>NZ_RCZG01000009.1 GCF_006439015.1 Mycolicibacterium hodleri | reverse complement strand
CGATGCCGTGATCGCCGCGGTGACGGCGCAGAACCGCTTCGCGCGGCGGGTGAACATGGAGGTCGCCTCACACACCGCGCTGATGGACCCGGTACTGCCCGAGCTGCGCGAAGCCCTGGCCGACCTGGCGCCCAACGTGGCCACCATCCCGTTCCTGTCCACCGTCGTGGACCCCACCACCGAACCCCTGCTCGACGCCGCCTACTGGGCCGACAACGTCCGACGACCCGTGCGATTCAGCCAAGCCATCACCACCGCCGCCCAGGACTACGGCACCTTCATCGAAATCAGCCCCCACGCGACGATGGTGCAGCCCATCTCCGACATTCTGGCGACGCTCGACACCTCGTCGCATCATCACGCGATCGGCACCTTGGCTCGCGACTCCGACGACTCGGTCACGTTCGGCACCAACCTCAATGCCGCTCACGCCGCTCACCCCCCGGAGACCGCGCACGACGCCGAGCCGCACACGGCGATTCCGACGACGCCGTGGCGCCACACCCGGCACTGGGTCGACGTCACCCCGCTCCGACGGGCGGGCGCAATCGAGGGCACCGCTGTCCGCCGGGGTACGGAGACGGCCGGTTCGGTTCCGGAGGAGTGGTGCTCCGAGCTGGTCTGGCCGGTGCGCCCGGCACCGGACGAGCCAAGCCTCGTCGGGGGTTCCTGGGTGGTGATCTCCGAGGGGGCGCTGGGCGTCGAGATCGGCCGCGTCCTCGGCGACGGATCCTCCGCGACGTCCATCGCGCCCGCGGCGTTGACGGCGGGCGACGCTGCCGTCATGGCGGCCCTCGCCACTGCCACCCATCTCCTCTACGCCCCGGACTCGAGCGGGACGCGTGTCTTCGACGACCTCGGGTACGGGGTGTTCGAGACGGCCCGCGCCCTTGCCGCGGCCGCCGTGGGCCGATCCGTACCGCCGAAGCTGTTCCTGTTGACTCGCAACGCACAGCCGGTCAGCGCGGGTGACCGGGCCAACCCCGCCCACGCGGTGCTGTGGGGGCTCGGTCGAACCTTGGCCCTTGAGCACCCCGAGATCTGGGGCGCCATCATCGACGTCGACGACTCGGTGCCCGCCGAGATCGCCGCGCGCTGGGTGCTGGCAGAGGCGGGCAGCGGCGATGACGAGGATCAGGTGGTCTACCGGGCCGGTCTGCGCCGTGTTCCGCGCCTAGAACGCGCCCACTGGCCGGCGGCCGGAGCCGACACCCTCGATCCAGAGCACAGTCACGTGGTCATCGGGGCGACCGGCAACATCGGACCGCAACTGATCGAGCAGCTCGCCGCCATGGGGGCAGCCACCGTCGTTGCGGTGTCGCGCAATCCCGGATCCCGTCTGGACGCGCTGGCCGACAGGCTTGCGGAGCGGGGTGCGACCCTGGTCATCGCCGCCGCCGATGCCTCCGATGAAACGTCACTGAGCAGACTGTTCGACCGATTCGGTGCCGACCTGCCCCCGCTGGGTGGTGTGTACCTGGCGGCCTACGGCGGCGGGCCCGTGACGTTGGACGACATGACCGGCGATGACGTGACGGCGATGTTCCGTCCAAAGATGGATGCGGTGGCGCTGCTGCACAAGCTCTCACTCGCACAACCTGTGCGCCAGTTCGTGCTCTTCTCGTCGATCTCGGGGATTCTCGGCTCCAGGTGGCTGGCGCACTACGCCGCGACGACGACGTTCCTCGATGCCTTCGCCTATGCGCGTCGCGCCGCCGGCCTGCCGGCCACCGCCGTCAACTGGGGACTGTGGAAGTCGCTCGCCGACACGCAGGTCGGCTCGGAGCGCCAGGTGACCCTCGAATCCGGTCTCGAGCCCATGCCCGACGACGTCGCGATCGGGGCGCTGGCGGCGGTCACTGGGCCGGACGCCCCGGTGCGTGCCACGGTCGTGGCAGCCGACTGGGAACGGCTGACGGCCGCCTACCGCACCAGGACCGCTCTTCACATCGTGGATGACCTGGTATCGAAAGACTCGGACGACGGGACGTCGACGTCGAGCACCCCGTTCCGGGAGGCCTTGCGTGACTGCGACCCGGCACGCCGCGGTGACCTGGTGTTCGATCACGTCGCCTCGCTGGTGGCGGCGGCGATGGGACTGGCCTCGCCCCAGATGCTGGACCCCACCGTGGGGTTCTTCCAGTTCGGCATGGACTCGCTGATGAGCGTGACCCTTCAGCGATCGCTCAGCGACAGCGTCGGCGAGGTTCTGCCGGCCTCGGTGGTCTTCGACTACCCGACCGTCGAAGCACTCGCTGGTTATTTCGCGACGATCATTCCTGAGATAATGGAGACCTCTGATCCCGAGGGCGACGATGCCTACGACGATCTCGCCGAGGACGAACTCCTCCGAAGACTTTCGGAAAGACTGAATTGAGTGGCATGACTGCTGCGTCGCCTGACCGCCGAGCGATCATCACCGAGGCGCTACGCAAGATCGATGACCTGACCGCGCGACTTCAGGTGGCGGAGCGGGCCGAAACCGAGCCGATCGCGGTCGTGGGTATCGGCTGCCGGTTGCCCGGTGGGGTGAACGACGTCGACGACTACTGGAAGTTGTTGCAGGACGGTGCCAGTGGCGTCATCCGGGTTCCCGCCGAACGGTGGGATGCCGACCAGTACTACTCGGATGACCACACCGTGGCCGGCACGATCTGCAACCGCGAGGGCGGGTTCCTGACCTCGTGGCAACCAGATGAGTTCGACGCGGAGTTCTTCAACATCGCGCCCCGCGAGGCCGCCGCGATGGATCCGCAGCAGCGGTTGCTGTTGGAAGTCGCATGGGAGGCCTTGGAGAACGCGGGCATCAATCCGCGTGCCATACGTGGCACCCAAACCTCCGTGTTCGTGGGCATGACGGCGAACGACTACTACCACTCCGTCGCCGGAAAACTGCGTCCGGAGGACATCGACCCCTATATTCCGTTCGGAAATGCGCCGAACTTCGCCGCGGGGCGGCTGTCGTACTTCCTCGGCGTGCGGGGTCCCGCGGTGGTCAGCGATACCGCATGTTCGTCGTCATTGGTGTCGATCCACCTGGCGTGCCAGAGCCTGCGCCGCGGGGAAAGCGATCAGGCGCTGGCCGCCGGCGTCAATTTGATCCTGAGCCCGGAGAACAGCATCGCCTGCTCGCGGTGGGGCATGCTCGCCCCCGACGGCACCTGCAAGACGTTCGACGCGGACGCCAACGGCTACGTGCGTAGCGAGGGATGCGGCGTCGTCGTGCTCAAGCGCCTGAGCGATGCCGAGCGCGACGGCGATCGGGTTCTCGCGGTGGTGCGAGGCTCGGCGGTGAACCAGGACGGCGCCAGCAGCGGTCAAACGGTGCCCAACGGACCGGCGCAGCAGGAACTGATGCGCGCGGCTCTGCGGACGTCCCGGCTGGAGCCGTCGGACGTGGACTACGTCGAGGCGCACGGAACCGGAACCGCGCTGGGCGATCCGATCGAACTCGACGCCTTGAGCCAGGTGTATTCCGATCGCGGCGAATCCGCACCGTTGGTGCTGGGCTCGGTGAAGACGAATCTGGGGCACCTGGAGTCGGCGGCCGGTGTCACGGGCTTCATCAAGACGGTGTTGAGCGTGTACCACGGGCACATCCCGAAACAACTTCACTTCAAGCGCCTGACCCCCCAGGCCGGCGAGGGTGCATCGCGCTTCACCATTGCGGCGAAACCCATGCAGTGGCCTACCGTCAGTCGTCCGCGACGGGCGGCGGTGTCGTCGTTTGGCGTCAGTGGCACCAACGCCCATGTGTTGGTCGAGCAAGCTCCTGTCACCGAACCCGTTGCAGCGGAAGCGAACCCACCCGTCAGTACGTTGGTGGTGACGGGCAAGACGCCGTCGCGGATCGCCGCGACGGCAGCTCGGCTAGCCGACTGGATGGAGGGTGCCGGCGCTGACACTGCTCTGGTCGACGTCGCCCACACCTTGAACCACCATCGGGCGCAGCACGCCAAGTTCGCCACCGTGGCAGCATCGGATGCCGCCCAGGCGGTAGCTGGCTTGCGAGCGTTGGCGGGGGATTACCCGGCGCCGGGCGTCGTCGGCCCTCACGACGGGCAGTGCGGCACGGGCACGGTGTTCCTCTACTCCGGCCAGGGTTCGCAGTGGGCAGGCATGGGCCGACGCCTGCTGGCAGACGAACCGGCCTTCGCGGCCGCGGTCGCCGATCTGGATCCGGTGTTCACCGAGCAGGTCGGGTTCTCGCTGCGCGACGTCCTCGAGTCTGGTGAAACCGTCGTCGGGATCGACCGCATTCAGCCCGTGCTCGTCGGCATTCAGTTGGCGCTCACCGCGCTGTGGCGTTCCCACGGGGTGACGCCCGATGCGGTGATCGGCCACTCGATGGGTGAGGTGACGGCCGCGGTGGTCGCCGGCGCGCTCAGCGAGGCAGACGGTCTCCGAGTGATAGCGACGCGGTCGCGCCTGATGGCCCGACTCTCGGGCCAGGGAGCGATGGCCCTGCTGGAGCTGGACGCCGCTGCCGCCGAGCAACTGATCGCCGAGTATCCGGGTGTCACCGTGGCGGTCTACGCGTCACCGAGTCAGACGGTCATCGCGGGGTCGCCGGAACAGGTCGATGCCGTGATCGCGGTGGTTGACGGCCAAAACCGCTTGGCGCGCCGGGTCGACGTCGACGTGGCGTCCCACCACTCCATCATTGATCCCATCCTGCCGGACCTTCGCAGGGAGCTGGCGGGCCTGTCGCCGCAGCAGCCGACGATCCCGATCATCGTGACCACCGGCGATCGGGCGACCGACGGCACGGACGGTTTCGATGCCGAACACTGGGCGGCCAACTTGCGCAACCCCGTGAGGTTCACGCACGCGGTCGCCGACGCCGCCGAGAAACATGCATTCTTCGTCGAGGTCAGCCCGCACCCCCTTCTCACCTATGCGATCACCGACACGTTGAAGGGAACGCATCACCACGGCCTCGGAACGCTGCAGCGGGACACCAACGACACGTTGACATTCCGTACCAATCTGAACGCCACCCATACCGTCCGGCCGCCCGTCTCCGTCCATCCGGTCGAACCGCATCCCGTCCTTCCCGCGACGCCCTGGCAGCACACCCACCACTGGCTGCAGGCCCCGGAGGCGCCCGTCGGGGAGCGCCAGAGTGCGCCGGCCGACACGGGTGCGCCGACCACCGAAGGTGAGTTCAACGACTGGTTGTACGAGCTGACCTGGCCCGCCCGCGAATTGCCGCGCGCTACCACGCCGTCGGGCGACGGGTCGTGGCTGGTGCTGGCGGAAGACGAGTACGGGACTGATCTGGGAGACCTGCTCGGTGCGGATTCTCGCGTGCACGCACCGTCGATGCTCTCCGATGACGGCCATCAGACGGCCCTGCTCGATGCCCTGAGCGGTGTGGAGAACGTCGTCTTCGCGCCGTCGATGCCGTCTGCGCGCTTGGACGTCGAGGCGGGTTACGGCCTGTTCAACTCGGTCCGGCGGCTGGTCACCGCACTCGCTGGAATGGCGGCACCGCCGAGGTTGCACATCGTCACTCGCAACGCCCAGCCGATCGACGAGGGCGACCGAGCCAACCCCGCGCACGCAGTGCTTTGGGGTCTGGGTCGGACCTTGGCGCTGGAGCATCCCGAGTTCTGGGGGCGGATCATCGATGTCGACGATTCGGCACCGCCCGAGTTCGTCGCCGAGTATGTGGCGGCCGAGGCGGCCACCGTCGATGGCGAAGACCAGGTCGTGTACCAGAGCGGTGTCCGGCGGGTGCCGCGCCTCGAACGTCGACTGGCGCCCGCGCTGGCGGTGACTCGACTGGAGGCCGACACCAGCCATCTGGTGATCGGCGCCACCGGAAACGTCGGCCCGCATCTCGTCCGGCAACTCGCCGAGATGGGTGCGGCCACCATCGTCGCCGTCTCCCGTCGAGGTGGCTCCGAACTCGACACCCTGGCTGCCGAGTTGGCGCCGGGCGGCACGACACTGATTTCGATTGCCGCCGACGCGGCAGACAAAGTCGCGATGGCCGAGTTGTTCGCACGCTTCGGTAACGACCTCCCACCACTCGACGGGATCTACCTCGCGTCGCTCGCGGGCGGTGAAGCGCTAGTCAGTGAGATGACCGACGACGACGTGAACACCATGTTCCGAGCCAAGTTGGATGTCGCCTCGGTACTGCACGGACTCTCCCTGAAGACCCCGGTGCGAAGGTTCGTCCTCTTCTCGTCGATCACGGGAATCCTCGGTTCGCGAATGCTCGGTCACTACACGGCGACGAACGCATTCCTCGACACGTTCGCCTATGCGCGCCGCGCGCTCGGACTTGCGGCCACCGTCGTCGACTGGGGGCTGTGGAAGTCCTGGGCCGACGCGCAACCAGCCACGACGGCCGCCGGACTACTTCCGATGCCGAACGAGGTTGCCATCCGCATGCTGCCAGGAATGCTCGGTGCGGACGCCGGCGTGCAGTCCGTGGTGGTGGGAGCCGACTGGGGTCGCCTCGCCGAGGCCTATCGCATGAAGGCTTCGCTCCACGTGCTGGATCACCTGCTCTCGGAAGACAGCGGCGCGAGCATCGAGCAGGTCGCCCTGCCAGCATCCGGCACCCTGTTCGGCGAGCCGTCGACCACCGCCCCGTCGGGGCACCTGTGGCAGGCGCGCCTGGTGCCGGACGCCAAGCCGTACCCGGGCGGCCACCAGGTGCGTGGTGTCGAAGTGGTTCCGGTATCGGTTCTGCTGCAGACACTTTCGGTAGCTGCTGCAGAAGTCGGCGTGTCAGCTCTGAGTGACGTGCGGTTCGAGTATCCGATCGTGGTCGACCAGCAGCGGGTAATTCAGGTATTCGCCGACGGCGAGTCGCTGACGGTGTCGTCGAGCGCCGGTCCCGATACCCCTGCCCACCGTTGGATCAGGCACGTCAGCGCCCGGATCTCGGAACCGGTCGCCGACGATGCCGCCTCGGACGGGTTCGTGGACGTGGCGCCGCATGACGGTTCGTCGATCCCCGACCTGCAGCGGCAGTGGGGAGTGGAGGGCCAGCCCTTCTCCTGGTCGTTGGGTTCCCGTGAGTCGGTCGAAGGGGCCTTGGTCGCGAAGATCGCCGTACCGGAGGCGTCGGCGGTGGCACTTCTCGATGCGGCCGTTCACGTCGCCAGGCTCGCCGACAGCGCCGACCCCCGGCTGATGTTGCCCGCCGCCGTCGAAGGCATCCGGTTCGGAGTACCGCTCGCCGACCCAGAGGGCTCGGTCGAGGTTCGTCGGCGCCGGACGACCGGTGACGAACTCGTCGTCGACGTGCTCGCGAAGGGCGCCGACGGCGGCACGTGCATCGACATCCGCGGTTTGCACTACGCGCCGGTGGAGTCGACTCCGGTGCAGCCCGCGACCGATGCGTCCACGCCGGCGGTCGAGGTGCCGGAATGGTCGCAGATGACCGCCGAGGAGATGCTCAGCGAACTCACGACGAGGTTGCGGGCCATCCTGGCTCGCGAACTGGGAATGCCGGTGGCGGCGGTGGGCGTGGATGCGCCGTTCCCCGAGCTCGGCCTGGATTCGATGATGGCGATGAACCTCCTCAGGGACGCCAAGCAGTTGGTCCAGATCGACTTGTCGGCAACAATGTTGTGGAACCACCCGACGGTCTCGTCGATGGCGGCATTCGTAGCGGAGTTGCTCACCCCCGAGACGGCGCCGGAGGACGAGGACCTCGATGTGACATCCGATTCGATCAGTGTGCTCGATGCGTTGTTCGACAGTGTGGAGTCGGCCCCGGCCGGCAGTGAGAGCGGTATCTGATGAAGACGATCTTCGACAGGATCTCGGGCATGAGCGGCGACCAGCGCGTCGCCCTGGCGGAACAGTTCGACAAGGCCTCACGCATCGCCGGTGCGGAGCCGGTGGCAGTGGTCGGCATCGGATGCCGGTTTCCCGGCGGCGCCTCCGGACCCGAGCGCTACTGGGACCTCTTGGCCAACGGCACCGATGCGATCGGTGACGTCCCTGCGGATCGTTGGGACGGCGAAGCGTTCTACGATGCCGACCCCCTCGCCCCGGGGCGCATGCCCACCAAGTGGGGCGGCTTCCTGCCCGACATCCGCGGTTTCGACGCCGACTTCTTCGGCATCTCCCCGCGGGAGGCCGTCGCGATGGATCCTCAGCAGCGGGTGCTGCTCGAGGTTGCCTGGGAAGCGTTGGAGCATGCGGGGATCGCGCCGGATCAGCTGGGGGAGACCCAGACCGCGGTGATGATGGGTGTCTATTACACGGAATATCAGAACGCCTCGGCGGGTAATCCCGACACGATCGATGCCTACTCCGCCACGGGCAACGCCCACAGCGTGACCGTCGGCCGGATCTCTTACCTGCTGGGTCTGCGCGGTCCGGCCGTCGCGGTGGACACCGCCTGCTCATCGTCGCTGGTCTCCATCCACCTGGCCTGCCAGAGCCTGCGGATGCGCGAGAGCGATCTGGCCCTGGCCGGTGGGGTCAGCCTCAATCTTCGCCCGGAAACGCAACTCGCACTTGCGAAGTGGGGCATGTTGTCTCCCCGCGGACGTTGCCACGCCTTCGATTCGAGGGCGGACGGCTTCGTCCGCGGCGAGGGTGCCGGTGTCGTGGTGCTCAAGCGGCTCACCGACGCGGTACGCGACGGGGACCGGGTGCTGGCGGTCGTTCGCGGCTCGGCGGTCAACCAGGACGGTCGCTCCAACGGGCTGACTGCGCCCAATGCGCCGTCCCAGCGCGACGTCATCAAGCGCGCACTGAAGGCCGCGGATGTCACCGCCGATTCGGTGAACTTCATCGAAACTCACGGCACCGGAACAGCTTTGGGTGATCCGATCGAGTTCGACGCCTTGGCGGCCGTGTATGGCCGTGGCACGGGTCAGTGCGCGCTCGGCGCCGTGAAGACCAATATGGGGCACCTCGAGGCGGCCGCCGGCATCGCGGGCTTCATCAAGACCGTGCTCTCGCTCCAGCGGGCGCACATCCCGCCCAATCTTCACTTCGCGAAGTGGAACCCGACCATCGACCATGCGTCGACTCGACTGTTCGTTCCCACCGAATCGGCGCCGTGGCCCGAGGCCGAGGGTCCGCGTCGGGCCGCCGTGTCCTCGTTCGGCATGGGTGGGACCAACGCCCACATCGTCCTCGAGCAGGGACCGGATTCCGCGCCGGTGGCTGCCGAAGGCGTGACCCCTGCGGTGACGACACTGGTCGTGTCGGGCAAGACGGCGCAGCGCGTCGCGACTATGGCAGGAATGCTGGCCGACTGGCTGGAGGGCGACGGCGCCGCTGCTCCGCTCGCGGACGTCGCCAACAGCATCAACCACCACCGCAGCCGCTTCAGCACCCTCGCCACGGTGTGTGCCCGTGATCGGGACGAAGCGGTGGCCGGCCTCCGTGCGCTTGCCTTGGGCAAGCCCGCGCCAGGGGTGGTACCCACCCATGACGCATCGCGCCGCTCTGGCACGGTGTTCCTCTACTCCGGTCAGGGCGCCCAGTGGCCCGGCATGGGTCGGCAGCTGCTGGCCGACGAGCCGGCCTTCGCGGCCGCGGTCGCCGAACTGGACCCGATCTTCGTCGAGAAGGTGGGCTTCTCGCTGCGTGAGGTGCTGGACGCCGGTGAGCCGGTGGTCGGCATCGACCGGATTCAGCCGGTCCTCGTCGGGATGCAACTGGCTCTGACCGAGTTGTGGCGGTCCTACGGCATCGAACCCGATGCGGTGATCGGACACTCGATGGGCGAGGTCACGGCAGCCGTGGTGGCCGGCGCCCTGACTCCAGCCGAGGGATTGGACGTCATCGCCACCCGGTCGCGGTTGATGTCGCGGCTGTCGGGTCAGGGTGCGATGGCATTGCTCGAGCTCGACGCGGCGGCAGCCGAGAAGTTGATCGCCGACCACCCCGACGTCACGTTGGCGGTGTACGCGTCGCCTCGGCAGTCCGTCATCGCGGGACCCCCGGAGCAGGTCGACGCACTGGTCGCGATCGTCGACGGCCAAGGTCGGTTGGCGCGGCGCATCGAGGTGGACGTCGCATCGCATCACCCGACGATCGACCCGATCCTTCCCGAATTGCGTAGCGCGCTTTCCCATCTGCAGCCCGTGACGCCGAAGATCCCGATCCTCAGCACCACCGGCTACGCGGGTGAGGCGCCGATGTTCGGTGCCGATTACTGGTTGGCCAACCTGCGTAATCCGGTGCGCTTCAGCCAGGCCGTCGGCACTGCCGCCGCGGAGCACAGCAACTTCGTCGAGATCAGCCCGCACCCGCTGCTCACGCACGCGATCACCGACACCCTGGCCGCGGCCGCACCGAGCAAGAACGTCCACGTGGGAGCTACCGTCAACCGGGACAACCCGGAAACCCTGAGCTTCCACACCCAACTCGCCGCGGTCCGGCCGCCGGCGTACCGGACGGCGGATTCCGACGGCCAGGTCGCCGGAGTTGGCCTCGCCGACGTTCCACCCACTCCGTGGCTGCACACCAGCTATTGGATGGCGGACCGCTCGACGGGGCAACAGTTCACCGGTTCCCACCCGCTGCTGGGCCTGCACTTGGAGCTGCCCTCGGGCACCGGGCACGTCTGGCAGGCCGACGTCGGGACCGAGCCGAATCCCTGGCTCGATGACCACAAGGTGCATGGCCAGCCGGTCATGCCTGGCGCAGGGTTCGCGGAGATGGCCCTGGCCGCGGGTTGCGAGGCGCTGGGCCTGCCGGTCCAGGAGGTCGAGGTCGTTCGGCTCGACGTCGAGCAGATGCTGGCCCTGGACAAACAGACCAGGGTGACCACTCAGCTCGTCCGAGATGCGGTGGGCACCAATCGCATCGAAATCTACTCCCACTCCGACGGTGGCAGCTGGACTCGGCATGCCGTCGCCACGGTGGCAGCCGGCAAGGCCGATGGCCCGACGCTCCCCACCACCGGCGGGGAAGGTGGGACGCCGGTCTCGCCTGCTGACTTCTACGCCGAGCTCCGCAAGACCGGCGCGCACCATGGGCACGCGTTCGCGCCTCTGACCCGGATCGTCCGAACGTCGGGATGGTCCGAGACCGAGATCGTGCTGGCCGACGAGGCGACACCGCACCGCGGCATCCTGCTTCACCCCGTGATGTTGGACGCTGCCCTGCAGGGTCTCGCTGCGGCGATGCCCGGCGAATCCTATTCCGATGCAGGTGAAGTCACGTATCTGCCGGTGGGGATGGAATCCATCCGGGTGTTCGGCGACGTCGGCAGGCGCGCGCGGTGCCGCGCAGAGATCATCAGCGTCGACGACACCAGTGGCGACACCCTCGGGCGGGTCACCCTGATGGACGATGCGGGCCGGGTCACCGCACAGGTGGCCGGTGTGAACCTGCGCCGCATTCAACGGCGGACGGTCCCATTGCCGTTGTCGCAGAAGCTCTTCGACACGACGTGGCTCGAAACGGAGACCCCGTCGGGCGATTCCGTCAGCGGAAGCTTCCTGGTCTTGATCGACGACGACGCGGAGGCGACTGCAGCGGACTTCACGGCGAGGTTCAGCTCATCGAGTCGCAGGGTGATCACCGCAGAACTCAAGGACGAGTCGGCCGTGCTCGAGGCCTTCGCCAGTGCTACGGCGGATCCCGAACTGCCCCCGGCAGGGGTGATCGTCTTCATCGGAGCCCGGGCGTTCGACGGCAGCGATGCCGACGGCGAGCAAGCCCACGCACGCGATCTCATCTGGTCGGTCGCGAGTACGGTGCGCGCGATCTCCGGCGGTTGGCACGGTAAGGCCCCACGGTTGTGGCTGGTGAGCCGTGACGGACTCGTCGTGTCCGGCTCGGACGCGACGGGCTCGGGCAATCCGGGGACGGGAACCCTCCGGGGTCTCGTCCGGGTGCTCGCCTACGAACATCCCGAGTTGCGGGCGACCCTGCTCGATCTCGACTCGGCTGGTGATGCGGTGGCGGTGTTCACCGCGGAATCGGAAGCGACGGGCAACGACGACGTGGTCGCCTGGCGCGGCGGACGCAGACTCGTCGAACGCCTCACCCGGGCCACGCTGCCCGCCCACCGTCGCGAGCCCGTCGTCCGCCAGGACGCCTCGTACATCGTGACCGGCGGCCTCGGCGGCGTCGGCCTCAAGGTGGTGAACTGGCTGGTCGAAAGCGGTGCTGGACGCGTCGTCCTCAACGGTCGGACTGGCCCGTCGGAGGAGCTGCAAGCCCATCTGACTCAGCTGGGCACCGGCACCGAGATCGTCACCGTCCTGGGCGATGTCGCCGAAGCCGGGGTGGCCGAGAAGCTGGTGACGGCAGCGGAGGCCACCGGCCGTTCGCTGGGCGGAATCCTGCACTCCGCCGCCGTGCTCGACGACGAGCTCGTGGCCGGCCTGACCAGGGAGAGCCTGGATCGAATCTGGGCACCGAAGGCGGCGGGCGCAGTGCGCCTGCATCAGGCCACCACGAGCCACGAGCTCGATTGGTGGGTGGGCTTCTCCTCGGTGGTATCCCTACTGGGTTCGCCCGGCCAGGCCGCCTACGCGTGTGCGAATGCCTGGCTCGACGGTCTCGTCGAGTGGCGAAGGGCGGCGGGTCTGCCCGCCACCTCCATTCACTGGGGTCAGTGGTCCGACGTGGGGCTCGCCCGCGAGATGACGTTCAGCGCCCTCGATCCCATCACTCCCGCCGAAGGCATCGAGGCGCTCGAGGGTGTCCTCGCCGGAGGGTTCACGCGGGTGGGCGTCGCTCGGCTGCGACTCGATCGCGCTGCGGACGCGTTCCCCGAGATCCGCCAGCTCGGATACTTCACCAATCTGGTCGAAGAACTGCAGGCGCTGGACGCCGACGACGACTGGGGCGGGCCGGACGCCCTCCGCGAACTCGATCCAGAGGAGGCCCACCGGGTCATCACCGCCCGCTTGCGCAAGCGGATCTCGGCCATCATGGGCTATTCCGGCACCAGCGCGATCGAGATGGACCAGGCGTTGACCGAGCTCGGCATGGACTCGTTGATGGCGGTACGCATGCGCAATACCGTGCGCGGGGACTTTGGCGTCGAGCCGCCGGTAGCGTTGATCCTTCAGGGCGCCTCACTGGCGGACCTGGCGGTGGATCTGATCCGGCAACTCGGCCTCGTCGAGCAGGATCCGGGAGACCGCCCGAACGCGGTTCGCGATCGTGCACAGCAACGTGCTGCAGCGCGGCAACGTGCCGCGACGCGGCGAAAGGCAGGACAACGACAGTGACCAGCAGTATCGACCTGCCGCCCAGTGCGATCGCGGTCATCGGGATGGCGGGCCGGTTCCCGGGCGCCGACTCCGTGGCCACGTTCTGGCGGAACCTGCGGCGCGGCGAGGAATCGATCGTCGACCTGTCCGAGGACGAGCTCATCAGTGCCGGTGTCGGCGAGAAGGCGCTGGCCAACCGGTCCTACGTGCGGCGTGCGGCGCTGGTCCCGGGAATCGAGGAGTTCGACGCCGACTTCTTCGGCTTCACCCCGCAAGCCGCCAGGACCATGGATCCGCAGCACCGGCTGTTCCTGCAGTCCGCGTTTCACGCCATCGAGGACGCGGGTTACGACCCGGCCGAGATCGAGGCGTCCGTCGGGGTCTTCGGAACAAGCTCCACCAGCGGATATCTGCTGCACAACCTCTTCTCGCTGTACGACCCGAAGATGGTCATCGGGCAGGGCGCCAGCTTCGACATGGTCAACCTGTCGCTGCAGAACGACAAGGACCACCTGGCGACCCGCGTCGCGCACCAGTTCAATCTTCGTGGTCCGGCGCTCGCCGTGCAGACGGCATGCTCGTCGTCGCTGGTCGCCGTTCACCTGGCCTGCCAGAGCATTCTCAACGGGGAGTGCGAGATGGCCCTGGCCGGTGGGTCGTCCCTGCGGGTACCGCACAACGTGGGGTACTTCTACGAGGCGGGCTCGATGGTCTCGCCGACCGGGCACTGCCGGCCATTCGACGTGAGGTCCGATGGCACCATCTTCGGCAGCGGAGTGGGCGTCGTGCTCCTCAAGCCGCTTCAGGACGCCATCGACGACGGCGATCGGATCCACGCCGTGATCAGAGGGTCCGCGCTCAACAACGACGGCGCCACCAAGATGAACTACGCGGCGCCGAACGCCGCCGGTCAGGCCGAGGTCATCGCCGAAGCCCACGCGGTCGCCGACGTCGACGCCTCGACGGTGAGCTACGTCGAAACGCACGGGACCGGCACGCCCCTCGGAGATCCGATCGAGATCGAGGGACTGCGCCAGGCGTTCGACATCTCCGTCGAAACGCGCTCTGGCCCTTGCTATGTCGGTTCGGTCAAATCGAACATCGGGCATCTGGAGACGGCGGCAGGGATCGCCGGGCTCATCAAGACGATCCTCTGCCTGAAGCATCGGGCGATTCCGGCAACGCTGAACTACACCAGCCCCAACCCGGAGCTGCACCTCGACCGCGGGCCCTTCCGGGTGCGCAGCGAGGACGGGCCGTGGGAGTGGGATGGGGTTCGGCGCGCCGGCGTCAGCTCCTTCGGAGTGGGCGGCACCAACGCGCACATCGTTCTCGAGGAAGCGCCGGCGGTGCCGGTGGCCGAGGTTCCGGTTGGGCCGCAGGTTCTCCTGCTGTCCGCGCGCACCGCGGACGCACTGCAGACGTCCCGCACGGCATTGGCAGCCGAACTGTCCGACACCGACGAGGTCATGCTGCCGGACGCTGCGTACACCCTCACGCGGCGCAAGAAGGAACGCGTCCGGATGGCCGGCGTGGTCAACGATCAGGAGCATGCCACCGCGGTGCTCCGATCAGCGGAGCACGACAACACCTTCATCGGCGAAGCAGTCGAGAATCCAGGGGCCCAGGCGGACCGGGTCGTCTTCCTCTTTCCCGGCCAGGGGGCACAGCACGTCGGGATGGCACGTGGCCTGCACGAGAGCGAGCCCGTCTTCCGCGAGCACTTCGACGCCTGCGCTGAGGCGTTCAGTGCCGAGATGGGCTTCGACCTACGCACCGAGGTGTTCGAGGGCACCTCACGAAACCTCGAACGCACGGATCGGGCTCAGCCCGCGCTGTTCACGGTGGAGTACGCCCTCGCCAAGCTGGTCGAGTCCTACGGGATCCACCCCGCCGCCCTGGCCGGGCACAGCATCGGCGAGTACGTCGCGGCGACGATCGCGGGTGTGTTCGACCTGCCGACCGCCGTGCAGGCGGTGTCGATGCGCGCGCGCCTCATGCACGCCTCGGCGCGCGGGGTGATGGTGGCGGTCGCCCTGGGTCCGGGCGCGATCGCCCAGTACCTCTCCTCGGACGTCGACCTCGCTGCGGTCAACGATCCAGGTAGCTGCGTGGTAGCGGGCTCCGAGGAAGGCATCCGAGCCTTCCAGGCACGTCTGGCCGAGGCCGGCATCGTGGCGCGGCGGGTCCGCACCTCGCACGCGTTCCACTCGCGGTTGATGGATCCGGTCATCCCCGAGTTCGCCGCCTTCCTGTCCCGTCTCACGCTTCGCGAGCCGAAGCTACCGCTGCTCTCGAACGTCACCGGCACCTGGATGTCCGCAAGCGAGGCGACCAACCCATCGACCTGGGCCCGCCAGATTCGGGCCACGGTGCGGTTCTCCGACGAGCTCGACGTGTTGCTCAGCGACCCGACCCGGGTGCTGGTCGAGGTCGGACCGTCGGGCACTCTCACCGCTTCGGCATCGCGTCACCCGAAGTGGGCAGCCGGGCACCGCGCCGTCCGGCTCATGCGCCATCAGGCTCAAAACCGTAGCGACCATGACGCGTTCCTGCTCGGGCTCGGCCAGTTCTGGGCGGCTGACGTCGAGGTGGACTGGACGCCACTCTCGGGTGCCAGGCCGAAACTGGTGTCGCTGCCGGGGTATCCGTTCGAACGTCAGCGGCACTGGGTCGAATACAACCCCGCCGCCGCCTGGGTGGCAGGTACCGCGGCGACGAACGGTGTAAGCGTTGCGGCCAGCCCCTCCGGGGGCACCGCTCCCGCCGCGACCAGCGGTAAGTCACAGATGGAAGCGACGCTGCAGCGCATCTGGGCACAGTGTCTCGGCATCGCGACGATCGACCGCAACGCGAACTTCTTCGAGCTCGGCGGCGACTCGCTGATCGCGATCTCGGTGGCCATGACGGCCTCGAACGAAGGACTCGATCTCACCCCGCAGGATCTCTACGAAAACCAGAGCGTGACCGCGCTGGCCAAGGTCCTGCTTGCGCGCTATGCGGAAGGCGGGCTGGCTCGCCAAGCGCTGAACGACGACGTCGACCCACCCGTGCCGCCCAACGTGGCCGTCTTCCTGGAACACGGGATTCACGATGTCGGGCGTTGGCGGATCCCCGTGATCCTGCAACTGCGAACCGACGTCGACGCCGACGACGTGTCAGCGGTGCTCACCGCCGTCACGAACCTTCACGACGCGCTGAGGCTCCGGTTCGTCGAGCGGGCAGGGGCCTGGGATCAGCGCATCATGGAGCCGGCAGAATTCACGGAGCTGGCCACCCGATCGCTTGCCGAGGGGGTGGCACCGGGAAGCCCGCAGGAGCGGGAGGCCGTGTCGGCCATTCTCGCCGAGCAGATCCGCGAGCACACCCTGTTGAATTCTCCACTAAATGCGACGTTCATCCGTGGGATGGCGGGTGGACCGTCGTATCTGGCCATGAGCGTGCACGCGCTCGCCGGTGACGACACGTCGCGCGACATTCTGCTCACCGACATCTTCACCGCGTTCAATCAGCGACTGGCGGGGGAGGAGGTCGCGCTTGCGCCGGTCACCACCTCGTGGCGGGAGTGGTCGCAGCGGTGCGCCGCGCTCGCCACGCATCCAGCCGTCTTGGAGAGCCGCGACTACTGGCTGGCGACGGCCTCGAGGCCCACACTGAGCGTGGCCGGACCGATCGCGTCCGAACAGCCCGGTGCCGACGATTACGCGCGGCTGTCGACCGTGCTCACCATTGCCGAGACCGGGGAGATCGACGACGCCCGGCGACGGCTGTCCCTTCCGCTCGACGACGTTCTGCTCGCGGCGCTCGGTCGCGCAGTGGCGCAGACGGTCGGTGATGGCGCCGTAGCCGTCGATCTCGGTGGACAGGGCCGGTCGGTGCTCAAACCCGACGTCGACATGCGACGTACGGTCGGGTGGTTCACCACCGTGTATCCCGTCGTCGTGCCCTGTGCCTCCGACCGGGACGCGAGTGCCAGGGAGCTCCTCGACGACGTCCGCGCCACTCTGAAGGCCGTCCCGCACTACGGCATTGGCTACGGCCTGCTGCGCTACGTGTACGCACCGACGGCCCGACTTCTCGGTGCTACCCGTCCGGCCGACATCCTGCTCTCACAGATGGGAGCGATCCCGGAACTGCCGGCCGTTCCTACCAATGACGCGCCGGTTCAGTTCGACTCGGACACGGCGATGCCGGTGCGCGACGCCGTGCCAGGGCTCGGTCATGCCATCGAGTTGCGGGTGTACCGCTCCGCCGGTGTCCTGCACCTGGATTGGTGGCGCGACACCAGGCGCCTCGGTCCCACGGACGTGGAATCGCTCGCCCAGAAGTTCTCGACGTCGCTGGTGGAACTGATCCGGGAGGCATTGTCGGAGGACGAAATCGACTCTGCGGACGACGAACTGGCGCTGGTGGACTTGTCGTCGACCGACACCTAGGAGGCGCGTGTGTCCAGAACTGACAAAGCGGTGGTCGTTGCCGGCATCGGAAAGTCCTTCGGCGACGTCGTCGCCATCCGCGACATCAGCTTCGACGTCGGGCGCGGTGAGGTGCTCGCCCTGTTGGGACCCAACGGTGCTGGCAAGACCACGACGGTGGACATCCTCTCGACACTTACGCGTCCGGATCGGGGCCAGGCGCTCATCGCGGGCCACGACGTGGTTGGTGACCCTGCCGCGGTGCGGCGGTCGATCATGCTCACCGGGCAGCACGTAGCACTCGACGACCTGCTCACCGGCCGCGAGAACCTGGTCATGTTCGGTCGCCTGCAGGGCTTGAAGAAGCCGGAGGCACGTGCGCGGGCGAAGGAGCTCTTGGAGCAGTTCGATCTGGTCGATGCCGGCGACCGAGCGGTCGGTACCTACTCGGGCGGCATGCGGCGGCGCATCGACATCGCCTGCGGGCTGGTAGTTCGCCCGGAGGTGGTGTTCCTGGACGAACCGACGACAGGACTCGATCCGCGAAGCCGGCAGGCGATCTGGGAGCTCGTCACCAACTTCAAGGAGCAGGGGATCGCGACGCTGCTGACGACGCAGTACCTCGAGGAGGCCGACCTACTCAGTGACCGCATAGTCGTGATCAATCATGGAACGGTCATCGCCGAGGGCACCGCGAACGAATTGAAGGAGCGGACCGGCGGCACCTACTGCGAGATCGTTCCGAACCACGTCGACGACATCCCCGCCATGGCCACGGCGCTGGGCCCGTTGCTGCCCGAGACGCACCGCGCGGCGCTCACGGACGCGTCCGACCGAATTGCAATGCCTGCACCGGACGGTCCCAACACCTTGGTCCAGGCACTGCAGCGTCTGAGTGCCGCGAACATCGAGTTGCTGGACATCGCTCTGCGCCGGCCTTCGCTCGATGAGGTGTTCCTGGTACTCACCGCCGCCGAAGAGGAGACGTCCACTCGCCCCGTCGAACTGGACGTGCCGGCGTGACGGATACCTTGACCGCCCGGGTGATCCCGCGGCCGACGGCATCGACCGGCCAGCAGTGGTGGGTGCTCACGGTCCGGATGATCACGCCGACGGTTCGCAACGGCGAGCTGGCCACGCAGGTCGTCGGCTCGATCATCTTCACCATCGGTTACTACATTCCGCTCAAGCAGTTGATGGGCGCTGCGCAGGGAATGAGTAGCTATGCGCAGTACCTGACGCCGCTGATCGTGCTCCAGGCCATCTGGTTCGCTGCCGTATCTGCTGCGTTCCGATCGGCGACCGACTCGGTTCAACGGATCAACAGGCGGTTCAAGGCGTTGCCCATGGCCTCGCTGACTCCGCTCGCCGCACGGATGACCGCGAGCATGTACCGCTGTGTGGTCGCGTTGGTGGTGTCGGTGGCGTGCGGCTACGTCATCGGGTTCCGCTTTCATGGCGGGGTGGTGCACGCCGCGGGCTTCTGCCTCTTGGTGTTGGCCATCGGCGCGGCCTTGGCCTTCATCGGAGATCTGATCGGCATCCTGACGGAGAACCCGGAGGCGACCGCGCCCATGATGTTGGTGCCGCAGCTGACTCTCGGACTGGCGTCGGTCGGCTTGCAACCGGTCGAGCGATTCCCGGACTGGATCCAGTCCTTCGTTCGCAATCAACCGCTGTCCCAGTTCGTCTACGCACTGCAGGCGCTGGCGGGTGACACCACGTCTGCGGCCCCGGAGGTGTCGTGGTCGGTGATCGGTCCGTCACTGATCTGGGTTGCTGGCATCCTGGTGGTGGTCGTGCTGCTGCATGCGCGGGTATCGGCGAGGCGGCCCTGATGTCGGTGGCGGCCGAGGACCAGAAGGTGATGCGGCGCAACGGTTCTATTGACGCGCACGCCGGGTCCACTTCTGGGCGGCATCGGATGCCGAAGGCGTGGGAGAATTCACCGCTGCGGCTCATCCCGCAGATCTGGGTGCTGACCGCACGGATACTGCGTCGATGGAGCCGGGACCCGGCGACGGTGGTTCAGTCGTTGGTCATGCCAGCCGGTTTCGTCGTCGCACTGGACATCGTGCTTGGCGACGGCATCGAACAGGTCACGGGACATAGCGCCTTGTACGGCAGCGTTCCGTTGGTCGCCATGGTGGGAGCCATGACGGGCGCGATCATCGGCGCCGTCGGCATCATGCGCGAACGCACCGACGGTCTGCTCTCCCGGATGTGGGTGTTGCCGGTGCACCGGGCCTCGGGCGTGTTGTCCCGGCTGTTGGCAGACGGGGTGCGAATCGTGGTGATCACCTTGGTCGTGATGTGTGTCGGGCTGATGCTGGGCTTCCGCTTCCGACAGAGCATTCTCGAATCGGTGGCGTGGGTGTTCATTCCGGCCTTGTTCGGCGTGGCGTTCTCCGCCGCCATCCTGACGCTAGCTCTCTATTCGGCGAACACCATCGTGCCGCAGGCCACGGAGATCGTCTGCGCAATATTGATGTTCTTCAGCACCGGATTCGTACCGCTCGACCAATTTCCGCACTGGCTGCAACCGGTCGTCGAACATCAGCCGGTGAGCTATGTCATCGAAACGATGAGGGGACTATCCCTGGGCGGTCCCGTCGCGGTACCGCTGGCTGGCACGCTGCTCTGGTCCGGCGGAATCGCCGCGGTGTGCGTCATACCGATGGCGATCGGCTACCGGCGGGCGAGCAAGCGCGGATGACCACCGCGTCGTCATTCTCATGAATTCCAAGGGAGCCTGATTGTGTTTGCCTCATCGGCCATTCGGAAGCTGGCCCGCAGCGAAGAGATGTTCGCGGAGACGCAGAACTTCGTCGGCCTGGCTGCGCACGTCGAAGGTCCCGTCGACGTCGACGCGCTGTCGGATGCCTTCGACGCGCTGCTGGAGTCGCATCCCGTCCTCAACGGACACCTCGAGCAGGGTCCCGACGGGCGATACGAGATCGTTCTCGACGACCTCATGCACCAGGGCTTGGAGGTGGTCGAGCTCGAAGGCTCCGATGCGCAGGCTCCACCGCTGATCTTCGACCAGGGTTCAGCGCTGGTCCATCTGCGGTTGACCATCCGGGACGGGCAGGCGCAGCCCACGCTCTACATTCACCATAGTCTTGCCGACGGCCACCACCAGTTCAGCCTGATCGAGGAATTGTTCTCCTCCTACACCGACCTCGTCAGCACCGGAAGCATCCGACCGGTCACCGTGCACCCCGCGCCGGATCCGCTGGAGGTCGTGCTCGCCGATCGTGGCGTGCAGAAGCTGCATCGGTCGGGTCTCGAGCGGCTGATGACGGCCATGTTCGCCTACGATCTTCCCCCGTCCCGTCGTACCCCCGCCGACGTGAATCCGGTTCTGCCGCAACTCGTTCCGATGGCCTTCTGCAAGCTCAGCGAGGAGGACACCGACAATCTGATCGATCTGTGCCGGGCGCGCAAGATCGGCTTGAACGGCCTGCTCTCGGCGGCGGTGCTGATGGCCGAGTGGCAGCTCCGCGACACGCCGAACATTCCGGTTCCGTACGTCTATCCGGTGGATCTGCGGTACGTGCTCTCGCCTCCGGTGGCGGCCACCGCGTGCACCAACCCGGTGGGGATAGCCACCTACCTCGCGGAGATCGACCGCGACACCGACGTCGTGGAGCTGGCCCGCGACATCACCGACACCTTTCGAAAGGACCTGTCCGAAGGGGTGATTCAGCAATCCTTCCTGCACTTCAGTCCGCAGTATGTGGGCAACCCGCCGGGCATGCCTGACGTGGTCATGTTCACCGACAACGGCATCGTCCCGCCGATGCGCACGCCACCTGGCATGGAGCTGGTCGCGAGCCACGGAGAGTTCTACTTCGCCGTCGGCGCGGGCATCGAGATCTACACCAGCAAGATCTTCGCCGGGCAGTTGATGATCGAGTACCACTCACACGGACCGAACCCGGAGAAGTCCGTCGCCGCGATAGACGCCCTGCTCCGCAGCATCTCCGCGAAACACGCCGCGTCTCGCGTCAGCTGACGGTCCCGAATCCGTAGCGGTGATATTGCAGTGAGTCACGAACGGGTGGTAAGAACCGGAGCGCGCGCTTCGCCACTCGGAATGCGGTGGACGCGCGGCCGAACGTGCTCGCGTCGAACAAGGTGACCGCATTCAGCAACCTCGTGCCGGGCACCCGGTCGAGGATGTCACTCGGCTTGTTGACCGCCCAGTGCAACGTCGAGCCGGAGCGCCGGACGAGGGTCTGGGTTTTCTGCGACTTGATGGCGAGCCAGTTGAAGAAGTCGATTTGAAGTTCTCCGGAGGGGAAGCGGTCGACGACACGACTCAGCAGGGCGACACCTTCGGCCTGGGTCAGATACATGCTGATCCCCTCGGCCAGGAACAGCGTCGGGCGGTCCGCCGGAATCTGGTCCAGCCAGGAGGGGTCGGTCGCGGAGGTCGGCAAGAGATGGTAGTTGGGCCTACTCGGATAAACCTTCTCCCGCAACGAGATAACGGCTGGGAAGTCGACGTCGAACCACTCGACGTCGGGCCCGGGGTCCAGCCGGAACACCCTGGTGTCCAGTCCGCAACCGAGGTGGATCACCGTGCATCGTTCGTTGACGGCCATGAACTGTCGCGCCCAGATGTCGTACTGGGCAGTGCGTACCGTGAACATCGGTGCCCACTTGCCCGTGATCCCGAGTCCGTGCCAGTCGTAGTCGATGCGGCCGATCGCTTCCTTCGCGTACTGATCGCCGAGAACGGGGCGCTCGAAATCAGCGTCCAGCGCCTTGAGATACAGGGTCGACAGCATCGTCTGTGCTGGGCCGCTGAGGTCGACGGCAACTTTGTCGGTCATGTGTGTCAGGCTATTCGCTAAGCCCCGCAGGCGAGACATTGGGGCGGGCATCGTCGGAACCAGCATCGTGAGATTCACACCGATAGGGAGCATGCGTGTACGCACCGCGAACGATGATCTGTGAAGCCGTTCGGCGAGTGGGTTCTCATGGCTGACGTCACGGCAGATCGACCAAAGGGCCACCCGCCGCAAGTCCTTCTCCTCTACTACAGCTACACCGGGCAATCGGCGAAGGTGCTGGAGGCCGCGGGTGAGGTGTTCCGCGAGCGAGGGTGTGAGGTGCACTCCGCGCCGATCGAGTTCACCGATCCGCGCTATGCCGAGCGCTTCTCGCGTTTCCCGATGCGGAGCGTGTGGCCTGACTTTCTCGGGATGCTTCCGGCCCAGACGCTTCGGAAGACGGGGGACATCCGAACTCCCGACGAAGTGCGCAACGGTGATTACGATCTGATTTGCATCGGCTCGCCCACCTGGTGGCGAACGGTCAGCATGCCGCTGCGCACGTTCCTCACGTCGCACGAGGCCAGACACCTGCTCGAGGACAAGCCGTTCGCCGTCTTCGTGGTGTGTCGTCGGTACTGGCGGGAGAACCTGACCGCCGTTCGCAAGCTCGCCGAGAAGAAGGGCGGCCGCTACCGCGGCGAGATCCACTTCGGGTACCCCGGTGGTCAGTTGCGCTCAATGTTGTCGCTGACCAGTTATTTGGGGACGGGGGAGTATCGCGACCGCTCCCTGGGCCTTCGGATTCCGACCACCAACGTCAGTCGAGAACAACTTGAGGAGACGCGGAGGTTTTCCGCCAAGCTCGCAGATCGAATCTTCGGCAAGGAGACGCGAACCACGGAACCGTCGCCGGTGGAGCCGTCGTGAGTTCTTTGGGTACCTACGACGGTTTGGATTGTCGTGCCGAAGTCCTTTGACGTGTCCACCGAAACGACGGCGACCGTGGAAGCCATCCACCTGGCGTTCGGCCTCGAGCACTACTGGCTCGACCGCCTGGCGGCTTACGGAGGCGATGCCATGACGCTGGAGTCGCTGGTCGTGGCCGGCGATGGCACGGTTGACGTGGCCACCACCCAAGATTTGCGCCACGACATGCTGCCAGGCCCTCTTGGCAAGGTCTTCACCGGCGACCTAAAGGTGCTGCGGAAGGAGACGTGGCGTCCGAATCACCGGGGCGAGGTTCACGGAGAGGTCGCCATCACGGCGGTTGGCGCTCCCGCGTCGGGCGCCGGCAGTGCCGTGCTGGCACCCCTGGCGGATGGCTCGAGGCTGACCTTCGCTGGAACTCTCGAGGTACGGATTCCGTTGGTCGGCGGCACGATCGAGAAGTACCTCGGTAGTCAGATCGCCGATGAGATACCCGGGGTGCAACGCTTCACGACCGAGTGGATCGCAGCCCATGGCTGACACGAACGAGGCCGGTCCGCCCGTGTCGAACGGGTCCGCACCGACCACGCCGACCGCCGAAGCGATGGCCCGCCTGCAGATGCCGATGCTCGACGCCATGATGACCCAGCGGGCGGTGCGACGGGTCCTTCCCGATCCGGTGGACGACGCGGTGGTGCTGAAATGCATCGAGCTCGCGCTACGCGCACCAACCGGGGCAGACGGGCAGAACTGGGAGTTCATCATCGTGAAGGACCCCAAGGTCAAGAAGAAGCTCGCCCGCCGCTATCGGATGGCGTGGAAGGTGTACCACCGCGGCGTGGTTCGCAACATCGCGGAATACGACGAGTCGATGGCGAAGACCGCCCGTGCCGTGCAGTGGCAGGTCGACCACTTCGAGGAGATACCGGTTCTCGTAGTCGCATGCCTGCGTCTGACTGCTCGCGAAGGGCGGGTGCCCTACGTCCCCATGCCACACGCGGCGGCGTCGGCGTTCTTCGGATCGATCTACCCGAGTGTGCAGAACTTGTTGCTCGCGGCTCGGGCCATGGGGTTGGGCGCTTCGCTGATCACGCTTCCGCTCTGGAACGTGACGTCATCTCGCCGAATTCTGAAGCTGCCGGTCTCGGTCACCCCGTGCTGCATCGTCCCCCTTGGATGGCCGAGAGGACGTTATGGTCCAACGACTCGCAGGCCGGTCGATGAGGTTACCCATCTCGACTCCTACGGCAATCGTGCCTGGTTCGCCACCTAGGCACCCCGACCCCACCAGGTGACGAGGCCCGCAGCGGATGAGTCCGCATCACCGGTGACGGCCGCAGCGCCGTAGCCGACGTCATGGTGCCGAGCAGAATGGCCGACCCAGCAGCATCCTGCTCCGCGAATGGTGGCCCCGTCTGGGTGGTGTCGTCTCGAAACCGAGGTCGAGCCGCTGGCTAAGGCGACGTGCCCAGGTGCCCGTGGCTACCGCCACGCCAACGTCCTGCGAATGGCCTCCCGCATCAGATCCGCGTACCACACGGCCTTTGGCGCGTGGCCCCGCCAAGTTTGCCGAGCGTCGTTGATCAGTGCGGCGTCGTGACGTCGTCGAGCGGATTCGGCGTCACGGATCAGCAACCGTGGTTGCGACCCTCGACTGGCGACCCATCGCTTGCGAAGACCGGGGGCAGTGGGAAGCCATCGGCCGGGACTGTTACTCAAAGACCTAGGCATTCCGCGCCTGCATCAGCTCCTGGTTTCCGACGGTGCGACCCCGCGCGATGCGCGCGCCCGGGTTGACGCCGTCGCGGCGAACGGGTCGCCGGCATGGCGCGCTACCCATTTCGTGCGCCAATTGCGTCGGCGGTTGGCGTTGCCACGTTTGCAGCATGGTCGAGATTCCAGGTGGTCCGCGCGCGTCGGTGATGTTCACCGACACCGGCCGTGTGCGTTTCTGACGTCGCCGTCAGCAAATGCGGCAATGTCGGCGTTTGGCTGGACTCTCGATCTCTTTTTGGATACGTTCCTCCTCGGGTCGGGTTGTATGCAGCGTGAAAGGGACGTAATGCCTGCTGGAATGAGTCCGTATGTCACGGCGGGGGTGGCGCTGGTGGGGGCGAGCCTGATAGCCGTCACGCCGATCGCGCCACAAGCTTCGGCAGCGCGTCCCGAGCACCGCGCGGTGGCCATGGACGTCAGCCTGGCGGCAGCGACGTGCGTGACGACCGACGGTGCAGTGTGTGGTGGTGCCGACGCCCCGGCGACCTATCCCACCATCACCGCAAACAACATCTTCAACATTCCGGTGAACCTCTTCAACGCCATCGTCAGCATTCCAGCGGCAGAGGTCGCCGGTATGAACCTGCTCGCGAAGTCGTTGGAAGAGACGGGCAGCCTGCTGGTGTGGAGCCCGACCAATGCCTTCGGCTTCGACCAGGCCGATCCCGACAAGTTGAGGGCCATCTACAACCTGCTGATTCCATTTCCGGCCCTTTCGTCGGTGATCGGCGAGCAGGCGGTCGTCTGGGCGCAGGCCAACTTCCCGGTGAATGCCGGCTGCGCGGCCCTTCCCGGTGCCTGCCCGGATCCCGCCGCGATTCTGAGCGAGACATTGAAGGTGCCGACCTCCCAGCTGTATTCGGGGTACACGTTCCCCGCCAAAGTGAACCCCTTCGACGGGTCATCGGTCGGGTATCCCGACGGATACGTGCAGCTCGATCCCGACGCGCCCGGCAAGGCATTCCTGGCCTCATTGGTCGCAACGCCCACCGGCCCACAGAGCGTCACGCTGGCCGAGGCGGGCGCCGCCTTCGCCAGGCTCGGATCGGCGTTGTTCAACAGCTTCTACCCGTTCGTGCAGAACAGCGAGTACTACAACCCGGATGAGACCGGTCTGGCCTACGTCTTCCGTGCGCTCTCGCCGATCTTGTGCGGCAACTGCAATCGGGATCCCGCCGACGGCTACGCGGGGGTTTACCAGCCCAAGTACCTCTACGGGAACTACGACCCGCACTACCCGCCGGGCCAAGGGCCCGCGACCGTCGCGAAGACGACCGACACCAAGACGGCCCTCGCCACCACGGCCGACCCTGGCGCCACCGCCGTTGAGGTGACGCCCAGTTCCGCTGCGCCCCCTGACGACTCGTCGGCGGACCTGGCCAAGGCAGTGAAGTCGCTCAACGCTGGGAGTCCGGCGGCCCAGGCCGTGACGACGCCGGACACCGCGCCCGCGGCTCAGGTGAAGAAGGACAGCTTCAAGGCAACGCCCGGGCAGGTGGGTCCGAAGCACCGCAAGTCCGGTGGCAGCCTGGCGGATGCGATGAAGTCTCTGCAAGACAACATCAACGGCTTCAAGGGCGGCACCAAGAAGGCCGGGGACGCCACCAAGTCCAGCGCCAGCGTCGGCGGTGGAGAGGTTGGCACAGCCGATTCCGGAGAATAGCAGCCGAGCCCGTTTTGGCGAGGTAGTGATCGTGTCGGCTGACTTGCAGCGCAACCCGTTGCGCTGCAAGTTAATTGGTGGGCTGATGCACGCCCGGCAGGCCTAATCGGGGCTGTTCATCTCCGGCGCGCGGCAGCGTTCCGCAACGCTGGCAACAGCACCCTTCGCGGCATGAACCTGCCCCCGAAACCGGCCGCCTTGGGGACCAGGCCTGGTACGACACTGCGCTTTCCCTTGAGCATTGCTGCGATCGCGGATTCGGCAACGTACTTTAGGGACACCTGTGCGATGCCTCCTGGCGTTCCCTCGCCGGCGATCTCCCACCATTCCGTCGGCACCGGCCCGGGGGACAGCACCGTGCAGGACACCCCGGTTCCGCGCAGCTCTTCGTGCACTGCTTCGGAGAGGGTCTGCACGAATGCCTTGGTGGCGGCGTAGACGGCGGCGCCGGGCAAGGGCTGAAAGCCGGCGATGGATCCGATGTTCAGCACGGCACCCCCACCCCGGTCGATCATCCCTGGCAGGGCAGCGCGAGTGAGTTCCATCAACGCGAGGGCGTTGAGGACTACTTGTTCGCTCTCTCGTTGCGGTGGCAGCGAATGAAAGAGTCCGCTGGTGCCGAAACCGGCACTGTTCACCAGACCGGCGATGGACTCATCTCCGATGCGTTCGGCAAGTGTGGCGCGCGCCATACTTTCGTTGAGATCAAGCGGCATGACGTCGACGTCCACCGAATACCGCTGGCGGAGCCCGTCGGCGAACTCATCGAGACGATCCCGTCGTCGTGCCACGAGCACCAGTGGATACGAGCGACTCCCAAGACCCCGAGCGATCTCTTGGCCGATTCCCGACGACGCACCGGTGATGACGACGGTGTTGTCGGGGTTCGCGTTCGGAAGGCTCATGGTGGGCCGAATGGTACACAGACACCGTCGGTGACTACGCTGTCGGCGATGCTAGAGGTTATCGACAAGGGCCGTGCCAGCGACGCCCATCCCGTCCCTCTGCTCTTCGTCCACGGCGCGTGGCACGCAGCCTGGTGCTGGGATGAGCACTTCTTGAACTTCTTCGCCGACAAGGGATATCGCGCTCTCGCGTTGAGTCTCCGAGGTCACGGACAGAGCCCGGCTGGGAAGCGCCTGCGCGACTGTTCATTCGACGACTACCTCGAGGACGTCACGTCCGTGGCCGACGAACTCCCCGTTCGGCCGGTAGTGATAGGGCACTCCATGGCCGGTGTCATCGTGCAGAGGTATCTGGAAACACGAGCCGCTCCCGCCGGCGTCTTGATGGCGTCGATGCCCCCGACCGGCTTTTTGGGGTCCGGACTTCGCTGGATGAGAAAGCACCCGTGGCACTTCGCGAAACTCTCAGTGACCGGTGAATCGTTGCCCTTCGTCAGCACGCCCCCACTGGCACGCGAGCGATTCTTCTCGACGCACACGCCGGAACGCCTGGTCGTCGAGTACGCGAGTCGATTACAGGAGGAGAGCGCCCGCTCCGGTCTCGACGGTGTGATGACGCGGCCAAGACCCGATCGGGTGACGAACCCGATGCTGGTGTTGGGTGCTGCCGACGACGGGGCGGTCACACCTCGCGAGGTCCGCGCAACGGCACGCGCCTACGGGATCGACCCGGAGTTCTTCCCGAACATGGGCCACGACATGATGCTCGAGCCGGGTTGGCAGGCCGTCGCGGAGCGAATTCACGCTTGGCTCGGTGCGCGCGGACTCTGATTCGTTCCCACAGTCGCCCAAATCGGTGGACCTGCGTCTCGACTCAGTTTGCCCTAGTATCGGCCTGCGTCATTCTGACGTCGTCGTCAGCAAAGACGCAGTTAGTGATGAAACACTTCGATTTGCTGGACACTCGGTAACTTTTTGGATACGTTCTTCGCTGTCACACGTCGCTCAGCAACGCGCGGAGCCTTCACTTCAGAAAGGGGGCGCTATGTCCGCCGCCGCCCTACGTCCCTACGTCACCGCGGGCGTGGCCCTTGTCGGAGCCAGCATCATCTCGGTGACTCCGATCGCGCCAACGCAGATCGCATCGCCGGGCTCCGACATCCGCGTCTCCACCGCGTCGGTGGATCTCGTTGCCAGCGTCACCTCCTGCACCGGCGCCGCTACCGACAGCACGGTGTGCGGCGTGTCCTCGCTTCCCTCCTTCATGGCCAACGGCACGCCCTCTGCGTTCCAGACCCTGGCGGCTACTGCCGGACCCTCCGTCTTCAACATCCCGGCCAACCTGCTCATCACACTGGCGAACATCCCGTACAACCTGCTGACGGCTCTGGGCACCGGCGACGACGGCACGGGCAACCCGCTGAACTTGGGCGCAGAGCCCAACTCCGGTTTCAGCTTCACGCCGAATTTCGACAACGTGCTCTTTCAGCGGCCCGAGGGTCAGGTCGTCGGATTGACCTCGGACCTAAACTTCGCCGGGAACATCTGGGTCTACAGTCCCACCAACGTGCTGGGGACAGATCCCGGTGACATCGCCAGGTACCAGGCGTTGTTGAACGTGGCCGTGCCGATCCCCGCGCTGTCTGTCGGCCTTGGCAACATCGTCACCGCGATCGCCGCTTCCCAGCTCCCCATGAGCGTCGGTTGCACCGGCACCGGGCTTGGCGCCTGCCCCGACATCTTCAGCATCCTCGGCGACAGCCTGCAGCTGCAGAACATCTACAAACTGTTCACCGATGGTTACACCTTCCCCACGGTGACGGATCCCATCACCTGCACCGACGAGGGCGCCTGCAACATCCTCGATCCCGCTGGCCCCCAGGTTCCGCAATCAGGGCAAACGGTCAAGCTTGACCTGTCGGCTCCGTTCACGAACTTCTACAACAGCCTTCTGCAGACGCCGGACTTCTCGACCATCAAGGTTCCGACGCTTGCTATGACCGTCAGCACGCTGGTCAACTTGGTCAAGGGGTTCAACACCTTCCTGAATCCCTTCGTTCTGGGCACCCAGTGCACGCTGTGCGCCTATCTCGTCCCAAACCCCGACCACCTGCCCATTCCCGGGCCGATCAACCCTGGCACCCAAGCTCCGCCGTTCACGCCTCCGGTGGGCCCCTTCACGCAGGGCACCACGATGACGACACTGGCCGCCGCGGACAGCACCGCCACCGACACCACCAATTCGTCCAACACGCCGTTGCTGAAGAAGCTGCTGGCCAAGCCCGAGAAGACGCAGGCGACCCCGGAAGAGGACGTGGCGGCCGCGGCAGCAGCGGTCAATGCAGCCGGGACGGAAGATCCGACCCCGGCGGCAAACACCCTCGATCAGGCGACCAGCACCACTTCGACGCCGGAGGTCAGCAAGCCGAAGCCCACGCCCAAGCACGCGAAGCCTGAGAATGGCTTGGCCGGCGCCATCAAGGATGCCTTCTCGAACCCGTTCAAGGGCTCCAAGACGTCCGGTGACACCGCCAGCACCAGCGGGGACACGGCGCCCAAGGTAGCCAAGACACCCAAGGCCAACAAGGTCGCCAAGGCTGCGGACAGCGACAAGGGCGGAGCGTCCGGCGGTTCTGGCAACACCGATGGATAGACGTAGTATCGCCTTGTGAGCTCCCAGCAATTAGATGCAGTAATCGTCGGTGCGGGGTTCGGGGGTATCGGTGCCGCCATCCAGTTCAACCGGATGGGGTATCAGGACATCGCGATCGTCGATCGCGAGGACGACCTCGGCGGTACATGGCACGTCAACCGTTATCCCGGTTTGACGGTTGACGTGCCCTCGACCACGTATTCCTACTGGTTCGAACCCAACCCGTACTGGTCGCGCCTCTACGCGCCGGGCGTCGAGCTGAAGCAATACGCCGAACACGTCGCCGACAAGTACGACGTCCGCCGCTACATGCGGTTCAACACCGTCGTCGAAGGTGCCCGCTGGGACGAGGATGCCGCCGTCTGGCTGGTGTCTCTCGCCGGAGGCGAGACGTTGCGAGCCCGGTTCCTGGTGCTCGCGACCGGCTATCTCTGCCAACCTCGCACGCCAGACATCCCCGGCATCGAAACGTTCGCTGGACGCATCGTGCACGCTGCCAAGTGGGATGACAGTTATTCGCTGGAAGGCAAAAAAGCCGCCATCATCGGCACTGGATCGACCGGCGTACAGCTCGTTCCGGCGCTGGCCGAAGACGTCTCCGAGCTCACCGTCTATCAGCGCACGCCCATCTGGGTGATGCCCAAGTTCGACCTGGGCTTCACTCCGGCCACCCAGCGGCTCTTCGCTCGACTCCCTGCCGCGCAGCGGCTCCTGCGGATGTCGACCGACGGCTTCATGGACCTGATGGTGACGGTGGCGATGTGGAAGTTCCGGCGCTTCAGGCCGGTGAACCGCGCGGCGGCGGCCATCGGCGGGCTCCACCGATTCCTGTCGGTACGCGACAAGGAGTTACGCCGCAAGCTGACGCCGGACTATGACTTCGGCTGCAAGAGGCCGACGCTGTCGAATACCTTCTACAAGGCGTTGACCAAACCGCACGTGCATCTGGAGACCGCCGGGATCGAGCGGATCGAGCCCGATGGCATCGTCTCCCGGGATGGCAGCAAACGCGACATCGATACGCTGGTCCTGGCAACCGGGTTCGATGTGTGGGAGTCCAACCTGCCGGCCATCGAGGTAATCGGCCGGGATGGTCGCAATCTCGGTAAGTGGTGGCGTGAGAACAGGTTCCAGGCCTACGAGGGCGTCACCGTGCCGATGTTCCCGAACATGTTGACGCAAGCCAGCCCCTACGCGTGGGTTGGCATGTCCTGGTTCGACACCGTTGAGTACCAGATGCGCCACATGAATCGCTTGTTCGGCGAGCTGCAACGCAACGGCGCGAACACCTTTGAGGTGACGGAGCAGGCCAACGCCCGCTTCCTGCAGGAGATGCTCGACCTCCTCGACGACTCAGTGTTTCACCTCGGTAATTGCGCGACGTCGAGGTCATACTGGTTCAACAGCTCGGGTGAAGCACCGCTATTCCGGCCGACGTCGGTGCGCCATGCAGTGAAGGAACAGGACCGGTTCCCGTTGAGTGACTACACGATAGCCTGAGGGCCACACCGCCACGATTGGCCCGGCCTGCGTATCCACGATGTCGAGGACCGGCCGGTTCGGGCGCAATAATTGCTGATCAGTTGGAAGAGGTGACGAGATGGCAACGGAGACAACCGATCCGGTTCGGCTACCGCCGGGTCCGCGGATTCCCAAGCTCGTTCAGGGTGTTGCTGTGTTGACAGCCCGCTACGGGGCGGTGAGTGCGCTGGGGCGACGCTACGGCAAGACATTCACCCTCAATCTCCCGGTATTCGGCCGGACCGTCGTGATCAGCGATCCGGTGCTGGTGAAGGATCTGTTCAGCACCAGTAGGGGTTTGATCGGGCGTCCCAGGAACAATCTGGGCGGTGACGTGCTGGGTCCCGGATCGATCTTCAACCTCGACGGTGACGAACTTCTCGCAAGACGCAAGTTGCTACTTCCTCCGTTCCACGGCAAGAGCATGCGCAATTACGAGCGAATCACCGAAGAGGAGGCGATGCGCGAGATCGCGACCTGGCCGGAAGGCCGCGAGTTCGAGACGCTCGAGCCGATGATGCGCATCACCCTCAATACGATCTTGCGCGCAGTGTTCGGCGCGGAGGGCCCGGCATTGGATGAACTCCGAGTACTTATCCCGGCTGCCGTCACGTTCGGTTCCAAGATCGCCCTCATGCCGTCCGCCGTGCGCCGGGACCTCGGACCGTGGAGCCCGGGCGCCAAGTTTGCGCAGTATCGCCGCCGGATGGACCAAGCGATCAACTCGCTCATTGCGGACGCTAGAGCGGACCCTCGCTTCACGGAACGCGATGACGTGCTGTCCATGCTGTTGCAGGCGCGGACAGAAGACGGTCAGCCCATGTCGGATGGGCACATCGGCGACGAACTACTGACGATGTTGGTCGCCGGTCACGAAACCACGTCGACACAGCTGGCGTGGACGGTGGAACGGATCCGAAGGCATCCGGAACTGCTGTCGCGCCTGACGGAGGAGGTCGATGCCGGCGGCTCGGAGCTCCTCCAGGCGACGATCGCAGAGTCGCAGCGCACCAGGCCGGTCCTCACCGCGGCCCTGCGCCGGGCGAACACCCGAATCAAGCTGGGGGAGTGGGTCATTCCGGAGGGTGACACCATTCTGGCGAGCACCCAGCTGGCCATGGCAGCAGCGGACAGTTTCCCCGATCCCGAGGCCTTCAATCCGGACCGGTTCGTAGATAACGCGCCAAACCCCTTCGCCTGGATCCCATTTGGGGGTGGAATGATGCGATGCATCGGTGCGGCCTTCGCCACGATGGAGATGGACGTCACGCTGCGCACGATTCTCCGCGAGTTCCGTCTTGAACCAACCGACGAGCCCGACGAGAAGCCGCACAGTCGCGGCGTCACCGTCACTCCGGCCAAGGGAGGACGTGCAGTCGTCCATCGGCGAAAGACGGGCGCGAGCGATGCGAATACGGTGTCCGCGGCCGAGCGCAGCACCTCGTGATGCCGACCTCGCGGACCCGACGGAGTTAAAACCCGTACTGCAGCACCCTGGCCTTGCGCGCGATGGCCGGGATGCGCGTGGCCATCCGACTGGCGAGCCGGAGCATTGGCGGGAACAGCACAGAATCCGACTGGTTCATCACGCTGGCCTCCTCGATCAGCGTCAACTCGGTATTCCAGGTCTCTGGTATGCGCGCGTCTTTGAATCCGGGGAAGTTCCATTGGGTGTGAGGCGAATTCGACTTCCTGGACGTGGCGAGTTTGCCTAGGAATTTGTTGACCTGGCTGACCGGGCCATAGTCGTTGAACGCGATCACGCCCGATTCGAAGTGTCCGGTAACGCTTCTCAGGGCTGTCACCACCATCGGCTCGGTCAGAAATGCGAACAAGCCGTCGGCCACCACCATCGTCGGTCTGTCACCGGGAATCGTTGTCACCCAATCGGCTTCGAGGATGGACGCCGCCACCGAATGCGAGTGATCGCGTGGCCGCAATAGTTCGTCGCGCAGTGCGATGACAGCGGGCAGGTCGACGCTGTACCAATCCACCGTTGGCGGCGGATCCACCCGGAAGGCGACGCCGTTGAAACCTGCGCCGATGTCGACCACTACGGCGTCGGGGTGCTCGGCGACGAAGGCGCGGATCCGCGCGTCGAGCATCTTGGCGCGCAACGCCACCAGGCACACCACACTCGGTGTAGCAGCGAGGCTAGCGAAGTCGTAGTCGATCTTCGCAATGACCTCGTTGGCGAGGCTGTCGCCGAGAATGGGACGTGAACGTCGGCTGTCCAGCGCCCGTGCGTACTGGGTCAGCAGTGCGGTTTCCTCTATTGGCGTGAGCCCACCGACATCCATGCCGTCAGCCAAGCACATCCCCGAGCCGGTGTGCGACACCACCCGACCGATGGCTCGACGGTGGCCGGGGCGCCCCCTATTCCGACGAACCGTTGCCGTCTGTGGCGCCGTCCTGGACTGGCGCTTCTGCCGGCTTCGACCCTTCCGACGAACTTGCGGTTTGGCCTCCGCCAACCTTGGCGGGTTCGACCTTATTGCCGTCCACGGTCGAAGAAGTGCTCGTCGTAGACTTCGGCTTCGATGCGCTGCTCTTCAACGCCGATTTGAGCGACGAAAGGTGTTGTGCAACAACCTTATTCGCCTTTGGCAAGACGCGGATCGTCGTGGTGTCGGTATCCACGGCCGCCGTGCTCGTCGCGGCGGGTTGCGCTGGGACCGCCTTCGCGGGAGCCAGCGTGCGCGTCTGTTTGGCTTGCGCAGCGCTTGTCCTCACGCCACTCGATGCAGGCAATGCCGCCGCCGTGACGGTTGTTGGTGGATCGGTCGGTGGATCCGTCGGCGGTGGTGTGACGAGGTACGGACGGTCGTAGGCCCTGTCGATCTTCGCCTTCAGTGGCGCGTTGAGGGCATCGGCGAGCTCGGTTAACCCGAGTCGGCGTAGCGGCTCGAGCAGCGGAATATTGGGCGTCGGTACGAATACGTATGTGGTGTTGCCCTCGGTCCAGACGGTGTTCTCGGGCGCGTAGATGTCCACCGACGAGTAGTCGAGGTGGATGAACATGAATCCAGCGGCAGCGTTGGCGTCGGCCAGGAGGTTGAACGGGTTGCGCGTCTTATCCGATACCGAGTCGTATTCACGGGAGATGTCGATGACGTTGTAGCCCGTCTCGGGCATCGGGGCTACCTTGCTGATACCCGAGCCGCCGTACTTCCGGGTGGGATTGCCGATCACGACGAACGAGACGTTTTCGTCGACGGGATCGGCGGCGTGTTGCTGAAGATAGACCGCGGACACGGCGGCCCCACCGCTGAAGCCGAAGACTATCTTCGGTCCGGGCGTGTTCGCGATCGCAGTGTCTAGCGCCACCACCCCGCCGGGGACGTTGACGGGCACGTAGTTGACGTCCACGCAGTTGTTGGAAGTGTTCTTGCAGAGGGCCCCCCCGAGCCAGTCATTCACCGTCACCCTCTCCACCGGGCTGAGCACGAGCACGGTTGCACCCGTATCGAAAGTAGGTGGCAGGGCTGCCTGCGCCGTGGGCAGGGAGGCCATGGGCAGCAACGCCGCGGCGACGCCAAGCGCCATAGTGGTTCGTTTGATCGTGCATTTGTTGGAACGCCTATGTGTCATGTAGCGAAGCCCCCTGGCCCCTCGGCAGTTAATTTGCTGAGTCTACCCACCTTGCACCCCGCTGAACTGCATTTAATGCGCCCCGTAAAGTCCGTCATACATTCGTGCGAACAGGCGGAGCGCGGAAGGCCACGCCGCGGGTCACCCCTCGGCTATTCCGGGGCCCCGCAATTCGATTCGACGATTATCTAGACGCGAGCAGCAACGAAGTCTGCGGCTTGGTCCGTCATTCCGTTCTTGACGTACGACAGGTGTGCCGCGAGGCTCAGTCCGCGCGAGCAGAACAGATCTTCTGGTGCGCACAGGTCGATGGTCTTGGCGCCATACAGGGGGCTTATCGCCGTCAGCGGACCACCGCCTGGCGCGTTCCGGCCCGGGTTTCCGAACACCGCGACGGCGGCGACGTGGTCTGCCACCTCAGGCGCCATGGGTGCGGCTACATATCGTCGGATCGTGATCGGTCCCATGGTGATCAGGTCGATCACACCTGCGCCCTGGGACATGCCGCCGAGGACCAGCCTGGTGTCAGGACAATTCACGGCCATGTCCTGAACGTGGGCGCGCGCGTCTTCTCCGCCTGCGGCGGCGGAGTTGGTGAAATCGTAGCTGGCCGGGTAGTTGACCGCGTACACCCCGACTGATCGGGCGCCCACCTTAGAGCGGAGTGAATTGACGAACGCCTCACCAACCGCGCCGACGCCGGGCGGTTCCCCGGTTCCCCTTGCGAAGACGACCTCGATGTCGGGGCAGGGGGCGGCGACTGCCCTGGGAATGCCGAGGTTCACCGAGGGCGTCGAGCACGCAGTCGTCGAGACGACTACCGCAATGGCCATGACACGGGCGATGTGAGCTAGGCGCACATCTCAATGCTAGACGCTACGGGCATTTGCGATGGGCCACGACGATGGGGCCACGAGACGGCCCGTGAGACGAAGGTCAGCGCTTGTCAGGCGATCGAGTAGTCGCTCAGGGGAAAATTGTCTTGCTCGGAATTCGTCTGGTGGGTCGACGCTGGTCGGACCAGGGTCTCGCCACTGGGGCTGAAGTAGTAGGACCGCGACCCGGCGCAATTACCGCGTCCAAAGACGGTCTTGCCCAGCATTTTGGACATGCGTTCGCGGAAGCGGCTGTTGGCTTCCGCGGTCACCTCGAACGTGGTCGCGTCGCGGCGAAGGACCTCGTCGAACAGCCGGTCCATGTGCCGCATCTGATACTCGACGGTACTGAAGAAGGACAAGCCGCTGGAGGCGTATGGCCCGGCCAAGCTCAGGAGGTTGGGGAAGAACGGGATGGAAACTCCCTGGTAGGCCTGAAATCCATTGTCGCGCCACCACTTGCCGAGGTTGCGCGCATCCCGCCCGATGATCTCGATTGCGGGGATGTTCGCCTCCCACAGATCGAAACCGGTGGCCAACACCAGCGTGTCGATCTCCGTCTTCGTACCGTCCAGCGCAACGATGCCGTCCGGCTCGATCCGGTCGATGCCGGCGGTCTGTAGGTGCACGTGCGGTTTGGTGAAGGTTCGGTAGTACGAGTTGGAGTACGTGGGTCGTTTGCAACCGAAGTCGTAAGTCGGCGTGAGTTTGCGCCGCAGTTCCTCGTCGCGAATGGATACGAATCTCAACGCGCTCGATAACTTCGCGGCCGCCACATTGAGGTGGCGAAAGTATTTGAAGTTCAATACGGAGAGAATCATCATCACCTCCAGGTTGGCGTCGGTCACCCACCGGAAGGCACGCTGGATGAGCGGTAGACGGGCGAACATGCGTCGGATGAACACGGGGATCGAGAAGTCCATCTTGGGTACGACGTGAATGGGTGTCCGTTGGTACACGGTCAACTCGGCGGCCGTCTTGGTCAGCTCGGGAATGAGCTGTACCGCCGTCGCCCCGGTGCCGATCATGGCGATTCTGCGCCCTCCGGGGTCATAACCGTCGTCCCATGCCGTGCTGTGAATGATCTTGCCGGCGAACTCGTCGATGCCGGGAATGTCTGGTGTGCGCGGCTGTGACAGGTATCCGGTCGCGGTGATGAGGAAGCGAGCCGTCAGCGTCTCGCCGTCGGCGAGCGCCACCACCCACGCCAGCGCGTCTTCGTCCCAGCGAGCCCCGTTCACGACGGCGTTGAACCGCATGTGCCGACGTATGTCGTACTTGTCGGCGACGTGGTTCGCATATTGCTTGAGTTCGGTACCCGGCGCATAGAGTCTGGACCAGTAGGGATTGGGCTCGAACCAGTAGGAATAGGTGGGGGACGGGATGTCCACGGCCAACCCGGGGTAGTGGTTGACGTGCCACGTCCCACCCAGATCGTCCTCCCGATCCAGAATCAGGATGTTCTCGTAGCCCATCTTCTTGAGCTGGACAGAAGCACCGATGCCGCCGAAACCGGCGCCCACGATGATCACGTCGAATTGCGGCGCATTCATGTAGGTAGACGGTACCCGATAGCAAACCAGACAACAGCGCTCAACGTCGGCCTGACCGCGCAGGCAAGTCCGGAGTCGTAGCGGGCCGTTCGGGCGGGACCTGATTGGCGGGACGATCGCCCTCGATGTGGGGGTATACGGCGGATCGGCTGCGGGGGCGGGGATACGGGTCGAGGCACGATGCGAGGCCCCAGCTTTGCGCTGAGGCCTCGCGTCGATGCCTTCGTACTGTGTCGGTTGCCGCAAGCGGCTTACCTTGCGGACCTACTACGACGTGCCGGTGCCCTCCGTCGTGCTCGACGAAGCTGCCGATTCGGTCGTGGCGCCTACCGGCGTCTTGCCACCAAGCAGCTTGCCGATCACGCGCTTCAGCGTGCCGTCACCCGGCTTCCACGCCTTCTTCGCCGAGGTTGCGGTTCCCGCCGTCGTCGACGGGGTCGCCATGTTGCCGCCACTGAGATCGGTGGCTCCACTGGCCGACGTTGCTGCGGGTGTGCCCGTATCGCTGGCAGCTGCCGCCTTTCGCGCTTCCAGACGGGCACGCAGCTTGCCTGAAAGGACCTTCGGGGCCACCGGAGTCGCTACGACGGAATCCGCTACCGCTGCGGTGGTTACTGCCGGAGTCGACACTGCGGGTGCCGAGCTTGCGAGAGCCGCCACCGCGGCAGTCGACACAGCGGCCTTCGGGACGTCATTCCTGCTGTAGCCGCGATCGATCTTCACCTTCAGTGAGGCCTCCATGGGCTTGAGGAAGGGGAACATCTGCACCAGCGGAAGTGTGGCCGTCGGAATCAGGTAATGCGTGGTGACGCCGCCCAGGGAATTCGGCACCGACACCGTGATGTTCTCGGCGGGCACGGTCGAGAGATCCGTGAAGAACGTCGTGTCGTGCAGCAGGATTGCGCCGGCATTCGCGTTCGCGATTGCGAGGAAGTTGAGCTTGTCGGGGAAGTCGGAGGTGCCGTCGTACTCCTTGGTCACCACGATGAGGTTGTACGGGGTGTCCACCGGCGGCTGATAGGTGTAGTTGTACTGCTTGCTGTACTGCGCGCCCTTGATGTTCGCCTGGCGGCTGGAGTCAGCCATCAGAACGACGGTCACCTTTGCGGGATCAGCCCATGTGCCGTTCTTGGCGTACTGGCGAAACAGTTCATCCACCACCAGGCAGCCCGCCGACATTCCGACGATGGTCACCGTCTCGTTGCCCTGGAGACTGGCGAGGGCCTGATTTACGGCTGTTTTCATCGCGGGAATGCCGACTGCGATCGAGTCGCCGAGGGTGAGATCGTTCGGGCCCGTGTAGGGCTTTGCCTGGGCCGGCCAGACGACGCCGGTCCGGTCGTAATTCCTGTAGGCGCCGGCTTGAACCGCCGACATGATGAGGGGCGGAATGGTTCCAACTTTTATCCCGCCAATCATCACCGCCTTGTCAGCCGCTATCGCCGGCGCCGATGCGCCGAAGGCCAAGAGCATCGCGCAAATGACCGAGACCAGAACTACGCCTGCCGAGCGAATGTTCGATCGCATGGGAACCCCTAAGTGGAAGCGGTGGAGGTGCTGGCCTGAACGGCCCGCGGATCACAATGCTGCGGCATCTGAGACCTTTCTGCAGCAAAACTGATACTAAGCTTTTGGTATGCAGTTCTAGCAAACTCAGCAAACCCTGGTGTATAACGTTCTTTCTTCGCAAACGGTAAAGATGTGTACGTCCGGGGAAAATTCATACGAAGTGTACGAAAAAGGTCCAAACCTCCGATTCGGCGCCTGCCGCCTCAAAACGAACCTTGGGGACCCAGTTGCCGCGGGTCGACTCGGCGAATACCGCGACCTTTCGACGGAGTCCCTAGTCACGCGGCTTTCACGAAGCCCGCGCCAAGCATTTTTGTAATTACAAACGTGGGTGAGCCAGCGTTTCGGGGTGAGTGTCAAGCGAGTCGACTGCTGGGGTGTACGTCGAATTCGAGAAGGCACCGTCGAGTCTCAGCCGACCACCGGCATCGGCATCGGCATCAGCCATGCCCCGGCGAGGAACGCAGCAGAGTTAAGGTTTCACCTGCGAGTCAGGCTCTGGCACGCATCCTGTGAGCAAGCGCTTCGCAGCTTCATCGTCGCGATGGAACGCCACCCGGTAGAGCATCTTCTCTCGTTGCATTCATGTTCACATCGCAGCTCAGCACTTCGATGTGAAGTTCGTCAGCAACTGCGAAACCGGGCAGTCGCGTAGTTGTGAGTTTGATCCGAAAGCGCTGCAAGTGATCTTCACGTGATGGGAAGTATCGAAGCATTCGCCTCTTTTAACCGACTGCTCGCAAGCGGCAAGACGGCGACCGGGTTCGGGATTTCGGTTGGGCTATCGGAGGTGGCTTCGAACTCACTGCGGCACCCGTGGAGAACGGTGTACCCGGGATAAGTAGGAGGAGCCGAGGAGTTATTGCACGGTGCCCAATCCGACCCCGTGGAAGGTGGCCACCGATGCCTTCTCCGCGGTGTGGGAGACAGGTCAGCAGAAGTTAGCGCCTCACCGCATACTGCCAGGGGCGACGCGGGGCACGACAGTCGTTTCGGTCGTCAGAGAGCTAATGCCTCATTCCGCTGCACGGGAGGGACATACCTACGTTGAACCGCGTGACGTCGGCTGCCGTGATGGCCGCCTTGCTCTCACTCGCCATCACGCCCACTGCGGGGGCGGCGTCGCTTTTGCCCGGCGGTGACGCCACGGTGCTGGCGCACGGTCCTTCGCCGTATTCGATGCCGAGCAATCTGCAGGGCAGGTTGTGCCCAAAGAGCCAGCCTTGCACCACGGTGCACTATGAGCCCCTCATCGTCATCTTGATCCCTGGCGTTCCAGTCCTCGGGCTCGCAGAGAACATCGCGCAATTGGATAGCTCGATCAAGTCTTCGACGATTCCCGGCAAGAAGTTCGTATTCGCGTTCAGCGGCGGAGCGCGAGACGCCCTGGGCTGGATGCAAGAGCATTCCAGTGACGTCGACGCCCCTGCTCAGGGTGATTTGTCTTTCGTACTGATAGGAAATCCCACTCGGACTTACGGCGGGTCCAGCTCGATCATCGGCGGCGGGCTCATGGATCCCAACACGGTGCCGTACGACGTCCTTGACATCGCGCAGCAGTACGACTTCATCGCCGACTTCCCTCAGAACCCGTTCAATATGCTGGCACTCGCCAACGCCGTGGCAGGGTTCGTCTACCTACACCTCGACTACAAGAACGTCGACGTCGACGACCCCGACAACTACGTTTGGACGCAGGGGAAGGTGACCTACGTCTTCGCGCCGACGGAGAATCTGCCGCTCCTCGAACCTCTGCGCCGAGGAGGCATGGGCTGGCTGGCCGATATCCTCAACGATCCGTTGAAGGCGATCGTGGAGCAGGGCTACGACCGCAGCTGGCTTCCTGCCGCCCCGCAGGGTGCCATGCTGGTAGACGCAGCGGCGCAGGTGAGTTGGTCGCAGCTGTCCACCCTCGGATCGACGGGTGAGGCCGGTGCCCTTCAGGACGAATCTGTTGCCGACGATGGGGTCCAGGGCGACACGCCCGCTTCATCGGAGATGATGCCCGACACCTTGGTCAATAAACCGGTGATGCAGGAGCAAGGTGAAGTCGTCATCGAGGCGGACCCAATTGACGGGGTCGATCCGGCGGGCGATGCGGTGACCGAGACGCAGAGCGACGCCGTCGACGGGAAGGACATTCCAGAAGAAGGCGTCCCTACCGACGAATCCCCGGTTGAACAGCAAGTCGCTGCAGGGGATGAGTCGAACGGAAGGATGCGGGCACCACGACCGTCGCCGGCGCCAGCGGGTCGGGTTCTGGTCACTCCGGCGATGCAGCGACGGGTGGGGCCACACTGACATCGACGGGCAGTCGCTCGTCTGAATGAAGCCGAGTGAGGCCGTATCCTTCAGCCATGGGATCGAGCGTGTCGGGAAAGATTGCGTTCATCACTGGCGGGGCGTCGGGCATCGGCGCTTCGCTCGCGTCCACGCTGGTCGATCGGGGCGCGGAAGTGTGGATCGCGGATCGGCAGTTCGAACCCGCAGATGAACTCGCGCAACGACTCTGCGGACGCGGCGGTAAGGCGTATGCGGTCGAACTGGACGTGCGGAGCTATCCATCGTTCGAGCAGGCAGTGGCCGCGGCAGCGCAGAAATCCGGCCGGATCGATTACTTGTTCAACAATGCCGGCATCGGGATCGGCGGTGAGATCGATTCATTCACGCTCGACGACTGGACCGACATCATCGACGTGAACCTTCGTGGGGTCGTGAACGGAATACAGGCGGTGTATCCGCTCATGATCAGGCAGGGATCGGGGCACATCGTCAACACGGCGTCGATGGCCGGCCTGGTCACCACGGTCGGTCAGGCAGGGTACACGGCGACGAAACATGCGGTCGTCGCGCTATCGAAGGCGATGCGGCTGGAGGCCGAACACCACGGCGTGCAGGTTTCGGTGCTGTGCCCAGGAGTGGTCCGGACTCCTATCCTCACGGGCGGCGAATACGGACGAAACACCAACGTCAGTGACGAAGAACTGCTGAAGCTGGGGGAGTCGCTTCGGCCGATGGCGCCGGATGTGTTCGCGCGCCGCGCGCTCGACGCCGTTGTGCGCGGACACGCGATCATCGTCGTGCCGCGGTGGTGGAAGGCGTTGTGGTACCTGGAGCGTCTGTCGCCTGCACTGTCGATGCGAGTGGCGAAAATTGCGCTCAAGCGCACGCGCGACGCGGCGTCCAAGACCCCGCAAACGTGATCACGTTGACGAGTTGCTCGATGACGCGACAGCCCTCGGAAGAGGTCGTTGATCCGAGTACCGTTGCACCACTTTATGTTCGGCGCGGGGACTCAGCGCTGCCAGTCGAACGTCACCGCCGTAGTGTTCGACCACGCGCGGATCCATGATGCGACGCCAGAGCGGCGGGAACATGGCCAAGAGCACCATGGTGAGGTAGCCAGCCGGCAGTTGCGGTGCGTCGTCGGCATGGCACAGGGCCTGGTATCGGCGGAGCGGATGCGCGTGGTGGTCGGAGTGTCTTTGCAGCTGAAACAGAAAGAGGTTTGCCGTCACCGTGCTGCTGTTCCAGCTGTGCGACGGACACACCGGTTCGTAGCGTCCGCTGGGCAGTCGTTGTCGCCGCAGTCCGTAGTGCTCGATGTAGTTCACCGTTTCGAGTAGGGAGAAGCCCACGATGGCCTGGCCGATGAGCCACGGCAACACGGTGAAGCCGAAACATGCCACCAGGGTGGTGAACAGGGTGACGCTCATCATCCAGGCGTAGAGGACGTCATTGCGCATGGACCATCGCGACCTGCGGATCGCCGTGAGACGCCTACCCTCGATCCTCCAGGCTGAGCGCATCCCTCCGAGGACCGATCGTGGGATGAAGGCGTAGAGGCCCTCTCCCATTCGCGCGCTGGCGGGATCCTCCGCCGTGGCTACTCGCGAATGGTGCCCTCGGTTGTGCTCGACGAAGAAATGGCCGTAACCAGACTGCGCGAGCGCCACCTTGCTCAGCCATCGCTCGGACCGCGCCCGCTTGTGGCCGAGTTCGTGTGCCGCATTGATGGCAACGCCGCCGATTCCGCCGACGGTCAACATCAGCCCAAGCTTGTCGACGAAGTCCATTGCGAGCCAACCACTGTCACTCCACAGCCAGCAGGCGAGCAGAAGCGAAAGGTACTGAATCGGGAGATAGAGATAGGTGACCCAACGGTAATAGCCGTCGTCCTGCAGCCTACTCAGCACACTACCTGGAGGATTGTTCGCGTCAGATCCGATGATGCGGTCGATCGCTGGAATGATCCCGAATGTGACGATGGGTCCGGCCCACCACAGGATGGTTAGACCCGTCAACTTCACGGCGATGACCGAGGAAAACGCAAGTATGGGGATGATCAAGCTGAATAGCCAGAGATAACGCTTTCGGTCCCGCCACCGACTACCCTGCGTCGGATCTCGTCTCGGCGCTGCTCGCCGGCCTCGCTGTCGATCAGATCGCATGACGCTGGATCCCCCAACCGCATTGTCGAGCCTGCTGCTCAGTTGCCTGCATGACGCGCGTCAACATTCGAATACCGCTTGAGTAGGAATTATCACCTCAGGAGCAACCCGTCAGACGCTCTTCCAGAACGATTTTCATAGCGCATCCAAGTCGTTACGACACTGCGCCGCAATCGCAACGAGAAGCCCCCTCCGAGCGCCACTTCCAACGGTGTTCTTGGAATCCCCGCCGCTCCCGCACCACTATAGCGGAGTTTGCTCTGACCCTGAAGACACTGACTGGGCAGCGGCAGTTGCCGCCATGGGAGTTCGGCGAGACAGTCGGCTACAGCGGGGGTGCGTCCTGGCGTGGGGTCAGATCGGACAGCCGCGTTCGACGCGAACTTCGGGTGATCGTCTTGGATCCGGTCGCCATCGCGACCGTAACGTGTGCGGACTCGACGTAGCTCAAGACTTCCTCGCGGCTCATCAAGCCGAATCTCACCTGCAAGTCTGGGTAGCTCAAGCCGAATCTATCCGACACCAATCGCAGCTCTTCAGCGGCGGGATAGTCGGGTTCCTTCACGCGGCGGTAGTAGGTGCTGCTGGACGTGCCGAGTGCGTCGTAGATCGCCTTCGCATCGACGTCACCGTCCAAGAGATAATCCAGCAGGGCCTTTAGCTGCCTGCCGTTCTCATCGGTGCGGGGCATAGCTAACCATAACTAGATTTCCCAAGAATGGGCAGTGACGGCCGCAGATCAGACGAAAACGTCATTATTAACACAGGCGTCGCACTTTGGGTAGACGTGTCCCATTTTCGGGACACTGGGGGTAGCGTCTTGATCATGATGCGTGCAAACTTCCAGGTTGCCGACTACGACGTAGTGGACGCACCTCAGCGTGATGACGTCGCCGTCTTCGCCGCGCCGCTGTCGGTCGTACTGACGCAGGAGTTGGATGGTGCCTCCGCAGCGCTCGGGCTCAGTGCGGAAGACCTCATCGTCGCCGCACTCGGCCGAGCCATCGCACGGACCATCGGGCCGGGTGTGGTCGCCGTCGACAGGCCAGGACTTAGCCTCTCGGCACACCCGATGGCCATTCCCTGCCTCGGACCGGATCAGCTGAGCGCCACGGAGATGCTGGCCCAGGTCCATCAGGCGCTGGCGACGTCCTCTCGTGAACGAATCATGCACGACGTGTCCGAGGACGCCGCTGCACAACCGTTGTCCGAGATCCTGTTTACCTACGGTGCCGGCGATCCGACGCAACTCAGGCATGCGCTCAGGCTGAGCGCCTATCGTGATGGCGACGTCCTAGCCCTGGACTGGTCATACGACACGCGTAGTTTCGAGCCGTACACCGTGCAGGAATTAGCGGAGCAGTTCCCGTACGCGCTCATCGAACTCACGTCTGAGGCCATGGGTCCCGTCCTCGTCACCGAGATGGCATTCGCGCATTAGCTTCAGAAGCTGCCGTAGCGTCCGGAAGTTCCTGTCAATAGGCATCGGGTTCCGGTTAGGTTCGAGCAGTTCCTGTCGATAGTATTGAGATTCAGGCGTCGATCCGGCCATCTCCGGGGAGCCTTCGGAAGAACGGCCCGCCGATACTCGTGATCGGGGCTCAGTAGAACCGAACGGATGGGTCCGTCAACGCCCATGAAAGAGCGGCGTACGTCAGTGCGCAAGCGGGGTGGTACCGCGGCGCTCGCGCACCCGTGCGACGTCGTCCCCGTGCCTGAACGAACCTGGGCACAGGAGACGACCACGCGATGAGTACCTACCCGAAGCCATCCGGCGGGGCGCCGAACTTCCCGGTTCTCGAGACTGAGGTGCTCGCCTACTGGGACGCCGACGGCACGTTCCGCGCCAGCATCGATCAGCGCGACGGCGCGCCTGAATTCGTGTTCTACGACGGGCCCCCGTTCGCCAACGGGCTGCCGCACTACGGCCACCTCTTGACGGGCTACGTCAAGGACATCGTGCCGCGCTATCAGACCATGCGCGGGTACAGGGTGGAACGGCGGTTCGGCTGGGACACCCACGGGTTGCCCGCAGAGCTCGAAGTGCAGCGCCAATTGGGCATCACCGAGAAGAGCCAGATCGAAGAGCTCGGCATCGCCGAGTTCAACGAGGCGTGTCGCGCATCGGTGCTTCGGTACACCGAGGAATGGCGCGCCTACGTGACCCGGCAGGCTCGCTGGGTCGACTTCGACGACGATTACAAGACGCTGGATCCCAGCTTCATGGAGTCGGTTCTCTGGGCGTTCAAACAGCTTTGGGACAAGGGTCTGGCCTATGAGGGCTACCGTGTCCTCCCGTACTGCTGGAACGACGAGACCCCGCTGTCGAGCCACGAACTCCGGATGGATGACGACGTCTATCAGAATCGTCAGGATCCCGCACTGACCGTGGGCTTTCGTGTGACTGACGGTGACATGGTTGGAGCGCACCTGCTCGTCTGGACGACGACGCCGTGGACCTTGCCGTCGAATCAGGCGGTCGCAGTCAACCCCGAGATGACATACGTGCACGTCGAGGGTGCCGACGGCCGACGCTACGTCCTGGCAGAGGCGCGGACTGCCGCATACGCGCGTGAGCTTGGCGACGAGCCGACCGTGCTCGGGTCCTACCGGGGTTCGCAGTTGCTCGGCACGCGGTACGTTCCGCCCTTCCCGTACTTCATGGACTCGCCCAACGCCTTTCGCGTGCTGCCCGGCGAGTTCGTCACCGACGACGATGGCACCGGCATGGTGCACATGGCGCCGGCTTACGGTGAGGATGACAAGGCCACGGCCGACGCCGCCGGCATCGTGGCGGTGACCCCGGTCGACTCGAAGGGCCGCTTCGACGGCACGGTGCCGGATTACGCCGGGCAGCACGTATTCGACGCGAATCCGCACATCATCCGCGACTTGAAGACCGGTAGCGGTCCCGCTGCAGTCAACGGGGCGGTGCTGCTGCGCCACGAGACCTACGACCACTCGTATCCGCACTGCTGGCGGTGCCGCAATCCGCTGATCTACCGTGCGGTGTCGTCGTGGTTCATCAAGGTGACCGCGTTCCGCGATCGGATGGTCGAGCTGAACCAGCAGATCACCTGGTATCCCGAGCACGTCAAGGACGGTCAGTTCGGCAAGTGGCTGCAGGGTGCGCGCGACTGGTCGATTTCGCGAAATCGATACTGGGGCAGCCCGATTCCAGTGTGGAAGTCCGACGATCCAGCCTATCCCCGGATCGATGTCTATGGCAGTCTCGACGAGCTGGAGCGTGACTTCGGAGTGCGTCCCGATGACCTGCACAGGCCGTACATCGACGAGTTGACCCGGCCGAATCCCGACGATCCCACCGATCGCTCGACGATGCGCCGGATCCCCGACGTGTTCGACGTCTGGTTCGATTCCGGCTCCATGCCGTACGCGCAGGTGCACTATCCGTTCGAGAACGTCGACTGGTTCGACAGCCACAATCCCGCGGACTTCATCGTCGAATACATTGGCCAAACCCGCGGCTGGTTCTACTTGTTGCACGTTTTGGCGACCGCGCTGTTCGACCGGCCGGCGTTCAAGACCGTTGTCTCGCACGGCATCGTGCTGGGTAGTGACGGGGCAAAGATGAGCAAGTCGCTCCGTAACTATCCCGACGTATCCGAGGTGTTCGACCGCGACGGATCCGACGCGATGCGCTGGTTCCTGATGGCTTCACCAATCCTTCGGGGCGGCAACCTGGTCGTCACCGAACAAGGCATCCGCGAGGGTGCCCGGCAAGTGCTCCTGCCATTTTGGAACGCCTATTCGTTCCTGGCCTTGTACGCGCCGCAGAAGGGCACCTGGCGGACCGATTCGCCGCACGTCCTCGATCGCTACATCCTGGCGAAGCTCGCGGCGCTGCGTGACGAGTTGACCGCATCGCTAGACGTCTGTGACATCTCGGTGGCCTGCGAACAGTTGCGCCAGTTCACCGAGACACTGACGAATTGGTATGTGCGACGGTCACGTTCACGTTTCTGGGCCGAGGACCCCGACGCGATCGACACGTTGCACACCGTGCTGGAGGTCACCGGCCGACTGGCGGCGCCGCTGCTGCCCCTGATCGCCGAGGTGATCTGGCGCGGCGTGTCCGGCGGACGTTCGGTACACCTGACCGACTGGCCGGATGCGGACGAGCTACCCGCCGATCCCGCCCTGGTGATCGCGATGGACCAGGTGCGCGACGTCTGCTCGGTGGCGTCCTCGCTGCGCAAGGCGAGGAAGTTGCGCGTGCGGTTACCGCTGCCGCAGCTGACGGTGGCATTGGACAAGTCGGTGGATCCCTCCTCGCTATCACCCTTCACCGCCCTGATTGCAGATGAGCTCAACGTGAAGTCGGTCGTGTTGACCGACGACATCGACGCCTTCGGCCGGTTCGAACTGGCGGTCAACGCCAAGGTCGCCGGTCCACGTCTCGGCAAGGACGTCCAGAGCGCCATCAAGGCGGTCAAGGCCGGCGAAGGCGTCATCAATCCCGATGGCACCCTCTCCGCGGGGCCAGCGACCCTGCAGCCCGGTGAGTACAGCTCGAAACTCGTTGCGGCGGAGCCGGAATGGACCGCCGCGCTTCCGGACGGCGCAGGGCTGGTGGTGCTTGACGGCACGCTCACCCCTGAGCTGGAGGCCGAGGGTTGGGCGAAGGACCGCATCCGTGAGCTCCAGGACCTACGCAAGTCGAGCGGACTGGACGTATCCGACCGGATCGACGTCACGATCTCCGTCCCTCCCGCGCGGGAGGAGTGGGCCCGCCAGCATGCCGACTTGATCGCTCGAGAGATCCTGGCCATCAGCTTCGAGTTCGGCGACCCAGTCGACGCTCGGGTGATCGGCGACGACGTGCGGGTCTCGATTGCCAGAGCTCGGTGAAGAAGCCGGATCAGGCTTCGGCTACCTGCGCGACCTGATCGCCGAACGCCACGGTGTCTCCGCGCCGTAGCTGGCGTCCCCTTCGCGTCTCGACGGCGTCGTTGACCAGAACCAGTCCGTCGCCGATGACACCCTTGGCGTCGGCGCCGCTGTCGATCATGCCCGCGTACTTGAGGAACTGCCCGAGGCGGATCGAATCTGATGAGATCCCTACCCTGCGGACGCGCGGCGGCATGCGTCCCAGGCTAACGCGCACGTCGGCGAACCGCCGACCCGTCAGGGCAATAGCATCGCCATCATGGAGGGGCGCTGGGTTCTGCACTTCGACATGGACGCGTTCTTCGCCTCCGTCGAGCAGTTGACGCGACCTACCCTGCGCGGGCGACCCGTTCTGGTCGGCGGTCTCGGAGGCAGGGGCGTCGTCGCGGGCGCCAGCTACGAATCGCGCGTGTTCGGCGCTCGATCGGCGATGCCGATGCATCAAGCGCGCCGACTGGTCGGCCCGGCGGCGGTGGTGTTGCCGCCTCGCGGGGTCGTGTACGGGGTGGCCAGCGGAAAGGTGCTCGACACCGTCCGGGCTATGGTGCCGGTGCTCGAGCAGCTGTCATTCGACGAGGCGTTCGGCGAGCCGACCGAACTCGTCGGCGCCGGCTCCGACGACGTCGTACGGTTCTGCGAGGAGTTGCGTTTGCAGGTCCGCAGGCAGACCGGTTTGATCGCCTCCGTCGGCGCAGGTTCGGGCAAACAGCTCGCCAAGATCGCGTCAGGGCTGGCCAAGCCCGACGGCGTCCGGGTCGTCAGACGTGACGAGGAGCGCGCGCTGCTGGCAGACCTGCCCGTACGCCGGCTGTGGGGGATCGGTCCCGTCGCCGAGGAGAAGCTGCATCGTCTGGGGATCGACACCGTGGGCGCCCTCGCGGCGTTGAGCGGCACCGAGGTGGCCGACATCCTCGGCGGAACGATTGGTCCGGCATTGCACCTCCTGGCGAAGGGGATTGACGATAGGCCGGTGGCGGAACGGTTGGGCGCCAAGCAGATCAGCGCCGAGTCGACCTTTGCGGAGGACTTGATGACCCTCGATCAGCTACGTGACGCGACGGGTCCGATCGGCGAGCACGCCCATCAACGCTTGGAGCGCGACGGACGTGGCGCGCGCACCGTCACCGTCAAGCTCAAGAAGTCCGACATGAGTACGCTGACGCGGTCCGCGACCCTGCCGTACGCCACGGCTGACGCGGCCACACTGATCGGCACTGCGCGCAGGCTGCTCCTCGATCCTGTCGAGATCGGGCCGGTGCGGCTGATCGGCGTGGGTTTCTCGGGATTGTCGGACGTCCTTCAGGAATCGCTCTTCCCGGATCTCGAACAGACCCTCGAGGCGTCCGACAGCCACCAGGTGGGCCCGGCCGCCACGCGCGCCGACCACTCTGAGGCATGGCGCATCGGTGACGATGTCGCCCACCGAAGTTTGGGCCACGGTTGGGTGCAGGGTGCGGGTCACGGCGTCATGACCGTGCGCTTCGAGACCCGCGCCAGTGGACAGGGACCGGCACATACCCTGCCGCACGACAGCCCAGACGTGGTGCGGGCAAATCCAGTCGACAGCCTCGATTGGCCAGACTACGTCGCCGCGATGGTCGGGGCGGAGTGAACCGCGGTGCCGGTCCGTCGGGCTAGCAGGGTCGTGCCCATCGCTCGAAGACGTCGGCGACGGGTTTGCCCGCCGCCATCGCAGCCATCAGGAGCACCCGGGCCTGCGGCGGCGCCAGACGTGGCGCCACCACGGCACCCGCGTCGACCAGCATGCGGCCAGGTCCGTATCCGGCCGTGACACGCGCGCCCGGCACCCGGGTCGAGACGACCACCTCTACGCCTGCGGCGCACGCCCGCCGGACACCGTCGATGACTGCGGCACCGGCGTTTCCCGCGCCAAGCGATTCGAGGACGATGCCCGCGGCACCGGCCTCGACACACGCGTCGAGGGCTACCGCATCGCTGCCCGCATAGGTCGCCACGATGTCGACCCGGGGCGCTCGGGCCGCGGTCAGGTCACCGAACCAGGTGCGCTGCCTCGCAGTCGGGGTCACCGCGACACCCACGAATCCTGCGCCGGTCTTGGTCAGTCCCAGCGGTTGCCAGATCGTGCCTGCGAGGGTGACCACCACTCCGATTCCACGGGCGTCCGGGCTCGCGGCCAGAACTATCGCATCACCGAGGTTGCCGGGTCCGTCGGCCTCCGGGTCGTCGTTGCTTCGCATGGCCCCGGTGAGCACGACCGGCATGTCCCCGCCGTGCGTCAGGTCCAGCCACAAAGCCGTCTCCTCCATCGTGTCGGTGCCGTGGGTGATGACAACGCCACTGGCCTTGGCCCGCAGCGCCGCTGTCACCGCCGCCGTCATTCGGTCCCAGTCGGCGGGCGTGAGCTGGGAACTATCCACCGCCATGAGGTCGACGACCTCGACGTCCACGTGAGTGTGAAGCCCCGCAACCAGGTCGCTGCCCGTCTGTGTCGGACGTGCGACACCGTCGACTCCGGTGCTGGTCGCGATGGTGCCACCGGTGGTGACGACGAGGACGCGGCTCATCCGCCGGTGACGCGATCGGAAGGTTCGCTCATGCGGCGATTGTTCACCATGGGCACTTTGGGATGATGGTCGAGTGACTGACGAATCAACGGGGTCGGCCGAGCCCGTGACAGCGGGCGACGACACCGATCCGCCGCCGCGGCGTCGACTGCGCCTGTTGCTCACGGTCGCCGCGATCGTCCTGTTCCTGGACGTGGTGACCAAGGTGTTGGCGGTCAAACTCCTGACGCCCCAGCAGCCGGTCTCCATCATCGGCGACACCGTGACGTGGACGTTGGTGCGCAATTCCGGTGCCGCGTTCTCGATGGGCACCAGCTACACGTGGGTTCTGACACTGGTCGCCACCGGTGTCGTCATCGGCATCATCTGGATGGGGCGGCGGCTGGTGTCGCCGTGGTGGGCCCTCGGCCTCGGCATGATTCTCGGCGGAGCCCTCGGCAATCTCGTCGACCGGTTCTTCCGGTCTCCCGGCCCATTGCGCGGCCACGTCGTGGACTTCATGTCCATCGGCTGGTGGCCGGTGTTCAACGTCGCCGACCCGGCGGTCGTGGGTGGTGCGATCATGTTGGTCGGGCTGTCGCTGTTCGGGTTCGACTTCGATACCGACCGGAGGCGCACCTCCGCCGATTCGAGAGAATCCGACGCTCCGACGACTGAGGTAGCCGAAGCCGATACCGAGCGGGACTGATGACCACACGGTCGATGCCGGTTCCGGAGGGACTGGCGGGGATGCGGGTGGACGCCGGGCTTGCGCGACTGCTTGGTCTGTCCAGGACTGCGGCCGCCACGTTGGCCGAAGATGGCGGCGTTGACCTCGACGGGACATCGGTGGGGAAGTCCGATCGGTTGATCGCGGGCGCATGGCTCGAGGTAAGACTCCCCGAACCGCCTGCGCCGCTGGACAATCCGGCCGTCGACATCGAGGGCATGTCAATCCTGTACGCCGATGACGACGTCGTCGCCGTCGACAAGCCCGCTGGCGTCGCCGCGCACGCATCGGTGGGGTGGAGCGGCCCGACGGTGCTGGGCGGCCTGGCTGCCGCGGGCTTCCGGATCACCACCTCGGGCGTGCCCGAGCGCAAGGGCATCGTGCAGCGCCTCGATGTCGGGACCTCGGGCGTGATGGTGGTGGCGATCTCCGAGCGGGCATACACCGTGCTCAAGCGTGCGTTCAAGGAGCGAGCCGTCGACAAGCGCTACAGCGCGCTCGTACAGGGGCACCCCGATCCGTCCAGCGGCACCATCGAGGCGCCCATTGGACGCCACCGGAGCAACGACTGGAAGTTCGCCGTCTCCGAGGGCGGGCGGCACAGCGTGACGCACTACGACACGGTGGAGGCGTTCGCTGCGGCCAGCCTGCTCGACGTCCATCTGGAGACGGGCCGCACCCACCAGATCAGGGTTCACTTCTCGGCCCTGCACCATCCGTGTTGCGGCGACCTCACCTATGGTGCCGACCCGACCCTGGCGAAGAGGCTTGGGCTGGAACGCCAGTGGCTGCACGCCCGCTACCTGGCCTTCGCCCATCCCGCGGACGGTCGCCGCGTGGAGATCACCAGCCCGTATCCGGCCGACCTCCAGCATGCGCTAGACGTACTGCGCCGGCACGAATCGTGACCGGTACGCCGGACGCCGATTCCCGCCGCAGGTCCGGCGTGCTGGCCGGCGTCGGCGCCTTCGTCTGGTGGGGGCTGTGCCCGGGTTTCTTCCCGCTGTTGCTGCCCGCGGGTTCGCTGGAGGTGCTGGCGCATCGCATCGTCTGGAGTGCGCTGAGCCTGTTCCTGGTGCTCGTCGTGGCGCGCCGCCTCGGGGACCTACGCAGACTCAGCGGCCGCACCTGGCTTCTGCTGTTGGTGGCGTCGACCCTGATCTCCATCAACTGGGGCATCTACATCTGGGCGGCGACCAACGGACACGTGGTCGATGCAGCGTTGGGCTACTTCATCAATCCACTCGTCACCGTGGCCCTCGGCGTGCTCGTCTTCCGCGAGCGCATCGGGCGCTGGCAACTGATTGCGCTGGCGCTCGCCGTGATCGCGGTCGTGGTGCTGACGTCCGAGGTGGGCGCGCCGCCGTACGTCGCCGTCGGGCTCGCCGCATCGTTTGCGCTGTACGGGCTGGTCAAGAAGGTCGTGGTGGCTGATCCGCGGGTCAGCGTCGCCGTCGAGACCTTCCTTGCGCTGCCGCTGGCGGCCGGCTACCTGGTCACACTGCAAGTCCTTGGCCACGGGCATTTCGTCGGCTTCGGAACCGGGCACACCATTCTGTTGGTGTTGGCGGGCCCGGTGACCGCGGTGCCGTTGCTGCTCTTCGCCGCAGGGGCGCAGCGGCTGCCGTTGATCACCATGGGCCTGTTGTTCTATCTCAATCCGGCGCTGCAGATGGCGTGGGGTGTCCTGATCGGGCACGAGCCGATGCCGACGGGTCGGTGGATTGGCTTTGCCTTGATCTGGGTCGCCCTTGCCGTGATGACCGCGGGCTCGCTGCGCAAGCGGACTCCGTCACAGGACGCGGGAACTGTCGAAACGCCCGCACCCGAATCGTCGTCACGGTGACGGGCTCGATACGAGTTCGGGACGACACCACCTGAGGACGACACCATGCGCTACTGCCTGCTGATGCACTACCAGGAGGGACCTGAGGTCGGACTCACCGAAGCGGACATGGCGCCGGCGATGGCCGCCTTTACGGCCTATGCCGACGATCTTTCCGCCGCGGGGGTCCTCGTCACGACCGAGGTGCTCGACGCCGTTGCGAACACCACTACGGTCACGGCGCGCAACGGCATTCCCGAGATCCAGGACGGGCCGTTCGCCGACACCAAGGAGAAGTTGGGCGGCATCTTCGTGATCGAAGTGGCCGATCTAGACGAGGCTCTGGCGTGGGCGCACCGAAATCCGGCGAACGGCTGGGGGTCGGTCGAGATTCGACCGATCGCGCAGACGTACGCCCCTGACCGCGGGTGGTACCACCCCTGAGTGCAGAGTCGGCGAGAGTGGCGTCTGCGGCCGCGTCAGTCAGCCGCGACGTCGCCTCTGCCGAGGACGCACTGGGCGATGATCGAGCGTGCATCGACCCGGTGGGAGTCCGACGGCATACCCGCCAATCCGGAGGCCTGGGTGCTGACGGTGGCCCGAAACCGCCTGCGTGACCTGTGGAGGTCGTCGGGTCATCGGTTGAGCACATCGTTGCCGCGGATCGATCGGAGTGCAGACGAACTCGACCTGCCCGAGATTCCCGACAGCTGCCTCGGATCACGCAGATTCGGCCGACTCGTTGCGACACGAACGCCGACACGCCGAGCGCCGTCGGGGGCCAGCCATAGACTGGCGGCCCTATGAGCAAGTCGTTCGTGCACCTGCACAATCACACCGAATATTCGATGCTCGACGGTGCCGCGAAGGTCAAGCCCATGTTCGCCGAGGCGCAGCGCCTCGACATGCCCGCGATGGGCATGACCGACCACGGAAACATGTTCGGAGCCAGTGAGTTCTACAATGCGTCACTCGATGTCGGCATCAAACCGATCATCGGGGTCGAGGCCTACATAGCTCCGGCGTCTCGTTTCGACACCAAGCGCGTCCTGTGGGGTGATCCCAGCCAGAAGTCCGACGACGTCTCCGGTAGCGGCGCGTACACCCACATGACGATGGTCGCGGAGAACGCGACGGGTCTGCGCAACCTCTTCCGGCTGTCGTCGCTCGCCTCATTCGAAGGCCAGCTCGGCAAGTGGTCGCGGATGGACGCCGAGATCATCGCCGAGAACTCGGCGGGCATCATTGCGACCACCGGCTGTCCATCGGGCGAGGTGCAGACCCGGCTGCGGCTCGGCCACATGCAGGAGGCCCTGGAGTCCGCGGCCAAGTGGCGCGACATCTTCGGCGCGGAGAACTACTTCCTCGAGCTGATGGACCACGGCATCGAGATCGAGCGGCGGGTCCGCGAAGGCCTGCTGGAGGTAGGCCGCAGGCTGGGCATCCCGCCATTGGCCACCAACGACTGCCACTACGTGACGCGCGAAGCCGCCCACAACCACGAAGCGCTGCTCTGCGTGCAGACCGCCAAGACGTTGACCGATCCCACGCGCTTCAAGTTCGACGGCGACGGCTATTACCTCAAGTCCGCAGCCGACATGCGGAAGATGTGGGACGACGAGGTGCCGGGCGCCTGCGATTCGACGTTGTTGATCGCCGAGCGGGTGCAGTCCTACGCCGACGTGTGGACCCCGCGCGACCGGATGCCCGTCTTCCCCGTCCCGGACGGCCATGACCAGGCGTCCTGGTTGGATCACGAGGTGTCAGCCGGGTTAGCGCGCCGCTTCCCGGATGGAGTGCCACCGGAGTACGTCGACCGCGCCGAATACGAGAGCAAGGTCATCTGCGACAAGGGCTACCCGTCGTACTTCCTCATCGTGGCCGACCTCATCAACTACGCGCGCTCGGTAGACATCCGCGTGGGGCCGGGTCGTGGTTCGGCTGCGGGTTCGTTGGTGGCCTGGGCACTGACCATCACGAACATCGATCCCATCAAGTACGGCCTGCTGTTCGAGCGCTTCCTCAACCCCGAGCGGGCGTCGATGCCAGACATCGACATCGACTTCGACGACCGTCGGCGCGGTGAGATGGTGCGCTATGCCGCCGACAAGTGGGGCAGCGACCGAGTGGCTCAGGTGATCACCTTCGGCACCATCAAGACCAAAGCGGCGCTGAAGGACTCGGCAAGAGTGCACTACGGCCAGCCCGGGTTCGCCATCGCCGACCGCATCGCCAAGGCTCTGCCCCCGCCGATCATGGCGAAGGACATCCCGCTGTCGGGCATCACCGATCCGACGCATGAGCGGTACAAGGAAGCCGCCGAGGTGCGCAGCCTGATCGAAACCGACCGCGACGTGCAGACCATCTATGAGACCGCACGCGGCCTCGAGGGCCTGGTTCGCAACGCGGGTGTGCACGCCTGCGCGGTGATCATGAGCAGTGAGCCGCTCGTCAACGCGATCCCGCTATGGAAGCGAGCGCAGGACGGGGCCGTCATCACCGGGTGGGACTACCCGTCGTGTGAGGCCATCGGTCTGCTGAAGATGGACTTCCTCGGTCTGCGCAATCTGACGATCATCGGTGACGCGCTGAAGAACATCAGTGCCAATCGCGGCATCGAACTCGATCTCGACGACGTGCCGCTGGATGACCCGGCGACCTTCGAGCTGCTCGGTCGCGGTGACACGCTCGGGGTGTTCCAGCTCGACGGTGGACCGATGCGCGATCTGCTGCGCCGCATGCAGCCCACCGTCTTCGAGGATGTCGTCGCGGTCATAGCGCTGTACCGACCCGGTCCCATGGGTGTGAACGCTCACAACGACTACGCCGACCGCAAGAACGCGCGTCAGGCCATCAAACCGATCCACCCCGAACTGGAAGAGCCACTCCGCGAAATCCTCTCGGAGACATACGGTTTGATCGTCTACCAAGAGCAGATCATGCGTATCGCGCAGAAGGTTGCCGGTTACTCGCTCGCCCGAGCCGACATTCTTCGCAAGGCCATGGGCAAGAAGAAGCGCGAGGTGCTCGACAAGGAGTACGAGGGCTTCTCCGATGGCATGAAGGCCAACGGCTTCACGGCGCCCGCGGTCAAGGCGCTCTGGGACACGGTGCTCCCGTTCGCGGACTACGCGTTCAACAAGTCCCACGCCGCCGGTTACGGACTGGTGTCCTACTGGACGGCGTATCTCAAGGCGAACTTTCCGGCCGAGTACATGGCGGGCCTTCTGACCTCGGTCGGCGACGACAAGGACAAGGCGGCGGTGTATCTGGCAGACTGCCGCAGGCTCGGCATCACCGTGCTGCCGCCCGACGTCAACGAGTCGGAGTTGAACTTCGCGTCCGTGGGTGTCGACATCCGCTTCGGTCTCGGCGCGGTCCGCAACGTCGGCGCGAATGTCGTCGCCTCGCTCATCAATACGCGCAACGCCAAGGGCAAGTACACCGACTTCTCCGACTACCTGAACAAGATCGACGTCACCGCGTGCAACAAGAAGGTGACGGAGTCGTTGATCAAGGCGGGGGCGTTCGACTCGCTCGACCATTCCCGAAAGGGTCTCTTCCTCATCCACACCGACGCCGTCGATTCGGTGCTCGGCACCAAGAAGGCCGAGGCCATGGGCCAGTTCGACCTTTTCGGAGGCGCTGACACGTCGACCGATTCGGTGTTCGCCATCAGGGTGCCGGAGGACGAGTGGGAGGACAAGCACAAGCTCGCCCTGGAGCGAGAGATGCTGGGCCTGTACGTATCCGGCCATCCGCTCAACGGCGTGGCTCATCTGTTGGCAGCGCAGGTCGACACCCCGATCCCCGCCATTCTCGACGGTGACGTACCCAACGAGGCGCAGGTTCGGGTCGGTGGCATCCTGGCCTCGGTGAACAGGCGCGTCAACAAGAACGGGATGCCCTGGGCGTCAGCGCAATTGGAGGATCTCACCGGCGGTATCGAGGTGATGTTCTTTCCGCACACGTATTCGACGTTCGGAGCCGAGATCGCCGACGATACCGTCGTCATCGTCAGTGCGAAGGTGAACTCGCGTGACGACAGGCTGTCGTTGATCGCCAACGACCTCGTGGTGCCGGACTTCTCGAATGCCCAGGCTGACCGCCCGGTGGCCGTCAGCCTCCCGACGCGCCAATGCACGGTGGAGAAGGTGGGCGCCCTCAAGCAGGTGCTTGCCAATCACCCCGGTACCTCGCAGGTGAGGTTGCGGCTGATCAGCGGCGACCGCATCACCACCCTCGAGCTCGACCAGGCTCTGAGAGTGACGCCGTCGTCCGCGCTCATGGGTGATCTGAAGGCACTTCTGGGCCCCGGCTGCCTCGGCGGCTAGGACGCAAGGTCGGGCGGCTCGCCAGGGGAGCGGACCCGGAAGGCGAACGAGGCCCGGCCGAGGACGTCGCCGACCGAGAACGGTGAGAGTCTCAGCAGGCACATGTTGCCGAGATAGACCGAGGGCTCGACGTCGAGAGGCACGCGCATGTCGAAGTTGAGCAGTGACCGGTTCGGGGCCGTCGGGAACTCCGGAACCTGCGTGAAACCCGGCTGCAGGCCGGGCACCTTGGGTTCGGACAGTCGGGGAAAGCGTGGATCGACGTTCAGCAGGTACGTCCCCAAGACGGGGTCGACGCTGCCAGGGCTCACCCAGACGTGAACGTAGACATTTGATTCCGGCGGAACCGCCGCGGGTTCCGGGAACTCGACCGAGACACGGCCGGTGATGACTTCACCGGGCAAGGCGCTCAACTGCCAGCCGAACCCTCCGAACACCGGATCCACCGAGGTGCTCAGGGGGGCGCCCGCGTCTGCCGGACGGTGCGCGTTGACCGCCATGTCGGCGGAGAGTTTGCCCAAGTCCTTCCGTACATCGCGCGCAGCCGACGCCGGTTCAATCATCGTCGCGTCCCCTCAGTAGAGCTGGCACATTTCCCGTCCGGCCATCATCCTCCAGATGCCGGCACTCAGAACCGGTACCGCAGGATTCGGGCCCTGCGCGCGCCCGTCGTGCTCAGTCCGCTCAGGCGGGTCGCGATGCGCAGCCAGCCGGGAAACAGATCCACCTTGGGCGCGTTTGTCAGGCGGGCCTCCTGGACGAGAGAGAGCTCCGGCGCCCACGTCTCGGGGTGGTGTGCGTCCTTGAAACCTGGATAGCCCCATTGGCTTCCGACGTCACGAAACATCTGCTGCCGTGCGAGCCGAATGGCTAATCAACTGATCCAGCCGATCCCTCCGTAGGCGTTGAATGCGAGCTCACCGGAGCTGAAGTGGTCGGTGATCCGGCGGATCAGCGCGATGATCACCCCTTCGGCGCGGAAAGCCAGCAACCCGTCGGCGATCAGGATGGTCGGCCGGTCGGTGGGAATCGTTTCAGACCAACGGTTCTCGGCGAGTGACACTCCAATCGAATGCGAACCAGCCCGGGGCGGCAGCACCCGGTTGCGGAGCTCGACGGTGGTGGGTCGACGCGATATACGCCGCAGTCCAGACCGGCACCGAGGTCCACGACGACGGCGTCGGGATGTGTGGTGATGAATCGGCGTACCCGATCGTCGAGCATCTTGGCCCGTAACGCCGTCTGGCGCACCACGCTGGTGGCGACGCCGAGGCCCGCGAAGTCGTAGTCATCGAGGATCGGACGTGCCCACCGATTGTCGAGGGCCCTCGCATACTGCGTCAGGAAGGGTTCGCTCGATCGGCTGCAGACCGCTGAGGTCGAATCTCACGCCGATCACCCGAGCACGTTGACCGCTCGGGCGATCACCAGCGCGATCGTGGTCATCGACACCAGGGACTGCACCGTCATCATTCCCTTGGCCCAGCGCGACAGAGGCATGGTGTCGGTGGGGGAGAAGGCCACCACGTTGGTGAAGCTGACATAGAGGTAGTCGACGAACGTCGGCCGCCAGTCCGGCGTCGCCTTGTCCGGGTCCGACATCTGCGGGAACAGAAAGTCGGGGTACGGGCGCTTTCCGGCCCGCCGCACGAACGGACCACCGCGGTCCAGCTCCCAGTACCAGATCCCGAACGCGATGACGTTGGTGACGAAGATGGCGGCACCGCCACCGAGCAGCACGGCGGCGTTGTTGCTCACCTCTCCGCTGAGGATGCGTTTGGCCAGGACGACGGCCGACGCTGTGTTGTCGACGGTGATGGCCGCCGTGAGGACGAGGCTGGCCCACCTCCCAAGCGTGGTCGGTCGCGACAGGCGGACCGGGTTGATCAGGAGCATCACCAACAGCAGGAGCAGTTCCATGATGATCAGCGGCCACCGCGGTAGCACTGTGTATTGCAGGGGAATCGAGTGTTGAATCACGATGACCGTGAAGATGGCGATCAACACGGGCCAACGGTTCTCCGGATCTCCTGGCCGAAGCCATGCCGGCACATGGCGTTCGGCGTCCGAAGTGAGCTGCTCGGCCCGACGCGCGACAGCCTCGACTTGCGCGGAGGATTGAGGAGTTTCGGGCTCGTGCTCTTCACGCGAGCGCTCATTGGCGGCCATCGACCCAGTGTGTCCGTCACCATGGACGAATGACCGAAGACACGACCGATCCGCCCGTCTCGTCCCGTCATCTGAGCAAGTGGATCGATGCCGATGCCGCCGCCGTGTACGCGTTCGCCAGTGATGCCCGTGAGCTGCCGCGCTGGGCAGCTGGGCTTGCCGACCCGGCGCTCGCGGACGCCGACGTCCGGTTCGCACCACGAAATGAGTTCGGCGTCCTCGACCACGTCGTCCGACTGCCCTCCGGCGAGGAGGTCTACAACCCGATGCGTGTGATACCCGCGGGGACGGGTGAAGTCGGGTGCGAGGTGGTGTTCACTCTGCGGCGTCGCCCAGGAGTCACCGATGAGGAGTTCGATGCCGACTCCGCGGCGGTGGCTGCGGATCTCGATACGCTGTGCCGTTTGGTGCTGGCCTCTGATTAGGCGTCTGAGGAGCTGAACAGGCTGAGGCCGAGCCAGACGGCGACGGCAGCAGCAGCACCGCTGAGCACGGCAGGGCCTGCGCTCATCGTGGCCAGCCCCACCACGGTCAGGACCAGGGCTCCGACTGCGAGGGCGATCAGCTTGTACGCGGGCCACGGGACGCCTGCAATGCGGACTTCCGTCGACGTGGTCATGTACTCACGATAGCTCGTAACCTTGATTTCGGGTAGCCGAAACACCGATTCTGGGTATCCGTGTCAGCCGCGTCATATGCTGGTCAGATGCCTCTGACTGGAGAGTACGAACCGAGCACCTCGGACTGGGTGCGGGAGAACGCCGAGACCTTCATGGCGTCGGGGGGCACCGAGGGGACGGAACTCAAGGGCAGGCCGGTGATCCTCCTGACCACCGTCGGGGCGAAGAGCGGCAAGATCCGGAAGACGCCGTTGATGCGGGTCGAGCACGACGGAGAGTACGCCGTCGTCGCGTCACTCGGCGGCGCCCCGAAGCACCCGGTCTGGTATTTCAACATCAAGGCACATCCACGTGTCGAACTCCAGGACGGTGCCGTCAGCAAGGACTACGACTCGCGCGAGGTCTTCGGCGAGGAGAAGGCGCTCTGGTGGGAACGCGCTGTGGCCACCTGGCCGGACTACGCCGACTACCAGAAGAAGACCGACCGGCAGATCCCGGTGTTCGTGCTCACTCCCACGAGCTAAACCCGTTTTCGCAGCGGGACGGCTGAGTGGCACCATTGACCGGTGTCCGCCGAACTGAGTCAGACCTCTCGCCGTCCCGCGCCGCTCTGCGCCGCGGACATCGACGAGGCCGCTCAGCGAATTTCGAACGTCGTCACCCTCAGTCCGCTGCAGTTCAGCGATCGGTTGTCCGCGATCACGGGTCTGCAGGTCTACCTCAAGCGTGAGGATCTGCAGGTCGTTCGCAGCTACAAGCTGCGCGGGGCCTACAACCTGCTGATGCAGTTGACGCCCGACGAGATCGTGGCGGGCGTGGTCTGCTCATCCGCGGGCAATCATGCGCAGGGCTTCGCGTTGGCCTGCCGTTCGATGGGGATCCACGGGCGCGTCTACGTGCCAGCCAAGACCCCGAAGCAGAAGCGCGACCGGATCCGGTACCACGGTGGCGAGTTCATCGAGTTGATCGTCGGCGGTGCGACCTATGACGTCGCGGCGGCCGCCGCACTCGACGACGTCGCCAGGACCGGGGCCACTCTGGTCCCGCCGTATGACGACCTGCGCACCATGGCAGGCCAGGGCACGATCGCCGTCGAAATCCTCCAGCAGTTGGAGGCGGAGCCCGACCTGGTCATCGTGCCCGTCGGCGGCGGTGGCTGCATCAGCGGAATCACCACCTATCTAGCGGAGCGGACCACCAAGACCTCGGTGCTCGGGGTGGAGCCGGCCGGCGCCGCATCGATGCTCGCAGCGTTGGCCACCGGGGAACCCGTCGTCCTCGAACACGTCGATCAATTCGTCGACGGCGCGGCCGTAGCACGCGCCGGTGCACTGCCGTTCGCGGTGCTGTCGGCGGCGGGCGACATGGTCGCCGTCACGTCGGTGGACGAAGGGGCGGTCTGCACCGCGATGCTCGACCTATACCAGAACGAGGGCATCATCGCCGAGCCCGCGGGTGCCCTGTCGGTGGCGGCGATGATGGAGGCCGACATCGAGCCGGGATCGACTGTCGTATGCCTGATTTCAGGTGGCAACAACGACGTCTCGCGGTACAACGAGATTCTTGAACGATCTCTGGTGCACCTCGGTCTCAAGCACTACTTCCTGGTGGACTTTCCGCAGGAACCGGGTGCGCTGCGCCGGTTCCTCGACGAGGTGCTCGGGCCGGGGGACGACGTGACCCTTTTCGAGTACGTCAAGCGCAACAACCGCGAGACCGGCGAAGCACTCGTCGGCATCGAACTGGGATCGGCCGCGGACTTCGAAGGTCTGCTGGAACGCATGCGCGCCTCCGAGATGCACGTAGAGGCCTTGCAACCCGGCTCGCCGGCGTACCGCTATCTGACCTAGGTCGGCTCGACGAGGACCAGCTGCTCATCGTTGGCGCGGCAGACGGGCTCGATCGGCACTCCAAGTTCGGCGGCGGTCTTGGTCAGCAGGGACGACCAACGTCGGTCGACGTCCGTAATCGCGCCGACACCCGGTCGGGTGAGCAGGAACGCTACGGTGGTGCCGTCGTCGGTCTTGGCCAGGAGCTCACCCAGCGTTGAGACCAGATCGCCGATCAGAGCGCGATCGGGCGTCCTCGGGACGGGGACGTCGCTGAGCACCTTGAGCATCCTCCGATCCGGACCCACGAAGACGAAGCGCAGCAGTCGCTCCCCGAACCCCAAGCCGCCCATGAGAGCTCGCCATCGCTGCTGAAGGTCGGCGGGTGAGTGGATCGGGTCCGTTGCCGTGTCGGCGGGCGGAGTCGGCAAGAATTCTCGAGTGGTCATCGGCGAATGATCGAGGATTCTCCGCAGACGCCGACGAGTTATCCACAGCAGGGCAGGGCTGTGGACCAGTGCTAGACGGCTCGCAGAATGGCGAACGACTGTCCAGGCAAGGTGGTCGATTCGTCCACCATCGCCTCATCCGAGGCCAAGACGACCTGGCCCGTCACGGGGACGGTGACGGCATCCTCGCCGAGGTTGCACACGATGGCGAACGAGCCGCGGTGCAACGTGATCCACCGCTGCTCCTCGTCGTAGTCGATGCGCATGTGGTCGAGCCAGGGGTCGGCCAGATCGGGTTCCCGGCGGCGCAGTTCGATCAGCGCCCGGTATAGCGCGCGCAGCCGGGCGTGGTCGCCGGAATCGACCTCGTCCCACTTCAACTTCGACCGCGAGAACGTCTCGAGATCTTGGGGATCCGGGATTTCGTCGGCATCCCAACCGTGTGCGGCGAACTCCGCCTTGCGGCCCTCGGCGGTGGCCCGGGCCAACTCGGGTTCGGGGTGCGACGTGAAGAACTGGAACGGACTCGACGACGCCCACTCCTCTCCCATGAATAGCATCGCCGTGTAGGGCGAGCCGAGAACTAGGGCGGCCTTGACGGCGAGCTGCCCGAAGGTCAGATTCTGCGATGGCCGATCGCCCACGGCGCGGTTGCCCACTTGATCGTGGTCAGAGGTGTAAGCCAGCAGTCGGGTGCCGGGAATCGCCGCAGTATCGAGCGGTCGGCCGTGCCGCCGATGCCGGAACGACGAGTACGTGCCCGCGTGGAAGTAGCCGTTCTTCAGGGTGTTCGCAAGCGCCTCGAGCGAGCCGAAGTCGGCGTAGTAGCCCTGCCGCTCACCGGACACCGCCGTGTGGATGGCGTGATGGATATCGTCGTCCCACTGCGCGGTCATGCCGTATCCGCCGTTGTCGCGCGGCGTGATGAGCCGCGGATCGTTGAGGTCGCTCTCGGCGATGAGTGACAGCGGCCGGCCCAATTGCTTTGCAAGGGAATCGGTTTCGGTCGACAACTCTTCCAGGATGTGGATTGCGGTGTGGTCGGCCAGTGCGTGCACCGCATCGAGACGTAGGCCATCTGCGTGGAAGTCCCGCATCCACCGCAGAGCGCAGTCGAGAATGTACCGACGGACCTCGTCCGCGCCGGCGTCAGAGACATTGATCCCCTGCCCCCAGCCAGTGTTGGCCTCGGTCAGGTAGGGACCGTACCGCGGAAGGTAGTTGCCCGACGGTCCGAGGTGGTTGAACACGGCGTCGATAAGGACCCCTAGACCGCGCGCGTGGCAGGCGTCGACGAGTCGCACCAATCCGTCGGGACCGCCATAGCTTTCCTGAACGCTGAACCAGAGCACACCGTCATATCCCCAGCCATGGGTGCCGCTGAAGGAGTTCACCGGCATCAGTTCGACGAGGTCCACGCCGAGATCGACGAGATAGTCGAGCTTGTCTATGGTCGAATCGAAAGTGCCGTCGGCGGTGAACGTGCCGACGTGCAACTCGTAGATCACCGCACCCTCGACGGACTTGCCTGCCCAGCCGGAGTCAGTCCATGCGACGGTCGACGGGTCCCACAGTTGCGACCGCGCGTGCACGCCGTCGGGCTGGCGCGGCGAACGGGGATCTGGGAGAACGGTCTCGTCGTCGTCCAGCACGAAGCCATAGCGGCTGTCCACGTGCACGTCGACGACCGCCCGCCACCAACCGTCGTCACTTCGGGTCATGGGGTGACGGGCACCGTCGACGTCGAGCCGAACGCGGTCGGGTTTCGGGGCCCAGACGGCGAATTCGTGATCAGGCAAGAGTGCGCTCCAACAGTGTCGCGGGCAGGTCGCCGAAGAGTTCCGCCGCAGGCACCCGACCGGTGAAGGACCGACCGGTCAGACGGTCCACCCACTCACCGTCCGGAAGCGGAAGCGTCGTATCGCCCCAGCCGGTCTCGGTGAGCGTCACCGTCCACCGTTGCACCGCCACCAGTACGTCGTCGCCGCGACGGAAGGCCACCAGGTGTCGGGCGCCTGCACCGTCAGCGAGCACGGGGGAGTAGCCGCCGCTCAGGTAGGAGTCGGGACGATCGGCGCGAGAGTGCAGTGCCGCAGTCACGATGCGAATCTTGCCGTCGGTCAACGTCTTCAGCTGAGCGCGACGAACCTGGTAGTCCACTGGCCTGCGGTTGTCCGGATCGACGAGACTGTCGTCCCACAACTCGGTGCCTTGATAGATGTCAGGAATGCCGGGCACTGTCAAGGACAGCAGCTTCTGCACCTGCGAGTCGCTCTGCGCGTGCGGATCTAGTTGGGTGACGAGGCTGCCCATCTCCACGCCGACCGGACCGTCGATCACGTCGTCGAGCCAGCGGTGGACGGCGGCCTCGAATTCCTCGTCGGGGTCGTTCCAACTGGTGTGCAGCGCGGCTTCTCGGATCGCCTTCTCTGCGTATGCGTGAAGCCTGCCTCGCAGGTCGTCCGACACCGCACGGTCGACGGGCCACACGCCAAACGCGTTTTGCCACAGGAAGGATCCGGTGGCCGCGTCCGGTGGTGGGGTGGCGAGGGTCCACGAAGACAGCAGCTCGGTCCACAGCGCGGGTACCTGCGAGAGCACGCCGATCCGGGCGCGCACGTCCTCGCTGCGCTTGGTGTCGTGGGTCGACAACGTCACCATCGCCGACGGCCAATACCGTGCCCGCACCGCCGTGCTGTGATGGAACTCCGCGAGGGTGACGCCGAAGCGCTCCGGTTCACCGCCAACTTCGTTGAGGGACACCAGTCGCGCGTCGCGGTAGAAAAGACAGTCCTCGACCGACTTGGCGGTGACCGCGCCGCACAACTGTTGGATCCGGGTGGCGGGCTCGACGTGCTCGAGCGCGGCGGCGACAAGGGTCAGCGCGTCGCAGAGATCGGGTTCGACAGCAGCGGTTTCGGCCAGTGCGGTCGGCATCACGGCGGCCAGCCCGCGGTAGTCAGACCGGTAGACGCCGATGTGTGAGAGCAGCGCGGCAACGGCGTCGGGCAGTCGCGGGTGGTCCGCACCAACTGCTCCCACGATCGCTCGGCGTACCCGCGCCAGCTCGCTGCCCAAGGTCTCGGTGGCGGTCATGATCTTCAGCACGCGGATTGCCGATTCGAGAGACTCGGCCTCGCCGGCGCCTGCTGGATCGACCAGCACTCCACCGATGTCGCGCAGCGCGTCGTAACCAGTGGTGCCGGCGACCGGCAGCGACGGCTCGAGGGTTTCGTCGGGTGCGAGGATCTTCTCGACGACGATCCAGGCGTCAGGACCGGTGAGCTCCCGCAGCCACTCGAGATACCCTGCGGGATCGGACAATCCGTCGGGATGGTCGATCCGCAGGCCGTCGACGAGGCCCTCGGTGAACCAGCGCTTCACCTCGACGTGGGTGGCGTCGAACACCGCACGGTCCTCTTGGCGCAGCGCGGCCAGTGAGGTGATCGAGAAGAATCGCCGATAGCCACACACGTTGTGACGCCAGCCGATCAACGCATAGTGCTGACGTTCGTGCACCTCGGCGGCCGAACCATCGCCGGTGCCCGGCGCGATCGGCCAGGTGCGCTCTCCGAGCCTCAGCACGTCTCCGTCGACCACGAGGTCGTCCACGTCGCCGTCGTCACCGAGTACCGGCAGGACGATCCGGTTCCCGGGGTCCAGCGACCAGTCGACATCGAAGTAGGCAGAGTAGACCGACTTCTTGCCGTGCGCGAGAACGTCCCACCACCAGGCGTTCTGGGTGGGATCGTCCACGCCGACGTGGTTGGGCACGATGTCGACGATGAGGCCGATGTTCCGACTCCGAGCCGCCTCCGCCAGTGCGGCCAGGCCGTCAGCGCCACCGAGCTCGTCGGAGACCGTCGTGGGATCGGTGACGTCGTACCCGTGCGTAGAGCCCTTGCCCGCGGTCAGGATGGGCGACAGGTAGACGTGTGACACGCCGAGCTCGTGAAGGTAATCCAGCTGATTCATCGCGTCGGTGAAGGTGAACGCCTGACCACTGGCCGGCCCGCGCATCTGCAATCTGTACGTCGAAAGGACCTTCACGGCGTCAGGCCGCCTTGCGAAGGACGATGATCGAGCGTCCCTCCACGGTGAACTTCTCGCCAGCCTTCACCGTCAGATTGCTGGTGCCGGTCGGGACGGCCGAGTCGAGTTCAGCCGTCCATTCGTCAGCGTAATCACCCTCCGCAGCAATGAATTCGACGGCCTGGGAGTGCGCGTTGAAGCAGAGCAGGAAGGTGTCGTCGACGACCCTTTCGCCACGGGCGCCGGGCGCGGGTATCGCGTCGCCGTTGAGGAAGACGGCCACACATTGGAAACCGGAGTTCCAGTCCTGCGACGTCATCGGCACCCCGGAGTTGGTCAACCAGGCGATGTCGCGGATCTCTTCCTCACCGCTGCGGATGAGCTTGCCGTCGAAGAAGCGCCGACGACGGAACACGGGGTGGTTCTTGCGCAATGTGGTCACCGTGCGGGCGAACGTCATCAGGTCGGCGTTCGTCTCACAGAGGGTCCAGTCCATCCACGCTATTTCGGAGTCCTGGCAGTACACGTTGTTGTTGCCGCCCTGGGTGCGGCCGATCTCGTCCCCGTGACTGATCATGGGGGTGCCCTGGCTGAGCATCATCGTCGCCAGGATGTTGCGCATCTGCCTTCCGCGCAAATCTAGGATCGCCTGGTCTTCAGTGGGACCCTCCACTCCGCAGTTCCACGACCGGTTGTGGCTCTCGCCGTCGCGGTTGTCCTCACCATTGGCTTGGTTGTGCTTTTCGTTGTACGACACCAGATCGGCCAGCGTGAAGCCGTCGTGGGCGGTGACGAAGTTGATGCTCGCACTCGGCCTGCGGCCCGTCGCCTCGTAGAGGTCGGACGAACCCGTTAGTCGCGAGGCGAACTCGTTGAGTGTTGCGGGTTCTCCCCGCCAGTAGTCACGCACAGTGTCGCGGTATTGCCCGTTCCACTCGGTCCACAAACCAGGGAAGTTTCCGACCTGGTAGCCGCCCTCGCCGATGTCCCACGGTTCGGCGATGAGCTTCACCTGGCTGATCACCGGGTCCTGCTGCACCAGATCGAAGAACGCCGACAAACGGTCGACGTCGTAGAACTCGCGGGCCAGCGTGGATGCCAGGTCGAAGCGGAAACCATCGACGTGCATGTCGACCACCCAGTACCGCAGTGAATCCATGATCAGCTGCAGCGAGTGAGGGTGTCGCACGTTGAGGCTGTTGCCCGTCCCGGTGAAGTCCTTGTAGAGCTTCAGATCGCCGTCGAGCAGGCGGTAGTAGCCGGCGTTGTCGATGCCGCGGAAGTTGATGGTGGGACCGAGGTGATTGCCTTCGGCGGTGTGGTTGTATACGACGTCGAGGATGACCTCGATGCCCGCTGCGTGGAACGACCGGACCATGTTCTTGAACTCGGCGACGGCGCCGCCCGCGCTGTGATTCGACGCGTACTGGTAGTGCGGGGCCAAGAACCCGAAGGTGTTGTAGCCCCAGTAGTTTCGCAAACCCAGATCGAGCAGCCGGTGATCGTGCATGAACTGGTGTACCGGCATCAGTTCAATCGCCGTAACGTTCAACGACTTCAGGTGCTCGATGATCACGGGGTGGCACAGCCCTGCGTAGGTACCGCGCTGATCCTCGGGGATGTCGGGATGCGTCTGGGTCATGCCCTTGACGTGGGCCTCGTAGATCACGGTTTCGTGGTAGGGGATGCTGGGGGCGCGGTCGGAGCCCCAGTTGAAGAACGGGTTGACGACGACGCTGGTCATCGTGTGCCCGAGGGAGTCCACCCTCGGAGGGGTGCCGCCCGAGGCGAGGTCGTCGGCCTTCAGATCGTAGGAGAACAGAGCCTGGGTGAAGTCGAAGTCGCCGTGAAACGACTTGCCGTACGGATCGAGAAGTAACTTCGACGAATCGCACCGGTGCCCCGCATCGGGATCCCAGGGGCCGTGGACGCGGAAGCCGTAGCGCTGTCCGGGCGTGACGGTTGGTAGGTACGCGTGCCACACGTAGCCGTCGACCTCGTCGAGATTGACTCGCTCTTCGGTGCCGTCCTTGCCGATCAGGCACAGTTCGACCTTCTGGGCCACCTCGGAGAACAACGAGAAGTTCGTGCCCGCACCGTCATAGGTGGCGCCAAGGGGGTATGCGGTACCGGGCCAGATCGCTGAGACCATCCCTAACGCCTCCTCACGTCGGCGGGCATTCACCACCACCCGGTGGCGGCGGCGATTTGACGTCCCAGTTCGTTGGTCATGGTGCGCATGTAGGTTGCCGAGATGTGGTGAGAATCGTGATACAGCAACACATTTCCCTCCACTGCGCGGCAGTAGTCCTGGCGGCACACCGCATCGCTCATGTCGAGCGGCTTCAGCATCGGGAAGCGCGCGACGAAATCCAAGGTCGGATTGTGGCTGGACAGTACCTCGGAGCGCTTGATGCCGCAGGAGATGGCGTCACCGCCGTCGGCGAGGCAGTCGGCGGGGAAGAAGGGTTTTCCGTCCTTCACTAGCCACGGGGTGTCGCGCATCGCCAGGATGGGAATGCGTGCGTCCGCGAAGTCCTGCCAGATGCCAACGTAGAAGCTCGGCATGACGTCGCCGTCCCTGATGTTCCACGGTCGGGTGGACGTGGTGAAGACGTAGTCGGGATGGTCGGCGACCAGCCTGGGCATCACCTTCTGATTCCATTCTCGGCACCTGGGGTAGGGACGGTTGTCGCCCATGACGAGCGGGTTCTCCTCGGTGGTCAGCGGACAACCCATCTTCAGGTAGGTCACCACCTTGAAGTGATGCATTCGGCCCAGGAGGTCCAGTGCGGTGATCCAGTGTTCGGCGTGCGACCCTCCTGCCACGGCGATGGTCCGCGTCGCCGAGTCGTCGCCGTACGTGCAGTTGATCACGTCGACGTCATCGAAGTCGCCGATACAGCCCTGCGTCGTGGAGACGGGGACGTCGTCCTTGGCCTCGAGCACCGTAGGGCGCATCGGCAGCTTGGGCACCCGGACGTGGTTGATCAGGGCGCGGGCGCCCGGGTAGTCACGCGATGAAAGTCCGGCCAGCTCCTTGCCGTTCGCGCGCTGGATGGTCATGTGCTCACGCCAGGTGAACGACGTCGCAGTCAGCGCCACGCCGAGGAGGGTGACTACGGAGCCCAGCACGATGGTCGGCCGCCGTAGTCGCGTCCGCAGCGGAATGACGTTGGCCTGCTTCGGCGCGGATTGGGCAGCCGCCGATCCGCGTAGGCGCAGGGGTTCCTCGATGAAGGTCGTCGTCAACCAGGCCAGCAGGCCGGACACCAAGAGGACGATGGCGCCCTCGAGGAAGTTCGCGTGCGTGTGCCCCGAATAGGCCAACCAAAAGATCAGCAGCGGCCAGTGCCACAGGTAGAGCGAGTAGGCCATCGAGCCCAGCGACACGAATGGCTTCGTCGCCAGCAGTCGGCTGACCGCGGGCAACCGGCCGTTGGTGGCGGACAGGTGCGGGTCGGCCATCCGATTGGCGCCACTGAGGATGAACAGCACCGTCGCGCCCACCGGCACCAACGCCCACGGTCCCGGGAACTCCTTCACGCCGTCGATGAAGGCGCCGCACGACAGGATTGCCGCCAATGCCACCACGGCGAGCGTCGAGCGCAACCACCGTGGGCACCTCACGCGTGGCACCAGTGCACCCACCAGGGCACCCACCAGCAGTTCCCAGCCACGGGCGAAGCTGTTGTAGTACGCCGTCGAGGGGTCCGCGGCGTGCGCGATGATGGCGTAGACGAACGATGCGATCGTCAGCGCGCTGAGCAAGAGGATCAACGCGGGCCTGGTACGCGACCGCAGCCGACTGCGCAGCAGGTAGGCGAACCCGAAGATCAGCGCGAGGAAGGCGATGTAGAACTGCCCCTGCACCGACATCGACCAGATGTGTTGCAGGGGACTGACGGCCTCTCCCGCGCGGAGATAGTTCGACGCCGTGTTCGCCAGCTCCCAGTTCTGGTAGTAGCCGAGGCTGGCGAGGCTTTGATCGGCGAAGGTCTCCCAGCGGGTCTCGGGCTGGATGAGGATCGTGAGGACGGCAGAGACGGCCAGGACCACGACCAGTGCCGGCAGCAATCGACGGACTAGCCGCTTCAATTCGGGAACCGGGGACAACGACGACCCCGAGGTCAGCGCGGTGCGCAGCAGCCGGCCGCCGAAGAAGAAGCCCGAGAGCGCGAGGAATACGTCGACGCCGCCCGACACCCTGCCGAACCAGATGTGGAATACGGCGACCAGCGCGATGGCGACGCCGCGAAGCCCGTCGAGATCGTGCCGGTAGAAGCCGGACGCCCGGGTGCCCATCACGGCGTGCTGAGTGGCACCGGATCTGGTGTCGGGGACCGTCCGGGCAGGGGAGAGCGTCAACATGGTCGTCGGACAATCTACCCAACACACGGCGATAAGGCCGTTTTGTGATGAGCGCTCACCCGGGGGAAGGTGGTTCCATGCCGCCGCTGACGCCTGACCAGATCAGCGCCATCGACGCCGCGCACGTATGGCATCCGTACAGCAAGATCTCAGCCGACGCCCTACCACCCGTGGTGGCGGTCGCGGCGCGCGGCACGTTGCTGACCGTCATCGATGGCGGGCGGCCGGTCGAGGTGATCGACGCGATGAGCTCGTGGTGGACGGCGATTCACGGGCACGGCCACCCCGTCCTGGACGCAGCCATCAGCAGGCAGCTCGCGACGATGAACCACGTGATGTTCGGCGGGCTGACCCACGAGCCGGCGGCGCGTCTGGCGCAGCTGTTGGTACAGATCACCCCCGACGGCCTGGACACCGTCTTCTTCAGCGACTCGGGCTCGGTGGCGGTCGAAGTCGCCGCGAAGATGGCGCTGCAGTTCCAGCGCAGTCGGGACAAGCCCGCGAAATACCGGTTGATGACCTGGCGCGGCGGCTATCACGGCGACACGTTCACTCCGATGAGCGTGTGCGACCCCGACGGCGGCATGCATTCGATCTGGACGGACGTTCTATCGGCTCAGGTGTTCGCGCCGCAGGTGCCCAGCGAGTACGACCCCGCCTACAGCGCGGCGTTCGAGGACCAACTCGCCGCACACGCCCACGAGCTGGCGGCCGTCATCGTCGAACCGGTGGTTCAGGGGGCGGGCGGCATGCGTTTCCACGACCCCCGTTATCTGGTCGACCTTCGGGCTGCATGCACCCGGCATGACGTGCTGCTGATCTTCGACGAGATCGCCACGGGGTTCGGCAGGACGGGCGAGCTGTTCGCCGCCGACCACGTCGACGTCCGGCCCGACATCATGTGCGTAGGCAAGGCGCTGACCGGTGGATACGTCACGCTGGCCGCGACGCTGTGTACGACGGAGATCGCCGACACCATCAGCGCCGGTGAGCCTGGCGCGCTGATGCACGGACCGACGTTCATGGCCAACGCGCTCGCGTGCGCGGTGTCGGTGGCGTCGGTCGAATTGCTGCTCGGCCAGGACTGGCGGCAGCGGGTACGCGGGATCGAGTCGGGCCTGACGGCCGGGCTGGCGCCGGCGCGTGAGCTGGCAGGGGTCGCCGACGTACGAGTCCTCGGCGCGATCGGCGTGATCGAGATGCGGCAACCGGTGGACATGGCGGTGGCCACGGCGGCAGGTCTGCAACACGGCGTGTGGCTGCGTCCGTTCCGCAATCTCGTGTATGCGATGCCGCCGTACGTGTGCACGCCCGACGAGGTTGCGCGGATCGGCTCGGCGATGGTGGGCGTAGCGCGTGCGCTAACCTGAACGGCGTTCAAGTTCTCCTCGGTATCAAGGGATGCATCGGTGTCGACACGCGCAGGACTCTCGCCGCTGGCGTGGCTTGACGACGTCGAGCAGCAGCGTCGCGCCGCAGGGCTGCGGCGGGTATTGAGGTCCCGTCCGCCCATCGGGACCCATCTGGACCTGGCGTCCAATGACTACCTGGGCCTCTCGCAACATCCCCACGTCATCGACCGTGGCGTCGCGGCCCTTCGCACCTGGGGCGCAGGATCGACGGGTTCTCGTCTGGTCACGGGCAACACCGAGCTGCACGAGTCCTTCGAGGCCAAGTTGGCCGACTTCGTCGGCGCCGAGGCCGCCCTGGTCTTCTCCTCCGGATACACGGCGAATCTCGGTGCCGTGGTGGCCCTTTCAGGCATTGGATCACTGCTGGTCTCCGACGCACTGACCCACGCGTCGCTGGTCGACGCCTGCCGTCTGTCCAAGGCGCGCGTGGTGGTGACACCGCACCGCGACGTCGATGCGGTCGAGGCCGCGCTGCGCGCTCGTACCGAAGAACGGGCGGTGGTGGTCACCGACTCCGTCTTCAGTGCCGACGGCGTGCTGGCCCCGCTGCATGCGCTGCATGCCGTGTGCCGTCGCCACGGTGCCCTTCTGATCGTCGACGAGGCGCACGGTCTCGGGGTGCGCGGTGGCGGGGGACGAGGGTTGGTGCACGAGGTGGGCCTCGCGGGTGCACCCGACGTGGTGTTCACGACGACCCTCTCCAAGGCGCTGGGCAGTCAGGGTGGCGTCGTGCTCGGACCCGCTGCCGTGCGCGCCCACCTCATCGACGCCGCGCGACCGTTCATCTTCGACACCGGCCTCGCTCCCGCCGCCGTTGGAGCGGCGTTGGCGGCGCTCGAGGTGTTGATCGACGAACCATGGCGGCCCGGGGCGGTGCTTCAGCACGCAGCCCGACTCGCCAAGACGTGTGGCGTCGCCGAGGTGCCAGAATCGGCAGTGGTGTCGGTCGTCCTCGGTGAGCCGGAGGTGGCGTTGGAAGCGGCCACGGCGTGCCTCGATCGCGGCGTTCGGGTCGGCTGCTTCCGCCCGCCCACGGTGCCCGCGGGCACCTCGCGATTGCGCCTCACCGCGCGTGCCTCCCTGTCGTCCGAAGACCTCGACGCGGCTGGTCGCGTGTTGACGGAAGTTCTCGACGCGGCACGACGACGGTGAGCATCGTCCTGATCACCGGCACGGATACCGGTGTCGGCAAGACCATCGCGACTGCGGCGCTGGCATGCTGTGCCCGGCTGGCCGGCATCGACGTCGCGGTCTGCAAGCCCGTGCAGACGGGGGCCGCCGACGGCGATGACGACCTTGGCGAGGTGGCACGACTCTCCGGCGTCGAAGCGCTTGTCTCGGGGTGGCGTTATCCCGAGCCGCTCGCCCCGGTTGCCGCCGCAGACCGAGCGGGGCTACCGCTTCCGACGCGTGCCGAACTGGTCGCCCTCGTCACCGGGCTCGTCCGTCCCGGCCGGTTGGTGCTCGTCGAGGGTGCCGGCGGACTACTCGTGGAGATCGGCAGGGATGGCGACGACGGCGTCACGCTACGGGATCTGGCGACCGACCTGGACGCCACCGTGCTGGTCGTCGCCAGAGCGGGGTTGGGTACGCTCAACCACGCTACATTGACCGTGGAATCGCTTGCGGCGTGGAGTATTCCGTGTGCGGGCCTGGTGATCGGCTCCTGGCCGCCGAATCCTGGGCCAGCCGAGACGTCGAATCGCGTAGCCCTCGATCGCATCGCTCCCGTCCGCGCGGCGCTGCCTGCCGCCGCGGGAGCGTTGACGCCTCTGGCCTTCGCCGAACTGAGTGCAGGCGCATTCGTCGGTGACTGGGTGCGGAGTCTCTGAGCATGGCCCACTCCGTCGAATTGCTGTTCGACGAGAACACCGACGCAGCCATCCGTCGACAGTGGAGTGCGCTCGCCGATGCTGGTCTGCCAAGTCAGGCGAACCACACGTCGCCGAGCAATCGTCCCCACGTCACGCTCTCGGTGGCGCAGCGCATCGATTCTGCCGTCGACGCGACGTTGCGGGAACCCGGTCGGCAGTTGCCGCTGGACTGCCTCATCGGTGCGCCGCTGATCTTCGGGCGAAAGTCGGTCACCCTGGCTCGACTGATCGTGCCCACCGCGGAACTTCTGCGGTTGCACCGATCCGTCGACTCGATCTGCGCGCCCCATCTGCCGTCGGCGCCGTTTGCGCACGCGCGTCCCGGGCATTGGTCTCCGCACGTGACGCTGGCTCGACGACTGGCGCCCGCCGACCTCGCTGCAGCGCTCGAGGCGATCGATGCCGACGACATCCCGGGAACGTTCGCGGGCTTACGACGCTGGGACGGCGACGCCAGGGTCGATACCGTGATCGCCTGAGCGGACGACGTATTGTGCGGCGATTCCATCGACCAAGAGCGCCAACCCAAAGGTGAAGCGGGCGTTGGGATTCGTCGACATGACCGACTGGTCCTCCGACAGCGCTCCCGCGGCGTCCCACTGCAGGCGGGACTGCTCGTCCGCGGTGAAGCCGAGCACGTAGTAGAGGACCGTCCGCGCCGCCAGATCGGCGTTCGGCGGCTCTATCCCGGCCTCGGCCGCGGCGGCGTCGAGCCGTTGCAGGATCTCGGCCATCCGCTCGGACCTTCCCGCGGCGAAACTCGCGGAGACGAGCTCGGCGCCGTCGGTGGCTGACAGGAGAGCGTTGCGCAGACGCACGCAGAGGTCATGGATGCGTAGCGCCCACCGCCCGTGCTCGATCGTCCCCACGGCTGGCTCGAGGATGCGGTCGGCTACCGCCCCCAACAGGGCCTGCTTGTCGGCGAAGTGCCAGTAGAGCGCACCGGGGGTGACACCGAGCTCGCGGGCGAGCCGCCGCATCGTCAGATCGGCGATTCCATAGTCGTCGAGAAGCTGGGTGGCCTTGTCGACCACATCACGTCGATGCAGTTGCACCCCTGTAGCCTAAACACCGTTCAAGTTCTTTTGTGCAGGAGGAGTGCGGAGTGACGCAGGCGGCGACTGATGTGTTGGGTCTGGCCAGGGCGCAGGTGCTCGAGCGAGGCGAGGGCCTGACGCAGGAGCAGATTCTGGAAGTGCTGCAGCTGTCCGATGATCGGCTCGAAGAACTGCTGGCGCTCGCCCATGACGTGCGCATGAAGTGGTGCGGACCAGAGGTCGAGGTCGAGGGCATCATCAGCCTCAAGACCGGCGGTTGCCCGGAGGACTGCCATTTCTGTTCTCAGTCGGGGCTTTTCGCGTCGCCCGTGCGTAGCGCGTGGCTCGACATCCCCAGCCTGGTGGAGGCGGCTAAGCAGACTGCGAAGTCCGGTGCGACGGAGTTCTGCATCGTCGCCGCGGTCCGTGGACCCGACGAGCGCCTGCTGGCGCAGGTCGCGGCGGGCATCGAAGCCATCCGCAACGAGGTCGACATCCAGATCGCCTGCTCGCTCGGCATGCTGACCCAGGATCAGGTCGACCGGCTGGCCGAGATGGGTGTGCACCGCTACAACCACAACCTCGAGACGGCGCGGTCATACTTCACCAACGTCGTCACCACCCACACGTGGGAGGAGCGCCGGGGCACTCTGGAGATGGTGCGCGCGGCGGGCATGGAGGTCTGCTGCGGCGGCATCCTCGGGATGGGGGAGTCGCTCGAACAGCGTGCCGAGTTCGCCGCGAACCTCGCCGAGCTCGACCCGCACGAGGTGCCTCTGAACTTCCTCAATCCGCGTCCTGGGACGCCGTTCGGTGACCTCGAGGTGCTCCCGGCCTCCGAGGCTCTCAAGGCCGTGGCCGCCTTCCGGTTGGCCTTGCCGCGCACGATGTTGCGCTTCGCCGGCGGTCGCGAGATCACCCTCGGCGACCTTGGCGCCAAGCAGGGCATTCTCGGTGGCATCAACGCCGTCATCGTCGGCAATTACCTGACCACCCTCGGCCGTCCCGCTGAATCTGATCTCGAGCTGCTCAACGATCTGCAGATGCCGATCAAGGCACTCAACGCGACCCTGTAAGACGGCAGGCCAGCGATGCCCAAGAAGTTCAACGTCTATACGGGCGAGGCCGAAGGTGGGACCGTTCCGACGGCAGCCCGCCTCGGGCTCGAGCCGCCGCGATACTGCTCAGACTGCGGTCGGAGGATGATCGTTCAGGTGCGCCCCGATGGATGGTCGGCAAAGTGCTCGCGACACGGCGAGCTGGACTCGAAGGACCTCGAGGCGCAGCGATGAGCGCCTGCGCGAAGAGCAGAAGGCAGCGATGAGCGCCTGCGCGAAGAGCGGGTGGTGGAAATGAGCCTATCCTCCACTTCTCTCGAACGATCCGATCAGGTTGGGCGGCCCCGTCTTTCGCATCGCCAGGCCGCCATCCGCATCGTGGTGGGTCTGACCCTTGCCGGTGCCGTCGTCGGCGCTCTGTGGGCGTGGCTCGCCCCACCCGTCCAGCTCGTGATCGCGCTGACTCGCGGCGGCGATCGGATCCGCGGCTACGTGGGCGATGAGTCCGACCTTCTGTTCCTGGGGGCGTTCCTGATGGCCGGGCTGCTCTTCGTCGTCGCGGTGACGGCTGCCGTTGCGGTGTGGCAGTGGCGGCCATATCGGGGGCCGCTCGCGGTCGGTGCGTTGTCGATCGGTGCACTGGCCGCCGCGGGCGCCGCAGTCGGCGTGGGGGCTGGTTTGGCCCGATGGCGGTACGGCGTGATCGATGTCGCGGCGGCGCCCATCTCACCGGAGCGCCGGGTGTTCTACGTGCATCAGGCGCCAGCCGTGTTCTTCGGTCACTCGCCGCTGCAGATCGCAGCGTCGATCGTTCTTCCCGCGGGGGTGGCGGCGCTGGTCTACGCGATGTGTGTGTTGTCGGCCAAGCGCGACGATCTGGGTGCGTGGCCGCCCATCGAGGTCGCCCACATGGTGGCGCCCGAGAGGACTACTGATCCAAGTCCGACAGCGGTAGTCGATCCACCCGCCGACCCGTCACCACCTTCGCGCTGATCACCGCGAGCCGGAGCATCCCCCGGTAGGTCGAGATGTTGAGAAGCGTTGGCCACTTGGTCCGCGCCCGGTTGCTGGAAACCGGCTTTCCGGCGAACCGGTCACGGAGCCAACGAAGTGTCATCGGCGCCGACATCGGGTGCAGCAGCATGTGTTCGCTGAACATGTCGCGGTGATAGGTGACGCTCGCGCCACCGCGGGCGTAGGTGTGGGTCAGTGCATCGATGTCCTCGACGGCGACGATGCGGTCGTGGACGGCCTGTACGACGAGCACGGGGACTGTCGGTGCCGCGGTGCCGAGCTTGATGCTGTCGAAGACGTGCTGTACCTCTGGCGAACCGAGGATGTTCTCCAATGGCTCGTCGACGAGGTTGCCCATGTCTTCGTGAATCAGTTTGAGCACGACGCGCGCCGTCGTCATCCGTTGGATCTCGGTGAGCATCGCCTTACCCTCGGCGGTGACGTGCTCGTTGATGACGCGGTCCAGGTCGGGGTACACGTGCGATAGGGCCGCGACCACCATGGCGGGCAGGCCCGAGAAGAAGCTGCCGTTCAGCCGGCGGAAGGTGTGGCCGAGGTCGCCGACCGGGGATCCGAGCACGGCACCGACGACGTTCAGCTCAGGCGCGTAATCGGAGTACACCTCGGTCGCCCAGGCGGTGGCGAGGCCGCCACCCGAGTAGCCCCAGAGCCCGATCGGCGCCTCGCTCGAGAGGTTGAGCGATTCGTGATTCAGAGCGGCGCGCAGTCCGTCGAGGACGTGGTATCCGGGCTCGTACGGTGCGCCCCAGATACCCTGTGGCCCTTCGTGGTCTGGGATCGACACCGCCCAGCCTTCGGCCAGGGCCGCGGACACCAACAGGAACTCGAACTGTGCCAGTGCGCCGATGGCCCTCGCACCGCGGCGCAGGGCATAGGACGGAAAGCACTGACCTGCGACGGCGTCGATCGCGCACTGGTAGGAGAGGATCGGGCCCCGGTCGCCCGTGGGCCGGTCGGCGGGCACGACCACAGTCGTTACGGCGGCCATGGGCAGGCCGTTGAGGTCGGTCGAGCGGTACAGCAGTTGGGTGGCGGTCAGCTTCTGGGGGACCAGTCCGAGGAACGCGAGTTCGACGTCGCGCGAGCGCAACACCGTGCCTGGCCTGGAATGTTCGAACCCCGCAGGCGGAACGTGGAACGGATCGGCATCCGGCAGAACCGGGTGCGACTTGCGACGTAGTTCCTGGTGGGGCGGTCGTCCGATCCAATCTGCACCGGTCGAGGCGGCTGCACTGCCAGAGTCCATCCGGCCATTGTCTCTTAACGAAACCTTAAAGCCAATTAAGAGCCCGCATCATGTCGGCGGGCGCAGTGCGGCGAACTCGTCGGTGACGCGGTATCGCGCCTCGGTGAAGCGGTAGAGGGCAGCCGGTCTGCCTCCGCTGCGTCCCGATTTTGCGGTGGTGCCGGTCGGAACGATCACCCCGCGCCGTGCCAGCACACGCTGGAGATTGGTGGCATCGACCTGATAGCCGAGAGCCGCGTCGTAGACGTCCCTGAGCGTCGAGAGAGCGAATTCCCTTGGGGCCAAGGCGAACCCAATGTTGGTGTAGGAGAGTTTCGCGATCAACCTGGCGTGCGCGTTAAGGACCATAGGTCGGTGATCGAAGGCCATCGGCGGCAGCGCACTCACCGGATGCCAGCGAGTGTCCGGCGGGAGCTCGGGGGTAGCGGGGGAGGGCACCAACCCGAGGAAGGTAGAAGCGATGGTGCGCGGCCCGGGTACACGCTCCGGGTCGGAGAACACCGCAAGCTGCTCGAGGTGGGTCAGTTCGCGCAGGTCGACCTTCTCGGCGAGTTGGCGCCGAACTGAACTCGTCATGTCTTCGTCGTGCCGGAGTTGGCCGCCAGGAAGTGACCACGCTCCGCGTTGGGGCGCCATCGCGCGCTCCCACAACAGCACGCTGAGCTGCGGGTTCCGCGTAGAGAGCTGCCGAACTTGAAACACCACAGCGAGCACTTCGTGGGCAGTGCTAATATCGGGCATGTTTTCGATCATAAGTCGAAAACCTCGTCAGGATCAAAGGAGACGGCCATGACGGTAGCGGACCTCACCACCGACTCGGACAGCGGCTGGGCCGCGCAGATCACGAACGGTCCCGCCGGCTACGGCGGAGTGATCGCCGACGAGGAGTGGGCGGCGGAGGTGCGTCGTCTTGCCGATCTGCGCAACGCCACCCTGCTCGCGCACAACTACCAGCTGCCCGCCATCCAGGACGTGGCTGATCACGTCGGGGACTCGTTGGCGCTGTCCCGCATCGCGGCCGAGGCGGCCGAGGAGACGATCGTGTTCTGCGGCGTTCACTTCATGGCCGAGACCGCGAAGATCCTCAACCCCGGCAAGACGGTGCTGATCCCCGATCAGCGGGCAGGATGCTCGCTAGCCGACTCGATCACCGCCGACGATCTCCGCGCCTGGAAGGACGAGTTCCCCGAGGCCATCGTCGTGTCGTACGTCAACACGACCGCGGCGGTGAAGGCGCTCACCGACATCTGCTGCACGTCGTCCAACGCCGTCGAGGTGGTGAACTCGATTCCCGAGAACCGCGAGGTGTTGTTCTGCCCCGACCAGTTCCTCGGCGCGCACGTCCGCCGCGTGACGGGTCGAAAGAATCTTCACATCTGGGCGGGCGAGTGCCACGTGCACGCCGGGATCAACGGCGACGAACTGGCCGCGCAGGCCAAGGCCCACCCGGACGCCGAGTTGTTCGTCCACCCCGAATGCGGGTGCGCGACGTCGGCGCTGTACTTGGCGGGTGAGGGCGCGTTCCCCGACGAACGCGTGAAGATCCTGTCCACCGGTGGCATGCTCGATGCCGCTCGCGCGACCCGCGCCCGCCAGGTGCTGGTCGCGACCGAGGTGGGCATGCTGCACCAATTGCGCCGCGCCGCACCGGAAGTCGACTTCCGCGCCGTCAACGACCGCGCATCCTGCAAGTACATGAAGATGATCACCCCTGCGGCGCTGCTGCGCTGCCTCGTCGAGGGTGCCGACGAAGTGCACGTGGACGCAGAAGTTGCAGCCGCGGGTCGACGGAGCGTGCAGCGCATGATCGAGATCGGGCAGCCCGGCGGCGGAGAATGAGCGCAGCGACCCGGAAGATCGGCATCGCCTGCGGGGGGGTCGGCTACTGGCAACAGCGCGCCGACGTCGTCGTCGTCGGTACCGGCGTGGCAGGACTGGCCGCGGCGCTGGCCGCGCACCGTCAGGGCCGCCGCGTCGTGGTACTGAGCAAGGCGAGTGAGACGGCGACGTTCTACGCCCAGGGCGGCATCGCGGTCGTGGTGCCACGCACGGACGACACCATCGAGGCGCACGTCACCGACACGCTCGCCGCGGGTGGTGGACTCTGCGACCGGGAGGCGGTGACCTCGATCGTCGCCGACGGTTACGCCGCGGTTGCGGAACTCGTCGACGTCGGCGCACGGTTCGACGAGTCGGTGCCAGGCCAATGGTCGCTGACCCGCGAAGGTGGCCACTCCCGCCGTCGCATCGTCCACGCCGGTGGGGATGCCACCGGGGCCGAGGTGCAACGGGCCCTGAACCACGCTGCGGACACCTTGGACATCAGACGCAATCACGTTGCGCTGCAAATTCTTCGCGACGCAGACACCGTCACCGGGGTGCTCGTCCACAATGATGACGGCCCTGGCGTGATCCATGCGCCCTCGGTGATCCTGGCCACGGGAGGCCTCGGTCACCTGTACTCGGCGACCACCAACCCGGAGGGGTCCACGGGCGACGGCATTGCGCTGGCTCTGTGGGCTGGGTTGCCCGCAGCCGACGTCGAGTTCATCCAGTTCCACCCGACCATGCTCTTCGACGGAAACGCCGGAGGGCGCAGACCACTGATCACCGAAGCGCTCCGCGGTGAGGGTGCGATTCTCATTGACGCACGGGGTGATTCGGTGACTGCGGGTGTCCATCCGATGGGTGACCTCGCGCCGAGAGACGTGGTGGCCGCGGCCATTGATGAACGCCTGTCGCAGACCGGAGACCCGTGCGTCTATCTCGATGCGCGATCGGTCGAGGACTTCCAGCGACGATTTCCCACCGTGAATGCAGCCTGTCTCGCAGCGGGCGTCGACGCCACCGTGGCACTGATCCCCGTGGTTCCCGGCGCTCACTACAGCTGCGGAGGTGTCGTCACCGACGTGTACGGGCGCACCGAACTGACAGGCCTCTTCGCGGCGGGCGAGGTGGCCCGCACCGGGATGCACGGTGCCAATCGGCTGGCGTCTAACAGCCTGCTCGAGGGCCTCGTCGTAGGCCGCCGTGCCGGCACGGGCGCGGCTGAACACGCCGCGAATTCGGCCGCGCCTCGCGCCACCTTCGAACCCGTCACACGCGTGGCGCTGCCCCGCGCGGATCTTCAGCGGGCCATGACGCGACATGTGGCAGTGGTGCGGGATGCGGTCGGTTTGACCCACGTGGCCGAACTCCTCGAGACGGCTGGTGCGAGTGAGCTGACCACCCGGGCCGGCTTCGAGGACGCGGCGCTCACCGTGACTGCCTCCGCGGTTGTGGCGGCGGCCCTGGCTCGGTTGGAGTCGCGGGGGTGCCACCATCGCGCGGACCATCCGGACCTCGACCCGACGGGTGCGACGAGCACCCACGTCCGACTCCAGTCCGATGGCACGTCGACGGTGACTCGCGGGGCGGAAGTGTGCTGCTGATGAAACTCAGCGACGACGAGCGCAGCGAGGCGCGGCTGACGATCGCGCGCGGGCTCGCCGAGGATCTTCGCTATGGACCCGACGTAACGTCTCTCGCGACGGTGGCCGCCGACGCCACGACGAAGGCGTCCATGGTGAGTCGACAGGCGGGGGTGGCGGCTGGGGTGGATATTGCGCTGCTGGTGCTCGACGAGGTCATCGGGGTCGGCGAGTACCAAGTTCTGACCCGCGTCGACGACGGTGCGCGACTGGAACCGGGCGACCCATTGTTGGTGCTCGAGGCACCGACCCGAGGCCTGCTGACCGCCGAACGCACCATGCTCAACCTCGTCTGCCATCTGTCGGGCATCGCCAGCACGACTGCCGCATGGGTAGAGGCGGTCGAGGGCACCGGGGTGAGCATTCGCGATACCCGCAAGACGCTGCCAGGACTGCGCGTGTTGCAGAAGTACGCGGTACGCGTGGGCGGCGGCGTCAATCACCGCATGGGCCTTGGGGATGCGGCGCTGATCAAGGACAACCACGTTGCCGCGGCCGGCTCGGTGGTGTCCGCTCTACGCGCCGTACGCGGGTTGGCTCCCGACCTGCCGGTCGAGGTCGAGGTCGACTCGCTCGAACAACTCGACGAGATTCTCGGCGAGGACCTTGGCGTCAGTCCGCTGATTCTGCTCGACAACTTCCCGGTCTGGATGACACAGATGGCCGCGCAGCGACGAGCCTCCCGCGCCCCAGAGGTCAAGCTGGAGTCGTCGGGCAACCTGTCCCTGGACAACGCGGCCGCGTACGCCGGGACCGGCGTCGACTACCTCGCCGTCGGGGCGCTCACTCATTCGGTGCGCGTCCTCGACATCGGCCTGGACCTCTGACTCCGGCACGATCGCTGCGGCGACCGTGCCCACTAGGATCTCAGAATGTCGTCGAGTCAAGCGCCTTGGAGCCACGGCTCGCGCGATTTGCCACATCGAGGCCGTGCGTTGCCAATCCTCGCCGTGATCATGTCCGTGGTGGCGGTCGGTCTTTCGGCCTGGGCAGTGCTCAGGCCCGCTCCGAGGTCGGACGCCGAGTCGACGTACACGGCCGATCAGCGGAACGACGCAAAAATCGCCGTGTGCGCTGCGACAGACGTTGTGCGCAAAGGGGTTTCGCTGAACACCAACTTGCAGAGCCCGGGCGGAGAGGGTGACGTCGTCGGTTCTCTTGCGGTCGCGGCCAATGCGAGACTCTCCTTGTCCGACGGCGGGCTGTACCTGATCGCGCGCCTCGATCCGGCGACTCCGACGGAATTGGCCGGTGCCGTGACGAAGTTTGCCAATACGTTGCTCGACATCGGTGCGGCGGCGACTGCGGGGTCACCGAACACCGATCCGGATCAGGCAGCCAGACTGCGCGAAGCGGACACCGAGAACGCCAAGGTGACCGACCTCTGTAGGTAGCGCCACGCCGCCCGCCACAGCGCTGGTTGGCCAGTCAGCTCAAGCAGACTTCAGTCGATGTCGGCGACGAAGGTGCCCTGGCGCTTGGCCAGCATCTGCGGGATCCGCGGGAGTGCGGCGTCGACCGTGCCCGCAGGCAGCACGCGCGGGTTGACCAGGTGCAGGTCCCTGCGTCCGACGTGAATGTCCGCCTCGCCAGCGGCCAGTACGTTCTTGACCCAATTGGTCTTGCCGTGGATCAACCCGATCGCGAGCACGCTGCCCTTGCGGTACGCGGTGACGATGGTCTCGTAGTCCTTGCCCGACGTGCGACCGCGGTGCGTGATGACGGCGAACCCCGGCATGCGCTTCGAGAGCGGTCGAAGCAGCGGATTGACGTACTTGATCTGAAACCGTTCCAGCCAGACCGGAATGATCATTGGCACGCCAGGGGCGTGGTTGGGGTGGTCTTTCCGTGACGTTGACGATGACATGGCGGCTCCCGGATTCTGATTTGTGCTGCTCTGGGACAATAGACGGCGTGAATGACTCGTCCGCGCTGATGTCCCGCATCGACCTGCGGGGTGAGCAGCTGTCCGCCGCGCGGTTGCGTGCCGTGCTGCCACGCGGCGGGGTCGACGTCGACTCGGTGGTTCCCCAGGTGCGACCCATCGTCGACGCGGTCATCGCGCGGGGCGCCGCGGCTGCGCTCGAGTACGGTGACGCCTTCGACGGCGTGCGTCCCGAGACCGTCCGGGTGCCCGGTGGCCTCTTGGAACGGGCGCTCGCCGAACTCGATGCCGACGTTCGGGTAGCCCTCGAGGTCGCGATCGAACGCACGCGCGCCGTGCACGCCGACCAGAGGCGCACCGACAGCACGACCACGCTGGCGCCAGGTGCGACCGTGACCGAGCGGTGGGTGCCCGTCGAACGTGTCGGGCTCTACGTCCCCGGCGGCAATGCCGTCTACCCGTCGAGCGTCGTGATGAACGTGGTGCCCGCGCAGACGGCGGGGGTGGAGTCCTTGGTGATCGCAAGCCCGCCGCAGGCCGATTTCGGCGGACTCCCGCATCCCACCATCCTTGCGGCCGCCCGCATGCTGGGCGTCGACGAAGTCTGGGCGGTCGGCGGTGCGCAAGCGGTGGCGTTGCTCGCTCATGGTGGCGTCGACCTCGACGGCGCCGAACTGGCACCGGTCGACATGATCACGGGCCCGGGAAACATCTACGTCACCGCCGCCAAGCGCATCTGCCGTTCTCAGGTGGGCATCGACTCCGAGGCCGGCCCGACCGAGATCGCCATTCTGGCCGACCACTCGGCCGACCCCGTCCACATCGCCGCCGACCTGATCAGCCAGGCCGAGCACGATGAAATGGCGGCGTCCGTCCTCATCACGACCAGCCCCGAGCTGGCGAACGCCACGGACGCCGAGGTCGCCGCGCAGCTGGGCACCACAGTGCACCGGGAGCGCGTCACGGCGGCGCTCTCCGGCCGTCAGTCTGCCATCGTGCTCGTCGACGACATCGAGGCTGGACTCCGAACCGTGAACGCGTACGCCGCCGAGCACCTCGAGATCCAGACCATCGATGCGTCCGCCGTAGCGGCACGGGTGCGTTCCGCCGGGGCGGTATTCGTCGGTCCGTGGTCCCCGGTCAGTCTTGGGGACTACTGCGCAGGCTCCAACCACGTGCTGCCCACGGCGGGGTGCGCGCGGCATTCCAGCGGACTGTCCGTGCAGACCTTCCTGCGGGGCATCCACGTCGTGGACTACACGGAGGCGGCCCTCAAGGACGTGTCCGGTTACGTCATCACGCTGGCGCAAGCCGAGAACCTGCCCTCCCACGGTGAAGCCGTTCGACGGCGGTTCGAGAAGTGAGCGACGCGCGCAAGATCTCTCTGGAAGACCTGCCGCTCCGGGACAGCCTGCGCGGCAAGTCGCCCTATGGAGCGCCCCAGCTCTCGGTTCCGGTGCGACTCAACACGAATGAGAATCCGCATCCCCCGACTCAGGCGCTCGTCGACGACGTTGCCGCCTCGGTGCGCGATGCCGCGTCCGATCTACACCGGTACCCGGACCGCGACGCGCTGGGACTTCGGGCCGATCTGGCGGCGTACCTCACGGAGCAAACCGGCGTCGACTTGGCGACGGAGAACTTGTGGGCGGCAAACGGCTCCAACGAGATTCTGCAGCAGTTGCTTCAGGCGTTCGGGGGACCGGGCCGCAGTGCGCTCGGATTCGTCCCGTCGTACTCGATGCACCCGATCATCTCGGATGGCACCCAGACCGACTGGTTGGAGGCGAAGCGCTCCGACGATTTCGGCCTCGATGTGGAGGTTGCGGTCGCCGCGATCACCGATCACAGGCCGGACGTCGTGTTCATCGCCAGCCCCAACAATCCGTCGGGTCAGAGCGTGCCGCTCGAAGACCTGCGCCGGCTGTTGGATGTCGCATCCGGCATCGTGATAGTCGACGAGGCGTACGGCGAGTTCTCCTCGCAGCCCAGCGCCGTGCACCTGCTCGCCGACTATCCGGCCACATTGATCGTCACCCGCACCATGAGCAAGGCATTCGCGTTCGCCGGAGGTCGGCTGGGCTATCTGGCGGCCGATCCCGCCGTCATCGACGCGCTGCTATTGGTGCGGCTGCCGTACCACCTGTCCTCGATCACGCAGGCGGCCGCGCGGGCTGCGCTTCGGCACGCCGATGACACCCTGCGCAGCGTCGCCAGGCTGATCGCCGAACGCGACCGGGTGTCGGAAGCCCTGGTAACCATGGGGTTCCGGGTGATTCCCAGCGATGCAAACTTCATTCTCTTCGGAGAGTTCGTCGACGCACCGAGGGCATGGCAGTGCTATCTGGACGCGGGCGTGCTCATCAGGGACGTCGGCATCCCCGGCTTCCTGCGGGCCACCACCGGTTTGGTCGACGAGAACGACATCTTGCTCGACACGAGTGCACACCTGGCCGATTCCGAACTCGACCAACGAAGCCTTCGAGGAGCTCGATCATGACCGTGTCGCCCAACCGCCGCGCCCGCGTCGAACGCAAGACCAAGGAATCCGACATCGTCGTCGAGCTCGACCTCGACGGCACCGGTCGGGTCGACATCAGCACCGGCGTGCCGTTCTACGACCACATGCTGACCTCGCTGGGCAGCCACGCCAGCTTCGATCTCACGGTGCACGCCACGGGAGACGTCGACATCGAGGCGCACCACACCGTCGAGGACACCGCGATAGTGCTGGGTCAAGCGCTCTGCGAGGCCCTTGGCGACAAGAAGGGCATCCGCCGATTCGGCGACGCGTTCATTCCGATGGACGAGACGCTGGCACACGCGTCCGTCGACGTGTCCGGCAGGCCGTACTGCGTGCACACCGGCGAGCCGGATCACATGCTGCACAGTACGATTGCCGGCAGCTCGGTGCCATACCACACGGTGATCAACCGCCATGTCTTCGAATCGCTGGCGATGAATGCCCGGATCGCCTTGCACGTCCGCACGTTGTACGGCCGCGATCCGCATCACATCACCGAAGCGCAGTTCAAGGCCGTGGCTCGCGCGCTGCGCCAGGCCGTCGAGCCCGATCCGCGGGTGTCGGGCGTCCCCTCCACGAAGGGCAGTTTGTGACGACGAAAGTCGTTGTCCTCGATTACGGCTCGGGCAACCTGCGCTCAGCCCAGCGTGCTCTGGAGCGGGTTGGCGCGCAGGTCGAGGTGACTGCAGATCCTGCTGCTGCGGCGGCAGCGGACGGCCTGGTGGTTCCCGGAGTGGGCGCCTACGAGGCGTGCATGGCCGGCCTGCGCGCGGTAAACGGTGACAAGATCGTCGCCGATCGACTGGCCGGCGGCCACCCCGTGCTCGGCATCTGCGTCGGAATGCAGATCCTCTTCAGTCGCGGCGTGGAGTTCGGCGTGGAGAGCGTCGGCTGCGGGCTGTGGCCAGGCTCCGTCGTGCGGTTGGATGCTCCGGTGATCCCGCACATGGGGTGGAACGTGGTCGACGCGGCGCCGGGCAGCACGCTGTTCAAGGGTCTCGATGCCGACACCAGGTACTACTTCGTGCACTCATACGCCGCTCAGCAGTGGGAGGGCAACCCAGATGCGCTGTTGACGTGGGCGACGCACCACGTTCCCTTTCTGGCGGCCGTGGAAGACGGCGTCTTGAGCGCCACACAGTTTCATCCGGAGAAGAGTGGCGACGCTGGTGCGACGCTGCTCGCCAATTGGGTCGAGGGGCTCTCATGAGTGGCAAGGCAGCCGGCAAGCGGTTGATACTTCTGCCTGCGGTCGACGTGGTCGGCGGCAAGGCGGTGCGCTTAGTGCAGGGCGTGGCGGGTAGTGAAACCGACTACGGTTCGGCGCTCGACGCCGCGCTGGGCTGGCAGACCGACGGGGCGGAGTGGATCCACCTCGTCGACCTCGATGCCGCATTCGGTCGCGGATCCAATCGCGAACTCCTCGCCGAGGTGATCGGCAAGCTCGACGTCGCCGTCGAGTTGTCAGGTGGGATCCGTGACGACGACTCGTTGACCGCGGCACTCGACGCTGGTTGCGCCAGGGTCAATCTCGGCACCGCCGCACTGGAGAACCCGCAGTGGTGTGCGCGCGTGATGGCCGAGCACGGGGACACGATCGCGGTGGGCCTCGACGTGAAGTTCGAGGACGGCCAGTACCGCTTGCGCGGACGCGGGTGGGAGACCGACGGCGGCGATGTGTGGCCGGTACTGGAACGCCTTGACAGCGAGGGTTGTGCGCGGTTCGTCGTCACCGACGTCACCAAGGACGGCACGCTCAATGGACCGAATCTCGAGCTGCTGGCCGGTGTCGCCGAACGCACGGACGCACCAATCATCGCGTCCGGTGGAGTGTCGAGCCTCGACGATCTGCGTGCCATCGCCACCCTGACCGGCGTCGGCGTCGAGGGCGCTATCGTCGGGAAGGCGCTCTACGCAGGCCGGTTCACGCTTCCCGAGGCGCTCGCCGCGGTGAGTCGGTAGATCGGGATGGTATTGGACGCGGCTGATCTCGAGGGGCTCGTCGCCGAAGCCACGATCATTCTCGATGCTGCCGCCAAGCCCTTCGTCGCCGGTCATCGCGCGCAGTCCGCGGTCGCGAAGGTGGGCAACGACTTCGCCACCGAGGTCGATCTCGCGATCGAGCGTCAGGTGGTGCAGGCGTTGGAGGCAGCCACGGGAATCGGCGTGCACGGCGAGGAATTCGGTGGCGCCCCGATCGATTCGCACCTGGTGTGGGTCCTCGACCCCATCGACGGCACCTTCAACTACGCGGCGGGGCTGCCGACGGCCGCGATCCTGCTGGGCCTGTTGCGCGACGGCGTGCCGGTGGCCGGCCTCACCTGGCTGCCGTTCACCGATGTGCGTTATACCGCGATCGTGGAAGGGCCGTTGTACGCCAACGGGATTGCCCAACCGGCGCTCAAGCCCGCCGCGCTCAGCGACTCGATCGTCGGCATCGGAACGTTCAACGTGGATTCGCGCGGCACGTTTCCCGGTCATTATCGAATGGCCGTCATGGCGCAGTTGAGCCGCAGGTGTTCCAGGATGCGGATGCATGGTTCGACGGGAATCGATCTCGCCTACACCGGTGCCGGAGTGCTCGGCGGCGCCATCAGCTTCGGGCACCACGTGTGGGACCACGCCGCGGGAGTGGCGTTGATCCGCGCGGCTGGCGGCGTCGTCACCGACCTCACCGGTGACGATTGGACCCCGACGTCGCGTTCGGCCCTGGCAGGCGAACCTAGCGTCCACGCCCAGATCCTCGAGATCGTCACTGCAGTCGGCGCACCGGGGGATCACTGATGGACGTCGCCGTGCGCGTGATTCCATGCTTGGACGTCGATGACGGCCGGGTGGTCAAGGGTGTCAACTTCGAAAACCTCAGGGATGCAGGCGATCCCGTGGAACTTGCGGCGGCCTATGACGCCGAGGGTGCCGACGAATTGACGTTCCTCGACGTGACGGCGTCCTCCGCGGGCCGTTCGACGATGCTCGAGGTGGTCCGCCGCACGGCCGAACAGGTGTTCATCCCGCTGACCGTTGGCGGTGGGGTTCGTTCTGTCGAGGACGTCGACACCCTGCTCCGCGCCGGAGCCGACAAGGTGTCGGTCAACACTGCCGCCATCGCGCGTCCGGAGCTTCTGGCCGAGCTGTCGCGGCAGTTCGGGTCACAGTGCATCGTGCTCTCCGTCGACGCCCGCACTGTTCCAAGGGGTTCCGAGCCGACGCCGTCGGGCTGGGAGGTCACTACCCACGGTGGCAGGCGCGGTACCGGGATCGACGCGGTGGAGTGGGCCCGCCGGGGCGCAGATCTCGGAGTCGGCGAGATCCTGCTCAATTCGATGGATGCCGACGGCACGAAGGCCGGCTTCGATCTGCGGATGCTGCGTGCGGTGCGCGAGGCGGTCACCGTTCCCGTGATCGCAAGTGGCGGGGCTGGGGCGGTCGACCACTTCGCACCCGCGGTGAAGGCCGGTGCCGATGCAGTGTTGGCCGCCACCATCTTTCACTTCAAGGAGCTGACCATAGGCCAGGTGAAGGCGGCGATGGCCGAAGAAGGGATTGTGGTGCGATGAGTGCTCGCGCGAAGAGCCGAGGACGCAGATGACGGTTCCACCACTCGACGAATCGGTCGCCGGACGGCTCAAGCGCGACGCGAACGGCTTGTTCGCCGCCGTCGCCCAGGAGCGGGGGACCGGTCGGGTGCTGATGGTGGCGTGGATGAACGACGATGCCCTCGCTCACACGCTCGCGACCAGAAAGGCCACCTACTTCTCACGCTCGCGTGGTGAGCGGTGGGTCAAGGGCGAGACGTCGGGTCACACGCAGTACGTGCACTCGGTTCGACTCGACTGCGATGGCGATACGGTCCTGTTGGAGGTCGACCAGGTCGGCGCCGCGTGCCACACCGGCGACCACACGTGCTTCGACGCCGACGAGATCCTGGCGCCCGAAGGTTTGACGTCCTAGCCGCCGTCGTCGGGCCGCGTCATGCCGAACATGGCCTCCGGGGCGATCTCGGCGTAGGCGGCCGGTCCGCCCGCGCGCAGGACGGGATGGGCGGCCGCCGTGTCGTAGACCCCGTCGACCAGCAGGCGCTTGTCGATGTGCACGGCGACGACCTGACCGAGAACGAGCCAGGCGTCGACGTCGCCACCGTCTACGTCGCGGAGCTGAATCAGCTGCGTCAGTTGGCATTCGAAGTTGACCGGACTCTCGAGAACTCGCGGCGCGGCGATTTCCGTCGACGCCACCGGGGTTAGTCCGGCGCGGACGAACTCGTCCTGGTCCGAGGGGATCGACGCGGACGTCTGGTTCATCGCCTCGGCGATGGGGCGGGTGGCGAGGTTCCAGACGAATTCGCGGGTGCTGTTGATGTTGGCGACAGAATCCTTCCAGCCGATCGACGAGAAGCCGATCAGCGGCGGGCGGTAGTTGAACCCGTTGAAGAAGCTGTACGGCGCCAAGTTGGGCACGCCGGCCGCGCTCAGTGACGAGATCCATCCGATGGGACGTGGTCCAACGATGGCGTTGAACGGGTCATGGGGCAACCCCGTTCCATCAGCTACCCGGTAATAGTGGGCATCGTGTCCAGCCATCCTCGTCAGACCTCCATCCTGGTTGCATTGGCGCGCGCCGTCCATCGGCCGTCGTGGTAGCCGACCTGCACCGGATGCGAGAAGGCTGCGGTGACATTCTCGGTGTTGACGGTCTCGAGTGCAGCCCCGCTGGCCACGGTTCTGCCCTCGGCGATCAGCAGGGCGTGGGTCGTCGTACTCGGCAGTTCCTCGAGGTGATGGGTGACGAGGATCGACGCAACGTCGGGGTGCGCCTCGCCGAGTGAGTCAATGGTCGCCAGCAATTGCTCACGCGCAGCGACGTCGAGCCCTGTCGACGGCTCGTCGAGCAGGAGCAAACGCGGGCCCGAGATCAGTGCCCGCGAAATCAGAGTCCGACCGCGTTCGCCCTGCGACAGGGTCGGCCAAACGCTGTCGGAGATGCGACTCAGCCCGACGGTGTCGAGCATGGCCTCGGCCCGCTCGACGTCCTCTGTGGTCGGCGTCCGACGCAGCGGGAGATCGTTGGTTCCGGTGATACCGGTGAGCACCACCTCGCGCAAGGTCCTTGGGTGCTGACGTCGGTGGCGCGGATTGATGTGACCGATGGAGCGGCGCAGCTCAGCGAGGTCGGTCCGTCCCATCCTTTCGCCGAGGATCCGGACGCTGCCCGAACTCGGGAAGGTCACGGCGCCGCAGAAGCCGAGCAGCGTGCTCTTACCGGCTCCGTTGGGGCCGAGCAGTGCCCAGTGCTCGCCCTCGTTGACGGTCAGCGAGATCCCGCCGATGATCTGCTTCGAGTCGCGGCGGAACGTCACATCGTCAAGTTGCAGAACGGGTTTCACCGGGAGCGCAGCACCTCGAGCGCCTTGTCCGCGTGGGTGTCCATGCTTAGTTCGCTGGCGATGACGTCAAGACGGTGCGGTCGGTGTCGATGACGAAGGTGGTCCGCTTGACGGGCCCGGTTTGATCGGGGAGTTCGAACTCGGCAACCCGGTCACCACGTTTCATGGGAGTCACGCTACGCCAGAGCCCGAAACTCGTTGGTGTGGAGACCCGTAGCCGTGGCAGGGTCGGGCAGATGGTGGATCTGGACGCGTTCGCGACCGACGGACACCCGACGGTGGAGCGGGCGACGCCGCGGGCCGTCGCTGACGATGCGCGCGCCGCACTATGGGCTCAGCTGGGCCATTCGCCGGACGCGCCCGAGCGGTGGCCCGCGGCGGTGCCGGGGGCGTCGGACACCACGGGCGCGCGGGGCGCATCCGGGCAGGTTCGCGGGGCGGCCGGTCGTGCACGCGACGGGGGAGCCCGCTGACGCCGGCCGGGTCGCCATTGCTCGCTTGCGCCTTCCCCGGCTAGTCGGCGCTCCACGATCTGGGATGATCGACTAGTGCACGTACGTTCTCCCGACCTCGCCATCACCACCACACGCGAGGACTTCCGGGCGCTGGCCGCCGAGCATCGCGTGGTTCCCGTGACCCGAAAGGTGCTCGCGGACAGCGAGACGCCTCTGTCGGCGTACCGCAAGCTGGCGGCCAACCGCCCGGGGACGTTCCTGCTGGAATCCGCGGAGAACGGACGCTCGTGGTCGCGATGGTCGTTCATCGGCGCCGGCTCCCCCTCCGCGCTGACCGTGCGCGACGACGAAGCCGTGTGGCTGGGCGTCACCCCGCAGGACGCGCCGAATGGTGGTGAGCCGCTGAAGGCCTTGCGGACCACGCTGGAGGTGCTCTCCACGGCTGCGCTGCCCGGTCTGCCGCCACTGTCCAGTGGGCTGGTCGGGTTCTTCGCCTACGACATGGTGCGCAGGTTGGAACGGCTGCCCCGGCTCGCCGTCGACGATCTCGGGCTGCCGGACATGCTGCTGCTTCTGGCCACCGACATCGCCGCCGTCGACCACCACGAGGGCACCATCACGTTGATCGCCAACGCGGTGAACTGGAACGGCACCAACGAGCGGGTGGACGGCGCCTACGACGACGCCGTGGCCCGACTCGACGTGATGACCGCGGCGCTGGGCGAGCCGTTGCCGTCGGCGGTCGCGACGTTCAGCAGACCGGCGCCACGGCACCGGGCGCAACGCACCGTCGAGGAGTACTCCGCGATCGTGGAAAAGCTCGTCGGCGACATCGAAGCCGGGGAGGCGTTCCAGGTGGTGCCGTCTCAGCGCTTCGAGATGGACACGGCCGCTGACCCGATCGACGTGTACCGAATGTTGCGGGTGACCAACCCGAGTCCGTACATGTACCTGCTGAACGTCCCGAATGATGCTGGTGAACTTGACTTCTCGGTCGTCGGATCCAGCCCTGAAGCGCTGGTCACCGTGCTCGACGGCAAGGCCACGACCCATCCCATTGCAGGTACGCGCTGGCGCGGTGAGACCGAAGAGGAAGACGTTCTGCTGGAGAAGGAACTCCTGGCCGACGAGAAGGAGCGCGCCGAACACCTGATGCTCGTGGATCTCGGCCGCAACGATCTCGGAAGGGTGTGCGTCCCCGGCACGGTCCGGGTCGAGGACTACAGCCACATCGAGCGTTACAGCCACGTCATGCATCTGGTGTCGACCGTGACGGGACATCTGGCCGACGGCAAGACAGCGCTCGACGCCGTCACGGCATGCTTTCCCGCCGGGACCCTCTCCGGCGCCCCAAAGGTGCGGGCGATGGAGCTCATCGAGGAGGTCGAGAAGACGCGTCGCGGACTGTACGGCGGTGTCCTCGGATACCTCGACTTCGCGGGCAACGCCGACTTCGCGATAGCTATCAGGACTGCGCTGATGCGCGACGGCACGGCATACGTACAGGCCGGCGGTGGCGTCGTCGCCGACTCCAACGGTCCCTACGAGTTCACCGAGGCGGCCAATAAGGCGCGTGCCGTGCTGGCCGCCATCGCCGCCGCGGAAACACTGTCTCAACCGAACTCCTGCCCGCCGGCGCCATGACCCGAATCGCGCAACTGCTGCTGATCCTGTCGGCGTTGGCACTCTGGGTGGCTTCGCGGATGCCCTGGGTCGACGTCACCTCATTCGACGGCCTCGGTCAGCCGAAGTCGACGACGCTGAACGGCGCAGCCTGGTCGACTGCCCTGGTGCCACTAGCCCTGGTCGCTCTCGCCGCCGCCGTGGCCGCCCTGGCCGTGCGCGGATGGGTGCTTCGACTCGTCGGCGGGCTCGTCGCGGTCGCGACTGTCGGCATGGGCTACATGGGGATCGGCCTTTGGGTTACCCGAGACGTCGCAGTACGCGCGGCGGCCCTGGCGCAGATCCCGGTGACCGCGCTAAGCGGCGGCACCCAGCGACATCACGGGGGTGCCGTGCTGACACTGATGGCCGCGGTCTGCGCGCTGGCCGGCGCCGTGCTGCTGGTGCGGTCGGCCGCGACGACGAAGACGAATGCCAAGACCGCTGGCAAGTACCTGGCGCCGGCGGCGAAGCGCGAGGCGGCGCTGAAGGAAGGCGCCGACGAAGGAATGTCCGAGCGAATGATCTGGGATGCCCTCGACGAGGGCCGCGACCCGACGACTTCGGACAACGAGGGGCGGTGACAGCCCGTGTGGCGCTGGCGACTACCCTTCGTTGCAGAGATCATATGGGGACTTCAAGAGGGCACGAAGGGGAGCGACGGCTGATGAGTTCGGGGACCGTGCTCGACTCCATCATCGAGGGAGTTCGGGTCGACGTAGCCTCTCGCGAGGCCCTCGTCAGCTTCACCGACATCAAGCAGAAGGCCAAGGACGCGCGGGCTTCGCTGGACGTCCTCGCGGCGCTGCGTACAGACGGCATCGGCGTCATCGCGGAGGTCAAGCGTGCGAGCCCGTCGCGCGGCGAGCTCGCCACCATCTCAGACCCGGCCAAGCTGGCACGCGCATACCAGGATGGCGGAGCCAGGGTCATCAGCGTCCTCACCGAGGAGCGTAGGTTCAACGGTTCGCTCGACGATCTCGACGCCGTCCGGGCCGCGGTGACGATTCCCGTCCTGCGCAAGGACTTCATCGTTGGTCCGTATCAGATTCACGAGGCCCGCGCCCACGGCGCCGACATGCTGCTCCTGATCGTCGCAGCATTGGAGCAGTCGGCGCTCGTGTCGATGATCGACCGCACGGAATCGCTTGGCATGACCGCGCTCGTCGAGGTACACACCGAGGAGGAGGCCGACCGCGCACTGCAGGCCGGTGCCCGCGTAATCGGCGTCAACGCACGCGATCTCAAGACGCTTGAGGTCGATCGGGACTGCTTCGCGCGCATCGCCCCCGGCCTGCCGTCCAACGTCATCCGGATCGCAGAATCCGGGGTACGGGGTACGGCGGATCTGCTTGCCTATGCGGGTGCGGGCGCCGATGCCGTTCTCGTTGGCGAGGGCCTGGTCACCAGTGGTGATCCGCGCAGCGCCGTCGCCGATCTCGTCACCGCAGGCACGCATCCGTCCTGCCCGAAACCCTCGCGCTGAGATAGTGCGCGATTACGTAGGCCCAGAGCTGCCGCGGTCCAGCGCAGCCGTTGCCGAACCGACCGTGCACGACCCCGACGTCAAGGGTCATTTCGGCGCCTATGGTGGACGGCTCGTCCCCGAAGCACTCATGGCCGTCATCGAAGACGTCACTGCCGCCTATGAGAAGGCGCGGACGGACCAGACCTTCCTCGACGAGCTCGACCGTCTCCAGAGGCACTACACCGGCCGTCCCTCCCCCCTGTACGAAGCAGAGCGGCTCAGCGAGTACGCCGGTGGCGCACGCATCTTCCTGAAGCGAGAAGACCTCAACCACACCGGCTCTCACAAGATCAACAACGTGCTGGGTCAAGCGCTCCTTGCCAAGCAGATGGGCAAGACCCGCATCATCGCCGAAACGGGGGCCGGCCAGCACGGCGTCGCCACGGCTACCGCGTGCGCTCTGCTGGGTCTGACGTGCGTGATCTACATGGGCGCCGTCGATACCGCCCGCCAAGCGCTGAACGTCGCCAGGATGCGCCTCCTGGGCGCCGAGGTGGTGTCCGTCGAATCCGGTTCCAAGACGTTGAAGGACGCGATCAACGAGACTTTCCGAGACTGGGTCGCCAACGCCGACGACACCTATTACTGCTTCGGCACCGCCGCTGGACCGCACCCGTTCCCGACCATGGTCCGTGACTTCCAGCGGGTCATCGGGATGGAGACGCGGGTACAGATACAAGATCAGGTGGGTCGTCTGCCCGACGCCGTCACAGCGTGTATCGGTGGGGGATCGAACGCGATCGGCATGTTCCACGCCTTCATCGATGACCCTGGCGTTCGGTTGGTCGCCTACGAAGCCGCCGGCGATGGCGTCGAGACCGGCAGGCACGCCGCTACGTTCGCAGGTGGTTCGCCCGGTGCATTCCAAGGCTCCTTCTCCTACCTGCTGCAGGACGAAGACGGTCAAACCGTCGAATCGCATTCGATCTCAGCGGGTCTCGACTATCCCGGTGTTGGACCCGAGCATGCCTTCCTCAACGATCGGGGCCGCGCCCAATACCGTCCCATCACTGACACCGAGGCGATGGATGCGTTCTCGTTGTTGTCCCGGATGGAGGGCATCATCCCCGCCATCGAGTCGGCGCACGCAGTGGCGGGCTCCCTCAAGCTCGGCAGCGAGCTAGGTCCCGGCTCGATCATCGTCATCAATCTGTCAGGTCGTGGCGACAAGGACGTGGAGACCGCCGCCAAGTGGTTCGGCCTATTCGACGACGAGGGGACGCCCCAGTGACGACCAGCGGGTTGTCGAGTGTCTTTGCAGCGTGCCGCGCGGAAGATCGATCAGCTCTCATCGGCTACCTTCCCACCGGCTTCCCCGACGTCGCGACGTCGATCTCGGCGATGACGACCTTGGTCGAATCCGGTTGCGACATCATCGAAGTCGGTGTTGCTTATTCCGATCCAGGGATGGACGGCCCCACCATCGCCGCGGCGACCGAGGTGGCTTTGCGCGGTGGTGTTCGCGTACGAGATGCGCTGTCCGCCGTGGAGGCGATCAGCAATGTCGGTGGACGTGCCGTCGTGATGACCTATTGGAACCCCGTGCTGCGTTGGGGGGTCGATGCGTTCGCGCGCGACCTCGCGTCGGCCGGTGGCCTTGGCCTGATCACGCCGGACCTGATTCCAGACGAGGCAGATGAGTGGATTCAGAGCTCCGATGAACACGGCTTGGACAGGATCTTCCTGGTCGCGCCGTCGTCGACGCATGAAAGGCTGGCCGCGACCGTGGACGCCTCGCGCGGATTCGTCTACGCCGCTTCGACGATGGGTGTCACCGGGGCTCGCGACGCGGTCTCGGACCTGGCGCCGGAGTTGGTGCGACGCGTCCGCGAAGTGTCGGACATCCCGGTCGGAGTCGGCCTGGGCGTTCGGTCGCGCGAGCAAGCCGCACAAATCGGCTCCTACGCCGATGGCGTGATTGTCGGGTCGGCGCTGGTCACGGCACTGGGTGATGGATTGTCCGCATTGAGAGCATTGACCGAAGAGCTCGCCGAGGGCGTGCGACAGAGGATTTCAGCGTGACGACAACGGTTCTGGCCTTCATTCCGAGTCCGTCGCAGGGGGTGTGGCACCTCGGGTTCGTTCCCATCCGGGCGTACGCACTGTGCATCATCGCAGGCATCGTCGCCGCGTTGGTGATCGGAGACCGTCGGTGGGAGGCACGCGGAGGCGAGCGCGGGGTCATCTACGACGTTGCGCTGTGGGCGGTGCCGTTCGGCCTGATCGGCGGCCGGCTCTACCACGTGATGACCGACTGGCAGAAGTACTTCGGTGCGGATGGCGCGGGTTTCGCTGCGGCGCTGCGTATCTGGGACGGCGGCCTCGGCATCTGGGGCGCTGTGGCGCTCGGCGGCGTGGGCGCTTGGATCGCCTGCCGTCGCAGGGGAATCCCATTGCCCGCCTTTGGCGATGCGATCGCTCCTGGAATCGTCTTGGCGCAGGCCATCGGCCGACTGGGCAATTACTTCAACCAGGAACTCTACGGCCGTGTGACAGACCTGCCCTGGGGCCTGACGATCTACGACCGACTGGACCCGTCCGGTGTGGTCAGCCCGCATTCGCTCGACGGGGTGTCGACGGGCCAGGTGTACGCGGTCGTCCATCCGACGTTTTTGTACGAACTGCTCTGGAATCTGCTGATCTTCGCGGTCCTGATCTGGGCCGATCGCCGTTTCAAGCTGGGCCACGGTCGCTTGTTCGCGCTCTACGTAGCGGGCTATTGCGTCGGCCGGTTCTGGGTCGAGTTGATGCGCAGTGACACGGCCACGCTCATCGCGGGCATTCGGGTCAACACCTTCACCTCGACGTTCGTGTTCATCGGTGCAGTCATCTACATCATGGTCGCTCCGAAGGGTCGGGAAGATCCGACTACGCTGCGCGGCAATGCCGCCGACGAGTCGCTGTTCGATGAACTGGGTGAAGAGCTAGTGGCAGTGGCGGCGACGTCAGGCGTGGTCGCGGCCGCCAAGGTGGCAGGTGACGAAGACACGGCACAGACGCCGACCGGCACGGAATCGGAGGCCGCCGCGGAGTCGGAGGGCCTGACCGAACAGGTGGAGACGGCACCGTCCGAGGACGTCGGCGCGGCCGCAGGCGCGGAAGCCGACGAGCCGAAGGCCGCTCTTGGAGCGGTCGAGGGCGACGACGCAGTCGCCGCTGAGGAGGCTGCGCCCGAGGTCGACGTGGCAGCCCTCGACGGAGCTGAGGAAGCAGATGCTGTCGCGGCCGACGTGGCGGGCGAGCCCGAAGTGACGGAGCCCGACGCGGCCGAGGAGTCCACCGCTACTCCCGAAGGCGGGCTGGGCTCGGTCGAGGGTGAGGAAGTCCACGCCGCTGGAGCCGATGTCGCCGAGGTTCACGAAGCGGCCGTCGACGGCAAGGCGTCAGCCGAGGCCGCAGCAGACGACGTCGTGGCTGAGCCCGAGGTGGGCGAGGAGTCCGCGGGTGAATCGGGCTCTGTCGAGGGTGAGGAAGTCGAAGCGGCTGAAGCTCCTGTCGAGGAGTCCACCGCTACTCCCGAAGGCGGGCTGGGCTCGGTCGAGGGTGAGGAAGTCCACGCCGCGGGAGCCGATGTCGCCGAGGTTCACGAAGCGGCCGTCGACGGCAAGGCGTCAGCCGAGGCCGCAGCAGACGACGTCGCGACTGAGCCCGAGGTGGGCGAGGAGTCCGCGGGCGAATCGGGCTCTGTCGAGGGTGAGGAAGTCGAAGCGGCTGAAGCTCCTGTCGAGGAGTCCACCGCTACTCCCGAAGGCGGGCTGGGATCGGTCGAGGGTGAGGAAGTCCACGCCGCGGGAGCCGATGTCGCCAAGGTTCACGAAGCGGCCGTCGACGGCAAGGCGTCAGCCGAGGCCGCAGCAGACGACGTCGTGGCTGAGCCCGAGGTGGGCGAGGAGTCCGCGGGTGAATCGGGCTCTGTCGAGGGTGAGGAAGTCGAAGCGGCTGAAGCTCCTGTCGAGGAGTCCACCGCTACTCCCGAAGGCGGGCTGGGATCGGTCGAGGGTGAGGAAGTCGAAGCGGCTGAAGCTCGTGTCGAGGAGTCCACCGCTACTCCCGAAGGCGGGCTGGGCTCTGCCGAGGGTGCGGAAGTCCACGCCGCGGGAGCCGATGTCGCCGAGGTTCACGAAGCGGCCGTCGAGGGCAAGGCGTCAGCCGAGGCCGCAGCAGACGATCTCGCGACCGAAAAGCCAAGTGCCGCGCCTGCGCGACCATTCAGGACCACGCGCCGACGTTGGTGGCGCCGAAACTAGCCCCTTGGATCGCTGATGTGATTTGCTGCGCGGTCACACTGGACTTGTCAGAGCACTAGAACGGCGGCTCGTCTTCGGGTTCGGCTGCGGCGCTCTTGAGTTCGCGTTCGTCGTGGATGCGGCGGGCGCGGTGCTCGGCGCGGGTGGTGGTGCGCCGTGGCATCCTCAGTCCGCTGGTGTGGGCGGGGGGTACGGGTCCGGTGGTGGTGACGGGTGCGGTGGGTGCGCAGAGTTCGGGGAACAGCAGCCGGCCGCCTGGGGTGGTGTGGTATGTCTGCCCGTCGGGCGCGATCCAGTCGATGGTGCCGTCTTGGTGTTGGCGATCCCGCCACCCGGACGGTCCGCCCCAGAACGCTTTCAGCAAGTGATGGCAGCGAATGTGTGAAAGACCCTCGAATGTAGCGGGTGCACTAAGGGTGCCTGCCCAGGTCCACGTCGCACACGTTTGTCAGATCGGGTGCGCGGCGAACCAGTCGAGCAGCAAGTCGGCCACGGTATCTGGTTGTTCGTCGACGATCCAGTGAGAACCCTTCAGTACCTCGAAACGGTATTCGCCGGCTACATGTCGGCCACAGTCACGCGCGCCCTTTCCGAGCAGTCCGACGTCCCCTTCGGTCCATAGATACATAGTCGGGACGGCGGCTTGTCGCAGACTAGCGCGCAAATTGACTAACGGAACCGCGCGGTACCAGTTGAGTGCAGCAGTAAAAATCCCTGGGGCGGCCATCGCTTGCGCGTTGCTATCGGCGGCCTCGGTCATTCCCCAGTACCGCAGCAACTTCGACAGTCCCGCGCCTGTGCGACGTCGTCCGAGAAGAAGCCGCTCCGGCAGCCAGGGCAGCTGGAAGAAGTAGATATACCAGGATGCAACCGCTTGTTTGCTTGTTGCGAGCGCCTTTAAGAATGCGGCCATGTGAGGCACCGACATCGCGGTTAGGGAGGCGAGGCGGTCGCTGAGTTCGGCTGCTGCCGCCCAAGCCACTGTGGCACCCCAGTCGTGACCCACCAGGTGGATACGTTCAGCGCCAGTCGCGTCGATCAGTGCTCGAACGTCCTCGACAAGTTCATGCAATCGGTAGTCCCGGCGGCGCGTCGGTCGTGCACCGGGCGAGTATCCGCGCTGATTAGGTGCTAAGCATCGGTAGCCCTGCGCGGTCAGTCGTCCGATGACGGCATCCCAGCTCGTATTGAACTGGGGAAATCCATGCAGGAGGACGACCACCGGCCCGTCGACGGGACCGGCGTCGATGACATCGAAGACAAGCTCGCCGCGCCGGTACTGATCCACGCGCACAGCATGGACCAATATTCGGCATGGCGTCCAAGCTTTCGGACGTCGACGCGGCGACCCTGAAGGCGGTGGAAAAGTGATGGTAGCGATTGTGCGAAGAACACTTCAGTAACCGGGTTGATAACGAAGACAACGGTGGAGGGGGCGCGACTAACGACGGTCAGGTGTCAGGCGCAGAACCGGAATGGTCCGAATGCCGTTAGTGTTCGCTGCATACGAGGTAAAGTTGGAGGCGTAACGCTCGACAAGTGCGAACAACCGATCATGGTCTGCGCCGTCGGTCGAGCGGGCAAGAAAGCATCCGCCGCTGTCGCTGCGACCGTCGGCGAATAACTGGCACTTTGGGTGCTTTAGCAGGTTGTAGTACCAACTTGGATGATTGGGCTGCCCGTAGTTCGAGGCGACCAGAATGACGTCATCGCCATCTGTGAAGTAGGACAGCGGCACATCCCGCTCCACTCCCGACCTCGCCCCGGTTGTGCGCAGCAACACAAGCGGGATCGTGCCCTTCGCGAGATGCACGCGTCCACCGGTAAGGTGCATCAGCCGCGTATCGAGCGGCGCGATGAACATGCGATGGATGGCAGAACCGGTCGTCGTTGTGAGGATGCGGGCAACCTCGCGTCTCATCACCGTCGGCTTGCTCGTCGGGTCCACCCGTGGAATGCCGTTCAACAGATCGGTCATGATAGGCGATGCTAGCCCCGGTCCGCCGTCCGGCGAGATCCTATTTCGCGACTGTCGTCGGCATAGTGTTTTGAGGTTGGCGGCCTGCGTCGGCCCGCAGGGCCAGGGGATGGTGTGGTCCAGGTCGCAGGTGGTGGCGGGTTCGTGGCAGCCGGGGAAGCGGCACGTCAGGTCGCGGCAGCGCACGAAGTCGGCCAGTGTCTTCGATGGGGTGTAGCGCGGCTCCGGTGGGGCGTGGCCGGGGTGGACGATGGCGGTGATGGTGGCGCCGAGTGCGGCGCGCCGCAGCAGTGGGCCGGGTAGGAACCGTCCGCCCATCATGGCTGCGGGTCGGATGCTGCTGAGGGCGCCGGGGTCGGTATCGGTCAGCGCCTCGGTCAGGGTCAGCTCGGCCAGTGGGCGGGTGAACATCGTGGGTGCGACTCCGTCGAGGGCGGCGCACTCCTCGGCGGCGGGATCGGCGGTGGGGGTGTCGGCCGCGTCTGGCGCTGGGGGATCAGCCGGTGCGTCGGAACCGTCGGGCGCGTCGGGGTCAGCGGGCGCGTCGGGCCCCGGCAGGTCGGGCACACCGTGTCCGCCGGTTCCGGTGGTGGTGTCGTGGTGGGCGATGAGGTGGATGATCACCCCGGTCGAGGGCGGGTTCTGAGCGGCGTCGCAGTCTGCGCTGCCGCACAGGCACGCCAGCCGGTCGGCGCCGTGAGCCAGGGCGCCCATGGCGTCGGCGCGGCGCTGATCCTTGGTCCGCGGATCCGCCGGGCACACCGTGTCGGCCAGGGCGTTCAACCGCACGTCCAAGGCGATCGCGTCGGGGGTGAACAGGGAACCGAACACGGCGGCCAACCCGCTGCCGTCCTCCACGTGCACGTTCAGAGAGCGGTCCCGGGCCCGGGTCTGGGTGCGGCGCACCGCCAACGGATCGACCTGGGCGACGATCGCGTCGATGTGCTGTTCGGTCTTGGCCACCGACATCGGCCCCCATCCCACCAGGGCCTCGGCCAGCGCGGTGTCCAGGGCGTGTAGCGCGTCGGGGTCGGTGACGTTCGCGGCGCGCGCCACGATCGCCCGCACCACCTGGTAGGTGATCAGTCCGTCGGCGAACAGTGCTTGCACTTTCGGGAAGCGTTCCCGCAAGGCGACCGCGACCAGCAGCAGGTTGGAGGCCACCCCGCTGGTCAGGCGGCCCGCGGCGGCGATGTGGGCGCTGACGGCGTCCCAGTTGTCCAGGCACCACTGATCACGGCTGGCGGACCCGTCGGCGGCATGGGCATCGTCGAGCATGGTGGCCATCGCGGCCAGCCGCCGGGCGCACGCCGCGGACTCCACCCGCGACCAGGCCTGCACCGCCCCGGCACCACGCACACCTGCCGTCTGGGCCACCAATTCATCGAACACACAGTCGAATATATCCGGGACCGGCGACAGGTAGGAGAGGTCAGAGGCCGACCTGTGGATGAAACACCAACTGTGCACAACCCCACCACCAAGACCCGAAAAACGTCTGTGGCACATGATATCCGGCGGTCGACGAGCGATTCGACATGTCGGCTGCTCCATCATGTCCGCTCATCGACTTCGACCCGCCACCTTTGTGCCCTGACTTCTGGCATGCTGGCTTGCGCAATGGAACGCAGTGAGCACACCGGCCGGAAGGCCCCCCGGTACGCCGCCCTCGGGACGGCGGGAATCTTCGCCGGCGCGATCGCCTACGTCGGTCTTCGGGATCCACATGTCCCCGGGTTCGGATTCCCCGCCTGCCCATTTCGCCTGCTTACCGGCTGGAACTGTCCAGGCTGCGGCGGACTGCGCATGACGCACGATCTGCTGCACGGAGACATCACCGCGGCCGTCGTCGACAACGTCTTCCTGCTCGTCGGTCTGCCAAGCCTCATGCTCTGGCTGATCCTGCGCTGGCGAGGGGGTCGGCCACTGATGCCAAAGTCGGCAATGGCCGTCGTAGTCGTCGCTGTCCTCACCTGGACAGTTGTGCGCAATCTGCCAGGGTTCCCGCTGGTCCCGATGTTTTCCGCCGGGTAGCCTCGCACGTCCGCTGATACACTCACAACTCGGGCCACCGCAGTCCCGGACAGTTGATTTCCGGACTGCGGAGGTACTGCGAGTGCTGTTCTCGGCTTTGCCAGAAGCTCAGGGTCTCTACGACCCCGAGAACGAGGCTGATTCCTGTGGCGTCGCCATGGTCACCGACATCAAGGGACGGCGATCCCATTCGATCGTCGCAGATGGTCTGACGGCACTGGAGCATCTCGAGCACCGCGGCGCCGCAGGCGCCGAACCCAACAGCGGCGACGGCGCAGGGATCTTGTTGCAGTTGCCGGTGGAGCTTCTCGGCGAGGTCGTCGAATTCGCCCTTCCATCGCCAACCGCGCAGGGCACCAACACCTTCGCTGCGGGCATTTGCTTCCTGCCGCAGGAACCAGGCGCCCGTGCCGCGGAGTGCGAACGCATCGAGTCGATAGCCGCCGACGAGGGCTTGGAAGTCCTTGGGTGGCGCGAAGTTCCGGTCGATCCGTACGGCGCCGGCGTCGGTGAGACGGCGCTGAGTTGCATGCCCTACATGGCGCAGCTATTCATCGCAGCACCGGAACGCAATGGAAGCAGACCCGGCGGCATCGATCTCGATCGTCGCGTCTACCCAGTACGCAAACTCGCCGAGCAGGGCGAGGTCTACTTCGCATCGCTGTCCAGCCGCACCATCGCCTACAAGGGCATGCTTACGACAATGCAACTGCCGCAGTTCTTTCCGGACCTGCGTGACCAACGCTGCACGAGTGCCATCGCGATCGTGCACAGCCGGTTCTCGACCAACACCTTCCCGTCGTGGCCGTTGGCGCATCCATTCCGGTTCGTCGCCCACAACGGCGAGATCAACACCGTCCGCGGCAACCGCAACCGGATGCACGCCCGCGAGGCGATGCTGGCCAGCGCACAGATCCCCGGTGACCTGGCCCGACTGTCACCGATCTGCACTGCCGAGTCCTCCGACTCAGCGTCGTTCGATCAGGTTCTCGAGTTGCTTCATCTCGGCGGCCGCAGCCTTCCGCAGGCGGTCCTGATGATGATTCCCGAGGCGTGGGAGAACAACGTCAACATGGATCCGGCTCAGCGAGCGTTCTGGCAGTTCCATGCCTCGTTGATGGAGCCGTGGGACGGACCCGCCTGCGTGACGTTCACCGACGGCACTGTCGTGGGTGCGGTGTTGGACCGCAACGGTTTACGGCCCGGCCGCTGGTGGCGCACGATCGACGATCGGATAATCCTCGCCAGCGAGAGCGGTGTGCTGGACGTACCGTCCTCGGAGATCGTCGCCAGAGGGCGACTCGAGCCGGGCAAGATGTTCCTGATCGACACCGCCGCCGGTCGCGTCGTCTCCGACGATGAGATCAAGGATGAGCTCTCGGCCGCAGAGGCCTACGGCGAATGGTTGCACTCGGGTCTGTTGGACCTGGCGACCCTGCCGGAACGGGTACGCGTGCAGCCCAATCACGACTCCGTCGTGCGGCGGCAGATCTCCTTCGGCTACACCGAGGAAGAGCTGCGAATCATGCTGACGCCGATGGCGGCCTCTGGCGCAGAACCGTTGGGCTCCATGGGAACCGACACGCCCGCTGCGGTGTTGTCGGAGCGTTCCCGACTGCTTTACGACTACTTCGTCGAGCTCTTCGCGCAGGTGACCAATCCGCCACTGGACGCCATCCGCGAGGAGGTCGTCACCTCCATGTCGCGGGTGATGGGCCCCGAACACAACCTGTTGGAGCCGACCGCGGCGTCGTGTCGTCAGATCGTATTGAAGTGGCCCGTCCTCGACAACGACGAACTCAACAAAATCGTCCACATCAATGCAGATGGTGAACAGCCGGGGTTGAAGACGAAGGTGCTGAGGGCGCTCTACGACGTCGAGCGCGGCGGAGAGGGCTTGGCGGATGCGTTGGAGGATCTCCGCATCCGCGCCTGCGAGGCGATCGCGAAGGGCTACCGAACGCTTGTCATCTCGGATCGGGACTCCGATCACACCAAGGCGCCGATTCCGTCGCTGCTCGCGGTGTCGGCAGTGCACCATCACCTCGTCCGCACCAAGGAGCGGACCACGGTCGCGCTGGTGGTCGAGAGCGGCGACGCCCGCGAAGTCCACCACATCGCCATGCTGATCGGTTTCGGCGCCGCGGCCGTCAATCCTTATCTGGCGTTCGAGTCGATAGAGGACCTCATTCGCGAGGGTGAGCTCACCGGCATCGAGCCGTCGACCGCGATGCGCAACTACCTCAAGGCGCTCGGCAAGGGCGTCATGAAGGTCATGAGCAAGATGGGCATCTCGACGGTTGCCTCGTACACGGGCGCGCAGGCGTTCGAGGCGATCGGCCTCAACCGCGACGTGGTCGACGAATACCTCACGGGCACTCCGAGCCAGCTCAGCGGCGTCGGTCTCGACGTCATCGCCGAGGAAGTCAAGCTCCGCCACCGGCGGGCCTACCCGGAGAACCCCACGGAACGAGTCCACCGTCGACTCGAAGTCGGTGGTGAGTACGCCTTCCGGCGAGAGGGCGAACTTCACCTCTTCACCCCGGAAGTCGTATTCCTGCTTCAGCATTCGACACGGACAGGCCGCCACGAGGTCTTCCAGCAGTACTCCGATGAGGTGAACCGACTGGCACGGGACGGTGGCGCGCTTCGTGGCCTTTTCGAGTTCAAGTCGGGGCTGCGGGAATCCGTGCCCCTCGAGGAGGTCGAATCCATCGAGTCGATCGTGACGCGCTTCAACACCGGTGCGATGAGCTACGGCTCCATCTCCGCCGAGGCGCACGAGACGATGGCCATCGCCATGAACGCACTAGGTGGCCGGTCGAACAGCGGCGAGGGAGGTGAAGATGAGGACCGGCTCTACGACCCACGCCGACGCAGCGCGGTCAAGCAGGTGGCGTCCGGCCGCTTCGGGGTGACCAGCGACTACCTGGTCAACGCGACGGACATCCAGATCAAGATGGCGCAAGGCGCCAAACCTGGTGAAGGCGGTCAGCTTCCGGGCTACAAGGTCTACCCGAACATCGCCAAGACGCGTCACTCGACTCCTGGCGTCGGGCTGATCTCACCGCCGCCACACCACGATATCTACTCGATCGAGGATCTGGCGCAGCTGATCCACGATCTGAAGAACGCCAACTCCGCCGCCCGCATTCACGTCAAACTGGTGAGCTCGGTCGGAGTCGGCACCGTCGCGGCGGGTGTGTCCAAGGCGCATGCCGACGTCGTGCTGATCTCCGGTTACGACGGGGGCACCGGCGCGGCGCCTCTGACATCGCTCAAACACGCTGGGGCACCATGGGAGATCGGTCTTGCCGATACCCAACAGACGCTGGTGCTCAACGGTCTTCGGGACCGGATCACCGTCCAGTGCGACGGCGGTATGCGCACGGCGCGCGACGTCATCGTGGCCATGTTGCTCGGCGCCGAGGAGTACGGCTTCGCGACGGCGCCGCTGGTGGTGGCGGGCTGCATCATGATGCGGGTCTGCCACCTCGACACCTGCCCAGTAGGGGTGGCCACGCAGAACCCGGAACTGCGTGCCCGCTTCAACGGCAAACCCGAGTTCGTGGAGAACTTCTTCAGGTTCATCGCCGAAGACATCCGGAAGTATCTGGCGGAGTTGGGTTTCCGCAGTATCAACGAGGCGGTTGGGCGGGTCGAGGTGCTCGACACGGCACCAGGTGTCGCGCATTGGAAGAGTCAGGGTCTGGACCTCACCCCCATCTTCGCCGTGCCGACGGATGCGCACGGAGCCGAGCTGCCGCAGCGGGTTCGGCTCCGCGACCAGGAGCACGCCTTGGAACACGCGCTCGACCAAACGATCATCGCGCTCGCCGAGGGTGCACTCGAGGATGCCCATCCAGTGCGCTTGGAACTGCCCGTACGCAATGTCAACCGGACGGTCGGCACCCTCCTCGGGTCCGAGGTGACCCGTCGCTACGGCGCCCAAGGGCTTCCCGATGACACGATCCACGTCACGCTGACCGGTTCGGCGGGTCAGTCGCTGGGTGCGTTCCTTCCACCAGGCATCACGCTCGAGATGATCGGTGACGCAAACGACTATGTCGGCAAGGGACTCTCGGGCGGTCGGATCGTCGTCCGGCCGGATGATGACGTGCTGTTCATTCCGGAGGACAACGTCATTGCGGGCAACACACTGCTGTTCGGTGCGACGTCCGGCGAGGTGTTCCTCCGCGGACGGGTCGGCGAACGCTTCTGTGCGCGCAACTCGGGCGCGCTGGCCGTCGTCGAGGGCGTCGGCGACCATGCATGCGAATACATGACGGGTGGACGTGTCGTGGTCCTGGGACCAACCGGCCGCAACATGGCGGCGGGCATGTCCGGCGGCGTCGCCTACGTGCTGGGCCTCGAGCCCGCGAAGGTCAATCCCGACATGGTCAAACTGCAGCGCCTCGAGCCGGAGGACCTGTCGTGGTTGCACGGTGTCGTCGCACAGCACGGCCGGTGTACGGGAAGCACGGTGGCACGTTCGCTGCTGTCCGACTGGCCCAGGCGCAGTGCGCAATTCACCAAGATCATGCCTACCGACTACGAGAAGGTCCTGCACGCGACCCGCATGGCCAAGGCGGAAGGACGAGACGTGGACGCAGCGATCATGGAGGCGACACGTGGCTGATCCGACGGGGTTCCTCAAGGTAGCCAAGATCGAGGCTGCCAAGCGGCCGGTCGACGAGCGGGTCGGTGACTGGCGCGAAGTCTACGAACGGCAGGACGCACACGAACGTGCAAGCGAGGTCTCCCAGCAGGCCCGCCGCTGCATGGACTGCGGAATCCCGTTCTGTCACTCCGGTACTGCGGGCTGTCCACTGGGCAACCTGATTCCCGAATGGAACGACCTGGTGCGGCGCGGACGGTGGGATGCGGCGAGTGACCGGCTCCACGCGACCAACAACTTCCCGGAGTTCACCGGTCGTTTGTGTCCGGCGCCGTGCGAGGCGGCGTGCGTGCTGTCGATCGCCGAGGAAGAGACGGGCGGTGCCGTCACCATCAAGCGCATCGAGCAGTCGATCGTCGACGAGGCGTGGATGGACGGCACCATCGAGCCCCAGCCCGCCGCCATCTCCACGGGTAAGGGTGTTGCGGTCGTCGGCTCAGGCCCTGCGGGTCTGGCTGCAGCCCAACAACTCACCCGTGCGGGTCACCACGTCACGGTGTACGAGCGTGACGACCGGATCGGTGGACTGCTGCGCTACGGAATCCCCGAGTACAAGCTCGAGAAGGCGGGGCTAAATCAGCGGTTGGCGCAGATGCGGGCCGAGGGAACGCGTTTCGTCACCGACTGCGAGGTCGGTGTCGATTTGTCCGTCGAGCAGCTGCGGCGCCAGCACGACGCGGTGGTGATGGCCGTCGGCGCACTGCGGTCCCGCGACAGCCTGGTCGAGGGACGTGAGCTCGAGGGCGTGCACCTCGCGATGGAACATCTGGTGCCCGCCAACAAGGAGTGCGAAGGGGACGGCCCGTCGCCCATCTCCGCGGCCGGCAAGCACGTCGTCATCATCGGTGGCGGCGACACGGGCGCGGACTGCCTCGGGACTGCCCATCGACAGGGTGCGGCGTCGGTCACCCAATTGGACTACAACCCCGAGCCGCCCGGACAGCGCGACGACTCCCGCTCGCCCTGGCCAACGTGGCCATTGGTGCTGCGTACCTCGCCTGCGCATGCCGAAGGCGGCGCCCGCCGCTACGAGGTGGCCGTTCAGCGTTTCGTGGGTGACGACAAGGGCCACGTCAAGGCGATGGTCGTCGCCGAGGTGAAGGTCGAACGCGGCGCAGACGGCCGCAGGAACATCACGCCCGTTGGTGACGAAATCGAGCTTCCGTGCGAACTGGCACTGTTGGCGATCGGCTTCGAGGGTGTCGAGCACATGCCGTTGCTCGACGAACTCGATCTGAAGCTCAACGGCCGTGGAGCGCTGCCCTGCGGTTCGGACTGGCAGACCGATGCGCCCGGCGTCTTCGTGTGCGGTGACGCGCATCGTGGCGCGTCATTGGTGGTGTGGGCGATTGCTGAGGGCCGCAGCGCAGCTCATGCTGTGGACTCGTATCTGATGGGTGAGTCGGACCTGCCCGCGCCGGTCAAGCCCAGCGCACTGCCGCTGGCGGTGGTGTGAGTGTCCTGTCTGAATCGTCATCTGAATCGATTAACGACTATATTGAGTCAGCGTGACTAGACGCGGAAAGATCGTCTGTACGTTGGGCCCGGCCTCGTCCTCGGACGAGCAGATCAAAGCCCTCGTCGAAGTGGGCATGGACGTCGCACGGCTAAATTTCAGCCACGGCGACCATGCCGACCACGAGATCGCATACAAGAGAGTCCGCGCGGCATCCGACGTGACGGGACGTGCCGTCGGAATCCTCGCCGACCTCCAGGGCCCGAAGATTCGCCTCGGCCGATTCGCAGACGGTCCCACCGTCTGGACGGCAGGGGAGACGGTACGCATCACCGTCGACGAGATCGAGGGCACCCACAGCAGGGTGTCGACGACCTACAAGGAGCTGGCCAAGGATGCTGCGGTGGGCGATCGCCTGCTCGTCGATGACGGCAACATCGGCCTGACGGTCAGCGAGGTCGATGGCAACGATGTCGTCTGCATCGTTACCGAGGGTGGCAAGGTCAGCAACAACAAGGGCCTGTCGCTGCCCGGGATGAACACGTCGGTGCCCGCGTTGTCCGAGAAGGACATCGACGACCTTAAGTTCGCACTACGGCTCGGCGTCGATCTGATCGCCCTGTCATTCGTGCGATCACCCGCCGACATCGAGCTGGTCCACGAGGTGATGGACGAGCTGGGCCGGCGCGTGCCCGTCATCGCGAAGATGGAGAAGCCGGAGGCCATCGAGAACCTCGAAGCCATCGTGCTGGCCTTCGACGCGATCATGGTCGCCCGCGGTGATCTCGGCGTGGAACTGCCGCTGGAAGAAGTGCCGCTGGTCCAGAAGCGTGCCATCCAGATGGCCCGCGAGAACGCCAAACCGGTCATCGTCGCCACCCAGATGCTCGAGTCGATGATCGAGAACTCCCGGCCCACCCGCGCCGAAGCCTCCGATGTGGCGAACGCGGTGCTCGACGGTGCCGACGCGGTGATGCTCTCGGGCGAGACGTCGGTAGGCAAGTACCCGCTGGAGGCGGTCAAGACGATGGCCCGCATCATCACGGCCGTCGAGCAGAACTCCACTGCGGCGCCACCGCTGACTCACGTACCCCGCACCAAGCGGGGCGTCATCTCCTATGCCGCCCGCGACATCGGCGAGCGGTTGGATGCCAAGGCTCTCGTCGCGTTCACGCAATCCGGTGACACTCTCAAGCGCCTGGCCCGGCTGCATACGCCGCTGCCGCTGCTGGCGTTCACGCCACTGCCCGAGGTGCGAAGTCAGCTGGCCTTGACCTGGGGCACTGAGACATTCATCGTCCCCCACATTCAGACCACCGACGGGATGATCCGCCAGGTCGACGAGTCGCTGTTGGCGCTTGGCCGGTACAAGCGCGGTGACCTGGTGATCATCGTCGCAGGAGCCCCTCCTGGCACAGTAGGCTCAACCAACATGATCCACGTTCACCGGATCGGCGAGGACGACCACTAGGAGGCGGGTCCGTTGAGCAGTTCGGCGGATCTAGAGGAACTGCTGGCGGTACTCGACCTCCGCCGTGTCGACGAAAACAACTTCACCGGATCGCATCCGAGCAAGAATCCTATTCGGACGTTCGGTGGGCAGATGATGGCACAGGCTTTCGTCGCAGCCAGCCGCACGGTGAAGTACGACCTGCCGCCGAGCGCGCTCTCCGTGCACTTCGTCGCTGGCGGCGATCCCGACCGCGATCTCGAGTTCCGCGTGACGAGGTTGCGCGACGAACGCCGATTCGCGAACCGACGGGTCGACGTCATGCAGGGCAACGCGCTGTTGGCCTCGGCACTCGTATCGCACTTGGCGGGCGGACGTGGCCTCGAGCACGGCGTCGACTTTCCTGCAGTGCCGGAACCTCTCTCGGTGCCGAGCATCGAGGATCTCCTCGTCGGTTACGAGCAGACGGTGCCACTCTTCGTCGACGCGTTGAAGCCGATCGAATGGCGCTATACGAACGACCCGGCCTGGGTGATGCGCGACAAGGGGGAGCGACTCGCTCACAACCGGGTGTGGCTCAAGGCTCGCGGTCCCATGCCCGACGACCCGGTGATCCACGCCGCCGCCATGGTCTATTCGTCGGACACCACCGTGCTCGACTCAATCATCACCACCCACGGCCTGTCGTGGGGCTTCGATCGCATCTTCGCGGTGACGATGAACCACTCGGTGTGGTTTCACCGGCCCGTGCGCTTCGACGAGTGGGTGCTGTACTCGACGACGTCGCCCGTGGCCGCGGAATCCCGCGGACTGGGCAGCGGCCACTTCTTCGACCGCGACGGACGGGTGCTGGCCACTGTGGTTCAGGAGGGGATCGTCAAGCACTTTCCCGACTCGGCCGCGGCGAAGTGATGCCGAACCTGTTCTGAATCTCGTTGAGCCACTTGTCCGTGCAGGCCTGCACGGCCTTCTGATCGCTGCCCGCCCTCGTCGCGCAATCGAGGTAGTCGTTTCCGCCGGAGTCACGCCAGGCGGACGCCCAGATCACGGCGGAGGCCACTGATGCGACGATTGCCACGACGCCGAGTGCCGTTCCCGCCGTGGCGATCCCACCGTTGTCGGCCTCACCGCGTGACGCGTGACCGCGGCCGAGAAGTCCGAGGATGACCGCAACCACGCCGCAGACGATGCCGCCCACGACTGACCAGCACAACACCAAGCCGGCCATCGCGACGACGAGCGCCGCCGTGCCAGTTCCGTTCCTGGGACCCGTCATGCGTGCCGAGGGTAGAGCACGGGGCAGTCCACGCCGCGGGGGAGGTGATGCGTCGCGACAACGACAGTGCGGTCAGCGGAGAATAGTCCGTCGGGCGCCAGTAATTCGTGCAGGATCCGGTCGGCGTCTGCGGCGTCGAGGTGTTCGGTCGGCTCGTCGAGCAGCACGATGGGTAAGTCGGAGATAATCGCCCTGGCGAGAAGCAGCCGACGCCGCTGTCCCGCCGACACCGCCGCGGCCCCTCCCGTGAGCATCGTGGCCAACCCGTCCGGCAGGCTCTCCAGCCAGTCGCGCAGTCCGACGGCCTGCAGGGCTGCGATCAGCTGGCCATCGTCGGCGTCACCGCGGGCGACGAGCAGGTTGTCGCGGACGGTGGTGTCGAAGAGGTGCGCATCCTCGGGAAAGAAGCCCGCGGTCAACGGGTCGTCGTAGTCGGCGGCCATCGCCATCAGGGTGGTCGTCTTGCCGCATCCGCTGGCACCGACGATGGCCAACCGGTCGCCGTGGCGAAGGGCCGGAGTATCGAAGGCGGGCCTGAGCCGGGCCCTGGGATCGGGCGCGGTCAGGTCGAGAAGACGTGCGGCGGCGATCCGGCTGCGGGTGAGCTGAATGGCGGCCGCGGGGAGTGCAGTGGTGGCCTCGAACGCCGACAGGGGCAGCAGGACGAGTATCGCGAGCGTGGTCGGTGCAATGACGGGTGCAAGGGAGATTGCAATGACGACGATTCCGAGGACTGCGACGGCGGTTGCAGCGACCGGCGCGGCTGCACCGAATGCGGCGGGCAGTGCGGCCCTGTCGGCGGACTGACCCCAATCACGTTGCCTACGAACCGCGTCGGCGATGACGTCGTCGAGCCGACCGGCCACTCGTAGTTCCGATGCGTGTTCGAGCGCCAACATGGCCGATGCATCCCGGGCCGAATGATGCTCTACGGCAACCTCTTCGGCGGCGGTCGCGGCACGCGCAGCCAACCAGGGTGCCAACACGCCTGCGACCAATAGGCACACCGCGAGCACCACGGCGGCGGCCGGCGAGATGACGGCGATGACGGCGACGGACGCGGTCGACAGAATTGCCGCCACCGCGATGGGGAGTACCGCGCGGACCAGCACGTCGGACAATTCGTCCACCGAGGCGCCGACGCGGGACGCGATGTCACCCTCCGACAACCGCATCACGGTGTCGGCAGGCGCGTGAGCGAGCATGCGGTACAGCCGGGCTCGGGTAGAGCCGGCAGCCCGCAGCGCCGTGTCGTGCGAGGCGAGTCGTTCGCAATAGCCGAGGATGCCTCGGGAGATGCCGAGTGCACGTACGGCCACGACCGCGACGGAGAGGTCGAGAATTGGTGGCATCTGCCATGCCCTGGTGACCAACCAGGCCGACACCCCGGCAAGTGCCAGCGCGCTGCCGAGCGCCAATACTCCGAGCGCGACGGCCATCGCCAGGCGCGGGAGGCGGGGACGTAACAGCGCGAGACCCGCCACGAGTGGGTCGGTTCGCGACTCAGTGGGTGACACGGACCTCGCCCCCGATCTCGATGACGTGGTCGCCGACGGCGCGGATCACCTCGCGGTGACCGATCACCAGTACCGCGGCACCTTCTCGCGCGGCCTTCCGGATCGACCGCAGAACGTGCTCTTCCCGCGCATCGTCCAGGTGCGCCGTCGGTTCGTCCAAGAGGAGGATCGACCGCTTCGCGCCGAAGAGTCGGGCCAGTGCCAGCCTCTGACGTTGGCCCAGTGACAAGCCGGTGCCATCGCGGCCGAGGACGGTATCCAGGCCATCGGGCAGCGAGGTGATGACGTCGTCGAAACCCGCTTGCCGACAGGCATCGTCGAGATCGGCAAGCGGTCCGAAGAGTTCGAGATTCTCGCGGACGGTACCGGGAACGAATGCCGGACGCTGGGGCAGCCAAGCGATCTGGCTCCACCAGTGCCGCAGGTCGAGTGTCCTGACGTCGTTCTCGCCGACGAGCACTTGACCCGAGGTCGGGCTGACGAGGCCGAGGAGGGCGTACAGCGCCGTGGACTTGCCTGCGCCGTTCGGCCCAGTCAGGACGGTGACCGTGCCGGGTTCGACGGCTGCCGACAACCGTTGTGGCGCATCCCCGTTGCGGCCGGCGACGCTCACCGCGTCGAAGCGGATCGACGACTTACTCGTCGATATCAGTGATCCGTCGGGCGGCGTGGCGGTCTCGTTCAACAGCGCATACGCCTTCGCCTGGGCCGTCTTACCGTCCTGCGCCGCGTGGAACTCCGCCCCGACCCGGCGTAACGGCCAGAAGACCTCGGGAGCCAGCAGCAGGGCGGTCAGCGCTGAGGCCAGTTCCACGTCGCCGAAGACCAACCGAAGCCCAACGCTCACGGCCACCAGGGCGACACCGAGGGTGGCGAGCAGTTCGAGCACCAGCGAGGACAGGAAGGTGATGCGGAGCGTTGCCATGGTCGAACGGCGGTGTGCGGCAGCCAGTTCGGTGATCCGATGTTCCGGCCCCTCGGCTCGGCCGATGGCGCGCAGCGTCGGGATGCCGGAGATCAGGTCGAGCAGTCGCGACTGCAACGTGCCCATTGCCATGAGCGAAGCAGCAGAACGTTCGGCGGTGACGAGGCCGATCAGCACCATGAAGAGCGGGACCAGTGGCAGTGCGATCATGACGATGACGGCGGACTGGAGATCATAGAGCGCCATCACCACCACAGCGGCAGGGGTGAGGATCACGGCCTGGACCGCCGTGGGTAGGTAGCGGGTGTAGTAGGGCCGCAACCCGTCGAGGCCCCGCGTGACGAGTACCGCTGCCTCGTCGCGTCGCGCCGCGAGTTCGCGCGGCGACAGCCCTGTGACGCCTGTGAGTAGACGCCGGTTGAGGTCCGCGATCGCCGCGGTGGCGGCGCGTTGGCTCAAACGTGCCTGTGCCCACTGCGCGAGCACCCGAATACCCCACAGCGTCAACAGCACCCACAGCGTGACCGACCAGTGGCCCAACGAGCGGGTGGCGGGGTCGGTGATGATGCCGGCCAGGAGGTGCGCCAGAACGACGGCGCAGGCGATGGCTGCGCCGGTGATGATGACGCCGCAACCTGCCGTTGCCGCCAGGTGGCGCCGCATCATCTTGGCGGCAGGCCGATCGGGGCAGGGATCCGCTCGGCAGAGATGCGTTGGCGGAACACCCAGTAGGTCCAGGCCTGGTAGCCGATCACCAGAGGAGTGAAGATCAAGGCCGCCCAGGACATGATCTTCAGGGTGTACGGCGACGACGACGCGTTCTGAACGGTCAGGCTCCAGTCCGGATTCAGCGTCGAGGGGATCAGGTCCGGGTACAGCGACCCGAAGAGCAGGATCACCACTGCCGCAACGACGGTAGCGGTGCATCCGAAGGCCCAGCCGTCGCCACCGCGGCTCCACACCAACATGACCGCCGACATCTGCGCGACGACGGCGACGCCCAGGACCACCCACGTCCAGTCCTTGCCGTACGCGAGTTCGGTCCAGAATCCGAAACCCGCCACTACCACCGTCACGGGCAGTGCGAGGAGACCCGCGAACCCCACGGCGTCGTCGTGGACGGCGCCCTCGGTCTTGAGGGCGATGAACACGGCGCCGTGGAAGGCGAACAGACCGGCGGTGGCCAGGCCGCCCAGCAGGATGTATCCGTTCAGCAGATCGGTGATCGACAACTCGATCTGTTTGTCGGCGTTCACCGGTAGCCCGTGTACCAGGGCAGCGAACGTGACTCCCCAGAGCACGGCGGGTAGCCACGATCCGACCGCGATCGCCGCGTCGGCCCAGGCTCGCCACTTCGGATCGTCGATCTTGCCGCGCCACTCGATGGCGCAAATGCGGACGATCATGGCGACCAGGATGGCCAACAGTGGCAGGTACAGCCCGGAGAACAACGTGGCATACATCTCGGGGAACGCCGCGAACATCGCGCCGCCTGCGGTGATCAGCCACACCTCGTTGCCGTCCCAGACCGGTCCGATGGTATTGAGTACGGCCCGTTCGTGCTGTTCTCGTTGGCCCGCCGGTGCGCGTCGGCCGAAGAACTTCATGAGCATTCCGACACCGAAGTCGAAGCCCTCCAAGACGAGGAAGCCGATGAAGAGCGCGGCCAGTGCGATGAACCAGAAGTCTTGTAATCCCACGTCAACCACCTAGTAGGCAAACGATAACGGTGCGACGTCGGCGTCACCGGGTGGTGTCGGCGGCGCAGGTTCGGCGTCGTGCTCCAACGGGCCCTCGACGACGTAGCGTCTCATCAGCCAGAACCAGATGCACGCGAGCGCGGCGTACAGAGCTGTGAACACGATCAGCGACGTCAGCACCAGTCCTGCGGAGTGATGGGACACGCCGTCGGCGACGTTGAGACGGATCATCTGGTCCCCGGTCGGGTTTGGCACCACCACCCACGGCTGTCTGCCCATTTCGGTGAACACCCAGCCTGCGCTGTTGGCCAGGAACGGCGTCGGCAGTGTCACCAACGCGAACCAGCCGAACCAGCGGTGCTCGGGGATGCGACCACGGCGGGTCAGCCACAGCGCGACCATCGCGAAGAGCACGGGTACCGCGAGCAACCCGATCATCGCCCGGAACGACCAGTAGGTCACGAACAGGTTGGGCCGGTAGTCGCCCGCACCGTACTTCGTCTCGTAGGTCGCCTGCAGATTCTTCACCCCGTCCAACGTCACGCCGTCGAACCGACCCTCGGCGAGGAACGGCAGAACGTACGGCACCTCGATGAGGTGGGTGACGGCATCGCAGTTGTTGTGGGTGCCGACGGTGAGGATCGAGAAGTCGGGATCGGTCTCGGTATTGCACAGCGACTCCGCCGACGCCATCTTCATCGGCTGCTGCTGGAACATCAGCTTGCCCTGTGCGTCGCCGGTCAAGAACAGACCGCCAGCCGCAGCGAGTGTCACGAGACAGCCGAGGATGGTGGCGGGCCGGTACATCGTGCGCGCCTCGTCGGTCTCGCGCGCCCGTACCAACCACCACGCGCAGACCCCCGCGACGAAGGTACCCGCGGTGAGGAAGGCTCCGAACACGGCATGCGAGAACGCTGCCGCTGCAGTGTTGTTGGTGAAGAGCGCGACGATGCTCGTCAGTTCGGCACGCCCGGTGTCCGGGTTGTAGCGGGCGCCCACCGGATGCTGCATCCACGAGTTCGCGGCGATGATGAAGAACGCCGATGCGTTCACTGCGATGGCGACGATCCAGATGCAGGCGAGGTGCACCAGGCGTGGAAGGCGTGTCCAGCCGAAGATCCACAGACCAATGAACGTCGACTCGAAGAAGAAGGCGACCAGGCCCTCCATGGCCAGGGGAGCTCCGAAGACGTCACCGACGAACCGTGAGTACTCACTCCAATTCATCCCGAACTGGAATTCCTGGACGATGCCGGTCGCCACCCCGAGGGCGAAGTTGATCAGGAACAACTTGCCGAAGAACTTGGTCAGGCGATACCACGCGTCGTTGTTGGTCACCACCCACACGGTCTGCATGACGGCGATCAGGGGCGCAAGCCCGATGGTTAGCGGCACGAAGATGAAGTGGTACACGGTCGTGATGCCGAACTGCCACCGTGAAACGTCGAGCGCGTTCAAGTTGCACCATCTCCCAGGGGCTGCCGGATGTAGCTACGACATCTACGACGAAGTGTAGTAGATAGCTTACCGGCAGGCCAGGAGGCGTCTAGGGGCTTTTGTCCTCAGTGTTGGAGAGCTCCGGTGTCGTCTCGATGGGCTCCTGGGCAATAGCCTCGTGCACCTTGTGCGTCGCTCGACGAATGGCGATCGCGGCGACGACCTCCATGACACCGATGACGATCAGCCAGATGCCCACGACGAACGCCAGGGTGCCGATCGAGTCGAACGGTGACGCCAACACGACGACGCCGGCAATCAAGCTGATGACGCCGACGAAGACATTCCATCCGCGGCCCGGCAGAGTGGGGTCGCTGATCGCAGACACCGTGGTCGCCACGCCGCGGAAGATGAAGCCGACGCCGATCCAGATGGCGAGCAACAACACGGCGTCGTAGAGATGGCGGAAGGCCATGATCGCCAGGATCAGCGACGCCGCACCACTGATGAACAACAGAACCCGCCCGCCGGCGGACACGTCCAGGCTGAAAGCGAAGAACACCTGTTGAATTCCGGTCAGCAGCAGGCCCACGCCGAAGAAGATGGCCGCGACGGCGATCGAAATTCCGGGCCACGCGACGATTGCCACACCGAGGGCGATCGCCAGCACGCCCGACACGGCGGCCGATTTCCACAGGTGCGGCAACAGAGTTGGGGGAGCAGGGGTCGTCATGCGGGAAGTGTCGCACAGCGCTCCGTGGGCGTCGCCCGATTCACCGCCTTGTCGCTTCGCACAGCACAGATCGACGACCAGCGTTAAGTTTCACCTACTACAGCGCCTCCGCCCCGCTAGTGTTCGTTGACGTCGTCGCCCGAGATGAACGTAGGTGACCCGATGCAGAAAGAAGTGACAACGTGGTAGCTGGAATTCAAGACCGACGAGCGAGCTCACGCTGGTGGCGTGGCGCCGCCGTGATCGCCGTCTCCGGAGCGCTGGTCCTGTCGGGCTGCACCAAGAACGAGGACACCACCGGTCCGACGAAGGAGACCACCGCGGCGAAGGCCGCCAAGGTCGACGACATCGCCAACACGGTCCCCGAGGACATCAAGTCCTCCGGCAAGTTGATCGTCGGGGTGAACGTCCCCTACACGCCCAACGAGTTCAAGGACTCCAGCGGCAAGATCATCGGCTTCGACGTCGATCTGATGAACGCGATCGCCTCCACCCTCGGTCTGACGGCCGAGTATCGCGAAGCCGACTTCTCGAAGATCATTCCGTCGATCACGGGCGGCACGTTCAACGTGGGCATGTCGTCGTTCACCGACACGAAGGAGCGCGAGAACACCGTCGACTTCGTCACCTACTTCTCGGCAGGCTCGCTGTGGGCGAAGCCGAAGGGCTCGGACGTCGACCCGAGCAACGCCTGCGGCAAGAAGGTCGCGGTCCAGTCCACGACCGTTCAGGAGACGGACGAACTGCCCGCCAAGAGCAAGGCGTGCACCGACGCGGGCAAGCCGGCGATCACCATCGTCAAGTTCGACGGTCAGGATCAGGCCACCAATGCGGTCATCCTCGGCCAGGCCGACGCGATGTCGGCGGACTCCCCGGTGACGCTGTATGCGATCAAGCAGAGCAATGGAAAGCTCGAGCAGGCCGGTCAGATCTTCGACTCCGCGCCGTACGGTTGGCCCGTCGCGAAGGGATCCCCGTTGGCAGCGTCGTTGCAGAAGGCGCTCGAGCATCTCATCGAAACCGGTGACTACAAGACGATCGCGTCGAACTGGGGCGTCGAGGCGGGCATGATCGACAAGCCAGTCATCAACGGCGCCACCAGCTGATCGCCGGTTTCACCCATGAGCGTTGACGTTCGCAGCCAATTGGAGCCAACCGACTCACCCGCCGCCATCGATGCCGTCCCCATGCGGCATCCATGGCGGTGGGTGACGGCGATCGTCATCGTCATCCTCGTCGCGCTGTTCCTGTACGGCGCGGCGACCAACGATGCCTATGGCTGGTCCACCTTCGGCAAGTACATCCTCGACGAACGGATCGTGTCGGGGGTAGTGGTCACCCTCGAGTTGACCGTTCTGTCGATGATCCTGGCGATCGTCCTGGCCGTGCTCTTGGCGGTGATGCGACTGTCGCCCAATCCGGTATTCCGCTCGGTGTCTTGGGTGTATCTGTGGATCTTCCGAGGCACCCCGGTCTACGTCCAACTGGTGTTCTGGGGCTTGTTTCCCACCATCTACAAGAACATTCAACTGGGCATACCGTTCGGGCCCACGTTCTTCACCATCAACATCCAGAACCTGTCGCTCTACTTCCTCCTGGCAGTCATCGGGCTGGGTTTGAACGAGGCGGCCTACCTGGCGGAGATCATCCGCGCCGGTATCAGCTCGGTGCCGGAAGGGCAGTCGGAGGCCTCCACCGCACTCGGCATGTCCTGGATCATGACGATGCGGCGAACCGTGTTGCCCCAGGCGATGCGGGTGATCATCCCGCCGACCGGCAACGAGTTCATCGGCCAGCTCAAGACCACGTCGCTGGTGGCCGCGGTGCCCTTCACGTTCGACCTGTTCGGGCGCCAGCGTGACATCTCGGCTGTTCTGTTTCAACCGATCCCGCTGCTGCTGGTCGCGGCCGCCTGGTACCTGCTGATCACCAGCATCCTGATGGTCGGTCAGTTCTACCTGGAGCGGTACTTCTCGCGAGGTGCCTCGCGCAAGCTCACCGCGAAACAGCTCGGCGCTCTGGCTGAGGCACAGACGCTGGGAGAGGTGGGCCACACATGAGTAAGGATTCCGGCGCGTCGACTACGCCGATGGTCAAGGCCGAAGGCGTCTGCAAGAACTTCGGCGCCCTCAAGGTCCTCAAGGGCGTCACGCTGGAGATCGGTCGCGGTCAGGTGTTGGTTCTGGTAGGTCCGTCGGGGTCAGGCAAGTCGACCTTCCTGCGCTGCATCAATCACCTCGAGCAGGTCAACGGCGGCCGATTGCACGTCGACGGTGAGCTGATCGGTTACCGAGAGCGGGGCGACAAGCTCTACGAGATGCCACCGCGGGAGGCCGCCAGGCAGCGCCGCGACATCGGCATGGTCTTCCAGCACTTCAACCTGTTCCCGCATCGCACGGCGCTGGCCAACATCATCGAGGCACCCATTCAGGTGAAGGGCGTCAAGAAGGCTGTCGCGATCGAGCGCGCAAAGGACCTTCTCGAGCAGGTGGGAATGGCGGAGAAGGCCACCGCCTATCCGGCCCAACTGTCCGGGGGCCAACAGCAGCGGGTCGCGATCGCGCGGGCGTTGGCGATGGATCCCAAGCTGATGCTGTTCGACGAGCCCACCTCCGCGCTCGACCCGGAGCTCGTCGGCGAGGTGCTGGGCGTCATGAAGAAGCTCGCCAGCGAGGGTATGACGATGGTGGTGGTCACCCACGAAATGGGTTTCGCTCGTGAAGTCGCCGACCAGTTGGTGTTCATGGACGCCGGCGTGATCGTCGAGCGGGGCAATCCGCGTGACGTGCTCAGCAACCCGCAGGAAGAACGTACGAAGGCCTTCCTGTCCAAGGTGATGTAGCAGGGGCATGCCGGCGGCACCGTTACCCGATCCAGCCGCTCCGCTCTGGCGGGCGGCGCAGGTCTTCCGGCTGCTGAGTTGTCTCTACGCACTGGGTTTCCAGATCGCGATCAACGACGACCTCGAGCGCCCCGCCATCGGGTGGGCGCTATTCGCGGTGCTGATCTCGTGGAGCGTCGCCTGCGCAGTGGCGTACCTCCACGGCTACGGTCGACGGCGCGCGTGGGTGGGCGCCGAAGTCGTGGTGGTCGTCGCCCTGATGCTCTCGACGGACATCGTCGCCTCCGACCAGTGGGCTTTGGACAACCAATCTTGGCCGACGACGTTGTGGGCCACCAACGCCACGATTTCGGCGGCGATCCTGGCCGGCCCAGTCGCCGGCATGGTGATCGGACTGGTGGTGACGGCGTCCAACGCGGCGCTCAAGGGCTATGTCAGCATCGACGTCGGTCGCAATGCCACGGTCGTGATCGAACTCGCGGTCGGATTGGCCATCGGGATGGCCGCCCAGACGGCCCGCCGCGCCCACACCGAGTTGCAGCGAGCGGCGCGGCTGGCGGCGTCGCTCGAGGAGCGGGAACGGCTGTCCAGGGAGGTTCACGACGGCGCCATCCAGGTATTGGCGCTAGTGGCGCGACGAGGGCGTGAGATCGGCGGTCCGACAGCCGAACTCGCGGAGTTGGCCGGTCAACAGGAGCGCGCGTTGAGGCGCTGGGTCAGTGACGCGGGCGCCCGGGCACCTCAGGGGATCGAGGCCGATCTCATCCCGATGCTGCGCAGCCATGCCTCTGACCGAGTGTCGGTGAGTCTGCCCGCCGAACCGGTCATGCTCTCCGCCGACGTGGCGGGAGAAGTCGACGCGGCGGTGGTCAACGCCCTGGACAACGTCGTCGCTCATGCGGGTGCGGAGGCGCGAGCCTTCGTACTGCTCGAGGATCTGGACGGCTCGGTCGTGATCAGTGTTCGTGATGACGGGACGGGGATCCCGGCTGGCCGGCTGGAGGAAGCCGTCGACGAGGGTCGAGCCGGAGTGTCTAAATCGATTGTCGGACGGATGAATTGGCTGGGCGGTAGCGCACGGTTGACCACGGAGCCAGGAAGGGGAACCGAATGGGAGCTGACCATTCCGCGTTTACCGTGATGGTCGTGGACGACCATCCGATCTGGCGTGACGCGGTTGCCAGGGACCTCGCCGAGGAGGGATTCACCGTCGTCGCCACGGCTGACGGTGTCGGTTCGGCACGGCGCCGCGCGGCCGTCGTCAAACCCGACGTGGTGGTGATGGACATGCGCCTGTCGGATGGCAGCGGTGCCGGAGCCACCGCCGAGGTGCTGACGGTGTCGCCGTCCTCCCGCGTTCTCGTTCTCTCCGCATCCGACGAACGCGACGACGTGTTGGAGGCCGTGAAGGCCGGCGCCACCGGCTATCTCGTCAAGAGTGCATCGAAGGGCGAACTCGCTGAAGCGGTTCGGGCTACCGGACAGGGCCGTGCCGTGTTCACCCCGGGATTGGCCGGTTTGGTTCTTGGCGAGTATCGGCGGATCGCGCGGAACCCGGGCGGCGGTGCCATCCCGAGTCTGACCGACCGCGAGACCGAAATACTCAGGTATGTCGCGAAGGGCTTGACTGCCAAGCAGATCGCCGAGCAGCTGTCCTTGAGTCACCGTACGGTGGAGAACCACGTGCAGGCGACGTTTCGGAAGTTGCAGGTGGCCAATCGCGTCGAATTGGCGCGCTACGCGATAGAGCACGGTCTCGACCAGTAGATCCCCGTAGTACTACTCATCCCCTCGTACGTCATCGGTGCCACCATGGCGTCATGACCGAACCGGATCAGGCCGTCATCGCCAGGTTGTCATCCGACTTCGCTTCCATCGCTGCGTACTTGGCGAGGGCGTCGGTCGACCTGCGGCAGCTCGAACGCATCGTGACGGAACGACCGTCGCAGCCACAGGCGCACCCACCGCCGCCGGCATGGCCCACCGCCGCTCTTCGGCAACCACCCGGCGCGCCCGTCGAGCCGGTCCGGTGGGCGCCCGCCCCACCGGTGCCACCGCCAACGCAGTCACCTCGGTCGGACGGCTGGATCGGCAAGGCGCTCGCGGTCGCCGGGGTGGCCGTCACGCTGGTTGGCGTGGTTCTGCTGCTGGTCCTTGCCGCCCAGGCGGGGATCCTCCGTCCGGAGTTCAGGGTGTTCGCGGGCGCGGCCTTGGCAGCCGGACTGGTAGGAGCCGCCTGGCGGCTGAGTCGCCGCCCGGGTGGTCGGGTGGGTGCGATCGCGTTGGCCGCGACGGGTATTGCGGCGGCATACGTGGACGTCATCGCCGTGACCACGATCTACCACTACGTGTCGGCACCTGTCGGCCTGGCGATCGCGGCGGCAGTCGCGTTGGCGGGTCTCATGCTGTCGCGTCGCTGGAACAGCGAGCATCTTGGCCTGCTGGTACTGGTCCCGCTGCTCGGTCTGGCGCCGGTGGTCGCCGATCACAGCATCCTGGCGCTGGTGGGCTTCATGCTGGCCTTGAGCGCCGCCTCGGTGCCGGTGCAACTGGGCAGGGACTGGATCGGTCTGCACGCGGCACGCATGGCGGTGAGCACACTTCCGGTTCTCGTCGCGCTGGCGTTGACCTACTTCAGTTCCGAGCAGTCGCCCCTGCTGGCGGTCGCGTGTGCGTTGGCGGGTGTACTCGCGGTCTCGAGCGCGCTGATCCTGCTGCCGCACACCAGGAATTCGGTCGCCATGGGACTGCTGAGCGCGGCGGGGACGATGCCCGTGTTGGCAGCCTCATTGGCGGTCGGCGGAGCCGTTGCTTCCCTGATGGCTGCGGTCCTGTCAGCGGTGCTGATGGGGATCGTGCTGGCCGGTGGCCGGCTGTCGATGGTCACCACACCGGTTCAGACGATCTGGTCGGCACTTGCTGCGGTGGCGGCCCTCATCGCCGTGATGGTCGCCTTCGACGGCCCGGTGGCGGGGCCGGTACTGCTCGCGATGGCGGTCGTCGCGGCGGTCGCTGGTCGACGGAGTCGGGTCGCTCGCTGGTGTGCGCTGGGTTTCGGCATCATCGGGGGGCTGTTCCATCTCGGCTACGCCCCGCTGTCGACGTTGGTCATGCCGACGGCGCTACGCACGCCGATTGCCGTGTCGACACTGGTCGCCAGCGTGCTGATGGTGGCGGTCGCCGTCGCGATCGCGTGGTCGTGGCCCAGGGACTGGTCGTGGGCGGCTGCGACACTGGTTGCGCTGTATGGAATCACCATGTTCGCCGTGACCGCAGGTGTATTGCTCGGCGGCGAGGTCCAAGGCTTCTTCGCCGGCCACGTCGCGGCAACGATCTGCTGGATTGCGTTGGCGGCAGCCGCCTTCCGCTACGCCACGAGAGTTCCCCGAGCGAAACGGTCATTGCCCCTCGGAGGTGGTATGACACTCGTCGCGGCCGCCGTGGCCAAGCTGTTCCTCTTCGATCTCGGGACGCTGGACGGCATCTTCCGCGTCGTGGTCTTCATCGTCGTCGGGCTGGCCTTGCTCGGAATGGGCGCCGGCTATGCGCGACTGCTCGCGCAGCAGGACGAGCGCGAATTGCGGGCCTAGTCAGCGTTCGGCAATCACACCGGGCTGACCATGTAGGTGGTCCTACCGACCCGGGCCCGCGTCAGGTTGCCCGCATCGAACGGGCTGACATTGGCATAGAACAGGTGGGCCGTGTTCGAGCGGCTAACCTGCTTCGTCGGGATCGCCCACGGCTTCACCCACCAGCCATCGGCGTTCGCCCACCCGTCGGCCCTGCGGCAGAAATCGATCACCTCGAAGGGCGTGTCGCTCGGCGTGGGAATGAGCTTCTTGCCATCCGCGGACGTGCCACCCCTACCGCCGACTGCGCGCTGCGGGTTTCCGAGCAGGATCACGGTCACGATGCGGGCGATGAGATCTGGCGGCGCGGTGCGCCCATAGGTCGCCAACCAGTCGCCGATGATCTGCGCCCCGCGTGAATGCCCGAGCAGGTAGATCGGGCCGGGAGTGCCGAGGATCATCGCGTTGAGGTTGTCGACCGCGGCGGCCATGCCCGACGACGTCAAGCTGAGGCCCACGGGCAGTCGCTTCTGCACGCGCCCGTTGCTGGTGGCGAATCCACGCAGTGCCTTGCGCATGATGCCGAGCAGCTGATCGACCATCGGCGGGAGCAGCGGCTCGACGGTAATCACCGTTGCGGTGGGGGGAGCGGTGGCCCGACGCCGCCACGGGAGCCTCATGCGCGCACCTTAAACCCGTGTCCGGACGCAGCGCAGATCACGAAGGCACCCTGCACTTACGATCGCCGCCGTGTCCGAGCCAAAGACATACCGCTGAACTGCAACGCCGTTGGCAACTAGCCTGGTGCCCTCGGTGAGACTCGAACTCACACTGCACGGGTTTTGAATCCGTTTCCTCTGCCAATTGGGATACGAGGGCCTTCGCGGTGCGGTTTCCCACCATAGAGGATCGACCCGGACGGTGGTCACGGCCCCGCGGTCGCTGTTCTGCGGTACTCACGCGACAATGTGCTCATGACTGGGTCACCGACGGACGCTGGCAAGCCGCACCGTGTCCTCATCGCCGAGGACGAAGCACTCATCCGCATGGATCTGGCGGAGATGCTCCGCGAAGAGGGCTACGAGGTGGTCGGCGAGGCCGGTGACGGTCAAGAGGCGGTCGAGCTGGCCGAAAGCCTCCGTCCCGACCTCGTGATCATGGACGTCAAGATGCCGCGGCGGGACGGCATCGACGCGGCCGCTGAGATCGCGACGAAGCGCATCGCCCCGATCTTGATATTGACCGCGTTCTCGCAGCGCGAGCTGGTCGAGCGTGCCCGTGATGCCGGTGCCATGGCGTATCTGGTGAAGCCGTTCTCGATCACCGATCTCATTCCGGCGATCGAGTTGGCCGTCAGTCGATTCGGCGAGATCTCAGCACTCGAATCGGAGGTGGCGTCGCTGTCGGACCGGCTCGAGACGCGCAAACTGGTCGAGCGCGCAAAGGGTTTGCTGCAGGCCAAGCAGAAGATGTCGGAGCCGGAAGCGTTCAAGTGGATTCAGCGTGCGGCGATGGACCGTCGCACGACGATGAGGCGTGTCGCCGAGGTCGTTCTGGAAACTTTGGACACGCCCGAGACGTAACAACTGCGTTTCTTGACGCGCAGTTTCGGCCGATTACACAGGCGACACTCAGTCCGCGTTCGTCAACATCGCGCACCGGCGCGATGTGTTGGCTATGTTCTACCCGAAGCATCGGCGGCCCCGGGCAACGTGACCTGCGTCGTCGGGCCCCTGACAAAGTTGACACGGAGGTGACACGTGCGCGGTCGCATGGCACGTAATGCATTTGCTCTCGGGAGCGCGGGCTTGCTCGTGCTCGGTATCGCTGGCTGCAATCAGTCGGCACCGGAGAGCAGCACGTCGCAAGCTGACCTGAAGATCGTCGAGCAGGTACAGATCGACGAGAACGGCGCCGAGGTCAAGGCGGCCGAGGGGGAGGCGCCTGCGGATCCGGCCGGCGACGGAAAGGCGACCTGCCCGCCGGTGTCGATCGCCATGGCGGGTGCTCTCACCGGTCCCGACGCAGCGCTCGGCATCAACATCAAGAATGGCGTGCAGATGGCCATCGACATCCACAACGCCGCCAACCCCGGTTGCCAGGTGCAGCTGAAGCCGTTCGACACCGAGGGTGATCCGCAGAAGGCCACCGGTATCGCCCCGCAGATCGTCGATGACCAGTACACGATCGGCTTGGTCGGTCCCGCCTTCTCGGGCGAGACCAAGGCCACCGGTACGGTGTTCGACCAGGCTGGGCTCGTCGCCGCCACGGCATCGGCGACCAACCCGACGCTGAGCGAGAACGGCTGGAAGACCTTCTTCCGTGGGCTGGCCAACGACGGCGTGCAGGGTCCTTCCGTGGCCAACTACCTGAAGAACACGCTCGGCTACAAGAAGATCTGCGTCGTCGACGACAGCACCGACTACGGCCTCGGCTTGGCCGTTCCCGTGCGCGAAACCCTCGGGCCCGTCGCCGATTCGGCCTGCAACATTCAGGTCAAGAAGGGTGACAAGGACTTCTCCGCAGCTGTCACGCAGATCAAGGGTGTCAGCCCGGACGCCGTCTTCTATAGCGGCTACTACAGCGAAGCGGCGCCGTTCGTCCAGCAGTTGAAGGACGGCGGAGTCGAGGCGACCTTCGTGAGCGCCGACGGCACCAAGGACCCGGAGTTCGTCAAGCAGGCAGGTGAGTCATCCAAGGGCGCGATCCTGTCGTGCCCGTGCGGTCCTGCCACGGGAACGTTCGCCGAGGACTACACCAAGAAGTTCGGCCAGGAGCCCGGCACTTACAGCACCGAGGGCTACGACCTGGGGACCATCTTGCTCAAGGGCATCGACTCGGGTGCCATCACCCGACCGGCGCTGTTGGATTACGTCAAGAACTACAACGGTCAAGGCCTGGCACGTAAGTACCAGTGGTCGCCCACCGGGGAGCTGACCACGAACCTGATTTGGATCTTCAAGGTTCAGTAGCCGTTGACACGAGGCGCGTCCGAGGCCGCAGGGCTCGGGCGCGCCTCGTATCCGTTATTCACCAAGGAGTCACCGCCGGATGATGCACGACTGCATCGACCAATTCGCTTGCCAGGCAGCCAATATCAACTTCAACGTCGATGGCCTGTTGAACGGCTTCTGGCAGTTGACGATCGACGGCCTCTCCTGGGGTGCCATCTATGCACTGGTGGCCGTCGGTTACACGCTGGTGTTCGGTGTTCTGCGACTGATCAACTTCGCGCACTCCGAGATCTTCATGTTCGGCATGTTCGGCACGTACTTCTGCCTGGATTTCGTCCTCGGCTTCGCCCCGAACGGAAACGCCTACAACAAGGGCGTTCTGCTGACGATCGTGTACCTGGGTATCGCGATGATCTTCGCGATGCTGGTGTCGGGCACGGCCGCAGTGGGTTTGGAGTTCGTCGCCTACCGGCCGCTGCGTCGCCGGAACGCGCGGCCCTTGACGTTCCTCATCACCGCGATCGGCATGTCATTCGTGCTGCAGGAGTTCGTGCACTTCATCCTGCCGCAGATCATCAAGGGTTACGGCGGCTCAAATGCGCAACAGCCGATCATCTTGGTGCAGCCGAAGACTCAGTTCACCGTCTTCGGGGCGACGGTCTCCGACGTGACGCTGGTGATCATCGCGTCCGCGTTGGTGCTGGCCCTCTTGACCGACATCGCGATCAACCGCACCAAGTTCGGCCGCGGCATCCGTGCGGTCGCGCAGGATTCGACCACCGCGACCCTCATGGGCGTCTCTCGCGAGCGCATCATCATGACCACCTTCCTCATCGGTGGTCTGCTGGCGGGTGCGGCCGCGTTGCTTTACACCTTGAAGGTGCCGCAGGGCATCATCTACTCCGGCGGGTTTCTGCTCGGCATCAAGGCGTTCTCGGCGGCCGTTCTCGGCGGGATCGGAAACCTGCGTGGCGCGTTGCTCGGCGGTCTGATCCTCGGCGTGATGGAGAATTACGGCCAGGCGCTCTTCGGCACCCAATGGCGTGACGTGGTGGCCTTCGTCTTGCTGGTCCTCGTCCTGCTCATCCGTCCTACCGGCATACTCGGTGAGAGCCTCGGGAAGGCGCGCGCATGAGTCATCAGGCGGGACCGAAAACCCGTGAGACCTCGACAATGGCGCAGCGACTACTGGCCCCTGGCGACAGTCTGCGGCACCGGTGGGACGGACTCAGCAGGCCACAGAAGTGGATCTTCGGAGTCATCGGCTTCGGCCTCCTTGCGCTGTTGCCACTGTTTCCCCCGCCGTGGATTGCCACGACCGGAATCAGTCTGGGCGGCGTGATGGCTCAGTTCGCGATGATCGCGATCATCGCCATCGGCCTCAACGTCGTCGTGGGACAGGCCGGTCTGCTCGACCTGGGTTACGTCGGCTTCTACGCCGTCGGGGCGTACACCGTCGCTCTGCTGACGAGTCCTGACAGCCCGTGGAACAAGGTCGGCGCCAACGGGTTCTTCAGCCAGGACTGGGCGTGGCTGTCCTGCGTGCCCATCGCGATGGCAGTCACCGCTCTCGCAGGGTTGATCCTCGGCACGCCCACGCTGCGGCTGCGTGGTGACTACCTCGCCATCGTCACGCTCGGCTTCGGCGAGATCATCCGATTGCTTGCCGACAACCTGTCCGACATCACCAATGGGTCGAGAGGGCTCAACCAGATCGCCTATCCACGGTTGGGGGCGAGCGAACGTGTGCCCAACGGTGTGTTCTCGAGCGGTAACTCGACGGGTGACGCCAACTACGGCACCTGGTGGTTCTGGCTGGGGCTGGTGCTCATGGTCGGCATCCTGCTGCTGGTCGGCAATCTCGAGCGCAGTCGGGTCGGACGCGCCTGGGTGGCCATCAGGGAGGACGAGGACGCCGCGGAGGTGATGGGCGTCGACACGTTCCGCTTCAAGCTGTGGGCCTTCGTGATCGGTGCTGGGATCGGCGGCCTCTCCGGAGCGCTGTACGCCGGTCAAGTCCAGTACGTCGCTCCGACGAACTTCAACATCATCAACTCGATGCTGTTCCTGGTTGCCGTCGTACTCGGTGGGCAGGGCAACAAGTTGGGCGTCATCTTCGGCGCCTTCATCATCGTTTACCTACCCAACCGGCTCCTCGGTGTGGAAGTGTTCGGGGTGAATCTCGGCGACCTGAAGTACCTCTTCTTCGGGCTCGCGTTGGTGGTGTTGATGATCTTCCGGCCACAGGGCCTCTTCCCGGTGCGACAACAACTCCTCGCGTACGCCTCGTCTGCACGCAAGCTGTTGCGCGGGGCCGACGACTCGAAGGCGGCCGCATGACTGACCAGCCGGCAATCGACGAGGAGAAGGCGGCGCTGCACCGGGAGGTGAAGGCGGCCGAGGGCAAAACCCTGCTGGCAACGCAAGAACTCACGGTGAAGTTCGGCGGTCTGACGGCGCTCGACAGCGTGACGTTCGACATCAAGCGTGGCGAGATCCTTGGGCTCATCGGTCCGAATGGCGCAGGCAAGACCACGTGCTTCAACGCCATCACCGGGGTCTACCGACCCACGTCTGGGACGGTGACCTTCGACGGTGCGACGCTGGGAAAGATCAAGCGGCATCAGATCACTCGGCGCGGCATCGCCAGGACCTTTCAAAACATCCGACTCTGGGGTGAGATGACGGCGCTGGAGAACGTCGTCGTTGGTACGGACGCCCGGCACGATACGTCGGTACCGGGAGCCCTGCTTCGCACGCCGCGCCACCGGCGCGAGGAGAAGTCGGCGATCGAGAAGGCTGCCGCGTTGCTGCAGTTCGTCGGCATCTCTGAGCGTGCCGAGGAGAAGGCCAAGAACCTTCCGTACGGAGATCAGCGTCGCCTCGAGATCGCCAGGGCATTGGCCACCGAACCCAAACTGCTCTGTCTTGACGAGCCTGCCGCCGGCTTCAACCCTAGTGAGAAATCGGCACTCATCGAGCTGATTCAGGCGATCCGGGACGACGGCTACACCGTGTTGCTCATCGAACACGACATGCGCCTGGTGATGGGTGTGACCGACCGCATCGTGGTGCTCGAGTTCGGGCGCAAGATCGCCGATGGTTTGCCAGCCGAGATCCGCGAGGACCCGAAGGTCGTCGCCGCCTACCTGGGGGTGCCCGATGACGAGCTCGGCTGAGTCGACCCAGAAAGCCGACGCCGATCCGCGTCCCGTACTGCTCGAGGTTCGAGACATCGTCGTGCACTACGGCAGAATTGAAGCGCTGCATGGGGTTTCACTGAAAGTGCATGAAGGCGAGCTCGTCACCCTGCTGGGTTCCAACGGTGCGGGCAAGACCACGATGATGCGCGCGATCTCTGGCCTACGGCCGCTGACCTCGGGTTCGGTCTGGTTCGACGGTCAAGACATTTCGCGGGTCAAGGCGCACCGCAGGGTTACCGACGGGCTGATTCAGGCACCGGAGGGACGTGGCGTGTTCCCAGGGATGACGGTGGTGGAAAACCTCGAAATGGGTTGTTACGGACGTAAGTTCCCCAGCAAGGCCGAGCACCGTGAGCGGTTCGACTGGGTGTTGGAGACGTTTCCACGCCTTGCCGAGCGGCGCAGTCAGGTCGGTGGCACGCTGTCGGGTGGCGAGCAGCAGATGCTCGCCATCGGTCGGGCACTGATGGCGCGGCCCCAGGTGCTCCTGCTAGACGAACCATCGATGGGCCTCGCGCCGATGGTCATTTCACAGATCTTCAGAATCATCTCCGAGATCAACAAGCAGGGCACCACTGTGCTGCTGGTTGAGCAGAACGCCCAGCAGGCGCTGAGTAGGTCCGATCGCGCTTATATCCTCGAGACTGGCTCGGTCACCCGGGTTGGCAATGCGCGAGAGCTATTGGCAGACGACAGTATTCGCGCGGCTTACCTCGGCGTCGCCTGAGGGTTCGGTGGAGTGTAATCGGCGCTGAGCGCCGCAAACGCTCCACAAAACGCCGGGTGAGGCGGCTCAGCGGGCGACGATGACCGACGAGCCGTGGCCGAAGAGGCCCTGGTTGGCGGTGACGCCGACGGTGGCGCCCTCGACCTGCCTGCCGATGGCTTGGCCCTTCAACTGCCAGGTGAGCTCGCAGACCTGCGCGATCGCCTGGGCTGGAATGGCTTCGCCGAAGCACGCGAGACCACCCGACGGGTTGACCGGAATGCGGCCCCCCAGGGCGGTGGCGCCGCTGCGCAGAAGCTCCTCGGCTTCGCCCTTGGCGCACAGACCGAGGTGCTCGTACCAGTCCAGTTCGAGCGCCGTCGACAGGTCGTACACCTCGGCAAGACTGAGATCATCGGGTCCGATGCCCGCCTCGGCGTACGCGGCGTCGAGAATCTGATCCTTGAACACCCGGTCGGGTGCGGGCACGACGGCGGTGGAATCGGTCGCGATGTCCGGCAACTCGGGCAGGTGCTGCGGGTAGCGCGGGGTCACGGTGGACACCGCGCGTACGGACGGCACGCCATCGAGCGAGCCCAGGTGTTTCTCGGCGAACGACTTCGAGGCCACGATGAGCGCCGCGGCGCCGTCTGAGGTGGCGCAGATGTCGAGTTGCCGAAGAGGATCGGACACCACCGGGCTGTTGAGCACATCCTCGACCGCGGATTCCTTGCGGTAGCGGGCATTCGGGTTCTGCAGGCCGTGGCGGGAGTTCTTGACCTTCACCTTGGCGAAGTCCTCCGATGTCGCGCCGTAGAGGTCCATTCGACGGCGGGCCAGCAGCGCGAAGTACACCGGGTTCATGGCCCCGATCAGGTGGAAGCGTTGCCAGTCCGGATCATTCTTGCGCTCCCCACCGACCGGCGCGAACGCACCCTTCGGGGTGGTATCGGCGCCAATGACGAGCGCGACGTCGCAGAACCCCGCGAGGATGTGTGCGCGAGCGCTCTGCAGGGCCTGCGATCCGCTGGCACACGCGGCATAGCTCGAGCTGACCGGGACGCCGTTCCAGCCCAGCTTCTGGGCGAACGTCGACCCGGCGATGAAGCCGGGGTAGCCGTTGCGGATCGTGTCGGCGCCCGCCACCAGCTGAATCTGACGCCAGTCGAGGCCGGCTTCGGCCAGAGCGGCTCGCGCGGCGACGACGCCGTACTCGGTGAAGTCGCGGCCCCACTTTCCCCATGGGTGCATGCCGGCGCCGAGAATGTATAGCGGTTCCGGCGGGCCGGAGCGGAGCGACTCGGGGGAAGTTTCCCGCGGGCCGGTGCGGAGCGACTCGGGGGATGTTTCCGGCGCGGTCATTCGGCGATCCTCCAGGCGTGGACGCTCCGCACGAAGCCGTCCTCATCGGTGTAGAGCGGCATCGTGGTCAGCTCCATCTCCATGCCGACCTTCAAATCGGCGGCAAGGGTTCCGTCGACGACCTTGCCCAGAATGATCAGGCCCTCGTCGGCGAGTTCGACAGCGGCGATGGCGAACGGCTCGAAGGGGTCTGCGGCCGGGTAGGGCGCCGGTGGCGGATACCGGTTCTCGGTGTAACTCCACACCTTCCCGCGGCGGGACAGCGGCACCTGTTCGAGCGCGTCACCGTCGCAGGCCGGATTTGGGCAGCCGTTGTCCCGAGGCGGAAAGACGTAGGTGCCGCACTGGGTGCACTTTCCGGCGATCAGATGAGGGACTCCGGCGTCGTCGGTGGCGAACCACCCCTCGATCGCCGGCAGTTGCGCTTGGGCGTCCGTTGATCCTGGCACGGTGCTGAGACTACGCGATCGAAGCGGGTGAACTGAAACGTGTTGCAGTTTTACCGGCGGTCAACGTGTAGCAGTCTTCGGGTCGCGAGGGCGCCCGCTCTGGCCTGGCAGTCGACCGGGCCGACGAGCCCGGCGACGCGCGTCCTAGTGCAGATGGCACGGGACCTCCGTCATGTCGGGCCGGGTGAATAGAGTGAGGGCGTGAGCCCAGCCAAGACCGATACCAAGCCCACATTGATGCTGTTGGACGGCAATTCGCTGGCGTTTCGCGCCTTTTACGCCCTGCCCGCGGAGAACTTCAAGACCCAGGGTGGTCTCACCACCAACGCGGTATACGGGTTCACCGCCATGCTGATCAACCTGCTGCGCGACGAGCAGCCGACGCACATCGCCGCAGCCTTCGACGTATCGCGCCAGACCTTCCGCGCCGAGAAGTACCCGGAGTACAAGGCGGGCCGCTCGGCCACGCCCGACGAGTTCCGCGGCCAAATCGACATCACCAAGGAAGTGCTCGTCGCCCTCGGCATCACGGCCCTCGCCGAGGCGGGGTTCGAGGCCGACGACATCATCGCGACGCTGGCCACCCAGGCCGAGTCCGAGGGGTATCGCGTGCTCATCGTCACGGGCGATCGGGATGCGCTTCAGCTCGTAAGCCCCGACGTGACGGTGCTCTACCCACGTAAGGGCGTGTCCGAGCTCACGCGGTTCACACCTGACGCCGTCGTCGAGAAGTACGGACTGACGCCGGCCCAGTACCCAGACTTCGCGGCCCTGCGCGGTGATCCCAGTGACAACCTGCCCGGCATCCCCGGGGTGGGGGAGAAGACCGCATCCAAGTGGATCATCGAGTACGGATCCCTGCAGGCGCTCGTCGACCAGGTCGACACCGTCAAAGGTAAGGTCGGAGAGTCGTTGCGCGCCAACCTCTCTCACGTCATTCTCAATCGCGACCTGACCGAGTTGGTCAAGGACGTGCCACTGCCTCAGACGCCGGACACGCTGCGGATGATGCCCTGGGACCGCGACCAGATCCACCGACTGTTCGACGACCTGGAATTCCGGGTCCTGCGCGACCGACTGTTCGAGACACTCGCGTCGGCGGACCCCGAGGTCGAGCAGGGCTTCGACGTGCGAGGTGGAGTTCTCGAGAGTGGCCAATTGGCCGCGTGGCTCGCCGAGCACAGCGCCGGACAGCGATTCGGTCTCGCCGTGGTGGGCAACCACCTGGCGTTCGACTCCGACGCGACGGCACTTGCCATCGTCTCCGCAGACGGGGAAGGCTGCTACCTCGACACGTCGAGCCTGGAGCAGGGCGACGAGTCGGCGCTGGCATCCTGGCTGTCGGATTCGGGGCAGGCCAAGTCACTGCACGAGGCCAAGCTTGCGATGCACGACCTCGCAGGCCGAGGTTGGAACCTGGCTGGCGTCACGTCCGACACCGCGCTGGCCGCCTATCTGGTGCGCCCGGGCCAACGCAGCTTCGCCCTCGACGACCTGGCGGTGCGCTATCTCAAACGCGAACTGCGCGCGGAAAACACCGAACAGCAACAGCTTTCGCTACTCGACGATGAGGACGGCGTCGACGATCAGGCAGTTCAGACGCTGCTGCTCAGGGCGTCCGCGGTCGCCGACCTCGCCAATGCACTCGACGAAGAGTTGGCGAGGATCGATTCCTCGGCGCTGCTGGATCAGATGGAGCTCCCGGTGCAGCGGGTGCTCGCCAACCTGGAGGCGACGGGGATCGCCGTCGACCTCGACCTCCTCGGTCAGTTGCAGAGTCAGTTCGCGACCCTGATCCGCAACGCCGCCGAAGCCGCATACGAGGTGATCGGCAAGCAGATCAACCTCGGCTCGCCGAAACAGCTGCAGGTCGTCCTGTTCGACGAGCTGGAGATGCCGAAGACCAAGCGCACCAAGACCGGCTACACCACCGATGCCGACGCACTGCAGGGCCTGTTCGACAAGACCGGGCATCCCTTCCTGCAACATCTGCTCGCCCATCGCGACGCCACCCGCCTCAAGGTCACCGTCGACGGGCTCCTCAACGCGGTGGGCTCCGACGGACGGATCCACACCACGTTCAATCAGACCATCGCCGCGACCGGGCGGTTGTCCTCCACGGAGCCGAACCTGCAGAACATCCCGATCCGCACCGAGGCGGGACGACAGATCCGCGAGGGCTTCGTGGTCGGTGCTGGTTACACCGAGCTGATGACCGCGGACTACAGCCAGATCGAGATGCGGATCATGGCCCACCTGTCCGGTGACGAGGGGCTGATCGAGGCCTTCAAGACCGGTGAAGACCTGCATTCCTTCGTCGCCTCGAGGGCATTTGGCGTTCCGATCGATGAGGTGACGGCCGAGCTTCGCCGTCGGGTCAAGGCCATGTCCTACGGGTTGGCGTACGGATTGAGTGCGTACGGTCTGGCGGCCCAGCTGAAGATCTCCACCGAGGAGGCCAAGGTGCAGATGGACGCCTACTTCTCGCGTTTCGGCGGGGTGCGGGACTACCTGCAGTCGGTTGTCGACCAGGCCCGCAAGGATGGCTATACCTCGACGGTTCTCGGAAGGCGTCGCTATCTGCCCGAGTTGGACAGCAGCAACCGCAATGTCAGGGAGGCCGCCGAAAGGGCCGCACTGAACGCACCCATTCAGGGCAGTGCGGCGGACATCATCAAGGTGGCGATGATCAACACCGACACCGCGATCCGCGACGCCGGGCTGCAGTCTCGGATGCTTCTACAGGTCCACGACGAGCTGCTGTTCGAGGTTGCCGAGGGCGAGCGCGACAAACTCGACGAGTTGGTGCGCGACAAGATGGGCGGCGCCTACCCGCTTGACGTGCCGCTGGAGGTATCGGTCGGTTACGGGCGCAGCTGGGACGCTGCAGCTCACTGACCGCCTAAGAACGAGGTGCCCGGTAGGCGGCCACGGAGTGCAACGCTGGGGCGGCGGCCCGGGCCGCATAGACCTGGTACGTCTCGTCGTTCAGAAGGGCGTTCACCCTCGGGTCGCCGAAGCCTCTGTCGATGCGGTCCCTGACGAACGCCAGCTCGATCACCGCGGCTGCGAAGTTCTTCACGCCCTTTCCCCCTGGCTTCCCGGCGAACCTGGTCACTTCGGTGATCGCCTGCTTGCGGGTGCGGATCGAGCCCAGCCAGGTGGCTTCGTTCGGTGTCACCACGCCGGCTGCCACCATGCCGGGCAATTTGGCGGCGACGATGCGTTGTTCCCGACGCCGGCTGCCGATGGCCAGTGCGATCACCAGGCCGAAGACGGGCACCATCCAGAGGAGGTAGACGAGGAAGTACGTCTCGATGCCGAAGAACGACGAACCGTTCCACAGGGCGTGCATCAGTACGGCGCCGGCGTAACCGAGTAGCACGCAGCCCGCCTTGGCGGGGAGGCCGCTGCGGTTCAGGGCGAAGTAGACGCCTATCGCCGTCATCGTCGTGAAGAGAGGGTGAGCGAAGGGACCCATGATCAGCCGCAGCCCTGCTGTGACGAGCGATCCGCCGAGCGATTCGTCGCCCCCGATGTATCCGATGTTCTCCAGCCACGCGAAGCCCGCTGCGGTGATGCCGGCGTAGACGAGGCAGTCCATCAGCGAGTTGAGCTCGTTGCGCCGCCTGCCGGTCATCATGATCAGCAGAAAGGCGCCCTTGGCGGCCTCTTCGACGATCGGCGCCACGACGGCGAGGCCCACGAACTCGTCGGTCGCCGCCCCACCGGTGGCCAGCAGCGAGCCGAACACCAGCTCGAGGATCACCGACACCACGATCGCCACCGAGGCGCCCCACGCGAACGCGAACACCAGCAATCGGGGTGGCTCCGGCTCCCACCGGTCCAGCCACACATAAGCAACCAGCACGATGACGACCGCCACGGTGGCGAGCACGAATCCGATGGAGGTGCCTACGGGATTGACCGCAGTCAGCAAGATGATCGACAGGCCCGCGACGACGCCCATCGCGATGATGGCGCCGAGTGGCGCGCCGACCTTGCGGACCTTGCGCGGCAACGGAGGACCGACCGGACGCGGCGACCGAGGCGCGGAGAACTGCGACACCAGGGCAGCCTAGCGGTCGGGTCGGACCCGGGTTTGTCCAGCGTGTACCAGGTCGAGTAGTCTCTTCGGGTACCCGTGTGCGCGCTCGACCGCGTGCAACACCAGTGCACACCAATAACAACTGTCCCTACGATAAAACCTGTCCGGAGCCACCCACCACATGCCAAGCCCCTCCATCACCTCGCCGCAAGTAGCCATCAACGACATTGGCTCGGCCGAGGATTTCATGGCCGCGATCGACAAGACCATCAAGTACTTCAACGATGGCGACATCGTCGAAGGAACCATCGTCAAGGTCGACCGCGACGAAGTCTTGCTCGACATCGGTTACAAGACCGAAGGCGTCATCCCTTCGCGTGAACTCTCGATCAAGCACGACGTCGACCCCTCAGAGGTTGTGTCCGTCGGCGATGAGATCGAAGCGTTGGTCCTCACCAAGGAGGACAAAGAAGGTCGGCTGATTCTGTCCAAGAAGCGCGCTCAGTACGAGCGCGCCTGGGGCACCATCGAGGAGCTCAAGGAGAAGGACGAGGCCGTCAAGGGCACCGTCATCGAGGTCGTCAAGGGCGGCCTGATCCTCGACATCGGCCTGCGTGGCTTCCTTCCCGCGTCCCTGGTCGAGATGCGTCGCGTCCGCGATCTGCAGCCGTACATCGGCAAGGAGATCGAGGCCAAGATCATCGAGCTGGACAAGAACCGCAACAACGTGGTGCTGTCGCGTCGTGCGTGGCTCGAGCAGACCCAGTCCGAGGTGCGCAGCGAGTTCCTCAACCAGCTGCAGAAGGGCGCGGTCCGCAAGGGCGTCGTCTCCTCGATCGTCAACTTCGGTGCCTTCGTGGACCTGGGCGGCGTCGACGGCCTGGTGCACGTCTCCGAGCTGTCCTGGAAGCACATCGACCACCCGTCCGAGGTCGTCACCGTCGGCGACGAGGTCACCGTCGAGGTTCTCGACGTCGACATGGACCGCGAGCGGGTTTCGCTGTCGCTCAAGGCAACTCAGGAAGATCCGTGGCGCCACTTCGCGCGCACCCACGCGATCGGGCAGATCGTTCCCGGCAAGGTCACCAAGCTGGTCCCGTTCGGTGCGTTCGTCCGCGTCGAGGAGGGCATCGAGGGCCTGGTGCACATCTCGGAGCTCTCCGAGCGCCACGTCGAGGTCCCGGACCAGGTGGTCCAGGTCGGCGACGACGCGATGGTCAAGGTCATCGACATCGACCTGGATCGTCGTCGGATCTCGCTGAGCCTCAAGCAGGCCAACGAGGACTATACCGAGGAGTTCGATCCGTCGAAGTACGGCATGGCCGACAGCTACGACGAAGCGGGCAACTACATCTTCCCCGAGGGCTTCGACTCCGAGACCAACGAGTGGCTCGAGGGCTTCGAGAAGCAGCGTGACGAGTGGGAGGCCCGGTACGCCGAGGCCGAGCGTCGCCACAAGATGCACACCGCGCAGATGGAGAAGTTTGCGGCAGCCGACGCGGAAGCGGCCAGCCGGCCTGCCACCGCCAATGGCTCCACCTCTTCGTCGTCGAGCTCGGGAGAGCCCTCCGGCGGAACGCTGGCCAGCGATGCTCAGCTGGCCGCGCTGCGGGAGAAGCTCGCAGGCAACGCCTAAGTTCAGTACGACAAACGCCCCGGCTCACCGAGCCGGGGCGTTCGTCGTCTCGGCACCCTGACACACTGGTGCCGTGCTTCGTATCGGATTGACCGGCGGCATCGGTGCCGGAAAGTCAACGGTGTCCTCGACATTCAGCGAACTCGGCGGCATCGTCGTCGACGGGGACGTCATCTCGCGGGAGGTGGTTCAGCCCGGCACGGAGGGGTTGGCCGCGCTGGTGGAGGCGTTCGGCTCGGAGATCCTCCTTCCCGACGGGGCGTTGAACCGCCCCGCCTTGGCGGCAGTGGCGTTTTCCAACGAAGACGCACGCAAAACCCTGAATGCGATCGTGCATCCGCTGGTGGGCAAGCGGCGCGTCGAGTTGATCGACGCGGCGCCGTCGGACGCCGTGATCATCGAAGACATTCCGCTGCTGGTGGAGTCGCAGATGGCGCCGATGTTCCCGCTGGTGGTCATCGTGCATGCCGACGAGGACACGCGGGTCGCGCGGCTCATCGAACACCGCGGGTTCACCGAGGCCGACGCCAGGGCACGGATCGCCGCACAGGCGACGGAGGCCGACCGCCGACTGGTGGCCGATGTCTGGTTGGAGAACCACGGCGGCGCCGACGAGCTCACGCGCAGCGCGATGGAGCTGTGGCATGGCCGCGTCGTGCCGTTCGCTCGCAACCTCGACGCAGGCGTGCCCGCCGTCGTCGAGCCGCGACTGGTCCCGGCCGATCCCACGTGGGCCGACCAGGCCGACCGGATCCTGAAGCGACTGAACACCGTCTGCGGTCATCGGGCCGTGCGCATCGACCACGTGGGGTCGACGGCGGTCCCCGGTCTCGACGCCAAGAACGTGATCGACGTCCAGGTGACCCTGCCGTCACTCGAGGTCGCCGACGAGCTCGTGGACGGGCTCCTCGCCGCGGGCTATCCGCGCATCGACGAGATCACCGAGGACGTCGCCCACGGCGACGACGTGGCGTTGTGGCACAAGCGCTTTCACGCCTCTGCCGATCCAGGTCGCCCCACCAACGTGCACTTGCGCGTCGATGGCTCACCGGGGCAGCGGTTCGCCCTGCTGTTCCGCGACTGGGTCACCGCCGAGCCCGCGGTGCGCGACGAGTACCTCGAACTCAAGCGCAGCGTGGCGGCGCAGGGCCACGACACCACGGGCGCCTACGCCGACGCCAAGGAGCCGTGGTTCGACGACGCCTACCGCCGCGCGTGGGCGTGGGCCGACGCGACGGGCTGGGAGCCCTGAGTCGACGTCAGGCGGCCGGAGCGGGGTCGGCGGGAGCAGGTGCGGGCGCGTCGATCGGCGCCGTGTTACCGGTCGGGAAGTTGGTCACCGTTCCGCAGCTGAGCACGCCGTAGCCCGGGTCGTTGTGCTGGGGCGTGAGCCGCGGCGCGACGAACTGATCGGCTTCGGCGATGATTTGGTCGTTGACGAGGATCTCACAGTGCAGACTCGCCGAGTACGGCCATTGGATGGCCACCTGCATGCCGGCCTTTTGGGTCTGCGTCACCACACCCGTCGCCTCGAACGTGCGGCCCGGGACCATCGTCGGCTCCGCGGTGTTGACCTGATCGTCTGCCATCGCATAGCTGATCGTCGCGCCCCGGGACACGCCGTCGACCCGGGCCCGGTAGACCACGTTGTATGGCCCCGGGCCGAAGTCGGTCGTCGCTTCGGGCGGGGGAGGCGGCGTATCGGCCGACTGCTCGGTGGCATCGGGGCCGGGCGGAACACCGGGATCGGCCTGCACGGCCGCAGGGAGCAACTGTGCGCCAAGTAGCAGGAGGGTCGCCGCAACGCCCGCCGCCAGCACACGCTTAGTCAAGCTCATGAACGCAGACTTTACGCCGCTCGCCAGGTGAGGACCATTTCATGGTCCGCCAGCCACTGGTCGAGGTGGTACCCATGCCGGGACAGACCGTCGATTGCGCTGACAGCGGTCTGCACTGCCGCGCTGGCGGTCTCCGAGGTCATCAGGCCTTGGCGGACCGCCTCGAACAGCTCGTCGACGTCGATGAGCTCGACGGCCGTGCCGGTGCGGACGACGAGGTCGAGGTAATGGTCCTGGGTACGCCAGACCTGGCCGTCGACGAGGATTGGGCCGATGTCCAAATAGAAGTCCTGATCGCGTTCGTAGCCGGGATTGAAGTGGAAGATCGACGCCCGCAGGCTCAGCGACGGCAGCAGCCATGACTCCAGGTAGTGAAATTGCGCGCGCCCTGGTGTCGGCCTCGCCATGTAGAGCCCCCACGGCTGCTCGTGATACTCGTCGACGTCGCGCACGATGCCCTTGGGATCGGTGTTCGTGTGGGCCGCCACGTCGAAGGTCTCGCGTTTGGGCGGGTGCAGGGCGCCGGTCACCGTGCCCGCAGCCATCGCAGGTCCAACGTCCTGGGCGCCCGGCCCGCGGGCCGCGTACCGATGCGCAGGGTTACGCCTGCGACGAACGAGACCCAGATGACCGTCCACAACACGCTCACCGCGTCGAAGGACGAGCACTGGTGGGACTGCATGCTGGAGCGGTCATCCCCGCAGGTGACGCCCATCGCCTCGGCAACCCCCGCGGGTCCGGGCCGGAACAGCAGCACGACCGACGTCACGCAGATCGCCAATAGCGCCAGACCCAGCACTCTCAGTGCGATCCGCAGGGCTTCGGGCATTGCGTCACAATAATGTCCACCCGCCGGCGGGAACAGCACTTGTCGGTGGTTGGTTCTAACCTGGTGAACATGGCTTTTGCTACCGAATATCCCGTCGTGGCGCACTCGGAATACCGAGCCGTCGATGATGTCGTGCGTACCGGCGGCGCCTTCGAGGTGGTCAGCGAGCATTCCCCGGCCGGCGATCAGCCCGCCGCCATCGCCGAGTTGGAGCGCCGCATCAACGCGGGGGAACGCGACGTTGTTCTTCTGGGCGCCACCGGTACCGGCAAGTCGGCGACCACGGCGTGGCTCATCGAGAAGCTGCAGCGGCCCACGCTCATCATGGCCCCCAACAAGACGCTGGCCGCCCAGTTGGCCAACGAGCTCCGAGAGATGTTGCCCAACAACGCCGTCGAGTACTTCGTGTCCTACTACGACTACTACCAACCCGAGGCGTACATCGCGCAAACCGACACGTACATCGAGAAGGACAGCTCGGTCAACGACGACGTCGAGAGGCTCAGGCACTCCGCGACGTCGAACCTGCTGTCCCGACGCGACGTGGTGGTGGTGGCATCGGTCTCCTGCATCTACGGCCTCGGTACGCCGCAGTCGTATCTCGACCGCTCCGTCGAGCTCACCGTAGGCGACGAAGTGCCGCGCGACGGCCTCCTGCGACTGCTGGTCGACGTGCAGTACACCCGCAACGACATGGCCTTCACCCGTGGATCGTTCCGGGTACGTGGCGACACCGTGGAGATCATTCCGAGCTACGAGGAGCTCGCGGTCCGCATCGAGTTCTTCGGGGACGAGATCGAAGCGCTGTACTACATGCACCCGCTGACGGGTGACGTGGTGCGCAAGGTCGACTCGCTACGCGTCTTCCCCGCGACGCATTACGTCGCCGGTCCGGAGCGCATGGCGCACGCCATCTCCAGCATCGAGAAGGAACTCGAGGAACGGCTGGCCGAGCTCGAAGGCCAAGGTAAACTGCTTGAGGCGCAACGACTTCGGATGCGCACCAACTACGACGTCGAGATGATGAAGCAGGTTGGGTTCTGTTCGGGCATCGAGAACTACTCCCGGCACATCGACGGTCGGGCCGCGGGTACGTCGCCTGCCACGCTGCTGGACTACTTCCCCGAGGACTTCCTGATGGTCATCGACGAGTCCCACGTCACCGTGCCTCAGATCGGCGGTATGTACGAGGGTGACATGTCGCGCAAGCGGAACTTGGTCGACTTCGGGTTCCGCCTGCCGTCGGCCGTCGACAACCGGCCGCTGACGTGGGAGGAGTTCGCCGATCGCGTCGGCCAGACGGTGTACCTATCGGCGACGCCGGGTCCCTACGAGCTCAGCCAGTCATCGGGCGAATTCGTCGAGCAGGTCATCCGCCCGACCGGGCTGGTGGACCCGCAGGTGGTGGTCAAGCCCACCAAGGGCCAGATCGACGACCTGATTGGGGAGATTCGCAAGCGCACGGCACTCGACGAGCGCGTCCTGGTCACCACGCTGACCAAGAAGATGGCCGAGGACCTGACCGACTACCTACTCGAGCTCGGCATCCGTGTTCGGTATCTCCATTCAGAGGTTGACACGCTGCGTCGGGTGGAGCTGCTGCGGCAGTTGCGGCTCGGTGAGTACGACGTGTTGGTCGGCATCAACTTGCTGCGCGAAGGTCTCGACCTCCCCGAGGTGTCGCTGGTATCGATCCTCGACGCCGACAAAGAGGGCTTCCTCCGCTCGGCGCGCAGTCTCATCCAGACCATCGGTCGCGCGGCGCGCAACGTGTCCGGCGAAGTCCACATGTACGCCGACAAGATCACCGATTCGATGGCGCAAGCCATCGAGGAGACCGATCGCCGCCGGACCAAGCAGATTGCGTACAACGAGGCCCACGGTGTGGACCCCCAACCACTGCGGAAGAAGATTGCCGACATTCTCGACCAGGTTTACCGGGAGGCTGACGACACCGACGCGACGGTCGACGTGGGCGGCTCCGGCCGCAATGCGTCACGAGGCCGACGGGCGCAGGGGGAACCGGGCCGCGCCGTCAGTGCGGGGATCGCTGAGGGGCGGGACACGGCGAACATGCCGAGGGCGGAGCTCGCCGATCTGATCAAGGACCTCACCGCGCAGATGATGGCCGCAGCGCGGGACCTGCAGTTCGAGCTGGCGGGTCGCATCCGCGACGAGATCGCCGATCTGAAGAAGGAGCTTCGCGGCATGGATGCCGCCGGTCTGAAGTGACAAGAGTCCGACTGCGTCTTGAGCTCAACCATGGTTGAGCTCATACGGTTGATTACGTGACCCGGACCGACAGCCCCCCGAGTGGCAGCTGGGCAGACCTGCTGGGACCCAGATACCTTGGCGCCTCGACTGTTCTGGCTGGTGGCGTCGCGCTATATGCGACAAATGAGTTCCTCACCATCAGTCTGCTGCCGAGCACCATCGCCGAGATCGGCGGCGAACGGCTCTACGCATGGGTGACGACCGTGTACTTGGTGGCGTCGGTGGTGGCGGCCACCACGGTGAGCTCGGTACTGACGAAGCTCGGGCCGAGGGGGGCCTACGTGGCCGGCCTCGGCGTGTTCGGTGTGGGCAGCGTGCTGTGTGCCGTGGCGCCGAGCATGGAGTTCCTCCTAGTGGGTCGCGTGGTGCAGGGCGCTGCCGGTGGACTACTCGCCGGGTTGGGTTACGCAGTCATCAACGCCGCGTTGCCCCAGTCGCTGTGGACCAAGGCGTCGGCGCTCGTATCGGCGATGTGGGGCGTCGGCACTCTGGTCGGGCCTGCCACGGGTGGACTGTTCGCGCAATTCGGTTCGTGGCGTTGGGCTTTCGGCCTGCTGGCACTGCTGACGGCGGCCATGGTGGCGTTGGTGCCGTTCGCGCTACCCAGCCGTACGGCTGACGCGGACCGGCGCATGGCCGACCGCATCCCGGTGTGGTCGTTGATGCTGCTCGGCGTGGCCGCGCTGGCGGTCAGCGCCGCGGGCATCGCCCGAAACATCGCCCTGACCGGCGGCCTCCTCCTCGCAGGTGTGGCACTGGTGGTGGTGTTCCTCGTCGTGGACCGCCGAACGACCGCGTCGGTCCTGCCGCGCATGGCCTTTCGGCCCGGCCCGTTGAAGTGGATCTATCTCACGCTCGGCGTCTTGATGGCCGCGACGATGGCGGACATGTACGTGCCGTTGTTCGGGCAGCGACTGGCCCATCTGGTGCCCGTCGCGGCGGGATTCCTCGGCGTCTCGGTTGCAGTCGGGTGGACCATCAGCGAAATCGCCAGCGCGTCGCTGACCACGTCCCGCGTCATCGTTCGAGTCGTCGCCGTCGCGCCGTTGGTGATGGCTGCCGGGCTGGGGATCGCCGCCGTCGGCCAGATCGACGACGCCCCAGTTCTCGTCATCGCGGTGTGGGTAGTGGCACTGGTGATCACCGGCGCCGGCGTGGGAATGGCGTGGCCCCACCTCTCCGCCTGGGCAATGGGTAGTAGTGACGACCCCGCCGAGGGACGCACCGCGGCCGCTGCCATTAGCACCGTGCAGCTGATCAGCGGTGCGTTCGGCGCGGGACTTGCCGGCGTCGTGGTGAACCTCACCGATCGGGGCGATGCGACCGCTGCCAGGTGGCTGTTCGCGATGATGGCCGGCGTCGCCGCAGTCGGGTCCGTCGCCTCGTACCGCGCCAGCCGCGGCCGAGGCTAGTCGGGGTCGTCATCGAGCTGGCGGATCGCGGTCACGCCGTCGATGCCGGCCAGCAGTGTCGGCGCGGTCAGGATCCCGTTGCCCGACAACGTCAGCAGTACCCCGCCCGTCGGATCCGATTCCAGCTCCGCCAACTGCCAGTTGCGTCGCTCGCACGCCTGCAACAGCGCGCTCATCACGCCGCGGCCCTCTGCATAGGTGACGTGGACGCGGATCGAACCGCTCAGCCGGGAGGACAAGACCCTGGCCAGCGGCATGAATCCCAGGATGATCAGGAAGTGCATCGCCGTGACGGTGCAGGCGAGTAGCAGAAGGCCCGAGCCTGCAGCCATGCCGATGGCCGCCGATTCCCAGACTGCGGCTGCCGTCGTCAGACCGTGGACCGAGCCACGGCGAAAGATGATGATGCCCGCGCCGAGAAAGCCGATTCCCGAGACGATTTGAGCGGCGACGCGGGACGGGTCGACGACGACGAGCCCGTCGACCAACACGTCCTGAAATCCGTACTTGCTGACCAGAAGTATCAGCGCCGCCGCGGTACCGACGATGGTCTGCGTCCGCAGCCCTGCGCTCTTGCCCTGAATCTCGCGCTCGAGACCGATCAGCGCCGTCAAGCCGAATGCGACGAACAGCTCGATGATCTGTCGGGGGCCTTGACCTGGGCCGCCGAAGAAGGGTGGGTCGGCCAACCAGTGTTGCATTCGGACAACGTAGCGCGACCGGCGTGCGGGTCGTAGCGATCACGCCGATCGAAAGGATGGGGCGGAACTCGCCGCGATGGCACAGTCGTCATCGACGCGGGTGTGGCTGAGTGGCTAGGCACCGGCCTGCAAAGCCGTTCACACGGGTTCGAATCCCGTCATCCGCTCGCGTGTGACCGTCGTCGAATTCTTGCTCGCGCTCTCGAGGTCGCTGGTTCGGGGCGGCGCCAGTTTCGGCGCGCCGTATCGGTTGCCCTGCACCCAGTCGTAACCGAGTGATACCAGTGCCTCCTCCTCAGTGCGGGTCTCGACACCCTCTGCGATCATGCGCATTCCGAGTTCCGATACCAACTGGATCGCCCAGCGGGCGACTACGTTGGCGCCCTCGTCACCTCGCAGCCGCTCGACGAACGTGCGATCTAGCTTGACCATGTCGACCGGCAGGTTCTGCAGGTGGGCCAGCGAGGAGTAGCCCGTCCCGAAGTCATCGATGGCCACCTTCACTCCGAGCGACCGAATGTCACTCAGCGTCTGACGAAGGCGGCCCGATTCGTGGACCATCGCAGACTCCGTCAGCTCGACGGTCAATCGTTCGGGGGGGAACGCGTAGTGGGCGATCAACTCGGCGAGATAGCCGACGTACTCCGCGTCCACTGTCTTGGCGCTCGCGTTGATGGCCAGGTGGAATTCCCGCGAAGGATCGCGCAACAACCCGCGGCACTCCACCACGGCGCGCTCGGTGATCCGTTGATCGACCTGGCGGATCTGACCGGTCTCCTCGGCGAGCAGGATGAATTCGGCAGGCAGGAGGATGCCACCGACGGGCGGGCGCCAGCGCGCCAGCGCCTCCGCACCCACGATCTGGCCGGTTCGCAGCGAGACGATGGGTTGGAACACCGAAATCAGCTCATCGTGTTCGATCGCTTGATAGAGCTGCTGTTCGAGCGTCGACCGGCGGACCGCCGCGTGTGAGAAGTCGTCCTGGTAGAACGTGACACGAGACCCTCCGGCACGCTTGGCCGAGTACATGGCCAGATCTCCGCGTCGAAGCATTTCGTTGGAATCGATGCCATCGGCATCGGCATCGGCGACGGCCCCGATGCTGACGTTGACCACGTTCATCGAACCGTCCACGATCACCGGATCCCGGAACGCCGCGAGGATCCCGTCGGCGAGAGCGGAAACCATACCGGGCGCCGCATCGCAAAGGAGCACGACGAACTCGTCGCCGCCGAGGCGGAACACGGCGCCGAACCGACCGACCAGATGGAACGTCTCCCGCTCGAGCCGGTCAGCGGTTGCCTGCAGGACCAGGTCTCCCATGTGGTGCCCGAACGCGTCGTTGATCTGCTTGAAGCGATCGAGGTCGAGATATAGCAGGGCAGAGCGGCGCAACGCCGATCGGGATGGCGTCGCACCGTCGATCGCCTGTGAGAGCGAGCGACGGTTGCCGAGACCCGTGAGCGGATCGATGGTCGCTAGGACCGCGAGCTGCCGATACGCCCACTCGGTCAGGCCGGATTGCAGAGCGCGATAGAGACTTTCGGCGACCGTCCGATCGTGATCGGACCACATGCGGCTGCGGTCGGTGACGTTCTCGACGAACTCGTCGAACGAGCCACGCGGGTGCAGCCGTCCGAACTGGTCTTTGCGGACCAGCGCGGTCAACTCCCCGCCCCATCGGACGGTGTCGAGGAATGGCCGACGGAACCATGCCACGTACCCCTCAGGTGTGCCGGGCAGCCTGGCCACGATCGCACCCGCACAAATGTCGGAGCCGGCGAGCTCGGGCATGTCGGCTGCGAGACAGTCGGTCGTCTGTACGAGTTCGGTCCCGGCCGAGTTCAATTCGCGCACTCGCTGGTCGATCATGTCCTGCGCTGGCACGTCGCCAAGGCGGAACACCTCGCCATTTAGCCGGGCCACCACTCCGTCGGCTTCCACTGCCGTCAGGACTTCGTCACCCATCGCCTCGATGCACCGGATGGCATTGTCACCGGCCGTGAGGTTGCGGCGGAGTTCTTCGGCGAGACTCGTCACCCGAGCGCGCCGGATTCCGAACGACTTCTCGTCCATCTTCGCTGAAACGAACGAGGCAATGTGGCTGACGGTGGCGAGCGCGAGACGATCACTCAGGCTTAGCGATCGGGGCTCGGTGTGGTGCATGACGAACATGCCCGTCAGCCTCTCCAACTGGACGATCGACACGGTCGCGGTGGCTGCGACCCCCATGTTGCGCGTGTACTCAAGGTGTACCGGTGAGACGGCGCGACGGTTCGCGAAGCTGAGATCGAGCGCAGGCGAGGACTCGCAGTCCGGGGCAGATCCGAGTAGATGAACGGTCGGTTCATCCACGTCCTCGATGACCCGCACCAATTGCATGACGTACAACCGACGGGCTTGGCGCGGGATGTCCGAGGCGGGATAGTGCAGTCCGAGAAACGGCTCCAGGTCGGACTGGTTGAGGTACTCGGCGGTCACCTCGCCGTGATGGTCGGGATGAAACGTGTAGGCCATGGTGCGCGCGTAGCCGAACATCTGTCCAAGGGCCTTCACCGTTTGCTCGGAGAACGCCTGCCAGCTCGGGGCCTCCAGCAGCGTAGCTATCATCGCGGTCGGATCCGAAGCGACGGATGGGATGTCGCGCTCGATCTCGAGGACGTAGTGGTCACTCGTCGAGTGGGCCGTGACCACCACCGGATCCGAGGTCAGCCACGGCATCTCGGTCCGCCAACCCGCGATGGGCTCGAACTGCGTTGCAGCGTCCGGGAGTTGGAGTGCACGCGCGACGTCTTCAAACTTCGAGCCCAAGACCGTGGTGCTGACTAGGATGCCGCTGATCGAAGCATTCAGGTTCGACGACACGTGGGAGACGCGCCCCGCCGCAAGGTCGACGGCGAGGAGCCACCCGCGCGCCTGGATGGCGTCGGGTTTGTTGATCGGCTCGGTTTCACAGCCCTCGTGGCCGACCACCTTCCACAGCGCTTCGGAGTCGTTGCTCATCTGCCGCCTCCGACCGAAAGGTGGTCGACGAGGGACCGGCGGTGCAGGTCGAAGCAGACACGTGCGGCCGTTGCGGCAGCGTTCGTCTCGTCGGAGTCCAGTAACGCAAGGGCGGTCAGCACCGCCCGCCAACGTTCGTCGAGGTGGGCGCCGTACGGCCGGAGCAGCAGTTGCTCGCGTTCGCACTGCCACCAGGGCGCGGTTCGCGCAACCCGCAGCAGGCGCAGACCGCCAAATCCGGAGCCGACGTAGACGTAGAGGAGCCCCAGAATCGCGGCGCGCACGTGCGGACCCGACCCTTGCAGCGGTTCCCCTAAGCCCGAGGGACGTGGAAGGGGCCGGGGTCCGGCCACCTCGTCCAAGAACGCCGACTCGTCGTCGAGAGCCAACCGCTTGGACACCTCTGACGGCGAAAGCCCCTCGGCACACAGGTCGCTCGGGATCAGCGGCAACGTCACTTCGACGTGCTCGGCGGCCTCGATCAGCCCGCCGACGACGGCGGCGTAGTAGCCGATTTCGACGAGCCGATCCGGATCAATCAGCTGATCGACCGATTCATGATCCGCGGCGGTCGCACGACGAAGTGCGGCGAGTGGCGCCTCACCTTCGCGCATCGTCGACATACCGGCCAATGTCCCGCCTTCGCTGCGGTTCGAACGTCTCGCATCCGGCCCCGTGGGCACGATTGTCCACCGCGATCACAACCGGCACGTGAAAAGCCGGAAATGCGACGTGGCTAATGACTTTGGTCCCTCGGATCCGCGCACGTGGTCCAATAGTGTCGACGGCACGGCAGAATTGTGGACTTTGGAGGCGCACGGCGTTGACCCCCTCCTTCCCAATCCCCGGCAACGAAGCCAACAGGCTGCGTGCTCTCGGCGATTACGACATCATGGATTCCCTGCCCGAGCAGGCATATGACGACTTTGCGAAGCTGGCCTCGGCAATCTGCAACACGCCCATTGCGTTGATTACCCTGCTGGACGACCACCGTCAATGGTTCAAGGCAAATGTAGGGCTGGATGCCAGTGAAACACCGCGCTCTCAGGCATTCTGCACGCACTCGATCATGAACCCCGATGAAGTCATGACAGTGGAGGATGCCACTCTCGATCAGCGCTTCGCTTCCAATCCTTTGGTCACCTCTGATCCTCACATCCGTTTTTATGCAGGCGCACCTCTGGTCACGCCGACCGGTGAGGCGCTGGGTACGATTTGCGTGATCGATCGAGAGCCGCGCAAACTTACGGCGACTCAAGTGGAGGCCTTGCGAATCCTGTCGCGTGAGATCGTCGTGCAGCTCGAATTGCGCCACAGCATCGCCACTCTCGAGCGAGCGGTATTGGATCAGGAACAGTATGTCGAGTGCCTGCAGGAATACCAGCGGGACATGGAGAGGGTCAGGACGAATCTCGAAGAGCTGTCCGTCACGGACGTGCTGACCGGGGTTCAGAACCGCCGCTCATTCGACCGCAAGCTCGACGAGGAATGCGCAAGGGCCGAGAGGTACGGCACCGTGTGCTCGCTACTCATGATCGACATCGACCACTTCAAGGCTTTGAACGACGACTTCAGTCATGCAGTGGGCGACGAAAATTTGCGCGCGGTTTCGCAGCTCTTGCAATCGGAGCTTCGGGCGCAGGATTCGCTCTTCCGTTACGGCGGGGAAGAATTTGCGGCCATTCTGCCCGGCACCACGCTAAAGGGTGCCTTCGTCATAGGGGAGAGATTTCGCCGCATCGTGCAGCGGGCACCCTGGAGACGACGTGCCATCACCGTGAGTATCGGCGCTGCCAGCATGGACGAAAACATGAAATCGCCAAGGGATCTCCTGCAGGACGCCGATCGCGCCCTCTACCACGCCAAGCAACACGGACGCAATCGCGTCAGTACGACCACCGACTGCACGTAATCGAATCTGCAGACTCGCCCCATTTTCATTGACCGTGTCCCCTACCTTCCTATGATCTGGTGATGGTCGCCGCCGCCGTCACCAGCGTGGAGGCCGCACAGTATCGAGCCGCCGGCTGGTGGTCGGACACCACGCTCTCCGACGGCGTTCGGCACAACGCCCTGTCATCACCGGACAAACCGGCGTTCGTGGACTTCCTTCTCGACTCGCCCGGCTGCGCCTTGACATGGTCGGAGTTCGACCATGCCGCCACGAACCTGGCCTGCCAACTCCGAGACTGCGGCGTATTGGCCGGTGACGTCGTAGCGGTCTGGCACCGGGACAGCTCCGAGATTCACGTACTACTGGTGGCGATCGAACGCTGCGGCGCGGTCGCGGTGGGACTCGGGGCGCGGGCTGGTGTTCGCGAAGTGACCCACATCCTGCGCACGGCGAAACCGTCGCTGCTCGTCAGCGATGCCGGGCGACGTGAAGCGGCAGCACGAGCGGCCGCCGACGCCGACCCGACACTTCGTTCCATCCTCCTAGGCCAGCGTTCCGGCGAGGTCTTCGTCGACCCAGTCGAGAAACCGGGTGCCGACGGGGGACTATCGCCCCTCGGACCCGACGACGTGTTCCTCATCAACTCGACGTCGGGCACGACCGGCCTGCCAAAGTGTGTGGTGCACAACCAGAATCGCTGGTACTACTTCCACCAGAAGGCCGTCGCCAATGGCGAACTCACCGCCGACGACGTCTTCCTGCCCGTCATTCCCACGCCATTCGGCTTCGGAATCTGGACGTCGCACACCACGCCCATCCATCTAGGCGCGACGACGGTCAGGATCGAGCGCTTCGATCCCGCCTCCACCTGTGCCGCCGTCGAGCGCTACCACGCGACCGTACTATGTTGCGTCAGTACCCAATTGGCCATGATCCTGGCGAGCCCCGCCTCCCGCACCCACGATCTCAGCAGCCTGCGCATCGTGTTCACCGGAGGTGAGCCGCTGCCCTATACGCAGGCCGCGCAGTTCGAGGAGCTGACGGGGGTGAAGATCTTGCAGTTCTACGGATCGAACGAAACCGGTATGTTGAGCGCGACCACCGTGGCGGATACCTTGCACCGCCGACTTCGCACCGCGGGGCGGATCGTGCCGGAGATGCACGTCCGACTGTTCGCCGGAGATCTCGACGTCACGGAATCGGGACGAGGACAACCTGTCTGCCGTGGTCCGGCAACCAGTCTCGGCTATCTCGACGGCACCGACCACGACCAGTTGTTCACCAAGGATGGCGGGATGCGGATGGGTGACATCTGCGAACTCGACGCCGACGGCTATCTCAGCCTGACCGGTCGGACGTCGGATTTCATCCTGCGCGGCGGAAAGAACATCAGCGCCGTCGCGGTGGAGGAAGTCGTCGCGACCCATCCCGCCGTGGCGGTAGCCGCGGCGGTGGCGATGCCCGACCCCGTCTTCGGCGAAAGGGTGTGCGCGTTCGTCGAGTTGAAGCGCGATGGCGCCATCGACCTGCCTGCGCTCGTCGAGCACCTGTTGGGCATTGGCGTCTCCAAGGAGTTGCTGCCGGAACGACTCGAAATCCTCGACGACCTGCCGCGTTCCTCGGGCGGCAAGATCGCCAAAGGCCAACTTCGCGACCTCATCCGATCGACACTGGAGCCATGACCTCCCGAAGACGAGCGCGAGTGAGGATCGCAGCGAGGGACGAGCGAGGACCGGAACGAGCGGGAGTCGAGCCATGACGGAAGAACGGGTTCGACAGGGCGGTTTGGGAGTCTGGGCGCCGTCGAAGGTGCCGCCCATCGGGGTGGACCTCAGCGACGAGCAGAAGATGGCCGTGGCGTTCCGTCATCTCGCCGACGTCGGGTTCGCCGAGAACATGGCCGGGCACATCACCTGGCAGCCCGACGATCGGTCCGACATGTTCGTCAATCCCTGGGGCCTGTGGTGGCAGGAGCTCACCGCCTCGGACATTTGCGTCGTGGACGAGAACGCACGGGTGGTCAGCGGACGCTGGGACGTGACGCCTGCCATCCACCTCCACACCGAGCTGCACCGGCAGCGACCCGACGCCCGGGTGGTGATCCACAACCACCCGTACTACGTGAGCTTGATCGCCGCCCTCGGCATGCTGCCGGAGCTGGTTCACCAGACCGGTGCGCTCTTCCTGGACGACATGTACCTGGTGCCCGAGTACGACGGCGAGATCGATGCGCCATGGCGGGCGAATGAGCTTGCCGGCCAAGTCGGCTGGGCGAATCTGGTGATCTTGGCGAACCACGGTGTGATCGCGACCGGCAGCAACCTCGCGCAAGCGGTGTACCGGGCGGTCTCCATCGAGCGGGTGTGTCGGCTGGCCTATGACGTGCTGGTCACCGGTCGGACGCCGTCCAGGATGAACCGTGGCGACATGGTGGGGATGCAGGCGTCGTTGATCGAACGGGCGGCCGACGTGTATTGGGCAGGTGCGGCGCGAATGACGATCAAGGCCGACCGCGGCGTCCTCGAGTGACGTGATCGACCACGAGAGAAGGAGATTGAGCGCATGGCTTCCATCGACGAGATGTCGGCGAACCTCAGCTTCACCACCGCCGGGACCGGGGCCGACCGAACGGTCACGTTTTTGCCCGAGCCCGAAAGGGCCGCGCGGCAGTACACGGTGATCTCGGTCGACGACCACATCGTCGAACCGCCCGATACCTTCGAGGGGCGGGTACCGCGGAAGTTCGCCGACCGCGCCCCGCGGGTGGTTGACACCGAAGGGGGCGGTCAAACCTGGATGTACGACGGTCAGTCACTGCCCAACGTGGGCTTCAACGCGGTGGTCGGCAGGCCGGTGTCCGAGTACGGCTTCGAGCCGACGCGATTCGACGAGATGCGGCACGGCGCCTGGGACATCCATGCGCGAGTGAAGGACATGGACCTCAATGGAGTGTATGCGTCGCTGAACTTCCCGTCGTTCCTGCCAGGCTTCGCCGGTCAGCGACTGCAGCAGGTGACCAGCGACCGCGACCTCGCGATGGCATCGGTACGGGCGTGGAACGACTGGCACATCGACGCCTGGGCGGGTGCCTACCCCGAAAGGATCATTCCGTGCCAACTGCCGTGGCTACTCGATCCGGACGTCGCCGCGAAGATGATCCACGAGAACGCCGACCGTGGCTTTCACGCGGTGACGTTCAGCGAGAACCCGGCGATGTTGGGCCTGCCGACGATCCATTCCGGATACTGGGAACCGCTGATGGCCGCGTGCGCCGAGACCGGGACCGTGGTGAATCTCCACATCGGGTCCTCGGGCACGTCACCGTCCACCACCGACGACGCGCCTCCCGACGTGCAGGGCGTGCTGTTCTTCGCCTACGCGATCTCCGCCGCGGTGGACTGGCTGTACTCCGGCGTGTGCACCAGGTACCCGGATTTGAAGATCTGTATGTCCGAGGGTGGAATCGGCTGGGTAGCAGGGCTTCTCGATCGACTCGACCATATGCTCAGCTACCACGACATGTACGGCACGTGGCGGGATCTGGGGGAGACCCTGACCCCTGCGGAGGTATTCACGCGGAATTTCTGGTTCTGCGCGGTGGAGGATCAATCGTCATTCATCCAGTACGAACGGATCGGAGCGGACAACATCCTGCTCGAAGCCGACTACCCCCACTGTGACTCGACGTGGCCACACACCCAGCGCATCATTGGAGAGCAAATCAACGGGCTGCCCGAGGACATCGTCCGGAAGGTGACGTGGGAGAACGCGTCAAGGCTCTACCAGCATCCCGTTCCGCTCGAGGTGCAGCAGAATCCGGACGCATACTGATCCTCGCACTGCGCTCCAGCGACTCGCACGGTGTCGATTGTCCGCGCTGCGGCATGATGCCGGAGTGAGCTACCCACCCTCGCTGTCCGATGTCATCGCCACGTTGCAGGTCGATCAGGTCGACGACGACCGTTTCGTAGCCACCCAGCTCGACAACCCCGCCCATCACATCGTCGGCGGGCACATCGCGGGGCAAGCATTGATGGCCGCAGGCCGGACGGCGCCCGACCGCATCCCCCATAGCGTGCACGTGTACTACCTAAGGGCGGGGGACGCCTCGCGGCCGGTTGACTTCCAGGTCGTTCGGTCCCGCGACGGTGGCACGTTGTCCACCAGGCAGATCACCGCGAGCCAGGACGGCGACGTGCTGCTCGAAGCGCTTGCATCGTTCAGCACGCCGGTCGAGGGAGTCGACTATCACACTCCCATCGCCAACGTCCCCGATCCGCAGTCGCTAGCGCCCGTCCAGGAGCAACTCGCTTCGTACGCCGACGAGCTCGGGGGCTTCTGGGTGGGTCCGCATCCGTTCGAGCGACGCTACGTCGATCCGCCGCCCCGGTTGTCGGTGGAACTTCCCGAACCCTCACCGCGCATTCGGATGTGGTGGCGGCCAACCGAATCCGTGCCCGACGACGAGATCCTGCACAGCGCGCTGCTGACCTACCTCACGGGTACGACGATGTTGGAGACCGCGGTCGCCATGCGCCGAGCCACGCCTGCGACGACCTTCAACGCGCTGATCGACCACGCACTCTGGTTTCACCGTCCGGTGGACCTCAGCGACTGGGTGCTGTCGGATCAGTACTCGCCGAGTGGAATCGGCGGGCGCGGCCTGGCGACCGCCACGATGCACAACCGCACGGGTGAGGTGGTGTGCATCGCCACCCAGGAGTTGTACTTCGGCAGGTCACGGACCGGCTAGGCCTTCGTCGGGAGCGACCGACCGGCCATCCCACCGCGCGCGTTTGAATGCTCAAGCGGCGCAGGCGAAGGGGCACAACCTCGACCTGGCGATCGTGCTCGGCGGCCCGCTGGTGGACAAGGTGGCCGCCCTGACTGGCGTCCCGCCGGGCACCGATGACTTCGAGGTGCTCGGCAACTTCTACGGCCATCCCGCGAAGCTGGTGAAGTGCGAGACCATCGACCTCCTGGTACCGACGAATGCCGACATCGTGCTCGAATGCATGCTGATGGCGACCGAGGGGCTGACGCACGATGAAGGCCCGTCCGGCGAGTTCACCGGCATGTACGGACCGCTACACGTTCTCCGACACAGACTTTGCCGTGAGCGTCGAGGAATCCCAGCCGTCCAACTTCGACTTGCGGCATCGGGAATGAGCGGTGATATCTGAATGTCCCTACAGCAGAGCATGTTCAACGCCACGACCTTCGCCTTCGATGAGGTAGATCACGTCGAGACCGTCAATGCGAGGCGTGGCGCCCGGATGCGACATGCGTACCGTTGCTCACCAACGTCACTTCCGCGGACGGACCTGTGGTTACGATCAGTCCACAATACGAGTGTCATCGGAGCGAAGTGGCCCCTGTTCGTTGAGCGACGGGTTACTGTCTCGGGTGGCTTGGCAATCGACACACTGGAGGGCATGAATGGGCGCCTATCAGACCGTTTTGGTCGGCACTGACGGTTCGGATTCATCGCTGCGTGCGGTCGACCGAGCCGCCCAGATCGCCGCGGGTGCGGACGCAAAGTTGATCGTGGCGACCGCGTACTTCCCCCAGAGTGAGGACGCCCGGGCTGCCGACGTCCTGAAGGACGAGGGCTACAAGATGGCGGGCAACGCTCCCATTTACGCGATCCTGCGCGAGGCCAAGGACCGGGCTCACACTGCGGGAGCCAAGGACGTCGAAGAGAAGGCCGTCGTCGGTGCTCCCGTCGACGCCTTGGTCGACCTCGCCGAAGAGATCAAGGCAGATCTACTGGTCGTCGGCAACGTCGGTCTCAGCACGATCGCCGGTCGACTGCTTGGGTCGGTGCCGGCCAACGTGGCACGCCGGTCCAAGTCCGACGTCTTGATCGTCCACACCTCCTGATGCCGGGGGCTACCAGCCCCTCGACCCCGGAATGCCCTTGAACGGGCCCCTGACCCAACTGGTGACCCAGCCGCCGTAGAACCCGCCAGGTTGTGGTTCGACCTGTTCGCCGTTGACGGTGCATCGGTCCACCTCCGCCGCCATCACGGCGATCGCTCCGGTGATCGGCTCGAAGCCGGCCGTCGGTTGCAGGTACGTCCACCCGGCGCGCTCGGCGACGCGTCCATCGGTGACGAGATCGTAGTACGACGCCACGCCCTTCCATTCGCACCACGACGACCCGGCCGCCTCGCGGAGGACGCCACCGTCGAATGCGGATTGCGGCAGGTAGTAGGTCGGCGGGTGGCTGGTCTCCAGCACGCGCCACCCGCGGTCGGTGGAGGCAATGGTCCGGCCGCCCAATTCGATCGTGATCGAACCCGCGAACGACTCCAGCCTCGGCGGTCGTGGGTAGTCCCAGACCGATTCCTGTCCGGGGCTGAGTTTGTCGGGTTTGGGCCATCCGCTCATGGGTGCCACCGTACGTGCCGCACCGAGCGCGCGGACACGGCGAGGCGATGCCGCGGCCCGGCCGTCGTCGCTACCAGCCGCGCTCGCGCCACTCCGTCAGATGCGGACGCTCGTTCCCGAGCGTGGTGTCGTCACCGTGGCCGGGGTAGACGACGGTCGAGTCCGGGTAGACGTCGAACAGCCGCGTCGACACGTCGCCGAGCAGCCGCTCGAAGTCGCCGTCCTTCCACGTCTTGCCGACGCCACCGGGGAACAGGCAGTCTCCGGTGAACAACTGCACGGCATAGCCCACCGCGGGCCCGCTCAGGGCCAGTGCCACCGAGCCCTCGGTGTGGCCTTGGAGGTGTATCACGTCGAAGGTCAGGTCGCCGACGTCGATGGTGTCGCCGTTGGCGAGGAGGCGGTCGGGCGTGACGGGCAAGGGCTCCGCGTCGAGTTGATGTGCGGCCGTCGGTGCGCCGGTGGCCTCGGCAACCTGTTCGAGCGCCATCCAGTGGTCGCCGTGCTGGTGGCTGGTCACTATGAGCGCGACCTTCGGCGCATACCGATCGACCAGGTCGAGCAGGAGCGGAGCGTCGTTTGCGGCGTCGATGAGTAGCGTCTCGCCGGTGTGGGAACACGTGATCAGGTAGGCGTTGTTGTCCATGGGGCCGACCGATGCCTTCACGATCGTCGCGCCGGGGAGGCGGCGGCGTGCAGCCGAGCCAGACTCGACGTGACCCGTGTAGTTGTCATCGACGGAGGTTTCGCGACCAGTCATGACTGCCACGGTACGGGGCTTGTCGGAGGGTGGACATAACATGAGCGCGGACCGCTTTGTGCGGGTCGTGGAGCGCGATGGTCCGCAGAATTCTAGTGAGAGAGATATCAGTTGGCTGACCGCCTGATCGTCAAGGGTGCACGCGAGCACAACCTGCGAAACGTCGATGTAGACCTGCCGCGCGACTCGTTGATCGTCTTCACCGGCCTGTCCGGTTCCGGGAAGTCGTCGCTGGCGTTCGACACGATCTTCGCCGAGGGACAGCGTCGCTACGTCGAGTCGCTGTCGGCGTATGCCCGGCAGTTTCTCGGCCAGATGGACAAGCCCGACGTCGACTTCATCGAGGGACTTTCGCCCGCGGTGTCGATCGACCAGAAGTCGACCAACCGGAATCCCCGCTCGACGGTCGGCACCATCACCGAGGTGTACGACTACCTACGCCTGCTCTACGCCCGCGCCGGCATGGCGCACTGCCCCGTCTGCGGTGAGCGCATCGCTCGGCAGACGCCCCAGCAGATCGTGGACCAGGTGCTGGCGATGGAGGAGGGCATCCGGTTCCAGGTGCTCGCCCCGGTCGTGCGTACTCGCAAGGGTGAATTCGTCGATCTCTTCGAGAAGCTGAATTCTCAGGGTTACAGCCGCGTGCGCGTGGACGGTGTCGTGCACACTCTCACCGATCCGCCCAAGCTGAAGAAGCAGGAGAAGCACGACATCGAGGTGGTGGTCGACCGTCTCAGCGTGAAGGCCGGTTCGAAGCAGCGCCTCACCGACTCGGTCGAGACTGCCCTCGGGCTCGCAGACGGAATCGTGGTTTTGGAGTTCGTCGACGCAGACGAAGACTCGCCGCATCGCGAGCAGCGGTTCTCCGAGAAACTGGCCTGCCCCAACGGGCATGCCCTGGCGGTCGACGACCTCGAACCGCGGTCTTTCTCGTTCAACTCGCCCTATGGCGCGTGCCCGGAGTGCACCGGTCTGGGCATCCGCAAGGAGGTCGACCCCGACCTCGTCGTGCCCGACCCTGACTTGACGCTCGCCGACGGCGCCATCGCACCGTGGGCCATGGGTCACACGGCCGACTACTTCACGCGGATGCTCGAAGGCCTCGGCGAGAGCCTGGGATTCGACGTGGACACACCATGGCGCAAGCTGCCCGCGAAGGCACGCAAGGCCATCCTCGAAGGCTGCGATGAGCAGGTGCACGTGCGGTATAAGAACCGTTACGGCCGCACGCGCTCGTACTACGCCGACTTCGAGGGCGTGATGGCGTTCCTGCACCGACGCATGGAACAAACCGAATCGGAACAGATGAAGGAACGGTACGACGGCTTCATGCGCGACGTCCCGTGCCCCGTCTGCGAGGGCACCCGGCTCAAGCCTGAGATCCTAGCCGTGACGCTGTCCGCCGCGGACGACGCGAAGTCGATCGCGCAGGTCTGTGAGCTCTCAATCGCCGACTGTTCGAAGTTCCTCAACGCGCTCACGCTCGGCACGCGGGAGCACGCCATCGCGGGACAGGTGCTCAAGGAGGTGCAGTCCCGGCTGGGGTTCCTGCTCGACGTGGGCCTGGACTACCTGACGCTGTCCCGGGCCGCGGGCACGCTCTCCGGCGGTGAGGCGCAACGCATCCGGCTCGCCACGCAGATCGGCTCGGGGTTGGCGGGCGTGCTGTACGTGCTCGACGAGCCGTCGATCGGTCTGCACCAGCGTGACAACCGGCGTCTGATCGACACGCTCGTCCGGCTACGGGACCTCGGCAACACGTTGATCGTCGTCGAGCACGATCTGGACACCATCGCGCACGCGGACTGGGTCGTCGACATCGGGCCGGCGGCGGGTGAGCACGGTGGCCACATCGTGCACAGCGGCACCTACGCCGATCTGCTGACGAATCCCGAATCCATCACTGGCGCCTACCTTTCCGGCAAGGAGAGCATCGAGGTGCCGGCCATTCACCGTCCGATCGATCGCAAGCGCCAATTGACGGTGGTCGGTGCCCGGGAGAACAACCTGCGCGAGATCGACGTGTCCTTCCCGCTGGGCGTGCTGACTTCGGTCACCGGCGTGTCGGGATCCGGCAAGTCCACCCTCGTCAACGACATCCTGGCGTCGGTGCTGGCCAACAAGCTCAATGGCGCGCGGCAGGTGCCGGGTCGCCACACCCGCATCAACGGCGTCGACCAACTCGACAAGTTGGTCCGCGTCGACCAGTCGCCGATCGGGCGCACCCCGCGGTCCAATCCGGCCACCTACACCGGCGTCTTCGACAAGATCCGGACACTGTTCGCCGCCACCACCGAAGCCAAGGTGCGGGGCTACCAGCCGGGACGATTCTCCTTCAACGTCAAGGGCGGCCGCTGCGAGGCGTGCTCCGGCGACGGCACCATCAAGATCGAGATGAACTTCCTCCCCGACGTCTACGTGCCATGCGAGGTCTGCCACGGCGCCCGGTACAACCGGGAAACGCTCGAGGTGCACTACAAGGGCAAGACCATCTCCGAGGTTCTCGACATGTCGATCGAGGAGGCGACCGACTTCTTCGAGCCGATCACGTCCATCTACCGCTATCTGAAGACCCTCGTGGACGTCGGCCTCGGCTACGTGCGGTTGGGGCAGCCTGCCCCTACGCTGTCCGGCGGTGAAGCCCAGCGCGTGAAACTGGCCGCCGAGCTGCAGAAGCGTTCGACGGGGCGCACCGTCTACGTCCTCGACGAGCCGACGACCGGCCTGCACTTCGAGGACATCCGCAAGCTCCTCAAGGTCATCAACGGCCTGGTCGACAAGGGCAACACCGTCATCGTCATCGAACACAATCTCGACGTCATCAAGACCTCAGACTGGATCGTCGACATGGGGCCGGAGGGCGGTGGCGGTGGCGGCACGGTCGTGGCGCAGGGCACGCCGGAGGACGTGGCTGCGGTATCGGAGAGCTACACCGGCCAGTTCCTCGCCGAGATGCTGCCCGCCCCCGCGCGGGCGAGGAAGCGGCGCAAGGTCAGCGCGTAGCGGTTTTGGACAGCGACTTCGACAGGGGCGAGGGAAACCGGGGCGCGACCCGCACCCCGTCGAGCCACTCGGTGAGCTCTCTCGCCTTGCGCGCCAACGCCTTCGACGCCTTGGCGTCGACCTTCTCGACGAGTTGCACTGCGACGCAGCCGTCGGCGTCCTGAGTCCAGCCCCCGACGATTCGACCGTCGCACCACGCGGTCGGTCCTCCGTTGCCATTGCGGTCGAACACCTGAGCCTTGTGCGGGCCGAGATACCAGTCGCGGTCCTGCCAACCCATGGTCGTGACGTCGAGACCGGGGAGCAGGGCGCACCAGCGGTCGCACCCGGGCTCGAGCTCCAGGTCATCGGGTAGGACGTAGCCGGGCGTGCCGCCCAGATCCACCTCTACGGCGCCGACGTCACGAAGGCCATCCCGCGCCCAGGTGAGGGTGTGGCCGAAGTACCACTTCACGTCGTTGATGGTGGCGGGTCCGAACGTCCGCAGCCACGTTCGGATCAACGTCTCCCGTGCCGCGTCGTGCTCCATCGGATCACTAGCGCCGAGCCACCCCGCCGCGGAGGTCCACCTGGGGCGCGACGTCGTCCAGCCGCCTTCGTTGGGGCCGCGGATCATGTGTCCTTCGACGCCCAACACCGTCAGCACCCGCGGCGCGATGGGACCCGTCCCGCCCCAGCTCTTGCCCGGCGCGGGGTCGTATTCGCCCGAAAGTTGCGGGACGGCTGCACGCAGTTCCCTGGCGTTGGCGTGCCCGTGTTCGTCGAGATGCGTGGTGACGGCGGTCGATGCTTTCCGGAGCCACGCTTCGCCGTCGGCGGCGATGCCCGCCTTCACCACGTCGGCGATCAGCTTCCTGCGCTCGGTTGCCGCCACCCGGTCGCTCGCCGCGACCTGGACTGCGGGCAGGTCTGCGGCGTTGACCACCCACAATGTGCGTCGCATGGCGAGATGCTTCACCACGGTCCGGTCCTCGTACAGCGCGGCGTCGAGGTGAGCGACGCGAAAGCCCACTCCGCGTGCCCATAGCGACAGGTAGGGCGTGGCCGGGTCGGTGGCATGCAGTCCGACGAAGGAAGCGGTCATGTCGGCGACGCAGTCGCCGGCGGGTGAGGCTAGGAAGTGGCGGCGCGCCAACCGTGTCCGTCGCTCCTCGACGGTGAACGAGCGCACGACTCAGACTTGGTCTGACTCGTCGCGCATCGACGCCCTGATCTGCTCGAGGCGATCGTGAGCGGCGCGCTGCCGGGCCTCGTACCGCTCCTCGACGTCACGTCCCTCCGCGGTCTCCGACGCCAACTCGGACGACCCGATCGCCGTGCCGTACCTGGTCTCGATCTTTTCCCTGACGGCTTCGAAGGTCGGCACGCCCTCGGCGGTGTAGCCGGTGTCCTGCGGCGTCGCGGGAAGGGGGTCCGTTACGACCTCCGCGTCGATGATCTCGCCGGGATCTGGCACAGCTGAGTCGACCACGTTGTCACCGTACTCCCGGCGATTGTTGGGATCGGTAGCGATTCGGCCCGCCTGTACTTGCCTCACGACGACGCCACCTCCGGCGTTGCGAACGAAGGGAACCGAAAAAATGAAGAAGATCGTGACGGCGGGTATCGGCATCGCGGCGGCCGCCCTGGTTCTGGTCGGCTGCTCGGATGATAAGGGCTCGACGCCGGGGTCCAGCACACCCGCGGCCGGCGGCAGCACCGCACAGGTCAGCACCAGCGGCAACACCCAGGTCAAGGTGGAGGGTCAGGATCTGGCGGGCCTGGACCTCAATTCCGTGACCTGCGTGAAGGCTGGCGGCAAGATCAACGTGGCCAGCGGAGCAGTTGGTGGTCAGCAGGGCCTCGGCGTCGTGATGACCGACGCTTCCACCCCCACGGTCGAGTCCCTCGGTCTGGTCGTCGACGGCAATGCGCTGGCCGTGGCTCAGATGGGTGGGATGAAGTCCGGCTCGGCGGACGTGGCGGTCGACGGCAGCACCTACACCATCACCGGAGAGGCGCAGGGCGCTGACATGAAGAACCCGATGGCGGGAATGATCACGAAGAAGTTCGAGATCACGGTGACCTGCAACTGACAGGTCACCCCGCGGTTAGGCCGAGCGGAGTGGCGGACGTGCACGGCACGTCCGCCGCTTCGCCATTTCCGACTTCCAGACCTCGCGTCCGTCGCGACTTATGATTCAGCCGTGTCGATTCCCGGGGGGTTGGAGCGGGCCCGGCACTTGGCCCTGGCCTCCGAGGAGACGACGGCCAAGGAACTGCTGCTGTCCTTCATGCCGCAGATCGAGGCGGCCAATCGGGACGACTGGATGCTCGAGGCGCTGGCGCAGCTCGGTGAGCTCTACCTCGTCAGGACGGCGTACGACGGAGTGCGCGAGGGCGCTCGTCGCATCAGGGAGTGCCTCACCACTTACGCGTCGATCCTCGCGGGCGGTGCGACGCCGGACGTGGTCGGCAAGTCAACCATGACGCCGGTCGAAATGCGTCATGTGATCCGCAGGTACGGGCGCCGGGCCGGCTTCCTCGAGACGGGGCTGGCGGCGGCCATGGGTGATCACGAGGGCGCGGCGGTTGCGCTCAGCGCGCTCGACGACGACGACGTTGAGTTCGCCGACCTCGCCGAAGAACACACCTACCTGCTGACCTACGCGCGAATCGTCTGCGCCGAAGCCCTGTGCGACGACGACCTGCACGTGCGTTCGGTAGCCCTGTGGGACAGCGTGGTCCAGCACATCCTGGCGTCCTCGGAGAGCGGTGAATCGGCCGACAATCTGCGGGTGCTCGGCGGCATCGGGTACGCGAGGTTCTGCATCGAGACCGGTCGTCTCGAGCAGGCCGCACCCTGGTTGCGGCGGGTTGAGGCCCGCGCTGAGGCGCGCGGCTGGGAATTGGCCACGGCGCGAGCGCAATTGGAGCGCGGTGCCGCCAGCTGGTCTGCCGGTGACCGCGTTGGCACCGAAGCGCGCATGTATGAGGCCTATCCGGTGATCGCCCGCTATGCCCGCGCCAACGACGTCTCCAGATGTTGGCTATTCTTCGGCCTGACTCGAATGTCGGCGGGCGGACTCAAGGTCGCCGACGAATGCTGGGAGAATGCCGAACGGCACTGGCGCGAGCTCGGCAAGCCGTTCCACATCCACCGCATTCTATTGCAGCGCAGCTGGATCGCCATCTTCCGTGGCCGGTACGCCGAGGCAGTCGACATGGTGACGCAGGCCCGCGCGTGTCTGGACTCCTCTCCTCGCAGCAGCTGGCTGGCCTATGCCAGGCTCGACGATCACCTCGGCAACGTATGGCGGGCCGAGGCTCTGGCGGACCTCGGCTTCGACGGTGCGGGCGAGCCGGACGAGGACTGGGAGGCTGCCGAGGCCAGATACCAGGCGGGGTCCGGTGCGATCAGGGCGCAGCTGGGCACTGAGCAACATCGCGCGGCGATGGAGAAGCTGAAACGCGCCGCGGAACTGAAGGTGCCCGCGTCCCTGGCCGTCGATTCGGTGCGGTACTCAGTGGCCGACGCCGAGGCGCGGGCGCAGTGGGCGGCGTGTGTGTCGGCGCCGCTGCTGGCCGGAGCCTTCGCCGTCGCCTCGGACTGGGAGAACTCCGATCTCGTCAGCCAGTTAATCGAATACCACAGTGCACGAGGAACTTTCAAGTCGGAGCAGGCGGACGCCACTGCGGCGGCGTGGTCGAGCGTGTCCACCGCGGCGGCTCCGATCACCGACGTCGACGAGCTTGCCTTGATCGCCGCGGGACCGCCGATCGCCGACGACACCGGGCTGACGCGGTTGGGCCCCCTGCCGCCCCTGCGCATGGACCCGACCACTGGCCCGGTGCTCGATCACTACCGCGCCTTGGCGCTCGAGCGATACGGCCAATGCGTCACGGCCGCCGAATCGGTATGGGAGACATGGGAGACTGCGTTCTGAGCACTCTCATTCTGAGATTTGCAGACGTCGGGGTGGCCACTTACGCAAGTCTGCGGGTAGTCGGGGATCCGTCCCGGACGGTCACCTGGGTGGTTCAGGCCGTGCACGTCCGAGAGGCGCTCGACGACCTGGCTCGGGCGCTTCCAGAGCCGTCGGCGGGGGAGTCCGTGGCCGATGCGGTGGACAGGGCGCTCGTGACCGGGCCGTTCGCCACCCGGGAAACCGAGCTGGCACTCGCTCGGCGACTCGGGACCGTGCTGCTGTTGGAGCCGGCATGGCGCCTGCTGGTGGACTACGCGTCCACCCCACGGGCGGTGCTCTTCGTCTCGCCGAGTGCGAGATTGGGGCGGGTGCCGTGGGGGCTGCTCGCGCTGCCTGATTCTGAGGCGGATTCTCACCGGCTGATGGAGCTTGTCGACGTGTTGATGGCCATTCCACCGAACATCGTCAACTCGCCGCGTCCGCGTACGGCATGGGCCGATCGTCGAGGCCACCCTCCGCTGCTAGTCCTCGACCCGCGGGTGCCAGGGCAACGCGCTGACTCGACGCTGGGCTCGGTACTCGGCCGACCGTCGGCGGACACACGCTTGGCTCGGCACTTCGCCGGTGGCGTCTCGTCACGGCACGTACTGCCCAAGGTTTCTGCGGCGACCGAGCTGTTTCGCCGCACGGACGCCGACAGGGATTGGCTCACCAGAATGTTGGTGGAGGAGCCCGGTCGGCTCCTCTACGTCGGTCACGCCAGCGCTGCCGAGGACAGGTCGGGCCGCGCGGACCAGGCGGCCTTGCATTTGGCGGAGGACGCTCCGCTCACAGCGGCGGCCATCATGACGCGCCGAATGCCGATGCCGCCGCGGGTAGCGCTCGTCGCCTGCGCGTCCGGCGGTGACTACCGGTTTGACGAGGCGACGGGGTTGGTCGCCGCGATGGTGTTGTGCGGTGCGCAGTTGGTCACTGCGACGCTATGGTCCTTGCCGACGACGGCTGGGTACCGGCAGTTCACCGGTGGCACGGCCGATCCCATGGCCGATCTCGTCGTCGCGGTGGACGATGCGCACGACGATGACGAAGGCGGCTGCGCGGTGAACCGATGGCAGCGGGATCGTATGAGGCAGTGGCGTTCCGGCGACGTGACTGCGCATCCTCTGTACTGGGCCGCACTGGTCACGTTTGCGGTCGACGGTGCACGCTGATCAGTCAACCGGGCGGTACGGAGATGGCGACCGAGGATTCGTCCCCGCTTCGGTAGTAGGCGTCGACCACGGAACCCGGCGCAACCTTGGCCAGGGCCGACTCCGGTATCAGCGCGGTCTCGTGGGCGGGAAACTGCCCGCCGGCCGGTCTGCGCACCATGAGGTCGATTTCGATCTCTCGATAGTCCTCGCGGGCGGCTCCCGTCGGGCTCATCGCGGTCACGACACCACGGGCCTTGGTGCCATTCCTGAACAGTTCCACCTGGGCAGGGGATACCAGGCCCTTGCACACGAGCATCTGATCGAAGGCCGCACGCACCGCAGCCATGTCGTCGGCAAGCGAAAGCTGTTCGCGTTCCCATGGATCGAAGGTGACCAACAGCAGGACGCCGGGCTGCAACTCGCCTAGCGATGCATCGTCGGCGTGCTGACGCAGTCGGCCGACGAAGCGCTGGCCCGACATGCACTCCACGTCGACGGTGATGAGCCCGTCGACTGCGCGAACGGTGCCGATGCCCACGCCGCTCGGTGATCTGGCAGGCAGAAGTTCGGACGGTGCGCGGGTGGCGCGCGACAGTTGAGCGCACATGATGGCTCCGATCGCGGCAGAGAACAGAAACACGATGGCATTCATCAGGACGTTGGACATGGCATCAGGGTCCGGCTGTGCAACTGCTACCAAACCCAACTTTCCAGTGCGGCGTTCGTCGAGGAACCACCTATTCTGGGCGGATGACCACGGCGCCTCGCCTGGTGACCGACGTCGGCACCCCTGCTACGCGACAGGGTGTCGTGCTACCACGGCGCGCCGTGATCGACGAGGCGTGGCGTGGGATCGGGCCAGGGGTGGAGGTCCTGAGTGCCGTCGATGGCGCTCCGCTGCGACGCACCGTAAAGCGGATCCTCGACCCGCTGGTACTTCGCCTTCGCGCCAACCCGCAGTACTCGGCAGCCGTCGTCACACCGGAGACGGCAACGGCGATGCAGAACCTGATTCTTCAGCATGCAGCTCAATTGCGCTCTACTGCAGCATGGTTCGCAGTATTGAAGCGCGAGCGCCGCAGGTTGCACATCACTTCGGGCAATTCCCAGGAGCTCTACTTCCCCGTGTGTTTCGAGCTTGCGGTCACCGGCGGCGCACCAGCCACGGACGGTCGCGCGACCGCCGAGTCGGTATTACGCGGAGTGCACGAGGACCGCGACCGGACCGGTATCGAGGTGCTCAACCGTTACCTGGACGGCGCGCGGGTCATGGCGCAACTGTCCAGCCAGCTTGAGCACAGCTGGCGCGACGTTCGAGCGGGGAACGCCATCGCAGGGCCGTTCCTGGCCGGCCTCACGACAGTGCTGGGCGACGCCGGCGGCCACAACGCCGGGGTAGCAAGGCAACGCGTGTGGTCGGCGCTGATCGCCGACGCCACGCCCTACAACTTCGGTGCGAGGGCCCGCGTCGACGGCGTCGAACTACCATGGTCGATCGTCGACATCGGGTTGAGTTCGGTGTCCCCACAACCACCGCCGCCGGTGATGCGGACTTCGGAGGGGGAACCTCCGCTCAATCGCAGCGTGGTGGATCGGGTGAGGGGGACGTTGCGCCGCGCGTTGGACCGCGACGAACTTCCCGACATTCCGCTGCTCTGCGCCGAGGAGGTCGATAGGGCGTGCGCTCCCTGGGGGCTGCTCGGCGAGGACAAGCAGGCGACGCTGATCGCGGGCATCGAGGTCGCGGTCGACCTCAACCCGTTGATCGACGCCAGCCCGACCCGCTACGCGTTGGCAGTTGGCATTCAGGCGAGGTTGCGCAAGGAGGCCTATGTCCTGCACGCGCGGCGCTACCTCGTCGAGGGCGGACCGATTCATCCGCGCCAACGCCAGGTGATCGACGATCTATCGGACTTCGTGCGGCCGTATCTCAAGAGGCTGTGGGCCCGTCTGCATGGCCGCGACGTGTGGCAGGAACCCTGTGGCGACGTCGACGACCTGCGGTCCTTGCTCGAAGGGGTCGCACGCTCGGTCAGTTTGGACCATCGCCAACGCATCAAGTCGATGTTGGAACTTCAGGAGTACGAGGTCGCCCGGTGAGGTTTGTGGCAGACGCGGGTCTGTGGGTCGTGGGGCCTGCCGTCGCCGTGGTGCCCGCGGTGGCAGTGCTCGAAGTCAGTGGTGCGGTGCTGGAGTGGACGGTCGACGATCGCGACGGCGTGGCGGCCACCAGAATGACGATCACCGATCGCGCGGCCGCCGAATGGCTGTGGCGCGTCGTGGGGCCGGCGGGTCACGCCGCGATCGCGTCGGGAGTCGAACCGGTCGACGTCGACCTGGTGCCCGAGGCGCTGGAGCCGTTGCGGCGCATCGCCATCGGGCACTGGCTTCGCCGGTGGTGGCCGGAGAGCAGACGGGACGGCATAGTCCCATTGGACCGCGCGCTGCTTGACGGCGAGCTGGCGATTCTCGTGAGCGCGGCACAGGAATTCCTCTCCGAGGACACGTTGGACGCCGATGTCGAGGGACTGCTCGCGCCGCACCAGTCGGCGCTGCGAGCGTTCGAGTTGGGGGCCGACCCTCGCGTCGCCGAGATGGCGGCGGCCTGCGCCGAGCTGGCCGACGATCTCGGTGCCTGGTCGGCCGAACCGTCCGAATTACTCGCGGGCCCTGTCTCCGGGCGCCGCGAGGACTTCGCGTTGGTAGCGGGCCCGGAGGGTGAGCGCTCGCGGTCTGCGATCGCCCGCGGCGTCGGGTCGGTCGACTGGGTCACCGTGCCGCACGGGCTGTTCGACGCTGCAGATCGCACGATCGACTGGTCGGTGGAGGGCGCCGACTCGTCGGTCTTCGCCATGCTTCGCGTTGCGCTGACCGGCCAGGCGCCCGCCCGTGGGATCGAGGTGCGACTTCGCTCCGGCTCAGTGAGCGCCACGGGCGTTCTCGACACTCGTGGGACCGCTGCCTTGTCGATGCTGTTTGAGGACGGCCGCGAGTTGACCGAGAACCAGGCATGGGGCCACGACTGGTCAACGACCAGCGTGGCGATCGGCCCCCACCGCTCCGACCCCGGCGACTCCGCTGAGGCCGCAGAGCTCCGACAGCGCATTCGCGCATTCGCGAGGGCACGGCTCGCCGAACCCGGTCCGGACGCGTTTTTCGCGGAGCTCGTCGCGACCGAGGCCGACTATTGAACGTCCGCCTACTGAATGTGCGTCAGCATCGGCGCCGCGCCGGGCAATGCCAGCACAGGAATGCCCGGTGTGTGGACTTGGCCAGCCAGCCACGGCAGTGCCGCGGCGAAGGCGTGGTCGGCGAACGGCCAGTCGTGCCTACCCGGCTGCATCACCACCGCGCACCTGATGCCGTTGGCGGCACCGAGGGCGCACAGTGAATTCGCTGCGGCCGCTTGATCGCTGACGTGCGTCGCGGCCTCCTTGCCGCCGAGTCCGGTGCCGTTGTCGTTGACCGCATTGACGACAGTCGGACCGCTCGTCGGACCGGATCCGTTGATGTCGAACCATCCGGATATGCCCCTGTAGGGGCCGTGCTTGGTGATGACGCTGGTCGGGTCGAAGGCCGAGTAGGCCGCGGCGTTGCCGCCGAACAACCGGTCGATGGTCTGCTGCTTGGTTCCGGAGTTGGGCGCCAGGTCGCCGGCGATGTCCTCGAAGGTGCTGAACATGTCCGGATGCATCGTCGCCAGGTCCACCGCGCAGGTACCTCCCATCGACCAGCCGACGAGGCCCCAGTTTGCGCGGTCGGCGCTGACGCCGTAGGCCGATTCCATGAACGGCACCACGTCCTTGGTCAGGTGGTCCGCGGAATTACCGCGCGAGCCGTTGACGCATTCGGTGTCGTTGTTGAAGGCGCCGCCCGTGTCCACGAAGACGAGCACCGGGGCGTTGCCGCCGTTGGCTGCGGCGAAGTCGTCGACTGACTTGATCGCGTTACCCGCTCGCAGCCAGTCCCCAGGGGTGTTGAACTCGCCGCCAATCATCATCAACGTCGGCAGCCGCGGCGCCGGGTTCGTCGCGAACCAGGCAGGCGGGAGGTAGACCAGCTCACCGCGGTGTTTGAAGCCCGACGCGACCGCGCCGATGTTCACCGGGACTACGACGCCCTTGGCCGGGATCTGATGCTTGGTCTGCATCGCGACCACGGTCGCCTGTGTGGCCTGGTCGGGTAGGGGGCCCTCCGTGAGTTGGTTCCACGCGGTCTGGACGGTGGGGAAGTAGCCGACCCAGAGATTCAGCGCCAGCGCTGCGCACAGGAGGCAAAGCGGTAACCCCGCGGCCGACGCTGCTCGACGCCACCAGCGGGCGTGGCGCCAGCCGGCCACGAGCACCACGGCGGCGCCCCCTGTGACGACGAGCCAAACCCACAGCAACTTCGGAGCTGGATCGTCCGACATGCCCTGCGACGTGATGAACCAGTAGGCCGCCGACGCCACGGCGACACCGACGATCGCGGCCACCGGCAGCCACACCAGCCGCCAACGTCGGTTCCGCCAGCCGATTGCGGCCAAGAGAACGGCCACGGTGACGATCTGAATCGTCAACGGCAACCAGCCGTGCATCAGCGAGAGGTGTTGTTGCCGGAAGTCTCCGGCTGCCGACCACAGTGTCACGACGACATGGTGACCGCCGATCCTGGTAACACGCTGGTAATTTCCCCTTAACGAGGCTTGGCCAGCGGAAAGGGCAGGGTTTCGCGGATGCTGCGGCCGGTGATCAGCATGACCACCCGATCGACGCCCATGCCGAGACCGCCGGTCGGCGGCATCGCGTACTCCATCGCCTGCAGGAAGTCCTCGTCGAGCTCCATCGCCTCCGGATCGCCACCCGCGGCGAGCAGTGACTGCTCCTGGAGCCTGCGGCGCTGCTCGACGGGATCGGTCAGCTCGCTGTATGCGGTGCCCAGTTCGACACCCCAGGCCACCAGGTCCCACCGCTCCGCCACACCGGGCAGGCTGCGATGCGGTCGGGTCAGCGGCGAGACCGACGTGGGGAAGTCCTTGTAGAACGTCGGGTTCTCGGTGCGATCCTCGACGAGGTGTTCGTACATCTCGAGCACGACGGCGCCTGGATCCCAGTGGGTTTGGTACGGAATCTTGGCGGCATCGGCGTAGCGACGCAGGGTGGCCAGGTCGGTGTCGGTGCCGACGTGCTCACCGAGCGCCTCGGAGACCGCACCGTGAACGGTCTTGACGGCCCACTCGCCGGAGATGTCGACAGGCTCGAGGCTCCCGTCCTCCCGCGGCCGCATGACGACGTGTGATCCGTTGGCGGCCATCGCCGCGTTCTGGATGAGCTCGCGGCAGCCGTCGATCCAGACGTTGTAGTCGGCGTGCGCCTGGTAGGCCTCCAGCAGGGTGAACTCCGGGTTGTGGCTGAAGTCGACGCCTTCGTTGCGGAAGGCGCGGCCCAGCTCGAACACCCGCTCCACCCCACCGACGCAGAGCCGCTTGAGGTAGAGCTCCGGCGCGATCCGCAGGTAGAGATCGAGGTCGTAGGCGTTGATGTGGGTGACGAACGGGCGCGCGTTTGCGCCACCGTGGATCTGCTGCAGGATCGGTGTCTCGACTTCGATGAAGTCCTTGGCGAACAGCGTCTCCCGAATCGCGTGCAGGACATGACTGCGAGCCCGGATCAGGTCGCGGGACTCGGTGTTGATGGCGAGGTCGACGTAGCGGGTGCGGACCCGCGCCTCCTGGTCGGTGAGGCCCTTCCACTTGTCGGGCAGCGGGCGCAGGCACTTGCCGATCAGCCGCCAACCGTCGACCAGCAGCGACGGCGTGCCGGACTTGCTGGCGCCCATGGTTCCGGTCACCTCGACGAGGTCGCCGAGATCTATGGCGTTGGTGAAGTCGGCGGTGGTCCCCTCGCTCAGGCGTGAGTTGTCGAACAGCAGTTGGACTTCGGCGGACCAATCACGCAGGTCGGCGAACAGAACCGAACCGTAGTCGCGGATGCGGAGTATTCGACCGGACACCGTGACGGGCGCACCTTCGGTCTCGAGCGCTTGGGCGACGGTGTGGCTGGGCGCCTTGCCGACCGGGTAGGCGTCGATGCCCTTGTCCTGCAACGACTTCAGCTTTGCCATCCGAACCCGAACCTGCTCGGGGAGTCGATGGACGACCTCGTCGGCCGGCCCTTCGAGTTCGAGTCCGGTGAGGTCGGGTGCGCTTCCGTCGTGTTGCAGCCTGCCCGACTTCACCAGCAGCTCCGGTGCCGAGATATGTTGTCCCGTATGCTGTTTCGAGCGTCGACTGAACGGTAGCACGAGGAATCCCTCAGCGATCACCGATGCGATGCCGACGCGGGGTACCAGGCGGGCGTCCTCATAGCAGGCGAAGCGCGGTACCCATTCGGGCATGTACTTCATGTTGGATCGGTAGAGCGTCTCGAGCTGCCACCAGCGTGAGAAGAACACCAGCAGTGCACGCCATAGCCGCGCGATGGGGCCCGCGCCGAGTTGCGCGCCTTCCTCGAATGCCGAGCGGAACATGGCGAAGTTCAGCGAGATGTGGTTGATGCCGATGTCTTCGCCCTGCAGGCAAAGCTCGCTGACCATCAGCTCGTTGGTGCCGTTGGGCGACTGGGGTGAGCGCCGCATCAGATCCAGGGACGCACCGTTGGTGCCCCATGGCACCAGCGACAGCATGGCCACCACTTCGTCTTGCCCGTCTGCACCCTGGTGGATGGCTTCGACCAACATGCAGTCGCCATCAGCCGGGTCGCCGAGTCGGCCCAGCGCCATGGAGAAGCCACGCTCGGTCTCGGTGTCGCGCCAATCCTCGGCGCGCTGGGTGGCCCTCGCCATTTCCTCGGGCGTCAGGTCGCGGTGACGGCGGATGCGGACGGTGAGCCCCGCGCGTCGTGCGCGGGTGACCGCCTGGCGCACGGGCTTCATGTCGGGTCCGGAAAGTCGAAAGCGGTCCGGGTACAGAATCGCCTCGTCGCCAAGCTCGAGGGCGTTGAGACCGGCTTCGCGGAACGCTTGTGCGGCAGTGGCGCTCGCGCCCATCACCCCGGGCGCCCATCCATAGGACTGGCACAGCGTGAGCCAGGCACCGATGGCAGCGGGCCAGGCGCGCGGGTCGCCCAGGGGATCGCCGCTTGCGAGACAGACTCCGACCTCGACCCGGTAGGTGATGGCAGCCCGCCCGTTCGGCGCGAAGACCACCGACTTGTCGCGGCGGGTGGCGAAGTAGCCCAGTGAGTCGTTCTTGCCCCACAATTCGAGCATCCCGCGGATGGCGGACTCATCCTCACCGGTCAGTGCATTCTCGGCCCGCTGCGATTGGAACAACACGATGGCCGCTGCCATCAGCGCCAGGGCGCCGAACAGTCCGAGCAGCGCGTTGACGAAGACGTGCGGGTGGTGACCGGAGAAGGCATCGGCGTCGACTCCGGCGAACACCACGACCCGGTTCGCGGCATAGGGCAGGCGCTCGTCGTAATCCAGGGAACCGGGAAACATCTCGAGCAGCGCCCAGCCGATCAGGATGCCGATCGCAAAACCGGCGGCCAGTGCCGCTGCGGCCTTGATCAGCGCGCCCCGCCGGACCTTCGCCCAGAACTCCTTGCGGGCCAGGACCAGGAAGGCGATCGCCGCGACGTGAAACCCCAGGCCGATGACCTCACCGATGTCGTCCATCACCGACTCGGGGCCGGTGGACAGGTCAGCGACGTTCCACCCGATCGCGGCGACCATGTAGAGGACGAGGATCCACCACGCCACGCTCTTGCGGGCTGCCAGCGCCGCTGCCAGCAGCGCGAGGACGAAGGCCCAGGCGAAGCTGGTATCCGGGAAGTTGAAGATGTAGTCGTTGACCCACTCGCGCGGCACTTTGATCGCCCACCGAACCAGCGGCGAGATGCTGGCGATGAGCGACAGTGTCGCGATGATGCCGACGAGCCACCCCGCGGCGGCGGGCACCCACCGGAAACTCGACGTTCGAAGCTGCTTCGGCGTGGTCAGCGTCATAGGCGGCCAGGATATTCGCTCAAGCCGCGAAATGGTTGAGACTCCGGTCGGGACAAGCGCGGGTCGGGTGTCTACCAGACCGGCCCGGTGTACTTCTCGCCAGGCCCATGGCCGGGTTCGTCGGGAAACGCGGAGGACTCACGAAAGGCCAACTGCAGTTGCTTCAAGCCATCGCGGACCGGTCCGGCATGCGGTCCCAGATACTCCGCGGAGGCCTTCACCAAGCCGGCCAGTGCGGTGATCAGGCGGCGTGCTTCGTCCAGATCGCGATGGGGAGACTCATCGGGCTCGTCCGACGACAGTCCCATCTTCTCGGCGGCCGCACTCATCAGCATCACCGCGGCCCTGGTGATCACCTCGACTGCGGGAATCTCGGCCAGTTCACGGACGGGCGGCTGGGAAGCCGAGTCGGGCGATTCAGGAACATGGGTCATGGCTGCTAGACTGGCACGCGCGACCGTCCCGGCATACGCCAGGACAGCAAGTGGAGTCCCGCTCCCACCGCTGGCCAACTCGGCACAGCGGTCCGGTCACAGACACCGTCAGGTGTGTGTTCTGCGTTCACGCAGGCGACGCGAGTCGTGATCGGTCGGCACCGGGCCCTGCAATGTGCAGGGTCTTTCTGCTCTATGTGAGCAGGGTGTTGAAGGCGTGCCTCCTCGAAGACTACATAGGAGGCCCCATCAGCACTGAGACCCGCATCAACGAGCGCATACGTGTACCTGAAGTCCGCCTGATCGGACCGAATGGTGAGCAGGTAGGCATAGTGCGCATCGAAGATGCCCTCCGCGTCGCCGCGGATGCCGATCTCGACCTCGTTGAAGTTGCTCCAGCCGCGAAGCCCCCGGTCTGCAAGATCATGGACTACGGCAAATTCAAGTACGAGACGGCACTCAAGGAGCGCGAGTCTCGCAAGAACCAGCAGCAGACCGTCGTCAAGGAGCAGAAGCTTCGGCCCAAGATCGATGACCACGACTACGAGACCAAGAAGGGTCACGTCGTCCGGTTCCTCGAGGCGGGTTCGAAGGTCAAGGTGACCATCATGTTCCGCGGCCGCGAGCAGTCGCGGCCCGAACTCGGTTACCGGCTCCTGCAGCGGCTGGGCGCCGACGTCGCCGACTACGGCTTCGTCGAGACGTCCGCCAAGCAGGACGGCCGCAACATGACGATGGTGCTGGCACCACACCGTGGCGCGAAGACCAAGGCCAGGGCGGCTCACGACGCCGCGGCGCCCCAGGCGCAGCGTGCGGCGCCTGCGCCCGCCGAGCCGGTGGCTGCACCGCCTGCCGAAGCACCACCAGCGACACCATAGAACTGATCCACCACGAGAACTGAGGACTCATGCCCAAGGCCAAGACTCACAGCGGAGCGTCCAAGCGCTTCCGTAAGACCGGCACCGGAAAGATCGTGCGCCAGAAGGCCGGCCGCCGCCACCTGCTGGAGCACAAGGCGACCAAGCGCACTCGTCGTCTCGATGGCCGCACCGTCGTCGCGGCGAACGATGCCAGCCGCGTGAACAAGATGCTGAACGGCTGACCGCAGCTTTCCCTGTCCGTACGAGAAATTTAGGAACACCTCATGGCACGCGTGAAGCGCGCACTCAACGCCCAAAAGAAGCGGCGTACCGTACTGAAGGCCTCGAAGGGCTACCGCGGCCAGCGGTCGCGCCTCTATCGCAAGGCCAAGGAGCAGCAGCTCCACTCGTTGACCTACGCCTACCGTGACCGCAAGGCGCGCAAGGGCGACTTTCGCAAGCTGTGGATCACCCGGATCAACGCCGCGGCCCGCGCGAACGGCGTCACCTACAACCGGCTGATCCAGGGCCTGAAGTTGGCCGGCGTCGAAGTCGACCGCAAGAACCTGTCCGAGATCGCGATCAGCGACGAGGCTGCTTTCACCGCGCTCGTCGAGGTCGCCAAGGCCGCCCTTCCCAGTGATGTGAACGCGCCGTCGGGCGAGGCCGCCTGATAGCACCTCTCACCGAACGTTCGGCCCGCGTGGTCGCGGCAGCCAAGCTGCTGCGCCACGTGGGCCGCAAACGTACCGGGACATTTCTGGCCGAAGGTGCCAACCTCGTCGCGGCCGCGTTGGCGCGGGGCCTGGTCACCGAGGTCTACGCGACGGAGGCCGCGCTCGACCGCTACCACGAGCTCTTGCAGTCGACGCCCGTGGACCTCGTCACCGAGAAGGCGGCGAAGTCCTTGTCCGACACGGTAACTCCCATCGGGCTAGTGGCTGTGTGCGAGATGCCGACGCCCAACCTCGACGACGTCTTGGCGAAATCGCCGAGGCTGGTCGCAGTGGCCGTTGAGACCTCAGAGCCCGGGAACGCTGGCACGCTGATCCGACTCGCCGACGCGTTGGGCGCCGATGCGGTCGTCCTGGCCGGGCACAGCGTCGACCCCTACAACGGCAAGTGCCTGCGCGCGTCCGCCGGGAGCATCTTCGCGCTACCGGTGCTCGAAATCGCCGACACCGCGGCGCTGATCCATGCGCTTCGCGCCGCCGGAATGCGAATACTCGCCACCACTCTTGATGGCGACGTGTCCCTCGACGACGCCGACCTGTCCACACCCACCGCCTGGCTCTTCGGCGCGGAGGCCCACGGGCTCGCGCCCGAGATCGCGACGCTCGCCGACTCTCGCGTTCGGATCTCGATGGCTGGCAGCGCCGAGAGCCTCAACGTGGCTGCGGCAGCGGCGATCTGCCTCTATCAGAGTTCGCGAGCCGCGCGGCAGGACTAGCCACGCCGGGTGTACTGTTCGACGCTACAACTTGCGCACTATTTGTAACGTCGCTGCGGAGGCTCCGATGACCCGATACGACTACATCATCGCGGGCGCCGGCTCGGCCGGTTGTGTACTGGCCAATCGGCTGTCGGCCGACCCCCGCACGAAGGTGCTCCTCGTCGAGGCTGGCGGCACCGACCGGCATCCCATGTTCCACGTCCCCAAGGGCGGTGGGCTGCTGATGGACAACGACAAGTACGCGTGGCGGTACCGCACCGCGCCCTTCGGCCCCAACCAACGGTGTGAGTTCTGGACCAGGGGCAAAGTCCTCGGCGGATCGAGCTCCATCAACGGCATGGTCTACAACCGCGGCAACCGAAGCGACTACGACGAATTGGAACGGCTCGGCAACCAGGGTTGGGGCTGGAATGACATCCTGCCGATCTTCAAGGGCTTCGAGGACAACGAGTTCGGACCATCGCCCACTCGCGGCACCGGGGGACCGCTGCACGTCTCGGTTGGGCGGGGTCCGGATCCCCTGTGCGGCGAGATCATCGGTGCGGGTACGCGCGCCGGACTCCGCGAGCTCGAAGACCTCAACGAGTCCGATGACGCCCGCATTGGGTACGCCCCGGCGACGATCAGGAATGGTCGCCGCGTCAGTGCCGCCGACGCGTTCCTCAAGCCTGCGAGGCGACGCGAGAACCTTGACGTGCTCGTACATACCAGCGTTCAGCGCCTGATCGTGGAGAACGAGCGCGCGGTTGGCATCGAAGTCAAAACGGCCGACGGCGCCCGCGCAGAGTTCCGCGCGGATCGCGAGATCGTCTGTGCGCTCGGCAGTGTGGGCAGCCCGCAATTGCTGCAGTTGTCCGGCATCGGCCCACGAGAGGTCCTCGAGAGCGTAGGCGTGCCCGTTGTGGTCGACCGTGAGCACGTCGGACGCCGGGTCAGGGAGCATCGGTGCTTCGCGCTCAGATTCAGGTTGAGAGAGAACCTGGGGTACAACCGTAAGCTGTCCTCTCCCCGCGGCCAGGCCGCCGCCGCGGCCCGCTACCTCGCAACGCGAAAGGGCACGTTGGCGACTCCGACGTTCGAGGTACTGGCCTTCATGAAGTCGGATCCGAACGCCGAACGCGTCGACGGCCAGTTGCTGCTCGGGCCATTTACCATCCCCAAGTACCAGCTCGGCGAACCGATGGCCGTCGAACGGGAGCCGGGCGTTTCATGCCTCGGGTTCGCGTTACGTCCGACGTCGGAGGGCTCCGTGACGATCGCTTCTGCCGATCCCGACGCGCCGCCCCGCATCGATCCGAACTATCTCACCAGTGACTACGACCGAGGCGTAACGGCCAACATGATGCGCAGGGCGCGAGAACTATTCGCGCAGTCGCCCATCGCCGACCGGATCGATCACGAGATCTCCCCGGGTTCCGAAATCCAGAGCGACGAGGAATTGGTCGACAGCGCACTGGACGACGGCTACACGGGCTACCACGCGATCGGCAGCTGCGCGATGGGTCCCAGCGACGCCGACGTCGTCGACGACCGGCTCCGGGTCAGGGGAGTGGACGCTCTGCGCGTCGTGGATTGTTCTGCGATGCCGATCATGTTGGCGGGCAACCTCAATGGACCGGTGATGGCATTGGCGGCGCGCGCAGCCCAGTTCATCATCGAGGATCGCTGAGAAGCCCCCGCGCGACATGGGTGATCTGAACTTCGTTGCTCCCGGCGTAGATCATCAACGACTTGGCGTCACGGGCCAGTTGCTCGACGCGGTATTCGGTCATGTAGCCGTTGCCGCCGAACAGTTGGATGGCCTCCATGGCGACGTCGGTGGCCGCCTGCGAGCAGTACCACTTCATCGCCGACGCCTCGGGTAGCGAGATCGAGGTACCCGACTGCGCAGCCTCGATGACACGGAACAACATGTTGCGAACGTTCATTCGCGCTACCTCCATGCTCGCGAGCTTGAGCTGGATCAGCTGGAATTGGCCGATTTCTTGTCCCCACAGCGTTCGCGACTTGGCGTAGTCGACGCTGAGGCGCAGGCACTCCTCGATCACCCCGAGTGCCATCGCGGCGACGCCGATGCGTTCGGCGGAGAAGTTCGAACGGGCGCTGTCGCGGCCATCGCCCTTGTCATTGTCCTCGGTCTCGCCCAGGAGTCGATCACGGCCGAGACGGACTTCGTTGAAGAACAGCTCGCCGGTCCGCGAGCTGTGGATGCCCATCTTGCGTAACGGCTTCGACTGAACGAATCCGTCCATCCCCTTGTCGAGGACGAATGTCAGAACCTTGCGGTCGCGGGGATCGGTATCTCCCGCCGTGCCATCCGCCAGCTTCGCGTAGACGACCGTCACGTCGGCGTCCGGACCGTTGGTGATGAACGTCTTCCGCCCGTTGAGGACGTAGTCGCCCGTCCCATCGGCGGCCCGCCTCACGTAGGACTTCATGCCGCCGAACGCGTCGGAACCCGAGTCCGGCTCGGTGATTGCCCACGCGCCGACCTTCTCGTAGGTCACCAGCCCAGGCAGCCAGCGCTCCTGCTGAGCGAGGGTCCCACGCGAGGCGATCGTCGGAACCGTCAGGCCCAGGCTGACCCCCATGCCCGTGACCACGCCCATGCTGACCCGGCACAGTTCGCTGATCAGGACGAAGCCCATGCCGGCCTGATCCCCACCGCCACCGAACATGCCGCCCGAGGACCCATCACCACTGGCGGTCCCGCCATCGCGCATCTTGGCCAGCCGCTTGTTGAGCGACTCCTTGGCCATGGCGTCGATGCCGAAGGCGGAGAACAGCTTGCGGATGATCGGATACGGCGCCATGTCGCCGCTCTCCAGATCGTCGACGTGGGGCCGAATCTCCTTGTCGACGAACTCACGGACCGCATCGCGCACGGCGACATCAACGTCTGACCACTCGAGCATGTGTCAGGCAGCCTTTCCCGGCTTGTGCCGACCACGCACCGGGCGCAGGCCTGCGAGGGAGAACGTGGTGTGCACCAAGGATCCGGCGCGCTCAATCAACGACGAGGTACGTGGGCCACCAGGGACATAGTGCAATGGTAGGTCCCTCCGGTCGCGCGGTGGACCCATGAAGTTGGGCGCCTCGACCAGCGGGGCGTCGGAGCGAGATCGGCCCGACGCCCGCTTGTAGGCCGCCAATGCCCTTGGATGAAGCCGGATTTCGTCGGGAACGGCCACGAAGGCCAGCTGCACCAGCTTGCCGAACAATCGCAGGACCACCTCGTCGCTCGGGGTCCAGCGCAGGCCTGCCTTCTCCCGAACCGCGGGGTCGAAGAGGCCGGCGGCGATCCATCGCTGGCCGGCCACCATCGGCTTGAACAGCTGGTCCCACACTGACGTCGGCATGGCGACGAACCACGGCTTGGGGATGCGGATCGAGAAGATGTCCAACGTAGCCCGGTTGATCTCCAACTCGTCCCGACACGTCGACTCCCAGTACTCCTGGAAGTCCTCCCAGCTTGCGGGGACGGGTCGCATGCTCATGCCGTACATCCGGTACCACTGGACGTGCTCGTCGAAGAGTTGGCGCTTCTCGGCTTCGGTCAACCCGCCGCAGAAGTATTCGGCCGTCTTGATGATCAGCATGAAGAACGTCGCGTGCGCCCAATAGAAGGTTTCGGGGTTCAGCGCGTGGTACCGGCGTCCCTCGGCGTCGGTGCCCTTGATGGTTTCGTGGTAGCCGCGGATCTGGGCACCGGTTTTGGCCGCGCGGTCGCCGTCGTACACCACGCCCATGATCGGGTAGACCGATCTGGCGACTCGTTGCAGCGGCTCCCGCAGCAAGATCGAATGGTCTTCGACGCCTGCGCCGAGTTCGGGATACATGTTCTGGATGGCGCCGATCCAGACGCCCAGCATGCCCGTGCGGAGGTCACCGAAGTACTTCCACGTCAAGGAGTCCGGACCGAGCGGATCGGCGGTGGTCGTTGATCTCGCGGTCATCGTGTCCTCACGGATGTCCAAACTCACGGTCGTGGACACCAACGTATGCGTGACAACATACGTTGTCCACTACTGCTCCATGGCGTGGCGCGCATCGTCATCGGTCCGGCATCGGCGCTCCACACCGTCGTGACCTGCACACACGCCGCCGGCCCGACCCGTTGTGAGCCACGCCCTAGGGTCACCGTCCGACGCGACACCTAGGGTGGTCGGTGTGGATGTCGAGTCGTTCGAGGAACGGTCCGGCCAGAATCCCGGTGGCCCGCTCTCTTGGCTGAGAAACACCAACCGCAATCCCGGTGTCATAGCCTTCGTCCGGCGTGCTCGTCGCGCCCTGCCCGGTGATCCAGACTTCGGTGACCCCTTGTCGGCGGCCGGTGTCGGTGGTCCGCGGGCTGCCGCGCGTGTGGCCGACCGCATCTTGGATCGGCACGCCGCATCTCGCGAGGTCGGACTGGCGGGGCTGCAGATTTGGCAGGCCGTGACCGAGCGCGTCTCAGGCCAGCCGGCGAATCGAGAGGTCACGCTTGTGTTCACCGATCTCGTCGGGTTCTCGGACTGGTCGCTTCGGGCCGGTGACGATGCGGCGCTGAAGCTCGTTCGGCGGGTCACTCAGGTGACGGAACCGCCACTTCTGGAGGCCGGTGGACACATCGTCAAGCGGATGGGCGATGGGGCGATGGCGGTTTTCGCCGATCCAGCGACCGCGGTGGGGGCCGTGCTGAATGCGCTGGAAGCGGTCAAATCCGTTGAGGTGGGCGGCTATACGCCACTGATGCGAGCGGGTATCCACACCGGTCGTCCTCAGCGGATAGGTTCGGACTGGCTCGGTGTCGACGTGAATGTCGCTGCCCGCGTCATGGATCGTGCCACCAGGGGCGGACTAGTCGTGTCCAACGTCACCCTCGCGGGAATCTCCGACGAGGACTTCGAGGCGTTGGGCATCACCGCGAAACGCGTACGCAAGCAACTGTTCTCGCCGAAGGTGCCCGGTGTTCCCGATGACCTCACCATGTACTGGGTGAAGACTCGCAGCGATCTGCCAGGAGCGGATGACGTCTCGGATGACGCCTCGGGGGCATAGTCGGTTCCCATGGTCCGTGCAGCGCTCTCCGCGATCGCCCGCGTGCGGGTGACGGCGATCTATGCCGTCGCGCTGGTCGCCGTCGCCACGGAGATCGGTCGGCTCGGTCCGGACGCCCAGGACCGAGTGATCCGGCACGCTAGTACCAATCTGCACAACCTCAGCCACGGACACGTCGGCACCCTTCTCGGAAGCGCCTTCGTCGTCGATGCCGGGCCGGTCGCCTACTGGTTGCCCGGGCTGGTGTGTCTGCTCGGTCTCGGCGAACTGCTGTGGCGCAGCGGGCGACTTCTGGTGGCGTTCGCCGTAGGCCATGTGGGTGCCACCCTGCTCGTGGCCGTCGGACTCACCGCGGCCGTCACGAACGGGTGGCTTCCGGTCAGCGTGGCCCGCGCCACCGACGTCGGCATCAGCTATGGCGCGACGGCCGTCCTCGGCGCCCTCACTCCGGCGATTCCCCGTCGGTGGCGTCCGACGTGGGTGGGGTGGTGGCTCGCCGTGGCCGCGGCGGTGGTCTTCATCGGCACGGACTTCACCGACGTCGGCCATCTGGCGGCATTGCTCCTCGGCATGGCGGTCGCGACGCGCTTCGGTACGCCACAACGCTGGACGCGGCCGCTGCTGGTGCTGTTCATCGTGGCTGCGGCGTTCGGCTTCCTGGTGCTCGCCAGTGCAGAGGGCACCCTCCTGCAATCCGCGACGTCCGGCCTCGCCGGAGCGCTATTCGGCACGGCCTTCACCGTTGTGCGGACACTGCGCCAGCCGACCACGGTCCATCCACCGGCAGGATCCCTCGACGCCGCGGCCGGCCTGGGCGTGCCGTGACCAAAGGCCTCATCGGAAGTGATCGGCCGTGGCCTCGATCCAGTCCGTAAGCCATGCGGCCGGAGGGTCCTCGAGCAGCTCGCCTGGCATCAACCAGTCATAGATCTCGGCGTAGGTCCTGGTGCGTTGACCTTCGATGCGACGGTTCAGCATCGCCGGAGAGAGCTGGTGGAAGCCGTCGAGTCCCATCGAGGCCACGATCTGCGCGGCGCTGGCCACAGTCGCGCGTTGATAGTTGAACACCCTCGTCGTCTTGTCGGGGACGTCGAGCGCGCGGGTGCGGGACGGATCCTGGGTGGCGACGCCGGTGGGGCACCGATTGGTGTTGCACTTCAGCGCCTGAATGCAACCGACGGCGAACATCATCGCGCGCGCCGCCATCAGGAAGTCCGCGCCCTGGCACACCCGGCTGACGACGTCGACACCGCTGGCGACCTTGCCCGACGCGCCCACGCAGATGCGCTCTCGCAGGCCGGTGCCGACAAGGCTGTCGTGCACCAGCATCAGTCCCTCGGTCAGCGGCATCCCGACGTGGTCCTCGAATTCCTGAGGGGCCGCGCCGGTGCCGCCCTCGGCGCCGTCGACGATGATGAAGTCGGGCGCGATGCCGGTCGCCAGGATCGCCTTGCAGATGGACAGGAACTCGGTGCGGGCGCCGATGCACAGCTTGAATCCGACCGGCTTGCCGCCCGAGAGTCGTCGCAGGGTTGCGATGAAGGCCATGAACTCCGTAGGTGTGCTGAACGCGCTGTGCGACGGCGGGGAGATGACCGTCTTGCCGATCGGGACACCGCGGGTGGCGGCGATCTCGGCGCTGACCTTGGCGCCGGGAAGCACGCCGCCGAGCCCGGGTTTCGCGCCCTGCGACAGCTTGATCGAAATCGCCTTCACCGCAGGAATCGTCGCCTTCTCCCCGAACGCCACCGGGTCGAAGCGGCCGTCGGCGTCGCGGCAGCCGAAATACCCCGACCCGATTTCCCAGATCAGGTCACCCCCGCCGCGCAGGTGATAGGGGCTGATGCCGCCCTCGCCGGTGTCGTGGGCGAACCCGCCACGGGCGGCGCCCGCACTCAGGGCTTCGATCGCGTTGGCGGACAGGGCACCGAAGCTCATCGCTGACACGTTGAGCATCGCGATGTCGTAGGGCTGGGCACAGTCGGGTCCACCCAGTCGCACCCTGGGGTCGAGCGTGTCGGCGACGTGGGCCCGGATGGAATGCCGAAGGAACTCGTAGCCGAGCGCATAGACGTCGCGCTCGGTACCGAACGGTTCGTCGCCCTTGGTGCCCTTCGCCCGTTCGTAGACCAGGTCGCGGGTCTCGCGGTCGAATGGCGACGCCTCGGTGTTCGACTCGATGAAGTACTGCCGGATCTCGGGGCGGATCAGTTCCATCAGGAAGCGAACGTGACCGATGATCGGGAACACCCGCAGGATCGTGTGTCTCTTCTGCAGCAAGTCCCACGTGCCGAGGACCGCCAGTGCCACCAGCAATACGGCAGGAGCCAGCCACCACCAGGACGCGAACGCGGTAGCCAGGGCGGCGAGGACGGCGAGGATCCACGCACCTGCAACGATCACGGGCCGGATGATCACGGCCTGAGGCTATCGCGAGTCACACCCCGCCCGTCGCTATGATCGCCGGGTGGTAGATCAGCCGGACTCGTCGCGACTGTCGCAGGAGACGTTGACCGCTGCCGTCGGCGCAGCCCGCGAGGCCTTCGAGCAGGCGGACGACCTGGATGGGTTGGCCCGCGCCAAGACCGAGCACCTTGGCGACAAGTCGTCGATCGCCTTGGCACGTCAGGCGCTTGGGGCGCTCGCGAAGACCGACCGGGCGGACGCCGGTCGCCGCGTCAACGAGGCACGCACGGCGGCTCAGGGTGCGTTCGACGCGCGCCTCGAGGTACTCCGCGCCGAACGGGATGCCGCCGCCCTTGTCGCCGAACGAATCGACGTGACACTGCCGTCCACCCGCGAACCCGTCGGCGCCCGGCACCCCATCACGATCCTGACCGACCACGTCGCGGACGTCTTCGTCGCGATGGGTTGGGAACTGGCCGAGGGCCCAGAGGTCGAAACCGAGCAGTTCAACTTCGATGCGCTGAACTTTCCGCCCGACCATCCAGCGCGCAGCGAACAGGACACCTTCCAGATCGCGCCGGACGGGTCGCGTCAGGTGCTGCGCACTCACACGTCCCCGGTGCAGATCCGCGCACTCCTCGAACGCGAACTTCCGGTCTACATCGTCTCGATCGGCCGCACGTTCCGGACCGACGAGCTCGACGCCACGCACACGCCGGTCTTCCATCAGGTCGAGGGCATGGCCGTCGACCGCGGCCTGACGATGGCCAACCTGCGCGGCACGCTGGACGCCTTCGCCCGTGCCGAGTTCGGCCCGCAGGGCCGGACCCGGCTGCGCCCGCACTTCTTTCCGTTCACCGAGCCGTCGGCGGAGGTCGACATCTGGTTCGAGAACAAGAAGGGCGGACCAGGCTGGGTCGAGTGGGGTGGCTGCGGGATGATGAACCCCAACGTCTTGCGTGCCTGCGGTGTCGATCCCGGCGAGTACTCCGGCTTCGCATTCGGCATGGGCTTGGAACGAACCCTGCAGTTCCGCAACGGCATTCCCGACATGCGGGACATGGTCGAGGGTGACGTGCGCTTCTCGCTCCCATTCGGAGTCGGAGCCTGATGCGCGTTCCCTACAGCTGGCTACGCGACGTCGTGCAAGCCGGCGCTCCCGGTTGGGACGTGTCGCCAGAGGAACTCGAGCGCGCGCTCATCAGCATCGGCCACGAGGTCGAGGAGATCATTCCAGTCGGCCCGGTATCGGGACCGCTGACGGTCGGCCGCGTCGCCGAGATCGAGGACCTCACGGAGTTCAAGAAGCCGATCAGGGCCTGCAAGGTCGACGTTGGCGAGAGCGATCCCCGCGACATCGTCTGTGGGGCAACCAACTTCGCGGTCGGCGACCTGGTCGTCGTGGCGCTGCCCGGCACCACATTGCCCGGCGACTTCACCATCGCCAAGCGCAAGACCTACGGTCGCACGTCCGACGGCATGATCTGTTCGGCGTCGGAGCTCAATCTCGGCAGCGATCACGCTGGCATCATGGTGTTGCCTCCCGGCACGGCCGAACCTGGGGACTCCGCCGTCGACGTGGTCGGCCTCGACGACGTCGTCTTCCACCTGGCCATCACCCCGGATCGTGGCTACTGCCTGTCGATCCGAGGCATGGCGCGAGAGCTCGCCTGTGCCTACGACCTCGACTTCGTCGACCCCGCCGACGTCGACCCGCTGCCCGTGACGGGTGAGGCGTGGCCGCTGACGGTCCAATCCGGCACCGGCGTGCAACGATTCGGGCTTCGCCCGGTCGTGGGCATCGACCCGTCCGCGGTATCGCCGTGGTGGATGCAGCGTCGGCTGCTGCTGAGCGGGATCCGGGCCATCTCACCCGCCGTCGACGTGACGAACTACGTCATGCTGGAGCTCGGCCATCCGATGCACGCGCACGATCGCAGCCTGATCACCGGCGGCTTCGACGTCCGATTCGCCGAGCCGGGGGAGAAGGTCATCACCCTCGACGACGTGACGCGCATCCTCGATCCCGGTGACGTACTCATCGCCGACGACGTGGCGACGGCCGCCATCGGCGGTGTGATGGGCGCAGGCACCACAGAGGTGCGTGACAGCACCACCGACGTCCTGCTCGAGGCGGCCGTGTGGGATCCGGCGACCGTGTCGCGGACTCAGCGCCGGCTTCGCCTCGTGAGTGAGGCGAGTCGACGCTACGAACGCACGGTCGACCCTGCGACGTCGGTCGCCGCCCTCGATCGGGGCGCCGCACTGCTGGCCGAGATCGCAGGCGGCACCGTCGAACCCACGCTCACCGACTGGCGCGGCGATCCGCCCCGCGACGACTGGTCACCCGCACCGGTCGGCATGCCGGTGGACCTGCCCGACCGGGTGGCCGGGGTGGCGTATCCCGCAGGCACCACGGTGCGCCGGTTGACCCAGATCGGCGGTCAGGTCACCGAATCGGACGGAATCGTCACCGTCGTGCCACCGAGCTGGCGCACCGACCTCAGACAACCCGCCGACCTCGTCGAAGAGGTGCTCCGGCTCGAGGGTCTCGAGAAGATCCCCTCGATCCTGCCGACCGCTCCTGCTGGTCGCGGTCTCAGCCCCACCCAGAAACGTCGGCGTGCAATTGGAAAGTCGCTGGCGCTCAACGGTTTCGTCGAGGTGCTGCCGACGCCGTTCCTCCCCGCGGGAATCTTCGACGCCTGGGGGCTTGCGGCCGACGATCCGCGGCGTGCCACCATGCGGGTACTCAACCCGCTGGAGGCCGATCGCCCCCTCCTGGCTTCGACGCTCCTTCCTGGGCTGTTGGAGGCATTGGTGCGCAACGTGTCTCGCGGTGCCCCCGATGACGCACTCTTCGGCATCGAGCAAATCGTGCAGGCGACACCACGGACCGCGGCGATCGATCGATTGCCGGTCGATCGTCGCCCCACCGACGCCGAGATTGCCCTCATCGACGACGCCCTTCCCTGGCAACCGCTACACGTCGGTGCCGTGCTGAGCGGCATGCGCGAGCCCGCGGGTCCGTGGGGGCCGGGCCGTCCCGTCGATGCGATGGACGCCTTCGAGGCGGTGCGCATCGTCGGGCGGGCATGTCACGTCGAATTCGAGTTCCGGGCAGCGCAGCACCTGCCATGGCATCCGGGCCGGTGCGCCGAGATCCTTCTCGACGACGCGGTGATCGGCTACGCCGGGCAACTACACCCTGCCGTCATCGAACGCACGGGATTGCCGAAGGGCGTGTGCGCACTCGAACTCGACCTCAGCGCCGTCCCGGTGGTCGACCCACTTCCCGCACCCGCCGTATCGCCGTTTCCCGCGGTGTTCCAGGACGTGAGCCTCATCGTCGCAGACGACGTTGCCGCTCAGTCCGTCGTCGACGCGGTTCGAGACGGAGCGGGCGACCTACTCGAGGACGTCCGGATCTTCGACGTCTACGTGGGCCCACAGGTGGGCGAGGGCAACAAGTCGCTGGCGTTGGCACTGCGGTTCCGTGCCCCGGATCGGACGCTCACCGAGGACGAGGCCAGCGCGTCGAGGGACGCCGCGGTCGCGGCGGCCGCAGCACGCGTCGGCGCAGTTCAGCGTCGCTGAGTAATGAATTTGCACCGATTCGCATAAACATGCAGAATCGCTGCATGACTTCAGTGGCAGTGGCGGGCGCCAGCGGTTACGCGGGCGGCGAGATCCTGCGGCTCCTGCTCGGCCATCCCGCCGTCGCCGACGGACGCCTCCAGATCGGCGCGTTGACGGCGGCTGCTAGTGCGGGCACCGGAGTGACAGAGCACCATCCCCACCTGCTTCCGCTGGCCGACAGGGTCCTCGAGGCGACCGACGCCGACGTGCTGGCCGGTCACGACGTGGTGTTCCTCGCGCTACCGCACGGTCATTCTGCCGCGCTCGCCGACCAGCTCGGTCCCGAGACCTTGATCATCGACTGCGGCGCCGACTTCCGGCTCACCGATCCCGCGGCGTGGGAGCGGTTCTACGGGTCGGCGCACGCCGGTAGTTGGCCCTACGGTCTCCCCGAACTCCCCGGCGGCAGGGAGGCGCTACGCAGTACGAAGCGCGTCGCCGTTCCCGGCTGCTACCCGACGGCCGCCCTGCTCGCCCTGCTCCCCGCGTTCGCCGAGGACCTCGTCGAGCCCGCCGTGACCGTCGTCGCGGTGAGCGGGACCTCCGGCGCGGGCCGTGCCGCCAAGGTCGACCTCCTCGGCTCCGAGATCATCGGCTCCGCCAGGGCCTACAACATCGGTGGGGCCCACCGGCACACGCCCGAGATCGCCCAGGGCCTGCGGACGGTTACCGACAAGCCCGTCACCGTGTCCTTCACACCCGTGCTGATCCCGACGTCTCGGGGCATCCTCGCGACGTGCACCGCCAGAACCGAGGCGTCGCTATCGAAGATTCGCGCCGCCTACGACAAGGCCTACGGCGGCGAGCCGTTCGTGCATCTGCTGCCGGAGGGACGGTTGCCGACGACGGGATCGGTGATCGGCAGCAACGCCGCTCAGGTCGCCGTGGCGGTCGACGCGGATGCCGGCGTGCTGGTGGCGCTGTGCGCGATCGACAACCTCGTCAAGGGAACTGGAGGGGCGGCCGTGCAGTCGATGAACTTGGCGCTGGGATGGCCGGAGACGGAAGGACTTTCGATCGTGGGAGTGGCACCGTGACCAAGCTCGTACGCAACCAGGGCGTCACGGCACCGTCGGGTTTTCGCGCGACCGGCATCTCCGCGGGGATCAAGGCCTCCGGCCGGCCTGACCTCGCGCTGGTCTTCAACGAAGGGCCGGACTACGCCGCCGCGGCCGTGTTCACCCGCAACAAGGTGAAGGCGGCCCCGGTGCTATGGACACAGCAGGTGATGACGACGAAGCGTCTGCGCGCCGTCATCCTCAACTCGGGGGGCGCCAATGCCTGCACCGGCCCGCTCGGCTTCCAGGACACCCACGCGACTGCCGAGGCCGTTGCCAGCGCGCTGTCGGACTGGGGTACCGAGACCGGAGCCATCGAAGTCGGAGTCTGCTCCACGGGATTGATCGGCGACCGGCTTCCGATGGACAAGGTGCTCGGCGGTGTCAAGGACATCGTGCACGAGATGGCAGGCGGCCTGACGGGCGGCGCCGAAGCGGCGCAGGCCATCATGACCACCGATACCGTGCCGAAACAGGTTGCGCTGCATCATGAATCGAGCTGGACCGTCGGCGCGATGGCAAAGGGTGCAGGCATGATGGCGCCCTCGCTGGCGACCATGCTGTGCGTCATCACCACCGACGCAGTCGCCGACGCCGACGCCCTCGACCGCGCGTTGCGCAACGCCGCGGCCCGCACCTTCGACCGGCTCGACATCGACGGCAGCTGCTCCACCAATGACACCGTGCTGCTGCTCGCCTCCGGCGCCAGTGAGATCACCCCGACCCAGGATGAACTCGACGCCGCGGTGCTGGCCGTCTGCGACGACCTCTGCGCGCAGTTGCAGGCCGACGCGGAGGGTGTCACCAAGCGTGTCGCCGTCACGGTCACCGGAGCAGCCACCGAAGCCGACGCGGTCGTCGCGGCCCGCGTCATCGCCCGCGACAGTCTGGTCAAGACGGCGATCTTCGGTTCGGATCCCAACTGGGGCCGGGTCCTCGCGGCGGTCGGAATGGCGCCCGTCGACATGGCCGCAGACCGGATCAGCGTGTCGTTCAACGGCACTCCGGTGTGCATCGACGGTGCAGGGGCACCGGGCGCCCGCGACGTCGACCTCTCCGGCGCCGACATCTCCGTCGTCGTCGATCTGGCCGTCGGTGTGGGCGAGGGCACCGTCCGCACCACCGACCTCTCCCATGCCTACGTCGAAGAGAACTCGGCGTACTCCTCGTGACGACGTCTCGAAGCGCGCCGATCCAGACCAAGGCGGCCGTGCTGGCCGCGGCATTGCCATGGCTCAAGCAACTCCACGGCAAGATCGTCGTCGTCAAGTACGGCGGCAACGCCATGACCGACGACGTCCTCAAGGCCGCCTTCGCCGCGGACATGGTGTTCCTGCGCAACTGCGGCATTCACCCGGTCGTCGTCCACGGCGGCGGACCACAGATCAGCGCCATGCTCGCCAAGCTCGGCATCGCGGGCGACTTCAAGGGCGGATTTCGGGTCACCACGCCGGAAGTCCTCGACGTCGCCAGGATGGTGTTGTTCGGCCAGGTCGGGCGCGAGCTGGTCGGGTTGATCAACGCCCACGGTCCGTACGCGGTCGGCATCACCGGCGAGGACGCCCAGCTGTTCACCGCGGTGCGGCGCAGCGTGCTCGTCGACGGCGTGGCCACCGACATCGGACTGGTCGGCGACGTCGAGTCGGTCGACATTCGGGCAGTCATGGATCTCATTGCGGCGGGACGGATTCCGGTAATCTCGACCATCGCTCCCGACGCGGCGGGGGTAGTGCACAACATCAACGCCGACACCGCGGCGGCCGCGCTTGCCGAGGCGCTCTTGGCCGAGAAGCTGCTGATGCTCACCGACGTCGAGGGCCTCTACACCAGCTGGCCGGACCGGTCCTCGCTCGTCAGCGAGATCGACGTCGCGACGCTGACCGGACTCCTCCCGTCGCTGGAATCGGGCATGGTGCCCAAGATCGAGGCCTGCCTGCGCGCCGTATCGAACGGGGTACCCAGTGCCCACGTGATCGACGGCCGGGAGGAGCACTGCGTGTTGGTGGAGTTGCTCACCGACGAAGGATCGGGAACGAAGGTGGTGAAATGAGCAGAACCGAAGAGCTGCAAGCCCGTTGGCAGGCCGTGATGATGGACAACTACGGCACGCCACCGGTCGCACTGGTCAGCGGGGACGGCGCCGTCGTCACCGACGCCGACGGCAAGACCTACGTCGATCTGCTCGGCGGCATCGCAGTCAACGTGCTCGGACACCGTCATCCCGCGGTGATCGAGGCCGTCACCAGGCAGCTAAACACCCTCGGTCACACGTCGAACCTCTACGCGACGGAACCGGGCATCGCCTTAGCCGAAGCACTGGTGGCCCACCTCGGTGGCGAGACCACTTCTCCCGCGGCGCGGGTGTTCTTCTGCAACTCCGGCACCGAGGCCAACGAGGTCGCGTTCAAGATCTCCCGGCTCACCGGTCGCACCGGACTGGTGGCCGCGGAGGGGGCCTTTCACGGTCGCACGATGGGCTCGCTGTCACTCACCGGACAGCCATCGAAGCAGGCGCCGTTCGAACCGTTGCCCGGCAACGTGACCCACGTTCCCTATGGGGACGTCGAAGCGCTTGCGGGAGCGGTCGATTCGACGACCGCCGCGGTGTTTCTCGAGCCGATCATGGGGGAGGGCGGGGTCGTCACGCCGCCACCGGGTTACCTCGTGTCGGCCCGCGAGATCACGGCCCGGCACGGTGCGCTCCTCGTGCTCGACGAGGTGCAGACGGGGGTGGGACGCACGGGAACGTTCTACGCCCATCAGCATGACGGCGTCACCCCGGACGTGGTCACCCTGGCCAAGGGCCTGGGCGGCGGCCTGCCGATCGGTGCCTGCCTGGCGATTGGCGATGCGGCCGCGCTGCTGACACCAGGCATGCACGGCAGCACCTTCGGGGGCAACCCGGTCTGCACCGCCGCGGCCCTGGCAGTCCTCAAGGCGCTGGCCGATGACGACCTCGTCACCCGGGCGGACGTTCTCGGCAAGACAATCAGCCACGGCATCGAGGCGATCGGACATCCACTCGTCGACCACGTCAGAGGTCGCGGCCTCCTTCGCGGCATCGTCTTGACGGCGCCGCACGGCAAGGCCGTCGAGAGCGCGGCCCGTGACGCCGGCTTCCTGGTCAATGCCGCAGCGCCCGACGTCATTCGGCTGGCCCCGCCGCTAGTCGTCACCGACGCGCAAATCGATGCTTTCATTGCGGCGCTGCCCGCCGTCCTCGACACCGCAGTGGAGGCCTCGTGACCGTCCGGAACTTCCTGCGCGACGACGACCTGTCGCCCACCGAGCAAGCCGAAGTCCTAGCTCTCGCAGCCGAACTCAAGAAGGCGCCGTTCAGGATGCGGCCACTCGACGGACCGCGCGGAGTCGCCGTGATCTTCGAGAAGAACTCCACCAGAACGCGCTTCTCGTTCGAGATGGGCATCGCCCAGCTCGGCGGCCACGCCATCGTGGTGGACGGACGCAGCACACAACTGGGGCGTGAGGAAACGCTGGAGGACACCGGCCAGGTGTTGTCCCGCTACGTCGACGCCATCGTCTGGCGAACCTTCGCGCAGGAACGGTTGACCGCCATGGCCAGCGGTGCGACCGTGCCGATCGTCAACGCGTTGTCCGATGAGTTCCACCCGTGTCAGGTGCTGGCCGACCTGCAGACGCTGGCCGAGCGGAAGGGTCAGCTCACGGGCCTGCGGATGGCCTACTTCGGTGACGGCGCCAACAACATGGCGCACTCGCTGATGCTCGGTGGCGTCACCGCAGGGATCAACGTCACAATCGCCGCCCCCACGGGTTTCGAACCTGCTCGGCAGTTCGTTGCTGCTGCGGAACGCCGCGCGGCCGAGACAGGAGCGACCGTCACCGTGACTGCGGACGCGATGTCCGCGGCTGACGGTGCCGACGTTCTGGTCACCGATACCTGGACCTCGATGGGGCAGGAGAACGACGGCCTCGACCGGGTCCGCCCGTTCCGGTCTTTCCAGGTGAACGGTGAATTGATGACGCGTGCGGACCCGGATGCGGTCGTCCTGCACTGTCTTCCGGCCCACCGCGGACACGAGATCACCGACGACGTCATCGATGGACCGCAGAGCGCTGTGTGGGACGAGGCCGAGAATCGTCTGCACGCGCAGAAGGCGCTGCTGGTGTGGTTGCTGGATCGCGCATGACTTTCCAGCGAGAAGCGAAGCGGGATCGCGCATGACCACCGCAACGAGGGCAGGACGCCAGGCGCGCATCGTGATGCTCCTATCGTCGAAGTCGGTGCGTAGCCAGAGCGAGCTGGCCGCCATGCTGGCCGAAGAGGGCATCGACGTCACCCAGGCCACCCTGTCGCGCGACCTCGAGGAACTCGGTGCAGTGAAACTGCGCGGTGCCGATGGCGGCACCGGGGTGTACGTCGTACCCGAGGACGGCAGCCCTGTCCGGGGTGTCTCTGGAGGTACGGACCGGATGTCGCGGCTGCTCGGCGAACTGCTGGTATCCACCGACGCCAGCGGCAACCTCGCGGTCCTGCGCACGCCGCCCGGCGCAGCGCATTACCTCGCCAGCGCCATCGATCGCTCGGCCCTGCCCTACGTCGTCGGCACCATTGCCGGGGATGACACCATCCTGGTGGTGGCGCGTGAACCCATGACGGGTGCCGAGCTGGCCAGCACCCTCGAAGAACTGAACTAAGGAGATCGATTCAATGTCCGAACGCGTCATCTTGGCGTACTCCGGCGGTCTGGACACCTCCGTGGCGATCAGCTGGATCGGCAAGGAGACCGGGCGCGAGGTGGTGGCCGTCGCCATCGACCTCGGTCAGGGCGGTGAGGACATGGAGGTCGTCCGGCAGCGTGCCCTGGATTGCGGTGCCGTCGAGGCGGTCGTGGTGGACGCGCGCGACGAGTTCGCCGAGGAGTACTGCCTGCCGACCATTACCAGCAACGCCCTGTACATGGACCGGTATCCGTTGGTATCGGCGATCAGCCGACCGCTGATCGTCAAGCATCTGGTGGAGGCGGCGCGTGAGCACGGCGGTGGCATCGTCGCGCATGGTTGTACGGGCAAGGGCAACGACCAGGTGCGCTTCGAGGTCGGATTCGCCTCGCTGGCACCCGATCTCGAGGTGTTGGCACCCGTCCGCGACTACGCGTGGACCCGGGAGAAGGCCATCGCCTTCGCCGAGGAGAACGCGATCCCGATCAACGTCACGAAGCGTTCGCCGTTCTCCGTCGACCAGAACGTATGGGGTCGTGCAGTGGAAACCGGTTTCCTGGAACATCTTTGGAACGCCCCGACAAAGGACGTCTACGACTACACCGAGGACCCGACGGTCAACTGGAGCTCGCCCGACGAGGTCATCGTCGGCTTCGAGAAGGGCAAGCCGGTATCCATCGATGGCCGCCCGACGTCCGTCTTGGAGGCCATCGTGGAGTTGAACCGGCGCGCCGGTGCACAGGGTGTGGGCCGCCTCGACGTCGTCGAAGACCGGCTGGTCGGCATCAAGAGCCGCGAGATCTACGAGGCGCCGGGTGCGATGGTGCTGATCACCGCGCACACCGAACTCGAGCACGTGACCCTGGAGCGCGAACTCGCCCGGTTCAAGCGGACCACCGATCAGCGCTGGGGCGAGTTGGTCTACGACGGACTTTGGTACTCGCCGCTGAAGCGCGCCTTGGAGACGTTCGTCGAGACCACCCAGGAGCACGTGACGGGGGAGATCCGCATGGTGCTGCACGGCGGTCACATCGCCGTGAATGGCAGGCGCAGCGCCGAGTCGCTGTACGACTTCAACCTTGCCACGTACGACGAGGGCGACACCTTCGATCAGTCCAGCGCGAAGGGCTTCGTCCACGTGCATGGGTTGTCGTCGAAGATCGCCGCCCGTCGGGACCTGACCAACTGATGCCGAGCAGACACAAATGCCTTCTGGATAGCCGCATTCAGGGGCTTTTGCGGCTTTTCGCTGGGTTGACGTGAGCACCAACGAGGGGTCGCTCTGGGGTGGTCGGTTCGCCGGCGGTCCTTCGGATGCCCTTGCCGCCCTGAGCAAGTCCACCCACTTCGACTGGGTGCTGGCACCGTATGACGTCAGGGCGTCCAAGGCGCACACGCTCGTGCTGTTCGGCGCCGGTCTGCTGACCGAGGAACAGCGTGATGGCCTACTGGCCGGGCTGGACAGTCTCGGAAAGGACGTTGCCGACGGCAGCTTCGCCCCCTCACCCAGCGACGAGGACGTCCACGGCGCCCTTGAGCGCGGACTCATCGACCGAGCCGGGAGCGACCTCGGCGGACGACTGCGGGCAGGCCGGTCGCGAAACGATCAGGTGGCCACCCTGTTCCGGATGTGGCTGCGCGACGCGATGCGGGTCGTCGGTCACGGTGTGCTCGACGTCGTCGGGGCACTCGCCACGCAAGCGGCCTCCCATCCCACCGAGATCATGCCGGGCAAGACGCACCTGCAGTCGGCCCAGCCGATCCTGCTGGCCCACCACTTACTGGCACACGCCCACCCTCTGCTGCGTGACGTCGACCGGATCATCGACTTAGACGATCGTGTCGCCGTGTCCCCGTATGGCTCTGGGGCACTTGCCGGTTCGTCGTTGGGCCTGGATCCCGACGCGATCGCCGCCGACCTCGGATTCACCGCCGCTGCCGACAACTCGATCGACGCGACGGCGTCGCGCGACTTCGCTGCGGAGGCTGCCTTCGTCCTCGCGATGATCGCGGTCGACCTATCGAGGCTGGCAGAGGACGTCATCCTTTGGAGCACAACCGAATTCGGTTACGTGAAGTTGCACGACTCCTGGTCGACGGGCAGTTCGATCATGCCGCAGAAGAAGAACCCCGACATCGCGGAGCTCGCGCGCGGCAAGTCCGGCCGACTGATCGGCAACCTCGCCGGTCTGCTTGCCACCCTGAAGGCACAGCCGCTGGCGTACAACCGCGATCTGCAGGAGGACAAGGAGCCTGTCTTCGACTCGGTGGGCCAACTCCAGCTGCTGCTGCCGGCGATGGCTGGGCTGGTCGGCACGCTGACCTTCGACGCCGACCGAATGGCCGAGCTCGCGCCGCTGGGATACACCCTCGCGACGGACGTCGCGGAATGGCTTGTCCGACAGGGATTACCGTTCCGCGTTGCACACGAGGCCGCGGGTGCCGCGGTGCGGTTCGCCGAGGCGCGCGGGGTTGGCCTCGAAGAGTTGACCGATGATGAGCTCGCTGGCATCGACCCGGGTTTGACGCCTCAGGTGCGTGACGTGCTGACCGTCGAGGGGTCGGTGAACTCCCGCGACGCCCGTGGCGGAACCGCACCCGTGCAGGTGGCCAAACAACTTCAGGTCGTTCGCGACGCCGCCGATCAACTCTGGATTCGCTTGCGGTCCTAGGCGGCGATGAGTTCTCCCACGTCCACCGGTCTTACTTGTCGGACACCCTTCCGAGGAGGACTTCTGGTGCGCAACGTGACGTATTCGCTTGCTGTCTCACTCGACGGCTACATCATGGGGCCGGACGGCGGCTTCGATTGGGCGCGCCCCGATGAGGAGGTCTTCCGCTTCTGCATCGACGAGATACGGGGCATCGGCATACACCTGTTGGGACGCCGGCTCTACGAGACGATGCTGTACTGGGAGATCGACGACCAGGATCCATCGCTCGACGACGCAGAGCGCGAATGGACCACGCTCTGGAAGGCGCTTCCACGGGTCGTGTTCTCCCGCACGCTGGCGACGGTGCAGGGCCATGCCCGCCTGGCGGCAGGCGGCCTGGTGCAGGAGATCGAGCGGTTGCGCGCGGAGCCGCAGGCAGGTGACATCGCGATCGGCGGCGCAGCGCTCGCTGCCGAGGCAGCAGCTTCGGATCTGATCGACGGCTACCGAATCAGGGTCTATCCGGTGCTGGTGGGCGGTGGCACTCCGTTCTTCGCCCAGCACGGGCAACGGGTGGATCTCGAACTCCTCGAGACCCGCACTTTCAGGTCAGGAGTCGTCTTCCTCCACCACCGCGTGGTGCGCTAGTCCTCGGCGAGCGACAGCCACTCCTCTTCGAGGGACTCCTTGCGCTCCACCAACTCGTTCAGCTCGGCGTTCAATTCACCGAGGCGCACGTGGTCGGCGACCGCATCAGCCATGGTGACGTGCAGTTTCGAGATCCGCTCGTCAAGCTTCTTGAGCTGACTCTCGATGCGGGACAACTGCTTTCCCGTCTTGCGTTCGCGCGCCGAATCGGTCTCGTTGCGGTCGCTCGGCCGGGTTACCGAAGCGCCGTTGGCAGCGACCCGCTCGGCCAGATACTGCTCGATGCCGCCGGGCAGAAGCACGCAACGACCCCCGCCCGGCAACGCATACGTCACGTCCGTGACCCGTTCGAGGAAGTACCGGTCGTGCGTGACCACGATCAGCGTGCCTGGCCAACCGTCGAGGTAGTCCTCGATGACGTTGAGGGTGTCGATGTCCAGGTCGTTGGTCGGCTCGTCGAGAAGCAGCACGTTGGGCTCGTCGAGAAGCAGGCGCAGGAACTGGAAGCGGCGCCGCTCACCACCCGACAGCTCGGATAGTCGGGTGGTCAGCTTGTCGCCAGTGAACCCGAAGTCCTCGAGCAGCGTGGCGGTGCTGACCTCCTTGCCGCCTGCCAGTTCGGTGATCCGCTTGGCGTTCTCCACTGCGTCGAGGACGCGCTCGTTTCCTTCGATCTCGACAAGCGCCTGACTGAGATAGCCGATCCGGAGTGTCTTTCCGCGCTTGATGGTGCCCGCCGACGGCGTCATCTCGCCGATGAGCAGTTTCAGCACGGACGACTTGCCGGTGCCGTTCACGCCGACCAGACCGATCCGCACGCCCGGTCCGATCGACCAGTCCAGCTTGTCGAGGATCGTCTTCTCGCCGGCTTGCAGGGACACACGGTGCAGGTCGAACACGTCCTTGCCCAGTCGAGCCGTCGCAAAGCGTTGCAGCGCGAGGGAGTCGCGTGGCTCCGGTTCGTTGGCGATCAGATCGTTGGCCGCCTGTATGCGGAACTTCGGCTTCGACGTCCGCGCGGGCGGGCCCCTCCGGAGCCACGCCAGTTCCTTTCGCATCAGGTTCCGTCGGCGTGCCTCGGTACCCGCGGCGACCCGCGAACGTTCAGCCCTGGCCAGGACGTAGGCCGCGTAACCACCGTCGTAGGCGTCGATCGTTCCGCCGTGCACCTCCCAGATCCGGGTACACACCGCGTCCAGGAACCACCGGTCGTGGCTGACGACCACCAGCGTCTTGGCCGTCTGTTTCGAGAGGTGCCCGGCCAGCCATCCGATGACCTCGACGTCGAGGTGGTTGGTCGGTTCATCGAGCACCAGAACGTCGTGACCTGCAAGCAAAATCGCGGCCAGAGCAACTCGGCGGCGCTCACCGCCACTGAGATTGTTCACCTCGCGGTCCATTGCCACTTCGGTGAGCAGGTTCTCCACCACCGACCTGGTTTCCGCGTCAGCCGCCCAGATGTGGTCGGCCCTACCGTCGACGATGACGTCACGCACGGTCGCCTCGGGGTGAAAGTCGTCGGACTGGTGGAGGTAGCCGACGGACAATCCCGACACGTGGGTGACACGTCCGGAATCGGGGGGACGGGTTGCCGTCAGGATCTTCAACAACGTCGTCTTGCCGTCACCGTTGCGGCCGACCACGCCGATCGCGTTGCCCTCGTCGATGCCAAGGCTCACGCCGTCGAGCAGGGTGCGCGTGCCGTAACCAACGGTTGCACGTTCGAGGTTGATCAGGTTCGCCATCAGGCGCCGATCATAGGGGCTGATCCGGGAAGAGTCCCAAGTCGCTGTGCCATGATGACCTCGGATCGGGGGATTCGCGCGTCGCACGAAAGGGGACGTTCATGGTGGGCCTTTCGGCAATCACCGGGCCCATGGGGCGGTTGGTGGCTACCGCCCAGAACGGTCTAGAAGTGCTTCGCTACGGCGGTCTAGAGACCGGGGCGGTGCCGTCACCCTTCCAGATCATCGAGAGCGTGCCCATGTATCGGCTGCGCCGGTACTTCCCACCCGACACCAGGCCCGGCGCCAGACCGCCCGGCCCGCCGGTGTTGATGGTGCATCCGATGATGATGTCGGCCGACATGTGGGACGTCACCCGCGACGAAGGTGCCGTCGGCATCCTGCACGAGTCGGGAATCGATCCATGGGTGATCGACTTCGGGTCACCCGACCAGATCGAGGGCGGTATGCAACGCAACCTCTCCGATCACGTCGTCGCTCTCAGCGAAGCCATCGACACCGTGAAGAAGGTCACCGACCGCGACGTCCACCTCGCCGGATACTCGCAGGGTGGCATGTTCTGTTATCAGACCGCTGCGTATCGCCGGTCTAAGGACCTCGCGAGCATCGTCGCGTTCGGCTCGCCCGTCGACACCTTGGCCGCCCTCCCGCTGAACCTGCCCGCGGGGTTGGCCGTCGGAGCGGCAGACTTCATGGCCGACCACGTCTTCAGCCGCCTCGACATTCCGGGCTGGCTGGCCCGCACCGGCTTCCAGCTGCTTGACCCCATCAAGACGGCACAGTCGCGGATGGACTTCGTGCGTCAACTGCACGACCGTGAGGCACTGCTACCCCGCGAGCAGCAACGCCGCTTCCTCGCCTCGGACGGCTACATCGCGTGGTCGGGCCCGGCCATCGCCGAGTTACTCAAGCAGTTCATCGCCCACAATCGGATGATGAGCGGCGGCTTCGCCATCCGTGGCGACCTCGTCACGCTCAGCGACATCGAATGCCCCGTGCTCGCCGTGGTTGGCGAGGTCGACGACATCGGCCAGCCCGCATCGGTCCGCGGCATCAAGCGTGCGTCTCCGCGAGCCGATGTCTACGAATACCTCATTCGCTCAGGGCATTTCGGACTTGTCGTGGGATCGAAGGCAGCCACCCAGACCTGGCCGACGGTTGCGGCGTGGGTCAAGTGGCTCTCCGGCGATGGCGAGAAGCCCGCGGATGTGGTGCCGATGGCGCTGCAGCCCGAGCAACGCAACGAGTCCGGTGTGGCGCTGGCCACCCGCCTGGTGCACGGCGCGGGCGCCGCCGCGGAGATGACATTCAGCGTCGCGCGTTCCGCGGCAGATGCCTTCGTCGCGGCCAACAAGTCGGCTCGCGCCCTGGTCGCCGAGACCGCCCGCACGCTGCCCCGTCTGGCGCGGCTGGGGCAGATCAACGACCACACCCGCATTTCGCTCGGCCGGATCATGACCGAGCAGGCGCGCGGGACACCGGATGGCGAGTTCCTGCTGTTCGACGGGCGCGTGCACACCTACGAGGCGGTCGACCGCCGCATCAACAACGTCGTGCGCGGGCTCATCGACGTCGGTGTGCGCCAAGGCGCCCATGTCGGCGTCCTGATGGAGACCAGGCCGAGCGCTCTCGTCGCGATCGCGGCACTGTCGCGACTCGGGGCGGTCGCCGTCTTGATGCCGCCCGACGCCGATCTGACCGACGCCGCCCGGCTTGGCGCCGTGTCCGACGTAATCGCCGACCCCGTTCACCTCGAGGCGGCGAAGAGGCTCCCGTTGCGCGTGCTGGTCTTGGGCGGCGGCGAAGCGCGCGAACTGGACCTCGGCGCGGACGACGACGTCGTCGACATGGAGAAGATCGACCCCGACGTCGTGGCGCTGCCAGGTTGGTACCGACCCGACCCTGGCTTCGCCAAGGATCTGGCCTACATCGCGTTCGCGACCGTCGGCGGCGAGCTCGTCGCTCGGCAGATCACGAACTTCCGCTGGGCGCTGTCGGCCTTCGGCACCGCGTCGGCGGCCAACCTCGGCTCCGGCGACACCGTGTACTGCCTCACACCGCTGCACCACCAGTCCGGCCTGCTCGTCAGCCTGGGCGGCGCCGTGGTCGGCGGCACCCGCATCGCGCTGTCGAGGGGGTTGCGACCGGATCGCTTCGTACACGAGTTGCGGCAGTACGGCGTCACGGTCGTGTCCTACACCTGGGCGATGCTTCGCGAGGTGATCGACGACCCGGCATTCGTGTTGCAGGGCAACCATCCGGTGCGGCTGTTCATCGGATCGGGCATGCCGACCGGTCTGTGGAAGCGGGTGGAGGAGGAGTTCGCGCCGGCGCACATCGTCGAGTTCTTCGCCACCACCGACGGACAGGCGGTGCTGGCCAACGTCTCCGGCGCCAAGATCGGCAGCGAGGGACGGCCTCTGCCCGGGAGCGGGCACATCGCGCTTGCGGCGTACGACCCCGACGACGATCTCATCCTCGAAGACGACCGCGGCTTCGTCGCGCTTGCCGAGACAAACGAGGTCGGCGTCCTGCTCGCGCATCCGCGAGGCCCCGTGGATCCGACGGCGTCGGTCAAGCGCGGGGTGTTCGCGCCTGCCGACCTCTGGGTGTCGACGGAGTACCTATTCCGGCGCGACGAGGATGGCGACTACTGGCTGGTGGACAACCGGGGGTCGGTCATCCGCACCGCACGCGGCCCGGTGTTCAGTGCCGCAGTCAACGACACGGTCGGGCGCGTCGGCGCGGTCGATTTCGCGGTGACGTATCGGGTGGCGGTCGGCGGCGACGACCTCGCCGTCTCCGCCCTGACGCTGAGCCCGGGCGGCAGCGTCCCGACGGCAGATCTGACCGAGGCCCTGGCGTTACTGCCGGTCGGCGCAGCCCCCGACATCGTCCACGTGGTGCCGGAGATGAAGCTGAGCGCGACGTACCGGCCCCTACTCGGTCCGCTGCGCGCGGCAGGCGTTCCCAAGCCGTCGCGTCATGCCTGGTACCTGGACCCGGACACCGGGACGTACAAACGGCTCACCGCAGCGGTACGCGCCGAGCTTTTCGAAACGGCGGCCGACGAGTGATCTACCGTGATGAGAGTGACCTGCTGCCGTGAACGTCGCGCTTTGTTAGGCTCCGCCTGGCTGTACGTGGCCACCCGGGTCGGGCCGGAACTCAACACACGCTCGACGATGGAGGATTGATGGCTCTACGGACCAGCAGGAACGGGTGGCGTCGCGCCGTTGCAGGTGCCGCGGTCAGTGGTGCCCTCGCAGCCGGACTCGTAATGGGCCCGGGCGCCGCGCTGGCGTGGGCCGACCCCACCACGGAGGCAGCGGCCACCGACGGTGCGACGGCCGCCCCCGAGATGACCGCCGACCAGGCCCTCGCCATAGTTGCCGCCGACTACGACACCGGCGCAGGTGGCGGCCAGCTCTCCACCTTGATCCACAAGGTTCTCAAGCTGCGCCAGGCGGGCTACTACCCGTCGAACGGGAACAAGCAGGCCATCGTCGATGCCCTGGACAAGCGGCCGAACCAGGCGCCGCTCGTGGCGGCTCTCGAGGCGACCTTGGCGTTCCAGACACGGCAGGCCTCACGTGGTGGTGGCGGGGGTCCCGTGCTGAATCCGCCTACCATCGGCATCGGCGGCGTCGGCGGTAACGGAGCCATCAATCCGAATAATGGCGGCGGCATCAACATTCCGCTCGGCTGACTCGATGCTCGATCAACGACTTCGCAGCCTTCTGGTGTGCCCGGAGGATCGCGGGCCGCTACTCGTGGTGGGCGATGAACTCCTCTACAACCCGCGGCTGCGCCGTGCCTACCGGATCGAGAACGGCGTCCCCGTGCTCCTGATCTCCGATGCGGTCACCATCGCCGACGATGCCGAACACGCGTCGTTGGTGGAACGCGGCGAGCCCTAGCTGAGGCCGGGCAGGTCGCCGGTCAGATACCGCTGAAGGTTCGGCGCGATCGTCTCGGCGATCTGCTGCACGGGCAGGGACTTGAAGGGTTCCAGTTCGAGGATGTAGCGCGCCAAGACGACCCCGACCAACTGCGAAGCCACGAACTGAACGCGGATCGGCCCTGAGCCGGGCGGGTCATCGACGCGGGAGCCGATCTCGACGGAGATCACATCCTGCAGAAACGATCGGATCAGGCTGACGTCGTCCCCGGCGAGCAGAGAACGCAGGGTAGCGATGAATCCTGCGCCGATCTCGGAGTCCCACAGCGGCAGCAGAAGCGACGGGAGGGTGAGGCCGAGGTCCTCGAGGGGCACCTCACGCATCGGACCAAGGATCTGCAGCGGGTCGATCGGGATGTGGACGGCGGCCGCGAAAAGCTGTTCCTTGGTACCGAAGTAATGATGGACCAGCGCCGAGTCGACGTCGGAAGCGGCTGCGATCGCGCGAATCGACGTATTGCCGATCCCGTTGCGGGCGAACAGTTCTCGCGCATTGACGAGGATGCGTTCGCGGGTGTCGGAGGTGCCGGGCGGCCGCCCGGCGCGCTTGCGGCGCGGGCTGCTCACGGCGTTCTACGCCGCAGGGTCACCGCTGCCAGCGCCATTGCCACCACCGCAAACGCGACGACGATCGCGATGTCGCGCGCCGCCGTCGCGGTGAGATCCGGATGGGCGCCGACCTCCCGCAACGCCTCGAGCGCGTAGCTGGCGGGCATCGCGTTGCTGATCCATTGCAGCCAGCCGGGCAAGGCGTCTCGCGGCACGATGATCCCGCACAGCAGCAGCTGGGGCACGATCACGACGGGCATGAACTGAACGGCCTGAAACTCTGTGCGCGCGAACGCACTACACAGCAGGCCCAGTCCGACACCCAGTACGGCGTTGACGATGGCGATCACGAACACCAGGCCGGGGCTGCCCGCGGTGTCGAGCCCGAGCAGCCAGAACGAGATCACGCACGCCAGGGTGGCCTGCGCCGCCGCCGCGATCGAGAACGCGGTGCCGTAGGCCGCTAACAGATCCACTCGGCGCAGGGGAGTGGTGAGGATGCGCTCCAACGTCCCCGAAACGCGTTCGCGTTGCATCGTGATCGACGTGATCAGGAACATGATGATCAACGGAAACACTCCGAGCATGATCAGGCATGCGTTGTTGAAGGGCGCCGGAACGCCCGGCCGGTGCGGCACGTCCTGGAACATGAAGTACATCAACGTGATGATCAGCGCAGGAACGGCGAGGATCATCACGACACTGCGATGGTCGCCCGCCAGCTGCCGCAGAATTCGCCCGGTGGTGGCCAGGTAGGGCTGTGGGCTCAGCCGAGCGCGGGTGCGGTGCTGCGCCGGATGATGGATAGAAACGCTTCCTCCAGTGACTGACATCCCGTGTCCTCTCGTAGTTTCGTGGGCGTGGTGTGGGCGAGCAGGTGGCCCTCCCGCAGTAGCAGGAGTTCTCCGCAGTGGTCGGCCTCGTCCATGACGTGGCTGGACACCAGCAGCGTCGTGCCGCCTCGCGCGAGGTGGTGAAACTGCTCCCAAAGATCCACCCTGAGCACGGGGTCCAGGCCGACGGTCGGTTCATCGAGGACCAGAAGTTCGGGACGGGCCACCAGGGCGCAGGCCAGTGATACCCGGGTTCGTTGCCCGCCGGAGAGGTTGCCGCACAGCGCCGTGCGATGGTCCGCCAAGCCGACATTGGTGACGGCTTCATCCGCGGCGTTCGCGCCTGAGCCGTACAGCGACGCGAAGTAGCGCACGTTGTCGATGACGCGGAGATCCTCGTAGATGGTGGCGTCCTGAGTGACGTAGCCGACGCGGTGGCGGAGTTCTGCGGAGCCTGCGGGCCGACCCAGCACGGTCACCGTGCCGCCGGCGATGACCTGCGTGCCGACGATGCTGCGGATCAGCGTCGTCTTGCCACAGCCGGACGGACCGAGCACACCGGTGATGGTGCCGCGGGCGATGCGCACCGTGACGTCGTCGAGGGCCGTGCGTTTGCCGCGGACCACGGTCAGACGGTCGACGGCGACGGCTGTGTTGCCGCTGTCGCAAATTAATTCATCACGCGATGAAGTCATCATGTGATGAATATCCTCCCCACGGCCCGCGGAGTCAAGGCCACCGGGCAGAATCGCTGCGGTGAGTGCGCAATCGCTGGCCGTCGACCCGGTGTCGGCGGCTCGACTGCTGGTCGGAGCCGTGCTGACTTGCCGCGGGACGTCCGCCGTGGTGGTGGAGGTCGAGGCGTACGGCGGCCCGATCGACGGCCCGTGGCCAGACGCGGCGTCGCATTCGTTCCGGGGGCGAGGAGGGCGCAACGCCATCATGTTCGGCCCGCCGGGCCACATGTACGCCTATCGCAGCCATGGGATCCACGTGTGCGCCAATGTCGTCTGCGGTGACGAGGGGGTGGCGGCCGCCGTCCTCCTCCGAGCCGCGGTGGTGACGGACGGCGCCGACGTTGCCCATGCCCGTCGCGGCCGCGTCACCACGGCTGCCCTGGCCCGGGGCCCAGGAAATCTCTGCTCAGCGCTGGGAATCACTATGGACGACAACGGGATTGATCTCTTCGACGGTCACGGACCCGTCGGGTTGAAACTGGCAGCTACTCGGTCCGTGGTCAGCGGTCCACGCGTCGGGGTCAGCCACGCCGCCGACAGGCCATGGCGATTCTGGCTGGCGGAGTGCCCCGAGGTGTCGGCGTACCGCCGGAGCCCCCGGGCACCCGCGCCGGGGGAGAGCGACTGATGCGGGAGGATTGGCCCGTGACTTCTCAGGGCGCCGGCATCCTCGACGAACTGGATTGGCGCGGCTTGATTGCGCAGTCCACCGATCGGGAGGCGCTGGCCGCCGCGATGGCTGCAGGCCCGCTCACCGTCTACGCGGGCTTCGACCCGACGGCACCGAGCCTGCACGCCGGGAACCTGGTGCCACTGCTGGCGCTGCGGCGGTTCCAACGCGCGGGGCACCGACCGATCGTTCTGGCCGGCGGCGCCACCGGCATGATCGGCGATCCGCGGGACGCGGGCGAACGCAGTCTGAACGCCGATGACACGGTCGCCGAGTGGGCCGATCGGATTCGCGGCCAGCTGGAGCGGTTCGTCGACTTCGACGGGTCAACCACCGGTGCGATCGTCGAGAACAACCTGACCTGGACGTCGCAGCTGTCTGCAATCGAATTCCTGCGCGACGTCGGCAAGCACTTCTCCGTGAACGTGATGCTCGATCGCGACACCATCCGCAGGCGCCTGGACGGCGAAGGTATCTCCTACACGGAGTTCAGCTACATGCTGTTGCAGGCCAACGACTACGTCGAGCTGCATCAGAAGCACGGCTGCTCGCTGCAGATCGGCGGTTCCGACCAGTGGGGCAACATCATCGCAGGCGTTCGTCTGGTCCGTCAGAAGCTGGGCGCGTCGGTGCATGCGCTGACGGTTCCCCTGGTAACGGCCGCCGACGGGACGAAGTTCGGCAAGTCGACCGGTGGCGGAAGCCTCTGGCTCGACCCGCAGATGACCAGTCCGTACGCCTGGTATCAGTACTTCGTGAACACCGCCGATGCAGACGTAATCCGCTACCTCCGCTGGTTCACGTTTCTGTCCGCAGACGAACTCGCCGAGCTCGAGACCGCGACGGCGGAGCGACCCCACGAGCGAGGGGCGCAACGCCGGCTCGCACAGGAGTTCACCACGTTGGTCCACGGGCAGGCCGCAACCGAAGCAGTGGAGCTGGCCAGTCAGGCGCTGTTCGGCCGCGGCGAGTTGGCCGGGCTGGATGAGTCGACGCTGGCCGCCGCGCTGCGCGAGACGTCGGTCGCCGAACTCACGCCGGGTGTCCCCGACGGGATCGGCGACCTGTTGGTGGCCACCGGGCTCTCCAAGAGCAAGGGCGAGGCGCGGCGGACACTTTCGGAGGGCGGTGTCTACGTCAACAACGTCAGGGTCGACAGCGAGGCCTGGACACCTGACGCGGAGCACTTTCTGCACGGCAAATGGCTGGTGCTGCGACGCGGCAAGCGCAGTGTGGCAGGCGTTGAACGGATGCTCTAGGGCCTAAACTTCTGCCCGACACGCCGTCTACCAGGCAATTTGACTCTCCGTTATCCGGCACGTAACTTAGTCCAAGTCGTCGCGACGCGGTCAGCCCGCTGAGCGCGACGGCATCCCAGAGGGTAATCCGCTTCGGCGGCCGTCCTCAACTGACCGCACTACGGCTAGCGGCTATCGCCGCGGGGTCTTTGCGCGGTCAGACCGGGTGTGTTGTTTGAGAACTCAATAGTGTGTTTGGTGGTTTTTGTTTGTTGTTTTTGGCCATCCTCGTGGGGGACTCCTCGTCTTCCTTTGGTGGGGGTGGTTTTGTTTTTTTGCCAGTTTTGACTGGTTGTTAGGTCAGGCTTGTTCTGATTCGGATTCTGCTTGCGGTCTTGGATCGTGGGTTGTTTTTGTTTGGAGAGTTTGATTCTGGCTCAGGACGAACGCTGGCGGCGTGCTTAACACATGCAAGTCGAACGGTAAGGCCCTTCGGGGTACACGAGTGGCGAACGGGTGAGTAACACGTGGGTGATCTGCCCTGCACTTTGGGATAAGCCTGGGAAACTGGGTCTAATACCGAATATGACCATGGGATGCATGTCTCGTGGTGGAAAGCTTTTGCGGTGTGGGATGGGCCCGCGGCCTATNTTGTTAGGTCAGGCTTGTTCTGATTCGGATTCTGCTTGCGGTCTTGGATCGTGGGTTGTTTTTGTTTGGAGAGTTTGATTCTGGCTCAGGACGAACGCTGGCGGCGTGCTTAACACATGCAAGTCGAACGGTAAGGCCCTTCGGGGTACACGAGTGGCGAACGGGTGAGTAACACGTGGGTGATCTGCCCTGCACTTTGGGATAAGCCTGGGAAACTGGGTCTAATACCGAATATGACCATGGGATGCATGTCTCGTGGTGGAAAGCTTTTGCGGTGTGGGATGGGCCCGCGGCCTATCAGCTTGTTGGTGGGGTGATGGCCTACCAAGGCGACGACGGGTAGCCGGCCTGAGAGGGTGACCGGCCACACTGGGACTGAGATACGGCCCAGACTCCTACGGGAGGCAGCAGTGGGGAATATTGCACAATGGGCGCAAGCCTGATGCAGCGACGCCGCGTGAGGGACGACGGCCTTCGGGTTGTAAACCTCTTTCAGCACAGACGAAGCGCGAGTGACGGTATGTGCAGAAGAAGGACCGGCCAACTACGTGCCAGCAGCCGCGGTAATACGTAGGGTCCGAGCGTTGTCCGGAATTACTGGGCGTAAAGAGCTCGTAGGTGGTTTGTCGCGTTGTTCGTGAAAACTCACAGCTCAACTGTGGGCGTGCGGGCGATACGGGCAGACTGGAGTACTGCAGGGGAGACTGGAATTCCTGGTGTAGCGGTGGAATGCGCAGATATCAGGAGGAACACCGGTGGCGAAGGCGGGTCTCTGGGCAGTAACTGACGCTGAGGAGCGAAAGCGTGGGGAGCGAACAGGATTAGATACCCTGGTAGTCCACGCCGTAAACGGTGGGTACTAGGTGTGGGTTTCCTTCCTTGGGATCCGTGCCGTAGCTAACGCATTAAGTACCCCGCCTGGGGAGTACGGCCGCAAGGCTAAAACTCAAAGAAATTGACGGGGGCCCGCACAAGCGGCGGAGCATGTGGATTAATTCGATGCAACGCGAAGAACCTTACCTGGGTTTGACATGCACAGGACGCCGGCAGAGATGTCGGTTCCCTTGTGGCCTGTGTGCAGGTGGTGCATGGCTGTCGTCAGCTCGTGTCGTGAGATGTTGGGTTAAGTCCCGCAACGAGCGCAACCCCTATCTTATGTTGCCAGCGCGTCATGGCGGGGACTCGTAAGAGACTGCCGGGGTCAACTCGGAGGAAGGTGGGGATGACGTCAAGTCATCATGCCCCTTATGTCCAGGGCTTCACACATGCTACAATGGCCGGTACAAAGGGCTGCGATGCCGTGAGGTGGAGCGAATCCTTTCAAAGCCGGTCTCAGTTCGGATCGGGGTCTGCAACTCGACCCCGTGAAGTCGGAGTCGCTAGTAATCGCAGATCAGCAACGCTGCGGTGAATACGTTCCCGGGCCTTGTACACACCGCCCGTCACGTCATGAAAGTCGGTAACACCCGAAGCCGGTGGCCTAACCCCTCGTGGGAGGGAGCCGTCGAAGGTGGGATCGGCGATTGGGACGAAGTCGTAACAAGGTAGCCGTACCGGAAGGTGCGGCTGGATCACCTCCTTTCTAAGGAGCACCACGNCGTGAGGTGGAGCGAATCCTTTCAAAGCCGGTCTCAGTTCGGATCGGGGTCTGCAACTCGACCCCGTGAAGTCGGAGTCGCTAGTAATCGCAGATCAGCAACGCTGCGGTGAATACGTTCCCGGGCCTTGTACACACCGCCCGTCACGTCATGAAAGTCGGTAACACCCGAAGCCGGTGGCCTAACCCCTCGTGGGAGGGAGCCGTCGAAGGTGGGATCGGCGATTGGGACGAAGTCGTAACAAGGTAGCCGTACCGGAAGGTGCGGCTGGATCACCTCCTTTCTAAGGAGCACCACGAGACTCGGTCCCGCCCACATCGTGTGGGGGTTCGGTGTGCCGAGCGATTCGTTGGATGGACCGTCACCTGTAGTGGGTGCGGTTCTGGTGCATAGGACAAACAATTCTTGAGTTCCTTCGGGGACCTGGCCCTTCGGGGTCTGACTGCCAGACACACTGTTGGGCTTTGAGACAACAAGCCCGTTCTTCCCTGGCCCCCGTGTGGGGTGGGAGGCGTGTTGTTGCCCCACAGGTTTTGGTGGTGGGGTGTGGTGTTTGATTCGTGGATAGTGGTTGCGAGCATCAACTCGCAGCAGTGAAGGGCTCTCGGGCTTCTCCCTTTTCGGAGGGTGTGGTCGTGAGGGTCTGGAGGTGTCTGTGGGTTGTTGTGGTGTAATTTCGATTTTTAACAATTGGTTTTTGTGTTGTAAGTGTTTAAGGGCGCATGGTGGATGCCTTGGCATCAGAGGC
>NZ_RCZG01000008.1 GCF_006439015.1 Mycolicibacterium hodleri | reverse complement strand
ACGGCATCGAGACCGGCATCCTCAAACGCCTGCCCCACGGCGCCTACATCGAACTGCACCAACCCCTGGGCCCCGTCGACGACGACGGCCACCCCCTGCCCCTGCACTACCAAGGCGCAGCGCTACCGAAACGGATGAACAAACTCGGCTCCGCCGGCGCCCCCGGCACCGGCAACTTCCTCTACCCCGACCCCGAAGGCGAACAAACCGCACTCGTCGACGCCGCCCACGCCGCCGAACACCGCGCCCAAACCGCCCTCAAACAACGCCAACACACCAACGGCTCCAACGGCAACGGGTCCAACGGAAGCGGCCACTAACGCTCAACAAACACGACACACGAAGGCCGCCCCGACTATCTCGTCGGGGCGGCTTTCGTATGGTGCTGGTGCGTGCGCACAGAGCAACGGGCGGCCGACGCTCTCCATTCCTCGCCGGCCAAGTCGGCTACTGAGACGACTCGAGTTCGAGTACGTCGCGCAGCTTGCGGAGGAAGTGCCACGTAGCGGCGGGCATCGCCACCGTGATCAGGCCTGCCACGCCGTACACGACCCATGACGCAGTGTCGTGCCCGGTGGCCATCAGGTAGGTCGCCACCCCGACGCACGTCGTGGCAGCGCCAATTGCTCCGGCGGTGATCGCCGAGGCGCGCAGCCAGATCTGTTCGACTGCAGCGGTCGGAAATCCCACCGGACCGCCAGCGGGCGGGGTCGAGTGTGGATGAAGCACCGGTGCCCCGAACGGTTGTAATCGCCGCGCCACCGACGGCCGATCCCCCGTCTCGGCGTGGTCGTCCACCGTCGCCGGTCGGGTGGCGACAACGGACGCCGCGGTCTGCCTTGCCCTCAGGAGCAGCGGGATCGCGCCGACGATCACCGCGGCCGAGACGCCGATGACGGTGTACAGGAGCCATGGGGTGTCGGGATTCCCCGCGGTGACCGAATCTGCACTCGCGAGATCGACGAGGGCGACGACGGCCGCCACTGCGGCACCCAGGGCGGCGAGCCAGAGTCCGAGGGCAGCGATGACCAGAATGCGGTCAACCTGCTCAGAGGTGCCCGGCCGCCACCGCGACGACTCAGCGGCGACGTCTGCCCCAATGTCTTGTGTCATCAGCAGCTCGTCTGCCAATCATTGTTCTGCTGGGAGGCGATGGTCTGCCCATCGCTCGTGGTGATCTGGCAGTTCAACTTGCTCAACCGCAACAGACTCGACGCCTGCACCGAGCCGAACTCCGACATCGAGATCGGCGTCACCGTCAGCGACCATGGTATGTAGACGTTCTGCTGCGTTCGCTGACGACCGGACGCATCGGTGTAGGTGACCGAGATTCGGTCCAGCGGCGCCTTGGTCCCCGTGACCGTGTACGTAATGAACCGCGGGCCCGCTGGCGCGGTGGTCGTCACCGGCGGAGGACCGGTCTCGGCCGGTGGGGGTGGAGGAGGCGGCGGCACTTCACTGCTGGGCGGCGGAGGCGGCGGCTCCTGCGTCACCGTGATCGTCTCCGGTGGCGGTGGGGGTGGTTCTTCACTGCTGGGCGGTGGTGGGGGGGGCGTCGTCGTGATTTCGTCCTGGACCGGCGGAACCGACGTCGTCGTGCTGGTCTCCGGCGTCGCCAGCGTTTCGCTATCCGTTCGAGTGACCAGTACGGCTACCGAGACCACCAGGGAGATCGCCGCGACAATGGCGACCACTCCGACCACCCATGGCCACCGTGGCGGGGTCGCGTCATCGGCCTCGGCGACAGTGGGGTCGAAGGTGTCGTAGTCGTACAGAGCGGAGTCCGGCGGCACGTACGGCGCGCTGGTGAACTGCTCGGATTCCGGCGCGGAATAGGCCCGCGAGTAGATCTCCGTCTCGCCGGTCTTCGGTACCTCCCGAGCCGGTTCATCCGATTTCGGAGAATCCGGTTCTGGGGGATTCGGCCCGCTCATCTACGCCTGTCCTTTTCGACTGCCCGTTCGGCGCGACGTCAGCGTCGGTGTCGTGACTGGTCGTGCCTCGGCAACCCTACCGAACGTCCAGCCCCGACAGCTGCAGAGGCACGGTTGATCAGCCAACTGAGGCCTTTATCGTGACCTTGCGCCGTGCGAGGTCAGTGCTTCTCGGGGCCGGTGTAGTACTCGAACACCAAGCCGGCCGCCGTGGCCAGGATGAAGCAGACGCCCGCGACGATCATCCATGGCAACCACATCGCGATCGCGACCGCGGTCACCGACGCAGACAGGGCGATCAGCAGGGGCCACCAGCTGTGCGGGCTGTAGAAGCCCAACTCCCCTGCGCCGTCCGAGATCTCAGCATCCTCGTAGTCCTCGGGACGCGTATCGAGCCGCCTAGCGACGAATCGGAAGAACGTGCCGATGATGAGTGAGAGTCCCGTGGTGAGAACCAACGCAGTGGTGCCCGCCCATTCGATTCCCCCGTTGGCGTAGAGCGCTGTCAGTGCGCCGTAGCCGACGGAGCAAACCGCAAAGAACGCCGTCAAGAACTCGAAAAGTCTTGCTTCGATGTGCATGAGGTGTCGTCCCCTACTTGCTCGCCATGGGTACCTGCTCGCCGCGGCGCGATTCGAATGGATGCGTGGTGACGGCCAACTCGGGCAGCCCCACGGCACCGAGCGCGTCGGCGTTGGTCGAATTCGGGTTGTCGGCGCGGTATTGGAGGTAGGCCTTGAAGACGTTCGGTTCCACTACGCGCACTTCGAAGTTCATCATGGAGTGATACGTGCCGCACATCTCGGTGCAGCGCCCGACGAACGCCCCGGTCTCCTGAATCTCACTGACCTGGAAGACGTTATCCGAGTTATTGGCTTTCGGGTCCGGCATCACGTCGCGTTTGAAGAGAAACTCCGGCACCCAAAATCCGTGGATGACGTCGGCCGACGCGATCTCAAATTCGATGCGCTTGCCCTTGGGGAGCACCAAGATGGGGATCTCGTTGCTGGTGCCCGTGGTTTCGATCTTGTCGAAGTTGAGATAGGTGCGATCTTCGGGGTTGAGTCCCTTGATCGGCCCGACCACTTCTTCACCGTGCTCGTCGACGCCCTCCGGCTTCGACACCATGGCGGCTTTGCGCGCCGAGTCAGCGCCGTCATAGCTGAGCGTGCCGTCCTTGAAATCAATCTTCTGGTAGCCGAATTTCCAGTTCCACTGGAAGGCGGTGACGTCGATCACGACCTCGGGATTTGGCTCCTTGTGCAGCATCTTCTCCTGCACGACGACGGTGAAGTAGAAGAGCACCGAGATGATCAGGAACGGCACGACGGTCAGCACGAGTTCCAGCGGCATGTTGTAGCCGAACTGGCGGGGCAGCTCCGTAGCGGTCTTCTTCTTACGGTGGAAGGCGCTGGTCCAGAAGATCATGACGTAGACGATGGCGCCGACGACGAGCGCCGCGATGATACAACCGATCCATAGCTCACGGTTGATCTTGGCCTCTGGCGTGATGCCGTTCGGCCAGCCGAGTCCAATCGCCTCAGACCAGCTGCATCCACTGAGCAGGAGCGTCGTCCCACCCAGGAGTACCGACAACGCCACCAACCGGAACCCGCGAGCGGTCACGTTGGTGCCTCCTAGAAGTGGGTAGTTTCGGCGAATACTACGCAGCGTAGACCACACCCGAGGGCAGGAGCGAAGCGACCGGGGTGTCGGTTCCGTGACACCTCGGCGTTCGGCATACTGACGCAGTGTGCGGACTGCTGGCCTACTTACGCGACCCGTCCGCCGACCCGTCCGCCGAGCTGGTGGCTGCGGTATCCGGAGCCGCTCATCTCATGCGTCACCGCGGTCCCGATGAGCCCGGGACCTGGGCAGACGACGACGAATCTCCGACCGTAGTCCTCGGCTTCAATCGCCTGTCCATCATCGATATCGCCCACAGTCACCAACCGCTGAGCTGGGGACCGCCCGAAGAACCGGGACGCTACAAGCTGGTCTTCAACGGCGAGATCTACAACTACCTCGAGCTGCGGGACGAATTGTCTGCGCGCCACGGGGCCGACTTCGCCACCGACGGTGACGGCGAGGCGATCCTTGCCGCGTACCACCACTGGGGCACCGACGCACTTCATCGCCTGCGGGGGATGTTCGCGTTCGCGCTGTGGGACACCGTCGAGCGAGAATTGTTTTGCGCGCGCGACCCCTTCGGCATCAAGCCGATGTTCATGGCGACCGGTTCGGGCGGCACGATCGTCGGCAGCGAGAAGAAGTGCCTCCTGGACCTCGCACCCGTGGCCGACATCGACCTCGCGATCGACGAGCGCGCACTGCAGCACTACACCGTGCTGCAGTACGTGCCGGAGCCCGAGACACTGCACCGCGGTGTGCGCCGGCTGGAATCGGGCAGCTACGCCCGCATCCGGCCGGGCGGCGCGCCCAAGGTGACGCGGTACTTCGTCCCCCGGTTCGCCGCGGTGCCCTTCGCGGCTGACGCCGAGCAGGGTCGCTACGACGAGATCACCGCGGTACTCGAGGATTCGGTCGCCAAGCACATGCGCGCCGACGTGACCGTGGGTGCATTCCTGTCCGGGGGCATCGACTCGACGGCGATCGCGGCCCTGGCGATGCGGCACAACCCCCGCTTGATCACGTTCACTACCGGCTTCGAGCGTGAAGGTTTCTCCGAGGTCGACGTCGCCGTGGCGTCCGCCGAGGCGATCGGCGCACGGCACGTCACCAAGGTCGTCAGCCAGGCCGAGTTCGTGGCGGCCCTGCCCGAAATCGTGTGGTATCTGGACGAACCGGTGGCCGATCCTGCCCTGGTGCCACTGTTCTTCATCGCGCGCGAGGCGCGCAAGCACGTCAAGGTGGTGTTGTCGGGCGAGGGTGCCGACGAGTTGTTCGGCGGCTATACAATCTATCGGGAGCCGTTGTCGCTCAAGGCATTCGACTATGTGCCGGGCCGTCTTCGCCGCTCGCTCGGCAAGGCTTCGCGGCCCCTGCCTGACGGCATGCGCGGCAAGAGCCTGCTGCACCGTGGGTCGCTGACGTTGGAGCAGCGGTACTACGGCAACGCGCGGAGTTTCTCCGACGCCCAGTTGCGCGCGGTGATGCCGGGGTTCCGGCCGGAGTGGACGCATACCGACGTGACCGCTGCCCTCTACGCCGAGTCCGACGGCTGGGATTCCGTGGCCCGCATGCAGCACGTCGATCTATTCACGTGGCTGCGGGGCGACATCCTGGTCAAGGCCGACAAGATGACGATGGCGAACTCGCTGGAGTTGCGGGTGCCGTTCCTGGACCCCGAAGTGTTCGCGGTTGCGTCCCGACTGCCCTTCGATCAGAAGATCACCCGAGCCACGACGAAGTACGCGCTGCGGCGCGCGCTCGAACCCATCGTTCCCGCGCACGTGCTCAACCGCGCCAAACTCGGCTTCCCCGTACCGATCCGGCACTGGTTGCGGTCCGGCGAACTGCTCGACTGGGCGTACGCGATGGTTGCCACGTCACAGACGGACGGTTTGATCGACCTCGTCGGGGTCCGACGGATGCTCGAGGAACATCGAAACGGCGCAGCCGATCACAGTCGCCGGTTGTGGACCGTACTGATATTCATGCTGTGGTATGCCATCTTCGTCGAGAAGAGCGTGGTGCCCGAGATCAGCGAACCGACCTACCCGGTTCAGCTCTAGCGACCGGGAAACTAACCCAGCGTCGCGCCGATCTCCTGCGCAGCCTCGGGGCCATAGGCATCCGAGAGTCGCTTGACCGCGACGTCGCGGTCCCACGTCCACTCCTGTGGTCCCGTCGTCTCCAGCACCAGGACGGCGACGAGAGAGGCCAACTGTGCCGAACGCTCGAGGCTCAGCCCGGCGGCGCGGCCCGTCAGGAAGCCTGCGCGGAACGCGTCGCCGATGCCCGTGGGATCGGCCTGATGCGTTTCGGGCACGACGTCGACGTGGACGGTGGTGCCGTCTGCGGTGACCAGGTCGACGCCGTGAGGCCCGAGGGTCGTGACCCGCAAACCGATCTGGCTCATCACCTCGGCTTCGGTCCACCCAGACTTCTGCAGCAGCAGATCCCACTCGTAGTCGTTGGTGAAGAGGTAGGTGGCACCGTCGATGAGCTTGCGAATCTCGTCACCGGACAGACGTGCCAGCTGCTGGCTGGGGTCGGCCGCGAAGGCCAAGCCAAGCTCGCGACACTCCTCGGTGTGCAGGAACATCGCCTCGGGATCATTGGCCCCAACGATCACCAAGTCGATTGCGGCCGTGCGTGATACGACGTCGGCAAGCTTGATGTTGCGGGACTCCGACATGGCGCCGGGGTAGAACGAGGCAATCTGGGCCATGTCCTCGTCGGTGGTGCAGACGAAACGGGCCGTGTAGGCGGAGTCCGAGATCAGGACGCTGTTGCAGTCGACCCCGTGCGACTTCAGCCAGCCTCGGTACTCCTCGAAGTCCGAGCCTGCCGCCCCGACCAGTGCGACGTCGCCGCCCAACACCCCGATGGCAAAGGCCATGTTGCCTGCGACGCCGCCGCGGTGCATCACCAGATCGTCCACCAGGAAACTCAGCGACACCTTCTGCAGGTGATCGGCCAGCAACTGTTCGGAGAACTTGCCAGGGAACTTCATCAGATGGTCGGTCGCAATGGATCCGGTCACCACAATCGTCACGAAGCGTTACCCTTCATTAGTTAAACCGCCTACATAAAACTGGCTCGCCGGTCGGTGCGCTAGCCTAACAACGTCATGGCTGGCCCAATTCCGTACCCCGAATCCTCGTACCCGGGACCACTGCCGCAGCAGTCGTTTCCGAACCCAGGACCCCCTCCGCCGGGTACCGCGCCCTATCCCGGGCAAGTGCCGTCGGCGTATCCCGGCGCACTGCCGCCCCCGGTGAATTACCCGAAACCTCCGCGCCGGAAGCGCTTCGCGGCGATCGGCGTGGGGTTGCTGGTCATCGCCCTCGTCGCTGCGGTGGTGGTGGCGATCGTGGTGGCAACACGTGGCAGCGACCAGGGCACGGTGACTGTGACCGACGCCTCGGCCAAGACCGCAATTCAGGGCTATCTCGATGCGCTTGCCAAGGGCGATGACGAGACGGTGGCGCGCAACAACTCCTGCGGCTTCTTCGACGCGGTCACCGACCGCCGATCGGACATGACCCTCGCCAATCTCACCAGTGACGCGTTCCGCAGGCAGTACACCAGCGTCACCGTGTCGAAGATCGACAAGATCGTGACGTGGTCACCCAGTCAGACGCAGGTGCTTTTCACCATGCGAGCAACACCTGCAGGTCGTTCCCAGGGGCAGGTCGAGCGCCAGGGCATCGCCCAAATGCTGGTCCTGGATGGCGACATTCTGGTGTGCTCGTATCTGCCGAGGAACACCGGTCAGTTCTAGCCGTTCAGCGGCGAAGGGCTCAGTTGAACGAGTCGCCGCAGGCGCAGGAACCACCGGCGTTCGGGTTGTCGATCGTGAAGCCCGTCTTCTCGATGCTGTCGACGAAGTCGATCGTGGCGCCCTGCAGGTACGGGGCACTCATGCGGTCGACCGTCAGCGTCACCCCGCTGAAGTCGACGTTGAGGTCGCCGTCGAGCGAGCGGTCGTCGAATGCGAGCTCGTAACGCAGGCCAGCGCAACCGCCGGGTTGAACCGCGATGCGCAGGTTCAGGTCGTCGCGGCCTTCCTGGTCCAGCAGCGACTTCGCCTTGGCGGCGGCAGCGTCGGTGAGGGTGGCTCCGTGGGCAGCAGTGGTAGTCGTGGTCGACTCGTCCTGAACAGTCATTCCTTCTCCCTATGCATTGTCATGCGTTGGATACCTCAACGGTACCTTGCCGGACCGCTATTCCCGACTCTCGCCGTCACCCCAGCGTGACGACGTTCGCTGAGCGAGTCCCGTGAGCTGTCGCGCCGCGTCATCGATCGCGACCTGGACGGAGCCGGCATAGTCCGTGATCGAGTGAGCGGCTGCGATGCCTGCCACCCGCAGAGCGCTCTCGTCGAGGGTGACCTGGCCGGCCAGCACCAGCACCGGCGTGTCCCGGGCGCCCCTGGCCAGCGCGCTGACCACCTTGCCGTGCAGCGACTGGTCGTCGAACCGTCCCTCGCCGGTGATGATCAGGTCAGCGTCGGCCACGTCTTCTGACAGGCGAGTGTGCTCGGCGATGACGGCGGCCCCCGATTCGCGGCGACCGCCCAATGCCAGCAGCGCGGCCCCCAGACCGCCTGCGGCTCCTGCGCCGGGCTCGGTGCGAACGTCATGGCCTGCGGCGGCTTCGAGGGCGACGGCCCAGTCGGTCAAACGGGTTTCGAGCATGTCTACGGTGGCGGCGTCAGCACCTTTCTGCGGCCCGAACACGTGGGCCGCCCCCCGTGCGCCGAGCAGCGGATGCTCGACGTCCGTCGCGGCGATCAACTCCACGTCCGCCAGTCGCGTCACCGCGACGTCGAGGCCGCCAAGCGCATCCACCATGCCGCGGCCGCCGTCGGTGCAAGCGCTGCCGCCCAGCCCGACGACGATGCGCGCAGCGCCTTCTGTCAAGGCGGCGTCGACGAGCTGACCGACACCCCTGCTGTGCGCGTCCACGGCGGTCTGCACGGTGGGCGGGCCACCGAGCAAGGCCAGCCCGCACGCCTGCGCGCACTCGACGTATGCGGTTGACGAGGCAGCGTCGTAGACCCACTCGGCGGTGACGTCGTCGGCCAGCGGGCCGCAGACCCGAACCGAGCGCCTGCCGCCGAAACGACTAGCGAGTACGTCGACGAAACCGGGGCCACCGTCGGACTGCGGCGCCAATGTCAGTCGGTCATCGACCCTGGCGCGCTGCCAACCGGTGGCGATGGCCTCGGCCGCCTGCACGGCGGTGAGACTGTCGCCGAAGCAGTCGGGGGCGATCAGCACGCGCAGCGCGGGGACCGTCATTGACCAACGGTAAGTCCGCGTCGTCGGAGGTGCATGTCGGAGAGCGCGGCAACGGAAGTAACCTGGGTGATGTGAATCTGTTGGGTCGCAAGAAGGACAATCCCCCATCCGAGGAGACCGACGGCGCCTCCGCCGCCGGGTTGTCCGGCGACGGCCGGGACACGGGTGTCCGCGTCACCGCTCCGAAGGGAAGGCCCACTCCGAAGCGGAATCAGACGCGCGCTCGGGGTCCGGTGGCTCCCGCACCGATGACGTCCGCCGAGGCCCGCAAGCGCAAGAAGGCGGCCAAGGAGTCACTCACCAAGGAGGAACGCAAAGCCGAGAAAGTCACGCGCCGCGCCGCTATGGCCGACCGCCGAGAGAAGATGATGGCAGGTGACGATGCCTACCTTCTGCCCCGCGACAAGGGTGCGCTTCGCCGTTTCACTCGCGACATCGTCGACTCGCGCCGCAACCTGCTCGGCCTGTTCATGCCGGCCGCGCTCGCCCTGGTGTTCGTGATGTTGTCGCTACCGTCGGTCCAGATCCAGTACTACGTGCAGTTCGTCATGCTCGGACTGGTCGCGGTCATGGTGATCGACGGATTCCTGATCGCGCGGCGCGTCAACAGGGGCGTCGACGCCAAGTTCCCCGACAACACCGAAAGCGGATGGAAGCTCGGCTTCTACGCCGCGAGTCGAGCTTCTCAGCTGCGCCGCATGCGGGCACCCCGCCCACAGGTGGAGCGCGGCGCCAAGGTCGCCTGAGCCGAGGTGCGCGTCCTCGCACTCGGCGGCATCCGGTCCGGAAAGTCGCAATGGGCGGAGGCGACGCTCACCACAGCGGCAGGACCGAACGGACACGTCCGCTACGTGGCCACCGGCTCCACAGCCGCGGATCCTGAGTGGTCGGCCAGGATCGCAGTCCATCGGCAACGTCGAAATTGTCTGTGGTCGACGGTGGAAAGCACTGACGTGGCAATGCAATTGCGCATCGACGACGCCACTCCCACTCTGGTCGACGACATGGGAGGCTGGCTCGTCGCGGCCATGGACCGCCGTGGAACGTGGACCGGCGACGTCGTGATGACCGACATGGAAGCCGACGTGGACGACCTCGTCGACGCCATCGGCTCATTTCGAGGACCACTCGCGCTCGTCAGTCCCGAGGTCGGTCTGACCGTCGTGCCCGCGATCGAGTCGGGTCGCCGATTCGCCGACGGGCTGGGCATGTTGAATCAACGTCTCGCGTCCGTGTGCGACCACGTAGTGCTGGTCGTCGCCGGGCAGCCGCTTACGGTCAAGGAGACATCGTGACGGACATCCAGCCGATCCCCGACATCCCGGCTCTCGACGGTGAGGCCGAGGCCGCCGCCCGCGCACGCCAGGGCCGGCTGACGAAGCCACCCGGAGCGCTGGGCCGCCTCGAGGATCTCTCGGTGTGGGTAGCGGCGTGCCAAGGCGTGTGCCCTCCACACCAGTTCCAGCGGGTCCGGGTCGTCGTGTTCGCAGGCGATCACGGCGTGACCGCCGCCGGGGTGTCCGCCTTTCCGCCGGAGGTGACCGCGCAGATGGTGGCCAACATCGACGGGGGCGGGGCGGCAATCAACGTGTTGGCCGAACTCGCGGGTGCGACCGTTCGGGTGGTCGACGTCGCGGTCGACACCGACGAGCCGCTGTCGCAGGCGATCGGTGCGTACCGGGTCCGGCGCGGCAGCGGCAACATCGCGAAGGAGGATGCGCTCACCGACGACGAGGCGGTCACCGCCGTCGAGGCCGGCCGGTCGATCGCCGACGAGGAGGTCGACGCCGGTGCCGACCTCCTTATCGCGGGCGACATGGGGATCGGAAACACTACGGCGGCAACGACGTTGATCGCCGCCCTCACGTCCTCCGAACCCGTTGCGGTCGTGGGCCGCGGGACCGGGGTCGACGACGCGGGCTGGGCCCGCAAGACCGCGGCGATCAGGGATGCGCTCTACCGCGCCCGCGACGTGTCGTCGGATCCCCTTGGGCTGCTTCGGGTGTGCGGCGGAGCGGATCTGGCGGCGATGGCCGGCTTCCTGGCACAGGCCGCGGTGCGGCGTACACCGGTGGTGCTGGACGGAGTGGTGGTCACCGCCGCCGCCCTGGTCGCCGACAGACTGGCCCCCGGCGCGCGCGCGTGGTGGCAGGCCGGACATCGGTCGACCGAACCCGCGCACACGTTGGCCCTCCAACACCTCAGGTTGGAGCCGATCGTCGACCTCGGGATGCGCCTCGGCGAGGGAACCGGCGCCGCGGTCGCCCTGCCTATGCTTCGGGCGGCCGTCGCCACCCTCGCCTCGATGGCCACGTTCGACGAAGCGCACGTGTCGGACAACGCGTCCGGCGCTGAGGGTCCCCCCGCCGGAGGGCAGGAGCGGAGCGACCCGGGAATTGATACCGGAGGGCAGGAGCGGAGCGACCCGGGAATTGACACCGGAGGGCAGGAGCGGAGCGACCCGGGAATTGACACCGGAGGGCAGGAGCGGAGCGACCCGGGAATTGACACCGGAGGGCAGGAGCGGAGCGACCCGGGAATTGATACGTGATCGGTTCTCTCGCATCGGCGTTCGCCTTTGCAACGGTGCTTCCGGTGCGCACTGGACACCCCTTCGGCCGTGGCGCCCTGACCGCGCTGCCGGTGGTCGGCGTCGCGCTCGGCGCTGCGGCAGCAGCAGCGGCCTGGGTGGCGGCACAGGCGTTCGGCGACGGCAATCCACTGTCGGGGATGGCGGTGGTCGTCGTCCTGCTGTTGGCGACTCGCGGGCTGCACGTCGACGGCTTCGCCGACACGGTCGACGGACTCGGCTGCTACGGGCCTCCGGAGCGGGCGCTGGCGGTCATGCGCGACGGTCCTGCCGGTCCCTTCGGCGTGGCGGCGATCGTAGTGGCGGTCGTGGTCCAAGGGCTGACCTTCACCATGCTCGAGCCGGTGGCGATCATCATTGCGGTGGCGGCGGGTCGGGTCGCAGTCGTCGTGGCCTGTCGCCGGTCCGTACCTGCAGCACCTGGCAGCACGCTGGCATCGCTGGTGGCAGGCACCCAGCCGCGCTGGGTGGCGGCGATCTGGGCGATCGCCGTCGTGGCGGGTGCGGTGACGGCGACCGGCCGGGCGTGGCAAGGACCGGTGGCGGTGGCGGTGGCGCTCGCGATCTCCGTGGTCCTGGTGGCCCACTGCGTGCGCCGGTTCGGTGGCATTACCGGTGACGTGCTCGGGGCCTGCGTCGAACTGACGACGACGATCACGGCCCTGGGGCTGGCGGTCGGCTGAGGAGTCAGCCGAGTCGGGTCATCCAGTCGTGCGTGTCGGCGAATTTGCCCCGCTGGATGCCGGTCAGGGTGTCGCGCAGCGCCATCGTGACCTCACCCGGTTCGCCGTCGGCGATGGTGAACTCACCGTCTCCGGACTTCACGTGCGAAACCGGGGTGATCACTGCCGCGGTACCGCAGGCGAAGACCTCGGTGATTTCGCCCGCGGCGGCCTTCTTCTGCCACTCGTCGACGTCGATCTTGCGTTCCTCGACAGAGTAACCCGCGTCGGTTGCCAACTGCAGCAACGACTTCCGCGTGATGCCTGGCAACAGGGAGCCGTTCAGCTCCGGCGTCACCAGGCGCGCCGTGCCACCGCTGCCGAAGACGAAGAACAGGTTCATGCCGCCCATCTCCTCGACGTAGCGGCGCTCGATGGCGTCGAGCCACACGACCTGGTCGCACCCGTGCTCCGCCGCCTCCGCCTGCGCGAGCAGCGACGCCGCATAGTTGCCGCCGGTCTTGGCCGCGCCGGTGCCGCCGGGGCTGGCCCGCACGTACTCGGTCGACAGCCACACCGACACCGGCTTGATGCCGCCCTTGAAGTACGCCCCCGCGGGCGATCCGATCACCATGTACCGGTACTCGACGGCAGGCCGCACTCCCAGACCCGGCTCGGTGGCGAAGACGAAGGGACGCAGGTACAGCGACTGTTCACCGCCCGCGGCGGGCACCCAGTCGCCGTCGACGCCGATTAGCTGACGCAGCGACTCCAGGAACACCTCGTCGGGTAGCTCGGGAATGGCCATCCGACGCGACGAGGTACGCAACCGCTCGGCGTTGGCCTCCGGGCGGAACGACACGATCGAACCGTCGACCCAGCGGTACGCCTTGAGGCCCTCGAAGACCTCCTGGGCGTAATGGAGAACGACGGCGGACGGGTCGAGCTGAATCGGGCCGTAGGGCAGCACCGAGGCGTCGTGCCAGCCGCGGCCCTCGCTGTAGTCGATGGACACCATGTGGTCTGTGTGGAAGCGACCGAATCCGGGATCGGCCAGAATTCCGGCACGTACCTCGTCGCTTGCCGGGTTCGCATTGCGGGCAAGCGTGAACTCGAGGCGGCCTTCAGTCATGTGGCCATCTTATAACCCGTGACTACCGAGTTTTCGCCTCCACGAAGGGCGGCGCCACCACCTCACACTCCAGCGAACGGCCCCTGACGTCGACCGCGACCCGCCGGCCGTCGGTGATCCCGGCATCGGAGTCGATGAGCGCCAGCGCGATGCCGAGTTTCAATGTGGGAGAGAAGGTTCCCGAAGTGGTGACACCGACGGGCTGGTCACCGTCGAGCACCGTCATGTCCGCGCGCAGAACCCCGCGGCCCACTGCCTTGAGCCCGCGGAGCACACGTCGGGGCCCGGCCTTCTTCTCTGCGAGCAGGGCGTCGCGGCCCCAGAACGCGTCCTTCTTCCAGCCGATCGCCCAGCCGCATCGAGCCTGTAGCGGGGAAATGTCCAGCGACAGTTCGTGCCCGTGCAGCGGGTAGCCCATCTCGGTGCGCAGCGTGTCGCGGGCGCCGAGTCCCGCGGGTTCGCCACCGGCCGCCGTGACCGCCTCGACCAGTGCGTCGAACACGACGGCGGCGCGGTCCCACTCGGGAAGCAGTTCATAGCCGTGCTCGCCGGTGTAGCCGGTCCGGCACACCCGGACCGTGAACGATTCCCCGGTCGCTGCGCTCTTGCCCTCCGAGACGCCGCCATACTGAGCGTCGGCGTAGCCCATGTAGTCCATGTCGGTCGGCAGTCCCAGTGCACCGAGCACCTCCGCCGACTTCGGTCCCTGCACCGCGAGGACAGCGTAGGAGCGGTGTTCGTCGGTGATGGTCAACCCGGCGGGTGCCTTCGTCTTCAGGGCGGCGACCACGGCGGCCGTGTTGGCGGCGTTCGGTACCAGGAACACCTCGTCGTCGGACACGTAGTAGGCGATCAGGTCGTCGATCACACCACCGGAGTCGTTGCAGCACAACGTGTATTGCGCCTTGCCGGGCATGATGCGTCGCAGATCGTTGGTCAGCGCCGCGTTGATGTACTCGGCGGCGCCCGGCCCGACCACCAACGCCTTGCCGAGGTGGCTGACATCGAAGAGTCCGACGGCGTTGCGGGTGGCGTTGTGCTCACCGACGGTGCCGCCGTAGGACACCGGCATCAGCCAGCCGCCGAATTCGGCGAACGTCGCCCCCAGTTCGCGGTGGCGATCCTCCAGCGGGCCCTTCAACAGGTTGTCACTCACGCCGAACCACATTACGGGCCACCGCTACGCTGAACTCTCGTGAGCACCGCACCCGGCTACCAATCCCCCACCGTCACCGTCTCAGCGACCCTGCCCAAGCGTGGCATCGGCTCGGCGGTGTTGATCATCCCCGTCGTCACCGGTGACGACGACCAGGCAACCGTCGTGACCAACCCCTTCCTCGACGCCGAGGCGGTCGGCGAGATCGAGGTGGCGCTCAGGGCGCTCGGCGCGAAGGGCGGCACGGACCAGACGACACGGGTACTGGCCCCGTCGCTCCCGGTGGCGAGCGTGCTGGCGGTAGGACTCGGCAAGTCCCGTGACGAATGGCCCGGCGACGCGATCCGACGAGCGGCCGGGGTGGCGGCGAGGTCGCTGAACGGCACCGAGAACGTCGTGACCACGCTCTCGGAGCTGGACGTGGAGGCAACGGTCGAGGGGCTGATCCTCGGTTCCTACCGGTTCAGTGAGTTCCGCAGCGCCAAGACGGCGCCGAAGGAACCCCGACTGGCCAAGGTCACGGTGTTGTCGACGGCGAAGAACGCGAAGGCCGATGCCGCTCGCGGCACCAACGTCGCCACGGCGGTCGCGACGGCACGCGACTTCATCAACACACCGCCGAGCCATCTGTACCCCGACGAATTCGCCAAGCGGGCAAGGGCTCTCGGCGAGTCGGTAGGCCTACAGGTCGAGGTGCTCGACGAAAAGGCGCTCGTCAAGGGGGGCTACGGCGGGATCGTCGGCGTCGGCAAGGGCTCGGAACGCCAGCCGCGACTGGTCCGCCTCACCCACAAGGGCGGCAAGGGCAGGAAGGCCAAGAAGGTGGCCCTCGTCGGCAAGGGCGTCACGTTCGATACCGGCGGCATCTCGATCAAGCCCGCCGCCAACATGCACCACATGACCTCCGACATGGGCGGCGCCGCCGCCGTCATCGCCACCGTGGTCCTGGCCGCCAAGCAGCAACTTCCGATCGACGTGGTCGCGACGGTTCCGATGGCCGAGAACATGCCGTCGTCCAGCGCCCAGCGACCGGGCGACGTGCTCACCCAGTACGGCGGCATCACCGTCGAGGTGCTCAACACCGACGCCGAGGGTCGGCTGATCCTGGCCGACGCGATCGTGCGAGCCTGCGAGGACGAGCCCGACTACCTCATCGAGACCTCGACGCTGACCGGCGCGCAGACGGTGGCGCTCGGCTCCCGCACTCCCGGCGTGATGGGCAACGACGAATTCCGCGACCGCGTGGCCACGCTGTCCCAGTCGATCGGCGAGAACGGCTGGGCGATGCCGCTCCCGGAAGAATTGAAGGACGATCTGAAGTCGACGGTCGCCGATCTGGCGAACGTCAGCGGCTCCCGCTATGCGGGCATGCTGGTGGCGGGTGTATACCTTCGCGAGTTCGTCGCCGAGGGTGTGCAGTGGGCCCACATCGACGTGGCCGCACCGGCGTACAACACCGGTGCGCCGTGGGGTTACACCGGCAAGGGCGGCACCGGTGTGCCGACGCGCACCATGTTCGCGGTACTCGAGGACATCGCAGAAAAGGGTTAGGCCTCCGCGTCCCGAACGCCCGGGGTCGACGGTCGTCAGTCCGATGCGTCGAGTTCTGTTCGCAGAATGTCGGAGAACATGTGACGCGCTCGACGAGCTGCTTGGCGAATGACCGGCAGGGGTTCACGCCACCGAGGTTGACATCGAGGACCCGATCCAGGTCGAGCAGCTCCAACAAAACCCAGAGCGGATCACGGACCCCAGCGATCAGTTAGGCTCCGCAAAAGAGCGGAATAGAATCCCATGACGGAAAGCACCGTGCAGATTTCGACGGATGAGCAGGCCCGGCTCGACGAGTGCGCGATCGAACAGATTCATCTTCCGGGTTCCATCCAACCGCACGGTGCCCTTATTGCCGTCGATGCAAGCTCTTTCGAGATTCGTCAGGTAAGTGCAAACTCAGCGGCGATGCTCGGGGTTGAGCCGTCCGAGCTGCTGGGGCGTTCGGTGCAGCTGCTGCTTGGCGAACAATGGCTGAGGAACGTCCTTGGCCGCGAGGACGATCGCTTGGCGAATCCACATCTTGCCGAGGTCGGTGGCAATCTCTTCGATGTGATCGTCCACCGATCCGCGTCGATGATCATCGTGGAGTTCGAGGCTGTATCCACAACGGACGCGCATCTTCTTCCCGCGTTGAACGCGGCTCTCAGGCGCGTTTCGGCAATGCGCACAATGGAGACCTTGCGAGAGTGCGCGGCGCGAGAGATCCGGGCGCTCGTTCGTTTCGACCGTGTGGTGGTTTATCACTTTTATCCGGACGGTCACGGTGAGGTCGTTGCGGAGGATCGTGTTCCCGAGTTGGAGCCTTACCTTCACCAACACTTTCCCGCGTCCGACATTCCGGTCCAAGCGCGAAGCCTCTATCTAAAGAAGGCATCCCAGTTGATTGCCTCGAGCGATTACGAGCCTGTTCCGCTCATCCCTGCGCATAACCCCGCGACGGGTGAGCCGTTGGACCTCAGCCGGGCCGAGTTGCGCAGTGTCTCGCCTCACCATCTCCGCTACATGCGCAACATGGGAACCGCGGCAACGATCTCTCTTTCCCTCCTTCAGGAGGGGGAGCTGATCGGCATGATCACGTGCAGCGCGCAGGAGCCACGTGTCGTTTCATACGTTCACCGGCAGGCCTGCGAAATTCTTGCTCAACAGATGACCCTTCAACTCGGCGCCCTAGCCCAGCGTCAACATCATGAGCGACAGATTGAGTATCAACTCGTCCGCTCCGAGCTCGTCCAGCAGATGCTCGGGAACGGCGACATACCCTCCGGGCTATGTTCCGGCAATGTCACTCTCGTCGATCTCGTGCAAGCCGATGGTGCCATCGCACGAATCGGCGGAAGAATGATGTCAGTCGGGGTCACGCTATCCGCTGCGCAAGCTCTTGAGCTTGCCCGCTGGGTCGTCAATGCCGACGAACCCGTGCATATCTGCTCGGATGCACTTGGGTCAGAGCGTGCGGATCTGGCCGAGCTTGTTCCCTCAGCTGCTGGAATGGTGCTCTGGCAGTGCGGTCCCCGCGGCGATTTCCTGGCATGGTTTCGCGGAGAAGTCCTTCAGACGATCGACTGGATCGGGGATCAAACGCTGCAAAATCGGGATGACCCGTTCTCCCCACGCAATTCGTTCGCCATGTGGCGGCAGTCCGTCACCGGGCGGTCAACGCCGTGGTTGCCAGATGACATCGCTCAGATCGGCGAACTCATTCGTGATATTGACGGTGTTCGCGCGCAGCAGGCCGCCACGTCGGACCTAAATCGTGGCCGTGAAGTGCAGCGAGCTTTGCACCCGAAAGAGACTGCGCCATCGGTGGGCTACGACGTCGCCGGAGCGTGCATGCCGGCCAGGACGGTCGGTGGAGACTTTTACGACTGGTATTCAACAGAGGATGGTCTCGCGATCACTCTCGGTGATGTCATGGGTAAAGGCGTTGGTGCGGCCATGATCGCCGCCGCGGTACGCACGTTAATGCGTGTGGACCGCAATAATCGCGACCCGAGCATTGCCGTGGCTCACGCTTCATCCATGCTGAACGCCGATCTTGCGGAGGTGTCCTCCTTCGCCACCTTGTTCCACGCACTCCTTACTTCCGCCACCGGGGAAGTTTCCTACATTGACGCCGGTCACGGGCTAACGATTATTCTGCGCCGGGATGGCAGTTCAGTTCGGCTTTCGGGCGGGGACTATCCGATCGGCCTCGCGTTAGGCGGCGGCTTCTCCCGGCAATTTGAGGTGCTGGATCCGGGCGACATGCTGGTTTCGTTCAGCGATGGGGTGCTCGACTTGTATGACGATAGCCTCGATGCGATCGAGGCTATCGTCGCTCTTGCTCGACAGGCCCCCTCGCCCCAGTCCCTTGTCGAATCCGTCATGAATCTCGCTGGCGCACTGACAATGCCCGACGACGTCACTGTTGTGGCAGTGAGACGGAATCGAGGGTGAACACGCCCGCAACCTGGACGCCCGCGACCAGCCGCGCACGCGACACGGCCCCCTGAAAGATCAATTCCTGGAATGGACCGTGGCCGGAGGCAATGCCCTCGCAACACGACTCAGGATTGAAACCGGGGTGATGACACGTCGGGGAGGGCACGTCCAAGTTCACCGAATTCATACCACCCAAGGGGACTTACCCCTCCATCATCATCAGTCATCTTCGAGTTCCCGCCTGAGCTCGCGCTTGCGTTCGATGCGCCGGCGCGCGTCGAAGTCGCGCATTCGCTGTGGGTAGCCGATCTTCTGCACGTCGTAGACGGGGATCTTGAGTTTGTCGCTGAGCCGGCGCGCGCCTTTGTCGCCGCCGGCGCGTCGCCTCGTCCACTCGCCGTCCGCGGCCACGAGCACCACGGTGACTTCGGTGACGGTGGTCTTCGGCTCGATGAACGCCTCAACGCCATGGTGGTCGGCAACCCACTGGCGGAGGTAGTTCAAATCGGGGGCGGGTTTGCGTCCGTCGGAGGCGGGCTTGGAACCGCGGCGACGAAACGCGTCGAACAGTCCCAACTCAACTCCTTTTCCGTCGTCGCCGACAAGGCTTGTCGGCGGCACTCCCAATCAATGGTGCCAGAGGACTTCACGGCGCCGAAGATGAAGTCGACAGGTCTGCCACGACTGACCGGCGCGGACGTGACAGGATGGGGACGAGCATTTTCGACCCATGCCGAGCGACCGTTCGAGGAGTCACAGCCAATGGCCACCACCGTCCAGATGCCCGCACTCGGTGAGAGCGTCACCGAAGGGACCGTCACGCGATGGCTGAAACAAGAAGGCGACACCGTCGAGGTCGATGAGCCCTTGCTCGAGGTCTCCACCGACAAGGTCGATACCGAAATCCCCTCGCCCGTCGCGGGCGTGCTCACGAAGATCATCGCGAACGAGGACGACACCGTCGAGGTCGGTGGCGACCTGGGCACGATCGGCGACGCCGGCGAGGACGGTGGTGATAGCGCCCCCGCAGCCGAGGAGAAGGCCGAGCCCGAACCAGAAGCAAAGCCGGAGCCAGAGCCAGAAGCCGAGCCAGAGTCCGAACCCGAACCGGCAGCCTCTCCACAGAGTTCCGGCGAAGGCGAATCCACGTCGGTCGTGATGCCTGAACTTGGCGAGTCCGTCACCGAGGGCACCGTCACGAGGTGGCTCAAGAAGGTAGGCGACAGCGTCGAGGTCGAGGATCCGCTGGTCGAGGTCTCCACCGACAAGGTCGACACCGAGATCCCATCACCGGTCGCGGGCACGCTGCTGTCGATTACCGCCGACGAGGACGACACCGTTGCCGTCGGCGGTGAGCTGGCCAAGATAGGCGCCGAGGGCGCCGCCCCGTCATCGAAGCCAGAACCCAAGCCCGAGCCAGAGCCAGAGCCCGAGCCAGAGCCCGAGCCGAAGCAGGAGCCGGAAGCGAAGGCCGAGGAGCCGAAACCAGAACCCAAACCAGAGCCCAAGCCAGAACCCAAGCCAGAACCGAAGGCCGAACCGAAGCCAGAGCCCAAGGCGGCCCCCGCCGCGGAAGCACCCGGGTCGGACGGCAGCCCGTACGTGACGCCGCTGGTCCGCAAGTTGGCTGGAGAGAACGGCGTCGACCTGGCCTCGGTCAAGGGCACCGGCGTCGGCGGTCGGATTCGCAAGCAGGACGTGCTCGCCGCGGCGGAGGCCAAGAAGGCGCCCGCCCCCTCGGCACCGGCGGCGGCCTCGGCTCCCGCAGCTGCCCAAGGTTCCAAGGCACCCTCGCCTGCGCCCGCGTTGGCCCACCTGCGGGGCACGACGCAGAAGGCCAACCGGATCCGTCAGATCACGGCCAAGAAGACACGCGAATCTCTGCAAACGACAGCACAATTGACGCAGACTCACGAAGTCGACCTGACCAAGATCGTGGCGTTGCGGGCCCGAGCCAAGGCGACTTTCCAGGAGCGCGAGGGCGTCAACCTCACGTACCTGCCGTTCTTCGCCGTGGCGGTGATCGATGCCCTGAAGGCGCATCCGAACGTGAACGCGAGCTACGACGAGGACTCCAAGGAGATCACCTACTACGACGCCGAGCATCTCGGCTTCGCGGTCGACACGGAGCAGGGTCTGCTCTCCCCCGTCGTCCACAACGCTGGTGATCTGTCACTGGGCGGTCTCGCCAGGGCGATCGCGGACATTGCTGGACGCGCCAGGTCGGGCAACCTGAAGCCCGACGAACTGTCCGGCGGCACGTTCACGATCACCAACATCGGCAGCCAGGGCGCACTGTTCGACACCCCGATCCTGGTGCCACCGCAAGCCGCGATGCTGGGCACCGGTGCCATCGTCAAGCGCCCTCGCGTGGTGGTCGACGAAAACGGAAATGAGTCGATCGGCGTCCGGTCGGTGTGCTACCTGCCGCTGACCTACGACCACCGACTCATCGACGGCGCCGATGCCGGGCGCTTCCTGACCACCATCAAGCGCCGCCTAGAAGAAGGAGCGTTCGAGGCCGACCTCGGACTGTAGAGCCAGTGCGAAACTCCGTCATCGCGATCGCGGGTTCCTCTGGGCTGATCGGCTCCGCGCTGACGTCGGCACTGCGGGCGGCGGACCATCGGGTGCTGCGCCTGGTGCGTCGGGCACCGTCGAGCGCCGACGAGGTCTTCTGGAACCCGGACACGGGAGACTTCGACGCAAGAGCCCTGCAAGGTGCCGATGCCGTCGTCAACATGTGTGGCGTCGGCGTCGCAAATCGACGCTGGTCGGGGGCCTTCAAGCAGAGCCTGCGCGACAGCCGGATCGGTCCCACCGAGGTACTGTCCCGCGCCGTCGCCGAGGCTGGTGTGCCGATTCTCGTCAATTCCAGTGCGGTGGGGTACTACGGCAACGCGGGTGACCGGGTGATCGACGAGTCGGCGCCCGCGGGCCGAGGCTTCCTCGCGACGTTGTGCCAGGACTGGGAAGCGGCCACGGATTCCGCAACCAGCGCCGGCGTGCGAGTGGTGCTCATGCGCACCGGTCTGGTGTTGTCGCCTTCGGGCGGCATGCTGGCACGGCTCAAACCGCTATTCTCGCTGGCACTCGGAGCCCGGCTCGGCAACGGGCGCCAGTACATGCCGTGGATCAGCCTGGAGGACGAGGTGCGAGCGCTGCTGTTCGCGATCGGTCACGACGACCTCGCCGGAGCGGTCAATGGGACGGGTCCCGCACCGGTGACCAACGCCGAATTCACCGCGGCGCTGGGCCGGGCAGTCAATCGGCCGACGCCGATGCTGGTGCCAGGTTTCGCGCTGCGAGCCGTGCTCGGTGAGTTCGCCGACGAGGGTTTGCTCGGTGGGCAGCGGGCCATTCCCGCGGCGCTCGAGCGGGCCGGGTTCGAGTTTCACCACAACACCATCGGCGAGGCGATGGCGTATGTCACCGCGCCCAAGGGGTCCTAGCTCGCCGGGGTCTCGGAACGCGTAGCGTCGAGGTCATGGCGGCAGCATCCGTTCGATCGGTCGATACAGACATTGACGTGCGCCGCCTCGGTTTCGTCGACTATCTCGACGCCTGGCAGATGCAACGCGATCTTGCCGACGCCCGCGTGGCCGGAGGGCCCGACACCCTGCTGCTTCTCGAGCACCCTCCGGTTTACACCGCAGGCAAGCGCACCGAACCGCACGAGCGGCCCGTCTCGTCGGAGACGCCGGTGGTCGACACCGACCGCGGTGGCAAGATCACCTGGCACGGACCGGGCCAACTCGTCGGCTACCCCATCATCGGCTTGACCCAGCCGCTGGACGTGGTCAAGTTCGTTCGCCGCCTGGAGGATTCTCTCATCGCGGTGTGCGCAAACCTCGGCCTCACCACCGGCCGGGTCAACGGTAGGTCGGGAGTATGGGTGCCCGCCGACGATGGCCGACCGGCCCGCAAGATCGCCGCGATCGGCCTCAGGGTGGCGCGGGGAATCACGTTGCACGGGTTCGCCATCAACTGTGACTGTGATCTCTCGGCGTACACGTCGATCGTCCCCTGCGGGATCTCCGATGCAGGTGTGACGTCCCTGAGCGTCGAACTCGGACGCCGGATCACGGTGCACGACGTGGTGGACGGCGTCGCCCAAGCGGTCCAAAACGCACTCGACGGTCGTTCGGCGCTAGCATTTGTGAAGTGAGCGTCGAACCTTCCGAAATCGCCGGCCTGCCGGTTTCGCCGAGTGGGCGCAAGCTGCTGCGCCTCGAAGTACGCAACGCCGAGACCCCGATCGAACGCAAGCCTCCATGGATCAAGACCAAGTTGAAGATGGGCCCGGAATACACCGAGCTCAAGAAGCTCGTCCGGCGCGAGGGTCTGCACACCGTCTGTGAAGAGGCGGGTTGCCCGAACATCTACGAGTGTTGGGAGGACCGCGAGGCCACCTTCCTCATCGGCGGCGAGCAGTGCACGCGGCGGTGCGACTTCTGTCAGATCGACACGGGCAAGCCCTCGGAGTTGGATCGCGACGAGCCGCGCCGCGTTGCCGAGAGCGTGCAGGCAATGGGCCTGCGCTACTCGACGGTCACCGGGGTGGCCCGCGACGACCTGCCCGACGGCGGTGCGTGGCTCTACGCCGAGACCGTACGTCAGATCAAGGCGCTGAACCCCAATACCGGGGTGGAGCTGTTGATTCCGGACTTCAACGCCATCCCCGAACAACTCGAGACCGTCTTCGAGACGCGTCCGGAAGTCTTGGCGCACAACGTCGAAACGGTTCCGCGAATCTTCAAGCGCATTCGGCCGGCGTTCCGGTACGAACGCAGTCTTGCGGTGATCACGGCGGCCCGCGACTACGGTCTCGTAACCAAGAGCAATCTGATCCTCGGTATGGGTGAAACCCCCGAGGAGGTGCGGACCGCACTGGTCGACCTGCGCGAGGCGGGATGCGACATCATCACCATCACGCAGTACCTGCGGCCGACGGTTCGCCACCATCCTGTGGAGCGGTGGGTAAACCCCGAGGAGTTCGTCGAGCACTCGAAGTTCGCCGAGGGGCTCGGCTTCCCCGGCGTCCTTGCTGGTCCGCTGGTGCGGTCGTCGTACCGAGCGGGCAAGTTGTATGCCCAAGCCGCGCAATTGCGGCCACCCGTATCCTGATCCGATGGCGAAGACTGGCAAAAACGTCGCGGACAAGGCCGCCAAGGCCGAGGCGAAGGCTGCGCGCAAGGTCGCATCCAAGGAGCGCAGGAGTCAGCTCTGGCAGGCGTTCCAGATTCAGCGCAAGGAGGACACCCGGCTCCTGCCCTACATGATCGGCGCGTTCGTGCTGATCGTGGCGGCGGCCGTCGTCGCGGGGGTCCTCATCGGCAGCACATTCACGATGGTGACGCTGATTCCACTCGGCGTCGTGCTCGGCCTGCTGGTGGCGTTCATCATCTTCGGCCGACGGGCGCAGAAGTCGGTCTACCGCAAGGCGGAAGGACAGACCGGCGCGGCCGCGTGGGCCCTGGACAATCTGCGCGGAAAATGGCGGGTCACCCCGGGTGTCGCCGCTACCGGTCACTTCGACGCGGTGCACCGGGTGATCGGCAGACCCGGCGTGATCTTCGTAGGCGAGGGCTCGGCAACGCGGGTCAAGCCGCTGCTGGCTCAGGAGAAGAAGCGGACGGCGCGTCTCATCGGCGACACTCCGATCTACGACATCGTCGTCGGCAACGGCGAGGGTGAGGTGCCTTTGGCCAAGCTGGAGCGGCACCTCACCAAACTGCCCGCCAACATCACGGCCAAGCAGATGGACGCGCTGGAGTCGCGCCTCGCGGCCCTGGGCTCGCGGATGGGGCCGGCTGCCATGCCGAAGGGACCGTTGCCGTCGGGCGCGAAGATGCGTGGCGTGCAGCGCACGGTCCGCAGAAAGTAGTTTCGCCAGACGCTTGCCAAATAAATTGACGATCGAGATGATTCCCCGGGGAGCAAAGCCGATCGGCTAGGCGCGCAGACTACGGGGGATCAATTTCAGATGTGCACTGCGTGTGAGTGGGCACCCCATTTCGCGGCCTTCGGGCGGCGGGCGGCGTTGCGCGGAGCCATGACCGTCGTCGCGGCGACTGCACTCGGCGGAACGGCCCTCACCGCGTGTGCCGCACCCGGAGAATCCTCCGGGTCGGACGACACCACAGGTGCCAGCGCCGCACCATCAGGTGCCAGCGCCGCACCATCAGAGGCCAATGCGGACTTCGTGTTTCGCAATGGTTCGATCTACACCGTCGCGGGACCCACACCCTGGGCCAAAGGGCTGGCCGTCACCGGGAAGACGATCACCTACGTCGGCGACGAGGCGGGCGCGATGGCCCAGGCGGGCGAGCGGACGCGAGTCATCGACCTCGACGGGCGCTTGTTGATGCCCGGCTTCGTCGAAGGGCACATCCACCCGTTCATGGGGGCCTTCCTGACCTCGGGAATCGACCTGCAGCTACCCACCGCTGCTGATGCGCTGGCTGCCATCTCCAGCTATGCAAAGGCGAACCCCGATGGGGCGGTGCGCGGGTTCGGCTGGCGCGTCGACATGTTCGGCCCGGATGGGCCGAACCGCGCGGACCTGGACCGCATCCTGCCGGACCGGCCCGCGTTCTTCTTCGCCATCGACGGCCACAGCCTGTGGGTCAACACCAAGGCGCTGGAGATGGCCGGGGTCGATCGCAACACCCCCGATCCCATACCCGGCTTCAGCTACTACGTGCGCGACGCGAAGGGCGATCCCACCGGCTACGTCCTCGAAGTCGTCGCGGAGCTCAAAGTCGTCAACGCCATCGAACCGATCAGCGCCGCGACGATGGCAAAGTTGCTGGCTTCCTGGACGCCGAAGGCGACCGCTGCAGGCATCACCTCGATCTTCGACGCCGGCGTGCCACCCATCGGTGAGGATCAGGCCTCAATCCTGAACCTTTACACCGATGCAGAGAGCCGAGGTGAACTTCCTTTCCGGGTCGTGGCGTCCTATGCCGTCAAGGAGGCACCGGTCGATGGCGTCGTAGCCAAGATGACCGAGGTCCGCAATCGGATCTCCACCGAATTGGTGCAGGCCAACGTCGTGAAGATCGTCGGGGACGGCACCCAGGGCGGTTACACCGCCTGGTTGCTGGAGCCCTATGCCGACAGGCCCGACACCAAGGGCAATTCGCCGTTCACCGTCGAACAGTGGCACCAAGTGGTCCGGGAGGTCGATGCAGCCGGCTTCGATCTCCACATGCATGCGTGCGGTGAACGCACCGCGCGCGTGGCACTCGATGCCGTTCAAGAGGCCATCGCCGCCAACCCCGCGCGCGACCGCAGGCACACCATCGCCCACCTGGTCTACGTCGAGGACCCGGACAGTCAGCGCTTTGGCGAACTCGGCGTCATCGCACAGTTCTCCGCGAACTGGTCCTCGGCTGATCCGGACACCGTGACGAACATGGGCGAGCGTTACGGAGCACCCCGTAAGGACCTGCTCTACCGGACCCAGGACGTGCTCACATCGGGCGGCCGCATCTCACTGGGCACCGACTGGCCAGCAGCGGGTTATTACTCGACCTACAAACCGCTGGAGTCCATCCAGGTGGGCGTTACCCGGCAGTTGATCGGGAAGCCGGACGCGGAGGTGCTGGCGCCTGCCGACCAGCGGCTCTCAGTGGCCGAGGCCGTGCACGCCAACACACTCGGGGCGGCCTATCAGATCCGCCTGGACGACAAGGTGGGCTCGCTGGAGGTCGGCAAGCTCGCCGACATGATCGTCCTCGACAAGAACGTCCTCCAGATCGATCCCCACGACATTCACCAGACAAAGGTGACGATGACGATGATGAACGGAAAAATCCTTCAGGAAAGCTAGCGCCGCACGATGGCGGTGCCGGTCAGTCGGTCATGAAACCCGCGACCGTCGGCGTCGGTGAAGAGCGCGGGCACGACGATGGCGACGAGCAGTCCGCGACACAGCGCACGGCCGATGCCGACATACCTCCGATGGTCGACGGACGCCACCCGCACTCCCACGACGTACTGGCCCGGCGTGAAACCGAATAGCCGCAGCGACACCACGCCAAGTACCAGCCAGACGACCATCACCGCGGTCGAGCCGATCTGTGAACCGAAGAACCTCTCGGAGCTGACGAGGCCAAAGGTGACGGCCAAACTGGACAGCCCGTAGGCGATGAACCAGTCCAGCATCAGGGCAACGATTCTGCGCCCGAGACCGACGAGCGAGCCGGGACCGCGATCCGGTAGACCGAGACGTTGACCTGGAAAGTCGTTGGGCCCCTGGCTGGCATCGCCTGCCTCGGATGGCGGCGGACCGGATAGCCAGGAACCGAAGGTGCGGGCCATGCCACCAGCATATGGTGCAGGGTGATTGCGTAAGGTCAGCGCAGTACGGTTGACGCTGGCGCGAGAACTGATGTCTTCCGTCGACCGGCGGACTACTAGTCAAAGGAGATTACGCAGTGGCAGAAAAGACCGCAGACGACATCTTCAAGTTGATCAAGCACCAGAACGTCGAGTACGTCGACATTCGGTTCTGCGATCTTCCCGGTGTCGTCCAGCACTTCTCGATCCCGGCCTCGGCGTTCGACGAGAGCGTCTTCGAGGACGGTCTGGCGTTCGACGGTTCGTCTGTACGCGGCTTCCAGTCGATCCACGAATCCGACATGATGCTGCTACCGGATCCCGAGACCGCGCGCATCGATCCGTTCCGGCACGCCAAGACGCTCAACCTCAGCTTCTTCGTACACGACCCCTTCACGCGCGAGGCCTACTCGCGCGACCCGCGCAACGTGGCCCGCAAAGCGGAGAACTACCTCGCCAGCACGGGAATCGCCGACACCTGCTACTTCGGCGCCGAGGCGGAGTTCTACATCTTCGACTCCGTCACGTTCGACTCGAGGATCAACGGAACGTCATACGAAGTCGACTCCGAATCGGGCTGGTGGAACACCGGTGAGCCGTACGAGGCCGACGGTAGCCCCAACCTCGGCTACAAGGTCCGGCAAAAGGGTGGCTACTTCCCCGTTGCCCCGTACGACCACTACGTCGACCTGCGTGACGAGATGGCGACCAACCTGCAGAATGCGGGATTCATCCTGGAACGCGGCCACCACGAGGTGGGTACGGCTGGCCAGGCCGAAATCAACTACAAGTTCGACACGCTGCTGGCAGCCGCCGACGACGTGCTGCTGTTCAAGTACATCATCAAGAACACGGCCTGGAAGAACGGCAAGACCGTGACCTTCATGCCCAAGCCGCTGTTCGGTGACAACGGCTCCGGCATGCACGCCCATCAGTCGCTGTGGAAGGACGGCAAGCCACTGTTCCACGACGAGTCGGGCTACGCAGGGCTGTCTGATCTGGCCCGCCACTACATCGGCGGCATCCTCCATCACGCGCCCTCACTGCTGGCGTTCACCAACCCGACGGTCAACTCCTACAAGCGGCTGGTGCCGGGCTACGAGGCACCGATCAACCTGGTCTACAGCCAGCGCAACCGGTCGGCGTGCGTCCGCATCCCGATCACGGGCAACAACCCGAAGGCCAAGCGTCTCGAATTCCGCTGCCCCGACAGCTCGGGCAATCCGTACCTGGCGTTCGCGGCGATGTTGATGGCAGGCATCGACGGCATCAAGAAGAAGATCGAGCCGTTGGCCCCCGTCGACAAGGACCTCTACGAGCTTCCCCCGGACGAGGCCGCCAACATCCCGCAGGCACCGACGTCACTGTCGGCAGTGATCGATCGCCTCGAGGGGGATCACGACTACCTCACCGAGGGTGGCGTGTTCACCGAGGACCTGATCGACACCTGGATCTCGTACAAGCGCGAGAACGAGATCATGCCGATCCAGATCCGGCCGCATCCGTACGAGTTCGCGCTCTACTACGACGTGTAAGTCTGCTGACGCGCTGTCATTCGACGAGTCCATCCGTTCGGCAATGAGCATCATTGTCGAGCGGATGGCTCGTCTCTGCTGGGCCCGGGGGCCGTTGGTGGAGGGTCCTACCGGGCAAGACGTGACTGAGCGGTTCGTTCACGGTGCCGAGGCTTGGCGCCCCGTTTTTGGTGGCCCCCGTCGACCTTCCGCGAGTCCGTTGGCCGCTCGACCGACTCGTGAGCTGACTCCGTCACGGCGGTCGGTGACGCAACCGCCGCGTCGGCGGCGGGCAGATCGGCGTCGGAGCCGGCCCTCACTATCTGCTTCAGCAGCCCACGCTTGACGCTCCGCTTCCCGTGGCCCCCGTCGACCTTCGGCGAGACCGCTGGCTGCTCCACCAATTTGCGAGTGGCCGCTGGAACGGCAGTCTCCGACACTCCCGCGGCATCGGCGGTAGGCAGGTCGCGGTGGTAGCCCGCCTCCACGATCTGCTTCAGCGGCGCGTTCAGGGTGTCGGCCAGCTCGTTGAACCCCATCTGCCGCAACGGCGCCAGAAGGGGCAGTTTTTCCGTTGGCACGAACACGTAAGTCGTGTTGCCCTCGGTCCACGAGATGTTCGCCGGGTCGTCCACGCTCACGTTGGCGTAATCGGCATGGACGTAGAGGAGTCCGGCCAGTGCGTTGGCGAGGGCCAGCATGTTGAACGGATTCTGGGGGAAGTCGCCTATCGGGTCGTACTGCTGAACGATGTCGGTCACCTGAAAAGGGGATGTCGGCATCGCTGGGCCCCCGAACGCCACGTCGATGCCGCCATGGCGTCGTGCGGGGTTGCCGATCAGCACGATCGAAAGGTCGGCGGCGGCCGGTGCGTTCCCGTGCTCCGTCATCTCCGCGAGGGTGCCCTCCACGACTTCCGCGCCCTGCGAGTAGGCGAAGATGGTGATTGGTTGGTCGACCTCTTGCAGGGCCGCAGTGAGGGCGAGCACCCCTGCCGGGCGTGAGAACCGCGACCTGCTGGCGGGATACTCGACCGACTGACACACGTTGTCGCCCTGGCACATCGCGCCTTGCAGTTCGTCGTCCATCGGCCCCGGCAGGCGGGGTAGGACTTGCGTCCCTTGCACCGTGAGCACCGTTTGGGCGTTGCCCAAGGCCGGTGACAAGCATGCGACTGCACCCATGAGCGCGGCGACAATCGGGCCGCCGACCGTCGTTAGGCGGCCGGTGCCGGACTCTCGGTGTCGACCTCGCCCGCCTCGAGCGGCGCAGTCCCGGTCAGAATGAGCTGTGTGCACCGGCTCCGTCGCCGCTGTGGGGACAGCCGGTGCCCGGCCCGCTCTCAACGTGGTCAACTTGCCGACCCCCTGCGCATTTGGCAACCATCGGTGCCATGCCTAAGAAGGCTGAGCCCACAACATCTAGACCGGTTGATCAGCGACTGTGACTCCGACACAGAGATATATTGGACGGGCGGCGTCAATATAGCAACCATTTGGGCGAGGTGGATCAAAAAGCGCTGAACCTCGGGCGCACACGACGCCGATCGGCGCCGACGCATGTATTCAGGGCCGAATCGCCGACAGCCCAGGAATGCATTCGCCGCGAGGTCCAACGACCTGGACCGCAGTCCGGATAGTACTGTCATGACCATGTCGACGAAGCTGGATGCCAGACTCAACCCGCATGCACCCGCTGTTCTGAGCCTCTTTCGGGTGGTGGTCGGCCTGCTGTTCCTCTGCCACGCCACCTCTCACCTGTTCGGCTGGCCCGCGGCGGCACAGCAGGCACCGGTGGGCACGTGGCCGTTTTGGTTTGCCGGCGTGCTCGAGCTGGTGACGGCCGTCCTGATCGTCATCGGATTGTTCACCCGCATAGCGGCATTCGTCGCGTCCGGCGTGATGGCGTTCGCGTTCTTCACTCAGCATCTGCCGACGGGAGTCATCCCGATGACCAACGGTGGCGAGCTCGCAGTGCTGTACTGCTTCGCATTCTTCCTACTGGTCTTCACTGGCGGAGGGATGTACGCCGTCGATTCCCGTCGACGCACCACATCGGTTGCCACGACGCGCACGACCGGTTCTCGCCGCGGCTTTGGCCGGTCCCGGCGTTAGTCGGCTGTCTTGCGAACTCGTCTGGACGGCTGAGCGTCAGACGCACTCCAACAGTGCGCCGTCGGTCTCTCCGACCGCACCTATCGTCGCGTAGACACGTACCCGACCGCTAACTTGATCAGTTGCCGCGCAAACGATCCCGCAGTTCGCCGCGTCGACGCGCCGCCCAATTGCCGGCGAACGATCCAACAGTGCCAGCCCGGTCTCGACCACGTGGGCCGTGGTAATCGCCGCCAGGGAATCGGCCGCCGATCCTCGCCTAAGGATTGACGACATCGCCTGCTCGACCATCGCGCGGGCGGCGCCGTCAGGCATTTCCGCATCGTGCCAGGCCCGCATCGTTGCGCTCATTGCCGTACAGCCGTGATGCCCCAGAACGACGATCAACGGAACCTCCAGGGTGTCGACGGCATACTCCAGAGTTCCCAGCACGCCGGTGTCGATGACGTGGCCCCAGGTACTGACGTCCATCAACGAACCCCAGTTCTGGCCGAAGACCATCTCGCTCGCCATTGCGGTGTCCGCGCAACGGAACACTGCGGCAACCGGTCGGTCGGATATCAGTTCGCTTCGGCTCGAACGGTCTGGCACGGAGAACAACTCGTTACCTGTCCGAAGTCGGTGCCATGCGCTAGACGGGTTGGACATTTCGGAAATCCCTTCGGTGCAGTGAGACGGATCAACTGAAGTACTCGGGCCGGCTTACGTAGGTCTCGGTAACGAACATCACCCCCGGTGAGGCGTCGAGCAGCGGACGAAGACCGGCGAGCAGCGGCTCGACCTTTGCCTCAGGTACCACTGTGATGAGAAGTTCCAGCGTCGCCTGCTGGTTGAACAACAGCCGGCCCTGGTGGTAGCCGTGGTGGCCGAGGCCCGATACACCTGACACACTCGTGTAGCCGGTGGCACCGACGCTCTGGATCAGGTCGCGGACTGCCGGCGCATCGCTGCCGGTGACCACTACCTCGATCTTGGTCATCTTGGTCAGTGCAGTTGTCGTCATCGAACGGTCTCCTCGTCGGGAATGCTTGCGGTGGAATCAGCTTCGAACCATGAGCGCCATCCGTTGATGCTCCAGCGCTGCCAGGGCCCGCCGGAGTCGGCGCGAGCTGCGAGACCGACCCAGTCGTTTCCAAACAGGTGCTGCAGGATCGGGTTTTGCGCAATCACGGTGTCGATGCGCTCCAGTGGCGCCTGGATCACCGCCAACAGCCTCAGCGGTTCGTGTCGCAACCGGTCGCCCTCCGCGACCGACTGCCACGGCAGCCCGAGTCTCAGGTCGCCGCTTGGGCCGGCCATCACACCAACCGTTCCGACGACATTGTGGATGGTCTTCGTGCCGGCTCCGAACACCTCGGGCGCGACCGTGGAGAAGTAGTACTGGCAGTTGATCCACTGCGCGACCACCAGTGGTGCGGTGAGGATCGTCTCCAGTGCAGAGCCGTCGGGGTCGACGTCGGCGTCGTAGGAGTGCAGAAACACCCGGCGGTGCAAGTCGGTGCCCAGGGAGATCTCGCGCGGCGCAATGACGAAGGCGGCGTTGCCGGCAAGTCCCCACTCTGGATACACCTGAGCCCAGTCGGCGCTCCTGGCCGCGACGTGGCGCGCCGCCCGGCGCGGAGACTTCACCCACCTCGCCCCGGGCAGCGCCGCGCAGCGCTCGGCGGCCAATGACGCGCCGACTGTGGTCAGGTCAGCGTCCAGTCGACGCACGTCGTCGAGATGACTGCCGGGAATCAGGTGGAAATCCAAAATGCTGACTCGGTCAGATGCGGTATCATGTTGCGCCGCAATGAAATACGTCTGCTCAGGAATATCGGTGCCGGCCTGGCGAAGCTCCTCGCGTACTTCGGCTTGGTTGAGGATCGCCGCGGCGGTGCGAGCGTTCGGCCCGCCGGCCTGCCCACCGCAGGCGCCGCAGTCCAGCGCTGCCTGGTACGGGTTGTTCTCGGTCACGCTGCCGTGACCGCAGAGCACCACGAGTCGGCCGAACCCACGAACCAGACCCATTGTCGTGAGCGCCACCCGGGCAAACAGGGCGCGCTCGGCCAGTGGCATGGTCTCGACGTCCAGCACTGCAGGGGCGTGCGGCGCAACGAGTCCACGCAACCGCCGCCGGACGCCTGCACTGATCGCAGGGGTGAACGTCTTGGCCGCCGACAGCGGTCCGGCCGCCCAGCCGGCTGCCTCGGCGAGCACGAACGGCGCCGCGAATGACTCCTTGGCGGCGTGGAATGCCGACTCCGCGCCGGCAAGACTCCGCGCACCGGCCAGTTGGCGGGCCGCTGTCCGTTCGCTTCGAGGCGCCGGTGCCTCGCGAACCTCGAGACTGGGCGAAATCAGTACCGGGCACAGATCGTTGGCTGCCCCGCCGAGTAGATCGGTGAAACGGATGGCGACCGCGAAGAAGCCGGCGAAACCGAGGGTCTGGTACCCATCTAGCGATTCGAGATGACGGCGAAGTCCTTCGGAGCGGGTGTCGATGCAGCTCACTACCTGGGTGTGGGCACGCGCGGGGCCACGGGCCGGAGCGCGACTCAGCCCGGCGAGCAGATCGTTACGATAGTGACACTCGAAAGCGTTCTGCCAAAGCATTTCTCGGGCTGGCATCGGCAACACGGTGAGCACCCTGGCGGCGGCCGCCAACTCTGTCTCGCTCACCTGCGCAAGTCCCCAGACATCGATCAGGCGTGTGGCCCGCTCACGGGCCGAAGGGACGTGGGGGGCAATCTGGTCAAGCCGGCGGTGCCGACGATGGTCCCCCAACAGCAGCGACTCGTAGGTCAGGCGAACCGCGAGGTACTCCATCAGTTCGATGCCCACTCCCCGACCGGTGCACCAGTGCACGTGCGCAGCCCAGCCAGGCAGTCGGGTCAGGTGCGCCTGCAGATAAGTGATGCGGGCGTCGTCGTCGATGCCGAGCGCGGACAGCGCCGCCAGCGCGGCGTCGTCAGCGCGCTCGGCAACGGATCGCAGTTCGGCTCGCGCCGCGCGGGTAAGCGAGGGGTCGCTGGGCGCCAGTGCGCGCCAGGCCATGTAGAACCCGGCCTCACGGCTGGGCATCGGCCACGCGCCGGCACCGAAGAACGCCGAACACCACTTGGCGGTCTGGGTGTCCACGGTGACGGCGACGTCGGAGCCTACCTGCTCGGAGCGAATCCGATAGCGGCGCAACGGTTCAGGTGCTGGCCGACCGTGGATCAGGTCGCCGCGCACCAACTCGATCGGCGTAAATTCGCGTTCGCCGAGGCGCACGGTCGGCCTGTCGAGCAGATTTGGGTAGCGGCGGGTGAGCGCTTCGTCGAGGTCAGCGTCTGTGATCCGGCCGTCGCGATGCAACTCGCGAAAGGTTTTCTCGGGCAGGGTGCCGCGGGCACCATAGAGGTCGCCGGATCGCCGGATCGCCTGTTCGAACGGCGTGGCCTCCAGGCCGGCCAACGGATTCACCGCGATGAAGGTCTCCAGGGGATAGTGGGTGGGCAATATCCTTGCCGCCAGGGTGATCTCGCTGCGCAACTGTGCGCGACGTGTGCTGGGGTCGGCGAATAGGGGATTGCTCATGAACGTGCTCCTGTCAGTCGGTCGGGCAGAGGCGAGGGAATGTGGCCTGCAGTCAGCACACGGACGTAGACGGCTCGGTGCAACCGACCGGGCGTCCATCGAAGGGCTGCCACGCTGCCCAGCAGGCCGGTGGCGGCGGCGCTGACGAGCCAGGTCGTGACGGTGATCGGCCCCGTGCTTGGCAGGGCAGGCGCCAAGTATCTGCTCACCGCGGTGACCAGCCCCACGTACCCGAGGGACATCGGCATCAGCACTGCGCCGGCGATCAGCGTGCCGCGGGGCCCAGGTCGGCGCCTCAGCCAACCCCAGGTCACGGCTGCACTGGTAAACCAGGCAAATATCAGCAGCGCGTGCTCTGCGCCGTGGTCGCCGGCAGGCAACGGAATCGCAAAGCGAACCGCCACGGCGAGCGCAAAGGCAGGCAGGGTCACCGCGATGATCGCGTTGAGTACGTCCACCCGGCGAGCCGTTTGGCGTGCGGGCGGCCCTGACGCCACTCGGCGGTGGGTTGCGATGGCCGATCCCGAGGACAGGAACAGCGTGGCCTTGTAGAAGCCGTGCGCGACCAGATGGAACACCGCTGCCGCCCACAGCCCCAGCCCGCAGGTGAGGATCATGAAGCCCATCTGTGCCATAGTCGAATGTGCAAGTGCCCCTTTGATATCCGGCTTCACTAACATGACGGTCGCGCCGTAGACCATCGTGGCGGCGCCGGCGAGGATCGTCAATCCGCGGGCCAGATCACCGGCCAGGAGCGGGCTGAGCCGGATCATCAGGATGCCTCCGGCATTGACGACACCGGCATGCAACAGGGCCGAGACTGGTGTCGGCGCCGCGAGGGTCGCGGGCAGCCAGCGGTGAAACGGAATCTGGGCAGATCGCGAGGCCGCCGCCCCGACGATGAGACACGCCACCAACGGGAGCGTCGGCCAGGTGAAAGTCGCAGAGTTGAGCGCGCGCAGGTCGACGGCACCCCACCGGGTGGTCACCAGGGCGACGGCAATCCACAGCGAAAGGTCGCCGAGCAGGAAGGCGGTGGCGGTCCGCCGCACTCCGTTGCGCGCCGCGGGCAGATGCCAGTACGTGCCCAACAACAGGCACAGAGCGATTCCCGCAGCGGTCCAAGCAAGCGCGAGACCGACCAGCGTGGTCGCGACCATCAGTCCGGCGGACGACGCTGTGAGCAGACTAGATCCTGAGGTGAACCAGGCGGCGCGGGGATCCCTCGCAAGGTAGCGCACCGCAAAGGACTGGACGATGGCACTGACCCCGAACACGAGCAACAGCAGCATTGCGGCGAGCCGGTCGGCTGATATGGCGAGACCGCCGATGGCTGCCGAAACGCTGACATCACACGCGGCTCGAACGGCGAGGACGATCGCGCCGAGGAACCCGAGGGACGCCGTCCATGCCCCGACCTCGCCCATCAGCCGCGAACCGCGCCTCCCGATCAGCAGCGCCGCCAGTGCGATCAACACCGGAAACACCAGCATTGCCATCAGCATCGCGCTCAACATGCGACACAAATTACCTGTTTTATATTACATGTGTCAAACTTCCTGAATTATGGTTCCTATAGACGGTCAAACCCCACCTGCGCGGCGCGTGTCCAGTCGTTGCATGCCGGAACTACACTTCCGGTATGGGCGAATGGACGTTTCTCACCAACCACGCCCACACGCTGCTGTGCATCGCCCGGGATCCGGGGATTCGACTGCGCGACGTGGCCGAGCGAGTGGGCGTCACCGAACGCGCGGCCCAGCGCATCGTCAGCGACCTAGTAGAGGCCGGATATCTGGACCGACTCCGGGAAGGCCGGCGCAACTACTACCGAATACGGGAAGACCGGCCGTTGCGTCATCCGGTGGAACGTGGGCATCACGTCGGCGAGATCCTGGCGGTGCTTCATGACCACGAGGGAGCCGACGGGGCGGCCTGACGGTGGCCCCTATCGCGGTTGCATCATCGCCGTCGGAACCAGGCACGGCAAGGCCCTGCAGATGGCACACGCATTCTCCGAGACGCTCGGAGCCTGCTTGCTGACACCGCCCAACCTGGACACCGATCAGTTCGGCACGTTCTCCGGCGAGGTCCCCCGCAACGGCACGGCACTCGCGGCGGCTCGCGCAAAAGCCGAACTGGCAATGGATGTTTCGGGTCTGAGATACGGCCTGGCCAGCGAGGCCAGCTACGGTCCGCTAGCGGCGACTGGCCTGCCCGGGCACGAAGAACTGCTGATCTTCCTTGATGACTCGCGCAGCATCGAAGTCGTCGAGGGATACCGGACGACGCAGATTCCGGGCAGCGGCCACTGCGCCGCCGAGATCGACGACCTACCGAGCCGCCTCACCGACGGCCTGCCGGCGCAGGCGCTCATCGTCCGGCCGGCCCGGGGCGGAGTGGCGGCCGACATCGTCAAGGGCATCACACACCGCCACCAGTTACGAATTGCTGTTGCCGGAGCGGCCCGCCGCTCGACCGACGGTCTTGCCCTCGTCGACCCCGACCTACGCGCCCACCACAATCCGGGCCGTCGACTGGTCCTGACCCGGCTGGCCGCCACGCTGGCGCGGCGGCTCGCCACTCATTGCCCCGCCTGCGACACGCCGGGGTTCGGCCGCACCCTCACCCGATCCGGACTGCCGTGCGGGATATGCGGTACGCCAACCAGCGTGGCGGCGACTGAAGTGCACGAATGCCCGGCGTGTACCCATCGCAGGCTCGAATCAGTTTCCGCCGTGTCCGCCGACGCGATCTGGTGCCCGCAATGCAACCCGTGACGGGCCTCAATCATCCAGCCCGAGTTCCGTGCGGAAGCGCTTCATGCCGTCGATCTTCTCTGCGAGCGACGCGTCGGGTCCGCCATAGAACATCCACGGCATGGTCAGGATTGCCGTGATGCCCCCCTCTTCTGCCCGCTGGTAGTCGGGAATGCTGAACGCATCCGTCAACGGAGTCAAGATGGTGAAACCATCCATGGTCAAACCCATCTGGGCGCGGATCTCTCGCACCCGCGCGACACCGGCGAGGGCCCGATCGGTGGTGATCAGATCGCCGATCCAGCCGTCGTTGCGGGCGGCGCGCTTCAACGCGATCTCGGACAAGCCGCCGACGTAGATCGGGATGGTCGGCGGCGTCGGCTGCATCTCCAGGCGCGGGGTCTGGTAGAACTCGCCGGCGAACTCGGTCCAACCCGGTTGCCACAGCTGCTTCATCAGCTCCAGCATCTCGTCGGTGCGCTTACCGCGGCGATCGAAGCGCTGACCCATCAGGGCGAACTCTTCTTCGCACCACCCGACGCCGATCCCGAGCTCGAGTCGACCATCTGCCAGATAGGCAGCGGTCCCAATGGATTTCGCCGCCGAGTAGGGCTCGCGCATACCGGGGATATAGACGGTGGTGACGAACTTCAAGCGTGTGGTGACCTGCGCCATGGCACCGATCAACACCCACGGATCCGGCCAGTCGGTGAACGGCTCCCAGCGTCGCTTACCGTCCTTGGTATAGGGATATGGCGTGGCCAGGGTCTCCAAGTTCACCACGTGGTCCGGGATGGCCATCCCGTCGTAACCGAGATCGTCTGCCGCCTTGGCAATTTCGATGACTTCGCGGGTCTCCAGGAAGGCAGCGCTGACGTAGAACTGCATGTCAGCTCTCCCTTGCCCATGCGGGCCGGATGAACACGCCGTCCGCCTCCACACTCCAACCGTCAGTGTCACCGAGGTAACCACGCGCATAGGTCTTGATGCCCTCACTCCTTTCGACGAATGCCTCGGCACGCAGTCGGCCGAGTGGCGTGCCTCGCAGATAGCGAAGGGTGATGGTGCCGGTGAATAGGGGCTTGGTCAGTCCGTCACTGGCCGCCTCACCGAGGATGTGGTCCAGGACGAGGGCGCAAATGCCGCCGTGTACCAGACCCGGTGGCCCCTCGTAGGCCACGCCGAGCTCGAACTCGGCCCAGCATCGGCCGGTGTCCTCGTGCTTGATGTCCATCGGGGGCGCAATCGCATTACGCACGCCCACTGCAGGATTGGCCCAGGCCAGCGGTCGTCCGGTATCTGCGTGGCGCAACGTCGACGTCTGGGATCGCTGCACGCTGCGAAGCCTTTCGGTGACCGCTTCGATGGCGGCCCGAGCCTCCCGCACTCCGGCCTCGTCGAGGTCGGTGCGGATGCCCGCATCGATCAGCTCACGCACGGCCTGGGTCAAGGGTTCATGCAGCGTCCGCTGCCGTTCGTACTCCTCATCACTGATGAGGTCGAACGGAAAGTCCATGGTCAGGTTCTATCAGGGGGTCAACGGGCCCCGACACCCGCCTGGCGACACCGTCAGTTGGCCTGCTGCCGCACCCCTCCCCTGGGAATTTGCTGAGAAACACAGGGTTTTCCCCGATTCAACATGACCGCAATTAGCAATAGCGTCAACGTCGCACATTGAACACATTCCTGGGGGGGAACTGTCATGGGTTATGCCAAGTATGTAGGTCGGGTTGGGGCATTGGCGGTAGTGCTGGGGGTGGGCACTGCAGTTGCCAGCGCACCCGGTGTCGCGTGGGCAACCCCCACCGATTCCAGCACGGCCACCACGTCGACGACCGACACGTCGCCAGACGATGCCAGCAACGATGCCGATGGGACCTCCGTGGGGACCGTGGACACGACCCCGGCCGGGGCCACGGATCCGAGCGCAGGATCAGGCACCGATGATGGCGCCACCGACCCGGCTGGCGTCTCTGGATCCACCGGTAACTCCACCGAAGTCGCTCCCGGAGTGGTCATCTCCAGTTCCGGCGGCGCCAACACCTCAGGAGACGACGGCACCCCGGCCAAGCCGGCGCGGGCCGCCAAGCGGAAGCCCAAGACCGGCAGCACGTCCGCCACCGCGCCCACATCTACGCCGCCGAGAAGTCGGCTGTCCTCCGGTGGAGGCGCTCAGACCTCTGGCTCCACCTCACGAGTCACCGCTGCGGTCACCACCGCACCGACCGCACTCTCGACACCCACCGCGCCGACCCTCGCCCGAATGGTCAGCGTGAGTGCGGCAGCCACGCCGATCGTCGCCGCTTCGATTAATCCCGTCGGCCAAGTCCTCGCGGCGCCCGTCCCGGCCCCCGCCACCGTCATCGGCAGTGTGCTGAGCGCATTTTCGACCGCGCTGCTGGGCACCGGCCCGGGCGGACCCGCGGAATCCCCGGCACTATGGGTGATGCTGGCGGCCGCCCGCCGAGAATTCGGGCGGGGCGCGGCGGCGAAATACGTCTCCGCCCCTGGTTCCCAGACAGCGACCGGGCAGCTGTCGGTCCCCGTCAGTCCGACGACGATCGCCGACGTGGGCGACGTGGCCACCGGCGCTGGCACCGCGGCAGTCGCCACCACCAACACCCGCGCCTACGTCGCGAACACCGACGCCAAGACCGTCTCGGTGATCGACACCATCAACCGAGTCAAACTCGCCGACATCGAGCTGACGGTCGCCCCGACCGGACTTGCCGTCACCCCCGACGGCACGAAGGTCTACGTCGTCGACGACACCACCAATCTCATCACCGTCATCGACGCCACCACCAACCAACTCGCCAAGCCGATCGACTTCGGCGCAAATCGCGAACCGGTGCTGCTGACCATCAGCCCCGACGGCAAGACGCTCTATGCCACCGGCGTACTCACTAACGCCAGGACCGGTGTGGACACCGCGGTGGTCACCATGGTGTCCACCGCGACCAACAGGATCACCCGCACGGTGACACTGCCCGGCGCATTGACCGACGTCTTCTACGACACTGTCGTTGCGCCCGATGGCAAGAAGATCTATGTCATCGCCGACATCCCACCCGTGACCCCCGACCCCGAGAATCCCGACTTCGTCGACTCCGGCCTCTACGTCTTCTCATCCACCTCGCGCACCGCCACACTGATCTACACCGCGGCATACCTCTCTGCCGTCGCGGTCTCCCCCGACAGCACGACGGTCTACCTTGCCGACAACCCCAACGGCGAGATCACCGTCTTCGATGCCAAGTCCACCGATCCCCTTGGTTACATCGAGGTCGGCGGCAATCCCATCGACCTGGTACTCACCAAGGACGGCAGCCTGCTGATGGTGTTCGACGACACCGCCAGCAGCATCAAGGTCTTGGACGCCACCGGGCCCGACTACGCCCTGCTCACCACCGTGCCCACCAACGCGACCTTCGGCGGGTGGTACCCCTCGGGCGTCCTGTCACCCGACGGCGTGGAACTGTACTTCAACAGCGAAGGCAACCTGCAGATCATCTCGCTGGACCCCGACAACGCCAAACCCGTTGTGGGAGTCTCTAGTCCGGGAACTGCCGACGCCGCCACCGGGACCGTAACCGGCGGGGTCGGTGTCACCGACCCCGATCTCGACACGCTGACCTACGTCGTCACCGGCGCCCCGACGAAGGGCACTGTGACCGTCAACCCGGACGGCACCTTCACCTACACCCCAACGTCCACCGCGCGGCACGACGCCTCTGCCGACGGTGCGACCACTGCATTGACCGACAGCTTCACCGTCACCGTCTCAGATGGTCGTCGCGGCATCGTCACTCAACTGATCACCATCGACATCAGCCCCACCGACGTCGACCCCACCGCGAGAACCAGAGCCTCGAGACCCAGCTCGAGCACCGGCATCGTCAAGGGCAGCGTGACCGGTACCGACAAGGACAGGGACCCCCTGTCCTACTCAGTCAGCACCGGGCCGACCAAGGGCACCGTGAGCATCGACACCAGGGGCAGATTCACCTACACCCCCGACGCCGACGCCCGCCACGACGCCGCCGCCACCGGTGCCACACCTGCTGACAAGGTCGACGCCTTCACCATTACGGTCGACGACGGCCACGGCGGCACCATCGACCAAGTCGTCACCGTCGACATCAGACCCGCCAACGCACTACCCACCGCAGCCAGCGCCGCGGTGAACTCGCCCGACACCGCGACCGGGGTGGTCAAGGGGACCCTCACCGCAAGCGATACCGACCTCGACGCGTTCAGCTACCGCACCGGCACGCTGAAGAAGGGCACCATCGCCTTCGGCGCCAACGGCCAATTCACCTACACCCCAACCGAAGCCGCCCGTCAAGCCGCCACCGCCCCCAACGCCTCCACCGCGACCAAGACCGAGAAGTTCACCGTCACCATCGACGACGGCCACGGCGGAACCACCACCACGGCCGTTACCGTGACCATCGCGCCCATCCCCGTCGGGCCGGTCAACAATGCACCGACGGGTGGCTCCGCCAACCTCAACACACCCGACCCCACCATCGGCATGGTCACCGGCACCGTGACGGCCACCGACCCCGACGGCGATCCGCTGGCGTTCGCCGGACCCGCCGGCGGCACCACGCCCAAGGGCACGGTCACCGTCGACACCACGACCGGCGCCTTCAGCTACACCCCCAACGCCGCAGCCCGCCACGCCGCCGCTGCAATCGGCGCGACCGCTCCCGCCAAGACCGACACCTTCACGGTCACCGTCTCCGACGGCAAGGGCGGCACCCTAGCCGTGCCGGTCTCGGTCACCGTCGTCGCGAAGAACATTGCGCCCACGGGCAATTCGCCCACCGTCGGCAGCCCCGACGCCACCACCGGAGTGGTAACCGGATCGGTGACCGGGGCCGACGTTGATGGCGATTCGTTGACCTTTAGCGGGAGCACCAACACCGACAGAGGTTCGGTCCTGGTCACCAACACGGGCACGTTCACCTACGCACCCACAGCCGATGCGCGACAGGCTGCTGGCATCGGCGGGCCCACGGCGGACTCCTTCACCGTCACCATCACCGACGGACACGGAGGCAGCGCCACGGTCGACGTCCCAGTCACAATCGCACCCATCGCCAACGGTGCGCCGACGCTCACCGTGCCGGGGGCGTTGAACCCTGACGGCACCGGGCAGGCCACGTTCACCGCTGTTGCCACCGATCCCGACGGCGACTCCTTGACCTACGGCGCCACCGCCGGGCATGGAGTGCTCACCAATAACGGCGCCGGCAGCTTCACCTACGCGCCCGACGCCACGTACGCCCATCAACTCGCCACAGGCGGCAGCACGACACCGGTGAACGACACCGTGGTGGTGACCGTCGACGACGGGCACGGCCATGTGGTCAGCAAGTCCACCGTCATCGCCGTGACACCTCGCAATGGTGACCCGAACCTGACTGGCGGCGATCCGACCGGAAGCCCCAATGCGACCACCGGGGCGGTGACGTTCGCCGTCACGGGCGCGGACCCCGACTCGGACACGTTGTCCTACAGCGCAACCGCCGAGCACGGCACGGTGGTGTACAACGGTGCCGGCGTGTTCACCTACACCCCCGACGCCGCCTACGCCCACACCGTGAGCGCAGGCACCGGTCCCGCCAGCCCGGTCACCGATCACATCGTGGTCTCCGTGCAGGACGGTTTCGGCGGATCGGCGTCGCTGGGCACCGATCTGACGGTGACCCCGCTCAACAAGGAGGCAATAGTCTCCGCGACCGCGAGCGATCCGGACCCGTCGACCGGCACCAGCATCATCACCGTGACGGTGTCCGACCCCGATGGTGACGGCATGGTCCTCGTCGCAAGTAGCAACTACGGGTCCGTGGCGGACAACGGTAACGGCACGTTCACCTACACTCCGCCAACCACTTTGCCCACCGGGGTGAATGCCGACGCCGTCACCATCGTGGCTCAGGACGGCCATTTCGCGGGTGTGACCGACCGGACGGTCACGGTACCGGTGCCCTTCGCCGTGACATCCTCGGCGCTGACTCTGGTCGCCACATTTACCGCCGCCGACGACGAGATTCCAGTGAATTTCGAATATGGCCAGGTCCTCTACATATTCAAGGGACCTTCTACCTACGTAGATACCACGAGCGTCTCTGCCGCTGCGGTGAACGGTACCGTCCTGTCGAGCGCGGTCTTTACCGTGCACGACACCCCTCAGGTCGACGAGAACGGCAACGTGACGTCGGTCGGCGATTTATTCGGCCGTCTGCTCGGCTTGCAACCGGGCACCTACGTGGGGTTGAACTACCAGATCGGCGATCTGGATGCCGCTCACGTCGCGACGACGCCGGACACGCTGACGCTGTCCTTCGACGGCGCCTCTCCGATGTACCTCGCCGTCTCAGCTCCAATAATTAATGTCGCACCAGTGATCAGCGTGTCGCCGATCTGGGACGGGGTTTCACCATCTCTATCCGACACCTCGTTGACGACACTCGATCTGACGCAGCCCAGTTCGCTCTCCGGCCGAGTTGATCCAAGCAGCGGGGAGGTCGAGATTCTTTATTACCTAACTGACTTAGAAGGCGACGCTCTCACCCTCACCCACACTGATCCGTCATTCGGCACGTTGCAGCAAGTCCCCTTCCCAATCGAGGGGGCGGCGGATGACGGCCCGCTCGGCCCGGTCAGCAACCTGGCGTTGCTCTTCCTATACACCCCAGATCCGCAATATCGGAACGACCCAGGCATCTACCTTGACAGCTTCACGGTGACAGTCGACGACGGTCACGGCAGTATTCAGGCCGTCACCATACCGGTGAGTATTGTCAAGCAATCCACCGTTAGCACCACAGGACAGCTGCCTGTTGGTGGAATAGTCAGCGGCCAGGTCACAGTTCCATTCGACAATGTGGCCGGCTACCGTGTCGTCGGCCAACCCACCCGCCGCCTCTCGGCTGGGGATCCGCGGCTAGACCCCCCCATCGGCGACGTGGACTTCTATTTCGGGTCGGTGGACGTCGATGGCAACGGAAACTTCACCTACACCGTTGACCCCGCTTGGAGCGAATTTAGTGGCAACTACAGCGACGTGGACGACAGCTTCTTTATCGTCGCCTACACCGACGCGAACGAGTGGGCCGCGGCGTACGTGCCGATCGGCGGCTTGGCATCGCCGGACGTCCCGACCGACGCGGCCTTTACTGGACCCGACTACGTTTTGTGGTCGCCGAACTCACCCGCCGTTAACTCCATCTGATCCGAGTTGGCTAAAAATTGGAGCACACCGTCAAGCGGGTGCGGGTTGATTGCGGCGATAGCTGAATTGACATGGTTGGGTCGTGGGTCGGCGAAGGTGAGGATATGTTGTCCGGCGGGATCTGGATAGTGCGGGTATTAAACGAAACACGCTTTCACTCTTGCTTTCCGAGGTCTATCCGAGCCTCCCACACCCCGTCCCGAGTGCGTCCGCGAGTTCAATCATCCGAGACGACACAACCGGCAATGCCGCGAGCCCAGAACCTGTGCCAGTCCCAGGTCCATCTCGGTCTGCCCGGTGCCCACCCGTTGTTTGGTGGGCGCCTTCATCCTGGTCGCCACGCGCCGGACCTAGATGTGGGCGCCCTGCGACATGAGTCGCACTAGCCCCCAAAGATCCTGAGCACCACGGACTTTGCCCGACGGGTCACGCGAAGGTAGTTGTCCAGGAACTCGCTGCCGTCACCGCTGTCCCAACCCGCGGCCACGGCAACGGCGTTGAGCTGGCGCCCGGGCCCGGGAAGCTGATCGGTGGGCTTGCCCTTCACCAGCACCAAGGCGTTGCGGGCGCGCGTCGCGGTCAGCCAGGCCTGCCGCAGTAGGTCGATGTCACCCTCGGCGATCAACTCGGCCGCCCCGATGGCATTGAGCGCGTCCAACGTGGACGTGCTGTGCAGCGAAGGGATCTGGTGCCCGTGCCGCAGTTGCAGCAGCTGGACCGTCCACTCGACGTCGGCGAGGCCACCTCGCCCCAACTTGGTGTGGGTGTTCGGATCTGCGCCGCGAGGCAGTCGCTCGGCGTCGATGCGCGCCTTGACGCGCCGAATCTCCTGCACCGCATCGGCGGACACCCCGCCGGGTGGGTATCGGGTCTTGTCGGCCATCAACAGGAAGCGGTGTCCGAGGTCCTCGTCGCCCGCGACGCGATGCGCCCGCAGCAGCGCTTGGACTTCCCACGTCTGCGCGAATCGCGCGTAGTACGCCTCATAGGAGGCGAGCGTGCGGACCAAGGGCCCGCTGCGTCCCTCGGGCCGCAGGTTGGTGTCGACTTCCAGCGGCGGGTCGGCGCTCGGGGTTCCCAACAGCGCGCGCACCTGCTCGGCAATCGTGACCGACCACCTCACGGCCGCGGATTCCTCTGCCCCGCCGACGGATTCGCACACGAACATGACGTCGGCGTCGGAGCCATAGCTCAATTCCCCGCCACCGAGTCTGCCCATGCCGATCACCGCGATCCGCGCCGGAGGGCCGCCCGCGGGCATGTTCGCCCGCATCACGACGTCCAGCGCGGCCTGCAACACGGCCACCCATACCGACGTCAGCGCCGTGCAGACCTCGGTGACCTCGAGCATGCCCAGAAGATCGGCAGACGCAACGCGCGCCAGCTCACGACGACGTAGCGTCCGCGCTGCAGCGATCGCCCGCAGGGGCTCGTCGTACCGACCTGCCGACGCGATCAGTGCGCGGGCCAACCCGTCCGGCTCCACGTCGAGCAGCTTGGGTCCCGCGGGCCCGTCGGCGTACTGGCGGATCACCTCGGGTGCGCGCATCAACAGTTCAGGAACGAACGCCGACGTGCCCAGCACGTGCATCAAGCGCTTCGCCACGGCGCCCTCGTCGCGCAGCGATGCCAGATACCAACGCTGCTCGGCGAGTTCGTCGCTGATGCGGCGGTAGGCCAGCAGGCCCGCGTCCGGGTCTGGCGAGTCCGACAACCAGTCCAACAGGGTTGGCAAAAGCACCTGCTGCACCCGTCCACGCCTACCGCTGCTGCCCGTCAAGGCGGCCAGGTGAGTCAACGCACTCTGCGGTCCCTCGTAGCCCAGCGCGGCGAGCTGACGTTCGGCGGCCTCTGGTGACATGCTTGGGGAGAACCCGACGCCACCGCCCTCGACGGACTCCAGCAGTGGTTGGTAGAAGAGCTTGGCGTGCAGACGCGATACCCGTCGGCTCTGGCGCTTGAGTTCCTCCCGCAGCACGCCGAGCGTGTCGTGCTGGCCGTCGGGGCGCATGTGCGCAGCCCGGGCCAGCCACCGCATCGCCTCTTCGTCGTCGGGCTCGGGAAGCATGTGGGTGCGCTTGAGCCGCTGCAGTTGCAGACGGTGCTCGAGCAGTCGCAGGAACTCATACGACGCGGTCAGGTTGGCGGCGTCGTCCCGCCCGACGTAACCGCCGGTGCCCAATGCTGCGAGCGCGTCGACCGTCGACGCCACCTGTAGTGACTCGTCGTTGCGGCCGTGGACGAGCTGAAGCAACTGCACCGCAAACTCGACGTCGCGCAGCCCGCCCGTACCGAGCTTGATCTCCCGTGCCCTGACGTCTGCGGGCACCAATTCTTCGACGCGTCGGCGCATCTTCTGCACCTCGGAGACGAAGTCCTCCCGCTCGCGCGCCGCCCACACCATCGGCTTGAGCGCCGCCATGTACTGCTCACCCAGTTCGACGTCACCGACCGCCGGCCGCGCCTTCAACAGTGCCTGGAACTCCCAGGTCTTGGCCCACCGCTCGTAGTAGGCCACATGGGACTCGAGCGTGCGAACGAGTTGTCCGCGCTTGCCCTCGGGCCGCAGTGCGGCGTCGACTTCGAAGAAGGCGTCGGCTCCAAACCGCATCATCTCGCCGGCCACCCTGGTGCTGATGGCATCGGCGCGCTCCGCGACGAAGATGACGTCGACGTCGCTCACGTAGTTCAGTTCGCGCGCCCCGCACTTGCCCATGGCGATGACGGCCAACCGGGGCGGTGGCGCGCCGTCTTTGCATACCGTCCTGGTGGCCACGATGAGCGCCGCTCCCAGCGCCGCGTCGGCGAGATCGGCGAGGTGCTCCCCCACCGTGGGGAACGGCAGGACGGTCTCGTTCTCGACCGTCGGGGCGAGGTCCAATGCGGCCAGCACCAGCAGCCGATCCCGGTAGAGAACGCGCAAATCGTTTGCGTCCGAGGTCTTCTCGGCCAGCTCGGCAAAGATACGGCGCAGCTCGCCTGCGCTCGGTAGCGACACGCGCCCCGCCAGTAGATGCCACGACCGCGGTTGCGCGACGAGGTGATCCCCGAGCGCAGTGGACGAGCCGAGCACCCCCAGCAGCCGGCCTCGCAGCGCGCGGTCCTTGACCAGGGCGAGATTCAACTCGTCCCAGTCCTGCCCTAGTGCGTCGGCAAGTCGCACCATCGTCCGGAGGGCGATGTCGGCGTCGGGCGCACGCGACAACGACCACAACAGTTCGACGTGGTCATCGGTGTTCCAGCCCAGCCGGTTCAGATCGGTGCGGGCGGGCGGTTCGACCAATCCCAGTCTGCCGACGCTGGGCAACGTAGGTCGCTGCGTCGCGGGTTTGGCCACCCCGACACGGTAACGCAGCCGCTATCCGCCGGAGACCATCCCGGGTCGCTTCGCTCCAGCCCGCCGGAGACCATCCCGGGTCGCTTCGCTCCAGTTACAAAGACAGGTAAGTCTTCAGCTCGTACGGCGTGACGTTGCTCCGGTAGTTCTCCCACTCGGCGCGCTTGTTGCGCAGGAAGAAGTCGAAGACGTGCTCGCCGAGCGCTTCGGCGACCAGTTCGGAGTTCTCCATCTCGGCGAGCGCAGTACCGAGGCTGCCCGGCAGCTCCTTGTAACCCATCGCGCGGCGTTCCTCGGGCGTCAGATTCCACACGTTGTCCTCGGCCTGCGGCCCGAGGACGTAGTTCTTCTCGACGCCGCGCAGCCCCGCTGCAAGGAGGACGGCAAAGGCTAGATAGGGGTTGCAGGCCGAGTCGGGACTGCGCACCTCGACGCGCCGTGACGACGCCTTGCGCGGCGTGTACATCGGCACCCTGACCAGAGCGGAACGGTTGGCCGCCCCCCAGGAGGCCGCAGTCGGCGCCTCTCCGCCGTGCACCAGCCGCTTGTACGAGTTCACCCACTGATTGGTGACGGCGCTGATCTCACTGGCGTGTTCGAGGATTCCGGCGATGAACGACTTACCGACGGCAGAGAGCTGCAGTGCGTCGTCGGGGGTATGGAACGCGTTGGTGTCGCCCTCGAACAGGCTCATGTGGGTGTGCATCGCAGAGCCGGGGTACTCGCTGAAGGGCTTGGGCATGAACGACGCCCGCACACCCTCCTTGAGCGCGACCTCCTTGACGATGTAGCGGAACGTCATCACGTTGTCGGCCATCGACAGGGCGTCGGCGTATCTGAGGTCGATCTCCTGCTGGCCGGGTGCACCCTCGTGGTGACTGAACTCCACCGAGATTCCCATTGACTCCAGCGCGTCGATCGCGTGGCGGCGGAAGTTGGGTGCCGAGTCGTGCACGGCCTGGTCGAAGTACCCGCCGTTGTCGGCGGGCACGGGCTCGGAACCGTCATACGGCCCGGGCTCGAGCAGGAAGAACTCGATCTCGGGGTGGATGTAGCAGGAGAATCCGAGTTCGCTCGCCTTGGCCAGCTGCCTGCGCAGCACGTGCCTGGAGTCCGCCCACGACGGCGACCCATCGGGCATCGTGATGTCGCAGAACATCCGGGCGGAGTGCTGCTTGCCTCCGCTGGTGATCCAGGGCAGCACCTGGAAGGTGGACGGATCCGGGCGGGCGACTGTGTCGGATTCCGACACTCGGGCAAAGCCTTCGATCGACGAACCGTCGAAGCCGATGCCCTCTTCGAATGCGCCCTCCAGCTCCGCGGGAGCGATCGCGACCGACTTGAGGTATCCGAGCACGTCGGTGAACCACAACCGAACGAAACGGATGTCACGCTCCTCGAGCGTCCGGAGCACGAATTCCTTCTGCCGATCCATGTGCGAAGCGTAGGCACCGGCTGTTAATTCCGTGTTACGTGCCTGCTGCTAGCACTGGAGATTTGGCGGCGGCGGCATCACATCGACGAAGAAGGCCTCGACCGCGGAATCGACGCAGGCATCGCCGTTGAAGACGACCGTGTGTTGCGTGCCGTTGAACGTGATCAGCGACGCATCCATTTCGCGCGCGAGATCGACGCCCGCTTGATATGGCGTGGCCGGATCGTGGGTCGTCGACACGACGACGACCTTGCCCGGTCCCGGCGACGTGGCCTCCTGCGGTGCCGAGGTCGAAGGCACCGGCCACATCGCGCAGGCGTCTCTGGGTGCCAAACCAGTGAACTCGCCGTAGGCCATGAACGGCGCAGCCGCCCGCGCCTGTCGATCGGCGTCGGCCCACACCGCCGGATCGCTCGGATAGGGCGAGTCCACGCATCGGATCGCGGTGAAGGCATCCTGCTGGTTCGAATAGTGCCCGCTGGCGTCGCGCTCCTGATAGTCGTCAGCCAGCAACAACAGGTCGCCGGCATCGGTGCCGCGTTGCAGTCCCAGCAGACCGCTGGTGAGGAACTTCCAATAGCGCTGGGTGTACAGCGCGTTGACGGTGCCGGTGATGGCGTCCTGATAGCTCAGGCCCCGCGGATCCGACGTGCGACCGGGTTGTCCGACCAACGGGTCCACCAACTGGTGATAGCGCGCGACGAACTGTGCGGGGTCCTGGCCCAGCGGGCAGTCGACCGACCGGGCGCAGTCCGCGGCGTAGTCGTCGAACGCGGTCTGGAATCCGGCCAACTGACGGATGTTCTCCGCTACGGGATCCGAACTCGGGTCGACGGCCCCGTCCAGCACCATGGCACGTACCCGGTCACCGAATTGTTCGGCGTACTTGGCACCGAGTTCGGTCCCATACGAGTAGCCCAGGTAGTTGATCTGACTCTCCCCGAGCGCGGCACGGACAACGTCCATGTCGCGTGCAGTGGACGCGGTACCCACGTTGGCCAGGAACTCACGGCCGGTGCGGTCGACGCAGTTCTGTGCGACCTGCTGATAGAGCTGCTCGATGTGGACGACGCCCGCGGCGCTGTAGTCCGTCATCGGTTCGCGGCGGTAGGCGTCGAACTCGGAGTCGCTGCGGCAGCGCACCTGGGGCGTGGAGTGTCCGACTCCGCGAGGATCGAAGCCGACCAGATCGAAGCGGCGACCGATCTCGGTGGCGGCGAGACCGCCTGCCATCGCGGCGACGGTGTCGACGGCAGAGGCGCCGGGACCACCCGGGTTGACCATCAACGCGCCGATGCGGTCACCAGTCGCCGGTACCCGGATGACCGCCAATTGTGCCTGCGGCCCATCGGGATTCGCGTAGTCGATGGGGACGCCGACCATCCCGCACTGCGCGGTGGGAATGGCGTTGACGGAACCGAGGAACTCGACGCAGCTACCCCAGACCGGCGGCTGACCGTACTGCTGTGTGGCCTGCCCCTCGGGGGAGGCCCACGCCGTCGGACCGGTGAACGTAGCCGTCATCAGGGTTGCGAGCAGTGCCGCGATCAGCCTGCCCACCAACCACATGGCCAACATGGTTGCACGCAAAGGGCTTCGGCGGCGAAACGGGACGCGAGCAGAGACGAGTCGGCAACCGGACGGTGATACGACGGTGACCTAGTCCTCAGCAGGTGGCGTTCGCCGGTGGGACCACCACGTCGATCAGGTACTTCGCGGCGATGTCGTCGACGCAGGCGTTGCCCTGGAAGACCACCGTGTGCTGGGTGCCCTCGAAGGTCAGCAACGACCCACCGAGTTGCTTGGCCAGGTCTACTCCGGCCTGGTAGGGCGTGGCTGGGTCGTTCGTCGTCGACACCACCAGCACGGGCGGTAGGCCCGCGACCTCGATCTGGTGGGGTTTGGACGTGGCGGGAACCGGCCAGAACGCGCAGGTGCCCAGCGGAGCGTTTCCGGTGAACTGCTTGTAGCTCATGAACGGTGCGACCTCGCGGGCGCGGCGGTCCTCGTCGATTACCGTCTTGCGGTCGGTGATCGGCGGCTCGTCAACGCAGTTGACGGCTACGCGCACGTCGGTCGAATTGTTGTAATGCCCCTGCTCGTCGCGACCCATGTAAAGGTCCGCGAGCGCCAGCATGGTGTCACCGGAGCCGCTTTTCAGCTCCGACAGGCCCTGCGTGAGGTGGCGCCACAGGTTCGGCGAGTACAGCGGAAGAATGGTGCCGACGACGGCGTCGCTGTAGCTCAGTCCACGCGGGTCCTTGGTCTTGGCCGGATTCTCGACAAGTGGTTCGACGAGGCTGAGATAGACGTCGACGGCCTTGGTCGGGTCGGTCCCGAGCGGGCAGTTCGGGCCCTTCGCACAGTCCGCTGCGTAGTCGTCGAACGCTTTCTGGAAGGCAGCCGCCTGCCGGATGTCGGCCTCGACCGGGTCCGCATTCGGGTCGACGGCACCGTCGAGGATCATCGCGCGCACGTTCTGCGGGTAGGCCTCCGCGTACGCCGATCCGATGCGGGTGCCGTACGAGTAACCGAGGTAGGTCAACTTCTGATCGCCGAGCGCTATGCGGATGGCATCGAGATCCTTTGCCACGCTTTCCGTTCCGATGTTCGCGAGGAACTCGTCGCCCATCTTCTCAACACAGCGTGCGACGAAGTCCTTGGTCTCCGACTCGATGTGGGCGACACCCTCCGGCGTGTAATCGACCTCGGGGTCCGCCCTGAGCTTGTCGTTGTCGGCATCCGAGTTGCACCACACCGCCGGTGTCGACGCTCCCACGCCCCGGGGATCGAAGCCGACGAGGTCGAAACGCTGCCGGACCGAATCGGGCATGGCGCCCACCAATGAGGCGGCCGCCTGCACTCCGGACTCACCCGGGCCACCGGGGTTGACCACCAGTGAACCGATCTTGTTCCCGGTGGCCTTGAACCGGATCATCGCCAGCCGCGCGACGTCACCGTCTGGCTTGGCGTAATCGACCGGCACCGAGAGCATTCCGCATTCGGCACCGGCGGGGATGCGAACGTCAGACGACGCGACGTCGCACTGCGACCAACTGATCGGGGTGCCTGGCCTCGGGGTGGCGACGACGCCGCGCCCCTCGACCAATCGGCTGCAGCCCGCCACCAGCAGCACCACCAAGGCGGCCGCGAGGACCCCGCGTCTGAGCTTCATGGCTGTCCATGCTGCCATGACGCCTCGTCGGCCCAGTTGAGGGCACTACCGCGTGGCTAGTGCGTGGCCTCGACCAACTCTCCCAGCGCGACGGCGAAGTCGTCGGCCATGTCCCACAGGTCGGGCAGCAGTTCGGGGCAAGAGATCAGCCCGACGTCCAGGGCGCCGTCGAGTGACATCACGGTGATGTTCAGTCCAGAACCGTGGAAGATCGGTCCGAGCGGATACATCGCCTTGACCCGTGCCCCCAGGAAGTAGAGCGGTATCTGCGGTCCCGGCACATTGGACACGACGAGGTTGTGTACGGGCAGCGCGCTCGTCAGCCGACTGGACGCATACACGCGCATCGCAACGCCGAACACCGCAGGTGCCGCGAACTGCGACCAGTCCTGCAACAGCGTCGCGCCGATCGCTGCGCTGTGTTGTTTGGCAACGGAATTCGCGTCGGCGATGGACTTCAGTCGCTCGCCGGGATCCTCGATGTCGGTCCGAAGGCTGGAGAACATGCCCGACACCTGGTTGCGGCCCGGGCGATCCGACTTGTCGTGGACCGATACCGGGACCATGGCGACCAACGTGCTGTCCGGCAGTTCGTCCCGGTCGCTGAGATACCGCCGCAGCACCCCCGCCACCAGGGCCATCACCACGTCGTTGACCTTCACGCCGAAGTGGTTCTTGACGGTCTTGATGTCTTCGAGGTCGAGCTGCGCGAACGCGACGTTGCGGTGACTGGTGACGGTGTCATTGAACCGGGTCTTCGGCGCCGCGAACGGGGCCGCCATGCTCAGCCCGCTGCGCGCCCGCTTGACGGTGTCCACCACCGTGGCAAGCGTGGAGGGGAGCACGTTCGCGAACTTGAGCGGGCGGGTGGCGTATTTGAGGGCACCGCCGACCGCGATCTCGAGACCCGATCCACCGCCGACTCCCGCCACCGGATCGGGCGGCGGAGCGTCGGCCTCGGTGGTACACAGCTGCGACATCAAGTTCGCGCCGGTGACACCGTCCACTCCTGCGTGGTGCACCTTGGTCAAGACCGCGAGCCTGCCGCCGTCGTGAGCGTCGGTGCCCGCGACGTTCTCGATGATCCACATCTCCCACAGCGGCCGACTGCGGTCGAGGGTCAATGACGCGATGTGTCCGCAGATCTCTCCGAGTTCGACACGGCCGCCGGGTGACGGGAGACCGATGCGGTGAAGATGCCGGTCGACGTCGAAGTCCTCGTCCTCCACCCACACCGGATGGTCGAGGTTGAAGCGGTTGTCGCCGAGCTTCTCGCGAAATTCCGGCATTGCCTTGATGCGCAGACTCAGAGCGTCGCGCAATCGATCGAACGTGTAGCCGCCGGGGATGGTGGAGGTGTCGATCTCCAGGATCGAGCACACGTGCAGAGGCTGCGCCGGGGTTTCAAGGTAAAGGAAGCTGGCGTCGAGTCCGCTGAGCCGTTGCATGCCGCCGATCGTAAGCCGGGGAATTGCGCAGATGTGAGGAACTGCACTTCACCGATTGTTCATCTGAGCGGAACTAGGTGGCACACTTTGGAGTGTCAGACGACCCGGGGACCCGGATGGGCCTCGAGGAGCGAATCGACGCGATTGGGGACAATGATGTCTGAGCAGACTGTTTATGGTGCTTCCAGTGCCACGGATGCCGCCAGGCCACGCCTGAAGGTCCGTACCCACCACTTGCAGAAGTGGAAGTCCGAGGGCCACAAGTGGTCCATGCTGACGGCGTACGACTACTCCACCGCCCGCATCTTCGACGATGCCGAGATCCCCGTGCTGCTGGTGGGCGACTCAGCTGCCAACGTGGTGTACGGCTACGACACCACCGTGCCGGTAACGGCCGACGAGCTGATTCCGTTGGTGCGCGGCGTGGTGCGCGGTGCACCACATGCCCTGGTGGTGGCCGACCTGCCGTTCGGTAGCTACGAAGGTGGCTCTGCCCAAGCTCTCGCGACCGCGACCCGCTTCATGAAGGAAACGGGCGCGGCAGCGGTGAAGCTCGAGGGTGGCGAGCGGGTGGCCGATCAGATCGCGACCTTGACCTTGGCCGGTATCCCGGTGGTGGCTCACATCGGCTTCACCCCGCAGAGCGTCAACGGACTGGGCGGCTTCCGCGTGCAGGGCCGGGGGGACGCTGCCGAGCAGACCATCCACGACGCGATCGCCGTTGCCGAGGCCGGCGCGATCGCCGTCGTCCTCGAGATGGTGCCCGCCGAGTTGGCGACGCAGATCACCGGCAAGCTAACCATTCCGACCATCGGCATCGGTGCCGGACCCAACTGCGATGCCCAAGTGCTGGTCTGGCAGGACATGGCGGGGATGACCGCGGGCCGCACGGCGAAATTCGTGAAGCGCTTCGGCGACGTCGGCGGTGAATTGCGCCGCGCGGCAACGCAGTACGCGGCCGACGTGGCGACGGGAGCGTTCCCCGCCGAGGAGCACTGCTTCTAACTGCCGCTCAGGGGAACTGGGGTTTGCGCTTCCCGACGAAGGCCGCAATGCCCTCTTGGCCATCGGCTGAGGAGGCGCTGGCCTTGATCAGCCTGGCCTCGTACTCCATTTGCTCCTCATAGCCGGCGCCGTAGGTCGTCAGCAACAGTTTCTTGACTGCGGCGTGGGAATGTCTTGCGCCAGAAGCAACTCGGGAGGCGAGCTCGTCAAGCCTGGCGGGCAGGTCGGCGTCGGAGACGACCATGGTGACCAACCCCCACTGCGAAGCCTCGGCGGCGGTCAGCACGCGGTTGGTGATCATCAGCTCCTGGGTCTTGCGCAGCCCCACCAGACGCGGCAGCAGGTATGACGAGCTGCCGTCGGGGCTGAGGCCCACCTTCGTGTAGGCCATCGTGAACGACGCGGACTCGGCGGCGAGGACCAGGTCGCCGGACACTCCGAGCGGGAAGCCCGCCCCGGCAGCGACACCGTTGACGGCGGTGATGAGAATCGCGTCCATCCGGGCGAACGTCGACATCGCCCGGTGCAGGTCGTCGGCGATGCCCTTGACGAATGTGCCAGGGTCGGGTGCTGCTGACATCGCCTTGAGATCGCCACCCGCGCAGAAGAACTTGCCCGCCCCCGTGAGCGTGACGACCTTCGTCGCGTCGGTGTCGCACAACGCCGCGGCCGCGGCGAGCTCCCGCGTCAACGTGTCGTTCATCCCGTTCGCGGCGTCGGGCCGATCGAGAACGATGCTGGTGATTGGCCCAGACTGCGCAAACTTCAGCGTTTCGAAATCGGTCATGGCGCGACGTTATCGCACCGGTTTGTAATGCTCGAAGATCGTGTCGCCCTCTGTTCACTTCGATGTGGCAACCTGTTCACGAATTCGAGCGAACGAATCCCCGCCCAACCGAAGGTGAAGATGCCAGTCGACAAGCGCAAACCGTCCCGCCACACGGAGGTCGAGCGCAAGTTCGCGGTCGTCGAGGGCACCGTCTCTCCGTCGTTCGAGGGGCTGTCCTCCGTCGCCAAGGTGCAACGCTCGCCGGTGCAACAACTCGATGCCGTGTACTTCGACACCCTGAATCAGGATCTCGCGGCCCGGCGAGTCACATTGCGCCGGCGCACCGGTGGACCCGACGCCGGCTGGCATCTCAAGCTTCCTGCCGGTACGGATGCCAGGACCGAGGTTCGCACCCCGCTCGACGATTCGGGCGCACCCGACGACACCGTCCCCGAGGAGCTGCGCGACGTGGTTCTCGCGATCGTGCGAGATCGCCCACTAAGCCCGGTGGCGCGGATCTCCACCAGCCGGACCGTCGACGTTCTTTACGGACACGACGGCGTTGCACTCGCCGAGTTCTGCAATGACGCGGTTCGCGCTTCCGCGGAAAGCGACGGGGAACTTCAGGAGTGGCGAGAGTGGGAGCTCGAGCTGGCCGAGGACGGTAGCGGCGATTCCGCTCTTCTCGATCGGCTCGCCAATCGACTCTTCGATGCAGGTGCTGAACCCGCCGGGCACGGCTCCAAACTCGCGAAGGTGTTGCGGACCCCGCAGCAGGCGGCGCCGCGGGCCAATGATCCGGTTCACCGCGCGGTCGCCGCCCAGATCGAGGAACTCGTGTTGTGGGACAGGGCCGTGCGTGCCGACGCCTGGGACTCGGTGCACCAGATGCGCGTGGTGACCCGCAAGATACGGAGTCTCCTGCGTGCGTCGGAGGACTCGTTCGGGATTGCCGACGACTCACCGATCCTGGAGGACCTCAAGCAATTGGCCGGAGTCCTCGGGGTGGCGCGCGATGCCGAGGTACTCGCCGAGAAGTACGAGCGCGCACTCGACGGTCTTCCTGCCGAACTAATCCGGGGCCCGGTGCGCGAACGTCTCGTCGAGGGCGGCAGGCGGCGCTATCGCGCCGGCTGGAAGCGCTCGCTGGTGGCGATGAGATCGGCACGCTACTTCCGGTTGCTCGACGGGTTGGAAGAGTTGATCGCTGCGGAGGCGCCATCTTCGGAGGGTCGCACGGAACCCGAACAGCTGACGGTCGACGCGGCCTACAGGCGGGTCCGCAAGGCAGCGAAGAAGGCCGACCTCGCCGCCGCCGACGAGTCGCTCTCCACTACCGACACCGATGAGGCACTGCACGCCATTCGCAAGCGCGCCAAGCAACTTCGCTACACGGCATCCGCGCTCGGTGAGGACGGGGTGGCCGAGAAGGCCAAGTCGATCCAGTCGTTGCTCGGCGACCATCAGGACAGCGTCGTCAGTCGAGCGCACCTGGCGCACGAATCCATCGCAGCCCACGGCAACGGGGAGGACACCTTCACCTACGGTGTGCTCCACGAGCGCGAGGCGGAGATCGCTCACCGGTCAGAAGCTCAACTCGGCCGGGTACTCAAGCAGCTCAAGAAATCGATGCGCGCCGCCGGGTAACCGAAGGTGAGGCGGACGAGTTGGCCTGTAAGCCGGATTCTGTTCCGCGCCGCCATGACTGGCGACGCGGCGGCGACCATCCATCTGGACACACCGTCGCCGGGTGCCTCGAGCGGCCTACCCGCAGGCTCGGGCGAGCAGCCCTCGAACGTCTGCGCAGCCGCAACCAGGTTGCGGCCTTCTTGGCCTTGCTTCGGGTGGGGTTTGCCTAGCCACTCCGGTCACCCGGAGTGCTGGTGCGCTCTTACCGCACCGTTTCACCCTTACCACCACTGTGCCCGAAGACTCGGTGGTGGCGGTCTGTTCTCTGTGGCGCTGTCCCGCGAGTCACCTCGGATTGCCGTTGGCAATCACCCTGCTCTGTGAAGTCCGGACTTTCCTCGACGCCCAGGTAAACCTGAATGCCGCGGCCGCCCGGCCAACTCGTCCGCGCTGATCACCGTACTCTGAGATGCATGCCAAGGCTGCCACCGGCCCGGTATCTCCTACGCGCCAGGGACCTCGTCGACGCGCGGTACGCGGAGCCGATCACCGTGGACGACCTCGCCGCCGCCGCGGGTCTGTCGCGTGCTCACTTCTCGCGGATGTTCACCAGGACGTTCGGGGAGTCTCCGCGCTCCTATCTTCAGACCCGTAGGTTGGAACGCGCCGCAGCGCTTCTGCGCCACACCGACCGGTCGATCGCCGAGGTCTGCGTGATGGTCGGTCTGCAGAGCGTCGGCTCGTTCACGACCAGCTTTGCCCGGGTGTACGGAAGGCCCCCGGCGGCGTACCGCGCGAGCCTGCCACCGGCAGCCAGTCGCGCGCGGGTGCCATCGTGCATTCTGGCGCGCGACACCCGACCTGCCCCGGATAGCCGGGTGAAGACAGCACACGGGGAGAAGACGGACCGCGGCGCGCGCCCGTAACGTCGGGCCAGTGATGAGAATTGGAAGCACCCACCTGTGGGTTCATGATCAGGAAGTCGCGCTGAAGTACTGGACCGAGAGGGTCGGCATGGAGGTGCGAGAGGACGTGTCGTTCCCGGAGCAGATGGGCAACTTCCGGTGGCTCACCGTAGGCCCGCCCGGCCAGGACGACGTGAGCATCGTGCTGATGGCGGTGCCGGGGCCCCCGGTGATGGACGACGACACCCGCGCCCAGGTTCTCGATCTGACGGCGAAGGGGTTCGCGGGCACCGTCTTCCTGACGACCGATGACGTGCACGCCAGCTACGAGGAGTTGACGGCGCGCGGTGTCGAGTTCAACGAGCCGCCCAACGAGATGCCGTACGGCATCGACTCGGGCTTCCGCGATCCCTCGGGCAACAGCGTGCGGCTCACCCAGCTCAACCCCTAGGGCCGGGGCCGAGTGTGGGGTTTGTTGTCGACGATTCTCGGGATTCCCGACCACAACCCACACAGTCGGCGACTGGTCAGTCGCGGCGCCGAAGGACCATGATGTTGTCCCACCACGTGAAGGGCTGACCGTCCGGGTCGGCGCCGTCCCTACCCACCTTCTCCACGCGGACCCGTTCCCATTGGGCTGCAGGCAGATCCAACTCGGCGAGCACCTCTTCGGCGCTGGGAAACGGGTGGTCGTGAGGGATCTTCTTGGCAAAGGGCGGCGCCTCCGCATGATCGACGACGACCAGGGTGCCCCCACCGGTCAAAGCGTCGGCGGCGTTGCGCAAGATCTGCGGCCGCGCGAGTCGCACCGTCGAGTGCAGGAACTGCGCCGAGATCAGGTCGAAGGTCCCGTGTGGAAAGCTGTCGGACAGGTCGTGCTGCTCGAACACGATGCGATCGAGCACATCGTGGTCGTGTGCCAGTGTGGTGGCCCGGCCGATCGCGGTGTCGGATACGTCGACCGCCGTCACCTGCCAGCCCCGTTGAGCCAGCCAGACGGCGTCGCCCCCCTCTCCGCAGCCGAGGTCGAGCGCGCTGCCGGGCGTCAGGTCGGCGACCACGGCTGCGAAGTTCGCGTTCACCCGACCACTCCAAATACGTTCGCGTTCGCCGTAGTGCTGCTCCCAGTACTCCTTTGGAGTCTGGTCGGCAGACGGCTCCGTCTCATGCGTGGACATCGGCAAGCTCCTTCTTCTTCGGCCATGGTGGCACGGGCAGTACGACGGCCGCGCCGCTCAACGATCCCGTGGCCATCGCGGCGGCGACCTGAGGTATATCCATACCAACCACCTTGCCGAGCATCTCGCGATCTGCCAACATCTTTTGCCATGCAGGCAAAAACCACCGAAGACGTCGATCTTCGGGTCAGACGAAGACTTCGCGAATTGCGGACGCAACGCGGCTTCACGCTCGAGGAGGTCGCCACCAGAGCCGACATCGACGTCTCGACGTTGAGCCGGCTCGAGTCGGGCAAGCGCAGGCTGGCGCTCGATCACTTGCCCCGGCTGGCGTCCGCCCTCTCGGTGAGCACCGACGACCTGTTGCGCGCGCCCGATGCAGAGGATCCGCGGGTGAAGGGCGCCTCGCAGACTCGCCACGGCGTGACGTATTGGCCGCTGACGCACAACGGACCGGCCGGCGGCCTGCACGCATTCAAGATCCGCGTGAGTGCACGCCGCCGCAACCCGCCCGACGAGCTACCCGTGCACGACGGTCAGGACTGGATGTACGTGCTGTCGGGCCGAATGCGCCTCATCCTGGGCGAGCGTGACTTCACCATCAAACCCGGCGAGGCCGTGGAATTCTCGACGTGGACACCGCACTGGTTCGGCGCGGTGGATGGGCCCATCGAGGCCGTGGCGATCTTCGGACCGCACGGCGAACGACTACACCTACACTCCTGATTCGGGGTCCTTGCGTTCGGGCGAAAGCAGTCGTCGCACAGATATCCGGGAACCGTAGGGCTGCAACATCTGGCTGGCCGGCCGAGTGCGCACGTTCAACGGCCACCAGAACCAGCGGCCGAGAAGGGCCGCAATGGACGGTGTCATGAACGACCGCACGATCAACGTGTCGAACAGCAGGCCCAAGGCGATCGTCGTGCCGATCTGGCCGAGGACGATCAAATCGCTGAAGATGAACGACGCCATGGTGCCGGCGAACACCAGACCTGCGGCGGTGACGACCCCGCCCGTGCCCGCCATCGCACGGATGATCCCCGTGTTGAGGCCCGCTCCGATCTCCTCCTTGAACCGGGATATCAACAGCAGGTTGTAGTCGGCGCCCACCGCCAGTAGCAGGATGATCGCCAGTGCCGGCACTATCCAGTACAGCTCGATGCCAAAGATGTACTGCCACACCAGGACCGCGAGCCCCAACGATGCTCCCAGCGACAGCACGACGGTGCCGACGATCACCACGGCGGCAACCATGCTGCGCGTGATGAAGACCATGATGAGCAGGATCAGGGCGATCGCTGCGATCGCCACGATCATCAGGTCGTACGTCGACCCTTCCTGAATGTCCTTGTACGTCGATGCAGTCCCCGCGACGTAGATCTTGGCGTCCGACAACGGAGTCGCCTTGATCGCATCGAAGGCGGAGTTCCTCAGCGCGTCGATGTGCGAGATGCCTTCAGGCGTGGCCGGAGTGCCCTCGTGGGTAATCGTCATCCGGGCGGCCTTGCCGTCGGGCGACATGAACAGCTTGAGGCCGCGCTTGAAGTCCGCGTTGTCGAAGGCCTCCGGCGGCAGGTAGAACGAGTCGTCGTTCTTCGCGTCGTCGAAGGCCTGCCCGAGCGCGGTCGCGTTCTTCAGTGCCTCCTGACTCTGCGCGTTGGTGCCACCGGTGGTGGCGTAGTTCGACTTCAGCAGGTCGCGGTTGGCTTCCTGAACGTCGAGTTGCGGTGGGATCAACGCCACGAGTTGCGGCTGCAGGGCATTGAGCTTGTCCAGACTCGCGGTGATCTTTCCGAACTGATCGCTGAGCGTGGAAATGCCGTCGAGAGAGTCGAATACCGACCTCAGCGCCGCGCACGACGGAATGTCGAAGCAGTGCGGCTCCCAGTAGAAGTAGTTGCGCAGCGGTCGGAAGAAGTCGTCGAAGTTGGCGAGGTTGTCACGCACCTCGTTGATGGTCGTCACGGTGTCGTGGAACGCCTGAACCTGCTCGTCGGTTGCGGCGGCACTCTGCTTCTGCAACTCGAGCTGTTGTTCGAGGATGTCGATGGACTTGCTGGTCTGATCCACTTGTTTGAGGAGGTCCTGCGCCCTGGCCTGCTGGTAGCTGAGGTTCATGATCTGCCCGGCACTCTGGGCGCTGATTTGAAAAGGTATGGAGCTGTGCGTGATTGGCGTCCCAAGTGGCCGGGTGATCGACTGCACCAGGGCGATGCCGGGGGTGTGCAGTACGGCCTTGGCGACGCGCTCCAAAATCAGCATGTCCGACGGGTTTCGCATGTCGTGATCGGATTCGATCATCAACAGTTCGGGATTCAGCCGCGCTTCCGAGAAGTGCCGTTCAGCGGCCGCATACCCGACGTTGGCCGGTGCCGAGTCCGGGAGATAGGGGCGGCCGTCATAGCTGATCTTGGCCCCGGGCAGCGCGAGCACACCGATGGCCGCGATGGCCAGCGACACGACGAGGACGGGCCCGGGCCACCGCACGATGACCGTGCCCATCCGGCGCCACCCGGGAGCGCGCACCTTGCGCCTGGGCTCCAGCAGACCGAACCGGCTCGCGATAACCAGGACGGCGGGCCCCAGGGTCAACGCGGCGATCAGTGTCACCAGCACGCCGAGCGCGGCGGGAACGCCGAGGGTCTGGAAGTACGGCAGCCGGGTGAAGTAGAGGCACGCCACCGCCCCGACGATGGTCAGTCCCGAGCCGACGATGACGTGCACCGTCCCACGGAACATGTCGAAGTACGCCGCTTCGCGTTCCAGACCGCGGTTGCGCGCTTCCTGATAGCGGCCGACGACGAAGATGGCGTAATCGGTGCCTGCGGCGATCGCCAACAACGTGAGCAGATTCGTCGCGTAGGTGGACAGGCCGATGACGCCCAGGTGGGCCAGGCTCGCCACCACGCCGCGGGCGGCCGCCAATTCGACGACCACCACGACGAGCATGATGAGCGTGGTGGCGATGGAACGGTAGACGAGGAGCAACATCACCCCGATGACCGCGAAGGTTATCGCGGTGACCTGGTGGGTGCCTTCGTTGCCCACTTCGAAGTTGTCGGTGATCAGCGGCGCAGCGCCCGTGACATAGGCCTTGACCCCCGGCGGCGACGGTGTGTCCGCCACGATCTTGCGGATGCTGTCGACGGACTCGTTGGACAGCGCCTCGCCCTGGTTGCCCCGCAAGTACACCTGCACGAGGGCGGCCTTGCCGTCCTTGCTCTGTGCACCACCTGCCGTCAGCGGGTCTCCCCAGAAGTCCTGCACGTGCTCGACGTGCTGGGTGTCCGCGTTGAGCTTCTTGATGAGGTCGTCGTAGAAGTCGTGTGAATCCTGACCAAGCGGTTTGTCGCCCTCCAGTACGATCATCGCCGCGCTGTCGGAGTCGAACTCCTCGAACTTCTGTCCGATGTGCCGCATGGCCATGATCGACGGCGAGTCGGTCGCGTTCATCGCCACCGAACGTTCGGCGCCGACGACCTCCAACTGCGGGGAGATGATGTTGCTCAACGCCGCGATCGCGATCCACACCAACATGATGGGAAGGGCAAGTATTCGAATGAAGCGCGCCGGCCGCGAACCCTCGACCGAATCCTGCTCGCCGTGCTGGCTCATGCGGACTTGTCCAGGCAGGCGATGTATCCGTTCACGTTGCTGGCGGACCTTTCGTCCTTGACGATGCCGTTGACGGTGATGCGACAGGTGATGGTGGTCGAGTCGCCCTGGGCGCGAAGGTCCGCGAAGAGCGTCGGGTCATCGGTGGTCAGGGTGTGCGACCACGGCAGGGGCGCGTCGTCGACGCGCTGCGGCTGGGCGTGTTCGTCGAGGAAGTTGATGGTGGCCGTCGCCCCCGGGCTTCCGAAGACCTCGAAGAGGACGCGCTTCGGGTTGTAGCCGGTGTTCTCCAGCGAGTCGGCACTTGGCCTCGACACCTCGTTGTCGGATCCGAAGATGCCGTGCAACCGGCTGACGCTGAAGACGACGAGCCCCACGACGATCACCGCCACGATCACCGTCCACTGTCGTGTGACGAGTTTGCCGATCGAAAACCTTTTCACCCGTGAGCCTTTCGATGGCCGCGTGGACGGCGTCACACACCACGGATCATCCCGATCGCGGCTGGGAGGGATCCGAACGAGAACGGTACGGTACGGGACCGGACTGCGCAACCGCTGGCGATGAACGTCCGCGCTGGCAGCTTGAACGGGGTCTATGGTGAGCGACGTGCCCTCAGACTCCGCTGCAGATGCGCCGCCCTCGGCGTCGCGTTGGACCGCGCGTGAGTCCGAGTTCCTGGCGGTGACGCTGCGATTGCTGCAGGAACACGGCTACGACAGGCTGACCCTGGAGGCAGTGGCAACGGAGGCCAAGGCGAGCAAGGCCACCATGTATCGACGTTGGCCGTCGAAGGCCGAGCTGGTGATCGCGGCCTTCATCGAGGGCACGCGCGTGTCGGCGATTGCGCCGCGCACCGGCTCGCTGCGCGCCGACCTGCTGGAGATCGGCGCCCAAGTGTGCGAGCAGGCCGACGAGCACGCCGCCACCATGCGGGCGGTCTTGACCGAAATGTCACGCATCCCCGAGTTGAGTGCGGCCATGCAGGACGAGTTCGTTCATCAGCGCAAGTCGTTGATGACGCAGGTGCTCACGGAAGCCGTCAATCGCGGTGACATCGATGCAGCGGTAATCAGTGACGAAATCTGGGACCTGCTGCCGGGTTACCTGGTGTTTCGCTGCGTCATGCCCGGCCGACCGCCTGGCCCCGAGACGGTTCGTCTATTGGTGGACGAAGTGCTGATGCCCAGCCTCACTCGAGATATGCCGTCTGATTGACCAACCGAACCGACGAGCCGCCGTCCGGATAGAACTCCGCCACGGACAACGAGGCCAGATCGAGGTGCAGGCGATACAAGATGCCAGGGCCCGCATCGAGCGCCAAGCGCAGGACGGACTTGATCGGCGTCACGTGCGACACCACCAGCACCGTCGCGTCGCCGTGCTCGGCAATGATTCTGGTGCGCGCCCGACGCACCCGCTGCGCCACGGCGTCGAAGCTCTCCCCGTTGCCCGGGGGCGCCACGCCGGTGTCACGCAGCCACTTACCGTGTAAGCCGGGATCCCGTTGCGCCGCTTCGCCGAACGTCAGCCCCTCCCAATCGCCGAAGTCCGTCTCGATCAGGTCGTCGTCGACGATGACGTCGAGCCCAAGGGCCTTGGCCGCCATCGTCGCGGTGTCATACGCCCGCTGCAGCGGTGACGAGACCACCGCAGCGATACCGCCACGTTGCCCGAGGTGGCGTGCTGCGGCATCTGCCTGGCGCCTGCCGAGTTCGGTCAGCGGCGGATTGCCCCGACCCGAATAGCGTCGCTCCACCGACAACTCGGTCTGCCCGTGACGCAGCAACAGGAAGCGGGTCGGCGCGCCGAGCGCACCCGTCCAGCCCGCCGGCGAAACCGCTTCTGCCGCTTCGGCCTCCGGAGACGCCTGCGCACCCGAATCCATGGCCTCGTTGGCCAACCTGTCGGCATGGGCGTTCTCGGCTCGCGGAATCCATCGGTAGGTGATGACGTCGAAGGCTCGGGCCAACTCCAGCGCGCGCTGTCGCAGCGGGATCAGATCCGGATGTTTGACCCGCCACCGGCCCGACATCTGCTCCACAACCAGTTTCGAATCCAACTGCGCGGCAACGTCGTTGGCTCCCATCTCGGCCGCCTCCTCCAGACCTGCGATGAGGCCGCGGTATTCGGCGACGTTGTTGGTCGCGCGTCCGATGAACTCCTTGCGCTCGCCAAGTACCCGCTTTCGGTCGGCCGACCAGACCACCGCGCCATACCCGGCGGGCCCGGGGTTGCCGCGCGAACCGCCGTCCGCTTCGACGAGGACCTTCATTCGCCGACCTTCATTCGCTGAAGTCCCGCACTCGCACCAAGATTGCGGAGCATTCCGGGCAACGGAACACTTCGTCCTCGGGTGCGGCCGAGATGCGCGCCAACTCTCCCCGGTCGATCTCGATTCGGCACGCACCGCACCGTCGACCCTGCAGCCTCCCGGCACCGGCACCACCGAGTGCACGCTGGCGTTCGTAGAGCGCGACCAGCTCGGGAACGAGCGATGCGGTCAGCTGTTCGCGACGGGACGCCGCCTGGTGTCGGGATTGATCGATGAGGGCCAGAGCCTCGTCCCGCGCGGTGATCGCAGCCGTGAGGTCGGTCTGGAGCGCGTCGATCCGGCCCAATTGCTCCGTCTGATCGTTCTGAAGGGCTTCGCGGCGCTCCATGATCTCGAGCAACGAATCCTCAAGGCTGCCTTGGCGTCGCTGTAGCGTCTCCAACTCGTGCTGCAGCTCGGCCACGTGCTTGACGTCGACCGTTCCGCCGTCGAGCAACCCGCGATCGCGATCCTCGCGCTTGCGCACCGAGTCGATCTCGCTCTCGAACTTGGCAACCTGTCCCTCGAGGTCGTCCAGCGCGATGCCGAGCGATGCGAGGGCGTCGTTGGCCTCGCGGTGCTCGGCCTGGACGGCCTCAAGCCGTAGCTGCTCGTCCAGATGCTTGGCGCGATAATCGAGACGGCTCAGATCAGCGTCGACCGTGGCGAGTTCGAGAACCGAACGCTGTTGTTGTTCTGCGGCTTTCATGTGGCCTCTATGTCCTTCTCTAGATTCCAGGGATCCGTCCGGACCGGGCTGATGCGCACGTCGAGTGCATCGCCGAAGTGTGTTCGCAGCAGTGCTCCCGCCTGATGGCACCAGGGGTATTCGCTGGCCCAGTGTGCGACGTCGACGAGCGCGACGTCGGAGGCGCGCAGGTGTTCGTCGGCCGGATGGTGCCTCAGGTCGGCGGTGAGGTAGACCTCGACGCCCGCGATCGCCACCGTGTCGAGTAGCGAGTCACCCGCTCCCCCGCAGACCGCCACCCGTGATATCACCGCGTCCGGGTCGCCTGCGGCGCGCACCCCCCACGACGTCGCAGGAAGCCGGTGAGTCACTCGAGAGACGAAGTCAGCCAGGCTTTCTGGGCTTGGCAGCGTGCAGATGCGTCCGATGCCGACGGCGGAAGGCAACGGGGCGAGCGCGAAAACGTCGAAGGCGGGTTCCTCGTAGGGATGAGCACGGCGAATTGCCTCGAGGACCGCGCCGCGAAGTCGGGCGGGCGCGATGACCTCGATGCGGTCCTCCGACATGTGCTCGACCTCGCCGACCGTTCCGATCACAGGCGATGCACCGGCATTCGGCAGGAACTGCGTGGCACCAGCAACGGTCCAGCTGCAATGCGAATAGTCGCCGATCGTGCCTGCGCCCGCATCGAACAATGCAGCCCGAACTGCTTCGGTTGCCATACTCGGGACGTAGACCACCCACTTGTCGAGCCGGGTGCCGTCCGAGACCGGCGAAAGCACGTCCTCGACGATAAGTCCCAGCGTCTCGGCGAGCGCATCCGACACCCCGGGCGACGCCGAGTCGGCGTTGGTGTGCGCAGTGAACAGCGCGCTGCGGCTGCGAATCAGCCGATGCAGCACCGCGCCCTTCGGCGAATCCGCCGCCACCGTGTCGACCCCCCGCAGGAGCAGCGGGTGATGCGCGAGGAGCAGACCCCGCTCGGGCATCTCGGCGACCACGGCGGCCGTTGCGTCGACGGTGATCGTCACGGACTCGATCGTCTCCGAAGGGTCACCGCAGACCAGACCGACGGAGTCCCAGTCCGCGGCGAGGGCGGGCGGGTACGCGCCATCCAGCACCTCGATGACGTCGGACAAGTGCGCGCTCATCGCGGGAGCTCCTCGCGACGCGGCCGCTCTAGCAGCGACGATGGCGGGTCTGCGGAGCTCGCGTCGACCGCGAAGCCCCGCGCATCCGGCGACCGGGAAAGACTACCCACAACAAGACAGTAGACAATGGACCGGTGAGCCCCCAGCTAGTCATCTTCGACCTCGACGGAACGCTCACCGATTCCGCCGAGGGGATCGTCGCGAGCTTTCGGCACGCCCTCGGCGAGATCGGTGCCCCCGTGCCCGATGGCGACCTCGCGGGCCTCATCGTCGGACCTCCCATGCACCACACGCTGACAGCGATGGGACTCGGCGACCGGGCGCCCGAGGCGTTCGCCGCCTACCGCGCCGACTACACGACCAGGGGTTGGGCGATGAACAGCCTCTTCGAGGGAATCGCCGAACTGTTGATCGATCTTCGCGCCTCGGGAGCCCGGCTGGCGGTCGCTACGTCGAAGAACGAACCTACAGCCCGGCGGATCATCGAACACTTCGGAATCGACGGCCACTTCGAGGTGATCGCCGGAGCCAGTCCGGATGGCACCCGATCGTCCAAGGCCGACGTGGTGGCCCACGCGTTGGCCCAACTGGGTCCACTGCCGGACCAGGTGATCATGGTCGGAGACCGCTCGCATGACGTCGAAGGTGCCGCAGCGCATGGCATCGACACCGTTGTCGTCGCATGGGGTTACGGCGCTTCGGACTTCGAGGATCCCGACGCGATGAGCGCCTATCGGCACGTGGCGACGGTGGCGGACCTGCGGGAGGTGCTGGGTGTTTGACCCCACTGCTCTGCACGTCACCTTCGTCTGTTCGGGCAACATCTGCCGGTCGCCGATGGCGGAGAAGATGTTCGCGCACCAGATCGGGGAACGCGGTCTGGCCGACGTCGTGCGGGTCACCAGTGCGGGTACCGGCAGTTGGCACGCGGGTGATCCCACCCATGAACGCACCGCCCACGTGCTGCGTGAGCACGGCTATCCGACGTCCCACCGGGCGGCGCAGCTCGACGACGATCATCTGGCCGCCGACATGGTCATCGCGATGGGTCGCACCCACGTCCGCATCCTGCGGGATCTCGGGGTGCCGGCGACGCGGATTCGCATGATGCGTTCGTTCGATCCGCGGTCGGCTGCCCATCCGTTGGACGTCGAGGACCCGTACTACGGATCGCTAGAGGACTACGAGGAGACCTTCGCGGTCATCGACGCGTCGCTCCCCGGTCTCCATGGCTGGGTCGACGAACGACTCGCCGAGCGGGGAGCGGTCGGCTGATGCGTCGGTTCGCGTTCATGTTCAAGCCGCAGTGGCTGGCTCTCTACGTCGTGGCGATTGCGTTCGCCTACCTGTGCTTCACCGTGTTGGCGCCGTGGCAGCTCGGCAAGAACACGAAGACGTCGCGCGAGAACACCCAGATCTCCGATTCCCTGGCCGAGGCGCCAGTACCGGTGACGACGTTTCTGCCGCACCAGGATTCATCGGCACCCGGTGACCAGTGGCGCCAGGTCACCGCGACTGGCAGATATCAGCCCGACGCTCAGCTGCTTGCGCGACTGCGGGTAGTGGACGGCGACCCGGCGTACGAGGTGCTGCTGCCGTTCCACGTCGACGGCGGCCCCACCGTGCTCGTCGACCGCGGCTACGTCAAGCCCGTCCAGGGCACGAAGGCGCCCCCGGTCGCCCCTGCGCCGACGGGCACCGTGACGATCACGGCGCGACTGCGCGACCCCGAGCCGGTCGCCGCCGGAAAGGATCCGTTCCGCGAGGACGGGTTCCAGCAGGTGTATTCGATCAACCCCGGCCAGGTCGCCGAGGTGACGGGAGTGCCACTGGCGGGTTCCTACCTCCAACTCGTCGACGGTCAGCCCGGCGGACTCGGCGTCGTCGGCCTCCCCCACCTCGATGCGGGTCCCTTCCTGTCGTACGGCATCCAGTGGATCGCATTCGGCATCATCGCGCCGATCGGCGTGGGGTACTTCGTCTTCGCCGAGGTCAAGCAACGCCGCCGGGAGAAGGCTCAGACCGATTCTCGGGCCGCCGCGACCGCACCGCTCAGCACGGAGCAGAAGATGGCTGACCGCTACGGCAGACAGCGGTAGCGAGCACGGCGGCGCAGGCGGACATGGCTTGAACGGCGCGGGAGAGACGGACCGATCGGGCGATGTCGTCCACCTCTGCTGCCCGTCCCCGACCCAGCGTCGGCCGTATTTCGAGCCGATGGGCATATTGCGTGGGCCCACCCAGCCGAATATCGAGCGCGCCGGCGAACGCCGCCTCCACCACCCCGGCGTTGGGGCTGGGGTGCCGGGCGGCATCCCGCTGCCAGGCTGCCCATGCCGCGCACGGCGAACCGCCGACGACAGGCGCGCAGGCAGCCACCAGAATCCCCGTCACCCTGGCCGGCAGGTAATTCGCAACGTCGTCGAATCGTGCTGCTGCCCAGCCGAAGCGCGCATAGCGGGGCGAACGGTGACCGATCATCGCGTCCAGAGTGTTGGCCCCGCGATAGACCAACAGCCCAGTCACTCCGCCGATGGCACCCCACCACAGCGGTGCGACCTGTGCATCCGAGGTGTTCTCGGCTACCGACTCAACGGTCGCACGTGCAATGCCCGCCTCGTCCAGCGACGCGGGATCACGTCCGCACAGGGACGGCACCAACGCGCGCGCGGACTCGACGTCGTCGTGTTCCAGTCTGGCGGCCATCTCGGCCCCCGTGCGCGCCAGAGACGTCCCCCCCAGTACGAAAAAGGTGACGACCGCCGTCGCTGCCGCAGTCCAGCCGGGTCCACGGCGTGCGACCGCGCGATCGGTCGCCACGCCGAGGGCGGCGAGCCCACCGAGCAGCATGCCCGTGTGCGTCACGCCCGCTAGTCGACCGTCCGAATGGGTCAGCCGCTCCAGCGCCGACGCGCCAGTACCGAACGCCGCGACCGGATGCCCGCGGCGCGGGTCGGCAAGCACCACGTCGGCGAGATAACCCACGGCGAGGCCGACCGCCCGGCCGCGGAATGTCGGCGCACGCACCCGGGCAGCGTCTCACGAGCGCATCGGACAACCGGGGTCAGCCGTGCCCGGCGCAACGCCGCTCGTGTCGACCGTCAGCGACTTGCCCGCCTCGTTCTTCACTTGCTCGCTACGATTGGCGGAGCGCTCGAGCGTCGTGGGCAGTTAGCACGGACTCGCATGGTCCTTGCCACGACGTCCCAACTCAGCGCACAGCGCGTGGCCCGTGGTCCGTGGTTCGTGGCAACCACCACGCGTTTGCCCAATTGATCGCTGCCATCAAAACGGTGCTGAATTCGTCCACTTACGAATATTCGACGCCCCTCGCGGGTAAACACGATCGTCGATCGCGGGATCCTCTCGAGTTCGTCACGCAGACCAGTTGCCCCAGTCCCCGGCGATGGATCGCACCCGACCCCTCTCCCCTGCGCGGGCAACACATTCGTTTGTTGCACGCGAGGGAGAGAAGCATGAGCGTGGAAGCCGACCGACAAGCTTCGGTCGACGATTCGGGGTTGGCCGCACAACGGCGGGAAGTCTACGAAGCGGTCCGCGAGATCGCAGAGCAGCGGGCAGTCATCGAGCAGGCCAAGGGCATGCTCATGTTCATCTACGGCATTGACGCCGACGCGGCGTTCGACATCCTGCGCTGGCAATCCCAGCAGCACAACGTCAAGCTACGACTGGTCGCCGAGCAAATCGCGAAGGACATGACCGAGCTCGCCAGGACGACTCCCCCGCGGAACCGCATCACCCACGACAGGCTTCTGCTGACCGCACACCAGCGGATCGCAGACGTAGCGGCGCGGCAGCGCAACGGTCAGTCGGAGGCAGGCGACTAGGTGTACTCGGCTGACACGTTCATGACAGTCGACTGATCAGGGGAAGGCCTCCGATGGCTGAGTGGCGTCGTCCAGTGTTGTAGAACCCGAGCCAGGGCGCAGGAGCGTTGCTGCGCTCGGCGTTGGTGAGGAAGACCTGCCGGTATGCCCACTCGACCTGCAGCGTGCGGTTGTAACGCTCGACCTCGCCGTTCTGCCAGGGGCAGTGGGGCCGGATGAAGACATGCTTGGCGTTGAGGTCCGCCATGGCTTTGGCGACGTCGGTGGACAGCTTGTAACTGAAGTGGTTGTCGGTCATGACGCGCTCAATGCGCGTCATTCCGAAGCTGGCGAAGTAGGCGGCGGCCCCGAGTAGGAATGCTGCGCAGGTCGGCCCAGGTCGACGAGCTCAACGCCGCCGTCCGGAGGATAGATCCGCACGGTTCGGAGACCCGCGGCGCCGGCCGCCCAGCCGCGGAAGACCTCGGGGCGTGGGTCGGCCGGTGCGGCGGGAAGGACGGATGGCAGGCCGTCGGCCCCTGGCATCCCCAGGTCACAATGGCCCCGCAAAGGCTCCTATATCTGAGATGGCCGACGTCGGGCACGCCAGGAGGCGCAGATGAGCACGGGCTACGACCGGAACGCGGGGGAGAACCCGAGCCAGGGGCGCGACGCGGGAGCCCCGGGCGAGGCCTCGGAGCGGTGACCGCCGACCCGCCGTCCTCAGCCGGGCGCGGGCTCGGCGCCGGCGGCGCGGCTGACCTCGGCCAGGCGCTGCTCCAGAAAGGCGCGCTCCGCGGCGTTCGCCGTGAGCTCCAGCGCGCGCCGGTACGACTGAGCCGCGCCGGCGGCGTCGCCGAGGCGGCGCAGCAGGTCGGCGCGGGTGGCGGGAAGGTAGGGATAGTCGGCGAGCCGGAGATCGGCCGCCAGCTCGTCGAGGAGCGGCAGCGCGGCGGCCGGACCGTCGGCGAACGCCACGGCGGCGGCCCGGTTGAGCGCGACCACCGGGGTGTTCCACACCGCCAGCAGCCGGTCGTAGAGGTGCACGACGCGCGGCCAGTCGGTCTGCTCCAGGGACGGCGCCATCGCGTGCACGCCGGCGATCGCTGCCTGCAGGGTGAACCGCCCCGGTGGGCCGGCCGCCAGCGCCCCGGCCGTCACCGTGAGCCCCTCCAGAATCGCGCGCTGGTCCCAGCGCGTCCGGTCCTGGTCGGCGAGCAGGAGCAGCCGGCCCTGCTCGGCGGTCCGGGCGGCCCGGCGCGCGTCGGTGAGGAGCAGCAGGCCCAGCAGGCCGCGGGTCTCGGCCTGCTCGGGGAGCAGCGCGGCGAGGGTGCGCGCGAGGTGCAGGGCCCGGTCGCAGAGCTCCTCACGGACGAGCGCGTCCCCCTCGCCGGCCGTGTGGCCGGTGCTGAAGAGCAGGTGGACGGCGGTGAGCACGCTGTCCAGGCGCTCGGGCAGCTCCGCCCGGCCCGGAACTCGGTAGGGAATCCGTGCTTCGGAGATCTTCTTCTTGGCCCGGGTGATCCGTGCCGCCATCGTCGGCTCGGACACCAGAAAGGCCCGGGCGACGTCGGGCGTGGGAACGTTGCAGACCAGGCGCAGGGTGAGGGCGACGCGGGCCTCGGGGGCGAGGGTCGGGTGGCAGCAGGTGAACACCAGCCGGAGCCGGTCGTCCGGCACCGCGGCGTCGGGCCAGTCCAGGTCGGCCAGGTCGTGCGGATCGACGGTCGCCGGCTCCACGAGCAGCGGGAGCTTGCGCCGGAGAGTGACCTCGCGACGCAACCGGTCCAGCGCCTGGTTCCGCGCCGCCGTGGTCAGCCACGCGCCGGGCCGCTCCGGGACGCCGTCCCGGGTCCAGGACCGCAGCGCGCTGACGTACGCCTCCTGCGCGCACTCCTCCGCGACGTCCAGGTCGCCCGCGACGCGCACCGTGGCGGACAGCACGAAGGCCCACTCGGAGAGGTGGGCCTGCGCCAGCGCGGCAGCGACCACGTCCGCCTGCACGGCGGACGCGGTCGCATCGTCGCTGGGAGCGGTCAGAACGGGTTCGTCGTCGGATCCACGACCGGGCGGACCTCGACGCCGCCGCCGGGGGCGGGGGCCGGGCACAGCTTGGCGATCTCGACGGCGTGGTCGAGGTCGCGCGCCTCGACGACGTAGATGCCGTTGAGGGCCTCCTTTGTCTCGACGAACGGGCCGTCCGTCACCGTGCCGCCACCCTTGATCGTGGTGGCCGTCGTCGGGGGCGCCAGCGCCTGCCCGCCCGCCAGGGACCCACCGAGCGCGAAGACCTGCTCGACGAACTTGCTGTGGGCGTCGACCACCGCGGGCCAGGCCTCGGGCGAAATGTTCTCGTAGAACGCCGGGTCTTCGTAGATGAGGATTGCGTACTGGGACATGGAGCGGCCTCCTGCATTAGTTCGCGGGCCGGCCTGTCCGGCTCCGTCATTATGGACGACGAACGTCCTGCCGCCGGATCGACAGCCAGGCATTGATTTCTTCAAAGTTTTTCCGGCGCTGCCGCCGCCGTGCGTGCCGGAGTCCGCTTTGCGTGCTGAGGTGCACTCCAGCGGCCCCACCTGACGCTCCGTCTCGCGGCGGAGCGGCGCGACGGGATGCCGCCCGCCGACGCCTAGATGTCCTCGGCCATCGTCCACGTCGACGTGGCGACCAGGTCGCCCTGCGCCAGCGCCGCGGCCCGATGCTCGTGAACCTCTTGATAGCCAGGGTCTTTGACCATGTCGATGAATGCGGACGGGGTCGGGTACTCGACGACGAGTATCGCGTCCCACCATGGTCGCTCACCGTCGCCGATGACGTTGACCGGTGCACTGCCGCTGTACCGGACCGTGGCACCGACACGCGCCAGATGCGGCGCGACCGCGCGGCCGTATTGCAGGTAGCGCTCCCGCCCGCCGCCCTCGTTGAACTTGAGCAGGTTGATCATCACCACAGGGGCGTCGGCGGGCAGCGCCTTCAGCGCAGCCAGCTGGGTCGGCCGCGTATCAACGGGATCGGTCATCGCTCATCTCCTCGACTCATCGGTATGGCAGCGGGGGCCGGCGAACCGGCAGCATCCACTCAATTCGATGATGAGCGGGCCGTTCGTCGAACACGACCACTTTGACCGTTCCCGTGGATGCTCGGGACGTGGCTCGGGCGGTCCGGCGGCGCGCGGCAAGACCACCCGATGATCGAACATTTGTTCTAATGATGGCCGGGCGTCAACCCGCTCGCTGAGGGCAAATGTTCAGGAGGAGATCACCATAACGATGACTGCAGACACCCTGCCAGCAGAAGCGCCGTCCACCGAATCGGACGCACCCGAGGTATTGACTTCATCTGTCGAGATCATCTCGCCTGCGAGTACGCCAGCGTCCGCTCCGCCTGCCGATGAGGCTTCTGCCGAGGAGCCGTCCAAGAAGGCCCCGGCGAAGAAGTCGGCAGGCAAGAAGACCAAGACCCTCGAGTTGACCCTCACCGTCACCGGCTCCGCCGATGGCGAATGGCACGCGGAGCTCAAGCAGGGCACCTCGTACCTCGCTCGCAACCTCTCAGTCGCGGCGGCCGCCGTCTCCCGGGCGGCCAAAGAACTCCACGAGGACCTCTCCAACCCGATCGACGAGGTGATCGAGGAGGCGCGCACGCAGCAGGCCGCCAGGGTCTCCGCGCTCGAAGCCGAATTGGACGCCGCCCGCAAAGCCCTCGCCGACCTAGAATGATGCGCCCAGCGGCTGCGGCAACTCATCGCCGAGATCAAACAATTTCCACACAACGGATGTCGACTTTCGAGGATCGATTCGGATCGATGCTGATGGCCGCCCGGGACCGTCGATCCGGCTAGACGATCACCAGCCCCGGCGAACGCATCGCAGCAGGCGCAGTTTCGGCATCAGAGTCGCCGACCAGGCCCACACCAGCGCACGGGCCAAAGCACCCGGACCGATGCCGGTGTCGTGCACCGCGGCGACGCGGTCGTCGAACGCCACCTGATCGTGCGGATGCACGGCGACGACACGGTGGTTGGCTGTCTCGCGCCGCTACGGCTCCGTTAGTGGTGCAGTCCAATGCACTTGGGTGCCCCCGCCTAGGGGTGTGGCAAGTCGGCAGCTGCCGCCGATCTGTTCGGCGCGAGACGCCATGGTGGCCAGTCCACTGTGTCGCTGATTGTCGGCGCTGATCCCGCAACCGTCGTCGGTGATCGTGATGTCCAGCTCGTCGGCGAGGGCCACGTCAATGGTCAATTGTGTTCCCCCGGAGTGTCGGACGGCATTGCTGATCGCTTCCATGATTACCGACTCGGCGTGGCCGGCCAGGTCCTCGCCGACAATACTCATCGGGCCGGACATCTTCAGTGTCGTGTGGAACGCTCGGTTTTCGGTCATGTCGGCGACCGCGGCCTGAATCCGTCGCCGGAAACTGGACCGCTCGGTGTTGGTGGCGTGCAATTCGAAGATGGTGGTGCGGATGTCGTCGATCGTGGTCTGCAGGGGGGTGACCGATCCATTGAGTCGGTCGGTGATCTCACCCGATCTGGACCTGGCGATGGTGCCCTGCAGGTCCAGACCGACGGCGAAGATCCGCTGAATCACGTGGTCGTGCAGGTCATGCGCAATGCGCTCGCGGTCGGCCAGCACGGTCAGATGGCGGGCGCGTTCCATGGTGCTGCCCAGTGTCAGGCCATGGCGGCGTGGTCGGCGAAATCGCTCATGAGATGGAGCTGGTCGGCGTCGAATGGCGTTTGACCGCTAGGGCGAGCGACGACCATGACGCCAAGGACCCCTTGTTCGGACCGTAGCGGCATCACAATCGCGGGCCGCTGGCCGGCGTCGGTGAAGGCCTGGATCGGGTAACGGAAGGCTTCGGTGATGATGGGTGTCCCGGAGCGAAACACCGCCCCCGTGGTGGATCCATCGATCGGAACTCGTTGCCCCAGAACATCATCCGCAAAGACGCCCACGGCGGTCGACACGACCAGGGTGTCAACCTCACCGACGGGAAGGTCAACGCTGCTGGGGACAAGCACGATGGCCTGCTCCGCCTGTGTCAGTTCACACGCACGGTCGGTGATGAGTTGCAACGGAGCAACATCTCCGTCGCCACCGGACAGCAGCGCGGTGGTGATCGCCCGACTCGCCTGAGTCCATCGTGCGGTCGAGCGGACCCGGTCGAATAGCCGCGCGTTGTCGATGGCCACGGCCGCGGCGCCGGCGAACGTGCGGACCGCGATCTCGTCGGCGTCGCTGAACGCCGGTCTTGAGGCGGGTTCGGTCAGGTAAATGCGACCGAACACCCTCTGCCGAATGATGATCGGCACCACCAGCAGGGCGCCCATCGCCGGGTGATGCTCGGGAAATCCGCCCGCCTCGGGGTGACCAGTACGATCCTCGGGCCGCAGCACCACGCCATGGCTGCGCAGCAGACCGAGGATCCCGGTGCCCACCGGATGGTGGCCAATCGCAGGGGCGGTCACGTCGTCGACTCCGGAGTGCACAAACGAGACGAGGGTGTCATCGACGCCGAGGACACCCAACGCCCCGAAGCATGCATCCGTCAATTCCATGGCGGCGGTGACGATTCTGGCCAACGTCGCATCGAGATCGAGATCGGAGGCGATACCGACGATCATGCGCGAAAGAAGCCCCCGATGATCGCGGACATCCGACGCCGTCGACGCCACCCCGGTCTCATCACCGTCGGGCACGACACCTAGCACGTTGGTGGGTGGAATCGTCTGCAGCGCAGAACATTGACGAAGGCGACGATGCTCAAGCACCCTCCGATGACGACGGCGCGCGGCAGTCGTCGCAGACCAACCACGGGGACGCGTCCACCGGCGTCGGAGGAACTCAGCAGGAGGCAGTCGTACCCGAGCCAGCGCAGCGCGGTGCCTTGCGCGACCGTTGATGCCCGCCGATGCGCGGCGCTTCTTGTTGTCGCAATCATGGTGGTCCCCGGGGTGCGGTGATCACCGGAGTGTTCGGCGCGAGCACGTGCTCAACGAAGCCGGCAGCGGACGGCTGGCCCCATTCCGGACTGGCTGAGATTCTCAGCTGTGCTTCACGCTACACCCCGCAGCTAGCGGCCCTGGCGCGGTGCGCCGTGAACACGGCAGCGCCGTGGAGGGTCGAACTGGCCCCACATCGGCAGGATGGCGGGCATGGAACTCATTTGTGAGGCCGACGGCGTGCGCGCAACCCCAAGGACCTGCGTGACGGGTTTCCTTTGGGGGTCAGCAGATCAGTACAGCTTCACCACGTGGCTGTCACGGACCACGCTGACATGCGGCGAAACCGGTGCGGCGGCGCAGCTTCACGTCTCACCGTCCGGGCAGGGCGACTCGGTTCTTGGACACGGAGACGGTGATCGACTTCGCGTCGGGTTGGGCGTTGCGGATGATCGCATCGCTACGCGCCCGGCTTCTAGCGCTGCCGGGGCGCGGAGCCGGGGTCGGCGATAGTGCCGCTGTGGCTGAAGCGCGCGGCCCGACGGTGGATCCGGTGCTCGCGGCCGCGGGTGCGACTCGGTCGTCCCGGTACGTGGATCGGGTCGGCGTAGAACATCTTCTTGGTGACCTCAACGAGGATCAGGTAGCCGATGGTGAGCAGGATGAGTGCCCCGAAGAACTGCCACGGCAGCGTCGTGAAACCTAGGTCAGGAGCCAGCGGCGAGACGGTGAGCGCGACGCCCACGGCGATGACCGCGAAGGTAGTCACGGTGATCACCACACCGGGCCTGCTGCGAAAGAACGGCACGCGGTGGGTGCGGATGGCGAAGATGATGAGCGTCTGGGTGGCAAGGGATTCCACGAACCAGCCGGTGCGGAACTCCACTGGGCCGGCGTGCAGCACCCCCAACATCAAACCGAAGGTCATGAAGTCGAACAGTGAGCTGATCGGACCGAACGTCAGCATGAACCGGCGGATGAACGCGATGTTCCAGTGCGACGGCGCGTGCAACTGCTCGGCGTCGACGTTGTCGGTGGGGATCGCGAGCTGGGATCCGTCGTAGAGCAGGTTGTTCAACAGGATCTGGCTGGGCAACATCGGCAGGAACGAGAGCACCGCCGACGCCGCCGACGCGCTGAACATGTTGCCGAAGTTGCTGGAGGTGCCCATCAACACGTACTTGATCGTGTTGGCGAAGATGCGCCGGCCCTCGGCGACACCGGCGGCGAGCACGCCCAGGTCCTTCTCCAACAGCACGACGTCGGCGGCGTCCTTGGCGACGTCGGAGGCGGTGTCCACCGAGATCCCGACGTCCGCGGCATGCAGGGCCAGCGCATCGTTGACGCCGTCGCCGAGGAAGCCGACGGACCGGCCGCTACGACGCAGCGAGACGATCAACTGGGCCTTCTGCTCGGGCGAGATGCGCGCGAAGATGGTGTGGTTCCGGGCCGCCGCGTCGAACGTGTCGTCGGTGAGCGAATCCAGCTGGGTACCGACAATGGTGCCCTTGGACGTCAAACCCAAGTCGGTGCACACCTTTTCGGCGACCTGCGGATTGTCGCCAGTGGCCACCTTGACCTCTATGCCCAGGGCAGCCAGCTGTGTCAGCGAATCGCGGGCTGCGGCTTTCGGTTCGTCGGCGAAAACCAGGAAGCCGTCCAGCCGCAGCCCCGCCTCGTCCTCGGCCGTGATGGTCGTCAGGTCTGGCGCCGCCTTGCTGGCCACCGCCACGACGCGCCGGCCGTCGGCGAACAACGCGGAAAGGGTCTGCTGTGCGGTGGGCGGCGGCGCCGTGCACTTGGCGACTACTTGTTCGGGTGCGCCCTTGACCACCAACTGGCGGCTGCCGCGGTCATCGATCAAGCAGGACATGGCCCGGCGGGCGTGATCGAACGGCAGTATGGCGACGGGGTGCGCGGTGCCCGCGACGAGACGGTTGGCGTCGTGGGACTGCCACAGCGCGGCGTCCATCGCGTTCGCGCTGACAGCGCCGGAAGCCGCGTCGGCGCCGGTCGCCAAAAGGCCCAACCGCAACACCGATTCGGTGGGCGCGCCGGCGGGGTCGACGGCCTCGATCAGGGTGATGCGACCCTCGGTCAGGGTCCCGGTCTTGTCGGTCACCAGCACGTCGAGGTCGCCGAGATCCTCGATGCACACCAAGCGTTTGACGAGCACCTTGAGCTTGGCCAGGCGCCGCGACCCGGTCGCCAGGCTGGCGCTCACCACGGCCGGTAGCAGTTGCGGCGTGATCCCCACCGCGATCGCCAGGGCGAACAACACCGAATCGATGACCGGTCGGCGCAGCAGCAGGTTGGTGATCAGGATCAGCGCAGTCAGTGTGATCGCCACCCACAGCAGCAGGTAGGAGAAGCGGCGCAAACCCGCCTGGAAGTCGGTCTCGGGCTGACGCTGGCCGAGGCCGGCGGCGATGCGGCCGAACTGGGTATCGACACCCGTTGCATACACCACCCCGACCCCGTCGCCGGCGCTGACGATGGTGCCCATGAACGCCAGGTCGGTGGAATCAGTCAGGGCTGCCTCGGCGGCCACCGGTGGCGTGGACTTCTCCGAGGCCGTCGACTCGCCCGACAGGATGCCCTCGTTGCACTCCAGGCTGTCAACCTCGATGAGTCGGACGTCGGCGGGCACGGCTTCACCGAGCGCCAGTCGGATCACGTCTCCGGGCACCAGGACAGTGACGTCGACCTTGACGTGCGTTCCGTCGCGGTGGACCACGGCGGTATGGCGCACGCTGGAATGCAAGGCAGCCGAGGCCCGTTCGGCGCGATACTCGTTGAAGAAACCCAAGCCGACGCTGGCTGCCAGGATGACGGCGATGATGATCGCCTGCGTGTTGTCACCCAGGAAGAACGAGACAGTCGCGGTGCCCGCCAGCAGCAGCAGCACGGCGCTGCGCAGCTGACGCCCCAACACGGCGAGCGCGCTCACGCGATGGGTGCGAAGGGCGTTCGGGCCATGTCTCTGCAGACGTGTGGCGGCCTGCGCGCTCGAGAGCCCGTCGGCCGAGCTGTCCAGTCGCGCCAGCACCTCCGGCAGCGGCGCAGAGGCCGCCCACCCCGCGCTCAGCGACAATGGTGGCACCGGCGCCTGGCCGGACCGGTCCGACGAACGGTGGCCGCTGGTCACAACCGGTGTGCTTCAGAACGCGGATGGGGTGTCCGCATACGGCTGCGGACGATGTGATGCACCAGGATCGGCACGAAAGTCTGGACCGGTGCGTCGACGAACTGCTGGGCGGCCTCCTCACACCATCGTGCGATCTGTGCGGTGCGCTCGGGGTCCTCGCGCCCCTCGTGATCGGCCAACTGGGCTGCCACCTCGGTCACCGAGCGGGCGACGACCTGCTCGGCAGGGTTGTCCGCCGGGCTATCGCCGAGGTCTGCAGACGCCGCGTCGAGTTCGTGGCGAGCGACGGTGTCCGTAACGCCCGGTGTGATGACCCGGAGGGTGAGGTGGCGACCGTCGCGGCCGATCAGAATCACAGTGGCAGGCTCGTCGGAGGTGAAGCCCTGTAGTTGGACGCTGTCGCCGTCGATCTGCATCTGCGGCGGTGCCGGCGTCCAGGCGGTGCGGTGGTAGCCCACGACGGCGACCTGCCCGAGCCGGCCGGCCAGCGACGACAGCAGTGCAGGCAGCTCAAGGCTCAACTGAGTTGATCGTGGCCACCACGCACCGTCGACGTGCTCGGACGGATGCCGGTTGGGTGTGACCGTCACACGGGGCTCGCGGTGGGTGTCGACCTCGCGCTCGCCGTTTGGTAGATCGTCTTGCATCGCCGAATGTCCCCTGTTCTGCTCCGTCGTCGTGAAGCAGCTCGCGTCATTGTGCATCCCATCAGGATGCGCAAGACTCAAGCCGTTTCGCAAAGGCCATAGGTCCCAAGATTTTGGGGCCCTACGGTGATACCGAGAGGCCGGTCGTTGGCCGCGCGGCTTCGGCCATCACCCAGCACGCCGTGGCGTAGCCGCAACGGCCACTCTCACAACCGATCCCAGGTGACGGAGCAACCGCGGCGCGTCCGGCTTGCGCCGCATTCGCATGAGTGGTCATCAGCGCCGAAAGTGTGAACGTAGGGCCAACAGGTGTCAAACTCTCTGCCTCAGACTCATTTCCGTCAAATCCCGTGTCGGAGTTGCGCAACGTGGCCGAGGATGACGGCAATGCGTACCGCACATCGCGAGCAGATGTTGGCGTGGGACGCCGAGCGGATGGGTGCGTTGGCCGTGTACGTGGCCGAGCTCGTGCGACGGCGACTTCCGCAGCACGTGCTCTCTGGGGACGTTGATGGTTGTTTCGCTGAGATGGCGCAGTGGCTTTCGCCATGGGCGAGTCGCAGGCGGGGCGCTGCTGACCAGCGATCCGTGACGCGCCGCGCGGCTGCGGACGACGACGACGCGATGGAGAGCCTGCATCGGTAACCGTTTCGGACACTTGATCGGTATTGAGGTAAAACGCGCAGTCGGATCGGGCAGTCGATGCATCTTGCACTGCCACCAGGTCATCGGCAGCGGCGCGACGGCGACGCCACCGCCGCGGACTGGCGGGGCCAGCACGTGGGCCGCTGGGCCGACGAATGTGCTCAGAAATTGCCCTGAACTGGAATGATCTTGGTGGGCGCGACAGGTATCGAACCTGCGACCGCTGGTGTGTAAATGCCGCCCCGTGCCGTGTCAGTTGTAACGCGGCGTCGCCCTTGTGCGGATATGCCCAGCTCAGAGGGTTGCATGCGTTACGCAGCGTCTACTGCTTCTCGGCGGTTTCTGCGCGTCTTGGCACACTGTTGGCACAGCGGGGGTTTGCACACTGATTGGTCGGACCTGGCACAAGGGTCGATGAATGCCACTCCCCCCGGCCCCTAATTCATCCGGCGGCAGGAAATGGATAATTAGCATTATCCATGAACAAGGTCTGCATATCGCATCAGATGAATCAATCTCCTCGTCTCCGGTCCGCCAAGTGAAGCGGCCGCGACGCTAGGACTTCGGGTGGGAGATGTCCTGGGTGACGGCATGCTGCGTGTCGCCTAACAGTGACTTGCCGAATAACGACGTCACTTCGCTGCTCGAGCAGGGGTGGGCGAAGTAGAAGCCTTGCCCCAGTGGGCAGCCCATTTTCTGAAGGAGGTCTACCTGTCGTGGAGTCTCCACGCCTTCGGCAATCACCGTCATTCCCAAGCTCGCACCCAATTCGACGATAGCGCCGACGAATCGGATTCCGTGCTCACTGGGTGAGTCCAGGATCGAGGTGAAGAGCTGGTCGATCTTGAGGATGTCGATCGGTAGCCGCCGCAAGTAGGCCAGAGAAGAATAACCCGTTCCGAAATCATCAACAGCGATCCGTATGCCCTGTTCGCGCAAGATCTGCAGACTGCTCATGACGGGCGTGCCTGCGGGGTTGGTTGCGTCCACGAGGACGGATTCGGTGATCTCAAGGATCAGTGCGGTCGGCGCCAATGGCGAAGCGTCGAGCGCGTCGAGCACCTCACCGGCGAAGTTCGGCGTCGCAAGCTGTCGTCCAGATATGTTCACTGCGACGGTCAACTGGTAGGGGGCGTGCCATAGACTGGCCTGGCGCACTGCGGTGCGCAGCACTTCAGAACCGACGTCGCCAATGAGGCCGACGTCTTCGGCTACCGCGATGAACTCCGTTGGTGTAACACGCTTATCGTCGCGCATATGCCACCGCATGAGAGCCTCCAAGGCCACCGTATGACCGGTGGCAAGGTCCACGATGGGTTGGTAGTGAACGCTTAACTCATTGCGCTCGAGCGCCGAACGCACGTCGGCCGCGATCTCAGCGTGGCGAACACGAGACTCGCGCATCGCCGGGCGGAACTCGACGACTTGATTTCTGCCGGCCCGCTTCGCGGCATACAACGCGAGGTCAACGTCGCGGAGCGCTGCCGCCGCATCGATGCGACCGGAACCGAGAATTAGTAGGCCTGCACTGGCGGTAATGGTCAAACGGCGGTCTCCGAGATCGTATGTCCCGCTGATTATTTCGATCACTCGTTGGGCAGTCATCCGGCTATCGTGTGCGCTTCCGTCGGTGATGAGCACCGCGAATTCGTCGCCACCGAGGCGTGCCACGACGTCGTCATGCCCTCCGGCGCGGATGAGACGGTGGGCCACCCGAGTGAGCAAGTCGTCACCGACAGGGTGACCGAGGGTGTCGTTCACTTCTTTGAACCCATCTAAGTCAATCAACAGCAGTCCGGCGACGGATCCCGTCTCTCGGCGGGTGACCCGAGTCAGACGCTCGGAAAGCAATGAACGGTTGGCCAAACCCGTAAGCGGGTCGTGTAAAGCCCGGTGAGCTAACACGTCCTGCAGCGCATGTTGCTCATCGAGCGCTTCCTGGAGTGCTGCGGCTTGCGTAAGCATCACAGCTGACTGTGAGTTCAGCGCGTCCGCCCGGCGGACCGCAAGGTGGGCGAAGTTCGCCAATCGCATCACCAGGAGGACCATTACGAGGCACGTTAGAGCTGCCGATCCGATAAGTGCCGGTGCAGCTTTGGCGGTCACGAGATCTTCGCTGCTCAGTAAGCCGACCACGGGAACGAATGGCGCGATCAAGGCGACGGCAACGAACACGGCCAGCCGCCAAATCGGAAAGGTCGCCGCAGTGCTGTGTACCGCTGCGGCATCAGACCGGCGGCGACCCTCACACAGCGAGGCAGCGGCCACGCATACGGCAGATAGTTGCCCAGCAATTTGTGCCGGATCGCCCGGGCTGAAAGCAGTCAGGGCGTCGGGTCCACCCCTGATAACGGTCGTAATGTGTCCCACTAGCAGCGCGACACCGGCCGCCGCCAGCAAGGCACGTGCCAAATTCCGAGACGACGTGGTAAAGGCTATGCGCACCAGGAGCGCGACCATGACCAGATCGAGCAGAAGGAAACCGCCGTCGATCCCCATGTGATCCGTCTGCGCCGCCGGATCACCTAGACGCCGGAGGACGAACGTCCAGCCGATAATCAGCAGGCCCGCGGCCACGATGCCGGTGTCCATGAAGTTGTGTTCGGAGGGTCGGACCTGCCGGACATTGAGTAGCACGATGATGGCAACGAGAAACGCCGCGTAGATGATCAATGATGCGGCTGGCCACAGCGGCATCGGCAGCTTCGCTCGGGCCTCATCTGTACTCAATACAAGGTTGACGGCAGTGCTCACCAGCAATACCAACCACGCCAAGCGATGCACAGCGGTGTGGTGCGCCACTGCGTAGGACCCGATGATCACAACGCCGAATGCGAGAAATAGACCCGCGATGCCAGAGTAGTCGGGGCGGAACACCGCGGTCAGCGCAATCACGGCGACCGCGCCGGGCACTACGAGCCATCCGCTGGATTTACAGTCCGACATGGCTATGTGTTCCTGTCAAGTGCAACTCGGGGCGGCTCGGCAGCACCGGCTACGCCAGAACTTCTGAGCGTCGGCAGCGGCCGCTAGGACGGTTCTCGGATGGTTTGCCTCGAGCCCGGCATGCGCTACGCCGGTGGTCGGTAACCCGCCGCAGTATTGCGTAGTTGCCAGATCTGTGCGGGACACAAAATGCCCACCGCATTGGATACCAGGTAGTTTGCGGCAAATTCGTCGTTGGGGGATGTCTCGTCCTTGACGTCACCCATCACCTTGGCGTAAGGCTGCCCGTGGGCGACCTTGTCACAAATGCCGAAACCGTAGCCGATGGCGTCATTGTTGGGGAACTCGTAGTTCCGGCGCACCTTGACGTTGTAGACATACTCGATTTCGGGCCCCGGAACAGCGGCCGCAGGGGGAGCTTGGGTGCTAGCGACCAATCCCAGCCCGACGGCGACCAAAGCGGCGATCGCCGTGCAACGCTTCATTGGCAGATCCTAGGCGGTGGTCTCATTCCGCGTCACTGTATCGGCGTAGCTGACAATATCGACTGGCAAATTGTTCAGTCTTCGACGCCGCACATGGCGCATCGACGCCGGGACAGCGGCCCCATTTCGACATATTTGACCATGGTGCTCGCGTGGTCACGCGGATGCGTGGCAGCGTTTCAAAGCGACTTAGCACCCGGCTACGAACCGCGCCAGGTCCAACCCACCACCGAGCTGGTCCTGAGTCACAAACATCCCGAGGGCCTCTGGGTCAAGGGTCTGCTCATGCAGTCCGCGGCCCCGTTCAGCAGTCGACACCGTATTCATACGACCACTGGCGAGCTGCGCAGCGTCGTCGTCGGTGACGCCATCCTCGTCGACGACGGCCGCATCGTGGCGACCCGCGAGTTCTACGTCGACGTCACCGAGAGCCTCAACGCCGCACGCGAACAGTCCGTCAGCGCCTAGCTTCAAATGATCGTCGCCTCCCGGAGATCATCGACCAAGCCAAGGGCATTTTGATGATGGCCCATCCGATCAGCGCTGACGCCGCGTTCGAAATCGTGCGATGGCGTGCCAGGAGCTCAACGTCAAACTCCTGTGGATAGCGGAGAAGATCGTCGTCGAGGTAACCGCTCTGATGGATACTCACGCGAACGTGCACGTGCGGGCACCCATCCGAACCCTACCTAATGACCCTGACGCAACAGGACACACCAGCAGCGAGTACAACTCAATGCGGTTGGTGCACGACTGCCCGGGCCTCCGCCGAAACTGCGCAGATCGCGTCGTCGTTTCGGTCAGCTCCTCGGGTCAGCCTGCCATGAATTCGGTGTAGGCCGACGCGAGGTCGGCAGGGAGCACCGGTACGTGGCATTGGCGCTGCACGTCCCCGATGGGCGCCAAGATGCCCATGAGCTCGTGCTCTAAAGCCGCAGCCGAGGTCGTCGCCGAAGTCATCGCTCTTAGGCATGGTGGTTGACGCGCAAACCGGATCGTTCGAGTGTCACGTAGTGGTCCAGAGACAAGACACCACTGCCCGATGAATATCTACCTACACTTGCTCGACTGATTTCACTTTATCGCTGACCGACCTGTGGGCAACGTTGGTGGCCATGATCTTAAGGGGCCGTCGAGACGCTTGTCATCAAAGACCAGTCGCAGGGAGCCGACAGATCAGAACGGCGTGGACCCGCCGAGTTCTTAGGGCGTACCGATCGGGCCCGATGGATGGCCAGTGAACCTCCACGCAACCCCCTATGTTGGACCCGAAGCCATTCCCGTCGCGTTGCTCGACCGTCGGCCTCCCCCGCGTCTCATGGTTTCGACTATTCGGGCTGGCTGCCCGGCAGAAGCCGATAGCTGGGCATTTCACTGAAGCGGCGAAAGTCCCAGTGCCGGTGCGAGAGTCGCCATCACGGGCAGCAGTTCGTTTTTCTCGATGACTTGGATCGCGACGTGATCAGCACCGGAGGCGACGTGCTGGTACAGGCTTTGGGGCCACCTGGGCCGGGGTGCCGTGGGCGACGACGGCATCGACCAGCGTGTCGCTACCGGGCTTGGTGATGTCGGTGTCGGAGAAACCGATTCGCTTCCAGCTGTTGCGATAGTTGCCGAACCCGAGGTACACGTCGAGGGCTTCGCGGCTGCGGGCGCGGGACGCGTCGTCGTCGGTAGACAGCACGATCTTGTGCTCCGGTGCGAGGAAGGCCAGCGGCCCCATCACTTCGCGTGCCCGGGCGGTGTGCCCGGGGGTCGTGAAGTAGGGGTGAGCGCCCGCACCGCGCCGCGCCGCGCGCTTCAGCACCCCGTCACCGAGCGCGGCGAGGACGCGGCGGTCGGAAGGCACGCCATAGCCGTCGAGTTCATCGAGATACTTCACGAGCGCGTCGTACGGCTTCTCCCACTGCGAAGTGGCCTCGCGATGGCCGGCGCCGATGCCGAGCAGAAACCGTCCAGGATGGCTTCGTTCGAGGCGGTTGAACGCCTCGGCGACCGGCCCGGCCGGAGAGGCCCAGATGTTGACGATGCCAGTAGCGGCCTTCAACGTGGTGGTCCGGTCGAAGATGGGGTCTACCCAGGACAAGTCGCTGGGAGCGCTGCTGCTGACCCACACCGCCCCATAGCCGAGCCTTTCGATCTCGACCGCGGCCTGCGCGGAGACCGGGTCGCTTGTCCACACGCCGCACTGCCCCATATCGGGCTTGACTGCTGTGACGACTGACTTTTCAGCCGCGGACGCGGCTGGGTTTGTTGCCCTGACTTGCATGGGCTTCCTTCTCACGTCGATTGCGGGTTCTGGAGTGGAGCCATGGCCAACGGATGATTCAGGCGCCTGGGAGACGATGAACTTGGTATTTCTGACTTTTGTTTCGAGACGGCGATCCGTCACTTCATATGACTATCCGGCGCGTACGGCCGTCACCTCAGGGCTTAGTATCCAGGATACATAAAGGAGGTTCGATGGAACTACGAGGTCAAGCCATTCTGGTCTCCGGCGGTGGGTCAGGGCTCGGGCTGGCGACCGCGGCCGCATCGGCGGAACTTGCCGCTCACGTCACCGTCGCTGAGCTTGAGGCGTCTGACAGATCCGCCATCACAGCGGCCTTGGCTGGTCGCGGACGATTCGTCGTGGCTGACGTGACCGATGCCGATCAGGAGTTGCGTTGATGAAGATCAGGTTCGGGATCGGTCTCGGCGCGGAGGAACAGACCGGCCATAGCGAACTCGGGCATGTGGTCGACCGCCTCGAGGCTGCCGGCATCGACTCGCTGTGGTTTTCCGAGCTGGTCTACACCGACGCCGTCGACCCGTTCATCGGGATGGCCTACGCCTTGGCCAGAACCACCAACCTGAAGGTGGGCACATCGGTAGTGGTACTGCCGGGCAGGCATCCGGTGCTGGTGGCCAAGCAATTGGCGTCTCTGGCTGCTCTGGCGCCCAAGCGCGTCCTGCCCGTCTTCGGGCTGCGCTCCGCGCTACCGGCCGAACGGCAGGTGTTCGTCGTGCCCGAGGGGCAGCGTGCAGCGGTCTTTGACGAGTCGCTGCGCCTGCTGAAGGCCGCGCTCGCTTCCGACGGGACGGACTTCTCCGGTGACTTCTTCACTGCTACCTCGGTCGCCGTCGGGCCGAGAGCCGACCGGCCACTCGACATCTGGCTGGGTGGTTCTGCTCCAGCGGCGTTCCGCCGCATCGGCCGGCTCGCCGACGGCTGGTTGGGTAGCTTCCTCACCCCCGGCGAAGCGCTGCGAGGGCGCGAAGTCATCGAAGGCGCCGCAGCAGAGGCCGGACGTGCCGTCGAACCCGATCACTACGGGATCAACGTGGCCGTCGGAGGGAACGGCCTCCCGGACGAGGTCCTTGCGGCGATCCGCAAACGCAGGCCCGACGTCGACCCGACCGAACTCGTCGCCGACGGGTGGCCCCAGCTGCACCGCATGATCGACGGCTACCTCGCCGCAGGGTTAACCAAGTTCGTCATCCGCCCAGCCGGTTCCGGAGGCATCGACGAGTTCATCGACCGGTTCGCCACCGAACTCCTCCCGCGGGAGAACTGACCAACTAATGAAGTTCGATTCGACGGACCGCCGAGTCGTTTCCGACTGCCGTCGACGCTGTGGTGCCATCTCGCACAGGGCTTTGAGTGAACGCTCCCCCGCAGCTATGCCAATCGTTCGAGTATCGACCGAGTAGTCACACTGAGTGCTGCATGACTACCGCCACCGAAGCTCATCCGAGGTCACTCAAGACGCCTAGATTGGCTCTTCCACGTCGGTACCGGGTTTGTTCCATCACGCTGCCAAACACCGTAACCGAATCCGTCGCACGACGCGCTATATCCAATTACCCTGCATCACAGGTTATTTGAGTGACCGTATACGTCACCGGACTTTCCGGTGGATATTCGCTGATATCCACGAAGTCCGGGGATACTTGCCACGTGCCCGGAACATTCCCCTACCCCGGATGGTTCAGCGACTTCCCTGGCCGATCGCGCGATCCGCAAGCCATTACCGCACACGGCCAAGGCCCACCGCCAGGACCTCGAAGTGATCGCCACCCTGGTGGCCAACACCTCCGACGCCGTACCAAACCTGCGAACGGACGAACTGACAAAGGACGCGTTCGGCGTTCGGCGTGCGCCGCCTACGCCGACACCGACTCGGCGGCGTCGATTTGGCGCTGTTGGTCGACGTGGAACACGTTGTGCACCTACTTGTTACCGCGGACCGTCTCTAGGCGAACCCGATGCCCCTCGTCGCTCGACCAAAGGTGCCCAAAACCTTGCCGAAGGGCTATCCGCCCGAAGCCGTTGGCGAGTGGTCGCCGCCATCGACGCCGACCGCGACTCCGCCCGCCGCGCCGATTGGGCTGCGCGCGACCGCGCCATACTCTTCACCGCCTTATTGGCCGGTCTGAGGGCTGACGAACTACTCAACGCCAGCGTCGGCGACATTCGCCGAACCGACGACGGTGGCGTCCTGCACGTGCGCGGCAAGGGCGACAAGGATCGCCGAATACCCGTGGGCACAGAACTCCTCGACGTCATCGATGATTACCTACGCACGCGCACCATTCGTTACCCGCAAACGCGCCGGCGCGCAAACAGTGGCGACGCTCTTGCCACCTTCCCCCCATCGCTCCCCTATTCCTCGGAGCCGACGGTGGACGCATCACCCGCGGAACGCTTCAATACCGAATCTGCGCGCCTTGAGAAGGCTGACATCAACGGGGAACGGGCAAGCCGGGGCACCGTACACGTTTTGCGCCCCAACTTCGCCACCGAGCTCGCCAATGCCAACGTCAGCGTCTACACGCTGATGAAGCTCCTCGGCCACGAATCCATGGTCACGTCACAGCGCTACGTTGACGGCGCCGGCACCGACACCCGCACTGTCGCCGAGCTCAACCCTCTCTACGACCTTCTCGACACTCGCAAACGGTAGTCATGCATTCGGTCAAACCGGAGCATCGCGCCTTCGTCCAGATAGAATATCTGGTGTCAACTAAATCCGAAATACACTGCTAAAAAGGAACTTTCGGAACGGGATAAGCGACCGCACCGCCATTCACCTCTCGGCATTCGGAACATCCCTGACCTGATTTAGCGGAGGCCCAGACACCGATACCGTGGCGGCGCGGTGTAGTCGGTTCCCGGTAGCGGCACGCTCCTGAGTCGTTGCGCCTGCAGGCGCTTCGCCTGCATGCCGCCCAGCGTGTGGTCGAGCCCGAGCGGCCGGCCGGCGAAGGTCACCTGGACACCTTTGACGACCTCGCTGACTTCTCGTCGAAACGATCCGCGAGGAAGGCCGCCTCACTGTCTGCGGGAAGTGGGACGGCCGCCGGGTCGGGCACCATGGGCCATAATCCGTTCTCGTCGAGTTTCACGGCGTCGCCGCCCCAGCGATAGCCACTGGGATTGCCAGGGTCCGGAATGAGGCGCCGGCCCTCCACGATCTGCTGAAACCGGTAGTAGTGGGCGATCTCGCCGTCCTCCCCGAGCGGACCGTCGTCGTCGGTCGCTTCAAGCCGCGACGTGGGCGGGATGCACTTCAGAGTTAGGCTAAGTACCTGTACGCTACGAAAGGGGTCTTGGACATGCGCGCAATCGGTTTCACGGAGTTCGGTGGTCCAGAGGTATTGAAGGAACTCGATCTCGACGAACCACACGCCGCGACGGGCCAGGTGCGGATCAGGGTCCACGCTGCAGCGGTCAGCCCGTCGGACACGTTGAGCCGGTCTGGCGCAGCCCGGGCCATCATCTTGCAAATGAACCCTAATTACGCCCATCCGCAACCGCCGTATGTCGTCGGCTGGGATGTCGGCGGCATCGTCGACGAGATCGGGCCGGACACTGAGACCGCCCTGAGGCTCGGTGACAAAGTCGTCGCACTGGCCGATCCCACAGCCATGAAGGGCGGCTACGTGGAGTACCTGGTAACCCCGGCCGATTCCGCGGCCCTCGCTCCGTCCAATTCCGACCACGTCTCCGCAGCCACATTGCCGATGAACGCGCTGACCGCTCGCCTCGCGCTGGACAAGCTCGCCTTGCCGGCGGGCGCGACGCTGGCCGTGACGGGCGCGGCCGGCACGTTGGGCGGCTACGTCATCGAGTTGGCGAAGTTGGAGGGCCTTAGGGTTATCGCCGACGCTTCGGAAGCCGATGAAGCTCTGGTCAAGGAACTCGGCGCGGACGTGGTGGTGCCGCGCGGCGCGGATGTTGCCGCGCGGATCCGGGAAGTGATGCCAGAAGGCGTCGACGCGTTGGTCGACGGGTCCTGTCAAGATGGTGCCGTGATCAACGCCGTCCGTGACGGAGGCGCCATCGTGTCGGTGCGCGCGTTCGTCGGATCCGACGAGCGTGGCATTGTGTGGCACCCCATCTTCGTCTCTGATTACCTCACGGATCAGGCCAAGCTCGACCGACTCTGCCGACAAGTCGAGTCCGGTGACATCACGCTCCGGGTCGCCGGTACCTATCCCGCCGAGCAGGCCACACAAGCACACGATCGCCTGGAGGCAGGCGGCGTGCGAGGCCGCCTCGTGCTGACATTCTGATTGGACCTAAGCTTGCCGCCATCTTTCGCGACATCAGCCGAACGCCGCTGGGTGAGACACCGAGGCGGGCCGATGTCGGGACTGTCAGAACAACGGTGGATCTGATCTTGGCGTGACATGTTGAGCACAAGCTTGGCGAGAAGGACTGATGATGTCAGAAACACTCGATCCCGTGCGATGAACCCAGGTCGACGCTAGCTTGCTGAGCACCGCTGGCGCAGGCGAAGCAACAAGGCGTCGAACTGGTTGGCCCGAATGGGTTGCTGAACCAATTGACCAAGATCGTGCTCGAGTCCGCGCTGGATGCGGAGATGACTGAGCACCTGGCTATGACAAGCACGACCCGTCTGGGCGAGTAGCGGCAACTCCCGAAATGGCAGCGGGCCAGACAGTGCTCACCGAGGTCGTGCCGGTCGAGGTTGAGGTATCTCATGTTACGAACATTTCGACGAGCCACAGATCGTCAAGAGGCGTCTGACGAGTATCGATGAGGTCGTATTGTGGCCAACGGCAGAGGGATTGACGACAGGTGAGGTCGCTGCTCCCTTCGCCGACGTTCACAGTGCTAACGTCTCCAGGGACACCACTGGCCCGGATCGCCGACAAGATTGTCGCCGAGATGGGCTAGTGGTGCAACCGGCGATGGAGCCAGACCGAGGGTGACGTCGACAATCCGGATGCCGACGACTGGCCACGCGGGTGTCGGCATCACACCACCTTTTGTCCTCGGTGAGCCTGCCCTGCGGACCCACCGCACACATTGCTGAGGTTCGCGTGCGAAACACCATGCAGGCGAGGTCTTTTCAGTCATGAAATGCCATGTTCAGGCGTCTCGAGATGGGGATGACCCGGTGATGAATTGTTCGGCTAGGTCGACCGCTTGTGTCAGCACGTCTTTGGTCGGCCGATTGGTGTTCTGCCCAACGCGGGCGACGTCGTCGAATTCCGGCATGGCGTTGACGATCCGACCTCCAGGAAGGAGCGCGAGCTTGACGGCGATCTGCTCCCCGTCGATGGTGACGTGCTGGAAGCGGCGTTGTATCGCGCGCTTGGCCACGGTTGACTCGCCGATCCCAATCATCTTGGTCGGACTGAAGATTGCCGCACGCACGTCCGGAACACCTTCGTGCGCCACGACGGCGCACAGCGTGTGGGCCGGAGCGACCCTCCTCCATCAGGTTCGGGATGAGCCAGGCGTCTCCGGCGCCTGCGTGCAAGAGCGCGGCCAGGACGGCGCTCACGGGCGGGGATCCGTGCCGTCGATGTTGGCTTCCCGCACTGCCACCGTGGAATGCTCGCGCGGGTCGCTTTCTCGCCGACCGTAACGATCGCGTCATTGTTCGGGAGATCGTAGTGTCGCCGCACCACCACGTCGTACGTGTACTCGACTACGGGCGCCGGAACCGCATGAGCAAACGGTGCTGGATACTGAGCGACCAAGCCAGGGCTGTCAAAGCGACGACCACGGCGATCAGCGGCCTGCGAGGCTGCATGGCGAAGATCCTCGCGCTTGGACGGGCTGGTACCAGGCGCAGAACTCGGAACGGTGGATGGACGACGTTAACCGCGCATAAGCGGGAGATCACCTGCCGCAACCTACGCAATCCGAGACCGCTAGCTGCCACGGATCTTGCTGAATCCAGGATACTGTTGGCTCAACGTGAAATGATTCGATCGCAACCTTGGGATTGTCGGCTGTTTGCATCGCGTGGGAACTCGAGATCGAGAGCGCGGGATGAAGAGCCGCTTCGTTCGTTAAATCGCACCACATCAGGTATTGACAGCAAGCTGAAGGAGGAACGCGATGGGCAAGCTGGATGGGAAAGTTGCGCTGATAACGGGTGGCGCCCGCGGGCAGGGTCGCTCGCACGCAGTACGTCTCGCAGCCGAAGGCGCGCAGATCATCATCTGCGACATCGCAGAGCAAGTTGAATCCGTGCCGTATCCGCTGGCAAGTCAGGCCGATCTCGCAGAGACCGCCAAACTCGTCGAGGATGAGGGCCAGCGTTGCGTTTTCATGCAGGTTGACGTACGCGAGCCCGCCCAGGTGCGAGCGCTGGTGGATCGTGGCGTCAGCGTGTTCGGGCGCATCGACATCGCCGTCGTCAATCATGGGATATGCATTCCCGGGGGATGGGATACCCCCGACGACCAGATGATCGACACGCTGGACATCAACTTGAAGGGGTCCTTCCAGGTCTGCCGGGCGGTCATCCCCCAATTGATTCAGCAGGGCCAAGGCGGGTCGATCGTTTTGACCGCATCGATGTGTGGCCTCGTGTCCTCCTATGGCCTGCTGGCCTACAGCATGTCCAAACATGGAATCGTCGGAATGGTGAAATGCCTGTCCGCGGAGCTCGGCGCGCACCACATCCGCGTCAACTCGGTCTGTCCGGGAGCGGTAAACACGACGATGGTGGTCAATGATCACATGAAGAAGCTGTTCTCCGGAGGCGCGTCGACCGACCCCGAGGAGGCTCTGCGGTTCGGCATGGGAACGATGTCGCTGCTGCCAGACGATTGGGCCGAATCAAGCGACGTCTCCAACGCCGTCGCTTTCTTGGCATCCGATGAGGCCCGTTGCGTCACCGGTATCAACATGCCAGTCGATCTCGGGGCAGTGAATCAGCCACCTGGAATACCGCTGCCCGTCGCGGAGATGCTCTCGGCGGCAAACTAGGGGCAAGCTGCCTGCCGGGGCTGCCGCTCATCGGCGCGCAGGACCGGTGCGCTACCCGGGGGGCCGGGTATCCCGGATGCGTGGCACCCGGGGCGACGACCCGGCGCCGCCAGAGGTTCATGGCTGGAGCCCTGAGCAGGGTGGCGTCAAGCCGCGACGCGGCACACGTCATCCTGACCAGCGGTGCTACGCCGATGCCCTCTCCCGACGGGACCTACGACGCCAGCCGACCCACGATGGGCACAGACCTGGCGGATTCTGGGGGCGCGTGAAGCGCTGCATTCATAGAGTGCGCCCACTGTCGGCCCAGTATGGGTCTCGCAACTTGCGCTTCAGCAGTTTGCCCGTCGCAGTTCGCGGAAGGGCGTCGCAGAAGTCGACCGACCGAGGCACCTTGAAGCGGGCCAAACCCTCACGGCAGTGCGCGATCAGTTCCTCCGAGAGTTCGGCGCTGGCCGACACGCCGTCGTGAAGCTCGACGATCGCCTTGACCTCTTCTCCCCATTCAGGATTCGGGACCCCGATCACCCCTGCGTCGGCGACCGCTGGATGCTCGAGCAAGCGACTTTCGATCTCCGCCGGGTAAATGTTGACGCCCCCCGAGATGATCAGTTCGGCGCTGCGACCGGAGAGAAACAAGTATCCGTCCTCGTCGAGATGGCCGATGTCACCGACGGTGAAGAAGCCGTCCAGGCTGTTCTCGCGGGTCTTGTCCGGGGCGTTGTGATACGAAAAGGTGAACCCAGGCATTTTCATGTACACCTTGCCCGGTTCGTTCGGAGGGCATTCTCGACCATTTTCGTTCATCACCCGGATGGTCGAACCAGGCCACGGCAGGCCGACCGTGCCCGGCCGCTGCAGCCAGTCCTGCGAGTTCACGAAGGTGCCACCGCCTTCGGAGGATCCGTAGTACTCGGTGATCACCGGTCCCCACCAGTCGATCATCGCCCGCTTCACCTCGGGCGGGCAGGGGGCCGCGCCGTGCGCGACACTCTGCAGCGAGGAGGTGTCGTATTGTCGGCGGACGGCTTCGGGCAGTGCGAGCATTCGTTGGAACATGGTGGGAACCATGTGCAGATAGGTCACGCGGTCGCGCTCGATCAACCGGAGCGTCTCTTCGGGATCCCAGCGGTCCATCAGAACCAGGGTGTGGCCGAGGTGCAGCCCGATTAGTGCGAGGTTGCCCGGGGTGGCGTGGTACATCGGACCCGTCACCAATTGAATACCGGGTCCGGCGGGTATGCCGAAGATCGCCGACGCGTATCCGACGACCGGCGCTGCGGCCGCCTCCGGATCCGCACCCATGAGCGGTCGCCTGATGCCCTTAGGTCGCCCGGTCGTGCCCGAGGTGTAGAGCATCGTCTCCCCGGCTTTCGGCGTGGGCGGCCGGGTAGCCGGTTGGCCTGACAGAAGGTTGTCGAGTGCATTGAAGCCGTCGATCGCACCCACACTGAAACGCTGCGCGGGATCGAGTTCGGCCTCGGTGGCCGCGGCGACGGCCACTTGCGCCATACGCTGGTCGGCCACCAGCACCTTGGCTTCGGAATCCTTCAGGATGTAGGCGACCTCCGGCGCAGTCAGGTGCCAGTTTACCGGCAGAAAGTATGTCCCACTCTGCGCGGAAGCCATCGCGACTTCGAGGAACTCGCCCTGGTTCCATAACAGCGCAGCGACGCAGTCGCCGGGTCCGACGCCGCGAGCCGCCAACCCGTTGGCAAGCCGGTTCTGGCGGTCCGCCAGTTCACGATAGGTAATCGGCGCACCGCCCCCACCTACGACCGCGAGGCGGTCGGGATGGGACTGTGCCATCGACCAGAATCCAATTTCACCCATCGGTTCCTCTCTGATCTAGCGTGTTGGCGCGTTTATGCAGTTCGTCGAAGGCGTCTTGGGCCATCTGCACGAACGGCCACGGGTCGGGGATCGTCTCCGGGTTGGACAGCACCGACATGTGCAGTTGGTCGACGTAGCTCCACGCGGTGATGTTGAGACCGATTCCACCGAGCAACGGGCCGACGCCGTAGATGGCTTTGATCTTGAATTCGCCGAAGTACAGTGTCTCCTGGGGTCCTGGGACATTGGACAGAATGACGTTGCCGACCACCGGCCGCCCCGCATTCGTCAAGCGATTGACCGCCGCCAGGATGAGGTGATGCACCGGCGGTGGTAGCAATTCGAGAATGTCCCCGAGTCGTGCGCCCTCGGCCATCCGGAAGTCTGCCTTGGCGATATCGGCCTCCGCCTTGATGTCCATCAGGCGTTGTACCGGATCTTCGCTGCCGGTCGGCAGTCGCACCGCCATGGTCGCGACCCGGTTTCCGTAGGTGTCCTGCTGCTCGGCCGTAGTGCGCGTCGAGGCCGCCACACCGCCTATCAGGGGAACTTCGGGCAGCTCGTCTCGTTCTAGCAGCAAACTGCGAACACTGGTGGTGCAGATCGCGAGGTACACGTCGTTGATCGATACGCCGAAGGCGTTCTTGATGGTCTTGATGTCGTTGAGGTCGAAAGTGAGGTGGGCGAAATTTCGATAGGGCCCAGGGTTGCGATTCAACGAGGTCGGTTGCGCATCGGTGCCCTGCGGCGGGTTCGATACCGTGGCGCGTTCTCCACGAAGGCGGCGTACTTGCCTGGCTCGTCGCCAGACCGTTGGAACCGTGGGAAGGACTTTCAGCACGTCGCGCGCGGCCATCGTGAGCAGTCGTACGTTCGACGGGATGGGCGCCACGGTAGGGCGCTGCCGGGGAGATTGCTCGTCGGGCGACCTCGGCTCGGTCGTGCAGCACTCCGCGAACATCTGTACGGTTGCGACACCGTCGGCCAACGCGTGATGCATCTTGCTCACCACCGCTAGGCCACCGCTGGCAAGGCCCTCGACAATCCACATCTCCCACAGCGGCCGAGTGCGATCAAGTGGTCGACTGGCGATGTCTGCGACGAGATCGGCAAGTTCACGTTCCCCGCCAGGGGACGGGCACCCGACCCGGTGGAAGTGGTTGTACACGTGGAAGTGTGGGTCGGGCACCCAGAGCGGATGATGCAGACTCAGGGGGGTGGGAACCAGTCGGCACCAGAACAGCGGAAGCTGGTTCAAGGCGCTCACCAGGTTGTCCCTGATCTGCTCCCAGGCCCTGGGCATGGCCTCCTTGGGGGGGTCCACGAGGATCACCCGCATGCTATGCCCGTGGTCCTTGGAGGACTGCTCCTGATAGAGCATCATCGCGTCGGTGGCGCTCAACCGTTGCATTGCTAGTTCCTCAAAACCATGAGGCCCGGAAGCCAGAACCATGGGGTGTCGCCGTCGGGCCCGCCTCAACCGGGTCTTCCAAAAGCCGCAAACGCTCCGCCTCCTTGAGGGCGGGACGAACCAACAACGGGTCGATGATCCGCTGCGGTAGCAAACGAAACTGCACGATCGGGGCAAGCGTCCAGGGAAGCGAGTACACGGCGCTGCGGCGGTTGCCGGCGAGCACGGTGGCCATCTGCTTGGCCACGGCTTCCGGGGTTAACGATCCGACCGACCCGGTCATCTTGTTTAGGCGGGCGACCACGGGATCTTCGCTGAGGTTGGAATTAAGCTGGGTGTCCGGAATGGACCCCAACACGAACACCGGGACGCGGATCGCGGTGGGCCGGAGTTCGCGTTGCATCTCCAGGGCGAATTTTGTCAGTCCGGCCTTCGCGGCCGCGTAGGCGGCCATGTGAATCATTGACACTTCGGCGGCCACCGAACCGACGAAGGCAAGAGTTCCCCGGTTGCGGGCGATCATCGGCCCTACGAGTTGTCGGTTGAGCTCCATGTGCGACAGGAAATTCGTCAGCACTCCGTTTCGGAGCGAAGTCGACGACATCTTCCGCAACGGCCCGCCCGAAGTGATCGCGGCGCTGCTCACCAGAATGTCGATGGCGCCATGGGCATCCTCGATGTCGACCATCAAGCCATCGAGCGATTCCAGGTCGGTGAGATCGACTGGCACGGGCGCGCCGCCGACATCTCTGCACACCTCGTGCAGCGCTTCGCTGTCACGCGCGAGCACCGTGACGCGCGATCCCCGCTTCGCGACCTCACGGACCAGCGCGGCACCCACACCCTTGGATCCGCCGACCACGACGACATGCGAATCGTGCAAATCCATAGCTGCACTCCCACGTTCCCGAGTGGTGAATCCAAGGATTGGATACCGCACTCCGCCGCGACGCTACGTCCTTCGAATCCTGGATGCAGGATTTTGAAAAAAACAGAGAAATGAGAAAGTTTCGAAAGGCGAGACGTACGGCCGCGGATCGCACCGCGCCCGAACTGGAGTGGGCCGCGCAGGCGGTCTGCGTATGCGAGTCAGATGGCCGGTTGGCCGAAGATCTTCGTGCGCGAGTCCTCGTCGATCGGGAGGGCGGGGACGTCGTCCACCGTGGCGACGCGCCGCATTTCCCGACGCTCGGTCTCGTCGAATCGACGCCCTCGGTGCAGCACCGATCTGTTGTCCCACATCACGAAGTCACCGGGCGCCCACTGGTGGGAATGCACGAATTCACGTTGGGTCGCGTGCTCGAGCAACTCCGCGGCAAGTTCGCGACCCGCGGGTAGTGACATGCCGATGATCTCGCGGATGGAACTCGACACGAACAAAAGCTTGCGGCCTGAGCCTGCGTGGGTGCGGACCAACGGCCACCGAACGGGCGGGAACAATTTCAACTCGGCCTCGGAGCTATCGGTGTAGCCGAGGATCATCCGAGATTGAAGGGCATAGTGCTCCGCAACGAGATCGTCGATGAGTTCCCTCATCCGGTCGTCGAGGGCGTCGTAAGCCGCGCGCAGATCCGCCCACTGGGTCTGACCGCCCCAGCTCACGGCGGTCACCGCGTAGAGCATTGAGTAGCGCCACGGCGTCTCCATGAACGAGCTGTCCGTATGCCAGATGCGGTTGCCGATGTTCATCATGGCCTGCCGGTGATTTTTGTCCGCTACCTCACCGGACTCGTCGACGTTCGAGATGTCGCTTATCTCCGGGGAATCCATCCGATTTTGGATGAACTTCATGATTGCGTTCAGCTTGGTGTCCGGGGGCCCCATCTGCCGAGCGAAGGCCAATTGTTCGGCCTGGCTCAGTTGCTGACCACGAAAGACGAGGACTGCATAGCGATCCATGGCGTTCGCGATCTCGCGAAGGATGGCCGGTTCCTGTGCTTCGCGAAGGTCGAGGCCGCGGGCTTCTGCGACGAAAGAATCGGTCACCGGGGTGATTGTCAGGGTCGAATTTCGAACTGAGCTGGTGGTCATGATGGCTCCTCGACGGGATTTGGCGGTGCCTATAGTCAATAGGAAAAGTAGGTCATCGCAATCCAGGTGTCAATGCCCCGATGGCCATGCACGCGACTGAATCAGTGCGGGCAAGCCTGTCGAGCGCCCGCCGCGAATTCGATGCTGGGCGCGGTGACAAGTCATCGAATGCCGCAGAACATTGGTATCCTGAGCTCTCGGTATGGCTGGTGGTCCCAACCTCGCGGCCTTCGGACATCCGTTGCCAAAGAGGCTGTTGGGACGTGATGGGGGTGTCCGATCGTTGCCTCAGGTCGAGAAGCAGGATTAGGGGCCGGGCGCTTCACAGGATCTGCTTCACGTCGCAAGGGCGTCACAGTCGAACGCATCGTGGACACTGCGATCGAGATCCTTGCCGACAACGCGAACCAGCTGACGACCAGCGAGATCGCGCGGCGTCTAGGAGTCTCCCAGCCGACTCTCTATAGCCACGTAGCCTCCCTGGACCGCATACGCGAACTCGCGGCCATCCGCGGTGTCGGAGAGATAAGTCGGCGCGTGCGCGACGCGGTCAGGGGGCGTCACGGGGAGGACGAATTGCGGGCCATGGCTCATGCCTACCGCCAATTCGTGCGCGACAATCCCGCCCTATATCTACTGCAGATGACAGCGCCCCGATCGCCCGCGTTCGCGGTGGCCGCCGAGCACGCAGTACAGGCCGTCCGGGATGTGCTCCGGGAGCGGGGACTTTCCGAGGATCAGGTCGTATACGTTCACGCGGCGGTCCGGGCGTCCATCCATGGATTTGTCGATTTGGAGGCAAAACATGCGCTAGGCGACATCGAGGATGCCGACAAGAGCTTCGACACCTACCTCGAGATCTTCGTCAGCGGTATCGCCGCGCTCGTTCATCGTTCCACCAAAGACGGTCACGTCACCGAGTGACGGAATTTGGTCCTTCTCTCAGGGTATGCGTTTCATTCGGCCTTCTCCCCGGGCGACGAGTTTGTCTGTGGCGTTGGCGATTTCGGCAAGCCAGAGTTCGGGGCTGCGGCCATGACGAATGGCCCTTTGGCGTCAGAGACTTTCCCGGGCCAGCGGGTGGAATGAAGTCGGTGTGATTGGAGGTGCCGTCCACGCACTCGCCACCCGCGCTCCATCGGGGTCGGTATGAGCGGTCAGTGTGAGTTCAGGTGTAGTCGGGTCACACCAACCAGAACTGCGCGAGGTCGTAATCCTTCTGGTTCAGCTACCGCGCGTGCTCCAATCTGATCTTGTCCTCGGCGAGAGGTTGCGCCACCGCAAGATTCGTGACGATCAGGGCCGTCCACAGCGTCCGGGTGCGGGCTTAGCCTCAGTCGTGGCTTGGTCGGTCGCCTTCCAACGCGCACTGCGCGACCCCAGGGACCGCCGGCATACAAGATCCGCTCGGGGTTGGGCCCTTAGAACTCCACTCGGAGCCCCGCATCCTGCTCACTGATCAACCCGACGGCCTCGACCTTCATTTTGTCGAATAGGAGAGCTGCTTCCCGGTTTCGTACAACGCCGTCGAGATCGGCAGCGTCGGCCCCACTCGGCCCGTGGCGTCCCGCGAAACGAGTTTCTCAATTCGGCCCCACATCGCTCTCATCGTTTGTATCCTGGATGCGTGATACCACCGGAAGACGAGGTCCCGCCGCTGGTTCCAACCTGGAGCCCCAAGAAGGTCGCGTCTTTCATCGACGTGGCTCGCCCCGTGCTCAAGCGCTGGTATCGCTCGGAAGTCCACGGGTTGGAGCACATGCCCGAGGGCGGATCGCTGATCGTCTCCAATCACTCCGGCGGCACGCTGACGATGGACTTCCCGGTATTCCTCGTCGATTGGTGCGCCCGGTTCGGGTTGGAACGGCCGTGTTTTCTGCTCAGCCACGCCGTGCTCTTCAGGACTCCCCTGGCAGAGTGGCTCCGCGGGATCGGTCTGGTCCCGGCCCACCGCGATGCGGCCCACACCATCCTGACCAGCGGCGCCACGCTGATGGTCTTTCCCGGCGGGGACTATGACGTCAGCCGGCCCTCGACGAGCGCCAACACGATCGACTTCGATGGCCGCGTCGGATACGTCAGAACCGCCCTGAAGGCTGACGTCCCGATCGTGCCGATGGTGTCGATCGGCGGCCAAGAGAGCCAGGTGTACCTTACTCGGGGCGCCACGCTGGCCCGATGGATGCGCCTTCCCCAACTCGCCAGGATTGCGACACTGCCGATCACCTTCGGATTCCCCTGGGGGCCAAGCGTGCTCGGACTTCCGCCGAACATCCCATTCCCCACCAAGATCATCACCCAGGTTCTCGAACCCGTGGACCTGCGGGCCGAGTTCGGCGACGACCCCGACTCTCAGATCGTGGACTCACACATCCGCAAACTCATGCAGTCCGCACTCGATGAAATGGCACGCAAACGTCGGTTCCCCGTCCTCGGCTGATCGCCGGCTGTAGCACACTTGTGCGAAAAGTATCCTGGATGCAATACTCGGCCGAGGCGCCGAGATTCCACTTTCTCGAGGAGCAATCAGATGACGAGCACGTCCGGTGAGTACAAGCACTTCACCGTTAGCCCGATCGCTGATCATCATCCGTTCGGTGCCATCGTGAGCGAGCTCGACCCGAAGGACCTGGACCTGCCGGAGGTCGGCGAGGATCTGCGCAAGCTGTGGGTTCGCGAGGGCGTGTTGGTCTTCGACGGCCTTGACGACCCCGATACGCACGTACGACTCAGTAGGTGCTTCGGGGAGCTGATCCAACACCCCACCAAAGAGGCGCGTTCGCAGGGACACCCCGAACTGATGGACGTCCGCTATCGACCCGAGGACGGCTGGCTGACGGAGGTGGATGGCGAGCCACGGGGCACCTGGTTGCCGTGGCATTCCGACCTCATCTACGTAGCCGAAATCAACCACGGTGGCATCCTCCGTCCGATCACCATCCCCAGCCATGGCGGCGAGACGGGGTTCATCGACAAAATCCAGAGCTACGACACGCTCGATGAGGACTTGAAGGAGTCCATTGAGGGACTGCACGTCCTTTACGGGTACGACCTCGATCCGGCCGACCAGAAGTTCGGTCGCCGCCACGAGGTGAAGGTCTTGCGGTTCGAGAGAGCCGTTCTGTCGATCCTGGCCAGGCGTGGCGACTTCCCCACCGTTCGTCATCCGCTCGTCTACACGCAGCGGGAAACCGGTCGCAAGGTGCTCAACCTGTCGCCCTGGTTCGCGCTCGGTATCGACGAGATGCCCGGCGCTGAAGGCGACGAACTGCTCGAGCGGGTCGCGCAGCATTGCGTCGACCCCGCGCGGGCCTACATCCACGAGTGGGTGCCGGGACAGATGGTGCTCTGGGACAACTGGAGGATGCTGCACTGCGCCAACGGCGCCCCGGCCCAGGAGGAGCGCCACATGCAGCGCACCACGATCGAGGGCGATTACGGCCTCGGTGAGATTGCTTACGGCGAGAAAGTCGGCAAGGCGGACTACATCAGTGTCTGACAAGGGCGTATCCGGGATGACTAGAGGAGAAAAGTGAACGAAGCCGAACCGCGGACCGTCGATCCTCTGGAGAGCGAGATCTTTCGATATACGACACAGTCGATCACGGAAGAACTAGAGATCAACATCACGCGCACTGCGTACAGCCCGCTGATCCGCGAGATCCAGGATTATGCCGTCGCGCTGGTCAACACGGACTTCCTGCCCTATACGCAGTCGAATGCATCGATTCCCATCTTCGTCACCGACATGGGGGAACCCGTTCGCGAAGCCGTCTCGACGATCGGGATCGAGAACCTCGAGCCGGGTGACGTCTTCGTGATCAACTCGGGCAGCGGTCAGCACCTGAACAACACCGTGCTCGGCACGCCGCTTTACCACGGCGAGGTGATCACCGGATATCTGGCGATCCGCTCGCACTGGGCAGACGTCGGCGGGCTGGTCCCCGGCGGCCAGGCGATGGGCGCCCGCAGCATCTTCCACGAGGGCACGCGATACCACGGTCTGCGCATCATGCGGCGCGGCGAGATCGTCCCCGAGGTGCTCGCCACCATCCAGGTGAACACCTACCAGAAGGAGATGCTGACCGGCGACATGATGGCGCAGCTCTCGGCATGCATGCTGGGCGCGCGTCGGTGGCAGGAGCGGGTGGTTCCGCGCTGGGACGCCGACGCCGTCAAGAAAGTCGTGGACGCGCAGCTCGCCGCCAGCACCGAGTACGCGCGGCGGATCATCTCCGAGCTCCCCGATGGCACCGCCACCACCACCCACGAATGGCAGTTCACCCAGGGCGGAGTGCGAGCGGACCTGAAGTTCTCGCTGACACTGACCGTCGAGGGCGATCGGATGGTCGTCGACATGTCTGGCATGCCACCGCAATCAGAGCTTCCCTTGAACGCGGGAGCAATTGGGGGAGGCTTGGCGGCCGCAAAGCTGGCCTTCCGCTATCTGGTCGCTGGCGACGTCCCGACAGACGCCGGTTTCTTCGCTCCGCTGGAGATCCAATTGCCGGCGGGCACCATCGTCAGTGCCACCGGCGACGCGCCGATGGCCTACTGGAACACCACGCTGCCACTGATCATCGACATGTTCCTACGCGCGGTAGGTCAGCTCGATCCCGAGCGGGTCCCAGCAGCGCACTATGGGTCGGTCGGCGGGCTGATGCTCTACGGACCTCTCCCGGACGGCTCGTGGTGGCGCTCGACCGAGGCCGCTCCGGGCGGCCTCGGTGCCGAGTCCGATGCGGACGGATACGGTCCGGTCAAATGTTTGATCCTCGGCAATACCAAGAACTCACCCATCGAAATGATCGAAGCCCGCTTCCCGCTGCGCTATCACTCCATGGAACTGCGTCGGGACTCCGGCGGGGCGGGTCGCCACCGCGGCGGACCGGGGACGTCGAAAGTCATCGAGGTCCTCGAGGACGTCTGGTTCGACGCGTACGCCGAGCCGTCAATGGGGGCGCCTGGCCTGGCAGGTGGCAAACCCGGCAGCATCGGTTCGGTCCACGTAAAGACGCCTGATTCGGTTGATTGGGCGGTGCCGGAGGGCTCGAACACCGGTGTCAGCTCGCTCAAAGCTGGGACCCTGATCCGCCACGTCAGCGGCGGTGGAGGCGGGTGGGGAACACCTCCCGACGAAGACACGCAAACTAGCCCCGACGCGACCGCCAAGGAGAGTGCGGCATGACCGATGTGGCCAGCTCATCAGGTTCGACGACCCGGATCGGCGCCGACATCGGCGGCACCTTCACTGACGTTGCAGCGGTCGGCGCCGACGGACGCCTCTACATCGGCAAGCGCCTCACAACGCACGGCGCCGAACACGAAGGCGTGATCCAGGCCGTGACGGACTGTGGCGTGGACAGCACGCAGCCCGGCACCATCCTCGCGCACGGGACCACACTGGTGATCAACGCGCTGCTCGAGCGGAAGGGCGCCCGCGTCGCCCTGGTGACAACAGCGGGTTTCGCCGACGTCCTCGACATCGGCCGGGGCAATCGCAGCGAGAGCCTCACATTGCGCTTCCGACGCCAGCCTCCCCTGGTCGGCAGGGACATGTGCTACGAGGTTGCCGAACGCACCGCCCCCGATGGCACGATCGAGCGCACACCGGGAGACGACGAGCTTGACGCACTGGTCGCGTGGCTGCAGACGAACGAGGCCGACTCGGTGGCGATCGGATTCCTGCACTCCTACCTCGCGCCGGGCAACGAGCAGCACGTGGCGGACTACCTGCGGCGTGCGCTTCCCGACGTTCCAGTCACGATTTCGTCGGACCTATCCCGGCAATGGCGGGAGTTCGAAAGATTCACCACCGCCACCGCCAATGCCTATGTCACCCCGGTCACGGAACGCTACCTGCATCGGTTGACCTCGGGCCTCGAGTCGGGCGGATTCCAGGGCGACTTCCTCGTGCTGGATTCCAGCGGCGGGGCCATGGCCGTCGACACCGCCCGACGGTATCCGGTGCGAGCGGTCGAATCCGGACCGGTCGGTGGTGTCATCGGTGCCAGGAACCTGGCAGTCGAACTCGCCATCGATAACGTCGTGAGCTTTGACATGGGCGGCACAACCGCTAAGTCGGCGCTGGTCGAGCGTGGCGACTTCGCGACGAAGGACACGTACTGGATTGGCGGAGAGATGCGCGGCTTCCCGCTGCAGGTGTCCACCGTCGACATCCTGGAAGTCGGTGTCGGCGGCGGTTCGATCGCCCGGGTCGATGACATGGGCCGGCTCCAGGTGGGTCCGCATTCCGCCGGCTCGCAACCCGGCCCTGCCTGTTACGGCCTAGGAGGTACGAAACCGACGCTGACCGATGCGAACCTCTACTGCGGTCGGATAGACAAGGACCATTTCGCCGAGACTTTCGAGCTGGATGTGCCAGCCGCAGAGCGGGCGATAGAGAACCTGGCCAGCCAGCTCGACATGGCTCCGGAACGGCTCGCCCTTGGGATCATTCGACTCGCCACGTTGCAGGCTACGGCGACCGTGCGGCGGCAGACGCTGGAGCGCGGAAACGATCCTCGGGACTACACCTTGTTGGCCAGCGGCGGAGCTGGGCCGCTGCACGCGTGTGGGATTGCCGTCGAGGCGGGTATCGACCGGGTGCTGCTGCCACGCTTCCCGGGGCACTACTCCGCCCTCGGAATGCTGGCGGCGAACCTACGGACCGACCGGCGCGAAGTACTGCTGACCGATCTTGCGACGTTGGACGTCTCAGCCCTAGCCACTACCGTGGCCGACGTCGCCAAACAACTTGCAGGCGACCTGCGTTCGGGTGATCACCCCGGCGCCGGCGCCGTCGTCGTCAGGTACTCGGTGGCGATCCGGTACCGGGGACAGGAACACGCGCTGTGGATCCCCGCCCCGACCGAAGGCGTGGATGTCCCTGGTGACCTGCCCGCCGTGCTGAAGAAGGAGTTCGAGTCCGAGTACGTGCGCCGGTACGGGCACCTTGACACGATGTCGACTCTGGAGTGCGTTGAACTCGAGGTCGTCGTGCAGCGGCTGCTTCCGCGCGTATCCATGGTCTATCGGGAACCATCGTCGGGCGAACCCACCATCGGTGAATCAATCTGGGATGGCGCCGAAATGGCCCTGAAAACGTCGTATCTGCCGCGGGTCGCACTAGCGGTCGGCGACACGATCAACGGGCCGGCAGTGATCCACGAAGTCGGCGCCACCACCGCAATACCGCCGGGCGCGGTAGCCGAGGTGCAGGAAAGCGGCGTCATCATCATTGATGTGCGAGGGGTGCAGCGATGACCCGCATCGGCGCGCGGCAACGCTTGGACGAGATCACCGAACGGGGGCAGACACCCGTCGGGATGTTCATCGGGTCATCCGACGCCGCCATCGTCGACATCCTCGGGGATGTCGGCTTCGACTTCGCACTGCTCGATGCCGAGCACTCACCCTTGGGTCCGGCCGAGTTCGTCGGCCACGTTCGGGCCGCCGAGGCGGCTGGGATCATCCCGATGGTGCGGATGCCCAACTATGACCGCGTCGACGCACAGCGGTTCCTAGACATCGGCGCCGAGGCATTGGTGATCTCGCACATCGAAACCGCCGAGGAGGCGTGGGCCGCTTTAGAAACGACCCGCTACCCGCAAGGCGGAAACCGCAGCATGTGCCCGTCCACCCACTCGGGCCGGTACTCGATGGGCGGGTGGGGCAAATATGTCGAGCACACCGAGCGCAACGTCCTCGTCATTCCCATCATCGAATCGCGTCGCGGACTGAAGAACATCGACGAGATCTTCGACGTCGACGGAATCGACTACGTGCTCTTCGGGCCAGGGGACTACTCGGTCGACTCGGGCGTCGCGTTCGACGCCCCCGAGGTCACCGAAGGATGGGCGACGGCGAAGGCATCGGCTGTCGCCCACGGGAAGCGAATCTGGACCACCACGAACTGCGTCGGCCTGGCCAAGGGCGAGGCCGACGTACTGGTGCATGGCATGGATCTGCTGCACGTCCACTACTTCCTCTCCGAGGAGATCACGACGGTTCGGGCGAATTTCGAGCGCTGACAGGAGGTTTAGGACCTGAATCGACTGACATTCAGGCGATGAAGCGTCTTGAGACACGGAGGCAAGGCATGCCAGCAGATTTCGATTTCAGAGCAGTGGGCAGACAGCTCACCAACTGGGGACGATGGGGCGACGATGATCGCATCGGCACGCTCAACCACATCACGCCCGACGCGGTGGTGAGTGCCAGTCAGCTGATCAAGCAGGGGAAGATCTTCGACCTCAGCATTCCGTTGGGCGCCAACGGCCCCGCTGCGGCCGCGGGGGGACGGTCCAACCCGATTCACTTGATGAGCATCACCCCCGGCGACACCCACATTCTCAATTCCTTCGTCTCGCCCACGGACGTGATCGTTGCCGATGACTGGATCACCATGCCGCTGCAATGCGCAACCCAGTGGGACGGCCTGGCGCACGTCGGCTACGACGGCAGCTTCTACAACAATGTTCCGTCGCAGAGTGTATCGACGTTCAGTGGCTCGACCGTTCTTGCCATCGGCGACATCATTGCCAAGGGCCCGACCGGGCGGGGGGTTCTCCTCGACATCACCGCGCTTCACGACGGCAAGCCGCTGGAAGTCGGTTACGAGATCACGGCCGCGGAACTCGAAGCCGCGGAAGACCGACAGGACGTGCGGGTCGGAGTGGGTGACATCCTGCTCATCCGCACGGGTTGGATCCAGCAATTCACGATTCACAAGTCGGCCGCCACCTTCAACAGCGGAGAGCCCGGTATCGGGATGTCGTGTCTCGAATGGCTGCACGAACGGGAAGTCGCCGCCGTCGCGTCGGACAACTGGGGCATCGAAGTGGTGCCCGTCGGCACGATGTTGCTGATTTGCCACTGCGTTCTGATCCGCGACATGGGCATGACGATGGGCGAGACATTCGACTTGGACGCACTGGCAGCGGACTGCGAGGCGGATGGCGTGTGGGATTTCTTCTTCACCTCTCCTCCACTGAAGGTCGAGAACGCCGTCGGCAGCCCGATCACCCCGCTGGCGATCAAATGAATTCGAACCGAGTTCGGACAGTCCATCGTGACCAAGAATGAAGGAGATAGCGCAATGAAATCTGCTGACAACGTCGTCTGGAACCTCGACGAGATTGCAAGTTCACCATGGGTATGAGATTCGAAGGCAAGGTTGCCGTCGTCACCGGGGCGGGATCCGGGATCGGCGCCGCGACCGCCCTCGGCTTCGCCGCGGAGGGCGCTGCCGTCGCTGTCAACGACATAGACAGCGACACCGCCGACAAGACCGTCGCCGAGATCCTTGCCGCGGGCGGCAAGGCCATGTCGATCGCCTGCGACATCAGCAACACCGCAGAGGTGGAGGCGGCCGCGGCGGAGGTCGTCTCGAAATTCGGTCAGATTGACATCCTCGTGAACAACGCTGGTATGCCATCTGCTGCTCCAGCGGAGGAGTACACGCAATTCGAGCGCGTGATGGCGGTCAACCTCGGCGGGGCCTTCCACTGGGCCAAGGCCGCCGCCGTGCAGAGCATGATCGGTAACCGCAGCGGCAGCATCATAAATATCTCCTCATTGGCCGGACTCGCCGCCATCGCCTCCGATGTCGGCTACACCTCGACCAAGCACGGCCTGATCGGGCTCACCAAGGCGCTCGCGCTGGACTGGGCACCGTATGGGATCCGAGTCAATTGCGTGGCTCCCGGGCTGACCAATTCGTTAATGGTCGCCGAGGCCATAGAGCAGTTCCCCGAGTTCATGAAGACCCGTATTGGTCGGATTCCCATCGGCCGAGTTGCCGAACCACTGGACCAGGCCAAGGCGATCATGTTCCTCGCCTCGGACGACGCCGCCTACATCACCGGGGTCACAATCCCGGTCGACGGTGGGCAGATGGCGATGAACTCCGGATACTCACCGACCCGCTAAAACGCACGAAACAGCTGATCAGGAGGCACCATGACCGCGATTGCAGAACGTCCCACCGACCTGCGAGATCTGACGGATAACGATCTGATCGAGCACTACGGGTGCGATCGATTCACGTCGACCATTCTGTCCAGCAGGCTGCAGTACATCATCAGCCACATTTGCAACAAACTGCTCACGACGGCGTTCTCGCCGATTATTCGAGATTTCCACGATTTCTCGGCCACCGTGTCCGGTGGCCCGTCGCTGGACTACCTGACTCCCGCGGTGGCACAGACGTTGCCCGTGTTCTTCGGGTCAATGCGTGATGCCGTCGCCAACAGCGTCGAGGAATTCGGCGTCGGCAATCTTCAGGAGGGCGACCTCCTGATCTGCAACGACCCGTATCGAGCAGGCACACACCCCAACGACATGTGCTTCATGAAGCCGGTCTTCGTCGACGGCCAGATCGTTAGCGTGCTGTCGATTCGTGCGCACATGATGGACATCGGCGGTGTGGTTCCGGGTGGCTTCTCGGGGACCAAGCGGGACGTGTACGAGAACGGCCTCGTCGTACCGCCGATGTTGCTCTTTCACCAGAACCGGCCCGTGAAGCCAACTTTCAGCGTCATCTTGGGCAACGCCCGATTTGGCGGGCTGCTAATGCCGGACATGCAGAGCATATTCGTAGCCCTCAAACTGGGCGACGAGCTGATCCACGACACAATCGACCGCTACGGGCTCGAGGCGTTCCACGGAGGTATCCGCTACGCATGTGACGCATCGGCCGAGCGGGCCCGCCATGCCCTGCGTGCGCTGCCGGACGGCGTGTACGAGGGCGAGGACTACTTCGACTGCGATGGCGCCGACGCGGCACGGGAGTACCGGGTTGCGGTCAGGATCACCAAGTGCGGCGACCACACCGAGGTCGACTTCAGTGGCACTTCCGAGCAGGCGCAGACTTCGATCAACTCGTGCTGGCCCGACACGAAGACTGCGGTCAGCCTCGCTCTGAAGTCCCTTCTGGACCCGGCCTCGCCGTACACTTCGGCGTTTTTGCGTGACATCGACATCGTCGTGCCCGGCGGGACGCTCATCAGTGCCGAACCCCCCGCCGCGGCGATGCTGTATTTCGAACCCATCCTCACCGTGTATTTGGCAATCATGAAGGCGCTGAACGACGCACTGGGCACGCGAGCTCAAGCAGCGCCCTCCCGCTGCACTCATCTACACCACGTCGTCAGCCCGCCTGACACGCCTCAGCCGTGGATGACGGCACTCAATCCGGTCGGCGGCTGGGGCGCGAACGACGCAGGCGACGCCGACAGCGGACAGATGAGCTGTTCGCTCAACTACATCGGAGTCGACATCGAGACCGTCGAGGCGGATATTCCAGTCGTTCACCTTCGCAAGGAGTACGTCACCGACTCCGGGGGTGCGGGCCGCTACCGAGGCGGCGCCGGCACCATCGAGGACACCTACTGGACCACCTCTGTCTGCCACTTCATGACTGCGCCGCGCACCAAAACCCCCAACGGACAGGGCGCTCTGGGTGGCAGAGCCGGCGGCCCGGTCGGGATCTGGTCGTGGTCGGACTTCTCGGTGGATGACCAGAGCCTGCGGAACCTGGATGTGGTGCCGGCCCTGCGCGAAAGCACCCCGGTCAGCGGCATGATGGACCCTCTCACCCACGCCTTGGACGAGGCGGGCACGTTCTTTCACTGGGCAGCCCAGAACCCCTGGCTCACCATGCCCAACTCGTTGTGGCGGACCCTGAGTGACGGGGGCGGCGGCTGGGGCGACCCGCTGGAACGTGACCCGGCGTCCGTCGCCCGCGACGTGCGCGATGGATACGTCAGCGTGAATGGTGCCGAACGCGACTATGGCGTGATCGTCACCGGCGATCCCGAGACCGATCCGGAGCAGGTCGCCGTGGATCTGGAAGCCACGGCATCGTGTCGGGAAAGGCGTTCTCCTTCACCGCCGAGCGCCCCTGCATCCATCCACGACAACGTCGCGCCGACCCGCGAGGTCGTGCGCGAGCCCGTGGAAGGCGCGTGCGACGCGTGCGGTGAGAACGTGCTGGCCGAGTATCCGGTGCTGACCGAGTCCGGGTGGTTTCGCGCAGTGAAGTGCCAGAGCTGCCTGCACTCGGCATCGAGGACGCGGTGGCATCGGCTGGGTTCGATTGAGCTCGTCGAGGACCTGCTCCAGCCGTGACCCCTCCCATCGACCAGGCAGACCCATTTCGAGAGGACTCAACATGATCGGCGTCGACGTAGGCGGAACGTTCACCGATGTCATCGCGATTCGCGACGGGAAGCCGGTGACCGTCAAGATCCAGACCCGGCGTGAGTCGGTGCACCTGTCGGTGCTCGAAGGCGCGAAGGCCGTCGACCCCACGCAGTCGAACGTGTTCAACCATGCGAGTACACACGGACTGAACGCGGTGCTGACCCGGCGGTTGCCGAAGGTCGGACTGTTGGCGACTATGGGACATCGCGACGTGATGGACAGAGCGCGGCTGATCCGCCCGGTGCAAGCACTCACCGATCCGTCGTGGCGACGATCCTTCTCGGACTCAACGGCCCCGATGGTCCCTCGGTATCTGCGCCGGGGCGTGGTCGAGAGGATGACCGCGTCCGGCGAGGCCATGGTGCCTCTCGACGAGGCGCAGGTGATCGAGCAGTTGCAGGTCCTGAAGCGGTGCAACGTCGAGGGCGTCGCGATTGCCTTCCTACACTCACACGTCAACGGGACCCACGAGCGACGGGTGGCCGAGCTGGTGGCCGAGCACCTGCCCGGTGTGCGCTGCTCCTACTCGAGCGATGTTTCACCGCTAGCCAAGGAATATGCCAGAACGTCGACAACGGTCATCGACGTGATCATGAAGATCATCTACACCGACTACGACGCCGAGTTGCAGGACGGCCTTCGCGAGCTCGGTTTCACGGGGCAGCTCAACTACGCCGACTCGGCGGCGACGCTGGTGCCGGCGAAGACGGCGATGGACAAGCCGTACCGCATCGTGTTCTCTGGTCCGTCGGCAGGCACCGCCGCGTGCGTGCATCTTGGGGTGGAGATCGACGATCATGACATGCTGTGCGTCGACATCGGCGGTACCTCGTGCGACCTGAGCGTGATCACCGCGGGTTCCACCCATCGCAATACGACCTTCGAGTTCGAGTACGACATGGTGGTGAACTCGCTGTCGACCGATATCTCCACGCTGGGTGCAGGTGGCGGGAGCATTGCGACCGTCAACGAACTTGGCGAGTTGCGGGTAGGGCCGGAGAGCGCGGGTGGGACCCCTGGGCCGGCATGCTACGGGCTTGGCGGCACCGAACCGACCATGACCGACGCGGCGCTGCTGATGGGCTTCATCGACCCAGGCGGCTTCGCCGGGGGCACCCTCAAGCTGCATGCGGAGCACGCGGCGACGGCGTTCGAATCGCTCGCCATGGCAGGTGACCTCGGCCATCGGGTGACCAGCACTTGGCGAATCGGGCTCAACAACATCGTCGAGGGCATCTATAACGTTGCGCTGGCGCGTGGTCTGGATTCCAGCGACTTCAGCGTCGTCGCATTCGGAGCGGCTGGGCCGATGATGCTCCCGTTCGTGCTCGACCAGGTCAAGCTGCGCCGCGTTGTCGTCCCTCCCCACCCGGGGTTGTTCAGCGCGCTCGGACTGCTGGCCACCGACCTCGTTTTCTCCGACAGCCGCAGCGCCTACACCGTGCTGGCCCCCGAGTCCGCGGAGTCGATCGCAGCCCACTTCAGGGAGATGGAAGACTCCCTGCTGAGCGGGCTGGGCGACGCGGAACGCGCGTCATCGAAGGTGGTCCGGACCTTCGACGGCAGGTTACTCGGCCAGGGCTGGGACATGCCCCTGGTGACCATGCCGTCTGGTGAGCTGACGGCGGACTCGATTGCGGAGATGGTTACTTCCTTCCACGACCACTACCAACGGCGCAATGGCATCCGGCTGGACGCGTTCCCGGTCGAGGCGGTGACGTTCCGCGCCAGCCTGGTCGTGCCGTCTGAACGGTTTACCTTCGAGCGACCGGAGACCCGCACCTCTGGAAAGCCCGAGCCGCTCGACGCCACCACCATCCGGTTCCTCTACGGCGACGATGTCTCTGCGCCCGTCTATCTCCGGGACACCCTGCTGGCAGGCGACCGAATCGTGGGACCAGCGATAGTGCGGGAGCCGATGTCGACCACGGTGGTTCCGGACGGGCGGACGTTGACGGTCGGCACGGTCGGCGAGATGTACGTTCATTGACCACCCTGTCCCCGACGTCCACGACTCAGGGCGGCCCGAAGGCGAGAATCGATGACACGTTCATGGTGGCGACGGGCTCCGCATCCGGTCTGGTAACCGAGGTGCGTTGAGCTTCGGGGGCTCATCGCGTCGACACCACCCGATTCCCGGCGGAGTCAGTCGCTTGCAGGAAGGGACTTGGCTTCCTTGAGGCTCAACGGAACCTGTCCAACGCTCAAAGTCCCGGTACCTGCTTTCGTCACGAGGACCTCGGCGCTCCCACCGTCTACGTAACGCTTCCCCACCACAGTGCCGCCGGCGAAGGCGGCATCAGGTTCGCCGCCCGTACGAGCGGACCCGAGCGGCACCATGGGGACTCCGCCGCACCTCAACCCGTCCAGGGCATCGGCAGCCTTCACAACGATTACCTGCGTTTCGCACACCTGACTCTGCAGGCGAGTTCCGTTCTTGACCATCGTTCGTCCTCATCGCTCGATTGTCGTCCTGAAGGCGGTCCTCGCGATCGTCGCAGGGCAGCGGCTGCCCGTGCGCCACCCGTCCAGGTGGCCAGCGACAGGGCAGTTCACCATGTTTGGGTGTGCGCTGTGCGATGACACCTCGGCATTGTATCCTGGATCCCATGACATCCAACAACGGTTCGACAGACACCGGTGTAGTGCTGTACGAGGTCGTCTCCGACACTGTCGCGGTGATCCGGATGAACCGGCCCGACTATCGCAACGCCCAGAACAGCGCCATGACCTACGCGCTCGACGACGCGTTCTACCGTGCCGCGGACGACGACGACGTGAAGGTGATCGTGCTGGCCGGCAACGGCAAACACTTTTCGGCGGGGCACGACATCGGAACACCCGACCGCGACATCGATCTACCGTTCGACCGTCGAGCGTCGCTGTGGTGGGACCACAGTGACAAGCGGGGAGCCGAAAGCCGATTCGCCCGCGAGTCGGAGGTGTATCTGGGTATGTGCCGCCGTTGGCGCGAACTCCCCAAGCCCACCATCGCCATGGTTCAGGGCGCGTGCATCGCTGGCGGCCTCATGTTGGCCTGGGCCTGCGACCTGGTGATTGCGTCGGACGACGCGTTCTTCGCAGATCCCACCGTTCAGATGGGCATTCCCGGCGTCGAGTACTTCGCCCATCCATGGCAGATGGGGCCGCGGTTCGCCAAGGAATTTCTCTTCCTGGGCTCGCGGGTCGGTGCCGAGGAAGCACAACGGCTCGGCATGATCAACCGCGTGGTACCCCGCGATGATCTCGAGACGACGGTGCTCGACGCTGCGAGGCGAATCGCCGAAAGGCCGACGTTGGGTCTCGCTCTAGCGAAGCGGGCCGTCAACCAATGTGAAGACTTGATGGGGCTACGCGACGGCATGGATTCGGTTTTCGGGCTGCACCACCTCGCCCACGCCCACAACGCCGAAGTCGGTCTGGGCTCGCTCGCGGGTCACGATGCCCGTTCCATGCGTGATTCGTCGACGTCAGGTTAGGACATGTCAACGATCCGCCGCCGACCGGCTTGCCGGCACGCGACGAGGAATCGACTCCCGGTCAAGCGCGTGACAGCACGGAAGCGAACTCAGTTGAGTGACATCGAGCGCCGCGCTCGACGGCATATCGCTGTTGGTTACCCCAGTGGTGAATACGGCGCTGCAAGCAGTGACCCCGGAAGTTTCGAGGACTTCGTCGATCTGGTGGTTCCCGAGTTGCAGCGTCGCGGGGTGTTCCGCAAGGAGTACGAGGGATCCACGCTACGCGAGCATCTCGACCTCGATACCGCGTCGCTCACCCCTCCTCCACGTCGGCCGACTGCTCAGGCCCACTGAGCGACAGCAGTAGTTCTTCAGAACCAGAACGGAGGCGCCACTCGTGACGGGTCCTACACATGGCGGTTGCGCGCTGCTCGTAATGCACGTGCAACCCCCGATCTCGGACATGGTCGCCGACGACTCGTGGATCAGCCGGATAGCTGATGCACTCGCCGCGGCGAGAGGCGCGTCGATACCAGTGATCCACGTGCACATCGGCTTTCGGGAGGGCTACCCCGAGATGGCGCGTACGGACGCCCGCCGTCAGCAGTTGGAGGGCGCGAACCTGTTCCTCCGCGAATTGACGAATGCATCGCACCCCAAGGCGGCGCCGCTTTCGGGTGAGCCGGTCGTAATCACCTCGCGCGTCGGTGCATTCACCGGTACGGATCTCGAACAGTTGCTCAGTGCCCGAGGAATCAGTCATCTTGTGTTGACTGGCGTCTCCACGGGCGGCGTGGTCCTCGGGACGCTGATCGCGGCCTTGGAACGCGACCTGAATGTCACCGTGCTCGCCGATGCCTGCGCGGATGCCAATCCTAATACCCACCGGGTTCTGCTCGCTCACTTCGCCGAGGGCGCCCCGTGGTCGGCGACCGTGATCACCAGCAGCGCCTGGATCAATCAACTCAACGCCACCTGACCCAGCACAGCGAAACCCGTTGCAGGAGGGAATGACGTGCCGCGGAACGGGATGTACCGGTGAGGCCACTAGTCACCTATACGTCCGCGCTTAGAGGTCGATGCTGAACGGCTGCCGCCGTCCCGCGGCGGCCGCATCCCGAATCGTATCCAGTGGCCACTGCCTGATCACCGCGTGATCAAAGCCCAAGATCTCGGCGGCATCTGTCGAAAGTCGTTCTGCGAAACCTCTGTACAGACATGGGACGTTGAATGCTTCGCTGCGAGGTGTCGTGTCGGCCCGCCGTCCCGTTGATTTCGGGGCGAAATTCCGTGGACAGCAGAGAGTGCATCTTCACCTGAGCATCGAGCAAGGCTCCGTTAGAAGATCGCCCTTGAATGAAGATGTGATCCGGCGCCGTGACGTGATGAGATTCCCCGTGTCGGCCACGATCATCTCGTCGACCATGACTTGCGAATAGGCCTGTAGGTCCCGGAAGTCGCGCGCGCAGGCGGCGAGGGTGTCGAGCGCGTGAGCGGCCAACACCATGAGCTGAGTTCGCTCCGTCCTCGTGCACGAAGTAGGTCCAATCAGCGGTCAGTCCCGTCCTGGCCATTTGATCGCTGGACCGGGTCGGGGACGCAGACATCAGTCTTCCGACATAACCGTCGGCAATGAGGTCACGCACGTAGTGAATGTCGGGCGACACACTGATTTTGAAGTCCGACCGATGTTCGGATTCGGTGGGCCTTCGCCACGTCACGCGTATGGATCGCCTCGTCGGTGGCCACACCCAGCGGCCACTCGGAGAAGACGTGCTTTCCGGCCTCCAATGCCGGAATCACCAGCGTGTGATGATTCATGACAGGTGACGACGCAGACCATGTCGACATCAGGATGGCTGACCATGTCGGGGTAGTTGCCGAACGCCATCGGGATGGAGTGGAACGCAGCGGCGGCGTCCGCTGTCTGCTGGCGGGTCACGGCGACGGCGTCCTACTCCGGCCGCGAGCGTAAGGCCGGCATGTGTGCTGCCGCCCCCCACTGAAACGGATCCGTGCGCGCGCCGACGATGCCCACCCGAATCCTGCCGGAGGCACTAATGGATGAACCCTGCCTAGCCACTACTTGTTCACCATGCCGGCGTCGACGGGCAGGGTGATACCAGTGACATAGCGAGCGGCGTCCGAGACGAGCCAGGCAATCGCATTGCTCACGTCGCGGGGCTCGATCGTGCCAACCGGCATCGGATTGCCCAGCCCCTGCGCCAGAGCCGGGTTCGCAGCTGCCATGGACTCGCCGAAACCGGCCAGCATGGGCGTGTCAACACCCGTAGGGTGAACCGTGTTGACCCGAATGGATTCGGGCGCAAGCAGATTCGCATACATCCGCATGAGACCGACGATGCCGTGCTTTGCCGCCGCGTAGCCGAAGTTTCCACCGTTCGTCCCGGCGACCATTCCCTTGAGACCGTTCACCGAACTGATCAGAACGATGGATCCCCCCTCGCGTTGTTCTTGCAGGGCCGGCAGGGTGGCCTGAATGGTATTCCACACGCCTACGAGCATCACGTCGATGGCGTCGCGGAATGCAAGATTGTCCCGGCCGGGCGCCAAGCCCTGAAACATGATGCCTGCGTTGGCAATCACGATGTCGAGTCGTCCAAGTTCTCGCACCCCCCGCGCCGCTGCATCCGACAGTGCGTCTGCATTCCGCACGTCGACGACGGAGCCTTCCATCCGTCGACCCAATTTCTCGACGAGAGCAACAGTCTCGGCAAGGTCATCCTTCGTCGACATCGGGTAGGTCACCGTGTCGATCTGATCGCAGATGTCGATCCCAATTATGTCGGCGCCTTCCTCTGCCAGCCGGACCGCGTGTGCGCGCCCCTGGCCACGGGCCGCACCCGTGATGAAAGCCACCTTGCCGTCAAGTGTTCCCATCGAACTCTCCTCTACTGCTCAATTGATGTTGCCCCGACCGGCTCCCACTGCGGCAGCACGATTCCCGGCTCGACGCTGTCGAATCGGACTCGCATCGGCATTCCTTCGTAAACGGTTGGCGCCCCGTCGAGATAGCCGACAAACCGAACGGCGGGATCCTCGTCCAGCGCAATCAATACGACTGTGCACGGGGCGGGAAACGCCGGGTGGATCGAGTGTTGCAGCACCGTCCACGTATACACCGATCCCTCGGGTCGGACATCGCGCCAGCCAGTGTCCCAAGAACCACAGTGATGGCAGTACGACTTCGGCAGGTGCAGGACGGCCGAACAGTTGTTGCAGTTCCGCACCACCAAGCGACCCTCGGCAGCGGCCTCCCAGAAACCACGGGTCTCCTCGTCGTCGGTGACCGGCAACGGTGGTGTGACCGAATGGGTCATCATGCGGCCCGTAGAATCATCGCACTGGTGAGGGTCGGCGCCCCCGAGGTGATGAGGCACGTCTGTGCGCCAGCCACTTGGGATGTCGACTGTCCTCGCATTTGCCTGACGCCCTCCAGGATGTGGGTCATCCCGTGGATGTAGGCCTCCGACAGATTGCCACCGGAGGTGTTGATCGGAATCTGCCCGTCCATGTCGAGTGCACCGCTCGATGCGAACCGGCCGCCTTCGCCTCGAGGGCACAGTCCGTAGTCCTCGAGCTGCAGCAACACGGTGATGGTGAAGCAGTCGTAGATCTGCGCGACGTCCATGTCGGCGGGGCCGAGGCCGGCACGCCGATACAGTTCGTCGGCCACGTACTTCGACGGCATCAGGGTAATCGAGGGTCGCATCAAGGCTGGGAACACCTTGCCCCCCTGCATCTCCGGAACAGTGCCCTGCGCGACCGCCCTGATGAGCACTCCGGGCCAAGGACTGTCATCGGCCCGCTCGGCGGCCGACACCACGACCGCACAGGCTCCATCGGATTCCAGACAGTAGTCGAACAATTTCAACGGGTCGGAAATCATCCGCGACTGGTGGTAGTCATCGAGCGACATCGGCCGATCCGCCATCATCGCCGCTGGGTTCGCGTTGGCGCGACGGCGAATGGTAATGGCGATGCTGGCGAGATCATCGGACGTCGTGCCGTAATCGATCATGTGTCGGCGCGCAATCATTGCGTAGAGCTGACCGGGAGTCATCAACCCGTAGGGCAGAAAGAACTCGTCGAGTGTTCCATTACCGCCGACATATCGTGCGCCGGCGGACTGCTGGATCGCGGTGCCCTTGCCGTAGCGCAGTCCGGATCGCCCATTGAGCGCGCGATAGACCAGAACATTCGTCGCCTGCCCCGACATGATCGCCCCCACCGCGACACCGATCATCCCGCAGGGGGCGGAACCCGCAGTGCCGGTCATCCCCCAGAACTTGAGGTTGGTCAATCCCAACCAGTGCCCAATGTCGTTGTGATGCACGGTGTCGTAATCAGATCGCACCACACCGTCGATGTCGGCAGGCCGCAAGCCGGCGTCCGCAATCGCGGTGAGGCTCGCTTCAGATGCCAACGCGGCGACGCTCCGGCCGGACTTCCGAGAGAACGCCGTCGATCCGATGCCGACGATGGCGCAAGCATCGCGATGTCCCCTCCTCACCGTGCTACCACCGCCATCAGATGCCAGACCCTTTCCCGCGCATGTGAAGTCCCTTCACCGCGGGCTAAGACGAGACGGATTCACTGTCCCGAACAATCTCGGCCTTGGTCTCGTACTCCTTGTCGTCCCGCCACTTCGCAAGCACCTCGCTGTACTGGAATGGACCCAGCCCGTACGCGTCCGCCCAGATCGGACGACCATTTTTGAACTCACCGTGAGTGTCGAAGTTTCCTTCGTTGTTGAAATAGCTGGGGGTGCAGAGGCGAACCTGTTCAGCATTGAACACGAGGTCCATGTTCGCGTCCATGATGTCGCACCACTCCTGCACCGCCGCTTCGGTCACGTCGAGTTTCGTGATGCCGTCGTCCATCAATTGCTTGATGTTGTTGGCGACGTGCTTGGCTTGCTCGTCGTAGACATAGAGCAGGTTGACCGACACGGCAGCCTGGCGGAGCCCACCGATCACGAACATGTTCGGAAAGCCACTGGTCTGGATGCCGTGCACGGTACGGACTCGCCGCGCCCAGGCGTCCGCCAGAGTGCGACCCCCGCAGCCGGTGACGTCGAAGCCACCCGACCGCCCTGGTGAGACGGCAGCCTCGAATCCGGTGGCGTAGACGATCAAATCGACTTCGTACTCCTTGCCGTCGAACACCACTCCCTTGGAGGTGATTTGGTCGGGTCCGCGGCCCTTGGTGTCGATGAGGTGCACGCTGGGCTTGTTGAAACTCTGCAAATACTCATCGTGAAACGATGGGCGCTTGCAATGCGTCGCGTACCAGGGCTTGAGCGATTCGGCCACCTCCGGGTCGTCGACGAGCTCGTCGACGCGCGCCCTGATCCGTTCCATCTGGGCCAGGTCGTAATCCTCGATTTCGGCCATGTATGCGGCCATGTCCGGCGCTGAGCCGTCTGCCGGCATCTCCAACGGAGGTATGCCCCACACTCGGGTCCACTCGTCGGTGACGATCTTCTCCTCGACGGGAACACCGATCATCTGGGCTTCAAAGTTGTCGCTTCGGCGCTTGTGCCAACCGGGTTCTTGTCCCTCGAACCACTGGGGATCGGTCTCGCCGTTGTCCCGGGGGCCGACGATCATCGGCGTGCGTTGGAAGAGAAAGGTCTCCGCGGCGCTGTTGGCTATGTGCGGGAAGCACTGCAGCCCCGTCGGCCCAGTCCCCAACAGCGCCACCCGCTTGTCGTGCAGCTTGTCGAGGTTGCCGCGCGAATTCCCCCCCGTGTAGTCAAAGTCCCAGCGGCTCGAGTGGAACCAGTGGCCCTCGAATGATTCGAGGCCGGGGATGCCCGGGAGCTTTGGTCGGTGCAGCACGCCACCTGTGCCCAGAATCAGGTAGCGAGAACGGATTTCATCCCCACGGTCCGTCGTGACGATCCACCGAAGGGCATCTTCATTCCAGGTGATGGTCTTCACGACGGTCTGGAAGACGGCGTTGGAATACAGATCGAAGCGTCGGCCCACCTCTCGGGCGTAGTCGAGGATTTCGTCGCCTGGGGTGTACCGCATCGACGGCATGTATCCCATCTCTTCGAGAAGAGGCAGGTAGACATAGGCCTCGCAATCACAGGCGATGCCGGGATACCGGTTCCAGTACCACGTGCCACCGAAGTCCGCGGCCTTGTCGATCACGGTGAAGTCGTCGACGCCCTCCTTGCGAAGTCGCACGGCCGCAAGCATTCCGGACCATCCTGCACCGACGATTGCGACGTCCGTGTCCTTGGTGATCGGGTCCCGCTCGGCGACACCGTCGACGAAGGGATCAGCCTCCATTTGAGAACCGATCTCCATTGCGACGTACTGACCGGTGCCCTCGTCCCGGATACGCTTTGCGCGCTCATCCGCGTACTTCTTGGCAATCGCCTCTTTATCGATCATCACCAAAACCTCTCGTGTGAATAGTGTTACCGCTGCTTGGGTTCAACTTGCGCCGCTTGGCGCTACTTGATTGCGATGGGGTTGACAGGGGAGCCGACACCTCCGGTGACCCGCAATGGCGGTGCTGCCAACTGGAACTCGTAGATCTTGTCGGCGTCACAGTCGGCCGACAGGTTCTCCAGGTCCCAGAATTCGCCGAGCATCATGCCCATCTCCCTCAGGGTCAGTAGGTGCAGGGGAAGGAACATGCCCTCGACTCCCGATTCGAGGCTCTCGACCATCACGTTGTCCGCCGCGACGGCGGCGACCTGCTTGTCGTGCAGCCACGCGGCGCATCGCCAACTCAGACCTGACGACGGTTCCATCGGATCACCGGTCTCCCAGAACTTGGCGACCCAACCGGTGCGGACCAGAACGATGTCCCCCGGCTCGATCGTGGTGCCCTGCAGGCGAAGTGCATCGTCGAGTTCGTCGGGTGTCACGTCGTTGCCGGGCGCGAGATAGTCGACTCCTCGGTATCGCGCGATGTCGATGAGGACTCCACGCGCCGTCACGCCTTTGACGTCGACCTTGTCGATGCCGCAGTGGAAAGCGCCCGCGCTCGTGACCGAAGCTGCGGGGAAGCCGTTGTAGAGCTGTCCGTCGTAGTAGGCGTGGGCCAGTGCGTCCCATTGGGTCGAAGCCTGCAGCGGCATGATGATCACGTCGTCGTTGAAGCGAAACGGGCTTGCGGAGAAGAACCCGGCGATCTGGCCAGCTGCGGCGTTCTTGGCCCACTTCGCACCGTAAGCCGCGTACTGCGATTCGTCCCCGCCGTCAACCGTCATCAAGTGGACTGGCTTGGGTCGGAAGTCAAGAGCCCCTTGCGGGCTTGCAGATCCGAAATCCATGCCCAGCGAAAATACCGCGCCGCGCCGTACTGCCGCTGCCCCCCGGCGCACGTGCTCCTCGTTCAGGAGATTCAGAGTACCCAGCTCGTCGGACTCACCCCAGCGGCCCCAGTTCCGCACTTCGCCGGCCATCCGGTGGAACTCAGCCAAGGCGTCCACGTTGCTCAACCAACCCTTCAGTGGGAGATAGGACATATGCGCGCGGTTTGTGACCGACGTCGCAGGATTCCAGTCTTGCATCCAGGATTCTTTCATGCAACGTCGCCCCCCGTCGGGCCCTCGACCGTGTTCTCGACAATCGAAGGCTTGGACAAGCGTCGTCATGGGTCGTGCAGACATCCCGCGCCCTCGCGGTCCGCCTACGAACCCCGAGCCAACCTCCTCCGCGCGGCTGCAGAGCGGCACCGAGAAACGGACGTCAATTGAGATAGGGGTGATTTGGCGCTGACGGTGGCGACTCCAGACGGCGAATCTTGCCGACACCGCCGGCCAATGCATCGTCGATCCGCTGGAGTCGTCGCCTCATCACCTCGAGCCGCTTCTTCGACCGCCGCAGGCCGGGAGAATCGGCGCCGGCCGCGCCGTCGATGAAGGCGATCTCCGCGGCAATCTCGTCGCGAAGCCGCTCGCCCGCTTCTTCATGGGTGAGCAGATCCTCGTCCTCCCAATCAGACTCCCCCAGTCGTCCTGAATCCACCATCTCGCTCCCATCACCGATCTCTACCGACGCTAGACGCTATCGCCGATACGGCAATAGTAGTATCCTGGATACAACTAGCTCGGTCAGGCCAATCAGCGTGCGGGAACTACCACGTCGGTCGTTCAAGAGGTGAGCGGGCGCAACACGCACCCGCGCTTACTCGAGTTACCAGCCCAACGAGTGCAGAGGAATCGACGGTAATGCCACTAACGGATGACATGCAATTGGTCTCGGTAGATGACCACCTGGTCGAACGTCCCGGTGTGTGGGCCGACCGTCTTCCAAAGAAGTTCCAGGAAAGCGGCCCCCGGATCATCGAAGCCACCGGCACGGAGACCGACCAGTATGGATTCGGCAACGTCGCCCCCAAGGGGAGCCAGGTCTGGTTGCTCGAGGATGTCGTCTACGCCCAACTCGGCCTCAATGCCGTCGCCGGCAAGTCGCGGGAAGAAATCGGCACCGAACCGCTGCGGTTCGACGACATGATTGCTGGCTGCTACGAACCGGCGTCTCGCGTCGAGGACATGGACATCGACGGTGTGCAGGCCGAGTTGCTCTTCCCGTCCTTCCCGAAGTTCGCAGGCACGATGTTCCAGAACGTGAAAGACCGCGAGCTGGCGTTGCTCTGCACCAAGGCGTGGAACGACTTCGTCCACGAAGAATGGGTGACGCCCTATCCCGACCGTTTCATCCCCGTCGGGATCCTGCCGTATTGGGACATCGAGGCCGCCATCGCCGAACTGCGCCGGTTGGTCGCCAGGGGGGTTCGGGCGATCTCATTCCCGGAGAACCCGGTACCTCTTGGGCATCCGTCCTTCCACACTGACCACTGGGATCCACTGTTCGACGTGTTTGAAGAGGCAGGCGTGGTGGCGGCCATGCACTTCGGCACTTCGGGCAAGATTCATCTGACTGCGCCCGATGCGCCGATGGCGGTCATGATCACGCTGATGGGTACCAACTCGATGAACAGCGTCTGCGACCTGATATTTTCGCCGGTCTTCCACCGTCACCCCAACTTGAAGGTGTCGGTCGCGGAGGGTGGAATCGGCTGGATCCCGTGGCTGTTGGAGCGCGCCGACCTCACCTGGGAACGCCACCGGTACTACCAGAACATCAACCAGACGGTGCGCCCGTCAGATCTGTTCCGCAAGAACATCTGGGGCTGCTTCATAACCGACCAGTACGGGATCGACAACCGGCATACGATCGGAATCGACCGCATCACCTGGGAGTCGGATTATCCGCACTCAGATTCGTTCTGGCCAAACAGCCGCAAGATGGCCACCGAGGCGTTCGTGAACGTACCCGACGACGAAGTAGCCCAGATGGTCGAAACCAACGCTCGGAAGCTCTACGACTTTCCCCGCTCCTGAGTCGCGGCGGCGAATGTCTGGGTTGGACCGCACCCCGTGAGTAAGAGCGATTCCTCCGACACGGATCCAACTCGCTACCGGATCCGATGGTTCGCCGGACGCGGATTTCGACAGGCCTTCGTGCATACCGGAGTGGGCGGCGTCCCTCTGCTGCTGATCCACGGTTGGCCCGAGACGAAGCGGCTGTACTGGCGAGTCATCGCACCGCTGGCGTCCGCTGGCTTCGAAGTGATCGTGCCCGACTTGCGCGGTTACGGCGACTCCGACCTCGGCCCGGACGGAAAGCACGATGCACCGGCATCGAGTCGCGACCTGCATGCCCTGGTCACCGAAGGTCTTGAGCACTCCGAGGTGGTCGTCGCCGGCGGTGACTTCGGCGGCGTGGTCGCCCAAGACCTGGTGGCACGCTTTCCGGGTTTCGTGGACCGCCTGGTGTTGACGAATTGCCCATTGCCGTTCGAACCCGAAGCGATGGCCGGTCTGCGGACCCGAGGTTCGCCCGAGAGCCTCGACTACTACCGCCGGCAGGGCACCGACGCCGACGCCTTGATCGCCGAGCTCAACACCTCTGCACGCCGACGCCACTACGTCGAGTCGTTCTACACGTCGCGGTTCTGGGCCCATCCCGGCGCATTCACCGTCCTTGATTTCCACTGCGCGCCCTTCGACGACGCCGAGCGCCTCCGAGCAACCTGGGGCGCCTACGAAGCGCGCTTCGATCCCGTCGCCCGCAGTGAAACGACATTGATGCCGATCGGTGGTGACACGCGCACCATGGTCCTGTACGGACCCTCCGATCGCGTGGTCGCCCCAGACTTCGACAAGATGGCCGGTGTCGTTTTCCCACACCACGTGGGGCCGTTTCTGCTGCGTGACTGCGGCCACTTCGTGCCGTGGGAGGCGGCCCATGCCTTCACCAGCGCAGTGACCACGTTCTGCTCAGACCTGTTGGCAGCCCGCGGTGAGTCCCGTCACGCCTCGTCGAGCACCGCGGCGGCAACCCTGGCTTGATGCTGGGCCGTGGTTCCCCACGCGGCGCTCAACGCCCACGCCCGCTTCATCCACAGATGTAGGTCGTGCTCCCAGCTGTAGCCGATCGCGCCATGGCATTGCAGGGCTGCGCGGGCCGCGACGTCCGCTGCCCGGCCGGCGTAGACCTTGGCGAAGCTGACGGCGAGATCCGGCTCGCCGGCCGCGCTCGCCAGCACCCAGGCGGCTCGGTAAACCACCGGGCGGGCGTGCTCGAGGGCGACGAGCGCACTGGCGAGCAAGTGCTTGACGGCTTGCTGAGACCCGACGGGAACGCCGAACTGGCGCCTCACCGTCACATGCTCGGTGGCCATCGCGATCATGCGGTCGGCCAGGCCGAGCAACTGCGCGGATGCCGCGAGCGCAGCGCGGTGTTCGGCAAGCGTGGGATCTGCGCCCGGCAGCGCCCTGGATGCCCCCAGCGTGACGGCAGCCGAGGCGATCGAATGATCGACCGATGGGCAGCTGGCCAGAATCGTCATGTCGGCGGCATCGGACAATGCCAAACCGTCATCGGTCTGGTGGATCACCAGGTCGCTCGTTGCGGCCCAACGCAACTGATCGGTTGACCGGTCGGCGACCGTCACCACGCAGTCTCCGCTGATCGCCTGATCACACTCGGACGCGTCCGCGGCAACCAATGCTGGAACCGCAACTGCCAGATGCTCCCCCAACGGTCCGGGCACCGCGTGCCTTCCGCATTCCTCCAGAAGAAACACCAGGTCGATCTCCGTGCCATCCAGCCCACCGCGAGACGCGGGCGCCAACAACCCCAGCAGGCCGACCGCACCGAGCTGCTTCCACAGCTGCGGAACTGGTCCACGACCGTCGCTCCACGCGGCCCGGACAACGTCCGACGGGCATGCGTCGGTGAGCAGATCGCGCAGACCGTCGCGGAGTTCGGTCTGGTCGGATGTGAACTCGAAGTACACCGCGTCATCTCCTCGGCAAACCGAGCAGGCGCTCAGCGATGATGTTGCGCTGGATCTGGTTGGTCCCAGCGTAAATCGGTCCGGACAGGGCGAACTCGAAGCCCCGCATCCATTCGTCGTCCAAAGTCCAGTCCGCTCCCTGTAACTCCAGAGCCGTCTCGTGAAGATCGATGTCCAGTTCGGACCAGAACACCTTGCTGAGGCTCGCTTCCGCACCCAGTTTCTGCCCGTCCAACATCTGGGTCACGGTGCGATCGGTGGCGAGTTTGTAGGCCTGCGCACCCATCCAGCCATCGGCCACCCGCCCGCGGATCCGCGAATCCGCGCGCACCGAGTCCGGTGCGTTGCGGTACAGCTCGATCAGCCGGTCCGCCGTCGCTAGGAACCGGCCAGGACTGCGCAAGGACAGACTCCGCTCGGAGCCGGCGGTGGCCATCGCGACTTTCCAACCGTTGCCCACCCCGCCGAGGACGTCGGCATCGGAAACGAATGCGTCGTCGAAGAAGACGTCCGCGAATCCCGCGTCACCGTCGAACTTGTCGACCGTGCGGACCGTGACACCCGGTTGGTGGAGATCAATGAGAAAGTAGGTCAGGCCTCGGTGGCGCTCGGCGACCTCGCCGGTGCGGAAGATGCCGAACATGTGGGTACTGAACGCGCCGCGCGTGCTCCAGCATTTCTGGCCGGACAGCCGCCACCCGCGTGCCTGCTCGTCGCGCACCGCACGGGACTTGATCGCCGCCAGATCGCTGCCCGCCTCCGGCTCCGACCAGCCCTGGCACCACATGTCCTCAACCGCCGCCATCCGGCGCAGGATCCGGTCCTTCTGGTCGTCGGTTCCGAATTCGAGGATGGACGGGGCGAGCAGGAAGATGCCGTTCTGCCCGACCCGCTGGGGCAGGTCCGCCCGGTAGTACTCCTCCTCGAACACCAGCCAGTGCCACAGGTCGAGATCGCGCCCGCCGAATTGTTCCGGCCAGCTCACGACCGCAAACCCGGCGTCGAACAGTCGACGCTCCCAATTCTGGTGCACCGGGAACCCATCGATGGAGTCGCCAGCAGGCATCGGCAGGTCAGGCTTGTTGTTGGCCAACCATTCTCGGACCTCGAGCCGAAACTTCTGCTGGCTATCAGACGGTGTCAGATCCACGCCAGTCCTTCCTGGTCGCCGGCTCGTAAATGGTCAGAGGATCACTCCGGCCACCTTGTAGTCGATGATCTCGTCGTAGCCCAGGCCCAGCTCGAGCAAGATCTCGTCGGTGTCGGCTCCGTGTTCGGGCGCCGGTGACAGGGGGTAGCGCGTCTCGCCGAACTGCCAGGGCGACGCGGCGATCGTCACGTTCTGGGTGCCGTCGTCGACGTCGGTGAGATAACCGTTGGCGAGCACTTGCGGGTCCTGGCTCACCTCATAGGTGTTTCGGACCACGGACCACGGACCGCCAAGGTCAGCGAGCCGTTTCTCCACCTCGCAGAGGGCGAGCCGACCGAATATTCCATCAAGTGCTGCGGTGCATTCACGACGGTTCGCGGCACGCGCGGCCGAATCGGCGAATCGAGGCTCATCCGCAAGCTCGGGAACCCCCAGACATTCGCACAACCGGCCAAAATAGCGGTCCGACTGAAACAGCGACAGCTTGACGAACCGGTCATCTGCGGTGCGGTAGGCCAGTGACGCGGGGTTTGGATTGTCTTCCCGTAAGGACTTGTGAATCGGGCCGCCTCGTTGCGCGGCCGCGATGATGGCGGGCGAGTTGCCCCATACGGCGACATTCAACAGGGATACGTCCACGACCGGCGCGATCCCCGTCCGCTCGCGATGCAGTAGACCCGCTGCGACTGCCCCCGCGAGCGTCGCAGCCCCCGGCAGATCGCCGAGTGCTGGCCGCATGGGCGTCGGTTGGTCAGCGCCGCCGGGAGTCAAATTGTCTGCTGCACCGCCCCTCGCCCAGAAGGTGGTGCCGTCGAATCCCGGCATGTCACGGTCACCACCGAGCGGCCCATACCCACTACCGCGCACGTAGACCACTGACGGATTCATCACGCGCACGTCATCCACGTCGACCCGGAGTCGTCTGCGACTCTCGGGCAGAAGGTTGGTGAGGAACACATCAGCCCGCGCGACGAGTCGACACAGCAGCTCGTGACCATCGTCCGTGCTGCCGTCCAACCCAATGCTGCGCTTCCCCCTGTTGGTTTGCTGCATCAGCGGTGTGAACGGCTCGTCGCCCACGCTCATGTCGGAGATGACGAGGTTGCGCTGCGGGTCGGGACGCTCGGGGTGTTCGATCTTGATGACGTCGGCGCCCCAGTCGGCCAGGATTGCCCCTGCGGCGGGAACGAACAGGTACGACGCGAGTTCGACCACGCGAATTCCTTCGAACACCTTCATCGGTGAATGACTCCTGTTGTCGGAATGGAAAGTTCAGTGCGCTCAGGAGGGTGTCGGATAGCCGATGACCCGGACCTCGAGGTACTCCTCGAATCCCATCTGGCCCCATTCCCGACCGACCCCACTCTGTTTCATGCCGCCGAACGGGGTGTCTCTGGCGAACCAGGTGGCACCGTTGACGTCCATGGTTCCGGTCCGGACCTGTTTGGCCACCGCGAGCGCGCGTTCATCCGACGCCGACCACACCGCACCTGATAGACCGAACTGGGAATTGTTCGCGATCGCGACCGCCTCCTCCTCGGTGTCGTAGGGGATGACCGCGAGGACGGGACCGAAGATCTCCTCCTGAGCGATGGTCGCGTCCGGATGCACGTCGGCGATCACCGTCGCCTCGACGAAGTATCCGGTGTCGGCGCCCTCGGGCACCCCGCCACCGGTGACTATCCGGCCGCCCTCGCCCTTGGCCTTTTCGATGAACTGCAGAACTCGCTGCTGGTTGGCTTCACTGATCTGCGGGCCCATGTGCGTGCCGGGATCGCGCGGGTCACCCCAGACCACCTGCGGCCCGACCTCCGCGGCGACCTCGAGGCCCAGCTCATACTTCGCCCTCGGCAACAACAATCGAGTCAGGTTGGTGCAGCCCTGACCGGAGTGTCGCGCGGTTCGCGGCACGTTGAAGCGAACCACCGCTTCAACGTCGGCGTCTTCCAGCACGATGCTGGCCGATTTGCCGCCGAGCTCCAGCGCCACCTTCTTCAGGCGTTGCGCAGCGCTCGCCATGATCCGCTTGCCCACCGGCGTCGAACCGGTGAAGTGGATCATCTCGACCGCCGGGTGCGCCACCAATGCCTCGCTGACGGCCGGGTCGGAGCTGGTGATCACGTTGAATACCCCGGGTGGAATATCGGTTTCCTCGACGACGAGCTTGCCCACGAAGTTCGCGGTCCACGGTGTCAACGGAGAGGGCTTCAGCACCACGGTGTTCCCGGCCGCCAGTGCGGGGCCGACCTTGTAGCAGATCTGCTGGATCGGATAGTTGTACGGCGTGATGAGCGCAGTGACGCCCCATGGCTCGCGAATGAGCAGCCGCTCGTTTCGCGGATTCATCGTCGGGTGGGGCGCCATGTTCTGTTCGAATTGGTAGTTCTGCGCGAACTCGACCCAATCGGTGAGTTCGTCGACGGGCAGTTCGAGCTGGAACGCCTTGGTCATGAAGATCGGGCAACCGACCTCTGCTACCAAGATCTCGCGGAGTTCCTCGACGTGCCGTTGCATCGCCTCCCGCAGTTGCCCTATGCAACGCGACCGGAAGGCGTGGTCCTTGGACCAGGTGGTCGTTTCGAAGGCGCGGGCCGCAGCCGTCACCGCCGCTTCCATGTCTTCGATGCCCGCATCCGGGGTCGGGCCGATGACCGTCTCGCGGTACGGGTCGATGTTGTCGTACGTCTTGCCTGACCTGGCAGCGACCAACCTGCCGTCGATCAGCAGGTCGGGGATGAACGCATTGGACATACGTACCTCTCGATCTGCGAGCATGTCTCTGTATCCAGGATTCAACCCAGGCTAAGGGGCGGATCGACCAGAGTCAACGAGCCGCGGTACGCCCAGCAGTTCTCGGGCTTGGGCGCAGGAAGCCGCGGGCCTGCCGACCTCTGCGCACACCTGCACGGCCTCCTCGACCAACTCGACATTGGTCGCGGTCCCGATGCCGCCCGTGCGTTCGATGCCGACACTGAGGTGACCGCCGCGATCGAGCACCGCGTGCAGGAACGGCACGTCATTGACGGGGCATGACGTCACGACCGCCATCCACGGGATGACGAAGCCGGCCAGCATCTCCAGGTAGGCGTCCAGGGCTCGAGTGGTCGGAGACAAACCCCTGCCGGGCGCACCCATCTCAGTGGCATCGAAGAACAGCTTGATCATCGAACCGGCAGGCACCCAGCCGGCTTTGAGGTACGCGAGACCTGCCCGCAAGTGACCGGGCTCGAACACGGCAAGACTGACCGGAAGCCCGATCTGCTGACAGGTGCGGAACATGTAATCCATGTCGCGATAGGTGTTCACGTACATGTCGTCGGTCGGCACCGGTACCCCGTCTGGTCCCGATCGACCGACGTTGAAACCCCCGAGATCGATCACCGGGGTGCCCAGCACCCCCTCCTTGGCGAGGGCGACCACATGGCTGTAGCGCTGTTCGATCGTGGTCTCTGGCCGCCAACCCGGCATGGTCGGATACAAGAGTGCGTCGGGCTCGGCCGCCAACACAGTCCGCCATGCCATCGCATAGGGCCGCCAATCATGTTCCGGCGGGCCCGAAACCACCGATTCGTCGTTGTGATTGTGGACGATCGAGGCACCCGCCGCGATGCACGCTAATGCATCGTGCGAGATCTCGGCCGGGGTACGCGGCACGTTGGGATTCGCGGCTTTGGCGACCGCGCCGTTCAGCGCAACTTCGACGATGGTGGTCGGCCGGACGTCTGTCATCGTGTCGCCTCCTCAGATCAGGGCGTCGGCCAACTGGCGCCATTGGGTCCAGGGCACACTGCGGTCGGGCGTGACGACCTGGACGCATACGTGATCTGCTCCGGCATCGCGGTGTTGGAGCACGCGGCGCCGCACGGATTCGATGTCGCCGATTGCGAACAGACCGTCGATGAGCCGGTCGCTACCACCGTCGCTTAGATCTGATTCGAGGTACCCACTTCGGAGCAGATTCTGGGTGTAGTTCTTCAATGCCAGATAGTGGGCGATGTGGCCGCGCGCGGTCTCGAACGCCCGATCCCGGTCGTTGTCGAGGATGACCTTGACCTCGGGCGCCAGCAGCTTGCCTGGGCCGAGCGCCTCTCGGGCGGCTGCCGTGTGAACCGGATCGACCATGTAGGTGTGCGCGCCCGCAGTCCGTTTGCGGGCTAGTTCGAGCATCTTCGGACCCAAGGCGGCCAGGACTCGCTCACCGGGTCCGATCGGGCTCGCAGCGCCATCGAGTTCATCGAGGTATGCACCCATCGCCGCCATCGGCCGATAGTGCTGACCGATCGCGGCGACCCGCTGGGGATGGCTGACCCCTAGACCAACCAGGATGCGGCCCGGCTTCGATTGCCGGACTTCGTTCAGCCAGTCCGCCGTGCGGTTCGCCTCGGTCATCCAGATGTTGAGAACGCCGGACGCCACCACGGCGTGTGCGGATGCGTCAACCGCGATCGACATGTCGCTCAGCAGATCGCCCGCCCATCCCCCGGGCGCCCAAAGTGCGCCGAATCCCATGTCGTCCAATCCGGCTGCGACATCGCGGATCTTCCCCTGATCGCGACTGCGCAGTTGGGACGCCCAGACTCCGACGGCCCCCAACTCCGGGGTCAGCGCTGACTCAGACATGGACACTGCGCGAAAGCTGGTCGCGCAGCACGCGACGGACGAGCTTGCCATTGTCGTTATACGGCAGTTCGAGGACCACCTGCACCATCGACGGACTCTTGGCGGACCGCAAGCGAGTGCGTACCCACTCCTTGAGGGCTTCCGGATCCGGAGTGCGACCAGGTGCCGCCACCACGGCGGCGACCACTCGTTCACCCCAGTCGTCATCGGGTAGCCCGGTGACTCCCGCGTCGGCGACGTCCGAGTGGCTGATGAGCGCGTCCTCGACCTCACCGGGCGAGATGTTCTCACCGCCTCGGACGATGACATCATCCAAACGTCCTTCCACGAAGACATACCCGTCATCGTCGATGTGTGCTGAGTCCTTTGTACGGAACCAGCCGCCGTCATCCTGTAACGAGCCCACGCCGTCATACCGGCCGGATACCTGCTCGCCGCGAACCCACAACTCGCCAGACTCTCCGGCGGCGCGCACCGAACCGTCCTCGGGATCTCGCACCGAGACCTCCACCGTCGGCAATGGTCGACCGACCGAGCCAAGGCGCGCCCGCACCGACGGATCGTCCGACGTCGCCGCCGCTCGGTGGTCATCGGGACTGAGCACCGTGATCGACGAGCTCGTTTCGGTCAATCCGTAGCCGTTTGCGAAGCCGGTCTCGGGAAGCAACATCATGGCCTGCTCCACCACCGGCAACGGCATCCGCCCGCCGCCGTAGGAAAGGTGCCGCAGAGTCGGCAGCGCTGCCACCTCGCCGTCCTCGGCAAGTACCGCGACGATGCGGGCCAGCATGGTCGGAACGACCATTGCATGCGTCACCCGCTGGCTCCGAACTGCTTCGATCCAGGCGACCGGGTCGAATGCCTCGAGCTGCACGATCCGTCGCCCGCTATAGAGGGTGCTCAGCAGGTTCGCGATCCCTCCTACGTGATAGGGCGGGAGGCAGCTGAGTTGTGCGTCACCCTCCTCGGCAGCCATCAGCTCGACGGTGCCCAGAATGTAGGACGTGAGATGCGAATGATCCAGAACCGCCATCTTCGGGGTACCCGATGTCCCGCTGGTGAACAGCAGAACTGCCGGCCGTCGAGGCATCTCCCCCGTTACCGCTATCGGCTCGGATTGACCGACCGCGTAGAGAAAGGCACTGCGGCCAATCACTTCGACGTCGAGGTCCGAGAGCTCGTGAAGCCGAGGCAACATCGAATCGTCGACGATCACGGTGACGGGGGCGAGCCGACGCAGCGCTGCGAGCAACTCCGCATCAGTCCAACGATAATTGAGGGGCGCAAAAGAGCGATCGGCGAGCGCGGCGCCGAACAGGGCGACGGGGAACAAGGGTGAGTTCACGCCGATCATCGCGACGTTTCCGTCGTTGCGCCCGGCCAACCAGCTTCCCGCGCGACGCGCCGAGTCCCACAGCTCGATGTACGCGGTTCCGGTGTCGACATCACCCAGAACGACCCGGTCACCGCCAGCTTCGGCGGCCATCTCGGCGATAAGTGCGACGTTCACCGCTTCATGCCCTTCTCTTGCGTGGCTGCTCCATGACAACGCAGTTGCATCCAGGATACTACCCAGGTCACCTCACCAGCTGATGATTGCCCATTCGGGAACGCCACGGTTCGCTCAATCGCGACGAATGATGGCTCAGCGCGTAGGCTTCGGTACGCCGATACCCTCAAACGACTTGCAACGGAGCGTGATGACGTGGGTCAATCCGATCTCGGACCCGGTTGGACGCGCCAATGACCACGGAGTCGCCAGTTAGTTCGTTGCAGCGCGGGCCACGCCTAGTCGACGAGGTCGCTGCTCGCTTGCGCGACAGAATCACCGACGGCACACTGTCGGCCGGCACCCGTCTTCCGCAGGTCGTCCTCGCCGAGCAGCTCGGCGTGAGCCGCACTCCGCTGCGTGAGGCCCTGCGGCTACTAGAGAACGACGGACTGCTCAAGACTGTAGACAACAATCGGACCGTCGAAGTCGTGACCGTGGGGCCCGACGACCTTCTGGACATGTATCAACTGCGCGAAGTCATCGACGGCCTGGCCGCGAAATTGGCTGCGCAGCATGGATTTTCCGCTGAAGAGGCGTCCTTGGCGCAGCACCTCCTCAATGAGATGGCAGAGTCGTCGGACCCCTACGACCCCGTTCGACGCAACCGCGCTCATACCCAGTTCCACGAGATGATCGCGGTGGCGTCCCACAACACCAAGGTTCAGTCGTTCGCCCCATTGATACGGACGAGTTCGGCCGCCCTGTACATGCCGTTGAACCGCGCCCATGCCGAAGCGAGCCTGCTTGCCGAAGACCCGGCCAAGTCCTACAAACAGATACTCGACGAGAGCCAGGTCCAGCACCGGGAGATCATCGAGGCGATCCTGGCTCGCGAACCAGCCGCTGCCGAAGCCGCAGCGCGCCACCACATCCAACGGACGATCAGACTGGCACCGCACTTCGGGTGAGAGTGAACACTCACCCGGCTTGAGTTTCGGCCCTCTCGGTCGCCCCGACGATGAGGCCAGAGTCCAGCGTCGTCCGAATGTGGCCGCACGCCGCCATCTCGGCCAAGTCGCCACTGCCACTTCGTATCGCGTCGTAGATCGCGCGATGTTGTCTATCACCAATCTCAAGCACCCGGCGCAGGGTCTTCGACGTCGGCGACAGTTCGGCCAGATAAGAATGCAACGAAAAACTCGTCATCTTGACCAAGTTCCTTTGCTGCCGCACGCGCGTGTTTCCGCTTGCTTCAGCGATGCTCAGATGGAAGGCCATGTGGGCGGAGAACCATGCCGCCGGGTCGAATGGCGTCATCGCAGCAGTCATCGTGACCAGGAGGCCCGCCAGCTTGCCGTCAAGCTCCGGTGTCAGGCCCCGCTTCGCCAGAAGCCGCGCAGCAAGTCCGTCGACGACCTCCCTGACCTCGTAGAGTTCCCTCAGTTCGGCCGTGGTGAAGTGGACTACCTGGACGGTGCGGTTTCCGTTCGACACCCGAACCAGACCATCCTGCTCCAAGATCCGAAACGCCTCCCTCAACGGTGTTCGGCTGACCTGCAGTTTCTCCGACCACTCGGTCTGGATCAGCTCGGTACCAGGAGCAATTGTGTGGTCCAGGATCCGCTCGCGTAGATCTCGAGTGATCCGATCGACGAGCCGACCCTCGGGTACGCCGTCGTCAGCCACCCCATTCGCGGCTCTACGAGTCGGTTTGTTGTCGGGCATGAATCCAGGATATGGCAGGTACGGCGCTCAAGCGACCAGACCAGGAAAAACCGCGTGGAGGGGTTCTGAACGACCAGCCGTAGTGCTACCGCCAACTGGCGTAGCCGCCATGCCCTCGAGCATCTGACACTCGCTCGGCTGCGCAAGTCGGTAGGTGATCAGCCGCAGTATCCAGGATACAGTCTGTTAGAATTCGATCGCCGCCACTTCAACAGACGGAGGGCCTCCAATGCGCTCAACCATCTACGGTCCCGACCACGACCTATTGCGCAAGACCACCCGCGATTTTCTCCAGAGAGAAGCTATTCCACGGGTTCCACAGTGGGAAAAGGCGCGCTTGGTGGACCCCGAGTTCTACCGCAAGGCCGGCGAGATCGGGCTGCTCGGCCTGCAGATCCCGGAAGAATACGGCGGAGGCGGGCAGCACAGCTTCACGTACAACATGACTGTGGCGGAAGAGATGATCAACGCTCACCTTCAAATGTCCCCCATGCGAGTCCACACCGATGTCGTCCTTCCATACTTCCTGAGTTACTGCGATCCTTCACAAGCCGCGCGGTGGCTGCCCGCCTTGGCTTCCGGGGCCAAGATGTCGGCGATCGCGATGTCAGAGCCAGGAACCGGCTCTGACCTGAGCGGCATGAGCACGACCGCAACGCGGCACGGCGACCACTATGTTCTCAACGGTGCAAAGACATTCATCTCCGGGGGCATCAACGCCTCACTGATCGTCGTCGTCGCCCGCACCTCACAGGAGGAGGACCGTCGCGGCGGACTCACTCTGCTGGTGGTCGAATCCGACATGCCTGGCTACTCGACCGGTCGCAACCTCGAGAAGATCGGCATGAAATACGCTGACACGGCAGAGTTGTCCTTCGTTGATGTCCACGTGCCCGTCGAGAACCGCCTCGGCGAAGAGGGCGCAGCGTTTCAATACCTGACGAGCAACCTGGCACAGGAACGCCTGAGCGTCGCCTTGGGCGCCGTGGCAATGGCCCGTTCGGCCATCGAGGTGACCGTGCAATATGTGAAGGACCGCAAGGTTTTCGGCAAATCGCTCAGCTCCTTTCAGAACTCGAAGTTCCAACTTGCGGCGGCGTCGGCAGAGGTAACTGCGGCAGACTGCATGCTGCAACACGCGGTCCAGGAACTGGATGCCGGTTGCCTCTCCGGCGACGACGCCGCCCGGGTCAAGCTGTTCTGCAGCGAGATGCAGGGCCGCACCATCGACTCGTGCCTCCAGTTGTTTGGAGGCTATGGATACATGGCGGAGTACCCAATCGCGCGCATGTATACGGATGCCAGAATCAGCCGAATCTATGGCGGCTCAAGCGAGATCATGAAGACCATCATCGCGAAGTCACTAGGCCTCTAGCCTGCCGCGTGATTGACGCTCTGGCGACGTTGGGGACTCCCCGTTACTGATTCCACCCCGGATTAGCGGGCGTCATTGGGCATCTTCTGCCACTTCAGTACGTTGCCGGCGGGAGTGAACTCATTCGGCCACAACATCTTTGGGGAGATAGCATCCGAACGGCGAGGTCGAGGTAATCCGGCCACGGCTTTCGCCGGCGACGCAGGGATCAGGACGACCGCAGCCCGTGGGCGTTAGACGTAGCGTTGTTCGAGTTCTACGTAACCGTCGAGACCTACGGCACGCATGAGTTCCACCGGGTCATTGTATGGTCCGGCGTTCGCCGTCCGATATCCGTAGTCGGTGCCGGTGTTTCGGATCTCGTCATACACCCGTGCGATCGCGTTGGCCGCCGCGCTCACTGCCGAAGACGCCAGCGGAATCATCGAGTAGCCAAGCGCACCAAGGTCATCGACCGTGTAGCCAGCCGGAATCGACTGCCCCGTCGCCATCAATGGACCATCTATCCGTTCCACCAACGTCTTGGCCACCTCGATGTGTTCTTTGGGGCTGCGACTCCCGTACGGCACCCCATTGTGAACGAGCGCGAGGTCCATCGGCATCACCAGGTCTGCGCCAGCCGCAAGGAAGAGGTGGCATCGATCGATCACCTCTTCCAACGAGACGATGTCCGCATCGGTCCTGGCAATCACCACGAAGTCGGGATCCGTGCGCGCCGCGCACGCCGCGCGGATGCGATTGACTGCTTCATCCCGGCCGACTATTGAACGACCGGCGAGCACGGGGCAATGTTTGGGTAACGCCTGGTCCTCGACGTGAACGCCTGCAACGCCGGCGCGCTCCATCTCGCGGATCGTTCTGGTGATGTTGAGGATGCCGCCGAATCCCGTGTCGATGTCAGCCACCACCGGAATGCCTACCGCCGCGGTGATGCGCGCGGCATGGGAGACGACCTCGGTCATACTCAGCAACCCCAGGTCGGGAGCGCCCAACTGAGTTGCCTCTACGGCGAAGCCGGACAGATGAATCGCAGAGAATCCCGCCCGTTCGGCCAACCGCGCCGACAATGGGTCGAAGCAGCTAGGGGCGACGACGGGACCCTCGGCCAGCAGTCGACGCAGTTGCGTAGCCATCCCGTTCGTGGTCAAGAGATCCACTCCTTCACGCGCTCAAGCGTTTTGCGGGAATCAGATGACACCACGTTGACGTGTAGGTGAGTCACTCCGACCTCACGCAACGCCGCGACACGTTCCCGAACGAACGCCGGCGTGCCGATCAAATTGCTGCGGCGGAGGAGATCGTCGGGCAGCGCAGCCTCGGCCTCCGCTTTGCGGCCGCTGAGATAGAGTTCCTGCACGCTGCGAGCGGCGTCAGCGAAACCGTACCGCTGTACCAAGGTGTTGTAGAAGTTTGAGTTCTTGGCACCCATCCCGCCTACGTAGAGTGCTGTGGTCTGGCGAACTTGGCTCCAGGCCTTGTCGAACATGTCGTCCTCGATGGCCAGTACTCCGCCTGCCGCAATTTGCAGAGTCCCGAGTTCGCGCGAACGCTTCGCGATGCCGGCATCCAACGACCCACCCCACACCTCGCGGACCTTCTCCGGCATGAAGATGTGCGGTCGCCAGCCTTCAGCGATCTCTGCCGCCATTTGGACGTTGCGGTCACCCAGTGCTGCCAACCAGATCGGGATCCGTTCGCGCTCAGGATGATTGATCAGTTTCAACGCCTTTCCAAGGCCGGTTCCCCGACCTTCGGGAAGGGGTATCTCGAAGACGCCATTCGACGTCAACGGTTGCCGACGCCAGACCTTCCTGCAGATGTCGACGACCTCGCGTGTGCGTGCGAGTGGGCGGTCATACGGGACGCCATGCCATCCCTCGACGACCTGTGGCCCAGAGGCTCCGAGACCGAGCACCAGCCGGCCGCCCGACAGTGCGTCCAACCCGGCGGCTGTCTGAGCGATGACTGCGGGACTGCGACCAAAGATGGGCAGGATGCCGAATGCGAGTTCAATCCGCTCCGTCCGTGCGCTCAGGAAACCCATCAAGCTCACCGAGTCGAAGCTGTAAGCCTCGGGCACCCAGACCACGTCAACGCCCGCCCGCTCCAACTCTTGAGTGATCCGAGCGTTTTCGAGTGGGTGATCGCGATATCGGAGTTGAGCCGAAAGCTTCACATAGACAGGTTTAGTCCCACACCAAGACCCGTGTCAACCTATCGGGGCATCCTGCATCCAGGATTTATGGTAACTAGTCACGACCGTGGCAGCAGGCAATAACAGCCCTCTTGCTGCAGTGACTACTCATCGTTGGCTCGTTGCGCGGGGCTTGTGATGGGCATTGCCCCCACGGTCGTCCACCCTAGTATCCAGGATACTTATGCCGCGTTTCCTCGCTCACGGGCCCTCAGCGCTGGGCTGGCCACGGGCCCGGCTGGAGTAACTCGAGTGACGTGCCGACCCCTGCTGACCGCGCATCTCCGAGTTGACTACCGCCACCGCCGTCATCTGCGCTGCTTTCGAACCCTGTTCACCAACACTCACGGTCTGCGCTGGTGGTATTACTACGGAGACCACCAGGCGCTGAATTTCACTGGTATGCCGATGTTTTGGGTCATCGCGAGCTCCATGGTCGTCGTTGCGATGGGCGTCATCTTCTACCTGCTCAAGAGGCACATCCTCACCCGCGACATCGAGACCGCCTTCGTGCCACTAGCCCCGTTGATCTTGTTCGGCGTGCACGGCTCAGCGGGTATCCCGGTATTCGTGGCAATCAGCGAAGGGGCCAGCACGTTTGGGTCGACCATGGCCACCTTCGCCTCGTTCGCCATCAGCTTTTCTCTATCTGTGGCTGATGTCTCGTGCCGTTTGCATTTCACAAGGTGACCGATCCGCGCGTACGACCAAACAGGAGCAACCCCGCGAACGCATGACCACATCCCGGCCCCGAGGTGCGGGATCGATAATGCACTCTTTCGACTCTTCGACGCGACGCTCTCGATCGTGCGTTTAGGCGTCTGAAATTCGCGCTCGAGCACGTCGGGTGCGTCGTGAACGATCAGCTGGCCCTCAGTTTGGTAATTCGTCGGCGAAGACCGATGGCAGTGCAAATCTTCGGAGCTCGTCGCGCAACGCTTCCGGGTTGGGGTCGTCGCGGAACAGGGAAAAGGTGAGGACGCCTTGTAGCCATCGGCTGGCTTCCTCGATTGTGACGTTGGGCCGGAGCCGGCCCGAGGCCTGCGCCCTCTCCAGGATTGGTCGCAGGCTAGAGCGGATCAGGGTTTCGACCGGGTGCGACTCACCGAGCACTGCCTTGACTCGGTCCGCAGGCAGGCTAGCCGACAGTGCCGCCAATTCTTGGTCGCTGCCGGTGATTTCGACGGCTCTGGCGAGAAATTCAACGAGGGCATCGTCGAGTTCGTCGTCCGGTCCTATCGTCCAAGCGTCAATCCGGTCTTGTAATTCCTCGCAGCACTGGACGATGGCCAGTTCCACGAGTTGATCGCGGCTGGACACCGTGTAGTACAACGTCTGTCGGACGACGCCTGCTGAGCGCGCTACATCGGTCATCGTGGCGCGGCCCGGGCCGTACTGGGCAAAAGCCCGGCGGGCCGCTCGCACTAGGCTGGCGGTCGGTTCGTCCATCTTGCAAGGTTATGTGGCGGTCCGGCGAGATTCGGCATCTTGAGTCGGCGTGATCCCGGGTGTTCACCCATCGAGTGTCTACCCCGGCTCGGTTCCGTCTGCGATCTGCCGGGTGAGGGCCAGGTGAACCTGGTAGCTGATGGCGCCCATCCAGATGGCGAAGGCGGCGAGCGGTAGATAGATTCCCACGATTCCGTTCCACGCGAATGGACCGTTCTTGAAGAACAGCACCAAGCCGGCCGGTGTGATCAGAATCGCCGACCAGGCGGTCAAATAACCAAGCCAGCGCGGCAAAATCGGTTGCGAGCTGCGGTCGATGAAGATCGCGGCAACGATGCACCACATCTGGACCCACAGCGACCAGATCACGGTCACGAACAGAATCCAACCCACGTCGTGAAGGGCCTCAGTGATCTCCGCGGCCCGACCGTCGTATCGGAACGCGGCTGCCATCCACACGCCGATGGGTGTGATGAATTCCAGCGACAGCAGACCACACGAGACAAGTTGAGTTGCTGCAAGCGCTTTCGCACCGTCGATCCGCTTGAGTTGGCCGGAGATCGCGGCGGCCCACGGAACCAACAGCGCTGAGGCGGCCATCACGATGACGAGGCCAAGCTTGATCAACACGGGGTTGTCGGCGTACAGCTGGCGGATCTCGTCGGCGGTGGCGCTGGGTCGTGATGGCGGGAAGAACCCCATGACGAACACGAAGGTGGCGAACCAGATGAGGACCATCAGCGGTCCAGTCCAGATCAGAACTCGTTGGACGCGTGCTTCCACGATTGAAATCCCTTCGTTGATAGCGGGGTTCAGCCTGCAAGATAAAAGGCGGCCGTCAGACAGAAGACGATCAAGCACCATGCTTCAATGAGTGCCCGAAGTGCTAACGGCGCGTCTTTGAGATCCATGAAGTAGAGGCCGATGAATCGGATCTTGATGAAGGCAATGGCCAGGATGATCAGGCTGGCGGCCGTGGGGTCGTCAACGATTCCGTGATGAGTGCCCAGCGCCCATGACAGTGCGGTCGCCGAAATCAGGAGTATCCACACCACGGTGGCGGAGCATTTCAGTAGATCCGCAAAGCTACGAACGGTGCTGGGTTCAGTGGTCACGGCCAGCTCACCTGACCAGGAAGATCAACGGGAACAACACGATCCACAACAGATCAACCATGTGCCAGAAGCACGCCCCGCCCTCGAAGAAGGCGAATCGGGCACCGGACATCTCGGACTTCTTGGCGAACCCGTACAAAACGACCAGCACGGCCAGACCCAGCAGCAGGTGAAAAGCGTGAAGGCCCGTGAGCACGAAGTAATACATGAAGAACTCACTCGTTTGCGGCGTGATGTGATCGCGAATCTTCTCGGTGTACTCGATTGCCTTGATCACCAAGAAGCCGAGACCGCATACCCATGCTGCTGCGATGAACCGGGGAGCCAGCGCGCTGTGCGCTCGCGATGTGACGGCGCGCATTGCCAGCACGACGAACAGCGAGCTCACAAGGAGCAAGACAGTGTTGATGGCGCCGAAGTTTGCGTTCAGGTGGGCTTGATCGCGGGCAAATGCCGCGGGGTCGGATTGGCGAGCGTGAAGGAAGACTACGAACAATACGGCGAAGACGCACATGTCCCCGAAGATGAAGATCCACACTCCCCCCTCACCAGGAATGTGGGACGCGCGGCGCTTCGTCGGGTCCGAGTGCGAGTGAGTTTCAGCACCGATGGACACGGCATCTTCGGTGTCACGCTCCGGCATGTAGACGACCGCTTCCTGAGAGGGCCTCATCAGGATTGCCCGCTTCCGCTTCGACTTCCGCCTGGTTGAACAGGCATGTGAAACTCCTCACCATCGGATTCGTGACTGTGTGCTGGTTCACACTAGCAAACCTTACGACAATGTGACAAGACTTGTCGTGGTGTCGTGGTGTCGTGGTGTCGTGGTGTCGCGTCCGACACAGGTGCACGCCCGTGACGAGCGTGAGGATTGATGCCTCTGCGCGGACTCCCGCGAGGATTTACCTGACAATTTCGAAGAAGCTCCATCCGAAGTCCGTGGTCGAATAGAGCAATGACGGATGCAATTTGACGATCCCGCGAATCATGTTGTGCTGGTTACCGATCCACCTGTACAACGTGCGCGTCGACATCTTGAGGCTTGCCGCCAGCCGCCGCCCCGTCAATGCTGCTGCCCCCTCTCGGTGAAGGAGGACTAGCCGCGCGTTGCTCGATCTGCTCGGCCGTGATCGGCGACGGAGGCCCCGTGGGCTTGCGTTGTCTGGGAGGCCAACGCGGCTGACCGTCGCCCCCTCCCTGCCGGCGGGTCGCCATCAATCCAGTTGCGCAGCGTTCGAACTCACTGTCGACGTCGACGAGACACAACCGTCCATCGCGGACACCACCAGATGTGCTGCGGGGCTGTTCAAGTGCATCGTGTCGTCGCCGTTCGGCGATCTCACACCTGGGCCCTCCGCTTCGGAACACCGAGGGCGGCGAGCACTTCGTCTGCCGCGCGCTCACCGGAGCACAGACACGAGTTCATCGTCGAAGACGACACCGAGTCTCCAGCCATGCGCACCTTGCTGTCAGGCGGGGTGAGCGCCTTGAACCTCTCCAAGTCCCGGTAACGACTTACCGGCCCGATCACCAACGCGCGATCCCAGCGTTGGACGTGAACCGTCGCCAGGCCTCCCCCGGCCTCGGGCAGCAACCTCCCGACACTTGGCATGACTGCGCGCAGGATCTCTTCGTCCGAATCGTGTTGGTGTTCGAGTGCAAAGTCCTTGTGCCAGAACGTGCTGATCAATCCCTTGCCGGCAGGTGCGCGACCCTTCGCCTTGTTGTGATCGAGAATGACACATGCGAGATCCGGATAGTCGAGGTGTGGTATCAGGATGAGCGCGGATTTCTCGGCGGTGGGCACTTCGGTGCCGAGGTAGACGTTCAGGCCCGGGGCGTAGACAACCGAGTTGAGAATGTCGGCCCTTGCGGCACCCATCTGCGGATGGATCTTGGTCGCCAGCGGACCTGGGACGGCGAGCACACAGGCGTCGGCTTCCACCGTCCGCGACTGCTCACCATCGCGCCCCCAGGTCACCGTGACGCCATGGGCGGACTCTTCTACGGACGTCACCAATGCGTTCGTCTCGACTTTGCAGTCTGACGCCAGCAACCGGACCAGGGTGTCGATTCCATCGGCGCTGTTGAACATTTCGGTCTTGCCCATATTTCTTGCCAGAAAGAGGAAGTCGACGGCTGACTGGTCTTGAAGACCACTGAGACCGAGAAACCGGCAGGCCGGGTCGATCAGATAATCGCGCACCTCGGCATTGCCCACGCGGACGTCGGCATACTCGCGAACGTCCCCGTAGTGCAGATCAGCGGCAACGACCGGGTTCTGCCAGTCTAGGTGCTTACGGTGTTTGAAGACGTCCAGCGCGATCACGCCGAGGCGCGACTTCGCTCTCGCAGAGAGAAGGCCGGTGCTCACCGCCCCAAGCGGCTTGGCCGCGTGAATGTGATGAATGCAGCCGTCGCGTTCTACTCCAATGGTGTCGCTTGCCGGTTCGAAGTGTGCCTGCCAGTTCTCCTCGGCAATCAGCGCCACCATCCGTCGGTAACTCTTGAGCAGCATCGACGCGGCCAGGTCGATCGTGAAGCCGTCCTGATGAATCGTCGACGTCCGCCCACCCACCTGCGATTCGGCTTCTAGGATGGTGACGTCAAAACCGTTTCGCTGCAATCGATTCGCCGCGGCCGCCCCGGAGATGCCGCACCCGACCACCACGGCACGGCCGCGCGAACCCGGGGCGTCCTTCATCTGTACTTCCGGCAAAGACATCGTCAACCCGTTCCTTCGCAACGTCCCTTAGACGGTCGCTGGATCGTTATTCGTTGGAGCCGACGCTCCCACTAGTTCGGCCTCGGCCTCTTGCTTGTTCAGGCTGCGCAGGACGAGGTAGCTCTGGATGATGATCCATAGCGAGAACAGTGACAACGGCGACCAGAACACCAGCAGGCCATTCCAAGCGAAGGGACCGGTGCGCGGGACGAACGCTATGGCGCCCGCCTCGAACATGATGGTGATCCATATCGACATGTAGCCCCACCACCGAGGGAAGGGGTTGTTTTTGATCAATTGAGTCGCAGGCCGTAACGCCATGACCGTTACGGCGACCCACATGAAGATGTAGTACTGGTCGGTCGTCGTCAGCGTCAGGTTAGCCAACTCGTGCATCAGAGTGGTGACTTCGGGGTCCTTGCGCGGGGCCGTGTAGGCGGCAACTCCCCAGAACATCGGGGGAAGCATCAGGAACAGCGACATGAGTGCACCGCTCACTAGCGACATGATGCTCCAAATCCGCCAGCCGCCCTCGACGCGAGCCATCTGCACCGCGACGACCGCCAAGATGGGCATCATGAATGCGCCCGTCCAACTGCAGATCACCGCACCCCACTTGATTCTCACCTGGTTTTGCGCATACCAATCGGCGACCTGCTCGGGCGACCACAACGGACTCTTTAGCGGGGCCTGCTGGAGCAGAAAGATGTAGGACAAAAGGTAGATGACCGTCAGACCGATTCCCCACCACATGATTACGCGCTGACTGCGTAGTGAGAACAAACCGTCGTGCTCCGACATGAGGTCCCTTCGATTGGCTACCTGGGCTGCGTTGATGAAGTCCGGCGGACCGCCGGTACATTCACCGGCGGCTGACAGCCGAACTACTGCGATAAGTCGTCTCAATATCAGCTTAAGAAGTGGCGTCAGTCCATGTCAAGCCTGTTATGTGATCCAGGTCATGCCACTTGATCGTGCTTGGCGGGGTCTGCTGCACGAATAGGTGACAGTTTCGGTCACGCGGCCTGACTGGCCGGTGTGGTCATGATTGCTTCGAATTCGATCGGGGTCAACCCGCCCGAGGGCGGTCTGGCGCCGGCGGCGATGGTAGGTCCGTTCGATCCACGCAACGATGGCGATCCGTAGCTGTTCGCGAGTGTCCCAGCGGCGGCGGTTCAGGACGTTCTTCTGCAACAGGCTGAAGAAGCTTTCCATGGCCGCATTGTCGCGGCCCCGACGCGGCCCATCGAGCCGACCATGTCGTGGCGACCCAAGGCGTGGAAGAACTTTCGGCTGCGAAATGCGACCCGCGGTCGCTGTGCAGAACACAGCCAGCGACCTGACCGCGGCGGGCAACGGCACTGGCGAGCGCAGCAATTGCGAGCTGGGACTTCATCCGAGAGTCGAGGCTGTAGCCCACGATGCGGTTGGAGAACACGTCCTTGATCGCACAAAAAGGCTTACCCTCCCGTGTCCAGTGTTCGCTAATATCGCTGAGCCACAATATGTTTGATGAATCCGCGGTGAAGTCGCGCTCGACGCGGTCATCGTGCACCGGCGGGCCAGGCTTGCCGATCTTGACGCGTTTCTTGCCGAACACACTCCACCACCGGTTGTTGGTGCAGATCCGCCACGCGGTGCGCTCGGCCATCGGAACACCAGCATCACGGGCCTCCTCGACGAGGTAGCGGTAGCCGAACTCCGGGTCGTCGCGATGCACATCGAACAGGGCGTTGGCGCGGTAGGCCTCGGCCAGCTCGGCACCGGTGATCGGGTTGGCCCGCCAGGGTAGTAGGGCTGGCGAGCGAGCTTGCGTACCCGACACATCACCGCCACGGGGACTCCGTCGGCCGTGAGCTCAGTCACGAGCGGGTAGAGCCTGTTCCCGGCAGATTGGCCTGCGACAGATAGGCCGCAACCCGGCGTAAGACTTCATTCTCCTGCTCCAACAACCGATTTCGACGACGCAACCACGCAGCTCCGTGGAGTCACTGGTGTTCTTGCCGGGCTTTAACCCCTGTCCACGTCGGCTCGTCGCATCCACTTGGTCGGGGTCATCGGGTGCACACCGAAGTCGGCGGCGATCTGTTCGATCGTCACACCCCCATCGCGGTTGCGAGCCACCCGCACGACGTCGTCGCGGAACTCTTGGGGATAGGGCGTGGGCACTTTGACATCCTGTCAGCCCACCCGTCCCGGGCAAGCCAACTCAGATGTCACCTATTCGTGCAGCAGACCCGCGTTGCCGAACGGGGTGGTGCCTGGTCATTGCAGCTAGCGCACGGCCCGAGATTTCTCCCTTGACCTGCTTCTCGAAGTGGTCCCCTCAGCCGAACATGCGGGTGGCGATACCGCTTCAAGTCGTGTCCAACCTCAAGCTGGCCCGCGAAGGTCTCCGGGCCGTCCACGACGCCGAGCTGGACATCGCCGAACAGCATGGGCCTCGCTCATCTTGACCCCCTGCGACCATTGCCACCGTAACCAGCATGGTGATGGGGTCGGTGTGGCTCAGTGACTGGGTGATTCCCATCGGCGTCCGCGCCCCAGCCACCCCGGATGATCCGGGAGGTGACGTCTCTGGCCGAAGACGGCGTCGCCCGCCGTGCGGAGTAAGTCGCGGGATCACTCCGTACGGGCCGAACACACGAGATCTTCGCGCTACGCGGGCACCACGGCACGCTTGAGGTGCGCGCAGACGTCGACCATCCGTCGAAATGCGTCGGGCTGCTCGTCTGGCTCGAGAATGCTCGGTGCTAGATCGCTGGGAGCGATGTAGTTTGCGCCGGCATCCACCCACGGTTGCAGTTGTGCCGCAATCTCTTCGGGAGTGCCCATGATCCAGGACTTTTCGATCATCTTCGGTGTGACAGCAGCGACGATGTTGTCGACCTCGGCCTGGCTCAGCTGGTGCGGCAGCAGTCGCATTGCATAGTGCCAGTCGGCGGGGAAGATCAGCTCCACACCCTCTGCCTCCCACGCGCCGTGGTGCAAACGACCGAATACGGCGGTCATCCACTTGGTGATTGGGTTTGCCAGTAGCCGATCGCGCTGGTCATCGCTGTCATAGGCCAAGACGAAGGGCCAAAAGCCACAGGTGAACTTCTCTGGATCGCGATCCTTGTCGACGAGCCGCTGGTGGACCTGGGCGACCTGTGCGGCCCATAGTTCCGGGGTGGCGAAGGCACTGGGAACCATGCTGATGAACCCGTCGGCATAGGTTGTCGAGGTCTCGATCAGCTGAGGCCCGCCGCCCAATGCCCAGAATTCGGGGACCTTGGGGAAGTGCCCGCCGATCCAGGCATCGGTGTATGTCCAGTACTTGCCTTCGTGGCTTATCAAATCATCGGACGCGAGCATCTTGCGGAGGATGGCGAAGATGTCCTCCATTCGCGACAGTCCCTGTGATCGCTTCCACCCGAACGGTTTGCACTGCTTGAGCTCGCCAGCGGCAACCTGATATGCGACCTTCGCCGGGGTGGTCGCGGCGAGGGTCAGGGCCTGCTGAAGCAGTTCCGCCGGACCCACGCGTACCGAGTCGAGTGTGGTGGTGATGTTGAGCTTCGTGGTCGCGTTTGCCGCGAGCACCGCTGCCATTCCGGCGTTGTAGTACGAGTCGCAGTCAGAACTGAACTGTGCCATCGGCGTGACATCCGGGCGCCAGAGTGCACGGGGGAGGAAGCTGACCAACTGATCCCAGGTCTGAAACCAATCCACCACTCCCGTGGCCTCGATCTGCATCGCGATCTCGGCGGCAGCTTGTGGGGGCAGGAATCGGCTCGGCCAGTGGTTGATGCCGACTTCGACGGAGTTAGACATACTTTGTCTCCCAACACTCTTCTCTGGTGTCCGGGACTCTATCGACACCGGTGGGCTATATCAAGACGCCAGATCCCATTAATGTACGACGCCCGCGGCGCACCCATGGAAGTTCGTCGCCTGATGCTCAACGCCGCTCGAGTCGTGCCGATCGAGGAGAGAGGTCGGATGCGGGGATCGTCCGGTCAGGCGAAGGCCCGGGCGAAGGTGGATACCGTCGCACGAAAGGCGCTGGCGCTTTCCCGACCTTGAATGGGTGGCACGTAAGGAGTGTGCAGGACGATGTTGGGTAGACGGCCGTCGAATTCGGCGAACTGCTCGAGTGCTTCGTCAGGGGTGCCACTGATGGCAAAGGCCTTGAGGAGTGCGTCGGAGGTTGCCGTCTCCAAGGCTGAGGGACCCTCTTGCATCAACGCGGTGAGCACCGCGTCGCGATCCTCCTGCAAGCCCATGAACTCGACGACGGTTGAACTGATGGGAAAAGCGACGTAGTTGCCGACGTTGATGCGGGCCAGGCGCCGTGCCGCGGCGCGGTCTTCGGAGATGCTGCACAACACGAGTGAGGTGATGTCGACGTCGGCCGGATCGCGACCGGCCTTGGCCGCTCCGGCTGCGACGTTGGGGCGCACGTGCTGATCGACGAACGTTGGGGTGTTGAGGTAGCCGATGACGCCGTCGGCGACCTCCCCCGCCATTTGCAGCATCGCGGACTTGAGTGCGCCCAGATAGATCGGGATCCGGGGTCGCACCAACGCGCGCCCGCCCCACGGATTGAACGCCGGGCTGGCCGTCTTGACGAAACGTCCCTCGTAGGCGAACGGTTCGTCGGTCGACAGGTAGTCCCAGACCGCACGCACCGCTTCGATGTACTCCCGCATCCGCGGTAGCGGGTGACTGATGTCGGCGCCGTTGAGGACATCGGTCCAACCGGCACCGCCGACGCTGGTACCGACGACGGCGCGACCCCCGGAGAGTTCATCGACGTCCGCGGCCGCGTTGGCCATCTCGAATGGTGTGCGGCTAGACGCCGTGGCGATACCCGTGGCCAGTTTGATGCGTGACGTCGTCGTCGCGTTCAGCGCGTGACTTATGAACGGATTGCGGAAGAATTCGTAGTCCCACAACGAATCGAACCCCGCCTCGTCGGCGAGGTGCGCGAGTTCCCGCAGATCGTTGGGCGGCTGATTGAGCATCGGGAGCGAGATGCCGACGCGAGACGTACCGGGCATGTGACCTCCTTGGTCCGTTGAGGGCGATGACGGACGAGCGGCTACGGGACGGCCGTGGTGGAAGCCGCGGTCATCGGACACCGACGTTGTCACCGGTGCGTCCCGGTGCGCGAATCGCCTCAGGAGTCTCGGCGAACTGCCGGTTGATACCCTTGTGCAGGTGGTAGGTCATCACACCGATCCACACGACGAAGGCGACGATCGGGATGTAGAAACCGATGATGCCGTTCCAGGCGAACGGTCCCTGCTTGAAGAAGGCGGCGATAGCGCCGCCTTCTCCACACAAAGCAACCGAGACGTTCAGATACCCAACCCAGCGCGGCCAGATTGGAGCAGCCGTGCGATCCATGAAGGACGCCAACGCAATGCAGAACAACTGCAGGACGTAACCGGGAAACACCATCACGAAGATCAGCCAGGAAAGATCGTTGAGCACGCGGACCGTCGACGAGTCGAGCTCGCTTCGGAACGTTGCCGCGATCCAAAGCATTCCACACAACTGGAAGAAGACGATCAACAGGACGGCTCCACCGAACTGAATCAGCGCCAGCACCGGCAACCGGCGTTCGATGCGGGCGATCTGAACTGAGATCACCGCAAAGAACGGGATGAGCAACGCCGTGGCGATCAAGCCAAGCACCATCCCCGCCCGGATTTGGATCGCATGCTCGGTGAACAACGCGTCGATTCTGACGGCGTCCCAGGACGGTGCCGGCGGTGGGACGAACCGGGCAAACCCCACGAAGGCGATGACGTAGAGCACGAAGAAGACCGAACCCGCCCACGCACAACATAGTTGGATGAGTCTGCTCATCACGCTTCGAGCTCCCGTCCTTTTTTGCACCAGCCAATCTCAAAATGTAATACCGCACCCGCTTGGTGTCAACGATCACACTCGTCTCATTACGCCCCCCACTCCCGTCGCGCCGCCCAAAAGACATGTGAGGCTTGACCGGACCGATCGACAGATGTCGGCCGAACTCACTTCCGGCCTCCTGACGACAGCCCCAATGGCACGCATGGGGGCACGTAGACGAGATCGCTCACATGGCGGTGTTTCTGGCCCGCGAGGAGGCGTCCTTCGTCACTGGTGCCGCGTTGCCCGTCGACGGCGGACTAATGGCATCGTGATCCGACCCGAAGCGGCGGACGGGCTGACCGCTTCCCGGCTGCGATGCCTTCGCCGATCCGCTTGGTGAGGTTTCGATGAATGACAACGCTCATCGAGGTGATCCAGATGACGAATCCCACTAACGGAATATAAAGTCCCGCAACGCCATTCCAGGCGAAGAGTCCGCTCTTGAAAAAGAGAACGGTGCCCGCAGGCAGGATGAGTACCGACGTCCACAAGCTCAGGTACCCCAGCCATCGGGGAAGAACCGGCTCTTCACGCCGGTCGACGAAGATGGCCACGGCAATGGCGATCAGCTGCACCCACAACGACCAGATCACCGTCATGAACAGGATCCAGCCGAGATCGTGCATCGCCTCGGTGAACTCGGGCGATCGACCGTCAACGCGGAAGCTCGTGGCCATCCAGACCCCGATCGGGGTGATGAACTCCAGGGACAACAGCGCGCACGAAACCATCTGGATGTCCGCGAGCGCCTTGGCACCGTCAATTCGCTTGAGCTGACCGGATATCGCCACGCCAAAGGGGACCAGCAGCGCCGAGCCCAACATCGACATCACCAGCCCGAGCTTGATGGCGATCGAGTGGTCCTCGTAAAGACGCACGATGGCGTCGCTGCTGCTGGTCGGTGCCGACGGTGGGATGAAGCCCGCAATGAACAGAAATGCCCCGAGCCACACCACGATCATCCCGAGGCCCGACCAGATCAGGACCCTCTGAACCTTGGCCTCCATCACCGTGAGTCGCCCCCGTGCGGCGGGGCGGTCTGCGATCGCGGGTGCGGCAGATTTCGTTGGCACGGTGGCCTGCCGGGGCACATGGGCGACCATGGATTTCCTTCTTCTGCTCGAATAGGTTCAAGCGGCGACTACTTTCACGAGTATCGCCCGCCTGCTAATAATTATGAGGGTTTCTGTCGCATAAATTGTGATAGGTCTTGACGCACGGCTGATCGGCCGGACACAGTTGACGTACGCTGCCGCGCGCCTCGTGTCCGGCGACCAATGTTTGGAGAGCGATCATGTACGACCCTTACGCCGTCTTGGTCGCCGTAGACGCTCACCGGGTGGGGGTACTGGCGCTCGCCGGGGTGACGATCATCGGCATGGCAATGTGGTTCTCGCAAGCATTCGTGATGGCCAAGCGGGACGCCACGTACTCGTTCCCGATCTTCTGTTCGGTGTTCTGGTTCGCCCACGATACGTCGTACGTCGCTCGGTTCGACCAGTGGTTCAACGTCTACGACCACTGGTTTCTCAAATTGTTCTGGGCCGCGCTCGTCCTGACGTCGCTGATGGAGGTCGTCTACCTACGGCAGACGTACCGATACGGCCGAAGCGAACTCTTTCCGCACGTGTCCCAGCGTGTCTTTACCGCACTGCTCGCCGCCGCGGTGGCGTTCGGCATGGTGATCTGGTGGATGGTGAAGGCAACGCTCGAAGACGACCTCTACGTCATCGCGTTCGGCTTGACCGTAGTCGTGTACCCGCCGTTCGCGATCGCACTAACCCTGCGTCGCAGGTCAACCCGCGGACAGTCGACTTTGATGTGGGTGGGGTTCACCGTGCTGGCGATCGGGTGGTTCACCGTGACCACTACCTATTTCGGTCCGGCGTTCCAGAGCTGGCAATGGATCACGACCGGCATCTTCGCCGCGCTCGGCGGGTCTGCCGGAATCTGGCTGACGATGGCAGGCACCCGCTACGGTCTTGTTGACGAGCGTGATTCGGCTGACGCGTCGAGAACCGCCGCGCGCGTCCTCGGGTAGTCGGCTCAACTCCCCGCAGCCAGCTAACGATCGTTAACGCCTGCTAGCATCAGCCCCCATGAGCGGCGATGAGCGCACTGGCCCCTCGACCGCGCAGGCCGACGCCCTGGAACGACTCCTCACCGACCGTTGGAGCTGCCGGAGCTTTCTGCCCGAAACTGTTCCACACCAACGTATCGAGCGGTTACTGGACATAGCCCGACGCTCTCCGTCGTGGTGCAACACCCAACCGTGGACGACCTACGTCACCAGTGGCAATGCCACGAACGAATTCCGCACTGCCGTGCTGGCTGAGGCGGCGCGCGGAAACCCGGCACCCGACATCGAGTTTCCGCCCTGCTACACCGGGACGTCACGGCAACGTCGCAAAGCAGTGGCGCGGCAGCTCTACGACAGCCTCGGCATCGCCGAGGGCGATCGCACTGCGTCCAACGCCCAGACGGCGAAGAACTTCGAATTCTTCGGAGCGCCACACGTCGCAATCGTCACGTCCCGAGCCGAACTGGGCACCTATGGGGTGCTCGACTGCGGCATATACGTCAACAGCTTCCTCTTGGCGGCACACAGTCTGGGGCTAGGTGCCATATCCCAAGCGGCCCTCGCCATTGTCTCACCGGCCGTGCGGACGTTCTTCGACATTGACAGCCACGAAATCGTCGTCTGCGGAATATCGTTCGGCTGGCCCGATCTCGATCACCCGGCAAACCGTTTTCGCACCACGCGTGCCGGCCTGGAGGAAACCGTCGTCTGGCGAACATGACACCGTGGCGGCCTTGGCGTCGAATTGCCATCCTCGCATCGGTTCGCACGCGATGACGTCGTTGCCGAGCGCCGTAAAAGCTAGCAACTCACCGCGATCGAGAACTGTCCGGTGGCTCGCACGCTGGGGTTGTCGGCATTGAATCCGTCGGCGGTACCGGCGACGGTGACGGTCCGCCCGGTCCATTTGACATCGGCGCTGGGACCGAGGTCCTGCGAGTAGCTGCCAGTGAATCCGCCGAGGTTACGAATCACCACGGACCTGGCAACGGGTTTACCCGAGTTGTCCACGATGACCGTGGTTCCCGCGTTGTCGTCGCCGGTCTGGATGGTCGTCGTCGCCTGTTCGATACTGCAGGCGACGGACTTGGACGTCGCCAGTTTCTGATCGTTGACCGTCACCTCTGCGGTGCCCACCGGCATGGAGCCCTGCTGACGGGGCGCCGACGACGGTGACGAGCAGCCGGTGATACAGGCGATGGTCAGAACCACTGGAATCACGGCAGCGAATCTAATCTGCACGTCCCACCTCGACTTCTAGGCGCCCAATCGCGCGCTGTTTTGAATCTAGCCGTCGCACAAACCGATGCATAGCCGAATCACGCGAATCGGCACCGCATTGTCGCCGCCGGAGCACTATCCCGGGACGGGCGCCCGGGGGCACGCACAGCGGTTGCGGCGCCAAACGACTGCTACGAAAAACCGGTCGAGCACGGAGGTGACGACGGCGCGCCGTCCGTGTCCAGCGTGCAGCCCGCATCTGCGGAAGGGTATCGCCATTGAGCGTGATGGGGTCCGTGGTGAGGTCGAGGTCTGGGGCCATCGGCAGGAAATGCACAAGAAGGACATCGCGAGCGGACACGAGCCGTCTCCCGGATCAAGCATCCTCGTGCGCGGCCACGCTCAGCGACACGGCGCTGGCGCCGATTGCTACGATAATCGCCTTCTTCATAGTGATCATCGCGTTCCTTCGGTCGACTTGCTCATGCGGACCAGGCGAAGCCTAGAACACCAATCGGCAAAGAGTTTAGGCGACCTCGATGAACTCCGAGGATCGGTAGCGGGTAAACCCCGGTTGCGAGCGGATGCGCTTCGACGCATCGAATCGCAGAATTTGGCGGACTAGTCGGGGCGCGTCGCTGCAGTCCTGACACGGTTGATCAGTGCTGGCGCTTCGGGCGGCGCATCTGCCGCCTCACACATCGATGCGGATCTCGAGCCGCCGCAGGCCGTGCGTGGCACTGGGCCAAATCACCTCGGGAGGGCTTTCAAGCGCGAAATCGGGTATCCGCGTTAGCCATTGCTCGATGACCAACCGTAGCTCGAGCAGCGCGAGATGAGATCCCAGGCAGCGATGCGGTCCGCGGCCGAACGCGAAATGACCCGTTCTCCTCTCACCGATCAGGTGTGGGTCTTCGAAGCGTCGAGCATCCCGGTTCGCGGCACCCATCATCAGCCAGCACGTCGCTCCTGCCGGGATGGTGACGCCGTCGACGTCGACCGCCGCAGTGGTAACCCTGGGCACGGATGGAACCGGACTCTCGACTCGGAGAATCTCCTCCATGAACGCGGCGGCCACAGCGGCGTCACTTCTCACCTTGTTTCGGAGATCGGCGTCCTGGGCAAGAGCGCTCAACGCAAATCCGACAGCCGAGGTGACGGTGTCTAGGCCCGCGAGAATGAAGATGAAGCACATGCCCATGAGTTCGTCGTCGGTAATGGCCCCCTCGTCCCTGTCGGCAAGCAACTGGCTGAGCAGGTCGACACCCCTCGCCGCCACGCGACGTTGCTTGATGAGGTCTGCGAGGTAGCTCAACAGCTCGCCCGCCACGAGCAGCGACTCGGGAGTGCTTTCAGCCACTGCGTGGGTATCCGTGAGCTCGATGATTGCGTTCTTCCAGCCGATGAGCCGATCCCTATCTTTCAGTGGCAATCCAAATAGGGTCAAGAACACCTGGGAGGGAAAGGGCACTGCCAAGGCGCTCACCACATCGCACACCGGACCACTTGCCATGATTCCATCGATGAGTTCGTCCACCTGACGACGCAGTTCGTCTTCGTGTTCTGCCATGCTTCGGGGGCTGAAGAACTTATTGAGCACTCTCCGGTATCGGCTGTGCTCCGGCGGATCGACGGCGATCGGCACTAGCGGGAACGGGCTCCCGAGCAGTGCGAACGCCCCTTCGGATGAGAAGACTTCCGTATTCTTGGCAGCCGATTCGACGGCATCGGCGCCTATCAGGAAGTAGGTGCCGTCCTCGGAGACGGCGACATCGCCCGCGTCGTGGATGATTTTCCATGCCGCTGAGCGATCGTCGAGTAGCGGAAGTGTCGCCTGATTCGGTATCGCCGGACACGTGCGGGTCATGGTGCTCCTTCGAGAACGTCGGTCAACACTTACAGTGTGAGACTCGATAGACTAGAAATCTCAGTATTCGCGATTATTGGACCGGTGAATATCAATGTCTGGATTCTGCCGAAATAGCCGAATCAACTAGCGTCTATGCACGTGCCAAGCGAGGAGACCCGCGATGACGAATCCTCGGTCGTGGACCGATTGGTACGCGCGGCCGATGCAGAACTGGGGCGTGACGACCTCCAGACAGTGACGATCGATGTGGTTGCCGCCGCGGCCGGTATTTCACGCGCTACCGCGTTCCGCCACCTGGGCAGACGCGAGGACATGATCGTCGCGGTGGCTCTCAGGCGGGCAGCTAGCTACGCCGAGGCGTGCGTCAACGAAATCAACGGCCACTCCGGAACTTTCGCCCAGCTGGAAGTCGCGTTCCTCTACCTGGTCCGCGAGCTGCCGAACGATCCCGTCATTCGCGAACTATTAGTCATTCGGACGGCGGCAGAGCTGGATTCGGAAGCCCACGAACTGGTGACGTCGACACTGGGACCCGTATACGAACGGGGCCGGCGCGCCGGCCAGATCCGAATCGACGTTCCGATCGGTGACATCATCACCTGGACGGTGGAACAGCTGTACTTGGCCATGCAGCAGCGCGACCACTCCGAACGTGCAATCCGGAAGCGCGTACAAGGATTTCTCGCACCAGCCCTCTCGATGCAGGGGGGCGGGGACGCGGCGTCCGCCTTGGTCCAAGCTCGAATCGACGTTGTCTGCGCGACACTCGACGAGGCGCGGCAGGCGCTGAGCACCCTGCGCGACGGCCCGACTCCATCGCCCGAGGGATGACGAATTCCAATCCCGAAGGCGATCCGGTATCGAGTTCGGGGAAAGCAGACTGTCGACGTCGACCACCCAACCGTCGAGCGCGGTCGCCACAGTGATCGGCTGGGCGTCGAGTCGGACCTCGCCAATCCGTTGATGATCGCTACAAAAGCCACGGTTCATTCGTTCCAGCGCTACGACTGCACGACGATTTCTCCGTCGTAGGCGAATCGTGTTCCCATACCTACGCGCACTCCTGCACGGTTCAGTTCGGCGCCTCCAAGATCGTTGACCGGGGGAAGTGATTCGTCCAAGTTGACCGAGTACTCGTGGAGCCACAACAGGTGCATGAGGGCCGCACGAACCAATGGCGGTCGGTGCGGGCCGCTGGCGTGTTCGGCATCGGCAATGGGCACGCCGGCGAATCTCCCGGCGCCGGATCGAATCTCGTCAGCACATCCGAGTTGATCGACCACTCCCGTCGATGTCGATAACCCGACAGGAGGCGCACGTTTGCCAAACGGATCGCTGGAGGCTCGTTCACGACGAGGTAGGACCAGCCCATCGATTCCACGACCGTCTTAGCATCCGACATTGTTTGCTCCAGCGGTTGGACCGCCGTGACACCAGACTGTCTCTCGAAATATCGATTAGGAAGAGAAATTGGTAAAAGGCCATCACGGATGCCTAGTACGCTAATGAGATTCTCAACGTTATGGCGGATTCGCCATTCTTCGCTTCGTCAGAACGGCCGGGTGGGGCTGCGGATCAAGACAAGCGAGGACGAAATTCACGTTCCCGCAATGGTCGACGGGGCACGCTATGCACAATGCCCAGAGTCGACACGCGGCGGCGGGTGAACGTGTTTACCAAAAGCGAAGACGATAGCAGCGGAGACGCCGACTCATCACGCCGCAATCCAGTAAGGGAGCCAGCCAACAGCAAAAACAGCGCCTGTTCATATTGCCACCGCAATGCTTTAGGAGGTCAAACTGGAAACCGCACAATGGACTGAAACTTCACGAATAATCGGCATCACCCCCGAATTTCGGACTAGGCAAATTGGCTTTCTCGACCCCTAGCCTTCAGAAACCTGGTTGTCTCGGCGCCGAGGTGCATAAGCTTCGGCTCGCTGTCGACTCGATCTTTGGGCGCGGTGCACACTGCTGCCCTTAATGCCGCAGGTAAATGCGCTGAATATCTAGCAGGACGGCGGCGGTTCGGGGCGCGATTGGCATGAAAGCGCATTCAGTAACACCCGCTGATGCAGACATCAGTGGGTGGCTTGCCTTCTGAGCTCCCATTGTCGGTACCGAAATCCTTCGATATGTCGATGTCGTGGTCCAGATCGGGCGCACGCGGAATGAACGCACACAGAAGGTTGGCAGTCAGACTGCACGGATCGTCGCCAGCGGGGTCAGCGTTCGCCGCCGGAGCGGAGTAGACGACGGCAACTGTGGCGACAACGGCGACAACTACACGTTTTTTAACTGCTGACAACTGACTCTCCCTTCGCGATTCAGATCTGAATCGCTTCGCAGCAATGACTGGCCCGCGCAGCTCCACGTGTACGCCCTAGCGCATCGTTCACAGAAACTCATTTGATCGACGAGACCAAATCAGCCGACATCGCGGCGAGCTCTGGCGCCCAGCTGCTCCAGCCATGGTCGCCGGTCAGAGGAAAGTCGAAATGCCCATTCGACCCGCTGATATCGCGGTACTGCCCGTAGAAGGTGCGATTGTTGCCCTGAGCTATGTCCGGGAAACCTATCATTGCGGCCGGATCACTGGCCGTCATGGTTTGCGGGCTGAAGATCCACAGTCGAGTGTTGTTGTCTTTCAGCAAGCTGGAATGGACGTTCGCGGAATGATTCTTCCAGCGGCCCAGCTGTGGCAGACCCCACATGTTCCGGATGTCAACGCCGCCGAAGTTCTGCAAGCCCTGCGTGATTGCGCCATCAGTGCCGGTCCGCTCGGGGGTGACGAAGCCCGACATAGAGCCAGCGTAACGGAATCGATCGGGACGGAACGTCGCTGCCTCGAGCGCACCGTTTCCGCCCTGTGCCGCTCCGACGATGGCGTGGCCGCCGGGGGCGAGGCCTTTGTTCGCGGCCAACCAGTTCGGCAGCTCGTCGCAGAGAAAAGTCTGCCACTGCCGGCTGCCGTCCTGCTCCCAATTGGTGTACATGCTGTATGCACCGCCGGCGGGCGCCGCAACCGAGATGCCTTTGCCTGCGAGTGTGTTGAAGGCGTTGCCGACAGTGACCCAGTTGCTGACGTCAGGTGCTGCGTCGAAGGCGTCCAGCAGGTAGACGGCGTGAGGGCCGCCGGCCATGAATGCGACTGGTATGTCGCGACCCATCGACTCCGAGGGCACCTGTAGGTACTCGATCGCTGGCGTGGCCTTCGCCGTTCCGGTCTCACCGGTGGTGAGAGTGGCACCCCAGAGCCCTGCCACCAACACCACAACACTTAGCATCCGCAACAGCATTGACAGACTCCTCTTGGATAATCTCGAGCCCACTCGCGGACCGGTACACCTCAAGAGCTCGATGAAGTTGCCCCCGTCCGGTTTTTGCGGTGGGGAAATCTTGGGCGACTGAACGGAGAGATTGCGGACTAGTGCGCCCCGCTATGGGTCGCGCGGCGAGGCGCGACCCATCGCGTTAGCGTGCCACCGTTCACGTCATTGAGTGCACACGTCCGGAGTGTTCCGTGACGTCGGTCGGCTCCGGCGTGGGCCGGGCCGTGCTGATCACGGCCTTCGAGATGATCCACACGTACAGCAGGGAGATCCCGATGGTGACGATGGACGCTGCCGTGGTCCAGCCGTCGCCAGTGGTCTGGTTGATCGCCACGAACACCGGGGTTGCTGCTGATGCGTGGCTCGCAAACAAGGTCAGCGGGACCAGCGGCACGATCAACACGGCCTGGCGGTTACTGGTGAATACGTAACGGCGCAGCAGGAACACCATGGCCGCCACGGCGAAGACGCACATCGGGTTGGCGAACCACCACCACATTGGAAAACCTGTGAACGCCAGCGCCTGGTTCCCACCGTGATAGAGCCACCAGCCGAATTTGATGAACATCGGTTCGAACGCCGCGACCAGCACCGCCAGAACGATGTAGTCCTTCCAGAACTGGCGTTTGGTGATGCCGGCTTCCCATCGCTGCACCAGCAACGGGACGGGTAGCGAGAAGTAGAAGATGTAGACCAAGCCGATATAGATCGGGATGTGCTGGTCGAACACGGTGATGAGAGTGTGCTGCCCAATCACCGGATAGGCGCAGTGCCCCAATAGGTTGTTGAACGGTTCGTAAAGAAAGTTCAACGCGGACCCGGCATATAGATACAGCGGCCATAACTTGCGTTGACGCCGGGCGACCCTGATGCAGTAGCCGAGCGCAATCAACGCCACCGCTCCAAAGAGGATTTCGCCGCCAACCTGCACCGCCTGCGACGTCGCCACATTCAGCATTGGGTTCACGAAATTCATCGTCGACACCTACGTCTTCCCGGCCCGACCGTGGTCGAGCCTGTCGTGTTGTCACCTTCGGATCCGACCAGCGGCTTTGGCCTCGCGGTCTGAACGTCACTGCTGCAGTGCGTCCGTGTTGCGGGCCCGTGCTTTTCGCTCCAGTGCGGAGTCTAACAGTCCGGGCGCAATGTGGCTAGCGCCACTAGCCAGTGGAACTAGTGTCGCTGGTTACGCTTGCTCGCCGCGCCCGCACGACCCACAGGTCGCTAAGGTTGGGTTCCATGACCTCGAGCACGCGTCGCACGACGGCTGAGGTCCGCGAACTGGTTCTCGGTGCCGCACAGCAGTTGTTCCGTGAGCAGGGCTACGCGGCTACCACGACTAAGCAGATCGCCAACACCGCCGGTGTCGCCGAGACCGTCGTTTTCGACCGGTTTGGCACTAAGCCCGAACTGTTCGAGGTGGCGACCATCGAGCCGTTCCGGGCGTTCATCGGCGACTACATCGCGTCATGGCGGAGCATCCCTCGCGGTGGCGATATCGAGAAGCTCATCAAGACCTTCATCGACGGCTTCATCCGGCTACTGTCGCAGAACCGGCGAATGCTGCAAGACTGCACCGCGGCCAGCATGAGTGGGGACAACAGTGCGATGGCGAGGCTGTCCCGTCTCGTGCAGCAGGATTTCGCCCGTGCACTGACCCAGATGAGCGAAGTTCTCGAAGGCGAAGATGCCGCATTGCATTTCGGCGGACTCGATCCGCCGCTGTCGGTGGCAGCCGGACTGGGCATGGCAATGTCCCTGGTTCTACTGGACGACTGGCTGATCGATCCCGACCATCGCCGGCCCGGACGCGAACGGATATTGCGCGAACTCACCGCCATGATCTTGCACGGACTAACCCACCGCCCCAGTTCGTAGCCGGAGGTCCCGCCGTTTCAGGGCGTCGCGCCAACTGATCCCAATGCCCCGCCGCCCGGTATCGACCGCCTATGTCTTCCCTGCCCACAGCTGTTCGGTGAGGTCGTGAAAAGCGACGAGCGCGACGGTGTCGCTTTTGCGCTGCAGTGCTGATCTGCTCATCACTGCCCGAACGATCCATCCGTCGGCGTGTTGCAACTCGACGAGTGTTTCAGCGTGGATGTGAATGAGTTCCAGTGCCGAAACAGCACCTGCGGAGGGGGCTTGCAAGATGTGCCACACGCTCAGCCTCCGCAGCGCCGCCCGGGTACGGCCGAGCATCGTGGCAAACGCAAGATTGACGAACAGAATATGGCCGTGGTGGTCGATGGCGACGACGGGGACCGGGATTCGTTCCAGCACCACGAGCGCCGGTAAGTTCCGAAGGACCTCGTCTGGCGTCAGCTCGGCCGGTGCGTTGCGGCGTCGATCTGCACGCTCGGTCTCCCTGAACGTGTCCGGCGTCTCTGCCAATCTCTCGCCTGCGGAGGACTGCTCCGCATCGCCGTCAGCCCCACCGAAGACCTCGATCCCCGGTTCGCCGTTCGGGCGTTCCCACTTCGGCTTATGTGACAACCACATTCCCCCGACGTCCAGACAAATCTGCAGATGCAAAGCTGTTGGGGCAGAGGGCGAATTGCTCATCTCTCGATCGATGGCCAGTTCTTGTGGTGTCCTTGGCGAAACCACCTGCCTCGGTAATGCGACCGACCGATCGACCGCCGCTGACATGTGGGTGGCGCGTGTTCATCGTCATCAGAGCGCTAACCCTCGCCGAGTGCCGTCTGGGCCGCGAGCCGGCCAGGCCACCCGCTGACGCCTCCGCCCGGGTGTGACCCGGCGGCGGCAAGGTAGTACCCATCGACGGGTGATCGGTAGCCGCCCAGACCGGACGCCGGGCGGTTCATCGCAAGGCGCAGAGGTGTCATGTCGACGTGGAAGTAGGAGCCATTGGGCGTCGCGAACTGTTCGCCAAAGTCAGCAGGGCTGGTCTCGATCCGCCCGATCTCGGTCTCGAATCCCTCCAGGTGCACGCCGACGGAACCCATGATCGCCTCGGAGAACCAGGCCTTGGCCTTGTCCCAGCCATCCCGTGGCTGCGCCGGGACGTTCGAGGCGAGATAGACGACGTCTTGCCCATCGGGAGCGAGGCTCGCGTCGTTGGATGTCAGGACGGCCATGTACACCGGCGGGTTCGGCAGGGAGTCGCCGACTCGGATTAGCTGAAGCTGGCGGAGCTGGTTGTCGAAGGTTCCCGTCATCAGTGCGGTCTTGCGGATGTCGAAATCGTCGATTTGGCGGCGCTTTTGCGCGCCCAAAGTGTAGCCGACGCTGCCTGACAGTGCGACGTCGATCTTGAAGGTGGCCGAGTTGTTGCCGCTGGCCGGCAACATGGCAACCTTGGCCCGCGTCGCGGAATCCAGTACGCCAGCTTCGAGCAGGGAACCGTAGGCGGTCTGCGGGGGCAGTGCAGCGAGAACAGCACGGCGCGCGTTGATTTCAGAGCCGTCGGCAAGTCGCACGCCGGTTGCACGGTTGCCGGACACCAGCACCCGCTCGACGGGCGCTTCCGTGCGGATCTCGGCGTCGCGGTCGATGGCGTAGTCGGCCATTGCCTTCATGATGCCGCCCATGCCTCCGTGCGGGCGGATCACGCCCGGTTTGCGGTGGACCGCAGCGAGGCCCACGCTGTAGAAGCCGCCACCATCATGGTCGATGGGGCCGATCATGCTGCCCCAGTAGGTGCCCAGTGAGCGCATCTGATCGCTCTCGAACGTGTCGGCCATGAGATCGACGAGGTTAGAGGACATGACCTGACCGACGCGGCGGCGTACCGACCGGCTCGGCGCCAGTTTGAGGAGGAGCTTGCCGAGTTCCTTCTTCGGTAGGTGCGCGGGGTGGTGTGGCATGACCGTAGTCAGCGCTTCGAAGATCCACGACAGTGCTGGCTGGAGGTCGGCGTAGGCGCGGGCATCCTTGGCGGAGTAGCGCCGAACCTCCGCCAGGGTTCGGTCGAGATCCTGGAACAGCAACAGCGTGGCGCCGTCCTCTCCGATCCACCCGTACGGGGCTTCGAGCGGCGTGCCTGAGTAGCCGTAGCGGTGTAGCGCGAGGTCGGAGATGATCGACGTGCAGGACATGAACATGTCGTCCATTGCGCCGGTGCTGAGGATGTGGTGGGGTGCGGCGTCGACGAAGGGTCCGCTGTTGGCGAGGCCGCCCAGATGGGGGCGCTGTTCCAGAACGACCACCGAATGTCCCGCATCCGACAGCGTGCAGGCGGCACTGAGGCCGTTGTGGCCTCCCCCGATAACGACGTAGTCGAAGTCGGCGATCATGCGATTACCCTCTGTGTTTGTCTGATCGCATCCCTGGATCGGTCTTTCTTGCCTGCGCAGACTGCGTGGGACACCCGGCCGCGGCGGGCGACGGCGCCACAGTGGTTCAGCGCTCCCAGCGCGGGCCCTTCGGAAAACGAGTTCTTGGTCAATGAGGCGGTGTCACCGCTCCCGAAACCCGGATGCGGGTCATGCATTGTCGATTCTCCTCGGTCTTGGGTGTCGGTGATCGCATCGATGCCTTCTTCGAAGGGCCTGGCGTGGTGTCTGATCTGCCCTGCCCCGTGGACCGTTGCGAGTGGATCGACTGTCACGATGGGCAACAGTCGGCGTGCAATTGGTCCCCTCCGCTCCGTGTGGGGCCAGCCTGGGCTGCTCGAGTGGGTCCTCGACGACAGCGCCCGTAATCAGCATGCGGTCGGCGAATCGGAGAATTCGTGATCGTCCGTCGCCCACGGTCAATTGCTGATCGCAGGCGTTGTCATGAAGGCGCTGTTTTTGGCCACCACGTCTCCGGTCATCACCCCTAGCACGCGCTGTCCGTCGATCACCAATATCGACCCGCCGTCCGCGACCGGTCTGCCGGGAAGCCAACACTTCGACGAGGAGACGCAGCGCACGCGTCAGTAATGGGCCTCGACCCGCGAATCTTTCTGGGAGAGTGGGACTTCCGGCAACGAGAGCGGCGGCATCGGGGCAGGACGCCGCGATTGCTCGCGGAAAGTCTCTACCCCCCGCCGCTGACCAGCGTTCAACGAGCGAACGGGCATCGCCGGTGGCATTCATCATCGTCGTTCCCCGCTTCCCATGAAGAATTAGCGGGCGCTAGCGGGGGCGCGGAGTCGGATGGTGTGCTGACCGACGAGCGGCTTGAGGTCGAGGAACGTCTTGTAGCCCGGTGTCGCGGCGACGATGGCGTCGATGGCGTTCACACAACGGGCTGCGGTCATCGCCATTGCATCGGTGAAGCTGCTGCCAGTCCCCCCGGGCAGCGCCATCGGGAACTCTCCGACGAAAGGTGGGTAAGAATCGATTTCGACCCGGTACCCCCCGTGTTCGCCGACGGTGGGCCAGTCGGACCCGATGTCGGCGCGCATTCTGGTGACGTGATTTATCACGAAAATCTGTTCGTCGCCGACCAGGCCGGAAATGCTGAAGCGGATACCAGCAATCGTGCCTGCGTCGATCGTCATCCCGCCAGGGGTCACGAACGAGTCAGGTGCGAGAGCGACGTCGACCTCGACGCCGATGTCGTCGATGGCAATGCCGATCGCATCGGCGACCAGGTAGGGCACGCCCCCCCACAAATTGCGTAGTGATTCGATGCCCTCCGGGGGCAGATTCTGGGGGTCGACACCGAACCCAAGCTGGCGCAGTGTTTCGGCCTCCGTGTACTCGGCATACAGCAGGACCTCGTACGTTCTAATCTGGGTGACCTCGCCGACCGCGCTGGCCATCGTCAGGGGCAACACATCGGTGAGGAACCCGGGGTCGAAACCAAAGAACACGACACTGACGCCGCCTTTTTGACAGGCCTGATCGAGACCGGCGAGGAAGCCCTGGGGGTCCGCCAGGTGCCCGTAGTGGGTGCCCGAACACAACGGGGTGATGACGTTTTTGCCGGCTTCGAGGATCGTCACGAGCTCGTCGTACCAACCTCGAGACGCCGAGCCAGGAACGCTGGGATCGGCCAGCGCGTCCCGCGGCATGTACAGCACCACTTCCGCATCGGTCGCCAGCAGCGCTTCACCGTCTCGCGTCGCCTTCACACCGACGGGTGCCAGCCCGGCGAGTTGTCCGGCGTCCATACCTACTTTCGCCTCAGTGACGCACTTGACTCCGACGAGCTCGTAGGCGGGGTTGTTCAAGAGGTAGCGAAGCGCGAACGCACCGGTGTAGCCGGTGCCCCACTGAATCACCTTGGTGGGCATGTCGGTGTTCCTCTCACTGTTCGCGGACAGAACCGCTCGTGGTTGCTGGGCTAGCCCCGTTCTGACAGCAGCCGACGTAGGTGCCGACTCGCAACCGCCCATCGGAGGCATGATGTGATCTATGCGATTCGTCGCGACCAGTGTGAGGCAGGCAACAACACATATTAACTGCGTCCCACATACTTGTCCATTCACTACTATGAATTGGGTACTTCGGCGACGCACCTCGAGCTTGTCTGCAACGGTCGGAGCGTAGGAGATGGCGCCTATGCGGCTAGGAGGATTCGCGATGGGTACGAAAATCTGGCTGGCCGGCCGAGCGTCGGCCGTTGCTGGACACATCCTGGCCGAGAAGTTCACGCGCCCAATAGCGCACACGACCAACGATGTGCCACGAGACGGACTGGCGCTAAGCACCAGGTGGCTTACCGAGGCCCTGTGTCGCGACCATCCGGGAGCCGAAGTCGTGTCGTTCTATAGCCCCGGCGGCAGCGTCGGCACGACCACACGAATCGCGCTTCGAGTGCGGTACAACGACGTGGGCCGCAAGGCCGGTCTGCCAACCGCGCTATTCACTAAGACCTCGACCAACTTCGCGCAACGAATCCTGATGGGGGCCGGCGCGGTGCTCGACGGCGAGACGCAGTTCTTCATGAACCTGCGCCCCCACGTCGAGATGGAGGCGCCAGCCGGCTACTGGGGTGGCTTCGACGATGCCTCATGGCGATCCATCATGGTGATGGAGGACGTCGCCGAAACGAAGGGCGCACAGTTTCTGACAGCGACCACCGCCGTCACCTGCGAACAAATGACTGACCTGGTGGGCAACCTGGCCGCTCTGCATGGAGCCTTTTGGGAACACGACGTCATCCGCACCCTCAAGACTCCGCGCGAGCACCTGCTCAATGTCAGCTCGCTGATCAATATGTCGGCACGTGCCAAAGTTGGGATGGACCGATCCAAATCGGTCATCCCCTCCGCACTACACGGGCAGGCTGACCGGCTCTGGCGGGGTACCCAACGCTGCCTCGAGATGGCGACATCTGCTTTGCCCGCTACACTTTTGCACGGGGATTGCCACATCGCGCAGGTTTACATCACGCGTGACGGAAAGATGGGCTTGGCCGACTGGCAGGTCATCCAACAGGGCGGCTGGGCCTGCGACTTCGCCTACCTTGTCGCGTCGGCCTGCGAACCACAGGATCGCCGAGAGTGGGAAGAACAGTTACTCCGCACCTACCTCGAACAGCTCTCCGCTGCCGGCGGAAAGGCACCCGACTTCGACCAGGCCTGGCTCGCATACCGCCAGCAACTGTTCTATCCATTCTCGGTGTGGGCATTCACGCTCGGCCGGGCGTTCTACCAACCCAAGATGCAGCCCGACGACGTCAGCCTCAAAGTCGTGCACCGGCTGTCCACTGCGATCCAAGACCACAACTCGTTCGACGCAATCGGCGTCTAATCGCGGTGGCGTGTTGCACCGCAGCGACATTGGGCGAATCGGATCAGTGTGCCCGGCGCGAGAGCCGTTCGAGGTCGAGAATCAAAACGCTCTTGACGCCGATGTGAATCCATCCGCGGCCGGCGAAGTCGCAGAGGGCTTTGTTGACGGTCTCCCGCGACGCGCCGACTAGTTGCGCGATCTCCTCCTGGCGGAGACCATGGTCCACGCGAACGACGCCGCCCTCCTGGGTGCCGAAGCGTTGCGCAAACTGCAGCAGCTGCTTGGCTACCCGACCGGGCACGTCGGTGAAGACCAGATCAGCGAGCTTGTTGTTGGTGCGACGTAACCGCCGGGCGAGCAAGCACAACAGCTGCTCGGCGATTTCGGGGCGATCGGCGATCCACGCCCACAGCGCCGCGCGATCCATCGATACCGCATGAACGTCGGTGACGGCGGTAGCGCTCGACGTCCGGGGGCCGGGATCGAAGAGCGACAACTCACCGAACATGTCCGATGGGCCCATGATGGTCAGCAGGTTCTCCCTGCCGTCGGGCAAGCGGAAGCCCATCTTCACCTTTCCGGAGACGATGACGTAAAGCCGATCTCCGGGCTCTCCCTCTGCGTACACGGTGCGTCCGCGGGCAAAGTCGACGTGCTGGAGCTGTGGAATCGAGGCCGATTTTGCGTTGGGTTCTGCTCCCCCAAAGAGACCCGCCCTCGCCAGGATGTCGTCCACGTTGCCCCCTTGATTCGACAGGATCGACACCACGGGCACAGGCGCCTTTTGCGATGTTAACTTGATGGCACCTACAGTTACTCGCTAAGTCGATCGGTGACGTCAAACCGACGATTCCTCTTTCGCAGCCGTTTGGAGCCGATCGGCACGCGAGGCGTCGGTGGCGGTGGGTTTTAGTGAGCGGCACGGCCTCGCAGCTAGCCGTGATCGATCATCGCTAAAAAGCGTCGATGTGGTTGTGCGACAGCGTATTTTGAGTTTCAACTTCAAAGTCGGGAAGCATCAGCATTGAACGAATCCCGGGAGAAGTCGAGTAAGCCATCGCCCGCCCGCCGCGGGCGTGCCCCGGTTGTGCCAGAGTACGAGTTCTCGAAACGTCCCAGTCGGGGCCCGCACGTCGCGGCGGTGATAGAGGTCAGGCGGGCCCGACCATCCCGTCGCGCTCCCCGGCTGGTTCGGACCGGCTCTTGCGAGGAGCCGTCACCCGCGCTCGCCATACCCCGACGTCAAATCGCGGAGGCATTGTTCGTGACTGTGAACGACTTCAGCAGGCGTTCCCCTGGCGCCTTCGGGTGCGACACGATGTGTTCGCCAGCAGCCTCGAATTGGCATCGCAACTTTGGATGGGTACTCAGCCCAAGGTGCGTGGCCGCTTCTGTTTCGACGTGCTAGGAGGAAGCTTGTGCGCGTTGTCGAATCTGGTGTGCCACTTCGCAAGCGATTCGTCGAACTTGGACAGGTCGCCGTCGTTGACGAATTTGTAGCCCAGGCCGACGCCCGAATACACGAACAGCTCAGCCTCGGCGTCGATGTCGACGTCGTCACGTAGCTCGCCTGATTGTTGGGCGGCGACGAGGCAGCCCGTGGCGTGTCGGACGCAACGCGTGAGCCAGTCGTCGACCCAGGGCTGCAGGCTCGGGATCGGACCCACCGCCTCGAAGACCAGGGTGTAGAACGCCCGCACGCATCGGGGGTCCTTGCGGATTTCCTCGCGGATGGTGTCGACCCACAACAGCAAGGCGGCGATGCCGTCTGCGGGGTCCACGGGTGGGAGCATGCGACGTTCGTACTCGGTATGCATCAGTTGCAGGAGCAATGCCTCCTTTGACCCGAACCGGGCCGTGACCATGCTGTGGCTGTATCCCGCGCGGTCGGCGATCTCCGACGACGAGGTGCGTTCGAAGCCCTTTTCGGCGAACAGTTCGATCGCGGCTTCCATCAGCCGCTGACCCGACTGTGCGACCCGCTCGGACTGGGTTAGTCGCCGTCGCCTCTCTGCTCTCGGCACGATTGACAATACTAGTACAGCAGCTAACAACAGAGCTGGTTCGCGCGCGATCATGCGCCGCGTTGGCGGTTTGCCCTGTCAGCAGGCGCGCAAGGTTGGCCCACCTGCGACCGCACGTGAACACGAAGGCGCAGTTGGGCTGGGGAGCTCACATGGGCGCCGGAGGTGTCCTGCGTTCGAGGCGAGATTCTCAGTCCTGAACACCCGCGGATGTCGAGGTCACGCGAAACCGGATCCTGCGTCGTCGCCCACACTCCCCATGTGGGAGTTGCTGCACGACCCCCACGATCGACACCATTTACGTTCGACCGGCGAGGAACGTCCTCATGTGCCGGCCCGCCGGTCGCGACTCGAGAGCGTGGGCGGTGGCACCCGGAGCCAACCGGTTCCACCCGAGGTGCGCCGCGGCGGCGTCCTCTGGACACGTCGCGCATCTCACCGATGAACCCCCCCATCGCTAAAATCGTTCGCCCCGCGGCTAGCGTGCTCAGCAGCCCAACCAGCGTGAGGGGCTGGGAGCCCCGCAGAAGTTGACCGATCGGCGTTGGAAACTGCTCTCCCACAACCCATCCGATCGCGTTGAACGCGGACAGCAGACATCGACCGCACATTCGTTGAACTAGACCCTTAGGGGACAACGCAGTTTTTCAGTATTGCTATCGGACCAGATATTCATTTGACTACTGATAGTTGTGTTCCCCCTAATAACTGGCTAATGTGGGCCCAGTCACAAATTAAGGCCGCCGCGCCCGAACGTGGATGCGCTGCCGTTCTACCCATTCGTGCTGGACGCTGCCGTTCGCGACAGAAAGGTCGAAGACATGCCCATGAAGGTCATTCAGTGGGGGGCCGGTTACACCGGGGCGCATGCGCTGCGCTATCTAATCAACAATCCGGCATACGAGGTGGTCGGGGTCAAATGCTTCACGGCCGCCAAGGAAGGAACAGACGCCGGAGAGATCGCCGGACTCGGACCCATCGGGGTTGCCGCGACGCGCGACGTCGACGCGTTGCTCGCGACCAACGCCGACGTCGTGCTCTACATGCCGCGCGATGCCCTGACCGACCCGAGCGTCGCGGACTCGCCCTCGCGTGGCTGGTACGTCGACCTTCTGCCGATCCTGGCCAGTGGCAAGAACGTCATCTCACCGATCTGTTCGGCGACGCATTACCGCCATCTCGCGGATCCGGAGGGATTCCTAGCCGGACTCAACGAGGCGTGTGCGACGGGCCGCAGCACCGTAGCGTTCTTCGGCCTCGACCCCGGGTTCCTCACCGACGCACTTCCGTTGACCATGGCCGGCGCGGTCGGCGAGGTCACCCAGATCCGGACCTATGAAGTCCTACTTTACGCCGAGTACACCGAAGCCGAGACGCTCTCCATGTTGGGATTCGGTGCCCGCCCTCAAGACCTCCCACCCGAGGGCATCGAGTCGCTGAAGGTCAGCTGGGGCGGCGTGCCCTACCTGGTGGCCGAGGCCACCGGTGTGCTGATCGAGGACATCACGGTCGACATCGACGTTGCGCTATCCCCGGACACCTTCACCAGTCCCGGCGGAGTGACAATCGGCGAGGGCACGATCGCCGGCATCAAGTTCAGTGTCTCCGGCATTTCGGGCGGAGCGCCGGTCGTCGTCGTCAACCACGTCACCCGGATGCGTGCCGACATCGGCCCTGATTGGCCCAACGTGGGCACCGTCGGCGGCTACCGGATCGAAATCGATTCCTTCCCACCATTCGTCGGCGACTTTCCATTGGGACTCCCGGGCGGGACTGGCAGCAGCTTCGACGACGCAATGGCCATGACAGCCGCCCGCTGCGTCAACGCCATCGACGCCGTCGTCGCCGCATCCCCGGGCTACAAGACATTCCTCGACCTGGCGCCCCTGGTCGGCCAGCACACCATCAAGGCGGCGGCCGTCTCGGTCTGACGTTTCCTACCGTCGCTCCACTCAACCCACCCTCAAGTTAGAAAGGCGCAACCATGAGCCAAACAGACACCGATGCCTTCACCAAGTTCGACCTGACCGGGCGCACCGCCGTCGTGACGGGCGGCAGTACAGGGTTGGGCTACTTCATGGCCCGCGGGCTGGCACGATCGGGGGCCACCGTCGTGCTCGCTGCCCGCCGTGAATCGTTGCTCAAAGAGGCCGCAGACAAGATGGCCGCCGAGGCGCCCCAGGGTCACGTCGAGTACGCCGCCGTCGATCTCGGCGATCGAGGCAGCATCGAGGAGCTCGCGCAGAGCACCCTCGAACGGTTCGGCGGTGTCGACATTCTCATCGGCAACGCCGGAGCGGATCTATTCCAACCGGTGGACGAGATCAGCTACGAGAACTTCGATCAGGTCATGCAGATCAACGTCGCCGCCAACCTCGCGTTAATGCGTGCCTACCTGCCGCACATGCGCCAGCAGCAATGGGGGCGAATCATGTTTAGCTCCTCGGCGACCAGTCTGGCCGGTTCCGCGCAGGAAGGAATGGGTGCCTACACGGCGGCGAAGGCTGCGCTCAACGGGTTCGTCCGCACCGCCGCCGCCGAAACTGGCCACGACAACATCACCGTCAACACCATCGTGTTCGGCATGTACCTGACCGACATGGTCAAAGAGCACCTCAAGTTGGTCGAGGACTCCGCTGGAATCGATGCCGTCCGCGGATTCGAGTCGTCGTTCGCCAGCATGACCGCCGCCGGACGCCTAGGCGACTGCCAGGAAGTCGAAGGTATGGCCCAACTACTGGCCAGCGAAGCCGGCAGCTACATCACCGGCAGCAACCTCGTCATCGACGGCGGCATGTCCGCCATGCTGCGCCCCCACGAGCCCCGCCCCGAACGCCTCGTCTACAGCTGAGCGCCGACGTACGGCGCGGGATGCGCTGGGCGACAACAACTACGACGTCACGCTTGAACTGACACTCACCACACCCTTAGGAGCACGCATGTCCGCGCAATCCAACATCGACACTGTCCGACAGACCTACGCCGCCATGGCCGCGGGTAACGCGGCCGCGGCCATGGCCAACTTTCACGAAGACATGGTGCTCATCGAGCCCGAATCCCTTCCCTACGGCGGCACGTACAAGGGCCTGAGCGAAATCGGCGGCGCCATCCTCGCCATCACGCAGTACGTGGACCTGGCCGGGCTGAAGATAGGCCGCGTCCTCGCCGATGACGACACCGCCGTCGCCTTCGTCACCGCCACCTGGAAGAACCCCGACGGAACGACCCACGACATGCTCATGCGGGAGTGTTACCAGTTCAGCGGCTCAAAGATCACCGAAATGCGGATCTTCTACTGGGACACCGCCACACTCGCCTCGGCCTGATCAGGAGATCCCGTGTCCGAGCATGACAATCTGTTCTCAATCCAAAGTCCGCGCGCCATCATGTGGTGGGGCATCGGCCTCGCGGTCACCTAAATCCTCGCGTTCATATTCCTGCTGCAGCAGGTGCCGCTGAAGAATCCGGCCTGGACGGCGGACCAGGTCGCGGTCTGGTACGTGCAGAACCATGCGCGGATCAAGTGGGGAGCGCTGATCTGCGGCTGCACCGGTGCGTTCATGACGCCGATCCTGGCGGTCGTCGCCGTGCAGATGGCCCGGGTCGCAGGAGGCTGGCGAATCTGGAGCGTCATGTCCCTGGTCAGCGGGGCGCTCATGTCGCTGTTCCTGATGCTCCCGCCGATTTTCTGGGGCGTTGAGGCCTACACCGCTCCGCGCAAGAATCCAGACGTCACCGCCCTCATGCACGAGCTGGCGTCGCTGACGATCACCACCACGACGATCGGAGGTCACGTGTTCGTCGTCGGCTTTGCTGGCGACGAGGCAGGTGCCCTAAATCCGTTGTCGCTCCTCGGGACGGGCATCACACTCGAGGGCATCGCAGTCGGTATCAGAAGGCATTTCGCGGATTCGCTACAGCTGACCGAGCCCGCCGGGCGGCGCCCGATGCTCGACGAGGTCTTTGCCTTCCCGGAGGCGCGGGCGGCGTATCAGTACGTGCTCGACCGGCGTCACGTCGGCAAGGTTGTGATACGGACGAAGTGACGTCTACGAAGGAGTGCCGGTGGTGCGGTGTCCGAGTCGCCATTGGCCGCCCACGCCGATCGGACTGTTGGATCAGCGGGTCGGCGAATATCCGAAATTCATCGCCATTTGGCCGCCGTCGACGGGCAGCGTGACACCGGTAGTGTAGGCGGCGTCCCCGGAGGCCCAGAAAGATGGGCGCCCTGGCTTGGTCCAGTAGTTCGGCGACCCGCCCGATCGGGATCCGTCCAATGCGACTCTTCATGAACTCCGGGACCTGCTCCAAGGCGTTGGAGACCATCAGCCAAGATCGCGCGGTCGGTCAGGCATCGACGACTCGTCGTCAACAGATGACGATGACGTCGAGAGGCATCCGGTTCTCGCGGTCGTCGCCGAACCTGGCCGGTATCTGATGCGCTCATTCCGTTGGCCCCAACGCAATGATGAGGACCGCACCCGGTGGGTTGACCAACGACGTCGAGTCCTCGGCGCAATCGAGCCACCAGCCGCGTGAAACCGCTCGGCCTGCAAGTCACTCGAGACATACGGGGCTGACACAACGTCGACGGGGGGTGCATCGCCCGCCGTCGAGCGCGCGGCGGGGAAGCGATCACCGTAAGGGATGCGTATCCGACTCGCAGTCCGCGATCTACCTTTGCTAACTAGCTGCCGGACCGCATCAGAAGATCAGCCGCATGTGGGCCAGCGTCTGAACAGTTTGGTCGATGTGGACGATTCTCGCGGCAAGCTTGAAGTCGCCATCGACCTGACGAATGGTGTCGATACGGCCCGCGGGCACCAGAGTGACCGGATCGGACTGGCGGACGAAGCTGAGCAGCAGATTCGATTCAACGACGTACTCGTCGTCTCGAACGTCGCTGTGCCGCGCCTTGATGCCGGTGATGAATCTTCGCGTGCGCTGTGGCGGATTCTCACCCCACGCGAACTCGACGTTTTCGGGGCTGTATCTGATGAACCACAGGCTCTCCAAAGACGACCGGGTCTCGTCGAGAATCACTGAAGTATCCGACCAAGGTGGTCGTCCAGGGTTGTCATGGGTGACGGGAGTCGGAACGACGTAGGTGAAGTCCTCCGTCACAAGGTCGAGCCATGCGGCAAACGACCGCTTATCAAGAAGCGAAGCTTCTCTTTGAATGAAACGCGCAATGAGATGCTCGGTGGCAACATCCGCATGGGCGGTGCTGACGATCGCAGACATGGTTTCCTTTCGTTCGCGGTAAGCGAGATGCCCCGCTAGTGAATCGTGAGGCCGCCGTCGGCGACCAACGTCGCGCCGGTGAGGTAACTAGCCGCGTCGGAGGCCAGGAACAGTGCTACGTTCGCTATCTCAGTGGGGTCCGCGGGCCGGCCTAGCGGGATGCCTCCGACGGACGAGTCCATGGCCTTCTGCAACGCGCGACCCGCCGCCGCCGAAGCCTGCCGCTCCAAGATCTTCTCCGAAGTCCCCATGAGATCGGTTGCCGTCAAGCCAGGGGCCACCGCGTTGACCCGGATGTTTCGATCGGCGACTTCGTACGCCACTTGCCGGGTCAGGCTCGCAAGCGCACCCTTTGACGCCGTGTAGGCCGCTCCACCGCCGCCCGCGATGAGACTCGCCGTGGACGTCGTAATGACTATCGCGCCCCGCCCTGCCGCGAACATCGCAGGAAGGACGTGCTGAATCATGAACGCGGTACCGCGAACGTTGATTGAAAATACTCGGTCCCAGACTTCGGCCGGGACCGCCTCGACCGGCTCGAGCTGGTCTTGAATGCCGGCGACATTGATCAGAACATCGATTCCGCCGAAGTGCTCAATCACTGCGGCAACGGCCGCCTCGATCTGGTCGACGTCGCCCAGATCGACCCTGACGGCCCACGCGACGCCCTCATCAAACGTCTCGGCGAGAGTGGCAGCGGCTTCGTAGTCGACGTCGAGTAGTGCCACCCGGGCTCCGTCGGCAGCTGCCCCCTGGGCAACCGACTTCCCGATACCGCCGGCAGCACCGGTCACTACAACCACCCTGTCCAGCAGGCGTCGGGGATCATTGTCTGTCATGACTGTTCGGCCTCCGGTCCAAACGGTGTTTCCATCAATTGTGAAAAGAACTCCGGCTTCTGCCATGAGATCGCTTCGAGCTGTAATGCGTCGAGCCGCGTTTCATAGCCCAAGCGCGCCGCGGTGATCTGCAAACGTTCCCCGTTGCGGGTGTGTACCTTGCGGACGAAGACACCGCCGAATTCATTGACGATCGAGAATCCCTCGTCCGGCCGAAGATCTTTTTGGCCATTCACCGCAGTGGAGTCGACGCGGTCGGCTTCCGTCACTACGGACCCACCTGCGACCCGAGTTTGGCCGTTTCCGTACGCCCATTTTGATTACATCCAGGATCAGAGTCATCGCCGGTCATCCAGCGGTCCCACTCCTTGAAGTACTCACGAAACATGACGTCGTGATACTGACCGGGATAGACGTGGCCGGGCCATGACACCTTGTGCGTGGGGGCATCTGCGGGAGCGCCACCGAAGTGGTGATCCGTGGACAGGCCGATCGCGCCCGTATTGCTTTGGGCCATACCAGTCCAGTTCTGGAGATCGTCCACCTCGAATATGCCGCCCACGCTGAGAGTACGGGCGAAGGCCTTTTGGGATGCCTTCTTCCATTCGGAAGTCGCCGCCTTGGGGACGAGAACCCAGTTGATGATCTCGGTTTCCGTAGCTGATATCGGTGCCCACACCCGGATGTTGAGCGACATCACCGGAGGTTCGCCGTCACCGAGATTCGTGAGCACCTGTTCGATGAACGAGAAATTCGGGAATACGGTCGAAACCGTCACGACGCGGCGTGCGGCGACGTTGGTCTGATCGGCGTCGAGCTGACTGGCGAAGTCGTCCCATAGGTGGGGTTCGTACCCGATGAAGGCAGGCCGCTCGAACTTGATTGGGAGTCGGAACATGAGGCCCGAATGGCCATGTCCTGCAGTGAATTCAAAGGCGGATAGGTCACCCATCTCCTCGTCGGGTGTCGGCATGCCGGCGCCCTGTTCGACCGCGTAGGTGACAACGGACTCGTCAGGGAGTGCCACACCCAGGCCGAAGAGGACCTTGTGCGTGACGTCACCGTGGTAGCCGTCAGCGGTCCAATTTTCCGCGCCAGTCTTCCAGTTGTGGTGCCCTCGCAACCTAGTTGGCACACCCACGACCTCGTAGTCGCGCGCGAACACGGTTTCCATGTACCAGGCCATGTCACCCAACGATTCCTTCAGCGAGAGGGCATCGTGAGCCCAGTTCGCAAAGATCAGGCCGTGGAATAGTTCGACCCGCGCCGCCGACAGGCCCAGTTCGGCCCGCTTGAGCGTGCCTCGATACAGGGTCGGCGTCTGCGGTACGCCACGCAGTTGGCCGGTATTGCTGTAGGTCCATCCATGGTAGCTGCAGCGGAAATGTGAGGTGTTGCCCAGATCGGCGAGACACAGCTGCGCACCACGGTGACGGCAAGCATTGTGCAAGACATGAACAGCGCCGTCTTCAGAGCGCGACACGATGACAGGATCATTGCCAAGACGGCGAGCCACATAATCGCCAGGTTCCGCGATCTCGCTTTCGTGTGCCACGAATTGCCAAGTCTTCGTGAATATTCGTTCAGTCTCTTCGTTGAAAACTGATTCATCGAAATAAACGCGGCGATTCACACTGGAGCCATCGGGGCGTACGAGCGACATCGGTGTACTCCATCTCATGTATCAGCGGAAAGGTCGAAGTGAAATATTCAGTAATTAGCATAGGGCTGTCATTACAATCACCTTCGACAAAGATCGAGGGCTTAGTCATCAATACTTCCCAGTGTTGAACTGTAGCACTGCTTAGCGAATCAGTCAACGCCCAAAATTTTAGGAACCATCTCGCGAGATTCGGAACACGTTTGGCAGCTGCTGACCCCGTTATCAGAGCCTTCCGGACGTAGTATCGCGACATGGCGTCCCAAGCTGCCCGACCTTCGAGGCGATCGACCGAGGAGATCCGCACGCTGATCCTGGACGCAGCACATCAGCTCTTCGACACCCAGGGTTACGCTGCGACCACCACCAGTCAGATCGCTCGGCGAGCCCAGGTCAGCGAACGCCTCTTGTTCACCAACTTCGGTTCGAAGGCGCAACTGTTCGAGGCCACGGTTGTCGCCCCATTCTCGGAGTGGATCGCGTCTTATATGCAGAGCTGGGATATCGACGAACCCGGAGGACACGAGGAGTCGATTCGTCGCTTCGTGGTGGGATTCTTCGACCTGGCTCGCCGAAATCGCAAAATCCTGCTCAGCATGATCGCTGCCATAGATCACGAATCTGGCGGACTGCACGGAGCGGCCTTGGCCATCCGACGTCAGATTGCCGACGGCCTCGGACGCATGCAGCGACTCGTCGCGACGGCCAGTAGCGACGTTGCCGGCTTGGATCCTCCGGCGTCGATTGCCGTCGCCGCCGGTGCGGTGCTAGCGGCAGCGGTGCTCGATGAATGGCTCAGTCCAGCCGAGGGCAATCGTCCTGACGACGACCAGTTGGTGCAGGAACTGACATTGATGCTCAATTACGGAATACTTCGCCGCCCCACGAACGCGCCAGCCCAAAACGCGGGTACGTAGCGGCCCATTGACCGCGTCCCTGTGTCGGCACGCCCTGGCCTTGATGCAAAGGCTGCTGTGATCTGTGAGATGTCGTTTTTAGCCATCGCCACCCGGCCCCCTGACACGCGAAACCCCCACAGTTGCCTGCATGCTGCGTCGCGCTGAGATCGGGGCGACCCGGGCGTCCGTCTTCTCGTACCAGGTCACACCGTCACCGAGGTAGCGGAGCGAGCTCCACGCATAAGAAGCAATGCTGCAAGGCCAACGGCGCTGCTCGCGCCGGCCGGCTTCAGTAGACGAGGTCGCGGACCCTTCGGCCGGCGACGTCGTGCGCCATCGACGCGACACCGATTACCATGTGACGGCGCCAGTGCGCTTCGGCCGCCTCCGCGTCGCCCGCCCGGACCAGCTCGAGTAATTGGCGATAGGTGGCGAGCAGCTCGTCGTAGTCAGACTGGCTGAGCCGGGGGCCCCGCGGCATTGGCGACGCGCCGTGCCGCTCGGTGATCTCGACGAGCATCTTCGCCATCAGCGTGAGGGTCGCGTTGCCGGACAGCTCGACGAGACGCAGGTGGAACATGGCAACCGCGTCGGGCAGGCGCCCCACCTCGCGTGCGGCTGGAATGTCCGCGGTCAGGATGTGTTCGAGCTCGTAGACGTCCCGGGGGGTCGACGTCCGCGCTAGTAGATAGACGGCCATGGGTTCAATGCCGCAGCGGGCCGCCATCACGTCGGCGAACGTAGCGCCCGATATCTGCAACAGGAGCCCAGCGGGGCGGGCGAGCGACTCCGGTCCCGGAATTCGTATCTTCGCGCCGGTTCGTGCTCCGCGACGCACTTCCAGGAGGCGTTCGGCTTCCAGCAGCCGCACGGCTTCTCGGAGCGTAGACCGGCCCACGCCATACTGCTCCATCAGGTGAGCCTCGTTCGGGAGGAAATCACCTTCCTTCAATTGCCCGTTGACGACGAGACCACGGAGCGTTTGCGCAATGACCACAGCAGCTTTGGGTGTGCGCACGGGTGTCGAGCTCGCGGGTGTGGGCACCTCGGCGCTGACGGTGTAGGGTCGGGCCTCCGGGTCGCCTGACCGGGTTTCGGAGACCGTTGCGGCGGGCGGCAGCGGAAGTGAGCCGTCAGCTTGAGCGTCATCGTTGGGACGTATCCGTCTTCTTCTCCTCCTGCGCCATCGGCTTCGGCTTAGCATTCGGACTCAAATCGGATCGAACTCGGAAATCAGCCAGCGGCCGTCGACCTTGTCCATGGTCACCTTGACACTCGACGCGGTGTCGGTGGGAGTTCCACCGCCGACGACGACGGTTTGGTTGACAAACACCAGGGCCACCGCGTGGTTCTGGTCCGCAGAGACTGACGCGACCGCTGGCACCGTGGCCACCGCCGAGATCTGTTGCTGCTTGGCGGCAGGGATCACGACGTCGTTGGTCAGCGAGGTGTATGAATTCTTGAAATCACCGGTGAGCAGTTCACGGGCCGCACCGAGGTCTTTGTCCGCGGTGTTGGGCTGGTAAGACAGTAATGCCACGGTGGAAGTCTTGGCGACCTGCCCGGATTCGATCTGGGCCTGCCCATCATCGCGGACCGACGAGTCCTGCCACTTCAGGAACCCAGCCCCCAGCGCCAGCAGGAGCGCTAGCGCCGGGAGAACTCCGTAGGTCAGAACGTCCTTCCACCCGATACGACGGGTGAGTTTCGATCGTCCGTCGGTCAGCGGCTCTGCACATGGCTCACCAAGGTCGGTCGATGCCTCCGCCCCCAAGAAGGGGTCGGCCGTCTCATCGAGATGGGCGGAATCGGGAATCGTGTCGCTGTTGGTTTCCGTTTCGGGCAGCACTGCGGTGCCACTCCCTCCTGGGATTAGTGGTTCGATCACGGCACGAACTCGACGTTGGACACCTTGGCCTGATCGCCGACTTTCTGCACGCCGATTCGCATCCGCCAGGCCCGCGTGGGTTGTTCGGCACCAACGGCATTGGACGTCTTGACGTTCACCGCCACCAGCACCTGCGCATCGCTGGCGCTCTCCGACTCCAGACCGGCCGCGGTCACCGTGCCAACCGACTTCGACTGCGCCTGTTTGACCACGCCGACGAAAGGCTTCGCCCTTTTCGAAAAGTCATCGTAGAACGTCCCCGTCGCCCCATCCAGAATGCGCTGCACATCGGTGTCGGCGTCCGCATAGTCGATCGTCGTCAGGTTGATCGCGCCCTGGCGCCCTACCTGCAGGAACAAGTCGCGCTGATCTTTCGCCTGTTGGGACTGATGGGACCGAAAGCCCAACCAACCCACCAGACCGGCCAATACGACGACCATCACCAGGCCCGCGAGCGCCGTCAACCGCCGGTGAGACATACGCTGTTTTGTCGGCGTAGCGTGCGCGCCAACACCGTCGTCGTCAGACCCGGCGTCGTAGTCCGACACGTCCCCACCCAACCCAACGTCGACGGCCTCATCAGCTCCCGAGGACACGGTGACGGAGCTGGGCTCGCTCAGTTCGACTTGGGGGGCAGCAGCATTGTCTGCCATGTTTGCTCCTGTTCGGCATTTCTAGCCAGGTTCGCTTGCGTGTACGTATGCCCGTCCGGTCCCACGTAGGTACCGGTCGCAGGGTCGTACTCGGCAACCGCGATCGGTGGCGGCGCCGGTGCGACAACTGGCACGAGGGGTGTGTTGTCCGGTCGCTTTGGGACGCCTTGCCCAGACGTTGTCGCGTTCGGGTCGCCCTTCCAGCTGAAACCATCGTTGAGCGGAACGAAGGGCTGGTCGCTCTCACAGTCCTTGACTGTGGCAGCGCGTTTGCCTGGCCTGGTGACACAAGGCGTGTTGCGGGCCCCGCGAACGTTCAGCGGCGAGTCCTGCGGTACGCGGCAGTAGATGTCGCCGGCAGGCGTCGGCGGGTAGTCGGTGTCCGACATCGAGCGCTGCTGAGTGGCCGGCAAGAAGCCGGTGTTACACGTGCCGGGCAGGTTGAGGTTGAGGTTGAAGCTCAGGTAAGCGCCTTTGTAGGCCTGCTTGGTGTGCAGGTTCGGCACGCCAAGCGACTGAATGATCGCCGTCCCCTCGGGTAATAGGACCAGCAATTGTTCGATGTTGTCGTGGTAGGTCACCGCCACCTGATTGATGTTGACCAGGTTCGCCAACACGATCGGTAACGTCGGCTGCAGGCGGTTGAACAACGCCCTCGCTTCCTCGGCGGCCGGGCCGGCATTCTGTATGACGCCTTGCAGCGCCGCGTCGTGCTTCCGTAAGGACTTCGTGATGGTCGCTAGGTGCGACGCCCACGCCTGAACCGAATCCGAGGTGTCGGTCTGGGTATCGAGCAGCGGCGCCACGTTGTCGACCACGTTCGTCAAATCGTCGAGATTCTTGCGCGCGTCGATGGCCAGCTGCGACCCGCCCTTGAAGAACCGGGCGAGGTCGGGTCCCAGCCCACCGAACGCGGTATAGGACTCATCGATAGCCGTCTTCAAGTTGTCCTGAGGGATTGCATCCAGACCCCGATTCGTCGCATCCAGGAGCGCGTTGATGTCCGGCGGGACTGCGGTCCGGGACTCGGGGATCACGTCGCCGTCCATCAGCGGCGGGGAGGTGCCGTTGCGGGGTAGCAGCGCGACGTACTGCTCACCCACCGCGGACTGGCTGTGCACCTGTGCGTCGAGATCGGATGGAATCTTGATGTCGGATTTCAGCGACAGCACGGCGTCGACACCGGTGTCGGTCAGACGCACCTCGGTGACTCGACCGACCTCGGTGCCGCGGTAGGTCACATTGCCGCTGGCATACAACCCGCCGGCGGCGGGCAGCTGCACGATCACGGTGTATCGCCCGATTCCGAAGTACTCGGCGGGCGCCTTGAGATAACCGAAGAACATGACCGCAGTGGCAGTCAGGCCGACGATGATAAAGACCCCGAGCTGGATCCAAACTCGTCTCGTCAACACGTTAGGGCCCCTGATTTGCGACGTAGGGAATGACTAAGGGATTGCCTGCGGTGTAGGGGCTGGGCATCTGGCCAATGGTGCGGCCCCACTGCATCTCCAACTCCGTGAGATTGCCCTCGTAGCGCGTACCTGTGAACAAACCCGCGTCCAGGCGGCTCAGGGTTAGGTCGATCACTGCGGTGAGGTTCGCGTAGTCACCGCGCAGCCATTTCGTCAACGTCTCCTTGGGAAACGGGAACGTCCCCAAAAAGCTCAGTGAACGGGTCAGCGACTGACCAGCATCGGCCAGCGATTTCAGCACCGGCCCGAGGTCCTGGAGCTCCTTGACCAAGTTTTCCTTGGTCTGATTGGTCGAGTCGGCGACGATCGCACTGAACTTGCCCAACGTGTCAAGCGCGTCCGCGAGGTTGTTCCGTTGATCTTTCAGTACCGACAACGCATCCGGAATCGTCGTCAGCGCCTTGTCCACGACGGGCTTCTGCGCGGCGAACTGCCCGGCCAGGTTGTTCAGACTGTCGGCGGCGGCAATGATGTCGCCCTTTTGATCGTTGAGGTAGGTGACGTAGTGGTCGAGCTGCGTGATCAGGCTGCGCAGGTCTTTCTCACGACCGGCGAAGGCGGTGCTTAACGCCAGGGTGATGTCCTGGATCTGCCCAATTCCACCACCATTGAGGATCATCGAAACCGCAGCCAACGTTTTCTCCGTGGATGGATAGGCACTGCCCGACGACAACGGAATCAACGACCCCTCGTGCAGCGTGCCCGACGGTGGCACGTCTTTGGGTGGAGCCAACTCGATGTGCAACGACCCCAACAAGCTGGTCTGACCGATCGTTGCCGTCGCGTTCGCCGGCAACTTCACATTTCCCTGCAAAGTCATAGTTAGCAGCGCATGCCAGCCTTGACGCTCGATCTTGGTGACCGTGCCGACGTTGACGTCTCCGACCCGCACCCGCGAGTTCTGCTCGATGTTGTCGACGTCGGGCAACTCCGCCTTGATCGTGTACGAACCCGGACCGCCGCCCTTGGTGCCTGGCAATGGAATCGAGTTCAGCCCCTTGAAATCACAGCCCGCCAACCCGATCACGACCACCGCGGTCAGCAGTCCCGCGGCCAATCGGTTCCACCGCGTGCGCATCATGATCCCGCTCCGGCGGGCACCATCATGCCGGGCAGACCGGCGGCCGGGTCGGTCGTCTGCGGCTGCGCTCCGACCGGCGCCGCATCCGATGCAGGAGCTGCCAGCGGCGCCTCTGCCGGCAATGGCGCCGCATCAACGGGAGCCGGCGCATCCGGACCTGGCGGCGGAACATAATCCGGCCGCAACCAATCCTCGCTGTAGGTGACCTCGTTGGGCCGGGCCGAGGTCCCCACGACCGGGTTGACGCCAATCGGTGGGAAGTTGATCTGCCGGTTCTTGATGATCGGCGCCAGATATTGCACACACAACTTCGCCGACTGCTCGGCGTTCAGGCGCGACGCCGCCTGAATCGCGCCGCACAGAAACGAGATTGGGTTGGAGAAGTTATTGATCGCCAAAGCACCGGTCAGCGTGCCCTGCGCAGGCTGATAGATGTTGAGGAAGTTCTGGAACGCGTTCGGCGCGATGTGCAACGCCTGCTTGATGTCGTCCAGGCTTTGGTTCAGTGCCGTCGTCACCCCGGCCAACTTGTCCGATGTCGTCCCCAGCGATTCCCGGTTGTCCGCCACGAAGATCTGCACGTCACCGACGACGTCGTTGATGCTCTCCACGGCCTGGCCGACTTCGTCCGGCCCGTTGGACAACAGCCCCGTCACCGAGGCCAGGTTCACGTTCAACTGCCGCATCAAGTCGTGGCTGTCCTGCAACGCCGAGACCAGAATCGAAATGTTCTTGATCGTGCTGAACAGGTCCTGACTGTGATCCCCCAGCGCTGAAAAGGCCTGAGACAGTCTGATTACCGTGTCCCGGATACTTGCCCCGTTGCCGCGCAGGTTGTCCGCCGCGGTGTTGACGAACGCCCCCAAGGCACTGACCCCACCCGGCTGAGTCGGCTGCAGCGAATCGGTCAGCTTCTGCAACTGTTGACGAAAATCGTCGTACTCCACAGGAACCGCGGTGCGCTCCAGGGGAATAACCGTCTTGTCCGCCATTACTGCGCCGGCGCTATACGCCGGAGTCAGCTGAATCGCCCGGGATGTCACCAGGGACGGTGAGAGGATCACTGCCTTCGCATCGGCAGGCACCTTGTACTTGTCCTCGACCCAGAACGTGATCTTCGCACGGGTGGGCTCCGGGGTAATCGTGTCGATCTTGCCGACCTGCACACCCAGAATCCGCACCTGATCACCTGGGAATATTCCATTGCTGTTAGTGAAGTACGCCGTAAAATAGGTCTTCCCGACCCCCGCGACCTTGGTATTGACCACGATGATGCCAGCGATCAGAACCAGCACCAGCGCAGCCGCCAGACCGAACCGTGCGTTGCGTGAATGCATCATCGCGCACCTTTCGAGGGATCCGAGTTGGAGGCCCAAGCACGGTGGGCATTCAAGACGTGGCTCACTGGCCACCTCCGGTGGCACCCACGGGTCCCGGCGCAGCACCGACCTCGGGCTGACCCGGTGCGGGGGTCATCACCGGCGTCGGGGTCGCTTCGATGGGCGGATCCTGCAGTTCCGGCGGGATTGGTGCGGGTGGTCCCGGCGGCGGTCCACCGGGTGGGGGTGCGGGCAGCGGCTCGCGGTACGGATAACGCGGATCGCCGGGGTTCCCGGTGATCGCGTCGGGTAGGAGCAGGTTCGGATCCCCGCCCTGACCTGTCCGGGGGTACGGCAGCGGCAGCGGGGGGGTGCCGGGCTGACCGGTCTGCGGGTCGACCCGTTGCGACGGGGTCAGCGTAGCGGGATCCAGGCCCAGATCGGAGAACGCGGCGTCGACGAACGGCTGGACGAATTGACCGGGGAACAGATTCGCCAGATACGCCTTGAAGAACGGACCGGAGGACACCGACTCGCCCAACCCCATGGCGTACTTGTTCAACCCCTTGATCGACAGCTGCACCTGTTCCTTGCGGTTGTCGATGATCGTCAGCACCCCGTTGAGCTTGTCGAGGGCTGGCTTGAGGATGGAGCGTTGCTCCCCGATGAGCCCCTTGATCTGACCGGTGACGGCGATGATGTTGCCCGAGATTGCATCCAGCGCGCTGCTCTGACTCTCCAACTGAATGAGCAGCATGTTCGTGTTCGCGATCAGCGTGACGACCTGGTCGCTGCGCTGCGCCAACACCCCGGTGACCTTGTTCGCGTTCTCCAGCACCTTGCGCAGCTCGGCGTCGCGCTCATTGAGTGTCTGGGAGAACCGTGCCACCCCCTGCACGGCGACCTTCAGATCCGGTGGGGTGTCCTTGAAGGTGTCGGCCAGTACCGACAGCGACTCCGACACCTGATCGGTGTTGAGCCCGCTGATCGTGGCTGAGAGGTCACCCAGGGCGTCGGGCAGCTGATACGGCGAGGTCGTCCGCTCGATGGGGATCGGACCGGATTGAGTGCCGTCGCCGCGAGGGCTGACTTCCAGGATCTTTGCGCCCAACAGGCTCTTGGTCTTGATCGCGGCCTCGGTGCGGTCCCCGATCCGAATGCTGTCGTCCAAGCTGAACTTCACCAGCACCCGCGGCCCATCCAAATCGACGCTTTCCACCGCTCCGACCCCAGACCCGGACACTTGGACGGCCGAACCCGCCAGCAACCCACCCGCCTCGGCGAAGTACGCCGAGTAGGAAGTGGAGTGATTGAAGAACGGCAGCGCGGTGTAGTTCAACGACGCCACAACGATGCCGACGGTCAGCGCGACACCGATTGCGCCGATGGCGACCGGATTGCGTTCCTGAAAAGACTTCATCGCGGCGTGCACCTACCCGTGTCCTGGCCGGCCAACTTGACGTACACCGGCTGACCGCCCTTTCCGTTGACCTTCAGCACCAGATCGCATAGGTAGAAGGAGAAGTAATCGCCGTAGAGTCCCTGCCGGTTGAGCACCTTGTAGGCGTCGGGCAAGGTCTCGAGGAAGTTGTCGAAGTAGTCTTTGTCGGCCAGGACGGTGCCGGCGGTCCGGTCCAGCTGCTTGACCGTGTTCTGCAGCGGTGGCCGCCCTTGGGACAGTAAGTCGGCGACAGTCCCCGCGGCGGCGTTGCCAAAGGCCACCGCGTTGCTGACGTCCTGCTTGCGCCCGGCCAGCGTCCCGACCAAAGTGCTCAGCGAATCAATGGCCTTCGCGAATTGCGTACCCTGGTCGCCCAGCGACCCCAGCACGGTATTGAGATTGACGATGACTTGCTGGATCAGCTGGTCCCGATCGGCCAAGGTGTTCGTCAAGGCCGCGGTCTGTTGAAAGAAGGAGCTGATGGTGGCGCCTTGCCCCTGGAACGCCGCGATCAACTGACCCGAGAGTGCGTTCACCTGGTCGGGATTCAGCGCCCGGAACAGCGGCCGAAACCCCCCAATGAGCGCGTCCAGATCCAGCGCCGGGGAAGTTCGGTCCAACGGAATCTTGCCACCGGCGTTGAGCTTTTTGGTCCCACCGACACCCTCTTCGAGGGCCAGGTAGCGTCCGCCGATCAAATCCTTGTACCGGATGACGGCCTTGGAGCCTTCAGTCAGCACGACCGAATTGTCAGCTGTGAACTCGACCGAAGCCGTGGTGTCGGGCTCGATCGAAATCTTCTTGACCTTCCCCACCTCGACACCGCCGATCCGCACGATGTCGTCGGGGATCAACCCGGAGACATTGCTGAACTCGGCCTCATAGGTGTTCTCGTCTTGGAAGCGCAGTTGCGCGAAGACCGCGAGCAACGCGAACAAGCCCATGGCGCAGACGAGTCCGAAGATGGCGAGGCGCCAGATCGCGCCTCCCAAGTTGTCCCTCACGGTGCTGTCCTCCCAAAGCGTGCGTCGTCGGGTGCTGGGTCGATCAGGGCGCCGGCACCGCCCCGACATCGGGAACCGGAGGCCCTGGTGTCGGCTGGCTCTGCGCCGGGTACGGGACGGTGAAGGGCTCGGACCCCGGCGGGGGCGGTCCGGGTTCACGGGGTGCCCCGGGTGGGGGTGCCGGCGGTTCACCCGGATACAACGGGGTGCCGTCCGGTGCGTACATCGGTGCGCCGTAGGGCGGCGCGCCTGGGTACGGGATCGGCCCGGGGGCCGGGCCGCCCGGATGCCGGATGCTCGGAGGCCGGGGCGTCCCGCGCGTAACCGGAAGGTAATCGGCGTAACCGGGGAATCCGATACCCGGGTTGGGCCGCAGATCCAACCCAGTGCCCCATCCAGTGTTGGTCTCGACATAGCGGACCGGGTACTGCTTGGTGACGTCGGGCAGCGAGCCGCAGCTCGGTTTGCCGCCGGCGCCCCCCTTGGCGCCGACGATGGGTAGGTTGTCCGGATACTTGTACGGGTCGTCGCCCAAAAGTAGTGCGACGTCGAGGATCACCGATTTACCGTTGGCGCCGCCGGTGACGTCCAGGAAGCCGTCGTCGATGGTCTTCTTGGCGCCGACCAACGTGCAGGTGAGTTCTGGGTTGTACTTCAGCAATAAGCCGGTGGTGGGTTCGGCCAGGTTGACGGCGTTCACCAGGTTGTCCTTCACCGGGGCCAGCAGGTTGATTCCGCTGGTGGCGAAGCCAACGGTGCTCAGCAGCAACGAGTCCAGCGCCTTGGCGTTCGCAGTGATCGTCGTGCTAGTCGTCGACGCGGCCTCCAGGGTCGTGACGATGTCGGGTGCTGCCGCGCCATAGGTGTCGGCGAACCCCTTCAAGGATTGAAAGTCCGTGCGAATGGTGTCGCTGCGCTCGTTGAGCGCCGTCAAGACCTGATTGCCGTCGGTGATGCCCTGCCCGATCGTCGCACCCTGGCCACGTAGGCCCTCGGCGAGCGCGGAGAGCACCGCATTGAGTTTGGCAGGATCGATCTTGCCCAGCACGTTGGTGAGGTTCTGAAACACCGTGTTGACCTCGGTGCTGACGTTCTCCGACCTGATCACCGCGCCGGCCGCGAGGCGCTTCGCGGTCGGGTCGTCCGGGTAGAGAAGATCGACGTACTTCGCGCCGAATGCTGTGGTGGCGCGGATTCGCGCTCCGACGTTGGCTGGGATGTACTGGATTTGATCGGGGAAGATGTTCAGTCTCAGGGACACTGGCTCGTTTCCGCCAGCGATCTCGGCCACCGTGCCGACCTGCACGCCCCGTAACTTGACCTTCCCTCCGGTCTCCATCACTAGACCAGACCGGTCCGACGTCAGGGTGACCGGAACGACGGCTTTCAGGTCTCCGGTGAAGAGCACCACGGTCATGACGATCATGCCGACGATCAACGCGATCAGAATCAACGTCCACCACCCCGGCTTTACACGGGGCTGCCCTGCTACTCGCGTTGCCACGGCCCTATCCCGAGAGGTTGAAGTTGCCAGACTGGCCATAAACGGCCAGCGAAATGGTCATCACCATGAAGGCACCCACGATCAGCGACGTGCGGACCGCGCGTCCAACGGCCTCCCCCACCCCAGCCGGGCCACCTGAGGCGGTGTAGCCGTAGTACGTATGCACCAGCATGATGGCCACCGCGGACAAGAGCGCGGTGAAGATCGACCACAGCACGTCACTCGAATGGAGAAAGGTGTTGAAGTAATGGTCGTACACGCCGGTGGACTGGCCGTAGACCGCGGTCGTGCCGAAGCGGGCCGCGAGGAACGTCATCAGGACCGCGATGCAATACAGCGGGATCACCACAATGACGCCTCCGGTTACGCGGGTGGACGCCAGATACGCGATGGACCGGATTCCCATGACTTCCAGGGCGTCGATTTCCTCGGCGATGCGCATCGCGCCCAGCTGAGCGGTAGCGCCGGCACCGATTGTGGCCGATAATGCGATGTTGGCCACGGCCGGAGCGACAATCCGCACGTTGACGTAGGCGGACAGGAAGCCGGTCAGTGCCTCCACGCCGATGCCGGACAGCTGGTTATAGCCTTGAACGGCGATGATCGCGCCGGTGGTGAGCGTGAGGAATCCGACGATGACCACCGTGCCGCCGATGAGGGCCAGCGCACCGATGCCGAGGCTCATTTGCGCGATGAGCCGGACGATTTCCTTCTTGTAGTGGACGAACGCTATCCGGATGTCGGCGAGGGTCTGGACATAGAACGCCATCTGATTGCCGACACGATTCCAACCGCTCGCCGCGCCGCGCGCGGAACGGCTAAGACGCGGGAAACGTTGGCCGAAAACGCCTTTCGCGGTCATCGCGGACCTACGAACGTCACCGCTGTGGCGATGATGTTGATCACGAACAACGCGATGAAAGCGTAGACCACCGTTTCATTGACGGCGTTTCCGACGCCTTGCGGACCACCTCCGACCGAAATGCCCTTAAAGCAGGCGATCAGGGCGGCAGCCATGCCAAAGAGCGCGCCCTTGACCACGCCGACGATCACGTCGCTCAGAGTGGTCAGCAACGTCAGACCTGCTGCGAACGCGCCTGGCGTGACGTTCTGCACGAACACCGAGAAGATGAAGGAGCCGGTGAGGCTGACGACCGTCACCACGGGCACGAGTGCCGCGGAGACCCATGTGGCCGCTAGTACCCGCGGCACCACGAGGACCTGCACGGGGTTGATCCCCAGCACTCGCAGCGCGTCGAGTTCCTCGCGGATGGTGCGAGAACCAAGGTCGGCGCACATCGCGGTGGCGCCGGCTCCGGCGATGACGAGGACCGTCACGATCGGTCCGTTCTGAGTGACCGACGTAGTCGCTGCTCCCGCGCCGGAGAAGTCAGCGGCGCCGAACTCGATGAGCAGAATGTTCAGCGTGAACACCGTTAGCACGGTGAAGGGAATTGTTAGCAACAACGTCGGGGCGAGCGACACCCGCGCGATGAACCAGGACTGGAGCAGGAATTCGCGCCACGCGAACGGTGGCTTGAACATGAACACGAAGGTGTCCAGCGACATCGCGAAGAAGCCGCCAACTCCGTTGACCGGTTTCATCACCGCGCCCGGGAGTGCCACTAGAGCTCCCTCCGTTGCCAGCGTCGCATCTCCATGGGCCCGCTATTTCCTCCGCGTCCGGCACAGTAGTGATACTTCGTAGTACTTGTGACTCAGAACACAAGCACTTCGGCCAGAACCGTACACTAACTATTTCCGAATGAGCAAGTAGTTAGTGCGATCGTTCGTTACTAACTAGCCGCTCTGACATGCTGTTATATTTTAGAGTGCGACACACTCATAAAGATCCAGGCCAGCCCGTCTGACAGGGCGTTTTTCGACTCTTTCTAGACTCAGGATCTATAAACTTGACGCACTGCTTGCGAGTTGGCAGTGTGTCAGCGGCACGACGTGGCCACCGTCCCTCCCTCGTCGTGCTTCTCCATCCGCTACTCGACGAGTCGCGCCAGACCGCCACCCGACCACCCGCGTGCCGGCAGTGAGAGGCATCGGCCCAGACCAGCCTGGATGCACTACGCCGACCACAGGTAGGACCGCCGCTCACGCGACCCCGGCTGACACGCAGCCGACGACGTGTAGCAAAAAATCACAACACCAACCGCACTGGTCAGGGATGGCCCAGGAATTCCTTTAGATCGGTTAGAGCGGGCACAACCTCCCCTGCCTGCGCCGACGGAGCGCTGCCTGCCGGACACCCGCGCGGAGGACACATCGAGCACCGATGCAATCTGGCGATGGCCGTGATCAACGTTGCTGGCAAGGACATCTGCAGTCTCGGGTTGCACCCAGCCCGTAAGTAAGGAGGGTCGCCAGGAGGAATTCGGTCGAGGCGTAAAGGACCCGCGCGCGAGCTGACCTGGGGCTCGACAGAGCCTCGCGGATCTACAGCCACCGGAATCGGCGGCATCAGAGCTTTCAACTCGTTGGATGACGCGGCACTGCATCGGCGTAAACAGTTCAGCAATGCGTTTCTGGCGCTCGAGCCACGGCTGACTGCTGACGAGGCCGCCGCGGACTCCAACTCCCGCTGCCCCCGTTGCTACACGACGATGAACCTGGACGGGCAGGTGATCGTCGCGTCAGTTGCACTCAGCGCCATACCGCTGGGGACTCGCGTCGATGGCCCTAAAGCTCATACCCGGTCACGTCGGTTCCAGGTGCAATGGCGTGGCACTGATCGCAAACTAGTGCCACGGTCGAAGAGTGCCGATCACCAATAACGGTTGAGCCGCATTGGAGATGGATCCCGGTCCCGTTGATTTGCCAAATCTCGCCGTGCGGGTCGCGTTTTCCAGGAGCCCGCTACAGAGGCACCGTTGCGCACGGGGTGCACACGGTGTCATGGGTGGGTTGTTCTGCAGCACAAGCTGAATCGTTAACGCAGTCCGGGTCGGTAAAGATCTCTGGCCGCACAGGCCGGGACCGAATGAAGGTCCCCCAGTCGGACCACATCCAGGACAGCCACCGTGCGCGGCGGCCCTGCGAGCAGCCGAATCACAACAGCCCTATTTCACCGGTACGGGTGAGGCCAAAATACGGGCCGCTAACGCGGCAACCTCGCCGCGGAAGGCGTACTCCCTGCCTTCGACGAGGCGTAGTTCACGGGTCAGCCAAGCGCGCGCGCTGATTTCCACCACGGAGAACAACCCCACCGCGACAACGCACGCGTGCGGCAGCGGGTACTCGGGATGATTGGCCTTCACGGCCTTGACGAGTTCGGCGATCACGACTTCGTTGGTAATACGGCGACGCGCCTCAGCGGCCGTGCTCAACTCATCATCGTGGGTGAACCAGATGATTGCCGCGTCGCGGTGTTGGTCCAGCACATCGAGCAGGTGTACCGGCAAATTGGCCAGCGAATACGTGTCGCCTGCACAGAGGAAGACCGCGACTTCATTGGAGAACACTTGCGCGAACTCCAACAGACCCTCCAGCAGAACGTCTTCCTTCGTTGCGTAGTGGTAATACACTGCGGCAGCGCTCATCGCGGCCTGTGCGGCAATGTCGGCGACGGTTATGGCCGAAGGGTCCTTGGTCGCGTACAGATGCATCGCGGCCTCCACGACCGCGTGTTTACGCGACGGCCGGTGCGCCGCACGCTTGGGTGCCACGTCCTTATAGTAGGGATTCACAAGTTGGTGACGAGCCAAGTGAAGAAAGGACGGCGACTGTGACAGCCCGCGCGGGATCCAAGGGTATGTCCCAGCGCGCTGCGCACCGGCCATCCCGTCGAGACGAGATCGTCGCGGCCGCCGTCACCGTGTTCGCCGAGCACGGCTTCGTCGGAGCAAGCATGCAGGACATCGCCGACGCGGCAAAGGTAGTCGTATCGGGGGTCTACTACCACTTCGAGACCAAGACACAGTTGTTCGATGCCGCGACCACCGCGGTCTACGAAAGCCTCGATGCTGCCGTCGAAGCAGCCCGTGTCGAGGGCGCCAACCGTGGATCACGCGAGGCGCTCGCGGCCGCCATTCGCGCTGCCTATCGCTGGGCGGACGATCACCCAGACGCGTCCAAGATGCTGTATAGCCACCTCCCGGGTGCGACTCCTGAAAGCGCCCGTTTGCGTGACCGACACGAAGCACGACACGTCGCAGCAGCAGACCGCTACCTGGAGGAGGCCGCGAGGTCGGGCTCCGACGCCGCCGCGGACAGCGCGGCCGGCGAGCTGGCCGCTCGGACCCTCGTTCACCTGATGTTGACGGCGATGCCCCTTCGATTAGAGGGGGGCTTGTTTAGTAAGCGCTCCGCACAGTCCCTCGAGGCGTCACTGCAGGCCGTCGGCATTCAAACCGTCTTCGCTGATGGATAGGCGGTGAAGTGAGATGAACGCATGCCGTCCGTGACCGAGCGCCCGGCGCGGCCCGCCAGCAAGACCGAGTATCGGGCCGTCGAGCGGGGTTGATCCATATCGTCGGGGCGACGTCGTCAGCAAGCCCCGTCAACTCGTGACGGCGTTGTCGTCGGCAACGGGCCTCGTCACCGGCGCGCAGCCGCACTGGCCAAGCTGCAGGACATGGGCTCCGTCATCGCCGCCACCCACGCCCTGCCCGTCGCCCCTGCGCTCTCGGTCCGCACGCCAGCGTGATGGTCGTTGCCGTCACCATGGTGGAAGACCAGATGTTCGACGGCGCCGGGGACCGAGTGGTCTCGGAGATGATCAGAATGCTGGCCGGAGCTGCCCGCTACCACCCGAAGGAGAGCACCCGTTCCCGGCCGCGGCACACGCTCACTCACCCCGGTCCGGATCACGCGGCGCCGGGCGATTCTGGGCACCGTGAACGCTCGGCGCGTTCTGTGACGCGCAACTCGAACGGTTCGGCCCTACCCTCTGCTACGACGGCCGATCAAATCCTCCGCCAGCAAGAGGTACCGCCGCGGAGCCGACGGCCCGAAACTAGCGCGCGCCGAGCGTCCGGTCGAACGCCGGAGGAATCACCACGTCGGCGCCCGACAGTTGCCTCACCGACGCATGCCCGAGCCCAGTGATCGCCGAGTCAACCCCGCCTCGCAAAATGTCCAGAACGTTCTCGACGCCGGCCTGACCGTTTGCTGCAAGACCCCAAAGGTAGGCGCGTCCTATCATGACTGCCTTCGCGCCCAGCGCAAGTGCCTTGACCACGTCGCTTCCACGGCGGACACCGCCATCCATCAAGACTTCGACTTGGTCGCCCACTGTCTGTGCAATTGAGGGTAAGGCGCGAATCGCCGCGGGTGTACCGTCCAGGTTGTTGCCCCCGTGGTTGGACACCGAGATTGCAGTGACGCCGGCGTCGACAGCCTTCTTCGCATCGTCGATCCGCATGACCCCCTTGAGCATGAATGGTCCCGCCCACTGTTCGCGGAGCCAGGCGACGTCCTCCCAGCTGGGCAGTGGGGTCGCCATCCATTCCCCGTACGCGCCAAAGAACGTTGGGGCGGCATGTCCTGGAGCTGCCAGATTTGGGGTTGACAGATCGGGAATGGTGCCCGCCTTTGCGAACGCCGACAACCACTTCGGACGCATGATTCCCTCGGGGGCAAACCTCACCATCGCCCGGAGGTCCATCTTCTCGGGAATCGAAGGACTACCCCAGTCTCGCCCCTGGGAGAAGGACCAATCCAGTGTCATGATGAGGCCCACGGCACCGGCAGCCCGCGCGCGCTCCATACGCTGCAGCAAAACCTCACGCGTCCCTACCCAGTACATCTGGAAGAAGGTCGAAGGGTTCGCCGCCACCACCTCCTCGACAGACTTACTGGCGAAGGACGACAATCCGATTGCGACTCCGCGCGCGGAAGCTGCACGGGCGACCGCAACCTCCCCATCGGGATGGACTGCCTGCACGCCGGTCGGGGACATCAACACCGGAAACGAAAGCGTTTGACCCATAACGGTTGTCGACAAGTCACGGCTATCCGATAGACCTGCGACATGTGGTGCGAAGCCCAACTCGGAGAATGCCGCCGTGTTGTCGTCGACCGTCACGCCGCGCTCAGAGCCGGCAACGAGCGCGGCATACACGGACTTCGGTAGTCGCTTCTTGGCCCGCCGCTGGGCTTCCGCAACGGTCTCGAACCATTCATTCCTCGGCATCGGGCTCTCACTTTCTGGCTTGTCTGCTCGCGCCGAGCCATCGGACATCCCTGCGTGGGTCAGCTGTCAAGGGTTTGCTTGCAGAGCCAACACCTGATCGAGACCCTGCTGCATGGCGGGCCAGAGACTGTCGATGTTCGGGAACGCCGTTCCGTCGACGTTGATGCCGATGCAGCACGTCCCGACGTGGGTGCACATCGCGGCGCACATCGAGGTGCCCGGCAGCGGACCGAAGACATACATGCGCTCGAACTTCGCGCCAGCCATATAAACAGGCTTGGAAAGACCCGGCCAACTACTGGTGGTGACAACCGCGGAGGTCGTCATGAGCTGTATCGCCGAGCTGACGACGGACGCCGGCGCAAAGTTCAGTAGAGGCGTGACCGAACCCATGACGTCCAGCGCCGGCTCACCGCGGACGACGGATACTCGCTCGCGCATCTCGCGGACTCGAGCCGCCGGGTCAGCAGTTCCCGATGGTGCGGCGAAGAACGCGCCGGTGAAACGATTCCCGCCGAGGTCGTCGCCTGCACGCCGCACGGATACCGGCATTGATATTGGGAGATCAGGCAATTCGAGGCCCTGCGCCTTGTAATACTCGCGAAGACCTCCGAGGATGGCGGCGACGAAGACGTCGTTCACTGTGCCGCCCACCGCGGCCCCCGCCTTCTTCAAGTCCCGTAGTTGACATTCGAGCACGCCGAATCGCCAGGCGGTTCGCGATCCGCCTCTCAACAATTCCGGCACGGGCGTGGGATTCGGCTTGACCACACGCACAACAGAGGTTGCGTACCGGGCCGCTCGTGCTGGATTTCCCACGACGCCAGCGACCGCGGCACCCACTTTGGCTGCCAACCCAGGAATGGCCGTTGCTAATTGGGATATGCCTCGAGACGTCGCTTGTTGCGGAGTGAATGCGGCTCGTGCCACGTCGAACTTGGGAGCAGCTGGGGTACGAGCGTCCCTCGTAGAGTTCATGATGCGCGCAAACAGTTCCGTTGCACCAGCGCCGTCCATCAACACGTGATGGGCCTGCAGCACGTACGCCGAGCGTCCGCCCTCGAGTCCTTCGACGAACAACGCGACCCACGGTGAACGGTTTCGGTCGAGCGGCGTGACAGCCTGCGTCTGTGCGACCTCCAGGAGCTGCTGCATCGTCCCCGGATCAGGCAGCCGCGCTCTGCGTAGGTGATAGCTCAGATCGAAGTAGGGGTCCGCAGTCCATAGCGGTGGCCCCACCGGCAGGACGGGTTCGACGATCTTTTCGGCGAAGCGCGGGACGACCTGTAGAGCCCACTCGTGCGCTCGTACGACTCGGTCCCACTCTGGTGACGAATCGAATATTTCGAGCACCACGCCCGTCCAGGAGTTTGCCGGTGGGTGTTCGGTCCGCCACATCAAAGCATCGAGTGCGTTCAGTTCCGGTTCGTTGCCCCAATTGCGAAGTTCCGCCAGTGCTTCCGCGGCCAGGTCATTCATGAGCGGCAGCCCCTTCCAGTCCGTGCCCGGGTTCGATTTCCGTTATGGGCGGTGGTGGTACCCGGGCGCTCTTTTCATGGCTTGTAGGCAATCCGACGTTTCCCTCGCCGAGAGCCGTAACCTTCGCCCCCAAATCTTGGCGGGGGGTGTGCGGAGCCGCGCTCGGAAACGACGCACCCACGGCATCGGGCAGCGTGCCCCCCTGTTCGACAAACCCTGTCTCCGGCAGCGTTACCGCCAGATCAATATGGACAGCTCGAACTTCCTCGGGGGCGTTCGGCCGACCGTTGACTGGATCGCGGATGAACTCGGCCAGCAGTTCGGTGACTTGCTCGGGTGCCTCGAACATCGCGCAATGCCCGACACCTGGCAGCGCCGCGAATCTCGCGTCGGGCAGCTCGGATGCCAACCGGCGACCGCTCGACAGCGGCAGAATGCGATCTCGCGCGCCCCAAATCACCAGACTGGGGCACATCACGTGCTCCGGGGTTGCCTCGTCGACCGCAGCCGCACCGGCCTGCAATGAACGGGTGAATCCCGGGGCAGCCATCCGAGGGATGATCTGCATCGCCAGCGGGGTCGACAACGACCGCGAATCGTGAACCGCGACCGCGAAGATTGCTCCGCGGAGCAAGGGTCGTTGAGCGATCAATGCTGGCAGCAATGGCACGGCGAAGAGAGCGTCGAGGAACCGAAACGCGGTCAGGATGAGCTTCAGACGTTTCCGCCCGAGGTTTCCGCCGCCCGCATCGACGAGGGCCAGCCCCGACACCAGGCCCGGGTTGTCGCACGCGACCCGCAAGCACACCAACCCGCCCATCGAGTGCCCTACGATGACGGTTCGCGCCACCTTCAGATGGTCCAGCAGACTCCTAATCGTCTCGGCCAGTTCCGCGAAGACATCGTCGGTCTCGACGGGATCTGATTCGCCGAACCCCGGTAGGTCCAAGGCGATAACTCGACAGTGAGATGCGATCGCCGGCATGATCCGCAACCACCACTGCCAAGATCCACCCTGACCGTGAACCAACACAACCGCGGGCCCTTGTCCAATATCGGCATAGCGAATGCGGCGTCCCATGATGATCGCTTCACCCGTGTGTGCGGTCCAATCAATTGCCTGCCACTGAGCATCGGGGTCGACGGACGAATCGTCGCGCGATTTCGCTGCGGGATCCGTGTCGACGGGGCCAGTGGACCCAAAGGGAAGAAAACCGAACATCATTCGCCAGGAACCAGAGGGAAGCTCGTCGGACTGCAACACGCGATGGTCACCGTGGCGCGGACGGCTGCCCCAACACATGCCGCGATCGGCGGCGTGGACCCATCGATCACCGGCGAGAGTGTCCGCATCATTGGTGCAACCCACCCAATGCGGGCATATCCGATACGAACGCCCACAGGGATCTAAAGGTCCAATGGCGACCACACCCGGGTGTTTCGCTGTCGCCGAATGTCATTCGTAGCTGCTCCTAATCGCTGTGACGTTTCAGACGAGCGTTAAGGCGTATCGCACAGGACCCTGCATCGATGGCCGTCGCGGTTGCGGAAGAACTACACCGTGGCACCCGCAGTCGCTTCGGCCTCAATCGCAACCCTGCCAACTGAACCCGCACCGGCCGCGTTGAATACTATTTGAATCAACTCGTCTCAAAACGATAGTGTTTCTAGTCACATATTGTCAACGCCCTGTTTCGTTGCTGATCGACGGCGTTGCTCTGTCTCGATTGGCGCACCGCGGCCTCGTAGAAGAAGACGTAGTTGCACAGCAATGCGATGGTCCCCAGGAGAACTACGAGAGTTTTGTTGGCATCGATAAGACCCAGCACCGTCGTCGCATCGTACATGGATGGGCATTCCTGTCAGTTGGTTACGAAGTCGATTGTGTTCGGGCTCGTCGTACTCTCGGAGGGCCGCAGCGATGTCAGCAACGAGGTGGTGCTCACTCGCGCAGCGCGAGAACCTGATCGAGGCCTTTCTGCATCGCGGCCCACAGGTTGTCGGTATCGGGGAACACCGCGCCGTCGACGTTGATCGCGATGCAGCAGGTCCCTACGTGGGAGCACAGCGAAGCACACATCGATGTACCGGGCAGCGGCCCGAACACGAACATGCGGTCCAACCTCGCCCCCGCGACGTAGGACGGCTCCCTGAGGCCGGGCCAACTGCTGGTCGTCAGGACTGCCGACGTCGTCAGACCCTGCAGCGCCGCGGTGACGACGGCAGCGGGAGCGAAGTTCAGCATCGGAGTAACCACGCCCATGATGTCGAGGGCAGGTTCGTCACGGGCGGCCGAGACCCGTTCGCGCATCGCGCGGATTCGATCGGCAGGATTCGCGATCCCAGAAGGGGCAGCGAAGAACGCAGCGGCGAAACGGTTTCCGCCCATTTCCTCGCCGCGAACCGAGACGGGCATCGAGATCGGCAAGTCTGGCAGGTCGACACCGTGGGAGTTGTAGTAGTCCCGCAACCCACCGAGAATGGCGGCCACGAAGGCGTCGTTGACCGTTCCACCGACGGCTACTCCGGCCTTCTTCAGGTCGCTCAACTCGCACTCCAGGAAACCGAATCGCCAAGCGGTTCGCGGCCCACCCTTGAGCAGATCGGGAACCGGAGTCTGAGTCGGCTTCGCCACCCGCACGGCCGAACTCGCGTATCTGGCCGACCCCACCGGGTCCGATGCGACGGCGGCGATGGCCGAGCCGATATGTGCGGCCGTCGCGGGAAGTCCCTTCAATAGCCGCGAGAACCCGCGCTGGGTAGCGCCAATCGGCGTGAATTCCTCGCGCGCCGAGGAGTATTCGGGACTCGGCAAGCCACGACTTTCTCGGCTGACACCCAGCACTCGCGAAAACAGCTGTGTCGCAGCACCACCGTCCATCAGTACGTGGTGGGCCTGCAAGACGTAGGCAGCACGCCGGCCCTCCAGTCCTTCGACGAGGGTACCGACCCAGGGTGGCCGCCCGCGGTCCAACGGAATCACGGCCTGAGTCTGCGCGAAGTCCAGCAGTTGACGCATTGTGCCCGGGGCAGGCAGGGTGATCCTCCGCAGGTGGTGAGTCAGGTCGAAATCCGGATCCGCGGTCCATAGTGGCGGCCCGATGGGAACGACCGGCTCGACAACCTTTTCGGCGAAGCGTGGAACGATCCGGAGCCCCCACTCGTGGGCCTGCACCAATCGTTCCCAATCGGGCACCGTATCGAGTATCCCCACCACTGCGCCGGTCCACGAGTTCGATGGTGGGCGTTCGGTGCGCCACATCAATGCGTCAAGCGAATTGAGTTCCGGCTCCTGGCCCCAGTACCGAAGTTCGGCCAACGCCTCGAGGTTTGCGTCGTCACTGTGTGGTCCGGCCATCTCATTCACCCTTCACATTCGTATCATCAGCCCGTGCGACGTTGATCTGTTTCGGACAGTCTCTCCGCGAGCAATCGGTTGAAATGCTCTGGCGCTTCGAACATCACGCAATGGCCGACGTTCTCGACCACTACGAGGCGAGCGTCTGGGATCCGCGACGCAAGCAGTCGGCCGGTCGCCACCGGCAGGATGCGGTCGCTGCTGCCCCACACCACCAGGCAGGCGCAGGACACCTCTTCCGGTGTCGCTTCTCCTACCGCGGCGACCGCTGACTCCATCGATCGGACAAAACCCGGCGAGGCCATGCGGGGAACGATTTCGACCGCAAGTGACTGGGACAACGACCGGCGATCGTGCACGGCGACAGCGAAGAGCAACCCACGCAACCATCGCCATCTGGTGACGACGCGCGGGATCCACGCGACCGAGAACACCGCGTTGAACGCGCGAAAAGCCGAAACGATGAACCACAGTCGTCTGCGTCCCAAGTAGGCGCCGCCGGCGTCCACCAGCACGAGATCCGCTACCCGATGGGGGTGGTCGCACGCCACTCTTAGCGCGATGAGGCCACCCATCGAGTGGCCGACGATAGTGCTCGCCGACAGTGCGAGGAGGTCCAGCAGCCCCACCACGGTGGCGACCTGCTCGTCGAAGACTCTGTCGGTGTCGATCGGTTCGGATTCCCCGAAACCAGCGAGATCGAGCGCTATCACCCGACAGCGCGTTGCGAGAAATGGAATGTTCCGCAACCACCACTGCCACGAACCGCCCTGCCCGTGAATCAGGACCAGCGGGTGTCCGCTCCCGATGTCGACATAGCGGATGCGCCGTCCGCGAATGACCGCATCCCGGGTGTGGGCCGCCATGTCGGCCGACCGCCAAGTCGCGTCCGGGTCGGTGGACGACCGCGCTCGGCCGTTCACACGATCGCCTTCCGGAGGACCTGCTTCTGCAGCTTGCCGGTGGCATTGCGTGGAACGACGCCGAAGATCACTTCGCGGGGAATCTTGAAGTCGGCAATCCGTGACCGGCAATGTTGCCGCACTGCGGCTTCCGTCAGATCCGACCCCTCGACGGCGGTCACGACGGCGACGACGGTCGCTCCCCACTCCAAATCTGGGCGTCCGATCACCGCCACGTCTGCCACGTCATCATGCTGCGCGATGGCCTGCTCGACCTCCGCGGAATACACATTGCGTCCGCCGGAGATGATGACGTCTTTCAAACGGTCGACGAGCCGCATCGCGCCGTCGTCACTGATGTGCATTAGATCACCGGTGTGGAGCCAACCATCCCGGATGGTCTCGGCCGTGGCATCGGGCTGACGCCAGTAGCCTTTGGTCACCGCTTCGCCGCGGAAGATGAGTTCGCCGATCGAGCCTGGAACGGTGTCGGCACCATCGGAATCCACGACTCGCGCCTCCATGAACGGCTGCGCGACGTGACCCGATGAGTCCGGCTGAGACCGAACCTGCTCCATGGTGGAGTAGATGCCGGTGGGGCCGGCTTCCGTCTGGCCGCACTGCTGGAAGAATTCGACGCCGGGAAACGTCGTCAAAAGCGTCTCGACCGCTACCGGGGGCATTGGAGCGGCACCGAAGACGCCGACCCGCCAGGATGACGTGTCGCGGGATCGGGCATCGTCGAGGCGAAGCAACTGCTGGTACATGGTGGGGACACCGAATAGCCATGTGGCGGAGAATCGCTCGACCATCTCCAGCACAGACCGCGGGTCGAATTTCGGAACGACGATGTGTGTACCGCCCAGAAGTGTCGTTGCGTTCAGGAACGTGACTCCCCCTGAGTGATACATCGGGGCGAGATGCAGATAGCGATCGCCGTCACGCAGACCCAGCGAAACGATCTGAGACATGGCCGCCCACACTGCTCGGTGATGGTCCATCAGAGAGCCCTTGGGCTTACCGGTCGTCCCTGACGTATACAGGATGAACGCATCATCACTCTCCGTGGCACGGTCGTCGTGCACCGGGTTGCGTTCGCCACCAGCCATCAGGTCGGGATGCTCTGCGTTCGGGCCGAGTGCGGCAAGGACGACCCCGTGGTGCGGGTCTGCGGCGGACGTCGCGAGGTCGATCTCATTGGGCGCAAAGGCCAGCACGGAAGTACCCGAGTCGGCAAGGATGTGTGCGAGTTCCGGTGCGGCCAGCCGCGTATTGACTGGCACGACGATGCCGCCCAGGCGTGAAGCGGCGTTCAAGGCGATGATGAACTCGGGTGAGTTGGTGGACAGGATCGCGAGGCGATCCCCCTTTTTCAGGCCGAGATTTTGCAGCTTCGCAGCCACATCGCCGATAGCGACATCGAGCTCGCCCCACGTCCATCGCCGGTCGGCGGTAACGACCGCCTCCCGGTGGCCGACACGACGCGCGTTCAGCAACGCCGTTCCACCTATCGTGGGCATGCCAACTCACTGCTCCCCGCTGAGATAATTGTGATACTGGTCGTATCAATATAGAGCGCGCTTGCGAGCGACGTCAATGGACTGCAAGAGCTCGGGCTATGGATTTCTTGATCACGGTTTTGTTGCTCAAGGCCATCACCAAGAAGCGAGACGAGTCCGAGACGGTGGAGGCGCCGGTAACCGCGACAGTGCGTCAGTGCGTCAGTGCGAGGGACACGTCAGGTGCCGGAGTAGTCGGCCCGACGTCTCTCCAGGAACGCAGAGATGGCTTCCAACAGATCACTGGATGCCAGCGTGACCGCCTCGTGCATCAGGGCCACTTCGACGACTTCGCCGGCCCGGATCGCCGTGATCTGGTTTAAAGCCCGCTTCGTCCCCTGGACGGCGAGCGGTGGCAGTGACGCAAGGCGTTCGGCGAGTCGCCGCGCCTCGCCGCCGACGTCGTCGTGCGTGTCGACGAGATCAGTCACCAAGCCGAACTGGTATGCGCGCTCGGCGTCGATGGCGTCGCCAGTGAGAAGGTAGCGACGGGCCCGCAGCATCCCGGCGGCTTGGGGCCACACCAGCGCTCCACCGTCACCGGCCGCGAGCGCCATCGTCACGTGTGCGTCCGATAGGGACGCAGTGCGCGCGGCGACTACCGCGTCACATGCCAGCACGACGGTGGCACCGAGTCCGATCGCGGGCCCCTGCACCGCAGCCACGATCGGCTGCGGAAGGCCGAGTAGAGCCGAGATCACCTCCCGCGCCTGCTGGATCGTCTCGTTACGCGACTGAGTGGACGCGTTGGCCGCCCGCATGACGTCGAAGTCCCCACCAGCCGAAAACACCTTGCCGGTCGACGTCAGCAATATCGACCGCACAGATGCGTCACCGCGTAAGGCATTGAGCACGGATGCGAACTCGGTGTGCAGCAATGCGTCGAATCGGTTGAGAACTTGGGGGCGGACGAGACGAATCTCGGCTACCCCGTTCGAGACGTGGAGATCCAGCGCGGAGAACAACTACTCAGGCCGGGATCAACGTCACCGGCAGTTCGTACACGCCCCGGGAGTAGTTGTCTTTCACATACTGGATGTCGCCGGCGGGCTGAATGTCCTTGGTGCGCTGGAGAAGTTCCTCCATCAGGATCTTCATCTCCAGGGAGGCGACGTGCTTGCCGAGGCACTGGTGCGGTCCACGGCCGAAGCTGAGGTGCAGGTTCGGCTCGCGGTCGAGCTTGAACTTCTCCGGTTCGTCGAATGCCCGCTCGTCGAAGTTTCCCGAGGTGAAGAGCATGCAGATGATGTCGCCCTCGGGGATCGTGGTCCCGTGGAATTCCACGTCACGGCGCGCCGTGCGGACCAGATGGGTGAAGGGCGTGGCGATCCGGACCATCTCTTGAATCGCGGTCGCGGGGATGTCTGCGGAGCGCTCACGAAGCCATGTCATCTGGTCGCGATCGCGCATCAACTGGTGCATTCCGTGGCTGAGCGAGGTCCTGGTGCTCTCGGCCGCGCCGCTGGCCAGAAGAGCGACGTTGCCCATCACCTGGTCTTCGCTGAGAGCCTGGTCCCCGGTCGCGTTGACCATGATGGACATCACGTCGTCGGCGGGGCACCGCGTCTTGAGCTCGGCGATTTCGATCGAGTAGTTCATCAGGTCGCCGATGGCGGCGATCACGTGGTCGAACGACGGCGTGATCCGGGTGTCGAACGGCGCGGCGAATTGATCGACCCAGCCGAAGAACTTCGCCCGGTCGGCGGGCGGGACACCGAGAACGTCGCCGAGGGCTTCCATCGGCATCGCGTGAGCGACGTCGGTGACGAAGTTGATCGTGCCCTTCTCCAGTGCGGCGCCGACGATGTCCTTCGCGTAGACCCGGAACATCTCTTCGAGCTTGCGGACCGTCCGAGGAGTGAAACCCTTGCTGAGGACGCCGCGCTGGCGCCGATGTTCTGGCCCGTCGGAGGTCAGCATGGCCGGCATTCCGCCGTTGAACGGGTCGATCGGCGTCACCCGCCAGATGTTCACCGAGCCCAAGTCGGCGGCGAAGGCATCGGGGTCCTTGTCCACGGTGACGATGTCTTCATAGCGGCTCAGGACCCAGGCCCGATCGATCAGCAGCGGGTCGCTGAACTCCTGCAAGTACACCGGTGCGTTGTCGCGGAGGTAGGCGTAACTATCCAGCGGGAGGCCGAACGTAGCGGAATTACCTTGCGCGTAGGTCTCCGGATCGAAGATTCCCAGCTCGGCGGCCGCCATGGTCATGTGCACTCCCCATCGTTCAGGTAATTTAAAACTTCCGTGTCTCAAAATTCTAGTGGCACGGCTCACACCTGTCAACGTGCGGTACTGGGCGGCCGACCTCAGCGGAGTCCGTAGCTGGACGAGATGATCTCGCGCTGAATCTCGTTGGTGCCTGCATAAATGGTGGGAGCGATGCTGTGCCGCAGGTGGGCCTCCATGCCGAACTCGCTTGCATAACCGTATCCACCCATCATCTGCACCCCCTCCAATGCGACCCGCTTGGCGGTCTCCGTCGCCTTGACCTTCGCCATCGAGGTCAGCCGAACCAACTCGCCAGGATCACCGTCACCCCGCTCGGCCCGCAACACGGTGTCGTAGGTGAGCGCGATTGAACATTCGATCTCGATGCCGAGATCGGCGATGCGGTGGCGTAGCGCCTGAAAGGTACCGATGGCGGCGCCGAACTGCTTGCGATCCTTTACGTAGGCGAGCAGGTCATCGAACGTTCGCTGCGCGGAGCCGATGGCTTGGGCTGCGCAGACGAGTCGCTCACCGTTCAGTCCGGACATCACCTGCTTCCAGCCGCTGCCGGCACTTCCGACTATTTGGGAGTCGGGAATCAAAACGTCGGTCAGGAAGAGGTCGTTGACCTCGTTTCCGCCCATCGTCGGAATCGGTCTAATCGTCAAACCCTCCACGTCTGCGGGTACCTCGAAGATGGTCAGGCCGCCGTGACGGGACTCCGTGCGCTCGGTCCGGGCGACCAAAAGGATCTGCTTGGCGAACTGCGCGTCAGAGCACCACGTCTTCTGCCCGTTGAGGCGATACCCGCCGTCGATCCGTTCGGCCCGGCACGCGATGTTCGCGGCATCCGATCCTGCCTCGGGTTCGGAGATGCTGATCGACATCACCGTCCCCGTCGCGATGGCGCCGAGGGCGGCCTTCTTCTGCTCCTCGCTGCCGAACTTCTTGTAGATGCCCGCCACCGTGTGCGAGGTCCCTGCCCCGTGGAGCGGCGCCAGGCCGCGGTACATCTCCTCGAACATCAGGCATTGCTCGACGAGCCCACCCCCGCTGCCGCCGTACTCCTCGGGAATGGACACCGCGAGCAGGCCCGCGTCAGCGAACTTCTGGTGTAGCGCGGGACTGTGAAGCTCCCGGCCACCGTCTGTCAACGCATCCCGTTGTGCGCGGGTTCCCGCCTCTCGCCGACAGAAGTCGCGTACCGCCTCGGCGAACGCTAGTTGTTCCTCGGTGAATCTCGACGATCTGGTGGCTCCCACGTGACGGCACTCCAAACAGTTATGAACTCGCGAGTCTCAATATAATATGAGCAGGCGCGTGGGGCAGTCAATGACTTGGGTCGCGATCGAGGCAGAAGGAGCTCAATTCAATTGACGTACATCGAGATCGACCAGCCTGGAGGGCCGGTGCGGTTATACGCACAAGACGTCGGCGCCGGTCCCCCAGTGGTGCTGCTGGCGGGCTTCGGCATGGATCATCGAGTGTGGGACCGACAAGTCCGGATACTGAGCAAGGGTCATCGCGTGATCTGTGTGGATCAGCGCGGACATGGCCGCTCAGAGGCCCCGCTGACCGGCTACGACGTCGACCGATTGGCGCAGGATCTGCTGGCCGTACTCGATGATCTGGTCGTCGGCGAGTGCACGCTGGTCGGTTGGTCGTTCGGAGGCCAGGTCGCATTTCGCGCTGCTGCGTCAGACCCGGACCGGATAGCGAAGTTGATTCTCGTCGGGTCGAACGCCGTGCGCGCCAGCCGAAGTGACGAATTCCCGTTCGGACGATTGCCCGAGCAACTGGAACCCGCGCTGGTAGCCGCAGAACACGCGAACCGCATGGCCGCACGCCGGCAGACGATCACCTCGGGCCTGCACCGTGACATCGGTGCCGATGTCGTCGACTGGTTGTTGCGCGCCTCGCTGCAGATGCCGTCGTGGGCTGCCGTGGCCTGCTATCACTCCATGCTGACCACCGATCTGATCGCCGACATTCCGCGGATTACGATGCCCGTTCTGCAGATCATCGGCGCCGCGGATCCCGTGCATTCCGCCAAGGGAGCCAGATGGCTCACCGAACGGTTGGCTACGGCCGAACTACTCGAGATCGCCGACTGCGGGCACTACCCCATGCTGGAAGCGCCGGACGACTTCGACGCCGCGCTGACGAGTTTCGTCGAGGCTAACTAGCCGACGGAAGAAGCTTGATGGCGGACTGGGTGATCTCCGCGGTGGAGATGTCCTCGTTGGGGCGGTACCAGCGAGATACCCAAATGCACATGCCGAGGATCAGCCGCGTCGTGGCGACGACGTTTGCTGATTCGAGGACTTCTTCTTCCATTGCGTGCTCCACGCACTGCGCCCACAATTGCTCGTATTCCTTGCTCCAGGAATGCCAGCGCTCGAAGACCTCGGGCGCGAAACCGGCACCGCCGAAGAACACCGGCATGTACTGGCGCATCCGCACGGCGGCATCCACCTGGAGAGCGACCAGGCCGTGCAAGCGTTGGCGGACGTCGCGACCGTCGGCCATGATGGCCACGGCGTCGTTGGTCAGTTCAAGCGTGCTGCGTTCGAAGAGAATCCCGATCAGATCCTCCTTGGTGGGGACGGTCCGATACAGCGTCGCCCGGGACACCTCGAGTTTGTCGGCCACGCTGACGATGGATACCGCCTCGGATCCGCCCTTCGCGAAGAGTTCTGCCACAGCGTCGGCGACGGCGTCCGGGTCGATGGCTAGACGAGGGCGGCCCCGCGGCCGCGCGCGGTTCTCGACTAATGCGACAACAACGTCGCCCTCGACAGCCTCGGTTCTCCGACGCGCCACGGCATGGCCACCTTCCAGGGACTTTAATGAACAGGAAGTCTCAATATAGCCCGCCGAGCGAGCATGCCGCCGGGTGTGGATGCTCAGATCGTCGCGGCGGCCGTAGTGGGGGCCGCCTGGATCTTCTCGGCGATCGTTCGCTGGTAGTTGATGATCGCGCGGTTCTTGTTGAACACGATCGCTCCGATGAGTTCACCGTTTCGATAGGCTTCTGCAGCCAATGACTTCTTCTCCGGATCGCGGTCGACGATCGAGATCGTATCGGCCAGACTCACGAAGCCCGCAGACTTGATCTTGATCCCGAATTGGTCGGACCAGAACGTCGGAACCGTCGACATCGGCGTTTTCGTCTCCGGGTGAAGCAGGTTGTTGACGGCGATCGCGCCCATGTCGCGCGCGATGGCCCAGTGCTCAATTGCCACCGTCCCGACGAACGGATGCATCCATGCTGCCACGTCCCCAGCCGCGACAATGTTCGCGTCAGCGAAGCAATACTCGTCGCAGACGACGTGCCCGTTGAGGAGTTCAAGTCCCGACCCGGTGGTCAACCATTCACTATTCGGGATCGACCCGATGCTCACCAGCAATACGTCGGCCGATAAGTGCTCGCCGGTGGTCAACGTGAGCCCTTCGACGGCGTCGACGCCGTCCACCGACTGCACGCCAACGCCGAAGCGGCAGTGCACGCCGCTGCGCGCGATGATTTCCAGCGCGACATCGCCGACTTCGCTGCCCAGCACGGACATTGGATGCGGTGCCACCTCGACGATGGTGACATCCCGGACGCCGAGGTCGATCAGACTCGACGCGGCCTCGCACCCGATGAAACCACCACCGATGATGACCACGCGGGAATCTGGGGTGACCGCGTCACGCAGTCTCAGCGCGTCACCGAGGTCCCGGATCATGTGTACGCCCTTGGCGGGCAGGGGCGCTGGCCACGGTCGGGCACGTTTGCCGGTCGCGATCACCAGGCCGTCGTAGGGCACCGGATGCCCAACGGCGGTCTGCACCGTTCGACCGGCGGTGTCCAGCGACACCGCCGCATTTCCCAACTGCCAGTCCACGCCCTGCAGGTCATCGCAGTGGTAGAAGTGACGTGCCACGTCCTCGGCCGGGCCCAGGAGTTGCTTGGACAGCGGGGGGCGGTCGTAGGGCATGTGTTGCTCGGCGGCGATGACGGTGATGGCTGCTCCGTGCCCGGCCGCGCGCGCCGCCACGACCGCGCGGTGAGCGGCCAGTCCTCCGCCGACGACCACCAGATTGTCCACGACCACTCCTCAACATCTTTGTGAGTCTCAGCGTCGCAAATATATGGCGTGTGAAACATCTCTGTCAATCGCCTGCTGCTTACAGAGAGACGGTCACCGCTCGTTCGCAGCGCAGCGCGATGTCGAAACGGTCGACGAGCAGCCGCAGGAACTCCGCGTCGGCATATGCCTGGGCGATCGGATACTCGTGCATGTACCCGTACCCGCCGTGCAACTGCAGGCCGTCATCGGCCGCGCGCGAGTACAGTCGGGTGGCGGTCACGGCAAGCTCGGCGTTGCTAGGTGCGGCGGGTGCGTGTTGGCCGCGTACCGTCAGTGCGTTGCGCAACGAGCCCTGCGCCATGCCCAGGTCGGCGGTCAGGCCCGACACCACGTGTCTGGTGTTCTCGAACGTGCTGAGCGGCTGCCCGAAGACCTGCCGGGTGGCGGCATACTCGGTGGTCCACGCCAACGCCGCACCAGCTCCGCTCACCGCAACAGCGGCCAGAAGCAACTCGACATCGCTCGCCACGGCCTCGAGCGCGGCCGCCGATCGCAGAACTCGACCCGGCGGCACAGTCAGTTGGTCAAAGACGAGGTTGGTGACTCCGGCGTCGTTGCCTCCCAGTAACTTCCGCGCCCGCGCGACGCGCAGGCCCGCGTCGCCGACGTCGGTCAGCACCACCAGGTGATCACCTGTCTCGGTCACGCAACCCACCAGGACATGCGACGCAATCACGCCCGCGACGGCCGACTTCGCGACTCCGGTGAGTATTACCGAATCACCCTCGACGACAGCGGGTATAGGTTGGTGGGCGCCGGCGACGGCGACGATTCGGCTACCGGCCGCGATACCGGTGAGAAGCTCGGTCCGCCCGGCCAATCGCTCGTCGGCGATCAGCTGCGGCACCACGACCACCGATTGCAATGCCATCGTCAGGGCGTACCCCAACGCGCCGATTCGCATCGCCTCTTCCACGATCACCATCTGAAAGCGCAGGTCCGCAACACCACTGCCGCCGCATGATTCGGGCACGTTGATGCCGAGTAACCCCTGTTCGGCCGCCAAGGTCACATCCGCGCTGGCGACAAATCCCGACTGCCGCTGCTCCGCGACTGCTCCGGACAGCGTGCGGGCGAAGAACTTCGCGACGCTGTCCCGAAACTCTTCGTGCTCGGCTTCGTAAAAAGGGGTGCTCATGCGCCTACCCATTGTGGTGGGCGCTTCTCCACGAAGGCCCTGGCACCCTCCATGGCATCACGGGACTCACGGATAACCGCGGTGTGCGGACGTTGAAGGTCGAAGGCCTCGACGTCCCTCCAGTCGCGAGCGGCGCGAGCAAGCCTCTTGGCGGTCTGAACCGCCAGCGGTGCGTTGCGGCCGATCGACCGGGCCAGCGTGATGGCCGCAGTCGTCGCCTCGCCCGTGTCCACGACCTTGTTGACCAGCCCTAGATCGGCCGCCCGTGCGGCGGTTATCGGTTCCCCGGTGAGGATCATCTCCATACCGATGTTGAACGGAATGCGTTGCGGCAGAAACAGAACGCCGCCAGCCGCCGCGACCAGACCCCGCTTGACCTCGGGGAGTCCGAACGCGGCGGTCCGCGCCGCCACGATGACGTCGCAGGCGAGCGCGATCTCAAACCCCCCACCGAGCGCCTTCCCCTCGACGGCGCCGATGAGGGGTTTGTCGGGTGGCCGCTCGACGATTCCGAACGCACCCCGGGACTCTGTGATCGGCCGTTGCCCTGACGCGGCGAAGGCCTTCAAATCCATACCGGCACAGAAGGTCTCGCCGGACCCCGTCAGCACGATCGAGCGGACGTCGCTGCGTTCGTCGGCTTCGTCCAGGGCGGCCGCGATGCTGCACGCGGTCTCCAGGTCGATGGCGTTGCGCACCGCGGGCCGGTCGATGGTGATCACCGCGACGAAGTCGTCGACCTCCACGCAGACGGTCCCACTCATCGCGGCGGCATCCGAATCGCGCCATCCAACCGAATCGTCTCGCCGTTCAGCATGGAGTTGTCGATGATGTGCAGCGCGAGCTTCGCGTACTCCTCGGGCTGACCCAGCCTGCTCGGATGCGGAACAGCCCTGGCTAGGGACTCCTTCACATCATCTGACAGACGGCTCAGGATGGGGGTGTCGAAGGTGCCGGGCGCGATGGTGCACACCCGGATGTTCTTGCTCGCCAGATCGCGCGCGGCGACGATCGTCATCCCCACGATGCCGGCTTTGGCCGAGGCGTAGGGAATTTGACCGATCTGGCCTTCGAACGCCGCCACCGATGCAGTGAGGATGGCGACGCCCCGATCACCGTCGACCGGCTCGTTCTTCGCCATGCGCGCCGCGGCGATCCTCAGCACGTTGAAGCTGCCGATCAGGTTGATCATGACGACCTCGGTGTACAGCTCGAGCGACCCGGGGTTGCCATCACGGTCCACCAATCTGAGTGCTCCGCCACGGCCGGCGCAGTGCACCAGAACCCGGACCGGGCCCAGCGACTCGGCTAGGTCGAACGCCTCGGCGACGGCGTCGGCGTCGCGGACGTCCGCCGCGACGAACGCGACGTCATCGCCAAGTTCCTTGGCGATGACCTCACCGTTGGAGGACGGTAGGTCGACGATGACGACGCTAGCTCCTGCGGAGCGCAGCTTGTGTACCGATGCCAGCCCAAGACCTGATGCTCCCCCGGTGACGACGGCCGATGACCCTCTGACTTCCATCTCAGAGCCGTTCGATGACGGTCGCGTTCGCCATGCCGCCGGCCTCGCACATGCTCTGCAGGCCATAGCGTCCGCCTGATCGCTCCAGTGCACCCAGCATCGTCGTGAGCAGCCGTCCGCCCGACGCGCCCAGCGGATGCCCCAGGGCGATCGCTCCACCCGCCGGGTTCAGCTTGGCCGGATCGGCGTCGAAGTGGGACTGCCAGGCCAGCGGTACCGAGGCGAACGCTTCGTTGATCTCGTAGTGGTCAATCTCGCCGATGTCGATCCCCGCCCGGCGCAGAGCCTTTTCCGTGGCCGGGATGGGCCCCGTCAGCATGGTTATCGGGTCGGTGGCGGCCACAGCGAACGAGACGAAGCGCGCGCGGGGGCGCAGACCCAACTGGGCGGCGCGTTCTTCGCTCATGATCAGGAGTGCGCTCGCGCCGTCGGTGATCTGCGACGAGTTGCCGGCGGTGATGCTCCAGTTGATCTCGGGGAAGCGTTGCGCCATGGTGTCGTCGGTGAACGCCGGCGAGAGGCCGCCCAGCTTCTCCACGGTGGTCCCCGGCCGGATCGTTTCATCCGAGTCGACGACGGCCGTCCCGTTCGGCCCCGAGACCGTGATCGGCACGATCTCATTCGAGAAGTCCGCCGCGGCCGCACGGGCATGCGATAGCGCCGCGTACTCGTCGAGAGCCTGCCGATCGATCTTGTAACGCGCGGCGACGAGTTCTGCCGAGATGCCTTGGGGGACCATTCCCGGCTCGTACCGCGCGGTGGCGGCCGGCCCGAAAGCGTCCATTCCGATGCGGGCACTGCCCATCGGGATGCGGCTCATCGATTCGACGCCGGCGGCGATGACGATGTCGTTGGCTCCGGCGGCGATGCTTTGTGCAGCGAAGTCGGCCGCTTGCTGGCTGGACCCGCAGGCCCGGTTGATCGTGACTGACGGAACGGTCTCGGGCAGTCCCGCACCCAGCCACGCAAACCTGCCGACACCGCCAGCCTGCTCGCCAACCTGGCTGACGCATCCGGTAATGACGTCGTCCACCAAACTCGGGTCGATGCCGGTGCGCTCGATGAGCGCCGTGAGCACCTGGCCGAGAAGGTCGACCGGGTGGATGCACGACAGCGCGCCGCCCGGCCTACCATCCTTAGAGGCCCGACCCTTGGCCATGGGACTGCGAACCGCATCGACGATCACTGCTGTTGTCATCTCTCGACGACCTCCGTCTTCTCGAGCACTTCATTTTGAGCCTGTGCGTCTCAAAGTTATCGAACCGTGCTGACTGGTGTCAATCACACAACGTCGACGTCAGCCGCTTGGGTTTCGCCGGCCGTCAAACTGGCCCAGACGGACTGCTCGCCACCGGTGAGGGCACGGTCTCCCAGTAGTGCAGCCCACTCCCGTGCGGGAAGGTCGGTGTCGCGCCAGGCCCACAACCGAAGTGTGAACCGATGCAGGTCGTACTCTGCGGTGGTTCCGATCGCGCCGTGCAACTGATGGGCGATGCGTGTGGTCTCGTCGGCGGCTGCCGATGCGGTGATGCGCGCCACGGCGGCAGCACCGAGTCGCTCCGCGGGTGACGCTCCGGCTCGGCGATATGCGGCGGCGGCCCGGTCGAACGCCGTTCGCGCCAGCAGCGCCTGCGTCTTCATCGTGGCCAGATGCGCTGCCACTGCCGGAATCTTGAGTAGCGGAGCGCCGAACTGCTCCCTGGTCGACACATAGCCACGGGTCAAGTCGTAGGTTCCGTCGAGAGCTCCGCACAGGGCAGCCGACCACAGCAGAGCCTGTCGCGCGCGAACGTCGGCCACGTCGACTCGCCCCAGCCTAACCAGATCGCCACGATCGGTGACGGTGACACGATCGTACGACTCGCCGGCAACGTTGGTGTCGTGCTCAATCTTCGCCTCACCGCTACCCGACCCGACGACGGCGACCTCGCCCTGGTCGTCGACGAGGAGAACCAACGAGGCAGACCCGGCACAGGGTGCCGTCAGCTCGTCGGAGGAGCCGAACGCGACGGTGGCGTAGTCCGATTCGTCCGGGAGCAGATCGAGCCGACCGCATTCCGCGAGTACCGAGTAGCCCACCGACGCCTCGATCAACGGGCTGCTCACCCCACGGGTCCCGAACTCGGCGACGAGTGACGCGAGGTCGTCAACCGTTCCACCGGAACCGCCGTCCTGCTCATCGACCCCGATCCCCACCAAGCCCAGTTCGCGAATCTGCTGCCAGCGCTGGTCGAAGTTCAACTCGGACAGCGACTGCGCCAGGTCGGTCAGTTCCTTGTCGGCGGCCATCGGCGAAGCTACGCGGGCGTCTTTGGACGCCTCCTGCCGCACGATGATCGACAACAGCACGTCGGCCGCGCCGCCGCGAAGACTGAACCCCGGGGAGGCGAGCAGCGCCTGTCCGTACGCCGACCCCTGCCCGCCGGGCCCGAGGATACGACGACCGTACTCAACGACATCCCGCTCGAACACGTTGCCGAGATACTTCAGCGTGGCGGCCTCCTGTACGGGCGCCTCACCCCGGTCCAGCTGTGCGGCGACATCGAATGCCATGCTCCGCAACGACGCGAGCCGGGCGACGAACTCTCCCAGCTCGTCCTCGCCGCGACGGTGCCGAATGACGTCGCTGTTGCCAAGGATCTCGACCAGCAGCGGGTAGGTCGAAAGAACCCGCTCTGGCCCCCCGCGCTCGAACGACAACTGTTCGACGACCTGACGCCAGCCGTTGCCCTCTTCGCCGAGAAGTCGACCGCGCGGCACGAACACGTCCTCGAATACGAGCTCGTTGAAGTGATGCTCACCCGCCATGTCCAGGATGGGACTGACCAGTACCCCTTCGGCATCCATGTCCACGATGAGTTCGCTCAGGCCCTGGTGCTTGCGCTCGCCGGACGATGTACGCGCAAGCACGTAGGCGTGTGACGCACGATGTGCGCCAGTAGTCCAGATCTTGCGACCCTTGAGCATCCAGCCTCCATCGACCGGGGTGGCCGTGGTGCGGACCGCTGCGAGGTCGGACCCCGCCTCCGGCTCGCTCATGCCGAGGCAGAACAAATAGTCGGCACTGACGATGCCGGGCAGGATCTCCTCACGCAGCTCCTGTGTGCCGTACCGCAGAATCGCCGGGCCGATCTGCCGGTCGGCAATCCAGTGCGCCGCAACGGGAGCACCGGCCCGCAAGAGTTCCTCGGTAACCGCCATGCGATCGGTGTTCGTGTACTCGCCGCCGCCGTAGTCACGAGGCCAGGTCATGCCGATCAGTCCGCGCGACGCAAGTTCTTTACTAAACTCGACATCGAGCGATCGCAGCCACGAGTCGCTGCGTGGCTGGTACCGCGCCTCGGATCGCCATCTGTCGATCAGGTCGCGCACGGTGTTCCGAAGCTCGGCCTGGGTGAGTCGATTCGTGTCACTCATGCGCGCCCTTCAGCCTCGAATGTGAACGGTCGTTGACAGCATATCTCAGCTCTGCAGGCACGTGTGCGAGCGTGACACGGATCATCGGCGAATGAGTATGCGCAGCTTGGCAAGTTCGTTTCCAGGCGGGCTTGACTGGAGCCATTGGTTCCAACTCTCGGGCCGCATCGACGCATCACTCCTGGAGCGTGATTGCGCCGACCGGGCAGACACGCACTGCCAATTCGACCTCAGCTCGCGAATCCTCCGGCGGATTCTCATCCAGCACCCTGGCAAAGTCGTCGTCGTCATCCAGGTCGAAGATTTTGGGCGCGGCGACCACGCAGTCACCGTGGGCGGCGCACAGGGTTTGATCGAGCAAGACGCGCATGATTAGAACTCCTTTTCACTCGTCGTTGCCGGTTATACGGCGGCGGCGGATTCGGGTTGAAGTGCTTCGCTGTGGTATTCGAGCTGATCGAAGTTGCGGATGCGGGTCCAGTAGTCGACGTAGGTCCACGGGCTGCTGACGACGATGCGGCCAGCTTGGTTTCGGTAGTAGGTCGTCATACCCGTGTGTGACCAAATCGATTGCGCTAGTGCTTCATCCAGCTCGCGGTTGTACTCGACGAAGACATCACGATCGACCTCGATACTAGCAACGTCGTTGCTCAGCAGGTATTTGATCGCCTGCAGGATGTAGCGAACCTGGAACTCGGTGGGATGGATCGCGCTTCCTCCGTGCCCGGCGTTCGTATTGGGCCCGTTCACCAGGAAGAAGTTGGGGAAATCGGAGACCGTCACGCCCAGGTAGGCGCGAGCGTCGTCCTCTCCCCACTCCTCGCGCAGTGTTCGTCCGGATCGGCCGATGATCTCCATCGGCCACAGAAACTGCAACGTCTTGAAGCCGGTCGCCAACGCAATCACGTCGACCTCCGCGGCGGCGCCGGCGGACGAGAGGACGGTATTTCCTTCCACCCGTTCAACGGCGTCGGTGACGAGGTCGACGTCATCGCGGCTGACCGTGGCGTACCACCCGTTGTCGATCAGTGGGCGCTTTCCGTACGGCGGATAATCGGGCAAGCAGGCGTCCAGCAGATCCGTCCGGTCGCCCAACTGCGCCTTGATGTACTTGGTGAGGAACACACGGTGCCGGTCGTTGGCCTCATTGACCGATCGCTCGGGGTGCGGCCACCGCGGATCGATCTGCAGTGAGGAATGCAATCTGTCGCTGAAATTCCAAAAAGAGCGCAAACGGTACCACTGCAGGTAGAACGGCACCTCGGCCATGAGATACCGGACCGACTCGTTGACGGTGCGGTGATAGTTCGGGTGCGGGACGGCCCACTGTTTGGAACGCTGAAAAACCGTGACCCGCTGTGCGTCGTCGGCGATGGCAGGCACCAGTTGCATCGCGCTGGCGCCGTTGCCAATCACCGCAACACGCTTGCCCGTCAAGTCAACCGAGGTGTCCCACGCCGCGGTGTGCATCACGGGACCGGAGAAGTCAGCGAGTCCAGGGATCGGCGGGATCGACGGTCTGTTCACCATGCCTACAGCACTGATCAGCACGTTCGCCGACAACTCCGCGCGCTGGCCAGTTGCATCCCGGGTCTCGATTTGCCATGTGGCGCTATCGTTTTCGTACCGTGCCCGCACCACCTCGGTTTGAAATTGGATGCGACTTCTGACGTCGTAGGACTCAGCGAGACCCTGCAGGTAGTCTTCGACCTCGTTGCGCTTGGCGAAGTAGCGCGAATATTTCGGGTTGGGTGCAAACGAGAACGAGTACAGATGGCTCGGAGTATCCACGCCACAGCCTGGGTAGACGTTCTCCAACCAGGTGCCGCCGAGATCCTCGTCCTTCTCCAGGATGACGAAGTCGATGTCCGTCCGCGCCAGCTTGATTGCAGTGCACAGACCGGACAGTCCGGCTCCGATGATCACCACGCGGAACCCTTCCGACACACTGTCGCTGGGGATGTCGACGTCGCGGGACATCAGTCCCATCTCTTCGGACAGCAGCGCGCCGTATTCCGCCGGAACGGTCTCGGCGAGCGCGCAACCGAGCATCGTCGTCACCTGCTCCGGGGTGGGATCGACTGGAGTAATGCGCCCTGCTCTGTAGGCGAGGACCGCGTCGTATGCGGCGGAACGCACCTCGGCCCGAAGGTCGTCGGGCAACCCAGCGGTGTCGTTGTCGTCCAACGGCTTGCCCTTGGACGGCCGGTACGGCTCGGTGATCCACTTCTGGTCCCCGGTGAGGTGACACAGAACCAGTAGCAACGTCGGGAGATTGGCATCGGCGAGTGCATCGCGCAGCGCGTCTGAGGAGTCGTCGTCAGACGAGCCCACGGGGTCACCTGACGATTCAGGTTTGGGCACTGGCACTCCTTCAGCCTCTGCGTGGAGAACTGCCGAGGCACTTGTTTTGATCCTGGTAGTCTCAATATAGTGGTTTCTGCCACGGCAGCGCAATGATCGCCCACTCGATCGCTGCCGGTAAACGATCGTTCGTATTCGACGTCGAGAACGGAACTGCCATGCGTCGCAGCGTGTACGACACCAGCCACGAAGACTTCCGGCGCGGCGTGCACCGGTTTCTCTCTGACGAAGTCCTGCCGGAGTACCCAGAGTGGGAGAAAGCCGGGCGACCACCGAGGCATTTCTGGACACGTGCAGGCGAGTTGGGCATTCTGGGCATCGGAGTGCCCGAGGAGTACGGCGGACTCCCGAACTCGTCGATGAAGCACAGCGCTGTCGTCACCGAGGAGGCGCAGAAGTTCGGTTTCGCGCTCGGCGGTCTGCGGGTCCACACCGACATCGCGCTGCCCTACTTCCTCGAGTACGCGAACACGGCCCAAAAGCAGCGGTGGTTGCCGGGCCTGGTTGCTGGGAATCACGTAGTCGCGCTCGGGATGTCCGAGCCGGAGGCCGGATCCGACGTCAAGGCGATGCGCACCCGCGCGGTCCGCGACGGTGACCACTACCTCATCAACGGCAGCAAGACGTTCATCTCCAACGGCGCCGCAGCCGACCTCATCATCCTGGCGGTCAAGACCGACCCCGCTGCGGGCCGGAAGGGAATTAGCCTCATCGTCGCCGAGGCCGAAACCGAGGGGTTCGTGCGCGGCCGCAACCTCGACAAGCTCGGACTCAAGGCCCAAGATCTGGCCGAACTATCCTTCGTCGACATGCGGGTGCCGATCGAGAACCTTCTCGGCGTCGAGAACGATGGCTTCGGCATGCTCACGAACAACCTCGCCCAGGAGCGGTTCTCGATCGCCCTGAACTCCCAGGCATCGGCCACGTCGTGCCTGGACCGCACGGTCGCCGCAGTGCGGGGAAACCCCATCGGTCAGCGCGACAAATTCGAGCTCGCCGCCTGCGCCGCGAAGTTGCAAGCGGGACAGACACTCATCGACGCGTCGCTGGAAGCTCTGGTCGCCGGGGAGCTGAGTCCGGCCGACGCGGCGATGGCCAAGCTGTTCTGCACGGAACTGCAGAGCGAGGTCACCCGCCGCTGCCTCGACGTGGCGGGGCTCGACCACTTCACCGCCGACGACGTCATCGGCCGCCTGTACCTCGATGGCAGGGTCAGCCGAATCTATGGCGGCTCAAGCGAAATCATGAAGGTCATCGTGGCTCAGGGACTGGACCTCAGCCGCGTATGACGTCCCAACAGGAGGCGCTGTGAGTCTAGTCCCCAACGGCCCGCTGACCGGTTTACGCATCGTGGAGCTCGCCGGAATCGGACCGGGTCCGTTCGCCGCCATGCTCCTTGCGGACATGGGCGCCGATGTTATCCGAGTCGAACGACCGTCGTCGTCGGGCAGCGTGATACTTCCTGACGCCGATCCGCTTAGACGCAGCCGACCAAGCGTCACGATAGATCTGCGATCCCCCCGCGGCATCGCGACCGTGCTCGATCTAATTGCGCAGGCCGACGTCCTGATCGAGGGCTTCAGACCAGGCGTGACCGAGTCGATGGGACTGGGCCCGCAAGACTGCTGGAACCGCAACCCTCGGCTGATCTACGGCCGCATGACCGGCTGGGGTCAGGACGGGCCGCTGTCGAGCGTCGCTGGACACGACATCTCGTATATCGCGATCACTGGCGCCCTGCACGCGATGGGAAGGAGCGGCGAAGCCCCCGCCGTTCCGTTGAACCTCGTCGGTGACTTCGGTGGCGGCTCGTTGTACCTGGTGATGGGCATCCTCGCGGCCGTCTACGAATCGCAGAGATCCGGTACCGGCCAGATCGTCGACGCCGCGATCGTCGACGGTGCTGCGTCACTAACGACGATCCTTCACGGCCTGATGGGCTCGGGCCAGTGGCGTGATGAACGGGGCGTGAATCTCCTCGACACCGGCATGCCCTGGTACGACGTGTATGAGACCGCGGACGGCGGACACGTCGCTGTCGGCGCGCTGGAGCAGAAGTTCTACGACACATTCATCCGGACACTGGGCATCTCGGATGTCGCCGACCGCAGCGATCCGTCCCAGTGGCCGCGTCTCCGCCAACAGATTGCGGCCGTCTTCGCCACGAAAGGCCGCGACGAATGGGCGGCCATCTTCAACGGCAGCGATGCCTGCGTCGCACCGGTGCTCGGGCTCTTGGAGGCTCCACACCACCCGCACCTGCAGCACCGGGCCACGTTCGTGGACATCGACGGCGTCCGCCAGCCCGCTCCGGCACCACGCTTCAGCCGCACCCCGTCTAGCGTCCAGAAGCCGCCGAGACCCAGTGGCACCGAGACCCGCAAGACGCTGGAGCGTTGGAGCATCGACGACGTCGACGCACTGATCTCCGACGGCGTCGCGATTGAGACCCATTGACGACGTCAATGCCGATTATTATGATTGTGAGATTGGCAGGCTCAAAACCGACGGCCATCGTTGTCAACGAGGAGAATCCATGGCACAGGTAGTGGACGCGCTCGACCTGATGGGCGCACCGCCCGTGTCGTCGCCGACCGTCGCCGAGGCGTTTCAACGGGTGGTCGCCCAGCACCCAGACCAGACTGCACTTCGTACGCTCGGCGGCGCAGTCAGCTTCACCTGGCGACGCCTGAACACTGAAATCGCAGCCGTGGCAGCAGGATTGGCAGGCCTCGGTATCGAGCACGGCGACACGGTCGCTCAGGTGCTGCCCAACGTGCCCGAGTGTCACATCGTGGACTATGCCGCGCTACACATCGGCGCGGTCCCGTTCACCATCTTCAACAGTTCGTCGGCAGAACAGATCGAGCATCAGCTCCGCAATGCCGATGCCAAAATCGTCTTCACGAAGACCGAGTTCCTCCCAAAGGTGCGCAAGGCGGTTGCCGGACTGGGCTCTCAGGTTCAGCACGTCATCGTGATCGACGGTGATGCCGACACGACGACGATGAAGGCGGTGTACGCCGCGGCGAGCCCGGACTTCGACTTCGAAGCTCGCTGGCGGTCAGTCAAGGCCGACGATTTAGCGACCCTGATCTACACCTCGGGGACCACTGGACCGCCCAAGGGCGCTCAATGGACACACAACACCGTCATGGCGCAGCAACGCGCGCTGGCGGCGGCTCTCCCCATGCCGACCGACGGAATCATTGCGTTCCTGCCGATGGCCCACGCAGGTGGCCGCATCATCGCCCACTACATGGCGCTGCTGCACGGTGCCACCCTGACGACCTGCGAGGACATGAAGCAAGTCCCCGTCTATTTGGCTGAGGTGCACCCCGATGCATTCTTCTCGGTGCCACGACTATGGGAGAAGCTACAGGTCGCAATAGAGGGGATGGTCGAGGCAATTCCCGACGACGACGAACGCGCAGCCGCCAAGCACGCCATCGAGATCGGACTGCGCAAGGTGAAGGCCGACGATGCCGGCGGTACCGCACTCAGCGCCGACGACGCCGCGAGCCTGGCCACCGAGCACGCCCAAGGACTCACACTGCTTCGCCCGATCCTGGCCACGCTCGGCCTGGACAAGATCAAGGCGGCGTTCGTCGGTGGCGCGCCTTCCACGCCAGAGCTGGCGCAGTTCTTCCGCGCAGTAGGAGTGCCTCTACTCGAGGCGTACGGCCTGACGGAGGCGTCGCTCAACATCTTCAATCGTCTCGATGACTTCAAATGCGGGACGGCCGGAAAGCCCTTGCCGGGAGTGGAGGTCAAACTAGCCGACGACGGCGAGCTGATGATCCGCTCGGAGCTCGTCATGGCCGGCTATCGCAAGCAACCCGAGGAGACCGCGGCCGCACTGGACGCCGACGGTTGGCTGCACACCGGCGACATCGCAGAGATCGACGACCAAGGGTTCGTTGCGATCGTCGACCGCAAGAAGGAGATCATCATCAGCTCCTCGGGCAAGAACATGTCGCCGGTCAACATCGAATCCGCGATACGGGGCGAGAGCTCGCTCATCGGCCAGGTACTGGCGATCGGCGACCGCAAACCCTACGTCGTCGCGCTGGTCGCTCTTGATCCCGAAGCTGCGTCGGTCTACGCCAAGAGGTTGCGAATCTCGGGTCAGTCGTTGGAGGAGTTGTCGCAGGCTCCGGAGTTGCGCGAGGTCATTCAGGAAGCGGTGGACCGCGGCAACAAGCGGCTCAACCGAAGTGAGCAGATCAAGAAATTCGTCGTGCTCCCCACCGCATGGCTTCCCGATAGCGATGAAATGACCCCGACCGCTAAGTTGAAGCGCAAACCGATCCAATCGAAATACGCAGCCGAGATCGCCGACCTCTACGCCTGAGGCGCGTCAGTTGGGTTGTGGTGCAAGCATTGCGGCGGTATCCCAGTAGAACGCTTGCAAGGTAGTGACCCTGCCGTCGACGAACGTCCACCACTCAAGCGCGCGGATCGGGCCGTTGCCCATGTCTATCGTAACGTCGGCGAAGACGTTCGTCCCGTCGCCGGCTGAGGCGCCGTAGACGCCGACCACCTGCACGGGCAGACCCGCCGACGCGGCGCCCTTCATGAAGCGCGCGATCCGTCCCGCGCCGGCAGTTTGGCCACCTCCGGGAAGGGACTTCGGCCTCGTCAACACCGCGTCGTCGGCGAAGTTCGCCTCGACGATGGCGACCACCGCGGATACATCACCCGCGGCTAGCGCGTCGTAGAACTCGATCACTAGCGAACGGGCATCTGACACGAGCTGTCTCCCTCTAGTGTTTCTTCAGGCCAAGACGACGGCGCCAGTCGCGGGCGCCCAACAATCCGACGGCGAACTCTTGAAGCTTCCCGAGCCTGCTGGTATGCGGGTACCAGAAGATCTCCGACCTGGGCTCGTAGACATCGGAGACAACTGACTGCGGCCGGGTGTACTTCAGCACGCCATGCGCACCGCCGCCGCGTGAGCCGATCCCCGATTCCGACCAGCCCGCCTGCGGAACCGGGAACTGGAAGACATTCATCATGCAGCTGTTGATGTTGACCGCACCGACGTTCAGCCGGTTCGCGATTCGTTTGCCCATCTCCTTGTCCTTGGTCCAGACACTGGCAGACAGGCCATAGTTCGAGTCGTTCGCCAACCGGACCGCTTCGTCGGCATCGGCGACCCGCATCACCGGAAGCGTCGGACCGAACGTTTCCTCGCGCATGCACGACATCGCGTTGTCGACGTCGACGAGCAGCGTCGCCTCGTAAACGAATCCAGCATCCGAGGCACGTCGTCCACCGGTGACGACTCGCGCGCCTGCCTCGACGGCCTCGCGCACATGGCGTTCCACGATGTCCAGTTGCGCGCCGGTGGCGACCGACCCGATGTCGGTGCGGTAGGTCCCGGGAGAATCCATTCCCTCACGGAGCGCCGCGACTTTCGTCGTCACGCGTTCGACGAAGGCGTCGTAGACCTCGGCGACGACATAAACCCGCTCCACCGCGGTGCAGGACTGTCCGGCGTTGAAGAAGCCGCCCCATACCGCGCCATTGGCCGCGCGTTCGAGATCGGCGTCGGCGAGCACGATCATGGCGTCTTTGCCGCCCAGTTCCAGGCTGCACGGGACGAGCCGCTCAGCCGCGCGGGCTCCGATGAGACGTCCGGTCTTCGTCGACCCCGTGAACTGCACCATGTCGACGGCGTCGACTACTGCGGCGCCGGTCGCGCCCAGCCCGGTGACCACACCGAGCACATCTGGGGCTCCGATTGCGCGCCAACCCCGGACCGCCTCTTGCCACGCCAGCGGCGTGACCTCCGAGGGCTTGGACAACACTGCACACCCGGCCATCAATGCCGCGGGACAGTCCAGCATCGGCATCGCCAGCGGGTAATTCCACGGCGTGATCAGGCCTACCAACGGATACGGGCGGTGCCGCACCGAAAGCCGCTTCGCGACGTTCGCCACACCCGACGCCTTCGGGTGCTCGTCGCGCAGGTACTGCGGCGACGTCGACAGGTAGTAGTTCAGTGACTCGACAGCGGCGAGTGCCTCGATGGATGCGTCCCCCCAGGATTTACCACCCTCGGCCTGCACCAGTTCCAGCAGCCGGTTTCGGTTGTCGAGAATCCAATCCCGCCACTTCGCGAGCCAGACCGCGCGCCCCGCCGGACCGATCGCCTCCCACTTCGGCTGCGCCGCACGCAGCGACTCCGCGGCAGCCACAACCTCTTCTACCGTCTGATTTGGTACTTCACCAATCAGGCGGCCGTCGGCGGGACAGCGGATCGCGATGACGTCAGTCGTCGCACCCGCGGGCCCGGCAACCGAGTCGACATCAGCACTCATCAGGCGTGAACCTCCAACAGCGCTCGTGGTGCATTCCATCTTTTTAAGGCGTGCTGTCTCGAAAATACCCTGCGGCTTATCTTGTGTCAACGGTCACACAGTCGTACCGTCTGAGACCAGCTATCTCAATATCACGGGCGAGCCAGGCGAGTACCCGAGCCTGTAGCGAGCGCTGGATTGCCGAGGAGATCACAAGATGACCATCGGGAAGGAAACTCTGTCGCTGGCATCACGCTCCGATGGAAGAAACGCCAGTCCTGCGGAGCCTCGCCCGACGTGTGCAAACCGCCGAAGCGGCGTTGGCATTAACGCCGGTTACGTGACCATCGAGCTCGCTACGATGTACGCGACGGCGATCGGCCACGGTCGCTACGATGTCGCTGTGACGCGCGAAGAGCAGATTCTCACTGTCGCCACGGACCTGTTCTTCGAGAAAGGTTACGGCCACGTTGGCGTAGACGAGATCGGCCAGGTCGTCGGGCTCACCGGGCCCGCCTTGTATCGCCACTTCAGAGGCAAGGGCGACATCCTTGCCGCCCTCTTCGACAGAGCGATCGACGGCATACTAACAGCGACCGTGCGCCCGATGGACGACCCGTTCGCGGAATTGGCGTTCAGGGTGCGCGCCCACGCTCGCTTCGTCACCGACGAGCACAAACTCGCCAGCGTGTGGATCCGGGAAGGCCGCTCCCTGACTCCGGAGCATCGCAAACGTCTACGCCGCCGCGAACTGTCCTACGTCAACCAATGGGTCGACAACCTTCACCGTTGCTACCCCGAAAAGGGTTCCGAGGAACTCGAACTGGCCTCCCTCACCGCGCTGGGCACCTTGAACTCGGTGTCGAACTGGCCCCTGAAGCCGCTGACCAACACGGGCTTATCCGAGTCGATCAGCGTCTTCGTACTCGCTGGACTCGAAACAACGGGCCGCAGTGACCCCCTATAAGCGATCGTTCATTTAGTCACGAACCGATGCACCTCAAATGGTGAGCCTGTAAAGCGCCATCACGAAACGATCGTTTACAGATTCATGCAAATCGACTACCGTGAAGACAACAAGTCGATCTCGTCGACGACGGCGCGCCCGCCGCAGGGCGAACCACGAGGAGGACACCATGGGCTATCCGCTCCCGCAAGAAGTCGCATTCCGGGGCCCCTTCCAGCCGATGCGTTTCGAAGCGACCGTCGAGGAATGCATCGTTTCCGAGGGTGAAATTCCAAAGGATCTCGCCGGTGGCGCGTATCGGGTCGGGCCGACCTGGAAGCGCCCGACCAAGCAGGGCAACAATCCGCTGCTGAGCATGGACGGCATGGTGCAGGGCCTCGTCCTACGGGAGGGGCGGGCCGACTTTCGCAATCGATGGATACGCACCCCCAAGTACCTTCTCGAGGAGAAGCACGGCCACGGCATGTTCGAGTGGACCGATGCAGGCTTCGGCGACTGGCGCGATCACGCCTACGGCGACGTCAAGCGCGACCAGTACACGAGCGGAGTCCCCCAAGGGACCAGTAACATCAACATCTTCCCGTTCGCAGGCGAATTGGTCGCCTCGGGTGAGCAGGGCGGCCCACCCATCGCGGTGGATCCGATCACCCTGGAGACCAAGGGCATCGTGCCCTGGTCCCCCAAGCTCTCCCCCGGCCTGCACGCACCGACCGCGTTCGGAGACAACGCGTTCAGCGCACATCCGAAGTGGGACCACGAGACCGGCGTCCTGTACGGCTGGACCTACCGCGACACCGTGCCCTACGTGACACTGCACGTCGTGCACCCCGACGGTGTCGTCGATTCACGTGACCTACACGATGCCCCCTACAATTCCGTCGCCCACGACATCTGGTTGACCCCCGAGTGGATGGTCATGCCGTTCCAGCCGTTCACCGTCGACAAGAAGCGCATTACCGAAGGGAAGAGCGGAATTTGGGGATGGGACGAGGAGTTGCCCATCGTCGTGGCACTGATCCCCCGCAACGACATCCACGGCGAGATCCGGTGGATCAACACCGACCTGCCGGCCCAGTACGTCATGCACACCATGTCGGCCAACGTGATCGACAACGTCCTATCCCTCGACGCGCCGATCTTCAACCGGCCGCCGTTCCCCTTCCCGCAGGACTTCGCCCTCGGTGAGGACGTGGCGCTGTTCTTCTCGATCGCGAAGAGTTTCCTGGGCCGCTGGAGCATCGACCTCGCCACGGGGGCGACGAAATCCGAACAGCTCTCCGACCGGCCTTCAGAACTACCAAAAGTCGACGAGCGCTACTACGGCAAGGGCTACAAATTCGGCTTCCAAGTCGGCGGCGTCGTCAAACGCAAAGGCATGTCGATGAACAGCCTCGTTGTGACGAACATGGACACCCTTGCCGACCAGGAGTACGTGATCCGCACCGATCAGCCAGCGGCAGTCCTCGAGGCAACCTTCGCGCCCCGCCTCCCCGACTCACCCGAGGGTGACGGCTACATCATCGTCCCGGTCTCGTGGTGGGCCGACAAGCGCAGTGAGTTCCAAATCTTCGACACCCACGACATCACAAAGGGCCCGATCTGCCGTATCGATCTGCCCTTCATGATGGGCTGGACACCGCACGGACATTGGATGGACTTCCGCTGACCTGCGCAATACAACCGCACGACCCCTGCGTGACTCGGGGATTCACGCGCCCAGCATTGTCCGGCAGCGGATGGCGAACCATCTCGTCATATCCGCAACCGACGTGCAAGGGCAGTGACTCACGACGATTCGCGAGTTTTCAATCACCGTCGGACCTTACGGTCGGACCGGGGACTAATTCAGCCGACCGGAAGGCCACCGTTGATGGCGTGTTGGCGATAGACGCCGTAAGCCTGCTGCAACGTCGGCAGCAAGCCGACCAACTTCGTCACTTCGCCTTTCGGCTTGATCTTGCGTCGAGCCAGCGCGCCCATCAGGTTCATGTCCCCGAGCCAAAACTTATGCCCGTCATCGGCGGTCATCATCAGCTCGACATCGGCATCCGACGTCGCTGCGGTGTCGCCGACCTCTACCTCAACGGGGTCTTTGGTGGCATCGACGAACAAATTGGCTTCGGGATCGGTGAAGCAAATCTTGAAGGAGGTGTTGGAGGCAAGGAACTTCGGCCCAAGCGCGGGATCCGAGGTGATCTCTCGAAGAAAGGTTCCGAAGATCTGGTTCACTTCGTCTTCTGACTTGAAGACCGACATGGCGCTCCTTATTTGAGACAAATTCGTGGTCCCAGCGGACGGTTTTATAAGTTTGGTCGTCTCAAAACGATAGTGGTACGCCTACCGAAGTGTCAACGATGGTTAACTGTTCATCATGGACGCAGACCGAGACGTAGGCAGTGGGTCGGAACCACCTGCGATTCAATGGCACCCGCCGATCGGCGACGACACGGACTGGGTGGCGTGGGCGGGAAACTTGCCCCTGTGCCGCGAGCTAGGGCTCGTCTGCCTTGCGGTCGGCGCGAGATCTGCGACCTTCGTGCTGGACGAGGTCCCCATGAGTCCGAACCCCAACGGTGCCGTGAACGGCGGCCTGGTGGCAACGGTCGCCGACCAGGCGATGGGAGTCATCGCCGTCCGCATGAGCCCTCCCGGAATGCTGCCGGCGACTGCGGCCCTTCACATCCAATTCCACAGCCCGGCCCTGACGCCCCTTACGTTGCGCGCCTCGGCACTGGGGGGCGGTAAACGCGTCATATATGTCGAAGTAGCCGTGGAGGACAGGGACGGTCGCCGGTGTGCCACTAGTCAAGGCACGATGGTGGTCGGAGGATCGTGGACGTCCTGCTGATCGTCGTCGACGCCTACTCGAAGTCGGGCGTAAAAGGGATCCCGTCTCCGGCCCCCGGCAGAACCCGCCGTGAGAACCTCCCGGCTGGCCTTGTACGGGGCCCCGCAGCAGGGGCTGATCAGCAAGCCATGCCTTCCAGTCCCGCCGTATCCTTGCCAACGCCGGGTACTAGCCAACCCAGTTGACACCGGGCCACAGTCGGCAACTGCTACCGAAAGTTGGTGAAGCCCGCGTCGACGACGAAAGTGCTGCCCGTGATGTAGCGGCCGGCGTCCGAAACCAGATGCAAGATCGAGTTAGTGACGTCTTCGGGCTCGAGCATCCCGTTGGGAACCGGTAGCGGATTCTGCAGGTTCGCCGCGATGGTCGGGAATTCCTGCACGTATCGGCCGAATGCTTCGTTGGCGACCATCGGCGAGTTCACGCCAGTCGGGTGGATAGTGTTCACCCGGATGTTCTCTGCGGCAAGGGCGTTCGCCCAGGCGCGCATCAGGCCGACCACGCCGTGCTTCGCGGCGGCGTAGCCCAACAGACCAGGCGAGGCGTCTGCCCGGCCCCCCACCAGTCCATTGGTAGAGCTGGTAATGACTATGGACCCGCCTCGACCGCTTGCTCTCAGGTGCGGCAGCGACGCCTCGACGGTATTGAAGACGCCACTAAGCATGATATCGACACCAGCGAGGAACGCGCTGCGCTTGAGGCGTTGTTGACCAGTGATCGGCATGACGCCAGCGTTGGCCAACACGATGTCGAGCCGACCGAAGTCGGCGACGCCCTCGTCGACGATCGTCTTGACGGCGTCATAATCTCGAACGTCGGCAACGCTGAGCAGCGCTCTGCGACCGAACTTCTCGATCATGGCCGTGGTCTCCTCGAGGTCCTCTGGCGTGGCCAGTGGATACTCCACCGCGTGGTCGTTTGCGCAGATGTCAAACCCGATGATGTCCGCGCCCTCCTCGGCGAGCCGAACCGCGTGCGAACGACCCTGTCCACGTGCGATTCCCGAGATGAGCACGACTTTTCCGTCAGCAAGTCCCATGAGTCGATTCCTTCGGAGTCCGGTTTTTAAGTCTGTTTGTCTCGAAATTACTCGACCGCCGCCTCTGGTGTCAACGGGCACAGAGTCGCCCACCCCCGCGACGACACGTCACACGCCTCATCGGCCATTCCTGACTGGGTGAGCGATCAACAATGCCCAACCAACGTTGGGTTTTGCGCGGATGGCGCGGGGGTCGATCGAGCACCGGACTCGGCCGCCGACGCCACGTCCGGTGGCCAAAATGCCAGTGCCCCGGTGGCCTAGAGCCATCTCGCGGAACGGCACGGGAATGAGACCCGTCGTGGCTTGGGCGCCGCATGGTGCGTGCCCGGCGCTTGAGGTTGGGTCATCATGAGCTGGCCGACCGACCATCGTCGTTCGACGGAACACGGCATTAACTCGACGCCGCGCTAGAGCGGTCTCAAATAGCAACCAGGGCGAAGTATCAATGTCAACGCATCGTTCAGCCGATCGTTGACAGGTTGCCTCGGGTTTGCCCAACTTCATGTTTCAGTCCTCGAGACGATCCGCCCCTACCTCCTCGCGTGGGTCGAGTCCAAGACACGTTCGCATCGATCAGTGGGATCGAAATCCGCGGGGCGCTTGCCTGGTTTGCGTTCTGGCGAGGCCGCCGTTCCTTTCCCCCTTCGAGGATCATCGCTTCCTCACCGAGGTCATCCCCGGTCTCACCGTCGAGGTGCGACGCCGACGTGATCGGGTTATGAGCAGAGCATCCCACTCGGATCCGGATCGGCCAGCTCACCGCCCCGCCGATGTCGTTGAAGCGTTCCCCCGACCGCCACGCGCGGCGCGAGCGCGTCAGCGTGCATCGGTGCATCGTCCTGGTTTCGCGCCCAAGTCGCGATGTCTGCAAAGCGCGTCGGTCGGATTGAGCCGTTGTCGGCCCGATCGAGGAATCCAATAGTACGATCCGCTTATGAGGCTGTGTATCTCAATTATCTCGGTAGTCCTGACGATGCCGTTGATCGGCTCAGCAGTCGCCGGGACATCCGCGGCGAACCCGGGTTCCGACGATTCGCAGGCCCCGTCCTGCACCTTCACGCTGTCCAAGCCCACGCGGGTGCAGGTATCCGGCGTGGACATGGTCACCGCGACGGTGTCGTCCTACCCCTGCAACGGAGACACGCTTCCCAACAAGACGGTCGCGTGCGTGAACATGCAAGGCGCCGACGGAGCTGGGCAATGCGTTCAGCAGAACCCGCAGACCTTCCCGGCGCAGGTGTACTTCTCCCCGTACAGGCCCGGCGCCACCTACGTATCGTCCGGAACGGGATGCACAGCGCTCTTTCAGCCGCCCTACAGCGCGTGTGTGAGCCTTGGACCCGAGTCGGCGACGCTCTAGCAGTGGACCGAAATGATGGTCAAGCGGGACGCCGCCAACCCACCCAGGATACGTCGAATGCGCTGCGTCACAGCGTTGTTGAGTCGCGGCGGACTCCACCAACGACAGGTGCCCTCAGAGGGGCACCGGTCAACTCCCCGCCGCAATGCGGACAGTCTGGGTCGGCGTGGCGTCGTCGGCCGATTGAGCAACTACTAAATCGAGGGTGGCGCGTCATGACATTGATGGACACCGCGCGGCGCTGCGCACGGGCACGGCAGACACTGGGAGCGTTGGCAAGCTTGGTCGTGGTGGTGGGTTCCCTCACCGCGATACCGTCAGCGCACGCCGATAATAGGCGATTCAACGACAGCGTCGCAGTCAACGTCTATACCGTTCAGCAGCAGGCCGGATGTAAAACCGACCTCAAGGTCAACGAGCAGCTGCGGCAGGCCGCCGAGTGGCATACCTACGATGTACTCTACAACCGTGACGCGGTGGACGGCGACATGGGATCCGACGGATCCACGGTGCAGGACCGGGCGCGCAAGGCTGGGTACACCGGCAACGTGGCCGAGACCATCGCGATCAACCCCGCCATCGCCATCAGCGGCATCGAACTGATCAACCAGTGGTACAACAACCCCGCGTACCTTGCGATCATGCAGAACTGCGCATACATTCAAATCGGGGTGTGGTCGTGGAGCACCATCGACCGAACGGTGGCGGTCGCGGTATACGGCCAGCCGACGTAAGTAGCGGCCACGGTCGAAGATCCACCGAAGACGACACCTTGACCATTACCAATTGCCGGAGGGTGTGGAACCGAGGTTTCCGGATCCTCCGGTCGCCATCAACCCCCCGGCATGTGACGACGCCCGCGCGCTAGACGAAATCGACTTCTGAACAACCCATTTTGCAAGTCTTCTGCTAGCGCAAAGAGCTAGCACGGGTGGCGCGCCATGAACACGGCTGCGCTGCCAGCTAGTTGGGTGTTATCGCCAGCTGTCTCACACGTCGTCCTTGGGAATCCTCATGTTGCGGTGAAGACTGGGTCGCGCCGTTCCGAGGCGGCGAGCACGCCTTCGGCAAAGTCATGCGTGTCCCGCAACCACGCTTGCTCGGACCGCTCGTGTTCTGTGGCGCGCGAAACCTCCTCGGCCAAGCCCGCCCGAAGCGTTGCACGAATGCTGCGCACAGCCAGTGGCGCTGCCAAAGCGATCTCCTTCGCCAACGCGATGGCCACGATCTGAATCTCGTCCGTCTCCACGCACCGGTCGACCAAGTTGATTCGATGAGCCTCGCGGCCATCAACTCTACGACCCGTCATGAGCAGCTCAGCAGCAGCTTGATGCCCGATTGCCCGTGGCAGAGTCGCCGTCAGTCCGAATCCGTGGTGGAAACCCAGGCGGGCGAAATTCGCCGCGAACCGCGACTGCGGACTGGCGACCCGGAAATCCGCGACCATGGCCAGCCCCAGTCCACCACCAATCGCGGCACCCTGGATGGCGGCAACGATCGGTAACGGTGCCCGGAAGAGCCGCACTGCAGCGGCATACAGGGCACGCGCGCCCTCGTCGGCCGAGATCTCGGCCGCACCGCTGGTGCCGGAGTAATCCGCGCCAGCACAAAAGTGTTTGCCGCGAGCCGCCAGGACAACCGATCGCACCCGGGGCAGCGCCTCGAGTTCGTCAAGCACCGCGGCAAGGCTCTCGATGAGTGCAACGTCGAAGAAATTGCTCGGTGGTCGCCGGATCTCGACGAATGCAACTCCGTTACCGATGAGCTCCACACCTATGTCGGCCCTCACCGCAGACAACGGCTTCAACTCCGCATCGGTCGTCATCGTTCTACCTCAATCCTTCTGTGCTGCAGTGATCTGGGACCATTCGCGTCACAGCTGGTGGAATCGTCGTAACGGTGTAGGTGCGACAGCCGCGCCATCTCCCCGGCCAGTCACCTATCCTGTTAGCGTCACGCGGTTCGCCGTATTATGAGTTGAGTCGTCTCAAATATTAAGGCGCCCACGTTACCGTGTCAACGGCGTGCTTTCGCGTCCACGATTCGAACCGCGGCCGTAATCGGCGTCACCTAAACAGCTGCACCGCGGTGGGCAGACACCGTCGCTGAATTTGATTTTTCGTGAACGCACCGTACCGGTACCCATCTCGTACAAGCGGGCCTTTCTTACCGCGTACGCGGTGCAGGCAAGGGCTGCAACCCGATATCGCGCTCAGCGGTCGATCCCGAGCGCCCGGCCGCGATTACGTGGCCTATTGCCGCGGTAGCTCTGTCAACGCAGCAAGCCCGTCGAGATTGAACCGCGCCTGCGCGTGCCCGGCTTTCGCGGCTTCGATCCACCAGAGCTTGGCCTCAGAGATCGATGAATCGTCCCCGCGGGCGACCAGTAGAACACCAAGGTTGAATTGCGCGATGACGTGGCCGCAGCGTGCGGCCTCGCGCCAGCACAGCTGCGCCTCGGCCACCGACGACGCGTCACCCCGCGCGTAGAGCAGGGCAGCAAGGTCGAACTGCGCATCGCACTGCCCGCCACCTGCGGCTCTACGCCACCACCACTCGGCCCGGTCCAGCGATGCAGTGTCTGCCCGCAGGTGATGCATCACGCCGAGGTCATGTTGTGCGTTTAGGTGGCCGGCGTCGGCGGCCCGATGCCACCAGAGTTCCGCTTCGGCGTCCCCTCGCTCGTAGAGCAGGACGCCAAGGTTGTACTGGGCCTCGACGTGCCCGTTGGCTGCGGCTCGCCGCCAACACGATTCAGCCTCCTCGGGATTTTCATCGGACTGGATGACGCCAAGGTTGTACTGCGCGCCGACGTGCCCGCTGCCTGCGGCCCGTCGCCACCATACTCGTGCCTCTTGCTGCGCATCGACGTCGCCGCGGTCGTCGAGCAGTACTCCCAGGTTGTACTGCGCGTTGCAGTGCCCCGCCTCAGCGCCTCTGCGCCACCAATACTCAGTCTCGGCGAGCAACTGCGGATCTCCCGTCTTGTGCAAGATCAGCCCGAGGTTGAACTGCGCACCCGCGTCACCGGCGCCGGCGGCCCTGCGCCACCAGAAATGCGCCTCGGTTTGCGAGTCCTCGTCACCGCGATCATGTAGAAGTACGCCAAGGTTGTACTGCGCCAAGACGTAGCCGGCTTCGGCTGCATGTCGCCATTCCGACTCCGCATCCGCCTCGGCACAACCGGACTCCATGAGTTCAAGGCCGCGGAGGTAGCGAACCTCCGCGAGCGCGGAGTCGTGCTCAGGCCTCACGTCACCCCTCCACCATCAGCTGCCCGATTCGCGTACGCCGTTGTGGGGCGTGTCGCCGAAGTGGACCACACGGTGTTCTGGAAACCTCGATCTGAGACCGGCAGCGTTGTCGCTTACGACGGTTTCGGCCACCCTGGCACCACCGACGGTCGCGACAATAAGGGACAACGGTGCGTCGTTGCTCCCGATCGCGTGGTCGGGCGAGCGCTGCGCCGCGAGCACTGAACGTTGCGAACCTGCAGTCCCGAACTCCGTTGAGGACGCTATCCGTCCGCTCGTGACAAACACGAGCACGCCGTTCATGTCACCGTCGAACGGTCCGTCTGGTCCGCGGGTCTTTCGATAGGTCGGTCGAACGCGGGCGGCGTGAGGGTAGAAACGAAAGAGCAAATCGGTCGAGCCGTCCATGGAGCGTCTCCCAATTAGCAGACGACACGCTGGGCGGCCCGCGTCGGCATCGCGTGGAAGTCCATGGCCGCAGTAGACCGTAGCGTACTCGAGGCCACGCCGGCGTGGGCAGTGCTCAAGCGGAAGACCGACGGTTTTAGTGCTAATACCGGCAGAGTTTGGGGGGTAGAAGATTCTGGAGTCGAGCCGGCGTTGAGCATGTGCCGCGTCCTCTCCAATGTCGATCTCGCATACTGCGTGCGGGCACTACGATCATGTCGCCGCGGCAGCGCCGAGGGTATTTAAGCCGTCTAGTCGCAAAATGCTATGCGGCACGCAGCGCGCGTGTCAAGAACCGTTCCGACATGGACCGCCGCGATCGGCGCGCAGCGATTGCTCGACACGTGTTCCTAAGTCGTCCAGATCATCTCGAGCTGAGTGTCGTTCATTGCCCACGGGAAGGGGCGGCAATCTGTGTCGATGTGGCTCACCGTTCCGAACTCGGTGGCGTGGCTTCGTATCAGCGATGAATTGGAAGTCCTCGACGTCTGCTACCCGTTTGGTGTCAATGGGTACTTTTCATGGCCACGGACATTTGGCCGCCTCCGAGGCCTCTCCTTGCCCTGGATTGAGACCAACGGCTTGCCACGCTGGCGTCGCATGCACGGTCTGCAGGACACCTCTTGGTTCAGATACCCACGGCCTCGGTCCCATCGCGGAGCATCGGCCATTTCCCGTTCCGCGCCGCGGGGCCGCATTCCCGGTCCGCGCAGCTTGCCGGGCAACAGCCGAGCGCCTCGCACCACCGCGGCGAGCCTCGATAGTCGACGGGTGCCCAGCCGGCACGGAGCCGGCGACCGAGCTGCAGATCGTCACCCGATCCTTTTCCGCTTTTTCAAGCCCCAATGCTCAGCGGCTCAACTCTTACCTGGCGAACGGCGAATTCGTTGGGTTCCTTTGGCACGGACAGGAGCCGCGGGTAAGAGTCGGATCGCAGACTCAATGATGTCCCCGGTCGAGATTCCCTCGCTGGGTCGATACCAACGGGATACCCAAATGCACATGCCAAGCAAAAGTCGTGTGGTGGCCACAACGTCGGCCTTCTTGAGAACCCGCTTGTCCATCGCCTCCTGCACACACTGTGCCCACAGCGACTCGTATTCGCGACTCCACGTATGCCACCGCTGGAAGACATCAGGCGCAATCCCAGCGCCACCGAAGAAGACGGGCATGTACTGCTGCATACGAACCGCGGCCTCGACCTGGAGCCCCACGAGGCTACTAAGCCGTTCTCGGACGCCGCGGCCGTTCGACATGATCGCCACGGCGTCCTCGGTTAGTTGTTGGGTGCTCCGTTCGAAAAGGACACCCAGCAATTCTTCCTTCGTCGCGATCGTGCGGTACAGCGTTGCCCGCGACACCTCGAGTTTGCGAGCCACGGCCGGGATGGATACGGCGTCCATGCCCCGCTCAGCGAATAGTTCTGCGACAGCATCGGCGGCCGCATCGAGGTTGATGTCGGAACGGGGCCGACCACGTGGCCGCGCTCGATCGTCGGCAATCGCTGCCGGCTGCTGCGCAACGTCGTTGCCGACGGCCGCTATCTTTCGAGGTGCCATGGGCAAAGTCACCTTCCAAAGGATCGCTGGATTTATACGCTCGTCGTGTTCAAACATAGCCCGAGGGGAGTGCCGATCTCGGATCTCCGTGACCGGCGCGGCCGACGTATTCGCCGCGCCGTTATTGGTGCCGTGTAACTTCGGCACAGCCCATGACTTATCCACGCGGAACCGTCGCTCGTGGAGTACCCCGGCAGGGGCGCGAAGTAGTTAGTCCAGACAGCTCAGCCGACGCAGTGACGTCCTGCCTCCGAACCGGCGTCCCCCGCGAAACTTTCACCCGCCGCCATCGTCGCCGGGCTGGTCCGCCGAACCCGGTTGCCCTGGAGTGGCGAGCGGGTGTGGTCACCGCCAATTGCAATGCGGTCGACTGTCCGACGACGCGACTGACGTCGCACTGACTCGCCCACACCAACCCATGCACGTCGGGGCCATGATCGCACCGTCGCGATTTTCAACACCGTCTGCGATCCACCGCGCAGCCGCCGCGGTCAGCAGAGCAGTGAGCCCGTGCATCGTCGAGTTCATTGACTCACGATCGCCAGGCTGCAGGGCGCAGTGGTCACCTCGGCGGCACCAATTGCGGCTGCCCGTGCAGCTGCGAAACGACGGCGCACCGGGTGAGACTCGACGCGCTCGAACACTTCACCCGGACATCGAGATTCCTACGCTCGCAGCAGATCGCCACTGCGACTGCCTCTCGCCCATGAAATCACGCGTAAGGGTTGTAGTGGCCCAGCGGGCAAATCGGCCGGGGGCATCGTCGCGACCGACGGCCGGCCCGACGCGACGTCGATCCGCGTACCAAGCTCTTCACGGCTTCCCCAAGTCCAGGGTGCAATCGCCGTAGTCAGATATCACACCGACTCCACCGCGGGACCGGGTCGCGTCAGCAGCTGTCGGGGACGTGCAGCAGACCCGCCGATTCTTCGCGAACACCGACAAGAATCCAACGGATCGTGTTCCGGAAGATACTTCCGGCCTCCGATTCGCCCGTAAAGCCTTCAAGAGCGTCTTGGGAACGGAGCGTCGAGCGCACGTCCCTGATGGCCTGGTTGACCGTGACGTCGACGAGTGCCCGGCAGCAGCCGACCGCTACATGGGATGGAAGACCCTGCACCCTAACGACGTCGATAGGGGCGTCGACGGCTTCGCCGACAGCCAACGCTGCAAAGTTCGTCATCAGCTCCGTGAGGTGGGGATGCGCGCACAACGCCTGACGCAGTCCCTCGCACCAATTCCACGCGGTCGATTCCCACGTGTCGCCTTCAACGAAATCCGGGCGAACCCTGGACAGGTGTAGTTCGGCAATGCCCCGGATCAGTCCGTGTTGATTGCCAATTCTCTTGTACAAAGTGCGAGTGGAGATCCCGAGGTGCGCCGCGAGGCGTCTTGCTTCCAACGCCCGCATGCCCTGCGCATCGACGAGTTCGAGCGCGCGAGCGTAGATCTCCTCCGCGGAGATCGATGGCTGAGGACCTCTTTGGCCGCCAGCTCTTGCCGTCCTCCGCCCGGAAGACTGCCGCTGGACGGTCGGAATCATGGCGCTTACGAATCGGTCGAACTCGGCTTCGAGATCGGACCTCATCAGCACCGCGACACCCCTCGCCCGTCACGGGGATATGTCCCTGGCATGGCCAGTTTGGCCACTTGATGCCGACTACGAATCATGGCGCCGCGACATATGAAGCAACATCGAACACGGTGTCGCCGAACAGCATTCATGGCCAGAGAGGGGCGTCGGTACCACCGCCGATTGAGTGCCGTATGGGTTAATCGCGCGCACCCATGTGTGGCCCGCAAAGGGCAACGGGAGACGGTGCATCCCGATCTCCTCTCCCCGGGCTGTCCCGGCACTGTCACAATTATGAGCTTGACCATCTCATTTTTACAACACCTGTTTTTACTACACCCGAGGGTCCGGTTGCGCAACACTTCGTGAACGATCGTTGACAGCGTGGTTTTGTGAGCGATATCGTCTCATATATGAACGTGCCGGTGATGCGCGACGCCATCATCGGGAGTTACTCCACGCCATCACCGGCGGGGTCGCACGCTTCAACTGCCGGGATCGAGCCGACGACGCCCCACCCCGTCCCGAACGGGAGGACCTCTTCACCCCAGTGGTTATGTCATCCCATGGCACGCGCTCGTCAACTGAGCGAGCCTAGGCGCCCGCGGCTGCCGAACCGAGTCTTAAGGCAGTCAGTGGACGGCGGTCGTTGGTACGGCTGCCATTGATACGGAGGAACAGTGACTCAACTACACGTGAAGACGAGCCCCGAAGGCGCAGTCCTCGTCGTTCGCCGAGGAACGGTCGGGGTGGTCACCCTCAACCGGCCAGAGCGGCTCAACGCTCTAGATCCCTGCACCGGTGACCTGCTGCGTTCGGCATTCCTGGACCTTCAGGGCGACGGTAACATCCGAGCTGTTGTGCTTACTGGTTCTGGACGCGGGTTCTGCGCTGGCGCCGACATCTCAGGTGAAGTCGGCAACGCCGGGGCTGTGTTACGGGACGTGTGGAATCCGTTGGTGCGCACCATGCGCGGGCTGGAGTTACCCATAATTGCGGCGATCAACGGCGTTGCTGCCGGCGCCGGTGTGTCGCTGGCTCTCGCGTGTGACCTACGGGTGGCGGCCGAATCGGCACGAATTCGGTTGTCGTTCGCGAACGTCGGGCTCATCCCGGACGCGGGGTTGACCTGGCTGCTCCCGCGCATCATCGGGCTTGGACGGGCCAACGAACTGGCCCTCCTCGGCCGACCGCTGTCGGCCACAGATGCCCTGCAATGGGGGCTAGCGAACCGGGTGTGCTCGGATGTCACGGTGCTCACCGAAGCTATCGCGATGGCGAGCACCGTGGCAGACATGGCCGGCAGCGTTTCGGCGATAAAACATGCCCATCAGCGGTCCTGGGGTTCCACCTTCGAGGAGCAACTGGACTTCGAAGCCGCCAAACAGAGCCAACTGCAACTGCACCCGGACTTTTCGGAAGCAACTACGGCATTTCTCGAGAAGCGTCCCGCGGTGCGGGCGCATCGAATACCCCCACCGCGAGACTGACAGGACGGTCGCGCGTGCTAGCTACCACGCCGCGGAGATCTACGCCGGCGAGGGCCACCGGCACCGTGTCGCAGTAATCGGAACCGTCACTCGGTCTGCACGCATCGTCCGCATTCGGCGACGATGCTGAGACCGGTCATACCGAGTGAGATCACCACACGGGCATCCATTAACTAACGCCACCCCCACCGACCCAGTGCGCCCCACGTCACGCTGCACGCCGGACGGCGCGTTCGCTTCCACGCCGACGATCCGCGCAGAGCGTGAGACGTGTTGCACGCGCCCCATACCTCAGTCGCGCACAACACCTCGCCGACATCGGAGAGAGGCTGATGCCGTTCCAACGGTTCACCATCGACATGAAGCGCACTCGCCGTCGAGAAATTCAGTATCTGCGATGGGCCGACGAGTTGGTCGATCATGCTGGCGCTCAAAGGCCCGCGACGGCTTTTCACGGCGAGATCTGCTGTGCGAAAACTGAACTGCCTCTATGGGCACCGATGTCGATGCCCATTCCACCGCAACCCGAACCGATTGAGACAGCGCTGCACCGGAAAGGTCTAAGGATGACTGTCGAGAAAGAAGCATCTTTTCCAGCGTCGCCCATCCTGGCCCGGAAGACAAGCCCCGCAATTCCTCCCAGACGAAGCCAGTCGCCGTTCTGGCAACACTTGGGGCGCTGATGTTCGCCTTCGAGTCGTTTGTGATCACTCGTTGGGCGACCGGGCCGTACTTCACTAGCGTCAAACAGCGTCAAACCTGGTCCTTCACAGCCGCCCCTGGATGAAGGTCGCACTCATGCTGTGGCGCGCCATGCGGTCCAAGCGAGCTCCACAAGAAACGGAGGCTCGTCCGCGTATGCCGACCACGGTCCTCGTCGGGGTGTTGGTGATGGTCGTTGGGTCTTGATTCCGCCTACGCCCGAGTTCGTCGGAGACATATTTTGGGATACATTGGTCCAATAATCGAACGTAAGCTGCCGGTTTTCAGCAGTGACCTCTCGCGCGGACGAGACCTGCTCGTTAAACGGTACGCGCCTACTAGGTAACAACGACTGCCGTCAAACGTGGGGAGGCGCAGTGCCAAGTCACGCCAGCTCGAAGATCTCCAAGGTGCTCGTCGCCAATCGAGGCGAGATCGCTGTCCGGGTGATCCGTGCCGCCAAGGACGCCGGGCTGGCCAGCGTGGCCGTGTACGCAGATCCCGACGCCGACGCGCCCCACGTCCGTCTCGCCGACGAAGCCTTCGGCCTTGGTGGGCAGACCTCGGCGGAGTCCTACCTCGACTTCGGCAAGATCCTGGACGCCGCCGCCAAGTCGGGCGCCAACGCCATCCACCCCGGGTACGGCTTCCTCTCGGAGAACGCCGACTTCGCCCAGGCCGTCATCGATGCGAACCTGATCTGGATCGGGCCGAGCCCGCAGTCCATCCGCGATCTCGGTGACAAGGTGACCGCCCGCCACATCGCCGCCAAGGCCGATGCGCCGTTGGTTCCCGGCACTCCGGAACCAGTCAAGGATGCCGACGAAATCGTGGCCTTCGCCGAGGAGTACGGCGTGCCGATCGCGATCAAGGCCGCCTTCGGCGGTGGTGGTCGCGGCATGAAGGTTGCTCGCACCATCGAGGAGATCCCCGAGCTGTTCGATTCCGCGACGCGCGAGGCTGTTTCGGCATTCGGCCGCGGCGAGTGCTTCGTGGAGCGCTATCTGGACAAGCCGCGCCACGTCGAGGCTCAGGTGATCGCCGACACCCACGGCAACGTCGTCGTCGCGGGTACCCGCGACTGCTCCCTGCAGCGACGCTTCCAGAAGCTGGTGGAGGAAGCACCTGCGCCCTTCCTCACCGAGGCGCAGCGCAAGGAGATCCACGAGTCCGCCAAGCGCATCTGCAAGGAAGCCGGTTACTACGGTGCGGGCACGGTCGAATATCTCGTCGGCCAGGACGGTCTGATCTCGTTCCTCGAGGTCAACACCCGCCTGCAGGTCGAACACCCGGTCACCGAGGAGACTTCGGGGATCGACCTGGTGCGTCAGCAGTTCCGGATTGCCAACGGCGAAGCGCTGGACATCACCGAGGACCCGACACCCCGCGGCCACTCCTTCGAGTTTCGCATCAACGGCGAGGACGCCGGACGTGGCTTCCTGCCCGCGCCGGGTCCGGTCACC
>NZ_RCZG01000007.1 GCF_006439015.1 Mycolicibacterium hodleri | reverse complement strand
TGGCGCACCGTCCGACGATGCACCTTGTGTCGATCCGCCAACTCACGGATCGACCGCTCATCGAGCCGGTGATCTCTCCTGATGTTCTCGAACAGTTCCACGCGTGACCGCATCCTGACCGACCTCCCTGACGACCGCCGGGGACGACGAACGACAGGAATGATCTGAACGAGGGTGGGGCCAACATTGGTGACGACACACCGCACCCCACCCAAGCGGAATGCTCACCACCCCGCCGGGGCCAAAATTCGTGAAGAGCACAGACCAAAGTGGGGCCAAGTCAGGTGACCACACTCACGCGTCGTGGGACTACGTCGCGATCGAAGGCGCCAGTGATTGGGTGCCGCTCGAGCAACCTGAGCGCATAGCCGCGTTGATCGCAAGCTGGGCTGCCCGTACGTAATGGCCCGCCCAGCAACGTCGTCGCTGCTATCTAGGCGTTGAGCCGCGACACCGGCAGGCCGGCCCGGTACTGCCGAGGTGTCTGGCCGAACCATCGCCGACACGACCGGTTGAGAGCGCTCTGCTCGGAGTAGCCGAGTAAGCCCGTGATCTGGCTGAGGTGCAACCCCGGTTCGGCGAGGTACTTCGCGGCTTGGTCACGACGTTCCCGTTCGATGAGGTCCTGGAATCGCACGCCTTCTGTGGCCAGGCGTCGTTGCAATGTTCGTGGGTGCATGGCGAGTTGGTCGGAGATGACGTCTGCACTGCACTGGCCGGTCGGCAGCAGGCGACGGGCCAGCTCGGTTACCCGTTCGGACAGCGTCGCAGTGCTTGGCAGGTAATGGGCCTCCAGGTACTTGGTAGCGATGCGCCTGGTCTCCGGATCCGCGCTGTCGATCGGCCTGCCGGCCAGATGGTGGGGTACCTCGAATCCGCACCATGTCTGTCCGAACCGCACGGTACAACCCAGTGAGTCGCTGTACGCGGCGTCCGAGCCCAGTTGATCGTGCATGAACGAAATTGCTCGGGGCCGGGCCTCCGGTCCGCCCAGCAGGCGGATCATCCGGACGGCGTTGGCCATGCTCAGCTCGTATCCCTGCAGCGGATAGAACGCCAGGTTGGTCACCTCGTACCTGAACTCGACGTTGCAACCCGCGGTGGGGGGCGCGACCGTCAACTTCAACGCGGGGGAATGGACATATAGGTATTGGGCTATGGAGGACAACCCGCTAAACAAGGTTTGAGCGTTCCGGGCGATTACCGCAATGGGTCCGAGGATGTCCAGGCCCTGCCAGCGCGCAAGGCGAAGCCCGAAGTCTGGACAATCCAACTCGGCGCAGCTGGCTTCGAGCATGCGAACGAACGCGTCCAAGGAGACGAACGCGTCGTCCTGATGTTCAATGCCCTGCGGGATGTCGAAGCGCTTCAAGAAGGGCTCCGGGTCAGCACCGAGCTTCTGCATCAGATCGCCGTACCCCCACAGGTTGGTGGCGCGGATGAGGCTGCCCATCGCGATCACCTCCCTGTGTCGAGAAATGATAAAAGACTGTCGCGATGTGTCAAGACCCGCGTCGGCACCATCCACCATCGTCTTCTCAGAACGTCTGTGAAAACGGGAGGCGCCCACATGACCAACGACGCGACATCGCGATGCAAGCCATCTGCGAACCGGATGCGATGAACAGCTACCAAACCTCACATGAGTGCATCACTAGCGGAGGAAGGGTAGTGAATAGCTTCGACTACACGGTAGTTGGCGTCGACCCCCGGACAGTGCTGGCGAGCCGCCATTCGGAAGGTCCTGACGCACGTGTGTTTCGTGCGGATTCCTGTGGCAAGCAACATATTTCGGCAGTGCAGTCACCGGCCGCGTTCCCTCAGCCATTAACAACCCCGTTGGATGGAAAATTATGATGGCGAGCGGACCGAGGAACGACATCAGAATTCCGAATGCAGTACACGAAGCTCACCCGTGGCTTATCCGCGACATCGCGTCCGACTTCAAGGTGGAGGATGTCTGGGCTCTCCCAGTGCACGGCGGCGCCGAGGACTTCCAAACACTGATCGAACTCATGATCTCACTCGATCCGGCCAACTCTGAGTCCCGCTCGGCTCGCATCGTGTGGTCCGTTCGCGATCGCCTCGGCGCTTGGTTCGACCTCGGTACAGCAGCCCCGATCGATCACGGCCGAGCCGACACCGGGCGACAGCTTCCGATTCCGGGCACGGCCGAAACCTCGCTGCGCGATCGGCTGCCGGAGGACCTGTCCTATACGGCAGAGGGCTTGAATTTCGTCTCAACGCCGTTCTCGGCTGTCTATCGGACAAACGACGAATACGCCACGGAGCACTCGAACCGCACCATTCACGTCGTGCTACACCTCGCGTGGGTCGATCAGGGCGAAGGCCGCTACCAAGGCCAAATGGCCATTTACGTCAAGCCACGCGGAAAACTCGGCAAGAGGTATGTGGCTCTGGTCAATCCATTCCGGTACCGGATCTTCTACCCGGCACTCCTGCGTCAGATCGGCCGAGAGTGGGAAACCCGCTCGCATTAGGGCACGTGCGAAGCGCTGCAACTGAATTCGAACCCGGCCGCTTGACATGATTCACCAAGGATCGACAGCACGGCCCCAATCGACCGACGCCAAGCGATGCCCCAGACGTCGACTTAACGGCAGAGGTGCGAGCGGTTGATCTCGGTACCCCACCTCATGGCACGTTGGAATGACGGGCCCACGAACCAGGCCGGCTGCTGACCGTGAATACCCGCACTCACGTTGGACAGGAGTTGCCAAAGTAGGTAGAAGCTCTTCCCCTGGTAGAGCGGAAAGTATTGATCGCCGGCGAAGTCCTGACTTTGAGTCAGGGCCTGCACGCGAGGGGCGAGAAAGACTTCCGATTGATCGATGTTGGCGACGACGGCGTTGGCGATTTGTTGGTTGTCTCCGGCGCCGTAGTCGCCGTTGTCACTGGCCAGGTCGGAGCTGAACCTGTCGATCTGGGCGATCAACGTCTCGTACTGGGCGTTGTACCACTGGCACATCTCGCGTTGGGCGTTGATGTCCGCGTCCGTGAATCCCACGGGTCTGGTCGAACGGGAAGGGATACTGCGGACGGAAGTTGCTCAGCGTCGGGACGAATACCGGCAGCGGTGGGGCGACCTCGGCTGCGTTGGGCTCGGCGGCGGCGGGCCCGACGGTAATGATCGTCGCCGAACACAGTATTGCGACAAGCGACACGAATACTCCTGCAGGATGGCGCATTGCCGACCTCCTCGTTGGGTGAGTGAGTGCTAGGTGCTAGGTTCCGCGTCGGCGCCACGCCACGTCATGCTGGAGTTGACGGCCAGCTGACTGTTGGGATCATTGCCGTGAATGCAATAGACCAGTGAATCGCTGCTCACCGCACAGCGGGACCCGCGGTAATCCACGTACGCCTCGCCGATCAGGATCGACTGCGTACGACCGGAATTGAACCGCAGCTCGTCAGCGCGATAGAGCCGGGGAAAGGAGTCGCCCGGAAACCAGCCGACTTCATTGTCGCCAAACGGTGCTCCGGGAAGCACTCCGGAGCACCCGTAGCTGCCGTCATCGCCAATGCCGCAGGTGAGGCCCAACGGGGTGGTGAACCAGATGCCGTCCTCATCGACGACTCTGTACTTCACGAGATCGCTGACCCTCTGGTACTTCGTGGTGTCGGGATAGGGCGCTCCAACCGCGGCCGCCGGTGCGGCGAGGCCTGCCCCAATAATGGCGCCGGCAAACATTCCGACCCCCAGGCGCTTGACCGATCTACGCACGACTATCCGTTGAGCCAGGTGTGCGTCGTCGTGATCAGCATGCGGAACGGCCCCCGCTCGCAATAAGTGCTGCCGTCGAAAGTGGTTCCACACGAGGTGCCCTCCATGGTGATGTAGTTCAGGGGAGGAATCGTCAGCGAACCCCGCGATCCGGGAAACCGAACGGCCATCGTCCAGTCGTAATGGACGCGCGCATCGCCGGTGACCCACCCGATCTGATGTACGTCAGCCGAGGCACCTGGAATGACGTCTCCGGTACAACCGAAGCTTCCCCGATACCAGATCCCACAACTGAGACCCTGGGTGGTCACGAACCACACACCGGGATCGAACTTTCCGAAGGGCCGGTCGGGTGACGGCAAAGGACCCAGATTGTAGGGCGCGGAATCAATTTCGGCGAAGTATCGCAGGTCGGGGTAGGGGTTCGGGGCAGGGTCGCCTGCCGCGGGCTCAGCTTGTGCTGGAGCGACGACTCTCATCATGGCAGTGGCGACCACGCCGAATACGGCGAGTAGCCTACTGGCACCGAACCGTGTGTGCGTACTCACGGTGCCGCCAGGACGACTGCCGTCAGGGTGAACCCTTGGTCATCGAGCGCTGAGCTCACCCCGTATTGGGTGAGCGCGCAGTTCGCGATCGTATCGGTGCCTGTCACGATCAGGCCGTGAATGGCGTCAGTTTCGTTGCTGCCGTAGCCCGAAACGAGCTTGCCCTTGCTTCCGGTGTAGCCGATGGTCTTCAGCGCCGGCATCGGGTCGCTGAACGGAACGGCAGCGCTGCGATGGCTGATGTAGTCGCTGGTCGACTGCGTGGCCATGCGAGCCGCGCGCTGGACGAGGGGATCGGGTTTCAGCGGCGGACATTGCGACGCACTGCGAATGGCGTCGACGGCACTGGTCAAGTACGACACGGGTTCAGCTGACGCCACAGGCGCCGCCACCACCGCTGCCGGTGCCACGCTGAGAACCAAGATCGCGACGACACGAGCTGCTTGACGGGTTTGCATAGTTCCTCACTTTCCGGGCCGGGTCGTGCCCATCTGGCTGGCCCGCGTCAGTTCGTTCTTGGGACGGTGAGCGCACAGCGCCCCTTAAGAAATGACAGGGGTGTTCCCGTAGCAGGTCGCGTCTCCGACGTCGAGGGTGCTTTGACACAGAAGGACCGGACCGTCATAGATGCGGACGGTCACCGTCCGGTTCTTCGACTTGAAGGGTCGCCAGTCGACGCGAAGCTGCGCACCTCGTCCGGTCGGTGCCCGCGCATCGTCGAGCGGCACCTCGAGCCGCCACGGCAGCGGAATGCCCTCGAGGAGTTTGCCTCCGCTGCCGTCGACGTACTCCAGATTCACCCGCGGAATGGTGTTGGAGACGATCTCGTAGGTGACGATGTCGCCGGCCCGCGCCACCGGTGCCAACAACGTAGCCGTGGCCCCGACGATCAGCGGCGGTACCCCGACGCGGAGGCGCATCCTCACTACTTGGCCCCAGCAACCGCGCCGATGCCACCGACGTCGCTGATCTGCCAGTTGCTGCTGCTGTCGATGGTGATGCTGTAGGTGGCGGTGGATTGGAGGTTGTCCGGCGCCTGTGTGGTCTTGGTCAGAACGCTGACGAATGTGTCGACGACGTAGATTCCGTGCGTATCGGATCGGACCTTGGCCACCAATGGTTGTGCAGTCGAATTCCATTCCAGTGGAACGAGAATCTGCTCCATCGAGGTGGCAGCCTTGGTTAGCTTGTCGTTCAAGCTGGGGGTGGTGCCGTTGACCAGCTTGGCCTTCCAGGTGTTGAGATCGTGAAAGTTCATGGTCGCGGCGTTCACGGCGTAGTCGAGGGCAATCTGTTCGGCGTGCTGGTAGTTGGCGGCCTGACTCTGCCGCCCGCGGACGGCGTCGCGCTCGCCGAGGTACAGCCACGTCATCACTACAACGCCGCCCACCAGCATCAGGATCACGACGGATGCGATCAGTGTTCGGACGCTTAACGACACCCGCCGCGAGGAGGCCGCGCGGGCGGCCGGGGCCTCGTCGTCCTGGTGCTGGATCGCCGTGGGCACCGCCGGGGTGTCGGGTTCGACGGGTTCGGCAGCGTCGTCGTGCTCGACGTCGTCGGCTGAATTCGACACCGCGGAAGCCTTTTCCGTGACTTGCAGACCACTCATGGGGATCATCGTCCTTTCGTTATTCGTTCGGTGAAGCTAGCGGCCGGGCGGTGGTCCCGGCGCCGGATCAGCCGGTGGGCCGGCCGACGGTGGCGGCGGACCCGGCGTCATGACGCGAAGGGTGATCGTGCCGTCTTCCGGAATTGCGTCGAGCGCGTTGGTCAGGATCTGTCCTACGTCGACGTTCATCAATGCCGATCCGATTCGCTGGATGTTGGGCATGAAGGCCTGCGCGTACACCTTGAGGTCGGGTGCGCTGGCGTCGAGGAACTTTTGAACCCTGCCGACCAATTTTCCCACGTTTTTGAGCGACTCCGGTGCCCCCGTCTTGACGGCGAGCTGGTAGGAGCCGTCGCCCAGCCCCTTGAACGGCGGTCCAGTGGCGAGCAGGGGCGGACTGATCTCGGACAGCGCCGGTCCGACGTACGCACCTTCGGCCAGCAGAGTTTGGACTCCCGAAAGCATGTCCGAGCCTCGTCCGTGCATTCCGTTCGCGGTGTCTCGTAACAGGGTGCTGGCGCGGGTCAGGTTGGGCAGTACCTCGCTGGTGGGAGGGAGCGCCCGGCCGGTCTCGTCCACGAGCCGGTTGAGCTGGCCGGGGTCCATCTGGTTGAGGACGCGCACCACACTGGTGGCGAGCTCTGATATCGATGCCGGCTGCGTGACGTTCTCCGTCGCCACTTGCTGTCCGTCGTGGAACATGGGACCGCTGGGCGTTCGGGGTACGAGTCCGATGTAGGACTCGCCCAGCGCCGAGAGATTCTCCAGCCGGACGTCGCTGTCGACGGGGATCGGATACCGATCGTCGATGTAGAAATGGATTGTCGCACTCTTCAGCGACGTGTCGATTCCCGTCACCTTGCCAACCGGTACCCCGCGGAGCAGGACGTTGGAGTCGACCACCAGCCCGTTGACGTCGGCAACCTGAATCGCCACGTTCACCCGGTCATGAGGTGGACCGACGCGGACCCCGAGCTCAGCGATGTAATACACGGCGTAGGCCACGATCAACCCAAAGGCCACGAACGAGACGGCGTGACTGACCTTCATGGTGTCGCTCCCAGCATGCGCAGGATGTCTTGGGTTCGCCCGGTGATATCCCGCCCGTCCGCCGTCTCTACGGAGGTGATGTTCATCGCGGGATATTTGTCCTGGGGCAGGAACATGTCGGTGAACAGCTGTCGCCACGCGGGATACTCACCTTCGATGGCGACCTTGGACTGCTGCACCGCGCCCACCGCAACCCCTAGCGACTTGAGCAGCGGTACCAGCCAGAAACCGCCGGTATAGATGCTGCCGATCGACGGCAGCAACGTGCCGACCGCCACGTAGGCCTGGGTGACGCGGTCGATCCCCGTCATGCCGGCGGGTGAGAAGAAGAACTGAATCTGCGGGACGCGGCTGGCCAGTACGTTGCCGGTGTCGGATATACCGTTAAGCCATTTGTCGACGGTATCGATGTTGTTCGACAGGTCCGCCAGGTCACGCGACACTCGCGAGGCAATCTCGCGTACCTGTCCGGCGCGCGCGGGGGTTACCCAGTTGATGTTGATGATCGCACTCTGGACCCGCTGAATCGACCCACTGGCCACAAAGTTCGCCAGATTCGCCAAAGTGTCCTCCAGCTGCGACGGCGACGTCGTCTGCGCCACCGGGATCCGGCCACCCGCAGGCAGCGGGGCGCCACCGCCTCCTGCAACTGCCGGACGGTTGAGCGAAACGTAGATGTCGCCGAGGACCGTGGCCTGCTGCAGCACCGCAGAGATGTTGGACGGCACCTGTACCGCGGGATCGATGCGGGCGGTCACCTCGACGTCGGACGCGCCCGCCGCGACACCCTCGACCACACCGATCGCGGTGCCATCCATGACGACCTTCGCGCGATCGGGCAAATTGAGCACGTTGGCGAACTCGAGGACGATGTCGTAGCCACCGCGGTAAGTGCCGCCCGGCTCGGGCAGCGAGTTGGCATTGAGCGACGCACAGGATGACACGGTGACGGCGCACGTCGCCGACAGCAGCACCGCCACCGTTTTATGCATCACTGGCTCGCGTTCATGAAGACGTACTGCAGCAGATTGATGTCGACGCCATAGGGCTGTCCGGCGACGTTCGCGCAACTCCCCGGCATCGAGAAGTTCATGACGTTGCACACGACGGCTCCGTTGGGGGTTCTGATCCGGTAGAGGGGTGGCCGGTAGAAAAGGTTGAACTGCCGATTGTTGAAATGATTTGCGCCGGTGTTGATCAAGAACGGCACACCTCCCAGCAGGCTCGCCAGTCCCTTGGCGTGCGGGCTGAAGACGCGCATGACGTCCGACACGGTGTCCAGGGTCAATTGCAGTTCGTCTCCGGCGTGGATCTCCAGATCGGAGGCCAGCGTGATGAGCGGAGGAATCGGCTGGACCAGTAAGTCGCCCCCGACCAAGATGTCACGCACGTACGGGCCGGTGGTAGCCGCGTCGGTAAGGATCTGTTTGATGGGCTCGCGTTGCTCGACCAGGGTGTTGGTCAGGACGGCCATGTTGCTGATGATGGATCCGATATCGCTGATGGGCTTGTCCGGGCTGTCGAGTAGTCGCGAGGACGTCGTGAGGATCCGGTTGACCCCGGCTCCGTTGCCGCGGGCAGCTTGGTCGAGTTGACTCAGGGCGGCCTGAATGTTCGTCGAATCCCGTGGGGTGATGCCGTTGACGAACGCATTCGCCGACCCGATCACCTCCGAGAGGCTCTTCGGGGTCACCGACCGGCTCAGCGGGACACATTGCCCGGGTGTCAGTTTGGGCCCGGATTCGTAGTTTCCGACGAGTTCCAGGGCACGGTCGGCGAGGATGGACGTCGACCGGATGACCGCCTTCGCGTCGTTCGGCAGCGGGCGGGTGTCGGTCACCGAGAAGTCGACCCGGACGCTGCTAGCGCTGGGCGTCAGCTTGCTCACCGTGCCGATCTGGTAGCCCATCTGGGTGACGGGGTTACCTACGTACAGACCGATGGAGTCGGGCAAGATTGCGCAGTACCCTGCTCCTTGGGTACCGGGTGTCCCGCCGCACGACGTGCTGGCGACCACCACCGCGGCAGCTGCGACCACACCTGCCAAGGTGCGCGCGGGCCGTGTCCGCCCAATCCCGGTCATCAGCATGGACTTTCGGGCAACGGGATGCACAGATCCGTAGCCAGCAGTTCGGGGGGCGCTTGCTGCACGTCCAAGGTGGCTTCCATTCTGTCGCGCGTTCGGCGCAGAATCCTGACGATCAGACCGCTGCGGTCCGCCCAGGCCCTGATGGTCTGCTGCCCGTGGATGAACCGGGCGAGGAACTTGTCTCGATGGCGGAGGTAGAACTCGCCGACCGGGCCGAGCCCCTGCACGATGTTGCCCAGGCCCACCAGTGCTGAGGACAAGCCCTTGCCGTAGAGCACCAACGTCTGCTCCAGGATGGAGACCTTGCGGACCAGGTCCCGGAGTTGGCCGCGATAGTTGGCCAGGCTATCGATGTACTCGTCGGTGAAATTCAGGATCTTCGAGAGTTGTCCGCTTTGCCGGTCGAGGGTTTCGGTGAGCGTGGTTCCGGCGTCGATGATCGAGGAGATGGACTCGAGGTTCGGGCCCGTCAACCCCTGCTGGACCTGGTCCAGGGTCTGGTTGACCGGAGCGGTCGCCACGCCCCGGGTGATCTTCGTGGTGTCGGTCAGCGCCTGAATCAGGCTGTAGGGCAACGTGACCCGCTCCCGGGTGATGGGATGGTCACCGAGTGCAGTGTCGCCGAGGGAGTCGATGTTGACGTAGTAACCGCCGACGACGGTCAGCATGCGGACCTGGACCGTGGATTGATCGCCGACGAACGCATCGCCCTTTACCGTGGCGCGGACCCGCACCCGCTCGGGTTCGATCGACAGGTCCTTGACCGTGCCGACCGTGATGCCGGCGATGCGGACGGTGATTCCGGGGGTGATCGAGGAGGCGTCTTCGGTGTAGAAGGAGACGACCTTGTCTCCCGGCGGACTGACGTAGATCATCGCCGCGACCATGGCGAGGATTGCGAGCATGGCGAACGCCCCTGCACCCCAGAGCCGCGGATCATTAAGGATCTTCATTCCTTGCATAGAGTTACCTTCTGACCGTTGAGCAGGACGTCGACCGGCAGCGGAAGCTCGGCGCGCCCGGCCGTGCACTCCAGGGGACGACCCTCCTGCGACGGCGGCGGAATGTGATCCCAGATGACGGGCACCAGCTTGAAGGCCTCGATGGTGTTGTCCAGGTTGATCAATGCCCTGTCCAGTGCGTCGTCGATGCTGATGCCGGGTTTCAATCCGGCGTTGTCGAGGAGTTGCAGGACGGAGCTGGTGAACTCGGGGCCATAGATCGCCGACTTGCGGAACTCGTCGAGCACGTTCAGCGCCGCGTCCAGCGGCCGCGTGGCCCAGTCGATGATCTGGATGAAGTCTCGTGCATGCCCGGACATCGTGTCGGCGACTGCCTTGAGGTTCGACATCAGGGTGGCGACGATCTGCTGACGGTCTGCGAGGAATTGAGTCAAAGTGTGGACGCTCTCCAGCACCGGTCCGAGACCGCTGCCGTCACCGGAGAGAAACGTCTCGACGTTGTTGGTGAACGTGTTCAGGTCATCGGGGCTCAGCGTCGCCAGCACCGGTTGCAACCCGTTGAACAATGCGGTGATGTCGAAGGACGGCACCGTCATCGAGGTGGGTATGTGCTTCATCGGGGTAGCCGTAGATTTCCCGTCGGCGGCGTTCACGACGTCGAGGAACCGCAGGCCGGTCAGCGCCTGATACTTCACGGCGAACCGGGTATCGGTGCCGATGGCGTACCGGGAGTCGAGGGTGAAGGCCACCTCGGCGAGGCTTTGCCCGGAACGCCGCAGCAGCTCGACAGAGTCGACCTTGCCCACTCGGACGCCGCGAACCCGGACGTCGGCGCCGTCGTGCAGTCCGGAGGCGTCGGTGAAGTCCGCGGTGTATGCGCCCAACTTGGTGTCGACGGGATTGGTGATCACGTTCGACACCAGAATCATCAGCAAGACCGTTGCAATTATTGCGATGGCCAGCCGCCACAGCGCTGCAAGGGGTTTCATCGTCTTCACTGCGGGCCCGCCATCGCTTCGAGGGGGGCTGCCACACCTGGCAGACTGTCGAGCACGACCTTGACGTTCACCGCGCGCCGGTCCGGCGTCCCTTCGAACAGCTTCTGCAGCCGAGTCCTGAGTTCGGTTGCCGTACCGGCGATTTGCTCAGACGGCACGAGTCCTGGCGCGACGTCGGTCAACACCTTGATCATGTCGGTCAACGGGGCCAGCTCGGCACTGTGGCTACCCACCAGCGTCCCGAGTGCGCCGAAGAACTGCGTCGCAACGTAGTCAATGGATGGCTTGAAGATGTTGATCCAGAAGTCCTCACTGATCTGATAGGCGTCGCCGCCGTGGGCGGCCTTGTCGCCGAAGTCCAGCAGCGCGTTCGTGAATCCGGGGAATGCGACGCTGATCCCGGTGGCGTTCCTCATGAGTTCTGCGGTGCTGACGGTTTGGACCTTCGTCACCGAGCTGGACACGACCAGCATGGTCTCCAGCAGCGGATCCAGGCCGTCGGTGTAGTCGGCGGCGCGCTGGACCACGTCGATGAGGTGTGCTGTCATCACGCCATCGGACAGGTTCCCGAGCCGGGACAGCAACGCCTGCAGGGTGAAGTTGCCCTTGGGTGTCGTCTTGATCAGGCTTCCGTCGACAAGGGCGCGGCCCCCGTCGCCGGGCTCGATGTTGATTCCGGTGACGCCAAAGTAGTTGGCAGGGCGGAAGTCGATGCCCACGGAGTCGGTGAGTCCGGATGTAGGTGCCGTCCGCAGGTCGGCTGCCAGCCGAACTCCGCCGCCCGGCAGGCTGGCCACCTGGGTAACTTCGCCGACCGTCACCCCGTGCATGACGACGGGAGTGCCCGCGACGACTCCTTCACCGACGTAGGGCGATTCGATCACCACGCCGAACTTGTCACTGGGACGCCCACCGTACGGGTCGACGACCGTGAACGCCGTGACGGCCGAGACTACGATGACGACAAGGCCCATCCCGACCGCGGTCAGGATGTTCGCCTCGCGCTGCTCTGATGCCTTATGGATCAGCACCTGCTGTCACCTATCCCTTGAAGACGAACACTGGCTGAAGACCCCACAACACCACCGTGAGGGTGAAGTCGAGGACCATGATTGCGACCAGGCTCGCACGTACCGCGCGGCCGGATGCCAGCCCGACACCCACCGGACCGCCCGTGGTGAAATACCCGTAGTAGCAGTGGATCAGGGTGACCGCGATGCAGAACATCGTCGCCTTGATCAGTGAGTACACGATGTCGGTCAGCGGTAGGAACTGGACGAAGTAGTGGTCGTAGGTACCGCCGGGCTGATTGTGGAACACCCGAATCACCGTGTTGGACACGAAGAAACTGACCACCAGTGTCATCAGGAATCCCGGAACCACGCAGATCATGGCGCCGACCAGGCGGGTGCCGACGACGAAGGGAATCGGCCGTAGTCCCAGCGCTTCGGTGGCGTCGATCTCCTCGGAGATCCGCATCGCACCGATCTCGGCGGTCATGCGGCAGCCGGCCTGCGAGGCGAACGCGATACCGGCGACCAATGGCGCCATCTCCCGAACGTTCGCCAAGCCGCCGACGATCCCCGACAGCGCACCAAAGCCGATCAGGTTCAGTGTCGCGAACGCCTCCACGGCCACCGACGCCCCGATGGCCACGCCCAGGATGAGCAGCACGCTGATGACGCCGCCGTCGACGATGATCGACCCGCGCCCCCAGGCCAGACTGTTCATCGTCTGGAACGTCTGGCGACGGTAGCGCCGCAGCGTGATCGGCAACAGCCACAGGGTTTGCGCGGTGAACACGACGAACTGACCCGTCGTGCGAAATGCACTCTGAGAGAGCCGCGCCGAAACCAGATGTCCGACAAGGGGAACCGAGTGCGTGGACGGCCGACTCGAGGACATCAGGAGACTTCCATCGGGAAGAACATGGTCTGAAGCTGGGTGACCGCCAGGTTCGCGATCGCAATGCAGACGACGTTGAGGACGACCGACGAGTTCACCGCGTCCGCGACACCGCGCGGCCCGCCCTTGGCCTCCATCCCGCGTAGGCAGGAGATGATGGCCACCATCGCCGCGAAGAGAACGGTCTTTCCGATGGTGAACCAGACGTCGACCATCTTGGCGAAGGATCCGAACGACTGCCAGAAACTGCCGCTGCTCACGCCACTGACTGTCACCGCCAGGATGTAGGAGGCGCCCACCGCCGCGGCGATGATGATGTTGCACAGGATCGGCGCGATGATGATCAGCGCCAGGAAACGGGGGACGACGAGGCGGCGGACGGGGTCGATGCCCAACACCCGCAACGCATCCAACTCTTCACGGATCGCGCGGGCGCCGAGATCCGACGCGATCGCCGCCGCGGCAGCGCCACCCATCAGCAGACCCGCCGTGATCGGCGCACCCTGCCGGATCACGCCCACCCCGCTCGCCGCACCCACCAGCGAGCTCGCGCCCACTTGGTTCACCAGACCCGAGGTCTGCACCGTCACCATGGCGCCGAACGGGATGGCCATCAAGAGGGACGGAGTCGCGGTCACCTTCAGCAACGTCCACGCCTCGACAAGCGTCTCTCCGATGGGCAGACGCAGCGTGATTGCGTCGAGTACCGAGTAGCGCAGCACCGACAACGTCATCGCCACGCCGCGCCCGGTCGTCCCCGCGCTGAGCACCGGGATCATCAGAATTCGGAACGACACCCGTGCCACGGCACGCCGGCATTCATTTACCGACCACCTCGCCGAAGGCCCGACGGTCGGCCGCGGCCGTGGCGCCAGCGGCGAGGGTGCCGTTGTTAGGTGCAAGGTGTCGGAAGCTACCGGCACGGCATTGATCTTCGTACGCAACCTTGCAGCGCCACAGGCCTTTTGCCGTGACAGGGCATGACTGAGCCCCTCCGTTCCCTTGTGATTGTTAGAAGCTTTAGGTTTGGTGAATGATCACGCCGCGGATGTTGTTACCGTCCCGCAGGTCCTGGTAGCCCTGGTTCACTTCCTCCAGGGTGTAACTGCGCGTCACCAGCTCGTCCAACCTCAGTTGGCCGGCGTCGTAAAGCCGCAGCAGCCGCACGATGTCGTACTGCGGATTGGATGAACCGAACAGCGACCCCTTGATCGTCTTCTCGTGCAGCGTCAGGTCGGTTCCTGAGACGTGCACGGTGAGCGCGGCTGGGTCTGCCAGCCCAGTGATGACGACGGTGCCGCCCTTGCCGATCACTGCGGTAGCCGCGGAGACGACATCTTCGTCGACGGTGCCCACCAGGATCAGCGCCGCGTCGGCGCCCTGTCCCCAGGTGAGTTCGTCGACCTTCGCCGCGGCGCTGGCGGCATCGGCGAAGGCATGGGTCGCACCGAACTTGAGTGCGGTCTCGCGCTTGAGTGCTATCGGGTCCACGACCACGACGTACTTACAGCCCGCGGACACCGCACCCTGAACCGCGTTGATGCCCAAGCCTCCGACACCGTAGACGACGGCCGTATCGCCTGCCCGCAGGTTCCCGGCATTGACCGCGGAGCCCCAACCCGACGGTACGCCGCAGCCGACCAACACCGCAGTCTCCAGTGGCAGCCACTCATCGACCTTGACTACCGAGTGTTGCGAGATGGTCGCCCGCTCGGAGAACGTGCCGAGTATGCACATGGCGCCGACGTCCATTGTCTGGGAATGGAATCGGAAGCTGCCATCCGGCATGCAGCCGTCGAGGATGGTGGCACCCATGTCACACAGATTCTGCCGGCCGGTCGAGCAGTAGCGGCAGGTACCACAGCTCGGGATGAAGCTGCACACCACGTGGTCGCCGGGCTTGACCTTCGTCACCCCAGGGCCTACCTCCTCGATGACCCCAGATCCCTCGTGGCCACCCACGATCGGGAATCGAGCTGGCAGTTGGCCGTCCTCCAGGTGCAGATCTGAATGGCACAGGCCTGCGGCGGTGTACTTTATCAACACTTCGCCGGCACCCGGACCGTCTAGATCTAGCTCCATCAGCTCAAACGGCTGTCCCGCTTCGAGCAACACTGCGGCAGTGGTCTTCATCGTGGTGTGTCCTTTCTAGACCGCTCGATGCCGGAGCGGGCACCGGCTATGACGGCGACTTTGGGTTCGGTTGAGCTCATGTGGTGGAGACCTCCCGTGCGAAGGTCCGGCCGGACCTGGTTGACGGGGAGGTGGTTGCGCAGCTTCGTGCCGAGGTCGACGATCGCATCGCGCGCCTCGGGAAGCAGACTGACCTGGAGATGGAAGTCGTGCCACAAGTCGTCGAACCGCCGGTGGTCTAGGACGGCTGTCTTCGAGGCAGCACAAGCGATTTCGATCTTTTCGCCGTCGATGGAGATCGGATCGTCGCCAGCGGTCTGCATGACGATCGGTGGCAGGCCGGTCATGTCGCCGTATACCGGAGAAATTCCCGGCAACCGGGGATCGGAGTATCCGACGTAGCGCGGCGCCCATTCGGCCGTCATCGACGGAACGATGAGGGGATCGCGCAAGGCCGGTCGCCGTCTGTCGACGTCGATGGCGAGGTCCGCCCAGGGGCAAATCAAACCGAGAGCGGCGGGAGCGGGGACTCCGCGATCGCGCAGCACCATGGCAAGTGCCAACGTCAAGCCGCCACCGGCCGAATCGCCGGCAATGACAGTCGTTTTCGGGTCGAGCCCGTCCTGGAGTAACCGGGAGTAGACCGTGACCATTTCTTCGAGTGCAACCGGATATCGAGCCTCCGGGGCGCGAGAGTAGTCGGGGATCAATGCCGTCATTCCGGCAGCCGCGGCAAGCTGGGCCACCATGCCGCGGTAGCCCTTGGCGCTACCCAGTGCATAGGCGCCGCCGTGCAAATAGATCAGCGTCCCGCGGCCTCCTCGATGCGGGGGTTGCACACCGAGGACGGGGACGCCCCTGACGGTGACGCGCTGGTAGTTGGTACCCCGTGGAGGGCGAGCTGCAGCCGTGAGCAATGCCAGCATGAGTCGTCGCCCACCGACGCCCATGTGGCGGGACTCGAACGGTGGTCGTGAGCCTCGTAGCACGGCTCTGATCACACTTTTACTGACCTTCACAACGACCTCTCAATGGACGGGATGGCGAGACGTGCTGACGGACAAACGGAGTCATCCGGCTGCCGCACCCACGGCGGTGCTGCCGAACTGCAGCAGGCCGTCGTCAACGGGCTCGTCGAGCAGGGCCTTGGAGTCCTTCTTGTAGTGCATGAGCACCTTCCACGGGTGCTTCGACCCTTGGCGAGGCAGAGCGTCCTGGCCGCGCTGCACGTATCCGGACTGCAGCTGATCGAACATTCCGACGTCCATCGCGCAACCCTCGACGTCGCGGGGCGTGGCCATCGTGTGGCCGTTGTCGTCCATGTGCTGCAACAGCCGGCAGAGGTACGCTCCGGCCAGGTCGGACTTCAAGGTCCACGACGCGTTGGTGTACCCAACCACCCAGGCCATGTTGGGAATGTCTTCAACCAGCACACCCTTATAGGTCATCTGGTCGTGCAATTCGTGGGCCTGACCGTCCACGAAAAGCTGCATCCCACCGAGCATCTGGATGTTCAGACCGGTCGCAGTGACGATGATGTCCGCCTCGAGTACCCGCCCGGACTTGAGCAGGACGCCCTTCTCGGTGAAAGTGTCGACCTCATCGGTGACGATCGACGCTTTACCGGAGGCCACCGCCTTGAATAGATCTCCATTGGGAACGAGGCACATCCGTTGGTCCCACGGCATGTACTTCGGTGCGAAGTGGCTCATGTCGACTGAGGGACCGACCTGACGTCGGACCTGCCAGAGCAAGAACCGGCGCAGCTGCCTGGGCCAGCGCTTGCATGCGAGGTAGAGGTAGCGCTGGAAGACGATTTGGCGCTGGCGGGCGAGGTTGAACACCCACTTGTCGGGGAGAACACGAGATAGGACTTCCGACACCTTGTCGAGGGCCGGCAGCGACAAGATGTAGGACGGGGAGCGCTGAAGCATGGTGACGTGCTCGGCGGCGGCGGCCATCGTCGGGACCAGGGTGATCGCGGTGGCGCCACTACCGATGATGACGGTTCTCTTGCCGGCGTAGTCCAGATCTTCAGGCCACTGCTGCGGGTGGACGCACCGCCCCGTGAATCGTTCGACGCCAGGAAACTTCGGCAGGAAGCCGGCGTCGTAGTCGTAGTAGCCGGTGCAGCTGACCAGGAACCCGCAAGTGTAAGTGCGGGTTTCGGCGGACGGCTCGTGCAGGGCTGTCACCGTCCAGTGGCCCTCGAGGCTAGACCACTCGGCACTCAGTACCTTCAGGCCGTAGTGGATCTTGTCGTCGATCCCGAATTCTGCCGCCGTATCGGCGATGTACTGGCGGATCGACGGGCCGTCGGCAAGGACTGTCGCATCCATCCACGGGCGGAACTTGAAACCGAAGGTGTACATGTCGGAGTCCGAACGGACGCCTGGATAGCGAAACAGGTCCCAGGTGCCGCCCACCCGTTCACGCCGCTCGAGTACCGCGATGGACTTCGTTGGGTGTTCGGCCGTCACATGACAGGCCGTACCGATACCCGATAGTCCGGCACCGACGATCAGGACGTCGAAGTATTGCGCGGTCATGGCCACCCTCGTGCTGCTGCCTGCGCAGTCGCAGGTCTTAGAAGCAGAATCGCCTCTGCCGCGGGCGCAGGTCTTGACACTTTCCGACAGACTTTTATCTTTACTCGACACCAGGGTGCGGAACGGTCAACGGGGTTACTCGAAGGTGCGGGTGTTTGCGGTGTTACAGATGGATCCCGCCCCGAGCTTTGCTTCGAAGGACTGGGTGACGCTCTTTGACATGCATCCCGACTCAGCCACCCGAGGCTAGCCCCGCCCGCGTCGCCGCCGTGCATGACGATCCTCTTGTGTCTGTGCCGTCGGCCGCCTTGTTGCCCTCGACGGTGACGGTGAGCGTGTTCACCGGCCAGCTCGATTAGGCGCCTTCGGCACAGTGCTCCCAGAAGCTAACGGTGGCGCCTGCCGGGCTCGACGTCGATGCGACGATCTGGCGGCCGCGACGAAGTGGTGCGCGTGGTGCCAGGCATACGTCGACAGAGTGCTCGGTCCACTCGGACAGCTTCTCGTCATGCCCGAGATTCGGGAGTGGACCAGTGAGGAACGACAATTGTTGGCAAAGCGGATACTTCGCCAGCTGGAGCACGCTGCGCGGCGGCGAAACTTGACTCTGAGGACCGATTCTCGACGAGCTGGCGAACGTCGAAAATCGTCAGCTCTATACGCTTGGCGCACTCTACTTGTCGCCGCACCCCCCGGCATCGTGGTCAGCATCAGTTGACATCGACGAGTCGCTTGGCGGTTCGTTTTGGTGGCAGTTTTGCAGCCGTTGTGTATCTTGTGGCGCGCCCGCTTTTGGTCACGGCTTTTGTCACCAAACTCTACGAAACCCTGTGAAATGGGCAGGATGTGGTGGCACCCGTTAGACAGCTCACCGGCTTTGACCTGCCCTTTCAAGACCTATTGACATTGACAGAATCCCAGGGACGTGTCTCGTAACCCAGAGGTCGCAGGTTCGAATCCTGTCCCCGCTACTAGGCTCCCGGAGATCACTCCGGGGGCGTCTTCATGGGGTTTGGGAACGAATTTGTGGATGTATCGTCTCGCGAGCGCCGTCCGGGGCGGGACCTGCCTCCGCAGCCTCGCGATCCTCCTTCTTGAGGACGTGTCTTGAGCGCCGCCGTCGCGTTGACTCAGTGGGCGCACCGCGAACGCACCACACCTAGGTCGTCCTCGTTCGTGCCGGCCCAGTGTTCCACTGGCGCAATGAGCCATCGATCGCGAGCTTGCTGATCGTCATGGTGAGCGCGTCTCTGACGATGCCAATCTCGCGCGCGCGGGGAGCAGCCAGGCTGCACAACGCTATGACAGGTTGCGAGAGTGAATGCCAGCAAAAATCAGGCACACCAACTCAGTTCGCGATCGTAGAAAACAATTTCGCCGACCGTGTTCGCCAGTCATTATCAGCGAGGGGTACGCGTCGGCCAGCGGTCTGGTGACCTGACAGGGGGTGGGGCCAAAGGGCCCCTCTCTTACGCCCTTTATTCTCTACCCGCTCCCAGGGGCATCTGCAAGAGTTGTGTTCTCAGCGCGCCTGGATCTGTTCCGGACTTCGAACTCCTTCGCTCGTGCCTTATCTGGGCGACGATGTGATGAGCACCGATAAGGCAACACGCACGTCGTCGAGAAGGTCGACGCAAATTGCTCTGGTGCGGTGAACCATGACGAGCAGTGGATCCACATCGGCCCAAAGCGCTTGTTGCACTCGCGATCTGACGCTCACCGGACGTCGGCTCCGACTCGGCGACTTACGTTCCTGAGCCACACCGCGCTCGATTTTGAACCGCATGTCCGACGTACAGAAGGAATCGCATGACTGCTCATTCGTTTACTGCCCTAACCCCGCTGGCCTTTCTCGAGCGAGCGTCGGACGTATTCGCGGAGAAGACCGCGATCGCCTACGGTGACCGACGGCTCAGCTATGCCGAGTTCGGAGCGGAGGCGACCTGTCTGGCCCATGCGTTGCGAGCCTCGGGAGTGGAGCACGGTGACCGTGTTGCCTACATGCTCCCGAACATCCCCGAGATGCTGGTGGCAAACTTCGGCGTACCGCTTGCCGGGGCGGTGCTGGTGGCGATAAACACCAGGCTCTCGGCCGAGGAGGTCCTCTACCTGTGTGACCACTCCGGCGCAACGGTGCTGGTGGTCGACACGGAGTACCTGGCGGCGCTGACGCCGGTTCTGCCCAGCATGCGGACGGTTCGCGAGGTGGTCGCGGTGAATGACCTTCAGGGCCCAGCCGCACACCAGGAAGCCGACCACGCTTGTACGTCGTACGCCGACTTCATGAAGCGTGGCTCGGGAGAACCCTTGCCGTGGACGGTCCACGACGAGTCGAGCCTGATCTCGATCAACTACAGCTCCGGGACGACGGGGCAACCCAAGGGCGCCATGTACACCCACCGGGGTGCGTATCTGAACGCTCTCGGTGAGGTGATCCATCAGCGCTTCGATCCAGAGAGTGTCTACCTGTGGACGCTGCCCATGTTCCATTGCAATGGGTGGTGTACGCCGTGGGCCGTGACCGGGGTCGGTGCGACGCACGTCTGCCTGAGAGCCGTACGTGCAGAGATCATCTGGCGATTGCTCGACGATGAGGCCGTGACGCATCTCGACGGTGCACCCACCGTCTTGACGACGATCGCCGAAGCCCCACAGGCGCACCCACTCGACCGGGAACTGGTGGCGACGGTGGCGGGGGCGGCACCCAGCCCGACGGTGATCGCGCGGATGCGTGAGCTGGGTGCGCGGATCGTGCACGTCTACGGCATGACCGAGCTCTACGGCCCCTACACGATCAACGAGTGGCAGACAGGCTGGTCGGCGCTACCGCCGGCTGATCAGGCACGGCGCCAAGCCCGACAGGGCGTGGCCATGATCCAGGCCGCCCCCGTGCGCGTCGTCGACTACGAGATGAACGACGTTCCGCGGGACGGACGGACGATGGGCGAGATCGTGATGCGCGGCAACAACGTGATGGCGGGTTACTACAACGACCCCGACGAAACGGAGGTGGCGTTCCGCGGTGGGTGGCTGCACTCCGGCGACCTCGGAGTCCAACACTCCGACGGGTACGTCGAACTGCGCGATCGGGCCAAGGACATCATCATCTCCGGTGGAGAGAACATTTCGACCGTCGAGATCGAGCACAGGATCGAGTCTCATCCTGCCGTGCTGGAAGTCGCCGTCATCGGCATCCCCGACGAGAAGTGGGGGGAACGGCCGAAGGCATTCGTGGTCGGCAAGCCTGGATCCGACGTCGACGAGGCGGAGCTGATCACCTACCTCCAGATGCACATCGCCAGATTCAAGGTCCCCAGGACGATCGAGTTCGTCGACCAGCTGCCACGAACGTCGACGGGCAAGGTTCAAAAATTCTCGCTTCGTGAAAAGGAATGGGCTGGACACTCCAGTCGGGTACAGGGATGAGTAGCGCAATGTTGGCTGACGGAAGCTACGAGGAGAAGGCACTCGCGACGACGGACATCGGAAAGTCCTTGGGGACCGACTATTTTGGCCTTCGCGACGAGTTGACCGAGGCTGAGCGTGGCTATTTGGAACGCACCCGACACTTCGTCGACACCGAAGTGTTGCCGGTCATCAATGGCTACTGGGAGCGAGCCGAGTTCCCTTGGGATCTGATCAAGAAGATGGGGACTCTCGACATCGTCGGCGACGGCATCGTCGGCTACGGGTGTCCGGCGATGAGCCCTGTGGCGGCCGGCTTGATCAATATGGAGCTGAATCGCGGCGACGGAAGTCTCGGCACCTTCCAAGCAGTCCAGGCCGGCCTGGCCATGCGGTCCATCGCGATGCTCGGCTCGGAGGAGCAGAAGCTCCGCTGGTTGCCCGGAATGGCTCGACTCGACCTACTCGGGGCCTTCGCGCTCACCGAAGCAGCGCACGGATCGGACGCCGTGACCCTCGATACGTCGGCTACTCCGGAGGGTGACGGCTTCCGGCTCGACGGCGAGAAGCGGTGGATTGGCAACGGAACCATCGCGGACGTGGTGGTGGTGTGGGCCCGGGACACCTCCGATGACCAGGTGAAGGCCTTCCTGGTCGAGAAGGGTGCACCTGGATACGGCGCGACACTCATCGAGGGGAAGGGCTCGGTGCGGGCAGTTTGGCAGGCCGACATCAGGCTTGCCGGAGTTCACGTGTCCGCCGGCAACGTGTTGCCGGGAGCACGCACTTTCAAGGACGCGGTCCGAGTGCTCGCCTCGACCAGGATCGCCGTCGCCTGGGGAGCGCTGGGCCATGCGGTTGCGGCCTATGAGGCAGCACTCAGTTACGCCAAGCAGCGCACGCAGTTCGGGAAGCCGTTGGTGAGCTTCCAGATGGTCCAGGACCAGTTGGTGAAGATGCTCGCTGAGGTGACCGCGATGCAGCTCTACTGCCTCCGGGTCAGTCGATTGGAGGAGCAGGGAAAGCTCACCGACACCATCGCTGCTCTTGCCAAGATGAACAACACCCTGAAGGCCCGCGGTGTAATCGCCGAGGCACGGGACCTGTTGGGTGGCAACGGCATCCTGCTCGATTACCACGTGATCAGGCACATGGCCGACATCGAGTCGATCTACACCTACGAGGGCACCGAGCATATCCAGACCTTGATCGTCGGACGGGACATCACCGGCGTGGGTGCGTTCACGTGACGCGGCAACCACTACCACCAAGGAGACCATCATGACGTCGACCATCCAACCGGCCACCCATCAGAACGGGCGCAAGGATGGCCCGACCGATGCCAGGAGCGCAGCGCCCTTGCTGCCGCCCGCCGGCAAGGGCATACCCATCGCCGATCCTGCGCCGCTGGGTCTAGCCGCCTTCGCAGGGACGACGTTCGTGCTCAGCCTGTTCAACGCCGGATTGGTCGGGCCGGCGTCGCTGGTGGCGGTCGTGCTGCCGCTCGCACTGCTCTACGGCGGTCTGGCACAGGTTCTGGCAGGGATGTGGGAGTTTCGCAACGACAACACGTTCGGTGCGTTGGCGTTCATCTCGTTCGGCGCGTTCTGGATCTCGTACTTCGTCTACGTGCGTGAGATCGTGCCTGCGCTGCCCCCGGCGGACGCACACACGGCGACGGGCATCTTCTTGCTGATGTGGACGATCTTCACCGCCTACATGACGGTGGCGGCGCTGAAGACGAACGCTGTGTTGATCGCGATCTTCAGCACGCTCCTGGTCACCTTCGTCCTCCTCACCATCGGAGATTTCGCCGAGATCGCCGCCCTTCGTCACGCCGGCGGCTACGTCGGGCTGCTCGTTGCGGCGCTCGCCTGGTACGGCTCCGCCGCCGGCGTCGTCAACTCGACGTGGGGTCGCCGCGTGCTTCCCGTGTTCCCAATTGCGCGGAGATGAGGAGGCATGGGTCGGCAGGGTTATCCTGGCTACATGCCGCGCGCCGAGTCCCCTCAACTGATGCTCGGACGGATCATCCGCGCGCAACGGGAGCTTGCCGAGCTTCCTATGCGCAATCTTGCGGCGGCGGTGGGCATTTCGAACCCATATCTCTCGCAGATCGAGCGGGGACTACGGGCGCCCTCAAAGGCGGTGCTGAACGCGATCGCCACGTCACTGGAAACCTCCGTGGATCGCCTGTACGAGGAGGCTGGATTCGTCGAGCCGGTTTCGCGTGAAGATGCGGAAAGCAAGGGCGACTTGGAAGCCGAGATCGACGCGGCAGTAGAGCTCACAACTGCCCAGCGGAGGGCACTCGTCGAGATTTACCGGGGCTTCGTTGACGCGAACACCGTACGTCGTACGAGGCGTCCCTAGGCTTTCTGGTCACCCAGCCCCTGCGTCTGGCGCGCGGCGATCTCTCCGAACAGCGGCAGCCATTGGTCGCGTAACGCCTTTCGGCCCATGAACAGCCCGAGGTGGCCGCCCTCGGCTTGACGTCGGGAGATGTTGGCCGGATCGGTGCCTGCGTAGTCGGCAAGGGCGAACACCTGGTCCGGCGGCGTGATGTGGTCGGTTTCGCCGGCCAAAAGGTAAAGCGGGCAGGTGATTCGAGCGAGGTCGACGGTGCGATCGCCGACGCGCAGGGTCCCGGCGATGAGCTCGTTGTTTCCGAACAGGTGCTCGACGATCCATAGATAGAACGCACCGGGGATTGGCTGGCTATGCAGGAACCAGGCGTCGAACATTCGGAAGCGGTGCACGTGGTCGGGATCGTTGATATGGGCGAGCAGCTGCAGTTGCCGGTCCAGTTCGTTGGCAGGTTGCATCGCGATGAACCCACCGAGCAGAAACTCGCCAGGAAGGATCCCGCCGTTCGCACGCACCATTGCCCGGTAGAACTCCAGGTCACGTCCGGGTGAAAGCACCTGCATCCACTCGTGGATCACCGGTTCACCTGCGTGGAAGTCGATGGGGGCCCCGGCAATCGTGAGGGTCTCGACCGTGTCGGGATACAACGCTGCATAGATGACCGCCAACCATCCGCCCTGGCAGTCTCCGACGAGGTTGACGCGGCCCCCGAGCAGTGCAATGGACTCAGCGACCACCGCGAGGTAGTCCTCGATGGACGCGTCCTTCGTGGTCGCGGTGGCCCCTCGCCAGTCCAGGGATAGGACGCGCCGGAGGCCCGCCTCCTTCGCCGTCATGACTTGGCTCTGGTCGCGGTCGTAATCGACGATGCAGGAGTCGTGCCCAGCTTGCGGAGGGAGGAGCAGCGTCGGGGTGACGTCACCGGAATCCGTACTGGAGAAATCCCTCAGGCGGGCGATCGGCCATTCGGCGAGCACGGTGTGCTCGGAAGCCCAACGGGGTGATTTGGGGCGGGTGGTTTCCTGGATCCAGGTCAGGACGTCAAGGCCGATGTCTGCCGGGGTGGCGCGGCGGGCAAGGGCGCCGGTGAAGTAGTCCACGGTGCCCCGCGTGACTGCTTCGTACATACCGAAGGTGCCTTCGATTGCTGCATTCACGATGCCGGGCGGGCAGGTGCTGGCTCTCATCGGATTGTCCTATTCCTGAGTCATGTTGGCTGATTGGGCAACAGAGCGCCCACCCTCTCGAATGGAAGGTGAGCGCGCTGGCTTGAGTTTCTGCTACTTCAGGAGATCGCGGACTGCTGCGGTGTAGGAAGAGGTCATCTCTGAGACGAACTTCGAGTGCGTCTTGGCGGCCTCCGACACCCAGTCGAGTTGACTGGCCGAGGCGATCTGCTGCTCGAACTCCTCGAAGCTGTGCATTGCCTTCTCGAAGGCGTCGAGCGCGACGAGTCCGGCGCTCTTGGACGAATCGATCAGCCGCTCGTTGAGGTCGCGCATGCGCTGGGTGGTTTCCTCGACCGAGGGGAACTCGAACGTGGTGTTCGCATCGGCGGGCTTGCTCTGCTTGGTCGCTGTGGTCATGTGGGGCTCCTCGTGTGAATTGGCCGGCTTTGCTTGCGTTTACTACGTTAGCACCGCTGATGCTAATCAGCTAACGCGGCGGACCGTATGTGTCGGGAGTCACGGCTGCGCAGGAGACCCGTCACACAGGCGACCGGCATCACGAACGGACTCAGTGCCCCAGCGCGTCCATCGTCCGAGCCATCCCACGCTCTACGGCCCCCACGATTCTCGGGCGCAGTTCTGCAGCCGGAATGATCGTGTCCACTGACCCCATCCGGCGAGCCCGCTCGATGTTGTGCACCGCTTCGAATTCAGCTGCCACCTCACCAAGCTTGTCCGAACGTACCGCCAGCCGGGTGGCGGAGAGTCCTACCCGCAGGTCGGCACCCGCCGCGTCGTCCGTGCTGGCGGCAAGCTGCGCTTCGAGGTCGCGGACGGCCGGGTCAGCCGAGGTGCGCGCGTTCACGTCTCGCGTGAACACCACCGCTGCTGCCGGCGCGCCGCCGATCACCGAGGCGAACGACCCTTCGACGGCCAGCACTTCCATGTTCTCGTTCAGTGCGCTGGAGAACACCACGAAAGCTCCACCGTGATAGCGCGAGACGACGACGAAGACGATCGGTCCGTCGAAATTCACTATGGCCCGGCCTATTTCGGCGCCGTTCTCGAGCTGGACGTTTCGCAGGGACTCGGGTGAGCCGTCGAAGCCCGACAGGTTTGCCAACACCACGAGGGGTCGGTTTCCGCTGGCAGCGTTGATCGCGCGGGCCGTCTTCTTCGAGGACTGCGGGAAGAGCGTTCCCGACGTCCACTGGTCTGGCCCGTCGGCGGGACACCATCCCTTGCGCGGGATGACTCGCGATTCGATGCCGATCACGGACAACGGAATTCCGGCAAGGTGCGCGTCGAAGACCACCGAGGTGTCGGCGTCGGCCATGTCGGCCCAGCGCTCCAGTACCGGATGGTCCTGGTCGACCACCGATCGCATGACCGTCCGAATGTCGAACGGCTTCTTGCGGTCTTTGTTGGTGCTGTCGGCGAAGATGTCGCCGACGGTGGTGAAGTCGCTGGACGAGTGCGTATGCGGGAAGTCCCGAACGTCCCGGTCCACCGGGTCGGATGTCTCGGCACGCCGCGGGAAGCGTTCCCCCGGAGCGATATACGCGTGGTCATAGTGCGCGAACAGAACGTCGCACGCGGCTTGAAGGTTTGGCGCCCAGTACTGCGCCTGTCCATTGGGGCCCATCACGCGGTCATAGCCGCCGATGCCAAAGTTGTCCTCGGCCGACACTCCACCGGAGTAATCGAGGGATTGCTTGCCGGTGAGCACCATCGCGCTGTCGGGCGTCATGACCAGAATGCCCTTGGTGTGCATCAGCATCGTCGCTTCGGCGTTCCAGTAGGGCTGGGCTCCGACGTTGATCCCCGTGACGATGACGTTGATCTCGCCGCCGTTCTGGGTGAACGTGATGATCCGGCGCAGCGCGCGGGACACCCAGTCCATGTTCTCGGTACCACTTTGCATCGAGATGGTGGCGCCGGAGGACAGCGCGAACCACTCGACCGGTGCCGACAACTCCTCGGCGAGATCGATCGCCGCGACCACGCGAGCGCACTCGGCTTCGGCGACCGTGCCCAGCGCCTTCGTCGGGTCACCGAACAGTGCGATGCGCGTCATTCCTTCGGGGTAGCGCGCCGTCGGCAGCGACACCTTGCCGACGATGAGGCCGGCCGTGTTGCGCCCGTAGGGACGGTCAACGGGTCCCAGCGTGCCCGACTCGTCGAGGTCGTACTCGACGAACCCGCCTTCGCTGCCAGTGAGAAGGGGGATCAGCTCATAGGGATAAACCGTGCCGCGCGACTGTGAGCGCTGCACCTTTTGTGCGTACTCGTCGAGTGGCCGCATCGGCTCGGTCGGAGGCGCCGTCACCTGCGCGACGATGCCAGCGCCCGCGTTGTGGGAGAAGCGAATCGCCACTCGGCTGGGCAGCGAGGTGTTGGCATCCTTGACACTGGCCAGGATGGTGACCTCCTCGATCCCGGCGTTGACCGTGAGCGGTGCGATACGCCGCGCAATCGCGTGGAGACGGTCTGCAGGAACGTCGAGCACCGGCCACACGTAGAGCGCGACCCGGTTGGCGTCGAGCCGATTCTTGCCGCGCCGGGCCTGCGCACGCCGAATACCGTCCAGACACGCAGCGAGGGTTCGCTCGATGGCTGGAATTCCGACCACCTCACCGTCGTCGTTCAGTTGAGTGGTGACGTCACGAACGACGGCTAGCGCCATCAGTCGCTCATCAGCCGGATTGTCCTTCGCCACCACGTGAAAGAGGTACGTGCCTGCGGCGGCGGGTAGGCGAGTGCCGTCGAAGTTCTTGAGGCGCCACAGATTGAGGCGTTGCCCGGTGAGCGGGTGCATGTCGCGGATCGTCCGATCCTCCGCCACACCGCCGCCGTCGCCGGTGGAACGGAACGTGACCTGGTTCAGGTTGGGGCCGACCACCGTCAAAGTGACTCGCCGCCAGTGGGTCACACCGGAGTGCGCGGCGAGCACGTCCTGCAGCGCAGCCGATAGCTCGTCGGGGTCGGTGGGCGCTTCCGGCCAGGACAAGTAGATGTCGACGACCAGGTTGTCGGCCTGGGGTCCGGCGAACGCGTCGACGGCGGCAAGCGTTGCCGGCAGTCGGGTGCGATTCGTCACCGTGGACACGAGATGCAGTTGCTCTCCGGCTAGTTCGTAGTTGCCGGTGACGAAACGATCACCCGCCACTGAGACGGTCGTGATGTCTTCGAGTGCGCGGATCTCGTAATACTGACGCGTGACTACCTCCAGCAGTGGGCCAGGATCGGAAATACGTTGTGCCAAAAGGTGCATCAATAGCTCGCGAGTCGCGACGAGGGCGTCCATCCTGGCTGCGTAGTCCGCGGCGTCGGGATGGTCGGCAAGATACTGCAAGCCTTCGCGCACGCCGTCGTAGACCTGCTCGCGTGCTGTTCGGATCTGGGGCTCGTCGAACAGCCGGAACCGCAGATTCCGTGCGATGTCGCCGATGACCGGGTAGCGCACCTGGGTCGCCACGATGAGCCGCTCAAGAACCTCGCCCGCGGCGTTGGTAGGGGCGGGGGCGACATCCTCGGCGGTAAGCCACCGGCCGAGTAGCGCGGTGATCACGGGCACCTGATTCTCCATGCGCTGCAACGCAAGGAAGAGCCGGTAGACCGCTTCTTCCAGCTCGGGCCCGGGCTCCAGCGTGGCGACGCCGTAGTTGAGCAGCGCGCGCGCGATCCTGGTGCGGAATGCCGCCGGGAGTCCCTCCACCTCGGGGTCGAGTGACTGCAGGAAGGAATGGAAGTGCTCGCGGGGGCTATGCACGCGCTCGTCGGTGCCCTCTTCGTCCACCGTCGGACGGTTGCGGGAAAGCTCGCAGACGTCGGCGAAGGTGTCCAATATTCCAAGCTCGGCCTCGACCAGCTCTGGATCGCCTCCGGGCAGGCTGTCACGAAGGTCGCCGTACTCCTTGAGCAAGACACGTGCGCGCCCACCGTTCACGTCGTAACCGGTGATCAGGCTTCGTAGTTCGCCGAGCCGTGCGAGGGCTCCCATCCGGGGGTTCGCGTCCCCAGTTGTTGGCTGGGCTCGGAATGCGACTCGCGGCGCTGCGGTGGAAGTCGTATCGGCACCGACCTGATCGACTCGAAGCAGGGTTGTGCCCGCATCGACCTGGCTGTTGACGATCGCGAACACCTCGCGCACGCGGCCCGCGGATGACGCCCGCATGGCGGTTTCCATCTTCATGCTCTCCAAGACCACCAGAGTGTCGCCGGCCTCGAATTCGTCTCCGACGGCAACCGGCAGAGCCACGACGACGGCCGGCGACATGGCGCGCACCAGGCCCGCTTCGTCCTGGGTGATGCGATGATTGATGCCGTCCACCTCGACGAGGAACCCGGTGGGGCCGGTTACCGAGACGACCTGGAATCGATTGCCGCCCAGTCTGAGTCGACTCTCGAATTCACCGAGTCGTTCGACGTCGACGACGAGGTCGGTGCTGTCCACGCTGACTCGGAAGCTTCGCGGACCGACCTGTCCCACCACGAGGTCATACGCCTGACCCTGGTAGCCGAGTTCAACGCTGCGGCCGATGGCATGGGTGGCGCGTGGTCGACCTCCGCGCGCAGAGGCCAGGAAGCTCGCGCGTTCGAGACTCTCCTCGCCTTCGTACGCGTCGACCGCGGCAGCGACTAACGCAATGTCGGCCAGCTCCGTAGGTACCGGCGTCGTTGCCTCGCCGGTGCGATCGAGCCAGCCGGTGTCGGCCGATGCGGAGACGACTTCTTCGCGGTTGAGAAGGTCGAGAAGGAAGGACTTGTTCGTCGTGCCTCCGTCGATGACGACCGTGGTCTCGTACAGGCCGGTACGCAGCCGCGCGAACGCTTCGCTGCGATCGCGGCCCCAGGCGATCACCTTCGCGACCATCGAGTCGTAGTCGGGCGGAATGACGTCTCCCTGCGCGATACCCGTGTCGACGCGCAATCCCGAGCCGAGCGGGAACCTCAACAGCCGCACGGTCCCCGGCGCCGGGGCGAACGCATTGTCGGCGTCCTCGGCGTTGAGTCGGGCCTCGACGGCGTGGCCGAACTCCGAAGGGCATTCGCCGACGAGCGAAGCACCGCCTGCGACGAGAATCTGCAACTTCACCAGGTCGATGCCCGTGGTGACCTCGGTGATCGGGTGCTCGACCTGCAGCCGAGTGTTGACCTCGAGGAAGGTGAAGATCTTCTGGTCCGGCTGGTAGAGGTACTCGACGGTGCCTGCACCCCGATAGCCCGCCGCGCGGACGAGTTCGGTTGACACGCGGCGAAGGTGGTCGGCTTGCTCCTTGGTGAGGACCGGGGAGCTCGACTCCTCGATCACCTTCTGATTCTTGCGTTGGATGGAACAGTCGCGCACGCCCGGTGCCCACACATTGCCGTAGTCGTCGGCCATGATCTGCACCTCGACGTGGCGCGCATCGGTGACGAGGCGTTCGATGAAGACGACCGGATCGCCGAAGGAGCGCTGTGCCTCGCCCTGCGTGCGTTCGAGGGCCACTTCGAGTTCGTCGGCGGCGAACACCTTGCGGATGCCACGACCACCGCCACCGCTCCTGGCCTTGATGATCAGCGGGTAGCCGATGGCCTCTGCGTGACGCCGCGCGTCTTCCCGGGTGTCGACGGGGCCGCGACTCCACGGTGCCAGCGGAACGCCCACTTTCTCGGCCAGGAACTTCGCTTCCACCTTGTCTCCGAGTGTGCGCATTGCGGCGGGCGGAGGTCCGATGAAGGTGAGGTTCATCCGCACACAGAGCTCGGCGAAGGCGATGTCTTCCGCGACGAAACCCCATCCCACCCACACCGCATCGGCCTTGGCCTCGAGCAGCGCACGCTCCAGTTCGGTGTGATCGAGATACGCGATGCCGGCCGACGTTCTGCGGAGCGTCACGGCTTCGTCGGCTTGGCGTACGAACATGGCCCGGCGCTCGGCGTCGGTGTGCAGCGCAACGGTCGTGATGTCGCAGCCGTATTCGGCATTGAGCTCTCGCACGGCACGGATGAGGCGGACCGCGGCTTCACCCCTGTTGACCACCGCGAGTCGTCTGGGGAATGTGACTGTCGACAGGTCGATTTTGGGCATGACCTCAGGGTATGCACCATCGGCCGGACCACGTGGGGAATCGGTGACGGGAACGAGACTGGGCACGGCGGCGGACCGTCCCGGACCACTGAGAACTGTGTTGATCACTTGGTTTCGACGGTCACGCATGATCAGCGCCTCCCTACGGTTGGATCGAGAAACTGCCGCACTATTCGACCGGCAGCGGCCGCCGGGCCCGGCATTTGCAGATCGTGGCCGGCTTGGATGGTGACGAGGCGGGCGTTGCGGATGCGTGCAGCGATCAGGCTGCTATTGGCCAGTGGGACGACACGGTCCTGCTCCCCGCAGATCAGCAGGGTGGGCGCATCGATCCGCCCGAGCATGGGGATGCTCGACCATGTCGAGATCGCCGCGAGCTGCCACAACAAGCCCAGCGGATCCGCTCGTGGCCAACGTATTCCGCGGCGTGGATTCAGCAAGCTAGGCATGACTTCTCGGCTACGACCAGGAACGGCACCTACCCCGCACGTGGTCGACATCAGCACGAGCTTGTTCACGCGTGTGGGATGACCAACCGCGAACTGTTGCGCGACTGCACCGCCGTGGGAGTACCCGACGACATCCGCCTTCTCGACGCCAACTGCATCGAGCACCCGCGCCGCGACATCGGCCAACATCGGCATCGAGTGCGGGAGGACCGGAGTTCCGCTCAGGCCGACCCCTGGACCATCGAAGGTGATGACGGTCCTGTCGCCAAGCGTGTCGGCGAAATGATCCCAGCTCTCCATCGGGCGGGCCAAGCCGTTGAGCAACAAGACCGGATCACCAGATCCACGGGTGCGCAGGGCTATCTGCAGACCGTGAATCGACAGCATGGTCGCATCGGAACCGACGGTCCTCGATTCACGACTCACGCGGCATCGCTCGCCCGGACGTACGTGCCGGGGGCCTTCTCGATCGGCGGGTAGTCGTCGTTGCCCGGGAGTTGCGGTGCGGGAATCATCTCACCGCCCCGGTCGGCGATCCACGACGTCCAGTCCAACCACCACGTCGTGTCCACCAATTGCGCATTTGCCTTCCATTCGAGCGGGTCGGCAGGAAGGCTGTCATTCACCCAGTGCTTGGCCTTTGGCCCGGGCGGGTTGACGATACCGGCGATGTGGCCGGACGTACTCAGGACGAACCTGCTCTTGCCGCCCAGTAGTTGCGTGGTCTTGTAGCCCGAGATCCACGGCACCACGTGGTCGCCCACCGCAGACAACACGTACGTATCGATGTCGATCAGACCGGGATCGAGTCGCTGGCCGTCGATTTCGAATTCACCGCTGGCGAATTCGTTGCGTAGGTAGCACGACCGCAGATACTCCGAGTGCATTCGGGCTGGCATGCGGGTGGCGTCTTCGTTCCAGGCCAACAGGTCGAAAGACGGCGGCTTGTTGCCAAGAAGCCAGTTGTTCACCACGTAGGCGAAGATCAGATCGTTTGGCCGCAGAGCACTGAAGGTCCGAGCCATCGTCGTCGAGTCGAGGAAACCCTTCTTCAGCATCTGTTTCTCGAGTCCCGCGACCGTTGCCTCATCGGTGAACGTGCCGAGTGCGCCTGGCTCGGTGAAGTCGGTGTGAGTATTGAGAAATGTCGCGGTTCTGATGGACTCGTCACCACTGGCCGCGTTGTACGCCAGCCCGAGCGCGGTGAGAGTTCCGCCGAGGCACACCGACACCGTGTTGACGGCAGGTGCACCGGTGATATCGCGAACCACCCGCACGGCGTCCAGCGGTCCCTGGAACAGATAGTCGCGGAATCCGAGCTCGCTCATGGACTTGTCTGCGTTGCGGTAGCTGATGGCAAAGCACGTGTGTCCGTGTTGAACGGCCCATTCGATGAGGCTCTTTCCCGGGGCAAGATCCATGATGTAGAACTTGTTGATCCACGGCGGACAGAAGAGCAACGGGATGGCGAAGGTGTCCGGGGTCTGCGGCGAGTACTGGATCAACTCGATGAGATCACTGCGGTAGACGACGCTCCCCGGCGTGGCGCCCATGTTGACGCCGACCTCGAATTCTGAGCTGTCCACTTGTGAGGGCCATCCGTCGTTGTGACGAACATCGTGCGCCATGTTCTTGAGACCCCTGCCGATGCTCTTGCCACCGGTGTCGAACGCCTTGCGAATTGCCGCGGGGTTACCGAACAGGGTGTTCGTCGGCGACAGCGCATCGACGAGGAACTTCGCGGCGAAGCGCGCCTTGGCTGCTCGGGATCCACTCACTCCCGCTACGTCGAGTAATTCGGTGACGAGTTGCTCGAACAACAGAAAATGCTGCGCAAGAAGGAAGTACGACGGATTGTCCTGATAGGCAAGATCCGTGAATCGCCGGTCGTCTGGCGCTAGGGCGATGGGACCGGGGTTGTCTCTGCCGATGGAGCGTGCGGCGGCGGCTTGGAATGCTCCCGCGGAGCCCCAGGCCAGACGTGCGCCGGCAGAGATGAGCGCGGCCGGATTTCTCAGAGTCATCGCGGCGGTGGCCACCAGCTCGCGGATGAGCGCGGCGGGGTCGGCTTCGGAGAAGACAGTCTCGGCGACGCCGGGCAAATCCAGAGCTGAACGTGACGGGGTGCGAATCGGAGCGTCTGACGAGGCCACGAGGCCTCCTTCGGTTGAGCGGGGAAAGACGACTCCCCTAGGGATGCAATTTCTTTGACGACATTCTTCGACGTCAGCCGAAGGCGAGGGCCATGTCGGCCGCGGCGGGCACGGTGAGTGACTCGACGATCGTGTTCGACTCAGCGGGCAGCGCCACCGGATCGTCGAGCGCGACGACGGCAGGATCAACGCGAAGAATCGCGTACCCGGCAACCGCTCCTGCCCCGAAGCCTGGAGCGAAAACTCTGGTTGGCGCAGTGATCACGCGGTCACGGACGGCATCGTGAATGGCGAGCGGAATGCTCGCCGACGAGGCGTTGCCCACCTTTTCGATGTTGAAGTACAGCTGATCCGGCGACAGACCAGCCCCGGTCGCCAAGTCGATCACCATGGTCTTGTTCGCCTGGTGCGGGATGATCAACTCGACGCTCGCCAGCAGCGAATCTGCGACGCCATCAGGGTCGGGTAGGGCTTTGACATCGTCAAGCATCTGCACGAGGTAGCGGCCTGCCAATGCCTTCACCTCGGGCCCGTAAACGGTGATGTTGTTGCCGAACGCCGGATTTGGCCACAAGATCGAGTTGACTTGGCTTGTCGGACCGCTGGCGTACGTCTGGATGTACTCGATGTCCGGCGGTGCGCCTTCGGGCGCAGGGCCGATGATGAGCGCGGCCGCGCCATCGCCGAAGATCATCCGGGATGGCCTGACGTTCCCAATCTTGTCCGAGAATTTCTCAGCGCAGACCACCAGCACCGGTCGTCGAACTTCTTGGAGAATTCTGACCGCCTCGGCCAACCCGTAGCTGAGGCCGGCACACGCGGCGACGAGGTCGAACGAGGAGTGCGTCTGCTCGATGCCCAACGCGCCAGAGATCCAGGTCGCGATCGACGGTATCAGCCGAGAGCTGGTGCAGGTGCAGACGATGACCGCCCCGATTTGCTCTGGACCCACTCCTGCGTGAGCCAGCGCCGACCGGGCCGCCCGCAACGAGAGTTCCTCGATGCTGCCCGACGTGTAACGACGCTGCTCGATACCGGTCTTGTCGCGAATCTCCGCCGCAGACATGGGCGACCAGTTGTAGGCGCTGTTGCGGATGAGATCCTCGTTGGTGCAGACCTGGTCGCCGTGAGCCGCCGCGATGGCCTCGATGCGAGGTTGCACCACGAAGTCGTTGCGCACGTCGATGGCAGGGTACGGGCGGACGGGCGCAATCACTTCCGGGACGGCCATTGCGGCCTTCTTCGGCGGATGACCGGCGGCGATGCGGGTCAGGAAGTTCGCCACCTCGCGATCACGAGGATGGAAGACCACCACGTAGTCGTCGTCTCGCAGTTCACTGACCGCGACCAGGGCCGCCTCGCTGCGCCCCCACGGATACTGATTGTGCAGGACCATCGACCATCGATGAAGCGCCTCCAACTCAGCCACGTCCTCATTGCAGTCAATGATCTCGGTGTAGCTGTACCGGCGGAAGTCGGGGTCGAATTTGTTCAGGCGGAGGGTTTGATTGGCGGGGTCGGAGAGTAGCTCGGCCACCGTGGGTACGACGGGCGAAAGCTTGGTTGCGTGGTTCCTCCGATGGCCGAACACGTCGAAGAGGATCTCGAAGATGCTGTCCTCGACCTCGTCATCCCACTGTGCCGGGAGATTCGGGTACGCGGAGAAGACCGCGGCAACCTTGGTTTCGGCTTCGTGCCAGGGCGTCTGGACGGGTACGAAGACATCGTCGCGGGTGCGCGGAACGTCGGCCCACCGGGTCGGCCGGACATCGAACATCGTCATCTTGAAACGATTGGCCCAGAACAAGTTGAGTGCCATGTCACGCATCAGCTCGAACTTGCTTTCGTAGGACCCCGTCTTGATCTGCTCGAGGATGTGGGTCCCCGTTGGCGCCTTGGCATCGAAGTCACGCCGGACGACGGCATCCAGCTGCTCGAGTGTGTCGAACGTCGAAAAGTCCAGATCGGGAAAGCAATTGGACGGGAAGACGATCTTGCCGTGCTTGTTCAGTTCAAAGGCATCCATGTGCCCACCACCCTCTTCATTGAGACGTTCGAATTTGATGTCATGTCAGGCGATGGCGGACCGCATCCGACCATCACATGTCCAGGCCGCCGTTGACGCCCCAGACCTGTCCGGTGATGTAACCCGAGGCGTCGGCGGCCAGGAAGTGCACCACGCGTGCGACTTCCCACGGCTGGGCCAGCCGACGCATGGGAATGCTGTCCTTGATCCGGTCGAGGACCTTCTCGGGGATGGCCGCGACCATCTCGGTCGCCACATAGCCGGGCGTGATCGCATTGACCGTGACGCCGATACCGTCTTCGGCCAACTTTCCCGAGCGCCCCATCTGGAAACACGCCTCGCGGGCGAGCGTCTTCGTCAGGCCGAACAACCCGGCCTTGGACGCCGCGTAATTCGCCTGACCGACGGCGCCCGTCTCTCCGATCACCGAGGAGACCATGACGATCCGCCCGCTGCCGCGCTCGAGCATGTGGGCCAGCGCGGCCTGCGCAAGGAAGAACGCCCCAGACAGGTTGACTCCGATGACCTTGTTCCATTCGTCTTCGGTCATCTTGGCCACCGTTTTGTCAATCGTGATGCCGGCGTTGTTGATCAGGATGTCCAGGCGGCCATGGAGCTCGATGACCTCGCGGATGGTCCGTTGACAGTCGTCTGCAGAAGCGACATCGCCCTGGTGGACGCTGACCTCGGCGCCGTCACTCGCCGATGACAACTCGGCGAGGAACTTCTGCGCGTGCTCCGCGTTCCTGCCGTACCCCGCGGCGACTGTTGCGCCCTGACTGACCAGGCTCTTGCTGATCGCCGCACCGATTCCGCGGGTACCGCCGGTCACGAATGCGACGCGCCCGTCGAGTTTGGTGCCGTGGACGTCCTTGGATCGAGCCTCGTCGACCTCGTCATGTGCAATGGTCGTAGCCGTCATGATGTTCTCCTCTTCGTGACTTGATTGGTGTAGTTCTTCCGCGTCCGCGTGGAGCGGGCCCGACTCACTTCCGAACCTGGGTTTCTGCCGTCAAGCATGAGACGCAACAACGAGATTCGGGGTCGAGATCTCCATCAGGGCGCCCGATAGTCGATGACGACGCGGCCGTCGATCTGTCCGCGTTCCATGCGGCCGAATACATCGTTGATGTCGTCGAGTCCCGCGCTCGCCACCGTGGGGTGGATCAGACCGCGGGCGTAGAAGTCGATCGCTTCGACCATGTCCTGGCGGGTACCGACGATGGAGCCACGGATGGTCAGACCTTTGAGCACGATGTCGAAGATCGGCGCCGGGAAATCACCGGGCGGCAGCCCGTTGAAGACGATGGTGCCGCCGCGGCGAGCCAGGCCGATGGCTTGGCCGAAGGCCTGCGGGTGGACGGCGGTGACCAGCACCCCGTGCACGCCGCCGGTGGCTTTCTGCACCTCGGCGACCACGTCGCTGGTACTGGCATTGACGACGACTTCGGCTCCTAGGCGGGTGGCCAGGGCAAGCTTGGCATCATCGATGTCAACGGCGACCACGCGGAGCCCCATCGCCCGTGCATACTGCACAGCGATGTGGCCGAGCCCACCGATGCCGGAGATCGCCACCCACTGGCCGGGCCGGGTATCGGTCACCTTGAGGCCCTTGTAGACGGTCACGCCTGCGCACAGGATGGGTGCAATCTCCAAAGGGTCGACGTTGTCTGGGATTCGCGGGGCATACGCGGCGTTGACGAGCATGTAGCTACCGAAGCTGCCGTTGACGCTGTAGCCGCCGTTCTGCTGGCTCTCACACAACGTCTCCCAGCCGGTGCGGCAGTATTCGCAGCTTCCGCACGCCGACCAGAGCCAGGCGTTACCGACCTTGTCGCCGATCTTGAGGTCGTTCACCCCGTCACCGAGTGCGACGACGCTACCGTAGCCCTCGTGGCCCGGGATGAACGGCGGCCGCGGTTTCACCGGCCAATCACCATGGGCGGCATGTAGATCGGTGTGGCAGACGCCGGAGGTCTCCAATTTCACCAGGGCTTCACCGTAACCGGGCGTGGGTAGTTCGACATCGCAAATCCTGAGCGGAGTACCGAATTCGGTGACCACCGCGGCGCGCATGATGTCGACGGTCTTTGGTGTGGTGGGTGAATCGAGCGTCTGAGTCATGCTGCATTCCAATCGTGGATGTGGTTGACGGACCGGGTTCTTGGCGGCGGATCAGAAGAACCCTTGCGCCTTGTCGCCGTAGGAGACGAGCAGGTTCTTGGTCTGCTGGTAGTGGTCGAGCATCATCTTGTGGTTCTCGCGGCCGATGCCCGACTGCTTGTAGCCACCGAACGCAGCGTGCGCCGGGTACGCGTGATAGCAGTTCGTCCACACCCGGCCGGCCTTGATGTCGCGGCCCGCCCGGTAGGCGGTGTTGCCATCGCGGCTCCACACGCCCGCACCGAGGCCATAGAGAGTGTCGTTGGCGATCGAGATGGCATCGTCGTAGTCGGTGAACGACGTCACCGCGACCACGGGCCCGAAGATCTCCTCCTGGAAGACCCGCATCTTGTTGTTGCCCTCGAGGATGGTGGGCTGCATGTAGAAGCCACCCGACAGGTCTCCGCCGAGTTCGGCGCGTTCGCCGCCGGTGATGACGCGGGCGCCCTCGTCCTTGCCGATCTCGATGTAGGACAACACCTTTTCGAGCTGGTCGTTGGATGCCTGCGAGCCGATCATGGTCTCGGTGTCCAGCGGATCGCCCTGCCGGACGGCCTTGGTGCGGATCGCCGCGAGCTCGAGGAACTCGTCGTAGATGTCGGCCTGGACCAGTGAACGCGACGGGCAGGTGCAGACCTCGCCCTGGTTGAGGGCGAACATCGTGAAGCCCTCGAGTGCCTTGTCCTGGAAGTCGTCGACCTGGGACATGACGTCGGAGAAGAAGATGTTCGGGCTCTTGCCACCCAGCTCCAACGTTACCGGGATCAGGTTCTGCGACGCGTACTGCATGATCAGGCGCCCGGTGGTGGTCTCACCGGTGAACGCGATCTTTCCGATCCGGTTGCTCGAGGCCAGTGGCTTGCCCGCTTCGACGCCGAAGCCGTTGACCACGTTAAGTACACCCGCGGGCAACAGGTCGCCGATCACCGACATCAGGTAGAGGATCGACGCGGGGGTCTGCTCGGCCGGTTTCAGTACGACGCAGTTGCCCGCGGCCAACGCGGGGGCGAGCTTCCACACGGCCATCAGGATCGGGAAGTTCCACGGGATGATCAGGCCGACGACGCCGAGCGGCTCGTGGAAGTGGTAGGCGACGGTGTCCTCGTCGATCTGGCTCAGCGATCCCTCTTGGGCGCGGATCGCGCCGGCGAAGTACCGGAAGTGATCGACCGCCAACGGGATATCCGCATTGAGCGTTTCTCGCACGGGCTTGCCGTTATCCCACGATTCGGCGACCGCGATGGACTCGAGATTCTCCTCGATGCGATCGGCGATCTTATTGAGGATCACCGCGCGCTCGGCGGGCGAGGTCTTGCCCCAGCCCAGTGCCGCCCCGTGGGCCGCGTCCAAGGCGCGCTCGACATCGGCTTCATCGGACCGAGCGACCTCACAGAAGACCTCGCCGTTAACCGGGGTCGGGTTCTCGAAGTAGCGGCCCTGCGCGGGTGCGACCCATTCGCCGCCGATGTAGTTTTCGTAGCGAGGCTGGAAGGACATCAACGAACCTTCAGCACCCGGTTGATCGAAAATGGTCATCGTTTATTGCTCCTAGCGTCTTGCAGGACACAAATCTTGGGGGTCCAATGCATAAACCTATGCGCGGGCGACCGACGCCGATGGAGTCGAAAGACCCTTCGTCGCCGTTAAAGGTCCGCAATGAGATTCTGTGCCGGCTTGCCCCGTCCGCGACGAGCGGCCAGGAGCACCTTTGATGACCTTAGGCCGAGGGAGAGGGTCTAAAGGCCCCATTGATCTCCCGTAAAAATGGCTACATTCCAATACATCCCGGCGAGCGTGGATCCCGGCCGACATTGCTGCCAACCGAAACGGCGTCAGTTCGAATGCTCCCGGCCTGAGTCCCAAGGAAGCCGTTCACCCGCGACCGCACTAGGAAGGCGAAGTGACAATCACCGAAGATCAGGCCAGTGCAACCAGCGCGGCTCGCGAACTGCTCCCCGACATCAGCGACCCCACCCGGGGTTCGGTGGCGATGTCCAGGGAGCTGGCGTCCGAGCAGGTCCGGATGATCGCCGATCCGGCACCGTTGGGTCTTGCCGCCTTTGCCCTGACCACCTTTCTGTTGAGCCTGGTCAATGCCGGCGTCATGCCCAAGGACACCGAACCAGTAGTGCTTGGTGTTGCCCTGGCATTCGGAGGAATCGCCCAATTGCTCGCCGGGATGTGGGAGTTCCGTAAGGGCAACGTCTTTGGGGCGACGGTATTTTCGTCCTACGGCGCCTTCTGGCTGTCCTTCTGGGCCTATGTCGCCTTCTATGCCAAGGACGTCCCGACCGAACACCATGGGGTCGCGGCCGGTTGGTACCTGATCGGCTGGGCCATCTTCACCAGCCTGATGCTGATCGCCGCCTTGCGGACGACCGCCGTGCTCGCAGCGCTGTTCGTCGTGCTGGACGTCACGTTCGTGTTGCTCGGACTCGGCGCGCTCTTCGCCAGCAGCGGTCTGACCATTGCGGGCGGAGGTTTCGGCCTGTTGACTGCCGCACTGGCCTGGTACCTATGCGTTGCCGGAGTCATCGCTTGGACCTTTGGCAAGCCGATCCTGCCCAACCCGTCGCTGTCCCGACTGTGAGCTCAGCCCGGTACGTCCCCTATTTCCATGATTCAGAGAGAATCTCATGTCCCTGACGCACACCGAAGTCCCGTCGACGTATCCGCCTTCACCGGAATTTGCCAAGAACGCCAACGCGACCGCCGAGCTATATCGCGAGGCAGAGGAAGACCGGCTGGCGTTCTGGGCGAAGCAAGCAAACAGGCTGTCGTGGGAGACGCCGTTCGACGAGGTGCTCGACTGGTCACAGGCGCCGTTCGCGAAGTGGTTCGTCGGCGGCAAGCTGAATGTCGCGTACAACTGCGTGGACCGTCACGTCGAGGCCGGGAACGGTGATCGGGTGGCCATCCGGTGGGAGGGCGAACCTGTCGGCGAGAGCCGCAGCCTGACGTACTCCGATCTGCTGGCCGAGGTGTCACGCGCCGCCAACGCGCTCACCGGCCTCGGGGTGGTCGCGGGTGACAGGGTCGCCATCTACATGCCGATGATCCCCGAGGCAATAGTGGCGATGCTGGCGTGCGCGCGGCTCGGGGCCATGCACTCCGTGGTGTTCGCCGGCTACTCGGCCCCGGCGCTGGGAGCCCGAATCGACGATGCGAAGGCCAAACTGGTCATCACCACCGACGGGCAGTACCGCCGCGGCAAGGCGGTGTCGCTGAAGGAGGCCGTTGATGAGGCGGTCAAGGCGTCCTCCAGCGTCGAGCACGTTCTGGTGGTGCGGCGCACCGGCATCGACGTCTCGTGGACCGACGGCCGTGACCTGTGGTGGCACGACATCGTCGGGAACGCCTCACCCACCCACACCCCAGAGGCCTTCGACGCCGAGCAGCCGTTGTTCTTGCTGTACACCTCGGGGACCACCGGGGCCCCGAAGGGCATCGTGCACACCTCGGGCGGCTACCTCACCCAGTCGTCGTACACCCACTTCAACGTGTTCGACGTCAAGCCGGAGACCGACGTGTACTGGTGCACCGCCGACATCGGGTGGATCACCGGGCACACGTACATCGTCTACGGGCCGCTGTCCAACGGCGTGACCCAGGTGCTCTACGAGGGCACCCCCTCATCCCCGGACGAGCACCGGCACTTCGAGGTCATCGAAAAGCACGGTGTAACAATCTATTACACGGCACCGACGTTGATTCGCACGTTCATGAAGTGGGGGCGCGAGATCCCCGACGCCCACGACCTGTCCAGCCTGCGGCTGTTGGGCACCGTCGGTGAGAACATCAACCCCGAGGCGTGGCGGTGGTACGCGGATGCGATTGGCGCCAATCGAACCCCGATCGTCGACACCTGGTGGCAGACCGAGACCGGATCGGCGATGATCTCGCCCCTGCCGGGGGTTACCGCGACCAAACCCGGTTCGGCGATGACACCATTACCCGGTATCTCGGCGCGCGTCGTCGACGACCACGGCAATCTGGTCGAGCCGAGCCCCGAACTTGGCGAGCACGCGTCCGGATACCTGGTGCTCGACAAGCCGTGGCCGTCGATGTTGCGTGGCATCTGGGGGGATCCGGAACGGTACAAGGAGACCTATTGGTCCCGGTTCGCCGAACAGGGCTGGTACTTCGCCGGCGACGGCGCGCGCTATGACCTGGACGGCAACATCTGGCTACTGGGCCGCGTCGACGACGTGATGAACGTGTCCGGGCATCGAATCTCCACCGCAGAGGTGGAGTCCGCCCTGGTCGGACACTCAGGGGTGGCAGAGGCGGCCGTCGTCGGCGCCACTGACGACACCACCGGGCAGGCGATCGTAGCGTTCGTCATCCTGATGACCCACCACGCCGACACCCCGCGCGAACAGATGATCGACGAGTTGCGGGCCGAGGTGGCCCGCGAGATCTCACCGATCGCGCGGCCGCGGGAGATTCACGTGGTGCCGGAGTTGCCGAAAACCCGCAGCGGCAAGATCATGCGGCGACTGCTGCGCGACGTCGCCGAAGGCCGTGAACTCGGCGATACGTCCACGCTGCTGGATCCGAGTGTGTTCGAGGCGATCAGGGCCAGTAAGTAGCACCTCGGCTGATGCGATCGGTTACGAGACGCGCGAAAACTATTCGGCCGCAGTCAGGGAGATCGCCTCGCGCCACAGTCGCCTCGCGTTCTCACCGTCGATCGCATAATTCGCCACCCCGCCGGCACGGCCGAGATTCTCGGAGCGTTCGGTCACCACGTCGGCTTCGTTGTTGTTCTCGAAGTACCGTCCCCCGATTCCCTCGACGAGCGGCGACGCCGCCAACAGCACCGATGTCGACGCGCCCTGTTCGACAGATTTCTGAAACTCCTCAGGGGTGCGCAACCCACCGGTGTGCTTCTGCAGGCCCGTGCTGATCGCGCCCGGATTGAGCGCGTTGGAGACGATTCCGTCATCCGCCCATCGCGCAGTCACCTCGACAGACAGCAGTACGTCAGCCGTCTTCGACTGACCGTAAGCGGTCCACGGATCGTAGGGCCGAAAGCGGTAATGCAGGTCGTCGAACACCACCGGTGAAAACAGGTGCCCAGTGGAACTGACCGACACCACGCGTGCGCCGCCGGCTGAGGCGAGAGCCTCCCGCAACTCCACGACGAGCAGGAAGTGGCCAAGGAAGTTGCTCGCGAACTGCATCTCACACCCCAGGGCACTGCGCTGCAGCTCGGGCAAAGCCATGACACCGGCGTTGTTCACCAGGATGTGCAGCGGACCATTCCACGCCCGCGTGAATGCGGAGACCGACGCGAGATCGGCCAGGTCAAGCGTTGTGGCCGTGATGAATTCATTTCCAGTGATCTTTCGCAGCTCTTCGGCGCTCCTCTGGCCCGCGTCGAGTCGGCGCACCCCAGCACGACCTCTGCGCCTGCCGCCGCCAATGCGCGGGCGGTCTCGACGCCCAATCCGCTGGTCGCGCCGGTGACCACCGACCGCTTCCCTGTGAGGTCGACACCCCGAATCACGTCATCGGCCGTCGACTCGAAGCCAAATGGCGTCGTAAGCTTCTGCAGCACGCTCAGTCCTCTCGTTGGCGAGTCGTATGGGGTATCAGCAACGTGAATTCGTTGCGATCGATGTCGAACACCATGCCGAAGATCTTCACCACTGCAGGAACCGCCGGCGATCGTCGGAGCACGTCGACGTCATGGCTGAGTGATGTCTCGAGATGACCGATTGCGAGGTTGTCGGAGCCATACGTGTCAGAGAGGTCGCTACCTTGCTCGGCGCGGTAGGCGTCGAGGAGGCCCTGCGGTGTGAAACTGCTTGTCCCGCAGTTCGTGTGATGCACGACGACGACGTTCTGTAGTCCGAAGAGGTGGTGACCGATGGTGATGGAGCGCAAGGCGTCGGTAGCCCGGCCGCCCGCGACGACGACGGGGAAGATGGTCGCCGTGCTGCCGACTTTCTTGCCGTGCTCGTCGAGGATGAGGTCTCCGGGGTAGGTCTCGTCCACCCAGAGCTTGGCAAGCTCGACCGGGATGGCGGCCGCGCGCGGGTCATAGCAGTAGATGACGATGGTCTTCAGCGGGACCGCGCCGGCGAATGCGGCGCGGGTTGCAGCTTCGTCATACCCCGGCTGCCGTGAGTAGACGAAGCGATCCAAGGCAGCCGGTTCGGGTGTACTCACGTGTCGGTCTTCTCGACCGCTGCGGTCATGGCGGCCACGACCTCGCCTGTGGTGACGACGGCGTGAGCGAGAAACGCGTAGTTGACCAGTGCCGCCTGGTAACCGTCCCCTCGGGTGGGGTGCCGGGGGCCTGCCGTGGCGTCGCGAACAACGGCCACCTCGAAACCGTTCTCCAGCAGGTCCCGCAGGTGCGACTCCACGCACATGTTCGCCAACATGCCGCACAGGATGATCTTGGTGATACCCCGTTTGCGGAGTTGCAAGATCAGGTCATTCGATTGAGGACTCCACACCTTGTGTGGGCTGACGACGACCGTCTCACCGTCGTCGATGTACGTTTTGAATTCGTCGAGCCAGTCGGCGCCGGAGCCGGTGAATCCCGTCAGCGTGAGGGCGCCACTGCGGGCGAAGGTGTGTGTGCGGAACTCGTCTGATTCGAGCGGGCCGTTGAATCGCCAGGTGCTGTCGGTGGGGTAGAAGTAGTGCGGCGAGATGAACACGCCGAAGCCCGTGGCCTTGGCAGCGGCAAAGATGTCGACCAAGTGCTGGACGGTATTGTTCTCGGTCACGCTGGCCCCGACGCTGTCCCAATTCCTTCCTTGGGCGCTGAGGACGTCGTTTTGCGGGTCGATGACGACCACCGCGGTGTCGTTGTCATCGAATTTCACGTGGGGTTCCTCCTGTGGGGGGACTGCGACGAATGCGTAAACACCTGTCCGACACATGGTGTGGGGGATGCAGGGAGTCGGCGTCAAAGTCAGCCAGCGCGTGGGCCGCTGATCGGGGGTGGCTCATGTGGCCGTCGCGGTGCCCAGTGCTCGTGGCATGAAGTCGCGGATGTATCCGCTGATCTCCTCGCCGTGGGTCTCCAGTGCGAAGTGGCCGGCGTCGAGGAGGTGGAATTCGCCGTTGGGGAAGTCGCGACGGAACGCTTCTGCGCCTGGTGCGCCGAAGATTTCGTCGTTCTTGCCCCAGGTGACCAGCAGTGGCGGCTGGTGGGTGCGGAAGTACTCCTGGAATGCCGGGTAGCCGTCGAGGTTGAACTGGTAGTCCCAGAACAGCTGCAGCTGGATGGCGTCGTTGTCCTTGCGGTCCAGGCCGAGTTGGTCGAGCTGCCAGGTCTCGGGGGCGATCCGGTCCAATCGATCGGCGGGCACGCCGTGGGTGTACTGCCAGTAGGTGGTTTCGGGGGTGAACTTTTCGCGCACGCCGTCCTCGTTGGCGGCGCGGTCCTGCGCGTGCGCAAAGAGGATGTCCCAGAAGGGGGTGAAGCCTTCCATGTAGGCGTTGCCGCTCTGAGTGATCAAGGCCGTGATCCGTTCGGGGCGGCGGCTGGCGATGCGGAGGCCGATCGGGGCACCGTAGTCGTGGATGTAGAGGGCGAACCGGTCGAGACCGAGGTGCTCGATCAACCCTTCGGTGATTTCGGTGAGGCGGTCGAAGCTGTAGGTGAACTGCGTCGTGGTTGGCATCGCCGAGCGACCGAACCCGATGTGATCAGGCGCGACGAGGTGGTAGTCGTCGGCAAGGGAGTTGATCAGGTTGCGGAACATGTGGGAGCTGGACGGAAAGCCATGCAGCAGAAGCAATGTCGGACTCTTCGGATCGCCGGCCTCGCGGTAGAACACCTCGAGTCCGTCGATCGTCGCCGTGTTGTACCGGGTGGCAAAAGCGCTCATGGACGTCACCTATTCGGAAGCTGCCGTCACGTGCTCGGGTCGGCAGGGCAGTGGGCGTGGTGTGTGTCGGCGCCGCCGACCCTTTTGAGCCGACCACGAAACCAGGCCGGCGCGAATCCGGGATCAACCCCAGTGGTTGGAAGCGGACGGCGTTCCGAAGACCCGAAGCTCGCGTATCGCCGTCACGATGCGCTGGTCAGATCTAGTCTCTGTGCTGAGTAGATAGCACTGTAGGAGTGGGCTGTGTCGATGTCTGCACCGGACGACGAGCGTGGGGAAGCACGTTGACCGAGGATCGGACGGACGCTGCTGGCGTGACCCACACCCTCCTCGGGCGGGGCGCAGAGTGCGCGATGGTCGACAAGCTCGCGACCGACGTCCGGGACGGCTTGAGCGGGTCACTGGTGTTCATGGGTGAACCCGGTGTCGGCAAGACTCGCTTGTTGAAGTACCTGGCGGAGTCGGCTTCGGATGTGACGATCCTGTGGATTGTCGGCGCGCAATCGGAGTTGAGGTTGGGTTTCGCCGCGCTGCACCGGCTCCTCATGCCGTATCTCAGTCGTCGGGACAGGCTCGCCGGACCGCACCGCAATGCGCTTGAGGTGACGTTCGGCCTCATCGAGGGGCCGCCACCGAACCGGTTCCTGGTGAGCCTCGCCGCGTTGGCGCTGTTGTCGGAGGTCGCCGCGGAGGGTCCGGTGGTCTGTCTGATCGACGATGCGCAGTGGCTGGACCAGGAATCGCTGGCGGTGCTGGGATTCATCGCGCGGCGCCTGTACGCCGACCCCGTCGGCATGGTGTTCAGCGCCCGCGAGCACGCCGGAGACCTGACGGCGCTGGACGGATTGGCGACCCGGCGGATCGCTGCACTGGATCCGGGGTCGGCTCACGCGATCCTCGACGAGGCCGTGTCCGGACCACTCGATCCGCGAGTGTCGGCGCGCGTGATCGACGAGACCGGCGGCAACCCGCTGGCGATGCTGGAGTTGCTCTCCGAACTCAGCGCCGAACAGTTGGCCGGGCGGTTCCCCTTGCCACGCCGCCTGCCGGTCGGGCGTCGGGTTGACGTCCACTTCCTCGCGCAGGTCGCCACGCTCTCATCGGAGGCACGCACCGTTCTGCTCGTCGCCGCGGCCTGCGCTGACGAGAAGCCATCGACGGTGTGGCGAGCTGGGGCGCTGCTGGGCGTTGCCGCGGCAGCGGCCAATCACGCTGTGCAGCAGGGCATCCTATCCCTGGAGCCGCGCATCGCGTTCCGTCATCCCCTCATCCGCTCGGCGGTGTATGACGGTGCAACACCCGAGGAGCGCCAGCGCGTGCACGACGCGCTGGCCACGGTGGCCAATCGCGACGGTGATGACGACCAGGCCGCCTGGCACCGGGCGGCCGCCGTGACGACTCCCGAGGAGACGATCGCCGCCGACCTGGAGGCCTCGGCGGAGCGCGCGCAGCGCCGGGGTGGCTACACCATGCAGGCCGCGTTCTTGACGCGCGCCGCTGAGCTGTCGGCTGAAACCCGGGACCGTGCGTTGCGGTATCTGGCGGCCGCACAGGCCCATCTGGCGGCTGGTGACGGCCCACTGGCCGAGGCCCTGCTGGATTTGGCGACTCCGGGACTCGACGACGCCGGATTGCACGTCGCGGTGCAACGCCTGCGCGCAGCCATCTCGGTGTTCTTCTCCCGACACAAAGACGTCCCCGCCATCCTGTTGGACGCGGCGATGAGGGTCGAACCGACCGACCTATGCCTGGTCCGGCAGATTCTGTTCGATGCCATGCAGGCCGCGATCGTCGCCCGCCAATACACCGCAGGCACGACCCTCGAAGAGGTGGCGCACGCGGCGCTGGGTGCCGCGCGGGACCCACGTCGGCCGCCCAGCGGCAACGACCTGCTGCTCGATGGTTTCGCCACCCGAATCGCCAGCGGCTACGCCGAAGCGGTCCCGCTGCTGCGAGCCGCGGTGGCGATGATGTTCACCGACGAGGCCGCCGCCCACGTCGACATCCCGTCGACGATTCTGGGATGGTTCGCCGCCGACGACGTGTGGGACGAGCAAGGCCGTCGGGCGATGTTCGAACGCGCCCAAGCCATCGAGCGCCGCCAAGGGGCCCTGGCGGCGATGCGGATCACTCTGGCCGGACTCTCGACGAGTCAGGCCTGGGCCGGACAGATGAACGATGCCGAGAACAGCTACGGCGAGGCCGCCGAGATCTCTGTGCTGATCGGGGTGCCGCCCCCCGCCACGACCGGGGTGCTGTTGGAGGTGCGCGCGTGGCAGGGCCGCGAAAACGAGAGCCGCGCGGTGGCATCTTCCACCGCGGACTGGGGTCGTCAGAAGGGTGCCTCGATCCTGGAGATCTTCGCGCTGATGGGGCTGACCGTCCTGGAACTCGGGCTGGGCCGGTACCCGGAGGCGCTCGCATGGGGTGTGCAGATATTGCACGACGACCCGCCCGGCTTCGGAAACCGGGTGCTGCCCGAGGTCGTAGAGGCCGGCGTGCGTGGCGGAGACCGAGCCGCCGCTGAGGTGGCGCTGACGCGGCTGACCGAACGCGCCACCGTCGCGGCCACCCCGTGGGCTCTGGGTCTGTTGGCGAGGTCGCGGGCTTTGATGGCCGCCGACGCTGACGCCGAGCCGTACTACCTGGAGGCCATCGGGCACCTGGCGGCGACCGCGGTGCGCACCGAACTCGCCCGTGCGCATCTGTTGTATGGCGAGTGGCTGCGCCGCAGGAAACGTCGTCGTGACGCGGAGGTGCAGCTGCGGACGGCCTATGACATGTTCACCGCGATGGGCGCCGCCGCGTTCGCCGGCCGCACGGGTGCCGAGCGGCGCGCCGCCGGCCAGACGAGGACTGATGTGCCGGGCGTGGACAACCCGTTCGGACTGACACCGCAGGAGGCCCAGGTGGCGCGGCAAGCGGGCGCCGGCGCGACCAACGCCGAGATCGCTAGTCGACTGTTCGTGACCACGTCCACCGTGGAATACCACCTCAGCAAGGTCTTCCGAAAACTGGGCGTGACGTCACGCCGCCAACTCGCGTCCGCCCTCTCGGAGGGTCTGGAGGGGCACCCGGGCATCACGTCACCGTGACCTGGGTGATCGACTGGGGTTTTCCCATGATTCGCCGGTGATCGCGGTGTGTTGTGCTGGCCGAACCGCGCGCTCTGCGCTCGGACGGCGCCCCGGCAACTCCTCATCCCGCGGAAAGGCGATCGCCATGCCCTTCATCTCCGTCGACGTGGAGAACGCGGTAGACATCGACCTCTACTACGAGGACCGCGGCAACGGTCAGCCCGTTGTCTTGGTCGACGGGTTCCCCCTCGACGGGCATGCCTGGGAGAAGCAAGTTCCCGCGTTGCTGGGCGCCGGTTACCGCGTGATCACATACGACCGGCGTGGATTCGGCCGTTCCGGGCACGCGACCATCGGCTATGACTACGACACCTTTGCCGCTGACCTCAACACCTTGATCGAGGTCCTCGACGTCACCGACGTCGTCCTTGCTGGATATTCGATGGGCACCGGGGAAGTCGGCCGCTACCTGGGCACCTATGGACCGGCCAGGGTCGACAAGGCGGTTTTCATCGCCGTGCTGGAGCCGTTTCTGCTCAAGACCGACACCAACCCGGCTGGCCTGGACGCCGCGGTCTTCGCCTCGGCCTTGGCCGCCGCGGTCAAGGACCGCTACGCGTTCCTGCACCAGTTCTATGCCGACGTCTACAACGCCGACGAGACACTCGGCATCCGCATTAGCGGCGACGTCATCGAAAGTTCCTGGGAAGCAGCGTGTTCGGCGTCGGCGTATGCATCGGTCGCTGCGGTGATCACGTGGACCACCGACTTTCGGGCCGACGTCGCCAAGATCGCCGAATACGACATCGGGGTGTTGATCGTCCATGGGACCCACGACCGGATCCTTCCGATCGACGCCACTGCACGTCCGTTGCACGCACTGCTTCCCCGCGCGAACTACGTCGAGATCCCCGGAGCGCCGCACGGTCTGCTGTGGACCTACGCCGAGGACGTCAACCACGAACTGCTGGCATTCCTCGCCCGGTGAACCCGGTCGGCAGACACCCTCGGCACCATCTGAAGGAGCATCCTGGTGAGCACGCACTACGGCGCGATCGCGTTCACCGGGGCGGTCGGTGACGTCCAGCGCGACCACGGCAGCCACGCCTTCTATGACCGCAAACGCATCCAAGGCACGGCAGCGCCCGGTACTGACGCGCTCACCGAGGACGAGAAGCACTACCTCCACCAGCGTCGGCTGAAGATTTATGGTCACGCCCGAATCGTCACGGCCGAACAGGACCCCACTCTGGTCGGAAGCTTTGCCGATCCCGCCTACGGCGCCGTCGTCGAGCGCGCGGTTTTGGTCGCCGTCGAGGCCTTCGACTCGAACTGTCCTCAACACATCACCGCCCGGTTCACCGTGGACGAACTCGACGCACACCTCGCCCTGCTGCGCCACCAACTCGCCGCACTACGGGCCGAGAACACCCAGCTACGTGATGAGTTCGACCGCCGTGAGTGATTCCGTAGCGAGGGAACGTTCCTCGTTATGCACGCTGTGGGTGACGGCGGCGCTGATCGCCGGCGCCGCGGCGATGATCCTCCTGGTTCTGGCCCGGCTACGGCCGTCGCTACCGGTGGTCATGCCCAGATACACCGGATGGCACGGCGACTACTCGGACGTTGCGTCATGGGTCGCCTGGGTTCTGGGTGACACCACCGAACCCGGTTACGCGCACTCCGCGCTGGCCGGTGCACTGATGCTGTTCGGCGGCTACCTTGCCCACTGGGCCTTCAGGGCGAAGAAGCGCTGGATGGGGTTTCCGGTCACCTCCGGCACAGGCCTGTTCGGCTGGGCGGTGGGCAGCGCTGCCTTGGGACTGGTGCTGAGCAACGCAGCGTGGGGATGGACGATCGCTGTGTCGGGCATGTGGCAGCCCACGTTCGTTCCGTTCGCCTCGGTTCCCCCGGCCGTCGTCCTGGTCTACGGGGGCCGGTGCTCCGTGGCGCTGACCGGCGCGGTCTTCGGCGCCGCGCTGAGTACCCCGATCGCCCTGATCGCGGTCAACTTCGGGTGCCGCCCCCTCGGTCTTCCTTCTGTGGTCGGGGCCACCACCGGCATGGCGATCAGCGCACTGCTGGCCTTCGTCCTGTGCCGGCACTTGCCCTGGATGCGGGTCCCGACAGTGGTCGTGCCGCGCTGCAGCGCAGGATCCCCGCACCACTTCGTCGACGCCGGTCGGCAAGGGCCGCGGTGGCTGTCGCGTCGCATCCTGGCCGACTTCACCGACGCCCAGTTCATCGGCAACGAATTCGCCAGCGCCGGTCTGCTGGCAGGCACCGTGATCAGCTATCTGCTCAACCCCGAGATGGCAGGCAACGTCGGGGACCTGTTGCCCGAATTGTTGACGTCACAAGTTCTGGCTGCCGCACTGTCCGTCGCGCTGTGGCACCGCCAGTGGGCGACCTACGGCTGGTACCCCACCTTCATCCCCGTCGTGTCCATCGCTCCGGCAACGGTTCTCGCGTTCGACGGATCCGTGCAGGCCGTCGTGACCGGCGCTGCTCTTGGGGCGCTCGTGGGGCCGCCGTTCGCTGCAGCAGTAGCCCGACGGCTGCCCCCGGACTTTCACCCGTTCATCGGCAATGTCGTCTCGATGGCGGCTTCCACCGCGATGATCGTTACTGCCCTGTCGGTCGTGCCGGGCTTCGGCTGAGACTGGATCAATGTTGCTTAACCCCGAACAGAGGAGACCGTGATGGCGACACTGACGTCAGTGAACGTCGGCTTGCCAAGGGATGTCGAGTGGAATCAGCGCACCGTCTACACCGGCGCGTGGAAACATCCGGTGACCGGGCCCCGGATGGTGCGTCGGCTCAACGTCGACGGGGACGGCCAAGGTGACCTCGGAGGCCACGGCGGGGAGAATCGCGCCGTCTTGGTCTACCAACTCGAGTCGTACCGGCACTGGGCGCAGGTGTTCGACCGCAACGACTTGTTGCCAGGGCTTTTGGGGGAGAACCTCACTGTCGACGGCCTGCCTGACGACGAGGTGTGCATCGGAGACCGGTACCGGATCGGGCAGGCGGTCTTCGAGGTCACCCAGCCCCGGGTCACCTGCTACCGGGCCGGCATGCGCATCGGCGAACCGCGGATGGCGGCACTGCTGGTCTCGCACGGGCGGCCAGGGTTCTACTGCCGGGTGATCACCGAAGGTGAAGTCGAAGCCGGCCAGGAAATCGTCAAGATCAGCTCTGGACCCGAGCAGGTGTCGGTCGCTGAGGTCGACGCCCTGCTCTACCTGCCTGGGCACCCTCGCGACGCCCTCGAACGGGCACTACGCATCCCGGCGCTCAGCCCCGGCTGGCAGGCTTCACTGCGGAGTCTGGCGGAGCAGGCCGGGAACCCGGCTGGGTCAGCAGGCAACGTCGGGCTGACGACCGCTGCGACTAGCCCCCCGCCGGCATGGACGGGGTTCCGACCACTACGAGTCAGCGCTGTCCACGACGAAAGTCACCATGTGCGCTCGGTCTCGCTGGCCGACCCCGACGGTGCCCCACTTCCGAAATGGCTTCCTGGACAGTCGATCACCTTGCGGCTCTACCCCGGACCGAACGGTGCGCCGCTGGTCCGCAACTACTCGCTGTCCAACCAACCAGAGTCCGCGGAGTACCGAATCAGCGTCAAACGGGAGCCCCATGGATTGGCCAGCGGACACATTCACGGCCACGTCCACCCCGGTGATCTCCTCGACGTCGCCGCACCACGCGGCACCTTCTTCCTCACCGATACGGCCACGCCGCTGATTCTGCTCTCCGCCGGAGTTGGAGCCACCCCGGTGCTCTCGATGCTGCACTGGCTGGCAGCGACACACTCAGAACGTCCACTGTGGTGGCTGCACGGAGCCCGCAACGGCGAGGAGCATCCGTTTGCCGAGGAGACCAGTAATCTGCTGAATCAATTACCGGGCAGCCATTCTCACATCTTCTACAGCCGTCCAGCCCCGACCGACCGACGTGGCATCGACTTCACCGAGCTGGGCCGGTTGTCGCGCGACGCGATCGGTGGACTCGGTCTCCCGAAGGACGCAGACGCCTACCTGTGCGGACCTTCGGCGTTCATGGACGAACTCAGCTCCGGCCTCGCGGCGTACGGACTGGATCCATCTCGCGTACATTCCGAACTCTTCGGCGCGGCAGCCGCTCTCACGCCCGGAATCGCTGCGACGTCGGTTCCCCCGCACCAACCCGTGGGATCGCCCGGACCCGGACCTGAGGTTCAATTCGCGCGCAGCGGTCTCTCGGCATCCTGGGGACCGCCAAGCACCAGCCTGCTCGAGTTCGCCGAAACCTGTGACGTCCCGACCCGGTGGTCCTGCCGCACCGGGGTATGCCACAACTGCGAGACGGCGCTGCTGTCGGGGACCGTCCACTACGACCCTGACCCCCTGGAACCACCCGCCGAGGGAAACATCCTGATCTGTTGCTCATGGCCCACCGAGGAAGTGGTGCTCGACCTGTGACAGCGCCGGCGATCGCTTCGCGCGTCGCGCGCTGACCCACCCACGACCAGCATCGCGTGGGGACCTTCGCTGCGTCAGTCCAGGTCGACAGCGGTGCGGAGGAAGCCTGCGAAGCCGGGGATGGTGAAGCGGAGGAGGCCGCGACCCGCCGACTCGATGAGGCCGCGGTTGATGAGCTCCTGCCGCGGACGGCTCAGCGCCTCGGAGGTGATGCCGAGGCGGCCGGCGACGGCTGCGCGTGACACGGGTTGGTCGCCGAGTTCGGCCATCGCCATCACGACGCGCCGCTGCTCGGGATTGATCTTCGCCATCCGGCTGCGAAAGAGCGCCGCCATCCGTCGATCGGCGCGCTCGGCACCCATGCGTACCTGAGCCAGACCGATGACGTCGCCGCTTCCGGGTCGTCCCGCCTCCCACGCGGCATCACCGATCAGCTGCACTCGGTGCGGATATCCCGCGGCGGCCTCGATGGCCGCGATGATGGCGTCGTCAGACCACGACACTCCGAGTTCGTGGGCTGGCAGCCGCAGCGCTTCGGCCACCGCGACGTCACCGAGCAGGCCGATCTCGACGAAGTCGGTGCGTTCCCCGAAGGTTGCGGCTTCTGGGACCGCCGCTAGTAGGGACGGAAGGCCTGCGGCGATGATCGCCACCGGGCAGCCTTCTGGGGCGCCGTCGAAGTGTTGAAGCGCGATGAGCAGGGACCGCCGGTCACTCAGCTGCGCCTCTTGGAACTCATCGACGAACACCGCGAGGCCATGGTGATCGTGCTGGCGCGCGAATCGGCCGGCGTCAGCGAGGTTCCGCTCGACGACGGCACTCGCGCGGGTCCTGTTGGCCTCGACGCCGACCTTGGCACCTGGAAGTCCGACCTCGATTTGCACCTTGCTGAGGTTCTGCAGGAGCCCCTTGGCCTTCTGGCCCGTCGATCGGCGGCTGATCTCCTCGGTCAACGACGCCGCGAGGTCCGGGGCGAGCGCCACGTCATCCCGGCCAGTAACCCACACGGTGAGGTAGCCGGCGGCGGCCGCCTCACGCTGTGCCGCACGAAGCAACGAGGTCTTGCCCAGCCCCCGCGAACCATGAAATGCGAGCAACGGACCACCGGAACGACCCAGCATCCCGGTGCGCGCGAGGCGGGCGCGAATGGTTTCGAGTTCTGTCCCGCGGCCTGCGAGGTAGACGGGCAGCGCGCCGGGGGAGTACGGACTGGGTAGCACAGCTCTCCGTATCGGATCGTATACTTCGGCGTCGACTATACGCGCCGATACGGCGAGGTCCGTGTGTTGTCTGCGGATGCGCGAAACGTTCTGGTTGCCCACGACTCAGGCCACTGAACGCACCGGACTACGTCGGATCGCCGTCTCGCAGTACAGGGGACGACGTGCCCGTCGTCGATGAGAAACAGCGTCACTCGCATTTCGTCGGGTTGAAGGCTGCCCTCCCAGTCGGCATAGGGGTGGTCGAGGAAGGCTACGACGAGCAACCCCGACGTGACCAACGCCGCGACGAACGCAATGGGTACGGTCCGGATCGGAGCCAGTCAGTACCGCCCACGGCGTGAGGCCGATCCGATGACTGCGGTGACTATGCGGGACTGCGATCAAGCGGTGAGTTATGCACTACGGCAGGCATCAACAGCAGACGTGCAGCAGAAACGCTTGCTCCGAACAGCTGTGCCGTGTGTCATTCGCTGAGTCGGGAAGCGATCGACGTGCGTTGAGCTCGTCACTTCTGAGGAGGTAGTTTTTCAATGTCTACGTTGAAGCTGGCGGTGACCGGATGCCTAAGTGCGCTGGTGCTCCTAGGGGCAGGAGTCGGGACGGGGGTAGCCATCGCCGATCAGCTCCACATGCAGAATGCCCTCGACGAGTTGAATGCTGCGCAGGACCAGCTTCGGATCGCGGCTCCCGACAAGGCCGGCCACCGTGTCATCGCCATCGACCTCGTTCAGCAGGCCATCCGCGAGACAGGGCTGGGGATCCGGGCCGGCGGGGGCTAGCCACGAACTCGGGAGGTTCTGTCAGACCTGGAACACCGGACACTCCCAGACCTGATCGCTCATCGGTTGACTGGGTGCAGTCAACCGAGTAACCGAGACGAGGCGAGGACAGTTCATGCGCGCGACGGTCATGCACGGAGCCCACGACGTTCGGATCGAAGACGTGCCCGACGCGACCCTGCACGCGTCCACCGATGCACTGGTGCGCATCACGCAGTCCTGCATCTGCGGCAGTGACCTGTGGCCCTACGGCTCGATGCCCGAAAGCGTGGAGGGCCGCCGGATGGGCCACGAGTTCATCGGCATCGTCGAGGACATCGGCTCCGATGTGTCCGGCTTGACCAAGGGCGACCTCGTCGTCGCGCCGTTCCTGTGGGCCGACAACACCTGCGACTTCTGCGCCGAGGGCCTGCAGAGCTCGTGCCGCCACGGCGGCGGCTGGGGCTCTCCCAACGTCGATGGTGGCCAAGGCGAAGCAGTACGGGTGCCGCAGGCGATGGGCACCCTCGTCAAGCTGCCCGTTGCGCCGGACTCCGCACTGATGCCGTCGCTGCTGACGCTGTCCGACGTGTTCTGCACCGGGCATCACTGCGCCGTCACCGTCAGGGTTGGGCCGCGGAGCACGGTGACGGTGATCGGAGATGGCGCCGTCGGTCTGTCCGCCGTACTGGCCGCGAAACGACCTGGTGCCGAACGGATTCTATTGATGGGACGCCACGAGAACCGAACCGACCTCGGTCGCGAGTTCGGTGCCACCGACGTGGTCGCCGAACGCGGCGAGGAGGGCATCAACCGAGTCCGCGAATTGACCGGCGGCGACGGCACGCACGCCGTCCTGGAATGCGTCGGCACCACCGCCTCGCTGGAGATGGCCTTCGGCGTCGCTCGTGACGGTGGCTTCGTCAGCAGGGTCGGCGTGCCGCAGGACGACGAGGTTCCCTTTTCTTGGAAGTACTTCATGCGCAACATCACCCTCACCGGAGGCGTGGCGCCTGCACGCGCATACATCGAGGAACTGATGCCGGACGTCCTCGAGGGCGTCGTCGAGCCAGGCAAGGTCTTCGACCGCACGATCAACATCGAAGACATCCCCGACGGCTACCGTGCCATGGCCGACCGTGAGGCGCTGAAGGTCCTGATCCGAACGTGACGAAGTAAGAACACTGCGCCACTGCGACTGCAGCTCGGAGACAGTCACGATGGGGGTGCCTTGCTCGACACCCATGTTGGCGAACCGTCCACGGTGAATGAGTTCTAGCGCGGCAAATCGTGCGCCATTCTCGTCATCGATACGGTGCATCCTCTACTGTTCCTATTAGAAACAGTCCTGACTGAAGCAGGCACGGCGAGGGGATGGTTCGTGGACTTCGAGCTGGACGCCGAACAGAGCGCCTGGCTGGCGGAGGTGCGCGAATTCCTCGAGGCGAATGTCACCGCGGCGCTGCGAGCCGAATTGGCCGAGCACGACCTGGAGTTCCGCGGCGGTGAGCTGACCGCGTTCCGACGCAAGCTCGGGGAGAAGGGCTGGTTTGGGCTCAACTGGCCGACGGAGTACGGCGGCCTGGGGCTCAGCGCCGTGCACCAGCACCTGATGGTCAGCGAGTTCGAGTACTGGGGTGTGCCGGGACCCGACCTGACCGTGACGTCGGTGGCACCGATGATCATGCGGCACGGTACCGAGCAGAACAAGAAGGAGTTCCTGCCGCCGATCGCCCGCGGTGAGATGGTCTGTGCCGTAGGCTATTCCGAACCCGAGGCCGGAACCGATCTCGCCAGTCTCCGGACGCGTGCGGTGCTGGACGGCGACGAGTGGGTCATCACCGGGTCGAAGATCTGGAACAGCGGCGCACAGCGTTCGACCCACGAGTGGTTGTGCGTCCGCACCGATCGGGACGAGCCACGGCACCGCGGGATCTCGGTGATCATCGTGCCGATCGATCTTGCGGGCATTGAGATCCGTCCGTTGTATGCGTGGTCCGGCTACCGCACCAACGAGGTGTTCTTCCGTGACGTTCGGGTCCCGGTCGGCAACCTCGTCGGGGAGGTCAACAAGGGCTGGACCTACATCACCGGGGCGCTGGATCTGGAGCGCGGCGCGCTGACCAATGCCGGCGACCTGCGCCGCGCCCTCGACGACCTGAAGACCGCGGCGCGACAACCGGTTCGCGACGGATCGCGTCCTGCGGCGAGCCCCGATTTCCGCCGCCGCCTCGCGCAGGCCGAGGCAGACGTCGAGGTTGCCACCCTGATGGGTTACGAGGCGTCTTCGATGCTGGCCGGCGGCGTGATCCCGACCGTCGAAGTCAGTGTCGAGAAGGTCTTCACCAGCGAATTGCGGCAACGCATCGCCGATTTGGCGATCGACCTGCTCGGTCCCGACGGACTGCTCGCCCACCGCAGCCCCGGCGCGCCGTTGGACGGCAAGTTCGAGCGCCTCTACCGGGCCGCGCCGCTGATGCGCTTCGGCGGTGGCGCCAACGAGGTCCTTCGCGACGTGATCGCCCAGCGCGGTCACCAGATGCCGTCATACGGGCGGTGACCGCGGCGCGATGAGGTTGATTCCAGATCAAGACTCCGCGGACTTGTCGTCAATGCTGCGCAGTCTCCTCGGGGCCGAATGCCCCATCTCGTTGGTGCGCGAGCTGCGGCAGGATCCCGCTGTCGCAGTGCCGGATTCGTTGTGGAAGGCACTCGCCGACGCCGGGATCCTCGGCCTGGCCGTCGGCGAGGACGTCGGCGGCTCCGGGGGAGGCTTGGCGGACCTCGGCGCCTTCTATGTCGAAGCCGGTCGGGCGCTATGTCCGACGGCCGTCCACGGCACCATGCACGCCGGCCTGGCGATCGACGTCCTCGGTAGCGGCGAGCAACGGGCGGCGTGGCTGCCAGGACTCAGTGCGGGCATTCTGCGCGCCACGACTGCCCTCTCGAACGCGCGAGATGCCAGCATCGTCACTCCACGTCTCCGCGTGGATCGGTCTGCAGGTGGCTGGTTACTCAGTGGCACAGTCGAATTCGTGGTCGACGCCGACGACGCGGACATTCTCGTGGTGTCGGCCATCGATGTGCAGAACGGGCGGACACTGGGATTCGTCGTGGATCGCCACGCGCCGGGACTGACCCTCCAACCTCTGACTCTGATGGGCGGCCATCGCGCCTGCTGCGTCGGATTCGACGACGTCCGGGTGACCGAGTCGAGTGCGGTGCTCGGCGCCGAGGGCGACGTAGGCCTGAGTGGGGAGGATCTGCATCGGGTGGCCAACGCCGGGGTGGCCCTGCAGTCGCTTGACCTCGTGGGAGTGGGGGATGCGGTGCTAGAGCGAACCGTCGACTACGTCACCATGCGCCACCAGTTCGGTCGACCCATCGCGTCCTTCCAGGCGGCGCAGCATCTGGTGGCCAACATGCACATCGCCCTGTCCGCCGCCCGGCTGGCCGCTCACTCCGCGGTGTTCTGGATCGGCCGGGGGCGGGTGGCCACGCGTGAGACGGCCATCGCGCGAATGCACGCCGCCACCGCAGCCAAGCTGATCACGTTGGACGCCCATCAGTTACACGCTGGCATGGGCTACGTGCTGGAGACCGATCTGCACCTGTGGTCGGAGCGGGCCCGCGTCCTGTCGACACTCGGTGGGGGCTCAGACGTGGCGGCCGGCTGGTTGGATGAGGAGTACGCGTGAGCACCGAGAGCCTGATCGACGAGGAATCGGCAGCCCGGGTCGGCAGCATCGCCGCCACCGCCATCGGTGAGGTGAACCGGCGGGACTGGCAGCGGTGGGCGGCGGCGGTCGGCGATCACAACCCGCTCTGGTTCGACGCCGATCACGCGCGGGCGAACGGCTACCTCGACGTCATCTGCCCGCCGCTGTACCTGCAGTACTGCGTGCTACCCGTTACTCCGCTGACCGGCTTGCGACCGGACGGCTCCTCTGGCGCGGTTTCCGGCAGCCTCGCGTTCCCGCGGGCACCCAAACGGATGGCGGGTGGGGAGAGCACGACGTTTCACCTGCCCGCGTATCACCGCGACGAGATCGAGATGGTGCGCACCATTTCCTCGATCGTCGAAAAGCAGGGAAGATCAGGTTCATTCGTTTTGGTGACCTGGCACACCAGCTATCGCAACCAGCGGCGGGATCTGGTCGCCGAGGCCACGACGTCGATGATCGCCAAGCCGTGAGGAACTCGGTGACGGGAACGCAGGTGTGCTACGAGGACGTCGCACCGGGGGACGAGATTCCGGCCCTGACCGTTACCGTCGACGAGACGCAGATGTTCTTCTTCAGCGCGGCCACCTACAACGGGCACCGCATCCACTACGACAAGCAGTGGGCCCGCGAGGTCGAGGGATATGACGACGTATTGGTCCAGGGCCCATTGCAATCCGCGTTGCTGGCGCGGGCGATCACCGACTGGATCGGCGGCGGCGGACGACTCGTCGAATACTCGGTGCAGAACCGGGCCGTCGCGCATCCTGGACAGGCGTTGACGTTCGGTGGCGTGGTGACGGCGAAACACGTGAGCGTAGAGGGGGTCGGCCTCGTCGACCTGGAGATCACCGGACGGCGTGACTCGGATGTGCTGATGCCGGGAACGGCCACGGTCGCGTTGCCGCGCCGCGACGAGGCACGCTGATGGCGTTGCGCGGGGAAGCGGCGATCATCGGGATCGCCGAGCTGCCCGCCCAGCGCAAGCAGACCAGGCCGCAGTTGTTCACCCTCGACCAGTACGCCTTACTGGCCAGGATGGTCGTCGAAGACGCCGGGATCGACGCCACCGTAGTCAACGGCCTGTTGTGCCACGGGATCGCCGAGTCCGACATGTTCGCCCCGGCCACCCTCAGCGAATATCTGGGCCTGCCATTGGACTTCGGGGAACGCGTCGATCTCGGCGGCGCATCGTCGGCGGGCATGGTGTGGCGGGCGGCGGTGGCGGTCGAACTCGGTCTGTGCGACGCCGTGCTCGCCGTGGTGCCCGGCTCGACGATGCTGCCGCAGTCTGCGCGCCATCCTGCCCCGCCACCGGGGTGGTTCGGGGCCTCGAGCAACAAGTACGGCTCTCCCCAGGCGGAATACGAGATCCCCTACGGCAACGTCGGGCAGAACGCCCCGTATGCCCAGATCGCCCAGCGGTACGCCGCGCTCCACGGCTACGACCCGACCGCGCTCGCCAAGATCGCCGTCGACCAGCGGACCAACGCGTGCGCGCATCCCGGCGCGGTGTTCGAAGGCAAGCCGCTCACCGCGGACGACGTGTTGAGCAGCCCCATGATCGCCGATCCGATCCACATGCTGGAGACCGTGATGCGGGTCCAGGGCGGCACCGGCGTGTTGATCGCCAACGCCGACGTGGCCCGCAGAGCGCGCCATCGCCCCGTGTGGATCAAGGGCTTCGGCGAGCACATCGCCTTCAAGACGCCGACGTACGCTCAGGATCTGATGACCACGCCGGTCGCCCGGTCTGCTGACAAGGCCTTCGAGATGGCCGGGCTGGGGCGGTCCGACGTGGACGTCGCCTCGATCTACGATTGCTACACGATCACGGTGCTGATGACGCTCGAGGACGCCGGCTTCTGCGCCAAGGGCGAGGGCATGTCGTGGGTCCGGTCGCACGACCTGACCTTCGGTGGCGACTTCCCGCTGAACACCGCGGGTGGACAACTCTCCTTCGGCCAGGCGGGCATGGCGGGGGGCATGCACCACGTCGTCGACGCCGCGCGCCAATTGATGGGGCGGGCTGCCAAAGCGCAAGTGGCTGAATGCAACACGGCATTCGTCACCGGCACCGGCGGCATCATGAGCGAGCAGGTGGCACTGCTGCTGGGAGGCGACTGACGTGACGGACCCGCAGATGATCCCGATGCCGACCCCCGAACCGACTCCCGTGTCGGCACCCTTCTGGCGGGGCCTCGCCGAACATCGGATCCTGGTGCAGTTCTCGCCGTCGCTGGACCGTCACGTCTTCTATCCGCGGACGCTGGCGCCGGGCACCCTGGCCGACGATCTCGAGTGGCGTGAAATCGACGGGGCCGGTGAGCTTTACACGTTCACCGTGGCGGATCGCCCGACCGGGCCACCGTGGGCAGACGCGCTGCCGCAGTTCCTTGCCGTGGTCCAGTGGGACGCCGGTCCACGGATCAGCACCGAACTGGTCGACGTCGCCCGCTCCGACATCCGGATCGGCATGCGCCTGGCGCCGGTGTTCTGCGACGTGCCCGGCACGGGCGTTACCTTGCTGCGCTATCGGCCGGCCTGACGCTTCGCGTCGCGCTTACGAGACTTGGCCAGACGGTCCAGGTCGGCCAGCATGGTGTCGGCGCGCGCGACCTCGTCCTGGTAGTACTGCACCGACCAGTTCAGCACCACCTCGGGATAGGCCCAGCCCGGCACGGCAGCGGCACCCTCGGCGTCGGCGATCGCCCGCCGTCGCATGCGCTCCGATTGCTCGCGGTGGGCCAGCAGGACCTCCCGCAACTTGGCTGGATCTGCCGTGTGCCCCAACCACATTCGCAACATCACACCGTGCTTGAGGACCGCGGGCTCGGCCGGCGATTCGTTGGCCCACGCGGTGACGGCCCGCTCGCCGTCGGCTGTGATGCGGTAGAGCCGCTTGCCCCGTACGTCGTTCTTGTCGACGATGCGCGAGGTCACCAGACCGAGGTCCTCCAGTTTGTGCAACTCTCCGTAGATCTGGCTGTAGGACGGGGCCCAATAGAAGAAGCGGAGGCTCCAATCCGCCCACTTCTTGACGTCGTAGCCCGAGAGCTCCTCGTCGAACGACAGCAGGCCGAGGACCGCCCAGCTCGTCGCCCGCAACGGCGGGTACGACTCGGGGTTGTCTGCCGGGGGCGAGCGAAGCGACGGGGGAATGTCGGGCATGGCGACACCCTAGATGAGTTGCCATCGCCGATCCCGCCTATCTCAGGCATAGTTCTGATAGAAATAGTCCACTTAGAATGGATGGTGGGGATGGACGACGTCGCCTCTGCGATGTTGCAGACGCTCAACGACGGGTTTCCCGCGGTCGAACGGATGACCGCCGCCGACGCCCGCGCCGCCGTCGCCGCCAGGCGACAGCCCGTCGTCGACCCCGACGCCGTCGCCCAGATCGTGGACCGCGAAATCGACGGCAGGGGCGGCGCCATCACCGTTCGGATCTACCGGCCCCACCGCGGCGAGGGCGCCGCCGTGGTGTTCTGCCACGGCGGCGGATTCGTGCTCTGTGACATCGACAGTCACGACGGCTTCTGTCGGGCGATGGCGGCCCGCACGTCGGCCGTGGTGATCTCCGTCGGTTACCGATTGGCCCCCGAACACCCGGCGCCTGCCGCCGCAGAGGATGCGTTCAGCGCGTTCTGCTGGGTGGTCGAGCACGCCGCGGAGCTCGGCGTCGACCCACGACGCGTGGCGATCGCAGGCGACAGCGCGGGCGGCAATCTCGCCGCGGTGACGGCGCTGCTGTGCCGCATGCGGGGTGGCCCGACGCCCGCCGCGCAGGTACTGCTCTACCCGGTGATCGATCCGTCATTCGACACCGAGAGCTATCACCGCCGCGCGACCGGCTACGTCAACACCCGCGCGGCGATGCGGTGGTACTGGCGCCAATACCTCGGTGGGACTGCGCTTCCCGAGCCCTCCCACCTGGTGGCGCCCGCGCGTGCCGAGTCGCACGCAGACCTTCCGTCCGCGGTGATTGTGACCGCCGAGCTGGATCCGCTGCACAGCGAGGGCGTGGCGTACGCGCGCCAACTGCGTTCGGCCGGAGTTCCGGTGCTTCACCGCGACTTTCGCGGTCTGTTCCACGGTTTCCTGACAATGATGCCGTTCCCGCCCGCCGTCGCAGCCCGAGAGCTCCTCTGGACCGACCTGCGCGAGCTGCTCGTGATCCCGCCTCTGATGGAGCCGGCGCGGTGACCGCCGAGACCTACGACGCGATCGTCATCGGGGCGGGATTCGCCGGGCTCTACGCGGTGCACCGCCTCGCTTCCGCGGGGAGGTCCGTCCTCGGCCTGGAGGCGGCCGAAGAGGTTGGGGGCACCTGGTACTGGAACCGTTACCCCGGTGCGCGCTGCGACGTCGAAAGCGTGGACTACTCGTACTCGTTCGACGACGGGCTTCAGAACACCTGGACCTGGACCGAGCGATTCGCCGCGCAGCCCGAGATCTTGGCCTACCTCGAGCACGTCGCCGACCGCTTCGATCTTCGACGCCATTATTCGTTTTGCACCGAAGTCGTTGGTGCACGCTTCGAGTCGAGCAGCTCCACCTGGCTGGTGCGCACCGCCGATGGGGGACAGCGCCGAGGCCGCTTCCTGCTGTGCGCCACCGGATGCCTGTCGGCGGTCAATCGTCCCGACATCGCCGGGGCCGACGACTTCGACGGCGAGGTCTACTACACCGCGAACTGGCCGCACGACGAGCCGGATTTCCGTGGCAAGCGCGTCGGGGTCATCGGCACAGGGTCGTCGGGCATCCAGGTCGTCCCCATCATCGCCGAACGCGCCGAATCCCTCGTCGTGTTCCAGCGCTCACCGAACTACAGCGTCCCGATGCCCAACCGTCCGTGGACCGAGGAGGACGTCCGCCGCATCCGCGCCGAGTATCCCGAGCGGCGCCGCAAGGCCGCCTACGCCCCCGCGGGCACTCCACACACCAGCAACGCCACACCGCTCGCCGAGACGGCGCCTCGGGAACGGTGGGATGCCTTGACGGAACGCTGGACTCAGGGCGGCGTGTTGTTCAGCAAGACGTTCCCCGACCAGCTGACCGACCTCGCCGCGAACGACGTCGCGCGGGAGTTCGCCGAAGCCAAGATTCGCGACGTCGTCGACGATCCCCGCGTCGCAGAAGATCTGATCCCCACCGATCACCCCATCGGCACCAAGCGGATCTGTACCGACACCGGCTACTACGAAACCTTCAACCGTCCCGACACGACACTGGTCAACCTTCGCCGTGAGCCGCTTACCGCGATCACCGCCGATGCGGTGCACACTAGTGCGGCGAGTTACGGGTGCGATGTGCTGGTCTTCGCCACCGGCTTCGACGCGATGACGGGTGCGCTCGCTCGCATCGACCCGGTGGGCCCGGCGGGGGACCGGCTCGCCGACTTGTGGGCCGACGGTCCACTCACCTTCCTCGGACTGATGGTGCCGAGACTGCCGAACCTCTTTAGCCTCGGTGGACCCGGCAGCCCGTCGGTGCTGGCGAACATGGTCCTGCACGCCGAAGTCCAGGTCGACTGGGTGCTCGACCTGATCGAGTTCGTCGCGGCACGCGGGATCGTCGAGGTCGAGCCGCGCCGCGACGCCGCAGGGGAATGGACCGACCACGTCGCTGCCGTCGCCGACAACACGCTCTTTCCGAGGGCGCAGTCGTCCTGGTACCTCGGCGCGAACATCGACGGCAAGAAACGGGTGTTCATGCCGTACGTCGGCGGGTTCGGCGTCTATCGCGAACACTGCGATCGGACGGCTGAACGTGGCTACCCCGGAATGGTGTTCACGACCCGATGACGTCGAAGGAACTCGACGGCAAGGTCGTCCTCATCACCGGTGCGGCCCGTGGGCAGGGCGCTGCGGAAGCCGAGCTGCTGAGTCGCCTGGGCGCCCGGATCGTCGCCTGCGACGTCCTGGACGACGACGGCGAAGCACTCGCCGACCGGCTGGGCGGCGGGGTCTCGTATCGGCGGCTCGACGTCACCGACGCGACCGCGTGGGCCGCGGTGGTGGCCGACGTCGTCGCGGAGTCGGGCCGGATTGACGTGCTGATCAACAACGCAGGGGTCTACCGCAAGGCTGCGCTCGCGGAGTGGTCCGCCGAGCAGATCCGCGACGTGCTCGACGTCAACCTGGTCGGCCCGATACTCGGCATGCAGGCGGTGTCACCGGTGATGCGGCCGGGCAGCGCGATCGTCAACATCGCCTCCACGGCGGCGCTGCGCGGCTTCGCGGGCGCGCTTCCCTACGCATCGTCCAAGTGGGGTCTGCGCGGCGCGAGCCGTTCGGCAGCACTGGAACTGGCGCCGCTAGGCATTCGCTTCAACTGTGTCTGCCCAGGGGCGGTCGACACCCCGATGATCGACGTGGACGGTCTGGACTTCTCACACCTGCCCGTGCCCCGAGCCGCGCACGTGGGGGAGATCGCCGACATGGTCGCGTTCCTCGCCGGCGATGCCAGCCGCTACTGCACCGGCTCAGAGTTCGTCGTCGACGGCGGGGCCACCGCATGACGAGCATGCTCAATCCTCCTGTCGTCGCGTCGCGGACTTGGTTGAATCCGGGCATGGGATCGCCCGCCACGCTCGTCGACGTCATCGAGCGCGGCGCGGCACTGTTCGACCGTCGTCTCGCGGTGGTCGACGACGAGACCGCACTGTCCTACACGGCGCTGCGCACACGCACGCACGAGATGGCGGCACGATTGCGCGCCGACGGGGTCCGCCCGGGTGACATGGTCGCGGTTGCGGGCCGCAATGGGGTGCGGTGGGTCATCGCCGCGTTCGGCGCGTCGATGTGCGGCGCGGTGGTGGCGCCGTTGAGGCACGGCCTGACCGACGGCGAACACACGACCGCGCTCGGCGAGCTGGCACCGGTGCGTGTCCTCGGCGATGAGCTGAGTTGTACCGGCGCAGAGACGACTTCGCCTCAGCCGGAACACCCGCCGCGAGACCGCGACATGGCTCTGCTTCTGGCGACCTCTGGGACGACGGGCACCCCCGACTACGTGCCGATGACCCACGGTCAGTTGGTGCGGCTGTACGGCGAGGTGGGCCGTCGCCTCGGATTGGTGCCCGAGGACCGGCTGCTCGGCGCCGTCCCGCTGGCGCACTCGTTCGGCTTCAACGGCGTCCTGCTGGCGGGACTGCTGGCCGGCGCCAGCGTGCGGCTACTGCCCACCTACGACCGGCGTCGCGTGGCCGCGTTGGTGCGCGACGAACGGCTGACCGTGGTCTTCGGCCCACCCACCGTCTTCCACGACCTCGGACGGGCAGACGTGGTGTTGGGTGATTCGTGCCGGTTGGCGGTCTCGGGGAGCGCCGAGGTGTCGGCGCCCGTGCTGCGGTCGACGTGCGACCGGCTTGGCATCCCTGAGGTCGTGGTCGGCTACGGCCTCACCGAAGCCGCGGGCACCGTGGCGATGGGCCACCTGCACCCTGGCGCCGACCGGATCTGGATGACTCCGCTGAGCGGTGTCGAGGTGCGGATCGCTGACGAGGACGGTGCCGGGCTGGGCGGTGGTGAGGCTGGCCGAATCCTGGTGCGCGGCTACAACGTCTGCAGGCGCAGCTTCCGCGACCCGGTCCCGGACCCGTCTCACTGGCTCGACACCGGTGACGTCGGCCGCCTGGACCGGACGGGCAGACTGATCGTCGAATCCCGGCGCGACGACATGGTCGTCGTCAGCGGCTACAACGTATACCCGCAGGAGGTCGAGGCCGCGCTGATGGCGCATCCCTCGGTCGCCGCCGCCGTGGTGGTCGGGATGCCCGATCCGCGCCGTGGGCAGCACCTCGTCGCTGGTGTCGTGACATCGGTAGGCCACCGGGCATCGGGCGACGTGTTGATCTCACACTGTCGGAAGCTATTGGCCTCCAACAAGAATCCCCGGACCGTCGTGGTGCTGTCGCAGCTGCCTTTGACGGCGACGGGGAAGGTGTCACGGTCGGCGCTGCGACGCCGACTCGAGCAGGAGGACACGAATGTTTGAGACCGTCCAGGCGCTTCTTCGCAGCCGCACCGACGACGACACCGTCGCCGTCGCCTACGGCGACGACTCCTGGACCTGGCGGGAGCATCTGGGCGAGGCGTCGGCGGAGGCGTCGGCGTTGATCGGGCTAGCCGACCTGGACAAGCCGGTGCACGTCGGTGCACTGCTCACCAACTCGCCGGCCATGCTGCGGGCCATGGCGGCCGCAGCGCTGGGCGGGTACGTGTTGTGCGGCATCAACACCACCCGCCGCGGTGACGGGCTGCTGTCGGACATCCGACGTTCCGATTGCCAACTGCTGCTCATCGACGACGCCCACCGCGACTTGCTGACCGGACTCGACCTCGCTGGTATCACCGTCCTGGACGTGACGTCGTCGCGCTACCGCGACGAGGTCGACGCCGCACCGCCGCTGGTGCCGCACCACGAGGTCGGGCCGCACGATCCGCTGATGATGATCTTCACCTCGGGAACCAGCGGCGACCCGAAGGCCGTGCCCTTCGCACACGGCATGGCGGTGGTCTGCGGGCTGAGTCTCGCCGCACAGCTGGACATCACCGCCGAGGACGTCTGTTACCTGGCGATGCCGCTGTTCCACTCCAACGGCGTGGCCGCCGGTTGGTCGGTGGCAATAAACAGCGGCGCCGTGATGGCTCCCGCCCGGTTCTCGGCGTCGAGGTTCCTGGCCGACGTCCGCCACTACCGCGCCACGTACATGAACTACGTCGGCAAGCCGCTGGCTCTGGTGCTGGCCAGCCCCGAACGCCACGACGACGCCGAGAACACACTGCGTGCGGCCTTCGGCAACGAGGCCACCGATCGCGACATCGCCGAATTCGCCAGGCGATTCGACTGCCGAGTGCTGGACGGGTTCGGTTCCAGCGAGTTCGCGGTGATCATCGTCCGCGAGGACGGCACCCCGTCCGGGTCGATCGGCAAGGGCTATCCCGGCGTCGCGATCTACCACCCCGATGCACTGACCGAATGCGCGCCCGCAATCTTCGATGCCGCCGGTGCACTAGCCAACTTCGACGAGGCAGTGGGGGAGCTGGTGAACACCACGGGTTCCGGCCCGTTCTCCGGCTACTACAACGACCCGGCCGCCACTGGCGAGCGGATCCGCCACGGGATGTATTGGTCGGGCGACCTGGCCTACCGCGACGCCGACGGGTGGATCTATCTGGCAGGCCGCACCGCCGACTGGTTGCGCGTCGACGGCGAGAACCTTGCCGCCGCACCGATCGAGCGCATACTGCAGCGGCTCGCCCCGGTCAGCCAGGTCGCCGTCTACGCAGTCCCAGACGACCGGGTTGGCGACCAGGTGATGGCGGCAATCGTGCTCGCTGACGATCGGGCGCTGGCGCCGGCCGAACTCACCGAATTCCTTTCGGCGCAATCGGATCTGTCTCCGAAGGCGTGGCCGCGCTACGTGCGGGTCAACCGCGTTCTGCCGCAAACGGCGACCAACAAGATCCTCAAGCGCGCGCTGATCGCCGAGGGCGCCACGGCAGGCGATGGTGTCCTGTGGGAACGGCCCGGGCGGGGCACCGCCTACGTGCCCGCGGTGTTGTCGGATGCGGTGACGTGACGGCGATGGCCGTGCCTTCCGTGCCTTCCGTGCCTTCCGTGACTGAACTGCTCGATCGACAACGCGCTGCCTTCCTCTCCGACGGCATACCCGGACCGGCGACGCGCATCGACCGCGTCAGCCGTCTGCAGTCGATGATCCTCGACAACACCGAGGCGATCGTCACGGCATTGGCCGAGGACTTCGGCACACGAGCCCGCGAGGTGTCGGTGCTGGCCGACGTCGTCGGGTGCATGGGGGATCTGGAGTATCAGAAGAAGCACCTGCGGTCGTGGATGAGGACCCGGTCACATGGCTGGCTGCTGAACCGTTCCGGGCTGCGGCAGCGGATCAGGCACGACCCGCTCGGGGTCGTCGGCGTGATGGGTCCGTGGAACTTTCCCGTCCAACTCACCATGCTTCCCTCCGGTACCGCGCTGGCCGCGGGCAACCGGGTCATGGTGCGCCCGTCGGAAGTCACGGCGGTCACCACCCAGCTACTGGCTGACCTTGCGCCGCAGTACTTCCCGGCCGGTGAGATGACCATCCTCACCGACGAGCAAGCAGACGGTCCGACGTTTGCGTCACTGGGCTTCGATCACCTGTTCTTCACTGGGTCACCCGCGGTGGGAGCGCTGGTCGCACAGGTCGCGGGCAAGAACCTCGTCCCCGCGACGCTGGAGCTCGGTGGCAAGAACCCGGCGGTGGTCGACCGCAGCGCCGACCTGTCCAGAGCAGCCCAGCGCATCGCCGCGTCACGCATGATCAACGGTGGGCAGGTCTGCATGTGCCCCGACTACGTGCTGGTACCCGAGGAGTCACAGGACGCCTTCGTCGGCGAGGTGATGGCTCAGTGGCGCAAGGCCTTTCCACACATCCTTAGCAACGGCGACTACACCTCGGTCATCAACGATCGGCACTACGACCACGTCGTCGGCCTCATCGACGACGCCGTGGAACTCGGAGCGCGCCGCTCGCACCACGTGCCGTCCGGCGAGGAACTGCCCGACCGGGCAACCCGCAAGATCCCGCCGACTCTGCTTCTCGGCGTCCCTGGCGACGCGAAGGTGAATCGGGAGGAGATCTTCGGCCCCGTGCTCGTGGTTCATCCGTACCGTGAGCTCTCCGATGCGCTCGACTACGTCAACGCGCGGCCCCATCCGCTCACCGTCTATTGGTACGGCGCCGACAACGAGCGGTACGACCAACTTCAGCGCGCCACCCGGTCCGGATCGGTCAACGCCAACGACTTCACCTTGAACTTCATCGGCAGTGACCTACCCTTCGGCGGGGTAGGGCGAAGTGGCACTGGCGCCTACCGGGGACGGGCGGGCTTCGCGACGTTCACCCACGCTAGAGGCGTCGCGTTCTCCCGGTGGCCGGTGAGCCTGGCCCGGCTGATGGCGCCGCCCTTCAGCCGCAGCGACGCGCGGCTGGTGAATCTTCAGCTGGCGGCCTTCCGTCGGCGCAACCGGCGGCGGAAGTCGAGCCCGTGAGAACGGTCAGGGCTGGAGCAACCTGATTCGAGGATTGACCGCTACGCGGGGCAGCCGCCGGTGTAGTCGACCTGCCAGTGCTTGATGCCGTTGAGCCAGCCGGATCGCAGTCGCTCGGGCGGGGCCAGGGCCTTCAGGTCGGGCATCGCATCGGCAAGCGCGTCGAACATGAGGTTGATCGTCATTCTAGCCAGGTTGGCACCGACGCAGTAGTGCGCGCCGGTTCCTCCGAAACTCAGGTGTGGGTTCGGGTTTCGTAAAATGTCGAACCGGAACGGGTCGTCGAAGACCTCGTCGTCGAAGTTCGCGGATCGGTAGGACAGCACCACCCGCTGCCCCTTCTCGATCAGCGTGCCGCCGAGATTCACTTCGGTCAGCGCGGTCCGCTGAAAGCACGTGATGGGGGTGGCCCAGCGGATGATCTCGTCGGCCGCGCTCGGGGGCCGCTCGGCCTTGAACAGCTCCCACTGGTGGGGATTGTCGAGGAACGCCATCATGCCCTGGGTGATGGAGTTGCGAGTGGTCTCGTTGCCGGCCACGGTCAGGGTCACCATGAACAAGCCGAACTCGTCGTCGGAGAGCTTCTGTCCGTCGACGTCCGCCTCGATCAGCTTGGTGACGATGTCGTCGCCTGGGTTGTCGGACTTGCGTGCCGCCAGCTGCATGCCGTAGAGCATGACTTCACCAGCCGAGGCCAATGCCTCGGACTGCGCAAACTCCGGATCTTCGTCGCCGACCATCTCGTTGGTCCAACCGAACAGTTTCGTGCGGTCCTCGGGCGGCACACCGAGCAGGTTGGCGATGGCGTGCAGTGGTAGCTCGGCTGCCACCTGGTGCACGAAGTCTCCGGTGCCGGCAGCGACCGCTTGCTCCGCGATGCGACGGGCCGCCTCACGGAGTTCGGCCCGCAGCCGCTCGACGGCGCGCGGGGTGAACCCACGCGAGATGATCTTTCGCAGGCGGCTGTGCTGCGGAGCGTCCATGTTGATCATGGAGAAGCGACCTGCCTCGATCTGACCGCGTCCGGACTCCTCGTCCGGATAGCGCGGCACGATGCAGTTGGCAGCGCTGGAGAACACGTCGTCGCGCAGCGACACCTCGCGAACGTCGGCGTGCCGGGTGACGAGCCAGTACCCGTGGTCACCGAATGCCTCGGCTCCGCGGCGTTGCGCGTTCCACCAGACCGGCGCGGCGCGGCGTAGTTCGGCCAGTTCCTCCTCGGGTAGTCGTTCGGCGTAGATGTCGGGGTCGGTGAAGTCGAAGTTCGGCGGCAGGTCCGGAACGGGCATGTGTCTCCCCAGGCAATCTGTTCCTATGAGGACTACATCCATTCGAAGCTGGATGCCGGGGTTTCGCGGAATGTGCGCTCGGATGGCGCATGCCCCACGGCCGTGTCACGGTGAGCTCAGGCGACGATCCGACCCGAATGCCGAGCCGGAACGCACGGTTGGACCGGCGGGTCCGGCCGTGGTGTGGGTCGGTCAAGACCCCTGCAGCAGAGGTTGATTCGACATACCTGATTGACCTGGGCTGTATGGCACTCAGAGTCGGCCGAGGAGTTCCGCCTTCTTGGCGGTGAACTCTTCGTCGGTGACGATGCCGCGCTGATGAAGTCCGGCAAGCGACTCGATGGCGCCGATGATCGTTGCCGGATTTTCTGATGTGCTGCTGGCGGCCTCGGGCGTCGGAGGAGCTGCTGGCGGTGTCGAGTCGGCTTGGTACTGCGGCGCAGCGGTGCGGCTCTCGGCCACCTGCTGCGCACCGAGCTCGCGCAAGCTGGATATGTCGAAAGTGCCCAACTGGCTGGTGAAGCTCGCTGAGCCGGGTCCACCTCCCTGCTGCTGTTGGACGCCGCCGATTCGGTGCTCGCCGGTGTCGAAAACCCGTGTGACGCCCTTGGCCTGAATCGCCAATCGGTGGGTGCTCGGGAAGACGGCGTAGCGTTCGTCGTTCTGTCCGCCGGATGCGCTGGGGACACCGAGATCGGCGGGCCACCAGTTGTCTGAGGTGAACCCGGCGAATTGGGAGCTCGCGGTCGTGGCCGGGAAAACCGCGGTCGTGGAGAGCAGTTGGGCCAATTCGCCGCACAGCGCATCCACCCGCGCTTTAAGCGCGTTGTCGAACATGTTGCCGACCATCGTCATTCCGCCCCGCATCCACTGTCCCGATCCGCCGAGTTCGGGGAGCGAAAACTGTGCCATGGTGCCACCGCCGGCGTGGACGGCCAACAGCATGGCGAGGACGGCCTCGCGGGAGAGCCCGTGGCGCCGGGAGATGTCCACGATGGCGCTTTCGGCCTCGGGGGTCACCGTTGCCTTCATAGTTCTGAACCCTTCTTCGTGACGACGATTCGAGACTACGCACGCCTACCACGCGTTGTGATGACCGCCGCGGCGGTGCTGCCAGGCTCGCGCGGAAGCGTGGACTGCCAAGGACGACATCGACCGGGTGAAGAGTCAGCAGGCCAACCACTTTGAAGATGGACGACACCGCGCCATGGGATCGCTAGGACGCGTCGAGCCCGGTGAACCGCTGGAGGAACTGTCGGGTCCGAATCTGCTGCGGGTCGGTCAAGACCCTTTCCGCAGAGCCTGATTCGACGATCATGCCGCCATCGAGGAAGCACACTCTATCGGCGACCTCGCGGGCAAACGCCATTTCGTGGGTCGCCATCACGATCGTGCGCCCCGCAGTCGCCAATTCGCGGACGAGGGCAAGCACCTCGCCGACCAATTCGGGGTCCAGCGCGCTGGTGATCTCGTCGAGCAGCAATAGTCGTGGGTCGTACGCCAGCGCGCGGGCGATGGCCACCCGCTGCTGCTGACCGCCGGACAGCTTGTCCGGGTACGCGTCCGCGTGGGCGGCCAGGCCGACCCGTGCCAACAGTTCGCGGCCGCGATCCTGTGCCTCGCGGCGGGTCGACCCGTGCACCACCCGCGGAGCCAGTGCCACGTTCGCGAGGGCGGACATGTGGGGAAACAGGTTGAACGACTGGAACACCATGCCCATGGCCTGGCGAGCCTTGTCGGCGTCGATACGCGGATCGCTGATGTCGCGGCCGTCGAGGAGGATCTGTCCGTCGTCGATGTCTTCCAGCAGGTCGATGCATCTCAGCAGCGTCGACTTTCCCGATCCAGACGCCCCGATCAGCACGACGACCTGATGCTCGGCGCCGTCGAGGTCGATACCCGTCAAAACTGGTCGATCGTGATATGCCTTCGTCAGACCCCGGACCGACAGCACGGGGTATTTGTCCCGGGTCGCTTCGCTCCTGCCCGCCGGGTCATTGTCCCGGGTCGCTTCGCTCCTGCCCGCCGGGGCATTTTCCCGGGTCGCTTCGCTCCTGCCCGCCGGGGCATTTTCCCGGGTCGCTTCGCTCCTGCCCGCCGGGTCCTGGGCGCCGTTCATACCGCACCCTGCCGGACCGCCGCACGCGTGGACGCCCAGTCGGCCAGCCGGGCCGACGGCACGGCGAGCGCGACGAACAACAGGCCGGCAACGACGTAGGGAGTGAAGTTGTACGTGGTGGCGGCCTGGATCTGGGCGGCGCGTACCGCGTCGACGGCGCCGAGCACCGAGATCAGTCCGCAGTCCTTCTGCAACGCCACGAAGTCGTTGAGGAGTGCAGGTGTCACCCTGCGGGTCGCCTGCGGGAGCACCACCAGCCGCATGGTGCGCCGATGGTTCAGGCCGAGGGACTTGGCGGCGGCCAACTGCGACGGGTGGACCGATTCGATGCCCGCTCGGAACACCTCGGCCACGTAGGCGGAGTAGACCAACACCAGAGCCAGACCGCCGAGTATCACCGGGTTCGTCGGCAGGCCGGAGAGTCGCAACCCCGGCAGGCCGAAGCCGACGAGGTACAGACAGATCAGCAGTGGCAGGCCCCGGAACAGATCGACGTATCCGGTTGCCAACGCCCGCAAGGGAAACCACACGGGTCCCCGCAACGTCCGCATTGCCGCCAGGCCGAGTCCGAAGACGAGGATCAACACCTGGCAGATCACCAGAACCCGAATGTTGAGCCACAATCCCTCCAACAGCGCAGGCAAGCTGTCCCAGCCGATCCGCAGGTTGAAGAACGAGTCTCGGACTCGCGGCCAGCCCGGTGACGACGTCACCGCGAACAGCAGGACTGCCGCGAACACCACGGTCGACACGAGCGCGACGAGGGTGGACCGCCGGGCTCGGGACTGCCGGTAGGCCACCCGGTCAAGGGCGGCCGTGGTCACGACAAAACCGGTGCGTTGCCGGCGCCGGTGAGCCACACCTTCTGCAGCTTGAACAGCTCGCCGTCATTGCCCAGGGCATCGACGGCTTTCGACACGCATGTGGTCAGCGGGCTGCCCTTGTCGAGCACGATGCCGAACTGCTCGGCCTTCTCGGTGCCCGACGGCAACTGACCGACTATGACGCCGTCGGTCAGTTCGCTCTGTACTTGGAAGGCCGTGGGCAGATCGAGGACCAGTGCGTCGATCTGGCCGTTGGACAGCGCTGCCTTGGCGTCGTCGTTGTTGTTGAACACTGCAACGCCCGGGTCGATCGCCTTGGCGGCCGTGTAGCTGGTCGTGCCGACTTGAGCGCCGAGCTTGAGACCCTTGAGCCCGTCAAGGGTCGTGACGCCGGCGGCCGGCGAGGATTTCACTGCGACGACGGCCTGCGTCACGTTGAAGTACGGCGAGGAGAAGTCGACGGCCTGCTTGCGTTCATCGGTGATGGAGAACTCATTGAGGTTGGCGTCGAACGTCTTTGGGCCCGGTGCGATAGCCGAATTGAACGGTACCCGAACCCATTTCACGTCCTCGGCGGCGTAGCCGAGCTTGCCTGCGACGGCGTAGGCAACCGCCGATTCGAAGCCCTTGCCGTTGGCGGGGTCGTCGTCCACGAACCACGGCGGGTACGCCGGTTGATCGGTGCCGAAGGTGATGGACCCCTTCGTCAGGGTGCTCAGAGAGTCCTTGGTGCACTCGCTCGCCGCTGCGGGCGCCGACGACGTGCTGCTCGCCGTGTCATCGGTGGGAGCACAGGCCGTGGCAGCCCCCAGGCAGATGAGCGCCAGCGTGGACACCAGATTCGAGAGATTACGCATGGGCGGCATCATTGCGCACCTGGTCATCTCGCGCCATCGTTCAGCTCATCCCGACCGCTTTGACCGACCTAACGAACCGTGACGACGACTTTGCCCTTCGCGGAGCGGTCCTCGAGGGACGCGATGGCCTCGCCGGCCCGCTCGAGGGGGTAGACGACGGGTTCGGGCGCCGACACCGCGCCCGAGGCGAGCATCGGCTCGAGTTCGGCCCACTGTTCGGCCAGGTATCCGGGGTGGGTCGCAGCCCAGGCGCCCCAGCCGACACCGACGGCGTCGACGTTGTTGAGCAGCAGCCGGTTCACCTTGACCGTGGGGATCTCGCCGCCCGTGAAGCCGATGACCAGGAGTCGGCCACCGGGCGCGAGGGAGCGTAGGGAGTCGGTGAATCGATCACCTCCGACCGGGTCCACCACGATGTCGACGCCGCGGCCTCCGGTGAGTTCCTTGACGGCGTCCTTGAACCCGTCGGCCAGCACTACGTCGGTCGCACCTGCCGCGCGGGCGACGTCGGCCTTGTCTTCGGTGCTGACGACGGCGATCGTGCGCGCCGCGCCCCACGCCGAAGCCAGCCGCAGGGTCGAGGTGCCGATGCCGCCGGCCGCGCCGTGCACCAGCACCGACTCGCCGGCCACCAGGCGGCCTCGGGTACGCAGGGCGCAGTGCACCGTCAGGTCGTTGAACAGTAGTCCGGCACCCGCTTCGAAACTCACCGCATCCGGTAACTTGAACACCCGATCTGCCGGCAGCGCAACGACTTCCGCCATCGCACCGGAGAGCATCGTCAGCGCCGCCACTCGATCGCCTGCCGCCACGTGGGCGCCAGGGGGAGCGCTGCGCACGATGCCGGCGATCTCGGCGCCCGGTATGTACGGAAGCTCCGGCTTGTGTTGGTAGAGCCCGCGCGTCTGAAGGGCATCGGGGAACGCGACACCGGCAGCGTGGACGTCGATGAGGACGTCGTTTTCAGGATGGGGGTCGCCGGGACGCGGCTCGTCGATCTCGACGAGTTCCGCCGCATCCGGACCGTCGAGCCTGGGTATCTGAATGGCGCGCATCGTCACCATTTAACATCCCCCCGTGATGGACGCACGTGCCGCGGTCTTGCTGTCCGAGGGCGCAGCACCTCAGCTGGTCGACGTCGAGGTCCGACCTCCGGTCGACAGCGAGTTGCTGGTCAGGGTCGACGCGGTCGGTATCTGTCACACCGACGTCAGCGTCGCCGCTCGGTGGCCCGCCCGCAAACTACCCATGGTCTTCGGTCACGAAGGGGTGGGCACCGTGGTCGCGACAGGTCCGCGAGCCGGTGTCGAGATTGGGCAACAGGTCGTGTTGACCTTCGCCAGTTGCGGACGGTGCCCGACCTGCGTGGCGGGCAGGCCCGCATACTGCGACCACGCGACGGATCTGAACCTGCGCGGCGACCGCGCCGATCACTCCAGCGCACTGCGTCTGGGCGGCATACCGCTGCGAGGCGGCTTCTTCGGCCAGTCCAGTTTCGCCACGCACGTGCTGGTGCATCCCGCCAATGCCGTCCCGCTGACCGAACCGCTGGACCCGGTCTTGGCGGCGCCCCTTGGCTGCAGTGTGCAGACCGGCGTCGGCACGGTGCTCGGCGCGACGTCCGCGGGGACCCACGACGCACTGGTCGTCTTTGGTGCGGGCGCGGTAGGCCTGTCGGCGGTGATGGGCGCCCGGCTCGCGGGCTGCCGTGCCGTGGTCGCCGTGGATCCGCTAGCCGAACGTCGGTTACTGGCAACGGAATTGGGCGCAACGGCGACGCTAGACCCGAACACCGACGACGTCGTCGCGCAGCTGGGAGACCTGACCGGCGGCGGGCCGACGATCGCGGTGGATACGACCGCCCTGCCCGGTGTCATCGCTACCGCGCTGCAGACGCTCCGAGCCTGCGGCATGCTGGCCCTCGTCGGGTTGGGCGCACTCCACGCCGACCTTCCGGTGGGACTGATTCTGGCCAAGGGGTTGCGGGTGCGCGGCGTAGTCGAGGGTGACAGCGATCCCCATGTCTTCATTCCACGGCTCGCCGAGCTGTCGCGTCGCGGCGAGCTGCCGCTGGACAAGGTGGTGACCCGGTTCGAGCTCGACCGGTTCGGCGATGCCTGGACCGCTGCGACGACGGGAACAGCCATCAAACCGGTGGTCGCGATGTCGCGCTGAGCGCTGCAATAGTTACAATTCGACAGCCGCTGGCAAAGGTGCCGTGGCGGATCGGAGTGCACGCATGGTGATGACCTCGAGGCGGCTGGCGGTGCTGGACTCGATGCCACCCGGCCGTTCGGTCGACGTCCGCTCGGTGGACGGCACGAAGATCCACGCCGAGGTGTTCGGTCCCGAGGACGGATACCCCATCGTGTTGGCCCATGGGATCACCTGCGCGATCCGAGTGTGGGCCCATCAGATCACCGACCTGGCCGGCGACTACCGCGTCATCGCCTACGACCACCGGGGCCACGGTCGCAGCGGGGTGCCCCCACGTCGAGGGAATTACGGCCTCGACTTCCTCGCCGCCGACCTCGATGCCGTGCTGGCCGCCACGCTGGCGCCGAACGAGCGCGCCGTGATCGCCGGCCACTCGATGGGTGGCATCGCCATCTCGTCGTGGTCGCAGCGTTACCCACTACGTGTTCGACAGAGCGCCGACGCCGTCGCACTGATCAACACCACGACCGGTGACCTGCTGCGCAACGTCAATCTGATTCCGGTTCCGCGGCCGTTGGCAGGCAGTCGGGTGCTCGCCGTGGGATCGCTGCTCAAGCAGCTCGGCCACGCCCCGCTGATGCCCGGCTCCGTCCAGCAGAGCCGCCGTCTCGTGGCGACGCTGGCGGTCGGCCGCGACGCCGACCCGGCCATCGCCGACTTCGTCTTCGAGTTGTTCGCGTCGACACCACCGGCCGGACGCGGCGGATGGGCCCGCGTTCTCGTCGATTCTCTTGGCCCCAAGCACATCTCGCTGCGCAACCTCACCGTGCCGACGCTGGTCATCGGTAGCCGCCACGACCGGCTGCTACCCATCGGCGCGTCCCGCCGGATCGCCGCGGACGCGCCGAATCTGATGTCCCTCGTCGAGCTGCCCGGCGGCCACTGTGGACCCCTGGAGTACCCCGACGAGGTCAACCAGCAGTTGCGGGCACTCATCGAATCGGTTCGGACGCAAAGCCCCATCAGCTCGCAGGGGTGAGGTACGCGGCGACCTCGGCGGCCGCGCGGTGGCCCGACCGGACTGCTCCGTCGAGGAACCCCGTCCACTCGTCCGCGGTCTCGGTTCCCGCCCAGAAGATGCGGTCCACCGGCTCGCGCAGCCACCGCCCGTAGGCGGTCCACGACCCGGGCGGCACCGCAGCCGTCGGACCTCCCGGCGCGAAGGGCTCTGCGCCCCAACGGTGGTCGACGTAGTCGATCGGATGAAGGGCACGGTCACCGAAGAGGTTCGCGAAGCACTCAAGGGCACGGGCACGGCGGACGTCCGGCTCGAGCGGGTCGAACGTGCGTGCATCGGTGAAGCCGAGCAGGATGCCAGGTCCGTCATGGGAGGGGCTGACGTCAAAGGTGATGAAGACCGGACCGTCGTCGGAGAGTGCTTCGCCAGATTGCCCGTCGGCCCGCCAGAACGGCGTCTCGTACGCGGCATAGGCCTTGCTGAGGTTGCCCTGCGGCCAGTGTCTGGCCAATTCCGCGTGGCCGACGGGGAGTCCCGGGTCGTAGGTGATGAGCGCGCGGTGCTCGGGCGGTACGGCGACGACGACGGCGCGGGTCCTCATTGCGCCGGTAGCGGTGTGCACACTGGCGCCCTCCGGTTCGTACTCGATGCGTTCCACGGCGCTGCCGAGACACACCCGATCGCCGAGGTCCTCGGCCATGCGCAGGGCGATCTGCTGGGTGCCTGCCTGAAAGCGGTCCTGCTGCGCGCCGCCCTTGACGTCGAGCATGGGCCCGAGGCCGCCCGCCGCCTTGACGTAACGCACGGCGTGCAGCATCGACACCTCGTCGGGCTCGCAACCCCAGGTCACCCTCGCCATGATCGCCATCAGGTCCCTGGTGCTCTTGCCGGCGTGCACCGATTGCAACCAACCGTCGAGCGTCTCCTGGTCAAGGCGGTGTGCGGTTGGGGCGGTCCACGGCTTGTCCAACGGGACGTGCTTGCCGAGGCGCTCGAAGCGCCACTGGACACGCGAGACGTCGAGCAGTTCGAGGATGGACAACTTGGGGATCGTGCTGCGGTAGGACCTGACCCGGCCGCGCCACCGGATCAGGTTCTTGCCGTGGTTGTAGGTCGGTACGGTGGGGCAGTCGAGTTCGGCGGCGAGCTCGAGTACCGCGGTCTGCGTCGGCCCGACGAACGTGCCACCGAGGTCAACCGGGACACCGGCGATGGTGGTGGTGTGGGATCGCCCGCCGACGCGGTCACGGCCCTCCAGAACGGTGACGTCGTATCCGAGTTGGGTCAGACGGCGGGCGGCCGTCAGGCCGGCGAAACCGGCGCCCACTACGACGACGTCCAACATGCCCCCAGTCTGCCGACTTCGGCGCGTAAACGTTGGCGTACCGAACGTTTACGCGCCGATCTCGCTTAGGGTCGGGGTCGTGAAGGTCATGACGGCGTTGTTCGGACCGATGGATGCGATCGAACGGGCGCAGGCGTTGCGCGAGGCGGGTGCCACCGGCGTGTTCACCTTCGAGGGGCCGCACGACGTGTTCGCGCCGCTCACGTTGGCCTCGACGGTCGGCGGGCTGGACCTCATGACCAATGTCGCGATCGCGTTCCCGCGCAATCCGATTCATCTCGCGCACCAGGCGATCGACCATCAACTCCTCGCGGATGGCCGGTTCACTCTCGGTCTGGGCACGCAGATTCGCACGCAGATCGAGAAGCGGTTCGGTGCGGACTTCGACCAGCCGGTCGCCAGGATGACCGAGTTGGTCGGTGCCCTTCGGGCGATCTTCGCGGCGTGGACCACCGGTGAACGGCTGACGTTCCACGGTGAGTTCTACCGCCACACCCTGATGACGCCGACCTTCACGCCGAAGGAGATCCCGCACGGGCCTCCGCCGATCTACGTCGGCGCGCTGGGGCCGCGATTGACCCGTGCCGTCGCCGAGGTCGCCGACGGACTGTTGGTCATGCCGTTCGGCTCGAAGCGGTTTCTGCACGATGCCACGATGAAGCGAGTCGACGAGGGATTGGCCGCGTCGGGTCGTACCCGCGACGACTTCGGCGTGGTCCCCGAGATCATCGTCTCGGTCAGCGACGAGGATCCGCACCACACGTCGACCCGTCAGCTACTCGCGTTCTACGGATCGACGCCTGCCTACCGTCCGGTGCTCGAGGCCCACGGCTGGGGCGACCTGCAGCCGGAGCTGCACGCGCTGTCCAAGCAGGGGCGTTGGCAGGAGATGGGCGGACTCATCGACGACGACGTTCTGCACACCATCGCCGCGTGCGGCACGCCTGCGGAGATCGCGGCTCACATCCGCGATCGCGTGGCTGGCATCAGCGATCAGGTGTGCGTCTACCAGCCCGCGCCGATTCGGGTGGAGTCATTGGCTGGGATTGTGGACGCTCTGCAAGGGTGACCCCCTATCGTGTGTTGGTACGGAGCAGGACCAAGGGAGGTTCTCGATGGACGGCCAGGCGGAATACTCGGACGTGCTGATCATCGGCGCGGGTATCTCGGGCATCGGAGCGGCATACCGCATCCACGACCGAAATCCCCAACTGAGCTACACCATCCTCGAGCGACGCGAGCGCATCGGCGGCACCTGGGACCTGTTCCGGTACCCGGGCATCCGCTCGGACAGCGACATCTTCACGCTCAGCCTGCCCTTCGAGCCGTGGACCCGGCCCGAGAACGTGGCCGACGGCGGCGACATCCGCGACTACCTCACCGATGCGGCCCGCCATCACGGCATCGACCGGCACATCCGATTCGACACTCACGTCATGTCTGCCGAGTGGGACTCCTCGACCGATTCCTGGACGTTGCACACCACGACGGCCGACGGCGCGACGAAGCTCTACCGGGGACGCTTCCTGTTCTTCGGCACCGGTTACTACGACTACGACCATCCGTACCTTCCGGAGTTCCCCGGCATAGACGACTTCGCAGGCGACGTCGTGCACCCGCAGTTCTGGCCGGAGTCGTTGGACTACGCCGGCAAGCGGGTCGTCGTGATCGGTAGTGGTGCCACGGCCATCAGCCTGGTGCCCGCGCTGGCGAAGACGGCCGCGCACGTCACCATGCTGCAGCGCTCGCCGACGTACATGATGTCGATGGCCAGGATCGATCCGATGGTGGAGGCGATCCGGAAGGCGCTGCCGCGCAAGCTGTCCCACAGCGTGGTCCGCGCGCGCAATGCAGCCTTCTCGGTGCTGTCGTACTTCTTCCTTCGCAAGGCTCCGAAGTTCGGTCGGTGGTTGATCAGGAACCGGACCATCGCTGCCCTACCCGAGGGGTACGACGTCGACCTGCACTTCAAACCGCGCTACCAGCCGTGGGACCAGCGCATGTGCCTGGTCCTCGATCGGGACCTCTTCGACCACATCAGCGAGGGCCGCGCCGAAGTCGTCACCGACCGAATCGACCACGTTGACGCCTCGGGCATCGTCCTCGTGTCCGGCAAGCGCGTCGATGCCGACGTCATCGTGACGGCCACCGGTCTGCAGTTGCAGGCCCTGGGTGGCATCACGATCGTCGTCGACGGCAAGGAGATCAATCCCACCGATCGCTTCGTCTACAAGGAATACCTCCTCGAGGACGTCCCGAACATGGCGTGGTGCATCGGGTACACCAACGCGTCCTGGACGCTGCGGGCGGACATGACGGCACGAGCGGTGGCGAAGTTGTTGGCGTACATGAGTTCTCACGGATACACGCACGCCTACCCGCATCTGGGCGGCAGGCCGATGGACGAGAAGCCGACGTTCGACCTGAAGGCCGGCTACATCCAACGCGCCCCGCATGCGCTGCCGAAGTCCGGCACCCACCGGCCGTGGAACGTCCGGCACAATTACGTGCTCGACCTCATCGACCACCGATTCGACCGTATCGAGGAGTCGATGGTCTTCGGTCGCGCCCCCGCGCCGACGGCCAAGGAGGCCGAGCCGAGCGAGCAGACCCAGACCGCCTAGCCCCAACCCCTATTTGCACGAGCGGGCGTATCCGTCCAGCGACACGCCGTGATCGACGACACTTTGCGCACCCTTGCGTGCCGGCCAACGCACTGATTGCTGCCACCCGTCGATCAATTGCTGCCACCGGAATTAAACCCCTGACCTGCCCCGTTACACCCTTCAGACCGGCCGGATCATCGGCCAGAGGAAGAGGGAACATGATGAAGAAGTTCGGATTCGCCAGCATCGCAGGCGCCATCGCCACCGGGTTCGCCGCCGCATTGTTCGGGTTCGCCGCCCCCGCCAGCGCGGACGTCGACCACCACCAGTGGATCAGCGACATTCAGCAGCACGCCGCCGTCGGCACCGTCACCTCGACGATCGGCAACGGCCGCTGACCCAGCCACGCGAGAGGGGGCACCCGGAAACGGGTGCCCCCTTTGTCGTGTGTCTCAGTCCGCAACCGTCAGCCAGTCCTTGAAGCCCGACGGGTCGTGACGGCCCAGCGCGCCATGCTCGAACAGACCCCAACCCTCGACGGGCAGTCCGGGGCCCTCCGTGCACACGGCGCGACCCACGTGATCGATCACACCGAAGCCGGCCCGTCCGATGATCGCGGGGTCGGTCATGTCGTAGGTGAGGCGTTCGGTGAACTTGTCGCCCTTCCACATGCCGTGGATCCAGTCCGAGTCACCGCCATACCCGCCGCCGACGTGAATCGGTACCGGCAGTTTGGATTCCACCTCGAAGTGCACCGGTGAACCATCGAGTGCCGTGGCGTCGATGCTGGCGCCGGTCGGGATGCGGGTACCCGAGGTGTAATGGATCTTGATCCGCGGCCAGCCCAACTGCTCGACGCGGCCGTCCTTCCAGATCCGTGTGCAGTCGTTTAGCGAGCGGAAGCCGCTCGGCTCCTCCTGGATGATGATGACGATCGAGAAGTCGTCGAACGCCATCGGCACGTAGAGCCACCACATGCCCTCGAACGGAGGATTCGCCGGCCGCCCCGCCGGTTCGGCCTCGCCGATGGGTCGGATGCCCCACGACCGGTCGCGGCTTCCGATCCACGTCGACGGATCGACGGTGATCTCCTGGCCGTCGATGACGAGATGTCCGCTCCACGAACCCAATTGTGCGAACCTCTGAGCGTCGAGCGTCACCCGGTTGCCCGCCCGAAGCAGGTGCCGCTGTTCCTGGACGACGTCGAACAACCCGTTCCAGGTGAGGTCGGCGGCGATGCCCTCGGTGTCGTCGAGCACGATGCGCAGCCGGTGCAACGGCTCCTGTACCTCGACGCGGTAGCCCAGCACGTGCTGGTTGAGCCGATCCTGATCGATCGCATCCGACAGGTGCACGGCGGTCTGCTCGTGCCCTCGACGTAAGAGCATGAAGGCATCCTTCACCCCCAGGTTCGGGTAGTACCCGACGCCGGTGATTAGGAAGATGTCGCCGCTGCGATCGTGGGCGTTGAAGTAGGAGCGGTCGTAGAAGTTGCGGTCCGAGGACTCCGGCTGCGCGATCGGCTGCGGAACCTGGTGCAGCGGAAATTCATCCATCGGTCCGAGCATCAGTTGTCTCCTTCATATTCCCGGGTCGCTTCGCTCCTGCCCTCCGGACCATATTCCCGGGTCGCTTCGCTCCTGCCCTCCGGACCATATTCCCGGGTCGCTTCGCTCCTGCCCTCCGGACCACTTTCCCGGGTCGCTTCGCTCCTGCCCTCCGGACCAATCAGTCGCTTCAGCAGCGACGCGTGATAGAACAACGACTCGACGTCGTCCGGTTTCTCGATCTCCCCGAAGCGCACCCGCCGGGCGCTGGTGCGCATGAACACGCAGCACCAGATCACACCGGAGTAGACGTAGAACCAGTCCAGCTCGCCCAGGGTGGCGCCGGTCAACTGCTCGTAGGTTGAGCGGACGTCCTCCTCGCGCATCACGTCGGGCAGTCCCGGCAGTCCGGCGAGTCCCGCCAGTTCTTGGAATACCATGTGCGCGAAAATGATCCATGCGACGTCTAGTTCGCGGGGCCCGACGGTCGCCATCTCCCAATCGAGCACCGCGACGGGACGAAAGTCCTCGTAGAGCACATTGCCGATGCGCGAGTCGCCCCACGCCAGCACGGGTTCGCCCGCCGCGACGTCGGTCGGAAAGTTGTCCTCCAGCCAGGACAGGGCGCGTTCGACCAGCGCCGACCGGCCGATGTCGGGGACGGCGAACTCGTACCAGTCCTTGAGCCAGCCGAAGTGTCTGCGCAGACAGGTGTCGCCGGGTGGATCGATCTCGGACAGGAAACCGAAGGTATCAACGGCGTCGGGGATCGAATGCAGCTGCGCCAAAACGTCGACCGTCGCGTCCTGCAACTCGCGTCGCTTCTCGGCGGGTGCGTCGGCGAACCAGTTGTCACCGAACGTGTACGGCATCACGTCCGGCGGCACGATGCCCTCGACGTGGTCCATCAGGAAGAACGGCGTACCGAGCACGTCGCCCGAATTCTCCATCCAGCGGACGCGGGGGACCGGCACGTTCGTCAGCTCGCCCACCAGTCGGATGACGTCGAACTGGTGGTCCAGTCGATACGTCGGGAACACCGGAACGTCCTCGGCGGCAGGTGCGACGCGAGCTACCCACTTCTGCTCCGTCGGCTGGCCGTCCTGCTCCCATTTCCCCGTCAAGATGATCGTCTCCGACGACATCCCGTTCGCGTCGACGCCGCTCTCGACGGTGACGGCGGGCGTCGCTCCGCCTGGCATGACGGTGGCGAGCCACTGTGACATCAGCGCAGGAAGCGTGCTGTTGTCGCGGGAGGTGTGCTGGAGGCGGCTGACGTCTTCGACAGCCGGTTCGTTGACCACGGTTTACCCCTTCAGGCAATTACGATACGGTGAGTAGCGTTATGAAAGCAGACGCCGGTGACGTTGACAAGACCCCGAGCGTCGGTCGCCCTCGCGACCCGCGTATCGACGCTGCCATATTGGGGGCGACCGCGGATCTGCTCGTCGAAATCGGATACGTGAATCTCACGATGGCCGCCGTCGCCGAGCGCGCAGGCACCACGAAGACTGCGTTGTACCGGCGGTGGTCGAGCAAGGCCGAACTCGTCCACGAGGCCGCCTTCCCCGTGGCGCCCACCGCACTGACGACACCCGAGGGCGACATCGTCGGTGACGTGCGTGCCATGGTCGCCGCCGCCCGCGACGTGTTCACCACTCCCGTGGTGCGAGCGGCGCTACCTGGGCTGATCGCGGACATGGCCGCCGACGCCGACCTCAACACCCGGGTGATGAGCCGTTTCGTGGGCCTCTTCGGTGTCGTTCGGGAGCGACTGGTGCACGCTGTCACCCGCGGCGAGGTGCACGCTGACGTCAACCCCCAGCGCCTCATCGAGATCATCGGCGGTGCAACGCTTCTTCGGCTGCTGCTCGATCCCAATGGCGGGTTGGACGATCAGTGGGTCGACCAGACGGTGGTGATCATCGCCCATGGGGCCGCGACGCGACGACCTGTCCCGCGCGCCGAACGTACGGTTGATGAACGCATATCGCGCGTTCGACCGTAAACAGGCGTGCACTCGCCGAACAGCCCCCGACATTTCGGCGTTATCTCCTCTCGATGTGACCAGCTACCGTTGAACCCATGTACGTGCAGCTGACCCTGAACGACGAGGACGGAGTGCCCGAGGTCTACTCCACCCCGCCCTGGACCGACGACGCCGACGGACGCGCGGAGACGGCCAGGGTCGTCGTTGACCCCGTCGGTCGACCCGACGGTGATAGGGCCGGCGTGCTGTTGACGATGACGATCGGCGAGGCCTTGGTCCTCGGCAGGCGCATCACGGAGATCGCCGAGCGCGCCGCCGAGGGTCAGTTCAGCCAGCGCGGGACGCAGTGGCGCAAAGAGGTCCAGGACCGCAAACGGCGCGAGGCATGGAACGTCCTGATGGCCGGCTCGGACGACGATTCGCCGACGGACTCTTAACCACCGGCAGGCGGTGCGAAGAACTCCAGAGCGGAACCATCGGGATCGCGAAAGCTGAGGCCCGATCCATACGGTGCGTCGACGATCCCGCCGTGGGTGATGCCCAGCTCGTCTAGGCGAGCGACCCATTCCTCGAGCTCCGCGCGGGACGCGCAGGCGAACGCCACGTGGTCGAGCCCGACGCGGAACTCGCTGAACTTCTCGTCCGGTGCTGCTTGAGTGTGTTGGTGAATGCCGAACAGCGTGTCACTGGGGAGCGCGTAGACGACGTGCCGGTAGCCGGCATCGGTGTCCTCGTCGATCACCGGATCGATGCCGATGAGCTCGCGGTACCAGGGCGCGCTGACGGACAGGTCCCGGACGGTGAGCGCGACGTGGGTGAGGGCGGGGAAGGAAGGCATGTGAACGTCCTTGTTCGATGGATGAAATGGTTACGGGTCGATCATGGAGATCTGCGACTTGTTGTTGCGCATGACGTCGAGGCGCCGCTGCTCCAGGCCGACCAGGTCGTGGTCGTGCGCCCCCGCGATCGTGTCTTCGGCAGCCAGTGCGGGGTCGACGACGGCGGACGCACCACGCACGTAGATCTCCTTGAGCCCCAACATCGTTGGCTTGGGCACCGCGGCGATCTGTTCGGCGAGTTCGATCGCCCGGGCGAGCAGGCCGTCATGGACGACGACCTCCGTCACCAGCCCGATGCGTTCGGCGCGGATCGCGTCCACCACCTCACCCGTCATCGACATGCGGCGGGCCATCGCGCCACCGACTACCTGGGGGAGTCGTGCGGTCATGCCACCGCCCGGCAGGATGCCCACGCGCGCATGGGTGTCGGCGAACACGGCGCGTTCGGAGGCGACCAGGAAGTCGCATCCCAGCGCTAGTTCGAGGCCGCCGGTGAAGGTCGATCCGTTGATGGCGCCGACGATCGGTGTGCGCATCTCGGCGACCGCCGTGATGCAACTCTGCGTCTTGAACTCGTCGAAGTACTTCAGGCCGTCGCGCGCCGCCTCTTTGAGGTCGATTCCTGCGCAGAAGGCCGGATCGGTACCGGTGAGCACGACCGCGTGCACCGACGCGTCGTCGTCGGCCGACTTCAATGCGGCATACAGCGCTCTGATCAGCCCGCGGTTCAGCGCATTACGTGCCTGCGGGCGATTCAAGGTCAACACTCGGACGGCCGCGTGATCGGTTCGGATCACCAACTCGTCCTCGGTCATCGCACGAACTGGTTCGCGGTGTTGGCGAGATCGAGGATCGGCTGCGGGAGGGCGCCGAGAATGAGGGTGATTGCCGCACTCAACGTTACGGTCGCGGTACTCAAGGCACTCGGCACCACCACGGTCGGCGCGTCGTCGGGCGGATCCGTGAAGAACATCAGCACGATCACGCGCACGTAGAAGTACGCGGCCACGGCGCTGGCGCAGACACCGACGATCACCAGTGGCGCGGCGCCGCCCTCGGCGGCCGCCTTGAACACCGCGAACTTGCTGACGAAGCCACTGGTCAACGGAATGCCCGCGAAGGCGAGGAGAAACAGCGAGAACACCACACCCACCAGTGGATGGTTGCGCCCAAGTCCCGCCCACCGGGACATGTTCGTTTCCTCTTCGCCTGCCGCGTTCCGCACCACACTGACGACGGCGAATGCGCCGAGAGTGCTGAAACCGTAGGCGAACAAATAGAACAACGTCGCGGCGACACCGCTGTCGTTCAGCGCGATGACACCGGTGAGGATGAACCCCGCGTGCGCGACGGACGAGTAGGCGAGCATCCGCTTCACGTCGCTCTGTGATACCGCGGTCACCGTGCCGACCAACATGGTGAGGATCGCGATGCCCCACATGAGCGGTCGCCAGTCGTCCTTGAAACCAGGCAGCGCGACGTAGAAGATGCGCAGCATGGCGCCGAACGCGGCGATCTTGGTGGCTGCCGCCATGAAGGCGGTCACGGGGGTAGGGGCGCCCTGATAGACGTCCGGAATCCACGAATGGAACGGCACGGCGCCGACTTTGAACAGCACGCCGACCGACAGTAGGGCGATGCCGACGAGGGCGAGGGTCGTATCGTCCGCACTTGAAGCGGCGTGTTCGCGGATGCCGCTGAGGCTGAGCCCGCCCGAGTAGCCGTAGAGCAGTGCGATGCCGTAGAGGAAGAACGCCGAAGAGAACGCGCCGAGGAGGAAGTACTTGAGCGCCGCCTCCTGGGAGAGCAGTCGCCGTCGCCTGGCCAGTCCGCACATCAGGTACAGAGGCAGTGAGAACACCTCGAGCGCGATGAACATCGTCAGCAGATCGTCGGAGGCACCGAACAGCATCATGCCGCCGAGCGCGAACATGGTCAGTGGGAAGATCTCCGTCTGTGCGATGCCTGCCTTCGTCGCGAGCTTCTCGGTGACGCTGCCCGGCACGGCCGACGCCATCGGTGTGAAGGCATCGAGGCCACTGGCGCCGGCTTCCCCCTCCGCCGCGTCGACCTCGGAGGCGATGCGGCGCTCGGCGATCAGCAGCGTGCCTAGGAGGCCGACCAGCAGCAGGGTGCCCTGCAGGAATAGCGCGGGCTTGTCGACGGCGACCGCCCCCATCACGGCGGTCCGGCCGATCGACGATCCGAGACCGATCCACTCGATCACGACGGCCACCAGGGCGGCGATCTGCCCTCCGACGGCCAACGTCAACTGAACCCGGTAGCGCGCAGAGCGCGGCAGGAACGCCTCGACGAGCACACCGAGCACGGCGACGCCCAGCACGATCAACATCGGTGAGACGAGGCCGTATTCGACCGACGGTGGGGTGAGGGTCACTTCGCAGGTCCTTCCGCGACCCGGGGTGCGGGATCCTGTTGGCCGATGGTCGTCAGGGTGTGCCCGACGGCGGGATCGATGACGTCGAGGACGGGTTTGGGATAGACGCCCAGGACCAACAGGAGCGCGATCAGCGGTGCCACCACGACGAGTTCCCTTGGCACCAGGTCGCGCAGTCTCTCGTTGTCGGGGGCGAGGGGTCCGGTCATCATCCGCTGGTACATCCAGAGGATGTAGATCGCCGACAGCACCAGCGCGGACGCCGCAAAGACAGCCATGGCGGGATAGGTGGTGAACGTGCCGATCAGCACCAGGAACTCACTGATGAAGGGCGCCAGGCCTGGAAGCGACAGGGTGGCCAACCCGGCGACGAGGAACGTCCCCGCGAGTACCGGCGCCACCTTCTGCACTCCGCCGAAGGAGGCGATGGCACGGCTTCCCCTGCGCGACACCAGGAACCCCGCGATGAGGAACAGCGCCGCGGTCGAGATGCCGTGGTTCACCATGTAGAGCGTCGACCCGGACTGGCCCTGGCTGGTCATCACGAAGATGCCGAGGATGATGAAGCCGAAGTGGGAGATGGACGTGTAGGAGATCAGCCGCATCACGTCGGTCTGACCGATGGCCACGACCGCGCCGTAGACGATGCCGATCACTGCGAGCGTGATGATCAACGGCCGGAACGTCATCGACGCGTCGGGGAACAGTTGTAGGCAGTAGCGCAGCATGCCGAAAGTGCCCACCTTGTCGACGACCGCCATCATGAGGACGGCCGTCGCAGGGGTGGCCTCGACCGCCGCGTCGGGCAGCCAGCGGTGGAACGGCCACAGCGGGGCCTTGACGGCGAAGGCGAACATGAAGCCGAGAAACAGCGCATTCAGGACCGCGGGGTCGATGTTCAGTGATCCGTCGGCAACGGCAGCGACGATCGCGCGGAAGTCGAAGGTTCCTGCGGCGAACGCATCGCTGTCGGCGGTCGCCACGTACAAGCCGATGACCGCGGCCAGCATGATCAAACCGCCGAACAGGTTGTACAGCAAGAACTTCACCGCCGCCTTCGAGGACGTGGTTCTGTTCTCTCCGAAGCCACCGATGAGGAAGTACATCGGAATGAGCATCGCCTCGAAGAACACGTAGAACAGCAGCACGTCCAGCGCCGTCAGCGAGATCAGCACCATGCCCTCGACGGCCAGGATCAACGCCATGTAGGTGTGCGCGGACCTGGCCTGATCGCTCGCGTCGTTCCAGCCGGCGACGATCAACAGGGGGACGAGGACTGCGGTGAGGACCACCAGGGCCAGTGCGATGCCGTCGAGGCCGAGGATGTAGCCGGTCCCGAACGATGGGATCCACGCGTGGTCCTCGACGAACTGGTACTGCGAGCCCGCGGGATCGAACGTCACGGCGAGCAGCGCCGCGATCGCCAACACCACCAATGAGATGGTGAGCGCCGCGTATTTTGCGAGATGCCGTGCCGCCGAGGGCAGCAGGATGACCACGCCTGCGCCGACCATCGGCACGGCCCAGAGAATCGTTAGCCACGGCATGCCGGTCACCAGACCTTCACCGCCAGAATCGCGGCGATGACCAGTGCGGCGCCGCCGAGCATGGATAGGGCATACGAGCGGGCGAACCCGGTTTGAAGCTGTCGCAGCCGTTCCGAGGAGCCGCCGACGAGATTGCCAAGCACTCGGGACACGTCGTCGATGCCGTCGTCGTCGATCTCGACGAGGCCTCTGGTCAGGACCTGACCGGAGCGCATCAGCACGTCCTCGTTGAATGCGTCCCCGTAGAGATCCCTACGCGCGGCCAACGTCAGCACGGACACGTCCTCCGGCGCCACCTCCGGAACCGGGCGCGTGGCGTAGGCCCGGTACGCGATGGCGATGCCCACCGCGACCACCGCGAGGGTGATGGTGGTCATCAGCCAGACGGGGACCGCATGGGCGGCTTCCTCGTGTGCGCCGACGACGGGCTCCAGCCAGTGCTCCAACGTGCCACCGATGGCCAGCAGCCCGCCCGCGCCCACCGATCCGACCGCAAGCACGATCATGGGCAACGTCATGCTGGCCGGGGACTCGTGCGGATGCGGCTCCGTCATCTCTCCCGTCGCTTCGCTCGCGCGCGGTTTCCAGCGCTTCTCCCCGAAGAACGTCAGCAGCATCACCCTGGTCATGTAGAACGCCGTGATGCCAGCGCCGAGCAGCGCCGCGCCACCGAGCAGAATGCCCTTGACTCCGCCTGCGGCGAAGGCGGTTTCGATGATCGCGTCCTTGGAGAAGAATCCGGCGAACGGCGGCACGCCGATGATCGCCAGGTAGCCGAGGCCGAACGTGACGAACGTGATCGGCATGACCGTGCGCAACCCGCCGAACCGACGCATGTCGGTCTCGTCGTCCATGCCGTGCATGACCGAACCGGCGCCGAGGAAGAGCCCCGCCTTGAAGAAGCCGTGGGTGAGCAGATGCATGATCGCGAGGGCGTAGCCGGCCGGACCGAGACCGGCGGCGAGCACCATGTAGCCGATCTGGCTCATCGTGGACGCGGCGAGGGCCTTCTTGATGTCGTCCTTCGCACAGCCGATGACGGCGCCGAAGAGCAGGGTCACCGCTCCGACGATCACCACGCCGAGGCGGGCGTCGGGTGCGAGGTCGTAGACGGGCCCGGAGCGCACGATCAGGTAGACGCCCGCCGTGACCATGGTCGCCGCGTGGATGAGCGCTGACACCGGCGTTGGGCCCTCCATTGCGTCGCCCAGCCACGACTGCAGTGGCACCTGCGCGGACTTGCCGCATGCGGCCAACAGGAGCAGCAACCCGATCGCGGTGAGCGTGCCATGGCTCATCTGCCCGGTGGCGACGAAGACGCCCGCGTAAGAGACGGTTCCGACATTCGTGAACATCACCATCAGTGCCAGTGCCAAGCCGATGTCCCCGACCCGGTTGACGACGAACGCCTTCTTGGCGGCGGCTGCGGCGGACGGCTTGTACGACCAGAAGCCGATCAGCAGGTAGGACGCCAGACCGACGCCCTCCCAGCCCATGTACAGCCCGAGGTAGTTGTCTGCCAGGACGAGGAGCAGCATGGCCGCCACGAACAGATTCAGGTAGGCGAAGAAACGTCTACGTTCGGGGTCGTGGGCCATGTACCCGACGGAGTAGACGTGGATCAGTGATCCCACACCGGTGATCAGCAGCACGAAACACACCGAGAGCTGGTCGAGTTGAAGACCGAAGTCGACTCTGAGCTGTCCGACGGGCACCCAGGAGAAGAGATGTTCACCGAATCCGCGGTCCTCGGCCGGTTGGTTCACCATGCCGACGAACAGCACGGCGCCGACCACGAAGGACGCCAGTACCGTGGCGCACCCAAGCAGATGGCCCCATGCGTTGGTGGCCTTGCCGCCCAGCAAGAGGATCGCCGCTCCGAGTAGTGGAAGCGCGATGAGCAGCCAGATGGGAAGAGTCATGACTAGTGCTTCAGCAGACTGGCGGCGTCGACCGAGGCGGACTGCCTGGCGCGGAAGATGGTCATGATGATCGCGAGTCCCACCACGACCTCGCAGGCGGCGACCACCATGGTGAAGAATGCCACCACCTGACCGTCGAGGTGGCCGTGCATGCGGGAGAACGTGACGAAGGCCAGGTTGGCGGCGTTGAGCATCAACTCGACGCACATGAACATCACGATCGCGTTGCGCCGCAACAGCACTCCTGATGCGCCGATGGTGAACAGGAGCGCGGACAGATACAGGTAGTTGGCTGGGTTCATCGAGACACCCCGTTCTCGGCGACCCCTACGCTGCGGGGAGGCAGGATGCCGCTCACCGAGGTCGCGGCGTCGGAGCCGTCGGGTAGTCGCGCCGCCACGTCGACCGCATTGTGCCGGGCATACACACCGGGGTTCGGCATGGGGGTGGCGTGCCCGCCGGGCGCGAACCGTTCGGTGGCCAGCTCCCGCTGGGTCTTGCGGCGGTCGACGCGCTCGCGATGGGTCAGCACCATCGCGCCGAGGGTGGCCGTGATGAGCAACGCGCTGGTCAGTTCGAAGGCCCACAGGTAGCGGACGAAGATCAGAGCGGCCAGCCCTTCGACGTTGCCGCCCGCGTTCGCCTGGGCGAGTCCGGTGAATCCAGCGGCGGAGACGTTGCCGATACCTGCGATGAGCAGGATGCCGAAGGCCGCACCGGCGCCGATGGCCGCAATGCGCTGTCCGCGAATGGTTTCCACCAGTGAGTCGGCGGAGTCCACGCCGATCAACATGAGGACGAACAGGAAGAGCATCATCACGGCGCCGGTGTAGACGACGACCTGCACGATACCCAGGAACAACGCGTCCTGGGCGATGTAGAGGATCGCCAGGACGATCATGGTGATCGCCAGGAAGATCGCCGAGTAGACGGCCTTGGGCGCAGCGACCACGGCGATGGCTCCCAACACCGCGAGGGTGCCGAGGACCCAGAACGTCACCGCCTCCATCGTGGACGTGCGGTAGACGGTGTCGGCCGCAAGGATCGTGAGTTCGCTTGTCACAGAGCAGCTCTCTTGGGCGTGACGGACGACCTAACGCTGGGCATGCCGAGCGGGGTGGCAAGACCGTCGGACCTGATGTTGCCCCGGTAGTAGTCCTCATCGGTGCTACCGGCCGCCATGGCGTGCGGCGGGGCCGTCATGTCGGGCTGCAGCGGCGCCAACAACTTGTCCTTGCCGTAGATCAGATCGGAGCGGTTGTCGTCGGCCATCTCGTAGTCGTTCGTCATGGTCAGCGCCCGAGTCGGGCAGGCCTCGATGCACAACCCGCAGCCGATGCAGCGCAGATAGTTGATCTGATAGACCTGCCCGTACCGCTCACCCGGAGAGAAGCGTTCGGCCTCGGTGTTGTCGGCTCCCTCGACGAAGATCGCATCCGCTGGACACGCCCATGCGCAGAGCTCGCACCCGATGCACTTCTCCAGCCCGTCCTCGTAGCGGTTGAGTTGGTGGCGGCCGTGGTAGCGCTGGGCCGTCGCGCCGGGTTCCTCGGGGTACTGCTCGGTGATCGGCTTCTTGAACATGGTCTTGAACGTCACCCCGAAGCCCGCGAGGGCGTCGATGAGGTGCGGCCGCTTAGGCATCGGCGGGCTCCTTCGCAGGAATCGGGGGTACCGGGAATGCGCCCGGTGCGGTCGAGGGTGGGTCCGCGAGGCGCTGCGGGCGAGTCTTTTTGTGTCGCAGGGTCCGCCAGAGATAGACCAGCAACAGCACGCCGACGAAGGCGCTGGTGGACACGAGGACCGCGGCGAGTCCGTCGTAGCCGTTTATGCGCAAGGTTCGGACCACCGCGACGGTCATGATCCACGCCAGCGAAATGGGGATGAGGATCTTCCAGCCGAGGTTCATGAACTGGTCGTAGCGCAGGCGCGGCAGTGTTGCGCGCAACCACATGAAGCCGAACATGAACGTCCACACCTTGGCGATGAACCACAGCAGCGGCCACCACCCGGAATTGGCGCCGTCGATCATGTTGAACGGCCACGGTGCCTGCCAGCCGCCGAGGAACAGGGTGGTGGCAAGGGCGGCGACGGTGGTCATGTTGACGTACTCGGCGAGCATGAACATCGCGAATTTGAGCGACGAGTACTCGGTGTGGAATCCGCCGACCAGCTCACCCTCCGCCTCGGGCAGGTCGAAGGGCGCGCGGTTGGTTTCGCCGACCATCGAGGTCACGTAGATCACGAAGGACGGCAGCAATAGGAACACGTACCAGAGGCCCTGCTGCTTCGCGACGATCTCGGAGGTGGACATGGTGCCCGAGTAGAGGAAGACCGCGGCGAAGCACAGCGCCATCGCAATCTCGTACGAGATCACCTGCGCGCTCGAGCGCAGACCGCCGAGCAGGGGATAGGTGGATCCGGAAGCCCAGCCCGCCAACACGATTCCGTATACCCCGATGGACGTCACCGCCAGCACGTACAGCACGCCCACGGACAGGTCGGTCAGTTGCAGCGGTGTCCGATGGCCGAAGACGCTCACCATGCCACCCATCGGGATGACGGCGAACGCCATGACCGCGGGGATGACGGCGATGACCGGGGCGGCAAGGTAGATCGGTTTGTCGACGCCCGCGGGAATGAGGCCTTCCTTCAAGGCGAGCTTGACGCCGTCCACCAGACTCTGGAGCAGACCGAAGGGCCCAACCCGGTTGGGGCCGTAGCGCATCTGCATTCGACCGAGGACCTTGCGCTCGATGAGGATCGCGACCAGCACGGTAAGCAGGCAGAACACGAAGACGCCCAGCGCCTTCGCCAACACCAGCCACCACGGATCGTGGCCGAACGAGCTCAGGTCGGGATACGTCACGCCCGCTCACCTCCGATCGAAAGGGCGACCACCGCACCCGGCGCCACGCCGAGTGCGGTAGGTACCCGGGAACCCGTCGAATTGAGCGGCAGCCAGACCACCCCGTCGGGCATCTCGGTGATCTCCAGGGGGAGGGTGACGGCACCTCGCGGGGTGGCGACGGTGACCAGGCGACCGTCCTCTGCGCCGATCTCTGTGGCAGTCTTTCGCGACAGCCTGGCGACTGCGGGCCGAGACGTGCCCGCCAGGTGCGGCTCGCCATCCTGCAGACGTCCCGCATCCAGCAACATCCGCCAGCCGGCCAGCACGGCGTGTCCCGAGGGCGGCCTCTGAGGTGGGGGCGCTGATACGTTCGGCGCGACCGGTGGCGTGCCTTGCCAACTGCCGAGCCGATCGAGTTCGGCTCGCACGCTCACTGCGTCGCGCAGATTGAGGTCGACGCCTACCTCCTCGGCGAGCGCGGCCAGTACGCGCGAGTCAGACGTGGCGTTGGGCGGCAACGCGGGCCCGAAGGACCTCCTGCGCCCTTCCCAGTTGAGATAAGTGCCTGCCTTTTCCGTCACCGGGGCTACGGGGAACACGACGTCGGCGCGCTCGGTGACGGCGCTGTGACGCAGTTCGAGGCTGACGACGAATGGCGCAGCGTCCAGCGCGGCCAGTGCCGCGGCCGGGTCGGGCAGGTCGTCGACGTCGACGCCTCCGACCAGCAGCGCGCCCAACGATCCGTCGGCGGCGGCCGCGATGATGCCCGAGGTGTCACGCCCAGCCTCGTCGGGGAGTTCGTCGACGTGCCACGCGGCGGCCACCTCCGCGCGAGCGGCGACGTCGGACAGAGGCCTGCCGCCCGGCAGAAGGTGTGGCGCCGCACCGGCTTCCAGCGCCCCACGGTCGCCGGCCCGGCGGGGAATCCAGCCGAGACGTGCGCCGGTCCGCGTGACGAGTCGAAGCACCGCGGAGTACGCCCCGGTTGACGTCGCGAGCCGCTCGCCGACCAGGACGATCGTGCCCGCGGCCATGCCATCGCCGAGGGCGTCGAGGGCGGCGGCCTCCTCACCGGGTGCCGTGGCAATGAGCGTGCCGCCCATCTTCTGCAACCCCCGCGTGGCGAACGGTGCAATTGAACGGACGACGAGGCCGTGCTTGCGAAACGCCTTGCGCAGGCGGAGATAGACGATCGGGGATTCCTCTTCGGGCTCGAACCCCACCAGGAGAACGGCGGACGCCGATTCGACGTCGGCGAACGTGACGCTCATCGGTCTCCCCGCGACCGCCGCCGCGAGGAACTGCGCCTCTTCGTCGGAGTGCGCCCGGCTGCGGAAGTCGATGTCGTTGGTGCCCAGCACGATCCTGGCGAACTTGGCGTAGGCGTAGGCATCCTCGAGGGTGCATCGCCCACCGACCAGCACTCCGGTGCTCTCGCCCGCCGCGGTCAGGCCACGGATCGCGACCGCGACGGCCTCCGACCACGACGCGGCACGTTGGGTACCGTCGTCGTCGCGCACCAACGGGGTGGCAATGCGGTCGCCCTGACCTGCATAGGTGAACGCCCAGCGGCCCTTGTCGCAGTTCCACTCCTCGTTGACCTCGGGATCGTCACCTGCGAGACGGCGCAACACCTTTCCGCGCCGGTGGTCGGTGCGCTGTGCGCAGCCCGACGCGCAGTGTTCACACACGCTCGGCGAGGACACCAGGTCGAACGGCCTGGCCCGGAAGCGGTAGGCGGTGCCGGTCAGCGCGCCGACCGGGCAGATCTGCACGGTGTTGCCGGAGAAATACGAGTCGAAGGGCGTGTCGTTCGCGATGCCGACTTGCTGCAGCGCGCCGCGTTCGAGCAGTTCGATGAACGGATCCCCGGCGATCTGGTTGGAGAATCGCGTGCACCGCGCACAGAGCACGCACCGCTCGCGATCGAGTAACACCTGGGCCGACAGGTTGATGGGCTTGGGAAACGTGCGCTTCACGTCGGTGAAGCGGGTGTCGGCCTGGCCGTTGGACATCGCCTGGTTCTGCAGCGGGCATTCGCCGCCCTTGTCGCAGACGGGGCAGTCCAACGGGTGATTGATCAGCAGCAGTTCCATCACGCCGCGCTGAGCCTTGTCGGCCGACTCGGAGGTCAGCTGCGTGCGCACCACCATGTCCGGGGTGACGGTGATGGTGCACGACGCCATGGGCTTTCGCTGGCCTTCGACCTCGACGAGACACTGTCTGCAGGCGCCGACGGGTTCCAGCAGCGGGTGATCGCAGAACCGCGGGATCTGGATGCCCATCAGCTCGGCCGCGCGAATCACCAAGGTGCCCTTGGGAACACTGATGGCGTGGTCGTCGATGGTGAGCGTCACCATGTCGACTGGTGTGGTGGTCTTGTCCTCCGCGGTCGTCACGAACGCGTCACCCTTCTCCCGCGAGCAGACACAAAGGTGCGCGATGCGTCGGCGTGTCGGGTACTTTCGCGTCTGCTCGCGAGGGGGTTCACGTGAGTGCTCCCTCCGGTGAGGCGAGCATCGAGGCATGAGGGTCGAAGGGGCATCCGCCCTCCAGATGTGCGACGTACTCGTCGCGGAAGTATTTGATCGACGAGATGATGGGACTGGCCGCGCCGTCGCCGAGCGCGCAAAACGACTTGCCGAAGATCGCATCGGCGATGTCGAGCAGCTTGTCGAGGTCCTCCGGCCGCCCGGTGCCATCCTCGAGGCGTTCGTAGATCTGAGCCAACCAGTAAGTGCCCTCGCGGCATGGTGTGCACTTGCCGCAGGACTCGTGTGCATAGAACTGCGTCCAACGGCGGACCGCCCGCACCACGCAGGTCGTCTCGTCGAAGATCTGCAGCGCCTTGGTGCCCAGCATCGAGCCGACGCCCGCCATCCCCTCGTAATCCAGTGGGACGTCGAGGTGTTCCGAGGTCAGCAGGGGAGTGGACGATCCTCCGGGTGTCCAGAACTTCAGCGCGTGTCCGGCCCGCACTCCGCCCGCGAGGTCCAGCAGTTCGCGCAGGGTGATGCCCAGCGGCGCCTCGTACTGCCCGGGTGTGGTGACGTGACCGGACAACGAGTAGAGCGTAAAGCCGGGAGACTTCTCGGATCCCATCGATGTGAACCAGTCGACACCACCACGGATGATGGCGGGCACGCTCGCGATGGTTTCGACGTTGTTGACCACCGTCGGGCAGGCGTAGAGGCCGGCCACGGCGGGGAACGGCGGGCGCAGGCGCGGTTGGCCCCGTCTGCCCTCCAGCGAGTCGAGCAGCGCGGTCTCCTCACCACAGATGTAGGCGCCCGCGCCCGCATGCACCACCAAGTCCAGATCGAAGCCCGACCCCAGGATGTCCCTGCCGAGGAATCCGGACGCGTAGGCCACGGCCACGGCGGTCTGCAGCCTGCGCAGCACGGGCAGCACCTCACCGCGGACGTAGACGAACGCGTGGCGTGCCCGGATCGCGTAGGCCGCGATGATGGCACCCTCGACCAGGACGTGCGGCGTGGCCAGCAGCAGGGGCATGTCCTTGCAGGTGCCCGGTTCCGACTCGTCGGCGTTAATCACCAAATAGTGCGGCTTGGCGCCCGCGCCCACCGTGCCCTGGACCTTCTGGTCGCTCCGCGGGCTCCGCTCCTGCGGGATGAATGACCACTTCTGACCGGTCGGGAATCCGGCGCCGCCCCTGCCACGCAGCCCGGAGTCCTTGACGGTGCCAATCACTGCGTCGGGATCCATCGCCAGCGCGGTCCGTAGTGCCTGATAGCCGTCGTGTCGCTGGTAGCACTCCATGGTCCACGACGACGGTTCGTCCCAATAGCTGCTCAGCACCGGCGTCAACGTCACTCGGGTGCTCCGTTCTTCGCAGGCACGTCGGCCGACGGGCCGGGGGAGGGCTCGTCGCGCTTGGCCTCCTTGGTCAGCTGCTCGTCATCGGGTCCGCGTGCAGTGCCACTGGATTCGCCGACATCGGGCGCGGTCATCTTGCGCTCGCGCGCGATTCGCAGGCCGGCAAGCGTGGCGTCACCGGCGGGGGCATCGTTGGCGCCAGGCCGCTGGTCGGCGAAACCGGCCAGGATCATCGCGGTTTCGCGGAACGTGCACAGCGGGGCGCCGCGCGTCGGGGTGACGGGTGTCCCCGAACGCAGGTCGTCGACCAGATCCCTTGCCGACGTGGGTGTCTGGTTGTCGAAGAACTCCCAGTTCACCATGATTACCGGCGCGTAGTCGCACGCGGCGTTGCACTCGATGTGCTCAAGGGTGACCTTTCCGTCACCGGTGGTCTGCCCGGCGTGTAGGCCGAGATGGTCTTCAAGTACCTCGAGGATCGCATCACCGCCCATGACCGCGCACAACGTGTTGGTGCACACGCCGACCAGATACTCCCCGGTTGGGGTGCGGCGGTACATCGAGTAGAACGTCGCGACCGCGGTCACCTCGGCGGGACTAAGGCTCAATTCTGCTGCGCAGAAGGAGATCCCCGCGGGTGTGAGGTAACCGTCCTCGGCCTGCACCAGGTGCAGTAGGGGTAGCAGTGCCGACCGGGCCTCGGGATACTTGGCGATGACGAGTGTTGCGTCTGCGGCCAGTCGCTGCGTCACCTCGGCCGAATACTCCCGTGGCCCAGCCGATATCGGCGGCCCCGGCTCGTCGGGCCGCGGGCCCAGTTGCAGATCGACGACGCTCATCTGTCCACCCCGCCCATCACCGGGTCGATCGACGCCACTGCCGCGATGGCGTCGGCGACCATGCCGCCTTCGCACATCGCTGCTACCGCCTGCAGATTGGTGAACGACGGGTCGCGGTAGTGCACGCGGTAGGGGCGGGTTCCGCCGTCCGACACCATGTGAACGCCGAGCTCGCCCCGAGGCGATTCGACGGCGACGTACACCTGGCCGGCGGGCACGCGGATGCCCTCGGTGACCAATTTGAAGTGGTGGATCAGAGCCTCCATCGAACCGCCCATGATCTTGGCGATGTGCTCGGGTGAGTTGCCGAGACCGTCGGGCCCGACTTTGAGGTCGGCCGGCCAGGCCAGCTTCTTGTCGGTGATCATCACCGGGCCTGGCTTCAGTCTGTCCAGACACTGTTCGACGATCTTCAACGACTCGCGCATCTCCCGGACCCGGATCATGTAGCGGCCGTAGGCGTCGCATTCGTCGGTGGTGATGACGTCGAAGTCGTAGGACTCGTACCCACAGTAGGGCTGAGCGCGGCGCAGATCGTGGGGCAGACCGGTCGAGCGCAGGCACGGGCCGGTGACGCCCAAGGCCATGCAGCCGGTCAGGTCGAGGTAGCCGATGCCCTGAGTCCGGGCCTTCCAGATGTAGTTCTCGTTGAGCAGATTCTCCATGTCGCGCAACCGCTTCGGCATCAGCTCCAGCAGCTCCTTGAGCTGAGGTATCGCTTCGTCGGGCAGGTCGGCGGCCAGCCCGCCGGGCCGGATGTAGGCATGGTTCATCCGGAGACCGGTGATGGTCTCGAACACCGATAGCACCAGTTCGCGTTCGCGGAACCCGAAGAACATGGCCGACATCGAGCCGAGCTCCATGCCGCCGGTCGCCAACGCCACCAGGTGGCTGGAAATGCGGTTGAGCTCCATCAGCATCACCCTGATCACGCTTGCGCGCTCCGGAATGTCGTCGGTGACGTCGAGCAGTTTCTCGACACCGAGGCAGTACGCCGTCTCGTTGAAGAACGGTGACAGATAGTCCATCCGTGTCACGAAGGTGACGCCCTGGGTCCAGTTGCGGAACTCGAGGTTCTTTTCGATCCCGGTGTGCAAGTAGCCAATCCCGCAGCGGATCTCGGTGATCGTCTCGCCCTCGATCTCGAGGATGAGACGAAGGACGCCGTGGGTCGACGGATGCTGAGGCCCCATGTTGACGACGATGCGTTCGCCGGCGACGGCACTGTCTCGAGCGGCGTTGACGACTTCCTGCCAGTCTTCACCGCCCACCGTGACAAGGATCTCTTCGGGCGGGTTGTCGGGTTTGGTCATCAGTTGTATGACCTCCGCTGGTCGGGCGGTTGAATCTCGGCGCCGTGGTACTCCACGGGGATGCCGCCCAACGGGTAGTCCTTGCGTTGTGGATGTCCCACCCAGTCGTCGGGCATCTCAATGCGGGTGAGAGACGGGTGTCCGTCGAAGACGACGCCGAAGAAGTCGTACGTCTCGCGCTCGTGCCAATCGGTGGTGGGGTACACCGAGAACAGGGATGGCACATGGGGATCCGCGTCGGGTGCAGCCACCTCGACGCGGATTCGGCGGTTGTGCGTAATGGACATCAGCGGGTAGACGACGTGCAGTTCGCGGTCGGCGTCGCCGGGATAGTGAACGCCGGAAGCTCCGAGGCACAGTTCGAACCGCAGCGCCGCGTCGTCGCGAAGCGCCTGCGCGACGGCCCTAAGGTGTTCGCGACGCACCTCGAGGGTGAGCTCGTCGCGGAATACCACCACGCTCTCGATGGCGGCGGTGAATGCGTCCTCGCCGAGCACTTCCGCCAGCGTGTCGACGACGTCGTCGAAGTAGCCGCCGTAGGGCCGCGGCGAACTGCCCGGCAGAGCAACCTCGCGGACCAGCCTGCCGTAGCCCGACGTGTCGCCGCTGCCCTTGACGCCGAACATGCCCCGCCGCCGGCCGATCACCTCGTCCCTGCCGTTTCCGGTGTCCTTGCCGTTTCCGGGGTCGCCGCCGTTTGCCGTCACGAGCGCAGCAACCCCTTGAGCTCGATGGTCGGCCGAGAGGCGAGTGCGGCCTGCTCCGCTGCTGCGATGGCCTCGGCACGGTTGACGCCCAGTGGCATCTCCTGAATCTTGGCGTGCAACATGAGGATTGCGTTCAGAAGCATCTCGGGACGCGGCGGGCAGCCCGGTAGGTAGATGTCGACGGGAACGATGTGGTCGACGCCCTGCACGATGGCGTAGTTGTTGAACATTCCGCCCGACGACGCACAGACCCCCATGGAGAGCACCCACTTGGGTTCGGCCATCTGGTCGTACACCTGCCGCAGCACCGGTGCCATCTTCTGGCTGACGCGCCCCGCCACGATCATCAGATCGGCCTGTCTCGGAGTCGCCGAGAACCGTTCCATGCCGAATCGGGCGATGTCGAACCGTGGTCCTGCCGTCGCCATCATCTCGATGGCGCAACACGCCAGTCCGAACGTGGCGGGCCATAGCGACCCCTTGCGGACGTATCCGGCGACCTTCTCCAACGTCGAGAGAAGGATGCCACCCGGTAGTTGTTCTTCGAGTCCCATTAATCCAATTCCCCGGCTAGTCCCACGAGAGTCCGCCGCGCCGCCACACGTACGCGTAGGCGACGAAGACGGTGAGCATGAACAGGAGCATTTCGACGACGGCGAACAGTCCGAGCGAGTCGAACGCCACGGCCCACGGGTAGAGGAACACGATCTCGATGTCGAAGACGATGAACAACATCGCGGTGAGGTAGTACTTCACCGGAAATCGCTGTCCGGTCTGCAGGTCGCCTGGTGATCCTGGCGCGACGGGTTCGATGCCGCATTCGTAGGCCTCGAGTTTGGCCCGGTTGTAGCGCCGCGGTCCGATCAGGACCGCGATGCCTACCGATCCGATCGCGAACGCAGCCGCGATCACGCCGAGAACCAGAATGGGCAGATAAGCGTTCATACCGATGTGTCGCTCCCTCGTTGGGCCGGCGATGTGAGCTAGGACACAGCTTAGTCTGGTTAACGGTCGGCTCGGCGCATTTTGGATAGGATCCAGCGAAGCAGCTGGGTATCTGCATCTTGCGACAAGATCAAAGCGAGAAGTGAATGGTGCCAGCGTGTTTCGTGCTGGTTACGGCGTGATTGAGCGCAGCAGGGATGCGACCGCTTCGCCCAGTCGGATCGGGTCGATCGGGTGCGAAACGGCCGCTTCCGCCCGCGACCACGAGGCCAGCCAGGCGTCATCCGGGCGGCCGGTCAGCACCAGGATCGGCGGGCAGTGCGCCAACTCGTCCTTCAGTTGCTTCGCCAGGCCCATCCCGCCCGCAGGGGTGGCCTCGCCGTCCAGGATCGCGAGGTCGATGCCGCCCTTGTCGAGTTGGTCGACGACCACCGGCGCGGTGGCGACGTCCAGATACTCCAGTTCGGGGAGGTCGGGGTGAACCCGCTTGCCCAGCGCACTGCGCACCTGATCGCGCGTGCGCGCGTTGTCGCTGTAGACCAGGATCTTCAGCGTCGACTCGGGCACGCTGCCGATGCTACGACGAGTGCCCAGCGCGCGGTGCGGATACGGGGTCGACGGCGAGCTGCGGCGACCCATCCCACGTTCCGAACGTGGCCGAGGGAATCGATTTCGACGTAGTGCCGTTTGGTTGCCGCGATTGATTTACCCGATGAGTCGGGGCGGTCAAGCATAGGATCCACCTGTGGTGGGGGTTCGCTGGATGACGGCGGGGCGGGGTGCGACGCGAAAGCAGCTCGAATCCGCAATCGGCTCGGGGCGTGGCGCGGTACTGGTCGGTGCGCCCGGCGTGGGCAAGACGGTGATGGCTCGCGCGGCCGCCAAGGCCTTCGCGAAGGAGAATCCGCGCGTCACGTCACGGTGGGTCTCCGCGACCGAGTCGGCCAAACTCATTCCGTTCGGAGCCTTTAGTCACCTGATCGAGTTCGCCGGCGCCGACGAACCCGCGATATTGCTCCGGATGGCGCAGGACGCGTTGCGCCTCGATGCCGCGCAGGGGCTGACCCTCGTCGTCGACGATGCCCACCACCTCGACACGTTGTCGGCCACGCTCGTCCATCAACTCGCGCTCAACGGATTGGCTCGGGTGTTGTTGACCGTGCGCGACGGCGAGCGCTGCCCCGACGCGGTCATCGCGCTGTGGAAGGACGGCATCCTGGAGCGTTGCGACATCCGTCCCTTCGACTCAGACGAATCCGCGGTACTGCTCGAGCAGGTTCTCGGCGGTCCTGTCGAGGGCGTGAGTTCTGATCGGATGTTCGACGTCAGTCAGGGGAACCCGCTCTACCTGCGCCACCTCGTCGAGGCTGCGGTGAACACGGGCTCGCTGCGCCAAGTCGAGGGGGTCTGGCAGCTGCGCGGCGAAATGCCCCTCACTCCGCAGCTGTCGACGCTGATCGATCAACACCTGAGTGCTCTCGCCCCAGATGTCAGAACCGTGCTCGAGTTTCTAGCGGTGGAGGAGCCGCTCGCGGTGTCGGATCTCGCCGAGGTCGCGGGCCTCGAAGCGGTCGACCGCGCAGAGACGGCCGGAGTCGTCACGGTGAGTGATCACGGTGGCAGCCTTCTCGTACATCCCTTCCATCCGCTGTATACCGAGCGCATTCGTTCTGGGCTCGGACGACTCGCCGTCCGCAGGTTGCGCAAGTTGCTCGTCGGGCAACTGTCGAACGACGCTCCTACCGACATCGGCGGTCGGTTGCGGATCGCGGGACTGGCGCTCGACACCGACTCGCCCCCCGATGCGAGTGACCTGGTCACTTTGTCCTGGGAGGCAATGCGCATGGGCGACCTGGAATTTGGTGAACGGTTGGCGCGAGGCGCGCTCGCACAGTCCGGGGACCTGTCGGCGCGGCTCCCGCTGGCACACTCACTGTCGTGGCAGGGCCGCGGGCGTGACGCGGACGAGGTGCTGGACCCCGTCGATCCGGACACGCTGTCCGAATGGGATATGACCGCGTGGACACTTCCCAAGGCCGCCAACAGATTCTGGATGTTATCGGAGTCCAGCGACGCGATGCTCTACCTGGCCGACATGCGGGCGCGCATCTCCGAGCCCGCCGCCTACCACACCCTCGACGCGCTGGCGGCGACCTTCGCCATGAGCAGCGGTGATCCCGACCATGCCGTCCGAGTAGCCTCCGCCGTGCTCGAATCGCCTGCAGCGCTTGATCTTGCGGTGGCCTGGGCGGCGGCGACGGCCACGCTGTCCAGCGCACGGCTCGGCCGGTTCGGGGACGTCGAGGTACTCGCCCAACGCGGGCTCGGCGCCACGCACCCCGGTCTGCTGCGGTTCACCATCGGTCTCGGCCAGACGTTGGGGTTGATCATGGCGGGCGAGACCAGGGCCGCCGAAGACCTCGCGCGGCACTACCAGAGCTTCTCGGAATTTCAGCAGCCCGGCCGGGCCATCGGGGAGGTCGTTCTCGGTCATACGCTGATGGCGCGCGGAACCCTGGAGGAGGCCGCCACCCTCTTTCGTCAGGCCGCCGCGGCGCTGACGTCCACCGGTTACAGCTGGGGTCCTCTGGCTCTCATCGGACTGGCGCAAGCGCTCGGACAGCAAGGTCGCTCCGCCGAAGCCGCCGCGGCGCTGGATCGTGCCGTGGCCTCGCACGGGATGCGCTCCGCGCTGTACGCCCCCGACCTGGCGATCGCACGGGCATGGACGCTCGCCGCGGCGCGGGACATCCGTGGTGCCGTCGCGTCGGCGCGCGACGCCATCCACGCGGCCGAGCAGTCCGGACAGGCGGCCGTCGCGCTGCGTGCGGTGCATGACGCCGTCAGGCTCGGCGACGTCAACGGGTTGGCCGCGGCGCGCCGAATGAACGCGCAGATCGACTGTGCGGCAGGGCGGCTCTGCATCGCGCACGGCCAAGCGCTGGCCGATTCCGACGGGCCGGCGTTGGAGGCGGTGTCCGCGGCACTCGAGGAGGCTGGGATGCTGGCCGTGGCCGCCGATGCTGCCGCGCAAGCGGCGCGCGTGTACCAAGCCGCTGGTCACCGCGCCGGGGAACTCGCGGCCAAGGGGTGCGCCGCGGCACTGGCGCAACGCTGTGGCAATCCCGCGACACCCGCCTTGGAGAAGGTGTTGAATCCATTGCCGCTCACCGGCCGCGAACGAGAGGTCGCCGTCATGGTTGCGCAGGGGATGACCAACAAGGCGATCGCCGGCCAGATGTGCGTGTCGGTCCGGACCGTCGAGGGACACGTCTACAAGGCGTGCATGAAGCTCGGGCTGCCCGACCGGTCCGCGCTGTCGACGATGGTGCAGACCAGTCCGCAGATGCTGCCCTCGGACGGCCGAACATGATGCGCCGCTTCATCGCTCCGCGGAACACCGACATCTCGTTGCGGTCACCCTACGGGGTCCAGTTGCCCGCCGTGGAGACCGTGTGGTTCACGGCGAAGGACGGCTTCGAGCTCAACTTCAAGCATCTGCCACCGGTGCCAGGTACGACCGACATGGGTCCGGTGATGCTGGTGCACGGCGCCGGGGTCCGCGCGAACCTGTTCTGTCCGCCCGACATCATCACCCTGCCCGCGATGCTCTCCGCGGCAGGCTTCGACGTGTGGATACTGAACTGGCGCTCCAGCATTGACCTGGAGCCGTCTGAATATACCCTCGATCACGCGGCCGTCTTCGACTTTCCAGCTGCCGTGGTGAAGATCCTCGAGCTGACCAAGAAGAAGACCATCAAGGCGGTGGTGCATTGCCAAGGCTCACACGCCTTCACGATGTCCATTGCCTCGGGACTTCTGCCGGAAGTGACGCGAGTAGTGGCGAATTCGACCGCGATGACCCCGAAGGTGCGCAACGCTGCGGCAATCAAACTGCCGATCGCGATGGCCACGCTTGGCAAGATGACCGACTACTTCGATCCGCAGTACGGACTGTACGCGCCAAGTTTCAGCGCGAAGCTGATGGACTTCCTGGTGGATGTCACTCACCACGAGTGTCGAAATGCAGTGTGCAAGCACTCGAGTTTCGTTTACGGCGTGGGGTTTCCGACCCTGTGGAGCCACCACAATCTCGACCCGTCCACCCATGACTGGATCGAGGGTGAGTTCGCGCACGTGCCGGTGAGCTTGTTTCGGCAGACCCGTGCTTGTCTCAAGGAGGGTCACCTGGTGCCCGCCATGGACTATTCGGAGATCCCCACGCAACTCGGGCGGGAGGCCCCGAGAACCGACGCGGTCTTCACGTTCATCACCGGCGGCGACAATCGCACGTTCCGCCCCATCGCGATGCGCAACTCGTGGAAGTTCTTCAACCGCCATTCGCCCGTGCCACTAGGAGCGCCCCCCAAACACGGCTTCAAGGAATACCCGGGATATGGACATCTCGACATGTTCCTCGGCCAGTACGCGGAGATCGACGTGTTCCCGGACATCATCCGCTGGTTGAGCGAGGACTGATGACGGGCATGCGTTTCAGGGAGACGATGACCGGCCGGCTAGCGCTGCGCGCCTCGGATCCGGTCGCCGGGTACGCGTCCGCGAGTGCCGTTGCCGCGACCATGCGGGCTGCGATCGACATCACCGACGTCGCGGCGTTCGTCTCGAGCGAGGTACCCACGGCGCGATTGCGCGCAGAGCTCGTCATCCCGGTGCTGGGCGGTCGCTTCCTCTCCACGGACGGTGGGGAGTTCGCGCTCTTCAAACAAGGCGATGGCCGCGACGGAAAACCCGCCCGATGGATGACCTACACCGCGAGGTTCGAAAACGGTGATCGGGCCTACGAGATGACGGCAATCAAGTATCTGCAGCCGAGTTGGCATTTGTGGGGCGACTCCACCACGGCGCACGTCGTGTTGAAGGACGTCACGAAGTACGAGGGCTCCTTCCGACGGCGCCACGCCGCCGGATTCATAAAGATCTCGCCGACGAGCTTTCTGGTCCAACTCACGACGATGAGGGGATTCGGTGCGGGCACGACGTGGTCGGATCGCTGTCGGGCGGTGCAGGCCTACGCGAGGTTCTTCATCAGGGGGCTGGCCAAGACGTATCTGTGTCGCCTCAGATGGTGATCAATCGGCGATTCGGGGGCGCTGCGGTTCCGATGGCGGACCGTCGACGCTCTCGCGCAATAGTTTCTTCGCGGCACGACGAGCGAACGCGGCGATCGTGAGCGACGGATTGGCCCCGACCGGTCCGGGCATCACCGAACCATCCGCAATCCACAGCCCCGGAACTCCATGAACGCGACCGAACGAATCGACGACGCCGTTGAACTGGGAGGTGTCGGCGGGGCACCCACCCAGCGGATGGACGGTGATCGTTCGCGTGGTCTTCACGTCGGGGTTCTTCTTGACCCTCGCCCCCAGATGGCGCAGGAGCGCATTCACCTTTCGTCGCACCGCGATGAAATGGGCTTGCGAACCTTCCGGCGTCCACGAATTGACCAGGACGCCATCGGAGTTCAAGTGCAATCGGCCGTCGGCCACGTCCTCTCCCATGGCGAGGATCGGGAGGCTCCTGGCAATCGGCGGTGATCCACTCATGATGCGACTCGCCTCCGCAGAGACATTGTTGTCATTGGTGTTGGTGACCCGTTGCCACCAGTAGCTCATCCCAGCGCCGAGAAGGCCACCGACCAGTCCCGGTACCTCGATGGTCTTCAGTACCCAGACCATGATCGTCGGAACACCGCCGTCCTGCAGATACATTCGGACTGGCGGCCACACGCCGTCACTGCTCGGCGTGGTCTCGAACTCTCGGTAGGCGGTGATCACGGGCCCCTTGTTCGCCGCATAGTCCTGGGTATCGCGGACGGGTAGCGCGACACCCAGGTGATCGCCGTTGTCACAGAATCGCTCGCCCACCGGTGACGTGGTCGGCACCTTCAATCCATTGCGGTTCTTCAGCATCAGATAGGTCGTGCCAAGGGCGCCTGCGGAGAGAATGACCCGCTTCGCCTGGATCTTGCGCACGGAAACGCAACTCGTGTCCCGCTCAATTCCATCGGCCCAGTCCGGATGCTCTACGTAGGACACCTCGAATCGGTAACCCCCGGGCGCCCCTTCCAGAAGTGCGATGGTGCGAACCTCCGTACGAACGTGGATGGTCGCGCCCTTCGAGTGCGCCAGCGACAGGTAGGTGTGATCCATGCTGTTCTTGGCGCCTTCGTTGCACCCGATGTTGCATTCGCCGATCATTCGGCACGTGGTCCGGCGCGGATTGCCGTAGATGCTGCCGTAGCGCTCCCGCCGCAGCGGCGCACCGACGGCGGGAATACCGCTCGCATCCCTGAACCGGACGGCAAGTGGGGCGTACTTGGCTTCCCGTCCTATGGCATCGGAGAACGTGGCGGCATCGAGAAAGCGGAGGGTCTTCGGTGAGTACTCCGCTGCCAACTCCTCCGGCATCGTGTCGACACCCAGGAAATCCTTCACGGCGGAGTAGTGCTCGGCGAGGTCGTCACCGTCGAAGGACCACTTCTCACTGACCGCACCGCCCGGCATGGGCTGGGTGAACCACTCTGCGGGCTTCTCGAGCATCACGTTCGCATAGATCAACGACCCGCCGCCGAGCCCGCTCGACACGATCGCGTCGACATGATCGAACGACCACACGTTGAACATGCCGTGGAGCCCGTTGGACGGGTCCCAGAAGTTCTTGGCCATGCCGTCGGGGGTCCGGGGGAACGAACCGGGTGGGTAGGCCTTGCCGCGTTCGAGCAGGCAAACCCTTCGGCCCTTCCTCGCCAGCGTCCCAGCCATGACCGACCCGCCGAATCCACTACCGATCACCAGGTAGTCGGTGTGCTCCGGAACCCGACCGAGATCAAACTCCACGATCGCCGAGGCTAACCGGGCGGCTGCTACGTAGCGCGGCTTCGCGCGAAAACAGGTAGTGCGCTACGCGTGACTCGCGGCGGCCACCGTTCATAGCCTTTGGCCAACACCACACCGGACTTCCGGCAGCCAGGAGGCGGCAATGCATCGAACGGCTTCGCCTGAGACCTACCTTCATCTCCTGATTGCGGTGGAGCGTTCATGACGGTCCACGCCTTCGAATCGTTCGCGCGTCCCGCGGAGGCGTTCGCCACCGAGCTCGACTCGCATGCAGGCCGACTTCTCACTCCATACCGAGCCATCGCTGGCGTTCGGCGGTCGAAAGGTGTGTCGATGAACGGGTCCAACGACGCCGAGTGCATGTCGAGGTTCCTCTCCTCGGCGGCGCGCGGACCAGCGGCCATGCTGATCGACGGCGAGGTGGGGATAGGTCGGACCACGGCATGGCTGGCCGCCGCAGAAGAGGCGCGCTCGGTCGGCTTCCTGGTGCTGTCGGCCCGCGCCCGCCGGGAGGAGAGTGGGTTTGCCCTGGGAATCGCGGCCGAGCTGATCCGCGATGTCGACTCCGATGTGCTGAGTTCCCTGCCCGAATTGCAGCGACGGGCCGCCGAGCGGAATCTCCTGCACGTGGACGGGCGTCACTCGAACGAAGATCAGCGGGCAGTCGTCGCGGCATTCACGGCGATCGTCAACAAGCTGTCCGAGACCTCTCCCGTGCTCATCGCGATTGACGACGTCCAGTGGCTCGACGCTGCCAGTCGTGACCTTCTCGCGTTCGCCGCCCGCCGATTGCGGGGGCCAGTCGGGCTCCTGTTGACAGAAAGGAACGCGTCGGACGGGGCTGCGGTATGGCTGAAGCTCGATCGTCCGGACTCTCTTTCTCGGCTGCGGATCCGACCGATGGAGCCCAATCAACTGCAAAGATTGATCACAGACCGGATCGGCCGCTCGTACTCCCGCCCAACGATGATGCGGATCGCCGAGGTATCGGGCGGCAATCCCTTCTATGCATTGGAACTCGCTCGAGCAACGAACCACAAGACATCCGCGCCGGCGAGCCTGCCGCCGGCGCTCGCCGAGATCGTGCGGCAAAGGGTGGAGTGCTTCGACGACGAGGTCAAGCGCGCTCTGCTCGCTGCGGCCTGCGTCGGTGACCCGACGGTCGACGTGATGGCGGCGATGACCTCCACGTCGGTCGACCGCCTCGTTCGCCTCCTGGAGGAGCCCGAAACCAGCGGGGTCGTGTCGATCGAGGGCAACCGGGTCCGATTCACCCATCCCGTACTCGCCTACGGCGTCTACAGCCAGGCGCTGCCCGCTCAGCGTCGCGCAATGCACCGCGCGTTGGCAGCTCTCGAGTCGGCTCCGGAGCAGCGGGCCAGGCACCTGGCTCTCGCCGCCACGAGCGCCGACGCCGACGTCCTCTCCGCAATTGATGCTGCAACCGCTTTCGTCGCTGCAAAGGGTGACCCCGTCTTTGCGGCGGAGCTGATCGAGTTGGCCATCGATCTAGGCGGTGGCACACCGGAACGACGGCTCGAAGCGGCCCGGCACCACCTCAAGGCCGGCGACCTCGACCGGGCCCGAGCCTTGGCGGAATCCGTTGCCGCCATCTTGCCCGCATGCGAGCAACGCGCAGTCGCGCGCATCATGGTCGCCGGAACCCTGTTGTTCCACGGAGATTTCGACGTAGCTGCGGAATTGCTTCAACAGGCGCTGAGCGATGCGGCCAAACAGCCCGTAACACTGCTGCGAGCGCACCTGTGCTCAGCGGTGGCTCAGTCGTCACTTGGCAACGGCGATAGCGCGCATCGTCACTCCGTGCAGGCGCTGACGCACGCCGAGCAATTGAAGGACCCGCATCTGATCAGCCAGGCATTGGCGGTACACGTTGCGCTGCAGTGCAGTCGGGGAGTGGGGTTGGATCAGGCAACGCTGGATCGGGCCGTGAACCTGGAAGACCTCGACGTGGACACGTATGCCCCATTCAGTGCGCATGCTGTCAATGCCCTCGCCCTGGCGTGGATGGGACGACTGGTCGAGGCCGAGTCGGAACTGGCCGCAATCCTGGAACGACGCGCCTCCCGTGGCATCAACACGGATCTGCCGTGCCTTCAGTTTCACGCCGCGATGGTCGACATCGGCTTGGGTCGTTATGCCAATGCCGCGCGGACGGCGGACGACATGCTGCTGCGCGCGGAGCAGATCGGAGGCGACCACGTGCGGATCCTGGCGGCCGTTCCGGCCGCGGTCGCCGCTGCGTACACGGGTCGCGAACAGGATGCGCGAAAGGAGATCGAGAGTGCTCTCGCGGACACCTCGGTACCTGCCGGGCGATGGACCACGCCGTGGCCGACGATGGCCCTCGGCTTCCTGGAGACGTCTCTCGGCAATTACGCCGAGGCGCTGAACGTCCTGCACCCGTTGCTCACTCGGTGGCAGGAGAATTCCGGCGTCGACGTTTCGACCTTCTACTACGTCCCCGATGCCGTTGAGGCCATGATCGCGACGAATGCCCTCGAACAGGCGGAGGAACTGGTGACATCGTTGGAGGACAACGGTATTCGTCTAAGTCATCGGTGGATGTCGGCGGTGGGTGCTCGCTGCCGAAGCATGCTGCTGGCTGCCCGCGGAGATCTCGATGGCGCGGAGCGGGCGGCCGCGCATGCCATGGCCGAACACGAGGATCTGCCCGTGCCCTTCGAACGTGCTCGCACACTTCTCGTCCAGGGTCAGCTGCATCGCCGCATGCGCCATCGGCAAGCTGCCCGCGCGGCACTGGAGGACGCGCTGTGCACGTTCGAGAGTCTCGGTACGCCGATCTGGTCGGCCCGCGTGGAAGCGGAGCTGGCCCGGACGAATTCGATGCGGGGACAACAATCCGACTTGACACCATCGGAACAGCGGGTCGCGGAACTCGTCGCACTGGGGATGACCAACAAGGACGTGGCTGCCGCACTCTTCATCAGCCCCAAGACAGTCGAGAGCAACCTTGGCCGCGTCTACCGAAAACTGGGTATCCGCAGCCGTGTCGAGCTGGGGCGGCGGTTGCACGCGGACGACCGAGGCCCGTCGACTGGAGGAGGAGGCTGAACATGGCCTGCTTCCTCGCCGAGTGGTACCGAACCGAACTGACCGAGAACGCCATTGGCAGCTTCGCCTCCCTGCTGGAATCGACCGCGGAGGCCATGTCGGTCGACGCGGCTCCGGTCCGGTTGTTGGTGACGCTGTCCGTACCCGCTGACGATGCGCTCTACGGCGTGTTCGAGGCCGACACGTCCGAGACCATCCTCCGAACCTGCACGCGCGCCGGGGCATTGCCACATCGGCTCACCCCACAGGTGCAGACCTGGATCACGCCGGCATCGCGGGGGGCAGGACGCTGATCATGTCGTGAGGAGGGCGGCCATGTCGGCCGGGTCGAAGTACTCGTCGATCCTGACGATCAGTCCCTCGTCGTCGATCTTGATAACGATGCAGACCCGCAGTGTGATCGACGCTCCGTTGATTCCGTCGGCCCGCAGGACGTGCTGCTGGACGAATCCACCGTCGAAGAACTGTCGGTCCCGAATCTCGTAGGTGCGTGTCGTGGTGTTCTTGATGAACCACCTGATCACCTTGAGTGCGCGGATGCGGTCGTTGTCCGCGGCGTCGCCGCTGTGCCACACCGCAACGTCGGCTGCCCACAGGTATTCGACGGCCTCGTAGTCACCGCTCTCGATGGCGCCGAAGAGTCGGTTTGCCACATCGAGGCTCAGAGCTACGTTCACGGTGCTACTCCCTTAGGGGTTGACCTAGAGTTCGGTCGAGGTTGGACACTGGAACGCATCACTAGACCAGCGCGGGACCACGTCGACGACGCATACCGAGATGGCTCGCCGCCTGAGCGCCTACCCGTTCTCATAGCCCGGATGTGCGACGGCGAGTCGGTGCAGCACGAGATCGCGCAGCGCAGAGGTGACCTCGTCGCCGCGGTCGTCGAGGTCACCGGCGCGGATCGCCGCGGCCAAGGCCCGTTCGTCGTCGAACCCGAGCAGATCCGGGGCGGCGCCGTCATCGAGGAGTTCGCGTTCGACGGTGCGCAGCACGTTGGCGGCGACGCGGACATGGAAGTTGACGGCCCCCGTCGTCTCGTTCTTGACGTCGGTCTCGAGGAACTCGGCGACCGCGGCCACCAGTTCGGCGGCCGACGGCCTGCCGTGGATGTCGGTCATTTCGCCCCCAACAGGGTGAGCAGGTCGAACTCGGTCTCGCACACGCGACGCCCGATGGCGGCGAGTTCGACGGATCGCGTGCGTCCCGAGAGGTGCCTTTCGGCCTGGTACCGGCCGATCACGCCCCACCTCAGCGTCGACAGCACCAGCCACCACCGCATGGCTACGCGGTCGAGCGTTGTGCCCGAGGCATCTTCGTAGGCGCGGAGGAAAACGTCGATGCTGCCAAGGCCGCCTGCACCGAGTGATTCGGGCGCACCGAAGCGCCAGGCCCTGATGCAGAACCACGCGAGGTCCTCGTAGACCGCCCCGGTATGGGTGAGCTCCCAGTCCAGCACCGCCGCCAGCTCGGCGGGGTGTACATCGGTATCGATGATGAGGTTCCCCATGCGGAAGTCGCCGTGCACCAACACGTTCGGAGAGGGGGGTGGTCGGTGTGCGGACAGCCATCGGAAGGCCCACTCGAAGGTTGCCGTGGTGTCGCCCATCCCGTCGAGCTGAGCGTGCCACTCGTCGAGTTGATCGGACGCCTCGAGGCCGACACCGGTCGGGTCGGCCCGGTGAATGGCAGCCAACGCCCGTGCGCTCTGCCGGACCAGATGGGCGCGTGAGTCGTCGTCGAGGGTCCGTTGAATTCGGCGCACGATCGTCTCACCGCCGATGAAGTCACAGATCAGAAATGGATTGCCCAGTGCAGCAGAGGAATTATCGGCGATCAGGACCCGCGGCACCGGTGCACCCGCGGCCGCCGCCCGGCCCAACGCCGCGGCCTCCAGCTCCATACCCGCGTGGATTTCGTCGGGCGGCCCCATGCGGAGGATCAGCTTCCGCGAGCCGGCGTCACCGATCGCCTCGAACGCCCACGTAGCACGACTCGCACCACCCGTGAGGACCTGCAGATCCGCAACTCGTACCGTGCCGAGCGACGGTTGCAGGACGGCGGTCAGCGCGGGCGCCAACTCCTCGGGTGTCACGTGGTGGACCTGCCGAACTTGAACATTCGCTGGGCCACCCTCCGGATCTGAATCTCCTCCGCGCCTTCGGTGATCCGGTATCGGCGGTGGTGCCGGTAGATGTGTTCGAACGGTTCGTGGCGGCTGTACCCGAGGCCGCCGTGGACCTGCATTGCCCGGTCGGCGGCCTCGCACACCAGCCGGTTCGCGCGGTAGTTCGCCATCGACACCTTGTCTGACACCTGCATGTGGTGGTTGCGATCCAGATGCCACGCGGCGTAGTAGACGAGCAGTCGCACCATCTGCGCCTCGGTCTGCAATTCGACGAGCGGCCACTGGACGGCCTGGTTCACCGCGAGCGGCTTGCCGAACACCACTCGCTCCGAGGCGTACTGCGCGGCCCTGTCGATGCAGTATTGCGCGGCGCCGAGACTGCTGGCCGCCTGTCGAATCCTGTTCTCGTGCAGGAAGGTCTGGCCCACTTCGAGGCCGTGGTCGACCTCGCCGAGCACCGTGTCGGCGGAAACCCGGACGTCCTTCAGTTCCACTTCGCCGTGATCGGTGGGCATGTTGAACGTCCACCAGTAAAAGGGCACGCTGAAACCCGTTGAGTCGCATGGCACCAGGAACGCCGTGATTCCGGTGGCCTGGCCCGGCTGTCCCGACGTGCGGGCGAAGACGAGGTCGTGGGTGGCGCGGTGCACACCCGTGTTCCACCGCTTCGTGCCGTTGATCACCCAACCGTCACCGTCGGCCACGGCGGTGGTTTCCAGCCAGGTGGCGTCGGAGCCGTGATCCGGTTCGGAGAGCCCGAAGGCCATCGAGCGTTCGCCGGTGAGTAGCGCCTCACCCCAGTCCTTCTTCTGAGGATCGGTGCCGAACCGGTCCATCATGATGACCTGGGGGAAGTTTCCGACTATCGACGATTCGTCCTGAAGGTCGTTGTGCAGCCCGAGACCCCTGTGCGCCAGGTGTTCCCGGATCACCGCCATATCGAGGTTGGTGCCGTCGCGCCCGCCGAACCGGGACGGCAGACCGTAACGCAGCCAGCCCGCCGCGTCGGCCCTGCGCCGCATCTCGTCGAGCAAATCCTCCCAGGCGCGCTGTGGGATGCCGCCGTTCTCCCAGTCGGTGCGGGCGTACTCGCGCCGGCGGTCGAAGTACTGCATGTGTTCGGCTTCCAACGGCTTGATCTCCGCCTCGATGAAGGCGTCCATCTCCGCCAATAGGCCTGGAAGGTGTTCGGGCAGTGCGAAATCCACGGTGATATCTCCTAGTAGCCGTACAGGGTCTTCTTCCAGATCGTCGATAGGGTGGTGATGGCATCGGCGTCACTGATCTGCAGGTTGAGCCCTGACGGGCGCAGATACACCGCGGTGAAGTTCTCGAACAGCAGCGCGATCGCCGCGCCGGTGTGCTCGGCGTCGAGGTCGCTGGCGTACCCCTGCTCGTGTGCACGGCGCACGGAGGCGGCGACGATGTTCATCCCGAAGCGCCGGAACTCGTTCTGCACGTCGGCGAACCGCGGCTTGGCGTCGGCGAGCTGGTTAACGGCGATCATGATGCCGATGTTCTGCTTGAACATGTTCCAGTACCCGGTGACCACGGCGGAGAAGAACGTGGTGTCGTCAGGTGACTCCGGCAGATGCACGGCAAGTCCCGATGGCATCACCACGTCGTGCAGGAAGGACTCGGCCAGGCTGGCCAGCAGGTCCTCCTTGTCGCCGTAGTAGCGGTAGAAGACGGCCGTCGACTTGCCCGCCGCCGAGGTGATGTCGGCCAGCGTCGTCCCGTGAAAGCCTCGCTCGGCGAACAGTTTCCGTGCCGCACGTTCGATGGCTTCGCGGGTCTGGCGGCCCTTGGCCGTGAGCGGATCCGGCGGCACCGTCAGCCCAGGATGCGATCACCGGCGCGCAGCAGCGCACTGGGCAGGTCGTGGCCGACGGCCCTGCGCGCCACGCCTGCAGCGTGGATCGCGGCTGTCAGGTCGACGTCGACCCCGATGTCGCTGTCGCGCAACAGGTAGACGAGGTCCTCGGTGGCGATGTTGCCGCTGGCGCCCGGCGCGAACGGGCAGCCGCCGAGTCCGCCGACCGAGGCGTCGAGCCTCCTGACGCCCGCGAGGACGGCGGCGTAGGCACTGGCCAGCCCGGCGCCACGCGTGTTGTGGAAATGGGCACCGAGGGGCAGGTCGCCGACGATCGGTCGAAGTAGCTCGATCAGGGCGGTCACCCGGCGCGGCGTGGTGGTGCCGATGGTGTCGGCGATGGCTACCCGGTCTGCACCGATCTCGACTGCCGCGGTGGCGATGTCCAGGACGCGTGACGGGTCGGTCGGCCCGTCGAAGGGGCAGTCCCACGCGGTGGCGATGATGACCTCGACGGTTGCGTCATTCTCGTGCGCGATGCGGGCGATGTCGGCGATCAGGTCGGTGGACTCGGCGGTCGAGCGCCCGACGTTGGCGTGACTGTGAGCATCAGCGGCCGACACCACGTACTCGATCGAACCCATCCCCGCCGCGATCGCCCGACCGGCGCCGCCGGGTCCCGCGACCAGCGCGGAGAACTCGACGCCGTGTGATTCGCGAAAGCGCGGTAGCTCGGCCGCCAGTGCCGCGGCGTCGGCGAGTGCGGGCACCTTCGACGGCGAGACGAAGGCCGTCGCCTCGATTTCGCGCACTCCGGTGGCGACGACGGCTTCGAGGAGTTCGAGCTTGGCGGACAACGGGATCGGGGCTTCGATCTGCAGCCCGTCGCGCAGGCAGACCTCACGGATGGTCACACGCGTCACAAGACTCCCTCCACCCGCAGCGCCTCGAGTTCGGCAGCGGACCTGCCAAGCAACTCGCCGTACACCTCGTCGTTGTGTTGGCCGGGCTCGGCGGACCCTGCGTAGCGGATGGTGCCCGGCGTCTCGGACAGCACCGGGACCACGCCAGGGCCCTTCACGTTGCGGCCGACCCTCTCATCCCAGTGGTCGGCGATCATGCCCCTGGCTACGAGCTGCGGATCGATGACGACTTCGGCGACGGTGTTGATGGGACCGCTGATGACGCCTGCCTCACTCAGGGTGGCGATGATGTCGGCGGGTTGACGTTCAGCGGCCCAGGTTCCGATGATCTCGTCGATCTCGTCCTGATGTCGACCGCGCGCGACGTGATTGGCGAAGCGGTCGTCGGTGGCGAGTTCGGGTCGGCCCATCGCGCCGCACAGCCGGCGAAAGACCGTGTCCTGGTTGGCCGCGATCACCACCCAGCTGCCGTCGGCGGTCGGGTAGATGTTGGACGGCGCGATGCCCTCGAGCCTGGTGCCCGATGGCCCGCGGATCACACCGCCGACGTCGTAGTCGGGGATCGTGGACTCCTGGATCGCCAGACAGGATTCGGTCAGCGCGGCGTCGACGACCTGTCCTTCGCCGGTCACCGTTCGGCGGTACAGCGCGGCGAGCGCTCCCTGCGCGGCGAACATGCCCGCCAAGCTGTCGCCGAGCGACAGCGCGAGTCGTGGGGGAGGGCCGCCAGGGAAGCCGTTCATGTGCCGCAGTCCGCTGGCGGCCTCGGCCACCGATGCGTAGCCCGCCTTGTGGGCCTCGGGCCCGTTCTGCCCGTAGCCGGACACCCGGACCAGGATGATGCCCCGATTGCGTTCGCGCAGAACCTCGTAGCCCAGATTCCACTTCTCCAGTGTTCCCGGTCGGAAGTTCTCCACGACGATGTCGGACTTTTCGACGAGGTCGAGAAACAGCTCGCGGCCCTTCGCCTCCCGCAGGTTTAGAGTGGCGGCCTTCTTGTTGCGCGCGTGCACCGTCCAGAAGAAGTGGTGCCCGTCGAGTTCGGCCTGTCCCCAGGTGCGCAACGGGTCAGGGGCACCGGGTGGTTCGATCTTGACGACCTCGGCGCCCATGTCGCCGAGCAGGCGCCCGGCGAACGGCCCCGAGATCAGCGTGCCGACCTCGATGACGCGGATGCCGTCGAGCGGGCCCGAACAGGGCTCGGTCACTGGCTGAATCCGTGCCGATACAGCCAATCGGTCACGACGGCGACCGCTTCGCGGAGCGTGCCGCGCTGGTCGGGACCGGCGTAGTAGTGGTTGGCGCCGGCGATCTCGCGCATCTCCTTGTCGTGGTGGCCGATCGCCTCGAACAGCCTGCGGGTGTGGCTTGGCGTGCACGCGTCGTCGGCGAGGTTGCCGATCACCAGGGCGGGCACGGCGATGTCGGGCCCGCAGTCCACGGCGTCACCGTTGGCGTCGTCGTAGCTCCATTGCGAGAGCCAGCTGCGCAGCGTGCAGAACCGGGCGAGGCCGACGGGACTCGAGTTCACCACCTGAGGATCCCCCAGGTAGCACGTCCCCGGGGTGCGATCGTTGGGATCGACGGTTGGATCCAGCCAGCGCGGGTCGGCCATGGTGCCGTGCACCACGAACGCGAACTCGTCCTCGGGGCGTCCGGCGGTCTTCAGCTCGGCCAATTTCTCTTTGACCCAAGCCGTGATCCGCCGGTTTCTGGCGATCTGCGCCTGTCGGTACCGGTCCAGGAACTCGGCGGTGTAGGGCGGTTGATTGGGATTGTGCGGGTCGTACAGATCGAGTTCGGGGTCGCGCTTGGACGGATCCGACTCATCGAGGATCGACGCGTCCATCCATTCGGTCATGGTTCCGTGGCGGCTGATGTGGGCCGCGAGCAGCATGATGCCGTCGGCGGGGATCAACCCGAGCATGGTCAGATCGGGACCGTCGCCGGACGGGCTCGCCGTGATGGTCGGATGTTGCGCCTGCTGCTGGTAGAACACCGACAGCGAGCCGCCGCCGCTCCATCCGGCGAGAACCACCTTCGAGTACCCGAGCCGATTCTTGGCATCCTTGATGCACTCGCCGAGATCCTCGACGACCTTCTCCATCAACAGGGCCGAGTCGGTGCCACGGAAGCGGCTGTTGCAGTAGATGACATGGTGACCCGCGCGGGCGAGCCCATTGATCATCGGCAGGTACGCCCCGCCACCGATCGGATGCATGAATACCAAAACCGTATCGCTGGGCCGGTCTTTCGGCTTGAGCAGGTAGCTCTCCAGCACGACCAATTCCGCGACGCCGCCGTAGACGTCGCGGGTGGTCGAGGTGTTCTGGTAGGCAACGAGATACGGGATGCGCTCGTAGTCGTGCTTGATGGACTGTTGGGTGGTTGTCATGTCTAGTGCTGCCCCAGGTCGTTGGCCAGCACCTCGGCGGACGGCACCAGCCGGCGTCGGGTGTCGATGGCGATCACCGACCAGTCGACGCGGTCGTACTCGTCGAACTTTCGCCTCGCCCGTTCCCGCGCCTTCTCGGGTGCGCCGTGGTGAACCCCTTGCGGCGCATGGGAAACCAGCCCGGGCGGCATCGGGATGCCGTACAGGGTGCCGCCGTGGAAGAACGCGATCTCGTCGTAGTCGACGTTGCGGTGGTACCAGGGCGTGCGCTCGGTGCCTGCCACGCCCTCTGCGGGCTTGGGCAGGAAGTTCATCACGTAGACGCCGGTGGCCTGCATGAACAGGTGCACGGTCGGCGGCAGGTGCACGCTGTCCGAGGTCACCACGTTGTAGTCGGCGATGTTGAACGTAAAGGGAAAGTTGTCACCCTGCCAGCCCTCGGCGTCGAGTGGATTGTGTTGGTAGAAAAGAGAAGTCGTCCCAGCTCCGCTGATTTCGGAGTGAATCAGTCGCACCTCGTACTCGTCGCGACCGTCGTCGTCGATCGGCTGGGGCTCGGGGATCACCACCAGTGACGGATCGAACGGGAAGTGGCGCCCCAGCTGCCCGGCGGGCGGCACCCTGAACTCGTCGGTGGCCTGAATCATTAGCCAGGTGGACTCCCGGTCGGGAACCTGCCGCCACGTACATGCCTTCGGGATGTATACCCAGTCGCCCTTGCGGTACGGCAGTGGGCCGAACTCCGTCTCCAGCACGCCGGAACCCTCGTGCACGAACGACAGCAGGTCGCCGTCGACGTAGCGCACGAAGAACGGCATGGGTTCGGTGCGTCGAGATAGGAAGACCAAGCAGTCTGCGTTGGAGAACAGCAGCATCGGACTGCCGTCGGCATCGGTGGCGTCGCTGGGCTTCAGTTCGCTGGACAGTACGTCAACGGGGCGTAGCGGCCCGACCGAGCGGTACGCGGTGGGGTCGTTGCGCCGATAGATGCTCGCGGTCCGCCCGGTGAATCCACCCCGACCTAGTTCGTCGTCCTTGAGGCCGTCGAGGTCGGCGTGCAAGCGCCGGGGAGTCCTGCCCTTGCGGAGATGGACGAACGATTCCATGGCTGTCTCCAAAAACGGTGCGGCGGACGATGGCGTTCCGGAACTGAAACTGACGTTACTTTTAATTCAGGACGGCTACAAGACCCGATCTCGTCGACAAACGCGTCCGAACGCGCCCATTCCCGCATCGCCCGGTCCAGCGTCCAGTGCCTGGGGCTGACAAGCGAAGCCATCATCTGCGACAGGCGCTCCCGGGGCTCCAGCTCGCCGCACGTCGTCGAAGGCGCGGCGATGTTCGTCCCGCAGTTGGCCCCACGATTCGATCAGCGCGGCGCGATAGCTGGGCATGCCATCGAAGTGCCAGTAGAAGCTGCCCTTGGTGACACCGAGTCGATCGCACAGGCGGTCGATCTTCAGCGCCGTGATACCCCCTCGGCGATGAGTACGTACCCCGCCTGAATCCAGTCGTCGAGGCCGAGCCGGTGGGCTACGGTGCTCCGGGAACCCGCCACGGGCAGCAGCGTACGGCGCAGATTGGTCGGTCGACGCCCCGCCACTTGACCTGGTACGACGGGTGGCGGAGTGGCTGCCAGCGCGGCCTACATGTTTTACTTCGTGTCGACAAGTTAAAAGTCAGGTCCGCGGGTTGACGCTGCGCGGGCGCGGCAGGCGGTGATCCCGCCGCCGCTTGGGCGATCTCGCATCGCAGGAGTCGACGGTTTACCCGTAACAGGAACTGGATGGATTCGTAGATGTTGTTTGACGGAATTCTCGGCCGCTGGGCGCGCCGACTGCTGATGGCGACCATGGCGGTTGTTTTGCTGCCGGGCATGATCGGCGCGGTAGGGGGCAGTGCGACCGCAGGAGCGTTCTCGCGTCCCGGTCTCCCAGTCGAATACCTGATGGTTCCCTCGCCCTCGATGGGGCGCGACATCAAGGTGCAGTTCCAGAGCGGCGGTGCCAATTCGCCGGCGGTCTACCTGCTCGACGGTCTGCGTGCGCAGGATGACTTCAACGGCTGGGACATCAACACCCAGGCGTTCGAGTGGTACCTCAACTCGGGTCTGTCGATCGTCATGCCGGTCGGTGGCCAGTCCAGCTTCTATTCCAACTGGTACAAGCCCGCGTGTGGCAAGAACGGCTGCCTGACCTACAACTGGGAGACGTTCCTAACCTCAGAGCTGCCCAACTACTTGGCGGCCAACAACAGCGTCAAGCCGACCGGCAGCGCAGCCGTTGGTCTGTCGATGGCTGGTGGCGCCTCGCTCGTGCTCTCCGCCCATCATCCCGGGCAGTTCACCTACGCCGGCTCGATGTCGGGCTTCCTGAACCCGTCCGAGGGCCAGTGGCCCGGCCTGATCAACCTGTCCATGGGTGACGCGGGCGGCTACAAGGCCAACGACATGTGGGGTCCCGCAGAGACCGACCCGGCCTGGCAGTACAACGACCCGATGGTGCAGATCCCGACGATCGTCGCCAACGGCACCCGCATCTGGGTCTACTGCGGTAACGGCACCCCTAGCGAGCTCGGCGGCAACAACCTGCCCGCCAAGTTCCTCGAGGGCCTGACCATCCGCACGAACCGCACCTTCCAGGACAACTACATTGCGGCCGGCGGTTCCAACGGCGTGTTCAACTTCCCGGACACCGGCACGCACGACTGGCCGTACTGGGGTGCGCAGCTCCAGCAGATGAAGCCGGACCTCATCAGCCACCTGCTCTGATCGTGACGAGGTGGCAGGTGGGCTAGAACCCGCCTGCCACCTTCACGACTGCGCGACCGGAGAACTTCCCCGCCCGCACCTGGTCGATCACGTCGACGACATCCTTCACGTCGACGTCGTGGGTGATCTGAGAAAGGCGCCGGGGCTTCAATGAACCGCCCAGCAGGTCCCAGAGTTCGCGGCGCGGGCCGATGGGCATCAACACCGAGTCCATGCCCAGCAGTGCGACTCCCCGCAGGATGAACGGCATCACCGTCGTATTCAGCGCAGGGCCACCGGTCAGCCCGCTGGCGGCCACCGCGCCGCCGTAGGACATGGTGCTGATCACGTCGGCGAGCGTCGCGCCGCCGACGCAGTCGACCGCACCCGCCCAGCGCGTCTTGCCCAGCGTCCTGGGCTTGGCATCGGGGTCGGCTGGCAATCGGGGAATTACCTCGGCAGCGCCCAGCGCCTTGAGTCTGTCCGCTGCCTCCGCCTTGCCGGTCGACGCGACCACCTCGAAACCCGCCGCCGATAGCAGGTCGACGCTCACCGAGCCGACGCCTCCGGTTGCTCCCGTCACGACGATGGGGCCGTCGTTCGGGCCGATGCCCCGGCCGATCAGCGCTTGCACGCTCATCGCGGCGGTGAAGCCGGCCGTGCCGATCGCAGCACCCTCGTAGGGGCTCAGCGAGCCGAGGGCGACGACTTCGTCGGCGGGAACGCGGGCGTACTCGGCGTAACCCCCGTGCCGACCCGTTCCAATCTCGTAGCCGTGCGCGAGCACCGCGTCGCCGACCGAGAACTCGTCGGACGACGAGGCCATCACCTCACCGGTCAGGTCGATGCCCGGCACGATCGGATAGTCGCGCACGACGCCGCCCTTCGGCGTGAGCGCCAGCGCGTCCTTGAAGTTGACGCTGGAGAATGCCACTCGGATGGTCACCTCACCGGGCGGCAGCTCCGACTCGGTCAGCGTCTCCACCCTCGCGGTGATTCCGTCGTCGCCCTGACGAGCGACCAATGCGTGAAAGTCATCCATGGGTCCGACGTTATCGGACCTTCCGGCGGGCAGGAGCGCAGCGACCGGGGAATTGCTCCGGAGTGGGTCTGCTACTTCAGTTCAGCCGACGACAGCCCCAGCAGGCGACGCGCGATCACCAACTGCTGGATCTGCTGGGTGCCCTCGAAGATGTCGAGGATCTTCGAATCCCGCGCCCACTTCTCCAGCAGTGTCGCCTCGGAATAGCCGGTGGTACCGGCCAATTCGACCGCCTTGAGGGTGACGTCGCTGGCCACCCTGGCGGCCTTCGCCTTCCCCATCGAGGCTTCCTTCGAGTTCGGGATCTTGTTGTCGGCCTGCCATGCCGACCGCAGGGTCAGCAGATAGCCGGACTCCCATTCGGCCTCCATGCGCAGGAATTCCGCGGCGGCTGCGCTCTGGGAGTGGGTCGGCTGGTCGTAGGAGATCTCGACACCGGCGTCGGTGAGGATGGCGCGCAGCTGCTCCAGCGAGGCGCGAGCGACGCCGACCGCCATCGCGGCCACGATGGGCCTGGTGTTGTCGAACGTCTCCATGACGCCGGCAAAACCCTTGTCCACCTGAATGTCCGGGTTGCCGAGAAGATTCTCCTTCGGAATCCGGGCGTTGTCGAAGCGAATGGCGGCGGTGTCGGAGGCCTTGATGCCGAGTTTGTGCTCGAGGCGTTCGACCGTCACACCCGGATGCTCGCGAGGGACGATGAACGACTTGATCGCGGCGCGCCCCTTCGTCCTGTCCAGCGTCGCCCACACCACGATGTGGCTGGCACGCGACCCTGCGGTGACGTAGATCTTCTCGCCGTTGATGACGTACTCATCACCGTCGAGCTTGGCCGTCGTCGACACGGCCGCGGAGTCCGAGCCGAAATCGGGCTCGGTGATCGCCATCGCGGCCCAGACCTTGCCAAGACGCTCGAGTTGTTCATCGGTGGCGACGCCTGAGAGGGCGGCATTGCCGAGGCCTTGAAAGGGCACCGAGAGCAGCAGCGCGACGTCGCCCCAACTGATCTCGAGCGCGTTCACCAACGCGGACATGTTGGCCCCGTTGACGTTCTCCTTGGGTCCGTCGATGCCGCGGAATGCGTCCGCACCTGCGAACGAGATGGTGTTGGCGGCGGTGAGGCCTTCGAAGAGGTCGGCGAGGGTATCCAGCTCGACCGGGTAGGCGTGCTCGGCGAGGTCGTACTTGCGTGAGATGGGGCGCAGCATCTCGGCGGCGGCATCGTGGGCCATGTCGACGACGGCCTGCAGCTTGCGTGGCATTTCCAGATTGATTGCCATGACTGGGTTTCCGTTCCTGGGTTCTGTGGTGGGGGCCGGGGGAGGACGACTTCTAGAGAACGACGCTTCTCATACGACGACGCTGCTCATAGAACGACGCTGCTCATAAAACGACGCTGCTCATAGAACGACGATGCCCTCGGCGACGCCCAGCGCGCGCAGATCGCGGTACCAACGTTCGACTGGGTGCTCCTTGGTGAAGCCGTGACCGCCGAGCAGCTGGACGCCGTCGAGCCCGATCTGCATGCCCTTGTCGGTGGCGAGCCGCTTGGCCAGCGCGGCCTCACGGGTGAAGGACAGCCCCTGCTCGGCTCGGGACGCACCGCGCCAGGTTACAAGCCGCAACCCGTCGAGCTCGATGGCGATGTTGGCGCACATGAAGGCGACCGACTGCCTGCGGGCAACGGGTTCGCCGAACGCCTCACGTTCCTTGACGTAGGGGATCACGTAGTCGAGCACGGCGTGCGACGTACCGACTGCCAGTGCGGCCCAACCCAATCGCGCGAGTGCGATGGCCTCGGAGTAATTACGGACGTTGTCGGCCTCGCTGGCATCGTCCCCGCCGAGCCGCTGGTGCAGCGGCACCGCGACGTTGTCCAGCTCGACGCGGCCGAGCGCGGCAGCGCGAATGCCCATGCTGGGGTCGGCCTTGATGGTGAGTCCTTCGGAACCTGACTCGACGATGAACAGTGCGGGCTTGCCGTTGAGCTGCGCACCGATGACGAACAGTTCGGCATTGGCCGCCGCAGGTACCAGCGACTTGGCGCCGGTGAGCCGGTAACCACTCGGCGTGCGAACGGCAACTGTCTTCAGCGACGTCGGGTCGAACAGGGCGTGCGGCTCGGCGATCGCGACACAGGCCTGCGGCACGTTCTCGCCCGCGAACTCGGGCAGGTAGGTGGCCTGCTGATCGGCGCTGCCCCAGTGGGTCAGTGCCGACGCAACGCCGCCGGGGGCAAGGATCGGGAGGGCCAGTCCCATGTCGCCGTAGGCGAGAGCCTCGGCGACGAGGGCGTTGGTGATCGTGCTGCGGTGCGCTGCGATGCCGTCGAAATCCTCGGGGATGTTGATCGCGGTGACACCGATCTCGGTGGCCTTGGTGACCAGGTCGACGGGGTAGGTGGCGTCGGCGTCGGCGTCGTGGGCGGCGGGGCGCAGCAATTCCTCGGCGAATTCCGCGACGGTCTCGACGATCATCTTCTGCTCGTCGTCCGGCGTCAGGTCGAAGTAGTCGACGCCCTTGGGCTTATTGGCCTCGAGTCGAGTTGGCGGCTTGCCGATGCTCTGTACGCGCTTGAACTGACGGGTCGACGCGCCGAGTGTCGAGAACGCCGTCTTGACGCCCACGCGGAGGCCTCGGTTGAGCGGATCCCGAAGGCCGTACTTGTCCAGGAATCCTTGGCCGAGAAGAGGGGTGAGCAGCGCCAAACCGAGTCCGGTCGGGGAGCGTTTGTGCTTGTGAAGCCCCACCGCGCTTTCAGAGTTCGCGCGCATCTTGGAGCCGTTCGATGACGGCAGTGTGTTGGTCATATCGGCAGCCTCGCGTCGTTGGGCAGTGCTTCACGACCGTATCTTACTCTGGAGTAAGGTATGCGAAATTTGTTACCAATGTCACTTTGTCTGGGTTGCGGCCCAGCCATCGTCGCCGTTCGGCGGGTCGAGGAGAACGGACACCGGATCGAACGGCACGCTGATCCGCGGGTCTGCCACCGCCGCTGGGGCGACGATCGCGGCGCCCAGTCCGGTGAAGGCCGCAGCGGCGAGGATCGTGGACTTCTTCATGCGAAGGGACGCTAGGGAAAACGAGGTCCTGAGTAAACAGGGATTTCCCTATTCTTTGGCGGTTCCAGCGAGCCACCCGAGTACCTCGTCGTGCAGCAGGCCGTTCGTGGCGACGGCACTTCCGCCGTGCGGGCCGGGTGAGCCGTCGATGTTCGTGAACCGCCCGCCGGCTTCGCGGATGACGATGTCGAGTGGCGCCAGATCCCAGACCTTGACCTCTGGCTCCGCGACGACGTCGACCGCGCCCTCGGCCAGCAGGCAGTAGGACCAGAAGTCGCCGTACCCGCGGACCCGCCATACGGCGTCGGTGAGTTCGAGGAACCGTGCACGACGCTCGTCCCAGCCGGTGGTCAGGTCGGAGAACGACAGGCTGGCCGAATTTAGCGTGGCGACGCCCGACACGGAGATACGACGACTAGCACCATTGAAGGACGCGAACGCCCCCTGGCCGGCGCCGGCCCACCACCGCCGCGCCAGCGCGGGCGCACTCACAACACCGACGGTGGGTACGCCGTCCTCCAGCAGCGCGATGAGCGTCGACCAGACTGGCACCCCGCGGACGAAGTTCTTGGTGCCGTCGATTGGATCGAGCACCCATTGGCGGCCCGAGAAGACCGCGGTGCCGCCGAATTCCTCGCCAAGCACCGCGTCGTGCGGGCGATTGGCCGCGAGCAGGCCGCGCAGTAACTCCTCCGCCGATTTGTCGGCGTCCGTCACCGGCGTCAAGTCGGGCTTCGTCTCGATGTGGAGGTCCAGCGCTCCGAACCGGGCCCACGTCAATGCATCGGCCTCGTCGGCCATTGAGAGCGCGAGGGCGACGTCATCGGAGAAGGTACTCATGGCAGCAGTCCTACCATGGGGGTGTGTGGGAATTCGCTGTGCTCTTGTTGGTGGTCGGAGGCCTCGTGCTGTTGGTGGGACCGAGGATCATGGGGAGGCGCGGTCCTGGTGGGTCCCGCGGTCGTGGCGGCCTCGGCGGCCAAACCGCTCCGGGCACGCTCGTCGTCACCGGGGTCAGCGCCGGGCCTGACTCCGATGGCTCGCAGTTCGTGACCATCACCGGTGTCATCAACGGCCCCACGGTCCGCGAACAAGAGGTATACGCACGCTTGATGATGGCCGTCGGGACCGCGCCGACCATCGGCCAACTGATGCCGATCGTGTACTCCACGAAAAACCCGGAGAAGTGGGGCTTCGCGCCGACGCACACACCCGAGGCGCCGGGATCGGCCACCGAGCTCACCTAAGCGACGCACTTCACCACGTCGATGCTGACGTGTAGCTCCACCTTGCTGAGGTTTGGCTCCGCCGGGTAGCGGTCGTGAGCCCGTTCACCCCACTGGTCGTTCCGTAGCGGTGATGCGGTGTCGCGCCGCCCCATCGACCTCGGGCTCCGCAGGCAACCGTGATTCGAACATGCGTGCGATCGTAAACCGGGTGTATGACAAGACCATGCCCAATCCACTGCCCGAAGGCCTGCTCGACCTACTTCGCAAGCCCAGCCCGTGCTTCATCGCCACCCTGATGCCCGACGGATCGCCTCAACTCACCGAAACCTGGGTGACCACAGATGGCGAGAACGTCGTGATCAACATCGTCGGCGGCATGCAGAAGGCAAGGAACATCGACCGCGACCCCCGCGTCGCGGTCAACGTCGTCGATCCCGACAACGTCAATCGGTTCTATGCGGTACGTGGACGAGTGGTGAGCACGACCACCGAGGGCGGGCGCGAGAGCATCGACGAAATCTCGCACAAATACCTCGGCATCCCCTATCCGAACTTCACCGGGAACCCCGACGAGACGAGACTCCTGATCACCATCGAAGCCGACAAGGTGACGCCACCGCCAGGCGAGTGATCAGCCGTGCTGGGTGGGCTGACTTCTCGCCTGCTCGTGCCTCGCAGGCATCGTCGTCAGCCGTGGCTGATGCGCAGCAGTTCTGCCACGCTCGTCAACTTGACCCGCGGCCTGCCAAACGACTCGCCTGCGCCGCGTTCGTGGGCGTCGATCAACTTCCAGTGATCGTCGGTGACGAGCTTCGGTTGCCTGGTCAGCAACCATTGGACCGCATCCTCGTCAACGCCGGCCTGCTCCACCCGGGCGAGGTCTGCGATCAGGGTGTCCACGGTCGCCGCCGAGTCCTTCTTGTTGCTGCCGATGACGCCAGACGGGCCGCGCTTGATCCAGCCGACGACATACTCGTTGCGACTGCCGTCGATCCTGCCGTCGGTGTGTGGGATGGTTCCCGATCGCTCGTCGAACGGCAGGCCCGGTGTGGGCACGCCCCGGTATCCGACAGCGCGGACGACGAGCTGCGCAGACAACTCCTCGCGGCTTCCGGTGTCCTTGGCCACCAAACGGCCACCATCGTTCACCAATTCGTTACGGCCCAGCACGATAGAGGCGACCCGTTCCGCACCCCTGATCTCTATGGGCGAGGTGTGGAAGCGAAACACGATGCGACGCTTGGCTCCTCGCGGATCCCTTTCAGCGTAACTTCGCAACACCTTGATGTTCTGCTTGACCGCCTTACCCGCCGCCTCGAGGTCGTCGTCGGTGATGTCGGCGAGATCAGCGGGGTCGACGATCACGTCGACGTCGGCCATCGCCTCGAGGTCGCCCAGTTCGCGTAGCTCCAGCGTGGTGAAGGTGGCCTGCAGCGGGCCGCGGCGCCCGAGTACCACCACTTCCTCGACCCCCCTCGAACGCAGCGACTCCAGAGCGTGATTGGCGATGTCGGTGTTGGCCAGGACGTCGGGATCACTGACGAGGATGCGTGCGACGTCGAGTGCCACGTTGCCGTTGCCCACCACGACTGCGCGTCCGGTCGACAGGTCGGGTGTCATCTCCTCGAAGTGTGGGTGGGCGTTGTACCAGCCGACGAAGTCGACGGCGGCCACGCTGCCCGACAACTCCTCTCCGGGAATGCCGAGCGGGCGGTCGGCTTGGGCGCCGACGGCGTAGACCACGGCGTCGTAACGCTCGGCCAGTTCGGCCACCTGGACGTGTTCACCCACCCGGATGTTGCCGAAGAAGCGGAAGCGGGGGTCGTTCGAGGTCTTCTCGAACTGCGCGCTGATGGTCTTGATCTTCGGATGATCCGGCGCGACGCCGGAGCGGACCAGACCCCACGGGGTCGGCAACATCTCCAGCATGTCGACGCGGACGTCTCTCGGCGCGTCGGAGTCGTTCGTCGAGTCCGCGAACTTCAACAGCGATGCGGCAGCAAAGTAGCCCGAAGGACCGGAACCGACGATCGCCACGCGGTATGGGCGCATGCATGAGCCTTCCAAGTGGAAGCCGAGTCTGGCCGGGGATGCGCGAGGGGCTGTCGCACAATCACCGGCCTGGTTACCAAGCCGATGCTAGACCCGCACCGCGGTCAGTACGCTGATCTCCCGTGGATCCCGACCGACAAGAAGACATCGCAGCACTTGACACCACTCTGACGACGGTGGAGCGGGTGCTCGACGTCGACGGCCTCCGGGACCGCATCAAAACCCTGGAAGACGCCGCGTCCGATCCCAAGCTGTGGGATGACCAGGCGCGCGCCCAGAAGGTGACCAGCGAGCTGTCGCACACTCAGAGCGAGCTTCGCCGCGCCGAGGAGTTGAGGCAGCGCGTCGAGGACCTCCCAGTCCTCTACGAACTCGCGGCCGAAGAAGAAGGCGACAGTAGCGCCGAAGCCCTCGCCGACGCCGACGCCGAACTGGCGAAGCTGCGCGAGGACATCGAGGCCATGGAGGTCCGCACCCTGCTCTCTGGTGAGTACGACGCGCGGGAGGCCGTCGTGACCATCAGGTCGGGAGCCGGCGGCGTCGATGCCGCCGACTGGGCCGAGATGCTCATGCGGATGTACATCCGCTGGGCCGAGAAGCACGACTACGGCGTCGAGGTGTTCGACACGTCCTACGCCGAAGAGGCGGGAATCAAGAGCGCGACGTTCGCCGTGCACGCCCCGTACGCCTACGGGACGCTGTCCGTGGAGCAGGGCACGCATCGTCTGGTGCGAATCAGTCCCTTCGACAACCAGAGCAGGCGGCAGACGTCCTTCGCGGACGTCGAGGTGCTCCCGGTGGTGGACACCGCCGACCACATCGACATACCCGACGGTGACGTGCGCGTCGACGTCTATCGGTCCAGCGGTCCAGGAGGGCAGTCGGTCAACACCACCGACTCGGCCGTTCGACTCACGCACGTCCCCAGCGGTATCGTCGTGACTTGCCAGAACGAGAAGTCGCAGCTGCAGAACAAGGTTTCCGCAATGCGAGTTCTCCAGGCAAAATTGTTGGAACGCAAGCGTCTAGAAGAACGTGCCGAAATGGACGCCCTCAAGGGCGACGGCGGCAGTTCGTGGGGCAACCAGATGCGCTCCTATGTGTTGCATCCTTACCAAATGGTCAAGGACCTGCGTAACGACTACGAAGTCGGAAATCCCGCAGCAGTACTCGACGGCGACATCGACGGCTTCCTGGAGGCGGGAATCCGTTGGCGCAATAGGAAAGATGACGACTAGCTACTCGGCAATCGAATGGTCGCAACGCTGGCATGACTTCTGGCGCGGCGGCATCGGCGAATGGATCATCACGCGGGGACTGAAGATCGCCCTGCTCATCATCTTCGCTGTGCTGGCCGCCCGGCTCATCAACTGGGCGGCCCAGAAGATCACCCGTCGCATCGACGCCGACTTCCGGGAGACCGACCAGCTGGTGCGCACCGAGAGCGCCAAGCATCAGCAGGCGGTCGCCTCGGTCATCTCGTGGGTCTCGATTGCGGTGCTCTTCGTGGTGGTCCTCGTCGAGATCACCGACGTCATCGCCATCCCGGTCGGATCACTGGTGGCCCCCGCCGCGGTACTGGGCGCGGCGCTCGGCTTCGGCGCCCAACGAATCGTGCAGGACCTGTTGGCGGGTTTCTTCATCATCACCGAGAAGCAGTACGGCTTCGGTGACCTGGTGGCGCTGACCGTCTCCGGTATCTCCGACCCGGCCGAGGGCACGGTGGAGGACGTCACCCTGCGCATCACCAAGCTGCGCTCCACCGAGGGGGAGGTGTTCACCGTCCCCAACGGTCAGATCGTCAAGACGATGAACCTGTCCAAGGACTGGGCCCGTGCCGTGATCGACATCCCGGTGCCCACCAGTGCTGATCTGAGCCGGGTGGACGAGGTGCTGCACGACGTCAGTGACAAGGCAATGGAGGACGAGAGCCTGCGCAAGCTGCTGTTGGACGCGCCGCAGGTGATGGGCGTGGAGAGCATCGAAGTCGACACCGTGAACCTGCGCATGGTCGCGCGCACGCTGCCCGGCAAGCAGTTCGAGGTCGGCCGCCGCATTCGTTCGCTGGTGATCGCCAGGCTCACGCGTGCCGGAATCGCCACGTCCGCCGAGGCCTCGCCAGTGGTGAATACCATTCCAAGTCCGGCCAACGTCCGGCCACCCGCGGATCTGCAATCCGGGGATGACCGCCAATGAGCTTCTGGAACTGGCTTACCCGCAGACGTGATGACCACGGCTGGCCGGGTTACATCATCAACGGTCGGATCCGCACCTCGACGGCTGCTCTGATCGTGGCGTTCTTCGTGATCGCCTGGCTCCACAACACCTATCAGCCGGCCGCTTCCACCGCGCCAGAGACCGCCCAGGTAGTGCCACCGGGCTTCATGCCCGACCCCGCCTACACCTGGGTTCCGCGCACCAACGTCCGGACGCAGCCCAGAAGCGCCGAAACCACGCCGACGACGCCCACCACGACGAGTACGACCGAGACCTCGCCGACGGAGACGACGAGCCCGACCGACACCACGGGTCCAACGACGAGTGGACCGTCGACCGCGACGACGATCATCGATCCGGACGGCTCGGGCCCGCTCCCGCCGACGACCGTGACGCAGACCCCGGTGACGTCGCCCGGGGCACCTATTCCGAACCGCTCGGGCACGTCGACGACGACCACCACGACGGTCATTCCAGGCACCGGACAGGCGTCGACGACGCCCCTGGCCCCCGGGTAGTCCGGTTCGCACACTTCGTCCCGCTACACTGGCGTGCCGTGATGATCACCCTCGACCACGTGAGCAAGCAGTACAAATCCTCGGCACGGCCAGCTCTGGACAACATCTCACTCAAGATCGAGAAGGGTGAGTTCGTCTTCCTCATCGGGCCGTCCGGATCGGGCAAGTCGACGTTCATGCGGCTGCTCCTCGCCGAGGACACACCGACGCACGGCGACATCCAGGTGTCGAAATTTCACGTGAACAAGCTGGCCAGCCGCCACATCCCCGGCTTGCGGCAGGTGCTCGGATGTGTGTTCCAGGACTTCCGGCTCCTGCAGCAGAAGACGGTGTTCGAGAACGTCGCCTTCGCGCTCGAGGTCATCGGTAAGCGCTCCGACGTCATCAACCGGGTGGTACCCGACGTTCTGGAGATGGTGGGCCTGTCGGGCAAGGCCAACCGGCTGCCGACCGAACTCTCCGGCGGCGAGCAGCAGCGCGTCGCCATCGCCCGTGCCTTCGTGAACCGGCCGCTGGTGCTACTGGCCGACGAACCAACCGGAAACCTGGATCCGGAGACCAGCAAGGACATCATGGATCTGCTCGAGCGGATCAACCGCACCGGTACCACGGTGCTGATGGCCACCCACGACCACCACATCGTCGACTCGATGCGCCAGCGCGTCATCGAACTCGAGCTGGGTCGCCTGATCCGCGACGAGCAGCGCGGTGTCTACGGAATGGATCGCTAAGTGCGCTTCGGCTTTCTCGTCAACGAAGTCCTCACCGGACTTCGTCGCAACGTCACCATGACGGTCGCCATGATCTTGACGACCGCCATCTCCATCGGTTTGTTCGGCGGTGGGCTCCTCGTGGTGCGCCTCGCCGACAGTTCGCGCAACATCTATCTCGATCGCGTCGAAAGTCAGGTATTCCTGACCAACGACGTATCGGCCAACGACGCGACGTGTGACGCGGACCCGTGCAAGGCGCTGCGCCAGCAGATCGAGGACCGTGCCGACGTCAAGTCGGTTCGGTTCCTCAACCAACAGGACGCCTACGACGACGCGATCAAGAAGTTTCCGCAGTACAAGGATGTCGCGGGGAAGAACGCGTTCCCAGCATCGTTCGTGGTCAAGCTCGACGACCCGGAACAGCACGAGGACTTCGACAATGCGTTGAAGGCTCAGCCCGGCGTCCTGAACGTGTTGAATCAGAAGGAACTGATCGACCGGCTCTTCGCGGTGCTCGACGGTTTGAGCGCTGCGGCCTTCGCCGTGGCGTTGGTGCAGGCGGTCGGTGCGATCTTATTGATAGCCAACATGGTTCAAGTCGCGGCGTACACACGAAGAACAGAGGTGGGGATCATGCGACTGGTCGGCGCAAGTCGCTGGTATACGCAGCTGCCCTTCCTCGTCGAGGCCATGTTGGCGGCCTTCATCGGCGTGGTGATCTCGATCGTCGGGCTGATCGTGGTGCGGGCACTGTTCCTCGAGAAGGCGCTCAATCAGTTCTATCAAGCGAATCTGATCGCCAGGATCGACTACGCCGACATCCTCTACATCGCTCCGATTCTGCTGTTCCTGGGCGTGGCGATGGCCGGTGTCACGGGCTACGTCACTCTGCGGCTGTACGTACGGCGTTAGCGGTGGCCAAGAAATCGGCTGCGGACGTCAAGAAGCACCGCAACAATCAGGTCGTGGCCACCAATCGCAAGGCGCGGCACAACTATTCAATCCTCGAGACCTTCGAGGCCGGTGTCGCGTTGATGGGGACCGAGGTGAAGAGCCTCCGCGAGGGACAGGCGTCGCTGGCGGATTCGTTCGCCACGGTCGACGACGGGGAGGTCTGGCTGCGCAACCTGCACATCCCCGAGTATCACCACGGCTCATGGACCAATCACGCGCCGCGACGCAATCGGAAGCTGCTAATGCATCGCACCCAGATCGACAACCTCATCGGCAAGATCAAGGACGGCAACCTTTCGCTGGTGCCGTTGTCGCTGTACTTCACTGAGGGCAAGGTCAAGGTCGAACTCGCGCTGGCACGCGGCAAGCAAGCGCATGACAAGCGCCAGGATCTGGCCAAGCGCGACGCCGACCGCGAGGTGATTCGCGAGCTCGGCAGGCGGTCCAAGGGCATGAGCTGATCGGGTCCTTGGTGGGTCCGGCCTTCGCAGTGCTCTCCGGAATCGGTTACGGGGTGAGTGACTTCGTCGGGGGTCTGGCGTCGCGACGCGTGGCGGCGTTGCGGGTCGTACTGGTGTCCTACCCGGTCGCCCTCGTCCTGCTCACCGCGCTGGCCTTCGCGGTCGGTGGCCACGTGTCGACGCCCGCGATCGTGTGGGGCGGTCTCTGCGGGCTGAGCCAGGCGTTCGGGGTGTGGTGGTTCTACGCCGCGCTCGGGACCGGTCCGATGTCGTTGGTGTCGCCGCTGACGGCCATCCTGGTGGCAGGCGTCCCCATCGTCGCGGGGGTGACGCTGGGGGAGCGGCCCAGTGTCCTGGCCTACGCGGGCATCGCCCTGGCGCTGATTGCCGTGGTCTTGGTGAGCCGCGAAGTGGGCGACAAGGATTCGACCGAGCACCGCTTTACCACGAAGGTGGCCTGGCTGACGCTCGGTGCCGGACTCGCGTTCGGGCTGAACTTCGTGCTGATCGACCAGGCGCCGATAGAGGCCCAGCTCTGGCCGCTGGTCTTCGCCCGACTGAGTGCGAGCCTGATGGTTCTCGTGATCGCGGTGGTGTCGGGTAATCTTGCGGTGCCGTCGGGAGTGCCTCTGAAACTGGCCTTGGCGGCTGGAGTGTTGGACACCATCTCGAACGTCGCGATGCTGCTGGCTCTGCACGCATCGATGCTTTCGCTGACGAGCGTGTTGATCTCGTTGTATCCGGCGGGCACGGTTGGACTGGCGCTAGTGGTGCTCAAGGAGAAGGTCACGCGTTGGCAGGCGGCGGGAATGGCGCTGGCTCTGATGTCGGTGGGCATGATCGCCGCGGGCCGATGAACCGCACGGAATAGGCGTCTAACATCGCCCGAATGACCGAACGTCCCCGCACCAAACTCGATCAAGCCGAGATCCTCACGGGCCTCTTCGCCGTGTGGGACGACATCGACGGGATACTGACCGACCTGCCCGAGAATCGGTGGAGGAGTCCAACACCCCTGCCCGGCTGGTGCGTGCACGATGTCGTCGCTCACGTCGTTGGCACCGAGTCGATGCTTGCCGGTATCCCGACGCCGGAAGCCGACATCGAGGTGTCGACCCTCGAGCACGTGCGAAATCCGATCGGGGTGATGAACGAATGCTGGGTGAGGCACCTCGATGGGGAAACCGGCGCGGCCGTGTTGCTGCGATTCCGCGACGTCACCGCTTCTCGGCGCGAGACGTTGACCGCGATGAACCACGACGATTGGAACGCGCTCACCGCGACGCCGGCAGGCCCGGATTCCTACGGGCGTTTCATGCGGGTGCGCCTCTTCGACTGCTGGATGCACGAGCAGGACATTCGCGAGGCCCTGGCGCGCCCTTCGTCGGATGGCGATCTCGACACGCCGGCGGCGCGCTTAGCCCTCGACGAGATGGTGGCGAGCATGGGATTCGTGGTCGGCAAACTGGGCAAGGCGCCGGACGGATCCCGGGTCTCCATCGAACTGACCGGACCGCTGGCCCGCACGATCAGGGTGGCAGTCGACGGGCGGGCCACCCTCGTCGATGACTTCGATGCGCAGCCGACTACCGCCATCCGTCTGGACGGGCTGCAGTTCACCCGGTTGGCCGGAGGAAGACCCATGAGCACCGCCCGTTCGACGGCGCTCGAGATCGACGGAGACGCCGAGGTCGGACAGCGAATCGTCGACAATCTGGCATACGTGATCTGACCGGGACTATTTAATCGATGGCCGTTGTCGTATACGTGGGTAGAATCAACCTTCCTGCTGAAGTTCGGCAGGGGTGCGAGGGGCTGAACGGTTTCGACTTCGCGCATCGAATCAAGGGAAGCGTGCCGGTGCAGGCAAATGACCACCGTAAGCGTCGTTGCAACCAATTAAGCGCCGATTCCAATCAGCGCGACTACGCCCTCGCTGCCTAAGCGACGGTGTGTCCGTCAGACCGGGAGAGCCCTCGACCCGGAGCCTGGCGTCATCTAGAGGGACAAACCCATACGTCCGGTCGCGGGATGTACGGGGACATCAAACAGCGACTGGGATCGTCATCTCGGCTTGTTCGCGTGACTGAGAGATCCAAGTAGAGGCATAGCGAACTGCGCACGGAGAAGCCTCGAGGGAATGCCGTAGGACCCGGGTTCGATTCCCGGCAGCTCCACCGAAGAGAAGCAGGTCAGGGCCACCAGCCCTGGCCTGCTTTCGTGTTGACCCCGAATCGCACCGCGACATCAAAGCCCGGACACCGTCCGACCAGCAGTGACACGATACTGCGGTGAACGCAGGCGCGAATGGCGGTACACGGACCAAAATGGGGAAGCTGTGATCCGGGGACCAAGACGCCTCCTCGGGAAGTCTGCTGTGATCACCGGTGCGGCGTTCGGCATCGGTCGGGCGACCGCCGAACTCTTCGCGCACGAGGGCGCGCGGCTGACCTTGACCGACATTCGGGGCGATCCGCTGCTGGCGCTGGCCGATGAACTACGGCATGCCGACGCAGAGGTCGAGACGGTCATCGGCGACGTCTCGGTCGAGAAGGACGCGCGGCGAATGATCGGGGCGGCGGCCGACCGCTTCGGCCGGCTCGATGTGCTGGTTGCCAACGCCGGCATCATCCCGCTCGGCGACGCGACGGAGGTGACCGTCGCCGGCTGGGACGAGGTGATGGCCATCGACGGGCGCGGCATGTTCCTCACGTGCAAGTTCGCGATCGAGGCGATGCTGCTGACCGGTGGTGGCGCCATTGTCTGTCTCTCCTCGATCTCCGGACTGGCCGGGCAGAAGCGGCAGGCGGCCTATGGGCCCGCCAAGTTCATCGCCACCGGCTTGACCAAGCATCTGGCGGTCGAATGGGCCGACCACGGGATCAGAGTCAATGCCGTTGCTCCCGGGACGATTCGAACCGAGCGGGTCAAACAGCTCCCGGAGGAGCCGGGTGGCGCGGAATACCTGGCGACGATAGAGCGGATGCATCCGATGGGCCGCATCGGCGAACCGGCCGAAGTCGCCAGCGCCATCGTCTTCCTCGCCTCAGAGGAAGCCTCCTTCATCACCGGCGTAGTACTGCCTGTCGACGGCGGGTACCTCGCGCAGTAGCGTCCGTCACGGTGATGTCGAGGGTTCGCTTCCCGGCAGCAGAACCGAATAGAAGCAGGTAAGGACAGCGCCCCCAGTCGGGCTCGAACCGATGCTGTGCGGCCTGCTACGCCCATGGAGATGACCGCGGCGATCTACGCGCAAGCGATAGTCAGCTCATCCCAAACCAGGTGTCGGTACCAGCACCTCGGTCACGTTGCCCTCGACGTCGACTTGATTCGCCGGGTCATTGAGGTCAATATCCGAATAGTCGGTGTGTCGTTTGCTCATCTGTCCGTCCAAGGAGCGCTGATCGCCCGGTATGAAGTAGCAGAAACCGTCCCACTTACGGCACACATCTACGACGCGGTAGGGGGTGTTCGCCGGAATTCCGAACCCTTCCCTTGCTCGATACTGGTTCTTGCCTTCGGGATCGGTCCAGACGTAACCAGTGCCGCGCCGCTCAGGTGCGCCGGTGGTGATGAAACGCAACTCGCTCGGCGGCGGAGCGCTCGGATCGAATGAATGCTGGCGCAGCCACCGATAGATGACGGAAGCACCCAGCGAGTGCCCGAACACGATCTTCGGCCCCGGCGTGGTGCGGATCCACTGGTCGAGTTTCGTCACACCGTCGTCGAGGCTTGCCTGGCCGATGGTCGGTCCCAGCGTGCCGAGGTTCAGGTAATACAACGGCTCGCACGTATTGGGCGCGGCACACACCGAACCGTGCAACTGCTGCATCGTCCGCTCAGGCTGGGCGAACGCCCCAGCCAACACCGCGACCCGCGACCCTGAACCCGCGCCGTCGTCGACATCGGCATGCGCCGCCACGTGCGACATGCCGAGCAGCAACGCCACCGCGGTGGCCACCATCATCAGTCGGGTTTTCATCGCTTCTTCCCTAGCGCCTTCAGAAACCAGGATCTGGTTACTACATCGCGATCGGACACCACAAAGTTACGCGGGAAACAGATGCCGGGCGTGTCAACGGCAACGAGCGGTCAGCAGGGTAACGGCGATCCCCTCGGGTGTGCTTGGTGACGGTGCCTTCATCACTCCTGCTGGTGGCGTGGGCTACGCAGCCATCTTTGACCGGGCGTCCAACACCACCGACGTGTTCAAGCTCAGTTCCGCAGCGGCGACGTCAATCGGCACCGTTGCCGGCGTTGCCACCGGCGGTGTGGCGGTCGCTGCGGGCGGCAAGCTGTATCTCACCACGTTGAACAGAGGCTCTGGATCGGTGCTTCACGTACTGACTGCCTGACCCATTTCTGTAGCTGCGCGGCCTCGATTAGTTGCCGGGGTAGGCGCGGCCCAGTTAGTCGTCGGGGTGCGCGCCGCGGGGGTGAATCCGGTCTATTGAAGATCCGGTCGGGCCTCTACGGCTGCGCCATGCCGAGTGAATTTGCTTGGAGTGCCGGGCACGGAGGTGTCCGGAGTAGTCCAAGAGGTCGGGAAGAACGTCCGGGGTTCGGGCTCAGCGAGGCCCGCCAGATCATGCATTTCGTCTTTCGGCGAGCGACGGTCGGCGTAGTGTCCCGTTGCGCCGGACACCCCTCCCCGTGAGGAGCCATGATGGGTAGTGCCAGATATGTAGGTCGGGTGGGCGCCTTGGCGGTGGCGCTGGGACTCGGGGTGGCGATCACGACGAGCCCAGGCAGCGCGCTGGCCCAGCCAAGCAGTTCGTCTCCGAGCGACACCGCGAGTACGTCGACCGATTCCGGGACTTCCGGCCCCGCGCCTGACTCGTCCGTCGACTCTCCACCGACCACGAGCACCGACCCCGCGAGCACCGGCACGGCATCGTCGACCACTGGGGGATCGACGACCGGTGTGGCTCAGACGGGATCGTCGACCGATCCGCAGGCCGGCGTCGTGCAGGCATCAGGTGGTGCCAACACCTCCGTCAACGGTGTCGTCACCAACGGCTCGGACGCTACGAGTAAAGATACGACGAGCACGCGCGCCTCGACCACGGCGTCGACTCCGGTTGTCGGCGGCGGAGATTCGGTTGTCGCCGCGCCGGTCCGGGGACATCGACCACCGGCCGGCATTCTGTCGAGGCGCAGCGCCGCCACCGCTTCCGCGCTCAGTGCGAATACTACGTCGGTGGTGTCCTCGCGACTGCAAGCCAAAACCGCAAGGGTCCCTGCGCCGACCGTGTCACCGACGGTGACCGTGACAGCCGCGCCGAGCGTTGCGAAGGCCAGGACTGCAGCTACCGTCACGCCCGACGATGCGAGCGTTCCCGTCACGCCGCGCAGCGTCGTCGCGACCATCTTCTCTAGCCTCTTGGCTGCCATCGATCGAAATGCGTTGTCTGCCAACGGCCCGCTCGACCCGGTCCGGACGCCGATGTTGTGGACCGTGCTGGCATGGGTGCGCCGCGAAATCGAGCAGACCTTGACTCACCTCTCTACGCCCGTTGGGGCGCAACAGCTCAACGCATTGGTGGTGAACAGTCCGAATCTTCTGGTCAACCCGGGAGCCGAGGTCGGTGATGCATCGCTATCGGGTTACGCCTCGGTCTCCATGCCGGGGTGGGCGGTGACGGGCACCCCGACTGTCATCCAGTACGGCACCCTGCGCCGTGTGCCGGGCCTATTCGGAACCAAGGGTCCGACGTTGCCGGCCTGTCTGGGGTTCCCGAGTTCGGGCAATGCCCCTGCTGACAGCGGTGCGCAATTCTTCGGCGGCGGAAACGTGGCGACGTCCACGCTCAGCCAAACCGTCGACCTCAGCGGCGCGGCCTCCGAAATCGACGGCGGCACAGTGACTTACGCGCTGAGAGGAGACCTCGGCGGTTATCTGTTCGACCCGTCGAGGGCCACTGTGACCGTCACCTTCCTCGACGCCAACAATGCGTACCTGGCCGTTGGCGGGATAGGTCCCGTCACCGCGCTCGGTCGCTTGTTCCAGACCGGGCTGGCTGAACGCCACACAGCCGGGACTATCCCGGTGGGAACCCGCAGTGCCCAGATCGTCGTCACCCTCAAGGACTGCAACCCAGTCGCAGGCAACTACAACAACGCCTATGCCGACAACCTGGCGTTCACCGTCAGCGCTGATCTGCCCGCCCCGCCGCCACCCGCGCCGCCGGTGTCCACGGTCGGCACACTCGATCACGTGTTCATGGTCTACATGGAGAACAAGGGATATACCGACATCCTCGGCAGTCCCAACGCTCCGTATCTCAACAGCCTCATCAACGCCTACGGAAGTGCCGCGAACTACTACGCACTGACGCATCCCAGCGATCCCAACTACTACCCGATTCTCGGCGGCAGTGACTTCGGCATCAACTACAACTGCGCCGCGAACTGCTTCGACCAACCGAATCTGGCGGACAGCATCGAGGCAGCGGGCAAGACCTGGGCGGCCTACCAGGATGGCGGGGGTGGCTACACCACCCCCACGGACCGAACGCCGTTCCTTGCCTTCAGCGACATCTACAACGACCCGTCCCGTGTTGCGACGCACATCTTCGACCTGTCGCAGATGGGCGAGGATCTCGAAAAGGACACCGCTCCCAATTTCATTTGGTTCTCCGCCGACGAGGACACCAACATGGAGGGTCCGATTAGCACCCCCGTGGACATCCTTCGATTTGGCCTCAGCCTGCTGACGACCCACCAATACAACGTCGCGGCGGGCGACAAGTATCTTCAGGAAACGTTGCCCGTCATCTTCGACTCGGCGGTGTGGAAGGACCCCAACCAAAAGAACGCCATCTTCCTCACCTTCGACGAGGACTTCAACAACATCTCGTGGGGCATCGGGAACCAGGGCAACCACGTCGTCACGGTGGTCATCCCGTCACCGGGTGCCGTGGCCGCTGGGATGCGCGGAGGGGCCTTCACCGCCAACGACTACTACAACCATTACAGCCTGCTGCGCACCATCGAAGACTCGCTGGGCCTCGACTCGCTCACCAACAACGACTTCTACGCCCAACCAATGAACGAATACTGGCTATAGCGAGTTAGCGACGGCTGGTGCGATCCGGGTGGGGAATTACCTCGACGAGAGCACGGTCGAGATTGCTCAGCGCCCGAATAGCGCCCCGCACGGGTCCGGGCGGGATGTCGGACGTCCCCGTGACGCCCAAGACCATCGAAACCCTCGAGCCTGAAGCGTCCGTAGCCCCTTCCGGCGGATCGACGAGGTTCCCGCCGACCACCTGCTTCACAGTGTCTATGGTGCCGCGAACGCGGGTGGCGGCCTTGCGGAGTGCGGCGGCGGTTGCCTCCGGGGGTGCGGTGTCCGGATCAGCGCGTGCGGCGTTCACTCCGGCGCGCGCCAGGGCGTGTGCCGATCGGTTGCTCACCTGCAGTCCGCGCAGGACGCGTCGAACACTGCGGCGGCTTCGTGCCGCGGGTCCCATCCGAAGCGGCTTACCCGCCGTGATGACGCTTTGAAGGGCATTGTCCAGATGACGCGTTTCGGCGACGAGGTCGGTCTCGCCGCCCGGTGTGACCACCGAATCGATTCCGGCGTCGATCAATTCGGTCATCCGATCGAGATAGTCGTCCACCTTCTCGACGAGGGTGGCTCGCGTACCGGTCGAGAAGATGAAGTACGCCGACGCGATGCCGACGACGCCGCCTACCGCGGTCTCGGCGATCCGCAACTCGAGTACCTCGACACTGAAGTCGCCGAGCAGGCCGTACAACATCGCCAACAGCACGGTGACGAAGAACGTCAACCATGCGTAGGCAACGGCCACCAGATAGAACGCGCAGAACACGCAGATCACCAAGAGGATGAGCTGAAGCCGCTGGTGGTTGCCGACCAGGCTGGCGAGCAGCACGCCGGCCACGACACCTGCGATGGTCCCCACGATGCGGTGACCGGCACGCGTCAGGATCTCGCCGCGCGTCGACACCCCGGTGAAGACGAGGAAGGCAGTCAGCACGGCCCAGTACCAGCGGTCGGGCGAGACCAATTCGCCGAGGATGGCGGCCGCACTGGTAGCCACCGCGACCTGTATCGCGGCCTTCGTACTGGGATTCAGCCCGGACTTGGCCTCCTCGGGTGGCGTGTCCGGTTCGGAATCGACCGAGTCGGCGGCGCCAAGCGCGTGAGAGGTGATGTGGTGAATCGCCAAGAGCGCCTGCACGACTCGATATGCCACCACCGTCGCGATACCTTCCGAGAGCGACAGGTCGGCGCGGTCTGCGGCAGCCGCCGCTCGTTTGCGGGCAGCCCGCCGGTCCTCTTCGGGTGGATGGTGCTGCAGGCAGACTTGCACGGATGCGATCGCATTGGTGAGCCCGCTCGGCATGATCGTCCCCGGGTCGAGTGACCACAGCAGGCTCGCCAGCTGCTCGGTGGCGACCTGAGCGTCGAAGACCCGCAGCGCGAGATCTGCGCTGGTGACGCTGAGGGACCGCGCCGCGTCATGACGGTCGAGCCAGTCGTCGATCATGAGTGCCGTTTCGCCCAACCGGTCCAATCGGCGCCTTAGCACGGGGAGGTCGTATTCGTCGCGATTCGTTGCGACCTCCAGCACCGAGCTCGACGCGTTGCGCAGCGCACGGACCAATCGGCGCACCTCGACCGCAGGCCGGTCGGGAAGGATCACCGTCCGCACGAGCAGCGAGGCGCTCAGCCCGACGACGACCGCAAGGGCCAGTACCGGTATTTGACCGGGAGTGGCACGCAGGAACAGCGCGAAGAAGTACGAGATGAAGGCGACCATTCCCAGTGCGTTCCCGCGGGGTCCGAAGCGCCGGACCCAGACGGCGCAGAAGAGTACGACGATGAAACCGACGTCGGCCGCCTTGCCGAACTGCGACAGCACCGCGGCCAACGACACGGCTGCGACTGCGGGGAAGAAGAGCAGCAGCGTGGTGACGACGCGACTGCGCTGCTGACGATCCTTCACGGCCGCCGACGATTGCATGGCAACGATCGTGCCCAGCATGGCCACCGTCACCGGCTGATCAGCGATGCGGATGAATCCGAACAGCGCGATCATGGCCAGAGTTAGAGCCAGCGTCGTCGCCGAGGCGCTCCGCAATCGCAATCGACCGGGATCGGAATCAACGAGGAACCGCCCAATGGTTCCTGTCAACGCCGCCAGTTGCATTGCTCGATTGTGCGTCAGTAGTCGTTGGCGGCGGCGTGCAGCGCGCGGGCGGCCTTGCGCGTCGCTGGTTCGGGCCAACGGTCGGGTACGTGAAGGGTCAGCGCGTACCGCGTGCCCGCAACCGAACACGCCAGCTGGTGTCCGGTCTGCGGCGACACCGTTTCGTAAACCTTGCGGCGTCGGGCGTGCCGTAATTCGAGGCAGCGCTGGACGTCGTCGTCGGTGAGACCAAGGTGCTCGGCCGCGGCCGAGATGACGTCGGCCGCCTCGTCGACCGCCATGGTCGACAGGATGGCCGGAGCTCCGGCACAGGCTGTCGCATCCGCGCGTTGCCCCGGTCGCGGCGTCAGCGGTAGGGGCAGCCTGCCGAGATGGACGTCGACGAAGACGGTCTGGTTGCCCAGGAGTTGCACCAGCGAGATGGTGTGTCCGTCGAGATCCGGTGTTGCACAGGCACGAAAGAGGTTGTGCACCAGGGCGTCGGGATCCGAGAGCGCAGCCCACCTCGTCCCCGTGATGAGGCCGCCATCTGCTGCGCGATCGATGAATCCGACGTCCTCCAGAGTGTCGAGCAGATCTGCGATCGAGCTCTTGGGGAGTCCGAGCAGCCTCATCAAGGCGCTAGGGGTGTTGGCGGCGCCGGAGGAGATGGCGTCGAGGATGCGGGCGCCCCGGTGCACGGCCGGGGTGCGCGATGCGCCTAACCCCATGGCTCGTATCTCGCGGCGTTGTGAACGTCGATCAATCGGGGCGTGAGGTAGCGCGAAGGGCGGGCGACGCGCGCACCGCTGTGCAGGGCGACGCCGATGTTCATCGCTGCTCGCACCAACGCCGCAGGATCCTGAGTGGCCGTCGCGATGATCGGTCCTCCCGCGCGAATCTCCTCGACGGCGCCCCTCGCTCCATCGACGCCGACGATCGGCACCAGGAGTCTGCGGCTGCGCAACACGCGCGAGATACCGATGGCGATCTGGTCGTTGGCTGCGAAGAACCCGTCCACCACTGCATGTGCGGCGAGGATCTCCTTGGCGGCCCGTCGTCCCGACTGGGCGTCCAGCTCGCCGTAGCTGGTGGCGACCACCTCGATTCGGGGATGTGGGGAGATCGCGGCGAGGAAGCCGGCGATCCTGTCGGAGTTGGCGGTGATCGGGATGCCGCCCACCACGGCGACACGACCTCGTCCGTCGAGGGCGGCCGCCAGCGCGGATCCCGCGAGGAAGCCGGCCTTCGTGTTGTCGGTCGCCACGACGGCATCGGCACCGCTGACGGCCGAACCGAGGGCGACGACTGGAATTCGTGCTGCGCGGGCACGCGCGCAGGCGGCTTCGAGACCTTCTGTCGCCACCGGTTCGATGAGGATCAAATCCACTCCAGCGCTGACGAATTCGAGGATCTGTCGGGATTGATTCGCCTTGTCCTCCTTGGCGGCGTGCACGTGCAGCCGTGCACCGAGTCGGTCGGCCTCAGAGTGGAGGGCCTCGACCTCGGCGACGAAGAAACTCTCGGCGACCGGGTAGCTGAACCCGATGTCGTAGATCGGCCAGCTCTGTGCGCGCGCGGTCGATGCCAGTTCGAACAGGCGTGAGCCCAGCACGTACGTACCGTCTGCGCCACGCGCGAGCAGACTTTCGTCCGTCAGTGCGTGGCAGATGCCCATCACACTGCTCTTCGGAAACCCCGTCAGTTCCGTTAGCTCGGCGAGGGTGATCGGTCGCCCCGTGTCGCCGATCGCTTGAAGTACGACGGCGGCGCGAGTCAGCGCGGGCACACGTCCGGGCTCCGCCATCGCCTCACCATAAGCGATGTGCCACTGCGGAAGACCGCAAATCATGGTGTACCGGACCTCTTTCGACGTTGTTGACAAGCTCACGACGGGGTGCTTAGTGTGTGTTTCATCACTCGACGTTGAGTTCGATATATGAAACGGACTTGTCGCGTGCTCGCCTGGTCGGGTCAGTCCCGGGCAGGGTTGTCAGCCCAGGCCGGAGGATGAACTCGATGGTGATTTCCCAGCGTGTCGTCGGTGCGATCAGCGTGGTGTTGGCCCTCGCGATGGTCACCGGTGGTTGCACGAAGAAGAACGAAACCGCACCGGCGGCATCGGGTGGAGCCAGTTCGTCGCAGGGCGCGTCCGGGGAGAAGATCAAGGTCGCGTTCGTGCCGAAACTGCAGGGATCGCCCTACTTCGAGGCGATGGACACCGGCGCCAAGAAAGCGGCCGCTGATCTGGGCAACGTCGAGTGGCTATACCAGGGGCCCACGTCGGCCGATGCCGCCGCGCAGGCGCAGATCGTCCGGTCGTTCATCCAGCAGAAGGTCGACGTGCTCGTCGTCGCGCCCAACGATCCCGACTCGATGGCACCGCTCATGAAACAAGCCCAGGATGCCGGGATCAAGGTGCTCACCGCCGACACCGACGCACCCAATTCGGTGCGCGAGGCGTTCGTCAACCAGGCCACCGCCGAAGGGATCGGCAACAAGACCGCCGAGACGCTCATGACGGCAATGGGCGGAAAGGGCAAGTGGGCCATCGTGTCCTGCGGCGAGACCGCCGAGAACCTGAACTCCTGGATCGCCGCGGAGAAGGCCTACGTGTCCGCCAAGTATCCCGAGGCCGAGCTCGTCGACGTCGTGTACTCGGGCGAGGACCAGGCGAAGGGGACACAGATGGCCACCGACCTGATGAGCGCCCACCCCGACCTGAAGGGTCTGCTGGGCCAGTGCACCACCTCGGCGGTCGGCGTCGCTCAGGCGGTCAAGGACGCGGGCAAGATCGGCCAGGTCTACACCGTGGGGATCGGAACGCCGAAGTCGATGGCGCCGTATCTCGCCGACGGATCCTCGTCGGGTTCGATCCTGTGGAACGTCGCGAACCTGGGTTACCTGACGGCATGGGCCGGCGATCAACTCGCGAGCGGTAAGTCCTTCGAAGCGAACAACAAGGTCAATGACGAGATGTCCGACGTGAAGTGGGACGAGGCCAGCAAGACGCTGGTGCTCGGTGATCCGCTGCTGATCACCACCGAGAACGTCGGACAGTTCAACTACTGACCGGACGGTCCTCTCCGACTGGAGTATTCATGCCGCAGGAGCCGCGACTGACCCTTGCGGGTGTCGTCAAGAGCTACGGCGCGGTGAAGGCCATCAGGCACGCCGACTTCGAAGTTCAGCCCGGTCAAGTCCACGCCCTGGTGGGGGAGAACGGGGCTGGCAAGTCAACGCTGATCAAGATCATGGCTGGCGCCACCATGCCCGACGCCGGCTCCGTTACCTACGACGGTCAACCGGTGACGATCGCCTCCACCGTCCACGCGATCGAGCTGGGCATCGCAACGGTGTACCAAGAGCCGCAGCTGTTCAGCGAACTCTCCGTCGCCGAGAACGTGTTCATGGGCCGCGAGATGGTCACGCGGGGGCGGGTCGACTGGGCCGCGCAGAACGAAAGGGTGGTCAGCCTCCTCGAGGCGCTCGGCCTGTCTGCCAAGCTGGCCACCGCCACCGTCGGAAGCCTGTCGGTCGCCACCCAGCAGCAGGTGTCGATCGCCAAGGCGCTGGCGGGCAAGTGCGGAATCCTCATTCTCGACGAACCCTCGGCCATCCTGACCGACGCCGAGATCGAGGTGCTTTTCGGCATCATTCGCCGACTGGCGGAAGACGGCGTGGCGATCGTCTACATCTCTCACCGACTCGATGAGGTCGTCAAGATCGCCGATCAGGTCACGGTGATGCGCGACGGAAGCACGATCGGTACCTTTCCCATCCAGGACATGTCGGTGCGAAGTATTGCCGAACTCATGGTGGGAGAAGCGCTTTCAGAGTCTTCAGGTCCTCGGACGGCGCCCGAGGGCGAGCCCGTACTTGAGTTGAAGTCACTCGCGCGGTCAGGCTCCTTCCACGACGTGAGCCTGCAACTGAGGTCCGGCGAGATCCTCGGTCTCTACGGGCTGGTCGGCTCGGGCGTGGCCGAGATCGCCGAGTGCATCTACGGATTGGCCAAGACCAGCGCGGGCGACATCGTCATCGAAGGACGCGCCATCGCGCCGCGCACGCCGCGGGAGGCGGCCGACGCCGGAATCGCGCTGCTGCCTGCCAATCGCAAGACCGAAGGGATGTTCTCCTTCCAATCCATCGCCTTCAACGTATCGATCGGCCACCTTCGACGGCTCTCGCGTGGCAAGGCGTTCGTGGACCGACGCCGCGAACGCAGCGTGGTGAGGGACCTCATGAAGCGGCTTGCGGTGCGAGCGTCGGACGAGAACCAGCCCGTCGGCAATCTTTCGGGTGGTAACGCGCAGAAGGTGATGCTCGCTCGGCAGCTGGTCGAGCGTCCCAAGTTGCTGCTGCTGGCCGAGCCCACCCAGGGGGTGGACATCGGAGCCAAGGAGGAGATCCACCGCATCATCACCGATCTCGCCGACAACGGAACGGCCGTGCTCGTCGCTACCTCCGACCTTCAGGAGGCGTTGCGGATCGCGGACCGACTGCTGATCGTGCGCACCGGCACCATCGCCGCGGAGTTCGGCCCCGACGCCAGGCAGGTCGACGTTCTGGCTGCAGCGGCGGGGGATCGCGCATGAACACGTCGACCGATCCGAGCGCGACCCCGACCGAAGCGCCCGTCAAGACGCGCGGGCGGGTCCTGCCCTCACCCGTGACGCCTGCCGAGATCGCCCTGGTGGCGGTGCTGGTCGTGCTGTGGATCGCGTTGGCACTGGCGACGCCGGCGTTCCTCAGTGCGGGCTCGATCATCCCCCTACTCGTCGAGGTGGCCCCGGTCGCGTTGATCGGCATCGGCATGACGTTCGTCATCATCACCGGCGGCATCGACGTATCGGTCGGCGGCGCGATCATGGTGTGCTCGGTCATCACCGCCAAGTTGATGCGGGACCAGGCCCTGCCCGTGTGGTGGTGTCTGGTGGTGGCGATCGGGACGGGTGCGGTCCTGGGTCTGGTCAACGGTGCGCTCATCGCCTACGGCCGCGTTCACGCCATCATCATCACCTTCGGCACGGCGAATCTCTTCCTCTTCGTTGGTCTTCAGATCTTCGCCTCACAACCGATCGCCGGCATGCCCAACACGCTGGCCTGGTTCGGCCGCGGCGTGGACGGCCGAACCTTCGCCACACCCCACAGTTTCGCGATCACCGTCGTCCTTGCCGCCCTGGCATCGTGGTACCTGCGGAACACCCCCGGTGGGCGCCACTTCTTTGGCGTGGGAGGCGATCCGCTCGCCGCCCGACTGGCCGGCATCAGAGTCCAGCGCCGCATACTGATCGCCTACGCGATCACCGGCCTGCTCGTCGGCCTCGCATCGATCTTCACTCTGGCGAAGGGCACTTCGAACCTCGATCAGTCCGTGGGATCGGGCCAGGAACTCGCAGTGATCGCTGCGGTGGTCATCGGTGGAACGTCCATCATGGGCGGACGCGGTTCGGTGCTCGGCACGGTCCTGGGGGCGCTTCTGGTCCAAACCGTGAAGTCGGGTGTTACGCAATTGGGTTGGCCGTCGCAGCTGTCCGACCTCTTCGTCGGGATCTTCATCGTGGTCGCGGTGGGAACCGATCTCGTGCGCCGACGTGCCAGGAGGGATCCGTGAGCGTCGACATGCCCGCGCCCGCTACGGCGGAGAAGCCGGCTTCACCCAGGCGAATGAATCGGATCGCCGAAGCCGTTCTCACCCAGCGAATCGTGCTGCTCGGCGTATTGATCGTCGTGGTGGTCGCATGGCTGATGTACATGAGCGCCAACGGCTATCTCTCCGGCGACTATGACTTCGACTACATGTCGGCGACTCTGATCGACGCGGTTCCGTTGGCGCTGTTGGGGTTCGCCGAACTGGTGGTCATCGTGTCCGGTCGGGGCGGTATCGACCTCTCGGTCGGCGCCATGGTGTCGCTGGTCGGGATGATCTTCGGCTTCGCCTACGGCAAATGGGGCTGGCCACTGCTGGCTGCCGTTCTGCTGGCCGTGGTGACCGGTGGGCTACTCGGCGCGATCAACGGGTTCCTGATCGCCCGGATCGGCTTTCCGGCGCTCATCGCGACGTTGGCCACCTACTACGCATACAAGTCCATCGCGTTGGTCATCAACGGCCAGAAACCCATCAACAGCGCGCAGATTCAGGACTTGTACACGCTCACCGGCTCGGTCCGTGTACCCATCATCGGTGACTACATCCCCGACGTCCCGCTGGGAGTCTTCACCTTCCTGGCTCCCGTCCTGGTGGTCTTGTGGCTCGCGCTGGGGCGCGGCACCTTCGGACGACGTCTCTACGGCGTCGGGACCAACGACGTCGCGGCGCGATGGGCGGGCGTCGACGTTCCTGGCACCAGGATGCGCGCCTACGTCGTGGCCGGGGTCCTGTCCGGCTTGGTGGCGGTGTACATCACCGCGGAATTCGCCTCGGCCCGTCCGGATTCCGGCACCGCGGGAAATGGACTGGCGCTTCCCGCGATCACCATCGCCGTGCTCGGCGGAGTCGCGATCACCGGCGGCATCGGACGGCTGGCCGGTGTGCTGCTCGCCGCGCTGCTGATCGTGTGGCTCAACGCAGGCATCATCCTCTACTTCGAGGGCAACACCGGCACCCAGTTCCAGCTGCTCGCCCTCGGTGTCGTCCTCATTCTCGCCGCTCTCCTCAACGGGTTGACGACACGAAGATTCCGCGGCGGCGACTAATTCCGTCGAGATATGGAGAAGGCGACATGACGGTTCTCGATGCGTTCACGCTGACGGGAAAGCGCGCGCTGGTCACCGGCGGAAACCGCGGTCTCGGTCTGGCGTTCGTTCGTGGACTCGCCGAGGCCGGAGCCGACGTCGTCTTCGTTTCACGGGATGCCGATCGCAACGCCGCGGCCGTCGCCGCACTGGCGCAGGACGGCCTGAAGGTGCAGGCCTTCGACGTCGACATCACTGCCCAGGACGGCCCCGACGCGGCCGTCGAAGGCGCCGTGGAGCGGCTGGGCGGGCTCGATCTCCTGCTCAACAACGCCGGGCTGGCCATCCACAAACCCGCGCTGGAGATCAGCGACGACGAATGGGACCTGGTCTTCGACGTGAACACCAGGTCTCTGTGGCGGCTCAGCCAGCGTGCGGGCGCGTACATGAAGGATCACGGCGGCGGCAACATCCTCAACGTCGGCTCGATCAGTTCCCTCATCGTCAACCGCCCGCAGTGGCAGCCGTCCTACAACGCGTCGAAGGCGGCGGTTCATCAGCTGACGAAGTCGTTGGCGGCCGAGTGGGCGCCGTACGGCATCAGGGTCAACGCGATCGCACCGGGATACGTGAAGACCGAGATGGCGCCCGTCGACAAGCCGGAGTTCCGTCGACACTGGATCGAAGACGCGCCGATGAAGCGCTATGCGCTGCCTGAGGAGATCGCGCCCACGGTGGTCTACATGGCCTCAGACGCCTCGGCGTTCATGACGGGATCGGTCGTCGTCATTGACGGCGGATACACCATTTACTGACCAGATGTCGTGTAGGCAGTAACCCGTGAACCTTCGAGATTCTCGTCAGTCCGTCGTGTCCCTGGGCACGGACGCCGACGATCTGACTTTGTTCGGCAGGCAATACGAGACACCCGACGGTGCCACGGTGATTCCGGTGTCCAAGCCGGTGGGCGTGTTCGTGATCAAGGACGGCGCGCCGGTCTGGTCTCCTGCGACGGACGGGACTCGCATCGCGATGATGGGCGTCCTGGTGGGCCTGGTGTCCGCAACCCTGGCGGGTATCGCCATGGTCCGTCGCCCGCCTTGGCCCGATCTGCATGGTGACGTCTCGCGACGAAACTAGTTCTGGCACATACCTTTCAGCCCTGCAGCGGTCAGTCCTGCACGGCCTTCGCCAGTGCCACGTATCTGGTGAGCGCGGCGGAGTCTGCCTGCGCGCGATCGCCAAGTACGCGGGTGGCCTCGTGAACTACCCGGATGAGCGTCCATGAGCGTGCTCGCGCCTCGTCCAGACCTGCGGCGTCGACGAGGGCATGGAAGCGGGTTCGGACCCCCTCGCGGATGTTCCCGGCGAACTCGTCCCAGCGGTGCCACAACATCGGGGCGATCTCGAAGTGCGGGTCCCCGTTGACCGGCTTCGGGCCGATCGCCTGCCAGGCCGCGCGGTCGCCCGCGAGCACCTTCCCGTAGTGGAGGTCACCATGAAGCACGACGGCGCCGCTTCGTTCGGCCGTCAGGTCCCGGCTCAGCCCGATCGCCTGTTCCACCAGCCTGCGCGGAATGGGTGCACTCCGCGGCAACTGCTCGAAGTCGCCGATCCACAGCTCGACATCTGAAGTGAGGGAACGTAATTGGGGTAGTGCGGGCACGTGTAGTCGCTGGTACAGGGCTGCGACCACCTCGCACGCCTCGACGTCCCACAGCGGGCCGAGGTCATCTGGACGAAGCCGCTCCAGAAGGAGGGCGCGGTGACGCGGGTCGGCGCGCAGCAGGCGAACCGCACCGTCGCCACCCCAGCGCCGCAGCACGAGATGTTCGTGTTCGGACTCCGCATCGGGAGAGCCGAGCTTCAACACCGCGGACGTTCCGTCGGACGCCAGCACGGGCAGCACCATCGAAGAGGTTCCACGAGTCATCGGCCCGTCGGCGCTGAGGTCCCATTGCTCGAGCTGGTTGCGGACGCCAGAAGGGAGCTCGGTCACCGTCGAATGGTGACACGCGTCGCTACCACGACACGGGCAGGGGAACCAGGCCGTGTGACAGCGAGTGGAAGCCGGTGGCCAGCGAGGCGGCATCGACGTCGAGTCGCATGCGCGGAAACCGCGGAATCAGCTGGGAGAAAACGGTGTTGAGTTCCATCCGGGCCTATGCAGCTCCCACGCAATAGTCCAGGCCGTATCCGAACCCGCAGTGGACACTTCTGCCGACCTGTCTAGCGCCCGATACCATTGTTAGTGCACTAACTATTAGTGTACGATTAAACTATGTCGACACTTACTCCGGAGATCGACCCTCTCGCCCTCGAGCACCAGGTGTGCTTCGCGTTGGCCGTCACCAACCGGGCTGTCCTCGCGGTCTACCGGCCGCTCCTGGAACCACTCGGTCTCACGCATCCCCAGTATTTGGTGATGCTGGCGCTCTGGGATCACCGGAGATCAGAGTCCGGCGGAGCCGCCCTGACGGTCAAGCAGATCGCCATTTCACTGCAACTCGATTCAGCCACGCTGTCTCCGATGCTCAAACGCCTCGAGGCGCTAGGCCTCATCACCCGCACCCGCAACGCCACCGATGAGCGCGCCACCGACGTCGAGCTGACTGCCGACGGCGCCGCATTGCGTACTCGCGCGTTGGACATCCCGCCCGCCGTCGTCGCGCGGCTGGGTGTCGACATGCCCGAACTCGAAGAGCTTCACCGCGTCCTGACGCGCATCAATGCCGCCGCCCTGGCGGCAGGCGCACTCGACGCGTAGACGACCCGACCCAGAAGGAGTCACGATGGACACCGCCAAACCGACACCACTGCAGTACGTCGCTTATTCATATGGGCGGTGCCTGCCCGACTCGATGCGCGACTGGGTCGCCGAGGACCTGGCCGGCGAGGGTGCCGTCCGGCGCCACGTGATCCGGATGGCCATCCCGCCGCTGCTCGTGCTCGCCCCCCTCTGGCTGCTCCCCGCGTCGCTGTACGTGCACACCGAGATGACGGCACCGATCTACATTTGGGCCGTCTTGATGGCGATCGCACTGAACAAGGTATGGCGTCGTCATCGTTTGGCGCAGCACGGCCTCGACCCGAATCTGGTCGACGTCATCAAGCGCCGCAAGGACGCACACCTGCACGAGGACTACATCCAGCGCTACGGTCCCCGTCCCGCCTCGGCTAGGTCGCAGACGAACAGCAGCCCGTTCTAAGGCGTCATGGGCCTTCATTGGTGGTCGATCCCGCTCGGCATCATCAGCGGATCGATCGTCCTGTGGGTGGCGCTCGTGGCCGCGCTGTGGAGTGCGAAGCCGGACGACGTCGGACTTCGTGACGTCGCCCGCCTGTTGCCCGATCTGTTGCGGTTGCTGAAACGTCTCGCCACCGATCCCTCAGCGCCGCGCGGAGTACGAATTCGCGTCGGGCTGCTGCTCGTCTACCTTGCCCTGCCGATCGATCTCATCCCGGACTTCATTCCGGTGATCGGCTACGCCGACGATGCGGTGATCGTCGCGATCGTCCTTCGATCCATTGCGCGGGTGGCGGGCTCGGGCAAGCTCGCCGAGCACTGGCCGGGGAGTCCCGAGGGTCTCGACGCATTGATGCGGCTGTGCAGACTCGGTGAGCGTCCTGGGCGATGACGGTGGTCTCCAGGCAGGCGGTATCACCCGGTCAGCGGCTCCCAAGCAGCGAGAAGAATTGGTGCGACGGGTCGTTCGCGTCCGGACTGCCGCGCGGGGTGCCTCTGGTGATCGGGTGGCCGAACTCAACCGGCGATGGATCGTCGACACGCGCCCAATCGGTGACGATCGCCCGTTCGACGAACTTCCACGAGCCGTCGCGCTTCTCGTACTTGTCGAGGTACCGTCCGCCGACGGTCACGTCGACGTCCCGATCGCCCGCAATTAGCGTGTGCGTAGCGATGGTGTAGATCTCGCCTTCGGCGGACCGCCCGCTGATGGCGAAGTTGACGGTGGTGACGTTGTGCTGCGTCGACCTCAGGTAGGGGCGCGCCGCGGCGAGCTGACCCACCAAGTCGTCGACCGATCCCGTCGAGAATTCGCCGTGGGTGTCCTGCGCATCGTGGTGATACAAGCTCCTCACGAATTCGAGATCGCCGCGATCGACGGCGCGGCAGTACCCATGAACGAGCTTGCGGAGTTGATGCTCGTCCAGCATTTCCTGCAACAGCGGGTCCACCGGCGGCTCAGGCCTGCTTGGCCGCTTGCTCGGTGGCGTGATCCTCGATTGCCTTGCCGATCGCGTGCGCGGCGCGGTCCATGAACTCGGTCCCGCTGTCGAGAACCCAATCCCGTGAGGCGACGGGGCCGGCGAGTTGGCCGGTGAAGTGCGGCATCACGTACTGGGCGAAGAGTTCGTAACTCCTGAGCTTCGCAGCAGGAGGCGCCCAGTCGTGGTCGAAGAGCAGGAACGCGCCGAAGCCACCGTCGCTCGCCTCGATGAGCTCCTCGATCTTGGCCACCGCATCCTCCGGTGTGCCGATCACCGCGAAGCCCGACGCGTGGTTGTTGGCGATGATCTCCGTGTGCGTGTCACCCTGCACCGGGCCAGCCGGAAGCAGGTGCTTGAAGTAGCGCGAGAACTCGACGATGCCGTACTCGACGTCGCGCTCGGCTTGCTCGCGCGTCTCGGCCAGGTGCATCGGCCCGACGAGGCGCCACTTCGAGCGATCGGCGACGTGGCCGTGCTCGAGTGCGACGTCCTCCCACGTCTCCCAGTGTTGCGCAAGGAGATCCATGCCCTGCTTCGCGGTGGCGGCAATCGACAGCATGCCGATCCCGTGCTTGCCCGCGCCACGTGGTCCGGTGGGCGAGAAGGACGCCGCAACCGCTACGTCGAAACACGGTTGGCTGTACGGCTTGAGTTGGAGGCGCGCGTCTTGAAGGGTGAAACCATCGGTGTGCATGGTGACGGTCTCGCCACGGAGCAGTCGCATGATCGCGTCGAGGCTCTGCTCCATGCGGGGCCGCTGCTCGTCTGCGGGGATGCCGAGCATGTGCGCATCGGAAGTCAGCTGGCCGGGACCGCAGCCGAGCATCACCCGGCCGCGGGTCAGGTGGTCCAACAGCACCATGCGATCGGCCAGCATCAACGGATTGTGATACGGCAGCGAGCTGACGCCGGTCCCGAGTTTGATGTGCGTGGTCCGCTCGGCGGCGACGCCGATGAACACCTCGGGCGACGCGATGATCTCGAACCCGGCGGAATGGTGCTCCCCGATCCATGCTTCGTCGAACCCGAGGCGGTCCATCGCCACGATCAGGTCGAGGTCGCGCTCAATGGCGAGTGTCGGGTTCTGCCCGACCGGGTGGAACGGAGCCATGAAGTTACCGAAGCGCATTCGCCCATTCTGACCCGCGACCGTCGCCCTCATGCGGTTTCGGGCGCAGTCAGCTCGCCTGTGACTGCCGCTGCGCGAACTTCGGTGGACTCGGTGAAGAGATCCGGCAAGACGGCTGAAGTTCACCTGCCGTCCAGCTACCTTGCGGATACTCTCCGATCGTGAACGTACTTGCGCGTGTGTCATTCGTGATGATGATCATCACCTCTGGCCTTCTGGGGCAGGGGGCCGCCGCCACGGCCGTTCCAGGCGGCAGTCCGAGGGAGGCGTTGACCTTCGGCGGTATTCAGCGCACCTACCTCGTCCATGCTCCGGTCGGCAACGATCACCCGGCGGGTTTGGTGATCAATTTGCACGGTGCCGGCGCCACGGGCGCTGCCCAGGAGGCGATCTCGAACTATGACTCCGCCGCCGACGCGCTGGGCCTCGTGGTGGCGTATCCCGACGGCATCGACCAGAGTTGGGCCGACGGACGCGGGGCATCGACACCCGACCGTCAGGGTGTCGACGACGTCGGGTTCCTCGCGACGCTGATCGATCGACTCGTCAGTGACTATGGCATTCCCCCTGGACGGGTCTTCGTCACCGGGATGTCTGCTGGTGCCTTCATGGCCAATCGACTGGCGTGCGACCGAGCGGAGGTCATCGCAGCCGTCGCGCCGGTGGCGGGCACACTCGGCTCAGGTGTTCCGTGCGCCCCGTCGCGTCCGGTGTCGGTCCTGGAGTTCCATGGCACCGCCGATCCGGTGGTCCCGTTCGCCGGTGGCCCGATGCAGGGTCGTGGTGGAGCCAGCGACATCCTCTCGGCACCTGCCATGGCATCGCGGTGGCGTGACCTGGACGGGTGTGCGGGCGCGCCGCTCGAGGACGACCTACCGACTGCCGGTGACGGCACCTCGGTACATCGCTTGACCGCGGTCGGATGTGCCGACGGCACGGCCGCGGTGCTGATTCAGATCAACGGAGGCGGCCACACCTGGCCGACCGGAAACTTTGCGCTGCCCACCGCGGGACTGACCACCACGGCCACCAACGCCTCGCTTGCCAGCGCACAGTTCTTCGCTGCGCACGGCAGGTGAGACGCGCCCTCAGCACTCGACGAGGTTCACCGGAACGGCCATGGCCAGTCCGCCGGTGGAGGTTTCCTTGTACTTCGAGTTCATGTCGAGTCCCGTGGCCCGCATCGTCTCGATGACCTGATCCAGGCTGACGCGGTGGATTCCGTCACCGCGCAGCGCCATTCTTGCCGCGTTGATCGCCTTCCCAGCCGAGATGGCGTTGCGCTCAATACACGGAATCTGGACCAAGCCGCCGATCGGATCGCACGTGAGTCCGAGGCTGTGCTCCATGGCGATCTCTGCCGCATTCTCGACCTGCTGCGTTGTGCCGCCCAGGATTTCGGCCAATGCCGCCGCCGCCATCGCGGCCGCCGACCCGACCTCTCCTTGACATCCGACCTCGGCGCCGGAGATAGAAGCGCGTTGTTTGAACAGCGATCCGATGGCACCCGCGGTGAGCAGGAAGCGGACGATGACGTCGTCGGAGTCCTCGCGACCCGGCCGCGTGTAGTGCAACGCGTAGTGCAGCACCGCGGGAATGATCCCGGCCGCGCCGTTGGTCGGCGCAGTGACGACCCGCCCGCCGGAGGCGTTCTCCTCGTTGACCGCAAGCGCGACGAGGTTGACCCAGTCTTCGGCAAAGGCAACGTCACGGTCGGGATCGTCCTGCGCCAGGCGCTCGTGCCAGTCGTGGGCGCGCCTTCGCACGCCGAGGCTGCCGGGCAGGTGGCCGGTACGTTCGATGCCCTTTCGCTGGCATTGCAGCATGACGTCGTAGATGTGCAGAAGCCCTGCACGAACGTCTTCTTCGGGGCGGGAGGCGCATTCGTTGGTCAGCATGATCTGACTGACCGACATGTGATGCGTGCTCGCGAGCCGAAGCAACTCTTCGGAGCTCGAGAACGCCAGCGGCGCATCGACGGGCGCAGGCCCGCCCCGATCGTCGTCGTCTGTGGTGACGATGAACCCGCCGCCGACCGAGAAGTACGTCTGAGTGAATAGCTCGGAACCGTGGTCGTCGAGCGCAGTCAATGTCATCGCGTTGGCATGACGTTCGTGAATGGTCAAGGGGCGAAGCACCATTGAATCTTCGGTGAGCGGGATGGGTTGGCCGCCGCCGAACAGGATCTTCCCCTCGCTGCGCACTGTCAGCAGGCGCTGTTCCATCTCGTGGGTGTCAATGGTCTCCGGCTGAAATCCTTCCAGCCCGAGCAGGATCGCGGCCATCGTGCCGTGACCCGCTCCGGTGGCGGCGAGCGAGCCGTAGAGGTCCACCCGCACGTCGACCGTGGCGCGGAGCTGTGAGCGCCGGGCGACCTCGCCCGCGAAGCGGGCTGCCGCGCGCATGGGCCCCACGGTGTGCGAACTCGACGGCCCGATGCCGATCGAGAACAGATCGAAGACGCTGATGGTCATGTGGATCACGAACCTTGCTGGCCGTCTTGCCGTATGAACAACGTACCCGCGATCAGGCGTGGTCGCCTGCAGACGAGCGCATCGTCACTCAGTCGACGAGCTTCTTGATGCGTGGTGCCAGTTGAACGACCTCCGGCACGACGGTCGGGTTCGCGTGCGTCGCGGTAATCAGTGAGACGAGGGTGTTGGCGACATCGCGGAGTGCCGACATCTGAGCGGGAAGCTGGCCGTGCTCGGTCCACGACTCGAAGAGTTGCGCCAGTAGATCGCGGTCGGCGCCGCGGAGGATCTCGGTGTCCTTGGTCGGTCCCATGCCGACTCGGATGATCGACAGCTCGGGGTGCTCACTGCGCCACGAGCGCAGGATCTCGTCGAGAGCAGCCTTGCTGGCGTCGTAGGCCGCCACGCCCGCGCGCGGTCGGCCGACGTCGTTGCTCGAGGCGACCAGCACCACTCCGTTCTCGGAGAGGTGCGGCAACGCGGCACGCAGGACGTTGTTGGCGCCGAGGGTGTTGACGCTGAAGGCGTGGACCCAGGTGGCGACGTCGGTGTCCTCGATGTGGGCGAATGGCACCACGGTGCTGGTGAACACGACGGCGTCGAGCCCGCCGAGGGTGTCGGCCGCGGCGTCGAGGACCCGCTTGATGGCCCCGGTGTCCTCCACGTCGAGTTCGAACGCCGAACCTCCGATGTCGTCGGCCAGCTTGGTGAGCAGGTCGATCCGCCTGGCAGCGACCGCCACCTTGGCGCCGCGGGCGCCCGCGGCGACGGCCACCGCGTGGCCGATTCCTGACGATGCGCCGACGACGAGCAGGCGCAACCCGTCGGCATCGGCATGTTGACCACTCACGGAAACCACCTTAGGCGAGCACGGTAATACGGTTCTCGTCACCCTAGGGCGTTGACCAAGGATGCCTGAGTTGCCCCGGTTCGGGTGGCCGCACTGGATGCGCGCGAGCCTCAGAGGACGTCGATGATGTCGTTCTTCAGGGCCTCGGCCTGGGTGCCGAACACCGCCTGGACGTTGTTGCCGACCTCGATGACACCGGCGGCGCCGAGACTCTTCAGTCGAGTCTGATCCACCTTTCCCGGGTCGGCGACCTCCATTCGCAGACGGGTGATGCAGGCGTCGACGTTGACCAGGTTGTCCCGTCCGCCGAAGGCCGCAATGAGTTGCTCGGCCTTGCTGTCGGTCGCAGAGGGGGCCGGCCCGGTCTCGGTCTTGGTTGCGGTCGCCGTCGCGGTGCCGGAATGGCCTGCCGCCACGGCGGTGGCGGCGTCGTCCCCTCGACCCAGGTTGGCGCGTTCCTCCGCCTCGAACTCGTCCTCCGGCTCGCGGCCGGGTGTCCGCATGTTCCACTTCGTGATGGCGAAACGGAATAACAGGTAGTAGACGACGAAGAACACGACACCCATTCCGATCAGCAGCGGAATGTTCTTCGCCGCAGGCGCGGTGCCGTAGAGCAATAGATCGATGAGGCCCGCGGAGAACGAGAAGCCGAGGTGGATGTCGAGCAGGTAGGCGATGGCTAGCGAAAGCCCCGTCAGCACGGCGTGAATGACGTACAGCGGGAACGCCACGAACATGAAGGCGAACTCCAGCGGCTCGGTCACGCCGGTCAGGAACGCGGTCAATGCAGCCGCCGACAAGATGCCGACCGCGACCTTGCGCTGCTTCTTGTTGGCGACGTGGATCATGGCCAACGCGGCAGCGGGCAGACCGAACATCAGGATCGGGTAGAAGCCCGCCGTGAGTAGGCCAGCCGACGGGTCGCCCGCCGCGAAGCGGGTGAGTTCGCCGGTGACGACCTTGCCGTCCGGGGTCTGGTAGTTGCCGTAGATGAACCAGACGAACGAATTGACGATGTGATGCAGCCCGAGCGGTATCAGCATGCGGTTGACGAACCCGTAGATGAATGCGCCGATCGCTCCCGAGCCGCCGATGAACCTGCCGAGGCCGGTCAGACCCGCATCGAAGAGCGGATAGCAGTAGCTCATGGCGAACGCCAGGAAGAGGCAGGCCAGGGACACCACGATCGGCACGAACCGACGACCTCCGAAGAAGCCGAGATACGAAGGCAATTGGATGGTGTAGTAGCGATCGAAGAGCCAGGCCGTGAGCAGACCCACCACGATCCCTGCGAACACGCTGTAGTTGATCTGCGCCTGCTCGCCCGCCTTGTCGACCACGCCTGCGAGGACGATCGGCGACATGGTCTTGAACACGGCCTGCATCACGAGGTAGCCGACGACGGCGGCCAGCGCGGTCGAACCGTCCGCCTTCTTGGCGAACCCGATGGCAACGCCGACAGCGAACAGCAGGGGCAGGTTGGTGAAGATCGCGTCGCCCGCGGCGCTCATCGCATGGAAGAACGGCCCGATGACGGGTGCCTTGATTCGGCCCAGCAGATCGTCCTGACCCAATCGAAGCAGGATTCCCGCCGCGGGGAGTACCGCGATCGGCAGCATGAGGCTCTTGCCCAGCCGTTGCAGTTGCGCGAAACCCGGAATCCTGAGACCGGATTTCTTTTGCGTCCCTTCAGTTTTCGTCGTGCCGCTCATAGCCGGTCACCCTCCTCTGCCGCCCGCTTCGCCCGCCGCCGAAGTTGTGCGGAAGCTTAGACGAGAACCCGTGAACACGGGACCGACTTGCGCCGGTGCTCGTATTGTTGGCCACATGAGCACGACACACGTCTTCGCCCCGGTCGCCGGTCGCGCGGTGCCACTCGCCGACGTCCCCGACCCCGTCTTCGCCCAGGGCATGGTCGGCTACGGAGCGGCCATCGATCCGCCGCACGCCGTCGTCGAGGCGGTCGCTCCGGTCGGCGGCAAGATCTTGAAGTTGCTACCGCATGCCTTCATCGTGATGACCTCGGACAACGTCGGCGTCCTGGTGCACCTCGGCCTGGACACCGTCGCGCTCGAGGGCGAGGGGTTCACGACCCACGTCAACCAGGGCGACGAGGTGACCGCGGGCCAACTCGTCATCACCTACGACGTCCCGGCGATCGTCGCCAAGGGGCTCAATCCGATCGTCCCCGTCGTCGTCATGGACGAACGCGAAGCCGGGAACGTCGTGGCCTCCGAAGCCGTCTCCGAAGGTGCCGAGATCGAGTCCGGCGCCAGCCTGTTCACCGCGAACAAGTAGATGGAAGTCGTCATCTGCCGCGACGCCAAGGAGATCGGCGGAATCGCCGCCGACGCGATCGGCGCCCTTCTCGACCGCGCGCCAGAGGCAGTCCTGGGGTTGGCGACGGGATCGTCGCCGCTGGCGATCTACGACGAACTGGTGAGGCGCTGCGAGGACGGGCGGATCTCGTTTCAGCAGGCGCATGGTTTCACCCTCGACGAGTACGTCGGGCTACCGGCCGACCACCCCGAGCGGTATCGGACGGTGATAGACACGGTCTTCGTCTCGCGCGTGAACTTCGCGCCCGGCGCCGTACAGGGCCCCGACGGCGGGGCTGCTGACATTCCGGCCGCGTGCGTGGCCTACGAGAACGCGATCCGAGCTGCCGGTGGCGTCGATCTGCAGATCCTCGGGATCGGGACCGATGGGCACATCGCGTTCAACGAGCCCGGATCCTCGCTGGCCTCCAGGACCCGGATCAAGACGCTGACCAGTCAGACCCGCATCGACAACGCCCGATTCTTCGGCGACGACGTGGAATCGGTTCCGACTCACTGCCTGACGCAGGGGCTCGCGACCATCATGGAGGCACGGCATCTGGTCCTGGTGGCCACGGGACGCAGCAAGGCCGAAGCGGTGCACCACCTCGTGGAAGGTGCGGTCAGCGCCATGTGGCCCGCGACGATCCTGCAACATCACCCGCACGTCACCGTTCTGCTCGACGACGCTGCGGCACGTCGGCTGCAGCTCGTCGACTACTACCGCGAGACGTATCGCTCCAAACCGCCATGGCAGGGAATCTGAGTGCTGCTGACCGCCGATACCCTGCTGACGGGCCGAGAGCTGTTGCGGCCCGGGTGGATTGACGTAGAAGATGGCGTGGTACTCGGCGTCGGGGATGGTGCCGCACCGCGGCCCGCCGATGTCGACCTCGGCGCAGTGACGGTGGTGCCCGGCTTCGTCGACACGCATCTGCACGGTGGCGGGGGAGCGAACTTCACGGCCGCCGTCAGCTCCGAGACCGCGACAGCCGTCGAGCTGCATCGCAGGCACGGCAGCACCACGCTCATCGCCTCCCTGGTCACGGCCGGTGCGGACGAATTGCTCAGGCAAGTAGGTGAATTGGCCAACGACGTCCGCTCGGGACTGATCGATGGGATTCACCTCGAGGGCCCGTGGCTCTCCACCAAGCGCTGTGGCGCCCACCAACCCTCCCTGATGCGCGACCCGGATCCCGCCGAGATCGGACGCGTCCTCGACGTGGGCGGCGGCACCATCCGGATGGTTACCATTGCGCCGGAACGCACTGGCGCACAGGCGGCGATCCGGCAGTTCGTCGAAGCCGGTGTCGTGGTCGCCGTCGGCCACACCGAGGCGACGTACGAGCAGACGCGGGCCGCCATCGCCGCGGGGGCAACAGTGGGCACCCATCTGTTCAACGCCATGCGGCCCATCGATCGCCGCGAGCCGGGACCCATCATCGCGCTCCTCGAAGACCCGCGGGTAACCGTGGAGTTGATCACCGACGGCGTCCACCTCGATCCCGCCATCTACCGCCACGTGATGCAGAGCGCGGGGACCGACCGGGTCTCGTTGGTGACCGACGCGATGGCGGCGACCGGAATGGCCGACGGCCGCTATCAGCTGGGGCCGTTGGCGGTGGACGTCGTCGACGGAGTGGCGAGGGTGGCGGGCACGGACACGATCGCCGGGAGCACGGCGACCATGGATCGGGTGTTCAGATTCGCAGTCGAGCACGGCGGAATGTCACGCGCCGAGGCCATGGAACTGGCCGTGCGACAGGCCTCGCTCAATCCCGCTAGAGCGTTGGGCCTACCATCCGGCGGACTCGCACAGGGAGCGACCGCCGATGCGGTGCTCTTGGATTCGCGCTTGATGGTGGCGGGTGTGATGCGTCGGGGGTCATGGGTCGTGGAACCCGACGCCGAGAACGTCCGAGGTTACGATCTTGATCGGGGGTGAACGATATGAGCGCTACTACGCCCACTCTTAGTGCGCGGGCGTCCGTGGGATGGCTGCGTCGCTTCCTCCGTACGACGCCCGGTGTCGTCGGACTGATCGCGATCGTCGTCGCGGCGTCGTGCGTGCTCGCCGGTGTCGTCGTCGGGGGTCAGCTCGATGGCCGGATCACCGAGAGCAAGTCGGTTCTCGATCGTTCCGAGCCGTTCGCCTACTCGGCGCAGAAGCTCTACGCCGCACTTTCGGCCGCCGACGCGGCGGCCGCGACGGAGTACCTGTCCGGCGGGCTCGAGACGGCTGCCATGCGGGCGCGGTACCAACAAGCCCTGGCCGACGCCGCAGAAGCCCTGACCGACGCCACGCTGGGGGCCACCGATCACGACACCCGCACCGCGTTGGCGCAGATATCGGCTGATCTGGTCGCCTACACGGGTCAGGTCGAATCCGCGCGGGCAAACAACCGGCAGGGCTTCGCGGTGGGGGCGGCGTACTTTCGGGAAGCGTCATCCCTGATGCAGACCTCGATGCTCCCCAGTGCCGAGCGTGTCTACACCGGAGCCCTCGCGGCGGTCGACCGGGACCAGATCGGCGTGGGTTCGCTGCCGATCGCCGGCCTGGTCCTGCTGGTGATCGTTCTGGTGCTGATCGCGGCGGGATCGTTGATCTTGATCGGGCGGACCAACCGCCAGTTCAACAGAGGACTGATCGGCGCGGCAATCGCCGTGTTGCTGGTGATCGGGTGGATCGCGGTCGCCAACGTATTCGCGGCGAGCAAGGTCGAGCAGAGCCGAATGGAGGGCACCGCGAGGTTCGAGAAGCTCGCCAACGCGCGAGTGCTCACCCAGAAGGCCAGAACCGACGAGACCCTGCAGCTGATCTCCCGCGGTGACGTCACGGCGGGGGAGGCGTCGTTCAACGATCACGTCGGGCAGGTGTCGGCGTTGCTCGACCAGGGACCCGCAGCGGCCGCCGACGGCGTCCTCAAGTGGGTGGCCAGCCACCGCGACCAGGTGGAGCTCTACCGAGGCGGTGACTATCAAGCTGCGGTCGCGCAGGCGATAGGCAGCGATCCCAGCGGTTCGGCGGCGCAGTTCGCCGTTGTCGAAACGAGTCTGAGTGATGCCATCGAACGGACCCGCGCGACCTTGCGCGACGACGTGTCGGCGGCGGGCGCGAGGCTCGCGTGGAGTCCCACTGGCACGCTGGTCCTGATGGTGATCGCCGCGGCGGCCGCTGTCGTCGGCCTGTGGCCGAGGCTCAAGGAGTTTCTATGACGGCGCGATTCGTGGTGGCCGTGACATCGGGGCTGATCGTGCTCGCCCTCACCGCCGTCGGGTGCGGGTCACCCGAGTCGCCGCAAGCGGTCACAGTGACCCCGGTCAACGGCATGCCGGGGGGTGCCGAGGAGATCAAGACCGCGCCGCCCGCCGGAAACACCGACTGCGACCGGGAGGCGAGTCTGCGCCCCGGTCCGCAACCGAGTCCCGGCGCCATGCCACCCGGGTCGACGATGGCGGCCATTCTCGAGCGTGGCCGGCTGATCGTCGGCGTGGACCAGGCCACCAACCTGTTCGGTTCTCGGAACCCTGCCACGGGTCGGCTCGAGGGTTTCGACATCGACCTTGCCCGAGAACTCGCCCGCGACATCTTCGGCGATCCCGATCGGGTTGATCTGCGTGTGGTCACTGCGGCGCAACGGGAGACGGCGCTGCAGGAAGGTCAGGTGGATCTGGTGGTGCGGACCTACTCGATCACGTGCGATCGCAAGAACAAGGTCGCATTCTCGACGCCGTATTACGTCGCCAAGCAACGGATCCTCGCGACGAAGGGTTCGGGAATCCGTTCTGCCGCTGATCTTTCGGGTAAACGAGTGTGCGCGGTGAAGGGTACGACCTCGCTGGCCGCGTTGTTCGCGCTCGACCCGCGACCAACGCTGTACGGAGTGAGCCAGTGGACCGACTGTCTGGTGATGATCCAACAGGGCCAGGTCGATGCGATCAGCACCGACGACGTCGTGCTCGCCGGGCTGAAGGACCAGGATCAAAAGAACTTGGAGTTGGTCGGTCCCAGCATCGGCGACGAGCCATACGGAGTCGGGGTCAAGCTCGGGAACGATGATCTGGTGCGATTCGTCAACGGCGCCCTGGCGCAGATGCGCGAGGACGGGACCTGGGAGCGGCTCTATCAAGCCAATCTGCAGGAGGTCGCGCCCTCGCCCGGCCCGCCGCAGGCGCGATACCAGGATTGACGACGATGTTGAGCACCGAAGAGATCGACCGCGAACTCGATTCGCGGACCAGAGAGGTCAACGCTGCCTCGGCCACGCTGTTGGAACTGGACAACCATCCGGGACTGCAACACGTGCGCCGCTATCCACCGACCGGTGTGACCGCGACCCGGTGGGCGGAGGTGGGTAAGTCCCTTGACGAACTGTGGCAGGACGTCGCGCGAATGACGTCCATCCTCGACTCCGCGAAGGCGGCCAGGGCGCGGCGATCGAAGCTCGGCGAGGACGATCGCGTGGAGTTGACGAGATGGCTGCGCGAACGGCCGCTAGAGGTGTCCAGAGAACGAATTCCCCTGGCGAAGCGGGTGATCACCGGCCCGGGCGAGACCGTCGGTTACGTCGGCCTGGCCGACATGGCGGCGGACATGCGCGACGCATACCCCGCCGTCGCCGAGTTCCTCGATGACGTCGACCGCATCAACTCGCTGATCGTGACCCGCCTCGCGCCGCTGCAGCAGCAACTCGACGACGCAGGGGCCGCATTCCCGCGGGAGGTCGCCGAGCTCTTGGCCGTCTCGGCGACCGACCCACTGGCCCTGACCACTCAAGACGTCGAGGAACGCATTCGTGTCATTGCGAACGAAGTCGAACACCGATCGGCTGAACTCGCCGAACTTTCTGCGCTGCGGGCGAATTGGCCCGGCGCCATCGGTGAGACGGCGGCTCGACTGGACACGCTGCGGCAAGGTGTCGACCGGCTGGCGGAGATCCGTGCGACGGCTGAGCGTGACGTGGTGTCGGGTCCGCTCCCGGTGCGCGTGGACATCGAGCCGGACCTGCGCGCAGAGCTGGGAGCGATGACCGCGCCGGATCCGCCTGCGCTGCGAGCGCTTCGCCGCCGGATCGAGGCGGCGATGCGTGTCCAGGCCGAGGACGAGGAGCTGGCGCAGGGGCTGCTCGACCGTCGGATGGAACTCAAGGGACGACTGACGGCATACCAGGCGAAGGCGGCCCGGCTCGACCTGGGTGAGGATCGAGACCTGTTGGCCTGCAGTCGGATCGCCTCTGGACTTCTGCATAGGCAGCCATGCGACCTCCGCGCCGTCACTAGGGCGGTCGCGGACTACCAGCAACTTCTCGTCGAGAAACAGGAGAGCGCGACATGACGTGCGCCGAACCGGGATGCGGCGGCACCGTCGTCGACGGCTACTGCGATGTCTGCGGCACGGCCCCACCGCCGCCGGGATCGACGCCCACCCCGCCGCCCGCCACCGCCGCCGCACGGGCCACCGCGGCGAGCCGTCCGACCGCCCGATCGGCGGGCACGGCCCGCACCGGATCCTCGCGGTCGTCGAGTACCCGGGGCCGCCTCGGTGCCGGCGTGATCACGATGCCGCGGATTCCGAAGGGAGACCCGGCCGCCGCCATCCTGACCGATCCCAAGGTGCCCGAAGGCAGCCGGTTCTGCGGCAACACCGATTGCGGCAAGCCCGTGGGACGGAGCGGTGACGGTAACCCAGGACGCGTCGAGGGTTTCTGCACACAGTGCGGAACGCGATACTCGTTCATTCCCAAGCTGTCTCGCGGTGATCTCGTCGGGGGGCAGTACGAGGTGCAGGGCGCCATCGCACACGGTGGCCTCGGCTGGATCTACCTCGCCGTCGATCGCAACGTTCACAACCGCTGGGTTGTCCTCAAGGGTCTGATCAACTCCACCGACGCCGACGCGATGGCTGCCGCCGCAGCGGAGGTCCTGACGCTCTCGGAGGTGGAGCACCCCAACATCGTCCGGATCTACAACTTTGTCGAACACCTGGATGTCGGCGCGACCGCTCCGGTCGGATACATCGTCATGGAGTACGTCGGCGGCACGTCGCTCAAGCAGATCCGCAAGGCCCGCAACGGTCCACTCCCTCCCGACCAGGCTGTCGCCTATCTCGTCGAGATCGCGCCCGCCGTCGCCTACCTCCATAGCCAGGGCCTGGCCTACTGCGACTTCAAGCCCGACAACGTGATGCAGACCGACGAACAGCTCAAGCTGATCGACCTCGGAGCGGTCATCGCCATGGACGACGAGGAGAGCGCGATCTTCGGGACCGCCGGCTATCAGGCACCCGAGATCGCCCGGACCGGGCCCACCGTCGCCAGCGACGTGTACACAGTCGGGCGCACCCTGGCCGTGCTCGTCATGGACGTGCCCCAGGAGCATGGACGCTTCGTCGACCAACTGCCGGGACCCGACACGGAGCCGGTGCTCGCGAAGTACGAATCCCTATACCGGGCAATCCTCCGCGCCACCGACGCCGACCCCTTGCGGCGCTTCTCGTCCATTGAGGAGATGGCCGACCAGCTGACCGGCGTGCTACACGAGATCGCGTCCGCCGACTCGAACATCGCCTGGCCACGGATGTCGACTTACTTCAGTCCCCAGCGCGAGGTTTACGGTGCGGGCCGTGACGTGGCGGTCAAACCATCACGAGTGATTGCGGCACTGCCCGTCCCCGTGGTCGACCCGACCGACTCGGGTGCCGCCCTGCTGGCGACCACCAGCGGAACCCCGCCCGCGCAACTCGAGCACGCGCTGGACCTCGCTCGAGGTGGCGAGAACCAGGGCAAGAGCACCTCCGTCGAGATCCCGCTGCGACTGGTTCGCGCGTCGTTGGAACTCGGTGCTGTGGAGGAGGCCCGGGCGCGTCTGGCCGAGCTAGAGTCGGTGATTCAAGGAGACTGGCGACTGCAGTGGTACAGCGGGCAGTGCGCACTTCTCGAGGGCGAATTCGACCAGGCTGCAGCTGATTTCGATATCGTACTGGCAACGCTGCCGGGCGAGCTCGCACCCAAGCTGGCGATAGCGGCGACTGCGGAACTTCGCGATGCCCGCGACGACGCTCTGCGCTACTACGAGATGGTGTGGCGGACGGACCGCAGCTACGTCAGCGCCGCCTTCGGGTTGGCCAGGCAGCGGGAACGGGCCGGAGACCGCGCCGGCGCCGTCACTGCACTGGACCAGATTCCCTCTGCCTCTGCCTATTTCACCGATGCCGGGTCCGCCGCGATCGAAATCCTGCTCGAGGGACGCACGTCGGATAACCTCGACGAGCAGACGCTGCTCGACGTCGACAGGCGGGCAGGCGCCCTCACCCTCGAATCCACTGCCAAGCGCGCGACCGTTCGCCTTCGGGTGCTGGGCGCGGCCCTCGGCTGGCTGCAGGCGGGGCACCAGACCAAGACGCCGCGCCTTCTCGGGACCGACTTCAACGAGTCCGGTGTCCGCACGGGGATGGAACGCTGCTATCGCGAGCTCGCCCACCAGACGCCGCAAATGTGGGAACGCATCGCCTTGGTCGAGAAGGCCAATGAGATCAGACCCAGGACACGGGTATGACCGAGGAGCAGGGGACATGCCCGAAATGTGCTACGCCGGTGGGCAAATCGGACAGGTTCTGTGAGAGCTGCGGCGGCGCCCTCTTCGAGGTGCCGTTACCTACTGTGAGCCGCGTCGCAGTACCGCGGACGGGACTGCCCCTGGAGGGGCCGTGCGCCGATTGCGGCAACGACGACTTCTCCGATGGGTACTGCACGGGATGTGGCCATCGCCGCGTCGAGCCCGACCGGGATGAGGCCCGGCTGGGCGTCATGGTGCTGGCCACCGATCGCGGCCTGCACCACGCTCGCAACGAGGACGCGGCCGCGGCTGGAATGGTGACAGGCGTTCCTGGCCGGTGCGACTCACTCGCGATCGCCGTGTGCGACGGGGTGTCCACCTCGGTTGAGCCGCAGATGGCTTCGGTCGCCGCGTCCAAAGCGGGGGTCGAGGGCATGCTCGCTTCGCTTGCCGCCGCTGGCACGTCACACACGGCGGTGTTGGCAGGCCTGGCGGAGGCGACGAAGGCGGCGGCGGAGGCCGGGTCTGGCATGGACCCGGCAAATGCTCCGTCCTGCACCTACACCGCCGCCGCGATCGTAGCGAATACCGAAGGCAGGGTGGAGATCACGGTGGGCAGCGTGGGAGACAGCAGGGCCTATTGGCTTCCCGATCTGCCCAGACTTCCCCAGCAACTGACGGTGGACGACTCGGTGGCCCAGGAGTTGATGACGGCCGGTGCCGCGGCGGACTCGGAGTTCGTGCTGCGCGGTGCGCACACCATCACCCGGTGGCTCGGCGCCGACTCCGATGCGAAGCCGTGGTCGGATTCGGGGTTGACGACCATCACGGCCGTCGGCCCGGGTTCGCTGCTGTTGTGTTCGGACGGGCTCTGGAACTACCTGCCGGACGCAGCCGACATCGCACGGTTCTGTGCGGGCAACGACCCGACTGCTGCCGCGCGCGCTCTCGTCGAACACGCATTGCAGGCCGGCGGGAACGACAACATCACCGTCGCAGTGGTCCCGATCGGAGGAACTATATGAGTTCGATTGAACAGCAGGCTATTACGGTCGATGTCGACCACAATCCCTACCTCCCCGAGGGGTCCGGCACCGTCGACGCCATCGTCAGCATCACCGTCGGAAGTGACGTCGCGGTGGCAGCCGTCCCCGCTGAACGCGTCGAGGCGATCATCATCGACTGCTCGACGTCGATGCTCAAGCCCGCGGGCAAGTTCGACGGCGCCAAGCGTGCCACGGCGGCCGCCATCGACGAACTCAGCGACGGGACGTATTTCATCATCGTGGCGGGCACCAGTGGAGCCGCCGCGGTCTACCCTCCGGAGGGTGTGCCGACGCGGGCCAGCGCAGCGACCAGGGCCGAGGCGGCGCGGGTGGTCGACGGTCTGCGGCCCAACGGCGGCACTGCGATGGGCACCTGGCTTGCCTACGTTCGCAACATCGTCGGGCGATACCCGGGGGCGCTCACCCATGCAATTCTGCTCACCGACGGCAAGGACGAGCACGAGACGCCCGAGCAGCTTCAGCGAGAAGTCGCGCTCAGCGTCGGTCAGTTCACCTGCGACTGCCGGGGCGTCGGTACCGCCTGGCGCGTGGACGAACTGCGCTCGATTTCGTCGGCATTGATGGGGACCGTGGACATCGTCGCCGACGCCGAAGATCTCGCCGAAGACTTCGCGGCGATGATGCGCGCGTCGATGGGCAAGTCGATCCCGGATCTGACGTTGCGGCTATGGACGCCCGCAGGGGCCACCGTCGAGTTCGTCAAGCAGGTCGCGCCGACCGTCGAGGACCTCACCCAGCGACGTGCCGAAGCTGGTAAGCAGATCGGGGAGTATCCGCTGGGGTCCTGGGGTGCCGAGGACCGCGACTACCACATTCAGGTCGCCATCGAACCCGCAGCGGCGGGCAAGGAGAAGCTGGCGGTTCGGGTGAGTGTCGTTGCGGGCGAACAGGTTCTGGGTCAGGGTCTCGTCAACGCGCTGTGGACGGCCGACACGGCACTATCCGCGCGGATCAATCGCCGGGTGGCGCACTACACCGGCCAGGCCGAGTTGGCCGAAGCAGTCCAGGACGGTTTGGCCGCACGCCGGGATGGGGACGTGGCGACGGCGACGGCGAAACTGCAGCGCGCCATGGAACTCGCGGTGGAATCTGGCAACGATGACAAGGTCACCGAACTCGGCAAGGTCATCGAGGTCGACCAGCGGACGGGAACGGCCCGGCTCAAACGCGAGGTGGCAGTAGCCGATGAGATGGCCCTCGATGCACGGTCGACGAAGACCGCTCGCGTACGGAAGGAGAAGCCGGCCTGATGCCGATCTGCGCAGAAGGACATACGTCAACCGCCGAGGACTACTGCGACGTGTGCGGGTCCCCGCTCGGGCCTGCCGAAGCGCAGGCCACGTCGGTACCCGGGCCCCACGCGAAGGCTTGCCCCGCGTGCGGCGCATCGGTCAGTGGGCGCTTCTGCGAAACGTGCGGACAGGATTCCGCTCTGCCGGCGCCTGCCACTTCCGCTCAGGCTGCCGTGGTGTGGACCGCCGTCGTGACGGCCGACCGGGAGTTCTACGACCGCGTCGTCGCCCGCGGCGGACCCGACTCCGTCGACTTCCCCCAGTTCTTCCCCGAACGCCGAATCACACTGCACGGCGATACGGCGTTGATCGGCCGACACAACCGGGACCAGGGTGTGACACCCGAGATAGACCTCGGTCTTCAACCCTCCGACCGCGGCGTGTCCACTCAGCACGCGGTGCTGCGCGTGCGCGACACCGGGCCGACCATCACAGACTTGGGATCCACCAACGGCACCAGCCTCAACGACAGCGAAGAACTCCTCGCAAACGGCGAGGAGACACCACTCGCCGACGGCGACCGCATCCACGTCGGGGCGTGGACCACGATCAAGATCGAGAAAGATCCCTAAATTAACGCAACCGACTGTTTCGCGACGGTTGAGGGGTCAGACTGTCACTAGGTCCGGCAGTTGGGGGACTTGTGACCGAGCCGAACGATCGAACGTCGCGGACGTCGAGACAGTCGTTCCGACTGCACCAGGAGTTGAAGGACGCGCGAAATCAGTCCGCGGCCAGCCGCGAGATCCTTGCGGCACTCGGCAGGGACGCCGCCAACACCGAAGCGGTGCTCGACGCGGTCGTCGAGAATGCTGCTCGCCTGTGCGGCGCGCGGGCCGCCCAGCTCTTCCTCGCCGCGGGGGACCTCTTCGTGGTGTCGACGGTTTCCGGCGAGACCCCAGACCAGTACTACCAATACCTGTTGGAGAATCCCATCGCCAGGGACAGGTCGTCAGCCGTGGGTCGGGCAGCCGAGGACAAGCGTACCGTTCAGATCGCCGACGTGCTCAGCGACGCCAGCTATGGACGCACCGACCTCCAGAAACTCACCGATTTCCGGACCCTGCTCTCCACACCGATGCTCCTGGAGGGCGAGGTCGTTGGCGTGCTGTCCATGTGGCGGACGCGGGTCGCGCCATTCAGCGACGCCGAGCGCGAGCACCTCGAGGAGTTCGCGGCGCAAGGCGCCCTCGCGCTGCGCCAGGCCAACCTGATGCGAGAACTCAAGTCCAGGGAGACACTGCTGTCGAGCAAGGTCGAGCAGCTGGAGGCCCTGCGAGAGGTGGGCGAGGCGGTCGGTTCGAGTCTTGATCTCGACGTGGTGCTCGACCAGATCGTCAGCAATGCCGTGCGGCTCACCAACCGTGGCTTCGGCGACATCACCCTGCGACCCGACGGCGGCTCGATACTGGAGTACGAGGCGTCCTCTTCGTCGTTTCACGTCCATGCGGTGGGCTGCAGTCGTGGCCTGCTGGATCAGCTGCGGACGATCACCATTCACCGGGATTCGACGCTCGTCGGTCGAACCGCGCTCGAGCGCCGTTCGCTGGAGGTATCGGATCTCGCGCGCGTCGAGCGCGACGCCCTTCTGGAGGTGCTCTTTCGGGACGGGTGGCACTCGGTGCTCGCGGTGCCCATGCTCCGCGGCGAAAAGATCGTGGGCGTGTTGGTGATTCGCCGCAGAGGCACGGGCGTCTTCCCGCCAGACGTCATCACGCTGCTCGAGACCTTCGCCAGCCAGTCCGCATTGGCCATCGTCAACGCCCGACTGTTCGGCGAGCTAGAAGTCGCCAGCCGCCACAAGTCAGAGTTCCTGGCCAGCATGTCGCACGAACTGCGGACACCGTTGAATGCGGTGAACGGGTTCTCCGAAGTGCTGCTCAACCGCTCGTTCGGCGAGATCAACGAACGCCAGGCAGAGTACCTGCGCGACATCTGGAACTCGGGCAAGCACCTCGTCGAACTGGTCAACGACATCCTCGACCTGTCAAAGGTCGAGGACGGCCACATGGTGCTCGAGCCGAGCACCTTCCTGGTGAGTAGCGCCATCGAGGCCGCGCTGGCCATGGTGCGCGGGAGGGCAGCCCAGCACGCCATCGACGTAGCGTTCGAGATTGCCGACGAGGTCGACCTGATCGATGCCGACGAGCGGCGATTCAAGCAGGTGTTGCTCAACCTCGCATCGAACGCCGTGAAGTTCACCCCCGACGGTGGCCGCGTGCGCATCGATGCCCGCGCCGAGGGAACCGAGCTGGTGGTCACCGTGACCGACACCGGCCCAGGGGTAGCTCCGGCGGACGAGGACCGGATCTTCGATTCCTTCCAGCAGGGCTGCCGCGGAGCAGCCAAGGAGGAGGGCACCGGTCTCGGCCTGACCCTGTCACGCCAGATGGTCGAACTGTTCGGTGGAAGGTTGTGGCTTGACAGCACCTTGGGGAGAGGCAGCACGTTCGGTTTCTCCGTGCCCGGCTTAAGGGAGCACAGGCGCGAGGACGCCGCGCCGAAACTGGGCGGGCTCCCCGTCATCGTCCTGCTCGACGAAGACCGGGCATCGCAGGATCTGGTCGAGGCCTACCTGGACGGCTTCGAAGCAGAAGTGTTGCGAGCGTGGGACGGTGAGAAGGCACTTGAACTCGTTCGCACGGTGCAGCCAGCAGCCGTCGTGCTCGAGGTCGGACTACCCCGGCTGGACGGCTGGCAGGTGATCGCTCAACTCAAGGCCGATCCGGACACCGTCGGGATTCCGGTAATCGTCGCCTCGACGGTCGATGACCGGCCTCGCGGTCTCGCGCTGGGCGCGTCGGCCTATCTACTCAAGCCGATCCGCCGAGACCAGCTCGTCGACGCGCTGCACCGGGTGGGCGCGCTACCCGAGGCGCCGGCGTCCTGATGGACAACTCCGTCGCGGTACTCGCGGTCGACGACCAGTCGATCAACCTGAGGCTTCTCGACGCGGTGCTCACCCCTCGCGGACATCGCGTCATCACCGCATCGTCGGGGCCGGAGGCGCTCGCGCTGCTCGAGACCGAGGACGTCGACCTCGTGCTGCTCGACATCCTGATGCCGGGCATGGACGGCCACGAGGTGTGTCGCACGATTCGTGCGACGCCCGCAACGGAATTCCTACCGGTCGTGATGATTACGGCCAGCGGGAGTGAGCAGCGTCTCGTCGCCCTGCAGTCTGGTGCCGACGACTTCGTCATGAAGCCCTTCGACCAGGCCGAACTGCTGGCCCGGGTGGCGTCGCTGGCGCGGATCAAGCGTTACCACGACACCATCCGGCAGCAAGCGGTCGAACTGGCCCAATGGAATGCCGAACTCGAGACCCGGGTCGCCGAGCAGGTGCAGGAGTTGGAACGGACCAGCCGGCTACGTCGGTTCTTGTCGCCGCAACTGGCCGATCTGGTCGTCGGCGATGAGAGCCTGCTCCAGAGCCACCGCCGCGAGATCGTGGTCGTCTTCTGCGATTTGCGGAACTTCACCCCGTTCGCCGAGGCCAGTGAGCCCGAGGAGGTGATGGGGGTGCTCGCCGAATATCACTACGCGATGGGGTGTCTGGTCCATGAGTACGGGGCCACCCTCGAGCGGTTCACCGGCGACGGCATCATGGCGTTCTTCAACGACCCGGTGCTCCAGGACGACGCGGCCGAGCGAGCCGTTCGGATGTCGATCGGCATCCGTGATGCGGTGAAAGAACTTGCAACGCAATGGCGTCGAAAGGGCCACGATCTGGCCCTGGGGATCGGTATAGCCCAGGGCTTCGCAACGCTCGGCAGGATCGGATTCGAGAGCCGCTTCGACTACTCGGCGATCGGTAGCGTCACCAACCTGTCCGCCCGGCTGTGTGGCGATGCAGGTCCGTGGCAAGTGCTCGTCACCGATCGCGTGCTGGCCGCCACCGAGCACATCGCGGTCGCGAAAGCGGTCGGAGACGTCAAGCCCAAGGGATTCAGCCGGTCGGTGCGGGTCCACGACATCACGGGACTCAAGGAAGGTTAGGCGGGACATGGCACAGAAGCTGTCGCAACTCGACGAAGGGGAGCGCTACCGCATCTTCGACACACTTCAGCAGTCGATGCCGGACGTGTGGGCGTCGATGCAACGCGGCTTCGACGACGAATCGGTCGTGGTGGTGCCCTCGGTAAGCATGGATGGCCCAACCTCCAAGAGCGGCACCATCATGCAGGCAATGGAGGAGCGGGCACTGTTCCTGCTGCTGCTTCTCCGTCAGCCACGGTTGCGGATGATCTACGTGACCTCGCAACCGGTGTCGGAGGCCACCATCGAGTACTACCTCGGCCTGCTCCCCGGCGTGATACCCAGTCATGCCAGGGCCCGCCTCACCCTGGTGCCGGTCGGCGATGCGTCGTCGACGTCGCTCAGCGCGAAGCTACTGGCGCGACCCCGGCTACTGCGCAAGATCCGGTCCCTGATCCCGAACCCTGCCAAGAGTCACTTGATCCCCTACAACACGACATCGCTCGAACGAGACGTGGCGCTGAGCCTCGGCATCCCGATGTACGGTGCCGATCCTCGGCTGGAAGGACTCGGCACCAAGACCGGTTGCCGCAGAATGTTCGACGAGCTCGGGGTGCCGTGCCCGGTCGGGGCGGAGGACCTTCACACGGTCGACGACCTCGTGGCCGCCGTGCAGCGCATGCGTGTGAAGCGGCCATCGCTCACTCAGGCGATCGTGAAACTCAACGACGGCGTCTCCGGATCCGGCAATGCGCTGGTGGATCTGCACGGGCTTCCGCCGTCCGGCTCGTCCGACGAGACGGCTGCGATCACCGAACGTCTGCTCGGTATGCAGCTGGAAGCCGAGAACCTGGCGCGCGACGTCTATCTGGCCGCCTTCGAAGAGCACGGCGGCATCGTGGAGGAGCGCATCACCGGCGTCACGCTGACCAGTCCAAGTGTCCAGATGCGAGCGCTGCCCGACGGCACCGTCGAGCTGCTGTCCACCCACGACCAGCTACTTGGCGGTGCGAGCGGTCAGAAGTACCTCGGCTGTGTGTTCCCGGCGGATCCGGGCTATGCCGCGTTGATCGCCGAGCCCGCGATGGTGATCGGGCGACACCTCGCGAAACTCGGTGTCCTGGGGCGCTTCGCGGTGGACTTCGTCACCGTGTTGAACGAGGCAGGCACGTGGACGCCGTACGCGATCGAGCTGAACCTGCGCAAGGGCGGGACCACCCATCCGTTCCTGACGTTGCAATTCCTCACCGACGGAAGCTACGACGGTGAGCGCGGCGTGTTCCAGACGCCAAGCGGCAGCAGCAAGTACCTGGTCGCGACCGACCACTTCGAGGACGACCGGCTCAAGGCGTTGACCGTCGAGGACCTCTTCGACATCGTCGTCAACGAAGGTCTGCACTTTGATCAGGCCCGTCGAACGGGTGTGGTGTTCCACATGATGAACTGCCTCACCGAGTGCGGCCGCGTCGGTCTGACCGCCGTCGGTGACAACCCCCATGACGCCCAGCGGATCTACGAGAAAGCGCAGGCCGTCCTACTTCGAGAAGCGGACTTCGCACTGCGGGAGGGTGCCGTGATCGGTTGAGTCGTAGGTCGGTCAGTAACGTAGGGCACGTGTCGATCGAAGATCTGCCGACCGTGGACCGCGTGGGGTTCATTCCGCGGCTTCGATAGTGGATCTCAACGACCGGATCTACCGTTCACTGCGGCCCCTGATCAGGGTCCTGTCTTTGCGGGCCATCGTCGCGGTCGCCGCGCTGTCGGTGATCATCCTGGTCATCGTTCTTGGTACCTGGGTGTGGGTGGGCGTTACCGACGATCAGTACAGCCAGCTCGACCGTCGGCTTGATTCCGTGAGCAGCCTCGGCGACGTGAGCAACCTCCTGAGCAACACACCCAATGCCGATGCTCGCCAGCCCAAGCCGGACGGCAACGTGGTCCGCACCGCGAGAATCGGCGGTGTCACCGTCTCGGTGCCGAGCGACGTCGTCCTGCCCGAGCTCGCCAACGGCTACGCCACCACCGAGATCAATGGCGTGCAGTATCGGGTGCGCACCTTTGCCGCGGGTCCCGGCTCGATCGCGCTCGGTGCGCCGCTCGCCGAAACCCAGCACCGGATCGACGAGCTGCACCTTCGCGTGCTGCTGATCTGCAGCGGCGTCATTGCGGGAACCGTATTGGTCGGTTGGGTGATCTCGCTGCTCATGATCGTTCCGTTCCGTCTGCTGGCGCAGCAGGCCCGGGCGATCAATGCCCAGTCCATGCCCGACGAGGTTCAGGTGCGCGGCGTACGGGAGGCCGTCGAGATCGCCGAAGCGGTGGAAGGCATGCTGGCGCGCATCGGCACCGAACAGCAGCGCACCAGGGCGGCCCTGGAATCCGCTCGCGACTTCGCCGCCGTCGCATCGCATGAACTGCGCACGCCGTTGACCGCGATGCGCACCAACCTGGAGGTACTGTCCACGCTCGATCTGGCCCCCGCGCAGCGTGAAGAAGTTATCGGCGACGTCGTGCGGACACAGGGCAGGATCGAGGCGACGCTGACAGCGTTGGAGCGACTTGCCCAGGGGGAGCTCACTACCGCCGACGACTTCGTCGCCTTCGACCTCACCGAATTGCTCGATCGGGCAGCTCACGACGCCTTGCGCATCTATCCCGGCGTGGACGTCACTCTGGCACCGTCGCCGTCGAAGCTGATCGTGGGGCTCCCGGCGGGGTTGCGGTTGGTGATAGACAACGCCATTGCGAACGCCGTCAAACATGGGGACGCCTCGGAGATCCGGTTGAGCGCGGTGAGTTCGGTTGCCGGCGTGGAGATTGCGGTCGACGACAATGGCGTGGGCGTGCCCGAGGACGAGCGGGCCGGAGTCTTCGGACGATTCGCGCGCGGTACGACTGCGTCGCGATTGGGCTCGGGGCTGGGGTTGGCCCTGGTCGCTCAACAGGCCGAACTGCACGGCGGCACGGCGGAACTCGACGTCAGCCCCCTGGGTGGTGCGCGGCTGCTGCTCCGGCTACCCGGCCAGGAGCCGAAATGAGATGGCGCGCTGACGTCCCCCCTTGACGCGACCGTACGCGTCTGCGCACGACACGCCGGGCAGGAATGGCAGTTGACCTCCGGGGTTGAGCCCGGTGCAGCCAGCTTGATTACCGCCATCGAGTGACCGTAGACGTAGCCACGTACGGGCGCCCCGAGTGAAAGAGGCTGAGGCGCTTCTCGGCTTGGAGAGTCGCGAAATCTGTGCTGAGTCGAGCGGTGAGCGTGGCTGGGCCGTCAGACGACTACTCGTGTTCGGCGACTGACTTGGTCAAGGCGCGGTCCGCGGTCTTCACGATGCTGCGATTGAACTCATACTGGGCCGTGACCAGCTGATCGGCCAATTCGATTGCCGCGTCGACGATCTTATTGCGAAGCGGCTGTACTGATTCAGGAAGGGCGTCGTCGACCGCGTGGCGGAACTTACGCAATGCCTCACCTGCCGCATGTTGTCCGGCCCTTGCCGAATCACGCACCTCGTCTGCGAGGTCCCCTACTCGGGCTGCTGCGGTGTCCGACTTGATCGTGTTTGTCATTGGTAATCGTCCTCATTCCTAGTGGTTACCATCGACGCTAGTCGGTTCGGTGTGGAAGCGATGCAGGGCCAAAGTCCCCATTCGGAGGGCCATTGGTCCGCCGTCACAGGCCAGTCGGATACGTCTCAGGTGTCTCACCGCCGGATTGAATGCTGTTCGGCTCCAGTGGTTTCAGCGCCGTTGTCACGTCGAGGTGGACCATGGCGTCGTACTCCTCTGCGGGCCGGACGTGGACGTAGTGACTGTGGCGTTCGGTCTCGGGACGGTAGATGACGCCGATGGCGCGATGCAACCGCCAGCGCTGAACCGCGGCATCGGTTGACCACCGCAACCGGATGCTGAGGCCGCAGAAGCGGAATGGCCGTTGGTATTGCCAAGAAGTGACTTTGGGCCTCAGTGCGTGCGGGGCTACCCGGATAACGTTGCGCCATGTCCGATCTGCCTCAACCGGCGTCCATCTTGTCGATGACCCAGTGCTGGGATCTGCTGTCGAGCGTGGCGCTGGGTCGGCTCGTCACCAGCGTCGACGGCCATCCAGCGATCTTTCCGGTGAACTTCGCCGTCCAGCACCGCACCGTCTTGTTCCGCACCGCCGAGGGCACGAAACTCGTCAGCACCGCCATCAACCACGAGGTGCTCTTCGAGGCCGACCAGCACGACCAGGTCGACGGCTGGAGCGTGATAGTCAAGGGGACCGCTCGGGTACTCCGGAGCGAGGAAGAGCTCGACGAAGCAGAGCAGGCTCAGCTGCTGTCGTGGACGGCCCCGACGAAGCAGCACTTCGTGCGGATTCTTCCGCTCAACGTCACCGGGCGCCGCTTTCAGTTCTCCGCCACGCTCGACGACGCCCTAGCCGCCGGCTGAGGTTTCCTGCGGACTGACGATCGCCCCGACGGTGGCGGCATCCTGCGTGCTCGCGTTGGCGAGGACGAAGAAGTTCTCCTCCTCCTGCGCGAAGTGCAACGTGAGAAGCGCGTCGAGGCCGTACAGGCAGGCGAGAAGGTCGTCTCGCTCATCTGTGCTCGAGACGTCACCGGCGCCGGAGATCTCCAGAAGTGTGTGGAGCCGTCGTGCCAGTCGCCCTATCTCGCCGTGCATCCGGCTCATGGTCGTCGTCGCCGCAGGGCTGCCGAGTGGCTGCGCAAGCGCCGGGTACAGCTCGTGGTCTTCGGCAATCTCGTGCGGCAGGAGGGTCTGCTGAAGAAAGTCGTCGGCGCGTGCCAGAAGCGTGCGTGCCCGGGTCGAGTCGCCGGCAGTGACGGCGCGGGCGGTTTCGCTGAACACGGACAATTCGTCGCGCATCCGGAGGTGGTCGTCGGCGAACCGATGAATCAACAGCTCGGTGTGGCTTGGCAGTTCGGGCGTGCCGACGTCTCCGCCTCGGAGTGCACGCAAGGCGTTCAGGATGACGGCGATGTCGATGACTTCCTGTAGCAACGCGCCGGCAGCGGGCGGCAAGAGCCCGATGGAGGCCACAACCATCGCGACCAAGGACAGGCCCATCCCCACCGCTGCACTCTGTACGGCGATACGGCGGGCTCGGCGGGCGATGCCGATCGCGTCGGCGAGTCGGTCCAGACGATCGGTGGTCAACACCACGTCGGCCGCCTCGGAACTGGCCGTGGACCCGCGGGCGCCCATCGCCACTCCAACGTCGGCCGCCGCCAATGCGGGTGCGTCGTTGACGCCATCACCCACCATCACCGTCACCGCGCTGCGACTTTCAGCTCTCACCTGTGCGACCTTGTCCGCCGGACTCTGTCGAGCGTGGACCGCATCGAAGCCGAGGACCCCCGCCACGTCCTCCGCGGCGGCGACCCGATCACCGCTGAGCATGACCAGTCGGTCCAGGCCGGCTAACCGCAGACGCTGCAGGGTGTGCGGCGCATCGGGTCGAATCGGGTCGATCAGGAGGATCGCTCCGACGAGGTCCTTTCCAGCGCTTACCCACACGATGGCCGCGCCGTCCAACGTGGCCTTGGTCGACACGGCACGGGCCCATTGCGGCGCGTCGCTCGGCAGTGAAAGCATGCCCACGGCAATGCGTTGTCCGTCGACCGTCGCGACCACGCCGGCACCGGGTCGTTCGACGACGTCCGTGGGCATGCTCAGGCGGAGGCCGCGGTGTCGCGCCGCATCGACGATGGCTCCTGCTAGAACGTGAGCGGACACCTGGTCGGCCGATGCCGCAAGCCGGAGGATCTCGTCAACATCGAGTCCCGGCGCGGCGAAGAGGTCGGTGCTGCGGGGTTGACCGGTGGTCAGTGTGCCAGTCTTGTCCATGACGAGAGTCGTTGCCGTGCCGAGGTTTTCCAGGGCGCCGCCGTTGCGAACGATCACGCCTAGTCGTGAGGCACGGGACAGGCCGGACACGATGGCCACCGGAGCCGCGAGCAGCAGTGGGCACGGCGTGGCGACGACGAGCACGGCTACCGCACGCTCTGCCGATCCGCTCCAGACCCAAGCGGCACCCGCCAGCGCCAGAGCCAAGGGAACGAACCACGCAGCGACCCGATCGGCAAGGCGCACAACCGGAGCGCTGGCCGCGGTGGCCTCCTGCGCGAGCCGAACTATGCCCGCATACGTACTCTCGGCGCTGGTGGCGATGGCACGGATTTCGACCACGCCGCCGGCATTCACGGCGCCGCTGCGGATGATCTCGGTGCCTCGGCGTTCGACGGGTGCCGATTCACCGGTCAAGGCGGACTCGTCGAGCAACGCACTGCCCGTGGTGATTCGGCCGTCGATCGGCACTACCTCTCCAGGGCCGAGGACCACCAGATCGTCGACCTTGACGGCGCTGGCCGGAATGACCTCCAGGCCGTCGTCCGTGCGACGGCGGGCGGTGCTCGGAGCCCGCGCAAGCAGACTGCGCAGATCCTTCGTGGCGCGGCGTTCGGCGGCGGCGTCCAACGTCTGACCCGTTGCCAACATCACGCCGACGAGTGCGCCTGCGAGGTACTCGCCCACACCGATCGCACCGACGAGTGACAGCACCGCGATGACGTCGACTCCCAATCGGCCGTGGCGCAAACCCACGAGCGTCCACCAGATCGCGGGCACGACGGCAATCAACGTCCCAGCGCCCCAGCACAAGTCGGCGAGGTGCGGATTTCCTAAGAGCCAGGCGACGAGACCGACCAACAGTAGCGAGACGGTCGAGGCCAAGAGAGCGGGTCTGACCGCCCGAGCCAGCCGCTCCGCGTGGGTGGGGCGCGCAGAGACTTGGTCGACCGGGGGTGGCATGTCAGCATGGTCGCTCAGGGCAACGCGTCGCGAGTAGAGTCACTAGTCCTCGCTCTTCGTGGCCGAGGGCACTGCTCGCGCCCGAGCCCGACGAAACTCCCTCAGCGCACGCCATCTTGACGAGTCGCTTCGCGCGCGGCGAGAGCAGCGAGATGGAGTATCGCGAACGGTGTGCGGTTCTGGACGCCGCCGCGCAGCGGGGTGGGACTTTGTGCTCTGGAGATGGTGACGCATTGCTCACGACACGTCGGGGTGGCTGTCTTACGTTCTGAAGACAGGCGTTCTTGGCACGGCTCAAGGGCAGCAGACCACCTGACGGATAGTAAGGGTGACCGATGACGACTTTCGATTCCGATCCCATCCTGGAACTGACGGAGTACGAGGCCTGGGCAAAACTGGCAAGTGTGACGCTGGGGCGGCTGGCTACCAGCGTTGCCGGTCAACCGGAGATCTTCCCAGTCAACTTCGTCGTGCAGCGCCATACGATTGTGCTCCGCACTGCGGAGGGGACGAAGCTCCTGAGCGCATTGATCAATCAATGCGTCGCGTTCGAGGCCGACGATCACGATGTCTACGAGGGGTGGAGCGTGATCGTCAAGGGGCAGGCTCGGGTGCTGGACGACGCCACCGACATCGCCGAGGCCGAGCGCGCGCAGGTGATGCCGTGGATCCCGACGGTCAAACGTCGATTCCTACGGATCACACCCAGTGCGATCAGTGGGCGGCGGTTCCGCTTTGGTGGTGAACCGGACGATTGGTCGGATCCGTCGTGACGCGGAACTTGGGGTGAACGTAGTTGCGGCGAAGGAGTTCGACCCGGTCGCGGATTCCCCGCAGCATCTTCCGCTCCATGACGAAATGCGGGATGTCGAAGGCCGCGTGGCCGACCGCACTTCCGCTGCCCCGCACGATCAGGCGGGTGCCCGCGTCGTCCTGGCACAGGTGGAAGGCCCAGCTGCCAGAGGCCGCACCGCCGTTCTCGAGAGTGTCGAAGTCGTCCTGGGACACCAGGATCAGAAGCGATCCAGGTACGACAGCCGCCACCGCCTGAGATGCGTTGCGGCCATACCGTCGCGCCATCCATACTGTGTCACCCCGTGCAAGGCTCTGCCATTCTGGATGGATGTCGTAGGTGTCGTGGATCCGTGCGCCAGCCGCTCGCTCGAGGAAACCGTAGCTGTAGAAGCCGGCCCGGTCCTCACCGATCTGCGCCAACCACGGCCAGATGGCCTTGGCGGGAGCGTGAATGGTGATCGCGCGGGTGGTCCGGGCGGCCCCCTCTTTGACCAGGTCATCGCCGGGCAGGCCCCCCGCGAACTCCTCGGGTGTAGAGCCCCACCGGTACAGCCAGGGTCGCAGGCGTTTCCGATACCAGGTAGCCATCCCGATCGCCGCCAGAACCCCTGCCAGCCATGCCCTCTGCTTACTCACGGCGTCACGCTAACTCCCCACGAGAGCTCGCTGCCAGGGCCGATCGTCATCACTGTTGCGACCAAGGTGTTGATTAGTTCTCTCGGACAGGGGTCTTCGTACTCTCGCAGCAGAACGACCGGCACGGCACTGTGAGGGTTGACGAATGGTCTGCTGCGCAAAGGTGGTTGAAATGAGCTCGTGTTTCCCAGAAACCGAAACCGTGCGCACCGCGTTGTCCTTGGCTTCCCGGGCACCGTCGGTGCACAATACGCAACCCTGGCGATGGCGTGTCGGCGACGAAAGCCTGCACCTCTATGCGGAGCCGGCGCTGCAGCTGCGGCACACCGATCCCGACAGCCGGGATCTGATCATCAGCTGTGGTGCGGCACTCAACCACTGCAGCCTCGCGCTGGCCGCCTTGGGGTGGCAGAGCAAGATACGTCGATTCCCCGACGCGGCCGATCCGTATCATCTGGCGTCCATCGAGATGAAACGCTGGACTCCCAGCGAGGTGGATGTGGCTCTGGCAGCAGCGATTCCGCGACGACGCACAGACCGGCGGCGTTACAGTTCGTGGCCCGTGGCCCACGGTGACGTAGCGCTGATGGGGGCGCGGGCGGCGCGGGCGGGAGTCACCGTGCGCCGAGTCGAAGCCGCCGCCGACCTGAAGACGCTGCTGGCCGACGCGGTGTACGAACACGTCAACGATGCCGACTACCTCGTGGAACTGGCGATGTGGAGCGGGCGGCATGCTGCGACTGCCGGCGTGCCCGCTCGCAACACACCGGTCCCGGAGTCCGATGCGCAGATACCGGGTCGGGTGTTCGCCGGTCCGGTGTTGGCCCAGCCCGTCGGCACCTCAGTGGAGGATGACCACGGGATTCTGCTGGCGTTGGGCACCGTCGAGGACGATGCGCTCGCGCGACTACGGGCGGGTGAGGCGACGAGTCTGGTGCTGCTGACGGCGACCGCGGTCGGGATGGCGACGTGCCCGCTGACCGAGGCCTTGGAGATCACGGCCACTCGGGACGCCATCCAGGCCGAAGTGTTTGGATTGGACGCCTTCCCTCAGATGCTGATTCGCATCGGCTGGGCGCCAGTAAACGCCGATCCGCTACCGGCCACGCCACGACGCGCACTCATGGACGTCGCAACGATGCTGGACGGCTCTGCCATCCCCTGACGGGTCGGGGATTTCAGTTGTCTGCGTGTCAGTCGAGGGTAAGGTCGACCGACAGAACGGAGCCGTCGAGATGCTGCGTGCACGGCCAGCCGCCGTCGGCGATGACCTTTCGCATCAGGACGTTCTCCGCCAGCACGTCGGCAACAAGGTGCCGAATTCCGTTGGCACGGGCGATGTCACGAAGTGATCCCAGCAGTGCCGTCCCGACGCCTCGCTGGTGCTGCTGGTGCGCGATGACGACGGAGACCTCGGCGTACCCGGGTTGCGTCGTCTTGACGTAGCTGGCCAAGCCGATCAACGTGGTGCCTTCGAAGGCGCCGAGGGCGCACTGCTCCCTGGAACGCGTCGTGAGAGTGCGGGCCCAGTCATCGAGATAGCCGGGGTGCGCCGTGAAGAACCGCAGGTAGAGATCTCGCTCGCTGAGGGTCCCTGAGAGCTCGACGACCGCGCCGTAGTCAGCGCAGGTGAGCTCTCGGAGTTCGACCTTGGCGCCGTCGACGAGGGTGAGGGACGACGGGGTGACCGCGGCTCGCTTGCCCGGACCCGCCGGCTTCCTCACTGATCAGGTTCGTCGTGCGACGATGACGGGAACTGTAACAGACTGTGCCACAGCGGTGCTCACTGATCCGAGGAGCATGCTGGCGAATCCGCCGCGGCCATGACTGCCGACAACCACCAGCTGCGCCTTGTCGGACTCCGTGATGAGCCAGTAGGCGGGCTCGTCGCAGACGACTTTCCGCTCGACGTGGACGTCGGGGTACTGCTCCTGCCAACCTGCGAGACGCTCTGCCAGTAGCTCTTCGGCGGCGTGTCGAAAGGTGTGCCAGTCCGGGCCGAGCAGCGTGTACACCCCGGCGTCACTCCAGGCATGCAGTGCCACCAGTCCGACACCCCGTCTCGATGCTGCGTCGAAGGCGATTGTCATCGCCGTTTCGGACGCGGGTGAGCCATCGATTCCCAGCAGGACCGGTCGCGGGTCGGGCGCGGAAGCGGCATCTCCGTGGATGACGGCCACCGGGCAGTGGGAATGATGGCACAGACCCGTACTGACTGAACCCAACACCACCCGATCGAGGCGGCCGTGGCCCCTGCTGCCGACCACGAGGAGTTGGGCGTCCTTGGACGTATCCACCAGTGCCGGGACGGGACGGCAGGAGATGATGTCGGTCTTCAGCGTCGGCATGTGACCGTTGGCGACCTCTGTGACGATGCCGACTGCCTCGGCGACGATTCGGCGTCCCTGGTGACGCTGCCATTTGGTGACCCGGGCCTGGAGCCGTTCGTCATGACCGTCGATGATCGTTGGCGTGTAAGCGTGCATGATCGACAAGGGCGCGCGCCGCATGATCGCTTCCCGGGTGGCCCAGCGCACCGCGGCCTTGGAGGGTTCAGACCCGTCGACTCCGACGGCGACGTCCAATCCGTCCGATTGAGAAGTCATGTCGTCCAGCACCTTCCGTGAGTAGTGTGAAACGACCTAACGAACGACCAAGACCGAGCACTGGCCGTGCGCGATCAGTGGACGACTATGCGGCCCGATGATCTGCGCGACCTGAGTTGCAGCGTTGGCTCCCACGACGGCCAACTGAACGGATTCGCCGCGGTTCTCGGCGAGGAAGCCGGCCACTCGGGACCTCGTCGCCACGGGATAGACGTGCACACCGGGGTGACGCTGCGTCATCTCGGCGACCCGCTGGTCCAGTTCGGCATAGCTGGTGTTGCCGAAGTCGTCGTCCCACACGCCCACCGCAAGAATCGGCGCGTGCCGCAACTCCGCCTCGTGCATCGCGTACTCGACGACCTCCGCGTTGCCAGGAGCGCCATCGACCGGCACCACGATCCAATCCACGCCGGTGCTTGGAACCTGACGAGGTGAGCGCAGTATTGCCACCGGGCAGTGTGCACGCTCCGCCAGCGCTGCGGCGGTCGATCCCAGAAACTTGCGGGCGACGAACCCGATACCGACCGACCCGACGCACACGAGCGACGCCTGTGCGGACTGCTCTATCATCGCCAGATCCGCTCGTCCCCAAAGGATGTCAGTCTCGACCTTGACCGGTCGGTCCGCCGCTTCGACGACGGCTGACGCCGCGCGGAGCGTGCTTTCGGCATATTCACCTTCGAGCATGGCCGGATCAATCGGCCGCTCCGGGGCGTGCGCCACCGGCATGACGTGGACGAGAAGCAGCGGAACATCGCGGGAGATCGCCTCGTCAACCGCCCAGAGCACCGCGTCGATCGCAGCGTGCGAACCGTCGATGCCCACGACCACGGGAGCTGAAGCGTCGGCGTGCATGACGGGTCCTCCGATCCGGCCGCGGTTTCGCGGTTGATGATCGGACGCTATGTGGGATCGACCCGCGTGCGCTGGGGCCGATGGTCCCCGATCGAACGCCGGAGGTCCCCGCTCCCGGGCGCCCTCGCCCTGGTGACGTCTGTCGACGACGAGGGGACGTTGGACTCTGGGGGGCCGAAGCGTGCGGAGTCAGAATCGCACGTGATGGACGCGCGGTGTTTTGCGGAGGGAGATGTGATGCAGACCTTCACCATCGATCTAGGCCGGAGTTGGTGTCGACGGTTGTTCGGGAAGCATCCGCTCATCCGTACCAGCGATCGAATCGAGACGTTGGTATTCGTCGTGGCCGCGATGGTGGCCGTGATGGCGATACCGGTTGCGGCCTCGATCGGAACCGCGGTCCACGACACCCGGTCGCGGGTGTATGCCGAGCAGGCGCACAGTCGCCACGTGGTCATCGCCCGCGCCGTCACGGAGTCGGTGGTGATTCCGACCGCAAACTCGATCGACTTCAACGTGCGAGCACGCTGGAATGTGTTCGGCAGCAGTCATGTCGAGGTGATCCCGGTCGTCGATCCGGTGCAGGCCGGCGATCGCATCGAAGTGTGGGTGGACCAAGCGGGCGGTTGGGTGGCGGCCCCGACTTCGCGCTACCGGGCGGGTCAGGAAGCCCTCGGTGTTGCCGTTCTGATGTGGCTGTGTGTGGCCGCGGCTGCCGCGATCTGCGTCGCGCTGTCGCGACGGCGACTGAATCGGACCCGCTATGCCGAGTGGGACCGGGAGCTCGACACCCTTTCTCGCGGCGGTCGGTTCACCGGCGGTGCCTAGTCATGACCCCAGCGAGGTCATGGATCACCTTCGGCTGGGCGGACGCCGGCCTAAAAGGGGCGAAAGACCACGATGGCAGTGACTTCCGCCCACAGACCCCGATGACAGCCCGAACTAGCGTCGATCGCGACGAGGTTCACGGTGCGGGCGCCGTTCTGGATGGGGTGCGAAATGGTCAACACGGCTGCGCAGCACGTGGTCATCATCGTATTCGGCGAGCCGTGACGGCGGTGGCGACGTGACGAGAAGACTCGCGCTGACGATGGTCAGTGCCGCCGCGCTCTGGAGCGCACGGCGGTACTACCGCAACTGGGTTGCAACGAAGCAGGAGAGTCGGGCTCCCATGCCGGGGGACGGACTGATTCACGAACCGGCGGCGGAGAGCACCGACGCCGAGTGGATAGATGCTGCGGCCGAGCTCGTGTGGCCGGTGGTCCTGGACGTGGTGCTGCGGGAACGCCGGACGGCCGGGCGTGCCGATCCATCGGTCGGCGACGTGATCCGCCTTCCAATGAGGCTTGGCGGTCGCGCGCTGGGCGGCATCGAGATGTCGGTCGTCGACGTCGATGATGGGCGGTTCCTCGTGCTACGGACGGTCCGCCAAGCGGTACCCGTCGACGTGACCTGGACGTGGCTCATCGAACCCCGCCTGGATGACAGGACACGGGTGATCGTCAGGCTACGCATCGCGCTGCGCCATCCCGGTGATGTCCTCCTCGCCGAGGCGGCCGGTCCCTTCATCGCCATCCTCACGCGACGACGACTCGCAGCGATCAGGATCTGCAGGGACGCGGCTGGACACGGCCGAGCTGGCACGACATTGGCCAATGACACCGCGGCACAAAAGAATCCGGCAGGACTGAGACGTCCGCTCTGACGATGCGGATGACGGTGGTATAGACCGAGTCGAGAGGTATCCCCGGCTGTGCGCTGCGTGGGTGCGATGTCAAGTCCGGCACCCGGATCGGTCGTCATTCCCAAGCTGTTATCAGGAAGGGTGGTTCATCGTTACCACGAAATGCCGCCCGCTTGGGACATGTGACGGGTGTGATACCGCACCATTGTCAGATGAACTGCAGGGCCACGGCGCCATGACTCCGACCGGCCTCGGCTGTAACGGGAGGTACAGATGCGCCAGGTGATAGCCACACTTGCATTGACGATCACCTGCGTTTTGGTCGTCGCCGGTTGCGACGACGCAAAAGTCAACGCCGACACCATGACCGCCCAGCCGATGATTCCCCGTCCTCTCGTCGAACGTGAGTTGGCCGATCTGCTACTCAGCGCCGAACAGGTGAACGCCGCCATGGGTGCATCGGCTATGTCGGTAATACAAACCCAGACCTCGATGTCGGACAACAGTGCCTCGATGGCACCTGCGGAGTGCCTGGCCATCGACGGAGCGGCTGAGGCTGCCGTCTATGCCGACAGTGGATCGTGGGCCGACCGCGATCAAAGCCTCAATGATGGCGACGGGTTCGCGCACTACGTAAAACAGGCAGTGGTCCTCTTTCCCACTACCGAGAAGGCCGGCGCCTTCGTCGATGCCTCCGCCCAACAGTGGCCGGTGTGCCGCCAGTACACCCACCTGCAGAGCGGGACGAACTGGTCTGTCGGGCGGGTATCGGGCGCGAACGGCGCACTGAGCGCTACCGCGATAGAACAAGATGCCGCTGCGCCCGGTTGGGGCTGCGGACGTGCATTGGTGCTGCGAAACAACGTGGTCATCGACGTCAATACGTGTAGCGCGTCTCCGGGGGATTCGGCCTTGACGATCGCCAACCAGATCGCTGACAACGTGGCTGCACGGTGGTAACAGCCCGTCGCTGCTATGTCAGCGCGCTGTGATCCTGCGGCACGTCAGGGCAGCGGGGCCGACCAGCGCAACACGGTACCGCCAGCCGCGGCCCTCGCGACGCTGAATGTCCCGCCGCTGTCCTCTGCGCGTTTCCGCAGGTTTAGCAATCCGCTCGGTGTCACGTTCTCGCCGATCCCGCAGCCGTTGTCGACGACGTCGATGGATAGATCGTCGTCGACGGTGATCAGAACGGTCAACGCGGTCGCCCCGCCGTGTCGCACGGCGTTGCTAGCCGCCTCGCGGACAACGGCTTCGGCGTGATCGGCCAGAGTCGACTCGATCACTGACAGCGGTCCGAAGATCTGGACCGTCGTACGCACGTCCGGCCCGGCGAATTGCGCTACCGCCTCGTCGAGGCGTTGGCGAAGCCGCGGCGTCCCCGCCGGACCGCCGTGCAGGTCGAAGATGGTGGTCCGAATCTCCTGAATGACCTCCTGTAGGTCGTCGACGGAATCGCTGAGTCGCTGTTGTGCCTCCGATGATCGGGTGCGCGGAATCGTGCCCTGCAAGGCCAGCCCGATGGCGAAGAGTCGTTGGATGACGTGATCGTGCAGATCCCTGGCGATCCGATCCCGGTCACTGAGGATGTCGAGTTCCCGCACGCGCCGTTGCGTACTGGCCAGCTGCCATGCCAGCGCGGCCTGGTCGGAGAAGGTGGCCATCATGTCCAGCTGCTCGTCCGTGAAGGGCGCAGCGCCGCGCGGTCGCAACGCAATGACCACACCCGCCACGGTGTCCGTGGCACGCAGCGGAAGCACCAGGGTCGGCCCCGGATCGTCGAGAAAATTCTCGAACTCGGCGTCATCGGCGTTGCCGCGGTGCGGTGTTCGCTGCTGAAAGACCCGCCCGACCGTGGTTCCCTGCACGGCTATCGACGTCGCGACCGCTTCTTTGGAACCGCCAGCCGTTTCGACGACGAGGAGCTCGGTGACGTCGGCCTGCGGCGTATCCGCATCGGCGGGCACCGCGACCACGGACACCTCAGCACCGGTCAGTTCCAGCGCTTGGGTGGCGACGAGGTGAAATACCTGCGTGGGATCGACCCCGGACAGCAGTTGCGTCGCAATGTCGCGGGTGGCCTCCACCCATGATTGGCGGGTCCGCGACTGTTCGTAGAGGCGAGCATTGTCGATCGCGATTCCCGCGGCTGCCGCAAGCGCCTGTGCGAGCACCTCGTCGTCTTCGCTGAACGGCTGGCCCGCTGCCTTCTCCGTGAGGTAGAGGTTGCCGTACACCTCATCCCGGATGCGGACCGGCACGCCGAGAAACGTCCGCATCGGCGGGTGGTTGGGCGGAAATCCCACCGAAGCGGGGTGGTCGTCGATGTTCTCCAGCCGGATCGGCTGGGGTTCGTCGATGAGGAAACCCAGGACGCCACGTCCCTGCGGCAGCCGACCGATCTCGTATCGGGTGTCTTCGTCGATGCCCTCGAAGACGAACTCGGTGAGCATGTGGTCATTGCCACGCACGCCCAGAGCGCCGTAGCGCGCATCGATCAATTCAATGGCGGTGTGCACTATCGTGCGCAACGTCGCGGCCAGGTCCAATCCCGAGGTGACCACCAGCATTGCGTCGACCAAACCGTCGAGTCGCTCGCGTCCCTCCCCGATCTGCTCGACGCGGTCCTGAACCTCGCTGAGCAGTTCACGCAGGCGCAACCTCGAGAGCGTGTTCCGGACGGGGCGTGCACCGCCTGCTCCCTCGGGATCGGTCACCAGGTCATTCTGCCACCGGCGGCACGGCCGCCGGGGGCGTTCACTGCGGTGAGGTTACACGTCAGATCGTGGGGGTCGGTCCAGCTTCGACACGAAGACCGCCGCCTGCGTGCGACGCTCCATGCCGAGTTTCGCCAGCAGGCGGGACACGTAGTTCTTGACCGTTTTCTCGGCAAGGAACATCCTGGCCGCGATCTGTTTGTTGGTGAGTCCCTCGCCGAGCAGGTCGAGTAGGACGCGTTCCTGATCGCTCAACGCAGACAACGGATCCGAGCGTTGCGCTGCCCCCCGCAGCTTGGCCATCAGCGCGGCGGCGGCACGGTTGTCGAGCAACGAACGCCCGGCGCCGACGTCCTTGATGGCCTTGGCCAACTCCATGCCCTTGATGTCCTTGACCACATAACCGCTGGCGCCGGCGAGGATGGCGTCGAGCATCGCCTCATCGGAGGTGAACGAGGTCAGCATGAGGCAGCGCAGGTCGGGCAGTCGCGACAGCAGATCGCGACACAACTCGATCCCGTTTCCGTCGGGCAGCCTGACGTCGAGTACGGCGACATCGGGTCGCAAGGCAGGGATCTGGGCCATGGCGTGCGCGACCGTGCCGGCCTCCCCGATGACGTCCAGTTCGGGATCGGCCGACAGGAGGTCGATCAGTCCGCGGCGAACCACTTCGTGGTCGTCGACGAGAAAGACTGTGACCATGTGCACGCCCTCCGAGGAATTTTCGATGGATCTCCCAAGTCGGGCCAGGGGTCCTGATGAGACGATAGGCGATGCCAATGGTGCCGGCGTCATAACGCGTTGCGGGATTCGCAGACGAGCACCGAGCAACCGGTGTCGTGGAGCGCGACTTCAACCGCGGAACCTACGACGTCGCCGAGCCCGCGGACCCGTTCGCGTCCGACCACGACCAACTGAATGTTCTTGGCGTTGTGGGCGAGATAGTTCAAGGTGCTGCAGTGCGCCACGACGGACTTGATGTCTACGTCCGGATTGCGCCGCACCCACCAGGCCAGGCGTCGGTCCAGTTGTGCCTTGGCGCGCCGATTTCCGTCGGTGACGGCATGCGCGTCGTGAATGTCGGTGAAGTGGGACTGCCAGGTGGTCAGGACCCGCAGTGGTGCGCCGCGCAGCCTTGCTTGAGTGATGCCGATTTGCAAAACATCTGTGCTGCTGATCATTTCATCGATTTCGACGACGACGGGACGCGGCGGGAGGATACCGGTCTCCGTGCCGCGGACGATGGCCACGGGACAGTGCGCCGACGACGCCAACGTCGCTGCCGTCGATCCGAGTCGACCCATGGTCGTGTGCTTGAGGCCGATGGCACCCACGCACAGCATCGCCGCATCCCTCGACGCTTCCAGTAGCGTCACCGACGGTTTGCCCTGCAAGATCTCCACCTCGATCTTGACCGGCTCGTTGGTGGCCTCGACGGCTGCGAATGCATAGCGCACCGCCAGTTCGGCAGTGGCCAATCTCTGCGCGGCGAGCTCGGGACGCTCGTCGCTCTCGGTGTTGGGTTCGATCGCATACAGCAGCCGAAGCGGCACGTCGCGGTCCACCGCCTCGTCGACGGCCCAGAGTGCAGCCGTCACCCCGGCCCGCGATCCGTCGATGCCGACCACCACGGACGGCGGTCGGTGCGTGTCCTGCATCGTGTACTCCCAACGTTCACAACTGGTGTTCTGAACGCTAGGCGCGACCTTCACGGTTGATCAGGGACTTAAGTCCCCGATCGGGCGTCGATGGTCCTGACCTGGGGTCCCCTAGCCCCAGCCCTAGAGCAAGCGGGACCCTAGGACGTCGGGAAGGGGACGTCGCGGGGTCGGTGGTGGGACGTCGTCGAGTGCCGGCGCCAGGCCGATGCGGATGAGTGCCTGCGGATGAGCCCTGCCGGTCAGGCCGCCGACGATGTCTCGACTCGCCTCGACCTCCGTCAAGTGGGTCAACGTGCACGTAGCCATTCCGGCGAGGGTGGCCTCCAGTAGAACTGCCGAGAGCGCCTCGCCGCAGCGCAGGATGTCGTCGCGGGTATCGGCAAGCGCCGAAAGGGTGACGATCCGCGAGCGGTCCTCGGGTACCTCGAGACGACGTTCGGTGTGACGCGTGACCGGGAACGTCCGACCCACGTCGACCCGATCGCTCTCGGCGGCCGAGACGAGGGCGCTCTGCGGAATCCCATCGGAAACGTCGAACGGTGATGTCCACCAGGATAATTCCTGATGATAGGAGGAGTCGTAGAGGCGTAGCGTCTCGGTCAGCTGGGAAGCTTCGGCCAGCTGGGGCCGAGCATCGTCACCGAGCACGTCCAAGACGGCTCCGTCGTCATCGATGGCGCGACGCAGCATGCCCTCCAGTCCGGGCCAATCGGGGACGGGACCGAACGGCAACCGATCGGTGCGCCGTTGAAGGATCGCATCCGCGCGACGGCGGTGGCCCTCGGTGACGAACGACATCTCGGTGAAGTCGATGGATGCCAGGTGCGTGTGCTTATTCGGATTCGGAAAGTAATCAACGTTCGCCGACCACCCGGCAGCTGCCATGGCGACCCGAAGGTGGTCGAGCACGGCGCCGCAGCTGAGCAAAGCCTCCCGACCCGATCGGTCGGTGGTGACGAGGCGATCGCGTTCGAGGTACAGATTGAGGTTGCTGCCGTCCGCGACCCACTGCCAGGGTTGGCTGTTGTGGTAGGAGGGAGCGCGGCAAGCCAGCTGAACTGCGCTCTCGATGAGCTCGTACGCGACCGCTGTCTGCGGCATGATCTGCCTCCCTGGAGAATCCGCTCGATATCGAGCCTGCCTCCGTTCGGCGGCGCCGCAACAGGGTATTTGTACCCCTCACATCCGTGACCTTTCTCGCGCAAAAAGGGGCAGACGGCCGCTGCCCGGTAATCCGGCCGGGGCACATCATCGTCGGTATGAGTGCAACCACGGCGGCAATGCCTACGGTGCCCGTGAAACCGGAGGCGGATCCTCAGTTCTGCGAAACGCATACGGGAATAGTCGCCTTGGTGGGCGATCGGGCATACAAGGTCAAGAAGCCGGTCGTCACCGACTTCCTCGACTTCCGCACGGTCGAGAGCCGCGAGCACGTGTGTGCTAGGGAAGTCGCGCTCAACAGCCGGCTTGCTGCCGACAGCTATCTTGGAGTAGCCCATCTGAGCGGACCGGACTGCGGGCCAGGGGAACCGGTCATCGTGATGCGTCGATATCCCGATTCCCTACGGTTGTCGTCGATGATCGTCCGTGGCGAGGCCGTCGAACATCACCTGACGGCGATCGCCGACAAGATGGCGCGGTTTCATGCGCGTGCCGATAGATCCCGCCGAATCGACGTCTCGGCAACGGTGGGTGCGCTCAGCGCGCGATGGCAGGAGAATCTCGTCGAACTGCATCGCTACGTCGACACGGTGCTGAGCGCGGAACCGCTGGCCGAGATCGAGCGGCTCGCCGGGCAATTCATCTCGGGGCGGTCGGACCTGTTCTCCGGGCGGATCGCCGAGCGTCGCATCGTCGATGGTCACGGCGATCTGCTGGCCGACGACATCTTCTGCCCGAGTAGTGGTCCGGTGTTGTTGGACTGCTTGGAGTTCGACGATGGTCTGCGCTACGTCGACTGCATTGACGACGTCGCGTTCCTCGCGATGGATCTGGAGTTCCTCGAACGAACGGATCTGGCGGAGTTCTTCCTGGCCGAGTACCGCCGACAGTCCGGTGATGCCGCGCAGGCGGCATTGGCGGAGTTCTACCTCGCCTATCGTGCCGTCGTCCGCGCCAAGGTCGATTGCATCAGGGCGGGCCAGGGGCGCATGGCGGCGGAGGACGACGCACGACGCCATCTCGACATTGCCCTGACGCACCTGCGTGCGGGGACGGTTCGACTCATCATGGTTGGTGGGGGTCCGGGTACCGGCAAGACCACGCTGGCTCGTGCTTTGGCGGAATCTCTCAGTGCCCAGGTAATCTCCACCGACGACGTGCGGAGGGAACTTCGCGAGTCCGGCACGATCGATGGTGTGGTCGGCGTTCCGAACGCCGGGCTCTACCGTGATGAGAACGTGGCCGTCGTCTATGACGCCGCGCTGCACCGCGCCTCGGTGGCGCTGGCGAACGGCCAGTCGGTCGTACTCGACGGTACGTGGCGTGATCCGGCACAGCGGCGGCGTGCTCACGACACCGCACGGCAACATGCCTGTCCCGTCGTCGAACTGGCGTGTACGGTGCCCCTGGGGGAGGCACGACGACGCATTGCCGCTCGAGTGGAGACCAATTCGGATGCCACTCCGCACATCGCCGATGTCGTCGCGGGGGAGGGCGACGAATGGGGTGGTTTTCATCCCATCGACACCCACGGACTCCTGAGTGATTCGGTCGCCGAAGCTCACCAGATCTGCTGCCTGGCCATCTGAACGGGGCTGTGAACTGACATGTTTGACAAGGCGGTACCCGTCGTCGTGGGTGTCGACGGAAGTCCGTCGGCATTCAAGGCTGCACGGTGGGCTGGCGCGGTCGCCGACGCGGCGGGCAGTCCGCTGCACGTCGTCCATGCCGAGCCCGACTTCGGGCACAACTGGTCGGACGCCGGAGCGGCCATCCGGGCCGCCGAGATCACCGAGCAGCGAGACTCCGCGACCGCGATCCTCAAGGGTGTAGAGGACGCAGTGCGCGCCGACTTCGGTGAATTGACGATCACCGCAGATGATTTCGCCGAGCCCGTCAAAGATGTCCTGATTCGCCTCAGCCGTCTAGCCTGGCTCGTAGTACTCGGATGTGACGAGTTGACCCCGGCGGGCGCGCTGCTCCTGGGTTCGACGACGCTAGCGGTGGCGAACCGCGCAATGTGCGCGGTCGTTGCGTGGCGCGGCGACGCCACATCGCCAACACAACAACCATTGGTCGTCGGTGTCGATGGATCACCAAGCAGCGGTACGGCTTTGGCGCAGGCATTCGAATTGGCGAGCTTGTTCGGCGCTCCGCTCCGGATCGTTCACTGTTGGTCCGGGCTGGCAGCGCTCGACGAGGCAATTGCCCCGTTCTTGACCCACGGAAGCCAACTGGAGGCTGCTGAGCGACAGGCGGTATCCGAGGCCGTCGCGGTATTGCGCCCGCGCTACCCCGACGTACGGGTGTCCACCTTCGTGGAACCGAACAGTCCTGGCCGAGCGCTGTTGGCGCATTCGGCGGACGCACAACTGGTGGTTGTCGGCAACCGTGGGCGCAATGCGCTTGCCGGCACCCTGCTCGGCTCCACGTCGCTCAACGTGTTGCATCACGCCAACGTCCCCGTGGTGCTGTGCCGCGACGGAAATGGCCACGGATGACGGGCCGGTGACGACGCGGCGGTTCAGCGTCGCCGTAACCGCTGATCAGCGAGCGAGATACCGATGAGCCGCTGCACGCCCTCATCGATTCCGGCAGCGAGTTCGTCGACGCTCACGTCGGCGTCGAAGTCGCCGATCAGACCGAAAACCAACTCCTCGGCGTAGGTCATGATGGCTATCCCCGTTCGCAGCGAGAGGGCAATGGGGGGAACCGGCATCAGCGAGACCACCTCGCGGTCCATCAGTCGTAATCGCTTGCGGGGACCGGGAACATTGGTCGCCACGGTGACGATCCCTCGCTGCGGGAGCTTCGTCAGCAGACGCACCGTCCATGCGGAGAGGGCGAACGGAACGTAGTTCGTTCCCGCGATGACGGCTCCACCGGCTTGTCGCTGTCCACTCGACTTCGCCGTCATCAATCGCGTGTGCACCGTGAGCAACCGTTGTACCGGGTCGGCCTCCTCGACCGGTAGCAGCGGCAACATCACCGACACTCGGTTGTCGGGGTCGTGGAGGTTGTCGGCGGAACGCAGGGACACCGGCACCAGTGTCCGCAACGAGTTTCGGCTGGGATCTCTTCCACGGCGTAGCAGCGCCATCCGGTAACTGTCGGTGATCGCCGCCAATGCCACGTCGTTGATGGTGACCTCGAACTGCTTCCGTACGGTGTCGAGGTCGGCAAGCCGGACTCGTGCCGCGCTGTAGCGCCGCAGGTCGCTTACCGGGCCGGTCAGTAATGGGGCGGCGGGTGAGACGATCCCCGCGGCGATCTCGGCGGCGCCCGTGGTGACGCGGTACGCGGCGCGGACGGCACTCATCGAGAGGTGCCAGGAGTCGGCCATCCAATGCAGGGGATTCAGGCTGGGAATGGCGAATCCGGTGTGCCGCGCGACGGCCGTATTGCTTCCCCGAATGTCGGTGGCGAACGTCTCGGCATTCTCGCCGTCGCACATCTGCGTCAGGATGCTGCCCGCGGAGATCCCGTCGGCGATGCAGTGGTGGATCTTGGTCAGCATTGCCCACCTGCCATCGGCGACTCCGTCGATCACCCAGCACTCCCACAGGGGCCGGGCTCGGTCCAACCGCCGCTCCATCAGCTCGGCGACGACGCGGAACAGTGCGGGCTCATCACCCGGACTAGCCACTGCCGTGCGACGGATGTGGTGTTCGATGTTGAAGGCGTCGTCGGTGATCCATTCCGGGGCGCTCCAATCCCACTGATGCGATTTCACCACCTGGGTGCACCGCGGAACCCGGCGCACCCTTTCATCGATCAGCTTCAACAGATCGGCCATCGGCGGCGGCGGTCCCTCCAGAATCGCCAAGGCGCCGATCGCCAAACTGACGTGGTCGTCGGAGTCTTCTGCCTCCAAGAACCCGGCGTCCAGGACCGACAAGCGTTCGGTGTGCATCCCCGTACTCCCTTCGCGGAAGCCTCACTGTCACCGCTTTCTCGAGGAATGGACAGGGCCATAGGTCCTTCCGCCACGATTGGAGACCTTTGGCGGCGTCCTGCGGCCGAAGTACCCTGCCATCGCAGGCGTGGAGGATGCACGATCTCGGGATAGTGCAATCAAGGAGGACGGACGATGAGGGCCCAGGTCGGCGATTGGTTGGTGGTCAAGAGTGCGACGACGGGGCGCGCCGAACGGCGGGGCCTGATCACCGAGGTTCATTCGGCAGAGGGCGCGGCACCCTACGTGGTGCGGTGGCTCGACGACGAACACGAAGCCGTGGTGTTTCCCGGCCCCGATGCCGTCATCGTCACACCGCAGGAGCAACGGGCGGCGGACGACCGCATGGCGTCGCGGGTGCAGAGCGTGCAGCAGTCGATCCGCAACGTCACGCAGACGCACTCCGAGCAGAAGGTTCGCGACCAGTGACCGGAGCAGGTGGGTACCGCCAGATCTACGAGGAGAGCCTCGCAGAACCGATGGCGTTCTGGGCGAGTGCCGCCGAGGCCGTGACGTGGACACGCGCGCCACGGCAGATTCTCGACGACTCTCGCCCGCCGTTCTACCGGTGGTACCCCGACGCCGAACTCAACACGTGCGCGAACGCACTCGATCGCCACGTCGCTGACGGTCGGGCGGCTCAGCCTGCGCTCATTTGGGATTCACCGGTCAGCGGATCGCAGCGCATCTACACCTACGGTGAGTTACTCGACGAGACAGCACGATTCGCAGGCGTGCTGCGAAGTCTCGGAGTCCACCGGGGCGACCGCGTGGTCATCTACCTGCCGATGATTCCCGAGGCACTCATCGCCATGTTGGCCTGCGCCCGCATCGGTGCGGTGCATTCGGTGGTGTTCGGTGGCTTCGCCCCGCACGAACTGGCGGCGCGCATCGACGATGCCCGGCCCGCCGTCGTCGTGTCGGCGTCGTGCGGCATCGAGCCGTCTCGGGTGGTGCAATACAAGCCGATGCTCGACGCCGCCCTCGACGCTTCGGAGCACCCGCCGCAGCACTGCGTCATCGTGCAGCGTGACCGCCACCGCTGCGAACTGGTGCCAGGGCGGGATCTGGACTGGCACCAGCTGATAGCGACGGCCGAGCCCGTGGCCGCCGTGCCGGTCGCCGCCACCGACCCTCTCTACGTCCTCTACACGTCTGGGACCACCGGGAGGCCGAAGGGCATCGTCCGCGACAACGGCGGACACGCCGTGGCGCTGGCGTGGAGCATGCGCCACGTCTTTGACGTCGAACCCGGGGACGTGTTCTGGGCCGCATCCGATGTCGGCTGGGTCGTGGGGCACTCATACATCGTCTACGGTCCGCTGCTGGTTGGCGCAACAACGGTGATGTACGAGGGAAAGCCAGTCGGCACACCGGATCCCGGTGCCTTCTGGCGCGTCATCGCCGAACACGGCGTGAAGATTCTGCTCACCGCCCCGACGGCCATCAGGGCGATCCGGAAGGAGGACCCCGAGGGAAGTTGCCTGGCGAAGTACGACACGTCGGCTCTGACGACACTGTTCCTGGCGGGGGAGCGGCTGGATCCGGACACGTACCACTGGGCCTCTGACAAGCTGAACGTGCCAGTAGTCGATCATTGGTGGCAGACCGAGACGGGATGGCCGATCGCCGCCAACCCGATGGGCATCGAGAGGTTGCCGTTCAAGGCCGGCTCGCCGACGGTACCGATGCCCGGCTACGACGTGCACATCCTGCATCCCTCCGGCAGCCGATGCGCGCCAGGTGAGCAGGGAGCCATCTGCCTTCGACTGCCGCTGCCACCGGGGACTCTGCCCACGCTGTGGGACGATGACGCGCGCTACGAGGCGTCATATCTGTGCGAACATCCCGGGTACTACCTGACCGGTGACGGCGGGTACCTCGACGAGGACGGCTACCTCTTCGTGCTCGGCCGCATCGACGACGTGATCAACGTTGCCGGGCACCGGTTCTCGACCGGTGCGATCGAGGCCGTGCTGGCCACCCACCCCGCTGTCGCCGAATGCGCAGTCATCGGCGTTGCCGACGAGATCAAGGGCCAGGTGCCACGCGGATTCGTGGTGCTTCAAGCCGGCGCCTCCGCCGAGGGGGTGGCCGGTGAACTGGTAGCGCTGGTGCGTGCGGAGATCGGTGCGGTCGCGTGCGTGCGGGACGTCGACGTCGTTGCGGCGCTGCCGAAGACGCGGTCGGGAAAGATTCTGCGGAAGGCGATGCGCGGTATCGCTCACGGCACGGATGAGCCCATCCCGTCCACGATCGAGGACCCGGCCGTGTTGCACGCACTGCGACCGATCCTGGCGCCTTGAGGACCTTGGGCCTCACGCAAAGTGCCATTCGACCCACGCAGAACCGCGGCGTCGCTCGATACGCTGCCGCCATGACCTATGTGATCGGAAGCGACTGCGTCGACGTCATGGACAAGTCCTGCGTGAAGGAATGCCCCGCCGACTGCATCTACGAGGGTGACAGAATCCTCTACATCCAGCCCGATGAGTGCGTGGATTGCGGTGCGTGCAGTATTGCCTGTCGCCTCGACGCCATCTACTACGAGACCGACCTGCCAGATGACCAGCACCAGCACTTGGCCGACAACGCAGCCTTCTTCAGCGAGGTCCTGCCAGGCCGGCAGCGGCCACTGGGGATGCCCGGCGGTGCGGACGGCCTCGGTCGGGTGGGCGTCGACACGCCACTGGTCGCCGCGCTGTGAGTTAGCGTCCGAACGCCGTCGACAGGACAACGGCTTCAGCGCCGAGCAGTGCCAGACCGATCAGCGGCACCGCGATCCCACACCGCTTCTTCGCGGTGAAGTACGACAGAGCCAGGGTCACGACCGCGACGATCGGTGCGCCGTAGGACAACAACGTGAACCAGAACCCGTCCGGCCCCGCGTGTCGACACACCTCATCGGTGCATCCGGCGTTGCCCATTTCCTGTCCTGCCGCGAACAGCATCACGAGCGCTGCGCCGGGAATGGTCAATAACGCCAACGCCCAGCTCACCCCGGCGGGGGAGTATTTGACGTCAACGACGTTGGGGCTCAGCACGAGTCGTGACTTCGCGTCACGGTCAGCCTCCTCCGCGACCACGTTCATGGCGACTTGGCCAGGATGTGGTTGTAGACCTCCGTCACGTGTGGCGAGGACCATGCTGCGAGATCCGCCTGCCGTCTCGCTGCCCATGACCGCACAGTCCCCGTGAGAGTGACCTTGTCGCCCTCTGCGTCGACGGTGACGGCCTCTACGCCGAGCAGGGAGTTGCGCACGATCGTGTTTCTGACCCGGTCCGCGGTGTCCGCGGCGGCTGCTCGGGAGGTCAGGTTTAGCCGATTGTCGATCGAGTGCACGCCCCTGAGGTATTGCACGGATCGCGCAGCGGCGCGGCGCTGAAAGTCCCACTCCACCTGTCCGGTGAGTGTGACGGCGTGCCCGTCGATCTCGGCCTTGACCGTATCGGGGACGTTGATCGTCGACCTCAACGCGTGCTCGACTTCCTTACCGATGTCGTTCTCGCTCATGGGTGTTGAATTCTGCTGGATACTCAGCTCATTGACGACGGCGGTGACGTCGCGGACGCGCAACGCGGCGCGGTTCGCGGACGCGCGTTCGGCATAGTCGGCGACTTCGCCGAGTAGGGAGACCACCCCGTCCTCCACCGTCACTCCGATGCCTGCAGCGTCGATGTCGGGAGTCCATTCGAGTTCGGCCGTGACGGCGGCGCGAATGTCTCCGTCAATGCGGGGGGAGGCTTCGACGTTCATCAGAACGATCCTTCGTTGGCCGAAACGCGGGGCAAAGGCCACGCCAGACTCCGAGTGTCGTCGTCATGCCGAGTCGTCGACAGTGCCTGAGGTCCCCAGTGTCTTGAGTCCCCAACCTCCGTGGCACCGGGCGCGTGACCGAGAAGACGTCAGGCGAGGGCGAGGAACAACTTCTCGAGCTCGGCCTCGGTCATCGGCTTGGCGCCGTCGGCTGCCTCACCGGTCATGCATTCACGGAGTCCCGTGGCGACGATCTTGAATCCGGCACGATCCAGTGCCTTGGACACCGCGGCGAGCTGGGTGACCACGTCCTTGCAATCCCGGCCCTGTTCGATCATCGAGATCACTCCGGCAAGCTGACCCTGCGCTCGTCGAAGCCGGTTCAACACAGCGGCAATGCTGTCCTCGTCGCCAACCATTCTTCCGTCCTCCGTCATCGGGTCCTCCAGGGCACTTGAATGGTACCTATGGGGGTATATACGTCGCCGTGGCGTCGGATCATCCCGCCGCGGACATTCGACGCCGCGAAATGCGTCGAAGCGGGCAGTGCCCATACCGCGAACAGGCGACCGACTGTGCGGCTGCCAGGAGGGTCACGACCGCGGTCGTGATGCCTACCGCCGGGTGGATCTCCTCTGCGAGCATCAGGGAAGCCATGAACAGGACGAACCAGCCGAAAAGCTTGCGCAGTGTGGCCGGGTCGACCTTCGCAACCAGACGTCCGCCGATGAGCGCGCCGACCACCGCGGCGGCGGTGACGTACGCAGCCAGGCGCCAGTCGATGTGTTCGGTTGTGATGTGTCCGGCGAAGCCGGCGAACGACTGCATCGAGATGATGACCAGAGACGTTCCGACCGCGACCGGCATGGGCAGCCCGGTCAGCAAGACCAGCGCCGGCACCAGCAGGAAGCCGCCGCCGGCGCCGACCAGTCCGCTGATGACGCCGACGCCGACGCCCATGATCGTGATCTTGATCAGCGGGAGCGGCTGGCCGCCGTCGTAATGCTGACCGTCCTTGCGGCCGAGCAGCATCGCAATACCGGCAGCGATCATGATCGTTGCGAATGCGATGAGCAGCACCGTGCCGGGCACGAACCGGGCGAGGCGACCGCCCGTGTAGGCACCGGCCATGGCTGCCGCGCCGAACAGCGCCGCGATGCGCCATTGGACACGGCCGGCCTTGGCGTGGGTGATCGCGCTGACCGTGCTGGTTACTCCCACGACGAGCAGGGACGTCGCGATCGCAGGCCGGGCATCCATGCCTGCCACGTAGGCCAGCAGTGGCACCGTGAGGATGGATCCACCACCGCCCAGCAGGCCGAGCGACACGCCGACGAGGACGGCCAGCGCAATCAACAGCGCGATCATGACCGTGGGCTCGTCGCCTGCTCAACCAGCTGGGACACGACCGTCTGTGCGTCGCAGGTGGCGCCGCGGTTGTAGGGCAGCTTGGAGAGCATCATCCCCATGGCGCACGTGTTGGTCAGTGACGCGAATGTCAGTCCGCCTCCGATCAACGCGGCGACCCATTTGAGTCGTGGTGCGGCGACGCTGCCGAGGACGCTGGTCAGTACGACCGAGCCGGCGACGAGCCGAACCTGACGCTCGAGGTCCCAGCGCGTGGTACCCCGATTGACCGCGAGTCCTTTGGCTTCCCAGGCGTTGATGCCGCCCTCGAGGATGTGCACGTTGTTCAAGCCTGCCGCGCGCAGGGTCTCTTCGGCTTGGGTGGCCCTCTGACCGGACCGACACACCAGCACGACGTCCTCGTCGAGGTGGGTGATGATCTCGTCCCGATGCTCGCGCAACAGATCCAAGGGCACGTTGTAGGCGCCGGCGATATGGGCGGACTCGAACTCACCTGCGGTTCGGACATCGAGGATTCGCGGCGGTGCCAGTGAGCCGAGGCGCTCGCTGAGATCCTGTGAATCGATGGTGGCGGTGAGGGAGGTCATGTGCTCAGCGTCCTTCCGGTGGGCCGACGGTGCCGAAAGCCTCTAGGCCTTGCATACCGTCGGGGGTATCTTCGTAACACAAGGCAAACATACCCCGTGGGGTATTGTCAACGTGGAATCAAATACCCCCCCGGGTACTTGACATACCCATCCGGGTATTGCCAAGATGGCTCTACCCAAGATCGAAAAGAGAGAAGAGACAATGATTTTCGACCAGTACTACCTGGACTGCCTGTCGCACGCGTCGTACCTGATCGGCGACGAAACCACCGGCCGTGCAGTCGTTGTCGATCCGCAGCGCGACGTGGCCGAGTATGTCGCCGACGCCGAGAAACGCGGCTTGCGCATCGAGCTGGTCATCGAGACGCACTTCCACGCCGACTTCTTGTCCGGGCACTTAGAGCTGGCGCAGGCCACCGGCGCCAAGATCGTCTACTCCTCGGTCGCGGAGACCGAGTTCGAGTCGATGGGTGTCGCCGACGGCGAACGGTATTCGCTCGGCGAGGTGACGCTGGAGTTCCGCCACACCCCCGGACACACCCCGGAGTCGATGAGCGTGGTGGTCTACGAACACGCCGAGGATCCGGTGCCCTACGGCGTGCTGACCGGCGACACTTTGTTCATCGGTGACGTGGGCCGCCCCGACCTGCTGGCCTCGATCGGATTCACTCGCGAGGAGCTCGCCGACAAGCTCTACGACTCGTTGCACGACAAGCTGATGACCCTGCCGGATGCCACCCGGGTGTACCCCGCGCATGGCGCAGGCTCGGCGTGTGGCAAGAACCTGTCCACCGACCTCTCATCGACCATCGGTGAGCAGAAGGCGGGCAACTACGCACTGCGCGCACCGGACAAGGCGACGTTCATGAACCTCGTCACCGAGGGCCAACCGCCCGCGCCCGGCTACTTCGTCTACGACGCCATCCTCAATCGCAAGGACCGCCCGCTGCTCGACGAGACCAAGATGCCCGCGGCGATGACCTACGCACAGGCCCGTGCCGCGATCGACAACGGCGCCATGCTGGTCGATGGACGCAGTCCCGAGGAGTTTGCGCTGGGCCACCTGCGCCAAGCCATCAACATCGGACTGGAAGGGCGCTATGCCGAGTTCGCCGGCTCGGTGCTCAAGTCCGACGTCGACGTCGTGCTGTTCACCGAGCCCGGTCAGGAGCTCGAAGGCAAAAACCGACTGGCTCGCATCGGATTCGACCGGGTGATCGGCTACGTATTAGAGCCCTTCGAGGTGATGTTCGCCCACCAGGACGACGTCGAGGTGGCATCGCGGTTGACGGCCAAGGCATTCGACGAGCGGTCAGCGCAGCTGACCGACCTACAGATCGTTGACGTCCGCAACCCGGGCGAAGTCGAGGCAGGCACCATCCCGGGCGCGATCGCGATTCCGGTGGGCCAGTTGCCCGCCCGCGTAGGCGAGCTCGACGCAGGAAAGCCGACGGTCGTGTACTGCGCGGGCGGCTACCGGTCCTCGGTCGCGGCGAGTCTGCTGCGCCAGCACGGCTTCGCCGACGTCAGCGACATCCTGGGCGGCTACGGCGCCTGGGCCGACGCTGTTCAGAACGCCTGACCAACAACGTATTCGAACGATAGGGAGATTGGACACCATGACTATCACGGCCAAACATCAGATCCTGATCGTCGGCGGGGGCACCGCCGGGATCACGGTCGCCGCGCGCATGCTGCGCAAGGGTTACACCGACGTCGCGGTCATCGAACCGTCGAGCACGCACTACTACCAACCGCTGTGGACCCTCGTCGGCGCCGGACAGGCCAAGGCCTCGACGACCGAACGCACCGAATCCTCGGTGATGCCCACAGGCGCCACGTGGATCAAGAACGCCGCCAACACCTTCGACCCCGACGACAACACCGTCACCTGCAGCGACGGGGCAGTCTTCTCCTACGACGTGCTGGTCGTCAGTCCGGGCATCCAGCTCGACTGGAACCGCACCGAGGGACTCGAGGAGACCTTGGGGCGAAACGGGGTCTCGTCGAACTATCGGTTCGACCTAGCGCCACGCACCTGGGACCTGATCCGCAACACTCGATCCGGCACCGCGGTGTTCACGGTTCCCTCCGGCGCGATCAAGTGTGCTGGAGCGCCACAGAAGATCGCATACCTGGCCGCCGACTATTGGCGGTCTCAAGGGGTCCTCAAGGACATTGACGTCCACTTGGTGATGCCGGGGGCGCGGCCGTTCGGCATTCCTGCGATCGCGGACAGCCTCGACAAGGTCATCGCGGACTACGGCATCACACTGCACTCCAACTCCGAGGTCACCTCTGTCGATGCCGAGGCCCGCAAGGTCGCCATCACCAGCGTCGCCGCCGGTGGGACCGACACCATGCTGTCCTACGACGTGTTGCATGCGGTACCTCGCCAATCGGCGCCGGACTGGATCAAGTCCAGCCCGCTGTCGACGGGGGATGCGAACGGCTACGTCGACATCGACAAGCACACGATGCAGCACGTTCGCCATCCCAACGTCTTCGCCCTCGGGGACGCCGGCTCGTCACCGAACTCCAAGACGGGTGCGGCGATTCGCAAACAGGCACCCGTCGTCGTCGACAATGTCAACGCGTTCCTGAAGGGCCTCCCTTTGTCGGCCTCCTATGACGGCTACTCGTCATGCCCGATTGTCACGTCGTCGCATGCGATGCTGCTTGCCGAGTTCGACTACGACCTGAAACTGGAACCGTCTTTCCCGCTTCTGGATCCGACGATCCCGCACCGCGCCTACTGGTACCTCAAGAAGTACGGGCTGCCGTTCATGTACTGGAACCTGATGCTCAAGGGCCGGGTTTAGCAAAGGCCTGCCGCCACCGCGAAAGGACTCCCGCCATGACCACCAAGAACCTCACCGCCGCCGACTTCGAGACAACTATCGCCGGCAATCCAATTGTGCTCGTTGATTTCTGGGCCTCCTGGTGTGGTCCGTGCCGCGCCTTCGCGCCTGTCTTCGACCGGTCCGCGCAGGCCCACCCCGACGTCGTCCACGCCAAGGTCGACACGCAAGCCGAGGAGCACCTTGCTACCGCGCTCGAGATCCAGGCCATCCCGACGATCATGGCCTTCCGTGACTGCGTGCTCGTCCATCGCCAGCCTGGCGCGATGCCGGCCGCCGCGCTCGAGGACCTCATCACCAGGGTCAAGGCCATCGACATGGCCGAGTTACGCGCCAAGATCGCCTGACTGAGGAGTTACGTGTCGGATTGGGTAGTCGCAGTGGTCGGTTCACTGCTCGTGGTCGTGGTGGTGCGCGACGTATTCCACACCCTGTTTCACCCGGTCGGCCACGGCAGCATCGCGCCGCAGATGATGAAGCTCGTCTGGTGGCTGCTGCGGGTGTTCCGCTCGGATCGCCGGATCGCATCCTTGACGGGACCGCTCGGGATCGCCCTGGTCGTGGTGACCTGGGGCGCCATGGCCGTTCTCGGGTGGGCGATGCTCTACTACAGCCAGATGCCGGACGGCTTCGTCTACGGATCCGAATTGAATCCCGCCGACCGCCATGATGTGCTGGACGCGCTGTACCTATCACTGGTGACCATCGGGACGCTGGGGTTCGGCGACATCGTGCCCACGTCGCCGTTCGTTCGGCTGATCGTCCCACTCGAGGCGTTGTTCGGATTCATGCTGCTGACGGCAGCAGTGTCCTGGGTGCTGCAGATCTACCCGGCCCTTCACCGCAGACGCGTCTTGGCGCTCGAGCTGTCGACACTGCGCGAGGCGCGGCATAAGAATCCGGACCTAGGCATCGAGAGTGTTCCCATTGGCGTGCTCACCGGACTCGCTAACGCCATCGTGGAAGCCCGGAACGACTTCACGCAGTACGGTGCGACTTACTATTTTCGTGACCTCGAAACGGATGCCTCGCTGGCATCCTCCTTGGACTATGCGACGCAACTCTCCGACGAGGCGGCGGTGAGTGCTCAGCCACAGACGCGGCTGGCTGGTGCGCTCATCAGCGTTGCCATAAGGAGTCTCGCCGATCTGCTCAATCGTGAGTTTCTGCGACTTGACGGAGGCATCGATGAGGTTATCCGGGCCTATGCCGCGGATCATCGACACGTGAGGTGAACGGCATCACAAGCTCGGCGAACGGCCCTAAGCGAATGCTGTTTAGGGTTTTCTGGGGTGCCGATGTGCGGCGGTGAAACCAAACACGCTGTCCGCCTGCACAAGATGCCCGTCAATTTACACCGCATCCAGCAACTCGCGCTGATCATCAGAAGCCAAATCAAACCGCGGGGGACTGTCAGAACAGCGGTGGATCTGATCTTGGTCTGACACGCCGAAGATGACCGAACATCTCGGGTACGACTAGCATGACCCGGCCGGGCGTGGCGGCGACAACTCCGCAACGGCGTTCGATCCAAGGTGTTGACCGAGATCGGCCCGGTGGACATCGACGTGCCCAGGGATCGAACTCGTCGTTCGATCCGTAGATCGTCAAGAAGCGTCAACGAATGTTGACGGGCATCGACGAGATCGTATTGTCCTTGACGGCAAAGGGATTGACGACCGGTGAGATTGCCGCTCACGACGTCGAGTCCGACGCGTCATCTGCTCCACGAACGCCATCGAATCTCGCAATGCCCGCTACCGGTTCGCGATCCGGGCCCGCGGGCACTTCCCGACCGAGCTGGCTTCGATGAAGTGTCCCTACCTCGTGACCCGTTCCCTGGACCCCACCGGCCGCGGTCAGGCACGATGGGCAATGAGCTGGAAGCCCGCGCTCAACGCGTTCGCGATCACGTTCAACGGCCGAATCACCCCGACCGGCCACTAAACAATGCCAAGGTCGGATCCACCGTTAATCGGACAGGCCCAACCGCGGCCACCGCGCGGACTAGTTCGGCAATCCGCCTAGTTGTCGCTCGGTGGTGGTGGTTGGGGTTGGAAGGGTTGGTACCACCACCAGTCGGCGCGTTCGCCGGTGGGTCCGGGGCAGGGTGTCACCGCGGGTGGGGGTTGGGTGGGTGGGCGGGCCAGTGATGCCGGGTCGAGCGGTATGCCATCGGCGTCGGTGACGACGAGGTGGCGGGCGGGTCCGGTGATGGTGATGGCGCCGCGGTGGTGCTGGCGGTGGTGATACGGGCAGAGCAGGATCAGGTTGTCCAGTTCGGTGGGGCCGCCGTCCTCCCAGTGCCGCAGGTGGTGGGCGTGCAGTCCTCGGGTGGCCCCGCAGCCGGGGACTGCGCAGCAGCGGTCGCGGTGCTCCAACGCTCTGCGTAGTCGGCGGCTGATGGTGCGGGTGGCACGCCCGGAGCCGATCACCTGGCCGTGGCGTTCGAACCACACTTCGCAGGTCGCGTCGCAGAGCAGATATTGGCGGTCGGCGGCGGACAGCAGCGGACCCAGGTGCAGGGAGGCGACGGACTGTTCGACGTCGAGGTGGACCACGACGGTGGTGTGCTGCCCGTGTGGGCGGCGCGCCGCCTCGGCGTCCCAGCCGGCGTCCACCAGGCCCATGAACGCATCCACGGTGTTCGGGAACGGCGGCGTCCGACCCGGGTCGCCGCCCTCGGCGCCGTCGCCGTCACCGTCGCCCGGGTGGTCCTCGCCGTGGTCGTGTCTCCACGCGGTGATCTGCGCGTCGCGATGAGACGCCAGGGCGGCGTCGAACCTCGCCGCCTCCAGCCGCGGCAGCCGGATCCGCCAGGTGGTGTACTTCTCGCCGACGGTCTTGCTGATCGAGCGTTCCGGCTCCGGGGTCGGGTCGGGTTCGGGTCGGGGTTCGAGGTTGATCGCGGTGCGCAGCTGGGTGACGGTGGCGACCGCGGCCAGTTCGGCGTAATGCTCGTCGGAGCCGGCGGCGGCCCGCTCGGCGATGACGCCGACCTGATCCAGGGACAGGTGGCCCTCTCGTAGGAGCTCGGTGCAGCGGGGGAATTCTGCGATGCGGTGCGCGATGGTGGCGATGGTCTGGGCGTTGTGCGGTGAGGTGCCGGTCTTCCAGGCCACCAGCGCGGCGATCGAGCGGGCACCGGTCATGCCGGCCAGATCGTCGTGTTCCATTTGGGCGACGATGTCCACGATGCGCCCGTCGATCGCGTTGCGCTGACCGGTCAACTCCGCCAACTGCTCGAACAACACCCCGACATGCTCCTTGGGAGCCAAAGAGGTTGCCGTCGAAGACATGACGTCATCCTCGCAGAGGGGTACGACATTGAAGCGACGCCCTAGACGGTCAACACCGCGGCACCCGATATGCGACCCGCACTCAAGTCGCCAAGGGCGACATCGGCTTGATCGAGGGCGTACTCAGGGGCCGTGACGTCGATGTGGTGTTCACCGGCGAAGGCCAGGAACTCTCGCGCATCGATGCGGGTGTTCGACGTCACTGAGCGCACTTGGCGCTCCTGGAACAGGTGGCGTTGATAGTTGAGCTCCGGGATGTCGCTGAGGTGGATTCCGGCGATCGCCAGGGTGCCGCCACGGTCCAGCGCCTCCAACGCTGGAAGGACCAACTCGCCTACAGGTGCGAAGAGGATCGCCGAGTCGAGTGGCACCGGTGGGCGATCGCTGGCTCCCTGTGCCGAGGCGGCGCCGAGTGCCATCGCCAACTCCTGGGCATCCCGGCCACGGGTCATCACGTGAACCTCGGCGCCCTGTGCCCGCGCCACCTGGGCGGTGATGTGGGCGCTTCCGCCGAAGCCGTAGATACCCAGCCTGCCACCCGGTGGAAGATCGGCACGCAGCAATGATCGGTATCCGATGATGCCCGCGCACAAGAGCGGGGCCAACTCGACGTCGGTGTAGCCCGAGGGCAGGCGGTGTATGTATTCCGCAGGGGCGATGGCGAATTCGGCATATCCGCCATCTGCATCCCAACCGGTGTATTTCGACTCTGGACACAGATTCTCGTCGCCGCGGACGCAGAAGCGGCAGCATCCACAGGTGTGCCGCAACCACGCGACCCCCACCCGATCTCCCGTGGACAGGTCGCTGGTGAGTCCGGGCCCGATGGCCACCACCTCGCCGACCACTTCGTGGCCCGGCGTGACGTGCGGGCGGTGCACCGGGAGGTCGCCTTCGGTGACGTGCAGGTCGGTGCGGCATACGCCACATGCCCGCACGGCGACGAGAACCTCACCGTCGCCGGGTTCCTTCACGCGATCCGTGACGAGCTCGAGGGGGCGTGTGCTCATCGCCCCAGGGGTCCGTACCCGCCATGCACGCATCGTTCGACCAACCGTCATTGGATCATCCTGTTCGTCGCCGATCTACAGCCGAGTTCACACGTGAAGCGAGTGGTTGAGGAATGCGTCGGACATGGTGTCGTCGGCCATCAGGCCCTGCGTGTAGAGCTCGACGGCAGGAATGATCATGTCTCGGGCGTAGTCGCGCAACACCTCCCGCATGTCCTCGGGGGTCTGGTGCATGCGGAGGTAGAGCAGGAAGCCCCCGCCTACGCTGGTGGCGAGAAATCTGGCACGTGCCTTCGGATCTCGGCTCGGCTTGACCGTTCCCGTGCCGACTGCGTCTTCGAGATAGGTCGCGGCGTTCTCGATCATCTCGCGCAGAAGGGTGTGACCGAGCTCGTCACCCGCCTGCAGCGAGCGCACCAGGTAGGACATCGTCGGGGCGAATGACTCGATTCCCGCGATCTGAGTGAGCCAAGTGCCGGGATCGCGAGCGCTCAGCGACTCGGTCTTGGCGGCGCGGATGGACGACAGGACGTACTCGTCGCATACGGCACGCAGGCCATTGACGGATCCGAAGAGATCGCTCAGGGTGGACCCGTCCACGTCTAGTGCGATCGAGATCTCCAGCATCGACTGGTCGAAGCCGAACTTGCCGAAGTGCTCGGTCGCCCCCGCGCGAAGTCGATCGACCAGCGTGGGCTCATCGCGAACTGTGGTCATGCTGTCCTCCAGAAGACGGTCGTGGCCGATTCGTCGAGTTCACCTGGCGCGGGACCCAGGCGGTAGGGGCCTTCGGTCCCGTTGTCGCGCCAAAGGGCCAACACGACGTGCCCACGACGCCGAAGGCCACCTTCTCGAAGGACCTAAGTCACCTCTGGTTCAGAGATGCCGTCGGCTACTGGTTCGAGTCGTACGTTGGGTACAAATGGCTGAATTCCTGCGCAACAGCGATGCGTTCACGTGGGCGATGGAAAGCGATCCTCGATTGCGTTCCACCGTCGTCACCGTCGTGGCGCTCGAGCGATCTCCGGATTGGAACGAGGTGCGTGAGCGCTTCGACCTCATCTCGCGCAAGGTGCCGATGGTGCGTCAGCGGGTGGTGGCGTCTCCGTCGCCCGCGCCACCGCGGTGGGAGTTCGCCCCCGACTTCGATCTCGACTTTCACATGCGCAGAGTGACCGCGTCCGCGCCGGGCACGTTCGACACGGTGTTGGAGGTGGCCCGAGTCGCCGCGATGGAGGACTTCGACAGGGCGAGGCCGCTGTGGGAGGCCACGTTGATCGACGGCCTCGAAAACGGCTCCGCAGCAATGGTCCTGAAGTTCCACCACGCTCTCACCGACGGTGTCGGAGGCGTCCAGATCGGAATGCTGCTCTTCGACCTGACCGAGGACACCGAGGTGCCCGCACCGTCGGAAGACTTGCCGGAGGTGCCCCCTACGCCATGGCTCAGCGGGTATCGGGACACCGCGTGGTACGACGCCCGCCTGGTCGGGAACGCGGTGACGGGCACACTGAAAACCGCCCCAAAGCTGCTCTCGGACAGCCTTCTTCGACCGCTGAGAACGGTATCTGCCGCTGCGGAGACGGCGGCGTCGGTGTACCGAACCGTGCGTCCGGTGAACCGGACGGGTTCGCCACTGATGACGGGGCGCAGCCTGACGAGACGTCTCGACGTGATGGAGGTCCCTCTGCAACAGCTCTTGGAGGCCGCCCACCGCGGTGGTGGCGCATTGAACGATGCCTTCGTCGCAGGGGTGGCCGGTGGTCTACGCCGATACCACGAAGAACACGGCGTCACGGTTGGTGATCTGCATCTGTCGATGCCAATGAACCTGCGTGAGGCTGGCGACGAGATGGGTGGCAACCGGATCACCTTGATGCGATTCGACGTTCCGGTAGGCGTCGTCGATCCGATCGAACGGATCCGCCAGATCCACGAGAAGACCAGAAGGGTGCGCCAGGAGAAGTCGGTGCCCTACACGCAGTGGATCGCAGGGGCTCTCAACATGGTCCCGCGCTGGTACATCGGCTCGATCCTTCGCCACGTCGACTTCGTGTGCAGCGACGTGCCCGGGATCCCGGTGCCCGTGTTCCTCGGCGGGGCCAGAGTGTTGGCCCAGTACGGGTTCGGGCCGACGGTCGGCGCGGCCGTAAACGTCACTCTGCTCACCTACGTCGACGTGTGCACATTGGGCATCGACGTGGATACCGGCGCCATCCCCGACCTCGACGTGTTCGCCGAGTGCCTCGCCGCGGGCTTCGCTGAGGTACTGGCGCTCGCGTCGAAACCCGCCTGATTGTTCACCACGGCCCGTACCCGCCGATGTTGGCCCGTCGCAGTGCGCTGACGTAGTTGCCGCGTTCTCGCGAGACCTCGTCGGTTCCGAGGGGGACGGCGAGAAGGCCGCGGATGTCGTCGACGGAGGTGTATCCCTTGCGCGCCATCCAATCGCGTAACCCATCGAGCAGTACGGTGGCGTACTCCGGGCCATGGCGGAGGAGCGCGGACGCGGTCATCACCACGTCAGCGCCGGCCAGCAGGTACTTGATCAACTCGGTTGATCCCTCGACACCGGTCGTCGCGGCGAGCGAAGCGCCGATCCGTCCGTGCAGCAGGCTGATCCACGTCATCGGCAGTCGGGCCTCCGCCGCCCGCGACAGTGCCACTCCCGGTGCGACGGCCAGGGTCTCGGGGTCGATATCAGGTTGCAGGAATCGGTTGAACAGCACCAGCCCGTCGGCGCCGGCCAGGTCTAGGCGCCGCGCCATCTCCGCGGTCGCGCTGAAGTACGGGCTGAGTTTTACCGCCACCGGCACCGTCACCGCATCCTTGACCCCCGAAAGGATGTCGAGGTGGCGTTGTTCGACGTCGCTGCCGCTGATGTGTGGATCACCCGGCAGGTAGTAGATGTTCAATTCGATTGCGGCCGCACCACAGTCCTGCATCGACCGCGCGTAATGTGCCCACTTGCCGGGCGTGCTGGCATTGAGGCTGCCGATCACCGGGACTGATACTGCCGAGGCCGCGCGTTCGAGCAGGCTCAGGTATCGCCGTGGGCCGTGGTCGTCGTCGGCTCCGGCAGGAAGATAGGAAAGTGCCTCGGCGAAGCTCTCGGTACCTGCATCAGCCAACCTTGCGTTGCGCTCCGCTTCGCTGCGCAGCTGCTCCTCGAACAATGAATACAGCACCACCGCGCCGACTCCCGCATCGGCCAAGCCCCGGACGCCATGCACGGTTTGCGACAGCGGAGATGCCGACGCGACCAGTGGATTGTGTAAGTCCAGGCCCAGATAGCGGGTAGACAGGTCCATCAGTGCTCCCTACGGGCATCGGGGTGGAAGTGTTCGGGACCGCGAGCGGCCATCTCCTCGTAGGTATTCCAGCGCTGCTCGATGGCCTGCTCGGCCATTCCGAGCAGTCGTTCGGCCTCTAGCGGGTCGGAGTTGGCCAGCGCGCGGTAGCGGAGCTCGCGGTAGACGTAGTCGGCGAGTGGGATTCGCGGCCGGTGTGAATCGAGCAGGAACGGATTCGCGCCCGCGGCACGCAATACCGGGTCATACCGCAGCAGCGGCCAGTGCCCACTGGCGACGGCGCGGTACTGCTGATCCATCCCGAGGCTCATGTCGATGCCGTGCGCAATACATTGGCTGTAACCGATCACCAGCGACGGGCCGTCGTAGGCCTCCGCCTCGCGGAACGCCTGAAGGGTCTGCTGTGGGTCCGCTCCCATCGCGACCTTCGCGACGTAGACGTTTCCATACGCGATCGCCTGCAGGGCAAGGTCCTTCTTCGGCACCGTCTTGCCCGCAGCGGCGAACTTCGCCACCGCGCCCAGCGGTGTCGACTTGGACGCCTGACCGCCGGTGTTGGAGTAGACCTCGGTGTCGAGCACCAGCACGTTGACGTTGCGCCCGGTGGCAAGCACGTGGTCGAGCCCGCCGGATCCGATGTCGTATGCCCAGCCGTCCCCACCGACGATCCACACGCTGCGTCTGACCAGGCTGTCCACCACGCTGAGCAGGTCAGCGGTCAGTGCGGGTTCGAGCCCGTCGAGACGGGTCCTGAGCTCGGCCACCCGCTCACGCTGTGCGGACAGCTCCGACTCGCGAAGCTGTGGCGCTGACAGAATGTCGTCGACGAGTCGGCCGCCTAGCGTGTCCCGTAACTCGGCGAGACGCCGACGGGCCAGCGTGACGTGGCCGTCGCTGGCCAATCGCAGCCCGAGCCCGAACTCCGCGTTGTCCTCGAATAGCGAATTCGACCAGGCTGGGCCCCGCCCGTCGGCGTTGGTCGCCCACGGGGTGGTGGGAAGGTTGCCACCGTAGATCGACGAGCAGCCTGTCGCGTTGGCGATCATCAGCCGATCCCCGAACAGTTGAGAGAGGAGCTTGAGGTAGGGCGTCTCTCCGCAACCCGCACAGGCGCCGGAGAACTCGAACAGCGGCTGCAGGAACTGCGTGCCACGCACGGTGCCGAAGTCCACTTTGGACCGGTCATTGGTTGGCAGCGTCTCGAAGAAGTCGATGTTCTTCCGCTCGGTGGCCAGCCGCGGTTCGGCCGGCGCGAGGTTGATCGCCTTGCTCACCCCGACTCCGGGAATGACGACCGGGCAAGCCTCGACACACAGGCCGCATCCGGTGCAGTCCTCCACGTACACCTGCAGTGAGTACCTGGCGTTCGGCAGTCCGACGGCGTCCAGTGGAGCGGAGGCGAATTCGTCTGGTGCGCATGCGAGTTGGGACTCGTCGTAGAACTTGGACCGGATCACGCTGTGCGGGCAGACGAAGCTGCAGTTGCCGCACTGGATGCAGCCGTCGGCGTCCCATACCGCGACCAGCTCGGAGACGTTGCGCTTCTCGTAGGCAGTGGTACCGCTCGGGTAGGTGCCGTCCACCGGAAGTGCGCTGACCGGCAGCAGGTTTCCGCGGCCGGCCATCATTTCCGCAGTCACGGTGCGGACGAACTCCGGCGCCGACGCGGGCACCGTCGGCACCGGAGCGCGGGTGGAGGTGGCCCCGGAGATGTCGGCAGGCACCTCGATCCGCTGCAGCCCGGCCAGGGCGCCGTCGACCGCGGCCAATTCCTTGGCCAAGACTTCGGCGCCGCGGTTGCCGTACATCTTCTGCACCGATTCCCTGATCCGAGCGATGGCCCGATCGCGTGGCAGCACATCCGAGATCGCGAAGAAGCACGTTTGCAGGACGATGTTGATGCGTCCCGCGAGCCCGACGTCGCGCGCGATCCGGTCGGCGTCGACGGCGTAGAGCAAGACCTTCTTGTCCAGGATCTGCTCCTGGACGCGCAGCGGCAGCGCGTCCCACACCTTCTCCGCCGGACGTCGACAGTTCAGTAGCAGCGTCGCACCTGGCGCAGCGCGACCAAGGACGTCGATCTTGTCGAGGAACCGGAACTGATGGCAGCCAATGAAATTGGCGCCACTGACAAGGTAGGGCGCATGGATGGGATCCGGCCCGAATCGCAGATGCGACTCGGTCTGCGACCCCGACTTCTTCGAGTCATAGACGAAGTACGCCTGCGCGAACAGGCCTTCTTCCGAACCCATGATCTTGATGGTGTTCTTGTTCGCGCTGACCGTACCGTCCGAACCCAGTCCGAAGAAGACGGCTCGGAATGTCGTGGCCGACTCGATGTCGAAGGACGGGTCGTAGTCGATGCTGGTGCCCGAGACGTCGTCGTCGATACCGATGGTGAACCGCCGTCGCGGCCGCTCGCGACCGAGTTCGGCGAACACGCCCGCGACCATGGCGGGCGTGAACTCCTTCGACGACAAGCCGTAGCGTCCACCGGTGACGCGAGGCATGACCGGCCGGTCCCCGTCGGAGTGCGCCTCGGCCAGCGCTGCGACCACGTCCAAGAACAACGGCTCGCCGATGGAGCCGGGCTCCTTGGTGCGGTCCAGCACGCCGACCATGCGCACGGTCGACGGCAACGCTGCCAATAGTGCCTCAGTGGGAAATGGCCGGTACAAACGCATTTGCACCACACCGACCCGCTCGCCCCGATCGACCAGGGCGGCGACGGTCTGCTGCACGGTCTCGGCGCCCGAGCCCATCAGCACCAGTACACGGTCGGCCTCCGGATGCCCGGTGTAGTCGACGATGCCCATCCTGCGGCCGGTGCGCTCGCCCAGGCGCGCCATCAGATCCGCGACCACACCGGGCACCCGCGCGTAGAACGGATTGACCGTTTCCCGCGCCTGGAAGAAGACATCCGGGTTCTGCGCGGTGCCGCGGATGAACGGCCGCTCTGGCGACAGTGCGCGTCCGCGATGTGCCCGAACCAACTCCTCGGGCACCAGCGCCCGAAGGTCGTCATCGTTGAGCGTCTCGATCGTGTTGAGTTCGTGGGAGGTGCGGAACCCGTCGAAGAAGTGGACGAACGGTACCCGGGTGGCCAGGGTGGCCGCCTGCGCGACGAGCGCCAGGTCCTGTGCCTCCTGAACCGAGGCCGACGCGAGCATCGCGAACCCCGTTTGCCGAACGGCCATCACGTCGGAGTGGTCCCCGAAGATCGACAATGCCTGCGCAGCAACCGATCGCGCGGCCACGTTGATCACGGCGGACGTCAGTTCCCCGGCGATCTTGTACATGTTGGGGATCATCAGCAGCAGGCCCTGTGACGAGGTGAAGGTCGTGGTCAGCGCGCCACTCTGCAGGGCGCCGTGCAGCGCGCCCGCAGCTCCACCTTCGCTTTGCATTTCGACCACCGTCGGGACGGTGCCCCACACGTTGGTCCGCCCGGCGCTGGACCATACGTCGGCCAACTCGGCCATCGGCGAGGACGGCGTGATCGGGTAGATGCAGCACACCTCGTTGAGCCGGTAGGCGACCGACACGGCGGCCTCGTTGCCGTCCACGGTGGTACGTGTCATGTGGGCTCCGGGAGCATGTCGATGGCGTGGACCGGGCACTGGTCGGCGCACACGCCGCAGCCGGTGCACTTGTCATAGTCGAACTCGTAGCGGAGGCCGACCCCGAGTTTGATGACGGCATCCTCGGGGCAGGCGCCGAGGCAGCCGTCACATTCGAAGCAGTTTCCGCACGACAGGCACCGCCCCGCCTCGTAGGTCGCCGCCTCCGACGACAGACCGCCCACTACCTCGTCGAAACCGGTGACTCGCGTGTGCGCGTCGAGTTCGGGCTGCTTGCGTTGCGCGGTGTCACCGAAGTACCAGAGGTGCAACTCATCGAAGGACGCGGTCCGGTGTTTGGTCGGGGATGCGGCCTCCGAGTTTCGCAACCAGGCGTCGATGTGGCGGGCCGCCTTCTTGCCGTGTCCGACACCGACGGTGACCGTGCGCTCACTGGGCACCATGTCACCGCCGGCGAACACGCCCGGACAGCCGGTCATCATCGACGCCGAGACTTGAACGCTGCCGTCGGCGTCGAACTCGACTCCCGGCAGCGTCCGCATGAACGCCGATTCCGTCTCCTGACCGAGCGCCATGATCAGGGTGTCGGCGGCCAGCGTCTCGAAACGCCCGGTGGGCTGCGGGTAACCCGAATCGTCGAGTTCCATGACCTCGACCTGCAATTCGGGGCCGTCGAAGGCGGTGATCGTCCGCAGCCAATTGATCCGGACGCCCTCGCGTTCGGCGTCCTGTGCCTCCTCGAGGTGAGCGGGCATCTGCTCGCGGGTGCGGCGATAGACGATGACCGCGTCCTCGGCGCCGAGTCGGCGGGCCACCCGCGCGGCATCCATCGCGGTGTTGCCGCCGCCATAGACGGCGACGTGATGCCCGATCGCCGGCTTCTCGCCGGCGGCGACGCTGTGTAGGAACGACACCGCGTCCACCATCGTTCCCGCATCGCTGGCCGGGATGTCGACGCGCTTGGCCAGGTGTGCGCCGATCGCGACGAATACCGCGTCGAAGCCGCCCGCGTCACGTTCGGCCGCGAGGTTCTCGACCCGGTGGTCTCCCGTCAACCGCACGCCCATGGCCGCGATCCGGTTCAGCTCGTCGTCAAGCACGTCGCGCGGTAGCCGGTACGCCGGAATGCCGTACCGCATCATTCCGCCGGGTAGCGGTCCCGCGTCGCGGATCTCGACCTCGTGGCCCAGGCGCGCCAAGTGATAGGCCGCGGACAGCCCACTCGGGCCTGCGCCGATGACCATGACCCGCTTGCCGGTGGGGGCGGGCGGCGGATCGAAGGACCAGCCCCGTTCGTGGGCGAGGTCACCGAGGAACCGCTCCACCGAGTGGATCGATACCGAACTGTCGAGATTGGCTCGGTTGCAGACGGTTTCGCATGGGTGGTAGCACACCCGCCCGTGAATCGCGGCAAACGGATTGTCCGCGACGAGCTGACGCCAGGCGGCTTCGTGACGGCCGGCCGTGGCATGCGCCAGCCAGGCCTGGATGTTCTCCCCGGCGGGACAACCTGCGTTGCACGGCGGCAGCAGGTCCAGGTATACGGGTCGATGTTCGCGCACCGGACCGGCGCCAGCGTGACCGTGGAAGAGGTCGGGCAGTGGCGTGACGTCCTTGGACGGTCCAGCTGCGGGTCGGTCGGACGGATCGTTGCTCATGGACGCGGAGCTCCGCGAGTTGACTGAGAGCGGGAATCCCCTGCGCCACCTCTGTTTGGGTGCTGCGTCCCGTGTGCTCGTGCCGACGGGATCGGACCCGGGATCTCATCGCCATTGTCCGACACATGGCGACGGTCGGCGGGATGGCCACTCCATTTTGTCAGCGCGAAGCCCATGCCGCCAAAGGCGACGGCGCGGATTCCCGCAGCCACCAGCTGCACGCCCTCGGGGGCAGCTTGCGTAGCGGCGACGGCGACCACTCCCACTGCCAGGGCCACCCCCGTCCACCGAGGAAGTACACGCGCCCTCATCACCGCCATCCCGAAGCCGATTCCGGCGAATACCATGATCGCCCCATGAATGGTCATCGATGCGCCGAGTTTGCCCGTGAGCGCAGCGTAGTCACGGGTGTCGTTCACCAACGCGTAAATGACTGTCCCGGTGAAGAACACATAGCTGTATGCATAGGCTACGGCGCTGATCAAACCCAGTCGCCCGATCTGTGGCCGCTGCACGAGGTAGAGGCCAACGACAAAGGGCGGGATCGCTGCCTCGGCCACCAGTGTGAGGGTCAGCTGTAGACCGGAGAAGCCTCCCTGAGCGGCTTCGATTACGTCGGAGAGGAGGTACAACCCGGAGAAGACCGCGGCGACCACGCCGAGCGAGCGTGCCGCGAGGCCGGGTGGTCTGTCTGCTCGCGTGTCTGGCGTCATTGAATCGATCCTTCGGTATGGGCAAATCGAACGGTCCGCCCAGGAGCGAGGTATTGCACATGGCCGCGACATTCGATCTCGACCGGTGGGTTCTCGCCAGGATCGGCGCTGATGATGACGCCCTTCCCACTTACCCGCAGGTGCAGGTGTACGCCGCGATAGTGGATCGGTATTGCCAGCACGCCAAGCGATTTCGGCCAGTGCGGCGAGAGAATGATGCGGTTGGCCCTGGTCTCCAGCCCGGTGAAGCAACGCTGCATCAGATCGACCGTGCCCGCCATGGCTGCCAGGTGGATGCCCTCCGAGGTGGTACCTCCCTGGATGTCGGACACATCAGACTTCAGCGCCTGCTGGAAGAATTCCATCGCACGCTCGCGGTTGGCCCTGGCCAGTACCCAGGTGTGCACGACGCCGCTGAGGGTCGACCCGTGGGAGGTGCGCGCGAGGTAGTAGTCCACCATCTTTGGCACCTGATCAGGAAGAAAGCGATATCCGAGGCGGTCGAGCAGCTCGTGTAACTCGGTCGCGGACAGCAGGTAGAGCAGCATGAGCGCGTCGGCCTGCTTGGACGCCCTGTAGCGGTTGACGTCGTCGTCCTGTGCCTCGAGGATGCGGTCCAGCCGTTGGATGTTGCCGTGCTGACTACGAAGGCGGTCCCAATCCAGTTCCGCCAGCTCGCCATAGCCCTCGAACTGACTGATGACTCCATCGTGGAAGGGGACGTACATGCGTCTGCTGACGTCCTCCCACTTCGCCAACTCCCTACTATTGAGCGCTAGCGTCTCGATCAGGTCCAGTCGGTTCGGCATCGGGAGCAGACGCAACGCATCGAGTGCGCGCATGATCACCCACACCGCCATCACGTTGGTATATGCGTTGTTGTCGATACCGTCGTACGGCGCGTTCGGGTAGCCGGAGTGGAACTCGTCGGGCCCGATGACGCCAAGGATGCTGAAGCGACCCCGCTCGTCGTCGAAGGTGGCGAGGCTGACGAAGAAGCGGGCGACCTCGGCGAGCATCTCCGCGCCGTAGTCGATCAGGTAGGCCAGGTCGCCGGTAACCTCGTAGAACTTCCACGCGTTGTACGCGACCGCGATGCCGATGTGGTGTGCGCGAGCGCTGGCGTCCGGATTCCAGTGGCCGCTACGGGGATTGAGATGAAGGCGTTGGCTTTCCTCGCGTCCGTCGCTGCCGGACTGCCAGGGGAACATGGCACCCGAATAGCCTGCCGCCGTGGCGGCCGCACGCGCCTCCGGCAGTCGGCGGTAGCGATATCGCATCAGAGACCGGGTGATCATCGGCAGCCGCAGGTTGAGGACGGGGAAGATGAACAGTTCGTCCCAGAAGATGTGGCCGCGATACGCTTCGCCGTGCAGACCACGAGCGGGGACGCCGACGTCGAGGTCGCCGGTGTTCGGTGACACGGTCTGTAGGAGATGTAGCAGATGCAGGCGCAGAATCCCCAATTCGTCGCCGAAGTCGTCGAATTCGATCGACAGGCGCTCCCACAGGTGCGTCCACTCGCCTTGGTGGCCGTTGAGCAGTTCGTCGAATCGGTCGAGCGTGGCGAGCGAGCGCTCGGCATTGACGGCGGGTTCGGACGTCGCGACGTCGCGCCCCGTATGGATGGTGACGACCTTCTCGACCGTCATCGCCTCGCCGACGGAGAGCTGGACCGCGATGTCGTGGCCGATCTCGGCGCGGTCGTTGAACAGTCGGAAGGTGGCCGCAACGGGCTCGCCGTCGCGCCAGACGGTGTTTCGTGCCGCCATCGCCACGGGAATGCGGGATTGGCTGGTCTGCACCGTCAACAGGACGGAGCTCCCGGAGACTTCCCGTTTGGCCACCAACTGGAGATGGTCACTGGCTAAGTCGCGATAGCGCTCGACAAGTGAGTTCGTGACGTTGCCGTCCAGCGTCGAGCGAACCTCGACGGTTCCGGACCAGTCCTCGGCGAGGATGGTCGTCTCGAGGGCACCGACGTGCGGGGTGTGCATCGCCACGAATCGCCGTTGCGACAGTAGGGTCGTCCGCTGCGCATCGTCGCGGAAGCGGACCTCTCGGGTCAGCACCGCGCCGCGAAGGTCGAGCGTCTGCCGGTAGGACAATATGGTGACCGCGTCGACCTCGAACCAGCGTCCCCCGTCGATCCGGAAGGTCAACGACAGCCAGTTGGGCAGGTTGACCAGACTCTCGTTGTCGATCTCGGTGCCCGATACCTCGTCGACGAGGCGGTTGTAGACTCCGGCGCCGTAAGTCCCCGGGTAGTGCACCTGTCCGGCCTTCGACTCCGGTGCGGCGCCGCGGGTCGCGAAATAGCCGTTTCCCAACGTGCACAACGCTTCACGAAGTTTCTCGGTCTGCGGATCGTAGCCTTCGTAGGTGTACTCCCATGACTCACCCGACGCCTGGCGCTTGTAGGCCAGCCATTGCGAGCCGCGCTGCATGAATTCACGGACCTGTTCCGGGCTCCCGAGCGCGAACTGGGCGGCCGTCTTGCGGTCACCGTCCTCGTCGTGCGCGACGACGATCCCGACACCGTCGAACCGCACCGCGTCGAAGGCATCCTCGTCGGTGAGGTCGTCGCCGATGTAGATCGGCAACCGGGCGCCGGACGGATCGATCCGGTCCCGGATCCACGCCAGCGTGGTGCCCTTGTCCCAGTCGATGTCGGGGCGCAGTTCGACGACCATCCGGCCACCGGTGACCCGCAGGCCGTTGGGTGCCCCGAATCCATGTGCCGCGGAGACGATTTCGGCGACGTGTTCCGGTTCCACCTCGCGATAGTGCACCGCGACGGCGAAGCGTTTGTGCTCGACACGCACACCCGGAACGTTGGCCAGCGTCCGGCGCAGATCGGCGGCGACGGACTCGAGGACGGGTACGAAGGCGGCGGCGTCGTCGTTCTGGTGATGGGTGCCATCCGGCCCGGTCAATTCGAACCCGTGGCTACCGGCGTACCAGATGCCGGGGATGCCGACGCGCTCGCGGACGTCCGCGAGGTCGCGACCGCTCAGGATGGCTACGGGGCACACGCCCGCCACCAGTTCCAGTGCCTCGGCGGCACCATCGACGAGGCTGGCCGAGCCGGGATCCGAGACGATGGGGGAGAGCGTGCCGTCGAAGTCCAGGAACAGCATCGACTCGCGGGCGCTGGTGACGCCGATCAGTTGGCCGTAGGACTCCAACGCATTCGGGAGTTCCGACACGCGCTCGTCGCCTGCGCGAACGGCGACCTCGGCAAGGTCGGCGAGCACGACGTCGGCACCGTGGCGGGTCAAGTCCTCGGCACGGTCGCTTCCGCCGATGCCGATGACGAGCGCAAACCCGCCAGTTCGCCCGGCCGCCACCCCGGCGTCAGAGGCCTCGACGACGACACACCGCTGCGGTCTCACCCCGAGTCGGCGGGTGGCGTCGAGAAGCACTGCGGGGCGCGGCCGTTCGGCTGTTCCGCGTTCGCCGGCCAGTCCGTCGATGCAGACCCCGAACAGATCGTCGATTCCGGCTGCCTTCAGTGCCTGCTGGCAATGCGGGTTCGACGAATAGGCAGCCGCAGCGACGCCGATCCCTTGCAAGTTGCGGGCCAACTCGACCGTGGGCCCGAATGCCGGCACGTCGCCCGCCAGCACACCGTCGAGGTCGAAGAGCACCGCGTCGTGGTATCGCGGGTCGATCGTGATGGGCAATTTCATGACACGGCGGTGGGCACGAGCCGATGTTCCAAGTCCAGCACCTGGCGGGTGGTCTTGACCACGGTGTCCGGATTGAGGCTCATCGACTCGATGCCGAGGCGGACCAGGAACTCGGCCATGTCCGGGTAGTCCGATGGCGCCTGTCCACACAGTCCCGAGTGAATCCCGTTGCGGCGACAGCCTTCGACAGCAAGTCGAATCATCTCCTTGACGCCCTCGTCGCGCTCGTCGTAGTCGAAGGCCACGATCTCGCTGTCCCGATCGACACCCAGTGTCAGCTGCGTCAGGTCGTTGGAGCCGATGGAGAAGCCGTCGAAACGGGTGGCGAACTGGTCGATCAGGATCACGTTGTTGGGGATCTCGCACATCGCGTAGACCTTGAGCCCGTTCTCGCCGCGCTTCAGGCCGAGGTCGGTCATGGTCTGCAGGACGAGGTCGGCCTCGGTCACCCGCCGCACGAACGGCAGCATGAGGATGACGTTGGTCAGCCCCATCTCGTCGCGGACGCGCCGCATCGCACGGCACTCCAGCGCGAAACCCTCGGCGTAGGCGGGATGGGCGTACCGCGAGGCGCCGCGGAAGCCGAGCATCGGGTTGCTCTCGGTCGGCTCGAAGCCGCGGCCGCCGAGCAGGCTGGCGTACTCGTTGGTCTTGAAGTCCGACATCCGGACCACCACCGGCTTCGGCCAGAACGCGGCGGCGATGGTGCCGATGCCCTCGGAGAGTCGCTCGACGAAGAACGCGCTGCCGTCGGCGTAGCCCTCGGTGATCCGAGCGATCGCATGGCGGGCGTCGGGGTCCGCGACCTGTTCGGGGTGCAGCAAGGCCATCGGGTGCACCCTGATGTACTCGCTGATGATGAACTCCATCCGCGCGAGTCCGACGCCGTCGTTGGGCAGGAAGGACGTCTTGAAGGCAAGGTCGGGGTTGCCCAGGTTGATCATGATCTGCGTCCGCGGCCTCGCCAGGTCGCCCACCTCGGTGCGGTCGACGTGGAAGCTCATCGCGCCGGAATACACCCGGCCCGAATCGCCTTCGGCGCACGACACCGTCACCACTGCGCCGTTGGGCACGGACGTGGTCGCGTCTCCGGTGCCCACCACGGCGGGGATGCCGAGTTCGCGAGCGATGATGGACGCGTGGCAGGTGCGGCCGCCGCGGTTGGTCACGATCGCCGCGGCGGTCTTCATCACCGGCTCCCAGTCGGGGGTGGTGGTGTCGGCGACCAGAACCTGGCCTGGCTTGAATTCCGCCAGCTGCGTGAGGTTCTCGATGCGCTTCACGGTACCGGTGGCGATCTTCTCGCCGACCGAGCGGCCCTCGCTGAGGATCTGGCCCTTGCCCTCGAGCACGTAGTTCTCCAGTGCCGTCACGCTGTGCTGCGAGGCGACCGTTTCGGGGCGGGCCTGCACGATGTAGAGCTTTCCGTCGAGACCGTCCTTGGCCCACTCCATGTCCATCGGCCGCCCGTAGTGCTGCTCGATCGCACAGGCGTAGCCGGCCAGCTCCAGGACGTCGGAATCGGTGAGGCAGAACCGGGCCCGGTCGTTCTTCGGGGTCGGGATGTTGCGCGTGGTGTTCTTCGTCTCGCCCTCGACGAGGATCATCTTCACGGCCTTGTCGCCGAGGAGCCGGCGCAACACCGCGCGATGGCCGGCCAGATAGGTCGGCTTGTGGACGTAGTACTCGTCCGGGTCGACGGCGCCCTGAACCACGTTCTCGCCGAGACCGTAGGCGCCCGTCACGAAGACGGCGTCGCGGAACCCGGACTCGGTGTCCAGGGAGAACATCACCCCGGATGAGGAGATGTCGGAGCGCACCATCTTCATCACGCCGATCGACAGCGACACCTTGAAGTGGTCGAAGCCCTGGTCGATGCGATAGTGGATGGCGCGATCGGTGAACAGGCTGGCGAAGCAGCGACGGCAGGTGTCGAGGAGGCTTTCCTCTCCCTTGATGTTGAGATACGAATCCTGTTGGCCGGCAAAGCTCGCCGTCGGCAGATCCTCGGCGGTCGCCGAACTCCGGACCGCCAGGCTCACGTCCTCGCCGTACTCCTGCTGCAGCTCGCGGTAGCCGGCCAGGATCTCGGCGGCCAGATCGTCGGGGAGCCCGGCACCGTAGACGATCTCCCTGGCCCGCTTGGCCTTCCGTGCGAGGGCGGCGACGTCGTCTGGGTCGATGTCGTCGAGTGCGGCATGCAGACCCTCCCAGGCACCGGCCTCGTCCAACATGTGGCGGTAGGCGGCCGCGGTGATGGCGAACCCGTGGGGAATGCGGACACCCTGCTCGGACAGGTTCTGGAACATTTCGCCAAGCGAGGCGTTCTTGCCGCCGACCAGTGGCACGTCGTCGATGCCGAAGTCCTCGAAGAAGCGGACGTAGGGATGCTGGCTCGTCATGGAGCCAACGTTGCACGGCGGCGCGCACGGGGACAGGGCCGAAGGTCACACCAATGGTCAACACACGAACGCTAGATGCGAAGGCGAGGACCTTGTGCTCTGCTGCACAGCCTCGGAGGCGGCAACACTCGGGACAAGCGCGTCAGAGACGTGAAATTCTTGAGGAGGCATCATGACGATTCGGGTGGGTGTGAACGGCTTCGGCCGCGTGGGCCGGAATTTCTTCCGGGCGGTCGAGGTGCAGACCGCCGCGGGTAGTACCGACGTCGAGATCGTCGCGGTCAACGACCTCACCGACATCAAGACCTTGGCGCACCTGCTGAAGTACGACTCCGTGCTCGGGCGTTTATCGCACGCCGTATCGGTCGATGGCGACGACCTGGTGGTCGGAGAGCATCGGATCAGGGTCTTCTCGATCGCCGACGGACCCACCGCGGTGCCCTGGGGCGACCTCGGTGTGGACGTCGTCATCGAGTCCACCGGTCGGTATACCGCCGCGGAGCAGGCCAGAGGTCACCTCCACGGTGGTGCGAAGAAAGTGGTGGTGTCCGCAACGTCGAAGGGCGCCGATCTCACCGTCGTGATGGGCGTCAACCATCGCGACTACGACGGTTCTCAAACCGTGGTCTCGAACGCGTCGTGCACGACGAACTGCCTCGCACCGATGGCGAAGGTTCTCGACGAGGCATTCGGCATCGAACGCGGCCTGATGACGACCGTCCATGCCTACACCCCGGACCAGAACCTGCAGGACGGTCCGCACCGCGACCTCCGCAGGGCGCGCGCTGCCGCGATCAACGTGGTGCCCACCTCCACGGGCGCTGCCCGGGCGATCAGCTTGGTGCTGCCCCAACTCGAGGGCCGCCTCGATGGGTACGCGTTGCGAGTGCCGGTGCCGACGGGTTCGGCGACCGACCTCACCGTCGTCGTCCGTGAGCCGGCCACCGTTGAAGCCGTCAACGCGGCGTTCGCGGCCGCCGCCGACGGTGAGCTCAAGGGATTCCTCACCTACACCGAGGATCCCATCGTCTCCTCCGACATCGTGACCGACCCCTCATCGTGCACCTTCGATGCGGGGCTCACGAAGGTCACCGGAGATCTGGTGAAGATCGTCGGCTGGTACGACAACGAATGGGGCTACTCCCATCGGCTCGTCGACCTTGTGGGCCTCGTCGCATCGACTCTGTGAGCGAGGGGTTCGCAGTGTCTAGGTCGAAGTCCAAGTACCAGTCGAAGAATCATCTCGGAATCGTCGTTGGTGTCGATGGTTCGTCCGCCGCCACGTCCGCCGTGCGGTGGGCGGCCCGCGATGCCGAGCTGCGCAACGTTGCGCTGACTCTGGTACACGTCCACGCCACGACGGCGGGGACATGGCTGGGAACACCCCTACCCGCCGACTGGACACGTGGGCGCGAGCAATGGGGACTCCAGGTAATCGACGAGGCCATGAAGGTCGCCGAAGCGAGCTGTACGAGCCCCCCGGCGCACATCAACTGCGAGACCCCCTCGGGCGGGGTTGTTTCCTCCTTGATCGCGCTATCGAAGGATGCCGAGATGGTCGTGGTGGGCCGACGCGGCATGGGGAAGTTGAGGGGTCGGCCGATGGGATCGGTGAGCTCTGCGGTGGTCCACCACGCGCACTGTCCCGTCGCAGTGATCCACGACGAGGATCCGCTGACGGAGCAGAGCGCCCAGGCGCCGGTGATCGTGGGAATCGACGGTTCGCGGGGAGCGGAACTGGCGACCGCGATCGCCTTCGACGAAGCGTCGCGCCGAAAGGTGGATCTGGTGGCCGTGCATGCCTGGAGTGATATCGGTGTGATGGCCCTGGCGGGCCTCGGTCCCGACGGAATCGGCACGCCTGCAAGGAGTTCGATCGAGGACGAAGTGTTCGCCGAGCGACTGGCCGGTTGGAGTGAGCACTACCCCGACGTATCCGTGCACCGTGAAAGCGTGCGCAACGATCCGGCCAGCGTGCTCGTCGACGAATCCCGGCAGGCTCAACTCACGGTCGTCGGCGGTCAAGGCCTCGGCGGCTTCGCCGGAATGTTGCTGGGCTCGGTCAGCACGGCAGTGGTGCAGTTGGCGCAGTCACCCGTGATCGTGGCGCACCAACGCAGATAGAGCAGCTCATCGTCCGGAGGGAACCCGCATCCTGCTGGTCGGCGCGGGCGCTGGCATCACCGCCGGTGCGGCGCTGTACCGCATACCGCATACCGCATACCGCCTGTGCCGAATCGGCATCCCATTAGTCGACGATGTCCTCCGCTTCCGCCGACAATTCGAACATCCGCTCCGTCTCCTCGCGACGGCATGGCGCGGTGCCGGGGGTCATCAGCATCGCTGCGCCGGTGGCGATCCCGAATCGCACCGCCTTGCTCAGCGACCATCCCCGAGTCACGCCGACGGCGATCGCCGCCACCATGGCGTCGCCCGCCCCGACGCCACTGACGGCGCGCACCGGCACTGCCGAGAATCGTTGGCTGCCCGACGAGGTGGCCAGCAGCGCACCCTTGGATCCCACGGACACCACGACGGCCTCGCTGATTCCCCGTTCGATCAGCTCGTGCGCGGCGGCCAGCTGCTCTGCTTCGGTTGTGAGTTCGCGACCGAAGCATTCTCGAAGCTCGCGCACACTCGGCTTGAGCAGGAACACCCCGGACGCGATGTGCGCAAGCCCGCCGCCCGAGGTGTCCAAGATCAGAGGCACCCCGATCTCCTGGCACATGTCGGCGACGCGCTGGTAGAAGTCGAAGGGCACCCCGGGCGGCAAGCTGCCGCTGGCAACCACGACCTGGGCCGATTGCGCTGCGTACTGCAGCTCATCGAGGCACTTCGCCTGCTCTGCGATCGTCAGCCGCGGCCCGGGCAGGACGAAACGGTACTGCTGACCGCTGCTGTCCTCGTCGACGGTGAAACTCTCCCGAGTCGGCTCGGAGATCGCCACGCGGCGATAGGGAACGTCGGCAGCGGCGATCAGTTCGGTGACCAGATCGCCCGTGGATCCGCCGACGGGGAAGACTGCAGACACCGACGCGCCGAGAACGGCTGCCACTCTCGCAACGTTGATGCCGCCACCGCCCGCATCGTAACGCGCAGTGCGACAACGGATCTTCTCCGTCCGATGAACCACATCCGCGGCGGTGGTGACGTCCAGCGCCGGGTTCATCGTGAGAGTGACGATGTTGGCGCCGTGTCCTGCTCGCTCGCCCGAAGTGTGCATTGGACCCACCTACCTGGATCCGGTCGAGGATCCGCGCACCACGAGCACGGGGATGTCTGCGGATTGTGCTACTGCCGACCCGACCGACCCGAGCCAGGTGCTCGCAAAGCCGCTCCGGCCCCGGCTGCCGACCACCACCAACTGGGCGTGCTCGGACTCGCGAATGAGCCAGCGAGCCGGCTGATCGCACACCAGGCGGCGCCGCACGTTCACGTCGGGATACCTTTCCTGCCAACCGGCCAGCCGTTCGGCGAGGACCTCGTGACCCTGGCTCTCGTACTCGGACCAGTCCATGCCGAGCATCGGGTAGACGGCGACGTCGCTCCACGCATGCAATGCCACCAGACCGACCCCGCGACCCGAGGCCTCTTCGAAGGCCATCGCCGTCGCGGCTTCCGAGGCCGGAGATCCGTCGACGCCGAGAAGTACGGGCGCGGTGCCGTCGACGACCGCTGCTTCGGGACGGATCACGGCGACCGGACAGTGCGAGTGATGCACGAGGCCGGTACTGACCGAGCCGAGCAGCATCCGGCCGAGTGCGCCGGTTCCGCGACTGCCGACCACGACCATCGTCTGGCTCCGCGACGCATGGACCAGCGCGGGCACCACGCTCGAACTCACGGTCTCGGAGTGGATGTCGGTGAACCGTGAATCGGCGACGCACGCGTGCGCAGTCTTGACCCCCTGCTCGAGGACGTGCCGGGCGTTGTCCCGCTGCCACTCGCTGATGTTGGCGTACATCGATGCGATCGGCCAGCGAGCAACCAAGGGCGCCACCACGTGGACCAATGTCAACGCCGCCCCACGCATACTCGCTTCGCGAGCGGCCCAGCGGATCGCGGCGTCGGACTCCGCGGAGCCGTCGACACCGACCAATATTCCCTGGGCACTCTGGTGTTGGGACATGTGCTACTCCTCCATCAACGGCGGATCTGCATGACTTCGGACAACGGGCGACGTCGCGTGTATTCGGGGGTGGTCTCGGACGCCGTGGCTTCGCCCACACGAATCAGCACCTGGGGGAAGGCTCGGCTCCCGGTCAATTCTTGGATCACGGCGCGGCTCGCCGCGAACTCGGTGATGTGCGAGAGAGTGCACGTGGCGATGCCGGCAACGGTGCAATTCAGCAAGACCGCCGAGAGCACCTGACCGCAACTGAGTGCGTCATCCCTGGTGTCCTCGGGTGTGGAGAGGACGAGTACCTTCGCTTGGTCCACCTCGACGTCGGATCGTCTGTTGCTGGTCTGGGTGACGGGGAACTCCCGGTTGATGTCGACTCGTTCGCGTTCTTCTTCGGACACCAGCGCGCTGGCCGGAACGCCCTGGTAGGCGCGGAGGGGATCTGTCCACCAACGCAATTCATCGCGGTAGTACACATCCTTCCTTCGGAAGGACTCGGTCCGCCTGGACGCCGCGGCCAACGCCGGACGGGCTCCGTCGGGCAGGACGTCGAGGCTCACGGAATATAGGTCGACGGTATTGCGCAGCATGCGTTCGACGACGTCCCATTCGCTGGGAGCGTGAAACGGGAGCCGGTCCGTTCGCCGACTCGCGATTGCGTCGGCGCGGGCCCGGTCGGCGGTGGTGGGGTCGTGATCGGCTGGGCTGAAGTCGATCGACGCGAGATTGTCGCGATCGTCCGGGCTGGGGAAGCGGTCGACGTTGGTCTCCCATCCAGCGGCCGCCATCACGACTCGAAAGTGGTCGAGTGCCGCTCCGCAGCTGATGATCGCCTCGCGCCCGCAACGGTCGGCCGAGCGCACGACTCGTCGATAGTCGGTGAAGAGATCCACCCCCACGTCGCCTACGACCCATCGCCACGGCTGGCTGTTGTGCAGGGAGGGGGCTCGGCACGCCAGACGGATGGCCTTGGTGATGACCTCGGTGTTCGCCATCGTGCGTGTCATGTGTACGCGCCTCCTGCCAATGTCGACCCTAGGGATTGTCGCTACTCTTACCAGGGTCATTGGTCCCCGCGGTCCGGCCATTGGACCCGTTGCCTACCAAAGCCTCCGGATCTGGTGACCAAGGTCCTTAGAGCTCGTGGGTTCTTCGGCCTAGCGTTCACCGCATGGGAGCGGAATCACGCGGGGTCGTCGTCGGAGTGGACGGATCGCCGTCGTCGGATGCCGCAGTCGAGTGGGCCGCGCGCGAGGCGGCGTCCCGGCGGGTGCCTCTGACGCTGGCCTACGTCCAACCACTTCCGCTCGAGATGGCATGGCCCGTACCGCTAGTAGCGGCTGAATCATCGGTTCAACAGACCCGATTCGGGGACGAGATCGTTCGGCGTGCGCACGCGATCGCGGTCGATCTCGCCGGCGAGTGCGGCCCCGTAAAGCTCGAGTGCGAGGTTTCGTTGGGGCCGATCGTCCCGACGCTCGTCGACCTGTCGAAGGGAGCCGACGTGATCGTGGTGGGCTGCCGGGGCGAGGGGCCCGTCGATCGGCTGCTACTCGGCTCGGTGAGTTCCGGCCTGCTGCATCACGCCCGGTGCCCGGTCGCAGTGATCCACGACGAGGCCGCCGCGGCGCCACCCCGTGGCGATGCCCCCGTGCTCGTCTGCATCGACGGCTCCCCGGCATCGGAGACGGCGACGGCGATCGCGTTCGAGGAGGCGTCGCGGAGGGCTGTCAGGCTGCACGCGCTCCACGTCTGGAGTGACTGGAGCCATTTCGAACTGCCGGGCTACGAGGTCTCCACGGCAGCGATGCAGGCGCAACTGGCCCTGGCCGAACGGCTGGCCGGCTGGCAGGAGAGATATCCGGACGTGATCATCGACCGCATCGTCGCGTGCGGCCATCCCGCTGAAGTGATTCTCAGTCAAGCAGATTCCGCACAACTCGTCGTGATCGGCAGCCACGGACGCGGCGGGTTCGCGGGCATGTTGCTGGGCTCGGTGAGTACGGCGGTCGCAGAGTCCGCCACGATCCCGGTGATCGTTGCCAGGCACTCGTAGTCAGGGTGGCCGAGGACCAATGCCTCTGTCGAACGGTCGAAGCTTCCCGCAGAGTCGGGGAAGACAACGTAGGTAGGAGAACGTCAATGGGTCACAAGAAGCGCGAACATCACGTCGAGATCACCGTCGAGCGCGACGGCAACGACACGCACGCCAGCGCCAGCATGCGCTGGCGCGATGCAGATCTGGTGGGTACGGGCGACGCGGAACTAGAGGACGGTGAACGCTATCCGAAGCGGGTCGGCGAGGAACTGGCCGTCGCGAGGGCTCTGACCCACCTGACGCGGCAGCTGTTCGTCACCACTGCAGGTGACATCGAATCGGTGACTGGAGAGTCGACCTCCGTCCGCTAACGGCGGGTCGATGACGTAGTCGACAAGAACGTCAGTGCTTCGCCGAGGTTCTGTCTCGCCGACTCGGTAAGACCCATCTGCAGTTCCCATTCGTGGCCGCGGATGGCCAAGAGATGTACCTCGGGAACCCGCCCGAAGCACTGCTTGGCGGTCGCCAGGACCGAAGGAACCGACAGCGCGTGCGAGGTGAAGCTGAAGTCCAGCCTCGGTTCGGGGCGTGTCAGTGCGAAGGACGTGACCGCCGGGTCTTTCGTCGCGTCCACGAAGAGCACCTTGGCGAAGCCGTTGATCAGGTCAGCGTCTTCGAGGTTGAGCTGATAGGTGCACCGCAGGTCCGCCTGCGCGAAGTGCTGGTGCGCCTCGAGTTCGTCGATGAATGCCCAGCCCAGTCCGTCGTCCTGACGTCCGACGTTCCCGATGCCGTAGATCAGCGACGACGGGTCGTCGAAGTGGTCCAACGTGAGAAACAGTGGCTCAGCGGATGCGCTCATCGATCACCCGACCCGCAGCATCGACGACCGAAACGAACAACGACATCTGACCCAAAGCGTGTGTGGCACAGCTCAAGCAGGGATCGTAGGCCCGGATACCCACCTCGATGGCGTTCATCATGCCTTCGGTGATCTCGGTCTTTCCGCCGAGGTAGTCCTCTGCGACGCTGCGTATCGTCCGGTTGAGTACCTGGTTGTTCTGGGTGGTGGCCACGATGAGGTTGGCGAACGTCACCTCTCCCTCTGGGTCGGCTCGGTAGTGATGCAGCAGGGTCCCGCGCGGGGCTTCGACCACCCCGACTCCGTCACCCGTCCAAGCGTCGGCGGGCGGTGTGACCACCAGTGCGTCCCCTTGCAGATCCGGATCCAGCAGTAGGTCTCTGACGACCTCCGCGGCATGGATGATTTCGATGGTTCGCGCCCAATTCGTATGCAGCGTCATATTGTTAGCGCATCCACCGGTATATGCATGAAACTTCTCCAAGGCCTCCTGGGCGAGCGGGGTCGATAGCGTGTTGGTGACGTTGAGTCGGGCAAGCGGCCCTACGCGCACCGAGCCGGCGTCCCTCCCCAGTTCGGTGAGGAACGGAAACTTCATGTAGCTCCACTTTTCGACACCCTCGGAGATGTGGTCGAGATAGTCGTGATAGTCGAACTGCCGGACGACCTTCTTCTGATCGTCGACGATCCTCAGAGTGCCGTCGTAGTAGTCGACGTTGCCTTCCTGGTCGACCAGGCACATGTTGAGCGCGGGCACGTTCGCGAAACCGTCGACCTCGCTCCGATGTGTGTCGTGAAAGTCGCCGAAGAGTTCCAGGCCCATCTGGGCGTACTCGATGACCTGGTCAACGGACAGCAATCCGTCGGCTCCGCGGACCAACCGGTCGGCCTCGGCGGCCGTCAGACCCTTGTTGACGCCCCCGGGCACCGACGAGATACCGTGCATGCGTTTGCCGAATACCGCTGCGATTACTTCCTGGCCCCACTTGCGCAGCGCCACAACACGCTTGACCATGTTCGGGTCGGCTTCGATGAGTCCAAGGATGTTGCGCTGCTCGGGTGCGGCGTCCATGCCGAACAGCATCTCGGGTACCACTAGGTAAAAGTATGCGGTGACGTGCGACTGCAGCATCTGCGCGTAATGTCCCAGTCGGCGCATCTTCGTCGCGGTCGGCGTCAGATACACCCCCGACGCCTCACCAACCCCGACAATGTCGTCGACCACTTTGGCGCCCGCCAGGTGGTGACTGACGAAGCAGATACCGCAGATGCGCTGCATCAGCACCGGCGCTTCCCAGAAGGGATGCCCCTGAATGAATTTCTCGTATCCGCGGAACTCGACGACGTGCAGTTTCGCGTCGACCACGTGGTGGTCATCGTCGATTTCGACGACTACCTTCCCGTGACCCTCGATCCGCGTAATCGGGTCAATGACCAATCTGGTGCTCATGCCGGAGTCTTTCTCAGGTCAGTCAAAATGGTTGAGTGACTTGGGTAGATCGACCGGACGATCGTTGATCAGGTCATCGAGGACCTGAAGGATGGCGTCCGGTCTTGGGGGGCAGCCGGGAATGAAGTAGTCCATCGTGACTACCTCGTGGCAGGGATACACCTTGGTGGTCAAAATGGGGATCTCGCAATGGAACGGTACGACGGGCTCGGCGCCGAGGACAGCCGTGGGGGACTGCGTGTAGGCCTCCGACAAGCAGTCCTTCAGGTCGACCATGTTGCGCATCGCCGGTACCCCACCCCAGATCGCGCATGCCCCGACTGAGATGAGGACGTCGCAGTTCGCGCGGAACTCCTCGAGCGTCTCGATGTTGTCCTCATTCGCAACTCCGCCCTCTATGAATCCGATTGCGCAACGTTCGGTGATCCGTTTGATGTCGGTGAGCGAGGAACGGTGGATGGTGATCTTGTCCAGCAGTCCCAGTAGTCGCTCGTCGACGTCGAGTAGGGACAACGTGCAGCCCCAGCAGCCGCACAGGCTGATCATGGACACCTTGATCTTCTCGGCCCGTTCGGCGGCCAACGCTGGGTCCAGAGGTGTCGCGGGCAGCTCGTGGGACGCGATCGTATTCATCTCGGGTGCGGTCATTCGGCTTCGGCTTCCAGAGCGCGGTCACGTATCGATTCGATGTCGTAGCACCGTTGGCCGATGGGGTCGTCGTAGCCCACCTGCTTTTCCAGGATGGTGCCCACCGGACAGATGGTCACCGCTTCCCGAACCTGTTCGGGCGGCATCGCATTGGCGAGCTCGACGTCGATCTCGATACGCGCATGCTCGCCGCGCCCACTGATGCTGAAGATCTTCTGACCGGTTTGGTGATCGCGGATGAACTCGACACAGCGCTGGCAGAAGATGCACCTATCGCGTTCCAGCCAGATGTTGTCGGAGGCGTGGTCCGCGACACGCTCGGGGAACTGATACGGGAACCGCGAGACCAACATGTCGACCTCGTAACCGACCGCCTGCAGAGTGCAGCGACCGCTCTTCTCGCAGCTGGGGCAGTTGTGATTCCCTTCGGCGAACAGCATTTCGACCAAGGCCTTGCGCAAGCCGGTGGTCTGCGGCTCGTCCACCTCGACCTGCATGCCGTCGGCGACCTGCACGGTGCACGCTGGGACAACCCGGCCGTCGACTTTGACCGAACACGCGCGGCAGGTGCCCAGCGCAGGCTTGTCCCTCAGGTAGCACAGGGTCGGGATGTAGACACCGGACTCCGCGGCGACCTCGACCAGGTTTGTACCCTCGTCGGTGGTCACCCCGACTCCGTCGATCTCGAGGTGAACCGTCATCGGGGCTCCTGTTCGAGTTGCCGCATGGCTGTGGCGTAACCGCCCAGTGCGCCCCGGATGTCGAACGACGCCCGCAGGCTACTCGTCGGATCGTGAAGTCGACGGTGGTACTCGTCGGGAAACTTCTCCAGGGTCGTCAAGATCGGATTGGGGGAGCTGGTCCCCAGACCACATCGACTGGTCCTGGCAAGCACACCGCCCCACTGGACCATGTCGTGGAGATCGGACTGACTGGCCATACCGTCGAGAACCAGGTCGACCTTCTGCCGCAGAACCACGTTGCCCACCCGGCAGGGGACGCAGATGCCGCAGGACTCGTCGACGAAGAACTGCATGAAATCTCTTACGATGCTGAGCAAGTCACGCTGGGAGTTGAAGACCATGAATGAGCCGTTGCAGGAGAGGTCCTCGTGAGCGAGCCGTCGGTCGGCGTCCGCGGCGACCGAAACCATCTCCCCTGAGGGGCCGCTGAGCTGTACCGCGCGGGCATCCCGTGCGCCGACGACCTCCAGCACCTCGCGCAGGGTGACGCCCCATTCGAACTCGTATATTCCCGGGGCCGTGCAATCCCCGGCGACACTGAGCAATCTGGTCCCCGAGGATCCCGCTGTGCCCATCGCGGCGTACCAATCCGAACCCAACTCCATGATCCGCGCCGCTGCGGCGAACGTCTCGACGTTGTTGACGCAGGTTGGCTTTCCGAGAAATCCGCGCTCCGCTGGGAACGGCGGCTTGAGTCGTGGGGTTCCCCGCTTGCCTTCGCACGACTCGATGAGTGCGGTTTCGTCACCGCACACGTACGATCCTGCGCCCATCGCGATACGGATGTCGAAGCCGTCACCGAGCAGGCCGTCGTCGCGGAGCTCGCTGAGTTGCTGTTCGAGATATGCCCTGAGATAAGCGTATTCGGCGCGCAGGTAGACGATCCCATGCGCCGCGCCGATGGCGTGGGCCGCGATGATCATCCCCCCGAACACCTGCTTGGGCGTACGAGTAAGCAAGACACGGTCCTTGAACGTGCCGGGTTCACCCTCGTCGGCATTGCAGATGACGTACTTCTCGTGGTCGGCGGCGTCACGACACGACGTCCACTTGCTTGCGGTGGGGAAGCCGGCGCCGCCGCGGCCGTGAAGTCGAGAGTCCGTGACGGTGGCGATCACCTGTTCGGGCGTCAACTCCAGACATCGCTCGAGCAATGCCCGATGGTCGGTTTCGGGATGGAAGAAGACCGGGCCTGCCGTGTGCACCGTGGTGCCTGTCAGCGCCTCGACATAAGCGACGGTGGTGCGAGGCAGTGCCGACGGATTGGCGATCTGTTCGGGTGACTGCCCCTGTCGGAGTCGAGAGATGATGTCTGTGACGGATTTCGGCGTCAGGCGAGTGAAGGCCACGTCGTCGATGAGCATCGTCGGCTCTTGGTCGCTAAGACCGATGCAGGCGGTTTCGAACAAGCTGAAGTCGGCTGTTCCTGGCCCGCCGAAGCGTGCTGCCGTTCGCTGCTCCAGCGCATCTCTGACCTGTCGGAAACCGGACATCTTGGCAATGACGTTGTCACTCAAATAGATTCGGTAACGCCCGGTGGGCTCGGTGTGAAAGAAGTGATAGAACGAGGCGGTTTCCATGACATCGCCGGGGGATAGGCCCAGGTGGTCGGCAATCGCCCGCATCGCGTCCTCGTGGATGTGGCCGTAGCTGTGCTGGACATCCCACAGGATGTCGATGAGATCCGTTCGGTCTCTGGAATACCCATCAAGAATCGTCGCGACGTCTGGAGCCATGGTTCGTGGCACCGCCCAAGTTTTCGAACTGATCGACGCTGAAAACGAATCGATGTTGAATATGCAAATGATATGGCCAGAAGGCGACGTTGCACTCCGGTGGCGTACTACCGGCCGCCTTGAGGCTGGTCGAGGCTACCACGCCGGTCGCGTTGTGCGGCAGGTGTTTCAACGGATCGCATCAGTGCATCGGGGGTCCCGGCCAACAACCGAAGCCTTCCGGCCAACAACTGGTGACAAAGGGCCCCTGTACTTTCGGTGGTTTACCTCTAGCGTTCCTAACTGGCCAGGCGCCTGCCGGTCTCGGAGAGCCGAGTGAGCACTTCCGTGTACCGAATCGACTCGAACGGAGCACACCATGTCGAAAGACGACGAACATCACGGCATCGTCGTCGGGGTCGATGGATCGCCGGAGTCACGCGTGGCGGTTGACTGGGCAGCCAGGGACGCAATCCTGCGCGAGCTGCCGCTCACCGTCGTGTACGTCGTTCCGTCCCCGGAGATGTTGAGGTGGACCGAACCGGATGGTTTGCCTCGCCTCGCGGACTGGCACCAGGCCAAGGCGACGGACGTCCTCCGTGTCGCCGTGGATACCGCGGAGGACGCGAGCCGAAAGGCCGGCCCGCTCGAGATCCACGGCCAGGTTCTTGCTGGAGCGCCGATCCCGACCCTGGTCGATCTGACCAAGGATGCGGACATGATCGTGGTGGGTTGTCGCGGCGTAGGGGCAGTCCGGCGCTTACTCCTTGGCTCGGTCAGTGCCGCTCTGGTCCACCACGCCCACTGCCCCGTCGCGGTGATCCACGATGAAGACCCGTTGATGCCGAATCCGGCTCGTGCACCGATCCTTCTCGGTGTGGACGGGTCGCCCGCATCTGAGTTGGCGACCGAGATCGCATTTGAGGAAGCGGATCGTCGCGGGGTCGACATCATCGCCGTGCATGCCTGGAGTGACGCCAACCTGAGTGACTTTCCCCCCGTCGACTCGTCAGTCATGGAAGCGCTGGGGGATGAGATTCTCAGTGATCGGCTCGCGGGGTGGCAGGAGCGTCATCCTCGCGTCCGCGTGCATCCCATCGCCGTCACCGACCGCCCGGCCGAGATGCTCATCAAGAACTCCGAGCAAGTACAGCTCGTCGTCGTCGGCAGTCATGGACGCGGGGGGTTCGCGGGCATGCGACTCGGATCGGTCGGTTCGGCTGTCGCCCAGTCGTCGCGCATGCCGGTCATCGTGGCTCGAGGGCACTGAGCCGTCGGGAACCCCGCGCCGGGCTACTCGACGACGAGCGTGCCGTGCATCGCCGCGTGGTATTTGCAGTGGAAGGCGTAGGTGCCAGGCGTGCTCGGGGCCGTGAAGGTCGACACCCCGCCCCCGCCGGACACCCTCGTATCGAAGCCATCGCCGACGTCCACCGCGACGCTGTGGCTGACGTCGTCGTCGTTGACGATGGTGACCTGCTGGCCGGGTTTCACGGGCCCGCCCACCGTGAAGGTGAAGTTCGAGATGGTGATGTCGGGAGCCGGCGCTGCGGTGGCTGTCGTCGTTTCTGGGCTGCTGATGGCGGAGGCCGCGGGCGCACTCGAGTCCGAGCCGCCTCCGCATGCGGCGATCATTCCGGTGATTAGGAAGGCAAAGACCAGAATCGTTGCTCGCCGCACACGCGCCTCCTTCGGTTCCGGATTCCCATCCTGTGCACATGACGTCAGTCGGTGAGGTCGTATCCCGTCATCGTCACAGACCCGTTACTTGCCGCCGGCATGGTGTTCCCCGGTCGACCATGCGTTCTTCGCGCTGGCCGCATTCCGAGCCCCAGGGCCGTGGTTCAGGGCCATGAGGCGACGATTCACAGCCGTGATGCAGAAAACGCCATTAGCAACGCAATCGGGTGGGTGCCGGGGATGAGACTCCGGGTCATTCGGATGGTTTGGCCTCAGCGGCGGGAAGATCACCCCAGGTGGCAGCCGCTCCGGAATCCCCGATGCGGTAGACCTGCACGGACGTGGCGATGCTCACGACGATGACGACGGCTGCCAGGATCCACGAGGCGACCGGTTTGACGGACTTGCCGCGCACCTCGCGCACGTGAATGAATGCCAGAAGGGCTGCGGCGACGAGCAGTGCGATGGAGAAGTACACCATCGTGTCTCCGAGTTCGGTGTGTTCGTGCAGCAGGGCCGAACGGCCGACCCGCTCCTCGAGCCATTCGCCGGCATCGGTGGTCAGCGGCGTGAGCACCGCGGTGATTGCGGCAAGGCCGAGGACCAGCCACACCAGCCGTTTCCTGGCGGCGGGCCAGACGGCACACAGGATCGCGAGGAGTGCCGTGAGCGGAGCGAGGATCACGATGAAGTGGACCAGAAGCGCGTGGGCGGGGAGCCCGTTGAGCGTCGTCACTAGTTAGTTCCTTGTCGGGGTGGGTGGACGTCGGGCTGGTTGAACACCTGAGTCGGGCCGCGCTGCCCGCTCAGGATGGAGGTGGTGTGATCAGTGACAGGGCGAGCCGCGGGCAGCGATTGACTGCGATGCGCGCCTCGGCCAGGTCGCCGGATGGGATCTGGGGTTCGCGGGCTCCGTTGCGTACCACAGGGTAGCCCCAGTCATCGCGCTGCAGAAGTGTCGGAAGTAACTCTGTGCACAGCCCGCGTCCGTCGCATCTGGTCCAGTCGATGTGCAGTCGCGCGGAATTCGGAGGCTTCTTCACGCGCGGCACTCGCTGTGGCGGGCCCGAGAATGGCCAGTGCTTTGCACCGTGGCGACGGCGGCATCGCAGCGGCCGTAGCGGTGCTGGTCGATGTCGTGTGCGAAGACGGTCAGCGCACTGCGCGCCATCCGTACGGTTCCGTCCGGATGGCGACACGATCCGCGCCCGTCCACCAGGCCGAGGGCCCGGTGCACCTCATCGAGGAGGGCGTCGTCGACGTGTCCGAAGGCGAGTTCGTCGAAGAGCGTTGCGAGCCTTGGCAATCCGTTGCGGCATGGCCCGCACTGCCTCGCGCCCTGTTCAGCGAGATAGGCGACGATGTCGGCGGTACGGGCGAGACCGCACTCGTCGATGGGGAGCGTATGGACGATGCCTGCGCCGGGGCTGGCCCCGAGATGGGCCAGACCGGATCTGGAGAGTGTGCAATGGGCGAACGCCGACGAGGGGATCCAGCTGCCGTGGTAGCCCCCGATCAGCGCTGCGCTCACGTACCGGAGATCGGTGACCGCGCAGTGCGAGATCACGTCAGTGAGTGGGATTCCGGTCGGGACCTCGACGACGGACTGCCCGCCGGATGCGCCCGACAGCGTGACCAGCATGGTGCCGGGCTGTGCAGGGTCTCCGACCGACCTGAACCAGCGAGAGCCATAGCGGGCGATCAACGCGACGTGGGCCAGGGTTTCGACGTTGTTGACCAGTGTCGGGCGGCCGCGGAGGCCAGACGTGGAGATCAGGACGGTGCGGTCGCGGGGTAGCGCAGGCCCGCCTTCGATCCTCGCCACGACGGCCGATTCCTCCCCAGCGACGAATGTGTCGGGGGCTTCCACGACAGTCGTCGGGTATCGGTCCCGGCCAGCGGCGGCACGCTCGGCGATCGCGAACCGTGCGGTCACTGCTACCTGACTCGGCAGGTACAGGTAGATGGTCTTGGCGCCGACAGCCTCCGCAGCCAGCTGTAAGCCATCGAGCACCAGTTGAGGCGATCGAGTGAGCAACACGGCGTCCTTGCTGCCGAGCGGCTCGCCTTCGGCGCCGTTGCCGATCACGACCGGTCTGCGCCCGGTGACCGAAGCGATCTTGCGGCCGGTGGGGAACCCGGCGCCGCCCCGACCCGTCAGTCCGGCCTGCTCAAGCGTCGAGACGAGCGTCTCCGCCGAACCCGTGGGTGGCCGTCCGAACCGCGCGTCGTGTTCGCGAAGACTCGGCCCGCCCGCGGCGAAGAGACGATGGGCGATGGGCGGTTCCCGGTGTGAGTCTTGATTCTTCATCGACGCTCCACGATTCGCTTGTCGGCATACTCGACGAAATCAGCTCGAAGTCGCCACGTCAGGGCAGCGGCGACGATCAACGCGCAGGACGCTGCGAACACCAGGAACCAGGTGCGGCCGGCGTCGGTGCCGTTGCCCAGTGCGTGGGCCAACGCCGTCGGCCACAACGCGTAGGTCGCCCAGTGCACGGCGCGAAAGGTGCGCACTCCCAGGCGATGTCGAAGCAGGCTGCTGACGATCACCACGATGAGGACGTCGACGGCGAGAGTGCCCAATCCAAGCCACAGCGGCCGGTAGGCGCCGAGGAACGGAATCACGAAATCCAGCAACCGCAATTGTGCGTATGGGTCGAAGAAGAGCAGCCCGAGATGCATTGCCACCAGTAGGGTTCCGGCCAGTGCAGCGAAGCGGTGCACGTCAACCACGGCGAAGCGAGGCAACGTCGCCAATGGACGGCCCGACCGCGTGGCGATGCCGAGACCCAGCGAGAGCGTCAGAAACGCGAGGGCCGTGATCCCGGTACCGCGACCCAGCGCCCAGAGCGCCTGATCGGTCATGCCCGAGCCTCGCCGCGGCAGGTCGGCCACGTACCGACGGTGTGGACGCCGCGGTGTGCGTCGACGAGCCGGGCCGCCATCCCCAGGCTGCGGATCCACTCCAAGGCGGGTCGGCCTCGAACGATGGCGGCGGTGGCGACGGTGTTGGCGGCGAAACATGTCTGTGCCGCGACGCTGACCGTCCGCCACACCGGATCTGCGGAACGTCCCGTCCTCGGGTCGATGATGTGATGGACGAGTTCATCGCCATTGCGCCACCGTCGACGCAGGGTGCTCGACGTCGCCAGAGCGGCTCCCGGCGGCAGGGCGATTGAGCTTGCCGGCTCGTCGTCGTTGTCTTGGACCAGGACTTGCCAGCCGCCCTCCGGCGCACGACCGGCGGTCGCGATGTCGCCGCCGAGATTCACCAGAACGCCGCTTCTCGTCGCCGCGTGGATGCGTTGGGCGCACTGATCCGCAGCTACCGCCTTGGCGGTGGCTCCGAGATCGAGCAGGACTCCGGCTGGCGTGGTGACGTTTTGGCCGTCGAACGCGATCATCGACCAGTGCGCCGCGGTGGTGAACGCAGGCACCGCAGCGGAGGCCCTGCGGACCTCGGCGATGTCAGCGTCATAGCCGAGTGCGACGAGCGCAGCGCCGACCGTCGGATCGACGTCACCGTCGGTCAGACGCGCCGCCGTCAGCGCGGCATCCACTAGGTCAGCCAGCGTTTCGCTGACGCGGGTCGGGCGGCCGAATGTTCTTGCCAGTGCATTGATTTCGGAGTCAGGTCGAAAGCGTGAGGCGGCTGCTTCGACGACGTCGAGTTCCGCATCGGCCTCCGCCCTCGCGTCGACGAGTGCACCCGGCTCCGTGACGACGATCTGCATGTCCATGCTCCATCGCTGCCAGCGGACCTCTGCGGTCTGCACTGCGGTGAGTGTCACGAGCCGCGAGAAATCGTGATTTGGGGCGAGTAGTTCGGCGCCATCACCGTGGTGGGTGCGAGGCGTCGCTTTGTCGTCGGGAGCGTGGTGGGCTTGGGCGCCTGCGTCGTGTATTCGGGCACCGGCGTGTGCTGGGGCACCGGCGTGTATTGGGGTTCGGGTGTGTATTGCGGCGCCGGGGTGTACTCGGGCGTCTGCTGGACGGGAGTCTCGGCAGCCATCGGCGGCGGGTCGACGGTGGTGGCCGGGACGTCGGGCGGCGGCGGCGGGGCCAGGATGGGTGACGGGATCAGTTCCGGCGGGGCGGGGTCGACCGCGACGATCGGAGCCTTCGGCGGCGGTTTGACGGTGTCGGCGTACGCGAGGGCGGAGGCACCTGCGACCCCGGCGACCCCGAGCCCCATCAAAGCCCATGATGCGGCGGCGGCACGTCGAAATCCCGAACGGGGTGAGTCCATGCGCCCATGCTGGCAATCGTTTCTTCAAGCCTTCGAAGAACTCCCGTGGCACGCTCATCGAGTGGCCGACCGAACCCCAGCGCCGACGCTGCTCATCGTCGAAGACGACCGCGCCCTGAGCGCGATGCTCGTCGCGCTCTTCACCGACGAGGGTTACGACGTCGACGTGGCCTACGACGGTCAGCAGGGCCTCCACCTCGCGCTGACGGGTCACTTCGACGCGGCAATCGTCGATCGCGGGTTACCGGTCATGGATGGCGTCGAACTGGTCGGGGTGCTGCGGTCACGGGGCATTGCGACACCCGTACTCGTGCTGACGGCGCGGGGTTCGACGGCCGATCGCGTGGACGGTCTGGATGCGGGTGCGCAGGACTACCTGGTCAAGCCGTTCGAGGTGCCGGAGCTGCTCGCTCGGATCCGGGCGTTGCTCCGACGGCCCGACGACGGTTCGACGCTGCGCGTCGACGGACTGGTATTGAATCGCGTGACACGCTCCGTGAGTGGGTGGGGGTTGCCACCGGAGGTGGAGCTGTCCGAACGGGAAGCTGCGCTGCTGACTGTCCTGATGTTGGCCCCCAGTCGAATCTTCACGCGCGGCCAGCTGCTCAGTTCAGCGTTCGACGGCGTCGACACCCCCGGTGTGGTGGATACCTACGTGCACTATCTGCGTCGCAAACTGGGAAAATCGGCGGTGCGGACGATTCACGGCACCGGGTACCGGTTCGGGGCGTCATGACCTCCGGGAGCGACCTCGACGTCGTACGTCGTGCGGGCCGGATCGCCGCGATCCAGGCGTCGCTCGCACTCGCTGCGGTGTTGCTGGTGGTCGGCGCGGTGATCTTCCTGGTCGACGTTCGCGTCCAGAACCAGCAGATCGCCCATCAGCTCACCTCGGTCGCGTCGACGGCAGACGATGCCACCGATCCGCCGCCGGGCATGCAACTCGTCGTGCGAGACCTCGAGGGCAACGTGCAGGGGAGCATCCGCGATCTTCCGACGGCAGACCTTCTTGCGAGGCCGCCCGGGTTCTCGGAGGCCCGGCTTGGCGACGAGCAGTATCGCGTCCTGGTGGCCGACAAGCCCCAGGGCAGAGTGGTCGCGATGCTCGCCCTGGAGTCTTACGAGGAGGGCCGCCACCGCCTGCTGCTGTCGCTGGGTGCCGCGGAACTGGCGGGAATTCTCGCGTCGATTGCCGTTGTCGTCCTCCTCACTCGGCGGTCGATTCGCCCGCTCGCCGATGCATTGGCTCTGCAGCGACGGTTCGTCGCTGACGCCTCCCATGAGCTGCGCGCACCGTTGACGGTGCTACACACCAGGATTCAGCTCCTGGCTCGCAGGTTCGACGACGGTGACGCACGCCAGACCAAGGATCAGATCGACGCGTTGGCGGCCGACACCAGGGCGTTGGGCGAGGTGATCGAGGATCTCCTGGCATCGGCGTCGATGGCGACGAACGGCGTCACCCACGACCGTGTCGACCTCGCCGAGGTGGCCGACGCGGTCCGCGACAGCATGGCCGGGCACGCCGAAGGAGCGGGCGTCGGCCTCGACGTCGACCGTCGGGGCGTGGCCGCGGGGGATTTCGTGGTTCTCGGATCGATTGCCGCTCTCCGACGCGCGCTCACGTCGTTGGTCGACAACGCGCTCGCACACGAACATTCGGGCGGAAAGATAGTGATTCGCGTCGATCGACGCGGAGACGACGTCATCACCGAAGTGAGCGACGACGGGGTCGGGGTGGATCCCGACGCTGTCGCGACGCTGTTCACCAGGTTCGCCCACGGTCAGAACCACACCGCTACGGCGGGTCGCCAACGCTATGGCATCGGACTGGCACTGGTCCGAGAGATTGCGGTCGCCCATCGCGGCCACATCGGCGTCTCGCAGACGCCCGGCGGCGGGGCAACGTTCACGTTGACCCTGCCCGCCGCGCCGGCGCCGTGACGGCGGCGGTCGCGGTGGGTCAGCGCTCTAGGCGCAGTCAGCGCAGATCATCCTGTCACCGACCTGTCGCGCCAGACGGTGGCTGTGCTGCACGAGGAAGCAACTCGAGCAGGTGAACTCGTCCCGCTGCTTGGGCACCACCCGGACGGTGAACTCCTCACCGGACAGATCCGCTCCTGGCAGTTCGAAGTCCTCGAGCTCTTCGCCGTCGTCGACGTCGAGCACCGCGGTGGCGGCGTCGTTGCGACGTCCAGCCAACGCCTCGAGCGACTCGTCGACCACATCGTCGGATTCCTTCTGGCGTGGCGCGTCGTAATCAGTGGCCATTTTCGTCCTTTCGGGTCCCAGTGCCGTTGTCGCGACAACGTGGACGATGGGCGAGTTGTTCCCGTCCGCATAGCAGACGAAACACCCACGTCCTAAGTCACACCGACGCGCGTCGACGGCTCAGCTGAATCTCACTGCGAGCTCAGCGGAGTTCGAGCACACAGTACGGTCCGATGCACCGGATCGCCGTGCGCATCGCCGGGCGAGATCCCGTCATGGTCGTGCTTCCGACAGTTCCAGCAGCTTGGCAGTGGTGAGGGCCTTGCCGTGTTCCAGTTGACCTGCCAGCGCGATGAACAGGCTGGCCGTGGTGACGGCATCCCCGAGCGCGTGATGAGGCGAGTGAACAGGTAGTCCGAGGGCGTTGGCGGCGTACTCCAACGACACCGCTTGGTCGGGGCCGATGTCGACGTCGAGAATGTGCCGGGCCAGGACGGCCGTGTCGACGATCGGGCTGGCGAACGGAAGGTAGGAACGGCGAAATGCCTTGCGGAGGAATGACCGTTCGATCCAGGCGCAGTGCGCGACGACGGGATGATCGCCGACCAAGTCGTCGAGAACGGCGACGCACTCAGCCAGTGGCGGTGCCGCTTCGAGGTCCTGGGTCCGCAGATTGTGGAACTTGACCGAACTCGGGGGCACGTCGCCAGGTACATGGACGAGGCCGTACACCGACTCGGCCGTCTTGACCCTCCCGCCGCGGATCGGCACCGCGCCGTAGGACACGATGTGGTCGCGCCGAGGGTCGAGCCCGGTGGTCTCGAGGTCGATCACGATGAAGGTGTCCATCCGCCAGTCCACGTCGTCCGCGGCCTTACGGCGTGGCCGGCGTCTGCGCAGATCGCGAAGTCCGCGTGTCCAGGCAGTCGCCATTCTCACAGTCCCTCGTAGCCGAACCACTTGCGGCTCAACCGGTCCTGGATTCCGTTGATCGTCCGGAAGGCGCTACGGAGGTGGCGTCGTTCCAGGGGATCGAGCTTGCCCGGGTCGATGGCGGATTCGACGGGTCTGCCGTCCTTGATCGCCGCGATCTGGCTCTCGAACACCAGGTGGTAGAACAGCTTGAAGGCCCCCGCCAGCGCGTCGGCCTCGTCGGCGGTCAGCAGACCGCTTCGACGCGCGCGGTCGAGCCGCTGGAGAGTGGACCCGGTGGGGTCGCCGGTGCGTTGTGCCAGGGCGCGGGCGAGCGAGGCCACCGGACGCAGACCGGACTTCTTGAGGTTGAGGTGACCCTTCTGCTCGCCGAAGTGTTCAACGACGAACCCCCGGACGAATCCACTGGGCGGACGGTCCAGCATCGAGAATCGACTCAGCGCGCGCGTGAACGCGTCCCGGCCGATGCCGCCGACCAGCGCGTTGCGCAGCGGCTGGATCAGCACGGGGCGGGTGATCGGTCGCGCGTCCAACACCGTCGAGGCCATCAGCAGGTAATTGACGTTGTCGGGACTGGCGCGCCAGACGTCGGCCATCTCACGCCATTGCCGCTGTGACCGGTTGAACAAGGGCATCGACGCGTTCAGGCCCTGCGGGCACGGCGTCAGACCACAACGGGTCAGAGCTGCGACAAGCGGCCCGGTGGCCGACGCAACCTGCTCCCTGGTGAATACGGCATCGGAGGGCTGCCTCACAGCCCACGCGAGCGCGGTGTCGACGTCGGAGTTGGGCAGCGGCTCGCGGCGCCCGAGGGAGCCCATCAGCATCCACGAGCAGTCCAGGTCGGCCAGCGGCGACGTCGTGGTGTGCAGCTCGACGATCTTTTGGAAGATCGACTCGACCATCGCCGAGAGCAGTGCACCGACATGTTCGACCGGCAGGCCGGCGTCCCACAACTCCACCGTGGTGGGCGTGAGCAGGCGGCAGGCCTCGACGAGCTCGTCCATGGTGGTCGCCGCCGCGGCGGCGGAACGGATCACCAGCGGGTTGCGCACCTCCGCGGCGGCCATGTCGACGACCCGCGCGACGCCGACCGCCGTGCCGACGGCGTCGACGACGACGAGGTGGTGGATGCCGTGCTCGACCATGAACAGATACGCGGCGCTCACGGTGCGGTCGGTGCTCATGACGATCGCCGGGGTGCTGGCGATCATCGAGATGGGCGCGTCGACACCGATCTCCCCGGTGGCCACGCGACGGCGGAAGTCGTCATCGGTGACGATGCCGATCTGTCCCCTGTGGAGGAACAGCGCGCACGACCGGCCCTCGTTGGTCATGAGACCAGCGACCGTCCGGATGGCGTCGTCGGCATCACACCAGGTGATCGGATGGGCGACCTCGCCGATCGGCCGCTCCAGCCGGGCGAACGACTCGCCGGAGTTGATGAGGCGTTCCCGCGCGACCAAGCCGCCGTAGTGGGCGAAGCGCAGACGGTCCGGGTGCGCGAGGAAGGTCCGCGGGTCGGGTATCCGATAGCACAGGGTGTCCTCCGCGGCGCGGACCTGCAGCGGCGGCGGCAGCCCGGACAACACGGAGATGTGGCCGAATGTCTCCCCGGCTCCGAGCACGTCCGTGATCCGACCGCGGTCGACGATGTCTACCGCCCCGACTCGGACGACGTAGAGGCAGTCCAGCGGCGCGGCGTCGGCCTCGACGATCACCGTGTCCGAGGTGAAGTACTCGACCTCGACCGACTTGGCGAGCAGTTGGAGGTCCTCGTCGTCCAGTCGGTCGTACGGCGACTGCGCACCAAGGAAATCGAGGAACTCCTTCACGTCCCGATCGTTGCACGGGCTGCCGCTCGAGGCGCCGCACTCGACGGGCCCGCCTACATTGGGGGAGCCCCAAGTTTCAACATTCCGCCAACGGCTATACGGGCGCTCATGACGAGACGCGGGCATGCGTCCCGGGATGGGCAGGGCAATCGAGTGGTGAGGAAGTAGATGACGGACACGGCGAGTGACGATCACGATCAGACGCACGAACCCACCGAGATCACCTACGACGAACACCGCCACCCCGCCCGGCCACGCACCTTGCGCTTTCGTCCGAAGGTCAAGGCGCCCTTCGCGCGCCGCTCGGTGGCTCAGGACGGGTCGGCCACTGGCGACAACCCGGCCTACGTGTCGTGGCTGTTGGCGCAGTCGATGTTGGCCGATGCCAACGAGATCAGCCAGCAGTTCTCCGGGCAGGGCTCGATGTGGCAGAACCCCTTCGCCAACCCCAACCCCCGGGGGGCCGTGACCGCCGCGTCGGTGTGGTTCACCGCCTATCCGCTGTCGCTGATCACCCGGCCCGAGGAATCCTTCCTGACGGCGATGGCCGACGAGGAGATGTGGAAGGCGTTCGCCGAGATCGGCATCGAGGGCATCCACACCGGGCCGGTCAAGCGGGCAGGCGGCATCTCTGGTTGGGAGTACACGCCCAGCGTCGACGGCCACTTCGACCGGATCAGCACGCAGATCGATCCGGCGTTCGGCACCGAGGACGAGTTTCGGAAGATGTGCGCCACCGCCAACTGGTACGGCGGCACCATCATCGACGACGTCGTGCCCGGGCACACTGGCAAGGGCGCGGACTTCCGGCTCGCCGAGATGCACTACGCGGACTACCCCGGGATCTACCACATGGTGGAGATCGACCCAAGGGACTGGCACGAACTGCCCGAGACCCCCGCGGGCGTTGACTCGGTCAACATCGACGCGGCGACCGAGGAGTGGCTGGACAAGGCCGGATACATCATCGGTCGACTCCAGCGGGTGATCTTCTACGCCGAGGGCGTCAAGGAAACCAACTGGAGCGTCACCCGCCCGGTTCTCGGTGTCGACGGTATCGAACGTCGCTGGGTGTATCTGCACTACTTCAAGGACGGCCAGCCATCCATCAACTGGCTGGACCCGACGTTCGCCGGCATGCGCATGGTCATGGGCGATGCGCTGCACTCGCTGACCGACCTCGGCACAGGAGCGTTGCGCCTGGACGCGAACGGCTTCCTTGGCGTGGAGAAGAGCGCTGCCGACGGCAGTCCCGCTTGGTCCGAGGGCCATCCGTTGTCGGAGGCGGCAAACCACCTGATCGCGAGCATGGTGCGCAAGGTGGGCGGGTTCACCTTCCAGGAGCTGAACCTCACCATCGACGACATCCGCGAGACCGGGGAAGCCGGCGCGGACTTGTCCTACGACTTCATCAATCGGCCCGCCTACCAGCACGCCCTGGCCACCGGTGACACCGAGTTCCTGCGGCTGACCTTGCGCACCTCCATCGAGCTGGGCGTGGATCCGGCCTCGTTGGTGCACGCGCTGCAGAACCACGACGAGCTGACCTACGAGCTGGTGCACTGGTCCACCGGGCATCGCGACGACATCTACACCTACAAGGGCGAGGAGATCACCGGCGAGCAACTCGGGGAGTCGGTCCGTCAAGATCTGCTCGACCAGCTCACCGGGCCCAAGGCGTCCTACAACCAGGTGTTCACGACCAACGGCATCGCGTCGACCACCGCGACCGTCGTCGCCGCGTCGCTGGGCATCACCGACCTCGACGAGATCACCGACATCGACCCGATCCGCCGCGCGCACCTGCTGCTCGCCATGTTCAACGCACTCCAGCCCGGGGTGTTCGCCTTGTCCGGTTGGGACATGTGCGGGATGTTGACCTTGCCGCCCAACGAGGTCGCTGAGTTGCTGCGCGGCGGCGACACCCGGTGGATCCACCGCGCCGGCCACGACCTGATGGGTGTCAACGAGCGGGCGACCCGATCGATGGCGGGCATGCCCCGTGGCCGCAGCCTGTACGGCTCCATCCCAGAGCAGATGGCCGATGAGACCAGCTTCCTGCGTCAACTTCAGGCCATTCTGCGGGTGCGATCGCACTACGGCGTCGCCACCAGTCGGCAGGTCGACATTCCCGAGGTGTCACAGAAGGGGATGCTGGTTCTCGTTCACCAACTCGAGGACCCCAGCCAGCATCAGCTCACCATCCTGAACTTCGCCCACGAGGACATTGCGGGCACGGTGCGCTCCGAGCACTTGCCGCCGGGTAGTCACGTGATGGACATGTTCACCGGCAAGACGGTGGGCACGGTCGACGATCTGCACAGTTTCGCGGTGGAAATGCCGCGCCACCACGGCATGTCGCTGTTGGTCGAGGCGGCGGAGGCCGAACAGTCGGAGTAGAAGGCGCCGTCACTTGCGCGCGGAATGCTCGAGCATCCCCCCGCCCGGCGCCCCGAGCAGGCATATGACGGTGCTCGGGTCAGGATTTGACGAGGTTCGATTCTGAGCGGAGTCGATCAGATAGGTCGTCGAATAGCGTGCGTCGCCGGCGGAAAGTCCCGTGTAGGAGGAGAAGCCGGCCCCGCACGTGCGTTCGATGACATCGGCGATCGCGGTGTTGACCGCCATCGGTGCCCGCAGGTACACCTCGGCCCGGTGCGATGTCGCGCAGTCGACGACGGGTACGGCGATCACCGTCGGGTCGACGGGTGGCGGGTCGGCCAGGCAGTCACCGACGTCGAGATCGAACCAGTTCACCTCATGTGCGGTCGATGTCGGGGCCGGGGGAGCGACGACCTCGGTGGTCGACGCCGCCGACGGGGATGGCGTCGTCTGAGTGGTGGTCGTGGACGTTCCGGCGCCGGGGGCACAGGCCGGTAGCGCGATCAGGGCGGCCAGTGCCGCGATCACGGACCCAATCCCTCGGCTGTCCCTTGTCCGCATGTGGCCAAACTAGCGCGGAGTGCGAGCGGATTTCGCGTGTGCCGTCAGAATGCCAGCGGGAGAGTCGATCTCGATGCCGCACGCCGCGGCGAAATGCCCCGGATGAAACCCGTTCGCCGAATTCATGTCGCAATTGCCGAAGGGCGCAGCGCCTCCCGGGGTCGATTCGACGGCCCAACATACGCAAGACGCCGGACGGCGAACGAGTCGCGGGATTCGCCGTGCCCCCCAACACGATCGCATCACTGTCGTAGGCTGCCGCGGTGGACTCGGGTAAGGGCTTGGCCGTCGCCGCGGTCTTCGTGTGGCTGGGCATGGTCCTCGCCATCTCGTTTCTCGAGGCACCGCTGAAGTTTCGCGCGCCCGGCGTCACACTGAAGGTCGGGCTTGGCATCGGCCAGTTGGTGTTCCGCGCCCTGAACGTCTTCGAGTACGTATTCGTGTTCATCATCGCGTTCGCGCTCTTCACCCACGAGACGTCGGCTGCGCTCAACATCACCGTGTGTGTCGCGGTGGGCGCGCTGCTTGCGCAGACCTTTCTGGTGCGTCCCCTTCTGAGCCAGCGGACCGCCGCCGTTCTCGAGGGTGACGAGGGGCGGCGGTCGCGTGCCCACTTCGCGTATGTGGTCCTCGAAGTCGTCAAGGTGATCGCCCTGGTGTGGTCGGGTGTCGAGCTCATCGGCGCGTGAGACGATGGCCCGATGCAACTCGGATTGCACGCGCTTGGAATCGGATCGGGCGCGAAGCGTGACGTCATCGACGCCGTGGCGAGGGCTGCCGAGCGGGCCGGCTTCGCGACCCTGTGGTCGGGTGAACACGTGGTCATGGTCGACCAGTCCGCGTCCCGATACCCATACTCCGCTGACGGCCAGATAGCCGTTCCCGCTGAGGCGGATTGGTTGGATCCGATGATTGGGCTCAGCTTCGTCGCCGCAGCCACGTCGACCATCGGCATCGCGACCGGCGTGCTCCTGCTCCCCGAACACAATCCGGTCCTGATGGCTAAGCAGGCGGCCACGCTCGACGCGTTGTCCGGTGGGCGGTTCACCCTGGGCATCGGCGTCGGCTGGTCGCGGGAAGAGTTCGAGGCGTTGGGGGTGCCGTTCGAGAAGCGGGCTGCGCGCACGGCCGAGTACGTCGAGGCGATGCGCACGTTGTGGCGTGACGACATCGCGTCCTTCCTTGGCGAGTTCGTCGGGTTCGACTCGGTGCGGGTCAATCCGAAACCGGTGCACGGCGGGCGTATTCCGATCGTTCTCGGCGGCAACAGTGATGCGGCCCTTCGAAGGGTGGTCGACTGGGGCGACGGCTGGTACGGATTCAACGTCGACGGGGCGAGGGCGGCGGCCGAGCACGTCGGGAAGATTCGTGCGTGGTGTGCGGAGCGTGGCCGCGATGCCGCGACACTGCGTCTCGCGGTGGCGCTGCGCGACCCGCAACCGTCAGACCTCGCCGAGCTCGCCAGCATCGGTGTCGACGAGTTGGTGCTCGTGGACGGCCCGCCGGATGACGCGCGCGAGGCGACGGACTGGGTGGCTGGCCTCGCCGCCCGGTGGCTGATCGCTCCCACCGTCGATCCGATGCGTCGGTAGGCAGATGAATCCTTCAGGTGACGACTCGCACGTCGAGTTACCCACCGATCCCGATGTCTACCCTGCGCCGAGCAGGCCGCTGCATCTGCGGCCGTCGGCGCTGGGTTGGGTCTTCGCCGGAGGCATCGTCGGCACGGCGCTGCGATACGAAATCGAAGAACTCCTGCCCCACGACGGCTCGGGGTGGCCGTGGGCAACCTTCATGGTGAACCTCGTCGGGGCATTCATCCTGGGTGGACTTCTGGAGGCCCTGGCGCGGCTCGGCGATGACGCGGGGTGGCGCCAGCGCGCCCGCCTCTGCGCCGGCACCGGTGGTTGTGGCGCCTTCACCACCTACAGCACCCTTGCCCTGGAGGGGGTGCTCCTGCTGCAACACGGGCATCTAGGCATGGCGATCGGCTACGGAGTTCTCAGCGTCGTGGGCGGGGTCGTGACCACGTGGCTGGGCATCGTCGTCGCGTCGAGCGTCCACGGCCGGAGGGCGCGAGGATGATCGTGATTCTCACCTTCATCGCCGGAGCCAGCGGTGCGGTGACCCGGTTCCTGCTCGATTCGTCCATCAAGCGGCGATGGCAGTCACCGTTTCCGTGGGCGACGGTCATCATCAACGTCACGGGTTCGCTGTTGCTGGGAGTTCTGGCCGGGCTGGTGCTCTTCCATGGCGAGTCCGCCGCGTGGCAGACCGTCGTCGGCACCGGGTTCTGTGGCGGCTACACGACTTTCAGCACCGCCAGCTTCGAGACCGTCCGGTTGGTCGAGCAGAAGAGGCGGTTGCTGGCCCTGCTCAACGCGGTCGGGTCTCTGGTGCTGTCCGTCGGCGCCTGCGCGGGCGGACTCGCCGTGGTCGCCGGGCTCTGAAGATGACCGCCGATGGAGGTAGCCCGAACATGAGTGACGTTGCACCAATGCCGGCTTCAACGCATGTGGTCATGGGATGGAACGGTCAGCTCGCGAGCACCGCCGCCTTGCGCGTCGCGGTCGACCTCGCGCAGCGCCTGGATGCGCACGTACACGTCGTACACATCGGCGACGTCGATGACCTGCCCGTCGATCCGGACGCCTCGGACTGGGCGCAGCAGTTTCGCGAAACAGTCGAGGCGCAGGCTATGGATGCCCGCGCACTCCTGGAACAACTCGGCCCCAGGTGGACCTACCATGCCGTCCATGGTCGTCCGTCCGACGTTCTCGCCGATCTCGCCGAGCAGTTCGACGCCCTGATGATCGTCGTGGGTGCGCCGAGAGGTGGCGTGCACTCATTCATCGAGACGTTCGCCGGGCAGTCCGTGTCTCACCAGTTGACGACCAAGCACGGCCGGCCGGTGCTGCTCGTCCCCGAACCCTCCAGCGCGTAGCCCCTCGGGTCCTCATCGGTGCCGTCGAGACGTCTCGTGTGCTCCGCCTTAATTCTTGGCGACGCGGACGTGCGACGCGCGGGGAAGGAGCAGAATCGATTCCATGGCTGCCAACCCACGTGCCGGACAACCGGCCCTCCCAGAAGACCTCATCGACGTGGCCCAGGTGGTCACTGCCTATTACAGCCTGGTGCCCGACCCGGAGAACGTCGATCAGCAGGTCGCGTTCGGGACGTCGGGGCATCGCGGTTCCAGCCTCGACACGGCGTTCAACGAGGCGCACATCCTCGCGACGACGCAGGCCATCGTCGAGTACCGCGGGGCTCAAGGCACTACCGGACCGCTGTTCATCGGCCGCGACACCCACGCACTATCCGAACCGGCCTGGGTGTCTGCACTCGAGGTGCTCGCAGCCAACGACGTCGTCGCCATGATCGACGGCGCCGACCGGTTCACCCCGACCCCTGCCGTCAGCCACGCGATCCTGCAATTCAACCGTGGCCGCGACACCGACCTGAGTGACGGCATCGTCGTCACCCCCTCACACAACCCGCCTCGCGACGGTGGCTTCAAGTACAACCCGCCCAACGGCGGTCCGGCGGACACCGACGCGACGGGAGCGATTGCCAAGCGCGCGAACGAGATTCTGCGCGGTGGGCTCGAGGAGGTGAAGCGGGTTCCACTCGCGCGGGCTCTGCAGATCGCCGAGCGCCACGACTACATGAATGCCTACATCGACGACTTGCCGAACATCGTCGACATCCACGCCATCCGCGCCGAGGAGATCAGGATCGGTGCCGACCCCCTCGGTGGCGCCAGCGTCGACTACTGGGGTGCCATCGCCGAGCGGCACAAGTTGAATCTCACCGTGGTCAACCCATTGGTCGACGCAACCTTTCGGTTCATGACGCTCGACACCGACGGCAAGATCCGGATGGACTGCAGCTCACCGAATGCGATGGCGAGTCTCTTGGGCAAGATCAGTGACTATCAGATCGCCACCGGCAACGACACCGACTCCGACCGGCACGGCATCGTCACCCCCGACGGTGGCCTGATGAATCCGAACCACTACCTGGCGGTCGCGATCGACTACCTGTACTCGCACCGGCCCAACTGGCCGGGGTCGACCGCCGTGGGCAAGACGGCGGTGAGCTCGTCGATCATCGACAGGGTGGTCGACGGACTCGGCCGCAAGCTCGTCGAGGTCCCCGTCGGGTTCAAGTGGTTCGTCGACGGATTGATCAGCGGCACAATCGGATTCGGTGGTGAGGAAAGCGCCGGAGCGTCGTTCCTACGGAATGACGGATCGGTGTGGACCACGGACAAGGACGGCATCATCCTGGCGCTGCTGGCCTCGGAGATCCTCGCGGTCACCGGGTCGAGCCCGTCTCAGCGATATGCGGAGTTGGCCGAGAAGTATGGTGCCCCGACCTACGCGCGCGTCGACGCACCCGCGAATCGGGAGCAGAAGGCCCGTCTCGCGAAGCTGTCGCCAGAGCAGGTGAGCGCGACGGAGTTGGCGGGCGAGCCCATCACGGCGAAGCTGACTACCGCGCCGGGCAATGGGGCCGCGCTGGGCGGGCTCAAGGTGACGACCGAGAACGCGTGGTTCGCGGCCCGGCCGTCGGGCACAGAGGACGTCTACAAGATCTACGCCGAGTCCTTCAAGGGTCCCGAGCACCTGGCAGAGGTGCAGCAGGCGGCCAGGGACGTCGTCAGTGCGGTGATCGAGTGAACTCCGTCATCCCATAAACTCGGCTGAGTGAGTTCTGTCGCGGAGGGAGACTGTTCGGCCTCGGAGGGCAGGAGCGAAGCGACCTGGGAAACAACCTCGGAGGGCAGGAGCGAAGCGACCCGGGAAACAGCCTCGGAGGGCAGGAGCGAAGCGACCCGGGAAACAGCCTCGGAGGGCAGGAGCGAAGCGACCCGGGAAACAGCCGAGCTCAAGCCGAAGCTGCCCAGCGAAATCTGGGTGCTCGTCACCGCCAACGCGGTGATAGCTCTTGGCTATGGCGTCGTGGCGCCGGTGCTGCCGCAGTACGCGCGCAACTTCGGGGTCAGCATCGCAGCGGCGACGTTCGTCATCACCGCCTTCGCGTTGATGCGACTGTGTGCGGCGCCGATCAGCGGCGTGCTGGTGCAGAAGCTGGGGGAGCGGCGCATCTACCTGACCGGCCTGGTGATCGTGGCCGTGTCGACGGGGGCGTGTGCGTTCGCGCAGACCTATTGGCAGCTCCTGGTGTTCCGGTCGCTCGGGGGCTTCGGTTCGGCCATGTTCACGGTGTCCTCCCTCGGACTGATGATCCGCATCTCGCCACCGGACGCTCGAGGTCGCGTCGCTGGCTTGTTCTCGAGTGCCTTCCTGATCGGCTCGGTGGGCGGCCCCGTCCTGGGCAGCCTCACCGTCGGTCTGGGCCTGCATGCGCCGTTCGCCATCTATGGCGTCGCACTGCTGGTCGCGGTCGGGGTGGTATTCGTGCGGCTCCGGCACTCGTCCCTCGCTGCGCCAGAGGTGCAGACCGAACCGGCGATCACGGTGCGGGTGGCTCTGCGCAACCGGGCTTACCGCGCGGCATTGTTCTCCAACTTTGCCACCGGCTGGTCGGCTTTCGGGCTGCGCATCGCGCTGGTGCCGCTGTTCGTGGTGGAGGTTCTGGGGCGGGGCGCCAGCATGGCGGGACTGGCGTTGGCGACGTTCGCAATCGGCAACGTCTCCGTCGTCATCCTCTCCGGTCGGCTGTCCGATCGAGTTGGTCGGCGCCTCCTACTCATCGGCGGCCTGACCGTGTCGGCGATCTCGACGGTCCTGGTGGGCTTCACGACGTCGCTGCCGCTGTTCCTGGTGGCCGCCTACATCACCGGTGCTGCGACGGGCATGTTCATCTCGCCGCAGCAGGCCGCTGTCGCCGACATCATCGGCAGCAAGGCCCGCGGTGGCACCGCGGTCGCGACGTTTCAGATGATGTCGGACTTCGGCGCGATTCTGGGCTCGCTCGCCGTCGGGCAGATCGCCGAGCACCTGAGCTTCGGTTCAGCGTTCGTGATCAGCGGCGTGATCCTGGCGGTGGCCGCGGTGATATGGGTCTTCGCACCCGAGACCCGCGCGCGAAACAGCACCGAGCACACGACGGCCCGACCGCTCGGCCCGGACACCGGAGGAGAGGTGCCGTGACGTGCGGTTTTGAACCGCAAGTACCGGTTGGTGTACCGTCGACGAGCACGACGAGGGGCTATGGCGCAGTTGGTAGCGCACCACACTGGCAGTGTGGGGGTCAGGGGTTCGAATCCCCTTAGCTCCACCGAAGAAAACCCGCTCTGACTTCGGTCGGGGCCGGTTTTGTCGTTAGCTGTCTGTGTCGCCGGGGTCGATTTTTGACGACAACGAACGGTTCGAATGTCGCCACGTCGAGGTGTGGGGGCATGGTCCGGCTTCCTGGCGGGAGCATTCCTGGCATTGATCAATCGCCCCGGTTGCCGGAACGGATGAATCCATCCATTCTGTCGAAAGTGGAGAGTGCGACTTGTCGAAAACAGCGAGTTGAGATTGTCGAAAACAGCGAATACGAGTAGCCGGAAACGTAGGCTGGTGTCATGTACGACTATCTTGCACGCGTCGTCGACGCCGAGCTGACCGAGCGGATGACCTCGATCGGTGCGGTCCTCATTGATGGGCCGAAGGGCTGCGGGAAGACGGAAACCGCGCTCCAGCAAGCGAAGAGTTCAGTCCGCTTCGACACCGACCCGAACGCGCGGGCGCTCTTGGGACTCAACCCGGACGAGCTGTTCGACCAAGAGACGCCGATCCTCTTCGATGAATGGCAGCGCGCGCCCGAGATATGGGACCAGGTGCGGCGGCACGTCGATGATCTTCGCCGTCGTGGCCTGTACATCTTGACGGGATCGGCGACTCCGAGGTACGAGCGCGAATTGCACTCCGGCGCAGGTCGGATCGGAACGCTCCGGATGCGGCCGATGAGCCTATTCGAATCAGGCCATTCCACCGGCGAGGTTTCGCTGGCAGCTCTGCTGCGCGGCGAAGACCAGAAGGCGAAGCGAACTGCGATGACGGTCCCGGGCCTCATGGAGCGGATCGTCATCGGTGGCTGGCCGGCGTTGCTCGGTCAGTCCGAGCGCAGTGCTCGGGGGTGGCTTGTCGACTACCTTGTCCAGGTCGTCGAGATCGATGTTCCTGAGCTCGGCACCGGCAAGCGCACTCCGGACCGACTGCGCCGCGCACTTGCATCGCTCGGGCGATCCGTCGGGACCTCGATCAAAGTCACCGCACTGGGCGCAGACATCGCCGGTGACGATCACCGGGCTCCGGCCAAGGAGACGGTGAACTCGTACCTCGACGCGCTTGACCGTCTCAAGCTGACCGAGAACTCGCCGGCGTGGAAGCCCCACATGCGTTCGCGCACCGAACTACGCGAGGCGCCGGTCCGTTACTTCATCGACCCGTCGCTGGGCACCGCCGCGCTCAAGGTTGGATCGCGGGATCTGCTCGCCGATCTCGAGGCTGCCGGATTCCACTTCGAGGCGATGGCAGTCCGTGACGTTCGCATCTATGCGCAACCGCTCGGCGGGGCGGTGTACTCCTGGCGCGAATCTCACGGTCGTAAGGAAGTCGACGCGATCATCGACACGCCGGACGGTTGGGCCGCATTCGAGGTGAAGCTGACGGGCGATCAAAACGTCATCGACAGGGCGGCAAAGGGCCTCCTCGACTTCGCGGTCGACGTGGATGCCTCGAAGCATGGCAGGCCGTCCGCCCTCGTTGTCTTGACTGCGACCGGCGGTGGCGGAAAGCGAACCGATGGGGTTCATGTCGTGCCAATCTCGGCACTAGGGCCATAGCTGTCGATGCGTGACTCACCGCAGCAGCATCCAGGCGGACTTCGCCGGAGTGACGACACTTTTGACGACAACCGTGACGACAGTTGCCGCCTCAACCACGCCCTCTACACGACGAATCGAGTGCTACCGTGCCAGTCCGCGGTGTCTGCCCGGTCCTGGCAGTGTGGGGGTCAGGAGTTCGAATCCCCTTAGCTCCACGGAGAAAACCCACTCTGGAGCTCGGCTGGAGTGGGTTTGTGCGTTAGCTAGCTACCGGATGACGGCGGCTAAGCAATGGATCACCTCGATCGCCGGCCCAAAACCGAGTTCACCACTGGTTGTTTGCGGTGTAGGCCCTGGTCCAGACCGTTACGTGGAGCATCACCGACTTGGTGAACGCGGCGTGCATCTCGTCGATCTGCTCGGTGGAGCGCCCCTCGTCGGCGAGGAAGTCGCGTGCGCTGGTGATGATGACCGCGGTGAAAGCCAGGAGGTACCGCAGTGGGATGTGGTCGACGGAGTCCGCGTGGTCCGTCTGGTTCTTCTTCGCTCGGTTGTGGCGCAAACCGATCTCGTGCTGCTGGTCCAGCCAGGCTTGGTCCAGGGGTCGGGTGCAGGCGTCGATGACCCAGCGGTCGAACCGAAGTGTCGAGGCCGCACCGTATTCGGGGTTCGGCGATCCGTCGGGGTGGGCCGAGTAGAGGGCCAGGAATGGATGTTGGCCGACTTGGGTTCGCCAGGCGGTGACCATGTCGGCGGCGCGCGGGGCCAGCACCTCGCCTGCCGCACGGAGAGCGGCGTCGCCCTGGTCGGTAAGGCCCACCGCGGCCTTGAGTTTCATCAAGTCGTCGAGGGAGAGCGGGGACGGGCCCGCGCTGGCGGTGCCGTAGCTGTAGCCGTGGATGCGCTCGGGGTGATGCAAAACGTCCTCGGGGGTGGGTTGCGGACTCATGTGCGGGCCTCTGCTTTCTCTTGGGTATCGATGAAATCATCATCGGTGAGCGTGTGGGGTGGGGGACTCGGTGCGCCGTGAAGGGCGGCCTTGTCGATTGATTGGATCGCGACCGGCGCCATTGCTGCCGCGCGAACGATGTTGTCCCCGTTCAAGGTGCAGCCCTGGCTGATGTCCCGACCCTGACGCTTCGACAGCAAAAGGCGTCAATCACTGTCATGCGAACAGCGGTAGTCGCCACAGGGGTGTCGCTGCGTCGGGTAGCCACAATCGGATGGCGGTGAGGCGGAGGATCCGCACCGTGCCCGTGATGAGGAGGACGGCGAGCGGAAGCTCCACGGCAGCCGACACGATGGACATCCACCGGTCGTCGGGTTGGACGGTCATGAGATCGAACCAGGCATCGCACATCAGCAGTACCGCCGTCGCGGGACCGGTGATGATCAACAGTTGTCGGCGCAGTAGGCCGAACACGGCGGTTGCGGCCATCAGGGCGACGAGCACGACGTCGAAACCCACCCACGTCACGCTCCAATGCCGGGCGTCGTAGCTGGTGGGCAACGACAATGCCAGGTACTCGATCCACGGAATCAATCCGATCGCACCGGCGATCATCAGCCCGAGACGGATCCGCCGGATGCGGGCGGCCACGGGCCGGGCGACGAGATCGTCGATGGGTCGTTCGAGCCGCTGGATGAGGTCTCGTCGCTCGGTGGCGGACATTGCCGCGATCTGGGCATCGGTCGGTACGCCGTCGCCGATCATCGGACTCCGCCTTGGCGCCGACACCGTCTCGACGTCGCACTCGGACCGCCTACTTGTCGATGACTGCATCTGTCACCCCGTCGATGCCGGTTAATCTTGCAGCCAAATCCTGAGTCAGCTGGTAGCGGGACGCGAGGGCTTGCGGCGCTGTGTAGCTGATCTTTGTGGTGTCACGATCATTCCAGATCAAGACTTTGAGTGGTAGGTCCAGCGCCGCGAGCGGGGCTGCCGCCATGACGGGGGTTCCTGCTACTGGGCTGCCGAAGATGACGACCTTGGTGTCGCGCAGGTCGAGACCGGCGCCGCGGGCTTCCCCGCTGTGGTCGATCACCGCGAAGACCTTCATGTTGCGGGCCGCGATCTCGGCCATGAGTCGTCCGATCGTATCGGCGACCGTGAAGGGGCTGACCTTCGTCACGATCGTGTCGTCGTCGTTCATGTTGCTACAGCCCAACGCGGGTGACGAGGAAGATCAGCACCGTGCCGGCGACGGTGAGCAGCAGCGTGCGCCCTGAGGGATGGTTGGCGTGCGCTTCGGGCAGGATGTCGCTGGCGCCGACGTAGATCAGGAATCCGGTGAAGAAGCCGAGATACAGCAGCAAGTCTCGGTCGGCCACGGTGAACAGCAACGTGGACGCGGCTCCTAGGAGCGGGGTCGTCGCGTCTAGCAGGAGCAGCTTCCAGCTGCGTGCCGTCGTGTTGCCGTTGACCAGCATCAGGGTGACGGTGTTCAGGCCGTCTGCGAAGTCGTGGGCGATGACGGCGACGGCGACGGCGAGCCCGACGCTGGTGCAGATCTGGAAGGCCAGACCGATGCCGACGCCGTCGAAGAACGAATGTGCCGACAGCGCCAGTCCCGACGTGACCCCGAGTTTGGGGTGACGGTGTTCCGAGTTGTATTCACCCTCGTGGGCGGCGTGGATGAGGGTGAGTTTCTCGGCGATGTGAAACAGCAGGAACCCGGCGGTGAGGGCGATCATTGGAGTGGTGACGTCGACGCCGGTGGCGGTGGTCAGTCGATGAATTTCCGGGAGCAGGTCGAAGGCCACGACCCCGAGCAGAACTCCGGCGGTGAACCCCAGGATCCGATGCAGCCCGTCCTGGTGACGAAGGGCGAACAGTCCGCCGAGCATGGTGGAGCCGAAAGTGGCGCTGGCCAAAAGGAAGACGGTCATGACTCGCCACCGATGGCCTCGTGCGTGGCGGCCGGCATTCCTGCGGTGCCAGCTTGGCGCCTGCGCCCTGTACGGATCGCCCGGATGGTGAGTTGGGCGGCGATCGCGAGCAGCAGGACCCCGAAGAGGATTCCGGACAGTCGGGCCGGGATCGCTACCGCGAGCGAGACGGCTGGCACCGCCGCGATCGCGGCGGCAACCCCGAGGATCAGGCCCGCGCGGACGTCGACGTGGATGTTTCGGCGGTTGCCGAGTGTGCCCGCCACGCTGGTCGGGACACCGACCAAGAGGGCGGTGCCCTTGGCGACGAGGTCGCTGACGCCGAACACCGAGACGAGCAGCGGCACGGCGACGATCGCGCCGCCGATCCCGAACAATCCCGCGGCGATACCCGTAACCAGTCCCAGCGCCATCTGTCCGACCGCCAGCCAGGGAGTCGAGGCCATCATGTGGCCGCGTTCGGGTGCCACCACGAACATCCGGACCGCGACGATGAGGATGAACGCAATGAACATCCAGCGCAGCCAGGTCAGCGGCAGCCGGGAAAGCAGCCGGCTCCCGATGGAGGCCCCGGCGATCGCACCGAGTGAGACCCATGCGGCAGCAACGATATTGACGTCGCCGTGGACGAGGTAGGTCGCCGAGCTCACCAGCCCGGTGGGGATGATCGCCACCAGGGACGTCGCCGCGGCGCGGCGTTGATCCATGCCGGCCCGCCACACCAGCAGGGGCACCATCAGGATGGCGCCGCCGATCGCGAACAGCCCGGACAGCACGCCGCCGACGACACCGATGGCCGTCAACATCGCCCAGTGCGTCCGAGGGACTGGGCTCGGATTTCCCGGAGTCGGCTCGCATGCCGTCGATGGTGGGCGCGATCCCTGGCTGGGGGATGGTCTCGGGTCGAGATTGATTGTGCTGTTGAGAGTCTCGGTGGTGGTCATGTGCGGGCTCCTGCGCTCGGTGGTGGTGGTGTCTTGAGCCTGCACCGCCGGGGTGATCCGAAAAAGACGCAATCGCAGCTCGCAGTCATCGCCCTGGTAGATCAATGCACCTGCTCTAGAAGAAACAAGCGGCCGGTTTGAAGGGGGTCGTCGCGCGATCAGCGTGGACCGTTGAGATTGCTGCGCGCACAAGAACGACGAGTCGGGTTCAGTCCCCGGCATCAACCTAGTGATCTGCCTTTAGCACTAAAACCGTATGCGCAGAGAAACATTCGACTTTTACGTTGCCGAGGCCGCTAGGCGCGCTGTTCGCCCTTGATGTGCTGGCTGCGGGGATCGGCGGTGTTGACCGGAGCGCGGCAGCATCCGGCCACCATGGACACGGCACCCTTGCGGCCAGGGCGAAGCAGCACTGCGACCGGACGCCGTGTCCGGTCGCAGTGCGGCTCGGCCCCAGCCCGCCTACGGGGGCGGGCGGTGGCGGTGGGTGACCCCGCGTCGCTGCGCAGGGGTCGTAGTCAACCGGTCGCTGGTGAAGCTGTCGCGGCATCCGCTGGAGCAGAAGTGGTAGCTCCGGCCGTCACTTTCTGCCGACAGTGAGGTGGCGGGGTCCGCTGACATCCCGCATACCGGATCCACCTCGGCGCGAGAGACAGTATCCGGCTCAACCGAGTCTTCCTCATCAGCAGCGTGATTGGGTGCCTCATGGTGATGGTCTGGGTCTGTTGTGAACCGCTGCTGGCAGTGATCGGAGCAGAAGTAGTATCGGTGACCGTCCCGGATGGCGGTCGCAGGTGCCGACGACTCCTCGACCTGCATGCCACAGACGGGGTCCTTGGCGTAGCCGGCGCCGCCGCCGAAGCGCTCCCGGTTTCGGTACAGCCAGTACAGGCCAGCCAGAACGACCATCGCGACGATGTTGAGGATGGTGGTGTAGTTCCAGCTCACCCCTTCCATCGCGACCAACGGGGGGTGGTTGGTCGGGACGAGCCCAAGCCAGGTGAACAGGTATTCCACGGCCAGCCCGGTGACGGACATGACTGCCCAGAACACTGCGAGTAGACGCAGCGTCATCCGGCCGCCGTAGTACTTGCGGTAGATCAGTAGCACGGAATTTTTCAAGGTGGATGAGTCCAGAGGGTGTTAGGCGGCTGTCGTGTCGGTCTCCTGGGTGGCGTCTTGGGCTGGTCGGTTGATCCAGACGGTGTCGGGTAGATCGAGGATCTTCGGCGTCGTGGTGGTGCAGAAGCGGTGCGGGTGTCGGGCGCGGGCGTCGGTGAGCACGGTGCGTCGGTTGGTGGCTTTGTCGGTGGCCAACCCGTAGTGCACGTCGGCGGGGGTATGGAGTCCGATGCCGGTGTGGCGGTGTTCGTGGTTGTACCAATTGGTGAAGAGTTCCATGAATTG
>NZ_RCZG01000006.1 GCF_006439015.1 Mycolicibacterium hodleri | reverse complement strand
CACACTGTTGGGCTTTGAGACAACAAGCCCGTTCTTCCCTGGCCCCCGTGTGGGGTGGGAGGCGTGTTGTTGCCCCACAGGTTTTGGTGGTGGGGTGTGGTGTTTGATTCGTGGATAGTGGTTGCGAGCATCAACTCGCAGCAGTGAAGGGCTCTCGGGCTTCTCCCTTTTCGGAGGGTGTGGTCGTGAGGGTCTGGAGGTGTCTGTGGGTTGTTGTGGTGTAATTTCGATTTTTAACAATTGGTTTTTGTGTTGTAAGTGTTTAAGGGCGCATGGTGGATGCCTTGGCATCAGAGGCCGATGAAGGACGTAGGAGGCTGCGATAAGCCTCGGGGAGCTGTCAACCGAGCGTTGATCCGAGGATGTCCGAATGGGGAAACCCAGCACGAGTGATGTCGTGTTACCCGTATCTGAATACATAGGGTGCGGGAGGTAACGCGGGGAAGTGAAACATCTCAGTACCCGTAGGAAGAGAAAACAAAAGTGATTCCGTGAGTAGTGGCGAGCGAAAGCGGAGGATGGCTAAACCGTATGCATGTGATACCGGGTAGGGGTTGTGTGTGCGGGGTTGTGGGACCTTTTTTTCCAGCTCTACCTGGCTGGAGGGCAGTAAGAAAGTGTCGTGGTTAGCGGAAGTGGTCTTGGGATGGCCTGCCGTAGACGGTGAGAGCCCGGTACGTGAAAACCCGACGCCTGCCTTGAKGAGTGTTCCCGAGTAGCAGCGGGCCCGTGAAATCTGCTGTGAATCTGCCGAGACCACTCGGTAAGCCTGAATACCTTCTGATGACCGATAGCGGATTAGTACCGTGAGGGAATGGTGAAAAGTACCCCGGGAGGGGAGTGAAATAGTACCTGAAACCGTGTGCCTACAAGCCGTCAGAGCCCTCTCCTAGAGTGGGGTGATGGCGTGCCTTTTGAAGAATGAGCCTGCGAGTCAGGGACATGTCGCGAGGTTAACCCGTGTGGGGTAGCCGCAGCGAAAGCGAGTCTGAATAGGGCGTATCCAATCCGTAGGGGTTGGTGTAGTGGTGTGTTCTGGACCCGAAGCGGAGTGATCTACCCATGGCCAGGGTGAAGCAGCAGTAAGATGTTGTGGAGGCCCGAACCCACTTAGGTTGAAGACTGAGGGGATGAGTTGTGGGTAGGGGTGAAAGGCCAATCAAACTCCGTGATAGCTGGTTCTCCCCGAAATGCATTTAGGTGCAGCGTTGCATGGTTCTTACCGGAGGTAGAGCTACTGGATGGCCAATGGGCCCTACAAGGTTACTGACGTCAGCCAAACTCCGAATGCCGGTAAGTCAACAGTGCGGCAGTGAGACGGCGGGGGATAAGCTCCGTGCGTCGAGAGGGAAACAGCCCAGATCGCCGACTAAGGCCCCTAAGCGTGTGCTAAGTGGAAAAGGATGTGCAGTCGCGAAGACAACCAGGAGGTTGGCTTAGAAGCAGCCACCCTTGAAAGAGTGCGTAATAGCTCACTGGTCAAGTGATTGTGCGCCGATAATGTAGCGGGGCTCAAGCACACCGCCGAAGTCGCGGCAACGAGCACACCTTCGGGTGTGACGTTGGGTAGGGGAGCGTCCTGCACGCCGGTGAAGCCACCTAGTGATGGTGTGGTGGAGGGTGTGGGAGTGAGAATGCAGGCATGAGTAGCGATAAGGCAAGTGAGAACCTTGCCCGCCGAAAGACCAAGGGTTCCTGGGCCAGGCCAGTCCGCCCAGGGTGAGTCGGGACCTAAGGCGAGGCCGACAGGCGTAGTCGATGGACAACGGGTTGATATTCCCGTACCCGTGTGTGCGCGCCCGTGATGAATCAGTTCTGCTAACCGCCCAAAAGGTGGTCCATCAATCCCTTCGGGGGGCGAGGACCGTTGGCTGCGCGGGACCCGAGTTGGTAGTAGTCAAGCGACGGGGTGACGCAGGAAGGTAGCCGTACCAGTCAGTGGTAATACTGGGGCAAGCCCGTAGCGCGAGATCTAGGCAAATCCGGATCTCATGAAGCGTGAGAGGTGATGCATAGCCGAGTGAGGCGAATTCGGTGATCCTATGCTGCCGAGAAAAGCCTCTAGCGAGCACACACACGGCCCGTACCCCAAACCGACACAGGTGGTCAGGTAGAGAATACCAAGGCGTACGAGTGAACTATGGTTAAGGAACTCGGCAAAATACCCCCGTAACTTCGGGAGAAGGGGGACCCCTTACTGTCATGGCCTTCGCGGCCGGCAGCGGTGGGGGGTCGCAGAAACCAGTGAGAAGCGACTGTTTACTAAAAACACAGGTCCGTGCGAAGTCGCAAGACGATGTATACGGACTGACGCCTGCCCGGTGCTGGAAGGTTAAGAGGACCGGTTAACCCCTCGGGGTGAAGCTGAGAATTTAAGCCCCAGTAAACGGCGGTGGTAACTATAACCATCCTAAGGTAGCGAAATTCCTTGTCGGGTAAGTTCCGACCTGCACGAATGGCGTAACGACTTCTCAACTGTCTCAACCATAGACTCGGCGAAATTGCACTACGAGTAAAGATGCTCGTTACGCGCGGCAGGACGAAAAGACCCCGGGACCTTCACTACAACTTGGTATTGGAGTTCGTTACGGTTTGTGTAGGATAGGTGGGAGACTATGAAATTCACACGCCAGTGTGGACGGAGTCGTTGTTGAAATACCACTCTGATCGTATTGGGCTTCTAACTTCGAACCGTATATCCGGTTCAGGGACAGTGCCTGGTGGGTAGTTTAACTGGGGCGGTTGCCTCCAAAAAAGTAACGGAGGCGCCCAAAGGTTCCCTCAACCTGGACGGCAATCAGGTGTTGAGTGCAAGTGCACAAGGGAGCTTGACTGCGAGACGTACATGTCGAGCAGGGACGAAAGTCGGGACTAGTGATCCGGCACCCCCGAGTGGAAGGGGTGTCGCTCAACGGATAAAAGGTACCCCGGGGATAACAGGCTGATCTTCCCCAAGAGTCCATATCGACGGGATGGTTTGGCACCTCGATGTCGGCTCGTCGCATCCTGGGGCTGGAGCAGGTCCCAAGGGTTGGGCTGTTCGCCCATTAAAGCGGCACGCGAGCTGGGTTTAGAACGTCGTGAGACAGTTCGGTCTCTATCCGCCGCGCGCGTCAGAAACTTGAGGAAACCTGTCCCTAGTACGAGAGGACCGGGACGGACGAACCTCTGGTCTACCAGTTGTCACACCAGTGGCACGGCTGGATAGCTACGTTCGGACAGGATAACCGCTGAAAGCATCTAAGCGGGAAACCTCTTCCAAGACCAGGTTTCTCACCCATCAAGTGGGATAAGGCCCCCCGCAGACCACGGGATCGATAGACCAGACCTAGAAGACTAGTAATAGTCGCAGGGAACTGGCACTAACCGGCCGAAAACTTACACACACCCAAAAAGAAAACCCATTGGGCTAAAAACGTGTAACACCACAACTGACCTCGCAACCACGAATCCACACCAAGAATCGAACAGACCACACCCCACCACCAAATAACACCGGGGCTGNAGCTACGTTCGGACAGGATAACCGCTGAAAGCATCTAAGCGGGAAACCTCTTCCAAGACCAGGTTTCTCACCCATCAAGTGGGATAAGGCCCCCCGCAGACCACGGGATCGATAGACCAGACCTAGAAGACTAGTAATAGTCGCAGGGAACTGGCACTAACCGGCCGAAAACTTACACACACCCAAAAAGAAAACCCATTGGGCTAAAAACGTGTAACACCACAACTGACCTCGCAACCACGAATCCACACCAAGAATCGAACAGACCACACCCCACCACCAAATAACACCGGGGCTGAAAATAAAATAGAGTTACGGCGGCAACAGCGGCAGGGAAACGCCCGGACCCATCCCGAACCCGGAAGCTAAGCCTACCAGCGCCAATGATACTGCCCACACGGGCGGAAAAGTAGGACACCGCCGAACACCCTTTAAGCCCTGAGGCCCCCAATTCCTATTGGGGGCCTCAGGCATTTTCGTATGTTTTCCCCGAATTGTCAGTCGAATAGAGTCGCGACGGGAAACGTGCGATTCTTTTCCATTTCGAGTAATTGCTCCTTTCGATTCAGTCCACCGCCGTAACCCGTCAGGCTGCCGTTGGCGCCGATGACGCGATGGCACGGCACGATGATTCCGACTGGGTTGTGGCCATTCGCCAATCCGACGGCTCGGGATGCGCCCGGCGATCCGATCTGCGCAGCGATCGCGCCGTAGGAACGCGTTTCGCCGTACGGGATGGTGACCAAGGCGGCCCACACGCGACGCTGGAACTCCGTACCGACCATGTCGAGCTCCAGGTCGAAGTCGACGAGATCACCGGAGAAGTACGCCTCCAATTGCTCGACCGCATCGTCGAACATCGCATCGTCGGCTTGCCAGCCTTCGCGGCTGGGTTCGTAGGTCTGGTCGACCATTCGCAAGTGGCGCAACCGGCCGTTGGCGCCGGCCAGCGTGAGTGGGCCGACGGGGCTGTCAACGGTGCGGTAGTACACGGTGTTCATCACTTCTCCTTCGCGGCCGGCTTGGGCGGCCAGTTGTTGACGTCGTGGTCGAGAGCCGTCCAAAGATGTTGAGTGGCATAGGCCCGCCACGGTCGCCAGCGACCACTGTGTTCCGTCAGGGCGCGCGGATCTGCGGGCAGACCGACTATCTTCGCCGCGGCGAGCACACCGAGATCGGTGACGGGAAACGCGTCCGGATCGCCGAGTCCGCGCATCGCGATCACTTCTGCGGTCCACGGTCCGACACCGGGCAGCGCGAGCAGTTGTTGACGGGCACGGTTCCAGTCGCAACCCGGATCCAGAATGACGTCCCCCGAGGCGAGCGCGCGGATCAAACCCATGAACGTCCGCTGGCGGGACTTGGGGAAGGCGATGTGGGCCGGGTCTAGGTCTGCGAGCTGTTCAACGCTCGGGAACACATGTGTGAGAGCACCTTTGGGGTCTTGGATGGGCGATCCGTAAGCCTTCGCGAGACGTCCAGCGTGCGTCCTTGTCGCCTTCACCGAGATCTGTTGCCCGATGACGACGCGCAGTGCCAACTCCGATTCGTCGACCGTGCGGGGGATGCGTTGCCCAGGAGCCTTCGCGACCAGTGCGGCGAACTGACCGTCCCAGCTGAGTACGTCGATGACCGCTTCGGGGTCGGCGTCCAGATCGAGAAGCCGACGGCACCTGGCAATCGCGGTCGCCAGGTCGCGGAAGTCGTCGAGCGCGAGCTCGCAGTGAACGTGATCAGGCTTCGGCGTCAGGCTGACGATGCCGTTGCCCGACGGAAGTCTCAACGTTCGGCGGTAGGCGTCATCGCGGAATTCTTCGACGCCGGGAACTGCGCTTGCTGCGAGATGGCCGAACAAGCCCTCGTAGGCGAAGGGCATGCGAACCGGCAAGCGCAGGGTCACCACGCCCGACCCCGTCGTGTCACCCGGGCCGAAACGCGCTCTCGCACGCTGTCGGAGGGCCGTCGGCGTCAGCGCGGTCACGGCCATGATGGTGTCGTTGAACTGGCGAATGCTGGAGAACCCAGAGGCGAACGCCACGTCAGCGAACGGCAGATCCGTTGTCTCGATGAGCACCCGCGCGGTCTGCGTGCGCTGGGCGCGCGCCAGGGCGAGGGGGTTCGCGCCGACTTCGGCCTGCAAGAGCCGTTCGAGTTGGCGGGTGGTGTATCCGATGCGGGCCGCGAGGCCGGTCACCCCGTCGCGGTCGACGGTGCCGTCTGCGATCAGTCGCATGGCGCGGGCGACGACGTCACTGCGGACGTTCCATTCGGGCGATCCGGGGGAGGCGTCGGGCCTGCAGCGTTTGCAGGCCCGAAATCCCTCTCTCTGGGCGGCTGCCGCAGTGGGGTAGAACCGAACGTTGCGGGCAAATGGCGGACGTACGGGGCAGCTGGGTCTGCAATAGATCCCCGTGGTCAGCACGGCCGTGACGAACCAACCGTCGAAACGGGCGTCCTTGGACTGGACGGCCCGGTAACAGCGATCGAAATCCTCGTGCATGCTTCGACGATGACACGTGGGCGCCGAGATAACTAGCGGAAAAACGACATCAAGGTGGTGGGTTGGCTTGGTCGTGGACCGTCGCAGGCCTGCCGCACCGCCACAGACAGGCCCAACCCGGTTCGACACCCGTGAAGGTCCCGGCCTCCTTTCGTATGACGCGAGGCCGCAGTCACAGCCCCAGCTGCGTGTCCCGGAGTCACCTGTGTCCTGCGAACAACGGAATGGCCATTCGCATCTTTTGACCAATGATCGGAATTGGTGTTCACTCTTTGCTTGTGGCCTACCGTCGCACGCCCGCCGTGCAAGATCGCCTGGACGCGCTCCGCCAGAGGATCGTGACCAGCGCGATCGACATGGTAGCCCGGCATGGCTACGGCGGCTGTTCCATCGCGGCGGTCGCGTCGCACGCGGGCATCGGGACCGGAACGGTATACCGGCATTTCGCCAACAAGGGCGAACTGTTCACCGAGGTCTTTCGACTCGTGTCCAATCAGGAGGTCGCCGCGCTGGAGGCGGCGCGCGATGCAGCATGGGCGCGGTCCCACAGCGGTGTGGACGCGCTGGCCGCAGCGGTCCAGGGCTTTGCCGAGCGGGTGCTGAGCGCCCCTACGTTGGCCTACGCGCTGCTGGCCGAGCCCGTGGATCCGCAGGTCGACACCGAGCGCCTGTTCTTTCGCCGTACATTTCGTGACGCCCTCGCGGTAGCCATCGACGACGCCGTGGTCTGCTGCGAGATTCCGCCGCAGGACACGTCCCTCACCGCCGCGTGCGCGGTAGGCGCGATTGCGGAGGCCCTCGTCTTGCCCCTGACCCGCGGCGCCACCGACGCCGCCGTCGTTCCCGCCATCGTCAGTGTCGTCATCCGTTCGCTCGGCCGGTGCGAGCCCGGCGACTTCAGCGACGCCCAAAACCCGTCAGCTTCACTCTAAGAAGGAGTTCCCCGTGGGTCATTACATGAGCAACGTTCGCGATCTCGAATTCAACCTGCTCGAGGTCCTCGGGCTATGTGACGTCTTGCAAGCGGGCGCCTACGGCGACCTCGACGCCGAGCTGGTGCGCGCGATCCTCGCCGAGGCTCGGCGGGTCACCGAGGGCCCGTATGCCGACAGTTTCGCCGATGCGGACCGCAACCCGCCGACGTTCGACCCCCAGACCCACGCGGTGACGTTGCCGGAATCGGTGACCCGATCACTGCATGCGGCGATCGAGGGGGAGTGGGACCGGCTCAGCACCAGCCCCGCCATCGGCGGTACACCCGCGCCGCGGGCCTTGTTTTGGGCGGTGCACGAGATGTTCCTCGGGGCCAACCCGGCGGTGCACTTCTACTGGCTGGGGTCGTCGATGGCCGACATCCTGTACGCCAACGGAACTGATGAGCAGAAGCGGTGGGCGCAGATCGCCGCCAGCCGGAGGTGGGGCGCCACCATGGTGCTGACCGAACCCGACGCAGGCTCCGACGTCGGCGCCGCGCGCACCAAGGCCGTCGAGCAGACCGACGGATCCTGGCACCTCGATGGGGTCAAGCGGTTCATCACCGGCGCGGACTCCGGGGACCTGTTCGAGAACATCTTCCACCTGGTGTTGGCCCGCCCCGACGGTGCCTGCGTGGGCACCAAGGGGTTGTCGCTGTTCTTCGTGCCGAAGTTTCACTTCGACGGCGGCACCGGTCGATTGGGTGAGCGCAACGGCGCGTTCGTCACCAACGTGGAACACAAGATGGGCCTCAAGGGGTCAGCGACGTGTGAACTGTCCTTCGGGCAGCACGGCACACCGGCGGTCGGCTGGTTGGTCGGCGGCGTGCATGACGGCATCGCGCAGATGTTCGACGTCATCGAGCATGCTCGGATGACGGTCGGCACCAAGGCAATCGGCACGCTGTCCACCGGCTACCTCAATGCCCTGGATTATGCGAAGACCCGTGTGCAGGGCGCCGACCTGACCCAGATGACCGACAAGACGGCTCCGAAGGTGACGATCATCGGGCACCCCGACGTCCGCCGTAGCCTGTTCCTGCAGAAGGCCTACTCGGAGGGTCTACGCGCGGTGTACATGTACACCGCGGCGCATCAGGACGCCGACCTCGCCCGGCGGGTTTCCGGCGCCGACCCGGAGTTGGCCCGTCGGGTCAACGATCTGCTGCTCCCGATCGTCAAGGGTGTGGGCTCGGAGCGGGCGTACGAGATGTTGACCGAATCGCTGCAGACCCTGGGCGGCTCGGGATTCCTGCAGGACTATCCGATCGAGCAGTACATCCGCGACGCGAAGATCGATTCGCTGTACGAGGGCACCACCGCCATCCAGGCGCAGGACTTCTTCTTCCGCAAGATCGTCCGGGACCGGGGCGTCGCGCTGGCCCACGTGGCCGAGCAGATTCAGTCATTCATCGACGACGAGCGCGGCGACGCCCGGATCAAGGGGGAGCGTGCCTTACTGCTTACCGCGCTCGGGGACGTTCAGACCATGGTGGCCACCCTGACGCAGTACTTGATCGCTGCTCAAGACGACGTGACCGAGCTCTACAAGGTCGGGCTGGGCTCGGTGCAGCTGCTGATGGCCGTCGGAGACCTGCTCATCGGATGGCAACTGTTGCACCACGCCGAAATAGCGTTGGCCGCGCTGGACGGCGATCCGTCGGACGCCGCGTTTTATCGAGGCAAGGTCGCGGTGGCGCAGTTCTTCGCCCGCAATGTGTTGCCGAACCTGACCGCCACGCGATCGGTGTTGGCGAACCTGGACGACGACATCATGACCGTTGGCGAGGACGCGTTGTGACGCAACGGTATTCGCTCTCCGCGACATAGCGAACACCTTCCACGTCAAGCATGCTCGAATGGATGGGCGCACGACCTCACCAGGCGCTGCGCGGCGGCACGCTCCCTTTGCTGCCCAGTGACGACCCGTTCTACCTCCCGCCGGCAGGCTTCGAAGGCGCCCGACCAGGGACCGTCCTGGCGTCCCGTGACGTCGAACTGGCGTTCCTGGGCCGCATACGGCAACGATCGACGGCGACCCAGCTGCTGTACCGCTCGACCAATCTCAACGGCCACCCGGCCGCCGCCGCAACGACGGTGGTGGTGCCCGCCAACCGGTCGACCGGCAGTGCGGGACCCATCCTGTCCTACCAATGCGCGATCGACGCTGTCGCCAGTCGTTGTTTCCCGTCATACGCACTGCGGCGCGGTGCCAAGGCCATCGGGGCTCTGGCTCAGCTGGAGTTACTGCTCGTGTCGGCCGCGCTCGCCGAGGGTTGGACGGTATGCATCCCCGATCACGAAGGACTCGAGGGTATCTGGGGTGCGCCGCACGAACCGGGCTACCACGTGCTGGACGGTCTTCGGGCCGCGCTCAACTTCGACGAGCTCAACCTTTCGGTCGATGCTCCGATCGGACTCTGGGGCTACTCCGGAGGCGGACTTGCGACCGCATGGGCCGCTGAGGTCTTCGCTTCCTATGCACCGGAACTCAACGTCGTTGGTGCCGTCCTGGGCTCCCCGGTCGGCGACCTCGGACATACGTTCCGCCGACTCAACGGCAGCTTCTATGCAGGTCTACCGGGAATGGTGGTCGCAGCCCTGTCCCACGTCTACCCCGAACTCGACCGCATCATCAAACGCCACGCGACCGACGAGGGCAGAAGAATGCTCACCGACATCCAGGAGATGACGACCGCCGGGGCCATCCTAAGGCTGATCGGCAAAGACATCGACAGGTTGGTCGATCTACCGCTGCAGGACATCTTGCGCATGCGAGAGGTCAAGCACGTCTTCGACAGCATCAAGCTGGGCACCGCAGCACCAACCATCCCCGTCCTGATGATTCAGGCCGTGCATGACCGCATCGTGTCGGTGACGGACATCGATGCGCTGGCCACCACCTATGCCGGCGGCGGAACCGACGTCGCCTACCACCGCGACATGTTGAGCGAGCACATGCTCCTGCACTCGCTGTCCGCACCGATGACGCTGCGCTGGCTGCGGGATCGCTTCTCGGGAAGACCACCATCGAGTAACCGAGCGCGCACCAGATGGCCGACGGCCCTCAATCCGTCGACCTACCGAGGCATGCTGCGATTGGGCGTCATTTCGGCGCGAGTAATGACCGGTCAGCGGGTGGACCGCCTACCGCTGTCGGACCTGGACCAATAGGACTGGACGGGCCACCGGCCTCATCTCCGGCACATCTGACAGAGGACCCACACAGCACCATCCGCGAGGATCGGGTGTCGTAGCCAGGTGTGGGAAGGGCACCCCTGCCGACGATGCCACCTACTTGCGTGGAGCACAGGTCACCGACAACGCCGGTATCGCGCAGTTCATCACCATCTTCCCGGGCTGGTACATCGGGCGAACCGTCCACATTCACTTCAAGGTGCACCGCGACAAGGCAACCGTGTTGACCGCTCAGATGTACTTCGACGAAAGCGTGATCGCCGCAGCGCATTCCGTCGCGCCTTATAACGACCACGTCGGGCGCGACATGACCAATGCGACGGACTACGTCTACGACCCGGATTCGTGTGCTGTGGTCGCGACCTTGTCGGGGGGCCAAGTTGCAGCGCTCACCGTCGGGATCCCGACGTGATGTCCGTATCCGGTTGACCTCGACGACGCGGCGAAGCGGCCGGGAGGATCGATGCCGCGGTGGTGGTCGTCGCCGGTGGTGCACGTAGCGTGGCGGCGAAGGTGGGACTTCAACCACTCGGTGGACGGAGTCGATCGTGGGCTCACCGCAAGGTTGTCGAGAAGCGGCTGAGGGGTCGACAGGTCGTAGACGGACCAGTCTCCGCCGTAACGCCAAACGGGCACATCGGCGGCCTCGTCGACGAACAAGGTGCGCACCCTCGCCTTTCGCCAAACATCAGCCAGGTTCGTAACGCTAACCGAGGCATGTTGAACCGCCCAGGTTCGATGCACACGCGAAGCACTATCGCGGGTTCGGGTTGCGCCGTGAGCCACGATGGGACACCGAGCATCACCAACGTGGCGCGGTTGCGTCGGCGAACCTGCCCGACGCGAATTTTTCTTGACCTCGGACAGGGACGCGTTGCACGGTCAGCGGCCGGTGAAGTGTGCCTTGCGTCGCTCAGCGAAGGACTGGATGCCTTCTGCTCCGTCTGCGGTGGCGAAGAGCCTGGTTACGTCGGTAACGAGTGATGCTGCAGCGGAGGGGTTTCCGTGGTCTCGGCTGTGGTGCGCGGACGCCAGTATGGTCCTGACGCCCAGCGGGGCGGAATCCTCGGCGATCGCGGTGGCCAATGCGATGGCACGTTCGAGGGCATCGTCACCGTCGGTGGCGATCTGCTGGATCAGGCCGATGCGGAAGGCTTCGGCGGCGTCGAATTCGTCACCGGTGAGAATCCACCGCATCGCGTTTCCCCAGCCAGCTTCCCGCCAGAAGCGCAGTGTCGCACCGCCGAAGGGGTAGATGCCGCGTTTGATCTCCAACTGGCTGAACCGTGTATTCGCGGCGGCGATGCGGATGTCGGCGGCGAGGAGTAGCTCGATTCCCAGCGTCATGCACCACCCTTGGGCAGCAGCGACAACGGGTTTGGTCCAGTTGTAGTCCAGCCGCCACGGGTCGAGTCCGTCATCCGGGAAGGTGCTCTGTCCAGAGGCGAGGGCGGGGGCGACGTCGAGCATGTCCAGGCCGCCGGTGAAGTGCTCGCCGTGGCCGAAGAGCACGCCGGCGCGCAGGTCGTCGTCGTTCTCCAGTTGGGCGTAGGCCTGGGAGAGCTCGCCGAGCATGGTCGTGGTGAAGGCGTTGCGTTTGTCGGGACGGTCGAGTCCCATGAGGAGGACGTGTCCGTCGCGTTCGACGGTGACGGTGGGAGAGTCGGCCATGGCGATGTCACTTTCAGTAGTGCTGTCAAACAACAGGATTGGGTTCAACGAGTCGTGCTAAGCCCGCCGTCGACGGGGATGACGGCGCCGGTGATGTAGGCGCTGGCTGAGCTGGCGAGGAAGACGGCGATCCCGGCGATGTCTTGGGGTCGACCGATTCGCCCCAGCGGCAGCTGCGCCCCGATCGCCTCGGCTCCTCCCGTGAGCAGCGTGGCGGTCATCTTGGATTCGAACAGCCCGGGGGCAATCGCATTGACCAGAATTCGCGGGGCGAGTTCGCCCGCGAGATGGCGAGTCAGCATGTGAACCGCGGCCTTGCTGGCACTGTAGGAGAAATTATTCATCCCCGGCATCGGCGCTCGTAGACCGTCGATGCTCCCGGTGTTGATGACGCGGGCCGGATCCTTGTCGTGCGCGCCCGCGGTGAGCAACGGCACCAGCGCCTGGGTCAACAGAAAGACGCCGTTGACGTTGACCGAGAACACCTTGTCGAAACCGGATTCCGGGAACTCGGCGAAAGGGGCACCCCAGGTCGCACCGGCGTTGTTGAACAGCGCATGGATCGCGTCCACGCGGTTCGACAGTTCTGCGGTCAGGGTGGCTATGCCGTCAGCGGTTCCCACGTCTGCGGGAATCGCCCGGACGGGTCCCTCCGCGGACAGTTCCGCCACGGCCGCATCGAGTTCCGCAGCCTTGCGACTACTCAGGTACACGGTGGCCCCCGCCCGCAGGAGGCCGCGAGCGATCATCATCCCGATGCCACGACCGCCGCCGGTTACCACGGCGACCTTGCCGTCGAGCCGGAACGGATCGTCGTTCACGTACATCACCTCGCATCGTGTGGGCGCAGCCATCCCGCCGAGTCACATGCAAACACGACCGGAACAAAGTATGCAAGTCATCATATCAGCGGGCACTGGGCGCCAGGACATCACTATCGCGTCGCTCAATGGGAGATGCGAAAGATGCTGCCATAGAGCCTTCATGCAATCCGCGGCTTGTCGCGATGCGCAACCACGTGGGCCTCTTGACGGTTAAATTATGAAGGTTATGATAATCGGGGAGACGTCGCGTGGCAGCGGCACCGTCGAGAGGGCTGATCAGGTGGGACGAGCTGGGCGAGATACTCGTCGCGACATGGTGATCAGTGCTGTGGAGGTGCTACGGGAGCGCGGTGCCGACGCCGTGACACTCGATGCCGTCCTGACCCGCAGCGGCGCACCGCGCGGATCGATCTACCATCACTTCCCCGGCGGGCGCAGTGAAATCCTCGCCGACGCCTTGCAATTCGCCGGTAATGCGATCGCCGTCCTGATCGAGAGGGTCGCCGAGGCGGGGGCAGGGCGGGCCTTGGGCGAGTTCAGTGACTTCTGGAAGAAGATCCTGGAGGAGAGCAACTTCACCGCCGGTTGTCCGGTCGTGTCGGTCGCGGTCAGTAACGCCGACGATGACGGCTCGCACTTGACGAGTCAGGCCGGGGACATCTTCGAGCGCTGGTGCAACGCGATGCGCGGCGCCCTGGTGCGCGACGGTCTGAGCCCGTCCAGTGCAGATCGACTGGCCACGATGGTCGTCGCTTCGGTCGAGGGCGCCGTGGTTCTGTGCCGGGCCCGCCGCAGCAGCGCGCCGCTCGACGACGTCGTTCGCGGACTCGACTTGCTCATAGAGACCGAGAAGTTCTTGGCCCGCAAAAGCGTTCAGAAGAGGAATCGACGATGACCACGACCTTTGAGTCAACCGGTCTGTTTGACCTGCCGTCGGATGTTGTCGACGCCCGGACGTGGGCCCATGACTTCGCCGTCAAGTACATCCGACCGGCCGCGTCCGGTTACGACGAGCGCGAGGAGACCCCCTGGCCCGTCATACAGGACGCCGCCCGCGCCGGTCTGTACACACCGGAGTTCGCCCTGCAGGCCTTCGCCGATCCATCCGGGCTGATGTTGCCCGTCGTCGCCGAGGAGATCTTCTGGGGTGACGGCGGCATGGGACAGGCGCTGCTGGGCACCTTTCTCCCGCTGGCCGCCCTGGTGGGCGCGGGCACGCCCGAGCAAATCCGCACCTGGACACCAGAGTTCTTCGGGTCCGTGGAGCAACCCGCCGTTGCGGCGTTGTGCGCCAGCGAACCCGATGCCGGCAGCGACGCTGCGAACATCCGCACCCGTGCCGAATACGACCAGGCCAGCGGCGACTGGATCCTCAACGGTGTGAAGACGTGGGCCACCAACGGCGGGATCGCCGGCGTCCACGTCATCAACGCCACAGTGGACCGCGACCTCGGCGCCCGGGGACACGCCCTGTTCCTCGTCCCGCCCGGCACCGCTGGACTCAGTCAGGGCCAGAAGTTCGCCAAACACGGCCTGCGTGCCTCCCACACCGCGGAGGTTCTACTGGAGAACGTCCGCATCCCCGCCGAGTTGGTCCTGGGCGGCAAGGACGCCCTCGATGCGCGGCTCGCCGGTGCCCGCGAACATCGTAAGGTCCGCGTTCCCGCCGCGATGGCCGCGTTCGAGGCCACCCGTCCGTCGATCGCCGCCATGGGCGTCGGGGTTGCCCGCGCCGCCTACGAGTACGCCCTGGAATACGCCAAGACCCGAGTGCAGTTCGGGCGGCCCATCATCGCCAACCAGGGTATCGCGTTCATGCTCGCAGACATGGCCACCGAGATCGACGCCGCCCGACTGCTCGCCTGGCGCGCGTCGCACCAACTCGCCCGCGGCATCCCCCTCCGCAACGCCGAGGGCAGCATGGCCAAACTGAAAGCCTCCGAGGTCGCCGTCCGCACCACCGAACAAGCCATCCAAATACTCGGAGGCAATGGCTACACCCGCGACTACCCCGTCGAACGCTGGGCCCGCGACGCCAAGATCTTCACCATTTACGAAGGCACCAGCGAAATCCAACGCCTCATCATCAGCCGTGCCATCTCCGGCATGCGCATCGAGTGAGACACACCCGCCTCACGAATCGCATCAATATGCACGAAAAGGAGACACCGCCATGCCCATGGTCACCGTCGAACACCTCGCCGGCCAATTGTCCGCGCCGCAGAAGGCCGAACTGGCCGAAGAACTCACCCAGATCCTCCTCGAAATCGAAGGCGGCGGTGACACCCCGTTCGGTCGGGCCTCGAGCTGGGTGCGCTTCCGCGAAGTCGAACAGGGCGACTGGTTCGTGGGCGGTACCAACGACGGAACGCACGTCTCCGCGAGCGGACTGTTCCTCGTCGAGATCTACGTGCCTGAAGGCCTGCTCGATCAAGACCGAATTTCCCAAGCACACCGGGCGACGACCGACGCCATCGTCCACGTCACCAATGCCGGGAACGCTCCGGCCGCGAGCACATCGGTGTGGGTCCAGGTCTTCGAGTGGCCCGACGGACGCATGGGCGCCGGTGGCAATACCTCGAGCCTGTTCCGCATCGCCAAGCGCGCCGGTCACCCCGCCGAGCACCCGGTACTGGAGTTCCCGCGCGCCTACTTCGCTGCCAAGGACCGTCACTACGAAGCCGCCGGCTTCCCCGAGAAGACCTCGGGCCGCGCTCTCGACCGTTACTGACCGGCGGGGCCCTTGCGGTTCTGTGGGGCGTAGGAGGAACAAGTCTTTGGCGGCAACGGAGGTTCTGCGCGGAAATGACACGAACCTGAGACAGATTCCGTATGACAAGTCGTGAGGCAACCCGCATCACCGCAGATCAGCGCGTCGTCATATGACACCAAATCTGAGAACCTACAGGACCGGACCGACCGCGTCGGGGGAGCACCGCACCATGTCATGACCGGTAGAGAAACTGGGTAATGATTGGCCATGGCCCTCATCCCCGTACCCGCCGCCGTGATCGACGACCATGAGGTGGCATGTGCCTTGCGCCGTGCGGTGGGGATCATCAACCCCGTGGTCGACGTGCTGTCACGGGCCGATCCGTTCGGCTTGAAGGGGCGCACTCATCATCTCGGCGCCGCGGACGGTTCGATCGACAAGGCGCTCGACGCGTTGGCCTGGGTGCTGAATACCGCGGACGTCCCTGGCACCCGGGCCTGGGAGGAGATGAGTCTCGACGACCGAACCAACTGGTGGGTGCGGCGCGTCGGCGCCCTCGATACCGTCCTGGTCGCCTTTCCTGGCATCTTCGGCGCGGTGGCCGACCGTTTACCCATTCAGGACGTTCTGGGGTTCACCAACCAGGCGATCGTGCTCTGCGCCGTGGCGCGGGAATGCGGTGTCGACGACTACGGGCATCAGGTTCGTCTTCTTGCGGCGGTGATGTGCAACCGTGATGTCGGTGCTGAACTCGACGGTGTCGACGTCGAGGCGGCCCAGGAGGCAGAGCCGACCGAGTCGTCTCAGGGCGATGCGATGCCGTCGGCCATCGTGAAGGCGCTGTGGCGCCTCGCGGGGGTAGTGCGTGCGGTCGGGGGCGAGATCGGCAAGCGACCACGGCCACGTCGCGTCTTCCGCTATTTGGGGATGCTGCCAGCGGTGGGCGCCGTCGCCGACTACTTCGGCGAGTACGGCGCGCTGGTGCGCGCGGCCAAGGCGGGACGCAAGTGGATCGAGCACCAGTCGGTTCCCGTTCGATAGTTCCCATCGCCTCCGGCGGATCGCCGACGCTGCCATCACCCATTTGGGTGATAACCCACATCCAGAGTGGAGCGCGTCAATGTCGATGCCGCACAAGCAGTCCTGCCCATCGCCGACCAAGGGCTACGCCAGGTACGTCGGGCGGGTGGGCGCCCCTGGCGGTCGGTCTGGGCATCGGTGCGGCGATCTTCTCCGGCCCGGGATCGCCCACGCCGAGGGCGGTGCTTCGGGCTCGCCATCTAGATCCCATAGGTCGACGGCTCCGACGGGGACCAACGACGGTCCCACGTCGACGCAATCCGGGGCTAAGGCAAAGCGGGCTTCGACAAGCGGTTCGCGCCGTACCCCCGGCCGTAGCCGAGAACTTACAATCCGAGCGTGGCTCAACTGGTACGGCGTTACCTTGATCGAATCCTCGACGAACATCGACAGGTCACCGACGGCGCGCTCGCCTGCTACATACCAGAGCTGGCCCGCGTAGATCCCCACGGATTTGCGCTCTCACTGTCCTCGGCGGACGGGTTCATCTACGAATGCGGAGACGCCGGAGTCGAATTCACCATTCAGTCGATCTCAAAGCCGTTCACGTATGCGTTGGCGCTCGACCAGATCGGACAGAACGCCGTCGATGCCAAGATCGGCGTCGAGCCCTCGGGTGAGGCGTTCAACGAGATCAGCGTCGACGAGGCGACCAAGAAGCCGAAGAACCCGATGATCAATGCGGGCGCCATCGCGGCGGTGTCCCTGATTCCGGCCAGCACGCCCGACGAGCGGTTCGCGATGATTGCGGAGTTCTACTCGGCCTGCGCCGGTCGCCGGCTCGAACTCGACCGCGACGTGTACTCGTCGGAGAAGGCCACCGGCAGTCGCAATCGCGCAATCGCCTACATGCTGCAGAGTTTCGGAGTTCTCGACGACGATCCCGACGACGTCCTCGACGTGTACTTCCGGCAGTGTTCGTTCAACGTCACGTCGACCGATCTGGCCCGGATGGCGGCCACGCTGGCCCGCGGCGGCGTGAATCCACTGACGGGGCGACGGGTGACCAACGCCGCGGTCGTCAAGCGCACCCTGTCGGTGATGGTGACGTGCGGGATGTACGACGCGGCGGGCGATTGGGTCAGTGCGGTGGGAATGCCCGCGAAGAGCGGCGTCGGCGGAGGCATCGTCGCCGTCCTGCCCGGCCAACTCGGCATTGGCGTGTACTCGCCACTGCTGGACGCCAAGGGCAACAGCGTGCGGGGAGTTCGCTTGTGCCGCAGCCTGTCCGAGCAACTCGGCCTGCACTTCCTCACGGTGGCCCGCGATTCGCGCGCCACGCTGCGGGCGGTGTACGAGCCGCGCGACGGGATCCGCGTCTACGAGACGCACGGCGATCTGCTGTTCAGCGGAGCCGAGCAGGTGGCCAGAACCGTTGAACGAGAGCGCGCCGACTTCGCTGCCGTCATCCTCGACGTGTCCCGGGTTGACGACATCGACGACACCGCCCGAGAGCTTCTGTCCGGCATCAGCGCCGCTCTGCGCGCGGAGGGAAGGGCCGGATACCTCGTCGACCCGGCGGGGATCGTCATCCGCAACGAGCTGGAGTACGAGACCGTCCGCTACGCCACGGTCGACGACGCGGTGGCTGCGGCGGAAAGGGATCTGAGGGCCTGAGTCACCCGTGCGTGAGAGGACACGCCACGTCGACGAAGATGGTCGTGGTGCTCGTCGGGTCCGGCGTCGGATCGCCGGGATTGTGAATCGACGTCACGGTGCACGTCGTGAGCATCGAGGTGTCGCCGGCCGGAGCGCCGTTGACGTTGACGGCGTAGCCCTGTTCCTGCAGTTGGTCGATGACGGCTGCCGCCGATTCACCGTCGATGTCGGGATCCGCGGCGCCAGGCGCAGCGAGACCGACTGCGGTGAACCCGCCCGCGGCGACCAGAACGGATGCGAGGAGCCGCGGTACGAGCGACATGAGGCCTGCCCTCTCGGCGATACTGGGGACGTGGTGTCCCACCTGGGAGAATGCACCGAGGGTAACTCTTGGGAAGCGCCGTTCCCGTCTTCTACACGGGTACGGCGAGCCGTGTCGGCTCTTCATGGCCGCGCAAGGTCACCGTCTCGCCCAGCGTCCAACGGGCGCCTTCGCCTTCGCCTGCGCGCGCCACGGTGGCAGATGACGCGACGATGTGCCCGTCGACCGTCTTGGACAGCTCGCACAGCCGGGCGGCCTCGTTGACCGGCTCGCCGATGACCGTGTATTCGAAGCGGTCCTTGGCGCCGACGTTGCCTGCCACCACCTGACCCGCCGCGACTCCGATTCCCGCCTGGCATTCGGGCACCTCGACCCGGAGACGATCCGCCATGGCGCGCGCGGCGGCCAACGCTTCCTCCTCGGCGTTGTCGAGTGTCACCGGTGCGCCGAAGACGGCCAGCACGGCGTCGCCCTCGAACTTGTTGACCAGTCCGTGATGTCGGTCCACCTCGTCGACGACGACGGCGAAGAACCGGTTCAGCAATTCGACTACCTCGACCGCCGGTCGGCTGGTCACCAGCTGGGTCGAGCCGATGATGTCGACGAAGATCACGGCGGCGGGGCGCTCTTCACCACCGAGCTCGGGTTGCTCCTTTTCGGCGAGCGCGGCGACCTCGCGTCCGACGTGCTGGCCGAACAGGGCGCGCACGCGCTCGCGCTCGCGCAGTCCGGTGACCATCGAGTTGAAGCCACGTTGCAGCTGACCCAGTTCGGTGCCGTCGAACACGACCAGGTTGGTGTCCAGGTCGCCCTGCTCCACCCGGTTGAGCGCTGCTCGCACCACGCGCACAGGAGTCACTGTGAGCCACGACAGGATCCACATCAGGATGAAACCGAACAGCAGCGCGAACAGCGCGAGAACCACGATCGCCCAGGCGAACTGGGTGGGGGTCAGGTTCTCCAGGGTCAGTGAGAAGATCGCGGCCAGGAGGATTCCGAGCACCGGTACGCCCGACCCGAGCGCCCAGACCAGCATGATGCGGCCCATCACGCCGAACGCGAACCGGCGGGGCGGAGGACCGACCTCGAGCGCCTGAGCGGCAACCGGGCGCAGGGCGAACTCGGTGAACAGGTAGCAGCTGGCCGAGACGACGATCCCAGGAAAGCTGATGCCCAGCGCCCACTTCGGGATGAACTGGGTGTCGGCGAGGCCATACATCGTGGTGAGGACGATCGCGCCGACTCCCCAGAGGACCAACAGGACGCGCGTCAGCCGCCATGGTGCGAAGAACGTGTTGTGCTGGTCCTCCAGCGTCGGCTCGCGCTCCTCGATGGACCAGCGGACGTTCTTCATCACCCGGTAGGTGGCCCAGAACGTGCCGACGATCAGCGCCCCGAAGAGGTAGGCGGGAACGGCGATGAACGTGATCCACCGGACGTCCGGTTCGAAGACGTTGGGGCTCGGGAAGGCAACGGTGACGACCAGCGTCGCGACGCCCATCCCAATGAGGTTGGCGATGATCACGAACGTCGTGAGGATGACTTGGATGCGGATACGGCGGCGGACCTGGCTCTCCGAGACGCGACCGAGAATCCATGACCCGTACTCGGGGGTGGCGGCGGACACCCGTCCGCTCTGATTGGTCACCGATTCCAGGACCCGGCCCAGACGCTGTGCCGTGCTCTTCTTCTCGGTCATCGTGGCGTCAGCCTAGCTAACTCGATCCCGCCATCTAAGGTGGTTCGGTGCGCCTCGTCATTGCCCAGTGCACCGTCGACTACGTCGGCCGCCTCACTGCCCACCTGCCCACCGCCCGACGGCTGCTGTTGTTCAAGTCGGACGGATCGGTCAGCGTCCACGCCGACGACCGGGCATACAAGCCGTTGAACTGGATGAGCCCGCCGTGCTGGATCGTGGAGGAGGCGGGCGGCCCCAGTCCGGTCTGGGTGGTGGAGAACAAGGCGGGCGAACAGCTGCGTATCACGGTGGAGGACGTGGAGCACGACTCGACCCATGAACTGGGCGTCGATCCAGGTCTCGTCAAGGACGGCGTCGAAGCTCATCTGCAGGCGCTGCTGGCCGAGCACGTCGAATTGCTGGGCGTCGGCTACACGCTGGTCCGGCGCGAGTACATGACGGCCATCGGTCCGGTCGACCTGATGTGCCGGGACGAGCTCGGGCGCTCGGTCGCGGTCGAGATCAAGCGCCGCGGCGAGATCGATGGCGTCGAACAGCTGACCCGCTACCTCGATCTGCTCAACCGTGACACCGTTCTCGCCCCGGTGAGCGGCGTCTTCGCCGCCCAGCAGATCAAGCCCCAAGCGCGCACGCTGGCGGTCGATCGTGGAATACGTTGCGTGACTTTGGATTACGACCAGATGCGCGGCATGGACAGCAATGAGTTCCGGTTGTTCTGACACCGTAGGATGGCCAGATGGCCAGGCGCCGCACCCCACCCCGAAAGCAGCGGTCGCCGCTGCCGCTCCCGATGTCGCGTCGCGTCGAGATCGGCCCGGACGGATACGACTACGACGTCAAGGCCGTCGCCGCGTCGAGAGCGGTCAAGACCTACCGGTGTCCCGGCTGCGATCACGAGATCAAGCCGAGTACCGCCCACGTGGTGGTGTGGCCCGCCTGCGAGGGCATTGCAGGGGGGTCAGGCGTGCAGGACCGACGACATTGGCATACGTCCTGTTGGAGCAATCGAGCGACGCGAGGCCCGACCCGGACGTGGTCCTAGTGGTCTTCGGGGGCAGGTTCGACCAGCTCGACCAACACGCCACCCGAGTCCTTGGGGTGGATGAAGTTGATCCGCGAGCTTGCGGTCCCTCGCCGGGGGGTGTCGTAGATGAGCCGCACGCCGTCTTCGCGCAGCCGCTCGGACAGCGCATCGAGGTCGCTCACCCGGTAGGCGAACTGCTGCAATCCCGGACCGCGCTTGTCGATGAACTTGGCGATCGTCGAGGTCTCGTCCAGCGGCGACATCAGCTGGATCTGAGTGCTTCCCTTCGGAGCGCCACGCACGGTCAGCATCGCCTCGCGGATGCCTTGGTCGTCGTTGACCTCTTCGTGCAGGACGATCATTCCGAGGTTGTCGTGGTACCACTTGATCGCGACGTCGAGATCGGGCACCGCGATGCCGACGTGGTCAACGGCGGTCACCAGTGCGCTGGCGAGGGCCGGACGTGCACCAACATGCTCGGTGGTCATTTAGTCACGGTAACCTTTACCGGAATGTTTACGTAAGTGTGATAGGCCACACACTTCCCGGATCAATGCCCATGGAGGTAGCAAATGACGACGTCGGTGATCGTTGCTGGAGCCCGTACTCCGGTCGGCAAGCTGATGGGCTCGCTGAAGGACTTCTCCGGTAGCGATCTGGGTGCCGTCGCCATCGCCGGAGCGCTGGACAAGGCCGGGGTCGATGCCTCGGCCGTGGAGTACGTGATCATGGGCCAGGTGCTTACCGCCGGCGCCGGGCAGATGCCCGCCCGTCAAGCGGCCGTGGCCGCAGGGATTGGCTGGGACGTGCCATCGCTGAGCATCAACAAGATGTGCCTGTCCGGCATCGACGCCATCGCGCTGGCCGACCAGCTGATCCGCGCCGGTGAATTCGACGTCGTCGTGGCCGGTGGTCAGGAGTCGATGACGCAGGCGCCGCACCTGCTGATGAACAGTCGGTCGGGGTACAAGTACGGCGACGTCACGGCGGTGGACAGCATGGCCTATGACGGTCTGCACGACGTGTTCACCGACCAACCGATGGGCGCGCTGACCGAGCAGCGCAACGATGTCGACAAGTTCACCCGAGCCCAGCAGGACGAGTTCGCCGCCCTGTCGCATCAGAAGGCCGCGGCAGCGTGGAAAGACGGCGTCTACGCCGACGAGGTCGTGCCGGTGACGATCCCGCAACGCAAGGGTGATCCGATCGAGTTCACCGAGGACGAGGGCATCCGCGCCAACACGACCGCGGAGTCGCTGGCCGGGCTGAAGCCCGCCTTTCGCAAGGATGGCACCATCACCGCCGGTTCGGCATCGCAGATTTCCGACGGCGCATGCGCAGTCGTGGTGATGAACAAGGCCAAGGCCGAGGAGCTCGGGCTCAGCTGGCTGTGTGAGATCGGCGCGCACGGCGTGGTCGCCGGGCCTGATTCGACACTGCAGAGCCAGCCAGCGAACGCCATCAAGAAGGCGATCGCCAAGGAGGGCATCAGCCTCGACGACCTGGATGTCGTTGAGATCAACGAGGCGTTCTCCGCCGTCGCCCTTGCCTCGACTCAGGAGCTCGGCATCGAAAGTGAACGCGTCAACACCAGTGGCGGCGCCATCGCGATCGGTCACCCGATCGGGATGTCGGGCGCGCGGATCACACTGCACGCTGCTCTCGAGTTGGCGCGACACGGATCGGGTTACGCGGTCGCTGCTTTGTGTGGCGCGGGTGGCCAGGGCGACGCGCTGATCCTGCGGCGTCCCTGAACGTTGCAGGTGGGGTCGCGTCCATCCGTAACGACGCTGCGTAGTAGCTGGTCTCGCGGTCGGGCACAATGGGGTCATGACGAGCATCGTTGATCGCCACAAGGCTGCGGCTTGGTTCCGGATCATCGCGTTCACCGAGGCCGTCACGTGGGTGGGTCTGCTGGTCGGGATGTACTTCAAGTATCTGGGGTCTCCGCGCACCGAGATCGGCGTCAAGGTCTTCGGAATGGCCCACGGGTTGGTCTTCGTGGCATTCGTCGTGTCTGCACTGCTGGTGGGGATCGGGTTCAAGTGGACGCCTGCGACATGGCTACTCGCGTTGCTGGGCAGCGTTGTGCCGTTGGGCAGTGTGATCTTCCTCATATGGGCTGAACGGACCGGCCGCGTGAGCTTCGGTGGCGCCTCCGTGACCACTCCGCCCGTCGCCGAATCGACGTGACAAACTTGTCCACGTGACACGTCCACGACCTCCCGTCGGCCCCGCGCTGGCCGGCGCGTTCGATCTCTCAGCGCTCAAGCAGCCGCCACCGACCCGGGAAGGTGCTGCGAGCGCTGCCCCCGCCGGTCTCGACATCACCGAAGCGAATCTCGAAGCCGAGGTGCTTGCCCGGTCCAACCAGACGCCCGTCGTCGTGCTGCTGTGGACGCCACGCAGCGAGGCCAGCGCACAATTGGGCGACGTGCTCGCCTCGCTCGCCAATACCGACGGCGGTAAGTGGGCGTTCACCACCGTCAACGTCGATACCGCGCCGCGGGTGGCCCAGGTCTTCGGGGTCCAGGCCGTCCCCACGGTGGTCGCCGTCGCCGGCGGTCAGCCCATTTCGAGCTTCGAGGGCGTGCAGCCGCCGGAGCAACTGCGGCGATGGATCGACTCGCTGCTCAGTGCCACCGCGGGCAAGCTCGGCGACGGAGAAGCCCAGGAAGCCGACGAGGTCGATCCGGCGCTCGAACGTGCCCGGTCCCTGTGGGATGAAGCGGAGTTCGACGACGCGCTCGCCGCGTATGAGGCGATTCTGGATGCGCAGCCCAATCACGCCGAGGCCAAGGACGCGATGCGTCAGATCGCCTTCCTCAAGCGCGCGACCAGCCAACCGTCTGACGCGGTCGCCGTCGCCGATGCTGCGCCCGCCGCCGTCGACGCTGCCTTCGCCGCCGCGGACGTCGAGGTGACCAACGATCTGGTGGTCGAGGCCTTCAACCGCCTGATCGCTCTAGTGCGAAGCACCGCGGGAGACGACCGGACCGCGGTGCGCACGCGGTTGATCGAGCTCTTCGAGCTGTTTCCGCAGGACGACCCCAGGGTCGTCGCCGGCAGACGCAACCTCGCCAACGCCCTCTACTAAGTGGACGGACCCGCCGGTTCGAACCACACCGCGGCCAGTGGCGGCAGCACCATCACGGCGGAGGCGGGTCGGCCGTGTGATGGCTCGTCGGTCGCCTCGACGGCGCCGAAGTTTCCGATGCCTGCGCCGTTGTACACGTCGGAATCGGTGTTGAGCACCTCGCGCCACGTGCCGGTATGCGGCAGCCCGAGCCGATACCGGGTGTGTTCGGAGCCGGAGAAATTGAATACGCAGGCCAGCACGGACCCGTCGTCGCCGTACCGCAGGAAGCTCAGCACGTTGTTCGCCGAGTCATTGGCGTCGATCCACGAGTAGCCCTCGTGGCTGGTATCCCGCGACCACAGCGCCCGGTGGCTCTTGTAGACCTCGTTGACGTCGCGAACCATGCGCTTGATGCCGCCTGAGAATCCGTTCTCGTCCAACTGGAACCAGTCGAGGCCACGCTCTTCGGACCATTCGGCGCGTTGGCCGAACTCCTGACCCATGAACAGCAGCTGCTTGCCAGGGTGGGCCCACTGGTATGCGAGTAGACCTCGAAGGCCCGCAGCCTTCGTGTGATCGTCGCCTGGCATACGGCCCCACAGGGTCCCCTTGCCGTGCACGACCTCGTCGTGGCTGATGGGCAACACGAAGTTCTCGCTGAACGCGTAGATCATCGAGAACGTGATCTCGTGGTGGTGATAACTGCGGTGGATCGGATCACGCTCGATGAACGCGAGCGTGTCGTTCATCCAACCCATGTTCCACTTCATCGAGAAGCCAAGTCCGCCAAGGCTCGTCGGTCGCGTGACGCCCGGCCACGACGTCGACTCCTCGGCGATGGTCACGATGCCGGGAGCGATCTTGTGGACGGTCGCGTTCATCTCCTGCAGGAATTGCACGGCCTCGAGGTTTTCTCGGCCGCCGTAGATGTTGGGACTCCATCCACCCTCGGGGCGGGAGTAGTCGAGATAGAGCATCGATGCGACCGCGTCGACGCGCAGCCCGTCGATGTGGAACTCCTGCAGCCAGTAGAGCGCGTTGGCTACCAAGAAGTTGCGTACCTCGGCCCGACCGAAGTCGAAAACGTATGTGCCCCAGTCGAGTTGCTCACCCCGCCTGGGATCGGAGTGCTCGTACAATGGGGTGCCATCAAAACGGCCAAGGGCCCACGCATCCTTGGGGAAGTGCGCAGGGACCCAGTCGACGATCACGCCGATCCCCGCCTGGTGCAGGGTGTCGACCAGGAAACGAAAGTCGTCGGGGCTGCCCATCCGCGACGTCGGCGCGTAGTACGACGTGACCTGGTAACCCCAGGAGCCGCCGAACGGATGTTCGGCGACCGGCAGCATCTCGACGTGCGTGAACCCCTGCTCGACGACGTACTGCGTCAGTTGTTCGGCGAGCTCTCGATAGGACAGTCCCGGCCGCCAGGACATCAAGTGCACCTCGTACGTGCTCATCGGCTCGAACACCGGGTTCTTGAGCGCACGCTGGGACATCCAGTCGGCGTCACTCCACGTGTAGTCGCTGATGTTGACGCGAGACGCCCGTAGCGGCGGCACTTCGGCCGCGAAGGCCATCGGGTCGGCACGCTCGGTGATCACGTCGTCGGCGCCATGCACGCGGAACTTGTAGAGGCCATCGGTCGGGAAACCGGGCCAGAAGACCTCCCACACGCCTGTCGAACCGAGCGTGCGAAGCGGGGCCTCAGTGCCGGACCAGTGGTTGAAGTCACCGATCAGACTGACGCCCTTGGCATTCGGAGCCCATACCGCAAAGGACACGCCCTCGACGACGCCGTCGGGTGTGGTGAAGCTGCGAGGATGGGCGCCGAGGATCTCCCACAGGCGTTCGTGACGTCCCTCGGCGAAGAGGTGCAGATCGATCTCGCCGAGGGTGGGCAGGAACCGGTACGGATCGGCGACGGTGTGAACGTGGGGATTGCCGTCCTCGCCGGGATAGCTGACTTCGAGGCGGTAGTCGGTCAGGTCGGTGACGGGAACCGCCACCGCGAACAGGCCGGATTCGACGTGGGTGAACGGCAACCGCTCACCGCCCACGATGGCCACCACCTCCAGCGCATTCGGCCGGAGAGCACGGATGACGGTGTGATTACCATATTCGTGTGCGCCCAGCACCGAGTGCGGGTCGTGGTGATCGCCTGCCAACAGGCGGCCGAGGTCCGCGTCGTCGGGGCGGAGACGTGCTGTGGTGATGTCATTGGTGCGGGTCATGTGAATCATTCCCTCCGCAGCAGCGCTAGCCGCTTGTCGGTCGGTATTTGCGGCATGTTCAGGATGTGGGCAACGGAGCGGACGGGGTCGATGCGCACGTAATTGGCGTTGCCCCACTGATATTCGTCACCTGTGATCTCATCGCGCACCCAGAAGCGGTCGTAATCGGCCATTCCCAGTGCCTCCATGTCCAGCCAGAGGGTGGATTCCTCCGGGCCGAACGCGTTCAGCGTCACCACCACGAGGACGCAGTCGCCGCTGATGGGGTCGAACTTGCTGTAGGCCAGCAGGGCGTCGTTGTCGATCTGGTGGAACGTGATGGTGCGCGATTGGCTCAGCGACGGGTGCACCTTGCGGATCTCGTTGAGCCGCGTTAGGAACGGCTCAAGCGAGTGGCCCGACGCGAGTGCGGCCTCGAAGTCGCGTGGACGCAACTCGTACTTCTCGGAGTCCAGGTATTCCTCGCTGCCCTCGCGGACGGCCTGGCCCTCGAACAGTTCGTAGCCGGAGTAGACGCCCCATGTCGGACTCATCGTCGCGGCCATCGTCGCGCGGATCGCGAACATGCCTGGGCCGCCGTGCTGGAGGCTCTCGTGCAGGATGTCCGGCGTGTTCACCCACAGACTCTGGCGAGCGTAGTCGGCGTGTTCGGCGATCTGCTCACCGAACTCGGTCAGTTCCCACTTGGCCGTCCGCCAGGTGAAGTACGTGTACGACTGCGTATAGCCGAGTTTCGCCAGCCCGAACAGCCGCGCGGGCCGGGTGAAGGCCTCGGCCAGGAACAGCACGTCGGGATCTTCGTTCTTCGCCTCGCCGATCAGCCAGGCCCAGAAGTTCGGCGGTTTGGTGTGCGGATTGTCAACTCGAAACACCTTGACGCCGTGCGACATCCAGAACTTGACGACTCGAAGTACCTCGGCGTATATGCCCGCCGGATCATTGTCGAAGTTGACCGGGTAGATGTCCTGATACTTCTTGGGTGGGTTCTCGGCATAGGCGATGGTGCCGTCGGGAAGAACGGTGAACCACTCTGGGTGATCCTTTGCCCAGGGATGGTCTGGGGCGCACTGCAGGGCCAGGTCGAGCGCCACCTCGAGACCCTGTCCGCGCGCTTCGCCGACGAAGTGGTCGAAGTCCTCGATCGTGCCGAGCTCCGGGTGCACCGAATCGTGCCCACCCTCGTCGCTACCGATCGCCCACGGCGAGCCGACATCCGTCGGCGCCGCGGTGACGCTGTTGTTGCGTCCCTTGCGGTGCACCTTGCCTATCGGGTGGATCGGCGGGAGATAGACGATGTCGAAACCCATGCTCGCGATGCGCGGCAGCGTCTTGCTCGCCGTTGCGAAGGTTCCGTGTACGGGTTTGCCGCCGTCGTCCCAGCCGCCTGTCGACCTGGGGAAGATCTCGTACCAGGCGCTGAATCGGGCCAGCGGTCGGTCCACCCACACGCCGTGCTGCTCGCCGCGCGTGATCAGCTCGCGCAGCGGATAGTCGTGGAGCAATTCCGCCACCTCGGGCGCAAACGCGGCACCTGCTCGGGTGAACGGGTCGCCCGGAGTGCGAAGGCTCTCCGCCGCCTCCATCAGCGGGTAGCGATCCTGACGCGGCACACCGGTCGAAGCCCGCTCCAGCAGTTGTGCGCCGATGAGGAGGTCGTTGCTCAATTCGGACTCGCCCTGCCCTGCATCCAGCTTGGCCGTGACGTTCTTGCGCCACGTGGCCAACGGGTCGCCCCAACCGTCCACCCGAAACGTCCACAAGCCGACGGCGTCGGGGCTGAACTGGCCGTGGAAGAAGTCGGGTTCTTCGCCGGGCACCATGGGTAGTCGTTGTGGCTTGACCCGCTGCGAACCTCCGACGACCTCCTCGATCGGGATGGCCTCGACGTGGGAAGTCGCCAGCCCCGCCGGCGCAGCGGCAAGCTGCGGGTAGGCCGTTCCGTGATATCGCACCACCAACGTCGCGGACACCGCGTCGTGGCCCTCTCGCCACACCACCGCCTTTACCGGGATCGCTTCGCCGACGACGGCCTTGGCCGGGTATCGGCCGTTGGACACCACCGGTTCGACGTCATCGATCTCGATTCGACCGGCCACATTTCTCCTTACGCCCGAGGCGGGACCACGGGCTGTTGGGGGATTACGTCTGCTCGATTACCTTGTCGCGCCCTATACCCACCGTAGTGTCAGGCTCAACCCCATGGGCCGGATGTCTTCATCCTGGTGCACTGTTCTGACTCGTTCGGTCGGTAGGGTCAGCTCGCGTGAAGCGCATCTTCGAAGTGGCCGTCGACGGCGGGCCCTATGCGCTTGCGGCGGGGTCCGATGGTGCCATGTGGGTGACGCTGGTGCATCGCGGCGCGATCGCGCGGGTGACTCCCGACGGGGACCTCGAGGTTTACCAGGTGGCCGAGAACAGCAAGCCGTCGATCATCACCGCCGGGCCCGATGGCGCGCTGTGGTTCACCCGCGCAGGGGACGACCGGATCGGACGGATCTCCACCGCCGGTGAGCTGGCGGCGTTCGAGTTGCCCGACGGCAGCACACCTTTCGGTATTACGACCGGCCCCGACGGTGCGTTGTGGTTCACGGCGACGGGCTCCGGTGTCGTCGGCCGGATCAGCGTCGATGGCGAGATCACCGAGGTCGCCGCGCCCGGCGGCATGCCGTCGATGATCACCACCGGACCGGACAACGCGCTGTGGTTCACGTTGAACCAGGCCAACGCCATCGGCCGACTCGACCGCGGGACGGTGACCCTCCGCAAGGTCCCCACGCCCGGCGCGGGCCCGGTCGGTATCGCGGGCACGCACGACGACGCGGTCTGGTTCACGGCGATCCTGGCCGACAAGATCGGGCGTATCCCGATGAACGAAGCGATGCAGGAACTCGAGCTTCCCGGCAAGCCGCACGCCGTGACAGCCGATCCGTCGGGCGGGGTGTGGGTCAGCCTCTGGGGTGCCGACCAGATCGCGCACGTAAGCGCCGATGGAGAGGTCGCCACCATCGACCTGCCCGCGGGCAGCGAGCCTCACGGTATGGCGATTGGGCCCGACGGAGCGTTGTGGGTGGCCCTCGAGGCCGGCTTCGTCATGCGCCTTCCGACCGCGTAATCGACGCCGTTTCGCAACCTCGTGCCGCATGTGTGTCGGCCCGGTGAGGATGTCTCAGAGGGTTATGTTCCGAACAGCGCAATGTTGGGAGGTTCGTCGTGCCGTCTCGCGGCCCCCTCGTCCTCGCCGTGTGCGTGCTCGTCGCCGGGTTTTACGCACCCGTGGCGTGGGCCGACCCCGACGGGGAGCCTGCCGCCGCAGACGCCGTAGAAGCGCCCGCACCGCCCGCGGATGATGGCCGGGTCGTCTCACCGCCGCCGGTGTCCTCGAAGGGGCCGGACGGCTGGACTTTGATCCTGGGCGCCAAGGAAGAGACGCAGACGCCGCAGGCCCCTTTGACTACCGCTCTGTCGTCACGGGACTACGTCGTCGGCGGCACGTTCGACGGGTCACTGTGGGCGCCCGAGGACACCGACGAACCGAACGGCACGATCGAGGTCGGTTACCAGATCGGCTGCGGCGTCGACATGAGCACCTCCAATGGCGTCACGCTCACCGGTACCGCGGGTGTGTCGCCGTCGGTGGGACTCGGCGGCGTCGACGTGGTCTCACCCCTTCCCGACGGTTTGATCCCGGTGTTGACCACTCCGGTAACCGGTGGCATCGCCATCGGTCTGAAGCCCGGCATCATCAACATCGTGCCCGTGACCAAGAAGGAGTTCCAGGGGTTCGCGCCGTGGGTGATGATCTCCAACTTCCACATCAAGATCGACGGGTGCGTCGGCCAGTCGTTCATCCGGTCATATGCGTTCCTGACGCGGTCGACGAAGGTCTCAGACCAGATCCTGGCCTACTACGGCGAGACCAAGGTCGTTTGACCGCAGCGATTTGTGCACGTAAACCCTCGGTGAGCGCGGTTGAACGTGCACGAGTCGCGCGGCAAGATGGTCAGTCGAAGCGCTTGAAGCAGCGGTCCTGGTCGCCGAGCACGCCCAACCGGAACGCGTCGATGCGAGAGAAGCCCGATGGCACCGAGTCACCGTTGACATCGCTGGCGACCAGACCGTTGACGAGGATGCCCGAGACTGCCTCGTCGACGTCGCCCGCCGTGAGCTGGATGGTGTCCCCGGCCGGGGTGGTGATGTCATCGGTCATCTTGACCGTCGCGACACCCGTCAGGCATGCGGTGCGTAAAGCCGCCTCGGCGTTGTCGAGTGCGACGCCGCCGTGCTGGTGCTGAATCGACTGCATGAAACGTGAGACCACCACGGAGTAGGCGGTGTTGTCGCCCATGACGACGCCGCTGTCATCGGCGCTCTGGGCACCAAGTTTCTGGAGAGCCGGCAAGTCGACGGTCATGGTGTTGGTCGCTGGGCAGAACGACGCCGGGCCACCCGCCCGGGCGTCGGGGCAGACCGCCTCGTCGAAGCTGAGTTGCGGCGGGTTTGCAGGCTCGAACGCGATGTTCATCGCGTCGAGGATGGACCGCACCGACTGCTCGGTGACCGGCAGTTCGCCGGTCTGGTCGTCGGGCAACAACACCGGCAGGTTGCCTCGACGCTGCTTGATCTGCTCGAGGTCGATCGCCATGCACGACGCAGCGCCGTCGGTGAACCCGAACTGAAATGCCGAGACCCGCTCGAACGCCGAACCGTGCTCGTCCGCGCCGACCTCTGAGTCGCTCTCATTGAGCAGCGGGTCGCGGAACGCGATCATCGCGGCGAGCAGGTTGTTCAAGCCGTCGCCGGTGCTGAGCGTGAACCTCGGGGAATTGCCCTCGGCGACCCAGCGCATGTACGTGCCCGCCAGGCAATCGGCCTGCTGCTCGCCAACTATGGTCGGCGTCTTCTTGGTGACCAGATCGGCCTGGTGCTGCACGGAGTGCCCGTACTCGTGGGCGAGCACCATGGTGACCGCCATGTCGCCGTTGGCGTCGCGCAGTTGTGGCAGGAGCTCGCCGCGATCCCAACCGATGGTGTTGTCGTCCAGGCAGTAACCGGCATTGACGAAACCGACCACGTTGTTCCCGCAGAATTCGACGTCGCCGTAGTCGGTGGAGTCCCACGACACGAGTTCCTTGACGGGGGTGAACCCGCCGCCGAACGTCGCGCCATAGTGCTCGGCCCAGAACTCCTCGATATCGCTCACCGCGCTGGCCGCGAGTTCGTCGATCTGGCCGCCATCGGTGTTCGCCACGTCGCGGGACGGTGCCTCGGCGTCATCGCGCAAACCGGTCGGACCGTTGACGGCGGGCATGCCCGCGACGCTGAACGGGTTCGCGAACACTGAAACCGGCGTTCCCTTCAACGTCGTCGCACACGAGGTGAGAAGGAGCGTGGTCAGAACGAGTGCGATGACGCTGCCGAGGTGCCGTCGCCTCATCGACGCCGCCCTTTCTTCTCCGTCCGGCGGCCGGGACGGCACGCACGTCAATCTGCAGGCCAGGATAGTGAATGCGCGGTCACCCCGCCCGCAAGCGCTCCAGTGCCTTCCTGACCTGCCCGGAGTCGGTGGTCGCCCAGAACGGCGGCAGCGAGGCGCGCAGGAAGCCGGCGTAGCGGGCGGTGGCCATCCGCGAGTCGAGGACGGCGACGACGCCCCGGTCGTCGACGCTGCGGAGCAGACGTCCTGCGCCCTGAGCGAGCAGCAGCGCGGCATGACTGGCCGCGACGGCCATGAATCCATTTCCCCCGTGGGCGGCCACTGCGCGTTGGCGGGCCGTGATGAGCGGATCGTCGGGGCGGGGGAAGGGGATTCGGTCGATCAGTACCAGACTCAGCGACGGTCCCGGTACGTCTACGCCCTGCCACAGTGACAGAGTGCCGAACAGCGTCGTCTCCTCATCGTCGGCGAATCGGCGGACCAGCGCCATCGTGGTGTCCTCGCCCTGGCAGAGCACCGGTGTGTCGAGGCGGTCGCGCATCGCCTCGGCCGTCGCCTTCGCGGCGCGCATCGAGGAGAACAGACCGAGGGTACGACCTCCTGCCGCGGTGATGAGACCCTCGATCTCGTCGAGCTGTTCCGCCGAGCCAGTGCCGTCGCGTCCCGGCGGTGGCAGGTGGGCTGCGACGTACAGGATGCCCGACTTGGCATGTGCGAAGGGCGATCCGACGTCGATGCCCTTCCACCCGGGCGCCTCGTCGCCGATCGCGGTGAGGCCCCAGGATCGGGCCATCGCATCGAAGTTTCCGCCGATCGTCAGCGTGGCGGAGGTGAGGATGACGGTCCCCTGGTCGAACAGTCTGTTGCGCAACAGGTTCGCCACCGAGAGCGGCGCGATCCGCAGCACCGCGCGCTTGCCCGCCGAACGGGTCTCCTCGTGATCGAGCCACACCACGTCGGTGCGGTCGGGAATTGCCGGGCCATACGACGACAGGATGCGCGACGCGGTGTCGCTGACGTCGTTGAGGGCCGTCACCGCCTCGTTTCGCGCCGCAGCCGCCTTCGGGTCGCCCGGCGCGGTGTCGATGGCCGAGCGGACCCTGTCGGCCATGTCCCGCAGCACCGTGAGGTAGGTGGCCGTCTCGCCGTCGAGGAAGTCCTTGCGCCCCGGTTCCGCGTCGTAGATGGCAGACGCGAACGTGGCGGTCGCCGCTTCGAAGCTCTGGGCGAGTTCGTCGTCGACCAGCCGGGAGGAGCGGCGGTGGGCGATGCCGAGCGTGGTCGCCGACAGCTCACCGGTGGCCACGCTGGTCACCCGGTCGACGAGTTCGTGGGCTTCGTCGACGACGAGGAGTTCGTGTTCTGGCAACACATTGACCTCGGAGATCGCGTCGATGGCCAGCAGTGCGTGGTTGGTGACGACAATGTCTGCCGAGCCGGCGGTTCCCCTTGCCTTCTCGGCGAAGCAGTCGGTGCCGTATGGACAGCGCGCCGCTCCGAGGCACTCCCTGGCGGACACGCTGACCTGGCGCCACGATCGGTCGGCGACACCTGGCACGACCTCGTCGCGATCACCGGTCTCGGTGTTCGAGGCCCACTCGGTCAGGCGCTTCACGTCACGTCCCAGCGCCGTCGCCGCCACGGCGTCGAACAACTCGTCCTGGGGTACGTCCTCGTTGGACTCCGATGCGCCGCTGTGAATCTTGTTGAGGCACAGGTAGTTTCCGCGGCCCTTGAGCAGGGCGAACTCAGGTCGGCGCGGAACTTCACCGGTCAGCGCATCGGCGAGCCTCGGCAGGTCGCGGTCGAACAACTGACGTTGCAGCGCGATGGTGGCCGTCGAGATCACCACCGGCTCGGCCCGTTCCATGGCGCGCTTGATTGCGGGCACCAGATAGGCCAATGACTTGCCCGTCCCGGTGCCGGCTTGTACGGCGAGGTGCTCACCGGTCTCGAACGCATGGTCGACGGCCTCGGCCATCTCGATCTGTCCGTTGCGCTCCGTGCCGCCGAGCGCGGCAACGGCCTTGTCCAGAAGTTCTCTGACGCCGCCCGTGTCTCCTCCTCAGGCCTGGCGCGTGGCGTCGACCATGCGGGTGGGAATCGCGGGCTCGCCGCGGGAGAGCTTCAACCCGTCCCACGGCAGGCTGTGCAGGCCTGCCGTGACGCGCTTGCGAGCGGACTTCAAGTCGTCGTCGGTAACGGTCTGACCGCCGCGTACCAGCGGGTGGGCCAGGGCGGTGGCCACCAGCCCCGCCGATTCCGCAGGGGGTCGGTCGGCCAGGTGCACGATCTCCTCGACGATGGTGCCCGTCGACTTGGCCAACCGGTGAGCCTGCTTGCGGCCGCCATGGGACTCCTTGTGGCTGCTGCGCTTGGCGACCGGAACGCCGTCGACCTCGACGAGCTTGTAGACCATGCCGGCGGTCGGCGCGCCGGAACCGGTAACCAGGGACGTGCCAACCCCGTAGGAGTCGACCGGCTCGGCGCGCAGGGACGCGATCGCGAACTCGTCGAGGTCGCTGGTGACGACGATGCGCGTGTTAGGTGCACCCAGCTCGTCGAGTTGGGTGCGAACCTGCCTGGCGAGCACCCCGAGGTCGCCGGAGTCGATGCGGACTGCGCCCAACTCGGAGCCCGCGATGGCGACTGCGTTCGCCACGCCTGCGGTGATGTCGTAGGTGTCGACGAGCAGCGTGGTCCCGACGCCGAGCGCGTCGACCTGAGCTTGGAACGCCGCCCGCTCGTCGGGCCCGTCGGCGGAGGTGTGCAGCAGCGTGAACGCGTGCGCGCTGGTCCCCAGCGCCGGGACGCCGTACCGCCGCTGAGCCTCGAGGTTCGACGAGCCGGAGAATCCGGCGATGTAGGCGGCGCGCGCGGCCGCGACGGCCGACATCTCGTGGGTACGACGCGAGCCCATCTCGATGAGCGGTCGCCCTTCGGCGGCGCTGACCATGCGGGCGGCCGCCGAGGCGATGGCAGAGTCGTGGTTGAACATCGACAGCGCCAAGGTCTCCAACAAAACGCATTCGGCGAACGTGCCGCTCACGGACAACACGGGGGAGCCCGGGAAGTACAGCTCACCTTCGCCGTAGCCGTCGACGTCACCCGCAAAGCGGTAATCGGCCAGGTATGCCAGTGTTTCGGTGTCCAGGAAGTCCGCCAGCAGCGAGAGGTCGGCATCGTCGAATCTGAAGTGCGGCAACGTATCCAGGAAACGGCCCGTGCCTGCGACGATTCCGTAGCGTCTCCCTTCGGGAAGGCGGCGCGCGAAGATCTCGAATGTGGTCTGCCGGTGAGCGGTGCCATCACGAAGCGCTGCCGCAAGCATCGTCAGCTCGTACTTGTCGGTGAGCAGAGCCGTCGACGCGTACTTCTCGCGTGAGCGCTCGTCGGGAGTCACAGGCCCAACCGTAGCCGTTCGGACGGTCTTCGAGACCGGTGTCTATCCTTGGCGACATGGTGACGCCGGCGCGAACCAAGCCTGGGGCTCGCGAGGACCGTGATGTCGAGGTCGTCGAGGCGACCGACAGCCCGTGGGTGACCCTGGTGTGGGACGACCCCGTGAATCTGATGTCGTATGTGACCTACGTGTTCCAGAAACTCTTCGGCTACAGCGAGCCGCACGCCAGCAAGCTGATGCTCCAGGTGCACGAGGAGGGAAAGGCCGTGGTCTCCGCGGGCAGTCGGGAGTCCATGGAGATCGACGTCACCAAACTGCATGCAGCGGGCCTCTGGGCGACGATGCAGCAGGATCGCTGAGCCCGGGAGTACCGGCGTGCGTAAGTGGAAGCGTGTGGAAACCGCTGAGGGAACGCGGTTTCGATCTACCCTCGCGGCGCACGAGGCGACTCTCCTGCAGAGCTTGGTCAATTCACTGATGGACATGCTGGTTGACCGTGAGAACTCTTCACCCACAGACGAACTGGAAGAGCTCACGGGGATGCGGACCGGGCACTCGCAACCACCGGACGATGACACGATGATGCGTCTGCTGCCCGACTTCTTTCGGCCGCAGCACGACCATCCGGCGGGTTCCGGCACCGCCGAGAGCCTGAACAGTGCACTGCGCAGCCTGCACGAGCCCGAGATCATCGAGGCGAAACGGCATGCGGGCCAACGACTGTTGGACACCCTGCCCTTGGCGGGCGGTAGGTTCGAGATCACCGAGGACGACGCGCACTGCTGGACCGCGTGCGTCAACGACATCCGCCTGGCGTTGGGCACGATGCTCGAGATCGGACCGGAAGGGCCCGACCACCTGCCCGCCGAGCATCCGATGGCCGGTCACCTCGACGTGTATCAATGGCTGACCGTGTTGCAGGAGTACCTGGTACTCGGGCTGATGGGCAAGAAGTGAGCTTGCCTGCGGGCTCGATCACCGATGTCTCGGGCATTCTCGTCGGCAACCACCATCGGCTGGACCCCGACGCCACGTTGGGGCAGGGCTGGGCCTGTGGCACCACCGTCGTGCTGACTCCGCCGGGCACCATCGGTGCGGTCGACGTGCGAGGCGGTGCGCCCGGCACCAGGGAGACGGATTTGCTCGACCCTGCCAACAGCGTGCGCTACGTCGACGCCGTGGTCTTGACGGGTGGCAGCGCCTACGGCCTCGCCGCCGCGGACGGCGTCATGCAATGGCTCGAGGAGCATGACCGCGGTGTGGTGATGGACGGCGGTCTGGTCCCGATCGTCCCCTCGGCGGTGATCTTCGACCTTCCGGTCGGCGGCTGGCAGTGCCGCCCCACCGCGGAGTTCGGCTCAGCCGCCGCCAACGCGGCAGGTGTCGAGGTGGCGGTGGGCAACGTCGGCGCCGGGGTCGGCGCGCGGGCCGGCGTGCTCAAGGGTGGCCTCGGCACCGCCTCGGTGACCCTCGAGGACATCGGCGTCACCGTCGGTGCCATCGTCGCGGTGAATTCGGCCGGCAACGTCGCCGACCCCCAGACGGGGTTGCCGTGGATGGCCGATCTCATCGCGACGCTGGGACTGAGTGCACCGCCCGACGATCAGGTCGCCGCCTTCGCGGAGCGCGACGCCAAGCTCTCACCGTTGAACACCACCATCGCCGTCGTCGCCACCGACGCCGCGCTGAGCAAGGCGGCCTGCAAGCGGGTCGCCGTCGCCGCTCAGGATGGCTTGGCGCGCACCATCCGACCCGCGCACACGCCTCTGGACGGGGACACCGTCTTCGTGCTGTCCACCGGTGCAGTGGAGGTGGAGCCAGCGACGGGAACCGCGGCGACACCTGCGGCGATGTCTCCGGAGACGAAGCTGGCGACGGCCGTCGGGGCGGCTGCGGCCGACTGTCTCGCGCACGCGGTGATGGTCGGGGTTCTGGCTGCCGAGACGGTGGCAGGAATTCCGACCTACCGCAGCATGTTGCCCGGCGCGTTCCCGAACGCTCGAAGCGATGCCACGGGGTAAGGCCGGGAAGAATTGCGTTCATCGTGTGCGACGCCGGGTGGAGGCATCTGTCGGCAGGCGCGCACGCCGGTAGCCTCGATGATGCGGTAGACGCAACGGAAGGGCAGCTATGGGCACCAGCGGGGAACGGCGAGAAGCGGAGCGGGATCTCCCGTGAGCGCGATCACCCCGACGAAGAAGGAGCGGCCGGGCTGGATGGTCGGTGGTGTCACCATCGTCAGCTTCGTCGCCCTGCTCTACGTCATCGAGGCCGTCGATCAGGTGTCGGGAAGTCGACTGGAGCAGGACGGCATACGCCCGCTCGAGGTGGACGGGCTGTGGGGCATTCTCTGGGCGCCCCTGCTGCACGCCAACTGGGCGCACCTGGTCGCCAACACCGTTCCCGCGCTGGTGCTCGGCTTCCTGGTTTCGCTGGCCGGGATGTCTCGCTTCATCTACGCCACCGTCATCGTGTGGATACTCGGTGGGTTCGGTACCTGGCTGATCGGCAATCTGGGTGCGCCCTACGGGGTGGAGACCAACCACATCGGCGCCTCCGGTCTGATCTTCGGCTGGCTGACGTTCCTGATCGTCTTTGGGTTCTTCACCCGACACGCGTGGCAGATCGTCGTCGGGATCCTCGTCTTCCTCGTGTACGGCGGCGTTCTGTGGGGTGCACTACCCGGAACGTTCGGCGTGTCCTGGCAGGGGCACCTGTGCGGCGGGATCGCCGGCGTGATCGCGGCGTACCTCCTGTCCGGACCCGAACGCAAGGCCAGGACCAAACGCAAGATCGGGACCGCGCCCGGGCTGTTGACCTGAGCGCCGGGACGCGTTTGCTGTTCCCGGCGTTCGCCGTAACAACCCGCGCACCGGGGGGCGTCGTCACCGTCGGTGTCGGGTCACTAAATGACCAGATCATGAAACTCGGCGCGAAATGCGGTGATGTTTTCGTCACATGCTTATCGGGCATGGCAAGCTAGTGAGCGTGCGAATCACCGTACTCGGCTGTTCCGGTAGCGTCACCGGGCCAGATTCGCCTGCTTCGGGTTACCTGGTGACCGCCCCGGACACCCCGCCGCTTGCCGTCGACTTCGGCGGCGGCGTGCTCGGCGCACTTCAGAGATATGCCGATCCCGGCACCGTGAGCGTTCTGCTGTCCCACTTGCACGCCGACCACTGCCTGGATCTTCCAGGGCTGTTCGTGTGGCGCCGCTACCATCCGTCGCCCCCCGAGGGACGCGCCCTGATGTTCGGGCCTGCCGATACCTGGTCGCGCCTCGGCGCCGCGTCCTCTCCCGAGGGCGGCGAGATCGACGATTTCTCCGACATCTTCGACATCCATCGGTGGGTGGACGGGGAAGCGGTGCAGATCGGCGCGCTCAACGTCTTGCCCCGCAAGGTGTGCCACCCGACGGAGTCGTACGGTATGCGCTTCACCGATCCGTCCGGGGCAACCCTCGTCTACAGCGGTGACACTGGCTACTGCGATGAACTGATCGAACTCGCCAGCGGTGCTGACCTGTTTCTGTGCGAGGCATCGTGGACCGATTCCCCGGACCGGCCACCGCGACTGCATCTCTCGGGCACCGAAGCCGGCCGCGCCGCGGCCAAGGCCGGCGTACACGAACTGCTGCTGACCCACATCCCGCCGTGGACGTCCCGCGAGGACGTCATCAGCGAGGCGAAGGCCGAATTCGACGGCCCGGTGCACGCCGTCGCGTGCAATGAGACCTTCGAGGTCGTGGCGCACTGAGTCGTCACCCGCACCGGTTAGGGTTGGCGGGTGTCCAGACGAGAAGACGGGCGACTCGATGACGAGTTGCGACCGGTAAGCATCACCCGCGGCTTTACGAAGCATCCCGCCGGATCCGTACTGGTCGAATTCGGCCAGACCCGGGTGATGTGCACGGCCAGCGTCACCGAGGGCGTGCCGCGCTGGCGCAAGGGTTCGGGTCAGGGCTGGCTGACGGCGGAATACGCCATGCTGCCCGCCGCCACCCACACCCGTTCCGATCGCGAATCGGTCCGCGGCAAGGTCGGTGGGCGCACTCAGGAGATCAGTCGACTCGTCGGCCGGTCGCTGCGAGCGTGCATCGATCTCGGCGCGCTGGGTGAAAACACCATCGCCATCGACTGCGACGTCCTCCAAGCCGACGGTGGTACCCGCACCGCGGGCATCACCGGCGCCTACGTGGCACTGTCGGATGCGGTCACCTATCTGTCTGCTGCGGGACGGTTGTCGGATCCACGGCCGCTGTCGTGTGCCATCGCCGCGGTGTCGGTCGGCGTGGTCGACGGTCGCGTCCGAACGGATCTGCCGTACGAGGAGGATTCGCGCGCCGAGGTGGATATGAACGTCGTCGCCACCGACACCGGAACCCTGGTCGAGATCCAGGGCACAGGGGAGGGTGCGACGTTCCCTCGCTCCACGCTTGACAAGATGCTCGACGCCGCCCTGGCCGCGTGCGAGCAGCTGTTCGTCGTACAGCGCGAAGCGCTCGAGCTGCCATACCCGGGGGAGCTGCCGGAGGCCACGTCGCCGCCCAAGAAGGCGTTCGGAAGCTGACCGATCTGCTGGTTGCCAGCCGCAACCCCAAGAAGCTTGCCGAGCTGCGTCGCGTGCTGGACGGCGCAGGCGTGTCCGGTCTGCGCCTGTTGTCTCTCGACGACGTCGCACCGTTCGACGAGGCTCCCGAGACCGGCGCCACCTTCGAGGAGAACGCGCTGGCGAAGGCTCGTGACGCATTCCAGGCGTCCGGCCTGCCATCGGTCGCCGACGATTCCGGGCTCGCCGTCGATGCCCTGAACGGAATGCCCGGCGTGCTGTCGGCCCGGTGGGCCGGGGCTCACGGGGATGACGTCGCGAATCTTCACCTGCTGCTTGGACAACTGGGTGACGTACCCGACGAGCGGCGCGGCGCGGCGTTCGTGTCGGCGTGCGCGCTGGTGTCGCAGGCGGGGGAGTCCGTCGTGCGAGGGGAATGGTCGGGCAGCATCGCGCGTGCTCCCAGGGGTGACGGCGGATTCGGCTACGACCCGATCTTCATGCCGGAGGCTTCGGATCGTTCGGCCGCCGAATTGAGCCCGGCCGAGAAGGACGCGGCGTCGCATCGAGGACGCGCTCTCGCGTTGTTGTTGCCTGCACTGCGCACGCTGGTCTGAGCGCGCCTGCCGGGCCAGCAAAGTTTTGCATAGCTCAACTAACGTGTAGCGTGCGGCGACATGGGTGGTTCGGTACTCGGGCGAGCGTCGCGATCCTCGGGCTCTTCGCATCCCGGCATCCTGGTGGCCGTGCTGTCGGCAGCCGGCATCAGCGTGTCCCTGATGCAGACCCTGATCATTCCGTTGATCCCCGAACTACCAAAGTTGTTGAACACCAGCCCATCCAATGCCTCGTGGGCGATCACGGCCACATTGCTGGCGGCTGCCGTTGCGACGCCGGTGTTCGGCAGGCTCGGCGACATGTACGGCGCGAAGCCGATGCTCGTCGCATGCGCGATCCTGCTGATCTGCGGATCGTTGATCGCCGCGATGACGAGTTCGCTCCTGCCGCTGATCGTGGGTCGAGGGTTGCAAGGTTTCGGCATTCCCATCATCCCGCTGGGCATAAGCGTGCTGCGCGCCTGCGTACCGGCCGAAAGGGTCGGACCCGCAATGGGTCTCATGAGTGCCTCGCTGGGCGTCGGAGGTGCCCTTGGATTACCGCTGTCGGCCGTGATCGCGCAGCACTACGACTGGCACATGTTGTTCTGGTTCGCCACCGTCCTCGGCGTCGCCGCTCTGCTGATGTTCGTCGTCCTGATACCGCACGTACCGTCGCGCACCGATGACCGGCTCGATCCGCTCGGAGCGGCGCTGTTGGCAGGTGGGTTGGTCACGCTGCTGCTCGGTATCTCCAAGGGGCAGAGCTGGGGCTGGACCAGCGGATTGACGCTCGCGATGTTCGGTTCGTCGCTGCTGATCTTCACGCTGTTCGGGTGGTGGGAACTGAGGGTGTCGTCGCCGACGGTCGATCTGAGGACCACCGTCAAGCGTCCGGTGCTGGCCACCAACATGGCGTCGGTCGCCGTCGCATTCGGCATGTTCGGCCTGTCGCTGGTCGCGCCGCAGATCCTGGAGATGCCCAGGGAGACTGGCTTCGGGCTGGGACAATCGATGCTGGCGACTGGTTTGTGGATGGCCCCTGGTGGTCTTGCGATGATGGTGACGTCACCCATCGCGGCGCGGATCGCCGGCGCGCGGGGCCCGCGCTTCACGCTGGTGACCGGAGCAGTCATCATCTCGGCCTCCTACGCGACGGGCCTGGTGTTGCTGGCCGCGTCGTGGCAGATCATGGTGCTCAACATCGCGGTTTCCGTGGGAGTCGGATTCGCCTACGCCTCGATGCCCGCGCTGATCAACGCAGCCGTGCCGATCTCGGAGACCGCCGCTGCGAACGGCATCAACGCCCTCGCGCGATCACTGGGAACGTCGATCTCAAGCGCAGTGATCGGCGCGGTCCTCGCGGGGATGACCGTATCGTTCGCCGGTTCCGAGTTGCCGTCGATGGCCGGCTTCCGAACGGCGATGGTGGTGGCGGCCGGGGTGGCTGCGCTGGCGGCGATACTGGCGTTGCTCATCCCTGTGGTGTCGACGGTCGCGCCGGTCAGGGAGGCGCCAACTCCGCCACTCGACCGAAACCGCTACGCGATGTGCAGCCGGATCGACGCGGCGGGTGCGCTCTCGCTCGGCGACATCGCCCGCGAGCTCAAGATCGACGTCCCAACGGCCGGCCGACACGTCACCGAACTGCTGCGGGAGGGCCTGGCACTGGGCAGCACGGAGGACGACTCGCTGTCGTTTCGCCTGACACCGCGGGGGCGCGACCGCTTGTACGAGCACCGGGCGGCGGTCGGAGTCTGACGCTGGCCGGCCGGTCCGTCAGAGGTTGAAGGCGGCCTTGATCTGCTTGGTCTGGAAGTGCTCGACGATGACGCCGAGCAGCGGGATGGTGCCGGCCAGGAGGACGCCGATGGTCTTGCCGATCGGCCAGCGCACCTTGACGGCCAGGTTCGCGGCCGACAGCAGATAGACGAAGTACACCCAACCGTGCACGACGCCGATCCAACTGGGCGGATCGTCGACCTTGACGATGTACTTCAGCACCATCTCGTAGCACAGCGCGATCAGCCAGATGCCGGTCGTCCACGCCAGCACCCGGTACGCGGTCAATGCCTTGCGGATGGACTCCGTAGGAGTCGCCGGCGAAGGATCGTCGGCTTCCGGCGCATCACTGGGTGCTTCGGGATCGGGACTGCTCATCTCGTCGTCCTGTCGTCGGTGTCGGTACGGCCGTCGGCCCTGGCGAGTTCGGCCAGGTAGGCGTTGTACTCGGTGAGTGTCGGGTCGTCGTCCAGTCGCCGGGCAGCTTTGGGTCGCTCGGGCAGCAGGCCGTCGGGGATCTCGGTCGGCTGGTTCTGGTCTGGTTTCGGCGGCGGAGCCTCTTCGTAGCGGACGAACTTGTAGTACGCGTAGAAGCAGAAGCCGGCGAACATGGGCCACTGCATGGCGTAGCCGAGGTTCTGGAAGGAGCCCGACGCGGACTCGTACCGCGTCCACTGCCACCAGCCGAGTGCCAGGCAGCCAGCGGCGCCGATGAAGACCAGCAGGATCAGCGCTGGCCTCCTACGACGTGTAGTGGACATTCGTCCACGGTACCGCGATGGACTTGGGTCCGATGAACTCGTCGAGTCGTGCGGTGTCGGCCTTGCGGTAGATGGACACGATGTACTTCGTAGACCGCGTCCAGTGGACGTTCAGGCTGTCGAGGGCGGCGGTGAACAGCCCGATGATGTCCTCCGACCGGTTGGAGAAGTGATAGCGGACGCTTCTCACCCCGCGGTCGTTCGCGACGACGCGGCAGCCATCGCTGTGGATGAGGCCGAGGACGAACTCCTCGGTGGCTTGGTCGACGAGTGTCTGCTGCCAGGGCTCGAGGGCGATCCGCCTCGAGTGCTTGCGGCCGGGTCCGTGCTGCGGGAAGAGACAGGGCCAATGTTTCGAGTAATGGCCGACCTCGACGCAGCGAGTGGGCTTCTGCATGATGGCGGAATGCTGGCCGGGCATGACCATGTCGATCGCCTCGCGGCAACGGTCGATGATTGCCGGATAGGCGGTACCCAGGACGATTCGCATTCGCCAGACTCCGCGCGACTTCGATATGCATCCGTCGCCGAGGTAGAGGCCGAGCAGATACGAATACGCCGCGGTCGGCAGCGTTGAAAAATCGTGCAGGACTCCGCACGGCGCCGCTGCAGTAGGGCGGCCTAGTCGGTTTGGTGGTCTGCACCGCCAATCGCGCACCGTGGGCCGAGGTATGCCCGTCAGTCGAGAGATGGCACAGTCATTCAAGCCTCCGGAGATGAGGCCCTGCACTTCGTTGAATTCCTCTGCAGAGCGCATGACCGCCTCCCTCCCCACCATCAAGGTAGGGAGGCGCACCGACAAATTCTAAGACGAGGAAACAGGTAGGCTTTTGCGCGCGCGGGCGTGGCGCAATTGGCTGACGCGCAGGTTTTAGGTACCTGTGTTCGAAAGAACGTGTGGGTTCGAGTCCCACCGCCCGCACTAGTCCGGCTTTTCGATCAGAATCTGAGCGGTGCGACGGCTGGACGATGTCCATCTTTCCTGGGGCCACCGCGGCGACCCCCGCGTCCGGTAGCCACACCGACCGGCAGGCCGGCCCGCGCGAACTGGCTGGCGACGGCAGATCCGATTTTGCCCGAGCCGATGATGGCGTACTTCGTCTTCGCGGACCTTCCCAGTCGGGACGTATAACGATCGTTACGTAATTGTGCGACGTGAACCCAACCGATTTCATAACGACCGATACAGCACGACTAGGCTGGCAACATGGCCAGGCCGCGGGAGTTCGATCGCGACGTTGTGCTCCAGCGCGCGATGGAACTGTTCTGGGAGCGCGGCGGATTCGACCGCACCTCGATAAGCCAACTCACGTCGGCGATGGGAATTTCGGCGCCGAGCCTGTACGCCGCCTTCGGTGGCAAGCAGGGCCTGTTCGACGAAGCCGTGGCCACGTATGCACAGCGCCCGGGCGTCCCCGTCGCTCAGGCGCTCCCAGCCGCAACAGCCCGCGAATTCGTCCAGCGGACAATGGATCTGGCGATTGAGGAATACACCAGCAGCCAGCATCCGCTCGGATGCCTGATCAACTCGGATCCATTGCTGGCTGATCGGCGCGACGAGGGGCGCTCGGTCATCGCCGACCGGCTACGGCAGGCCATCGAGGCGGGTGACCTGCCAACGTCCGCACAGCCCGACGACCTTGCCGAGTTCATCGTCGTCCTTCTCAACGGGTTGGCCGCACGTGCCCGCGACGGCGTGCCCCGGGAGCGGCTCCGAGCGGTCGCGGACATGGCGCTGCGCGCCTGGCCCTCTGACACCTCTTAGTCGATGTCGTTGGGCCGACCGCCGAATGTCAAGATCACGTGATAGACCCGATGAATGCCCCCGCCGTTCAGCGACTTGCTCGAAGTGATCAGCGAGCGCTCGGAACTGCTGCGAACCGCAGTGGCTTCAGCCGACGACCTGCAAGCAGGAGTGCCGGGATGCCCTGATTGGACGTTGCGCGACCTCGTCGTCCACGTGGGTCAGGTGCAGCGTTCCTGGGCGGCCAAGGTTCGCGCCGGGCGCGCGGGGGCGCCCGGGGTCGAGGATCTGCCGACGGGTGACCTTCTCGCGTGGTCAGAGGAGTCGACCGAAATACTGATACGGGCCCTGCGCGACGTCGGTCCAGACGCCCCGTGCTGGACGTGGTGGGAAGATTCGGACGCGCCGAGCACCTCCGGAGCCGTTGCGCGACATCAGGTCCAGGAGGCGGCGCTCCATGCTTACGATGCGCAAAGTGTCAGTGGTACCGCGGATGAGCTGCCGACGGACATCGCCAGCGACAGCATCGACGAGTTCCTCGTCGTCAGCCTCGGTGCCATGGGTGCATGGCCGCACGCGCCAGCGCGCGTCGACTTCGTCGCCGCCGAGGGTCCGCGATGGACGGTCGACCTGAGCTCGGTCGCGAAAGTCACGGTCGATGCCGAGGGCGTCCCAGCCGCGACGGTGATCGGTCCGGCCGCTGAGCTGATCCTCGCGCTGTACTCGCGGATACCGTCGGAGCGACTCCAGGTCGACGGCGACGCGGGCGCCGTCAAGCAGCTCCTGGCCTGGGCTGCGATGAGCACCGACTAGCGGATCACACCCCGAAGCGCCCCAGCACCCGTCGCACCACGCCCTCCGACTCTTCGGTGGGGGGCTGCCGATCCGCGTAGGGCCACGGGCGGTTTCGCTCCGGCACCGAGGTCGCCCGCACCTGCTTGAGTTGCATCCTCAGGTGCGCTCGTATCTCGTGCAGAGCCGGGTCGGGCCATCGGTTGTCGGCCTCGATGGGGTCGGCGGTGAGGTCGTAGAGCTCCCACTGGTCGTCGAGCGGATCGCTCCGGTAGGCGTCGCCGCCGAGGCCGTTGCTCGCCAGTTGGCGCACACCGGGTTCGGTCCAGGTCGACGGATCGTCGAAGGTGCGGACCAACTTCCACAGATGTCCCGCGCCGAGCGGAGCCTCCGAGTCATCGACACGAACCACCAGACCCTCGAAGTTGGAGGCGACGTGCGCGGGGAGCTTGATGCGCAGCGGCGCAGGCGGATTCACCGTCATGCCCAACCCTCGAGCCGCGGCTGAGGCGCCGCTGTCGCCTTCGAGCACGTTGTCCCGTGTCATCAGGTAGATCGCGCGATCGTCGTCGGCTGGAGCCCCGTCCACCACCGGCATGAGGTCACGCCCTGGAAGGCCGTGAACCTCCGAGAACGATTCGGACAACACGTCGGCGACGACGTCGACGTCGACGCCTGCCGCGCCGAGGAGTGTCGGAACCAGGTCCACGTGTGATGTCGGTGCCGAGACGACCCGCGCCTGCGTCGCATCCTCACCGATGCGAGCGATGACGAACGGCACCCTGGTCGCCTCGTCGTAGAGGTTGAACCACTTCTGGTGCAGTCCGCCATGGGCGCCGAGCAGGTCCCCGTGGTCGGAGGTCCGCACCAGGACGGCGTTCTCGGATCCTCCCTCGGTGACCGTGCGACGGACGCGGTCGAGCGGTCCATCGACTTCGGCGTGCAGCCGGTAGTAGAGGTCGCGGTACTTCTGCTCGTTGCGCTTGTAGCTGCGGCTGATCGCGGGGGCCGGGCCGTAGCCGGAGTAGTACGCCTCACGAAATGCGATCTGCGCGGCCGGTTTGGTCCGCAGGTCCTCGTCGGCGGTCGGCGGGGCTGGGACGTGCGGCGGGTCCATCGAGGTGAAGGGCGTCAGCGGGTTGCGTCGCACCCACGCCGGGAAGAGCACTATGTCATGCGGGTTGACGAAGCTGGCGACCAGCAGGAATGGTCGCAACGCGGCCTCGTCACCGGCGCGGCGACGTTCGTAGCGGTCCTTCAACCAGGCGACGATCCGATCGGCGAACAGTGGATCGCGACGAAAACCGCTGTTGGACATGGCCGCACCGTGGGGCTCGGGTCCCACCCAACCGGAGAAGCCGTACGGCCCGAGGGGATCGGCGTCGAGGTAGCGCTGCACCGCGGCCTGATCCACGACGCCCTCGTCGTCGTTGGTGGCCAATGGCTCGCCCGTCTCCGGATCCTCGAGATCGGCGTGCGAGATGTGCCACTTGCCGTCGTAGTGGGTGTCGTAGCCGGCGGCACGGAACCAGTTGCCGAGCGTGGGCACTTCACCGGCACGCAGCCACCGCAGCCGGGAATCGTCGTACCGCTTTCCGATGCCGTCGGTCTGGGTCACGCCGTGCAGATCGGGATACTGACCGGTGAATATCGTCGGACGACTCGGTACGCACGCCAGCGAGCCCGTGTAGTGCCGCGTGAAACTCACGCCGTGCTCGTCGAACCAGCGTCGACCGCCGAGAGCGCGTCGTCGCCACGCCAGCAGGTCAGCCGATTCGTACGGCGGCACGGCGCGCTCTTCGTCGGTCATGAGGATGACTACGTCGGGTTGCTCAGGCACGTGGATTCTCCATTCGTCGAACCAGGCCGGTGAGCATCGAGTCGGACTCCCTGGCCATGCCGCGGCAGACGACCCATTCGGCTGCGCGGGCGATCGGGCCTGCGCCGATCTCCACCCTGCTGGTCAGCGTCACGTCGGTGGCATCGCCGGTCGGCCGCAGCGTCCAACGGTTGATGACCGTCCGCAATCGGGTGGGCAGGCCCTCGATGTCGTAGGCCAACGCGGTGCGCGGATCGAACTCGGTGATGCGCTCCACCAGCGTGTTGCCGCCGACCTGCACGCGACGGGTGGTTCCCGCCGCGGCACCGCCAGGCCCGTGGTTCAGGATGCACGAGTGGTCGACATTGTCCGCCCACGAACTGAGGGACCCGAAGTCGGCGAGTACGTCCCAGATTGCCTGCGGCGGGGCGGTTATCGATCGGCTGCGGCTGATGTCTGCCACACCGCCATCAAACACCATCGCGGCCGCGGATGGGGTGCGAGTTGGCGACTTTGGGGCTGCTAGATCATGTCGTTTCTGCTGAGCCAGCGCATGACGGGCCATCCGATGAAGACCGGCAACCAGCAGGTGAGCACCCGGTACAACAACACCGAGGGGACGGCGACGGCCGCCGGTACCCCGAAGGCCGCCAGCCCACCGATCAGCGCCGCCTCGACCGCGCCGACACCGCCTGGGGTGGGGGCGGCCGAGGCGAGTGTTCCGCCGATCATCGTGACGACCGTGACGGTGACGAAGGTGGTGCCGCCGCCGAACGCCTCGACGCTGGCCCACAGTGCCAAGGCGGCCCCGAGGGTGGTTGCGGCGCAGCCGGCCACGATCAACGCCAACCGCTTCGGCTCGCGAGCCAACTCGACCAGTTCGCCGCCCAACTCCTTGAGGCGGGGCCGCAACTCGGTGCCGAGCCAGCGCCGAAGCTGGGGTACGAACGTGAACGTCCCGATCAGGCCGAGGGCTACACCACCGATTAGATAGAGCACCGTCGTCTTCGGGACGAAGTGCTCCAGATTGGCCGACGTCCCGGCGATCACGCTGAAGAAGATCAACAACCCGACGTGTGTGATCACCTGTACCGACTGTTGCATGGCGACCGCGGCGGTAGCTCGGAGTGCTCCGAGGCCGCCCTTCTGCAGGAATCTGGTGCTGAGCGCCAGGCCTCCGACGCCAGCCGGCGTGGTGGTGGCCGCAAACGTATTGGCCACCTGCATGATCGCCAGGTTGCGGAAGCTCACCAGTCCCGATGCGCAGGCCCAGAGCGCCGCTGCCGCGCCGATGTACGTCAACGCCGATACGGCCAGCCCGAGCAGCGCCCACCACCAGTTCGCCATGCGCAACTCCGAGAAGAAGGCGGGCACCGTGCTGATGAAGGGGTAGGCGACGTAGACCAGGGCCACCAGTAGGACCAGTTGGATCACCTGCGTCCTGGTGAAGCGCGTGATCGTCTCGGCCTTGATTTGATCCGCGCCGGTCTGACGCATGACCTCGTCGCGAGCAGCCGTCATGACGGTGCCCGGGTCACCGACCGAGGCTCGGATGCGTTTCGGGAGAGCTGATTTCGTCAACCGGCGCGATGCGCTGAGGACGGTGTCCTCGCCGAATTCGGCGATGGCGGCGTGAACGGCGGCCTCGGCGCCGAAGATGGCCGTCGTCGACACCAGCAACGCAGCGATGTCCGCCTGCAGGAGAACGTCGGTCGCGCCGTACTCGGCACTGCCGAAGCCGCCGAAGAGCGCCTCGGCTCCGTCGACGGTGATCTCCTTGCCTCGCAGGTCGCCGTGGGAGATCTGGTGCCGATGAAGGACGCCTAGTGCCTTCCAGACCGGACCGACGAGACTCTCGTCGGCGGAGGACTCGTCAAGAGCGACGCCACGCGCCTGGGTGTGGGCGTAGAGCGTCCAGCCCCGGTCCAGGACGGCCAGCGCCACCGTCGTACTGTTCGCCACTCCCAGATCTCCGATGGCGATGGCCATCAGCCCGCGGTGCTCTACGGCCCGGCGCATCGAGGCGTGCAGCGGTGCGGTCTCGCTGTCGCGCAACCGCACCCGGCGCCAGACCTGACTCATGATTCCGCCGCTGCGTTGATTCGGGCCGTACATCTCGACGATCGCCCGCGGCGGCGCGGGGTTTCCCCCGGCTCCGAGGTCTCCGGGGTCTTCGAGGTCCCGGGTGTCTCCACCCTCCGACGCCGCCCAGAGCACCAACGGTCCCGGGCCTGCCGGCCGCACCACCGTCAGTCCCGTCACGGCGAAGCCGCGCCGGACCAACGCCCGCACCGCACCGTCCAGCGGGACTTCCAGCGCCGGGGTCCCCACGACGAGCACGGTCAACGCGCCGACGAACCAGCCCACCGCCAGGCCCAGTAACGACCGGGCAGGGACCACGGCGCTGACGACGAGGTGGATCGGCACGAAGGCCAACAACAGCGTCCACCACCACCGGCGCCAGCGGGCATTCAGCCACGGGCCCGACACCGTCAGCATCGCGGCCAGCATCGCGATCCACCGTGGGTCGTCCAGGAACTGCGAGAGTTGGGTCCGCAGCCTGTCGTTCAGGTCGAAGTGCCAGCGCGGAGCTGCGAAGCCACTCGAGCTGACCGACAGCGCCAGGACGGCCATCAGGCCGGCCGCCCCGTACGCACCGAGAAGTCGCCACTGACGACCGGTGATCAACCCGATGAAGATCGCGAACGGCAGGGCCAGGATCGCGACGCCGTAGGCCAGATAGACGAGGTTGGACTGCGTGGGGGTGAACAGTGCCACGATCCCCGAGATGGACCGCTCGAGCGCTACCCAGTCCCTGCGGGTGATGAGGGAACTGGTGATGACCACGGCGAGGAAGACCGCCGCCAAGACCAATCGGAAGATGTCGTTGGTGCGCCGAACGAGCGGTTGCAGCAAATCGCCGGAGACGGAGACGTCCCGCCCGTCAACTCGCATGTCTGAGCATCTCTCGGATCGGTGCAGTCGCCGCGTGGGTCAGCGGCGTGCGGCCAACCTATCTCAGCCGGCCACGGGTTCCGGGGATTGTCGGATTGGGGTTAGGTGTGGGTGCCACCGTCGACTCGCACCTCGGTGCCGGTGACCCAGTAGGCGTCGGCGGAGCCGAGCATCGCGACAACGCTGGCCACGGCGTCGGGTTTGGCGAACATGGCACCGCCATCGAGCGGCAGCACGGACATGATCTTGCCGAGCAACGAGAAGTCCATGTCTTCGGGCAGGCCCGGTCCGACGCTCTGTTTCGACTCGCCGACCCCGTCGGTCATCCCCGACGAGATCGATCCCGGCTGGACGCAATTGAAACGGATCCGCTCCTTGCTGAACTCCAATGCCAGGGCGTGAGTCATCGCCTGGATGCCGCCCTTCGATGCGGCATACGCCGACATGTAGGGGTGGGCGAAGCTCGCCGAGGTGGAGCTGAAGTTGACGACCGCGGCCGCATTGCCCTGTCGCAGAGCCGGTATCGCCTCACGGGTGACGAGGAAGGTCCCGAACAGGTTGATTCGTATTATCTTCTCGAAGTCGGCCAGGGTGGTGTCGGCGAAGTGGCACGACCTCAGGATGCCCGCGGCGTTGACCAGTGTGTCCAACCCGCCCGTCGCCGCTATCGCCTCAACCACGCCGGCCTGGACGGAGGCTTCGTCGCCGACGTCCATCATTACTGTCGACAACTGAGCTCCGTACGCGTCGGCCTTGGCGACGGTGTCCTTCAGGCCGGATTCGCTGATGTCCGCTGCGACCACGCGTCCGCCCTCGTCGAGGATGCGAAGGACGGTGGCCTGTCCGATGCCGGAGCCGGCGCCGGTGATCAGGACGCGACGATCGGCGTAGCGCGCGAGTGTAGAAGGCATGTGCCGAATGATGCTCCTCCCGTAGGTCCGGTGTCAGCCGGTCCGGCGATCAGTGTGGGGTCGTGCGTCCAGCCATGTGGAGCGCAGCGAGGTGGCTGAACAACATGGAGGCGCCGATCGGGTTGCCACCCCCGGGGTAGACGGTGCCGCTGACGGCGGCCATCGTGTTGCCTGCCGCGTACAGCCCGGGTATCGGTCGGCCCTCGGCGTCGAGCACGCGGGCGTCGGTGTCTGTGCGTAGCCCACCCTTGGTGCCGAGGTCGGACAGCCCGAAGGCGGCTGCGTGGTAGGGCGGCTGATCGATGGGAACCAAGGGCGACGCGCCACCGGTGAACGTGCGGTCGTAGGCTTCATCGCCGCGACCGAAGTCTCGGTCGACACCGCCGGTCGCCAACTCGTTGAATCGCGTCACCGTGGCGACGAGGTGTGCGGGTGGCACGCCGATGATCGCTGCGAGTTCGGCCAGGGTGTCGGCGCTGCGCCACAGCCCGGCGTCGCGGTAGCGTTCGGCCGCGACCATCGACACGCTCGTCGACTTCACCGGTGGGATTTCGCCCTCTCTGTCGTCGTAGATCATCCAGAACGGTAGTTTGATTGCGCCGGAATCGATCTGGTCGACGACGGTACGCCCGAGTCTGTCGTAGGGACCGGACTCGTTGACGAAGCGTCGTCCGTCGGAGTCGACGAAGATGCCGCCCGTGAACCACAGGGAGAACGTCGAACGGCCATCGGGGTGTGTCAAGCCCGGTGACCACCACGCCTGGTCCATCAGGTCGGTGGCCGCGCCGATGCGGATGGCGGCCCGGTGCGCCGCGCCGTCGTTGCCCGGCGCACCCATGGTGTCCTCGACGCGACCGGGCACCCCGAACGCCTTGCGCATGTTCGCGTTCTGCTCGAAGCCGCCTGCGGCGAGCAATACCCCGCGGCGGGCGCCGATGCGCACTCGCTCGCCGTGGCGCTGAACGACGACCCCGGTGACGGAACCGCCTTGGACGACGAGGTCGGTCAGAGGGGAGTCGAGGTGGACCGCCGCGGCGGGGAAGCGGTTGAGCGCGGCCAGGAAACGGCCGATGAGCGCACGACCCCCGGTGAGCAGTTCCGGTGCGGGCGCTCCGAGGCGTTCGTTGTCGAGGGGTCCGCGCACACGATCGGCATAGGGGCCGAGGGCGTCCGCGGGCAGTGCCCTGGCGACGATGTGGCGCATCCCGTCCGGGCGGGCCCCCGGCGCGGCACCGAAGTAGTCCGGCCACGGCAGCACCTTGAACGCGAACGCCCCCTCTTCCTGGTCCTGTTCGAGATACTCGATCAGTCGCGCCCCACCGCGGACGTAGGCGTCCTGAAGCTCCCGTGGCGTGCGATCGCCAACGACTGCGTGGAAGTACGTCAGCGCTTCCTCGATGGTGTCGTCGGCGCCGGCGCGGCGCAGTACCGGATTGCAGGGGAACCACATTCCGCCGCCTCCGGAGAACGCAGTCGTCCCCCCGAATTTGTCACTACCTTCGAGCAGCGCGACGGACAGGCCCTCGCGGGCCGCCGTATATGCGCCGGCGATCCCTCCACCCGAGCCGACGACCACCACGTCGACGAACTCGTCCCAGTTCGATGAGGAATCTGTGCTCACGGCCAATTCCTAACTGCGGAGGGTGAATCCAGCATCCAGCGGCCACGAGGTGCCAGTGATGAACGAAGCGTCTTCGGAAACCAGCCACGCCACCGCGGCCGCGATCTGCCCGGGTTGCAACAGGGCGATCGGGAGGGCGTTGAGTTGGCTGGCCAACCACGGATCACCGGCCGCGGACAGCCTCATGGTGGTCTCGTTGAGGATCATGTCGGTCGCGACGCCGCTGGGGTGGATCGTGTTCACCCGGATCGAATGTTCGGCAAGTTGGTCGGCCCAGACCTGCATGAGGGCCACCAAACCGCGCTTTGACGCGGCGTAGCCCTGAACGCCGGCTCTCTCGGTACCGGCGGCCCTGATGCCCTGCGTGGAACTGACGAGCACGATGGAACCGCCACGCCCACCGGCGATCAGGGCGGGAATCGCCGCGTCCACGGTGTTCCAGGCACCGATCAGGTTGACCTCTACGACGTCGCGGAACGTGCGGGCGCGCTCGTCGGTGTCGCTGACCCTGATGATGCCGGCGTTGGCGATGACGACGTCCAGGCGGCCGAACGCCTCGACACCGTCGGCGACCGCCGCGACGACCGCGTCGGGATCGCGGACGTCGACTTGGCGTGCCACGATCCGACGGCCGCGATTCTCAACGAGTTTGACCGTCTCGGCCAGGTCCGCGACGGTCGAACCCGGGTAGTCGGTTGAGTCGAATTCGGCGCATGCGTCGACGGCGATGATGTCGGCGCCCTCGTCGGCGAGTTTGACGGCATGCGCTCGGCCCATGCCGCGGGCAGCGCCGGTGATGAATGCGACCTTTCCGATCATGGTTTCCATCTGTACTCTCCGTCAGCCCTTCGGGAAGTTGACGTTCTTGGTCACGGATTCCCACTCGTCGATCGACGCGGAGAAGGCGGCGAGTTTGTCGCGCACGGCCTTGAGCACGTCCCGGCCGAGGAGCAGGCGCAGGGGTGGTTCGTCGAGCGTGGTCACCATGAGGACCGCTTCGGCGACCTTGCGCGGATCGCCGGGCAAATGGTTGGCGAACTCCTTGATCATCGTCTTGCGGGCGCCGACATTCGCGTCGTAATCATTGATGGGAGTGGAGGATTCCCACATCGACCGTGCCGCCCAGTCGGTACGGAACGCTCCGGGTTCGATGGCCGTCACCTTGATGCCGAGCGGCTTGACCTCTTGCGCCAGTGCCTCGGTCAGAGCCTCGAGGGCGAACTTGGTGGATGAGTAGTAGGCGTTGGGAGGGTTGGCCACCAGTCCGGTCATCGACGAGATGTTCACGATGCGCCCGGACTGACGGGCGCGCATGGCGGGCAGCACTGCCTTGATGGTGTCGACTACACCGAAATAGTTGGTGTCGAACAGTTTCCGGACCTTTTCGTCCTCGCCCTCCTCGATCGCGGCCAGGTAGCCGTTGCCCGCGTTGTTGACCAACACGTCGATCCCACCGAACGCTTCGTCGGCGATCTGGACCGCTGCGGCGATCTGGGCCTTGTCGGTGACGTCGAGGGCGACGATCGCGGCGCGCTCCCCGAACTCGTCGGCGAAGTCGGCGATCGTCTCGACGCGTCGCGCGGTCACCACCACGGAGTGGCCCGCTTCCAGTGCGGCGCGGGCAATCTCGCGACCGATGCCGGTGGAGCATCCGGTGACCATCCAGCAGCCCATGTCAGATCGTCCCTTCTGGTAGGCGGCGCAGATACGCCTTGCGGCGCTCGGCTAACTCGGTGGCCCGTTCCCGTTCGGACACTCGGCGCAGCGTCGGAACGTCACGCTCGAGGTCGTCGAACTCGACCACCCGACCACGCGCGCCGAGATCCTCCTTCGGACCGTCTTCACCGAATTCGGCCATCCGCAGGGTCAGGATGCCTTCGGTGAGACCGTCGGAGTCGATCCAGTTGGCGACGCCGGGATCGGTGGGAGAGATGACGTATGTGTAGGTGCCGTCGTCGTTGGGTACCGATTGTGACTTGTTGAGACTGCCCGTGCGGTCGACGATGTCGAGTGTGGTGCCCCAGATGTTGCTCAGTGGCACGGTGAAGTACTCGGCACCGCCATCGCTGACGTCGACGACGAAGACCTCTCCGGGCTGCAGGTCGAACCGACCCATCACGTAGACCTGGTTGCGCATCGCGCCGACTTTGTCGGCCGACCAGGCGAGGTTGAAGTCGTTGGGCGCCATCTTGTAGACGCCGTGGCTGAGCTTTCCGGTGAAGTTGGCGAAGTGGGCCATCATTGCCACGGTGGCGTCGGCCTGTTCGTCCAGAGTCCGCGCCGGGCGCGAATAATCCGCCGGTGCGCCCAACCTCTGCACCGAGAGGTGATTCGGATCGTCGCGGTCCCAGTTCAGCAGTACGTCACGGATGTAGAACTCGTGTGCCGCTGGTGTGGACTGCACGTGGTTGGGGCGATCGCCCGCCGGATCGGCGTCGACGGTGATGGTGAACGACCCGTCGGTCTCGACCTCCATGGTGCGCCCGTTGAGCACGGCGACCGTGCCCATGTTGGCATCCCACAGGGTGAAGTAGTTCTCCGTCATGCGGTTCTCACCGACGCGGCCGCGAATCTCGTAGCGCTCGTCACCGGAGATCGGGATGACTCGATAGACGCTGTCGGGATTGTCTATGCCCCAACGTGATCCGGGTATCTTCCGGTCCGCTACCGGGTGTGCTAGCCGGGTGATGCAGCTGACTTTGGGCCGGAACCTGTCCTGGTTGGACGACCACACTGCGGCGGAGAACATCACCTCGGCGAAGGCGTCGTCGAAGCAGGTCCGCATGGCATCGGAGGCCTTCGCCCGCCCCAACCACGCCTCGGCGACGCTACGGTGGGCCGCCTCGACGGTCGGGTGGTGAATCAGTTCGAGAGCGGCCAGCTCCTGCTCGTGCTGCGATGCCGTCGCGATGGGATCATCTATTTGCTGAGTCAATGTCTGCTCCTCGAGGAGGTGACGGCGGAACGGAACCGGGCGTTGTAGGTGGCGAATCGTTCGTCGATCTGGGCGTCGCCGAGCCCGAAATCGATTGCGGTATATGGCGGCCGGGTCGGATCCACTGGACGCTTGACGAGCCAGCGTCGCATCGCCGTCTCCACGTCGGCGCTCAGCGGCACGCCTACCGCGTCGTACACTCGGGCCGCTTGGCCGATCGGGTCCGAGACGGCGTCGGCGAACTCGACGTCCGTACAGACCGCCGAGTCGTCGGTCCACCCGTCGCGGGTGGCCATCGCGCGGTCGTTCGTCCAGCCCATCCTCTGAAGCCACTGCGCGCCGACCCGGCGCCGGTCCACCCGATCGGCGTGCATCGCATGCAGCGTGGCGTTGAGGCTGGCGCCCGACGGGATGGTCTCGCGCGGATCGCGATGCATGTGCACCACGTGCAGATCGGGGAACTCGGCCCGCAACGTGTCGAGATAGCCGAGGTGGGCGGGCGACTTCAGCACCCAGCGGTGCTCGGTAGTCGCGGCCCGCTTGGCCTGCCGCTTCTGCCACTGCAGGAACTTCAGCATCCGGTGCAGGTACGCGTAGGCCGGCGCAAAGTCCTGGCCGTCGATCCACGACCGGTAACCGGGCACGTGAGCGCCCGACTCGGGTACGTGCGACAGGAACGCGTCGGAAAGGAAGACGATCTCCTCTTCGGGCTCGCGGGCGTACATCGGGTGGATGGCGAACAGTTCGGGGGCCAGCTCGCGTGAGACCGCCTCGCGCTTCTCGCTGATGAGAATGCGAGGGTCTTCGGCCGTCGCGGCGAGCGAAGCGACGGCAGAATGGTCGGACCACCGATGGTCCAGCTTCGGGGCGACCTCGACCACCTCCCAGCCGTACGCGCAGTGGAATCGGTCGTCGGCGGCGAGCAGTCGCTGCAGCAGGGTCGTGCCACTGCGCATCATGCCGACCACGACGACTGGCGCAACGATGGTCTCCTGCAGGATCTCGGGATGGCGTCTGATCCACTCCTGGGAGCGCAACCGCATCCGCAAGCCGTGGACGAGGCCCGACCGCAGGACGTGAACACCGACATCGTTCAGGTCGGCGACGGCGTAGTCGTCCGCCAGGACGGCAAGTGGTTCCTCGAAGGGCAGCGGACCCCAGTCATCGAGACCCTCCTTCTGCTGCGCGGTGGCCATGAGGAGAGCTACGTCGAACGGGCGCGCCACGGGTGCTCAGAACTTCAGGTGGTGGCTGAGGTTGCCGGCCTGATCGACGTACATGGTCCTGCTGTCGAACCACCAGGTGCCGTCGATGCGATGAAAGGTGTCGCGGTAGTGGCCCGTCACGATGATCTGCAGCGGTAGGTCCGGCGTCGCCTGCGTCACGCAGTAGTAGGCGCCGGCGCGGGCGGTGCCCGCATCTTCGTCGACGTAGACCTGCACGTTGCTGGTCAGGTGCTTGGTCCTGGGGGTGCCGTCGTCGTGGAGGCGGGTCGCCATCTCATACATCCGGCGAACCCCCGCGATCCCGGCGAAGACTGTCTCCGGCGGCCCGTCCTCGACGCCGCAGATGCGGCCGTGTTCGAAGAGGGCCGCCACACCGTCCAGATCGCCCGCGTCGAGACGTTCGGCATAGGTGTACACGAGGTTCTCGATGTGGCGGGCACTGTCCATCATGTGGCAGCAGGCTCCTCGTCGAACCGAAGTTGGTAGAGCTGACCGGAATTCCGGGTATTTCCCGTAGACAACCAGCCGGGCATGGCGATGTCAACGATCCGGTAGGCAGTCACGCGATTAATCTCTAGAGCGTGACATCACAGTGGTCGCCGACCCGACTCGGCAATCTGACGGGCAAGCGCGTCATCGTCACCGGAGCCACCAACGGTGTCGGCCTGGCGACGGCGGGTGCCCTCGCCCGGGCGGGCGCTCACGTCATCCTCGCGGTGCGCAACGTCGAGCTCGGCGCCCAGCGTGCTGCGGAGATGGGCGGCGACACGTCGGTGGTCAAGCTGGACCTCGCCGATCAGACGTCGGTGCGTGCGTTCCCCGACCTCTTCGACGGAGACGTTGACATCTTGATCAACAATGCGGGCGTCATCGCCCGCGACCGCTCCGAGACGGTGGACGGTTTCGAGATGATGCTCGGCACGAACTTCCTCGGTCCGTTCGCCTTGACCAATCTGTTGTTGGGTCGGGTGCGCTCGCAGATCATCAACGTCGGCTCCGACGCGCACAAGTCAGCCAAGCTCGCGCTGGACGATCCCCATCTGCGCATGCGCAAGTGGTCGGCGTTCCCCGCCTATGCCCGCTCCAAGCTGGCGGTCATGCTGTGGGGTCTCGAGCTCGACCGGCGTTTGCGCGCAGCGGGTTCACCCCTGTCCAGCCAGTTGACCCACCCCGGCTGGGTCGCGTCGAACCTGTCGAACGTCTCCGACAAGCGGATCATGTCGGCGTTCCACGCGGTGGTGAAGTCGGCGGCCACCGTGTTGGCCAACGACATCGACGCAGGAGCGGCGCCGACGCTGTACTGCATCAGTGAGCCCATCCCGCCGGGCAGTTACGTGGGCATCGACAGTCGGCTAGGACTCAAGGGTGGTCCGACGCTGAGTGGCCGGGCGGCCGGCGCCTGCGACTACGAGGTCGCGGCGCGGTTGATCGCCTTCGCCGAGAAGGAAACGGGCACAGCGCTTTCCGTCTAGCCGGCCGTCCGAGACGGTCAGCCGCGGTCGAGTGCCCAGCGGATGCCGCCGACTAGCGTGCGGCCTGCCACCCGGACGGCGGTGGTCTCCAGTGGCGGCAGGTAGGGGAGCCGCAGCGGCAGCCGCGCCCACGCAGGCAGCATGGCCACCGAGGTGGCGGCGAGAACTGCGTACGGCGGCCTGGCCAGCAGCGGCAGTGGTGGAGTCAGTAGTAGGAACTTGGCGGCTTCCCGTGCCGCGGGGGTGCTGCTCATCTCGGGTCGATAGTCCGCGATCCGCTGCTTCAACTGTCGTTCGGTGAGCGGTGGGTCGAGCACCCCCAGCGCGGCAGCGACCCGCGCGGTGTCGGCGACGTAGTCGTCACGGCCCTGTTGATCCAGCGGATGGGCGCCGTAACGTTGATGCGCCAGAAGGAAACTGTCCACTTCGGCGATGTGCACCCATTCCAGGAGATGCGGGTCCGAGGCCTCGTATGGTCGTCCGTCGGCGGCGGTCCCGCGCACCCGGCGATGGATCCCGCGGACCTTGTCGACGGCGCGCTGGGCGTCGTCGGCCGGGCCGAACGTGGTGACGGCGAGGAAGGTGCTGGTGCGCTGCAGCCGTCCCCAGGGGTCGCCCTTGTAGTCGGAGTGTTCGGCAACGCCGGCCATCGCCAACGGATGCAGCGACTGAAGGAGTAGGGCGCGCAGTCCGCCGACGAACATCGACGCATCGCCATGCACCCGTCTGATCGGGCGGTCCTCGTCGAACCATCTGGGGCCGGGGGTGTCGTGGATGCGGGCCCGGTTGGCTGGTCCGTCGGGACCGGCGACCATGCCGAAGAGTCGTTGACCGAGCCCGTCCCGCACGCTCGTCAGACCTGATAGTGCCACGTCTTCGACATTACGCCCGGGGCCGTAGAACGAGTTCCGCAGAAGCGCGACGAATCGGTGACGGTCATGGCTTGAGCATCTCGACGAGTCCGCGGCATCGGCACCCCTTATCGAAAGCCGTACAGTAATTGCCTGGGTTCGGTGCCCCAGGCGTACCGTCGAGCCGGTGGTGAGAGAACTCGGAATGCTGGTCGGCGGATGCGTCGCCGCTGCTGTCCTCGGCTCGGTGGGAGCTGCGTCGGCCGCGGCTGACGACTGCGTGGCAAGTGCGTGCTCGGATCGGACCACGTCGGGCAACCTCGCCCGGCCCGGGATCACCGGGTCGCTAGGGGAGTTGCAGACCGTCAGAGGCATTCCCTGCACCGGTTCCCACCTCGGTGCGTGCATCGCGCTCAGATCTAGCGGCGCCGGCTGACGCCACGGCGGGTTCAGGCGTAGCCGGCCGCCAACCGCTTCCGGTGCCACGCGGGGGAGCCGTACAGCGAGCGGTTCAGCATGGCGCGCTTCAGGTACACGTGGACGCCGCTCTCCCAGGTGTATCCGATGCCACCGTGCAATTGCATGGCCTTGCCGACGACGTCGACGGCGGTGGTGCAGGCGTAGGACTTGGCCATCGAGGCGGCGATGCCGGCGTCGTCGCCCGTGGCCAGCGAATCGACGGCGGCGGTGACCAGTTGCCGTGCCACCGCCAGCTGCACCAGCATGTCCGCACACGCATGCTTGACCGCCTGGAATGATCCGATGGGCCTGCCGAATTGGTGCCGGACGGACGCATAGTCGACGGTGGCCGAGAGCATGGACTCTGCCACACCCAGGCTGTCGCAGGCGACGGCCACGGCGGCCCGATTCCGCAACGTCTCGGGACCCATTGTCAGTTGCCATGATCCGGACACGGCGGCGGAGTCGGCCGACACGGTTGCCAGCGCACGGGTCTCGTCGAGCACCGGCGTTGCGGTGATGGACAATTCGTTGCTGATGACGACCGCGGGTTCGCCATCTGCGTCAGTCAGTAGCAGCACGACGTCTGCGCCCTCCGCATCGGGCACGAAATGGGAGTGGCCAGACACGGTGCCGTTCGACACGGTGAAGCCCGTCGCGAGCGCAGCGGTAGCGCCGGCGCCGATCCGCCCCAGCATTCCGTCTCGGAAGTCACTGGGGGCCAGGGCCGTGAGTGCAGCCACCGCCAGCGTCGTGCCGAGGTAGGGGTAGTCGGCGGCGGCGCGCCCCATCTCCTCCAGCACGATCGCCGTCTCGACGAACGACGCTCCCGTGCCGCCCAGTGACTCGGGGATCTCAAGTGCCACCCAGCCCGCATCGACCACCTGGCGCCAGTCACCGCCCTTGGCCATGAGTTCCCTGGCGATCCCTCGCAGTTCGTCGTGGAATTCCCGCAGATCCGACGTCACGAGCTCGCCGGTTCCCTGGGAAGGCCGAGGCCACGTTCGCCGATGATGGTCCGTTGAATCTCGCTGGAGCCGCCGGGGATCGTCCACTCCCACGACCCGATGAAGTCCAGCGCCCAGGCACCGGACTCCCATCCGCTCGACATCGGCTTCACCAGTACGGTGTGAGCCGCCAGGCCCGTCACGTCGACGGCGAAGTCGGTAAGCCGTTGCAGCAGCTCGCTGTAGAAGAGCTTGACGATGGAGGGATCGGCGGGTCCCGTGGCACCGACGTCGTGGGCCTCCACCACGGTGCGGCACAACCCCCGAAGGCCGGCGATCTCAATGTCGAACTGCGCCAACCGGTCGGCCACCGCGCCATCGTCGATGGACCGCGAACCGTCCGGCCGCATCAGCGTGCATTCCGCGACGAGACGGCGGAACCCCACGTTGCCCAGCCGCTCGGCCAGTTCGAGCATCGTCATCCCACGCTCGGCACCCAGGGTGGCTTGTGCCACTTGCCATCCCGCGTTCTCGGCACCGATCAGGTGGTCGGCCGGGATCACAACGTCGTTGAGGAAGACCTCGCAGAAGTGCGATTCGCCGATCGCATTGCGGATGGGGCGGACGTCGATGCCTGGCGATCGCATGTCCATCAGGAAGTACGAGATGCCCTTGCGCTTGGGGGCGTCCTGATCGGTACGGGCCAGCAGCAGGCACCAGTCGGCGTGCAATCCGCCACTGGCCCAGAGCTTCTGGCCATTGACGAGGTACCCGTCGTCGACCCGGCGGGCCGTCGTGCGTAGCGACGCGAGATCGGAACCGGCCTCGGGCTCCGAGAAACCCTGCACCCAGATCTCGCCGTCGAGGATCGCAGGCAGATGGCGTCGGCGCTGCGCGTCGGTTCCCGCGGCCAGCAGCGTGGACGCCGCATGGTGGATCCCGACGAACGCCAGGACCAGTCGCGGTGCGTCGTACGCCGCGAGTTCCTGGTACAACACAATCTGTTCGGCCACCGACATCCCGCCGCCCCATTCGCGCGGCCAGTGCGGCACCGCGAACCCCGCGGTGTGCAATTCGGCGAACCACGACTTCTGGAAGGCAACGAATTCGTCGTCGGTCACCCCGGTCTGGGCGCTCCGCCAGTTCGTCGGCACGTGCTCCTGACACCAGGCACGGACCTCTTCGCGGAACTCCTCGAGGTTTGTCGTCACGACACGACCTCGTGGGAGCCGCCGTAGAGTCCGGTCAGTCCGCGGGAGCCGAGTCGTTCGGTCAGGTGGGTTCGGGTGGCGGAGATTCCCAGTGGCAGGCGGCGCAGTGGCTGGCTGTACCGCGACAGCCAGGAGAGGGTCGTCTCGTCGCAAAACCCGACGGCGCCGTGCAGCTGATGGGTGATCCGAAAGACGATCTCGGCCGCGTCGAGGGCAGCCATCCGCACCGAGAGCGCATCGTCGAGTGCGTCGTCACTGCCCTCGGCCGCACTCCAGGTGGCGTACTTGGCCAGCATCTCGAGTCCAGCTCTCTCGACCTCGGCATCGGTCAGCTGGAACTGCACGCTTTGAAATCCTGACAGTGGCTGACCGAACTGCTGCCGCAACTGCACGTGGGCAACGGTGAGTTCGATTGCCCGGTCCAACATTCCGAGCAACGTCCAGCACGGCAGTAGCAGCGCCACGGGAAGATCCGCCGTCGCGTCGCCAGACGTCGGTGTCAGTGCGAGCCGCGTGACGAACGCACGTTCCGGCTCACCGACCGCGCTGGCTCTGCTGCGGCGCCCGTCCAACGCCACGGCACCCCAGTTCACCTCTACGCCGGAGACGCCGCCGGCCGGTCGCGTGTCGGCGACGACGATCAGCCCGTCGTCGTCGGCGGTGCGGGATAGTCGCTCGGCGAGCGGGTAGGGGAGGGCCCAGTAGCCTGCGCTTCGGCATAGGGCCGATGCCGCCTCGAGTTGGTCGGCGTCGCTTCTCGGCTCGAGTTCCCAGGCCCCGAGATCGGCGAGGACGGGCGCGGCGAGCGACTCGCGGGCGGTCGGGTCGGCTTCTGCTCGCTGCACCAGTTCGTCGCCGCCAGCCGCCTCGATTGCCCGAAGGGCTTGGTGCCCATACTCCTTGGCTTCGCGACCGAGATCGGTGATCATCGTGCCGCCAAGAGGGAACGCGACAGCAGAATGCGCTGCATCTCGATGCTGCCCGACGACACCGTGGATGCCTGCGAGTAGCGCCAGTGGTCTTCGACCTCGCTACGGAACAACGCGGTGCCCTCCTCCGGTGCCTCGGCGGCAATCTCCATCAGCACCTCGGCGCTGTCCTGGTCGAGTTTCGTGACGGCGATGCGATAGGCCGCCACGTCGGTGGGTGTCACACGCCCCTCGCTCTGCAGCGACACCAGGCGGTAAGCCAGCAGTCGGGCCCTGCGGCAGTGGGTCAGCATCCTGGTCCACCGACCGCGCAGTTCAGGGGGCAGGTCGGGCCAGTGCTCACCGAGCTGCTCGGGCGCCATGTGCAAGAGTCGTTCGCACCGCGCGTAGCGCGCGATGCCGAGACGTTCGAACGACAACACGTCGGCGACGATCGACCAGCCGTCGTCGAGTGTCCCCAGGATGTCGGCCTCGGTCACCCGGAGGTCGTCGATGAACACCTCGTTGAGGTGATGCGGACCCATCATGCAACCGATCGGCCGTACCGTGATCGCAGGATCGTCCATTGGCACCAGGAAGATGGTCAAACCGGCCTGCTTCTTAGTGGTGTTCTTGTCCCACTTGGTCGTTCGGGCAAGAAGGAAGCACCACTGTGCCATCGTGGCGTACGACGTCCAGATCTTCTGACCGTTGATGCGCCAGCCGTCCCCGTCGTGCGTGGCCGCCGTGCGGAGGGAGGCCAGGTCCGAGCCGGCTTCCGGCTCACTGAATCCCTGACACCAGATGACCTCGCCGCGGGCGATCCGCGGCAGATGCTTGCGCTGCTGCTCCGCGGTGCCGTGGCGCATGAGCGTCGGCCCCACCCAGTTCACGCCCATGTACTGCGCGCCACGCGGTTCGTGGTGGGCCCACATTTCCTCGCGCACGACGGTCTGCTCCCAGACCGATGAACCGCGGCCGCCGAATTGCTCGGGCCACGACATGCACAGCAGTCCGCGTTCGGCCAGCAGTTGGCAGAACTTCTGCGCAACCGCCAGATCGGCTGGGTCGTCGGTGAACGCGCCGAGGAAGTCCTCCGGTACATGCGTTTTCACCAGGTCACGAAGCTCGTGCCGGAGGTCTGCCGCCTCACGACCCATCTCGAAGTCCACCCGACGATCGTAGGTCAATCCTTATAAGGATTGCTAGTATTCGAATCGTGCCACCAGGACGGACTCCGCAGCGTCGTATCGCCGAGACGGTCGCCAGCGAACTGCGCGAGGGCATCCTCACGGGACGGATGGGTGACCGGCTTCCCACTCAGGACCAGCTGGTGAACGACTTCGGCGTGAGTCATCCTTCGGTGCGCGAGGCCTTACGGATCCTCGAAACCGAGGGACTGATCACCGTCCTGCGGGGTAGCGTCGGCGGCGCGGAGGTGCACCGACCCGACCAGTCGTCGGGCGCATACCATCTGGGCCTGATGTTGCAGGGCGCCCGGGTCACGCTCGGTGATCTCGCTCGGGGACTGCTGCTACTGGAACCATTGTGCGCAGGCGAGGTGGCCCGGCGCGCAGACCGGGCGGTCGCCGTCGTCCCCGCGCTGACCGCCAACGTCGAGGCCTCCGCGAAAGCGGTGGCCGACGGCGTCGCCTTCACCCGAATCTCACGCGAATTCCACGACCTCGTCGTCGCATTCACCCCGAACGACACGATGCGCCATGTGGTGCGGAGCCTCGTCGCACTGTGGTCGGCTCAGGAACAGCAGTGGGCGGCGACCCGCACCAAGCTCGGTGAATACCCGTCGCCGACTGCCGCACGCTCCGCTGTGCGCACCCACCGCAGGCTCGTCGAGGAGATCGCCGCAGGCCGTGCCGACGACGCCCAGGGGATTGCGCGAAGACACCTCGCCGCGACCCAGGCCCTGGTGCTGGAGCGCTTCAACGACGACGTCGTAAACGCGGCCTCGGCACGCTCGGGACGCGTCGCGCTGTAGGTCTACCTACGTCTCCTTGAGCGTGTCCCAGTCGTGTTCGTCATGCAACTTGGCGATGGCCGCCGCGGTGCGCTCCCTCATGACCAACGTGAAGGCGACGCCGATCACCACGGCGACGACGAGCGCGACCCAGGAGAACCGGGACAACCACTTCTCCGCGGCCATGCCCAAGTAGTACACGACGGCGGTGGTACCGCCCGCCCACAGTATTGCGCCGGTTGCGTTGGCGGCCAGAAACTTTCGATAGGGCATCTTCAGCGCACCTGCTAGCGGGCCTGCGAAGATGCGAAGCAGCGCAATGAAGCGTCCGAAGAACACCGCCCACACCCCCCACCGGGTGAACAGTTGCTTGGCGAGGGCGACGTGTCCTGGACCGAAGTGCTTGGGGAAGCGCTTGCCCAGCCTTTCGAACAGGCTCATTCCGTATCGATGGCCGACGCTGTAGCCGATCGTGTCGCCGATGATCGCGCCGATGGTCGCCGCAGCGCCGACGCCGACGGGGTTGATGTCGAGGGTGTGGCGTGAGGCCAGCAGGGCGGCGCTGACGAGCGCGATCTCGCCGGGCAGCGGGATGCCCAGGCTCTCCAGCCCGATCACCACCCCGACCACTAGGTACACCGCCATCGGCGGGATGGTCTGTAGCAGCGAGTCGACAGTCACGCGCTAAGGATGCACGATCGATCGGGCCGGCGGGCCACGGATCGGCGTTCAGTCGCTGGCGGGGAGCGGCTTGGCTTCCTTGATCGACAACGGGGTGGAACCGATGCTGAGCGTGCCTGCGCCCGCCTTGGTGACCAGGACCTCGGCTCCACCGTCGTCGACGTAGCGCTTGCCCATGAGGTTGCCGTCGCCCAACGCGGCGTCGAGGGCCAACCCTTCGGCGACGTCCGACACGATGGGCACCATCGGTGCTCCGCCCGCGCGGAGGTCGTCGAGGCTGTCGGCGCTACGGACCACGATGACCTGCGTGTCGCACACCTGACTCTGCAGGCGGGTGCCGTTCTTGATCATGCTGACTCCTTGCTGGCAGTGGTTGATTCGGTGGCGAGTTCCTCCAGAAGCGTCCGGCGGAGAATCTTGCCGGTGGCGTTGGTGGGGAGTTCGTCGCGGAAGACTACGCGGTCCGGCGTGCGCGAGCCGCGCAATTGCGCGCGGACGTGCGCGCGCAACTCGTCGGAATCGGGTTCGACGCCGGGCATGGGTACGACGACCGCGACGATGATCTGCCCCCATTCGGGGTCATCGGCGCCCACCACCGCGCAGTCGCGGACGGCGGGGTGCTCGACCAGGACGTCCTCGATCTCCGCGGGTGCGATGTTCTCGCCGCCACGAATGATGGTGTCGTCGGACCGCCCGCCGATGAACAAGTAGCCTGCCGCGTCGAGCATCGCGAGGTCTCTGGTGGGAAACCATCCATCGGCGTCGAGCACTGAGCCGATGTCGGTGTACTTGCCGGAGACCTGCTCCCCCCGAACGAAGAGCTCGCCGGCTTCGCCAGGGGGTAGGACGGTGCCGTCGTCGGCGCGGATCTGTACCTCGATCCCGGGTACGGGCTGGCCCACCGAGCCGAGTCGGCGCATGGCGTCGCCGTCTTCGGCGCCGAGGGCGGCCCGGTGGTCGTCCGGGGTCAGAACGGCGATGGTCGAGCTGGTCTCGGTGAGCCCATAGGCGTTGACGAAGCCGACCTCCGGCAGCAGGGACAGCGCCTTGCGGACCAACGGGAGGGCCACCTTGGATCCGCCGTAGGCCAGCGTGCGCAACGTGGGCAGATGCCCCGATTCAGGACCAGTCTCGGTGTCGAGCACGGTCACGATGCGGTCGAGCATCGTGGGCACCACCGTCGCCGACGTCACGCCTTCGGCACCGACCAGATTGATCCATTCGCGCGCACTGAAATCCTTGAGATACACCATCTTTCGACCCGCATACAAGTTGGACAACGCCGCACCGACACCGGCGATGTGGTACGGCGGTACGCAGATCAGCGCGGCGTCCGCGGGGTCGGCGGAGTCGAATTCGACTGTCCCGGTGACGTAGCTGGTGAGGTTGTTGTGCGTGAGCTCGACGGCCTTGGGCCGTGACGTGGTGCCTGAGGTGAACAGCACCACGGCGACCGAATCCGGGTCGGGGAACTCGGATGCGGGCTCGGCCGTCTTGGCGGCGGCGAGAAACTCCGCCGAGGTCATCACCCGGCCGCCAGCGATCACGGCCCGGTAGGCGTCGTCGACCACGATGAGCGGGTCCGGGAGACGCTCGATCAACGACTGAACACCCTCGGTGGACAGTCGATAGTTCACCGGCGAGACGGCGACTCTCGCGCGGGCGGACGCGAACAACAGCAGCGGCAGCATCTCGCCGCCGGTGCCGACGTACGCCACGTGTCGGGCCCCCGAGGCGGCGATGACGCCGGCCGCGCCGTCGGCCAGCGTGCTGAGTTCCGCTGCGGACAATCGGGTCTCGCCGGAGACCACCGCGGGCCGGTCGGGGTTCGTCGACGCCGCCATCTCGAGCAGCAGGGAGATGCTCACGGTGCGTGTGCGCTCTCTGGCTTGTCGACGAAGATGTCCCACATCGGATCGTCGCCGCCGCCGTATGGCGAGAGGTCGGTGACACCCGATCCCACCAGGACGTCACCGACCATGGCGAGACCCTTGCCGCCCGCAGCCTCGACGTCGGCGACCGCGGTGTGCACGGTGCCCGGCAGCTTCGGATGAGGCTCACTGGTCTTGGCGAGCAGGACTGCGTTGGCGCCGAGCCTGGCGGCGCCGACGGCGATGGCCAGACCAATGCCGCGGCTGCCGCCCGACACCACGAGGGTTCGGTCGGCTAGGGGTTGGTGCTCGCTGGACATCGTTCTCCTCGGATCGCTCGACTCGATGTTAGCCGAACGGTAGGGGCATTCTCATTTTTAGCAAGTGTCATACTCCTGGGCCCCGAGACGCCTGGTCAGGCGGAATGGCCGGTGTGGCCGCGTAGCTTCTGACATGGGCCGGGACGTCTGACTCGCGGTGTGTTTCCGCTAAGCGGTATTGGCATTCTCATTTTTAGCAAGTACGTTATCCCTCGATGAGTGACCAAGCCATACCCCGGGTGGAGACTCCGTCGGGTCTCCCCTTGGAACCCGTGTACGGACCGCTCGACCGCGCCGCAGACCCGCCGCCGCCCGGCGAGTACCCCTTCACGCGGGGCAACTTCGCATCCGGCTACCGGGGCAAGACCTGGACCTTCCGCCAGTATTCGGGATTCGGCACCGCAGAGGAGTCGAACGGCCGTTACCGGTATCTACTCGCTCAGGGCGGCACGGGCCTGTCGGTGGCCCTCGACCTGCCCACCCAGTGCGGTTACGACTCCGACGATGAGGAGTACGGCGAGGAGGTCGGACGGGTCGGCGTTGCCGTCGACACGCTGGCCGACGCCGAGGTCCTGTTCGACGGCATCCCGCTGGACAAGATCAGCACCAGTTTCACGATCAACGGCACCGCCGCCATCCTGCTGGCCTTCTACGTCGCGGCCGCCGAGAAGAAGGGCGTGCCGCGGGAGAAGCTCACCGGCACCATCCAGAACGACATCCTCAAGGAGTACGCGTCGCGCGGCACCTGGATCTGGCCGCCGGAACCGTCGCTGCGCCTCATCGCGGACACCATCGAGTTCTGCGCGGCCGAAGTGCCCAGGTTCAACGCCATCTCGGTGGCAGGGGCCCACTTCCGGGATGCGGGCGCCAACGCCGTGCAGGAGATGGCGTTCACCCTCGCCGACGGTGTCACCTACTGCGACACCGTCGTCGAACGCGGTCGCATGACCATCGACAAGTTCGCTCCACAGATCTCATTCTTCTTCTACACCCACGGTGACTTCTTCGAGGAGATCGCGAAGTACCGGGCCGGCCGACGGCGGTGGGCGACCATTGTGCGCGAACGCTACGGCGCCACCACCGACAAGGCGTCGATGTTCCGCTTCGGCTGCGTCGCGGGCGGCGCATCGCTGTACGCGCCGCAGGCCCAGAACAACCTCGTCCGCGTGGCCTACGAGTCGCTGGCCGCGGTGCTCGGCGGCGTCCAGTCGATGTTCACCGCAGCCTGGGACGAACCATTCGCGCTGCCCAGCGAGGAATCGGCGACGCTGGCGCTGCGTACCCAGCAGATCCTGGCCTACGAAACGGGCGTGACGAAGGTCGCCGATCCACTCGGCGGTTCGTACTTCGTCGAGGCGCTCACCGACGCGACCGAGGCGAAGATCATCGAGATCATGGACGACCTCGAAAAGCACGGCGGCATGGTGCGTTCCATCGAGGACGGCTATCTGCAGGGGCTCATCGCCGACGAAGCGTTCAAGATCCACCACGAAGTCGAGTCCGGTGAGCGTCCCGTCGTCGGGGTGAACAGGTTCGTCACCGACGAGCCTGCGCCCGACATCGACACCTATGAGATGAACGCCGAGGGGCGCGATCTGCAACTCAAGCGCCTGGCGAAGGTGAAGGCCGAACGCGATCCCGGCGCGGTCAAGGAGACACTGGCTGCGCTGTCGCGGTCGGCCGAGGGAACGGACAACCTCATGCACATGCTGGTCGACTGCGCGAACGCGTACTGCACCGTCGGCGAGATGGTGTCCGCGCTGAAGGCAGTCTGGGGCGAGTTCCAGCAACCGGTGGTGTTCTAGTGGGCGCCAGGGTGCTGGTGGCCAAGCCCGGCCTGGACGGCCACGACCGCGGCGCCAAGATCGTCGCGCGGACGCTTCGCGATGCCGGATTCGAGGTCATTTACACCGGTATTCGCCAGCGTATCGAGGACATCGTGTCGATCGCACTCCAGGAGGACGTCAAGCTCGTCGGGCTGTCGATCCTGTCTGGCGCGCACGTGGGACTGACCGCGAGGGTGGTGGACGCGCTCCGCGCCGCTGATGCCGGGGACATCGCCGTGGTCGTAGGGGGCACCATCCCGCAGGCCGACGTGCAGAAGTTGTTGGATGTTGGTGCCGCAGCCGTGTTTCCCACCGGGACTCCCCTCGAGGACCTAGTGACCGGTGTACGGGCGTTGACTGACAAGGCAGACGCCTAGGTGACGCCGAGTGTGCGCCCACGGCGACATCCCCGTCGATTTCTCGCCGTGGACGCACGCTCGGCGCGAGTGAGCAGCCAGAGGGAGTGGAAGAGTTGAGACTTGGCGTGATGATCGGCGCCGAGCGGGGCGACTCGGCGCGAAAGGTCGCCAAATTGGTCTCCGACATCGAATGGGCCGAGTCGGCGGGCCTGGACACCGCGTGGATGCCGCAGGTGCCCAACGACTTCGACGCGCTCACGATGGTGGCCCTGATGGCCACCCGCACCACCACGATCGAATTGGGCACGGCAGTCGTGCCGCTGCAGGCTCAGCACCCCATTGCGCTCGCCCGCCAGGCGCTGTCGGTGCACGCCGTCGCCGGCGGCCGGTTGGCCCTCGGCGTCGGGCCGTCGCACCACTGGATCGTCCGCGACATGCTCGGCCTGCCGTACGAGAAGCCCGCGGCCTACACCCGTGACTACCTTGAGGTGCTCCACGCGGCATTCCAGAACCCCGGCCCGGTCGACGTCGAGAACGCCACCTTCACCGTGCACAATCCGCTTGACCTGCCGCCGGTTTCACCGTTGCCGGTGCTCGTCGCCGCGCTCGGTCCGGTGATGCTGAGGATCGCCGGCGAGCATGCCGACGGCACCGTGTTGTGGATGGCTGACGAACGCGCCATCGGCGACCACATCGCGCCGCGCATTACCAAGGCGGCGGCAGATGCCGGCAGGCCAGCGCCGCGAATCGTCGCCGGTATCCCGGTATGCCTGTGTGCCAACTCCGAGATCGACGAAGCCAAGGAGCGGGCCAACCGGATTCTGTCCGAGGCCGAGACGTCGCCCAACTATCAGAAGCTGCTCGACCGTGGCGATGCCCGCAACGTCGGCGACCTCTGTGCCGCAGGCGACGAAGAGGCAATCCTCGCCAGGTTCAGGCAGTTCGCCGATGCCGGGGTCACGGATCTGTCCGTGCGCCTGTTGCCGATCGGAGACACCCGCGACGAGCTCGTCGCGTCCAAGTACCGCACCCGGGAAGTGATCGGCGAGCTGGCCAAGGCTGTGCGATGAGCGCTTGCGCGAAGAGCCGATGGAACCGATGAGCGCTTGCGCGAAGAGCCGATGGAACCGATGAGCGCTTGCGCGAAGAGCCGATGGAACCGATGAGCGCTTGCGCGAAGAGCCGATGGAACCGATGAGCGCTTGCGCGAAGAGCCGATGGAACCGATGAATTCGAAGGGTCCGCTCGCGGGCATTCGCATCCTCGAGGTCGGCCACATGCTGGCGGGTCCCTACGCCACGATGATGCTTGCCGATCTCGGCGCCGAGGTGACCAAGATCGAGCCTCCCGGCGGAGACATCTCTCGGCAGGTGAGCGACAGCTACTTCGCCAGCCTCAACCGGGGCAAGCGAAGTGTCTGTCTGGAACTCGCCACCGACGAGGGACAACGGCGACTGGGTGAGCTCGTCGCGGAATCCCATGCGCTGCTGGTGAACTTGAAGCCGTCGGGCATCCACAAACTTGGTCTGACTTATGACGCACTGCGACGGCACAACCAAAAGATCGTGTGCGTCGCGCTGACGGGGTACGGGCTCGAGGCGGGGGACGACCCCGCCTTTGACTACGTCATCCAGGCGGCCACCGGAATCGCCTCGCTGACAGGCGATCCCGATGGACCGCCGACGCTGCCGGGCTATTCGTCGGCGGATAACTCCACCGGGCTGACCGCTGCGCTGGGCCTACTCGCGCAGATCGTGTCGGGTCGCGGCGGCCAGGTGGACGTCTCACTACGCGACGTGATGCTCTCGCAGTTGAACTACCGCGCATCGGCCTATCTCAACGACGGAGTCGAGCCGCGCCGCTACCCCAATGGCGCCCACTCGTATTACGTTCCGGCGCAACTGTTCGACACCGCCGACGGCTATCTGGCGCTGTTCATCACCCACGACGGCTTTTGGGGTCTGTTCTCCGCGGAGGCGGGCGTCACCGGCTTCGCCACGATGGCAGAGCGCGCCGCGAACCGCGATGAGGTGCTCGCGGTGGTGTCCGCCGTGCTCGCAGGCGACACCGCGCTTGGCTGGGAGGCGCGGTTGCGTCCGCTCGGCATCCCGGCGGCCGCAGTGCGCACGCTGCCCGAGGCATTGAGGGCCACGCCCGAGGTCGTCGTGAGGGCAGGGGAGTTCGAGCTGGTGCGCAGCCCGATCCGCGTCGTCGGTTTCGACCCTGAATACGGAGCTCCGCCGCAGCTGGGTCAGTCCTCGTAGTCGACGATGACGTTCGCGCCGGCTGGCACGGCCTGGCAGGTCAACACGTATCCGTCCTCGACCTCGTCGTCCAAGAGCGCATCGTTCACGCGCATCGTCGCGGTGCCCTCGGTCAACTTGGCCATGCAGGTGCCGCAGTTGCCCGCCTCGCAGGAGAACGGTGGCGTGAGGCCGGCACGACGCGCGGTCTCCAGAATCGTCTCGCCTGGTCGCCCTGCGACGGTCGTCGTCTTGCGATCGAGAAGGATCGTCACCTCGCTACCGGCCTGCTCGGTCGGTACGGGTTCTGCGGTCATCGATTGGCTCCCGGCATCATCATTCTGTCTATGTGAGAATACTATTCTCCATAAAAGATAGGATATTCTCAACCTTTGGAGCGAGGCGGGAGGTCGGGCTGCGTGATCGAAGGATCGCATGTGGCGACACAGCGGGATCGCGCATGAGTGCAGCGACCGTCCTCGCATTCGGTGATCGGGAATATACCCGTGCCGAGCTCGACGCTTTGATCAGCGGCCTGGCGACCACGCTGGAACACCGCGGAGTCCGCTCGGGTGACCGTGTCGCCCTGATGTCGGCCAACCGGCCCGAGTTCGTCGTGGCCATGCAGGCAATTTGGGCGCTCGGCGCCGCCGTCGTACTGCTCAGCACCTCGTGGAAGCAGACCGAGGTGGAGCACGCGCTGGCGTTGACCGAGCCGGGCCACGCCGTCGGCGACAACGCGGTGCTCGCCGACCTGATGCCGATGCTGCACCTCGACGAACCAGTCACGCCAGGCCGTCGAGAGTTCACGGCCGCCCTCCCCGAATCCGACGCCCTGTTCGTGTTCAGCTCGGGGACGACGGGCCTGCCGAAGGCCGTCCGGCACACCCACGGCGCGTTTGCCGCGGCGGTCGCGCACTGGCGAACGGCGCTGAGTCTCTCGCCGAACGACCGCATGCAGATCATGACGCCGCCCTCGCACATCCTCGGCCTGCTCAACATCGTCACCGCACTCGACGCGGGTGCGTGGATCCGTTTGCACCACCGCTTCGACGTCGAGGAAATGCTGCGTCACATCGAATCCGACCGCATCACCGTCGAAATGGCGGTCGCGCCGATCGCACTCGCGATGGCCGCCCATCCCCGGCTGGAGTCCTACGACCTCTCGTCGCTGCGTTACGTGATGTGGTGTGCCACGCCCGTCACGAAGAGTGTCGCCGACGAGGTGACCCGACGCAGTGGCGTGTCGTGGGTGACGGCCTACGGTGCGAGTGAGTTGCCCGTCATCGCGTGCAATGCCCTCGACGGCGATCATCTGGACACCGTCGGACGTGCGGTGCCCGGCGTCGAGATCCGCGTGGCGTCTCTGGTCACCGGCGAACCGGTGTTCCCGGGTGAGGTCGGCGAGATCCAGGTCAGGTCCGCATCGGCCATGGCGGGTTACCTTCCCGACGAGGCGACGGCCGGGGCCTTCGTTGACGGGTGGTACCGCAGCGGTGATGTCGGATACCTCGACACCGAGGGCTGGTTGCGCATCACCGACCGCGCCAAGGAAATGATCAAAGTTCGTGGCTTTCAGGTCGCGCCCGCCGAGATCGAGGCCGTCCTGCACGGTCATCCCGCGGTCGGCGACTGCGCGGTCTTCGGGGTGCCCGACGCGGCGAGCGGGGAAGCCGTCGTGGCGGCGGTGGCACGTTCTGCCCCAGTCGAAGCCGACGAGTTGATCCAGCTGGTCGCCGGCCTCCTGGCATCCTACAAACGGCCGAGTCACGTGCTCTTCGTGCCCGAGATTCCCCGTCTCCCTTCAGGAAAGGTATTGCGCCGAGTGCTCAAGGAGCGACTGTGGACGTCCGTCTGACCTCCGAACAAAGACAATTGCGCGAGGCGGCGGCGAAGCTGGCCGACGACCTCGGGCCGGGGTCGGTCGCCGATCTCGGCGATGACGGCCGGGTGGCCCGGCTCGAGAAGACGGTGCAGTCGACCGGGTGGCGGTCACTGCGCTCCGACGAGGCGTCCGGTGTCGAGGTCGCGGTCGTGGTCGAGGAGTTCGCTCGTGGACTCGTCGACGTCCCGTTCCTCGGACCGGTGCTGGTCGACGATCTCAGGCGCCGTCTGGGCCGCGACGTGGTGGCACCCGCATCGGAGACCGAGTCGATCGACCTGACGAAAAGCCTTGCGGGAGTTCTTGAGTCGCCCGCCGAGCTTGCCGAGCTTTCGCAGGAGGATGCCAGCAGGTGGTACGCGCTGGCGCTGACGGCGACGACCGCCGATCTGGTCGGCGCGGCCCGCGGCACCCTTGCGCTGGCCCGCGACTACGCCAAGATGCGCGAGCAGTACGGCGCGACGATCGGCTCGTACCAGGCGGTCGGACATCTGCTGGCGGAGAGCCTCGCGCTGATCGAGGGCTGCGTCAGCGTACTGCGTCACGCCGCCTGGGCTGTTGACGAACTCCCGCCGGCGGAGGCCGTGGCCGCGGCCAGGGTGGCGAAGATCTACTGCGCGCGTTCGGCGCTCACGGTCTGCGAGACGTCCATTCAGGTGCATGGTGGAATCGGCAATACCTGGGAATGCCTTGCGCACGTATACCTGCGCCGGGTGCTGGCCGCGACGGAGTTGTGGCCGGTGAAGCTGGAGGAGTTGACCATTGGACTTTCGTGATTCACCAGAAGAGGCCGCCTTCCGAGATGGGTTGCGCGGCTGGCTGACCGAACAGAAGGGCAGGTTCCCCACCTCGGGGGACGAGTACTGGGCCAAGGCGGGGGAGTGGCACCGGGCCCTCTACGCTGCGGGATTCTTCGGCACGTCGTGGCCGGAGGAGTATGGCGGCCAGGATCTCCCGGCCGTGTACGACGTGATCGTCGACGAGGAGATCGCGAAGGCCGGTGCGCCTGCGCGGCCAAGTCTGGGATACCTCGTCGTCGGCCTCAGTCATCACGGGGATGAGGCATTGGCGAAGAGGTTCCTACCCGGGATGATCAACGGCACCGAAAGGTGGTGCCAGGGCTTCAGTGAGCCGGGTGCCGGCTCGGACCTGGCGTCGTTGACCACGACGGCGGTCAAGGACGGTTCGAATCCTGACGAGTACGTCATTCACGGCCACAAGATCTGGACCAGCTACTCCGACGTCGCCGACTGGTGTCTGGTTTTGGCCCGCACCGAGAAGGACGTGCCGAAGCACAAGGGCATCTCCGCCTTCATCGTGTCAATGCATCAGGCCGGTATCGAGCAACGACCGCTGAAGATGATCAGTGGCGTGACGAAGGAGTTCGGCCAAGTCGAGTTCGACGGCGCCAGGGTGTCTGCCGACAACATGGTCGGCGCGCCGGGCGACGGCTGGAAGCTCGCGATGACCGTCGTCAGCCACGAACGGGAACCATCGACGTTGGGGTTCTCCGCACGGTACGGGAAGCTGGTGCGCCAGTTGGCGTCTCGTGTCGAGGGGCCTGCCCCCGACGAGTTGTCGTGGGCATGGGTGCAGACCGAGATGTTGCGACTGCACGTGCGTCGGCGGTTGTCGGAGCAATTGGATGGCATCACGCACGGGCCACAGGGGTCGCTGGACAAGCTGCTGATGACGTGGGTCGAGCAGTCCGTCGGCCACGCCGCCCTCGCCAGTGTCGGCACCAGGGATCCGGAGTTGTTCGGTGCCTACATGTACAGCCGTGCTCAGAGTGTCATGGGCGGCACCTCGCAGATTCAAAAGAACATCATCGCGCAGCGAATTCTCGGATTGGGAGCCTAAGCCTCATGTACGACCTACCAGATGAAATCAACGTCACGGCCGAGGGCGGCCTGCGCATCATCACGCTGAATCGACCAGACGAGCTGAATGCGGTCAACGACGCCTTGCACGTCGGGCTGGCGAAGATCTGGGCGGCGCTCGACGAGGATGCAGATGCGCACGCCGCGGTGATCACTGGTGCGGGCCGCGCCTTCTCTGCAGGCGGCGACTTCAACTACCTCGATGAGTTGCGTCACGATGAAGCGTTGCGCCAGAAGACGATCAAGCATGGCCGCGAACTGGTCATCGGCATGGTTCGCTGCCGCATCCCTGTGGTCGCCGCGGTCAACGGTCCGGCCGTCGGGCTGGGCTGCAGCCTGGCCGCCCTGTCCGACATCGTCTACATCGCCGAGACGGCGTTCTTCGCCGACCCGCACGTCCAGATCGGGTTGGTGGCCGCCGACGGTGGCCCGTTGGTCTGGCCGTCGCAGATCAGCCTGTTGCAGGCCAAGGAGTTCGCCTTGACCGGGGTGCGGATCAAGGCGCAACGGGCAGTGGAGCTCGGGCTGGCCAACCATGTCGTGACCGATCCGCTGACCGAGGCGATCGCGTGCGCCGAGAAGATTATGGACCTACCTCAGCAGGCGGTCGAAGCCACGAAGCGGCTGATGAACATTCAACTGGAGAAGTCCGTCATGGCGTCGTTGGACTACGCCAACCTGGCGGAGTACGTGTCCTTCGGAACCGCCGACTTCAACAAGATCGTGGACGGGCTCGTCGCCAAGGGCTGACCTCCGCCTAGCGAGCGTGTCCTCATTGCCACACTTCGTCGGCGCGCCGCGCACCGATACACACTCTGGCGCAAGGGTTAAGGAGTGAGTTCCTCGCTGCGCTGGACGGTGCCGGTGATACCCGTCGCGTCCTGTTGCGCCAACAGCACCGCGGCGTTGCCCATCGCCTCCCGTGGTTCGACCATCTCGGGCGGGATGTCGAAGCCGCCGCCCGCCTGCCACCCCTCGGTCAGCACGACCCGCGAGGGGCTGAGGCAGTTGACGGCGATGTTGTCGGGTTGCAGATCGGTGGCGAGTCCGAGGTAGAGCCGTTCGGTGGCGGCCTTGGACACCCAGTACGCGTTGGCGCCCTGGTCGACCATGCCCACGCCGGTGGTGGTGACGGCCATCAGTGAGCCGCCGCCCCGGGCCCGCACGTGCGGGATGACCGCCTTGGTGACCAGGAAGACGCCCGTCAGGTTGACGTCCAGGCAGAGTTGCCACCGCTTGAGCGGTGTGGATTCGATTGGGCCGAGCCACAACACGCCCGCATTGGCGACGAGGATGTCGATGCCGCCGAACGTGCCGACCGTCGCTTCGACCGCAGCGTTGATGGAGCCCTCGCTGGTGACGTCGCAGGCGACGGGTAGCGCCCGGCCACCGGCGGCGATGATGCCATCGGCGACCGAACCGATGGTGCCAGGTAACTTGCCCCGCTCCTCGGACCGCGCTGCGACCGCAACGGCGGCACCGGCGGCCGCAAGGGAAGCCGCCACCGTCGCACCGATTCCCCGGCTGGCGCCGGCGACGAATGCGACCTTGCCGGAGAGAGATCGACTCACTGCCGGCTCATTTGGGAGGGAACCGCAGTGCGCCATCCAGGCGGATGATCTCGCCGTTGAGGTAGTCGTTTTCGACGATGCTCTGGGCGAGTTGGGCGTATTCGGTCGAGCGGCCCATGCGCTTGGGGAACGGCACCTGTGGGCCCCAGTACTGCTCGAGCTGATCGCCGGCCGTGCCGTACGCGGGGGTGTTGATCGTGCCCGGTGCGATCGTGACGACGCGAATGCCCAACGGCGACAGGTCGCGAGCGGCGACCAGCGTCATGCCCAGCACGCCGCCCTTGGCCGCGGAGTAGGGCAGCTGTCCGATCTGACCTTCGTAGCCGGCGATCGACGCGGTGTTGACGATGACGCCGCGGCCGCCTTCCTCGAGAGGCTCCGTCTTGGCGATCGCCGCCGCCGACAGTCGCATCACGTTGAACACGGCCGTCAGATAGAACTCGATCGTCTGCTTGAAGCCGTCGAGATCAAGGGGGGAACCGTCCTTGCCGACCAGGCGACCGCCGCTCGCTGGACCGCCGTGCGTGTCCACCGAAATGCGTAGCGGGGCAAGCGTAACGGCCTCGGCGATCGCTGCGTTGACGGACTCCTCGGAGGTGGCGTCGGTGTGGACGTAGCGCACGCCCAGTTCGCTTTCGAGCGCCTTACCCTTCTCGTCCGCCATGTCGGCGACGACGACCTTGGCGCCTGCGGCATGCAGGCGCCGAACCGTCGCCTCGCCCAAGCCGCCCGCGCCGCCTACGACGATGGCGGAGGTGCCCTCGATCTTCATCTGACCTCCTTCTTGCAACTGTGACTCTCCACTTGAGAGAATAACATTCTCGTACGTGTCGAAAGTAGGAACATTCATGCCTGAAGTCGTCGCTGCCGATACCGCAGTCCTGTCGTCGGGAGCTGTGCCGGCCCCGTAGGCTCGGCCCATCTGATGACCATCGAAGAACTCGTCGCAGCGGCGCGCAACGGATCCACCCGGGCGGCCGGGCGGTTGCTGAGCCTTGTCGAGAGCACCCGGCGAGACGAGGTGCTGGCAGTGGTCGGCAACCATCCCGTGCGCGTCATCGGTATCACCGGTCCGCCGGGAGCGGGAAAGTCGACGACGATCGCGATGCTCGTCTCCGCGTATCGCGGGCAGGGCAAGCGCGTGGCGGTGCTCGCCGTCGATCCGTCCTCGCCGTACAGCGGTGGTGCACTCCTCGGCGACCGCATCCGAATGGCGGCCCATATCAACGATTCCGACGTCCTCATCCGTTCGGTGGCGACTCGCGGCCATCTCGGCGGTCTCGCGGAGGGCGTGCCTGCGGCCATTCACGTGCTCGCCGCCCTCCGCTATGACGTAATCCTCATCGAGACCGTGGGGGTCGGCCAGTCCGAGATCGAAATCGCAGCGGTGGCGGATCCTGCCGTCGTCGTGCTGAATCCCGGTGCGGGCGACGCGATTCAGGCTGCGAAGGCCGGCCTGCTCGAGGTGGCCGACATCGTGGCCATCAACAAAGCCGACAGAGACGGCGCCGATCAGACGGTGCGCGACCTGCATGCCGAGACTGACGCGCCCATCCTGAAGATCGTGGCCGCGCGCAACGAGGGCATCGCCGAACTGATCGAGGCCATCGACGTCCATCTTCGCGCCGACAGCCCGGAGCGCCGGGCCGCGCGAGCCCGAGCGCAGGTGTTGTCCCTGGCTCAGAGTGCGTTGCGTGCGCACCCTGGTCTCGACGGTTTGGCCGCCGAGGTCGCCGAGGGCCGACTCGACGTGTATGCCGCGACGAAGTCGCTGCTAAACGACGCGGGGCTGGCTGCAGAAATCCGATGAGAATGGGGTTACCGTTTTAGAGAAAGCATGTTGTACGATTTCGCCAACGCATTCTTCGGTGTTCAGGAGGCCTCGTGCAGAAGGCAATAGACCCCAGTATCTCGACATGGCCGGAGCAGAATCCACAGCTGATCGGCAGTGCGTGCGGGGCATGCGGAGCGACGGTGTTCCCGCGCCAGTCGCACTGCCCCAAGTGCAGTAGGGCCGACACGAGCGACGTGCTGCTACCGCGGCGCGGCACCGTGATCGCCTGGACCACGCAGGGTTTCCCACCCGGTGCGCCCTACATTGGACCGACGGGCAAGGACTTCGTTCCATTCGGAATGGGTCTCGTGCAACTTGGTGACGTGGTGCGCGTCGAGGGTCGGTTGACCGAGAACGACCCGGCGAAGCTGTCCTTCGGCATGGAGGTCGAGCTGACGATGATTCCGTTCGCCACCGACGCCGACGGCAACGAGGTCGTCACTTTCGCCTTCCAGCCGGTCTAGAGAGGACAGCCACATGACCAACGATGTAGCCATCATCGGAGTTGGCATTCATCCCTTCGGCAGATTCGACAAGTCAGCCGTGCAGATGGGTGCCGACGCCATTCAGTCCGCCCTCGGCGACGCCGGAATCGAATGGGGCGACGTCCAATTCGGCTTCGGCGGCAGCTACGAAGTGTCCAATCCCGATTCGGTGACCAGACTCGTCGGGCTGACGGGCATCACCTTCACCAACGTCTTCAATGCGTGCGCGACCTCGGCGAGTGCGATCCAGCAGACCGCCGATACCATCCGCCTTGGCAAGTACGACATCGGTATCGCGGTCGGGCTGGACAAGCATCCCCGCGGTGCCTTCACCGACGACCCCGCAAAGCTCGCGCTACCGCAGTGGTATGCGGAGAATGGGCAGTTCGTCACCACGAAGTTCTTCGGCATGAAGGCCAACCACTATCTGCACGAGCACGGCATCTCCGAGGAGACGTTGGCGCGGGTGGCCAACAAGAACTTCCGCAACGGCGTGCTCAATCCGAACGCGTTCCGTCGCAAGGAAATCTCCGTCGATGACATCATGGCTTCGCCAGTGCTCAACTATCCCCTGCGGCAGTTCATGTTCTGTGCACCCGACGAGGGCGCCGCCGCTGTGATCATGTGCCGCGGCGACATCGCCCACGAGTACACCAACACCCCGGTGTTCGTGCGAGCCAGCGAGATTCGCACCCGTCGCTTCGGGGCCTACGAAGTGCATGCCACGTCGGCCCCGCTGGATGTGGACACCTCGCCCACGGTGTACGCGGCGAAGGCCGCCTACGAGGCCGCGGGCATCGGTCCCGAGGACGTCGACATCGCGCAGCTACAGGACACCGATGCCGGTGCCGAGGTGATTCACATGGCCGAGACCGGGCTGTGTGCCCACGGAGACCAGGAGAAGCTGATCGCCGACGGCGCCACCGAGATCGGCGGATCGCTGCCGGTCAACACCGACGGCGGCCTGATCGCCAACGGTGAGCCGATCGGCGCGTCGGGTCTGCGTCAGGTGCACGAGTTGGTCCGCCAGCTGCGCGGTGAGGCGGGCGAACGCCAGGTGCCCGGCGGCCCACGGGTCGGACTGGCGCAGGTCTACGGGGCGCCCGGCACCGCGTCGGCAACCATCCTGTCGCTGTAACCCACCCCCCGCGGTAACGGCATTCTCGAATGAATAGAGTCCGAAATATGGCCGACTACCGCTACGTGACGTACGAGACCCTCGACGAGGGCACCATCGCCCGGATCATGCTCAACCGACCGGATCAGCGCAACGCCCAACAGCGTGGGTTGCTGGTCGAACTCGGTGATGCGTTCCTCAAGGCGGAGGCCGACGACACGGTCCGCGTCGTCATCCTCGGCGGGAACGGGCCGATGTTCTCATCGGGCCACGATCTGGGCTCCAAGACGATGATGCAGGAGTATCAGCCCGGACCGGATCAGCACCCCAGCTTCAGCGAGAACGGCGCGACGCGAGAGGGTGCGGAGAAGCTGATGCTGCAGGAGTGGCACCACTTCTTTCAGAACACCCTGCGGTGGCGCAACCTTCGCAAGATCACCGTCGCTCAGGTGCACGGTGACGTCTACGCCGCTGCGCTCATGCTGATGTGGTCCTGCGACCTGATCGTGGCCGCCGACAACACGCGATTCGCCGATGTCGTCGGCACCCGGTTGGGGATGTGCGGCGTCGAATACTTCGCCCACCCTTGGGAGTTCGGTGCACGAAAGACCAAGGAGCTGATGCTTACGGGCGACACCCTCTCGGTCGACGAGGCGTATCAACTCGGCATGGTGTCGAAGGTCTTCCCCGTGGACGAGTTGGCCGACAGGACCCTCGAGTTCGCCCGGCGCATCGCCAAGGTGCCGACGATGGCCGCCCTGCTGATCAAGGAATCGGTCAACCAGACTCAGGACAACCAGGGCTTCTACAACTCGCTCAACGCGTGCTTCACGATGCACCAGCTCAACCACAGCCACTGGTCGCAGGTGCACGGCGGTGGCTTCCCCGTCGCCAACGAGACCGACGGCGTGCCCAACTGGCGGGAGGCCTCGCCCGTGGTGCCTTCCGTGAAGGACAAGGTCAGATCTGACGACTGAGGACTCGCCCGGCCGCCGAGACTGCAGAACGTGACGGCAAGTGGGCGAAATCCGTCATCAAGTGCAGTCTCGGCGGATGGCTACGAGCTCACCGCGCGACCCGCGCGGTAGCCGAACACCAGTGCGGGTTGGCCCAGCGTCGCCAGCGCAGGCGCCGCGGCGGCAACCTGGCCGCCAGTGTCGCCGCAACCATGTAGGGATCCGCATTGTGGCCAGAATGAATGACTTTCGGCGGCGGTGCGACGACGAGATCGGCAAGTGAACTGAGCGCCGTTGGGGGCGGGGGCTCACGAGTGCCGCCCTAGATGAGGTAGATCGCGAGTATCGACGCCCACAGGACGACGAGCCAGGCGTCGGTGGACAGTCGGAGCCATTGCGGTGCGGTGCGCACCTCCATGAAGGTCTGGATGATCAATCGGCCCTTGATGAATCCGAGCGAAATGACGGCGACGGTGATGGGCACACTGGCCACCGCAGCTTGTCCGCCTCGGTGGCCCGGTGCCAGCCACCACGAGCTGATGGTGATCGCACACAGCGCAAGCCATACCAGCGTGGTTCTGCGAGAGTCGCTCAGAAGTGAGCGGTTGCCTTTCGCCATCGCGTTCACCTCATCACGTACAGCAGGCCGAAGATCACGATCCAGAGCAGGTCGACCATGTGCCAGTAGACGGCTCCCGACTCGACAATGGACATCCGCCGACGTCTGGGGTTGCGCAGTTCACGCACGACGACACCGAGGATCACCAGGCCGAGCGTGACGTGGAACAGGTGCACTCCGGTGAGCATGAAGTAGAACATGAAGAAGTCGTTGCTCGGCAAGGTGAAGCCACCTCTGATCTCGACCGACCACTCATAGGCCTTGACGACGATGAACAGGACCCCGAAGGCGCCGCCGAGATAGGTCAGGCGTCGGGCTCGGTCGTATTGGCCGTCGCGCGCAGCGTGCACGCTCTGTGCGATGAACAGCGAACTGGTGAGCAACACCAGGGTGTTGGCGACACCGATGGTGATGTTGAGATGTTGCTGCGCGGTGAGGAATTCGGCGGGCTTCATGGTGCGGTGGATCATGAAGATGAGGAAGTAGGTGCCGAAAATGACCAGATCTCCGAGCACCATCACCCACATGTGCGAATCACCCGGCGTGTGCCTCGCGCTTCGATCCGTCGTCCCACCGGTGTGCGGCAGCGTGGCGGCGCCGGCGCCGGGGCCGGCGGTGCTCTGCACTGCGTCGGTCATGGCAGCGGTGCTTCGTCGGTGGGCTGAAGCTCGGTGGCCTTCTTGAGGAAGACGATGACGCAGCTCAGCCAGATGCCGAAGACGACCGTACCCATGTAGAACGAGATCGACCCGTTCCATGCGAAGGGTCCAGCCTTCGAGATGAAGACCGGGACGGCCACGATCTCGGTGACGATCTGCCAGATGGACACGTATGCCAGCCATTTCGGAAAGATTCCATTCTTGTCGTACAGGATCGCGATGGCGAAGACGAAATACGCGGCGGAGAAACAACCCAGCGAACCGACGTAGGAAAGCAGTCCGAGATCATAGAGAAGGGCCAGGATTTCAGGATCGCGTCCGGCCCGGAAGGTGGCGACCAGGAAGCAGAATGCGACCAGCATGCAGCCGGGAAGAGCGCCGACGGCCATCGACGCTATGTAGCCGTAGCCGAATACGGACCCGACGGTCATCCGCTTCATGTGGAAGAGGACGATCCCGTTCGATACACCGGCGCCGCCGACGACGAGGATCAGGAGCGTGAAGCCAATCTGAATGGTCGACCCGTGGATCTGAAAGAACTCCACCTTCTGCGCGGTCGTGATGTCTGGCCGCGGCGGTGGCATCACCTTCGCGAGGGCGAAGAAGATCACGCCGAACAACGTGTAGAAGACCGGCACGATCCAGAAGACGATCCAGACATCACGCTTGCCCGCCCGTCGGGGTCCGTCGGCGGGGGTCGGTGCGGAGTCCGAGTCCGGCGCGGTCGACGTGGGGCCCCTCACTCCGTCACACCCTCCTCGACGGCCTGCCGGTGCAATGTCGACCGCAGCACGAAGAACATCACGATGATGAAGGCACCGAAGGCGATGTTGCGCAACCAGAATGACGCCGCCCCGTCCCACGCCAGTGGACCGGTCTTGAAGACGGCGGCACCCGCAGCGGGCGTCATTGCGATGGCGGTGGCGACGGCGTAGTGCCCGACCCAGCGCGGAAACACCGGGCGCGGACCGTTGTCGAAGTAGATCGCCAGTCCGAGGAGTAGGCACTGGGCGACGACCATGCCGACAGGTGCGATGAAGGTGATCCAGGCCATGTCGTTGAGCAGTTGGGTCAGTTCGGGATTGCGGTCCGGCCGGAATGCGGCCACCAGGAAGAAGATATCCGCAAGGGCGAATAGCGTTGCGCCGCTTACCGCTGCGGTCAGATAGCTGTAGGCGAAGACGTGACTTTGGGTCGACATCCGCTTCATCTGCACCACGATCACCATGAAGAACGGCATCAGCATGATGCCGACCAGGTTGAAGGTGATCATGCTGAACCGGACCATCGCGGTGTGATCCCGGTAGAACTGCGCGACTTGATCCGCGGTCATGGTGGGCGACATGGGCGGGAAGAACCCGGGAAACGCCACGAACGCGATCAGCAGGACGAAGCCGACGACGGGCGCGGTCCAGAGACTGATGAGCTGCGTCTGAATGTTTGCGGTCTTGGGTAGATCTTCCGCCTCGGCGAGAATCTGCATCTGGCCCCTGTTTCATCTCAGTAGCCGATCGGCTAGTAACGACGTTACCCCGGCGGGCCGGTTCAAATCGTCACTTTCGACGGTGACCCATCGATTTGGCGTTGATCGGCCGAGAATTCAGAGAACATAGTTCTCCGAATCCGCAAGTGCCAGTATCGTCAGAGCGGTGAAGTTCGAGCGCAGATCATGACCAACAGGCCGGGCAAGGGGCGGGTTCGCGCGTGAGCGGAGAACTTTCGGGCAAGGTCGCCATCGTGACCGGCGGCGCATCGGGAATCGGCAAGGGCATCGTCGACAAGTTCCTCGCCGAGGGCGCCAAGGTGGTGATCGCCGACGTGCAGGACGATCTCGGCACGGCCGTGGCTGCAACGGGCGGAGTGGACGCGTACTTCCACCACACCGACGTCGGCGACCAGGCGCAGATTGGCGAACTCGTCGCCGCCGCAGTCGAGAAGTTCGGTGGCCTGCACGTGATGGTGAACAACGCGGGTCGGTCGAGCCCGCTGAAGAAGGGTCTCTTCGACGAGGACTTCGCCGAGTTCGACAGCGTCATGCGGATCAACGTGCTCGGCGTGATGGTGGGCACCCGAGACTCCGCTCGGCACATGGCCAAACACGGGGGCGGGTCGATCATCAACATCTCATCCATCGGAGGTGTGCAGCCGGGCGGCGGGGTGACCAGCTATCGGGCGTCGAAGGCGGCGGTCATCCACTTCAGCAAGTCGGCCGCGATCGAGTTGGCGAAATTCGAGGTGCGGGTGAATTGCATTGCGCCGGGGAACATTCCTACGCCGCTGCTGCAGACGGCGGCCGCCGATCAGGACCGTGAGCGGCTCGAGAAGTTCGAGGCGCGCATCCGCCAGCAGATGCGCGACGACCGGCCGCTGAAGCGGGAGGGCACGCCCGACGACGTCGCCGAAGCCGTCCTCTACTACGCGGGTGACCGGTCGCGCTACGTCACCGGCACCGTGCTTCCCGTCGACGGTGGCACCGCGGCGGGCAAGGTCATGCCGCCCAGAAAACCCACATTGGAGGCGGTCCCCGAGTGACTTGCGTGTTGCAACCCGCTCTGGCCGCGGGCGAATGTGCACTAATCGCACTTCGCGGGCTATTTAAATCAATTGCTTGACTTAATTCGTCTGGCCACGTTCACTGGGTCGGTGACCGCAGCCCGGCCATTGCGCACCGAACGTGCCAGTACCACCCGCGACTCGATACTTACCGCCGCCGAACGGCTTTACGCCGAATACGGCGTTTTCGCCGTGTCCAACCGGCAGGTGAGTGAAGCTGCGGGGCAGGGGAACAACGCCGCGGTCGGCTATCACTTCGGGACCAAGACGGACCTCGTCCGGGCCATCGAGGAACGCCACCGCGCCCCCATCGAGGCGCACCGGGAGCGCCTGGTGGCTCAGACGGATCACAACGCCGATCTGCGTGTATGGGTGTCGTGCCTAGTGCGCCCTCTGACCGACCACCTCGCCGATCTGGGCAACCCGAGCTGGTACGCGCGGTTCGCGGCACAGGCGATGACCGATCCGGCTTATCACGGCTTCGTGGTCAAGGATGCGCTCAGTTCGTCGTCGCTCGTGGAGGTCGTCGACGGCATCAATCGCTGCCTTCCCGATCTGCCACTCGCCATCAGGTTCGACCGCAACATCATGGCCCGAAACCTGTTGATGCACAGCTGCGCCGATCGAGAGCGCGCCCTGGCCACGGGGGCTACCGTCGCGACGCGCACCTCCTGGCAGGCCGCGGGCATGGGCCTCATCGATGCCATCGTAGGCATGTGGCTTGCGCCCGTGAGCCGGTCCACCCGTGGCGGCGATTCGCGAAGGGTGACCGTCGATCAGGACAAGTGCGTCTCGTCCGGGATGTGCGTGATGAACGCTGCCGAGATATTCGAAGAGCCTGGAACAGAACGTGCCGAAGGCACTCGCAAGGCCGCGGCCGCCTGCCCAGCCCTGGCCATCCACCTTGAGGAATGACGGGGTACTGATGCCAGAAACGCTTGCCGCCGAGAAGGTTTCGGCCGACCTGCCCGAATACCCGATGGAGCGTGCGGCGCGTTGCCCGTTCTCGCCTCCGCTGGAGATGCTCGAAATGGGCCAAGCTGCACCGCTGTCGCGGGTGCGCATCTGGAATGGCACCACCCCGTGGCTGATCACCGGTCACGAGGTCGCGCGGGCGCTGTTTGCCGACTCGCGCGTCAGCGTCGACGACCGGATCGAAGGCTTCCCGCACTGGAACGAACACATGCTATCGACCGTGAACAAGCGGCCGCGGTCGGTGTTCACCGCCGACGCCGAAGAACACACCCGGTTCCGTCGGATGTTGTCCAAGCCGTTCACGTTCAAGCGGGTCGAAGCCCTGCGCACGACCATCCAAGTGGTGACCGACGAGTGCATCGACGCAATCCTTGCGGGCCCGCGGCCGGCGGATCTCTTGGCGGCCCTCGCACTACCCGTGCCTACCAAGGTGATCAGTGACATGCTCGGCGTCCCCTACGAGGATCATGAGTTCTTCCAGGAGCACGCCAATGCCGGTCTGGCCCGCTTCGCAGCCGCGGATGCCATGCAAAAGGGCGCGATGAGCCTCCATCAGTACCTGATCGACCTCGTCGAGAAGAAACAGGCCAATCCTGCCGAGGACGCCGTGTCCGACCTGGCTGAGCGGGTCACCGCAGGCGAAATCAGCGTAAAGGAGGCCGCGCAGCTGGGCACCGGGCTTCTCATCGCCGGCCACGAGACCACCGCCAACATGATCGGCATCGGCGTGTTGGCGCTGCTGGAGAACCCGGAACAGGCGGCGCTGCTACGTGATTCCGACGATCCCAAATTCATTGCCAACGCGGCTGAAGAGTTGATGCGTTACAACTCCATCATCCAGAACGGCCAGCGCCGTGTTGCACTCGACGACATCGATATCGCCGGCGAGACCATCCGCCAGGGCGAAGGCATCATCATCGACCTGGCGCCCGCCAACTGGGACGCTGCTGCCTTTCCGAATCCCGACAAGCTGGACTTCACCCGGGACGCGAGCCAGGAACTCGGCTTTGGCTACGGCAGGCACCAGTGCGTCGGGCAGCAACTGGCCCGTGCCGAACTGCAGATCGTGTTTCAGACGCTGCTACGGCGTATCCCGACCTTGAAGCTCGCCGTCCCATTCGACGAGGTGCCGTTCAAGCACGACCGCCTTGCGTACGGCGTGTACGACCTGCCCGTTACCTGGTAGTTCCTCAGCCTCAGACCTGTTGGAGTTTCCAACGATGTCAACTCCGACAGCGACGCCATCACCGTTGTATCCGCCCGAGGGATGGGGTCACCGTCGTCGGACTTCCCGCATGCGCCGAGATCTTCTCGGCCGACAAGCTACTTCAAGCAGCTTCCTGCATCGATCGGCAGAGTCACGCCAGTCAGGTAGCGGCCCTCGTCGGAGGAGAAGAACAGCACCGCGTTGCTGACGTCGATGGGGTCCACCCAGGGAATGGGCAGGGTGTGGAACATCTGGCAAATCGGTGCCATGTCGTCGACGCCAGGGTTCTCCAGGTCTGGCCGGAACATCTTGAAGGTGCCCTCGTTGTGCAGCATCTGGGTGCTGACGTGGGTGGGGTGCACCGAGTTGACGCGAATCATGTGCTGGCCCAATTCGACTGCGAAGGTGCGCATCAGGCCGACGACGCCGTGCTTGGCGGCGACGTAGTGACCGGTGTGAGGGTAGGCCTTCAACCCGCCCACCGAGCTGGTGAGGATGATCGATCCGCCGTTGCTTCCGGCGATCATGTGGGGCACGCCGGCCTTCACCGTCTTCCACACGCCGGTCAGGTTGGTGCCGATCATGTCGTCCCAGTCTTCTTCGCTGGTCTGATCCAGCGTCAGCCCACCGTTGCCGATGCCTGCGTTGGCGACGATGATGTCAAGACGTCCAAGCTGTTCCACGCCGCTGTCGACAGCCGCCTTCAGTGCGGCATAATCGCGCACGTCGACCTCGGCGGTGACGATGCGTCGGTTGAGGCCCTTGACCAGATCGGCGGTTTCCGCGAGATCTTCCGGGGTCGACGGTGGGATGCCTCCCTCGGCGGTCATCGGCTTGCAGACGTCGATCGCAATGATGTCGGCGCCCTCCTCGGCCAGCCGAACCGCGTGACTACGGCCTTGCCCGCGTGCCGCACCGGTGATGAAAGCGACCTTTCCTTCTACCCGCCCTGCCATGTGAGACCTCGAATCCCGTTACGTGCAATGCGCTGTGCACCTGCTCAGCACTCTTACACCCGGGTCTCATTGTGTCAACGGCGGACGCTTGCCGGAGCGTTTCTACGCGGCGCCTAATGGACCGCGGTCAACGGTGGCCGAGCGCGGGGACGAACGATGGCAGCTCGACAGTCGACCTGATGCGCGGCGGCGCGGAGCACACGTATGGCACCGCATTGATCGCGCGGTTGGCGGTGTACGCAGGCGAGATTTCGGCCATCTTCTCGAGCGGAATCGGCATCCGGAGGTCTACCTCCAGTGGCGCGTCGCCATCGACCGAGATGTGCCAGCCGGTGTCGAGCAGGTCCCATGCGGGCGAGAGTTCGGTCGCGCAGTACCAGGTGGCCCTGAAGCGGATCAGGGTGCTGCCGTTTCGAATCCCGGCGATCGTGATCCGTTGCGCAGCAACAGTGCCGGCCGAAAGTGGGCCCGCGGCGATCGTGACGTTCCGCGTGGCGGCGGCCAACTCGCCACTGGATTCGATGGAATCCAGCGGCAGGCCCAGCGCATCGGCCACGAGCCGCAGCGATGGTCCGAAACTCGCCTCCAGGTAGTCGGCGCGGAAGTCCTCGAATGGTCCCATCGGCTTGCCGAAGCCCATCAGGTCGAAGAGTAACTCGGGCGACGGGCGCCGCGACAGGTCGGCGTACTCATCGATGGCGAGGCCGTTCAGCCTGCGCTGAATCGACGCCAATACCAACGGCATGGCCTCGGTGATGAACCCGGGACTGCTGCCAGTGCTGTGAATGGATGCTCCGCCGGTGAGGCAAGCATCCTGAATGCGTTGCCGAACAACTGGATTCATTGAATCGGGATGGTGGAAGAGGCCACAGGTGGTGACGACGTTGATCCCAGCGGACAGCATTCTGACCAACGTGTCAACGTCGGGCGCGTTGGGCATGTAGAGGACGCAATCCGCGCCTGACGCCATGACGTCCTCGACGTCAGCGGTGGCTGCCATGCCCACCGGAGGCAACCCGCAGAGCTCGCCGGCGTCTCGCCCGACCTTGTCGTCGCCGTGGACGTAGACCCCCGCCAGCGCCAAGTCTGGATGTTCGACGATGGCCCGTAGAGCACGCACGCCGATGGTGCCGGTGGACCACTGGACCACACGATAGGTCGGATTCGTGTGCACTGTCCCTCAGTTCGGTATGCGGACTAGTGATTCTTGGCCGTACGACGCGACGAGCGCGCCATCGGCCGTGAGGATGTCGCCGCGCCCGAAGCTGCGCCCGTGCGCGAGCAGCGGGCTGTGCTGACGCAGAAGCAGCCACTGGTCGGTGGTGAAGGAGCGGTGGAACCAGATGGTGTGGCTCGTCACGGCCGAGTTGAATTGGGTGCCGTTGCCGAGTTGGCTGAGCCCGTCGTGCGGACGCAGTGCGGTCCCGATCAGGGTGAGGTCCGTCGCATAGGCGGCGAGGGCGGGCGCCAACTCTGGGTCGACGGGTGGTGTTCGCATCCACAGCTCGAGTTCGGGCGGGCCGGTGGTGGTTGCATTCAGGTCGTCGACGCACCGCGTCTCCCATGGGATGAGTCCGAGGGCGACCTCGTGGTCCGGCCCGGGCAGCTCGCCGACGGATTCCACGGATTGGCGATCGGGTCCGTCCTCTGATGTGTGCATGGAGACGGAGGCGATCCCGATCGGTCCCTTGGCCTGCGTTGCAGCGATCGACAGCGTGCTGAACGACCTGCCCTCGTGGTGACGGATGACGTCGTACGCCACGGGTTCGTCCGCGCGTCCCTCCCGTGGGAAGACCACGTGCAGTGACTTCACGGACTTGTCGGGTGACGTGGTCGAGGCGACGCATACGAACTGCGCCAGCAGCTGGCCCCCGAAGACTCGGTGGTATTCCAGGTGCTGATTCGGGGCCGTGAAGTGCGTACTGGCGACTCCGGCGTCGAACGTCAGGCACTCCAGCAGGTCGGACCACGGATCGAGCACCCGATCAGTGTAAGCGGAACTCTTCCATCAAGAGAATGTAATTCTCGGACTAGCCCTCGGCGGCGAATCCGTGCGAGACGAAGTCCCAGACCTCGTCGGCCGAGATGGGTTTGATCGCGATGTCATCGGAACCGCTCGACTGTGCGACGAACATCACGGTCTGCATGGTCATGGCGGCAATGCGCTTTGGGTTGAGGCTCGGCCGAAGTTTGCCAGCCGTGGCGGCATCGTCCATCAGCTCGGTCAGGAGCACCAGCAGCGGCGCGTGCGCGACCTTGACCTCGGACGGATGCGACACCAACAGCCGGGGGGCGAAGTCGGTGAACAGGGGACGCTTTGCTGCCGGATCGGGACGGGAAGACTCGAAGAGCAGCTGGACCGCCACCTTCAGACGCTCCAGTGGATCCATTGGGCCCGAGGTTGCGGCGCGGATCTGGTCTGCCGAGCGGCTCAACGCGTCTTCAAAGAGCGCAAGCAGTAGTTCGTGCTTACCGTCGAACTGCAGGTAGAAGCTTCGCAGAGACTGACGTGAGCGGTCGACCACCTCTTGCACGGTGAAGTCGGTACTGCCCTTTTCGATGATGATTGCCTGGGCGGCATCGAGGAAGCGCTGCACTCGCTGGGCGGCGCGCAATTTCGCGGTCTTGATGGAACGTTCGACCGCGCGCTGCTTCCACGCCGGTTCTTCACTAGGACTGGTAGTCACCGGTGCCTCTGACGTGGGCCGATCGGGGAGAACATGAATGGACTGTACCGGAGAACGCCTTTGCATCGTGCCCTAGACCCCCTTGGGTGCGGCGTGTCTGAGATTGTAACTTTCCCATCCTGAGAATAGTATTCTCATTTGCGCATTAAGAGAAGCCTTGTCAGGAAAGGCCCATTCCAGGAGTGACGTGCAGCTGACGTTCGATCCAGAGGTCGAAATCTTCCTCGCCGAGTTCGTGGACTTCCTCGACCAGAATGCTCCCGCCGCCGCCGAGGCACTCGACCGACCGCGGTCGTCCTCGCACGTGCCGGACTGGGCCCGCCGGTGGCAGCGACTTTTGTTCGACAATGGATGGCTGGTGCCTGGCAACCCGCCTGAATTCGGCGGACGCAACGCCACCATTTTCCAGCAATACGTCCACCAGACGGAGTTGGCCCGTCGCAGGATGGTTTCGAGCTTCAACTCCCAAGGCGTCGGCATCATCGCTGCGTCGCTCGTCACCTTCGGTACGGCCGAGCAGCAGCAGAAGTGGGCGATACCGATTCTGCGCGCCGAGATGACGGCCGCGTTGGGCATGAGCGAGCCGGGCGCGGGCTCCGACCTGGCCTCACTGCGCACCAGGGCCGAGCGTGACGGTGACGACTTCGTCGTCAACGGCCAGAAGGTGTGGACCTCCGGTGCGCATGACGCCGATGTGATCCTCACGTTCGTCCGGACCGACGTCGACGCTCCCAAACACCAGGGCATCAGCGTTCTTCTGATTCCGACCGACTCGGCTGGACTGACGCGCAGGCCGTTCGCATCCGCCGCGGACGAAGACGATCTGGACTTCAACGAGGTGTTCTTCACCGACGTGCGTGTGCCCGCGCAGAATCTCGTGGGAAGGCTCAACGGCGGGTGGTCGGTGGCCAGTGGCTCCCTCGGGCACGAGCGAAACATGCTGTGGCTCAGTTACGCCGACCGCTTGCAGGATTTGATCGATGATTGGCAGCCCTCGACGGACATCGAGAAGGACCAGTTCGCCACGCTGGTGATGGACAATCATGCCCTCCGGCTGCTGGGCTCCGCGGCGCTGGCCCGGGCGTCCCATGGCGACGAGAACGTCCCCGCATTGTCGATGTTGAAGCTGCTCGGCGCCGAGTCGGTGCAGATGGCCACGGAGCACGCCCTCGACTCGCGAGCCGCAGAGGGGCTCGACCATGCCGGCATGACCGCCCCGTACGTCCCACTCAACCTCGACGCGTACGCAGGCAGTTGGGCTGATCGCTACATTCGCTCGTTCGCAGGCACCATCGCCGGCGGCACGTCTGAGATCCAGCGAAACATCATCGCCCAGCGCGTACTCGGCCTTCCGCGTCGCTGACGGTTGGCGGCGCTACAGGTGGGCGAGGCGAGGCGCCGAGCCGCGGGCCCGCAGGCCCGCGCCCGCCTTCTTGGTGAGTTCGCGTGAGCTGCCCAGTAATCCGTCGAGCACCAGGACGCGCTCGACGTGACGGTGCAGATCGTGCTCGGCGGTAAAGCCGATGCCGCCGAGCACCTGCTGACAGTGCTTGGCAGCAGTGAGCGCGGCCTGGCCCGCCGCGGCCTTGGCAAGCAGCGCGGTCAGATCGGGATTGTCCGCACCAGGCAGGCTCAGTGTCGCCTCGGCGCCCTCGATGGCCACCAGCGTTTCGGCCAGCCGGTGTCGAACCGCCTGGAACCCTGCGATCGGTCGGCCGAACTGCACCCGGTCCAACGCATGCGCGCGAGCCAGGGAGAGCATCGCGCGCGAGCTACCCACCAGCCACCAGCCCAGCGCCCGGCGGGCCTCGGCCAGACGAAGCAGCTCACCCTCTTCGACCCGGCGCAGCGGCAGTCCTCCTAGCGCAGTGCTGGAGAAGTCCGTCCGTTCCCACACCACCTGGCTGCCGCCCGCATAGGGCAGCGCCGGGGTCCCCCCGGGCTCGCGACGAGAAGACTTCAGCACCACATCGTTGAGAATCGAGGCGTGCGAACCTGTTTCGCCCAACAGTCGGAACACCAGCGCTATCGCAGCGTCGGGCATGTCGGACAACATGTCGGACCAGCCGAGCTCGCCCAGTGCCGCGTCAAGCTCCGGTCCGGCGGCCGCCAGCATGGTCTTGCGCAGGCCGCCTTCGAGCATGGCCAGCGATTCGGTGTCGGAGCCGGGGTCTGTTTCGGGCGCCACGGTCATTCCTTCCCGAGGTCGAGCAGTCGGCGAGCGATGATGTTGCGCTGCACTTCGGCGGTGCCGCCGTAGATGCTGGACGCGCGCGAATAGAGAAATTCGGTGCGCCATGGCGAGTCGTCGAGCTCGATGGTGCCCGGCAGCACGTTGCGCGCCGTGTCGTAGAGCAGTTGCTCGGCGCCTGCCAGCAACACCTTGTCGATCGAGGTGTCGGCACCCAGCTTCTGCCCGTCGGCCAGCCGAAGCTGAGTGGCCCGGGAGCGGCAGCGCAGGGTGTGCAGCGCGAGATACGCCGCCCCCAGGTCTGCGTCCGCGGCCGGGCCGAGCTCACCCTTGACCTGATCGATCAGCGCATCGAGCCGCGAGTACAGGTAGGAGATCCGCTGCCAGAAGCAGGTTGATCGCTCGAACGGGAGAAGGTCCATCGCGAGCTGCCAGCCGTCGCCGGGGTTGCCCAGCATGCGGTCGGCGGGCACCACTACGTCGTCGAAGTACACCTCGCAGAACTCGTCGACGCCGTGCATGGTGCGCAGCGGGCGGACGTCGACGCCCGGGCTGTCCATGTCGACGAAGAATGCGGTGATGCCCGCGTGGCCCGGGCCCGTGCGGGTCAGCAGAATGCATCGTGTGGCGTACTGCGCGAAGCTGGTCCACACCTTCTGGCCGTTGATGATCCACTCGTTGCCCCGCGGCTCGGCGCGCGTGGTCAGAGACGCCAGGTCGCTGCCGGAGCCAGGTTCGGAGAAGCCCTGGCACCAGGTCTCGCGGCCGGACAGCAGCCGCGGCACCATCTCCGCGGCGAGCTCGGGGCGCGCGTAGTCGATCAAGGTCGGGGTCAGGACTTCCAGCATCGAATACGGACCCGGATCGTCGAGCCGACGACCGATGACCTCTTCGCCGACGATGGCACGCAGGATCATCGGACCGCCAAGTCCGCCTGCCGATTCGGGCCAGCCCCAGCGCATCCAACCGGCGTCGTAGAGCGCGCTCATCACCCGCAGGTGTTGCGCCTGGTGGGCATCCAAGGAGTGATCGCCTGCCGGCGGGGTCAGGTCGTTCTCGTCGAGCCAGGCCACCAACTGCGATCGGAACTCGGCCGTCGTCGAATCTTGGGCTGTGACCGTCATCCGGCTTCGGGCCGCCCGATCGCATGCGGACGACCGGAGTCGTGATCCCCGTTGCGCCGGATGAAGGTCATGGCGCGGGTCTTCAGCCGCCAGCCGTCGTCGGTGCGGACGTAGTTGTCCTTGTAGTAACCGATGCGCATGTCGTGCTTGGAGTGCTCGATGAAGCACAGCGGCTGGGTGCCGGTGGCCGCGTCGGGGTCACCGGTGTCCAAGTCCACCAGGGACGTCCCCGTCATGAACAATCCGCTGGGCGCCGCAGCGACCAGCTCCGGGAAGCGTGCCAGCGTGTACGTGGAGCCGAAGGCGCTGTAGGTGCCGTCGGGGGTGAAGACCGTCACCAACCCCTCGACGTCACCCTGGGTGATGGTCACCGCGTACTTCGCGAGGAGTTGTTGGATCTCGACGAGGTCGTCAGTTCGTGTTGGCGTGCTCATTTCGGAAGACCTTGCCCCCTTTCATTACAAAATTGACTTCTTTTGTAACACGGATGTCAGCGAGAGGGTCACCCGGTACGGCGATGACGTCGGCGAGATAACCCTCGGCGAGCCTGCCGAGGTCGGTCCGGTTGATCAGGTCCGCGGAGACGACCGTGGCCGCACGGAGAACCGCGTCGGCGGGCATGCCCCAGTCGACTAGGGTGACGAGCTCATCTGCGTTCTTGCCGTGTGGAATGGCAGGTGCGTCGCTGCCGACGGCGATCTTCACCCCCGCCTCGTAGGCCGCCTTGATAGACGTCTTGGCCTTCGGGAACATCTCGGCGGCCTTGTCCTGCAACTCCTTCGGCGCCCGCGACACGTCCATCGCCTCGGCGAGCCGACGCGTGGTCACCAGCCACCGGTCATTGTCGACGAGGGCTTGGATGGCTTCGTCGTCCATGAGGAAGCCGTGCTCGATGCAGTCGATGCCGCACGCCACGGCGTGCTTGACCGCTTCGGCGCCGTGGGTGTGTGCCGCCACGCGCAGCCCGCGGCGGTGCGCCTCGTCGACAATCGCCCGCAATTCCTCGTCCGAATAGTGCTGTGCGCCTGCCTCGCCCGTCATGGACATGACGCCGCCGGAGACGCAGACCTTGATCAGCTGGGCGCCGTGCTTGATCTGGTAGCGCACCGCCTTGCGAATCTCGTCGACACCGTTGGCGATGCCCTCCTCGATCGTCAACTCCAATACGCCCGGCATGAACGCCGCGAACATGGTGGGGTCCAGATGGCCGCCGGTCGGGGTGATCGCGTGGCCCGCAGGCACGATGCGCGGTCCCTCGATCGCGCCCGCTTCGATCGCACGCGCGAGTGCGACGTCCAGCAGGTAGCCACCGGTCTTCACGAACAGGCCGAGGTTGCGCACCGTCGTGAAACCGGCGCGCAGCGTGCGGCGGGCGTTGCCGATCGATCGCAGCACCCTGGTTGGTGGATCGTCCTGTACCTGCGACAGGCCGGGGGACTCCCCGCGGCCACCCATGAAGAGGTTGACCTCCATGTCCATCAGACCGGGCAGAAGGATGGACTCACCCAGGTCGATGACCTCACCCTCGGGCTCGCCACCGAGTCCGACGATCCGATCTCCATCGATCTTGAGGATGCCGGGGCGGATGATCTCGCCCGCGTCCACGTCGAGCAGGCCGGCGGCTTTGAGGGTCAGTACCACGCGTGTTACCTCCGCGCCGAGACTGCGCTTGTTGACGGAATGGGGTTCGAATCCGTCAACAACCGTAGTGTCGGCGGCGATGTGGCTGCGTCGGCTCGCGAGATCACGTCAGACCACCGGCTCCTTGATGAGTTGGATGTACGCCGCACCACTGTCGAGCACGCGCGGCTGCTTCCACACCTCGATCGGAAAACTCACCATGACGATCGACTGTCCCAGGTGTACCAGAGCCTTGGCGTCCTCAGGCATCCCCTGGAGGGGGAATCGGGCGTCCACGTAGACCATGATCTCTTCGAGCCGAGCGATTCCCGCGTCGTACAGCTCCTGCATCTCGGCCATCGACGACGAGAGGCGCTTGGCGTAGCGCTCCTCCTCGGTGGGCAGGCACCAGTCTGCGAACCGCTCGAGGTCGGCGAATTCCTCTGGCAACCTAGACATGTGCTTCATCCTTTGCGGCGGTGTGCTTTCCGTTGGCGGATCCGTGGCTCTTGAACCTGTCCACGTACTGGTGCGCGGTCATGTGCAGGTGGCGTAGCAGGATCTCTTGGTCACACAGCGGGAAGTCGGTGACCACCCGCGTCCCGATCTGCGTCTGGGTGGCTTCCAGGGTGTTGGCATCCTGGAACGCGTACTCCTTGAACGTCACCGCGGCGAGTTCCTGGGAGAGCCGCTCTCGGAGATTCTTCGGCGGCACGAAATAGAGGTCGGCCTCGAAGATGTGCTTGTCCACCGCAGTTGGCCAGTAGTTGTAGGTCAGGTACCAACCAGGTGCCCAGAACAGCAGGGTGAAGTTCGGGAAGAACTCGAAAGAGTCCGTGCCCCAAGTCTTGTGGCGGCCCGGGTTGATGGCAGGCGGAAGCTCATCGGGCAGAATGCCCTTGATGTCCGGTCGGTCCCACGGTCCGAACAGCCCGCTGTGCAGGATCTGCTCGATGGGCTTCACCATGTTGATGTCCTTGGGCGGGCTCATGCCGCCCCAGGACGACACCATGGAGTGGTCGCCCTTGATGTCGTAGGCGAGCGCCTCGAAGCCGAACTTGGCCAGCTTCTCGGCTTCTTCCTTCTCCGCCTGCTTCATGTGCAGGATCGGAGCGTGGTAGAACTCGGTGAACGCGTCGATGAACAACTTCCAGTTGGCGTTGACCTCAGAGCGGTAGCCGTAGTGCTCGGTCATCTCGTGGAACGGGTATCCCTCGAGCCCCTTCGCGAAGTCGCCTAGGTACTCGTTCAGCGGGGCTGCGTCGTCGTCGAAGTTGATGAAGATGAACCCTTCCCACATCTCGCAACGCACGGTCACCAGTCCGTAGTCGTTCTTGTCGAGGTCGAAGAACTCGCCCTCCTGCTGGACGAAGGTCAGATCGCCATTGAGGCCGTAGCGCCAGGCGTGGTACTTGCAGGTGAACTGGCGGCAGACGCCGGAGACCTCCTCGCCGGGGAAGTCACTCCACACCAGCTTGTTGCCGCGGTGGCGGCACAGGTTGTAGAAGGCTCTGATGACACCGTCGGGATTGTCCTTTGTGACGTCCTTGACGATGATCACCGACGTTCCGGGGCCCGCCGACGGCATCTCGCGAGTGAAGTAGCTGCCTCGCTTCGGCAACTGCTCGATGCGGCCGACCTTGAGCCAGGTCTTCTTGAAGATGGCCTGCTGCTCGAGCAGGTAATGCTCAGGGTCGATGGAATCGTTGTAATTGACCGGGGCAGTGCCCAATTCGGGCCAGTTCTCGGTCCAGCTGCCTGCGGCGGGCTTGGGGAAGAATGCCATGTGTTTCAGTTCTCCTTCTTGGGTTCAACGCCGAAAGTGTTCAGGGCCATCGCCAGCATGTGGTAGCCGCCGACGGTGAAGACGAAGTCCATGAGCTGTCGCTTGTCCCAGCGTTCGCCAAGCGCGCCCCAGCTCTCGTCGGACAGGCGGGTGTTCGTGACGAGTTCGTCGACGGCGGTCAACACCAGCGCGTCGAAGGGGTCAGCGGCCTCGCCGAGTTGCAGGGCGGCGATGTCGTCCACGGTCAGCCCCTCCTTCTGGCCGATGGCGACGTGTTCGTCCCACTCGTAGGCGCAGGAGGTGAGGTGAGCGATCCGCAGCACGGCCAGCTCACGCAGTCGCGGCGGAAGTGTGGATCGCGTCAGCAGGTAGAAGCTGAAGGTGAGGTAGGACCGAGTCAGGTCGGGATGGTTGACGAAGGTCGAGATCGCGTTTCCCGCTGCGGCCGGGTTGCGCCGCTCCTCCGGCATCATGCGAAGCGCGCCGAGAACGGCGTCGTCCCACTCGTCGGCAGGCAGCGGGGGCAGGCGCACGACGTTCTCCTCTCGGTGTGACTCAGATACTCTCACAAGCGAGAATCATATTCTCATATTTGCCTAATAGATTTCCACCCCTCGGCCGAAACGTCAATGGGAGAGTCGAGGTCGAGGGCCCAAACGCGGCTCTGAATGGGCCCAAAGCTGCAGGTTCTAAGGCGTTTGGGTAGGTTGGGCATGTTGATTCTCTGCATGCGAGAGGCTAGTTTCCTCTAGTAGAGAATGTGACTCGAAACTGATGGCACGGTAGTGATCCGAAGGGAATGTCATGAACAAGGACGACATGATTTTGATCAGTGTGGATGACCACATCATCGAGCCGCCGGACATGTTCAAGAACCATCTGTCGGCCAAGTACATCGACGACGCGCCGCGGCTGGTGCACAACCCCGATGGCAGCGACACCTGGCAGTTCCGCGAGACCATCATCCCGAACGTCGCACTCAATGCGGTCGCGGGCAGGCCGAAGGAAGAGTACGGACTCGAACCGCAGGGCCTTGACGAGATCCGCAAGGGCTGCTTCGACGCCGCCGAGCGGGTCAAGGACATGAACGCCGGCGGGGTCTTGGCGACGATGAACTTCCCGTCCTTCCCCGGGTTCGCGGGCAGGCTGTTCGCCACCGACGACTCGGACTTCTCCCTCGCGCTGGTTCAGGCCTACAACGACTGGCACATCGACGAGTGGTGCGCGGCGCATCCGGGGCGGTTCATCCCGATGGCGCTGCCGGTGATCTGGGACGCCGAACTTGCGGCAGCCGAGGTGCGGCGGGTCAGCAAGAAGGGCGTGCATTCATTGACGTTCACCGAGAATCCGGCTGCACTGGGCTATCCCAGTTTTCACGATGACCACTGGGCGCCGCTGTGGGAGGCCCTGGTCGACACCGAGACGGTGATGAACGTCCACATCGGCTCGTCGGGCAAGCTCAGCATTCCGGCGCCCGACTCTCCGATGGACGTGATGATCACTTTGCAGCCGATGAACATCGTCCAGGCTGCGGCGGATCTGTTGTGGTCGGCTCCGATCAAGAAGTACCCGACTCTGAAGATCGCGCTGTCCGAGGGCGGGACGGGGTGGATTCCGTACTTCCTGGAGCGGGTGGACCGTACCTACGACATGCACTCGACGTGGACCCATCAGGACTTCGGAGACAAGCTGCCCAGTGAGGTGTTCCGCGACCACTTCATGACGTGTTTCATCTCCGATCCGGTCGGGGTGAAGCTGCGTCACGAGATCGGCGTGGACAACATCTGCTGGGAGATGGACTACCCGCACTCGGATTCGATGTGGCCCGGTGCGCCCGAAGAGCTCGACGCGGTGTTCAAGACCTACGACGTCGCCGACGACGAGATCAATAAGATGACCCACGAGAACGCCATGAAGCTCTACCACTTCGAGCCGTTCAAGCACGTTCCGAAGGAGCAGGCGACCGTCGGCGCTCTACGCGCCGCGGCAGGCGATCACGACGTCAGCACCCAGGCGCTGTCGAAGCACGACAAGGCGGGTCCGAACTTCCAGGAATGGGCAGCCAGCGCCAAGGCGATGAGCGGCTCGAAGGACTGAACAAGCGGTGCGAGTCGGGTACGCCGGTGCGGGCCGTTCGCCCATGCACCGGCGAATCTGACTGTGCAAGAAGAACTTTCGAGGTTGAGGAGTAGACAGTGACCGGCGGAATGAACTTCGAGCTGACGGAGGATCAGCAGCTGATCCGCAAGTCCGTCGCCGAGCTGGCGTCGAAGTTCGACGATCAGTACTGGATGGACAAGGACCAGGGCCACGAGTTCCCTCAGGAGTTCTACGATGCCATCGCCTCCGGTGGCTGGCTGGGAATGACCATCCCGGAGGAGTACGGCGGGCACGGGCTCGGCATCACCGAGGCGACCATCCTGGCCGAGGAGGTGGCGCGCTCGGGCGGTGCGATGAACGCCGCCAGTGCCATCCACATGTCGATCTTCGGCATGCAGCCGGTGGTGGTATTCGGGTCTGACGAGATGAAGGCGGCCACCCTGCCGCGTATCGTCGACGGCGACCTGCATGTCTGCTTCGGTGTCACCGAACCCGGTGCGGGACTTGATACGTCGCGCATCACCACGTTCGCCAAACGTGACGGCGATTCCTACGTGGTGAACGGCCGCAAGGTGTGGATCTCGAAGGCGCTCGAGTCGGAGAAGATCCTCTTGCTGACGCGCACGACACCCTACGACGACGTCGCCAAGAAGACCGACGGGCTGTCGCTGTTCCTCACCGACCTGAACCGCGACCACGTCGACATCCGACCGATCAAGAAGATGGGCCGCAACGCCGTCAGCTCCAACGAGCTGTTCATCGATGACCTCCGCATCCCCGTCGAGGACCGAATCGGCGAGGAGGGCAGGGGTTTCGAGTATATCCTGCACGGCCTGAACCCCGAGCGGATGCTGATCGCCGCCGAGGCGCTCGGCATCGGGCGGGTCGCCTTGGACCGCGCCGTGAAGTACGCGAACGAGCGCGTCGTGTTCGACCGCCCCATCGGGATGAACCAGGGCATTCAGTTTCCGCTCGCCGACTCGCTGGCCCGCCTCGACGCGGCCGAGTTGGTCCTGCGCAAGGCCACCTGGCTCTACGACAACGGTAAGCCGTGCGGACGTGAGGCCAACATGGCCAAGTATCTGTGTGCGGATGCTGGATTTACCGCAGCCGACCGCGCATTGCAGACGCACGGCGGCATGGGCTACTCGGAGGAGTACCACATCTCCCGGTTCTTCCGTGAGTCACGCCTGATGAAGATCGCGCCGGTGAGCCAGGAGATGATCCTCAACTTCCTGGCCTCCAAGGTGCTCGGCCTGCCCAGGAGCTACTGATGGCTGAGAAATCCCCCCGCGTCGCTTCGCTCCTGCCCCCGAGGAACCCCCTCTTCGACCTCACCGGCCGCTCGGCGCTGGTCACGGGCGCCGCAGGAGGTATCGGCTCGGCCGTCGCCCGGGCATTCGCGACAGCGGGGGCTTCCGTCCTGGTCACCGACTTGGACAAGGACGCGGCGGCCGCTGTGGCCGAGGGTATCTCAGCGGACGGCGGCAGGGCCGAGAGCGCGGCACTGGACGTCGCCGATCGCGGGTCTGCAGATGCGGCCGCGGCGCAGGCGGCGGCGATGACCGGTGGCGTGCTCAACATCGTCGTCAACAACGCCGGTGTCACCGCGCCTGCGATGTTCGCCGACATCAGCGAGGAGAACGTCGATCGCCTGCTCGACATCCATGTGATGGGCGCGTTCCGCGTCACTCAGGCGGCTCTGCCGTTCCTCGCGACCGACGGCACCGGGCGCGTCATCAACGTCACGTCGGCAGCCGGAATCACCGGCACACTCGGCCAGGTCAACTACTCGATGGCCAAGGCGGGCATCATCGGTTTCACCAAGTCGCTGGCACGTGAGCTGGCGCGCAAGAACATCCTGGTCAATGCGTTGGCGCCGCTGGCTGCCACCTCGATGACGGAGACCATCCGTACCAACGAGAAGTTCTCGGCGAACATGATGCGTCGAATTCCACTGCAGCGCTGGGCGGATCCCGACGAGATCGCCGGGGCGTTCGTCTTCCTCGCCTCCAATGCCGCGTCCTATGTCACCGGCCAGGTACTGCCGGTCGACGGCGGCATGGTTATGTGATCGTTCGTGGCCGAGGACAACCCACGGATCAATGGCGGCGCACCTCTTGCCGGGGTGACGATCGTCGCGATGGAGCAGGCGGTGGCGGCCCCGATATGTAGCCGCGTACTCGCCGATTTCGGCGCCCGCGTCATCAAGGTGGAGAACCCCAGCGGAGGCGATTTCGCGCGGGACTACGACGACGTGGTCAACGGTCCCGGCGGGCTTGCCGCGCACTTCGTCTGGTGCAACCGCGGCAAGGAATCGATCACGCTCAACCTGAAAACGCCTGCGGGGATGGACGTGCTGCACCGGCTGCTGGACCACGCCGACGCCTTCGTGTCCAACCTCGCCCCTGGCGCGACGGCGCGCCTGGGCCTGGGCCGCACTGATCTCGCGGTGCGACACCCGAAGGTCATCCCGGTCGAGATCGACGGGTACGGTCCCGGCGGTCCCATCTCGCACAAGCGCGCGTATGACCTTCTGGTGCAGGCCGAGTCGGGTTCCTGTGCGGTCACGGGCTATCCGGGCAGGCCCGCCAAACCCGGGCCTGCCATGGCCGACTTCACCACCGGTCTCTATGCCGCCCTGTCGATCATGGCCCTCCTCGTCGCCCGTGGTGGACGCACTGACGTCGCGGCGCCAGCCGTGGAACTGAGCCTGTTCGACGTCATGACCGACATCATGGGGTATCAGCTCACCTACACCCAGCACACCGGTGTCGATCAGCAGCCGCTCGGCGTGAGCGCCCCGGCGGTCGCGCCGTACGGGTCGTTTCCGACCCGTGATGGGCAGACCGTCGTCCTCGGAACCACCAACGACCGCGAATGGCAGCGACTCGCGCTCGAGATAATCGTCCGTCCCGACCTCGCCGACGATCCTCGCTTCAGCACGAATGCGGATCGCTGTGCTCATCGAGGGGAGATCGACGATGCGATTGAATCCTGGTGTGCCCAGCATGATCTCGTCGACATCCAGACGATCGCAGACGCCGCAGGCATCGGGAACTCTCGGTACAACCTGCCGAGTGAGGTGGTGGTCCATCCGCAGCTGAGGGCTCGCGACCGCTGGCGCACCGTGAGTTCGGAGAAGGGTGACATCCCCGCGCTGCTTCCGCCCCCCGTCATCAGTGGGTTCGAGCCGTCGATGGGTGGCGTGCCCGGTCTCGGCGAGCACACCGACGCGGTGCTCCGAGAGCTGGGCTTGACGACCGACGAGATCGCCGCGCTACGAAGCGCGGGGGCGATCGGGCCGGCGTACGCGTGACCGCGACCGACGAGCCCGTTCTGTTGGTCGACGACAGCAAGGGCGTGCGCACCCTGACCCTCAACCGTCCGCATCGCAAGAACGCCATCGACGCGCGACTGTGGCGGGAGCTGGCCGAGGCACTGCGTGCCGCCGGGCGGGACGATGGCGTCCGCGCCCTGGTGATCACCGGCGCGGGTGGCGCCTTCTGCTCGGGCGCCGACATCGGCACCGGTGAAGACATCCATCCTCGGCACAAGCTGCTCCGGCTCAGCGATGTGGCGCTCGCCCTGCACGAGCTGGCCGTCCCGACCGTGGCGAAGGTGACCGGAGTTGCGGTGGGCGCAGGCTGGAACCTGGCCCTCGGATGCGATCTCGTGGTCGCCACACCGGAGTCCAGGTTCAGCCAGATCTTCGCCAAGCGCGGCCTTTCCGTGGATCTCGGCGGATCGTGGCTGCTGCCCAAACTCGTCGGGCTGCAGCAGGCGAAGCGCCTCGTCCTGCTCGGCGACGTGATCGACGCGGTCGAGGCCCACGGGCTCGGGTTGGTCACCTGGGTGACCCCGGCGGACGCGATCGACGGATTCGTCGACGAGCTGGCAGGCCGGCTGGCGGCCGGGCCGCCGTTTGCGCTGGCACAGAGCAAGGCGTTGCTCAACGACGGCGCAAACGGCACGCTGCAGCAGGCATTGGCGAATGAGGCTCGCGCCCAGCCGGGTAACTTCGCCACGGCAGATTCGGGGGAGGCCTACGCTGCGTTCGCGGCCAAGCGGCAGCCCGAGTTCACGGGTCAATGGGCGGTTCCGCCGCGCGGTGCCCCGCCAGACGAGGAGCAGAACAATGCGTGAAACCGTCATCGTCGGAGCCGTTCGCACGCCGGTCGGCAAGCGCAACGGCGGCCTCTCCGCGCAGCATGCCGCCGACCTGTCGGCGGTCGTGTTGAACGAGCTCGCCGAACGCACCGGTGTCGATCCCTCGGTGATCGACGACGTCATCTGGGGATGCGTCTCACAGGTCGGGGACCAGTCGAGCAACATCGGTCGCTTCTCCGTGCTGGCGGCGGGCTGGCCGGAACACATCCCCGGCACGACGGTGAACCGTGCCTGCGGGTCCAGCCAACAAGCGCTGGACTTTGCCGTTCATGCGGTGATGTCGGGCCAGCAGGACGTCGTCGTCGCCGGCGGGGTGGAGGTGATGAGCCGGGTGCCCCTCGGATCCGCCCGCGCCTCGGGCATGCCCTACGGCCCGAAAGTTCTTGCGCGGTATGACGACTTCTCCTTCAACCAAGGCCTTTCGGCAGAGCTGATCTCCAAGAAGTGGAACCTCACCCGCACCCGCCTCGACGAGTTCTCCGCACAGTCCCACGAGCGGGCCGCGGCGGCACAGGATGCGGGCGCGTTCACCGACCAGATCGTCCCGATCTTCACCGACGGTGACGTGATCGCCGCCGACGAGGGCATCCGGCGCGGGACCACGGTCGAGAAACTCTCCGGGCTCAAGCCCGCCTTCACCGACGAGGGTGTCATCCATGCCGGCAACTCGTCGCAGATCTCCGACGGCGCCGCGGCGCTGTTGGTGACCACCGCCGAGAACGCCGTGAACATGGGTCTGACGCCGATCGTGCGCTACCGCGCCGGGGCGGTGACGGGCTCCGATCCGGTGTTGATGCTGACCGGCCCGATCCCCGCCACCGACAAACTGCTGCACAGGGCAGGCGTCCGCATCGACGAGGTCGGCGTGTACGAGGTGAACGAGGCCTTCGCGCCCGTCCCGCTGGCGTGGCTGGCCGAGACCGGGGCCGACGAGGCGAGGCTCAACCCGCTCGGTGGCGCGATTGCGCTCGGTCACCCGCTGGGGGCATCGGGTGCCGTACTGATGACGCGGATGATTCATCACATGCGGGACAACGGAATTCGGTACGGCCTACAAACCATGTGCGAGGGCGGCGGCACGGCCAACGCCACGCTCGTCGAACTCATCGCCTAGCCGTACGCCATTTGGCGTCGAGACTACGGTTTCGGACAGGAATCGATCGAATTCGATCAGAAACCGTAGTCTCGCGAACCCGGCGCAGCTCACACCTTGGCGAAGCGATACAGAGACGCTTGTCACAGCGGTCAAACCTACCTACTGTGTGTTCACTAGGTTGGTTCGAACGAAGGAGTTCGGTGTCCGTTCTTGGGGAAGCTCCCAGGCCCTATGCGACGCTGCTCGCCAAGGGTGAGGACCGCAAGCAACGCATTCTCGAGGTGGCCGAGCGGCTGGTGTCGCGCTACGGGTGGCGCAACACGTCGCTGGCTCAGATCGCCAAGGAGGCAGGGGTCAGCCCCGCCGGGCTGCTCCACCACTTCGAGTCCAAGGACCAGCTGCTCAACGCCGTCCTCGATGCGCGCGACGCCGATGACGACACCCACGCCGACCGGTCGGGTGATCTCTTCACCGAGATCTGTCGGGTCGCCGAGCGTTTCTCTCGCGCGCCCGAATTGGTGGGCACCTTCTCGGTCCTATTGATCGAGAACATCGCATCGGATGCCCCCCTGCACGATCGGCTCTTGAAGCGGCAACGCGCCGGAGTCGACATCGTCGCGGGTTTGATCCGACGTGCCCAGGATGCGGGCGTCTACCGCCAAGACTTCGATCCGGCCACCAAGGCCGTGGAGATTCTCGCCTTCGTCAACGGAATGGAGACCGCATGGCTGCTCGATCCTTCGATACCCCTGGTCGAGGTCTTCAAGGGGTACGCCGAGACGCTCGCCCGCGACTTCGAACCGGTGGACAGGAGTACGACATGAGGTATCGGCTGGACGTGGTGTCGCCCAGCGTCGGCGAGGTCGTCACGTTCGCGGGCGGCTGGCTGGTCGACCGCGTGATGGCGGGCTGGGACGTCACCGTCCTGATCGACGGGCCCCAGGATCTGCGCCCGCTCGAAATTCTCGGCGTCGGCACCCAGGATCTCGAGGGGGCGCTGGAGATGTGGGCGGACCGGCCCCATCCGCAGACCGTCGCCGTCGCGGCGGCGCTGTTCTCGGCCGATGCCCGCGTACGCCAGGGCGTGCTCAACGCACTCGACCACGGGCTCACCGAGGTCACGCTGTGGGGCGAGCACTGGCCCGAGGAGCTCGACGACACCGTCGGGTCGGTTCATCATCAGCTCAGCGCGGCCGCTCGCGCCTTCAAGGCGCAGGCACTCGCCGCAATCGAACATCCCGTCGCGGTGGGCAACGCCGAGACGTTCCGGCGCGGAGTGATGGCCCGTCCGTCCGTCGCAGCGGATCTCATTCCGGCCGGCTGACGTTAGACGACCTGACCGCCGTCCCCGATAACGATGAGTACTTTGCCGATGGCTCGCCCGTCGGCGACGTGCCGGAGTGCCTGCGCGGTATCCCTCAGTGGGTACGACGCCCCGATGTGAGGCATCACGCGCCCCGTTGTCAATAGTGTTTTCAGCTCATCCTCGTTGCGGGTGAACTCCGCGGCGGGCACGTCCTGGAATTGGAAACCGACGACCCGGATTCCCTTGACCAGGATCAGGTTCAGCGGAATGCGCGGGATCACTCCCGATGCGTAGCCGACTGTGACGAAGCGGCCGCCTCGCCGCAGCGCCCGCAGCGCGGGTTCCGAGAGCGCACCACCGACCGGGTCGACGACGGCGTCCGCCCCGTCCGGTAGCGCCTCCCGCAGCAGGGCCCGTAAATCTCCGTTGCGGTGGTTGATCAGTCCGGTCGCACCGTATCCCGCAGCCACTTCCAGCTTCTCGCGCGACGACGCCACCGCCGTGACCCGGGCACCGATCGCCACACCCAGTTGGACGGCGGCCAGCCCGACGCCGCCGCCCGCTCCGAGAACTATCAGCTCGTCGCCGGGGGAGACCCGTGCCACCGATCGAAGCGTGTGATGAGCCGTCCGGTAGGCGACTCCGAATGCTGCCGCGGTGGGTGCGGCGACCCCCTCGGGTATCCGCGTCAAGCCCGCCGTGGCTACCGTCACCCGCTCTGCGAAGGCGCCGCAGAGTCCCGCGCCCACCACTCGATCGCCGACGGCGAAACCCACTGCCTCGCTGGTCAATTGCTCGATGACACCGGCGAACTCGCTGCCGGGGACGAAGGGTGGCGGAACGCTGATCTGATACCGATCCGCGATGAGCAGCACGTCGGGGAAGTTGACCGCCGCCGCCTGGACGCGCACCATCGCGTGTCCTGGGTCGAGCGTCGGGTCTTCCCGCTCTTCGATCCGGACCACTTCGGGAGGCCCGTAAGCCGTGCAGACCGCAGCGAGCACCGGCCGCTCAGTTCCGGTAGTCGGTGGCCTCGGCGAGTTCGGCCGCCGAGGCCATCAGGGCGCTTACGACCGGACCGAAGGCCAGCAGCTTTTCGTCCTGACCGGCGCGCTGAAAGCCTTGCTCCAACACGATCGCCAGCTTCCATTTGGCCAGCACCAGGTAGTAGTCGAGGTCGTCGACCTGGCGGCCGGACACCTCGGCGTAGTGCCCGACGACCTGATCTCGCGACGGCATGCCGTGCATGTCGACGTAGCTCATCTCCGCGGCATCGGGGGCGCTCGTATCGGCGGGCCAGGACTGCACCATCCACGCCAGGTCCAACTTGGGATCACCGACGGTGCCCATCTCCCAGTCGACGAGGGCCGCCAATCGCGCCGGAGCACCGTGCTCGTACATGACGTTCGCGAACTGATAATCGCCGTGCATCAGGCCGGGGATGAAGTCGAGTGGCTTGTGCGCCTTCAGCCAGGCGGTGGCAGTGATCAGTCCATCGAGATCACGCTTCTTGATCCGTTCAAAGAATCCGAGCCACCGGTCGACCTGGCGTTCGTGGAAGCCGTCCGGGCGGCCGAGGTCGGCGAGCCCCCTGGCCCGCCAGTCGACCTTCGACAGCAGCGCAATACCCTCGGCCAGTTGATAACTCAGCCCAGCTCGGGCGTCGACGTCGCCATTGAAGGGTTCGGGCCACGTGCCGTGATCGTCCATCGGCGACCAGCCGTCGACGAAGCCCATCACATAGAACGGACGACCGAGCACGGACGGGTCCTCGCACACCCCGATCGCTGCGGTGTGCGGCACCTCGGTGCCGTCGAGTGCCTCGATGATGCGCCATTCCCGCAGAATGCCCTTGTCGCGATCCGGCGGCGCGCCGGGCGGTGGCATCCGGATGACGCAGCGGTCATCACCGCGGGTGAGCTCGTAGATGACGTTTTGCGTTCCGCCGGAGAGGAACCGCGTTGTCAGTGGCTCGCCCTTGCCGGGCAGCGCCGCGTCGTCCATCCATGCGGCGAGACGATCCGTGTCGATCGCGACGTCGATGTCAGTCACTGGTTGCCCACCTCCAACTCCAGGTGCTCGGCATACTTCGCTCGAGCGGCATCCCGCTTGCGGGGAATCCACTCGGTCGGCCAGACGTCTTCACTGGCTTCGTAGTTCCGAAGCACCTGCCTCGCGACGGTCGTCTTGTGCACCTCGGTGGGGCCGTCGGCCAACCCCATGACCGCCGCACCCGTCACCATGCCGAGGAACGGCATCTCGTTGGTGACACCCAACGCGCCGTGTACTTGCATTGCGCGCCAGGCGATGTCGTGAAGGACCGTTGGCATCACCACCTTGACCGTGGCGATGTCCTTGCGGACCTTCTTGTAGTCGTCGAACTTGTCGATCTCCCACGCGGTGTAGAGCACCAGCAGCCGGAACTGCTTGAGCTGCGCGTAGGAGTCGGCGATGTAGCCCTGGACGATCTGCTTGTCGGACAGCAGGCTCCCTGCCGTTTCGCGGCTGAGCGCGCGCTCGCACATCATGTCGAGCGCCTTCTGCGCCAGGCCGATGGTGCGCATCGCGTGGTGGATCCGGCCGCCGCCGAGGCGGGTCTGTGCGATGACGAAGGCCTGTCCCTCGCCGCCGAGCAGTGCCGAATCCGGCACCCGCACGTTGTCGTAGTGGATCAGGGCATGCGAGCCCTCACCCTCCTGCTCGCCGTAGAGGCCCGCGTTGCGGACGATCTCGACCCCTGGGGTGTCGGTCGGCAGCAGGAACATCGACATGCCCTGATACGGGCTGACGTCGGGGTTGGTGACGACCATGACGATCAGGAACGCTGCGGTACTTGCGTTGGAGGAGAAGTACTTCCAACCGTTGATCACCCAGTCGTCACCGTCGCGTACCGCGCTGGTCTTGAACTGGGTCGGGTCGGCGCCGCCCTGCGGTTCGGTCATCGAGTAGCTGGAGAAGAGTTCACCGTCCAGCAGCGGGCGCAGGTAGCGCACCTTCTGTTCGGGTGTGCCGTAGTGGGCGATGATCTCGGCGTTGCCGGTGTCGGGGGCCTGGCACCCGAACACGATGGGCGCCCACTGAGACCGGCCGAGGATCTCGTTCAGCAGCGCGAGCTTGAGTTGGCCGTACCCCTGACCGCCGTATTCGGGGCCGAGATGGGTTGCCCACAAACCCCTTTGGCGCACCTGCTCCTTGAGGGGATCGACGACCTTTCGTCTTGTGTCGTTCAATGGGGTGAACTGGAGGTGCGGCCAGATCAGGTCGAGCGGTTCGACTTCGTTGGTGACGAAGTCGTCCGCCCAGTCCAGCAATTCCTGATACTGCGGATCTGTCTCAAAGTCCCACATGCGGCCTCCTTGCCGGGTCAGGGGTTATTCGTGCGGTGGTGGTATCCATCGACGAGCGTGGTGATGTCGTCGCTGACGACGGCCGCGAACGAACGGTCGCCGAACGAGCCCGCCGCCCAGTGTCGGGCGCCTTCGCTGACCAGGGTCTGGGCGAGGTAGGCGAGATGGTGGACGTCGTCGGCGCTGGTGTTCATGCCCAACTTGCCGTCGGCCTGCGCGCGGGTGAACAGCTCGGTGAACATGTCCGCATCGAGTTGGTCGGTCGAGCCGCCCGCGAGAATCCGATGCTCGTGCCGGTAGCCCTCGAGGATGGTCTCGACGATCAGTTCGCGTGGATTGCGCGCCATCGAGCGCTCGAACGTGGTCAGCGCGGCAGTGACTACGTGGCGGATCTCGTAGGGCTTGGTGAGGAGGTTGCCGATGGTGCGCTGGGCGGCCTGGGTCGACATCACGCCCACCTCGAACAGCACGTCCTCCTTGCGGGGGAAGTAGAAGTAGAACAGCGCCTTGGACACTCCGGCGGCCGTGCAGATCTCGGCGACCGTGGTGCTGGCGTACCCCTTGGTGCGCCACAGGGCCATCGCCGCGAGGACGAGCATGCGTTTGGTCTCGTGCGACTTTGCGCGCTGAAATGTCGCGCGCCGCTGACCTCGGTCAGCGGCCAATGACTCCACGGCATCCACCACGAATGCACCTTAACCTCGCTCGGCATAGTTGACCAGCGTCTAACTAACTTCGATCTTCCGGCAACGTCGCACACTGGACCGATGACTGCACTTCGGGTGGCTGCGCTGGCGTTCGGCCTGCTGGCACTCTGCGCCGGCGGACTGCAAATCTGGGCCTTCGCGTCGACCGGGTTCCCCAGGCATCTCGTGGTGGGGGTGTTCGCGGTGGCCGTGGGCCTGTCGGTACTAGTGGCCGGATCCAAGGCGGGGAGTCCGCGCTGGCCTCGTTGACTGCGAAGCAGCGCTATGAAAATGTAATACTCAACAATGAGAGGCGCATTCTCGTTGGGTGTGGCGTCAGGAATGGAGCACCGGATGACGATCGACCCCGCTGGAATCGACTGGTTCAGAGACCCGCGGCTGGTTGACGACCCGTATCCGTTCTTCAATGCACTGCGCGACAAGTGCCCGGTCCAGCCAGAGGAGCATTACGGCGTCACCATGGTGACCGGCTGGGACGAGGCCGTCGCCGTCTACAACGACGAGAAGACCTTCTCGTCCTGCCTGTCGGTGACGGGACCGTTCCCCGGCTTCCCGGTACCGCTCGAGGGTGATGACGTCACCGACTTGATCGAAGAGCACCGCAACGAGTTGCCGTTCAGTGACCAACTGCCGACCCTCGACCCGCCGGTACACACCAATCACCGGTCGCTGATGATGCGGCTGATCACCCCCAAGCGCCTCAAGGAGAACGAGGATGCGATGTGGGCGCTGGCCGACGAGGTACTCGACGACTTCCTGGCGCCGGGCAAGGGCGAGTTCATCAAGGGCTTCGCGAGTCCCTTCACGCTGCTGGTGATCGCCGACCTGCTCGGCATCCCCCCGGAAGACCGCACCGCCTTCGTGGACGGCATCTCTCAACATTCCGGCGGCGGCGTCGGCAGCACCAGCAAGGAGTCGTTGTCGCACTCTCCGCTGGAGTTCCTGTACGGCCAGTTCGAGGAGTACGTCGAGGACCGTAGACGCAAGCCGCGGGAGGACGTGCTGACCGGCCTGGCCACCGCGCTGTTTCCCGACGGCTCCACCCCCGAGCCGGGCGACGTCGCGCGGGTCGCCACGAATGTCTTCTCGGCGGGCCAGGAGACCACCGTCCGGCTGCTCGGCACTGCACTGAAGGTGCTCGGCGACCGCCCGGACGTGCAGAAGCAGGTGCGCCAAGACCGCAGCCTGCTACCGAATTTCATCGAAGAAGCGCTGCGCTACGAAAGTCCCGTCAAGGGTGACTTCCGGCTGTCGCGCACGCCCGTCACCGTCGGCGATCACGAGCTGGGCGCGGGGACCACCGTCATGGTGCTCAACGGCGCCGCCAATCGGGATCCACGGCGCTTCGAAGAGCCTGACGAGTTCGACACGACGCGCAAGAACGCCCGCCAGCACCTGGCGTTCGGCCGCGGTATCCACAGCTGCCCGGGCGCTCCGCTCGCCCGAGCCGAGACGCGGGTCGGGTTGGAGCGACTGCTCGATCGCACGTCGGACATCAGGATCTCCGAGGAGAAGCACGGGCCGGCTGGCCACCGCGACTACAAGTACATTCCGACGTTCATCCTTCGTGGGATCATCGAACTGCATCTGGAGTTCGACGTGATCGAGTCGCGCGGCGCCTGATGAAGGTCGGTGTTCGATGAAGGTAGTAGTCGACGAAGACCGGTGCGCCGGCCATGGGATGTGCCTGACCCTGTGTCCCGAGGTGTTCGAGATGTCCGATGACGGTTGGGCGGTTGCCGATCCTGGGGACGTGCCTGCGGAGGTCGAGGACGCGGCTCGCGAGGCCATCGAGAACTGTCCCGAGCGCGCGATATCTGGAATCTAGCTCAATTCGCTTTACCAACAAGGAGATTCGGCATGCCAAAGGGTTACGTGATCATCACCGAGGTCGTCAACGATCCGGCGGCGATGGCTGAGTACGGCAAGCTGGCGGCGAGAGCCATGGGTGACGCGACGATCCTCGCCTTCGACATGGCGCCGACGGTCATCGAGGGCGAGTGGCCCGCTACGCAGACCGTCGTGATGGAGTTCGAATCGGTGCAGGCGGCGAGCGAATGGTACTACTCCGACGCATACCAGCAGGCGGCGAAGATCCGTCAGGGTGCAGCGGACTGCAATGGGGTCATCGTCTCCGGGTTCTGAATCGCGCTCACGAAGACAGGTAGGCGACCAGCGCCTTGGTCAACGTCTCTCTGGCGACGTCGAGGTCGGCGTACGAACCCAGTTGCCGCTCCGAGACCAGACCGCGCATCGCGCCGGGGATGAGCGTGGCCACACCCTGAACTCGGTCGGGGGCTATGTCGAGGTCGGCGAAGGCCCGCTGGCAGGTCTCCAGCCAACTCTTCTCCCAAGAAGCTAGTTCGGCGGCGGTCCGCGGATAGAGCCGCTCCAGCTCGTCGTGGTCGCGGGGCAGCGCGGCGCGGAGATTCTCGATGGCGCGTGAATCTGCCGACGACAGGCCGTGATACAGCGTGTCGATGATGCGACCGACCCGACGATGCAGGGACTCGTCCGGGTGTTCGGGCGTCGACAGCAGGCCGGCTCGGCGTTCGGCGGTGCGGTGCAGCACCGCCGCCCAGAAGCCATCGATGTCGCCGAACTGGTACTTCACCGCGCCCCAGGTGGCACCGGCGTCCTTGGCAATCCGATTGGCAGACACCGACCCCGGGTCGCCGGAAGCCAGCGACGTCAGCGCTGCTTCGAGCATGTTCTCGCGGGTGGCGAGGCCGCGGCGATTAGTGCGTCGCCCCACGATCCCCGCTTCGGTCATCGAACGATGATAGAACCCTCTGTTATTTTTTGATAGAGCCATCTATCATTCGAGTGGTTCAAGGAAGGGAAGCGAAGATGGCTAAGCCTCCGCTGTCGATGAAGCCGACCGGATGGTTCCAGGTGGCATGGTCCGACGAGATCGGTGTTGGCGACGTCCACACGATGAAGTACTTCGACCAGGAGATGATCGCCTGGCGTGCGGAGTCGGGCCAGCTGACCGTGATGAACGCCTACTGCGAACACCTCGGCGCCCATCTCGGGTTCGGCGGCACGGTCGTCGGCGAGGTGCTGCAGTGCCCGTTCCACGGGTGGCAGTGGAGTCGGGAAGGTCGCAACGTCTGCATTCCCTACGAGGACCGCCCCAACCGCGGCCGCCGCATCAAGACCTACCCGGTGACCGAGTGCAACCAGTCCGTCTACATCTGGCACGACATGGACGGCCGCGCACCGTTCTTCGACGCGCCCAACGTGTTCGGGAGCTTCGAGGGTGACAGCAACGTCGACGCGTACTACCCGCAGCAGCGACTGTTCCGGCAGGGTCTTGAGTTGCACCCGCAGTACGTGCTGGAGAACGGTGTCGACTTCGCCCACTTCAAGTACGTCCACGAGACCCCGATCGTTCCGGTGTTCACGCGTCACGACTTCACCGAACCCGTTTCCTTCGTCGACTTCACCATCACCTTCGAAGGCGACGACGGTCAGAAGATCGAAGACGTCGACAGCGGCGTCGAGGCCATCAACGGGGGCCTGGGTATCGCCGTCACCAAGAGCTGGGGCATGGTCGACAACCGCACGATCTCGGCCATCACCCCGGTCGACGAATTCACCTCCGACGTTCGGTTCATGGTCTACATCGGGCGCCCTACCGGGCGCGCAGCCGAAGGGGATCCTGCCCGTGCCGAGACGAAGGCCAGGGCATTCGGCGAGGAAGTCATCCGCCAGTTCACCCAGGACGTCCACATCTGGGCCCACCAGCGGTACTCCGACCCGCCGGCCCTGGCGAGCTCTGAGCAACAGGGGTTCACCGCAATCCGCGCGTGGGCCATGCAGTTCTATCCCGACGGCGGGGGCGGAAGTGCCGCCGAGTTGGCTGCCGCGCACGAAAGGCGATCGTCATGACCGAGTCCGCTACCCGACCGATCAATGTGTTCCAGGTTGCCACCGGCAATGTCGGCAGCGAGATGATCAAGCGCATCCAGACCCAGCCTGATCTGGAATTGATTGGGGTGCATTGCTACTCGCCCGACAAGATCGGCAGGGACGTCGGTGAGTTGGTCGGCATCGGACCGGTCGGCATCACTGCCACCGGCAGCGTCGAGGAGATCATCGCCGCGAAGCCGGACGTGCTGACCTTTCACGGCGTGTTCCCCGACGAGGATCTCTACGTCAAGGTCCTCGAGGCCGGGATCAACGTCGTCACGACCGCCGACTGGATCACCGGCTGGCATCGGGACACCAATCATCCCCATCCGTCGGGGAAACTGGTCTCGCATCTGTTGGCTGAGGCGTGTGAGAAGGGCCGATCCACCTTCTACGGAACGGGCATGAATCCCGGTGTGAATCAGATTCTGGGCGTGGCATGTTCGGCCGACGTGGCCGACATCGAGAACGTCACCACCATCGAGTCGGTCGACGTGTCCTGCCACCACTCGAAGAACACCTGGATCGAGGTCGGGTACGGCTTGCCGATCGAGGATCCGAGCATCCCCGGCAAGTTGGAGAAGTACACCAGGGTGTTCGCCGACAGCGTCCTGATGATGGCTGACTGCTTCGGCCTTGAACTCGACGAGGTGAAGTTCACCTATGAACTCGGGGCGTGCACCAAGGACGTCGATCTGGGTTGGTACGTACTGCCAAAGGGCTCGCTCGGCGGCAACTACCTCAAGTATCAGGGCATGGTCGACGGGGTGCCGCGGGTGGAAACCCACCTGGAGTGGCAGATGACGCCGCACACCGATCCGAGCTGGGATATCAAGGGCTGCTACATCACTCAGATCAAGGGCGATCCCTGCATCTACAACAAGCACATGATCTTTCCGAGGCCGGGCGTCGACTTGTCCAATCCGGACAACTTCGCGTCCATCGGGATGACGGTCACGGGCATGCCCGCCCTCCACTCGATCTCGTCGGTCGTCGCCGCTCCGCCCGGACTGCTCACCAGTGCCGACATGCCGCTCCGCGGCTTCGCCGGACGGTTCACGCTCTAGTCCGGGACGAGCGGCCCGACCGGTCGGGCCGGAGTGTCCAACGCCGTCAACTCGGCGACGGTGCGCTCCCACCATCAGGCGGCGTGAAAACCTCCGTGCCCGAACAGGAATTGCACGGGTGGTAGATCTATTCGTCGTTGATGGCGATGGCCTGCCGGGGACACTGACGCACGGCCTCCCGTACCCGTCCTTCGTTGGCCGGCGTCACGTCCTCCTGAAGGACGTGCAGGTAGTCCTGGTCGTCCAGATCGAAGACCTCCGGGATGATGCCCATGCACACCCCATTGCTCTCGCACAGGCCGAAGTCGACCACGATCTTCTGTGTCACGTGAGAACCCTCACCGGCACGTGGCTGAATCCCGCGACGTTCTGCATGTTCACCCGCCGCAACCCGTCGAAGTCGACCTCGTAGCGCGGCATGAAGTCGAGCAGATGCTCCAGCGCGAAGGCAGTTTCCATGCGGGCAAGTGCGGCGCCCAGACAGCTGTGGATGCCGTAGCCGAGACCAAGGTTGTGGGCCTGGAGCCGGTCGCGGTCGATGTCGAACGTCTCACCGTCGGTGAACGCGCGCGGGTCGCGGTTTGCCGAGGCGCCCATCAAGAACACGGGCTTGTTCGCGGGGATGGTGCCGCTGGGCACTGTCACCTCCCTGAGCGTGTAGCGGACGTTGTACTGAACGGGGCCGACGTAGCGCAGCAGTTCCTCGACTGCAGCGGGAATCTTGCTGCGATCGTCGAGTAGCTTCTGCCACTGGTCGGGGTGGGTGGCGAAGACCACCATGGCGCTGCCCACCAGCTTCGTCACGGTCTCGGCACCCGCACCGCCCAGAAGCGTGGTGAAACCGGTGATCTCGATGTCGTCCAGCTTGCGCATGACCCCATCGGGGCCGGGGATCTCCGCGGCGATCAGCCGGCTGATCATGTCGTCCTGCGGGTTCTCCCGGCGCTCGACGACCAAGCCGTAGTAGTACATGCCCGAGTCGATGTTGGCCTGCATGTTGTCGTCGTCGAGGTCGATCTGGCCCGGCTTGCGATGCAGGCTCTTGTCGATCCAGTGCCGGACCTGTTGGCGGAAGTCCTCCGGCACCCCGGCCATCCGGGTGATGACCTCGACCGGGAAGGGGCCCGAGAAGTCCTGCACGACGTCGAAGTTGTCCGGGTCCGCCTTGTCCAGATAGTGCCGGATCAGCGCGACGACGGTGTCCTTCTGCTCCTGGATCGCCCGCGGGGTGAACGCTTTGTTGAGCAGGCTGCGCATGTGGCGGTGATCGGGTGGATCCATGAAGATGATCGACTTCTGGGGGACGTCGCCGCTTCGCACCATGCCGAGGTCGCAGCCCCGGGCCGAGGAGAACGAGTCGTGGTCCTTGAACGCCGCCGCTACGTCGTCGTGCCGGGTCAGCGCGTAGAAGTCACCCTCCTCGTCGTAGTAGAGCGGAGCCTCGTCGCGCATCCGCTCGTAGACCTCGTAGGGGTTGGCGAAGTACTCCGCGGAAACGGGGCTGAACACCAGTTTGGGCTTGGTCACTTCATCCTCCTGGGCGCCCGATCGTCAGGGCCGGAAACGTTACGGAAGGCTATTGAACTGTAACGAAGACAGTATGCGCCCAATGTGACGGTGACAACAGTGAAACGCTGTTTCATAGAACCACTAATCGCTAGGTGATGCGTAGCGTGCCCGCGTCGACGGCGGCATCGAGAATCCCCAACTGGCCGCCGAGTTCCGCGACGGTGCGACGAACGACGGCGACGTCCTTGCCGATGAACTCGCCGACCGCGGCGATGAAGCCCTGGGCCGACCCCGCAGAAGCCATCATGCTGAGCACCCGACTCTGCGAACTGCCATGCGTTAGCGCGTCGAGCAGCGCACCTTCGTCGATGCCGAACTGAGCTCCCAGCCGGGTTGCCTCGGCCACCAGCCCGATCTGGGCGGCGAACAAGGTGTTGTTGACGAGCTTCACCAGTTGCCCAGCGCCGCACGCGCCGGCGTGCAAAATCGGGTCGGCGTACGCGTCGAGCACCGGTTTTACCCGCGCCACCGCGCCGTCGTCGCCGCCGACGAACAGGGTGACTCGTCCCGCCGCGATGTCGTGGGGTCCGCCGCTGACCGGAGCGTCGACCACGCCCACTCCATTCGCCTTCGCCGCGAGATCCCGCGCCGTGTTGGGGCTCCCGGTGGTGTGCAGGACCAGCGTCGAACCGGGTGCCATCGCGGCCAGCAGGCCATCGTGGAGACACACATCTCTCACCTGTTGGTCGGTGAACACACAGACGACGACGGCATCGGCACCGGCGGCGACTTCGGCGACACCGGCGACCGGCTGCGCGCCCAGTTCCGCTATCGCGAAACGTTTTTCGGCGGTTCGGCCGAGAACGTTCACCTGGTGGCCCGCGTCGACGAGGCGGCGAACCATGGGGGTTCCCATGCGTCCCGCACCGACGAACCCGACGCGCATCACGAGCGGGGATGGTCCATGCGCTCGAGGGCCGTGTCCGCCACCGTGAACACGGTGCCATGGGAAGCGGAGGCATCATCGGCGAGACTCGCAGCGTGCCGGACGTCCTTCTGCAGAAGCGCGCCTGCGATCGGCGCCAGCGAGGCCAGGGTGCCGCCGAACATGGAGATGCTGCTGACCGCCTTGCTGGTGGCTGAGCCGCGGGCGAGCACTTCGCACAGTCGATCCCTTGGCACACCCAGTGATTCGCCGAGTTCGAGTGTGCTGATCGCGGCACCGAGGTTCGCGCTGAAGAGCAGGTTGTTCAGGATCTTGGTGACCTGGCCCGCGCCCAGCGGACCAAGATGCACGACCGGGTCCGCGTAGGTTTCGAAGACAGGGCGGCACTTCTCGACGACGTCGTCCTCACCGCCGACCATGACGAGTAGCGTGCCTTCGGATGCGGCAGGCGCGCCGCCGCTCACTGGGGCATCGATCACCGAGACACCCTGGGCGCCAGCCAAAGCGGCGATCTCACGGCAGGTATCGGGATGCACGGTGCTGTGGATGGCGACGATGCCGCCCGGCGCCAGACCCGCCAGCACACCGGTGTCGCCCTCGAGTACCTGTCGGACGTCGTCGTCACCGACCACGCACAGGCAGACGAGGTCGCTGCCCGCAGCCAGTTCGGCGGGGGATCCAGCCACCTTCGCCGCGGTGTCGGTGAACGGTGCCACGGACTCGGGGCGTCGGCCCCACAACGTCAGGTCGTAACCGCCCTCGACGATGCGCCGCGCCATGGGGGCACCCTGGCTGCCCAATCCGATGAATCCGACTCGCATCAGTTTGTTCTCCTCCTCGACATCGCGATGGCCAGGCACTCGTCGACGAACGACAACACCCTCGCGTGATAAGTCGCCGCCGTCAGGCCGACGCTGAGATTGTGCCCGCTGTCGGCCATCTCGTTGATCCTCACGCCCGGCGCGGAGGTGAAGAGCGCCGCGATGTCGGACAGGGCTTGAGGTGTCGACTCCCACACTCCTTCGTGGGCTGCGACGCTGAACTGGACCGGAACGGTCACCTGGGCGGCCACGACGGGAAAGTCCCGGCGTGGCCAGTTTCCGGTGACTTCGGCCTCGTAGGCCGAACCCTGCGCCGACAGGGCTCCGGTGAGAACCTCGGCGGGGTAGAGCTCGGTGGGCTGCCAGAGTAGATCACGCAGACCTGCCGGCCTTGACGTCGTCGACGCCTGGCTGATGACGTCCTTCGCCTCGGCGTTGTAACGCAGCCCGGTGCCTGCGACCTCGACGCCCACCACGCCATGACTGCGCTCGTCGACCGCCATCCGGAGGCCGAGCTCGCACCCCGCCGAATGTGCCATCACGAACATTCCCGCCCCACGAGTCGATCCGACGATCTTGTCGACCGCGCCGAAAGCCAGCTCAACGCGCCGCTCGGCATCCGACATCTCGTCCTGGTACAGCGCCGAAGCGCCATAACCAGGCCGATCGAGGGCGACCACGGTGTATCCCTGCGATGCGGCCATGCGCAGCAATGAGAGTCGGGGCTGACCCGGGCAGTCGAAGTACTGCGCCGACGTCGCACCGCCGTGGAGCGCCACGATGACGGCCCGCGGCTCCGCCACCTCGGCGACAAGCGCCGACATCGGCACGGCACCGACCATGACGACGCGAGGCCGGGGGGCTTGACTCACGTCTCGGTCCTCACGTCTCGGTCCTCAGCAACATGACACCGCTAGGCGTGAGGCCGCCGCTGCTCGCCACTGCCACATGGGCATTCGCGACCTGGCGCTCACCCGCCTCGCCGCGCAACTGCGAGACGGCCTCGTGGATGAGGCCCATCCCGTGGGTGCGGCCGTGGGAGAGCTGGCCGCCGTGCGTATTGAGTGGGATCACTCCGTCGCGGGCGATGTTCTTGCCGCCGTCGAGGAAGTCCCTCGCCTCACCGATCCCGCAGAAGCCGAGCGCCTCGAGCCAGGACAGGCAGTTGAAGGTGAACCCGTCGTAGAGCTCGGCGACGTCGACGTCACCGGGTTGCAACGAGGTTCTGGTCCACAGATGAGCGGCCTGCCCCAGCACCTGCGGTTCATGGGTCATCGTCGTCTGGTCCCAGTCCGTGCGCTCGATGATCTGAGTGCCCACCGCCTCGAACAGGACGGGTGGCTGAGGCATGTCACGGGCCACGTCGACGGCCGACACGATTACTGCGACGGCTCCGTCGCACGGTACGTCGCAGTCGTACAGCCCGAATGGCGTGGTGATGAGGCGCGCGTTCAGGTAGTCGTCCATGCTCATCGGATCGCGGTAGATCGCCGTCGGGTTCAGGGCGGCGTTGGCGCGTTGATTGAGCGCGATCCAGCCGAGTGTCTCCCTGGTGGTGCCATAGCGTTGAAAGTGGCGTTGGGCGTTGAGCGCCAACGTGTGCGCCGCCGACGTCGCTCCGAAGGGCATCTGCCAGCTGGTGGTGCGGGCGCCCCCCGGCGGGGACATCTTGCCCTCCTTCATCAGCTGGCCGAAGGTGGCCTCCCACAGGGTGCGGAAGCACAGCACGTGCCGTGCCATGCCGGTGGCGACGGCCATCATCGCGGCGATCACCGAGCCGCCGGGGCCGAATGTGTCCATGCCACCGTTGATCCACGTCGGCTTCAAGCCGAGTGCACCCTCCAGAGCACTCACCCCGCCCTCTCCCATGCCTGCGACGTCGAGACCCGGATAGGTGGACATCCCGTCGATGTCGTCGAAGGTGAGGCCGGCATCGGCGACCGCGGCCTCGCACGCCTCGATCGTGAGCGCGAGTGGCGGCACCATGAGTCGCCGGCCGAGACGGGAGGCGCCGATCCCGGTGATCGCCGAGTGATCCTCGAACTTGTTCTTGGTGAGCATCGGCCGGACGTGTGTGCCGAAGTCCTGAGGGGCGATCGCGTCCTCGGGTTGCGGCAGCGGCATCGCATCGGCGGATGGGGTGAACAGGGGCAACCAGACGTCGGCACGTTGCTGGAAGACGACCTCGACCGGTTGCCCGAGCTCGAGTGCGTCGGGGTCGCAGTCGATGATGTTGGTGGTCAATCGAACCCGTGGATCCTCGGCGATGGCGACCTGCGCGATCACGTATGGCGGCGGAAGGTCGGGGAACCCGAAGCGGTGATTGACGGTGAATGCCGAGAGGGTGGCCCGGCCCGACACCGTCCGCACCCCGATGTCGTGGCCGCGGCAGTACCGGCAGATGGGTGCGGGAGGGTGGATCAGCGCCTGACAGCCCTGGCATTCCTGCAGTCGCAGTCGACCATCCGCACCCGAGGTCCAGAAGTACTCGTTGTCGAGGGTGATCTGAGGTAGCGGCCGCCCTGGCGCGTCCGCCACGTCAGCTGCCTGCCGTGGCCGTGTCGTCGGCCATTTCGATGATCGCGTGGACGGGGCAATCCAGCAGCGCTCTCTTGACCGCGTCCTGATCGCCGTCGTACACGGCACCGTTGCCGATCAGCGACGCATACCCCCAGTCGTCCAGGGAGAAGTACTGAGGCGCGTGCTTGGCGCAGGCGCCGAAGCCGTCGCACATCGTCCGATCCAACCGGATCCTCATGACAGGGCCTCCACCTCGTAGGGGCGCAGCGCGCCGTAGGCGTCGGTGCGGCACGCGTCGCAGTCGCCGTCGACATGCCTGGCGACGAGCTGTGGAAACTGTTGCAGCAGTGTCGCTGCCACGTTGGTGGCCGCATCCAGAGTCGCGCAAGCTCCGCGGCCGCGGAGTACCACCGACCAGCGCTCGAGGCGTACGAGATCCTCGGGGGTGGCCTTGCCGTCGCGCAATGCGGTCGTGACGGCCGACATCGCCGCGGTGCCGTTGAAGCAGGACCCGCACTGGTTCGCGTTCTCGCGGTCGAAGTACGCCAAGACGGCAGCGGCCACCGCGACCGGACAGTCGTCGGTGATGAGGGCCACCGCGCCGCAACCGAGTCCGCTGCCGAGACCGCGTATGGTCTCGTGGTCCAGAGTGGTGTCGAGCACGCTGCTGTTGAGGAGGCCTGCGAAGTAGCCGCCCATGAGGACGCCGACCAACTCGTCGCGAGAAACGCCGTGCTGGGCAAGGAGATCCGCGAAGGCCACGCCGTAGGGGAGTTCGTAGAGCACCGGCGGGCGACCCGCACCGGTGAAGGTGGCGAGGAACGTGCCGGGTGAGGCGGACGTGCCCACCGATCGGTAGGCGTCGGCGCCGTGACGCAGGACGAGGGGCAGATTGGCCAGGGTCTCGACGTTGCTCACCAGCGTTGGGTGGCCACCCACGCCCTGTTCGAACGGTCGTGGCGGCTTGTCGGTCGGCTTGGCAGGCCCGCCGTTGACGGCCTGCACGGCGGCAGTCTCCTCACCGGCAACGTAGCCACCGTCGACCGTGACGACGGTGATGGGGATGTCGAAGTCGCCGGCCTTCACCGCAGTATCGACTGCCTCAGCGGCAACGGGGTCGGAGACGTAGACGTAGGCCCGTTCGGCCTCGACGATCTTCGCCGCCAACCGGAGTCCGTCCAGCACCAGGTGCGGGCGATTGCGCAGCAGCCACCTGTCCTTCATCGAAGCCGGTTCGCCCTCTTCGCCGTTGGCCAGAACCACTGTCGGGCCTTTCCGGCGGCCCGCATCACGGACGGTGCGCAGCTTAAGGGCGAGTGGGAAGGCGGCGCCGCCGCGGCCGAGCACACCGCTGCGATCTATTTCCTCTAAAAGCCGGTCCGCGTCGTCGAGGGGTTGGTAGCCACCGCTCTCGACGTACTCGGCGTAATCCTCCGTGCCGGGTGTCGTTCGCAGCAGGCGAGGAGCGGTCTCACGCCACGCCGCCACGGCGATCGTGTCCGCGACTCGGGAAACGCCGGCGGTCATGGCTGCACCTCTCGGGACGCGGATAGGCTGGGCGACATGAGGACTGCGGTGGTGCGTGTCGACGTCGATCCATCGACGCAGTTGGGCCCCGCGCAGCTAACCGACGGCATGACGACCCTCTCCACCCTCGTCGACGAGCTCGGCGTCGACATGGTTGCGGCCGATCTCGCGGCTCTGCCACCCGGCCGCCGCCAGGTCGAGATCCTGCTTGCCGGCGACGATCCCGACGAGTTGAAGCGTACGGCGGTCAATTTGTGCGCCAGGGCATTCGGAGTCTTCGGAGCCGAACCCTCCGCAGGTGTCCTCACCTACGTCAGCAGGGGGACCGATGACGACGCGCAGGGTGTTCTGGCGGGACTCGGCCTGAGCGGCGAGATCGACCGGATCGCGGGGAACGACGGGTGGGACGTGATCACGGTGACCCTGCGAAGAGCCGACCTCGAACGAGTGCCCGAGAGTCGGGTGCACACCGCGCTCGAGGCCTCGTTGAACTGCGAGGTCATCATCGTCGTGGCGTAACGACAAGGGAGACATCGACTACCGACCGAGGAAGTCGAGGATGGCGGGGGCGGCCTGCACCCAGGTGTCGAACAGGCAGAAGTCCTTTCCTCCACTGGCGGTGAACTTCTCGCCCGCGCGCTCCCAGGCGTCCTCTGGCCACGGCGGATCGATGAGTTCGGAGCCCTTGATCAAGCAGCTCACCTCCAATGAGGTGCGCTTGGGATGGTCCCAGTCGTTCTCGCCACCGCGGATGATGAGTGTCGGCACCTTGATGTCGCCGAAGAGTCCGTCCTCGACACCGGGGATGGTCTGGCCCGGCTTGGACACGAAGGCGTTCAACCACCTCAGCATCACCTTGAGGAACTCGTCGGCGTCCAGAGCACGGAACCGCGCCTCGTTGGCGGGATTCGCGGCGATGCGTTCCTTCCACTCGCCGACGTGGAGCAGACCATCGATGCCGGCCCCGCGGACTGCGAGGATGCTCGGCACGATGTAGTGCCCGCCCAACACGAACGATCCGTACACCCCGCCGACGATGTTCCACACCACCAGTTTCGTCACCAATTCGGGGTAGAGAATCGTCGTGAGTATCGAATCGCGCGCCCCGCCAGAGCCGCCCGCGATGATGCACGGGCCGACGTCCAGCTTCGTGATCAGCCGCATCAGGGTCTCGGCGCGCATGTGGGATTCGCTGTAGCCGTAGAACTGCACGTCCGACGCGCCGCAGTTGGGTCGGTCCCAGAGCAGAACCCGGTATCCGCCGGCGACCAGTGCGTCCGCCAGCGGGCGCAGTCCCGGGATGTCCTTGCTGAACCGGCCGCCCGGGGTAAGGGCGATGAATTCGCCTGTCTCGCCCAAAATTTCGTAGACGACGTTACCGCCGTTGATCTCGATCTGTTCGACAGTCAACCTTGCTCCGGTCGTCAGGCCTGTACCAGGATGTCGTCGCCGACGACCCGGACTGGATAAGTGCGGATACTCCACTCCGGCTTGACCGCGGTGGTCCCGGTCGCGAGCTCGAAACCCCATTGGTGCCAGGGGCAGAAGATGAACTCCATGTCACGCACCATCACCGCGTCGCCGGGTACGCTCTCGTCGACGACGTTGCGCCCACGGGCCCTGCCCGAACACAACGGCCCACCCTCGTGCGGGCAATAGTTCGCGATCGCGTAGAAGGTGCCGTCGACATTGTAGACACCGACGCCGTGCCGACCGATCGGCACCAGTTTGTGTGTCCCGGGCGGGATTTCGTCCACGGTGGCGACGACGTGCTCCCGGCCCTGTGCGAGCCGGGGCGTCTTCGGTTCGGTCATGTGCTAGAAGACCCGGACCTGGCCCTCGAGGACCGGGACGGTGTCCGGAACCTTGTAGAGCTCGATGCCGTTGCGAAACATGATGGCTTCGCGCGCATGCTCCGGCAGGTGCTTGACCAGCCAGCGCGGATCGTCGAACGTCCAGTGCGGGTAGTCCGAGGAGTAGAGCAAGATTTTGTCGCACTCCATCCATTCGAAGGCGCGCGAGAGCTCCGTCTTGTCCTCGGGGTAGTCCAGCGGCTGCGTGGTGAACTTGATGTTGCTCTTGACGTACTCCGACGGTTTGCGCGTGATGTCCATCCACGACTTGCGCTTTGCGTAGATGGCGTCCATCCGCCACATCAGCGGCAGGATCCAGCTGAAGGCGTGTTCGATGAACACGATCTTCAAGGTGGGGTGGCGGTCGAACGTGCCGTCGAAGATGAGGCTCATCACCTGATTCGCCGCCAAGAGCGAGTAGGTGACCATGAAGTCGTGGTTGTAGCTCGGCAGGCCGACCGGCGGGATCGGCAGCGTTTCGTAGACGCCGCGGGACAGGTGGCAGCTGACCGGCATGTCGTACTTGGTGGCCGCCGCCCAGATCGGGTCGTACATCGGGTCGCCCCACGAGGGGCGCGGCTCGGCCTTGATGAGGATCTGTGACATGTACGGGTGCTCGGCCCACTTCTCGATCTCCCGCACCGCACCGACCGGATCCTCGATCGCGATGCAGATGGATCCGCGCCACCGCTCGTGCCAGTTGTTGTGACCGTCCAACCAGTTGTCGGCGAGCCAGGAGTTGGTGGCGATGCTGTAGGCCTGCGTCGCCTCGGCCAGCCGTGACTCACCGTGGGTGGGTTCCAGGATGGCGATGTCCGAGCCGGCCTCCATGATCAGCTGTCGCGTCGCCATGTCCGGGTCGCTGCAGGCGAATTCGCCGTCCGGCGGAAAACTGTCGAGCCGCATGGCGTAGGAGTGCGCGTAGTCGGGGGCGTCGTAGTAGATCTGGTCGCCGACGGCGTGATTGGTGAAGTACTTGCTGCGCCACGGCTCCGGGATGTATTCCACCAGCGCGCCTCGGCGTGGCATGGGGTGCACGTCGGAGTCGACGCACCGCACCGCGATGCGCTCCTTGGCGGGCACTCGTGGGTTGGCTGTAACTGTCATGTTGGCCTCCTCGCCGTCCCTCTACTGTGCAACAACTACGGACGGAATGGCTGGACTTCTTATGTCGTACAGTTCGGCGGCGTTCCGCCAGCAGAGCTTGTCGCGCTGTTCGGCGCTGTAGCTGCCGGGAACTTCGAGCTCGGCGCTGTCCCAGTGCGGGTAACTCGACCCGAACATCGTCATGTCGTCCTTGCCGGTGAAGCCGGCCCACTCGCCCGCAAATTCGGTGTCGCCGGGTCCATCGAGGCTGCCCTGGACGAAGTAGACGTGTCCTGGCAGGTAGTCGCTGGGCATCTTCGGGGCCCACGGGGTCTGTTCGAGGTGTGGTCGGCCGAAGCAGTCCATCCGCCACATGAACGGCGTCAGCATGTCCGCGGCGCCGTCGGCGAAGACGAACTTCACGTCGGGGGTCCGCTCGAAGACGCCTTCGGCAATCATGTTCATCAGGTGATACAGGTAGTTCAGTGACATGAACGACAGATACTGCTCGTAGGTTCGAGTCTTGCCCGAAGGTGTTGGGGGAAAGGCGATTCCGGCACCGACTTCGATGTGTACGGCTACCGGGAGATTGGCGGCCGCGGCGGCTTCCCACAGCGGCCAGAACTGTGGTTTGCCGTATAGCTCACGCGATTGGAGCGGGATGCCGATCTGCACCACGCGTGGGTGGTCCTTGTACTTCGCGATCTCGCGCAGGGCGCCGGCGACGTCGTCGGGGTTGACCCGGATGGTGCCGCGGAACCGATCGCCGAACTCGCCGTCGAGCCAGCGTGTCTCCATCATGGCGTTGTGCGCGGCGGCGATCGCCGTGCCGAGATGCCGGTCGGGCATGATGCCGCGGGTCATGGGGTGCAGGATCGCGATGTCGACGCCGCGCCGATCGAAGAGTTCCTCGGCCACCAGTTCGGGGTCCGAGCCCGGGTACTGCCGATTGGGCCCTTTGCTGCCCTTCACGTACTCGCCGCCGGGTGCGCCGTACCAGTCCATCTCGTAGTCGGGGAAGCCACGGCTGCGAAACGGTTCCTGCATGAAGTTCTGACGCAGGTCCTGGTTGGACTGGCAGAAGATGTGCACGCTGGCGTCGATGACCGGGGTACGCACGGTGCCACTGGCGCCGTCGTGCAGTTCCTTCACCGAGATCCGTCCTTCGTGTGAGCGGCCGGGCGATAGCCGCCGGACTCACCCTTAGTGTAGATCCTTGTTCTTCATTCGCAAGAATAATGTTCTCCATCGGTTCACTTAGATCGGCGCTGGTGAGAGTGTGTGCTGGTCAGTCGCACGGCGGCGTGGTCGTGGAACGGCGTACGAGTTTGGGGAGAACCGTTGATCCACTAACGAGAATGCTATTCTCATGAAGCCCGACGACCAGGTAGGAGACGGCGGCATGCTGTTGGAGTTCGACGCTGATCAGCGCCTATGGCAGGGGACCGTGCGCGACGCGGTTGGCAAGCAGTGCCCAGCGTCGCTGGTCCGCAGCGTCGCCGAGGACTGCGCCGATGCCTCGCCGTTGTGGAAGCTCTACGTCGACGCCGGGTGGACCGAGCTGACCGATCCCGAGAACGCCGTCGAGCTGGCGATCGTCCTCGAGGAGTTGGGGCGCGCCACCGACCCGACGCCGTTCCTCGCCACCTTGACGCAGTTCGCACCGCTCGTCGGCGAGCGGTTCGACCCCCAGGAGGCAGGCGCGGCCGTCTACCAGGGGGTCACCGCGCACCGCGACGCCGAGGGTTGGATTCTGGACGGCACGGCGCGCCATGTCCTCGACGGTGACCGGGCGGAACGTCTCGCCGTGGTGACCGCCGCCGGAGTGTTCGTCGTCGACGCGGACGAGGTCACCACGCGACGCAGTTCGGTGTTCGATCCCGTGCTGCATGTCGGCGAGGTGACGTTCGCCGGGGTGCGCGTCGCCGATGCCGACCGGCTCACCGTCGATACCGAGCGCGCTCGTCACCTGGCCCTGACCGGCATGGCGATCACGATGGTCGGGGCGTGTCAGCAGATCCTCGACCTGGCCATCGAGCACGTCAAGAGCCGCCAGCAGTTCGGCGTCGCCATCGGATCGTTTCAGGCCGTGCAACACAAGGCGGCCGACATGCACGTCGCGATCGAACGGGCACGTGCTCTCTCCTATTTCGCCGCCCTGACGATCGCAGCCGACGACCCTCGTCGACGGCTGGCCGCCGCGATGGCCAAGGCGTCGGCAGGGGAGTGTCAGTCGCTGGTGTTCCGCCACGGTCTCCAGTTGTTCGGCGCGATGGGATTCACCTGGGAGAACGACCTGCAGTTCGCGCTCAAGCGCGCCAAGGCCGGCGAGTTGATGCTCGGGGGCGCCGCCGAACACCGCGCGATGATCGCCGAAGAGTACGGAGACTTCTGATGCAGTTGGCCTTCGATTCCGACGTCGAGGAATTCCGTGCCGAGTTCGTCGCGTTTCTCGACGAGCACCTGCCCACCGCAGACCAGACGCTGGAGCGTCCGCGGTCGGTGTCGCACCTGCCGCAGTGGGCCAGGGACTGGCAACGGCTACTGTTCGACAACGGCTGGTTGCTCCCCGCGCAGCCGCCGGAGTTCGGTGGCCGCAACGCGTCGGTACTGCAGCAGTACGTGCACCTCGAGGAGCTGTGCAAGCGACGTATCTACCATTCGTTCAACCCGCAGGGCGTCAATATCATTGCGGCATCGCTTATTTCGTTTGGATCCGAGGAGCAGAAGCACCAGTGGGCGGTACCCGTCCTACGCGGTGAGAAGACCGCTTCACTCGGCATGAGCGAGCCGAGTGCAGGCTCGGACCTGGCGTCACTGCGCACCAGGGCGGTTCTGGACGGCGACAGGTTCGTCGTGAACGGGCAGAAGGTGTGGACCTCCGGGGCCCACGACGCCGACTTCCTGCTGACGTTCGTGCGGACCGACCCGGATGCGCCCAAGCACAAGGGGATCAGCGCGCTGCTGATCCCGACCGATCTGCCCGGTGTGGTGCGTCGTCCCTTCGCCGATCTCTGCGGTGAGGACAACACGGACTTCAACGAGGTCTTCTTCACCGACGTGGAGGTGCCCGTCGAGAACCTCGTCGGCCCGCTCAACGGAGGGTGGGGCGTCATCAACGGCTCACTCGGTCACGAGCGCACGATGATGTGGCTGGGGTTCGCGGACCGCATCGACAACATGATCGGCGACTTCCGGCCGTCAACGCCGTTGGAGCGAGATCAATACGCCACCATCGCGATGGACTATCAAGCCCTGCGATTGATGGGATCGATTTCGCTGGCCAAGGCCGCCCGCGGTGAAGTCGACGTAGCGTCGGTCTCGGTGCTGAAACTGTTCGGGTCCGAGGCGGAGATGAACGCGTCGAGCAACATCCTGACCGCGGCCGGGCCCGAGGGACTGATCCACCCGTCGACCACGGGGCCGTACGCGCACATGAACCTCGACCACTACTTCGCAAGTTGGTTCGAGCGGTTTGCGCGCAGTTTCTCGGGCACCATCGCAGGTGGGACCTCGGAGATTCAGCGCAACATCATCGCCCAGCAGGTACTCGGGCTGCCCCGCCCCAGGTAATCGCGGGGGCAAGGGGGCGTCACCAGTCGATGACGACGGAGTCCTTGTGCTCGGTGATGGGCCGGGCGGACCGCTGCTCGTCGACGATCCGCTGCAGCTTCTCCAGCGTCTCGTCGAGGCCGGGGCCCACCCGCTTGCCGGGGGTGAAGTCCGCGGGCAGGTGCTTCATGCCCTGGATGACGCCGATGGTCTCGTAGTGCTCGGTGCCCTCGGGATCGCAGACGTAGTCGGGCATGCGGTCCAGGACCGCGGTCAGCATCGACTTGAAGACGGTGCGTGCGACGTTCGAGCCGACGCAGCGATGCACGCCGATGCCAAAGCTGAAGTGCCGGTTGCCTTTTCGGTCCAAAATGATCTGGTTGGGGTCTTCGAAGACAGATGGGTCGCGGTTGGCCATCGCCCAGGAGATCCACAGTCGCTCGCCCTCCTTGAACCGATGACCCTCGACCTCGACGTCCTCGGCGAACGTCCGCCCGTCACCGGGGGCGGGCGTGTAGAAGCGCAGGAACTCCTCGGTGGCGGGGTCCAGCAGGGTGTCGCGTTCGCGGCTGAGCAATTCCCGCTTGTCCGTGTTCTCCGAGAGCCATTCCAACGAATGTGCGGTGAGCGCGGTCGTGGTGTCGAAGCCGCCACCGATGATCAGCCCAAGGTTGCCTACGATCTCCAGATCGGGGGCGGGCTCGCCGTCGATGCGCAGTTGCAGGAGTGCGTTGATCAAGCCGGGGCGGGGGTTCTCCTTCATCTCGAACATGGTGGTGAGCATGTCGATGCCCATCTGCCGGCTCATCTCCGCGACCCGCGCGGCATCGGGTGAGTGTTCCGGAGTGGACACCGAAAGATGCGCGGGCTCGCTGTAGACCGGCCATTTCTTGAGTTCGATGCCCATCATCGCCAGCGTGAGGACCGCGGGCACGATGTTGGCGAGGTCGTCGACGAAGTCGATGTGACCAGACTCGATCTTGTCGTCCAGGGAGGCGCGCACCACCTCGTCGACGAAGGGTTGCCACCGCTTGATCGCCGCGGGGGAGAGGTACGGGTTGAGCGCGCCGCGGTATGTGCCGTGCTCGGGTTCGTCCATCTCCAGAATGCCGCCGCGCACGACCGTGGCCCGTTGCGCCTTGGGGATGGTGATGCCCTGATAGGGCGTCTCCCCGGTGAGGTCGTGGTGGTTCGAGACCACGGGGCAGCGAGCCAATTCGAAGACGTTCTTGCTGTCCGCGGCGACCCAGTGCCCGTTGTACGTCTCCGACCATGCCACCGGGCACTTGGCGTGCATCTCTTCGGTGATCTTGCCGAACTGCTCGCGATACTCCGGGGTGTGCCGGTCGAAGTGGTACGTGTTCGTCTTGCGGTCGTCGTCGATGCTCACGGCCGTGTCTCCTAGTGGTTCGAGGTCATTCGAGAACGATGGCCTGCTCGGGGCACGAGTGAGCGGCTTCGGCGACCCGGTCCTCCTGGTCGGCGGGAACCACCTCGGTGACCGGCGACGCGTGACCGTCGACGTCGTCGAGTTCGAACGAGTCGGGCGCGATCATCGAACACAGGGTGTGGCCCTGGCAGCGCTGCCCGTCAACCGAAACCTTCACAGTTGCAACCCTTTCCGAATCAGATGTGGTAGTCGTACCACTTCAGGTAGCCGCCGCCGTCGACCCGCATCTGCATCCCCGTCACGTAGCGGGCTTCATCGGAGGCCAGGAACAGGATCATGTTGCTGATGTCGACTGGTTCGATGAACGGAATCTTCATGGCCTGCTGGACGCCGAAGACCGGCTCGGCGTCGGCGCGCGTGGGGTTCTCCAGGTCTGGACGGAACGACCGGTACATCGGCGAGCTCTGCAACATGTCGGTGTTGCAGTTGGTCGGATGCACGACGTTGGCGCGGATCCCGCGCGGGGCAAGGTGGGTGGCGAGATCGTGGACATAGCCCGAAAGGGCACGTTTGGAGGTCAGGTATGCCACGCCACCGAGGTCGGTGCCGGGGTTGTCCACCTTCGCGACGTCCATCAGAGCGGCGGTCGATCCGGTGGCGATGATCGAGGCACCTTCGCCGAGGTGCGGGAGTGCCACCTGAATGGCGTTGATCGTGCCGACCAGGTTGGTGTTGATCACGTCGCACCAGGCGTCGATCTGGGGCTCGCCCTTCATACCCGCGACTCCGGCCTGGGCCACCACGATGTCGAGCTTGCCCAGTTCTGCGATGCCCGCGTCCAGCGCAGCGCGAAGTTGAGCGGCGTCCCGCACGTCGGCCGTCGCCGTGACGATGCGTTGTCCGGTCTTCTCGACGTACTGAGCCGTCTCCTCGAGGTCCTCCGGGGTGGCCATCGGATAGCCGATGGAGGCGATGTCTTCACAGAGGTCGACGGCGATGATGTCGGCACCCTCTTCGGCCAGTCGAATCGCATGACTGCGCCCCTGGCCGCGCGCGGCGCCCGTGATGAATGCGACTTTTCCTTCGACGCGTCCCATTGGTTGTCCTCTCGTCCGCCTGATCTTCGGTGTCTGGTTAGGTGTTTCGTCCGCCGTTGACGCCGAGGATCTGGCCGGTGATGTAACCGGCTTCCTCGGATATCAGAAACGAGCAGGCGGCGGCGATGTCCTCTGGCTTGCCGATCCGCCGGACCGGGGTCTGCTCGATGGTCTTGTTGATGTCACCGAGAAAGCCGCGGCTCTCGGCCTTGCGCAGCATGGGCGTGTCGATGAACCCTGGCGGCACGGCGTTCACCGTGATGCCGGCGGGTCCGTATTCCAGAGCCAGGCTCTTGGTGAGTCCATTGACAGCCGACTTGGCCGAGACATAGTGCGACATGTAGGGCGTGCCCGAGTGGGTGCTCGACGACGAGATGTTGACGATCCGTCCCCAGCCCGCGTCGATCATGTCGGGCAACACTGCCTGGATGCAGTGAAATACGCCGTGGAGGTTGACGTTGACGACACGCTGCCAGAGGTCGAAGTCGATGTCGAGGAAGCGCTTGAAGCCGTCGAGGCCGGCGGCGTTCACCAGAATGGTGACCGGGCCCAGTTGGGTTCGAATCGCGTTCAGTGCCGCGTCGATTGCGGCACGGTCGGTGACGTCCGCCGTGAAGGCGAACTCCTCGTCGGAGGGGTTCAGGTCGAGCGTCGCGACGTGGTAGCCGTCGGAGCGCAGGCGATTCGCGATCGCCGCGCCGATGCCAGAACCGCCTCCGGTGACGACGGCGTTCTTCACTGCTAGGCCTCCAAGTGGCAGTCATGCGGAGCGTCAAGAATACTGCTTCCGATTATGAGAACCGTACTCTCGGAGCAGGCATTCCTGCAAGGTAGCTAGCCGACCGGCTCTGTCAGAATACCGTCCGGCATGGCACCTCCAACCCTTTGACTAGGTGCTCTGTGCTTGTTTGTGTTCTCATCGAGCGAATGTATGATTCGCCGGTGATGAGAATGAAATTTCCATCACACTGAGGAGGATGATGGGCCAGACACCGACGATCTCGACTGACGGGCACGTAGATTCGGGCGCTCGAACGCCCACCTCGAACGCCGATCACCGCATGCTCATCGATGGCGAACTCGTCGAGGCCGGGCGAAGTCGGGCTGCCGACGACATCGATTCCAGGACCTTCGCCTCCGTGAACCCCGCGACCGGGCAGGTGTTGGGGCACGCGCCCGACGCGACGGTCGACGACGCGCAGGCCGCCATCGCGGCCGCCCGACGCGCCTTCGACACGACGAGCTGGGCTACCGACGTCGAGTTCCGGGTGCACTGCTTAGAGCAGTTGCACGCGGCGCTGGTCGAGCATCGCGACGAGCTGGGGGAGCTGACCATCGCGGAAGTGGGCGCCACGCCCGCGTTGCTCGCCGGTCCGCAGCTCGACGATCCGATCCGCATCGTCCGCTACTACGCCGACCTCTTGAAGACCTACCCGATGACCGACGACCTCGGCACCGCCGAAAGCCGCGGCCAGCTGCATCACCGGTGGATTGAGAAGGAAGCGGCGGGAGTAGTCGCCGCGATCATCGCCTACAACTATCCCAACCAACTCGCGCTCGCGAAGCTGGCGCCTGCACTGGCAGCCGGTTGCACCGTGATCCTCAAGGGTGCGCCCGATACGCCGCTCATCACGCTGGCGCTCGGGGAGCTGATCGCCAACCACACCGACATTCCGGCCGGTGTCGTCAACGTGCTGAGTTCAGCGGACCCCGCCGTCGGACCCGTCCTGACGGCCAGCCCCGACGTCGACGTCGTCACCTTCACCGGCTCCACCCCGACCGGCCGCGCCATCATGGCCGCAGGCAGCGCGACGGTGAAGCGGGTCTTCCTCGAACTTGGCGGCAAGTCGGCGATGATCATGCTCGACGACGCCGACATAGGTACCTGCGCGATGATGGCTGCGTTCACCATCGTCACGCACGCCGGACAGGGTTGCGCGCTCACGACGCGGCTTCTGGTGCCAAACAGTCAGAAGGAAGACATCGTCGAACAGGTGGCAGGCAACCTGGCCCACGTCCGCCACGGCGACCCGGCCGACCCGAAGACCTACATGGGTCCACTGATCAGTGAGCAGCAACGAGACAAGGTGCACGGCATCGTCCAGCGCGCCATCGCGGACGGAGCCACTCTGGTCACCGGAGGCGAGAAGCTCGACCCCGGGTTCTTCTATGCGCCAACCTTGCTGACGGACGTCGATCCGGACAGTGAGATCGCGCAGGAGGAGATCTTCGGACCGGTGCTCGTCGTCATCGGCTACGACGATGACGACGATGCGGTGCGGATCGCCAACAACTCGATCTACGGCCTCGCCGGAGGTGTCTTCGGCGACGAAGACCGAGCCCTGGCCATGGCCCGCCGAATTCGCGCCGGCTCGATGAGCATCAACGGCGGCAACTACTTCGGGGCGGAGAGCCCGTTCGGCGGTTACAAGCAGTCCGGTATCGGCAGGGAGATGGGCGTCGCCGGTCTCGAGGAGTTCCAGGAGCACAAGACGTTCGCGACGGTTGTCACCGAAGCGGTCGATGAGCCGCTTGCCCACGGAGAAGAGGGCAGCGCATGAGCGGGCCACTCAAGGGCATCCGTGTCCTCGAAGTCGCGATGTACGGCTTCGTGCCCTCAGCAGGTGCGGTACTCGCCGAGTGGGGTGCCGACGTCATCAAGGTCGAGCACGCCGTTACCGGCGACCCCCAGCGTGGGTTGCGTCAGACCGGTCCGCTGAAGGTGGAGGGCGACCCCAACCCCAACATCGAGCACGCCAATCGCGGCAAGCGCAGCATCGGACTCGACGTGTCGAAGCCCGAAGGCCGTGAGGTTCTCCTCGAACTCGCGAAGCGGGCCGACGTCTTCCTGACCAGCTTCCTCCCCGGCCACCGCGAGAAGTTCGGCATGGACGTCGACGACATCCGCGCCGTCAACCCGAAGATCATCTACGCCAGGGGAAGTGCGCTCGGTCCGCGCGGCATCGAATCGGTCAAGGGTGGCTATGACATGACCGCCTTCTGGTGTCGGGCAGGTACGGCCGCCACCATCACCCCGCCCGGGATCGACGGCATGATCGGCCCGCCGGGTCCGGCCTACGGCGACACCATCTCCGGCACCAACCTGGCCGGCGGTATCGCGGCCGCACTGCTCAAGCGGGAACGCACCGGCGAGCCGTCGACCGTCGACGTCTCGCTGCTCGGCAGTGGATTGTGGGCGATGGGGCACACCATCGCGTTGACCTCGCACCTGAACCAACTCATGGTGCAGCCCCCACCCGGTGTGCACGGATCCCCGATCAATCCGCTCGTGGGTGTCTACGAGACGAAGGACAACCGCTACATCTCGCTGGTGATGATGCAGCCAGGAAAGTTCTGGGCCGACGTGTGCCGACACGTCGACCGTCCGGACCTGGTCGACGACCCGCGGTTCGCGACCGCGGAATCGATCGCCGAGCACACCCCCGAAGCGGTGGAAATCCTCCGGGAAGTCATTGCCACCCGTACGCTGCCCGAGTGGAGTGCACGCTTCGCCACCCTGGCGGGGCCGTGGGCACCCGTGCAGGACACGTTGCAGGCAGCTGACGACGCTCAGGTGCGTGCCAACGACTACATCGTGCGCGCCGGCGACCTGGACCTCGTCGCCAATCCAGTGCAGTTCGACGTGGCGGCTCCGCACACCGGGCCTGCGCCGGCGTTCGCCGAGCAGACCGACGAGGTGCTGGTCGAAATCGGTCTGGACTGGGACCGCATCATCGAGCTGAAGACGGCCGGCGCCGTTACTTAGACGACCCGGAGACCTGATGCGCAACGATGCGACCATCGATGACCAGCCGTTGGCGGAACCGAGAATTCTTGCGCTAGAGGTGATTTCGCCACCTGACTCATCCGGTTTGTCGACCTCGATAAGTTGGGTGTTCTGGGTGGGACATGGCCTCGTCGAATTCGGCAATCCGAAGACGCAGCCACGTTTTGAGACCGCCAGTCTTCAACGTGGCAGCGCCCCAGCGTCGTTCGATGCGAAAGCCATGAAGGGCTGCTCCACCGCGTCTTTCTCGGCTGACTCACGGCCCGACATTGCGCCGACCACCTTCGGCGGTTCGTCCCGCACCAATCCCAGTAGGTGCTTTACGGCCAAACCGCACCCGCAGAGTGCCACCTTTGTGGCACAGTGCGTCGAGTCGATCCAACAACTCCGCGGAGCGCGGATTGCACTGGCGCGCAACATTGGCGGTCCGACTGCCACGTTGGAAACGACGATCGTGGAAGGACCGGGCACCAATGGCGGTTAAGGGACCCGAACGCTGGTCGCCGGGTATCTCGCTGCCGAGAGGGTTCGCGGGGCCGATGCAGGCCGTTGGCGGCTTGTTCTCGATGGGGGTGGATGCGTTCAAGTTCATCTTCGTCCGGCCGTTTCAGTGGCGGGAGTTCCTGGAGCAGTGCTGGTTCGTGGCACGGGTGTCGCTGGTGCCGACGTTGCTGGTCGCGATCCCGTTCACGGTGCTGGTGAGCTTCATTCTCAACATCCTGCTACGGGAGTTGGGTGCGGCTGACTTGTCGGGAGCGGGTGCCGCTTTCGGTGCGGTCACTCAGGTAGGTCCGCTCGTCACGGTGCTCATCGTGGCCGGGGCGGGAGCGACGGCGATGTGTGCGGATCTGGGTTCACGCACCATCCGGGAGGAAATCGACGCCATGGAGGTGCTGGGCATCAACCCGGTGCAACGGCTGGTGACGCCCCGGATGCTGGCGTCGGGCCTGGTGGCGTTCCTGCTGAACAGCCTGGTGGTCATCATCGGCATCCTGGGTGGCTACTTCTTCTCGGTCTTCGTCCAAGACGTGAACCCGGGTGCCTTCGCTGCTGGGATCACCCTGCTGACGGGGGTGCCCGAGGTCATCATCTCCTGTGTCAAGGCGGCGCTGTTCGGGTTGTTCGCCGGGTTGATCGCCTGTTATCGAGGGTTGACGATCACCGGCGGTGGTGCGAAGGCGGTGGGTAACGCGGTCAACGAGACGGTGGTGTTCGCGTTCATGGCGTTGTTCGTGATCAACGTGGTGGTCACCGCCATCGGCATTCAGTTGACGGCGAAGTAGGCGCGGGCATGGGAACGATGCAGGTGGTGCGGAGCCGCTTCCCGCGGCTGGTGCGCACGGCGAACCGTCCGGTCGGGACGCTGTCGCGTATCGGTGATCAGACGTTGTTCTTCGGCAAGGCCATCGGCGGCACACCGCATGCGGCGGCGCATTTCCGCAAGGAGATCGTCCGTCTAATCGCCGAAATCAGCATGGGTGCAGGCGTTCTGGCCATGATCGGTGGAACGCTGGTCATCGTCGGGTTCCTCACCTTGGCCACTGGCGGCACCCTGGCCGTGCAGGGTTACAGCTCGCTCGGCAACATCGGCATCGAAGCGCTCACGGGGTTCCTGGCCGCGTTCATCAACGTCCGGATCGCCGCCCCCGTCGTCGCGGGGATCGGGCTGGCCGCCACTTTCGGCGCTGGGGTGACCGCGCAGTTGGGCGCAATGCGCATCAACGAGGAGATCGACGCGCTGGAGTCGATGGGCATTCGGCCCATCGAGTACCTGGTCAGTACGCGGATCGTGGCCGGGTTGATCGCGATCACGCCGCTGTATTCGGTCGCGGTGATCTTGTCGTTCATCGCCTCGCGGTTTACCACGGTGGTGCTCTTCGGTCAGTCCGGCGGGCTCTATGACCATTACTTCGGGACGTTTCTCAATCCGATCGATCTGTTGTGGTCGTTCCTTCAGGCATTTCTGATGGCGCTGGCGATCCTGTTGGTGCACACCTATCACGGTTTCTTCGCCTCGGGTGGGCCGTCGGGTGTCGGTGTCGCGGTGGGCAATTCGGTGCGTACGTCGTTGATCATCGTGGTGTCGGTGACCCTGCTGATCTCGCTGGCGGTCTACGGCTCCAGCGGCAACTTCAACCTCTCGGGATAGGGGAGCGCACAGATGTCCAATGCTGTTCGCCCGTTGGCGGGGCTCGCCACCGTCGCGGTCATCGTCGCCGTCGTCGCCTTCTCCGTGATCATGTTCCGGGGTGGGTTCGGCCAGACCGTGCCCGTTACCGTCGTCTCCGAACGGGCCGGCCTCGTCATGAATCCCGAAGCCAAGGTCAAGATGCGGGGGGTTCAGGTCGGCCAGGTGGAGTCCATCGAGACCCGACCGGACGGCAAGGCCGTCCTCCACCTGGCGATGAATCCCGACAATCTGAAGGACATTCCGGCCAACATCCTCGTCGACATCACGTCGTCGACGGTGTTCGGCGCCAAGTTCGTGCAATTCGTCGAGCCCCCCGATCCTTCGGCGGAGAGGCTGGCCAAGGGCCAGCAGGTCAACGTCGAGCACGTAACGGTCGAGATCAACACCGTCTTTCAGCAGTTGACCTCCGTGTTGAAGGCGGTTGACCCGGTGAAGCTCAACCAGACCCTCGGCGCCCTCTCCGGGGCGCTGAACGGCCGCGGTGAGAAGCTCGGACAGACGGTGACCGACTTCAGTCATTTCCTCGAAAAGGTCAATCCGAGCCTGGACAACATCAACCGCGATCTCGAGCTCGCGCCCCAGGCGCTGAATGCGTACGCCGATGCGGCGCCAGATCTCGTCAGCATCCTCGAGAACACCACCAAGGTGAGCGACACCGTCGTCGATCAGGGAGACAACCTCGACAGGTTTCTCGTCAGCGCCATCGGCCTGGCCGACGTCGGTAGCGACGTCATCGGAACCAACCGCCAGGCGCTGACCGACGACCTACGTATGTTGGTGCCCACGACTGCCCTTACCAGCCAGTACAGCGACGCGCTCAGATGCGGTATTGAGGGCCTGTTCCCGTTCTTCAAGGCAGCGCCCTTGGACGAGCCCGGTGTCAAGACCAGCACCACCTTCACCTTGGGAGTCGACCGCTACCGCTACCCGGACGATCTGCCCAAGGTGGCGGCCAAGGGCGGGCCGCAATGTAAGAGCCAGATGATGCCGCTCCTGCCGAACGGAAAGTTTCCGCCCTTTCTGGTGGCCGACGTCGGCGCCAACCCGTGGAAACTCGGGAACCAGGGTCTCCTGCTCAACTCCGACGGGCTCAAGCAGGCTCTCTTCGGCCCGATCTCGGGACCACCGCGGAATTCGGCGCAGATTGGACAGCCCGGATGAACGGGTCGCGGGCCACCATCGTCAAGTTCGGCATCTTTGCGACGGTCATGTTGCTACTGACCGTGTTCCTGTTCTTCACCTTCGGGCAGTACCGAACCGGCTCTACCAACGCCTACTCCGCGGTCTTCACCGATGCCTCGCGATTGGCCCCCGGGCAGACGGTGCGGGTGGCTGGCATCCGGGTGGGAACCGTGACCGACGTGTCGCTGCAACCGGATCACAACGTCCTGGTCGACTTCGACGCCGACCGCAACATCCAGCTCACGAGCGGTACCAAAGCCGCGATCCGTTACCTCAACCTCACCGGTGACCGCTTCCTCGATCTCGTCGACGGTCCCGGCTCGACGCGGCTGCTGCCGCCCGGATCGCAAATTCCCGTGGACCGAACCCAACCTGCGCTCGACCTGGACCTCTTGCTCAGCGGCCTGAAACCGGTTGTGCAGGGGCTCAATCCGCAGGACGTCAACGCTCTCTCCGCGTCCCTGGTGCAGGTGTTCCAGGGCCAGGAGGGCACGCTCGATTCCCTGCTGGCCAAGACATCGTCGTTCACTAGCACGTTGGCGGACAACAATCAGACTGTCGAAGAGTTGATCGACAACCTCAACACCGTCCTCGGCACCCTCTCCAAGGACGGTGAGCAGTTCTCCGGAACGGTCGACCGACTCGAAAAGTTGATCACCGGGTTGACTCAGGATCGCGACCCGATCGGCACTGCCATCACGTCGCTCGACAATGGCACCGCGTCGCTAGCGGATCTACTCACCCAGGCGCGGCCGCCGCTGGCCGGCACCGTCAGCCAGCTGAGCCGCGTCGCGGTCGGTCTGGACGAAAAGAAGTCCTTCCTCGATGGAGCCCTGCAGCGGTCTCCGGGCAACTACCGCAAGCTGGCCCGCATCGGCGCCTACGGATCGTTCGTGCAGTACTACATCTGCGAGCTCAGAATTCGGGTCACGGATCTGCAGGGTAGGGCTTCGGAGTTCCCCTTCATCAAGCAGGAAAATGGAAGGTGCGCTGAGCCGTAATGTTGAAATACCGCGCATCAAACCTCGTCCGGGCCGGTTTCATCGGCGTTGTGCTGGCCATCCTCGTGATTGCCGTGGGGCTACAGCCGGAGCGGCTGTTGTCCTACGCGACGTCGCTGCAGTACCAGGCGCGATTCGCCGAGGCGGGTGGCATCTTCGCCGGTAACGACGTCACCCTGTCGGGAATCAAAGTCGGTGCGGTGACCGGTGTTTCGCTCGACAACGGTGATGCACTCGTTGCCTTCACCATCGACGCCAAGTACCCGCTCGGGTCGGAGACCTCCGCGCACATCCGCACCGGATCGCTTCTGGGCCAGCGGGTGCTGAGTCTGGAGTCGGCGGGCAGCGGAACGCTGAACCACGCCGACATCATTCCGGTCTCGCGTACGTCTTCGCCGTATTCGCTCAGCGACGCGGTCGGCGAGCTGACATCGAACACCGCCGGTACCGACACCCAGTCGCTCAACCAGTCGCTCGATACGTTGTCGACGACCCTGAACAAGATCGCGCCGCAACTTGGTCCGACGTTCGACGGACTCACCAGGTTGTCGCAGTCTCTGAACAGCCGCGACGAAACCCTGGGCCAGCTTCTCAAGTCCGCCTCGGACGTCACCGGAATCCTGTCGGAACGCAGCCAGCAGGTGAACACCCTCATTCTCAACGCCAACGATCTGTTGGGAGTGCTCGTCGAGCGCCGACAGGCGATCGTCGACCTCCTCGCCAACACGTCGGCCGTCTCCAAGCAGTTGGTCGGACTCGTCGCCGACAACGAAAAGGAGTTGGCACCGACGCTGGAGCGGCTCAACAGGGTGAACGACGTCCTGATACGCAACCGCGACAATCTTGCGAAGTCACTACCGGGACTGGCCAAGTACCAGACCACCCTGGCCGAGGCAGTTTCCAGCGGTGGCTTCTACACCGCCTACGTGCCGAACTTCAACCCTGCGCAGATCCTGCAGCCCTTCTTCGACTATGCGTTCGGTTTCCGTAGGGGCCCCGACGGTAGCGGCCGGCCGCCCAGTGAAGCCGGACCACGCGCCGAGGTTCCGCTTCCGTACAACGCCCTTCCCGGAGGATCCCGATGATGGCTAGAAATCGGAAGTGGCTGGCTCCTGCCGTGGCTGCCGCGTTGGTGGTCGCGCTCATCGGCGGCGGCTTCCTGGCGGTGCGCGCCTTGTTCTTCGCGCCGAACACGATCACCGCGTTCTTCACGACGGCCACGGCGATCTATCCCGGCGACGACGTGAAGGTCTCCGGCGTCAAGGTCGGCACCATCGAGGCGATCGAACCGCAAGGTACGCAGGCGAAGATCACCATGGCGGTCGACCGGGGCATATCGGTACCCGCCGACGCGCGGGCCGTCATCGTCGCGCAGAACCTAATCGCCGCCCGCTACGTGCAACTGACCCCGGCGTACCGCTCGAGCGGCCCGGCCAGCGGTCCAAAGATGGCCGACAACGCCGTAATTCCGTTGGAGCGCACTGCGATTCCCGTCGAATGGGACGAGGTGAAAATTCAACTCGATCGCCTGGCGACCGACCTCGGGCCCACCGGCGACTTGTCGACCAGTTCCGTCGGCCGGTTCATCGATAGTGCGGCCAGTGCGTTGGATGGGAACGGCGACAAGCTGCGCCAGACTCTGGCGCAGCTCTCTGGCGTGGGCCGGATCTTGGCCAACGGAAGCGGCAACTTCGTCGGCGTCATCAAAAACCTGCAGGTCTTCGTCACGGCACTGCGCGGGAGCAATGAGCAGATCGTCGCCTTCAACAACCGGCTGGCGACGTTGACCAGCGTGCTCGACGGAAGCAAGTCCGATCTCGACGCGGCACTGACTGACCTGTCGGTCGCGGTAGACGAGGTGAAGCGGTTCGTCGCGGGGACCCGCAACCAGACGGCAGCGCAGCTTGAGGGATTGACCAAGGTCACGCAGGTGTTGGTTGACCGCAAGGAGGATTTCGAACAGATCCTGCACGTCACGCCCAACGCTTTCGCCAACGCGTACAACATCTACGACCCGGACACCGGAGCCGTCCGCGGCGCGTTCGCGATCCCGAACCTCGCCAACCCCGTGCAGTTCATCTGCGGTTCCATCGGCGCCCTGCAAAACGCCACGGGGGCCGAGACCGCCAAACTGTGCAACGACTACCTAGGCCCCGGGCTGCGGTTGCCCAACCTCAACTACGTGCCGATTCCGATCAACCCGTACCTCGCCAAGTCGGCCAGCCCGGACAACATCGTCTACGCGGAGCCCAGGTTGGCGCCGGGCGGCGAAGGAAGCAAGCCGGGACCGCCGGAGATTCCGCCTTCGGTCTCCGCGTACACCGGGTTGGACGGCGACGTCCCGCCACCGCCCGGCATGGGCCCTCCTGGCGTGCCGCTGCCGGTCAACGACCGGTTGCCGGCCTACCCGTCGCCGGCGTTGTATCCGGGAGCGCCGGTGCCGGACGGCCCGCCCCCACCGGACCAGCCGGGGACACCGAGCCTGCCCGGGCTGCTGCTCCCCGCCGAGGCTCCACCACCGGCTCCGGGCCCCGCGCCCGAGGCCCCAGTCGCCGAGGGGACACCGTGACGGCCCGGGCAACGATCGGCCGGCTGTTCGCAGCGGGCACGTGCGTAGCGCTGACCGCTACTGGATGCGCATTCCAAGGCATCAACTCACTCCCGCTGCCGGGTGCGGTGGGACGTGGGTCCGACGCGGTCACCTACCACGTCGAGATCGCGAATATTTCGACGCTGGAGTCGAATTCGCCAGTCCTGATGAACGACGTCGTGATCGGCAGCGTCGGCAAGATGGAAGTCAAGGACTGGCACGCAAGCGTCGAGATATCGGTCCAGCCCGGTGTCGACGTGCCAGCCAACGCGGTGGCCAGCGTGGGGCAGACCAGCCTTCTGGGTTCGATGCACCTGGCCCTCGATCCGCCGCTGGGTCAGCAGCCCGAGGGCAGGCTGGCGCCGGGCGCCACGATCGGTCTCAACGACTCGTCGACCTACCCGTCGACGGAACAAACGCTTTCTTCGTTGTCCGTCGTGGTCAACGCGGGCGGCTTGGGCCAGATCGGCGATGTCGTCCACACCTTCAATCAAGCACTATCCGGGAGGGAGTCCGACTTCCGGGACCTGCTGTCCCGCTTGGATACCTTCATCGGCACTCTCGATCAGCAGCGGGACAGTCTCGTCGCGACCATCAGCGCCTTGAATCGGGTCGCGTCGACCTTCGCCGGCCGGCGCGAGGTCATCAACGATGCTCTACAGCGCATCCCAAAGGCTCTCGAAGTGCTGGAGCGGGAGCGGCCGAACCTCACGACGGCGCTCACCAAACTCGGAAACTTCAGCAACATCGCCAACCGCCTGGTGAACGACACTCAGGACGATCTGGTGAGCAACCTGAAGAACCTGCAGCCGACGCTCCAGGCACTGGCCGACGTTGGACCCGATCTCACCGAGGCACTCGCCTACCTCACGGTGTTCCCGTACGGCCAGGGTCTCATCGACCGCGGCATCAGGGGTGACTTCATCAACCTGTTCGCCACCATCGACATCTCGGGGCCCAAGCTGCGCAGGGCACTCTTCGGAGGCACCCGCCTCGACCAGCCGGGTCGCGACAATCCGCCGATGCCCGGCGAACCGTTCTTCCAGCGCTACACCTACGACCCGCTGGGCCGTCCGCTCCAGCCGCCGCCACCGGGCGGGCCGCTGTCGGCGCTGCCCGGCAACCCGCCGACGGCCGGGTTGCAGGCGGACCCGCCGGGGGCGGACCGAAGCCTGCCCGGACCCGGTTCGCTGCCTGCCCAGGCGCCACCGCCGAGCGCCGGACCCATATTGCCGGTGGTTCCGCCGAATGCCGACGGGCCGCCGTCGTCGGGTGGCGGACCGATCTTCGCCGGTCCGTACGCAGCAGGCCCGACAACCGGAGGTAACTGATGCTGACCCGGTTGATCAAGATGCAATTGGTGATCTTCACGATCGTGTCGATCATCGGCGTGGTGGTGATGGCGTTTACCTATATTCAGGTGCCCACGCTGCTGGGGATCGGCCGCCTCACCGTGACGCTGAAGTTGCCCTCCTCCGGGGGCCTTTACCGGTTCAGCAACGTGACCTATCGCGGCTTCGAAGTCGGCAAGGTCACCGGGGTGGAGCTCACTCCGGACGGCGCGGAAGCGACCATGCGAATTGCCACGTCGCCGAAGATTCCCGTCGACCTCGAAGCCAAGGTCCTCAGCGTCTCCGCGGTCGGTGAACAGTATGTCGACCTGCGGCCGCGGACCGATTCGGGGCCGTATCTGCAGGACGGTTCCGTCATCACGGCGGCGAATGCCACGATCCCGCAACCCGTCGGGCCGGTGTTGGACCGGGTGAGCACATTGGTGGGCACCTTCCCGAAGGACAGATTGAGCGCGCTGCTCGACGAGACCTACAAGGGATTCAACGGCGCCGGTGACGATTTCGGTTCGCTGCTTGACTCCGGTGCCAAGCTGAGCGCCGACCTCAACGGCGTCGCGGACCAGACCCGTGCCCTCGCCGATGACAGTCGCCCACTCCTGGCGTCGCAAGCCGATACCGTCGACTCGATCCGAACGTGGGCCCGCAGCGTTGCTGGGTTCACCGGGCAACTCGCCGCCAACGACCCGCAGGTCCGCAAGGTGCTGCAATCCGGCCCTGGTTTCGCCGATGAGGTATCGGGTCTGCTCAATCAGCTCAAGCCAACCCTGCCCGTCCTGCTTGCGAACTTGGGCACAGTAGGCGAGATCCTGATGACGTACAACGCGTCACTCGAGCAGCTTCTCCTGTTGCTTCCGCCGTATGCCGCTCAGCAGCAGGCATATACGACGACGAACGACGCGACCGGTTACGCCCGAGGAGACTTCGCCATCTCGGTCAGTGATCCACCGCCGTGTACGGTCGGCTTCCTCCCGCCGTCATCGTGGCGTTCACCCGAGGACGTGTCAGACATCGATACGCCGGACGGCATCTATTGCAAACTGCCGCAGGATTCGCCGATCGCCGTCCGCGGTGCCCGCAACTATCCGTGCATCAGAAAGCCGGGTAAACGCGCGCCGACGGTCGCGATTTGCAACAGCGATCAGCCGTTCACGCCACTGGCGATGCGCCAGCATGCTCTTGGTCCCTATCCGATCGATCCCAACCTGATCTCGCAAGGCATTCCGATCGACGACCGCACGACGTTCAACGACAACATCCACGCCCCGGTGGAGGGCACGCCGTTGCCGCCGGGAGCGGTTCCGCTGGGCACGCCACCCGGTGCGCCTCCCGGTGCGCCACCGATGTCACCGCTGTTGGCGCCGTTTACGCCCGCTGCTGTTCCGCCACCGCCACCGCCGGAGGGGAATTCGTTGAACGGACAACCGATTCCGCCACTCGGTCCGCCGCCAGGTCCCGACCCCGCAGTGCAGCCACCGGCCGAGGTCGGCGCGCCCGACGTCGCGCCGCCCACCCCTGACGGAGCGGTTCCTCAGGCCGCGCCGAGTTCCTTCGATGGCGGCTCGAACGGTTCCGGACCGACGGTGGCAGTCGCTCAGTACAACCCGCGCACGGGGGAGTACGTCGGATCGAACGGCAAGTTGTACAAGGTGACGAATCTGGCCGCAGGCGAGCCGCTGGTGAAGAGCTGGAAAGACCTTCTGCCGCGGTAGGTGGGCGCCAAAAAGCCCCTTGCCGATGGCGGTAGGGGGCGTCTGTCGCGTGAGTCGGTGGTCAGTCGATCTTGGTGATCTTGACGGGGAGTCGGAGCACCAGCGAGCGGTTGCGGCCGCAATTGCCACTCTCGCCGGTCGTCTTGTCTTCACCCAGGAACAAGTTCGATCCCTGTCGGGCCATGCCCTCTTCATTCGCAGGGTAGAAGCGGTATTGCTGAAGTCCGGGTGCCCTAGTTCCATCGGGACACGGGATCCAGTCGGGGACATAGTGTTTGACGGTCCACTGGCCGCTCGTGGTGTAGATGTCCTCGGTCCAACCCAAGCTGCTGGTGACCTTGCCGGAGCAGGTGATGGCGGTAGAGCAGACGCTGGTGACGGTCCACGTGCTTCGCACCGTCGGCTCGTCCTGGTACCGGTCGTTCATCTGAGCCCATTCACCGTTCGAGACCACGGAAAAGGTCCCGTTGATGGCGTAGTCGCCGTCGGTGGCGGAAGCTGTTGGCGCAGTTACCAATCCGACCGCTGCTGCGGCGAGCAACGCGGCGCCGGCGGTCACCTTCGTTGAGCCCATCACTTGCCCCTCGATCGTCCAGCTGTGTCAATGGCATTCTTAGGCAGGAGAATAGCACTCTGAACAGTGGTTACGGACGGGTTCAGGCCGCGCTCGTGGGCCGGTTGGCGCGGTCCTCACCAGGGTTTCGTCGGACGTGGGATCTTCTCTGATATGGAGAATTTGACTATCCCCTGTGCGAGAATGGCGACGTGCGAATCGTGGTTGCCGCCGCCGCTGGTCTACTCGCCGCGGGGTTGATGACAGCGAGCCCGGCAACGGCTGACCCGGTCAATCCCGACGAGCCCGCCGTGGCCGAATGCAACGAGCCCTCCTGCGTGCCCGGCATCATGCCCGGCGCTGTTCTCGGTGCCCCGTGCGACCAAACCACGTATTACGTGTTTGGGGTGACGTCGTTCGGCAGAGTGGTGTTCTGCGGATCCCCACGGCGCTACGCACCCCGCTGGTTCCGTTCCACCGAATTGCGTGGGATCAAGGCGGAAGGCGGTAACTGCTCGGGCCGAGACGGCGAGATGGCGCAGGCCCCCGACGGCTTGTTCCTGTCCTGCGATGCGCGCAACGGCGCCAGTACCTGGACCCGCGGAGACATCTAGGCCAAAGTCAGGCCCGGCCCTTGATGACCGGCGGGACTGCCTATTCGCTCAATACCGTCGCAGCGAAAAGGTGTATGTACTGGTACCACCTGGCGCGCCGAAGCAACCCGCATCGTAGGTCGACACGATCGTGCCGGCCAGACTTGCTGCGTCCCAGTTGTAGACGTCGTGAGAGGGCAGGTTGTAGCCGAGGCAGCGCACTCCGTCGATGACGTCGACCGTCAACGTGTACCGCCCGTCGGCGAAGAACGCCGTGTTCTGGAACCGTTGGCTCTTCAGGGGCCGCGGGATGGCGATCACGTTGAGGTTGGGAGTCGACGGGGCAATGATCGGGTCCACGAAGTACGTGCCGCATTCGGGGTCGTTCTTGCACGAATGGGTGACCGACCAGATCCACGAGTGGTCGTTCCAGCGGTCGTTGAGGACTTCGTAGTTCCCGACACTCATCTCGGCGGCATTGGCGACCGGAGCGCATACCATCGTCGCGGTCAAGAACGCAGCGCCTAGTAACGGCATCGCTGCCTTTGCCGTTGTTGCCACGGCGATCTCCTGTCCTAGCAAAAGCACTCTCCGGCTCAGCCTATCGGTCTGAGCACGCCTCGTCAGCCGGTTGATCTTCTACGTTTCATTAACTCGTGCAACAGATCTGCGGTCGGATCGGCCTATGCGACGGGCGTGAAAGTGATGTTGATTTCGGTGAGGCCGCGCAGGATGAACGTCGGCTCGTAGCTGTAGCTGCGACCGGTTGCTGGACCGTGCTTGTCGGCGTCGATCTCGATGTCGAGCATTCGGTCCAGAATGCGCTCGATGGACACTCGACCCTCGACCCGCGCCAGTGGGCCACCGGGGCAGGAGTGCACGCCGCGTCCGAACGCGATGTGCTCACGCACGTTCTTGCGGTCGAGGCTGAACTCGTGCGGGTTCGCGAAACGCACGGGGTCACGGTTCACCGCGCCGGGGCACACCATCAGCGTCGTCCCCGCAGGCACGTCCATGTCACCGACGGTCGTGTTCTTCTTGGCCAGCCGGAACTGACTCTTGACGGGAGCATCCATCCTCAGCGCTTCTTCGACGAAGATCGGTATCCGGCTGCGGTCCTTGCGCAACGCCTCCTGAATGTCGGGACGGTCACCGAGCACCTTCAGTGATGCCGACAGCAGTTTGGTCGTGGTCTCCTGGCCGGCGGCGAACAGGAACGTTGCCGAGCGTGCCACTTCGAGGACGGGTGGGGTGGAACCGTCGGGATACTTCGCCGTTGCGAGCGCGGTTAGCACGTCGTTCCGCGGAGTCGCCCGACGGTCCTCAAGGTAGGAGATGAACTTCTCGTCGAGCCACTGCAGCGGGTTGCTGCCGACGGATTCGTGGTCGAGGGATCCGACTACTGAACCTGGGCGTGGTGACCCGAGAACGGTGCGGAACTCGTCATGGTCCTCGTGCGGAACGCCGAGTAGGTCGGCAATCACCAAGAGGGAGAACGGTTTTGCGTATGCGGACAGGAACTCGCACTTGCCGTCGCCGATGAAGTCGTCAAGACACTCGTCGGCCAGGCGCCACATGAAGTCCTCGTTCTCCTTCAGCCGGCTCGGCGTGAGCAGCCGGTTGAGCAGGGAGCGGGCATCGGTGTGGTCGGGCGGGTCCATGGTGACCATGTGCTCGAACATCGGCATCAAGGGGCGATGCGCCGTGATCTGGTCGGTGATGTCGTCCCCCTCGGGGGTGAACGGCAGCGGCGGGAAGGGGCCGGCGACCGCGATGCACGACGAGAACGTGTCGGTGTCCTTCAGCACGGTGTTCGCCTCGTCGTAGCCGGTGATGGCAAGCACGCCGTAGTGCGGTTCGCGGACGACGGGACACTTGCTGCGCAAGTGGTCGAAGTACGGGTGCGGGTCGGGGACCAGGGACTGATCGGTGAAGTAGTCGACGGTATCGAAATCGGCGGCGAAGTCGGCGGTCATCTCTTGGGGTTCCTTCCAGAACTACGTCGAGCGAAGGGGCGTGATCGGCAGCCGCAGGCGAGGGGCGTTGAAAGTGCTGAGCACCTGCTTAGCATGGGCTAGTGTCGCGGTCAAGGTCATGCGGCCGACCGGCGTCTACGATTTGCCTGTCAAACCGCTCGAGACCAGCGACGGAAGGGTTGGCATGCCATCGGACCGGAGGATCGGTGCCCCGGACGCGAAGAACCGGGGTGTCCTGCTCGACGCCGCCGAGCAGCTGATGCTCGAGGACGGATACGCGGCCGTGACGTCGCGGCGGGTGGCTGAGCGCGCCGGCCTCAAGCCGCAGCTCGTCCATTACTACTTCCGCACCATGGACGACCTCTTCATCGAGGTGTTCCGTCGTCGCGCCAAGCAGGGTCTCGAGGCCCAGGCGCAGGCGCTCGAATCGCCGCAGCCGCTGTGGGCGCTGTGGGAGTTCGGCACTGATCCGGCGGGCACCCAATTGACCATGGAATTCATGGGATTGGCCAATCATCGCAAGGCGCTGCGCGCCGAGATCGGCCTCTTCGCAGAACGCTTCCGCGAGCAGCAGGTCGAAGCGATCACCACCGCACTGCGGCGCTACGGCTTCGAGTCGGCCGACGTGCCGCCGGTGGTGTGGGCGGTATTCGCGACGAGCGTCTCCAGGGTTTTGATCATGGAGCAGGCGCTCGGGATGTCGGCCGGTCACGATGAGATGTTGGCGTTCTGCGAGGAGTGGCTGCACCGTTTGGAGGGCGAACGGATGCCCGCGTCGAGTACGGCGTCAGCCTGACTCGCGCGTCGTCGCCTCACCAGTTGCGAATCGAGCAGAGCGCTCCCTTGGGCCCCTCGTTCGTGACGACCACGTTGCCGTCGACGGCGATCACGCAGTGGAAGTTCGGACGTTTCGGTGAGTCCAGGCTGCCAGCCGTGACCATCGCCCACTGGTCGGGATTGGCGAGCATGACGTCCATGGTCCACATCTGATTGGGGCCGACGTCGGCCTCGACGTTTGGGCTGAATTCGTATGGATTGTGGCTGTAGTCCGCCCAATTCGGTGGATCGACGGCGCGGTAGTAGATCTCGGAGTTCCTGAAGGGCGTCTCCGCGAAGACGGTGTACTGAACATGATGCAATGGTGGGCCAGGAGGCAGTGGCTGGTCGTCCGCGGTGGCCACGGCGGTACCCAGCACCAGGCTCATCGCCCCCACGACAGGGACGAGGCCCAGCGATAATCGTCGGACCGGCCTTCGGCGTGGCGGAAAGATCATTTCCAGATTTTAGAACGCGATTACCCAGGGGTGGCCAGAATGGCGTACAAAGTGTGCGCTGCGCGACCCAGAGGTGAGATGACCGTGAAGATGAAGCTCGTCATCGGAGCGAGTGGATTTCTCGGGTCGCATGTGACCCGTCAGTTGGTCGCCGACGGCCACGACGTGCGGGTGATGGTGCGACGGACGAGTTCGACGAGAGGAATCGATGATCTCGACGTGCAGGGGTGCTTCGGCGACGTCTTCGATGACGAGGCCCTGAGAGCGGCCATGTCCGACTGCGACGACGTCTACTACTGCGTCGTCGACGCCAGGATGTGGTTGCGCGATCCGGCTCCGCTGTATCGGACCAACGTCGAAGGTCTGCGGCACGTACTCGATGCGGCCGTCGCCGCCGACCTGCGCAGGTTCGTGTTCACCAGCACTGCGGGCACGCTCGCGATCAACGCCGATCGACCCGTCACCGAGGCCGACCCCCACAACTGGACCGAAGGCGGCGCCTACATCGACGCCCGCGTCGCCGCGGAGAACCTCGTAATGGAGTACGCCCGCGATAGGGGACTGCCCGCCGTCGCGTTGTGTCCCTCCACCACCTACGGACCGGGGGATTGGCAGCCGACGCCGCACGGCGCCGTGCTGGCTCAGGTTGCAGCGGGCAGATTTCCTTTCTACTTCGGCTTCTCCTCGGAGGTGGTGGGCATCGAAGACGCAGCGCGCGCAATGGTTCTCGCGGCGGACCGCGGTCGGGTGGGAGAGCGCTACATCGTCTCGGACAGGTACCTGAGCACGCGTGAGGTTCACGAGATCGCGGCCGAAGAAGTCGGGGGCAGCAAGCCGCGGATCGGATTGCCGCTGCGCTTGTTGTCCGTTGCCGCGCACGGCAACGACCTCGCTGCCCGACTGCTGAAGCGGGACCTGCCCTTCGCGGCGGTCGGCATCAAGATGGCCGAATTGATGTCGCCGCTCGATCACTCCAAGGCCACCCGGGAACTCGGCTGGGAACCGAAACCCGTGGAGGAGTCGATCCGCAAGGCAGCGGAATTCTTCGCTGCCAATGGCGGCCGATAGTTCTCGATAAGGCTCGGCGACGGCTTAGCCCGCATCCGGCGACTCGATCGCGATCTGACCGCGATCCGCGAGTACTGGGGGAATGGAGACGCGCCAGAGCGGGCTCAGGCCCCGACGCCGAGACGACCGATTCGATCGTGATCGGTGGCACCGGCCCGCGGATGTTGGAGGTAGTGCGCAGGCACGCGAACTGGTGGAATCTCCCGGGCGGGATGCTGAATCGATTACCAGGCAAGGGTAGCGATCCCGATGTGGTCGGTGACGAGAGCAAGCGTCGCTGGGGTCACCTGGGGTCCGGGCTGGTGTGTGGCAACGCGGAGCATCTCATCGAGCACTTCGATGGTTTGAGAAGACAGGGAGCCCAGCGCTTGTACGTGTGGTTCGCCGACGGCGCTCGGCCCGAGTCCGTGGAGGAGTTCGGCAGCACGGTGATCGCCCGGTTCCCGGCTGACGTCAGATGCCGTAGCGGCGCTTGATGGCGTGGTAACGGTCTAACAGCTGCCGGGATCGCTCGGCTGGACCGACGATCGCGGTGTCGCTCGGCAGTTCGTCCACCACCGCCGACCGCTGCACCAGGCGGGTACGGAACGCGGCACGCTCACTGCTCATCAGGTTGCGATAGGTGAGGTTGCCGTTCGAGAACCCCTGGGTGTCAAGCCAATTGTGCACTCCGGGGTCGTCGTGGGCCATGACGAACCGGACGACGCCGTCGTCGTCGACCCGGGTGCGGGCCGGGGTATAGCTCACTGAGCGATACAAGAAGTCCATGCTTCCGACGAACACGCCACCCATGCCGAAGATCCAGAACCCTTCGTGGTCATCCATTTCGACGATCAGCGCCTCGTCGGGATTCAGCTCCCACACCATGTGTGCAGCCATCCGGCCGCGCGTGGCGTCTGCGGCCGTATCGGCGACCTTGTCGGGAGGAAATCGATTGGTGAGCAGGGGATCACAGATGCCACCCGAGTAGCGCCAGGAGTGTTCTGGCCAGTCGGTCATGGCACCCGTGAGAAAGCTATCCGCCCACTCCATTGCGTCGATCATCTGTTCGGCGGTCGGCATCGGGCGTGGGCGGTCCATGCCGATGCGTTCGATGGTCATCGTGGTGGGTGTCTCGGACCAGGCGTCGAAGGCCTCACGGACGAACAGCTTTCGCGTGCCCGGTGTCGTGGGTAGCCAGTTGTGGGTGCGCGGCTCACCGCCGACGTACAACTCGAAGCGGCCGTTCGCGTCGGTCTCGAGCTGGTGTCCAAAGACGTTGCACTCGGGGACGTCGCCGAACGGCTCGTGCAGGCTGGGCCAGTCCGTACCGGGAATGAATTCGGGACGCGGACCTTGCACGGTTACGTTCAACCAGCGGGCCGTGCCGCGTGTACCGGTGATCCGGTAGGCGTGCCGACCTTCGATCCAGGCCTGTCGGTAGGTGAAGTCGGCAATGTCGCCGCCGAGTTTGCGGGTCGGCGTGCAGAACGGGTGCAGCTGCGGGTACGCCGGATCCTTGGTCTCCAAGGCCAGGTCGAAGGCCTGGCCCAGGTTCTGGGTCAGGAAGCGGAACGCATCGGCCCGCATCAGCGGTGCCGCGGGATTGGCATCCTTGAAGACGCTGTCGCCGGCCTGCTTGAGCTGATCGCAAAAGTGATTCCAGGCCTCGCGGAGAGGCGCGTCCGCAGGGCCATCCCCGTAGGCCACCTCAGGTCCCCAATCTGGTCAGAACATCCGAGAGGTACTGCGCCCCACGGGTGGTCGCCGAGCGTGCGCCCTCTCCCTCGATGCGTGGTCCAACCAGCTCGAGGTCGAACACCCCCTCGTAACCGGCGGCGAGGAGGACGGTGAGGATCTCCTCCAACGGGATGACTCCGTCACCGGGCACCGCGCGGCACGGGGCCGACCGGTCACCGAGGACGTAGTCACTGACCTGAACCAGCCCGGTCATCGGCACCGCCTGGTTGATCAGCGACGCCAACCCGCCCTCGGCCCAGCACGCGTGCAACTCGATGCAGATGCCGACCCCCACGCTCTCGGCGAGAACCACGGCGTCGGTCAGCGTATGGACGAAGTGGATGTCGGCATTGAAGGGCGAGGCGTTCTCGACGAGCAACTTCAGGCCTGCGGCGCGCGCCCGTTCGGCACAGGGTCGGAGCAGGTCGGCGAACCGCTCGGCCGCTCCTTCCCAGCTCAGCATCCCCCGCCCGCCGGTGATGAGGTAGATCGATGCAGCCCCCAGCCCCTTGGCGAGTTCGATGGCACCGAGGAGGTTCTCGGTGGCCAGCCCGGCGTCGTCCTCGAGATTGGGGTAGACGGCGAAGGGATGGTTGAGCGCGTTGACTCTGAGCCCCCCGGCGTCGACCGCACGGCGGGCGTCGTCGTAGGCACCGGGTCGCGTCAGCGCAGTGGTGACCAACGAGACGTTCTCGATGCCCGTCGCCCGGCAGTGGTCGGTGAATGCCGCGGTGGGCTCGTCGAGGAACGCGACCTGGTGCAGCGACACTCGAGGATGCATCTAGTCCCGCTTCTCGACCTGGACGCCGAAGCGCTCCCGAAACGGCCGGAACTCTTCGTGCAGTGCGTCGAGATCTTCGCCGATGTCGGTCAGCAGGGTGGTTGAATAGCGGAACTTGCCGTGTCGGTCGCCCTTGTTCTCGGCGAGATAGGTACGCATCGCCCGCTCCGCGGCATGCGACAGCTCGCGTTCGCTGAATGTGTAGTACCCCCGGATGGTTTCGATCGGGTCGGCGACGAAGTCGGTGTAGCGGACGTGGTGGATACGGGGGTCGTCGACGAGGGGATTGGTCATGGTGTTGGCCACCCCGGCGCGCGTCATCTCCAGATGTGCCCTCGTCTCGGCCGCCAGATCGAACGTTCCGACGATGCCATCCATGATGTCGGCCATCATCATCGTGCGCGAGGCCGCCACCTGCACCGGATCGCGGTGCAGCCACACCAGCGTGGCATCGGGATATTCAGCGAAGAACTCTTGGAGCCGGAATCCGTGAAAACCCTTGAGCACCCAGAACTTCGACGGTCGTCGATACTGCATCTGCTGCAGCATCGCCCGGTGGATGCGGTACTGCATCTTGGCGTCGGTAGGCAGTCCCCGGGTCAGGCTCTGCATCGGTACCCGCCACCACGCGGTCGGAGTCATGACGCGGAAGTCGAAGGCCCAGGTGCGCTCGTCTTCCGGGAGACCGTCGCCGAGCATGTCGTTGTACGGGTGCGACCGCAGCCACCTGGGTAGCTTGGCGTTGATCTCCTGCCAGTCGGCGTCGGCCCTGGCGCGACGGTCGTCGACGGGTCCGGTGACTCCCGGCGGCGGTGACGGGTACATGACCTCCCAGAAGCGGAGGGCGCGCGCATCGGGGTCGACCGACATCAATGCGTGCATCAGCGTGGTACCCGAGCGCGGCTCCCCGGTGACGAACATCGGCCGGTCGATGACCTCGTCCGCGACGGCATGTCGGTGGCGATCCTCGAAGAACTCCAACCGCGACGTCAGCAGCCATCCGCAGACGTCGGCGGCCGCGCGTCGCCCGGCGGCGTTCATGTTCGCGCCGTTGAGGTGCTCGACTGCCGTGGAGAAACGCTCGGGAAGCGTCGCGTCTCCCCAGTCCACCAGCCCGCTGTCGTGCTGTGCTGAGGCGAGCAGGGCCTGAGCATCGAGTGTGCAGGACGCTCGTGCCTTCGCGCCGTTACCCGCTACGGGGCCCGCGACGAGGCGGAGCAACTCGTCTTCGGTCTCGCGCACCTTATCTGCCGAGCGCATGCTGAAACGCAGTCCGGCCATGCTGCCGTACTCCATCAGCTTGAAGACGCGCATCCCCGCGTCGCAGAAGCCCTTCAGCTTCTGGGCTACCTGTGCGGGGGTGCCGCAGGGGAAGACGTCGCGGATCGCCTGGGTGTCCACGTCGTTGCAGAAGGCGATGATCTTCTCCCGCGACAGGCTCACCGGGTCGAAGTCCATGATGCCGCGCCAGCGGGGGCCCATCGGATGTCGATAGCCGAAGGTGAGCAGGTCATCGGCGGTCAGCAGCAGAACGATCGCCTTGACCAGCGGTGCCTCCAGCATCTCGGCGATCTCGTCGTCGTCGCCGATCAGGCAGATCTGGGTCACGGCAGGCACGATCGCGTCCGGATCGCGTCCGGCGCGCTCCGCCGAGCGGTGGATGACGGCGAGTTTCGCTGCGTAGGCCTCGGGGGTGTACGCGCCGTTGGGCCACCACCCGTCGGCATGTCTACCCGCGATGTCGAGCATGCGCGGGCCGGCGGCGCCGATCCAGATGGGTGGCGTTCTGCCGCCGAAGGGTTCGGTGTCGAGCCGGGCGCGCTCCAAGCGGTAGAAGTCACCGGCGAAGTCGACGGGTCCGTCGCTCTTCCAGAGCATCTTGATGACCTCAATCGCTTCCTCGAAACGGCTTACGGGCCTGCGGAAGTCGAAGCCATAGGGAACGGTGTTCTCCAACTCGCCGGAGCCCAGTCCCAGGATGAAGCGGCCGCCGGACAGATGATCGATGGTCAGCGCCGTCTGGGCGAGCATCGCGGGATGACGTCGGACGGTGTCCACCACCGTGGTCACGAGGGGGGTCCTGGAGGTGAGGACGGCGGCTGCGGCGGCGACGGAGATCCCGTCCAGGTGCCGGTGTGGAGACGGCGACGTGGTGGCCAGATCGGTGAACTCCGGTGTCCAGATCGAATCCGGCCAGAAGCTCACCATGTGGTCGGGCATCCAGATCGAGTGGTATCGCCCCGAGTCGTACTGCGCGAGCGAATCGAGTCCGAGCGGCAGCGTGGTCCGCAGGAATGCCGCGGGTTGCACCTTCATTGGCACCGAATTCGACTCCCATGTAGACGGGTGACGCCTATGCTAAGCGGGTGCTCAGCGTAATGTCGAGGAATCGGTCCACCGTCGGCCCAAGGGGGTTGGCGTGCTGGACGTGACGACGCGTCCCGGCATCTGTCGAATATGCTCGGCGCACTGCGGGGTCTTGGCAACCGTCACCGACGGAAAGCTCACCAAGGTCACCGGTGATCCCGACAACCCGATGTTCCAGGGCTACACCTGTGTGAAGGGACGGGCACTGCCCGAGATCCACAACAACCCGCTGCGTCTGCTGCAGAGCCAGAAGCGCGCACCGGACGGCACGTACGCAGCGGTTGAGGCGCAACGAGCGATGGACGAGATCGCCGCCAAGCTGCAGCAGTTGATCGACACGCACGGACCGCGATCGATAGCGCTCTATCTCGGTACGAACGGCCTGCCCTACCCGGCCTCGGCGTTGATGGCGAACGCGTTCATCCGAGCCATCGAATCGCCGATGTTCTTCACCGCCAACACGATCGACCAACCGGGCAAGCAGATCGCCCTTGCTGCACACGGTCACTGGCTCGGCGGCGACGTCGACTTCCACGAGGCCGACAGTTGGATGCTGATCGGAACCAACCCGTTGGTGTCCAAGGCGATCGGCATTCCGGGTCAGAATCCGGCCAGGAATCTCAAGGCCGCCCTAGCCCGTGGCATGCAACTCATCGTGATCGACCCGCGGCGGTCGCAGACCGCGTCGCGCGCAGCCATCCACATTCAACCCCTGCCGGGTGAGGACGTCACGATCGTCGCGGGGATGATCCACGTGATCATTCGAGAAGGACTGTACGACAGCGAGTTCCTCGTCGAGAACGTCGATGGGTTCGACGCGTTGACGCGTGCGGTCGCCGGCTTCACGCCCGACTACGTCGCCGAACGCGCCGACATCCCCGAGCAGCAGTTGCTCGATGCCGCCCGGCTGTTCGCCACGCACGGGCACCGACCCGGAATGGTCAACGCGGGCACCGGCGCCAACTTCGCGATGCACGGCAATCTGCTGGAGTACCTCTGCCTCTGCCTGACCACGATTTGCGGCCGCTGGCAGCGGGCGGGTGAACGGGTGACACGGCCGAACACCCTGATGCCTGCCTTCGAGGCGAAGGCCCAACCGCACGCGCCCTACGAGGGGTGGGGATACGGCGAACGACTGCGGGTCCGCGGCCTCACTGACGCGGTGTGCGGAATGCCAACGGCCGCACTGGCCGACGAGATCCTGCTCGAGGGTGACGGCCAGGTGAAGGCATTGATCTGCATCGGCGGCAACCCGATGGCGGCATGGCCGGATCAACGCAAGACGCAGCGCGCGCTCGAGAGCCTGGAACTTCTGGTGACGCTGGACACCGAGATGTCGCTTACCTCGCGCCTGGCCGACTACGTCATCGCCCCGAAGATGCAAATGGAGACCCCGGCGATGACCCAGGGCAGCGAACTGATCAAGTACTACACCAGCGGCACCGGCATCCCCGCCGCCTACGCGCAGTACTCGCCCCGCCTCGTCGATCCGCCGGAGGGCTCCGATCTGACCGAGGAGTGGGAGTTCTTCCTCGGCCTTGCCAAGCGCATGGGTTTGGAGTTGTGGTTCGTGAACTTCTTTGGCGGTGGCGGTGGACGTTTCATGGAGTCGCCTCCGGTGGTGGTCAACTTCAATGGCGACACCGAGATGACGACCGAAGAGTTGTTCGCGCACATGTGCACCAATTCGCGCGTGCCTCTCGAGGAGGTCGCCAGCCACCCGCACGGAAAGATCTTCGACGTCGACGCGATCGTCCACGACCGTGATGCCGACTGCTCCGCACGGCTGGACGTCGGCAACGCGTACATGATGGGCGACCTCGGCGACGTTCGGACCGACGACTTCAGGGCCACGCGCAGTGAGACGACGTTTCCCCTTCGGCTGATCCCGCGACGGCACGGTAGCTTCATGAACTCGTCGGGCACCAATCTCTCTGCGCTGAACCGTGGCAAGGCATACAACCCGGCCTACATGCATCCGGCCGCGATGGCCGCGCTGGGATTGGAAAATGGAGCGCTGGTGACGATTTCGTCACCGCACGACAGCATCCCGAGCGTGCTGGAGGCCGACGACTCCCTGCGCCACGACGTCATCGCGATGCATCACGCCTTCGGCGGCCTGCCCGCCGAAGATCACGAAGTACGCGACCGCGGCAGCAACGTGGGCCGACTCGTTCCCACCGACACCGACTTCGATCCGATCACCGGCATGCCGCGGCAGGGAAACATTCCGGTGAACATCACCGCCGGGTTCGTGAACGCAATCGGTTAGTCGGATCGCCTGGCGCGGTTCATCACTCGGTCCGCGGCAGCCCAATGGTCGTCGGACACCCAGAGCTCGGCGAACGCCCCGATGGCGTCCTCGGGCGAGCACCCCGCGATGACGCCCTTGATGGCGGCGACCGGCGGGGCGGCCAACTTGCGGGCAACCGCACGCCACTCGTCCTCGAACGACGACCGGGGTACGACGACGTCGAGCAGGCCCAATCGTTGCGCCTCGCTCGCGTCGAGCACGGCGCCGGTGCCGGCCAGGAGCAGTGCCCTGCCCTTTCCGACCAGTGCGGCGAGGCGCTCGGCGCCGCCCCAGGCGGGCATGATCGCCAGCGACACCTGGTTGAAGCCGATTCTGACGTCGTCGGCGGCCAACCTGATGTCGGCGGCGACGGCGACCTCGGCGCCACCGCCGAGGGCGTGGCCGTTGAGCGCCGCGAGTACGGGGCTGGGGAATGCCGAGATGCGGTCGCACACCCCGCGCATGCGCCGCGCCATCGCCGCGGCGTCGGCCTCGGTCCGCAGAGCACTGAGCTCCTTGAGGTCACCACCGGAGACGAAGGCCTTGTCGCCCGCGCCCTTGATGACGAGTGCGCGGGCTCCGTGCGCGCCGTCGAGGGCGTGGTCGAGCTGATCCATCGTCTCGAGAGAGATGGCGTTGCGCGCGTGTGGTCGATCGATGGTGACGACGGCCAAGCCGTCCTCGACTTCCAGGTCGACCATGTGTCGCTGTCCTATCGTTCTCCGCAAGCGGTATTGGCATTCTCGTTTTGGGAGAATAGCATCGCCATGTGGTCGCCCACTCATTGCGAATCATCCCTTCCGAACTGGCAAAACACTATGCGGATCAAGGGTGGTGGACGTCGGAGACCCTAGGAGCCATGCTCGCGCAGGGACTGGAAGCGGCTCCAGGCGCCGGCTTCCACGTGCACTCCGAGAGTCGGCCGTGGTCGGGCACCTTCGGTGACGTCGAGGTCGTGGCCCGCCGGCTGGCGTCCGGTCTGCATGAGAGAGGGGTCGGCCCTGGCGACGTCGTCGCCTTGCAGTTGCCGAACTGGATGGAGGCCGCCGCAGCGTTCTGGGCTTCGGCGTTCCTCGGAGCCGTGGCGGTGCCGATCGTGCACTTCTACGGCCGCAAGGAGGTCTCTCATATCCTCTCGACCGCCAAGCCGAAGGCCTTCATCACCACCCGACACTTCGGGCGGATGACGTTCCAGCCCGACCTGGCCGAGGAGGTGCCGATCGTGGCACTCGTCGGGGAAGCGAGCTTCGACGACCTCCTCGACGACGCGCCGATGACCGGCACCGTCGACACCGACCCCGCCGCGCCGGCGCTCATCGCCTTCACCTCCGGCACCACCCGAGATCCGAAGGGCGTCGTCCACAGCCATCAGACGCTCGGCTTCGAGACCCGCCAACTACTCGAGAACTACCCGCCGGATCGTGGCAGGCAGCTGACGGCCACCCCCGTCGGCCACTTCATCGGCATGATCAGCGCGTTCCTGATCCCCGTCCTCGAGGGTGCGACGATCGACCTCGCGGACGTCTTCGACCCCGCCGCGGTGTTGGCGTTGATGAAGTCCGACGGCATCACCATCGGCGGCGGTCCGCCCTACTTCGTCACCAGTCTGCTGGACCATCCCGACTGCACCGACGAGCACCGCAGCCGCCTCACGACGATGGGTCTCGGCGGCTCGACGGTGCCCGCCGCCGTGACTCGGCGCCTCGCTGATCTGGGCATCTTCGTGTTCCGGTCCTACGGCAGCACCGAGCACCCATCGATCACGGGCTCGGGTCGTGACGCGCCGGAGGACAAGCGGCTCTACACCGACGGCAACGCGCGACCAGGCGTCGAGGTGAGGCTCTCCGATGACGGCGAGATCCTCAGTCGCGGCCCAGACCTGTGCCTCGGTTACACGGATCCGGAGCTGACGGCCAAGGCCTTCGATGCGGACGGCTGGTACCACACCGGCGATGTCGGAGTGATGGACTCCGACGGCTACCTGACCATCACCGACCGCAAGGCGGACGTGATCATCCGCGGTGGCGAGAACATCAGCGCGGTCGAGGTCGAAGAGGTGCTTCTCGCCATGCCGCAGGTCGCGGAAGCGGTCGTGGTGGCTGCGCTCGACACCCGCCTCGGCGAACGGACGGCCGCAGTGCTGCGGATCAGGGACGGGCAGGTCATGCCAACCCTGGACGACGTGCGCGCGCACTTCGAACGGGTCGGCGTGGCGCGGCAGAAGTGGCCCGAGGAGTTGCACGAAGCGGACGACTTTCCCCGGACCGCGAGCGGAAAGGTGCAGAAGTTTCGCGTCCGGGACAGTGTGCGGCAGCGGGCGCACGGCGGCCGCGAGACCGTTGCGACGCGAAGCATATGAGAATAGGATTCTCTCAATAGGAAAAGGAGTCTTTCATGGGTCAGCTTTCTCATCGGGTCGACGTACCCTTCCCGCTGTTCGACGCGGACAACCACCTTTACGAACCGCCGGAAGCACTGACCAAGTACCTGCCGAAGGAGTACAAGGACGTCGTTCAGTACGTCCAGATCAACGGCCGCACCAAGATCGCGCTGCGCGGTCAGATCAGCAACTACATCCCGAACCCCACCTTCTCGGTGGTCGCCAAGCCGGGCGCCTGGGAGGAGTACTTCAAGTTCGGCAACCCCGACGGCAAGAGCAAGCGCGAGCTGTTCGGCGAGCCGATGAAGGCCATTCCGGCATTCTTCGAGCCGGCCCCGCGCCTCGAGAAGATGGATGAGCTGGGTCTCGACCGGTCGCTGATGTTTCCGACGCTGGCCAGCCTCATCGAGGAACGACTGGCCGACGACCCGGTCGCGATCCACGTCATCGTGCATGCCCTGAACGAATGGCTTCACGAAACCTGGGGCTTCAACTATCAGAACCGGATCTACACCACGCCGGTCATCACGCTGCCGATCGTCGAGAAGGCGATCGAGGAGCTGGAGTGGGCGGTCAAGCGCGGTGCCCGCGCCATCCTGATCCGTCCTGCCCCCGTCCCCGGCTTCCGGGGCCCGCGGTCGTTCGCTCTGCCCGAGTTCGATCCCTTCTGGCAGAAGTGCGTCGAGTACGACGTGTTCGTCGGCATGCACTCCAGCGACAGTGGCTACTCGCGCTATACGTCGGAGTGGGATGGTGGCGCGCAGGAGATGCTGCCGTTCCAGACCAATGCGATGGGCATCCTCAACGAATGGCGTCCGATTCAGGATGCGGTGGCCTCCTGGGTGATTCACGGCGCGCTGTTCCGGTTCCCGACTCTGAAGGTGGGCATCGTCGAGGCCGGCTCGAAGTGGATGTTCCCACTGTTGGACTCCATGACCGAGGTGTACAAGAAGGCGCCAGAAGCCTTCCTGGGCAACCCGATGGAGGAGATCAAGAACCGCATCTACGTCAGCCCGTTCTACGAGGAGGGAATCGACGACCTCATCAATCTGATCGGCGTGGACCAGGTGCTGTACGGCTCGGATTGGCCACACCCGGAGGGATTGGCGGAGCCGACGCACTACGTGACCGCGCTCGAGCATCTCTCCGTCGAGGATCAGGCAAAGATCATGGGCGGCAACCTATCCCGGCTGATCACGGCTTGATCCAGCCGCACGGCGCCAGATGAACGCCACCTGGCAGACCATCCCCGACATGGTCTTGAGTGCGGCGGACCGGTTCGGCGGCGCCGAGGCGGTCGTCGACGGTTCATTGCGGCTGTCCTACGTGGAGCTCGTCGAACGCATCCGCAAGGCCGCGGGTGCGTTCGCCGAGTTCGGCATCCGCAGGGGAGACCGGGTCGCGGTGTGGGCGCCCAACTCCGCGGAGTGGATCATCGCGGCGTTCGGCATCATGACCGCGGGCGCGGTACTGGTCCCGGTCAACACTCGGTTCAAGGCCGAGGAGTCCGCCGACGTCGTCTCACGCAGCGGCGCCAAGGCGGTGCTGGTTCAGCGAGGTTTCCTCGGGCAGGACTTCGACACCGTGCTCGACGTGCCGACGATCGACCTTCGGTCGGACTTCCTGACGAGCGGGTCGCCATTCGAGCGCGAGCCGGTGGAGTGGCTCGACGGGGCCGACGTGTCCGACGTCATCTATACCTCGGGCACGACGGGTCGGCCCAAGGGCGCGATGATGAATCACGTTCAGACGCTTCGGATGTACGAGGAGTGGGCGACGCTCGCCGACCTGCGCGAGGGCGATCGCTATCTGATGATCAACCCGTACTTCCACACCTTCGGGTTGAAGGCGGGGCTCATTGCATCCTTCCTCCGCGGCGCGACGATGCTGCCGGTGGCCGTCTTCGACGTCGACCATGTCGTCGATCTGATCGAGCGCGAACGCATCACGATGCTTCCCGGCCCGCCGACGCTCTATCACTCCCTGCTCACGGTTGTCGACAAGGCCAAGTTGACCTCGTTGCGCGCCGGCGTGACGGGCGCGGCCGACATCCCGGTGGAACTCATCCGGCGGATTCACGACGAACTTCCGTTCCAGACGCTGATGACCGGCTACGGACTGACCGAGTCGGGAAACGTGACGCTGTCCCGGCCCGGCGACTCCTTCTCCGATGTCGCTACCACCGCCGGCCTTCCGTGCGACGGCGTCGAGGTGCGCGTCGCCCAGGACGGCGAAGTGCTGGTGCGTGGCTACAGCGTCATGCAGGGATACCTCGACGACCCGGTCGCGACCGCCGAGGCGATCGATGCCGACCGCTGGCTGCACACAGGGGATCTTGGCGAGTTCACCGACTCGGGTCGGTTGCGCATCGTGGGCCGCAAGAAGGACATGTTCATCGTGGGCGGTTTCAACGCCTATCCCGCCGAGATCGAGGGCTTCCTGACAGAGCATCCCGCGATCGCCCAGGTCGCGATCATAGGTGTGCCCGACGATCGGATGGGTCAGGTGGGCAAGGCGTTCGTCGTGAGTCGCTCCTCCGGGGCAACCCTCGGTCCGGATGAACTGATCGAGTGGTGTCGTGAGCGAATGGCCGGCTACAAGGTGCCGCGGTATGTAGAGTTCGTCGACGGCCTTCCGACGAACGCGACCGGCAAAGTCGTCAAGGACCGTTTGCGCTGAGGGCCTGCATAGTGTGATAACAGCATTTCCGCAGGAAGAAGGCGAATCGGGGTCACTCGCTCGATGGGGTATCGTCGGATCGATACTCAAAATTGAAAATGTCATTCTCATACTTTTCTACGCGTGACGGACAGGACGGGAGGCCGCATGCCGCCTCGCAAGCGAGCCTCGTCGGTGCTCAACGGGGACGCTCACGACGAGCCCAAGGACGGCCCGGCGGACGTCGACGCGATAGCCGGACCCGACGACGCACTCGCCCTCGCTGAACAGGCCGAGGCCGAAGCTGAAGCCGCCGAGGCGGACGCGGCCGCCGCCCGCGCCCGCGCCCGCGCCTTGAGGTTGCGCAGGCAGGCAGAGGCAGCCGCCACCGCCAAGGCGCCTCCCGCTCCCGTTGCTGCCACGTCGTTGCAGGAGTCGACGCTCGGCGAGGAAGCCTCCGCGCCCGAGGCCGCCGAAACCGATGCCGACGTCGAGGCCCACGTCGCCGAACCCATCGATGACACGCAGCTCGCCGACGAAGACGGCGGCGAACCGGACGCCGATGCCGACGGCACCGAGGAGGAGCTCGCTCAGGAGCCACGACGTCGCCGTCGGCCGCGGATACGTCTCGCGTGGGTCGCGGCAGCGTTGGTGGTGATCTGCACCCTCGGACTGCTGGCCGCCAGTGCGTACATGGTCGTACACCATCGCCAGGTGACGCAGGAGCAGCAACGATCCGCCGAGTTCGCCGCCGCGGCCCGCCAGGGCGTCGTGACGTTGATGTCACTGAACTTCAGCACCGCCGCCGACGACGTCAAGCGCATCATCGACAACACCACCGGCGACTTCAAGAAGGATTTCCAGGGCCAGGCCGACGAATTCACCAAGGTGGCACAGGAATCGAAGGTCGTCACCGAGGCCACCGTCAACGCCACGGCCGTGCAGAAGATGAACAACGACGCGGCGACCGTTCTGGTGGCGGTGACCACGCAGGTCTCGAACGTTGCCAGCAAGGAGCAGCAGCCGCGCTCCTGGCGGCTCCGGGTGGACATCGCCCGCGACGGCGGGCAGCTCAAATTGGCGAAAGTCGAGTTCGTGCCGTGACCGAGAAGGACGGCGACAACCTGACCGAAGTCGAGGTGTCGGCCGACGACCTCGACGCCGGCACCGTCGACACTTCGGTGCCGGACGAGGCGCCGTCGGCTGAACCCGGCGGGGCTCCGCCGTCTGCCCGATTCAAGGGCATGCTGCTCCCCTTGGCGCTTGCGGTTGCCCTACTTGCGTCGGCTGGACTGGCCAGCTGGCTGTACGTGTATCAGTTCCGACCCGACAGGCGGTCCGACGCCGCCACCGCCGCCCAGGCCGTCAAGGCGGCATCCGATGGTGCCGTGGCGCTGCTGTCCTACGCGCCGGGCACGATGGACAAGGACTTCGCCGCCGCCAAGACCCACCTCACCGGTGACTTCCTGAATTACTACAGCCAGTTCACCCAGGACATCGTGACTCCCGCGGTCACGCAGAAGTCGGTGAAGACGTCTGCGGCGATCGTTCAGGCGGCGCCGTCCGAGGTGAAGCCCGATTCCGCGGTGGTGCTGCTCTTCCTCAACCAGACCACGACCAGCAAGGAGAACCCGGACGGGTCCTTCACGGCGAGCAGCGTAAAGGTGGGCCTCAACAAGATCAACGACGTCTGGCTCATCTCGGCTTTCGACCCCGTCTAGCGCTCCCCGTACCGTCTCCCGTGTGACGAACGTCAAACGTGCCGACCTGGTGCTCTCGGGTGGCGGTGTCAAGGGCGTCGGCCTGGTGGGTGCGGTCGTCGGCCTCCTGGACGCCGGCTACCAGCCGCAACGAGTCTCCGGCACCTCGGCAGGATCCATCGTCGGCGCCATCGTCGCGGCCGCGGCGCACTCCGGTTCGATGACGGGTGCGCAGGTCAAAGAGCTCGCGTTGCAACTGGACTACAGCAAGTTCCTCGACCCCGGCCCCCTGGAGCGAGTGCCGCTGGTCGGCCCGTCGCTCGCGCTGCTTCGGGGATCGGGGATCTACAAGGGCGACTATGCGCACGAGTGGGTCCGGGGGCAGTTGGCGGACCTCGGCGTCGCCACCTTCGGGGACCTCGCCCTCGACGACGACGAGTTGCCGCCCGAGCAGCGCTACCGACTCGTCGTCACGGTCGCCGACGTGACCATGGGGCAGTTGGTGCGCTTTCCCTGGGACTATCGCCGGGTGTACGGCCTCGACCCGGATGAGCAGTCGGTCGCCGACGCCGTCCGAGCGTCGATGTCCATCCCGTTCATCTTCCGACCGGCATCGCTGACGAGCACCAGCGGTCTCACCTCGACGCTCGTCGATGGCGGGCTGCTGTCGAATTTCCCGCTCGACTCGCTCGACCGCACGGACGGTAAGGAGCCGCGCTGGCCGAGTTTCGGCATCACCCTGTTGCCGAACTTGCCCGACGGTAACGACAGGGTGATCCCGGCTCTCGCCACGCTCCGTCGATTCGGGGTGCCGCACCTGCTGGAGGACGTCCTCACCACGATGCTGGTGGGTCGCGACCAGGCGTATCTGAGCCAGCCGTGGGTTGATGCCCGGGCGATCCGCGTGGACTCCACCGACGTGGGGTTCCTCGACTTCGACATCACCGAGAACGAGGTCGAAGCGCAGTATCTGAAGGGTTACGGCGCAGCCGAAAGGTTCCTCGCCGGCTGGGACTGGGCGGAATACGTTCGCCGATTCCGCTGATCACCGATACCGTCTCGACGATGGAGCCGTGCGCAATCGTGCCACTCGCGCACGCGGACCACGTCGCGGCGGCCACCGCATCGGTGGCGGGCGAGTCACTACTGGCGCGCGTGGTGCGGTCGCTCCTCGGTGTCGTGGAGGAGAAACGTGTCGTCGTCGCGACACTGCCTGCCATGGCCGCCGATGCGCGCGCCTGCCTGGGGGCGGCCGGGTTGGGAACGGCGATCGCCGTGCCCCGGGAGCCGGGCTCGCGATCTCGGGTGATTCAAGCGGGCCTGGAATACCTTGGCGTTGAACGTGACACGCCGAGATCGATACTCGTCGCCGACCATCGGTATCCGCTGTCGCCCGGCGAGGTCGCCGACAGGGTGCTCCGGGCGCTGCTGACCGGCCACGACGTCGTGGCGCCGACGCTGCCTGTGACCGACACCGTCAAGACCGTCGACGAGCAGGGCTCCGTGCTCAGCACCGTCGATCGCTCCACGTTGCGGACGGTGCAGTACCCGCGCGGTTTCACCGCGGCGGCGCTGTGGCGGTTGCTGTCGATCTCACCGGCATCGACGCCCGATGACGTCGACGAGTTCGACGAGGCATTGCGGTCCGGTCTCGACATCGGCACCGTTGCCGGCGATGCCAACGCCTTTCGCGTGGAGCTGCCCAGAGACGCGTATCTGCTGGACGCGGTCATCTCGTGCCGCCACGACTGATCTCGTCCTGCAGAAGGCGCTCCGCAAGCAGTACGTCGTGCGCAAACGTCACCTTCAGATTGCTCGACGTACCGGGAAACACCCGCACCGCGACGTCGGTGAAGCTCTGGACGCAGGACGCCGTGTCGGTCCCCTCGAAGCTGCCGCCCGCCGCCAAACGGTACGCGGTGAGCAGTGGCCGAGCGCGAAACGCCTGTGGTGTCTGAACTCTGACGAGAGTGCCGGCAGCCGGTGAAAGTCGACCGCCTGCATCGGTTTTCACCACGTCGATGGCGGCAAGCACCGGGATGGCGCCGCCGCACGCGCGGGCCATGGCCACGGCCGTGTCCATCATCGCCGGTCCGGCCAGTGGACGAGCGGCATCGTGGATGAGCACCACGTCGATGGCTCCCGATTCGACGTCGGGTGCCAGATGCCGAAGAACGTTCTCCTCGGAGCCGTGGCGGGTGTCGCCGCCCTCGACGAGTTCGACCACCGAATGGGGCAGTTCGGCGGCCATCGTGCGTGCGGCCAAGTCGCGTTCACCCCTGCGGAACACCAGTACGGTGCGCGAGACGTGCGTCGAGCGGGCGACCGCCTCCACCGCCCAAGACACCATGCTTCGCCCCGCCAGCGGCAGATACGCCTTGTTCCCGTCGGCGCCGACGCGCGTGCCCATCCCTGCGGCCAGCACCACGCCGGCCGCTCCGGGCGTCGTTTGCATCAGCCCACGCTAACCTGCGAGTAGACGCGCCTTCTGGGCGGTGAACTCGTCCTCCGTGAGTACCCCGGAGTCCCGGAGCCGTCCGAGGCGTTCGAGCTGGGCGAGCAGGTCGACGGCCGGTTCCGCCGGGGGTTGCGGGGCTGGTACCGGCGCGGGCGGTCGGGTGTCGGCGGTCGGCGCGACGGTGGCCCAGCGGTCACGTTGGCGCCGTTGCACTCGTCCGTGCACCGAGCTGGCGACCGCGACACGGCTCATGGAGCGAAGCAGGCTCATCGATCAGACTCCTTCAAGTGCCGCGTCGATGTCGTCGACGTCGACGTGACCTTCGGAAACGACGGTCGCGCCGCCGCTCTCCCAGGCGGCGAGCACGTCGAGGATGGACAAGTCCTCGTAGACGAGTACGGCGGCCGTGGTGCCGGGGGTGAGTCGGGCGGCGATCGCTTCGATATCGTCGTGATCGAGCAGACCCGAGGACGCTCCGTCGAACATCCCTAGCGCGGCTGCGACCGCAGATGCCGGAATCACACGGGCGGCTCCGTCTTCGGCGGTGACGAACTCGAGGTCCAGAACGCGAATGAGTCCGGCGTCCGCGAGTACGAGCAGGCGATCGAACCCGGTCTGCACGGTCGCGCCGTCGGTGAACTCGACGACGATGTGTTCGACGGGGCCGAAGCGATCTTCGTGCATGGCTAAGTTCTACCACCACGTTCTACCACCACCTGTCGCCATGGTGCGGTGCGGTGGGCGCCATCGCCGACGACTTGTCATTCGGCGAGATTGAACGCCTTGATCACCTTCGTCGGTCGGATCCGCACCACTAGTTCGCCCGGTACACCATTGCGACGGCCGTACTCGTCTGCGCGCTCCGCGCCCATGTAGCGGGCGCCGGTACGGGTCGCGATCTCCACGAGTTCGGCGGGATCCTCGCTGATGTCGGCAACCCCCTGCACCTGCACGAACGAGTACGGCGGATGGGGATCGTCGACACAAACGGCCACTCGTGGGTCTCGCGCCAGGGCGCGACCCTTGGCGGTGTCCCTGCCGGTGTTGAACACCAGCGTCCCGTGGTCCACCACGAACCACACCGGTGCGACCAGCGGGCGGCCGTCGCGTGCAACGTAGCCGAGCATTGCGGTACGGGTGCCCTCTGAAAGGAAGGCGATCACGTCGTCGGAGAGTTCGTCCACGTCGACCACGTTAGGCGCGGAGGCGTGGACGGGTCAGTCATTGACATGGCGGTCGTAGTCCCACTGCTCAACGCGCAACTGGAGACAGTGAAGTGAGTAGCCGATCATGCCCGCCGCCATGATCAGACTCATCGCCAGGAGTGCGGTCACGGGGCCGTCGCCGATCTATGTTCGTCCACCCATTCATGATCACGTTCCCACCGTGTCAGATCACGCGTAGTTCACTACGCGAATGTGACGGCCGTACCGAACCGAACCGTTGCGGGCTCGAACGCCGTCCAATTGACAGGAGACAGTTTGACGGCCTAGATATATGGGGCGTGAGGAGCCGTCCGTCACGTGCCGCACGTGACCAGACGCCGTCGGTATGACCGAGGAAGGCCAGGTGGACTCGAATGAGTGGCACGCGGCGCGAACCCTCGAAGCTGGCACGCGCGATTCGGGCGCTCGCGGTGCCGATCATTCTCGGCTGGCTGGCGCTGACCGTGCTCACGAATGTCTCGGTACCCACGCTCGAGGTGGTCGGCGAGGCGAACACGGTGTCGATGAACGCCAAGGACGCACCGTCGATGGTGTCGATGAAGAAGATCGGCGCAAACTTCGACGAGTTCAAGTCCGACAGCAACGCGATGGTCATCCTGGAGGGCGAGCAGCCGCTCGGCCCCGACGCCCACGCGTACTACGACCGGCTGATCAAGAAGTTCGAGGCCGACACCGCTCACGTCGAGCACATCACGGACTTCTGGGGTGACCCACTGACGGCCGCCGGCGCGCAGAGTGGTGACGGCAAGTCGGCGTACGTACAGGTCTACCTGCGCGGCAACATGGGTGAGACGATCGCCAACGAATCGGTCACGGCACTGCGCGAGATGGTGGATTCGACCCCGGCCCCTGCCGGGGTCAAGGCGTACGTAACGGGCGGCGCTCCGCTCATCGCGGACCAACGCTCTGCGGGCGACACCAGTATCTTGCTGGTCACCATCATCACCCTGGGGGTGATCGCGGTGATGCTCGTGCTGGTCTACCGGTCCATCGTCACCATGCTCTTGATTCTCTTGATGGTATTCACGGAGTTGGGGGCTGCCCGCGGCATAGTCGCAGTCCTGGGTCACTACCAGGTCATCGGCCTCTCGACCTTTGCCACCAGCCTGTTGACCCTGATGGTGATCGCCGCCGGGACCGACTACGCCATCTTCCTCATCGGGCGCTATCAAGAGGCCAGGGGCGCCGGTGAAGACAGGGAGCAGTCGTACTACTCGATGTTCCACGGGACCGTTCACGTGGTGCTCGGATCCGGCTTGACCATTGCCGGCGCAATGGTCTGCCTCAGCTTCACGCGGCTGCCCTACTTCCAGACCCTGGGCGTGCCGTGCGCGGTTGGCACCCTCGTCGCGGTGCTCGCCGCGCTGACCTTGGGGCCCGCCGTGGTGGTGATCGGCAGTCGCTTCGGTCGGTTCGAACCGAAGCGCGCCATCAGATCTCGGGGTTGGCGCCGGGTGGGCACCGTGGTCGTTCGGTGGCCCGGTCCGATCTTGGTCGCGACGATCGCGTTGGCGCTCGTCGGTCTACTCGCCCTTCCCAGCTACAAGACCAACTATGACAATCGGGTGTACCTACCCGCCGACATTCCTGCCAACGTCGGTTATGCCGTGGCGGAACGACACTTCGACGCCGCCCGGATGAACCCCGAGCTGCTGATGGTCGAGAGCGACCACGACCTGCGCAACTCGGCCGACTTCCTGGTGATCGACAAGATCGCCAAGGCCATCTTTCACACTCCCGGCATCTCCCGCGTACAGACGATCACCCGGCCCGACGGCAAGCCGATCAAGCACTCGACGATTCCGTTCCAGCTCAGCATGCAGGGAACCACGCAAAAGCTGAACCAGAAGTACCTGCAGGATTCGTTCGCGAACCTGCTCGTCCAGGCAAACGACCTTCAGATCACGATCGACACCCTCAAGCACATGTTGGTTCTGCTGGGTGAGCTCTCGAGCAACATCCACGACATGGCCACCAAGATCGCGGATCTGACGGACACGGTCGATGACGTTCGTGATCACATCGCAGACTTCGACGACACCTTTCGACCGCTCCGCTCCTACCTCTACTGGGAGCCGCACTGCTATGACATCCCCGTGTGCTTCGCGGGGCGGTCGCTCTTCGATGCCTTGGACGGCATCTACACGCTCAGTGATCAGATCCGCGGCGTGGTAATCGACACCCAGAAACTGGATGCGCTCACTCCTCAACTGGCAGATTCGCTGCGCCCCCAGGTCGCGCAGCTGACGTCGGTCAAAGAGATGTTGCTGACGACGTACCAGACGCAAAAGGGCATGCAGGACCAGATGTCGGCCATGCAGGACAACGCGACCGCCATGGGCGACGCGTTCGACGGGTCGAGGAACGATGACACGTTCTATCTACCGCCGGAGATCTTCGACAACAAGGACTTCAAGCGGGGGATGAAGAACTTCATTACGCCCGACGGTCATTCGGTGCGGTTCATCATCAGCCACGAGGGCGACCCGGCCACGGTCGAGGGCATCTCGCACATCGACGCGATCAAGCAGGCGGCGAAGGAAGCCATCAAGGGCACGCCGCTGGAGGGGTCCAGCGTCTACCTTGCAGGCACCGCCGCGACGTACAAGGACATGAAGGACGGATCCTTCTACGACCTGATGATTGCCGCCATCGCAGCGGTGACGCTGATCTTCATCATCATGTTGATCATCACTCGAGCATTGATGGCGGCAGCGGTGATCGTGGGCACGGTGCTTCTGTCCCTCGGTGCCTCGTTCGGATTGTCAGTCCTCCTCTGGCAGCACATCCTTGGTCTCGAACTGCACTTCATGGTCTTGGCGATGTCGGTGATCCTGCTGTTGGCAGTGGGGTCGGACTACAACCTTCTGCTCGTGTCACGGTTCAAGGAGGAACTGCACGGGGGGCTGAAGACGGGCATCATCCGCGCCATGGCGGGCACCGGGTCGGTGGTGACGTCCGCCGGCCTCGTCTTCGCCGCGACGATGGCGTCGTTCTCGTTCAGTGACCTCAAGGTGATGGGACAGGTTGGCACCACCATCGCGCTGGGCCTGCTGTTCGACACCTTGATCGTGCGCTCCTTCATGACCCCCGCCATCGCGGCGCTCATGGGCAAGTGGTTCTGGTGGCCACTGATCGTCAATCCCCGGGCGCAACCGCGGGTGCCTCCACCGCCGCCCGAGTCAATGACCGAATCGGTCACGACGAGGGTCTGACGCCGCGGGTCTACTCCGATCGCAAGCGCTTTCGGTTGTCCCGAAACCAACGCGCTGCCATGTCGATCGACTCGTGGATCGGGGCGGGTCGCCAACCGAGTTCTCGCTCTGCCTTGCCGTGGTCCAGTGGCGGCATGATGTGCATCAATCGCACGCTCGTCCTGGACAGTAGTGAGTCACGTCGAAGTACCCGGGTGACCGCGTCGCTTGCGCACCCTGCCAGATACATCAGCCAGATCGGGACGCCGAAGCGGGGCGGGGCTACGCCGCCCACCTTCGCGGCCACCTCGTACATCGCGTGTGCGGACATCATCCGCTCGGAGACGATGTATCGCTCGCCGTTGCGGCCCCTGTCCGCCGCGAGAAGCATTGCGGCCGCGGCATCCTCGATGCCCACGACCTCACCGTCCCAACCGGCGATGTAGAACGGCATCTTGCCCATCGCCGCCAACGAGATCTGTCTGCCGTGTGGTGTCGGCTGCCAATCGCCCGGCCCGTAGGTGTTGGACACGCACATCGCGACGGCTGGCAGGCCACGTTCGTGTGCGTACTTCATAACCAGGTCCTCCGCCTGGACTCGCGACTGGATATAGCTACCGCTGCGGTCCGCCCAGTTGAATGCATCATCCTCGTTGGCGGGTCGTCCTCCTTGGGGAATCCCGATGGTGGCGATGCTGCTGGTGAAGACGAAGCGGCGCAGGTCGGCATCGACTGCGATGTTCAGAACGTGTTGCAGCCCTTCGACATTGGTCCGAAACAGGGGAGCTGGATCACGCAACCAGGCTCGCGCGTCGACGACGCAGTAGAAGACGTCGTCGACCCCTGACATCGCTTCTCGCAGTGCCTTCTCGTCAAAGACGTCGCCGTAGTGTCGTTGCACCTCGAGATCGTCGATCGCCTTGGTGGAGCTGGTGTGGCGCAGCAGCACCCTTACTTCGTCCCCGCGGTCGACGAGCTGACGGGTGACGTGCGAGCCCAGGAAGCCGCTTGCGCCGATGACCAACTTCGTCGCTCCAGCCGTGGATGACATGGTCGTGAATGTAGCGGCACCAGCACGTATTCGGTACCGTCAACCGCCGTCGAAAGGAGCCCGTGCGTGAACGAATCGACGCCGTCGAGGCGTGGTGTGGTTCGTGCGCACCACGTGCGACGAATGGCGGGCCGCGATCCGCACGAGCAGCATCGCGTGGCCACGCCACTCGAGTTGCTGTTCGACCTGACATTCGTCATCGCCTTCGGCGTCGCGGCCTCGGAGTTCTCTCACGCCCTCGCCGCCGGTCACGTCGCAGTCGGGTTCACGGGGTTCATCTTCGCGACGTTCGCAACGTGCTGGGCGTGGATCAACTTCACCTGGTTCGCCTCGGCCTACGACACCGACGACTGGATGTACCGCGTCCTGACGATGGTGCAGATGGTCGGTGTGCTCGTCCTGGCGCTCGGCATTCCGCCGTTCTTCGCCTCGATCCAGCACGGGGGACACCTGGACAACGCACTGATCGTCGTCGGCTACGTCGTGATGCGGGTGGCGATGGTGGCGCAGTGGCTGCGCGCTGCGCGCCAGGATCCCGAGCGCAAGGCGGCCAGCCTGACCTACGCGATGGTCATCACGATCGTGCAGATCGGCTGGATCGCCTCGATCTTCCTTCCGCTGTCGGTCTCCGTGGGATTGGTCGTCTTCGCGCTGTTGGCGATCGCGGAGATGGTCGGGCCGTGGCTCGCCGAAACTCGCCGGGGGGGCACGCCATGGCACGCCCACCACATCGCGGAACGGTATGGACTGCTGGCGATCATCGCCCTCGGCGAGGGTGTGGTCGGCACGGTGGCCTCCCTGACCGCCGTCGTGGGCGAACACGGGTGGACGCCGGATGCCGTCATCCTCGCCGTCGCCGGCACCGGGCTGACTTTCGGTATGTGGTGGATCTACTTCGCGGTGCCGTCCGCCGATCTGCTGCACGTGCATCGCGAGCGGTCCTTTCACTTCGGTTATCTGCACATCGCGGTGTTCGGCGCAATCGTGGCGACTGGCGCCGGACTGCATACGGCGGCCTACTACGTCGAGGATCAGTCGGTGCTCGGGTCGGTGGGCACCGTCCTGGCAGTGGTCATCCCGGTCGGGGTCTACGTCGGTCTGGTCTTCGTGCTGTATGGGTTGATGGTCGGAGCGTGGGATGCAGTCCACGTCCTGCTGGCGGTGTTGACCGCGGGCGTGCTGGTGCTGGCCGTGGTGGCCGCGGCTGCCGGCGTCCCGATGACCGCCTGTCTCCTGATCGTCACCTTCGCGCCGGTGGTCAGCGTCGTCGGATTCGAGGTGCTTGGGCACCGGCGCGCCGCCGCGGCCATCCCAGCCAGCCTCGAGGACAACCGATAGCCACGGATTCGTGACCACCGTCGCGGGGTATCGACTTCATGGAAGACGGGAGTTCACGATGCCGAAGATCGGGAAGAGCGGCCGGGCCAAGATGTCCGAACTGCCAAGCACCTTGCAGAAGTCGCCCCCGAAGGCCCAGCAGACCTTCGCGGCGGCGCACGATGCCGCGGCCGAGCAGTACGGCGACGAGGGACGGGCCTACCGGGTCGCATTCAGTGCCGTCAAACACAGCTTCGAGAAGGTCGGCGATCACTGGGAAGCGAAGGACGAGAAGGGCCCATCAGACGAACGCGCCCGCATCGGCGGCCTCAGCGGCAAGGGCGTTACGGCCGAGGGCGTCGACGCCAACGCGACGAAGAAGCACCTGATGGATGTCGCAAGACGGCTGGACGTCGCCGGTCGGTCCACCATGACCAAGGACGAACTGGTCGAAGCGCTGGTGAAGGCCAATCGTCGGATCTCGGCCGAGCGCCGCTGACGTCAACGCTCGGGAGCGTTCACGTCGAACGTCTCCAATAGCAAGCGCTCCTGTTCGGCTTTCATCAACCGGCGTGCTTTGCCGCGGGTGATGAGGATCCCGACGACGGCGAGCACCCAGATCGCGTACTGCACCGTCCACGCCAGCCGGAACGACTCGAATGAATAGCCGCCCGCTGCGCCGAGGATGATGCCCATCGCCTGCATCACCAGCAGCGAGGCGATGAACCCGCCCATGTTGACCATCCCCTGCGCAGTGCCGAGCGTGGCACTCGGGTTGAACGTCCGCGCGAAGTCGAAACCGACCATTGACCCGGGTCCACCTACCGAGATGACTGCGATGAGGACGACCAGCAGCCACAGGGGAGCCCGGCCGGGCAACGCGAGGACCACCGTCCACACCAGCGCGTTGCTTGCGACGATCGCCAGTACGATCCACGACCGCCGATGCGGATACCGCCCGGTGAAGATGCCGATCACGATGCCTGCGGCGATGGCCACGGCCACGGAGAAGGTCAGCAATGCCCCGGCGACACCGGTGGACTGCCCTTGAGCGACGGTGAGGTACGGAACGCCCCACATCAGGCAGAACACCGTCACCGAGAACTGGGTGCCCATGTGCGTGAAGAATCCAAGTCGGGTGCCGGGTCGCAGCCAGACCGTCTTCACGCTCGAGAGCACGGCACGCGCCGATAGGTTCTCCGCCGCGATCACCCGCCCATGCGGTGTGTCCTTGACCAAGGTCAGTACCAACACGATGGCGAGCACGCCGAACGCCGCCACCGAGAGGTATGCGGTCGCCCACGTGGTCCCGGTGAGCAACGTCAGGAAGGGCAGGGCGGACAGCACCTGCCCGAGTTGGCCGCAGATCCCGGTGAGCTGAGTCAGGAGCGGCACCTGCCTTGGCGGGAACCAGTGGGGCACCAGTCGCAGTACCGAGATGAAGGTGACGGCGTCACCGAGCCCGACGATGGCGCGGGCGCTGATGGCCAGGGGCAGCGACTCGGTCAGGGCGAGCAGGAGTTGACCGCTCGCCATGAGTGCCGCGCCCGTCACGATCAGCACGCGAGAGCCGTAGCGGTCGAGAAGGACGCCGGCGGGGACTTGGGCACCTGCGTACACGACGACCTGGAGCACGACGAAGGTCGACAGGACGCTGGGGCTCGCCGCGAACCGATCAGCGGCCTCGAGCCCGGAAACACCTAGCGTCGTGCGGTCGAGCACGGCGACGATGTAGGCCAATAGCCCCGTCGCCCAGACCGTCCAGGCACGCACTCGGACCATCGTGTCGCACGGAAGCGTCCGATGGCGAATCGAGTTTTTAAATTTGACGTCGATGTGTAAATCTCGCAAACATCGGGAACCAGTTACAGTTGGACGTACGCCTCGTTGCGGACCGCTTGTGGAGTGCTGTGACCGGCTGTTTGAAGGAGATATTGATTGACTGAGTATCGGCTCGACGAGCTGGCCGTGCTCTCGGGTATCAGTGTCCGCAACATTCGCGCCTATCGCGAGCGAGGTTTGCTCGACCCACCTCGTCGCGAGGGGCGATCGGCCTATTACGGTGATTGTCATCTGTCTCAGTTGAGGACGATCAACGAGCTGTTGCGGAAGGGTTTCACGTCGGCGCACATCGCCGAGTTCCTCGCCAGCGCGCGTCAGGGTGGCGACGTGGGGGTCATTCTCGGGTTGCAGCAGCCCGTCTTCGGTCCCTCCCGGCGTCCTGCTGCCGTTCCCGTCGACATCGACGCCGACGGCGACGAGGCGGAACGGCTGCTGCGGTACGGGCTGGCCGAGATGGTCGACGGACGGGTGACGCTGGTCAACCCCCAGATCGCGGAGGTGGTCGCCGCCACCACCGAACAGGCGCCTTACGTGGAGACGATTCTGCGAGTGGCCGACGGCATCGCAGATCTCCTCGACGAGCTCGCGAAGTCAGTCGCGGACTCGTTGGAGACGAGCCTGTTCGTACGCTTCGGCGAGAACAAGGTGCCACCACCCGACCACGAGGACGAGCTGCGTCGGCTGTCCACCGACTATCGGGCGTTGGGCCGACGGGTCGTCGTCGATCAGCTGGAGGATGCCCTGCATCGGCATCTCGTGGCGGTGGCCTCCGACGACGCGACGGACGGCATGCGAGGCGGCCAGCCTCACTCCGAGGACTGCTGAACGGAGTCACAGCCTGGTGGTGGCGGGGTCGCCGCCGAACCGCTGAGCCAGCCACACCGGAATGATCGCCAACACGGTGAGCGCTGCGGCGACCACGTTGATCACGGGGGCCTGGTTGGGACGGAACAGGTTGCCGAAGATCCAGATCGGCAGCGTCTGCACGGAAGGTCCGGCGGTGAACGTGGTCACCACGATCTCGTCGAAGCTGAGCGCAAAGGCGAGGATCGCGCCTGCGACCAACGCCCCTCGCATCATCGGGAACGTCACGAAGCGGAACGTCTGCAACGACGACGCTCCGAGGTCGGCCGATGCGTCCTCGAGATCGGTTCCGAGTCTGCGCAACCTGGCCTGAGTGTTGTTGAAGACGATGACGATGCAGAACGTGGCGTGTCCGACGATGACCGTAGCCAGACCGAGTGTCACACCGAGCGCGGAGGTGAACGTGGCATTGAGCGCGATGCCGGTGACGATCCCTGGAAGGGTGATCGGCAGGACGACCAGGAAGCTGATGGTGTTGCGGCCGAAGAACTGATGGCGCTGAACGGCGAACGCGACCATCGTGCCCAGAAAGAGTGCGATCGCCGTGGCACCCAGCCCTACGAGTACCGAGTTCGCCAGCGACGTCCACATGCCTTCGCTGTTCCACGCGTCGGCCCACCAACGCAGCGTGAGGCCACTCGGTGGGAAGGCGAACGTGCGCGATGAGTTGAACGCGTTCACCACGACGAGAAGTAGTGGCGCGTACAGAAACACCAGCACCAGCACGGTCCACGTCCGCACCGCGCCGCGAGCGCCCTTGGACAGCATCAGACGTTCTCCAGTGCGCCGGTGCGCCGCATCGCCAGCAGGTAGAGAACGACCGCGCCCAGCGGGATGATCGAGAGTGCTGCGGCAAGTGGCTGATTGTTGGCGGTGACGAGCTGCCCGTAGATGACGTTGCCGAGCATCTGGGTCTTGCCGCCGACGATGGTGACGGCGATGTAGTCACCGAGCGACAGCGAGAAGGTGAAGATCGAGCCTGCGGCGATACCGGGGAACACCAACGGCGCGACCACCATTCGCAGCGTCGAGAGGTCGGAGGCGCCCAGGTCGGAGCTCGCGTCGATGAGGTGGTTCGGCACGCGTTCGAAGGCCGCGAACACCGGGATGATCATGTACGGCAGCCACAGATAGGTCAGCGTGAGCACGGTGGCGACCAGACCGTAGCCCGGGCTGTAGCCGGTGGCCCACGAGAGCGGGCCCTCGGGGGACAGCAGCACCCGCCAGGCATAGGCCTTGACGAGGTAGCTGGCCCACAACGGAGTCGTGACGGCCACCACCAGCGCCAGCCGGATTCGCGGCGAGGCGACCTTCGCCATGTATAGCCCCAGGGGGACGGCGAGCACCGCGCACAGCACGGTGACCAGCAGCGCCACCCCCACGGTGCGCAGGGTCACGGTGCGGAACAACTCGTCGGTCAACACCCGGACGATGTTGTCGCCCGTGACGGTGTGTACCACCGCTCCGGTGAACGAGTTCGTGGTCCAGAAGGCCGAAACCAGAAGCACGGCAAGGGAACCCAAATATGCCACCACTAGCCACGCCAGGGGCGGGACCAGTAGGAGCGCCAGGCTCAGTCGACCTCGACCCCGACGGAGTCGCCCAGGCGGCGAGATCGAATCCCGAGTCGCCGACTGGGCTGGGTCGGCTTGGGTCACCCCTTGATCTGCTGCCACTTGCTGACCCACTCGTCGTAGGCCGTGCAATTGTCGCCGCTACCGTCCACGCACTGTTTCTGCGGCGTCGTCCAGTAGTGGAGCTGAGCGGCATATGCCTCGTCAGTGGCGTGGTAGATGTTGCAGAAGTCCTTCTCCGAGGTGAACTCGCACGCCTTGGTCTGCGCGGGCGCCTCTCCGAAGTACTCGGCGACCTGGGCGTTGACCTTCGGCGAGGTGATCCAGTCCATCCACTTGTACATGCAGTTGGGATGTGCCGCCTTCGCCGCGACCATCCACGTGTCGGACCAGCCCGTGGACCCCTCCTTCGGAAGCACGGTGTTGACCTGTACTTTGTTATCGCTCCCGATGGTGTTGGCGATCACCTGCCAGGTGGTCCCGATGACCGACGTGCCCGACTCGAACGCCTGCACTTCCTTCGTGTAATCCGACCAATACTCGCTGACGTCTTCCCTCTGGGCCTTCAGCAATTCGACTGCCGCGTCGAGCTGTTCGCTGGTCAGCGAGTACGGATCCTTGATCCCCAGTTCCGGCTTGGTCTTCATCAGGTATAGGGCCGCATCGGCGATGTAGATGGGCGAGTCGTAGGCCGTCACCTTGCCCTTGTACTTTCCGGCATCGGTGAAGACCGCGCCCCACGAGTCGGGGGCGTCGGTGACCACGCCAACGTTGTACATCAAGAGGTTGGCGCCCCAGCCGTGAGGAATGCCGTACATCTGGCCGTTCACCGAATTCCACGGCTTGTCCTTGAGGAAGCCTGAGATGGTCGAATAGTTCGGCACCAGGTCGGTGTTCACCGGTGCGACGTCGCCCGCGTAGATCAGTCGCAGGGTGGCGTCACCGGATGCCGAGACGCCGTCGTACTGCCCGCTGCGCATGAGCTGCACCATTTCATCGGACGTGTTGCCCACCTTGACGTTGACCTTGCAGCCGGACTCCTTCTCGAACGGAGTCACCCAGTCGACGGTCTTGTCGTTGGAACCGTTTTCTGCGTATCCGGCCCACGCGATCAGGTTGAGCTCGCCCTCGCCGTCGCCCACGGTGCCGAGTGGCTCGATCTTCGGTGGTGCCGTTCCTGCGTCGCCACCGCCGGATTGCGAGCTGGAGCATCCCGTGATCGTGCCGGTGACTAGGGCGGCGCAGGCGGCGATGGTGAAGCCGATCCGCCATGCGGTGAGGTTCATGAATGCTCCGTTCGGGTTGATTTCGTTGGCTGTCGATCGTTCTCAGTTGGTCAAGTCGTGCACGGCGCTGTCGGGCCAGGTCAAGGTGACGGTGGCGCCGTGTCTTAGATCGTCGGGCAGTGAGGCGGCGGCGTTGAGTACGGTCGCGGTGAGCGTGACGTCCGACTGCCCGACGGCCTGAGCTACGGCGGCCACGCGTGTGGTGGGCCCGGCGTAGATGACTTCGGAGACGGTGGCCTCGACGGTACGGCTGCCCGGGGTGGCCCCTCCTCCCGCTGCTCGGACCGCGATGTGTTCTGGTCGCACCGCGAACATGCCGGGACGGCCGACGATCGCCCGTGCGGCCTCGCCGTCGAGCACGTTGGAGGTGCCGACGAAGTCCGCGACGAATCGGTTCACCGGGCTCTGGTAGACGTCACGCGCCTTGCCAACCTGTTCGATGCGCCCGTCGTTGAACACCGCGAGCCGGTCGCAAAGGGTGAGTGCCTCGTCCTGATCGTGGGTGACGATGACGAAGGTGATGCCGACCTCGCGCTGAATTGCCTTGAGCTCCAATTGCATCTGTTCTCGCAGCTTGAGGTCGAGTGCTCCCAGTGGTTCGTCGAGCAGAAGTACTCTGGGCCGCCCCACCAGGGCGCGCGCCAATGCGACGCGCTGACGCTGACCCCCCGAGAGTTGCGCGGGTTTGCGCGGTCCGTACTCGTCGAGCCGAACCATCTCGAGCGCCTCGGCGGTACGCGTTCGCCGTTCGGCTTTGGCCACGCCACGCACCTTCATGCCGTACTCGACGTTCTGGGCCACGGTCATGTGGGGGAAGAGTGCGTACTCCTGGAACACGGTGTTGACGTCGCGGCGTCGCGCCGGAAGGTCGGTGACGTCGACGCCACCGAGCGTGATCGTCCCCGCGGTGGGCTGTTCGAAGCCGGCGATCATCCGGAGCACGGTGGTCTTGCCCGACCCGGAGGGGCCGAGAATCGCGAACAGTTCGCCGTCCTCGACGGTCAGGTCGGCGCCCGCCACGGCCACGATCGACTCTCCGAACACCTTGCGAACGCCTGCGAGTTCGATCTGCGGTTCGCCGGGGGCGGTTGGCATGGGCTGAATCGTATGGATTCGTCTCCTCCGGCGCAGCGCAACGTATGGATTTCGCGGAATCGGGATGCGAAGCCGACGGTTTCCGCACCGGGTGAGGGCCAGTAGCGGCGGGCAATTCTGATACCGATGTGGCCAGTGGCGATGATGAGGAAATTGGGGCAGTTGTCATATCCTGTGGTGATGGTGATGTCCCGGCGAGACGTGCTGAAGTACGCCGCCGCCGCGCCGGCGGCCGTCGGATTCGGCGGCGTCCTGGCCGCTGCGGTGTCAGCCGCTCTCGCGCCCGCCACCGCATCGGCGGCTCCACTCGGGGTTCTCCTGGACTACGCAGCCGGGGTCATCCCCGCCACGGCCATCCGTGCTTCTGGAGCGTCGGGTGCCATCCGCTACGTCTCGGACCGTCGTCCCGACGGCGCCTGGATGCTCGGAAAGCCGATCCAGCTACCCGAGGCCCGCGACCTCTATCAAAACGGTTTGAAGATCGTGTCGTGCTACCAGTTCGGCAAGGAGGACACTGCGGACTGGCTGGGCGGACAGCGCGCGGGGGTGCAACATGCCAAGCGCGGCTGGCAACTGCACGTCGCCGCTGGCGGTTCGTACGGCGCCCCGGTTTACGCGTCGATCGACGACGACCCGTCACTCGAGCAGTACAAACAGCAGGTAGTGCCCTATTTGCGAGGCTGGGAAGCGGTGCTGGGTCATCAGCGCGTCGGCGTGTACGCAAATTCCAAGACGATCGATTGGGCCCTGCAAGATGGCCTCGGCGCCTACTTTTGGCAACACAACTGGGGGTCGCCCAAGGGCTACACCCATCCCGCGGCGCACCTGCACCAAGTCGAGATCGACAAGCGAAGCGTGGGTGGTGTCGGCGTCGACCTCAACCATGTGTTGAAGCCGCGCTTCGGGCAGTGGGATTAATATTACCGATCAGTAAGTTTGGCCAGCAAACGATTCTCGGTGCTCCTCCGCGACGACTGGACACGAGCGGACCTTCTGTCGACTTTTCCGAGATATTGTCCGTCGAGCGTCTCGACGGACAATTCTTCATAACGATTCGGTAACAATACCGCCTTGATCTGCGCCGTTATTGCTACTGGACCGTAACCACCTGCCAACAGGACGTTTGTACCGGGACTCTGGAAGGGGTCGCGAAGTCCGCGTTATGCAATGTGTGGTTACCCGTGCGTAGAACTCGCCAGTAACCATTTGAGGGGCGAAAATGGTGCAGGTCCTTATGACACTCTTAAAGCCGTTGGCCTGCACGCCCCGGGCCTTCCCAGAAACTTGAGCCCGTCGGGATCCGACTCCCGACTCGAGAACCGCAGAATCCCGCAGGAGCGCGGGGGCCTCACCGCCGAGGACGCAGGCAGCAGACGACGCTGCGCACACGGAGAAGCGATACGCGCGAAAAGCGCACCGAGGAGATGGCAAGACGTGACGATCAACGAACACGACAGAATGACCACCGGCCGCAAGGGTGGCTCGGCGGGTGGCTCCTCGGTACAGGGGGGCGCACACGCGCTCGTCGACCTGCTGAATGCGGGCGAGCCCTATGCCGTCGCGTTCGGCGGACAGGGCGGCAACTGGCTGGAGAACCTCGAGGAGCTGATCAGCTCGGCAGGCATCGAGTCCGAGCTGAGCGAGGTCATCGGCGAGGCAGCGCTGCTACTGCAGCCCGTCGCCCGTGAATTGGTCGTCGTGCGGCCGATCGGCTTCGAGCCGATGCAGTGGGTGCGCGCGCTGGCCGCCGAGGAACCGCTGCCGACGTCCAAGCAGCTGACCACCGCCGCCATCTCCGGTCCCGGCATCCTGTTGGCCCAGCTGGCGGCGGTCCGGGCTTCGACGCGGCAGGGTCTCGACCTCTACGGCACCCCGCCCGTCGCCATGGCAGGGCACTCGCAGGGCATCGTCGCTTGCGAGGCGTTGAAGGCCAAGGGCACGCGTGACGCGGAACTGCTCGCCATGATTCAGCTCATCGGTGCGGCCGGCTCGCTCGTCTCGCGTCGGCGGGGCATGGTCGGCCGGGGTGACAAGTCCCCCATGGTGTCGGTCACCGACGTCGATCCCGAGCGCATTGCGGAGCTCCTCGAAGATTTCTCCCAAGACGTCCGCACCGTGCTTCCGCCCGTGTTGTCCATCCGCAACGGCAGGCGCTCGGTGGTCATCACCGGCACGCCCGAGCAGTTGTCCCGCTTCGAGTTGTACTGCAGCAAGATCACCGAGAAGGAAGAGGCCGAGCGCAAGAACAAGCTCCGCGGTGGTGCGGTCTTCAGCCCCGTATTCCATGGCATTCAGGTAGAGGTCGGCTTCCACACCCCACGACTGGCCGACGCGATCGACGTCGTCGACGGATGGGGCGCGAAGCTCGGCATCGACTCCGAACTGCTCCACCACTTCGCCAAGGCGATTTACACCGAGCCCTTCGACTGGGTGGAGGAGGTCGAGCGGCTTCACGAGTCCGGAGCGCGCTGGATCGTCGACCTCGGCCCCAGTGACACCATCACCCGCGTCACCGCCCCCGTCATCCGGGGTCTCGGGGTCGGCATCGTCCCCGCGGCTACCAGGGCCGGACAGCGCAACCTGTTCACCGTCGGTGCGGCCCCCGAGGTCGCGCCCGCATGGTCGAGCTACGCACCTTCGGTCATCAAGCTGCCGGATGGCTCGGTCAAGCTCTCGACCAAGTTCACCAGGCTCACCGGACGCTCGCCGATTCTGCTCGCAGGCATGACCCCGACGACCGTCGACGCCAAGATCGTCGCCGCGGCGGCCAACGCCGGCCATTGGGCCGAGCTCGCAGGCGGGGGTCAGGTCACCGAACCGATCTTCGACGAGCGCATCGCTGAGTTGACGACGCTGCTGGAGCCCGGCCGCGCCGTGCAGTTCAACACCCTCTTCCTCGATCCCTACCTGTGGAAGCTGCAGGTCGGCGGAAAGCGCCTGGTGCAGAAGGCTCGCCAGTCGGGTGCGCCCATCGACGGCGTCGTGGTCAGCGCGGGCATCCCCGAACTCGACGAAGCCGTCGCGATCATCGAGGAGCTCAACGAGGTCGGCATCGCCTACGTGTGCTTCAAGCCGGGCACCGTCGAGCAGATCAAGTCGGTCATCAAGATCGCGGCCGAGGTACCCGACAGGGAGGTCATCGTCCACGTCGAGGGCGGCCGCGCGGGTGGCCACCACTCGTGGGAGGACCTCGACGACCTGCTCGTGTCGACGTACGGCGACCTGCGCAAGCTGTCCAACATCACGCTCTGCGTCGGCGGTGGCATCGGCACCCCGGAACGCTCCGCGCAGTACCTGTCCGGTGAATGGTCGAAGGCCTACGGTTTTCCGATCATGCCGGTGGACGGCATCCTGCTCGGTACCGCGACGATGGCGACACTGGAGGCCACCACCTCGCCCGCGGTGAAGCAACTGCTGGTCGACACCACCGGTACCGAACAGTGGGTCGGCGCCGGAAAGGCGCAGGGCGGCATGGCTTCCGGGCGAAGCCAGCTCGGTGCCGACATTCACGAGATCGACAACGCCGCATCCCGCTGCGGTCGACTGCTCGACGACGTGGCAGGTGACGTCGACGCCGTCGCCGAGCGGCGCGACGAGATCATCGCCGCGATGGCCGAAACCGCCAAGCCGTACTTCGGCGACGTGGCGGACATGACGTACCTGCAGTGGCTGCGACGCTACGTCGAGCTCGCGATCGGTGACGGTGACAGCACCGCTGACACCAAGCGTCCCGAGTCGCCATGGCTCGACGTCAGCTGGCGTGACCGATTCGAGGAGATGCTCAAGCGTGCCGAGGCCCGCTTGCACCCGCAGGACTCGGGTCCGATCGACACCCTCTTCAACGTGGGCGCAGACGGTGAAGCGCTGCTGGAGAATCCGGAGAGCGCCCTGGAGGCACTGCTGTCGCGGTACGCCGACGCCGAGGACGTCAAGCTGCATCCAGCCGACGTCCCGTTCTTCATCACCCTCTGCAAGACGCTCGGCAAGCCGGTCAACTTCGTGCCGGTCATCGACAAGGACGTCCGGCGCTGGTGGCGCAGCGATTCGCTGTGGCAGGCTCACGACGCGCGGTACTCCGCCGATCAGGTCTGCGTCATCCCCGGCACCGAAGCAGTCGTGGGCATCACGCGCGTCGACGAGCCCGTCGGTGCCTTGCTCGACCGGTTCGAGAAGGCCTCCATCGACGAGGTGCTCGCCGCCGGCGCGCAGCCGACCTCCGTGGTGTCGCGCCGTCAAGCCCGCGCCGACGTGACCGGTCCGCTGGCCGTCGTGCTCGACTCGCCCGACGTGTTGTGGGCCGGCCGGGCCGCGATCAACCCCGTCCACCGCATCGGTGCGCCCAAGGAGTGGCAGGTACACGAGAACTCGGATTCGGCGGGCAGGAGCGAAGCGACCCGGGGTTCGGTCATGGCGACACACCCGTCCACGGGTTCGCGGCTCGAACTCGACGGTGAGCACGTCAACCTGAGCGTGCCGCTGTCCGACATCTGGATCACCATTCGCTTCACCCTGCCGTCCGCCACGGTCGACGGCGGCATGCCCGTCGTCACCACCGACGACGCCTCGGCCGCCATGCGGGCGGTCCTGTCCATCGCCGCGGGCGTCGACGGAGTGAGCGCACTGCCTTTGGTGCAGAACGACAGCACCACGGTCACGGTCGCCTGGGATCCGGAGGAGGTCGCCGACCACACCGGCGTCACCGCAACGTTCGGTGCACCGCTGGCCCCCGGTCTGACGCTGGTCCCCGACGCACTCGTCGGCCGCTGCTGGCCCGCGGTGTTCTCGGTCATCGGCGCGGCGGTCACCGAGACCGGCTTCCCGGTCGTCGAGGGTCTGCTCAGCCTGGTCCACCTGGACCACGCGGCGCACCTGCTGGCCCCGATGCCGACGGCGAAGTCCGAATTGACCGTCACCGCAACGGCTTCGGCTGCCGTCGACACCGAGGTCGGCCGCGTCGTGCCGGTATCGGTGACGATCAGCACGGGAAATCCTGTCGATGGCACGATTCTTGCCACGCTCGAGGAGCGGTTCGCGATTCGCGGCCGCACGGGCGCCGTCGCCCTGACCGATCCGGTCCAGGCGGGCGGAGCGATCACCGACAATGCCACCGACACCCCCCGCCGTCGCCGTCGTGACGTCACGGTCACCGCGCCCACGGACATGAGCGCGTTCGCCGTCGTCTCCGGAGACCACAACCCGATTCACACCGACCGCGCCGCCGCGCTGCTCGCCGGTCTGAAATCGCCCATCGTGCACGGCATGTGGCTGTCAGCCGCCGCGCAGCACGTCGTCACCGCCACCGACGGTCGGGCCACACCGCCCGCACGTCTGGTCGGCTGGACGTCGCGATTCCTAGGCATGGTGATGCCCGGCGATGAGATCGACTTCCGGGTCGACCGCGTCGGCATCGACCGCGGCGCGGAGATCATCGAGGTCACCGCGAAGGTCGGAACCGACCTGGTGATGTCGGCGACCGCTCAGCTCGCCGCCCCGAAGACGGTCTATGCCTTCCCCGGTCAGGGCATTCAGTCCAAGGGGATGGGCATGGAGGTGAGGGCCCGCTCGAAGGCCGCCCGCAAGGTGTGGGACACCGCCGACAAGTTCACCCGCGACACCCTTGGTTTCTCGGTACTGCACGTCGTGCGGGACAACCCGACCAGTCTGATCGCCAGCGGTGTGCACTACCACCATCCCGAGGGCGTCCTCTACCTCACGCAGTTCACCCAGGTCGCAATGGCCACCGTGGCCGCCGCGCAGGTGGCGGAGATGCGTGAGCAGGGTGCGTTCGTCGAGGGCGCTATCGCGTGCGGTCACTCGGTGGGTGAGTACACCGCACTGGCGTGCGTGTCCGGCGTATACCCGCTCGAGGCGTTGCTCGAGGTGGTCTTCCACCGCGGCAGCAAGATGCACGACATCGTCCCCCGCGATGAGAACGGCCGGTCGAACTACCGACTGGCCGCCATCCGCCCCTCCGAGATCGACCTCGACGACGACGACGTCACCGACTGGGTGGCCGAAATCTCGGCGAACACCGGAGAGTTCTTGCAGATCGTGAACTACAACCTGCGCGGATCGCAGTATGCGATCGCAGGCACGGTGCGTGGTCTCGAAGCTCTCGAGGAGGAGGTGGAGAAGCGCCGCGAGATCTCTGGTGGCAAGAAGTCCTTCATCCTGGTGCCGGGCATCGACGTCCCGTTCCACTCCGATGTGCTGCGCGTCGGCGTCGCCGACTTCCGTCGCTCCCTCGAGCGTGTCATGCCCGTCGACGCGGATCCCGCGCTTCTGATCGGGCTGTACGTTCCGAACCTGGTGCCGCGACCCTTCACGCTGGACCGCGACTTCATCCAGGAGATCCGTGATCTGGTGCCAGCGGAGCCGCTCGACGAGATCCTCGCCGACTACGACACGTGGCGCAACGAGCGGCCGCGCGAGCTGTGCCGCAAGATCGTCGTCGAGCTGCTGGCTTGGCAGTTCGCCAGCCCGGTGCGCTGGATCGAGACCCAGGACCTCCTGTTCATCGAAGAGGCCGCAGGGGGGCTCGGCATCGAGCGCTTCGTCGAGATCGGAGTGAAGTCGGCACCGACCGTCGCCGGCTTGGCCACCAACACCCTGAAGCGGCCCGAGTACTCGCACAACACCACCGAGGTGCTCAACTCCGAGCGCGACGCCGCGGTGCTGTTCGCGACCGACACCGATCCCGAGCCGGATCTGGAGGAGGACACCGCGCCTGCTCCCGCCGCCGAATCGGCGACTGCAACCGCAGCTCCCGCGCCTGCAGCGGCACCGTCGGCCCCGTCGGGCGGCCCACGGCCAGAGGACATCTCGTTCGGTGCCGACGACGCCACGCTGTCGCTCATCGCCCTGTCGGCCAAGATGCACGTCGACCAGATCGAGCCGTTGGATTCGATCGAGTCGATCACCGATGGAGCGTCCTCGCGGCGAAACCAGCTGCTGGTCGACCTCGGTTCCGAGCTGAACCTCGGCGCGATCGACGGTGCGGCCGAGGCCGACCTGGCCGGGCTCAAGGCTCAGGTCACCAAGCTGGCACGTACCTACAAGCCTTATGGCCCCGTGCTTTCCGATGCGGTCAACGATCAGCTGCGGACCGTCCTCGGGCCGTCAGGCAAGCGGCCTGCTGCGATCGCCGAACGCGTCAAGAAGGATTGGGAGCTCGGCGACGGCTGGGTCAAGCACGTCACCATGGAACTGGTGCTCGGCACCCGTGAGGGCACCAGCGTCCGTGGCGGCAACCTCGGTCACCTGCACGAAGGCGCACTGCCCGACGCGGCGACGGTCGATCGGGTCGTCGACGCGGCCGTCTCCGCCGTCGCAAGGCGCCGCGGCATCGCCGTGTCCCTTCCCTCGGCCGGCGGCGCAGGGGGAGGCGTCGTGGACTCCGCGGCGCTCACCGAGTTCGCCGACAAGGTCACCGGTCCCGACGGCGTTCTCGCCTCGGCCGCCCGGATGATCCTCGGCCAGCTGGGCGTGGATGCTCCCGTGAACGTCGGTGAGACGGTCAACGACGCAGACCTGGTCGACCTCGTCACCGCCGAACTGGGTTCGGACTGGCCGCGTCTGGTCGCCCCCACGTTCGACGGTCGCAAGGCGGTGCTGTTCGACGATCGCTGGGCGAGTGCCCGGGAGGACTTGGCCCGTCTCTGGTTGAAGGACGAGGACGAGATCGACTCCGACTGGCTTCGGCTCTCCGAACGATTCGAGGCCGCGGGCCACGTCGTCGCCACTCAGGCGAACTGGTGGCAGGGGCGAGCCCTTGCGGCCGGCCGCAACGTGCACGCGTCGCTCTACGGACGCGCTGCCGCCGGTGCGGAGAATCCTGGCACCGGTCGCTACAGCGACGAGATCGCCGTGGTGACGGGTGCTTCCAAGGGCTCCATCGCCGCATCGGTGATCGCACAGCTGCTCGATGGCGGCGCCTCGGTCATCGCGACCACGTCCAAACTGGACGACGACAGGCTGTCGTTCTACAAGGAGCTGTACCGCGACAACGCCCGCTTCGGCGCGACGTTGTGGGTGACCCCGGCCAACATGGCCTCGTACACCGACATCGACGCCCTGGTCAGCTGGGTCGGCAGCGAGCAATCGGAAAGCCTTGGGCCGCAGTCGATCCACCTCAAGGACGCCCTGACCCCGACACTGCTGTTCCCGTTCGCGGCGCCGCGAGTCTCCGGCGACCTCTCCGAGGCCGGTTCGCGTTCCGAGATGGAGATGAAGGTTCTGCTGTGGGCCGTGCAGCGGCTCATCGGTGGCCTGTCGCACATCGGCTCCGAGCGTGACATCGCAGCGCGACTGCACGTAGTGCTACCCGGCTCGCCGAACCGCGGCATGTTCGGTGGCGACGGCGCCTATGGCGAAGCCAAGTCCGCATTGGACGCACTGGTGACGCGCTGGAAGGCGGAGACCTCCTGGTCGCAACGAGTGTCGTTGGCGCACGCGCTGATTGGCTGGACGAAGGGCACCGGGCTGATGGGTCACAACGACGCCATCGTCGGCGCGGTCGAAGAGGCCGGCGTGACCACCTACTCGACCGAGCAGATGGCTTCGATGCTGCTCGATCTGTGCGACGTCGAGTCCAAGGTGGCTGCGGCGCGTGCGCCGATCCACGCCGACCTGACCGGTGGGCTTGGCGAGATCGACATCGACATGGGCGAATTGGCCGCAAAGGCCCGTGAGGACATGGTGGCCGAGAAGGCAACCGTGGAGTCGGACGACGGCGACGATTCGAGCACGATCAAGGCTCTGCCGTCGCCCCCACGCGGTTACGCGGCCGCACCACCTCCGGAGTGGGACGACCTCGACGTCGACCCCGCCGACATGGTGGTCATCGTGGGCGGTGCCGAGCTAGGGCCGTACGGTTCCTCGCGGACTCGCTTCGAGGCCGAGGTTTCCGGTGAGCTCTCCGCCGCAGGCGTGCTCGAGCTTGCTTGGACCACCGGCCTGGTCAAATGGGAGGACGATCCCAAGCCGGGCTGGTACGACACTGCGTCGGGCGATCTGATCGACGAGGGCGAGCTGGTAGAGCGCTATCACGACGCCGTCATCGAGCGGGTCGGCATCCGAGAGTGGGTGGCCGATGGCGCGATCGAGGCGGATCACTCGGCGCCGCTGCTGGTTTCGGTGTTCCTCGACAAGGACTTCTCGTTCGTCGTGTCCTCCGAAGAGGAGGCTCGTGCCTTCGTCACGTTCGATCCCGAGCACACCCTGATCTCACCCGTGCAGGGCGGCGGCGACTGGCAGGTCACCCGCAAGGCCGGCACCGAGATTCGGGTGCCGCGCAAGGTGAAGCTCTCCAGGACGGTGGGGGCGCAGGTTCCGACCGGATTCGATCCGTCGGTTTATGGCGTCAGCCAGGACATGATGAACTCGGTCGACCGGCTGGCGCTGTGGAACCTCGTCACGACGGTGGACGCGTTCCTCTCGTCCGGCTTCACGCCCACCGAATTGTTGCGGTGGGTGCATCCGAGCTCGGTGGCCAGCACCCAGGGCACCGGCATGGGCGGCATGACGTCCATGCAGGCGATGTATCACGGCAATCTGCTCGGCAAGAACAAGCCGAACGACATCTTGCAGGAGGTGCTGCCGAACGTCATGGCCGGCCACGTCGTGCAGTCCTACGTCGGCAGTTACGGCGCCATGATCCATCCCGTCGGCGCATGCGCCACCACGGCCGTCTCGGTCGAGGAGGGGGTGGACAAGATCCGCCTCGGCAAGGCCGAGTTCGTGGTCGCGGGTGGCTACGACGACACGACGCTGGAAGCAATCATCGGCTTCGGCGACATGTCTGCCACTGCCGACACAGAGGCCATGCGGGCCAAGGGAATCAGCGATTCCAAGTTCTCCAGAGGCAACGATCGGCGTCGCCTCGGCTTCGTCGAGGGTCAGGGTGGCGGAACCATCCTCCTGGCCCGTGGTGACCTGGCGCTGAACATGGGTCTGCCGGTACTGGCAGTCGTGGGCTACGTGTCCACGTTCGGAGACGGCGTCCATACGTCGATCCCGGCTCCCGGACTCGGCGCGCTGGGCGCGGGTCGAGGTGGCAAGCAGTCGCAGCTGGCCAAGTCACTTGCCAAGCTGGGCGTCGGCGCCGACGACATCGCCGTGATCTCCAAGCACGACACGTCGACGCTCGCCAACGATCCCAACGAGACCGAGCTCCACGAACGGCTCGCGTCCGCCATGGGGCGCTCGCCCGGTGCGCCGCTGTTCATCGTCAGCCAGAAGAGCCTCACCGGCCATTCGAAGGGTGGTGCAGCGGCATTCCAGATAATGGGAATGTGCCAGATGTTGCGCGACGGCGTCATCCCGCCGAACCGGAGTCTGGACTGCGTCGACGACGAAATGGCGACCGCCGCACACTTCGTCTGGGTGCGCGAAACCCTGGAGATGCGGGACAAGTTCGCGATGAAGGCGGGGCTGATCACCAGCCTCGGCTTCGGGCACGTGTCGGGTCTCGTTGCTCTGGTCCACCCGCAGGCGTTCCTGGCTGCGCTAGACCCCGAGCAGCGCGATGACTACCTGTTGCGCTCGAATGAACGTGTGCTGCAGGGCCAGCGGCGGCTGGCGTCGGCGATCGCCGGTGGGCCCGCCATGTACGAGAAGCCGGCCGATCGCCGCTTCAACCACGACTCCCCGGAGAAGCGGCAGGAAGCGGAGATGCTGCTCGATCCTGAGTCGCGACTGGGCGAGGATGGTTGGTATGGGGCGTGAGGCCTTGCAAGAGGCTCCTCGGGACTCGCCGACGGGCTCGGCTAGCGTTCCTGCCATGAGCATCGTCGGGGTCGGCATCGACCTGGTCTCCATACCGGACTTCGCCGAGCAGGTCGATCAGCCGGGGACGGTGTTCGCCGAGACGTTCACCCCTGGTGAACGCCGCGATGCCGCGGACAAGAGTTCGTCCGCAGCCCGTCACCTGGCAGCTCGCTGGGCGGCGAAGGAAGCCGTGATCAAGGCATGGTCGGGGTCGCGGTTCTCGAAGCGGCCGATGCTGCCGGAGGGCATTCATCGCGACATCGAGATCGTCACCGACATGTGGGGTCGGCCCCGGGTACGTCTGACCGGGGCGATCGGTGAGCACCTCAAGGACATCACCATCCATCTGTCGTTGACTCACGACGGTGACACGGCTGCCGCGGTCGCCGTGCTCGAGTCCGCCGACTGAGCTGGCCAACCCCGTGCGAGCGTGCCTGGTCGCACATGACACGCCGTGGGGAATGGGCAGTACGCGCACGCTCGCACCGCGACCGATGCGACTAACGTCGAATTCATGAGTGATCTCGTCGACAGGGTGAAGTCGGTACTGCCATCGGTGCGCGCCGACCTCGGGGCCCTCGTCCGCATCGAGTCGGTGTGGGCCGATCCCGCTCGGCGCGACGAGGTCCGGCGCAGCGCCGAGATGGTGTCGAAGTTGTTGTCGGAGGCGGGTTTCGACGACATTCGTACCGTCAGCGAGGGCGGCGCGCCCGCCGTCATCGCTCGCCACCCCGCGCCACCCGGTGCGCCGACCGTCCTGCTGTACGCCCATCACGACGTGCAACCCGAGGGCGACGTGTCCCAGTGGGCCTCAGCGCCTTTCGAACCGACCGAACGCGACGGCCGACTCTACGGCCGCGGCACCGCAGACGACAAGGCGGGTATCGCCACGCACCTCGCCGCCATCCGCGCGTTCGAGGGTGATCTCCCGGTCGGCGTCACGGTGTTCGTGGAGGGCGAGGAGGAATCGGGTTCGCCATCTTTGGGAGCACTGTTGGGCGCTCACCGCGACCTGCTCTCCGCCGACGTGATCGTCATCGCCGACTCGATGAACTGGACTACCGCGGTCCCCTCCCTCACGGTGTCGCTGCGTGGCCTGGCCGACTGCGTGGTCGAGGTCGCCACACTCGATCACGGTCTGCACTCCGGGATGTGGGGCGGCGTTGTCCCAGACGCAGTGAGCGCTCTGGTGCGTCTGCTCGCGAGCCTGCACGACGACGACGGCAACGTTGCGGTCGAAGGGTTGCACGAGGGCTCGGCGGCGGACGTGGAGTACCCGCCGGAACAGGTGCGCGAGGAGACCGGCATGCTTGCCGGCGTCACCCAGATCGGAACGGGTTCGGTCGCCGAGCGATTGTGGGCCAAGCCGGCGATCACGGTGATCGGCATCGACACGACCCCCATCGCGACATCGTCCAACACGTTGATCCCGACGGCGCGCGCCAAGGTGAGCATGCGGGTCGCGCCCGGCGGCGATGCCGGCCGACACCTGGAAGCGCTGACCCGCCACCTCGAGCAGCACGCGCCATGGGGGGCCCGGGTCACCGTTACGCCGGGAGACCTCGGACAGCCGTACGCCATCGACGCGACCGGCCCCGTCTACGACGCCGCGCGCACCGCGTTCCGGCAGGCGTGGGGCACCGACGCCATCGACATGGGGGTCGGCGGATCGATTCCATTCATCGCCGAGTTCGCGGCCGCGTTTCCGGACGCGAAGATCCTCGTCACCGGCGTCGAGGATCCCGCGACGCAGGCGCACAGCATCAACGAGAGCCTGGACCTCGGCGTCCTTGAGCGGGCGGCCACCTCGGAGGCGCTGCTGTTGGAGGCGCTCGGCGCGCTACACCGCTAGATCGCGGCGCAGCTTCGCGACGTGGCCGGTGGCCTTGACGTTGTACTGGGCGACCTCGATCTTGCCCTTCTCGTCGACGACGAACGTTGATCGGATGACGCCCTGAACCGTCTTGCCGTACATCGTCTTCTCGCCGAATGCGCCCCACTCGGTGAGTACCGTGCGGTCGGGATCCGACAGCAGCGGGAACGTCAACTCCTGGGCGTCGCGGAACTTCGCGAGCTTCTCCGGCTTGTCGGGGGAGATCCCCACGACGCCGAGGCCTGCGTCGTTCAATTCCGCCAAGCTGTCGCGAAAGTCGCATGCCTGCTTGGTACAACCAGGCGTTGACGCGGCTGGATAGAAGTACACGACGACCTTGCGCCCCGTGAAGTCACTCAAGCTGACGGTCTTGCCGTCGGCGTCGGAAAGGCTGAAGGCGGGGGCCTTGTCGCCCGCCGCGAGGCGAGGGGTCGATGCCATGGGTGAATGTCCTTATCTGTTGGCCGGTGCACGACTGCGGTTATATGGAAGTCGCGTGGCTGCTCTAGGGTAATTCCCCAAGACAGCAACGCGATTGAAGGGGCTTACGTGGCGGACCGGGATCCCGACAAGATCAAGCAGGACATCGACGTGGCGCGCGAACAGCTTGCGAGCACGGTGGATGCCCTGGCGGAGCGGGCGAACCCGGCGCGGATCGCCGACGACGTCAAGGCTCGCGTGGTGGTATTCGTGAAGAAGCCCGCCGTCGCGGCGTCGATCGCTGCACTGGGCACGGTCGTCGTGGTGATGGTGATCCGTGGGATCAGGAACCGCTGACGACGGTTTCAGTCAACGACGGCGGCGGCCGAAGCGGAAGAAGTCGATGAACGAGAATCCCGGTGGGTTTGCGGTGAGCCCAAGCCGGGTGCAGTTGTAGACCACTACGGCTCGCTGCACATCAACGCCTTCCACCGCGACGGTTGGCGAGGAGATGGGCGGGGCCGCACCTGCGGTCGGCATCAGCTAAGTTCCCGTTTCTCTCGTAGAAATCGCGGCGGAAGACCGCCAGCGCTGCTCTAGCTAACAGTATCGTAGCATCTGTATCCGGTCCGCGTGCGGTTGAAAACGTCTCCATTTTCCCTGCTCATGGCTTTCGGTACCGGTGGTTTCGTATACATCCCCAGTGAATATTGATCATGAACCGGTGATTTCAGCACACGAATGTCACTGAGGTGTCGAAATCTTCGAGTTAACTTACCTTGGCGTCCGTCGCTATCGGAACCGCATTCCCACAACTGAGCCGGGCCAGGGTTTGCGTCGCGTTCGCATCGTCGCACGCCGTCGCCGTCTCGTGGCTTGCTAGATACCGCCCCCGACCCATCGCGAATCGCTGAAAGCTTTCTGTGACCTGCCGCTTATGGCACAATCGGCCATAAAGTTGCTAGCGGATGTTTTCTCGACTAGCTCCGCCTGATGGTCCTAATGGAGGCGCGGCATGAAGGCTGAGACCTTGCTGGAGAATTCCCTCGCCACGAGCGGCGAATTCACCGACACCGACCATGCCAGAGGCATGGCGCGCTTGGTGCAAGCGGTCCAGGAACTGTCGCTGGCCCGCAGCCTGCCCGAGGTGCAGCGCATTGTCCGTACCGCTGCTCGCGAACTCACCGGTTGCGACGGCGCAACTTTCGTGCTGCGCGACGATGGCAAGTGCTACTACGCCGACGAGGATGCAATCGCCCCGCTGTGGAAGGGCAGCCGGTTTCCCCTGGAGGCCTGTATCAGTGGCTGGGCGATGCTCAACCGCGATTCGGCGGTGATCCCAGATATCTATCGCGATGCCCGCATCCCTCACGAGGCGTACCGGCCCACATTCGTCAAGAGCCTGGTGATGGTTCCAATCCGCAAGCTCGACCCGATCGGGGCGATCGGCAACTACTGGGCGTATGAGCGGCAGCCCTCCGAACGAGAGGTCTCCCTGCTGCAGGCCTTGGCCGATGCGACCTCGATCGCCATGGAAAACGTGGGGGTCTACTCCGAACTGGAGAACCGGGTGCGGGACCGAACAGTCGCGCTGGAGCAGGCCAACGAGGAGATCCACAAGCAGACCGACCGCCTCACGGCGGGACTGGACAGCGCAGCGGCCTATGTCTCGTCGATCCTGCCGGGTGAACTGGAAGGGCCGGTGCGAGTGTCCTCGCACTACCTGCCGTCCCAGGAACTTGCCGGGGACATCTTCGACTACCGGTGGATTGATGACGATCACCTGATCGCCTATTTGATTGACGTATCCGGGCACGGTATCGGCCCCGCACTGTTGTCGGTATCGGTGCACAACCTGTTGCGCTCCGGCTCACTGCCCCTGAGTACGTTGCTGGCCCCTGATCAGGTGCTGGCCGAACTCAACCGGCTGTTCCAGATGGACAAGCACGACGGGAACTATCTGACGATGTGGTTCGGGGTCTACGAGATGTCCTCGCGAACGCTTCGCTACGCCAGCGCGGGTGCCCCTCCCGTGATTGCCCTCAGTCCCGACGCTATAAGCACAGCTACCGAGCTATGCACTGATGACCAACCTCTCGCGATGTTCGAGGACGCCACGTACACCTCGCGCAGCTACACCGTGCTGCCGGGCTACCGCATCCTTCTCTACAGTGACGGTGCCTACGAGGATGCCTGCGTCGACGGTCGACGGCTGAACCGGACGGATTTCAGCGCCCTATGCGCCCGGCTGGCCGGATCGCCCCTCGACGACCTCGTCGAAACACTGCGGGCTCTGACACCGTCCGGAAGCTTCGACGACGACTGCTCGCTCGTCCGACTGGAGTTCGACTGACGGGGGTCGGCTCCCACGAGGACCAATCACCTACAGCGACCATCCACCGATCACGGTGGACTCCGCCATTCAGCCAATCCGGGGCCACCGTCGTCTCCTCTGAGACCGGCCAGGGCGTGGCTGTACCGCTCCACGTCGGACTGGGAGGGGATGGCTGGAGGTGCGGCGGGCTTTCGCACTTGACGCGGCGCGAACTGCAAGGAGCTTTCCGTCGGAATCCTCAGGTCGCTTGTCAGTGCCTGTGTGAGTAGTGGGCTTTGACGGGCCAGTGCCTGGAAGCAAAAAACCCCTGCTGAGCAGGGGTTTTTCTAGTGCGCCGTCAGGGTTTCGAACCCCGGACCCGCTGATTAAGAGTCAGCTGCTCTACCAACTGAGCTAACGGCGCGCGTGAGAGACGATAACAGTCTTGGGGCGCTCCGTGAAATCCGTATGTCAGAAACGCGGCGGCTCGGGAAAGCGATCGCGCTCCTGTCGGCGGGTTCCCTTAGACTGCTGGCAAGTTGGTGGGAATCCCGTGTGAACTTTGGGTGGAAGGTGTATCGCATGTCGCAGCCTCAAACGCTGGCCCGTCCGCGTCGGGCGCGCAACTGGCTGGCTGCCGTCTTGCTGGTGCCAGCCGTAGTCTTCGGCGTCAGTGCCTGCGGCACGTCCTCCGCCCCGCCGCAGCCCGAGACCATCACGGACAAGGGGACGCCGTTCGGCGACCTCCTGGTCCCCAAGCTCACTGCGTCGGTAGCCGACAAGGCCGTCGGGGTGACGGTTGACGCTCCGATCACGGTCAGCGCCGAGGACGGCGTCCTCGGCTCGGTCACCATGACCAACGCCGACGGTGCCACGGTCGAAGGCCAGCTCAGCCCCGACGGTCTGCGCTGGACCACCACCGAGCCGCTCGGTTACAACAAGAAGTACGTGCTCAGTGCGCAGTCGCTGGGGCTCGGCGGCGTGACGAAGCGATCGATGACGTTTCAGACGCATTCGCCCGAGAACCTGACGATGCCGTACCTGCTTCCCAACGACGGCGAGGTCGTCGGCGTCGGACAACCCGTTGCCGTCAGGTTCGACGAGAATGTTCCGGACCGTTTGGCCGCGGAGAAGGCGATCACCGTCACCACCGATCCACCTGTCGAGGGTGCGTTCTATTGGCTCAGCAATCGTGAAGTGCGTTGGCGCCCAGAGGCCTTCTGGAAGCCGGGCACGACGGTCGACGTCGCCGTCAACACCTACGGCGTCGACCTCGGCGACGGATTGTTCGGCCAGGAGAACGTCACGACGCACTTCACCATCGGCGACGAAGTCATCGCGACCGCGGACGACGACACCAAGACGTTGACAGTCCGCCGCAACGGTGAAGTCGTCAAGACGATGCCGATCTCGATGGGCAAGAGCAGCACGCCGACGAGCAACGGCACGTACATCATCGGTGATCGGCTCACGCACATGGTGATGGATTCCTCGACCTACGGAGTGCCCTCGAATTCGCCCAACGGGTATCGCACCGAGGTGGATTACGCCACCCAGATGTCCTATAGCGGGATCTACGTGCACGCGGCGCCATGGTCGGTCGGCAGCCAGGGTTACAGCAACGTCAGCCACGGCTGCTTGAACGTGAGCACCAGCAACGCGCAGTGGTTCTACGAGAACACCAAGCGGGGCGATCTCGTCGAGGTCAGCAACACCGTCGGATCGGTACTCCCGGGGACTGACGGCTTGGGCGACTGGAACGTGCCGTGGGAGCAGTGGAAGGCCGGCAACGCCAACGTTTAGCCCGCACGACGACACCGGGCCCGCCGCACACCGTGCAGCGGGCCCGGTGTCGTTTGGGCTCCGGAAATGACAAGGGTCAGAGGGCGAAAATGCCCTCTGACCAGTGGGGTGGCTGACGGGGCTCGAACCCGCGACTTCCAGGATCACAACCTGGTGCTCTACCAGCTGAACTACAGCCACCATTGCCGCGCGGCCGGTAAGGCACTGCGGCGTCGTCGATCTTAGCCGGTCGGGTGGTCTGCGGCCGAATCGATTGGCTCGCCACCTTCAGTGGGTGGTCCGAGGTCGGCGGCGACCGCAGCGATGTCGCTGGTCGACGGACCGGGAGGGGCGACGAAGGCGGTGCTGCGGTAGTACTGCAGCTCGCGGATCGACTCGTGAATGTCGGCGAGGGCGCGGTGAGCGAGGCCCTTCTCCGGCTGTCCGAAGTAAATCCGTGGATACCAGCGGCGGCACAGCTCCTTTATCGAGCTGACGTCGATCATCCGGTAGTGCAGGAAGCTGTCCAGCGCAGGCATGTCGCGAGCGATGAAACCGCGGTCGGTACCGATCGAATTGCCAGCCAGCGGTGCGGTGTTCGGTTGTTTGACGTGGCTCTGGATGTAGTCGAGCACCATCGCCTCCGCGGTGGGGACGTCGACGGTGGAGGTGCGCACCTCTTCGGTAAGGCCGGACTTTCGGTGCATCTTCGCCACCACGTCGACCATGCCGTCGAGGGCTGCGTCGTCGGCGTGGATCACGACGTCGAGGCCGTCGCCGAGGAGGTTGAGTTCGCCGTCGGTGACAAGGACGGCGATCTCGATGAGTCGGTCTGACCCCAGGTCGAGGCCCGTCATCTCGCAGTCAATCCATACCAGTTCGTCACGCACAGCGGTCAACAGTATTCGCACAGGCTGACGGCGGCTGCCCAGACCCTCCCTCACCGGATCTCGAGCAGTAATGTCGCCCGCATGACGACAGAATCGACAGCTTCTTCCGCGCAGCAGATCGCTGCTGGTTATGCGGTCGACGGACAGGCGCTCGAACTGGGTTCGATCGTCGTGGACGGCGCCGTGGATCCAAGCGCGCAGGTGCGGATTCCGCTGGCCACCGTCAACCGCCATGGTCTGGTAGCGGGCGCGACGGGGACCGGCAAGACGAAGTCGCTTCAGGTCCTCGCCGAACAGCTCTCCGCGGCCGGCGTGCCGGTGGTGATGGCCGACGTGAAGGGTGATTTGTCGGGGCTGTCGCAGCCTGGTGTGCCGGGAGACAAGACCACCAAGCGCGCCACCGATACCGGTGACAACTGGACGCCGACGGCCTTCCCGGTCGAGTTCCTGTCGTTGGGCACTTCCGGCATCGGGGTCCCGGTGCGTGCCACCATCACCAGTTTCGGTCCCATCCTGCTATCGAAGGTGTTGGGGCTCAACGCAACACAGGAGTCGACGCTCGGTCTGATCTTTCATTGGGCGGATCAGAAGGGGATGTTGCTGCTGGATCTCAAGGATCTACGTTCGGTGATCCAATTCCTCACCAGCGACGATGGCAAGCCGGAGCTCAAGGCGCTCGGCGCGGTGTCGACGACCACTGCGGGCGTGATCCTGCGTGCCCTGGTCAATCTCGAAGCCGAAGGAGCCGACACGTTCTTCGGCGAACCGGAACTCGAGCCGAAGGATTTGATGCGATTCGATGCGCAGGGCCGTGGCGTCATCACCCTCTTGGAGTTGGGCGCTCAGGCGGCGCGGCCGGTGATGTTCTCGACGTTCCTGATGTGGGTGCTAGCCGACCTGTTCACCACGCTGCCGGAGATCGGCGACGTCGACAAGCCGAAGCTGGTGTTCTTCTTCGACGAGGCGCATCTGCTGTTCACGGATGCGTCGAAGGCGTTCCTTGAGCAGGTCGAGCAGACGGTCAAGCTCATCCGCTCCAAGGGCGTCGGCGTGTTCTTCTGCACCCAGTTGCCCACCGACGTGCCCAACAACGTGCTGTCGCAACTGGGCGCGCGGGTCCAGCACGCGCTGCGGGCCTTCACCCCGGATGACCAGAAGGCGTTGTCGAAGACGGTGCGCACCTACCCGAAGACCAGCGTGTACGACCTGGAGGAGGCGCTGACGTCACTGGGCATCGGCGAGGCGATCGTCACCGTGCTCTCCGAGAGGGGTGCGCCGACGCCGGTGGCGTGGACCATGATGCGTGCCCCGCGCTCGCTGATGGACACCATCGGCCCCGACGCGATCAGTGCCGCGGCCAAGGCGTCGCCCCTGCAGGCCGAATACGGCGCGACGATCGACCGGGAGTCGGCCTACGAGCGACTCAACGCCAAGGTGGCGCCGCCGGAGGCGCTGCCACCCCCATTGCCCCCGCGCGACGGTGGGCTGGCCAGCGCCTCGGGAAGCGGCAAGATCTCGACGCCGGAAGCCCAGCCCAGCGTGGTGTCAGAGGTGCTGCAGAGCTCGGCCTTCAAGAGTTTCCTGCGGTCCGCGGCGACGGTCGCCGGCCGGGAGATCACCCGCAGCGTCTTGGGCACGGGCCGCCGCCGCCGCTGATGCGAAGCTGAGGGCGCTATTCGCCGCCGAGCTTCTTGTAGACGGCGCCGACGATCGGCGTGACGATGGAACGCGGCGCGTACCCGCTTGCCACCGACATCGCCTTGGACGTCACCCCCGGAACGACGCGCATCTTGTTGCGCTCCAAGCCGTCCAGCGACAGTTTGGCGGTGTGCTCGGTCGAGATCCAGAGGAAGTCCGGGATCAGCTTCTCGACGAGTGACTGCTCGTCGGGATTCGGCAGCTCGGTGCGCACTGGGCCCGGCGCCAGCACGGTGACGTGGATGCCGAGAGGCTTCACCTCGCCGCGCAGTGATTCGCTGAAGGTATTGGCGAACGCCTTCGACGCTGCGTAAGTCGCGTTGTTCGGAATCGGCGAGTTACCCGCCGCGGAGCCAGAGATCAGAATGCCGCCGCCACGCCGTGCGACCATCCCCGGCAGCACGGCCAGCACCAGGTCGTGGACACCGAGGACGTTGAGCTGAACCTGTGCCTGCTCACCATCGACGTCGAGGTTGGCGACGGGCCCGAATGTGGCCGTGCCCGCATTAGCGCACAGGATGGACACGTCGCGCTGCGACAGTTCGGCGCAGAGGTCGGCGCGCTGGGCGGGATCGACGAGATCGACGGCGCGCACCTCGACGGTCACGCCGTAGCGTTCCGTCAACGTCTCCGCCAGTGCAGTGAGTACGTCTTCGCGGCGGGCGGTGATGATCAGGTGATGTCCTCGGGCGGCGAGCTCGGTGGCCAACGCCTCGCCGATGTTCTGGGAGGCACCGGTGACGACGGCGCGCGCGTCGGGACTGGGGGCGGGTACTGGCATGGGCCCAATCGTAGGTACCAATAGAGTGCGTCCATGACCAACCCCGCGGGTCCTCGTACCGCGGGGCGGCTCCCCGTCGTCGCGTGGGCGCTGTGGGACTGTGGTGCCACCGGGGTGAACGCGATCGTCGTCACGTTCGTCTATTCGGTCTACCTCACCGAACAGGTCGGGGCGGGACTGCCCGGGCCGACGACGCCTGCGAGCTGGCTCGGCAGGATGTTGGCTATCGCGGGGTTGTTCGTCGCGTTGCTCGCGCCCCCGACGGGCGTCCTCGTCAATGCTCCGCACCGCCGCCGTGTCGCGCTCGCCATCCTGACGGGCGTCGTCGTCGTGCTGACATCGGCGATGAGCCTGATTCGTGCCGACTACCACTACCTGTGGCCGGGTTTGGTGTTGCTCGCAGGCACCGCGGCATTCAGCGATCTGTCCACGGTCCCGTATAACGCCATGCTGCGGCAGCTGTCGACGCCCGACACGTCTGGCCGGGTGTCCGGATTCGGTTCGGCAGCAGGATATTTCGGCAGCGTGGTGCTGTTGCTCATCGTCTACGTGGGATTCATCTCCGGCGGCGGTGATACCCGCGGCGTTCTGTCGCTGCCGCATGATGACGGTCAAAATGTAAGAGTCGCAGTACTTCTGACCGCCGCATGGTTCACGTTGTTCGCGCTTCCGCTGATCATCACGTCAAAGGTCGTTGACACTGGGGGAGATACCGATGAGCGTCCGCCGACGGTGGGAGTGTTGGGCGCCTATCGCACACTGTGGACGGAGGTCAAGGGGGAGTGGCGCCGCGACCATCACGTCGTGTACTACCTCTTGGCCAGTGCAGTCTTTCGTGATGGGCTGACGGGGGTGTTCTCCTTCGGCGCGGTACTCGGCGTGACGGTGTTCGGGGTGTCACCCGCCGACGTACTGCTCTTTGGCGTCTGCGCATGCGTGATCGCCGCTATCGGCGCCGTGCTCGGCGGGCTGCTCGACGACCGTGTCGGGTCCAAGCCGGTCATCGTCGGATCGCTGGCCGCCATGGTCGTCGTCGGCATCGCACTGCTGAATCTGTCCGGTGTAGTGGCGTTCTGGATCTGCGGCCTGCTGTTGTGCCTCTTCGTCGGTCCCACCCAGTCATCGGCGCGAACGATGATGATGCGGATGTCGACGGAGGGCAAGGAGGGTGTCGCATTCGGCCTCTACACGACGACCGGCCGGGCCGTCTCGTTCCTGGCTCCGCTGTTGTTCTTCACGTTCATCGACCTGTTCGGCACCGACCGCGCGGGGCTGGGCGGCTTGGTGACCGTGCTGATGATGGGACTGGTCGGCATCCTCGGCGTTCGCGTGCCGAATCGCTCGCGCTAACGCGTTCCCAACGCGGTGCACAACGTCAGACCGGTGCCGCTGTTCTGCTGAGTCTCGGTGCCGTCGATCGTGATCGAGCAGGTGACCGGGTGGCCCACGTTGACAATGCTGACGCTCGCGGAGCTGTTGACGCGTCCCGTGAGCTGAACCTCTTTGGTCCATGGCAGCAGCACGTTGAACTCAGTCTGCAGAACTCCGCCACTATCGACGTAGAGGATGCTGATCGCGCGTCCCTCGCCAGCGACGGCGTAAACGACTGTATGCGTTCCGCCGGGGTCGGTCTGGTTGGACGGTGGGGTGGTCTCGGGTGTCGTAGTCCGCGTGGGGATGCGCGCGCGCGTGGTGGTGGGCGTGGGGGTCGTCGTGAACGGCGCGGTCGCGGTCGGTGCGATCGGAGTCTGCGGAGGTGCCATGACCGTGTTCTGTTGAGAGCTGTTGACGATCACCAAGCTGATGATCAGCCCGAGAACGATCAGCAGCGCTGCCGCCGCCAGTATCCATAGCCAGAGCCGCTTCTTGGGGCCACCAGGCTTTGGCGGTTCAGGTGGCGGTCCTCCTGGTCGGTTCGGCGGTCCGTATTGGCCCGTGGCGTACGGGTCGTAGCCATAGGGCGAGTAGGCAGGTAGCTGTTCAGTGGGCTTGGGCCCAGCGTCCGGTTGCTGTGGCGCCTGCTGTCCATAGGACGACCCGGGGTAGGCGGGGTAGTTGTAGGTACCGGGATGCTCCTGGCCCCACCCATCGCGACCCGATGGATCCGTCATGTCCACCTCATGTCTGCAGGGTACCTGCGCCGGGTGTGGAGGGGTCTCGGTCCGGTTGCCGGGGCAAGTTGATCGACGCGGATGGGTTTATCGCAATTGTCGGTCGGGTAAACCCTTGCGACGCCGCACGGGCGGACTAGAACATGGAGGTTCGACATGCGAGGTAGCGGATTGCTAGGCGTTATCGTGATTATCTGGTTACTCATCGGTGCCTACGCCGCATACGATCGCGGGTACTTCTCCAGCGGCCAAACCAACTGCGCAACAGCCGGAACCATCGCACTCAATGTCGTAGCCGGCCCGTTGAACTGGGTCGGTGACATCAACCCCAAGGTGTCGAACTGCAATCTCGACGTCCCGCCGCCCAACCAGTAGGTCGGCATTCGTCAAGGAGCCAATATGATTGCCATCGGGGTAGTTCTCGTCATTCTCGGATTGATCTTCGGCATGTCGACGCTCACCTATATCGGGGTCGTAGCGCTCGTGGTGGGCGCGGTGTTGTGGTTGCTCGGGGCGGCCGGGCATGCGGTCGGCGGCAGGCGGGTCTGGTACTAGGCCCGACGGGCAGGCGCAAGCGCTGCGAGCGTCATCGCACGTAGTACCGCCCGTGACGAGTCCCGCTTGGTGCTCGGCCCGACGCTGTACGGGGTCGAGTTGAGCAGTCCGAAAGTTGCATGGGCCATGAGTCTCGCGTCGTTCTCGGCGAGGTCGTCCGACAGTCGGCGCAGCACGTCAACCCAGATCTCGACGTACTGCCGTTGGGCGCGACGAACCTGGCGCTTCGCAGCGGCAGGCAGGTGTGCCAAATCGCGGTCCTGAATGCGGATCAGGTCGGGCTCGTCGAAGACGAAGTCGAGATGGAAGTCGATCAGACCGTCTAGTGCCGCGGCGGAGTCGTCGGCGTTGGCAATGACGTCGGTGGCGCCGGTAAGCAGTCGTGTACTGATGCCGACGAGGAGTTCGACCAACAGCGCTTCCTTGTTGGGAAAGTGGCGGTAGATTGCCGGTCCCGTCACGCCTACGGCGGCCCCGATGTCCTCGAGGCGTACGGCGAGGAATCCGTGCTGGGCAACGAGCCGTTCGGCAGCGGCGACGAGTTGCGAACGGCGGTCGGACTTGGCCTTGCTGCGGCGCGTCTCAGGCGTGGGCGGCAGCGAAACCCCGGCCATCTCCGCCTCCCCGTGCGCATGGACATTTAGGTTAATGCTCACTAACATAGCACCAGTTAGTCGACATTAACTCAATGGACGGGTGGGCATGGCAACGCTCGTATCACATCGCGAGCAGCACCTCGCGTTGGTTGCTCAACTACGCGAGAAGCTAGCCACAGCCGCACTCGGTGGTCCCGAGCGCGCGCGGGAGCGTCATGTCGGGAGGGGCAAGTTGCTGCCCCGGGACAGGGTTGACGGACTGCTCGACCCTGGCAGCCCGTTCCTGGAATTGGCGCCGCTTGCTGCCGATGGCATGTACGACGATGAGTGCCCGGGCGCGGGGATGATCGCGGGCATCGGCCGAGTGGCAGGGCGCGAGTGCATGATCGTCGCCAACGATGCCACGGTGAAGGGTGGAACTTACTACCCCATCACCGTCAAGAAACATCTACGTGCACAAGAGGTTGCCGCCCAGAACCGGTTACCGTGCGTCTACCTCGTCGACTCCGGCGGCGCCTTCCTGCCCAGGCAGGATGAGGTCTTCCCCGATCGCGATCACTTCGGTCGGATCTTCTTCAACCAAGCCAATCTCAGTGGTCGGGGCATTCCGCAGATCGCGGCCGTCCTCGGCTCCTGCACCGCGGGCGGCGCCTACGTGCCCGCCATGAGCGACGAAGCGGTGATCGTCCGCAATCAGGGCACGATCTTCCTGGGCGGCCCGCCGTTGGTGAAGGCTGCCACCGGTGAAGTCGTGACGGCCGAGGAGTTGGGCGGTGGTGACCTGCACTCGAAGGTCTCGGGCGTCACCGACCATCTTGCCCACGATGATCGCGACGCGCTGCGGATCGTGCGGAACATCGTTGCGACGTTGGGGCCGCGAACACCGACCCCGTGGGAGGTGCGACCGACAGTCGATGCCGTCGCCGATCAGAGCGAGCTCTACGACGTCGTGCCCATCGACTCGAAGGTGCCCTACGACGTCCACGAGGTGATCACCCGCATCGTCGATGGCGGCGAGTTCACCGAGTTCAAGGCGGAGTACGGCGCCACGCTGATCACCGGGTTCGCCCGAATTCACGGCCACCCCGTGGGGATCGTGGCCAACAACGGGGTCCTTTTCGGCGAATCCGCGCTCAAGGGAGCACATTTCATCGAGCTGTGCGACAAGCGCTCCACACCGCTGCTGTTCCTTCAGAACATCGCCGGCTTCATGGTGGGAAGAGACTACGAGGCGGGCGGCATCGCCAAGCACGGCGCGAAGATGGTCACCGCGGTCGCGTGCGCGCGGGTGCCGAAGCTGACCGTGGTGATCGGCGGGTCCTATGGCGCGGGCAACTACTCGATGTGTGGGCGCGCGTATTCGCCCCGCTTCCTGTGGATGTGGCCCAACGCGCGGATCTCGGTCATGGGCGGCGAGCAGGCAGCGTCCGTGCTGGCCACCGTGCGCGGTGAGATGACGCCAGAGGAGGAAGAGGCGTTCAAGACACCCATTCGCGAGCAGTACGAACACCAGGGCAACCCGTACTACTCCACGGCTCGACTCTGGGACGACGGCGTCATCGACCCTGCCGATACGAGAATGGTTGTCGGCCTTGCTCTCTCAGTCGTCGCGCAGGCTCCGCTCGAGCCCGTGTCCTACGGCGTCTTCAGGATGTGACCGCATGACCGTCAAGAGTTTCGACACCGTTCTCGTCGCCAACCGCGGTGAGATCGCCGTGCGGGTGATCCGCACGTTGCGGGCCATGGGAATTCGTTCCGTCGCAGTCTTCAGCGACGCCGATGCCGGTGCTCGCCACGTCGCAGAGGCCGATACGGCGGTGCGCCTTGGTCCTGCGCCCGCCCGACAGAGCTATCTGGACATCGACGCCGTCGTCGGCGCAGCTGTCCGCACCGGTGCGCAAGCGGTGCATCCCGGGTACGGATTCCTCTCGGAGAATGCGCAATTCGCGGCGGTTCTCGAGCGGGCGGGCATCGTCTTCATCGGTCCTCCGGCGAGTGCGATCGCCACCATGGGCGACAAGATCACGGCGAAGGACACCGTGTCGCGATTCGGGGTGCCGGTGGTGCCAGGTATCGCCCGCTCAGGCCTGACGGACGACGACCTTCGCGCCGCCGCCGACGACATCGGCTACCCGGTGCTCGTCAAGCCCTCTGCGGGGGGCGGCGGCAAGGGTATGCGCATGGTCGAGCGATCGGCCGATCTGCCCGCCGCGTTGACGAGCGCACGTCGCGAATCGGCTGCAGCCTTCGGTGACGACACCCTCTTCTTGGAGCGATTCGTGCTGGTGCCCAGGCACATCGAGGTGCAGGTGCTCGCCGATCGTGATGGGAACGTCATTCACCTCGGCGAGCGCGAGTGCAGCCTGCAACGTCGCCATCAGAAGGTGATCGAAGAGGCGCCGTCACCGCTGCTGGACCCGGCGACCCGCGCCCGCATCGGTGCCGCTGCGTGTGACACCGCCCGCAGCGTGGAGTACGTAGGGGCGGGCACCGTCGAGTTCATTGTCGGTGCGGCGAACCCTGACCAGTTCTTCTTCATGGAGATGAACACCCGACTGCAGGTGGAGCACCCCGTGACAGAGGAGGTGACGGGGTGGGATCTGGTGGAATGGCAGGTGCGCATTGCCGCGGGGGAGCCGCTGACCGCAAGTCAGGACGACATCGTCATGACTGGGCATGCCATCGAAGCGCGCGTGTACGCAGAGGATCCGGGCCGGGGATTCCTACCGACGGGTGGTGACGTGCTGGCGGTTCGCGAGCCGAAAGGGCCAGGGGTGCGGATCGATTCGGGCTTGTATGCCGGCACCGTGGTCGGCAGCGACTATGATCCGATGCTGGCCAAGGTCATTGCCCACGGAGCGGATCGCGCCGCGGCGCTGCGACGTTTGGACCGGGCGCTCGGAGACACCGCAGTTCTCGGGGTGGTGACCAACATCGACTTTCTGCGCTTCCTGCTGGTCGACCCCGACGTCGTTCGAGGTCGTCTGGACACCGGACTGCTCGACCGGCGGGTCGGCGACTTCTCAGGTCGTACCGCGGGTGATGACGAGTTCGCCGCCGCCGCGGCCTACCGCTGGCTGCAGAACTTTCAGGCGGCCACCGATGACCCGTGGTCGGTACCGTCGGGGTGGCGGATCGGTGATTCCGCCGCGTCGGTGCTGCGGCTGAGGTCCGGCGAGCGCACCGAGCACGTCCGCATCATCGGTACTCCACGTGCGGCCACCGTCATAGTCGGCGAGGGCGAAACACGGACCCTGGCAGCGGTTCTCACCGACGGCGCGCTGACGGCGACCTTGGCCGGACGGCGCGTCGGATACCGCGTCGCCGATGCCGAGCACCGGATCTGGCTGGCAGACGATGACGGAGTCGTCCTTCTCGACGAGTTGCACGAGGCGCCGGTGCGGCCCGACGACGAGAACGGTGGAGACGCCGAACTCGTCAGTCCGATGCCGGGTTCGGTCGTCGCGGTAGGCGTCGAAGATGGTGCGATGGCTACGGCGGGCACCGTCGTCGTGACCGTGGAAGCCATGAAGATGGAACACACGCTGTCGGCGCCCGTCGACGGTGTCGTCGAGCTACTCGTCGCCGTCGGCGATCAGGTCAAGGTGGGCCAACCGCTGGCTCGCATCACCGCCCAACTGGAGGAGGCTCACTCGTGACCGACTTTCTGTCCACCGGCACGCTGCCGGACCACTATCAGCAGCTCGCCAAGACCGTCCGCGACTTCGCCAAGAGCGTGGTGGCGCCCGTCGCCGCGAAACACGACAGGGAGCACTCGTTTCCCTACGAGGTCGTATCGGGCATGGCCGACATGGGGTTGTTCGGACTGCCCTTCCCCGAGGAGTACGGCGGCATGGGTGGAGACTACTTCGCGCTGTGCCTGGCCCTCGAGGAGTTGGGCAAGGTCGACCAGAGCGTCGCGATCACCTTGGAAGCCGGGGTGTCCCTAGGCGCAATGCCGTTGTACCGGTTCGGAAACGACGCGCAGAAACAGGAATGGCTGCCGCTCCTGGCGAGCGGCAAGGGGCTCGGTGCGTTCGGACTCACCGAGGCAGGCGGCGGTACCGACGCCGGCGCTACCAAGACCACCGCCCGATTGGACGGGTCAACTTGGGTAATTAATGGGTCCAAGCAGTTCATCACCAACTCGGGCACCGACATCACCAAGCTGGTGACGGTGACTGCGGTGACGGGCGAGACCGGGTCCGGAGGGCTGGAGCGAAGCGACTCGGGCAATGGGATGGGCAAGAAACAGATCTCGTCGATCCTGGTCCCCGTCCCGACGGAAGGCTTCACAGCCGAACCGGCATACGACAAGGTCGGCTGGAACGCGTCGGACACCCATCCCTTGAGCTTCGACGACGTGCGCGTGCCGCAGGAGAATCTCCTCGGAGAGCACGGCCGCGGCTACGCGAACTTCCTTCAGATCCTCGACGAGGGCAGGATCGCGATCGCCGCATTGTCGGTGGGAGCCGCCCAGGGGTGCGTCGACGAATGCGTCAAGTACGCCAAGGAGCGCGAGGCTTTCGGCTCCGCCATCGGCCGATACCAAGCCATTGCGTTCAAGATCGCCCGCATGGAGGCTCGTGCCCATACAGCCCGCACCGCCTACTATGACGCAGCCGCTCTGATGTTGGCGGGCAAGCCCTTCAAGAAGCAGGCTGCGATCGCCAAGCTGGTCGCGAGTGAGGCCGCCATGGACAACGCCCGCGACGCCACGCAGGTGTTCGGTGGCTACGGATTCATGAACGAATACCCGGTGGCCCGACACTACCGGGACAGCAAGATCCTCGAGATCGGCGAGGGGACAACGGAAGTCCAGCTCATGCTCATCGCCCGCGAGGCCGGTCTGTGAGTGAGAAGCGCGTGATCGTCCAGCGCGGCCTATGGTTCGAGGAATTCGAACCCGGCGTGCTCTACCAGCACCGCCCCGGCCGTACCATCACCGAGGCGGATAACGTCTTCTTCACCACGCTCACCATGAACACCCAGGCTTTGCACCTGGACGCCGCATTCTCGGATGCGCTGCCGCCGTTCCACCAGCGGCTGGTCAACTCGATGTTCACGCTGTCCACACTGGTCGGGTTGTCGGTGGCGCAGCTGACCCAGGGCACCATCGTCGGCAATCTGGGGTTCAGCGACGTCGTATTTCCGAAGCCGCTGTTCCACGGAGACACCCTCTACGCCGAGACCGAGGTGACGGACAAGCGCGAGTCGAAGAGCCGGTCGGGGGAGGGCATCGTCAGCTTCGCCCACACCGGCCGCAACCAGCACGGTGACGTCGTTGCCACCGCGTCGCGAAAGACCATGGTGCGCATGCGCCCTGCCGAAGACACCGCAGGAGAGAAGTCATGACACTCGGCAACAACGGGCCAGGCTGGTTGTTCTGCCCGGCGGATCGCCCGGAGCGCTTCGAGAAGGCCGCGGCGGCCGCCGACGTCGTGATCCTCGACCTCGAGGACGGCGTCGCGGCCAGGGACCGAGAGTCCGCTCGGTCAGCGCTGGTGGCGACGAGACTCGATCCGAGCCGGACCGTAGTGCGGGTCAACCCCGTGGGCACCCCCGATCACGCGCTGGACGTTGCGGCGTTGGCTCACACCGACTACCGCACGATCATGCTGGCCAAGACCGAGACCCCCGACCAGGTGAGCTCGTTGGCGCCGCTCGACGTGGTGGTGCTCGTCGAAACCCCCCTGGCCGCGTTGTCGGTCGCCGATCTGGCCCGGGTGGACAACGCAGTGGCCGTGATGTGGGGTGCTGAGGATCTGTTCGCCGTCCTCGGTGGCACGGCCAACCGCCATCCCGACGGGAGCTATCGCGACGTCGCGACACACGTTCGTTCCCAGAGTCTTCTGGCCGCCAAGGCGTTCGGCAAGATGGCGCTGGACTCGGTGTACCTCGACATCAGGGACCTCGACGGGTTGCGGGCCGAGACCGACGATGCGGTGGCGGTCGGCTTCGACGCGAAGGTCGCCATCCATCCCACCCAGGTCGCCGTGATCAGAGCCGGGTATGCCCCCACCGACGAGCAGGCGCGGTGGGCGCAAAAGGTGCTCGACGCGGCTCGGTCGGAGCGGGGGGTCTTTCAGTTCGACGGTCAGATGGTGGACATGCCGGTGCTGCGGCGCGCGCAGCGAATCGTCCAACTCGTGCACTGCGACTGAGTGGCCTAGGCGCTACTTGCGCTTCGCGGCTGCCAATCGGGCTGCGAACTCGGGCGATTCGATCGACGCCGCTTGCGGGCCGATCTCGACGTCGACTGCCATGCGGTGTTGTTCGGCGTCGATCACGCCAGGATTGGCGGTCGCGCGCATGGATGCCTTCGTCGCGACGACAACCTCTCGCGGCGCGGACGCCGGCCCTGCGGCCAGTTCACGTGCGGCGGCCACCGGGTCGTCGGCGATCTGCAACGCCAACCCGTAACGCACCGATGCCTCGGCGTCGAAACGCATGCCGAACAGCAGCGACGCCCGTGCGACCTGCGGTCCGACGGCGCGCTGAAGCATCCACGTGGCGCCGCCGCCCGGGTGAATGCCAAGCTTTTGAAACCGTGGGTCGAACATCGCGGCGGGACCCGAGATCCGGACGTCGGCCGCCAACGCAAGGTTCAAGCCCGCCCCGACCGCGGCCCCGTTCACCGCCGCGATCGTCGGCAGTGAGCAATTCGCCACGGCGAGGAAACCGTCGTATATCACCCGGAGGCCGTCCTCAGCGGCGGCGCCGAGGGCTGTCAGGTCAGCTCCTGCGCAGAAGGCCCTCCCGGCCCCGGTGACGATGACGGCGTGGACGTCTTGGTCGCCTTCGGCGGCTTCGACCGCCGCCCGCAGCGCCGCGGAGATCTCGGTGGTGACGGCGTTGCGGCGGTCGGGATCGTTGACCGTGATGAGCGCGACGCGGTCTTGGACCTGGGTCAGTACGAGGTCGGACACGGGTCAACGCTAGTGGACTCGAAGCCGTCTCCGGCCGACATGCGTAGGCTCAGGGTCGAGCCGCTTCGCCGTCGACGATGAGTCGTGCAGACCCCGCACGAGTGACATCAACGTGGATCCGATCCGACTGCCGTTTCGCTTCGCCCGACGGCTTTCTCCAATCGCGAAGGATTCGCTTGATCTCCCGTAATCACCGCGCCTCGACGCCTGCGGTCGCGACGTGACCGTCTCCGCGTCGCGACGAACGGCGAGCCCCGTCCGACTCACGCTCTGCGGGCAGCTCGGCCGCAGAGTAGACGGCGCGTGGTGGCCCCACTCCAATCGCTTGGCCGGGGAACTCCCCGAGCTCGTCGGTGTCCTCCACGGGCGGCTCGGGGACGTCGTCGACATCTCGGTCAATTGGTCGCTGTCGGAGAATCTGCCGGATCTGAACTCACGGCACTGGCAGAACAAGCACCAGCACCTGATGTCCATCACAGGTCGCGACGCCACCGCCAATCTGCTGATCATCCCGAGCCTGACGCCGGGCACCTTGGCGGGCCTGCTGCTGCGGATCGCGGCGGGATTGCCTCTCAGTGCCGCACATCAGGACACGCCGCTCTTTCGCACGGCGGCCGAGATCGTCGACGCGGCCAGGGGCGACGGTGCGTTACGCCCGGTCCCGGCTCCGGTGCAGAAGGAGCGCGGCCGCCGCAGCTCGACGTCCTAGTCGACGAGGGACAAAGCGTGGGCGCGCCGCAGCTTCCCCGAGGGAGTCTTCGGAATGACACCGGGCTGGAGCACGACGACGTTGCGGGGGCGGACGTCGACGTCGGCGAAGACCTCGTGGGCCACCTGACGCTCAATCCGGCGGACCTTCTCGGCATCGTCGAAGTCGTTCGATTCGACGGCCACGGCGAATGTTTCGCGTGACAGGCCTGCATTGAGGCGCACCGCGACCGAGCAGCCGGGGCGCACGCCGTCCACCCGGGTGGCGGCACGCTCGATGTCGGTGGGATAGATGTTCTTGCCCGCCATGATGATCACGTCCTTGACCCTTCCGCAGACGACGATGTCGCCGACCTCGGTGAGGTATCCCATGTCGCCGGTGTCGTACCAGCCGGCCTTGTCCTGAGCGCCGATGAAACCGGCCATCGTGATGTAGCCCTTGGTGACCGGCTTCCCACGTACCTGGATGACACCCACCGCACGCTCGGGTAGCACGTTGTCGTCCTCGTCGACGATGCGAGCATCGAGCCCGTCGATGGGTCGGCCAAGGGCAACCAGGCGGCGGGTATTTCCCTTCGTGGCGGGAACTGCACGGTGCAGTACAGCCAGCAGGTCGGCGTCTATCTCGTCGACCACCATGCCCACCCCGCACTCAGTGAACGACACGGCCACCGTCGTCTCGGCCATACCGTAGGCAGGCACGATCGCCTCGCGCCGCAATCCGAAGCGCGCACCGGCTTCGCAGAGGTCCTCGACGTCGGCCGGGTCCACCTGTTCCGCACCGGACAGCGCCCAGCGCAGCGATGACAGATCGAACTGGCCTTCCGTAGCCTGCCTACGGAGTCGCTTGGCGAAGAGGTTATAGGCGAAGTTGGGCGCCGCCGTCATGGTGCCCTTGTACTTGTCGATCAACTTTGCCCACAGCAGGATGTCGCCGAGGAAGTCCATCGGGGTGACCTTGACCAGTTCGGCGCCGAAGTACATCGGCACCGTCAGGAAGCCGGTCATGCCCATGTCGTGAAAGCAGGGCAGCCAGCTGACGATCACGTCGGTATTGGTGTCGAAGTGCGCGCCGACGAACATCGCCTCGGCGTTGGCCACGATGTTGGCGTGCGAAATGCACACGGCCTTCGGGAACCCCGTGGATCCGGACGTGAGCTGCATCAGTGCGAGATCGTCGTCGTGAGTGTCGACGGGGTCGATCGGGTCGCTGGCCAGGAGTTGCTCGACGGTCAGGACGCTGATTCCGCGCTCGATCAACACCGGTGCCGCGGGCATGAACGGGTCGGAGACGATGACTGCCTTCGCCTCGATCATCTCGATGACGTCCATGGTCTCCAGTGCCCATCGCTGCAGGTCGGTGCGCGGTGTGGGCTGGTGCAGCATGGTCAGGCTCGCGCCGCGCATCCAGATACCCTGGGCGACGGGGGCGATTTCCACCGGGGCGCCCGCCAGCACGGCCACGGCATCGCCGTGGCCTATGGCGGAGCCGGCTAGCCCGCCGGCGATACGACGGGCGCGCTCGTACACTTCTTTCCAGGTGTGCCGAACCGGCGTACCGGGATCCCCAGTGGTCATTCCGTTGCGGCTGGTGCTCGCATTGGCGAACATCGTGTCAGTAAATTTACTCACGAAAGTCCTTCGGGCTCAGGCGCGTTGGCGGCGATGCAGATCTCGATCGTCGAGCATTCGTCCCTTTGTTGGTCACCTTCAAGAGGTAGCGCGGGGGCTAGGCGCCATTGCCGCGTACGCAGCACTGTTGGGTACATCATCGGGCTTTGCGGGCGCCGGTGAAAGGGGAAGTGTGAGCTCCTCCGGGTTGGTCGGACGCCCTGACTGTACAGACTGAATCCCTGAATCGAAGTCTGGCGCCTAAATCGGAGGCTGATCGATGCGCCGTCGTCACCTCGGCCCACCTGTGGCCGGACGTCGGGGTCGGTTGCCAGGTGCGCGGCCTCAGCGGTCATCGCCCCGATGTTGGTGGCCGGTGATTCGGGCATACTGCCCCTGAACTGGGAGTATGTCGAATTTCGTTGCATGATCAACGACCTGGTGGACACGCCGCGAGGTTCGCGGGTTGCTGCACGCATCGTCATATTGCGGCTGATTTCTGATCGGCATCGGGTGCGCGACGTCATCGTCGCGACCTCATGTTCGACCGGCCAAGGCCACCATGTTGCGCGCCGCGCCGCGGAGTGATCAAAAAGTAATGGGCCCAGGGCAAGTCCCCACGGGGGCGGTTGAGAGGGCCGATCCGGGTTAGCCGTCGCGACCTGGCGCCGTGGGCGCGCGATCAGCACCCCTGGCGTCACGATGCGTCCGGAGCCACTCCCGAAATCGCGATCTGCAATCGACATTCAGGTGGACCCGTTTCGGGCACGCCAGAAGGTGGCCGGTGCCATCATTTGCAGGTGGCGTCCGCACGGGCAGTGAGAACGCCGGACCGGATGTTTGACGACCTTCCGGACTATCCGTTCCCGCCGAACTACGTTCAGGTTGATACGAGGAGAACCGGCGGGCAGGGATTCGACTCCCTCCGCATGCATTACGTGGACGCCGGCCCCCCGGACGGAGCGGTGGTCCTGCTGATGCACGGCCAGCCGACGTGGTCCTACCTTTACCGGAAGACGATCGGTGTGCTCGCCGATGCTGGGCTGCGGGTCATCGCGCCCGACAACATCGGTTACGGTCGCTCCGACAAACTCACGGAGCCAACCGATTACACGTTCAAGCGACACGTCGACTGGCTGCACAGCCTGGTCATCGGTCTGGACCTTCGCGACGTGACGCTCGTGGTGCAGGACTGGGGCGGACCACTGGGGCTGAGCGTGCTGGCTCGCGACCAAGATCGGTTCGCCAGCGTCGTCGCGACCAACACGATTCTGCACACGTGCGACCCCGGCCTGGACGGCGAGCTCGCCTGGGCGCACCACGGCGTGGGTGAGAGCAGAATGATGCTGGAGGAAACCCTGCTGGACTACGTGGCGTTCTACCAGCGGGCACCCGACATCGTGCCGAGCTTCTTCCTGGAGGCGGTCGCGGGTCCGCTGCCCGCGGACGTCCTGGCCGCCTACGATGCTCCATTCCCCGACCGGGTCTACAAGGCAGGTCTGCGGCAGCTCATCTCCCTGATCCCGCTCACCCGCAATGACCCCGGTGCCGCCATCGGACGCGCCACCATGGCCGTGCTGCAACGCTGGCAGAAGCCCTTCCTCACCGCGTACTCCGACGGAGATCCCGCGACTCGCGGCTGGGACCTCGTATTCCAGCGGCGGGTCCCCGGCGCCCGCGGGCAGAACCACGTGACCATCGCCGGTGCGGGCCACTTCGTCCAAGAGCAACGGGGCGAGGAGTTGGGCCGCATCGTGGCGGAGTTCGTCACGCACACTTCGTCGGCAGCGAACTAACAGGGAGCCCTGGCAACCTCGACGCAGGAACCGTCGTCAGGCGGCGTGACCTGAAGGGGGCGCTCGGTGGCCACCGTAGTCGAGCGTGACGATCCGCTGCGGCCAGCCAATTGCCGCGGGCGCCGCCCTCCGCGGCGCCGGCAATGGCTGCGAATCGGCCTCGCGATCGTGACGGTTGCCGCGGTCGTGATCGTCGGATGCGTCATCGATGCCCTCCGTGTCCCCGGGCCCGACAGTGTCGCGGCAAAGCTCGCCGAGTGGGGTCGCAGCAATGGCTTCAACTCGGAGGTGACCTGGCTCGAGAAGGAGCTATATCTGCGCAATCAGCCTGCGATCGGCGGGCAGCCAACGGGCGGGATTCCCGCCGTGGCCGGGACGGTGCCGCAGGCGGTGAGCTCGTCCACCCTGCCCTCGGAGCCGCTGACGCCGCTCGGGGCCACGTCTCCGCTGCCCGGCGAAGGCAGGTGGCAGACCGTGGTGAGCGTCCGTGGCAAGCCAGCCGTTCAGGTGGCCTCGCTGCGACCAGATGGCCAACACACCTCCTTCGTCGTGGGGGTGCTGCGGATGGATCCCGCCCTGATAACCGGCGAACTGCGTCCGGGCACGACGGATCCCGGCGGCACGTGGCGAGCGTCGTCATCACTCACCTCCAGTGACATGCGCAGCATCGCAGTGGCATTCAACGGCGGCTTCCGGCTGACCGACCCCAGTCAGCCGGGCTACTACAGTCAGGGCCGCACGGTGGCCCGGCTGATCGACGGTGAGGCCAGCCTGGTGCTGCGCGCCGACGGAGTTGCGAACGTCGGTAGGTGGAACCAAGAGGTGCGGATGGCACCCGATGTCGTCAGTGTCAGGCAGAACCTCGTTCCCCTCGTCGATGGCGGTGAACTCAACCAGACGTGTGCGACCGGCGGTACGAAGGAGTGGGGCACCACGATCGGACAGACGGCCTTCATCCACCGGTCAGGATTCGGGGTCACCGCGAGCGGAGTCGAGGTCTACGTGGCTGGCCCGGCCCTCTCGGTCTGCACGCTGGGCCGTGTCCTTCAGGACGCCGGCGTCGTTCGTGGCATGGAACTGGACATCAATCCTGACTGGGTGAGCGGTGCGTACTTCCACGCCCACGTCAGCGGTACGCCGCAGAGTTTCAGGCTGTTTCCCGACGAGAAGGTCTCTCCGCGGCACTACTTGGGACCGTCGAGCCGCGATTGGTTCGCGTGGTTCACCCGGTGACCCTCAGTCGACGCTGACCGCCTCCACGATGTTGAGGCGCGCGGCACGTACTGCGGGCGGCACGGCACCGAGAAGGCAGATCGTCAGCGCGCCCAGTCCGATGAGGAGCATCGACGGGCTGGGCTGCCACGCGACGTCGATGCTGAGGACGTTGGTCAAGGCGATGGAGGTCAGGTACTGGATGGCGGCACCGAGGATCAAACCCAACAGCCCGCCGACGATCCCGATGCCTGCCGCCTCTGCCAAAATCGCCTTCAGGGTGAAGCCTCTGGTCGCACCGATCGCACGTAGCACACCGATCTCGCGCCGACGGTCCAGAACCGACAGCATCAGCGTATTGAGCAGTGTCACAGCCGAAACCACCACGACGATCCACGCGATGATCGTGATGACGGCGATTACCTGGTCCAGCGCGCCGGCCACTCCCGCCAGTGCCTCGTCGCCCGAGTACACGAAGGCATCGGGGGAGACGGCCTTTCGGACGGCCGCCTCGACAGAGGATGGGTCGGCGCCGGGTGCGACGGTGATCTCCAGGTCGCTGGCACCAGGGCGGACGAACCAGGCCCGCATGGCGTCCAGGCTCATCGCGACCGTGCCCGTCATGCCGGAGAAGTAGGGGACGAGCGCCAAAACCTGCACCGTGCGCGAACCGGTGGGGGTCTGCAACGTGATGCGACCGCCTGCGCCGACCCCCATCGACTTGCCGAGGTCGCGCGACAATGCGACACCCTCGCCGGCGAGCAGCTTCTGGCGGTCCCTCGGCGACAGCGACGTGTAGATGTCGCGGTGCGAATCCGCCGCGATGCCGAGCAGCATGACGCGGGTGTCGCCCACGGTGGCGAACGCCATCTGGTCCGGCACGACGCGTTGCACGCCAGGGACGGCGGCGACGGCGGCCGCAGTCTCCGGCGGCAGGAGTGCCGAGGAGTAGTCCGTGGCCGCGGCTGAACTGACCCACACGTCGGTCTCCGCGATCGAGGCGAATGATGCGACCGTCGAGTCGATTGCGTTGCTCGTCGCACCCGTGACCGCGACCGTCGTGACTACCGCGGTCAGCACCGTCATCATCGCGACCCACATTCGCCGCGGCGCACGCTCGATGGTCGCGGCACCGAGCATCCCCGCCGCGCCGAAGCGGCGGGCCACCGAAGCGGCGGCTCTGATGATCGGGCCGGCGAACGCGAAGCACAGTGCACTGAAGCCGATGAACGCCAACGCAATCGCGGCGATGGCGATCTGCCCAAGATCGCTGGTCACGATGACGACGGTGGCGGCGAGCAGGGCGGTCCCCGCAATGCCCGCGATGATTCGGAGCCGCGGCGAGCCGGCCTCCGAGATGCCCGCACCGCCTGGCGCCAGCGCCTCGATCGGAGCCACCCCGTGGACCTGTCGCGCAGCCAATGCCGACGCCGTCACGCTGGCAAGCACGCATGCCGCCACTGCAAGCGGCACCACCCACGTCGGCAAGACGAATTCGAGGCGGGCATCCAGTGTCTGCACCATCGTCGACGGCAACTCGCGGATCGCGAAGTAGCCGATCGCGACCCCCAACACCGATCCGATGACTCCGCCGAGGAATCCCACCAGGGCGGCCTCGGCGAGCATGTCGGACGCGATAGTTCGGCGGCGACCGCCGAGCGCACGCATCGTCGAGATGAAGGGGCGCCGCTGGGCGATCGCGATGCTCATGGCGTTGTAACTCAGGAATGCCGCGACTACCAGGGAGACCGAGGCTGCCAAGAGGGTCATCGCCTGGAGGATGGCGAATGAGCTACTGGCTTGTGCGGCCCGGAAACTCGGCGTGGCGACCACCGCCCGGCCATCGATTGCGGTCGACACGGCAGAACGAACCTCGGCCACGTTCGCGCGCGGGTCGGTGAACAGCAGAATCGAGTCCAGTCGCTGCTCTCGTCCAGAAATCCGTTGCGCGAGAGCGAGTGGCGCAATCACGAAGTGGGCATCGTTCAGGCGTCGGGCGGCAGGGCCGTCCACGATGGCGGCCGCGGTGACCACGGTGGATCCAACCTCGAATTGCTCGCCTTTGACCACCCCGAGGCCGCCGCCGACGATGACGCCGTTGGGCGCCGCCGCGACGGGCGATCCAGTTTCGAGCTGGTCCTGAATGGCGGTCTGCAGGTCTGAGTGCAGTTCGGAGGCATTCTGACCGAGGCCGATCAGAAGTGCCGGCTGGCGATTGGCGGTGATGCGGCTGCGAATCAAAGGCACTGCGGCGGTGACGTTCTCGACACCGCCGACGGTATCGAGCATGCCCGCGTCGATGCCCTCGTCGGTGATGCCGGAGACCTCGAGGTCGGCGTCGCCGCCGATACTGGCGGCGAGACGGTCGATGGATCCGGTGATGGAACCCGACACGCCCAGGACGGCGACGAGGAGTGCCGCCGACACCGCGACGACGACGACAGAGGCCACCGCGCGTCCCCAGTGGGTGCGAAGTTCGCGGACGTTGAGAACCTTCAGTCTGCCGAAGGTGGCGAGAGGCACCGGGCTATGACCGGCGGGCTGAGTGCCTGCCGCCCCGCCGTGGCGGGTCTGCGACGAGGAGATGCGAGGTGAACTCGCCGTGGCATACGGTCGGAATGATCTCCGTCGGTTGGTCGCGCACTCCCGCGGAATGCCGCCCGCCCACCGGTGCGGGTATGGGCACGACGTCGGACGTCACCGCACCGTCCTGGACCGTGATGACCCGGTCGGTCCGCGACGCGGCCTCCAGGTTGTGCGTCACCATGACGACCGCCCGATCGGTGCCGTCGTCTCGTGCGACGTGATGCAAGAGTTCCATGATCGCTGTGCCCGTTGCGGAATCGAGGTTGCCCGTCGGCTCGTCGGCCAGGATCAGCGGGGGGTTCATCATCAGGGCACGGGCGACGGCCACGCGCTGCATCTGACCGCCTGACAGCTCGGCGGGGCGATGGTCGATCCGGTTGCCCAGGCCGACGAGGCTCAACAGGTGCACTGCGTCCGGGCGAACGTGACGAAGCTTCTTCCCGTCGAGCAACATCGGAAGCGCGACGTTCTCCCATGCCGTCAGGGTCGGCAGGAGATTGAAGAATTGAAATATGAACCCCACCTGGTGGCGGCGGAACGTCGACTGTTCTTCATCGGTCATCGTCCCGATCTCGGTGCCGTTGAACTGGATCGAACCGGAATCCGGCGAGTCCAGTGCGCCAAGGAGTTGCAGCAGAGTGCTCTTGCCCGCGCCGGACGGCCCGACGACGGAGGTGAATTCGCCTCCGTTGATCTGCAGGGTGAGCCCGTCCAGGGCCCGAACCCTGTGACCGCCCGTGTGGTATTCGCGTACCACATTTGTCAGATCCACTCTCAGCGGCACGTCAGTTCGCTTCACGCGCACTAGGAGTGTGGGTCACGGTTTCACCTTGCGGCGAGCTGTTCCACGCTGGGAATCGTGTTCGCAGAGAAGCAATCTCGAATCTTCTGGCTGACCTTACGATTGCGCCGCTGGGAGAGGCCCAGCAGGGTCGGCACGTGGGCGTAGACGGCCTGGTTGTTCGGTGCGTCCATGTGTGTGAAGGGAGGGGTGTCGACGAGCGGTACCAGAGGAAGGCCGAGGACGTCGCGGGCGGCTCTGACCACGGGCGCGTCGAGAACGGACACGAAGTGTTGAACGTTCTCGCGCATGGCCGCAAGCGCCATGACCCGCAGAATCTGCACATGGGCGGTCGCCAGCCTGCGGCGGTACTTGCGCGGGACCGCAGCGGTGGCGCCGTCCCAGCAGCGGTCGAGATCGTCGATGGCGTGGTGCTGCATGACGTCACCGATCGGGATGGCGATCGGAGCGATGGGTGACTTGATGCAGTCATCGAGATCCACGATCGTCTTGAGGCCCGCAGGAGAGTTGCGAATCATCCGCACGACGCCCGCGGGGACGCCGTCTTGGGTGTCCACTGCCATGAAGAAGACGCTGGCTTCGTCGTAGGGGCCGTACTCCTTCTTCATCGTCGCGGCGTCGTTGCCCCATGACTGCTCGAACACCTCGCGCTCGAGTTGTCTGGCGATGTTGGCGAACGGATCGGTGCCCTCCACGGCGAAGCAGGCAAAGCGGCTGCAACCGAGATTCTTGGTGCTGAGAAAGTGTTGAGTGAGCGCGTCCCGCTCGGGGTCCGACATGTCGTAGACATAATCCGTCACTCGTCGGTGCTCCCACCTATCGGCTGCGTTCGGACATGCAACGTGCTGTCGCGCAGATCACCCGACTGCGGGTTGCGCTCGACCATGCCACCCGCCGCGATCAGACGCAAACGCGATGGTTCAGTTGGCAGTCACTTCACACACAGCTCGCAGAAACGCGGGCTACAGCTTGCGCAACAGTGCGGCCGCCCGCACGTCGTCGCCGACTCGCAGGGCGACGTGCACCTCCTGGCCCCGTCGCGAGTAGCCGATCGTCACCTCTTCGCCGTATCTGATCGGTTTGCGGTATTCCACGACTGTCCGAAATGGCGCCGTACACACGTCGGGCTCCTGGGCCATGACTTCGTGGATCGCGTGCCAGTATGCGGTGTTGGTGACGTGCTGGAAGATGTCGATGTCCGTGCGGCGTAAGCCGAATGGAGCGACGCTGTCCAGCTGGCCCGGGTTCTCGAGCCACGGGCGCCACTTCAGTCGGTGTTCGTCAGCGGTGCTGGCAAAGCGCGCGATGAGGGTGTCGGTCACCCGGGACGGCGTCAAAGTGTCCTTGTTCATGCATATCCAGAAGCCCTCGGTTTCGATGCGGCCTCCTTCACTGCCGACCAGGTCGACGCGCATGGTGCACCACCTGGTCGAGAGGGCCGAGCACCATCGGCTGAACGTGACGTCGTTGGGCCAGTCGATGGGCTCGATCACGTCGATGACGGTGCGGTTCACGATCCAGTGCGGGTGGGCTTCGGCTTCGCCTGCGTCGACGAGGTTCTCCGCACCCACCTCTTGGATGTAGCGGGCCACTCCGTCGAGGCGAAGGTGAAGGTGTTCGTCGATGTCACTCGTCGTCACCGGCCACGACGTCCGGTAGACGTACCCCTCGGCGGGGACTGCGCGCAGAGGTCGATCGGCATCAATGTTGGTCATCGCGTTCTGTGTACCCGACCGCCCGCGAGGGCGTGGCGGCAGGTCGGTCGCGTCGATTCAGACGCCCATTGGATCGCCGGTGACGACGTCGGTGACGGTGACGTCGATCGGCCTACCGTCGGCTGTCGAGCCCCCCAGTAGTTCGGCGATGACGGCCAGGGTCGTGGCGCGGATGTGGCTGGCGAGCTCCTGCAGCGGGGTTCCGTAGCTACCGGTGAGTTCGATGAGAACACCGCGCAAGGTGTCGGTCTGGCTGTCGATGTCGAAGGCGATCTGGGTGGGAGCGCAGAGATAGCGCTGGCGTAGTTCGATGGCCAGGGTGCTGCGCAAGACGTGGTCGCTGACGTAGATCCGGCCCTGCCCCGGGCTGTCGGCCGGGGTCTGGGCAAGCAATGGCTGTCCGCCGGGACGGGCCGTCCTTCGTACTGCAGATACGACGCGCCCCGCGATCGCGTCCCAGCCGGGTTCGGGAGCCGCACGAAGAAATTCGACCGCACGAAACAGCGGGTCGGGCGGTGTCGCTGGAGAGTTCATTGCCACCTTTTCAACCTGGTTCGTAGCGTGGCGGTCGCGCGGAAGTGATGTCCGCGCGCTGCGTCGGGGCTGACGTCGAGCGTCTTACCGATGTCGGGGAATGTCATCGACTCTATTTCGCGGAGTACCCAGGATGCGCGCTGGCGATACGGGAGCTCCGCCAGCGCCGCCTCGAGTGCGCCCAGAAACGCCGTGTTCGACGCAGCGGTGAAGGGGTCACCGCTGCGCTGCGAGGCCGGCATCGCCTCCAACAGCTGGTCGTCGATGGGCTGGGCGCGTTTGATCCGATAGTTGTCGGTGATCTTGTGCGAGCAGATCGCGAACAGCCAGGTCTTTAGCGAGGATCCACCCCGGAAGGTTCCCAGCTGACGCCATGCCGCGATGAACGTCGCCTGCACGACGTCGGCGACGTCAGCTTCGTTGGCCACCAGCCGTCGCGCATAGCGGTGGAGCGCCGGACCGTAACGGTGCACGACGACTTCGAAGGCCTCTCTGTCACCCAGGGACGCAGCGGTGAGGAGGGCGCCTTCACCGGCCTCGGCAATGCCGTCGCCACCGGTGGCTACGGTCACGCATCCTCCTTCGACGTCTGCACGGGAACTCGGCATCCGGGCGCCCGCGGACAGGTCGATCCTAGAGCTCGAAGTGTTTGCCCCTGGCCGAATGGGCCGGTGAACCGATGACGCCGTACGGGATCCGGCCACCGCGATCGAACCGCCGCTGAAAGATGTGAGCGGCCTCACGTGCTCGCGACGTTCGGTTTGGCGGGGCCCGCCCGACTGAACCTGTGACATATCGATGCGGAGTGCACTCGCCGGGACACGGCGGGTGGCACGGGCAAGGAAGACGACCGTCACGGCGACTCGCCTGGCGGGGATCGGACGCACGCTCGCGCACCGGATGAGGACTCCTTCGAGGACCACTCGAAGGTAAGAGAAAACAGAAGATCACACCGAAGGGACCATCTCATGGGCATCGTGGACAAGGCGAAGAACGCCGCCGAGGACGCCGTCGGCAAGGCCAAGGAGGTCATCGGAGACGTGACCGGCAATGAGGATCTGGAAGCCGAAGGCAAGAAGGATCAGGGTGTGTCGGGTGCGAAGAAGATCGGCGAGGACGTCAAGGACGTCTTCGAGAAGTAACCGCACGGCGATTTGCTGTCGGTCGCGAAGCGCCGCCACCGGGCGGTGTGACGCGGCCCGACAGCCGCGACACGAACACTCGTGATCCAGTTCACCAGAATTCGATGTTCGGATCACGACACGAGTACCGACTACACCGATGGACGGCATCACCACTGATGCTCGATGACATGAAGGAGAGTTGACCACGATGACCAGCACCCAGCCCTTGAGCAGTACCTCCGCATCGACGACCGGCAAGGACGTCGCGGCGGTAGGCAATTCTGCCCTCGTTAGTTCACAGGGCAAGACCACCATTGCCGACACGGTGGTATCGAAAATCGCCGGGATCGCCGCGCGCGAGGTCAGCGGCGTGTATGACCTCGGTGGCGGTGCGTCGCGGGTCGTCGGCGCACTGCGCGAGCGCATCCCCGGCGCAAACCTCAATCACTCGCAGGGGGTCTCGGTCGAGGTCGGCGAGAAGCAAGCCGCCGTCGATCTCGACATCGTCGCCGAGTACGGCGTGTCCATTGCCGATCTGGCGACCGGTCTGCGCCGCAACGTCATCGCCGCGATTGAGCGCATGACGGGGCTTCAGGTCACCGAGGTCAATGTCACCGTTCATGACATTCACCTCGCCGGTGACGAGGATGGCAGCGACGCCGACGACGCGGTCACGCGGGTTCAGTGACCCGTCCTCACGTTGATGGAAGGGAGGTGCCGATGAGCGAGCCTCATCAGGCCGACCTCATCGCCGCCGCGGTGATCGCGGTGCCGGGGGTGGCCGGGCTTCACGCCGGCATGTTCGGTGAGATTGCGACCTACCTGCCCGGTCGTCGGGTGCTCGGCATCCGCACCCACGCCGACGAGGTCACCGAGGTACACGTGACCCTCCTGTACGGCGCAGCGGTTCGTGACACCGCAGCGTTGGTACGTGACGCCGCCGCAGGGGTGGCAGGCGGCGTCGTCGACGTGACCATCGAGGACGTCGTCGCCGCCCCGGAGACCACGGCGTCGTGAGCGTGGGGCAGTGGGACCGATACCGGGATCGGGCCAGCGCACGCCGCGCCGCCGCGCGGGAGTTGCATCCGGATCTCGGCGGTGATGCGGCGGCATTGGCAGATGCGCTGGCCTCGATTGACGCTCACTTCCGCCCCCCGCCGTCGATGCTCGTCCAAGGTTCTGGGCGACGCACGTGTCGGCTGCGCGTGATCCACCCGCTGAGGCGCATCCTGCGCCGACGTCGCTTCATCCAGCTCTGACGCTGCATTCCTGCTCGGTAGAAATGCTGCCGCGCAACAATTTTGGAGGTTTCCATGACCACATCAAGCCTGGGACTGATCGCTGGCCTCATGCTCGGCATAGCCGCAGCAGCCGGCGGTCTCACGGGTTTCGTCGTCGCCCTGATCCTGGGCGTCGTCGGGTACCTGATCGGCGGCCAGCGCGACGGCGAGTTCGATCTCAGCGCCCTGTTCCCCGGGCGTCGCCGTGGCTGACGACTCGATTCAGGACGGCCTTGCCGATCCCGGCGGACGCGGCGAGCTCGTCGTGTTGGACAGGGTCGCTCAGCGCCTCGCCGTGCACGCGGCGCGGCTCACCGGCGGAGTTCACCCTCACTCGGCGGGTCTGGACAGGCTCACCGGCCGTGAATTGCCCAGGGCCACCGTGTCCATTGCCGGTGACCGGGCTCGAGTGCAGGTGACCATCGCCGTCGGGTGGCCCCAGCCTGCGATCGGCGTCGCCGCGGCCGTACAGCGCAACGTCGCCGAGGCGTTGCGTACCTATGCAGCGCTGACGGTGGATCGCGTCGACGTTGCGATCGACGCCGTAGTCGACCCGATGCCGTCCGACAGGACCGTGCGATGACCGTCAACCATGATTGCGAGACCCCCGGAGGCGACGCACGTGTCGGGACGTCCGTCAGTCCCGCTGCTGGACGGGCGCCGGTGGCCGCGCCGACCGCCGGCTACGTCGGTGCTCTAGTCGCCCTGTTGCTGCTCGCCGTCGGTGCGATGGCGTTGCGCGACGCCGCGGTCGACTGGGGTTGGCTCCGCGGCGCTCCGTGGATCACCACGGCGATCTCGGGACTGGACGGCCTGACTCATCAGGTCTGGATGCTGCCGGCAGGCGTCGTGGCCGTCCTGCTCGGGCTGTGGTCGATCACTGCTGGGTTGAGACCGCGGCGACGCACCGCGCTAGCCGTGTCCGCACGGACCAGCGTGTGGATTCCGAGAGCAGATCTGGCTCGATTGGCCACTGCCGCCGCCGATACCGTTCCCGGTGTGCTGAGCGCCAAGGCCTCGGCGAGCCTGCGGACCGTCAGCGTGACTGCAGTTGTCACCACCGGCGGGGACGCCGCACTCGATGCGGCCATCAACGCCGCCGTGACCGAGGCCTTGAACGGTTTCATCGTCGACACGCCGCGCATCAAGGTGCGCACACGCACGGGAGAGGACTGACATGACCCGCCTAGCTTCTTCGCTGGACCGCTTCGTCGCCCTGATCGCCGGAGCGGCGCTCATCGCAATCGGGGCCGCATTGGTGTTGTGGGACACCGCAGTTCTGCCCAACGTCCCACGTACCGTGAACGTGCCGGGTCTGCGCGCGGCCACCGCCACGGGATGGTGGAGTTGGGCCCTGGCTGGTGTAGGCATCCTGCTCATCGTCGCGGCGCTGCGCTGGCTGTTCACGCACACGCCGGCGGCAAGGGTAACGCATTTGCCGTTGCTGACCAATGACTCCGGTGCGATCGGCATCGACCTCGGCGAGGTCGCGCACGCTGCGGCGCACGCCTTGGAGCAGTCCCCGGACGTTGACTCAGTCAGCGGCAAGGCCATCATCGACCGTGGCACCCGGACAGTCGATCTCACCGTCAACGCGGTGGCCGCGCCGCGACCGGAGTGGCTCATCCCAGCCATAGATGCGGTCTGTGAGCAGATCGTCACGATGCTCGCCGAACCTACGATCGCCTCGCGCACCACGATTCACGTCGGCAAGGGCCAGCGCCGCCGCGTCCGCTGACCGAGAGGTGATGACATGGAACCGCACCCTGTCGCGTTGTCGCACCCCGGGGGTGCCACGCCTCGCGCAGTGATGAGCAGGTCTCGCCGCACGACGTGTCGACGATCGGATTGCACTGGCGCCTCAAGAATCCTGCAACCAGGCCAGACGACAACGGCGTCCGGGCGTACCCCATCGGGTGCTGCGCCCGGACGCCGAATGTCGGAGTTGTTACTCCGCAGCCTTTTGGCGAGCCTCGGCGGACTTCTCGGCGGCTCGCGCCGCCTCGGCCTCGGCTTCCTTCTTCGCCACGTCTCGTTGCGCTTCGGCCTTGTCCTGCTGGGCGCGACCCTCTTCACGCAGACCATCGCGGCCGCTGACGATTCCCACGACCTCCTTGGCCTTGCCCTTGACGTCTTCTACGACACCCTTCACCGCTTCTTCAGGTCCGCTGTCACCCATGGTCATTCCTTCCGTCACTGCAGTCTCGGACGCTGTACCCGCAGAACGTAAAACGTGAACATCGTCGATGTGGTGAAATCGATGGGACCGCGCCGGCTGTTCCGTTCGGGACGTGGTGTGGTCCGCGGCGTCACCCGGCTGATTCCTGGGTCGTGAGGAGATCCAGTTCCGCAGCGAGAAACGCCGACGTCTTCTTCAGTATTTCGTTGGCCGTGCGCATTTCGGCTGCTTCACCCTGGAGGCGGCGAATCTCCGCCCGCTCGTCACCGGCTGAGTAAGCCGTGCGGCGCCAGCGCCGCACCGAATCCTCCGAGACACTCAATGTCGTCGCGACCGAACGGATCGCCTCGCATTCCGAAACCGCCGGCTCCGCCAGCGCCACCTCGATCATCGTCCCTCTCGCGGCCGGAATTCCGGCGGATACTCGGGCGCCATGACGTCCACGCCTCCAAGCCAAAATGCACTCGACCGCCGGGGATCTGATTCGAACGGCTAGCTCGGACCGGTCGCCGACGTCCGCCCGCGGGCAGACGATGGCACACGCAGTCCGCCGAAATGAGTGCTGCGGCGGACCGGTGTGCCTCGCCGTCTCGAGATGTGTTCAGTTGCCTGACGGCAGTGGACTCATCACCTCCTCTCCCTGGGGATCGGACCCCCGATCGGGTCGGTTCAGGCGTTGATCACGGCGTGTTCGTTGCTGCTGGCGATCTTGATGCGACGCGGTTTGGCCTTCTCGGCAACCGGGATGCTCAGTCGCAAGACCCCGTCGTGGTACGTCGCTCTGATCTGCTCGGTGTCGAGGGTGTCGCCCAAGAACACCTGGCGGGTGAATACGCCACGGGGTCGTTCGGCGGCAACCATCTCGCGGTCTTGATCGAGTCCGCGACGCTCGGCGTGCACGGTGAGCACGTTGCGTTCTACGTCGAGGCCCAGGGATTCAGCCGAGATGCCGGGCAGGTCGAATTCGACGACGAATTCATCGCCGTCGCGCCAGGCGTCCATGGGCATCACCGCGGGCCGAGCGGCGGTTCCCGCCACCTGCTGGGCCCAGCGGTCGAGATCACGGAACGGATCGGTACGCATCAACATCATCTCCACCTCCAGTGATTACGTGAGCAGATCTCTGTCGTCTGCCATATATTTTTATATAGCACTGGAGATACTTCGGGCGCAAGGAGTATTCCGCCGATTCCTGCGCACCTCCACGCTGGGTCACCCGAGGAGTAACCGCTCGGGTAGAGGTTCCTCGGAGGACGTCGCTTTTCCGAGACGTCGCCCTACCGAGGAAGTCCTCCGTCCCACCGTTACCCGGCGGGCCGTTCCGCCGGCAAGAGTGGCGTCGTCGGAGCAACTGGGGCAGGTGGGTTCGGCCCCGGAACCCTCTGAGCGTCAGGATCTTTCGGCCCTTCAGAATCCTTCGGTCCGCCGGGACCTGCCTGGCCGCCGGGTGCGCCCGGGCCGTGAGTGCCGGGTCCGCCAGGGCCACCAGGTCCGCCGGGTCCGCCGGGTCCGCCAGGATGACCACCCCGGCCATCCGGACCATCTGCTCCACCCGGACCGACAGGACCACCGGGCGGCGGTGGTGGTGGTGGTGGTGGTGGTGGCGGTCCGCCGAGACACGCCGGACCCTGAGCGGCGTAGGTGGAGGAGATTCCGGCAGGACCCACCTGGTGCGTCGACCCGCTGAACAGCGTTGCGCCGAGCACTCCGCCGACGAGCAGTGCCGCGACACCAGTGCCGACGGCGACACCGATGGGGTGTTGTCGAACACGATCGGTGGTTGCCCCCCATCGCCGCACGGGCTTGTCGCTGCGTTCTACGGGCTCCATTCCCTGCTCCCGCAAATTCTCGGTGTTGTCTTCGCTCACGTCGTCCTCCACATCAGTTGAGTTGTTCTTGCTGCCAACGACGTTGCGGGCTGAAGTTGAAATGAAGCTGAAGAACGCCCGCCCTGGACGTTCCTTCAGGTTCCCTTCAGGAACGCCGGTCGGTCACAGGCGACAATGGACACATGACCGGCCGTGGTTCGACGCGATCTGAGCCTCGCGCGCGGGTGTTGGTCGTGGAGGACTCCGAGACCATCCGCGAGATGGTCGGCGAAGCTCTCGACGACGCCGGCTACGTGACCGGTTCGCGGCCGGACGGTGTCGGCTTGGAGGACACGCTGCGAGGATTCCGGCCCGACCTGGTCGTGCTCGACGTGATGATGCCTGGGCGTGACGGGTTCGACTTGATCAATGTGGTGCGCGAGTACGGCGACACCGGAATCGTCCTGCTCACGGCACGCGACGGACTGGACGATCGGCTGCGGGGTCTGGACGGGGGCGCCGACGACTATGTGGTGAAGCCGTTCGAGTTGGCCGAACTGGTGTCGCGGATCGGTTCGGTGTTGCGCCGACGGGGCAGGCTGCCGTCGGCAATCCAACTTGGCGATCTGGTCCTGGATGTGGATGCGGGTTCGGCGACGCGCAACGGTCAGCCACTAGAACTCACGGCGACGGAGCTGCGGTTGCTGTCATATCTGGCCGATCAGCGCGGTCGACTCGTCAGCAAGGAACAGATCCTGACGGCCGTCTGGGGCTACGACGCCTACGACCCGAACCTGGTGCAGGTCTACATCAGTGCGCTACGTCGCAAGCTCGAGGCGCACGGTCCGCGAATCCTGCACACCAGCAGAGGAATCGGCTATCAACTGCGACCAGTCGCCCCGTGACCGAGACGCCCTCGTTACGGCGGCGCATCACGCTGGCCGTGCTCGCCCTGCTTGCATCGTTGCTGCTGATCCTCGGTGTGGCGATCGACGTGATGTTCGGTGCGCAGGTTCGCCACGACCTCCATGACCGACTGGTGGCCGCCACTAGCCGCGCCGACGCCCTGGCTCAGGCGGGAACAGTACCCCAGGTACTTGCCGCCGAGCTCAATGGAGCAAGCATCCGAGCGCTGTTGGTCACCCCCGACGGCGCGACCTACGGAGACCCAGCGATCAGCCCCGACACAGACGCGGGACCTGGCAGCGTCCTGCCGCCCCCACCTCGGCCCCCGCGACCGGGACCCGCGGGCAAACCGGGACCGGCCGACGGACCGGGCGCTCCGGATCTGCCACCGGCGCCCCGACCACCGCCCGACGAAACGAACACCGTGGTGGTGCACCCCCTACCCACCGGGGGTCGGGTGGTCCTCGTCGCCGACACCACCCAGAGCACGACAGCGGTCCGCGAACTTCGCGAACTGATGATCGGAGCAGGCGCCGTCACGCTCGTCCTCGCGGCGTTGCTGCTGTTCGCCGTCGCTCACGGGGCGCTTCGGCCGCTCGAGAGGTTGACCGGGCTGGCGCAGGCGATCACGACCGGTGACCGTGGACGTCGACTCGAGCCGGACCGTCCCCACACGGAACTCGGCCGCGCCGCAGCAGCTTTCGACGGCATGCTCGACGCACTGGAAACGGCCGAACAACAAGCTCGGCAGGCTGCGGAGGCGGCGCAGCGCGCCGAAGTCCAGACCCGTGACTTCCTGGCGGACGCGGCACACGAGTTGCGCACGCCGCTGGCCGGCATCCAGGTGGCGGCCGAGCAAATGGTGAACACCTCACCCGATGCATCGCCCGCCGCTCGACGGCGCACCCAACTGCTGCTTGCAGACGCGCGTCGGGCCGGCCGACTGGTGACCGACATGCTGGACTTGAGCCGGATAGATGCCGGTCTCCCGCTGCGGGTCGTCGACACCGATTTGGCGGGGATCGCCGATGCTCAGGTCGAGCGCGCCGCCATGCTTGCCCCGCAGGTGTCGGTCACCCGCACCGGACTCGATCACTTCGAGATGCGGGCCGATCCCCATCGCGTCGGTCAGATCTTGGCGAATCTGCTCGACAACGCGCGCCGCTACACCCCGCCCGGGGGACGGATCACGGTGCACGTCGACCGGTCAGACGGCGACGATGCGTTGCTGACGGTTACCGACACCGGTCCGGGCATTCACCGGGTTGACCATGCGCGCGTGTTCGACCGCTTGGTACGTCTCGATACGTCCCGTAACCGCGACCACGGCGGCGCGGGCCTCGGCCTGTCGATCGCGCGGGCACTCGCGCGAGCACACTACGGGGAATTGACCTGCGAGCCCTGGGAGACGGGAGCGCAGTTTCGACTCACGCTGCCGCGCAACACGAGACGCCCAAACTGACCATACGAAGCGAGCGGTGCCGCTGATGCGACGCCGCTGGCTTCTGGCGCGGATCGAGAGAGATCCGGCCGGACTGGACGGATCACCCAGTGTGGTGAAGAACACGCGACAACCGAGGTCGCAACCGGACTTCGGCGTCGAATAGCCACCATGGGAAACAACGACGTCGCACCAACCGCGAAAGACACGCCCGGACCTGTCGCTGGCGAGGCCTTGAAGGATGCCGCTCGGTGGCCCGGTTACGGGCTCATCGCGATCGGCCTCGCGGCGATGGCGCTGAGTCTGGCCGGCTTTGCGGTCGGCCGCAATCCGTTGGCCACCATCGGCGCCGTAGTCGCGGCACTGGCTCTGAGTTCCGGTGTGATCTGGCAGTTCGCCGGGCATCGGCGTCTCCAAAACCGCCGTGGTTCGGGTACCCCGGAGCGCCCGGAGGATGCCGCTCCACTGAATTAGTGCCACGCGGTTGGTGCCATGGAGGCTCGTTGGACTACGGGCGCCAAGCCCGGCGACGAGTAGGTTGGCGACATGTTGAACCAATTGACCACCGCAGTGACTCAGATCGCTGAGTCCGTGCTCGGGATCGTGGGAATCCGCATCGGCACCGAGGAGCCCCCGCATACCAGCGAGAAACTGACCGACGTCGTAGAACTCCGTCGCTATCAGCCACGCATCGCGGCGGAGACGACCGTCGAAGCAGACGAGGAGAAGGCACGTAACGAGGGATTTCGACGTCTGGCCGGGTACATCTTCGGTCGCAACCACGGCGCCAACAAGATCGCCATGACGGCTCCTGTGAGCCAGGCCTCGACCCGTGGCGAGAAGATGGCGATGACCGCTCCGGTGTCGCGCTCCGGCAGCGACGGCGAGGGCTGGATCATCCGCTTCTTCATGCCCTCGAAGTGGACCATGGCGACATTGCCCACTCCCGATGACGACCGAGTGCGTTTGGTCGAGGTACCCGCCGAGACGGTGGCCGTTCTGCGCTTCAGTGGCGACCGCGGTCAGGGCGCGGTGGCAGCACGTTCCGCGGAGTTGACGGAGACGTTGCGGGCCAAGGGGCTCGCGCCGGCAGGCGACCCGGTGGCGTGGTTCTACGACCCGCCGTGGACTGTGCCGTTCCGGCGACGCAACGAAGTCGTCGTGCCGATCGAGTCCTAGGTCTGGGCACGAACCCGTCGTGAGCGGAAGGAGATGACCGCTACGACGGCAATGAGGATCGCCGCCGCCAGTGAAACTCCGGCGAGTAGGGCCGACCCGCGGTGGACGGCGCCGATCGCCGCGGCGATCAGGGCCCACAACGCTGCCGCCACGTAACCAGGGGTGCCGCGCAGGACGACGGTGAGGCCCACCGCGGATGCCGTTGCGGCCACCAGAACCGCTGCCTGCCAAGCCGTTCCGGTGGCCGAGGCGCCCGAGTCGATCAGGGCGGCGGCGACGTTCACGAACACCGCTACGCTGCTCCAGCCGAGGTAAAGACCGAACGTCAGCGTGGTTAGTCGCCGCAACCAGTCCGGGCACGTCAGGTCCTCGGCATGGCGCACCAGCAGCCGCATGATGTCGATCAGTGCGGTGACCATGATCGCGAATACGGCGACTGTGAGCCACAACCAGTCCTGAGCGGCGGTGATCAGCCAGATGCTGAAACCGGTGAACGCTACCGAGGACCCGATCAGCGCCCTGGTCTCCCACGGCGCCCCCAACCCGGCCCGCAACACCGCGACTGAGGTGACCACGGACAGCAAGGTGATCAGACCCCAGATGGAGAACGCCCACCCGGCGGGTGTGATCAGTGCTTCGTTGGTGGCCCCGGTCTCCAGGAAGTTGCCGAAGACCCGGTCGATCACCGGCGGTGCCGCCAACTGGCTGAGCGACAGTGCTGCTGTGACCCATCGCCACGCCTTGACGACGGAATTAGGCTGGGAGACAACCCTATTGGCTTCGATCATGATTACGTTCCCTTCGTGCTGGCGAGTAGCGCCGCCGGATCGACGCGAGCCGGCCACCAGATGCGCGGCCCGATGAGGGTGAAGAGGGCGGGGATGATGACGGTGCGGACCAGGAAGGTGTCCAGGAGGATGCCGAGTCCGACGATGATGCCGATCTGGGTGAGCACGATCAGCGGAAGCACGCCGAGTACGGCGAACACAGCGGCCAACACGATGCCCGCGCTGGTGATCACTCCACCGGTCGCCGAGACCGCGCGCACGATGCCCTCGCGGGTGCCGTGCCGATGGGTCTCCTCGCGCGCCCGCGTGACCAGGAAGATCGTGTAGTCCACCCCGAGTGCGACGAGGAACAGGATGGCGAACAGGGGGGTGGTGTTATCGAGGGCGGGAAATCCGAAGACGTGCACGCTCGTCCAGCCACCGAGGCCGAGTGCAGCCAACGCGCTGAGCACGGTCACGCCGACGAGGATCAACGGAGCTAGCGCAGCCCGCAGCAGCACGAACAGCACGAGTAGTACGACGGCGAGGATCGCGGGGATGACGACGCGCTGATCGCGTTGCGCCGCGTTGCGTGCGTCGAGTGCCTGCGCGTCCGCGCCGCCTACGAGCGCATCGGCGTCGACTGCGCGAACCGATCCGCGAAGCGCATCGATCACGTCGAACGCCGCGCCGGAGGCGGGTGGCGCATCGATCACGACGGAGAACTGGGTCAGCCCGCCGTCGGAGCGGCCGCCCTCGGTGGCCGACACGACCCCCGGGGTGGCGTCGATCGCCCGCTGAACCTCGCCGGCGCGGTCGGTGCGGCCGATGACCGTGGTGGGAGAAGTGAGACCGCTGGGGAAATGTGCGGCCAGAGTGTCGTAGGCGGTCACCGATTCGGCCTTCACCCGGAACTGGTCGGTCTGGGACAGCCCGACGGGGGTGCCGAGCAACCCGGCGCACAGAACGGCGAGCGTCGTCAGCGCCACTACCGCGACCCGGCCGGCATGGCTACTGACCCACGTCGCCACGCGGTACCAGGCGCCGTGTTCCTCCGCGGAGTGTCCGCCGCCTCGGCGCGGAATGAATGGCCAGAACAGCCGCGGGCCGAACAGCGCCAACAGCGGCGGCAACGCCCCGAGGACGAAGACCGCCGCGACCAGGAGGCCGCACGCTGCCTGTGCGCCGAGACTGCGGGTCGAGGGCACTACGGCCAGCAGAAGGGTGAGCAACGCGAGCACGACGGTGGCATTGCTGGCCAGGATCGCCGGACCGGCATTACGCACGGCGGTGCGTAGTGCGTCGCGGTGATAGGGCGTGTTCGCCAGTTCCTCGCGATATCTCGAGATCAGCAGAAGTGCATAGTTGGTGCCCGCACCGAAGACCAGCACGCTGGTGATGCCGGTGGTCGAGCCGTCCGCGGCAAGTCCGGTCAGGCCGGTGACCACGCCGCCCAATGCCGCCGCCGTCTGGTCCGCGACCGCGATGACGGTGAGGGGAACCAGCCACAGGATCGGCGAGCGATAGGTCAGGATCAGTAGCAGGGCCACGACTGCCGCGGTGACTGTGAGCAGGGTGAAGTTGGCGCCGGAGAACGAGTCGGCGATGTCGGCGCCGAATGCGGGGCCGCCCGTGATCTGCAGCCGGAGGTTTCGCGGCGCATCGACATTGGCTGCGGTGCGCAGAGCCTTGACGGTGTCGGCGAGGTCGAAGCCGGAGAGGTCGGCTGCAATCGGGACGGGGGCCAACGCGACGGCGCCGTCCTCGGATGTGATCGACGGTGCCCCCGCGGGCGTTCCTGCACTTGTCAAGACCCGCTGGCGGGCTTCGTCGATGGCACCGAGGTCGGCCGGAGACAGGGGCGCACCGTCGATGCGGGACGCCACCAGGATGACCGGAGCCTTGTCGCCCGCGGGGAACTCCTTGATGAGCGCAGCTACGCGAGCCGACTCGGCCGAGGCCGGTACGGGCACCGGCGACTGGTCGGCGCCGGTGTTCTCGCCTGCGAGTGCCATCAACGCGCCGGCCGCGACGGCAATCAGCACGGTGATGGCCCACGAGAATCGGGCAGTCACGACGGCGGAGTACCGATCCCAAAAGTTCATGACGGCGAGTATATTAAACTAATTAATGATTAATCAACTTAAGGAATTGTGACATGAACGGCACACCGCCTCCCCCCCGCGATGCCATCGAGAAGATGATCGTGTCCGACGTACAGGCCCTTTCCGCCGAGTCAGACGAGCTGGGTCGGGTGTTCACTGCGCAACACGACTTGAGTACCAACGACTTTCGCGCGCTCCTGCACGTGATGGTGGCGGAGAGTGACGGCGATCCGCTGACGCAGAGTCAGCTCGGTCAGCGGGTGGGGGTGTCCGGTGCCGCAATCACCTACCTGGTCGACCGCATGGTCGAGTCAGGGCATCTGACCCGGGCACGTCATCCCTCAGACCGCCGCAAGGTGCTACTGCGCTACGCCGACCACGGCAGCGCCGTCGCCCGGTCCTTCTTCACCCCTCTGGGTCGACATGTCGAGACCGCACTGGCGGGATTCTCCGCCGACGACCTGGGGATCACGCATCGCGTGATGGCCGCGCTGATCGACTCGATGCGGGCCTTCAACGCCGAGTTGCGGGATTCGTGACCAGGTCCGGCGCTGTCCTCGATCGATTCACTAAACCGGGCGGTCCGTCACGTCCCAGGGACTGGTCACGGCCCTCTCCTGTGCGGCGTCGACCGCTGTCCACGTATCGTTCGTGGTGATGTCGGGGGTGGGTATGAGGCTGGCGTGTTGGACACCCCGATGCCGTGAGCATCCCCCGTCGGTGGAGCGTTCAAATTATCTTCGACGTCAACCCAACCCAAGCCCTCTGGGCTCCGAATGACGTACGACATCTCGGCCGCACCGTGGCGGCCGTTGTCGCTGCCGACGAATCGGACCGACTGTGAGTGACCGAGGAGCGCCGAGTTGCGGGACACGAGAGTTCGATACTTCGAGATGCACTCCGTGAGGTTGACTGAAGCGTGCACGCACGACTGGCGAGCCGGGGTACGCGACGCGGTGGGCTCGCATCTGTCCGAGTTCGTGACGAAACAGTGCCTCGACGAACTCGCCAACGCCAACGTCGACGTCGCCGGCGATGTTCTGGCTGGATTCGTCGACGGCGGCAAGTACGTGCGATCGACGTTCATGTATCTGGGCTGGCTGTGCGGTGCACCAGAGGACGAGGCGGCGCTGCGCGCCTCGGCCAGCCTCGAGTTGCTGCACGCCTTTGCCCTGATGCAGGACGATGTGATGGACGAATCCGCGCTGCGACGAGGTCGGCCTTCGGCCCACGTCGCACTCGGAGGATGGCATCGCCGCCGTCGGTTGACGGGCTCCGCGGAGAGATTTGGCGAGTCTTCGGCGGTACTGCTCGCCGATCTGTGTCTGGTGTGGGCCGCGAAGATGCTCCGGGAGAGCGGCATCGGCGCCGATGCGCTCGCCCGGGTGTGGCCCCGCTACGACGACATGCGGGTCGAGTTGGCAATCGGCCAGATCGCGGATCTGGTCAACGATGCCCACTCCTTTCCGACGTTCGACGAGGTGCTAGACGTGCTCCGACGAAAATCAGGGAACTACACCGTGCGGCGACCGTTGGAGATCGGAGGAGCCATGGCTGGCTGTTCACCCGAGGTCATCAACGCTCTCGGCGGGTATGGCGTCGCGCTGGGCGAGGCATTTCAACTGCGAGACGACCTCTTGGGGATCTCCGGCTCGCCAGACGTAACCGGCAAATCCGTCGGCACCGACCTGGTGTCCCAGAAGGCCACCAGCGTGGTGGTCGCAGCCCATCAACTGGCCGACAGTGGCCTGCGCAGGCAACTCGCCGAACTGATGACCACCCCGACGTTGAGTCCCGCCGATGCCGAACGCTGGCAGTCCCTGATCGTCGCCAGCGGCGCCATCGAGTGGATCGAACAGCTCATCGACGAACGGCTGAAGCGGGCACTCGACTGTCTTGACGACGTCGGCATTCCGCACGCCATCCGAACTGCACTCGAAGACATGGCCGTCTATTGCACTGAAAGGGCCGCATGATGCGCACCGTCCAGGGAAGAACCGACCGGGTCGTGGTTGTCGGTGCCGGATTGTCCGGATTGTCGGCGGCGATGCAGCTGGCCGGGCGTGGTTGTCACGTCACGGTGGTCGAGCGGGGGGACCACCCCGGCGGCAGGGTCGGTCGCGCCGACATCAGCGGCTACCGATTGGACACCGGCCCGACGGTGCTGACGATGCCCGACATCATCGACGATGCCTTCGCGGCGCTCGGGGAGAAGCTCACCGACCGCGTCGAACTGTTGCCGGTTCATCCGGCGTACAACGCAGTGTTCGCCGACGGTGAGACGCTGCAGGTCCACACCGAGCCGACGGCGATGTTCGCCGAGATCGAACGATTCTCCGGCCGTCGGGAGGCCGATGCCTATCTCGAGATGCGCACCTGGTTGACCAAGCTCTACGAAACCGAGTTCGACGGATTCATCGGTGCGAATTTCGACTCGCCGCTCTCGCTTCTGACTCCTCAGCTGGTCCGGCTCCTCGCCATGGGTGGGTTCCGGCGCTGGGAGAACGTGATTCGCCGATTCCTCAGCGACGAGCGTCTGCTGCGGGTATTCACCTTCCAGGCGCTCTACGCGGGCGTGCCTCCGCAGAGCGCTCTGGCCGTATATGCGGTGATCGCCTACATGGACACCATCGCCGGCGTCACCTTTCCCCGCGGTGGCATGCGTGCCCTCCCCGATGCCATGGCCGCGGCGGCAGCCGACGCCGGTGTCGAATTCATCTACGGTGCAACGGTATCCGAGCTGGAGCGCAGTGGTTCTCGGGTCACCGGGGTGGTGACCGACGATGGCCATCGGGTCCCCGCGGACGCCGTGGTCCTCACCACCGAACTCCCCGACACCTATCGACTGCTGGACCACACGCCGCGTCGACTGCTGCGGTTGCGTCCGGCGCCCTCGGCCGTCGTCGCACACGTCGGGTGCCCCGCGCTCGGCGATTCGATCGGCCACCACACCATCCTGTTCGGAGACGCCTGGAAACAGACCTTCCGCGACATCATCACCGACGGACGCGTGATGGGAGACCCGTCGCTGTTGGTCACGCGACCGACCGCCAGCGATCCGAGTCTTGCCCCGCCCGGTCGCGATCTGCTCTACGTCTTGGCGCCTGCTCCCAATACCGAAGTGGGCCAAGTGGATTGGGACGCAGGAGGATCGGCCTACGTGGAGCAGATGCTGGGCGCCGTCAGGACTCGATTGCCGCAGGTCAGCGACGACATGGAGGTGCTGTCGGTGGTGACGCCCGCGGACTGGGGCCGCCAGGGCATGGTCGCGGGCACCCCCTTCGCGTTGGCGCACACCTTCGCCCAGACCGGCCCGTTTCGACCGGCCAACACCGTCCGGGGGGTGGACAACGTGATCTTGGCCGGTTCGTCCACGGTGCCAGGGGTTGGCGTACCCACCGCGGTGATGTCCGGTCGGCTGGCCGCCGATCGCATTACCGGAGCTTCTGCGCGCCGCCCGAATGAGGAGGCCTATCAGCGATGATCGGATCCGAACTCGATGCGGCCGGGGTGCGAGAGCCTTCACTTCGCGAGGCCTATCGGAAGTGTCGCGAGATCAACGCCCAGCACGGGAAGACCTTCTTCGCCGCCACCCGGTTGCTCGCACCCAGTCAGCGACCCGCCGTCCACGCGCTGTATGGGTTCGCCCGCCGCGCCGACGACATCCTCGACGACTTCGATGACTCCCGCGGCAACGAGTTGCGTGCCGAGCAACTGCAGAAGTTCTCCACCCAGCTGTACGACAGCCTCGGGGAGGGAAAGCCGTGCGGCGACGACCCGACGTTGACCGCCGTGGTGGATACCGCGCGCAAGTACGACATCGGATGGGACCTCTTCGACGACTTCCTGGGCTCGATGCGGATGGACCTGACCGTCACCGACTATCCGGATCGGGCCGCGCTCGAGCGTTATATGTACGGGTCTGCGGAGGTAATCGGTTTGCAGTTGCTGCCGATCTTGGGGACGGTCGGCTCGAGAGAGGACGCCGCCCCGCACGCCGCCGCGCTCGGCAAGGCCTTCCAGCTGACCAACTTCCTCAGAGACGTCGACGAGGATCTGCGGCGCGGGCGGGTGTACCTTCCGGCCGACGAACTGGCCGCCCACGGTGTCGACCGCGACGTGCTGAGCTGGTGCCAGGCCAATCGGCGTACCGACGTCCGCGTGCGCAGCGCTCTGGCCGAGCAGCACGCGGTCGCGCGTGCGGTGTACACGCAGGCTTGGCCCGGCATCGAGAAGCTGGATCCGGCATCGCGTCCGTGCGTCGTCGTGGCGTTGAAGCTGTATTCGGAGATCCTGGACCGGATCGAGGAGATCGATTTCGAGATCTTCAGCCAGCGCGCCACGGTCGGAAAGGTGCGACGCCTCACCGTCGCCGGGGCGGGCGTGGCGCGGGCATGGGGTGCGAGACTACGTCACGGAAGTAGGTGAGCGTGGATCGGTGGCAGTATCTGATGGTTCTCGGTGCGTGCCTCGTATGCACCCTGCCCTTGGAGTTTTTCGGCAAGGGTGTCTACCGCCAGCCGCGTCGCTTGGTCGCCGCCGTTCTGCCGATCGCGCTGGTGTTTCTCATCTGGGACGTCATCGCCGTGGCGGCCGACGTGTGGTGGTACAACCCGCGCTACATCCTGGGTGCGATCGCCCCCGGTGAGCTGCCGCTGGAGGAATTGTTGTTCTTCATCGTGATCCCGATCTGCGGGTTGCTCACCTTTTCGGCAGTCGAGTCCATGCTGACGATCATTCGACAGTGGCGCGCGAAGGTGACGCAACGGTGAGCGGTCTGGGTTACACACTGCCGGCGGTGATTGCGGTGGTTGCGGTGTGTGCACTGGAACTGGCCGTGTTTCGCACGGGGTTGTTCCGCCGTCCGGCGTACTGGATTTCGATGGTCATCGTCACTGGCTTCCAGATCCCCGTCGACGGTTGGCTGACCAAGCTCAGTGCGCCGATCGTGATCTACGACGAACGGCACACCTCCGGGATTCGCTTCCCGTTCGACATTCCCATCGAGGACTTTCTCTTCGGGTTCGCGCTGGTGACGGCTGTGTTGCTGCTGTGGGAGCGGCGCCGCCCACCGGCAGAGGTTACGGAGCAGTGATGAGTGAGACGGACCGGCTACGCGAGACGATTCCGGCGTCGCCCGGGCTCAGCGACGCCGCCTCGCTCGAGCGGGTGCCTCGGGTGGTGGTCGTCGGCGCTGGCATCGCCGGCCTTGCGGCCGCGGCAGGGCTCAGCGAGCGGGGGGTCGACGTCGACGTTCTGGAGGCGCGCAACTACCTGGGTGGACGCGTGGGCGGCTGGCCCGACACGTTGGCAGACGGTGCGCCTGCGGCGATGAACCGCGGCTTCCACGCGTTCTTCCGCCAGTATTACAACCTGCGGACCCTGTTGCGCAGGGCCGACCCGCACCTGTCTGCGCTGACTCCCGTCGACGACTATCCCTTGGTCGATGCGCTGGGGCGCCACGACACCTTCCGTGGGCTGCCCCACACGCCACCCTTCAACGCCTTGGCATTTGCGCTGCGCAGCCCGACCTTTCGGTTGCGCGATCTGGTCCGGCTCGACGCGAAGGCGGCGGCGCCGCTCGCCACGGCGTCGGTACCGCAAACGTACTTCGACCTCGACGACAGAACCGCAGAAACGTTCCTACAGGACATCAACTTCCCCGCAGCTGCACGGCATCTGGCGTTCGAGGTGTTCGCGCGCAGCTTCTTCGCCAAGCCGGAATATCTGTCGGCCGCCGAACTGGTCGCGATGTTCCACATCTACTTCCTCGGCTCCAGCGAGGGTCTGATCTTCGACGTCGCCAACGAGAACTTCGACGTCGCACTCTGGAACCCGTTGCGGAAGTACCTGGAGGGCAACGGGGTTCGGTTCCACACCGGCCTCTCCGTCGAGTCGGTGTCGATGGATGCGGACGTCCGGGTGTCCTGCGGTGTGGACGCGGAGTTCACCGCCGACGCAGTGGTGTTGGCCACCGACGTCGCAGGCCTACAGCACATCGTCGCTGGATCGCCGAGCGTCGGTGATGCCGCCTGGCGAGACCAGGTAGCTGACTTGCACACTGCGCCAGAATTCGTCGTGTTGCGGTTGTGGCTGGACCGACCCGTGCGTGCCGATCGGGCGGCGTTCGTCGGGACGGGGGGACGTCCACCGCTGGACAATGTCAGTGTGCTCGAGCGATATGAACGCGAAGCGGCGGTGTGGGCCGCCCGGACGGGTGGCTCGGTGGTGGAATTACACGCCTATTCGGTCACCGACACCGATGACGAGGTTCGTCGTGGCCTGCTGGCACGCATGCACGAGTTGTACCCCGAGACCGTCGGCGCGACGATCGTCGAAGAACGACTGTTGCGCCGGGGCGACTGCCCCCGGCTCGCGCCGGGCGACTTCGCTCGGCGGCCCACCGTGCAGACGCCGGATCGGCGTGTGGTGCTGGCAGGAGACGGGATCCGCGTCGACCTTCCCGTCGCGCTGATGGAGCGCGCCGCAACCACCGGATGGCTCGCGGCCAACAGTCTGCTCGGCCACTTCGGGCTGGCCGGGCACGACGTCCACACGGTGCCAAATCACGGTCGCTCGGCGGTGTTGCGCCGACTTGCGAAGCGCGCGAAGGGTGGACGGCGATGAGCAAGTTGGCAGAGATCCGGGCAAACGTGGCCAAGGCGTGGCCCTTTGAGTCACTTCCTTCGGCCGCTTGGTCGTCGCAAAAGCCCACCTACGGTGACGCGAGTCCAGCCGTGATCAACGCGGCCCTGCTGCGTGCGCAACGGCGGCCGAGTGGCAACTGGTATCCCTTCGCGGATAGCTCGCAGATCGGTGCCAAGAGTGTGGGCACCAGTGTCGCGGGCGTGCAGATGGTCGCGTGGCGCGGGGACGAAGGCCAGCTTCTGGTCGCGCCGCGCGCGTGTCCACATCTGGGAGCGGACCTGGCCACCGCGCCCGTCGAATGCGGAACGCTGGTGTGCCCGTGGCACGGACTTCGACTCTCGGACCGGCGTCACGGCGCGTGGAAGCCCTTCCCGAGTCACGACGACGGGGTGCTCTGCTGGGTGCGGTTGGACGCCGTCGGTGGCGAGACCCCGACCGATGCGCCCATCGCGTCCGTCCGTCCCGGCCATCCGCAGCTGGCCGCCGTCACTCGGGTCGACGGCGTCTGTGAGCCGTGCGACGTCGTGGCCAACCGTTTGGATCCGTGGCACGGTGCGTGGTTCCATCCGCATTCATTCACCCAGCTCGAAGTCCTCAGTGCGCCTCCCGCCGACGAAGACCTGCCCGAGGCGGACGACCGTTTCCTCGTCGCCGTGACATTCCGGATCGGTCGGCTCGGAATACCCGTGATCGCTGAGTTCACCGCCCCGGGCCCCCGGACGGTCGTCATGCACATCGTCGAGGGCGAAGGTCAGGGGAGCGTTGTCGAGACACACGGCACCCCAGTGGGTTTGGGGCGCGACGGTCTGCCGCGTACGGCCGTCATAGAAGCAACCATCGCGCATTCCGATCGCCCGAACTTCGGCAAGAGTCTGTTGGCCGGGCCGCTGATTCGGCCGTTGATGCGACGGTCGGCAAGTCGGCTCTGGCGGGACGATCTCGAATACGCCGAGCGCTTGTTCGAGCTGAGGTGCTAGTGCGGGCGCCCGATGCCTGCCGCGTCGAGGAGAGGGACCTGCTCGATGGCCCAGGGGCTGATCGCCCAAGGGATCTGGACTGCGATGCGCAGCTGATCCCACGGCACCCAGGCCCAGTCCATGATTTCCTCCGGATCGGCGTTCACCGGTCCAACGGCACGCGCGGAGAACACCGGGCAGATCTCGTTTTCGATGACGCCGCAAGCGTCGGCCGCCCGGTAACGGAAGTCCGGCAGCACGCACTGCAATTCCGCGATGTCGACGCCCAACTCCTTGCGGGCCCGACGCACTACCGCGCCATCCACCGACTCGTCGGGTGCGGGGTGGCCGCAGAACGAATTGGTCCACACGCCGGGGAAGGCGCGCTTGTCCAGCGCCCGTCGGGTAAGCAACACCTGGCCCGCATCGTCGAACAGGTAGCACGAGAATGCGAAGTGAAGTGGAGTGGACGCGTCGTGAATCTCTGACTTGGGTGCAGTGCCGATCCGTTGACCTGCATTGTCGAGGAGCACGACCAACTCGTCGTTCCTTACTGAGTTCATGGACATGACTGCGTCGTTGCTCCTAGGCAAAAGAGATGGAAAAAAAGACACGGAAAGGGGCGGATTCACTCAATGCTAACGATGGATTCGTCACTGCATCCGGCGTGGACTGGTCTACGCGGTGACATCGTCGGGCCGAGCGACGTCGGCGGGGACTTTCCGGACGCAGCGGCGCACTACGCTCGCGCCGACTTGAGAGGGGGCAAGATGCTGTCATGAAGCTGAAAGGCCACGACCTCGCGTTGCGGATGGCGGAGTTGGCGCGGGTGGTCGCGTTGCGGAAGGTCGACGACGTGCTCGCCGACGTGACCGCCACGGCCAAGGAGTTGATTCCCGGTGTGGACCTTGCCGGCGTCTTGCTGGTGGGGAAGGCCAATAGTTTCGAGACCCTGGCGCCGACCAGTGAGTTGATGTTCAGGCTCGACGAGCTGCAGATTCGTTTCGGAGAGGGCCCGTGCCTCGAGGCGGCGTTGGACGAGATCGTGGTGCGTATCGATGACTTCCGCGACGAGCCACGCTTTCCGAATTATGCGCCCGAGGTGGTGAAGCTGGGGGTGCGCTCGGCGTTGTCGTTCAAGCTGTACACGGCTGATCGGACGGCGGGGGCGTTGAACCTGTTCGGCTACGAGCCCAAGCTGTGGGACAGCGAGGCGGAGTCGATCGGGATGATCTTGGCGGCGCATGCGGCGGCGGCGATCCTGGCCAGTCGTGAGGGTGAGCAGTTGCAGTCGGCGTTGTCGACGCGGGATCGGATCGGTCAGGCCAAGGGCATCATCATGGAGCGGTTCAAGATCGACGACGTGCGGGCGTTCGCGATGTTGCGTCAGCTCTCGCAGGACACCAACACCAAGTTGACCGACGTCGCGCAGCGCGTCATAGATACCCGCGGCGAGTAGGCCCCGCGACGTCATCGCGATGGTGGCAAGGCTCGGCGCACTGACCGCGATCGCCGACTTCGACGAGGGGAGGCTGGGCTTCTCCCTCGCCGAGACGAGGGGCCTACGCCGAGGGACTGCGCGGGCTCCTCGCCGACCGAGCCGGTGAGTGAAGTCCGGACGTGCCGGTCAGTCGCTCGTGCGGTTGACGAGCTTCGCTCCGAGGCCAGTGAGAATCTGGCTCGGACGCTGCTGTTCGCCCTGTTGAGCGCCGAGAACGACTATCGCGCCGGTGAGCATGGGCAATATCCACTGCAGGTACTTCAACTGCTGCTGTGCGGTGGCGACGTCCCCCGGTGTCGAAGGCGACGGCTCGGTTGCACCGGCAACTGAGTGTCCGTCGCCCTGAGCGGTTTTCGCGCCCAGAATGCCGCTGTAGGCGGTGGCACCCAGGGCAGCCCCGGTGAGGATGATCTTGGTGACCGTATTCGCGGTGACGCCCGACTGATGCTTGGCGCGGCCTCGGTTCGCTCTGAGGATCCCGGCGCCCCCGATGAGATGAGCGCCCATTGCTGCGAAGCTGACCGGTGCCCATTTCCCCCAGCCAACGGCGGCGACCCTGGCACGGTCCTGCGGGTCGCGAACGGAGGCTGCGGCACCGTTGACCCCCACCGCTCCCATGAGCGATCCACCGAACCAGGCAGCGGCTCCGAGGTCGTGCAGGGACCTGACGACGGTGTTGCGTGAAGACATGTTCATTCCTTCGAAAACTGTAAATGGCACCGAGGGGCGCCGAGCGGCTCCCGCGGTCGAATCACGAATCGGCGTCCTCGACTACGCGCGGCCCGGCGGGCGTGAGCGCCCACCCACTGCAGATGCTCGGTGGTCGGCCCGTTGAAACGCCATTGACCCTAAGGGCTTTCGGAGTGCCGGTGCGGCTTCCGTGGCGAGCTCAGGACGGAGCTCAGCCGCAGGGGTGGTCGCCCCTGCCACGGCGCGGCGCGTTGGTCACCCTGGCAGAAGCGGTGAGGAGCAGTTCGTCGAAAGTGCGGCGGTTGGACTGCGTCGGTTGCTGCGACGCACGCGGGAACGCGTGAGTGATCCGTTCGGCGATCAACCGGAGTTTGACGTTGTGATGTTGGGATTGCCAACGTAGGAGTTCAAATGCGGCGTCCGCGTCGATGCCGTACACAGCCATCAGCATGCCCTTCGCCTGTTCGATGACCGCACGGCGGTCGACTACCTCCGCCACTCCGGCGGTAATGGCGTCTTCCTGCCGGGTAGTCGCCAAGCCCTCATTGCATGCGCGTCTCCGGGACACCTCGGAGTGCGTGTGGCCTGCTCCGGTGTGCCCTTCGATTCGAAGGCTCAAGTTGACTCCCTGCCGCCGTGGTCTCGGACAACCAACTATGCATATCGTTATTGAACAAAAAGTTCAATACAGAAGCTCAGGTGCCGGACCGCGTCATTGACTCGTCACTTTCAGCAACATCGCGTCACCGTCGCTTGAGCTCCGAAAACGCCGCTCGCACGCCTGGACTCGCACGGCTCACGGTTCCTGAACTGCGCCTCGCGCGAATTCCACGACGCCACTCGTGGCGTCTCGCGATGGCAACGACCGCGCGGACTGGGCGGCCGACCGGAAATTCGGTGACCGATCGCCAGTGATGTGCGCCCCCGGCAGGGATCGAACCTGCGACCAACCGCTTAGAAGGCGGCTGCTCTATCCGCTGAGCTACGGAGGCAGCGGACACACCTTAGCCGAATCGTCGCGCACCGATGGACGGGTCATCCCCTACTCTCTCCTTCCGCGAACTGCCGCGCGCAGTCATCGTTTGACCTCGACGACGACGCCCCTCGCCCCATTCGACTGAGCTACGGAGGCAACGCCAGAGGAGTGGATCTCCTGCGAAATCTGGCAACCGCATCACAACACCGGTATTGCCACCCCGCCGTAACGGGCACCGGACTAGCGTGGACCGCGCACTCGGTGACTACGGCAGGAGATCAACAGACGATGAGCGACGTGCCGGAGATCGACGCGGCCGGACTTCCCGAGGAACTGAGTGCGGTCGACCAGTTGTTGCACCGTGGGGAGGCCAATCCGCGCACTCGATCGGGGATCATGGGCGTCGAGTTGCTCGACGAGACGCCGGACTGGGAGCGCTTCCGGTCCCGCTTCGAGAACGCCTCCCGCAAGGTGATGCGACTGCGTCAGAAGGTCGTCATGCCAACGCTGCCCACGGTGGCGCCCCGGTGGGTCGTCGACCCCGACTTCAACCTGGACTTTCACGTGCGACGGGTCCGCGTCCCCGCGCCGGGCACGCTGCGCGAGGTGATGGACCTCGCCGAGGTAGCGCTGCAGTCGCCGATGGACATTTCGCGGCCGTTGTGGACGGCCACCCTCGTCGAGGGGCTCGCCGACGGCACGGCGGCGACGATGCTGCACCTGAGTCACGCGGTCACCGATGGCGTCGGCGCCATCGAGATGTTCGCCAACATCTACGACATCGAGCGCGACCCTCCATCGGTGAAGGCGGCCCCGCTGCCCATTCCTGAGGACCTGTCCCCGAACGACTTGATGCGCGAAGGCTTCAACAGGCTTCCCGGATCGATCGCCGGTGGCATCTTCGGTGCGCTCGGGGGCGCGGCCTCTGCGCTCGGCAAGGCCGTCCGGGATCCGGTGTCCGCGGTGGGCGGTGTCGTGAACTACGCCAGGTCCAGCGCACGGGTGATGGGTCCGGTGGCCGATCCGTCGCCATTGCTACGCAGGCGCAGCCTGTCGTCGCGCAGTGAAGCGATCGACATCAGGTTTACCGATCTGCACAAGGCGTCCAAGGCGGCCGGCGGTTCCATCAACGACGCCTACCTGGCCGGACTGTGTGGCGCGCTGCGCCTTTACCACGAAGCCAAGGGCATCCCCATCGCGACGCTGCCGATGGCCGTCCCCGTCAACCTGCGTTCCGACGACGACCCGGCGGGCGGCAATCGTTTCGCCGGCGTCAACCTGGCGGCGCCTGTCGGCGTGGTCGACCCGCGAAAGCGCATCCTGAAGGTGCGTGCGCAGATGATGATCAAGCGCGAAGAGCGGGCGATCGACATGGTCGGAGCCATGGCGCCGCTGATCAGCTTTCTGCCGGACAGCATCCTCGAGTCGGTGGCCGGATCTGTCGTCAACTCCGACGTGCAGGCCAGCAACGTTCCCGTCTATCCCGGTGACACCTTTATCGCCGGTGCGAAAATACTGCGGCACTATGGGATTGGGCCGCTCCCCGGCGTCGCCATGATGGTGGTTCTGGTTTCGCGGGCCGGGTACTGCACGATCACCACCCGCTATGATCGCGCGGCGATCGCCGACGAAGCCTTGTGGGCCAGATGCCTGCAGGCCGGGTTCGACGAGGTCCTCGCGCTCGGCGGTGACGGACGTTGCACGCCAGCGTCGTTCACCTCCGACGTCGCCGCTTCGGCTTCCGACCCCTCATCTACCGCCCCGTCATCCATGTCGGTGTCCACCTCGCCCAATGGGAGTGCCGCGCAATGAATCCGCAGAACGGACAACCCGCCCGTAGGGGAGAGAACGTCATCCTGCGGTTGCCCGGTTCCGTCGCCGAGATCGAGGCGAGCCCGGAGGGGCCCAAGGTCGGAGCATTCTTCGATCTCGATGGCACGCTGGTCGCCGGCTTCACGGGCGTACTCATGACCCAGGACCGTCTGCGGCGCGGACAGATGAGCGTGGGCGAGTTCATTGGCATGGTGCAGGCCGGGCTCAACCACCAACTCGGGCGATCGGAATTCGAAGACCTGATCGGCAAGGGTGCCCGCATGCTGCACGGTAACTCGATCAGCGACCTTGACGAACTCGGGGAGCGTTTGTTCGTCCAACACGTGCAGAAGCGGATCTATCCGGAGATGCGTGCTCTGGTGCGCGCCCACATGGCACGGGGGCACACCGTCGTGCTCAGTTCGTCGGCGCTCACGGTCCAGGTCGAGCCGGTCGCCAAGTTCCTCGGCATCGACAACGTTCTCAGCAACAAATTCCAGACCGATGACGACGGCCTGATCACCGGTGAGGTCATGACCCCGATCATCTGGGGGCCTGGCAAGGCGCGCGCCGTGCAGGCCTTCTCCGCCAAGAACGGAGTGGATCTGGCCAAGAGCTACTTCTACGCAGACGGCGACGAGGACGTCGCGCTGATGTACCTCGTTGGCAATCCCCGGCCCACCAATCCCGCCGGAAAGCTGGAAGCCGTTGCCGCCAAGCGTGGTTGGCCGGTGCTCAAGTTCAGCAGTCGAAGCGGCAGCAGCCCGGTCTCGCAGATCCGGACGTTCGCCGGCATCGCGTCGTTGCTACCCGCGGCGGCTGGCGGTCTGGGTCTCGGTCTGTTGACGCGCAACCGTCGCACAGGGATCAACTTCTTCACTGCGGCGTGGACTCGATTGTTGATGACGTCGATCGGCATCGACCTGAACGTGAACGGCGAGGAGAATCTCACTGCCAAGCGTCCTGCCGTCTTCCTGTTCAACCATCGCAACCAGGTCGACCCGTTCATTGCGGGCAGGCTGATAAGCGACAACTTCACCTCGGTCGGCAAGAAGGAACTCGAGAAGGATCCGCTGATGGGAACGGTGGGCAGGGTGCTGGATGCCGCGTTCATCGACCGCGACGACCCGAAGGCCGCCGTCGAGAGTTTGCGAAAGATCGAAGAGCTTGCACGCAAGGGTATTTCGGTCCTCATCGCTCCCGAGGGCACCCGCTTGGACACCACCGAGGTGGGGGAGTTCAAGAAGGGACCCTTCCGGATCGCCATGGCGGCCGGCGTCCCCCTCGTACCCATCGTCATCCGCAACGCGGAGGTCATTGCCGAGCGCAATTCGAGCACGTTCAACCCGGGTAGCGTCGACGTCGCGGTGTTCCCGCCGATTCCGGTCGACGACTGGACCACCGAGAACCTCTCGGAGCGCATCGCCGAGGTCCGCCAGCTCTACCTCGACACTCTCAAGGACTGGCCCCTGGGCGACCTCCCCAGCGCCCCGCTCTACGAGCGCAAGCCACCCGCCAAGAAGGCACCCGCCAAGAAGGCACCCGCCAAGAAGGCACCCGCGAAGAAGGCACCCGCGAAGAAGGCCGCCCCGCGGAAGGCTGCCGCGAAGGTGCCGGCGAAGAAGGCTGCTGCCAAGGCGAATCCGGCCAAGAAGGGTCGGCCGTGAAGGTCACCGCCGACGCCCTGCACAGTTTCACTCCCACCGCGGACGCGTTGGTGCTGGCCTCGGTCGACACGCCCGCCGAGGTCGAGATGCTCGATGACTGGCTGGCAGCTCAGCGGGAGGCCCACCCCGATGCGCGCATCGAGGTGCTTCAACTTCCCAGCGACGACGAACCGCCACCCGCCTCTCTCGCGCGCCTCGTCGAACTGCTCGACGTCGATGAGGACCGGTTGGTCGTGCCCGTTCGCGTCTTCTGGATTCCCGGTGGCTTGCCCACCCGCTCCAAGGTGGTGTCGTTTCTCAGCGGTCGGGACACCTACCGTCCGCCAAAATTGTTGCAGCGCAGCATCCTTCGTAAGGATCCCGCCCGCGCACGGGTGGTGGCAGGCGAACCTGCGAAGGTGTCCGAGCTGCGCCAGAGCTGGAGCGAGACCACTGTCGCCGAGAACCCGCGTGACTTCGCACGGTTCGTCATGCGTCGCGCGGAATTGGCCATCGACCGGGTCGAGCTGCGGTTGCTTGGGCCGGAGTACAAGTCGCCCCGCCTGGTCAAGCCGGAGATGTTGGCATCGGCCCGTTTCCGTGAGGGGCTCGAGCAGATACCGGGCGCCACGCTGGAGTCGGCAGGCGAGATGCTCGACGAACTCGCGACGGGTTGGAGCCGGTTCTCCGTCGACCTGATCCCCACGTTGGGACGGGCGATCTTCAGCCGCGGCTTCGACCCGAACATCGACTACGACCGCTACGAGATCGAGGCTATGCGCGGGGCGCTCGAGAACCATCCTGCGGTCCTGCTGTTCTCGCACCGGTCCTACCTCGACGGCGCCATCGTGCCGGTGGCGATGCAGGAGAACCGGCTGCCGCCGGTGCACACCTTCGCGGGCATCAACCTGTCATTTGGGCTGATGGGTCCGCTGATGCGCCGCTCGGGCGCGATCTTCATCCGTCGCAAGCTCGACGATCCCACCTACAAGTACGTGCTGAGGGAGTTCGTCGGATACATCGTCCAGAAGCGGTTCAACCTGAGCTGGGCCATCGAGGGCACCCGGTCGCGGACGGGAAAGATGTTGCCGCCCAAGCTCGGTCTGCTCGCCTACGTCGCCGACGCCTACCTCGCGGGCCGCAGCGACGACATCCTGCTGCAGCCCGTCTCGATCAGTTTCGACCAGCTCCACGAGACCGCGGAGTACGCTGCGTACGCCCGCGGGGGTGAGAAGACGCCAGAGGGGTTGTCCTGGCTGTACAAATTCATCAAGGCCCAAGGCGACCGCAACTACGGCAAGATCTACGTCCGGTTCCCCGAAGCCGTCTCGATGCGCAAGTACCTCGGCGAGCCGCACGGGTCGATGACCACAGATGACGCCGCCAAACGTCTCGCGATGCAGAAGATGGCCTTCGAGGTGGCGTGGCGGATCCTTCGGGTCACCCCCGTGAATGCGACGGGATTGGTGTCGGCATTGTTGCTGACCACCAACGGGGTGGCGCTCACCCTCGATCAGTTGCATCACACCGTGCAGGACGCGCTGGACTACCTCGAGCGCGCGAAGACTCCGATGACCAACAGTGCGATGCGGTTGCGCACGACCGAGGGGGTACGTTCGGCGGTCGACGCCTTGTCGGGCGGCCATCCCGTCACCCGGGTCGACGGCGGGCGGGAGCCGGTGTGGCGCATCGCCCCGGAGAATGGACACGAGGCCGCCTTCTATCGAAACTCCCTCATTCATGCCTTCCTCGAGACCTCGATCGTGGAACTGTCGCTGGTGCACGCGGGGCGCGCGGAGGGCGATCGCGTCGAGGCCTTCTGGGCGCAGGCGATGCGGCTGCGCGACATCCTCAAGTTCGAGTTCTACTTCGCGGACTCCGCGGCGTTCCGTACGCACATCGCCGAGGAGATGTCCTGGCACGACGATTGGGAGCGGCACCTGGCCGCGGGAGGCGACGACGTCGACGCGATACTGCGCGCCAAGCGGCCCCTCATCGCCGGCGCCATGCTGCGGCCCTTCATCGAGGCGTATGAGATCGTCGCCGACGTCCTGAGGGATACGCCTCCGAAGATCGACGAGAAGGCCCTGACGAAGCTGGCGCTCGGCGTGGGCGGCCAGTACATCGCTCAGGACCGGGTCCGCAGCAACGAGTCGGTGTCGGCGCTCCTCTTCGCCACCGCGCGACAGGTGGTCGCAGACCAGGACCTACTGGAGGCGGCCGCGGATCTCGAGGAGCGTCGTTCGGCATTCCTCGTCGAACTGCGAGGCATTCTCGGCGACATGGACAAGGTGGAGAAGTTCTCGCGCGAGCAGTTCTTCGTCCGCGAATTGGTCAAGCGCCAGCAGAGCGGGTGACCGGGTAGTCCGGGACGCGCCATACGCTGTTGTCATGACCATCGTCGAGGCGCGGGGGACCACTCGCAATAGCACGGTGTGGCCGATCCTGGTCGGAGTCGCTGTGCTGGCCGGGGCCACTGCCGCGGGGATTGCCGGGTTGTCATTGGCCGCCGCGCTGACCGCCACCGGACTGCCCGACCCCGGCCCCGTCACCAATTACGGACTGCCATTCTTCCGCGCCGCAGGTGAGATCGCCGCCGTGGTGGCGGTGGGTTCGTTCCTCGTCGCTGCCTTCCTGGTCCCGCCGCAGCGCAACGGGGTGCTCGACGCGTCGGGCTACCGGGCGTTGCGGTTGGGCACCGTCGCATCTGGCGTGTGGGCCGTGTGCGCCGCCCTGATGGTCCCGCTGACCGTTTCCGACATCACTGGGCAACCATTGACCAGTCGGCTCGACCCCTCGGCGATCTGGTCGGTGGCCGGCCTCATCGACGTCGCGGGGGCGTGGCGCTGGACCGCGCTGCTGGCCGCAATCGTCACGGTGGTCAGCATCCCGGTGCTCCGCTGGTCGTGGACGCCGCTGCTGATCGGGGGCGCGCTGGTGACGCTGCTTCCGCTGGTCCTGACGGGACATTCGTCGGCCGGCGGGTCGCACGACCTCGCCACCAACAGCCTGTTCGTCCACGTCGTCGCTGGGGCTTTGTGGGCTGGCGGTCTGCTCGCGTTGCTCGCGCACGCGATCCGGGGCGGCGAACACGCCGACCTCGCTGCGCGTCGATTCTCCGCCGTCGCGTTGTGGTGTTTCGTCGCGATGGCCGTCTCCGGCGTAGTGAACGCCCTGGTCCGCATCCAACCCGCTGACCTGGTGCACACCAGCTACGGCTGGCTGATCCTCGGCAAGGCGGCTGCGCTGAGCGTTCTGGGCGTGCTTGGCTGGCTGCATCGACGTCACGGTGTGGCCGCCCTACAGGTCAATCCGGAAGCGCGGGGCCCGTTCATCCGGCTGGCGTTGGTCGAGGCAGGCGTATTCGGCTTGACCTTCGGCATCGCCGTCGCCCTGGGTCGCACACCGCCACCACCTCCGGCGGTGTTCAACCCGTCGGTGACGGCGGTCGAGATCGGCTACGACCTGGCGGGACCGCCGACGGTGGCGCGGATCCTGTTCGACTGGCGCTTCGACCTGATCCTCGGAACGGCGGCCATCGTGTTCGCCGGCCTGTACCTGGCCGGAGTGCGGCGGCTGCGCAAACGCGGAGACCCCTGGCCGACGGGCCGGATCGTGGCCTGGTTGTGCGGCTGCGCCGTGCTGCTGTTCACGACGTCATCGGGCGTCGGTCGGTACATGCCCGCGATGTTCAGCGTGCACATGGCGGCGCACATGCTGCTGTCGATGTTGGTGCCGGTGCTGCTGGTGCTCGGGGCGCCCGTGACGCTGGCGTTGCGGGCGCTACCCGCCGTGGGCGGCGACGATCCACCCGGTCCCCGGGAGTGGCTTCTTGCGGCGTTGCACAGTCGGGTGTCGAAGTTCCTGACCAACCCGATCGTCGCCACCGTGATCTTCGTCGGGGGTTTCTACGGCCTTTACTTCGGTGGGATCTTCGACGAGGCGGTCTCCAGCCACGCCGCTCACGTGGCGATGAATCTGCACTTCCTGCTAACCGGTTACCTGTTCTACTGGGTGGTCATCGGGGTCGATCCGACGCCTCGACCGATTCCGCACATCGCGAAGTTGGCGGTGGTGTTCGGGTCGCTGCCACTGCATGCCTTCTTCGGGGTGGTGTTGATGGGAACCAAGGCCGTGCTGGCCGGTGACTTCTATCAGTCGCTGCAATTGAGTTGGCATTCCGATCTCTTGGCCGATCAACGCCTTGGTGGCGGAATCGCCTGGTCGGCAGGCGAAGTCCCGCTCGTGCTGGTGTTGATCGCGTTGCTGGTCCAATGGCGTCGCACCGACCAGCGCACCGCCGTGAGGTTGGATCGCGCTGCCGACCGCGACGACGACGCCGACCTCGCCGCCTACAACGCGATGCTGTTGAAGCTGTCCACGCTCGACGAACGCTAGCCTTGCCGGTCGATCGCGGCCGCCCCTTCATCCACAGTCCACACTTCATCCACAGCCCGCCACCCGATGGGTTCTTCTCGGGAGCGCCGCGTCGGCGGCCGGACGGTAAATGGCTTCAGCAGCGGGACAGGCGCTGCCGAACTCAGAACCGATGAAGGGACACAAAATGTTCGAGACACCGTTCGTCATGGTGGGCACCATCGTCACCGACCCCATCCACCGCCGGGTCGGTGACCAACAGGTCGTCAAGTTTCGCGTCGCGAGCAACTCGCGTCGACGTACTACCGAAGGCAAATGGGAGACGGGCAACTCGCTGTTCGTCAACGTGAATTGCTGGGGGCGACTCGTCAGCGGCGTGGGTGGCGCGCTGACCAAGGGTGACCCCGTCGTCGTGGTCGGCCAGCTATACACCAGCGAGTACGACGACAGGGAAGGCAACCGGCGCTCGTCGGTCGAGGTGCGTGCCACCGCCGTGGGGCCCGACCTCGGCCGCTGCAACGCCAGCATCGTGCAGCGCAGGCGCGCCGACGCGGAGGCCGAGTCCGCGGATGCCGGGGCCGAGACGACCTCCGACGACGATGAAACAGACGGCGTCGACGACGAGATCGAGGGCGGGGGCCTGCCTCTGACGGCGTAGCCCACATCGCTCACGCCTAGGATGGTCGACTGAGCAGTACCCGCACACTGGAAAGGCAATACCCAAAGCATGGCTGAGTTCATCTACACGATGAAGAAGGTCCGCAAGGCGCACGGTGACAAGGTCATCCTGGACGACGTCACGCTGAACTTCCTTCCCGGAGCCAAGATCGGCGTCGTTGGTCCCAACGGTGCCGGCAAGTCGAGCGTCCTGAAGATCATGGCCGGTCTGGACAAGGCGAACAACGGCGATGCGTTCCTGGCCACCGGCGCCTCGGTCGGCATCCTGATGCAGGAGCCGCAGCTGGACGAGTCGAAGACCGTTCGCGAGAACGTCGAGGAGGGTGTGCCGATCAAGGCGAAGCTCGCCCGGTACAACGAGGTGGCCGAATTGATGGCCACCGACTACACCGACGAGCTCATGGAGGAGATGGGCCAGCTCCAGGAGGAACTCGACGCCGCCGACGCATGGGATCTCGACTCGAAGCTTGAACAGGCGATGGACGCGTTGCGCTGCCCGCCGCCTGACGAGCCGGTCACTCATCTCTCCGGTGGTGAGAAGCGTCGCGTCGCCTTGTGCAAGCTATTGCTGTCCGAGCCCGACCTGCTGCTGCTCGACGAGCCCACCAACCACCTGGACGCGGAGAGCGTGCTGTGGCTGGAGAAGCACCTCGCCGACTACAAGGGTGCGATCCTGGCCGTCACTCACGACAGGTACTTCCTGGACAACGTCGCCGAGTGGATCCTCGAACTCGACCGTGGCCGGGCGTACCCGTACGAGGGCAACTACTCGACCTACCTGGAGAAGAAGGCCGAGCGGCTTACCTTGCAGGGCCGCAAGGACCAGAAGCTGCAGAAGCGGCTGGTCGAGGAGCTGGCCTGGGTGCGGTCCGGCGCCAAGGCCAGGCAGGCCAAGAACAAGGCGCGCCTCGGTCGGTACGAGGAGATGGCAGCCGAGGCGGAGAAGACCCGCAAGCTCGACTTCGAGGAGATCCAGATCCCGACCGGTCCGCGACTGGGCAACATCGTGGTCGAGGTCGACCACCTCGACAAGGGCTTCGAGGGACGAATCCTCATCAAGGACCTGTCCTTCACGCTGCCGCGCAATGGCATCGTCGGCGTCATCGGCCCCAACGGTGTCGGCAAGACCACGTTGTTCAAGACCATCGTCGGCCTCGAGCAGGCGGACAGCGGCGTGGTCAAGGTCGGCGAAACGGTCAAGCTGAGCTACGTCGATCAGAACCGCGGCGGCATCGACCCGAAGAAGAACGTCTGGCAGGTCGTCTCCGACGGCCTCGACTTCATCGAGGTCGGGCAGAACGAGGTGCCGTCACGGGCCTATGTCTCCGCGTTCGGATTCAAGGGCCCGGATCAACAGAAGCCGGCCGGCGTGCTGTCCGGCGGCGAGCGCAACCGGCTCAATCTGGCGCTCACCCTCAAGGAGGGCGGCAACCTGATCCTGCTCGACGAGCCCACCAACGACCTGGACATCGAAACCCTCAGCTCGCTGGAGAACGCGCTCCAACAGTTCCCCGGCTGCGCGGTGGTCATCTCCCACGACCGGTGGTTCCTGGACCGCACCTGCACGCACATCCTCGCGTGGGAGGGTGACGATGACAACGAAGCCAAGTGGTTCTGGTTCGAAGGCAACTTCGGCGGCTACGAGGAGAACAAGTTGGAGAGGCTGGGGGCAGATGCGGCCCGTCCGCACCGGGTCTCGCACCGCAGGTTGACTCGGGACTAGATCCGGCGGGTCTGCCCGCAGCGACCCCGCAGCCAACTAGTGTCACATCCGCGCGCGCCAGCGTCGGCGCGCGGGCGTGAGGCAGGAGCGATCGGCATGACGACGGTGAATCCTGGGTATCCAGGTCGGCAGCACGGCGACGGTTCGGCCGAGACCGCCGTCATCGACACCGGGCTCACCAGTGATCTCGCGAAGGTGTATCTCGCGACCTACCAGGGGCCGCGCGGCGCCGTGGCCGCCTCGGATACCTCTGTGACGATCCCAATGGATCTGCTCGAGCGTACGGTCTCACCCGCTCTGCTAGCTGCTCACGGCCGCGTCGGGCAGCAGCGGTCAACCGGCGACACCAAGGTCGCGGTCTATAGCGCCGGGGACTCCAGCGGCATTGGTCCGGCGATACAGATCGTCACCGATCAGGACGCCATAGTGATGGACACCGTCACCGTCCTCCTGCACCGGCTGGGCGTCCTCTACGTCGGGATCATGAACCCGGTGTTCCGTGTGCGCCGGAACCCGGCCGGGGAGTTGGTGGACGTCCGTCCCTCTTCTGCTCCGGATGTGCCGACGGACGGCAACGACGAGACGTGGATTCATGTGCAGCTGTCGTCGTCCGCGGACGCCAAGGCCGTCGCCGAGGCCGTCGCGCTGCTCCCGAACGTCATTGCCGACGCTCGCCAGGTGGCGCAGGACTCCGCGGCGCTCGGCGCCGCCGTGGTCGTCCTCGCCAGCCAGTTGGACTCCGACCGCGATGGACACTTCCCGTCCTACTACCGCCGCGACGTGGCGGCACTGTTGCGCTGGCTCGCCGACGCCAACTTCGTCCTACTCGGCTACCAACGGTGCTCGGTCGCCGGCGGTCGGGCCACGGTCGACCCTTCCAGCAGGCTGGGCGTGTTGCGGCTGCGGACCGACGTATTGCCACAGCTGACCGACCAGGACGATCTGCTGGTGCTGGCGCAGGCGACCATGCCGAGCTATCTGCGGTACGGCGCGCATCCGCACATCGTGGTGGTACGCGAGAGCATCCCCGGCGAGTCCACGGCAGTCGAGCACCGGTTCGTCGGGTTGTTCACGATGGCCGCCTCGAACGCGAACGTGCTGGAGATCCCACTCATCTCGCGTCGCGTCCGCGAGGCGCTCGCGCTGTCGCACGGCGACAACAGTCATCCCGGTCAGCTCACACTGGACATCATTCAGACGATCCCGCGTTCCGAACTGTTCTCGCTCAGCGCACGGCAGCTGCTGGACATGGCCAATGCCGTCGTCGATCTGGGGTCGCGGCGCCGGGCGCTGTTGTTCCTGCGCACCGACCAGCTTTCCCACTTCGTGTCGTGCCTGGTGTACCTGCCACGCGACAGGTACACGACCGTGGTCCGGCTCGGGATGCAGGACATCCTGGTTCGCGAACTGGGCGGCGAGAGCATCGAATACACCGCGCGAGTGAGCGAGTCACCTTGGGCAGTCGTGCACTTCACGGTCCGACTTCCCGATGACGCGCGGGCCGGGGACGTCGACACGTCGCTGGACAACGAGACCAGGATTCAGAGTCTGCTGACGGAGGCCTCGCGTACCTGGGGTGACCGGCTCATGGGAGCGGTGCCGACCGGCGTGATCAGCCGGGCCAATGGTGAGCACTACTCCGCCGCCTTCCCGGAGGTCTACCGGCAGGCGTTCACGCCGCACGACGCGATCGGCGACATCGCAATAATCGAACAGCTGCAAGTTGATTCGGTCAAGCTGGTGTTCGCCGACGGTGGCGAGAACCAGCCGGCGAATCTCACGTGGTATCTCGCGGGCAGGTCGGCCTCACTGAGCGCGTTGCTTCCGATGCTGCAGTCCATGGGCGTCGTCGTGCTCGAGGAGCGGCCGTTCTCCGTCACCCGGGCCGACGGCGTGCCGGTATGGATCTATCAGTTCAAGATCTCACCCCAGCAGTCGATCCGGGAAGGAGATGACGCCGACCAACGTGAAGCGACAGCGATACGATTCGCCGACACGGTCACCGCCATCTGGCACGGCCGAGTCGAGATCGACCGATTCAACGAGCTGGTAATGCGGGCCGGGTTGACCTGGCAGCAGGTCATGGTGCTCCGCAGTTACGCGAAGTACTTGCGGCAGGCGGGATTTCCCTACAGTCAGTCGCACATCGAGACAGTCGTCAATGACAATCCGCAGACTGCACGGGCGCTCGTCGAACTCTTCGAAGCGCTGTTCGATCCCGATGACGCCGGCAAGAAGCGCGATGCCTCGGCGGCGGCAGTCGCCGTCGCTGCGGGTATCGACGCACTGGTGAGCCTCGACACCGACCGAGTGCTGCGCGCGTTCGCGTCGATGATCCAGGCGACGCTACGCACCAACTACTTCGTCACCGCCACCGGGACCGCTCGCAGCCAGGATGTGCTGTCGATCAAGATGAACCCGGGACTGATCGACGAATTGCCGCTGCCCCGGCCCAGATACGAGATCTTCGTGTACTCGCCTCGGGTCGAGGGCGTCCATCTGCGATTCGGAAACGTGGCCCGCGGCGGCCTTCGGTGGTCCGATCGCCGTGAAGACTTCCGCACCGAGATCCTCGGCTTGGTCAAGGCGCAGGCGGTGAAGAACGCCGTTATCGTGCCCGTTGGCGCAAAGGGCGGCTTCGTGCTGAAGAATCCGCCGGCACCTACCGGCGACGCCGCCGTCGACCGCGACGCGCAACGCAACGAGGGCGTCGCCTGCTACCGACTGTTCATCTCCGGACTGCTCGACGTCACCGACAACGTCGACACGGCAACCGGCGCCGTCACCTCACCGGCGGGCGTCGTTCGCCGCGACGGGGATGACGCCTACCTAGTCGTCGCCGCCGACAAGGGCACAGCGACGTTCTCCGACATCGCCAACGACGTCGCCAAGTCCTACGGCTTCTGGTTGGGCGACGCCTTCGCCTCCGGCGGGTCGGTGGGCTACGACCACAAAGCGATGGGCATCACAGCCAAGGGCGCGTGGGAGTCGGTCAAACGGCACTTCCGCGAAATGGGCGTCGACACCCAGAGCGAGGACTTCACGGTGGTCGGTGTCGGTGACATGAGTGGCGACGTCTTCGGCAACGGCATGCTGCTGTCCAAACACATCCGGCTGGTCGCGGCGTTCGACCATCGTCACGTGTTCCTCGATCCGAACCCCGACTCGGCCGTGTCGTGGGTGGAGCGGGACCGGATATTCGCGCTTCCGCGGTCCAGTTGGGACGATTACGACCGCAGCCTCATCAGCAAGGGCGGGGGCGTCTACGGCAGGGAACAGAAGTCGATCCCGATCAGCCCGGAGGTCCGCACTGCCCTCGGACTGGCTGACGGAGTCGAGGAGATGACGCCGCCCGCGTTGATGAAGGCGATCCTGCAGGCGCCGGTCGACTTGTTCTGGAACGGTGGCATCGGCACCTACGTCAAGGCGGAGACCGAGTCCGACGCCGACGTCGGTGACCGAGCCAACGACGCCGTGCGCGTCAGCGCAAACCAGATGCGCGCCAAAGTGATCGGCGAAGGCGGCAACCTCGGGGTCACACAGCGCGGTCGCGTCGAGTTCGAACTCAACGGTGGCCACGTGAACACCGATGCCATGGACAACTCCGCGGGCGTCGACTGTTCCGACCACGAGGTCAACATCAAGATCCTCGTCGACTCGCTCGTCAACGGCGGGCAGGTGAGCGGTGATGAGCGCACCCCGCTGTTGATGTCCATGACCGACGAGGTCGGGACGCTCGTCTTGCGGGACAACGCTGCACAGAACGACTTGATGGGCACCAGCCGGGCGAACGCTGCCGGCCTCCTGTCGGTGCACGCCCGTCAGATCAAGGGACTCGTCGCCGACCGTGGGCTGAACCGGGAGCTGGAGGCGCTGCCGCCGGAGAAGGAGGTCCGCAGGCGCACCGAGATCGGGATGGGCCTGACGTCACCCGAGCTCTCCACTCTGATGGCCTACGTGAAGCTGGCACTAAAGGACGAGTTGCTAGCGAGTGAGTTGCCGGATCAAGAGGTCTTCGCGGCGCGCCTTCCCGAGTACTTCCCTCATCAGCTGCGCGACCGCTTCGGTCCGGAGATCCGCACGCACCAGCTACGCAGGGAGATCGTGACGACCATGCTCGTCAACGATCTCGTCGACACCGGAGGGATCAGCTACGCGTACCGCGTCTGCGAGGACGTCGGCGTCGGACCGGTCGATGCCGTGCGCGCCTACGTCGCCACCGACGAGATCTTCAAGGTCGGCGACGTCTGGCGGCAGATCAGGGCGGCAGGCGTTGCCGGTGTGCCGGTGGCGGTGACCGACCGAATGACACTCGATCTGCGCCGGCTGATCGATCGGGCTGGACGATGGCTGCTCAACTACCGCCCGCAGCCCCTGGCGGTGGGCGCGGAGGTCAACCGGTTCGCCGCGAAGGTGGCCGACCTGACACCGCGGATGTCGGAGTGGCTTCGTGGAGACGACCGAGCGATCGTGGCCAAGGATTCGAGTGACTTCATGGCGCACGGCGTGTCCGAGGACTTGGCGATGGCGGTCGCGACCGGGCTTTATCAGTACAGCCTGCTCGACGTCATCGACATCGCCGACATCGCCGATCGCGATCCCGTCGAGGTGGCCGACGCCTACTTCACGTTGATGGACCACCTGGGCGCCGATAGCCTGCTCACGGCCATATCGCGGCTGGCCCGCGATGACCGGTGGCATGCGTTGGCCCGCTTGGCGATCCGCGACGACATCTACGGGTCTCTGCGGGCGCTGTGCTTCGACGTTCTCGCCGTCGGTGAACCCGACGAGACCGGTGAGCAGAAGATCGAGGAATGGGAGCTGTCGAACAGTTCCCGATTGGCTCGAGCACGTCGCACCCTCAGCGAGATCTACGAGGACGGCGAGAAGGACCTGGCGACGCTGTCGGTGGCTGCCCGTCAGATCCGCAGTATGACGAGGACGAGCGGAACGGGAACAACCGGTTGATCTCAAGATTCACGACATCGGTGCCCGTGCGCTGGTCGGACATCGACATGTACCAGCACGTCAACCACGGCACCATGGTGACGATCCTCGAAGAAGCGCGGGTGCCCTTCCTTACGGAACCCTTCGCAAACGACTTCGACACCATCGGTTTGTTGATCGCGGAAGTGCGAGTCATCTACAAGGGGCAGTTGCGGCTCGCGGATTCGCCACTGCAGGTGACGATTTGGCTTAAGCGACTGCGTGCGGTCGACTTCACCCTCGAATATGAGGTGCGGTCTGCACTGGCGGATCCCGACTCCAAGCCCGCCGTCATCGGCGAATCGCAGCTGGCCTCGTTCCACATCGAGGAGCAGCGCTTGGTCCGGCTGGCACCGCACCACCGGGAGTATCTGCAGCGCTACCAGCGATGAGCGCTAGCGCGACGAGCAGAAGGTGGCGATGAGCAATTTCAGCGGAGGGGCGGGCGAGCGTGGGCTGTGGCTCGACGATGCCGCCCATCGCGAGGATCTGGCGACGTTCGTCGAGCGGGCCATCCGCCTCGACCTTGCCAGTGTCATCCGGTTGCGCCAGCGTCCGGAAGGACAGGTCGTCGCTTGGGTGGCAACGGGTTTCGACGTGCTGGCGAGCCGCGTGGTGGGTGGTCGCGTCACGCCAGCCGATCTATCCGTCGGCGCCGATGCTCTGGTGATGGCGCTGCCGTCGATGGACCGCTCGGGTTTCGTGGATCCCGGGTTCGCGATGGACTCCGCCTGGCGCGGGATGCTTCCTCCGGAGACTGGCTTCGTCCACCTAGACGACGTCCCGGCGCGGGTGGTACTCGATCTCGCGCAGCAGGGCGTCTCATTGGCCAAGGAGTATGGCAGTGCCCATGGTCCTCCTGCGTCGTTGTTGGACCAGGAAGTCGTCGCGGTCAGTTCGGGCGACGCAGCGGTCGGCATCCCGATGCGGTGCGTATTCGCTTTGACGGCAATGGGTTTCCTGCCCCAATCGAATACCACAGATCAGTTCGCTCCGGAGTCGGTGGCGCCCGACGAGGTCGTCCGCGTCCGCGTGCTGCCGAACTGGTTGCGCGTTGACGCCCGCTTCGGGACCATCTACCGCCGACGTGGCGACCCCGCCGTAGTGCTGCGCTAGTCCTAGTGCGCCGAGGTGTCGTGGTGGAGTCACGGCGGCCGGCGACGGACGACGAGATCGGGATGAACGCTTCGGACAGCAAGACGTTGTTCTCGGCTTCTTCGCGAACCAAGCAACGGCGGGCGTGCTCGAGCCATGGCTCTATGCCTCATGTCGTCGAACTGCGCGACGCCAAGATCAGTGCCATTCGCGAGTAGTGCGACAGCGCCATTCTTCGGACTCGCTACGGTCGGCCCCAGCCGGAGACAACCTGATGTCGGACGTTAGAAGGGCGAGTTGATCATCGAATCCGCGGCCATGTTGAGGTAGTTCAGCAGCAGCTGGCGGTGAGCGTCGTCGAGAGTCTGCGAGTCGACTTCGGCGACGGCGGTGTGCATGCAGCGCAGCCACGCGTCGCGTTCGAAGGGTCCGACGCGAAACGGCGCATGTCGCATCCGCAGCCGCGGGTGTCCTCGTTGGTCGGAGTATGTCCTCGGCCCGCCCCAGTATTGCTCGAGGAACATGCGCAATCGCTCCTCGGCGCCGTCGAGGTCGTCATCGGGGTAGAGAGGTCGCAGGATCTCGTCGTCGCGGACCAGTTGATAGAACCGCGACACGATGGCGCGGAACGTCTCGGCACCGCCGACTTCGTCGTAGAACGACGCTGGTTGTTCCGTCACGGGGTCCATTGTTGCTTCCGGCGGGCAGGAGCGGAGCGACCGGGGGATGTTCCGGCGGGCAGGAGCGGAGCGACCGGGGGATGTTCCGGCGGGCAGGAGCGGAGCGACCGGGGGATGTTCCGGCGGGCAGGAGCGGAGCGACCGGGGGATGTTCCGGCGGGCAGGAGCGGAGCGATCGGGGGAGACCTGCCGCATAGGCAAACACGGCGCCGTCACCGGATGTTCATGGAGGTGACCAGCGAACACGGCCCAAATTGTCGTGCGATCGGCGGCGATCCGTGGTGCACTGTGTCTCGGAGGACGTATGTCGCTGCGAAGGAAGAGCCGCGGGCATTTGGCCGCGGCTGGCTCAACTAGCCCCGCGGTGCTTGCTGCGCAGACCCTGCCGCTTTCCGGCATCGAGGCTCGTCCGCCCACGCACGACGGGAGCGTCTGGGGCCGCCGCAGGGTGCTCCTGCTCAATTCCACCTACGAACCGCTCGCGGCGTTGCCCGCCCGACGGGCGGTCGTCATGCTGCTGTGCGGCAAGGCCGACGTAGTGCACGCCGACCCGACCGGTCCGGTCGTCCATTCGGCCACGCGGGCGATCACGGTGCCCTCGGTGATCCGGCTGCGCTCCTACGTACGGGTGCCCTACCGGGCGCGCGTCCCGATGACCCGGGCGGCGCTCATGCACCGCGACCGGTTCCGCTGTGCGTACTGCGGAGCCAAGGCCGACACGGTCGACCATGTGGTGCCCCGGAGTCGAGGTGGCGATCACTCGTGGGAGAACTGCGTCGCGGCGTGCGCCGGTTGTAACCACCGCAAGGCCGATCGGATGCTCTCCGAGCTGGGCTGGACCCTGCGTACGACCCCTCTGCCCCCGAAGGGGCAGCACTGGCGACTGCTGTCGTCGGTCAAGGAACTCGATCCCGCCTGGGTGAGATATCTGGGTGAAGGCGCGGCCTGAGTGACGACTGCGATACGGTTTGCGACGTGAGCACAGCACTTACCCATTCGCTGCTCGGCGGGGTTCCGCTGCTAGTGGCATTGCTACTGGCAGCATTGATCTTCAGACGCAAGGGTCCGCACCCGGCGACCTACAAGATGACCGACGAGTGGAGCCACGAGCCGATCCTCTGGGCCGCCGACGAGCCGGCCGATCACGGCCATGGATCGCATCTCACGGTGGGGGGTGGCGCAAGTGGCAAGTGGTGATCACTCGACCGAGCTGGCGACGACCGGTTCCGAAGTTCTGCCCTACGGTTTCGCGTACACCTCGAGTGGACGGATCTCCGGTGTCACGGAACCCGGTGAGCTTTCGGTGCACTACCCGTTCCCCGTCAAGGACCTCGTCGTGCTCGACGACGCGCTGAAGTACGGCTCACGCGCTGCACAGGCTCGTTTCGCGGTGTACCTCGGCGGACTCGGCGAGGACACCGCTGCGACGGCCCGAGTGATTTTGGCCAAGGTGCCCACACCCGACAACGCCGTGCTTCTCGCCGTGTCGCCGAACCAAAGGGCCATCGAGGTCGTCTATGGCTCGGAGGTCAAGGGCCGTGGCATCGAAGAGGCTGCACCGTTGGGAGTCTCCGCCGCCGCTGCGTCCTTCCAGGAAGGCAACCTACTCGACGGCCTGATCAGCGCCGTACGCGTCCTCAGCGCGGGCGTGTCACCCCGCTAGGCACGCCCGCAATCTTCGCGGGCGTGCATCTCGATCCGCGCGCCGTTCATCATCGGCGTGACGTGCACCTTCGTCGGCAGGCGTCGCCCGAAAACGACGAAGCCGGTGACCGCTGTGGTCACCGGCTCGGGAAAATGCCGCGTGTCAGTTGTTCTCGTCGTGCCGCTGAGCGATCGCCAGCAGTTCTTCGCGAACCGTGGAATCGGGAAGCGCGTAGATCCGCGCGTAGAGGCGGCGCCGGTTCATCGAGCGCGTCAGGTCTTCACGAAACTGCGCGAGGGACATCTTTACTCTCCTTGGTTGTGCTCCGGATCACAGAGCAGGGGTTGCTGTGAGCCCGCCGCCATGGGGATCGCCCATTCGGCCGGCTAATCGATGATCCGTGTTAAATCCGTGTAAATCAACTTCTGACGTGTGATTTTGCGCTCACCGACGCCGCAACTCATGTCTCGCCGCCGGCCGCAGGCGTCCTGACTAGTCGCCTAACGACCGCGATCATTGTTTGCTGGGGTGATTGGTCCGCAGCTGGCGGCGACCATTGCCGGGCGGGCTCAATCCGATGGCGTGTGCGCGCCCAGCGCGGCACGGATTCGGACGTAACGCTCGAGGAAGGCGCGCTCGTCCAGGCGCTTGCGACGGAGCAATCCGGTCACCTCGTCGTTGCACTTGCTGGCATTGCATGCCGCGCAGGCGGGAACCACGTTGTCGACGGTATAGCGCCCACCACGTGAAATCGCCATCACGCAGTCCCGCTGTAGCGGGCCGTCGGTGGCCCCGCAGTAGGCACAGCCCTCCCACGCCGCCTTGATGGTGGCCCACTGCGGGGCGGTGAGATCGTTCACGACGGCTGCGACCCGTCGGCTACGTCGCCGGGCGGCACGCGCCCGACGGCTATTCGTCGCTGCCATGGCGCGAGCGTAGGCGACGAAGCACCGAAAACCGGTTAGGCCAACCGTTTCAGGCGATGTCGAACCCGCGCGCCCGCAGTGCCCGCTCGACGCCTGCGCGTCCCTCGATGACGAGCCGACGCAGTGCCGGCGGCACCTCCCCCGCCAGGAAGCGGTCCGCTGCGTCCAACCCGTCTTGGCTGACGTCCGACGACGGGTAGAGCCCGATGACGACGGTCTGCGCAACCTCGCTGGATCGTCGTTCCCAAACGCCGAGGATCGCGTCGAAGTACTTGGCGCTGAACGGCTGCAGCAACGCAGCCTGTCCCGGCTGCACGAAACCGGAGACGATTGCCCGGGTGGTGATGTTGGCCAACGTATCGTCCTCGATCACCTGCTGCCACGCCGCATCCTTGACTGCTGCCTGCGGTCGCGCCGCCGCCGCCGCCGCCGCGTTCCGTCGTCCCGCGGCGGTGCGATCGCGTTCCGACTCCGCGTCGATGAACGGCGTGGCCGTGCCTGCCTCGTCGATGTCGCCGCCGGCTGCCAGCGCCGTCACGATGCGCCATCGCAGATCGGTGTCGACGGTCAGCCCGGTGAGACCACTGTCGGCGGGATCGCTGTCGAGCAGCGTCGCCAACACCGCGGTGTGGCGCAACGACAGCGCCGACGAGCAGAGCGCATTCACGTAGGCCAACTGGAAGTCCGAGCCAGGTTCGGCCGCGCGGGCCAGCTCGAGGAGGCGGTCGTCGAACGCGGGCCAGCCCTGCGAGCATGCCCAGTCCGGGTCGGCGTACGCGTTCAGCGCGGTCTGGGCCTGAAGCAGAAGCCGCTGGGCAACGCCCACTTCGGTCTCGGCGTGCACACCGGCCTTGACCAGTTCGACGAAGTCGCGGGCCTTCATCTCGGCTTCCCGGGTCATCTCCCAGGCCGCCGACCACGCCAGTGTGCGGGGCAGGGATTCGGCGATGTCCGCGATGCGGGTCAGCACCGTCTGCAGGGACTCTGGATCCAGACGCAGCGAGCAGTAGGTCAGGTCATCATCGTTGACCAGGATTAGCTGGCCCCGCGGAACGCCTTGCAGCGCAGGGACGTCCGTGCTCGAGCCGTCGACGTCGAGCTCCTCGCGGTGGATGCGGACCAGCTTGCCCGAGCCGTCGTCGTCGTAGATCCCGACGGCCAGGCGGTGCACGCGCGTCTCACCGTCGCCCGGCGCCGCGCCACTCTGGTCGATCGCGAAGCGGGTGAACTTGCCCTCGCCGTCGACGTCGAAGTCCGCTCGCAAGGTGTTGAGGCCGGTGGTCTTGAGCCACTGACGACCCCAGTGCGACAGATCGCGTCCCGACGACTTCTCCAGTGCGCCGAGCAAATCACCGAACGTGGCATTGGCGTAGGCGTGGTCACGGAAGTAGTCGCGCAGACCGGCGAGAAACGCCTCGAGGCCCACGTAGGCGACGAGTTGCTTGAGCACGCTCGCGCCCTTGGCATAGGTGATACCGTCGAAGTTGACCTCGACGGCGTGCAGGTCGGGGATGTCCGCGGCCACCGGGTGGGTCGACGGCAACTGGTCCTGCCGGTAGGCCCACGACTTCTCGACGTTGGCGAAGGTGGTCCACGCCGCGGTGTATTCCGTTGCCTCGCTTTGGCACAACACCGAGGCGAATGTCGCGAACGACTCGTTCAGCCACAGATCGTCCCACCACTGCATGGTGACCAGGTCGCCGAACCACATGTGTGCCATCTCGTGCAGCACTGTCTCGGCCCGCCGCTCGTAGCTGTAGCGGGTGACCTTGCTCCGGAAGACGTAGTCCTCCAGGAACGTCACGGCGCCGGCGTTCTCCATGGCGCCGGCGTTGAACTCGGGGACGAACAACTGGTCGTACTTGCCGAATGCGTATGGCACGCCGAAGTTCTGGTGATAGAAGCCGAAGCCCTGCTTGGTCTCGGTGAACAGACGCTCGGCATCCATGAACTCGGCGAGCGAACCGCGGCAGAAGATGCCGAGCGGAATGTCACCGTGGTCGTCGGTGTACACGTCGTCCCACCGCGCGTACGGGCCCGCAATGAGCGCTACCAGGTACGTGCTCATCCGCGGTGTGGTGACGAACGTGTGCACGGCGCCGTTTCCGGCCGACTCGACGCTCTCGGTGGCACCGCTGGAGATGACCCGCCAGTGGGCGGGCGCGGTGACCGACACGTCGAAGGTCGCCTTCAGGTCGGGCTGGTCGAAACATGCGAACATCCGCTTGGCATCGGCGGTCTCGAACTGCGAGTAGAGATAGACCTCGTCGTCGACCGGGTCGACGAAGCGGTGCAGGCCCTCACCGGTGTTGGAATACCGGCAGTCGGCCTCGACGACGAGGACGTTGTGCTCGGCCAACCCGTTCAGCGGGACGCCAGTGGACTCGTCGTATCCGGTGACGTCGATCGATGCGCCGTTGAGCGTCGCACTGCGCACCGAGTCGGCGGCGATGTCGATGACCGTGTCCGAACCGGCGAGGGCGTCGAAGGTGACGGTCGTCGTCGATCGGAAGATCCGGTCGCCGGGGCCGCTGGTGCCATCGGTCAGATCGAGCACGATGCGGTAGTTGTCGATGGTGACGAGCGCTGCGCGCTCAGCCGCCTGGTCTCGAGTGAGGTTGGGAAGTGCCACGTCGGTTAAGACTAGACGCAGTTCGGGAACACAACCGAGGCGTGGATAGTTGTGCTCCACGGAACTCTGCCCGTTAACCCTGCCGAGAGGACTTGATCATGGCCAACAAGGATGTCGCCGGTTTCTGGTTCGACCCGCTGTGCCCGTGGTGTTGGATCACCTCGCGCTGGATCCTCGAAGTGCAGAAGGTGCGCGACATCGACGCGGAGTTCCACGTCATGAGCCTGGCCGTGCTGAACGAGGGCCGTGACCTGCCTGATGAGTATCAGGAAATGATGAAGAAGGCATGGGGGCCCGTTCGCGTCGCGATCGCCGCCGAGCAGGCCAAGGGCAGCGAGATCCTGAGCCCGCTCTACACCGCGATGGGCACCAGGATCCACAACGAGGGCAATAAGGACTTCGAGCAGGTGATCGCGGAGTCGCTCGAGGAGGTCGGCCTGCCCGCCGAGTTGGCCGAGGCCGCTACCAGCGACAAGTTCGACGAACTTCTGCGTAAGAGTCACCACGACGGCATGGACGCGGTCGGCGACGACGTGGGCACGCCCACGATTCACGTCAACGGCGTCGCGTTCTTCGGGCCGGTGCTCTCCCGCATCCCGCGTGGCGAAGAGGCAGGCAAGCTGTGGGACGCGTCGGTGATCTTCGCCGGCTATCCGCACTTCTTCGAGCTGAAGCGCACCCGCCACGAGGCACCCGAGTTCGACTGACGCCTCGCGTATGAAGGTCAGGCGACGGTGAACACGATCGACTGCCATCCCGTTGAGCCGTCGGGCACGGGACCGGGGTTGATCAACCGGAGTCGATCCTGCACCTGCATCACGTTGGCCCCGTCGTATGCGCGACACGTCACTGTGTGCTGACCGGGCGCCAGTGTCGTCGTGAGTCGAAACATGCGCCAGGTGTAGGGATTGACCTCGGTGGCCAGTTCCGCCGGGCGCCAGTCCTCCTTGTCGAACCGGACCTCGACTCGGCTGATGCCGCGACCCTGAGCCCACGCCGTGCCGGCGACGGTGATCTCGCCGCCGGGGACCTGCTGGAACGAGCTGGGCGAGTCGATGCGCGAGGAGATCTTGATCGGCACGACGCCGGGCGGCTGACCGTCCCAGCCTCGCTCCACCCAGTAGGGCTTGACGTCGTACGTCGCCAGCTCGAGCTCGTTGACCCACTTCGTGGCCGACACGTACCCGTAGAGGCCAGGGACCACGGTCCGCATCGGGAAGCCGTGTTCGGGCAACAATGCCTCACGGTTCATGCCGATCGCGAGCATCGCGTCCCTGCCCGTCGCGCGCAGAAGGTCTAGCGGTGTCCCCAGGGTGAAGCCGTCCGCGGAGTGACCCACCAGCTGCTGCGCATCGCCCTGAACCCCGGCCCGGTCGAGCAGATCGAGCAACGGCACGCCGATGAAGTTGGCCGTCGAGACGTAGGGCCCGCCGACTTCATTCGACACGCACGTCATCGTGATCGTCTTCTCCACCAGCGGCATCGATCGGATGTCGTCGAAGGTGAGCTCAATGGGTGTATCGACCATTCCCGTGATGCGCAGGGTGGCGTCCTCGGCCCGCAGCTGCGGCACCTCGAGGTTGATGTCGATGCGGTAGAAGTCCGCCGCCGGGGTGATGAACGGCGGCGTGCCCAGCTCGGGAAACGCCGCCCCCGGCGGGATCGGGGGCGCGGGCGTCGTAGGTATCAACTCGCCGATGCCGCGACGGGACGCCGTCACGTCGACGCGTCGTGCCAGCGCGAAACCGCCTGCGCCCGCGACCAGGGCACCGAGCGCCGCGACTACCGAGCCAAGCACGAAGCGGCGCCGCCCCAGTGAGCCGACGGGCGGCTGGTCGGCTCCGGGTTCGACGGTCGTCACCCGTGGTTGCGCGAGCCTGTGCAAGCCCAAGAACGTTCCGACACCGGCGACCAGCGACGCCGCGGGAGCGAGCAGGCTCGACGAGCCGGTGGACTGTTCGTGCACGGCGAGCGCACCGACGATCCCGACGATGACGACGGCGATCATGCCCGGCACGGCACTGCGGCGCGAGGTCAGACCGATGCCCATGCCGACGAGCGCGAGCACCACCGCCATGCCAATCAGTAACGCGGGCTTGTCATTGGTGCCGAAGTTCTCGACCGCGAAGTTCTTCACCGAGGTCGGTGTCCGGTCGATGAAGGCGTTTCCCACCGCGAAGAAGGGCGACGCCGACGGCAGCAGAAGTAGCCCTGCGACCAGGTGGCCCATTCCGAGCGCGGCGATGACCGCGATGAATCCGGTGGCCGCGGCGCGAACGGCGGGTAGGCGCGGCGGCGTCGTCATGGTGCTTATTCGTTGCCATCGCGCCGTCGGACGAGAATGACGTCGATAGCCGGGCCACCCGCGGTGGAAAAGTGGAGCAATGAGCGGTTCCGGTTGCGGCGGGACGCACGTCGGGCGACGGTGTACCCATGACGACGGCCGAGCCCACCACCGACGGTTCCTACCGCAACAAGATCGTCGCGGTCGAACCCGGCGGCAACGAGTACATCGCCGAGGCCGACCGGCACGGCAAGCCCAGCCAGTTGTTCTGGACCTGGACGTCGCCGAATCTCGAATTCGCCACGATCTTCGTCGGCATGTTGGCGGTCCTGGCATTCGGAATGAGCTTCTGGCAGGCCGTCGCCGGCATCGCGATCGGCACCGGACTTGGCGCCGTGGCGCACTTCCTGCTGTCCGCGCGTGGACCTCTGCATGGCGTCCCGCAGATGGTGCTCGGCCGGATGCCCTTCGGCTTCAAGGGCAACGCGGTACCGGCGGCCCTGATGTCGGTGACGGCGGGTGTCGGCTGGTTCGCTACCAACAGCGTCAGTGGCGCGTTCGCCCTCAGCACGTTGTTCGGATTCGGCCCCCTGGTCGGCCTGATCATCATCGTGCTTCTGCAGACGGGCTTCGCGTTCTTCGGCCACAACCTGGTGCAGGCGTTCGAAAAGTACTCGTTCCCGGTGCTGGCGGTGATCTTCATCGCCGCGTCCGTGGCCATCTTCGTCCACGCCGACCTCGGTGCGCCCGTCGGCGCCGATGGGGTCGGGGGAATGGGCGGCTTCCTGCTCACCGTCGGCACGTCTTTCGGATACGCGGCGGGCTGGACGCCGTACGCCGCCGATTACACCCGGTACCTGCCGTCGACCGTGTCGACGACGCGGACCGGACTGTTCGCGTCGACAGGTCTGTTCTTGTCGTGCTTCGTCCTTGAGATCGTCGGTGCGGCATCGGTTACCACTGGTGAGGCCAACTTGGGTGATCCCACCGGATCGTTCACCTCCGAACTCGCGTCGCCGCTCGCCAAGGCAACTCTGCTGGCCATCGCCATCGGTGCGATCGCCGCCAACTCGATCAACATCTACTCGGGTGCAATGGCATTCGTCACCATCGGGATCAAGCTCCCAGCGCACGTGGCCCGCGCCCTGGTGACGGTGTTCTTCGGCGTCGCAGGATTCTTGATCGCGTGGTGGGCGTTGCCCGATGCCGCCCATAGCTACGAGGCCTTCCTGTTGATCATCGCGTACTGGATCGGGCCGTGGCTCGGCGTCGTCTTCGCCGACCAATATCTGCGTCGAGGCCAGAAAATCGCCGGCTACCTGTACGACCGCTCCTATGCGAACTGGGGTGGCCTCGCGGCATTCCTCTTCGGACTCGTCGCGTCGGTGCTGCTGTTCTCCAACCAGGAACTGTTCGTCGGGCTGATCGCCAAGGCGGTGCCGCAACTCGGCGACATCACGTTCTTCGTCGGGTTCGTCCTGGCCGGCGGCGCCTACCTGCTGTTCTGCAAGTCGAAGATCGCCGCTGAGCGCACGCTGGACGTCACGTCGGTATGACGCCGCAGGACATGCTCGACGTCGCCGTCGCCGAGGCCCGGAAGGGATTGTCGGAGGGCGGAATACCGATCGGTGCCGCCCTCTTCGGCGCCGACGGTGTCCTGCTCGGCAGCGGCCACAACCGAAGGGTGCAAAACGACGACCCGTCTGTGCACGGTGAGACCGACGCGTTTCGCGCGGCGGGCCGTCAACGGAACTACCGGTCGACGATCATGGTGACCACGCTGTCTCCCTGCTGGTACTGCAGCGGACTGGTGCGACAGTTCAACATCGGCGCCGTCGTCATCGGCGAAGCGCGGACGTTCAGCGGTGGCCACGACTGGTTGGCCGAGAATGGCGTCTCCATAACGCTTCTCGACGACGAACGCTGCGTGCAGATGATGACGGACTTCATCGGCGCGTATCCCGAACTATGGGCGGAGGACATCGGTGAGTAGGGCGCGCGAAGCTGGGTGGGCGACGTGAGCGTGATTGCGACGGTGGACCTTTCGCGTTGGCACGAAGGGGGAGCCGCCGCTGACGCCGTCGCCGTCGAGGTCGACGAGAGTCTGCAGCAGGCCGGATTCATCCTCGTCACCGGTCACGGAGTCGACCACGGTCTGGCGTCCGCGGTGCGCAAGACCAGCCGCGACTTCTTCGCCCAACCCGACGACGTCAAGCAGCGGTACTCGGTGCCGGTGGGCGGGCACGGCTGGATCGGGCCGGGAGCCGAGGCCAACGGCTACGCGGAGGGCACCGAGACCCCGCCCGACCTCAAGGAGAGTTACAGCCTGGGAGCCGAGACGGCGACCGGCGATCCGGACGTCGACCGAATCTGGTTCGCGCCCAACGTCTGGCCCTCCGAGGTGCCCGGAATGCATTCGCTGGTGACGCAGTACACCGCCGCGGTGCGGCGACTCTCCGACGACCTCCTCGCCCTATTCGCACACGCGCTGGGTCAGCCGGCCAATCCCTGGGCGCTTCTGGCGAACCGCCCCACCTGGACGATGAACATCAACCACTACCCGCCCGTCAGCGTCGTCGGGGAACCGGAGCCCGGCCAGTTCCGGATCGGACCCCACACCGACTTCGGTACCGTGACCGTCCTGGATCGGGAACCGGGAGCCGGTGGCCTGCAGGTGTATTCGGAAGCAGAAGGGTGGCAGGACGCACCCTATGATCCCGAGGCGCTCACCGTGAACATCGGCGACCTGCTCGAATACTGGAGCGGTCGGCGCTGGCCGTCGGGCAGGCATCGCGTCCTGCCGCCGCAAGCCGAGGCGCCCGAGGAGGACTTGGTGTCGCTCATCTACTTCTACGAAGCGAACCACGACGCGCTCGTCACCCCGCTCACGCCGCCCATCGGGAAGGTCGCCGAGCTGCCGCCCGTCACCTCGTCGGACTTCATCAAGGAACGGTTGGACGCCATCGCTATTGCGTGACGATGCGCCCCAGTATTGTGACCGCCATGCGCGTCTACCTCGGCTCTGACCACGCCGGATTCGAACTCAAGCAGGCCATCATCGAGCATCTGGAGTCGGGCGGCCACGAGCCGATCGACTGCGGGGCCCTCACCTACGACGCCGAGGACGACTATCCGGCGTTCTGCATCGCCGCGGCGGAGAGGACCGTCGCCGACCCGGACAGTCTCGGCATCGTCATCGGCGGCTCGGGCAACGGGGAACAGATCGCCGCCAACAAGGTGCCGGGCGCGCGCTGCGCCCTGGCGTGGAGCGTCGAGACGGCGTCCCTGGCCCGCCAGCACAACAACGCCCAGCTGATCGGCATCGGCGGCCGGATGCACACCGTCGCAGATGCCCTCACCTTCGTCGATGCGTTCCTGACGACCGCGTGGTCGGAGGCGCCGCGGCACCAGCGCCGCATCGACATCCTCGCCGAGTTCGAGGCCACCCACGTCGCACCACCCGTTCCAGGCGTCTAGGGCATGCCCGAAGGGCACACCCTTCACCGGCTCGCCCGCCTACACCAGAAGCGTTTCGGCAAGGCTCCCGTCCTCGTCACCAGCCCGCAGGGTCGCTTCGCGGATGCCGCCGAGGCGGTCAGCGGCCGGATTCTGCGCACGTCCGATGCATGGGGCAAACACCTGTTCCATCACTACGAGGGCGGCGCCGTCGTCCACGTCCACCTTGGGCTCTACGGCAAGTTCACCGAGCGTCCCACGCCCATGCCCGACCCGGTCGGACAAGTCCGGATGCGGATGGTCGGAACCGACTACGGCACCGATCTCCGTGGTCCCACGGTGTGCGAGGTGATCCACCAGGGTGAGGTCGACGACATCGTCGCCAGGCTGGGACCCGACCCGTTGCGGCGGGCCGCGGACCCCGCCGTTGCCTTCACCCGAATCAGCAAGTCCCGCAGGCCGATCGGTGCTCTGCTGATGGATCAGAAGGTGATCGCCGGAGTGGGCAACGTCTATCGCAGCGAGCTGCTGTTCCGACACCACATCGAGCCACACCGACCAGGGACGCACGTCGATGAGGCGGAGTTCGACGCCGCTTGGATCGACCTCGTCGCCCTGATGAAGGTCGGTGTCAGCCGTGGCAAGATCATCACCGTCCGACGCGAGGACGACAAAGGTCCGCCAGCAAGCCGTCGCGGCCGCCCACGAAGCTACGTCTACCGGCGGACGGGCGAGCCGTGCCGGGTGTGCGGCACACCGATCCGCACCGAGGTGATGGAGGCGCGCAACCTCTTCTGGTGTCCCACCTGCCAGGTGTAGTGCCGGTCTCGCGGCCGGGCCACAGCCAGCGGAAAGCAGTCCGCGGCATTTGACGGGACAATCGGCGGGTGGAACTCATCCTCGTCGTCGTTGGGGCGATCCTCGTCACCGCAATCGCGCATCGGCGTGGGCTCGAACCTGCGCTGATCATCGTCGTGATCGGCATCGCTGCGTCATTCCTGCCCGGCTTTGAGGCGCCCGAACTGGACTCGCACATCCTGCTGACGGTGGTGTTGCCGCCGCTGCTCTACTCGGCGGCGCTAGATTTCTCGTTCCCGACGTTCCTGCGCAACATTCGACCGATCCTCGGCCTCGGCGTCGGGTTGGTCGTGGTGACGGCGTTCGCGGTGGCGGCGGTGTCCTCGTGGCTGGTGGTCGTGCCCCTCACGTTCGGCACGGCACTCATCCTCGGCGCGATCGTGGCGCCGCCGGATGCCGTGACGGCGGTCGCAGTGGGCCGCAAGTTGGGTCTGCCGAAGAAGGTCATGGCGATCCTCACGGGGGAGAGCCTGATCAACGACGCCGCCGCCCTGACGTTGTTCTCCATTGCGGTGGCGCAGGTCGCCGGCAGTCACACCTTCATCGAGAACCCCTTCCTGCTGTTCGGCTACAGCGCGGTACTGGGTCCGATCGTCGGCGCCGCCCTGGGATTGGTGACGCTCTGGATTCGCAAGCGGCTCGCCAACCCCGGACTGGAGACGATCCAGGGTCTGGTGGTGCCCTTCGCGGCGTTCATCGCGGCGGAGGAATTTCACGCGTCGGGTGTGCTGGCCGTCGTGGTGGCCGGATTCGTGGTCGGCAACGGAACTCTCGGGGCGGGGTACCAAACCCGCCTGCAGGAGCGCTACGTCTGGAATTCGGTGGACGTACTGCTGGAGGCGTTCGTATTTGCCTACATCGGACTGCACCTGCGGTTCGTGCTGGAGGACCTGCGCGAGGCGCACGAATCCCTTGGTGAGGTCGCGGTCGCGTCGCTGATCGTGCTGTTCCTGGTGATGGCGATCCGGCCCATCTCGGTGCTGATGATGTTCGGTCGCGGCAAGCTGTCGCGTCACGTCGAGAATCGGTTGAGCGTTCCGGTGCCCGCGGCCGGTGGGCGGGGAGCCCTGGGTACCCGCAGACGTGGTAAGCCGCCGGCCAAGTGGAGATCGCTCATCGACCGTCGGTCGTTGACCTGGCAGGAGAGCGTCGTGGTGTCGTGGACCGGGATGCGCGGGGTGGTGACCCTGGCCGCTGCCGCCGCGATACCCGTCACCACGGCGGCGGGTGAGCCGTTTCCGGAGCGGGCCACGATCCAGGCCATCGCGTTCGTGGCGAGTGTCGGCACGTTGCTGATCCAGGGTGCCACCCTGCCGCCGCTGATCAGCCGATTGCAGCTGTCGGAGGACGAATCCGCCTACGAGCGGGAGCAGACGCTCAAGGCCGAGCGGGTGGTGTACGAGGCCGCCGACGAGGTACTCGCGGAATTCAGAGCCAATCCGCCGCAGGGCCTCGATCCGCGGGTGTTGGCCGAGATTCGAAACACCATCGCGAGGCACTCGCAGGATGCCGACGAGATGCCGGATCCGGCCACACACACGTTGCGCGCCGAAGTGTTCGGGTCGTTGTACCTCGACGTGCTGGCAGCGCAACGGGCAGCGCTGATCACCGAGCGCGACGAGGGTCGCATGGAAGACGAGGCCGCCCGCGCGATGCTGGAGCGTCTCGACCTTCAAGAGGCCGGGGTGTCGGCTCGGCTGGAGAGCCGGCTTTAGAACCCGCCGAAGTCTCCGCCACCGAAGTCGCCACCGCCGCCGAAGTCCCAGCCGCCGCCGCTATCGCCACCCCATCCGCCGTCGCCACCACCGTCGCCGCCCCAGCCACCGTCTTGGCCCATTCCATCTCCGCCGCCGAGCTCACCCTGATCCAGACCGTCTTGGAAACCGTCGCCGTAGCCGTTCTCGAAGCCCTGGGCGTCATAACCCACGCCGCCCATGCCCGAGAACATCGTGCTGAACAGCAGCACCGAACCGACGCCCCACGCGCCCGCCACCAGGGCCGGCTTCCACCACGGCTCGGAGTACCAGCCGGCGGGCACGGGTCGCCCGGCGACGCGGCCACCCGGGTAGTAGTTCGGGGTGCGCTGCGACGGCATCGGTGACGCTTCGATGTCGCGGCCCTCGAACTGAACCCGACGGTCCTCGGTCACCGTGCCCGCCGAATTCTGGCCGGACAGCGTCTCCAGTTCCGGTCCGGGATCCATTCCCATCGCGACCCGCGCGGCGCGCACGTAGTAGAGCCCCTCCATCGCGCTCTCCTTTGCGAGCAGCGCCTGACGAGCGGTGGTGGCCTGCTCGATCTGCGAACCCGCAGCGGTGAAGCGTTCGGAGGCGTCGGCCATGGCCTGCTTGGAGGCGTCGTCCGTTCCGGTCAGGTTGATGACCTGTCCGCCGAGGCGGTCGATGGTTCGGCGGGCGTCGGCCTTGGCATCATCGAGCGATGCCGCGCTCCGCTTGCCGGATGCCTTCGACGAGGAGTAGACGGCGAAGCCGATGACGGCGACGAGAACGAGGATGAGCACCAGCAGAAAGCCGTTCATGGCGTCCAGCGTACCGACAGCAACGGTGCCCAACGGGCTCGGATGAGGGCGTTCTCAGGATGCGGACGCGACCCCTGCCTCCGCGCACGCGGCGTCGTCCTCGGCGCTGGCGCCGCTGACGCCCACCCCGCCGACGATGCGGCCATCGACGACGATCGGCACCCCGCCCCCGAAGATGACGAACCGGCCTCCACCGGTGGCGTGCAGGCCGAACAGCTCGCCGCCGGGTGCGGCGAGGACGGCGAGTTCAGCGGTGGAGACGCTGTTCGCGACAGCGGTGTAGGCCTTGTCGATCGCCAGGACGGGACCGGCGATCTCGGCGCCGTCCATCCGCCCGAAGGCCACCAGATGGCCGCCCGCATCGACGACGGCAGTCGACACCAGGATCGAACGTTCGACCGCCTCGGCATGGGCCGCCTCGACGATGCGGTGGGCGGTAGCGAGGTCGAGGATCACGGGTTCACATCCTGCCAGGGTCGAACCCCGGCGTCCTCAGCCTGATTGGCGCCAGCTGAGTCAGCTCGCCGACAGCTGGCGCCACGTACGCACCAGGTTGCTGAACTTCTTCACCTGGACCAGTACGTGGTCGCGGGCGGCAGTGTCGGCGGCCGATGCGTCGCCACGGGCGATAGCGTCGGCGATGGTCCGGTGTTCGGCCATGGAACGCCGCATCCGGTCGGGCACGCGCAGCTGCAACCGTCGGTACGGCTGCAGGACCCGCCTCAGTGCGAAGGCCTGTTGTCGCAGGTCCTCGTTGCCGCAAGAGTGATTCTCAGGGCCATCGTCGGCGGGTGAGAGGGCGTCCCGTGCCGGGCTGAATCGCTCGGCACGGGATACCTGGCGGGGGGATGGAGCCGCCGCGGCGTCTACAGCGCCCACACCTTCACGTAGTCGACCAACATCTGTTGCGGGAACACCGACGACGCGTTCGGGTCACCGGTCCAGGGATTCCCCACCGCCGTATTGAGAATGAGGTAGTGCGGCCACGCCCCCGAGAACGGCGTCCAGTCGCCACCGAGCGCCTCGTACTGGGCCTGGGTGACGGTTGCGACTTGCGCTCCGTCGAGGGTCCAGGTGATGTGGTCGGGATACCAGTCGATGCCGTAGTCGTGGAAGCCGTCCGACAATTTCTCACCCTTCGGAAGGGTGTAGTCGACACCCTGAAGCTTGACGTCCACCGAACTGTTCGTGGCGGCCGGCCCGTGAATGTTTCCCGTCCACATGCCGGCTGCGGAATCGTTGGCCATGCCGGGAAGCTCCACGATGTCGATTTCACCCTGTTGTGGCCAGTCGAACTCGTGTCCGGGTTTAAGCCCGACCATCCAGAATGCGGGCAACGTTCCGGTGGTGTACGGCAGATCCATCCGCGCGACGATGCGGACTGGCGGCAAGACCGACGCCTTGCCGTAGGTCGCCAGTCGGGCTGAGGTGTAGTCATACGGTGCAGAGAGGCCGTCCGGCGGCGTCTCCTTGCGGATCTGTATGACGAGGTTGCCCTGCCCGTCGACGCCGTAGTTCGCGGTGCCATCGGTGTAGTACTGGTTTTCGCCCGCCGACCCGCCCCAGCGGCCCGACTGCGTACCCCAATACTTCTGGGTTTCCGTGAGGGTATTGAAATCCGATTGCCACAGCAGTACGGGCGCTGCGGGGTCCGAAGGGGGCGGCGGCGGAGGAGGTGGCGGCGGCGGAGGAGGTGGCGGTGGAGGAGGTGGCGGTGGAGGAGGTGGCGGCGGAGGCGGTGGCGGTGGAGGTGGCGGTGGCGGTGGCACTTGGTACTTTTCGCGCATCTTCGCCAACCATGCCCCGAAGAAGCCCACCTTCGGTGTCTTGGTCTGCTGTGCAACCGCCGAGGTCGATGGCTGCATTCCCCATCGCGTCAAGACGTTGCGGACCGCCGACCTCAAGGTCACGACTTGGTTGTCCGACACTGCCGTCGAAACCATCGGCGTCACAGTGGCTGCCACCGGTGTCGCAAGGGCAACCGCTGGTGTCGGCGCTAGGTCGGCTGTTGGGTCCGTAGAGGATCGCTGGGCCGCGGGCTGCTCCACGTCGCCGTGTTTAGTGGCTTTGAGGTGCCCAATCACGGGGTGTTGCCGCGAGTCGCCGGAGAGTTGCGCCTGCTGTGCTGCCTTGCTGCGATTGGTGACGACGGGGGTCCGGTGCGACCGTTTCGCGGTGGTCGACTCGTCAGTGCCCCCAGCTGCCGAATCAGCATCGCCGACACTAGGTTTCGACAACAGCATCCGCGGCGGGCGTGGTGAGCTCGGGCGCTTCGTGGCTGCACCGCGACCGGCGGTGTCACGGGGGGCCGGTGTTCCATTCGGGGAAGATTCCGTGACATTGGTCCCAGGGTTCGTCCCCTCTTCGGGGGCCGCAGTCGCCGTTCCCATCCCCATGATCATCGCGCCGCCCAAGCCAGCTGCCACTAAGCCCGCGCTCAGCCAGTGCGCATGGTTCAGCGAATACGTTTGGGGTTTGCCTTCGTATCGCTGCAAACTGGTCGTCTGCGCCTTGCGCGAATGTCCGACAGTCATCCTGTTCCGCCTCGCTTATCTGGCCGATGGTTGAACTAACGTGGCAAGCCATAGAGAACTGGCGCAATAGCCGTCACTGCCACTGCGCGCTAAGGAAACCAATGTTCAAAATCTCGAATTAATCGGCCTGTTTAGGCCATGCCCGCAGCGCGGAACTTCGAAGATGCGGCGGGCGGTATTCGTATCTGTTCGCCGGTCGAGTGGGATTTTGCCATCGGATGTTGTTGTCTAGCGGGACAATTCACCACAAAATGTCTGACGCCAGCCGCTTCCGATTCTGAAACCGGCACCCATCCGGTGAGGATGTACACCTCCTATCGAAGCCTCTGTGCTAGCTCCTGCAATCGCATATGACCAGAAGATAGCTCACTACCAAAATCGATATACGAAAACGCAGAAAATTCGCTCATGGGTGACTGGCGATCTACGCGCTATCACTGTTTGGCAATTTCAGCGAATACTTTCGCCAATCCCATTGGGGATATGGCTGAGCCAAAATGCGCCAATACAGCATATTCTTTAATATTTGCTGGAAATGATCGCGGCCGGCATCTGCCTGGCCGGGAAGCGGTCCAAGAAGTGCTCCCCCCAACACGGCTGGGCGCAGGTAAAAAGTTGCCGAAACTGCATGGGCTTGCTGATTTCTAGACAGCCATTGGGCCGAGACCGCCGATGTCTAGGTATTTTGACCACCCGGGCAGCTATTCCGTGGGGGCAGGCCTGTGTTCACATGCTTCGCGAAATCTCACGCCTCCGGGTCAAATACCCCCTTGATTGACGCATGAACGGATCTCCTGTCGGTCGCCAATCGAATCCGCTGGTGATGCCTGAGCAAAGTTGCTGCCATCGCGACGACTGGCCGTTGCCAAGGACGGGGGACCGTGGTGCGGTTGGCCCGGACCGGTCACCTTCGACATGCCGTGACGCTGCCCAATGGGACCTGTCTGCGACCTGCTGGACGCGAAGGTCGCCAAGACCGACGCCTTCAGTGAGGAGCAGCTCAAGAGGCCGGATGAATCGGCAATCGTCCTTCACCAAGGCGCTGACATGCCGGGTGCGACTGATGAAGCCGATAAGCGCATGGCCTGCGGTGTGATCTGTCAAGGGAGCGCCAGCAGCTCCGGGTCGACCTCGAACTCGACTGTCACCACGACGTCCATGAGTACCGCGCCGGCCACTACCGTCACCGAGACGCAGTCCACCCTCGCGTCGACGTCGGCCCCGGTTCCGAACTCAGAAATGCGCGGCAGTACCCGGGCCCAACGGCTGACCTGCCTTGTGTCCGCGCTCGGGTATCGCGTTGCCCGACCACCGAGGGAGTCCTTGCGTCGATAGCCGTCGCGACAGCCCTGCCACTAGAAGCGATGCGCTCGTCTGGGCCGATTGGGTTAAGCCGGGCGGCTCGAGAACGGACCGCGCGAGCCCGCCGAACGCCCGTTCCCTGCGTGTCAGGGTGAGTTGAGTCCACTGGTTCAGAGCAAATCAGCCTGACGCAGGGCGAGATACGGATTGACTACACGATGATCAGTTCCACGATTTCGGCCGTGAATGACAATGAACGGATGGATCCGACGCACCCCCGAGCCGACGGACCGCGGCGACGCCGCGCGTTCACCGCGGATGACAAGCTTGCATACCTCTCGGCCTACGAGCAGGCATGCGAGCACGGAGAAGGTGGCGCGTACTTGCGGCGGGAGGGCTTGTATTCATCGTTGATCAGCGAGTGGCGCAAGCAAC
>NZ_RCZG01000052.1 GCF_006439015.1 Mycolicibacterium hodleri | reverse complement strand
GACACTCAGGGTTGTCCAGCGATACAGCTCGCGGCCGGACAGCTGGTTGGCCATGCGCAGCGGTTCCACTGCCGAAGCCAGGGAAATCAGCGTGAAATTGTCCAGCAGCAAAAAGCCGATGGATTGAGGCGCACGGTTCTGGGGTTGGGCCCCGGAGTTGAACGACGTCATCGCGGTATCTCCTCACACAAAGCGGGTGATGGCCTCAGGCGAGGCTCTTGTTATTGCGCTCTGCTCTTGGGCAGAGAGAGGCTTTAATTTGATAGAGCAAATGCCATGCCTAAAATTGAATGGGTATTCAATAAATCCTGAAAACGACCTGATGATGCGTCTATATAAGCCCGCGCAGGAAGTGCGGGATATACCCGAAAAGGACGTAGGAACAGCCTCGTTCAAGGGGTGTGAGCAGTTCGGTAGCACTTGTGGGAAGGCGCTTTGAGGGTGTGGGAAAAGTCTGTCACCGCACGCACGGCTGACGGGCGGTGGGGGAGGAAATCGTTTGGGAGCTACTTATCTGTTTGCGACGCGCTAAAAGGTGGCGCTTTTGAATTTGGGTGTTCACTTTTTGAGCAGTGTTGCCTGAGCTACCGCCATCGCGGGCAAGCC
>NZ_RCZG01000051.1 GCF_006439015.1 Mycolicibacterium hodleri | reverse complement strand
GGCCAGCGAGGACAGCCATTGAGCTTTCCGGTGCTGCCCCGGGACGAAGTGGATGTCACTCAGGTGGAGGATCCGGAGAGGACCAAATCCCGGGGGAAGGATGGGCAGGGATTCCTCACGCAGGACGAACTGGTTCTTTTCCCACAGCCCGTACCCCGCCGTTGCCAGTCCTGCGGCGGCGCCGGCCGCTGCAGTTACGGCAAAGCCGCGCCCGATGCCTCGGGCGCGGCTAGCCAGGGGCCTTGCGTCAGCCATCGGCGCTACCCGTTGCCCTTGCCGTTGTCCTTGTTGCTGGGAGCCGGCGAGGGCGTCGACGGTGCCTGTGCAGGCGCCGTGCTCTGCGTCGTGGGGGTTGTCTGCCGTGTCGGCGCCCCGTTGACCATGTTGGACGGCGGCGGAGTGAACGGGTTGGTGCCGTACGCGGGAGCAATCTGGGACATGAAGTTCGAGAACATCGGACCGGCGATCATGTAGCCGTCGATGCCCGTGTAGAACTTGCCGTTAACGGTGATGTTCTGACCCGAGCGCTGCTGCGCACCGAGGGCGTCACCGAACCATGCTGCCGTGGCCAGGCCGGTGGTGTGGCCCACCACCCAGGTGGAGCCGTTGTTGT
>NZ_RCZG01000050.1 GCF_006439015.1 Mycolicibacterium hodleri | reverse complement strand
TGAATCCGAGGCTCTTGAGTTTGTTGATGGCGTTGTTCTTGGCTTTGATCGGGTCCAGGCGGGTGAAGTGATCGGCGCCGGGGTCGGCGTAGCATTCGCCGTCGGCTAGCATGTGCCAGACGGCGGTGAGGATGGAGTGTTCGACGGCCACGGAGGCTTTCATGGGTCCGCGGCGGGCGGCGACGCGCCAGTATTTTGCGGCCAGGTAGGTGTTCTTGCTCCGGGAAGCGGACAGGGCCGCGATGCCCAGGGCGCCTTTGAGGTATCTGTTGCCGGGCAGGATGTGCGCTGACTTGATCCGTCCGGCGGATTCGTTGGCCCCGGGACAGACGCCGGTCCAGGAAGCGAGCCGGCCGGGTGTTTCGAAGCGGGACATGTCCGCGCCGGTTTCGGCGATGATCACGTCGGCGACTTTGAGTGAGACTCCGGGGATGGTGGCCAGGAATTCCCTGGCGGCACGAAAGGGCTCCATCACTTCCTCGATCCGCCCGGTGAGCGCGTCGATGATGCGGGACTGGGCATCGATCTGGTCCAGATGCAACCGGGCCATGAACGCGTGGTGGCTTTTGAAGCGGCCGGTGAGGGCCTCCACGAGCTCGGGGATTCTGGAGCGGAGGGTGCCTTTGGCGAGGCCGGCGAGGACCTCCGGGTCGCG
>NZ_RCZG01000005.1 GCF_006439015.1 Mycolicibacterium hodleri | reverse complement strand
GACCCTCGCGGAGCGGAATTGCTGTTCCAGATCATCACCGAACGCGAAGAACGGGCCTCGGTCGCGATCGCCACCAATCTCCCCTTCAGCGAATGGGGCACCGTCTTCCCCGACCCACGCCTAGTCGCCGCCATCGTCGACCGCGTCACCTTCAACGCCCACATCATCGAGACCGGCACCAAGTCCTACCGACTCCGCACCAGCAGAACGACCACCCGCACCAAACGCGGAACCTAAGCACAGGTGGGGCCAAAATTCATGACGACGGTGGGGCCAAATCACTTGACGAAACGCACCAGTGCGGCCATGGCCGTGGTCTTGCCCGCCCCGGCCGGTGCCAAAGCCAGCGCAACGCGGCGGCCGCTCAGCGCCATCTGGGCCACCAAGGCCTCCTGGCCGCGGTTGAGCGGCTTGCCGCGCGCGGCCGAATCGGCCAGCGCGAGACCGACCTCCGAGGAGGCGGCGACACGACCATCCAGCTGGTGCGCCGCGGCCAGGATGCGCTGCTCGGCGGCGAGGACGTCGCGGCTGGTGTAGGTCGCCACACCGTGGCGGCTGTAGACACTTGAACCGTCGCGGCGACGCAATGCGACAGGCTCACCCAACTCGCCGTCCTCGACGCGGGCATGGGGCACTGAGAACGCCTCGGAAAGTGCGGTGTCGGTGAGCCGTTCGACAAGCTGCGCCACGTGTGCGACACCTTCGGCGCGGACCACCCGCAGGGCCTCGGCGCGCACGTGGTGGGCCTGCCACGTCGCGCGTGTTTCGGCGACGGTGGCGATGATTGCGACAGCCTGCGACCCCACCCATTCCGGGGTGATGTCCGGTGTCTTCTGGGCGCGACGCGGGGCTAAAACGTCAGCCAGCATGCGTTCCAATCCATCGTGTCCGAGGACCTCGACAGCTTGGTTGCGCCAGGTGGCGCGCTGCTCGGCGAACGAGCGCGGTTCGTGCTTGGCTTCGCGCGTTTCCAGCGTCGCTTGATCGGCCAGCGCGTGGGTCTCGATGGTGGTGGGTTCCCGGCCGTGATCGTGCTGAAATTGCTTGGCCAGCTCGGCGGTACGGGCCCTGATCGCGATGCCGCGGCTCGACCAGCGGGTCGTCAGCTCTGGTGCCATGCCGACGATCTCGCGCACGGGTCGTTTCCCGCGTTCGGCGGGCATCTCGGCGAAGTCCACACTCACGCGCGGAGTCAAACGGACTTCCATGCGGGTGTTGTACATCTCCGACAGCGTCACGGTGTTCCGGTGCAGCGGCTGGCCGTCCAGTGCGAGCCAGCGGCGCACGCCGTTGGCGTCGACATGGGACACCTTGTTGGAGATCGGCAGGTGGGTGTGAAGGTCGGGATCTCCGGCGCGGGAATCGCGGTGGGTGAACGCCGCGGCGGTGAGCCCTTCGGTGTCGACCTGGGCGACACCGTTGGTGCCGGTGCGGGTGAAGGCGGCGTTGTCTTGCAGCCACTCCAGCACGTCGGCCACCGCCTCGTGGTGCGCGGCCTCGATCTGCTCGGCAATCTCTGGCGGGGCAATGGCCCACAGCGCTGAAATCGACTTCACCGGAGAGAACGTCAGGTCATAGCCGGCCACCGCCGTGGTGCGCGCCCGCGTGGCCCGCGCAATGAACCCGGACAGCTCCCGATCATCGGCCGGCGGGCGACCGTACTGCTCACCGAACAGCTCGGTGGCCACCCGCGTGCGGATGCCCGCACGCACCTCTAGATCAACGCTGGCGTTGCCCGGCACACCGCTTTCGGTGTTGTGCTCGCGGAACGCTTCTGCCACGCGCCGCGCGAACTCGGAACTCTCGTCGCGGACGGCGAATTGGCGGCCCAACTGGGTGGCCGCGATCGACGGCTGCACGCTCAAAGGGTCGGAAAGATGTTCCGAAATCTTGGCGGCGTTGGGGTGCAAACCTAGCCCGAACAACGCCTCCATCTGTGTTTCGGTGACCGTCGAACCCTCCTCGACGGTCCACACCTGTTGGCGCACGGCATCGCTGACTTCACGGGCTCCGGTGTCGGCCAGGGCGGCCAGGCCGCGGCCCATCCAGCGGCCCGGCGATTCGCCCTTGGCCGAGTAGTAGTCAGCCAGGGTGGAGCGGCCCCGTTCGGTGCTGTCGGCGGCTGCGACTTGGCGCAGCAGGTACAGGTATCCGTCCCCGGCGGTCAGCTTGTGCAGCGTCATCATCGCCGATCGCGCCGATCCACCCACATGCCCCGAAAGGTACGGAGCCAAGCGTCGAAAAAACCAACACCAGAGCCAACATTGCCGACCGCCGTTACCAAACCGTGACCTAAATGCAAGAGGTGTGTGGTCTGTTGGTGGGCCGTGGGAGGGGCCTTTGAGGGGGTGAGCTGAGTGGGCGATGAGGCGGTGGCGGGGGGAAGGGCTGAACGGTTGGTAAGCGGGGTGCTGTGGTGCGCTAGGGGCGGCGACGAAAAATTGGTGGATGACGAATGTGGCTGTGGTGGTGGCACGCCCGGCCCGACCGGTTTTATGGTCCCGGTCATGACAGCAGCAGGAACGTCCAAATTGGAAGCCCGGCGACGGGCAGTGGAAGCGGCCCGGCGGGCCAATGAAGCGCGCGCTGCGCGGGACAAGGCGAACATCGAGGACGCCACGAACTTCCTCTACGAGGTCGCCAAGGTCGCTGAAGCCGAGGTTTGGAAGAAGGAGCGCCTGGCCCAGCTGCGCGAGCAGGTCGACGCCGAAGCTGCGAAGCGGATGGCCACGCACCGGGCGAAGGCCGGCGCGTGGGTTGCAAGCATGCAGGGCCGTGGTGAGACGCTGACGACCATCGCCGCACGAACAGACGTGGGGATCGGAATTGTTCGGACCATGCTGCGGCACGCTCTGAAAGCCGAGAAGCCCACGCCCAGCAACGGTTCGCATGCACTAGGAGCTGGAGGAGCTGGGGCGGGTGCGGACTCCGAGGAATCGACGACGAGGAATAACCCTGACGTCAGCGGGCCGGGCCCCAATGCGGCCGCCGTGTGAGGCGTCGGTGACCGAGGAGGACGTCCACATGGCTGACGGCGCGTGGGAAGCGACCGTTGTGCTCTATGACCAGAACGACTTTGGCGCCCCGTGGGCTCCGTCGCCGTATGTCGTGGAACAGGTGCGTCAGCTTCGCGCCGACCCTGCCGCCATGACGCGGGCGGGAGGCGCGGTTGTGCGTGAGGTGGAGCGCCGCTGGGCGCAAGTCGCCGGCGCTTCAGATGGCTGCGCGCATCCGTAGCGGGGCGGCGCCGGGGGTGGCCGCGCTGCGAAGCGCTGTGGACGCGCGTCGTGTCGGTGCCGGGATCTAGGGTCGGCGGGCATGAGGAGCGCGGGCCGGTTGACCGTCGACCCGGTGGTGCATGCCGCGGAGATCGCACGTTTTGACGGTCACGTGGTGTGCGGTCCAATGGCGTCGGACTGCGACATCTGGACTGGCGCAATCGGACCAATGGTTATGGCCGCTTCTACCTGACGCGCGACGGCGTGGGGTTCTGTGTTTGTCCGCACCGGTACGCGTTGCCGATTGCGGGTGGCTCGGTGGCCGCTGGGGTGCTCGGATTGCACGAATGCGACGACCCAGGTGTGCGTGAAGATCGCTGATGCGACAGAGGTTCGTCGGCATGTCGTGTCCGGCACCCAGGGCGGCAGCATGAAGCGGATAGCACAGCCCTTGTCGCGGTTTGTCGCGTTGCACACGGTTGAGGAGTGCGGCATCGGCTATCGGACGTGCTGTGGGGCGCGGTGCGCACCAGCTGGAATCAACAGCAATGTAGGTGGCGCTGCACGTCGACCAGCCGATGTTGTGGCGAGTAAGCCTATGCGGTGGGACTCGACACAGGTCGTCGGACGCGCCTCGGCGCATACTGCGCCAGGCGAGTGGCGTGCAGTGTCGCAGCGGCGAACTGAGCTTGTACAAAGAGGGCGTTGCGAGATGGGCTTGAGGCACCAAGTCACGCCAGGTCGGCGGGGCGGTACGTGGCACGTGCGTGGCGTCTCGCTTCGCCCGCACCCAAAGACTCGTGAAGATTTCGGTCGCGTCGCGCGCCACCACGGTGCGCCACCCCGTTAGCGTCGGTGGGCGGTCCTAGAGTGCCACTCATGGACCCGACGCTGGCGATCGCGCAGACTCGAAGGCGGGGCCGTGCAGCCTGAGACGCTCCAACAGGATCTTGCTGACTTCGTCGCTTACCGCCACAACCTTCTGAAGGGCGACGAGAAGGGCGAGGCGCAGGTTTTCCTGGACCGCCTGTTCAAGGCGTTCGGCCACGGCGGGGTGCGCGAAGCCGGGGCGACCCTAGAGGCACGCGTCCGGAAGGCCGAGTCAAAGGGAACTTCCTTCGCTGACCTCCTATGGGAGTCGCGCTGCATCATCGAGATGAAGAAGGCCGGGACCGATCTGTCGAAGCACTTCCGGCAGGCCTTCCAGTATTGGGTCCAAGTGGTGCCGCATCGCCCTAACTACGTGATCCTCTGCAACTTCGACGAGTTCTGGGTGTACGACTTCGACCTCCAACTTGACGCCCCGATGGACGTGCTGAAGCTCGATGATTTGGTCCAGCGAAGAGAAGTTCTTGCGTTCCTGTTGCCGACGCCTGAGACGCCACTGTTCGGCAACGACCTCGTTCAGGTCACGCGTGAGGCGGCGGCCCAAGTGTCCAGTGTGTTCCGGTCCATGAAGGATCGTGGCGTTCCTCGACTGGATGCTCAGCACTTCGTCCTTCAGTCGGTCGTGGCGATGTTCGCTGAGGACATTGGTTTGCTGCCGGAGAAGTTCTTTACCCGCGTTGTCGAAGAGGCCAAGTCGGGCCGCGAGGCCTACGATTTACTCGGGTCACTCTTTCGGGAGATGAATGCGCCAGGTCGGACAAAGGGCGGCCAATTCGTTGGTACGCCCTACTTCAACGGCGGCCTGTTCGAGGACATCACGCCGATTGAGATGAACATTGATGAGCTGAATGCGATTCGGTGGGCGAGCACAACTAACTGGGCTGCCGTCCGCCCTGAGATCTTCGGCACGCTGTTCGAGACCTCGATGGATAAGGATGAGCGCCACGCCTACGGTGCTCACTTCACGTCGCAGGCAGATATCGCCCGCGTGGTCCTTCCCTGCATCGTTGACCCGTGGATGGAGCGAATCGAAGCCGCGAAGACGATCGGTGATCTTGAGCAGATTCAGCTAGCCATGGCCAGCTTCCGCGTGCTCGACCCAGCGTGCGGATCGGGCAACTTCCTCTACGTGGCCTACCGCGAGATGCGCCGTCTGGAGGTCGAGGTCAAGAACCAGATCCTCGCGCGCCGCAGAGTGAAATCGGGTCAGGCGACGATCTCTTACGTGACTCCCGACCACTTCATGGGTATCGACAACAATGCCTTCGCCGTCGAGGTGGCCAAGGTGACGATGATGATGGCGAAGAAGCTGGCTGCCGACGAGCTAGAGGAGTACATCGACGCGCTCCCCCTGGACAACCTCGATGACTCGATCCAGTGCCGAGACGCCCTGTTTTCAGACTGGCCGAGCGCCGACGTGATCATCGGCAATCCGCCCTATCTTGGTCGCCGAAAAATGGCAGCCGAACTAGGTGCTGATTACGTTTCGCAGCTGGACGAGAAGTACCCGAACCCGGGGGTGAGTGATTTCGTAACGTACTGGTTTCCTTTGGCGCACAACGCACTCCCCAAAGGCGGGCGGGCAGGGTTTGTCGCAACGCAGGCGGTTCGCGATGGCGATTCGCGAAAGGCGTCACTCGATTACGTCGTCAAGAACGACGGGTTGATTTTCGAAGCTATCTCAGTGACTCCGTGGTCTGGCGACGCCGTGGTCCACGTATCCATCATCAACTGGGTGAAGGGCTCGGGCCACGCACCGGCGAAGAAAGTCCTATGGCTCAACAACGGGCAACTTCGACTGGAAGTTGAGGACATCGCCGCCAATCTGAGGCCGGTGACCGACGTCGGCACGGCGGCCGCGCTGACGCAGAACAAAGTCCCGAAGCGAATCTTTCAAGGCCAGACGACGGGCCAGGTTGCCGCGTTCCGACTCACCAGGGACGACGCCGCTGAGCTAGTGAGTAGAGACCCCGGTTCGGGGGCCTTCATTCACCCCGTGCTCGGCGGGAAGGTGCTTCTTCACTCCCTCGGCCCCGAGAACATGGTGATCGACCTACCGCACGACGACGCGTTGAAAGTCAAGGTCGCTGCGCCTCTTGCACTAGCTAGGTTACGAAGCCTGGTGCTGCCGGGTCGGGAGCTGGCCGCGGAGAAGGAGTCCGTGGCGAATGCTGCCATCCTGAAACGGAATTCGAAGGCGCAAGTGAGGTGGCACAACAAGAACTTCCTGAACAAGTGGTGGCAACACTCGTACCGCCGCGACGACATGATCGAGGCGTTTGCTCCCTTGCAGCGGTACATCGCAACCTCTCGGGTAGCGGCAGAGCAGCGAATGTCAGTGTTTCAGTTCGTCGACACATCGATCCGGCCTGACGATTCGATGACCGTCATCGCGTTCGATGACGACTACACCCTCGGTATCGTGTCGTCAGCACTGCACAGGGCGTGGTTCGAAGAGCGATGCTCCAAGCTGAAGTCCGACCTCCGCTACACGTCGACCACGGTGTGGGATTCCTTCCCCTGGCCAACCTCCCCAGGGGATGCAGTAGCGGAGGTCGCCCTGGCAATGGGAGCCATCACTGAATATCGAACTGCCAGGCTGTCCGAGGGCGTCACCCTTGGGGAGCAATACGATGCGCTTCGGACTCCCGGGAAGTCGGAACTGCGGGCAATGCACGAACGTATCGACGCAGCGGTCATTCGCGCCTACGGATTCAATCCCGAAGAAGACCTACTAGCTCAGCTGCTCGCCCTCAATCTTGCCGCTGAATCTGATCCCGAGATCGCCGCTGAACCAGGAGGAAGCGGAAGGCCGGAGGCTTACACCACGACCTATCGGTTGACCGCGCTTTGACCCCAGCAGGGCAGGCGCAAGGCAACTGATGGTGCGGCGATGGCGCCAATTTTGTTTGAAGAAAATATGACAACAAATTGGTCGCTGCGTGCGATTGATGGTCTAAATGAGGAGGTGCCAGCGTGCGCATACGTCGCGTTGATATCGAAAATTTTCGTGGTATCAAAGAACTGACCTGGATAATCGCCAAGGACCAGAATTTTGTTTGCCTCATTGGTCCCGGCGATAGCACAAAGACCACAATCTTAGACGCGATGTATCTCGCGTTGAGCGAACGCTACTCCTTATCGCTGTCCGATGCAGACTTCCACAACGCGAACGTGGATCAGCCGATCTCAATCCGTGTCACGATTGACGAGCTGTCGAGAGACATCCTTAAACATGGGGTCCTCGGCATGGAGTTGAGTGGGATCAAGGACAGCGGCGAGCTTACCCACGATCCAGCGGATGGTGACTCAACGTGCGTCGTTATCCAGTTGAAGATCGAAGCGGACCTCGAACCGATCTGGACGGTCTATCGCGAGGGTGACAGCGAACCATTCACACAGGTGGGGGTGGGCGCGCGAAAGCAGCTCGGTGCCTTCAAAGTCGATGAACGGATCGATGGGCACTTGCGATGGACTCGAACGTCAGCCCTCGGCCGCATGACAGAAACCGTCCATGGCGCAGCCGGAACCCTAGCCGCTGCAACACGTGCGTCTCGCGACGCGGTTGCCGGATCGATCTCGGCCGATTTGCAGGCACTCACCGATAAGGTGCAGGCACGGCTTAACACTCTTGGCGGCGGTAACTTTCTGGCCTTGAAGCCCGGCCTCGACACGTCGCTGTCGTCGTCGGCAGGCGTCCTGGCTCTGTATGAAGAGCGGGTTCCACTTACCAGCTACGGCCTCGGGACTCGCCGTCTCGCGGGTATCGCGACACAGCAGTTGGCATTTGCGCACAAGACAATTTTGATGATTGATGAGGTCGAGTACGGACTTGAACCTCATCGTCTGGTCTATCTCCTCCACCACCTCCGACAATCAGGCGAGGTAGCACAGGTATTCGTCACCACTCACTCACCCGTCGCGGTCGAGCAATTGTCGGCGTCCGATCTCTGTGTAGTCCGCTCTGATCTGAACGGCACTGTCTCAGCCCACGACTTCACCGAGAGACCCAACCGCGCTCAGGCAGTCCTGAGATCGAATCCATCCGCGTTCCTTTCACGAAAAGTCATCTTCGGCGAAGGTAAGACTGAGTTCGGATTATTGCTCGGCCTCGTCGATCTCTGGAATCGCGAGCGGTTGACTGCTTCGGAGGCACCCGCTGCAAGCTTTGGCGTCGCAGTTGCAGACGGAGGTGGGGGATCGAACGCGCCCAGACGAGCCCGGCTGATGAACGAGGCCGGGTATGACGCGGTCGTACTGATGGACAACGATGATCGTTCAGTCGACAGCGAGGTAGCCAAAGCCGGGCAAGAGGGCGTCACCTTTAGGCGATGGGACACAGGACACGACACGGAACGCGAACTTGTCGCGACCCTTACCGCAACCCAGCTCACAGCAATTCTTGCGATCGGGGTCGAAAACCGCGTTAATGAGCAGACAGTCCTGCAAGATCTCGCCAATCGAGACGAAAGTGGAGCAGAGCTTAGTGCTCTTGATGTAGACGACTGGATCGCGAACGCTGACTTCTCGCTAGTTTCCGCTCGGGCACTAATTGCGTCAGCAGCAAAGGAATATTCTTGGTTCAAGAACCCGTATCAAGGGCGGCGGCTTGCCGAGTGGATAATTGAGAACCGCGACGCGCTCGCCGGCTCGACACTTATAGTCCGTATTGACGAGCTCCACGATGACATCTACGGCGCCGAGTCGGCACCAACACCGCCAGATCCGGACTGGTAGCTCACGTGGACACGATTCTTCGCACCGAAGCCGAGCTGCTTTTGCAGCAGATGCCGTTCTCAGTGGAGATGCCCGCGGGAACCGGCAAGACTCAGCTTGTAGCGGCAATGGCAGCCGTCGCTGCAGGGAGCGGCGGTACAGCGCTCGTACTCACTCACACGCATGCGGGTGTCGCCGCGCTGCGAAAGCGCCTGAAGGCCTTTGGTGTTCCGCAGAAGAAAGCGCACGTCGATACCATAGCCAGCTGGGCTTTCGAGCTTGTACGACACTACCCTGACCTTGCCGGTATTCAGATCGCGGCCATCCCAGATTGGACCAAGACAGCCGAATACGTCAGAGGCGCCGTCAATGTCGCCCGTTCGCGTGCCATCCAGAGTATGCACTCGGCCAGCTTCGACTACCTATTTGTGGACGAGTACCAAGACTGCAATCTCAACCAACATGAACTAGTACTTGAGATAGCTTCTGCTGTGCCGAATGCCGCGGTGTTCGGCGACCGACTCCAAGGAATCTTCGACTTCGCGAACGAGACGCTCGTCGACTGGGACGAGCACGTATTTCCGAATTATCCGCTGCTTGCACGCGCACACACCCCCTGGCGATGGACGGGGCACAACCCAGAACTTGGACAGTGGCTTCTTGATCTCCGACCGCAGCTTGTGCCGGGCGCGACGATCGATCTCTCGCAAGTCACAATCCCTGGGCTTGTTTGGCTGGCCGCAAGCCATCAAGCAATTTTCACTGCGGCCCGCGCCGTTCGTGACTCTGACGAATCTGTACTCATCCTCAACCAGTGGCGAAACGACAACGCCGCGACGGCGGGACGCCTGGGTGGCACGTACACGGTTATGGAGGATCTTAACGGCCGCTTCATGCACGAATGTCTAGCGGTGCTCGGATCGGCGGAGCCGAGCCAATACGCCCTTTGGCTCGCCAAGTTCGCAAAGGAGTGCTTCTCAGGGCTGGGCGAGGTTAACCAACCTGTACTTCGCCGGTTGCAACGTGGTGAGGCCTTCGACGGGTTGAGCCGACCGGGACTTGAGGCAACTTTGGAGGTGCTCCAGACACTCAGCGCCAGACCGTCCTTGGGGAATCTTGTGGTGGCGATGAAAGGAATCGAAGCAGCCAAGGAAGGAAAGCTCTACTGCACTGAAGCGTGGCGAGACACACTCGAGGCCATCGAGGCCGTCGTTCGCGATCCGGCCGAGGATATGCGGGAGATGCTTGCAAAGATTCGGGATCGACTTCGCCATACAGGGCGCCGAAGACATTCCCGGGTCGTATCCCGAACGCTTCTCGTCAAGGGCTTGGAGTACGACCACACGATCATCTGCGACGGGGACAACATCGGAAGCGTGAGAAATTTCTACGTGGCAATCACGCGCCCGAGAAAGACGCTAACGATAATGAGTCGGTCGCCGACCATACGACTGAGGTAAGCAGCAACAAACTGCCACGCGCATGGCGTCGAAGAAGCGGGCGATCATGATTAGACGAAGTGTTTGTCCGCCGTTAGCCCGCTCTCGATTGTCAAGACGGGTGTGGACGGCGATGGCAGGGCCCGTTCTGATCAAGACGGTCCGATTCTATTCCCGGGAGGGTCCGAGGGGCGTAGGCGAACTGGACGCAACTGAATTGTGAAGCCGAGACGCGCAGTCGGATCTCAACAGTGACGCGCGAGGCGACATCGGAATCTGACTCAGGGAGCTCTGGATTACGCACCGCGAAACCGTTACAGGTAAAGGTTTCCGGGCAACCATGTCCCGATGACAACCGGTCAAAGATGTCCTGAACCCGTACAAGTCAAGTGAGCGACCCTGGCTACGGACGGGGCCTCGGGGCAGGCTCGATCAACCCCTGATTGTCAAGGCGCTCAATTAATCGCAGGCTCTTTAATCGTTGGAGGAAGTCGGTGTATTCATCGATGTTATGGAGGGGGTCGACCGCGAGTTTGAAGTCTCGACGAAGGCGTGAAGTTTCGGCGCGTAGCACGTCACCTGATGTGCTGTCGTCAGCAGCTGCGTCGATACGAAGCAGAGTGCTCGCAGCGGTATCCCTGACACACCCGGTCGGGTGATCGCAGACGAAAGCGTCGATGATTCGTTCCAGCCTGTGATCTCGCTGCCGTTCGGTTTCTCGTTCGCGAGCCATGCTCAAAGTCTTGGCGAGGTGCTCCAGCAGGTTAGCGAAGTTCGCGTCGAGCGCGGGTACGCCGGGTGGACGGCTCGATGCAGTTTCCGTCTCGTCTAACAGGGCTACCAGTTCTTTCGCGAAACCGGCCTTGTTCATGTCGGTTTCGAAGATCGAGCGGAAGGTCGCGGCAAGGGCGTCCCAGAGGCTGCCTTGCGCCTCTGCCAGGGCTTCCCGGACGGCTGAAACTTCGAGCGTTCTGGTCAAGGTTTCGGGTGCGCCAACCATGTTCTCCGCATAGCGTCGAGCTACGTTGACTGCGACGCTCAGAGGAACAAGGTCTTCTGGCTCGCGAATTACGACGCCGGGCTCGGCGGAGATTTTCTCGCGCGCTGCCCAATCCGCGACCATGACGACCAGATCGTCTGATAGCGCTGGCTTGCCGTGGGCGCCTCCGCGCTTTATCTGCTTCTTTGCCTCCTCTCCAGAAGTGTCGCTGTCAAGAAGGGCAGCGCAGGCGGGCTTGATTTGGTCACGACCACGCGCCAAATAGAGCATGTAGGGAACGTTGGCTCCGCACGCGACCAGAGTCACTCGGTTGAGATCGAGACAACGGCTGGGTGCTGCACCGGCACGGAGGAGGCGCGCATTTATTCCTGCCAGTAGCACTTGGTCGGCGATGCCCTCAACGAACAGATTTTCACCGCCGATGAACGCCGTTTCAGCGACGTAGGCACCGAGTGAGGTACGGAGCGGTTCGTAGTGATTTCGCGTCGCATCTTTGACTAAGCGTGTTCCTTCATCTCGCGTGCCCTTGTCAACGACCCTCACTCGATGCCCAGCATTGCGATTCACCAAAAATGGGGAGTGAGTTACATACACGACTTGGTCTCGGCGCTCTGAGTTATCTGGACGCGCATGATGTTCAAGCACGCGCAGCAAATCCTGCTGGCCTGAAGCGGACAAGTATGCGTCGGGTTCGTCCATTAGCAATACTTCTGTGCGGTCAACGGGGCGGTCGTGTGACAGCAGCTGCACGTAATAGCTAAGAAAGTAGGTAAGACCACGGCTGCGCTCAGTGAATGAGTAGTCAGTGCCAGTTCTATCGCGAATAGTGAATACTAGTTCGGTCTCGCGAGGCGACAGTCTCAATTGAAAATCTGGATCTTGCGTCCACCACCGTGAAATGTTCAAGTGTCTTGCGATCGAGGTGTTCATCTCCTGTATAAGCCCATTGACAAGTCCGTCTCGCCCGTTCGAGATCGCTTGCTCAAGCTCCTGGAAACTTGACGTATCGATTCGGGCAACCTTCGAAAGTAGTAGCTGGCCAAGTTGATCACCGGGTGACGAAGCTTCCTGAGCGTCTAGGAGTTGCAACAGCGCGCCGGCATTCTTGACCAGTTGATCTTCAGTGCCCATCCCGCTCAAAAGTCCAAGCAGGCGTAATCGCTGGCCACGACTCGTAATTCGAGATGCCGTGCCGCTCAGTGCGGTGATAGACACGGAGTCAGGCAGCGCGACGGTGGTCTTCAGCCAGTGCGGGAAGGGGAGAAGCGCCGTCAGTCCTGAGGCTTGATTGCTGCTGAGGCGCGCACGTTCTTCGTCGCGGCCCACCACGTCGATTTCACCGGGTTCGGGTCGTAGCATGATGATGCTGCCATCGTTCCGAACGGGAATCCCTAGGTCACGAACTGCTTCTGAATCTGATTCGCTCAGTAGCATAGTTGCGCCAACCTCAGGATAGAGACGCGATTGTTGCTCGACGGAAAATAGGCTTGAATATCTGCAAAAATCGCGCTTTTCGAGGCCCGTACCCGTTAGAACGATGTTTATCGCGTCGAGCAAGTGTGTTTTTCCAGATTCGTTCGCACCGACGATCGCGGTGACGTCCGATTCCAGTGGGATTGAAATGTGCGGCATCCACCCCGCACTGGTCTCCTGCCAGGGCAAACGCTTTGCGTTTGGTGTCGCCTTCAGTTCATAGTCGAAGTTAAACGATTTGTAGAACCGCACCCAGACTTTGCCGATCCGCATGTTTCCCCCCTCTTATCGGATGTACCGACCTGGCAGCCATATGATTCAATCGACTCCCGTCAGCATTGCTCGACGACGTTACCCGTGCGCGCCGACGAACCTGCTCAAGTAGCTCGCTCGGAAGCTGCATGTTCTCCGGGACCTTCGCAAACGCCAGGTTTCTCCTGGAGGAGCTCTAGCTCTCCAAATCGACTGAGACTCTTCGGAAGACTTCCACCGCGCATGGTCCACGTTTGTAGAGCCCATTGGTCTCGCGGGTGTCGGATTCATAGGCTGACGGCCATCTCGCGCAGCGTCTTGGCCAGCTTGGCCGACCCTGCCCGCTCGGTACCCGGCCCGGCATCGGTAAAGCTGTTGAAATTGACCTGCGCACCCATGAGCTCCCAGCCGCCGATCACCGCGAGCACCGTCCGCTCCAAATTCTCCGACGGCTGCAATCCCGCGTACGTCGTAACGTCGCTCGCCTGGCACGTCGGCAGCCTAGGCGGCGCGGACGACACTTACGGCTGGGTGTGGCCGACGTCGCGACCGAGCAAACAGCGCAACCGTATGGTCACCGATGTGAACGGATTTGTGAACGAAACCGTGCGCAACAGGTGCGATCGCTTCGACACGGCGTGACAAGCGAGACGCCAAATTGACGGCTGACCTGAACGTTAGCGACGTGGGCGTAACCGCAAGACCGCGACTGACCGGCTCATAACCCAGCGATGGCAGGTTCAGCGTTTCGCGCAGGTCTAGTGCGGGTCTGGCAAACACATCATCTGATTACCGCAACCACGTTCGTAGGGTCTTCATGGAGAGAAGTCGAAGGCGACAGGCTGTGGCGGTTCCATCAAGACGGTCCGCTACGCACTGTCCCCCCAGTGTCCCAAGACGCGCCGAAACAGGCTGGACGGATGTGAACGGGTGAGACGCTGAATGGGCCTGACCAGCGTGAATCGAGACCATGAAGACACCCGCTCACACCATCTGCCTCCCTGGGGGTCAAGGGGTCGCAGGTTCGAATCCTGTCAGCCCGACCGAAGTTCTTGCAGGTGAAAGGTTGGTTTCGGAGAAATCCGAAGCCACCTTTTTTGCGACCCTTCGGGGGTATGGATGGCAGCGCGGACGACAATACGGTTCACCATCTGCTCGACGCCGCGCCGATCCCGCCCCTCATCGTCTGAGGCTCCCTGGACCGGATGATCCCGCCGTGGCATGCGATCAGTGAGCAGAAGTCAATCCCCTGGAGCCGCGTCGAGCTGTTCGTGGGCGCTGGCGATGTTCCGCGCCTCAATGAACCGGACAGCTTCGCCGACCTCGTCCGTGACTTCATGGCGACGAGCTGGCCGCTGCGGCGACGAAGGCTCCAGGTTGTCCGTTTTGGGAAATTGCTCTGGGGTGGCGACTAAGAACGTGTGAATGACATCTGATGTGGCGATAAGGCTGGCGACCCGGCGAGACATTGCCGCCATGATGGCGCTGGAAGCGCGCTACTACGTCGGTAACCTCGATCCGTCCGAGCGCGCCAAGGGCTTCATCTCCAATCTCCAATCTCAGGAGTGGTTCACCTGGGCGGTCGACTCCTCCGGAGTGCATGTCGCGGTGACCGATGACGATAGTGTCGTCGGTTTCATCGCCGTGACCGATCCGCCCACCAGCTCACAGGTGGGCTCGTCTCCGATCATCCAGGCGGTGCTTGATCTCGCCGGGTCGCTGGAATTCGAGGGAAAGCCAATCGCGCAGAAGCGCTTTGCGTTGCGCGGGCCCGTCTGCGTAGACGAGGCTGCCCGGGGCCGCGGCGTCTATTCCGCGTTCAATGCGGCCACCCAGGAAGCCTATCGGGAGCGCTTCGACCTAGGCGTGCTCTTTGTCGCTGCGGACAATCCCCGGTCGCTGCACACCACCACCACGAAACTGGGAGCAAAGTCTCTGGCCGTGTTCGAGGTCAACTCCAAGCAGTACCACTTCTTGGCGTTCAGTTTCTAAGGCCCGCGGCGGCCTCGGACTAACGGCACCAAGTCCGGTCGGCCCCGAAAGGTCGATGCCGCCGAGCACCTCCGCCCCCCGAGAGTGCGACGCGTTACTTCCCCTCCACTGCCCTGGGCGGGGCGGTTAGCGCCACCCGCCGACACGGACGACGCCCACGGCCGCCGGAAGAGTTGAGCAGGCTCACAATGATGGACGAGCGTCATCCACATAGTTGCATGGGACTCAGTTGGCCCCCCCTGTTACGGGTGAGATCGCCTCGAGCGGTTGGGATCTTGTGCGGTGGAAAGGTTTTCGATTTGCGTGTGACGATCACGTCCGTTCGTCACATTGGCTCGGTCGCAGCCGCGTGTTCGCCGTTGCCGTCGGGAAGCTGACGACTTGGCTTCCACGCTCGCCCAGGAAAATCCGGTACCGATTTTTGCGTTCCTGGGAGTGGCCTCCGGGCTTGGCGCTCCACGGGATTCCCCGGTGAAGTCGGCGATCGCGACCCGCTATCGGTCTAGCATCGCCTGGTGAGGCAGCAGGCGCAGGTCACCGGGTTGGCGGCCATCATGACAACGGTGGCCATGAGCCTTGGCAGCGCGGTCGCCGTAGGCGACCTGAGAATCCTCGCGGCCAACATCTCCCTCGTGCGAAATGGTCTCCAGTTCTCGCCGGGCACGACCATCTTCGTGTCGTCCTTGGCGACGCTGACCCTGGCCGCCTCGGTGTTGGGAGCCGGCGTCCTGGGCGACAAGTACGGCATGAAGCGGATGTTCGTCGCCGGCGCGTGTAGTGCGGTCGTGTTCGGACTCATCGGCGCGGCTGCGCCCAATGTGGCGGTGCTGATGATCGCCAGGGCCTGCATCGGGGTAGCGTTCGCGTTCCTGACCGGCCTGTCGCTGGCCATCATGAACGCCGTGTTTCCTTCCGAGCGCCGTGCAGCCGCGATCGCGTGGTATCTCGCCGCGGTCTACGCCTTCGGGGTGGTGCCGGCGACCGTGGGCAGCTTGCTGGCCGAGCACATCGGTTGGCGCAGCGGCTTTCTCGTCACGCCTGTCCTCGCGATCCTCGTTCTGGTGATCACCCTGCGCTACGTTCCGGAGACGCGACGGTCGCACCGCAGGACCGACATCCCCGGCCTGCTGCTGGTGGCCACCGCACTCATCGGCGTGACCTACGGCATCTCCGTGTTGCAAAACGGGATGAACCTCGCCGCGGTGGTACCGATCCTGACGGGGGTGCTCGCCGCAGCCGCATTCATCTGGTGGGAGTTGCGCTGCGACGATCCGGCGCTGGATCTGCGAATCTTCCGCTCGCCTCGCTTCAACGCCGTGGTGACCGCGGGCGCTGCGAACAATCTGGTGCAGGGCGGGTCGATGATCATGGTGACCTTCTACCTCATCCTCATCCGCGATCAATCGACGTGGGCGTTCGCGCTGCTACTCATCCCGGCCACGCTGCTGTCCGCACTCGCTGCCCTCGGTGCCGGCCGGGCCGCTGCGCGCTTCGGCAACTGCGCCGTGGTCGTGGCGGGCCTATCGGTGTTGGCGGTGAGCCTGCTGGTGCGGCTGTCCTTCAGGATCGACACCCCGATCCTCGTCGTCGGGGCCGTGATCGCGTTGACGACGGTTGGCGGCGCGATCGTGCAGACGCCGCAGGCGACGGTCATGATGTCGAGCGCACCAACCAATCTCGGCGGCGTGGTCTCGGCGGTGAAGGCGTCTGTGGGGGGAACCTTCTATGGCCTGGGTTCAGCGCTCTTCTCGATGTTCGGCATCTTGTTCTTCATCCGCGACGCCGAACCGAAGCTGGCCGGTACGGGTATCAGCGCCCGGCAGGCAGGCGACATCCTGGGCGCAACGGGCGACGCGACGGGTGGTGCCACACTCGATCCGGAGCGCACTGCATGGGTGATCTCCGAGGCGACCTCGAGCATGCTCAACTCCGCCTATGCGCTGAATCTGATCATGACGGTCATACCCCTGGCGGCAATCTCCGTCGTGCTGTTGCTGTTTCGGCGCGACCGCGATGCGCCGCCTCTGTCGGGGCGCCCCTAATTGGCCGCCCTGGAGAACTCGTGCACAGACACCATCGCGCACGACAACGCTCGAGGCGTCGATGTGGAGCATGTGGCGACACGGTGAACCGTAGACACAATTTAATTACGCGTGCGACAATTTCGCCGATGGACGATCTCTTGGGCTTGGAGCGTGCTGGGTCAGTGACGAAATGGAGTGCGGGGCGGGCGGCGGATGCCTTGGGGACAGGGTAAACCCAATGGTCATGGCTGATTTCGCACCTTCGCACGCCCCGGACCTGGACAACGTTCCGTCCGCAGCCGGGCCGCTGCCACCACTGTCGGATCTCGTCGGCCGGCCGTATGCACTCCCGGTCGACATCCTCGGCGAGCTGCACGGGCCGCTGTTCTACGCCGACTACAGCGGATCCCGAAAGCTGTACGCATGTTCACTGGAGTTGGTCGAAGAGCTCTGCGACGAAAGCCGGTTCGCCAAGAACCTGACGAAATCGCTCGCCCAGGTCCGTCCGCTGGCCGGCGATGGCCTGTTCACCGCCTATCACGGTGAACCGAACTGGCAGAAGGCCCACGACGTCCTTGTCCCAGGTTTCAGCTATGCCGGCTTGCGTAACTACCACGGCGCCATGCTCGCGATCAGTGGCCAGCTGGTTGACCGCTGGGACTCCTGCGTCGGGCAGCGACCGGTGGACGCATCCACCGACCTTCAGAAGCTCGCGATGGATACCGTTGCTCTTGCCGGTTTCGGGGCGCGATTCGACTCGTTCAGCTACGACGGCCTCGCGCCGATCCCGCGCAGCTTCACGGCGGCCTTCGGAGAACTCGGAAAGCGTGAGACGACAACCGAATTCGCCAACGAGGTGGAATACTTGCATGGCGCCTTCGACGAGTTGATCGAGCAGCACCGCACAGGTGCGAGCGACCAACTCGACGACCTTCTCTACGTCATGCTGGGGCGCGATTCCGGCGGCGAACCGGTACTGAGCCCCGAGAACATCCGAAACCAGATCATGACCTTCCTGATCGCCGGCCAGCTGACGACGTCGGAACTCATGCCCAATGCGCTCTACAACCTGATGCATCACCCGGCGGTACTGTCCCGAGTTCAGGCCGAGGTCGACGCCGTGTTCGGCGCGGACGACGACTACCTACCGACCTACGACGACATCGGCAAGCTCGCGTATCTGCGGCAGGTAATCAACGAGACACTGCGGCTGTCTCCACCGGTACTCAGCTTCGACCGAATGGCGTTGGTGGACACCGCCATCGGTGGTACCTACCCGATCAAGCAGGGTGAGGCCGTCACCGTGCTGACCGGCGCGCTTCATCGTCAACCCGAATGGGGCGACAACGTCGAGCTCTTCGATCCGGACCGGTTCGACACCGTTCGTTCGGCCGCCAGGCCAGGCGGTTTGTTCAAACCCTTCGGTACCGGGGCGCGATCCTGTATCGGGCGTCAGTTCGCCCTGCACGAGGCCACCATGGCGATTGCCCGGCTGACCCACCGGTATCGCCTCATCGACTCGCAACACTATGTGCTCCAGTTCGATAGCGAGCGGAGCCGCCGCCCGGTCGGATTTCACCTCGACCTGATCCGGCGCACGCCGGAGGAGCGCAGCTGCGCCGCACCGCAGGACGCCGCGCCGGCGCCCCAGACACCGTCACGAGCGACCACACCTCTCAAAGCAGGCACCACACTGGCCGTGCTACACGGTTCGAATCTCGGAACCTGCCGCGCGCTGGCCAAGCAGCTGGCCGAAGAGGCGAGCGACCTTGGGTGCACCACCACGGTCAGACCGTTGGACGACTTCGCCGGCGCCCTTCCGGAGACCGATGCAATCGTGATCGTCGCGTCGTCCTACAACGGGCAGCCAACCGATGATGCGCGCGACTTCTTCGCCTGGCTACTCGGTGGGGATGCCACCCTCGATGGTGCACCGTACTTCGCGGTGCTTGGCGTCGGGGACCGCAACTGGGCCGATACCTACCAGGCGGTTCCCAAACGCATCGACGAAAGACTGACCGAACTCGGCGCCCGTCCTCTGGTGCCTCGGGCGTCAGCCGACACTTCCGGCGATCTCAATGGGACGGTCGAGGAGTTCTCCACAGCTCTGTGGGCAACGCTTTCAGAGCATTTCGGCGATCCGGACGCGTCACCGGTCACCGACACGGACGAACCGCTCTATGATCTGCATCCCATCATCGGTCCGGTGACCGCAGCCATCGACGCCCGGTTCGCGGTGGTCCCCATGACCGTGCTGGACAACACCGGCCTGGTCGGAGACGATGCCGCCCTCGGGCAATCCAAACGCTTTGTCCGCGTTTCCCTTCCTGAAGGAGTCGAGTACCTGACGGGTGATCACCTGACCGTGCTTGCGGACAACCCGCCAGATCTGGTCACGACGGTGCTCGAGCTTCTCGAGATTGATGGCGAACTGAGGCTGTCCATCAATCCGCGGCGCACTTCGCGGCGGCTGATCGCGCTCGATCGCGAGGTGAGCGTGCGCGAACTGCTCACCCACTTCGTGGAATTGCGAAAGCCGGCGACGCGCAGCCAATTACGCCGCCTCGCCGCATCCAATCCGTGCCAGCCGGAACGCGCACGTCTCGAGGAACTCGCCGAAGCATCGGATCCGTGCGCGCTCAGTCCACTCGAATGCCTGCTGGAGTTCCGGGCATGCGCGCTGACGGGGGCGGAGCTGCTCGAGCTGCTGGAGCCCATGACACCGCGTCACTACTCGATCGCCTCGTCCTCCCGGTTGGCACCGGGCCTGGTGGCGCTAGTGGTCAGCGTGCTCGATGCGCCCGCCCGGTCCGGCCATGGCCTGTACCAGGGCGTCGCGTCCAACCACCTGGCGGCCATCGCTCCCGGCGCGCAGATCCGGGCGCGGGTCGATGGAGCCCGTCAGGCCTTCCGAGCCGGTGCCGAACCCGCAATGAACGTCATTCTGGTCAGCGCGGGTACCGGTGTCGCCCCGTTCCGCGGTTTCCTGGGGGACCGCCTCGCGGCGAAACAGGACGGAGCGCCCTTTTCGCCTGCGTTGTGCTTCTTCGGAATTCGAGACCCTGACGTGGACTACATCTTTCGAGACGAATTTGAAGCTGCAGAGGGGGAGGGGATCGTCCGGATGCGCCCCGCCTTCTCCCGCGCGCCGCAAGGCGGGGTGCGGTACGTCCAGGACCGCATCGCCGCCGACGGCGACGAGGTCTGGGAGCTGCTCGGTGACCCCGCGAAGGACACCCACGTCTATGTGTGTGGTGACGGCGCCAAGATGGCCCCGGCCGTGCGGCAGGCCTTCATCGAAATCTACCGCGCGCACACCGGCGACGACGAAAGCCAGGCTCGCGACTGGCTGATCGGCCTGGTGGAGTCCGACCGCTACGTCGAGGACGTGTGGGCGGGCTGACGTCCTGAGATCGTGCCGGTGGGGCGATAACACTCGGCCGGCCCGGTTTGTCGCCCGGTCGCATACCACGTCGTGTGCAGCATTCATTCTGCCGCGACAGTCGCTCCACGGTTTCCTGCGCGCGCCCCCCGACGAGAAGCACGCCCGTGAGCGCACCTGGCCAACGGCGTCGGACAGGTTGCGGGCCGCCGCGCGACGAGCAGGCTGGTTAGCGCCTACCGAAGATCGGACCGGGTCCAACGGGCCCGGGGCCAACCGGACCCGGCCCAACGGGTCCTGGACCAATGGGCCCAGGCCCAACTGGCCCGGGGCCAATGGGTCCGATACCCACGGGGCCTGGGATGTAGCAACACGGATCGACGTACACGGTCAGGTCGTCGTAGTACTCGCACTGGTTGGTATCCCAGTTGAAGTACATGCCGGCCGCGCAGCCGTCGTCGGCCTGGCTGCTCGCGGGGAACGCGAGGCCCGTCAGCAGAACGGACCCCGACACGAGGCCACATGCGGCGTGATGCCGTAACCGATGCCGCATGAATTGCCTGCTCTCACTAGTGCCCGCGCGGATTCGCGTGCTTATTGACGTGGGCGTGAGAATAAGTCATCGGCGGGTCCTTCACCGGTCTTTCGGCAACTCGGCGAGGGCCGCGAACGTTACGTTTCATCCGACGGGACCGTAACGTGATGACCGCGTGGACATTTGGCAACCTCAGGGCCCAGTTCTCACCCTGCCGGTCACGGTGGATTTCGAGCTGGCTGGTGAGCCGTTCGTCGGCGTGGGGGGCGTCGAGAGTGTTCCCGACCGGAGCAGGCGGTCACCCGCCGATGGTGGACACTCCCGCCGGGGACACCTGAAAGCCGTGCAGTGCACCGGCGATGGTGCCCAGGCACGCAACACCGCCGGGGATGGCCATGCAGGTGGAGCCGATGCCGTTGACCCGGTAGCCGACGGGCAACTGCTTGATCGGTCCTGGGTAGGCCGGCGTGCTGAACTTGGGGGAGTCGGCGCGACGGATTCCGGAGGTGCCGGGCAGCTGCATGAAGACTTCGTTCTGGCCGCTCGTGACGCCGGGTAGTGGTCCATCGCAACCGATCTCGCCGCCGCTGTAGACGATGATCGAACACGTCAGACCACCGTCCACGGTGAACAACGGGAACAAGTTCTTCGCGCCTTGGCCGACGACATAGGTCTCGTCGCCGAGAACGAACTCGTTTGGGTCGGGGAATCCCGGTGGCAGGCCATCGGTCGCAGGGCCGATGCCGGTGCCGTTGGGCGACACCACCATCCACTGCGTCACCGGTTGACCCTTGGTGCAGGCGGTGAATGGCCCGGGCGCGACGGCACATTCGAAGTCGCCGAACACGATCTTCTGACCCTCGCGTAGCACGGGGGCGGCATCTCCGGTCGACTTCACGAATCGCGAGCTCGCGGTCTCCCGCAGGCCCCGCGCGTTGGCGTCCTCGGTGAGGACGATCTCGTTGACGCCATTCATGGTCCCTGGCAGTCGACCGTCGCAGCCGGCGACGCCGCGGTCGGGCTGAATGGAGCACAGCAGTCCGTCGGGAGTTTGGAAATAGGCCTCGTCGTTCATCACGAAGGCGTCGGGTATCACGGCAAGATACCCACGAAGGTCGGGCTGCGACGGCGGCGCGGCACTGGCCGGTGCTGCCGAGTAGCCCACGATGCCGATGAGTACGGACAGAACGATCAGTACGATGCGCATCACCCTGCAATCTAGGCGAAGCCGCCCCGTGCTCCAAAGTCGCGTAGTCCTACTCACCCATGACGGCAGGCAGCCCGGCATGCTGGGTACATGGCATTGACCAGGTCGTCATCGGAGGCTCACTCGACCGCCGATGAAGCCGCACCCGTCCGCGATCGCGCCGTCGACGTCGCGCGACTCTGTGCGCTCGTCGTCGTGATGTTCGGGCACAGCGCACTGTTACTGGCCACCATCGACGGCGGCGGACTGCGGATCGGTAACCTGCTGGGCCAGCTGCCCGCGCTCGCGCCGATCACCTGGGCCGCGCAGGTCATGCCGTTGTTCTTCCTGGCAGGCGGTGCCGCAGGTGCCTACGGCTGGAAGTCCGGCACGGCGTGGGGCACCTGGCTGTTCACCCGGTCGCAGCGGCTGTGCCGGCCCGTGTTCTGGTACCTCGCCGCGTGGGTGGTCGGGCTGCTCGTCACCCGAATGGTGCTCGGGGCAGAGTCGGCGGCGGGCCTGGGCCGCGAATGCGTCGCGCTTCTCTGGTTCATCGGCGTGTACCTCGTCGTGCTGGCCTTCGTCCCGGCGTTGATGCGTGTGCGGTCGGGTCGGGCGGTCGCGCTGCTGGTCGTGGGGCTCCTGGTGGCCGTGGGCGCAGTAGACGCGGTCCGGATCGCCGTGGGGACACCAGAGGCGGGCGCCGCCAACTTCGTCTTCGTGTGGCTGATTCCCGTCGTGATCGGGATGGCCTACGCGCGGCGTCTGATCGGCCCCCGGGTGGCTCTGGCCGTGGCCGCGGTGGCATTCGCCGCGCAAGTCGCGGCCGTCCTGGCCGGGCCGTACGAAGTCTCTCTGGTCGTGACCGGCGTCGAGCGCCTGTCGAACGTCACGCCGCCGACGCTGCTGCTCGCACTGCAGTGCACGTGGATGTCGTGCCTCTTCGTAGCGTCGGCGGGGGTGATCCGCCGCTGGGCGGCGCGGCCGCGAGTCTGGCGCGTCGTCGCGGTGGGCAATGGGGGAGCGATGACGCTCTACCTCTGGCACATCCCCGCGATCGCGGTCGCCACCTTCGCCCTGCACGCCGTCGGCATCGACGCGTACGACGTGCACGAGCCGGGCTTCTGGGGGCGCCTCGCGCTGCGGGCCGTCGTGTTCGCGGCCGTCATGGCCCTCACGTTCACGTTGCTATCACCGTTGGAGCACCGCCCGTTGCCGTGGTGGGACGCGAGGTCTCGAGCGACCGGTGCGCGCTCGGTGGCCGCGGGCGTGCTGGTCTGCGTGGCAGGCGTGGCCGTGCTGTTGATGGCGAAGGAGGGGCTCAGTGGCGTCGTGGGCTGGTCGTCACTCGGGTTCTTCGTCGGCGCGGCGGCCCTCGCGCGGTTGTGCGCGGGATCCGTCAGACGCATTGGGTAGGGTCGCGGCGTGACTCAGAGCCCTGTCGTCAAGTCCGTAAATGCCCGCCTCGCTGAAGAACTGGCAGTTCGCGAGGCTCAGGTGGCCGCGACTGTCCGACTGCTCGACGACGGGGCGACGGTCCCGTTCATCGCTCGCTACCGCAAGGAGATCACCGGCAGCCTCGATGACGGGCAACTTCGGACGCTCGAGGAGCGCCTCGGCTACCTTCGGGAGCTCGACGCCCGCCGCACCGCGGTGATCGCCTCCATCGAAGAGCAGGGCAAACTCACCGGCGAGCTGCGCACCGCACTGTTGACGGCTGATACCAAGTCGCGCGTCGAGGACATCTACCTGCCCTACAAGCCGAAACGGCGGACCAAGGCGCAGATCGCCCGGGAGGCCGGCCTCGAACCGCTTGCCGACCGGCTCCTGGCCGACCCGACCCTGATCCCGGAGGACACCGCTGGGGACTTCCTCAACGACGACGTCGCAGACGCGGCCGCCGCACTCGAGGGCGCACGACACATCCTCATCGAGCGGGCCGCCGAAGACGCCGAACTCGTCGGCGCGACGCGTACCAAGTTCTGGGCGGACGGTTCGCTGCGCACGTCTCCCGCATCGGCGGACGTCGCGAAAACACCTGCAGCCCAGAAGTTTCGCGACTACTTCGAGTTCTCCGAACCGTTTGAGAAGATGCCGTCGCACCGCGTGCTGGCCGTGATGCGCGGCGAGAAGGAGGGCGTGCTCGCACTGAACCTCGAGGGCGGCGACGACGACGTGTATCACGCGATGGTCGCCAGGACGCTCGGCATCGACCTGTCCGCGGCGGCGCCTGCGACGCCGTGGCTCGCCACCACCGTGAAGTTGGCGTGGCGCGTCAAACTGATGGTGTCGGCGGCGGTCGACTCGCGGATCCGACTCAAGCAGCGCGCCGAGTTGGACGCGGTCGCGGTGTTCGCCAAGAACCTCAAGGACCTCCTGCTCGCGGCACCGGCGGGTACCCGCACGACGCTTGGGCTGGACCCCGGCTTCCGCACCGGCGTCAAGGTCGCCGTGGTCGATGCGACGGGCAAGGTCGTCGACCACTGCGCGATCTTCCCGCACCAGCCGCAGCAGAAGTGGGACCAGTCCAAGGCGGTACTGGGAGCGCTCATCGCGCGCCACGACATCGATCTCATCGCCATCGGCAATGGGACGGCTTCGCGTGAAACCGATGCGCTCGCAAGCGAACTCATCGCCGACATCAAAGCTACTGGCACCAAGGCGCCCGTGAAGGCCATGGTGAGCGAAGCGGGCGCCTCGGTGTACTCGGCGTCGGCGTACGCAGCGCACGAATTACCGACCCTCGACGTGACGATCCGCGGCGCGGTGTCCATCGCGCGGCGTCTGCAGGACCCGCTGGCCGAACTGGTGAAGATCGAACCGAAGTCGATCGGCGTCGGGCAATATCAACACGACGTGACGCCGGGGACGCTGGCTCGAAGCCTGGCCGCCGTCGTCGAGGATGCGGTGAACGCCGTCGGTGTCGACCTGAACACCGCGTCGGTGCCGCTGCTCGCGCGGGTGTCCGGCGTGACGGACTCGTTGGCCGAGGCGATCGTCGCGCACCGCGAGTCGACGGGGCCGTTCCGCAACCGCAAGGCGTTGCTGAAGGTTCCCCGCCTGGGCCCCAAGGCATTCGAGCAGTGCGCCGGCTTTCTGCGGATCAACGACGGCGACGATCCGCTCGACAGGTCCGGCGTGCACCCGGAGTCCTATCCGGTGGTGCGGCGCATCCTCGACCGCTCGGGTATCACCCTCGCCGAACTGATCGGCGACGAGCGCGCGCTGCGGTCGCTGCGCCCCTCTGAGTTCGCCGACGACCGGTTCGGCATCCCCACGGTCACGGACATCCTCGCCGAACTGGAGAAGCCGGGCCGCGACCCGCGGCCCGCGTTCTCGACGGCGACGTTCGCCGCAGGGGTGGAGAAAGTTGCCGACCTGACGGCCGGCATGGTCCTGGAGGGCGTGGTCACCAATGTCGCGGCATTCGGTGCGTTCGTCGACGTCGGGGTCCATCAGGACGGCCTCGTGCACGTCTCGGCGATGTCGGATCGTTATGTCTCCGATCCGCACGAGGTGGTCAAGTCCGGGCAGGTAGTGAAGGTGAAGGTTCTCGAGGTCGACGTCGACCGTCAGCGGATCGGCCTGACGCTGCGCCTCAACGACAGCCCACAGCAGCGCGGCGGTCAGGGCGGCAACGGCGGCCGGCCTGCGCCGAAGGTCAAGGGTGAAAAGACACCACCACACCGCACCAACAACTCTGGACGTCGAGAGCCGACGCCGAGCGCAGGGTCGATGGCGCAGGCACTACGGGACGCCGGGTTTGGACGCTGACGGACTCGTGGGAAGAGGCGACAGACCGAGCCCGCAGCGCGGGGCCGGAGCATCGGCGGTGACCTCGCTCAGGGGCGACCTGTAAGAATCGGGGCATGGCGTCTCCATACCGTGGCTCGCGTCTGGGCACTCGGTTCGGCCCCTACCAGCTGCAATCCCTCGTCGGCGAAGGCGGCATGGGCGAGGTCTACCAGGCCTATGACACGGTCAAGGGACGGACGGTCGCCCTGAAGCTTCTGCGGGCCGGGATGGCGGGCGATCCCGGTTTCCAGGAGCGCTTCCGCCGCGAGTCGCGGATCGCGGCACGCCTCACGGAGCCGCACGTGATCCCCGTGCACGACTTCGGCGAGATCGACGGTGTGCTGTACATCGACATGCGTCTGGTCGAGGGCGCCAACCTCAAGGAAGTGCTCCGTTCAGACGGCCCGCTTGAGCCAAGGCGGGCAGCGGCCATCATCACTCAAGTGGCGGCGGCTCTGGATGCCGCGCACGCCGATGGTCTGGTCCACCGGGACATCAAGCCGGAGAACGTCCTGCTCACCGCGGACGACTTCGCTTACCTCGCAGACTTTGGCATCGCCCATGCGCAGGGAAACACGAGCGTGACGATGACGGGTTCGGTGGTGGGCTCGGCTGACTACATCGCGCCGGAACGCTTCGGCGCCGGCGTCGCCGGCCGCGAGGCGGACGTGTATTCGCTGACATGCGTGCTCTACGAGTGCCTGACCGGTCGGCCCCCATTCGAGACTGGTGACTTGGCGCAATTGATCAATGCACACGTACTCTCGCCCCCGCCGCGGCCGAGCATCATGCGCCGGGGGATCGGGCGGGAGTTCGACGCCGTCATCGCACGCGGCATGGCCAAGCAGCCAGAGGCCAGGTTCGCCTCGGCCGGGGACCTGGCGAGGGCGGCCACCGCTGCAGCCTCTACTCAGGGGCCGCCCGGTCGGGCGCAGGCGGCGGTGGCGGCTCCGCCCGCAGGACCTGCGCCGGGAACGCGGCAGTTCTCGGCGATCTATCCCAATCCCGCCGAGACCGGACACAGCCCGTACCCGCTGCCCGCACGAGCACCCGTGCCGCCGGTTCGCACCGCGGGACTCAGCCGCGTGCAGAGAGCACTGATCGCGGGTACCGCCCTGACCCTCGGCGGCGCCTTGGTCGTGGCCACGGTTCTGTTGCTGCGCAACGGAATTGGTGGTTCGCCTGTGACTCCCCCCTCGGCGTCGCAGTCGACGTCGGCTGTCTCGCCGCGGATGACGACAGTGTCACCGACATTCTCCGGCGCCGATGCACAGGGGTTCCTCAACCAGGCAGCGCGCTGCGACTCGGGAGACCTGGCCGCGGCGATGATGCGCACCGCGAGCTCGCTGGCCGTGATCTGCCAGTCCGCGCCGAACGACTTCTACTACCACGGTCAACGACTCAGCGACGGAGCAAACCTTCGGCTGGCCGGCGCGGTGCCGGTAGACGGCGGATTCGACGTGACCAATCCGGACAACGGCGCACGCTATGAGGTGCGCCCCGATCGCCTGACGATCATCAGCAACGGGCACGTGGATTCGTCCGAAGCTCCAGTGCAGTACGCGTCGGGGTAGAAAAACCGAAACTGACCGTCCGGATCTCGCGCAGTCCAGCTTTGGCTAGCCTTCGATTGCTGGCTGACCTGCACGAAAAGGAATAACCTCCGTCAACGTGAGCGAACGTCAGTCACCGGAGTCTTCCTCCCACCCCGCCGAACCCCACGGAACCGGCATGACCGCGAGGTTGAACTGGCTGCGCGCCGGGGTGCTTGGCGCCAACGATGGGATCGTCTCCGTGGCGGGACTGGTCGTCGGCGTCGCCGCCGCGACGACCGAGCGCGGGCCGATCATGACTGCGGGCATCGCGGGTCTGGTTGCGGGTGCGGTATCGATGGCGCTGGGTGAGTACGTCTCGGTCAGTACCCAGCGCGACACCGAGAGGGCTCTGCTAGAGAAGGAACGCCAGGAACTCGTCGAGTCGCCGGCAGACGAACTCGCCGAGTTGGCGGCGATTTACGAGGGCAAGGGACTCAGCCCCGCCACTGCCTGGCAGGTCGCGGAGGAGCTCACCGCACACGATGACTTCGCGGCCCACGTGGACGCCGAGTTGGGCATCGACCCCGATGACCTCACCAATCCCTGGGAGGCGTCCCTATCCTCGGCCGTCTCGTTCACCGTCGGCGCGCTGCTTCCCCTCATCGCGATCATCGCTCTGCCTCCGGCCGTCCGGATACCCGTCACCTTCGTCGCGGTGATCGTCGCCTTGGCGCTGACCGGCACCGTGAGCGCACGCCTGGGCGGGGCCGACGCCACCCGGGCCGTCCTACGCGTCACCATCGGCGGCGCGATAGCGATGATCGTCACCTACGGGATCGGGCAGCTGCTCGGGGTGGCAGGGGTCTAGCAGAACGTCGAGAAAACTTAGGCCGGTGGTACCTCGTCGGTCCACACGGTGAAGCTCGTCAAGATGTTGGGGCCGAACGCATTGCTCAACGCGACGTCGGCAGCATCGCGGCCCCGCGCGAGCAGCACCCTGCCGATGCGTGGTGTGTTGTTGCGTGCGTCGAAGGTGTACCACTTCCCGCCGAGGTACACCTCGAACCAGGCGGCGAAGTCCATCGGCCCGTAAGGCGGCGGCATGCCGATGTCACCGAGATACCCCGTGCAGTAACGCGCGGGGATGTTCATGGCCCGGCAGAACGCGACGGCCAGATGGGTGTAGTCACGGCAGACGCCGACTCGTTGGTGGTAAGCCTCCAACGCCGTCCTCGTGTTGTCCGCCTGCTGGTAGTCGAAGGCGATGTGATTGTGCACGTAGTCGCAAATCGCCTGCACGCGATCCCACCCGGTGGGCCCCGACCCGAACAGATCCCACGCAATCTGCGACAGCCGGTCGGTATCGCAATACCGGCTGCCCAGCAGGAAGACGAGCGCCTCCTCAGGGAGATCCGGTATGGAAATCTGTTGCGCGTCGGAGACGATGATGTCGGGCAATCCCGAGTCGTTGACGAGGGCGTCGGACCAGATCCGCGTCTGGCCGGCCGGCGCCACGATCCGGGTACACCAGTTGCCAAAGCCGTCCCGATAGCCCGACATCGGAACCGGAGGGTCGACCAGCAGACTGTCGCGGCCAATCAGATCGGAGACTCGGCTGTAGTGGATGCTGAGCGTGAGCATCATCGGCGTGGGCCGGGGGCAGTCGAAGATCATCTCGAAACCGACGTGAATCTTCATCATCTACCTCTATCCCTCGTTGAGAAACTCACCAGCGCAACTCGGGCAGGTGTCGGAACACCTGCCGCGTCCCCTCGCCCCACTCCTGGCTCAACGCCGTGAAATAGGGATCGCCGACATCGAACTGACGTCTCAATGTCACTGCAAGACTGTCTTTTTCGTAGCACAGCAGATCGATCGGCATGCCAACCGACAGATTGCTTCGCATGGTCGAGTCAAAGGACACCAGCACGCACTTCGCAGCATCGGCCAGGAGAGTGTCGTGGGTGAAGACGCGATCGAGGATCGGCTTGCCGTACTTGGTCTCGCCGGTCTGGAAGAAGGCCGTCTCGACGCCCGCCTCGATGAAGTTCGTCTCGGCGTAGATCCGGAACAACCGCATGGGCTCACCGTCGATCTGACCGCCGACGATGAAGGAGGCGTTGAAGCGGACGTCCTGCTTCGCGAGGTACCCGGCGTCACGCTTCTCGATGTCGCGCATGGCATCGGCCACCAACCGGACGACGTCGAACATCGTGCGCGCGCCCATCACGTTGGTGACCGCGTCACCGTCGGCGCAGTGCTGTCGAAGCACGCTGATGACGGCCTGGGTTCCGGCGAGGTTGCCGGAACTCAGCAGCACGATCACGCGGTCGCCGTGGCGCTCGAAGACGGTCATCTTGCAGAACTTGAGGACGTTGTCCATGCCGGCATTCGTGCGCGAGTCCGAGGCGAAGATGATTCCCTCGTCGAACATGGCCCCGATGCAATAGGTCAAGAATCAGGCCTTCGTATGCGACGGCGTCGCCACTGCGGCGGGTGTCCAATCGGTGTAACGCATGTGACGCTACACCGGGCGTCGGCCGACCGCCGTGCTGGAAACCGGCGCACAGCGGCACGGTCTAGTGTCGAACCATGCGCATAGTCGTCCTCGGTCTCGGTGTCGTCGTAGCCTGTTTCGGGGTGCTGTGGGCGCTGCAGGGTTTCGGCGTCCTCGGCGGCAGTCCGATGTCCAACACCACCACGTGGTCGATCATCGGCCCGATCACCGCGCTGGTCGGCGTGGCCATCGCTGGCTACGGCGCGCGGATGCGAAAGTAGCCACCCCTCAGGGCAATTGAAGCTCCGCGGCGAAGTGGGACATCTCGCCGAGCGCCTTCTCCATGCGCTGCATCACGAAGTCGGGGCCCAGCTCGACGCCGGGGTCGGTGGCGGCGACGTCCTGGCACGCACAGACGATGGTGGTCGTGAACAGTGTCACGGCCAACTCCAGGCGCCGATCGTCGCACGCAACCCCCATCCGGCGGGCCAACGCCTCCATCGCGGCGGGGTTGCGGTACTCGATGGCCGCCTGCCGCAGGGCGTCAGACGAGTAGACAACCTGCAAGATCAACGCGATGTGTTCGGCGGTCAACCCGGCCACCGGTCGTCGCTGCGCCACCCGGGTCAGGACCGAGACGTGTGCAGCGCGCAGCGCCTCCATCGGACCGAGGCCACTCGGCTGCGCGTCCAATTCGGCGGTGATCGCCTCGCCGAGTTCGTCGATCACGGCGATGAACACCGCATCCTTCGACGCGAAGTAACGGCTGAACGTCCGCGGCGATACTTCCACGGCATCGGCGATCTGCTCGATGGTCGTGTTCTCGTATCCCTGCCTCACACAGAGTTCGACGGCCATGTCGATCAGGAGGCGACGGGTTTGGGCCTTCTTGCGTTCGCGCAAGCCCGAGGGCTGCGCGACGGCGGGCTGAGTCACGGGCCGATCCTACCGGCGCTGGCTACTCCTCCGCCGAATGCCACTCACGTCAGGAGGCCTTCCTGGACCAACCAGTCACGGGCCACGAGGGCGGGATCATCACCGTCGTTGTCGACCTTGGCGTTCAACGTCAACATCACGTCGTTGGTGAGCTTGGGATTTAGCTGGCCAAAGATGTCGACCAGTTCCGGATGCGCGCTCAGCAGGTCGCTGTTGATCACCTCGGTCAGGTTGTAGAGCGGAAAGAATTGGCGGTCGTCGTCCAGCACATGCAAATTCAGCGACGGAATCCGGCCGTCGGTGGTGAACACCTCGCCGAAGTTGCAGTCGCCGTCGGCCGTCGCGGTGTAGATGACACCAGTGTCGAGATTCGTGACCGAGCCGAGGCGATCGCGGGACAGGCCGTATGCCGTCAGCATCGGTACGAATCCGTCGTTGCGACTGGCGAATTCGCTCTCCACGCAGAACGTCAGCTCCTGCTGAGGCAGCCGCGCCAGATCCGACAGCTTCGTCACGTTCAGCCGCTCGGCTTCGGACTCGCGGATCGCGAATGCATACGTGTTGTTCATCGGGGCCGGCGGCAACCACGTCATGTTGTTCTTCTTGTCGGCGTCGTTGACCGCCAGCCACTGCTGCTGCTCGCCCTTGATGGGCTCCTCGTTGCCCAAGTAGTTGATCCAGCCGGTCCCGGTGTACTCGGGGGAGACGTTTGCGTCACCGTTGAGCATGGCCTGCCGAACCCCGAAGCTACCCGGCGTATTCGTGAGGTTGGTGACGTCGGCACCCGCAGCAGCCAGGATGATCGACAGCATGTTGCCCAGAACGAGCTGCTCGGTGAAGTCCTTGGCAGCAACCGTGATCTTGACGCCATCCAGCGAGTCGTAGTGCTGGATCGCACCGGACTTCGCCTCCAGGACGGCTCCGCTGGCCGACCGCAGCCCGCAGCCCGCCACGGCGATAACGAGGATCAGCGCGAGACCGATCGCCGCCCACCGTCGCGCCATGGCTAGAGCCCCTTCGGCGACGCGACGATTTCGACTACTCGAGCCAGCCAGTCGATGGCCAGCGCGAGCGCCGCAACCAAGATCGCACCGACGATCAACGTCGTCGTCTGTTGCAGCTTGATGCCGGTGGTGATCAACTGCCCCAGCCCGCCTGCCCCCGTGAACGATGCCAACGCGGCCGTCCCGACGATCAGCACCAACGCCGTCCGCACGCCCGCGATGATCACCGGCAGCGCCAACGGCAGCTCAACCCGCAGCAACGTCGCACGCGCCGACATACCCATCCCGCGCGCCGCCTCTACGAGCCGAGAGTCGACGCCGTCCAGGCCCACCACCGTGTTGGCGATGATCGGCAGCGCGCCGTAGACGGTCAACGCCACGATCGCGCCCACGCTGCCGATGCCGAACAGCACCGCTCCCAGCGCGATCAAACCGATCGCCGGCGCCGCCTGACCGAACCCGGCCACCGTGATGATGGGCTTCGCGAAGCGACGCATCGGCCCACGAGTCAGCGCGACACCGACCGGGATGGCGATCAGGCACGTCAGAAGTGTGGCGGCCAGGCTGACCATCATGTGCTCCCTGAGCAGTGTCAGCAGCGAGGAGACCGACAACGACCGCTTCTCCGATTGCGATATGTCGGCGACGTTCACGTAGACCAGCGACCCGGCGACGGCCACCAGGCAGAGCAAGGGCTGTAACACCCACCGCAAGCGACCTGGCCTGGCGTCGGTGGCCGAGGACGCCTCCGGTTCGACGTCGATCTCCGGTACGGCGGCCGTCACGATGCGGGCTCCGCGGGAGCGGTCGCGCCCCGCATGTCACTCATCGCATCCATGATCGTTTCGACCCGGATGACGCCTTGATAGACGTTGCGGCGACCGGTCACGACCACCACGCCGTGCGACGACGTCAACATGCTGTCCAGCGCGTCGTTCAGGGTGGACGCCAAACTGACGACCTCGAGGTTTTCGTCGCGCGCCACATTTGTCAGCGACTTGGTGTCGGCCAGCTGATCGAGGGACATCCAGCGCTGCGGCCGGTCCTGGTCGTCGACGACGATGACGTGCTCACGGTTGATGGCCTGGGCTGCGTGAATGGCCGCGACGGGGTCGCCGCCGATCTTCGCGACGGCCGCCTCGTTGAGCGGGACGTCGCGGACCCGGGTCAGGGTCAGCTGCTTGAGCGCCGCGCCGTGTCCGACAAAGCCACGGACGAAGTCGTCGGCCGGGTTGGCGAGGATCTCCTCCGGGGTGTCGTATTGCACGATCCGGGAGCCCTGCTGCAAGATCGCGATCTTGTCGCCGAGCTTCACCGCCTCGTCGAAGTCGTGGGTGACGAACACGATCGTCTTGCGCAGCTCCTCCTGCAGCCGCAACAACTCGTCCTGCAACCGCTGCCGGGTGATGGGGTCGACCGCCCCGAAAGGCTCGTCCATCAGCAGCACCGGCGGGTCCGCCGCCAGCGCGCGCGCCACCCCGACCCTCTGCTGCTGCCCACCGGATAGCTCGCGTGGGTAGCGGTCGCGGTACTTGCCGGGCTCCAGGTTGACCAGTTCGAGCAGCTCGTCGATTCGGGCCGACGTCCGCTTCTTGTCCCACTTGAGCAGCCGAGGCACGATCGCGATGTTGTCGCCCACCGTCAGATGCGGAAAGAGTCCAGCACCCTGAATCACGTAACCGATGTGGCGTCGCAACTCGTCCGCGTTGCGGTGGGTGACGTCGTCCTCGCCGATGAAGATGCGCCCGCTGGTCGGCTCGATGAGCCGGTTGATCATCTTCATCGTGGTCGTCTTGCCGCAGCCCGACGGTCCGACCAGCATCACGATCTCGCCGGCCGGGATCTCGAGGGTGACGTCATCGACCGCCGCGACAGACTGCCCGCCGTACTTCTTGGTGACGCCGTCCAACAGAATGCGGGCGCCGCCCGTGGAGCCAGACGCTGTGTCAGACACGAATCCCCCTCGGGGTGGTGAGTCGGGTGATGAAGTTGAGGACGGTGTCGAGGATGACGGCCAGGATGAGGATCCCCATCGTGCCCGCGACGATGGAGTTGGTGGCATTCGCGCCGCCCGTGCGGGAGATGCCGGAGAAGATGTATCCGCCCAGGCCTGGGCCCAGCGCATAAGCAGCGATCGCGGCGATACCCATCAACATCTGTGCGGACACGCGCACGCCGGTCATGATCACTGGCCACGCCATCGGCAACTCCAGGCGCACCAACGTGGTCACGCGGCCCATTCCCATGCCGCGAGCCGACTCGACGAGCGAACGATCCACGCCCGTCAGTCCGACCAGGACGTTGCGCAGGATCGGCAGGAAGCCGAAGAACACCAGCATGATCACCGATGGCAGCACCCCGATCCCGACGATCCCAACCAACACGCCGAGCAACGCGTAGGAAGGGATGGTGAGCCCGACGGACGTCAAGGCGTTGCCGAAGGCCATCCCCCACCGGGACCGGTAGACCAGTACGCCGACGGCGATGGCGGCCACTGTGGCCAGTAGCAACGTTTGCACGACGAGGCTCATGTGTTGGTAGGCCAGGAACCAGAGCACCGACCACCGATCACTGACGAAGCCGATGAACCCCATGTGAGCCGTCTGTCACCTTCCTGTGCCATGAATGCCACGGCGGATCTACCCCGTGTTCACCACGACGAAACCCCGGAAAGCCGCAACTGGCGGCTTTCCGGGGTTGTCAGGGGGTCGAATGGGTGGACTAGATGGCGATCGGACCCGCGCCTTGGGCGGGCGGAAGCTCTGGTCCTGGCGGCGGCGGCAGTTCAGGGGCCGGCGGGGGAGGAGGCAACTCATTGTTGAGGCCGTCCACTACGGGGAGATCGGCGGGCCCGGGGGCCGGAGGCGGCGGTGCAAACGGGTCGAATGGAGGCTGCGGAGCCGTCGGATCCCCGGCAGGCACGTCCTGCGCCACGGGCAGGTACATGTGTCGGGTGAACTGGGGCTGGAAGGCGCCACCGCCACCGATCCGGACACCGTCACCACTCTCGCCGGACGATACGGGCGTGCCGTCTGGCAGCGACACCGCCGTGTGGCCGGAGTTCCAGCCGATGTTCAGGGCGCCGGGCTGCGTGCCGTAAATGAAGCCGCGGGCAAGGAGCGCCTGCTCTTCGTTGCCGGTGTGGAACCGATCGCCGTAGACCGGGCGGCCGGTGGCGGCGTTGGCCACCCAAGACGCCAGTCCTGAGCAGTCAGTGCCGGAAGGCGAATCGCCACCCGTGCGGTACGGCGTCCCCGAAACTTGATTGACCAAAGTCAACAAGGCAGTCGTCGCAATAGCATCGATCATGACGATGGACGCTAACAAGGTGTTTTGCTCATCGCCAAAATCTGTGGCCGCCATCACGTTTCAAGATCACGATGGCACGGGTCTCAAATGTCCTTGCGGGAGCGCCCTTCTCGGCAGATATCGAGTGTTGACCGGCATTGGCCAACGCGACGGAATCGAATTGACCAGGAGCGGCACCGACTCTCCGAAAGTCCATGTCAAAGCACACATCCGGCGGTATGGCCTCGACGGTGATCTCCGTCGCAACGTTTTTCGCGGTCAATGTCGGTGGCGTTGCCAGAAGCGCATGTCGGCGCAGATCGTGCCACCGCACTGAATCGGTAAAGCAGGCGATACCGTTCCGTTACCGAGCAATTGGTGTCGATATGATTCACAGTGTTCTCGGTTCTCGCTGCATCAGCGGAAGACGCCCATTCCACCGTCGACCATGATGGTCTGCCCCGTGATGAACCCGCCGTCGTCGCTCACGAGGAATGCCACCACGGCCCCGATGTCCTCACGGGTACGTCCCACACGACCCAGTGGCACACCGCGAAGTGCGCGATCGAACTCCTTCGGCGCGATGTCCTGCCAGAACCGCACGCCGGGTGAGTCTGCGAACGGACAGATTACGTTGACCCTGATGTTGTCCCTGCCCCATTCCAGTGCCGCCGCCTTCGACATGCCGCGGATAGCCTCCTTCGCCGCGCCGTAGGCCGAGAACTGCGACTGACCGCCCGTGCCCGAACCCGAGCCGAGGTTGACGATCACGCCCGAACCGGCCTCCTTCATCGCGGGGTATACGGCCTGCATCAGGAAGAACGTCGCCCGCGGGCCGACGTCGAACACCAGGCTGTAGTCCTCGGAAGTGATGTCCATCAACGCTTTTGGCTCATTGGTCGCGATCGCGTTGTTGATCAACGCATCAACCTTGCCGAAGCTGCTCAACGCCGAGTCGATGATCGTCCGGGGACTGTCCGGACTACGCAGATCGGCCACTAAAGACTCGTAATCCCAACCTGCCAAACGGAATTCGCCGATCGTCGCGGCGAGTACATCGGCATCGTGGTCGACTATCAGCACCATGGCGCCGCGTTGCAACAGCGCTTCGGCGATGCCCTTGCCCACGCCCTGTGCCGCACCCGTCACGATCGCGGCGCGACCAGCCAGTACGCCCCTGCCCCGTCGTGCGTCCGTCATGGCGTCAACCTACCGATCCAGCCCTGGTGAACGGGTAGGTTTGCGTGGTGGCGAACGGCGACAGATGGTGGCTGACCAGCAGTGAGCACATCGTGTCCGACGAGGTGCCCGCCGAGCCCTCGGACGTGCGCGCGTTCTACTGCGATCTGCAGAACATCACGGAGCTGCACCCGCTGGTCGTCTCGGTGGAGACCATCCACCGTGAGGAAACCGCCGACTCGTACACGCAAATCTATCGAGTCCGTGACCGCATCCCCATCGGCCCCCTCCGCCCGGGGATCACCTACACCGCCCGAGTCCAGGTGCCGCGCCACGGCGACGTCCTGACCGAGGCGCGGCAGTTCCCCCACGTGCTGCTGTCGGGGAGGGTGTCGTTCGACCAGGTGGCGGGCGGTACCCGCCTCACCGAAAGGTTGCGCATCCAGGCCCCACGACTGCTGGCTGCGATCACCGTGAGGGAAGCCGTCGCCGCGCACACCGAGATGCTCGCCGGGATTCGCCGAAGTTTCTAGTGACGCTCGCGCGGGCACCTTCCCAGGGACCCGAGCAGCTACCGTAATAACATTGCCGCGGCCGCCGTGAGGCGAGCGACGCCCGCGAAGCTCGGACATGAGGAGGCACCCGTGAGTACCAAGGACGAAACGCAGGATCTGACACCACATTTCGACGACATACAGGCGCATTACGACCTGTCCGACGAATTCTTTCGACTGTTCCTCGACGAGACGCAGACCTACAGCTGCGCCTACTTCGAGCGCGACGACATGACGCTCTACGAGGCGCAGATCGCCAAGATCGACCTGGCGCTGGGCAAACTCGGCCTCAAGCCAGGCATGACGCTGCTCGACATCGGCTGCGGGTGGGGGGCGACGATGAAGCGAGCCATCGAGAAATACGACGTCAACGTTGTCGGCCTGACGCTGAGTCGCAACCAGGCCGCGCACGTCGAGAAGGTGCTCTCCGACGTGTCGAGTGAGCGCAGCAGCCGCGTCGAACTCATGGGGTGGGAGGAATTCGACGGCTCCGTCGACCGCATCGTCTCGATCGGCGCGTTCGAGCACTTCGGCCACAACAGGTACGCCCGCTTCTTCGAGATGGCCCACGACGCGATGCCCGACGACGGCGTCATGCTCCTACACACCATCACGCGGGCCTCACCCGACGAGCGAGTGGAACGCAACCTCCCCGTCACGATGACGCTGCTCAAGTTCACCAAGTTCATCGCCGAGGTGATCTTCCCGGGCGGCCAGATCCCGATCATCGCCGAGGTCGAGAAATTCTCCACCGAGGCCGGCTTCAGCATCGACCGAATCCACAAGTTGGGCGCGCACTACGCGAAGACCCTCGACATCTGGTCGGCCACGCTGGAATCCAAGCACGACGAGGCCGTCGCGTTGCAGGGCGAGGAGATGTACGAGCGGTACATGACGTACCTGACCGGCTGCGCCAACTTCTTCCACAAGGGCTACACCGACCTCTGCCAGTTCACTCTGTCCAAGTAGGCCGGTTCGATTGGCACCGCGGTTCGGCATCCGGTTCTCCGCGGTACCGGCAGGGGCCACCATTAGCCTGGCAACCAAATCGTTGCTTTACAGATCGCTAGAAAAATGTCACGCTCGAGGTTGATGCCGCGATAGGCTCGGTGAACCGCACTTGACTAGCCCCTGAGGTGGAATGCGATGAGCGCACGGACGTTTGGTACCCGAACCAAGGTCGCCAACGGCGAACCGGGTAAATACCAACTCGAGGTCACCGCGGTCGACGTCGCCGACCTGGTGCGCTCGGCCGGCGGCTGGCTCTACGACCGCTCCAAGGCGGGCTGGGACGTGAACGTCGTGGTCACCGGCGGTTGCGACATGCGAGTGATGCAAATCCTCGGCGTGAACACCGAACCGCGAGATGACGAAGAGGACAGTGCCGCGCCGGCACGGTCGGTCGCACTCGCCGCGTCGGCTGACGCACTGCACGCCGACCCCGAACTCCGAGCGGAGGCCCTGCTTGCCGTGAAACGTGGCGTCGGCGAGGTTCTGGTCTGGGGCGACGACTCCTGGCCCGAAGGCCTCGAGCGCGGCCTCGACCCGGTCGAGCACGAACTGAGCGCCGCCGCCCGCGCCTTCAAGGGCTACGCCCTCGCCGCTCTCGGCCTATCCGAGCCGGTCGCCCCCACCGAGACCTTCCGTGGGCGGGTTGGCGTCCGCGCCGCCTATTCCGATCTGACGCCCTCGGTCGCCACGTCCTTGGCCCAGCGGTAGTCGGCTTTTCCCGCGGGGGAGCGCACCACCTTCGGCGTCCTGATGAACGCCTTCGGAATCTTGTAGCGCGCGATTGACTTCCTGCACACGTCGATGAGGTCCTCGTCGCCGGCCTCGGCCCCGTCCGCCAACTGCACTACGGCCACCACCTCGCTGCCCCAGCGCTCCGACGGCCTGCCCACCACCACGACGTCGTACACGCTGGGATGCGCGGCGATCGCGCGCTCCACCTCCTCGACGAATATCTTCTCGCCACCGGAATTTATTGTCACCGAGTCGCGTCCGAGCAACTGAATTCTCCCGTCGGACAACACATCCGCGCGATCGCCAGGCACTGACCAGCGCACGCCGCCGATCGTCGGAAAGGTCTTGGCGGTCTTCGCTTCGTCGCCCAGATACCCCAACGGGATCAGATCGCGGCGCGCCAGCCAGCCTTGACCCTCACCCGGCTGCAGCACGCGGTCGAGCTCCGCCGAGACGACCGCGGTGTCGGACTGTGGGGTGAACGTCGCGGCCTGGGTCTCGGCGCCCGCCGTCGTCGCGGTGCTCATCTGCGCGCCGGACTCCGAGGCGCCGACCGCGTCGAGCAGCATCAGGTGGGGGAGCGCCGCGAGGATGCGATCGCGCACCGTCGGCGACAGCGGGGCACCGCCATTGGTGATGGTGAACAAGCCCGACAGGTCGTAGTCGCCGGACTCGATCTCATCGAGCAGCGGGCGGGCGATCGCGTCGCCCACCACCGGCAAGCTCAGCACCTTCTCCTCGGCGGCCAGCCGCAGCACTTCGGCGGGCCGCATCCGCTCGACGTCGTCGGGGATCACGATCCGTCCGCCCATGGTGACGGCGTTGAAGGCGGCCCACTGGGCGGCGCCGTGCATGAATGGCGGGATCATCATCATCGACATCGCGCCCCCGGAGGACCGCGCCTTGTCGGCCAACTCCTCATAGGAGGTAAGCGCTTGGTCACTGCCCCATGGCCGGCCACCCATCGACGACAGGAAGATGTCGTGCTGGCGCCACAGGACACCTTTCGGCATCCCGGTGGTGCCACCGGTGTAGAGGATGTAGAGATCGTCGCCCGACGGCGTCGGCAGGCCCCCGGCGGGCGTCGGGGTGGCGAGGACGGCCTCGTAGTCGACGGCGCCGGGCAGCAACTCGTTCCCGGAGTGATCGGCGACCTGGATCAGCACGCGCAAATTCGGCAGACGGTCGCGGATCGCGGCCACCCGTGGCGCAAACTCGGCCGGATAGACCAACGCCTTGGACGTGGAGTCGGTGAGCAGGTAGAGCAGCTCGTCCTCGACGTAGCGATAGCTGACGTTGAACGGCGCCACGCGGGCCCGGTACGAGCCGATCATCGCTTCGAGGTACTCGTTGCCGTTGCGCAGGTAGATGCCGAGGTGGTCCTGGCCGGACTCGTGGCCCGCCAGTGCGTTGCGTTCGATGTGGGATCCCAGGCCGACCGACGACAGGTAATTGGCGAAGCCGCCGACCCGGCGGTTCACGTCGCCGTAGGAGAGCCGACGACCCCGCCACACCAGGAACGTCTGACTGGGAATGGCCTCCGCCACGGCACTGAAGACGTCGGACAGGTTGAAGTTAGTCGAACTACCCATGGATCTGACCATACAGGGGCGTTGGGTCCGTATGGTCTGGGGTCGAGCGATCAGCCGGGGAAGAAACCGGCACCGGTCAAGGTGCCCGGCTGCCAACCCTGATCGCCAAGGCACACCATCGGGCGACCGTCGGGCGCCTGAGCCGCACCTTTGGGGCCGTCGCACGGCGCACCGATCTCCTGGACACCCTTCAACGGGTACGACGACACCCAGAAACCGGTGTACACCGGCGGCCACTGGTTCGGGATGTAGTGGCAGACCACCGTCGAACCGCCACGGCTGCGGCCGAACGTGAAGAGCTGGTAATTGTCGCAGGGCGCACCCAGAGAGGCCTGGTAGTTCATCCCGGGCACGTCGGTGGCCGACGTGTCGTAATGGCTGGGATCGTCCGGATACATCGGACCCGGGTCGGCCACGGCCGACGGCGCCAGTGCAATGGCTGCCCCGGCGATCGCCGCGGCGACCGTCAGTTCGCGAATCATGTGATGCTCCTCCTCGAACACGTCGCCGCCGGGGCGGCTCCAGCGACGTTCGGCAAAGCCTAACGGGTATCGCCGAGGAGGCGTGCGCTTTCGATCGAGTGTGCTGGCCGCTACTCGCCGTCGAGGACGCTGACCGCGATGCCATAGGGCAGGAACCGCACCTTGCGGCCCGCGTCGGTGTTGTTCTTGTTGGCGCGCAACGCGTCCAGCTCCGTCGGGTAGACCTCTTCGATGTGGGCGCCGCCCGTCTCGTCGACCGTGTAGATCGACCACACGCCGTCGCCCGTCTCACCCGTGGTCTCGGGCTCGGCCTTGGGACGGGTGCCCCTGGTGAACTCGTCGAGAAGCGTCGCCCAGCCCGCCTGCTTGCCCATCCGGCCCAGCGCTTCCTTCAGCCCGTCGCTTGCCTCACGCATCACCCGGTCGAAGTCCTCGGGGTTGATACCGAAGGGATTCTGGCTCATGACGGTCTCCTCGTCTGCGCCGACTCGAGGGTGATGGCGCTTCCACCAGTGTGCAGGTCGAAGGCAATGTTCGCCACGACGCTCCCTCGAGAGCGAACAGAGGGAAAGGTGACGGTCATGTCCGCCACACCGGCCGAGTCGATCGCCGCCGTCGAACGTTCACCGCAGGCCGCGGGCGCCCACGACCGCGAGGGGTGGGTCGCGGTGTTCGCCGCAGACGCCCGCGTCGAGGATCCCGTCGGTTCTCGGCCGCACCGTGGGCGCGCGCAGATCGAACGCTTCTACGACACCTTCATCGGGCCGAGGGCCATCACCTTCCACCGCGGTGGCGACGTCGTCTTCGGGTCGACCGTCATCCGCGACGTGACCGTGGAGGTGCGGATGGGCCCGTCGGTGGCGATGCTGATCCCCGCCTTCCTGCGTTACGACCTCGACGACTCGCTGAGAATCAGCCGGCTGCAAGCGTTTTGGGAGCTTCCAGCGATGATGTGGCAATTCGCCCGCAATGGCCTCAGGGCCGTGCCCGCAGGCATGCAGCTCTCCCGGGCGCTGCTGCGCAACCAGAAATTGGCCGGGACCGTCGGCTTCCTGTCCGGTTTCCTCGGCACGACCGTCCGCGGTAAGCAGCACGTGGGCAGACTGCTCGACGATGCCTGCGCGGGCGATCAGGTCGCGGTCAAGCGACGACTGGCCAACGCCCTGTCCGTCACCAGGGGAGACGACGAACGGATCGGCACCTCGGAGCTGGTCGCCCTGCTCCACGGCGCGCGCTGGGACGGGATGATCCGCGCCGGCCATTGTGTCGCCGCGCGAGTCCACCGTGACGGATGCCGATTGGTGCTGTTCGCCGACGTCGAGACACGACCGGTGCGAATTCGTGCGGTGAGGGTATTCGCCGACGAACAATGGACGTGACAAGGTATTTGAACCATGCCTGACCACGACGCCATGACGTACGAGGAATTCGGTCGCAGATTCTTCGAGATCGCCGTCACCGAGCAGCGCGTCGGTGCTGCGATCGCTCAGATTGCCGGCGATGAGTTCACCATGGGTCCGATGGCCCAGGGACCCGGGAAGATCGCCAAGGTCACCGCCAGGGTGAAGGTCCAGGACCCCGCGGTGACGCGCAAACTCGGTGACCAGATCACCTTCAACATCCAGATCCCGCTGGAGATCGAACTGGTCATCGACCTGCGCATCGACAAGCCGCGCTTCATGGTGTTCGGCGAGATCGCCCTGCGAGCCACGGCGATCGCCGCCCACCCGCTGGCCTTGATCCTCGACGTCGAGAAGCCCCGTCCCTCCGACATCTCGATCCACATCACGTCGACGACGCTTCGCGCCGAAGTGCTGCGAATCGTGGGCGGTGTGGACGCCGAGATCAAGCGGTTCATCTCCCAGCACGTCGCCGGCGAGATCGACAGCCCCGAGTCCGCGAAGGCCAAGATCATCGACGTCGGTGGCCAGATCGACGACGTGTGGACCGGCGTCTGATTCGGCCGATCATCGCGATCCGCCGTACTCTCTTGCCCGTGGACAGCAAAAACTTCACCGCCCGCATCGTCGTCGTGGCCGGCGGCGCCATGTGCGCCGCGATGCTGGTCGCGGCACCCGCCTCGGCGGACCCCACCACCGACTTCATCGACTCGTTGGGCACCGCAGGCATCGGCACGGCCGATCCCGCCCAGGCAGCCGACCTGGGGCAGTCGGTGTGCCCGATGCTGTCGCAGCCCGGACAGGACCTGGCGGACACCGCCGCGCGGGTCGCCGACACCGGCGGCATGTCGCTGGGACCCGGCACCATGTTCACCGGACTGGCGATCGCCGCGTTCTGCCCTGGCGCCATGGCGTCGCTGGCCAATGGCGAGTCCCCAATTCCGTTGGGACTACTCGGAGGACTCGGCGGCTTCTAGGGCTTCTAGGGCTTCTGGGACTGACACCACGGGCTGCAGCCGAGGGCGCTTCGGATCGCGTCCATTGCCGCTCGACAGCCCGCGGACGTGTCGCCAGAGATACGGCATCAGCAGATTCTGCGTCCACAATGCTTGCGAATACATCCTCGACCGGAAATCCGGGGCGACCGCAGCCGGATTCGAAATCGCCCAATCATGGTTGCTCCCAGGTAGTTCCAGTGCTTCTGCGGCTGCGGCGGCGAACAGTGTGTGCCCAGCCGGCGAGCCGTGCACGCGGTCTGAACTCCAGACGTCCGGATCACCCATCGACTCCGCCACGTAGAGGTCGACCAGCCGGAAGCCGTGCCGCGCCGCCGCCGCCCGGATCACCGCGTTGATCCGCACCACCCGGGTTCCGAGGACGCGCCCCACCGGCAGAATCTTCTCCAAGTCGGGAAACGTGGTCGTGACGACGGTGGCGCCGGTCTCGGCGAGCCGGTCGTGCAACAGGTCAATGTCCTCGAGCGCCTTGGCGAAGCTCTTGCCGGGCCGGGTGACGTCATTCATCCCGATGCAGCTGGTGATCAGGTCGGGCCGCATTGCGACGGCCGCAGGCAACTGACTCTCGAGGACGTCGCGGATGCGGCGCCCTCGCACGGCCAAGTTTGCGTAGAGCACGCCGGTATGCCGTTCGTCGAGCCGGGCGGCCAGCCGGTCGGCAAAGCCCGCGACCCCTGAGGTGTCGTCACCGTCCCAGAGACCCTCGGTCTGGCTGTCGCCGAGAGCGACGTACCGCAGATACGACTCGTCCGCCACGAGCGCACTCTAGCGCCGCGAGTCGGTAGCGCCGGACCAGATGAGGCTCAACGGCCTGCCGACCACGCTGAGCTGGCCTATGACGCCCTCAAGCCGGGTTCGCGGCATGTCCGTACGCCATTCCGGCAGGGTGCCCGTAAGCCGCACGATGCCTGGGGCGAAATCGATCGACGTCAGTTGCAGGCCATTCGGCAACTCGGGGAGGCGCACTCGGTACGACGGGGTGCGGGCGGGCAAGATCCACCGTCTACGCCGAACGACGGCGCGGGGCGTAACCCACAGCGTCGAACCGTCCAGGCGGGCGTCGACCTCGACGTGCCCGCTGCCGCGGCGCTTGGCGAAGTGCAGGCGGGCGATCCCATCGGGCCCCACCTCGCCCGACAGCCGTGGCGCCGCCCACCGGAACAGGTCGTCGAGCGCGGGGGTAGGCAGCTCGAGCGTCAACTCGACGGGGGAGGCGACCAGCTCCGTCGGCCGAAGGCTCCCTCGGAAGTGCAAGTTGTGCAGCGTGACGTCGGCGCGGTTGAATTCGTAGTCGCGCCAGGAGATGTCGGTGGCCTCGAGGCGGACGTCGTGATGTCCTCCCCACGCCAACCGTCTGAGGTCCATCTCCGAGCTGAAGCGGGTGACCGTGAGCACCAGGATGCCGTCTTCTGGTGAGCCGACGCGCACCGTCAGGCGCCTGCCCACCACGAGCTGGCGCAGTGTGATGAACATCGTCTTGTAGGCGGCTGCGACGCCGGTGTTGGCCAGCAGGTCCAGCGGGCGGAACGCGTCCCATCCTCGGAGCGGCGCCGGATCCGTCACCCCTTTAGCATCCGCGAATGCCGCTCCGCTGCCAACTTGGCTGGCAGCACGACCGAGGCGCCCAACTAGAACGACGTCTGGTGTCGCGGCACGATCATCACCGGAACGGGGGCGTGGCGGAGGATCTTCGAGGCAGCAGAGCCCAGGAAGACGTGCGACGCGGGCCCTGCCGCGCCCGAACCGAGCAGCAGCATGTCGCCGGCCTGCCATGGCACAGCCTCCACCGCTTCGTGCCAGTCGTGTCCGCTACCGACCACTACGTCGACGTCCGGGACCGGGATGCGTGCACGAACGGCGTTGAGCTGCTTGACCACATCGTCGTACGTCCGCCGCGACCACTGTCGCACGACGAGGTCCTCGGCTGACATCTCGATCGAACCGGCGAACATGCGAACCGGCCGCACCGCGAACGACACGACCCGCAGCGGCACCGACCACGTCGTCGCGAGTTCGGCGGCCGTGGCGACCAGGCCATTCACGTCGGACTCGCCGCCGTACGCAGCAGTGAGTCGGCGCACCGGCGACGATCCCGGCGCATATCCGCGGGGGGCGATCGCCACGGGAACCGCCGCGGTGTGGACCAGCCTCTCGGTCACGCTGCCGAGCCCGACCCTGCCCAGCAGCCCGGAGGACGAGGATCCGACGACGACGAGGTTCGCCTGGTGAATGGCCGCAAGTTCGATCAAACCCGTGGGAATGGAGGTCGAATGGTGGATCACCGTCGAGATGTCGAGGTCGTCGGCCAGGTCGCCCACCACGCGGTCGAGCGACTGCGCAGCTTGCTCGGTGACGTAGTGCAAGTATTCGTTCTCGACGGGATCGTTCCGCGGTGGCCACGGCCGTTCGATGATGGCCGTCGCGATGATCTTGTCGCCCGTACCGCGGGCGACCTGTGCGGCCAGGTTGAGGGGAGCAGGGCCGTGTCTGCTCGAGCTGAAACCGGCGATGATGGTCATGAGTTGAACTCTCAGGTCCGTACCGGGGCTGCCACGACATGGGTGACGGGCACGTCGTACTCGGCGCGAGCGCGGTCCACGACGTCGAACCGTTGCCACACCGAATCCTCCGGCGGCAGCGTCGAGATGACGATCTGATCTGGATGGAACGACGTCACGGCGTTGGCCAAGGCGCGCAGAGGTCTAGCGTCGCCGATTTCGCCGTCCGCCGCCAGATTCTCTGAATGCAGCGTGGAGAGCGTGCCGTCGAGCCGTTCCTGGGTCACCCGGCGTGTCGCTTCCAGCAGGTCGAGCGGTCCCCGGGCCGCGGTCCCGGCCTCGATGGGGCTGGCGGGAACGACGACGAAGTAGGTAGCCGACTTGTTGGCGTCGATGCGACGCAACTCGTCGAGCAGTTCCTGGGACCGGACCGTCTGATTCGCCAGCACCAGTACGCGGTGCGGTGGGTCCGTGACGGAGACGCCCTCGACCTCGGGACGCCGATTGATGAACCACCGGTTGGCGAAGTACACGACGATGACGACCGCCCACGACAGCAGGCTCAGCACGAGTTGGGACCGCACATCGGATTGCAGACCCATCTGCACCAGGATTGCCACGATCCCGATGGCGGTGAGGATCGACAGCGCTGGGAAGAGCCACATCTTGACCGTCAGCTCGGAGTCCGGGGTGCGGTAGCGCAACACGATCTGTGAGATGGCGATCAGCAGGTAGACGAACAGAATGATCGCGCCGCTGGAATTCAGCAGGAACGCGAAGAATGGTGTCGGGCGACACGGCCGCGGCGATCACGCAGAGGAAGCCGATGATGGACGACGTCAGGATTGCCGCCGCCGGCACGCCGCGACGGGTTACGTTGACCAAGCGCGCCGGCGCCTCCCGGCGCGCGGCAAGGACGAACAACATGCGCGACGCGGTATACATCCCCGAGTTGAGACAGCTGAGCACCGCGGTCAGAACGACGGCGTTCATGATGTGATTCGCGTACGGGATGCCCATCTGAGTGAATGCCGACACGAACGGGGAGGCAGCCGCCTCCTCGTCGTTCCAGGGCTGGATGGTGGCCAGCAAGAGCGCCGAGCCGACGAAGAACACCGCGATACGCACGATTACCGAGTTCGCGGCCTTTGCCACCGCCCGCTCCGGATCGGAGGACTCCGCTGCGGCGATGGTCGCGATCTCCGCCCCCACCATTGAGAAGATCACCGTCACCACGCCGACGGTGATCGCAGTTACCCCGAGAGGAAAGAAACCTCCGTGCGACCACAGGTTCGAGAAGTCCATCGATTTGTTCGGCCACACCCCGAACACGTAGAGCGAACCCAACCCGATGAACGCGATGATCGCGGCCACCTTGATCCCCGCGAACCAGAACTCGAATTCGCCGAATGACGACACTGAGAACAGGTTGGTCGCCGTCATCAACACCATCAGCACCAGCGCGGACAGCCACAGTGGGACATCGAGCCAGTACTGGATGATCTTCGCCCCCGCGATCGCCTCGAAACCTACGACGATGACCCAGAAGTACCAATACAACCACCCGACGGAGAAGCCGGCCCAATTACCCAAGGCGGCGCGGGAGTAGTCGGCGAACGAGCCGGTCGAGGGGTTCGCGACGGCCATCTCGGCCAGCATCCGCATGACCATGATGATCAGGACGCCGGCCAGCGCATAGGTGATGAAGGCGCCGGGGCCGGTTCCGCCGATGACGACGCCTGACCCGACGAACAGGCCTGCGCCGATGACGCCACCGATCGCGATCATCGTCAACTGTCGCTGGCTCAGCGCCTTTTGTAGGGTTGGGGTTGCGCCCATGTCATCCTCCGATCCGACGTTCGGCAAAAAATCGTGCCGACGAGTAAGTCTGTGCCACATGACTTTTGCTCACGATAGTCGATGCATGTGACATCACCTTGCCCCATGGCTCGCACCCGGTTGGCGGCGATGGCGCCATAGGTCTGGGTTCCAAGCCTAAGCCCACGCACCCCCGGCCGCAGGGTATTGAGGATCAGTTGCAGTGCGATTTCACGGCGACATCGAGGTCCCACCACCGGCCATGCCACCGACTCACCGACGATTCCAAGCGCATGTGGGACGCTTAGGCATGCCAGAAGTACGCTTGGGCGGGACAGACGGACGAGGCGCGAAAGCCGTCGCGGAATTTCTTGACGCGCAGCGATTTACGCGCGAACAGGTCTTCACCGAGCCGAGCCCCGTCCCGAACGCACCGGGCGCCTACGGCTGGTGGTTCCGCGCGGTGCCTGCGGCCGTGGACGCGACGGGATGCGAAGTGCGCGACGGCCTGACATTGCTCCATGTTGGAATTAGCCCGACACCGCCCCCCGCGAACGGGAAGAAGCCGGTGAGCCAGGACCTGCACAAGCGGATCCGTTATCACTTCGGCGGCGCCCGCGGCAATGCCGACGGCTCGTCACTGCGCAAGACACTTGGCGTGCTGCTGGCCGCCGAGCTCGGCCTCGAGTTGCGCCGCGTCGGTTCCGGTAAGCAGACGACCCTTGCCGGCGGCGAAGCCGTCCTCAATCAGTGGATGGCCGAGAACGCACTGGTGTCGTGGGTGGTTCGGCCGGAGCCATGGCTGTTCGAGGACGAGCTGACCGCTGACCTCGTACTTCCGCTCAACCTGCAGGGCGACAGTGCGTTTCACCACGAGTTGAAGCGGCTCAGACGCGAAGCCGTCCTCAAAGCGAACAAGCTGCGCGTGCTCAAGGAGTGGTAGTGCCACGCACGAGCGCTGGACTGCTGCTGTACCGGCACGGCCCCGACGGTCTCGACGTCCTCATCGGACACCCCGGCGGCCCGTTTTGGGCGCGAAAGGACGACGCCGCGTGGTCGATCCCCAAGGGCGAATACACCGAGGGCGAAGATCCGTGGGCGGCCGCCCAACGCGAATTCATCGAGGAAATTGGACTGCCCGTGCCGGACGGGCCACGGATCGCCTTGCCACCCGTGAAGCAGTCCGGCGGCAAGATCGTCACCGCCTTCGCCGTCGAGGCCGACCTAGACGTCACCGACAGCGTGAGCAACACCTTCGAAATGGAATGGCCGAAGGGGTCGGGGAAGACCAAGGATTTTCCCGAAATCGACCGGGTGGGTTGGTTTTCCGTTACCGAAGCCAAGGTGAAATTGCTCAAGGGTCAGCGCCCGCTACTCGACGCCCTCATCGCTCGTCTCGCAGGCGCTTGACGGGACGCACCTCGATTGCATTGATCGTCAGCCTGCGGCCGTGGATGCGCCAGCCGACCGGGGTCCGCTGATACTCGTCGTCGTAGCGTAGATGCCACACCACGTCGGTCACCTGTTCGGCCGAGCGCGTCCAGTGGTGGGCGATGCACGTGATGCGGCCCAGCGCATAACCCCGCTCCGGCGCATCGACGTACACTTCGCCGACGATCGCATGTTCGGTGCGGTCCACCGCGCGCAGCGCTGACATCGCCTCGTCGACACCGAGCCGACCGTGCTTGACGATCACCGGCTCCAACTCGCGCGGTGGATCGGGAAGACGCAATTCCGCTGCTTCGGTGAACAATTCGATCACGTCACCGAACCGACGGTCGTCGACCGCGGCGGCGTAGAGGTGCACGAGGTTCGCCACGGCGAGCCGGTCGGCGATCGACAACGTCACGGCAGCCCGTTGCTCTGACGGATGTCCTGGCGACACTCCCGTCGGGTCTGGCACTGCTCGTGGAGCAGCCGACCCTCGGCCTCGCCCCTGTCGTGCACACCGACGACGTGTGGATGCCACAGCGATGCGGCGATGTCCGCCTCACGGTTGAACCGCCGGCGGTATTCACCGTCGGCCGACACCTCCTGGCGCAGGACCTTGAGCGCGTCCTGGCGGGGCAATCGCGGGTGCCTGACCAGGTAGACCTCGCCGATACCGCCCGAAGCGAGGCGCCGGACGACGGTGTAGCCGGCAAAGGCCGACCCCCCGTCCAACGGCATGGGCGAATAATAGTCGGCCCGAAATGCTCAGAGGTCGAGGATCAGTTCGGCATCGCGCTGAGCCCGCGAGACGCAGATCAGCATCATTCCCGCGTCACGTTCCGGATCGGTGAGCAAAGCGTCGCGGTGCTCGACCTCGCCCGCCATCACCCGGACCCGGCACGTCCCGCAGAAACCCTGTTGACACGAGTACGGCGCGTGCACGCCCTCGCGGTTAAGCGCCGCCAACAACGTCTCGTCCGCACCGACCTGGATCGTTCGACCCGTGGATGCCACCGACGCCGCGAACGCGGTGCCGTCGACGACCGGAGGCGCGGCGAAGCGCTCGAAGTGCAATTCGACGTCGTCGCGCCCGGCGAGCGCCGTCCGCAACGCCGTCAGAACCGGCGCCGGTCCGCACGCGTAGACCGTCGTGCCATCGGGGCAGTCCCCGAGCAGATCGGCGGCGGTCGGGAGACCGGCCTCGTCGTCGGTGCGGATCTCGATGCGGTCGCCGAAGCGCGCCAACTCCTCGAGGAATGGCAGCGCGTCGCGACTGCGGCCCGCGTACACCATCGACCACGGCACGCCGAGGAGCTCGGCCTGCGCCAGCATCGGCAGGATCGGCGTGATGCCGATGCCGCCCGCGATGAACCGGAAGCGCTGTGCGGGAGAGCCATAGCCGGGGACCGTCAGGGGGAACGCGTTGCGCGGCCCACTGGTGGTGATAGTCGCGCCCACGGGCAGTGCGTCGTGCACCTCGATCGATCCTCCACCCCCACCGGGGATGCGGCGCACCGCGATCCGGTAGGAGTCGGTGACACCGGGATCACCGCACAGCGAGTACTGCCGCACCCGACCGCTGGGCAGATGTACGTCGATGTGCGCGCCGGGATGCCACCGCGGAAGCGGGCCGGCGTCCGGGGCGGTGAACCTCAGCGCGATCACGTCCTGGTCGTGCGCGACGACCTCGCGGTCTGCGACGACGAGAGGGAATCCCTCGGCGACACCGGGTAGCGGCGCCACGTTCCGGATCGCGCCAGACAAGCCAAAGAGTCCTGCGACGGCGACGTCGGCGAACCCCATCAGCGGGTCGTGGCGGATGCGTCCCGAAGCACTCGCGGGCGCATTCCGGAAACGCGAGAAGACACCCATCACAGATGGGCGGCTCGGGCCGCTGGTGAGCTCGCGAGATAGGCAACCGCCTGGGCCGTCGATCCCATCTCGACCGGTGAAAAACTGGGCTTGAAGTACATCAACGTGTTGGACCCAAACAACTTTCGATACGTCGGCAGCAGTCCGAGCTTCGAGTCCTGCACTCGCATTCGCTGCGTCTTCAACCACGTGGCGTTCAACTCGGGATCCGACTTGGTCAGATACGAGGTCCCACGCTGGAAGAACATGAACATGAAGAAGCAGGCCATCATCATGGCGCGGATCCGATCGACGTAGCTGTCGTGGAAGTAGACCGCGACGTCGTGCGCCACCATGCGGTGCTCCACCTCCTCGCTGCCGTGCCAGCGGAACAGGTCCACCATCGTCGGGTCGGCGTCATAGTCGTCCCACGCGCAGTTCAACGAGAAGTCGCCGAGCACCGCCGTGTAGTGCTCGATGGCCGCGATCAACCACAGCCGATCGCACAGGTGATTCAGCTTGCGCTTGGGATCGGTGATCGACGGGTCGGGCGCCAGAACCTTCTCGAAGAGGTATTCGACCTGCTCCAGGATCGGCGTCGGGTCGATGCCGTGCGTACTCATGTACTCGTGCAGGACCTTGTCGTGGACGTCTGCGTGGGTGGCCTCCTGGCCGATGAACCCCCGCATGTCCTCGGCCAGCCTCGGATCCTTGACCATGGGAAGCGCCTCGTTGTACGCCTCGACGAACCAGCGTTCCGCCGACGGCAACACGATGTGAAGCAGGCCGACCACGTGCGATGCGACCGGATGGTCGGGAATCCAGTGAAGTGGCACGTCGTCGACCTCGAAGTGCACCCGACGGGCTTGGATCTGCACCGGGCCGGGATCGATCTCGGTGTGGAAACGCTGCGGTCGCAACATTGCTGTCTGTCCCCTCATCGCCGTGTGTCGGGAGGACAGCCTACGGGACTCAGCCGGTTAAGTGGGAACGCAGGTACCGGATAGCTGGCGCGTCAGCCGACGGGGATGGGCACCCCAATGGGGCTGCCGTACGTGCCCTGCCCGTTGCCCGGCGTGGGTGCCGTGCCACCTGGAGCCACCCCGGAACCGGGGGAGGCAGGCGCGTTGGCCGCCGCTTCCTGGCCTGCGGCCTGGGTGCAGTCGAGCATCAGGATCATCTTCTTGCTGGTGGCCTTCTGCTGGCTGACGATGCACTGCGACTGCGGCAGATCGCTGCCGAACGAACCACCGAATGTCGCCCGATAACCTTGGCTCTTCAAGATGGTCACGGCTTTGAAGTAGGGCTCACCGACGACGTTCATGGAGTTGTTGCCGCCGGGACTCGCGCCGGCCACGCCGGGGGCGAACAGGGCCGCCGAAGCGATGGCGGCGGGAACGAAGAGCGCTGCGGCTCCCAGCCCAAGAATTTTCTTCACGTGCCCTCCGTGTCTCGCGGTGTTGCGAACATAGCGCAGTTCAGCCTCTTGAGGAACTTCGGTCACTCGCGTGCAGGCGTTACTTGTGCATGCATCACGCCTGCCAGTGCCGCCGCCCTCAGGTCGGAAAGAAGGTCTTCCACGAGCACTTCCTTGCCGCTCGGACCGGTCAGCTTGACCCGCCAGTTCGGATACTCGTCCGTCGTCCCAGGTTGATTCTGAGCGCGGATGTCGCCGACAGCATCCGGAAGCGCCAGCGCGAGAAGCCGAGACGGGGTGCGACCCAAATATGCGTATAGCGCACTGACGACCTCCTCGACGCTTGGATCGTCACCGATCAACTCGGCGGTGCGCAGCGCGGCGAGCCACGCGTCCTGCTCGATTCTGTCCTCCGCCAGCTCCTCGCTGGCCGGGCGGGTCAACAACCCCAACTCCTCACGAATCCGGACGTGCTCACCCGCCAGGTACCCCGCGGTCGGCGGGAGATCGTGCGTCGTGACGGACGAGAGGCAGTACTCCCGCCACCGTCGCGGGGGTAGTGGACCGCCGTCACCGTCGCGGTCCAACTCGAACCACAGGATGGAGGTGCCGAGGAGTCCGCGCTCGGCGAGATAGTCGCGGACCCACGGTTCCACGGTGCCCAGGTCCTCGCCGACGACGACCGCACCGGCCCGTTGCGCCTCCAGTGCGACGATGCCAATCAGCGCCTCGTGGTCGTAGCGCACGTAGGTGCCCTCGGTCGGAGCGGAGCCCTTCGGGATCCACCACAGCCGGAAGAGCCCGATGATGTGGTCGATGCGAACCCCGCCCGCATGCCGCAGCACTGCGTTGACCAGCGCCCGGAACGGCTCGTAACCCTGCTCGATCAGCTGGTCGGGGCGCCACGGCGGTTGCGACCAGTCCTGGCCCAGCTGGTTGTACTCATCGGGGGGCGCGCCAACGCTGACGCCGAGTGTCAGGACATCCTGCAGCGCCCACGCATCCGCACCGTTCGGATCGACGCCGACCGCCAGATCGTGCATGACGCCGAGCGCCATGCCTGCCTGGATGGCAGTGGCCTGAACGCCCGTGAGCTGATCGTCGAGCTGCCACTGCAGCCACCGGTGGAAGTCGACGGTGTCGGCGCGCTTGGCGGCGAAGGCGGCCACCGCGGGACTGGCGGGATGACGTAGCTCCTCGGGCCACCGATGCCAGTCGTTGCCGTACCTCTCGGCGAGTGCACACCAGATCGCGAAGTCGTCGAGGCTGCGCCCCTCCCGCGTCCGGTAGGCCGTGTAGGCGAGCTCGCGGCCTGCAGAACGCCTGACGCGGTAGATCGCCTTGAGCGCCGAGCCCTTGATCTTCCACGCCGAGTCGCGGTCGATGAGCTTGGACTTCTTGGCGCGGGCCTGGGCCGTCGAGCGCGCCCTACGCAGCTCACCGCGATCCCGTACGTAAGCGAACTCCGGGATCGCCTCGACGCGCAGGTACATCGGGTTGACGAACCGGCGCGACGTCGGCAGGTACGGCGAGGGCTCCATCGGTGCGGTGGGCGCGGCGGCGTGCAAGGGATTGACCAGGATGAAACCCGCGCCGTGCTGCGCCGCCGACCACACCGCGAGATCGGTTAGATCAGTCAAATCGCCGATGCCCCAGGATTTTTCGGAACGAATGCTGTACAGCTGGGTGGCCAGGCCCCAGGCGCGTCCACCGCCGAGCGAGGCGGGGAGTTTCGCGGTGTCGGGGGAGACGATGAGCGCCGCGTCGGCGTCGACACCGCCCGCCTTCACGTGCAACCGGTGATAGCCCATGGGCAGGTCCGCGGGCAGCTCGAAGGTCGCCTCGCCGACTGACCGGCCGTCGACCTCGTACGGCGGGCGGTTGTTCTCCAGCTGGCGCAAGCCCGCACGCACGGTGCCGTCCTCCAAGCGGATCCACCCGCCGACCGGCTCACCATGATTGACATGCACCCAGAACGGCGTCGACCGGCCAGTCCGCGCGACGATTGTCGGGGGCAGCGTGCGACGCCAATGGTCCTGATCGTGGGCATCCAGCGAGGCCCGACGTTCGTCCTCGGTGGCCGCTGGTACACCCAGCGCTCCCAACACCGAGACGAGGGTCGACTCCGTAACCACTCGTCGACCACCCGTCCAGTCGTCGTACGCAGCGGCCACGCCGTAGCGGCGGGCGAGTTCGACCAACGAGCCGGCCAGTTCAGTCATGGGAGCAATCTTGCCGGGGAGGGTTCGATCGCGCGTGCCCGGCTCGCTCCCGACGACGATGCGTGCCCACCGGCGTCGCCCAGTATCGTCTGCTCAGTGGTCAACACCGGCGTTGCTCGACGCGACAGCCGGGCCCGCATCGCCGTTGCGGCGATGTTCCTCACCAACGGGGCCATCTTCGCGAACCTGGTGCCGCGGTTCCCCGAATTGAAGACCGAACTCGCGCTGTCGAACACTGCGTACGGCCTCGTCGTCGCAGCCTTCCCCGTCGGAGCCCTGGTGGCCGGACTTGCCGCGGGCGCGATCGTCCGTTGGCTCACGTCGGCGCGCACGACGTTGATCTGTACCAGCGGCATCGCCCTTCTGGTGTTCGCGGCGGGTTCGTCGACGACGCCATTGCTGCTGGCCTTCTTGCTGTTTGCCGGCGGAGCATGCGACGCGGTCACCGACGTCGCGCAGAACGCGCACGGACTCCGGGTGCAGCGGGTCTACGGCCGCTCGATCATCAACTCGCTGCACGCCGTGTGGTCGGTGGGCGCGGTGCTCGGCGCGGGCATGGCTGCCGCGGCGATCGCGCTGCGCGTTCCCATCGCGCTTCACCTCGGCATCAGCGCCGCAGTGTTCATCGGTGTGGCCGCGGCCGCCTATCCATTCCTCTTGAAGGGCCCCGACCAGCCTGAACTTCCGTCGGCCGACACCGCGAAGCCGTGCAGGCCAGGCCGGCGGGTGTACGGCGCCCTCTGCCTTCTGGTGCTCATCGCGACCGCGGGTGCCGTGGTCGAGGACGCAGGCAGCTCGTGGGCAGCGCTGTACCTGGGCAGCGGACTGGGTGCGGCGGGCGCCGTCGCGGCACTCGGCTACGTCGCGTTGTTGAGCTTCCAGTTCATCGGGCGGATCTTGGGCGACCGCATGGTCGACCGGTTCGGCGAACGGGCGATGGCCCGTGGCGGCGGCCTGCTCGTCACGGTGGGAATGGGACTGGCATTGGCCTTCCCGAGCATTCCGGGGACCATCGCCGGCTTCGCCGCTGCCGGTCTCGGCGCCGCGACCGTCATCCCGGCGGCCATGCACGGCGCCGATCGGTTGCCGGGCTTCAAGCCGGGCACCGGATTGGCGGCGCTGGCGTGGCTGATGCGCGTGGGCTTCGTCGGCGCCCCACCGATCGTCGGCGTGGTCGCCGACGCGACAAGCCTGCGCGTTGGGCTGCTGATCGTGCCGGTCGCCGGACTGGCCATCGCCGCCGCAGCCGGGGTGCTCAGTGGACGGCGCCCGCCAGCTCGATCGTGAGGACGCCCCCGATGACGAGTGCGATGCCGATCAGCATCTTCCCGGTCAGCGGGTCGCCGAAGAGGTATCGGGCAAAAACCGCGACCAGTGCGACGCCGCATGCGGTCCACACGCCGTAGGCGATGCCGACGCGCATGCCGAGCGACAGCGTCAGCCACAGCAGATAGAACGACGCCAGGTAGCCGACGACGACCGGGACGATCCACACCTTCTTGCGGAAGCCGTCCGACGCGCGCAGTGCCAGCGTGGCGAAAACCTCGACGCCGATCGCCAGGGACAGCACCACCCACATCATGGAGTCGGCGCCTTCGGCTGCGAACCGAGTTGGATGAACAGCACGCCGGCGATGATCAGGGCGATGCCGAAGGCGATGGGCCAGGTGAACGGGTCATGGAAGATCAGCGCAGCCAGGACCGCCGTCAACGCAGTGCCGGTCGCCCCCCAGATGCCGTATGTCACGCCCACCGAAACGCCGTCACGCAGCACCAGCGTCAGCATGGCGAAGGCGATCGCATACCCGGCGACCACCGCGATGATCCAGGCGGAATGGTCCTGGGACGCCCGTAGCGACAGCGTCGCGGCTACCTCGCTGACGATGGCTGCGGCCAGCAACATCCACTTTCGCACCGGATCAAACTAGCGCCCGATGGCGGGTGACTGGCCCGATGGCATTCGAGGCGTCGGGGCGTCCCGTGGAATGCGTTCTCGCGCAGTTTGCTGACCTTGAGCCCTCCTGGCGCTCACGAAGCGTGTCGGTGTGCGCGAGTACCGTGGTGAGGTCGTTTGTTGAAGCAAAACCGAAGGAGCTCCTCGTGACGGACCCTCAGCGCACCCTGATTGCCGTACTCCTTGATCGCTCCGGCTCGATGGAGGTCATCAAGTCCGATACCGAAGGTGGATTCAACGCGTTCATCGCCGAGCAGGCGAAGCAACCGGGGGAAGCCAAGGTCACGCTGGCGCAGTTCGACACGGAGTACGAGATCGTCTACGCGAACCGTCCGATCACCGGCGTGCCACGCCTGGAGTTGCAGCCCCGCAGCATGACGGCGCTCAACGACGCGCTCGGGCGCTTGATCACGGACGTGGATGCTGAGCTGGCGATACTGCCCGAGGCCGAGCGCCCCGGTCACGTGATCGTCCTCGTCATGACCGACGGTCTCGAAAACGCGAGTGTCGAATGGACCCACGAGGCCGTTCGCGCGGCGGTGACCCGCCAGGAGAAGGAGTACGCCTGGGACTTCGTCTTCCTCGGGGCCAACATCGACGCGGTGGCAGTCGGGCAGAACCTGGGGTTCTCCGCGGACAAGTCCCTGACCTACGCCGCCAGCGACGAGGGTGTCGCGTCCGCAATGGCGTCGACGACGGCCTACGTATCGCGCAAGCGCGGCGCGCCGCTCGCGGCACCGGTAGCCGGCTTCTCGGACGAGGACCGGGTCGGCGCGAGCGGCCAACAGCGATGACGGCGGGGTCGGGCACCGATCGGTCGGTCAACGCACCGATCGTGGACACCTCGTACGGACGCGTCCGTGGAGTCGACGACGGAACGGTCAAGTCGTGGAGGGGAGTGCGGTACGCGGCGCCACCGCGTGGCGAGCTGCGGTGGCGGGCCCCTCAGCCACCTGAGCCCTGGACCGACGTCGCCGACGCCACCCGGGTAGGTCCGGTCTGCCCGCAGCCGACGGATCCACGGATCCCGATCGATCTCGGCGCGCCCCAGGGCGACGATTCGTTGTCGCTGAACGTGTGGGCGTCGTCGGACACCGAGGCCGGTGACGGCAAGCCGGTGATGGTGTGGGTGCACGGTGGCGCCTATGTCCTCGGATCGTCGGCTCAGTCGCTGTACCGCGGACGTGCGCTGGCTGGCGGCGGCGACGCCGTCATCGTGACGGTGAACTACCGGCTCGGGGCGTTCGGTTTCCTGGACCTGTCGGCGTTCAGCACGGACTGCACCCGCTTCGAGAGCAACCTGGGCTTGCGGGACGTGCTGTTCGCACTGCAATGGGTGCGAGACAATATCGCCGCGTTCGGGGGAGACCCCGCCCGGGTGACGCTGTTCGGCGAGTCGGCAGGCGCGGGCGTCGTGACCACGCTGCTGGCGAGCCCGGCGGCGGGCGGACTGTTCTCGGCGGCCATCGCCCAGAGTTCGCCCGCGACATCGGTCTACGACGCCAGTCGTTCCCGCGGGATCGCGCAGCAGTTCCTGGACACGCTGGGCGTGGGTGCCGACGAGGTCGATCGACTGCCCGACGCGCCCATGAGCGAATTGTTGGCGGCCTCCAAGCGACTGTTCGACGAGGTCCCGGTCCGCAGGCCCGGCACGCTGGCGTACGCGCCGATCGTCGACGGGGACGTCGTGCCCGACTATCCGGTGGCCGTCGCACGGGCGGGAGGCACGCATCCGGTCCCGCTGATCATCGGTACCAACAAGCACGAGGCGGCATTGTTTCGCTTCATGAAGTCACCGCTGATGCCCATCACACCGCCGGCCATCAAGGCGATGTTCGAGGGGATCGCCGCCGAGCAACCCGGGCTGCAACTTCCCAGCGAAGCCGACCTGGGTTCGGCTTATCCGGGTCGCGGGAAGACGCCGGGCATGGGCGTCGCCCGCGACATCGGCTTCCGGATGCCGTCGATCTGGTTCGCCGAGGGGCACGCCGCGATTGCGCCGGTGTACACCTACCGGTTCGACTGGGCGACGCCGATGTTGCGACTGCTGAGGCTCGGCGCCGCACACGCCACCGAACTGCCGTACGTGTGGGGCAATCTCGTTGCCGGACCCAAGGATCCGACCTTCAAGCTGGGTGGACTCAAGACGGGGACCGCGCTGTCAGAACGCATTCGCGCGCGATGGTTGAACTTCGCGGCCACCGGTGAACCCACCGGCCTGGCGGGAGAGCCATGCTGGCGGCGCTACCGCGACGAGGACCGAGCCACCCTGCTTCTCGACAAACACGACGTGGTGGTCGAAGATCCCGATCGCCCGCTGCGCGCCGCGTGGGGGAATGACGTCTTGAGCTTTCGCTAGGGGTTGGGCGGCTAGCATCGCCCTCCTAAGATCGCCCCTCGAGGGAGGTACGAACGTGAGTTGGTTGGACGCAGTCCGGTCCTTCCTAGAGGTATTACCGCCACAGATGCGGGACCCCGTATTGTTCGCGATCCCGTTCTTCCTGCTACTACTCATACTCGAGTGGACCGCGGCTCGCACACTCGACCGTCTCACCGACGAGCGCTTGCGCGAGGAGCCGACCGAGACCGACGAGCGCTTGCGCGAGGAGCCGACCGAGACCGACGAGCGCTTGCGCGAGGAGCCGACCGAGACCGACCAGCGTGCGCCATCCGGTGCCTACCTGCGCCGCGATGCCTGGGCGAGCATCTCGATGGGCCTGGTGTCGGTCGCGACCACGGGGATCTGGAAAATCCTCGCACTGCTCGGCTATGCCGCGATCTATGCCTATGTCGCGCCGTGGCACCTGCCGTCGACCGCCTGGTACACCTGGGTCATCGCGATAGTGGGCGTCGACCTGCTCTTCTACGCGTATCACCGCATCGCGCACCGCGTCCGTGTGGTGTGGGCGACACACCAGGCACACCACTCCAGCCAATACTTCAACTTCGCCACCGCCCTGCGGCAGAAGTGGAACAACAGCGGCGAGATCCTCATCTGGATTCCCCTGCCCCTGCTGGGCATTCCGCCGTGGCTGGTGTTCGCCAGCTTCTCCCTGAACCTCATCTACCAGTTCTGGGTGCACACCGAACGCATCGACAAGATGTGGCGGCCGTTCGAGTACGTCTTCAATACGCCGTCCCATCATCGCGTGCATCACGGAATGGATCCCGAGTATCTCGACAAGAACTACGCAGGCATCCTCATTTTGTGGGATCGCCTCTTCGGGACCTACCAGGATGAACTATTCCGACCGCACTACGGGCTGACCAAGCAGGTCTCGACGTACAACATCTGGAAACTGCAGACCCACGAATACGTGGCCATTGCACGGGACGTCACGCACGCCGACGGAATGCGCGACCGACTCGGCTACGTCTTCGGTCCCCCTGGTTGGGCGCCACGGCGCCTCGCCGGAGCCGACGCCGCCTCCGCCGCTACCGGCCGGCGTACCGACGGCCTTCACGCCCCTGAACTGAGGGCCCTCGGTAGTGTCAAGGGCGTGGAAACCGTCTTCGATCACTACGTCGATTCCGCGATGGTGGAGCGGTCGCTGGCCGTCAGTACCTTCGGATCGATGTGGCTCGACACCGAAGAGCGCAACCGGCCCAACCACCCCAAGCTGACGAAGCCGGTCGCGTGCGACCTCCTGGTGGTTGGCGGAGGCTACGCAGGTTTGTGGACGGCTTTGCACGCCGCTCGGCGTGATCCCGATCAACGCATTGTGCTCATCGACGCCCACCGCATTGGGTGGGCGGCCTCCGGGCGCAACGGCGGATTCGTCGAGGCCAGCCTCACCCACGGTAAGGAGAACGGAAAGACGCGGTGGCCCAACGAGTTCGAGCAACTCGATGCCATGGGACTGGACAACCTGGACGGCATGCAAGCGGAGATCGAAGGTCTCAACCTCGACGTCGAATGGCAACGCACGGGAATGCTCGGCGTCGCGACGGAGCCCCATCAGGTGGACTGGCTACGAGAGTCCGCTGCCGAGGGCGATGGCCGCTTCCTCGACGAGGCCGCCATCCGCACCGAAGTCCAATCGCCGACGTTCCTCGCCGGGCTAGAGCACGCGGGCACCTGTGCGATCGTGCACCCCGCGAAGTTGGCGCTCGAGTTGGCGCGTGCCTGCACCGAGGCAGGTGTCGGCATCTACGAACACACCAACGCGACCTCGCTGGACTCCGGCACGGCGTCGATACACGTCGCGACCACCGACGCCGCCATCACGGCCAAGCGGGTCGTGCTGGCGACAAACGTCTTCCCGCACCTGCTGCGCCGCAACCGGTTGTACACGGTGCCGGTCTACGACTACGTGCTGGCCACCGAGCCGCTCAACGACGCCCAGGTGGACAGCATCGGATGGCGGAACCGACAGGGGATCGGCGACTCCGCAAACCAGTTTCACTACTACCGCATGACCCAGGACAACCGGATCGTGTTCGGCGGCTACGACGCGATCTACCACTTCGGCCGCAAGGTCGATGCCGGCTACGAGGACCGACCCGAGAGTTACCGCAGACTCGCCGCCCACTTCTTCATTACCTTCCCGCAATTGGAAGGCGTCCGCTTCAGCCACCGGTGGGCAGGCCCGATCGACACGAACACCCGGTTCTGTGCGCACTGGGGGCTGGCACGCGAAGGTCGGGTCGCCTACGTCAACGGGTTCACCGGACTCGGCGTGGGTGCAGCGAGGTTTGCCGCCGATGTCTGCCTCGACTTGCTCGGCGAGGGACAGACGCCGCGCACGGAGCTGGAGATGGTGCGTCAGAAGCCACTTCCGTTCCCACCCGAACCGTTTGCGAGCATCGGAATTCAGGCCACGCGGTGGTCCCTCGATCGCGCCGATCACTCCGCCGGACACCGCAACGTGCTGCTGCGCACACTCGATGCGCTTGGCCTTGGCTTCGACTCCTAAGCGCAGTCCCGCAAGCGCCTCCTGGCACGCAACCCATTGTTCGCCAAGCGTTTTGATGGCGCGGACCCGAACCGGCCCCATGTTCGACGGCGGTCGGTAGGGTCGTTGGTGCCGACGAGGAAAGGTGCAAGTTCGTGGGAGACAGACTTCAAAATGGAGACAAGCTGGAGGTAGGTCAGTCATTGACGTCCCAAAACGGGGCGTACAAGCTGATCCTTCAGGATGACGGAAATCTGGTGCTATACGCCGGTGACGATTCCGTCTGGTCGACGGGAACCAACGGCAAGAACGTAGTGCGTGCCGAGGTTCAGACCGACGGCAACTTCGTCCTCTATACGCCGGACGATCCCGTCTGGGCCAGCCAGACGAAGGGCGCCAAGGACGTTCGGCTGATCCTTCAGGACGATCGCAACCTGGTGCTGTACGGATTCGACGGACCAGCCTGGTCGTCGGACACGAAGACCGACGAGGTGCCCGCGCCGCCGCCTTCGGTGACCGAGGCACCCGCCGAGCCGGAGGTGGTGCCCGCCGCCGTCACCGAGGAGGCGCCTGCGGCCGAGCCGCCCGCACCGCCGCCGCCCCCGCCACCGCCCGCACCCCGGACCTACACCGTGGTATCGGGCGACACGCTGTGGGCCATCGCGGAGCGGTTCTACGGCGACGGCAACAAGTACCACGACATCGCCGCGGCGAGCGGGATCTCGAACCCGGACCTGATCCATCCCGGTCAGGTCGTCACGATCCCGTAGGCAAGCACATCAGGCGGCTCGCACCTTTGGGTGCGGGCCGCCTTTGCCGTGGGTACGCTAATCCTTCACCTACCTCTAGCGATCGGAGACGACGTTGCGCCACAAGTGTTTGCGCGCGTTCGTGCTGGCTACCGCTTCGATCGCCACCCTCGGCACGGCGCCCGTGTACGCGTCGCCCGGCGTGCCCGTCTACCCGGGCATGGAAATTCGCCAGGACACCATCAAGTGCACGCTCGGCTTCGTGGACGTGCAGACGCGGACCGCGTTCACTGCGGGCCACTGCCGCGGCGGGGGACCCGTCGGAGACAAGGACGGCAACGTCGTCGGCCATCAGGCAGCCTTCCGCGACAACACACCCGACGGCGCCACCGTCAACACAGATCACCTGATTACCGACTGGGAGGCCATCGCTTTGGCGCCCGACGTGCAGGTGGGCGACGTTCTGCCGAGCGGTAGGGCACTGTCCTTCGATCCTTCGCTCGTGCCGCAGCATGGTCAGCCCGTTTGCCACTTCGGCGTGGTGACTGGCGAGAGCTGTGGCACTGTGGAGGCCGTCAACAACGGCTGGTTCACGATGGCCAACGGCGTCATTAGCCAGAAAGGTGATTCGGGTGGCCCCGTCTACGTGCTCACCGGCGACGGACGCGCCGTCATCGTCGGAATGTTCAACAGCACTTGGGGTCAGTACCCCGCCGCCGTCACGTGGCAGGTCACCGATCAGCAGATTCGCCAGGACGTCTTCACGGCTTCAGCCGGGACTGCTTCCGTCGCGCCCCCGCCGGGAGCCCTGCCGCCGGCCTAGCCGCTGATGCGGTATCGGTTGTACTCGTGGTTGTCGTGGTTTTCCTCCGGGGAGCCGTGGACGGCCCGGCGGATCATGGTCGCCTTGCTGGCCACGGTCGGCATCCTCGCGATGGTCAGCACCATCGTCGTCGGGGTGGCAATGGCATTCCTGACGAAGGATCGGGGCGAGGCCGCCCAGCACACCACCACGATGCCCACGACGAGGACACCCCCGGTGATCGGGATCCCGCTGGCGGTGCGCCCTGTCGTGGAGGTACCGCTGGTCGCCAATCCCGACGACTGCCCGCCCGTGCCACCGCCGACCCCTCCGGAGGCGCCCATTCGGGTGTGTGACGTCGACAAAGCCGCGGTGTATCAGCTCGGCCCAGTTGCGTTAGGGCTGAATTTGACCGGGGCCACCGAGACGAAGCTTCCGACGAGCGAGTTCCACACCGTTCAGATGTCAATGGATCCCGCATCAAGCGCCGCCTTTGCGCAATACACCGCTGAGAACATCGGCAAGCAGTTGGCCTTCGTCCGCAACGGTGTCGTGCTGGCCGCGCCGGCCATCAGCCAGCCCATCGACGGGCAGTCGATCCAGATATCCGGCGAGCTCAGTGCCACTACCGCGGCCACGATCGCCCAGATGTTGCGCGGCGGGCCCTGATTCGGTGCATCAGACCAGCTGGAACACCGGGATCGACGGCGCGACGGCCCGGATCTGTGCATCGGTCGAGTCCGGGGTGAGGCCACCGACGTGGCCCTTGACCTCCCAGTACCAGCGCTGGACGTAGAACTTCAGGAGTGCAGGCTTGGCGTCGTCGGCGACCTCGGCGATTCGCACCTCGCGACTGCGCCACCGCGGGCCCAATTCGACCTCGCCAGCGGCCCGGGCGTTGCGCGCCCACTGCGTGTTGCCGCGCGGGGACACCACGAAGTCGCGTCCGTCGACGGTCATCAGGTTGATGACCACTCCGCGGACCTTGCCGGTCTTGCGTCCGCGGACGCGAAGGGCACGTGTGCCGGCGACGCTGATGCCTGCCTCGGCGAGCCATCGGAAGATGTGATTGGCGGTACGGGCGAGGCGGTTCGGTTCGTCGTAGCGGGCGGTCATGGGATTCTCCTCGATTGTTTTCGATCAGTTAGAGAGCATTGCTCTCGAATAAGGGTGGCACAGAAGGGTCCGATATACAAGAGCAGCGCTCTCGATTCGTGCGACACTGACACCATGGGTAAGCGCCAGGAGACTCGGGACCGCATCGAGCGCGAGATCGTCGACGTCGGCCGTCGGCACTTGGTGACCGACGGTGCGGCCGGGCTGTCGTTGCGGGCCATCGCACGCGACCTCGGCATGGTGTCCTCGGCGGTCTATCGCTACGTCGCCAGCCGCGACGATCTGTTGACTTTGCTCATCGTCGACGCCTACAACGACCTGGCAGATGCGGTCGACCGGGCCGCATTGGGCACCAACGGTTCCTGGGACGGCCGGCTATTGGTGACGGCGCGAGCCGCCCGCCGGTGGGCCATCGACCAGCCCGCGGCGTGGGCCCTGATGTACGGCAGCCCCGTTCCCGGCTACCACGCACCCGCCGACCGCACCGTCGGACCGGGGACGCGCGTGGTGGGCGCCTTGTTCGCCGTGGTGGCCGCCGGTGTCGCCGCGGGCGAGGTGCCCGAAGCGGGTCCCACCCCATCGGCAACCACCTCGGCGGACTTCGACGGCATCCGCACCGAATTCGGGTTCACGGGTGGCGACCCGACGGTGATGAAGTGCTTCCTCTTGTGGGCGACACTGGTGGGGGCGATCAGCCTCGAGGTCTTCGGACAGTACGGCGCCGACACGCTGTCGGACCCGAGTGACGTCTTCGACGGCCAGATCCGGCTGGTCATCGCCGCCCTCACCTTGAACTAGAACACGTTCTAGCCAGCGGTCTTCGCCGGGGATATCCTGGCATGCGATGCATGACCAGACACCTGTCCAGATTGCCTGGGTGACGCGGGACCTCGGCGCCACCGAGAAGGCTCTGACCAGCTTGATGGGCGCCAAGACATGGGTGCGAACACCTGACGTCCACTTCGGCCCGGACACCTGCACTCACCGTGGGCGACCCGCCGACTTCGTCGCCCACGTCTCGCTGTCCTACTCCGGCGCGACCCAACTCGAACTGATCGAACCGGTCAGCGGCGAGAGCGTCTATACCGAATTCCTGGAGACATCGGGGCCGGGCCTGCACCACGTCTGCATCGACGCAGGAGACATCGATGCCTTCGAGACCATGGTGCGCGATGCCGAACGGAACGGGGCGCCGGTGGTGTCGCAGGGCGTGATGCCCGGCGGAATGCGCTTCGCGTATGTCTCCTCCGCGCAGGCCGGCGTCCCGTATCTCGAGATCGCGCACATCCCGTCCGAGACCCGAGCATTCTTCGACTACGTCAAACAGGAGCAACAGTGAGCAAGCAGATTCCGGACACCGTCGCCGCCACGGATGTGGCCGAGTGGTCCGACGACGTCGACGTCGTCGTGGTCGGCTTCGGTATCGCCGGTGGATGTGCGGCAGTGAGCGCGGCGACTGCTGGCGCCCGCGTCGTCCTGCTGGAGCGCGCGGCCGCCGCAGGCGGCACGACCTCGATGGCCGGGGGACACTTCTACCTCGGCGGTGGCACCGCGGTCCAGAAGGCGACCGGCCATGACGACACCGCCGACGACATGTACTCCTACCTCGTCGCGATGTCGCGCGAACCGGAACTCGACAAGATTCGTGCGTACGCGGACGGAAGCGTCGAGCACTTCAACTGGTTGGAGGACTTGGGCTTTCAGTTCGAGCGCAGTTTCTACCCCGGCAAGGTCGTCGTGCCGCCCGGCACCGAGGGGTTGTCCTACACCGGCAATGAGAAGGTATGGCCGTTCTTCGAGCAGGCCCGGCCCGCGCCACGCGGCCACTCGGTCCCCATGCCCGGCGAACTGGGCGGCGCGGCGATGGTCATCGATCTACTGGTCAAGCGCGCCGCCGAACTCGGGGTAGACGTCCGCTACGAGACCGGCGCCACCGCGCTGGTTACCGACGACGACGGTGCCATCGTCGGAACCGCGTGGAAGCACTTCGAGGACACCGGCACGATCCGCGCCAAGTCCGTAATCGTCGCCGCCGGCGGCTTCGTGATGAACCCGGAGATGGTGGCGGAATTCACGCCGAAGCTCGCCGAGAAGCCGTTCGTGCTCGGCAATACCTACGACGACGGCCTCGGCATCCGGCTCGGCGAGTCCGCGGGTGGGGCCACCAAGCACATGGACCAGTACTTCGTCACGGCGCCACCGTATCCCCCGGCGATCCTCTTGACCGGCATCATCGTCAACAAGGACGGCCAGCGGTTCGTCACCGAGGACTCCTACCACTCGCGGACGTCGGGATTCGTCATGGAGCAGCCCGACAGCGCAGCCTTCCTGATCGTCGACGAGGAACACCTGGAACGTCCAGAGCTGCCATTGATTCCGCTGATCGACGGCTGGGAGACCGTCGAGGAGATGGAGACGGCACTCGGCATTACCAGGGGCAATCTGGTCGCCACGCTCGACCGGTACAACGAATACGCGTCCAAGGGTGAGGACCCCGACTTTCACAAGCAACCGGAATTCCTTGCGGCACAGGACAAGGGGCCGTGGGGCGCCTTCGACCTCTCGCTGGGCAAGGCGATGTACGCAGGCTTTACCATGGGCGGGCTTGCGACGACGCTGGACGGCGAAGTCCTGCGCGCGGACGGCAGCGTCGTGGAAGGTCTTTACGCCGCCGGTGCATGCGCGTCGAACATCGCCCAGGACTGCAAGGGGTATTGCAGCGGAACGCAACTCGGCGAAGGGTCGTTCTTCGGGCGACGCGCCGGTGCGCACGCCGCGGCCCGCTAGCCGATTGGCGCCAGCCGCCACTCACCGGAACCGAGCAGCTCGAGCCGTTCGTCGTGGTGCCGCTCGACGGTGCCGCGGTGGCTCACGCTGACCACGATGCAGTCCGGCAACCTGTCGCGCAGCGCCCGGTACAACGCGTACTCCTGGCCTTCGTCGAGCGCCGAGGTGGACTCGTCGAGAAAGACTGCCTTCGGCGCGTTCAGCAGCACCCGCGCGAACGCCACCCGCTGCTGCTCGCCGGGCGACAGCACCTTCGACCAATCGCTCGTGTCGTCGAGCCGGGAGCCAAGATGCCCTAGCGCGACGGCATCCAACGCTGATGCAATCACGTTGTCGGCGAACGAGTCTGCCGTCGCCGGATAGCACACGACGGTCCTCAGGTCACCCAACGGGGCGTAGGGGAGCTGCGGCAGGAACATCGCCCCGTCGCCCGAGGGGTAGCGAACGGTACCCGTGGCATATGGCCACATTTGGGCGAGGCTGCGTAGCAGGGTCGTCTTGCCGGTACCGGACCGGCCGGTGATCACCAACGAGCCGCCGGTGGCGAGTCGCGCCGCCAACCCGTCGACGAGGGACTCACCGGCGGGGGAGCGGACCGCCACGTCATCGATCTCCACTGCGCCGTCGCTGCTGACCTCCACCGTCAGTTGACTTAGCGCCCTTGCTCTTTCGTTCGCGGTGAGTAGTCCGTCGAGGCGGATGATCGTCGCACGGTAGCTGGCGAAGGAGTCGTACACGGCGCGGAAGAAGGACAACGATGCCTGCACCGACCGGAACGCACTCGAGGATTGACTGACGTCGCCGAGATTGATCTCGCCTGCGAACAATCGCGGAGCCTGGACGATGAGCGGTAGGGGGTCGACGATCTGCGACATACCCTTGTTCCACCCGAGGAAGGCCACCCCGCGCCACACCAGTGACCGATAGTTGACGATGATCATTGCGAACCGGTCGGACAGCGCGACGCGTTCGACCCGCTCGCCGCGCGACAAGCCCACCGCTTCGGCGCCATCGCGCAACCGCACTAGCGCGTACCGGAAGGCGGCGTTGGTCATCTCGTTGCGGAAGCTCAACCGAATGATCGGGCGACCGATCCAGAACGACACCACCGTCGCGAAGGCCACGAAGATCAGCACGATCCAGAACAGGGCCTTGGGCACGGTCACACCGAAGAAGGTCAACGGACCGGACAGATTCCAGAGAATCGGGGTGAACGCCACCACCGACACGATCGAGTACACCGCGCCGAACAAAAGCGTGGTAGACGTCCCCACCGTCGGGGTGTTCGTCTCGGGCCCCGTCCCAGTGGTGAACACGTCGATGTCCTGTTGGATGCGCTGATCCGGGTTGTCGATCGGTCCGTCTCCGGAACTGGCCAAGAAGCGGCTGCTGTAATACGCACGTCCGTCGAGCCAGTCGTTCGTCAGTCGATCAGTGAGCCACACCCGCCACCGAATGATGAAGAACTGCATGAGATACAGATCCAGCAGGGTCTGCGCGAGATAGACGATCAGGAGCAGTGCGAAGACGACGATCGAGAACCAGAAACCGCGAATGCCCGAGTCCCGTACCGCGTCGTCGCCCGCACTCGCGCCCTCGAACGCGACCTGCAACGCAGAGTACTGGTCGTTGCCGTAAAAGCTGAACAACACGTCCATGCGCACCGAGAACATCACCGACAGTAGGAGTACACCAACCAGCAGCCACACCGGAACGCTCTGTCGCCCACTGAAATACGGCCCGGTGATCCGCCAGTACTGTCTGCCCCACCCGGTGAACCGGGCGATCAGCGCCAACACCACCAGCATCGCTACGGCGCTGATTGCCCAAGCCTTGGCGACCCAGATCAGCGACGCGACGACCTCGTTGCCCCAGTCGAGCGACGGGGTGAACATGTCCATGCGGGGGAAGCTACCCGTCCCGGCGGGCAGGAGCGGAGCGACCGGGGGATGTCCCGGCGGGCAGGAGCGGAGCGACTGGGGGATGTCCCGGCGGGCAGGAGCGGGCTAGACGGGCACGGGCTCCGGCGCTTCGCCGAGATCGCTCAGCTGCCACTCGCCGCCCCCGAGCAGGTGAAGTTCCTTGTCGTGGTGCTGCTCGACGGTCTTGCGGTGGCTGACGCTGACCAGGATGGTGTCCGGCAGTTCGGTTCGCACCAGCCGGTACAGCGTCATCTCGAGCCCTTCGTCCAACGCGGACGTCGACTCGTCTAGGAAGACGGCCTTGGGCTTGGTCAGCAGGATGCGGGCGAACGCGATTCGTTGTTGCTCACCGGGGGAGAGCACCTTGGCCCAGTCCTGAACTTCGTCGAGCCGATCGTTCAGGTGCGGCAGCGCAACCCGGTCCAGCACGTTGCGTATTTCGGCGTCCGCGAGCTGGCCCTCCTCGCACGGATAGGACACGACGGCCCTCAGATCTCCGAGGGGGACATAGGGCATCTGCGAGAGGAACATCGTCTCGTTGGGTCCACACGGACGGGTCAAGGTGCCGGAGGTAAAGGGCCACAACTCGGCGAGACTGCGCAGCAACGTCGTCTTGCCGCTGCCCGACTTGCCGGTGATCACCAGGCTGTCACCAATTCCGAGGCGTAGGTCGAGCGGGTTGACGAGTTGCTGGCCATCTGGCGTGCGGACCTCGACGTTGGCGAGCTCGACGGTCCCGTCGACGCAGGCCGCCGTCGTCACCGACGGCAGCGCCCGTCCCTCTTCGTTGGCGACGACCAGCCCGTGCAGACGGATGATCGCGGCGCGGTAGCCGGCGAACTGGTCGTAGGCGTTGCGGAAGAACGACAAGCCATCCTGAATGGAGCCGAATGCGGACGCGGTCTGCGTCATGTCGCCAAGCTTGATCTCACCGGCGAAGAACCGCGGGAACTGCAGCACATACGGCAGGGGGACGATGATCTGGCTGAGGGAGAGGTTCCAGCCGTAGAAGCCGATCATCCGGTTGATGTAGCGCTTGTAGTTGTCGACGACTCTCGCGAAGAGGCGCCGCAGTCCTGTGCGCTCGGCGATCTCGCCGCGGTAGAAGGCGACCGCCTCCGACGCCTCGCGCAGTCGCACCAAGGCGTAGCGGAACGCGGCGTTGTACTTCTCGTTGTCGAACGCGAACCAGATGATCGGCTTGCCGATCCAGAACGCGATGACCGATGCGAAGACCACGTAGCCGAGCCCGATCCAGAACATCGCCCGTGGGAGCGTGACACCGAAGAGCGTCAGCGACCCCGACAGGTTCCACAGGATCGCGGTGAACGAAATCATCGTCACGATCGAGCTCACCGCGCCGAACAGCAGCGTCGAACCGGTGGTGTTGTTCGGGTTGTTGGGTGTAGGACCCACACCCGTAGTGAAGATGTCGATGTCGTATTGGATTCGTTGGTCGGGGTTGTCGATCGTGTCGTCGATGAAGCGGGCCCGGTAGTAGGCCTTGCCGTCGAGCCAGTCCCCGGTCAACCGATCGGTCAGCCAGGCCCGCCACCGCAGGATGAAACGCTGCATCAGGAACAGGTCCAGCATCACCCGCGCCACGTAGATGACGGCCATGACACTGAACACGAGGATCGACAGCCAGAAGCCGTCCCTACCGGACTGCTTGATGGTCTCGTCGCCACCGCCGACGCCCGCGGCGATCACCTGGAAGCTGGTCAGCATGTCGTTGCTCTGGTAGCTGAAGAGGACAGTGAGCCGAACGCCGATGATGACCGACAGCAGAAGGCCCGCCAACCAGATCCAGACCTTGAGGCTCGAGCGTCCGCTGAAGTACGCGCCGGTCACCTTCCAGAACTGCCGACCCCAGTTCGTGAAGCGGCCGATCAGCACGAGGACGACGACGGTTGCGACGGCGGTGTAGGCCCACCACCTCACGATCCACCAGAGCGACGTCAGCCACTCGGCGCCCCAGTCCAGCGTCGGGGTGAACATTTCCATTCGGGCAAGGTACCCCGGTCAGCTGGTGGCAGCCGTTCTGAGGGTCGACTCGCCGGGGAAATCCGATCGAACCGCCGCCCGCCCTCGGCGAGCAACTCGAGCTGCCCGCGGTGGTGCCATTCAACCGGCCTTCCGATAGCTGTCGCTGACGAGGATCGGGGCGGCCAATCGTCGGTTACCCAGTGGTATCGAATGCACGGGAGCCTTTCTCACCGCCCTCGAACGTGGGCTTTCAGCCGTTTCGACGCCGCGTGTCGCGGCTGGACACGCACGCTCGCGGAAGGACGGGAAGGGCCGCGTACCGTGAATGCGTGCCAAAGATCGCGCCCAAGACGAAAGACCGCACCTCTGGACGGCTGAGCAACCGGTTCTGGAAGCTGCTCGGCGCCAGTACCGACAAGGATCAGGCCCAGTCGATGGACCTGGTACGGGCCTCGGCAGAGTTCGACGACAAGGCGTCGGATCTGGACGACGAGAAACTGCGCAAGGCCGCCAAACTGCTGAGCCTGGGCGACCTTGCCGAGTCGACGGACATCCCGCAGTTCCTCGCCATTGCTCGCGAAGCGTCAGAACGCGCAACGGCGTTGCGGCCGTTCGACGTTCAGCTACTGGGCGCCCTGCGCATGCTGGCTGGTGACGTTGTCGAGATGGCGACGGGCGAGGGTAAGACGCTCGCCGGTGCGATCGCCGCGGCCGGTTACGCGCTCGCCGGGCGCAGCGTGCACGTCATCTCCGTCAACGACTACCTCGCCCGACGAGACGCCGAGTGGATGGGCCCGCTGCTCAAGGCGATGGGCCTGACCGTCGGCTGGATCACCGCCGAATCCACCGCCGACGAACGACGCGCCGCCTACGCCTGCGACGTGACCTACGCGTCGGTCAACGAAATCGGGTTCGACGTGCTGCGCGACCAACTGGTGACCGACGTCGACGATCTGGTGTCACCCGATCCCGACGTCGCGCTGATCGACGAGGCCGACTCCGTACTGGTCGACGAGGCGCTGGTCCCACTGGTGCTCGCGGGCACCACGCACCGCGAGACGCCGCGGCTGGAGATCATTCGGATGGTGGGCGAGCTCGCATCCGGCAAGGACTATGAGGCCGACGCCGACCGCCGCAACGTGCACCTCACCGACGCGGGCGCCCGCAAGCTCGAGAAGGCGCTCGGTGGCATCGACATCTACTCCGAGGAGAACGTTGGCACCACCCTCACCGAGATCAACGTGGCCCTGCACGCACACGTCTTGTTGCAGCGCGACGTGCACTACATCGTCCGCGATCGCCGGGTACAGCTCATCAACGCGTCTCGCGGCCGCATCGCGCAGCTGCAGCGCTGGCCGGACGGGCTGCAGGCAGCGGTCGAGGCCAAGGAGGGCATCGAGACCACCGAGACCGGCGAGGTGCTCGACACCATCACCGTGCAGGCGCTGATCAACCGCTACCCCACGGTGTGCGGGATGACCGGTACCGCGCTGGCCGCCGGCGAGCAGCTGCGGCAGTTCTACAAGCTTGGCGTCTCGCCGATACCCCCGAACACACCCAACATCCGCAAGGACGACGCCGACCGCGTCTACATCACCGCCGCAGCCAAGATCGACGCCGTCATCGACCACATCAAGTCGATCCACGCGACCGGTCAACCGGTGCTCGTCGGCACCCGCGACGTCGCTGAATCCGAGGAACTCCACGAACGCCTCGTCAAGGCCGGCGTCCCAGCCGTCGTGCTCAACGCCAAGAACGACGAGGAGGAGGCACGTGTCATCGCCGAGGCGGGCACGTTGAACTCGGTGACGGTGTCCACCCAGATCGCAGGCCGCGGTACCGACATCCGCCTGGGTGGCTCGGAGTCAGACGGCCATGCCGAAGAACACGAGAAGGTCGCCGAGCTCGGCGGCCTGCACGTCATCGGTACCGGGCGCCACCACACCGAGCGACTCGACAATCAGCTGCGTGGCCGTGCCGGTCGGCAGGGCGACCCCGGTTCGTCGGTGTTCTTCTCCAGCTGGGAGGACGACGTCGTCGTCTCCCACCTCGACCCGGAGAAGCTCCCGATGGGCACCGACTTGGAGGCCGGAGACGGCCGCGTCCTCAATCCAAAGGCCGGTCAGCTCCTCGAACACGCCCAGCGCATCGCCGAGGGCAGACTGCTCGACGTGCACGCCAACACCTGGCGCTACAACCAACTCGTCGCCCAGCAGCGCGCGATCCTCGTCGAGCGGCGAAACACATTGCTGAGCACCGCCATCGCCCGCCAGGAGCTGGCCGAGCGTTCCCCGGAACGCTACGAGGAGCTGGCCACGGAGATCGACGAGGAGCAGCTGGAGAAGATCAGTCGCGAGATCATGCTGTACCACCTGGACCGCGGCTGGGCCGACCACCAGGCCTACCTGTCCGACATCCGCGAGAGCATCCACCTGCGAGCACTGGGCAGGCAGAACCCACTCGACGAATTTCACCGGCTCGCCGTCGACGCGTTCGCCTCGCTGGCCGCCGACGCCATCGAAGCGGCGCAGCAGACATTCGAGACTGCCAACGTGGTCGAGGACGAGCAGGGGCTCGATCTGTCGAAACTCGCACGGCCAACCTCGACGTGGACCTACATGATTCACGACAACCCGTTGTCGGAAGACTCCATGTCGGCGCTGAGCCTGCCGGGCGTGTTCCGCTAGGTTCATCGCATGGAGGCTCCGGGGGAGAGCGAACCGACCGGGGAATTGATTCCGGATCGGGTTCTCACCATTCCCAACGCGCTCAGTGTGCTGCGACTGGCACTGGTCCCGGTCTTCATCTACCTGCTCGCCGTCGACTCGCACGCCTGGGCGGTCGCGGTGTTGATGTTCAGCGGCTTCTCCGACTGGGCCGACGGCAAGATCGCCCGTGTCTTCGATAATCAGTCCTCGCGCCTCGGCGCACTGCTCGACCCCGCCGTCGATCGCATCTACATGGTCGTCGTTCCCGTGGCGCTCGCGGTATACGGCATCGTTCCGTGGTGGTTCGTGATCGTGCTGATCGTGCGCGACGTGGTGCTCGCGTTGACCCTGCCGATCCTGCGCAGCCGCGGGCTGACCGCCCTGACCGTCACCTACGTCGGCAAGGCCGCCACCTTCTCGCTGATGTCGGGCTTCCCGCTGGTCCTCCTCGGCCAGTGGGACGCCTTGTGGAGCCGGGTGATCCTGGCCATCGGGTGGGCATTTCTGGGCTGGGGGATGGCCATGTATCTGTGGTCAGGTGTGCTGTACCTCGTCCAGGCGACCCTGGTGGCTCGGCAGATGCCCCGCCAGGGGGCCGGTCGGAGGAATGACTGACGACGAGCGCGCGCTCGGCGGCTACAGCCCGGACGCCGGACGCAACGCTCACCGAGCGGGCGCGCCGACGCTCATCCCGCTGCCGTCGCTGCTGCGGTCTCTGCTGTCCGAGCACCTCGATCCCGGCTATGCCGCGGCGGCGGAGCGACGGGCCTCCGGCCAGCCCGGCGGCCGGGTTGCCAACTGGGGCTGGCACATCCTGGCGGGGCTGACCGTGACCGCGGTGTTCGCCGCCGCCGCCGCGCAGGCCCAGTCCGTCGCACCGTCGACTCAGGAGACTAGGCAGGTGCTCGCCGCCGGTGTCCTGAACGCCCAACGGGCGACCGATGACGGAACCGGCCGCCGCGACGCGCTCGCCAGGCAAGTCGAATCGGAACGGCGCAGCCGACTGGCGGGTGACGAGCGCGGTCGCCAACTGCTCGCCAACCTCGACGTGGCAGAGTTCGCCGCCGCGGCCACCGCCGTCCACGGTCCGGGACTCACCATCACGGTCGCCGAGCCCAGTGCCGCGCGCGATCTCAGCGACGTTTCCAAACAACGCGTCGCGGGCAGTCCCCAAGTCATCCTCGACCGCGACCTTCAGCTAGTAGTCAACTCGCTGTGGGTCAGCGGCGCCGAGGCGATAGCCGTCGGCGGCGTGCGCATCGGACCCAACGTCACCGTGCGGCAGGCGGGTGGCGGCCTGCTTGTCGACAACCAGCCGATCAGCGACCCGTATGTCGTGCTCGCCGTCGGTCCGCCGCACGGCATGCACGACGCCTTCGGCCAGAGCCCGGCCATGCAGCGGCTGAGCGTGCTCGAGGCCACCTACGGGGTAGGCGTGACCGTCAGCGAAGCCGACGATGTGATCCTTCCTGCCAGTTCTGTGCGAGACGTCAACTTCTCCAAGCAGATTGGGCCATGATGCAGAAGCCAGTGATCGGAGACAGATGGTCGGAATAGCTGCGCTCGTCGTCGGCATCGTGCTCGGCCTGGTGTTTCACCCCAGCGTGCCGGAGATGATCCAGCCCTATCTGCCGATCGCCGTCGTCGCCGCACTCGATGCCGTATTCGGCGGGCTTCGGGCCTATCTCGAGCGCATCTTCGACTCCAAGGTGTTCGTGGTGTCGTTCGTGTTCAACGTGCTCGTCGCCACGCTCATCGTCTTTCTTGGGGATCAACTCGGGGTGGGGACCCAACTCTCGACGGCGATCATCGTCGTCCTCGGCATCAGGATCTTCGGCAACGCCGCCGCCTTGCGGCGCAGGCTGTTCGGTGCCTGAGACATGACCGACTCCCACCCGCCGCCCGATACCGAACCCACTTCCGAGCACGGCAGGCACGAATTGCCCGACGACGAGCCGCGCCACGTGCCGCGCCGTGGTCGGATCGCCTTCGGCGCCCTCGCCGTGGTGCTGTGTGTCCTGCTCGGGGTGGCGATCGTCACGCAGGCGCGGCAGACCGAATCGGGCGATTCGCTCGAGACGGCCCGACCCGCCGACCTGCTGGTGCTCCTGGATTCCCTGCAGCAGCGCGAAGCCGCGCTCAACACCGAGGTCGCCGACCTTCAGCGAACCCTCGAGGCGCTGCGGTCCTCGGGCAGCAACGACCAGGCCGCCATCGAGAACGCCCAGTCCCGCCTGGCGGCCCTGTCGATCCTGATCGGGACAGTCGCTGCGACGGGACCAGGAGTGTCGATCATGATCGATGACACCGCTCCCGGCGTGTCGCCAGAAACGATGCTCGACGTCGTCAACGAATTGCGCGCCGCAGGTGCGGAGGCCATGCAGATCTCCGGCCCGGCCGCAGCGGTCATCCGCGTCGGCGTCGACACCTGGGTGGCAGGATCGCCCGGTGCGCTCATCGTCGACGGCACGACCCTGTCCCCGCCCTATTCCGTTCTTGCCATTGGAGATTCAGCGACGCTCGCCGCAGCGATGAACATTCCGGGCGGGGCCGTGGACAGTGTCGAACGCGTCGGCGGCACAATGTCGGTGCAACAAGCCGACGTGGTGACCGTGACCGCCTTGCGGCAACCGAAACCCCGCCAATACGCTCAGCCAATCAAGTGAGCACGACAAGGAGCCCAGTGAGCGAAATTCCGTCCGACCTGTACTACACCGAGGACCACGAATGGGTGCGCCGGACCGGCGATGACACGGTGCGCGTCGGCATCACTGACTTCGCTCAGGCCGCGCTGGGCGACGTCGTGTTCGTCGAGTTGCCAGATGTCGACGCCGAGGTCACCGCAGGCGGCGAGTTCGGAACAGTCGAGTCGACCAAGTCGAACTCCGATCTCTTCGCCCCGATCACCGCGAAAGTCGTTGCCGTCAACGGCGAAGTGACCGACTCGCCGGAGTTGGTGAACTCAGACCCGTACGGCGCCGGGTGGCTCATCGACCTGCAGATTGACGCCGCATCGCTGTCCGAGGCACTGGACGGTCTACTCGACCCCGATGCCTACGGTGCGACACTCGACGAATGAGAATTCCGACGGGGATCCGGTAGTGCCTGACACGGTGCCAGTCGGTCCGCGGTACGGTCATCTCGAGACGCATGACGGCCGGCCTCACCGTCGGTATGTCTGCCAACCATCGCCACAGAAGCCAGTGAGGAGCACCGGGTGACGGACAACGACACCAGTTCGGGAGCTGATCAGAACGAAGAGGTGACGGTCGAGACCACTTCGGTCTTTCGATCGGACTTCCTCAACGAATTGGACGCACCGCCCGCGAAGGGCAGCGACGGTGCCGTGTCGGGAGTCGAGGGACTTCCTGCGGGTTCGGCACTGCTCGTCGTCAAGCGGGGTCCCAACGCAGGGTCGCGATTCTTGCTCGACCAGGCGCGGACCTCGGCCGGCCGGCATCCTGACAGCGACATCTTCCTCGACGACGTCACCGTGAGTCGTCGGCACGCGGAGTTCCGACTCGAAGGCCCGGAATTCCAGGTCGTCGACGTCGGCAGCCTCAACGGGACCTACGTCAACCGCGAGCCGGTGGACTCCGCCGTGCTGGCCAACGGCGACGAGGTTCAGATCGGCAAGTTCCGACTGGTCTTCCTCACCGGACCGAAGGGCGACGACGGCGGTTCCGATAGCTGATGTTGTGATGATCGCTCGCAGTGGTGATGAGTGCTTGCGCGACGAGCAGACAGTCAGGAGCCAATGACGCAGCCCGATAGCCCAGCGCTCGCCGGGATGTCGATCGGAGCGGTCCTGGACTCGCTGCGACCCGACTTTCCAGACGTGACCATCTCCAAGATCCGGTTCCTCGAAGCTGAAGGATTGGTTACGCCACAGCGTTCGGGCTCGGGTTACCGGCGGTTCACCGCGTATGACTGCGCGCGGCTGCGGTTCATTCTGACCGCGCAGCGCGATCACTATCTGCCGTTGAAGGTCATCAAGGCCCAGCTCGATTCGCAGCCCGACGGCGCCCTGCCTGAGACCGGGTCCACTTACGGCGTACCGCGGTTGGTGCAGGTGTCCAGTGCGGGCGATGACCCGGTCCACGACACCGCCGCAGTAGCGCCCACCCAGGTCAGGCTGAGCCGCGAGGATCTGCTGACCCGTTCGGGGGTCGACGAGGAATTGCTCGGCTCCCTCATCAAAGCGGGTGTCGTCAAGTCCGGACCAGGCGGATTCTTCGACGAACACTCGGTAGTGACCGTCCAGTGCGCGAAGGCTTTGGCCGACTACGGCGTCGAGCCGCGCCATCTACGGGCGTTCCGCTCGGCAGCGGATCGGCAGTCCGACCTGATCGCTCAGATCGCCGGCCCCGTCGTGAAGGCCGGCGCCCGTGACCGCGCCGATGATCTGGCGCGCGAGGTCGCCGCACTGGCCATTACGTTGCACACGTCGCTGATCAAGTCCGCCGTGCGCGACGTACTGGATCGCTGAGGATTAGACTCACGCACGACGACTTGCGGCGCGGAGGGCAGACACAGATGGGCGAGGTTCGTGTGATCGGCATTCGCGTGGAACAGCCTCAGAACCAGCCGGTTCTGTTGCTGCGAGAGTCCAACGGTGACCGGTATCTTCCGATTTGGATCGGCCAGTTCGAAGCGCAGGCAATAGCGCTCGAGCAGCAGGGCGTCGAGCCCGCGCGGCCGCTCACCCACGATCTGATCCAGGATCTGATTACCGCACTTGGGCATTCACTCAAGGAAGTGCGGATCGTCGATCTGCAGGAAGGCACGTTCTACGCCGACCTGATCTTCGATCGCGACATCAAGGTGTCGGCGCGTCCTTCGGATTCCGTGGCGATCGCCATGCGCATCGGCGTTCCCATCTACGTCGAAGAAGCGGTGCTGGCCGAAGCGGGCTTGTTGATTCCTGACGAGTCGGACGAAGAAACCACCGGAGCTGTTCGCGAAGACGAAGTCGAGAAGTTCAAGGATTTCCTTGATTCCGTCTCGCCCGATGACTTCAAGACGACCTGAAGCCCTACCTGAGGCCCTTTAGTCACGGATGCGTCTCACGCTTTCGACACGCGGAGACGGTTTCGGGAATCTGAGTGGTGGGCGGCCATACTTTGATCGCAGCGAGAGGCAGTGAGTGCCGGGCAAGCAGCGTATGCTCGACATACTCGAGAACTCGGAGCAAACGTATCGAGCCGTCTCTGACGGCCTCGAGGCACGGATCCAGTTCGATCGGCGAGAGGATGGGCAGTGGGCGACACGCCACGTCAGGAGCAGTTGGACCTCACCTCCAGCAGCGCGCCGGAGCAGGTGGTCTCAGCAGCCCCTAGCGGACCCGTTCAGGCGGGCCTGTTCCCCGACAACTCCGTTCCGGACGAACTGGTGGGCTATCGCGGCCCCAGCGCCTGCCAGATCGCGGGCATCACGTACAGACAACTGGACTACTGGGCGCGCACGTCGCTGGTCGTTCCGTCGATCCGCAGCGCCGCGGGCTCCGGCAGCCAGCGGCTGTACTCCTTCAAGGACATCCTCGTCCTCAAGATCGTCAAAAGACTTCTGGATACCGGCATCTCGCTGCACAACATTCGCGTCGCCGTCGATCACCTGCGCCAGCGCGGCGTGAAGGACCTCGCCAACATCACGCTGTTCTCCGACGGCACCACCGTCTACGAGTGCACGTCCGCCGAGGAGGTCGTCGACTTGCTCCAAGGCGGCCAGGGTGTGTTCGGCATCGCCGTCTCCGGCGCCATGCGTGAGCTCACCGGCGCCATCGCGGACTTCCCCGGTGAGCGCGCCGACGGCGGCGAGTCGATCCCCAGCCCTGAGGACGAACTCGCGTCGCGGCGCAAGGACCGCGACCGCAAGATCGGCTAACTCGGCTCCCTCATCCGCGTCCGGGTAGACTCGGTGACGCATCGCCCCCGCGCGGGAGAGTTCCGTGGCCGCCAGCCACGGACGCCGAAGGAGCAACACCTCTCCGTCAACCTCTCAGGCACCCAGGACCGCACGGAGCCACGATGCCTCTGGAAAGTGGCGATCACTCGCCCGCCCATGGGGAAAGGCGTCACCGGCATCCGTCGGTAGGCCGAATCTCTCAGGCACCCGCTACGGGTCGACGACAGAGGGAGAGGACCGCTAGCGGTTCTGCGCTCTGAGAGGCCATCCCTTGTTCGGTGCTCACCCCCACCCCAGCAATGATCACCACCAGCCCCGATTCGCCGATAGACACATCGGGCCGGACGCTGACGCCGTCGAGACGATGCTCGGGGTCATCGGTGTGGATACCCTTGATGAACTGGCCGCGAAGGCGCTCCCCGCGGGCATTCTCGACACCATCGCCGTGGACGGGGTCGCCCCGGGACTCGACCAGCTCCCGCCACCTGCCTCCGAGCAACAATCTCTCGCCGAGCTACGGTCGATGGCCGATGCGAACACCGTCGCCGTCTCGATGATCGGGCAGGGATACTTCGACACCCTGACACCTGCCGTGTTGCGCCGCAACATCCTCGAAAACCCGGCCTGGTACACGGCTTACACGCCCTATCAACCGGAGATCAGCCAGGGCAGGCTCGAGGCGCTGCTGAACTTCCAGACCATGGTCGAGGAGTTGACGGGCCTCGAGGTCGCCAACGCCTCGATGCTCGACGAAGCCACCGCCGCAGCAGAAGCGATGACGCTGATGCACCGCGCCGTCAAGGGCAAGTCGAATATCTTGCTCGTCGACGTCGACGTCTACCGGCAGACCGCTGCGGTGCTGGCCACCCGCGCTGCGCCCATTGGGATCGAGATCGTGACCGCCGACCTGCGCAGCGGCCTGCCCGACGGTGAATTCTTCGGCGTCGTCGTGCAACTGCCCGGTGCAAGCGGCAAAGTGGTCGACTGGACCGACGTCATCAGTCAGGCCCATGACCGCGGCGCCCTGGTCGCGGTCGGCGCCGACCTCCTGGCCCTGACCCTGACGACCCCGCCGGGAGAGCTCGGCGCGGACATCGCCTTCGGCACCACGCAACGATTCGGTGTCCCGATGGGGTTCGGGGGGCCGCACGCCGGTTACCTCGCGGTGCACACCAAGCACGCCCGCCAGCTGCCCGGCCGCCTGGTCGGTGTGTCGGTGGATTCCGACGGCTCGCTGGCCTATCGACTGGCGCTGCAGACCCGTGAGCAGCACATCCGTCGTGACAAGGCCACCAGCAACATCTGCACGGCGCAGGTGTTACTGGCGGTGATGGCGGCCATGTACGCCAGCTATCACGGCGCCGACGGTTTGACGGCGATCGCGCACAAGGTGCATGGCAACGCCCTCGGCGTCGCCGTCGGACTCACCGAGGCGGGCGTCGAAGTCGTGCACGACGCGTTCTTCGACACCGTGCTGGCTCGCGTGCCCGGCCGCGCCGAGGAGATTCGCGCAGCGGCGAAGGCCCGCGGTATCAACGTGTGGTTGGTCGACAGCGACCACGTGTCGGTGTCGTGTGACGAGGCCACCACGGCCGCCCACGTCGAGGACGTCCTCGCTGCGTTCGGCGCCACCCGCGGAGGCCAGCATTGGACTGGACCGGAAGTCGCCACGCGCACGTCGCCCTTCCTCACCCACCCGGCCTTCACGAAGTACCGCACCGAGACCGCGATGATGCGCTATCTGCGCTCGCTCGCGGACAAGGACATTGCCTTGGACCGCAGCATGATTCCCCTCGGGTCGTGCACCATGAAGCTCAACGCCGCCGCCGAGATGGAGCCGATCACCTGGCCGGAGTTCGCCCGCCAGCATCCGTTCGGACCCGTCTCGGACACCCCGGGCCTACGCAAGCTGATCACCGACCTCGAAGGCTGGCTGACGCAGATCACCGGCTACGACTCCGTCTCGCTGCAACCGAACGCCGGCTCGCAGGGGGAGTACGCGGGACTGCTCGCGATCCAGGCCTATCACCTGAGCCGGGGCGACTCGCAGCGCAATATCTGCCTCATCCCGTCGAGCGCCCATGGCACCAACGCGGCGTCGGCCGCCTTGGTCGGCATGCGTGTCGTCGTCGTGAAGTGCCGCGAGAACGGCGACGTCGACCTCGACGATCTGCGTGCCAAGATCGCCGAACACGGTGACAACGTAGCGGCGCTGATGATCACGTACCCGTCGACGCACGGCGTCTTCGAGCACGACGTCGAGGAGATCTGTGCAGCCGTGCACGACGTCGGCGGACAGGTCTACGTCGACGGCGCGAACCTCAACGCCCTCGTTGGCCTGGCCCGACCGGGCCGGTTCGGCGGCGACGTCAGCCACCTCAACCTGCACAAGACGTTCTGCATACCACACGGCGGCGGCGGCCCCGGCGTGGGTCCGGTGGCGGTGCGAAGCCACCTCGCGCCGTTCCTGCCGGGACACCCCTTGGCCGATGAACTCAGCGACACCTACACCGTGTCGGCGGCGCCGTACGGGTCAGCGTCGATCTTGCCGATCACGTGGGCCTACATCCGCATGATGGGCGCACCCGGGCTGCGGGCCGCGACGCTCACCGCCATCGCTTCGGCCAACTACGTGGCGCGCCGTCTCGACGAGTACTACCCGGTGCTGTACACGGGGGAGAAAGGAATGGTCGCCCACGAGTGCATCCTCGACCTGCGGGGCATCACCAAGACGACCGGTGTGACCGTCGATGACGTCGCAAAGCGGTTGGCGGACTACGGTTTTCACGCTCCGACGATGAGCTTCCCCGTGGCCGGCACGCTGATGGTCGAGCCCACCGAGAGCGAGAGCCTCAGTGAGGTGGACGCGTTCTGCGAGGCCATGATCGCCATTCGCGCCGAGATCGATAAAGTCGGGTCGGGTACCTGGCCCGTCGAGGACAACCCGCTGCGCGGTGCCCCGCACACTGCCGAATGTCTGCTCGTCGAGGACTGGAACCACCCGTACTCCCGCGAGCAGGCCGCCTACCCCCTCGGCAAGGGCTTCCGGCCCAAGGTGTGGCCGCCGGTACGGCGCATCGACAGTGCCTACGGTGACCGCAATTTGGTCTGCTCCTGCCCGCCGGTGGAGGCCTTCGCCTAGCCTGGGCCGATGTTGCCTCAAAGTGTTCAGCACTGGCTCGATGGGGGACACTTCGTCGAGACGCCGGTGGGTTCGGTGTTCGTCCGCTCGTCGGCGGGCACCGGTCCGACCGTACTTCTGCTGCACGGCTACCCGTCGAGTTCCTACGACTACCGCAACGTGGTTGCGCGCCTGGGTGATCGCGCCTGGGTGACGATGGACTTCCTTGGTTTCGGCCTGTCCGACAAACCTCGGCCACACCGATACAGCCTGCTCGAACAAGCCGACCTGGTGGAATCCGTCGTCGCGGCCGAGGTCTCGGGACCGGTCGTGCTGGTGGCGCATGACATGGGCACCTCGGTGGCCACGGAATTACTGGCCCGAGACATCGACGGCAGTCTGGGTTTCGACCTCCAGGCGGCGGTTCTGACCAACGGCAGCGTGATTCTGGAGCGGGCCTCGCTGCGGCCGATCCAGAAGGTGTTGCGAGGCCCCTTGGGACCGATCGCCGCGCGACTCGTCAACCGCCGAATGTTCATCCGGGGTTTCGGGAAGCTGTTCGGCTCAGAACACCCACTGTCCGCCGAGGAAGCCGATGCGCAGTGGGCGCTGCTGTCCCACCACGACGGACACCGAATCGCGCACCTGCTGATCTACTACCTCCACGAGAGGGTCCGTTACGCGACGCGATGGCACGGGGCAGTAAGGGACTGGCCCAAATCGCTCGGATTCCTCTGGGCACTGGCAGATCCGGTCGCGACCGTGAACGTGCTGGCAGGCCTCCGCGAATTGCGGCCCTCCGCCGACGTCGCCGAACTTGATGGTGTGGGCCACTATCCGCAGGTCGAGGTGCCCGACACCTTCACCGAGCGCGCGCTGCAACTGCTCGGTGCTTAGCCGAGCGCCGTCGTCAACGCGTTGGCGAGGTCCGGGCCCGCCGAATTGGCCAGGTTCTGGTAATTCCCGCCGGTCGCCTGAGCCACCGCCTCCCAGGTCCCGCGATCGGGATCGCCGCCGAAGTCGACGACGTCGACCGCGACAGGACGGGCCGGGTTGAAGTTCTGCCGGATGAAGTCCTGCAGACCAGCACCGTCGAGCGACTGATCCGTGTGCGGACCCGCCGTGATCACGAGTACCGAATTAGGCTGTCCCTCACGGAATTTCGCGACCGCATCCGGGTACAGCAACCTCAGTGTGGTGAACGACACCGCACCACCGTTACTGGCCACCTGACCGTTCAGGTTAGTCGTGAGCACCGTCGAACGAGGGTCACCCCCCAGCTGTTCATCGAGCGGTCCCATGGGCACCTCGGAGCGCCCCGCCACACCGTCGAACGTCCACAACCCGATGGCCGAGTTCGGTGAGAGGGCCTGCAGGCGTGCGGTGAGCGCAGCGGTGACGTTGGCCAACCTCGACTTGCCGCCTTCGTTTGCTGTCATCGACTGGTCCAGCAGAACGGTGACGGCGGGGTTCTGGACGGGCGTGCTGACGAGATTCGCCAACGTGGCACGCATGCCTCCGTCACCCACAGATAGCGAGGCCGGCAGCGAGGCGAAGTCGGTAACGTCGCTCTGTGGCATGGTGGTGCCGTCGGCGCGGAACCCGGCCGCCGACAGGTTCGCAAGCGCCTCCGGCTTGCGCAGGAAACGGGCGAACTCGCTTGCTGCGCTTACCTGTTCCTGGCTCAGCCAGTCACCGGCGAGCAGTACCGTCGGATAGTCGGCGAGCGCCGTCGGCCCCGGCGGTAACCACGAGGCCAATCGTCCGCCAGCGTCAGGCTTCCTACCCCTCTGGAAGATCTGCTGTTCGGTGGCGACCACGGCATGCACGTCAGCCGCGGCGGGATTGCCTGCCTTGATCAACGCGTCCATGGCCGTCGACGTCGTGTCATCGGCGAGCTTGGGTTGCCCCGCCATCAAGCTGGCAACGGCGTTGGCGCCGGACGTCGCCGGCCGGCCCTGGGGCGCAGATGCGGAGGCGACGGCCTCGGCGGCCAGATACGTGGCATCGCTGTCACCCGTCAGCGGCAGTGCCAGTCGTAGGGATCCCCAACCCGCAAGATTCAGACCCTCCAGCGACGTCGGATTGCTCTGCAGGTCGGGCAGTGTGCCCCAGTTCTGTTGTGCCAGAGCATCCTTCATCTGTGGTCGGACGGCCAACATCACCGGCGAGGTGACCAACGACCGGCTGTCGCTGACAGTCTTCTCGCCGGCCGAGGCCTCGAGGCGAGCTTCGGAGATCGAACTGCCGGGAATCCACAGCGCAGGGCGCTCACCCAGGTCACCGGGCCATGGTCCGACGAACCCGTTGAGCACCCGATCCGAATCGGCGGGCTTCACGCCGACCTTGACGCACCTGTCGCCCACCGGGTCCGCGGACTGGTTGTACTCGTCGGCGAGCGGCGTGATCTGATCCGCGATCGACGGATCGACGATCACTGCGACGTCGACCTCACCGGCCACGCACCTGGCGGCTCCCGCCTGCGAGCGATTCGACAGTGCGTCGCCGAAGAAGCGCCAGGCGATGACGGCGCCGACCACGACGACGACGGTCACCAACGCGACGATCACACCGACGCTGATACCGCGTCGCTGCGGTTGGATGGAGCGGTGGCTACCGGTCCACTCGCTACTTTCCCAATCACGACGGTTGGGCGGCGGCGTCGACGCGAAGGCCTGGGTCGCGGGCTCCGGCTCTTCGAGGTACGAGTAGTCGTCTTCAGACTCCGTACTACCAGCGTCCGGCTGCCAGAACTCGGCGGCCGGCGCACCACCGCGTGCGCCGGGTAATGGCTCGTCGGCACCGTCATCGTCATCGCTTGGATAGTCATCGGTGTCGTAGTCGTACGCTTCGTAGTCGTCGGCGACGTTCCCATAGGTTGCGCCGTGCTGATCATCGACGTACCGACCGGCGTCGGGATACTGGTCCCCCGTCTGGTCACGACCGACGTCCGACCCACCGCTCGGCTCCGCATCCGCGGAATCCTCGGGGTCGGGAATGCTGTGCCTGCCCATTCCTAGCCCCTGTACTCGTTGCTCTGGCTCGTCATTCGGACCCGCCGAAGTCTAGTCACTGGCTGGCGTGGCGAGCTTTGAACTCCCGGCGACGGCGATGCAGGATCGGCTCGGTATAGCCGTTGGGCTGCTCGGTCCCGGACAGGATCAGCTCCTGGGCAGCCTCGAACGCGATGCTGCCCTCGGGGTCGGGAGCCATGGGCAGATAGTCGGGATCCGCGGCGTTCTGCTCGTCGACCACGGCGGCCATCCGTCGGAGGCTGGCCTTGACGTCCTCCGGGGTGATGACGCCGTGGTGCAGCCAGTTGGCCAGGAGCTGGCTGGAAATGCGCAGGGTGGCCCGATCCTCCATGAGGGCCACGTCGTGGATGTCGGGCACCTTGGAGCAGCCGACGCCCGCGTCGATCCACCGCACCACGTAGCCCAGGATCGATTGACAGTTGTTGTCGACCTCTTCCTTGATCTCGTCCGGCTCCCAGGCGAGTTCCTTGGCCAGGGGGATGGTCAGCAGCTCGTCGAGCGTGGTTCGCTTTCCACCCGCTAGTTCCTTCTGCACCTCGAACACGTCGACCTGGTGGTAGTGCATCGCATGGAGCGTCGCACCGGTCGGCGACGGCACCCACGCCGTGGTGGCGCCCGCCTTCGGCTGACCGATCTTCTGCTCGACCATGTCGGCCATCAGCTCCGTCATCGCCCACATGCCCTTGCCGATCTGCGCCTTACCGGACAAGCCGACTGCTAGGCCCGTATCGACGTTGGCGTCCTCGTAGGCCTTGATCCACGGCTGGCTCTTCATCGCGCCCTTGCGGATCATCGGCCCAGCCTCCATCGAGGTGTGGATCTCGTCGCCGGTGCGGTCCAGGAAGCCGGTGTTGATGAACACCACCCGGTCGGCGGCGGCCTTGATGCACGCCTTCAGGTTCAGGGTGGTACGCCGCTCCTCGTCCATGATGCCGACCTTCATGGTGGCCTGCGGCAGTCCGAGCACGTCCTCGACGCGGCTGAACAGCTCGCACGTGAACGCCACTTCGTCGGGGCCGTGCATCTTCGGCTTCACGATGTAGATCGAGCCGGAGCGGCTGTTGACCAGCGGCCCGTTGGCTCCGTCGTTGTCGTCGGAGCCCTTCAATCCGTGCATGCCGATCAGGCCGGTGAATAGCGCATCCTGGATGCCTTCGGGGACCTCTGAACCGTCCTCTAAGAGGATGGCGTCATTGGTCATCAGGTGTCCCACGTTGCGGACGAACAGCAGGCTGCGACCGGGCAGCGTCAGCTCCCCTCCGTCTGGCGCGGTGAAGGTGCGGTCCTCGTTGAGCACCCTGGTGAACGTCTTGTCGCCCTTGCGAACCTCTTCGGTCAGGTCGCCGCGGTTCAGGCCCAGCCAATTGCGGTAACCGAGCACCTTGTCGTCGGCGTCGACGGCGGCGACGGAGTCCTCGAAATCCATGATCGTGGTGATCGCCGACTCCAGCACGACGTCCTTGACGCCCGCCTTGTCGGTCGAACCGACGGGGGAGTCCGGGTCGATGAGGATCTCGATGTGCAGACCGTGGTGGACTAGCAGCACGGACGTCGGCGCGTCGGCCTCACCGAGGTAGCCGACGAACTCGTCGGGGTTGGCGAGGCCGACCGATTGGTCGTCGCCGAGGGTGACCAGCAGCTGGCCGTCGTCGACCGTGAAACCAGTCGCATCGGCGTAGGAACCGGCGGCCAGGGGCACCGACTCGTCCAGGAACGTACGGGCGTACGCGATGACCTTGTCGCCGCGCACCCGGTTGTAGCCACCGCTGCCCTTCTCCGCGCCATCGGTCTCGGGGATGACGTCGGTGCCGTACAACGCGTCGTACAGCGAGCCCCACCGCGCATTGGAGGCGTTCAATGCGAAGCGGGCGTTGAGGATCGGGACCACCAACTGCGGCCCCGCGGTGCTGGTGATCTCCGCGTCGACACCCGAGGTCGTGATGGAGAAGTCGCCTGGTTCTGGCTCGAGGTACCCGATCGTGGTGAGGAACTCCTGGTACTCCGCCGGATCGAACGGTCCGATGACACGCTGCCGGTGGTACTTGTCGAGCTGTGCCTGGAGGTCGTCGCGGCGCACAAGCAGATCCTGGTTCTGCGGCGCCAGGTCGGTGACGACCTTGTCGACGCCTGCCCAGAAGCTGTCCGGGTCCACTCCGGTGCCCGGCAACGCCTCATTGGTGATGAAGTCGTGCAGCACCCGTGCCACGCGCAGGTTTCCCACTGTCACGCGATCGGTCATGGGCGAGCGATCCGATTCGGGCTCTGTCATGGTTTCCTCTCTCAAGCGTCGATCCAGCTTACCCGTGGGTAACTGCGGATTAAGGAACCCGTCGCGCAGTCGCAATCATCTCGTCGCATCGCCTCAGCAGGGCCGCTCGCAGCGGGGCTGCAAGGCCGGCGATCTCGCGTTGGCATTGCACGTACTCGATGCGTCCCGCCGCGTCCTCGACGGCGATGGGTGCGATCCCGTAGGCGAGTAGGTCGTACGGGCTGGCGCGCATGTCCAACGCCCGCGCCCGCGACGCGAGATCCAGGCAGTCCATCAGCAACTCGGAGGGCACCAGCGGGCCGAGCTTGTAACACCACTTGTACAGATCCATGTTGGCGTGCACGCAGCCAGGCTGTTCGGTGGCGACCTGCGTGTCGCGGCTCAGCGCGTCTGCATTGCGCGAGGTGGCAGCGCCGCTGAAGAAGCGATACGCGTCGAAGTGGCTGCACCGTAACGGCATTGACTCAACCACCGCATCGGTGCCCGCAGCGCCCAGCCGAAGCGGAACCTGACCATGCCGCACGTCGGGCGTGCGATAGACCATCGCCCACTCGTGGAGTCCGAAGCAGTTCAGCCTCGGCGGGCGGTCGGCGGTGGCGCGCAACAACCCCGCGATGAATCCCACCGTCTCGAGACGCGTGTGCAGGTGCGCGTGGGAGATGGTGACCGCGGCGCCCCGCCGAACGTAGCCTGCGCGGTCGAGGAATCGGTCCGCCGACGCACCGTCGAGTGCCATGCCGTAGCCGGGGTGCCAGCGACGCAGCTGTCGTGGTCGAAGGCTGTAATAGCTGAACAGAAAGTCCCACACCGGATGCGCTTCGCCACGCTGGGCGCGCGCAAGGTGGGGCCCGAGGAACTCCTCCGCGCGCTCGACGTGTCGGCGCTCGCGTTCGGTCCACTCGGTTTCCCCGAGCACCGCCTGCTCGACGAACGTCTCAGACACGGTGCGTTCCGTCGCGCACCGTCCCCACCAGATCCTCGACCAGGTCTTCCAGGGTCACGACGGCGGTGACCCGGTCGTCGGTGGTGACCAGGGCGAGGTGGCTGTTGTCACGCCGCAGACGGGACAACGCGTCAGGCACGGGCAGTGCCGCCGCCAGCCTCGGAAGTGCACGCACGGTCGACGAATCGACCACCGCATCGGGATCGTTCATCAGCGAGAGCACGTCCTTGATGTGCAGGTAGCCGATGAAGGCGCCCGTCGTGTCGGTCACCGGGAACCGGGAGTAGCCGGTATCCGCCAGCGCCCGTTCGATCGCGGCCACGGTGGGTCCGAGACCCGGACCGGCGATCGGGACTGCCCGAATGTCACCGAGCGGAATGGCCACGTCGGCGACGACGTGGGTGCGCACCTGAAGGGCCCGGGTGAGCCTGCCGTGCTCCTCGGGATCGAGCAGGCCCTCCGAGAGGGATTCGGCGATCATCTCCGACAACTCCACGGTGGAGACCGTTACGTCGAGTTCGTCCTTGGGCTGCACCCCGAACGAGCGCAGCGTCCTGTTGGCGCACCAGTTGTAGAACGCGATGAACGGCTTGGCCAGCCGCATGTAGACCAGGTACGGCGGAATCAGCAGCATCGCCGCGGACTCGGGTCCTGCGATCGCGATGTTCTTAGGAACCATCTCGCCGAGTAGCACGTGCAGCGTGACGACGACGCCGAGTGCAATCAGGAATGAGACCGTATGCAGCACCGAGTCGGGTATCCCCACGACGCCGAACGGGACTTCGAGGAGGTGCGCGACGGCGGGCTCACCGACCCGACCGAGCAGGATCGAGCAGATCGTGATGCCCAGTTGGGCGCCCGCCAGCATCAGCGACAGTCGTTCACCAGCCCTGATGACGGTGACGGCGCTCTTCTTGCCCTGTTCGGCGAGGGCTTCCAAGCGGTCGCGGCGTGCTGAGATCAGCGCGAACTCCGACCCCACGAAGAACGCGTTGAGGGCGAGCAGCAGCACCGTGAGGAGAACGCCGAAGACGTCGGATCCCACTACTCCTTCTTCCTTTCCGACCGGTCCGACTCGTCCGACTTCCCGGGTTTCCCGCGACGGCCCAGCTCGGTCAGCTCGAGGGTGTCGATGCGCCGGCCGTCCATCTGAATGATCGTCGCCTGCCAGTGCACCGGATCGTCCGCGGGACCGTCGGGATCGAACTCCGTGAGCTCGACGGTCTCGCCGGGCTCGGGGATGTGTCCTAGCTCCTGCAGTAACAGGCCGCCGATGGTCTCATACTCGCCCTCCGGCGGTCGGAACGGCGTCTCGGTCTCGACCTCGTCGATGCGCAGCAGGCCCGAGATCCGCCACCCGTCGCGAACTTCGACCACGTCGGGGGTGGCGTCGTCGTGCTCGTCGCGGACGTCGCCGACGATCTCCTCGATGAGGTCCTCGACGGTGACCATGCCAGCCGTGCCGCCGTATTCGTCGACCACCAGCGCGGTCTGAATGCCGTTGGCCCGGATCTGGGTCATCACCGCGTCCCCGTCGAGGCTCGACGGCACCGTGGCGACGGGAAATGCGATCGCCGAGAGCCGGGTGCTGGCCCGATCGGCGACTGGCACGATGAACGCCTGCTTGACGTGCACGATGCCGACTGTCTCGTCCAGGTCACCGTCTGTGATGGGGAAACGGGAGAAGCCGGTCTCCATCGCCTTGAGCACGAGATCCGCGACGGTGTCGTCGACCTGGAGCGCCTCGATCTTCGAGCGCGGTGTCATGAGTTCTTCTGCCGAGCGCTCGCCGAACTGCAGCGAGCGGTCGACGAGGTCCGCGGTGCTCGCGTCCAACGAACCGCTGCGCTTGGAGGTACGCACCAGTGAGACGAGTTCCTGCGGTGAGCGGGCGGACCGCAGCTCCTCGGCGGGTTCGATGCCGAGCCTCCGCAGGATCCAGTTGGCCGTGCCGTTGGTGACCTTGATCGCCGGGGTGAGCATCCGCGAGAACCACCATTGCAGGGGGGCGGCCCAGCGCGCGGTCGGCAGTGGCTTGGCGACGGCCAGATTCTTGGGCACCAGCTCGCCGAAGATCATCGACACCGAGGTGGCGATCAGCAGCGCCAACGCCAGCGCAATGCCGTCGAGCATGCTCGACGGCACGCCGATTGCGGCCAGTGGTGCATGCAGCAGCTTGGCGACGACCGGTTCGGCCAGATAACCGGTGGCCAGCGTCGTGATCGAGATTCCGAGCTGTGCGCCCGACAGCTGAAAGGACAACGAGCGGTGCGCCTTTTGGACGTACTTGTCCCGCCAGCCGCCGGTCTTGGCGTTGGACTCGACGGTGCTGCGTTCGAGGGCGGTGAGGGAGAACTCAGCGGCGACGAACAACGCCGTCCCGGCAGTGAGCAGAAGGAACGCGATCAGACTGAGGATGAGGCTCATCGGAGCTTCGCACAACGGGCGCCAGGCACTCGGCCCGGCTGCCTACTGGAGGGTTCGGCGTCGGATGGCTCCGAGGAGGCCCGTTCAGGTTCCGGGGCCTCGGCGGGTGCCTGCGGCACGTTTTCCCTTTCGATCGGCGACGAGATGGGTCAATCGTAGCCGAGTCGACCTCCCACGCTGGACGGCCGCCGCAGGGTCACCAGCCTGACGGCAGCGGGTGCCCTTCGGCGAAGCCCGCCGCGGACTGCACGCCGAGGACGACCTTGTCGTGAAGCTCCGTCAACGTCGCCGCTCCCACATAGGTGCAGGTGCTGCGCACGCCGGAGGTGATGTGATCGAGCAGGTCCTCGACACCACCACGGTTCGGGTCCAGCGTCATCCTCGACGTCGAGATGCCCTCTTCGAACAACGCCTTTCGCGCGCGGTCGAATTGGCTGTCGCCCGAGGTCCTGGCCGCGACCGCCCGTTTCGACGCCATGCCGTAGCTCTCCTTGTACCGCCGGTCCTCCCGGTCGTACAGCAGATCGCCCGGCGACTCGTAGGTTCCCGCGAACCAGGAGCCGATCATCACGTTGGAAGCACCCGCGGCGAGTGCCAGCGCCACGTCCCGCGGGTGCCGCACACCCCCATCCGCCCAGACGTGACCGCCCAGTTGCCTTGCTGCGGAGGAACACTCGACGACGGCGGAGAACTGTGGGCGACCCACCCCGGTCATCATGCGAGTGGTGCACATCGCGCCGGGGCCGACGCCGACCTTGACGATCGACGCGCCAGCGCTGATCAAGTCGCGCGTCCCCTCAGCCGACACCACGTTGCCCGCAGCCAGTGGCACTCCAAGATCGAGCGACGACACCGCCTTGATCGCGTCGAGCATCTTGAGCTGGTGGCCGTGCGCGGTGTCGACCACCAGCAGGTCGGCGCCCGCCTCGGCCAGCGCCTGCGCCTTCGCGGCGACGTCGCCGTTGATGCCGACCGCGGCGGCGATCCGCAGGCGACACGCGTCGTCGACCGCGGGCGCGTAGATTCCTGCCCGGACAGCGCCCGTGCGCGTCAGTACGCCGGCCAACCGGCCGTCGGGAGCAGTCATCACGGCCACCCCGACCGGGCTGTGTTCGAGTTTGTCGAATACGGCGCGCGGATCCATGCCCACCGGTGCGGTCACGAAGTCGGCGAGGGCGACGTCGCGTACCCGGGCGAACCGGTCGACGCCCTGACACGACGCCTCGGTGACCAGGCCGACCGGCGTGCCGTCCCGATCGACCACGACGGCAGCACCGTGCGCACGCTTGTGGATCAGCGCGGTGGCGTCGGACACCGAGTCCTCCGGCGAGAGGGTGACGGGGGTGTCGACCACCAGATCCCGGCTCTTCACGAAGTCGACCATCTCGCGCACCGCGGAAGCCGGAAGATCCTGCGGCAGAACGACGATGCCACCGCGCCGCGCCACCGTCTCGGCCATCCGGCGGCCGGCGACGGCGGTCATGTTCGCGACGACCACGGGGATCGTGGTGCCAGACCCATCCACGGTCGAGAGATCCACGTCGAATCTGGACGTCACGTCGGAGCGTCCCGGCACGACGAAGACGTCGTTGTAGGTCAGGTCGTACGGCGGGTTGTGCCCCTCCAGAAATCTCATCGGGAACGAGTTTAGATGCTTCGCGGTCGTCGAGTCCGCGGCCAGATCGCGATCCGGCGTGGAATCGCGATCTCCCGGCAGGCTCGGCGCGGGGAGTTAGACGGGCGACTCGCTGCGATCGCCGCTCCACTGCGTATGGAACTTCTTGCTCGGCTCCTCGTCGATGCGTCCGTAGGTGTGCGCGCCGAAGAAGTCGCGCAGCCCCTGCGTGAGAGCCGCAGGCAGGCGCTCGGTGCGCAACGCGTCGTAGTAGGACAGCGCCGAAGAGAAGCCGGGAATCGGAATGCCCAGTTCGGTGGCGGTGACCACGACGCGACGCCAGCTGTCGATGGCCGCCTCGATGGCCTCGCGGAAGTACGGGGCAACGATCAGCGTGGCCAATTCGGGTTCGTCGTCGAAGGCTTCCTTGATCCGGTTGAGGAACTTGGCCCTGATGATGCAGCCACCCCGCCAAATGGTGGCCATGTCACCCGGCGTGATGTTCCAGTCGTATTCCTTGCTGCCCGCTTGAATCTGGTTGAAGCCCTGGGCATACGCGACGATCTTCGAGGCGTACAGCGCCTTGCTGACGTCGTCGGTGAACTTCTCTGCATCGGTGGGCTTGGCGCCGAGCGAACCGGACGCGAGGCCCGTCGTGGCCTTGCGCTGGGTGACCGAGCCGGACAGCGCGCGGGCGAAGACGGCTTCCGCGATGCCGGTCACCGGCACCCCAAGGTCCAAGGCGGACTTGACCGTCCAGCGACCGGTGCCCTTCTGTTCGGCCTCGTCGAGGATGACGTCGACGAGCGGTTTGCCGGTCTTGGCGTCGACCTGCTTGAGCACCTCCGAGGTGATCTCGATCAGATAGCTGTCGAGGTCGCCCTTGTTCCACTCGCCGAAGATCTCGGCTATCTCGGGTGCCGTCTTGCCGAGTCCATCGCGCAGCAGTTGGTAGGCCTCGCCGATCAGCTGCATGTCGGAGTACTCGATGCCGTTGTGCACCATCTTGACGAAGTGGCCCGAACCGTCGGGACCGATGTGCGTGCAGCAGGGCACGCCGTCGACGTGAGCGGAGATCTCCTCCAGCAGCGGCCCGAGGGACTTGTAGGATTCCGCGGGACCGCCGGGCATGATCGATGGACCGTTGAGCGCGCCCTCCTCACCGCCGGAGATGCCTGCGCCGACGAAGTGCAGACCCCGTTCCCGAATCGCCTTCTCGCGTCGGATGGTGTCGGTGTAGAGGGAGTTGCCGCCATCGATGATGATGTCGCCTTCCTCCATCGCGTCGGCGAGCTCGTCGATCACCGCGTCGGTGGGGTCGCCGGCCTTGACCATGATCAGCACCCGGCGCGGCTTCTCCAGTGCGGCAAGGAATTCCGGAATGGTTTCACTGCGCACGAACTTGCCCTCCGAACCGTGCGCGTCGAGCAGCGCATCGGTCTTGGAGACCGACCGGTTGTGCAACGCCACGGTGTACCCGTGGTGGGCGAAGTTGCGGGCGATGTTCGACCCCATCACGGCGAGGCCGGTGACGCCGATCTGGGCCGTGGCGTTGGTTTCGGGCGAGCTCACAGGCAGCCTTTCGTTGTTGTGTCGACGCAGGACGTGCAAAGGGCGAATCTACGCGGTTATCAGCCGTTGCAGCTCGGTGAGCCACGGCACCGCCAGCGCGATGGTCGGCACCACGAGGACGGCCGCGGCGGTGACGTAGGCAGCTGCCGCAACGGGAACACTGTTGGGCTTGCCAGCGAGTCGGCGCACCCGCGTGATGGTGTGCGGGCCACCCGCGGCGAGCGCACCGGACGGTGCGCGACCGGAGGCGCAGGCCACCAGCGCTCGGGCGAGGGGAGTGGGCCCAGCCGTTCGCACCGCAGCGTCGTCGGCAAGGAGCTCGATCAGCAGCCGCACCGCATCGAGCGCGTTCGCGCTGCGGACGAAGCGCGGGAAGGCGGCATGGACGGCGGTGAACATCTCCAGCACCAAGTCGTGGCGGGCGCGCAGGTGCGCGTGCTCGTGGCTGAGGATCGCCGACATCTCGGTGTCCGTCAACGCGTGCAGCGTGCCCTCACTCACGACCACCCGGCTGCGCACTCCCGGCAGGCAATAAGCCAACGGCTGTTCGACGTTCAAGATGCGAAGACCGTGGGACCGTTGCAACGACGGGTCGTGTGACCTCCCGAGCAGGTCGACGAGCATGCGGTGGTGAGCCCTCCGCCTGCGGGTGGCGATCGCCACCTGCACGATGGCCACCACGAGCCGGACGCCGACCAGCAGGGTGAGCGCGAAGACGACGACGTAGAGCAGCCACAGCGGCCAACCGAGAACCTCGATCTCACTGGTGATCGTGGCGGTGGGTCGGCCGTCCGTGCCAGGGACGAAGAGCCTGCTGGCGATGGCGATGCCTGCACTGAACGCGGACAGCACCGCTGCCAGCGCAATCGACTGCCACAACACGACGGCCGCTCGCGGAGCGCGCAGTGTCCAAGACGCCCGCGCCAACAATGCAGGCACTGGCCCAATGAGGACCAGCGCGACTACGGAGAAGGCCAGCGCGGACACACTGTCAGTGTCCCTCAGGCGGTACCCGAATTGCCAGTGGACGAGCGGGAACTCTCCTTTGCCTCCAACTCGGCCAACGCGCGTCGAAGCGCGGCCGCCTCACCTGCGCCCACGCGCTCGACGAAGTGGACGAGCGCGGCTTCTCGACCGCCGGAATCGGAGGCCTGGTCAAGAGCGTCGACCATCAGGCCTGCGACGAGTTCGTCGCGGCCATGGGTCGGTGCGTAGCGGTGAGCCCGGTCATCGCGGTGTTGTACGACGAGATTCTTCTTGGCCAGCCGTTGTAGCACTGTCATGACCGTCGTGTAGGCCAGGTCTCGTCGCGCCGCCAGGGCTTCGTGCACCTGGCGAACGGTTTGGGGCTCACGCGACGACCACAGGTGGTCCATCACTTCGCGTTCGAGTTCCCCGAGTCGCGTCTGCTTGGCCATGTCTCTTTCACTCTCCTGAGCAACGGATCCAGGGTACTACGGGCTTACTACCGCGTGTCGTATCAGTGGGCCGCGTGCGGTGCCGCGCCCCCTCCCACGTGCAACTCCCTTGCTCGCCCGCTGCTTCCTGGCCAGCCGAACCCTGCGGGAGGCTCCATCCCTCGTATCCGCGCGTGTCTGGCGTCGCCGTCACCAGTGACCTGCCCGCCGGCGCTGGTGCCACTGACAGACGCACTCACCACCGTCCGGCTGCGAATCATGTTCGACACGGCCGCGACGGAGACCGACAACGCGGTCGCCGCTGCGCAGCAATTGGCAGCCTCCAGCGAGCTGACGAGCATGGGGCCGCGGCCAGGGCGTGCTCGACGCATCTGTGGGTTTCGGCGCGGCGGGGCACGAGTTGGCCGAACAGGGCCTTGCTTAATTAGGACAGCCTTGCCTATTATTCGATGGCGCCGTGACCACGCGCGCACCGAACCACCGGACCGCCGCGGAATCCTGAGGGCTGCAGAGATCCCCGGTCCACTCGAGGGTGGCCCCGCAGGCATTTCGCGTGCGGGGCCACCCGTTTCTCCGGGGCGTGTTTCGGCGAGGTGAGCGGTGCGTGTAGACACTTCGATGTGACGACTTGGATGCCCAGCGGCGTAGGCGGCGGATTCGACGACGAGATCGGCCTCACCTATCTGGACGTGACGCCCGACGGTTCGAAGGCACAGCTGACGATCACGGACAAACACCTCCAGCCACACGGCATCGTGCACGGCGGTGTCTACTGCGCGATCGTGGAGAGCGTGGCCAGCGTCTCGGCGGCGACCTGGCTGCAAGCCAAGGGTGCCGGAAGCAACGTGGTCGGGGTGAACAACAACACCGACTTCCTGCGGGCCATCACCGCGGGCATGGTGACGGCGGTGTCCACACCCATCCATCGCGGTCGACGCCAACAGATCTGGCTCATCGAGATCACGGACACCAACGACAAGATGGTCGCCCGCGGTCAGGTGCGGCTGCAGAACCTGCCAAACGAGGCTTGAACGCAGGCGCACTCGCGTGTGCGCTGCTGACTGTCGCCTGCCGTGGCAGGATCGCGACCTATGCGCTTGTCACCGCACGAGCAGGACCGCCTGCTCATCTCGTACGCGGCCGAACTCGCCCGACGCCGACAGGCGCGTGGCCTGCGGCTGAACCATCCCGAGGCGGTCGCGTTGATCACCGACCACATTCTCGAGGGTGCCCGCGACGGCCGCACTGTAGCCGAGCTGATGAACAGCGGGCGCGCGGTGCTCAGCCGTGACGACGTCATGCACGGTGTGCCGGAGATGCTCTACGACGTTCAGGCAGAAGCCACGTTCCCGGACGGCACCAAGCTCGTTACCGTCCACCATCCGATCGCGTGAAGGCGGGGCGACGATGAGCGCATGCGCGAAGAGCAGAGGACATCAGTGATTCCTGGTGAGATCGTGTTCGGTGATGGCGACATCTTGATCAACGAAGGTGCCGAACGGCTCGAGCTCGATGTCGTCAACACCGGGGACCGGCCCGTGCAGGTCGGCAGCCACGTCCATTTGCCGCAGGCCAACACGGCATTGGAGTTCGATCGTGAGGCAGCTTACGGACATCGACTCGACATCCCGGCGGGCACCGCGGTGCGCTTCGAACCCGGTATCGCCCAACATGTTTCGCTCGTTCCGTTGAGCGGCACCCGCGAGGTCTACGGGCTGTCGCTAACTCCTCCAGGAAAGTTGGACACGTGATGAGCGCTTGCGCGAAGAGCTGGGGTCCTTCATGAGCGAGCTCTCTCGGTCGCGCTACGCCGCGCTCTTCGGTCCCACCACCGGCGACCGGATCCGGCTCGCCGATACCGATTTGTTCATCGAGATCACCGAGGACCGTAGCGGGGGTCCGGGGCGGGCGGGCGACGAAGCCGTCTTCGGCGGCGGCAAGGTGCTCCGCGAGTCCATGGGCCAATCGCGGGCAACCCGGGCCGACGGCGCGCCCGACACCGTCATCACCGGGGTGGTGATCGTAGATCACTGGGGAATCATCAAGGCCGACATCGGTATTCGCGACGGCCGCATCACCGCCATCGGCAAGGCGGGCAACCCGGACATCATGTCGGGCGTACACCCCGAACTAGTGGTCGGACCGTCGACCGAGGTCATCGCCGGCAACGGTCGTATCCTCACCGCAGGCGCGATCGACTGTCACGTCCACCTGATCTGTCCGCAGATCATGGAGGAGGCCCTCGGCGGGGGCATCACCACGATCGTCGCGGGTGGCACCGGGCCCGCGGAGGGCAGCAAGGCAACCACCGTCACCCCGGGTGCCTGGCACCTGGCGCGCATGCTCGAGGCGCTCGACCACTGGCCGCTGAACGTCCTGCTGCTCGGCAAGGGCAACACCGTCAGCGCCGACGCCATGTGGGAGCAACTGCGGGCCGGCGCGGCAGGTTTCAAGCTGCACGAAGACTGGGGCACGACGCCCGCTGCCATCGATGCGTGTCTCAGCGTCGCCGATGTCGCCGGGGTTCAGGTCAACCTGCACTCGGACACGTTGAACGAGGCGGGCTTCGTCGAGGACACGCTGGCCGCCATCAATGGTCGCGCCATCCACGCCTACCACACCGAGGGCGCGGGCGGTGGCCACGCACCCGACATCATCACCGTGGTGTCGCAGCCCAACGTGCTGCCCAGCTCGACGAACCCCACCCGTCCGCACACCGTCAACACCCTCGACGAGCACCTCGACATGCTGATGGTGTGTCATCACCTGAACCCAAGCGTCCCAGAGGATCTCGCATTCGCCGAGAGTCGGATCCGGCCCTCGACGATCGCCGCCGAGGACCTGCTGCACGACATCGGCGCGATCTCGATGATCGGTAGCGACGCGCAGGCGATGGGACGCATCGGCGAGGTGGTCCTTCGCACCTGGCAGACGGCGCATGTGATGAAGAAGCGCCGCGGCGCGTTGGAAGGCGATGGCGCAGCCGACAACAACCGGGTCCGTCGCTATGTCGCGAAGTACACGATCTGCCCGGCCGTCGCCCACGGTATCGACCACGAGATCGGTTCGGTCGAGGTCGGCAAGCTCGCCGACCTGGTGCTGTGGGAGCCGGCCTTCTTCGGTGTTCGTCCCCACGCGGTGATCAAGGGCGGCATGATCGCGTGGGCCGCCATGGGTGACGCGAACGCCTCCATTCCGACACCGCAGCCGGTCCTACCGCGGCCGATGTTCGGCGCCGCACCGGCGGCGGCGGCCGCCACGTCGGTCCACTTCGTCGCGCCTCAGGCCATCGAGGACCACCTCGCCGATCGGCTCGCCGTCAACCGTCGTCTCGTCCCCGTCGGCGACGTCCGCAGAGTGGGCAAGGCGGACATGCCGCTCAACGATGCCCTCCCGCGGATCGAGGTCGACCCCGACACGTTCACCGTGACCATCGACGGCGACGTCTGGGCCGAGCAGCCCGCCACCGAACTGCCGATGGCGCAGAGATACTTCCTGTTCTGATGTCGAATCTGGCAACTCTGTTGGCCCTGGCCGACTCCCGATTGCCGACGGGTGGGCACGTGCACTCCGGCGGAGTCGAGGAGGCGGTCGCCAGCGGCTTGGTGGTCGACCTGCCGACTCTGCGGGCATTCCTGTGTCGCCGAATCCGCACCAGTGGCCTGGTCACCGCGTCGGTCGCGGTCGCCGTTCACGCGGGCACGCTCGGCCTCACCGCGGCCGATCTCGAAACCGATGCTCGCACACCGGCTCCCGCGGCCCGCGCTGCCTCACGAGCCCAGGGCAGAGGTCTCGTCCGGCTGGCCAGAAAGGTGTGGCCGGATCGCGACTGGGCCGCCGTCGGCCTCAAACCCCACCTGGCGGTCGCCGCGGGCGCCGTCGGCTCGGCCAGCGGACTGATCCCCGAACAGACGGCAGTCTCGGTGGTGTACACGACGATGACGGGGTCTGCCACCGCCGCACAGCGACTGCTGGCACTCGACCCCGGGGACGTCGCGGCGCTGACCTTCGAGCTGTCGTCGCTGTGCGACCGGACCGCGGCGGAGGCCGCAAAGGAGCTCGCCGACCTGTCAGATCCTCTGCTCGACACCTTGGCCCAGCGCCACGTCGAACGCGACCGACCCCTATTCGTTTCCTGAAAGGTGCACCATGCCACCACATCTGCTCGACGGTGAACCCCACCAACACGTCGACCGTCCCCGCCGAGTCCGGCACGCGGGGGAACCGCTGCGCATCGGCATCGGCGGCCCGGTCGGCTCCGGCAAGACCGCCCTGGTGGCTGCACTGTGCAGGCGGCTCCGTGACGAGCTATCACTTGCGGTGCTGACCAACGACATCTACACCACCGAGGACGCCGACTTCCTGCGCCGCAACGCCGTGTTGCCCGACGAGCGCATCGCCGCCGTGCAGACCGGCGGCTGCCCCCACACCGCCATCCGCGACGACATCACCGCCAACCTCGACGCCATCGACGACCTGATCGCTGGCAACGACCAGCTCGACCTGATCCTCGTCGAGTCGGGTGGTGACAATCTCACGGCAACCTTCTCGTCGGGCCTGGTCGACGTGCAGATCTTCGTCATTGACGTGGCGGGCGGCGACAAGGTGCCTCGCAAGGGCGGGCCAGGGGTGACATTCTCGGATCTGTTGGTGATCAACAAGACCGACCTCGCGCCGATGGTCGGAGCCGACCTCGACGTGATGCGCCGTGATGCTGCGGTGGTCCGCGGCGACCGCCCGTTCGTGCTCATCTCGCTGACGGAGGACCCCGGGGCATCCCTGGTGCTGGATTGGGTGCATCAACAGCTCCGCGTCCCGGTGTAGGGGCAGTCCTCCAGCATGCTCTCCGACGTCCTGATCGTCGCGTCGCCCAATCGCAGCCCCCGCATCGAATGCACCGGCGGGGTGGCGGCCCGCCGCACCGACGCCGACACGGTCCACCTCGTCTCGGCCGCGGCGACACCGCTCGGCGGGGACACCATCAGGATTCGGGTGGTCGTGGAGGTGGGGGCCCGGCTCCGATTGCGCAGCGCTGCTGCGACGATGGCCATGCCGGGAACGGTCACCATGGAATCGCGGGCCGCCTGGGACCTCGAGGTGCAGGGAGCGCTCGACCTCGACCCTCAACCGACCATCGTGGCGGGTACGGCCACGCACCTGACGTCGACTCGGTTGGCCATCGGCGACTCCGGGACCGTACGCCTACGCGAACGCATACAGATCGGCAGAACGGGTGAACGCCAAGGCTTCTGGTCCGGGGCGGTGCACGCCGACATCGATGGCGCACCGCTGTTACGGCATCGCGTCGAACTGGGAACCGGATCGGTTACCGACGATGAACTCGGCACCCCGCTGGCATGCATCAGCGAATTGCGTTATCCGAACGCCGCTTTCGACGGCGCAGGCACCATGCTCCCATTGGCGGCAGGCGGTTGCCTGGCCACCTGGCAGGGCGAACGGCTTTAGATCGACGTCCCGTCGGTCAACGGGCGAACGTCAACTGGCCGCCTTCTCCGTCTGCCGCATCGAGGCGGCCATGTCCTCGAGTTGCTCGATCCGCGTTCTCGCGTAGGCCTGTTGCTCCGTGATGGTCAGCTGACCGCGCTCTTTACTGAGGAACGTCACCGCCCACGACAGCAGGGTGGCGATCTTCGTCTTGAAGCCCACGAGATAGATCAGGTGCAGACCAAGCCAGGCGAGCCAGGCGAAGAAGCCGCTGAACTCGAACTTGCCGACCTGCGCGACGGCGTTGTACTTCGAGACCGTCGCCATCGAGCCCTTGTCGAAGTAGCTGAACGGTTCGCGAGGCTTCGGAATGGTGCCGTGCTCGCGGGCCTTGGCCTCGTTGTGAATGATCTTGGCGACGTACTTGGCGCCTTGAATGGCGCCCTGCGCCATACCGGGGACGCCCTCGACGAAGGCCATGTCGCCGATCACGAAGACGTTCGGGTGGCCGGGGATGGACAAGTCGGGGAGCACCTTCACCCGTCCGGCGCGGTCGATCTCGGTTTCGGACTGTTCCGCCAGGTCGCGGCCCAGCGGGCTGGCGGACACACCGGCCGACCACACCTTGCAGGCCGCCTCGATGCGCCGGATGGTCCCGTCGGCGTCCTTGACCGTGATGCCGTTGCGGTCCACGTCGGTCACCATGGCGTTGAGCTGAACCTCGACACCCATCTTCTCCAGCCGCTCCTGCGCCTTGAGACCCAGCTTCGTGCCCATGGGTGGGAGCACCGCCGGCGCAGCGTCGAGCAGGATGACGTGGGCCTCGGTCGGGTCGATGTGCCGGAAACTGCCCTTGAGCGTCTGGTCGGCCAACTCTTGGATCTGACCCGCCATCTCGACACCGGTCGGACCTGCACCGACGACCACGAACGTCAGCAGCTTCTTGCGGCGCTCCGGGTCGCTGGACCTCTCGGCCTGCTCGAACGCGCCGAGAATCCGGCCGCGCAACTCGAGGGCGTCGTCGATGGACTTCATCCCGGGGGCGAATTCGGCGAAGTGGTCGTTGCCGAAGTACGACTGGCCCGCACCCGCAGCGATGATGAGCGTGTCGTACGGCGTTGTGTAGTCGTGGCCGAGAAGCTCCGAGGTGACGGTCTTCTTGTCGAGGTCGACATGGGTCACGTCGCCGAGCAGCACCTGGGCGTTCTCCTGCTTGCGCAGGATCAGGCGCGTCGGCGGCGCGATCTCGCCCTCGGAGATGATGCCGGTGGCGACCTGATACAGCAGGGGCTGAAACAGGTGGTGCGTGGTGCGGGCGATCAGCTTGATGTCGACATCGGTCCTCTTCAGCTTCTGGGCGGCGTTCAGACCGCCGAACCCGGAACCGATGATGACGACCTTATGCCGATCCGATGCCGTAGCTCCGGGGTGGCTCATTGCTGCTCCTCGCGTGCGAAAACCTACTCGGTACAACCCATAGGTTAGTCGGAGGCGTTCCCCGGAGCGCGGTGAGATAACCCACCGCTCGGGATCCCTACCCGGCGAGCATCGGCTTGAGCTTCTCCGCAACCTCAGCGGCGGGCCCGGGGTGATACCCGTCGAGGCTCGTCACGGGACTGAGGATGACGCCGTCCACACCGGCATCGAGGACCTTGGTCTTGATCTGGTCGGCAACCTCCTCCGGGCTTCCGAACACCGCCTGCTGGCGGAAGTCCTCGGGAATGACGTCGGCGGTGATGCCCTCTCCGATGATCGCGACCACCAGCATGCTGGTCTCCAGAGTCGCCGGATCGCGGTCGATCTTCTCGCAGTTCTCCTTTACCACCTGGAGCTTGCGCGGCAGCTCGTCGAAACCCGCGATGATGTTCAGGTGGTCGAAGTGCTTGGCCGCCAACGGAATCGTCTTCTTCTCACCGCTGCCGCCGATCATCAGGGGGATGTGGTCGCGGAAGCGCGGCTCGGCCATTGCCTCCTGCGTGCGGTAGTACTTGCCGGCGACGGTGGGTCGCTCGCCCTCGAGCATTGGCAGGATTATTTGCAGGGCTTCGCCGAGCCGGTTGAAGCGGTCGGTGAAGGTGCCGAAGTCGTAGCCCAAGGAGTCATGCTCCAACTCGTACCAACCGGTGCCGATGCCGAGTATCGCGCGACCCTGACTGATCACGTCCAGCGTGGTGATCGCCTTCGCGAGCAGCGTCGGATTCCGGTAGGTATTGCCGGTGACGAGCGTGCCGAGCTGAACGCTCTCGGTCGCCGACGCGAGGGCACCCAGCGCGGTGTAGGCCTCGAGCATCGGCTGGTCGGGCGTGCCAAGGCCGGGGAGTTGGTAGAAGTGGTCCATCACGAAGACGGAGTCGTAGCCGGCGGCTTCGGCCTCTTTGGCCTGCGCAATGACGGTGGGGAAGAGTGCCTCGACCCCGGTGCCGTAGGAGAAGTTGGGAATTTGGAGTCCGAGTCGAATCGTCACGAATCCGACCCTAGCCACGACTAAACGGAACTTACACCCCGTTTCGCTGTCCGCGAAGCCGGAATATTTCGGGCGTCAGGCGAAGCTGGCGAGCGCCCCGTGGCTGACGTGCAGCGTCTGACCGGTGATGTGCCTGGCTGTAGGCGTGGTCAGGAACAATGCCAGCCGGGTGATCTCCGAGGCGACCGACGGCGACGTCCGTGCGATCCCGTCATAGCCCGGCTCGGCGCCACGGCCGGACGCAACCGCGTTGAGCGTGATGCCGCGGATTCCGAAGTGAGTCGCCTGTCCCGCAGTCCAATTGGACAGCGCGGCCTTGATGGCGGCTTCAGCACTGCCCTCGGTCGCGTTGTCGCCGACGACGTTGACGATCGAACCACCCGAGCGCAGATGATCGCCGAGGATCTGGACCGTGAGTACGGCCGACAGCACAGTGGCGTCCAACGCCGTCCGCCATGCCGCGGCACGTTCGCCCAACGAATAGGTGCGGGGGTCACCCCCATCCCAACGATGCGCGGGCACGTTGACGATGGTGTCGAGGTGTTGCGGAAACTGCTCGCGGGCCTCTTCGAGGCTGGCCGGGTCGGTGTTGTCGAACACAATCGAGTCGACGTCGAGTTCCTTGGCCGCGACCTCGAGGTCGTCGCGGCGGGAGCCTGCGATGACCACCTTGTGTCCCGCGTCGCGGAAGCCCTCGGCGATGATGCGTCCAAGTTCGGTGTCACCGCCGGTGAGCAGCACATCCATCATCACGACCTCCTCGTGTTCGACGCTGAACCCAGCGAGTCGCCGACCATGTTACTGGACAGTAGCTAGCCGGCGAAACGCGCCACGCGGAGAACTACGGACAGTCCCGTCCGGGTCACTTAGGGTTTGCACCGTGATCAGAACCCACCGCGCCGTCTCGGCCCTTGCGGCGTTGCTTCTCGTCGGCCTCAGCGCGTGCGGGACGGGCTCCGACAGCAGTGGCTCCGCTGCCGGTGGATCGCTCACCGTGTACGCGGCCGCCTCCCTGAAGAAGACGTTCACCGAGCTCGGTGAGCAGTTCAAGACCGACAACCCGGGGTGGTCCGTCGACTTCACCTTCGCCGGTTCGTCGGATCTCGTCACCCAGCTGACGCAGGGTGCCAAGGCCGACGTGTTCGCCTCGGCCGACATCAAGAACATGGCCAAAGCGGCGACCGCTGGTCTGCTGGCGGGCGAGCCGGTCAACTTCGCGTCCAACACCCTGGTCATCGTGACCGCGCCGGGAAATCCCAAGAAGGTGGTGACGTTCGCCGACCTCGCCAAGCCGGACCTGTCCGTCGTCGTCTGCGCACCGCAGGTGCCATGTGGTTCGGCCACCGGAAAGGTCGAGCAGGCCACGAAGGTGACGCTGAACCCGGTCAGCGAGGAGTCCTCGGTGACCGACGTACTGACCAAGGTGACCAGCGGCCAGGCCGACGCCGGAGTCGTCTACGTCACCGATGCACTCGGGGCGGGGGACAAGGTGACCGAGGTCGACTTCGCGGAGTCCTCGGCTGCCGTGAACACCTACCCGATCGCCGTGTTGAAGAGTGCAGCCGACGCGCCGGCGGCCAAGAGGTTCGTCGATCTCGTGTCGAGCGATGCCGGTCAGAAGATCCTTCGCCGGGCGGGTTTTGCCGCGCCTTGAGGAGTTCGGGCGGTCTGCCGCGATGGATCTACGTCCCCGCCGCCATCGGCGCGGTCTTCGTCGTGCTCCCCTTGCTCGCCATGGCCGCGCGGGTCGACTGGTCGCAGTTCTGGTCGTTGATCACCAGTTCGTCGTCCCTGACCGCGCTGGAGCTCAGCTTCAGGACGGCAGCCACGAGTACGATTCTGTGCATTCTGCTCGGCGTCCCGATGGCAATGGTGTTGGCACGCAGTGATTCCCGCACAATTCGTTGGGTCAGACCGCTGATCTTGCTCCCGTTGGTGCTCCCGCCGGTGGTGGGCGGCATCGCGCTCCTGTACGCCTTCGGCCGCCTCGGACTCCTCGGCAAATACCTCGATGCCGCAGGAATTCAGATTGCGTTCACCACGACCGCGGTGGTGCTCGCTCAGACCTTCGTCTCGCTGCCGTTCCTTGTCATCGCATTGGAGGGTGCCGCTCGCACCGTGGGCGCAGACCACGAGGTGGTGGCCGCCACCCTCGGGGCACGTCCTACCGCGGTGTGGTGGCGTGTGACGTTGCCCCTGCTGGCTCCCGGACTGGCGTCCGGCGCGGTCCTCGCCTTCGCGCGATCGTTGGGGGAGTTCGGCGCGACGCTGACCTTCGCCGGGTCGAGAGAAGGTGTCACGCGCACGCTTCCGCTGGAGATCTACCTGCAACGCGAGGTCGACGCCGACGCCGCGGTGGCCTTGTCGGTCCTGCTCGTCGTCGTCGCCGCCGCCGTCGTCGTCGGACTTGGTAGCCGCAGGATCAAGGCGGGTGGAGCCAGTGGCTGGCAGTAAGCGGTGAGCGGTGTCGAGATGCGGGCGGTCCTCGAGAGTCGGCACCTGGACGTCGAGTTCACGGTGGCACCCGGTGAGGTCGTGGCGATCCTCGGCCCCAACGGGGCGGGCAAGTCCACCGTCTTGCACGTCATCGCGGGTCTGGTCCGACCGGATGCGGGAAGGGTGCGCGTCGGCGACCGGACGTTGACGGACACGTCCGACGGCACGCGGATCGACACGTACGACCGTCGCGTTGGACTGCTGATGCAAGATCCGCTGCTGTTTCCGCACCTGTCCGTGGGCGCCAACGTGGCCTTCGGAGCCCGCAGCGGAAAGCGGTTGGCGCGCAAGGCGTCCCGTGTTGCCGTCGACCACTGGCTCGGCGAGGTCGAGGCCAGCGACCTTGGGGACCGCAAGCCGCGCCAACTGTCCGGCGGACAAGCCCAGCGTGTCGCCTTGGCACGCGCCCTGGCCGCAGAACCCGACGTGCTACTGCTGGACGAACCCTTGACGGGTCTGGACGTGGCCGTTGCCGCGGCGATGCGGAAGGTCTTGCGCCGCGTTCTGGCCCGCCAGGGCAGGTCCTCGATACTGGTCACACACGAGCTGCTGGATGTCGTCACCCTCGCCGACCGGGTGATCGTCCTGGAATCGGGTCGGATCGTGGAGTCGGGTCCGACCGCCCACGTTTTGGGCGCTCCGCGCAGTGGCTTCGCGGCGCGGTTCGCCGGTATCAACCTGGTGAGCGGCCGGGCAGGGCCGGGCACCACGTTGGCCACCGGTTGGGAGCAGGTCTGGCACGGCAGCGTCGATGAAGGTTTCGCGGGTGCCGTCCAGCTGGGCGATCCCGTTGCCGCCACCTTCCATCCCTCCGCGGTCGCGGTGTACCGCGACGAACCGCACGGAAGTCCACGCAACACCGTCGAGGTCGTCATCGCCGAACTCGACAGCCGAGGGCCTGCCATCAGAGTCCGGGCCGAAGACCAGCCGGACGGCTCGCCCGGGCTGTCCGCCGACATCACCGCCGAGTCGGCTGCAGACCTTCGACTCGGCCCGGGGGAGCGGGTCTTCTTCACGGTCAAGGCTCAGGAAGTCTCGATTCACCCGGCTCGGTAACGGTCTACGGGTAGCGCACGATCAACAAGCGACACCGCCCGCGCACCGCGCGGGCTACTTGTCGTGTCAGCTACTCGTAAAGTACGCCCTTGCCAAGTGTTTCAGCGTGACAGCAACTTCTAAGTTTGACACTTTAAGAGCAACTCACACTTGCGTCACGGCCGTAACACGGTAGTTTCTTCCCCATGCAGCACCCTCCACGACGTAGGAGCATCTCCAAGGCGCTGGCCACGGCCGCCGTCGCAGGCGTCACCGCGGTGGCCCTGGCTCTTCCAGTACCCGTCGCCTTTGCAGACCCCGTCCCTCCGACGCCCGCGCCCGCCCCGGCCCCCGCCCCGGCCCCGGCCGATCCGAACGCACCACCACCGCCGCCGGCCGACCCCAACGCATCACCGCCGGCGCCGGCCGACCCCAACGCACCACCTCCGCCGCCGGCCGACCCGAACGCGCCGCCGCCTGATCCGAACGCACCACCGCCGCCGCCGGCACCGGAGCCCGGCCGCGTCGACAACGCCGCGGGCGGATTAAGCTATGTGATCCCCGCCGGCTGGAAGGTGTCGGACAACACGCAGCTGTCCTACGGCCAGGCGCTACTGACGAAGATTCCCGAAGGTAACGCAGAGGCGCCATCTGACACCAGCGTGTTGCTCGGTCGCCTCGACCTCAAGCTGTTCGCAGGCGCCGAGACCGACAACTCGAAGGCGGCCACGCGATTGGCCTCGGACATGGGCGAGTTCTTCATGCCGTTCGCGGGGACTCGGCAAGGTCAGGAAGCCGGTCCGCTGGACGCAGCGGGTATGCCCGGTGCGTTTTCCTCGTACGAGGTGAAGTTCACCGATGCCGCCAAGCCCAACGGCCAGATCTGGGCTGGTGTCGTCGGTCAGGTTCCTCCTGCGGGAACGCCGCGCAGTCAGCGAGCTCCGGAGCGCTGGTTCGTGGTGTGGCTGGGCTCGGCGAACCATCCCGTCGACAAGGCCGCCGCAACCACGCTGGCGCAGTCGATCCGGCCGTTCACGCCACCGCCCCCGCCGCCACCGCCTGCGCCGGACCCCAATGCACCGCCACCAGACCCCAACGCGCCACCGGCACGGCCAGGCGTCGGCGTACCCGTACCCGTGACGGACGCCCCTCCGGGAATGATGCCCGGCTGACGAACCGTCGCGATTGACTGACGAACGTACATCTCTTCGCGTGCCCAATCGTTACGCGTAGCGAGTACACCGGACGGTGACCCAGCGGTTGCGCTGGTTCGACGGGCGACAGGCAGGAGTTCGGCATGGAAATGCTTGCGGCAACTGAGTTTCTGGCGGCGCGATCCAGCACCCTCACCAGCGTGGGGTGGATCGGCTACGTCATCATCGGAGCTCTTGCGGGCTGGATCGCGGGCAAGATCGTCAAAGGCGGCGGCTCGGGACTTCTCCTGAACATCGGCATCGGAATCGTGGGCGCGCTCATCGGCGGATTCCTGCTGAGCTTCTTCCTCGACACCGCGGCAGGCGGTTGGTGGTTCACGCTGTTCACCGCAATCCTCGGCTCGGTAATCCTGCTGGCAATCGTCGGAGCGGTGCGAAAGAACTAGCGGCGCTACATCGCAGCGAGGACGCCGCGCATCGCGGCGGCCAACGTGCCGCGGCCCGAGCGGTATATCGGGCTGCGGCCGTCGCTGAGCAGGATGCGCAGTCGGGCCATTCCGCGCGCTCGCGCTGGAACGGGTCCTGCCAGCCGCGTCAGCACGTCCTCGACGACCTCCGCGGACTGCCGCACGGCATCGGCACGGATGGGCACCTGCGTTGACGACCCCCGCGCATGTGGTCCGTGATCCGCAGCGCGCAGCACCCGCCTCAGCGCGTTGGCCATGTCGTCGTGCTCGCGAGGAGAGGCCAGCCGGAGGTAGTGCGCAGCCAGAGGCGTGCCGGGCGCAACCGTGACCCCGTTCTCGATCTGTCGGTCGTAGCGTGCGGCGAACAGCCGTGACCACATACGTGCCGCGAAGTGCGCATCGGTCAGCCGCATTGGATGGATTTGCGGTCTCGGGTCTTGGGCCGCACCCGCGCGTGGGATCTGGCCGCGAATGCCGTTCCGTGGCGCCATCGTCATCTCCTCGCCGTGTGACCTACGTCAAACTTATACCGGTCATGAATGACTAGTCAAGGCTTGATACCGGTCACGCCGGGTTATCATCGCACAATGACATCCACCCAGTGGCTCGGCGACATCGAAGCCAAGCCAGCCCCGGGTCCACTGCGGCTGATCCAGGCATTCATCAACACGATCGACCTCGAATCCGGTCAGGATCGGTTGGCTAACGCCGATGACGCCCGTCCATGGCTCGTCGAGAACGGTCTGCTGGCCCCCGGGTCGGTTCCGACTGCCGCTGACCTCCGCGTCCTCATAGACGTTCGCGAGGGTCTGCGCGCCCTGGTGATGACCAACTCGGGCGGATGCACGCCCAATCCGGCGACGATCGCGCCCCTACGCGCCGTCGCCGAGCACGGCGCGCTCCGAGCCTCGCTCGACGAGAGGGGGCGAGTATCCCTCGTAGCGGAGGGCGACTCGATTGGCGCGCGGCTACTGACCCTCTTACTGGTGATCAAGGATGCCCAGCTCGATGGCACGTGGACGCACATGAAGGCCTGCGCGAACGACGATTGCCGCTGGGCGTTTTACGACCGCTCCCGCAACCACGGGGGCACGTGGTGCGACATGGCGACGTGTGGAAACAAACTGAAGAACCGAGACTTCCGGGCCAGACACCGCCCGCCGCGGTGACTACGTCGAAAGGTGCCAGACCAGGGCGGCGGCGAGCGCACCGAGGCCGTTGAGCGACCAGTGCAGGGCGATCGGGGCAATCAGGCTGCCGCTCCGCCTCCGCAGCCAGGTGAAGACGAAACCTGCCGCGCCAGTGGCGATCACGGCCATCACGACACCAGCGATCATGCCGACCACGCCCGCGCCGAACAGGGCGGTGAACCCAACGTTGCTGCTGGTCAGGCCGAAAGAGGTGGCGATGTGCCACATGCCGAACAACAGTGAGCCCGCGGCAGCGACACCGCGGAATCCCCACGCCCGGTCGAGTGCACCGTGCAGGACCCCGCGGAAGACAAGCTCCTCGGGGATCACCGTCTGCAGCGGAATGATGATCATCGACGCGAGCAGGGCACCCGAAACGGTCGCGTAGTGGTCGTTCATGAACATGGGCCGAGTCCACGGCAGCAGCGCACCTGCGACGATGACCGTTCCGACCAACGCCACGGCCCCTAGGGCGTACCACATGCCGGAGCGCCACTGATCACGGCCCAGCCCGAGCTCGCCCCAGCCCAGTCCGCGTGAATGCACGAGCGCCACGAGTCCCAGGGCCGCAGCGGGTACCACGACGACGTTCGCCCACGGAGTGGTGAAGTGGGCGATCAGATTGGTCAGAATCAGAACGACGACCACCACGCCGATGTCAACGTAGACGCGGAAGTGGTGCAGAGCCGAGAGCTGCCCGATCAGCGGGTGGGATGGCGCGTCCACGGCGCTGACGTCAGACATAACCGCCTCAGCATACTTGTGGCCGGGTATACCCAGGTCAGAGTTGGGGTCCATGTGTTGGACACCACTCCGTGTTCGGTAGCCAGAGCGTGAACTCCTCGCGCGAGTCCGCGCGGTCGCCTCGTCCGAGGAGTTGGATGGCGGGTAGAGCGTCGCCCCGGCGCCTGAGGAGCGTTACCCATGACCCCCGGAACGACCGAACCACCGACCGCCTGGCGTTCGACCGACCCCGGCCCCCTGAACGACGAGTCCGTCGCACAGCTTGATGGCTGGTGGCGGGCCGCGAACTACTTGTCGGTCGGACAGATCTATCTGCTGAGCAATCCACTACTCCGCACGCCGCTCTCCCGTGACGACGTGAAACCTCGACTGCTCGGACACTGGGGCACGACACCCGGCCTCAACTTTCTCTACGCCCATCTCAACAGGGCCATCAAGACCCGCGAGCAGTCGACGATCTACGTCACGGGTCCGGGCCACGGCGGCCCCGGCCTGGTGGCCAACGCCTATCTCGACGGGACATATTCGGAGGTCTACCCCGACATCACCCGGGACGCCGAGGGCATGCGACGACTGTTCCGGCAGTTCTCCTTCCCCGGCGGCATTCCGTCCCACGTCGCTCCAGAAACACCAGGGTCGATCCACGAGGGGGGTGAACTTGGCTACTCGCTATCGCACGCCTACGGCGCAGCGTTCGACAATCCCGACCTGCTCGTCGCCGCAGTGGTCGGTGACGGGGAAGCCGAGACCGGGGCGTTGGCGACCAGTTGGCACTCGAATAAGTTCACCAACCCGGCGCAGGACGGCGTCGTCCTCCCGATCCTGCACCTCAATGGCTACAAGATCGCCAATCCGACCGTGCTCGCCCGTATTCCGGAGTCAGAGCTGCGCAGTTTGATGATCGGCTACGGGCACGACCCGTACTTCTTCGAGGTGGCCGACGAGCCGGACGCAGAGGACCCGGCCGACGTCCACCGACGTTTCGCGACACTGCTCGACACCGTGCTCAACGCGATCGCCGAGATCAAGCAGAAGGCCCTCGCCGGCGACGACGAGCGACCACGTTGGCCCATGATCGTCTTCCGCACCCCTAAGGGTTGGACCGGCCCCGCCTACATCGACGGCAAGAAGACCACCGGATCGTGGCGCGCACACCAGGTTCCGCTCGCCAATGCCCGCGACACCCCCGAGCACCTCGAGGTCCTTGCCGAGTGGTTGGCCTCCTACCGGGCCGAGGAACTGTTCGACCAGAACGGCACGCTGCATGCGGACATCGCCGCGCTCGCGCCACCGGGCACCTTGCGGATGAGCGACAACCCGCACACCAACGGTGGACTGGTGCTCCGGGATCTGCGGCTGCCGGACTTCCGCGAATACGGGGTCGACGTGCCCGTTCCCGGCGCGACGGTGGCCGAAGCCACCAAGGTGCTCGGCGCCTGGCTGACCGACGTGATTCGCCTCAACCCGGACAACTTCCGGATCTTCGGGCCCGACGAAACCGCGTCCAATCGGTTGCAGAGCGTGTTCGATGCCACCGACAAGCAGTGGAACGCCGAGTTCTTCGGACCGGAGGTGGACGAACATCTCGCCCGGGTCGGCCGTGTCGTCGAGATGTTGTCCGAGCACCAGTGCCAGGGCTGGCTCGAGGGCTATCTGCTGACTGGTCGGCACGGCTTGTTCAACTGCTACGAGGCGTTCATCCACATCATCGACTCGATGTTCAACCAACACGCCAAGTGGCTGAAGGTCACCGACCACATCCCGTGGCGCCGCCCGATCGCGAGCCTGAATTATCTTCTCTCCAGCCATGTTTGGCGTCAGGATCACAACGGCTTCAGCCACCAGGACCCCGGGTTCATCGACCACGTGGTAAACAAACGCGCCGAGGTCGTCAGGGTCTACCTGCCGCCGGATGCCAATACCCTCCTGTCGACGTACGACCACTGCCTGCGCTCGCGCCAGTACGTCAACGTGGTGGTGGCGGGCAAGCAGCCCGCCCCGAACTACCTCTCGATGGAAGAGGCCGTCGCTCATTGCACACGAGGCCTCGGCATCTGGGAATGGGCAGGCACCGAGAAGCTCGGCGAGGAGCCGGACGTCGTGGTCGCGACGTGCGGCGACGTCCCCACGCTGGAGGGCTTGGCCGCGGTGGACCTGCTCAAGCAGAACCTGCCCGACCTGAAGATCAGGTTCGTCAACGTCGTCGACCTGATGCGGCTACAGGACGAGAAAGAGCATCCGCACGGTCTCTCCGATCAGGCCTTCGACGCGATCTTCACCCCGGACAAGCAGGTGATCTTCGCCTACCACGGCTACCCGTGGCTCATTCACCGGCTGACGTATCGCCGCACGGGAAACGAGAACCTGCACGTACGCGGCTACAAGGAGGAGGGCACCACCACGACGCCCTTCGACATGGTGATGCTCAATGACCTCGACCGCTTTCACCTGGTGATCGATGTGATCGACCGCGTGCCGTCGTTGCAGACCAAGTACGCGACCCTGCGTCAGGAGATGGTGGACCGTCGGCTGAGGGCCCGCGAGTACACCCGCGAGCACGGTGACGACCTCCCCGAGGTGCGCGACTGGGTCTGGCCCGACGCCCGCGGTGCCATCTCGTCGTCGGAGGTCGCCGCGACCGCCGCGACGGGCGGGGACAACGAATAGGGAGGCCCCGCCACGCGCCGTCGAGGGTCGCTGAACGATACTGGTCGGCATGCTTGACACGTGTCAGCTTTTGGCGTCGGTGCGGGTGCTGGACATTGGTGGCCCCACCTCCGACGGCGTGAGCCGACTGCTGGCTGACCTGGGGGCCGACGTGCTCAAGGTCGAGGCCCCGGGGGGCACCGCGCACCGCGCGGCCCGGCCCAGCATCGGTGGCATATCGGTCGACTTCACGCTGGACAACGCCAACAAGCGCAGCACCGTTCTCGACCCGCTCGAGGCGAGCGACCGCGACCGGTTCATCGAGCTCGTCGGCGGGGCCGACATCCTTGTCGACGGTGGGGGACTCTCCGGTGCCGCGGCCTTCGGCACGTCCGCCGTGGCACTGGCGGATCAATACGAACATCTGGTGTCACTCGAGGTCACCGACTTCGGCACGACGGGCCCTCGGGCCGGCTGGCACGCCACCGATGCCGTGCTCTACGCGATGTCCACGGCACTGTCCCGCTCTGGTCCCACCGCGGGTCGGCCAGTTCTGCCGCCGTCCGGTATCGCGTCGGCGACCGCCTCGGTCCAGGCCGCCTGGGTCGCGCTGACGGCGTACTACGATCGATTGCGCTGCGGCCGAGGTGATTACATCGACTTCTCGCGGTTCGAGGCCGTTGTTCAGTGCCTGGATCCGCCGTTCGGTTCGGAGGGCCAGGCAGCCGTCGGGCAGAAGCGGTCCGGAGAGCTGTGGCGCGGGCGTCCGCGCAATCAGCAGATCTACCCGACGTTCCGGTGTCGCGACGGGTTCGTCAGGATCTGCCTGCTGTCTGCACGTCAGTGGCGCGGGATGCGGGCCTGGCTCGGCGAACCCGAGCGGTTCTCCGATCCCAAGTTCGAGTCGATCGGCGCCCGCTTCGCCGCCTCCCGCGAACTCAACGCCGTCATCGCCGACCTCTTCGAGGCACAGACGATGGACGCCCTCGTCGTCGAGGGGCAACGCAGGGGCGTCCCCATCGCCGCCATGCTCAGCCCCGCAGAAGCCCTCGCCTCGGACCACCTACGCACCGTGGGTGCATTGACCGAGATCCCGGTGACGCCCGACACCACCATGGACGTACCCGCGGGCCCGTTCGTCATCGACGGTCGCCGGGCCGGCCTAGTGCGCCCGTGCCCGGAGGCGGGCGCCGACGACGGCCGCTGGCCCGATACGCGGGGTCCGTCGGCCCCGTCGAGCGAGGCAACCAGCGCCAGGCCGTTCGAGGGGTTGCGGATCTTGGACCTCGGCGTCATCGTCGCCGGGGGCGAGCTCGGCCGGTTGTTCGCAGATCTCGGCGCCGAGGTGATTAAGGTGGAGAGCGCAACGTATCCCGATGGATTGCGGCAAACCCCTCCCGGGCAGCCGATGAGCAGATCCTGGGCGCTGACGCATCGCAACGAATCCAGCCTCGGTCTCGATCTGCGCAGCCAAGACGGTACCGCAATCTTCCGCCGTCTGGTCTCTGCGTCCGATGCGGTGTTCGCCAACTTCAAACCGGGAACCCTTGACGCCCTTGGATTCTCCTACGAAGAGCTGTGCAGCCTGAACCCTCGCATCGTCCTCGCCGAGAGCAGCGCCTTCGGCGCGACGGGACCGTGGAGCGGCCGGATGGGCTACGGCCCGCTGGTGCGTGCGACTACCGGCGTCAGCAGACTGTGGACCTCCGACGACGTCGATGACGACGGCTTCTACGATTCCACCACCATCTTCCCGGACCACGTCGTCGCCCGGATCACTGCGATAGCCGCCCTCGCTGCACTCATCCGCCGCAATGAGACCGATTCCGGTGCGCACGTACATATCTCGCAGGCCGAGGCAGCCGTCAACCAACTCGCCACGTGCTACGTCACGGATGCCGCGCGCGCCGCCGGACTCGACGTCGCCGACTGCGAAGCGATACACGAGGTGTTTCCGTGCGCGGGCGAAGACGAGTGGTGTGTCGTCTCCGTGCGCTCGGACGACGATCGCATCGCGCTGGCCAAGGTGATGGGCGTCGCCGAGTTGGCATGCAGTCCCTCAGGGTTCAGTGCGCAGATGTCGGAGTGGACCTCGGCACGGGACAAGGAGGAGATCGTCGAGGCCCTTCAGGACGCCGGTGTCCCCGCCGGTCCCATGAACCGCGCGGTCGACGTGCTTGCCGACCCGCAGCTCGCGTTCCGTGGCCTGTACGCCGATATGGTCCACCCCCTCTTCTCGAGCCCGATGACCACCGAGACCCATCCGGGGCTGTTCCGGCGGATCGCCGATGCGCCCCTTCGGCCTGCGCCGATGCCGGGGGAGCAGACTCGGGAGATCGTCGGCGACGTGCTGCGACTCGACGCCGACGAGACCGAACGTTTGATCGCCGAGGGCGTGCTCTTCGCATCGTCCATGCCAGAGACAGGGAGTACATGATGACGACGGTGACATCAACTGCGAGAACCAACTTCGACGGCGGCAGGCTGTTCGTCGACGGACGATTCCGCAGGGCCACGCACGTGGAACCGGTCATCGAGGCGGCGACGGGTGAGCCGCTCGGCAACGGTTCGTCGGCTACCGAATCCGAGATAGACGACGCGGTGGCTGCGGCGGATGCGGCGCTGGCCGGCTGGCGCGCCACCCCGGCCGCCGAGCGCGCCACGATCCTGCTCCGCTTCGCCGACGCGCTGGCCGCGCGGTCGTCGACCACCAACGAGCTGTGCACCCGCGAGAACGGCATGCCGATCAGGCTGTCGAGAGGCTCGAACGGTGCCTTCCCGGCTGCGCTGCTGCGCTACTACGCGGGGCTGATCGCTGAATCCGACGAGGAGGAGATCCGGCCCGCGATGATCGGACACACCATCGTGCGCCGCGAGCCGGTCGGTGTCGTCGGGGCGATCACGCCATGGAACTACCCTCAGGCGCTTGCTGCCATGAAGATTGCTCCCGCCCTGGCCGCCGGCTGCACGATGGTGCTCAAGGCTGCTCCTGAGACCGCCATGGACGCATTGATCTTCGGTGAGGCAGCCGAAGAAGTGGGCCTGCCGCCGGGGGTGCTCAACGTCGTCGCCGGTGGTCCGGTGGCGGGCGCCCACCTGGTGCAGCATCCCGGAGTCGACAAGGTGGCGTTCACGGGATCTACTGCGGCGGGCCGTGTCATCGCCGAGATGTGCGGGCGTCTCATGCGTCCGGTCACCCTGGAGTTGGGCGGCAAGTCGGCGGCCATCATTCTCGACGACGCCGACCTCGACGCGACCATCAAGGGTCTGCGTTCGGCATCGTTCGTCAACAATGGTCAGACGTGCCACCTGAGTTCGCGAATCCTGGCGCCGCGGTCGCGCTACGCCGAGGTGGTCGACGCGGTCGCGGCGCTGGCGGACGGCCTCACCGTCGGCGACCCGCTGGAGAAGACCACCATGGTCGGCCCGCTGGTCAGCGCCCGACAGCGCGAACGCGTGCTGAACTACATCGACATCGGTAAGTCCGAAGGTGGGAAAGTCGTTGCGGGAGGCTCGGTTCCCACCGATCAGCCGCGGGGTTGGTTCGTCTCGCCCACGGTGTTCGCCGACGTCGACAACTCGGCGCGAATTGCGCAAGAGGAGATCTTCGGCCCGGTGGTTGCGGTGATCCCCTACGACACCGACCGTGAGGCGATCGACATCGCCAACGACAGCGAGTTCGGACTGGGCGGCACCGTGTGGTCGAGCGACGCCGACCGCGCCACCGACATCGCCAGGGCCGTCCGCACCGGCACGATCGGCGTCAACGACTACCAGCTGGACATGCAGGCGCCCTTCGGCGGTGTCAAGGCCAGCGGCATGGGCCGCGAATTGGGCCCCGAGGGCCTCGCCGCCTACCAGACGCTGAAGTCGATCTACCGGGTCGGCCCCGCCTAACCCCCGTCCCTCCTGCGCGAGCGTGTGTGTTGGCCCACGACACGCTGCGGACGACAGACACCACGCGCATGCTCGCGCACGGCAGAAAGGCTCACAGTGCCCCTGGATCCCCGCACCCCGGTGCTCGTCGGCTACGGCCAGGTCAATCAGCACGACAGTGATCCCACCGTCGAACCCGTCGACCTGATGGAACGAGCAGCTCGAGCGGCCACTGATCCGCGGGTGCTCGAAGCCGTCGACTCGGTGCGCATCGTCAACCTGCTGTCGTGGCGCTACCGCAATCCCGGCGTGCTCCTTGCCGAACGGATCGGTGCACCCGGCGCGGAGGGTCGCTACACCAGCATCGGCGGCAATGTCCCACAGTCGCTGGTGAATCAGGCCTGTCTCGACATTCAGGGGGGCCGCGTCGACACCGTGCTCATCGCCGGCGCGGAGACGTGGCGCACCCGCACGAAGGTGCGCGCCGCGGGCGGCAAGCTCGACTACACCAAGCAGGACGACACCGTGCCCGTCCCGCAGGGCGCCGACGACGAGTTTGCGTTGGCCGGGCCGGTGGAACTGCGCATTCATCTGGACCGGCCCTCGTACGTCTACCCGATGTTCGAACAGGCGCTGCGCATCGCGGCGGGGGAGACGCCCGACGAGCACCGCGGTCGGATCGGCGAGTTGTGGGCCGGTTTCAGTCAGGTAGCGCAGAGCAACCCGCACGCCTGGAACCGGGATCTCGTTACCGCCGAAGAGATTTCGCAGCCCAGCCCCAGCAATCGGATGATCAGCTGGCCGTACACCAAGCTGATGAACTCCAACAACATGGTCGATCAGGGGGCGGCGCTGATATTGATGTCGGCGGAGAAGGCGACGCACCTGCAAATCCCCACTGATCGCTGGGTGTTCCCATATGCGGGCACCGACGCCCACGACACCTACCTGATCGGCGAGCGTGCCGAGTTCGACCGGTCGCCCGCCATCAGGGTCGCCGGGGGACGGGCCCTCGACATGGCGGGGAAGAGCGTGGACGACATCGACTTCGTCGACGTGTACTCGTGCTTTCCGTCTGCCGTCCAGGTGGCCGCGCGCGAGCTCGGTCTGTCACTCGACGGCGACCGCGCACTGACCGTCACGGGCGGACTCACCTTCGCGGGCGGGCCCTGGAACAACTACGTCACGCACTCCATCGCCACAATGGCGGAGCACCTCGTGGCCTCCCCCGGCACGCTTGGCCTCGTCACGGCCAACGGCGGCTACCTGACCAAACACAGCTTCGGCGTCTACGGAACCGAACCGCCCAGCGGCGGATTCCGTTGGGAGGACGTCCAATCCGCCGTCGATGCCGAACCCACCCGAGTCGCCGAGGACGTCTGGGAGGGGGTGGGAACCGTCGAGTCGTGGACCACTCCGGTCAGCCGCGACGGCGTGGCCGAGAAGGTATTCCTTGCCGTCCGCACGCCGGCGGACACCCGCGCACTCGCGGTCGTCACGGACACCGACGCCGCCGACGCCAGCACCCGCGAGGACATCGCTGGCGTCAAGGTCCGAGTAGATGCGGAAGGGAACGCCTTCCTCCTCTAACCGCGCGACTTGCGTGTTGAAACCCGCGCTGAGCGCGGGTGAGCGTGCCGAATTCGCGGGGGGTGCGTGGAGCGGGTGTTGACTTCGCCATATTTCATGCTTACGGTGAGCGCCACCACATATTGAAACGTTTCAATGGTTAGGAGGCTCGCGATGGCGATCGCCGCGACCGAGCGGGTGTGCTTCGTGCTTCGGCTCAAACCCGACCGGGTCGACGAATACGTCGCCAGCCACGAGCACGTGTGGCCAGAGATGCTCGGCGCCCTGAGCGAGGCGGGATGGCGCAATTACTCGCTCTTCGTTCGACCCGATGACGGACTCGTCGTCGGCTATCTCGAAACCGACGACTTCGCCGCGGCGCAGTCGTCGATGGCCGCCACCGAGGTCAACACCCGCTGGCAGGCCGGCATGTCCGACTTCTTCCAGAATCCGGCCGGGGTCCAGCCAGACCAGGCAATGACACCACTCACCGAGTACTTCCACCTCGACTGACCACTTCGACGCACACTGTAAGGACGACCATGAAAATCGGAGCGCGCACGACGACCGGCTGGAGGGCGACCATCGCGGTCGCCATGTCCAACTACATCGAGGCCGGATCGATCATCGCGATCGCCACCAGCCTGGCCTTCTGGCAGTCGGAATTCGGCATCAGCAACTTCGCCGTCGGATTGCTCGCCGCGTTGAGCGCCAACGCGTTCGGCGCCGCCATCGGCGCCATCCTCGGCGGCCCGCTGTGCGACCGCTTCGGCCGCAAGGCGATCTACACCTACGACCTTCTGGTCTACATGGCCGGCGTGCTGCTCGCTGCGTTCGCCGTCAACTACACGATGCTCCTGGTCGCCTTCATCATCACCGGAATCGCCGTCGGCGCGGGCGTTCCCGCCTCGTGGACTTACATCGCCGAACAGGCGCCGTCGGATGGCCGCGCCAAGCACGTCGGGACCGCCCAGCTGGCCTGGTCCGTCGGCCCGCTGATCGGGTTCGCCCTTGCGGCCGCGCTGGCGCCGTTGGGCCTTCTCGGTTCGCGGCTGATCTTCCTCCATCTGTTCGTCGTCGCCGCCGTGGTCTGGTGGGTGCGCCAGGGGTTGGCCGAGTCGAAGATCTGGGCTGACGACAAGGAAGAAGTCAAGGAAAAAGCCAAAGTCGAGACGACCACGGGTCCGCTCGGCGCACGCGGACTGCGCGGGCTCTTCTCTCGCAAGGTCAACATCAGCGCGCTGCTATTCCTCGGTGGCATCTACCTGTTCTGGAACACCGTTGCCGGCCAGGCAGGCATCTTCATGCCCCGGGTCTATGACACTGCTGGCCTGCACAGCCCCGTCGCGCAGAACATGCTGCAGGTCCTGGTCTGGGGCTGCACCGTGGCCGCGACCTATTTCGGCTTCATGCGTTACGGCGACAAGATGTCGCAGCGCCTGCTCTACGTCATCGGTGCCGCACTTGGCATCGTCGGCTGGATCGTGCTGGTGGCGTTCACCGATGGCGGCGTGCCGACCATGCTGGCGTTCGCCGTCCTCTGGGGCGTCTCGGCGGGTATCGGCGCCCAGGCGTTTTACAGCCTTTGGGCCAGCGAGCTGTTCGCCACCCCGTACCGTGCCAGCGCCCAGGGCGTGATGTTCTGTGTGGTGCGCAGCTTCACCGGCCTGCTCAGCTACTTCTTCCCGACGCTGCTCGTCGCAATCGGCCTGACCGGAGTCGGGTTGCTGCTCATCGGCCTCCTAACCGTGGCGCTGATCATCGGTGCCGTGTGGGCGCCGGAAACCCGAGGAAAGACGTTGCAGCAGATCGAAGTCGAGCGCTATGGCAGGGTGGAGAGCCCGGCCGCGACGGAGGTGGCAGTCTGATGGACAACAACCTGCTGGACAACCTGGCCATCGAACTGCCCTCGTGGGCGTTCGGAAATTCAGGGACACGGTTCAAGGTGTTCAGCACCCCGGGCACGCCGCGAACAGTTCAGGAGAAGATCGCCGACGCCGCCACGGTGCACCGGTTCACCGGGATGGCCCCGTCCGTGGCGTTGCACATCCCGTGGGACCGAGTCGACGACTACGCCGCCCTCGGCAACTTCGCGGCCGAGCACGGCGTCGTGTTGGGCACCATCAACTCCAACACGTTCCAGGATGACGATTACAAGTTCGGCAGTCTTACGCACATCGACAAGATGGTGCGGCAGAAGGCGATCGATCATCATCTGGCGTGCATCGAGATCATGGACCAGACGAGATCGCAGGATCTCAAGATCTGGCTGGCCGATGGCACCAACTATCCCGGCCAGGGCGACATCCGCGGCAGGCAGGACCGATTGGCCGAGTCGCTGGCGACCATCTACCAGCACATCGGGCCGGATCAGCGAATGGTCCTGGAGTACAAGTTCTTCGAGCCCGCCATGTACATGACGGACGTACCGGACTGGGGCACCTCCTACGCGCAGGTCTCCGCCCTGGGCGAGCGCGCGAAGGTCTGCCTCGACACCGGTCACCACGCGCCGGGCACCAACATCGAGTTCATCGTCGCCCAGCTGTTGCGGCTGCAGAAGCTGGGCTCATTCGACTTCAACTCGCGCTTCTACGCCGACGACGACCTCATCGTGGGTGCGGCCGACCCGTTCCAGCTGTTCCGGATCATGTTCGAGGTGATTCGCGGAGGCGGACTCGAATCGAGATCGGATCTGGCGTTGATGCTCGACCAGTGCCACAACGTTGAGGCCAAGATCCCCGGCCAGATCCGTTCGGTGCTCAATGTCGCCGAGATGACCGCGCGGGCATTGCTCGTCAACACCGATGAACTCGCCGCCGCACAGGAGGCCGGCGACGTGTTGGGCGCCAACGAGATCTTCATGGATGCCTTCTACACCGACGTCCGACCGACCATGGCGCAGTGGCGAACCGACCGCGGCATGCCGGCGCACCCGATGCGCGCCTTCGCCGAATCGGGCTATCAGGACACCGTCAACGCCGCACGAATCGGCGGAATCCAATCCTCGTGGGGAGCATGAACGGTATGACCAATTCCACCGTCGCAGAACTCATCGCCAGGTCGAACCGCCTCGGCTCAGACTCGAAGAACACCAACTACGCGGGCGGCAACACCTCGGCCAAGGGTTCCGACGTCGACCCCGTGACCGGATCACCGGTGGACCTGTTGTGGGTCAAGGGATCCGGGGGAGACCTTGGCACCCTCAAGGAGAACGGTCTGGCGGTGCTGCGGCTGGATCGGATGCGGGCGCTGGTCGACGTCTACCCCGGCGTCGAACGCGAGGACGAGATGGTCGCGGCCTTCGACTACTGCCTGCACGGCCGCGGTGGCGCAGCCCCATCGATCGACACGGCGATGCACGGCCTCGTGGATACAGCCCATGTCGACCACCTACACCCAGACTCGGGGATCGCGCTCGCGACTGCGGCCGAGGGCGAGGCTTTGACCAAGCAGATCTTCGGCGATCGCGTGGTGTGGATTCCCTGGCGCAGACCCGGTTTCCAGCTAGGCCTCGACATCGCGGAGATCAAGAAGCGCAATCCGCAGGCCATCGGGACCATCCTGGGCGGTCACGGCATCACCGCATGGGGCGACACCTCCGCCGAGGCCGAGGCGTACTCGCTGGAGATCATCGACACCGTCCAGCGCTACATCGACGCCAACGGCAGACCCCAGCCGTTCGGTGCGCCACTGGACGGCTACGGCGCGTTGCCAGACGAGCAGCGTCGCACCAAGGCCGCCGAACTCGCGCCGTTCATCCGTGGCCTGGCGTCGGCCGACAAGCCGCAGGTCGGCCATTTCACCGACGATTCCCGGGTCCTCGACTTCCTGGCCAGCAGTGAACATCCGCGGCTCGCCGCTCTGGGCACCAGCTGCCCGGACCACTTCCTGCGCACCAAGGTCAAGCCGATGGTGCTCGACCTGCCCGCCGATGCCTCGCTCGAGGACTGTCGGGCCAGGTTGGCCGAGTTGCACGAGGCCTACCGCGCCGACTACCAGGCGTACTACGACCGCTACGCCGCCGCCGATAGCCCGGCGCTGCGCGGTGCCGATCCCGCGATCGTGTTGATCCCCGGCGTCGGAATGTTCAGCTACGGCAAGGACAAGCAGACCGCTCGCGTGGCGGGCGAGTTCTACCTCAACGCCATCAACGTCATGCGTGGCGCCGAGGCCATCTCCACCTACGCCCCGATCGACGAGGCGGAGAAGTTCCGCATCGAGTACTGGGCGCTCGAGGAGGCGAAGCTGGCGCGGATGCCCAAGCCGAAGCCGCTGGCAACTCGGATCGCACTGGTCACGGGCGCCGCCTCCGGTATCGGCAAGGCCATCGCCGAGCGGCTCGCCACCGAGGGTGCGTGCGTCGTCATCGCCGACCTCGACGCCGAGAAGGCTGCTGCCACAGCAGAAGAGATTGGTAACGCCGACGTGGCGATCGGGATCGCCGCCGACGTCACCGACGAGACGGCCGTGCAGGCGGCGATCGACGCCACCGTGCTCGCCTTCGGCGGGATCGACATCGTGGTCAACAATGCCGGGCTCTCGCTGTCGAAGTCGCTGCTGGAGACCACCGCTGAGGACTGGGACCTGCAGCACAACGTGATGGCGCGAGGCTCGTTCCTGGTGTCGAAGGCCGCGGCACGGGCGCTCATCGATCAGAAACTCGGCGGCGACATCATCTACATCTCGTCGAAGAACTCCGTCTTCGCCGGTCCCAACAACATTGCCTACTCGGCGACGAAGGCCGACCAGGCGCACCAGGTACGGCTGCTGGCCGCCGAACTCGGTGAGCACGGCATCAAGGTCAACGGCATCAATCCCGACGGAGTCGTCCGCGGCTCCGGCATCTTCGCGGGCGGCTGGGGCGCCAAGCGGGCAGCGGTCTACGGTGTGCCGGAGGAGGAGCTCGGCGCCTACTACGCGCAGCGCACTCTGCTGAAACGCGAAGTGCTGCCCGAGAACATCGCGAATGCGGCGTTCGCGCTGTGCACGTCGGACTTCTCGCATACCACCGGGTTGCACATACCGGTGGACGCCGGCGTGGCCGCCGCCTTCCTGCGATGAGCGCCTGCGCGAAGAGCCGAGTGACGCGATGAGCGCCTGCGCGAAGAGCCGAGTGACGCGATGAGCGCCTGCGCGAAGAGCCGAGTGACCCGATGAACACCGCCACGTTCGTCGCGGTCGACCTCGGCGCCACCAGCGGGCGGGTCATGCTCGCCGAGGTGGGCCCGGGGTCACTGGAGATGCGCCAGCTGAACCGGTTCCCCAACGAGCCGGTGTACCTATGGAACGGTCAGCGGACCGCGATGCACTGGGATCTGCCCGGACTGTTCGCTGGGGTCTGCGCGGGATTGGCAGAGGCTGGACGCGCAGCGCCCGAACTGACGAGCATCGGCGTGGACTCCTGGGCCGTCGACTACGGGCTGCTGCGCGACGGGAGGCTGCTGGGACTGCCGTACAACTATCGCGATGCCCGGTGCGCGCTCGGCGCCAACACTGTGCACGCCATCCTGCCGCAGGACCAGATCTTCGCCCGAAACGGATTGCAGTTCCTGGCGTTCAACACCATGTTCCAACTGGTGGCTGACCGACTCGACGGCCTGCTCGACTGCGCGGACGCCGCCCTGCTGGTTCCGGACCTCATCGGCTACTGGCTCACCGGTGTCCTGGCGACCGAGCGGACCAATGCATCGACGACGGGGTTGCTCGGCATCGACGGTCGGTGGGACGACGAGTTGGAGTCGATACTCGGCCTCCCCGGTGACCTGTTCCCGGCACTGATCGAACCCGGCACCGCACTGGGTTTGCTGCTTCCGGACGTGGCCGACCGGACCGGCTTGGACGCCGGCCAACGGGTCATGACCGTCGCGTCGCACGACACCGCGTCGGCGGTCGTCGCGATCCCGATGAGCTCGGAGTCCGGCGCCTACATCTCCTGCGGCACCTGGGCGTTGGTGGGCGTAGAGCTGACCGATCCGGTCGTCACGGCGGACGCCCGCGCCGCCAACTTCACCAACGAGGTGGGAGCCGACGGCCGTATCCGCTTCCTACGCAACGTGATGGGGCTGTGGCTGCTCAGCGAGACCGTGCGGCACTGGGAGCGCGACGGTTCCCGCATCGATCTTCCCCATCTGCTGGAACAGGCCGCCGCCTGCCCGGCACCCTCGGAGGTGTTCGACTCCGACGACCCCCGGTTCGTCGAGCCGGGCGACATGCCAGCGCGCATCGCCGGCTGGTACGGCGAACGCGGTCTGCCGCCACCGACGACGCAGGCGGGCATGACCCGCGCGATCGTCGAAAGCCTCGCCGCCGGGTTCGCCCGCGGCGTCGAGCAGTCCGCCGCGCTTTCCGGCGTCCCGGTCGAGACGGTTCATCTGGTCGGCGGCGGCGCCCGAAACCGTCTTCTCTGCCAGCTGGTCGCCGATCGCGTCGACAGACCGGTGGTCGCGGGTCCCGTGGAAGCGACCGCGATCGGCAACGTTCTGGTACAGGCTCGCGCACACGGCTTGTTGCATGGGGATCTCGAGGATCTGCGTGGCAGCATGGCCACCACGTTGCCCACGACGCGTTTCGAACCGCAACGGGCTTCAGCCGGAAGGGTATGACATCAATGAACCGAAAGATGAAGAGACGGATTCCGAATAGGCACGATCTGGCGCCTCTCATGCAGTTCAAGAGACCGGAGTTCGACGCAACCAAGCGCAGGCTGGACAAGGCCCTGACGATCGAAGACCTGCGCCGAATCGCCAAGCGCCGGACCCCGCGGGCGGCGTTCGACTACACCGACGGCTCCGCGGAGGCGGAGCTGTCCATCGCGCGGGCGCGGCAGGCGTTCTCCGACATCGAGTTTCATCCGGCGATTCTTCGGGACGTATCGAAGTTGAGCACCGGGTGGGACGTCCTCGGCGCGCCGGTGGGCATGCCGTTCGGCATCGCGCCCACCGGGTTCACCCGCATGATGCACACCGAGGGTGAGATCGCGGGGGCGCACGCCGCGGCGAAGGCCGGCATCCCGTTTTCGCTATCCACGATGGGCACGACCGCGATCGAGGATGTCAAGGCAGCGAACCCTCTGGGCCGCAACTGGTTCCAGCTCTACATGTGGAAGGACAGGGACCGGTCGATGGCGCTCGTCGAGCGCGCGGTGGCGGCAGGGTACGACACCCTCCTGGTGACCGTCGACGTACCCGTCGCAGGTGCCCGGCTGCGGGACAAGCGCAACGGCATGTCGATCCCGCCCGCCCTCACGCTGCGCACCGTCGCCAACGCGCTGCCACGACCGCAGTGGTGGATCGACTTCCTGACCACCGAGCCGCTGGCGTTCGCATCGCTGGACCGTTGGTCGGGCACGGTCGCCGAACTGCTGGACACCATGTTCGATCCCACGGTGACGTTCGACGACCTGGCCTGGATCAAGTCGCAGTGGCCGGGCAAGTTCGTGGTGAAGGGTATCCAGACGGTCGCCGATGCGCGCGCGGTCACGGACCTTGGCGTCGACGGCATCATCCTGTCCAATCACGGCGGACGCCAACTTGATCGGGCCCCGATTCCGTTTCACCTGCTGCCCGCGGCGGTCGCCGAGGTCGGCAGGGACGTCGAGGTCATGCTCGACACCGGCATAATGTCCGGCGCCGACATCGTCGCCGCCGTGGCCATGGGGGCGCGGTTCACGTTGATCGGCCGGGCCTACCTGTACGGACTGATGGCGGGCGGAGAGGCGGGCGTCGACCGGGCCATCGAGATCCTGTCGGACCAGGTCGAGCGCACGATGCGCCTGCTCGGCGTCACCTGCCTCGAGGAGCTGACCCCCAACCACGTCACCCAGTTGGTGCGGTTGGCTCCGCGTGCGGCACCGAGCAACCCGGGCGAGTAGTCCCCAGTGGCCGCAGGCATCCGCGACGTCGCTGCCGCGGCATCGGTGTCAGTCGGCACGGTGTCCAACGTGCTGAATGCCCCAGAACGGGTCGCACCGGCGACCGTCGCACGCGTCCACGCCGCCATCGAGGCGTTGGGCTTCGTGCGCAACGACGCGGCCCGTCAGCTGCGGGCCGGCCAGTCGCGCTGCGTCGGACTTCTGGTGCTCGACGTGGGCAACCCGTTCTTCACCGATGTCGCGAGGTCGGCCGAACGTCATGCGGCACAAAGCAATCTGGTGGTCTTGCTCGGAACGTCCGACGACGATCCGGTGCGTGAGCGGGCCTACCTCGAGACGTTCGAAGAGCAGCGCGTGTTCGGGCTGCTGATCTCACCGGTCGGCGAGGACCTGGAGCGGCTGCTCGCGCTACACCGTCGCGGCGTCCCCGTGGTGCTGGTGGACCGCGACGGCGCGGGCACGCCGTTCGCCTCAGTCGCCGTCGACGACGTCGCGGGTGGACGGCTCGCGGTCAACCACCTGTGCGAGCGTGGGTGCACGCGCATCGCCTACGTGGGTGGTCCGCTGAGCCTGCGGCAGGTTGCCGACCGGTTGACCGGCGCCAGGGTTGCCGCGGCGGAGTACCCGGGCACCACCCTGGACGTGATCGGCACCGACGAGCCGAGCGTGCTGGCCGGACGAGCGGCGGGGGAGCGAGTGTGTGCCTTGGCCACGGACCGCCGTCCCGACGCGGTGTTCTGTGCCAACGATCTGCTGGCGATCGGGATGTTGCAGGCATTGTCCGTCAACGGTGTTCGCGTGCCAGAGGACATCGCATTGATCGGTTACGACGACATCGACTTCGCCCGTTCGGCAACCGTTCCGCTGTCCTCGATCCGTCAGCCGAGTGCGGCGATCGGGGCGACGGCGATCGACCTGTTGCTCGCGGCCACCGAGTCGCCGAATGCCACCCCTCGGCACGTGGTGTTCGGTCCGGAATTGGTGGCCCGTGCCTCAACTACCGTTTGACGCGGCCCGCATCCTCGGCTACTTGATCGTGTAGCCACCGTCGATCAGCAGGTCGGCGCCGTTGATCATGGCGGATGAGCTCGATGCCAGAAAGACCGCAGCGGCGGCGATCTCGTCGGGATAGGCGAAACGGCCGACGGGGATGAGCTTCTTGAGCGCGTCGCCCTTGGGGTTGTCCCACGCCTTGATTCCGAGGTCGGTCAGCACCACCGTGGGGGAGATGCTGTTGACCCGCACGCCGCGACCTGCCCATTCGGTGGCGAGGACCTTCGTGATCCCAACGACACCGAACTTCGAGGCGCAGTAGGCGACGTGCTCGTCGATCGCGACGCTGGCGGCCTGCGAGGCCATGTTGATGATGGTGCCGCTGCCAGCCTCCAACATGTGCCTCCCCACTGTCTGGCACATGAGGAACGTGCCCTTGAGGTTGACAGCGATCGTCGAGTCCCAGTCTGCGAGCGACAAGTCCTCTGCGGGTGCAAGTCTGGCGATTCCGGCGCTGTTGACCAGGACGTCGATGCGTCCGAACTCTGCCATCGCAGCATCGACCACGGCGGTCACCGAGTCGGGATCGGCGACGTTGCAGGCAAATCCCCGACCATCGGGCAGACCACGGGCCATCTCGGTGGCCCCCGCCTCGTTCATGTCGACCACGGCGACCCTGGCGCCCTTCGACGTGAACGCCGCCGCGATGGCCGCGCCGATACCGGATGCGGCACCGGTCACGAGTGCCACCGACCCGGTCAGCTGGAAGTCGAAATCCACTATGGGTTCGGTCTTTTCGGGCATGAGCCAACTTCTCCTTACATCTGGGCGTGATCAATCGAGGACGGCGGTGGCGATGTCGACGTCGGTGACGAGGGATGACACCAGTCCCGACTTCAGCACGGCCTTCGTAGCGGCCGCCTTCTCCTTGCCCGCCGCGATCGCGATCCTGGTGGGAATCTTGCGCAGCACCGGCTCCTCGATGCCCATCCGGCGCTCGTCGAGCCCGGGCACCCGTCGGCCCTCCGCATCCAGCAGGAGGGCGCAGGTTTCGGCACACACACCGGTTCGGTCGAGGGCGGCCGCCTCGCCGGGGGACAAGGACTCGTACACCTGCGAGGCGCCGGGACTCCACGCACCGACCGACACGATCGCGCAGCTGACCGAGGACTGACGTTCGATCGCCTCGCGGATCTGCAGGTTGTCGCCGAGACTCTGGGCGGTGCGCGCATCGGTCACGACGAGGGGCGCGTACAGCGGCCACGACTCACCGCCGCTCACCTCGCTGATCCGTCGTACCAGGTCGGTTCCATTGGAGGTGATGGGACCGGCCATTCCGGTGAGTTGGACGACGTCGCAACGGGGTAGCGAGGTCAGGTACGGCGCGATGTGGGTCAGGGTGCGGCCGCAGTCGACGCCGACGACGTCGCCTGCGCGCAGAATCGATTGCAGCAGTTCGGCCATTGCCCGGGCAACCGCATCGACGTGGTCGGCGGCGTTGGTCGAATCGGCTGCCACCGCATAGGCGTGCTCGAGTCCGTACTGCTTCTGCAAGGCGGTCGAGAGGTCGACGTCGATGGCGCCAGGGTTGTGGATCTTGATCTCGACCATCCCCGATTCGACCGCCTCGTCGAGCATCCTGGCGACCTTGAAGCGGGACAGGCCGAACTCCTCGGCGATCTGAATTCGCGTGCGGCCCTCCAGGTAGTAACGGCGGGCGATCACTGCGCGCTGGAACAACTCATCGGGTCCCATAGGTCGCCTCCCGTGAATCTCGAGCCGCAAGGCTCGCCCCGTCACTGCACATATGTGCAGCCGCGTTGACATGTGAGCATAAGCATTGCATGATCCACATCACAAAGAAACACATGAGTATCGGGGTTAACAGATGAGCAGAGACGACATCGACCTGGCTGAACTGGCCGGCGCCGTGTTGTCCCGCGAGTCCGCCGCCCTCTCCGCGCTGGTCGGGTCTGTCGAATCCAGCGTCGTCGCCGTCGCCCGTCAGATGATCGACGTGTCCGGCAAGGTCGTCACGACCGGCTCGGGTACCTCCGGCATCATGGCCGAGCGCCTCGCCCACCTACTTTCGGTGTGCGGCACGCCCGCCGTTTACCTGCCGTCGATGGACGCCCTGCACGGCGGCATGGGTGCCATCACGACATCTGACCTGGTGATCGCGATCTCCAAGACCGGGCAGAGCCAGGAGCTCACCAACCTCGTCGAGCGACTGGGCCGACGCGGTATCCACGTCGTCGCCCTCACGGAGAGTCCCGAGTCGCCCTTCGCCGTCGCCGCCGGCAGCGTGGCGGCGCTCCCACCGACGCCTGCCGACGCCGATCCCGGCGACATGATCGCCATGGCAAGCACTCTCGCGGTCGGCGCGTGGAGCGACGCGGTCGCCGTGGTGACGATGTCGATGCGCGGCCACACCGTCGGTGACGTGATCGACAGCCATCCGGCAGGTGGCGTCGGCGTCCGCGGGCACCGTCCCGGCGACGAATCGGCACCGGTGGTGCGTGGCGCATGACCATGTCCGCGGTGATGGGCGTCGACTCGTCGACACAGTCGTGCAAGGTCGAGATACGCGACCTCACCACCGGACGACTCCTCGGATCGGGCTCGGCACCACATCCGCCCGCGTTTCCGCCGCGTAGCGAGCAACATCCGAGCGACTGGGTCACCGCCCTCGTCACGGCGGCGAATGAAGCGATGGGCGCGTGCGACGAACGGCCCGACGTCCGGGCGATATCCGTCGCCGCCCAGTGCCACGGTCTGGTCCTGCTCGACGAACGCGGCGAGGTGCTCCGGGCGGCCAAGCTCTGGAACGACACGACGGGAGCACCAAACCTGGCCCGGCTGGTCGAGCGCATCGGCGCCCGGCGCTGGGTGATGCGCATCGGCACGTTGCCGACCGCCGCATTCACCATCGCCAAGCTGGCATGGGTCGCCGAGCACGAACCCGGCCTGCTCGATCGTGTGTCGACCGTGCTGCTACCGCACGACTACCTGACCTACTGGCTCACCGGCGAAAAGGTGACCGACAGATCTGACGCGTCGGGCACCGGATACTTCGATGCCACCGACGGACAGTGGATTCCGTCCTATCTCGAGCTGGCCGCAGGTGACCGGAACTGGTCGGCCAGGCTGCCGACCGTCCTCGGACCCACCGATTCTGCGGGCACCGTGCGGCCCGCGCAGGCAGCCGAACTCGGGCTCGGCGACGGGATCCTGGTGGGGGCGGGCGGCGGAGATCAGCACGCGGCATTCCTCGGTCTCGGCTTGACCGACGGAGACCAGTACTTCAGCATCGGCACCTCGGGGGTGGTGGCCACCTCATCGCGGGGTCCCGTGTTCGACACGACCGGCGCCGTCGATGGAGTAGCCGACATGACCGGCGGTTACCTGCCGCTGATGAGTACGCTGAACGCCGCCAGGGTCGTCGACCGGGCTGCCGCCCTTCTGGGCACCGACCTCGCGGGCATCTCCGAGCTCGCGTTGGCCGCAGGCCCCACGCAGGGGCCGGTACTGGCGCCATTCCTCGACGGTGAGCGCACCCCGGACCGGCCGGACGCACGTGGCGCCTTGGCTGACATCACGTCGGCGACCACCCGTGAGGAACTCGCCCGCGCCTTCCTCGAAGGTCCACTCCTGTCATTGTTGTCCGGTCGCGACGCCCTGCTTGCCTGCGGAGTCGAACTCGGCGGCGGCGCAACCGCTGTCGGTGGCGGAACACGGTCACCTGCGATTCTTCAGCTGCTGGCGGACCTGCTCGGCGACGAGGTCACCCTGCCCGACGTGGACGAAGCGACCGCACGCGGCGCCTGCATCCAAGCCGCCGCCGTCGCCTCCCGCACCGACCGCGCCGGACTCGTCGACCTCGCCAAGCGGTGGCTACCAGACGCCAGGGTGCGAGTCGAGCCCCGCAAGCACGGTCGGAACATCGGCGCCCTGCGCACGCGTTGGGCATCGCTCGCATCATCCCCGGTGCTCGATGGGGGAGGCGTGTCATGACCGAACTCGCATCGTGGCATCACGACTTTCCCGGCTTGCTGGCCGGATCGATCTACGCGGCTCCCGACTCCCGGGTGGCCGCTGCGCAGACCCTCGCGGACACCGGACTCGACGTTCACATCGACGTCATGGCCGTGTCGGAGGGAATGCCCGCCGGCGTCAGTCTGTCCGAGCTGCAAATGATTTCGGCGGCGGTTGATCGCGAGCGAATAGGTGTACACCTGATCGGATCGGGTGACTTCGCTGACGCGGTGTTGCCCAAGATCCTGGCGCTGCGTCCAGGAGCCGTCTTCCTGTCGTGGCAGGCATTCACCCCGGAACGGGCCCACGCCATCCGCGTCAGCGACGGCGCGGCCTGGATTGCCGTGTGGCAAGAATGGGACGGCCTCGGCCATCCCCAGTGGGGCGCCGAGCCCGACGGAGTCCTGGTGATGCTCATCGAGCCTGGGACCCGTGATCGCTGCCGACTGGATCGTCTGGGTCTCGTCACCGCCTGTACGACAACGTTCTCCAAACTGCCCGTGGCCGTAGACGGCGGGGTCACCGAGGAGATTGCGCCGTTGTGCGCAGCCGCCGGTGTCCAGCAGATCGTCGTCGGCCGTGCGCTGTTGACCTCCGAACGAAAGGAAGAAGCGATATGAACACGATGCGAGCCAGCGTGATGACAGGCGTGCGCACTCTGCAGATCGAGGACCGCCCCGTCCCGACCCCGGGGCCACACGAGGTGCTGGTCGAGGTCGCTGCAGTCGGGGTCTGCGGGTCCGACGTGCATTACTACCGCGAGGGCCGGATCGGTGACTTCGTCGTCGAAGATCCGATGATCCTCGGCCACGAACTATCGGGACGCATCGCGGCAGTGGGTGAGCGGGTCGACCCGAACCGAGTCGGGCAGCGGGTAGCCGTCGAGCCGCAGCACCCGTGCCGGCGCTGTAAGCAGTGCACCGCGGGGCACTACAACCTGTGTCCGTACATGGAGTTCTACGCCACCCCGCCCATCGACGGGGCGTTCTGCCGCTACGTCACCATCGACGCCGAATTCGCCCATCCAGTGCCCAATTCCATGTCCGACGAGGCCGCCGCACTGCTAGAGCCGCTGTCGGTGGCGGTGACGACCATGCGCAAGGCGAAGGTGGCTCCAGGCACGTCGATCCTCATCGCGGGCGCCGGCCCCATCGGCGTCATGTGCGCCCAGGCCGCTCGCGCTTTCGGCGCCGCCCGAATCGTCGTGTCGGACCCCCTGCAGTCTCGCCGCGAGAGCGCGCTGCGCTTCGGCGCCACCGAGGTCGTCGATCCCTTCAACGAGGACGTCGCCGCGCTCGATCCCCAGGTGGACGCCTTCGTCGACGCCAGCGGCGCGGCCCCCGCCGTGGTCAGCGGCATCAAGGCCGTCGGCCCGGCCGGGCACGTCGTCCTCGTCGGCATGGGTTCCGGCGACTTCGCGCTGCCCATCGGCTACATCCAGAACATGGAGATCATTCTCACCGGCGTCTTTCGATACACCGATACCTGGCCTGCGGCAATACATCTCGTCTCGTCCGGTGCAGTCGACCTCGACGCCATGGTCACCGGTCGATACGACCTCGAACACGTCGGCGAGGCACTGGACAGTGACACCGATCCGGCCAGCCTCAAGTCGATCGTCGTTCCGAAATGACGGGTCGGCCCGCAATGAAGGAGAGCAAGTCATGAGCACCCGCTCACCGTTCGACCTGACCGGGCGCACCGCGCTGGTGACCGGCGGAAATCAGGGCCTGGGACGGGCGTTCGCGTTCGGCCTCGCCGAAGCGGGTGCCACCGTGGCGATCTCGGGCCGAAGCGCCGAGCGCAACGACAAGGTTGCGGCCGAGGCCTTGGAGAGGGGAGTGGCGGGGTTTCACCCGATCACCGCCGACATCACCAGCCAAGCCGAGGTGGAACGGATGACAGCCGAGGCCATCGCCGCACTCGGACACGTCGACATTCTGGTGAACAACGCAGGCACCTGCTACCACGCTGACTCCTGGGACGTCACCGAACAGCAGTGGGACGCCGTATTCGACCTGAACGTCAAGGCGTTGTGGGCGTGTTCTCTTGCGGTCGGTGCCCACATGCGCGAGCGCGGCTCGGGCTCGGTGGTGAACATCGGCTCGATGTCGGGGCTCATCGTGAACAGGCCACAGATGCAGCCTGCCTACAACGCGTCCAAGGCTGCGGTGCACCATCTGACCAAATCGCTTGCTGCCGAATGGGCCCCGTTGGGCATTCGCGTCAACGCGGTTGCCCCCGGCTATTGCAAGACCGAGATGGCGCCGGTGGACCGGCCCGATCTGAAGCGCTACTGGATCGACGACGCGCCGCAGCAGCGGTATGCGATGCCGGAGGAGATCGCTCCGAGCGTGGTCTTCCTGGCTAGTGACGCTGCCTCGTTCATCACCGGCTCGGTGCTCGTTGCCGACGGGGGGTACACCGCATGGTGAACCCCGCAGCGGCTGGCGCCAACCGTCGGGTCGTCGTCAACGCACTCGACGACGTCGTCTTCGAGACCGTGCCCGAGGCTGGCCCCGACGCCGGCGAGGTGCGCATCCGAAGCACGATCGTCGGGATCTGCGGCTCGGATCTGCACGCCGCGTGCGGGAGTCACCCCTTCATCGACCTGCCATACCGTCCGGGCCACGAGGTCGTCGGGGTCGTCGACGCGGTCGGTGCGGGCGTCGACGATTCCTGGATTGGCACCAGGGTCGTCGTGGAACCCAATCTGGCCTGCGGTCATTGCACGCAGTGCCTGGCCGGCAGGTACAACATCTGCCGGGACCTGCTGGTACTCGGGTGCCAGACGCCAGGCGGCCTCGCAGACAGCTTCACGGTCGCGGTCGACCGCGTCGTCGCGTTGAACCCCGAACTCGACGACGACCACGCCATCCTCATCGAGCCGTTGGCCACCCCGATCCACGCCGTCCGCCGCGCCGCGGAGGCGGTCGGCGACCTGCGCGGACGCCCGGTCGTGGTCATCGGCGCGGGACCCATCGGTCTGTTCGTCCTTCTGGCGGCCCGCCATGCAGGCGCGAAGGTCGTCGTCGCCGATCTACTGGCCTCCAAGCGAGAGCGCGCCGAACGCCTTGGTGCCACAGGTAGTTTCGACCCAACGGCGTCCGACGCTGTCGAGTCTGCGCTGGGGATCCTGGGCGGACCCGCTGCGGTCGTCATCGACTGCGTGGCCAGGGAGAGTTCGGTGGCCCAAGCCGTCGACCTGGTCGACAAGGGCGGCGCCATCATGATCGTCGGCGTCGCCGCGGGTGCCACACCCGTCCGACTCGACCTGATCCAGGACCGCGAGCTGGCCCTGATCGGCAACCTGATGTACGTCCGTGAGGACTTCACCGCCGCAATCGACCTGCTGACCGCCGGCGCGATCCCGATCGACGAGATCATCAGCGCACGCTACGGGTTCGATCACTCGGCTGAGGCTTTCACCGCGTCCGCTGATCCGGAGCAGGTCAAGGTCGTCGTCACGGTCTCCGGGGCGACGCGCACGCCGGTCGCGGTCGGCGCCAGCTCGACGGGAATCCTGTCATGAGCTCGGCGATCCTCGAATGTGCCGACATCACCAAGAGTTTCGGCGGGGTCCCGGTGCTCAAGGGCATCACCCTCGACCTCGAACCCGGCTCGGTCACCGCGTTGGCCGGTGAGAACGGCGCTGGCAAGTCGACGTTGATGAAGATCGTCAGCGGCCAGTACAGCGCCGACGCAGGCACCGTCACGGTATCGGGGACCGCCCTGACACCGGGCAACCCACGTGACGCCGTCCGGCACGGCGTGGCGATCGTGCCGCAGGAGCTGGCGTCCATCGAGGACATGACGGTCTACGAAAACCTCTTCGTGGGACGGGAGATCAAGACGGGGCCGTTCCTCAACCGCAAGGCGATGATCGGTGAGGCGAAGGAAGCCCTTGCGGTCTTCGGCGTGGACATCTCACCGACCGCGCGGATGGGTAGCCTACCCGTCGGTCTGCGGCAGATCGTGGAGATCGTCAAGGCCGCCCGCACCGGCGCCCAGGTCGTGATGCTCGACGAGCCGACCTCCGCCATCTCCGAGCGCGAGGTCGAAGGTCTCTACGGCATCGTGCGGCGGTTGCGCGACCACGGCGTCGCCATGGTCTACACCACGCACAAGATGGCCGAGATCCGCGCCATCGCCGACCGGGTCGTGGTGTTGCGCGACGGCGGGCTCATCCTCGACGAGCCGCTCACCGACGTCACCGACGACGACATCGTCACGGCGATGATCGGCCGCGAACTCAACGCCCTGTTCCCCGACCGCGTCGCACCCAAGGCGGACCCCGTGCTCGAGGTCAGGGACCTGCAGGTCGACGGTGCCTCCGAACCGGTGTCGTTCTCGGTCAGCTCCGGTGAGATCCTCGGTCTCGCAGGCCTGGTAGGCGCAGGACGAACCGAGTTGCTGGAAGCCATCTTTGGAGCCAGGCACACCAGTTCCGGCGAGATCGTGGTGCGGGGCAAGCGCGTCAAGCGCAACTCCCCGGCGGCAGCCATCACCGAGGGCATGGCCATGGTGCCCGAGGATCGGAAGATCTCCGGTGTGGTTCTTTCGATGAGTGTGCTCGACAACGGATCGCTCCCGCGGTTGTCGTCGTTCAGCGTCGCCGGATGGCTGCGCGGCAAGGCCCGCGTGAAGGCCGTCTCCGACGTGATGGAGTCGGTGCGGTTGCGCAGCAGCGGAATGGGACAACTGGTGGGCACGCTGTCGGGCGGAAACCAGCAGAAGGTCGTGCTGGCCCGCTGGCTGACCGGTGAGGTCAACGTCCTGCTGCTCGACGAGCCCACTCGCGGGGTCGACGTCGGTGCCCGCAGCGAGATCTATCGCATCATCACCGAATTCGCCGAAGCGGGCATGGCGGTGGTCATGGCGTCGTCCGACATGCTCGAGATCATCGGGCTGTCGCACCGAGCCTTCGTCATGCGCGAGGGCGCGTTCGTCGGCGAACTCAACCGCGACGACCTGGACCATCCCGCCGTCCAGGAGTCCGTGTTCCGGATGGCAACCGCCCTCGATGGACCCAAACACATCCCGAAAACAGATCCGGAGGCAGCATCGTGACCACCCCAGTCGACACCGAGAAGACCCCGGAGTCATCCGGCCCCCCGGTCGTCACCTCACCGATTACGGGGGAACCCGTCCGGATGTTCTCCCGAGAGTGGATCGGCGGCATTGCGCTGCGCTACTCGATGGTCATCATCATGCTGATGGTGATCGCGTACTTCAGTTACCGCAGTGCACGATTCGGCACCGTCGACAACCTGCTGACCATCCTGGTCGCGGCCGCACCGTTCGCACTCATCGCACTGGGACAGACCCTGGTGGTACTCACCGGTGGCATCGACCTGTCGGTTGGCTCGGTGATCGCGGTGTCAGCGATGGCGGGTGCGGCGACGGCGAAGGCCAACCCCGGCCAAGTCTGGATGACCGTCGGCGTCGCCATGCTCGTCGGACTGGTGGTCGGTTCCATCAACGGAATTCTGGTGTCACGAATAAACGTTCCACCCTTCATCGCGACCTTGGGCACGTTGACGGCGGGTTCGGGCCTTGCCTACGTGATCGGTGGGGGTGCCCCGATCAACGGTCTGCCCGCAGAGTTCGGCTCCATCGCCAACACCAAGATCTTCGGTCTGACGATCCCCGTGCTCGTCATGATCATCGGGATCATCGTGCTCGCAATCGTCATGAAGCGCACCACCTACGGCATGCGCGTATACGCCGTAGGCGGCAACCGCAACGCCGCCGAGATCGCAGGCATCAACGCCAAGAACGTGTTGTTCGGCGTCTACGCACTGTCCGGCCTTCTCGCGGGCATCTCCGGTGTGATGCTGGCGTCGCGCGTCATCTCGGGGCCGCCGAACCTGGGTCAAGGTTACGAGCTCGACGCCATCGCCGCGGTGGTCATCGGCGGAGCCAGTCTGATGGGTGGGCGCGGCACCATCTGGGGAACCGTGCTGGGCCTCTTCATCATTCAGACGCTGAACAACGGCCTCGACATCCTCGTGGTGCCCGCCTACTGGCAGGACGTCATCAAGGGCGTTCTGATCGTCGCAGCGGTGGCGGTCGACGTCTGGTCGACCCGAAGACGAACGTGAGCTCGTCCACATGTGATTGCTAGAAAACCCTTTTCATCCAATGAGTGAACCAATGGAAGTGAGACTTCAGATGAGACTGACAACGAAGTTCGTCGCCATCGCCTCGGCGGGGCTGCTAAGTGTTGGCCTGACCGCATGCGGGGCAGGCGACACCGAAGCCAAGAGTGACAAGACCCGCATCGGCGTCTCGGTCTACGACATGAGCTCGTTCATCACTGCGGGCAAGGAGGGGATGGACCAGTACGCCAAGGACAACAACATCGAGCTGGTCTGGAATTCGGCCAACCTCGACGTCTCCACCCAGGCAAACCAGGTCGACTCGCTGATCAACCAGGGCGTCGATGCCATCATCGTCGTTCCCGTGCAGGCGGATTCGCTTGGGCCGCAGGTGGCGTCGGCCAAGTCGAAGGGCATCCCGCTGGTTCCGGTGAACGCGGCGTTGAACAGCAAGGACATCGCGGGCAACGTTCAACCCGACGACGTCGCCGCGGGTATGCAGGAAATGCAGATGATGGCCGACCGCATCGGCGGCAAGGGCAACATCGTCATCCTGCAGGGCCCGCTGGGGCAGTCCGGTGAGCTCGACCGCACCAAGGGCATCGAGCAGGTGCTGGCCAAGTACCCCGACATCAAGGTGCTCGCCAAGGACACCGCGAACTGGAAGCGCGACGAAGCGGTCAACAAGGTGAAGAACTGGATCTCGGGCTTCGGACCGCAGATCAACGCCGTGGTCGCCGAGAACGACGACATGGGCCTGGGCGCCCTCCAGGCGCTGAAGGAATCCGGCCGTACCGACGTGCCGATCGTCGGCATCGACGGCATCGAGGATGGACTGAACGCCGTCAAGAGCGGTGAGTTCATCGGCACGTCACTGCAGAACGGCACCGTCGAACTGTCCGCAGGGCTCGCCGTCGCCAACGCGCTGGCCAAGAAGGAGCAGGTGAACACAGCTCCCGTCTACATCATGCCCGCCATCACGAAGGACAACGTCGACGTCGCGATCCAGCACGTCGTGACCGAGCGCACGAAGTTTTTGGCCGGCCTCAGCGAGCTGACCGCTCAGAACCTCAAGACCGGCGACATCGCCTACGAGGGCATCCCGGGGCAGAAGCAACCGTAATCACCCATCCAACAACGCATCCAACGACACCTGAGGAAAGAGCCACCTAGATGAGATTGACGACGAAGCTGGGCGCCATCGCATCGGCGGGCCTGCTGGGATTGGGCATGACCGCCTGCGGCGCGGGCGATACCGCTGCCAACAGTGACACCACCCGTATCGGCGTCACGGTGTACGACATGAGCTCGTTCATCACCGCAGGCAAGGAGGGCATGGAAACCTATGCCAAGGCCAACAACATCGAGTTGGTGTGGAACTCGGCCAACAACGACGTGTCCACTCAAGCCAGCCAGGTCGACTCCCTGATCAATCAGGGCGTCGCCGCGATCATCGTCGTTCCGGTGCAAGCGGATTCGCTTGCACCGCAGGTCGCGTCGGCGAAGGCGAAGGGCATCCCGCTGTTGGCCGTCAACGCCGCGCTGGAGAGCCCCGATCTCGCGGGCAACGTGCAGCCCGACGACGTGGCTGCGGGCGCGCAGGAGATGCAGATGATGGCCGACCGCCTCGACGGCAAGGGCAACATCGTCATCCTGCAGGGCCCGCTGGGCGGCTCCGGCGAGATCAACCGCGGGAAGGGCATCGATCAGGTTCTGGCCAAGTACCCCGACATCAAGGTGCTCGCCAAGGACACCGCCAACTGGAAGCGCGACGAAGCGGTCAACAAAATGAAGAACTGGATCTCCAGCTTCGGACCGCAGATCAACGGCGTCGTCGCGCAGAACGACGACATGGGTCTCGGTGCCCTGCAAGCGCTGAAGGAAGCCAACCGCACTGACGTGCCGATCGTCGGCATCGACGGCATCGAGGACGGACTGAACGCCGTCAAGAGCGGCGAATTCATCGGCACCTCACTGCAGAACGGCACCGTTGAACTGTCCGCCGGCCTGGCCGTCGCCAACGCACTGGTCAAGAAGGAAGACGTCAACAAGGATCCGATCTACGTGATGCCCGCCATCACGAAGGACAACGTGGACGTCGCCATCCAGCACGTCGTCACCGAACGCCAGAAGTTCCTCGACGGACTGGGGGAACTGACGGCGCAGAACCTGAAGTCCGGTGACATCGCCTACGAGGGCATCCCCGGACAGAAGCAGTCCTAGCTCCACCTGAATGAAACGGGATCGGCCACACCCCCGGTGGCCGGTCCCGTTTCCCATTGGTGAAGACATCGCGATGAGTTCCGACGCATTCGGGAGTCGGTACTCACAACGAGAGGAGTCTTGATCGTGTCCTTTGAACATGTCCTATCCGTCGTCCCGGTGTCCGACCTCGACGTCGCGAAAGCGTGGTACGAGAATCTCTTCGGACGCCCCGCCGACAACAACCCGATGCCGGTATTGGTCGAGTGGCAGGTGGTACCCGGCGGCTGGGTCCAGGTGTTCATCGATCACGAACGCGCCGGCACCGGCCTGCTGAACTTCGCCGTCAACGACCTCGAGGCCCACCTGGAGAACGCTGCGCGGCGAGGGCTTGCCCCCGGTGAGATCGAGGACGCGAACAAGGGTGTGCGCATGGCCACCCTGACCGATCCGGACGGTAACGTCATTCGGTTGATCGGCGGATTCCGGGTGCACTACTAGCCACCTGTGATCGTTCCGTAGCGAGGGCCAACTCGACTCCGCGCGCATGAATGCGGGGCTCCGCGGCGAGGACGTCGGGCCGCTCGACGACGGGGACCGCGAGCGAAGCCAGAGGTGGTGGTCTCGGGGCGTTAGTCCTTGGGCGCCAGCGGCTGCCGGGCTAGCTCCAGCACGTCTTCAGTGGTCAGCGGGCTATGCGGATGGTAGGACAAGCACCACGGCGTGGTGATCTTGTGAAATGCGCTGCCTTCCAGCGCGGCGTAGAAATTGCCCGCCCGAAGCCTGCTGATGTCGGATACGTATCCACCCTTGACGTGCGCGAATTCCTTGGCGACGGCGATCTGGGTCGGTGAGTTCAGCAGCCCGAAGAACTGCGTGGCGGCGTTACCGGGAATGTTGTTGTGAAGACCCCTGGGCGATTGGGTGGCGAACACCAGGCCAAGACCGTACTTGCGGGCTTGCGATGACAACGCCAACGTGCTCTGTAGCGAGACGGTACCGCGCCCGGACGGGGCGAAGTTCTGCGCCTCGTCCATCACCAGCAGACCACCAAGGGGTCGTTCACCGGCGGGATGGCGTTTGACCCAGGCGAACAGCGCCATCTGCAATTGGCTGACGAAACCCGCTCGCTGCTGGTCGTTTTGGAGTCCGATCATGCTGATCACCGACACCCGGGCCCGATAGCCCGGCGACGGTGTGAGCAACGTCCCGGGATCGGCGGGCGTGCCATCGCCACCGAACATCGGATCGTTCACCATGGCAGCACGCAGGTTCTGGCTCAGCTCGGCGGAGCGTTCGCGGGCGTTCGCGATCACGCTGACGTCGTCTGGCAGATCGGCTAGCGCGGCGAGAAAGCCGCGCAAGGTCGGCGATGGCTGCCTGCCGTACCACTGCAACGCCTCACGGAGGACCGCCCGCGACTGATTCGCCTTCGGAGTCCTGCCGGAGATGAGGGCATGTGGTTCCATTGCGGCGAAAGCGGATTCGACGGCCTCGTGATACTCGTCTCGGTCGTCGACCACGCTGGCGAAGTCCGGTAGCGGTTGGAACGACAGCGGCCTGCCGCCTCCACGTCCAGGTGTCCAGACGACGACCTCGGTATTGCTCAGGTAGTCGGTGGCACGGGACGTATCGGCGGCCTTCCAGCCGCTCGGAGCTTCCGGCCATGGCAGACCTAGACGCGCCAGGTCGTTGTTGGGGTCCAACACGATCGACGAGACGCCACGCAGTGCGCACTCCTCGACGAGACGTCGAATGAGAACGGTCTTGCCAGATCCAGAACCGGCGAAGATCGCCGTGTGCTTGCGTAAGGCGAGCAGCTCGACGCTCAACGGATCACCCGTGGTGTCGTCGAGGCCGAGGGGCACCGCGGTGCCGATGGGCTCGTGGCGATCGTCCTTCTTCAACCGTTTCGCCCATGGTTCTTGCTCTGGCTCCGATTCGAAAACCGTTATTGGCTGCGGTATCTCGGCCGCCTCGGGTCCGGCATCGTCGCCGAGCGCCGTCCGGAGGAACGTCAGCCCGTGGGCGGGCTTACGAGCCTGCAGCCAGTCGGGCAGATCGGGATCGTTGTCGGCGATCAGATCCCGCAACGCCGACAGGGTCCGTAGATCGTCGTCGGACAGTGCGAGCGTATGACCGCCCGCCGCGTGGAAGTCGGCGACCAGAGCGGCGGTCTTGGCGCCACTCGGCCACGATGTATTGCGCAGCAGGAAGAGCTTGCGCTTGTCGAGATTCGTCCCGAACCCCGCTGCGGAGTAAGCGTTCTTGATACGGCTCTGCGCAGCAACGGCATTCGTGCTGGCGATGGCGCGGAATCCCCAGTGCCGCTCGTCGTCGCCACCAGCATCGAGGCTCTGGCGCAGCCGACCGTGCAGGTGCGCCTGCCTGGCCGGAGGCGGCGGGTCCAGCCGGAAATTCTGCTCTGCGTCTCCGCGTTCGGTGATCCAGGCGTCCAGCGCCGCCGAGAGCAGGCCGGGCACCGTGGTGTCCTCGCCTTCGGGATCGAGCGCGGCCGCGCCCACGGCACGCCGCCGGTAGTCAGCGAACCGGCGGTCGAGTTCCGTGCTGTCGGTGGGTACGCCGTCGGAGCGGCGCGATCCCGCCTCCCCGTCACTGGACGACGAATGCAGATGCGCGAGTTCGTCGACGACGTCGCGGTCCAGACAGCTCCGGACGTGGGTGTCGGCGCGTTTGAGCAACATTCGCGGGGTGTAGTCGGGAGCGTCGTCGAACGCCGAGGGCAGAATGGGCCAACTCGGGTACGGCGGCGCGAAGTCGATCGCCCGGTAACTCGCGGTGAACCGCCGCTCGAGGATGGCCCGGCCGATGTCGGCACTCGGCAGGCCCTGCAACGGGGCCGTGATGCGGAACCGATCCGACACGGTCGCCGTGGCGCGCTGGCGGATCGACTCCCAGGCCGCGGGCAGGCAGGCCACGACGGCGGCGGTGCGACGCGTGTTCTCGCGGATGGCCATCAACCCATGCGCCACATGCTCCAGATCGCGATTGTCACTGCTGCCCTCGTCACGGCCCGCCGTCGAGGTGGAGGACTGCGCGAGGAGCGTGTCGATCTGGTCGATCGCCAGCACTGCAGGACCCGCCATCGCGACGAGCCAGGAGATCTCGCGCACTAGTTCCTGGGGGGACAGGGTAGAGACGCCGATGGACCATTCCCTGCGACCGGAGTCGTCGACGTCCTCGGCCGAGTTGAGATACGCCTGCCCAACATCCTGGACGTCGAAATCCATTGCGCCGGAGAGGACGAGCGCACGCAGGGTGTGGCGCGCCTGGCCGACCGTACCGGGGTCTGCCGTGCGCAGAGCGTTGACGAACTTGGTGAGGACCTCGGGTGTCAATGGGTCGTCGCCGATGATCGCCTTGCGATCCACTCGCGAGACGTGCGCCACCGAGCACAGCTGATAGAGCAGCTCCTTGAGCTGAGTCTCCCGTCCCGCGGCGGGTCGATTCAGGCTGCGCAGAATGCTGCTACGCGCGGATTCCCAGAAGCTGGTGGCGTCGAGCAGTTCGACGACGAAGAAGAAGCCGTCGGCGGCCTGGACTCGTTCGCGGACCTGGCCCAGCAGATGCGTCTTTCCGGAACCTGCCGGCCCTTGCACCACGACACCCAGGGGACTCGACTGCCGCTCGTGACCGGCGTCGGCGAAGGCCGACATCACGTCGTCGAGCGCCTTGTCATTGAAGCCGGGCACGTGCAGTGCCCCCTGGGAGTGCCATAGATCGTCGGCGGTCGGCGCCCACGACAGCCGCAATGAACTCAGGGCCTCTCTCTCGCGCGGATCCATCAGTCCTCGATTGCGATCAGATGCTTGGCCTGGTCGCCGATCGACACGGCGGCGGCGTGGTCTTTGGCGGTCAACGTCTTCTGGTTCTCCTCGGGAACGAGGCTCACGCCGGGGATGCGGTACATCCTGGTCAGTGCCCCATCCAGATCGTGTCGCGACACGTCGGACAGTTCGTCTCTCAATCGCACCAGGTCTACCCAACCACCTGCCCTGGCCGCGAGCCGCACGTAGGCGGCCCGTACCTTCTCCTCGACCTGGTCGCCCAGCACGTCGGGCTCACCTGCCAGCGCGTTGTCGTCGAGCTGGTAGAACACCTCGGCGGGTGTGAGGCCATTTCGGTCGAAGTGGCGGCGAAGTGCGCGTAGCACGGTGTAGAGCGCCCTGCCCTGACCCGAGGGTCGCTCAGGGGTGTCGGCACCGATGATCGCCGCGCACGTTGCCCATCCTCGGTCGGTCAGCTCCAGCACCATTGCCGGCCTGGTCGCCGTCACCTCGAGGAGGCCCTTTTCGATCAGTCTGTCCCGGTTCGGCTTGTCGAGCTTGGGCCCCAGCTCGGCCAGCTCGGGATTGCGAACGGGCCGCGCTTCGGCCATCAGAACCAACAGCACCGCCTGCTGGGTACCGGTCAGTTCGTCGGGGGTGACGCTCACGGCAGATTCCCTTCGTCGTGTCTCTTCTTGGATAGCAGGCTTTCGATGACGGCGAGCACCTCGAGCGGATCGTCGAGGATCTCCTCGTTGGTGAACCGCAGCACGGCAAAGCCGTCAAGCGTCAGACCGTTGTCGCGTCGGCGATCGGCGGCATACTTGAGACTGCCACGGGGTTCGGCAGCCAGGCGGGGTAGACATTCATGGCCACGGTCTCGAGTGTGGCAAGAAGGTCACCGACGATTTCGGTTAGGGCAGATGTACCTCCGTGCCGAACAATACGATTACCCCGTCGAAGCCGTCGTCGCGCAGTGCTTCCTCAGCCTTGGCGGGCTTCCTCAGCCTTGGCGGCCGCCGGCCGCCACCGATGATGACGAATCACCGCTCCTTCACGTCGTGGGCGTCGTACCCGATGAGCGCCCTGACAGGCGCCGCCTACTTGGGCGGCAGGCTCCTGGCGTGGGCGATGCCGCGGCCCACCCAGGACTGCAGTTGGCGCGCGGTCTTCACGCCGTCGCTGGAGACCCTGACCCAACCGCGGGTCTCTCGCCCGGCCATCACCATCGGCTCGACGTGCTTGCGCTGCGTCAGTGTGGCCGTGTCGTCTGGCGGCACCCGCACCATCAGCCCGCCGCTGCCGCTCACGGCGACGGCCATGTGTCCGCCGATCAGGAACGCCAGGCCGCCGAACATGGGCTTCTCCTCGGCATGCTCGCCTGCCGTCAGCTCGCGGATGCGATTGGCGAGGTCCTCGTCGTACGCCATGGTCCCGAACGTTAGTCCTTGGGTTCCCATCCGAGGCATGGCCCCGAGTTCCCGGCAATGTCAGTGACGATTTGCCGGTAGTCGGCCCCGTCGAAGGCAAAGGACAGCGCGAAGGCGACTTCGTCGGCCCGCTGGAATCCGGCGTGCGCGAAGAGTCGATGCCAACGACCCCTTCGAAGTCGCTGACTGGCTCGCCGCGCAGGCACCGCAGCAGCCTAAGCACACGCTCCTTCGAGAAGTCCTCCAGTGCATGGGTTTCGGGGTACAGCGCGGTCTTGTAGTGGTCGTATTGTCGACGGCAGTTCGATGCGCGAGGTGCGCTGGCTGGCGGTCAGGAACCCGAGCTTGCGCAACGGTTCTCCGCGTCGTGGCATCTGATGGCCTCCCCACTGGCTGGTCCGTCGGACGCATCCGCGTGCGACTCGTCAACCAATGGTGACGATCGTCAGCGAATGATGACGCCCTGCCCACGTCTTAATGTCAGCCCTTCGCCGGATGTCAGCCCTTCGCCGGATACTCGGTCCGTGACGACACCGACACCCTGGTGGGCGACCGACCCCCAGCTGGCGGAGATTCGCCACCGCACGGCCGAGGACTTCGGAATCGTCCTGGACGCTGCAGAACCCCGCGGTTCGGTCGAGATCGAGGAGCCCGACGAGGTCGAGTTCGACGAACCCCCGGACCCCGATCTGGTCCTGACCGAGATACTCGATGGACGGTGCAGGAGGGAACTCGGCCAGGCCCGCGACGCGCTTGCAGACGCGCGTAGACGCTACGACGCCGCGGTTCTCGCGGCTCGCAGCGCCGGATTCTCGTGGGGCGAGATCGGCAGCGCGCTCGGCGTGTCGAAACAACACTTGACGCCGGTTCACACGAGAGCGGGGCCGACCCCGTGGTCGACCCCGCTGACCGCGCCGTCAGGCGGCGACCGTGGCAGCCTGCTCCGCCTGCTCCAACGCCTGCGCGACGATGTCGGCGACATCGGTCATCGGCTTGACCTCCAGCGCGTCGAGCACCTCGGTCGGGACGTCGTCCAGATCGGCCTCGTTGCGCTGGGGGATGAACACCGTCTTCAGCCCTGCCCGTTGCGCGGCGAGAAGCTTCTGCTTCACCCCGCCGATTGGCAACACCCGCCCGTTCAGCGTGACCTCACCGGTCATACCGACGTCGCCGCGGACCTTGCGGCCGGTCGCCATCGACACCAGGGCCGTGACCATCGTGACACCCGCGGACGGGCCGTCCTTGGGCACTGCGCCCGCCGGGAAGTGGACGTGGATCTGACGGTCCAGCGACTTCGGGTCGACGCCCAATTGCTCGGCGTGCGCCCGGACGTAGGACAGCGCGATCTGCGCCGACTCCTTCATCACGTCGCCCAGCTGACCGGTCAACTGCAGACCGGCGTCGCCCTCGTTCGAGTTCGCCTCGATAAAGAGCACATCGCCCCCAAGACCCGTGACGGCCAGACCGGTCGCCACGCCGGGCACCGCGGTGCGTTCCTCGGACTCGGGCGTGAAGCGCGGACGGCCAAGGTAGCCAACGAGATCCGGCTCGTCGATGGTCAACGACTCGACGTCGCCCGCCAACTTCGTGGTCGCCTTGCGCAGCGCCTTGGCCAGCAGCCGCTCGAACTGGCGCATGCCGGGCTCGCGGGTGTAGTCGGCAGCGATCTTGTGCAGCGCGTCGTCGGTCACCTCGACTTCCTCTGCGGTCAGTGCCGCCCGGTCCCGCTGCCGAGGCAGCAGGAAGTCCCGGGCGATGGCGACCTTGTCATCCTCGGTGTAGCCGTCGATCTGCACCAGCTCCATCCGGTCCAGCAGTGCCGACGGGATGTTCTCGATGACGTTCGCCGTCGCAAGGAACACCACGTCCGAGAGATCCAGATCCAGGTCGAGGTAGTGGTCGCGGAAGGTGTGGTTCTGCGCCGGGTCCAGCACCTCGAGTAAGGCCGCACTCGGATCGCCGCGGTAGTCGGAGCCCACCTTGTCGATCTCGTCGAGCAGCACGACGGGGTTCATCGAACCCGCCTCGCCAATGGCCCGCACCAGCCGACCGGGCAGCGCGCCGACGTAGGTGCGGCGATGGCCGCGGATCTCGGCCTCATCGCGCACACCGCCGAGGGCGACGCGAACGAACTTGCGGCCGAGGGCCCGTGCGACCGATTCACCCAGCGACGTCTTTCCGACCCCGGGAGGGCCTGCGAGCACCATCACGGCACCGGACCCGCGGCCGCCGACAACCCGCAGCCCACGCTGCGACCGACGAGCCCGCACGGCCAGGTACTCAACGATGCGGTCCTTGACGTCGTCCAGTCCATGGTGGTCGGCGTCCAAGATCTCGCGTGCCGACTTCAGGTCGGTGGAGTCCTCGGTCGTCACGTTCCACGGCAGATCCAGCACGGTGTCCAACCACGTGCGAATCCAGCCGCCCTCGGGGCTCTGCTCGCTCGAGCGTTCCAGCTTGCCGACCTCGCGCATCGCGGCCTCGCGCACCTTCTCTGGCAGATCGGCGGCCTCCACCCGAACGCGGTAGTCGTCGGATCCATCGGGTTCGCCCTCGCCGAGTTCCTTGCGGATGGCCGCCAACTGCTGGCGCAGCAGGAATTCCTTCTGCGTCTTCTCCATCCCGCTGCGGACGTCGTCGGCGATCTTGTCGTTGACCTCGGTCTCGGCGAGATGCTCGCCGGTGACGTCGATCAGGAGTCGCAGGCGCTGGTCGACGTCTTCGGTCTCCAGCAGTTCACGCTTCTGGACGTCGGTCAGGTACGACGCGTAGCCGGCCGTGTCGGCCAGGGCAGACGGGTCGCTGATCTTGTTGACCACGTCGACGATCTGCCACGCCTCGCGACGCTGCAACATGGCCAGCAACAACTTCTTGTAGTCGGCCGCGAGAGTCTTGGTCTCTTCGGTGACTTCGGACTCGGCGGCTTCGTCCACCGAGACCCACAGCGCCGCACCGGGGCCGGTGGTTCCCGAACCGATGTGCGCCCGCTTCTCACCGCGGACGACGGCAGCCGCGCCGCCCCCGGGAACGCGTCCCACCTGGACTATCGATGCGATCACGCCGTAGGTGGGGTAGCGGTCTTCGAGGCGCGGCGCGATGAGCAACTTTCCGCTCTCGCTCGCCTGTGCGGCGTCGACAGCGGCCCTGGCGGCGTCGTCCAACTCGATCGGCACGACCATGCCGGGTAGCACGATCGGCTCGCTCACGAAAAGGACGGGCACAACACTCGACGTCGTCGTGTTCTCTGACATTCAATCCTCCAAAGTTCAGCCTGATGCGCTCAACCTTGACGGAGTGGCAATTGTTCCCGCCTTCTATGCCGTACCCGCCGCCGGTGCCGAACTCCTGCGCCCGACGACGATGGTCGCCAGCACCAGGAGGCCGATGACGGGCAGCGTGATGGCCGAGTTCACGCCGTTGGCCGCGTCCACGGACAAGTTGGCGATGACCACCAGACGGATGGCCACCTCGACGAGGAGGCCTATGCCCCACATCGCCGACAGCTGAACGTGGATGCGTCGCGTGCGAGTCGAGTCGGCCTCCAGGTCATCCCCTGCGACGTCCCCTGGCTTGCGGAACCGGTCACCAACGACTTGCGTCAGCGGCGTACCAATCACACAGCTGCCGAGAAAGATCAGCCCACCGATGCCGTTGACGAGAGTGTTCCCGACCAGAATCAGCTTCGGGTCGGTGGTGGCCAGTCCGACAGCCAGGCTCAGCCCGAACGTCAGCAGCAGATATGCGGCGAACGGATCGAGCTGCCGACTCTTGACCACGCCGTAGGCGACCCGCACTCCGGACAGCAAGGTCGCGGACAGCAGCGCCACGTACTCGGACGCTCCTGCGGCGCGCAACCCGTAGTAGGCGACCAGCGGGGGAGCCACGTCGAGCAGCACGGTCTGCAGGACGGGCCGCATCGAGCGGTGCCCGACTTGATCCGGATCAGTCACTCCGTCCACGCTATGGGAAGCGGCTGTCATGTCGCTGTCAGGGAATAGGTGCACGGACTCGCTGGTCGTATCTGTCATGACCAAAGCAGTGCCATCGGCCTCGGTTTCCCTGGCGGACAAAGTCATAGCCATTACGGGGGCCAGTAGCGGTATCGGACGGGCGACCGCCGAGCTGTTGGCCGCCCGCGGCGCGTCGGTTGTGCTCGGGGCCCGCAGGACGGACCGTCTGGAGCGGCTTGCCACCGAGTTGCGGGACCGTGGCGCGCAAGTGCTGTTCGAAGCGACGGACGTGACCCGCAGGAGCGATGTGGAGCGGATCGTCACCAGCGCAGTAGACGGGTTCGGCAGACTCGACGTGCTGGTCTCCAACGCGGGCATCAGCAAGATCGGGCCGGTGGCTGATGCGGACGTCGACGGCTGGTCGACGATGATCGACGTCAACCTCCGTGGCGTGCTGTACGGGATCGCCGCGGCGATGCCGGTCTTCCGCCGCCAGGGCGCAGGCCACTTCGTGACCACGGTCTCGACCGCGGGCCTCAAGATCGTTCCCGACATGGCGGTCTACGCGGCGACGAAGAACGCGGTCCGCACGGTGATGGAGGGATTGCGGCAGGAGTCCACCGACGGCGTAGTGCGAACCACGTCAATCTCGCCGGGATTCGTCAACACCGAACTCGACGCGTCCATCGACGACTTGGAACTGCGCGACCGGATACGAAAGGGCATGGACTCCTTCGGAATTCCGCCAGAAGCCGTCGCAAGGGCGATCGCGTTCGCGATCGAGCAGCCGGATGACGTCGAGATTGGTGACATAACGATTCGCCCGACCGTGCAGGGATAGCGCGCCGCGGCGACCGTCTCGAGTTGCTCATCGCCATCTCGAAGGAGTCGGACATCTCGAAGGAGTCGATGGTCGTGGGCCTTATGCGCAGAACGACCGCGCTGGTGATGTCGTAGAACACCCCGAACACGTCCAGCGTTCCGCGACTCTGTGCCTCCTCGACAAGAGGATGCCGGGTCCGCCGGTGACTCCGGACAAATATTTGTATTATGTTTTGCTGCAATCTATTTCGCTATTTCTTGACGGCATCAGCCACTCAGCACCTGTCGTCGATCAGTGGGAATCTCACCGTCGCGGGAACATTATGGCCGGCATCCTCATATCGAATTCATATCCATCCTACGATGGACTTGACTGTCGAAATGACCTGCTGCACAACTAATTAACCCACATTTGTGTTTGACGTGAAGACCGTGACAATCGGCGAGTGGTCGGTAGATTGGACTGTGTAAGAGGGAAATCGGAGCGTCGATCGATGACACCGAAATCCGAATGAACATCGAGTTGAACACTTCAAGACAGGAGCACAACATGAAGTTCCGCTATATCGCAACACCCCAGCACGGTCACCGACAACGGCCGAACCACAGTCGTTGACAAGCAGGGACACAATGCGGTCGTCGTCAAGCCGCCCGCCGTGTCACCGCCGGTGAGCCGTCAGCAGTGAGTGCGGCGCCAACCAAGGCCGTGGAGTCGATTGGACGACAATCGACTCCACGGCCATTTGGCTTTCCAGATGAAGCGTCTACCCGTACGGAACCCCCGAATGGGCGATGACGCGGGCCGTCCAGGACGCTAGAAATTGCCAATGCACCCATGGCGACTGCGCGACTTCCACGACGACGACCTTGACGAGGTCATCTCCATCTGGGAACAGAACCGACTCCCCGGAGAACCACTACCCGCGTTCGGAGTATCCGAAGTGGTGACCGGTGCCCGATGCGGTCAGCCGTGTGTCGTCGCGGTCGTCGGCGATCAGCTGGTCGGCATGGCCGGGGGACTGGTCCAGGGCGATCGGGCGTGGATAACGATGGTGGCGTTGGGAAGCCGCTGGCGGGACCGCGGCCTCGGCAGCGCACTGTTGAATGAGCTGGAGCAACGGCTTCGAACGGCCGGTGCTCGACGCATCACGGCGATGTTGCCTCCCAAGGCCTCCGGTACGACGGCCTTGCTCAATTCCGGCTACGACGAGCGCACCGGGCTCAGCTACTTCGAGAAGATCGATCATCTCGGCTCGGCGGACGCGGGGCTGCTGTCCGCGCTGGGCGCCCAGGTAATCCCTCGCGGCCAGTGGCACGCGATGGCGGGGATGGAGGCGGAGAAACTCGTCATCGAGAACCGCATCGTGTTGCCGCTCGTCGAGCCCAGTGCCGCAGCCGAATACGGCGTCTCACCACCCAAGGCGGTGATCCTCTTCGGGCCACCCGGCACCGGCAAGACCAGCTTCGCCAAGGCCGTGGCGGGCCGCCTCGGTTGGCCGTTCGTCGAACTCCTTCCGTCCCGGCTCGCCACCCCGGGCGTGGCGATGGCCGGTGCGCTGCGTGACGCCTTCGCCGCACTGGCGGACCTGGATTCGGTGCTGGTGTTCATCGACGAAGTGGAGGAGATCGCCGGTTCACGTTCGGGGATGCCGACCGATCCCGCGCACGGCGTGACGAACGAGCTGCTCAAACTGATTCCGGCCTTTCGGCAACACGACAATCGCTTACTCGTCTGCACCACCAATTCGGTGCGGTCCCTGGATTCGGCGATCCTGCGGCCGGGGCGCTTCGACTACGTGATTCCCGTCGGGCCACCAGATGCCACGGCACGGGCGGCCATCTGGGGCAGATACCTTGTGTCGTCGGGCTCCATCGACATCACTCAATTGGTGGACGCCAGTGCGATGTTCACACCGGCGGACATCGAATTCGCCGCCCGCAAGGGATCGCAGTCGGCCTTCGAGCGGGAGATCGAGTTCCGGCGCGGTGACCCCGCCCGCACCGAGGACTACCTGGCCGCCATCGCCGACACCAGACCGACGTTGACCGACGCCATGCTCGCCGAGTTCGAGGAGGACATCGCCCATCGCACCCGGCTCTGAACGGAAAGAAGGGAACCTGCCGCCCGGGGGGTGACGGCAGGTTCCCTGGTCCTTCTCTTCAGGAGATACGCCTACGCGGTGGCCTGAGCCCCCAGCGTGCGCTGGACGTCGGGCAGCATCTGCTGCAGTTGCTGACCCCAGTAGCCCCAGCTGTGGGTACCGGTGGGCGGGAAGTTGAACACGCCGTTGGTGCCACCCGCGGCCAGGTACTTGTCCCGGAAGGCGACATTGGTCCGCAGCGTGAATCCCTCGAGGAACTGCGCCGACATCAGGTTGCCACCGGACGCGCCGGTGTCGAGATCCGACGGGGTACCGGTACCGCAGTAGATCCAGACCCTGGTGTTGTTGGCGACCAGCTGGTTGATGTTGACCATGGGGTCGTTTCGCTTCCACGCCGGGTCACTCGACGGGCCCCACATGCTCTCGGCGTTGTAGCCGCCCGCGTCGTTCATCGCCAGCCCGATCAGCATCGGCCACCAGCCCTCGGACGGGTTGAGGAAGCCCGACAGCGACGCCGCGTAGACGAACTTCTGTGGGTAGTAGATCGAGTAGGTCAGTGCGCTTCCACCGGCCATCGACAGGCCCACGACGGCGTTGCCATCCTGTGACACTCCATAATTGGTCTCGAGGAACGCGGGCAGCTCCTGGGTCAGGAACGTCTCCCACTTGTAGGTGTAGTCCTGGCCGTTGCCCTTCGACGGCTGGTACCAGTCGGTGTAGAAGCTCGACTGACCACCGACGGGCATCACGGTCGACAGACCGGATCCGTTGGTCCACTCGAATGCGGGGGTGTTGATGTCCCAGCCGCTGTAGTCATCCTGCGCGCGCAGACCATCGAGCAGGTAGATGGCATGCGGGCCACCGCCCTGGAACTGCACCCTGATGTTCCGGTTCATCGATGGAGAGAACACGTCCAGGTACTCCACCGGCAGTCCTGGCCGGGAGAACGCCCCAGCCGTCGCCGAACCCCCGACGAAGCCGATCAGCCCGGGCAGGGTTACCGCTGCCATCAGGCAGGTGACCAGTCGCCGCAACCACACACCGCGAATCATTCTGACGAACTTCATAACGGCAACAGACCGCCTCTCCTTGTGCATCTCTATGTCTTCAAGCAATCGCCGTTGCTTTGCGAGCGTTAGTGAATCACGCGGATGTGGTTCACCCCGGCTCTCAACGCCGACTTGTGACGTCGCGGTTGGCTAACGATTCCGACTCGGCGCAGAGACCTTGCCCGCGGTTTGGCCATGTGACCTGTGTGAATGAAGCGATTTCAGAGGTTTTAGCTCAGTCCTGCCGGTGTCGCGACGTTCGCGAGGAGAAGTGGTGATCTATCGGGGCCCTGCCGCATCTGCCCATGCTTTGACATGCGGTGATTCCGTGAAACAGTCCGAAAGGCGCGGCCGACCGCCCTGGTCGACGAACATCGCATCAATGCGTGGGGGCTCGACGATCGGCGTGTCGTTTGGCAGTCGGTCTAGGAGTGCAGCGTCGACCCATCCGCAATCTCAGCAAAGTCGGCTGCCCGCTGAACCGGACGGAAGCTCATTCCCGGATCGGCGCCAGCGCGAACCGTATCGACAACTCGTCGGCTCGTCGGGCACGGTGGACCCATGGCCGATCCCTTCGACTTGCAACGCTTCGTCGATGCGCAGGACCGCGGCGGCGACTTCGAGACAGCCGTGATGGAACTCAGCGCCGGGCGCAAGAGGTCGCACTGGATCTGGTTCGTCTTTCCGCAACTGAGCGGACTGGGACGCAGCGCGATGGCAGTCAGATACGGAATCAAATCCCGCGACGAGGTCACCGCCTACCTTGCGCACGACGTACTTGGTCCCCGCCTGCGGTGGTGCGCGCAACTGGTAGCGCACTCTGGGGCCGTCACCGCTGAGGCGTTGATGGGCTCGGTCGACGCACTCAAGCTCAAGTCCTCGATGACGTTGTTCGCCGAAGTCACCGATGGCGACCGCCGCGACTTCACTGCGGTCCTCGACGAGTACTACGGCGGCCAGCGGGACGAGCAGACGCTGAGAATGCTCGCGTCGCGCTAGACCTCGAGGACGACCCATCCGTGAGGCTCGACGTCGAGCCCGTCGACCACGTCTTCGCCGGGGACGCCGGAACCTGCGACAATGCGTGCGGTGCCGATGCCCAACTCGGACAAAGGCTTTCGCAGCGGTTCGTCGTCGACGTTGAGCGCCACCACCAGCGATCCCGCGTCGGAGGTGGTCCGGTAGACGTATTGGCGGTTGGTTAGGTGCAGCGCCGATGAGCGAGCGTCGTGCAACCACGGATGACGTCGGCGCAGACCGATCAGATGCTGGTGCAACCGGAAGGCATCTTGGCCGAGGTGCTCGGATTCATCTGGGCGGGGCGGGAATTCCGGACGCACCGCGTCGTCACCGCCAAAACGCTCCTCCTTGACGCCGCGATACCCCCACTCGTCGCCTGCGTACACACTCGGCGTGCCGCCGATGGTCAGCACGAGCGCCAGCGCATGCCCGACGTGCCGCTCGTCGCTGAGGCGGCTGGCGATCCGGGTGACGTCGTGATTCCCGATGAACGTCAGCGGGACGAACGCCTCGAGGAACTCGTCGTGCCGCGTCAGGGCGTGATCCAGCTCGTGAAAGTTGCCGTCGTTGAGGCTGCTCCAGATCGCCTTCCACAGTTCGTACTGCGTCACCGAGTCGAACGTCGAGGCCGACACGGTGCCTACGTAGTCGCCGTGGATGACCTCGCCGACGAACCACGCGTCGGGGAACTCGCTTCGCACCCTCGGCAGCACCTGGGCCCAGAACTCGTCGGGCACGGCGTAGGCGGCGTCCAGCCGCCAGCCGTCGGCACCGCGGCGCAGCCAGTGCAGCATGACGTCAGTGACGTAATCGACGACCTCAGGGTTGCGGTGGTTCAGTGTGATCAAACCGTCGTGCCCCTCGAAGGTGGCGAAACCGTTACGCCCCTTGCAAAACCACGAATCATCGGCGCCCGACTGCGCCTCCTGGTAGCGGGCGAAGCCCGTGCCTACGTGATTGAACACGCCGTCGAGCAGAACCCTCAGGCCGCGCGCCCGAGCCTGCTCGATGAGGTGGTCGAAGTCTGAATCGTCGCCGAGTCGCGGATCGATCGCGTAGTGATCTTCTGTGTCGTAGCCGTGGGTCTGGGAAGCGAACACCGGCCCGAGGGCGACACCCGACGCACCAAGTTCGAGGGCATGGTCGAACCACTCGGCGATCCGCCGGAGTCGATGCTCGTCGGCAGTGGGAGCGGGATCGGCGGGAAACGCGCCGACGAACCCCAGCGGGTAGATCTGCCACCAAATCGCATGCTCGACCCATGCCGGGTCGCTCATTTCGCGAAGGTCAGTTCGTACATCGCCTTCATCTCCTCGGCGAGCTCGGGTGCGGGTCCATCGACGTCGATCCCGGGGGCGATGGTCGAGATCGGCAGCGGCGCAACGGGTGACGCTGAAACGCCCCACATCTGCAGCCATCCGACCATCTGCGCGGTCGACGCCGCGTAGACGATACGCCCCAGCCCCACCCAGGCGTGGGCGGCGGCGCACATCGGACAGTGCTCGCCGGAGGTGTACACGGTCGCGGTTGCGCGTTCGGCTGGCGTCAGGTGGGAGGCGGACCAGCGGGCGATCTCGAACTCGGGATGACGGGTCGCATCCCCACCGAACGGACCGTCCTTGGTGCGGTTGCGGTCCTCGAAGCGAACTTCGCCGTTCGCGTCGACCAGAAGAGAACCGAATGGCTGGTCGCCGGCCTCAAGTGCCTCCCTGGCCAGCTCCACGCAACGGCGCAGGTGCCCTAGGTCGCCATCGCTGATCGCCACAGCCGGAGTGTACGCAGCCTCGGGTGTCCGCCTTCGTCGCGTCAGCGGATAGCAGGCCAGACCGAGGAACAGTGCACAGAGATGTCCCAGCGAGGTGAAGTTGGTGCGCAGTGCGAGCCCGCCGCCCCCGAGCAGGACCGCAACGGCGAGGTAGGCCCATCGCCACCGCCGTGGAATCCGGTAGAACAGCACCCCGACGATGCCAACGACGAAATAGCTCACACCGACGTCGCGTGCGTCGATCAGACGCGGTGAGGCGTCAGTCCGCTGAATGCTCCAGTACAGGTAGCCTTCGCTCAGATAGGTGGCGCCCACGTGGCAGATCAGTCCGATGGACGCCCAGCGCAGATGTCCCAGCCACCGCTCGGCGGGAGCGAGGAACACCGTGAAGATGATCAGGTAGGGCCACCAGTACGTGCCGTCGATCCACAGCAGGCTCTGGAACAACACCCGCAGGGGATCGGATGCCAGGTGGTGCAGATTGGTCGACGTCGACTGCAGCATCTGCCGCAACGTCCGTTGCGTCATCGAGTGCTGCACCAGCGTCGTCGCGAGCAGCACGACGAGCCAGGTATAGGTCAGGGGAGCGCTGCGCAGGTAGCTCCGCACCTGATCCCACATACGACTCACGCCACCGACGATAGAGAACCGTCCGTCGCGCTGAACCCGACACGCTGGGGAGATCCCTACTCAGAGCCGCAGCAGCCGTCCCCCGCGACGTCGAGCCGGCACGCGCACGACGCCAGGATCGGCACGTCGGCTCTGGCACGCGCGAGCTCGAGCTGCTGGCCGATGATGGCCGCTTCGTCATCGCGGTGCAGCTTGGTCAAGCATTCGTGGTAGCCGTGCAGGCTCCACACGTTCCCGGGGTGCTGGCAGCAGCGACTCAGGGTGGAATCCAGTCCGAGGTCCGCGGCATACACCGCAGCGGCTTCCTCGACGCGATTCTGTTCGAGCAGCAGAGCGCCGTACGCATGCCGGGTGGGCTGCATCCAGCCCCACGGTTCGTCGTAGGGAAGTGCATCGTCGAGTTCGATTGCGCGCCTGAGATATTCGAATGCCTCGTCGAAGCGGTGCTCGCGGTAGCCGATCTCGCCGTCCAGCATGGCCGCGGCCACGGCGAGGATGTCGCGGCTGGTGTTGTTGAACAGATACCGGCTCTCCGGGATCGCGGCGTAGGCGGTCGCGAAGGCGTCTCGCTCGGCTCGCGCCCGCGTCAGATCTCCCGTAGCGGCGTAGGCGATGCCGCGTCCGTAGTGGATCGTCGCCGCTGTGGTGCAAAACAGCCCGACGTCGTCGGGCAGCGGCTGCGCGATCAGTTCCTCCCACCGGCCGAAGCGGATCAGCACGTGCACCCGCAGGGGTGCGAACGCCTCCAGCCAGTCGGCCATGGGCGGTGATTCGATCGTCAACAGCTCGGGAGTCAGCTGCTCGGCAAGCTCGTCGGCGGCCAGTAGCGCCGTCGCGTACCGGCCCTCGAACATCGCCGAGTACGCCACGAAGTGAAGGTCGTGCGCCCGGTAGAGAGAGTAGAAGTTGAGCGGTCCCGCATGCTCGACGAACTTCCGGTCCGCCCGCACCGCAGCGATATTCGCCTCAATGGAGCTGCGATAGTCACCGCACAACACGTCGATGTGGCTGGGCATATGCTGGAGATGTCCGGCGTCGGGGACCAATCCGCGCAACAGGTCTGCCACGGGCAGCGCGTCCTCCGGGCGCGCCGACATCTCCATCGCGTGCAGGTACAGGTGCAGCACGCCGGGGTGCTCGCGCCCCTCGTCGGTGGCGAGCGCGTCGTCGAGAAGACGCTTGGCCTCGACGACGCGCGACCCCGCGGCGGGGTCACCGGTCCTGGTGTCCCACAGCGCCCACGCCGACACATTCATCAACGCGTCCGCCGCCAGGGCGAGAACGTCGACGTCGTCCCGGTGGTCCTCGGCGAGCGCGACCATTGCGTCGGCGTACCGCGCGTGACCGGCCGTCAGATCATCAGTGGGAAAGCGGACGACGAGTGCCTCGATCAGCCTCCGCTCGACCACCGACGTCCGACCGCTGCCGGCCATCTCGAGCTCCGCGCGCGCCCTGGCCAGCGATGCAGTCAGGTCGGCGGGATCGAACGCCTCCCATGCCTTGTTGTAGTTGGGGCCCGATGGCGTAGGCGATGCCCCATCGTGCGATGGCGAGTTCGGGATCCGACGCCAACGCCCGTTCGAAGCAGCGGATCGACTCTTCGTGGTTGAACGCGTACGCCCAGACCAAGCCGCGGTCGAACCACCGCTGGGCTTCAGCGGACGGCGTCTCAGTCGACCGGTGATAGGACCCGAGGTCGTAGTACGGCTGAATCTCGTCTGGAGTCTCGCCGGGCTGCGACGCGGTAGCGGTCATGAGTGGCACGATAAGTCGTCCACGCCTTGGGGGCGAGCACCGCGATTACCGCGAGGGCCAGGCCCGTCGCACCCCAGATGGCCAGGGTGGCGATCGGTGTCACGGCGCCGTTGCCGCCGAAGTACTCGATACTGCGCAGCAACGCCACGCCTGAGCCCTGCGGGACGATCGCGTTGAACGTCGTGTAGAAGCCCGAAAGCAACGGCAGCCCAACCGGACCCGCGGCCGCGGCGTTTCCGACGATGATCAGGAACAGAGTCACCAGCGCAGATGGGACGCTGCCGAAGGCGGCGGCGACACCGGTGACGGCCCCGCTGACGGCGAATGCGTACAACCAGAGCGCGCCGAAGACCTGCCAGGTGTGGCTGGTCAGCGCGCCGAGGATGCCGTCGACGTACAGCGTCACGCCGCCGGCCAGTAGCGCGGAGTACGCCGCGAGGCTCAGCGTGCGAAGCGCCAGCGTCGACAGCCTGCGGACGCTGCCCATCATCAGGCCGAACACCGCTGCGCCCATGGTCGCGCCGATGGACAGGAAGATGACGGCGTAGAACTCGACCGTGCCCTGCGGGTCGTCGGGCGAGGTCGGCGCCACGTCCTCGACGTTCGGCGTCAGACCCGCCTTGGCGGCGACGGCGCGACCGACCGTCTCGGAGGCGTTTGCGACACTGCGCCCACCGCCACCGGCGACGAAGATCTTCAGGTCACCGGCCTGCCCGACGACGAAGGCGGCGTCGGTCTTGCGGTCGAAGACCTGGGCGCGAGCGGCGGCGGGATCGGCCACTTCGGTCACCCCCAGGTTGTCCTGTGCGCGGAGCCCGTCGACCAGCTGTTGGGGTCCGGCGACCGCGACGTCGAGGTGGTGCAGCGTCGGCTTGGCGAACGCGCCCGAGTAGCTCGCGATCATGGCGACGACGAAGACGGTGAGCGCCGCCATCGCCAGGATCATCTTGCGGACGTCGGTCCGCGTGACGCGCCGGTTGGCGACGTCGGTCAGTTTCGGAGCGTGGTGCTGGTGCGGGGCTTCGTGCTTTCCCATGGTCGGTCCCTTCCTAACGGGGTTGGTGCGTGTTGGCGGTCAGGCCCAGCAGCGCGTCGACGGTGTCGAGGGCGGCTGAGACCCGGCCACGGAGATCGGTCGCGTCCGGATCTTCCATCCAGGAGCGGAGCACCTCCTGGAATCCGCCGACGAGGAAGCGACTGACGGATTCTGGAGCGATGTCGGCGATGGGTCCGACGACGTGCATGCCCTGTTCGGCGATCTCCTCGCAGGCGGGCAGCAGTTCGTCGCGAAAGGCGGCCACGACACGCTGGGTGACGGCGCTGGGCACCACGTTTCGATACATCGTGCGGTGCTCGGCGGCGAAGGCGAACAACCCGACAATCCGCAACCGCGCATCACCGCTGATGGCCGCGACCGCCGCGGAGAACGCGACGGCGAACGCCGTCGCAACCGCGTCGTCACGGTCGGTGAAGTGACGATAGAAGACCTGCCGACTGACGCCCGCGCGCGTCACCAGATCCCCGACGGTGATCTCGTCGACGGACCGCTCGTGCGCCAGCGCGAACGCAGCGTCCCGCAATAGGGTGCGAACGCGTTCGGCGCGGGGATCTGCGCTGTGGGTGCGGGTGGGCATGTCCATCAGCATAGGCGACTTCGTAGACACTTGACTACGAATTATTAGGTTATCTAAGACACCTGTCGACAACCATGTGACGAGCGCCTCTCACGCCGTCGCCCGAGCCTGCGGTGAGATCGTGACATCACGAAGATTCGCGATCTCCCCGCAGGCTCGACAGGGGTGGGACCGGGGATTAATGCCCGGCGACCACGTCCGCCTCGTCAATCACGACCGGGTCCTTGGCGCCCGGCAGGAACCAGTACAGGACACACACCACGCCGAAGAACAGGTAGCCGAGGGCCACGGCGGGGTTTGCCGCCCACTCGACCTGTGGCGCATGGATCAGCCCGATGAAGGACAGCACCGCGCCGACCACCGACGCGATTGCCGCGTAGAGGAATTTCTTGTCCAGGATGAAGGTCACCATGGTGCCTAGCACCAGACCGACGAGCACCGCGCCCTCGCCAAGGGTCTGCAGACCCTCGTAGACCACGCCCGCGCCGTTCAACTTCTCCATGCCTACTCCCGCTGCCGACGTGCCCGCGGCGTTCAGCGCGTTGTCGATCAGCCCACTCGCCCACTGAGCGAGGTTCGGCAGGATGGCCGCAACCACGGCGACCGCGTGCAACCGCGGCACCGCCTGGAACGCTTGGGCCCCGATCAGAAGACCGATGTACAGCAGGATCGGCACGATCGCGGGAACGGGAAGCAGTGCGTCGAGGACACCGAAAAGTCCGAGGAAGCAGAGGATTCCGATGACCACACCACTGGCCAGCGAGTAGCTGGCGCGACCGCCTGCGTCCTTCCAGCCGGGATGCCCGATGTAGACGGCGGGCGGGAAGGGCGACCCGAACGCCGAGCCGATGCAGGCACCGGCGCCGTCTGCCAGCAGAACGCTGCGCAGGTTGTAGCTGTCACCGGCCGCCGCGGCGCTCTCCACGTTGCTCATCGCCTCGGTGAAGTTGTAGACGCCCAACGGTATTGCGGTTCCCAGTAGTGGGGCCAAGTGCGAGAGCCCGGAGAAGAGCATGGTCACACGGAGGTCCGGTACGCCGATCGCGATGTCAGACACGGCCTGGCTGACGTCGGGGGCGGACATGTAGCCGCCGGCCCACCCGATCGCGGTGCCGACCAGGAGGGCGGCCAGTCCGACCGGGATGCCGAATGGCAGCTTCACGTCGGTGAAGAATCCGATCAGGATGATCGCCATCACGGGCAGGCCGATCCAGGCTGCCTCCCACATCTGGGCGGCGGGCCGCATGGAGATGAACGTGATCGAGATGCCCGCCAGAGTGCCGAGCATCGCGGCGCGAGGCGTCAGCTTGCGAATGTACGGCCCGACGAACGCACCGATCATCACGATGATGCCGATCATGAACGCCCATGCGAGACCGGCCTCCCAGGCCTGCATCGCGTCCTTGGTGTTCAGGTACACCGGCAGCATCACCACGAAGACGACGATGAACATGTGCGGCACGCTGGGCCCGTACGGCAAGGCCGTGACGTCGTCGCGGTTCTCGCGACTCGCCAAACGCCGGGCCAGGAACGTGTAGTACAGGTTGCCCAGGATCAACGCCACGCCGAGCGCGGGAAGCACGGTACCCAGCACGTCGCCCGCAGGCACGCTGACGACCCCGATCATCAGGCCCGTAAGCGTGAGGACGTTGACGAGAATGTTGAAGCCGAGGCCGAAGAAGGCGTTGGTGTCTCCGCGAGTCCACCACGGGACGGACAGCGGGGTCTTGGCCTCCGGCAGTTCAGCGGGGGGTTCGGCGGGGGTTTCGGTGACGTCGGTCGACATGGTCTGGGTTCCTTTCAGGCGGTGGTGGCGAGTGACTGGATGGCCGGTATCACGGCCGTGGTGTCGGCGACCCATCCGAAGATGCCGCCCTGCGCCTTGATCATCTCGAGACCAACGCGTTGAAAATCAGGGAAATACGAACCGACACAATCGGATACGACGAGGCACTCGTAACCGCGGTCGTTGGCCTCCCGTGTCGTGGTGTGTACGCACACCTCAGTGGTGACGCCGGTGACGAGCAGCTGTGTAATGCCCGCGGCCGCGAGGACGTCCTGCAGTTCGGTCGCGTAGAAGGCACCCTTGCCCGGCTTGTCGATGACCACTTCACCCGCGACGGGCGCGAGTTCGTCGACGATGTCGTGGCCGTATTCGCCGCGGATCAGGATGCGGCCGTACTTGCCGGGATCACCGATGCGTTTCGACGGGGCGCCGCGATTCAATTTGGCGGGTGGGCAATCCGACAGATCCGCCACGTGTCCCTCGCGAGTGTGGATCACCATCATCCCCGCCTCGCGCGCCGCCGAGATCAAGGCGGCCAGAGGCGGCACGACCTTGAGCAGTCGGTCGACGTCGTTGCCGAGGCTCTCACCGAAACCACCGGGCAGGATGAAGTCCCGCTGCATGTCTATGACGATCAGGGCCGTCTTGCCGGGAACGAGTTGAAAGGGGAAGGGCTCGGCCGGCACCTCTGCGGTCGCTGTCATATCTGCTCCTTCGATGGGGTGGGGGAGCGCGATGGCTCGGGGGCGCCCCGGTCCTCCGCACGGGGTTCGTCGAGGACCTGCGCGGCCAGCGCGAGCACGGTGTCGTCGCTGAGCGCCGGGCCGAGAAGCATTGCGCTACAGGGCCGTCCGTCGGTGGTGGTGCCAAGTGGCACGGCAACACCCAGCAGATCGAGCAGGTTCCCGAAGTGCGTGTAGTGACCCAGCACCGTGTTGCACTCGATGGGCCTGGCGAGCACCTCGTCGACGGTGAACGTGGTACCGATCGTCGGCACGACGAGAACGTCCACGTCGGCCCACAGCCGCCCGACCTCGGCCTTGAGCTCTTGCAGCCGCTGCAGTGCCGCGAATGCATCGACGGCGGTGTACTTCTCGCCGCTGCGCAGGATGTCGCGGACGACGGGATGGATCGAATCTGGTTGCGCGACCAGGAAGTCGCCGAACTCGACGAGCCGCTCGGCGACCCACGGTCCTTGGTACAGCAGTGCGCCCGCCGCGAGGAAGGGCGCGAGCGAGATCTCGACGATGGTCGCGTGGCGGGTCACGTGGTCGCGGAACCCGAGATGCGCCGCCCGCATCGCCTCGTCGCCGAAGAACTCGAGTTCGTCGACCGGCGGCAGCCCGACGCGGATGACGCCGCCCTCGTGCCGCGGTCCGCGGTCACGCGACCACGCATCGGCGTCGTCACGGCCGATCATGACGTCCATCACCCGGTCGACGTCCTCGATCGAGCCCGCCATCACGCTGATGCAGTCCAGCGACTTGCACGCCGGTACCAGACCGACTGTGCTGATCAGACCGCGCGAGGGCTTGTATCCGACGACGCCGTTGAGTGCCGCGGGTACCCGGCCGGAGCCCGCCGTGTCGGTGGCGACCGCAAACGGCACCTGCCCCAAGGCGACTGCCAACGCCGAACCCGAGCTCGAACCGCCCGAGATCATCTCGCCGCCGTACACGCTGCGCGGCACGGTGTACGGCGTCCTCGTACCGTTCAGCCCGGTGGCGAACTGATCCAGGTTGGTCTTGCCCACGTAGAGCGCCCCGGCATCAAGCAGCTTCTGGACCGCGGGCGCGGTGGCCGACGCCACGTAGGAGAAGTCGGGGCACGACAGGGTCGTGGGAAACCCTTCGACGTCGATGCTGTCCTTGACGCCGAAGGGCACGCCGTACAGCGGCAGAGTCCTTGCGCCCGGACGATTCTCGATCTCGGCCGCGGCGGCGAGGAGCTCGTTGCGTGACACCGTCGAGAGCCAGGTGCCGTCGTCCCCGCGGGCCGCGATGGCGTCGGCCACTCTTGTCGCCGTCTTGGTGGGCGAGCCGGTGCCGCCCGCGTGAGAAGCGAGAACCTCGGCGACCGAGGGTCCGATCGACGGACCGTGTGAGTCGTGAGCCATAACTGTCGATTGTCGACAGAATGATGGCGGTCTGGGTACGGCTGTGTGTCGATTGTGTTAGCGATGCGACTCGAGGCCGAGATAGTGCAGATGCCCATGCCCCTCGAGCGCGGCGACGACGGCCGCCGGGTCGTTGGTCTCCAACGCCGCTAGGATCTCGCGATGGCGTTTCACGCCGTCCGCGGCATCGTGGTGGCGCGCCTCCTCGCGGAGGTTGGTCGCCATGGGCAGTTGAAGCTTGAGCAGGATCGGATCGAGCGCGATGTTCAACTGGCGATTGTCGGCGAGCTCCACGACTGCGGCATGAAACCGGCGGTGCGCGTCATCCCGTGCCAGGGCGTCGCTGGCCCCGCGCATGTTTTCGAGAGCATCGCGGACGGGCTCGAGTGACGCCACGGGGTCCGGGAGCGGCAGCGCCGTTTCGACGGCATGGCGCTCCAGCACGAGGCGGAGAGCGAACAGCTGGAGGACGTCGGCCGGCGACCACTCCGTCACGCGCGAGCCCCGCCGCGGCTGATGCTCCACCAGCCCCTGCTGCGCCAGCAGCCGCAGCGCCTCCCGTAGGGGTGCCCGACTGATCCCGAGGTCGGCACACAACTGCTCTTCGACGATCTTCTCGCCCGGCTTCATCGCGCCACGCAGAATAGCGTCTCGCAGCCGGTCCGTGGCGAGCTCGACGAGGGTCGCGGGCAGTCCGTGGTCGTGCGACCCCATTCCTCACCGCCGTCCGAGTCGGTCTCGTTGATCCTGCCGATTGTCGACAATCGTAGGAAGCATTCTCGGGATGTGCCTCATTGACACGACCAGTGGCCGGCCTGGGCGCCCTTACCCGTCGGGCACGTCAGCCAACGACGAAGCCATCGAGGAAGGCGGTGGGCGTCGCTGGCGCGTCCCGCCGCGGCCACATAGCCGTCGGGTCGCACCAGCGTCCTCCCGAACCGAAGAGCAGCTCTTCGGGCAGTGACATCTCTCGGAACGCGATCACGCCGGCCCAGGGAGCGGCGGCTTCGACGACGCGTTCTGCCCCACCGGCCACGAGTAGCGTCGCCTTCATCATCGGGCTCGCGACCACCCGCTACGTGTTGACCAACCCCCGCGCTGGGCGGGCCCGATGATCCGCCACCTCCTGGTCGGGCCTGCGCCGACGGGGTAGTGGCCCGCCCTGGCGGCACGTCATGCGTCAGGGAGCGGCAGTTCCAATGATGTTCCAATCCCGTGCCACTACTTTTCCACCACCACAGCGGGTCCGCTGCGGGCCAATGATCCGATAACGAGGAGTTGACGCATGAGAGCTTCGGCACTCACCGGTGTGGCTGCGGCCGCCACCGCCCTTGCCGTCGTCCTGTCCGGCTGCGGCTCGGACACCAAGACCGCGACGTCGAGTAGCACGAGCACGAGCAAGTCGTCCTCCAGCGAGACGACGACGTCGAAGAAGCCCAAGGTGCCCGAGACCACCCAGGCCCAGGCCGCGGGCCCCAACCCGACCATCGCGGACTACATCAAGGAAAACAACCTCCAGGAGACGGGGATCAAGATGGGTGACCCCAACGCTCCCGCGGTGAACCTGCCCGTGCCGGACGGCTGGCAGCCGTTGAGCCCGGAGGAAGCGCCCCCCTACGCCTACGGCGCCATCGTCTACACCGGCCCGGAGTTCGAGAACGATCCGCCGAACATCGTCGCGCTGATGTCGAAGCTGTCGGGCAACGTCGACCCGCAACAGATCATCGACCTCGCCCCCGGTGAGCTCAACAACCTGCCGGACTACCAGCCCGGAAACGAGGGCGAGACCAGCACCCTTGGCGACTACCCGGCCTACGTGCTCGGCGGCACCTACACCCGTGACGGCGCACCACGTTTCATCGCCCAGAAGACCGTCGTGATCCCGGCCGCCGACGGGCTGTACGTGCTGCAGCTCAACGTCGACGGCCCCGACGCCGCGGGTGACGTCCTCGGCGCAGCCACCGACAAGATCGACAGCGACACCACCATCGGCTGACGCCGCCGACCGGCGATCCACGAGGCGAGGTTCTGACGATGTTCGGATTTCTACGGGACCGGGCGAGCTTGTCCGGGCTTCCGACCGAGCTCCGCCAACAGCTCGACGCCGACGACGTCATCGTCATCGCCGAGCGGGTCGGCGTGGTGCAACACCTTCGGGGGCACGTGCCCGGCGTCGTGTCGTCGTCGAGCGCCTCGCGGTCTCATGGCGCGTTCGCGTTGACCACCACCCGAGCGGTCGCGACGTTCCCGACCGGCGGGGATCCGCTCTTGCGAGCGATTGATTCTCGATGGGACCTGCCGCGCGGTCCAGCCCGCGTGACGATCGGCGAGAAGGGCATGAAGATCGACATCGCCCTGCGGGGAGTCGACCCATCGTTCAGCGGCTCGATGACGCTGAACTACAAGCGCGCCATCGCCGGGGTGCTTCTGGACAGGATGCCCGCAACCCAGCTGTGGTGTTCCGTCGATCCAGTGTTCGTGTATCGGGCGGCGGGGGTGCGTCCGCGGCCCTAGGTCGTCGCATCACCCCGACGACCGCTGCCTCGACGTGGTGACCGCGACTCGACACCCGACCTAGAACGTGTTCTAGTGCAAAAGTGCTTGACTTCCCCGTGGAGAACCTCAGTGCCGAGGACGTCGAACGTCTGCGCGGCATCTACGAACCATTGACCAAGTCGGTGCGCGAATTGATCGACGCCACCATCCGCACCGAGATGGACGGCGACGCAGTGGCAGCGGCCAAGGCCGAGATCGATGCGGCCACCGCCCGACTCCGCGGCCGACAGCTCGAGGGGCCCTTCGGCGTGCGGTTCGGCAGCGACGGAGACCAGATGCCGTGGGGCAACGTCGTGATCGGGATGCGCAACCCCGTGGCACCTCCGCTGTCCTTCATCCCATCCGAGGAGGGCGGCGTGTCAGCCGACTTCACCCTCGGCGCTGCCTACGAAGGCCCGCCAGGACACGTGCACGGCGGCGTTGCCGCTCTCATCCTCGACCACGCGCTCGGCGACGCGGCGAGTTCGCCCGACAAGCCCCGACTGACCGGCACCATCACCATCCGCTACCGCCGAATGACGCCGCTGGGCGACCTGCACGTCGAGGCCGCAATCGTCCGCACGGAAGGCGTCAAGACCTTCGCCGCGGGCCGTCTCGCCGATGCCCACGGCGTGACGGTCGAAGCCGAGGGCGTGTTCATTCAGCCGCGGTGGGCTCGCGACTGACCACGTCGCGCCAGGCTCAATCGGTGATGCCGACGAGGCAGCGAGTGATGTCTCCGATCTCGGCAACCAGAACACGGCTTGCGGTGTCGTTGGGTCCGAGGTGTCGCGCAGCGTCGCGAATGCGCTGCTCAGCGGCCGCTACCCGGTCCCCGTCGAGGCACCATGGCGCACCCGGGCTGGTCGGCGCACCGCACAGCGCCTCGGCGTACTCGTCGATCGCCACGATGAAGTCGCCACTCAGCGACGCCGATGGCTGAGCAGGCAAACTGGATTCGAGCGTCGCGCACGCGGTGGTGACGGCGTTGAGCGCGCCGCGGAACGACTTCAGCCAACGACGTAGATCACCCGAGTTCGTCGTCGTTGCGCCTGCGGCCGCCTCGAACGCCGCCCGCGCGCGGAAGGCGCGCTCCCACGCTGCTGCCAACGCCTCGCCGGGATGATCCAGGCCGTGCACGAAGGCCTTGATCACCGTTGCGGCGTAATCGATCTCGGTTTCCAGCAGCTCACCCGCACGCTGCCGCAGACGGATCAGGGAGTGATCAGGCAGCACCACGTGTACGAGCACCGCGAGGGCACCGCCGATCAACGCAGCGACCAATCTGTCGACCGTGGTGCCGATCTCTGCGGTGTCGCTGATGTCGATGAGGAACGCGATCGCCGCCGCGAGTACCGCACTCATGGCCACGTATCCGAACCCCGATACCGCGGCGGCGAGTCCGAGTACGACGACCGCGAGCACGGCGGCCGCCAGGCCCGAGGGATGCCAGACCAGGGTCGCGACCGACGCTGCTGCGATTCCCACCGCACTGCCTGCCACGCGCCCGACACACCTGGTGTAGGTGTGAGCGGTCTCCGGACGCAGCACCATCAGCACGGTCAACGGAATCCAGTAGCCGTACGGAACGTCGGCGAAGCGTTCCACCGCCACCCCGGCTCCTGTCGCGGCGGCAAGCCGGATCGCGTGCCGCAGGATGGGCGATTCCCACGTCAGGTGCGATCCGATCGCCGTGGCAGCCGTCTGAATCACCGTCAGCCCACTGTGACGCCCGAATCGCGTGACGTGATCCGGTCCGGGGGTGGGCTCGCCGAAGCGCAGCGCAACGGCCTCCCTGAGCTGGCGGGAAAGACGCTGTGCCAGTGGCACGTTCGACATCTCCACCGTGTCAGCTGCGGCCTCGACGCGTTGTATGCCATCCATCGCCTCGCGTTGAGCGGTGCGGCGGTGACTCGCCACGACGTCCAACACCGTCGAGGAGGCGAGGAGAAGGTCGGTCACGGCGCCGTCAGCGGACGACCTGGCTGCCAACGCCGTCAGCGTCACGGATATCCGCTGCGGCAGGCCATACCAGGCGCGATAGGCGAGTGGGCGGCGCCTGGCCTCATGGTCGGTCAGGGTGAAGGAGTCGCGGAGCGACAGAAGCGGCGCCGGGTCGACTGCGACACCCGGATCCGCTGCGAGCTTCTGCGCGTCGACGCCCAGGGACCGGTAGGCCCGGGTCAGGGCGTCCCGCTGCAGCCGCCACCGGCGTCGCGGCCACAGGCCGATCAGCACGGCCTGTACCAGGCCTCCGCCGAGGGCGAGCACGGTCGAAGTGACGACCGACGAGGCAGTCGGTGCGATCGGTGGCGTGGTGACGAGCAGTGCACCCGTCGCGGCGGCAATGAGCCCGGCATTCGCACTGAGCGCCCACTGCATGCCTGCGACGAAGCACCATGCGGTGGCGACCAGAACGAAGAGCACGCCGTCCGACGACGTCGACGTGCCGAGCAGTACCGCGGCAGCCATCGGAACCGAGATCGACACCACCATGCGAAGGGGGCCACGTGGGCTGTCCTGCAGCGCAGCGGCTCCCGCAATTGCGGCCGCCCCTGCCGCCGCCGTCGCCGCACCCCCCGACCCCCAGTGCAGCCCGACACCCGCTGCGACCATCACGCCGAGCAGACTGCGACCTAGCGCACCGAGATCGGGCGCAGAGATGCTCTGCGGTAGCCCCTTCATCGCCTGCCCGTCACAACCTCCAAAACTTACCGAATCGAACTGCGATTGTGGGTCAACGCCGCAGCCGTGGCGGTAGGTTCGTGCGGTGGAGAAGGTCATCATCATGCTCCGGGGCGCGGCCGGAGACGACTCGTGGTGCACACGTCTTCGCACTGAGGTCGCCGACGATCTCCTCGCGCTGGGAGCGCCCGGTCTCGTCATCAACGTCCGTGATGCCCCGGTCGCCGACTCCCTGATGACGCTGACGACACTTGATCCGCCCGTCGTCGCATTCGTCGCTATCTGGACTGAACAGTCCTACGGCTCACACGTGCTGGGCGCCCTCGATCGACTGGCTGGCGAATGCGATCGAGCTGACGCATATCTCGTCACCGAGTCGGCGCCGCTGCCACCACCCCCGACGGCCCTCGGGACACGCACACCCGGGTTCGCCAACGTCGCGCTCCTGCGGCGGCCCGACGACCTGGACGAGGAAACGTGGCTCACGCGTTGGCATGTCGGTCACACCCCGGTGGCGATCGCCACCCAGTCGACGTTCGGTTACACCCAGAATGCGGTGGTGCGTGGGCTGACCTCGGGCGCGCCGGCCGTCGACGCCATCGTCGAGGAGTTGTTCCCGATCGAGGCGGTCGGGAATCTGCACGCATTCTTCGGCGCCGCCGATGACGAGGACCTCAGCAATCGGATGAACCGCATGGTGGCGAGTACGTCGGCATTCGGCGCCAACCAGAACGTCGACACGGTGCCCACCAGTCGCTACGTCATGCGGTCGCCGTTCGCGATGGAGGTGCCGACGTGACCACTCTCCACGATGCCGTCTCCCTGGCTGCAGCCGAGAGCGGTCTGGCCGTGGTGTCGACCGTCCGGGGCGACGGCAGCGTGCAGGCCTCGCTCGTCAACGCAGGCATGTTCCCCCATCCCCTATCGGGGGAGTCGACACTGGCGTTCGTCACCTACGGCAGGGTCAAGTTGGGCAACCTTCGGACGCGTCCCCAGATCGCGGTGACGTTCCGAGACGGGTGGCGGTGGGCGACGGTTGAGGGCATCGCAGAACTAGCGGGCCCGGACGACCCGCAGTCCTGGCTCGCCGGCGATGCGCTCCGACTGCTGCTCCGCGACGTGTTCACCTCCGCGGGCGGACAGCACGACGACTGGGCCGAATACGACCGGGTCATGGCCGCGCAGCGCAGAACGGTCGTACTCGTCATACCCAGTCGCGTGTATTCCAACGGCTAACGAATAGGCTTGCGCCGTGCTGGTGCAGATCGACGATGCCAACGGCGTGCGAACTCTGACCCTCAATCGTCCCGAGGCGCTCAACGCGTTCAATGAGGCGCTGTACGACGCCACCACGATCGCGTTGCGTGACGCCGACGAGGACCCGACCGTTGCCGTCGTCCTGCTGACCGGTGCAGGCCGAGCGTTCAGTGCAGGCAACGACCTGGTCGAAATGCAGGCGCGCATCACCGACCCGGCGTTTCAGTCAGGGCAGTACGGGTTCGCCGGCATGATCGACACACTCACCGCCCTGCGGAAGCCGCTCATCCTGGCCGTCAACGGCCTCGGCGTCGGCATCGGTGCGACGATCCTGGGCTATGCCGACCTCGTCTTCATGTCCACGTCGGCCCGACTCAAGTGCCCTTTCACCAGCCTTGGGGTCGCCCCGGAAGCCGCGTCGTCCTACTTGCTGCCGCAGCTCGTCGGTCGACAGAACGCCGCGTGGATGCTGTTGTCGTCGGAGTGGGTCGATGCCGCGGAAGCGCAGCGGATGGGCTTCGCGTGGAAGGTCTGCGAGCCCGACGCCCTACTCGCCGAGGCCGCTCGGCACGCGGACATCCTTGCGTCACGGTCGATTCCGAGCCTCATCGCAGTGAAGCAGACGATGGTGGACCCGACCCGATCGGAGATCACCGCCGCCGCCACACGCGAGTACGCGCAGTTCGCCGAACTGCTCGGGGGAGCGGCCAACGCCGACGCGCTCGCCGCGTTCGCCGAGCGGCGCGGGAGCTGATGGGCGCGAGGCCCGACTAACTGGCTGCGTGTACCGGACAATCCCGGATGGCGGAGGCCTCGATGATCGCGCGCAGCGTGCGACGGCAGCGTCCGCAGTCGAGCCCCGCCCCACACGCCTCGGCAATCTGCCTTGACGTCGATGCGCCAGACGCCACCAGATCGGTGACGGCCTTGCTCGTCACGCCCGTACACAGGCAGACGAACATCAGTCGTTCTCCGAGAGACACGACGTGGGCGAGCCGCTGCCACCGTGACGGAGGTTCGAACCGTCGTCGCGCATCGTTTCCGCCTTCGCTTCCGTTGCGCCCAGTGAGCGCGGTTCAGCAGGTTAGTGCAGTCTAACCTTAGTTAGGTTAGCCAGTCCACCAGGGCGGCACTCGGCGGCTTGGCCATCCTCGACGGGGATTTTCGCCTCGTCTGGCAGGGGCGCTCGGCAGGGACGAACACGCCCACACCGCCCTCAGATTCGGCACTCCCGTCCGCGGGTTGCACTAGATTGGGACCGAACCCGCGACGGACGGGACGCAGCCAGACACTGACACGTGACCAGTCCTCACGGCGTTATAGGAGCAATGCAATGCAAGGCGACGCAGATGTCCTCAAACTCCTCAACGAGCAGTTGACGAGTGAGCTGACCGCAATCAACCAGTACTTCCTGCATTCGAAGATGCAAGAGAACTGGGGCTTCACCGAGCTCGCCACCCATACCCGCAAAGAGGCGTTCGAGGAGATGAACCACGCGGAGGCCATCACCGACAGAATTCTTCTGCTGGACGGCCTCCCGAACTACCAGCGGCTGTTCTCGCTGAGGGTCGGACAGACGTTGCGGGAGCAGTTCGAGGCCGACCTCGCAATCGAGTACGAGGTGTTGGCGCGACTGAAGCCCGGCGTGGTCATGTGCCGCGCGAAGGAAGACGCCACCAGCGCCAGCCTGCTAGAGGGCATCCTCGCCGATGAGGAGCATCACATCGACTACCTGGAAACGCAGCTCGAGCTGATGGACAAGCTCGGCGAACAGCTCTACTCCGCGCAGTGCGTGTCGCGTCCGCCACAGTAGGGCGCGAAGACGTAACTCTTTAGCCTGTCTAAACGACAAGTTCTCGGGCGGCCACCGCGCCAGGACACTTCGGAAGGCAGGACATGTCAAGTCCCTCGGGCACCCACACCGCGGATCCCGAATCCGCCAACGCACTCATCAGTCCGCAGCGACGGAACTTCATCTTCGTCGGCGTGCTGCTCGGCATGCTGTTGGCTGCCCTGGACCAGACCATCGTGGCGACGGCACTGCCGACGGTGGTCGCCGATCTCGGCGGCGCCGGTCATCAATCGTGGGTCGTGACCAGCTATCTGCTGGCGTCGACGATCGTCACGGCGATCGTCGGCAAGCTAGGTGACCTCTTCGGCCGCAAGACCGTCTTCCAGACGGCGATTCTGTTCTTCCTCGCAGGGTCCATCCTGTGCGGCCTGGCCGGCTCGATGACCATGCTGGTGGCGTCCCGCACACTTCAGGGGATCGGTGGCGGCGCCATCATGGTGACTTCGATGGCCGTCATCGGCGAGGTGATCCCGCTCCGCGACCGCGGTCGCTACCAGGGCGCGCTCGGCGCGGTCTTCGGTGTGACGACGGTGATCGGACCGCTGCTCGGCGGATTCTTCACCGACAATCTCTCCTGGCGATGGGCATTCTGGATCAACGTCCCGGTGGCGATCGTCGTCCTCATCGTGAGCATTGCCGCGATCCCGTCCCTGGCGCGGGCGGCCAAGCCCGTCATCGACTACGCGGGGATCCTGCTCGTCGGTCTCGGCGCATCGGGTCTGACCCTGGCGACCAGTTGGGGTGGCGGTGAGTACGCATGGACCTCGCCGGTCATCATCGGCCTGTTCGCGGCATCCGCCGCCGCGATCGCCGCGTTCGTCTGGGTGGAATTACGAGCCGACGAGCCGATCTTGCCGATTCGGTTGTTCACCAGCCCGGTGTTCACGGTCTGCTGCATCCTGGGCTTCATCGTGGGCTTCGCGATGCTCGGCGCACTGACCTTCATGCCAACGTTCATGCAGTTCGTCGACGGAGTCTCGGCAACCGAGTCGGGGCTTCGGACGTTGCCGATGGTCGCCGGTCTGTTGATCACCTCGATCAGCAGCGGATCGATCGTCGGGCGCACGGGCCGGTACAAGATCTTCCCCGTCGCAGGCACGGCGATCATGGCCGTCGCCTTCTACCTGCTCTCCGGCATGGACCAGTCGACGCCGACCTGGCAGCAATCGGCCTACCTGTTCATACTGGGTACGGGCATCGGGTTGTGCATGCAGGTGCTCGTGCTCGTCGTGCAGAACACCTCGAGCTTCGAAGACCTCGGCGTCGCGACCTCGGGCGTCACCTTCTTTCGAACCATCGGAAGTTCCTTCGGCGCAGCCATCTTCGGCTCGCTGTTCGCAAACTTCCTCGCGGGTAGGCTCGGGCCGGCGCTGGTCTCCAGCGGTGCGCCCGCCCAGGCGGCCGAGTCTCCGCAGGCGCTGCACCAACTCTCGCCAGCCATGGCCACACCGATCATCGACGCCTACGCCGACTCGCTCGGCACCGTCTTCCTGTGCGCCGTGCCGGTCGCGATCGTCGGTTTCGTCGTATCGCTGTTCCTCAAGGAGGTTCCGCTGCGTGAGATGGATGCGGTCTCGGCCACAGATCTCGGCGAGGGATTCGGCATGCCAAGCACCGATTCGCCGGAGAAGATTCTCGAGGTCGCGGTCGGTCGGATGTTCAGGGACTCCCCGGAGATCCGCCTGCGTAGGCTCGCCGGCGGGCCCGGCTGCGAGCTGCCCGTCCCCCAACTGTGGGCGCTGCTGCAGATCTACCGTCAAAACCAGGTGTTCGGTTCGGCGACGCTCGCCGAGGTCGGGGAGCGGCTCCGAGTGCCGTTCGAGGTGCTTGAACCCACGTTCGACGCCGTGGTGCGCAGTGGCTTCGCCCTGAACACCGGGGGGCAGCTGTGGCTCACGCAGGCTGGGATCAGCCAGGTCAACACGCTGTCCGCGGCAATCGTGGGGCGGATCGTCGAGAAGCTGGCACAGTCACCGAGCTTCGAGGGCCGCCCGGACCGCGCGCAGGTCGATGCTGCACTGGAGCGCATCGCCCATCGCATGCTGGTGCAACGGGACTGGACCGACGACCGCGCGGAACTCGCTTCCGCGCGCTGAAAACAGAACTAGCCGCGAACTAGAACGTGTTCCAGAACCGGTGTGCCGCGCGTACGATTCGGCCATGAGCCGAATTGGACCCTTCGCCGACGACGACGCCGCCGCATGGGTGATGAAGTCGCCCGACATCGGTACGGCGATGGCGAAATTCACGAATGCGGTCTACACCAAGAATCGCCTGCCGATGCGCGTCCGCGAACTGGCCCGCATGGTGATAGCGCTCGACAACGAATGCGTGGTGTGCCAGAACACGCGTGACTCAGAGGGGATCGCCGCCGGAGTAGACGAGGATCTCTACGACCACGCGGCTCAGTGGCCGACCTGGCCGGGCTACAGCCCCCAGGAGCGGATCGCCGCCGAGTTCGCCGCGAGATTCGCCAGCGACCACACCGGATTGCGGGATGACGACGAGTTCTGGGAACGCTGCAACCAGCAGTTCGACGCCGAACTGCTGACCGACCTCGCGCTGTCCTGCGCCATGTGGTTGGGCATGGGTCGGATGTTGCGCACCCTCGACATCGGCCAAGCCTGCAAGATCACGCTGTAAACCCCGGCGCCGCAGCCACATCGCAGCTTCCCGCGTGCAGAATGGGTGCCATGTCAGGAAAACCACTGGCCGCGGCCATCCCAGGGGCCATCGCCCAGCTCGAGTCCGCCGGCGTCACCACGATGATCGGCACGGTGGTCAATCCGGCGGGACTGATCCACGCCAAGACCGTCTCGATGGCGAGGATGGCGGCGTTCGTCGATCCCGGGCTCGGTGCCAGCCCCGTCTGGCATGTCTTCGCGATCGATCAGGCCGGCGTCGTCGTCGGTGGTGACATCGGCGTCGTCGGTGATCGGCGAATCCGGATCGACCTCGACGCATTGTCCAATCTCGGCGACGGTTTGGCCTGGGCGCCGGGATCGTTCTTCAACCAGGACGGCTCACCCGATCCGTTTTGCAGCAGGGGGACGCTGGCCCGCATGGAGGAGCGCCTCGCCGCCGCCGGTTTCGACGCCCTCGTCGGCCACGAGATGGAGTTCGTCCTCGTCGCACCGGACGGCACTCGGCTGCCTTCGCACCTGTGGGCGCAGTACGGGCTGGCCGGAGTCCTCGAGTTCGAGGGTTTCGTCAAGGATCTGACGGAGGCGGCGACGAGGGCCGGTGTCGCCATCGAACAGCTGCATCCCGAGTACGGAGCCAACCAGTTCGAGATCTCCCTGGCGCCCCGGTCACCCGTGGCGGCAGCCGATCAACTCGTCTTGACGCGGATTATCGTGGGGCGCGTTGCCCGCCTCCACGGCCTACGAGCCAGCCTGTCGCCGGTACCGTTCGCAGGCAGCGTCGGATCCGGTGCCCACCAGCACTTCTCCCTTGTCCACGACGGCGTGTCCCTGTTCTCCGGCGGAGGGGGTGCCCACGGTATGAGACCGGCAGGCGCCGCCGCGGTAGCCGGCGTCCTGGCCGGACTTGCCGAAGCGCAGGGCGCACTGTGCGGTTCGATCCTGTCGGGCCTTCGACTACAGCCGAGCAGCTGGTCCGGTGCGCGGGTGTGCTGGGGGACCGAGAATCGCGAGGCGGCCGTGCGCTTCCTCGAAGGCGGGCCCGGCAATCCGTACGGAGCGAACGTCGAGGTCAAGATCGTCGATCCGTCGGTCAACCCGTACTTCGCGACGGCCGCGATTCTCGGGCTGGCCCTCGACGGCATCGAGCGCGAGCTACCGCTTCCCATGGAGACCACGGTCGATCCCGCGACGCTGACCGACGCGGAACTCGCGGCGGCAGGAATCGAGCTGCTGCCCGACAGTCAGCCTGCGGTGCTCGACGCGTTGGCCCAATCAGCGCTGCTGCGAACCATTCTCGGCGATTCCGCGGTGGACGCCATCGTGGCCGTGCGTCGCTACGAGCACGACAACTTCGGCGATCTCACCCCCGATGAACTTGCCGAGAAGTTCCGGCTGTCCTGGAGCGTGTGACGTCGTGAACGTTCAGTACGCGGATCCGGCCACCGCGGTGCGGTGTGAGGATCACGTGCTTCACACGCTGACGCTCGCCGGGGGCGGTGGTGGTGTCCAGCTCCACCCGACGCAGTACCTCGCGCAGCACGACCCTCATCTCGGCCAGTGCGAACGTCGCACCGAGACAACGCCGATTGCCACCGCCAAACGGCAACCACGTCGTCGGGCCGAGGGCGGCGTGCAGCATCCGATCGGGGTCGAACCGGTCCGGCTCGGGGTACAGGTCCGCACTGCCGTGCACCAACCCGATTCCGGGCGCCACCATGATTCCGGCGGGTAACCGGTAGCCGGCGATCTCGGCGGGCTCCTTCAAGATCCGGCCGACGTCGAATACGACGGGTCGAATCCGCATGGTCTCCCTGCAGACCGCGTCCAGGTACTCGTCACCGTCGGAGCCGTCGGCGAGCGCCGCGGCGACCGCCTTGCTCAGCGAGGCAGGGTGGCGGGTCAGCCGCTCGAGTGCCCATGACAGCGCCGTCGCCGTGGTGTCGTGTCCCGCCACCAGCAGGGTCATCAGCTGGTCGCGGAGTTCGACGTCGGACATTCCACGAGACCCAGTGCGATCCCCGTCGGACGCCCGGATCATCATGGCCAGCGCATCGGTGCGAGTGGCAAGGTTCGGGTCGGCGCGCCGCTCAGCGATCTCGGCGTAGAGCAGGTCATCCGCGTCGGACATCGTCCGTGCCAGCCGTCGCCATGGTCCGAGGCGCTGCAGGCCGGGTGTCTGGATCGCAAGGGACTCCCATACTCCGACGTCGAGCAGCTTCGGCATGACGTCGCGCAGTCGGTCCAGTCGGTCGGGGTCGGTCGCACCGATCACGGTGCGAAGGATGACCTCCAGGGTGATCTCCGACATCCTCGGGGCGACGGCGAACTCGGTGCCGACGGGCCAGCGGGCGACGTTGTCCGCTGCGATATCGGCGATCAGTCCCAGCTGCCGGGCCACCGCGTCGCGTTGAAACGGGGCCAGCATCAGCCGTCTTCTGTCGCGGTGAACGTCGCCGTCGATCACCAGCACCGAACTGGCGCCGAGCAATCCGGACAGCAACGAGTTGGCCTCGCCCGCGTGGTAGACGGACGGATCGCCCCCGAACACGGTCTTTATGTCGGTCGGATCTGCCAGGTACACCAGCGTGCCCAGCGACGCGACCCGCAGGGTGAACACGCTGCCATACCGTCTGCGGCAGGCGCTGACGTAACGGGGCCAGTAACGCAGCATCAGGGCAGCCTGAACACTCCGAGGCAACCGCGGTCCTGGGGGCAACGTGTCCTGGCTCATGGCTTTGGGTCAGACCACGCCGGTCGCGTCGTAGATCCAGGACATGTCGGCGTTCGCGAAGTCCTCCAGCCACGACGGGGGACCGTGATTCGCCAAGGCGCCCATGTCCCAGTAGTCCTTCCAGAGCGAGATCTTCCCATTCTCCACCCGGTGCACGGTGACGAACTGCAGTACTGCGGATTCGCCTGTCCGCCAATGCCATTCCTCATGATGCTCGTACATGGCATTGGCACCGTCGGACACGAGCAGACCCGTGAAGTTCTCGTAGGAGGCCAGCTGCTCCAGACCGATCTTCAGTCTCTTGACGATGTCCTCCGGCCCCTTCGCGGCCGCCGCCGGACCCACCGGCATGTCGAGATAGATGCAGTCGTCGGAGAGGAACGACTTCAGCGACTCCCAATCACGTGCCGACAGCGCGGCCCACATGCCGAGAACCGTGTCCTCAACCGACACTTGACAACTCATTCTCCTCGGTGGTGATGGCGGGGGACTTGTGGGCGGCGCGGAGGAAGCGTCCCGTGCGACGGCGCCCGATCAAGTCGGTGGCCTCGCCGTCGAGGAAGACCGCGCGGCCACCGACGAAGACCGCCTTGACCGTCTCCTCGTTGCGATTGACCATCCGCGACAGCCCGCCGTACTGCGCGACAGCTTCCTCGGCGTAGGCGTCGAGACGCTCGTCGAGGCGCTCGGGGTCGATGATGACGATGTCGGCACGATCGCCGATCCTTAGGTGACCCGCATCGAGGCGGTACCAGTCGGCGAGCTCGCCGGTTAGTCGATGGACCGCCTGCTCGACGGTCATGAAGGGCCTCCCCTCCGCCTCTGCATCTCGAACGTGACGCAACAGGCGCAAACCCATGTTGTAGAAGGCCATGTTGCGCAGATGCGCGCCCGCATCGGAGAAGCCCATCTGGACACCGGGGTCGCGGGCCAGCTTCTTCAGCACGTCGGGACGGTGGTTGGAGATGGTGGTGCGCCACCTCAACGCCGCGCCGTGTTCGAGCACCAGATCGAGGAACGCATCCACCGGATGGAGGCCACCACGGTCGAGTCCTACCTGGCCGAAGGACTTGCCGACCACAGTGTCATCCGGGCAGTCGACGATGTCGGCGTCGAAGAAGTCGCGGTGCCACACCCGCACTCCGAACCTGCTCTCGTATTCCTTGCGGAAGCGGCGTCGGTACCCTTCGTCTTGCATCATTTCGTTCCGCTCGACCTCGTCGCGCAAGTGCAGCGCCGCAGCGCCCGACCCGAACTCCTCGAAGATCACCAGGTCGATGCCGTCGGCGTAGACCTCGAACGGCACGGGTAGATGCTGCCAGCGGAAGTTTCCGCCGAGGCGGTTGATCAACCGCGCGACGGGGCCCATCAGCGTGATCGCATACGGGTTGGACTTGACGTCGGCCGCCGACAGCAGACTGGTCTTGAGCGGGTTGCGGAAGAGGCCGAGTGACTGAACCACCTGTGAGCCCAGATTCACCGGGTTCTCGATGTTGGGGCCGGACTGGAGCACACGTCCTGCCTTGCGCAGCAAGGACTTCAACCGACGCTGCTCCCGCGCCTTCGCGTACGTCGACGGCAGCGTGCGGGAACGGCAGACGTCGCCGTCCAACTTGTCGAAGAGCAGTTGCATCGACGACATTCCGACGAAGCCGGCCTCAAGTGCCTCGGCGAGCATGCGCTCCATCTCGGCCTGCTCACTGCGGCTGGGACGTTCCGTCTTCTGCGTCGCCCGATCGAGTCCCATGACGGCCGTTCGCATGTCGGAGTGTCCGATGAACGCCGCCAGGTTGGGGCCGAGAGGCAGTTGCTCGAGCGCTCCGACGTACTCGTCGCACGTCCGCCAGGTCTTGCGGCCGTCCACCGCAGCGATGACGTGTTCGCGGGGGATCGCCTCGACGCGGCCGAACAGATCACCGGCCTGGGTGCCGTCGACGTGGACGGTCGACAGGGAGCAGGAGCCGAGCATCACGGTCGTCACGCCGTGGCGCAGCGACTCTGCCAACGCGGGGCCATTGAGCACCTCGACGTCGTAGTGGGTGTGAATGTCCAACATTCCCGGCAGCACCCAATGGCCAGCAGCGTCAATGACCCGGGGGCAGCCGTCCTCGTCGAGGTCGTCGGTCGAGATCGCCACGACGTGGCCGGCGCGAATGCCGAGGTTGCGCACCGCGGACGCCGCTCCGGTGCCATCGAACCAGCGGCCGTGTCGAATGATCGTGTCGTAGCTCACTCCGCCATAGAACAGCCGCCGGGCGGTGGTGTCAACGAAATGGTGAACACTATTCGGAAATTGTCTACTGTTCGGCCCACGCATCGGGTTGGCGACCGTCGACGTCGGTGAACCCGTACTCACGGGCGAGCTCCACCGAACTCGCCGAGCGCTGATTCCACCGTGCCCGATCGGGATCCGCCGCCATGGCCGCCACCCCGCGGCCAACGAAGCGCGGCGACTCGGATTCGGTGAAGGCGGCAGGTGCGATCGGGCCGCCGTCGGCGCGCGTTGGGCCCAACGCGTCACGCCAATCAGTGGCGCTTACACAGTAGTTCTCGAGCATCATCTCCGAGCGCAGCCAGCCGGGCGTCACCGCGACGGCGGTGCAGCCGAACGGCGCCAGGTCGTGACCCTGGCTGAACGCGATCCTGTTCACCGATATCTTGGCGAGGTCGTAGAACGCAGAGAGCCGATAGTGGTGCGCGTTGAACTCGGCCGTGCCGTCGGTGACCTCGACGAGCAGTCCACCCGGCCGTTTGATCAGCAGCGGCAGCAGGCAGTGCGAGGTGATCAGGTGAGTCTCGACGCCGAGTCTCAGGATGCGCAGACCGTCATCGAGATCGTGTTCCCACATCGGCCGGTCCCACGTCGACGGCGGCCCCTTGAGTACCTCGGCTCCCCAGATGTCATTGACGAGGATGTCGATTGCGCCGAACTCGACCCGAAGACGATCTGCCAGGGCACGCACCTGCGCGACGTCGAGATGGTCGGTTGGAACGGCAATTCCGACTCCACCCAGTCCGCCGACGAGTTCGGCTGTCTCCTCGACGGTTTCGGGTCGGTCGTAGTCGGAGCGGAGGTCGACGACCGAGCTTGTTCGACCCGTGCACACGACCGTGGCACCCGCTTCACCCAGCGCCGCCGCAATGCCCCGACCCGCACCGCGGGTGGCCCCGGCAACCACGGCCACGCGCCCGGCGAGAGCGGAGCTGCCCGCTGACGAGAACATGACGTCGAGTATTCGCCGTCGGAGGCATCTGCAATCGCAAGTTGAAGATCTCCGGGCATACTCGGTTGGGTGACTCCACTGCAGCGCTACATTGCCGAAGAGATCGCCACCGACCACGTGGACGGATTGCTGTCCCGGCGTGAGGCCATGCGCAGGTTGGCCCTCATCGGCGTCGGCGCCACCGCTGCCTCCGCCCTGATCGCCTCGTGCGGCGACGCCGAGAAACCAGCGGAGGCCACGCCGTCAGCTAGCCCGCCGGTCACCTCCAGCGGGGCGGTGACCCAAGCGGTTCTTCCGCCCGGGATCGAGAACGCACTCGAAACGACACCCATCACCTGGGCAGGTCCGCGCGGCGAGCTCCAGGCAGCGTGGGCCGAAGCGCAGTCACCCAAGGGCGCCGTCCTCGTCATCCACGAGAACAAGGGGCTCACGGATTGGGCGCGCTCGGTGGCGGGCCGCTTCGCCGGCATCGGGTATTCGAGTCTCGCGATCGATCTTCTCTCAGGCGAGGGCGGGACCGCCAAGTTCACGGACCCGGCCGAGGCCACGGCGGCGCTGAGCAAGATCTCACCTCAAGACTTCGTCGCCGACATGAAGTCGGGAGTCGAGGAACTTCAGCGTCGCACGCCCGGGGTGAAGGTGGCCGCCGTCGGCTTCTGCATGGGCGGAGGCCTGGTGTGGCAACTGTTGGCCTCCGGTGAACCGAAACTCGCCGCTGCGGTGCCGTTCTACGGCCCGTTACCCGACGGCGCCGACTTCGGTGGCTCCAAGGATGTCGCGGTGCTCGGTTTCTACGGTTCCAAGGATGCGCGCGTCACCGGGACCAAGGATGCCGCCCAACAGGCCCTTGACAAGGCTGGCAACGTCAACCAACTCGTCGTCGAACAGGGTGCGGATCACGCGTTCTTCAACGACACCGGGGAGCGCTACGACCCGTCGGCGGCCGCCGACGCCTGGCAGCGCGTGCAGGACTGGTTCACCAAGTACGTCGGATAGCTGCGAACGGGTGGTGACGGGTATTCACGCCGCGTTCAGCTGACCCTTCACCCAACGTTCTCCGAATGCACACGCGCTCCCGTTCTGATGAGGCGTGCGGGTGGTGCAGGTGGCGAACTTCTACGGCCCGCGCTCTGGCGGCCTGCGGACGGCGGTGGACCGACTGGGCGCGGAGTACTGCGCCGCCGGCCATCATGTCTTCCTTGTAGTGCCGGGGCCCGCGAACAGGCGAGCCGCACATCAGACTCTGGACTCTGGAGTTCTGAGAATATCCCTGCCCGCCAAGCAAATTCCCTTCACCGGCGGCTACCGCGCCATACTGCCGCGGCCGATAACCGCATTGCTGGCAGAGCTGCGGCCCGACGCCTTGGAGGTCTCCGACAGGCTGACCCTACGATCGTTGGGACAGTGGGGAAGGCGCCACGACGTCGCCACCGTGATGATCTCCCACGAGAGGTTGGATCGTCTTGCGGGGCAGCTTCTCCCGGCGCGCTTCGCCCGCGCCATTGCCGACGTCGCCAATCGCAGGACCGCCGCCAACTACGACGTGGTGGTCTGCACGACGGCGTTCGCGCGCGAGGAGTTCGACCGTATCGACGCGCCCAACGTGGTGACGGTTCCACTGGGCGTCGATCTCGAGCAGTTCCATCCGCGCAGACGCTCCGCGCACGTTCGCAGCCGCTGGGCGAATCCGGCACAGACGCTACTGGTGCACTGCGGGCGGCTTTCGGTCGAGAAACATGTACATCGCAGCATCGATACCCTTGCTGCCCTTCGTGATTCGGGCCTTGATGCGCGCCTGGTGATCGTCGGAGAGGGTCCGATGCGAGCCCGACTGCAACGCCAGGCCGCCCGACTACCGGTCTACTTCACCGGGTTCGTCGGATGCCGCGACACCGTGGCATCGATACTGGCCTCCGCGGATGTCGCATTGGCGCCGGGGCCGCACGAGACTTTTGGTTTGGCTGCCCTCGAAGCTCTGGCCTGCGGCACCCCTGCCGTCGCCTCCAGAACCTCGGCTCTGGCCGAGATCCTCACCGCTGAGAGTGGAGTTGCCGCGGACAACGATCCCGATTCGATCGCTGCTGCAGTGACGGCCGTCATCGGCAGACCGGAACAGTCGCGGCGTACCTGTGCCCGCCGCCGGGCGGAGCAATTCTCCTGGCCGACGTCTGCCGCAGGGATGCTCCGCGCCCTCGGTGCCGACGAGGCACCCGGCGAGCGGTTCCACCGCTAAATTGTCCCGATGGGTGCCCCGACACGTGGCCCGAACGACTTCGACCGGGCCAGGACGCTGTGGTTCGCCCTACTCCTGACCATCACCAACGGCTTCATGGACGCCCACACCTTCTACGTCCGTGGCGGCGTCTTCGCCAACGTCCAGACCGGCAACGTCATCTTCTTTGCGATAAACGTCTCCGAGCGAAGGCTGGGGGCAGCCATGGCCCACGTCTGGCCCATCCTCGCGTTCATGGTTGGCGTGTCACTCGCCGCGCACATCAAGTCCGGACGGGTCGAGCGCATCGTGCCGCATCCGTTGCGCTGGACGATGGCGGTGCAGGTGGTGGTCCTCGTCGGGATCGGGTTTGTTCCCGTCACCGTGGCGCACAGCTACGTCACCGTGCCGATCGCCTTCCTCGCGGCTCTGCAGATGGGACTGTTCCGCAGTGTCGGCGACCTCGCGTACCTCCCCGTAGCCACCACCGGAAACCTGATGCGGTTCATCGAATCCGGCTATGACGGCATCATCGAAGGCCGACGAGCGTCTCGAATTGCCAGCGGAATCTACGGCGCGCTGATTCTCGCGTTCGCCGGGGGAGCGTTGATCGGCGCTTTCGCGAGTCGAGCGTGGAGCGCGCACGCCATCTGGCTGGCGGCGGCGATCCTGGCCGTGACACTCGTTCTGTTCATCGTCGACGAGCGGGTGCTCAAGTGATCGACGTCAAGGAATCGAACCAAACTCGACCGCAGGACGTGTCCATGGGCAGAGGTAGCCAACGGAGGAGGACACATGACCAGGTTCGGTTCGTCGATCGGGGCGCTGCTGTTGATCGGCGCCCTCATCAGCGCGTGCGGCAATACGCCAGCCCCCAGCACCGGTTATGGCGCGGGCGGCGGTGCCTCCTCTGTCGCCACCAGCTCAGGCGTACCCGGCAGTCCGGCTCCCGCCACCGCCGGCCCGACGATCACCATCTCGGGGATGGCCTTCGGTGAACCGCTCACCGTCGCGCCGGGCGCGACGATCACCGTCGTGAACGACGACTCAGTGGAGCATTCGGTCACGTCGAAGCCGGAGACGGGGTTCGACACCGACATCGATGGCGGCGCCACGAAGACCTTCACCGCACCGACGCAGCCGGGCGAGTACCCGTTCGTCTGCACGTACCACCCGAACATGAAGGGCACGTTGACCGTCAAATGAGACGGCGCGTCACGTCGATCGGTTTGAAGGTTGACGATCCGGGGCAACCGGAGCTCCAGCGAGTGCGTCAATTAATGACGCACCAAGGTCGAAGGAGCCGGACATGAGTACCAACACCGTGGTCTTGATCGTGGTGGCAGTCGTGGTGGTGCTGCTGTTGATCCTCGGGTTCGCCTTCATGGCGCGTAGTGCGCGCGACAAGAAGCGCAGGGCCGAGGCGGATCGCATTCGCGACGAAGCGCGCGAAGAGAGTGCCCGGGTGGAGAAGCGGGAGGCGATCGCCGTCGAGACCGAAGCCAAGGCCCGCGCCGCAGCGGCCGAAGCGGAGGCCAAGGCCGCCGAAGCCGCCCGCTTGAGCGACAGGGCCGCCAGTCACCGCGATGAGGCCGCATCGTCACGCGAGGATCTCGATACCAAGTGGCAGCGCGCTGACGAGTTGGACCCGCGCCGCAAGGACGACGTCGACGACGCGTACGCCGCCGCCGAGAAGGACCGCGCCAAGATGGACGAGCGGCATGACGAGCGGCATGACGAGCGGCATGACGCCGAGCGCGAGCCGCAGCAGAACCGCGTGGTCAACTAGCGCGGCGGAGTCCACGCGACGGGGAGTCGCTTGATGCCGTGGATGAAGGCCGACTGCAGACGCGCGGGTTCCTCGGAGGCGGCGATGTCGGGGATTTTGCGGTGCAACTCCTCGAAGGCGACGGTGATCTCGCGCCGCGCCAGGTTTGCGCCAAGGCAGAAGTGCGCACCGCCGCCACCGAACCCCAGGTGCGGGTTGGGGTGTCGTCGCACGTCGAACGACCATGGGCTCTCGAATTTCTCGAGGTCGCGATTGGCGGAGCCGTACCACAGTGAGACCTTGCTGCCTGCAACGAGTTTCACTCCGCTCAGCTCCGTGTCCCGGGTAACGGTGCGGCGCATGTAGGCCACCGGAGATGCCCACCTCACGACCTCCTCGACGGCAGTCGGGGCCAACGCGTCGTATTCGTTCCACCAGATGTCGCGCTGTTCAGGGTGGCGACTAAGAGCCAGGACGCCGTGACTGATCGCGTTGCGGGTCGTCTCATTTCCTGCAACGACCAGCAAAATGAAGAACGAGGCAACCTCACTGGAGGTCAGACGCTCGCCGTCGACCTCGGCGTGCACCAGGCTGGTGGTGAGGTCCTCGCCGGGATGAGTGCGCCGGTCGTCGGCCAACGCCGAGGCATATGCGCCGATATCCATGGCCACCTTGACGAACTCATCGAAATTCGCCGTGATCTCCGGATCGCCGAAGCCCAGGATCACGTTGGTCCAGTGGAATACCTTCTGGTGGTCCTCCTCGGGGATGCCCATCATGTCGCAGATGATCTGCAGCGGGAGGGGACCCGCCAGGGAAGCGACCAACTCCGCGGTGCCGGCGGGATTGTCGGCGATCATCGCCTCGACGAGTCGCCTCGCTCGGTCGCGCACCGAGTCCTCGATGAAGGCCAGGACCCGCGGCGTGAACGCACTCCGGACGATGTTGCGCAGCCGGGCATGCCGCGGATCGTCCATCGCGATCATGGAGCCGAAGTACTCGGCCAACTCCGGCGACTGGTCTCCGATGACGATGCCCTGAGCCGAACTGAAGATCTCGGGATTACGGCTCGCATGGAAGACGTCCTCGTACCGAGTAACCGCCCAGTGCCCCCGGCCCTGCTCGAAGCCCTCCTGAACGAACTCCGGGTGCAACGACACCGGCGCCTCGCGACGGAGCGTGGCGAAGGCACCATCGCGCACGTCGTCATCGAGCGCCCAGAAGTCCCAGGATCCAAGGTTGATCTCGGCGAGCGGAACCTTGGGCGGCGGTGATCCGTTGACCCGTGTCGAGATACCCACGCCACCTCACCTCATCGTCGAGAACAGGACGCTGCCGAGCGTAGCCTCACGGCCGAGCTTCATGCCCCTTTCTACCGTGGGTGCGTCGCTGATCCTTCAACTTGGCCTCGAAGACGTGCCTCTCACCTGCGACGAGCTCGTTGCGAACTCGACGTTCGTGTTCGCGGAATTGCGTCCAGTAGCCGTCGTCGAACTCCTCGACCACTTGAAACGTCCAACGGCCCGACAGAACGTTGAGTCCGACCAGCTCGGTTTCCAGACGCTCGGCCTCGGCGCCGTGGCCCGCCTCGCGCAGTTCGTCGCAGGCCTCGCCCAACATCAGGTCGGCGTGCCCCATCAGTTGATGGAAGGAGTACAGATGCCCGCGGGCGCGCTCGACGCACTCCAACGCCTCCGACAACTTCCCGACGGCGTCAATGGTGTCATCGTCGACACCGGGTGGTCGTCGGCCCAGGCAGTCGTCGGACTCTTCGCGCGTGCTCATGGGGACGTCATACCCGCCCGGTCGGCCACCCAACCGGAACCGTTCCACCGATGACCTGCGCGTCCCCATCGGTCCGTGATAGAGCCGACTGGTGCGCAACCCACATGCAGGGCAACCGTTTACGACCTCCGACGAGGAGATCGCCGACGCGCTGCTCGACGTCAGCATTCCAACGCTGCTGTTGTCCCTCGTCCACATGGCGGGTGACCCCTCGCTGATCCGCGGAGCGCTGAAACCGGCAGGCCTGTTCCTCAACGAGGTGCAGGGCTACATGTCCGAGGACGACAAGGCCGCGGCCCGCGCCATCGCACTAGAGGTCATCGTCGACTACCGCGCCCGCGGCTGCCCCGAGCCCGAACCGATCGACGGCGAGCTTCTCAAGGAGATGATGGAGTGGCTCGTCTGCGACCCGGTGCCCGATGAGTACGTCCCGATGCTGCTCGAGGAGATGGAACTCGACGGGAGGGATCTGCGAGCGGCATCGACCTCGGAACGCTCCGCTCGCGACGAGTTCCCCGTCGTCGTCATCGGGTGCGGAGAATCCGGACTGCTGGCGGGCATTCGGCTCAAGGAGGCCGGTCTGCCGTTCACGATCGTCGAGAAGAACGCCGGCCCCGGCGGAACCTGGTACCAAAACACGTATCCGGGCGCGCGGGTCGACGTGGGAAATCACTTCTACTGCTACAGCTTCGAACCGACCGATGAGTGGACCCACTTCTTCGCCGAGCAGCCGGAGTTGCAGGCCTACTTCCAACGTGTGATGGACAAGTACGAGGTCGGATCGCACGTGCTGTGGCAGACCGAGGTCACCGACCTCACCTGGCACGACGACACGGCGACGTGGACCGTCCGGACCCGCGGCGCCGACGGCAGCACCTCAAGCCTCGAGGCGCGGGCCGTCATCAGCGCGGTCGGCCAATTGGACCGACCGCACCTGCCGGCCATCGAGGGCCGAGATCAATTCTCCGGCAGCTTCTTTCACTCGGCGGAGTGGGATCACGCCGTCGATCTGCGTGGCCGTCGTGTGGCGATGATCGGTGCGGGCGCAAGCGGTTTCCAGATCGCGCCCGCCATCGCGGAGGACGTCGGCCACCTCACCGTCTTCCAGCGCACCGCGCAGTGGATGTTCCCGAATCCGAATTACCACGAACCCGTGGGGGCGGGCATTCGATGGGCCCTTCGGCACCTTCCCTTCTATGGAAGGTGGTACCGGTTCCTTCTGTTCTGGCCTGGCTGCGACAAGGGTTTGGCGGCGGCACGGGTAGACCCCGACTATCCCGATCAATCCCGCGCCGTCAGTGAGATCAACGAGGTCACCAGAATGATGTTCACCGAGTGGATCACCAGCCAGGTCGGCGACGATCCGGAGTTGGCCGCGAAGGTCGTGCCCGACTACCCCGCGACCGGCAAACGCACGTTGCAGGACAACGGAAGCTGGCTCCGAACGCTGACGCGAGAGAACGTCGAGTTGGTGCGCACGCCAATCGACCACGTCGACGCGGACGGCATCGTGACCTCCGACGGTGTCCACCACCCCGCTGAGGTAATCGTGTTCGCCACCGGTTTCCAGGCCACCGAGATGCTTTGGCCCATGACGATCACCGGTCGCGGCGGTGCGGATCTCCGCGTCCGCTGGGGTCAGCGACCCGTGGCCTATCTCGGCATCACCGTGCCGGACTATCCGAACTTCTTCTGCATGTACGGGCCGGGCACCAACCTCGCCAGCGGCGGCAGTCTGATCTTCCACTCCGAATGTCAAATGCGCTACATCTCACAGTGTTTGGATCATCTGATCGCCGGCGGACATCGCTACATGGAGCCGCGCCGCGACGTGACGGACGACTGGGTGCGGCGCAGTCAGGAGGAGATGCGCACAATGGTGTGGTCACAGCCGTCGATCGAGCACTCCTTCTACAAGAACGCCGATGGCGACGTGTACTCGCTGAGCCCGTGGCGGCTGGTCGACTATTGGACATGGACCCGAAGGCCCGATCCCGGCGACTTCACGTTCGGTTGACGATCACGCCGACGGCCAGCCCATGTTCTTCGCGAACGCGGCACCGTCGTCGGACAGCGTTCCGCACGCCTGGCAGCGCTCGACGTACTCCCGCACCATGGGCAGGAAGTTCATCGGGTTGTAGGCGTCCTCCTCATAGCTCCAGAGTCCGTCACCGGCGTACTTGAGGATGGTGATGCAGGGTCGTTCGATGACCGTGCCGTCGCCGGGATCCTTCATCCGGTTCATGATCTCGGTGATGACCCAACCCTTGTCCGTGTCGATCGAATACCACGACACCGGATAGAACGGCATCTCACTGCCGGGGAAGACGTTCATCGTGGCGACGATCCACTCCCGGATCTGTTCACGGCCCGCCATCTTGCCGTAGGTGTGCTCGTTGTAGGTCGCGTCCTCGGCGAACAGGTCGGCATAGCGCGACCAGTCCCAGCTCTGTCCGATCTCGCGAACCACCTGCTGCTGACGGGCGAAGGCGTCTTCGATCTCCTCACGCGACCACGTGTTGCCCGGGGTAGTCATCGTGTCGTTCTACCAAACCGGGCGGTCATGCCGAGCCGGTTTGGTGGGCAAACCCGCTACGACTCCTCGAACCGTCGAATCATGAACCCCACCAGCAACATCCACCGCACGAATAATCGCTCTAACAGGAGTGGGCCACCGGCCCGTCGCCCAGCGGGACGGGTGCCCACGGGAAGCGTCAGCAACCCTTTCAGGACACGAATGACGTTGTCGCAGAATCATATCGGCGCCGGATGGGTAACACTCGAGCCGCCGCCGCCGACAATCCTCTAGGGATTGCAGTACGAAATGGGAAGTTAGGAGAGACGCGAATGAAGAAGATGACGAGAGTGATGGCAGGCGCGGTACTCGCAGCCGGACTGAGCCTCGGCTCGATGTCCGCGATGGCGCCGATCGCAGCTGCCCAGCCCGGCGCGCCGATCCCGCAGAAACCGGGACACGGTGACGACTTCTGCCCACCGCAGTGCGGCAACGGGAACGGAAACGAAAACCGCGGCCCCGGCCAATTCGACAACCGCGGCCACGGCGATGACAAGGGCTTCTGGTGGAGCAACAACCGCCACGACTGGTGGGACGACCGCAACGGACCGCCGCCGTGGGGCTGGGGCCCACCGCCGCCGATCCAGTGGAACGGTGGGCCGCCACCGCAGTCGGTCAACTACTGGGGCTACAACCTGAACCCGGTGTTCAACGACGGTCCGCGCCAGTGGGGCGTCTGGCTGTTCGGTCAGTGGATCCCGATCTTCGGGGTCGGCTTCAACTGAGACGGCCTCGGCTCAAGCCTCTGCTCAAGCTTCTGCTCAAGCCTCCACGACGGCCTTGATCCGCTCCAGCGTCTTGCGCATGTCGCGGATGTTGCGTCGCTTGCGGAGCTGGCCACCGAAGATTCCGAACAAGGTGGTCATCAGACCCTCGTTCATCCGGAAGGACTCGGTGACCTCGGTACCGCCGTTCGCGGGCGTGAAGCGGTAGTGCCAGTTGTTGACCGCACGGTCACCGAGGAGCACCTCGAAGCCGAACTCCCGGTCCGGCTCGCACGCGGTCACGCGGCACGTCGTCCAGTAGACGGGTCCAATCTCGTTGCGCTTGACGTGCCCGCGGAACTTAGCGCCGAGCGCCGGACCGGTGGCGCCGTCGAGCCACTCGGCTTCGAAGGTCTCCGGGGAGAACCTGCCGGTGTTGCGGACGTCGGCGACGAGGTCCCAGACCTTCTCGGGGGGTGCGGCCATCGCAACGGTGACGGATGCCTGCATGTGTGGACTCACTTCTGTCGTCGGACGCCGCACTCAGCTGTCACCATAGGCGTGTGACGGACTGGAGCGGTGACGAGTACGCGCAACTCAGCGGATTGCAGCGCTCGATGATCGGCGAGGCGATGGCCGGTCTGGAGTTCCGAGCGGGCGATAGCGTCCTCGACATCGGCTGCGGGGACGGGTTTCTCACCCGTGCGATCGCGACTCTGACGCCGCAGGGCATGGTGGTGGGGGCGGATCCGTCGCACCGAATGGTGGCCACGGCCGCCAGATCGGTGACCGTCGACGGGTCCGGTCCCTGGTTCGTCATTGCAGACGTCCGCGACCTGCCCTTCGCGGAGTGCTTCGACGTGGCCGTGTCATTCAACGCGCTGCACTGGGTGCCCGAGCAGGAGCGGGCGCTGCACCAAATCGCCACGGTGCTGCGTCCCGGGGGATCGGTCACCGTGCAGATGGTGTGCGCCGGGACGCGCCCCAGCTTGGAAGACGTCGCGATGGAGCTCTGCGTGGAGTCGCATTGGGCACAGTGGTTCGAGGGTTTCGAGCCACCCTTCGTCCACGTCGAGCCGGAGCGCTACGTCGACTTCGCCGCGGCGGCGGGCCTCGTGCTCGACGACGTGACGGTGGCCGACCGCGAATGGGACTTCGGATCGCGCGAGGCCTTCGCCGCGTGGTCTGCGATGGGGTCCACGGCATGGACCGACCGGCTGCCAGAAGGTCGTCGCGCCCAGTTCGTCGAGGAGCAGGTCGGCGCCTATGAGCCGATCGCCGGTGAACCCGGGCTCTTCCGCTTCATGCAGATGCGGGCACGGCTGCACCGCGGGGAGACCGGATGACCATGAAGATCCGATTCGGCGTCGGCCTGGGGGCAGGTCCCGAGGCCAGCCCCGCGGAACTGTCGCACCTCGTCGATCGGCTCGAGGCCGCAGGCATCGATTCGTTGTGGTTCTCAGAGCTCGTCTACACCGACGCCGTTGACCCGTTCGTCGGCATGGCCTACGCGTTGGCACGGACCACCAAACTCAAGGTGGGCACGTCGGTCATGATCCTGCCGGGCCGCCACCCGGTGCTCGTCGCCAAGCAACTGGCATCGCTGGCGGCACTGGCGCCGAAGCGTGTCCTGCCGGTCTTCGGCCTACGCTCCGCGATCCCCGCCGAGCGGGATGTCTTCGTCGTTCCCGACGGGCAGCGCGCCGCGGTCTTCGACGAATCGCTGCGACTACTCAACGCGGCGTTGACATCCCAGGAATCCGACTTCTCCGGCGATTTCTTCACAGCGACCTCGATGGCGGTCGGACCGCGCCCGGCCAAGCCGCTCGACATCTGGCTGGGTGGCTCCGCACCCGCCGCGTTCCGCCGCATCGGGCGCCTGGCCGACGGCTGGCTGGGCAGCTTCCTCACCCCTGACGAGGCGCGGCGCGGACGTGAACTCATCGAGTCTGCCGCCGCGGAGGCCGGTCGCGCCATCGAACCGGACCACTTCGGCATCAACGTGGCCGTCGCCGAGAACGGGTTGTCCGACGAGGTGCTCGCCGCCATCCACGGCCGGCGACCCGACGTCGACCCGACCGAACTGATCGCCGACGGGTGGCCGCGACTCCACCGCATGATCGACGGGTACGTGGCCGCCGGGTTGACCAAGTTCGTCGTCCGCCCCACCGGCGGAGGCAGCACCGACGAGTTCATCGACCGTTTCGCCGCCGAACTCCTGCCGCGCGAGAACTGACTGCCTGGTGGCAGAACTTCGTCGACAAGTACCGCCTCGGCTTCATAAATCTCAACGATGCGGACGGTTCCATCGGGGCGCGGTACGACGTGCCGTGGCAGCCCGCCTACGTGTTCTACCGACCCGACGGTTCGTCCACGTTCGTGAACCCGGGTGCTGCACTACCTGAACCGGGTCAGCGGTGCGCTCCTGCTCCTCGTCGGCGCGTACGTCGCGTACTACGGATGGTACGAACTGCGCCTTTTCAGCGGAAGTGGCGACGCCCCAGACCCGATCGTCACCGCTGCCGGCCGAGTGCAGTCGGCTCTCGCCGGTTGGGTCTACCGGCAAGGAGCCTGGCCATGGCTGGTGGGTGTCATCGTGCTCGCATTCGGTGCCGCAGCGTGGTCTTGGCGACGCCGGATCCGTCTTCGACGCGTCCCGCCGACGACTTCTGACGTCACGACGGCTGAGCGTTTCCTGTGAATCCAGCAAACGGGCTGTCGAGCTGTGAGCCCGGCGCTGCCCAGGCGGGCAACGTGTCATTCTGCGGCGCAGTCGTCGATGACGGCGTTGTGACGTGGGAACGCAGCGAACCGATTGGCTGTCGACTTCGCGTCTCGGGTATTCTTCTTCAATTGCGCAGACCGCCGGAGCGGCTCCCCGGAATCGCGGAGCTACGGACGATCCTCAACAAGACGCCAAAGGCCGAAACTTGCCAGACACAAAGAGTGACAACCAGGACCTAAAGCCACACTTCGATGACGTGCAGGCGCACTACGACCTGTCCGACGACTTCTTCCGGCTCTTCCTGGATCCCACGCAGACCTACAGCTGCGCCTATTTCGAGCGCGACGACATGACGCTGGAAGAAGCGCAGATCGCGAAGATCGACCTGTCGCTCGGCAAGCTGGGCCTCGAGCCCGGAATGACGCTGTTGGACGTCGGTTGCGGCTGGGGTGCGACCGTGAACCGTGCCCTCGAGCGCTTCGACGTCAACGTCGTCGGCCTCACGCTGAGCAAGAACCAGCAAGCGCACGTAAAGCAACTTCTGGAGAAGTCGGAGAGTCCTCGGAGCAAGGAAGTCCTCCTCGAGGGCTGGGAGCAGTTTCACGGCAAGGTCGACCGCATCGTCTCGATCGGGGCCTTCGAGCACTTCGGTCGCGATCGCTACGACGACTTCTTCGAGATGGCGCATTCGGCACTGCCCGACGACGGCGTGATGATGCTGCACACCATCGTGAAGCCGAGCGACGAGGAGTTCAAGGAACGCGCGCTGCCGCTGACCATGACGAAGCTCAAGTTCTTCAAGTTCATCATGGACGAGATCTTTCCTGGCGGTGATCTGCCACAGGTGGTCGCAGTCAAGGAACATGCCGAAAGGGCCGGGTTCGAGGTCGCCAAGGTCCAGCCACTGCAGCTGCACTACGCGCGCACCCTCGAGATCTGGGCTGCGGCGCTGGAAGCCCGCAGGGACGAAGCCATCGTGATCCAGTCCGAAGTCGTCTACGACAGGTACATGCGGTATCTGACGGGATGCGCGGAGCTGTTCGCCAAGGGCTACACCGACGTCTGCCAGTTCACCCTCAAAAAGGCCTGACCGCTCCGATACTCACGCGGGTGGTGGCCGCCGCCCCGGCGGACCCATCTCGGCCCCTGCGGCGTCGCGTCGCCTCGCCGCCATTCCGGCGAGCGCCTCGAAGACCACTCGGTGCGCGGCGTTGACGGTGAGTTCGGCGTGGTCGTAGGCGGGCGACACCTCCACCACGTCGACGCCGGCCACGTCGTGCTCGTAGCAGAGTTGACGCACCATCCGCAAAAGATCGACGCTGGTGATGCCGCCCGGTTCCGGGGTTCCGGTGCCAGGGGCATGGGCCGGATCGAGGACGTCGATGTCGACGGACAGGTACAGCTTGTCGGCCTTGGCAAGCGCCTCCCCAACCGCGTCGACCATGACCGCCTTGAATCCGCGCTCCCAGATCTCCTGCATGGTGTGCCACACCATGCCCTGTTCCTGCATCCACTCGAAAGTGTCCTGCGGCGGCCAGTAGCCGCGGAGTCCCACCTGCACGAAGTGGGTGCCTGGTACGGCACCGGACTCGATCAGACGGCGCATCGGGGTGCCGTGACTGGCCAGGTTGCCGTCGATGATGTCGGCCGTGTCGGCGTGCGCGTCGAAGTGCACGATGCCGACATTGCCGTAGCCGTGCACGTCGGCTACCGCGGTGGCCGAAGGCCACGTGATCGAGTGGTCGCCACCGAGGACGACGGGCACGATGCCGCGTGACGCCACGGCGGCGACGCGTTCCTTGATGTTCTGGTGGGACACCTCGGTCTGACCGTGTGGGCAGAACGCGTCGCCGTAGTCGACCACCTCGAGCCAGTCGAAGATCTCCAGGCCGAGATCCATGTGATACGTGCCGGGCTCATAGGCGGTGGCCCGGATCGCCCGCGGACCGAACCGAGCACCGGGCCGGTTCGTCGTTCCGACGTCGAACGGTGCTCCCACGATGGCGACGTCGGGACGCCACGAGTCGAGTTGCTCGACCTCCGTCAGGAAGGGCCGGTGGCCGAACGTCGCGAGCCCCGAGTGGGGCAGATCGAGCTGCTCAGCCATCCCAGGCGGAAGTTCGCGATGCGGTTCACGGTCCCCGGCAGAGTGGTCGTGGCTCATGGGGCGACAGTACCTTCATCGATACCGGTATCCCTGGCGTTCCGGCCTTGACCCGCAACAGAAGTGAGCGCCGTACGCAACCTCGCTGGGATTTCTCGCTTCGCCCAGTCGTCGGTCGACACGACGACGTACACGTTGCGCCCGCTTACCGCGATGACATCGGCTCCGTCCGCGTCGCGGCGCTGCACGTCGAACTGCAACGCGAAACTCGTCGTGCCGATCGACGCGCACCGGGTTTCGACACGCACGCCGTCGCGCCACCGGACGGGCGCGAGGAAGTCGATCTCCGCGTGCACCACCTGGACGTCGAGTCCCCAGTCCGTGAAGTCGGTGAGTGGCACGCCGAGATGATCCAGGAATGCGGTGGACGCCTCGTCGAACCACGTCAGGTAGTGGCCGTTGAACACCACACCCTGTTGATCGACTTCGGCATAGCGCGGGACGATTCCGAGTGAGAACGGTTGGGTCACAGGGGACACCCTTGCAGCCTCATAGCGGCTGACAGACTCAGAACATGCAACTGGTCACGATCGACGACATCTCCGCGGCGGCCGACCGGATCCGCGGGTGGGTGGTTCGCACCCCGCTGATCCCCGCGCCGTGGGGGGATCCGGAACGCCCGCTGTGGCTCAAGCCGGAGAACCTCCAGGCGGTCGGCGCGTTCAAGGTCCGTGGCGCGTTCAACGCCATCGCGCGACTCGACGAGGCGACCCGCGCCAGGGGAGTGGTCGCCTACTCGAGCGGGAATCATGCCCAGGCGGTGGCCTACGCGGCGGCGAGGTTCGGCATTAGCGCAGCGATCGTCATGCCCGAGGAGACGCCCGGCGTCAAGATCGCAGCGACCCGTAGCCACGGGGCCGAGGTGATGTTGTGCGCGGCAGGCGAACGCGAGAAGATCGCCGACGAGGTCGTGGCCCGGACCGGCGGAGTCCTGATCCCGCCATTCGATCATCCCGACGTCATCGCCGGTCAGGGCACCGTCGGCCTGGAGATTGCCGAGGACCTGCCCGACGTCGCCAACGTCATCGTCCCGGTCAGCGGCGGCGGCTTGGCGTCGGGCGTCGGCACCGCGATCAAGGCGCTCGCGCCCGGCGCCGAGGTCATCGGGGTGGAACCCGAACTCGCCGCCGACACCGCCGAGGGCCTCGCCGCGGGGCACCGGGTCGACTGGTCGATCGAGGACCGCAACCGCACCATCGCCGACGGGCTTCGATCACAGCCCTCAGCGCTGACGTTCGCCCACCTGCAGAAGGTGCTGGACACATTGATTACGGTGTCCGAGAACGATATTCGCAGCGCGGTGCGCGAGATCGCGCTGAGCGCCCACCTGGTGTCCGAGCCGAGCGGGGCCACCGCCCTCGCCGCCTATCGCAGTCGGGACACGCCGCCGGGGCCGACAGTACTCGTCGTGTCGGGCGGCAATGTCGAACCGGCGCTGCTCGCCGAGATCCTCGCGCCCTGACCGGTAAGTGCGCACAGTTTTACCGTGCGAACACCAGCGGTGACGACACCATGCACCCGTCCTGCATCGAGTGGGCCCAGGCGTCTTGTTCCGCGGCTGCCCTGAGGATCCTGCGGCGGCCCGCCCACCCGCAGGAGCACCTCGCCGTCTTGTCGACGAGGCCGAGGAGATGCACGGACACCACACCCTGCCTGGATTCGCCGACCGAACCAATCGGCGGGGCTTGAGCGTTGACCAATCGTGCCGTTGACGACATGACCCTCCTTCGTCGACCAGAGCTCTCGCGTAGTCTGACGCCAATGCGAACCAGCGCATTCCCATCATCGCGCGGTGACAGCCCGAATTCGGTCTACGACAGGTAACAACTCGGCCAAGGCCGGCGCTTGCCATGAGCGCCATCATCTGCGCCCGGAACGCCTGCGGGGCAAGCTTGGTGGTCACCGACAGAACGATGGGCGAGATCATCAACTCGGATACCGCGAACGCGGCCAGGATCGCTCCCACCAGCAGGGCGGGCATCGTTGTGCCCGCCGTCGGCAGGAACAGCAGGAACGCGATGCCCATGCCGACCACGCCGTAGGCGAACTTGCGCGGGTCGTAGGGGCCCGGTTGCCGAGCCGGGTCCACATCGCAGCGAAAACGGGTGACAGCAGGATGATCCACACCGGCTCGATCGAACCGATCCAACTCGACGGCGCCGTCCACCCGAAGATCGACCAGTTCATCCGTTCGGTGCTCCATGCAGTAGCCGAGGATCGTCAGCATCCCCGTAGAACGAGAAACGCTCCCAAAACTCGACCCCGAAGAGGTTGACCAGTCCGATCGGGTGGCCGAACAGAGCCCGCTCACGTGACTGGTCCTCAGTGTGTCCTTCAGCCATGCAGCCAGCCCCCCACGCGCGACGTTCCATCTCGATGAGTTCGTCACGCCCGGGCGCGCCCATCCCCACATGGACGGGTAAAGTCGCGCAGAATGGTTCTCCACGCTGGTGCTGCCCGAGCACGGCCGCCTCGTGGCTCCGAAGGGGTTCATGTGGACGCGGTCCTCGGATTGTCGATGACGCCTACGTCCGTAGGTTTGGTTCTCGTCGAAGGGCAGGACGCCGACGGCGCGACGATGGACCGCGAGTCGTTCGCGGTCGCCCACGACAAAATCTACACCTCTGAGCAGGCAGCTGCCGCGATCATGCGCACCGAGGCGCTAGCCGCCACCCGCGGCCTGCGACTTCACGCCATCGGTGTGACCTGGAGTGAAGACGCCGATCTCGAGGCGTCGTTGCTGCTGGAGTCGCTGTCGGAATCCGGCTTCGACAACGTGGTGGCGATTCGTATGCCGGAAGCCACCGAAGCGCTGGCACGCGGCATCGCCGAGGTGCTCGGCTACGCGACGACGGCCGTATGTGTGATCGATTCCGAGTCGGTGATCTCGTTGATCGTCAACACCAGCGACGGCGCCGTACAGACGGCGTTCAACCACTCCATCGACTCCAACGCGGCCCTGATCAGCTGGCTGAGCGCCGTCTTCACCCGCGCCGACTGGGCGCCGCAGGCACTCGTCGTGGTCGGCTCGGCAGGCGACATGGAGCCCACCCTGCACCAACTCGAGGACGCGTTGTCGGTCCCGGTCTACGCGCCGGAGGAAGCCAAGCTCGCACTCGCTCGCGGCGCTGCCCTGGCGTCGGCGCAAAGCACCGAGATGCCCCGCGGCGTCAACGATGACGCCTTCGTCGTCGACGCCCGCACCGACACGGGCCGACAGCGGCCCTTCGGAGAGTCGAACGGACGAACACTGTCCCGCGTCGGACCGGTCGCCATGCTCGCCGTCGGCGTCGTGACCTTCGTCGTGTCGGTGTCGATCGCGGTCAGCCTGCAACTGGCGCCGGCGCGCACCGCCCAGCCCGAAAGTCCAGTCCCGGCGGCCAGGGTCGAGACGCCCAACGCGGTCAAGCCCGACCCTCCCGCCGCGCCACCCCCGGTCGCGGTCCCGCCGGTCGTCGAGGCCGCGCTGCCACCCGGTCCGGAGGCGGTACCGCCCGTCTACGACGAGCCACCGGTTGCGGCGGCGGACACCCCCGCGGAAACGCCCTACCTCGACCAGGCTCCCGCCGAACCTCAGTACCCGGTCGACGCGGTCCCGGTGGATCCCGGACTGGCGTCGTCCGTCGACCCGGCACCCGCGCCACCGATGGCCGGGACGCCGCTCCCGCCGAACGTAGCGCCCCCGTACATCCCGCCGGTCCCGACGAAGAAGCCAGGCATCCTCACGCGTATCAAAGAGAAGCTGACGCCCGGGCCCGGCTAGCTTGACGACCCCCGGACTCCCGACGAACCGTTGGCTCTTGCGCGTGTCCCTCCGCGCGACGATCGTGCTCGCCGTCACACTGGCCCTGCTCATCGTCGAATTCACCTCGCGATCCGGCGTCGGATGGCGATTGATCACCTTTACGTATCAGGCCAACGTCCTCGCCGCCGGCTACTACGCATGGACGCTGCTCTCGCCTCGAGCCGACGCCCGCACCGGACTTCGAGGCGCCGTCGTGCTGTACGTCGTCGTCGCGGGAGTGGTCTGGAATCTCCTACTCACCGGCCGCAGCATGGGCTACACGCCTGCCAACTTCCTGCTGCACGTCGTCGTGCCGATCCTCTCCGTCGCGGATTGGGTGCTCATCGGTCGCAGCGCAGGGTCCGCCAAGTGGTGGCAGCCGCTCGCGTGGCTGGCCTATCCGGCCGCCTACCTGGGGTTGGCACTGATCGTGCTGAACCGGACGGGACGGCGCGCACCGTACTACTTCCTGGATCCCAGCAGCGTCGGACTCGTCGCAGTGGCGGTGAACGTGACAGTGCTCGCCGGCGGGTTCCTCGGCCTTGGCTACCTCCTTCTAGCAGTGGCCCGGCCTCGGTCGGCTAACGCTGGACTCTCTTGAAGCGAACTATCATGCAAGAAAGCCCATCGGTCGGAGGTAGATCAGTTGCGTAAAGCTCTGCGGTATGTGATGTCGGTGGCCGGAACTACCACCCTCCTGCTGGGCGCTTCGATGGGCACCGGCCTTGCCGCGGCTCCCGGGCCGATAGCCGTCGCGACCATCTCGCCTGCCCCTGGGCAGGTCGTCGGCGTGGCGATGCCGGTGACGGTGACGTTCGCCGGGCCCGTCGCGGACCGAGCAGCTGCCGAGCGCTCGTTCAGCATTTCCTCACCGCACGCCCCCAAGGGTGACTTCATGTGGTTGAAGGACGACGTCGTGCAGTGGAGTCCGAGTAGCTACTGGCCAGCCCACTCGACGATCGCGCTTTCCGTGGGTGGCGCGAAGACCAACTTCCAGGCCGGGGCTTCGGTCGTCGGAGTCGCCGACTTGAATGCGCACACGTTCACGGTCAGCATCGACGGCGAGGTGGCACGATCGATGCCGGCGTCTATGGGCAAGCCCAATCACACGACGCCGATCGGCTCGTTCACCGCACTGGAGAAGCAGTCACCGGTCATCATGGACTCTCGCACGATCGGCATCCCGCTGAGCGATCCCGAGGGCTACAAGCTCACCGTCTACGACGCGGTTCGGGTCACCTGGGGCGGCGTCTACGTACACGCGGCACCGTGGTCGGTGGCGTCACAGGGCAATTCGAACGTCAGCCACGGGTGTATCAACCTCAGCCCCGACAACGCTGGCTGGTACTACGACCAGGTCAGCATTGGCGATCCAATCATCGTGCAGGCGTAGCACTTCGGCTCTCACTGCTTCAGCGCCGCAGCCGTCGCTTCGTCGGCGGGCAGGAATGCCTCGATACTCAATTCCGAGGCGGTGAGGTCCAGCGCGGTGCCGAACGTCGTGACGGTACTCAGGAAGCTCAGGACCGAGCCGTCGGCCCTTTCCAGGTGCAGCGGGACCACCACTCCACCCGGATCACGAGGGTCGTCGAATCCGCCCGGATGAGATTCGATCTCGGCAAGCAGTTCGGCCAACATCGGTGAGCCGCTGACCGTCACCTCCCGACGCAGTCGGCCGACCACGTGATCGCGCCACTGCCCGAGATTGCGGATGCGCGGCGCCAGGCCATCCGGGTGCAGCGAGATGCGCAGGGCATTCGGCGGATCCAACAGGTGGGGCGCAACACCCTGCATCAGGACACCGGCACCGGCGTTGGCGGCGATGATGTTCCAGCCGCGGTCGACGACCAGGCAGGGGTACGGCTCATACGCCTCGAGCACCATGGCCAGCCCGTCGCGCACGGCAACCATGTCGGGGTCCTCCAGTGAACGCTCCGCGTAGGCGGGAGCCAGGCCCGCCGCCAGAAGCAGTTGGTTCTGCTCCCGCGGCGGCACGTCGAGCACCGCGGCCAACCGCAGCACCATGGCGCGGCTGGGCACGGAACGTCCGGTCTCCATGAAACTCACGTGGCGCGACGAGACGTCGGCCTCGATCGCGAGTTCGAGCTGGCTGAGACGGCGCCGTTTCCGCCACTGACGCATCAACATTCCGAACGGGGGAGTCTGCACCGGAGCCGTCGTCACGGCCCCAGTCTGACCCGACGCAGGGTCGCCATCCATTACCTCGGAGGTAATTGCCCGGGTTACCTTTGCAGCGCAACGTAAACCCATGCACTCCGACCACGCAACCCGGGCCCAGCCATCGGTCCCCGGGTGGCTGCGCTTCGTCCTGGCCTCGGACCGGGCCGGGTCGGCCTGGTACCTCGGACTCGGCTTCTTCTTCGCACCCGCATTGGCCATCGCCTCGCCGTGGCCTGCGCTCACGACCACACTGTGGGTCGTCATCGCGCTCGCAGGACTATCGCTGGGTCTGCTCGGCATCGCGATGGCTACCGGCCTGGCCATCGTGCTGAAGTCCGGCGTGGAAATACCCGAGGACTACTGGCGCTCGATCTTCGACTACGTCAGCTCGCCCAACGTCAGCTCGCCCAACGTCAACTCGCAGACGGTCAGTGAGCCGCCGACGTCCCCTTGTAGTCGACCTGCCAGTGCTTGATGCCGTTGAGCCAGCCCGACCGCAGCCGTTCGGGCTTGGCGAGAGAGGTGATGTCCGGCATCGCATCGGCGATGGCGTTGAACATGAGATCTATGGTCATCCGGGCGAGGCTGGTGCCGATGCAGTAGTGCGCCCCCGTGCCGCCGAATCCCACGTGCGGGTTGGGGTCCCGCAGGATGTTGAAGCTGTACGGATCGTCGAACACGTCTTCGTCGAAGTTGGCCGAGCGGTACATCATCACGACCCGCTGGCCCTTCTTGATGGTCACGCCTGCGAGCTCGGTGTCCTCGAGCGCGGTGCGTTGGAACGAAGTGACGGGGGTGGCCCACCGGACGATCTCGTCAGCGGTGGTGGCTGGGCGTTCCCTCTTGAAGAGCTCCCACTGATCGGGGAAGTCGGTGAACGCCATCATGCCCTGGGTGATGGAGTTGCGGGTGGTCTCGTTGCCAGCCACCGCCAGCAGGATCACGAAGAAGCCGAGTTCGTCGTCGGACAACTTGTGGCCCTCGACGTCGGCCTGCACCAGTTTGGTGACAAGATCCTCGCCGGGCTTGTCTGCTCGCTCGGCGGCCAATTGCATTCCGTAGGTGATGAGTTCGACCGAAGCGCTGATGGCGTCGTTACCCGCGAACTCGGGGTCCATGTCACCGACCATCTGGTTGGACCAGTGGAACAACTTCATCCGGTCCTCCTGCGGCACGCCCATCAAGCCGGCGATCGCCTGCAGCGGAAGCTCGCAGGACACCTGCTGGACGAAGTCACCCGTGCCGGATGCGGCGGCCTTGGTCGCGATGTCGCGCGCCCGCTCCGCGAGGTCCGCCCGCAGCCGTTCCACGGCACGGGGAGTGAAGGCCCGCGAGACGATCTTGCGCAGATGCGTGTGATGCGGCGCATCCATGTTGAGAAGGACGAACTTGCCCGTCTCGATCTGGGTGTCGACCGTGCCATCGGCATACCGCGGTAACGCCGTCTTCTCGAGGCTGGAGAAAACATCACTGCGCCGCGAGACCTCCTTGACGTCCTTGTGCTTGGAGACGACCCAGTAGCCGCCGTCACCGAAGCCCCCGATCCCGTCCGGCTGCGCGTTCCACCAGATCGGTGCGACCGCGCGCATCTGCGCCATTTCCTCGACGGGCAGGCGCTCGGCGTAAATGTCGGGATCGGTGAAGTCGAATCCCGACGGTAGATTCGGACTGGTTGCGGTATCCGGCATGTTTCAGGCGCTCCTCTTGACGACACGGTCTAGTGGGATAGGCCATTGCTACACCACAGGCCGGGGGCACCGCGGCGGGTTCTCCAAACTCCCAGTAGAACGTGTTACCGCTGATCATTAGACCTTCGTTAATGAGGCGCTCTGGGATTGCCCTGTAACGAAAATGGGGTGATTCTGGATGGACTCACTAGCACCAAGAGTCCCTGAGGCCACACGGGAAGGGTTCAGCAGATGAAGGCGACGAATACGGTCAAGGTCGCGGCCGCAGTAGTGGGCTGCACCTCGGGTTACCTGATGGCCGTCCTCGGTCTTGCGGCACCCGCGGGCGCCGACCCCTTGGATCCCGCTCCGCCGCCGCCACCGCTGACGGTCGCGCCAGCACCGGGACCGGCGCCCGGACCGGCGCCCGAAGCCGCCGTCACCGTCCAGGCGGCAGGACCCGACACCGCAGCCATGCCGCCCGCAGGCACGCCTCACCTCGCCAGTCCCGACGCCCTGCCGCCGGGTACCACGATGGATCCGAACGCCGTACCCGCCGATTCGCCCAACGTCAGCTACCTGAAGGACCTTTGGCAGGCCGTGCAGAGCCACGAAATAAGCGGCAAGGAAGCGTTGATCATGGGACTCGCGCAGCGGGGCATGAACACGCCGATTCCGGCTCAGGCTCCCGGCCCGAACGTTCCCATCACACCGGGTGACCCGGCTCCCGCACCACCACCGGGTCCGCTGCCCGCCCCGCCCGCCCCGCCGGTCAGTCCGCTTCCGCCGACTCCCTGACGTCACTGGCCGCTCGACCCGCCCGCTGCAGCAGGTTCCCCACCGTACGGACGTGCATGGGCTGCACCGCCGCCCAGACCGGGCGCGTGACCGCCGCGTGGTGGTGAACGAACGTGGCGAAAAGCAGCCCCTCTGGTCGACGCGTGAACAGCAACTCACCGGGCATTCCGATGAGCGATTCCCTGCCAATTAGCAGCGCGTCTGGGTTGCGGCGCCGGACCTCCCAACCCAGGATCGACCCGGCCGACCCCTCACTCTTCAAGCCAAGCGCCCGCCAGCCCGCGAGCAGCGCGGCACGGCGGTCGGCTGGCGCTCCCTCGAGGATCTCCCTTGCCCATCGTTCGGCCGTCCAGTCGAGAGCGGCGACGCCGCCGATGACGAACGCGTCCACATAGTCGACTCTGGGGAGAGTGCTGAGATGGCGGAGGTCTGGCATTGGTTCGACCTGCCGGACCGTCGCCGCGGTAGGGACGTGAGTGCGCCAAGGCGGCTTAGCAGTAACCATACAGCACTGTATGCTTTATTCTTGTTGCATGTCAACGCAATACAACGGACACTGATGCCCGCACCGACACGGACGTCGCGGGAGGCATGGATCGAGGCCGGCCTGACCGCTTTGGCAGACGGTGGTCCCGACGCCGTCAGGATCGACGTCCTGGCACAGACCCTCGGAGTGTCACGCGGTGGCTTCTACCACCAATACGAAAGCAGGCCGGCGTTCCTCGAGGAGATGCTCGACACTTGGGAACGTCGAAGCACCCACGACGTCCTGGATAGGGTCGAGCGCGAAGGCGGCGACGCCCGCACGAAGGTCGGCAAGGCGGGCATGTTGACGTTCTCGGATGAGCTGCTTCCCGTCGACCTCGCCGTCAGGGACTGGGCTCGGCGGGATGCTGCCGTCGCAGATCGCTTGCGGCGCGTCGACAACAGCAGAATGGCGTACCTGCGTAGCCAGATAGCAACGTTCCGCGCCGACGCCGCGGACGTGGAAGCCCTTGCCCTGCTAGCGTTCTCACTTGCGATCGGCAACCACTTCGTCGCCGCCGACCACGACGGGCGGAGCCGCGCGAACGTGCTGCGCCGCGCTACCGAGCTTCTGTTGGCCTGAGCTACCAGACCCGCACATAGTCGACGAGCATGTCGGCCGGATAGCTGCCGCCCGACGGATCACCGCCGCCGGAGCCCGCGACCGCGAGATTCACGATCGGGAAGAGCGTGTAACCCGGGGTGTTGAACGGCCAATCGGGGAGCGCCGTGGCAGGCACGTCGAAGTACGGTTGCGCGCCGTCGGCGTAGTCCTTCCAGAAGCGAATGCCGTCGGCGTCCCACTGGGTACGCCAGGTGTGCCAGCCGCTGTCGACCGCAATGGTCTGACTCAGGTGCTCGCCGCCATTGAGCTTGGCGTGCACGGTGGTTCCCGGGGCCCAGCTGCCGTTCCCGTACCACTCCATGATGTCGACCTCGCCGCCGTTCGCGGGGCTGTTGTTGGCTAGGTACCAGGCCGGCCACGCGCCAGGGGTGAGGCAATTGAGCTTGATCCGCGCCTCCCACGTCGTCCCGATCGGTCCCCGGTACTTACCGAAGAGCTTTCCGCTGTAGAACGTGTTGCCATCCTTCGCCGCATGGAGGACGAGATTGGACTTGCCGTCGACGAAGACATTGCGTCGATCGTCGCGGTATTGGCCGACATTCCCGGGCAACTCCCAATACGTCGGGTCCTCCATGTCCTCGCGGGCCAGCGCCGTCTCCCACTTCGAGGCGTCGGGCGCCGAACCAGCCGGACCGTCGAATTCATCCCTGAACAGGTACTTGACCCCCGACGACGGCGCCTTGGGCGCGGGAGCGGCGGGCGAGCCGTACGCCGTCGCCTCGGGAACGGCGACGGCCGCACCCAGCAGTCCGATCCCCGTCATCAGCATCAATCGGCGACGATCCATTTCAGGCATGACGACCATGTAAGCCGCAACGACCTACCAGGTGCAAATTATCCGATGCCTCGACTGACCCCGGAGACCGACTCGATCCGCGCGGGAACGTGCTTGTGCCACGGCGTGCCCGCATACACGTCGCGCCACTCGGTCGAGGTCAACGCATTCGGTGCGACCCCAGGTGTCGTCGACGACCCGTCGGCCTCCAAGTAGTCCACGCCGTAGCCGTTGGGCAGCGACACGTGGCCGGCGAGCATGGCGTCGCTGACCTCCACGGTCGCCTCCGCAGTGCCTGCGGCGGTTGTGATGCGAGCCCGGCCCCCGTCGACCAACCCGATGGACGTCGCGTCCTGCGGGCTGATCCGCAGCGCACCGTCCACGTCGCGTTTGCGCCAGCTCGGGTCGCGCAGGATGTCGTTGGCAGTGTAGGCCCGCCGCTCGCCGGCGGAGAGCACCATCGGGAACTCGACGCTGGTCAGCGCCGTCGGCGCAGTGCGCAGGGCACTGATATCGGCGAGCATTTCCGGTATCTCCACCGCGATTCTGCGGTCCGGATGGGTGATCAGGGCAAAGTCGTCGGCGTATTCGTGCACGGTGAACGTCACCCCCGAACGGCCCGCCAGGATCGCGCTGAACAAGGCGTTGCCGTCGGCATGACCGGCGCGCTGGACCGCCGCCGGGTAGGCCATCGCGGCCTTCTGTGCCAAACCCCACAGGGCGGCGGCACCCGCGAGGCCCTCCGGAAGCGCAGGGCCCAGCGTCTCGTAGAGAACGTAGGGCAGAACCCGGCCCAACCCCGGGTTGGCACTGACGGCAGCCAAGAACGCCACCGCGTAGGCGTCCAACCCGGCCGCGGCGGCCTTGCGCAGCGGCGCGAGCTCGGCATCGTCGACGACGCCGAGCGCGCGTACCAATCGCGCCCAGATCTCCGGCTCGGCCAGCGTGCCCGGCAGCGGTTCCATCAACGGATGGCGGAGGTGAAAGGTGTTGTGCGGGAACTCGAGATTGAAGAACGTCGCCTCGGGCTTCTCGAATTGGCTGGCTGCGGGCAATACGTAGTCGGCGAGCCTGGCCGTCTCGGTCATGGCGACGTCGATGACGACGAGCAACTCCAATGACTCGAGCGCCGCGCACACCGCCGCGGAGTCGGCGATCGAGTGCGCGGGGTTGCTGCTCTCGACGATCATCGCGCGGAAGCGGTCCGGATGGTCGGTCAGGATCTCCTGCGGCACGACGTTGCTCGGGACCAGCCCGGCGATCACCGGAGCTCCGGTAACCGGTGTACGACCCACTCCGCCGACACCGAAGAGCGGCGCGAACGACGAATGCAGATGCTGCGCACCACGTTTGGCGAAGTTGCCGGTGAGGATCCACAGCAACTTGTTCAGATACGAGCAGAGCGTGCTGTTCGGGGCCTGCTGGATGCCGAGGTCCTCGAAGACGGACACGCTGGCGGCCGAGGCGATCCGGCGCGCGGCGGCCCGCAACAATCCCTCGTCGACACCACAGCGCTGCGCGTAGTCGCCGATCGGCACGTCCGCCATCACCGCGCGCACCGCCTCGACGCCGTTGACGTGATCGGCCAGGAACGCCTCGTCGCAGAGTTGCTCCTGCACCAGCACCGCGGCCAGCGCCGCGAGGCACCAGGCGTCGGTGCCGGGCCGAACGCGCAGATGGAAGTCGGCGAGTTTGGCGGTGTCGGTGATGACGGGGTCGATGACGATCATCGACCGGGCCGGGTCCTTGGCGATCTCGTTGAGGACCACGCGCGCCCGGGGGAAGCTCTGCGACATCCAGGGGTTCTTGCCGATGAACACCGACACTTCGGCGTGTTCGAACTCGCCTCGGGTGTGGCCGCCGTAGAAGTGGGCGTCGACCCAGTGCTCGCCGGTCTTCTCCTGCGCCAGGGCGTTCGACCGGTATCGCGAACCGATCGCCTTGAGGAACGCCCCGCTGTAGGCGCCGCCGAGGTGATTGCCCTGCCCGCCACCGCCGTAGTAGAAGACCTTGTCGCCGCCGTGTGCGTCGCGGATCATCGCGAAGCCTGCCGCGATCTCGCTGATCGCGGTGTCCCAGTCGATCTCTTCGTAGCTCCCGTCGGAGCGTCTGCGCAGAGGTGAGGTCAGTCGGTTGCGACTGTTCTGGTAATGATCCAGCCGGAGCGCCTTGTTACAGGTGTAGCCCTGCGACGCGGGATGGTCCTTGTCGCCACGGATCTTGACCAGCCTGCGGTCGTCGACCTTCACGACGACGCCGCAGTTGCACTCGCACAGGATGCAGGCGGTCGGCTGCCAGTCATCGCTCATCTCGGACACTCCCTCGCTCGGCCTGCAGAAGCGACCGCAGTTCGCGGTGCGTCGAATCCAGTGGGCCCACGTCACGCGTCGCCCTGGCCATCACGACGGCGCCTTCGATGGCCGCGGTGAGGAACACCGCGAGCTCCTGGGCGCGATCTTCGGCGGTGCCGTCGTCGACGAGTTGCTGGGTGATCAGGTCGGTCCAGCGCACGAACGCCGCGCCCGCTCGCTCGAGCACGACGACGTTCTCGTCCTTGAGGGGATCACCCGCCTCCACGGCCACGGCGACCACGGGGCAGCCCGCGCGGAACCCGGTCTTGGTCAACTGCCTTCGGAATCCGGCGACGATGGCGTCGAGGACCTCGAGTCCGGTTGCGGCGCTGCCGATCTGAGCCGCAACGTGATCACTGGCGAAGTCCACGGCCTCGCACAGCAGCTGTGTGCGACCACCGGGAAAGTAGTGGTAGGCCGACCCGCGCGGAGCGCCACTGTGCTCGAGGACGTCGGAGATCGCCGTCGAATGCGCGCCGCGCTCGCGGATCAGTACTGCGGCGGAGGCGACCATTCGATCGCGAGGGGATGCCACGGCGTCACGTCCCTTCGGGCTGCGTTATGTAGAGCATCATACATAGAATGGTGGCCTGCGCAGACGAATCAGGCCCTCCCCTCGAACGGGGGAGGGCCTGATTCCTTCTCAGACGGGGCGACAACTAGACGCCGGCGGCCTCGTTGAGCGCGTTGAGCGTGCCTGCGGCGTCGAGGTACTCCTGCACCCACCGCTCGATGACGGCGGAGGTCTTCTCGACCTTCTCGAATTGGCCGACTACCTGGCCGACCGGATTGAACGCGACGTCGACGGTCTCGTTGGGGTACTTGTTCGTAGCGGCCACCGCGAGTCCGGAGACCATGAACTGCAGCGGCATGCCCAGGGGCTTGGGGTTGTCCGGGTTCTCCCATGCGTCGGTCCAGTCGTTCTTCAGCATGCGCGCCGGCTTGCCGGTGAAGGAACGACTTCGGACGGTGTCGCGACTGCCCGCCTTGACGTAGGCGGCCTGCTGCACCTGGGTGTTCTCGGCCTCTTCGACCATCAGCCACTGCGAGCCAGTCCAGGCACCCTGCGCGCCGAGGGCCAGTGCCGCGGCGATCTGCTGTCCGCTCCCGATGCCGCCCGCGGCTAGCACAGGAACCGGCGCTACTTCCTTTACCACCTGGGGCCACAACACGATCGAGCCGATCTCGCCGCTATGCCCGCCTGCCTCGCCGCCCTGGGCGATGATGATGTCGATGCCGGCGTCTGCGTGCTTGCGGGCCTGGCTGGGCGACCCACACAGTGCGGCGACCTTGCGGCCCTCGGCGTGAATGTGCTCGATCATGTCCCTCGGCGGCGTGCCGAGAGCGTTGGCGATGAGCGTCATCTTCGGGTGCGTGAGAGCCACCTCGACCTGAGGGGTGGCCGTGGCCTCGGTCCAACCGAGCAACTGCAGGGTGCTCTCGTTGTCTTCGGCGGTGAGGGGAACACCGTGGTCGGTGAGAATCTTCTTGGCGAAGTCGAGATGCTCCTGAGGCACCATGTCGACCAGCATCTTCGTGAGTTCATCGGCGGACAGATTCGAGTCCATGCCTTCGTACTTGTTGGGGATGACGATGTCGACGCCATAGGTGTGGTCACCGATGTGCTCGTCGATCCACTTGAGCTCGATCTCGAGCTGTTCGGGCGTGAAACCGACGGCGCCGAGGACCCCGAAGCCGCCTGCCTTGCTGACGGCGACCACGACGTCGCGACAGTGGGTGAAGGCGAAGATCGGGAACTCGATGCCGAGCTGGTCGCAGAGGGGAGTGTGCATACCGGGTTACTCCTCGAAATGGGGCCTCGTGGACCCAGAAGGCGAACTGGAACGTGTTCTAGTTTAGTACCTTCGTCGAGCGGCGTTGGTGACCGGGCACATTCCGTACGATCAATTCCACGCTCGACATCCAGCGAGAACACCATTACCGCTTTTTGGTAACGCTCTTGACACACCCGATCGTGTCGCCGGAGGACACCACCGTGACGCACTGGCTGCACCATTCGCTCGTTCTCGCATCCGATTACCGGGTGGCCAACCCTGAGCGAGTTGCACCCCTGCTCGAGCGCAGGAGAGACGCCCTCGTCGACCTCGGGGCCCACCACGTGTTGGTCTACGCGTCGACCACCGACCCCGAACGCGTGCTGGTGATGATCGCCCTCCACGCTCGCGAACCGGTGCTCGAGGTGTTGAGGTCGCGCATCTTCTTCGACTGGTTCGACGCGGTGGGCGTCGAGGACTTTCCAGCCGTCTTCGCTGGCGAACTCGTCGAGCGGCTGGAACTGAGCCCCGAGGCTGCCATCGCCGTCCCCGAGGTGATGGTGTCGGTGGTGACACCGGTCGAAGACCTCGCGACGCTGCGCAATCACATCCGGGAGACCAGCGACGGCATGCGTGCCGGTGGCGTACGAAAGGTCACGACCTTCAGTGCGTTCGACAACCCGCTGGAAGTCATGATGCTCCTCCAGATCGACGACGAGGAGCATGCACAACACTGGCTGAGCGACTCCAAACTGGCCGCTGACTGGCTGACCAGGGCCGGGATCGGCGCCTACCCACCCGTCTTCGTCGGCCGGTTCCTCAGCATGCTCCGCATCGACGAGACCGAGGGCTCCATTCATACGGACGATGTTGATACGGACGATCGCTGATGTACGTCTGTCTTTGCGTCGGCGTCACCAATCAGACCGTGGCCAACGCAGTCGCAGCGGGTGCGAAATCGTCGAAGGACGTGGCAGAAGTGTGCGGCGCGGGCAGTGAATGCGGACGTTGCCGCCGCACCGTACGAGCCATCATCGACTCCCGCCGAGCCGCCGAAGCACCGCCGCAGGACCCCGCCGGGCGGGAGCGTCGCCGACCTTCAACACCGGCCAACCGCGACGGAGCGCCTCAGCTGCCAGGCCGGACCGCGGATTGACCGGTCGAGGATGGCCGATTACCCGCATCAGGGCGGCGTCCTCGTCACCGTCGGCATAGAAGTAACTGTCGCGCAGATCAACACCGCTTCCGTCGGCGAACCGCGCCACGGCTTCGGCCTTCTTGCGGCCCCAGACGATCGGCGCGACGATCCTGCCGGTCAGGCGCCGCGCCCCGTCCACCTCGAAGTGGTTGCAGATGACTCGGTCGATGCCCAGGAAGCGCGCCACCGGCTCGGCGTGGATCGTGAGGGCGGAAGAACTAAGCACGACTGTGTGGCCGCGTTCCTGGTGGGCACGCACGACGTCGTGCATCTGCGTGAAGACCCGCGACTCGATGTGGCGGCGAAAGAGATCGTCTCCGAGGGCGTCGAGTTCGTCGAGCGAGTCGCCCCGCAGGTAGCCGGCCGCCCGCACGACGAGCCGTTCGAATTCCATTCGGCCCAGCCGGTAGCGAAGCGAGGCCTCAAGGACCCCCATGACCTCCCCGATGCTGGCCTGACGGGCGTGGATCCGGTGCCCCGCGTGCACAGTTGCCGTGAAGCCCGAGACAAGCGTGCCGTCGAGATCGAAGAAGGCTCCGACGCCCCGCCCGTGCGGACCCGACGCGATCTCGTCGAGTTGGCGCGCCACGGCCGCATCCGGGTTCATTTCGCTCCTGGTGACTCTGGCGGCGCTGGTGACGCACCTTGAGACTCCATTTGCGCGCCACCTTCAGTGGACCGCGGGGCTGGCGGTGTTGCCGGTAGGTGCCATCCTAGAGGGGATAACCACCCGCTGATACGTACGATGACGCATCCATCGGCTAGGTTCGACCTCGGCGGTTTCAAATTCGCGCGGGGTTCAGCCGGAGCCCCGAGGCGTAAGAGAATCACGGCGACACGCATTGCTTCGATGCGGTTAGACATGGAAGACGGGCTTTGAACGAACAACGGGAATCGACCGACGGCACTTCTGCGGCATCCGGATCGACCTGCGTAGTCAATGAAAGATGGATCGGCAAGGTCGCCGTCATCGCCACCTCCGGCGTCGTCGACATGATCACCGCACCCCAGCTCGAGGAAGCGATCAAGGCGTCTCTCGCCAAGTCACCCGAGGGCATCGTCGTCGACTTCACCGACGTCGAGTTCCTGGCGTCGGCCGGCATGGGGGTGATCGTCGCGGCGCACGACGCGGCGCCGGAAGGCGTCGACCTCCACATAGTTGCCGAGGGACCTGCCACCAGCCGGCCTCTCAAACTGGTCGGCATCGCCGACATCGTGCCGCTGCACGCCACCCTCGACGACGCGATGGCGACGTTCTCCGCATAGCCAGGCATAGTCGGGCGGCCGACTGGGTACCACTTTGGCTGTAATGGTTGATTCACTTTTCGCGGCTGACGCCTCGCACGCCGAACGCTTCGAACGAATCGGCGTGCCGGCTGACCCTAGTCATGCGGCCCGGACCCGCGACGATTTCACGCAATGGCTGCAGAGCGCGTTCGCGTTGGACCCGTACCGCACCGGCGATCTCGTGCTCGCCACCTACGAGGCACTCGCCAACACCGCTGAGTTCGCCTACCTGTCTGTGGGTCTGACCGGGACCATGGACGTACAGGCGTCGTACGACCCCACCGAATCGACGTTGTCGGTAACCGTCGCGGATCGGGGCCTGTGGCGGACCGCCGCCCCAGCGCCCAAGGACCGGAGTCGCGGCAGAGGCATCGCCCTGATGAAAGCACTATCGGATCGCGCGTCGATCCAGACTTCTTCTGACGGCACCACCGTCCGCCTCGTCTGGACGAATATCCACAAGGGTTGACGATCAATCAATGGAGACGACGCCGCGGCCCGTGACCAGCGGCAGGTCGAGCGTCGTTCGAATGCCCGGCTTCGCGGCCATCACGTCGGGAATCGAGTTCACGATCCTTGCTGCGGCGGCGAGGATGGCCGCATAGGGCGCCCCACCGTGCCGACTGGTCGGGACGATGTCCACGAAATACGACGGTTCGCCGGTGATCTCGACCCGGTACGAACCGCCGGGGTGCGCAGGCTGTGCCCAGTCAGGCCGGAGGTCTGCGCGCAGACGCGTAACGTGCTCGACCACGATGACCGGATGGCCTTTGACCATGCCCTCGATCTGAAAGCGAAGTGCTGCAACGGTTCCCTTCGCTATGCGCCCGGCCGCCACCTCCAGGTCCTCCGGTGCCGGCTCCTGTTCGACAGAGTCCCTGATCTCGTCAACCTCGACGCCGAGACCTGCCGCGAGCTGCCTGATCGCGGTACCCCAGGCGATGCTCAGTACGCCAGGCTGGAACAACATGGGGAAATCACCGATCGCATTGCCGAACCCCATCACGTCGAACATCACCGTCACGCCGTCATAGGTCGCATAGTCGGCGATCTCCATCGTGCGGATCTGCTGGATGCTCTGACAGGTCCCGGCGAGCGCGAAGGGCAGCAGGTCGGTCGCGAAGCCCGGATCGACACCGGTGATGAAGATGCTCGAATCACCCTCTTGCGCAGCCGCTTCCACGCGCTCGATGTACTTGTCGGGGATGACCTGCCACGGGTACTGCAGCACCCCCGGCGCCGAGCCCACCACGTTGATGCCCGCGGCAAGCAGCAGGCGTACGTCTGCCATGGCCTCGACCAGCCGCACGTCACCCATAGCGCAGTACACGGCGCACTCCGGCTTGGCGGCCACGATCGCGTCGAGGTCGTTGGTCGCCACGACGCCCGTCGATACGTCGACGCCTGCGAGCTCGCCAGCATCCCTGCCGACCTTGGCGTCCGACGAAACCCACACGCCGGTCAGCTCGAAGCGCTGGTCGGTGATCAGCTGCTTGAGTGCAAGGCTGCCGCAGTTCCCGGTGCCGATGAGTGCGACGCGGATCGCCATACTGTGACTTCTCCTCTCGATGGCGCCCTGCAGTGTGCGGCTGGAGCGCCTCCCTCACTTTCAATGGCCTGCAGTATGCGGGCCAATGGTGAGAGTTGGAACAGGTTCTAGTTCGAAAGTCGTATGCGGTAGCCTGACCCGTCATGGGACGCGTGGACGAAAAAGTTGCACTGATCAGCGGCGGGGCGCGGGGGATGGGCGCCGCGCATGCACGCATGCTTGTCGCAGAAGGCGCAAAAGTGGTCATCGGCGACATCCTCGATGACGAGGGCAAGGCGCTTGCGGACGAGATCGGAGAGTCCGCGCGCTACGTCCACCTGGACGTCACCGACGCCGACCAGTGGGAGGCCGCCGTCGCGACCGCGATTGCCGAGTTCGGCAAGCTCAACGTTCTGGTGAACAACGCGGGCATCGTCGCGCTGGGCAAGATCGGCAGCTTCGACATGAGCAAGTGGCAGAAGGTCATCGATGTCAACCTCACCGGGACATTCCTTGGCATGCAGGCCTCGGTTGAGGCGATGAAGGCAGCGGGTGGCGGATCGATCATCAACGTGTCGTCGATCGAAGGATTGCGTGGCGCCCCGATGGTGCACCCCTACGTGGCGTCGAAGTGGGCGGTACGCGGGCTGGCCAAATCGGCCGCAATCGAACTGGGCAAGCACAATATCCGGGTCAATTCGTTGCACCCCGGCTTCATTCGTACGCCGATGACGAAGCACTTCCCCGAGGACATGGTGACGACGCCACTCGGCCGTCCCGGCCAGTCCGATGAGGTCGCCACCTTCATCGTGTTCCTCGCCAGTGACGAGTCCTCGTATGCAACTGGGAGCGAGTTCGTGGTCGACGGCGGTCTAGTCACCGATGTGCCACACAAGGACGTGTTCTAGCGCCAGAGGTCCATCAGAATGGCGGGTCCGGCTCGGGTTCGGCTTCGTTGCGGTTGAGTTCGCGTTCGTCGTGGATGCGGCGGGCGCGGTCCTCGGCCCGGGTGGCTTTGCGCCGTGGCATCCTCAGTCCGCTGGTGTGGGCGGGGGGTACGGGTCCGGTGGTGGTGACGGGTGCGGTGGGTGCGCAGAGTTCGGGGAACAGCAGCCGGCTGCCTGGGGTGGTGTGGTATGTCTGCCCGTCGGGTGCGATCCAGTCGATGGTGCCGTCTTGGTGTTGGCGGTCCCGCCAGCCGGTGGGTCCGCCCCAGAACGTTTTCAGCAAGTGGTGTTTTCGGCATAGCATTTTTAGGTTCGACGCACTCGTGGGTCCGTACGGCCAGGGGATCGGATGGTCCAGGTCGCAGTTGGTGGCCGGTTCGTGGCAGCCGGGGAAGCGGCACGTCTGGTCGCGGCAGCGCACGAAGTCGGCCAGTGTCTTCGACGCGGTGTACCGCGGCTCCCGTGGGGCGTGGCCGGGATGGATGATCGCGTTGATGGTGGCGCCGAGCGCGGCGCGCCGCAGCAGCGGGCCGGGTAGGAACCGTCCGCCCATCATGGCGGCGGGCCGGATGCTGCTGAGGGCGCCGCGCTCGGGTGTGAGTGCCTCGGTCAGGGTCAGCTCGCCCAGTGGGCGGGTGAACATCGGCGGGGCGACGCCGTCGAGCCTGGCGCACTCCTCGGCGGCGGGATCGGCGGCGGGGGTGTCGGCCGCGTCTGGCACTGGGGGATCAGCCGGTGCGTCGGAACCGTCGGAACCGTCGGGCGCGTCGGGGTCAGCGGGCGCGTCGGGCCCCGGCAGGTCGGGCACACCGTGTCCGCCGGTCCCGGTGGTGGTGTCGTGGTGGGCGATGAGGTGGATGATCACCCCGGTCGAGGGCGGGTTCTGAGCGGCGTCGCAGTCTTCGCTGCCGCAAAGGCACGCCAGCCGGTCGGCGCCGTGAGCCAGGGCGCCCACGGCGTCGGCGCGGCGCTGGTCCTTGGTCCGCGGATCCGCCGGGCACACCGTGTCGGCCAGGGCGTTCAGCCGGGTGTCGAAGGCGATCGCGTCGGGGGTGAACAGGGAACCGAACACGGCGGCCAACCCGCTGCCGTCCTCCACGTGCACGTTCAGAGAGCGGTCCCGGGCCCGGGTCTGGGTGCGGCGCAGCGCCAACGGATCGACCTGGGCGACGATCGCGTCGATGTGCTGTTCGGTCTTGGCCACCGACATCGGCTCCCATCCCACCAGCGCCTCGGCCAGCGCGGTGTCCAGGGCGTGTAGCGCGTCGGGGTCGGTGACGTTCGCGCCGCGCGCCACGATCGCCCGCACCAGCGCGTAGGTGATCAGTCCGTCGGCGAACAGTGCTTGCACTTTCGGGAAGCGTTCCCGCAAGGCGACCGCGACCAGCAGCAGGTTGGAGGCCACCCCGCTGGTCAGGCGGCCCGCGGCGGCGATGTGGGCGCTGACGGCGTCCCAGTTGTCCAGGCACCACTGATCGCGGCTGGCGGACCCGTCGGCGGCGTACGCGGTATCGAGCATGGTGGCCATCGCGGCCAGCCGTCGGGCGCACGCCGCGGACTCCACCCGCGACCACGCAGCCACCGCCCCGGCACCACGCACCCCTGCCGTCTGGGCCACCAATTCATCGAACACACAGTCGACTGTATCCGGGACCGGCGACACGTAGAAGAGGTCAGAGGCCGACCTGTGGATGAAACACCAACTGTGCAAAACCCCACCACCAAGACCCGAAAAACGTCAGAACCACAGGGTAATTGGGGCGCTAAGCGATGAATCGCGCAGGGAATTCTAGGCGCGAGCCCCAACGGTCGCGATCGCTTCGACGACGGCGTCCGGAGCATCAAGCGCCACGAACGTCCGCGCTCCCGGCACCTCGACCATCGTCGCGTGGGGGAACAGGTCTGCAAGCCTGCGGCCGAGGGAGGGGGTGAAGCAGCGATCCGCCATACCCCACACGATGGTGACGGGCTTGGCGAAGCGCGGTAGCCGGGTCGCCACGTCGGTGAGATCCATTGCGGCGACGGCTCGCAGCAGGGTGGCCAGATTACGGGCAATACGCGGATCTGTGCCCATGGGCTCTACCCATGACGCCGTCAGCTTGTCGTTGCCCCTCAGTAGCAACCCGTACCCCAGGGGTGAATGCCTCAACGCGGTGACTTTCATCAGTGCGGAAAGCAGCCTTATCGACCTCGGCCCGCGCATCGTCGCGAAGACCGCATTGAACGGGAACGGCGGAAACTTCTCGAACGCGTCGCAGTTGGTGAGCACGAGCCGTCCGACATCGTCGGGGTGAGAGTCCACGAGGAGCTGACAAAGCCCGCCGCCGGTGTCATTGCCCACCACCGTAGCGTCGCTCAGATCGAGCGCAGCGATGAACTCGTGGATCATCTCAGCGAGGTGCACGGGCGTCAGCGGCACCGACTCGTCAACGGCAATCGTGTGCGAACCGAGGGGAAGGTTCGGGAGTATGCATCGAAAGCCTTTGTGCGCCAGCCGTTCTGCGACATCAATCCACAGTCGGTGGTCGACCAGGATGCCATGGACGAAGAGCACAGGGGGATGGGGCGAGTCGTCTGGACCCAACACGCGGTAGTCGATCGTGGCTCGTTGCAGCTTCACCTGCGGCATGTCGGCTAACCTCCTGAATACAAGTTACGAACGCTCCGTATGAAAGTTACGTACAACCTGTATGAAAGTCAACGGTGATGGGGCACCCACCCGCCGCACCCAGGCCGAGCGCACTGCGACGACCCGTGCCCGCCTGCTCGAGGCAGGTCGACGACTGTTCGCCAGTGACGGTTTCGCGGCTGTCTCGACGCAGGTGATCGTCGACGCAGCCGGTGTGACTCGAGGCGCGCTCTACCATCAGTTCGGCGACAAGACGGGGCTGTTCGCCGCGATCTACGAAGAGGTCGAGCAGGAGCTCGTCGCCACCATCACCACCAAGATCTTCGCGGCAGCGCCTCCGAATCAGCTGGACGCCATGCGGCTTGGTGCCAGATCGTTCCTCGAGGAGTGCTCGGCCCCGGACGTCCAGCGCATCGGGCTGATCGATGCCCCCGCCGTCCTCGGCTGGGCCGCGTGGCGCGAAGTCGGAATGAAGTACGGCCTGGGAGTCATCGAGGCGATGCTGGCCGCGGCGATGGCCGACGGGGTCATCCCCGACCAGCCACTGCGCCCCACGGCGCACATCATGCTCGGCGCGCTCGACGAGGCAGCGCTGTACATCGCCCGCGCCGACGACAGAGACGCGGCTCTGGAGCAGATGTCTGCGGTCTGCGATCGCCTGATCAGCGGCATCGCGGGCAGGTAACGCCCACCGGCCGATCGGCGGCACAATGAAGCACCCGCGTCCGGCATGACCCCCTGCCAGGAAGGAGTAGCACCATAGCGTCCGAGATGCGCCGCACCGCAGTTCTGGGCTTCGTGGTACTCCTGGTCCTCTTTCTGATCAGCGCTGGGGACCTGCCCCGGTTCGCCAGGCCAGAGCCGCCCGCGCAGGACGTGCAGCTGGCCGACGGCTGGCAGCTGGCATCGGCCAGGGACGTGACCGACGACGGTTCGGCGATCTCCGTCGCCGGTTATCAGAGACCAAACTGGCACGACGTGCGTCGCATGCCCGCCACTGTCCTACGGGCACTCGAGGCAGACGGGACCTATCCGAACCTCTATTACGGCAAGAACCTCGTCGACGAAGTGCCGCAGGATCTGTGGCGACAAGACTGGTGGTACCGCACCACGTTTGACGCCCAGGCTGGCCACCGCACCTATCAGCTCGACTTCCCCGGCATCAACTATCGCGCCGAGATCTGGCTCAACGGCCACCTGGTCGCCGATGACCGGCAGATCGTCGGAATGTACGTCGACCACGACCTAGACGTGACGCGGTGGATCCAGCCCGGTCGAACCAACACCCTTGCGGTCAAGGTCACGCCCGAACGGTCTCTCCAGGACATCGACGGCGTCGAGCTCGCCGACAGCTGGTTCGACTGGATCAACTGGAATTATCTGGGCTACCAGGGCCCGAACAAGAACTCCGGCAACGGTAACTCGTTCGTCGCCGACCGCAACGCGGGTATCTGGAAGCCCGTGACCTTGAGGATGTCGGGCGCGGTCGTGATCGCCGCGGCGACGGTGAATACCGAACTGCCCCTGCCTGATACACGATCCGCGCGCCTGTCGATCTTCACCAACGTGCACAACTTCTCGACCGACCGCGTGCGTGGTGTCGTCCGCGCCACCATCAGTCGGTCGGGCAAGCCGGACCTAGAGGTCGAACAGCCGATCAGTTTGGCACCCGACGAACAACGCGAAGTAAGCTTCAGCGCAACGGATTTCAGTCAGCTGATCCTCGATAGCCCGGATCTGTGGTGGCCGTACACCATGGGCGATCCCAACATGTACGACCTGCGTCTGGAGTTTCGACAGTTCGACAGTCCCGTCGACGAGACTCACCAACGATTTGGTGTCCGGACCATCTCCCAATTCCGCGACGACGACGAACGGTTCCCCGAGTTGGGTACCGGGGGCAGCTTTTACCTCAAGGTCAACGGCCGCGACTTCCTGGTACGCGGCGCGACTTACACGCCAGACCTGTTGTATGCGTATGACCCCGATCGTGATGACGCGATCCTCTCGTACGCCCGGGACCTTGGTCTGAACATGCTGCGGTTCGAGTCGAAAATCCCCGACGAGCGGTTCGTCGAAGCCGCTGACGAGCTTGGCATCCCCCTGATGGTCGGCTGGATGTGCTGCAATCAATGGGAGAAGTGGCCCCAGTGGGACGAGGAGGACAACCGCGTCGCCAGGGACAGCCTGCGATCTCAGATCACGATGTTGCGCTCGCACGCCTCAGCATTCGTGTGGGCCAACGCCAGCGACGGCCGACCGCCGGACAAGGTCCGGGAGGACTACCACCAGATTCTGCGAGACCTGCACTGGCAGAACGCCGTCGTCGACACCGTGTCGTCATACGTCACCGATGCCGATGGCGTCCGATTGTGGGACGGCATCCAGATGGCAGGTCCGTATACGTGGCGGCCGCCGTCGTACTGGTTCAGTGGACGGTATCGCGCCGCCAGGGGCTCGTCAGCCGAACAGGGCGACAACGAACACATCCCGCCGTTCGCGAGCCTGCAGGAGTTCATTCCGCCCGACAAGCTGTGGCCGATCAACGACTACTGGACCTTCCACGCCGGTTCCAACCCCGGCAACGCCGCCCTCGCCAACATTCAACTGGCCATCAACCGCCGCTACGGCCCGTCGGGCGGTGCCTACGAGTTCGCCCGCAAAGCCCAACTTGCACACTATGAATCGACTCGCGCGCAATTCGAGTCGTACGCGGCCCTCGGCTGGGCCGGCCACAAGATGACGATCTACTGGATGCTGAATAGTCACTGGCCGTCGTTCTTCGGCAACATCTTCGACTACTACCTGCGCCCCGGCGGCGCCTACTACGGTGCCAAGAAGGGATTGCGGCCGCTGTCCGCGGTGTTCGACTCCTATGCGACGGGGGACCATAGCCAAGCCAAGGTCACGGTGGTCAACCAGACGGCAAGTGACGCCGAGAATACCCGCGTGCGGGTCAGGATCTACGACCTCCAAGGCAGGCTCCGCGATGACCAGACGAGCGGCTACATCGACGTGCCGTCGGGCGGTACCGCCCAGGCCATGACGCTGCCACGGGAGGCGCGCGATTCGCGGGTGTTCTTCGTGCGCTGCGAACTGCTCGATGCCTCCGGCAAGGTCGTCGACGAGAACGTGTACTGGCAGTCTCAGCGCAACGACGACGTCGGACCTCCCGATGGCGACTACGCCTTCGAACTGCACCAGCAGAGCTTCGCCGACATGACACCGCTGAATTCGATGGCCAAAGTGCGCCTGGAGGTTTCGGCGCAAAGAACTGACGACGGGGTCACAATCTCACTACGCAATCCGACCAGGCAAATTGCCTTCTTCGAACGCGCCGAGGTGACCTCGACCCAGGACGGGGACGAGATCCTGCCCATCGAGTACGACGACAACTACGTGACGGTGTTCCCCGGCGAGACTGTTGACGTCCGTGCCGTCGTGCCGAGTCGCTCCGGTCCGGCCGACTGGGTACGCGTCACCGGGTACAACACCTCTCCGGTCGTGGCGCCCGTCTCGTGACCCGGTCGCGTGCGCAGCCACCACATGGCAGCGAGCAGAACGACCGCGAATCCGACCAGATAGGCCGCGGGAATCAGGACATCCCACGCCCCCCCAATGCGCAACGACAGCAGACCCGTCTCCGGGGTGTCGCCCCGCGTCGAGACGATCCAACCCGCGAACGCCACCCAGAACACCCACAGCGAGACCACCGACCACCGACTGCCCAGAACGTACGCACGATGCCCCAGATGGACCATCAAAGGCACCACCCACACCCAGTGGTGGCTCCAACTGAACGGTGACAACGCCGCCGATGCCATCCCGACGATCGCCAATGCCAGCACCGCATGGCCCCGCCGCCACGCCAGCACCGCGACCGCCAACGCCACGAAGGCCAGGACTGCGGTCGCAGCCGTCGTCGACGCACCGAAGACGTGCAGACGTACGAACAGACCCTTGAGGCTGGTGTTCGCCACGGGATCGCTGGTGATCCGCGCAACGTCGTGGAAACCGCCGCGGAGCCAGAAGTACCCGGAGTCCCTCGGCAAGACCAGGAATCCGAGGAGGACGGTCGCCGCCAACGTCAGCGACGCCACCAGCGCGGGTCTGCGCCTACCGACGAGGAACAAGAAGACGATGAACAGCGCAGGCGTGAGTTTGATGCCCGCGACGATGCCGATACCAATGCCGGCCCACCGCCGCTTGTCCGATCCCAGCACGTCGGCGACGACGACGGCGAGGATGACGAGATTGACCTGCCCGAGTTGCAGCGACAACCGCACCGGCTCCAGCCAGCAGACGAGACCGGTCAGCAGCGCGCCCAGACCCCACAATCCGGCCGCGGGGGTCATTCCGAGCCACGTCAGCGAGCGTCGCACGACGTAGCCCACCAACGCGACGTTCACGGTGAGACCCAACACCTGGGCAATCACGGGTGTCACGAACGTCAAGGGCAATGAGCACAGTGCCGCGAACGGCGTGTAGTCGAACAACAGTGTGTGCGGGTTGCCCGTCAGGCCGATCGAGTAGAGGTCCTGGTGTGCAAGCACGCGCTGGGCCCCGAAGCGATAGACGAGAAGATCGACCTGACCCGCGAGGTTCGGCCACCGCACGTACGCTCCCGTGTACGCGACGAGTGCCACCAGCAGGACGACCGGGCCGTACACGCGAACCCACGCGTTCGCCTTGATTGACATCATCGCGACGGTACAAAGCCTCCCTGGACAGTTGCTGAAAGCCGGGGTGGCCGCACGTGGGCGAGGCGCAACCGGGAAGATGACCCCATGAGCTCATCCGAGAGGACCTTGTGATGACCACGACGGACGGACGGGCGGAACTCGCCGAGATCACCGCCGCAGCGGGGTGGGACCGCCGGATCGACGACCGCGTCGACGTCTACGTCCGCGGTCAGACGCGCGTCCGGGTCATCTGGCAGGGCAACGACAAGATCAGTGGTGGCTCCCGTTTTCAGGACGACAATCTGGAGACGTACTCGCGGGATCTGGACACGGTGAAGGGCTGGCTGGCCAGGTAGTCCCCGTACGACACCGCCGCCGACCGTCCCCCGAACTCGCGGCTAGCCGGCGTCGTAGTGTCTTACCGGTGAGTGTGCGCGCAGGAATCGTCGTCACTGGAACTGAAGTGCTGACCGGACGGGTTCAGGACCGTAACGGTCCATGGCTCGCCGATCGCCTGCTCGAACTCGGGGTGGAACTGGCTCACATCACCATCTGCGGTGACCGACCCGCCGACATCGAAGCACAGCTACGGTTCCTGGCCGGCGAGGGTGTGGATCTGATCGTCACCAGCGGGGGCCTCGGCCCCACTGCCGATGACATGACGGTCGCGACCGTGGCGAGGTTCTGCGGGCGTGATCTGGTTCTGGATGCAGCGTTGGAGGACACCATCGCCGACATCCTGAAGAAGATGATCGGCCGCTCGAAGCCCATCGGCGCCGTCGACTTCGAGGCCGTGATGGCCGCGAACAGGAAGCAGGCCATGGTGCCGGCGGGTGCGGAGATCCTCGGTCCCGTCGGCACTGCCCCCGGCGTCGTCGTGCCGGGTTCGGCGGGCAGGAGCGAAGCGACCGGGGGACTGGGCACGCCCGCCGTCGTGGTGCTGCCCGGCCCGCCCCGCGAGCTCCAACCGATGTGGGACAAAGCGGTGAAGACTGCAACCGTGCAGGAGGCGATCGCCGGCCGAACCGAGTACGCGCAGGACACCATCCGCATGTTCGGGCTGCCCGAGTCCGGTCTCGCCGACACCTTGCGCCACGGTGAGGACCGCATCGCCGACTTCGATCGGCTCGAGATCACCACTTGCCTGCGTCGGGGCGAGCTCGAGATCGTCACCCGCTACGAGCCAGACGCCGCGCCGGTCTACGCCGAGCTCGTCGAGTTGCTGCGGGAGCGCCACGGGGAGCAGCTGTTCTCTGAGGACGGGTCGCTGGTGGACGATCAGGTAGCAGGTCTATTGGCAGGTCGCACGATCGCGACGGCCGAATCCTGCACCGCGGGAATGGTCGCGGCGCGGCTCACCGACCGGCCGGGATCTTCGGACTACGTGGCGGGCGGCGTGGTCAGCTACTCGAACGACGCCAAGATGAAACTGCTCGGCGTCGACCCCCAGCTCTTGGCAGCTCACGGCGCGGTGTCAGAACCCGTGGCCGAGGCCATGGCCGCAGGTGCGTTGCAGCGGTTCGGCGCCGACACCGCGGTGGCGATCACGGGCATCGCGGGCCCCGGTGGAGGCAGCGCCGAGAAGCCGGTCGGGACGGTGTGTTTCAGCGTTCAGCTGGCCGACGGGCCCACCCTGACCCGGACGCTTCTGATGCCGGGCAGCAGATCCGACGTCCGCGAACGATCCACCACCGTCGCCATGCACCTGCTCCGGCGGATCCTGAGCTCACCCGGCGACCGCGGCTGAACCCCAATGTCTGCATCGCTCAACGATTCTCACCTCAATGAATTGTTCGATCAGCTGCCCGTACTCGCGGGCCGGGAGCGTCGACTCGAGGATCTCGATGGCGGCCTCACCAACCGCAACGTCAAGATCACCACGTCCGACGCGGTCTACGTCGCACGTTGCTCAGGCAGTTCGTCATCATTGCTCGCCATCGACCGCGACAACGAGCACTACAACTCAAGGGCAGCCGAACGGGCGGGTGTCGGAGCCCCGGTCATCGACTACCGCCCCGATCTCGGCATCTTGCTCATCGGCTACCTCGATGGCATCACGCTGAGCAAGGACGACTTCTCCCGACCGGGTGTCATCGCCAAAGCGGCGCACGCCTGCCGGACACTGCATGGCGGCCCGCGATTCCGCGACGACTTCGACATGTTCGCGCTTCAGTCGTCCTATTTGAAGATTGCCCGGCAGAACGGGTTTCGGATACCCGATGACTACTCGGACTTCGCAGATCAGTTCGAGTCGATCCGGCGCGCGCTGGAACCCGACAGTCAGAGGACGGTGCCCTGCAACAACGACCTCCTGGCAGCCAACTTCGTCGAGGACGGCGACAAGATCTGGCTGATCGACTACGAGTACTCCGGCAACAATGACCCGTGCTTCGAACTCGGGAACATCTGGCGGGACAACCGGTTGACCCTCGAGCAGCTCGAAGAGCTGGTCACCGAATACTACGGGCGCCCTACACGCCATGAACTCGCCAGGGCACGCCTGCAGGGCACCGTGTCGCAATACGGCTGGACGCTGTGGGGCTGCATCCAGAACGGTGGCAGCGCGCTGGACTTCGACTTCTGGGAGTGGGGCATGGAGCGCTACGAGAACGCCGTCGAAGAGTTCAGGGGACCCGACTTCGGCGGCCTGCTCGACGACGTTAACGCTTCGGATTGAGAGCCAACATGACATCGACGACACCACTGAATGAGATGAATTCATGAGCCCCACAGACCTTCCCACGCGTGCCCAGGTCGTCATCATCGGTGGCGGCGTCATCGGCACCAGCGTGGCCTATCACCTGACCAAGCTCGGCCTCACCGACGTCTTGCTGCTCGAGCAGGGCCAGCTGTCCTCAGGAACCACCTGGCACGCCGCGGGTCTGGTCGGCCAGCTGCGCGCTTCGGAGAGCGGCACGCGCCTGGTCCAGTACTCGACCGAGCTCTACACCGCACTCGAAGCCGAGACCGGGCTCACCGCGGGCTACAAGCAGTGCGGCGGTGTAACCGTCGCCCGCACCGAGGATCGGATGACTCAGCTGCGCCGCACGGCGGCCAACGCGGCAGCGTTCGACCTGGAATGCGAGCTGCTCACCCCGGTCGAAGCGCTCGACCACTATCCGGTGATCCGCATCGACGATCTCGTCGGAGCCATCTGGCTGCCCGCCGACGGCAAGGCCAATCCATCCGACCTCACGCTCGCCCTCGCCAAGGGTGCTCGGCTGCGCGGTGCCCGAGTCATGGAGCGCGCCAGGGTTATCGGCGTGCTCACCGAGCGCGGACGGATCACCGGCCTACGTACCGAGCTGGGCGACATCGAGGCCGAGATTGTCGTCAACTGCGCGGGCCAGTGGGCCAAACAGGTCGGCTCGATGGCGGGCGTAAACGTCCCGCTGCACTCGGCCGAACACTTCTACGTCGTCACCGAACCGATCATCGGCGTGCACCCCGACATGCCTATCCTGCGGGACCCGGACGGCTACACCTACTTCAAGGAAGAGGTCGGCGGGCTCGTCATCGGCGGCTTCGAACCGGAGGCGAAGCCGTGGGTCAGCCCCGACGCGATCCCATACCCCTTCGAATTTCAACTGCTGGAGGAGGATTGGGACCACTTCCAGATTCTGATGGACAACGCGCTGCTGCGCATACCCGTACTCGAGGAGACCGGACTCAAGAAGCTGTACAACGGGCCGGAGAGCTTCACCCCCGACAATCAGTTCATCCTGGGCGAGGCGCCCGAGGTCGCGAACTTCTTCGTCGCCGCCGGCTTCAACTCAGTCGGCATCGCCTCCGCGGGTGGCGCGGGACGCGCACTGGCCGAATGGATCGTCAACGGCTCCCCGACGACGGACCTCACCAGCGTCGACATCCGACGCTTCGCGCCCTTCAACGGCAACAACAGGTGGCTGCACGACCGGGTCTCAGAGGTCCTCGGGTTGCACTACGAAATCCCCTGGCCCAATCGGGAAATGACCACCGCACGACCCTTTCGCCGCTCGCCGGTGCACCATCTGCTGGTCGCGGCCAATGCCAACTTCGGCAGCCGGATGGGGTGGGAACGCGCCAACTTCTTTGCACCGGCTGGAGTGGAGCCGACCATCGAATACTCGTGGGGCAAACAGAACTGGCTGCCCTGGTCGGCGGCCGAGCAGACCGCGACCCGTACCGCGGTTACCGTGTTCGACCAGACCTCGTTCTCGAAGTACCTGCTCGTGGGGCCCGATGCCGAAGCGGCGTTGCAATGGCTGTGCACTGCAGACATGGCGCTCGACGTCGGCGGATGCGCCTACACGGGGATGCTCAACGAACGCGGGTGCTACGAGTCCGACGTCACCGTGACGCGCACTGCTGCTGACGAGTTCCTCATCGTGAGTAGCGCGGCCACCACCGAGCGGGACAAGGACCACATCGGCAAGAACCTCCCGGTCGGAACGCAGGCGCAACTCGTCGACGTGACGTCGTCGCTTGCCGTGTTCGGCGTGATGGGCCCTCGATCAAGGGACCTCCTCACCACCCTGACCGACGCCGACCTGGGCGATGACGCCTTCCCATTCGGCACCAGCCAGCGAATAACCCTGGGGTACTCGACGGTTCGCGCCACCCGCATCACTTATGTGGGGGAGCTCGGGTGGGAACTCTACGTCCCGACCGAGTTCGCGGTCGGGGTCTACGAGGACTTGATGACCGCGGGCGAAGAATACGGAATTCACCGCGGCGGCTATTACGCAATCGAGTCGTTGCGCCTCGAGAAGGGCTACCGGGCGTTCGGGCGCGAACTGACCCCAAACGACAATCCGGTCGAGGCTGGGTTGCTGTTCGCCTGCAAGCTCAAGACCGACATCGACTTCCTCGGCCGGACCGCCGTCGAGAAGGCGAAGGCCGAAGGTCCACGCCGTCGCGTCGTGGGGTTCTCGGTCGACTCGGCGGACGCCATGCTGTGGGGCGGCGAGCTCATCCTGCGCAACGGTGACGTCGCCGGTCAGGTCACCTCGGCGGCGTGGGCGCAGACGCAGGGCTCGTGCGTCGGCCTGGGCTACGTACGTTCCACCGACCACCAGACGGTGGACGCTCAGTGGGTCGGCGCGGGGGACTACGAGGTGAACGTCGGAGGCACCCTGCACCCAATCACCGTGTCACTCAAGGCGATCTACGATCCCACCAACGCCAGAATCCGCTGACTACCGTGAGGGTAGGTGACGCCCGGACTCAGGCGCTTGTCTCGAGGTCGTCCCACAGCGCCATCACGTTGTCCAGGATGTCCTCGGCGTAGCCCAGTCCAGCGAGGTGACTCTCGCCGGGCAGCTCGTACAGCTGCGCATCGGGTAGTAGGGACACCATGTGCTGACCGTGTGCATAGGGCACGATGTGGTCCTTGTCGCCGTGCCACCAGCGCACCGGCACCTTGACCTCGTCGAGCCGAAAGCCCCAGTCCTTCGCGAAGACGACCACGTCCGCGAACGGCGCCGCCATCTGCTTGCGACTGCCGTTGAGCAGATCGTCGAGGAACATGGCCTTGAATTCCGGTCGCGCCAGCAGCCGGCGATCACCCTCGGGGGACATCCGCCCGTACATGTCGACCGCGCGAGAACCGAGTGGGCGGACCAGCTGTATCAGTCCGACCGCCGCCAGCCTCAGCGGCAGTCCGATCACTGGCATCAGAGGCGCCATCGTAGAGCCGAATCCCATCAGCCCTCCGCCGATGGCGTCGGGCCCCTTGGTTGGGGCGACGCCGCCGAGCACGCCCGCTACGACGACGCGGTCGGGCATCGCCGCCGCGCAGGCGAGTGTGTAGGGCCCGCCCCCGGAGAGGCCGATGATGGCCATCTCGTCGATGCCCAGTACATCGGCGATCGTGCGCAGATCGTCGGCGAAGGCCAGCACGTTCCGGTACTGGAACGGCGTGGACGAACCGATTCCGGGACGGTCGATGCCGATCAGCCGGATGTGCTTGCGCTCGGCGTAGAGCCTGGCCTCGACGGGAATCTGCCTGCGCGCGCCGGGGGTGCCGTGCAGCCAGAACACGGCGCGGCCCTTGGGATCGCCGAACTCGGCGAATCCGATCTGACGGTCGTCCCCCACGGCAACGTTGCCTTCCAGCCGGGGACGTTCGATGGGGATGAGCATCCGATGAGTGTCGCATGCGGGTTTCGCGCGTAAGCGGCGCTTGTCGTGAACGCCCGAATTTCGCCGCCTGGCTTCGCTGCGCGGGGCCAACGCTGATGCGAGAATCTTCTCGATGAGTGCCGTTCGCGTGGTCGTGGCCGATGACGACGTCCTGCTCCGCGAAGGCCTGGCCAGCCTGCTCGACCGCTCGGGTTTCGAAGTGGTCGGCCAAGCCGGCAACGCCGTCGAGTTGCTCGACATGGTCCGCCAGCATCAGCCGGGATTGGTCCTCACCGACATCCGGATGCCCCCGTCGCACGACACCGAGGGACTCGACGCGGCCAAGACCATCCGCGAACAGTGGCCCGAGATCGCCATCCTGGTGTTGTCCGCGCACGTCGACGTCGAACACGCGATGGAACTGCTGGCGGGCGGCCACTCCATCGGCTATCTGCTCAAGAGCCGAATCACCAACGTCGACGACTTCGTCGAGACCGTAGGCCGGATCGCAGGCGGTGCGTCGGTCGTGGATCCCGCCCTCGTTCAAGAGTTGGTGTCTGCCCGTCGGCGTGACGATCCACTCGAGGCCCTGAGCACCCGTGAGCGCGAGGTGCTGACGCTCATGGCCGAGGGGCTGTCGAACTCGGGGATCGCCGGACGGATCTGGGTCACGGAGGGAACCGTCGAGAAGCACGTACGCGCCATCTTGACGAAACTGAACCTGCCCGAGACCCACGACGAACATCGCCGAGTCCGAGCCGTGATCATGTACCTCGACTCGCTGTGACCATCCGCGTGATCGCCGCAGCCGACAGCGCGAACTTGGCCAGGAATCCGATCGCCGAGCTGGCGGCGATCATCTCCGCGTAGTCCTGTTCGGCGTGGGTAGAGATTAGGATCACCGGTGGCGCCGGTCTATCGGCATCGGACAGCCGCTCGACCAGATCGAATCCACTCTCGCCGCCAAGTTCGACGTCCACCAGGGTGACGTCGGGGCTCAGATCCGCGTAGCTGGTCAGCGCCTCTTCAACGTTGCATGCGACGACCACGTCGATTCCCGCGCGTTCGAGCACGTCGGTCGCAGCGCTGCGGAAGTCGGCACTGTCGTCGACGATCAGACAGCGCACGGGACACCTTTCGGAAGGGACGCGAAGAACCTCACCAATCGAGCTTGGCAGACGGCTCGACCGCCGGCATTGCTGCTAGCGGGAAGGTTCGCTGTGCACCCACTAGCATCCGGTGCGATGACTCAACCCGTGACGTCACCCGACGACGAGACACCCCTGAATGGTTGGGGACGCCTGCGGAGTCGGATGTTGGCGATGCTGCTGAGGCCGACGGCACGTCCGCTCGGTTGGGGCATCGTGGTCGCCGTCGGCTTGATCGTCGCCGAGACGCTCATCGTGCTGTATCTGACGCGGGTGGCTCCGGAGAATGCCTTCGGCGCGATCTTCCTTCTAGGGGTGCTCGTGGTGTCCGCGGGCTGGAGTATCGGCCTGGCGATAGCGACCTCGATCGCCAGCACCCTGGTCTACCTGTATTTCCATCTCGACGGCGTCGCAGCAGCCCTGTTCATCTTCCTGCCTCTGGCGCTGCTGGCCAACGTGCTCGCCGGACAGGCCCGGCTACGGGCTGCCGAGGCGGAACAACGCCGCAGCGAGGCCGACGCGCTGGCCAAGCAACAGACTGCGCTGCGCCGCGTCGCCACGATGGTGGCGCGCGGGGCCGATCCCGCCGACGTGTATCCCGTCACCGTCGCGGAGTTGGCCCGCGGGCTGTGCGTCGAGCACGTCACGCTGGTGAGCTTCGACGAGGACGGTAGGTGCACGGTGTTGGCCGCGCACGACGGTCCCGGCAGGGCGACTCTGCACGTAGGAGAACGACTTCCGCTGGACGGCGACAGCCTGAGCAGCGCGATTCAGCGCACCGGCAGGGCGGCCAGGATCGACGACTATGCGGGCATGACGGGCACCATTGCCGTCAGGTTGCATGGACTCGGCCTGCGTTCGGGCGTCGGCGCACCCGTGACCATCGACGACGAACCGCGAGGTGCGCTCATCATCGGCTCCGTACGCGCACGGCCGATGCCGCGCGGAACCGAGGAGCGCATCTGCGATTTCGCCGATCTCGTCGCCACCGCGATCGCCAATGCCGAGACGGCGGGCGGAGCTCAAGGCCTCACGGGCTCGCATCGTGGCTGCGCCAGATCAGGCCAGACGAGGGTTCGAACGCGACCTGCACGACGGGGCACAACAGCGGATCGTGGCATTGGGCCTCGGACTGCGCACGGTCGAGGCGTCGGTGCCGCCCGCGGACCTGGCCGTGCGCAAGCAGCTCGACAACGTCATCAACGGCTTGGCCGAGCTCTACACCAACCTGCAGGAGCTGTCTCGCGGTATTCATCCGGCGATCCTGTCCAAGGGTGGTCTCGGACCGGCTCTGCGGGCACTCGCGCGCCGTTCGGTGGTGCCCGTCAGCATCCACGTCGACGTTGAAGGTCGGCTGCCGGAATCCATCGAGGTCGCCGCCTACTACGTCGTCGCCGAAGCGCTGACCAACGCCGCCAAGCACTCTCAGGCGTCGGGGGTCGCCATCCGCGTGACGCTGGCGGCGGATGCACTCGACATCGAGGTCGCCGACGACGGCGTGGGTGGCGCCACCTCGGAGGCCGGAGGTTCCGGACTCGTCGGCCTCAGGGACCGGGTCGAGGCGGTGTCGGGCCGCCTCGCGGTGTCGAGTCCACCCGGGGAGGGGACGACGTTGACGGCGCGCATCCCGCGGACGGCGTCAGCCGATCCAGCCGGTGGGCAGCCTGCCTGACCACGGCATCGCCGCCTCGAGTTGCACGGCGAGCTGTAAGAGGATTGTCTCGTCGGGTGCCATCAACTGAACTCCGATCGGCAGGCCCTCCGACGTGACCCCGAGCGGCAGCGAAATTGCCGCCCAGCCAGTCACATTCGCCATGGTCGTCCAGCCGGTCGTGGCGAACTCGACGTCGAAGAATGCTCGGGTGGTGCCACGCGGCTGATTCAGCAGGCCGTAGGGCGGCGGGGCAGTGAGCAGCGTCGGCACCAGCAGCACGTCGTGCCCATCCATGCCCGCGGCAAATCTGCGGGTCTGGGCGTGCACGGTGCCGATCGCCTCGGCATAGGCGACACCCGACGTGGTGAAGCCCTCGCGCATCATCACCCAGCTGCTCGGCTCGAAGTCGTCCTCTTCGGGTTCTCGGCCGAGGACGTGCTTGCCGAAGGCGTGTAGCTGCGCGTTGCTGACGGTGTGCAGAACGGCAATCGCATCGGCCACTGCATCGGGGTCGAAGCTCGGCGCACCGGCATCCACGGAGTGCCCCAGGTCGGCAAGCGCGTGGGCAACCGCCTCGACGGCGGCGATGACCTCCGGGTGTGTCGGCGCGCCAGGGAACGGCGAGTCCGTCGTCGTCAGGATCCGTGCGGCCGACGGCGGATGCGCGATCGCTGCCAGGAATGACGTCTCCGGAAGGGGCACGGTATACGGATCGCCGACTGCGGATCCACTGATGACGTCAAGAAGGGCGGCGCTGTCGCGAACGGTCCGTGTCAGCGCGTGGCCGTTGACCAGACCCTCCATACCCTGGCCGCCGTCCGGTGCGAACGAGCTGCGCCCGCGACGCGGCTTCAGCCCGACCAGGCCGCAGCACGAGGCGGGCACCCTGATCGAGCCGGTGCCGTCACCACCGGATGCGGCAGGAACCACACCGGCCGCGACCGCGGCCGCCGATCCGCCACTCGATCCGCCGGGGGTGATGTCGGGCGACCACGGATTCACCGTCGGGCCGAACAGCAATGGCTCGGTGGTGCAGTGGTTGCCCCATTCGGGGGTGTTGGTCTTCCCGAACACCACCAGGCCGGCGTCCAAGTAACGTTCGACGGTCCACGCCGACTCGGTCGCAACGTGTGATCGCAACGCCCGCGAACCCATCGCCTCCCGGGTTCCGGCCAGGGAAGACCCCAGATCCTTGAGCAGGAAGGGAACTCCGGCCAGTGGTCGTACCCCGTCCGCGCGCAGCGTCCCTGAATCGTCCAGCGCCCCGGCCTGCTTCCGGCCGCGGTCGAACAGATCGGTGATGACGGCGTTGAGTCCGCGCGCGGCGTCGAGACGGGTGACGGCGGCGTCGAGCAGTTCGACGGCCGTCAGCTCACCCGACGCGACGAGCTCCGCCTGACCGATCGCATCGACCGACGCCAGTTCGCGAGCCTGTTGGGAGTCCATTGGTTCGAATCCTGAAGCCTGGCATCGCGATCGGCAACTCGACGACGGTTAGGCGTTCTCCTCGGCAGCCTCGGGCCGCTTGTCCACGACCCGGGTCTTGTACAGACTCGCGAACGTCGTGACGACCAGCGTGACGACGATGACGCCGAGGCTCAGTAACGTCGGGATCTCTGGCACGGGAACGTTCTCGCCGCCGTTGATGAACGGCAGCTCGTTCTCGTGGAGCGCGTGCAGGACGAGCTTCACGCCGATGAACAGCAGGATGAAGGCTAACCCCTGGGACAGGTAGACCAAGCGCTTGAGCAGGTCGCCGAGCAGGAAGTACAGCTGCCGTAGCCCCATGAGTGCGAACACGTTGGCGGTGAACACGATGTAGGGCTCCTTCGTGAGCCCGTAGATCGCGGGGATGGAGTCGAGCGCGAAGAGCAGGTCGGTGGTGCCCAGCGCCACGATGACGAGGAACATCGGCGTCATCAGACGCTTGCCGTCCTCCTTGATCCACAGCTTGAGCCCCTCCCACTTGTCGGTGAGGGTCAGGTGCCTACGGGCGAACTTCACCACGCTGTTCTCGGCGTCGTCGTCGTGTTCGGTATCGCGGGCGAGTGAGATCGCGGTGTAGACCAGGAACGCGCCGAACACGTAGAAGATCCAGGAGAACTGATCGATCGCCACTGCGCCGAGCGCAATGAAGATGCCGCGGAAGATCAGCGCCAGGATGATGCCGACCAGCAGGGCCTCCTGCTGGTACTTCCTCGGCACCTTGAAGCTCGCCATGATGATCAGGAAGATGAACAGGTTGTCGATGGACAGGCTGTATTCGGTCAACCAACCTGCATAGAACTCGACGCCGTACTGACTGCCGTGCGACATCCACACCCAGATGCCGAACGCCACGGCCAGGCCGACGTAGAACGACAGAGCGATCGCGCACTCCTTGAAGGTCGGCTCGTGGGGCCTGCGTGCGATGAAGATGATGTCGAACAACAGAACGGCCAACGTCACGCCAATGGTGACGAACCATTCGATCTGGGTTACCTGCATGTGGGACTGCCTCCGGGCGTAGTTATACGGCCGAGGTCTCTACCACCGCGCCATGGGCGCGATCCACGGCACCGGCTGCCCAGCATTGGACAACGTGATGACGACACCGTGGCGAAGGAATACTCCCCTCGCCCACAAGTGTGGCAGACGACAGCCCCGACGGGCAATTGGCCACCTCCCCTCCGAGCTGCTGCGGTTTCTCTGCGGACGGATGCGCCGACCGGGATGATCACGGTTGGGGGGTGAAATGCTCGAATTGATCGATAGAGGGTGCACTAGCAGCCAACATCCGGTGCCCTTGGTCTTCGTTCACGGGGCATGGCATGCGGCGTGGTGCTGGGAGGAGAACTTCCTGGGCTATTTCGCCGATCGTGGTTATCACGCAGTGGCCGTCAATCTGCGAGGTCACGGAGGGCGACCGGCAAGGCAGAGTCTGAACCGATGTTCGATCGCCGACTACGTCGGTGACGTCGGTGAAGTGGCGGACAGGCTGTCCGTGGCACCGGTTGTCATCGGCCACTCGATGGGCGGACTCATCGTCCAGAAATACCTCGAGACTCGCCGCGCCCCCGCCGGAGTGTTGCTGGCCTCCGTGCCCACCCGCGGTGCGACCGGATTTCTGCTTCGATGGGCGCGACAACATCCGTGGAAGGTCACCAAGTCGGCGGTGACGCGGAACTCATTGTCACTGTTGGACACCGAGGAGGCGGTACGGGACAGGTTCTTTTCCGCGACGACTCCAGACGAGGTGGTCGCCCAATGTGCAGACCGTCTCCAGGAGGAGAGCTCTCGCGCGTCTTGGGACGGCGCCCTGCTGAATTTGCCAAGGCCGAAGCGCATTACCGCACCGCTCCTGGTGATGGGCGCAGAACAAGACGGGTGCTTCACCACCGCGGAGGTTCATGCCACCGCGCGCGCCTACCGCACGAAAGCCGAGATCTTTCCGGGCATGGGTCACGACATGATGCTCGAACCCGCATGGCCGACCGTGGCAGAGCGAATCGACGCCTGGCTGGTGAGCAACGGATTGTGACGGCAGTTCGCGTTCCGTCTCGCGAGAGCCGTTTTCACGCGCCAACGGCTCGACTGGGCCAAAATCGACACCGTGATCCTGGACCTGCTGAGCCCCAGCATCGAGATCGGGCTGGTGACGACGAACGTCGAGGCGATGGTCGAGTTCTACGAAGGCTTCCTCGGGCTCGAGTTGCAGGGCGAGATCGAGTTCGCCGACGGAACCCAGCGGCGCTACGTCCTCGGTGGCGCCGTGCTGAAACTCGTCACCTTCACAACGCCACCACCACTGCCGCCGTCCCCCGGCGGTGGGCGAACGCAAGCCGGTCTGAGGTACTTCACCATCGGCGTGCAGAACCTTCACGACGTTGCCGCCAAGGTCGAGGCCGCGGGCTACCCGATCGTCGAACCGCCGACCGAGTTCGCGCCCGTCCCCGGAATGGGTTGGATGTTCATCGCAGATCCCGACGGGAACTCCATCGAACTGTTCGGGACGTTGTGAGCCGATCAAGCAGCGCTTAGACGGGCACCACCACGATCAGCTCGTTGCCCTTGCGCTCGACACGCATCCCCGCGCGGCGGGCCAGTGCGGCCACCGCCGACGCATCGTTGGGCTCCGATCTGCTGGACGCCAGCACCCGCGCCAGCCTGCCCTTGTGGGCTTTGTTGAAGTGGCTGACGATCGTTCGCCTGCCGTCGGCGTGCTCGGCGACGACGTCCACGTCGACCGCCCCGGGCAGCCTGCCGAGTGCCGCATAGGAACCGGACCTGAGGTCGACGACCAGCTCGGCGCCCGCCAACCGCGCCAGCACGGGTTCCAGGACGGGACGCCATCTGGCTGCCAGTGTCGCCCCGCCAGGCAGCTTCGACCCGGCCGATAGCCGGTAGGCCGGAACGGCGTCGTCGGCGCGCAGCAGCCCGAACAGAGCGGAGCTGACGGCAAGTCGTGCACGGGCGCGTGATGCCGCAGCACCACGAAGGGACGCGACGTCGAGGGCGTCGTACAGCACGCCGGTATAGCGCTCGATGGCCGGCATGGTCGGCGCGGTCAGCAGGGCTGCGTTGCGGTCGATCTCGCCGTCCTGCGACGCGGAGATGCCCAGTGCCCGCCGGGCCGCGGGCCGGTCGGCGGACAGGGCGATGAGTTCGTCGACGAGCGCCTTCCGCAGCGGTCCCAACTCCGGTGAGGTCAGAGCCTCCAGACGCAGCGGCGGTCCGTCGCCGCCGTCGCGCTTGGTCTCCGACGGCGGCAGCAGCACGATCACGGCGACGAGATTATCCGTAGGCCAACAGCAGCGGAACACGCTGCTCTGCGGTAGTGAGCGAACCGTGGTGCCCGACGAGTCCCGATTCGACGGGCTCGACAGTGCGCCGGACCATCACCGTCGCGTCGCGACCGGCCGCCACGACGTCGCCGATTCGGTACCGCACGGCGTCGGCCACCCGAGCACCGAACCACCCCGCGGCGATCGCCTCCTCGCGAGACGCCACCCACGCCCGATCGCCGAGGCTTTCCCGCCAGACCGCGAGGACCGTTTCCGCGGCGCCTTCGTCGGTGTAGACGTGCCGGGCCCGCGCCTCGCCGCCGATCGCGTTCACCCCGTCGAGCAGGGCCGTACTGTCGTCGAGGTCCACCCGGTCCGCGTCGCCGACACCGATCATGCCGTGATCGGCGACGATCGCCAGCAGCCCGCCGGACGGCAGACTCTCCAGCACGGACTCCACCAACCGGTCCACCTGACGCAGCTGCAGGCGCCACGCCGACGAACCCGGGCCGTGAAGATGGCCGATAAGGTCGAGATCACCGTGGTAGCCGAAACAGAAGCCGCGACCCGTTATCGCGTCCTGCACCGCCGCGCCGAGGTCTCCGAGCCCGTGAACGCCGACGTAGCGTGCGCCTCGCAGCACCGCGCGGGTCAGTCCGGAATCGTTGAATTGCGCCTTGGAGACGACGCTCACCGCGAACCCCGCCGCGGCGGCTCTCTCGAAGGTGGTCGGCAGCGGCTGCACCCGTTCGGGTGGCAGTGCGTCGCGAAGATCGTCGCCCCAGGGGTGCGGCCGCCACTGCAGGGCGTTGACGACACCGGCGTCCCGCAATCGGAAGGTGTAACCAACCATGCCGTGTTCACCGCTGAGGCATCCGGTACCGACGGCGGCCAACCCGGCGGCGGTGGTCGAGGGGAATCCGACGCTCAGCGTCTGGCCGCGGAGTCCGGCCAATACCGGTGCGTCGTCGGCGTAGGTATCGAGCAGTTCGGCACCGAGCCCGTCGATCAGCAACACGGCCGCGCCGGAAACACCGTCCTGCAATGGGATTCGCCGCTCGAAGTCGGGAGCCCCCATGGCGGCCAATACCGACGGCACCACGTCGGCGAGGTGGGGGAGACCCGGATCGGGGCGGGGAAGGTCCACGACCGCAGAGCCTGCCATACGCTCATCCCATGCGTCTGGGGGTGAACGGATCGGTCATGGCCGCCCTGGGAATGGGCGTGATCCTGATGGGGTGCACCCCGGCGACACCGGCTCCCACGCCGACCACCGGCCCCGTCATCGCGGTCGAACCGCTTGCGATCGGGTTGGCGGCGACCCTCGCACCCGGCGGACAGGGCCCTGTAGGCGACTCGGCACTATCGATCGGCTCCGGCGCCGTCGACACGACGGGCGGCTTCATTCCCGATGGCCAGATGGCCTCGCCGTTCGACGTCAAGAATCCCGTGGTCGGTTTCCTCGATCCCATGTTGCTCAGAGCAATTCAGGGAGCCAGCCGCGCGGCGGCGACCGAAGGCGTCGACGTGATGTTGACGTCGGGCTGGCGGTCGAATGGTTTCCAGCGCCGGCTCTTCGACGAGGCGGTGACCACCTACGGCAGCGTGGACATCGCGAGCCAGTTCGTGGCGTCGCCGGATGAGTCGATGCACGTGATCGGCAAGGCGGTGGACGTCGGCCCCGTCGTCGCGGACGAATGGATGATCCGCAACGGGCCGCGGTTCGGGCTGTGTCAGATCTACGCCAACGAGATCTGGCACTTCGAGCTCGTCGCCGACGCGCAGGGCAACTGCCCACCGCTTCGGCCCGATGCGGCCGGTTGACGCAGGAGTCAGCCCGCGACGATCGAATCACCCTGAACGGAGACGGCCTTTGTCTCCAGTGACGTCTTCGCCGGGCCCTTGGCAACGGTGCCGTCGAGGTTGAACTCGCTGCCGTGGCAGGGGCAGATGATCTTTCCGTCGGTGATCTCGGAGACCTTGCACCCGGCATGCGAGCAGACCGACGAGAAGCCCTCGAAGACGCCCGCCGTCGGCTGGGTGATGACGACCTCGTCGACGATGACACCGGACCCGACGGGGACGTCGGCCGTCTTGGCGAGCGCACCGGATCCCGGCGCACCCGACGTGCCTGCGGCGGCGGGTGTCGAGCTGTCCGCCTTGGAAGTCGCCTCCGAGGTCGTGCCGGAGGTGCTGCACGCCGCGACGACGGTGGCGAGGGCGCCGAGCCCTGCGCCGACGACGACTGCTCTACGCGGCGGACGAATTTCTTCGAGCATGGGAAGGGGTTCCTTACGACGGTGGGGCCGAGTGACCGTGCGAACTGGACAGGGTCCTCCACGAATTGTGCCCTCTGGCCGTGGAGAATGCGCGGAAATCTGGCGCGAAAAGGGTCCCGCCCGAGACCGGCTCGCACAGTGAAGAATTCGGCATGTTCAGGAAGCGCACAGCGTTGCGAACGTGCTGCGGCTGCGGCGGCGCTGTTACCCTTCCATGAGCCGGTGGCTGGTCGCCTACCGCACGGCCAGCGGACGCAACGGCGCGGAATGCACGCGAAACGAACAGCTTGAGTGATGGAAAGAGTGTTGTGCGCACCGGAGAGATCAGGGCCCTGTCCGGCCTGCGCATCGTTGCCGCACTCTGGGTGGTCCTCTTTCACTTCCGGCCCCTGCTGCAGATGGCCTCGCCGCCGCTGTACGACTCGCTGAAGCCGATTCTCGACTGCGGCGCCCAAGGCGTCGACCTCTTCTTCATTCTCAGCGGCTTCGTCTTGACCTGGAACTACTTGGACCGCATGGGCGATGGCTGGTCGACCAAGGCCACACTGCACTTCCTGTGGCTTCGACTCGCAAGAGTGTGGCCGCTGTACCTGGTCACGATGCACCTCGCCGCGCTGTGGATCATCTTCACGCTCAACGTCGGGGACTTTCCGTCGCCCGAGGCGGGCGCGCTCACCGCGACGAGCTACATCCGCCAGCTGGTCATGGTGCAGCTGTGGTTCCAACCGTTCTTCGACTTCTCGAGCTGGGACGGCCCCGCCTGGTCCATCAGTGCCGAGTGGCTCGCGTATCTACTGTTCGGACTGCTCGTGTTGGTGGTCTTCCGGATCGATCGGGCGACGCGGGCCAGGGGCCTGCTGCTGCTGGCATTCGCCGCGACGCTGCCGCCGGTGATGCTGTTGGTGGCCTCGGGGGGACAGTTCTATACCCCGTGGAGCTGGCTGCCCCGCATCCTTCTGCAGTTCACCGCGGGTGCACTGGCCTGCGCCGCGGTGCGAAAGCTCAGGCCATCCGACCGCGCCCGTCGCGGCGCGGGCTACGTCTCGGTGGGGTTGATCGCGGTGATCGTCGGCGCGCTCTACTGGTTCGACGCTCACCCGATTCCTACCATTCGCGACGACTTCGGCCTCGTCGACGTGCTCTTCATGCCGCTGGTCGTAGCGCTGGCGCTCGGCGTGGGCACGCTGCCCGCCCTGTTGTCGACCAGGCTGCTGGTCTACGGCGGGCAAGTCTCGTTCGGCCTCTACATGGTGCACGAGCTGGTGCACACCGCCTGGTTGTGGATCATGGCGCAGTACCAGATCAGCATGGCGCCGAGCATCGGCTCGAAATTCATCTTCCTGGGGCTGATCGTCGTCGCCATGGCCCTGGGGATCCTGCTGTTCCACTTCGTGGAGGAGCCAGCTCGGATGTGGATGCGCCGAATGGTCGGCGAACGCAGACAACCTGTGGAGGTGGAGCACGTACCGCAACTCCGGCCAGAGCCAGAACCAGAGCCAGACACAGGTCCGCTGGATGACGCGATCAACGACATGCCAGCACCGATTCACACCCCGCGGAGGACTTTGCCACGATCCTTCACGCGCGAGCAGGTCGATGCACGCAATCGGTAGTCGCTTCGCCACGTTCGTCGTCGCGGTGTCGCTGCTCGTCGGTTTGGTGATGAATGCGCCCGCGGCACGGATCACGCCATACCAGGCTCTGACCGCAGGCGCTTCGGTGAGCCGGGTCGCGATCGTCGGAGACTCCTACACGAACGGCACCGCGATCGGTGGACAGGGCGCGAACGCCTGGCCGGCTCTCGCCTGGAAGTCACTCGCGCGCCGGGGCGTGCAAGTGGCCGCCGACGTGGCGGCGGAGGGCAGGGCGGGCTATGGGGTGCGCGGCGACCAGGGAAACCTGTTCGGTGATTTGACGCCGCGAGCGGTAAAGCCCGACGACGCGCTGGTGGTGTTCTACGGCTCCCGCAATGATCAGGGCGTCGACCCGAACGTGCTCAGCGGCCAGGTCTTCAACGCGTTCGCGCATGCCCACGGCATCGCACCCAACGCGCGCCTGTTGGTCATCGGTCCGCCGTGGCCGACCGCCGACGTGCCGACCGCCATCCTTCAGATCCGCGACATCCTGGCGTTCCAAGCCAGCCTGGCGGGGGCCACGTTCATCGATCCGATCGCCGCGGGGTGGTTCTTCGACAGGCCCGATCTGATCGGTCGGGACGGAGTGCACCCGACAGACGCCGGGCATGCCTACATGGCCGACAAGATCGCACCCCTGATCGGCGACCAGCTTCCGCGCCGTGTCTGATTACTTGGTGCCGAAGATGCGATCGCCCGCATCTCCGAGGCCCGGCAAGATGTAGCCGTGTTCGTCGAGTTGACGATCGACGGCCGCCGTGTAGATCGGCACGTCCGGGTGAGCCTTCTGCATGGCCGCCACCCCCTCGGGGCACGTCAGCAGGCACACGAACTTGATCGACTTCGGCCCGCACTCCTTGAGCCGGTCGACTGCGGCAACGGCGGAGTTGCCCGTGGCGAGCATGGGGTCGACGATCACCACATCGCGCTCGTGCAGATCGCCCGGCATCTTGAAGTAGTACTCCACGGCGACGAGAGTCTTGGGGTCGCGGTACAGACCGATGTGGCCGACTCGGGCACCCGGCACGACGTCCAGCATGCCGTCGAGAATGCCCGTGCCCGCCCGCAGGATCGAGACGAAGACTAGTTTCTTGCCGTCGATCACTCGGCCGGTCATCGTCTCCATCGGCGTCTCGATCTCGATGTCGTGCAGCGGGATGTCACGCAGCACCTCGTAGGCCACCAATGCCGCGATTTCATTCACCAGTTGCCGAAAACTCTTGGTGGAAGCCTCCTTTCGACGAAGAAGGGTCAGCTTGTGCTGCACCAGCGGATGATCAATCAGGTGAACCTGGCTCATGTCATCCTTCTAGAAGACGTGCCCATTAGAAGACGGTGCCGTCGCTGACGATGGCGAATGGTGGCAGACCGCCTCGAAGGCGCTGCGCCAGCACCCGTCCCGCGGCCCAGGTGCCGCCTTCGAGGACGCACGCCAGCGGCATCCGCATCGCATCCACCCCGAGTCCCGCGCGCACCAGGGGAGCCAATTCATCGAGCAGGGCCACCGTCAACGCCCTCCATTCGACGACCGGTTCGGCGTCGACGCTCCACGCGCTCCTGAGGAAGCCTGGCTCCCGCGCACGGATCACGCCCGTGTCCAACAACAGTCCGCCGTTGCGGTATTCGGGGAGTGCGGTCAAGTCGTCCAGGCCCAGCACGCGGACACCCGCCCACTCGAACGGCTCGAGCAATGAGTACGTGAGCCACTGCGACAGCTTGTGAAAGGGCACCCACCCCCGGGTGAGACCGGGTCCGGGCACTGCGTCGTGACGCCAACAGTCGCCGAGCCGTTGTTCACCGATGGCGTTGTCCGCCAGCCAGATTCCCGACAACGAGACCAGCAGTTCCGACAGGATGTCGTGAGCCGTGATCGTGGCGAGGCCGCGCTGGGGAGTCAAGCGATCGAAGAGCCCGCCAGGGCGGCCCTGCGGACCGAACGTCTCGGCCCGAACGGCCATCGCCTCGCCCAGCCGATGCAGCAGTCGAACGCGGCCGTCGATGCCGACCAAGGGGTTGTCGTGTCCCACCTGGAATGCCGCGGCCAGCCGCGCGGGGGTCACGTCCAGAAGGCCTCGCGCGTCGACCCGCAACGGTGCGCCCGCGTCACTGGAGAACACGCCGTCCAGGAACGCATTCCACGTCGCTACACCGAGCCCCTCGGACCGGGCGAACCTCTGCCCACTGGCCGCCTCGTCGTAGTGCCAGTCCGGACCGGCGCCCGCGTCGAGCAGCACGCTGACCACTGTCAAGTCGATCATCGCCCGTGCCCGTGCCGCCGCATCGAGAGTCGAGAGTCGTGCGTCCAGTTCGGCCTTGCGATCGACGCCGCCTGCCTCGAAGTGCCTCCAGCGGCTGTGAAATGGGATGTTCAGCTCGGGGTAGCGCTGCCGCGTGACGTCGACGACCTCGGTCACCGCGATCGGCACCGACGCGTCATCGACGTCGAACCACGATGACTTGCCGGCGCGGGCCCGCCCCAACAGATGTGCGGCGCGCTGGCGGACGGCGTCGGTGGTACGCAGCAGTGCCGCCGCGCCGTCGGCCTCGTCGACAGCCAGATCCGAAGAGGTGCCGAGGCTCATCCGCCCAACCCGCGGCCCTTCGCCCTCTTCAACTCTTCCTCTCCGGGCACCGGTCCGGAGGTGAAGTAGCCTGCGGCCATCTTGGCGTCGATCTCGACGCGCGCGTCCGCCGGCACCAGGTCCTCGGGGATGTTCACGCGCTCGCCGACTTCGATACCCGATCCCGTGATGGCGTCGTACTTCATGTTGCTCATCGACACCAGGCGGTGAATCTTGCGGACACCCAACCAGTGCAACACATCGGGCATCAGCTCTTGGAAGCGCATGTCCTGGACTCCCGCAACGCATTCCGTACGAGCAAAGTACTGATCTGCCGTGTCCCCGCCAACCTGTCGCTTGCGCGCGTTGTAGACCAGGAACTTCGTGACCTCGCCGAGCGCGCGGCCCTCCTTGCGGGAGTATGAGACCAGGCCCACACCTCCGCGCTGCGCGCCGAGTATGCACTCCTCGATCGCGTGCGTGAGGTACGGCCTGCAGGTGCAGATGTCGGATCCGAAGACATCCGAGCCATTGCACTCGTCGTGCACCCGCGCCGTCAGCTCCACCGACGGGTCGGCCAAATCGCTTGTCGCGCCAAAGATGTAGACCGTCTGTCCGCCGATCGGCGGGAGGAACACCTCGAGATCCGAGCGGGTGACGAGCTCCGGGTACATGCCGCCCGTCTCCTCGAACAGGACACGGCGCAGATCGGTCTCGCTGCACTTGAACCGCTGCGCCACACCCGGCAGATACCACACCGGCTCGATCGCCGCCTTGGTGACGAGCGCCGCACCACTCGGCAGCAGGACGCGGCCGTCGGGAACCAGCCTGCCCTTCTGCACGGCCTCGACGACCTCGGGGAGGATCACGTGCGCCTTGGTGATGGCGATCGTCGGGCGCATGTCGTGACCCGCCGCCAGTTCGTCGGCGAAAACCTCGGCGACCATCGCGCCCCATGGATCCAGGCTGACGATCTTGCCCGGTTCGCTCCATTGCGGGTAAGGGCCGACGACGTCGGTGGGTGCGGTGTTGGTGAGGTCCGCCTTGTGCTCCCTGGACAGCGCGCCTGCGGCGACGGCCAGCGCGCGGTACACGCTGTAGGAGCCGCTGTGCGTGCCGATCACGTTGCGGTGGGCACGCTTGGTGGTGGTGCCGATCACCGGCCCGCGCTCGGTCGCCGTCGGGGCGTCCCAGTGGATCTGGAGTGCACCGACTCCGCCGCTGTGTGAGGTCAGTCGGATGTGTCCGGCGGCAGACTTCGACACGGCAGGTGACACGGCATCTGCGTCAGCAGTCATCTGCGCTCCTCGCTCGTCAACGGGTCCGGCGCTCCAGCCGAGAGGCGCCAGCTTAGCGACTTGACGGCCCGTTCGTTCGATGGGAAGGAACCGAGGACGAGCTAGGAACCGACGGTGGTCAGACAGAAGGGATGTCCAGCGGTCGAGCAGGACGCGCCACCGATCGGGAGCGGGCTGATGCTCGGCCAGGATCGCGCCGACCGACATCGCGCGATCGGTGGCACGGTTGAGATCGGTGACGGAGATGTCGAGGTGCATCTGCTGTAGTTGACCCTGTTTCGGCCAGGTTGGCGCCATGAAGTCGTCCACCCGCATCATCGCCAGGGTGTGGGTTCCATCGGAGACCGCGACGACCCGACCGTCGGGAGTTTCGACGATTCGCCTCATGCCGAGAAGGTCAGCGTAGAAATCGGCGAGCCTGTCCGGCTCGGCACAGTCGATGGACACCGCACCGATACGCATTGTCGTCATGTCGCCGACGCTGCCACACCTGCCCGGCGGTGGACCGATACCGCGTAGTCACCGTTGGCGTACGGCTCGCGATCCCAGGTGGCCCACCGGTGCTGCAGCGTCAGTCCGGCCGCTTCGGCGAATCGGTCGTAGTCGCCGAGCTGCAGCCGGTCGGGCCGAATCGAGAAGCCCGCCACCAGGACTCCGTCGGGAGCGATACACGAAGTGAGTCGTCTTAGGACGCCAGCCTCACTTCCCGGATCCAGAAAGATCATGACGTTGCCGGCGAGTAGAACGACGTCGAAGGTGAACTCAGCGCGTTCCTCGACATCGGCGAGGTCGGCGTGAATCCAGCTGATCTCCGGTTCCTTGGCCCGTGCCGCGTCGAGCATTCCCGTGTCGGCGTCGATACCAACGACGACATGGCCCCGGCGGGCGAGTTCGACTGCGACGCGGCCGGTGCCGCACCCCGCGTCCAATACTCGATGCCCGCCCGTCGTACGCAGCAGGTCGTCGACGAGGTCGGCCTCACCGTGGATACCCTCGCCCGCCTCGGCGAGCCGTTGCCACCGCGCGTCGTATTCGTCGCCGCGAGGCGCATCGGTGTCCTGCCATCGGGTGCCCATGCACCTGATCCTCGCACCCCGAATGCACGACACCCCGCGAGCCGAGAAGGCTCGCGGGGTGCCGTGGCGTCAGTGCTGCACTCTGATCAGACGAGGTCGTACCGGTCCAGGTCCATGACCTTGGCCCACGCCGCGACGAAGTCCGTGACGAACTTCTCCTTGGCGTCGTCGCTGGCGTAGACCTCTGCCACCGCGCGCAACTCGGAGTTCGACCCGAACACCAGATCACCACGGGTGCCGGTGTACTTCACGGTGCCGGATGCATCGCTTCCCTCGAACATGTCCGAGGAGTCGTCGGTTGCCTTCCACGTGATGCCGATGTCCAGCAGGTTCGTGAAGAAGTCGTTGGTCAACGTCCCCACCTTGTCCGTGAAGACACCGTGCTTCGAGTTGTCCCAGTTGGCGCCCAGCACGCGCAGGCCACCGACGAGAACCGTCATCTCCGGCGCGGTCAGGGTGAGCAGGTTCGCTCGATCGACGAGGAGGTACTCCAAGGGGAGATTGCCCTTGCCGAGGTAGTTACGGAACCCGTCCGTCTTCGGCTCCAGCCAGGCGAACGACTCCTCGTCGGTCCACTCCTGAGTCGCGTCGCCGCGGCCCGGGGTGAACGGAACGGTCACCGTCATCCCTCCGTCCTTGGCGGCCTTCTCGACCGCAGCGACACCGCCGAGCACGACGAGGTCGGCGAACGACACCTTGTCAGCGCCGAACGACTCCTGGATGCTCTCGAGCTTGCGGATCACCTGAGCGAGCTCATCGGGATTGTTGACCTCCCACGACGACTGCGGCTGCAGGCGAATGCGGCCACCGTTGGCACCGCCGCGCTTGTCGCTGCCGCGGAACGTCGATGCCGACGACCATGCGGTCGACACCAGTTGCGACACGGTCAGGCCCGACGCCAAGATGTCGCCCTTGAGCTTGGCAACGTCGTCGGCCGAAAGCTGGCTCTGCCCGGTCGGAACCGGATCCTGCCAATCCAGGGTCTCCGACGGAACCTCAGGGCCGAGGTAGCGCTGGATGGGTCCCATGTCGCGGTGGGTCAGCTTGAACCATGCGCGCGCGAACGCGTCGGCGAACTGATCCGGGTTCTCGTGGAAGCGCTTCGAGATGGGCGCGTAGATCGGGTCGAGCCGCAGGGCGAGGTCCGTGGTGAGCATCGTCGGCTTGCGCTTCTGCGACGAGTCCTCTGGATCGGGCACCCACTCGGACTCGGGAGCGTCCTTGGCAACCCACTGGTTGGCGCCGGCTGGGCTCTTCTCCAGCTCCCACTCGTAGGCGAAGAGGTTGTCGAAGTAGAGGTTGGTCCACTCGGTCGGCTTCTGGGTCCAGATGACCTCGATACCCGAGGTGATCACGTTGCGACCCTTGCCGTTGCCCAACGACTGCTTCCAGCCCAGGCCCTGCTGCTCGAGCGGGGCGCCCTCGGGCTCGGGGCCTACGTAGGCGTCGGGGTCCCCGGCGCCGTGGGTCTTACCGAAGGTGTGACCGCCCGCGATCAGCGCAACGGTCTCCTCGTCGTTCATCGCCATCCGGCCGAACGTCTCGCGGATGTCGACGGCAGCGGCCAGTGGATCCGGATGGCCGTTCGGGCCTTCGGGATTGACGTAGATCAGACCCATTTGGACCGCGCCCAGCGGGTCCTCGAGGTCACGCTTGCCGGTGTAGCGGGTATCGCCGAGCCACTCGGTCTCGGGACCCCAGTAGACGTCGTCCTCGGGCTCCCACACGTCGGCGCGGCCGCCTGCGTAGCCGAAGGTCTCGAAGCCCATCGACTCGAGGGCCACGTTGCCGGTGAGCACCAGCAGGTCGGCCCAGGACAGGTTCTTGCCGTACTTCTTCTTGACCGGCCAGAGCAGCCGGCGCGCCTTGTCCAGATTGCCGTTGTCGGGCCAGCTGTTCAGTGGGGCGAAGCGCTGCTGACCGGCGCCGGCGCCCCCGCGGCCGTCGCTGACGCGGTAGGTGCCCGCGCTGTGCCAGGCCATCCGGATCATGAGCGGGCCGTAGTGACCGAAGTCGGCGGGCCACCAGTCCTGGGAGGTCGTCAGCACGGCTTCGATGTCGCTCTTCACAGCCGCCAGATCAAGGGTGCTGAACGCCGCGGCGTAGTCGAACTTGCCACCGAAGGGGTCGACCTCGACGGGGTTCTTGGCAAGGATCTTCAGGTTGAGCTTCTTCGGCCACCAACTCTCGTTGGTCCTGGCGCTCTCGGTGGGGTACGGGGCGCGGATGGGGCACACACCTTCGATGCTCGACTCATTCATTTCTCCGACTTCGGCGTTCGGAGTCTTGCCTTCGGCCATTGGGGGTCCTTTCCGGGGCTGAGCGGTTAAGGGCTTACTGCGGGTGAATCTGACACTCGTGCGGTGGAACATTTCGGGCACAGACCCCAGTAGATGACCTCGGCCTCGTCGATGGCGAAGCCATCGAGTAGACCGTCGCCATCGAAAGGGGTCAGACAGGGTGCGTCGCCGACGGCGCAGTCGATATCGGCGATGACGCCGCACGATCGACATACGACGTGATGGTGGTTGTCGCCGACCCGAGACTCGTAGCGGGCAACGGAGTTGGACGGCTGGATCCGCCGCACCAAGCCCACCGTCGTCAGTGCTGCCAGTACGTCGTACACCGTCTGTCGAGAAACCTCTGGCAGACCGGCACGTACCGAATCGAAGATGGTCTCCGTGTCGGCATGCGGGAGGTCGCACACCGCCTCGAGTACCGCGACCCGTGGCCGGGTAACGCGGAGGTCAGCAAGGCGCAGCTGCTCCGAGTAATCCGCGGGCGAGGTCACCAGCACCACTATGCCGCCCTTTTCTGGAATCAGTCAAGAGTTGTGCGGCGACACGCGGAGGCGGATCTGACGGTTCCACTGCCGATCGTCTGACGCGGTTTCGTCTCAGCGCCGAGGACGGGACCACCGGAGTCGAACTTCGCCCGCCCGCGAAGACGTGCGCGGTCACTTCCCGGCGCGGCGAGCGACGCCGTTCGGCGGCCACGCGGACAAGCGCGTGAACCCGAGGATCGCGAAGAGGGTTGAAGAGGGTTAGGGCCCCGGTCTATTCGGCCCGACGCCTCGATCGGCGCGCTTTCACCACGTCACGCGCGCTAGCATCGAGGTGTGACTGTCCGGCATTCAGACGTCGAATTTGACTTCGACGACCCCGACGAGGGGTGGTTCGGAATGGCTCGGCCCGCCGACGTCGAGACTGCGCCCCCCGTCGTGGAAACGACGCCTGACCAGTGGACGCGCGACGCCGACAACGCTCCCGAACACACCGAGATGCCGGTTGATCACGAGGACCTCTCCGCAGATACCGATCGATGGTTCGTGCAGGACGTCGTGCAGGAGATGGCCCTTGCCGCCGCCGTGGAGCGCGAAGATCCAGCGCAAGCGAAGGTCGACGATCGCCCGGTAACCCAGTCTGTGGCCGCGACGTTGAATGTCGTGCCGACCAACCGAAATGGCTTCGTCAAGGCATCCGCGGCATCTTCGTGGGAAGCCCGGCTGTCCAACAGCGGCGCCTGGGACTTCACGGCGAGGTCGACCCGCACGCGGTTCCCATCGAGGTCGGTCATGGTCGCGGTCGCTGCCATCATCGGCGCGGGGGCCGTCGTGGGAATCTTCCTCGGTCTGCGCGGTCCAGCGGCCCCCGCGGTCGACGGGTCGACCCCGGTGCCACCCAGCCAGTCCGCCACCCCGTCCGCGCCGACGACATCCGCGCCCGCCCCCGTCGCGAACGTCCCACTGCCGTCGCCCCTCCTTCCGCCACCGCCGCCACCGCCGCCGTCTGCGGAGCAACTCAGTCCGCCGGTCGTCACGCGCCAGTACACGCCGCAGTACCAGGCCCCCGACCCGCCGAGGAAGCCGCAGACGAACGTCACGCGGGCGCCGATGAGCGCGACCCCACCGTCGCCACCACCGCCACCGCGCAACTCCGCCACGCCTGGAGATTCACCGAAGCGCGGCTTCTTCCATTGACGATCGTCACGAAGTGCAGAACCGCCGCTCAGGGTGTGCAGTCATACCTCGCGTCGCACCGATGATGCTCAGCCGGCTTGGCTGCTCATGAAGGGAATGATCGACTTCGAGGCCTCACCGATCTTCGGCATCCCCGCCATGGACGGGTCGGGCGCCCGCGAGGGCATGTTGATCGACGGCCCACAGGGGTGGGGGGAGTTCAGTCCACCACCCGACTGCGATGACCGCGAGACGGCTCGATGGCTGACCGCGGCGGTCGAGGGAGGCACGGTCGGATGGCCGGACCCGCTGCGCGGACTCATACCCATCGCGGTCACCGTGGCCGCGGTCGATCCCGCGGTGGCGCGCCGCGTCGTCGAGGACTCGGGCTGCTTGACGGCCGACGTCACCGTCGCCGCCCACCCGGGTTCCCTCGCCGATGACGTCGATCGCGTCGAGGCGGTTCGCGACTCGCTCGGTCGCGAGGGTCGAATTCGCCTCAATGCCAACGGAATGTGGGCCGTCGACGAGGCCATCCATGCGATCGCACTCCTCACGAAGGCGGCAGAAGAGCTCGAGTTCGTCGGGCAGCCGTGCCGCACCGTCGTCGAGACGGCCACCGTACGGCGGAGGGTAGACACGCGGATAGCGACGAGTGTCGGGCTCGCCGACGCCGCTGACATCCTGATCCTGCGGAGCAGCCCCCTCGGGGGTGTGCGTCGAGCGTTGCGGTTGGCCGAGCGGCTCGAACTACCGTGCGTGGTGTCCTCGTCGAACGAGACCAGCATCGGACTGACCGCCGGTCTCGCCTTGGCGGGCGCCCTCCCGGAACTTCCGTTCGCGTGCGCGCTCGGCACCATCTCGTCACTGTCCGGCGACGTCGTAGTGGAGCGCCGCTCTCTGCGTCCCGTGGACGGCCACCTGCCCGTAGCGCCGATGCCCGCGATGCCCGCGCCGGAGCTCCTCGCGCGATACGCCGTGACCGACCAGGGCAGGATCGACGGGTGGCGTCGGCGGCTTCAGTCAGCACGGGCCCTCGTGTGACCTACATGCGAGCTAAGTCGATTTCAACGTCAGATGGTTTTCGGCGATCCACTCGGCGGCCTTCTTGACCAAGCCGGACTGCGGATACCGCACGTGCGAGGTGAAATCCCTGCCCAGCGAGCAGATGGGATCGTTCGTGTTGCACATGTCGGCGGTCTTGGGTCCATAGAGCGCACTCAGCGTCGTCAGTGGCTGGCCGAGTCGAGCCGAGGGATTGCCGAAGACGGCGACCGCGCTGACGTGGTCGGCCATCGCAGGTGGCATGGGCGTCTTGAACCCGAGTCCGGTCACGGGGGAGGTGGTGACGACGTCCATGACGGCCGCGCCCTGCGAGTAGCCGCCAAGGACGATGTCGGTCTTCGGGCAATTCTTCGCGGTGGCCTGCACGCGGGCGCTGGCATCGTTGGCACCCGTGGCTACGCCGAGGAAGTCGTACGACGCCGGATACTTGACAGCGTATGAGCGGACCGACTTGCCCTTGACCAGCGGCTTCAATGACTCCACGAAGGCCTGGCCGACGACACCGATCCCGGGTGGCTCATCGGTTCCGCGGGCGAACACCACCTCGATGTCGGGGCAGTCTGCGGCCGACGCCACCGGCGTCGACCCGCCAACGACCATCGCGGTGGCCAACCCGACAATGGTGCCGACGGGTTTCAGCCATCGGGTCATCCCGGAGATGTTCAAGGCAACTCCTGACCTGGGGGGTGGATTGGTGACATCTCCGACCGGATACCCAATTATCACTCCCGTCACTCTGACAACAGATTACCGCGGGCTGCAAGGTCGTGGGATCCACCCGTCGCCAGCGGACTCGCAGGATGGTTCAGTTAGCGACATGACCTCGGAAGCCGATTCCGCTCCCGACATCGCGGCCATCGACGAGTTGCGGTTCCTTGCCGACTCCCTTCGACGTGTCGACGCCGCGACCGCTGCGGCCAACTGGGACGAACACGCCCTTGCCGCGGTGGTGGCGGACGCGCGAGCCGAACTGACGTCAGCGCACGAATCCCTCACCGATGACATCGCGTCAGCCGCCGCCTCCGCCCAGTGGCGCGGGCGCGCCGGCGACTATGTGCGAGACGCTGCGCTCACCTGTGGACTGGTGGTACCACCCGAACAAGCGAACGCAAATGCCGTAGTGGCGATAGCACTCGCCAGGGCCGCGATCGCGGAGGCCATCCTCGCCGTCGCGGGGTCGAACGGCGCCGATGGCGGGGATGGGCGCGCCTCGCCGACGAAACGCATCGCCGTGCTTCGCCGCGCCCCGGTGTCCGGGGTGGGGCGCCGCATCGCCGAAGAGGTACGTCACGTCATGGCCGACAAGCCCCGGAACATCCTGATCCGGCTTCTGATCACCTTGGGCATCGCCCTGTCGCTGGTGAGCGTCTACCACTTCAGCGGCCGGACGAGGTACGACGACGTCAGCCGACTCTCGCTCTACCTGTTCTCAGCCGTAGTCGGCAGCGTGGTGTGCACCAATTCACTGTGCTTCGAAGCACAGCGGGTCCGCGACGCCATGGCGCGCGGCGAACGAATCTGGCGAATCCTGGTGGCCAAGAACCTCGCGATGGCCGCGCTGGTCACCGTTGCCGCGCTCCCGGTCATCGGATTCCTGACCGTCGCATACGAAGGAAACCCGATCGCTCTGGTGGACCAGCTCGTCACGATGGTCTTCATCTGGCTTGGCGTCGGGAACGTGCTCTCTGTGCTGTATCCCATTCGGCACGAGCCGTTTTCGGCACGCCTCCACGACGGCACGTGGAAACCGTTCCTGTTCTCGTTCGCACTGTCGTATGGGGTAGGCCTCACCGTGAACCTGATGATCTTCTGGCGCCTGTGGTCGCGTCAGACCGCGTCCAGCGAGCTGGCAGGCGGCGAGTGGGCGGCGTTCCTGCTGGTGCTTGGCAGCGCGATCACGAGTTGGGTACTGCTCACCGTCTTTGCCGTCACGTGCAGCCGAGAACCTCGGGTCCGAAGGATCTTGTCCCGCGAGATGGTCACTTACCTCGAAAAATCGAACGCTAGCTGATGCCGAGGTCGGGTGTGTCGCGGTCCGGCGCCGCGAAGTTTCGACTCGTCGCGGCGTGGAGAACCCGAGCGTCTCCGGGTGCGTTCTAATGACAGACCGAGCACCGTCGACGAGCCAGACCTCGCATCCGTAATCGACCTCGCGGGACTCGGTGACGGCCATTGTGGGAAAACTTAGCCAACGCTCAGCAGACCAAAATTCGCCACATTCCTTGGATGCAATGCAGATGTTTCAAGGCGCCGCGGCGGTGGTATTCGGCGATCATGAAAAAGCACCTCGTGACACATATCCTGGTCGCTGGCGCTGGCGTGACGGCGATCGCCTTCGCTCCTCTGGCAGGCGCCAACCCACCGCCGCCCTGTGGCGTCGAAGGAACTCCCGCCTGCGCAACGGCGGGGCCTGACGGAGCTGGAGCGGCCGTACCGGGCGCAGGCGCGGTGGCCGGTCCCGATGGCGCGGGCGCTACGGTGCCCGGCGCCGGAGTGAATGCCGGTCCCGATGGCGCAGGCGCTACGGTGCCCGGCGCAGGCGCGGTGGCCGGTCCCGATGGCGCAGGCGCTACGGTGCCCGGCGCCGGAGTGAACGCCGGTCCGGACGGCGCAGGCGCCTTCGTTCCCGGAGGCAGCGCGAATGCGGGACCCGGCGGCGCAACGTTCTGCGTGCCGAACTTCTGCGCCAACGCCGGCTAGTCGCCAGCGCCACACACCACTCCCACGACCCCCCGAGGCAATCGACTCTTGCCTCGGGGGGTTCTGGCTTTCCACGACCGCCCCGACCCTTCGGCTCCAGGGGCGCACCACGGTTTCAAGTCACCAGCCGTTGACTTAGTGCACCGCGTGCCGATTCCGCTCAGAATCATCGTCCCCTAGTGGGTATTCGGCGGGCCACTGGCGGCGACGGTGTACGAGGCCGTCGGCGTGATGGTGATTCTGGGTGCGCTAGCGGTGGCTCGCGCGAGGACGCTCTTCACCGACGTGTACTTCGCGCTGAACCTCAGTGCCGCAATGAGTTTGGTCCTCGCGATCGTAGCTGATCGCAGCTTATGCGCGATGAGACGACCGACGGCGCGAGCCGCGACGCCGCACTGGTCACCACCATGACGCGGCTGGCCGCACGATGCTGTTCTCGGCCACGGGTCGTCGCACTGTCGATGGCTAAGACGGACCTGTTCGCGATGCACTTCCTGAAGTCGTTCGCGTACGCGGGGGTGGCCGCGGTGGCTGACCCGGCTGCACGACCGGTTCGGTCTCGCCGACGGTCACGGCGCTGCAATCCCCGACCAGCCCAACCAATCGCGAGCAACCAGTGGTGCCAGCTTCGATCACCAGATCCGTGAACCAAACGGTCACGGGTGTCGTATCTAGGAGGAGGCCAGCGGGATGCTAGGAGGAGGATGGTGCCATGAGTGTGATCGCCGCCGTGCGCGGGGAACTCCCACCGCATGGCTACACCCAGGCCGAGGTGACTGAGGCGCTGCTCACCATTCCCGGCTATGCGGAGTACGCCGACCCCATCAGGAAGCTGCATCGGAGCGCCAAGGTGGACAGCAGGCACATGGTGCTGCCACTAGGGGAGTACGTCGGCCTCGACGACTTCGGCCGCTCAAACGACATCTTCATCGAACATGCCGTCGAGCTCGGCTGCGCCGCGGTCTCGGGGGCGTTGGACGAAGCCGGTCTGCAGCCCTCCGACGTCGACGTGATCTTCTCCACGACGGTCACCGGCTTGGCGGTACCGACCCTGGAGGCGAGGATCGCCGCCAGGATTGGCCTGCGGCCCGACGTGCGACGCGTGCCGATGTTCGGGCTCGGCTGCGTGGCCGGTGCCGCCGGAGTTGCCCGGCTCCACGACTACTTGCGGGGCGCACCCGATGATGTCGCCGTGCTGGTCGCGGTGGAACTCTGCTCGCTGGTGCCCAAGCGTGACCCATCGATGGCCACGGTGGTCGGCAGCAGCCTCTTCGGTGACGGAGCTGCCGCCGTGGTGGCGGTCGGTGATCGGCGCGCGGAGGAGATCGATGCCTCCGGCCCGGACGTGCTCGACTCGCGCAGCCATCTCTATCCCGATTCGCAGCGCACCATGGGGTGGGACATCGACTCCAGAGGCTTCCGACTGGTGCTCTCGCCCGACGTGGCCAAGGTGGTCGAGCGATACCTGGGCGATGACGTCACGAACTTCCTTGCGGCTCATGGCAAGACGATCGAGGACGTGGGCGCCTGGGTGAGCCATCCCGGCGGTCCCAAGGTCATCGAGGCCATCACCGCCACGCTCGGCCTGTCCGACGACGCGCTGGAGCTCACCTGGCGTTCCCTCGCGGAGGTGGGCAATCTTTCGTCGGCGTCGGTGCTCCACGTACTGCGCGACACCATCGCCAAACGACCCGAGCCGGGGACGCCGGGCGTGATGATGGCGATGGGTCCGGGCTTCTGCTCGGAACTCGTCCTGTTGCGCTGGCGCTGAGCCATGGTGTGGTACTCACTTCTCATCGCCGTAATCGCAGTAGAACGCCTGGCCGAACTGATTGTCTCCAAACGCAATTGGGCGTGGAGCCGCGAGCGCGGCGGCACCGAGTTCGGCGCCGCGCATTACCCGCCGATGGTCGTGCTGCACGTCGGCCTGCTTGTCGGATGTGTCGTCGAGCCGATGGTCCTGCACCGGCCGTTCATCCCCGCGTTGGGCTGGTCGATGCTCGCCGTCGTCGTCGCCGCCCAGGTCCTGCGCTGGTGGTGCATCACGACGCTCGGTCCGCAGTGGAACACCCGGGTGATCGTGATTCCCGGTGCGGACCGCATCACCGGCGGTCCCTACCGACTGATCCCTCACCCGAACTACGTGGCGGTCGTGGTCGAGGGTGTGGCACTACCGCTGGTGCACACGTCCTGGATCACCGCGCTGACGTTCACGGTCCTCAACGCAGCCCTGCTGCGGACGCGACTCCGGGTGGAGAACACCGCGCTCGCGAGGCTGACGTGATCGACCTGCTGGTCGCCGGAGGTGGCCCGGCCGGGCTGGCCACCGCGCTGTACGGCGCGAAGGCCGGACTCGAGGTCGTGGTGGTCGAACGACGCCAGGGGGTCATCGACAAGGCGTGCGGCGAGGGCATGATGCCGCACACCCTTGCGCATCTGGCACACCTCGGCGTCAGCGTCCAGGGTCGACCGCTGCGCGGGATCAGCTACCTCGACGGCGATCGGCGGGTCGACGCGACGTTCCGGGCCGGAACGGGTCTCGGGGTACGCCGGACGGTCCTGCACGCAGCGATGCGTGCGGCCGCCGACGCGGCGGGCGTGCGGTTCGTCCACGGGAACGTCGGCGCGGTGTCTCAGGACTCGTCCTCGGTGCGCGCAGGGGAGTTACGGGCGAGATATCTGGCGGCCGCCGACGGGCTGCACTCGCCACTTCGACGATCGCTCGGCCTCGAGCGGTCGAGCCCTGGCCCGCGCCGGTGGGGGATCCGCCGCCACGTCCAGATCGCCCCGTGGACGGACTCCGTCGAGGTGCACTGGGCGCCAGGCGCCGAGGCCTACGTGACGCCGGTCGCCGACGACTGCGTCGGCATTGCGATCCTGAGTTCGACCCGCGGTGGATTCGACGCCCACCTCGACGAGTTCCCGGCGCTTGGGCATCGGGTCGACGGGCACGGCCACGGACCGGATCGGGCGGCCGGTCCGCTGCGACAGAGGGCGAGCAGTCGAACGGCCAACCGGGTGATGCTGGTCGGCGACGCTGCCGGCTACATCGACGCATTGACGGGCGAGGGGATGGGGCTGGCCTTCGGCGGCGCCAAGCTGTTGGTCGGTTGCATAGTCGCCGGCAGGCCCGGCGAATACGACGGCGAATGGCGCCGCGAAACCCGGCGCTATCGGATGTTGACGGCCGCGCTGGTCAAGGCCGGCGTTCACGCTCGGATTCGGGCCCGCATCGTTCCGGCTGCCACGGCCCTGCCCGCGGTCTTCGCCACGGCGGTCAACCAGCTCGCGTATTGACGGGGGCACGACCGATACCCCGGGCCGCGCGACCCGTGGCGTGCTTGGCAGACTGTCCTCATGGCACAGATAACCTTGCGCGGAAATCCCATCAACACGATCGGCGAGCTTCCCGCCGTCGGCGCTCCGGCTCCGGCCTTCACCCTTACCGGGACCGACCTTGGCACGGTCAGCAGCGACGACTATCGCGGAAAAGCACTGTTGCTCAACATCTTTCCGTCAGTCGACACGCCCGTGTGTGCGATGAGCGTGCGGACGTTCAACGAGCGCGCCAGCGAAGATGGCGTCTCCGTGCTGTGCGTATCGAACGATTTGCCGTTCGCGCAGAGCCGCTTCTGTGGTGCCGAGGGCATCGAGAACGTCAAGTCGGCCTCCTCGTTCCGGGATAGTTTCGGCGGGGACTACGGCATCACCATCACCGACGGCCCCATGGCAGGCCTGCTCGGTCGCGCAGTCGTGGTGATCGGTGCGGACGGCAACGTCGCATATTCCGAATTGGTGCCTGAGATCGGTCAGGAGCCGAACTACGACGCGGCCATCGCAGCGCTGAGCTAGTTCACACGGAGGCCAGGGACTTCTCGTCCTCGTCGGCGAACGTCTCCTCCAGGTGAAGAGGCGAGTAATCGACATCGATCTCGCCGACGGGGCGGCCCCTGGCGCTGCTGATGGTCCCGAACCGCCGCATTCCCTTGTCGGTGGCGTACTGCATGAACTCGTCCATCTCGAGGTTGAACGGGACCTCGTCGTAGAGGTCGAACGCCTCCTGGGTGTTGCTCAACGCCAACGGAATGAGCTCGTTCATTCTGGTCTCGAACACCGACCAGTTGGAGTCGTCGGCGGCGACGTGCCGCCGACAGGTGAAGGTTCCCCACGCCATGTGACGGCGCTCGTCGTCGCCGATGCGCCGGACCAACTCCTGCATGCCGGGAAGAATGTTGCGGCTGATGCAAATCTTGTGCCACGCATAATATCCCGTCAACGCCATCATCCCCTCGATGACGTGGTTGTACGTCGCGGACGCGCGCACCTGGGCGGCCGGGGATGGGTCCCTCGACAACGTGTCGAGTGACTCTGGCAGCTCCTCGTAGAAGATCTTCCGATACGCAGGCAGGTCGTCGAGGTAGTGGTGCAGGTCCTCGGTGATCCCCACGGCATCGAGCCACAGCCGGAACACCTGGGTGTGCTTGGCCTCCTCGAAGGCGAACTGGGTCAGATACATCTCATCGCCCAGGCGCCCCTCGGCCCGCATCGCCGAAATGAAGGGCGCGATGTCCTCGGTGACCGCTTCCTCGCCGGCGATGAACTCGGCACACAAGCGGGTGGCCCAGTCTCGTTCGAGATCCGACAGCGAATCCCAATCCTCGCGCTCCCGCGATAAGTCGATGTCGGCCGGATTCCAGAACTTGGCATTACCGCCTGCGAAGAGTTTCAGCGGCAGGCTGTTCCAGTTCAGTCCGCCCTCGGCGAGCGTGCCGAGTCGTGTGCGTGTCATGCATCACATGGTCCTCCGCCGTGCCGCCGTTAGTCAGCCGAACCCGAGGATCGATGGGCTCAGACCGGCCAGTCTTCACGGCGGTACGCGGCGTCGAAGAACATCCATTCGTAGCGCGCGGTGTTTACGAAGTGGGCGCGGGCGACCGCCTCCTCGGCCGGGTTCAGGATCAGTCCGACCCGGTCGGTCAGGTCCAGTACCTGGGCGACGGTGGCGGCGAAGTCCTCGCCGCCGTAACTGTCGATCCAACTTTGAAAACGCGGGTCGGGCGAGCCCTGCTTGAGCAGCGCAGTTCCGACCCGCGCGTAGATCCAGTAGCACGGGAGGATGGCGGCCAGCCCGTCGACGAAACTCCCGCCGTAGGTTGTCGCGAGCAGGTAGCTGGTGTACGCCTGCGTGGTCGGCATGACGCGCGCCCCGACGATCGTGTCCGGATCGAGGCCCAGTGCGGGTAGCAGCGTCTCGTGCAGGCTCAGTTCGACGTCGAACACGTCGGCGGCGTGCCGCGCGAACATCGCCGTGTCCGTCAGGGTGGGCGCCTTGGCGCCGACGATGGCCAGAGCCCGGGCGTAGTCGCGCAGGTAGTGAACGTCCTGCGCGACGTAGTGCGCGAACACATCGGCGTCCAGAGTGCCGTCGGTCAGGCCGGTCACGAACGGGTGCGCGAGGATCGCCCCGAAAGTCGGCGCGATCTCATTCCAGAGGCGAGTGGACCAGGTCTGCGGTGGCGTACTCATGGCTGTGCAACCTACCGGGGCCGTGACCCCAACGGACAAGCGCCAGCACGCATTCGGCGCAGCGACAGAAGCAGCGCTGCTACGCGTTCACCGGACGGTCGGGGATCTACCTCACGGCGGTGTCGAGGTGCGCCCGCAGGAACGTCTCGAAACGCTCGTCCGGTGTCAGACCGTCGATGGCTTCGAGAGCGGTCCGCAGCGCCGGGTGGTCGTCGGGGTCGGGTGTAGCGGACCGGGAATCCGATGCTGGTAATCACCGTTCGGTCACGGTATGGCGGCTCATTGGCGTTGAGCCACTCTGCAATTGGGCTGCTGAGGTCGCAGGAGGTAGAAGTGGACTAATAGTCGTGAAGACGACGAGGTGGACTGTCCGAAGACGCGCCGCCGCCGACGCCGCAGAGAGATGGAATTCGATGAGACGCATTTTCGCCGTGGTGATCAGCCTGGCACTTCTGGCGGTGACGCCTGGGCTGGCCACCGCCGACCCCTATGCACGGCCGGCACGCAACCAGCAGGCCATCGACCTCGTGATTACGCGCGCGCTCTCGCAACGCGGGGTTCCGTTCTCCTACGGCGGCGGCGACGCCACGGGTCCGACTCTCGGCAGTGGCTCCAGCAGCGACGTCCAGGCGACCGAACAACTCGCCAATACCCCGGCCCCCAACCCCGGCAGCATCTTCGGCACCATCCCGGGGTCGACCATCCTGGGCGCGACTCCGGCCCCTGCGCCGAGCGTCGTCGGGTTCGACGCCTCTGGCCTCGTCGTCTACGCGTTCGCCGGAGCCGGCATCAAGATGCCACGCTCGTCTGGTGAGCAGTACAAAGTCGCGCAGAAGGTCGCTCCGAGCGCGGCGCTGCCGGGCGACCTGATCTTCTTCGGCCCCGACGGCACTCAGAGCGTGGCACTCTTCGTGGGGAACGGCCAAATGGTCGAGACCAGCGATGCCGGCGTCACCGTCTCGCCGGTCCGCACCAACAACATGACGCCGTATCTGGGTCGCATCATCGCCTGAGTCGTGGTCAGGCCGGCCAGCGCGACGTGAGTTCCCTAGGCGCCCAGACCGGCCACGATGGCGAGCCGACGACGTCCCCGCCACTGATTTGGGCAACGATGCAGGGCCCACGACGACCGCTGCCGTCATAGACGATGACACTGTCGCAGGCGATCGCGGCGCGGGCGACCAACGCCCATAGCCGACGATGCCGTTCCCGGATCTTGTCCGCTGGCACCGCATGGCCGCCTGCCGCGACGCGGTGTCGGACGCGTTCGACGGCGAGATCCTCGGGGACCATCAGCACGTGTAGTACGACCGTGTAGCCGGCGACCTTGGCTGCCGCGACCAACTCGAGTTTCGAGGGATGCGAGAACACGGTCTCGGCGATGAACGACAGTTCGCGCTCGATGAGGGTGGCTCTGGTGTCCGCGGCGATCCTCGCGGCGTCGTAGGCGTGCGACGCCGCGTCGTCGGGCCAGCGCTGCTTGGCGATCTCGTCGGCGTTCACGAATACACTTCCGGTCAGCAGCGGCGCAAGGGTGAGCTCAACGAAGGTCGACTTGCCCGCACCGTTCGGGCCGACGACCAGATCGAGACGATTCACACCGCCGTCACAGAGTGCCGATCAGTACGACCGATGTTCCGTCCGGACGGTGTTCGACGATGTCGCCGTTCTCGTCGAGCGCGACAGTCGTGACGCCACGGGCCGCGAGGACGCGTCCATAGTCGGTGCGGGCCAGGCTTTCTTCGATTCCGGCGGAGATCTCCGCGTTGAATACCACGCCCTCCTCGACGGTGAGCTCAGCGAGCGGCAATTGGCCGGCCATCGCAGCCTCGACTCGGCGGCGCGAGGCCGTCTGCTGACTGGAGACGGCGCGGCCCACCCGAACCCAATGGTCGAGCTGTTGCTTGGCCGATCGGCTCTGGCGAACGCCTTCGGCTTCAGCGCTGTCCACCAGGTCTGCAGCGAATCTGGTCACGCGATCAGCGACTTCGGACATGGAACGACCTCCTGTTACAAAATGCTACACCGGGTAGCAAGGTGCTACACATTCCGTGCTGGCAAGCTTCCCGCTTCTGACCCGGCGATGCTCGAACATTCGGTAGTTTCACCATCGTGCCTGACCTGACGAACCGCCAGATCGTGTTGCGTCACCGGCCGAAGGGTCTGGTCGGCGCGGGGGACACCGAACTGATCGGGACCCCGGCACCCCGGCCCGCAGAAGGTGAGGCGCTCGTCAGGACGACGTACGTCGGCATCGATGCCGCGGCCCGGACCTGGCTCAACGACCAGCCGGGATACCTACCGCCCGTCCAGTTGGGCGAAGTCATCCGGGCGGCGGGCATCGGGGAGGTCGTGGAGTCGCGCTGTGACGCGTACTCCGTCGGCGACGTGGTGACGACACTGTCGGGCTTTCAGGAGTACGTCATCGTCCGCGACGACATCTTCTGTACCCCCGTCACCGGCATGGACGAGGTGGATCAACTCGCGGTGATGTCGATCTACGGGCCGACAGGCGCCACCGCCTACTTCGGCATGAACGACATCGGCCGCCCACAGTCGGGGAACACGGTGGTGGTCTCGGCCGCGGCAGGCGCCACCGGATCGGTCGCCGGACAGATCGCCAAGATCGCCGGGGCCCGAGTCGTGGGCATCGCAGGCGGTCCGGACAAGTGCCGAGCCGTCACCGAGGACTTCGGCTTCGACGCCTGCATCGACTACCGCCAGGGCGAACTGGCGGCGGCGCTCAAACAGCACTGCCCACGCGGGGTCGACGTCTACTTCGACAACGTCGGCGGACCGATCCTCGACGCCGTTCTGGGACGCCTCGCAGCGAAGGCCAGGGTCGTGCTGTGCGGCGTCATCTCCAGCTACCTGACCGGTGAGCATCCGGGCCCAGCCAACTACGTCAACATCCTGGCCAAGACCGCATCGATGCAAGGTTTCAACGCACTCGACGAGTGGGGCCGTTTCGACGAGGCCTTCGCAGCTCTGCGCGCCTGGGAGAAACAGGGCCTGCTCGTCCACCGCGAGACGGTATATGAGGGCCTCGAGTCCTGCGTCGACGCGCTCAATGGTCTGTTCACCGGCGCCAACATCGGCAAGATGCTGGTCAAGGTTGGCGACCCGACTCCGGTCTGAGTCGGTTCAACCGAGGTGGCGATGCTCACGTCTTCGACGGCAACGCAACGGCTTTCCCGTGCCCCGAGCTGCCTAGACTGGCGGCATGCCTCGCGGTCCTGAACAGGAGTTCGTCGCCCCCCGAGGGCTACTGCGCATCGCGGACTGCCTCACTTCCGACGGTGGTGTCGCGCTGCCGGCAGGTGTCACCTTGCCCTCGTTGATCGACCGCAACGTCGCGCACGTCGGGGACACCGTGGCATACCGCTACCTCGACTTCACCCGCTCCGACGCGGGCCACGCCATCGAGTTGACCTGGGCCCAGCTTGGCGTGCGGTCGCGCGCCATCGGTGCGCATCTGCAGCGGGTCGCCACCCCGGCAGACCGGGTCGCGATCCTGGCCCCGCAGGGCATCGACTACATCGCAGGCTTCTTCGCGTCGATCAAGGCCGGGAACATTGCCGTACCACTCTTTGCGCCCGAACTGCCGGGCCACGCGGAACGTCTCCAGACTGCCCTTCGCGACTCGCGTCCCACGGTCGTGCTCACGACCGCGGCGGCGATCGATGCCGTCCAGTCGTCCCTCGACAAGCTTCCGCGTGCGCAGAGACCGCGGATCACCGTCATCGATCGGATCCCCGACTCGGAGGGAGATGCCTTCGTCCCGATCGAGGTCGACGTGGACGAGATCTCCCATCTGCAGTACACCTCTGGTTCGACGCGACCACCGGTCGGCGTGGAGATCACCCACCGGGCAGTGGGCACCAATCTGATTCAGATGATTCTGTCGATCGACCTGCTGAACCGAAACACCCACGGCGTCAGTTGGTTACCGCTGTATCACGACATGGGGCTGTCGATGATCGGCTTCCCCGCGGTCTACGGCGGACACTCCACCCTGATGTCGCCGACGGCGTTCATCCGCAGACCGCAGCGCTGGATCAACGCACTGTCGGACGGGTCGCGGCGGGGAAACGTGGTGACCGCCGCACCGAACTTCGCCTACGAGTGGACGGCGCAACGGGGACGACCCGCGCCTGGGGATGACGTCGACCTGAGCAACGTGGTGATGATCATCGGTTCCGAGCCGGTGAGCATCGAGGCGATCACCACGTTCAACGAGGCGTTCGCACCGTACGGGTTACCTGCGACGGCGATCAAACCGTCATATGGGATCGCGGAGGCCACGCTGTTCGTCTCGACCACCGCCCCGACAGCCGAGGCAACGGTGGTGCACTTCGACCGTGATCGCCTCGCCGCGGGTCAGGCGGTCCGCGTGGCAGCGGATGCGCCGTACGCGGTGGCGCAGGTGTCGTCGGGTCAGGTGGCTCGCAGCCAGTGGGCAGCAGTAATCGATCCCGAGACGTCTGACGAACTGCCCGACGGGTACGTCGGCGAAATGTGGTTGCACGGCAACAACATCGGGCGCGGCTACTGGGGGTTGCCCGACGAGACCCGTAGGACGTTCGACGCCAGCCTGGGGTCCACCCTGGACATCGGCAGTCACGCCGAGGGGGTATCTCCCGGGAGCGACTGGCTGCGCACCGGCGACTTGGGCGTGTACCTCGACGGCGAGCTCTACATCACCGGGCGCATCGCCGACCGGATCACGATCGACGGCCTGCACTTCTATCCGCAGGACATCGAGACCACGGCTGCGGACGCGTCGCCGGCGGTGAGACGGGGATACGTCACGGCCTTCTCGATCCCCACCGATGGCGGCGAGCGTTTGGTCATCATTGCCGAGCGTGCAGCGGGCTCCAACCGCGCCGATCCGGTGGCTGCGCTGGAGGCGATCAGGGCAGCGGTCCCACACCGGCACGGTCTGACGGTCCACGACGTGAAAATTCTTCCTGCTGGGGCGATCCCACGCACGACCAGTGGCAAGCTCGCCCGTCGCGCCTGCCGGGCCCGGTATCTCGACGGCGCCTGGGCCGACTAACCGAGGGCGACGAACGGGCTGATCGCATCGCGGGCGAACTGCGCGATGTTGACCCCCGCCTTTCCGTCCGGATAACTCACCGTGGCGAGAAGGTTGCCACCCGCGTCGGCGAAGTCTCCGTCGGCCCGGCCCTGATGGGTCGTGGACGTCACCAGGATGATTCCTGACGTGCCCGCCTGCTTTGCCAGCGGCACCGAGAACTGGGCATTCTGCACAGTGCTGTTGGCCCGGTCCTCAACGATGATCCTGTCGTCAGGAATGCCGAGCAACAGCAACATCTTTCGCATCTGACCGGCTTCGGTGTTGCCGCTCTGCGGGTTCCCCCCGGTCACGATCACCGGTGACTGCGGGAAGGACTGCACCACCGCGAGGCCCGTGAGTACCCGACGTCTCAGAATCGTGCGCATGGTGCCATCCGGATTGAGTCCGTAGCCGAGGATGACGATTGCCGGCTTCGAGAAGTCCTTGACAGCCGGCACTGGCGGGGCGGCCCCCGCGACGGGCGGTGCGACCCCACCGATGGCCAGCGCAGCGCCGATCGCCATGGCACCGGCACCGGTCCTCCAGTGTCTCCGCATGGATCCTCCGCAACTAACGTGACAGGTGGGACCCATGTTACTGCGATCGCGCGTTCGCCCGCTCCCGATCGATCAGGTTCTAGATCTGCCCGTGGCGCGGCGGCATGGTGCCCGAGAGTGCGTAGCGGCCGATGTGCTGCAACTTCCAACGGGTCGGATCGTGCAGGGTATGGGTGCGGGCGTCCCGCCAGTAGCGGGACAGATTTCCGCTCATCGAGGCACTCCGCGTGCCTCCGAGCTCGAACAACACCGAGGACGCCTCGAGCGAGGCCCGCGCCGCGGCGACCTTGGCGACGGCCACCGCCACCGATGCCGAGGCGGCCGTATCCGCCGTCAGGTCGGCGCGCGCGGCGTCGACGTGGCTCGCGGCCTCGGCGAGCAACGCCCGAGCGCCGCGTACGGCGACGACGAGCTCGCCGGTCACCTGAACGAGCGTGGAATCCTCCGCGGCGGAATCGACCCCTGCCTCGAAGTGCGGGCGAGCCTTTCCACTCTGGCGAATGCCTTCCGCGAGTGCACCGGTAGCGATACCGACGTCGATGGCCGCGTGCATCAGCTGCGCACGTGACCCGTACACGGTCGGTTTGGTGAAGATCGGGGAGAAGGCAACGACGTGGTCGGCCGGCACCCGTACGTCGTCGAGGGTGACGGTGCCCGAGGCCGTGGTCCGCTGGCCCATCCCGTCCCAGTCGTCGACGATTTGGAGGCCGGGCGCATCGCGCGGGACGAAGGCCAACGCCTTGGGGGTGGCCGACGTCGGCGCGTCGTCCGAACCGTCCGCGAGCGACGCCCGCACGATCACCCAGTCCGCGAAGAGCGCTCCGGTGGAATAGAACTTGCGACCTCTGAGCACATGAGCCCCAGCATCGGTCTTGGTGAGAGTGGTGGCGTCGACGTCGATCGGGTGGGGACCACGCTCGGATTGTGCATTGGCCAGGAGCCCACCCGCTGATACGACGCCGTAGAAGAACGACTTCTGCGCCGACGTCCCCTGCAACCGCAGGGCTTCGAGGAACGTGAAGTGGGAGTGCGGAATCTGGGCGAGTGACGGGTCGGCGTGGGCGAGCAATCGAAACACCTCGGCGATCACCACGGCCGGTGCGTCGACGCCGCCGTACTCGGCGGGGACCGACAGTGCCAGCAGCCCGGACTCCTTCAACGCCAGGACCTGCGCGTGTGGCAGCTCCCGCTCGGCGTCGCGGGTGCTCGCCTCCGCCGCGAACCGCATCGACAACCTCTCCGCGACCGTCACGGCGTCGCCTGCCGAGGTGACCTCGTCCACTTCGGCGGGTGCGCTCATCGGGCCGTGCCGAGGAATGGGATCGAGGCCGGGGCCGTATCGACCCTGCCCGCGTCGAACAGTCCGCGCTCGCGTAGTAGTGGCACGACGCCTTCGCCGAACCAGTAGAGCTCCTCCAGATGCGGATAGCCCGAGAAGATGAACTCGTCGATCCCGATCTCGGCGTATTCGGCGATCCGGTCCGCGACGTCGCCGTGGCTGCCCACCAGGGCCGTACCTGCGCCGCCGCGCACCAGACCGACGCCAGCCCACAGGTTCGGTGCGATCTCGAGGCTGCGCGCGTCGTGCCAGGAACCGGTGGCGCGGCTGGCTTCGTGCAACGCCAACATCCGACGCTGGCCCTCGGACTGGCTGCGACTCAAGCCGGCCTGCGCCGCGCGGACTGTCTCTTCGTCGAGAGCGCCGACGAGCTTGTCCGCCTGCGCCCAGGCCTCTTCGGCGGTATCCCGCGAAATCGTGTGCAGCCTGATGCCGAAACGCAGGCGGCGGCCCTGCTCGGCGGCCAGCGCGCGGATCCATTCGATCTTGTCCCGCACCGCTTCGGGAGGTTCTCCCCAGGTCAGGTACACGTCGGCGTGCCGCGCTGCAACCGGTCCGGCAGCCGCAGAACTTCCGCCGAAGTACAACGGCGGCAGGGGATTCGGCAGCGTGGCGAGTGATGCCCCCTCTACTTGGATGTGCTCGCCGTCCGTCGTCACTGTCTCGCCGGTCCACAGCCGGCGTACGACGTCGAGGAACTCGTCGCACCTCTCGTAGCGCGCGTCTTTATCCAGGTGATCGCCGAACGCCCGCTGTTCGTGGGCTTCACCTCCGACGACGACGTTGAGCAGCAGTCGGCCGGGGGCGTGCCTGGCGAAGGTGGCCGCCATCTGCGCGGACAGCGTGGGGCTGACGAGCCCGGGTCGGAATGCGACCAGGAACGCGAGCGACGTCGTCTCGCGGGCCAGAAGGGCGGCGGTGATGAAGGCGTCCTCACACCATGCGCCGGTCGGGATCAGGGCGCCGGTGAAGCCGAACGACTCGGCGGCGCGAACGATCGAGCCGAGGTAGTCGATCGACGCGTCCCGATCGCTGTGGGCTGCTCCGGCGGGGGTGCCGTGGCCACCTCCGACGATCAGACGGCTGTCGCCGTAGGTGGGGAGGAACCAGTGAAGTTTGACGGGCATGGGCACTCCTAGCGGTTGGCGGTCGGCTGCGACGCGACCGACGACGAGGAAGATGGCACGGTGGACGGGCGGTCGATCACGGTGGACCGCGATCCGCCGATCCGGTAGCTAGCGCCCCGGTGTTCATCGGGAAGCCGGTCACCGCGACCGAATAGCTTGTTGCGCAACGATCCTGGCGCGTACTCCGCCTGATAGGCGCCGCGTTGGGTGAGCACGGGCACGACGTGGTCGACGAAGTCGACGAACGTGCCTGGGCTGATCGCATAGGCGAGGTTGAAACCATCGACGTCGGTTTCGGCGACCCATTCCTGCAGCACGTCGGCGACGTGCGTACCGGAGCCCACGATCAGCGGACCGATGCCGCCGATCTTGCCCCAGGTCGCAATGTCCTCGACGGCCCACTCGCCCCCATCGGGATCGGCGGACTGGAACGCCTTCACCGCGGACAGGATGGCGTTTGAGTTGACGTTGCCGATCGGTTCGTCCAGCCCGTACTTGGCCAGGTCGACGCCCATCCAGCCGGACATGAACACCAGCGCGCCCTCGGGATCACCGTAGGACAGCAACTCGGCTTGCTTGGCGCGGGCCTCCTCGTCCGTATCGGCCGTGATGACCGTCGTCAGGTTGAAGATCTTGGCCGCGTACGGATTCCTCCCGGCCAGCTCCAACTCACGCCGGATCGTATCGACCGTCTCGCGGAGGATCGCCTTGGTGGGAGCCGCGGTGAAGATGGCCTCGGCGTTCTCGGCAGCGAACCGCACCCCGCGAGGAGACGCGCCCGCCTGGAAGATGACCGGGGTCCGCTGCGGTGACGGCTCGGACAGATGAATGCCGGGGACGCTGAAATGCCTTCCCTCGTGGCCGATGTGGTGGACCTTCTCCGGATCGGTGAAGACGCCTCGCTCCTTGTCGCGGACCACCGCGTCGTCCTCCCAGGAGCCCTCCCACAGCTTGTAGAGCACCTCGAGGTACTCGTCGGCGTGGTCGTAGCGCGCGTCGTGCGCCGGCTGGTCGGTCTGACCCATGTTGCGGGCGGCCGCAGGCAGGTAGCCGGTGACGACGTTCCACCCGACCCGGCCCTTCGTCAGGTGATCGAGGGTCGATATACGCCGGGCGAAGGGGTACGGGTGCTCGAAGCCGGTTCCCGTGGTGATGCCGAATCCGAGGTGTTCGGTCACCAGCGCCATGGCCGAGACCAGCAGGAGCGGGTCGTTCACCGGAATCTGGGCGGCCTGCCGGATCGCAGCCTCGTCGCTCGCGCCGTAGATGTCGTAGGTGCCAAGCACGTCGGCGATGAACAGTCCGTCGAATCTGCCGCGCTCCAGGATCTTTGCGAGCTCGGTCCAGTACTCGAGGTCCTTGTAGCGCGCGGACCGGTCCTGCGGATGGCGCCAGAGGCCGGGGGATTGATGGGCGACGCAGTTCATGTCGAACGCGTTGAAGCGGATCGATCGGGTCACTGGCAAGAGTCTCACCGCCTCCAATCGACCGGTCACTGGTTTGCGTCAGCGCGATTGAAAGGGCCGGGGCTGCTCGATCGCGTCCGATGCGAAACGGGCCCAGCCAGAACGCGCCGTTCGACTCCCAATCGAACCCCGAGAACTATCAGTTCGTCCAGGTGCCGATCGGGCAGTCGGCCCGAAGCCTCGCCGACGTCGACGCGATCGTCGTGCACATCTCGGACGTCTACGCCGCCGGACTGACCGAGCAGCAGATCATCGCCCGCGAGTCGTCGCCAAGGGCTAACGAGCTCATTCGCAACATGCTCGGCCCGATCGTATGACCGGCCAGCGGGACTGGAGAAGAGGAGTACTTAGCCCTGGCTCTGCTGCAGCGCGATGCACTTGCCGACATTCCCCGGCGTGCAGGGGATGCCGTTCACCGAGCCGTAGCCGTTGAAGTTCTCGTCGACGTTGGCGCCTGGGGATGAGGCCTGCGGTGGCACGACGACGCCGGGGGACCCGAATCCGCCTGCCTGACCTTGGACGCAGACACCGTCGAACCTGGTGGGCACCGTGCCCCAGGGGCAATCCTTTGCGGCGGCGGGCGAGGCGGCGATCAATGGCGCCGCAGCGAACGCGGCGGCACAGCCGAAGACCATCATTCCGCGCTTCACGTTGATCATTTCGCTCCAAACGATTCGTCCGACCCGGGCCAGCTTAACCCGACGACGCTTGTCGCGGTGCCTCCGGTCGAATACTCCCGCCCACGTCCGGCGTGCGATGGCTCCGCACGAAGCCGTCGGCGATGAGCGCGCGAAGTGCCCTTCGGTCGAACTTTCCGCTGGGCAGGGTCGGGATCTGATCGATCGTCACCACGGCCCAGAGCGCCGGAACCTTGTAGGCGGAGAGCTGGTGGCGGGAATGATCAGCAACCTCGTTCAGGTCGACGTCGTCCGACGACGGCACCACGACGGCGCATACTTCTTCGCCTCGCCGCCGATCCTCTACGCCGACGACGAGGCACTGCGCCACACCAGCAAACTCGGCAATGACGGCTTCGACCTCCAGTGGCGAGACGTTCGCGCCGGCCGACTTGATGAGCTCGGTGGTGCGACCAACGTAGAAAAGTCGAGGATCACCCGCATTGCGGTACACCTGATCACCGGTGTGGTACCAACCGTTCTCGTCGAAGGTGTCTCCTCGCTCCCGCTTGTTGTAGCCGGTCATGACTCCGACTCCTCGAATCAATAGTTCGCCCGTGACACCGTCCTGTACGGGCTCGCCATCCTCGTCCACGATCGCGATGTCGGTGAAGGCGAAGCCGCCCGCGGTTTCAGACATGGTGCGGTGGAGGGGGAATCCGTCGGGAACGTCGGTCATGGCGATGTCTAGAGGTCCCTCGCGCAGCATCGGTGCGCTGGCCAGGTCACGGCTCGCGAACGTCGGATGGTCCCGCAGGCGTTGGGTGAAGGTCGGCCAGCCGACGATTCCCGTCGCGCGCTCGCGTTCTGCCAGATCCAAGGCAGTGCCGGCATCCAGCCGAGGCAGGACCAGCAGGGTGATCGGTTCGTGCAGGGCGCCCGTCACGGCGAGCAAGCCACCGATCCAGAAGAACGGCATTGCGCACAAGATCCGGGCTGGACCCCCGGTACCGGTCACCGTGCGAATGGCCAGCGGCCAGGTCGACGTCTGCCTCACCAGGGTGCCGTGGGTGTGTATGACTCCCTTCGGATCTGCGGTCGACCCGGACGTGTGCACCATGACGGCGACGTCGGCGGGGGACACCTCGGCCTCGGCCGCGGTCAGGACCTCCTCGGGTACGCCCGCGTCCCCCTCATCCCAGCCCGTCGCCCACTGGGCGTCGGTGTCACCGATCATCACGATCGACCTCAGGTACGGCGCCGCACACAGGGCGAGTCGATCGGACTGGTCTGACAACTCCGGGATGGCCGCCTCGAACCGTTCGGTCACGTCGACGCCGAGCACCCGACGAGGGGAGACGAGCATCCCTACGTCGGACAGCCGAAGCACCTTCGCCAGTTCGGCTGGCGTAGACAGCGTGCTGAGGGGGACGACCAACGCGCCGATCCTCGAGGCGGCGAGCCACCAGACGATCCAGTCTTCACCATTGGTGAAGAACAGTCCGACGCGACTGCCCTTGCCGACGCCTCGGTGCAGCAATTGGCGGGCGATGCGGGCCGAGCGTCGGTTCGCCTCCTCGTAGGTGAGCTGGCCGGTGGGCGTGACCACGTAGGTGCGGCCGCCGAACTCGCGCAGGCTGCGCCGCAGGAGGGCCGGAATCGTCAGAGGTGAATCGGTCACCTTCCGATCTTCTCCCGACGGCCCGTGTCGAGCGAGCATCCACGGCGAAGAATCCCTTGAAAGCCTGCTCAGGTCGCTAGCGACACGACGGGCACTCGTCCTTCGCACGGGGTGGTCGTTGATCGAGGGGATCGTCGGGGTCTGGCTCACCGAACCACCGCGATGGCTCGCGTTGGCCGTATTCGTCGTGCCAACACCACCATTCGTAGGTCGCGGTCTGCGGGTAGCCGTCGGGGGAGTCCTCCCACTGCTCCTGGCGGCCCAGGGCGGTCATGTCCAAGAAGTTCCAGGTGTTGACGAACGCCTCGTCTCCGCGGTTGTTGATGAAGTACGTGCGGAAGACTCGACCCTCGTCGTCCCGGATGAACGCATTGGTGCCGTGCCACTCGTCCACCCCGAAGTCGACGTCGAACGTGGCGCCGGATTCGGGAATCATGGTGTACCACGGGATGTTCCAGCCCATCCGGGCCTTGATCCGATTGATGTCCGCCTGAGACCCGCGGGAGGCATAGACGAGAGTGGTGTCTCGAGCATTCAGATGAGCCAGGTTGCCGACGTGATCAGCCATCAACGAACAACCGGTGCAGCCGTGGTCGGGCCAGCCATGGACGCCGGGATCGACGAAGGCGCGATAGATGATGAGCTGGCGACGTCCGTCGAAGAGATCGAGCAGGGTCGCCCTGCCATCGGGCCCCTCGAAGACGTATCGGTCGTTCACCTCCATCCACGGCATCCGTCTGCGCTCCGCCGCCAGCGCGTCACGGGCGCGGGTGAGCTCCTTTTCCTTGACGAGCATCTCCTGGTGTGCCGACGCCCACTCCTGGGCCGACACGATCTGAGGTGCTTGCACGACAGTCTCCTTCCGCTTGTCTCACAACGACTTCTGACCGATCATGAAGAATTGTTAAACTAACTTGTTGAATGTCTGATTCCGTCAGCACACCATGAAGCGCCGGGTATAGTCAACAAGGTGGTTGAAGATCAGTTGTTGGACAGGACATACTCCGCGCTCGCCGATCCGACTCGCCGCACCCTGTTGGAAGCGCTCCGCCACGGTGAGGCCCGCTTGACCGACCTAGCCGCCCCGCTGCCGATGACCTTCGCAGGCGTATCACGTCACATCGGCGTACTGGAATCGGCCGGCCTGGTGCGTCGAGAGATACGCGGTCGGGAGCACTGGTTCTCCGTCCAGGCCGAGGGTCTGGACTCGGCCCAGCAGTGGATCACCGAGCAGACGGACTTCTGGTCGACGCGTGCGGACGCCCTGTCCGCGCGACTCCGACGGAAGCGGAACACCCAATGAGGGATGGCACCACCGCCCGCGTCCAGCGCATCATGCCCGCGACTCCCGACGTGGTCTTCGACGAATGGCTCGACCCAGAGTCGTTGGCGGACTGGATGTGTCCTCGCCCCGCACGATGTGTCACCGTCGACGTAGAACCCCGCGTCGGAGGCACGGTGCGATTCGACGTCGATGATTCGGGGCACCTGGTGCTGCTCGTCGGACACTTCCTCGCCATCGATCGGCCACATCTGTTGCGCTTCACATGGAGCCACTCGGGCTGGCAGGACCCGACGACGGTCAGCATTGTCAACGTCGTCTTCGAACCGATCGGTGATGATCAGACGCTGATGTCCATCGAGCACTCGTTGCTGCCACCCGAGGCTCTCGACGATCACCAGAACGGGTGGACCGCCACCGCCGATCAGCTCGCCGCGCACCTGCTCGGTTGACGCCCCGGGTTCCCGGTGTGGACGATGGCTGCATGCCCGATGGTCCGTACGCACTAGTCCGTCGGCCGGCTGAGACACTGGCCGACGGCATCGTGACCTTCATCGAACGACAGCCACTGGACGTCGAGCTGGCCAAGCGGCAATGGGACGGCTACCTCGCCGCGCTGCACCGCAGCGGGTGGCCCACCGTGACGATCGACGGCGACGACACCATGCCGGACTGCGTGTTCGTCGAGGACACGGTGGTGATGTTCGGCGACCTCGCGGTCATCACGAATCCGCGTCAGCCAGTTCGCAATCCGGAAATCGTGGCGGTTCGACGAACGATCGACGAGTTGGGAATGGAGTCGACGACCATCACCGAGGGGACTCTGGACGGCGGTGACGTGCTCAAAGTTGGATCCCGCGTCTACGTCGGCCTCAGCGGCACCACCAGCGCGTCGGCCATCGAGCAACTGGCCCGGATCCTCGCTCCCCGGGGATACACGGTCGCGGCCGTTCCGCTCACCAGGGCGCTGCACTTGAAGAGCGCGGTCACGGCACTGCCCGACGGCACCGTGATCGGATACGAGCCCGTCGTGGACGATCCGGGACTGTTCCCGTCGTTCCTCGCAGTACCCGAGGAACCGGGCGCTCACGTGGTCATCCTCGCCGACGACCTGCTGCTGATGAGCTCCGCCGCCCCCCAGACGGCAGCGTTGTTGGCCGACCGCGATTACCGACTGGAGCGCGTGGACATCTCGGAATACGAGAAGCTCGAGGGCTGCGTCACGTGCCTGAGCGTGCGGGTCCGCTGACGACATGTTCATCGTCATCCTGTGTTCGATCCTCGGGCTCATTCACGTGTATCTCTGGAAGCGGCTGATCAAGGACACGACTCGGACCCGACGCACGCGATGGGTGCTCACGGGCGTGTTCATCGTCTTCGCGGCGCTTCTCATCGCGGCGCTGATCCTGCCGAGGGCCGTCGGGGTCGACTCGTCGGGCTGGTTCGCCTGGCCGGGCTACCTCTGGTTCGCCCTTGTCGCGTATCTGTTGCTGACGCTGCTGGTGCTCGAGCCGATCCGATGGGTGTTGCAACGCTGGCCGAAACCGACGCCGACAGCGGAAACCGACGCCGTCGACACGGTCGTGAACCGGCGACTGTTCCTCGCGCGCACCGGTGCGGTCGCGGCGGGAGCAGCGTCGGTGGGCCTGGTGGGAGTCGGCCTCGGCAACGCGATTGGTCCACCGAACGTGATTCGCGTGCCGGTGGCCCTGCGCCGACTCGATCCGAGCTTCAACGGCTTTCGGATCGCCGTGGTGTCCGACATCCACCTGGGTCCGCTGGCAGGCCGGGCGCACACCGAACGGATCGTCCGGATGATCAACGAGACCGAGCCCGACCTGGTTGCGATCGTGGGCGACCTGGTGGACGGCACAGTCGAGGAGCTCGGTCCCGCCGCGGAGCCGTTGCGAGACTTGGAGTCCCGAGAAGGATCGTTCTTCGTTACCGGCAACCACGAGTACTTCGTCGACGATCCGACCTCCTGGCTACGCGAGCTCGAGAGGCTCGGCGTGCATCCGCTGCGCAACGAGAACACGGTGATTCGCCGCGACGCCGCGGCGTTCGACCTCGCCGGGGTCAACGACGTGGCGGGCGCCTCGAAGTCCGATCCACCCGACTTCGACCGCGCCCTGTCCGGACGTGACCCGTCGCGGCCAACGGTCCTGCTCGCTCACCAGCCGGTGCAGGTGGCTCAGGCGTCAGCACGCGGAGTGGATCTGCAGCTGTCGGGGCACACCCACGGCGGCCAGATGTGGCCCTTTCACTACGTCGTCCGCGCGGTGCAGCCGTCGCTCGCCGGACTGTCCGCGGTGAACGACACCCAGCTCTACGTCACACGGGGCGCAGGATTCTGGGGCCCGCCGGTGCGCATCGGTGCGCCGCCGGACATCAGCGTGATCTCCCTCGAACCGCGAACGTAAGTCGGGGCGTGGCGTTGCGCCGTTGAGGCACAATCGTTGGGGTGACCACACCGCCGCAGGGTCCCCGGCGTCCGGGCGAGCGGCGCGAGCCGTTCCGACCGGATGCTCCGACACGGCGGCTTCCGCGCCCCGAAAGACCTGAACCTCCGACGCAACAGTTTCGCTCGCGACAGCCTCCGAGTGACGCCGTGCCCACGGAGCGGATCCGTCCCCCGAGCGATGCCGTCCCCACCGAGCGGATCGAGATCCCGCCACGGCCACTCACCATCGGAGGGCCTGCACGGTCGGATCGGGAGCCGCAACCCCCGGTCAAGGCCAAACGCCCTTCGTGGTGGCGGGATCCGCTGTCGCTTTCCCTCATCGCGATCATCGCCGTGGCGGTCGTCGTCGGAGGGCTCGCCGGCGGCGAGCTGTACGCACGGCACCGGGTGGACGGCATTCTCGTCGAGGTCGCCGAGTGCGTCGTGAAGGACGGAGCGACGGTGTCGTTCGGCGTCAACCCGCCCTTCCTCTGGCAGCACGTCACCGGTCACTACACCAACATCTCGGTGTCGACCGACGGCAATCAGGTCCAAGACGCCAAGGGAATGCAGGCCGACGTGTCCGTATCGGACGTGCGGTTGCACGGTTCACCGGATTCGAAGGGAACCATCGGTGCTCTCGAGGCCACATTGACGTGGACGGCGGCGGGTATCAAGGACACCGTCGCCGACAACCTTCCCGGAGTCGGCAGCCTGGTCACCGGGGTGACGACGGACCCAGCGGCGGGCACGCTCAACATGGAGGCCGGCGACATCACCGTCACGGCGAAACCGGTGGTGAACGGCGGCGATCTCGCCCTGCAGGTCGTGACTGTCGCAGGCCAGCTCGAGAAGGACACCGTACAGGCGGCACTCGATGGGCTCACCGCGAAGCTGAACGCGCAATACCCGCTCGGCATTCACGCCGACAGCGTCGTGGTCACCGCCACGGGTGTCGTCGGGAAGTTCTCGACTCAGAACGCGTCGATTCCGCAGGAAGACGAAAACGCCTGCTTCGCGCGCCTCTGAACATCTCGACCACGAATCCGTTTCCAACGTCGGCCAATTGAGCGGCACGACGGCTACCTTGGTCGGGTGCACTACGCGTGGGAGACACCGACCGACGGCGTGTACCGATGCCGTCTACCGTTCCTCGACGTCACCGTCGGTCTGATCCATGGTCGCCGAGGCAACCTGTTAGTGGATTGCGGCACAACACTTCTCGAGGCAAAATCGATCGCTGAGGACGTCAAGACCCTCACCGGGGGAGCCGTCACCCACCTCGTGATGACCCACGATCACTTCGACCACATTCTCGGATCGGCCGGTTTCGGAGATGCCGAACTCTATGGCGCACCGGCCGTCGGCGACGCATTGACGACCGGGTTGGACGCGGTTCGCGCCCACGCCATCGGCTACGGGGCCGACCCGACCGAACTGGAGCGAGCGATCGCCGCGGTGCGGCTGCCGAACCAGCTGCTGGTGCACGTCGACGTCGACCTCGGCGACCGAGTGATTCACGTCAGACACCCGGGCCCGGGTCACACCGACCACGACCTGATCGTCGTCGTCCCGCCGACGAGGCCGACGCAGCGCACCGTGGTGTTCTGCGGAGACCTCGTCGAGGAGTCGGCCGACCCCGCAATCAGTGACGACTCCGACGTGCCCGCATGGCCCCGCGCACTGGACGAGGTACTGCGTCTCGGAGGGCCCGACGCGGTATACGTGCCGGGCCACGGCGCCGTCGTGGACTCCGACTTCGTGCGCGCACAGCGCGATTGGCTGGCCAGACGCTCGACCTCGGAACCCACGTCATGATGGACGGCATGGAGTCGATGCGGGTGGACCGATGGCTGTGGGCGGTCCGCCTGACGAAGACCCGGCCGGACGCCGCCGCAGCCTGCCGGGGCGGCCACGTGCGGATCAACGATCGGCCGGCGAAACCGTCGACCACCGTGTCGCCCGGGGACGAGGTCCGGGCACGGGTGGGGGAGACGACCCGGATCGTCGAGGTGGTGCGGGTCATCCAGAAGAGAGTAGGCGCCGCCGATGCCGTGACCTGCTTCCTCGATCGCACACCCGCGCCGCCCCCGACCGTTTCGATCCCGGTGGCCTTCCGCGACAGAGGTGCCGGTCGCCCGACCAAGCGGGACCGTCGGGCGCTGGACAAGTGGCGTGCGACCCAGGGCTGAGGCAATCCCAGCAACGATGTCGGGTCGCGCGAGGTGGATCTGTGCGACGATGACCCTGCGCCACCAGAGAGGACACCACGGTTTCATGACTGAAGGACGACGCGCCATAGCCGTCAACACCGCGAAGATCGCATTTGCGAGCGTGATGATCACCGGCGGTGCACTCGCCATGGCCGGTCAGGCCGCCGCCGATCCGGAGGCGCCCTACCTGCCGCTACCGGGGGCTCCCGGAGCGCCCGCGCCGGAACAGCAGGTCGTCGCAGGGGGAGACGCTCCGCCTGCGCCGCCGCCCATCGGCGCGCCCGTGGTTCCACAGGTCGCCAACCAACAGTACGGCTCGGGGTCGGGCCCATTGGGCTTCATTAAGGATGCGTGGCATCAAGCTCAGGACCCCTACGGCTTCCTAGGTTCGCCCGATGGGATGCCGGAAGGGGCCCCGCCTCCTCCCGGTGCAGGCCCTCCGCCGCCGCTGCCGCCCGGGTTCGTGTCGTTGAACTACCCCGAATCCAACACCGCGTCGACGCAGGCACCTCCGAATACCGGTGGGCCGGCCTTGCCGCCCGGGTACTACCCGCTGAACGGACCGCCGCCGCCGGGGTACACCGCACCCGCGCCTGCGGACCCCGCCGCGCCGCCGATCCTGCCCCCGGGGTAGCAGTTCAGCCCGTCTTGTCGCGGTGCTTGCAACCCGGCCAGCAGCACGGCCTGCGCTTGCCCTCCTCGAGTTCCTCTCGCGTCCGGCGGATGCGGCGTTCTCGGGTTTTGTCCTGCTTGGCGTCCTCCACCCAGCAGATGAACTCGTTGCGCGCCAACGGGGTGATGTCGTTCCAGGCCTCGAGCACCGAGTCGTCGGCGATCAGCGTCTGCCGCAGGTCGGCGGGTAATTCATGCACCACGCCACCAGGCACTCGCGGGTCGCTCATGGGGGACAGGTTAACTCGGTTCGATCGTGCGACAAACTACCTGCCGTGGCCTACCTCCTGCAGCTCGATTCGTCCGCCAACCTCACCTCGTCGACCTCGCGTCGACTCACCGCTGAATTCGCGCAGCGCTGGGTTGCCATGGGTCCTGAGCGCGAGATTCGTCGGCGAGACCTTCACACCAGCCCCTTACCGCACCTGCCCACCAACACGTTGCACTTCACCCCGCCGCGGAGGCCCGACGATGGCGTCGACCCGACTGTCGAGGCGACCCGCCTTCAGGATGAACTGATCAGCGAACTGTCCGGCGCCGAACACGTCGTGATCGGCGCGCCGATGTACAACTTCTCGATGCCGTCGACCCTGAAGGCGTGGCTCGACTACGTACACGTCATCGGCGCCACCTCGCCGGCCGACGAGGGAGTCGCACCGCTGCTATCGAAGCCGGTGACCGTCGTGTCGGCGCGCGCGACACCGACCGGCTCCGATCAACGTGCCGACTTCGTCCTCGGGCCGCTGTTCACCATTCTCGGCGGCTTCATGGGCATGGACGTGCAGGCATTCGTCGTGCACACCGAAGCGCCGACTGCCGCGGGGGACTTCCACCGTCCCTACGAACACGTTCTTGGCCAATTGCTCGATGGCATCGAATGAGCTTGCCGCAGTGATTGATTGACCGGCCAGCCGGCGAAAACTCAGCCAGTGACGCCGAGGATCTTGATGGCGAAGATGAGCGAGTCACCCTTCTGAATTCCGGCGCTCGGCTGACCTTCGGGGTATCCGTCGGCCGGGGCCATCGCGACGGCGACCGTCGACCCGACGTTCTGTCCGGCGATGGCCTTCTGGAAGCCCGGCACTACCCCGTCGAGCGGGAACTCAGCAGGCTCGCCCCGTTCGTAGCTGCTGTCGAACACGGTGCCGTCGCGTCCGTTGACGCCCATGTAGCAGACGGAGACCGTCGCCGTGTCCGCGACAACCGGTCCGCTGCCAGCCTCCAGGGTGTGCACCTGGGTCTCGGCGACGGTGAACGGCCCGTCGACCTTGACCTCGGGCGCAGCTGCATCGGTCGAACCGGTCACCGCGATGCTGCCGGTGGCCCCGGGCAGTGTCCACTCGGGCGTGCCCCCGCCGACCGGCTGAGCCGTCGGGCACGACGCGACCTCGGCCGCGGCGGACTGGCTCGGCTCGGCGACCACGGACGAGCTACTCGCCTGCGTAGAGGACGACCGTCCAGGTTCGGCGTCCGCGTCGGAGCCGCACGCGGCAAGCATCATGACGAGCGGCGTGGCACAGGCCACGAATGCAAAGGAGGCAGACGTGCGAGATCGGTTCACGCTCGCCACGCTACAGCGGGGGAACTGAACGAACGTCGCTCACCTCAGCGTCAGCGTGACTCCCGCATCATCGAAGACGTCCTGCACTGAATCGACGAATGAGCGCCGACCGCGCGACACCTCCTTCAGGTGGCGCCGGGACACAGCGCTCTGCTCCCATTCGAATTCGAACCGGCCACTCTCCGGAGTGCCGAACCCGCCCCGCAGACAATCGGCGAGCGCGTCGAGATTGCGACCGAAGTATCCATCGGGGCCGTTGACGGCGAACCCGACCTCTCGATAGAAGTCCTTGACGGACTTCACCTTTCGACCGTCGATTCGAAAGACGACGGGCGGGTCCGAGTCGTGCAGCGGTGTCATCCTCGCGCCTTCACGTCCGGGACCACACAGAATGAGTCGTAATGGTCGCCGGTGTAGAAGTATTGGGGGGGATCGGTCAACGGAGATCCACCGGTGACGATGCGCCTGGTCGATCTGTTCGAGGCGCCCGGAGTGATCACGGTGTATTCGTGGTAGTACCCCTTGGCCTGCTCCGGCAGCTGCCCCTCGCGATTGCCGAAGACCACTCCGTCGGTGCGGGGGAAGGGAAACGGCCCGTCGGTCTGGATGAGCCGCACCGTAACGGCCACCTGGGGTGGCAGTGTGGATAGCCGGCACGTCGAGACACCGGCCACCGTCGACGCGGGGTCGGAAAGGCTGGGGTTCGGCCGTAGCAGCGCCCATCCGGCGACTACGACGATCAACGCGCACAGAATCGCGACGAGTACGACCTTGGGCCGATTCATCCGCGCTCCTCGTCGCCTGGCCACGAGCTACATCATGGCGGGTGCCGACGAACGGTCAGCTCCAGGGCTCGCGGGCGAAAATCCGCTCGACCACCGGACGGAAGAACTCGAGCGGACGGTGCTCGAATTGCGTATCAAAACAGTTCTGGTCGTATCGTTCGCAGAATTCCACGCAATCGTCGAACCACGGGTGGCCGCGATACTTCTCCCGGGCGTCCCGGACGCCGCCCATGTGCGGGGCGTAGTAGTACTGCTGGAACTCAGGGTGGACCTTCACCATCCAGGCGACTCGTTCCGAGACGTAGGGCGCGATGATCGCTGCCGCGAACGCGCCATGAGCATGGGGCGCGAACGTGTCACCGATGTCATGAAGGAGCGCTGCGACGACGTACTCGTCCGGTCGTTGGTCCTCGAACGCCCGGGTCGCCGACTGCAGCGAGTGGTCGAGCCGGCTGATCGGATAGGCCTGCTGCCCCTCGGCGAGAGCCTCCACCAGGGCAAGGACGCGGGTCACCAGTCCAGCGTTGTTGGACTCCTCCGCGCGCTCGATGAGGGCGTAGTCCTCCGCGGTGCCCTCGGCCATCGTGCGGTAGGTGGCGCGGGTTTGCGTGCTCATGGCGATTCCTCTCGACGGACGTCTCCACCAAACGTAGCGGTGGCTTGTTGCGGCCGCGTGTCACCGATCACGGCCGCTCCGCACGATGCGAGTGGTGGGAGTGCACGACGATCAGTAGCGATCCAATTCGATCAACCGCTCGTCGCTTATCCCGAAGTGGTGGGCAATCTCGTGCAGCACGACATGCCTGACCTCGCGGCGCAGTCGATCGCCGTCACCGGCAGCGAGTCGCGTGATCGGGCCGCCGTAAATACTGATCTTGTCGGGAAGCGCTCCGCTGTACGCGCTGGTCCTTCGCGGCAGCGGTACACCCTGGTACAGGCCGAGCAGCCGCTGGCCGTCGGGTGGCTCATCCTCGACGAGGATCTCGACATTGCTGATCGCCGCCCGCAGATTGTCCGGCAGGGAGTTCAGCGCATCGTCGATAACCTCGAAGAACAGATCATCGCGTTCTCGGCGTGCACTCGCATCCACCGCAGCAATGGTGCCAGAAGCCGACCACCAGACGCATTCAAGACTTCCTGCCGGGTTCCATCCGCGGACACCATCGCACCATCGGTCGAGCCGGAAATGATGGCGACACCCGACTCTTGGACTGCCACACTTGCCGAATGTCCCCAGGTCGGCGCGGTGTGGACGTTTCGCAACGACCCTCCACTGCGGGTCGACTCGGCTGGAGTGTCGTTGCCGGAGCTCTATATCGCAGTGGAGCCCGGCACGCGCGGCCGCGGGCTGGGTGGCGTACTACTGCGCGAGTGCGCTCGATGACCCCCGACGATGCCGTGCAGATATCTGGCTGGCATTACCCGGGTCGGTGGTCTGTCTATGACCTCCACTCACCGACCGACATCGTGGACGAACTCGACCTGTACCGAGCGGTTACCGATGGCGACGACAACCTGATCGGATTCCTCTGCGTGGACTCTGCAGCCCGCGTACCTGGACTGAACGCGGATCCGAACATCCTCGATGTGGGGGTTGGGATGGATTCTTGCCTGGTCGGCCGAGGGAACGGGCAGGCCTTCGGGAAAGCAGTACTCGAATACCTCAACAGCCGACATCCCGGGCGACCGTTGCGCGCGGTCATTCAGTCGTGGAATGTGCGTAGTCGACGGTTCGCGGCCACGGCGGGGTTCATCGATGTGGGGGAGCTGAGCAGCACCAAGGGAGAACACCAGGCCTTCTATCGGATCTTGCTCAAACCGGACTCCGCATTGGTCGCCGCCACCGGTGTGCAGAACGACGCGTGACAGGGGCCTGGCTGGACGGGTACCGCCTCTCGGCGAGTTGCAGGAGATGGCCATTTGCCGTCATCCGGGCTGCTTTCCGGGTGCGTCCATCCCACTCGGCTCAAACCCGTTAATGCCTGACTTTCGCAACGGCTTCGCTCGCAGGTTGGCAGTGTTGCTACCCGAAGTCAGCCGGCCTCGTTGGCGTCGCCGGGGTGGGGAACATTGTCTTCGTCTACGTAGGCCGTGTGGTCGGTATCAACACCTTGATGGTCGCGTGGCCCTTCGTTGGGCCCCTTGGACTCGATCGCGTCCGCGGCGTCACTTGGCATCGTCATGTGCATGTCCTCCTCATCGTCCCGCCGGGTTCGTCCCGCCGGACTGTCTCCGTGTGGGTGCCCAGTCTGCGCTGCGCCGAATCGGGATCAGAGGTAGTGCGGTTGAGGCATTCCTTCCATACGAAAAGCAAGACAGAACGACCCGTTCACGCAGAACCGCTGCAGTATCTGAGAACCCAACTCAGGACCGTTGCCCATCCGCAGCACAATGGTGGCCCATCGGCCGCAGCGACCACCGGCTCGAGTTCGTCGACGAGCCGGTCGGCGGTGATGTCGGCGGTGATGGAGTGTTCCACCAACACCTTCGGGCATCGGCCATCGTCTCCGGCGTTAGACGTCCCCACCGTCGACGGGTCGAGCGTTGCAGCTCAGGGTAAGTAGCGTCTTCTCGGTACAGCGACCGTGGTCACCCGTGGTCCCGCCATGTGAGCACCCGCTTGAGCGACGTGAAATCGTAACCGTCGTCTGAAGTGAGTTCGGTCTGAAACAAAGTGACACCTGCTTCACGGAAGGCATCGGCGCTGTCGGCGTTCTCCCATAGCGTCGAGCGTTCGATCTCGGCCCCGTTGCGGCCGAACGTCGCCGCCAGCTCATCGACGCGATCGCTGGACCTGCGGAAGGCGTCCAAGTCTTGGAACGCGTGCCAGATATCAGCGTGCCGGGCAACGGCGGGCAGCGAGCGCTTGGGCCCCGTGCCGCCGATGAGGATCGGTAGCTTGCGCACGGGTGGCGGAATCAGTGCAGCGAGCCGGTTCTCGATGCGGATCAGGCTCTCGTCGAACAGATCGAAGCGGGAGCCGAAGGTGCCGAAGTCGTAACCGTAAGTCGTGTAATCCTTTTCGTACCACCCCGCGCCGAGGCCGAGGATGAGCCGGCCGCCGCTGATGTGGTCGACGGTGCGCGCCATGTCAGCGAGCAGGTCCGCGTTGCGGTAGCCGACGCCGGTAACGAGGAGCCCGATCTCGGCGTGTGAGGTGATCTCGCCCCATGACGCGAGCGCGGTCCAGCCCTCGAAGTTGGCGACGTCGGGCTGCTCGTCGAACAGGACGGGCTTGCCGTCGACGATGCCCTCCATCGCCGGGCGGTGGAAGTGGTCGTAGCCGAAGATCACGTCGACGCCGAGGTCGTCGGCGGCCAGGATGGCGTCGCGCCATGTGCGGTACTCGGGTGTGCCGCCGGGCTGGATCTGTACGGCAACGCGGACGGGACGGGTCATGGATGCTCCTGAGTCGGGGAAGGTGCGACTCCTGAGCCAAGTTCACCTGGCGCGAGGTTATTCCGAATCGGCACCACTCGGTAGTGACCGACTCATTCCAGGATCGCCTGCGCTGCGCGTTCTGCGATCAGCATGACCGGCGCGTTGGTGTTCCCGGACGTGATGGTGGGCATCGCCGAAGCATCGACCACTCGAAGGCCGGCGACGCGGTATACGCGACAGTCGGTGTCGAGCACCGTCGCGGTCGACCGCGGAAGACCTTGGGTGTCAAAGGCTCCCATCGCACAGGTGCCCACCGGATGAAAGATGGTCGTCCCAAGCTCACGGGCCGCCTGCAGGAGATCTTCGTCGCTCACCAGTTGCGGGCCGGGAAGCAACTCTTCTGGGCAGTACCGGGCCAGGGACGGCGCCGCCATAATCTGCCGGGTCATCGTCAAGCCGCGCACGGCGGCTTGACGATCAGTGTCAGTGGACAGGTAGTTGCAGGAGATCTTGGGGAAGGTCAGTGGATCTGCGCTGGCTATGCGCACGTGGCCACGCGAGCTGGGGCGCAGATTGCACACGGAGGGAGTGATCGCTCCGAAAGGATGTAGCGGTTCGCCGAACCTGGGTAGAGACAAGGGCTGCACGTGCCACTCCAAATCGGGACTGGCCAGCGTGGGGTCGCTCTTGGCGAAAGCGCCCAGCGTGGAGGGCGGCATGGTCATGGGTCCTGAGCGCAGCAGCAGGTACTGAAGTCCCATGCCTGCGCGGGTGATCCAATTGCGGTACAGCGTGCTGACGGTCCGGGCGCCCCGCACCCGGTAAACCGTTCGCAGCTGCAGGTGGTCCTGGAGATTTTCGCCCACGCCCGGCAGATCGACGACCACCGGCACCTGATGCTGGGCGAGAAGCGCGGCCGGGCCCAGGCCCGAGGCCTGCATGAGATGCGGCGACCCAATCGCTCCGGCGCTCAGGATTACTTCCCGGCGGGCCTGGACGTCGATGATCTGGCCATCGTTGAGCAGCCGCACCCCGGTGGCGCGGCGCTGAGCTGTGATCCAGGCACCGTGACGCTGCTCTTCGTGGACCTGATCGTCCATCAGCAGCTTCACGGCCTGGGTGTGGGTGTAGATGGTGAGATTTGGTCGTTGGGCGACGGGATGCAAGAAGGCATCGGCCATCGACCAGCGACGGCCACGCCGTTGGTTGACGTGAAAGTACGCACTGCCGGCGTTGTCGCCTCGGTTGAACTCGTCGATCGAGGCAATGCCCACCTGTGCAGCGGCGGTCTGCCAGGCGTCCAGGATCTTCCAGCGCACCCGCGGCCGCTCGACGGCAATCTCACCACCGGCGCCGTGCCAGTCGTCGGCTCCGCCGAAGTAGTCTTCCATCTCCTTGTAGATCGCCAGTGTCTCGCCGGCACCGTCCGGGCCACCCCAAAGCCAGCGATCGTCACCGGTGGCCTGCGCCCACAGGTCGTAATCGCTTGCCTGTCCGCGCATGTGGATCATCGCATTGATCGACGAGCTGCCGCCGATCACGCGGCCGCGTGCGTAGTGAATGCTGCGGCCGGCCAGACCTGGGTCAGCCTCGGTCGTGAAGCACCAGTCCGTGCGGGGGTTGGCAATCGTGTACAGGTAGCCCACCGGGACCTTGATCCAGAACCAGTCGTCCTTGCCGCCGGCCTCAACCAAGAGCACGCGGTGATCAGGGTTGGCGCTGAGACGGTTGGCGAGCAGGCAGCCCGCACTGCCTGCTCCCACGATGACGAAATCGAACTCGGCGACGGGGCTCATTTCCGACATCGGGGGAGACTAAGGCTTCGTGGCAGGTAGTCGTCGCGGAATCAGACGCATGATCGACAAGCTGACAGCTTGCCTCTCGACTTGCTCACATACACCGCCATACCGCTGTCGTCGCAGTTCCTCGGATCGCGCCGGGTCCGAATTCACGGGATGCCTTCCTGGAGCCCATCGATCAGTAGAGAAACTAGGTCGAGCTCATGCTGGCGCGCACCGCGGCAACTGCTTCCAGGTAGTCGAGATATTCGGCGAGGGTGTCATGAGCACGCCCGACGGTCACGATTGTCGCACCAGCGGCTTCGGTCGCGGCGAGAATTTCTTCTGCCCGCCCTGGCTCCCGGATCGGATCCAGTTGTGCCACAGGCGGAAGCACGACATCGAAGTCCTTGGGCAACTTGACTCGGGCAAGCCACTCACTGGCTCGTTCGGGCGTCACGGCGAACGGAGTCCAGCCGTCTGCGAGCGAGGCGGCACGGCGCAATGATCGCAGGGTGCGCCCACCGCTCCAGATGGGCACGTGTTCCTGGACGGAGCACGGGTCGACGACCATGCCCTCGAAGTCGTAGAAGTCGCCGTGGTACGCCGGTTCGGAATTTGACAGGGAAGCGCGCAGGGCCCGCATCGCGTCGTCACCGCGTGGGCCTCGGTCATCGTACGGAGCGCCGAGGAGGTCGAACTCCTCTCTGAGCGTTCCAACGCCGACCCCGAGGATCAATCGGCCATTGCTGACTAGATCCAGGGTGCCGTACCGCTTCGCGATCTCCAGCGGGTGGTGATAAGCAAGCACGAGGACGTGGGTCGCGAGCCGAATCCGGTGAGTTCGGGCAGCGAGATAACCGAGGGTCGCCAGCGGGTCCCAGTAGCGCGCCCCGCGGCGGTCGAGTTCCGTTGCGGGAAGGGCGATGTGCTCGCTGCAGGTGAGGTGGTGGTAACCGAGGCGGTCGGCGGTCTCGGCGACCAGGGCAACGTCCTCGATCGTCGCGTCCACCTCCCAGGGCCCGTGGGCGCCCGGATTCATCGACACCACCGGCGTAACGATCGACAGTTTCGGCGTCACTCCTCAGCCCTGCATATAGCCGCCGGCATCCACGGGAATCGACTGCCCCGTGATCGTCCGGCTTTCGTCGCTGGCGAGAAAAATGGCCATGTTGGCGATATCCGCCGGAGTCGAGATATCGCGCAGTGCAACGCCTTTCAGTAGCTTGGCTCGATGGGCTTCGTACTCGACGCCCTGCTCGGTCGCAGTTCGCCTGACCCAGTTTCGCCAGAGTTCGGTGTCGATGCCACCCGGAACGATGCAGTTGCAGCGGATGCCGTACTCACCGACCTCCAGCGCGACGGCCTTGGTGAAGGCGCGCAATGAGGCCTTCGCGGTGACGTAGTGGGTCTTGCGGGGCACGCCCTGGTATCCCGCGGTGGAGGAGAAGTTGAGGATCACGCCGGAGCGGCGGTCCAACATCGACTGTTTCACGACTTCGCGGGTGCAGAGCATCGCCGCCGTGGCATCGATCGCGATCGTCGAGTTCCAGTTCTCCAGCGTCTGTTCCCAAATGAAGAGGTCCTTGCCGGCCGCAGCGGCGTTGTTGCACATGACGTCCACGTGACCGAACTCGTCGATCGCCCGCGACACCATGGCCGCCACGTCGTCCTCATCGGTGACGTCGGCACGCATGGCGATCGCGCCAGGGCCGGCGTCGGCGGCCGCTTGCGCGACGAGGTCTTCGCGACGCGCGGCGAGTAACACGCGGGCACCCTCCCGGACGAACATCGCCGCCATGACCGGACCGAGTCCGGTGCTGGCGCCCGTGATGATCGCGACCTTGCCTGCCAATCGGCCGCCGTTCATGTGTCGACAGCCTCGACGAATAATTCGTTCAAGGCGTCGCCGAAGAGTTGACGGCCTACGCCGGTTTCGTCGAGGAGTCGATTGGTGCGCCGTCGGACCCGCCAGCCCGATTCCGATCGGGTGAGATCCCATCGAACCGCGCTCACGCGCCAGAGATAGAAGCGTTCGCCCTCTCGACGCATGATCATGGAGTAGTTGAGCGCGGTTGCGGAGTCGCCGTCGAGGTCGATGAGAAGCGGCCCCGCGAAGTGCCCGATGCCCGCGTTGATGAGGCTCTGGTGGCGATTGCCCTGCAGCATCGCGTCGACGCCTGCACTACCCGCGTACGGCGTGCCATTGGCGTCCCAGTCGTATTCGCCGTCGCTGGACCACAATTGGCCGGCGACCGTGGTGAGTCCCGCATCGGCCGCCGGCCCATACGACATGATCAGTCGATTGATGGCCGACTCGTCCTCGAGGCGGCACAGACGAACCTTCAACTCCGCCAGTTCATCGCGGTCCATCTCGTCTCGCTTTCCGCTGCACGCTCGCTCTAGTCAGCTTCCGGAGGGCATGACGGCCGAGTGCCATGCCGTGGGGTCGAGTTCTCGGTACGGGTCGGCGTCGCGGATCCGTTGCAGTTCGGCCATCGTGGTATTCAACTTCGTTTGTACTCGATCCTTGATGGTAAAAGTCCAGGTTTCCGCAGAAGTCCGGTTGGGTCGGTTGGTGTCGATCGGCGTGCCGAAGCGTCAGACGGTACCTCGCGAGCGCGGGATCAAGGTTGGGCCGACACCGCGGGTCGGGGGAAGGCCATTCCGGTCCGGCCGCCGAGGCGCTCGCGGATGATGACAGTTATCCATGAGCCCAAGCCTGGCCACCGACGCCGGGGGAGTGAGGCGAAACCCCACTATAGGCAATGTCTTACATTTCGTAGTACGCCTGCTTGATGGCTGACACGATCACATTTCGGCCCGATGATGACGCGTGGCGGGCGATTGAGGCGCTGACCAGTGATGGCACGCCCGTGTCCGCGGCGGTCCCCCCAGCACTCATCGACGCAGCTCGACCGAAGGCTGCCGGACGTATTCGGGCAGAAGGCGAAGCGCTGGCCGACGACGAAGTGGATCGCGCCGCGGCCGCGCAAGTTCTTCGCGATATGGAGACTTTGCGTGCGTGGTGAGGTGCACCGCATGGCGCCGCGCGGCACCCGCGGACACGAACAGTCTGGCACACGATTTGCCGTGGTCGTTCAGTCTGACGACCCCGCCCGCCTGGGTCCAAGCGTCGGCTACCTAAGTCGAGAAGAGATTTGCCGAGTCAATGCCGCGGTCCGTATCGTTCTCGAGCTGTAGATGCGGCAGCGGATAAGTCGGCCGCTATGGCTAAGTCGTGGGCATTGATTGCGAGATCGACTGCAGTGCAGCACCTTTAACACTCAATTTGTCACAGTGAGGAATACGTGGGTGGATCTTGCGCCTGCTGGATTATCGCGGACGGGAGTGGCGCTGGATTCGGTCTCCGGAGGTTAGGTCGGCAAGATCGAACATTGCTGGGTGCCCGAGCTGGACCAAGTCAGAGTAAATCTGTTGCGGTGCAACCGTTTTAATCCGTCTCGATTCTGGACCGACACTCCGACGCCGAGCATCGATGGTTGCAGAGGCCGCATCGTCGAGAGCAACAGTTCGTTCGCCGCTTGTCCACGTCACGGGTCATGCAGTCTGGCAACTCTCTAAAATTCGGTTTGATGTCGGTGCGCTTTGGACAAATTGACCCGGTGCGACGGTGAGTGTCACTCGGACGTTCCATGTGTCCGGTCTCAGTAGAGTTGGCGGCTCATTGCTGGCTACCGTCACTTTGTTTGAGACGGCAGCGCGCAAGATTGTCTCAGTATATTTGGCGGTTCCGTCGCGTGCTTTGTCGTGAATACGACTCTCAACGTCTTGCCGGATCGGCTTGCTTTCCGCCCGCCTCGGTCGTGAACTCTGCGTCGTCGTTCAGATCAGCGTCGGCGAGCAGTATGCTTTTGGCAATATGAGAGAAGCCGAACAGGTCCCTGCCTCCTGTATTCGAGTCGGCGACAGGATCCAAAACCCCTCGGGCACTGCGTGGATCACTGTCGTGCGAATTCGTTCGGAGGTGATCGTCCGAAAAATCGATACTGTGCAAGACACAACAAAGATCTTCGAATTTGAAGATGGTGAAGAAGGTGAGCAGGTGTGGACGGTCGTGGCGTCCGAGCTCGTGACTCGCCTAGCCAGCCCCGACTTTTGACAGCGGTCGGACAGACAATTCGGGCCGGCCGGGGACGACTGAGTGCGAGCTACCGTGTCAGCGGCCCGACCGGAGGTGCGGTGATCCGGCCGCGGCACTGCGCCATCGCTTGGGGCGCAACCGATTCCGCGCGATGCGCCGGGTTGCGGATACCGAGTGCAGCGACGAGGTCGCCGGCCACGAACAGCGCGGCTGTGACGACGGCCAGTCGGCGGAAGCTGCCGTAATCCAACGCGCCGGCGGCGATGAGCCCGGTGAACGCGATGGCGATTAGCCCAGCGATCCGGGACACGGCATTGTTGATCGCCGAGCCGATCCCGCTTTGCGACGGGCGGCTACATCGCCGAGGTCCACAACGCTTAGCGGCACCGACGCCTCGGGGCAGGAGCCGTGTTGCCGACGCTGAGCTCCGGCACCGGGCGTCGTTTTCGTGGTGCGATGTTTCGCGCGGCGTGCGGAAGACGGGGGCGCTTGCGACCATGATGGCGGCGGACAAGTTTGATTCGCGTCGTAAGAAGGAGCTGCCGTGGATAAGCTAACGTCAACACGGGCCGGGTGGCCGGCGCTGGAGGTCGCCGATTGGGCATCGACGCGCGACGCGCTGCACATGTACACCCAGATCGTGGGCAAGATTCGCATGGCCCACTCGCCGCTGATCAATCATTGGTGGCAGGTCCCGCTGTATGTGAGCGCCCGCGGCTTGACGACGTCGACGATTCCCTATGGGATTGAGGCGTTCGACATCGAGTTCGACTTTGTCGACCACCAGTTGGTCATCCGGACCAGCACGGGGGCCACCGCCCGGGTTTCCCTGGAACCAACGTCCGTCGCCGAGTTCTATGCGCAAACCCTCGGTACCCTCGCCGAGCTGGGTGTGCAGACACACATATCGGCGCGACCCAACGAGGTGGACCCCGCGCTCCCGTTCGCGCGGGACACCGTGCGCCGGCCCTACGACGCCGAGGCGGTCAGCCTGTTCTGGCGTCAACTGGTTCAGGCCGACCGCGTGTTGCACGCTTTCCGCTCCCATTTTCTGGGGAAGGTCAGCCCCGTTCACTTCTTCTGGGGCTCGTTCGACCTGGCGTGTACCCGCTTTTCCGGACGGACCGCTCCGGCGCATCCCGGCGGGGCGCCGAACTGCCCCGATTGGGTGATGGTGGAGGGCTATTCGCATGAGCTGAGCAGTTGTGGATTCTGGCCCGGCGGCGGCATGGAGGGCGCGTTCTACTCCTACGCTTACCCCGAACCCGACGGCTTCGCCGACGTCCCCGTCGGCCCCACCGACGCCTTTTACAGCACCGAGTACCGCCAGTTCCTGCTGCCGTATGAAAGCGTGCGCGCAGTCTCTGATCCCGACGCCGCAGTGATGACCTTTCTTCGCAGCACCTACGCCGCGGCCGCGGACACGGCGGGATGGGACCGCGCGGCCCTGGAAACCGACCCGACCCGTTTAGATGACTGCCGCTAGGACCACCACCCGATCACGTTGGGTCGTGAACGGTGAATGATGGGAGCCGTCACTTGGTGACCTTCGCCGGATGGGCCGGCGGAGGGAGACCATTGGCGTCGTTGATGACAGCATGCGCGTGAGAGCAGCATGTTCACGTCCGGCCCCTGGCACGACGGTGGTGTTGGCCTTACGGTGGGTGTGTCGAACCCATCCGTCATCGGCCTCGCCGAGGAACTCGCCTCTCTATTCCTCGGCGGCCACGGGGGCGCATGGCACTGGGAGTGCAGACCCGGTGGAGTTGATGCCGATCAAGGGAGCACATCATGCCCGCTGTCACCGCCGACAAACTCACTTTGCCCCGTATCGGCGATATCCGGCCGGCGGCGCGGGAGCGATCGGTGGCGACGGTGACGACCGCACCCACCGGACTGGAAGGCGAAGGGTTTCCCGTTCATCGCGCGTTCGCCGGTGTTCCGCGGACATCACTCGATCCGTTCATTCATCTGGATCAGATGGGGGAAGTGCACTACGCCCCAGGGGAACCCAAGGGCACGCCGTGGCATCCGCACCGCGGCTTCGAAACGGTGACCTACATGATCGACGGACGCTTCCAGCACCAGGATTCACACGGCGGCGGCGGGATGATCCAGGATGGCGCCACCCAATGGATGACGGCGGGTTCGGGAATTCTGCACATCGAGACACCCCCTGAGGACCTGGTGATCTCCGGTGGCCTGTTCCACGGTGTGCAGCTGTGGGTCAACCTGCCTGCCCGACAGAAGATGATGGCGCCGGCCTATCAGCCTTTGGAGGCCCACGACGTGACCTTGGTGGCGTCCGAGGATGCCGGCGCACTAGTCCGGGTGATCGCCGGGGACGTCGAGGACCACCACGGTCCGGGATCCACCCAGACCCCGATCGCGATGCTGCACGCCAGCATTGAGCCGGGAGCCCGGCTCCGGTTGCCCTGGAACCCCACCTTCAACGCCGTGGTGTACATGCTCGCCGGCACTGGACGCGTCGGCACCGAGGGACGGCCCGTCCACGACGGACAGCTCGTCACGTTCAGCGCCGGCGATTGGTTCGAGATCCGCGCCGACGATACCCAAGACTCCCGCAGCCCCCAGCTCGAGGTGCTCATACTGGGTGGCCGCCCAATTGGAGAGCACGTCGAGGCCTACGGCCCCTTCGTCATGAACACCAAAGCTGAACTGGGCCAAGCGTTCGAGGACTTCGAGGCCGGCAAGTTCGGCACCATACCCCCGAACGCGTTGATGCCCCACGCTCCCGACCCCAGCCCCGTCCGCACCGAAAACACCGGCATCTGAGGCGTCCCGGCACGCATGCGTTGAACGACGAAGCGATGTTGCGAAGAAGCATCGACCGCCACCGGTCGGGACTCGCCTTCGTCGCTGTGCGTTTGCACTACGAACTTCACACTCAGACCGGCGCCGAAGGGGTCGACCAACTTCACATGGTTCTTCAAAGGCCTTGGAGCCAAGCCCTCCTATCTGGCGTATCTGGGGTTCGTTCTGCTACGTCGGGGTCATTTGGCTCAATCATCATGCCGCGTTCATTCGCGTCGGCCACGTCGACGCCTGGCTGCACTTCGCCAACTCGTGTTTGTTGTTCACTACAGCGCTGATCCCGTTTCCCACCGCAGTCGTGTCGAGAACTCTTGTCGAAGGCATCGACGGCAGATGCGCGCACGGCGGTTGCGTTCTATGCACTTGCCGCAACGGCGATGTGTGCCAGCTGGCTGCTGTTGTACGGGCAGGTGCGTCGTCATCACGACAACCTCGCCGAACGAGGGGTTGATCGTGCCTTCTTCATCGGAAACAAGCGGCGGGCGATCATCGGGATTTTCTGTCTCTGTTGGCCGGTCTCGTCGGCGTGCTGGTCACGCCGATCATCCTCTTGGTGTGTTCGTATTCTTGCCAGTGTTTTACGCGGTCAGCAACCGATGACGGCCAACACGCCAGACGTCCGGTCGCTGGGCGCGGTCGGGCCCGTTCCAACCGCAGAGGGTGTGTGGCCGACGTTCAGCCCGGGAGCCGCAGCGCGGTGGCCGGGCTGATCACCCTGACTATTACGCCTGGTACCTGGCCCGCCAAACCGAAGCCGCCTGCGGCGAAGCGTTCGGCAACCTGTCGCGGTGGACCGCCTCAATATTCGACTTTCCCGCAGTACCCGGTGCACGGAAAACGCTCGGGGTGTATGAGTTGCCCGACGACCTGCGAATCTGCGACCTTGATGATCCGCACCGCCTAGTAGAGCTCGGCCTCCGGCCTACACAGATCGTGGCCCGCAACCTTGCGGTCAATTCGGAGTGGGCGCACTGCATTTGGTCTCAGCGTTCTCCGGCTATCGCTGACCGAAAGTGGCAGGCAGTGCAGTGGTGGTCTTTCCATCGCCCAACGTGGACGGTCATGGCCAGCTGGGAACGGCCAAAGCTCGTAGAAGTCGAGAATCTGAACCTCGACCACCCAGCCATTGTCGCGTCGGCTAAGAGCCTCAACCGGCCTCTATAGGAAATCTGGCTCCGGAAGCGATCGGCAACCTACCTGACATCCTCCAAGCTCTACATAGGTGTCCGGTCTCGATGAAGTTGGCGGAAACAATCTGGGATCCGCCAGATTTCTTGAGAAACTTCGGGGCCTTATTGTCTCGATCCCGCCGGCGGCATCCACGCGCTCGACATCCCGCTCGCCGCTCGTCAGTTCCTCGGGATGATCAACGACGTCGTGTTCTGGCCGCGCCTGCTCATCGTCGACCTGCAAGTCACGCCGGAACAGGTGCAAACCGTTTTCGACCAAGCTGTCACGACGTTCGTCGCTCGTTACCGGTCGCCCAGCTAGCAGCTACGCATTGGGGCATCGGCGGCAAGCACCATCGACGTATCGCTGTCGCCATGGTGGGAGCACGCGTCAGTCGACACGCTCATAGGCGATCTGAAAACCGTTGGACTGCAGAGCAATACGGCGTATTTTACTGGTAGCCCCGCCATATTCGATCCCGCCGTATTCCTCCCACTATGCAGTAGCGAATCGGGCTGAATACGACGGGGAAGGGGCACTGACTGCTGGCCAGATCGCCACACGCGGCCGGCCCGGATCCGCTTACTCGGTCTGTAGCATGGATGTTTGCTGTCAGCCGGATCGCCTCGGTCAACGCTAGGGAATACAGCCCCACTGCGTACCCCGGTGCGCGCCTTGCGCTGATGAACGTCGACGAGAGGGGGCCGCCGCGCAGTTGAACTCGGCGACGGCCTCGTTCGCATTTGCTGCGAGTCAATGATGTCGATGTGTCTGCGCGAATCGCGGTGAGCGTGCACGACTCCAGTCACTAGCAATGGGACACAGCCGGCCAGCCCGAAAGGTGGTCAGGTTGCCGTTCGTTCGGCTCCTTGCGGAGGACGCTGATCTCATATTTGGGATCGGTAGTGGCGGCGGTGGTGTCTACTTGCCTCACGGCCAACACCACCGCGAAGGATACGAGATGATAGTTCGAAGGATTGCGATGTTCGCGACGGCCGCGGCTGTGGTGACCGGTGTCGCGTCACCGACCGTTCACGCAGAGGCGTCGCGAATTCAGTTCCTGACGCCATCTGGAAACATCGGTTGCCAGCTGGATAGGACACCAGAAGGGTCGTCCTTTGCCTGGTGCAAGGCGAACGAGCACAGTTGGGTTGCCCCGCAGTCCAGCGTGTGCCCTCGCGGAAATCTTCCGGGTGCGATCGGCGAACCGGGCGGTGAGGATGTTCAACTGGCCGAAGGCCAAGCGCCGTGCTTCGGGTTCGTGATGAGTCAACTCTTCTTCAGTGGCCAGTATGCGCCTCCGATCGTTGCCTACGGTGAGCGGCGATCGATGGGCGCCATCACCTGCTCGGTCGAGCCGGCAGGGGTGACGTGCACCGACGGCACAACCGGCAAGTTTTTCCGATTGTCGCGTGACTCATACCTGCTCGGCTGAGCTAGACGCTTTCCTGCGACGCCTGGCCACCTCACGTCCCGATGTGGTCGCTGCGGTCGTCTGCCCAGATAGTGCGACAGCGCAGGGCGGCCCAGTGAAGTTGACCGGCGTGCACCAGTGGCCCACCTGCATAGCGGCCTTGAGCTGCTCGGAGCTACACACCGGATCGCACGTGCGGAAAAGGACCCGCCATCAAGGCAAATCATCACACGGATCCGGCTGACAAGTAGATAACGAGACGTGTTCAGGTGACTGACCAGTACTTCGGGATCGGCGCTGCTGCACTCGCAGTGCCGTCTTCGCAAGAAGGCACCGTTCAGTTCAGGAATTGAGCGAGCTCGGCACGCGGCACCGAGGCGTGTAATGGCCCCTCGTTCTGGCCGAACAACTGGCCCTGGTCGAAGAAGAAGATGACGGCGTCGTCTGTGATCGCGAAGTTCTGGTAGGTCGCGGGGTCGAGTCCACCGTGTGGCGCTGTCTCGGCCCCCGGCGACAATTCGCGGCGCACCGCCGAATAGATGACGTCGACCGCGCCGGGTTTGAAGGCGGTGTCGAACGTGATAGGGGCCTGCTTGCCCAAGCCGTAGTTGAAGGCTTTCACAGACGTGACCGGGTGGACGCCAACGTCTCGGCCGATCCGCAGAACCACGCTTTGTGTGCCGGTGGCGGGCGAACCGGATCGATACTCCTTAGCGGACAACGCAAGTCCGTAGGGCGCCGGCCGGTCCCGCGGTGGAAACCGCTCGGTGTAGTCGAGGAACTGGTCACGCTGCTGAGTCAGGTAGGCCGTCACGGCCTGCACGTCGGGATAGTCGACCGGATAGTTCATGTCGATCGTGTAGACCGCGGTCTCGGAGTGGCTGTGGCAGATCCGGTCGGCGCCCACTGTTCCACCGAAATCGGCGCAGGACTGGGGGTCCGCCGCGGCCGGGCCGCATCCGATGAGACCGGCCAGCGCAACGGCGCCGACGAGAGTGGCACACCGCATATCAGGAGTCCGCGCTCGGGTAGAGCAGCGCCTGGCTGACCCCGCCGCCGGTGATCGGCGGTCCGAGCAGCACGGTCGAGGTGTTGGCCGCCGGGTCGTAGCTCACCAGCGACGTGGTCCCGCTGCAGCCCACCTGTCCCTGCACCAACAACCGGCCGTCGGTTGCGCCCGTCACGACGACGTTGTTGGACACACCGGGGATCTTCACCCGGGTGGTGTGCCCGTCAGCGGTGAGCCGGGACAGGAACTCGGTGCCGCAGGCACCCATTGACTGCAGGAAGACACCGCTGGGCAGCTTCCAGGCGTTTCCGTCACCGATGTCGCCGCCGAGCCCGGGGTCGTTCTCTTGGCCGGAGTTGAGCGCGGTCAACGGCGTGGGCGTTCCACCGTACAGCGGCAACTCCCATAGCTGGCTCGAGGAGCCGTGCTGGGATGAGCAGTGGATCAACACCGACCCGGGGGTCCACCACTTGATCGGTCCGCACATGGTCGTCGCCGTCGGCACCGGCAGCTTGCGGATCACTGTCCCGTCGTTACTCATGACCACGAGACTGTTGTCCTTCCGCGCCACGATCTCGTTGCCGAGATTCGCGGTGCCGAGCACTACCTGCGTGCCGTCGGGCGACTCGGCGTAATCACCTCCGAAGTGGCCGGCTCCACCCATGTCGTCGGTCGGGTAGTTGAATTGCGGATTGCCCTTCAGGTCAATTCGTTTCAAGGTACCCGGCTCGTTGCCGTTAAACGAGGTCGACACCAGTAGCGCGGCCCCGTTGGGGCGGGTGTAGCGCGGGTAGCCGGCGACGGGAATCGTGGTCTGCTCGCCGGTGTGCAGATCGATGGAGACGGCCGACGTCGGCGTGACATAGGCCTGGGTGAATAGCGCGTGACTGCCGTCCCCGGACCAGTCGGCCAGTCCGAGGTTGCTTCCCGGTGGGAACGTGGTGATGGTGTAGCGGTTGCCGGCCGGGTCGACCAAATACAGTGTCGTGCCGACGGTCTGTGGTGTCGGTTCGTCGAGCGCGGGCTGCTCACCGGGTCGATGTGGGGTCACCGGGCTCCACTCGGCCAGCATCCAGCCTGGCCCGACTTTCGACCACGGCACCTGGGCGATGGTGCCTTCCGTGCCATGAGACGCCGCCGCGGTCGTCGGTGCGGGTGTCGACGGCGCAGGCGCGCCGCTCGGCATCTGGGCCGCGGGCGAGGGCGTTTGAGCCGCAGGCGGTTTGGTCGACGACGAGCATCCCGCCACGACACCCACCGCCGCCATCAAGGCGACGATGCATCGAAAGTTGGTCATGCGGAGGCCCTTTTCGATAGTGGTCATGCGCCGATCCGGCCGATGGCGATCTGCGCGAAATGCTTGAGCTCGTCACACGAAGTGCCGTACCAACTGGTAACTCGGTACAGCCGGTTCCCGCCGAGGAGAACGACCAATGTGCTGGATGGCGGGGTTGTCGTCTGCTCGGACACGCATTGCGCCGTGACGCCCACGCCGTCGACCGCGGTGCCGTTCTTGCCCCTGGTCGCCATTTCTAATTGTGCTGCCGCGGAGACCGGAAATGACTGGGGCAGGCGAAGTTCGGATTGCATCCCGGTATCTCCCAGGCCGCGGCTGTAGCTGCAGGAGATATCGACCGAGCCGGCCTCGTCGCCCAGCGGTTCGGCGTGGACCGGGCCGCCGAGCAATGCGCCCGCCTCGTCGGCGGACACCCAGTCACAGGGCTGGACCCCAGTGGGCGTCGTCGGGTCCAGTGGGGTCAGTTGAAGCGTCACCATTTCGTCGCGTCGGGCGGTCATGCCGGGGCTCGGCGACATGGCGCTGATCCGGAAGTCTGTTCGGTAGGTACCGGTGGGGCTGCTCACGGGGTCGCCCCCGTCCGGAGCGACGCCGCGCACGTTGGTCCAACAGCCAAGCGCTCCGAGCCTGATGGTTTGGCTTAGGAACTGGCCGGTGACATCTGGCAGTGCCCGTGGCCAACCCAGTGTGCCGCACAGAGCATCCAGAGCGTTCGGGCCCGGCTGGGCCGAGCTCGGCGCGGCAAAGCCTCCGGCCAACGCCAGCACTGTCGCCGCGCACGCGGCCACATTCTTCGCAGACATCACGGCTGTGGCCTCCAGTCGCTCGTGACTGGAGGCACCTGCAGTTGGCAGGTGTTGATGGTGGCCGCGACGGTGAAGGTGTCGGTGGTGTCGGGCGCGGTAACGCTCAAGTCGGTGTGTGTCGGGCACTGGTGCGCCAACATCGCTATCGCGGCGCTCCAGGTCGGTTTGAACGTCATGGCGCAAGTAAAGCTGTCTGTATGCCTACCGATCCCAAAAATGGACTGAACTGAACCGGGCGGGCGGTCTGACGGAGCCCGGAGGGACAACGGGATTACCCGAGTCGGGGCACGGCGAACGGTCCCGTAAGCCGAGCATTTCAGCGACCAGGGGAGCGGGGATCTCGGAGACGAGTTCGCGTAGGGCGGTGTTGCGTGCACCTTGTAGGTCGATTCCGAGCTGCCGAAGTCGCTGCATGATGGCCTGTGGATCAATGTGGCGTCCCGGCCGGCTGCTGGGGAAGAGCCAGGGTGAGCCGGCGGCCCCGCCGGTCGTCCGCAGGTTCGGCCGGTTGTGTCGGTGGTAGTTGAGCTGGGAAGCGAATTGTTCCGGGACGACTGGGATCGGTGCTGTGCCGAGCACGATCCGGGTCTCTGAATCGGCGTGAGATATCGCGGTCGTGTCGCGGCAACCGCACCGAAAGGAGGTGGTGCGAACCTGGCCCAATCGTCTAAACCTATTGGAGACGAGGCGCTTTGGACAACTTGACCTAATGCGGCGGGTGAGGGAGACGCTCAAAACGTCCGTGATTCATCTGATGAATACGGCGACCCGTTTACTTGACATAATGTCGCTTATCGGCAAGAAAAGGTTGCGAGTTGCATCTAACGAAAGGCGCCGTGCCCGGTGATCATCGGACTTCCCGAAGTCGCCTCAGCGAGGAGCTCATCGGCCGGTTCGTCTAGTTCACCAATGGGTATCCGCGGTCTAGGTTTAAGTCGTTGCCTGGGATTCGATGTCTGCAAGCAGACGGTGCATCACGACAGCGCGTGCGAAGTCCGGTACGCGCTGGCTGCCGTCGGCCAGGTCCTCGGCCAAGGCAGCGTAGAGTCCGGCGACGTTCTGGGCGGGCCCGGTTGGTAATGCCGAGAGTTCGGCCCGATGCGTTACCTGGATGGGTCGCACCGTGTCTGCGTCGCCGGTCCCGCCCGTCAAGATCAGATCGGTGGTCTGGATGTTCCCGTTGGGCGAAGGACTGGTCAGCAGAAGATCCCCGTCGGTGCCGTTGATCTCCCACCGCAGATCGCCCGCTCGCGATCGGCCGCCACGATAGAAGACGGACACAGTTGCGCCGGAGCTCAGCGCGGCGGTGATGGCGACCTGATCGGCGGCCGTAACCGGGATGGTCGTGCCCTCGTCGAGGACGGCCACTCGTTTGCGTCCGACACCCAGGGTGGCGGTCACGCGGGTGGTGTCCCCGAGAACGTACGTCAGCGCGTCCAGAGCATGACCGGCGGGGACGGTGAGAGTGTTTGCGCCGCTTGCGGCGTCGAACATATACGCGTGGGCGCGATCGGTCGTTGGGCCCCAGGCGATGCCCGAGCCGCTCATCGTCGTTGCGAGGACGTCGCCGAGATATCCATCGTCGACCAGTTGCTTCATGTGCTGCACGGCGGGTGCGAACCTGGCTTGCAGTCCGATGACGGTCCTGATGCCGGCGGTCGCGGCAAGTTCCGCCAGGTGCTCGGCTTCGGTGAGGCTCGCGCCAAGTGGCCATTCGCAATACACCATCTTGCCGGCGGTCAGAGCTTGCTCCACGAGATCGCGGTGTTGGGTGACTTTGACCGCGATGACTACGAGGTCAACACCGGGATGATCGATCAGGAAGCGTGGGTCGTCGTACGCATCGACTGCCCACGCTGATGCTGCTGCGTCCGCTGACGAACGACGGCTGGTGGCAACGGCTTTCAACTCGAATCCGTTCACCGCGCGCAACGCTGGGATATGCGAGGCGGCGGCCCAACTCGCTCCGCCGGGGCTGGCGCCGATGATGCCGACGCCTATGTTCGTCATGAGAGCACCGCCTTGCAGAATTTTGAGCGCATGTCAGAACTCCAGAACGAGGCGGCCACGTACACCGCCGGCTTCGATTCGGCGATGGGCTTCGGGGGCCTGGGCTGCGGGATACACGTGGGCTACGCGCATGGTGAGTTTCTTCTCCTCGGCAAGACGGCGAAGACCGTCGAGCTTGTCGTGTGCTAGCCGGTACTCGGGCACCCACACGTCACGCACCTCGATGTCTTCGCGAGCAGGTAACTCCTGCATGCCCCGCTCGCCGGGTTTGCGCAGAATGGCTAGTTGGCCGCCGGGACGCAGTACGGGCTCTATCTCCGCGCCCGACAGTGCAGTATCGATCACCGCGTCGACTCCGCCGGGTATCGCCGAGCGGATCCGTTCGGCGATACCGTCACCTCGCGGCACCACGATGTCGGCGCCGAAGCTGCTCACCAAGTCGCGATCGGTCGGACCGGCGTCTGCGACCACGTGCAGCCCGTCAGCCTTCGCGAGTTCGACTACATAGCCGCCGACGGCGCCAGCGGCACCCGTGACGGCGATCCAGGCATCCGGCGGGAGATCCAGGACGTCGAGCGCGTGTCGTGCAGTCAGGCCATTCATCGGTACGGTCGCGGCGTGGGCGTGGTCGGAGCCAGCTGGGGCCCGGGTGACCTGTTGGGGCTGTAGCACCACGAACTCGGCGTAGGCACCGCCAGAGGGATCGATTGGAACGACCATGGCCATCACCCGTTCACCGACGCGCAGGTCGGTGTCGGCGTCCTCGCCGATTTCGTCGAGAATCCCGGCGACGTCCATTCCCGGGCGATAGGGGCGCGGAACGTCGTCGTTCAACGCGGCGTCGATATCCCCGACGCGGAAGAGGACGTCGGCCGGATTGACCGCTGCTGCGTGCACTCGTACGCGTAACTGACCACGCCCGGCGTGGGGCTCCGGAACGTTTGCAAGCTCCAAGACGTCGGGTCCGCCGTATTTCGTGATGACGACCGCTTTCATGTCATGCTCCTAGGTGGAAGGGTAGCGGGTAGGTATTCAATCGATACCTAGATCATCGACTGGTTTGTAATGCTTGGGAAGAAGGCAGTTTTATGTGCGCTGGTATCACCGCGGGAACCGTCGCCAAGAAGTGGCTCGATGCTTGAGTCGACCGCTACGGTCACGGCGACATACGACGAAGAGGACCGCCCGAAGGTCGTCCGCGACATTCTCGGGCGCATCGGCGATAAGTGGTCGGTCATCGTCATCTGCCGCCTAGGCGCAGGACCGCGCCGTTTCAACGAATTGCGGCGAGTGGTCGGCGGGATCACCCAGCGCATGCTCAGTTCGACCTTGCGCGGTCTGGAACGTGACGGGCTGGTGTCGCGGACCGTCCATCCCAGCGTGCCGCCGCAGGTCGAGTACGCACTCACGGAGTCGGGCCTCAGCCTGTTGGGAATTGTCCAGGCACTCGCCCGCTGGACCGATGATCAGGTTGATGCGATTCGTGCGGCCCGGATCGATTACGACCGACGAATCAGTGAGTTCACCCCAGCATCGCCTTAGGCCAACCGTGCCTCCCCCGAATCTCGCACCCATCGTTATCAGCTAAAGCTTGCGAGTTGCATTGTGGTGCAATGGATCTGCCTTGAGGCATCACGCGACATCTGGCGTTCACAACCCCAGGATGCGGCGAAGTCCCCGATCGACTTCATGCATCAAGCTCGGCGGGACCTCTCCGATCCGGTCAGTGAGATCCGTCTTGTTCAGCGTAACGAGCGCCGTGACGTTTACGACCGAATCGCGTGGGAGTCCCGTCGCGGCGGCAGGTAAGAACACATTGCCGGGCATCGCCGCCAAGTCAGTGTTCGAGGTGATCACCGCGGTGACCACAGTGGCAAGGCGGCTGGTGTTGTACGGATCGGACTGGACCACCAGTACGGGACGGCGCTTGGCTGGCCGACTGCCGGACGGCGCCCCAAGGTCAGCCCAGTAAAGCACAGCGCGGCTGATCACCACTCGTCGTCCACGGCACCCAACACGCGGTATCCGACGGCCACTGCGGCGGCCTCCGCCTCGTCGGTGCCGTCGAGGCGTTCCAGGGCACTGTCGATCTGACCGGTCAGCGACTGGGCATCCAACTCGTCCAAGTAGCGTTGCGCTGCTCGGGCGAAGAACTCGGATCGACTCATGCCGAGGTCACTCGCAGTACGTGACACACGTTCGAACGTCTCGTCCGAAAGGGATATGGCTGTCTTCATAGCAGGAGTATAACCTGGTATAACCCGAGTGAGGTCCATTTCCTCACTCGGTCGGGCCGCACCTACGGGATCAGCGACAACTCGCACCTATCTAGCACGCACCGTTACCAGCTAATGGTGCGCTCCTGATCTCACGAAACTGCTCGCACCACACGGGTGTCCGATCCGGAACTAGTTGAGAGTAATCCGGGAAAACCTGAGAGCTGTCCGACTTCTCGCCTGCGTTCCACGACCATCTGACAGTGCCGTCCGCCCCAGGTCTGTGCGCATCACCTGGACGAATCCAGCGGCATGGCGATACCTAGGGCTCGATTCCACGCGCTCTCAATTAATCGCGGATCGGACACTGCCGTTCCGCCTTGGGTGTCACGCTGACACCTCGAAGGCCAACCCTGCGCCCCGCCTCTGGCGGGTCAACTAAACGTCACAGTGACGATTTCAGAACATTGAACCTGTAGCGCGGTGCAGTCGTGCGGCATCCGCGCCGGATGGACCCGCCCCGGCACATGCCCCACGCGGCCGCCGTCGCTCGGGGCGCACCCGCCTCCCCTGACACCTGCCGCCCCATTCGTCGGGGATACGTCACTATGACGAATACCGTTGCCTACAAACAGCTTTGACACTTCAGAGGAATGCGTGGCGACGGCGCCGGGCGAATTCGGCGATCGTCTCCGCGGCTGACCGAACATTGACGCCACCCGCGCCGCGTCGGGTGCGACACTGGTGCGACCAACGCCGATTGGTATGACTCGTAGGCGTGTTGGGGTTGCGAGATGGTGACGTCATCGACCCGGTCACTCCCGACCCCATGAGTCCATGGGATGCTGAGTCGTGAAGCGTTGGATCGCCGCCGGGAGCATCACGACGGCTCTCATGTTAGGCCTCGTCGCAGTAGCACCGGCTCGCGCCGACGTGCCGACAAGCTGCGGCTATCCGGCAACCGGCTACTACGTGCGCGCCGACGTCGCGATCGTCATCGGCGTGCTCTTCGCGTGCGACTTTCCGCGCGAGATAAACGGCGCGCATCTGCACCAGGAGGCGCTGACGCTGGACGCCGCCTTCAACACCGGCGCAAATTTCACAAATGATGGCGGCAGCAACAACGTCGGGGGCGGCCTCACCTTCGGCGGCGGAGCGTGGTCGTCGAGCTGGCGGTGCCCCGACCAGCGTTACCTCGCCGAGCAGCCCAACCCAGTCGGCGCCTGGAACAAGCCCATGGTTGCGGGCCGCTGCAACCCGATCGGCGTCGCGCCCTCCGCACCGTCCGACACACCGTGGCCCGCCGGCGACACCATGCAGGAGTTCGTGTGGCCGCCCCCCCTTGTCCCCAACTCCCCCGGACCGGTCGTCTCTCCACCGGTCGGCAACGACGTTCAGCGCGGGGATACGGACGAGCAACCGAACCGGCTGGGGATTCCCGACGGGAACCCGCCAGCCACCCGCGTCGGGTGACCTCAATCTCGTTGATCGCGAAGGCTTTTGCGTTAAGGTCGAAACCATCGTCGCCGATTCGGGTCGACAGCGCCGGTTGCAGGCGCGTCGCCTTAGCGGCCCTTCAGAGATCAGGGCCCGGCCCTCTGGAACGGTAGCGTGGCCGAAGGCCGTTGCCCCCGCGCGGCTCATTGCTGCTCCTCGGTCTGGGACGCAGATCGGTCCCGCGCAGTACCTCATTAACCTTCGCCAAGCCGATCCCGTTGACGTCGCCAGACCGCGGGATTGGTTTCGTGCTGGGCCGCATCGGACACGTGATGGCATCGGCACTCGACCGCGAGATGAACAAGTTCGGCATCCGAACCCTGCACCTAGGCTTGATGAGTGCGGTGCGCAGCTTCGGGCCGCTCAGCCAGCAGCGCATTGCCGAATTCTCGGCGCCGACAGAGCATCGGTGGCCGCCTTGGTCAATGACCTCGAGGCGAAGGGACTCGCTGTCCGCCGTCCCGTTCTCGGCGACCGCCGCCTTCGAGCCGTCGCATTGACGGACAAGGGAATACGTTTGCACAACCGTGCGGACGCTGCTGCGCGGAAGCACGAGATCAAAGTCTTCCGCACTGAGCGACACGGTACGTGCCCAACTAAATGCCGTGATGCTGAAGCTCACGCCACTACCGAAGATGATCGTCCCACCAGAGCCCAGCCACATCGACTAATCCCGACAGCAACGGAATTCTCTCGCAACCGTCAAAGCTACTGCATGACACTTAAATTGAATGCCACCAGCGGTTGGTCTTCAGGTAAAGGCTCAGCGTGTTCGGTGGAAGGCTCGTACCCCCGAACCACGGCTGGATTCGAAAGGCCGTCAATTGGTTCGTCGGAAGATTTGCCGGGATGGGCTTGAACACTGACTGATCCTCGTACGTCAGTGTGATCCCGGTGTAATCGACTGTGAAATCGAATGGTTCGCCGATCGGCATTTTGATGACCTCAGTCTGGTCGTTAGGCAGTATTCGGGCCAGGTCCACGTTGTAGTACGGCGCGATCTCGAAGTCATTGTCATTGACGTTGTATCGCCACGCCACCATGAGGGCGTTCTGGTCCGGCCGCAGGAAGTTGAACGAGATTCCCGTCAGCTTATTCCAATCGTACTGATCCACCGACTGCAGGTCATAGATCGACTTCTCGGTGAACATCGCACTGCCGGTCACATTCTTGACGAAGAATGCCGGAGTTCTTGGGAAACTGAACGGTATGTTTTTGAAGATCACGAACTTGTTCAGAAGACCGAAATCCTGGGTGTTCTGATTGGCCGCGGTGGCAGCGACGGACTTGGCCGCAGCCCTTGCAGGCGCATGCTGTTCCACGTCGCGAGCCGCCGCCGAAGCAGTGACCGCAATCTGCACGGGAGCCGGCTTCGATGGCTTAACTGGTTGCGCAGGAACGGTTTTCATAGCAGCAAGTGCCTTGACGGCACCGATCCTCGGCTTGTACCGCGCGGGTGCCGTCGCACCTGACCGGGCCGCGGCAGCCGCGTCGACGTGCGCCGGCCGCACCACCGAGGCCCTGGAGTGAGCTTGGCGGGGCTTCGCGTCGACCGAAGCCGTTGACGATGAGACCGAAGCCGTTGACGATGAATGAGAATCCGTGGGCGACGAGACCGAAGCCGTTGACGATGAATGAGAATCCCCGGGCGAGGCCCACGCTGGTGCGGCAACTGCGGTTCCGATGGCCGCACCGACCCCGAGCGCAACCGCAAAACCACCAACGCGGCCGACCAGCGCCGCCTTTGCCTTCGTCATCTCTTTACCCCTCCACGACCCTCGACAGCACGTGCAGCCTATCCGTACCCGGGCAGGTTGCGGACGCACTTCCCGGTATCCCTCCCGAGCGGGCATATCGTTGACGTGTCCACAGCGAAGTGGAGGCCCGATATCCACACCAGGCAATACTTCGCAGTGTCGGCACGTTGAGGTCTTCCTGGATTTATGGCCACACTCGCACGTGTTTCTGGACAACCCGGGCAAAGAATCTTCCGCGACCAGTTGAGAGCTCAGGGGTCACAGACTCGCCTTACTCTCAACATGTCCGGGATCGGACAACGGGCTTGTCCGATCCGGGAAATGTTGATAGTAATCCGGGAATACATGGGTGTTGTCCGGCCTAGCCTCGATTCTGCGAAAACCTGACACTGCGAACATCTTTCGTCGAATATTCTTGTTCAGCCAGCCCTGTGTTCGCGCATACTTGGAATCATGGACATCAACGGTTTGATGGTTGACGCTGGGCCCCAAAGCGCACCCCCAAAACGGAACGGACTGAGGACATGACGGGACCTGCTGGACGTGCCGAGACCGCAATGGAGAGCTTGGACCGGAGTCTCCGACTGGCTGCGGTCGCGGCCGCCTTCAAGGACGCGGATGAGGACACACTTCGCGACTGGCGAGCGGAAACCGATGCGTGGAGCTGCTGAGGAGCGAACCCGCCAGACGCCCCTAGTTTCGTCACTGTGACGCTTCCTCCCCCGAATTCAGCCAGCTACCACACAGTTGCGCAACACATCTCGCAGAAATAATAGATAACGTTGATTATTCATGAGATCCTCCTCGGCAGCCGACACACGATCGCCGTGAAGCACCAGTTACGTTACCCACATTGGCTTTCGTTGCTCAGCACCGGTTATGGCACCCCTCCCCTGTGGCGATTGCGATAGACACACTTTCGGAGCTGATCCGGCACTCTCCGGTCTTCCCGCATTTCTGCCGACACTCGCGCATCTTTCTGGACAGCCCAGCCAAGAATCGTCCGCGACTAGTTGAGAGCTCACAGGTCATGGGCCCGCCTCACTCTCAACATCTTCCGGATCGGACAGCTGTCTGATCCGGAACCCCAGTTGGCGGTAATCCGGGAAAGTCTGAGTGCTTGTATCTGCGAACCTGGTAATCGAAGGGGTGTCAGTTCGCGACCAGCCGCCGTACCAAGGTCGGTGATCCCATTCTCGGCCGCCGGCAGCGCCTGGTCGATGATTGTGACCGACCGTTACCGCCCCCTCGCCCCGCTGTCTGATCGCCACCAATTCGTCACTGTGACGAATTGTGTGCCGCAAAGAGCGGTTATCGCGGTAAGGCGCATGCGGGCGTGCGCGCATGGCAGACGGCCTCCCGTAATCGATCCCCCGCCATAGGAGGTCCCCTAACGCTCAGTACGCGTAGGTGTTGGCCGGCTTGTCGATTCGCGCGACGTCCGTGACCGTCATGGTCGGAATGAAACCGTCCTCCGTGTGCGACGAACCGGGGACGATCTGGCCACGGACCCGCAGCCAGGTGTCGTCGGGATGACCTTCCGCAACGATGGCACCTGGGCCACTCAGGTGCACACGGGCCAGCTGCGCATCAGCCGCGCAGCAGACGATGACCACGCGGCCAAGATCGACGCCGTCCGGGCGGTGCAGCGTGAATCCGGTAAGCGTAATCGACCTTCCGGCAAGCGAATTGGTCGAGTCGGCGGCAGCCCGCATGACCACCTCCGGTAGTGACACCGTCGGCGCGTCCCCAGGGGGCAGCGGCGGAAACGCGCGGCGCTGAGGCGCAATGATCGGTGCCGGGCTGGTGCCGTGGGCACTCAGGGCCGGCGGCACGACGAAGGCCACCATCGCGATCGGGACAAGCAGCAGCCAGCCCAGCCACGGTTGGTGCCGGTGGCCGTGATCGTCATCGTCGGCGTCCAAATTTCGGACGTCGTAGACGACGGCTGCCAGCCCGAGACCTACCAGCACCGCTGCGGCGACGACCAACCACGGAAGCAGCCCGGGCTTCACGTAATTCAGATACGTGCCCTTCACCAGCATCACGGCGGTGCTGAGCCCGAGGAGCAGCAGCAGAAGGTTTTGGGTGCCCCGGCTCACGTGGCACCGCCGAGAATCGGCAGCCCAACGAGCGTCGCGATCACGGCGGCCACCACGAAGGTGGCCGGACCGAAGCGCACCGCGAACCCACGACCGAACATCCCCGCCTGCATCGCAGACAGTTTCACGTCGAACGCGGGTCCCACCACCAGGAACACTAGCTGCGGAACCAATGGCACCATCGTCAGGCTGGCCGCGACGAATGCGTCGGCCTCCGAGCACAGAGCGAGCACCACGGCGAGGAGCGCCATGGTGATGACCCCGATCAACAGGTTGCCTGCGAGGTGCTCGAAAACCCAGGCCGGGACCAGCACGTGCAGCGCCGCCGCCGCCGCGGCGCCCACCACTAAGTAGGACGCGGCCTGCAGGAAGTCGTGGCGGGCGGCCTCACTGAACACCGTCCACCGCGACGAGCCCTCGGGGCCGGGTTCGGGCAACGCTCGGGTGACCCACTCGGCGCGCCCGAAGCGCGACCACAGCAACCCCATCACCATGGCGGTGGCTAGCGAAGCCACGCACCGTGCGAGCACAAGTGCCGGCTGGCCGGGGAATGCGACGGCCGTGGCGACCAACACCACGGGGTTGATCGCAGGCGCGGACAGCATGAACGTCAGGGCGGCCGCCCCATTGGTGCCGGGCCCGAAGAGCCGGCGGGCGACGGGTACGGACCCGCACTCGCAACCCGGCAGCGCCGCCCCGCCAACACCCGCGGCCAGGACGGCGAGCGCAGGCGTACGGGGCAGCATGCGCGACAGACGCTCGGCGCTGACGAAGGCGGCGATCAGTCCGCTGACCACGACTCCGAGGACCAGGAACGGCAGGGCTTGCACGAACACGCCGCAGAACACCGTCGCTGCCGTGCTCAGACCGGGATCGCCTGCGACATAAGCACTAACAGTGCTTGCGGAGACTGCCAAGCCCATGAGACCGAGTAGGAGGACTTCGAGGGAGCTGATGCGTCGCCGGTTCTGGGGCGGGGCGGCGGTCACCGTTCCATCCTGCCCTCTGCACGCGCCACGACCACACCGCCCTCGACTGTCGAGTTGCTTCGGACACGAATCAAACACTCGGTTCAGCAAGGATTGCGCGGATCGCGATTAGCGGCCCTGTGCAATACGACCCGAGGGTGCGATCCGCTCGTCAGTGGTCTACCCTTATCGGGAATGGTTCCCGTTTCGTCTAAGCCTGTTTCCGAGGAGTGAGTTGTGACCAGTCGTGCCCGGGGCCGGTTCCCTGCCATCATGGTCGCCGTTGCCGCGGCGACGGTCACGATGGCGGCCGCGTGCAGTTCCTCGTCGACTCCTGCGCCTTCGTCCGCGGGACCTGCATCGTCGGGCGCGGCGGCGTCGACTTCGATCGACGTGGTGGCTAGCACGAACGTGTGGGGGGACATCGCCAAGCAGATCGGCGGTGAGCACGTGAACGTCACCTCGATCATGTCCGATCCGAACGGCGACCCGCACGAGTACGAAGCCGACGCGAAAACCGCTGCCACGCTGTCGAAGTCGCAGTTCGTCGTGGAGAACGGACTGGGCTACGACGACTTCATGGACAAGCTGCTCGCGGCCTCGCCGAACCCCAGCCGCAAGGTGCTCAACGCCGCTGACGTCATGCAGATCACCGGGTCGGACGCCAACCCGCACATCTGGTACGACATCGCCAAGATCCCCGACGTCGCGACGGCGATCGCCGACCAGCTCGGCATGCTCGATCCCGCCAACGCCGCCACGTTCACCGAGAACGCTAAGACGTTGACTGACAGCCTGACCCCGATCAACGACGCGATCGCGAACATCAAGACGAAGTACACCGGCGCCCCGATCGGCTACACCGAGCGGGTGCCGGGCTACCTGGTCGACGCGGCCGGGTTGAAGCTGGCGACACCGGCGTCGTTCGCGCAGTCGATCGAGGACGGCAACGATCCGAGCCCGGCCGACAACGTCGCGATGGACAAGGCGTTGACCGGCAAGGCGATCAAAATACTGCTATACAACGGGCAGGTCACCAGCCCGGCGACCGACGCCGTCAAGCAACTGGCCGACAAGAGTGGAGTCCCGGTGGTGGCTGTGACCGAGACGCTGCCGTCGACCGACATGGACTTCCAGGCGTGGCAGCTGCGACAGATCACGGAGATCACCTCCGCGCTCGGCGGTTAGGCCGTGGGCGAATCCGGACCACCGACGGTGGCACTGCGCGGTGCCAGCTTGTCCTTCGCCACTCGGAAGCTGTGGCAGGACGTCGATCTGGCCGTCGCGCCGGGAGAATTCGTTGCGGTGTTGGGCCCCAACGGCAGCGGAAAGACCTCACTGGTCAAGGTGCTGCTGGGATTAACCGATCTGACGTCGGGGTCGGTCGAGATCTGCGGGGCGCCACCCCGGCGGGGTAGCAACAGCATCGGCTACATCCCCCAGCAGAAGGGGTTCGATCGCGACCTCCCCATCGAGGGCATCGACCTCGTCAGGCTGGGGTTGGACGGGCACCGATGGGGCTTCGGGTTACCAAGCCGACGCCGACGGCGCCTTGTCGATGCCGCGGTCGCCGCGGTCGGCGCGACGGCATTCGCCCACTCCCCTGTCGGGCGGCTGTCCGGCGGGGAGCAACAGCGGCTGCGGGTCGCCCAAGCGCTGCTGGGCGATCCTCAACTCCTCTTGTGCGACGAGCCGCTGCTGTCGCTGGACCTCAAGCATCAGCGCGATGTCGTCGAACTGATCGACAGCCAGCGCCGGGCGTCGAACATTTCGGTGCTCTTCGTGACGCACGAGATCAATCCGATTCTGCCGGTGGTCGACCGTGTCCTGTACCTGGTGGGGTCGCGGTGGACGATCGGCACTCCGGACGAGGTGTTGACCGGCGCGAAACTGTCCGATCTCTACCAGACCGACGTCGAAGTCCTGCGCGTCGGCGGTCGGATCATCATCGTCGGCACTCCAGACGGCCCACACGCCGAGCCTGGCGCAAGTCACCACCACCACCACCACCTGAACGATGACGACCGGGGCATTCTGTCGTGACGCTCGCGGACTACCTGTCGGAGACGTTCGTGCGCAACGCACTGATTGCAGCGACGCTCGTCGCGGTGACCGCCGGACTCATCGGGCCGATCGTCATCATGCGCGACTTGGCGTTCGCGGTGCACGGCACCGCGGAGTTGGCGTTCACAGGAGCCGCTGCCGGACTGGTGGCTGCCGACGATCCGATCCTGGGCGCATTGCTGGGATCACTGGTGGTCGCCACCGCCATCGGCCTGCTCGGGAACCGGGAGCGCGAACGCAACTCGGCGATCGGGGTGATCCTCGCCTTCGGCCTCGGCGTCGGCGTGTACCTGTTGTCGCTCTACAGAGGTTTCGCCACCGCGGCGACCAACATTCTGTTCGGGCAGATCTTCGGGGTCAGCCCCGGCCAGATCTTCTTGCTCAGTGCCATCGCCGTCGGCGTACTGGTGGTCATGGCCATTTTGTACCGACCGTTGCTGTTCGCGTCGGTGGATCCCGAACTCGCCGCCGCGCGCGGAGTTCCCACCCGGTTGGTCGGGCTGCTGTTCGTCTACGTACTGGCGCTGACGGTGACCGAGGCCGCGCAGATCGTCGGCACGCTGCTCGTGCTGAGCCTGGCGATCACCCCCGCGGCGGCTGCCACTCGGCTCAGCGCCCGCACGCCGGTCGTGATCATCGTCTCCATCGCATTCGCGCTGATCGCCGCCGACGGCGGCTTGTTGTTGAGCCTGATCCATTCCGAAGTGAAGGCCAGCGTCTTCATCTCCGGCATCAGCTTCGCCCTCTACGTCCTGGCCCGCGTGGCCGCCCGGTGGCTGCGACCAGCGCTGGAGGCACGACGACGATTGGCAACCTCACCATCCCAGGCCGCTGACGTAGCGGGCTGACGGACACCGGGTCGCGATGGTCGGCGACGGCTATCGACGTCTGGCCTAGCGGCTCCGGACGATCACTTTGACATGCGCGAGTACGCATGTAAGAGTAGCTGGTTAGTGGAAGTCATTTCCATTATCGAGCGGATTGCGAGGATCTATGCCCGGTATGGCCATCTCCGCCGATCTGGCCGAGACGCACCATCACGATGCGGGGCCGCGGCCCGAGATTCCGGCCCGCACGGTCCTCTACACCAGCGGTGATCTTTTGCGTGCACTGGCCGCGCCGCTCGCCGACATCGTCCTCGCCGCCGTCAGCCATGCAGCGGAGCGCCGATGACCGGCGTCGACCGAGTACCGGCCACCCGTGCGACCAAGCAACGCGCCGCCATTACGGCGCTGCTGGAGAATCTCGACGAGTTCCGCACCGCCCAGGAGCTGCACGAAGAGCTCCGCAGACGTGGCGAGGGCATCGGACTGACCACCGTCTACCGCACCCTCCAGGCGATGGCCGCCTCCGACCTCGTCGACTCGCTGCGCACCGAGTCTGGCGAGTCCGCCTACCGCCGATGCTCCGAGCAGCACCACCACCATCTGGTATGTCGGAGTTGCGGTGCGACCGTTGAAGTCGCTGGCAAACACGTCGAGTCATGGGCTGCCGACGTCGCCAATGAGCACAACTTCTCCGACGTCAGCCACACCATAGAGATCTTCGGCACCTGCGCAGCGTGTACTGGCACATCGTCCCCTTGACCCGGGTGACCGAATTGCCGACATCGCCGCCACCGCTGAGAGCTTGACCACCCGAACACCATTGCAGATCAACAACTTTCGGATCGCCGTGGCGTCTGCACCGAGCCTGTGACCGTCAGTCGTCCTTGGCCCAGCTCGCACTGAAGGACATCGTCACGTCGTCGGCAACCTTCAACGACCCCATGAAGAGCGAGTACGGCTTGACCCCGAACTCGGTTTGGCGGATGACGGATTCACACGATACCCGCCACGCATCGCCGAGATCTTCGGTATGGAGATCGATCGTTCGCGGCTTGGTCGTCCCATGAATGTCGAGGGACCCGGTAAGGCGGTAGCCGTCATTGGTCTTCTCGATGTCGTTCGACTCGAACCCGATGGTGGGATAGCGCTTCACGTCGAGCGCGCCCAATGCGTTCGAACGAACGATCGCCTTCTCGGGGCCCGACAGCGACTTCACCCCGCCTGTGCCCTTCAACACCTTGAACGAGGACACCTCGACCGTGAGTTCCATTGCGGTCGGACCGTTTCCGGCCCAGGACACTTCTGCCTTCCACGCGTTCATCGCGATAGTCAGGTCATGACCCAGCCGGGCCGCCCGCCCTGCGACACCGGTGTGCAAGAGCAACTGACCGACCGAGGCGTCCAGCGTCCAGGACGTGGAACTCATACCCGGACCCTATCCCCCTGATCCACGTGCGCCCTGCCGGATAGGTTCGCGCTCACAGGACGGACAGTTCGCCGGTGGCGATCAGCACGACGGCCACGACCGACGTCAACACGACGACTGCGAAGACGGCGAGCTCGTTTCTTGTGAACACCGGCAAATGACTTTCCTTGCGCGCCCAGACGTAGAGCCCGGTGCCGGCGAGATAAAACATCGCGGCAATGAGCAGGTACTGCCAGCCGCCCGCGTACACCAGCCACACTGCATAGCAGAGGGCCACCACACCGATGACGATATCGCGGGCGCGCGCGCCGCCCGCCTGATAGGTGTCACCGCGCACGGCCAGCAGCAACTGGTAGGCCGCCGACCACAGATAGGGCAGCAAGATGAGCGACGTCGCGAGGTAGACCAGGTTGGTGTACGTACTCGAGTTGGCGAGGGTCCACAGCAGCAGGGCCTGGACACATAAGTTGGTCAGCCACAACGCATTTGCGGGAGCTCCGTGGGCGTTCTCCCGGGCCAGTGCCGTGGGCAGCACGTGTTCGAGGGCGGGCAGGCGCAGGATCTCCACGCACAGCATCACCCAGGCGATCAGGGCACCCAGCAGTGAGACGACCAGTCCGATCGAGATGAACGCGGCGCCCCAGGTGCCCACTTCGTTCTCGAGCACCCCCGCCATTGAGGGATCGGGCACCCCGGCGAGCTTTGCCTGGGTCATCAGGCCGTAGGACAGCAAGTTCACCATGAGCAGCAGCGCCAACACCGCAGCGAAGCCGAGCACGGTGGCCCGCCCGACGTCCCTGCGCGTCGCGGCGCGCTGGGAATAGACCGAGGCGCCCTCGATGCCGATGAACACCCACACGGTGACCAGCATCATGCTCTTGATCTGCGTCATCGTGTCACCGAGCGGTGCGCCGTCGATCTGCACGGCTTTGCCCCAGAAGTCGGCGGAGAACAATCCGGCCTTGAATCCGACCGCGGCGATTGCGATGAACACGAGGATCGGAACGACCTTCGCGACGGTCACCACGACGTTGACCGCGGCGGCGGTTTGCACGCCGCGAAGGGCCATCGCGTGCACGGCCCACAGCACTACCGAAGCACCGATTATCGCGGGAACCGTTGTGCCGCCTTCGAAGCCGGGGAAGAAGTAGCCCAGGGTCGAGAAGAGCAGGACCAGGTAGGCCACGTTGCCGACCCAGGCCGATACCCAGTAACCGAAGGCAGACGTGAAGCCGACGTAGTTACCGAAGCCGGCGCAGGCGTAACCGTAGACGCCGCCGTCGACGTCCGGCTTTCGACTGGCCAGCGTTTGGAAGACGAATGCCAGCGTCAGCATGCCGACGCCGGTGATGGCCCAGCCGATGAGAAGGGGCCCGGGAGCCGCGCTTCCGGCCATCTGCGACGGCAGGGCGAAGATTCCACTGCCGATCATCGAGCCGACGACGATCGCGGTCAGAGCGGCCAGGCCGAGGCCGGCCTTCGCACCGGCGCGACGCGGCGCATCGGGAGGACTGGAAACAATGGTGTCAGACATGACCCTCGGCCCTTTCGCGTGGCGCAACGCCACAGAGGTGACCCGCATCCCTGACCCTAGGAGAGCGGCCATCTGCACTGAGGAGGCTTAAGTCACTGATCGGGAGCCGTAAGTCCCCACGCCGATTCGCCCAGGCCTCGTCGGCTGGTTGAGGTGAGGATTCGGGCCTCGGAGCCGCTGGCAAGCGTTGATTAGTCTGTGCGCCAACGGAACTCATATGATCTTGACCGGCCGCAGCCAAGTTTCCCACGTCGTCGGCCTACACCCGATGGGTAGGACAGTCACGTCGAGGTCGAGCTCGCCGACCCACGGAATGGATCACGGCCTCCACGGGTTCGGCGTGTTTGAGCAGCCGACGCGATTCTTACCGAGTTCACGGCAAACGCTGACGGTCACGCTCAGGTCCGGCGCGCACGATCAAGGGCACTAGAGAAGGACCCGAACTTCATCGAGAGGGCCTTGACGATGGCCATGAACACGACTGATAAGACTGTCATTTCGCTGGACTCGCGCCGGTCTTCGCGCTCGACCCGGCAGCGCTCGCGCGAACTCCGCGAAGCGATGCGTAGGCATCCGTCGTCTCAGCGTGGGGTCACACGCGAGCCCAGTCGCAGCGAGACGGCCCGGGTACTGACGATTCCCACCCACTGAAGCGAGCCTAACTTTGCCGATCCGGACGTTCGGCGGTGAACCCTCCGCGCGGTCTGACGCACTTTGTAGGCTCTCAACCATGCCGCTCAACCACGGTGACGTATTCGCCGGTTACGTGATTCAGCGGCTTCTCGGCGCTGGGGGCATGGGCGAGGTCTATCTCGCTCAGCACCCGCGCCTGCCGCGTCTCGACGCACTGAAGGTCCTGTCCGTCGACGCCACGGGTGACCAGGAGTTCCGGGCCAGGTTCACCCGCGAGGCCGAGCTGGCCGCCACCCTGTGGAATCCCCACATCGTCGGTGTCCACGACCGCGGCGAGTTCGACGGTCGGCTGTGGATCTCGATGGACTACGTGGAAGGCACCGACGCACGTCACCTGGTGGAGCAACGCTTTCCGTCCGGAATGCCCGTCGACGACGTCGTGGAAATCGTCACGGCGGTCGCCGAAGCCCTGGACTTCGCCCACGAGCGACGTCTGCTGCATCGAGACGTCAAGCCGGCGAACATCCTGGTCACTACCCCGCCAGAGGGCACCCGGCGACGGGTGCTGCTGACCGACTTCGGCATCGCGCGCGAAACCGACGACGTCAGCGGTATCACCGAGGCCAACATGGCCATCGGTACCGTCGCCTACGCGGCACCCGAGCAACTCGTCAGCAAGTCCCTCGACGGCCGCGTAGATCAGTACGCCTTGGCTGCAACGGCGTTCTACCTTCTGACCGGTGCACCATTGTTCGACAACTCGAATCGAGCCGTGGTGGTCGGCAACCACCTTCACACACCGCCGCCCCGGCTTTCCGAGCGCCGACCCGAACTCGCCCACCTCGACAGCGTGCTGGCGAAAGCCTTGGCGAAGAGCCCCGACGACCGGTACCCGCGTTGCATCGACTTCGCCCAGGCAATGAGCGGGCAGCCGAATACAGCGGACACTCCTGCGCACACAGAGCAGCGAGACTCGCGTCCCGCTCCCCCGGATACGGCTGCGTTCACCGCGCCCTTCGATGTCGCCGCGGATCGCAGCCCGGGCACACCGCCGTCTCACACCAGGCGGCTCGAACTGATGAACGTGGTCGGCACCGCACGCGCCGTGAGGAAGATTCAGGCCGGAGCCGATGGCGACGATGAGCTCTGGTCGTTCACCGTGGAGCGCCACACATCGGCCGGGGAAGCGCACCCGATCGTGCCCGTCGAGCTTCGTGGCACTTCCATCACCGGGCAACTCGCCGATGGAGACGTGGTCGAGGTCAACGGGTACTGGGACGACCGCACCCTGTTCGCCGATGGAGTCGTCAACCGCTCTGCCGGGAACCGTCCGCGACGCGCGCAGAAGTCCGTCCAGGTCGAATCGGGCAAGACACCCTCGTGGCGGTCACGCCGGGCCCTCGTCGTTGCGCTGATCGCGGTCATTGCGGTGCTCGCGGCCTCGGCGACCATCGCCACCCGAGGATTCGGACTGTGGGAGCCCAGCGGCCCTGGGCCGATCGTGACGCCGGAGAGTGCAACCGTCTTCTCGCCCGGCGGAACGCCCGACCACTCCGAACAGGCGGGACTAGCCATCGACGGCAACCCGAACACGTCGTGGCCGACGGACACCTACCGGGATGCCGCGCCGTTCCCCACCTTCAAGCAGGGCGTCGGGCTGATTCTCCACTTGTCCGCGCCCACCGCATTGAGCGAGGTCACCATTAACGTGCCCAGCACCGGTACCGAGGTGCAGATCCGGGCAGCGGACAGCGCCACCCCGGCCAGTCTGTCCGACACCACGGAGCTGACCCCGAGCACGCCACTGCAGCCCGGGGAGAACACCATCACCGTCGACGACCAAAAGAAGACATCCGAGGTGTTGGTGTGGATCACCAAGTTGGGCACGACCGACGGTCAGAGCCGAACGGAAATCTCTGACGTCGCGCTGCGGGCCGCGCGCTGAGCGCCTGTCACGGGAACAACCCCGACGAGCCGGCACTCGGCAGAATGGCGGCCGCGGCGAGGGTCTCCTTGAGCTCGACCAGCGGAAGCCCGCGAGCGAAGTAGAAGCCCTGAGCAAGCTCGAAACCGATGCGAGCGAAAATGGCGGCCTGATGAGCAGTCTCGACGCCCTCGGCGAGTACCGGCAGCCCGAGTGCCGTCCCCAGCGCCGCGACGGCCTGCAGCAGCGGCGGTGCTTCTTTCCCGTCGGGCGTGATCGCCACGGTGAACGACGCGTCGAGCTTGATGATGTCGGCGGGCAGCAAATGGATCCTGCTCAACGACGAGTACCCATTGCCGAAATCGTCGATCGCAATCCGAATGCCTTCGGCTCGCAAGCAATGGAGTGCGTCGATCGCCAGTGGCGTGTCAGCGTCGAGCACGCTTTCGGTCACCTCGAGCACCAACTGGCCCGCGGGCCAGCCGGTTTCCTTGAGGACAGCCAGAACGCGAGTGGTGTATCCCGTCCGGACCAACTCCAGACCAGACACGTTGACGCTCACCCGCAAGGAACATTCCGCCGCCCGCGCGAGCCATGACATCCGACGTCGCAACGACAGATCTCACCCGCGCGGAACCGGCGGTGGTTCTAAGCGCCGAGGATCTGGCCACTGAGGAAGGCTAACGCGGTAAGACAACGCTGAAGCGCGTAACAGCGGAACGTTTGATCTTGAGCTGGCGGGTCCAGAAAGCAAAACTGGGTCGGTGCTACACCTAGGCCGGCGCCGCTGCCGACGACATCGCGGACTACTGCTCGCCCAACCCCATCAACTCGGTGACGTGGTGGTCGCGCCCCGCGGTGTAACCGCCATCCACCGCTATGGCCTGGCCACTCACGAAGCTCGCGTCGGCCGACAGCAGGAAGGCTGCCACCGACGCGATCTCCTCCGGGCGTCCGAAGCGTCGAAGTTTGTGTTCGTGTCGCAGACCCTCGCGCGGCACCTCGAAACCTGGCATGCCCATGACCGAGTCGAACATGGGTGTCTCGATGAAACCGGGACAGATGACGTTGACGCGGATACCGCTGGGACCGTAGTCGATTGCCGTGTTCTTGGTCAGCAGCACCACCCCGCCCTTCGACGCGTTGTAGGCGCTGCCGCCCGCCGTGCCCTCGATGCCCTCGATGCTCGCCAGGTTCACGATGGCCCCGCGCTCACCATTGACCCTCCCCTGCTGCACCATCTGGATGAGCGCGGCGCGCGACACCACGAACGTGCCCTTCAGGTTGATTCCAACGACCCTGTCCCATTCGTCGTCGGGCAACAGATGAACCGGTCCTCCACCGGCTACGCCCGCGGCGTGCACTACGCCATCGAGGCGACCGGCCTTGGCCACGACCGTCCCCACCGCGGCAATGACGGCGCCTGCGTCGAGGACGTCGACAGCCCGGTAGGTGAAGCGCGCTCCGGCGAGTTCGGCTGGCGTGTCGGACCCCAGGTCGACGCCGACCACGTGGGCGCCCTCGTCGAGCAGCCGCCGGGCGCTGGCCTTGCCGATGCCAGACGCTGCGCCGGTGACGAGCACACCCCGACCTTCCAACCCGTGCATCGATCATCCCCCTCGGTCGCGACCGACATCACCATAGATGTCACTCGACGCACCGTCGTTGATTCGAATAGATGACAGCGCAGACGCCAACTGTTCACCCCATCGTGATCTGGTCAGGCGCTTCGCTGCGATCAAGACCGCACCATCTTCTGTAGCCTCTACGCCAGGCCCGTCCGTCTACTGCGGCGGCCACGCCGATTGGCAAAGGTTCATACTCGACAGCGGAGATGTCCTGAACGACACAGATCGGTGACGACATGAGCGGCTCGATCGTTGGATCCGCCGAAGCAGCGCGGACGGCCGACGTAGACATCCCCGAGATTCTTCGGGGTGACGACGATCTACCCCAGGTCCTCGCGGACACGGTCACGGAAATCCTGCATACGCCGAGTGCCCGTGGCGCCATCCACCTGGTGTGTGCAGCGGTGGCGATAATCGCCGGCGCGGCTCTCGTGCCGGTCGCCTGGCTCGTCGGCCGACCGCACGCGGGCGTCGCTACCCTCGTCTACGCCACGACGATCATCGGCATGTTCACCGTCAGCGCGGTGTATCACCGCGTGCGTTGGGACAATCCGGCCACCTACAAGTGGATGAAGCGCGCCGACCACTCGATGATCTTCCTCTTCATCGCAGGCAGTTACACACCGCTGGCGCTGCTGGCCATGCCGCCGGACACGGCGAAGCTGGTGTTGACCATCGTGTATTCGGGCGCCGCGGCGGGCGTAGCGCTGAAGATGTTCTGGCCGTCCGCACCTCGGTGGGTCGGGGTGCCTCTATACCTGGTGCTTGGGTACACGGCGATTTGGTTCGCCGGCGTTCTCCTCGACGGCGCCGGCCTGGCCGTGGTGGTCCTGCTCTGCGCGGGCGCCGTTCTCTACAACATCGGAGCGGTTCTCTACGGCGTCCGTTGGCCCAACCCGTGGCCGCAGACCTTCGGCTATCACGAGTTCTTCCACGCGTTCACCGCGGCGGCCGCGGCGTGCCATTACGTCGCGATCTGGTTCGTCGTGGTGTAGCGGTGCCAACCAGTCAGCAAGCTACTTCAGCGGCAGCCCGGTGATTGCCCTCGCCATCACCAGACGCTGAATCTCGCTGGTGCCCTCGAAGATCGTGAAGATCTTCGCGTCGCGGTGCATGCGTTCGACGGGATAGTCACGGGTGTAGCCGTTGCCACCGAGGATCTGGATGGCCTCGTCGGTGACGTAGACGGCGGTTTCGCTCGCCACGAGCTTGGCCATCGACCCCTCGGCGTTAGTGAACGGCTTGTCGTTGTGCGCCATCCAGCCGGCCCGCCACACCAGCAGCCGTGACGTGTCGATGCGGGTCTTCATGTCGGCGAGTTTGAATCCGACGGCCTGAAAGTCGCCGATCTTGCGGCCGAACTGCTCGCGCTGCTGGGCGTACTCGAGCGCGTACTCGTACGCCGCGCGAGCGACACCCAGCGCCATGGCGCCGACCGTCGGACGGGTCCGCTCGAAGGTCTTCATCGCAGCTTGCCCCGCGGAGCTCTTGCCCGCGCGCGCCTTGGCGATCCGTTCCTCGAACTTCTCCCTGCCCCCGATGATCAAGCGGCCCGGTATGCGGACGTCGTCGAGTACGACCTCAGCGGTGTGCGACGCTCGGATGCCGTGTTTCTTGAACTTCTGTCCCTGGCTGAAACCCTTGGTGCCCGGCGGAATGATGAACGTCGCCTGCCCACGCGACCCCAACTCTGGATGCACCGACGCGACGACGATGTGCACGTTTGCGATACCGCCATTGGTGGCCCACGTCTTGGTGCCGTTGATGATCCACTCGTCGTTGGCTTCGTCGTAGCGTGCGCGGGTGATGATTGCCGACACGTCCGAGCCTGCCCCGGGCTCCGACGCGCAGAACGAGGCAAGCAGTGGTTCGGCGACGGTGCCGAACATCTGAGGCAGCCACTCCCCCAGCTGCTCGGGTGTCCCGGTGGCGGCCAGTGATGCGGCGGCGAGGCCCGTCCCCAGGATCGAGAGCCCGATGCCCGCGTCACCCCAGAACATCTCCTCGAACACCGTGAGCATGCCGAGCCCGGACGGCTCGGCGGCCTGCGTGGCGAAGAGCTCCACCGAGTAAAGGCCGATCTTGGCGGCCTCCTGGATGATGGGCCATGGGGTCTCCTCGCGCTCGTCCCACTCGGCGGCAGCGGGCCGGACGACCTTCTCAGCGAAGTCGTGGACCCAGTTTCTGACCTCGATCACGTCATCGGACAGCTCAAGGGAAAACGTCATGCGAGTGGTCCTTTCGGCGGATCGATCCCGCGCGTAGGTGGACGGCGAGGATTCGCGTGGCTACCAAATCATTGCTCGGTGAACGACTGTACACAGCCCGGCGAAGTCATCTTACCGATGGGTCAGGTTCGCGGCTTGACCAATATTACGAGCGGTCGTAATAATTGCCGCGTGTCCAACCCGGTCGTCGTCCTGCTCGCCGTCCTCGCGTTCCTTGCGTGCGCTCAACTCGGCGGCGGGCTATACGAATACCGCGTCCTCGATCCGGTCTGGCCCAAGCGTCCGGCGATCGTCCAGCCGCGTAACGGCGGTGTCTCGCGCCGCAGGTTCTGGATTCCCGCGCATGCGGCGTTCGAGGTCGCGCTGATCACCGCAGTCGTCACGTGCTGGACCGATCCCCAGGTGCGAACCGCGCTGCTCGTCGCGACGGCAGGTCACGTGGCCATGCGGATCTGGTCGTTCGCCGACTTCATCCCCAAGGCGGTCGCGTTCGAGAAGGCCGACCCCGCGACCATCGATCGCGATGCCGCCGTGCGGTGGTCGAGACGCAGCTTGCTACGACTCCCCCTCGACGCCGTCACCTGCGCCGCGACCCTCACCGCTCTGGTGGTCGCATCATGAACGAGAAACCTTCGAGGACAGAGCTTCTCGCACAGCTTCGTCGCGCCGGTCGCGAGCACAGTGATGCCGCGGTCCTGTTCCACTCCGCGTTGGCCACTCGACTGGGCCTGCATCCCACCGACTACAAGGCACTCGGAGTTCTCGAGCGACTCGGCCCCATGAGCGCCGGAGACCTCGGTCACCACACGGGTCTGGCCGCCGCGTCGGTGACGAACCTGATCGAACGACTTGCCGCCAAGGGATTCCTGCGCCGCGAGCCCGACCCCGCCGACCGGCGAAGGGCCGTACTGCACGCCGAGGTCGGCGAGCTCACCGACAACGAGTTCTTCGCGTCATGGCAACGGTCGGCATCCCAGTTGTGGCAGCGTTACTCCGACACGGAACTGGCCGTCATCCTCGACTTCCTGGCCGTGAGCGCCGAACGCCTGCGTACGCGTACCGAAGCGGTGACGGACGTCGGGGTCGGCGCCCCGAGCAACCAGGAACGGCGCCAACATGCCGCACGACGAAGCGGGTGAGCCACGGCGGTCGTCGACGGCGACTCTCGGCGCGCGCTACGCGACGGGACTGACGTTTGCACACCTGATGACCACCGCCGAGGTCCTCGCGGTCGTGTGGTCCCTGACCGGGCAGACGTTCGGCAACACCCAGGTGCTGCTGACCCGGTCGAACCTGATCCTGCTCGCCGTAGTCGTCGTGGCGGGCACCGTCGTGGTCTCGGTCGGTGGGTACCGGCAGATCGCGCCGTCCCTGCGCTGGTTCGTCGCCGGGAACACGCCCGACGTCGAGCAGCGTCGCCGAGGGATCAACATCGTGCGGCATCAGTCCGTGCTGCTACTCGCGACGTGGGGCGTCAGCGGCGCCGTGATGCTGGCGCCCAACGTCGACGCGGGCATCGGCCCAGCGCTGCTGATCGCCTTCGCGGTCGGCTTCGGCTCGACGTCGACCGTGAGCACCAGCCTCCTGTTCACCCAGCGCACCTATCGACCCGTCGTGGCGGCCGCCACCGAGGAAGCCTCGAACGACCGCATCACCGCACCCGGCATCGCGACCCGACTGGTGGTGATGTGGTTGGTCAACAGCGCACTGCCCAGCGCGACGATCGTGGGGCTGATCCTGTGCAAGGCGCAGGGCTGGTTGATCCCGACGACGGCGTCGGTCGACGTTCCCATCGTCGTGCTGGCGGTGGTCTCGGTTCTGCTCGGGTTGCGCGCGCTCATCCTGGTGGCGGGCTCGATCGCGGATCCCGTCCGGGATGTGGTCGACGGCATGGCCGAAGTCGAAGCGGGACGCATCGGACGCACCGTCGACGTCTACGAGCAGTCCGAGATCGGCAACCTGCAGCGGGGATTCAACAGCATGGTGAAGGGTCTCGCCGAGCGCGACCGCATCCGCGACCTGTTTGGTCGACACGTCGGTCCCTCCGTAGCCAGGCTGGCGATGGAGGGCGACGACTCACTGACCGGAGAGGTTCGCGACGTGGCGATCCTCTTCATCGACCTCGCAGGCTCCACCACGTTGGCCGCCACGCTGAGCCCACCCGAAGTGGCCGCGATCCTCAACGACTTCTTCCAGATCGTCGTCGCCGCAGTCGACGACGACGCGGGTTCGATCAACCAATTCCAGGGTGACGCGGCACTGGTCGTCTTCGGAAGGGACCACCCTGCCGATGCGGCGCTCGCAACCGCCCGCGCCCTCTGCGCAGACCTCCGCAAGCTGCCGGTCGTCGACTTCGGCATCGGCGTGTCGGCCGGGCCCGTCTTCGCAGGCAACATCGGTGCCGCAAACCGCTACGAGTACACGGTGATCGGCGATCCCGTGAACGAAGCCGCGCGACTCGCCGACTGCGCCAAGTCCATCCCCGGCCGCGCCATGGCCTCCGGCGCGGCCATCAGCCGCGCCGACGACGGCGAACGAGGACACTGGGCCACCCACGGCTCGGCAGTCCTGCGGGGACGGGCCGAACCCACCCGGGTGTCGATCCCCCGTAACGGGGGGTAGCAGAATGGCGACCATGACGACCGTTGAGCCATTCCGCATCGACGTGCCCGACGACGTGCTGGCCGATCTGCGCCGACGTCTCGCCAACACCAGGTGGCCGGAACCGGAGTGTGTGGACGACTGGAGCCAGGGCATCCCACTGGCGTACGCCCGCGAACTCGCGGCGTACTGGGGCAACGACTACGACTGGCGACCCCGTGAGGCAGCGTTGAATCGGTTCGATCAGTTCACCACTGAAATCGATGGTCTCTCAATTCACTTCGTTCATCAGCGATCTCGGCATCCCGACGCCCTACCCCTCGTCATCACGCACGGCTGGCCGGGCTCGATCGTCGAGTTTCACAAGGTCATCGCACCGCTCACCGACCCCACTGCTCACGGCGGCAGGGCACAGGACGCCTTTCACGTGGTGTGCCCGTCGTTGCCGGGTTATGGGTTCTCGGGGAAACCGACCTCGACGGGGTGGAATACCAACAGGATCGCGCAGGCATGGGAGACACTGATGGTCCGGCTCGGCTACGACCGGTACGGGGCACAGGGCGGCGATTGGGGTGCAGCCGTCACGACCGACATCGGACGAAACATCGGTCACTGCATCGGAATCCACACGAACATGCCGAGCGGCAGGCCTCCGACGGGCGCTGTCGAGAAGCCGACCGACGAGGAGAAGACCGCGCTCGCAGCGCTGAAGCACTACCGCGACGTCGATTCGGGCTACTTCAAGCAGCAGGCCACCCGACCGCAGACGCTCGGTTACGGGCTGGTGGATTCCCCTGTCGCACAACTGGCTTGGATCATCGAGAAGTTTTGGTCATGGACCGACTGCGACGGCCACCCCGAGAACGCGCTCAGCCGCGACGAGCTGCTCGACAACGTGATGTTGTACTGGGTGACCGCATCCGGCGCATCGTCGGCTCGCCTGTACTGGGAGAGCATGGCAGCCTTCGGGTCGGGCGGCCGCGTCGAATTACCGACGGGCGTCGCGTCCTTCCCCAAGGAGATCAGTCGCCCGCCCCGCGCCTGGTGCGAAGCCAACTACAACATCACGCACTGGACCACGATGCCTCGCGGAGGTCACTTCGCGGCCTTCGAACAGCCCGAACTATGGGTTGACGATGTGCGGGCGTTCTTCACGACCATCCGCTGAAAGCGATCAGCTCAACGGTTCAGCCACCAGATGCGGCTCGACAGCGCCGTCGCGAACGTGCACCACAGCGGATAGGGCCACAGCGCCCTCGCCGACGTGCCGTTGACGTGGACCGCACGGCGAGTCAGGTCGGCGCTGCTGACGGCGAGCGCGCCGGCGAGCACCGCCGACGGACCGAGCTGGCGGCGGTTGAAGAAGAGCCACGACCAGCTGCCGTTGAGCACGAGGTTCAGGGCGAGTAGACCGGCGAACTTTCGAGCATCCTGCACCTGCCCCCGGTCGTTGAGTTCGTCGATGGTCGCGGCCGAGACCACGGCAACGTCGGCGTACAGCAGGGGCCACACGATGGGGAAGGCCTGCCTCGGGGGCTGGAAACTGGGCTTGCGCAGCGTCTCGTACCAGTGGGATTGCACGGCCGGGCCGGTCGCGAGACCACCGATGACGGCTGTGGCCGCGGAGGCACCTGCAGTCTTGGCCAGGGTGAGTGCGCGCATGCGTTGTCCTTTTCGGCTACCGGAACTACTCGGAAAATCTACCCGCTCAATCGGCTTGAAAACCGTCAGTTTGGCGCGGCGTCGGGTACTGGGTCGGATGCTCGGTCGTAGCGCCCGCGACGAGCCGCGCGATAGCCCCCGTAGAGCACCAGCGCCACGACGAAGTTCACGAAGTACGCGACGTCGGCGCCGTGCCACTTCTCGGCGACGGCACCGACGAAGATCGAGGTGTCCATGAATGGCACTGCCACGGCGTAGGCCACCACGAAGGTCACCACGGCGGCAATCGCATCGGCCCGCGGCGTGTACTCCTGCGCGGGATCGATGAAGTCGGCTCCTCGCGCAAGCGCTCGTCGGGGCCCGTCGGCTCCTCGCGCAAGCGCTCGTCCGGACCCGTCGGCTCCTCGCGCAAGCGCTCGTCCGGACCCGTCGGCTCCTCGCGCAAGCGCTCGTCGGCGCACCCACCAGTCCACCGACACGATCGCCACGAACGCCGGAATCCAGTAGCTGACGAACAGCAGGAGGTTCTGGAAGCGTGCCGCGGTGTCCGCGGCGTGCAGCCACAGGATGAGACCGAACGCCATCACCGTCACGACCACCGACGACAACGGTCTGCGAACCCTGACTCCCAGCGTTTGAAGTGCCAGCGATCCGCTGTAGTCGTTCATCACTCCGGAGCCGATGGATGCCAGCGCGATGATCAGCAGCGCCAATCCACCGAGGAAGCCGCCACCCATCACGGTTCGCACTCCCTCGGCGGTCTGCTCCGAAACGAGGTCGCCTGCCGCGATGCCGATCCCTTGCACGAATATATAGGCGACGAAGATCCCGGCGAACGTGTATCCGAAGACGCTCAGTCGCGATGACTGCGCGGGGAGGTACCGACTGAAGTCGGAGGCGTAGCTAGCCCATGACACCGCGAGGCTGAGCGAGATCGTCACCTCGAGAACGAAGGCACCGATGAGATCGGGACCCTGCGCTACCGGCGCGGTCACGATGTCGTGCCCGCCCACGAGCTTGACGGCGAACACGACGAAAGTTACGAGCAACACCACGGTCAACACCGCCTGCAGTCGGTGGATGACCTCGTAACCGAAGTAGCCGACCACACCTTGAACGCCGAGGACGATCAGGACGGCCGCCCAGAACGGGATGCCGAGCAGCAACGCCAGTGCTTCGCCGCCGAACAAGCCGACCAATGCATCCCACGCGATCGATGACAGCCACTGCAGCGCCGCTGGCAGCACCACGCCACCGCCGAAGGCCATCCGCGAGCTCGGCAACTGGGCCGTGCCGGTCCGGGGCCCCCACGTCGACAGATAGCCGACCACGAGCGACCCGAGAAGCGTGCCGATGACCATTGCGAGCAGCCCGAGCCAGAATCCGAGTCCCAGCACGATCGCCAGCGCGCCCGTGAAGACACCGGTCATGTTGACCTGGGGGGCAAACCAGACCGTGAAGAGCCTGCGTGGAGTGCCGTACCGCCGGTCCCCGGGTACCGGCGCGATGCCGTGGGTCTCGACAGACAGGTCGCCGACACCGTCCGGGGTCTTGCCACTGAACGGCGATGCGGTGAGCGCGCTCCGCGGTGCGCCCGGCGCCAGTCCTGAAGCGGTGACTTCCTGTGCCATGCACTCATTCGATCACGGGCGTCTTCGGCGATCGCTCACCGCTACCGCTCGCAAGCGAAATCGGCGCTATAGCTACCTTCGCAGCGAGGGATTCCCTTGTTCAAATGTAAATTTGTTGCGGAATCGCTTGCGAACATGATCTAGATCGGCGAAGGTTTACCCCACAGCGCACGGGGCTGTTACGGCCAGAGTTCGCCCTCCGGGGCCTATTTCGTGCCGAAGACCAGGGAGGTCGTCCTGAGCGGAACACATAGCACCGCCGTCGACAGCACGACGGGCCTGCAGCCGGGCACTCGCGAGCCGGGTCAACCGGTCATCGAAATCGACCACGTGACGAAGCGATTCGACGATTACGTGGCCGTGATGGACGCCGACTTCTCCATCGCGTCGGGCGAGTTCTTCTCGATGCTCGGCCCGTCGGGTTGCGGCAAGACCACGACGCTTCGCATGATCGCCGGATTCGAGACCCCGACCAGCGGTGCGATCCGACTCGAGGGCGAAGACGTGTCACATACGCCGCCCTACAAGCGCAACGTCAACACGGTGTTCCAGCACTACGCGCTGTTCCCGCACATGTCCGTGTGGGACAACGTCGCGTACGGACCGCGCAGCATGAAGAAGAGCAAGGCCGAGGTGAAACGCAGCGTCGACGAGTTGCTCGAGATCGTCCGACTGTCCGACTTCGCCAAGCGCAGGCCCGCCCAGCTCTCCGGCGGCCAGCAACAGCGGGTGGCCTTGGCGCGGGCGCTGGTCAACTACCCGAGTGCGCTGCTCCTCGACGAACCTCTGGGCGCACTCGACCTCAAATTGCGGCACGTGATGCAGTTCGAACTCAAGCGAATCCAGCGCGAGGTGGGTATCACCTTCGTCTACGTGACCCACGATCAAGAAGAAGCCCTGACGATGAGTGACCGCATCGCGGTGATGAACGCAGGCAACGTCGAGCAGATCGGCACTCCCACCGAGATCTATGACAGGCCGTCGTCGGTGTTCGTGGCGAGTTTCATCGGGCAGGCCAATCTGTGGTCAGGCCGCCAAAAGGGCATGGACGGCGAGTACGCGGAACTGTCCGTGCTGGGCACCACGCTGAGGGCCAGGCCGGGCGACACGAAGATCGAGTCGGGCGGTGAAGCCTCGCTCATGGTCCGCCCCGAACGAGTCCGCGTCTCGATGGACCAGCCGACTGGCGACGTCGCGACGGTGCCAGCCACCATCGCCGACATGACCTTTCAAGGACCCGTCGTCCGGATGTCGCTGCGGTCTTCCGACGGATCGGCCATCCTCGCGCACGTCGGCCCGGAGCAGGATCTCCCCATGCTCCGACCGGGCGATGACGTGCACGTCAGCTGGTCCCCAGACGCTTCACTGGTGCTCCCTGCGGCGGACATCCCCACTACGGGAGCTCTGGAGGACATGCTCGACGATTCCTGATCTGCGACGTCACCAGAAGCCGACCTCCTTGGACTACGAAAGGCACTAGACCCATGACGAAAGAGATCGACGCGCGTGTGATGGCGCAGCTGGCGGCGGCCCGGACGTCCCGCAGGCGGTTCATCGGCGGCGGCGCCGCTGCGGCCGGAGCCCTGGCACTCGGCGGCTCCTTCCTCGCGGCCTGCGGCTCGAAGGATTCGTCGTCCAGCGCAGGCTCGACCGCGCCGTCCGACGATGGCTCGCCCGCCACCGGCAACCTGCGCATCTCCAACTGGCCGCTCTACATGGCCGACGGGTTCGTCGCCGCCTTCCAGAAGTCCAGCGGCCTCACCGTGGACTACAAGGAGGACTTCAACGACAACGAGCAGTGGTTCGCCAAGGTCAAGGAGCCGCTGTCACGGCGACAGGACATCGGCGCCGACCTGGCCGTGCCCACGACCTTCATGGCGGCGCGCCTCATGGGCCTGAAGTGGCTCAACGAGATCAACCACGACCGGGTGAAGAACTTCGACAACCTTCGCCCGGACCTGCTGGAGGCCAGCGTCGACCCGGGTCGCAAGTACACCGCGCCGTACATGTCCGGCCTCGTCGGGCTGGCCTACAACAAGGCCGCGACCGGACGCGACATCACCAAGATCGACGACCTGTGGGATCCCGCCTACAAGGGCAAGGTCAGCCTGTTCTCCGACAGTCAGGACGCGCTCGGGATGCTGATGCTGTCCCAGGGCAACTCCCCGGAGAAGCCGACGAGCGAGGCGATCCAGAAGGCGGTCGACCTGGTCAAGGAACAGAAGGCCAAGGGGCAGATTCGACGTTTCACCGGCAACGACTACGCCGACGACCTGGCGGCGGGCAATGTGGCGATCGCGCAGGCCTACTCCGGCGACGTGGTGCAGCTGCAGGCCGACAATCCCGACCTGAAGTTCGTCGTGCCCGAGTCGGGCGGAACCACCTTCGTGGACACGATGGTGATCCCGTACACCACGCAGAACCAGAAGGCCGCCGAGGAGTGGATCAACTACGTCTACGACCGCGCCAACTACGCCAAGCTCATCGCCTTCGTCCAGTACGTGCCCGTGCTGTCGGACATGACCGACGAGCTGAACAAGCTCGATCCGAAGCTCGCGTCGAACCCGCTGATCAACCCGCCGAAATCGGTGCTCGACAACGTCAAGTCCTGGCCGGCGCTCACCGATGAGCAAACCCAGGAATACAACACCGCCTACGCCGCTGTCACCGGCGGCTGACGATGGCGGGGGTTGCCAGCACCAGCAGGCAGCAGAGCAAGTGGACGCCGTACCTGATGATCTTCCCGGCGTTGGCCTACCTCGCCGTGTTCTTCGTGGTGCCGTTCATCTCCTTGTTCACGACGTCGTTGTCGTCGACGGAGGGCTCGATTTATCTGCCCACGCTGACGTTCGACTGGAACTTCAGCAACTACACGCATGCGTTCAGCGCCTACCAGGACCCGATCCTGAGGTCCTTCGGGTACGCCTTGGCGACCACGGTGTTGTGTCTGCTGCTGGCATTCCCCCTCGCCTACGTGATCGCCTTCAAGGCGGGCCGCTACAAGAACCTGATCCTCGGCCTGGTCATCCTGCCGTTCTTCATCACGTTCCTGATCCGGACCTTGGCGTGGAAGACCATCCTCGCCGATGACGGCTTCCTGGTCAGCACGCTCGGTTCGGTAGGCCTGCTGCCCGAACAGGGCCGCTTGCTGTCCACGGGTTATGCGGTGGTGGGCGGGCTCACGTACAACTGGATCGTCTTCATGATCCTGCCGCTGTACGTCAGCCTCGAGAAGATCGATCCTCGTCTCATCGAAGCGTCGAAGGACCTGTACTCGTCGGCGTGGGGATCGTTCCGCAAGGTCATCCTGCCGCTGTCGTTGCCGGGTGCCCTCGCGGGCAGCCTGCTGGTGTTCATCCCGTCGGTCGGCGACTTCATCAACGCCGAATACCTCGGGAGCACGCAGACGACGATGATCGGCACGGTCATTCAGAAGCAGTTCCTCATCGTGCGCGACTATCCGGCCGCCGCGGCGCTGAGCCTCGGTCTGATGGCCCTGATCGTCGTCGGCGTGCTCGCTTACACCAAGGCTCTGGGAACCGAGGATCTCGTATGACTGTGGCTGGCAGCCAGATTGGCGAAGTGCTCTCCGAAGAGGCCACCCCGCCACCCAAGAAGCGAAGTCTGTTGGGCCGAGACCGCAAGCTCGGTGACCTCGGCTTGCGCATCGTGGCCGGGCTGGTGCTGCTCTATCTGTTCCTCCCGATCTTCGTCATCATCCTGTTCTCCTTCAACAAGCCGGTGGGCAAGTTCAACTACACCTGGGTGGGGTTCACCCTCGAGAACTGGGCGGACCCCTTCAAGTACCCCGCGCTGACCGAGGCCTTGAAGCTCAGCCTCAACGTCGCCGCGGTGTCCACGCTGATCGCGCTCGTGCTCGGCACCCTCATCGCCATTGCGCTGGTCCGCCAACGCTTCCGAGGCAGCAAGGCGGTAGACACGTTCCTGGTGCTGCCGCTGACCGCCCCCGAGGTCGTGATGGGCGCGTCGCTGCTCACGCTGTTCCTCGACTTGGGCTGGGCGACGGGGTACACGACAATTCTGATCGCCCACATCGCATTCGAGGTCAGCTTCATCGCCATGACCGTGCGGGCCCGGGTACGGGGTTTCGACTGGACGCTCGAGGATGCGTCGATGGACCTCGGCTCGGGGCCTGGACGCACGTTCTTCCGCGTCACGCTTCCGTTGATCGTCCCCGGCATCATCGCCGCCGGCATGCTGTCGTTCGCTCTGTCGCTGGACGACTTCATCATCACCTACTTCGTCAGCGGGTCGACGGTGACCTATCCGCTCTACGTCAACGCTGCGACGAAGGCGGCTATCCCGCCGCAGATCGACGTTCTGGCCACGGCCATCCTGTTGGTCAGCCTGCTACTGCTCGGGATCGGCACCCTCTACCGCCGCAAGAGAATCGTCGGCTAGGCCGCCCGGCTCGGCGGGGCCAGCACGACGGCGGAGTTCTGACCGCCCATGCCGAGCGACGTCTTGAGGGTGATGCCGCTCGACATCGGTGTGGCACCGTCGAGAAGCCTGCGGTGACCCTGCGCCACCCTGGGCGGCGCAGGGATGACACCGAACTCGTAACCCATTGCCGCGGCTGCCAATTCGACGGCGGCGGCAGCACCCTGGCAATGCCCGGCAAGCGGCTTCACTGAGTAGATCTGCGGTCTGCCGTCGAACAACTCATCGAGGATGCCTGCCTCCGCCGCGTCGCACTGCTGTGTGCCCGGTCCGTGCGCGTTGATGTACCGCACGTCGCCGGGCCCGACCCCGGCGATGCGTAGCGCCTCGACCACGCACTCGTCGACGTACGTTCGGGCCGGGTCGACGGACGTCACGTGGAACGCGTCGTGCGTCATAGCCCCACCCAACAGCGAGGTGTAGGCGGCATCGCCTCTGGAGGAGAGCACAAAACTGACGGAGGCCTCGCCAACGGCGAACCCGCGGCTGCCCACCTGGAAGGGGCGGCACGCGTCGAGCGGTTCAGCGTCCACGACGGCCACACCGAGCTTCACGAAGTGCTCGACGTTCTCCGGGGTGAGCGACAGGTCGGTCGCAATGAACACCACGTCATCGACGACGTCGGCGTCCAGCCACATCTTCGCGGTGATCAACCCCGCGTTGCCGGATGCACACATCGCCGAGACGTTCATGGCCGGACCGTGAAACCCGTACTCCTGCATCAGCATCGATACGGGTGTCGATGGCATCAGCGCGAGATAGTCACGCACGTTGCGCCGCCCGCTTTCCGCAACGTAGAACTGCCGCCACTCCTCGACCTCTGGGATCACGACGGCGTGCACCAGTCCAACCCGGCGACCGGGGGCCCAACCACGATCGCACGCGTCGCGCAGCGCCTCCCCGGCGGCGTATCTCATCGCGCGCGCGGACCGGCTGGCACCGTCTCCGTGGTCGCCGCCCGACGGAACTCTGGCCAACCACGCTCCGTCCCCGCCGGCGCCATAGCCCTCGAACAGAGCGGCCGCGGGCTTGCCGCTCAGCAGTCCGTCCCAAAGCGGTTCTCTCCCCCAGCCGTACCCCGTGACCGCGCCGATGCCGATGACGTTGGTGAGCGTCTCTGCCATGTTCGCCTCTTTTCTCCCTGCTCAGGTGCCCACTGCGGAGCCTGGATACCATTGATTAACCGCCCTTCGGCCGCTATTGACCAGCCGGGCCAATGACCGGGGCGATCAGCAGGATTCGGGGTGACGGGTGGTGTGAACGCCGAAACCCCGGACCAGCGATTTCGCAAGCTCCTCGAGCACAGCCCCGATGCGATCTGCGTGCACCAAATGGGACGTGTCGTATACGTGAATGAAGCAGCCGTCCGCTGGATGAGGGCGTCATCCACTGATCAGATCGTCGGAAGCCTGATCACGGAGTTCGTCCAGGCCGACTCGGTACCCCCGATGCTCGCCCGCATCGCAGCGCTTCGTCACCCGGGGGACGCGTCCGAGCCGTCCGAAGCCGTGATGGAACGATTCGACGGCAGCACCATAGAGGTCGAGGCCGTGTCCGTGCTGAGCACGTGGAATGACGAGCCCGCCCATCAGGTGATCTTTCGCGACCTGACGGTGCAGAAGGCGGCACAGGCCGCTCTGCGCTACCAGGCTGCGCTGGTGGACCACGTCAGCGACGCGATCATCGCGACGACGGCGTCGGGTGTGGTCACCAGTTGGAATCCTGCCGCCGAACACATCTATTGCCGTCCTGCGGCACACGTAGTGGGACGATCCGTCGCCGACGCCGTGGGCGCCGACCTCGATCCAGCGAAGATCGTGGCCGCGGGCGGCATCGTCAACATGACGCATCACCGCCCGCACGGCTCTAGTCTCGCGATCCGAGTGTCTGCCGCCGCAATGGACGACGGGTACGTTCTGCTGTGCTCCGATCAGACGGCGCTGCGCCGCGCCGAAAGACACTTCGAAACGGTGGTGGCAACGCTCGACGAGGCGGTCGTGGTGCTGGCTCACACGGGCCGAGTGATCTCCGTCAATCCGGCAGTCAGGCAACTACTGGGCACCTTGCCAGACGATGAAGCGGACTACGACGCCCTGGTCGGCCACTGGATCAACTCACGAGAGACCGTCATGCACGATCCCGACGGCCACCCGCTCGATCCGGAAGATCGTCCGATCCTGCGGACTTTGAGGACCGGAATCCCCTACCTGGGTGAGGTTTTCACGGTCGACAGACAAGATGGTGCACGGATGTGGTTGGCCATGAATGCCCGTCGGCTCAACCCGGACGAGGGTGAAGACTCGGCGATACTGGTGTCGTTCCGCGACATCACGGCGACGCGCTCGACGACCGAACGGCTCGCTCATCAGGCAAGTCACGACGCGTTGACGGGCTTGCCGAACAGAGTTCACCTGGTCGAACAGGCCAGTCGGCTCCACGCGGAAGGAACCCTTGCCGCGGTTCTGTTCGTCGACCTCGACGATCTGAAGAGGGTCAACGATTCCCTCGGCCACGATGCCGGCGACGCCGTTATCCAGGCGGCGGCGCGGCGACTCCGTGCGTCGGTCCGCCCGGGCGATGTCGTGTGCCGACTTGCCGGCGACGAGTTCGTCGTCTTGCTCGTCGAATTGGCCTCCGGGAACGAGCTCGAGAACCTGACCCGGTCGATCAACCACGTGCTCAAGGAACCCATCGAAGTGTCGGGCTCGGTAGTCCAAACCGGGGGAAGCATGGGTGTGGTCGAAGTAGAGCCGGACGATCCGCGCGACGCCGCAACGCTGCTTCGCGACGCCGATCGGGCCATGTACGCGGACAAGGCCAACCGTCGGCGCACGGCTCATACGACGTGGTCCGATTCCTTTCGGACTTGACGTTGTTGGTGGTTGGCTCGCGATCGATGAGATGACATCACGCTGCGTGCCCTAGGCGACGCCGTGCGAGCGCCGGAGCCACTTTGTGCTCGGCCGTGGTCGCCCGCCTGCCGCCGCCGGTGGATCCGCTCCATCTCGACGACGATCGAACCAACCTGCGTGGGTTCGCCGTGAACGGTGAACGTCCGCCGGTCCCACCACATCATCTTGGTCTGGTACCGCTCATCTGGATACGGCGTCGCGGGAATGGGGGCGATCAACCCGCCCGTCGATCGCCATCGCTCCAACGTGTGCGCCGCGGACGTGGCCATGTAGTAGTCCACACCGAAGAGAGTGGTGAGATGAAAGCCACTGCGGGCGTGCAACTTCGCTCGATGCGGATTGCGAGCACCGTTAGCATGCATCCAGGCGGCCTTGATCTCGATCACCCCCGAGGGGATGCGATCCGCGAGCATGCCGCGGACGGCGGACTCGCCTGGTCTGGCCTTCCACTCGATGATGGCGTGCGAATCCGCGGGAGATGCCAATGGACCCGCCGTCCTCACTCCACCGACGATGCGTCCGTCGACGTCGGTCATCACCCAGAACAATGCGGTGTCGCGGGCGCAGGATTCGGTGTCAGGGTCGATCGCGGCGCTGACGCCGTACTTGGCGTAACTGGCTACGGCGCCGACGTGGTACTCGGCGAACAGCTCGGGCACTGCCGCGGGTTCCGCGATCGTTACCGTGCATTCGCTTGCCGGATCCCACCAGGAGATGAACGCCGCTTCACAAGTCTTCGTCGGTGTTGCAGCCAGTTTGACCGTCATCATCACCATGCTTTCGTCGCGGCTAGGTAGATCGACTTAAGCAATATAGCTCTCTCGGTATAAATAGCCTCTAAGCTCGTGTTTACGTAAATTATGTCTATTACAGCAACCTCTTTGCACGATCTTGAACGGATCCTTTGCAGATCCTCCGGGTGCCGACGCTCGACCCGGGTGCTGGCACCGGCAAAAATTGGCTTGAAATGCGAGGTGCGGTCACGCGCCCGGCAAGTTGGGCCGGCGACTTCTCGTCACCCGATAGCTGGCCACACCGAATCGGGTTGCTATCGCTCGATCACCAGGGCCCGATTAGGGCGCGTCGAGTCGGACCGTGACGGCCACCCGGCCTCGGTCGTCGCGGTGGGCGACCGCGTGCCCCGGCTGATCCTGCCCGTCGAAACCCACCAAAGTGATCGGACCGCCGGCGCCGAGAAAGTTCCGCCACCACTGCTTGGCATCGGGCATCCCCACGGGGATGACGATCGATTCACCACTGCGGCGATAACCGACGGGAATCTCGAACGTCGCACCGGAGCGGCGACCAACGTAGCGAATCTTCACCAGGCCCCGCCGGACGAATCTCCCGACCAGTGGCAGGTCCATCGAGGCCACCGCCAGCTTGTTGGCCGCGCGAACGACCACGTTGTCGGAGAATCCACGTGCCATCCTTCCGAGCCTAGCCACTCAGGTGACGTCGACGAGGACCGGCGTTCGGGCACCGGTGCGCGCGGCGCCGACCCCTGCGATGACGACGAGGCAGACCCCGACGAGACCCACTCCACTCGGCGCCTGCGACAGCACCAGGAATCCGACGAGCGTTGCGAGTGCGGGCTCGAGGCTCATGAGGGTTCCGAACGCCGCCGCCGTAAGCCTGCGCAGTGACATCATCTCCAGGCTGAAGGGAATCACGGGCAGGAGGATCGCCAGACCGATTCCGAACAGCAGGATCTCGGGCGTGACGCGCGGGATCACCGAGGATCCGACGACGATGGTCGAGAACGCCGCGGCCACGCCCATCGACACCGCCAATCCGGTGACGCCCTCTACCCCGTCACCGACCCGTTGGGTCAGCAGGATGTAGCAGCCCCAGCAGCCGGCTGCGGCGAGGGCGTATAAGACGCCGACCAGATCGATGGAACCCACCCAGGGATGGGTCAGGAGCACCACACCGACGGCGGCCAGCCCAGGCCAGACGAAGCGATAGCCACCTCTGCCCTGGATGACCGCAACGCCAAGCGGGCCGAGGAACTCCAGTGCGCTGGCGGTGCCCAGCGGAATTCGGGCGATGGCCGCCATGAACAGCAGGGTGACGGCTGCGGTGACCACACCGAGGATCACACACGTCAGAAAGGTGGTCCTGGTGAATGCCGATGGGCGTGGGCGCACGATGATCAGCAGCAAGACCCCTGCCCACATCAGCCTCAACCAGGCGGCTCCCTCGACGCCGATTCGGTCTATGAAGCCAAGTGACAGCGCCAGACCAAGCTGCACGCACAGCATCGAACCGGTCGCCATGATGACGCCGGTGCGGGTCCTGGTCGCGATCACCCTTGCATTGAAGGTCACCGTGACCGTTCGCGTCCACGTGATTTTTCACGACATACCGTTCGAAAGAGATGAACGATGTTCAGGTCACAGGCTGCCTGCCAACGCACCCTCGTCGGCGAAGTCGAGCTGTGCGGCGGGGTTGCTGATGGCTGTGATGACGCCGGTTCCGAAGGCACCTGTTCGGTCGTACAAGGTGGCTGCGCCAGTACTGATGCCGTCCGCCACCCAGTGCGAGTCGGCCTGCACGTAGATCCACTCGTCCACCGGCAGACGAGCCAGGGCCACCGTCAGGTCGCCGTTGATGTAGCCAATGCCCGCCGTGCCGAGATTGGCGACCAGGCTGGTGCCCTCCGCGGCGTACACCGCGTTGACCAATGGCGTGTTTACCGAACCCTCGACCACGTCGATGGCGCGGTTGAGAAAACGCTTTCGCGATGAGTTCCTGTGGTCGGAGATGTTCGGGCTCCAGCCGCCGTCGTCGCTTCCCACCCGCACGTAGCTCGAGTCGTCGACATCGGCGGGAAGCGGCAGGTCCATTGTCGCCGACCACTCCTCACCGCGTGGCGCGGACGAGCGCCGGTACTGGACCAGAGTGGCCCTCGCCACCGCAACGCCGTCCTGTAGGAGTTCGCACTCGGAGTTGCGCACCCGCCTGCCGTCGCGGATCAGCCGGGTGGTCGCGACCGTGGGAACACTATGTGCCGCCTTGAACAGGTCGACTGTGAGGCGGGCGGGCATGAATTCCTCGAGACCGAACTGCTCTTCGACCGTGCGCGCCGCAAGTCCAACAAGGGCGGGGCCGTTCAGTTGACCGGCCCCCCAGCGGCTTAGCGCGTTCGCCGTGGGAAGGAAGGTATCGGCTGCCGTGTGGACGAAGTGTGCCGGACGTACGGTCATTCCGGAATCGTCGCACAGCGCAGATTCAAGATCGGCTACCCATCGATCGATCACGCCCGAACCGTTCACGAATTGCGGACAATGGCATCGTGGACACCCGTCGGCTGCAGCTGCTGCTCGCACTTTCCCGTCTGGGATCCATGCGCGCAGTCGCCGAATCCCATCACCTCACCACCTCGACCGTGTCCCAACAGATCGCTGCGCTCGCCAAGGAGACCGGAGCGCCACTGATCGAGCCCGAGGGTCGACGCGTGCGCCTGACTCCCGCTGGTCGTCGGCTGGCCGATCATGCGGTGACGATCCTGGCCGCCGTCGATGCGGCGCGCCTCGACCTCGATCCCGACGCGGAGCCGGCAGGCACTCTTCGCGTCGGCGGGTTCGCCACCGGCATCCGGGTGTCTCTGCTCCCGGTGCTGGCGGACCTTGCCTCATCCCATCCGCGGGTCCAGGTGATCATCAGCGAGTACGAACCCGTCGAAGCCTTTCGACTGCTCGTCGACGACGATCTCGACCTTGCTCTCGTGTATGACTACAACCTGGCGCCGGCATCACCGGACCCTGCGCTGGACACGATGGCCTTGTGGTCCACTCCGTGGGGTCTCGGCGTCCGCGCCGGCGATGCCACCGCAGACGGAGCCGACTTGCGCCGATACGCCGACGCATCGTGGATCGTCAACTCCCGCAACACCGCCGACGAAGACGCGGTTCGCACCCTCGCCGCCATGAGTGGGTTCACGCCGCACATTACGCATCAGATCGACAGTCTCGATCTAGTCGAGGATCTGATTCTCGCCGACTACGGTGTCGGCTTGCTGCCGATGAACCGACCCGTGCGCGACGGTATCGCCGTCCTGCCGATCGCCGAACCGACCATCATCATGACGGCCTACGCGGCAACTCGGCGTGGGCGCACGAACTGGTCGCCGCTGCGTCTCATACTGGACGGGTTGCGCCCGCGGAAAGCAGCTCTACCCCAACATGATTGGCCGCGGCAGACGACCAGCAGCCAGCTCAACCGCGGTGCTGCCCCAGTGTGAGGGGCTGGGCTGCCCGATATCGGTCGAGCACCTCAGGTGTCGGGTCGGCGGCGTAGGACGCCGTCTCGCCGAAGCTCCATGGCGGGGGTGCGTCCGCCTGCGACAGGGTCCAGGCCGCCTGCCTGGCGGCACCGATCGCCACGTACTCCCCCGGACTCGGCACCTGAACCGGCTTGCCGAGTACCGCGGGGGCGATCCGGCGGACGGCCTCCGAGCGCGCGCCTCCGCCCACCATCATCACCCGTCCGACATCGATGCCGTGGCGCGAGATCTGCTCGACGCAGAACTCGATGGAGGCGAGCAGGCCCTCGACAGCGGCGCGGGCGACATTGGCGGGCTGCAGGTTTCGGGTGGTGATGCCGTGCAAGGCGCCCGCTGCATCCGGCAGGTTGGGTGAGCGCTCACCGTCGAAGTACGGCACCAGCGTCAACCCGTCGGCACCGGCGGGCGCCGAGAGCGCCAACCGGTCGAACTCGTCGAAGTCGACGCCGAGCATGTTCGCCACCGCGGCCAGAACGGGAGCGCCGTTGAGGGTGCACACCAGTGGCAGCTGCCGCCCGGTCGCATCGGCGAACCCGGCGACCAGACCGGCGGCGTCGTGCGGCGCGGTGTCACCCACCGCGCTGACCACCCCGGAGGTCCCAAGCGAGACGACGCAATCCCCAGGTCCGACCCCGAGGCCGAGCGCCGCGGCGGCGTTGTCCCCAGCCCCGGGTCCGAGCAGGGCGCCGGTCGCGGAGCGCCCTGCGGCGTCGAACGGACCGAGCACCGGCGGCACAGCGGGGCGACGCCCGCGGGTAGCCAGTTCGAGGAGGTCGGGTTGGTAGCTGCCGTCTTCGGCCGCGAAGTAGCCGGTGCCGCTGGCGTCGCTGCGATCGGTGCGGATGTCACCGATGTCGGTCGAGCCGGTCAACCGCCACGTCAGCCAATCGTGCGGCAGGCACACGGCGGCGGTCGCGTCGGCGTTCTCGGGTTCGTTGTCGGCCAGCCAGCGCAGTTTCGTCGCGGTGATCGCTGCGACGGGAACCACGCCGATTCGCGCCGCCCACTCCTGAGGTCCACCGAGCTCCTCGACCAACGCCGCCGCCGCACAGCTGGACCGTGTGTCGTTCCACAGCAGTGCATCTCGCACGGTGCCGCCTACCGAATCGAGACAGACCATGCCGTGCTGCTGGGCTCCGACCGAGACCGCGGCGACGTCATCCAGACCTCCAGCCTTCACCGCTGCCTCGCCGAGCGCGGCCCACCACGCCGCCGGGTCGACCTCCGTGCCGCCAGGATGCGGCGCGGAACCCGAGCGCACGATGTCACCGGTGTCGGCGTCGCAGATCAGGACCTTGCACGACTGGGTGGACGAGTCGATTCCCGCAACGAGGGCCACGCCGACCTCCTTCGGTTCTGGAAACCACCACCCTAGTGCGAAGCTAGTCGGGTGAAATGGCCTCTCGTCGCCGCCGTGGTGATCGCCCTCGGGTGCGCTGGATTGGCGGTGCCGCCGAACGCAGTGGCCGACGATCTCCAGACCCGCGTCGCCGCTGCGGATACCTATCTCGCCACCCGCCCGGGTTCAGTCGGCTACGTGCTCAGGGATCGCGCGACCGGCGCGACGTATCGCAACGCGCACGCCGGCGACTTGGTGTGGACGGCGTCCACGATCAAACTGGCGATGGTAGTCGATCTGTTGACGCGAGCCCGTGCTGACACGATTTCGTTGACGGACGCGGACCGAAGCCAGATGGCGGCGATGCTGCATTCGTCCGATGACGATGCGGCGGACGCTCTGTGGTCGCGGTTCGGCGGTCCCGACCACATGGCGTACAACGCGGCGTTCCCGAGCTACGGCATGACGGATCTGCGACCGCAGCGGGGCTTCAGCAGCACCTACCCGTACTGGGGCTTCCAGAAGTCGACGGCGAACGACCTCGACCGCCTCATCAACTATGTGCTGACCCGGCTCGACCAGGCCCAGAGCGCCGCCATCGTGTACGAAATGCAGCACGTGGCCCCCAACCAGCAGTGGGGGGTCTGGGGCGCAGGTCCCGCGATGGCCCCCGGCAACAAGGATGGATGGTCGCTGGAGCAGGGCGGCTGGGTGACCAATTCGGTCGGCTTCGCCGGAACAGGTCAGCGATACACACTCGCGATGATGAACTCTCTCGGCGACGCCGGAGGGTACGACGACGGTGTTGCGACGACCAGCCACCTCGCCGAGATCCTCTTGACGGGGCTTGAATCCAACTGACATCGAGCGTCGGCGCGCGCCACGCGATCATGGTTTGGAAAGGGCGCTGCCGGGTATCATCCGCCCATGCTGATCCGTCGAATTGCGCGTCCCATGCTGGCCACCACCTTCATCACCCGCGGCGTAGAGGCCCTACGGAGTCCAAAGCCGGCCGCTGACGCCGCCCGGCCCACCCTCGAGGGTCTCAGCAAGTTGCCGGATCCCGTTGGTGCGAATGTGCCCACCAACGCCGAGACCGTTGCCAAGGTCACCGCAGGTGTGCAGATCGGCGCCGGCCTGCTCCTCGCCTGGGGCCGCCTTCCGCGTCTGTCGTCGGCTGCGCTCGCCGTCAGCGTCGTGCCCGGAAGCCTTGGTGGACACGCATTCTGGAACGAGACCGATCCCGCCCGCAAGGCTGCCGAGCGGCGCGCGCTGTTCGCCGACGTCGGTTTGATCGGTGGCCTGATCATCGCCTCCGTCGACACCGAGGGCAGGCCTTCGCTGGGCTGGCGCGGCAAGCGTGCCGCACGAAAGGTGACGGACAAGGTGACCGCCGTTCTGCCAAGTGGGCCCGACGCTCCGAACGCTCTCATCGATAGCGAACTGGTCGACCGGGTCAGCCATCGTAGCCGCGAGATCGCGAACGTCGCGCTGGAGCGCGGCGGCGAACTCGCTGACGTCGCCCGCGAACGTGGTGCCGAACTAGCCGACGTGGCGGCCGAACGCGGCACCGAGTTTGCCGACGTGGCGCGTGAGCGTGCCCCCAAGCTCGCCAAGAAGGCTCGCAAGCGCGGATACGAACTCGCCGAGCTGACGCAGGACCGCGGTGCTGACTTGGCCAAGGTCGCTCGCGAGCGGGGATCCGAGCTCGCCGAGCAGGCTCGGGGTCGCGGCACGGAACTCGCCGAGATCGCGCAGGATCGTCGTGCGGAACTCGTCACGGCAAGCCGCAAGCAGGCCAAGCAGACCCGCAAGGATCTCAAGCGCGCGCAGAAGGAACTCGAGAAGCGCGTCAACTGACAGGCTGATGCCGCCGGTAGATTGGCTCCATGACTACCGGCGGCTTCGACCCGCAGTACGGCGCACCTCGATACGACCGCATCGAGGCGGGTGCACTTTTGCCCCGCTTCTTCGCCAGAGTGGTCGACGGATTCCTCGTGGGAATCGTCGGCTTCGTCGTTGGCTTCGTCACCAATACGTGGTCGAACGTCATGGTGACGGGGTTGTTCACCGGTCTGCTCATGTTCGTCTACTTCGTGGCGTTCGAGGTCTCCCAGGGATGGACGCCCGGCAAGAAGATGCTCGGACTGAGGGTCCGCGGGCCCGCGGACAGCCCCAAGCCCGATCTGCAGCAGTCCGCGATCCGCAACGCGTTCACGCTGCTGCCCATCGTTCCGTTCATCGGCGGCCTGCTAGGGGTGATTGCGATCATCGTCATCGCCGTGACCATCAGCGGTAGCCCCACCAAACAGGGCAAGCACGACGAACTGGCGGGCGGCACCCAGGTCCTGGAGGGGTAGCCCGCCAGCCCGGTTAAATCACCAGGCCGAGCAATAGCACCACCGCAAGGCCGCTGACCGACAGCACCGTCTCCATGATCGACCACGTCTTGATGGTCTGGCCGACGCTGAGTCGGAAGTACTGGTTGACCAGCCAGAAGCCAGCGTCGTTCACATGGGAGAAGAAGAGCGACCCGGCGCCGACGGCGAGGACCACTAGGGAGACCTGACCGGTCGGCATGCCCTCCACCAGAGGGACGATCAGCGACGAGGCGGTAATCGTGGCGACCGTCGCCGACCCCGTCGCGAGCCGGATCAATACCGCGATCAGCCAGGCCAGCACCAGCACCGAGATGTTCGCGCCCTCAGCCCAGCGGGCCAATAGCGTGCCGATGCCAGTGTCGACGAGCACCTGCTTGAACCCGCCGCCGGCGGCGACGATCAAGATGATTCCGGCTACCGGCGGGAGTCCGGACTCGATGCACTTGGTGATCTCGTTGCGCTTCATCCCGGCGCCTCGACCGAGGGTGAACATGCCGACGATGACGGCGATGAGCAGCGCGATCAGCGGGGTGCCAAGGGTGTCGAACACCAGCCGGATCACATTCGACTTGTCGTCGATGAAGATGTCGACCAGCGCCTTGCCCAGCATCAGGGCGACGGGCAGCAGAACGCTGAACAGCGTGACGCCGAACGAGGGTCGGCGATGCGTCTCGCCGTCGGCGAAGCGGTCCGCGTCGAAGGTGTCGGGCGCATCGACGACGACCCACTTTCCTGCGAGTTTTCCGAACAGAGGTCCCGCCAGCACGATGGTCGGGATCGCCACCACGACACCGAGAGCCAGCGTGACGCCGAGATCCGCATTGAGCAGCCCGACGGCGGTCAGCGGACCCGGATGCGGTGGCACGAATCCGTGCATCGCCGACAGGCCTGCCAGAGCCGGGATTCCGACGGTGATCAGAGAGAGCTGCGAACGACGCGACACCAGGTAGATCACCGGTATCAACAGCACGAGGCCGATCTCGAAGAACATGGGGAGGCCGATGATCGCGCCGACAAGGGCCATCGCCCATGGCAGCATGCGCGGCGAGGCGTGTCCCACGATGGTGTCGACGATCTCGTCGGCGCCGCCGGAATCGGCTAGCAGCTTGGCGAACATCGCACCGAGCGCGATGAGGATACCGACGCTAGCCGCAGTATCGCCGAATCCCTTGGTGAACGAGGCCAGCACCGTGGTGAGGTTCTCCCCCGCGACGATTCCCACCGTCAGCGCGCCGAACATCAACGAGAGGAACGGGTGCAGTTTGACGAGGGTGATCAGCACGACGATTACCGCGATGCCGATGAGGAACGCCAGGACCAGGTGCCAGCCGGAGCCCACGGGCTCGGTGAGCTTCGGCGCGTCGTCGGCAAGCAGGGTAATTCCGTTGATCATCGGATCTTCCGTTCAGTCAGCGTGACGTATTCGTCCACGATGGAATCGATGTTCTGGTCGACGTCGATGTCGACGCCGTTCTCGCCTGCCGCCAGTGGCTCCAGGGTGGCGAACTGCGAGGCCATCAGTGACGCGGGCATGAAGTGGCCCGGCCGGCTCGCCTGTCTGCGCCCGATTACCTCGGGCGTCCCGAACAGGTGTAGGAACCGGACGCCGGCGCAGTGGCTCCGCAATTGGTCGCGATACGCGGCCTTGAGCGCCGAGCAGCTCATCACACCGCCTTCCGCGTGAGCGGTCAGCCACTCCCCGATCGAATCCAGCCACGGCCGTCGGTCGTCGTCGTCGAGGGCGTGACCCGCAGTCATCTTGGCGATGTTGGCCTCGGGGTGGAAGTCATCCGCGTCGGCGAAGGGAACCCGCAGACGCTGCGCGAGGGCAGCGCCCACGGTCGACTTGCCCGAGCCCGACACACCCATCACCACGATTGGCGCCGCCATCGCCTACCTCCAGATTCGATGCCATACGTTGTGTCTGGCATCACACAGAGTGCCTCAATAGTCTGCTTATTGCAACCCTGCAGGTGAAACATCCGCCTTTAGGGCACCTGGCAAACTTTATGACAACATGTATGGCGTGACCATCCCGTCAAACGTCAGCGCTCTACATGACAACGTGCTGACGGGCATCGGCGCCGAGATCGTGTCGGGGGCGTTGCCCGCCGGCGGCGTGATCAACCTCGAGGGTGTCGGGGCGCAGTACGGGGTGTCACGCAGTGTCGCCCGCGAGGCCGTGCGGGTCCTCGAATCGATGGGCCTCGTCGCCTCCCGTCGCCGGGTCGGCATCACCATCCAACCCGCGGCCCGATGGAATGTCTTCGATCCTCGGATCATCCGGTGGAGGCTCGAATCCGGCGACCGCGCAGCGCAATTGGTGTCGCTGTCCGAGCTGCGCCGCGGGTTCGAGCCGGCCGCGGCCGCTCTGGCCGCCCGCCGCGCCGATCCCCATCAGTGCCGCATCATGGCAGCCGCCGCCTCGGACATGGTGATGCACGGCCGATCCGGAGATCTGGAATCGTATCTGTTGGCGGACAAGGTCTTTCATCAAACACTTCTCGAGGCTAGCGGTAACGAGATGTTCCGCGCCCTCAACGGTGTCGTCGCAGAGGTGCTGGCCGGACGCACCCATCACGGCATGATGCCGGAGACGCCGAACCCGGTCGCCATCGCGTTGCACGACGAAGTCGCCCGTGCAATTCGGCTGCGCGACGAGATGGCCGCAGAGCGTGCGATGAGGGAGATCATCGACGAAGCGATGAGCCACGTCAGCTCGACCGGAGAGGGATCGCATGAGTAGAACGCCGACGACGGCCCGCAGGCTGTTCGACCGCTTCGAACCCGTCCACGCCTTGACGTACTTCGCGCCGGAATCCCGAGAGGCATTCGCGCAGTTGGGGCTTCGGGGATTCTGGATGGGCTATTTCGCGGCGCGATCCGCACCGCTCGGGCCGGTGGCCACTGAGGTGGTGACGGCCGTCTTCTACAACTTCGCGCCATCGCACGTGGCAGGCGCGCTACCCGCCGCGTGGGAGCTGACGAGCCCGGCCGACGTCCTACGCGCGCGAGAGACTGCGGCGGTGGCTGCCCTGCGACGCTGCGGCGTGACCGACGGGGACGCACGCGTCGCCGCCGATCTCTTGGCGAAGGCCGCCGCCAGCGCTGCCCTGGACGGGCGCCCACTCTTCGCGGCCAATCGGGCCCTGCCGTGGCCGGACGAGCCCGTCGCCCAACTCTGGCACGCCACCACCCTGCTGCGTGAACAGCGCGGGGACGCCCACGTCGCAGTCCTCGTCGCCAACGGCGTCGGCGGACGCGACTGCAACGTCCTTCACGCAGTCGCCGACCTGGTGCCCCGGGACTTCATCATGCGCAGCCGCCAATACGACGACGAGGAGTGGCGCATCTGCGCCGCCCGGCTCTCAGCTCGCGGCATCCTCGATGCCGAAGGGGCACTGACGGATTCGGGGCGCGAGTTCAAGCAGCACCTCGAGGACTCGACCGACGCATTGTCCTTGCCGGCGTTCGATGCTCTCGACGACGCCGAACTCGAACTGCTCTTCCGCACCCTCACGCCAATCACCAGGTCGGTCATCGGTGCCGGCGACATTCCCGCCGCGACCCCCATGGGTCTGCGTCGCGACGACCTCGACGACGACGGCGCGCACCTGAGCTAACGCGGGGCGTACATGATCAGGCCGACGCCCACCAGGCAGATGGTCGCGCCCGTGGCGTCCCAGCGGTCCGGCCGGAACCCGTCGGCCACCATCCCCCATAGCAGCGAGCCCACGATGAAGATCCCGCCGTACGCGGCGAGCACCCGCCCGAAGTTCGCATCGGGCTGGAACGCGGCGACGAAGCCGTAGGCACCCAGTGCGAGCACCCCGGCGCCGGCCCAGAGCCAGCCCCGGTGTTCCCTGATGCCCTGCCAGACCAACCACGCGCCACCGATCTCCAGCAGAGCCGCGAGCACGAACAGCACGATCGACTTGAGAACCGTCACGGTTGATTGCGGTTCCACTCCAACCAGCCGACGCCGGTGCGGCCGTCGGTGGTCGTCACGGTGGCCCAGGCCCGCGGAAACCTGCTGATCCGGCCGTCGGCCGACGTCAAGAGTACCGGCGCGTGCCCACGCACCTCGATGGTCGCGGTGGTGTCACCCGGGGTGATCTCGAGCGTGGTTCCGGTTGGTAAGTCGTTCTCGCCGAACGTCTCTCGGGCGACGACCGTCTGTAGCTCGATGACGTCACCGTCCCGCTGGACGTACCCGGCCGCCATCGGCGGGGCGCCGGGGATCCTCAGATCGAGACCGTGGACGTGGGTGCCGTCGTCGAGATGCAGTGCGCTCCACACCCAGTCCATGCTCCACCAGTCTCGCGCCGCCCACGAATGGTCCCGCTGCCCGGCGACACCGGTGAACTGGTATTGCTGCCCGTCGGCGTGCACCGTGCCCGACACCGTGCACGGGATCTCGTACCGGGTCGAGAAGCGGTACTGGTACGGCGTTCCCGCCGTGGTCCACACCAGGTCCATTTCGAGGTCGACGGGGCGGCCGGACACGCCCCGCAGGAGATCGGCGGGGTCGTCGTAGGCCTCGCCGCGGCCGCGTAGCGACACCCGGTAGGACTGCAACGGGACGACGGCGTCGAGTTCCAGGTCCACCCCGTGACCGTGCACGTGGGCGTGGTCCTCCGGCAGGTCGGCCTCGAAGTCGAGGACGGCGATGGTGGGTATGTGCGGCCCGCACACCAACGCGTTGATCCAGGCGTGACCCTGGTTCGGGATCAGGCCAAGCCGCAGCCAGCCGCCGACGCCCTGGCCGGGGTCGGCGAAGTCGAAGTACCAGCTCTCGCTCCACAGCGCTTCGTCAGTCGGCTGGTGCAAGCCCTCGTCTTCGACGTTGGGCTGCAACGGTTCCGGTGTCGTCGGCTCGGGCAGGACGCTCAACGCATTCATGTCGAGCACGTGCGTACAGTGCCGCTCGATCATCGTCATGAACATTCGGTCGCCGCGCTCGGTGCGCGCGACCAGCATGGGCGACACGATCGACATCATCACGCCGAAGAAGCTCTGGCGACGGACACCCTCGCGGACGTCGTCGATGGTGAGCGCGGCGTCCGGTCCGAGCGCGTCGTGATAGGCCTGCAACAGGGCGTCGCCGTGAACACGGCGCTCCTCGACGGGCAGTGCGCAGCCGAGGAAGTAGGCGACGTCGGTCAGGGCCGGACCCCACGTGACGGTCTGCCAATCCACCACGGTGAGTGGGCGATCGGCACCGTCGGAACCGAAGAGCATGTTGTCCAGACGATAGTCGCCATGGACCAGGCCCTGAGGCCGGCCCGATGCGGCCTCGTCAGCGAGGTAGACGTCGAACGCCGCCACCAGTCGCTCACACACCTCGCGGTGTTCGGGGGCGATGTCGTCGCGGTAGCGGTCGATGAACCCCGCGTAGAGCGCCGCCATCAGACTCTGACTCAGCGGCGACTCCCGATTGAGCCACCCCGCACCGGCCAGGGCGGCGTCGGCGAGAAGGGGCCCGTGGACGCGACCCAGTTGGGTGACCGCCATCCTCGCCTGCTCGATCGACGCGCCACCGATCTCGTCACCGACGACGGCGGGTACGGCGTCGCCCAGCAGCAGGTCGAAGACTCCGGTGGCCGGGTCGTAGGCGGCATGGTGGCAGGGCGCGACGACACTCCCCGAGCCGAGGCCCGGGGCAATGTCGGTGTAGAAGCGCACCTCCCGCTCGTAAAGTCCCATGGCCAAACCGGTCTGCCTGCTACTGGGATCGGCGGCGGCGACCTTCAGGACTACCGACGCAGGTCCGTCCTCGCCGTCTGTGTAGGTGAGCGCCACGCGGTAGCACTCACTCATCTGGCCGGTGCCGATGCGATCGAAGGTGAAGTCGGCGACCGTGCCTGCTCCGATCGTCGCCGTCAGCCAGTCGGCCGTGAGGTCGGCGGGTCGTTCGATGAGGGCGTTCGTGGCGTGCACGTGATCAACCCTGGGCGTGGCAGGCGTCCGAAGCGGTGGGCAGCACGTCCAGCGCCGGGTTGCGATCGAAGAACCCGAACGGCTTGAGCCAGAACGACACGACGTCGACCGGCATGACCGGCCAGTCCTCGGGGCGTGTGATGTGGTGCAGCCCGAACACATACCAGAGGACGACGTCTGTGTTGTCGATGGAGCGGTTCGCCTTGGTCCACCGCCCCAGACCGGTGTCCTCGACTGACTGGTTGACGAACTCGCCCGCGGGCCAACGCTCGGCGGCCGAGTTCGGTGTCACCCAGACAGTGTGGCCGATCACGTTGGCGCGCTTCAGCACTGGCGAGGCGGGGTCGAACATCGGAGGGATGGCTCCGCCGGGCACCAACTTGTAGGAGGGATGGGTGCCAAGGGAGTTGGTGACGTTGGTGTTGACGACCTTCCAGGTGCGCTGCGTGTCGAAGTTGAAGTCTTGCTTGCCCTCTGACTCGGTGCGCAGTGGAACGTTCCGCGTGACGAGGGAGAGTCCGTAGGGATTGTCGGGTCCCATTGGCTCCGCGTACGACTCCGACATGAACACGGTGTTGTTCCCGCCGTCGACGTCCATGTCCAGGCGAGCGACCAGGAAGTGTTGGTGGAACGGGGCATAGGTGCGCTCGTCGACCAGCGTCCCATTCTGATTCTGCGCACCCGGCGCGAGCGGCGTGGTGACCATGATGCCGGTGGCCCGGACCTCGCACTCGATGTTGCCGTCCTGATAAAGGCGCCAATAGACCAGGTACTCGTAGTTGGCGACCGTCACGTGGAACGAAATCGTGAGCCGACGGATCCGTCGCACCTCGGCACCCGCGTCGTGATCGACGTGCTTCCACAGCACGGCGCCGTCCTCCTCGTGGATGCAGATCGCGTTGGTGATGGTGTACGGCTCACCCTTGCTGTCATGCACGACGGCGTCGAGGTAGCGGATTTCGCCGAGGCAGTCGCAGCCGAGCTCGAGCGAAGTGGTCATGAACCCGAGCCCCCACTCGCCGATGTCGAATGCGGTGCGGCGGTAGTGATCGGCCGACGAGTCGCGGTACGGCACGATCATCTCGGCGAACGACATCCGGTGGGCGACCGAGCGCTCACGATCACCGTCGCGATAACGCACCGTGTGCAGGGTCAGGCCCTCCCGGTAGTTGAAGCCGATGCGCAGCGACCAGTTCTGCCATCGCAGGAGGTTTCCGTCGAGCGTGAACGACGGCCCCTCCGGCTGCGTGATGAGCAGCGGCTTCAACGGCTCGCGGGTGGACGCCGCCCGAATACGCTCGGGAATGTGCTTCTGCGCGTATTCGCCCATCACGTCCGGGGTTTCGACCGCCGCCCCAGCAAACGGACCGCCGTCCTCCACCCGAAGCACCTCCATGGTGTTCAGGTCGATGACGCAGTGCAGACCGCTGACCAGATGTGCGTACGGATTGGCGCCAGGGGCGTCCTTGCGCCACGTGTCCGACCAGCCCAGCCTGCGGTCGCGGTACTCGGTTGGTGCGACGGCATCGCCGAAGGTCCAGGTGTCCATGAAGACACTGTCGAGATCGGTGATCCCCCGCTTGGCGAGCGCATCGATCACGTCGGGATGAGCGCGAAGCACCTGGTCGCATTCGACGAATTCGTCGACGGTGAAGTTCGCCTGGACGCCCGGAACGTGGTCGAACGTCTCGACGCGATCATCGCTGAGCGAGACCACGCTCTTGAAGGTCTCGTTGGTGGACCTGTTGAAGCAGATGGCGGTCGCGCGCCGAACGGGTATGGCGCCGTCCCTCTCGAACCTGCGCAGCTCATCCTTGCTCGGTTCGGCCATCTCGATCGAGGCGAACCGCCAACCCGGCTCGGTCGTCGCCAACGGGGTGGCTCGCACCTGGTGCTCGCGGTGCAACAACGCAGCGACAGCGGTGAATTCGTCACTCGATAGGGGATCCAGAGGGTGCGTCACGTCACCACTCGACCACATCGGCCACCGACCCGCAGGGGGATCAGGAGAAACCTTTGGCCGACCCTAGTTCGCGGCCAACGTAAACCCCTCCCACGCCTGTCGCCGGTGGCCGTTGGGGTCGTATTCGAGGCGCGACTTCCTGTCGAAGATCATCACCGCGCGTTCGTCTGCGCTGTATTGCGGCCAACCGTCACCGGGCACTCCGGTGCGGCTGAACGCACGCCATCTACCCTGGACGTCGTTACTGACCCGGCGTGCCGAACGGCGATCGGCGGCGGCGGTCATCAGCGAACCGAATCGGGTCCGGTAGACGTCGAACACGGCGAACAACTCGGTGGCGTGGGTGGCGCCCAACCCCGACCAGTGGAAGGTGCGCGGCGCGTAGTCGTATCGGTAGACGTAGGTCGGCGCATGCTTGCCGTGAGCGGCGGCAATCTGCCACGACGCGGTGCCGAAGATGAAGTCACCACCCAGGCTGATACACGCACTCGGACTCGGGTAGCCCGGATACGCCTTGGTGATTCGGTCGCGCGACTCGACGTCGGAGTCCGCGAGTAACAGGTCGATCGCTGGCTCGGTCACTGGCAACAGCTTCAGAAACCGGGTGAATAACCGCCCCTCGTCGGCATTGGTGCCCACGATGAGCGGAACCCGGTGCGCAGAGCCCCGTCTCATTGCCTGAACGGGATCGTGCGGCAGGAACTCGGTGTCGTACGTCGGCCCGACGACGAATGCTCCCCGCATTTCCTTCACGCTGTTGCGCATCACCGTGTTCAGTGCATCGACCAACACGGCCGGCCTCGCGGCCATCAGCGCTGCCGCACCGTCCTTCGGCTCAACCCCGAGGACGGCTGCGAAGTCTTCCGCGAAGGCCGCCGCTACCTCCGGCGGTCCCGCCATGCCACTTGCCGGGCTCTCCGAAATAGCCTGAGCGAAAAGACCTTTCGCCTCCGGAACCGCCATCAGTGTCGCGACGTTGTACGCACCAGCGCTCTCCCCGAAGATGGTCACGTTGTCGGGGTCGCCACCGAACACCGCGATGTTGTCCCGCACCCAGCGCAGCGACGCGACGAGGTCGCGCAGGAAGAGGTTGTCTTCGATGGGATCTTCCGCTGTCGACAGCGCCGACAGGTCCATGCAGCCAAGGGCACCCAGCCGGTAATTCACCGAGACGTAGACACAGCCACGGCGCGCCATGGCCGCGCCGTCATAGATCGGCGTTGCCGAGCTCCCGAGAATGTAGCCGCCCCCGTGGATGAAGAACATGACGGGCAACGGTCGGTCGGGTGGCGATTCGGGCGCCACGACGTTGACCGTCAGACAGTCCTCACCCATCGGCTGGAACTTGCCCAACCCCAGCATCGTGTACTTGCGTTCCTGGGGTGCGCAGTAGCCGAACGCGTGGCAGTACCGCACGCCCGGCCACGGCCGTACCGGCTGCGGCGCCCGCAGACGCAGGCGGCCCACGGGAGGACGGGCGTAGGGGATGGAGCGCCAGCGGTGGACGCCGTCCGCGGTGAATCCTTCGATGACCCCACTGTCGACAGTCACCCGAATCGTGCGATCGTGCATCCTCCAACGTTAGCGAACAAACGGCCGCACTGACGTGCCCGACGTGCCCTCCGCGTTGCGCCCGTTACCCTGGTCGGCATGCGAATCGCCCTACTCGTCTCCCTATCTGCGCTGGTAGTGGGCTGTTCGACGACCACTGACGGATCTGCGAACCGAACCGAACCGACCGCGACCACGAGTTCGAGCTCTGCAGGGACCTCGGTGCCGACCTCTACGCAACCTTCGCTCCCTTCTCCTGCCCGAGGGGCGGCGATCTCCGACGTCATCCCGTGGGTCGAGGCGGGCACACCCGCCGACGTCACCAGCTACCACTCGATGACCCGCGGTAGCGAGACCACGGATCTTGGCGAGGGGGTGGCCTTCACTACGGCGGGCACCGAGACCAATTGCGTCACCAACCAGTATCAGGACGGCGCCCTGGCGTGCCTGGTCAAGCTGACCGACCCGCCGCCGCGCCCGGCGGGCATCGAGACGGCCTGGAAGGACAACTGGGTGGACTTCGCCGGTACGACGGTCGACGTGGGGTCACCGCACGGCGATCCAGGTCCGTTCGTCGACGGCACGGGCGCCGAACTGCCTGCCGGACAGACGTTGGCGTTCGGCAATTACCGGTGCCGGGCCGATGCGGCAGGCCTGTTCTGCGTCGACTATGCCCATCAGACGGCAGTCGCGTTGAGCGCACGAGGCATCGAGCCGTTCGGTTGCCTGCAGAAGACGACTCCACCGCCAGACATCGGGCTTCGGTTCAGCTGCTGAGTCGCTAGGCGGCGCTGTTCCAGGCGGGACCTCGGCGAAGGCGACGTCGATGCTGTTCGAGCGGCGGCCGAGCCGGCCGGGCAGTGGTGGCGCAGCAGAAGGCGCCAACCAGAAGACAGTGGGGGTGAGCCCGCGATTTCACGTTGGCGCCTGCGGCGGAGATGGGATGTGGGGTCAGGCGAAGCGCGTGGTGCCCGTGACGACCTTGCCGGTCACGTTGCGGCCGTTGATCTTCGAGATCAAGGTTCCGTTCTGCAGGCTGACCGACTGATCCGCCTGTTGCAGGATCCGCTTGTTGCGTACCTGGGCCTGGAACTGCGCGGCGTTGAGCTGCTGCAACTCGGCCTGCTCGAAGTCACGGCCGCTGATGCCACCGTTGAACTGCACGCCCGTCACCGAACCGTCGGGCCGCACGATCCAGGACGCGCGCACCCCGTCGAGTTCGGCGGTGTACATCCCCGCGGGGTCGCTTACGGAAGCGGCGCTGAATGCGTACTTGGTGCCGTTCATGGTCAGGTCACCGGTGATGTCGGTGCCGTTGAACGACGCCGTGAGCGCGTCATGGAACTTCGAGGTGATGTCGATCGCACCGTCGGCCTGGTTGCCGAAGAACCAGGCCTCGTCGTCGATTCCATTGCAGGCGTAGGCGGCGATCTCGTCACCGTCGACGGAGATGCCAATGGTCATCTTCTTGCCGTCGGCCTCCATGTCAGCCATGTACCTGGCGGACGTGGGGAAAGGCGCCGGAGTGGCGCCTACCGGTTGGGTCGACGTAGTCGACGAGGCCGCTTCGGTGGACGAACCGCTGGAGCAGGCAGAAAGGGAGCATAGGGCGACGAACGCGAAGACACCGACGATCAGGGTGCGAAGGAGATTTCTCATGCTGATCATGATCGGTACGAAGGCGTGGGCGCACATGAAGATTGTGTGGAGATCGCGTGGAGAAGTGCCGACCGTGACGCTTCAGTCGATGAGGAAGGCATCCACTTCGGAGCGGAACACCTGCCAGGCCGGTTCTGACTCGGTCAGCAGGTGGTTGTTGCTCGACAGCGAAACCAGTCGGGAATCTGGGATGAGCGCGGCCAACTCCTCGCCGTAGCGCATCGGCACTCGATGGTCGTCGCGAGCGTGCATGATGAGCGTCGGGCAGGCCACGCGTTCTGCCAGTTCGCGCACGTCGATCCCGGCGAACTCCTCGAGGAATCGCACCGCATTGCCGGGCGAGGTCGTCCGGCGCTGCAAGTGGTCGAACGCCTCCCAGTCGGCGCGGGTGCCGTCGGGCAGAAACTGGGCGGCGAACACCTGCCGGAATGCGGGATCGTCGCGGCCCCAGCCGACCCGAGCCAGGTCGAGATCAAGCGCGGCAGCACGCCTTTCCTCGTCGTTCATGGCGCGCACCCCGCGGCCCCTGGCATAGGCCGAGCACAGGATCAGCTTGGTGACGCGTTCGGGATGACGAGCCGCGTACGCCACGGCGACGGCGCCGCCCTGGGATACCCCGAGTAGTGGAAACCGATCCAGCCCAAGGGCTTCTACGACAGATTCCAGATCCGAGACCCACGCGTCGAACGTGAAGTCCCCGGCCTCCCAGTCGGAAAGTCCGCAGCCGCGTTCGTCGTAACGAATGAATTGGCGCCTCAGGGAAAGATCGCGCACCCAGTGGCGCCACACCGGGCTCTCGATGTCGTACCCGAGATGCGTCATCCAATTGGCGGCACGGACCAGTGGGGGTCCATCGCCGGCTACCGCGTAGGCCAGACGGACGCCGTCGCCTGCCCGGCAGAACGCGATGTGCTGACGCGGCGGAGGAGCCGGTTCAGGCGTTACCGCGGGCGCGGGAGCGTCTCCAACCAAGGTGCCGACGAATTGGTACCCGCGACCACGGACCGTCCGAATGTATCGCTGTGATTCACCGTCGTCGTTGAGTGCCCGACGGGCGGCCTTGATCCGACTGGTCAGAGCTGCCTCACCGACGAACCGACCGCCCCAGACGGAGTCGAACAACTCCTCCTTGGTGACCAAACGCTCGTGGTTGCTGATCAACTGGGTCATGACGTCGAATACCTGTGGCTCGACCCGGATCACCGAGTCACCCCGACGTAGTTCGTACTGGACGGTGTCGAGTACGAAGTCGTCGAATCGCCACACCCGGCCGACCGACATGAAGACCGATCCTAGCTGTGAAACGCCTGTATGGCGGCGTTCAACGCCAGCCGTCGGCCGCCTTCGCGGCGCGCATCAGCTCGTCGCAGAGGTCACGGAGCTCGGCGACCTCGGCCCCTTCGTCGATGGCCGTGGCCATGTCTTCGGCGGCACAGCGGACCTGATAGACACGGTCGGACAGCTGGACCGCCTCGTCGGCGGTCAGCACGACCGAGTCGGGGGCCACCGCCGTCCCCTTCACCATCGCCCTCTGCTCGTAGGCCCGCTGGCGGCAAGACTGCCTGCAGTACTGGCGACGCCGTCCCATTCCTGCGTCGGCGACCTCGCGACCGCACCAGCGGCACGGTTGCACTCGGGTACGTCGTCGTGTTTCTGGTGCCACGGGACTCGACTGTAAACGGCTCGCGGGCCCCATCCCGGTATCATTGATAGTCGCGTCGGGAACTTCGCGCCAAACGGCTGCGTTGATACCCGCGGAATGTTCGTCGATGAGGAGTAGTAACCATGGCTGATCGTGTCCTGCGAGGTAGTCGACTCGGAGCCGTGAGCTACGAGACCGACCGTAATCATGACTTGGCGCCACGTCAGGTCGCGCGCTACCGGACCGATAACGGCGAGGAATTCGAGGTTCCGTTCGCCGACGAGGCCGAGATCCCGGGCACCTGGCCCTGCCGCAACGGCATGGAGGGCACGCTGATCGATGGCGACGTGCCCGAGCCCAAGAAGGTCAAGCCGCCGCGCACCCACTGGGACATGCTGCTCGAGCGCCGCTCAGTCGAGGAACTCGACGAACTGCTCAAGGAGCGGATGGACATCATCAAGACGCGGCGCCGCGGCAGCAGCAGCTGAGCCCGTCGGGACTAGCGGACCGCGCCTCGCGCGCGGTCGATGCGGCCACGAACACCCCACGCGGCGATCTTGAAGATCGCTTCGCGGATGTTGGAGCCGCTCATCTTCGACTTGCCAAGTTCCCGCTCGGTGAACGTGATCGGCACCTCGACGACTGAGAAACCGGCCGAGATCGTCCGCCAGGTCATCTCCACCTGGAAGCAGTAGCCCTTCGAGTCGACGGCCGCGAGCTCGATCTTCTCGAGCACCTCTCTCCGGTATGCCCGGTAGCCGGCCGTGATGTCGTTGACGTCGACGCCCAGCGAGATGCGGGAGTAGCCGTTGGCCGTCCGCGACAGCACCATCCGCCGTCGTGGCCAGTTGCGCACCTTGCCGCCATGCACGTACCGCGAGCCGATCGACAGGTCTGCGCCCGCGTCGACGGCGTCCAGCAGCCGGTACAGCTCCTCGGGAGCATGTGAGCCGTCGGCGTCCATCTCGACCAGGACCGAATATCCCCTGCCCAGGCCCCACGCGAAACCGGCGAGGTACGCGGCGCCAAGGCCCGCCTTGTTCGTGCGGTGCATCACGTGGACGCGGTCGGGGTCGGCCAGCGACAGATCGTCGGCCAACTCACCGGTGCCGTCGGGGCTGCCGTCGTCGACGACCAGCACGTCGACCTCGGGGCGCGCCGCATGCACCCGCCCGACGATCAATGGCAGGTTCTCCCGCTCGTTGTACGTCGGGATGATGACCAGCGTGCGCTGACTGGGGCGGCCGCCACGGTCGCTCATGCGCGATCCCGCTCCGCTTCTCGCTCGTCGTTCATGCGCGATCCCGCTCCGCTTCTCGCTCGTCGTTCATGCGCGATCCCGCTCCGCTTCTCGCTCGTCGTTCATGCGCAGTCCCGCTCGTCCGTCATGCCACTCCTTCATCGACTTCGCCGCGGTCCGCCGTCTTCTTGCGACGACGCGCGAGCTTCTCTGCGAACGCTCCATTGTGCAGCATCGCCCAGGCGACAGCCGAAACACCAACGATGATGATCAGTCCTTGGACACCGGGACCCCACCGGGTGGCCGGGGTGAGGCTCGTCTTCAGCCTGATCTGAGCGTCGAGGTAGGCGGGCTCGAAGAACGCGGTTCGCGCCATCTCACGCCCGTCGGGTCCGATCACGGCACTGATGCCGGTGGTCCCGGCGACCACGACGTAGCGGTCGTGTTCGACGGCCCGCAGCCTGGCGAAGGCCAGCTGTTGGGCGCTCATCGACTCGTCGAAGGTCGCGTTGTTGGTGGGGACGGCGATGACCTGCGCCCCGTTGAGCACGGCTTCCCTGGCAGCGCGGTCGAAGATCACCTCCCAGCACGTCGTCACGCCGATCGGGATACCCGCGGCATGGACGACGCCGTTTCCGTCGCCCGGCACGAAGTAGCCCGCACGATCGGCGAAGGACGACAAGAGTCGGAAGAAGCTCCGCCACGGCAGATACTCCCCGAACGGCTGCACGATCTTCTTGTCGTGGCGCTCGGCCGGCCCATCGATCCCGTCCCAGACGATCACCGTGTTCGTCGCCTGCGGATCCTCTGGGGTGTACCCGGGAGCCGAGACGACGGCACCGACGAGGATGGGTGCGCGGATCGCGGCGACGGCGGCGGCGATCTGGTCGGCGGCGTCGCGGTTGGCGATCGGATCGATGTCCGACGAGTTCTCTGGCCAGATGACGACGGCGGGCTGCGGTGCCCGCCCGGCTCGGACGTCCTCGGCGAGTTGAAGCGTCTCGCGTACGTGGTTGTCGAGCACTGCGCGTCGCTGCGCGTTGAATTCGAGCCCCAGCCGGGGCACGTTCCCCTGCACCGCGGCAATCGTGGTGGTCGTCGAGTCGTCCCTCGCGCCGGATGCGGAGTGACGAACGAAGGGGGTGGCCAATGCGACGGTGAGGAGCACCAGTGCCACGGCCACACCCGGCAGCATGACCGCAGGCGGGAGTGTGCGGCCGGCGTGGTGCCCGGTCCGCCACCACCGGACCGCTTCGATGACGATCGCGCCGAGGCCGAAGCCGACGAGCGCGACCGCGAACGACACCAGTGGCGCGCCACCAAAGTGCGCGGTGACCAATAGGGGGCTGTTGCTTTGCGTGAATCCGACGACGCCCCAAGGGAATCCGCCGAACGGCACGGTGGACTTCAGCCACTCGGCCAGTACCCACAGGCAGGCGAACCACAGCGACCAGCCCGGCAGGCGCCGTACGACGACGGCAAGGAATCCGAAGACGGCGGGGAAGAGCGCCTCCATCGCCGAGAGGGCGAGCCAGGGAAGGGGTCCTACCAGACCGCTGATCCAGGGCAGCAGCGGCACGTAGAACGCGAGCCCGAAGAGGAATCCGTAGCCGAAGCCCCCCACCTTGGTGGTGGACGGGTGGGTCAGTACCCATGCGAGAAGCCCGAAGGCGACGAACGCCGACAGCCACCAGTCGAACGGCGGGAAGCTGACGCACACCAGCAGGCCGGCGGCGATCGAGGCAGCAATCCGCACCGCGCGCGGAACCAGTGCCGTGCGCAAACGCTCGCCCATCTGAGACGGCGCGGGTCGGAGCGTGCGCTCACCCATGGATGGCGACACCCCGATGGACCGTCTGGCGACAGACGGGCAGGGGTGCATCGGGAGAAAGCCTGGGCAACGCCGGAATCCGCGAGCGCGGGTCGGTCGACCACCGTTGCACGGCGTCGGCGGGAGCGGCGACCTCCAGCGCTGACAGTCCGCCGGGAACGTCCCAGACCACGTAGGTTGCCGGCGCCCCCAGCGTCAGGGTGCCCGCGACGCCATCTCGGACACCACCGGCCCGCCAGGCGCCACGGGTGGCCGCCGCGAAGGCGGCCCGCGCGGAGAGCGCATTGCCGGGGGTGCGGTGCGCGGTCGCCGAACGTACCGTCTCCCACGGATTCATCCCGGTGACGGGGCTGTCGGAACCGAAGGCGAGTGGCACGCCTTGGGATGCTAACAGCGCCAGCGGATTGAGCCGACGGGCCCGCTCGGCACCCAAGCGCTGGACGTACATGCCATCGGGTCCACCCCACAGCGCATCGAAGTTCGGTTGCATGCTGGCTATCACGCCCCAGGTGCCGAGCAGCCCGGCCTGCGCCTCGGAGACCATCTCCACGTGTTCGAGGCGGTGGCCGCAGCGGGCGACGGCGGGCGGCCCGCGGCGGTCCACCACGCGGGACAGCGCGTCGATCACAGAGGAGACCGCGGCGTCTCCGATGACGTGGAAGCCGGCGGTTATCCCCGCTTCGGTGCACGCGTCGAGGTGCGCATCGATGGCGTCGCCGTCCAGGTAGGTGTTGCCGACGCAATTCGGTGCATCCTCGTAGGGCTGGTGTAGCCGCGCCGTGTGTGAGCCGAGGGCGCCGTCCACGAACAGGTCTCCTGCGAGGCCTCGCACTCCGGTGTCGTTGACGAGGTCGCGGGCGGCCGCGGCGGAGGCGACGGCCTCACCCCAGTAACCGACGACTTCGACGCCATGCGCCAACGCGTTGAGTTCGTACCAGTCCTCGATGCCGCCGATGTCGGGCCCGGCGCACTCGTGGACCGCGGCGATGCCCGATCGAGCCGCCAGGTCGAGCGTGGCAAGCCGGGCCTCCCGACGTTGTGCGGACGTGAGCAGAGCCCGGGCTGCCGCACGGACCAGGTGGTGCGCCTCGGCCGTCAACGGCAGCTGGCGGTCGTAACCTGCCGCCGACCCCAGCTGAGGCACCGCCCGGCGAAGCGCAGTCGATGCCGCAGCGGAGTGCACGTCGACGCGGGCCACGTAGGCGGGTCGGTCGCCCACCAGACCGTCGAGGTCAGAGGTCGTGGGCGCGGCGGGATGCGGCCATCGCGACTCGTCCCATCCGTGTGCCCAGACGAGGCCGGTGGGGTTCTGGCGGGCATACTCCCCGATCAGCCGCAACGCCTCGTCACGAGACGCCGCGGGGCGCAGGTCGAGGCCGACGAGTGCAAGCCCGGTCGCGGTGACGTGGACATGGCTGTCGACGAATGCGGGCGTCACGAACCCGCCGTCGAGGTCGACCACCCGTGCGTCCGGAAACTGCCTGCGCCCCACGTCGTCGGTGCCCAGCCACGCCACCACGCCGTCGGGTCCGTCGCTGACCGCGAGTGCGGTCGCGTCGGGCATGGTCGGGTTGTAGACCTGGCCGCCGACTAGAAGGGTCGTCAAGCGACGTCGGGGTGCTTGGGCAGACGCGGTTGCTCAACGTCGGTCACGTCGACCACCTCGCCGTCGATGTACTCACCGCGGTGCGGTTGGTGCATGTTCCCCGCGGTCGTGACGATCAGCGGGACCCGACCGAGACCACGCGCAGCGAGCGCCGTGACGACCGGGCGTGCGGCAGCGCGGGTCGGCGGTAGCAACAGGAGCAGTCCCAACGCTGAGGTGACCAGCCCGGGGACGACGGTGAGGACTGTGCCGAGCGCCACCAGGGCGCCGTCGGGTACAGCGCCGCGCGGAGCGGCGAGGCCCACCCGGAGCTGCTGGATCTGGCGCCTCATCTGCGACCCCGCGAGGACGAGACCAAGCGCGAACGTGCCGATCACCACCAGCAACGTCCAACCGAACCCGATCGTGGACACCAGCGCGACCACCACCGCCAGTTCGACGAGGACGTAGATCAGAAAGAGCCGCATAGCCATACCGTCACAACGTCTCGCACGACGCCGGGGTTCCTAGTCCGCCGTCGCGACTGCTTGCACCTCTATGGCGGCGTGCACCTTGTCGATGCCACCACGGATGATCGCCTGCGGGATCCACCACCATGCGTGGTACCAGTAGCGCTTGGTGACCAGGTCGAACACCCTCCGGGTTTCGGACTTCGGCAGATTGCGGGCCACCGCCTCGACGGGTTCGCCCTTGGGCTTGCCGAGCACGCCGCACTTCTGGATCGTGACGCGCGGAGTGTTGTTGATGCGCTTGGTCTTCCACGATCCGTCATCCGTGCTGATCAACAGCTTGCCGCCCTCGGGAACACCCCAGACCGGCGTCGGCTTGGGCCGCCCGTCCTTGGTGAACGTGGTCAGCAGCAGGTACTTCTCCTCGTACACCTCGGAGAACGTTGGCACTAGGCGCCACCCTCCCCCGTCGCTTCGCTCGCCCCGACGGCCTTCAACTCGATGCCGACGTTGTTCTTTGCGCCACCCCGGAGCTTGCTGAACACGTTGAACACCTTGCCGATCAACCCGTACCGCTTACCGATCGCGTCGTAGACCTTGGGGGTCTCGGACTTGTCGAGGATCACGGCGACGGCTTCGACGGCCTCGCCCTTGGGCTTGCCGCCGCGGTCGCACTCGGCGATGGTGACCCGCGGGGTGTTGCGGATGCGCTTGACCTTCCAGGACTTCTCCTGCGTGATGGCGACGACCCGGTTGCCGTCCGGAGCCACCCAGATGGCGGTTGGCTTGGGTCTGCCGTCCTTGGTGAACGTCGTCAACAGCACGTACTCGGATTTCGCGACCTCGGCGAACGTGGCAGGCATGACGACAATCTAGTGGCCCTAGCCCTCCAGGTCGCCCTCGGTCTCGAGGAGCACCCGCCGAAGCCCGTCCAGGGTGGCGACGTCCGGCTCCGCCCACATGCCGCGTCCCGCGGCCTCCAGCAACCGCTCGGCCATGCCGTGCAGCGCCCACGGATTGGACTCGTTCACGAACTTGCGGTTCTCGTCGTCGAGGACGTACTCCCCTGCCAGTCGTTCGTACATCCAATCGGCCATCACCCCGGCGGTCGCGTCGTAGCCGAACAGGTAGTCGACGGTGGCCGCCATCTCGAAGGCACCCTTGTAGCCATGCCTGCGCATCGCGTTGATCCAGCGGGGGTTGACCACGCGGGCCCGGAACACGCGGGTGGTCTCCTCGGACAATGTCCGAGTGCGCACGGAATCCGGGCGGGTGTTGTCGCCGACGTAGGCGGCCGGTTCCGTGCCGGTGAGCGCGCGCACGGTGGCGATCATGCCGCCGTGGTACTGGAAGTAATCGTCGGAGTCGGCGATGTCGTGTTCGCGAGTGTCGAGGTTCTTCGCCGCGACTGCGATCCGGCGATACTGCCTGTTCATGTCATCGCTCGCGGCCGCGCCGTCAAGGCCGCGACCGTAGGCGAACCCGCCCCACGCCGTGTAGACCTCGGCCAAATCGGCGTCGTCGCGCCAGTTCTTGCTGTCGATCAGCTGCAGCAGCCCGGCCCCGTAGGTCCCTGGTTTCGAGCCGAAGATCCGCGTCGTGGAGCGGCGTTTGTCCCCGTGTTCGGCGAGATCGGCCTGCGCATGCGCGCGGACGTAGTTGTGCTCGCCGGGTTCGTCGAGATCGGCGACCAGTGCCACGGCGTCGTCGAGCATCGTCACGACATGTGGGAAGGCGTCGCGGAAGAAACCCGAGATCCGGACGGTGACGTCGATGCGTGGCCGTCCGAGGTCGGCCAGGGCCACGGCCTCCAGGTCGACGACCCGTCGGGAGGCCTCGTCCCATACCGGCCGGACGCCGAGGAGGGCGAAGACCTCGGCGATGTCGTCACCCGAGGTGCGCATCGCCGACGTGCCCCACACCGAGAGACCGACCGACTGCGGCCACGCCCCGTGGTCGGCGTGATAGCGCTCGAGTAGCGAATCAGCAAGGGCGACACCGGTTTCCCATGCCAGCCGGGATGGTATGGCCTTGGGGTCGACGGAGTAGAAGTTGCGTCCGGTGGGCAGTACGTTGATCAGGCCCCGCAACGGCGATCCCGATGGCCCGGCCGGAATGAATCCGCCGCCCAGCGCATGCAGAATCTGCGAGATCTCGCGATCGGTCTCCCGAAGCCGCGGCACCACCTCGGTGGCCGCGAAGCGAAGGATCGCGGCTACCACGGAGTCGTCGGTTATCCGGTCGACGGCGGCTGGATTCCAATCACTTTCGGCGAGGGCGCTGACCAGTTCCCGCGCCCGGGCCTCAGCGGCGTCGACGTCACCTCGCGAGTCGGAACCGTCCTCGGCCAGACCCAGCGCCTGCCGAAGCCCGGGGACCGACTGCTCGCCCCCGAACAACTGCCTGGCCTGCAGGATGGCCAGCACCAGGTTCAGTTCGGTCTCGCCGTCGGGTGCTTGGCCCAGGATGTGCAGTCCGTCGCGGATCTGGACGTCCTTGATCTCGCACAGCCAGCCGTCGACGTGAAGCAGCATGTCGTCGAAGACGTCCTCGTCGGGCCGATCCTCCAAGCCGAGATCGTTGTCCATCTTCGCCGCTCGCATCAGCGTCCAGATCTCCTGGCGGATGGCAGGCAGCTTGCCGGGGTCCAAGGCCGCGATGTTGGAGTGTTCGTCGAGCATCTGCTCGAGTCGGGCGATGTCGCCATAGCTCTCGGCTCGCGCCATCGGCGGGATCAGGTGATCGACCAGGACAGCGTGTGCCCGACGCTTGGCCTGGGTGCCCTCCCCTGGGTCGTTGACCAGGAACGGGTAGATCAGCGGCAGATCGCCGAGGGCCGCATCGGTCCCGCACGTCGACGACATGCCGAGGGTCTTGCCAGGCAGCCATTCCAGGTTGCCGTGCTTGCCGAGGTGCACGACGGCGTCGGCGCGAAAGCCATTGGAGAATTCGTCGTCAAGCCACCGGTAGGCCGCCAGATAGTGGTGACTTGGCGGCAGGTCGGGGTCGTGGTAGATCGCGATCGGGTTGGCACCGAACCCGCGGGGCGGCTGGACCATGATGACGACGTTGTCGGACTGCATTGCGGCGATGACGATCTCGCCATCGGGATCACGACTGCGGTCGACGTACAGCTCCCCGGGTGGTGGGCCCCAGTGCTCGACGATGGGGTCGGCCAATTGACTGGGCAGCGTTGCGAACCAGGCGCGATAGTCTCGCGCCGACACCCGGATCGGATTGCCCTCGAGCTGGCCCTGGGTCAGCCAGTCCGGGTCTTGCCCGCCGCGTTCGATGAGCGCATGGATCAGTGCGTCGCCATCCTGCGCCTCTACGCCTGGCACGTCGCCGATCCGATAACCGGCGTCCAGCATCGCCGTCAGCAACGCGATTGCGCTCGCCGGTGTGTCGAGGCCGACGGCGTTGCCGATGCGCGCGTGCTTGGTGGGGTAGGCGGAGAAGATCAGCGCGACTCGCTTGTCCGCGGCGGCGACGTGGCGAAGCTTGGCCTGCCGCACCGCCAGCCCCGCAACCCGCGCGCACCGTTCCGGGTCGGCGACGTAGGAGATCAGTCCTTCGTCGTCGATCTCCTTGAACGAGAACGGCACTGTGATGATCCGGCCGTCGAACTCGGGTACGGCCACCTGGGTCGCCACGTCGAGCGGGCTCATCCCGTCGTTGTTATCGCTCCACTGCTTCCTTGATGACGTCAGACACAGTCCTTGAAGAATCGGGATGTTCAGCGCCGCGAGGTGCGCCACGTTCCAGGTGTCGTCGGCCCCGCCCGCAGTGACGGTGGCCGGGACGGCTCCGCCCGCGGCCAGCACCGTCGTCACCAAGGCGTCGACGGTCCCCAACAGCTCGAGGAGGTCCGGTTCCGGAGTGCGCAGCGACGCGGCGTAGATGGGTACGGGTTGGCCGCCCGCCGCGTCGATGGCGTGGCATAGGGCGCCGACGTAGGCGGTGTTGCCCGCCAGGTGTTGCGCGCGATAGAAGAGCACGGCCACGCGCGGACCGTCGTTGGAGGGACCGTGGCCCGCAGGACATTCCAGCACCCCCCACGCCGGAGTGGACTCCGGCGGCGAGAAGCCGAAACCCGTCATGAGCAAGGTGTCGCTCAAGAAGGCATGAAGCTGTTGAAGATTGGTGATGCCGCCCTGCGCGAGATAGACGTGCGTCTGAAGGGCGACGCCGGCGGGTACGGTCGAGTGACTCATCAGGTCGGCGTCGGGCGACTGCTCACCGCTGATGACGATCGCAGGCAGACTCTTGGCGATGATCGCATCGATCCCCTGCTGCCAGCTGCGGTATCCGCCGAGGATCCGCACGATGACCACGTCGGCACCGTCCAGCAGACTGTCGAGCTCGCCGTCGACTAGCCGGCTGGGGTTCATCCACCGGTAGGGTGCGCCGCTGGCGCGGGCCGTCATCAGGTCGGTGTCCGACGTGGACAGCAGTAGAACGGTGGGGGGGTTCACTCACCATTCGTACCGCATCTCAGCGGTCGGAGTTACCCCACCTGCCGTACCACGACTCCTGGTACGGGTGTCCGAGAACTGCGAGCAGCACCAGCACCAGCGCGGCGAAGGCGAAGAGTCCCATCATTGCCGTTCCTCCTGTGTCGTCTCCGATGCCTTGCCTAATGTGGCTGGCCAACGGAGGGTTCTGAAGCAACGTAATACCGGCGGTACCGCATAAACGGTTTTCGTGTGGCACGAAACACACTCGGTGGAAACGTGACAGAAGTCACTCAGCCGAGGTGCGCACCTCGAAGTCACGGAGGTCAGGATGCCGCAACACAGCGGAGTGACGCTCGGGAGTCCGGGGGAAGCGTTCGGGAAGGCCGTCCTTGCCTAGGTACCAGCTCGAACAGCCGCTCACCCAAATAGTTTGCGGCATAGCCGCTTTCATCGCGTCGTCGTAATCCTTGGTGGCAGCGCTGGTCGGCACTGCCTCGATGACGTTGCCCTGGGCGATCTGCTTTATCCACCACAGTGCGTACTCGGCCTGGTCCTCCGCAACCGGGATCAGAGACTGACTTCCGATCGGCGAGTGCGGGCCCATCATCATGAACATGTTCGGGAACCCCGGGACGGCCACGGAACGGTGGGCCCTGGGCCCCTCCCCCGCGACGGTGTCGATCCCGGGAATGCTGGGTTACCGCGGCAGCCGCAGTACGCCAGTCGATCTTGAAATTGACGCCAATGGACGCATCCTTGAGGCAGCGAATCCCGCACTTCCACTCGTGGTAAGCCCAAGACTGGCCAAGACGAGGGATTCGTGCGGCAATGGTGCATGTCCAACTCCCCTGTCGTCGTGAAACTCGGCGCGAACATCGGCGCGCGGGTCGACGGCGTGCGGGTCGGCGGCGATCTCGACGCAGCCACGGTCGGGGCGATCAACGACGCGCTTCTGACGCACAAGGTGATCTTCTTCCGCGACCAGCACCACCTCGACGACGAGACTCAGCTCGCCTTCGCCAGGACGCTCGGGACTCCCACGATGGCCCATCCGACGGTGACGTCGCGAGGTGCTGACGTGCTTCCGATCGACTCTCGATACGACAAGGCGAACTCGTGGCACACCGACGTCACGTTCGTCGACCGCATCCCGAAGGCCTCACTGCTGCGAGCCATTTCGCTGCCCGAGTACGGCGGCACCACCTCATGGGCGTCCACGGAGGCCGCCTACGACCAGCTGCCCCCGCCGCTGGCCGCCCTTGCCGAGAACCTGAGGGCGGTTCACACCAACGACTACGACTACGTCAGGGACGTCGTGGAGAATGTCAGTGGCGTGGCGGCCGAGGTCGCCGCGAACACCCGCCAGTACCGCGAGGAGTTCGTCTCGGACGTCTACGAGACCGAGCATCCCGTGGTGCGCGTCCACCCCGAGACGGGGCGGCGAGTACTGCTGCTCGGCCACTTCGTGAAGAGGTTCGTCGGTCTCGGCAGCACCGAGTCGAGCACGCTTCTGCAGCTTCTACAGGCCCGGGTCACCAAGCTGGAGAACACGATTCGCTGGAACTGGCGAGCCGGCGATCTGGCCATCTGGGACAATCGGGCGACTCAGCACTATGCGGTATCCGACTACGACGACCAGTACCGCCGTCTCAGTCGGGTCACCCTGGCTGGCGACGTTCCCGTCGACGTGCACGGCAGGCCCAGTCGCGTCATCACCGGTGACGCCTCCCACTACTCGGAGGTCGTGGCGCCGGTCCGCCTGGCCGCCGTACCGTAGGAGGATGGCCCGAACCCGCGAGGACGACGCCTGCCCCGGTGCACTTCAGGTGCATCAGGCGGCGGACGGTGCGCTGGCAAGGGTCCGTCTGCCAGGCGGCATGATCGAGGCACCCCAACTCGAGGCACTGGCTCTGGCCGCGGCCCGGTTCGGCTCCCACGCAATGGAACTCACGTCCCGCGGAAACGTGCAGGTGCGCGGTGTGACGGACGCAGAGTCGCTGGCCGACGCAATTGCGGATGCGGGGCTGTTGCCCTCGCCAAGCCACGAACGCGTTCGCAACGTGATCGCCTCGCCGCTGACCGGTCGCCAAGGGGGTATCGCCGACGTCCGCGACCTCGTGCGCACGCTCGATGCGGCGATTCAGGCCAATGATCGACTAGCCCACCTGCCGGGCCGGTTCCTGTTCGCGGTGGACGACGGCCGTGGCGACGTGTCCGGACTCGGGGCCGACGTCGGCCTGCACTTCCTCGACGACGACACCGCCGCATTGCTGGTGGCCGGTGTCGACACCGGTGTCCGCACGCAAGAAGGCGCCGTGACGCTCGTCGACGTGGCGGAGCGGTTCACCGAGGTCCGCGGGACTGCGTGGCGCGCGACCGAACTCATTGACATCGCACCCCTGTTGGACGGGCTGACGCCCACTGCCGAAACTGGGGCGACGTGGCCGCCCCTCGTGCGGCCTCCCGTCGGCTGGATTCCACAGGACGACGGCCTGGTCACGCTCGGCGCTGCCGTTCCCCTCGGCGTTCTGAAGACCAGGGTCGCCGAGTACCTTGCGGCGGTCGGGTCACCGCTGGTGATCACGCCGTGGCGCTCGGTGCTGATCTGTGATCTCGACGAGGGAATCGCCGATACGTCGTTGCGAGTGCTCGCGCCCTTGGGACTGGTATTCGACGACCGGTCGCCATGGCTGGATGTCAGTTCGTGCACCGGCAGTCCGGGCTGCGCGCACTCGCTGGCAGACGTCCGCGACGACGCCGCTCGGGCGGTGCACGACGGGACCGCGGGGTTACACCGGCACTTCGTGGGTTGTGAACGTGCCTGTGGCAGCCCGCCCGTCGGCCAGGTGCTGGTAGCCACCGCAAGCGGTTACGAGCCACGTCACCCGTAGGGTGATCGGGTGCTCGACTACATCCGCGACGCCGCCGAGATCTACCGGCAGTCGTTCTCGATGATCCGCGAGGAAGCCGACCTTGCGCGCTTTCCCGACGACGTGTCTCGCATCGTCGTCCGGCTGATCCACACTTGTGGTCAGGTCGACGTCGCGGAGCACGTGGCCTTCACCCCCGGAGTCGCCTCCTCGGCACACGTCGCCCTGACCGCTGGGGCACCCGTGCTGTGCGATTCATCGATGGTGGCGGCGGGCATCACGCGGTCGCGGCTGCCCGCCGACAACGAGGTGGTCTCGCTCGTCGCCGACCCCAGGGCGGCCGATTTGGCGGCGCGCCTGGGCAGCACGCGCTCCGCCGCGGGCGTCGACCTCTGGGCCGAGCGGCTCGGTGGCGCGGTGGTCGCGATCGGGAACGCCCCTACCGCCCTGTTCCGATTGCTCGAACTGCTCGACGACGGCGCGCCCGTACCCGCCGCCGTACTAGGCGGCCCGGTCGGCTTCGTCGGCTCGGCGCAGTCCAAGGACGAGCTGATCGACCGGCCGCGCGGCATGGAGTACCTCGTGGTCACGGGCCGCCGCGGCGGCAGCGCGATGGCTGCGGCTGCCGTCAATGCGATTGCGACCGAACGCGAATGAGCACGGCGGGCACACTGTGGGGCGTTGGCCTCGGTCCCGGCGATCCCGAGCTGGTCACCGTCAAGGCGGCGCGCGTCATCGGTGAGGCCGACGTCGTCGCCTATCACAGCGCCCGCCACGGACGCAGCATCGCGCGCACCATCGCCGAGCCATATCTGCGGCCCGGCCAACTCGAGGAGCACCTGGTCTATCCGGTCACCACGGAGACCACCGACCATCCCGGTGGCTACGCGGGGGCAATGGAGGACTTCTACGAGGCGGCGGCCGACCGCATCGCCGTCCATCTGGCGGCCGGCCGGGACGTGGCGCTGCTCGCGGAGGGCGACCCGCTGTTCTACAGCTCGTACATGCACATGCACAACCGGCTGACGAAGCGGTTCAGTGCGGTCATCGTGCCCGGGGTGACGTCGGTGAGCGCCGCGTCGGCGGCCATCGGGCGTCCGCTGGTCCAGGGTGACGAGGTGCTGTCGATCCTGCCGGGCACACTTCCGGCTGCCGAGCTCAAACGGCGGCTGGCCGACACCGACGCCGCCGTGGTGATGAAGCTCGGCCGATCGTATCCTGCTGTGCGGGAAGCGCTCTCGGCGGTCGGTCGACTGCACGACGCCTACTACGTCGAGCGTGCGAGCACCGCGCAGCAGCGAGTGTCTCCCGCCGCCGACGTCGACGAGTCGACGGTCCCCTACTTCTCGCTGGCCGTGCTGCCGGGGATGACGGTTCGCAAGGATCCCGTCGGAAGCCCCATTGGCAGTGTCGTCGTCGTCGGCCTCGGACCAGGTGACGTCGACTGGATGACGCCGCAGTCCCGCCGCGAGCTGGTGGCCGCCACCGACCTCATCGGCTACGGCCCCTACCTCGACCGCGTCCCTGGTCGCGATGGTCAGCGACACCACCCGAGCGACAACACCGACGAGCAGGCGCGGGCACGGTTGGCGTGCACGCTGGCCGAGCAGGGCCGCGCCGTCGCCGTGGTCTCCTCCGGTGACCCGGGTGTATTCGCCATGGCGACAGCCGTGCTGGAGGAGGCCAAGCAGTGGCCCGGCGTCGAGGTCAGGGTGATTCCCGCGATGACTGCCGCGCAGGCCGTCGCGAGCCGGGTCGGCGCCCCGCTGGGCCACGACTACGCCGTGATCTCACTGTCCGACCGTCTCAAACCGTGGGACGTGATCGTCGACAGGCTCCGGGCCGCGGCTACCGCGGACCTCGTGCTGGCCGTCTACAACCCCGCCTCGAAGAGCCGCACCTGGCAGGTCGCTGCGATGCGCGACCTCTTGCTGGAACACCGCGATCCCGGCACACCCGTGGTGATTGGCCGCGACGTCGCCGGTCCACGGGAACACGTCAAGGTGGTGCGGTTGGCCGACCTCGACCCAGCGGACGTCGACATGCGTTGCCTTCTGATCGTCGGCTCGTCGCAGACACAGTGGCATCAGGCCGGTGATGGCCCCGTCGACCGCGTCTTCACCCCTCGTCGCTATCCCTCTTGACTCCTGTCAGGAATCGTTGACAGCTGTCAAGTGGCCGATTAGTGTCGCGCGTCATGATTAGGCCCTCCCCGCCGGCCCCGTCCATCCCCCGCAGCCCCACGGACGTGACGCCGCAGTGGTTGGAATCCGTGCTCACGGTCGGAATCGAATCGGTCGACGTCACCCCGATCGGAACGGGTCAGACCGGCGCCACCTATCGCCTGTCGGTTGACTACTCCTCGGCCGCCACTGAGCTCCCCACCACCTTCGCCATCAAGCTCTCGTCCCAGGACGACGCGGTGCGCGAACGCGTCGCCCTCGGTTACCGGTCCGAGCACGCCTTCTACACCAGCGTCGCCGACGTCGTCCGAGTGCCGATCCCCACCAACTATCACTGCGAGATCTCCTCCGACGGCGGCGACTTCGTCCTCCTTCTGTCCGACATGGCGCCCGCAGTCCAGGGCGATCAGATCGGCGGCTGCACCACCGTCGAAGCTGAGTTGGCCGTTCGCGCACTCGCCGGTCTGCACGGACCCACCTGGTGTGATGCCAAGTGGCCAGACTTTCCCGGCCTGGTGATGTCGATGGCGAACGAGGACGCCATGAAGGGCCTCGGCGACATCGCCGTCATGGCAACTCAGATCACGCTCGACCGACTGGGTTCGCGGATGACGGACGCCGATCGCGACACGGTGACCGAGGCCATGTCGATGGTCACGCCCTGGCTGACGGCCGACCGCCACCGCTTCGCACTGATGCACGGCGACTACCGACTCGACAACATGCTCTTCGACCCCGATCGCACCCACGTCACGATCGTCGACTGGCAGACGTTGGGTGTCGGGCTACCCGCTCGCGACCTGGCGTACTTCACCGGAACCAGCCTGCTCCCCGCCGACAGATCAGCGGCCGACGAGAACCTCGTCAGCGTCTACCACGCCGAGCTCTCGGGTTACGGCGTCACGGATTACGACCGCGGCACCTGTTGGCGGGACTATCGCGTGGGCATGCTGCAGGTACCCCTGCTGTCGGTGCTCGGCTGCGCGTTCGCCATCTCGACCGAACGCGGCGACGACATGATGCTGGTGATGATGGAGCGCGGCTGTCAGGCGATCCGCGACCTCGGCAGCCTGGAGCTGGTCAGAGCGCTCTGACCCACGCGGCGGCGTCGATGACGTTCGAGACCGTAGACACGCCGGCGGGCAGCCTCGGGCGGTCCACCATTATGACCGGAATCCCGAGATCATCGGCGGCGTCGACTTTTGCCCTGGTCATGTCCCCACCGCTGTTCTTGGTGACGAGTGCGTCGATGTCGTAGTCCACCAACAGTTTCCGCTCGTCGGCGTAGTGGTACGGACCCCGCGACAGCACGAGTTCGTGACCCGGCGGCAGGTCGACGTCGTCCGGCGGCGTGACCGCACGGATGAGAAACCACGCGTCCACATTCGCGAAGGCAGCGCTGCCGGAGCGCCCAGTGGTCAGGAAGACGCGCGCGAACCCCCTCTCCACCACTACGTCCGCGGCGTCGAGGTCCGAGTCGACCACGATCGCCTCGCCGACCGGCCATGCGGGGCGGGCCAGTACCACGTGCGGCAGCCTGGCCCGTGCGCTGGCCACCGCCGCGTTGGCGGTGATGCGCGCGGCGAACGGATGGGTGGCGTCGACGACGGCGGCGACCGCTTCGTCGCGAAGCCACCGAGTCAACCCGTCGACCCCGCCAAAGCCGCCGATGCGGACCTCACCCACCGGCAGTGCGGGATCGGGCACCCGACCGGCGAGCGAGCTGATGACGGCCGTCTCCGGATGCAGCTCGGCGGCCAGCGCCCGCGCTTCTGCCGTGCCGCCGAGCAGCAGCACCCGCACTAGTGCCTACGGCCGCGGCGACGACCCGCCGAGTACAGGTAACTGTCGGAGAATCCGTCTGCGGCGAGCACCTCACCAATCACGATGACAGCCGTCCGCGTGATGCCTGCGGCGTGGACCTGCTCGGCCAGCTCACCGAGGCGGCACCGCAGCACCTTCTCTTGGGGCCACGACGCGTAAGCCACTACTGCGCAGGGAGTTTCGGCATCATAACCGCCGGCGATGAGGTCCGGCACGATGGAATCGACCTGCGCGGCGGCCAGATGCAGCACCAACGTGGCGCCGGGCGCCGACAACGTCTGAAGATCCTCCCCCACCGGCATCGCCGTCGACAGCGTCGCCACCCGCGTCAGGGTCACGGTCTGCGCGACACCTGGCACGGTCAGTTCACGGCCCAGCGCAGCGGCCGCGGCGGCGAAGGCGGGCACCCCCGGGACCACTTCGTAGTCGACCCCGGCCGCGTCGAGTTGGCGGCATTGCTCGGCCAGCGCGCTATAGATCGACGGGTCACCCGAATGCAGCCGGGCGACGTCCAATCCCGCGTCGTGCGCGTCGGTGAGCTCGGCGATGATCTGTTCGAGCGTCAGTGGCCCGGTGTCCACGACTCTGGCGTCCGGGGGGCAGGAGGCCAACAGGTCGTCGGGCATGATCGAGCCGGCGTACAGACACACGGGACATCGCCTGAGCAGGCGTTCCCCGCGCACGGTGATCAGATCGGCCGCACCCGGCCCGGCGCCGATGAAGTAGACGGTCATCGCTTGGTCACCACCCATTGGGTAACCGGCATCGCGGGGCGCCATCCAGTGAATCCGCCGACGGGCTCACCGTGGTAGTGCTGGAAGCGCCGCAAGGTCCCTCCGATCCGTGAATACCACTGACTGACAACGCCTTCGGATTCGACGGTGACCAGGTTGGCGACGAGCCGACCACCGGCCGGCAGGCGGTCCAGACAGGCGTCGAGCAACCCGGGGTGCGTCAGGCCACCGCCGACGAAGATGGCCGCGGGTTGCGGCGCGTCGTCGAAGCAGTCCGGCGCTGCCCCAAGAACCTTCACCGCCGCGCCGAATGCGACCGCGTTCGCCTCGACGCGCGCACGACGGGTGTCGTCGCGTTCGAACGCGACTGCCGAACACCCGGATGCACTGCGACACCACTCGACGGCGATGCTTCCGGAACCGGCTCCCACGTCCCACAGAAGTTCGCCGGGGCGCGGCGCCAGTGCAGACAGAGTCACGGCCCGGATCGACTGCTTGGTGAGCTGGCCGTCATGGGCAAGGGCATCGTCGGGCAGCGCATGGGCGACGCGATCGTCGGGCAGGTACCGCACTGCCATCACGTTGAGCCCATCGACGTCACGGGGTGGGCGGCTCGCCCATTCCCGAGCCGTCGCGGACCGCCGCCGCTCCCCCGGGCCGCCGAGCTGCTCAAGCACGGTCAACTCCGAGTCCCCGCGGCCGGTTTCGGCGAGAAGCCGGGCCAGCGTGGCTGGGCTGGTGCCGTCGCGTGACAGCACCACCGCCTGACCGCCTCGTCGCACGGCGGTGTGCGACGCCGCGGTGACGAGGCTGATGATCTCGGTGTCCTGCACCGCCCAGCCAACCCTGGCGCACGCCAGCGTCACCGACGACACGTGGGGCAGCACCGACACCGCATCCGGCCCGTACAGCCGGATCAGGGTGTTGCCGATGCCGTGCAAAAGGGGGTCACCGCTGGCAACAACGTGCACGTCGTGCACGTCACCGTCATCCCCTGAAACAGCGCCCTCAAGCAGGGTGCCGAGGGCGGGCAGAAGGGGCGACGGCCATTCTCGGCGTCGCGCGGAGACGGAGTCATCCAGCAGCGCGAGCTGCCGTGGGGAGCCGTAAATGGTTGTGGCTCTGGTTAATTCACGACGAGATGAAGCGGGCAGCCCCGCCATTCCGTCCGCACCGATGCCCACGACGACGATCATCGGGGAAGCCTGCGCCACACCGACCGCGGCAGCATCCGCAGACCGAACGCCAGGGCTCCGAGCGAGCGGGGCACCCAGATCTCGTCACGACCCTTCGCCAGCGCCCGTGCCACCGCGTCGGCCACCTGCGGCGGCGTACTCGACAGCGGGGCGGGTGACATGCCCTCGGTCATGCGACCGATCACGAAACCGGGCCGGACGAGCAGCAGTCGCACGCCGGTGCCGTGCAGCGCATCGGCCAGCCCGCGGCTGAAGGCGTCCAATCCCGACTTGGCCGACCCGTACACGTAGTTGGCACGACGGGGCCGGGCCCCCGCCACCGACGAGAACACCACGATCGTGCCGCGGTTCCCCTTCCCCCGTCGCTCCGCTCGTCCAGCCGCCTTCCGCATCGTGGTCACCAACACCGTCAGCAGGCTGACCTGAGCGGTGTAGTCGGTGTGCACGATCGCGGCGGCGTGAGCGGGGTCCGCCTCTGCACGCGACTGGTCACCGAGAATTCCGAAGGAGACCACTGCCGTGCCGATGGGACCGAACTCGGCGACGATCGACTCGACGAGCGGCGTGTGCGAAGCGAGCGCATCGGCGTCGAACTCTCGGACATGAACGGCCGCCGCGCCCGCCGCCATCACCGCAGCGCGCTCGTCCATCAGCCGCTGAGCGTCGCGCGCCGCCAGCACGACGGTGGCACCGGCGGCCAGACGCGTGGCCAGTTCGACCCCGATCTCGCTGCGTCCACCGAATATCACCACCACGCCCGTGTCCTTCATGGCTGCGATTATGTCCTGCGCTAGGTTTGGCACCCATGGCGAAGGCAACTACGCGGCTGACCAACGACGCGCTGGCGTTCCTGACCGAACGACATCTAGCCATGCTGACCACCCTTCGGGGCGACAATTCGCCGCACGTCGTCGCAGTCGGATTCACCTTCGATCCCAAGACGCACCTCGCTCGGGTCATCACGACGGGCGGCTCCCAGAAGGCGGTGAACGCCGACCAGCGCGGAGTCGCGGTCCTCAGCCAGGTCGACGGTGCCCGCTGGCTGTCATTGGAGGGCAGTTCGACGGTCAACGCCGACCCAGAGGCCGTCCGCGATGCCGAGCTTCGCTACGCCCAGCGCTACCGCACGCCGCGGGTCAACCCGCGGCGGGTCGTGATCGAAGTGCGGATCGAACGGGTGCTGGGGTCGTCGGGGCTCTTGGATCGCAGTCACGACGACTGACCCCGTCAGGCTGGTACCACCAGCAGGTCGTGCGGCCGATCGTTGACCGCCATCGCGCCGTCTGCGGTGACGATCACGATGTCCTCGATGCGAGCGCCCCACTGGCCCGGGAAGTAGATGCCCGGCTCCACGCTGAACGCCATGCCCTCCTCGAGCGGTAGCTCGTTCCCCGCGACGATGTAGGGCTCCTCGTGCACCGACAGGCCGATGCCGTGCCCGGTGCGGTGCACGAAGGCCTCCGCCAAACCCTCGGCGGCCAGCACCTCTCGGGCAGCGGCGTCGATCTCCCCCGCGGTGACCCCCGGCCGCACCGCGGCCACCGCCGCCTGTTGCGCACGCTGTAGAACCGCGTAGCGCTTCGCGACGTCGGCATCCGGTTGACCGATGCTGTAGGTGCGCGTCGAGTCCGAGTTGTACCCGGGCTCGTAGGGTCCGCCGATGTCGACGACCACGACGTCACCCGCTTCAAGCTTGCGGTCGGAGCATTCGTGATGCGGATCGGCACCGTTGGGCCCCGACCCGACGATGATGAACGCCACCTCCGAATGCCCCTCGGCGACAATCGCTTCGGCGATGTCAGCGGCTACGTCCGCTTCCGTGCGACCGGGTACCAGGAACTCGGGCACCCTCTCGTGGACGCGATCGATCGCGGCGCCCGCCTTGCGCAACGCGTCGATCTCCGCAGCGTCCTTGACCATCCGCAGTGTGCGCAGCACGGCAGTTGCCAGCACTGGCACCACGCCGAACACCTCGGCCAGCGGCAGCAGATGCAACGCGGGCATGGAATCGGTGACGGCGGTGGCGATCGGCGGGGTAGTGCATAGCGACTCGGCGACCAGGCGGTACGGGTCGTCGCCGTCCACCCAGTCCCGCACTGCCAGGCCCAGTTCCAGCACCGCGGAGTCCTTCAACGAGGCCAACTCCATCCGCGGCACGATGACAGTCGGCTCACCGGCCCCGGCTCCTTGGCTGGGCAGCACGAGGGCGGTCAGCCGCTCGAAGGTCTGCGCCCGGGATCCGAGGAGGTAGCGCAGGTCGTACCCGGGAGTGATGACCAGACCGGCCAGACCGGCTTCCGCCGCCGCGGCGGTCGCCGCCCGCAGTCGTCCGGCGTACACCTCTGTGCTGAATCTGCCGTGCTCTCCACTGAAGCCCATGCGGTCGAGGCTAATCGGCGCGCTGATAGGTGGCGACTTCGATGAGGTTGCCGTCGGGGTCGCGGCAGTAGTGCGACGTCATGGGACCGAGCGCACCCGCTTTGGCAACCGGACCCTCGGTGATCTCGACGCCGCAGTTGCGCAGGTGACGGCCGATGGCCACGGCAGTGGTGTCGGCGATGAAGCACACGTCGAGCGTGCTCGGTTCGTCGACGGCCGCCGTGATCCAGTTCGGCGCTCGAGTGGGCCGAACGTTGAGCTTCTGATCGCCGAATCGCAGAGCGATCCGGCCATCGGCGAAGGTCTCGCGTGTCATGCCGAGCACGCGGACGTACCAGGCGGCGGTGAGGTCGGCGTTACGGCAGTTGATGACGACGTGGTCGATGCGGTCGACGGAAAAGCTCACGAGTCCATCCTTACCGCACGCTACTGTCAGTCGGATGCTGCGCGACATCCGCGATCTCACCGACGAACGCGAGGCCTACGCCGATGAGCTGAGGCGACGCTGGGGCGCTCTGCTGAGTTACCGCTACATCGGCCGCCAATATGCCTCGATGGACCCCCGCGGCGTCGACGACACCGTCACGTTGCGCCAGGACATGCCCAAGGAAGCACGTCGATGACGGCGCCCGTGATGCTCCTCGACGGCGCCAGCATGTGGTTCCGGTCCTTCTTCGGGGTTCCGTCGTCCATCACCGCGCCCGATGGACGCCCGGTGAACGCGCTTCGTGGCTTTCTCGACACCGTCGCGACCTTGATCACCAAGGAGCGCCCGGCGCGGCTCGTGGTGTGCCTGGACCTCGACTGGCGACCGCAGTGGCGGGTGGACCTGATCCCGTCGTACAAGGCACACCGTGTCGAGGAGGAGCGAGCCGCAGGGCAGCCGGACGTCGAGGAGGTCCCCGACGACCTCACCCCGCAGGTCGACATGATCATGTCGATGCTCGACGCCTTCGGCATCGCCACCGCGGGTGCTCCCGGATATGAGGCCGACGACGTGCTCGGCACGTTGGCGGCCAAGGAGCGGCAGGACCCCGTGGTGGTGGTCAGCGGAGACCGCGATCTCCTCCAGCTGGTCGCCGACGATCCGGTTCAGATCAGGGTGTTCTACATCGGCCGAGGTCTGGCCAGGGCGACGCTCTTCGGTCCCGCCGAGGTCGCCGAGCAGTACGGCGTACCGCGCGATCGCGCGGGCCCGGCGTACGCGGAGCTGGCGCTACTGCGTGGCGATCCATCCGACGGCCTGCCCGGCGTATCGGGCATCGGCGACAAGACGGCGTCCGCGCTGCTCGCCCAGCACGGTTCACTGCAGCGGATCATGGCCGCCGCCGACGACCCATCGTCGAAACTGCCGGCGGCGCAGCGCAAGAAGCTCTTGGCCTCGATTGACTACGTGGCCGCCGCGGAAAAGGTGGTCCGGGTGGCCACCGACGCGGACGTCGCGATGTCGACGGAGTCGGATGCGCTGCCACTGGCCGCCCGAGATCCGCGCAGGGTCGCCGAACTTGCTGGCGAATTCGGCGTCACGTCGTCCATCGCGCGCCTACAGAAGGCGCTCGACGGGCTGCCCTAGGTAGTACAGCAGCACGGCGACCCGGGGAGAGACGCGCTAGCGGGGCCTGCCGACCTCGTAGGTGCCGCTGTCGTCCTGGAACGTCACCGTCACCTGCCGCTTGGTGCCGTCGATGCTGACCTCACAGTCGAACGTACCGCCCTTGACGACTTTGGGGTTCGCACCATTGTTGCAGCTCACGTCCTGGACGTTCTTGGCGCCGTAGCCGTTGGTCTGGTCACTGAGTATCTGCTGCACGCCGGACTGCGCGGCGTTGATGTCGAGGTTGGTGGTCATGAACCAGCCGGGCTTCCAGAAACCCAGGATGCCCACGACTATCAGGACCACGACCACCAGGGCACCGACCACACCGAGGATGAGGCCCATCGACTTCTTGGAGCCCGCATCGCTGGTCGAGTAGGGCGTGAACTGCTGGTTGGGGTCGTACTGGCCGGGCTGCTGGCCGTACTGCTGGTTGGGGTCGTACTGGCCGGGCTGCTGGCCGTACTGCTGATTCGGATCGTACTGGCCGTACTGCGGCTGCTGACCGTACTGCGGCGGCTGGCCGTATTGGGGCTGCTGTGGGTAGGACGTGGGGCCGTAGGCGGTGGGCTGCTGACCGTACTGCTCAGCCTGCGGATACTGCGGCTGACCGTATGGCGGCTGCTGGTAGGGCTGCTGTCCGCCGTAGGCCGGCGGCTGCTGACCGTAGGCGGGCGGCTGCTGCCCCCACGCAGGCTGTTCCGGTTGCGGCTGTTCGGGAGCTTGAGGCTGCCAAGCGGGGTCGGCCGGCTGCTGACCCGCCCACGGCTGGGCGGGGTCGGATCCCTGCGGTCCGCTCATCGTCTCTCCTTGGTTGCTTCTCTGCGGTGAAACTCAACGTCCTCAACGAGCTCGAATACCGAACTTCCGCCACAGACTACCCTGCATCAACGGCCACGACGCCGCGCCGAATCCCCTCGATCGCGCGTTTCGCGGCCGTCCGCAGGGCCGGTGTGGGGGCGGTGTTTCGCACCTGATCGAGCAGATCGAGAACCTGTCGACACCACCGCACGAAATCGCCCGCCGATAAGGGCGATCCGCTGCCCGAGGCGTCGGAAGCCGACAGCGATGCCGACAGATCTCCCGTTGTCACCCAGCGGTAGATGGCCGTCACGAAGCCGGTGTCCGGCTCGCGACTCGTCGAGAGTCGGTGGCGCTGCTCGTCGGCCCGGATCTCCGACCACGATTGGCGTGTCTGTGTGATGGCGCGGCGCATGGCCGGCGTGGCACCCTCGACGAACGAGGCCGCGCCGGGCGTGTCGCCCCTGGACTCGAAGACCACTGAGGACAGCACACCTGCCAACTCTGCGGCATCGAGGCCGTTCCACGCTCCGCTGCGCAGACATTCGGCGACCAAAAGATCGCTCTCGCTGTAGATGCGGGCCAACAGCAGCCCGTCGGCGGTGACCTTCAGATCGCCGCCGTCCACCTCGTCGATGAAGCCACGCTCCACGAGCAGCAACACAATTCGGTCAAAGGTCCGAGCAAGCGAATTGGTCGCAGCATTGACCTTCTTCTGAATGTCCGCGTTGTCGCGCTCGATCCGCAGCAGGCGCTCGGCGACCCGGACCCGGTCCTCCCGGTCGGTGAGGTGGTGCGCAGGGTGAGCACGTAGCTGATCACGCAATGCCGCGAGTTCGGGATCCACGTCGTGTTCCCGATCCTGGCCGGCCTGGCCGCGTTTGGGCCGCTGCGTGGGAACGCGGAGTCCGGCCGCTGCAGAGCGCAAGGCCGCCGCGACGTCGCGGCGGACCCGCGGTTGCCGGTGCTCCACACGTTTCGGCAGGTTCATCGAGCCCACTCGGGCGGACGATCCGGAGAAGTCCGTCGACGAGATACGGCCTGCCCAGCGATCTTCGGTCAGCACCAACGGCCTGGGATCGTCGCGGTCCCCCGCGGGTTCGAGCACGACCGCGAGACCGCCGCGGCGCCCCTGGCCGATCGTGATGATGTCGCCCCGACGCAGGCCGGCCAGCGCGTCATTGGCCGCCTGCCTTCGTTGCAGCCTCGAGGCCCGCGACTGGGACCGTTCGCGATCGGAGATCGTCGCGCGCAAGCGCGCGTAGCCGAGGATCGGTGCATCCAGCCCACCGAGTTCGGCGGCGATCTCGTCCATCATCCGCTCGCCGCGCGAGACCCCGCGGACGAGGCCCACCACGGAGCGGTCCGCCTGGAACTGCGCGAAGGACCGTTCCAGGAGCCGGTGCGCCTGTTCGGGCCCCATCTGGTGCGCCAGGTTGATCGTCATGTTGTACGACGGCGCGAACGAGCTCCGCAGCGGGAACGTGCGGGTGGACGCGAGACCCGCGACGTCGGCGGGCTCGACATCCGGTTGCCACAGCACGACGGCGTGGCCCTCGACGTCGATGCCGCGACGGCCTGCCCGACCGGTCAGCTGCGTGTACTCCCCCGGAGTCAACGGGGCGTGCTGCTCGCCGTTGAACTTCACCAGCCGCTCGAGCACGACTGTTCTTGCGGGCATGTTTATGCCCAAAGCAAGTGTCTCCGTCGCGAATACGGCCTTCACAAGCCCCGCGGTAAACAGCTCTTCGACGGTGTGACGGAAGACCGGCAGCAGTCCCGCGTGGTGAGCGGCGAGCCCGCGTAGCAGCCCCTCGCGCCATTCGTAGTAGCCCAGGACCACCAGGTCGGCGTCGTCGAGATCGGCGCACCGACGGTCGATCACCTCCGCGATCCGCGTCCGCTCCTCGTCGTTGGTGAGCCTCAACGACGAACGCAGACACTGCTTCACCGCCGCGTCGCAGCCGGCGCGGGAGAACACGAACGTGATGGCGGGTAGCAGGCCTTCGTGGTCGAGGACGCCGATCACGTCCGGTCGTGACGGCGGCCGATAGAGCGTGGGCCGGCCACCACTTCCTAGACGATGGCCGGGGCGGCCCCGACCGCCGTCATGGCCGGGGCGGCCCCGACCGCGGGGTTGCCAGTCCGACAATCGGTCGGCCTCCCGCCGGTGGGCGATGTGGCGCAGCAGGTCGGGGTCGACCAGGATGCGCGTCCGGTCGGTCGTCGTCTCGGCGCCCTCGAACAGGTCGAAGACACGCTTGCCCACCATCATGTGCTGCCACAGCGGCACGGGCCGGTGCTCGTCGACTACGACGGTGGTGTCGCCGCGCACGGTCTGGATCCAGCCGCCGAACTCCTCGGCGTTGCTCACCGTCGCCGACAGGCTGACAAGGCGCACGTCCTCGGAGAGGTGCAGAATCACCTCCTCCCAGACCGCGCCGCGCATCCGATCGGCGAGAAAGTGCACCTCGTCCATCACCACGTGTGAAAGACCTTGCAGTGCAGGGGAGTTCGCGTACAGCATGTTCCGAAGGACCTCGGTGGTCATGACGACCACCGGAGCGTCGCCATTGATGTTCTGATCACCGGTCAGCAGGCCGATGCGGTCGGCGCCATAGCGCTGCACCAGATCGTTGTGCTTCTGGTTGCTCAGCGCCTTGATCGGTGTGGTGTAGAAGCATTTTCGGCCCGCCGCGAGGGCAAGGTGCACCGCGAACTCTCCGACCACCGTCTTCCCCGCCCCGGTGGGCGCGCAGACCAGGACGCCGTGGCCGTGCTCCAAGGCCGTGCAGGCACGGATCTGGAAGGCGTCCAGCGAGAACGGCAGTTGTTCGGTGAAACCGTCCAGTTGGTTCGTACCGGGTGATGCCTCAGGTGGCTTGGTCATCGATGCCCAGCCGGGACGGGGTGGGCACGGCGCTCGGTGGCTCGACGGGATCGACGTCACCCAAGGGTGCGGCCATGTCGTCGGGCACCTCCTCGAGGGCGGCCTTGCGAGCCTTGCGCTTGTCGTTGACACGCGCGACCTGGATGGCGAACTCGAGCAGCAGCGTCAACGCCGAGGCCAACGCCAGCATCGAGAACGGATCCGAACCCGGCGTCGCGAACGCGGCGAACACGAACAGTCCGAAGATCAGCCCTCGACGCCAAGACTTCAGGCGTTCGTACGGCAGCATCCCGACCAGGTTCAGCATGATGATGAGCAACGGGAATTCGAAGCTGATGCCGAACACCAGGAGCAGGTTGAGCAGAAAGCTGAAGTACTGATCGCCGGACAGTGCGGTGATCTGAACGTCGCTGCCTACGGTCAGCAGAAAGCTCAGCGCCGTCGATAGGACGACGTACGCGAGCACGGCGCCCGTGATGAAGAGGGCAGCCCCAAAGGCGACGAAGACCGAGGCGAAACGCCGCTCCTTCTGATACAGCCCCGGTGTGATGAACGCCCAGAGCTGTTGCAACCACACCGGGCAGGCGAGGACGACTCCGGCGGTCAAGGCAACCTTGAGCCGCAGCATGAACTGGTCGAACGGCGCAGTCGCGAGCAATCGACACTCGCCGTCTGGCGCGATGCTCGCCCGCGCGGAAGCGGGCAGCGAGCAGTAGGGCTCCCGGAGCCAGTCACCGAGGCTGTGCACACCGAAGACGCCGTGGGCATACCAAAAGAACCCGAAGATGGTGGTGATGAGAATGGCGGCGACCGCGATCAACAATCGGTTGCGAAGCTCGTGGAGGTGGTCGACGAGCGACATGGTGCCGTCAGGATTGGCCTTGGCACGGCGGCGACGCGGGTCGAGCTTCTTGAAGATTCCGGGGGTCTGCACGGCTCGTCTTGGCGCCACTTAGCGGCGCTGCCTCGCGGCACGCCGAAGAGACGAGTCGATCAGGCCGGTCGCTGCTCGGTGGACTTCTCGGGCGCCTGTACGGGTTCCACCCGCTCCGACGTGATCGGCGTGGGCGGCGACGCGGGCTTGGCCGCCTCGTCGTCCTTGCCGTCCGATTGCATCTCCTTGATCTCGGACTTGAAGATGCGCATCGACTTGCCAAGCGAACGCGCCGCGTCCGGGAGCTTCTTGGCACCGAAAAGCAACACGAACACCGCGATGACGATCAACCAGTGCCACGGTTGTAGACCACCCAATTTGGACACCTCCAGATGTTGTGGACGAGTCTACCCGCCCTCGTTGGCAGGAAGGACTTCGTAGGCCCTCAACGCCGCAGCGGCGGATTCGCGGACCCGATCGGCCAGCGCCTGCGGTTCCAGCACTCGCACAGCCGAACCGAAGCCGAGGACGAACCGTGCCATCCAACCCTCGGAGGCGTACGTCATGGCTGCCTCACAGGCGCCGTCGGGCAATTCGCGGACCACCCGCAGCGGGTAATAGTCGAACATCCAGGCGGCCGACCGGTCGATCAGCAACGTTGCCGCAGGCAGCGACGGGTCGGCGTCGAAGAGTGACGTGTCGGGGCGGGCCTGCACGGCGGGTTCCGGCGGCGACGACCGCTCGTCGAGCACCCGTGCATCGACGATCCGGTCGAAGCGGAACAACCTGACGCCCTCGGAGGACCGGCACCACGCCTCGAGGTAGGCGTGGTCGGCGACAAGCACCACCCGAATCGGATCGACGACGCGACTCGACAGCGTGTCGTGCGATGCAGAGTAGTAGTCGATCGAGAGCGCGCGACCATCCCGTACCGCACCGCGTACTGCCGCGGCGGTCCCGCTCTCGATCGGCGCGGGCTCGTCGATCGCGGCGTCCGCTCCCCCGCGGGCGCCGGTAGCGGTGCCCGCCGCCGACTCGATCTTCGCGATCGCGCTGCGGGCCGCTTCCGGATCGACGATGCCGGGGACCTCCAGCAACGCTCGCAGGGCGACCAGAATGCCGGTCGCCTCCGGGGAGGTCAGACGCAATGGGTGGTCCATCCCCGCCGAGAAGGTGACGTCGATCGTGTCGCCGGAGAACTCGAAGTCGATGAGGTCGCCCGGTCCGTATCCAGGCAGTCCGCACATCCACAACTGATCGAGGTCGAGGGTGAGCTGCGTTTCCGTCACCCCCAGCTCGGCCGCCGCCTCGGCGCGGGTGATCCGTGGGTTGGCCTGGAAGTAGGGGACCATGTTCAGCAAACGCACCAGGCGGGTCGAGACGCTAGACATCCGCAGCCCACTCCTCAGCCTGCGCCCGCAAGCGCTCGATCACGTCGTCCCGCAACGACCCCGGGTCCAGCACGACGGCGTCGGCGCCGCAGCTGGCGATCTCGCGGGCCAACCGATCCTGTCTGCCGATGTCGAGCGCGAGCTCGTCGCCACCGCGTCCCGCCAAGGGCATCGCGGTCGCGGTCGTGGCCTGCCTTCGCAACTCGGTTCCGCGGCCGTCTGCCATCCACACCCGGGCCTGCGCACTGGGTGGCGCCTCGGCGACCGCACGGTGCACGATGTCACGAAGGTCAACGCCGTCGGGTCGGCGCACGGCGTCCCGTGGCCCGATCGGTTGAACGTCGGCATCGATGCGCGACAACCGGAAGGTCCTGGTCGCCTCGCGGGTGCGGTCGTGACCGACGAGGTACCAGCGTCCGCTGTACGTGACGACGCCCCACGGCTCGACGGTGCGGTCGGTGTACGGCTCGCTGCGGGAGGCGCGGTGCTTGAACCGTACGGCCTGGCCGGAATCGATCGCGGCCAGCAGGACTCCCAATACGTCCTCGGATCCCCGCAGGCCCGGCAGCGCCGCGGTCGTGGTGATCTCGACTGCGAACTCCGGCGCGTCGACGTCCACTCCCGCCGCCCGCAACTTCAGCAGCGCACCCTGGGTGACCGTCACCAACTCCGGCGACTCCCACAACTGGGTCGCCATGGCGACCGCGGCAGCTTCGTCGGCGGTCAACTCCACGGGAGCCAGCGCGTACGCCTCCCGGTTGATCTTGTAGCCCTCGGTCGGGTCGAGCGACGACACCCGTCCCGTCTCCAACGGGATGCCGAGATCGCGAAGCTCGTTCTTGTCTCGCTCGAACATCCGCGAGAAGGCCTCGTCACTCGGGCTGTCGGCGTAGCCGGACACGGTCTCGCGGATTCTTTCGGCCGTGATGAACGTGCGGGTGGACAGAAGTGCGATGACGAGGTTCATCAGCCGCTCTACTTTGGAGATCCCCACTGCCTAACCCTATTCGACCGGGGCCGAGGTGCGGTCACATGCTGGCGATGAGTCGCTTCACCCGCTCGTCGACCGAACGGAACGGGTCCTTGCACAACACTGTGCGCTGAGCCTGGTCGTTGAGCTTCAGATGCACCCAGTCGACGGTGAAGTCTCGGCCCGCAGCCTGGGCGGCACTGATGAACTCACCGCGAAGCTTGGCGCGAGTGGTCTGGGGCGGTTCGTTGACCGCGGCGTCGATGTCCTCATCGGTCGTGATCCGAGCGGCCAGACCCTTGCGCTGCAGCAGGTCGAACACGCCGCGACCGCGCTTGATGTCGTGGTATGCCAAGTCGAGCTGCGCGATCTTGGGATCCGCCAGCTCCATGTCGTACCGGTCCTGGTAGCGCTCGAACAGCTTGCGCTTGATGACCCAGTCGATTTCGGTATCGACCTTGGCGAAGTCCTGGCTCTCCACGGCGTCGAGCTGGCGGCCCCACAGGTCGACGACCTGCTCGATCTGGGCATTGGGCTCACGGGTCTGCAAGTGTTCGACGGCACGGCTGTAGTACTCGCGCTGGATGTCGAGCGCGCTGGCCTGCCGCCCGCCTGCCAGCCGTACGGGTCGGCGACCCGTCAGGTCGTGGCTGACTTCGCGAATCGCGCGAATGGGATTGTCGAGCGAGAAGTCCCGAAACGGCACCCCCGCCTCGATCATCTCGAGCACCAGTGCGGCGGTGCCCACCTTCAACATGGTGGTGGACTCGCACATGTTGGAGTCGCCGACGATCACGTGTAGGCGGCGGTACTTCTCGGCGTCCGCATGCGGCTCGTCGCGGGTGTTGATGATGGGCCTGCTGCGAGTGGTGGCGCTGGAGACGCCCTCCCAGATGTGCTCGGCGCGCTGGCTCAGGCAGAAGGCGGCGGCCTTGGGCGTCTGCAGCACTTTGCCCGCGCCGCAGATCAATTGGCGTGTGACGAGGAACGGCAGCAACACGTCCGAGATCCTGGAGAACTCCCCGGCCCGCACGATGAGGTAGTTCTCGTGGCAGCCGTACGAGTTGCCCGCGGAGTCGGTGTTGTTCTTGAACAGGTAGATGTCGCCGCCGATGCCCTCGTCGGCGAGGCGCTGCTCGGCGTCGATCAGGAGATCCTCCAGCACCCGCTCACCTGCGCGGTCATGGGTGACGAGCTGAATGAGGCTGTCGCATTCAGCTGTCGCATACTCGGGGTGCGAGCCCACGTCGAGGTAGAGGCGGGCACCGTTGCGGAGGAACACGTTGGAACTGCGGCCCCACGAGACGACGCGTCGGAACAGGTAGCGGGCAACTTCGTCGGGAGAAAGCCGTCGGTGACCGTGGAAAGTGCACGTCACACCGAATTCCGTCTCGATGCCCATGATTCGCCGTTGCACCTAGCCGAGCTTACGGGTTACCGGTCCCGCACGTGTTGACACCCGCTGGCGGAATCGTAAACGTTACCTCTGAACACGCGTTTTCGAGCCTGTGGATGAATCGCGCGGGCCATGCTGGCGTCGGTCAGCATGCAGACATGGGGACAGTGAGATTGGACGCGGCGGCGGTGCGGGCCCTTGCGGACAGCATTCTCGACGACGCCGCTCGTCTCCATGAAATCCATTGGCCCACCATGGGTTCAGATGCCCTTGCCGGATCCTCCGTCAGTGCGGCCACCAAGTGTTCCGTCGCGGAGGATCGCCTTGCGGACGTCGTCGCACACCTGCGCACCTGGGCCTCGGCGGTTGGGGTGTCCGTGGCGGCCATCGAGCAGGCCGAGATGGACCACGACGACCGCCTCGGCGGATCCCCATGAGCCGACCGTCCCTGACGAGCGCGCTGGCGTGGCGCACCGGCGAACTGCGGCGGCTCGCCGACGGGTGGGACGAGGCGGCCCGCGTGATACATCAGAGGGCGACGGCGGCGTCGCGCGCTGGCCAGGACACGGGGCGGGTCTGGACCGGGGTCGCCGCAGAGGCGGCACAGAACGATGCCAGGACCTTCACCGCGGAGGGGGACGCCGTCGCGCGGACTCTGGTCCTCGCCGCCGTCGCCGCGCGGGACGGCGCCGATCAGCTTGCCAAGAGGCAGGCGGAGCTCGCGGCGCATGTCGAGAAGGCGCGCTCCGAGGGCTTCCTGATCGGCGACGATGGATCCGCCGCACCCGAGACGCTGCCGTCTGCGCTGCTGATCATGCTGTCCGGCAACGATGCAGGCGTAGCCGCCCAGATGCTCGCAGCCCGTGGCACCGAACTGTCCCGCCAGATCGTCAGAGCGTTGGACGACGTCGGTGCGGCCGACGAGGACGCCGCCCACGACGTCCGCGAAGCCCTGGAATCCGTCGACCTCGTGGCAGACACCGCGATGGGCAACACCGACGGCGTCCCGTGGGAGGTGCGCATCGCGGCAAACCGCACGAACGTCGCGCAGGCGATCGTCGACGCACTAGATGACGGCGGTGATCGTCGCAATGCGTTCTACCGGGGGCTGCTCGGCGAGATCGATGACCCCGGCGGCAGTGGCCGCCGCATCGACCGCAAGATACTGGCCTTCGATCCGGCCAGCGAATCGCTGGTCGAACTGAACGGAGACTTGGCCGTCGCGAACAGCGTTGCGGTGCTCGTCCCCGGGATGAACACCACGATCGACGGTTCGGCGGACAACACGCGGTCGGCTCGCCAATTCGTGTCGGCGACACGTGGTGCGGTCGCCGCGATCACCTATCTCGGTGGACCCTTCCCCCAGGACGAGACTGTCACCGGTGCCCTGCTGGAGGCTGCGAGTCCGCGATTCGCGATCAACATGGCGCCACGGCTGGTCGCATTCAGCAGAGACGTCGAGGCGACGGTCGACGCCACCGGTCGGGCGATCCCGGTGACATACGTAGGACACTCCTACGGCGGCGCGATCCTCGGCACGGCCGAGGCGCTGGGGATGACGGCCGACCGAACCCTCTACGCAGCGGCCGCCGGCGCTGGCTTCGGCGTCGATGGCCCCGAGGACTGGCACAACCGCAATCCGCACGTGCTGCGCTTCTCGATGACCGCGCCAATGGATCCCATTCAGCTGGTCCAGGGCATTCCCGGCGGGCCACACGGCGCGGACCCCGACGAGATGCCGGGCGTAATCCATCTGGCGACAGGCCGATACGACGATGGTCGACCGGTGGCGGGCCCGCGTGCACATACCGACGTCCTGAGCGTCGCGGGGTCCGACGCATGGCGCAACGTGCTGGCGGTCATCGTCGGCGACCGCGAACACATCGTGCTGGCCGGCTGACCATCGCCGGGAGTCCGCGAGCGCTAAAGTCGGGCGAAAGTCGCCGTGAAGAGGAGAACCTGATGGGCTTCAACCCCAAGGATGCGATCGAGTCCGTCAAGGACATCGCGACGAATGCCGTCGAGCGTTCCGCCGACATCGTCGAGAGCGCGGGCTACATCATCAAGGGTGACGTGTCCGACGGCGTAGTGGGCATCGTCTCGAGCTCGATGGACATCGCCACTCATTCCGTGGAGAAGATCAAGGAGATCGCCACCGGCCGCGACGAGGACGTCGACGAGATCGGCGGTTAAGCGCCGCCCACCTCTGACTCCTCAACGGGGAGAAGAGCTTCCAGCGCAGAGCCAGTGATCCGCCGAAACGCGCGCCGCGGGCGGTTGACGTCCAGGATCGCGATCTCCAGCGTCGACGGTCCGAGGGTGCGGGGCTCGGCGCCGCCGCTCACGCTGGCCGCGATGCCCGACTTGAGCGCGTCGACCGCCACCTTGGCCGCCTCGCTGAGGCTGGCGTTCTCGGTGAAGGTCTCGTTCAGCGCCGTGATGATCGGCTCGGTGGTACCGCCCATCACGACGAAGTGCGGCTCGTCGGCGATCGAGCCGTCGTAGGTGATGCGATACAGCTCAGGCAGTTTGGTCTCGCCGAAGTGCGCCACCTCGGCGACGCAGAGTTCGACCTCGTACGGCTTGGCCTGCTCGGTGAAGATCGTGCCGAGAGTCTGGGCGTACACGTTCGCGAGCTGGCGGCCCGTGACGTCGCGTCGGTCATAGGCGTATCCGCGCGTGTCGGCGAACTGGATACCGCCGCGGCGCAGGTTGTCGAACTCATTGAATCGACCGACCGCGGCGAAACCGACCCGGTCGTACAGTTCGGACACCTTCTGCAACGACCGCGACGGGTTCTCCGCGACGAAAAGCACACCACCGGAGTAGGCCATGGCGATGACGCTGCGGCCACGCGAAATGCCCTTGCGCGCGAGCTCGGAGCGCTCGCGCATCGCCTGCTCGGGTGAGATGAAATACGGGAAGCTCACAGCTCTACCGTCCCGTCGTCAGGGCCGAAAGAGTCATCACGGGTACGCCTTTCGATGACGTCGCGGGCGAGTACCGCAATGCGTTCCTCGGTGACCTCCTCCGCCCCCTCGGCGCCGATCAGCACGGCGGTCGGGTAGATGCCGCGCACCAGGTCGGGACCGCCGGTCGCGGAATCGTCGTCCGCCGCGTCGTAGAGGGCCTCGATGGCCACCCCCAGCGCAGAGTCGGCATCGGTGACCCGCGAGTACAGCTTCTTGATGGACGACTTCGCGAAGAGCGAGCCAGAACCCACGGACTGATAGCCCTCGAGTTCGACGTTCCAGCCGCCGGCGGCGTCGAACGACACGATGCGTCCGGCCCCCTGGGCGTCGGGATCGCCGAGGTCGTAGCCCACCAACAGCGGCAGGGCCACGAAGCCCTGCAGGGCCGCACCGAGGTTGCCGCGCACCATGATCGCCAGCCGGTTGACCTTGCCCGCGAACGTCAGAGCAACACCCTCGAGCTTCTCGTAGTGCTCGAGTTCGACGGCATAGAGGCGTGCGAACTCCACGGCAATGGCCGCGGTGCCTGCGATGCCCGTCGCGGTGTAGTCGTCGGTCATGTGAATCTTCTGCACGTCGCGCCCGGCGATCATGTTGCCCTGCGTCGCGCGGCGGTCACCGGCGATCAGCACACCGCCGGGGAACTTGATTGCCACGATCGTGGTGCCGTGAGGCAGCGCGTTCGAGACCGGCGCGGCATTGTTCACGGGACGGTCACCGACGGATTCGCCCGCAGGAAGCAGGTGGGGAGCCTGCCGACGCAGCATTTCGGAGAATGACGACGTGTCCATCGACAGCGAATTCGCTCCGGAGAATCCAGGAATCTGGCGGTTGTTTGACGGCCGATCGTTATACGGCCAGGTCACTGTCCGCCCTTTTGGACGTACGCGCGCACGAAGTCCTCGGCGTTCTCCTCGAGCACGTCGTCGATCTCATCGAGCAGATCGTCGGTCTCCTCGGTGAGCTTCTCGCGACGCTCCTGGCCAGCGGCAGTACTGCCGGTGGGGTCGTCGTCATCGCCGCCGCCACCACCACGCTTGGTCTGCTCCTGAGCCATCGCTGCCTCCTGATCGTGTTAAGAGCTCGTCGATTCCTCGCGCAAGCACTCGTCAGCGGACTCACAGCGTCCGCCGGTTCCCCCACCCTACCGGTCGACGGCGAGAATGCCGGTCACGTCGTGAGCTGCTCAACGAGTTCGGCTGCGCTGTGCACCGAGTCGAGCAACGCCCCCACGTGCGCCTTGCTTCCGCGCAGCGGCTCCAGGGTGGGGATTCGCACCAGCGAGTCACCACCGAGGTCGAATATCACCGAGTCCCAACTGGCCGCGGCGATGTCCGCGCCGAACCTGCGCAGGCACTCACCGCGGAAGTAGGCGCGCGTGTCGGTGGGCGGATTTTCGACGGCGTCGATGACCTGTTGTTCGGTGACGAGACGCTTCATCGAGCCGCGGGCGACCAACCGGTTGTAGAGACCCTTGTCGAGCCGGACGTCCGAATACTGCAGATCTACCAGATGCAATCGCGGTGCGGACCAGCCGAGGTTCTCTCGCTGGCGAAAACCCTCCAGGAGGCGCAGCTTGGCCGGCCAGTCGAGGAGATCCGCGCATTCCATCGGGTCGCGCTCAAGCAGATCCAGCACGTGCGCCCACGTTTCGACCACGCGGGAGGCCGTCGGGTCGGGATCGCGCGAATCGACGAGCTTGGCCACCCGATCGAGGTAGATGCGTTGCAGCGCAAGGGCAGTCAGCTCGCGACCGTCGGCGAGCGCGATGGTCGCCCGCAGCGACGGGTCGCGGCTCACCACGTGCACGGCGTGGACGGGGCGTGCCAACGCCAGGTCGGAGAGGTCCAGCCCATGGGCGGGGCCGTCTTCGATGAGGTCGAGCACCAACGACGTGGTGCCGACCTTCAGGTAGGTCGACGTCTCCGCAAGGTTCGCGTCACCGATGATCACGTGCAGGCGCCGATACTTGTCGGCGTCGGCATGCGGCTCGTCGCGGGTGTTGATGATGCCGCGCTTGAGGGTCGTCTCGAGGCCGACCTCGACCTCGATGTAATCGGCGCGCTGGGTGAGTTGGAATCCCGGCTCGTCGCCGGAGGGACCGATGCCGACGCGTCCCGAACCGGTGACGACCTGACGCGACACCAGGAACGGCGTGAGACCCGCAATCACCGCGGAGAACGGGGTCTGGCGACTCATCAGGTAGTTCTCGTGGGTTCCGTACGACGCGCCCTTGCCGTCGACGTTGTTCTTGTACAACTGCAGCTTGGCGGCTCCCGGCACACTCGCGACGTGGCGCGCCGCCGCCTCCATCACGCGTTCGCCCGCCTTGTCCCAGATGACGGCGTCCAGCGGATCGGTCACCTCCGGCGCTGAGTACTCCGGGTGGGCGTGGTCGACGTAGAGCCGCGCGCCGTTGGTCAGGATCATGTTCGCCGCCCCGACCTCGTCGGCGTCCACGATTGGCGGCGGGCCGCTGGCCCGGCTCAAGTCGAACCCGCGGGCGTCGCGCAGCGGCGATTCCACCTCGTAGTCCCACCGCGTCCGCTTCGCCCGCTGGATGCCGGCGGCGGCCGCGTAGGCCAACACCGCCTGCGTCGACGTCAAGATCGGATTCGCGGTCGGATCGGACGGCGAGGAAATGCCGTATTCGACCTCGGTCCCGATGATCCGTTGCATGCGCTCAGCCTAGGGGAAGGACATCGGCGGCGGTCACGGCCTACGGTTGCGGGGCGGGCACCCAAGTTGGTCAACTAACCCGTGCCCTTCGAATCCGACGTCGATGCCTCCCGGGTGCACGGCCGACTCTTCATCACCCGTCCCGTCGAGGAGACCTCGCCCGATGCCGTCATCCGCTGACCGAGGAGCGGCCGAATCCTGGTTCCTCGCAAGGGGTCTGCCCGCGGTGCTGACTCACCGCGCGCGATTGCGCAAGGTGGTGTCGAGAACGGTGCCCGCGTTGGCCGGTCTCGGCACGATCTCGGTGTGTCTGCTGATCATCTACCTGCTCACGGGGTCGACCGACGTCGAGGTCGACGGCCTGCCGACGACGGTGGAGTGGTTCGCGCTCACAGTCCTCGCGCTTGCACTCCCGCTCGCCTTTCTGGCCGGCTGGTTGGCGGCGAGAATGACGACCCCCCGCGCGCGGGCCACCGCTTCGATCCTGTTCACGATCGTTGCGTTGGTCATCCCGGTGTTGCTGCACGACGTGGGGGACGTCGTGGTGATGGCGGTCGCCGTGGTGCTGGCGTTGCTGCTGACCGCCTCGGGACTCGGCTCGGTTCTCGGCTGGGCGGGCAGGCTGACGCTGTCCCAACTCGCCGCCGTGGGCGATCTGCTAGTCGGCGCGCTGCCGGTGGTGCTCTTGACCGTCCTGGTGTTCTTCAACTCACCCGTCTGGGCGATGGCCTCCACCATCAGCCGTGAGCGACTCTGGCTGGCAGTGGCGTTCCTGGTCGCCATCGCGGCGACCTTCGTGGTCTCCCGCTTGCTCAACCAGGCCAAGCCGACGCTGGAGTCGGCGACGGCGTCGGCGCGGCACGCCGAGCGCCTGGAGGGAACTCCGTTCGAGCACTTACCGGATCTGGCCGAACCCGAACGGCTGACCCGCCTGGAACGGTCCAACGTGGTCTTCGTTCTGGCGGCAACGCAGATCGCACAGATTCTGATGGTCGCCGTCGTCACCGGCATCATCTTCGTGCTGCTCGGCCTGATCGTGCTGAGCCCGGAACTCCTTGCGCAGTGGACCCGCAACGGCCCGAGCGACGGCACCGTGCTCGGCATGACGATTCCGGTGCCTCAGGCCTTGATTCACGTCACGATGTTCCTGGCCGCTCTGACGTTCATGTACGTCAGCGCCAGGGCCGTCGTCGACGCCGAGTATCGCGAACGCTTCCTCGACCCGCTCATCGACGACCTCAAGCTCACCCTGCTGGCCCGCAATCGCTACCGCGCCCACGTCAGCGCCGACGAAGGACCCTGACGTGAAGGTCCTGATCGTCGAAGACGAACCCCTGCTCGTGTCGACCCTTACCGTCGGGCTGCGCGCCGAGGGATTCGACGTCGTAGCCGTGACCAACGGCGTCGAGGGCCTGTCTCACGCCGTCGAGGACCAGTTCGACGTCGTCGTCCTCGACATCATGCTTCCAGGTCTCAGCGGCTATGAAGTGTTGCGCCGCATGCGAACCCGCGGGGTGTGGACGCCGGTGGTGATGCTTACCGCCAAGGACGGCGAGTACGACCAGACCGATGCCTTCGACCTCGGCGCCGACGACTACCTGACCAAGCCCTTCTCGTTCATCGTGCTGGTGGCGCGGCTGCGGGCCGTGGTGCGGCGAGCGGCCCCCCAGCGGCCACCCGTGTTGAAGGCTGGATCGTTGACGCTGGATCCGCCCCGCCGAGAGGTGGCGCGCAACGGCGTCACAATCTCGCTCACGCCTCGCGAATACGGACTCCTCGAATACCTCATGCGCAACAAGGACTCGGTCGTCACCAAGTCCGAAATCCTGCAGAACGTGTGGGACGCCAACTTCGAAGGCGCCGACAACGTCGTCGAGGTGTACGTCGGCTACGTGCGACGAAAGATCGACATTCCCTTCGGCACCAAGACGATCGAGACCGTCCGGGGAGTCGGCTACCGACTGGACTCCGGCAGCCCCGTCACGGGCAGCTGAACCGTCACCGTCGTTCCGGAGCCGTTGCCGTCACCTATCGTCACTCGGCCGGCGTGTGCCACCACGATCTCCCGCACGATCGCCAGACCGAGACCGGCACCCCCTGCGCTCCTCGAGCGGTCCGGATCCAACCGGACGAAGCGATCGAAGACCCGTTGCCGATCCGCCTCGGCGATCCCCGGTCCGTCGTCGCCCACCTCGAGCTGAACGTGGCACGGCAGCGTCCGAACGGAGACGCTCACTCGCGAGATCGCAAGTCGGGCAGCGTTGTCGAGCAGGTTGCGCAGGACTCGCGACAACGCCTCGGGATCCCCCGTCAGCCGGGCCGGCTCCAGGTCCGCACGAACCTCCAGGTCAGTGTCGCGGCGCAGCCGCTCGATCTCTGCAGCTGCCAGGTCGTCGAGGTCGACGTCCTCAGTCGCCATGTCCAAACCACGTTCGTCTGCCCTGGCCAAAAGCAGCAGGTCGTCGATGAGAGCCTTCATGCGAAGCGCCTCGGGCATGAGGGTGGTGGTCGCCAGTTCGCCCCCGAGCGCCTCGGGGTGGACCACCGCCACCTCGAGTGCCGAGATGATGGTCGTCAGCGGACTTCGCAACTCGTGGGACGCATCACCGACGAATCTCCGCTGCGCGTTGTGCCCCGCCTCGATGCGCGCCAGCATCTCGTTCATGGTGACCGCGAGGGCAGCGATCTCATCACGGCTCTCCGGCACCGGAACGCGTTCGGCGAGATCGGATGTGGTGATGTCGGCGACCCGGGAGCGGATGTCGTCGACGGACTTCATCGAGCGCCGCACCAGAACGTACGTCGCCGTCGCAGATACCGCGATGACCACCGGTGCAGCGATCGCCAACGCGATGACGACCGCCCACACCGTGGACCCGATCGTCGCGCTCCCCTCACCGACGAGAACGGTGTATCTGCCGTCCGGTCCATCGATGGTCCTGGCGCTGAAGCGGATCCGGCCGAAGGGCGAGGACTGCTCGGGCATACCGATGCGCAACCCGTCGCCGACCTCCGTCATCGCGACGAGCGGGGTGTCCGGTGCGGACTGCGACCGGCGGACCACGGTGCCCTCCGGGGTGATCACCTGAACCGCCACGATCCGCTGATCGGTGTCCAACAGCGCCGGATCGACACCTGCCGCCCCGCCGTCGACGACCTGATCGACGACCTCGCTGACCCGCGTCGCAGCCGCGGAGTCGATGCCGGACAACATGGTTTGGTAGAGAATCGCCGCCAGCCCGGCGCCAGCGATACCGAGCGCCACGAACACCACCGTCGCCGCGACGAAGGCCGACCGCGCCGATACGCCCCAGTTGGCCGTGAGTCGTCTCGCCATAGCGCCTCCCAGTCCATCACAATGTTTGCCGTGCACGACATGCAGCAGGTTCACGAATGGTTTCTGCATCGCGGTCTGCCACTCGTGCTCACCAGACGGGTGCGCTCGCGACACCTCATCGAGCGGTCGGCGCCGATGGTCAGTGGAATCGGAGCGCTCACCGCCGTGACGATGCTGCTGGCCGACGTCACCGGCGACTCCCCCGACTACGGCTACTCCCTGCGCCTGGGCATCATCGCAGCGGTGCTGGTCGCGGCCCCCTTCGCGTTGTACCTGCTACATCGCGTCGACACGACACTCGGTGAAGCCGGTCGCCGCACCGCGGCGCTGACGGTGATGGCGATCTTCGTCGTGGTGATGCCGGTAACCGTGAGCGGCTGGTCGGCAGCAGCCGCGGCCGAGGCGCCGGCCTTCGTCGTGATCACCCTGCTGGCGATCTGGCTCACCTACATCGGCTTCGGCTCGATCGCCGGCTGGGCATTCCGGTTCGCCTGGGTGCAGTTGGGCGCCCTGGGCACCTTGATGAGCCGCGCCCTACCCCTGCTGATGCTCACCGTCGTCGTCTACTTCACCGGCGAACTGTGGCAGCTCGCGGCCCGGATGACGCGTCAGAGGCTGTGGCAGGTGATCGGATTCCTCGCATTGGTCGCACTGCTCTTCATGGTGACGACGATTCGCGACGAGGTGCGCTCGCTGCGCGAGGACCTCGCCGAACAGAACGATCCGGCGAGCCTGCTTACGGGCACCCCGCTGAACGTGCCACCGGGCGAACGGGTTCCGCGCACTGAACTGTCCCGCGGCGAGCAGATCAACGTCGTCGCGGTGATGGTGGTGTCCCAGGCGATCCAGGTCGTGTTCTTCACCGCAGGCCTGTTCGCCTTCTTCCTCGCCCTCGGCATCATCGCGGTGCCCGACGACGTTGCGGTGCTGTGGTCTGCAGAAGAGGTCTGCGCCATCGGCCAACCCCCCTGCGCCGGAACGTGGTTCGGCGTCCACATTCCGATTCCGCAGACGATCGTCCACATGTCGCTCTTGGTCGCGGTACTGTCCGGGCTGTACTTCACGGTGAGCACCAGCGTCGACCCGCTGTATCGGCAGCGCTTCTTCGATCCGCTCATCGCCGACGTGGCGGTGAGCCTCGCCGGACGCGACGCGTATCTGGCGCTCGAATCGAGAAAGGTGACCCCGTGAGACAGGCATCCTCACTACGCGGCAAGCGGTACGGCGAAGTCCTGCTGATCACCCTTGGCGCAGACTCCGAGGCCCCACCGCAAGCGACGGTGTACAACACGTTTCCACTGAATGACTGCCCGGCCGAACTGTGGTCTCGACTCGACGCCGGCGCTCTGGCGAAAGAGCATGATGCGGCCGCCGCGCTGCTGAACGGACCGCGGTACTGGCTGATGGACAGCGTCGAGAAGGACATGCCGGGCGAGCCGGAGATCGTGAACTTCGGCGGCATCGACATGATCCGGCAAGCCACTGTCAAGCTGACGTCGATGAACCCTGCGCCGTATCTGGCGAATATCGTCTCGCGCAATGCGGTGTTCGTGTTCGACACCGGAGCGACGGTCTTCGAACTCGTCGACCCCGCTGGCGGCACATGGGTGATGCAGACCTGGAGCCAGGTGCTCGACCCTGCGCTGTCCTACGACGACCTCGCCGTGCTCGGCGACCGTCTCGCACTTCCCAGCGGTTGGTCCTACGGCGCGCATGTGCTCGACGAACAACTGCGTATCGACACGAGCACTCAGGACGCCCAGGTGCTCCAGGACGACCTGACCAATAGCTATTCACTGGCGCGTCGAGCTTCCTAGAGCGAACGTTGCCGATTGGCCTGCACGACGATCAAGATCACCTTAAGCTGCGCGAATGCTGTGCACCGACGGCGAACGCCCTGTGGATGGCGAACAGTGCGCAACATTCGAAAGCGAAGGGGATTCTCTGATGAAGAAGTTGGTACTACCCATGGTCGCCGCGGCGTTCGCCGTTGGTCTGGCCACCGCAGGCTCAGCTCATGCCGACGAGGACGGCTTCTTCGTCGACCTGACTGAGTACGGGTACGGGGACACCTCGACCGACACGGCGTTGAAGCTCGGCTACGCCATCTGCGAAGACGTCCAAGCCGGCGTCCCCCAGCAGACCACTCTCGACTCGATCTACCAGAACACCGGTGACGCCGTCGACGCCGACGATGCAAAATTCCTGTACAAGGCTGCGATCCTCAACCTCTGCTGAGCGCTACCAGCTACAGGTACTGCCCCAGGTTCGACTCGGTGTCAATGGCCCTGCTCGCACTCGACGACTTGCCGGTGACGAGCGTGCGGATGTAGACGATCCGCTCGCCCTTCTTGCCCGAGATCCTGGCCCAGTCGTCCGGATTCGTCGTGTTGGGCAGATCCTCGTTCTCGGCGAATTCGTCGACGATCGAGTCCAGCAGATGCTGAATCCGAAGACCGTGCTGTCCGCTCTCCAACACCGACTTGATCGCAAACTTCTTCGCCTTGTCGACGACGTTCTGAATCATGGCACCGGAGTTGAAGTCCTTGAAGTACATGACTTCCTTGTCACCGTTGGCGTAGGTGACCTCCAGGAACCGGTTGTCGTCGACCTCGGCATACATCCGATCGACGACCTTCTCGATCATCGTCTTGATGGTCAGCGCCCGGTCGCCATCGAACTCGGCTAGGTCGTCGGCGTGCACGGGCAGGCTCTCGGTGAGGTACTTGGAGAAGATGTCCTGTGCCGCTTCCGCGTCCGGTCGTTCGATCTTGATCTTGACGTCCAGGCGGCCGGGCCGCAGAATCGCCGGATCGATCATGTCCTCACGGTTGGAGGCACCGATGACGATGACGTTCTCCAGCCCTTCGACGCCGTCGATCTCACTGAGGAGCTGTGGCACGACCGTGGTCTCGACGTCCGAGGAGACACCGGTACCACGAGTGCGGAAGATCGAGTCCATCTCGTCGAAGAACACGATCACGGGTGTGCCCTCGGACGCCTTCTCCCTGGCGCGCTGGAAGATCAGCCTGATGTGACGCTCGGTCTCGCCGACGAACTTGTTGAGCAGTTCCGGGCCCTTGATGTTCAGGAAGTAGGACTTGGCCTCACGCGCGTCCTCACCGCGCACTTCGGCCATCTTCTTGGCCAACGAGTTGGCGACGGCCTTGGCGATGAGGGTCTTGCCGCAGCCGGGGGGACCGTAGAGCAGCACCCCCTTCGGCGGCCGCAGCGAGTACTCGCGATATAGATCCTTGTGCAGGAACGGCAGCTCTACGGCGTCACGGATCTGTTCGATCTGGCGGGTCAGCCCGCCGATGTCGTGGTAGCTGACGTCGGGCACCTCTTCGAGGACGAGATCCTCGACCTCGGCCTTGGGAATGCGCTCGAAGGCGTACCCGGCCTTGGTGTCGACCAGCAAGGAGTCTCCGGGCCGCAGCCTCCTGGGCTTCCAGTCGTCGTCACCATCGACCGAAGCCTCTTCGGGGAGGTACTCAGCGGCGACGAGGGGTTCGGCGAGCCACACGATGCGTTCCTCGTCGGCGTGTCCGACGACGAGCGCACGATGGCCGTCGGCCAGGATCTCGCGAAGGGTGCTGATTTCACCGACGGCCTCGTACGCACCGGCCTCGACCACGGTCAACGCCTCGTTGAGCCGGACGGTCTGCCCCTGCTTGAGATCCTTCACCTCGATGTTCGGTGAGCACGTCAGCCGCATCTTGCGGCCGGAGGTGAACACGTCGACGGTGTCGTCCTCGTGGGTGGCCAGCAGCACGCCGTATCCACTGGGCGGCTGACCCAGCCGGTCCACCTCTTCGCGTAACGCCAGCAACTGCTGGCGGGCCTCCTTGAGCGTGTCCATGAGCTTCGCGTTGCGCGCCGCGAGCGAGTCGATGCGCGTCTCGAGTTGATGTACGTCGCGCGCGCTGCGGAGGCCGCTGTTGGGCCCCACCGCCTGCTCGATCTGCTCGCGGAGCACGGCGGCTTCGCGGCGCAGTTCTTCCAATTCGGCAGCGTCTTCGCTGGACATGGGCTCTGGCTCACTCATATTGCGCCCCTCCCCGCACCGAAAGTTGGTGCAGTAACAACTTCAACGCTACCGGCGATTCAGACTTTGTGTGCGGTGTAGGAATTCGACACACCAGCAACACTGTTAGCCTCCATGAAGAGTTTGGCCGATCGAAAGGACAGCCGTGATCCCGAAAACCCTCGTTACCGGCGTGGCAGCAGCAGCCGTCGTAGCCGCAGCAGCGGGTGGTGTGACGTCGATTGCATCGAGCGCGAGCTCGGGCGCGCCATCGACCACGGCGGCCATCCAGCCGGTGGTCATGGGCGTCCCACTCCCGCAGGCTCCTGCGCCGGATCTCCAGGCGCCACTGATGCAGACCCTCGACGGGTTGGCCGGCGGAGGCTCGTTCTCCGGAGCCAAGGGCTCGTACATCCAAGGTGGCCTCGGCCGCATTGAGGGCATCGCCGCGGACCGCGAATACAGCAAGGCCGCGGCCAAGGGTTACTTCCCCCTGAACTTCGTGGTCGCCGACATCGATTCGGACGGCGGAACGGCCACAGCGAACGTCACCGCGACCGCCAACACTGGCGCCACCAAGACCGAGCCGGTGATCTTCGTCGCAGGGCCCAGCCCCACCGGCTGGCAGATCTCGAAGCAGTCCGCCCTGGGCCTGCTCTCTTCGGCGAGCTGATTCGCCCGCCCGGCTGATCAACGAACCGGTGCACCGCACCCTTGCAGCAGTTCTGAGCGCCGTCACCTTGGTGGCGGCGCTCAGTGCTGCCGGGTGTGCCGACGGGACACCGTCGTCGACACCGCCGGTCGAGCGCCCGGTGACGGACACGTCGCGGCAACCGATGCCGACGGTGGCGCCACTTCCTCCGATCGACCAGCTGACGGGAGTGGTGTATCGACTGGCCGACACATCGATTCCCGCTGAGCAGAAGGTCGGCCTGGTCCAGTACGCCACCGCCGACGACCGCGCCACGCTGACCAACTTCGGCGAAGCGCTCAAGGCAAGCGGCTTCACGCCACTGACGGTTGACGCCACCGATCTGCAATGGGCAGGCGAACCGGGCCACGTCGTCGCCAATGTCACGATCGGCTCGCCCAACCCGGTGGTCCGGCCGTTCACGTTTCCCATGGAGTTCGCCCCACTGCGCGACAGCTGGCAGCTCACTAGCCGCACCGCCGGTCAGCTGCTGCCACTAGCCGGAGCTACGCCGCCGACCGGTTAGACCGCGGGCCGCTTGCGGCGGTACGGAGCCGGCGTGACCGTGCCGGGCGCAAGCTTGCGGGCACTGATCAGAAACGCCGTGTGGCCGCGCATGGAGTGCTGGGGACGCACGGCGAGGCCGACTACGTCCCACCCGCGCTGAAGCGACTCCCACGCCCGAGGCTCGGTCCAGCACAACTGCTCGCGCATCGCTTCGACCACCCGTGACAATTGCGTGACGGTCGCGACGTAGACCATCAGGACGCCGCCCGAGACCAGCGCAGCCGCGACCGCCTCGAGCACCTCCCACGGCGCCAGCATGTCCAGCACCGCCCGGTCGACCTCAGGACCGTCGTAGGTCACCAGATCGGCAATCCGAAGATCCCAGTTCGGCGGCCGCTCCCCGTAGAACGTGACGACGTTGCGTTCGGCGTGCACGGCGTGGTCCTCGCGCAGCTCGTAGGAGACCACCGTGCCCTCGGAACCGACGGCGCGCAGCAGCGAGCAGGTCAAGGCCCCCGAGCCGGCTCCGGCCTCGAGCACGCGAGCCCCGGGGAAGATGTCACCCTCGTGCACGATCTGGGCGGCGTCCTTCGGGTAGATCACCTGCGCACCGCGGGGCATCGAGAGCACGTAATCCATGAGCAGCGGTCGCAGGACCAGGAACGGATCGCCATTGGTCGACTTGACGACGCTGCCCTCGGGCTGTCCGAGGACCGAGTCGTGCGTGATCGCGCCTCGGTGGGTGTGAAACTCCCCGCCGGGTGCGAGCACCATCGTGTAGTGCCGACCCTTGGCATCGGTCAGCTGAACACGATCGCCGACGTCGAATGGACCGGTGCGCTTCACAGCCGCTCAGCCTGCCAGCAGACCCGCCGCACCGGGTGCGCGGGGTTGTCGGTCGCGGGTCATAGGCTGCCCGTGTGAGCGAGGACACCGCTACGGCGCCGGAGGTCCGGGGTGCGCCCGACGCACCCGACAGGCGTCCGGCGCTGTCACCATCACGCGCCAGTGACTTCAAGCAGTGCCCGCTGCTATACCGCTTCCGCGCCATCGACCGACTCCCGGAGCCGTCATCCCCTGCGCAGGTGCGTGGATCGGTCGTACACGGCGCCCTGGAACGGCTGTACGCACTGCCCGCGGCCAGCCGCGTGCCCGACACTGCGATGACCCTGGTCGAGCCGGCGTGGCAGGACGTCGCCGCTTCGCACCCGGAATTCGCCGTCGACATGGACCCGGAGCTGCGGGCCAAGCTCCTCGACGAGGCGCGCGCGCTGCTCTCCGGCTACTACCGGCTCGAGGATCCGACACGGTTCGATCCGGAGAGTTGCGAGCAGCGGGTGGAGGTCGAACTCTCCGACGGCACGCTGCTGCGAGGCTTCGTCGACCGCATCGACGTCGCCGCGAGCGGTGAGATGCGGGTGGTCGACTACAAGACGGGCAAGGCTCCCTCCGCCACCCGCGAGCTCGCCGAGGCCAAGGCGATGTTCCAGATGAAGTTCTACGCCGTGGCGTTGTTGCGGTCCCGCGGTGTGTTGCCGACCCGCCTTCGACTGCTCTACCTCGCCGATGGCCAGGTGCTCGATTACACCCCCGACCTCGACGAGCTGGTGCGCTTCGAGAAGACGTTGATGGCCATGTGGCACGCCATCCAATCGGCAGGTGTGACAGGCGATTTCCGGCCCAAGCCGTCCCGCCTGTGCGACTGGTGCGCCCACCACGAACACTGTCCGACCTTCGGCGGAACGCCACCGCCGTATCCCGGTTGGCCATCGACGGCAGAACATTCGGAGCCAGCTGCGTGATCGACTGTCACTACCGTCGGCTCGCCATCGAGGGCGAATGGCAGGTGTTCGAGTCGACAGTCGGGACCGCGAGTAACTGGAACGCCGAAATTCAGCACGGCTCACCGCCTTTGGCACTGATGACCAAGACCATCGAGGAGTTGGCGTCGGGTTCCAGGTTGCGGATTGGTCGGGTGACCCTGGATCTGCTCGGCGCCGTACCCGTCGCGCCGGTGAAGGTCCGGGCATCGGTTCTCCGCCCTGGCGCGAGAATCTCGCTGATGGCGGCGGAAATGACGGCGGCGGCACCCGACGGTACCGACCGCACGGTCGCCCGAGTGACGGCCTGGCTGCTGGCGCCCTCGGACACCGGAGACGTCGCGACCGACCGACATCTGCCTCTGGTCGAGGGTGAGGCCGTGTCGCGTGCGCATGACTGGCAGGGCGCCCCCGGATACCTCGAGACCGTCAGCTGGCGCGCCCAGTCCACGGCGCCCGGCGATGCCTCGATCGCGTGGATGAGTCCGCTGGTGGCCCTGGTCGACTCCGAGGAACTCACCGATGTGCAGCGGCTGGCCATGGTCGTCGACTCGGCCAACGGCGTTGGCGCGGTGCTGGATCCGCGGGACTTCGTCTTCATGAACACCGACACCGCCCTGCACCTGCACCGCGCACCCGAGGGCAGGGACTTCGCGATCCGGGCGAGGGGGTCCATCGGACCGGACGGCATCGGCGTGACCACGGCAGAGGTCTTCGACCGCCGGGGCTTCATCGGCACGACGGCCCAGACGCTGCTGGTGCAACGCCGGTAATAACGTGCAAAGACCCTTCGCAGCACGCACACCCGGGTAGCGTGACCGCCGGATCGTCGACCGAGCAGCGGAGGGCACCATGACACGGCGATCAATCTGCTCATTCAAGGGAATCATCAGCATCATTCTCATTTCGGCACTTGCCATCTTGACTGCCGGATGCCACACCGCCCCCTCGACGTCGACGTCGCAGGGCGCGCCCGTGGTACGCAAGAACGTCAAAGACCTCACCGACGCGGAGAAGTCCGACTTCGTCGCCGCGATCAAGAAGTTGAAGACCACCCCGGCACCGGACGATCCCCGAGTCGGCAATTGGTATGACCACTTCGTCGCCGAGCACATGAGCAAGTTGATGTGCTGGACCGACTCGGCCGGCCAGGGCGGGTACGGACACTACGGTCCCGACCTGCTCACGTGGCACCGCGCCTACCTGCGCGAGTTCGAGGAGGCCCTGACGACGGTGGCGGGCAAACCCATGGCCCTGCCCTACTGGGATTGGACCGATCCGGCGTCGACGGCCGCGGTGTTCGCCGACGACTTCATGGGACCGCCCGGTGCTGCCGCCGACGACTACGTCGTGACCCGAGGTCCGTTTCGCAAGGGCGAGTGGAGAATTGACGTCAAGGGATCGACGTTCACCAATCCGGGACAGTTCGACGACCTGGTGCGCGCCACCGGGATGATGCCCGGGATGACGTCGCTGCCGCCGGCCGCCGACGTCCGGGCGGCACTCACCCGGCCGGTCTACGACACCGCACCCTGGGACCCCAGTTCGAACACCGATCAGAGCTTCCGCTCCTACGTCGACGGAGCCATCGGAGCGACCGGTCAAGCCTGCGAGAACGGCGGCATCGCCGCGGTGGGGGCCACCAGCGGGCGGCTGCACGCGACAGTGCACATGTACGTCGGCGGAATGAACGCCGAAGGCCAGCCGGGCGCGCTCACCGATACCGCGACATCACCCAACGAACCGATCTTCTGGCTGCACCACGTCAACATCGACCGAATCGCCGAGGCGTGGTGGAGCGCGCACGACTACCAGTACCTACCGACATCCGGTGGGCCGCGCGGCGACAACATCGACGACGTCGTATGGCCGTTCCGCGACAAGACGAACGGCGACATGGCCACACCGGCGAGTCAGCTCGGGTACACCTACGACCAACTGCCCTCGGCTTAGTTCGGTGAGAGCGGCACGAGCTCCTGCAGTACCGTCGGAACCAGCTCGCTGACCGTGGGGTGAATGTGCATGGTTCGCGAGATGGCCGTGTAGGGCAACCCGGCCGTCATCATGTCGAGGATGTCCTGGACCACCTCGTCACCCCCGACACCGAGGATGGACGCACCGAGGATGTGCTTCGTCTCGGCGTCCACGACGATCTTCATGAACCCCTGCGTCTCACCCTTCTCGACCGCACGCCCCACGCGAGTCATTGGACGCTTGCCCACCAACGCCTTTCGGCCCGATGCGAGCACCTCGGCGGCCGTCATCCCCGCTCGGCCCAGCGGCGGATCGATGTAGAGCGCGTATGTCGGCACGCGGTCGCTGACGCGGCGCGGGTCGTCGTCGAGCACGTTGGCGGCCACGATCTCGAAGTCGTTGTACGACGTGTGAGTGAAGGCGCCCCTGCCGTTGCAGTCCCCCATCGCCCAAACGTTCTCGACACTGGTTCGAAGTTGGTCGTCGACAGTGACGTAGCCGCGTGCGTCGGTCTCGATCCCCGCGACGTCGAGTCCGAGGTCGTCGGTGTTCGGCTGCCTGCCCGTCGCCACCAGCAGGTGGCTACCGGAAATGGGCTCGGCGCCGTCGCGCGGATACAGGTCGAAGTCACCGGACCCATTGGTGTTCTTGGTGATCCGCATCCCGGTGGCGCCGAGGTGGACGTCGATGCCCTCCGCTTCGAGGATCTGCTGAATGGCGGCGGAGACGTCCTCGTCCTCGCGTGCGGTGACTCGTGGACCCCGCTCCACGACGCTGACCCGAGCGCCGAAGCGGCGGTACATCTGTGCGAACTCCAGCCCGATGTAGCTGCCGCCGATGATCACCAGGTGGTCCGGTAGCACGTCGAGGTCGAGGATGCCGACGTTGGTGAGGTAGTCGACGTCGTCGAGTCCGGGGATGGCGGGAGCGGTCGCTCGGCCACCGACGTTGAGGAAGATCCGGTCGGCTTCGAGGACCTGATCATCCACTCGAATCGTGTGTGGACCCTCGAAGCGGGCATGGCCCCGGATGAGCGTGCAGCCGTCCATCCCCTCGAGCCACGATTCGAGACCGTGGCGGTCGTCCTGACTGATCTTGTCCTTGCGCGCCTTGACCGCTGCCATGTCGACGGAGACGGCACCGGTGCTGATGCCGTATTCGGCGCCGCGGCGCGCGGTGTGAGCGGTATGCGCGCTGGCCACCAGGGTCTTCGTCGGAATGCAGCCATAGTTGACGCAGGTGCCGCCGACGAGTTTGCGCTCGATCACTGCGACCGATTGGCCCGCCTCGGTCAGCCTGCCGGCCAGTGGCGGCCCTGCCTGTCCGGCGCCCACGATGATGGCGTCGAATGTCGTTGTCATGGAACGGCTCAGAACGCGGTCGAGGCCAGGGCCACGATGGCGAATCCGCCCAGCACCGCGATCACGTCCTCGGTCAGCGCGACGGGCAGGTCGCGCCCGCCGTTGGCGGCAACCAGACGGCTGCGGGCCTGGTAGCCGGCCAGCGTGCCGAGGACGGCGCCGATGACGCCTGCTCCGATGCCGAGAATGGTGTGATGCGTTCCCGCACCGACGACCGCTCCGGCGAAGGCGCCCGTGATGAGGCGTGCGATGAACTGTGGCGGCACCGTTCGACTGGGCGTCTTGGGCAGCTGGTCGGTCACCAGCTCCACCACCAACAGAAGGGTGAGCACCGCGACGGTGACGGGGTGACCGACCCATCCCGCCCAGGTGCCCTCGACGGGAAGCCAACCGAGCAAAGCGCCCCAGGCGACCACCGCTGGAGGCGTCAGGGCGCGAAGCCCGGCCACGACACCGATGAGGAGGGCTAAGACGATCACCAGGACTTGCGTCATGGCAGGAAAGTTAACACTGAATGCTCAGAAGCGGCAGAACCTTATGTCGGACGCCAGAATCGCCTTGGCGCCGATGGCTGCCAGCTCGTCCATGATGGCGTTCACGGTACGGCGGGGCACCAGCGCGCGCACCGCGACCCACGCCGGATCGGCCAACGGAGCGATGGTGGGCGACTCCAGTCCCGGCGTGACTTCGGTGGCCCGATCCAAAACCGTACGCGGACAGTCGTAGTCGAGCATCAGGTACTGCTGTCCGAACACCACTCCCTGGACGCGACCCGCGAGCTGATCGCGGGCGGATGCGGTGACGGCGTCGGGGTCGGCACTCTCGATGAGGATCGCCTCCGAGTCGCACAATGCTTCGCCGAACGCAGCCAGGCCATGCAGACCGAGGGTGCGGCCCGTCCCGACGATGTCGGCGATGACGTCGGCCAGGCCGAGTTGCACCGAGATCTCCACCGCGCCGTCGAGCCGGATGACCGTGGCGGCAATACCTCTGGCGGCCAGATCCTTGCGGACCAGGTTCGGGTAGGCAGTGGCGATTCGTTTGCCTTCGAGTTGATCGATGGCCCAGTCGCGACCTGCCGGCGCGGCGTAGCGGAAGCTCGAGGAGCCAAAGCCGAGCGCCAGCCGCTCCCGGACGGGCGCATCGGATTCCTGCGCGAGGTCGCGCCCGGTGATTCCGAAGTCCAGCTCGCCCGACCCCACGTAGATCGCGATGTCCTTGGGACGCAGGAAGAAGAACTCGACGTTATTGGGGGGATCGACGACCGTCAGGTCCTTGGGGTCGCGGCGCCGTCGATACCCAGCCTCAGAGAGGATCTCCGCGGCTGACTCGCTGAGCGCACCCTTGTTGGGGACCGCAACGCGCAGCATGGGCGAATCAGTCGCCGATGAGCCGCTGGCGCGAAGAGAATCGCTCACAGTTTGGCGTACACGTCGTCGAGTGTCAGGCCGCGCGAGATCATCAGTACCTGCGTCCAGTACAGGAGCTGGCTGATCTCGCCGGCCAAGGCGTCATCACCCTCGTGTTCGGCGGCGAGCCACACCTCGCCCGCCTCCTCGAGAATCTTCTTGCCCAGCCCGTGCACGCCGCCGTCCAACGCCTTGACGGTGCCACTGTCTGCCGGTCGGGTACGCGCGCGCTCGCTCAGTTCGCCGAACAGCGCGTCGAAGGTCTTCACGGCAGGCGATTGTTCCACGCCCAAGGCAGCGAAGTCACGGCGGTTTCACCGAGACGCTCACCACCGTGGCCGTCAGGTGCTCGCCGCGGGCTTCGCCTTGGCGAGGACCTCGCCGTGCATGTCCTCGAGAGAGACCCCCTTGGTCTCTTGGACCCAGCGCCACACGAACAGACCCGACAGAACAGCGCACAGCGCGTAGAAGCCGTAGGCCGCCCCCAGGAAGTTGCGAAGCTCGGGGAAGGTGACCGTGATAAGCCAGTTCGCCGCCCACTGACCCGCAGCCGCCAGACCGAGCGCGGCCCCCCGGATCCGGTTGGGGAACATCTCCCCCAGCAGCACCCAGACCACCGGGCCCCACGACATGCCGAAGGCGACGACGAACAGATTCGCCGCGACCAACGCGATGATCCCTGGGGCCCCGTTGAGGCTGGGGTTGCCATCCGCACCGACGGCCGCGTTGGCGAAGATGATCGACATGGTGCCCAAGGTGAGCGCCATTCCGGTCGAACCTATCAACAACAGCGGCTTGCGGCCGATCTTGTCGATCAGCGCGATCGCGATCAGAGTCGTGGCCACGTTGATAACCGAGGTGATCACGGTGTACTTCGCCGAATCGTCGGGGCTGAAGCCCACTGCCTGCCAGAGCACGTTCGAGTAGTAGAAGATGACGTTGATGCCGACGAACTGCTGGAAGACCGACAACCCGAGACCCACCCAGACGATGCCGTAGATGCCCCCCGTCGGCTTCTTCAGATCTCGCCAGGAGGGCTTGTCCTCGCGCTCGAGCGTTTCCTTGATTCGATCTATGGTGATCTCGAGATTCTTCTGCCCGAGGAGCATGCCAAGCACCCGTCGAGCTTCTGGAATCTTGTGGCTGGCAACGAGATAACGGGGCGACTCCGGGATCGTGAAGGCCAATCCGCCGTAGACGACGGCGGGGATCGCCATGACGAGGAACATCCAACGCCAGGCGTCCAGGCCAAGCCACAGTTGCTCGTTGGGTCCGCCTGCGGTCTTCTGCAGGACCCAGTTGATGGCGAACGACAGGAAGATGCCCGACACGATCGCGAGCTGCTGCAAGGATCCCAACCGGCCCCGGATCCCGGGCGGGGAGGTCTCGGCGATGTAGGCCGGGGCGATCACCGACGCGACACCGACGCCGATGCCGCCGACGATGCGGAACAGCACGATCACCCAGACATCCGGTGCGAGCGCCGTGCCGAAGGCACTGATGAGGAACAGCAGCGCCGCGATCTTCATCACCGATATGCGTCCGATGCGGTCGGCGATCCGTCCGGCGGACATGGCACCCGCGGCGGCACCGAGCAAGGCGGATGCGACGGCGAATCCGAGCTTGTAGTTGTCGATTCCGAAGTCTTCTTGGATCGAGTCGACCGCCCCATTGATGACGGCGCTGTCGTAGCCGAACAACAGCCCACCCAGGGCGGCGACCGACGCGATCCGGACTGCGGTTCTACCTGAGGAGAAGTCCTCGTCCGAGATCGGCAGGTCATCTCCTACCGGGGCTCCACCCTGTCCAGCCATGAGCATCCTCTCCGCAGCGCTGCGCGACTCGTGTCAGATTACGATGGCACAGTCGGAACGCCCGTAGGGCCGTATCAGCCAGCGATTCCGCGTCGAGATGATCGCGACTCGCCGTATTGCGCCTACGCGACGACCAATGACGTTTGCTGGTGTCCCGTCAGGAGAACAGCTCGGTCGCGGTGAGCTGTCCGTGGATCGCACGCAATCCGTCGATGTCCACCTCGGTCAACGACGCCACGTGCCGCCGTCTCAGACCATGGGGTACCTCAACGTCGTTGGGCACCACCAAGACAGGGCAACCGGCGGCCTCGGCCGCCTGCGTCCCCGTCACCGAGTCCTCGATGGCCAGGCACTGAGCCGGTGGCACGTCCAGCAGTTCGGCGGCCCGCACGTAGGGGTCCGGAGCCGGCTTGGCATGCTCCACCTCGTCACCGCACACCGACGCTGAGAAGTAGTGGCTGCCAATGCTCTTCAACGCCCGCTCGGTGAGACCCCGACGCGTGTTGGTGACCAGCGCCATGGGAACGCCGGCCGCCGTCAGCGCATCGAGCAGCTCACGCGCACCAGGGAGCCACGTCAGACCCTGCTCGAACAGCTCACCGGTGTAGTCGTGCAACCAGTCCGCCGACTCGTCCATCGCCGCCGGATCCATGTCCAGCCCTAGATCGGTGTACACGATGCGCATCAGGCCTTCTGACGAGCTGCCCACCGTCGTCTCCCTCACCGCGGGCGTGAGCACACCGCCGAGGCGCGCGTAGAGCGCCTGTAGGGAGATGTCCCAGAGCTTTTCGGAGTCGACGAGGGTGCCGTCCATGTCGAATAGGACGGCCCTCAGCACCGCGTTCACAGGGCTCAGTCCTCCGGGTTGTAGCCCAGATTGGGGCCGAGCCAGCGTTCGGCTTCCTTCAGGGTCCAGCCCTTGCGCTTCGCGTAGTCGGCGACCTGATCCTGGGCGATCCGGCCGACCACGAAGTACTGCGACTGCGGGTGCGAGAAGTACCAGCCGCTGACGGCAGCACCGGGCCACATCGCCATTGACTCGGTCAGCTCGATGCCCGTCCGCTCCTTGACGTCCATCAACTCCCAGATCGTCGTCTTCTCGGTGTGCTCCGGGCAAGCCGGGTAACCGGGGGCTGGGCGGATTCCGCGGTACTTCTCACCGATGAGAGCCTCGTTGTCCAGCTGCTCGTCGGGCTGGAATCCCCAGAACTCCTTACGGACCCGTTGGTGCATCCGTTCGGCGAACGCCTCCGCCAGCCGGTCGGCGAGCGACTCCAGCAGGATCGCGTTGTAATCGTCATTGGCCGCCTTGAACTCGTCGATCTTGACGTGGCCACCGAGCCCCGTGGTGACCGCGAAAGCGCCCATGTAGTCCCGGAGGCCCGTTTCCTTGGGGGCGACGAAGTCACCCAGTGACCGGTTCGGGACGCCGTCCCGGTGCTCGCCCTGCTGGCGCAGGTTGTGCAACCTGGTCAGCACCTCAGTCCGGGTGTCGTCGGTATAGACCTCGACGTCGTCGCCGACCGCGTTCGCCGGGAAGAAGCCGATCACGCCATTGGCGGTCAGCCACTTCTCCTTGATCAGGGTGTCGAGCATCTCTTGGGCGTCCTCGTACAGCTTGCGGGCCGTCTCGCCCGACACCGGGTTGTTGAGGATGTCGGGGAACCTGCCCTTCATCTCCCAGGCATTGAAGAACGGCTGCCAGTCGATGTATTCGCGCAGCTCGGCGATCTCGTAGTCGAGGAATTCACGCACACCGAGACCCTGGGCGGGCACCGGCGGCGTGTAGCCGTCCCACTCCACCGGCGTCCGGTTCGCGCGGGCCTTCTCCAGCGTCAGCATCTTCCGCTCGCTCTTCTGAGCGTGCCGTTCGCGAAGGGACGCGTAATCCTTCTCGGTGGCCTCCAGCAGGGCTGGACGCTGCTTGTCGTCGAGGAGCGCCGCGGCAACCGGCACGGAGCGGGAGGCATCCTTGACCCAGACCACCGGACCGCTACGACGCGGCGACACCTTCACGGCCGTGTGGGCGCGCGAGGTGGTCGCGCCCCCGATCAGCAGCGGGATCTGCAGACCCTGACGTTCCATCTCTACGGCGAAGTTGACCATCTCGTCCAGGGACGGGGTGATCAGGCCGGACAGCCCGATGATGTCGGCGTCGTGCTCCTTCGCCGCGTCCAGGATCTTCTGGGCAGGCACCATCACCCCGAGGTCGATCACTTCGAAGTTGTTGCACTGCAGGACAACCCCGACGATGTTCTTTCCGATGTCATGCACGTCGCCCTTGACGGTCGCCATGATGATCGTGCCGTTGGTGTCCTTCTTCGCCGTCTCCCCTGGCAACAGCTCCGCCTTCTCGGCCTCGATGTACGGCAGCAGATACGCGACGGCCTTCTTCATCACCCGGGCCGACTTCACCACCTGGGGCAGGAACATCTTGCCCGCACCGAAGAGGTCACCGACGACGTTCATGCCGTCCATCAGCGGACCCTCGATCACCTCGATCGGGCGGCCACCCGCGCCCTCGATCTCGGCCCGCAGTTCCTCGGTATCGGCATCGACGTTGGCGTCGATACCCTTGACCAGAGCGTGCGTAATCCGTTCGCGGACAGGGAGACTGCGCCATTCGGCCGCCACCGGATCGTCGGGCTTCTCGGAGCTGTTGAACCGTTCGGCGATCTCCAGGAGCCGCTCGGCGGCGTCCTCGCGACGGTTGAGGACGACGTCCTCGATCCGGTCCCGGAGCTCCCCGTCGATCGAGTCGTAGGGCACCAGCGCACCCGCGTTGACGATGCCCATGTCCAGACCGGCCTTGATGGCGTGGAACAGGAACACCGCGTGGATCGCCTCGCGGACGGGGTTGTTGCCGCGGAACGAGAACGACACGTTCGAGATGCCGCCGGAGATGTGCACCCCGGGCAGGTTCTCCTTGATCCAAGAGCAGGCCTCGATGAAGTCGATGCCGTACGTCGCGTGCTCCTCGATCCCGGTCGCCAGCGCGAAGCAGTTCGGGTCGAAGATGATGTCCTCGGCAGGGAAGCCGACCTCTTCGGTCAGGATCCGATAGGCGCGGCCGCAGATCTCCTTGCGGCGCTCCAGGTTGTCGGCCTGACCCTGCTCGTCGAAGGCCATCACGACGACGGCGGCGCCGTACTTGCGGCACAGCCGTGCCTCGCGGACGAACTTCTCCTCGCCCTCCTTCATGGAGATCGAGTTGACGATCGGCTTGCCCTGCACGTTCTTCAGACCTGCCTCGATGACCTCCCACTTGGAGGAGTCGATCATCACCGGGACGCGGCTGATGTCCGGCTCGGACGCGATCAGCTTGGTGAACCGGTCCATCGCGGCGACGCCGTCGATCATGCCCTCGTCCATGTTGATGTCGATGACCTGCGCACCGACCTCGACCTGCTGCAGGGCGACCGACAGCGCGGTGTCGTAGTCCTCGGCCTTGATCAGGTTGCGGAACCGGGCGGAGCCGGTGATGTTGGTGCGCTCACCGATGTTCACGAACAGGGACTCGTCGTTGATGTTGAGCGGCTCGAGGCCCGAGAGCCGGGTCGCCACCGCGATCTCGGGCAGCTCGCGCCGCGGCACGCCCTCGACGACCTTCGCGATCTCGGCGATGTGCTCCGGCGTCGTTCCGCAGCACCCACCGACCAGGTTGACCAGGCCGGCCTCGGCGAACTCCCTGATGTAGCCAGCCTGCGCCTCCGGAGACTCGTCGTACTCGCCGAACGCGTTGGGCAGGCCGGCGTTCGGGTAGCAGGAGACGAAGGTGTCCGCAATTCGCGCCACCTCGGCAATGTAGGGCCTCATCTCCGGTGCGCCCAGTGCGCAGTTGAGACCGACCGCGATCGGCTTCGCGTGCCTGATCGCGTTCCAGAACGCTTCGGTGACCTGACCGGACAACGTCCGCCCGGAGGCATCGGTGATGGTGCCCGAGATGATCACCGGCCAGCGGCGGCCGCGCTCTTCGAACAGCGTCTCGACGGCGAAAACGGCCGCCTTGGAGTTCAGCGAGTCGAAGATCGTCTCGATGATGATCAGGTCGGCACCACCGTCGATTAAGCCGCTCGCAGCCTCCAAGTAGGCGCTGACCAGCTGGTCGTAGGAGACGTTGCGGGCGCCGGGATCGTTGACGTCCGGCGAGATCGACGCCGTTCGCGTCGTGGGTCCGAGGGCGCCGGCGACGTAGCGGGGCTTCTCACGCGTACTGAACTCGTCCGCGGCCTTGCGGGCCAGGGCGGCGCCGGCGTAGTTGAGTTCGTAGCTCAGGTCCGCCATGTCGTAGTCGGACAGCGAGACCGCGTTCGCGTTGAACGTGTTGGTCTCCAGGATGTCCGCGCCCGCCTCGAGGTACTCGCGGTGGATGCCCTCGATGATCTGCGGCTGCGTCAGGGTGAGCAGGTCGTTGTTGCCCTGAAGGGCGGTTGGCCATTCCGTGAACCGATCGCCGCGGTAGCCGGCCTCGTCGGGCCGGTCGCGCTGGATCGCCGTGCCCATCGCGCCGTCGATCACCATGATCCGCTGGCGGAGAGCCGCGGTCAGCTCGTCGGTGCAGTCGGGGCGAATGTTCGGCACGAAGGTGTCCGACCCAGAGGTGTCCGACGCCCCATTGTCCGACGCCCCATTGTTCGACGCGACGATGTTCGGCTCGGAGATGTTCGACTCGGTGGCGTTCACGTGCGCTCCTTCCTCAACGGAAGGCGTCCTTGACTCTGCCGAGCGTGGCGGATACCGGGAGGGGACAGGCCCCCCCAAATAACCGTTGCAACGCCTCTCGACCAGAAAAGTCTACGTCGTCACTTGAACGACGTCTGGACAGCCATCTCGTGCCCGATCGAACCCAACCCTCGTGCCGATTGCGGCGCCCTTGAGCGACGGCTCGCTCAGGTTGTCGGGAATGTAATGGTCAGCAAGGTTAACCAGACTGCAGCCGAACGTATTTCGTTTCGAACGCGTCGGCGCCCCCCGCGAGGCAGTTCTCGAGGTCAATGAAGTCGTCGAGGGTCAGGTCGGCACGTACGCCGACCCGCCAGGCGATGGCCCTCGCGGGTACCGGACAGGGCTTACGCTGGCCTGGTGACAGACCTGCCCGACCTGCACGACACCATCATCGTCGCGGCCTTCGAGGGCTGGAACGACGCCGGTGACGCAGCCAGTGACGCGCTCGAACACCTCGACGTGATCTGGGAGGCCGAGACCATCGTCGAGATCGACGACGAGGCGTACTTCGACTACCAGGTGAATCGCCCGGTGATCCGCCAGATCGACGGAGTGACCCGCGAGCTGGTGTGGCCGTCGATGCGCATCTCGCACTGCCGCCCACCGGGAAGCGACCGCGACATCGTCCTAATGCACGGCGTCGAACCCAACATGCGGTGGCGGACGTTCTGTGCCGAGTTACTGACCATCGCCGAGAAGCTCAACGTCGACACCGTGGTGATCCTTGGCGCCCTTCTCGCCGACACGCCGCACACTCGACCCGTACCGGTGTCGGGGGCGGCCTACTCGCCCGAATCGGCCAAGTTCTTCGGCCTCGAAGAAACCCGGTACGAGGGTCCCACCGGCATTGCGGGCGTCTTTCAGGATGCGTGCGTTGCCGCAGGCATCCCCGCCGTGACGTTCTGGGCGGCGGTTCCGCACTACGTGTCGCAACCGCCCAACCCGAAGGCGACGGTCGCCTTGTTGCGGCGGGTCGAGGACGTACTCGACATCGAGGTGCCCCTGGCAGACCTGCCGATTCAGGCCGAGGAGTGGGAGCAGGCCGTCAGTGAGATGACTGCCGAGGACGACGAGATCGCCGAATACGTCACGTCGCTGGAAGAACGCGGTGACGCGGAGGTGGACATGACCGACGCGCTTGGCAAGATCGACGGGGATGCCCTCGCGGCGGAGTTCGAGCGCTATCTGCGGCGCCGCGGCCCCGGCTTCCGCGGTTAGCGGAGAATCGGCCTGAACCGCGGTTAGACCAGCGACTTGGACGCGATCCGCTGTGCCTTGCGCGCCTCGCGCTCGAGGTAGCGGGCCTTGGACTCGTCGAATTTGGCCGCCTCGACCTCCATCCTCTCGATGAAGGCGCCGAGGGCGTCGCGTTCGCGCTCACCCTCTGCGGTGAAGTCGTCGCGCTCGAAGATCCGCCACTTGCGCAGCACGGGCAGCACCACGTCGTCGAGGTGCTGCCGCGCATCGTAGATACCGCCGACGGCCATCTTGACGGCGTTGCGACGGAAGTTCGGGATCGAGAATCCCGGCATTTGGAAGTTGACCAGGATGCGGCAGATGGAGTGCATCGCGCGGTCGGGTGACAGGTCCAGCGCCGCCCCGGTCAACCCTCGGTAAAAGATCATGTGCAGGTTCTCGTCGAACGCGATGCGCTTTAGGAGTGCATCGGCGACGGGTTCGTCGCACGCCTTGCCGGTATTGCGATGCGAGACGCGGGTGGCCAGCTCCTGGAACGTCACGTAGGCGGCGGCATCGAGGAAGGACTCCGGCGCGATGTCGCCCTGGCCCTGCTGCCCAGGGCTGAATCCCGCGGTGACCTGCAGCATTCTGGCCCGTTCCAGCTCCATCGGGTCGACCGCCCTGGTCACGACCAGGTAGTCGCGCAGTGCGATGCCGTGCCGGTTCTCCTCGACGGTCCATCGGTTCACCCACGTGCCCCAGGCATCGTCGAGGGTGAAGTAACCGGCGACCGCTCGGTGGTAGGACGGCAGGTTGTCCTCGGTGAGGAGGTTGGTCACCATCGCGATGCGGGCAAGTTCGGACAGTGGTGACCGTTCGAGTTCCCAGTCCCGTCCGCCGAGTGCCTGGTAGTTGGAGCCATCCGACCACGGGACGTAATCGTGGGGGGCCCAGTTCTTCGTGGCCGCGAAGTGCTGATTCACCCCAGCCTCGACGACCGGTTCGAGTTCCCGGATCAGCTCTGGGTCCGTCAGAAGGCGTGACATCGTGCGATAACGGTACTCCAGCGCATGCGAAACACCGGCAGGCCGCGCCTATGTCTTGACCGGCGCCGGCGCCTTCCACGTGCCGTTCAGGGCATCGGGTTTCGGCCAGTACAACCGCAACACCAACGAGAACGGGCCTTCGGGAGCCGGCAACCAGTTGGGTTCGCGTTCCGCCCCGGGCGACTGTCTCTGGACGTAGAGCGTGTATCCGCCGTCCGCGTCGGGGACCAACTGACGCAACATCGGCGAATTGATCAAGTAGCGGTTGATGGGATTGGCCACCAACAGACTCTTCGGCGCCTCGTACATGGTCAGGGACCAGAAGGCGTTGACCGGCGGCAACTGATCGGCCAGGAAGTGGACGGTGTAGTCGGCGGCTCCGGTCAGTGGGGCGCCTGCCGAATCGGCCGAGAACATCGGGTACAGCGCTTCGGCTGCGGTGTTCCCGTAGATGCCCAAGACGGCGCCTGCCATCCGGTAGAGGTAGTTGCCCTTGAGATCGTCTGCGGTGCCGAAGAATTGCGCAGACCCGACTTCGCCGGTGTCGACCTTGTCTCTCTTCAGCGCGTCGAATTCGGCCCAGGCGTCGGCCATGCCGTTCTGAATGGCGGTCCGCATCTCGGGCGAGAGTTTGTCGGCCTCGAAGGATCCGTTCGGGGCGATGCCGAGGGTCGCAAATCTGTTACGCATCTCAGTTTCGGCGGGCAGCGTCGGAGCGAACTTCATAACGAACTTCAGGATGTCGAAGAACTGCGGCGAGGTGCGCTCTTGGTCGGGGGTCAGCGCCGGAACGAAGTCGATCGGCGGGGCGGGCGGCGGCAGGGGCTGCTTGAGATAGACCGACAGCGGCTGCACCTGGTAGCCGTCCTGGATGCGCTTGACGTTGTCGATGTCGGCGGGGTCGAACAGCTGGGTGCGGTACAGCACCAATGCCAGATCGGTGTCGGAGCGGATGACCCCGTTGACGCCCTCGGGCTTGTCACCCTTCCAATTCGGGCCCGCGAGAAGGTATTTCCCGCCCCTGTTACCCGTCGTTCGGCTACCCACGTAGGCGAAGTTGTAGGTGTACAAGTCGACGAACTGCAGCGAGAAGTAACGATCCTGGTCGATGGGCGGCACGGTCAGCACCAGGGGTTCCGCGCGCAGATCGGCACCGACGACGGAGTAGGGAGTGTCCGAGTTCGGAGTCTGAATCGCGGTATCTGCCGGCGTGAAAACCCTTGCGGTGTTGTGAATTTCGTTCCAACCACCCCTGTACCCGGCATCGTTCTTGTCGACGAAGTAGGAGTACATGACACGGTAGTCGTCGACCATCGGGAAGCCGTAGACATAGGCCTCCTTGGCGACGGCCCTAGCCTGCTCGGGGGTGATGACGGATGCCGACGGCGGTGGCGGCGCAGAGCTGACGGCCTCGGGCTTCTCGCTCTTCGTGCAGGCCGCCAACGCGACGATTAGCGCCGCCACCACACCCAACGCCATCACCCGTCGGGCGAGATCGGATTTCACGTCAACATCAAACCACTGGAGGATCGACGTTCCCGGAATCCGCGATCCGCGGGGTGTCACCGAGGGTCGGGATGGTCCATCGACTCGACGTGGGAGCTCGTCGATCGACCAAGCGCGGCCACTTCGGCGTCCATTCTGGGGAGCAGGTCGGGGACGAGTCGCATGACGGGGGCCTCCCCGAGGCGGGTGGACAGCACCGGGCGCAGCCAGCGAAGGGCACCCACCCAACGCGGGCAATACACCCGCGTCCTACGGCCTTCGATGCCCTCGACGAAGGCCGCGCCGCACTTCTCCACCGAGGTCGTACTACTCAGCGGGTACGGCAGCCGGGAAATCATCTCGGTGAATGTGGACATGTCCGTCTTGGAGTCGCGCACCATCGCCGTGTCGATCCACGACATGTGCGCAGAGCCCACGTCGACACCGCGGTAGGCAACCTCGAGCCGCAACGCGTTGGCGAACTGTTCGACGGCGGCCTTGCTGGCGTTGTACGGCGCCAAACCCGGGGCGGCGGTGAACGCGGCCAGCGACGACACGATCAGGACGTAGCCGCGACGGTCGATGATCGACGGCAGCGCGGCCCGCACCGTGTGGAACACCCCGAGGACGTTGATGTCGAGCAACCTCTTGAATGCCTCCGGATCGACCTGCTGAACGGAGCCGTAGCTGGCGATGCCTGCATTGGCCACGACGACGTCGATTCCACCGAACCGCTGCACGCCCCGATCGGCGGCGGCCTGCATCGCACCGAGGTCACGCACGTCGGCGGCCACGGTCAGCACGCGGTCGTCGTCAAGGGCGCCGGCAAGCGCTGCGAGTGCGTCGGCATCGACGTCGGTCAGCACCAGCCGAGCACCTCTGGCGTGCAGCTGCCGAGCCACCTCTGCGCCGACGCCGGCGGCGCCACCGGTGATGAACACGACTTTCCCGCTGACGGAACCCATGGCGGAAAAGCTACTCCAGGCCTAGAGCTGGATTCCCAGCAGCGCATCGACCACCGCGGTGACCCGACCCGGCGAATCGGCGTCGTGACCGCCGTACTCCAACGCGTCGGTGGCCCAACCATCAAGTGCAGCAATTGCTTTGGGAGTGTCGAGATCGTCCGCGAGGTACTGCCGGACGCGTGCGATGACGTCATCGGCATCGGGACCCGCTGGCAGCGAGGTCGCGGCCCGCCACCGAACGAGGCGATCCTGCGCGTCGGAGAGGACCCCGTCGGTCCAGGATCGGTCGGTCCGGTAGTGCCCCGCGAGCAGACCAAGACGGATGGCTGCGGGCTCGACGCCATCGGCGCGCAGCCGCGACACCAGCACCAGATTGCCGCGACTCTTGCTCATCTTGTGACCGTCGAGCGCGATCATGCCGGCGTGCACGTAGTGGCGAGCGAATCGTCGCTCCCCCGTTGCCGATTCGGCGTGAGCGGCCGAGAACTCGTGGTGCGGGAAGATCAGGTCGCTGCCACCGCCCTGGATGTCGAGGCCCGTGCCGATGCGGTCCAGTGCGATGGCGGCGCACTCGACGTGCCACCCGGGGCGACCGGGGCCGAACGGTGACGGCCAACTTGGCTCCCCCGCTCGCTCGGCACGCCAGAGCAGCGCGTCCAACGGATCGACCTTGCCGGGCCGGTCGGGGTCACCGCCGCGTTCGCCGAACAAGTGCAGCATGGTCTCGCGGTCGTAGCCCGACTCATAGCCGAACTGCTCGGTCGCGTCGGCACGGAAATACACGTCCGGGTACTCGGCGTCCTCCACCACGTAGGCCGCACCCGACGCCAGCAGCTTCTCGACTAGTTCGATCACCTCGGCGATCGCGTCGGTGGCCGCCACGTAGTCGTGCGGCGGCAGCACCCGCAGGGCTGCCATGTCTTCCCGGAACAGCTGCGTCTCCCTGGCGCCGAGGTCGCGCCAGTCGACGCCGTCGCGCTCGGCCCGCTCGAACAGCGGATCGTCGACATCGGTGATGTTCTGCACGTACTGCACGGAAGAACCGGAGTCGAGCCAGGATCGGTAGACCAGATCGAACGTCAGGTAGGTCGCCGCGTGGCCCAGATGGGTGGCGTCATACGGAGTGATGCCACAGACGTACATCGTCGCGTCCGCACCGGCCGCCACGGGACGGACCTGCCGGTCGGCACTGTCGTACAGCCGCAACTGCGGTCCGCGACCGGGTAGCTCCGGGACGTTGGGCGCCGGCCACGATTGCATGGCTCCGACTCTAGGGTGTGCGTTCAGTTCGGCCTCCGACGGTGGTCAGTCGCAGTGATGTGACAACGAGCGAAGCCGATCCATTCCCCGCCCCGTTTCCAGAACGCCCTCAGAACACCGACCGGATCGCGTCGAGAAGGGTGTCCGCCAGCTCGGGTCTGCACATCACGAAGTCGGGAAGATACGGGTCGGGGCGGTTGTAGCGCAGGGCCGAGCCGTCCAACCGCGAGGCGTGCAGCCCCGCCGCCATCACCACACCGGCCGGTGCTGCCGAGTCCCACTCGTACTGGCCCCCCGCGTGCACGTAGGCGTCGACGTCCCCGCGCACTACGGCCATCGCCTTGGCTCCGGCCGAGCCGATGCCCACCAGCTCGATGTCGAGCATGTCGCGCAGCCACCACAGCACCGTCGGCGGCCGGTTGCGGCTGGTGGCGATGCGGATGGGTCCGGAATCACGCACAGGCGGTGGGGCGACCGTGTCGCTGCGGTACACCTCGCCAAGGGCGGGCAACCCGACCACGGCATCGGTGATCGCTCCCGACGGGTGGGCCGTGCGCTGCCACAGCGCGATGTGAACGGCCCAGTCGGTGCGGCCCGGCATCGAGAACTCCCTGGTGCCGTCGACCGGATCGACGATCCACACCCGTTCGGCGCGCAACCGGGACAGGTCGTCGGCCGCCTCCTCGGACAACACGGCATCGTCGGGCCGGTGCTCGCGAAGTCGGTCGAGGATCAGCGTGTTGGCACGACGGTCTCCGGCGTCGCCGAGGTCGTAGTAGTCGCTGAAGCCGATCTCGGCGCGCAGCGCGACGAGCATCTCACCGGCTTCCGCAGCCACCTCCGCGGCGAGTGCCGCATCGCTGCTAATCGGGTTCTACTTGGGCGTGACGCCGGGCGCGCGCACGACCATCGGCACCGCGGGGAAGTAGGCCGCCATCTCCGAGCGGCACCTGCGCAACGCGGCGGTCCCGAAGCCGCGGTGACGGTGTTCGGGGTGAATCCAGACCCGCACGTTGACCTCGCCACCGACGAGCTCGCCGAACACCATGCCGACCTTGTCGGAGTTCTCCCCGTTACCGTCCTCGGCGACGAACCACACGGCCTCCTCGTTCGACACCCGTCCGAGTGCGGCGCTGATCTCGTCGTCGATGTTGCCTGGAGGCGCTCCGGACCCGTCGCCCTTGGCCCCTACGTCGGCGGTGCGTGCAGCGAAGAGGTCGCGATCGACCGCGGAGGAGAACGAGCGCAGCACGAGGCCGTCCCCTGAGCTGGCGGGCCGCTCACCGAGAGTGAAGGTGAGTTGCTTGTTCAGATCCTCGAGCTCATCGGCGATCTTGCGGCGCGAATCCTTGGTGAGCTGGTCGAACGCCATGGTCATCACCGCCTCGCTCCCGAGGTGCGAGGTGTCGAGCAGTGTCGAGATGGACTCAACGGCGGCTGCCCTGTCGTCGGCTTCGACGATCACGTCGAGCACCTCGTGACGGCGGTCGAGTGCCTTCTGTAGAGCGTCGGCGATCTCCCTGCGAGCAGCGGCGTGGTCGTGGTCAGTCATGACGATGAGCGTAGAACACCGTCCGCCAACACCGACGTCCTCGAACCAAAGTCAGAAGGCGGGCCACGGGATGGGGCTGCGCCGAAGGGGCGACGGCATCACCGGATTGTCCAGCAGACCAACCGCTCTGGCGTACAGCGCGTCGATCTCCCGATGGGTGATGTGAGGCCGAAGGACCTCGTCGAGGTCACCCAGGAGCGCGTCGCGTAAATCCGCCACGTTGCGGAGCGCGTCGTCGTCCACGGGCTTGCCCGCCCAACCCCACAGCACGGTGCGCAGTTTGTTATCGGTGTGCAAGCTCACACCGTGATCGACGCCGTACACCTCTCCGTCGACGCCGGACAGGATGTGGCCACCCTTGCGATCGGCGTTGTTGATCAGCACGTCGAACACGGCCATCCGGCGCAGGCGCTGATCGTCGGCGTGGACCAGGGTCACTTCGTCGCCCGCGTAGTCGTAGGCCTGCAGGATCGGTAGGAAGCCGGGCGGGATGGCGCCCTTCGGGAGCAGATCGACCAGATCGGGTCCGGTGTCGGGCGCCTCCTCGGCGTCGTCCTCGGCGAGGGCGTCACCGGGCTGGTCGACCCACTTCTGCACCATCCCCCGGCCGGCGGGTCCGTCACGAATGACGGTGTAGGGCACGACGTTCCACCCAAGTGCCGCCGAGACCAGGTAGGCCGACACCTCCCGGCCCGCCAGCGTGCCGTCGGGGAAGTCCCATAGCGGCGCCTCACCGGCGACCGGCTTGTAGACGCAGTGGGCCCGACGGTCGTCCAGGTTCGCCTCGCAGAGGAACGTCGCGTTGCTCGCCGATCGGATGCGCCCGAGGACGGTCAGCTGGCCGTCCCGTATGACCTCCTGGTCAGGTGTCGGCGTCATCGTCGGATCCCGCGATCGCGCCTCGCCGATAACCGTTGGTGCGCACACAGATGTGTCCCGCAGGGTCCAGTGGCTCGTCACATAGCGGGCACGGCGGTCGTCCCGCGGAGATGACTCGATTGGAACGGGCGGCGAACTCCCGGGCCGACTCCGGGCTCAGAAATACCCGTACGGCGTCCGGTCCTTCCTCGGAGTCGTCGAGCACGACCGACGCGTCGAACTCGGTATCGGACACCGCGAGCAGTTCCACAACCACGGTCTCGGCCTCGGAATCCCAGCCCAGACCCATCGTGCCGACGCGAAACTCGGCGTCGACGGGAGTGATCAGCGGGCTGAGATCCTCGACCTGACCGGTCTCTGGTGGTACCGGCGTGCCGAAGCGGCGATTGATCTCGACCAGTAATGCGTCGATTCGCTCGGCGAGCACCGCCACCTGCTGCTTCTCGAGGATCACCGACACGACCCGCTCGTCGTGAACGGCCTGAAGGTAGAACGTGCGGTCGCCGGGTTGCCCGACCGTCCCGGCCACGAAGCGGTCGGGTGAGCGGAAGACGTGAATCGAACGGGTCATGGCACCTCCCAAAATACCGGTATAGGCACCGCAGCCGTAATTCGTATGGCGGCGCGGTCGGCCTGATTGCTCCGTGTCAGTCGGTCGAACCGCCGACCACCGCGTCACCCGAGGGTTCGGGCTTCGCCATTAGTGCTGCGGTCAAGGCAGCACCGGTGTGGTTGACGTGGAGCACGAAGGGCCGCACCGCGGTATAGCGGATGACGCTCATGGAGGCAGGGTCGGCGGTGATTCGCTGAAAGCTGTCCAGGTGGGTACCAAGGGCATCGGCGATGATCGATTTGATGACGTCGCCGTGCGTACAGGCGATCCATAGAACGTCGCCTTCGTGCTGCTCCGCGAGGGTGCGATCGTGATCCCGGATCGCTGCCACCGCCCTGGCCTGAACCTGGGCCAGACCCTCCCCGTCGGGGAACACCGCGGCGCTGGGCTGCTGCTGCACGACCGCCCACAACGGCTCCTTGACGAGGTCGCCAATCTTGCGCCCGGTCCAGGCGCCGTAGTCGACCTCGGAGAGTCGCTCGTCCACCACCGCTTCCAGCCCGAGCGCCTCGGAGAGTGGCGCCACTGTTCGCTCACAGCGCAGCAGCGGTGACCGCACGATCGCCTTCACCGGCAACTCACCGATGCGGTCGATGACCGACTGGGCCTGCTCGCGTCCCTTGTCGTCGAGGTCGACGCCCTCGGAGCGACCCGCCAAGGTGTGGGCGGTGTTGGACGTGGAGCGGCCGTGGCGCAGCAGGATGACGGTCATCGGGCGGGCCTTGGCTGGGTGGGAGGTTTCACTGGGCGGGCCTTGGCTGGGTGGGAGGTTTCATCGGGCCGCCACCACGCCGGTGCCGAGCAGGATCAAGAGGGTGACCCCAAGGATCACGCGATACCCGACGAACCAGTACATGCCGTGGCGCACCAGGAATTTCAGGAACCACGACACGGCGGCGAGGCCGACGACGAAGGCGATCGCGATGGACACGGCCAGCTGCGGCCCGGATGCGCTCATACCCTTGCCGTCGGGATGAAACGCGTCGGGCAGCGAGTACAGCCCGGACGCCAGGACTGCGGGGATGGCGAGTAGGAAGCCGAACCGGGCGGCGGCTTCGCGTTCCTGCCCCATGAACAGCCCCGCACTGATGGTGGCGCCCGATCTCGACACACCGGGGATCAGCGCCAGGCATTGTGACAGGCCGATGACGATGCTGTCCTTCCAGGTGAATCGCTCGATGGGCCGGGTCTGCCTGCCGAAGTACTCGGCGGCGGCGATCACGGCGGAGAACACGATCAGGGCGGTGGCGATGATCCACAGATTGCGGACGTCGTCCCTGATGTAGTGCTTGAAGATCAGCCCGGCGGCGCCGATCGGAATGGTGCCGATGATCACCCACCACCCCAACCAGTAATCGGAGGTGCGTCGCGCGGAGTCATGCAACCCGCCGAACCATGCCACCAGGATGCGGCGGATGTCGCGGGCAAAGTAGATCAGAACGGCCAACTCGGTGCCGAGCTGGCTGACGGCAGTGAACGACGCCCCCGCGTCATCGGCGAAGAAGAGCTGGGACACGATCGCGAGGTGCCCCGACGAGGACACCGGCAAGAACTCCGTCAGGCCCTGGACCACCGACAAGACGACAACCTGCAGCCACGACATGTCCATCACGGAAGAAGACCGTACCGCGAGCGACGTGTCAGTGGGCTGAGCGTGGCACCCGCTGGGCGTCGTTGACGGCGTCCCGAACGGCCGCTGCCAAGCTGCGCTCGTCAGCTATGTCGACGTGGGCGAGGCTCCGCGAGGCTGTCGCCACCACGTCCTCGGCTTGCGGCACCGGACCCGCCAACCGCGGCCGGTACACCTCGACGATGAGCGTCAGCTTCTCGACGTGGAAGGCGAAACTTCTGCCGTCGCCGACCTGGCCGAAACCGCTCGCGTGAATGCCCGTCGAGAGATCCTCGATGGCGAACTCGTCGCCGGACAGCTCGCTGTCGGCCGCAAGAGTCACCCCCGAACCATACCGCCGGGCCTTCGCCGCAGAGTGCCTAAACTGGCTATTTGATCGCCGTCCCATTCGCACAACCGAGGGTTACCCTTTGCCGTCGCACGAACCACCGAAGCGTCGCCTAGTTCACACCCTGCTCTCGATCGTGACGATGACTTCATGCCTGTCCTGTTCGTCCGCTTCGTCGGACCGGCCGCCGCCGACCATCCCAGCTGCCCAGGCGGCCGTCTCACCTGCGGTAACGACGAAGCCGCCAGGCTCGGTGCGGCCTCTGGGCGGCGACGGCGAGGCCGCCGTGTTCGATGCCGCTACGTCGTCGTTGGTGGTCCTGAGTCGTCAGGCCGTAGGCGGCTCCGCCTTGGTGACGTTCCCGGACGTCGGCCCGTCGAGGACCGTGCCGCTGCCGACCCCGGCGACCGCCATCGTCGGTGACGGCGCTGGAACGGTGTATGCGTCCACGAAGGGCGGTTACTTTGCGGTGAACCTCGCGGACGGCGCCGCAGTGACGCGATTCGACGTCGACGGCGAGCGCGACACCGACTTCACCGCGATCACCCGACGGGCCGACGGCAAGGTGGTCCTGGGCAGCGCGGCCGGCGCGGTGTACACCCTGAGTTCCCACACCGCGGTGCAGGCGCGCCTGCAGATCTTCGCCCGCGTCGACGTTCTGGTGGCTCGAGGTGACACGGTCGCGGTCCTCGACCGCGGCCAGACCTCGGTGACGACGATCGACGCCTCGGGCACGAAGCAGGAACACGCACTGCGAGCGGGTGAGGGCGCCACCACGATGGTCGCCGATCCGATCGGTCGCATCCTGGTCGCCGACACCCGCGGGCAGGCCCTTCTGGTGTTCGGCACGAACCCGTTGATGCTGCGGCAGCAGTACCCGGTGAAGGGGGTGCCCTACGGGCTCGCCGGGTCGCCAACGCTCGCCTGGATCTCGGAAACGGCGACGAACAGCGTCGTTGGTTACGATCTGAGCACCGGAATCCCCGTCGAGAAGGTGCGTCATCGAACCGTGCAGCAGCCGAACACCCTGAACTTCGACGACGTGACCGGCACGCTGTTCGTCGTGTCCGGTTCCGGCGCGGGTGTGCAAGTGATCCCCGAGGCGGCACGATGAGCCAGCGCGGACGCATGCCCGCGGCGTGGGAGGCCGACCTCTCCGACGATTATGAGTGGGTGCCCCTTCGGCTGCCACCGGACGTGACGCGCGTATCCGCATCGATCCGACTGTCGATCGAAGCCGAGTACCGCGGCTGGGAACTGACCCGCGTTCGCCTCTACACCGACGGCAGCCGCCGGGTCCTGCTGCGGCGCAGGAAGTCCGGCGCGGACTGGATGAGTGCCGACGGTCAGCCGAAGCCATGATCTACGGCGCACTGCGGCGAATCCTGTTCTTGGTCCCGCCCGAGCGGATCCACACCCTGATCTTCGCGTGCCTGCGCCTCGTCACCGCGCCCAGCCTGCTACGCCGCGCGCTGGCCAGGTGGCTGGCTCCGCATGATCCGGTGTTGGAGAGCACGGTATTCGGCGTCAGATTTCCCGGCCCCCTCGGGCTCGCAGCGGGTTTCGACAAGGACGGGTCGGGTCTGAAGACCTGGGGGGCAATGGGTTTCGGCTATGCAGAAGTCGGTACGGTCACTGCGCGCGCCCAGCCGGGCAATCCGCAGCCGCGGATGTTCCGACTGCCTGAGGACCGCGCTCTGCTCAACCGAATGGGTTTCAACAACCACGGCGCCGGTGAGCTGGCCCTGAAGCTGAGCCGCGAGGTCTCCGAGGTGCCCATCGGGGCCAACATCGGCAAGACGAAGACCACTCCGGCGGAGGAGGCGGTCGACGACTACGTCCAGAGCGCGCGCCTCGTCGGCCCCCTGGCTGCGTTTCTGGTCGTCAACGTCAGCTCGCCGAACACACCCGGCCTTCGCGATCTGCAGGCGGTGGCGTCATTGCGTCCGATTCTGGCGGCGGTCCGCGCCCAGACCACGACGCCGGTGCTGGTGAAGATCGCCCCCGACCTCTCGGATTCTGACGTCGACGAGATCGCCGATCTGGCGGTCGAATTGGGCTTGGCGGGCATCGTCGCCACCAATACCACCGTGTCGCGCGACGGGCTCGCCACCCCGGGCGTCGCCGAGTTGGGCGCGGGCGGCGTTTCCGGCCCGCCCGTCGCGCTGCGCTCCACCGAGGTACTTCAGCGCCTCTACCGACGGGTCGGCGACCGGTTGGTGCTGATCAGCGTCGGCGGCATCGAGACAGCCGACGATGCGTGGGAGCGCATCACGGCGGGAGCCTCGCTGCTGCAGGGCTACACCGGCTTCGTGTACGGCGGCGGGTTGTGGGCCAAGCACATTCACGACGGCCTGGCCCGGCGCCTCAACGACGGCGGGTTCGCGTCCTTGGCCGACGCGGTCGGCGCTGCGACACGCTAGCCTCTACTCCTTGATCTCGTAGGTGCCGTGGATGACGGCGCGGGCGATCGCGTGGCTGAACAGGTTGAAGCCGAGGTACGCCGGGGTGGCACCCTCGGGCAGGTCGAGCTTCTCCACGTCGACGGCGTGCACGGCGACGAAGTAGCGATGTGGGCCATGTCCGGCGGGCGGTGCAGCACCGATGAAGCGCTTCAATCCTGCATCGTTGCTCAACGTGAGCGCGTCCCCGGGGAATCCGCTCTGACTGCCGTCGCCGACTCCCGCGGGTAGCTCGGTCACGGTTGCGGGCAGATTCGCCACCGCCCAGTGCCAGAATCCCGATCCGGTCGGCGCCTCCGGGTCATAGACCGTCACGGCGAAACTGCGCGTCGTCTCCGGGAACCCGGACCAGCTCAGCTGCGGTGAGACGTCGGAGCCGCCTGCGCCCATGATGCCGCTGACCTGATCGTTGGACCAAGCTTCGCCGTCCTTGAACGACTCGGAGGTCAGCGTGAAGCTGGGCAGCTTGGGCAGATCGTCGTACGGGGTGCTCATGGTGTCCTTTCGGTTGATCTTCGGTGGGCTTTCAGCAGTGCAGCAGGAAGTGCTCGAGAACCTCGGTGCCGAACGTCAGGGATGCGACGGGTACCCGCTCGTCGACGCCGTGGAACAACGCGGCGAAGTCCAGTTCGGGCGGCAACCGCAGGGGGATGAAGCCGAAACAGCGAATACCAAGGCGCGCAAAGTGTTTCGCGTCAGTCCCGCCGGAGAGCATGTAGGGCACGATGCGGGCGTCGGGGTCCGACGACAGCAGCGCCGCGTTCATCGCGTCGACCAGCTCACCGTCGAAGGTCGTCTCGTAGGACGGCAGCTCAGTGATCCATTCGCGGGTCACGTCGGGGCCGATGAGCTCGTCTACCGTCGCCTCGAAGGCGGCCTGCCGACCGGGCAGCACCCGACAGTCCACCACTGCCTCGGCCGTAGCCGGGATGACGTTGGCCTTGTAGCCAGCCTTGAGCATGGTCGGGTTGGCAGAGTCTCGCGTCGTGGCGCCCACGATCCGGCCGATCGGCCCGAGCTTGGCGATCGTGCCGTCCAGGTCGGGCGACTCCGGGTCGAAGGCATGACCCGTCTCCTCGCCGACGGCCGTGAGGAACTGAGCGACCGGATCGGTCAGGACGATCGGAAACTCATAGCTCCCCAACCGTGCAACCGCACCCGCAAGCGTCGTGACGGCGTTGTCGTCGTGCACGAACGACCCGTGTCCGGCCCGGCCGCGGGCGGTCAGGCGCATCCACCGCATGCCCTTCTCGGCGGTCTCGATGAGGTAGAGCCGCTTGTCGCCGCCGTCGCTTCTGGGCACCGTCAGGGAGAAGCCGCCAACCTCGCCGATGGCCTCGGTGACACCGTCGAACAGATCGGGCCTGTTCTCGACCAGCCACTGGCAGCCGTACTTGCCGCCGGCCTCCTCGTCGGCGACGAACGCGAACACTAGGTCGCGCGGCGGCACGGTCCCGGTCCGCTTCAGATGCCGAGCGACCGCGATCATCATCCCGATCATGTTCTTCATGTCGATCGCCCCGCGGCCCCACACATAGCCATCGGACACCGCGCCGGAGAACGGATGCACGCTCCAGTCCGCGGCCTCGGCAGGCACCACGTCGAGGTGGCCGTGGACCAGGAGGGCGCCCCGGCTGGGATCGGCGCCCGCCAGCCGGGTGACGACGTTCCCACGACCCGGCGCACCCGACTCGAGGTACTCGCATTCATAGCCGACGTCCTCGAGCTGCTGCGCGACCCAGCGGGCGCACTCCCCCTCACCGGCGGTGGTGTCAAGATCGCCCGTGTTCGAGGTGTCGAACCGAATGAGCGTGCTCACGAGTTCGACGACCTCGTCGGACGGCTGGGGAAAATCAGTCACGGTCACCATTCGTACCATTGCACGGCCAGCCGGGTTTTGGTCCGGGCACCCCGTTCGGTTAGCCTTAGGCGCTCTTGTCCGAGTGGCGGAATGGCAGACGCGCTAGCTTGAGGTGCTAGTGCCCTATTAATGGGCGTGGGGGTTCAAGTCCCCCCTCGGACACCCTTCAGCTCACGCGGCGCGCGAAGTCCGCGACGTCGCTCAGCGCACGTTCGAACAGGTCCGGCACTGCCGCTGCCATCATCTGCTCACCAGCGTGGCCGACGCCGCTGTACGTGTGTCCCGTGGCATCAACTCCGGCACGCTGCAACGCCCGCAGGTACGCCAGCCCCTCGTCGCGTAGCGGGTCGATCTCGTCGGTCGTCACGACGTGCGGTGGCAGCCCTCTGAGATCCTCGTCAGCCGCGTAGTACGGCCAGGCAAGAGGATTGGTGGTGTGGGTCCCGTGCGGGTCGTAGAGCGCGGCCATGAGCGTCATCACCGACGGGCTGAGGACGTAACCCTCGTTCTCGATGAGCGAGGGCAGAGCCGGGTTGGGAGTGTCGTAACCGCCGTAGATGAACGGCACCTGCGCGTAGACACCGTCGATCCGATCGAGCCGTCCCTCCCTCTTGGCCTTCATCGCCGTCGCGATCGACAGGTTGCCGCCGCCGGACTCACCGGTGACGACGATCGACGTCACCCCGAGACCCTCACGTTGGCCGTGCATCCAGTCCAGCGCGCTGGTGCAGTCGTCGAGCCCGGCGGGAAACGGGTGTGGGCCAAGGGCTCCGCCGGAGTTCCGGAACTCCACGCCGACGACCACGCAGCCGTGTGCGGCAAGGTGTCCACGCCACATGGCGGCTGACCGGTCGGCGGCGGTCAGGATGGCCATCCCGCCGCCGTGGAAGTGCAACAGGCCCGGCAGCGGGGCTGACACGCCGATGGGTCGGTGGACGTACAGCCCGATGTCGTTGCCGTCGACTCCGCGGATGGTGAGCGTGCGCGTCTCCACGCCGTGGGGGAACGGCACGTCGGCGAGGAGCGCGCCGAACAGGCCGTCGAACGCCTGCTCGGTGGCCGACGCCACCGCCAGCAGTTCTTCGAGCGACGACTGTCTGGTGATCGGCAATTCAGCAGCCCGCACGTCGAGACCGAAGGGCTTGAAGGCCGCGACCATCCGGGGGTCCGCCCTCGGATCGGAACGCATTTCCATGGTCGGGTCGCCAAGGCGGCCCGGAAGTGCGACGTCGACTCCAGAGGTGGGTGCAGCCATGTCGCGAAGCTACTCCAGAATTGCGTCGCGCACGGCGTTGACGGCCTCGGGGCGGTGGACTTCGTACCGTCCTCGGTGCCACAGGATGACTCCGCCGTTGGCGGGGTCAGGGATATGCGCGCCGACGACGACCCCAGCGGTTTCGGCAACTCCCTGGAGTGGGCGGCTACCCCGGATCGGTTCGTAGCGAACGGCATTCGCACTCCACTCGCCCACGTGGCCGACCGGATCAGCGCGGACGCACACATGGGGACGAGCGCACGGTGCCGAAGACGGCGATGTCACCCGCATCGACGACGTCAAGGTCCGTTCTTGATGCAGATCAATCCGATTGGGCGGCGCTCGATTCGTCGAGAGGAGTCGATGCGGAGCCACCGTCCTCCGGTTGAAGTTCCGCCGAGCCGTCGTCCTCCTCGGCGGTGAGATGCTCTTCGGTGCGACGCTCGTGAGTGCTCATGGTGGTCGTCCTTCGCTCGTCGCCGACGCTTTCGGCCCGAGCACGACGTACCCGCAATCGCCGCCGGCTACGCGGCGTCGTCACCCTCTTGCGCGAGGAGGCGTTCGGGATGGTGGAAGTAGTTGATGCGGGCTTGCCCGACGTCGACTTCGGGGGGTGGGATCCATTCGACGACACCGTTGCGGATGGTCACGGTCCAGCCCTCTTCGGCGAGGCGGTTGTCCGCGCCGCAGGCCAGTACTTCTTCGTCGATGTTGGTGTGGGCGCCCGTGGCCCAGCCGTTGACGTGATGGACCTGGGTGCCGTACCCGGGGACGGTGCAGCCCGGTTTGGTGCAGCCGCGGTCACGGGAGTGCAGCACGATGCGATGGGCCTTGGGGGCGATGCGCTTGGACCGTCCGCAGTACAGCGCTTCGTTGGTGTGCTTGTCGAACACCACCAAGTAGTGGATGGCGTGGCTGGCCATCCGGATCAGATCCGCCATCGGGACCAGGGTGCCGCCGGCGCTCACCCCGGACCCGGCGGCCTTCTCCAGGTCCTGGACGGTGGTGGAGACGATCACGGTGACCGGTAGGCCATTGTGCTGACCCAACTCACCCGACGCGAGGCCGGTGCGCCCGATCGCGACGAACGCATCGTGCTGACGCTGCCCGAGGCTCCTCGTGTCGCCGTCGATCTGCGCTTGACTGGGCGTGCCGGAGGTACACGGTTCGCAGTCCTCGGGGTTACACATCCCTGGCGCGGCGAGCTTGGCGAGAGCCGGTTCCCAGGTGGCGCGGCCCTGCGGATCCAGCCAGCCGGTGATGCGGCTCATCCCGTCGGGGCCTTGCGGGCCCAGGTGGATCTCGCGTTTGCGGGCGCGTTCGCGGTCATCGGGTGCGGGGCCGTCCTGATCGATCGCAGTGGCCAG
>NZ_RCZG01000049.1 GCF_006439015.1 Mycolicibacterium hodleri | reverse complement strand
CCGGCACCAGGCATAAGGCAAAGCACAGCGCCACCAGCATGAGCAATTCGAGGCCAAGCTGCGGGTGCATGACCAGAATCAACTGACCCAATACCAGCCCAAGGTAGGAGGCGATCATATAGCCGCTGAATACCACGCCACGCTGCTTGGCGTCCGCCTGCTCATTGAGCCAGCTTTCGATAACCATGTACTGGCACATCATCCCCAGGCCCACGATCATCCGCAGCACAATCCAGGCCGGCAGCCAGTTGATGAGGCCGTGGCCCAACACCGCCGCGCCGACAATCCCGGCACAGGTGGCATACGCGCGAATATGCCCGACGCGGGCAATCAGGCGATGCCCGATCTTGCCGCCCAGCACCAGGCCGAAGTAGTTGGCCGCCATCAGCGCACCCACCCACAGGCTGTCGACGTGGTCGGCTGCCAGACGCAAGGCAAGGTAAGTGCTGAGCAGGCCGGACCCGATCAACATCATCAAGGAGGCGAAATAAAGGGCTCGAAAAGATTTCCAGATCTGGCGCATCGGCGTTCCGAGCGGCTCCTTGCAGTGAGGGACAGGGCTATCAGCATGATAGTCCGGGGTTGCCGGGAGCGGACAGACGCAGCGGGCCGTTTTCCGGGGAATATTTTGCTTAATCGTTCAGACGCTGCCTGGCCGCATGCAA
>NZ_RCZG01000048.1 GCF_006439015.1 Mycolicibacterium hodleri | reverse complement strand
GTGCACGAACGCGCCGACGTCCTGGGTGGCTTCGATGAGGTCCACGGCGGTGACCAGGGGCAGGCCGGTGATCTCGGCCAGGTGCCGGCACGCGGTGTCGGCGTAGCCGGCCGGGGCGTTCAGGCTGGTGCCGATGGCGGTGGCGCCGAGGTTGATTTCGTGGATCAGCAGGTCCGCTTCGGCGAGCCGGAGGCGGTCTTCGCCGATGGTGACGGCGTAGGTCCCGAATTCCTGGCCGAGGGTCATGGGGACGGCGTCCTGGAGCTGGGTGCGGCCCATTTTGACGACGGTGCGGAACTCCACGGCCTTGGCCGCGCATGCTTCTTCGAGTTCGGCCAGGGCCGCGAGCAGTTCCCGGACGGCGAAGATCGTSGCGAGGTTCACCGCGGTGGGGTAGACGTCGTTGGTGGACTGGGAGAGGTTGACGTGGTCGTTGGGGTGCAGGCGGGCGTAGTCGCCTTTGGGGTGGCCGAGGATTTCCARGGCGCGGTTGGCGATGACCTCGTTGGCGTTCATGTTCGAGGAGGTCCCGGCGCCGCCCTGGATCACGTCCACGACGAACTGCTCGGCCAGGTGTCCGTTCATCACCTCGGTGCAGGCGGCYTCGATGGCGTCCGCGCGTTCGGGATCGAGGAGTCCGAGTTCGCGGTTGGTGCGGGCGGCGGC
>NZ_RCZG01000047.1 GCF_006439015.1 Mycolicibacterium hodleri | reverse complement strand
GGTTGGAGCCGGTGTTCCTCGAGCAGGTCGGGTTCTCGTTGCAGCAGGTGTTGCGCGATGGGGAGCCCGTCGGTGGTGATGCCAGGGTGCAGCCGGTGTTGATGGGGTTGCAGTTGGCGTTGACCGAGTTGTGGCGGTCTCATGGTGTGCATCCGGATGCGGTGATCGGGCATTCGATGGGTGAGGTGAGCGCGGCGGTGGTGGCCGGGGCGCTGAGTGTGGCCGATGGGTTGCGGGTGATCGCGATCCGGTCCCGGTTGATGTCACAGCTCGCCGGCCACGGCGCCGTCGCCCTGGTGAACGTGGATGCGGAGGCCTGCAACGCCCTGATCGCCGGCCACTCGAGCGTCGAGATCGCCGGTTATCTGTCGGCGGGCCAGACGGTCGTGGCGGGGTTGCCCGATGAGGTCGATGCCGTGATCGCCGCGGTGACGGCGCAGAACCGCTTCGCGCGGCGGGTGAACATGGAGGTCGCCTCACACACCGCGCTGATGGACCCGGTACTGCCCGAGCTGCGCGAAGCCCTGGCCGACCTGGCGCCCAACGTGGCCACCATCCCGTTCCTGTCCACCGTCGTGGACCCCACCACCGAACCCCTGCTCGACGCCGCCTACTGGGCCGACAACGTCCGACGACCCGTGCGATTCAGCCAAGCCATCACCACCGCCGCCCAGGACTACG
>NZ_RCZG01000046.1 GCF_006439015.1 Mycolicibacterium hodleri | reverse complement strand
GTGACCGGGTACCGCGAAATCACCCAGGAACAGATCAACAAGTTCGCCGATGCCACCGGCGATGACCAGTGGATCCACGTGGACCCGGAACGCGCCAAGGACGGTCCGTTCGGCGCGCCGATCGCCCACGGTTTCCTCACGCTCTCGCTCATCATCCCGTTCTGGGGGGAACTGTTCGACGTCGACGGCGTCACCACCAAAGTGAACTACGGCCTGGACAAGGTGCGCTTCACCTCACCGGTGAAGGTCGGTTCGCGGATCCGCATGCAGGCCACCATCGCCGAAGTCACCGAAGTCAAGGGCGGCGCCCAGATCAAGGTGGCCAACACCATCCAGATCGAAGGCCAGGAACGCCCCGCCGTCGTGGCCGAATTCCTGGCCCGCTTCTACAAGTAAGCCGCTTGTACAGTCTTCCGCTCCAAAAAGTAACAACCCCCTTTTGTCCCTCTGTCCTAAGGAACAGCAATGTCCGGACTCACTCAGCTCCAAGCCATGGGCACGGCCGAACGCCGCAAGGAAGCGCGCACGGTCATCGCCTCCAGCTATCTGGGCAGCACCATCGAGTACTACGACTTCCTCCTCTACGCCACGGCCGCCGCGGTGGTCTTTCCCAAGGTCTTCTTCTCCGGAATGGACGACTGGGTAGGCGTGGTGGCCGCCTACGGCACCTTCGCCGCCGGCTACGTGGCACGCCCGCTGGGCGGCATCATCTTCGGCCACTTCGGTGAC
>NZ_RCZG01000045.1 GCF_006439015.1 Mycolicibacterium hodleri | reverse complement strand
GCCTCTGATGCCAAGGCATCCACCATGCGCCCTTAAACACTTACAACACAAAAACCAATTGTTAAAAATCGAAATTACACCACAACAACCCACAGACACCTCCAGACCCTCACGACCACACCCTCCGAAAAGGGAGAAGCCCGAGAGCCCTTCACTGCTGCGAGTTGATGCTCGCAACCACTATCCACGAATCAAACACCACACCCCACCACCAAAACCTGTGGGGCAACAACACGCCTCCCACCCCACACGGGGGCCAGGGAAGAACGGGCTTGTTGTCTCAAAGCCCAACAGTGTGCTTGGTGGCCGGCCCCCCGCCGAAACGGAGAAACCAGAAATCTCGTTTGTCCTATGCACCAGAACCGCACCCACTACAGGTGACGATCCATCCAACGATTCGTCTCAGATCTCGGTGATCCGCGATATGCGGGCCGGCCCAAGACACGTGGTGCTCCTTAGAAAGGAGGTGATCCAGCCGCACCTTCCGGTACGGCTACCTTGTTACGACTTCGTCCCAATCGCCGATCCCACCTTCGACGGCTCCCTCCCACGAGGGGTTAGGCCACCGGCTTCGGGTGTTACCGACTTTCATGACGTGACGGGCGGTGTGTACAAGGCCCGGGAACGTATTCACCGCAGCGTTGCTGATCTGCGATTACTAGCGACTCCGACTTCACGGGGTCGAGTTGCAGACCCCGATCCGAACTGAGACCGGCTTTGAAAGGATTCGCTCCACCTCACG
>NZ_RCZG01000044.1 GCF_006439015.1 Mycolicibacterium hodleri | reverse complement strand
CCACCAGGACGTGCCCTTCGAAGTGCTCGTCGAACGGCTCAATCCCACCCGCTCACTGGCACATCATCCGCTGGTGCAGGTGCTGTTGGCCTGGCAGAACTTCGCCGGGCACGACAACAGTGCCCCCGCCGCCGGACTGGCTCTGGGTGATCTGCAGGTCACCCAGGTACCAGTCGACACCCGAACTGCCCGAACGGATTTGTCGTTCTCCCTGGCAGAGCACTTCACCGAGGCCGGCGAGCCCGCCGGGGTTTCGGGGACGGTGGAGTTCCGCACCGATGTGTTCGATGAGTCGAGCATCACGGCGTTGATGGGGCGGTTGCAGCGGGTGTTGGTGGCGATGACCGCCGATCCGACCGCGCGACTCTCGACGGTCGAGGTACTCGACGTCGAGGAACGCACCCGCCTCGACGAGATGGGCAACCGCGCGGTGTTGAGGGCACCGACCCCGATCCCGGTGTCGGTACCGGAACTGTTCGCCCACCAGGTGACCCGCACCCCGGAGGCGGTCGCGGTGTCCTTCCAGGGCCACGCACTGACCTACCGGCAACTCGACGAGGCCGCGAATCGCCTGGCGCACCTGCTTTCTGCGCAGGGTGTGGTACCGGGGCACTGTGTGGCGCTGCTGCTGGAGCGTTCCGCCGAGGCGATCGTGGCGATGCTGGCAGTGCTGAAGGCAGGGGCGGCGTATCTGGCCATCGAGCCGGTGCTGCCCGACGTGCGGATCGCGTTCATGCTCGCCGACGCCGCCCCGATCGCCGCACTCACCACCGCCGACCTGCGTCCGCGGTTGAACGGCTGCGATCTAGTCGTCATC
>NZ_RCZG01000043.1 GCF_006439015.1 Mycolicibacterium hodleri | reverse complement strand
CCACCAGGACGTGCCCTTCGAAGTGCTCGTCGAACGGCTCAATCCCACCCGCTCACTGGCACATCATCCGCTGGTGCAGGTGCTGTTGGCCTGGCAGAACTTCGCCGGGCACGACAACAGTGCCCCCGCCGCCGGACTGGCTCTGGGTGATCTGCAGGTCACCCAGGTACCAGTCGACACCCGAACTGCCCGAACGGATTTGTCGTTCTCCCTGGCAGAGCACTTCACCGAGGCCGGCGAGCCCGCCGGGGTTTCGGGGACGGTGGAGTTCCGCACCGATGTGTTCGATGAGTCGAGCGTGGTGGTGTTGGTGGGGCGGTTGCGTGCGGTGTTGGTGGCGATGACCGCCGATCCGAGGGCACGGTTGTCCTCGATCGAGGTGCTCGAGGTCGAGGAACGCGCCCGCCTCGACGAGATGGGCAACCGGGCGGTGTTGAGGGCACCGGCACCGATCCCGGTGTCGGTGCCGGAATCGTTCGCCCACCAGGTGACCCGCACCCCGGAGGCGGTGGCGGTGTCCTTCGAGGGCCGCTCACTGACGTATCGGGAACTCGACGAGGCCGCCAACCGGGTGGCGCACCTACTGTCTGGTCACGGCGCAGGCCCCGGACAGTGCGTGGCACTGATGTTGGAGCGTTCCGCGCACGCGATCGTCGCGATCCTGGGCGTGCTCAAGACCGGCGCGGCCTACCTACCGATCGACCCGGCGCACCCGGCGGCGCGGATCGCGTTCATGCTCACCGACGCCGCCCCGATCGCCGCACTCACCACCGCCGACCTGCACCCCCGACTCGACGGCTACGCAGTGACGGTCCTCGACGTCGACGACCCCGCCATCG
>NZ_RCZG01000042.1 GCF_006439015.1 Mycolicibacterium hodleri | reverse complement strand
CTGTCAATGTTCTGCAGCAGAGCAGGTAGTCCGGAGTGCGGATCGATACTGAAGACCGCAATGTTGTCTCCACCCTTGGCGAGGATCTTCCTGTCGCCTTCTTTGTAGGCGCCCAGGGTGCGGTTCGCGACATAGACGACGGAACCGTTCGGATGCATCCGAACTGTCCCGGTGAACTGCATGGCCTTCGACGGTTCGTCCGAGAGCGTGGTCATCCGATAGAGAGGCTCGGTCTCGAGCCCGGTGAAATCGTAGCGATACACGTGGAGCTCGTGTGGCGGTCGAGAGAAACGTAGGCAAGTGGAAGAGACGGATGGAACTCGAGGTCCCGTGGTGAGAAATTGAGGCCGCCGTTGGGTGATGCGGCTCGCAAAACCTCACCGATTCGGCCATTCTCGTAGGAGAACGCGTGGATAGCGCCGCGAAATTGAGAAGGGTCCGCGTTGCGGTCGATGATTTGGCCGGTACAGAAACCGTAACGAATTCGTCATCCGGCGACACCATGACCTGGTGAGAATAGTTTCTCAGCCCCAATTTCGGAGATTCGCGATCATCGCTGATTGTTCCGTCATCCAGGCCCGGATGGATCGGGATTCCGGCCGGGTCGCTGTAGGCGACAAGGAGATGGGAGTTCACGTGGTCGATGGTGACGTCGACGGGCCGATGGGGCAGCGATACCGTTTCGCCGATCGGGGCCAGCCCCCCGGTGCCTGTAATCTCGAATGCCGAGAGGAAGTGTTCGTCGGAGGGCGTGCAGTTGGCGGCGTAGCCGGCGTTGCTCGACACGATGTAGAGGCGCTCCATCGTCGAGTGCCGGCAGCCCGCCTGCACGACCGCTGGGAGCGTCGTGGCAGATCGTCGG
>NZ_RCZG01000041.1 GCF_006439015.1 Mycolicibacterium hodleri | reverse complement strand
ATGAGCCGGTGATCACGTTCGATGTCCCGTAGACGGTGCCCTGGCCGACGATGCCGCCGCCGGGGCGGATGGAATCCCAGCCGCCTGGCCCCCAATACGTCGCGGAGTCGATGGCCGGCGCCGGAAACGTTCCTGAGGATTTCGCGGCCGGCGGGGGCGGGGTGCCGCCCGGTGGCAGGATGATAGCCGGGGTTACCCCAACCTTCCCGACGGCGGTAACGTCCCGGCCCTGCCACATCAAGCGGACCCGGTCCCCCACAGTGGGCGTGTACGCGGCGAGGAACGTCGCCAAATAGTCTGCCCCGTTGGCGGTGACGGTGATCGTATCCGAACCGCCTGGAACCGTCGTGACGGTCCCCTCACGCGGACCGTCAATGCCCACCCTGCCAAGGACTACGTTCTGCGTGGGCGCGTCGGCCTTCACGAGCTGCGCGATGAGCAGCGACTCCCCTGGCGCTGCATACACCCCGGACGGCCATGCGGCTTGAGTGGGCAGTCCACCGATCTTCACGTTCGGGTATACGTCCGCGAAGCCGGCGATGATCTCTACCCTGTCCTTGGCCCCCGACTTGGCCCCTGCTACCTCCTCCGCGAGACTCACGCCACGCCCCTAACTGACAGGCCCACGGCCTGCACATCAGCCAACGCACACTGCACAGTGATCTGCATCGGCTCAACACCGGACGTGGAACCCTTTAGTTGTACTGAAGTGATGATCCCGTCCAGCGGGTACGCCTTGCCGTTGATTGTCGGCTGAGCCACCCTGACCCAATCCCCGATCTGGATCCCCGGATGCGGTTTGCACATCACCGTCAGCGAGACTGTTTTCAGGGTCGCCGTGTTCGCCAGGTATGTGTCCGCGTCGGCCTGCACACCGGACTGCGTGTTCGCTATGGCGTTGTGCCGGGCGATCTTCCGCTTGAGTGGCCCGTCCCAGCGCAGCGGGCCTGCCGTGATCGTTGAA
>NZ_RCZG01000040.1 GCF_006439015.1 Mycolicibacterium hodleri | reverse complement strand
CTGGACGGGGAACCTTCATGAAGACGGGTGGCCTGACAAAAGCGGGCCGCCTGCAGAAACTCGTCCCCGGGGATTTTGTGTACAGTCGCCTGTTTGCCTGGCAGGGATCGTTTGGTCTCGTCCCGGAGTCAGCAACTCCTATCTTTGCTTCAAACGAGTTCCCGGCTTTCGAAGTGGACACTGCGCGAGTCATGCCGGAGTACTTAGCCGCATGGTTCCGGCAGCCTGCCGTTTGGCGCGAGGTCGAGAATCAATGCACCGGAAGTACACCAGGTAGCAGAAACCGATTCAAGGAAGAGCGTCTATTGTCCATGAGTGTTGGGTTGCCGACCAAACAAAGTCAGTACGACACTGTGCGAGCCTTGAAAAAATTGAAGGCGATAGAAAAAGCGACCGTGCGTCAAAGACTCCTAGCGGATGCCTTCCCAAAGTCGGTTCGGAACGGGGTCTTCGCAAGTTTGGCCGAGAGCGCGAGATAGCGCCTCGCACCGCGGTTTGATGGATTCAGAGTGGGTAGCCTGAATGGACCGAAGCTCCGGTCAACGGTTATTTTGACTGGAGCTTCGCCAATTCCTCAGCAGCTATCCCGTGAGGCATGCGCCAGCTTGTCATAATTCACTATCGCTTAAAGCACGGGAGTAGGAGTGGATGCGAAACTCCCGCGTAAGAAGCATACGTTTCCGCAGTTCAGAAGTATTTGCGTGGTCCACGGAGTCGCACCGAGCGAGGACCTTGAACCGTATCGTGACGCACCGAGTCCGTATCATTTGTGAAATGCTTGAAGACACCAGTGGCGATCGCAAGGGCCTGCACCAGCGAGTGCGCAAGTGGGGCACCGGCGCTGACGAGATCGTCGCTCCGAGCGGGTATCGCGTTGTCGAGGTGGACACCGAATCCTGTGCGGAAATTCGTGACCTTGTCAGCTATCGCCGCGATCTTGAACTCGCACGGTTCTACATGGCTGCGTTCGTCGATTCCGAAGCTGAGCGAAGTGGACCAGAACGGACGCCAGATGATGCGCTGATGGTCGCTGCGCTGACGCTCTACGGCCGCGCGTTTGCCAACGGCGTACGTCGCGCCCGAGTGACTCTCGAC
>NZ_RCZG01000004.1 GCF_006439015.1 Mycolicibacterium hodleri | reverse complement strand
AGATCTGGTCCAACAACCCCCAGGARCGACTCAACAAGGAGATCCGGCGGCGCACCGACGTCGTCGGCATCTTCCCCGACCGCTCCGCGCTGATCCGCCTCGTCGGCGCCGTCCTGACCGAACAGCACGACGAATGGGCCGAATCCCGCCGCTACCTCGGCCTGGACGTCCTGAGCAAATCACAAGCCATCAACGACACCCCGACCGAACAGGAGGCCACCACGGCGGCCCTGACCGCCTGACCATCAACTCGAAGAATCACATGACGACGTCGTACACCACGTCCCTGGACTTGACCCGCGGCGCGGTTCGTCCGCACCACTGGGTGCGCCTTGGTGGCAGATTCGCTCACGGTGGGCTGCGGAACGGCCACGATCGGTTCCGCTCAGACCGGTACGACGGGCCCGGACTTCGCCGGTCTCGAGTGGGCCAAGGCCTTCTCGGCGGTCCAATCCGACCCCGACGGGGAAGTCCCGGATTTGGCGGCCAGTGTCGACGGAGTCAAGGGCCTACCGTCGATCGGGAATGACCGGGACGGCAGGCGGTGGGCGATTATGGGGCGAATTTCTCGCCTAGCACACAACTGTGCAACGGCACGGTCACGAACTCTGTCCCTTCGGTAAGAATTGTGGAAACGCCAGCACATCGCTGTCATACTCGACCAATTGCCGGGCGGACTAAGTCTTCCGGATCTGCCGAGATATGGGCGTTCTGCTGCAGGAAGCCTTATGAACGTTGCGCGATTAGTGAAATGCCGTCGAGTTGCCGGTTGCACGGCCGGGGTGCGATGACGGCATTCGTGGAGTCGCCGCAAACCGTTGCGCCGCCCGAAGTCTCGGGTGAGACGCCACGGCAGGCGAAGCGTCCATCGCGTTGGTCAATCGCCAATTGGCCGGTTCGATCGAAGGTCCTCGCAATCGCCTTGGTGCCGTTGCTGTTGGCTGCCGCATTCGGCGGCGTGCGAATCTACTCGGGCTGGACCGAGGTCGATGACCTCCGATTGGCGGCCGACCGCGTCGAGATGGTGCCCTCCATCGAGGGGTACATGGCGGCCCTGGACGATGCCATGTTGGCGAACTCCACCGGCGGTGATGCCCAGGCATCGTTGAGAGCGTTCGACACCAGCAAGCAGAACCTGCAGCGGCAGCTATCCACCACCGACGTCGTGCCCGATGTGCGTACGGGCGTCACAAGGCTGCTCGACGGTGGACAGGCGCTGATCGACCGGGTCACCGCGAACGGCGTCGACCTGCAGGGCCGCATCACCGCCTACGCACCGATACTGCTGACCGCCGAGGACGCCGTCAACGGCTCGGTCCGTGTGGACGACGAGACGATCCGCGCCGATACTCTCGGCCTCAGCCGTGCGATCGGTGCCCGTGGCCAGATGATGATGCAGCAGCTGTTGGTGAATCTCGGCGGCGATCTCCCCGAGCCCGAGCTGCGCACGTCCATGATCTCGTTGGCAGGTACCGAACCGTCGACGCTGTTCGGCATGGCTCAGGTGCTCGGCGTCGGCTCGCCGGACGCCCAAAGGTTGCAAGAAGAGATGGTCAAGCGGATGGCCATCATGTCGGACCCGGCGGTCCCGCTGGTCGGCAACCCGGATCTGAGCCGGTCGCTGGAAGTCACCAATGAGGTTGCCTCCAAGATCATCGACTCGACCACGGCTGCGGTGACGTCCTCCGTCGAGGACCAGGCGAACACCAAACGCCAGGCGGCGGTACGCGACTCGGTGATCGTCGGCGTCGCGATGCTCTTGGCCATCGCCATCGTTCTGGTCGTGGCGCGGTCGCTGGTCCGGCCGCTGCGCAAACTTCGCGACGGCGCCCTCAAGGTGGCCCACGAGGACCTCGCGCGCGAACTCGAGAGGGTGCGCACGGGCGGCCCGCCGAGTCTGGTTCAGCCGCTGCCGGTAAACAGCACCGACGAGATCGGGCAGGTCGCGCACGCCGTCGACGAACTGCACGAGCAGGCGGTATTCCTGGCTGGTGAGCAGGCTCGCCTGCAGCTCCAGGTCGGCGACATGTTCGAGACGTTGTCGCGCCGCAGTCGCTCGCTCGTCGACCAGCAGCTGGGACTCATCGACCAGCTCGAGCGCAACGAGGAGGATCCGGCGCGACTGGACAGCCTCTTCAAGCTCGATCACCTGGCCGCACGCATGCGCCGCAACGGGGCGAACCTCCTGGTGCTCGCCGGCTCCAAGGTGCCCCGCGCGCAGGCCGACCCGATACCGGTCGCGGCCTTGGTCAACGCCGCGTCGTCCGAGGTCGAGGATTACACCAGGGTCGTCACCGCGTCCGTGCCGGAGAGCGAAGTCGTTGGTGTGATTGCGGGCGACCTCGTCCACCTGTTGGCCGAGTTGCTGGACAACGCGCTGCAGTACTCGCCACCGACCTCCCAGGTGCGGGTATCGGCCGTGCGCACCGGCAACGGCGGATTGGTCATCGAGGTCAGCGACGACGGTCTCGGCATGACCGATGCCGATCTGCGGGTCTCCAACGCGCGTCTGCAGTCGGGCGGCGAGGTCAACCCCTACACCGCACGCCACATGGGCCTCTTCGTGGTGGGCAGGCTGGCCGCCCAGCATGGCCTCGTCGTGCGCCTTCGCAGTACCGTTGTCGCCGAACCGAATTCGGGCGTCACCGCGGGCGTGTTCATTCCCGCCGAGTCACTGCTTCACGGGCCCGGCGGTCCCGAAATCAATGCACCCGACCATGGTGCACCAGCTGGCTACGGCATGCCCGCCGCCGAACCGCACCTCGCCGTCGTACCCACCTACGTGGACGCTGAAGACGACCACGACGATTACCAGCAGTACGCAACCTACCCGCCCGAGCATCGCAACGGCCGGGCCGACATTCCCGTCTCCCTTCTGCCGCAACGTAACCCGGGGGCTAGCGGCATCTCGGACATTCCGTCGGCACCGATCGACGTCGACCCCCTCCTCGAGCCCGCGGAACAGTGGGCTGAGCAGGAGTGGCCGGAGGAGGAGCACTGGCCCTCGGACGCGATCCCGGCGCAGCACCCGGTCGCCGAAGAGCGGCCGCGGTGGCACCTGCCCACCGAGCCCTCCGAACGTCCCGTACCGACGGATACGTCATCGTTCTTCGCCGCCAAGGCCCAGGCCGTGACCCCGCCCAACGGAGGCCAACGTTCTGGCGAGAACGAAATGCCCAGGCCTACAAATCAACCCGACCCTGCGCCGCGTGCGAAAACCGGCGGTTCGATCTTCGACTCGATGTTGTCGGAGTGGCTGATCGACGATCCGTTCCAACTCGCCAAGAGCAGCGACCTCGACTGGCAGACGGTGTGGGACCACGGCTGGTCCGCGGCGGCTGCAGCCGAGGAGGCTCCGGTGGCGGCGCGCACCGAGGAGGGTCTGCCGATGCGTCAGCCGGGAGCACGCCTGGTGCCCGGCGCGGCCAACGGCGAGGACGGTCGCGGCGGACGAAACGGAGGCGCCCACCACGGGACCGACGCAAGCGAGGCGCGCGAGTCCACGTTCGATACCGGGCCGATCATGATCCACCGGGACCCCGAAGCCGTCAGGAGCAGCATCGGCAGCCATTTCAGCGGGGTTCACGCGGGCCGTGCGCACGCCCGCGACGTGAGATCGACGGACGAGGATTGATCTGCGAATGACCCGTCCCACCCAGCGTGATTCGCTCGACTGGCTGGTGTCCAAATTCGCCAACGAGGTATCCGGTGTCTCGCATGCGATCCTGGTATCCGCCGACGGGCTTCTGATGGCCTCGAGCGAGCACATGCCCGTCGAGCGGGCCGACCAGTTGGCCGCGGTGACGTCGGGCCTGGCGAGCCTGTCGACGGGGGCCGCGCAGCTGTTCGATGGCGGCTACGTGCTGCAGTCCGTGGTCGAGATGGAGAACGGCTACCTGCTGTTGATGCACGTCGGCGATGGGTCGAATCTCGCGACGCTGGCCACCCGCTCGTGTGACATCGGTCAAATCGGTTACGAGATGGCGATTCTGGTGGAGCGCGTCGGCACCGTCATTCAGTCCAGCCGCCGCACGGCCCGGCATTCGTGAGCGACGATGGACCTTCCGTCGCACGACGCCTGGGAGCCCAGCGAACCGCTGGCTGAGGTCAGCCTCGTTCGGCCGTACACGTTGACTTCAGGACGCACCGAGTCGCGCGTCGACCTTCCGTTGGAGGCGCCGATCCGGACGTTGCAGTCCGCGCCCCCTCCCGAGTGGCCGAGCAGCGATGTGCGGGCCAGGATTCTCAGCCTCGGTACGGCGAGTCCCTCCGTTGCCGAGATCGCCGCTCGCCTCACCTTGCCGCTCGGTGTTGCGCGTGTGTTGATCGGCGATCTGGTCACGCAGGGTTATCTTCGTGTGGACGCCACACTGGGCGAGACGGCTAGCGCCGACGAACGACGTGATCTCATCGGAAGGACGCTGCGTGGCCTACGGGCACTCTGACAGGCGGGCCGAGCGCTCATCTGGAACGGGGTCTTCGCGCGAGCGCTCATCCTCGACCAAGATCGTCATCTCCGGTGGCTTCGGCGCCGGCAAGACGACGTTCGTTGGCGCCGTGTCGGAGATCATGCCGCTGCGTACCGAGGCAATCGTGACCAACGCGTCGCACGGAGTCGACGGCCTCGATGCCACGCCGATGAAGAACACCACCACGGTGGCGATGGACTTCGGCCGCATCACCCTTGCCGACGACCTGGTGCTCTACCTGTTCGGGACCCCCGGTCAGCGCCGATTCTGGTTCATGTGGGACGACCTGGTCCGCGGCGCTATCGGCGCGATCATCCTCGTCGACGTGCGCAGGCTGCAGGACAGCTTTGCGGCGGTCGACTTCTTCGAAGCGCGGCAACTCCCGTTCCTCATCGGCGTCAACCAGTTCGACGACGGGCCCAAGCATCCACCCGATGCGGTGCGCAAGGCGTTGGCGCTGAGGGATCACATCCCGGTGGTGAACGTCGATGCGCGCGACCGGCGCTCGGCGCGGGCAGCGCTGATCGCCGTCACCGAGTACGCGCTGATGAACCTCAGCCCGCTGCCCGGTTGACGGTGACCGGCTTCGACCAGGAATGGGTGGACCGCGAGTTCACCGGTCACGACTTCCGCGACGACGATCACGGGGACCTGAGCCGGCTGCGCACCGAACGCGTCGTCTTCACCGAATGTGACTTCAGCGGCGTCGACCTAACGGAGTCCGAGCATCAGGGTTCGGCGTTTCGCAACTGCACGTTTCGGCGGACGTCTCTGATGCACAGCGTATTTCGTCACTGCACTCTGCTCGGGTCGATGTTCACCGAATGCCGGCTGCGGCCCGTCACGATGGTCGAAGTGGACCTCACGCTCGCGGTGCTCGGCGGTTGCGACCTCCGCGGCATCGACCTCTCGGACTGCCGACTGCGCGAAGCCAGCCTGGTTGGGACGGACCTGCGCAAGGCGGTGCTGCGGGGCGCGGACCTGCGTGGTGCGCGGACCCAGAACGCCCGTCTCGATGAGGCCGATCTGCGGGGTGCGCTGACCGACCCGACCTTCTGGACGACCGCGTCGATCCGCGGCGCAAAGATCGACGTCAATCAGGCGCTCGGCTACGCAGCGGCGCACGGGTTGGACGTGCACGGAGAATAGCGCCGAGTGCGGATGCATCCGGCCGCACCGGTGCGTCGCGTATGAAACCGCACGCTCGCGCAGAGAGCGTCAGCCGCCCTTGAGTCGAATCTTGAAGCGCACGAAGCTCAGATAGCCGACGCAGATCGCACCCTGGAAGCCCATGTTCGTCCACCACGCGGCTGCGGTGTGTTTCCAATGCGAGTCTTGCGGTGTCAGCGGACCCGGCACGAGCCTGAGCAGGTCGATCGTCGAGGCCGTCGACGCGAATCCCCACCGAGCCGGGGTCACCCACGACATCTGGTCGAGCACGATCCGACCGGTCACCGGGATCATGCCGCCCTGGAATACCAGCTGCGACATGATTGCGATCACCAGCAGCGGCATGATCTGCTCGCTCGTCTTGGCCAGCGCAGAGAGGGCCAAGCCGACCATGGCCGCGCCGACACAACATGCCGCGACGTCGACGTACAACTCGAGGGATCGGTTGGGTATCACCGCGCCGCTGGTGACGGCTCCTTCGCCCCACCCCTTGCCGATGATGTTGATGGCGACCACGACTGCGGACTGCAGCAGTGCGAAGCCGGCGAAGACGAACACCTTCGCGAACATGTATGCGGTGGTGGACAATCCGACCGCCTGCTCGCGCAGGAAGATTGCCCGCTCGCCGATGAGCGCCCGGATCGTCAGCGCGGTGCCCATGAAGATGGCGCCCACGTTGAGCAGCACGAGGATCTGTCCCGGTTCGTTCGGCGCTTCGCCACCCTCGAGCGCCGTCTTCGGTACGCCGAAGCCGACGGTTCCCGGCACCGAGAGTGACAGCGCACCCATGATGAACGGCAGGAACGCCAGGAAGAGGAAGTAACCGCGATCCGAGATGATCAGCCGCATCTGGCGGCGAGCAATCGTCGAAAACTGTTTGGGCACGCTGGTACGCGTCGGCGATCCGAGATCTTGGGGGGCCTGGGTGGCAGGCGGCGGCGGCGGGGGACCATGGCGTTCGAGGTAATGGCGCTTGGCGGCCTCGGGATCGTTGGCGACCGTACTGAAGATGTCGGCCCAGTTGGTGGTTCCGAGTTCCGCACCGATCTGGCTGGGCGACCCGCAGAATGCGGTCTTGCCGCCCGGCGCCAACAGAAGCACCTGATCGCAGACGTCGAGATAGGTCAGAGAGTGCGTCACGACCAGCACGACGCGGCCCGCGTCGGCCAGCTGCCGCAGCATCGTCATCACCTGGCGGTCCAGCGCTGGATCGAGGCCCGAGGTGGGTTCGTCGAGGATCAGGAGCGACGGGCCGGTCAGCAGCTCGAGCGCGACGGAGGCGCGTTTGCGCTGGCCGCCCGAGAGCTTGTCGACGCGCGTGTCGAGGTGTTTGGTCATCTCGAGCTCTTCGAGCACCTCGTTGACGACCTGTTCGCGGTCGGCCTTGTTGGTGTCCGGGGGCAACCGGAGTTCGGCGGCGTACATCAAGGCCTGCCGGACGGTGAGCTCGCCGTGCACGACGTCGTCCTGCGGCACCATCCCGATGCGGGAGCGGAGCGAGGCGTACTCGGCGTGGACGTCGTGGCCCTCAAAGGCGACCTGGCCCGACGTGGGGTGGGTGTAGCCGGCCACGAGTCGGGCGAATGTCGACTTGCCCGCACCGGATGGACCGATGATGGCGGTCAACGTGCCGGGGCGGGCGGTCAGCGAGATGTTGTCGAGAAGCGTCTTGTCGCCCTCGATGGTCCACGTGACGCCGTAGACGTCCAGGCCGCCGGTGCGGGTGGCGACGTCGGCCTCGTTGCGGCGGGCGAGGGTGCCGCCGCCGAACACCAGGTCGATGTTGCCGATGGTGACCACGTCGCCGTCGTGCAGCGTCGCGGACTCGACCCGATGGCCGTTGACGAACGTGCCGTTGATGCTTCGGTTGTCGACGATCTGCGTGCCGCCGGCACCTGGCACCAACGTGGCGTGGTGACGCGATGCCAGCACGTCGGGGATGACGATGTCGTTGTCGGTGGCGCGGCCGATCTTGACGCCCCCGGCGGGCACGTCCGGGGTCCTGCCGGGCCGCAGGATCTTGAGCATGCTGGTCGCGAGGTTGCCTTCGGGGGCGCGCGGTGCGGCCGCCGGACCCATCTGCGTGGCGCTCGGGTCCAGATTGGTGCGCGATATGGGCTGCGATGCGTTGGGGGGCCGGTATCCCTGCGGCGCGCCGCTGGCGGCGGGCCTGGGACCCGACGGGTACATCGGCTGAGCCCTGGGCGGCGCCTGCGGATAGCTCGTCGGCGTCCGCGCCGGGGGTGGTTGCGGGTGCGGGTACCCCGTCGACGGTGTCTGGCTGGGCCAGGACGCGCTCTGCCGCTGGGCGATCGGCACCTGCGCGGTCTGCGGCGGTGAGCCCGCCGACCCCTGGTGGCGGCCCACCTCGAAGGTCAGCCGGGGGCCATCCGGGTTGCCGACGTTGACGGCCATGCCGTCGGCGATGTCAGCCATGGGTACGCGCTGGCCATGCACGTAGAGCCCGTTGAGGCTACCGTTGTCGATGGCCATCCAACGTCCCTGATCAAAGCGGAGCAGCAGATGTGCCCGCGAGATCAATGGGTGGGCTATGCGGACGTCGGCTCGCAGATCGCGCCCGACCACCACGTCGTTGCCGGGCGAGAAGGTGCGGGGGGATCCGTCGTACCGAACGGTCAGCGCGGGTGGGGCAGATCGCGTCATCGGGCGTAACTCTATCGGTAGTGGTGCCACGAGCGGGCTGGGTCCCGGGCCGCCTCCACCCTCTACTGCGGAAAGCCCCAGCGTGCGGTGTCGGTGATCTGGCGGAGCTCCGCGACACGGTCCCCGCGGGTCGTGATGACGTGGGCAAACGCAGCATCGACTGCGGTGCGGCCGTCGCGGGCTGGCCCGTGGTAACGGCCGACGACCACCACGCGGGTCTCGTCGACCGCAAGGAATTCGGTGGGCTGGACCGTCATGTCGTAGAGGGCGGCCCTGGTCGACGTCCCGTATGCCGTCGTCCGCCGATACCTGGCTGCGCGGCAGACGATTCCCGCGGTGGCCGATGACATCGTCGAAAGGTGCGCGCGGGCCTTGCTGACATAGGTCGACCCGCGACGCGCGGTCGCCGCGCCGCCCTAACGTTCCGCTCCGGTGCGACGATGGGAAGGGTGAGGCAGGCAAGCGGAGGGACGGGTTCGTGAACGGTCGGTGGGCGCATCTGCGGAGACTCTCAGTGGCGGTGCTCGGGGCGTTCGCCGTCACAGTCGTCGCACCCGTGGTGATGAGTGCCGCGGCGCCACCCGTGTCCGACAACCGCGGGTACGTCGACTCCACCGCTCGCTGCGCCCCGCCGAGCAAGGCGGTCGCGTTCGGCTCTACGTCGGGTTCGCGAGTCGCGATCTGCAAGGACGACACCTCCGGCCAGTACCAGTATCGGGGCGTGCGGGTGAGCGACGGCGCTCGTCTCATCCTGGCGGCCAAGTCGACGGATCGTGGTTACGTCGCCGAGAACGACGGCATCACCTACACCGTGACGTCTTCCGCGCTGGTGATCAGCAGCGGCGGTGAGGAGATCCGCAGCGAGTCGATGGTCGACTTCCACGGATCGGCTCCGGGCTCTGGAACGTCGTCGGCACCCTCGACGTCCTCGGGATCGACGCAATCGAGTGCGATCCCCGAGACCACCACGCCTTCGACCCCCCTTCCGCCACCGCTACCCGCGGAGGTCGGACACGGCTGATGCCGGGGGAGCCGGTGAATCCGTGACGACGCAGTGGGTTCTGCTGTAGATGGTGGCCATGCACTTGTTGCAGTGAGTGCAGAGTGACCGTACGGAGTGCTCGGTGCCGTCGTTCTTGATGCGGTTGACCAGATCGGGTTCGGCCAGGACCGCGCGCCCCATTGCGACGAAGTCGAACCCTTCGGCCATCGCCAAGTCCATCGTCTCGCGATTGGTGATTCCGCCCAGGAGGATCAGCGGCATCGTGAGCTCCGCACGGAACTGCTTAGCCTGATCCATCAGGTAGGCCTCGCGGTATGGATACTCCCGCAGGAACTTCTTGCCGGTCATCCGGATGCCCCACCGCAACGGCGGCTTGAAGGCGTTCGCGAACTCCTTGATCGGGGCGTCGCCGCGGAAGAGGTACAGGGGGTTCAGCAGTGAGCTGCCCGCAGTGAGTTCGAGGGCGTCGAGGCCACCGTCCTCCTCCAGCCACTTTGCGGTCTGCAGGGATTCCTCGAGCGAGATGCCACCCCGCACCCCGTCGGACATGTTGAGCTTCGCGGTCACCGCGATCCGGCCGCCCACCGCTTGGCGGACGGCCCGCACCAGGCCGCGGGCCACCTTGGCGCGATTGGCGAGCGACCCGCCGAACTCGTCGGTGCGACGGTTGATCAGCGGGCTGAGGAACGAACTAGCCAGATAGTTGTGGCCCAGATGAACCTCGACGGCGTCGAAGCCGGACTCGATCGCCAAGCGTGCGGCGTTGGCGTGGGCCGCGGTGATGTCGTCGATGTCGTCGGCGGAGGCCTTCTTGGCGAACCTCATCGACAGTGGATTGAAGAACCTCACCGGTGCGAAGGCCTTCGCCTTGTTCGTCCGGGAGTTGGCCACTGGTCCCGCGTGGCCGATCTGGGCGCTGATCGCCGCACCCTCGGCGTGGATCGCATCGGTCAGGCGACGCAGTCCGGGCACGGCTTCGGGTCGCATCCAGAGTTGCCAGCCATCTGTGCGTCCACCGGGGGTCACCGCACAGTAGGCGACGGTTGTCATGCCGATTCCGCCCGCGGCGGGTAGGCGGTGATAGTTGATCAAATCTTCCGTGACCAGGGCGTCGGGGGTCGATGCTTCGAACGTCGCCGCCTTGATGATGCGATTGCGCAGCGTCACCGGGCCGAGCTTGGCCTCGCCAAACACGTCGGTGAACACTCCTGGCTGAGTGTTCATTTTTGCAGCTGACCACGGGGCGTGGCGCAGTGTCAACGAAGGGCACGCTCGCCGCTGATGCCAGAATGAGTCCCGGGGCGAGCGAAGCGATGGGAAGAGGTCTCGTGGGTGCGATGACATTGGATGGCAAGGCCACGCGCGACGAGATCTTCGTCGACCTCAAGCAGCGGGTGGCGGCGTTGGCCGCGGCAGGCCGAACACCGGGGCTGGGCACAGTGCTCGTCGGCGACGATCCCGGTTCCCAGGCGTATGTGCGGGGTAAGCACGCCGACTGCGCGAAGGTTGGCATCAACTCGATCCGCCGAGACCTGCCCGCCGACATCGACGAGGCGGCGCTCAACGACACCATCGACGAGCTGAACGCGAATCCGGAGTGCACGGGCTACATCGTGCAGCTGCCGTTGCCCAAACATCTCGACGAGAACGCGGCGCTGGAACGCATCGACCCCGCGAAGGACGCCGACGGCCTGCATCCGATGAATCTCGGGCGGTTGGTGCTCAATGAGGCGGCGCCGCTGCCGTGCACCCCCCGCGGCATCGTGCATCTGCTGCGCCGCTTCAAGGTGCCGATCGCCGGTGCGCACGTGGTGGTCATAGGTCGCGGCGTGACGGTTGGACGGCCGATGGGGCTGTTGCTGACCCGTCGCTCCGAGAACGCGACGGTGACGTTGTGCCACACCGGCACTCGCGACCTTGCCACGCTCACGCGGCAGGCCGACATCATCATCGCCGCGGTGGGGGTACCGCACATGGTGACCCCGGAGATGGTGAAGCCTGGTGCGGCCGTCGTCGACGTCGGGGTGAGTCGCGACGAGGCGGGCAAGCTCGTCGGTGACGTGCATCCGGGCGTCTGGGACGTCGCTGGTCACGTGTCTCCCAACCCCGGTGGGGTGGGTCCCTTGACGCGGGCGTTCCTGCTCAGCAACGTCGTCGAACTCGACGAGGCGGCGATGGGCGCTCGCGTGAAGAGCAGCGATTCCGAGGTGGCGTGACGCCAAGGAGATTCGCGAACAGGGTGTTCGTCGCTCAGTGGCCCATCCTTACGGTCGGGCTGTTTCTGCTCGCCGCGTTCGGACTGGTGGTGGCGGGATATTGGCGACGCGGCGCGTTGGTGCTGGCAATCGGCGTCGGGGTGGCGGCGGCGATGCGGCTGGCCCTGACCGACGACCGCGCCGGACTATTGGTGGTGCGGTCGCGCTCGATTGACATCGCCACCACCGCGTCCGTCAGCGCGGTGCTGATCTACATTGCGTGGACCATTGACCCGCTCGGCACCAGCTAGCAGCCCCGCGAGCGTGCGCTTGTTGTACGGGAATGTCGACGAAACCCGTCGACAAGCGTGCCGTCGGCGGGAGCGGTTCAGGCGAGCGTGGCCCGCACGCCGACCGTGATGTAGGGCAGCGCCAGGCCCGAGGCGCTGGCGAGCGCTGGATGGGTGGCCAGCAGCTCACGCACCCGGTCGAGGGTCTTGGAGCGCACGGCCGCCGGCGAGGTGATGCAGTAGCTGCGCGAGGCCACCAGATCGATCAGCGCTTGGGGCGTCAGGTAACTCGTCCACTCGAACTGCTGGCGTTCCAATTCGACGAACGGGGCGAGCAGCGTCACCTGGCGGCTGAACGGATCTTCCTCGTGGCCCACGATTCCGCCGAGATCCTTGACCCAACCAAGACGTTCGTCGCGGGTGTTCCATACGAGGCCCAGTCGACCGCCAGGGCGCAACACCCGCGCGACCTCCTTGATGGCTCTTTCGGGGTCGAACCAGTGCCATGCCTGAGCCACCAGCACGGAGTCCACGCTGTCGTCGGGCAGCGGTATCTCCTCGGCACTGCCGAGCAGCGCCGGGGTGTCGGGTAGCGACCTGCTCAGGACCTCGAGCATCTCGGGGATGGGGTCCACGGCGACGACGTCGAGGCCACGCTCGACGAGTCGGACCGTCAGTTTTCCGGTGCCGGCACCGAGGTCGAGAACACTGCGCGCATCCTTCTGCAGCAGCCAGTCGATGGCTTCCGGGGGATAGGATGGGCGCCCCCGCTCGTAGGCGGCGGCCTCCTCACCAAATGACAGTGACCGCTGCCTGGCGTCTTCAGCGGTCACTTGGACGCGAACTCCAGTGTCTGCCGGATCAATTCGTAAACAGCTTCGGTCTCGACGAGGAACCCGTCGTGGCCGTAGCTCGACTCGACGACGTTGAGGCCGGTACACGTCGGCAGGAGGTCGGCCAGCTCCTCCTGCAGCCGCAATGGGTAGAGCCGGTCCGACGTGATGCCACCGACGATCACCGGCACCGTGACCCTGCGCAGCGCCGCTGCGATGCCGCCGCGCCCGCGGCCGATGTCGTGACTACTCAGCGCATCCGTGAGCGTGACGTAGGTGCCGGCGTCGAATCTCCGCGCCAGCTTGTCGCCCTGGTACTCCAGATAGCTCTGCACGGCGTAGCGACCGCCGGTGGCTGGATTCTCTTCGCCCTGACCGTCGTTGCCGAACCTGTCGTCGAGCTCGGCCTCGCCACGGTAGGTCAGGTGCGCGAAGCGCCGCGCGATCTCGATGCCCGCATCGGGGGTACGTCCCGTGCCGTGGTAGTCACCGTTCTGCCAGTTCGGGTCCGCCTTGATGGCCGCGACCTGAGTGCTCTGCGTGCCGATCTGGTCAGCCGTCGCCCGCGCACCCACGGCGAGAACCAGTGCGGCACGGACGGTGTCGGGATGGCCGACGATCCATTCCAGCGCACGGGCGCCACCCATCGATCCACCGACGACTGCGGCGACCTGACTGATGCCGAGTGCCGAGAGCGCGGCGAGGTCGGCATTCACCTGGTCCCGCACGGTGATCGCCGGGAAGCGCGAGCCCCACGGCTTGCCATCCGCCGCAGGGGAACTGGGGCCCGTCGAGCCTCGGCAACCCCCCAACACGTTGGTGGCGATCGCGCACCAGCGGTCGGTGTCGATGGGTGCGCCGGGTCCGGCAACGCCATCCCACCAGCCGGGGGTCGGATGATCTTGGCCCGCCGGGCCGGTGATGTGGGAGTCGCCCGTCAACGCGTGCAGCACAACCACGACGTTGTCGCGCTCGGTCGAGAGCTCACCCCACCGCTGCACCGCGATGGACACGTCATCGAGGACGACGCCGGACTCCAGCGTCAAGGAGCCGATGTCGACGATGCCTACTTCGCCCCAGGCGGGCAGCGTCGCGAGCCGACTGTCTGGAGCTTCGATGGTGGTCACGTCTCCGCTCTCACACCGAGACCGCGGTCTGTGGTACCCCTGAAACCGCCTCGGCCGCAACGAATCCCTGCTCGAGGTCCGCGAGGATGTCCTGGATTCCCTCGATGCCGACGGCCAGCCGCACCAGACCCGGAGTGACGCCGGTGGCGAGCTGTTCGTCCGCGGACAGCTGAGCGTGCGTCGTCGACGCGGGATGAATCACCAGCGACCGCACGTCGCCGATGTTGGCGACGTGGCTGTGCAGGGTCAGCGCATTGACGAAAGCCTTGCCGGTTTCGATGCCGCCTGCCAGCTCGAACGCTAGTACGGCGCCGGTTCCTCTGGGCGCCAGCTTCTTTCCCAGCTCGTACCACGGAGACGTTGGTAGGCCCGCGTAGTTGACCGACAACACTCCCTCGTGACCGTTGAGGAACTCGGCGACCCGCTGGGCATTGGCGACGTGCCGCTCGAGGCGCAGGCTAAGCGTCTCGAGGCCCTGCGCGATGAGGAAGGCATTAAAGGGAGCACCGGCGCTCCCCAAATCGCGCAGCAGTTGCACGCGCGCCTTGAGTGCATAGGCGGGCGGCCCGAGTTCGGCGAACACCACGCCGTGGTAACTCGGGTCGGGGGTGGTGAAACCGGGGAAGCGTCCGCTTGCCGTCCAGTCGAAGTTGCCGCTGTCGACGATGACGCCTGCGATCGCCGTTCCGTGCCCGCCGAGATACTTGGTGGCCGAGTGCACGACGATGTCGGCGCCGTGCGCGATTGGCTGGATCAGGAACGGGGTGGCGATCGTGTTGTCGACGATCAGCGGTACGCCGTTCTCGTGAGCGACCGAGGAGACGCCGGGGATGTCGAGGATGTCGATCTGCGGGTTGGAGATGGTCTCGCCGAAGAACGCCTTGGTGTTGGGCCGAACGGCCGCCCGCCACGAGTCCAGGTCATCGGGGTCGTCGACGAAGGTGGTCTCGATCCCCAGCTTCGGCAACGTGTAGTGGAAGAGGTTGTACGTGCCGCCATAGAGCCGTGGGGAGGACACGATGTGATCGCCCGCACCGGCCAGGTTCAGGATCGCGAAGGTCTCCGCCGCCTGGCCCGACGACAGGAACAGGGCGGCCACGCCGCCCTCGAGTGCGGCGATGCGCTGCTCGACGACGTCCTGGGTGGGGTTCATGATGCGGGTGTAGATGTTGCCCGGTTCGGCGAGACCGAACAGCGCGGCGGCGTGATCGGTGTCCCTGAAGGTGTACGACGTGGTCTGGTAAATCGGCAGTGCCCGCGCGTTGGTCGCAACGTCGGGGGTCTGACCGGCGTGTACCTGCTTGGTCTCGAACGCCCAGGCAGCGGTGGGATCGATGTCATCGGTCATGAAGGATGTCCTCTGGAAATGAGAAGGGGGTGCCGTAGAGGCACGAATCAAATTCGGGGATGGTTCAACGACAACTGCACAACGTGGGCCTCCGCATCAGGTTTCCCTGTCTACTCTGGGGGCCCGTCATGGCGGGCCCGCGCTTGCCGTGTAGCCGTGAACGACTACTCAACCTGGTCATCACCCAGGGCACCCCACCGCGGTTGGAGGGTTGCCGGCCAGCTAGCCGGGGCTTAACGCTGGCACTCAATACCGAGACGAATCGTATCTCACGACCTGTTCGTGGTGCCAGTGGGTGCGCGCCGAGGTTGCTTGGCCGGGCCACCCTGGCGATCAGCGTCGCTCATCGCCAGGATTTGTCGCACGAAGCGGGATGCCAGCCGCCGCCGTGATGTCTGGAGGGTGGATTGATGATGATCGATTGGGTACCTGCGCCCCACGCCGCGTACGGAACGGGTGCTGCGCGTAGGTTCATATCCGACGCAATAATTGCCGTGAACTGTGACCTACCGTGACGCCGGGAGATTGATAAGTGACTGATCAGCCGACCATCATCTACACGCTGACCGACGAGGCGCCGCTGCTTGCGACCTACGCCTTCCTTCCGGTGGTGCGGGCCTTCGCAGGCGCGGCCGGGATCGACGTCAAGACAACCGATATCTCCGTGGCGGCGCGCATTCTGGCCGAGTTCTCCGACTACCTGACCGATGAGCAGCGAGTCCCCGACAACCTGGCCACTCTGGGTGAGCTGACGCAGCAGCCGGACACCAACATCATCAAGCTGCCGAACATCAGCGCTTCCGTCCCTCAGCTGCACGCGGCCATCAAGGAACTGCGGGCGAAGGGTTACGAGCTACCGGACTTCCCAGGTGAGCCGAAGTCCGACGACGAGAAGGCGATCAAGGAGCGCTACGGCAAATGCCTGGGAAGCGCGGTGAACCCCGTACTGCGCGAAGGCAATTCGGATCGTCGCGCACCCAAGGCAGTCAAGGAGTACGCGAGGAAGCACCCGCACAGCATGGGTAAGTGGTCACAGGCCTCGCGGACCCACGTGGCGACGATGACTCACGGCGACTTCTATCACGGCGAGAAGACGATGACGGTGGGCAAGGCGTGCACCGTGCGGATGGAGCTGGTCACGAAGAGCGGTGCGACGCTGGTGCTCAAGCCCGAGGTCAAGCTGGACGAGGGCGACGTCATCGACAGCATGTTCATGAGCAAGAAGGCCCTCTGCGAGTTCTACGAAGAGCAGATGGAGGATGCGTACAAAACGGGCGTGATGTTCTCGCTGCACGTGAAGGCGACGATGATGAAGGTCAGCCACCCCATCGTCTTCGGGCATGCGGTGAAGATCTTCTACAAGGACGCGTTCGCCAAGCACCAGGCGCTTTTCGACGAGTTGGGCGTCAACGTCAACAACGGATTGAGTGATCTCTACAGCAAGATCGAATCGCTGCCCGCCTCGCAGCACGAAGAGATCATTCGCGACCTGCATGCCTGCCACGAACATCGGCCGGAGCTGGCGATGGTCGACTCGGCCAAGGGCATCTCGAACTTTCACTCGCCGAGCGATGTCATCGTCGATGCGTCGATGCCTGCGATGATCCGTCTCGGCGGGAAGATGTACGGCGCCGACGGGCGCACCAAGGACACCAAAGCCGTCAACCCCGAGTCCACGTTTTCCCGCATCTACCAAGAGATCATCAACTTCTGCAAGACGCACGGCCAGTTCGACCCGACGACGATGGGCACCGTGCCCAACGTCGGGCTGATGGCGCAGAAGGCCGAGGAGTACGGCAGCCATGACAAGACCTTCGAGATCCCGGAGGACGGCGCCGCCAACATCGTCGACGTCGACACCGGTGAGGTGCTTCTGACGCAGAACGTGGAAACCGGTGACATCTGGCGCATGCCGGTCGTCAAGGACGCGCCGATCCGTGACTGGGTCAAGCTGGCCGTCAATCGCGCGCGCGACTCCGGCATGCCCGTGGTGTTCTGGCTCGATCAGGAACGCCCGCACGAGAACGAGCTGCGCCACAAGGTCGACACCTACCTCGCCGACTACGACACCGAGGGCCTCGACATCTCGACGATGTCGCAGGAACGGGCGATGCGGCACACGATCGAACGCGCGATGCGCGGTCAGGACACGATCGCCGCGACCGGCAACATCCTGCGCGATTACCTCACCGACCTGTTCCCGATTCTGGAGCTTGGCACCAGCGCCAAGATGTTGTCGATCGTGCCGCTGATGGCCGGTGGCGGGCTGTATGAGACCGGAGCCGGCGGCTCGGCGCCCAAGCACGTGAGCCAGCTGGTGGAGGAGAACCACCTGCGCTGGGATTCGCTCGGCGAGTACTTGGCTCTCGCCGTCAGCCTGGAGGACCTCGGCAAGAAGGAAGACAACGAGCGGGCCAAGATCTTGGCCAAGACGCTGGATCTGGCCACGGGAAAGCTGTTGGACAACAACAAGAATCCGTCGCGCAAGACTGGTGAGCTCGACAACCGGGGAAGCCAGTTCTACCTGGCCATGTACTGGGCACTGGAGCTGGCCGGGCAGACCGAGGACAAGGATCTGGCCGAGCACTTCGCCCCACTGGCGAAGACGTTGGCGGAGAACGAGGACGCCATCGTGGCTGAACTCAACGAGGCGCAGGGCGACGCCGTCGACATCGGTGGCTACTACTACCCGGATCCGGAGAAGATCACCGCGGTGATGCGTCCGAGCAAGATATTCAACGCCGCGCTGGACTCTGTGCAGGACTGACGGGGCTCAGCCTGCGGGCGGTGCCTGGAGTTGCGGCTCGGTGTGCTGATCGACGAAGTCGGCGATCAGCTCGGTGACGCGCCCTGGTGCCTCGAGCATCGGAATGTGCCCGAGGCCGTCGAGCCGGATCACCGGCGTGTCTGCGGGCAGGTTGTCGACCAGGTACTTGTTGCCTCGCGGGTGGGGGAAGACCCTGTCCTTCTCGCACAGCACCAGCTGGGTGGGGATGGCGACGTGGGCGAGCTCCAGCAGTCCCGACAGTCGAAGCGTCTTGACCAGCAGTTGGAAGTAGGCCGTGCAGTGGGTCGCGTCGTCTATCAGCGCGACGAGGTCGGGGTGACTCGGACCGTCGGCCGGCCCGCTGATCGGCAGTGTCGCGATGCGGCGGGCGAACGGCACGTCGAGGATGCGCGGGCCGAGCAGCCGAGCTGCCAGAAGCGCCGGTCCACCGGCGAGGAACTTGAGCACGGTCTCGTACTTCGTAAGTGAGTGCTGCGACCAACCGCCTGCGGGTGCAATCGCCGTCAGGGTGCGTGCGCGGCCGCGACGCTCCAACTCGAATGCCACCCATCCACCCAACGAGTTGCCGACCATGTGCGCCGTGTCCCAGCCGAGCTCGTCCATCCGCCGTTCGACGTCGTCGACGAGGTGAGCGGTGTCCATGAACCATGACGGCGCTCGCCGTCCACCGTGGTGGCCGATCATCGTGGGGGCAAACACTTCGTAGCGACCGGTTTCCGCCAGCTGGTCGGCGACCGTCCGCCACACCGCCTGCGAGCACAGGAAGGGGTGTAGCAACACGATCGGTTCGCCCCCGGAGTCACCGGGGCGACGGTCTTCGGTGGAGCCGAGGTGGATGGGCGCGCGTTCCGGCATGCCGCCGACCCTAAGGTGATACCGGCGGTACCGCAAGAAACGGACCGCACGTCCTGAACTAGGGTCTGTCACCTGTGATCGTCAGCACCATCAACGTCAATGGCATCCGCGCCGCCGTCAAGGAGCGGTCCCTCGAGAACCTGGGCATGCTGCCCTGGCTCAAGGAGACGCTCGCGGACGTAGTCTGCCTGCAGGAGACCCGCGCCAACGACGAGCAGCTGGCCGAAGCGCTGGCACCGGCCCTGACCGACGGCTGGTACCTCGCGTCGGCGGATTCACACCTCAAGGGCCGCAACGGCGTTGCCATCTTGAGTCGACATCCGATCGCCCGCGCGCTCATCGGTCCGGATGCCGACGAGTTCTCCGCGCACGGCCGCTATCTCGAAGTCGATACCGCCGAACTGACCGTCGCCAGCGCCTACTTCCCGACGGGAGAGGCAGGCACCGACCGGCAGCTCGAGAAGGAACGCTTCATGGCCGCCGTCGCCGCGCGAATGGACGTGCTGCGCCGCAGACGCCGCGACGCCGTGGTGTGTGGCGACTGGAATATCGGCCACACCGAGAACGACATCAAGGCCTGGAAGGCGAACCAGAAGAAGGCCGGGTTCCTCCCGGCCGAGCGGCAGTGGCTCTCCGACCTGCTCGCCACCGGCTGGGTGGACGTGGTGCGGGTGATGTACCCCGACGTCACGGGTCCTTATAGCTGGTGGTCGTGGCGGGGCAAGGCCTTCGACAATGACGCGGGTTGGCGCATCGACTATCAACTCGCAAATCGCCGACTGGCCGACCGAGTCGTCTCCGCCCGGGTCGAGCGGGCCGACGCGTATGCGCTGCGCTGGTCGGATCATGCGCCGGTGACCGTCTCATACGCCTGACCCGCGACCACGCCGGATGGCGGCAATGGAAGGATTGACGCCATCATGAGCACTGAGCACGCTGCCGCGCGGAGAGTCGTCTTCTCCGGGGTGCAACCGACGTCCGACTCCCTTCATCTCGGCAACGCGTTGGGGGCGGTCAATCAATGGATCGGGCTGCAGGACGGCTACGACGCCTACTTCTGTGTCGTCGATCTGCACGCGATCACCATCGCCCAGGATCCGGGACTGCTCCGCAAGCGCACCCTGGTCACGGCGGCTCAGTACCTGGCCCTCGGCATCGATCCCACCCGGTCCACCGTCTTCGTGCAGAGTCACGTGCCCGCCCATACCGAATTAGCATGGGCGCTGGGCTGTTTCACGGGCTTCGGTCAGGCATCGCGGATGACCCAGTTCAAGGACAAGTCGCACAAGGAAGGCGCAGACGCCACGACTGTCGGCCTGTTCACCTACCCGGTGTTGATGGCCGCGGACGTGCTGCTCTACGACACCGATCTGGTTCCCGTCGGGGAGGATCAGCGTCAGCACCTGGAGCTGGCCCGCGACGTCGCCCAACGATTCAACGCGCGGTTCCCCGACTCCCTCGTCGTCCCAGAACCGATGATCCAGAAGGCGACGGCGAAGATCTACGACCTGCAGGATCCGACCGCCAAGATGAGCAAGTCGGCCGCCACCGACGCCGGTCTGATCAGCCTGCTCGACGATCCGAAGAAGACGGCCAAGAAGATTCGGTCGGCCGTCACCGACAGTGAACGCGAGATCCGCTTCGACCGCGACGCGAAGCCCGGGGTGTCCAATCTGCTGACCATCCAGTCGGCCGTCACCGGCACGGATGTGGACAAGCTCGTGGAGGGATACGCGGGGCGCGGCTACGGCGACCTCAAGGCCGACACCGCGGAGGCCGTCGTCGAATTCGTCACGCCGATCAAGTCTCGAGTCGACGAGATGTTGGCCGACCCCGCAGAATTGGTGTCCGTGCTGGCTTCGGGAGCAGACCGGGCAAACGAGGTGTCTGCGAAGACACTGGAGCGGGTATACGACCAACTAGGTTTGCTTCCGACGATCGTTCGGGCGAAGCGAGATTAGAAGACCAGCGATTCATAGAGCACAGGAGGCCGGCGTGACCGAACCGGCCAAGCCAGGCGTCCTGGATCGGCTGCGGGCCAGATTCGGCTGGATCGACCGCGTCATGCTCGCCCAAGGACGCTACAACGACAGCAAGGGCGACTTCTACGCCGCGGGCATCACGTACTTCACGATCTTCGCGCTGTTTCCCCTTCTGATGGTCGGCTTCGCGGCGGGCGGCTTCGTGTTGGCCAACAGGCCCGACCTCCTCGCGGAGGTCGAGGCCAAGATCAGGGGCGCCGTGTCCGGCGACCTCGGGCAGCAGCTCGTCAACCTGATGGATTCGGCGATCGACTCGCGGACCTCGGTCGGTGTCATTGGGCTCGCCACCGCAGCGTGGGCCGGGCTCGGCTGGATGGCCAACCTGCGGGAGGCACTCAGCCAGATGTGGGGCCTTCAACGCGGTGAGCCGCGGGGCTTCCTGCGGACCAAGGCTTCGGACCTGCTCGCTCTGCTCTCGGCCTTTGCGGCGATCGTCGTCACCGTCGCGTTGAGCGCCCTGGGCAACGGGACGGTGATGCGCACCGTCCTCGAGTGGATCGGTGTCCCCGACTTCCCGGCACTGGGCATTCTGCTGCGCATCGCGTCACTGGTGGCGTCCCTCGGTATTTCTTGGCTGCTGTTCACCTGGGTCATTGCGCGCCTGCCACGTGAGTCGGTCACCTTTCATAGCGCGGCCAGGGCAGGTCTGCTCGCCGCGGTGGCGTTCGAGATCTTCAAGCTGGTCGCCTCGATTTATCTGTCGTCGGTGATTCGTGGACCGGCAGGCGCCACCTTCGGCCCGGTGCTCGGGCTGATGGTGTTCGCCTACATCACCGCGCGGCTGATCCTCTTCGCGACCTCCTGGGCGGCGACGTCGCCGGAGAACCTCGCCGCAGCGCCCGTCGGACCGCCCGATTCCGCCGAGATCACCACCAGGGTTCAGGTCCAGGAGGGTATCGGAGTGCGCGGCGCGATCGCCGCAGTGGGTGTCGGTGCCCTTGGTGCGCTTGGCCTTTCGCGGCTGACGCGACGGCGCTGAGCTCGTTGGTCGGGCCGCCAGTTCAGGGTCGGTAGCCCGGGACGACCAGAGCGCCCGGGTAGTTCACGTAGTACGACAGGCAGGTCAGATTATGTCGACATGCGATGATCGCGCCAGCATCGGGCGCCGCCCCGACGATGTGATTGGCACGGGCTGGCAGGTTGCAGTTGACCACGTATGGATTGAGCGGGACCACTCCGTCGACGCAATCTGCCCCCGACGCCGTGGTATCCGAGGATGGCGCCAGTGCGTCGATGCCCGCGGGGGCAAGTGCGAAGCCAATTGCGGCAGCGGCAAGTCCGGCCACCGCCACGCGCCGGGTTCGGATGCTTAGGGTGACCATAGTCGACTCCCATCGTTGACAAGCGACCTACGGAATCGACGCTACGCTCATACTTCGGTTGAGAAGTGACGAAATCATGTCGCACGCCTGCTACGCCACTGCGGGTATGAGTAGTGTTGGGGTGCTTCGTCTTTCACACCGCGAGTGCAGCGAGGCTCAGTGGGTGGGGCGCCGGTTCAGCGAGCGGGCGGCCATGATGAGGCCGAACACGATGACCGAGCCGACTACGCCGACTCCCACCCGCACCGGCACGGCGTCGGCGCCCGGCAAGGGCGAGGCCGCGACATCCTGCGCGGGAACGTTGTCGCCGAGCGGATTGGCGGCCCTGGCGACGAGCGACGGATCCGGATCGACCAGCGAGCCGACCTTGGTCCCTGGTGGCGTGGCAAATCCGTAATCCAGCAGGTGGGCGGCCTGTTCCCACGGCGCGATGGGCAGGCGCGTGCCGTGCAGCATGATCGCGACGAGCCGGCGCCCGTCACGTTCGGCCGCCCCGACGAACGTCTGTCCCGCATCGTCGGTGTAGCCGGTCTTGCCGCCCAGCGCGCCCGGGTAGTTGTATAGGAGCTGGTTGTCGTTCTCCAGCTGGTAGCCCGGGCTGTCCTCGCCGCCGTCGCGCGCGGGGTGTCCGGGGAAGTTGTATGTCTCAGTCGACACGATGTTGGCGAACACGGCGTTCTGCCACGCGTACCGGTAGAACAGTCCGAGGTCGTAGGCCGACGTGCTCATGCCGGGGCCGTCGAGGCCCGACGGGGTGGCGGCGCGGGTATCACGCCCACCGAGCTTGCCCGCAAGGTCGTTGATCTTCTGCAGCGCGGCGTCCATGCCGCCGAGCTGGCCCGCAAGGGCATGTGCGGCGTCATTGCCCGAGTGCATCAGCAGGCCGTGCAGCAGATCGGTGACGGTGTACTTGCCGCCCTGGTCGACCCCGACCCGGGTGCCCTCGGCCGCCGCGTCGTCGGCGGTCCCGATGACCTGTCTGTTGATCGGCAGTTCCCGCAGCGACTGCATCGCCACCAGCACCTTGATGATGCTGGCGGGACGGTGCCTGCCGTGCGGATCACGGGCCGCGATGATGTCGCCGCTGTCGAGGTCGGCGACGACCCAGGCCTCGGCCGAGACGTCATCGGGCACCGGGGGGGTGTCCGGCGCGGTGATGATGCCGCAGCCGGACAGTGCGTCACCGCCCAGGGGCTTGGCGGGCACCGGCAGCGGTGCAGGCGGATCGCCCGACTCGGGGACTTCGGAGGAGTCGACGGCCGGTGGGGTGACGACCCGGTACGGGCACGCGTCGTCGGCCTGGGCCAGCGCGGGGCTGCCCAGAAGGCAAAAGCCAGTCAATAGCGGGGTGGCTACCAGCGCGGCAGCGCGCCGGGACACGGTTTGGAAGGTCGCCATGGTGTCTGCAGATTAGGCGACGGGCCACTGAGTCTCGGGTTGCCACGCTGTTGCCAAAGTGACCGCTGCTGCCATTGGGACTGCCGCCCGGCGCTCAGGACAGGTCGAAGTACGCGATCGTGGGGGCTCCGATGCCTGCGAGCCACACCCGGTTGCCCTCCTGGACCACCCCGGTCGTCGACCCGAAGTCCGAATGCCGAGCGCGCAGCTGCGTCAGCACCCGGCCGTCGTCCGGATCCAGCGCGATGACCCACACCACGGGCTTGACGTCGGGGAGCGCGCCATACGGCAAGTGCCAGAGCAACTTTCGGAGACCAGGTGCCCTGGGTGCCAGCCATTCGGTGAGGCCATTGCGATCGGACACCATCGCCACCCAGATGCGGCCGTCCGGCCCGGTCGAGATGTTGTCCGGGTAACCGGGGAGAGCGTCGATCAACGGCGTCACGGTGCCTGCCTCGGCGCCGGTGAGCCAGAACTTCGAGACCCTGGCGCCCGTCGTCTCGGCGAACACCACGGCCGACTCGTCCGCCGTGAGCGTCACGCCGTTCGCGAAGAACAGCCCGGACAGCAACCGCGTCACAGTGCCGTCCGGATCGCGTCGGAAGAGCGAACCCGATCCACGGGCTTCGATCACCGCCGCCTTGTAGTACTCATAGTGAAATCGGTCGGTGGACTCGGTGAAGTAGATGGTGCCGTCGGATGCCTCGACGACGTTGGAGCAGAAGGTGAGCGGCCGGCCCTCGAACTCGTCGACCAGCGTCTCGACGTCACCGGTGGCGATGTTCATCGCCACGAGTCCGCGATGGCTGTCGCAGATCAGCAATCGGCCGTCGCGGGACACGGCCAGCCCGAGCGGCCGCCCACCGGTATTGCCGATCACCTCGAGCAAGCCGGACTCCGCATCGATGCGCAGGATCTCGCCGCCGACGACCCCGGTGAGGACGCCGCCGAGGCCGTCGACGACCACGTCCTCCGGCGCGAAGCCCGGCAGTGCAACTACCCACAGCTCACGGACCAGGTCGGGTTCGCGAAGGGGCGTCGACGGCGGGGGTTGCCAACGGACGGGATCGATCGACGGCTTGGACATCGGCGGCTCGCCTACATTCGGCGGCTAGCCTCGCTCAACACGCCGTGCAGGATGTCGTAGATCGCGTCGAATTCCCTCTGACCGCAGATCAGCGGGGGGGCGAGCTGGACGACTGGGTCGCCACGGTCATCGGCGCGGCAGTACAGCCCCGCCTCGAACAGCGCCGGGGTGAGGTAGCCGCGCAGCAGCCGCTCGCACTCATCCTCGTCGAAGGTCTCCTTCGTGGTTTTGTCCTTGACCAGCTCGATGCCATAGAAGAAGCCCTCGCCGCGGACGTCGCCCACGATCGGCAGGTCGTGCAGCTTCTCGAGAGTGGACCTGAAGGCCGGCGCCATCTCCTTGACGTGGTCGTTGATGCCCTCACGTTCGAAGATGTCGAGGTTGGACAGGGCCACCGCCGCCGACACCGGGTGCCCGCCGAACGTGTAGCCGTGCCCGAATACCGTCTGTCCATCGTTGAACGGCTCGAACAGCCGGTCGCTGGCGATCATCGCGCCGATCGGCGAGTAACCCGAGGTAAGGCCCTTGGCGCAGGTGATGATGTCGGGCACGTAGCCGAAGTCGTTGCACGCGAACATCGATCCGATACGTCCGTACGCGCAGATCACCTCGTCGGATACCAGCAGCACGTCGTACTCGTCGCAGATCTCGCGAACCCGCTCGAAGTATCCGGGCGGCGGCGGGAAGCAGCCGCCGGCGTTCTGCACGGGCTCGAGGAAGACCGCGGCGACGGTGTCGGGACCTTCGAACTCGATGGCCTCGGCGATCCGGTCGGCGCAGTAGCGTCCCCAAGCCTTGGGATCGGTGCTGAACTGCTCGGGAGCCCGGTAGAAGTTGGTGTTGGGCACCCGGAAACCGCCGGGGGTAGGCGGATCGAACGGCGCCTTGAACGCCGGGATGCCGGTGATGGCGAGGGCACCCTGCGGCGTGCCGTGATAGGCGATGGACCGCGATATCACCTTGTATTTGCCCGGCTTGCCGGTCAGCTTGTAGTACTGCTTGGCCAGCTTCCACGCACTTTCGACAGCCTCGCCGCCGCCGGTGGTGAAGAAGACGCGGTTCAGGTCGCCGGGCGCATAGTTTGCGAGGCGCTCTGAGAGTTCGATCGCCGGAGGTGTGGCGAACGACCACAGCGGGAAGAATGCGAGCGTCTCCGCCTGCTTGGCCGCAGCCTCGGCCAGTTCCGCGCGGCCGTGGCCGACCTGAACCACGAACAACCCGGACAGTCCGTCGATGAACTTGTTGCCGTCGCTATCCCAGATGTGAACACCTTCGCCACGGGTGATGATCGGCGGCGTGATGTCGTCGCCATGGCGGGCGAAGTGCCCCCAAAGATGGCGCTTGGCCTTGGCGGCCATGTCGGTGTAAATAGTTGGATCTGAATCGATGAGAGTCATCTAGTGCCCCAATTGTATTGCTGTTTCACGAGTTTGAGGTAAACCAAAGTTTCGGTGGATATCACCCCTGGTACGGCACGAATCTTCGTGTTGAGTAGGTCTAGTAGGTCGCCGTCGTCCTCGCAGACGACTTCGACGATGGCGTCGAACGATCCCGCGGTGAGCACCACGTAGTCGACGGATTCGATGGTGGCCAGCTTTTCGGCGATCTTGGTCGTGTCACCGGTGCAGCGGATGCCGATCATCGCCTGGCGGGCGAAGCCGAGCTGCAGCGGATCGGTGACGGCGACGATCTGCATGACGCCTGCGTCGACCATGCGCTGGACGCGTTGGCGCACGGCGGCCTCGGACAATCCGACCGCCTTGCCGATCCCTGCGTACGACCTGCGGCCGTCCTGCTGCAGGTTCTCGATGATCGCCTTGGACAGTTCGTCGAGTTGAAACGCAGCGCCAGGGCGGGAATGGTTGATCCGCAGCGAGACAGCCCCGACACCGGGCTGTGCATTCGGGTCGACCATGACGACGATTGTGCACGGAATCCGTCGTTCTGGGCAACTATCAGAATGAAATCGTTCGTTCTGCATAGCTGTCACGGGGGAATGCGTAGCTCGTCTTCCGGTGGTCGGCTAGCGTAAAAGTCATGACGATCGCGAGCAGCTGGATCGACGGCGCCGAGGTGAGCACGGGCGGTGGAATGCACCAGGTCATCGATCCGGCGACCGGAAACGTGGTTGCGGACTGTGCCTTGGCGACGCCCGACGACGTCGATGTCGCCGTGGCCTCCGCACGCAAGGCGCTCCCGGGATGGGCGACTGCGACCCCGGCGGAACGTTCCGCCGTGCTGGCCAAGCTGGCCCATCTCGCCGGCGAACACGCAGAAGCACTGGTGGCCGAGGAAGTGAGCCAGACGGGTAAGCCCGTCAGGCTCGCCACCGAATTCGACGTCCCCGGCAGCGTCGACAACATCGACTTCTTCGCCGGCGCGGCACGGCATCTCGAGGGAAAGGCCACCGCTGAGTACTCGGCCGACCACACCTCCAGCATCCGTCGCGACGCCATCGGCGTGGTCGCGACCATCACGCCGTGGAACTATCCGCTGCAGATGGCGGTATGGAAGGTCATTCCCGCGCTGGCCGCCGGCTGCTCGGTGGTGATCAAGCCCGCCGAGGTGACGCCATTGACCACGCTCACATTGGCGCGGCTCGCCAGCGAGGCGGGCCTGCCTGCCGGTGTGCTCAACGTCGTGACCGGGGCCGGTGGAGACGTCGGTACGGCACTGGCCGGACATCGCGACGTCGACCTGGTGACGTTCACGGGGTCGACGGCGGTAGGGCGGAGGGTGATGGCGGCGGCCGCTCAGCACGGGCATCGCACCCAGCTCGAACTCGGGGGCAAGGCGCCGTTCCTGGTGTTCGACGACGCCGACCTCGACGCCGCCATCGAGGGTGCGGTCGCTGCATCGCTCATCAACACGGGGCAGGACTGCACGGCGGCGACACGGGCCATCGTCGCGCGCGACCTCTACGACGACTTCGTCGCGGGTGTCGGTGAACTGATGGGCAAGATCGTCGTCGGCGATCCGCACGATCCCGACACCGACCTGGGCCCGCTGATCACTCACGCGCACCGCGCCAAGGTCGCGGGCATGGTCGACCGCGCGCCGGGTGAGGGCGGGCGCATCGTGACCGGCGGCACCGCCCCCGACCGCCCCGGCTCCTTCTATCGGCCCACCCTCATCGCGGACGTCGACGAACGCTCCGAGGTGTATCGCAGCGAGATCTTCGGACCCGTGCTCGTGGTTCGATCGTTCACCGACGACGATGACGGCATCCGACAGGCGAACGACACCGAGTACGGCCTGGCTGCCTCGGCGTGGACCCGCGACGTCTATCGCGCGCAGCGGGCATCCCGCGAGATCCACGCCGGGTGCGTATGGATCAACGACCACATTCCGATCATCAGCGAGATGCCGCACGGCGGTGTCGGGGCGTCCGGCTTCGGCAAGGACATGAGCGATTACTCGTTCGAGGAGTACCTCACCATCAAGCACGTGATGAGCGACATCACCGCCAAGGCCGAAAAGGATTGGCACCGAATCATATTCACGAAGCGTTAGGCGTCGGGCACGGAGGTATCGAAATGACCGTCCCCTCTCTGCTCGTCCCACGCGACATCACCGACGACGACTGGCCCGGCGTGGCACTCCTGGCTGCGACCAGCTACGGCTCGTTCTGGCACCCCGAGACCTTCGCGGCGTGGCGCACGATGATGCCGCCCCGAAGTTCGGTGGTCGTCAGGGATGGCGACGACGTCGTCGGGATGGCGCACTACGTGGATCTGAAACTCACCGTCCCCGGTGGCGCGATCCTGCCGACCGCCGGCATCACGTGGGTGGGCGTGGCGCCCACGCATCGCCGACGCGGTTTGCTGCGCGCCATGTACGCCAACCTGCACCAACGCTTTGCCGACGCTGGCTACCCGCTCGCGGGGCTGACCGCCACCGAGGGCGGCATATACGGTCGCTTCGGTTACGGCCCTGCGACAGTCGAGACGGAACTGACCATGGACCGGCGCTTCGCCCGGTTCCACCGCGACGCCATCGATCCCGGTGGGGTGCGCATCGTGCGCCCGGGTGAGCACCGCGACGAGCTCGCCGCGATCTACGACCGGCATCGGTTGATCACGCCAGGTGGTCTGCAGCGACCGACAGCGCTCTGGGACGACCTGCTGGCCGACTGGGACGACTCGCGCGGCGGGGGCTCACGGTGGAATTGCTTCCTGCACGCCGACGGCTACCTGCTCTACCGGGTGCATCGGGGTCATGCGAGAAACGTTCGGGTGGAGGAGTTCACGGCCGTCACCGCCGAGGCCCACGTAGCCCTTTGGCGCGCGCTGATCGGCCTCGACCTGGTCGAGACGATCAGCGTCTCCAGTCATCCCGCCGATCCTTTGCCCCATCTACTCGACGACTCCCGGTTGGTGCGCACCACCGGCTCGGAGGATGGACTCTGGTTGCGCATCATGGACGTCCCCACGGCGCTGGAGGCTCGCACCTATGCGTCAGACCTCGACACCGTCATCGAGATCGGCGACGGATTCCGTTCCGACGGCGGACGATTCGCGCTGACCATCCACGGTGGGCGCGCGCGGTGCGTTCGCACCGACGCCCCCGCGGAGTTCGTGACGGACCTCGACGTGCTGGGCAGCCTCTACTTGGGTGTCCAGCGAGCGGCCACGCTATCGGCGGCCAACCGCATCCGTTGCGGCAACCGTGAGTCGCTACACCTGCTCGATGCCGCCTTCCGCAGCGACGTGCCTGCGCAACTCGGGTTCAACTTCTGATGGCTGCGGCTCGCTGCCTCACCGGAGCGATCGCCACGCCACACGCATTGGCAACCGAGGCGGGTGCGGACGTCTACCGAAGAGGCGGCACCGCGATCGACGCCGCCATCGTCGCTGCCGCGGTGCTCACCGTGGTCTATCCGCACAACGTGGCGCTCGGCGGCGATCTCGTTGCCCTCGTCCGCACGCCGGACGGTGCCGTGCAATGTGTGAACGCCTCCGGATGGGCCGGCATCGAGGTCGACGTCGACGACCTCAGGACGAGGCATGGCCGGCGGCTACCCGCCAGGGGAGTGGATACGGTGACGGTCCCGGGCGGGATCCGCGGCTGGGAAGTGCTGCGCAGCTTCGGTTCTCGTCTGAGCTGGGCGCACCTGCTCGAACCCGCCGAGCTCGCCGCCAAGATGGGTGTGCCGGTGGCTCGGTCGTTGGCCGCGCACATCGCCGACGAAAGCCTCGACCTCTTCGGCGTACCGAGAGAGGGCGATACGCTGTCGCAACCGGCCCTGTCAGATACGTTCGCCACATTGCGGGCGTCCGGTCCCGGCGACTTCTACGAGGGACGGCTTGCCGCGCGGACCGTCGACTATCTGCGCAGCCAGGGATCCGTCCTCGTCGCCGACGATTTCGCGGCGTTCCAGCCGGAGACGACCGTCCCAATCTCGCTGGACTTCGGTGGGGTGACGGTGCTGACCAGTCCGCCCAACACGCACGGGTTCTTGTTGCTGCGCGCACTGCGGGCCATCGAGAGCCTCGGAATCACGTCGCCACTCGAAGATGACATGGGCCGACTGATGCGAATCTTTCACCACGGCAACGCCTTACGCGCTGATCTGCTCGCCGATCCACGCTACTCGGACATCGACGTCTTGGCGCTGGTCCACGGTGGGCTTGGCGAGGTGGCGGAACTCGACGCCGGCGGTCTGGGATCTGTCAAAGTGCCGCGTGGAGACACCGTTGGAGTGGCTGCCGCCGACGACGAAGGCTATGCGGTGTCCCTGATCCAGAGCGTCTACCACGCGTTCGGATCCGGCCTGGTCGATCCGGCGACCGGCGTCCTCTTCCACAACCGCGGGACGAGTTTTTCTCTCGATCCCAAGTCCCCCAACGTCATCGCAGCGCGTAAGCGGCCCGCGCACACGTTGATGCCCGTGATGACGACGAGTGCAGGCGCGGTGCGTCAGGTGCTGGCCACCATGGGTGGTCAGGGTCAGCCGCAGATCCTCTGTCAGGTGCTGCTACGGGCCCTCGGTGGCGCGAGCGCCGAGGCCGCCGTCAGCGCACCGCGAGTCGTCGTCGGGCTTCAAACCGATTTCGCCACAGTCGATTCAGTAACATGTGAATCAGACTTGCCGCCGACGGTTGAGTCGTCAATCCGCGCAGCCGACCTCTCCCCGACGTCGGTGCCTTCCCAGTCCGAGGCGCTCGGTCACACCAATGTCGTGTTTGTCGATTCGGCTGGAAAGCTGTCGGCGGCGGCGGATCCGCGCTCCGACGGCGCCGCGGTGGTCGTCACGCGTTGCGACGGTTAGTTGTCGCGCGGAACGACCACGACCGGGGCGTCGACTCCGGCGAGGATGCGCGCGGCCGTCGATCCGAGGACCAGCAGGTCCGATTCGTCCCAATTGAGCTTCTTCAACGCCGACTCCAGCGTAATGCCGTCGGCAACCAGCGACTCGATCTCCGGGGCATCCGGCAGGGCCCGCGCGGCGACGACGAGTCGTCGCCCGCCTTCGTCGGGACCGCCGCAGTGACGGTGAGATGGCGTTCGGCGGATCCTCGGAGTAGCCGCCTCGGGCGAGGGCGACCGGGATGGGGGAGCAGTGGGAGTTCCTGGTGACTTACCGAGAGCATCTCCGAGAAATCGTTTCACGGAGTTTACCCGCCCGGTCAGCCGTTCTTGGTGAACTCCTCGCCGGTGGCCGGATCGACCGCGGTCTCGCCGGCCGGCAGGTTCGACAGATCCGGTGAGATGACGGTCGGCATGTCGCCGGAGTCGGGAAGACCGAAGCGGGCGACGGATCCCACGGCCGGTTCGAGGAGCAGATCCGAGCGGCGCGGCAGGGTCTGGCCCTTGAAGAAGCTCGGCGACAACGCCCACCAGACGAACATCATGATCACGCCGAGCACCAGGGCGCCGATGCCGACGACGGCGACGGCACCGAAGCCCAGGATCGTTACGTTGTTGCCGTCGTCGTCCACGAGGTAGTCGGGCTTGGAGTACGAGATCAGCCCGTAGGCGAACACGACCGTCAGCATGATGGCGCCCAGCAGGGGCACCACGCCGCGCATCATCAAGTCCCGCGGCGTCTTGGTGAACGTCTTGCGGTAGTACCAGGCGCAGGCGTACCCAGTCATTCCGTAGTAGAACGCGATCATCAAGCCGACCGAGCCGATGAGGGCAAGCAGGAGGCTGCTGCTGATCAGGGTGAACAGCACGTAGAAGAAGATCGACACGGCGCCCATCACGACCGTCGAGACGGTGGGGGTCAGATACTTGCGGTGGATCTTGGCGAACGACGTCGGCAAGGCCTTGTAGACGCCCATCGACAGCGTGGTGCGGGCCGTCGGGAGGATCGTCGTCTGCGTGGAGGCGGACGCCGAGGTCAAGATCGTCGCCGAGAGTGCGAGAAGGCCGATGTGCCCGATCACGCTGTTGCCGAACAGGGCCGGCCCGATCGCGGCGAAGACGTCCGCCGAGTTGTCCGGATTGCCGAGTCCCGCATCGGTTTCACCGACGCCGGCGAAGGCGACCGTGGCAACCGTGACGATGGCGTAGGTGGCCAGCAGGAGGAACGTCGACAGGACCGCCGCCTTGCCCGGGGTGGTGCCGGGATCGTCGGACTCCTCGTTGCACGCCACCGCAGTGTCCCAGCCCCAGTAGATGAAGATGGCGATCAGGATCGCCGGGGCGATCACGGTGCCGAAGTCCAGGCCGCCTGGCCAGAACCAGGACAGCGACGGGTGGATCGACTCGGGCGTCGCGGTTCCCGAGTAGACCTTGATCAGTGCGTAGATCGAGATGACGACGAGGATGATGACCTCGAAGCCGAGCAAGAAGTACTGCAGCCGGGCTGAGACCTCGATGCCGCGGTAGCAGATGTAGGTCATCACGACGATCCAGATGACACCGGCGACGGTGGACCAGAGCGTGCTGTTGGCGAGGTCGGCGGCGGCGGTCCAGCCGAGGTCGCCGACGAAGGTGAAGGAGTAGGCACCCGCGATCTGCGCCAGGTTGGCCATCACGATGACGTCCGCGGCGATGATGCCCCAGCCGCCCATCCAGCCGATCAGCGGTCCGAACGCGCGAGACGCCCACGTGAAGGTGGTGCCGCAGTCCGGCTCCGCCTTGTTCAGCTCCTGGTAGGCGACCGCGATGAGGTAGATCGGCACGAAGGCGAGCAATACGATCGACGCCGCCTTGACGCCTGCGCCGCTGGCCACGATCAGCCCCAGGACCGCAGCGAGGCTGTAGGCGGGGGCGGTCGACGCCATACCCACGACGACACTGGACAGCAGCCCCAGCGAGCCGCCCTTGAGGCCCTTGCTGTCGACGGTCCCGCCGGATCTGGTGTCGCCTGGTTGGGCGACGATGTCATCGGTGCTCATTTGGCATCTCCCTGGTTCACCTGGCACGAACTGTTGGAGAATACGGTTTCAGTTGTTAGCCCGCTTGCTGACGACGAAATTAGCACTCACAGCTTTTAACAGGCGAGAATCAGTTGTCAGGGCTTACTCGCCTATGCGGGCGTGCGTCTGCGGCCGACCCGGCGCATATCAGTCCCATGTCGCACGCTCGGCGAATGCGGTGAGGGGAAGCTCTGCCATGTGCCCACGTCGCCGCTTTATTCTGAACAGGTGACCACCGTGCGGCGGGTCAACGAGTTCGAGGAACTGCGTGCGCATCTCCTCGCGGTCGCGTATCGACTCACCGGGACGTTCGCCGATGCCGAGGACGCGGTGCAGGACGCGTGGCTCCGATGGGAGTCGCTCGGCTCTGGCCGGGACGAGATCACCGATCTGCGGGCGTGGTTGACGACGGTGGTCAGCCGACTCGGCGTCGACCGACTGCGCTCGGCGGCACACCGTCGTGAGGCCTACTACGGCGAGTGGCTGCCCGAGCCGGTGGTGACACCATTGGATCGGTCGGATCCACTCGCCGCCGTGGTGGCCGACGAGGATGCCCGCTTCGTCGCGATGGTCGTGCTCGAGCGGCTCACCCCGGACCAGCGGGTCGCGTTCGTCCTGCACGACGGCTTCGCGATGCCGTTCGGTGAGGTGGCCAAGGTGCTCGGCGGCAGTGCGGCCTCGGCACGGCAGCTCGCCTCAAGGGCGAGAAGAGCACTGGCCAACGCCGAGGTGCCCGCCCGCGACGTCGACCACGACGAGGTCGTCGGAAAGCTGATGGCCGCCATGGCCGTCGGCGACATGGCGGCCGTCGTCGATCTGCTGCACCCCGACGTGACCTTCACCGGCGACTCGAACCGCAAGGCGCCCACCGCTGCCCGCGTCATCCACGGTCCGGACAAGGTGGCCCGCTTCATCTTCGGTCTGGCCCGGCGGTACGGGTCGAGGTTCTTCGAGTCCGCTCAGCTGGCGTTGGTCAACGGTGAACTCGGCTTGCTCACTGCGGGGTTCGGGGCCGACGACGACGGGCCGGCGATGCAGCCCCACATCCAGGCGTTGACCGTCCGTGACGGAAGGGTCTGCGCGATCTGGGACATCGCCAACCCCGACAAGTTCACTGGTTCGCCGCTCGGTCCTCGACCCACGGAACCCGGCATGCATCACCGGAACTGAAGCCCTGCTCGGTGATTCCCAACGCCGTGTTCATCCGGGCGCGCATGTTCTCGATGCCGATCTGGTAGGTCAACTCCATGGTCCCTGCATCGCCGAAACGGCGGCGCAAATCGGCGACCTGCTCGTCGGTGACCAGATGCGGGTCAGTGGTCACCGCGTCGGCGTAGGCGATCGCGGCGCGTTCGTCGTCGGTGAAGAGCGGTGAAGTCGCGTAGTCGTCGATGTGCACGAGCCGCTCGACGTCGAGGCCGTCGAGGCGGATTAGCATGGCGCCGAAGTCGACGCACCACGAGCATCCGACGGTGCGGGCGGTCCGGTATACGGCCAGTTCGCGGACATTCGGGGGTAGCTTCGTCGATCCGCGCTCTAGCAACGTTTCGTGGACGGCGTTGGCGACCAGCAGCGGCATGTGGTGGGCGCCCACCGCGAACGGCACGGGCACTTCGCCGAAGCGACGCTTTGCGTAGCAGTACATCAGCCTCGCGGTCAGCGAGGCCTTCTTCGGCGGCAGGGGCGTGAGGCGAGGCTCTTGAGTCGTCATACCACTTGGACGAGACAGGCCGCCGATCTGTGACAGCGGCCCCTGGCGATTTGTCCACACCACACCGCCCTGAGCGCGGTGAGCTTGGTCAGACATGCACGAATCGAAGGGGACCTAGCGGGCGAACATCAACGCACGCTTGACCTCTTGGATCGCCTTGGTCACCTGAATCCCGCGAGGGCACGACTCGGTGCAGTTGAAGGTGGTGCGGCAGCGCCACACGCCGTCGACCTCGTTGAGGATGTCGAGTCGTTCGGCGGCGGCCTCGTCACGGCTATCGAAGATGAAGCGATGCGCGTTGACGATGGCGGCGGGCCCGAAGTACGAGCCCTCGTTCCAGAACACCGGGCAGCTCGTCGTGCAACACGCGCACAGAATGCACTTCGTGGTGTCGTCGTAGCGCGCGCGGTCGGTCTGGCTCTGAATGCGTTCCCTGGTCGGCTCGTTGCCGCTGGTGATCAGGAACGGCTTCACCGCACGGAACGCGTCGAAGAACGGCTCCATGTCGACGACGAGATCCTTCTCGACGGGTAGCCCGCGAATGGGTTCGATCGTGATGGTGAGCTGCTTGCCCGCCTTCTTCGGCAGCATGTCGCGCATCAGCACCTTGCACGCCAACCGGTTCACGCCGTTGATGCGCATCGCGTCCGAGCCGCACACCCCGTGGGCGCACGACCGGCGGAACGTCAACGTTCCGTCGAGATACCACTTCGCGTAGTGCAAGAGGTTGAGCAGCCGGTCGGTGGGCAGGCATGGCACCCGAAAGCTCTGGAAGCCGGTGCTGTCGGGATCGTCCGGGTTGAACCGCGCGATCTTCAGCGTCACCATCACCGCGCCCTCGGGAACCGGAGGGGTGGCCTGCGTGTCGGGGCTGTCGAGCACTGGTGCACTCATCAGTACTTCCGTTCCATGGGCTCGTAACGGGTTTGGACGACGGGCTTGTAGTCCAGCCGGATGTCACTCAGCAGGTCATCGCCCTGCTTGTACGCCATGGTGTGGCGCATGTAGTTGGTGTCGTCGCGGTTCGGGTAATCCTCGCGTGCATGGCCGCCGCGGGATTCCTTGCGGTTCAATGCACCGACAACTGTGACCTCGGCGAGCTCGAGCAGGAAGCCGAGCTCGATGGCCTCCAGCAGATCGCTGTTGTACCGCTTTCCCTTGTCCTGCACCGTGATTCGTGTATACCGCTCCTTGAGGCCATGGATGTCGGTGAGCGCCTGCTTGAGGGTCTCCTCGGTGCGGAAGACGGCAGCGTTGTTGTCCATCGACTGCTGCAGGGCGCCGCGGATGTCGGCGACGCGCTCGTTGCCGTGCTCGGAGAGGATGTCACCGACCCACTCGGTCACCATGTTCGCCGGCGTGGCGGGCATGTCTACGAAGTCGTGGCCCAGTGCGTAACTGGCCGCGGCAATGCCGGCGCGACGACCAAATACATTGATGTCCAACAGCGAATTGGTGCCGAGGCGGTTGGAGCCGTGCACCGAGACGCAGGCGCACTCGCCGGCCGCATACAGTCCCGGCACGATCGAATTGTTGTCGCGCAGCACCTGGCCGTGCACGGTGGTCGGGATGCCACCCATCACGTAATGACACGTCGGGTACACGGGCACCAGTTCGGTGACGGGGTCGACTCCGAGGTAGGTGCGGGCGAACTCGGTGATGTCGGGCAGTTTGGCCTCGAGTACGTCAGCACCCAGGTGCCGCACGTCGATGTAGACGTAGTCCTTGTTGGGGCCCGCGCCGCGGCCCTCGAGCACTTCGAGCACCATCGACCGTGCCACGATGTCTCGCGGCGCGAGGTCGACGATCGTCGGCGCGTAGCGTTCCATGAAGCGCTCACCGTCAGCGTTGAGCAGACGACCGCCCTCACCGCGCACGGCTTCGGAGATCAAGATGCCGAGTCCGGCCAAGCCCGTCGGGTGGAACTGGTGAAACTCCATGTCCTCCAAGGGAAGTCCCTTGCGGAAGACGATGCCCAGGCCGTCACCGGTCAACGTGTGCGCGTTCGACGTCGTCTTGTACATGCGCCCCGACCCGCCCGTGGCGAACACGATCGCCTTGGCGTGGAAGACGTGGACGTCGCCGGTGGCCAGCTCGTAGGCCACGATGCCCGTCGCCACCGGCCCGCCTGGCGTGTCCGAGAGCACCAAGTCCAGTGCATAGAACTCGTTGAAGAACTCGACGTCGTGCTTGACGCAGTTTTGGTACAGCGTCTGCAGGATCATGTGACCGGTGCGGTCGGCGGCGTAGCACGCGCGGCGCACGGGCGCCTTGCCATGGTCGCGGGTGTGACCGCCGAAGCGCCGCTGATCGATGCGACCCTCGGGGGTCCGGTTGAACGGCATCCCCATCTTCTCGAGGTCGTAGACCGCATCGATGGCTTCCTTGCACATGATCTCGACGGCATCCTGGTCGGCGAGGTAGTCGCCGCCCTTGACGGTGTCGAAGGTGTGCCACTCCCAGTTGTCGTCCTCGACGTTGGCCAGGGCCGCGCACATGCCGCCCTGCGCGGCGCCGGTGTGGCTGCGCGTCGGGTACAGCTTGGTCAGAACGGCGGTCCGTACCCGCGGACCGGCTTCGACCGCTGCGCGCATGCCTGCGCCGCCGGCACCGACGATGACGACGTCGTAGCGATGTTCGATCAACATGCCGTGCACTCCATCTTCTTCATTCCCCGTCGCTCCGCTCGCCTAGGTGCCATTCCCCGTCGCTCCGCTCGCCTGGGTGCCATTCCCCGTCGCTCCGCTCGCCTGGGTGTCACGAAATGTTCGCGTCGAACGTCAGTAGGACGTACGTACCCAGGACCACCGTGAACAGAACCGACAACGCCAATACGGTGTTCAGCCAGAACTTCGTCGAGTCCTTGCGGGCGTAGTCGTTGATGATCGTGCGCATGCCGTTGCCGCCGTGCAGTTGGGCCAGCCACAACAGCAGCAGGTCCCAGGTCTGCCAGAAGGGGGAGGCCCAGCGCTGCGCGACGTAGTTGAAGTCGATGCGGTAGACGCCGCCGTCCCAGATCAGGCCGACGAAGAGGTGGCCGAGTGCAAGGACGACGAGAACGACGCCGGAGAAGCGCATGAAGAGCCAGGCGTACTTCTCGAAGTTCGGCATGGCGCTGCGCCCGCGAGGTGACCGCGGGTTGTCCAAGCCGGCGGGCCGGTCATGGCTGCGCTGCATGACGGGGGCGGGTCCCCCACGCTCGCTGACGTGGTCGTACGGGTTTTCCTTCGAGCGTCCACCCCGGGTCGCTTCGCTCCTGCCCGCCGAGGCGCTCATAGGAAGCGCTCCGCCATGTGCATGCCCATCACGCCGAGGGCGGCGATGAACACGGAGATCCAGACCGCGAGCACCACCCACAACATCAGGCGTTGATACTTGGGACCGTTCTGCCAGAAGTCGATCAGGATGATGCGGATGCCGTTGAGGGCGTGATACAAGACCGCCACCACGAGGCCCATCTCCATCAGCCCGATGATCGGAGTTTTGTAGGTCTCGATGATTGCGTTGTAGGCCTCGGGGCTGACCCGGACCAACGCGGTGTCGAGAACGTGCACGAAGAGGAAGAAGAAGATCGTCGCGCCCGTCACGCGGTGAAGGACCCACGACCACATGCCAGGGTCACCGCGGTACAACGTGCGGCGGCGCGGTGGCGACGATCGCGGGGCGGGTACGGCGGAATCCGCTGCTGTGGCTGTGCTCATCTCCGGCCTCCAACGCCCTCGGTGGACGGTTTGGGAGACGGTGGGGACCAGTGCCAACCTTTGCCCAAACCTGTTGGCGACTCTAATCCCAAACGGTGCACGGAAAGAACTACCGTGGGACCGTTGATTGCCCCGACATCATGGAAATTAGGGTGGCCTAATCGAAATGACCGGGGTGGAACGGGAGTTCTAAATGCATTCAGACCCTCGGCGACGGAGCTGACGCGGTGCCCGAAATCGACTGGAAACTGTTGCGGGACAGGGCAAGAGAAGTCAGTTACCATGCCTATGCGCCCTATTCGAACTTTCCGGTTGGCGCGGCCGCGGTGACGGCTGATGACCGAATTCTGACCGGTTGCAATGTGGAAAATGTCTCATATGGCTTAGGTCTCTGCGCCGAGTGTTCCGTGGCTTGCGCCCTGCACTCTAGCGGCGGCGGCCGACTGGTCGCCCTCACGTGTGTCGACGCCACCGGCGCTCTGCTGATGCCGTGTGGACGGTGCCGACAGGTGCTCTTGGAGCACGGCGGGCCGGAAATGCTCATCGACCATCCGTCGGGTCCGCGGCCGCTGTGCGACCTTCTGCCCGACGCGTTCGGGCCAGACGACCTGGATGCGGTTCGAGTACGGGATCAAATTCCGTGACGCAGTTCACGTTCGATGCGCCCACCGTCATCAGGATCAAGCGCGACGGCGGTGTGTTGTCCGACGCCGCGATCGACTGGGTGATCGACGGCTATACCCGCGGTCTGGTCCATGACGAGCAGATGTCTGCGCTCCTCATGGCGATCTTCCTACGCGGGATGACGCCCGGCGAGATCTCCCGATGGACGGCCGCGATGATCGACTCCGGCGAACGGTTCGACTTCAGCGATCTCCGACGTGATGGCAAGCCGTTGAGGTTGGTGGACAAGCACTCGACCGGAGGCGTCGGCGACAAGATCACCATCCCGTTGGTACCGGTCGTGATGGCCTGCGGAGCGGCCGTGCCCCAAGCCGCAGGCCGCGGACTCGGGCACACCGGTGGCACTCTGGACAAGCTCGAAGCAATCGCCGGTTTCACCGCCGAGCTTTCCAAAGACCGTATTCGCCAACAACTTCAGGGTATCGGCGCCGCAGTTTTCGCGGCCGGCGACCTGGCGCCCGCCGATCGAAAGATCTACGCGCTCCGAGATGTCACCGCCACGACGGAGTCACTGCCGCTGATTGCCAGCTCGGTGATGAGCAAGAAGCTCGCCGAGGGTGCCCGGGCACTAGTCTTGGACACCAAGGTCGGCCGGGGCGCCTTCCTCACGTCTGAGGCCGAGGCGCGGGAGTTGGCGGCGACGATGGTCGAACTCGGGCGCGCGCAGGGCATCGACACCCGCGCGCTGCTGACCGACATGGACCAGCCGTTGGGTTCGGCGGTCGGCAATGCCATCGAGATCGCCGAGTCGCTCGACGTGTTGGCCGGCGGCGGCCCCGCCGACGTTGTCGAGCTGACGTTGGCGTTGGCGCGGGAGATGCTCGACGCGGTTGGAATCGATGGCGTGGACCCGGCACAGACCCTGCGCGACGGGACGGCGATGGACCGCTTTCGCGACCTCGTCGGCGCGCAAGGTGGAGACCTCTTGCAACCGCTACCGGTCGGGGCGCACGCGGAGACCGTCACGGCGTCGCGTAGTGGCACGATGGGCGACATCGACGCGATGGCGGTGGGAATGGCGGTGTGGCGGCTCGGTGCGGGCCGCTCTACCCCCGGAGGGCAGGTGCAGTTCGGCGCAGGGGTGCGCATCCACCGCAGATCCGGGGAACCCGTCGTCGCAGGCGAGACACTGTTCACCTTCTATACCGACACGCCAGAGCGCTTCGACGGGGCAATGGCTGAACTCGACGGCGGCTGGGCGGTCGGCGACGCGGCGCCCGCGCCACGCCCGTTGATCATCGATCGGATCACCTGAGGAGAGCCAATGACCACTCCACTGACGCTCGACACGATCCAGCAGGCACCCAAGGCCCTGCTCCACGACCACCTCGATGGCGGGTTGCGTCCCGCGACGGTGCTGGCGTTGGCCGAGGAGTTCGGTTACGACGGGTTGCCCACCACCGACGTCGATGAGCTGGCCACGTTCTTCCGCACCGCTGCGCACAGCGGCTCGCTGGTCCGCTACCTGGAGCCGTTCGCCCACACCGTGGGTGTCATGCAGACACCGGAAGCTCTGCACCGCGTGGCGCTCGAATGCGTCGAGGACCTGGCCGCGGACTCAGTGGTCTACGCCGAGGTCCGATTCGCCCCGGAACTGCACATCGATGGCGGGTTGTCCTTGGATGCGGTGACCGACGCGGTGCTGGCCGGCTTCGCCGACGGGGAGAAGGCGGCGGCGGCCGAGGGCAAGACGATCACGGTGCGGTGCCTGGTGACCGCGATGCGGCATGCCGCCCGCTCGCGGGAGATCGCCGAATTGGCGATTCGGTTCCGCGACAAGGGTGTCGTCGGCTTCGACATCGCCGGTGCGGAGGCCGGCTACCCGCCCACCCGGCATTTGGACGCCTTCGAGTACATGCGGAACAACAACGCCCGCTTCACCATCCACGCCGGCGAGGCGTTCGGTCTGCCCTCCATTCAGGAGGCGATCTCCTTCTGCGGAGCAGACCGGCTGGGCCATGGCGTGCGGATCGTCGACGACATCGAGGTTCACGACGACAACGACGCCACCCTCGGTCGACTGGCGTCGATATTGCGTGACAAGCGGATCCCGCTCGAACTGTGCCCGAGTAGCAACGTGCAGACTGGCGCGGTCGCGAGCATCGCCGAGCACCCCTTCGCGCTGCTGGCCAGATTGCGGTTCCGGGTGACGGTCAACACCGATAACCGCTTGATGAGCGACACGACGATGAGCCAGGAGATGCTGCGTCTCGTCGAGGCGTTCGGTTACGGCTGGAGTGATCTCGAACGGTTCACCATCAATGCCATGAAGTCGTCGTTCATTCCGTTCCGTGAGCGTCTGACGTTGATCGACGACGTGATCAAGCCGCGGTACGCCGTCCTGATCGGCTAGCCTCCCGCGCGATTTGTGGAGTCTTTTCGCCACTCACCGCCGACATAACTCCACGAATCGCTAAAGGACTTCGCGCAGCCGGTTCGCGAACTCGCCAGGGGCACCGAGGAATCCGCCGTGATCGCCCGGGAATTCCGTCGTGCCGACACCGAGTAGCTCGGCCACGGCAACCGACGTCCGCTGCGTCAGCAGGTGGCCCGACTCCGCGCCGAGGCCGACGACGATGCGCGTCGGCGACGCTCGAAGTGCCTCGAAGTCCGGCAGGTACTGCGTGGTAGGGGCCAAGTCGTGCACGAAGAAGCGCGCCCCCTCCGCCAGTTCTTGCTCGGGGTTCACCGGGGCGCCATGCGGCGCGGGCGGGCCGTCCCCGAAGGCTGACAGGTCGAAGCCGGCATTGACCATGAACTTCATCCATGCGGCCTGAAGTCCATCGGTGCGGAACGTGTCGACGATGTCCTGGGTGGCGGCGCGCTGCTGCGTCGCGTCGGGGAGCACTTCCAGCAGAGGCGGCTCGTGCGCCACCAGCGTGCGAACCCGTCCCGGATGGCGAGCGACCAGTGCCAGGCCGGTCACCGCACCACCACTGGACCCGAATACGTCGGCGGACTCGGCGCCGAGTGCGGCGAAGATCGCTAATACGTCGTCGGCGCGAAGGTCGGGATTCGACGGCCCGTCGGGGTCCTCGACCGGGCTGTCCGCGAAACCCCTCGGGTCGTAGGTGACGACCGTGTGGTCGTGGGCCATGGCATGCGCCAGCGGCGCGAACTCCGCGGCGGCCATCGGGGAACCGATGACGAAGAGCAGCGGCCCGCTCCCTCGCACTTCGTAGTGCAGTCGGGCGCCGGGAACGTCGACGAATCTGGAGATGAGGCCGTCAGTCCGTCCGTTGGTGGTGGTCATGCCGGGGTAGACCGGCGGCTCCCGGAGAACTCATCGGCCACTGCCGGCGGGCTCAGCAAGTCCCTGGCGCGCAACGCCAGCCAGAACTCGGCGATTGCCGCGGTGTCGCTGATCCTCCGACCGGTGATCTCCTCGACGCGTTGCATGCGGTACACGACGGTCTGGCGGTGCACCCCCGTCGCCGCCGCCGTTCGCACCCACGACCGGTCGCACCTGAGGTACGCGTCAAGGGTTGGCACCATGTCACTGGAATGTGCGACGTCATAGGCGATGAGCGCACCCAGGACGCGGTCGACGACCACCTGTGCCTCCTCGGTGTCGCGCAATACCGAGAGCATCGTGACGTCGCCGTAGTGTGCCGTGCGCTCCGGAACGCTGTCGGCAGCCCGCATCGCCCACGTCGCCTCGCGGACGGCCGCCGGGCCGCGGCGGGGATGGTTGAGCGGATCGCTGACGCCGATCGCCGCCTCGGCACCGACGCGGTGCCGCAGAGCGCTCAAGGGACCGTCGCCCACGGGAACCAATGCGTAGAGCACTGGGCCCCGGCGCAGCAGGAGGTGTGGCACCTGGCGACGGCCGAGGCGGACGTGCAGGTGCCGGTCGGCGCTCTGGGAGCCACCCGAGATCGCGACCAACGCCGTTCCCGGTGGCCTTAGTCCCCGATCGGCGAGCACGCGTCCCGACTCACCGCCGGTGAATCTGCCGTCGCACAGGGACGCCAACACCTCCGCGCCGATGCGACGGTCGTGTTCCCGGCGGACGTTCTGCTGAGCGAGCAGTACCGCCATCGCCGAGGCCAGGTGTTGCAACTGCACGACGTCCGGCGGCGTCGCCCGAAACCCGTAGGCGACCAACACCGTCGGCTCCTCGTCGGGAACCTCGACCACCAGCGCGCGATCGTCACCAGCGGAGACGTGCAGTACGCCAGGCACCGCGCCCCGTCGTCCGGCGATCTCGTCGGTCATGGCTCGTCGCAAGGGATCCGGCACGGGGTCGGAGCAGTCGAGCGCGACCTCACCCGTGGCCGCATCGAGAACAGCCAGCCGGCACGCTACGTCGCGGCCCAACTGGCTCAGCGCGCCCTCGGCCCCCTGCCGATTCACCGACTGTCGGATCACCTGGTACACGCGTTCGGTTACCGCGATGCGCCTGCTGTCGTCGTGTTCGGCCCCGCCTGCCACCGCCCGGCCGATCGCCGCGAATCCGACCGAATACGGCACCATGAGGACGGGGAACGCCGACGCGTCGGCGAGTGACACCGCCGCTGGGGTGAGGTCTGGAGTGGCCGAGTCGAGCCCGATGACGATGCCGCAGATGCCCTTCTCGGCGAGTCCGCGGATCAGTGCGGCCTGCCCTGTGCCGGATTCGGGCAGCGTGCGCCCGTTCTTCATCAGCAGCTCGCCGCCGGCCAACCACGACCACGGCTCCTCGAGGTCCGAGGTCTGCGCCCACGACACCGATTCGTCCAGCCCGCCTCCGCCCGCGCGGACGGTCAGTCGCAGGTGGGGGGTGTTCACCAGGTCGGTCAATCGATACGTCATCGTGTCCGCAAACTTAGACGATCGTCTAGCTTCCAGTCACTACTTCAGACGATCGATGGGTTCCGCTTCGAGGCAATCAGGTACAGGGTCACTGCAACCAGTCTTGAGGAGTAGCGATGACAGAACTCAGTCGCAACAGCACGGCAGCCCCGGTCGAATCGCCGTCGAGGCTGAGCCGCGGCTTCAGTTTCCGGTCGGCGCTCGCATTGGCCTTCGCCGACGTGTCGCCCATCGCGGCGGTGTACGCGATCTTCACCCTCGGCCTGTTCGCCGCGGGACCAAAGTTCTTCTGGGCGTTCCCGGTCGTGCTGATCGGCCAACTCCTCGTCGCCGGGGTGTTCGGCGAACTGTCCTCCCGGTGGCCGTACGCGGGCAGCGTCTACCAGTGGTCGCGGCATGTGCGCGGCACCACGGCGGGGTGGGCAGCCGCCTGGGCGTATATGTGGGGGTTGACGATCGCGCTCGGCACGCTCTCGTATGCCGCCAGCGGATTCCTGCTGCAGATCTTCGGCATCACCGAACCCAGTCGGTGGCTCACGGTCGGCGTAGCCGTCGGCATCATCGCCCTTGGCACCGCGGTGAACGTCGTCGGTCGGCAGTTCCTCAAGGTCATGGTGATCGCCAGCATCACGTGCGAGGTGATCGGATCGGTCGGCCTGGGCATCGTGCTGCTGGTGTTCTACCGCGAGAACCCGTTCTCGGCACTCTTCTCCAGTGCGGGCCTCCCGGACGCCGCGACGTGGACGTCGGGTCCGATGCTGCTGGCAGTCGCCTTCGTCGGGTGGTCCTTCCTCGGGTTCGAGGCGGCCGGATCGGTCGCCGAGGAGGTAGACGATCCGGAGCGCAACGTGCCCAAGGCGATCATCCTCGGTCTCCTGCTCGTGGGCCTGGTGGTGATGTTCTCCAGTGCCGCACTGATTCTCGCCATCCCCAACCTTGACGAGGTGGTGGCCGCCCAGTCCGGTGACGTGGTTGCCGACACGCTGACCGCGCATCTCGGCGCCGGGGTGACCAAGCCGCTGCTGGCGATGTTCGTCATCGGGTTCATCTCGAGCTTCCTCGCCGTCCAGGCGGCCGTCTCGCGATGCATCTGGGGTGCCGCGCGCGACCGGAGCCTGCCGGGATCGAAGGTGCTGGGCCGCCTCGCGGGGCCGGAACGCCTGCCCGTCAACGCGATTGCGCTGACCGCGATCGTTGCCATCGTGTTCATCCTGTTGGCCGGTTCGCAGTTCTACAACATTCTGGTCAACTTCAACATCATCGGTTTCTACATCGCGTTCGGCGTGCCCGTCATCGGTGCGGCCATCGCCCGCCTGACCGGCAAGTGGAAGCCGGGCCCGTTCAACCTCGGCCGCTGGGGTGCTCCGGTCACCTATCTCGCGTCAGTGTGGATCGTCTTCGAAACGGTCAACGTCGCGTGGCCGCGCACGCAGCCCGGTCAGCCGTGGTTCATCAACTGGGCCAGTGTGCTCACCACGGCGGTGCTGGGCGTCGTGGGAGTGGCGATCTACCTCACCGTGCGCCGCAACATCGAGGCCCCCGTCGGGCAGCGGTTCGCCGAGGAAGCCGACCGCGCGGTGCCCGAGAATTGATGGCGCGCAACGCAATCGTCACCGGCTCCGCATCCGGCATCGGTGCCGCCGTCGCCGAGCTCCTGCGCGCCGACGGCTGGACCGTGGCTGGCATCGACCTGACGGACACCGCTGATGAGGTCGCCGACGTGTCGGACCCCGTCGCGGTCCGCACCGCGGTCGACCGGATCGGTCTGGACCTCGGGCCGGTCGATGCGCTCGTCTCTGCGGCGGGGCACTACGACATCACCCCGGTGTCCGACGTGTCCGCGGCATCGCTGCACCGGATGCTCCGGGTCCACCTGGGCGGGTTGCGAAACACGGCCCGCGCGGTGCTGCCGGCCATGCTGGCCCGCGGCTCCGGCGCGATCGTCGCGATCACTTCCGAACTCGCCATCGGCGGCGGCGACGGTGACGCGCACTATGCCGCGGCCAAGGGTGCCGTCATCGGGCTGGTGCGCAGCCTCGCCGCCGAAGTGGCAGGGCGCGGCGTGCGGGTCAACGCGGTCGCGCCGGGCCCCACGGACACCCCGCTGCTGGCCGCTGACTCGCCGTGGCGGGCGCCGGAGTATCTGGCGACGCTGCCCAATCGTCGGCTCACGCGGCCCGACGAGGTGGCCCGCATCGTGGCGTTTCTGCTCGACGACGCTGCCGCGTACTGCACCGGCGACGTCATCTCACCCAACGGCGGAGCGGTGATCTAGTGGCCGACAGGCACTTACGCGGGCGGATGGCGCTGGTGACCGGTGCGGCGCAAGGCATCGGTTCGGCCATCGCCCGCAGGCTCGCCGCCGAAGGCGCCGAGGTGGCCGTGAACGACCTGCGGCAGAGCGCGGCGTTGGACGAGGTGGTCGCCGCGACCGGTGGGTTCCCTGCGGTCGGGGACATCACCGATCCCGGGTTCGCAGACCTCGTCGACGGCATCGAGCGGGATCGTCGTCCCGTCGACGTCCTGGTGTGCAATGCGGCCTACATGACGATGGCGCCGTTCGCCACCGACGAGCGCTTGCGCGAGGAGCAGTTGGATACCGACGAGCGCTTGCGCGAGGAGCAGTTGGATACCGACGAGCGCTCGCGCGTGGAGCAGTTCGACGACGACGAGCGCTCGCGCGTGGAGCAGTTCGACGACGAAGAGGACGACTGGTGGAAGGTCGTCGACACGAATCTGGCGGGCACGTTCTCCTCGATCCAGGCCGTGCTGCCTGGCATGCGGCGCGCGGGCGGGGGGAACATCGTCGTGATCGCCTCCGAATGGGGTGTCATCGGCTGGCCGGGCGCCAGCGCCTATTCGGCGTCCAAGGCGGGCTTGATCGCGTTGGTGAAGACGCTGGGCCGGGAACTGGCGCGTGAGAGCATCACCGTCAACGCCGTGGCACCCGGGGTGGTGGACACGCCGCAGCTCGAAGTCGACGCCGCGGCCGCCTCGATCACGCTGGCCGAGATGCAGCGGCGCTACGGGGCCGACATTCCGATGGGCAGAATCGGACACCCGGAGGAAATCGCCAGTGCAGTAGCGCTTCTCGCGCGCAGCGACATCGGCGCGATGGTGGGCCAGACGCTTCAAGTCAACGGAGGATCGACGCGGTGCCGAGTATGAACGACGACATCAGGGGACAGGCCGACGGTCAGGCGATCCCGCGCTACGCCGGGCTGACCACGTTCGCCCGGTTGCCGCGGCGGGAGGACGTGAGCCGGTGCGACGTCGCCGTCGTCGGCATCCCGTTCGACTCCGGGGTGACCTACCGGCCGGGCGCCCGGTTCGGACCCTCGCACATCCGGCAGGCGTCGCGCCTGTTGCGCCCGTACAACCCGCAGTTGGAGGTGTCGCCGTTCGCGCACCAGCAGGTGGTCGACGCGGGGGACATGGTGGCGAACCCGTTCGACATCACCGCCGCGGTCGCGGAGATCGAGTCTCAGGCAAACGAACTCATCGACGCCGGCGCTCGCCTGGTCACCCTCGGCGGTGACCACACCATCGCCTACCCGCTGCTGCGTGCGCACCGGCGGCGTTACGGCCCAGTGGCGTTGCTGCACTTCGACGCTCACCTCGACACCTGGGACACCTACTTCGACGCACCCCTGACGCACGGGACGCCGTTCCGACGCGCGGCCGAGGAGGGGTTGTTCGTCCCCGGCCACAGCGCCCACGTTGGTATTCGCGGATCACTCTACGCCCCAACCGATCTGGTGGAGGACGCAGGTTTCGGCTTCACCATCGTGCACTGCGCGGAGTTCGAACGCCGGACCACCGACGACGTGGTCGAGCAGTTGCGCACCGCGGTCGGCGACCGCCCCCTGTACGTGTCGATCGACATCGACGTCCTCGACCCGGCCCACGCGCCGGCCACGGGTACGCCGGAGGCCGGCGGTATGACCAGTCGCGAGCTACTGTCGATACTGCGCGGCCTCGACGGCCTCGACCTGGTCGGCGCCGACATCGTCGAGGTCTCCCCGGCCTATGACCACGCCGAGATCACCGGGGTCGCGGCGGCCAACGTGGCCTACGAGTTGGTGTCATTGCTCGCCAGGAGGGCCGAATCGTGACTGTGCCAGCCGATCCCGTCGAATGGCCCGGCAACAAGCGGTGTGCCGTCTCCTTCAGCTTCGACGTCGACGCCGAATCGGCGATGCTCGCCGTGGACCACGGCCACGCGAACCGCATGTCGGCGATCAGCCATCAGGCGTACGGACCGCTGACCGGCGTGCCCCGAATCCTGAAGATGCTGGCCCGGCACGAGATCACCTCGACGTTCTTCGTGCCCGGCTACACGGCGCTGCGCTACCCCGACGTGATTCGCAGCATCCTGGCCGAGGGACACGAGATTGCCCACCACGGTTATCTGCACGAGGCGATGGCGGGGCTGTCGGCCGATGAGGAGGCTGCCATCCTCGACCGCGGGAGCGCGGTCCTCGAGAAGGTGACAGGGGTCCGACCGGTCGGCTACCGCGCACCGATGTGGGAGTTGAACTGGCACTCGCCGAAGCTGCTGTACGACAGAGGTTTTCTGTATGACAGCTCGTTGATGGACGCTGACCATCCCTATGAGCTCGCCGTCGGGACGAACTCGCTGGTCGAGATCCCGATTCAGTGGGCCCTCGACGACTGGGAGCAGTACTGCTTCGTGCCGGACTTCTCGGGCACCGGGCTGATCGAAAGTCCCGTCAAGGTCGCCGAGATGTGGCGGCTGGAGTTCGACGGATTGCGCGCGGCAGGCGGCTGTTTCGTGCTCACCAACCATCCATTCCTGTCGGGAAGACCGTCGCGGGCCGCGGCGCTCGAGGGGCTGATCGACTACGTGTGCTCACACGATGACGTGTGGGTGACGCACCTGAGTGCCATCGCCGAGCACGTCCGCGGGTTGGGGTTGGCACCGCGTTCCGTGGTGCGACCAGATCCCACTGACTTCTAGCTTCGCAGAGTCACTCCTCGCGGAGGCGGGACTCCACGAAGGTCTCGACCTTCTCCCACTGCGCGACGGCCTTCGCGTACGGGGCCGGGGGCTTGCCGACCTTGTCGGGGGACAGCACGTGCGCGACGAACCTGCCCAGCGGCTGGTCGCCGTCGAGGGCTTCTTCGACCGAGCTGTCCTCGGCGTAGTCACCGACGTCGCGAATCAATTCGACGGCGAGTTCGAGCTGCTCGACGTCGATGGCCTCGGGCCCGTCGGCGATGTCGTCGGACAGCGTGCTCAATACGTACACGTTGTCGTCGGTGACCCTGATCTGCAACGAGCCGTCGGTCGCCGCCGTCTTGATGTCGTCGAAGGTGGCGAGATCCGACAGGTCGCTCTCGTGTTCGTCGGCGAGGTAGCGGGCCAGAGACCGCTCGGAGCCGAAGACGCTGATGCGTCCATTGCGGCCGAGGAAGATCGGCTGGTCATTCATGTAGCAGCGCAGTGTGTAGAAGGTGCCGCCGCGGGTCAGGAGGCGGATCGGGTCGATCCCGACGTGTACCCAGAAGTCCTCGTCGCTGCCAAGCACCTGTTCGGTTGCCTGCGCGGTCAGCGCCGCCTCTTCGTCGTCGGCGTCGGCCTCGCCGTCGATGGCCGTGTCGTCGGTGTCGGTGTTGGAGTCGTCCTCGACCTCGGGCTCAGGCGCCGGTTCGGCGAGTTCGGCCGCGGCCTTCTCGGACGCCGCGGAGTCGACGTCGGGAATCGTGACGATCTCGTCGATCACGTCCACCACGCCGTCCCAACTGCGGGCGATGACTGCTTCGATCTCGGCCCAGCGCTTGCGGCCGGCACGCCCCTCGAACGCCTCGATGCCGCCACCCAGGGAGCCGAGGACCGGGTTGCCGTTGAAGAACTTCGACACGACCGGCAGATCGCACACGGAGCCGACGGCCTGCACCACCGCGAGGGCGCCCAGCAGTGTCGCCACCGACTCCTCGGTCGGCTTCTCGGCGGCCACCGCGGGGACACCGATCAGGTCGTGTTGACGGTCCTCGCCCGGATTCAGACGGTGCGCCGAGGACTGCTTCAGCGCGGTCCACGCCGGGTGGTCGGTGAGGTCGTTGTCGGAATTGATCCGCACGAATGCAGCCAGGTCAGCGACCGACTCGAAGCCATAGAGGTCGTCGTCCTTGCCCAGGAACGCCTGCCACTCGTCGTCGGCGTCACGCCACGACGGAGCCCACAGTGTGTACAGATCGCCCTTGGTCAGGCCGAGCCTCACCGGCACGATGTCAGCAGCCATGCGGCACAGCCTAACGACGCTGTCTGGATCGGTTGCCGTCAGGCGGTGCGGGAGAAGAAGCGCTCCCCGTCGGCGGCCATCCGGCCGAATGCCAGCTTCAGTACCGGCGCCAGCGCCTTGAAGGGCAACGCGAACGCACTCTTGGGCTCGATGGCGACGGTCCACATGAAACGCGTCGAGTTGCCGTCGGCACGTTGCGGTTCGATCGCGTAGTCCTCGGCGAAGCGCTTGAAGACGGGCAGGTTCGCCTCGTAGACGGCGAACGAGTAGCCGCGGCCCTCGTCCCAACGAAGGAAGCGTTCGCGAACGCGGCTCAACCCCGGCGCCAAGACGACCTCGCGGGTGGTGCCGACGCCGAACGGGCGGGGACTCTGCCAGTTCACTGCGCTGACCGTTGCACTCCACGCAGCCAGCGACTCGTCGGAGGCCAGGGATTCCCACACCTTGTCGGGCGGCGCCGCGAACGTCTTCGAGTACCGAAAGACGTGCGGGGCCGATGTGAAGAGGTCCTCATCGGCGGGTTCGACCGAATACCAGCGGGTCATGCGTCACAGCATGCCAAACGTGGACGATGGGCTCCATGCGCGCGATGGTCTTCGAGGAGTTCGGCGGTTCGGTGCAGGTCCGGGCGGTCGCCGATCCGGTGCCCTCGTCAGCGGGCGTGGTCGTGGAGGTGCACGCCACCGGGCTTTGTCGCAGTGACTGGCACGCCTGGGCGGGCCACGACGACGGGGTAGTGCTGCCGCATGTGCCGGGCCACGAACTCGTGGGCGTGGTGGTCGCGGTGGGCACCGACGTGCGTCGGTGGACGGTCGGCGACCGCGTGACGACGCCGTTCGTGTGCGGCTGCGGCACCTGCGAATGGTGTCTGAACGGGCAGGCGCAGGTATGTCCGGATCAGACCCAACCCGGCTTCACCCACTGGGGTTCCTTCGCCGAATACGTGGGCCTGCACGCGGCCGACGCCAATCTGGTGGCGGTCGCCGACGTCGTCGACGACGCCGCAGCCGCAGGGCTGGGCTGCCGGTTCGCCACCGCCTACCGGGCGTTGAACGCCCGGGCTCGTGTTCGGCGCGGCGAATGGGTGACGGTCGTCGGAGTCGGCGGGGTGGGGCTCAGCGCCGTGCAGGTCGCCGCGGCGGCAGGAGCCAGGGTGGTTGCTGTCGACCGCACCCCGGCGGCGCTGGCCCTGGCGCGCAGCGTGGGTGCGGAACACACCGTGCTCGCCAGTCGGGGAGAAGGGGCAGAGGACTTGGGAGACGTCGCCGCTCGAGTGCACGACCTGACCGGCGGGGGCAGTCATGTCGCGGTGGATGCGGTCGGCACGCCGGGTACCTGTGCGGACGCGATCCACAGCCTGCGGCGCCGCGGTCGTCACGTCCAAGTCGGACTGCTGCCGGGCGTCGACGGGCACCCCGCCGTGCCGATGGACCGGGTGATCGCCTGGGAAATCGACGTTCTCGGCAGTCACGGCATGGCGAGCGTGGACTATCCCGACATGTTGCGGGCGGTTGAAGCAGGCGCGTTGCGCCCGCAGGACCTCGTCGAGCGAGTGGTCGGACTCGCCGAGGGCGCCCGGCTCCTGCCATCTTTGGACACGTCCGCACCCGTCGGCGTCACCCTGGTCGACCCGCGCCTGCATGACGGCTGGTCAATGAATTGCTGACTTGCGGCTGCGGCAGGATCGGCCGCCCGCATAACTCTTCGCGGGCACCACGATATGCGTTTGCGACATTGATCTTGATGGCGAATAAGAAACGGCATGAAAGCGCGCTGAACAGTCTATTTGTCAATTCGATAACACTGGCTTAGTGTTTTGCCCGGGCCGGGGATGTGATCGATTTCACGAGGGGAATGAAAATGCTCACCAAGTTTGCCATTGCGGCGTTGCTCGCCGGTGCAGTCGGCGTCGGGGTCGCACCGCTGGCTGCCGCGGCCGGGCCCTACAAGAACTGCACAGCCGCTCATCAGGACGGCCGGTGGGACATTCCGCAGGGTGACCCGGACTATTGGTCGGGCGGGGATCGGGACGGCGACGGCGTCGCCTGCGAGTCGTAGGCCCACTTGCGGCGGCCAATCCTCACGTCCCGCATCTCGGCGGCCATCCTGATGGTGGCGACCGCGGTGCTTGGTCTCACCACGCCGCCGACGGCTGCTGCCGATCCCGTCGCCACGACGGCGGTGGTGTTGCGAGTCGTCGACGGCGACACGATCGACATTCGCGACGACGTCAGGGGACGTCTCCGCGTGCGACTTCTCGGAATCGACACTCCGGAAACGAAGAAGCCGGGCTACACGGTCGGCTGCTGGGGGCCGGAGGCGACGGACTTCGCCGCGACCACCATGCTCGGTCAGCGAGTCGCGCTCGTCGGCGACGCCACTCAGGATTCGACGGATCGCTACGGCCGCACGCTTGCGTACCTGGTCCGTGCAGATGGATGGGATTACTCGGTCGAAGCCGCCCGCGCCGGTACGGCCCGGTCCTACGTCTACCACCGCCACCCGGTGAGCAGGTACGACGCGATCAAGTCGGCCGAGGATGAGGCGCGAACCGCTGGCCGCGGGCTGTGGGGACCGCCCTGCGACGGCGACACGGCGTCTGTGCCGTCATGAACCGTCGACCGTGGCGCAAGGGTGGCCTTTCAAGCAGCAGAAGTAGAGCCAGTCACGCGGTAGGCCGCCAGAAACCCTGAAAACCTTGGCCGGCGTTGCTGGTTCGTATCGCAGAGAGGTGAACCGGGTCACCCGCTTCGACCATTTGGCCGTTGCCGACGACCATCGCGACGTGGCCGTCCCACACCGCCAAATCCCCCGGTCGTAGCGAGGCCTGGTCGACCGCCGACCCGACGTCCTGCTCTTGGGCGAGCCGCGGAAGATCCAGTCCAGCTTCGTGATACGCCCACTGCGTCAAACCGCTGCAATCCAGGCCGGCCCCGGGCTTCGTGCCGCCCCACTCATAGGGCACACCCAACTGCGTGAGAGCGTGCCGGACGGCGCTGGCAGCAACGGCATTCGGTGCCGTGGCCGTGCTGCCGTCGGGGAGCTGTACCGCGACACCGCTGCCGAACATGGCGGGATCGGCGAGCGGCCTGGCATCGTCACCCGCCAGGCTCGAGTCCTCGGGCAGAGGATGGGAGGACCCCGAGAAGTCAGCAGGCCGCAACCCGGACCCGGGTCCAGCACCCGACCCCGCGCCCGGCCCCGCGCCGCTGCCGAGGCCGGGCAGTGCGCCCATGGGCGTCGTCGGCATTGGGCCGGATGCCGGCTTGGCGACCGCCGCCTGGTGCCCCTCGAGATCCGCGCTCAGATCCTCGATCACGGCATTGGCCTCATCGAGGGCCCGCCGAGCTTCCTCGACGATTTCGTCGGCGACACCGGGTTCGTCGAGTTTGGCCTCGAGCGCCTCGGCGTGAGCCTCGAACTCATCGACGATCGTCTGCAACCGGATTCGAGCACGGGCGACGGCATCGGCGGCGTTCGCGGAGGCGGTGCCGAGGTGCTCGGCCCGGGTCGCGAGCGCTTCGATGGCTGTGACGGTAGCTTCGGTGAATTCGGACGCCGCCTCGCCGGCATCGCCCACCCAGCGCGTGCGGTGCCATGACTCCGCGGTCGCGGCGGCGACGTCGGACAGCGCGGCGCGAATTCCCACCAGCGCCGCCGCGGCCTCCGGGGTACCCGTACCGACCGTGGCCTGCAGTTCACGTAGTGGAGCGGTCAGCCCGCTCACCAAGGCGCTCGGCATCGACTACGACGTGAGCAACGAGATCGATTGCCCTGCAGAGCTTTCCGCAGATCGATAGGCATCGGCGGCAGTCCCTGCAGTGGATCGCGCCAGACTAAGCCGCTCTGCGAGCTGTTGTGCTTGGTGCGCCTCTTGGGTCAACGCTCGGTTGAGTGCGGCCAGGAACTCGGCCCCCACCGGGCCGAATGCGTCGCCGGCCGCCGTGGCGGCGGTCAGATCCGCCGCCACCGAGCTGAGGTCATCGGCATGACGACGTTGGGCGACGCTGAGCTGTTGGATGTCGGACGTATCGGCGATCATGGAAGGTAGGACGTCGGCCGGTGCGCTCTGGTTCCATTGACGTCTTCGACGTCGTGGTTCCATTGACGTCTCCGACGTCGTGGTTCCATTGACGTCTCCGACGTCGTGGTTCCATTAAGGTTCGACCGCATGGACGTCCGCGTTGTCGATCACCCCCTCGCTGCTGCTCGGTTGACCACGCTTCGCGACGAACGCACCGACAACGCCGGCTTCCGCGCCGCGCTGTGCGACCTGTCGCTGATGCTCGTCTACGAGGCCACCCGTGACGCCGCGTCCACGCCGGTTCCGATCCGCACCCCGCTTACCGATACGGTCGGGTCGCGCCTCGCCGCGCCGCCGCTTTTGGTGCCGGTGCTCCGCGCGGGCCTCGGCATGGTCGAGAAGGCGCACCAATTGATCCCCGAGGCCAAGGTCGGGTTCGTTGGCGTCGCCCGCGACGAGGAGACGGCCCTGCCCACCCCCTACCTAGAGTCGCTGCCGGATGACCTCAGCACGCAGCCGGTGTTCGTGCTCGACCCGATGCTCGCCACCGGCGGATCCATGGCACACACCCTTGGTCTGCTGCACGCCCGTGGCGCCGTCGACATCACGGCGGTCTGCGTGGTGTGCGCGCCGGAGGGCATTGCTGCGCTGGAGAAGGCGGCACCAAATCTGAAGCTGTATACCGCGGCGATCGACGACGGACTCAACGACGTCTCATACATCGTGCCGGGCCTCGGTGACGCGGGGGACCGCCAGTTCGGCCCGCGGTAGTCGCGCAAAACCCGAAGTCGACCATCTCGAAACGGGTTCGGATCGAGACGACGCAGCTCGCCTGGAATCCGCTGCGATCACTCCGCGATCGCGGCGGATCTCTCTGTGGCGCTGCGCAAGTCGGTCATGAGGCTGGCCGCACGAGCTCGGTCCGCAGTCAAGTCGTCACTCGGTGCGCACCGAACCTCGAAGTACCACTTCACCTTTGGCTCGGTGCCCGACGGACGGACGACCACCCGCACTGATGATCCGACGTCACCACCCGTCAAGATGACCGCGTCGGTGCTGTCCCGCCCGAGCTTGGTCGAGAGATCGTCGAGGGTCATGGCGAAGCCCGCGAGCCAGGTCGGGGGATGAGCGCGCAGACCTGACATCGTCGTGGCGTCAGCCCGCGTCGACAGCGCCGCGGTCAGGTGTACCCCGTGGCGACGCGCGAGTTCGTCCAGCGCATCGGGCACCGTTCGTTCTTCACCGCGGAGCACCGACACCAGGTCGCAGGCGAGCACGGCGGCACTGATGCCGTCCTTGTCGCGCACGGCGGAAGGGTCGACGCAGTGGCCGATCGCCTCTTCGTACGCGTAGACCAGCGTGCTGCCCGGAAGGTCGGCATCGGCGCGCGCCAGCCACTTGAACCCGGTGAGCGTCTCGACGTGCTGGGCCCCGTGTGCGGCAGCGATCGCCGCGAGCATGCGCGACGACACGACCGTACTTGCGACCACACAGCTCGCCATCACGTCACCTGGCTCGATTTGAGACAGCACGTAATCACCGAGCAGCCAACCGGTTTCGTCGCCTGACAGCATTCGCCAGCCCGACGGAGTCGGGATGCCGACGGCACACCTGTCGGCGTCGGGGTCCAGTGCGATGGCGATGTCGGCATCGACCTTGGCGGCAAGTGCCATAAGAAGATCGGTGGCCCCCGCTTCCTCCGGGTTGGGGAAGGGCGCGGTGGGAAAGTCGGGGTTTGGTGCGTACTGTTCGGCGACGATGTGGACGTCGGTGAAGCCGGCTTCGCGCAGTGCCAACAGAGCAGGTTCCCCACCGACGCCATGCATCGGCGTCAACGCGATGCGCACGTCGCCGGTGGCACGTCGAACCTCCGCGACGCGACGGACGTAATCCCCGATGAGGTCGGTGTTGGCCGCTTCCACCTCGATCCGGGCGATGTCGGTCGGTGCGATCGCCATCGCTGCTTCGATGTCACGGTCGGTCGGAGGGACGATCTGCAGGCCGCCCTCGAGGTAGACCTTGTAGCCGTTGTCGGCGGGCGGATTGTGCGACGCCGTGATTTGCACGCCTGCGGTAGCTCCCATGCGTCGCACCGCGAACGCCACCACCGGCGTAGGGGCCGGGTCCGGTAGCAGTATCACGGAGAAACCCTCGGCGGCAAGCACTTCAGCGGTGGCCAGGGCGAAGTCGTCGGAATGGTGGCGGGCGTCGCGGCCCACCACGAGGGTCGAGCCGCCGAGGGACCGGTCCTTCAGCACCTTGGCCAGCGCCCACGTCGCCGCCGTGACGGTTTCGACGTTGATGCCGCCGCGGCCCGGACGCATGGGACCGCGTAACCCCGCCGTGCCGAACGTCAGGGGCGAGTCCGTCATGGAGTCATTGTGCGGTGCCTGCGTCGGCATCGGCCAGCTTTCGGAGTACCGGCGCGACGAGCATCAGCAGGTTGAATTCCAGTTCGGTCAGCGTCTCGCGCATCGCCGCGTTGAGCCACTCGTCGCGCTCGGCGCGGTCGGCCTCCAGCAGCGCCACCCCGTCGGCCGTGACTGCGATGAGCTGGCGACGGCGGTCGTCAACGTCGGTGCGGCGCGCGACCAAACCGCGCGACTCCAGAAGGTTGATGCCGTCGGTCAGAGACTGCACGCGCACGTGCATTCGGGTGGCGAGCTCGGCCGGGGTGGTGACACTGGACCGACTGACCTCGCCGAGTATCTGCTGTTGGCTCAGCGTGAGGCCGTTGTCGCTGCGATGGCGGCGAAGTTGGCGGGTCAGCGCCATGATCGACTCCCGGAGTTCGGTCGCGTTGACTGAAGGGCTCATTGCCAAGTTATACCTTGGCGTTGAGATATTTATCCCCAGTGTGAGATCACGAATAACCAAGCGCATACTTGGAGTCATGTGGAAGTGGTCGCTTCTGGTCGTGATGACGGTCGCGGTGACGGTGCCCCTCGATCTGATCGGTGTTCCGTCCGCGGCGCTCTTCGCGGCCCTCGTCGTGGGCATCGTCCTGGCTCTGCTCGCGCTTGCACCTACGGGAGTGCCCCGCAAGGCGGGCATCGCAGCCCAGGGGGTGCTCGGCGTTTACATCGGCACGATGGTTCACCGGGATGCGCTCACGGCACTCGGGTCGGACTGGCCGATCGTGCTGGCCGTGGCCGTCTCCACCTTGGTGCTGAGCATCGGCGCAGGCACCCTGCTGGGACTGCACCGCGACATCACCCCGCTCACCGGATCGCTTGCCTTGGTCGCCGGCGGTGCCTCGGGTCTGGTCGCGATCGCCCGCGAACTGGGCGGCGACGACCGCGTGGTGGCCGTGGTGCAGTACCTGCGGGTCGCTCTGATCACCGCGTCGATGCCCGTCGTCGTCACGCTCGTTTATCACGCGCAGAAGACCGGCCATGCCTCTGCTCCATCCCAAACCGGCTCGGCGCCTTGGTATGTCAGCATCGGAATGCTAGTAGTCATCGTGCTCGTCGGTGCGACGGCGGGTCGGCTGGCCCGGCTGCCCGGTTCCGGACTTCTCGGCCCGATGGCGGTGACCATCGTCCTCGAGCTGACCGGGGCGTCATTCGGACTCTCCGTACCGATGGCGCTGGTGCAGCTCGGCTATGCCGTGATCGGTTGGCAAGCCGGTGTCGCCTTCACCCGCGAGTCCATGCGTGCGATCGGTCGCGCGCTCCCCACAGCGCTCGCGCTCATCGTGCTGCTCAACGTCGCCTGCGCGGGCCTGGGCATTCTGTTGGCCCACGTGACGGGTATCAGCCCGCTCGAGGGCTATCTGTCGACCAGTCCCGGCGGCATCTACGCGGTCTTGGCCACCGCCGTGGAGACGGGCGCGAACGTCACCTTCATCATCGCGGCGCAGGTCGTGCGGGTGCTGCTGATGTTGTTCGCCGCGCCACTATTGGCCCGCGGCCTGGTCGCGCTGACGCAGCGGTTCGGCTATAGGCGCGTCAGTACCTCGGAGAGCAGGGAACCCATCCGCGTCGCGGATTGACGCCCCGCCTCTAGCACTTCGACGTGGCTCAGCGGCTGGCCCGTCATGCCGGCAGCCAGATTGGTGACCAGGGATACCCCGAGGACCTCGGCACCGGCCGCGCGGGCGGCGATCGTCTCGTGCACCGTAGACATGCCGACCAGGTCTGCGCCGAGCGTGCGCAACATTCGGATCTCGGCCGGTGTCTCGTAGTGCGGACCGGGTAGCCCTGCGTAGACACCCTCGGCGAGTGTCGGATCGACCTCGCAGGCCAGCGCGCGCAACCGCGGCGCGTACGCGTCGACCAGATCGACGAACTGCGCTCCGACCAGCGGCGAGCGTGCGGTCAAGTTCAGGTGATCGCTGATCAGGACGGGCTGGCCCACCACCTGATCCGCTCTGAGTCCGCCGGCCGCGTTCGTCAGTACGACTGTGCGGGCACCTGCCGCGCATGCCGTACGCACGGGGTGGACTACATGACGCAGGTCGTGGCCCTCGTAGGCATGGATGCGGCCGAGCAGGACGAGGACCCGCTTGCCGCCGACGTCGACCACCAGCACCTGGCCGCCGTGACCAGCAGCGGACGGTGGAGTGAACCCCGGCAGCTCCGCCATGGGGACGACGGCGGACGGGTCGCCGAGTTCGGCCGCCGCCGGCGCCCATCCGGAGCCGAGGACGACGGCGACGTCGAAGGAGTCCACGCCCGTGCGCCGCATTAGCTCGGCGGCCGCGGTATCGGCGGTGGCGTGCGGGTCGTCGGGCGTACTGCTCACAGCGAGAGAGCGTACCGCCGGCCATCGAGACTGAGCTGACGGCGAAGAAGAGCGAGTGGCCGTCGCCGTCAGCTCAGTCTCGACGGGTCGAGCGGGATGAGCGCTCGCGCGAGGAGCAGAGGGACGGTGAGATACTGCTCCGATGCCAACCGCTACCGCGTCGACGACGGTCGAGGACGCAGTCCAGCGACGCCGTGGCGACCTCATCGAGCTGTCGCACTCAATTCACGCCGAGCCCGAATTGGCGTTCGCCGAACATCGCAGCTGCGCGAAGACTCAGACGCTGGTCGCCGAGCGTGGATTCCAGATCACCTCGGCACCCGGGGGACTGGACACCGCGTTTCGGGCCGACTTCGGCAGCGGATCACTGGTCGTCGGCATCTGCGCCGAGTACGACGCGTTGCCTGGCATCGGCCACGCCTGCGGCCACAACATCATTGCGGCCTCCGCGGTTGGCACGGCGCTGGCCCTCGCGGAGGTCGCCGACGAGTTGGACCTCACCGTCGTGCTGCTCGGAACTCCCGCCGAAGAGGCTGGTGGCGGCAAGGCGCTGATGCTCGAGGCGGGCACGTTCGATGACATCGCCGCCACGGTGATGCTGCACGCCGGCCCGCTCGACATCGCCCGCGCGCGGTCTTTGGCGTTGTCGCAGGTGGCCGTGGAGTACATCGGCCGTGAGGCGCACGCAGCGGTCGCGCCGTACCTGGGACTCAACGCCGCCGATGCGATCACGGTGTCCCAGGTTGCGATCGGGCTGCTGCGCCAGCAGTTCGCGCCCGGTCAGATGGCGCACGGCATCGTCACGGATGGGGGGCAGGCCACCAACGTCATCCCGGCCCGCACCGAGATGCACTACACGATGCGGGCCAACGACTCCGGATCACTGCGCGAACTCGAGGGCCGGATGTCGGACTGCTTTCTGGCTGGTGCGGTGGCCACCGGTTGCGGCCATCAGGTGGAGGCGACGGAGCCGTCCTACCTCGAGCTGACGCCCGACCAGTGGCTCGCCGACGTGTTCCGCTCCGAGATGGTGCGGTTCGGCCGAAACCCCGTCGGGCCGGAGATCGAGGCCGCGTTTCCGCTCGGCAGCACCGACATGGGCAATGTCACCCAGATCATGCCGGGCATCCATCCGATCGTCGGCATCGACGCCGAGGGCGCCTCGATCCATCAGCCGGCGTTCGCCGCGGCCGCCGCAGGGCCGAGCGCCGATAGGGCCGTCATCGAGGGAGCGGTCATGTTGGCTCGCACCGTCGTCGAGCTAGCTCAGACACCCGCGGAGCGTGACAGGGTGATGGCATCGAAGGCGGCGCGCGCATGAACATCCCCGACGCCACCGAGGCGTGGCTCGCGGCCCACTACGGCGAGCTGGTGTCGTGGCGGCGCCACATCCACCAGCACCCCGAGCTGGGTAGGCAGGAGTTCGAGACGACGCAGTTCGTCGCGTCGCACCTGGCCGACGCCGGTCTCAACCCCAAGGTCCTTCCGGGTGGCACCGGCCTGATGTGTGACTTCGGGCCCGAGAACGCGCCGCGGATCGCGCTGCGCGCCGACATGGACGCGCTCCCGATGGCCGAGCGGACGGGCTCGCCGTTCTCGTCGCTGGTGCCGGGCGTAGCTCACGCCTGCGGTCACGACGGACACACCTCGGTTCTGCTCGGCGCCGGTCTGGCTCTGGCTTCGGTCCCCGAACTGCCGGTCGGCGTGCGACTGCTCTTTCAGCCCGCTGAGGAGTTGATGCCCGGCGGCGCCATCGATGCGATCGCGGCCGGTGCGCTCAACGGGGTGGCACGAATCTTCGCACTGCACTGCGACCCTCGCCTGGAAGTCGGAAGGGTCGCGATCCGGCCGGGCCCGATCACCTCGGCGGCCGATCAGGTCGAGATCACCCTCCACTCGCCTGGCGGCCATACCTCGCGGCCGCACCTGACGGGCGACCTCGTCTACGCATTGGGCAGCCTCATCACCGGCGTACCCGGCGTGCTGTCGCGGCGGGTTGATCCACGCAATAGCACCGTCATGGTGTGGGGCGCCGTGAACGCGGGCGTCGCCGCCAACGCCATCCCGCAGACCGGCAGCGTGGCGGGCACCATCAGAACCGCCAGCCGAGAGGCCTGGGTGATGATGGAAGAGCTGGTGCGCGAGATCGTGTCGGCGTTGCTCGCGCCATTGCAGGTCGAGTACAGCGTGCATTACCGACGCGGAGTCCCGCCGGTGGTCAACGAGGAGATCTCGACGCGGATCTTCACCCACGCGATCGAGGCCATCGGTCCCGACGTCCTCACCGACACGCGGCAGTCCGGGGGCGGCGAGGACTTCTCCTGGTACCTGGAGGACGTCCCTGGTGCGATGGCGCGACTCGGCGTCTGGCCGGGGCATGGTCCGCAGCTCGACCTTCACCAGCCGACGTTCGACCTCGACGAGCGTGCACTGGGCGTTGGGGTCCGGGTGTTCACCAACATCATCGAGCAGAGCGCCGATCCGGAGCCGTCGACTCCTCGCTAACGGCTCACCTAACTCGCACGTCTGCGCCAAGCACGCAGAATCGACCCCCGCGGCCTAGGTGCCCGGGCCGACGTTGCCCGCCGGTCGGGTGCGCAGATCGTGGACGTATTCCTCCGGTGCGCCCGCGATCTCCGCGGCCTCTGCCATTACCCCGAGGTAGCGCGCCGACGGTATGCCGCCCTCCCACGCGTCGACGACGTAGAGCCACGCGAGCACGGGGTCGGTGTTGGTGTCGGAGGTCTCGCGGTGGACGCGGCAGCGGATCTTCTTGTGGAATCCGAGCTCCGAGCCCTCCCAGCGGTCGAGGTTCTCCTCGTCTTCCCGGGTCATGTCGTAGAGCACGACGAACACCTTCGAGAGGGGATCCTCGACCAGGGTGGCAAGTGCACCCTCCCAGCCGAGATCCTCGCCGCCAAACGTCAGCCGCCACCCATGCAGCCACCCCGTCCCCGCCATCGGCGAGTGCGGCGCACGCTGCAGCATCTGCTCCGGATGCATATTCGATCCGTAGGCGGCGTAGATCGGCACGGCGGTAAGCCTAAGGGTTCGGCGGGCAGGAGCGCAGCGACGGGGGATTTGGTTCGGCGGGCAGGAGCGCAGCGACGGGGGATTTGGTGGGGCGGGCAGGAGCGCAGCGACGGGGGAATCGATTGGGCGGATGGCAGCGGCCGAGGGACTAGGTTGGGTCCGTGGTTTCCCGCATCGTGATCATCGGCGGCGGCCCCGCCGGGTATGAGGCTGCACTCGTCGCCGCGGGTCGCGGCCCGGACGTCGCGCAGGTCACCGTCATCGACTCGGACGGCATCGGCGGAGCGTGTGTGCTCTGGGACTGCGTGCCGTCCAAGACATTCATCGCGTCGACCGGCGTGCGCACTGAGCTGCGACGCGCCAGCGGACTGGGCTTCGACATCAAGATCGAGGACGCGAAGATCTCGCTACCGCAAATCCACAACCGCGTGAAGACGCTGGCCCGGTCGCAGTCCGCCGACATCGGTGCCAACCTGTTGCGCGACGGTGTGACGATCGTGCACGGTCGCGGCCAACTCGTCGACGACGTTCCCGGGATGGCTCACCACCGTGTGAAGGTCACCACACTCGACGGAAAGGTCGGCGTGCTCAAGGCCGACGTCGTGTTGATCGCCACCGGGGCGCGTCCGCGGGTCCTGCCCAATGCCGCCCCCGATGGCGAGCGGATTTTGAACTGGCGCCAGCTCTACGACCTCACCGAGCTGCCCGAGCACCTGATCATCGTCGGCTCGGGTGTCACGGGCGCCGAGTTCTGTAGCGCCTACACCGAGCTGGGCGTCAAGGTCACCGTGGTGGCAAGCCGCGACCAGATCCTGCCCCACGAGGACTCCGACGCAGCCGCGGTGCTGGAGGAGGCGTTCAACGAGCGCGGGGTGGAGCTGGTCAAGAACGCGCGAGCGGACTCGGTCACGCGCAGCTCGGACGGCGTGGTGGTCGCCTTGGCTGACGGCCGAAAGGTCGAGGGCAGCAACGCACTGATGACCGTCGGCTCGGTTCCCAATACCGAGGGCCTCGGTCTGGAGAAGGTGGGCATCGAGCTGAGCGCGGGCAATTACCTTTCGGTGGACCGTGTTTCGCGAACGACTGCAGCCGGTATCTACGCCGCAGGTGACTGCACCGGGCTTCTGCCGCTGGCATCGGTGGCCGCCATGCAGGGTCGCATCGCGATGTACCACGCCCTCGGCGAGGGGGTGTCACCCATCCGGCTCCGCACGGTCGCCGCAGCCGTCTTCACCCGCCCCGAGATCGCCGCGGTCGGTGTGCCGCAGACCGCCATCGACAACGGGACGGTGCCTGCGCGCACGATGATGCTGCCGCTGACCACCAACGCCAGGGCAAAAATGTCCCTGCTGCGCCGTGGCTTCGTGAAGATCTTCTGCCGGCCGGCCACCGGCGTCGTCATCGGGGGCGTCGTCGTCGCGCCGATCGCTTCCGAACTCATCTTGCCGATCGCGCTGGCGGTGCAGAACCGCATCTCCGTGACCGACCTCGCACAGACGTTGTCGGTGTACCCGTCGCTGTCGGGCTCGACGGTTGAGGCTGCCCGCCGGTTGATGGCTCACGACGATTTGGACTGAATCCACGTAGGCTCGGAGTCGTACGCCTACCGACGAGTAACAAGGAGTCCCTGGCTGTGAGCGACGCTCGCGAGCACACCATCGGCACGGTTGACCCGATTCCCGGTCCAGGCAATGGGCAGACTCTTCTTGGACCCGAATGGCGTGCCAAAGCCTGGGACCGCCTCGGCAGTGAGCAGTTCGACGTCGTCGTCATCGGCGGTGGCGTCGTGGGCGCGGGCGCGGCGCTCGACGCCGCCACCCGAGGCCTCAAAGTGGCGCTCGTCGAGGCTCGCGACTTCGCCTCGGGCACGTCGAGCCGGTCGTCGAAGATGTTCCACGGCGGCCTCCGCTACCTCGAGCAGCTCGAGTTCGGACTCGTCCGCGAGGCCCTACACGAGCGCGAACTGTCCCTGACGACGTTGGCGCCGCACCTCGTCAAGCCCCTGCCGTTTCTGTTCCCCCTGACCAAGCGATTGTGGGAGCGGCCCTACGTGGCCGCGGGCATCTTTCTCTACGACCAGCTGGGTGGCGCGAAATCCGTTCCCGCGCAGAAACATCTCTTCAAAGCCGGAGCATTGCGGCTGGCGCCCGGACTCAAGCGCAGTTCGTTGATCGGTGGCATCCGCTACTACGACACCGTCGTCGACGACGCCCGGCACACGATGACCGTGGCGCGCACCGCGGCACACTACGGCGCGGTGGTGCGGACGTCCACGCAGGTGGTGGCGCTGTTGCGCGAGGGTGACCGGGTGACGGGCGTGCGCGTGCGCGACTCCGAGGACGGCGCGGTGACCGAGGTCCGTGGGCACGTGGTGGTCAACGCCACCGGCGTCTGGACCGACGAGATCCAAGCGCTCTCGAAGGAGCGCGGGCGGTTCCGCGTGCGGGCGTCCAAGGGCGTTCACATCGTGGTGCCTCGCGACCGCATCGTCAGTGAAGTGGCGATCATCCTGCGAACCGAGAAATCGGTGCTCTTCGTCATTCCGTGGGGCACGCACTGGATCATCGGGACGACGGACACCGACTGGAACCTCGACCTGGCACACCCCGCAGCCACCAAGGCCGACATCGACTACATCCTCGAGACGGTCAACACCGTCCTCGCCACGCCGTTGAACCACGACGACATCGACGGCGTGTACGCAGGTCTGCGGCCGTTGCTGGCAGGGGAGAGCGAGGAGACCTCGAAGCTGTCGCGCGAGCATGCCGTCGCGACGCCGTCGCCCGGTCTCGTCGCGATCGCCGGCGGCAAGTACACCACCTATCGAGTGATGGGCGAAGACGCGATCGATGCGGCCAGCGTCTTCGTCCCAACCCGGGTGGCGCCGTCGATCACCGAAAAGGTGCCGCTCATGGGTGCCGACGGTTACTTCGCGTTGATCAACCAGACTGAACACGTAGGTGCGCATTACAACCTTCACCCATACCGGGTGCGGCATCTGCTGGATCGCTACGGCTCGCTCATCGGCGAGGTGCTCGCGATGGCCGAGGGACACCCAGAGTTGTTGACGCCCATCACCGAAGCGCCCGTGTACCTGAAGGTCGAAGCTTATTACGCTGCGGCCGCCGAGGGTGCGCTACACCTCGAGGACATCCTGTCGCGGCGGATGCGCATCTCGATCGAGTACCCGCACCGCGGGGTCGACTGCGCGCGTGAGGTCGCCGAAGTCGTGGCACCCGTGCTTGGTTGGAGTTCTGAAGACGTCGACCGCGAGGTGACCACCTATCGGGCTCGGGTCGAGGCCGAGGTGTTGTCGCAGACTCAGCCCGACGACGAGTCCGCCGACGCCCTGCGTGCCGTGGCGCCCGAGGCGCGCGCCGAGATCCTCGAGCCGGTCCCCCTGACGTGACGTCCCCGGGGGCAAGAGCGCAGTGACCCGGGGGAGGGGCCAGTCCGCGCCCTTGCCCGTGCGTGATGGCTTGGGGCCCGCGCGGGTGCGGTTGCGCGGCGGTTCGGTGCTCGTCGAGCTGGCCGATCGGTTCGGCGAGGAGGCTGCCGCCAAAGTCCTTGCGGGAGAAGTGGTCTGCGCTGACGGGAGCACGGTCACCCCGGCGACCGTGCTGCCGCCGAATTCGTACGTCTATCTCTACCGTGACGTGCCCGACGAGGTTCCCGTTCCGTTCGACGTCCCCGTGCTGTACCGCGACGAGAACATCGTGGTCGTCGACAAGCCTCACTTCTTGGCGACGACGCCGCGCGGTGGCCACGTCGCGCAAACCGCACTCGTCCGCCTGCGGCGCTCGCTGGACCTGCCGGAGCTCTCGCCGGCTCATCGGCTGGACCGACTGACGGCGGGCGTGCTGTTGTTTACGGTGCGACGCGACGTGCGCGGCGCTTACCAGACGCTGTTCGCGCGCGGCGAAGTCCGCAAGACGTATCTCGCCCGCGCCGCCGTCGACCCGACGTTGGGCTTTCCGATAGTACTGCAGAGTCGGATCATCAAGCGGCGCAGTCAATTACAAGCCGTCGAAGAGTCCGGAGAGTCGAACGCCGAGACGCTGGTGGAGCATCTCGGCGATGGACTCTATCGGCTGACGCCTCGCACCGGTCGCACCCATCAGCTGCGCGTGCACATGGCGTCGCTGGGCCTGCCCATCTTGGGCGACTCGTTGTATCCCGATGTGATCGACGTGGCGCCGGATGACTTCAGCCGACCCTTGCAGCTTCTCGCCCAAAGTCTGGAGTTCGATGATCCGGTGAGCGGCCTTCAGCGCGGATTTGAAACGAAACGCATGCTGGCCGAATGAGCGTCGACGGCGGTCTGTTCTACTAGCGACCATGGACCGCGCAGCGTTCGATGCTCTCTTCGACATGACCGACCGCACCGTCATCGTAACCGGGGGTACCCGCGGAATCGGCTTGGCGTTGGCAGAGGGCTTCGTGCTCGCCGGGGCCCGCGTCGTGATTGCCAGCCGCAAGGCCGACGCCTGTGAAGAGGCCGCCAGGCATCTACGCGGACTCGGTGGTCATGCCGTCGGTGTTGCGGCACACACGGGCAATCTCGATGACCTGGACCTCGTGGTGGAACGCACGGTCGAGGAGTTTGGCGGTATCGACGTGGTGGTGAACAACGCCGCCAACGCCTTGGCGCAGCCGCTGGGTGAGATGACTCCCGAGGCGCTTGCCAAGTCGTACGAGGTGAACCTGCATGGCCCGGTGTTCCTGGCGCAGAAGGCGTTGCCGCACTTGAAGGAGAGCAGGCACGCCGCGGTGTTGAACATGGTGTCGGTGGGCGCCTTCAACTTTGCCCCGACCATGGCGATCTACGGTTCGGTGAAGGCGGCGTTGATGTCGTTCACCCGCTCAATGGCCGCAGGGTATGTCGCGGACGGGATCCGAGTCAACGCGATCGCACCCGGACCCGTCGACACCGACATGATGCGCCACAACCCGCAACAGGCGATCGACGGCATGGTGGGTGGAACGCTGATGAAGCGGTTGGCGACGCCCGACGAGCTGGTTGGTGCCGCGCTTCTATTGTGCTCGGACGCAGGTAGTTACATCACGGGCACCGTGGTGATCGTCGACGGCGGCGGGACACCCCGCTAGTCACCGTCGTAGCGGCGACGTAGGCAACGACGGCAATCACGGGCTGCCGCAGGCTGATCAGGCGCGTCGTGAGTTCGGCGATGCGCTCCTGCCAACGCATGCTCGACCGTGGGAACTCCAAGCCGCGGGCGGCGTCATCGGGCATCGGATCGGTCAGGTCGAGACCCGAACAGAATCCGCGCCCTGCGCCGGTGAGCACCAGGACGCGACAGTCATCGTCGGAGTTGACGTCGTCTAGGGCGCGGTGCAGGTCTTCGACGAGGCCGTGGTTCAGCGCACTCAGCTTGTCCGGACGGTTCAGCGTGATGACGGTGATGACCGTGATGCGGCACGCGGACGTGTCAGCACGAGAGGCGGCAAAGCGCCTCACACCATTGCGCGGACTACGGCTCGCTGTGCCATCCGGCGATTCCGACGATGATCAGCCGCAATTGTTTGACGGCCGTGCGCCGGATCTCCTCGAGGGAGGCCGCATCTGCTGAATCCTCTATGGCCTCGGCGATCAAGATCATCGCATTGACGAACAGGCTCGACAGGATGTTGAGGTCCTCGGCGCTCCAGTCGTTCAGCCCTGGAAAGCGGGTCAGGTCGATCGCCAGTTCCGAGGTGATGAGCCGGATCTCGGTGCGGATCGCATAGCGCAGCACGGTGACGCCGCTGTTGCGCTCGCGACCGATGAAACGCCAGTGCTCGCGACGCTCGTTCACTCCGGCGATCAGAATGTCGACGGTGGATTCGATGACCCTGCTCGGATCGAGTTTTCCCGCGCGTGCGCCGCGGAGCATGTCGCGCAGCGCGCGGAACGATTCGTCGATGAGCACCAGGCCAAGCGCTTCCATCGAGTCGAAGTGCCGATAGAAGGCGGCGGGCACGATGCCGGCCTCTCGGGTCACTTCGCGAAGGCTGAGCGCACTGAAGCTCTGTTCCTCCAGTAGGTGCAATGCTGCCGCCACGATCGCCCGCCGGGTTGCTTCCTTGCGTTCCTCCCGCGACAGTGTGGAGCGCGAGGAACGCGACGACCCCGAGCGTCCCGACCGGGACGTTCGTGAACTGGGCGTACGATCGTTCACTGTGTGAAACCTACCACAACCTGCTCGAATCCATTGACGGTTCCGGGGTGTGCACCGCAAAGTGTACACATGTTCACTCAAACGAAGACGCTGAGCCTACGGGACAGAGTGCTGCGGTCATCGCTGGTCGACCTGCTCACCGGACCGCACGGCGTCGATCGCTACACGGAGCTCGTCGAGCCCACCTGGACGCTGGGCGATGCTCGCGCCAAGGTCGTCGCGGTTCGCCGGCAGACGCTTCGCAGCGTCACCCTCACTCTTGAACCCAATGCGGCCTTCGCGGCCGGCCCCGCCTTTCGTGCCGGCCAGCACGTCAACCTCACCCTTGAGGTCGACGGACGCAGGCAGACGCGCTGCTACTCGCCCGCCAACGCCGAGGGGGATCGGCTGCTCGAGCTGACGATCGGCGTGCACGACGAGGGCCTGGTGTCTCGGCACCTCTACCACAACGCGCGTCCCGGGATGGTCGTCGGACTCGACGGCGTGGGCGGCGACTTCGTTCTGCCGACAGTGAGGCCCCGCGCGGTTCTCTTCGTCTCCGGTGGCAGCGGCATCACCCCGGTCATGTCGATGCTCCGCACCATGCGTGACGAGGGTTCCGACCGCGACATCACCTTCATCCACTACGCCCGCACTCCCGAGGAGGCGTGCTACCGAGATGAACTCGCTGCCACCCCCGGTGTGCGCGTCCTTCACGGCTACTCGCGATCACCGGAGGCCGGCGGTCTGAGGGGCTACTTCGGTGCCGACCACCTCGCCGATGCGCCGACCCCGGACGCAGTGTTCGTCTGCGGCCCGCCCGCGCTCGTCGAGGCCGTTCGCGAGCACTTCGCGGACGCGCTCTTCGAGAGCTTCGTTCCGCCGGTGTTCGCGGTTCCGACCGAGGCGTCCGGTGGGACGGTGGCGTTCGCCGACAGCGGCGTCGACGTCATCGACGATGGACGGTCGCTGCTGGAGCAGGCCGAAGCAGCGGGTCTGAAACCCGAGAGCGGCTGCCGGATGGGCATCTGCCACACCTGCACGCGCCGCAAGACCAGTGGTGCGGTCAAGAACCGCATCACCGGTGCCGTGTCTGCGGCCGACGAGGAGGACGTGCAGATCTGCGTCTCCGTCCCCGTCGGTGACGTCGAACTGTCCCTCTGAAACCCGAATCCAACTCGAAAGGATCAGCCATGACTGCCATGCTCGAGAAGACCACCGACGAGGACACCACCGTCGCGAAGAACATCGAAGAGGGCGTCGCCGACGTATTGCCGGCCCCAATCCAACAGGCCATCACCAAGGTCGTCGGCGGCAAGCCCGTCACCATGACCCCCGAGATGGCCGACGCCTTCGGCGCCGAGCTCGACGCGCTAAAGGAGCGGGTCGTCGCCGACCTCGGCGAGCGCGACGCCACCTACATCCGCAAGGTCATCAAGGCTCAGCGGGCCCTTGAAGTCGGTGGCCGCGCCCTCCTGTTCGCGGGAATTCTCCCGCCCGCCTGGATCGCCGGCACGGCCATGCTCGCCGCGTCGAAGATCCTGGACAACATGGAGATCGGCCACAACGTCATGCATGGGCAGTACGACTGGATGGGCGATCCTGCGCTCACCAGCCGCAACTTCGAGTGGGACTCGGCCTGCCCCAGTGATCAGTGGCGCCACTCGCACAACTACATGCACCACACCTACACCAACATCGTCGACATGGACCGCGACATCGGTTACGGCATCCTGCGGATGAGCGAAGATCAGCGATGGGTGCCTTACTACTACGGCAACCCGGTCTACGCGTTCCTGCTCATGATCCTCTTCCAGTACGGCGTCGCCTTACACGAGCTGGAGACCGAGCGCATCCGCTCCGGTGAGATCTCCATCGCCGACAAGCGCGAGACGCTGAAGGGCATCTGGGGCAAGGTCAAGCGGCAGACGTTGAAGGACTACGTTGCCTTCCCGCTGCTGGCCGGGCCGTTCGCGCCCTGGGTGTTCACCGGCAACCTGACGGCCAACCTGGTTCGCAACGTATGGTCCTACGCGATCATCTTCTGCGGTCACTTCCCGGATGGCACACAGGAATTCAGCAAGGAGGAGACCGAGAACGAGACCCGCGGAATGTGGTACTTCCGCCAGATTCTCGGCTCGGCGAATCTCACCGGTGGCAAGCTCTTCCACGTCATGAGCGGCAACCTGTCGTTCCAGATCGAGCACCACCTGTTCCCCGACATCCCGGCGTTCCGGCACGCCGAGATCGCTCCGGAGGTGCAGGAGATCTGCGAGCGGTACGGCGTCCCGTACAACAAGGGCCCGCTGCCCAAGCAGTTCGGCACCGTCGTGCGCAAGATCTGCAGGTTGGCGCTGCCGGGTCGTTAGCCAAAGCGTTGAGATAGCGCTGGCAGTCGAATTTCCCCCGGATTTCGACTGCCGGCGCTATCTCAACGTTGGCAGTTGGGGCACCAGAATGAGATTCGATCCGTACCGGTGACCCGAGCGCGGTCCGACTCAATGGCCGTGCCACACCGGCGGCACGGGCGGCCGACTCGGCCGTACACCCAGAGGTCGCTACCCGCTCTGGTATTGCCCGTAGTGGTGCGGTTGATCCGGGACCGATTCAGCCACAGCATGTCCCGGGCACGTTGCACGATGCGCAACGGATCCTTGACAGTACTCACGGGTGAGCTGGGTAACCTCCCCGAGACGAAGCACAGTTCGTTGGCGTAGACATTCCCCACTCCGGCCATCACCCGTTGGTCCAGCAGTGTCTCCGCGAGCGGTCGATCCGGATCAGTCACCAGGTTTGCCGCCGCGATTCGGGGTTCCCAGTCGTCGCCGAGCAGGTCGGGACCCAAATGGGCAACGGCCGCCATGTCATGCTGCCGCTCGAGTATCTCGAGCACTCCGAGATCGATTCCGGCAGCCCGAGAATCGTCGGTTTCCAGGATGATCCGCACCTTGTGCACCGGTACGCGCCGAATCTGGCCGTCCAGCAGCCAGGCGCCGTCCATCTTGAGATGCGAGTGGATACTCGCGGTTCCCACGCGGATGAACAGGTGCTTTCCACGGCTGAGAACCTCGTCGACCACGTCGCCGGTGAGATCCACGGTGGCGAACTTCGGTACTCGCACGTCGCACCTCGTCAGCGTCTTGCCGACCAGTGCCGTCCGCAGTTTGTCCGCGGCGCGGAAGACCGTGTCACCCTCGGGCATGGAGTGAACGTACCCGCAGCGGCGTTTGTTACACGCGGGTGTCGGCAGTGAGGTCTCGATAACCGAAACGTATTCCGTCGATGACCAATCGGAAACACCAGGCTTCTGTAATTGGAGCAAGCCAAAGTTCCCGGCCCCCGGCAGTGTTGCCAAATCCTGAAACCCTTCACCGCGAAATCTTGGAGCCACCATGTCGTTCGACGATTCCATCACCGAGAACATCAAGACCTCGCTCGCCGAGATCCCGCATCCGTCACTGCCCAAGGGCTCCAACATCTATGGCGGCACGAAGATCTTCCCCGACTACCAGGCCGAGGATGGCGAGAGCTACTTCACGCTGGTGCACGGGATCGCCCACGAGTCGTCGGTCAGCTTCGTCGCCGTCCTTCAGGCCACCAGGGCGCTGCGCAAGGGTTTCGAGTCGGCGATCTATTTCTACGGTCCCGGCGCCATCAACTGCCTGGCCACCCGGGGGTTCCCCAAGACCGGTGACTCCGGCTTCCCCGGTGAGCAGAACATCAATGACTCGCTCGGCACCTTCATCTCCGAGGGTGGCACGGTGTTCTGCTGCCGGTTCGGGTTGGCGCTGCATGGAGGACGTGAAGAGGATCTGATCGAGGGCGTCATCCCGGCTCATCCGCTGGACGTGCAGGACGCGCTCATCCATTACGCGCGCAAGGGCGCGATCATCAACTCCACCTACATGGTCTAGGCCGATCCACGATGACGAAGCTCGCTGCGGTCGCAGCCAACTTCACGCGTGACCTCGAACAGAACTATGCGCTGATCGAGTCGCTGGCGCGGCAGGCCCGCGACGAGGGGGTCGACTTCATGGTCCTGCCCGAAGCCGCGATCGGTGGCTACCTCTCGTCGCTGGGCAACCATGGCGACACGGTCAAGACCACGTCCACCTCGCTGCCGCCCGCGATTCGCATCGATGGCCCCGAGATCGCCAGGGTGCAAAGCATCGTCGGCGATCTGGTGATCGCCATCGGGTTCTGTGAATTGGACGAGGACGGCGGGACTCGCTACAACGCCGCCGCCGTCCTCGACGGCAATCGGATCTATGGCACATACCGCAAGGTTCACCAACCCTTGGGTGAGGGCATGTCCTATTCGGCGGGCTCGCGTTACGACGTGTTCGACACGCCAGCCGGCCGGGTGGGTCTGCAGATCTGTTACGACAAGGCTTTTCCCGAGGCGGCACGCATCATGGCGCTCAAGGGTGCGCAGATCATCGCCAGCCTGTCGGCGTGGCCCGCCGCGCGCACCGCTACCGCGGAGAATCTTCAGGACGACCGGTGGACGTACCGGTTCAACCTGTTCGATGCCGCCAGAGCACTCGACAATCAGGTGTTCTGGATAGCGTCCAATCAAAGCGGCACGTTCGGCTCGCTACGCTACGTCGGCAATGCCAAGGTGGTCGATCCCGGTGGGAACACCTTGGCCACAACGCTTCTCGGCAGTGGAATGGCCGTGGCAGACGTCGACGTCGACGGCACGTTCCGCGCCATGCGCGCGGGCATGTTCCACCTGCGCGACCGCAGGCCCGACGTCTACGGTCCCGTGACGGACGTCGACGGTGCCAGCCGATGGAATGAATTGGCCCGTGCCTGAGATGACGTTCGACGTGCAGTGGCCCGACGGCCGGGTCCAGCGCTGCTACTCGCCGAGCCTGGTGATGCACGACTACCTGCTCTCTGGATCGGACTACACGGTCGCGGAGTTCCTCGACCGTTCCACCACGGCGCTGAACGAGGGCAGCGAACGCGTACGCGCCAAGTTCGGCTTCGCCTGCAGCTCGGCCGCCTGGACCAGGGAGGAAATCACCTCCACGGCAATCGAATTCCCGCGCGACGCGATCATCCGTGTCGTCGCGATGCAACCCGGACTGGAGAAGACGTCATGACCGCTGGACACGTTCCCGTCGCCGTAGTCGGCGGCGGTCAGGCCGGCCTGTCGGTGAGCTGGTATCTGGGTCGGGCGGGCGTGGAGCACGTCGTCCTGGAAGCACAGACCCCGGTGCACGCCTGGGCGGACACCCGGTGGGACAACTTCACCCTGGTGACGCCCAACTGGCACTGCCGACTGCCGGGCTACGCCTACGACGGCGAGGATCCCGACGGCTTCATGACCCGCGACGAGGTCGTGCAGTGGCTCGCGGGATGGTTGCAGACCTTCACGCCACCGCTGCGCAACCACACCCGCGTCAGCACGTTGCGTCCCCTTGCCGCAGGCGGTTTCGAATTGACCCTTGCCACCGCGACGGGTGAGGAAGTGCTGACCTGCGAGCACGCCGTCGTCGCCACCGGCGGATATCCCATCCCCGTTCTCCCCGCGTTCGCGGCATCGCTGGACGGCTCGATCACCCAGATCCATTCCGAGCAGTACCGCAACGCCGATCAGCTCCCCGAGGGCGCGGTCTTGGTCGTCGGTACCGGCCAGTCGGGTGCTCAGATCGCCGAGGACCTGCACCTAGAGGGCCGTCAGGTCCACCTCGCGGTCGGCAGCGCACCGAGGGTCGCGCGGTTCTACCGCGGCCGCGACTGCATGACGTGGCTCGCCGACATGGGCCTCTACGACAAGGCGGCCCCGGAGTATCCAGGCGGCAAGGCGGCCATCGAGAAGACCAATCACTACGTCACCGGCCGCGACGGTGGCCGCGACATCGACCTGCGTCGGTTTGCCGTCGAGGGGATGCGGCTGTACGGCACGCTGAGCGACGGCAAGGACGCGCGGCTGACCTTCGAGCCGTCATTGCGACACGCTCTCGACAAGGCCGACGCGGTCTATAACTCGATCCTCTCGGACATCGACGCCTTCATCGAGCGCGAGGGTTTGGGGAGGTCGGTCCCGCCGGCAACCCGTTACAGCACAGTGTGGGAGCCCGATGCCGAGGTCACCGAACTCGACCTGGCCGCCGAGGGCATCACCAGCATCGTCTGGGCGATCGGCTATCGGCCCGATTACCGGTGGATCGAGGCGAGCGCCTTCGATGGCGGCGGGCGGCCCATGCAGAACCGCGGTGTCACCGAGGTCGAGGGCCTGAAGTTCGTCGGTCTGCCGTGGATGCACACCTGGGGGTCCGGAAGGTTCCTCGGTGTCGACCGCGACGCCAGATACCTCGCGGACAACATCATCGACGCGCATCAGCGGAAGTCCGCGCTGGAGTCCTCTGCTCTTCGCGCAAGCGCTCATCACCATCTCGCCGTCGCTCGCTAGGAGAAAACGATGTCCGTCTCCACACGTGTCGACCTCACCCTGCTGGGCATCCGGGGTCGACCACCCGTCAGTCGTACCGCCGGAGCCGGCCCCAGCGCGGACGGCCACCTGATGATCGATGGACACGCTGCCGCGATTCCGCTGAGTCCCAACAGTCCCTTCGTCTTCGACGGAAGCCGGGTGCTTCTCGACGGCGAGGATTCCGGGCTGGACGTCGGGGTGATCGACCGGCCGAGGTTCTACGATCTGGCGACCGCGGAAGGAGTGCCGTACGACAAGATCGCCCGATTGCACGGTCGAAACGTACTCGCCACCACGGTCGTTCAGACGTGTGTCCGGTACGCCGTCGAAGAACGCTGCCGGTTCTGCTCCATCGAGGAGTCGCTGCGGTCGGGCGCCACCACCGCGGTGAAGCGTCCGGGGGAACTGGCCGAGGTCGCCGAGGCGGCGGTGCGTCTCGACGGCGTCCAACAGATGGTGATGACGACCGGCACCTCCGCCGGCAGCGACCGCGGCGCCAGGCATCTGGCCCGTTGTGTGCGGGCTGTCAAGGCCGTGGTGCCGGGATTGCCGATCCAGGTGCAGTGCGAGCCGCCGACGGATCTGGCCGTGCTGACCGAATTGCGCGACGCGGGTGCGGACGCGATCGGGATCCACGTCGAATCGCTCGACGACGAGGTCCGTCGCCGGTGGATGCCAGGCAAGGCGACGGTGCCCCTGTCGCAGTATCGCGAGGCGTGGCGGGAGGCGGTGCGGGTATTCGGGCGCAATCAGGTTTCGACGTACCTCCTCGTCGGGCTGGGGGAGGATCCCGAGGAACTCATCGCAGGTGCCGTCGACCTCATCGAGCTGGGGGTGTACCCCTTCGTGGTGCCGTTCCGTCCGCACCCCGGCACGCTGGCGGTCGACGTCGACGGGGCGTGCGCACCCGATGGCACCATCGTCGAAGAGGTGTCGCGTGAGATCGCACGCGCGCTCCGGCTGGCCGGCATGGCCGGCGCCGCGCAGAAGGCGGGCTGCGCTGCCTGCGGTGCCTGTGGCGTCTTGCAGAGTGTGGGCGGCTGATCACCGTGGAGATGACGAAAACAGGGGTCGTGCAACAGCATCGGCGCCGTCAGGAGTTGTCCATCCTGGCGGGCGTGCGGGCCCATGCCGTGCCGGCGCCGGAGTTCCTCATCCGCAGGGCGGAAACTGCTGCGGACAGTGCGGCCTACCTCAGGCTCCGTCACGACGCTTTCGTCGTCGAACAGCACCTCTTCGCCGGCAGCGACGCAGACGATGCCGACGACGACCCGCGCACCGTGGTCCTCGTTGCGGTGGCCGCCGACGGAACGGTGCTCGGCGGGGTGCGACTTGCCCCGCGGTGCGAGCCCGATCTCGGGTGGTGGACGGGCAGCAGGCTGGTCACCGGCGCGGCGGCGCGTTCGTCCGGCGTCGGCCCCGCCCTCGTGCGCGCGGCCTGCGCGCACGCCGAGTCCGCGGGCGTCCTGCGCTTCGACGCGACCGTGCAGCGGCGGTACGGGGCAATGTTCGACTCCCTCGGTTGGGAGCACCACGGCGACTGTCTGGTGGCGGGGCACCCGCACGCACTGATGCGCTGGCCCCTCCATCAGACGCAGCGTCTTGCGGACGCCACCAAGTCGTTTCTCGGCGACGCGCTGGCGCCGTTGCGCTTGGTGCCCGGCGGGCTTGGTCCTGCTGGCTTCGTCGGGGATGACGGCGTCCCGCTCCCCGACAGCGATCTGGTGGCCGCGTGTGATGCAATCATCCCGTCCATGGTGGAACGCGATCCGGAGTGGGCGGGGTGGTGTTCGGTGCTGGTCAACGTCAATGACCTGACGGCGATGGGCGCTGCGCCGACCGGGTTGCTGGACGCCATCGGTGCCCCCACCCGATCACTCCTGACCCGAATCGTCCGCGGCATTGCGAATGCATCGCAGGCGTGGCGGGTACCGGTTCTCGGCGGTCATACCCAACTCGGGGTACCGGCGTCGCTGGCGGTGACCGCCTTCGGTAGGACTCCGCGCCCGATCCGCGCCGGCGGCGGTTCAGCGGGCGACACCCTGCGCCTGACCGCCGATCTCATCGGCGACTGGCGGCCGGGTCAGTATGGCCGACAATGGGATTCGAGTAGTCGCCGCAGTGCGGACGATTTGGCCGAGCTGTCCACGTTGGTGGCGCGAATGTCGCCGCGGGCGGCCAAGGACGTCAGCATGGCCGGTGTCGTCGGGACGGTGGGAATGCTGGCCGAGGCCAGCGGGACCGGCGCTGAACTCGACGTGGCCCGCATTCCCCGCCCCGCGGCTGCCGACATGGGCGCCTGGCTGACGTGCTTCCCCGGCTACGCCATGCTCACCGCCGATGATGCCGAAGCGCCGACGCCGATGGTGCCGCCCGGCGTCGTCACCGGCTCCTGTGGACTGCTGACCATCGACCGCGGTGTCCGACTGCGGTGGCCCGACGGTGTCACGACGACCGCGGTCGCCTCCGGTGTGACGGGTCTGGGGAGGGCCTGACCTTGGGGCTCGTCACGATCGGTGCCGTCGCGGCTCACTTCGGCCGCGACCTGGACCGTGGCGTCAGCAAGGTGGTTGGCATCGTCGACGCGGCCGCCCGTGACGGCGTGGAGTTGCTGGTCTTCCCCGATGCATGCCTGGGCGGGTACATCGGTGATCTGCGCGCACCCGATCCGAACGATCGGCCACCCGCGCTGGACCCCGACGGGCCGGAGATCGAGGCGGTGATCGCCGCGGCGGGTCCGATGACCGTTTGCGTCGGGTACGCCGAAGAGGCGCTCGGGGGACGCTACAACGCCGCGATCTGCGTATCGGGGGACGGCGTCCTCGGACATCACCGCAAGGTGCATCAGCCGGCGGGGGAGTCGCTGGCTTACCTCGCCGGTGACGCGTTCGCGGCGTTCGACACCCCGGTCGGTCGACTGGGCATGCTGATCGACTACGACAAGACCTTCCCCGAGTCGGCCAGGGCGCTGGCCCTCGACGGCGCCCAGATCATCGCCGCGCTGTCGGCGTGGCCCGCGAGCGTCACCGACCGGGCGTCCCGGCTGCCCGCGGACCGGCAGTCCAGGCTGTTCGATCTCTACGACTGCGCCCGCGCGGCCGAGAACCAGGTCGTCGTCGTGTCGTCGAATCAGACGGGTGTGATGGGTGCGCTGCGTTTCCTCGGCCAGGCGAAGGTGGTCGGTCCGGGCGGGGACGTGCTGGCCAACACCGGTTCCAAGGGCGGACTCGCCAAGGTCACCGTCGACGTCGACGCCGAGATCGTCCGTGCCCGAAAGGTGTTGAACCACCTCGCCGAACGTCGGGTGGACGTCTACGGCATCCCTACCCGACCCTCTGATCTTCGCGCAAGCGCTCATCCTGCGAGCTGATGGTGCGCGTCGCGTTGCTCACCTATTCCACGAAACCCCGCGGCGGCGTAGTGCACACGCTCAATCTTGCGGAGGCACTTGCGGCGTTGGGTGTCGACGTCACGGTCTGGTCGCTGGCGCGTCAGGGCGACCGGGGGTTTTTCCGCGTGGTCGACCCACGGGTTGGGGTGCGACTCGTCGACTTTCCCGACTGCGGTGAGGAATCCGTGACGGACCGGATCGTGCGGTCGATCGCCCTGTTGCGGGAGGCGTTCAATGCCGACGACTACGACGTCGTACATGCGCAGGACTGCATCAGCACCAACGCAGTGGGCCTCTGCATCCGGACGATTCACCACCTCGACGAGTTCACTACACCGGTGCTGGCGGAGTGCCACGAGAAGGCCGTCGTCGAGCCGTATGCGCGCATCTGTGTGTCCGACGCGGTGGCTGCCGAGGTGCGGGCGGGATGGGGGCTCTCGCCCACCGTCATACCGAATGGCGTTGTAGCGCAAAGGTTTACCGATGCCGCGGCCGATGACGGCGTGGCCGCGGTGCAACGTGGCGAGTGGCGGCGACGGCTCGGACGTTATGTCCTGGCGGTCGGCGGCATCGAGCCCCGCAAGGGAACCATCGATCTCGTCGAGGCGTACCACGTTCTGCGTCAACGTTTTTCCGACGTCAAGCTGGTGATCGCCGGCGGTGAGACGCTGTTCGACTACCGGGATTACCGTGCGGACTTCGACGGCAGGTGCGCCGATCTGGGCGTTGAGCCGCTCATCCTCGGCGCGATCGAGGACGACGAACTGCCGAGCCTGGTCGCCTCGTGCTCGGTCTTCGCCTTTCCGTCGACGAAGGAGGGCTTCGGGCTGGCGGCGATGGAGGCACTCGCAGCCGGGCGGCCCGTCGTCACGCGGGACCTGCCGGTGCTGCGCGAGGTCTTTGGCGACACGGTCAGTTACGGGTCGACGCCGACCGCATTCGCTCAGCTGATGGCGGAGGCCGTGGAGTCTGGCGTGGATCCGGCGCCCGGCCGGGCCCTGGCGACGTCGCTGACATGGGAGGCGGCGGCAAGACGTCACGTCGAGTTCTACCGGGCGCACCCGATGCCCTCGGCCTAATGGTCGCCGACCAGCTCCAACGAGAGATCCCACAGGCGTTCGGCATTCGCCGGATCGAGCGCATAGGGCGCGACGCCGCCCTGGCCCGGACCGCCCCGCCGTTCGACCACCCTGGCCTGGTTGCAGTTCTCGAAGTACCGACCGCCGACACCGTCCAGCAGCGGAGAGGCCGCCAGCAGGGTCGACGTCGCCGCGCCCTGCTCGACGGTCTTGAAGTCGGTGCCCGCGGCCCGGAATGCCGTCAACGCCTGTGCGGCGTACTCCGCCGGAAGGTGGCGCTGCAACGGAGTGGCGATGCCGCCGGGCATCAGTGCGTTGGCGACGATGCCGTCGGCCGCCCAGCGCCGGGTGGCCCCGACCGCGAAGAGCACGTTGGCGGTCTTCGACTGGCCGTACGCGCCGAACGGGTCGTAGTCGCGAAAGGCGAAGTCGATGTCGTCGAACACCACGGGAGAGCGCAGGTGCCCACCGGAACTGACCGAGACGATGCGAGCCCCGCCCGCCGCGGCAAGTGCGTCATGCAATCCGACGGCCAGTGCGAAGTGACCCAGATGATTCGTGGCGAACTGCATTTCGTGGCCGCTGGCCGACATGGTCAGCTCTTGGATCGCCATCACCCCGGCGTTGTTGACCAGGATGTGAAGCGGACCGTCCCAAGCGGCGACGAAGGCATCGACACTGTAAAGGTCACTCAGGTCGAGGGAAGCCACGTCGACGGTCCCGCCGATGTCGGCAGCCACGCCTTCACCGGCCGCGGTGTCGCGAACGGCCAGCGTCACCTCGGCACCGGCATCGGCGAGGGCACGCGCGGTCTCGATACCGATACCCGACGAGGCCCCCGTGACGACCGCACGCCTACCCGACATGTCGACGCCAGCGATCACCTCCGCGGCGGTCGAGTCGAATCCGAACGGGGTGGTGATCAATTCGTCCATCACGATCCTTGCCAACGTGGGTCCATGTAACCGTGTTCCCCTCAGGCGGGAATCGCGGCCAATGCCGCGGCCGCCTTCTGGTGGCGATGCTGACGTTCGATGACCGCGAAGTAGAAGGCGTAGGCGAACGCGCAGCTGGTGAAGAGGCTCGCCACGAAGAACAGCCATGGCCGCCTGATGCCGCGCCGGTGTCCGTCGACGATGGTGAACAACGGCAGCAGGACGACGTTGATGATCGTGTAGTCCTGGCTGGCCGAGGCCGCCGCAGGATTCGCGTAGCCCAACGCGATGAACTGCTGCCAGCTGCCTGGGCCCCAGATCGGATTGCCGCCGGGGATGGCGTACTGGTCGACGAACTGGTGGTTGAAGTAATAGCCGAGCACGATCGAGGCGACGCCGATGACGTAGTAGACGGTCTCCAGCGTGGAGAACGCCGGCCCGCCTGCGGGGCGGGCGAAGACACGGGCGTTCGCGCGGACGATCCAGACGATGACGAGGACGCCGAGAACGGCGTGGACGATCAGCGAGACCATGTCTCGAGTATGGAGCCACCACGGGAGAGGTTTGTCACTTTTGCCATTTCAGCTGGCGGCGAGGCCACCGATCGCCGGACTTTTGCGTCAGCGCAGTCGGAGCCCTCTCGGGGTCCGGGAGAAACCGCTGGCGGTCAATGCGTCGTGAACGGCGCCGTGGCCCGGTTCTGCGTTGGGTTCCAGCACGGGGACGCCGTTGATCCGTTCGACGAGCAGTGCCTGAAGGCGGCCTCCGCCGACGAGGTCGACCAACGCCGCCGCGGCTGCGGCGTGCGCGTCGGCATCCGAGGAGAAGGACAATAGCGAGCGGCCGCCGCGCTCGAGGAACCACGTCAGCTCACCGTCGACGAGCACCACCAGAGCGCCCGCCTTGCGTCCCGGCCGGTGGCCGGTCTCGGAGTCGCTGGGCCAGGGCAGCGCGGCGCCGTAGGGATTGGCGGGGTCGGCCGCCGCGAGCACCACTGCGTGATAGTCGCGACGGGTCTGATCCAGCCCGTCGAGATAGGTTCGCAGCCGGTCGACGGTGGAGGCGACCGCGAATTGGGCGCCCCCGAGCGACTCGACGAAGTAGCCGCGTTGGCATCGCCCGGCGTCCTCCAGCGCGGTGAGCATCTTGTACAACATCGCGAACCCGCCTGGCACCCCCTCGGCCGAGCCCTTCGTCAGCACGCCGTAGCGGTTGAGGAGCAGTTCGGCCGAGAAGTGCGCGCGGATGGTGGAAGCGGGCTCCGCCGGCGGCAGAGCGGACCACCGACCCGCGACGGTCGCGTCGGTGGTGCGCGTCTGGGCGTGCGCGACGCTGTATCGGCTCAACCGCGGCGGCCGCTGCCGTTGCCGGTGCGCACCGCCTCGTCGTCCCGATCCAGCCAAAAGGGCACGTACGGGAGCGAACGTGTCACCCGTGACGCGGCCGGCCCAGATCAGTTCCCAGAGAGCGTTCTTCACCGCAGAGCCGGCGTCGCCGGAGTTCGCGCTCTGGGTGAGTTGCCGGAAGAAGTAGGCGCCGCCGTGCTCGAGGGTGCCCAGGATGTCGCGGTGGACGTCGGTGAGATCGATCTCGGCGGGTGCAGCCAGCGTGAGCGGCGCCGTCTCAGCGCTGTGGAACGCGATCCAACCGTCGCCGCTGCTGATCGCACCTGCCCCCGACCACGTCACCTCGCCCGAGGCCAATAGCTCGTCGAGCATCGCGGGTTGGTAGTTGCGGACCCGCTGCCCGAACACCAGCGGCTCGATCGCCGATGCGGGGATTGGCACGCCGGACAGCTGTTCGATGACCGAAGCCAATCCGTCGACGCCCGAACTCTTCTCGACGCCCACCTGCTGCCACGCCGGCAGGAATCGGGCATACGCCGCGGTGCTGACCGGCTCGACCTGGGCGCGCAAGGCGGCCAGCGACCGTCGCCTCAGGATCTTGAGAACGTCGGCGTCACACCACTGCTCGGTGTCTTCGATGTCGGTGAACTCACCGCGCACCAGTCGTCGATCGGCCGACATCCGGCCCAGCACGTCGGCGGTGACCCGCAACCCCAGCCCGAAGCGCTCGGCGGCCTCGCGGGTGGTGAACGGGCCGCGAGTGCGGGCGTAGCGGCCCAACAGTTCGCCCAGCGGGTCGGTGACGGATTCGGTGAAGCTAGCCGGGATACCAACGGGGACTGCGATTCCCACACCGTCGCGGAGCAGGCCGACGTCTTCGATGGCCACCCACCAGGTCTGTCCGGCGAACGAGACCGTCAGGGTTCGGCGGGCCGCTCGCAGCCCCTCGAGCCAGCCTCCGACGTCGTCGACCGTGGAGCGTTCGGCGACCTCCGCTTCGGTGAGCGGACCGAGCAATCGCAGCAGGTCGGCGACGCCCTCGGCGTCGCGCACCGCCCTGTCGTCGGTCAGGTGCTGCAGTTGCGCGACCGTGGCCGCGATCACCTGCTGATCGAGCAGTTCGCGAAGTTCGACACGGCCGAGCAGTTCAGCGAGCAGGGTACTGTCCAGAGACAGTGCGGCGGCGCGTCGTTCCGCCAGCGGACTGTCGCCCTCGTACATGAACGCGCCGACGTAGCCGAAAAGCAGCGACGCGGCGAACGGCGACGGGGTGGCCGTCTCGACCTCGAGGATCCGGATGCGCCGCTGCGCAAGGCGATTCATCAGCTCGCGCAACATCGGCACGTCGTACACGTCCTGGAGGCACTCTCGGACGGTCTCCAGCACGATGGGGAAGTCCGGGTACTTGCGGGCGATGTCGAGGAGTTGGGCGGCGCGCTGGCGCTGATGCCACAGGGGTGAGCGCTTGCCGGGATGGCGACGCGGAAGCAGCAGGGCTCGTGCGGCGCACTCCCGGAACCGCGACGCGAACAGCGCGGAGCCGCCCACCTCGTCGGTGACGATGGGGTCGATCTCGTCGGCGTCGAAGACGAACAGCTCCGCACCCGGCGGGGTGTCCTCGGTGTCGGGCAGGCGCACGATGATGCCGTCGTCCGACGCCGTCGGCTTCTCGTCGATGCCGTAGCGCTCCCGCAGCCGCCTGGCCACTGCGAGCGCCAGCGGGCCGTGCACCCGCAGGCCGTAGGGGGAGTGGAGGATCACGCGCCAGTCGCCGAGTTCGTCGCGGAACCGTTCGACGATGAACGTCGTGTCGGTGGGTACGGTACCGGTGGCCTCCTTCTGGTCGGAGATGAGCTGCCAGAGGTTGTCGGTCGCGAAATCGTTGAAACCCATTGTCTCGCAGCGTTCGTCGAACTTGGCGCGGCTCAATCCGGCCAGCTCGCCGGTGAAGGCGCCGATCGCAGCCCCCAGTTCGGCGGGTCGGCCGACGCCGTCGCCGCGCCAGAACGGAAGCCGGGCGGGCTGGCCCGGTGCAGGGAGGACCAGCACCCGGTCATGAGTGATCTCGGTGATGCGCCAGCTGGTGGCGCCGAGGGAGATGACGTCACCGGGCCGCGACTCGTACACCATCTCCTCGTCGAGCTCGCCGACGCGTGAGGGCTTGTCGGTATCGGCGGACGAGGCCAGGTAGACCGTGAACAGGCCGCGGTCGGGAATCGCCCCGCCGGACGTCACCGCCAGCCGCTGGGCGCCCGGCCGCGCGGTGAGTGAACCCGCGTCGCGGTCGTACACCAACCTGGGACGAAGCTCGGCGAATTCCGTGGAGGGGTACTTACCGCTCAGCAGATCCAGCGTCGCCTCGAATGCGCTGCGGGGCAGCGTGGCGAACGGCGCACTGCGGCGCACGGCGTCGAACCAGCGATCGGCGTCAAGAGGTTCGAGTGCAGCCGCGGCGACGGTGTGCTGAGCCAGCACGTCCAAGGGGTTGGTGGGTACCCGCATGGTCTCGATCTCGCCGGCGAGCATGCGCTGCACAGTGACGGCGCAGTCGATGAGGTCGGTGCGGTGCTTCGGCAGGAGGACGCCCTGAGAGATCTCGCCGACCTGGTGACCCGCCCTGCCGATGCGCTGAAGGCCGCTGGCCACCGACGGTGGGGACTCGACCTGGATGACGAGGTCGACGGCCCCCATGTCGATGCCGAGTTCGAGGCTCGACGTGGCGACGACGGCCTTCAGTCGGCCCGTCTTCAGATCGTCCTCGACGATCGCGCGCTGCTCTTTGCTGATCGATCCGTGGTGGGCCTTCGCCAGCAGTGGCTCCGCCCCCAGGCTGACGCCGCTGCCCATCATCTGGGCGGGATAGCCGCCGCCGACGCTCGGGTTGTGGGTCTCCGGTACCTCGGTTCCCGCGCGTTCGGCGTGAATCTCGTTGAGGCGGGCCGTGAGTCGCTCGGCGAGGCGCCGCGAATTGGCGAACACGATGGACGACCGGTGCGACTCGATCAGGTCGACGATGCGTTCCTCGACGTCGGGCCAGATGCTGTTGTTCTCGAGGTTGGCCATGTCCGGCACCGGCACCTCGACCGACAGATCGAAGGTCTTGGCGGCCATGGGCGCGACGATGGTGGTCGGGGCCTGGCCCGACAGGAATCTGGCGACTTCCTCCGGTGGCCGTACGGTGGCGGACAGTCCGATGCGCTGGGCGGGCTTGGCCATGAGTTGGTCGAGTCGCTCCAATGACAGCGCCAGGTGGGCCCCGCGTTTGGTGGCCGCGACGGCGTGCACCTCGTCGACGATCACGGTGTCGACCTCGGTGAGCGTCTCCCGTGCGGCCGAGGTGAGCATCAGGAAGAGCGACTCGGGTGTGGTGATGAGGACGTCCGGTGGCCTGGCGATCATCTCGCGGCGGCGGTTGGCCGGGGTGTCGCCGGAACGCACGCCGACCGTAATGCTCGGGGCAGCCTGCCCGCGGCGTTCCGCGACGCGGCCGATGCCGATCAGTGGGGTGCTGAGGTTGCGTTCGACGTCGACCGCCAGGGCCTTGAGCGGCGACACGTAGAGCACGCGGGTGCCGGCGGTGGCTGCGCGCGGCTCTCCGGAGGCCAACCTGTCGATTGCCCAGAGGAAGGCCGCCAGCGTCTTGCCGGACCCGGTCGGGGCGATGACCAGGGTGTTGTCGCCGTTCGCGATGGCCTCCCAGGCCTGGGTCTGAGCGGCGGTCGGCGCCGCGAACGTGCCAGTGAACCACTCCCGCGTCAGCTCGCTGAAGCGGGCCAGCGGCGCTGCGGGTTCAGCGGTCTTGCGGGCCATCTAGCCATAGTGCCCGTAGGCACCGACAACCCCGCCGCCCTCTCGCGATTTTCGGCGCGCTGACGGTCGCGCAGGGAACGGGAACGGGCCGAAGTCACTCGCGGATGGGCAGGGCGGGCAGGGTGGGGATACGTGCCAAGGCATCGAGCAGCGCGTGCGAACATGCGTCGGCGACGGCGCCCGCGTCGATCGACGGGTCGACGATCCGCTGGCGACACATCTCGAACGTAAACGCCAGCCAGCCGTAGACGACCACCCGCAGATCGCGCTCGACTCCTGCGTCCAGCGGCCCGCCCAGCGACTCGGTGACCCGTCCGATGATGCGGTTGGCCTGGCGGTCGTTGTCCATTTCGTCGATGCCGCGCAGCACGGGGTCCGAGCGGCCCATGCCCATGTAGGCGGCCCAGGCGCCGTGCGGGTGGGCCTCGTCGTAGTCCAGATAAGCCATTACCCCGGCGCGGAGCTGTTCGAAGAGGCTGAGATCCGGCCGTGGGGGAGTGTTGGTGGCTTCGAACAATCGCTCCCCCTCGGCGCGCACGACGGCGGCGAAGAATGCGCGCTTGTCCGGAAAGTAGTGGTACATCAGCGCCCGTGAGACACCGGCTCGCTCGGCAATCTCGTCGATGCGCACTTCGTCGTACGGACGCTGTCCGAACACCTCGGCACCGAGCGCGAGCAGCTCGTTACGTCTGTCCTCGGGGGACAGCCTCCTGCGATCAGCCACGTCGAAAAGGGTACTGGGCACGTGTTCAACAACAGTGGCGGGCGCCAACGCGTCGGCGTGGGCATGGGCCGATGCTGCGCGAAATGGTCGGCGCAGGTCAGCCGAGAGTGCTTTGATATCGGCGCATTCCGGTGATCCAACGCTCGTAGTCGGAGCCCTTCTGCCGGTACATGTCGAGTACCTCGGCATGCGGCAGCACCAGGAACGTACCCGATCGAATGGCCTCGACCGTCAACTCGGCCACCTGGTCGGGACCCATCACCTGACCTGCACGCGTCACGGCGGCCGCGGCCAGCCGCGCAGTCGGATCCGAGGAGTCCACGATCCCGCTGAGCAATGGAGTGTCCACGCCCATCGGGCACACGCAGGAGACGCCGATTCCCTTGTCGCCGTAAGTGATCGCCAGCCATTCCGAGAAGCCCACGGCCGCGTGCTTGGTCACCGAGTAGCCCGCAGCGCCCAGCTGGGTGAGCAGGCCGGCAGCCGATGCGACGGTGACGAAGTAGCCGTGGCCGCGACGGACCCACTCGGGCACCAGGATCTTGGCCGCCCTGACGTGCGCGCGCACGTTCACGTCGAGGACGCGGTCCCAGTCGGCCTCGTCGTCACCGAGCCCCGGGGCGCCCATGATGCCCGCGTTGGCGACGAACAGGTCCACCGGTCCGAAATCGTGTGCGGCGTGGACCATCGTGCTCACGCCGTCGGTCGAGCTGACGTCGGTCGTGACGCTCAGCGCCGACCCGCCTGCGTCGGCGATCAGGCGAACGGTAGTTGCCGCGCCCTCCCCATCGATGTCACCAACGACCACGGAGGCCCCCGCCGTCGCAATTGCCACGGCCAGTGCGCGCCCGATCCCAGAACCGGCACCCGTGATGATGGCGACACTGCCCTGAAGCTCCATGCTCGCCTTCCTGCTCGACGTAGCTGATCTTGATCAGCCCAAGTCGCGGACCTTGACCACGACTCGGTCACCCTCCCAGCCTCGACCAGCTCGGTGGAGAGCGGGGGTGAATTCCATGTCGCGCGTACCCATGACGGTCCGACCCGATCTTTGTCATCTCGCGCGCGGTCGCGACAAACGTCAATATGATGACTGGACACCTCAGGCATCTAAGGGGGACTGGCATGCGCGTCAGGTCACTTTGCCCTGGCCGCGCAGCGCAGCCGGTCTGCACGGCGGAGGGTTCCGTGCCGTGACGACTCCGCTTCTCGATCTTGACGGCCACGTGGTCGGCCGCAGGGTCGAGCTGACCGAACTCCGAAACGCCGTGGAGTCTGCCGGACGCGTCGGCGGGGGATGCGTCCTGCTCAGCGGGGCCCCCGGGGTGGGCAAGTCCACGCTCCTACACGCCTTCGGCGCCGAGATCGCCGGGCGAGACTGCGTATTCGCCTACGGCAGGTGCCGCGACGGCGCGCCTGCTCCGTACTCGGCGTTGGGAGACGCGCTCGGCGCGATCGTTCGGAGCATGGAGGCCACGGGTCCGGCGGAACGTGACCGCTGGCGGGCAGATCTCATCAGCGGCACGTCGTCGCTTGCCGGCATCCTCGGGGACCTGGTCCCCGAACTGGCTCAGGTGTTGGGGGCGGCCTCACCCACGGCTGACCTCGATGCCGCGGACACTCGCCGTCGACTGCATCGCGCCGCCATCCGGCTGGTGTCCGATACCGCGTCCTATCGCTCGGTGGTGCTGGCGATCGACGATCTGCAGTGGGCTGATCGGGACACGTTGCTATTGCTCTCCGAACTCTTGACCCAGTCGGTGAAGAACGTGGTGGTCCTCGGTGCCCACCGGGCGGGTGAATTCGACCTGGACACAGCAGGTTTGGACTCCGAGAGCGTCGTCGGCATCGAGCTCACCCCGCTCACGCACGCCGACGTCGAGGAATTGCTGGTGGCGGTGAGTGGCCGGGGTGTGGAGTTGAGCGACGTAGCCGCCGAGTTCCAGCACCGGACCGGGGGCAATCCCCTGCAGGTCCGTCAGTTGCTCTACCGCGCGCAACGAGAGGGTGCGCTCACTGCAGTCGGTGCCAGCGGGCGACCGAGCTGGGATCTGCGCATCCTCACGTCGATCGAGGTCACCGCTACCTCCGCCGAATTCCTCGAGCGTTACCTCGACCAGTTGGGTCCCACCGACCGGGCGGTACTGAGTTCGTTGACGTGCATCGGCGGCGAGTTCGACCTTGCCGACGCCACGGCAGCGGCGGCCCAGCCGCCCGACGTAGTGGTGCATGCACTGTGGTCGGGCCTCGAGCTCCGCCTCCTCGAGGCCCTCGATAGCCGCGGCCAGCGCATCACCAATGCGATCAGCCGCGACGGTCGGTACCGATTCAGCCATGACCGGGTGGCGGAGGCGGCGGGAGCCGACCTGACCGCCGATGCCCGCCGCGAGACCCATCTGCGCATCGGTCGGCGGCTTGTCTCGCTGGGCGAAGATCGACTCTTCGAGGCCGCTCGCCACGTCGGCATCGGCGGCACGGGGTTGACCGCCGACGACGAGCGCACCCAGTTCGTGGAGATATTGCGACGTGCGGCTCGCAAGGCGCGGACGCAGGCCTCGTTCCCGCTGGCGCTCGACTCCTGCCGTAAAGCTCTTGCGCTACTTGGTGAGCAGCGGTGGTCCGCCCACTTCGATCTGACACGGCAACTGCAACTGGACGCCGCGGATGCCGCGCTCCTCGTCGGTGACGTCGCGGCGCTGCACGACCTCCTCGACGAGGCCGAGCAAGTTCTCGACGAGCCAGCCGACCGCGCGAGGGTCGCCTACCTTCGACTCAAGGGCCGGGTGGCGCAGGACCGGCTGCGGGAGGCGCTGGAGATCGGGTTGCGGGCACTCCGCGAACTCGGCGAGCCGCTGCCGCCGGATCCGGGGAAGCCACGCATGGCCGTCGCGCTCGGGCGGATGAAGCTCGCGATGATGAGATGGACCGACGAGCGGCTACTGCAACTCCCGCAGTGCGAAGACCGACGCGTGATCGAGATTCAACGGATCCTCTCCGAGCTGCGCAGCATGTCCTACATCGTGCGTCCGAACATCTTTCCGCTGGTGGTGCGCAAGCAGCTCGACCTCACCCTCGAACACGGCCATACCCCATCCTCGCCGCTGGTGCTCGCGAGCTACGGGCTGCTGTTGGTGATTCTCGGCGACCGGGTGGGTGCCCAACGCTTTGGCGAGGTCGGCATGCTGCTCGCGGACCGGCCCGAGTTCAGGGCAGCCCGACCTGAGACGCTGTTCATTCACCTGAACTTCATCCACCATTGGCGCCATCCCATTCGGGAGGGCTTGGGCCAGCTACGCGATGCGGTCACTCAGGCGCTGGACCAAGGTGATCAGGAATACGCCGGTTTCCTTGCGGCGGTTTTGCTCTCGCAGTCCTTCTGGATCGGGCGGCCCTATCAGGAGATCGACGTCCTCGCGCAGTCACTGATCCCCGAGATTCGTTCTCAGCCCGTGCCACGACGCCTCTGCCAGGCCGTCCAGCAGATCAGCTTGAACCTGATGGGCCGCAGCGAGGACCCATTCCTCCTCGCAGGCGAGAGCGGCTACGACGAGCGGGACGTGTTGCCAGCCGCGCGAATTGAAGGCGACGAGGTGGCCCTTGGCGCCGCTGCCAACATGAAACTCGGACTGCACTTCTGGAGCGGCGATCACTCCGGTGCCGTCGACATGACGGCCGAGGCCGTGGAGCACATCGGTGGCATGGCCGGCACCGCGATCGTGCAACTCGTCCACATGACGGGTGTCTTGAGTCGAATTCACCTCGCGCCCAACGACCCCGCGACTCGACGGGCGGTGCGGGAGGCGCTGGGATTGCACCGCAAGTGGGCGGCGGACGCACCAGCCAACTATGCGGCGCCGTGCGCCTTGATCGAGGGGACCTGGGCCCGCGCACGTGGCAAGAACCGTGACGCGGAGCGCCATCTCGACCGGGCCATGGGTCTTGCGGAGGACTACCAACTACCCCTCATCGGTGCTCTCGCCCGCGAGGAGGCTGCCACGCTCTACGCGGAGACCGGCCGGACGACTCTCAGCCAGCACATGCTGAGGTCGGCCTACCAACGCTGGTTGAGCCAGGGCCTGGCGCTCCGCACCGACCGGTTGGCACGGGAGCATCCGTGGCTGCTCGGCCGCGATCTCGTCCAGGCCGATTCGACGGGTCTCGACCAGATCGGCGCGCATCATCTGGTGCGTGCGCTGTCGGCGGCGCGGACACCCGAAGACTTGGCCAACGTCATGCTGGGCACGGTCTTGGACACGACCGGTGCGTCCCGCGTGTTGTTCTTCACCGGTGGTGCCGATGGGGTGGCGGTCCGTGCCGTTCGCGAACGCGACGGCACCATGACGGCGGATGGACCGTGGACCGATGTGGCCTACGACCTCACCATCGTCCGCCGCGTAATCGACGCTGGTTCGCCGCTCGTCGTCGCGGCCGAGCTCATCGGATCGGGTAGTCGACGAGTCCCCCGGAGGGCGCCCCGGGCCACCACCGTTTCCGTACTCGCCGTCCCGATCATGCTGCAGAACAGGGCAATTGGCGTCATCTATGCCGAGCAGTGCGAGCTCGACAGACGCTTCACCGCCGACCACGAGGAGGCGGTGTCCTTTCTGTGTGCCCAAGCTGCCGCGCCGGTGTGGAATTTCCAGCTCGAGGCCCAACTGAGAGCCGCCGACGAGTACCGGCAGTCCCTGATGGACGTGCAGTCGAGATTCGTCCCCAACGAATTGCTTCGAATCCTCGACATCGACGACCTGCGCCGCGTCCGCAGCGGCTATCGGGTCGAACGCGAGATGACGGTTCTCATCAGCGACATTCGAGGCTTCACGACGATGATCGAGGACATGAACGTGTCCGAGGCGAGCAACCTGGCCCAGGGCTTCCTCAGAGCCGTCGAGATGCCGATCATCAGCTGCAACGGAATGATCCAGGACGTCCGCGGTGATGAGATCGTCGCCGTGTTCGAGTCGGAGTCGGACGCCGTCCGGGCGGGACTCGCCATGCTGCGTTCGCTACGCGAGCACAACGGTGAGCGACGGGCGCTTGGCTCCGAGGAGTTGCGCGCGGGAATCGGGACGAACACCGGTCTCGTGGGTGTCGGCCTGGTCGGCGGAGTGAACCGCATGGTGCTGACCATCATTGGCGATGCGGTGAACCTCGCTGCGCGGATCGAGAGCACCACCAAACGCTACGGGTCCGCGATGCTGATCTCCGATACGACCCGCGCGCGCCTGAAAACCGAAGACGGGTTCGACATTCGGCGAATGGAGCGCGTCATGGTGGTCAACCGCCGTCGACCGGTGACCATCTACGAGGTCTTCGACGATGACCCGGCTCCGCTGCGCACCGCCAAGCGGGCCGCGCAGCCTGCCTTCGATGCAGCCTTCGCGTTCTTCGACGCAGGTGACGCCGACCAGGCCCGCGAGGCCTTCGAGCGATGTTCGCTCCTGCTGCCCGACGACCCCGTCGCGGCACTGCACCTGGCGCACTGCGATGCGATGGCCCGAGGCGAGCTGACTCCTGGCCGGGACGTCATGTTGCTGAACAAATAGCTGGCCGGACTGCGTACGCGGAATGCCTCCGTCTGCGACAATTCCCACAGACTCCGAGGGGGGATCGCGGCATGTACCTGAGCGCAGAGCGGTTGGCCATTGCCAATCGGACAGTGCAGGAGACGTTCGAGCAGACCAGCATCGCCTGGCAGGCCATCCCACGTTGGGACACCGGCGATCCCGGCCAGGCTCGGGTCCGCGGCGACGTCGTGAACAACCCCGACCCGAACGCCGCGTTACCTGCTCTGGTATCGGCCACCGTCGACTTCGACGTGACACTCGCCCAGGCGATCGCGCCGATTCCCGACTCGCTGCTCGCCCGCGTGACGGCCATGACCGTCGAGCTCGCGGCCAAAGTCGATGACGCGGTCATCCCGGCGTTGCGAAAGGCGGGTACACCGGATCTGCCTCTTAACGACGCAACGCCCGACACGGTGGTGGGCTCGCTCATCGACGCCCGGGTGAGAGTGGAGAAGGCCGGATACCGGGCATCGTCGTGTCTCATTACGACTACGGCGGGGCTCAAGGTCGTCAGCACACTGGTGAGCGGGGTGCCCGGCACCGAGGTGCTATTCGGTCCACCGAACATCAATTCTCTGCACCGTGCCGAGGTGGTCGAAACAACCCCGCCTGCAAAGAAATTCGCTCAGGGAATCCTGCTCGGTCGACGTCAGCGTATTCCACACGGGCGGGCCGTGGATGCCTCACCCGGGGAGGAGCCGGTGGACCTTGCCGTCAGCGTCTTTCCCAGCCTGGAGGTCGTCGGTGACACCACCGCGGGGACCATCGCAGTCAGCGTCCGCATTCGCTATGCGGTCAGAATCAAGGACGTGGGCGGCATAGTTGCCCTCATCAAGCCATGATGCGAAATGACTTCGACTCTGCCTGAGGAGCGTTCGGTCCCGTCGGCATCGGCCGTGCTCGAGGACTACCTCGCCCTGTGCAAGGACGCCTGCGACGGCGAGATCGGTCGGCTCTACAGCCCGGTCAAGCGCGGGTCGGGCAGCTTGCACGACCTGATCCTCGACTATCCGCGCCGCGGCGGGAAGGCGCTTCGGCCGGCTCTGAGCATCGCCACGTGCCTCGGACTCGGCGGCCATCTCGAGGCCATCTTGCCGACCGCGGCGACGCTCGAGCTGTACCACAACGCCTTTCTCATCCACGACGACATCGAGGACGAGTCGTGGTCGCGGCGCGGCAGGCCCACTCTGCACATCGACCACGGCGTCCCGATCGCCGTCAACGTCGGCGACGCCATGCTCTCGTTGTCGTTGCAACCCTTGCTCGACAATGTTGAGCGGGTCGGGCTCGGACCAGCGTTGCGCATCCTGCGGGCCGTCTCCCACATGACCCGGCAGACCGTCGAGGGTCAGGCGCTCGAGCTCGAGTGGGTGCGCTCCAACACGTGGCAGCTCCTGGATGCGGACTATCTCGAGATGGTGGAGCTCAAGACGAGCTGGTACTCATTCATCACACCGCTGCAGGCCGGGGCGGTGGCCGCAGGCGCCGGGCCCGAGCGGTTGATACCGCTGGAGTCCCTCGGGCGGCACCTCGGAGCGGCCTTCCAGATCACCGACGACCTGCTGAATCTTCGGGCGGACCCGGAGGAATACGGCAAGGAGATCGGTGGCGACCTCTGGGAGGGCAAGCGGACCCTGATGCTGTTGCATGCCTTGCGCTCCGCCGAGCCGGAAGACCAGGCGCGCGCCGTACGAATCCTGTCCAAGCGGCGTCCGGGTTCTGAGGGTGAACTCGGGCTCGCCGACCTGCTGGACCGGCTGACCGTCCGCGGCGAGCTGTCCCAGGCCGGGCGGGCCGAAATCACGGCCCAGCTTGAGGGACAACGTCATTCGGAGTCCAAGACCCTGGATGACATCCGCTGGCTTTACGCGCTGATGCAGCGCGTCGGTTCGCTCGAGCACGCGCGCGAGGTCGCTGGCCAGCATGCGCGGAAGGCGACGGACGCGCTTGCCGGTCTCGAGTGGTTCCCGCCCAGTCGGCACCGGGACATGCTTGCCGGCGTGGTGGACTACGTGCACGGGCGGACCCGATGAACCCCGAAGCCCTGATCGGCATGCTGGCCGAATTGGAGCGCATCCGCGAGCTCACCCTGACCCTCGTCGAGCAGTCGGCCCCGCGGCTGCTTCCCGCCCCTCCGGAGCAGGCTGGTGGGGCCGAACGTTCCGTGTTCGAGCTGCTTCTCGGTGCTCGTCGCGCGGTGTTCGGCAACCCGGTAGCCGCGAGAGGCTTGCACGATCTGCTCGTCGCCGAGGGGCGGCGCTACGCGCAGACGCCAGCAGGGGCGCAACTGCGAGACGGGCTGATCGCCTCCGAGGCGGTCGAAAACCTCCGCCGTGTCTGGGAGACGTTGAGCCTGAACGTCCTCGACGGCCCCGCGTCCCCCAACGCGGCCCCAGACGCCTGGGTCGAACTGCTGGCCGATGCGGTAGTCGGGCACGGACTCGACGACTCCGTCCTGGCTCGCTTGCGCCCGGAGGGTTTCGCATGACGCTCACCGATCCGAGTCAGGCGCTGGCGGAGCAGAGCAGCTTCGTCGGCTACCTGGTGGGACTGGCTGGCCTGGCCAAGGTGGTTCAGGCGTTGGCCGAGAATGGCGAGCAGGGCCAAACTCGCTGTGCAGCAGATGATCTGGTCTTTGCGCTATTGGGGCTTGCCGGCCTCGGTGAGGCAATCGAGCGGCTCGCGGAACCCGCACCGGCCCAGCACTTCGGCGAGGCAGCGACCCCTCCGGCCGCCTCGATGAGTTCGCGGTGGCTGCGATGACCGCCTCGCTCGCCGGAAGCGACTTCCTTCGAGCCCCAATCCTTGCCACCGCCCGACCGGAGGGATTCAAGGAGTGGTACCACTTCGTGGTCCACGCGCACGGCGCTCGGATTCTGATCAACTTCAGCCTCACCCACCAGGCCTGCCGCGACGGTCGATTTCGGCTGGCACCGCGTGTCATCGTCATTGCACACGACGAGAGCTGGACGGGCGCCATCGAGCGGTTCGACGACTCCGAGCTCGACGTGTCCGCTGACCTCGGCGTCCTCTCCATCGGCGGCAACCGGATGGTGATCCGACCCGACGGGTACGACGTGGTGATCGATCTGCCCGGACACGGCATCGTCGGCGAGTTGCACCTCACCACGGTGAGCCGGCCCTTCGTCGTCAACAACCAGCCGGTCGGGGACGGAAGGATGTCCTGGCTCTTCGTGCCGCGCTTGCGCGCTGACGGGTGGCTGCAGATCGGCGGTCGAGAGCATCTCCTGGAGAGTGAGGTCGCATATCACGACCACAATTGGGGCCGTTTCTGGTGGGGCGGAGACTTCAGCTGGACCTGGGGCACCATCCTCCCGCACAGTCCCGACGATCCGTGGTCGCTGGTCTTCCTTCAGATGACCGACCGGAGAAGGCTGCGTTGCTTGTCACAGGCGCTCTACGTGTGGCACCACGACGAACCCGCCGCGATATTCCGACATGCTGCAGTGCAAACGCAGTCCTGCGGACTGCTTGGGCGCCCCGCGGACTGCACCCTCCCCGCCACGATGCGACTGCTCGTGGACGGCGAGGTGCCGGGAGTCCCGCAGCGAGTCGAGATCACGGCGACGCGGGTGGACGACACGGTGCACGCAGAGTTCCTGTCGCAGTCCTACGCCCGCCTGGCACAACCGAGCGAGGTGCATTTGGACCGGACGACAGTGCTGTGCGAAACGGGTGGTACAGCGCGAGTGCGCGGCTCCATCAACGGCGAGCGCATCGACTTCACTGGCGCTGGAGTATTCGAGTTCCTGCATGGCTGATCACGTTTCGTCGCTGCTGCGGCAGTCGGTCGGGCACCTCGCCGATGAGGTGCCCGACAGTTACCGCCTGGTGCTCGAGACCCTCGGACCACTCGTGGTCGAGCTCGACGTCGACGGTGAGCTCTTCTCGTTGTGGGGTGGGGGCACGCTCGAAGTCTCCGACGGAGCAGCGGAGTTCGCCGGCGCCCGAATCGCCACCTCCCGGACCGTCATCCTCGACGTGCTCGATGCGAGGGTCGGACTCGGGGAGGCCGTGGAGATGGGCGCAGTAAGCGTGCGCGGCTCGTTCGACGACGTTCTGCGGGCGCACGACACACTCCTCGCCTACGTCCACGCCGCGGTCCGGGCGCCCTCACAGCCCGAGTTGTTGTCCGCGCTCAGGACGGTGACCACGTGACCGAGTGCATCACGACGCCAGGCTCCTGCGAGCGACGGCCGACCGTCGCGATTCTCGGTGCAGGCATCGCAGGCCTCACCGCTGCGCACGAACTGGCGGAGCGCGGCTTCGACGTCACGGTGTATGAGTATCGCGAGGACGAACGCAACGGACTCGACAGCGAACCGGCGGGCTTCTATCCGCCCGTGAAACTCGGCGGCCTTGCCGCCTCCCAGTACTCGACGGTGGGCACGCACGACGGAAGCCATGCCGAACTGAGGCCCTTCCCCGGCCGGCGGGGTAAGCCGCGACGTCCCGCGCGAGCAGTTGCCGGTGAACATGGCTTCCGGTTCTTCCCGGCGTATTACCTGCATACCTGGGATCTGTTCCAACGGATCCCCGTCTACCAAGCCTTTGCACGGCCGAACGGCGAGGTCAGTTGGCAACCCACGTCGCGCACGGTGTTGGACAACGTGAGGCGCGTGGTCACCCAGGGCACCACGGTGGAGGGTAAGCCGTCGCTCGTCTTCCCGCGCGAAGCGCCACGCAGCCCCGCCGAGTTCCTCGGCATCGTAAGCCAGCTCGCGGAACTGGGCTTCACGGCTGCCGACGTGGGTACCTTCGTGAGTAGGTTGGTGCGGTACCTCACCACCAGCCCCCTTCGTCGGGCGAAGGAACTGCAGAACCTGTCGGCCTACGACTACTTCGTCGGCCGTGACGACGCCACGGGAACCCCCCGTTTCTCCTATACCCCGCCCTTCGACGAGCTCCTTCGCGAAATGCCAAGGGTGTTGGCCGCTTTCGACTCGCGCTGGGGTGACGCACGCACGAACCTCACCACCTACCTGCAGCTGCAGCTGCAGATGGACCGTCGCGACAACAAGGCCGACGGGGTGCTCAACGGTCCGACCACCGAGTCGTGGTTCGACCACTGGTACCGCCACCTGATCGAGTTGGGCGTCAGCTTCGTCCGCGGTGCGGCCGAACGCCTCGATCCGCCCGCGTTCGACCCGGATCAGCCGCCCCACCTCAGACCGAGGGTCCAGATCACGCTGGGTGACGGTACGCGGGTGGCACCGGATTACACCGTCGTCGCCGTCGACGCTCCGGCGGCCGAGATCATCACGGAGGCGCTGCGCAACGCCGGAACCGGTGGCACGGTGGGCGAGTTGGATGGATTCTCGACGTCAGTCCCGCCGGCCGGCGGCCCGCTAGAGCCCGACGCGATGCGGCCGCAGGGCCGGCGAGACCCCTACGCCATGGACCAAATGGGGCGGGTGCCCTGGGACCGGTTCCAGACGTTGGGCGGGATTCAGTACTTCTTCGACACGGAATTCCAGCTGCTGCGCGGGCACATGTACTACTCGGGAACTGAGTGGGCACTGTCGTCGATCAACCAGCACGGGATGTGGGAGAGGCGACCGACATTGGCCCGCGACGGTCACGTCTCGGTGCTCTCGGTGGACATCGGCGACTTCAACACTCCCTCCCGTCACCTGGTCGACGAGTTGGGACGCGGCAAGGCCGCCCGCGACTGCACGGCCGACGAGATTGCGGCCGAGGTGTGGCGCCAGATCGCCAGTGCCCTCACCAGTAACGTCGCGAACGTCCCCGAGGCGCTCCTGCCGTGGCCGTCGTGGTTCGCCCTCGATCGAGGGCTGATCATGGCGGGTGGGCCCGGCCAGGGCGGTGGCCGCGCGGTTCGAAACGAGACGCCGTACCTGGTTCCCATCATCGGGGACTGGCCGAACCGACCCGGCCGCGATCCGTGGAACCCGCACAACACGTCCTGGGGCAGCAGACCCCCGGAGGACTTCTGGCTCGAAGATCTCGAGCAGCGCAATGTCTGGCAAGCGCGCCATGGCGGCTACCAAGTGCACAACAACTCGGTGGTGTTCGCGGGCACCTGGACCAAGACGTTCACCCGAATGACCTCGATGGAGGCGGCGGGCGAATCGGGGCGTCACGCTGTGAATGCCGTTCTGGACCACTACATCTGGGTCCAGTCGGGCGGTCTCGATCGTCGGGAGACGACGACGCTAAGCTGGCGTTTTCCGTACGGGTTCCTCGATCAGGGCATGTCGAGTCCGGTTCGCATGCCGACGCCGGCTGGAGACTACTGCTACGTCTTCGACATCGAGAACCGCGAGCCGCCCGACACCCGAGCGCTACGCGTCGTCGACTCGGAGTACTGCCAGGAGTCGTTGCCCCACCCATTGGACCCGCCCGGCACCTTGCCGGGCAGCACTCCCACTAGCCCAGCCACCCCAACCGCCGGAGGTCGACCGATGACACCATCACCATCACCGATGGACGAGAGCCAGCCGTTCTTTGCCTACCTGCAGGCCTGGCGACAGCTGTTGGAGCCGCTGGCGACCATGGCATCCGGCATGGCGCCTGGAATGACGCCCGGTCCGTCCGCCCCGTGGGCGATCCCCACCATGCCTCCGGCGGCGCCGTTCATGCCTCCTACGCCACCCATGCCCAGCGTGCCGGGGGTGCCCGCGCCGACCGACTATGCCCAGCATCTGTTCGGCTATCTGCAGGCATGGCGCCAGTACCTCGAGCACGCGACGGGCGCAGGGCAAGGACCACCGCCGCCCGTGGTGCCGTCCCCCACGCCGAAGCCCGAGCAACCCTCGGGGCAGCAAGTGGCCCAGGAGGACCCGCAGACGAGTCGGCCCCACGCGGCCCGGGCCACGCAGGTGCCCGTTCGGCCTGGCAGCGAATACGAGAGCAGTTTCACCCCGAGTCTCTTCGGACGCGGTCCCGACGCCGCGCATCGGAGGCAGGTGCCGCCCGGCACTGAGTACGCGTCCGTCGAGGGCACGGCGAGCAGCTTTCGCCGGGTGTCCGAGGCGGTGTTCCCGCCGGAGGCTGCCCCCGTGTCCAGCGGCGCCAGTGCCGCCGGATCCAGCCCCGTCGGCCGGAGTTCTGACACCGGCTGGCCACCAAGCCTGCCGTATCGACCCGGTTCCGAAGGGGGGACCCAAATCAATGACTCCGACGCCGACCGTGGAGTCGACGTGGGTGGATCCGGTGTTGGAGCTGCTCGGACACCGGGCGTGACAACGGGTTTCAGAGGACGGGAGGCTTCGGCGGGTCCGGTGGCCCCGTCGCTTTTCTCCGCCGGATCGCCTGCGACTTCCCTAGCGAGAGAGGGACCAGCGGCTCGAGCACGTCGGCGAACACCGGCAGCGGTCGAAGAACACCTCCCACCCGCCAATGAACTCGGTCGAGCGCGCTAGCGAACGGCGAATTCGTCATTCGCAATCAGCGCAGTTGCTCCCGCAGCTCACGCTTGAGCACCTTGCCGTAGCTGTTCTTCGGAAGCTCGTCGACGTAGAGATACCGCTTGGGCCGCTTGAAGCGGGCGATGCGCTCCAGGAGATGCGCGTCCAGATCCGGCTCGGCGGCCGTTCCGACGATGAAGGCTATGACGATCTCACCCCAGTCCGGATCCGGTGTCCCCACCACGCAGGCCTCTGCGACATCCGGATGCTCGAGCAGGACTTCCTCGACTTCGCGCGGATAGATGTTGCTACCGCCGCTGATCACCACGTCCTTGGAACGGTCACGCAGCGTCAGGTAGCCGTCGGCGTCGAAGGACCCCATGTCGCCGGTGTGCAGCCAGCCGCGCTTGAGAGTGTCAGCGGTGGCATCGGGGTTCCTCCAGTAGCCGGACATGACGACGTCGCCCCGGCAGACGATCTCACCGATCTCGTTGAGCTCAGCGGGTTTTCCGTCGGCCCGCACCACGGCGACGTCCACCCCGGATCGGGCGTAGCCCACGGAACCGAGGACGGCATCGGTGGCGCCCACGTGGTCGGCACGGCGGAGCCCGGTGATCGTCATCGGCGCCTCGCCCTGCCCGTAGAGTTGGACGAAGATCGGGCCGAAGGCCTTCAGCGCCTTCTTCATGCTGTCGACGTACATCGGGCCGCCGCCGTAGACGACCGTGCGGAGCTGGGCGGGGCGTGGGCGACCCGTCTCGACCAGTCGCTGCACCATCGTCGGAGCCAGGAACGCGCTGCTTCCGGGATGGTGCTCGCACAGATCCAGGAACTCGGCTGCGTCGAAGGTGGCGGATTCAGGGATCACCTGCCGGGCGCCCCGTAGGACGTACGGCGGAATGTACAGGCCCGAGCCATGGGACATCGGGGCGCCGTGAACGAGGCTGCAATGATCGTCGGGGTCATCGAAGTCGGACAGGTGGGCGACCGTCATGGCCATCAGATTGCGGTGCGACAGCATCGCGCCCTTCGATCGTCCCGTGGTGCCGCTGGTGTAGAACAGCCACGCGAGCGAACCGGGGTCGGTATCTCTCGGTCGGTCGGATGACGTTGCCTCCAGGCGGTTTAGGTAGGACGGTGAGTCCAATGCCTCGACCGGCACGTCGGTGACCGACGTCAACGCCGGCGTGATCCTGGGGGATGCGAACACCAGCGCTGCCCCCGAGTCGTCGATGATCTGCTCCATCTCGAGGGGATGCAGCTTGTAGTTGACGGGGACGAATACGCGTTCGGCCGCCCAGATCGCGAACATCAACTCGACGATCTCGGGCCGATTCTCACTCGCGACGGCGATCCGGTCGCCGGGCTCTCCGGTCTCGCTGATCGACGTGGCAATGCGTAGCGCCCTGTCCCGCAGGTCACTCCAGGTCAACACCCGATGCTCACCGAGATAGACCGCGCCGCGGTCGCCGTGACGGGTGGCGGCCTGCTCGAGCACGGCGAACAGATTCAACGGGCCACCCATTCCGAGGACAACGCGAACTCGGACAGGTACTTCGTCGAACTCCACCCGCCGTCGACGACGATGGTCTGTCCGTTGATGAAACTGCCTCCGGGCGAACAGAGGAAGGCGACGGTGCTCGCGATGTCGTCGATGGTCCCGAGACGCTGATGTGGCGTCATCTCGGTGTTGATCTTGCGAAAGCGCTCGTCCTCCAGACGCTGCGCCACCATCGGCGTCTGCGTGACACCGGGAGCCACTGCGTTACAGCGGATTCCGGCTGCACCGTACTGGCACGCGATGTGAGTGGTCAGGGCGGTCAAACCACCCTTGGCGGCGGAGTAGGCGCCGCCCCGCATGCCGCCGGTGACTGCAAAGGTGGATGTCACGTTGATGATCGCCGAACCCGGCCCCATGTGGGGGATGACGTCACGCGCCAGTCGAAACGGCGCCCTGAGCATCAGGCCCAGGAAGTAGTCGAGGGATTCGTCGTCGGTCTCGTCCAGCGGTTTGGGGCTTCCGACGCCCGCGTTGTTGATCAGGAAGTCGACGTGGCCCCACCGCTCGACCGCTGCGTCGATGATGCGACGTGGGGCGTCGTCGTTGGTCAGGTCCACGGCCAATGTCGCCACTCGGTCGGAATCGCCCACGGCATTGGCGAGTTCAGCGAGTCTGGTCTCGTCGCGGCCAGCCCCCAGCACGGCCATGCCCGCATCGGCCAGCTTCACCGCCACGCCGAAGCCGATCCCACTGCTTGCTCCGGTGACGATCGCTACCTGCATGTCAGTCATCCATCCTCAGATGCGCTCAGCGTGGCCCGGATCGAGTGCTTGAGCACCTTGCCGGCGTCGTTCTTGGGTAGTGCATCCCAGATCGCCACCTGCTCTGGCGCTTTGAACCTCGCCATGCCGTGTGCCTCGAGGAACTCGCCCAGATCGGAGACTGCCGGGCCGGTGGTGGACGTGGGCACGATCACCGCACACGCCCGTTCGCCGGTCCGCGCATCGGGGATGCCCACGATCGCTACCTCGGCGATGCCGGGGTGATTCACCAGGACGTCCTCGACCTCCTTCGGGGAGATGTTCTCGCCGTTGCGGATGATCACGTCCTTGGCGCGCCCAGTGACCACCAGACAGTCACCCTGCCAACGTCCGAGGTCGCCGGTCCGGACGAAGCCGCTCTCGTCGAAGGCGCCCACTTCGTCCTCTTGGTGGCGGTAGCCGACCAGCATCTGGGGGCCACGGGCGCGGATCTCGCCGTCGACGAGGCGGATGCCTGCGATGCCGGGCCGGCCGTCGGTGTCGGCGGCACGGTCGGCGTCGTCCAGCGCTCCTACCGTCGTGACGGGTACTTCCGTCGAACCGTACACCCGGGTGACGGCGGCCCCATCGAAATACGCGGTCGCTCTGCGGATCAGCGACGGCGGTACGCCCGCCCCACCACAGATGAACACCTTCAGATCCGGCAGTCTGGTATCTGCCGCTTGCGCCGCCGCGAGGATCTGCTCGAGGAAAGGGGTCGCGCCTGCCATGTGGGTGCAGCGCTCGGACGCCATCAGCCGCACCGCGGCCGCCGCATCCCAGCTCTCCATCAGGACGGCCGTCGATCCCGTCAGGAGCGGACATTCAAACGCGTAGATGGAGCCGCCGATGTGCGCGATCGGCGACGGCACCAGGAACTTGTCGCCGGGGAGGATCCGCCAATTGTCGCGGATCTGCCGAATCAGAGCATGAAGTGTGTTGTGGGAGTGCAGGACTCCCTTGGGTCGGCCGGTGGTGCCCGAGGTGTACATGATCATCCGGACGGCATCGGGATCGAGCGTGGTCGGATAGTCTCCCGATGGTCCGTCGAAGAGACCGGAGTAGCCGGTGTGAGGGCCGGGTTCGCCGCGCACCACGACCACCTCGGGTGGAGCGTCCAGCGTGGCGCCCACGCGGCTCAGCATCGATGCGTAGTCGTGGCCACGGAAGCTCCCTGGCACGAAGATGATCCGACTGTCGGAATCTCCGAGGATGAAGGTCAGCTCGTGATCGCGCAGCGACGGCAGAATGGGGTTGACGACCATCCCCGCCAGAGTCGCCGCGTGGTACACGACCGCAGCCTCTTGCCAGTTCGGCAGCATGAACGACACCACGCTTCCGGCGGGCATCCGGGCTGCCAGCACGCCGGCAAGAATATCGGCCTGCGCGGCCAGCTCCGCGCAGGTCAGCCGGATGTCGCCGTCGACGAGCACGGTTCGGTCGGGGGTCTGCGCGGCCGCCTCCCGCAATGCGTCGGCCAGCGTGGTGTCGACCCACAACCCGCGCGCGTAGGCGTCGTCGTCGCGTGTTCTCATCGCGAGGTCAGCCCTTGACCCGTCGCAACGTCGTCGAGTGCCGGAAGCGGGACGCGGGATGGGTGTTGACCGTGAGCTGGGCGACGTCACCGTCGGACGTCTTATACGTGCGGTAGATCTCGAGGGCCGCGCTACCCGCGCCGACGTCGAGGCGCGCCGCGAGCTCCGGGCTGAGGACCACGGCGCCGATCTCCTGATGGACTTCGACGACGCTGACCCCGAAGAGATCTTCGATGAGGGGAAAGACGGGGCCGGTGTGTCGTTGTAACAGCCGTCCGACGGCGGCGTAGGCGCGGTTGATGTAGTACTCGGTCCAGCAATGCGTGTACTCGGCGTCGACGGCTTGGCGGAAGCCGAGCACCGCCAGCCACTCCTCACCCTCGGGAAGCCCGGTGCGCGAGGCGAGCTCCGCATCGACGGAGATCATCCTGATCGAATCGATGTCGAGGTCGGCTCCGCTGGCGAAGGCCAGCAGATCGTTGATCGACATATTCTCCTGCGCATACGAGTTCGGTGCGCTGCGCGGCACCACCAGCGTGCCCGCGCGCGGTCGCGACGAGACCAGGTTGTCATCGCGTAGCCTGCGCAGTGCTTCACGCACTGTGTAGCGGCTGACCGAGAAACGTTCGCACAGTTCGTGTTCGGTGGGAAGTTGTGAACCGACGGGATAGATGCCGTCCACGATCTCCTTGCGCAGGGTGCGGGCCACCTGTAGGTAGCGGTGGTCGGCAGGCGTTACGGTCATGTCGTCGTCAGACCCTCCTCAGCGCTAACACGCTGCCCTCGCCGTCCGCCGAGACGTACAGCGTGCCGTCGGGGCCCGCGGCAATTCCGGCGAACGGTCCCTGCGGTCCCGAGAACGGCGGCATTCCCTTGAGCGGCTTGGGTTCCACGCCCAGCGGCGGCCCGATGGCCAGCCCCGTCGCGACCGTCGTGCGAGAGCCATTGGCCAGGTCGACGGAGATGACGGCCTTCTCGCCGGCATCCACGACGAACAGCCGACCCTCGGCGGCCAGCAATCCCTGCGGACACTGCAGACCGTCGACGAGTGTCTCGGCACCAGAGGGCGTGACCCGTACTACCCGACCCGCCCCGGACTCGGCGACGAGCAGGTCCCCCTCCGGAGTCACCGTCACGCCGACCGGACGGTCGAGGCCCTTGGCGAGGATCTCGACACCGCCCTCGCGAGTGACCGACAACACCCGGCCCGTGCCCTGTTCGACGGCCACCACGCCACTCGGCGCGACCGCGATTCCGTAGAGCTGATCCAAACCGTCGGCCAGATAATCACATTCGTCGGCAGCCGGTCGGTACCTCGCGATCTGACCCCCAGAGGTGGTCACCAGGAATTCGCCGGGGCCCGAGGCCGCCAGCCCCCGAATGAAACCGGGATAGCCCGGCGAGAAGAGCATGCCGACGGTCTGCAGCGAGCCGTCGGGCTGCACCACGTAGAAGTACGTTCCGTCGGCGACGTAGACGCGGCCGTCATCAGCGACGGCCACATCCAGCGGCCAGTTGAGTGCGCCCGGCAGTATCGTTCGCGTCTCACCGCCGCCGAGGACCTCGGTGATCGCGCCGGTGAAGTTCGACACGAACAGTCGTCCGTCTACGAACGTGCAGTTGTCCAGCCCCGGCGTGAGCTGGGCAAGGAGGGCCTTCTCACCGGTGCGCGGATTGATTCGCAGCACCTGCCCGGAGGCGACCTGCGTCGAGACGATCGAGCCGTTCTGGTCGAACTTCACCGAATCCGGGACGCCCAACCCAGTGGCGACCGTCTCGGGTGCGCCCGTTCCGTCGGGGTCGATGCGCCAGATTTCATTGGCGCCCATCACGGGGAAGTAGAGCAGTCCGTCGGGTCCGAACTCCATCGCGTTTGGCGACGGTACGTTCTCCAACAGGACGCGCGGGGGACCGCCCGCGAGGTCGAACTCCATCAGCCTGCCGCCTTCGCGGCACTCGCCGATGAACAGTCGACCCTGGTGGAACGTGATGCCGTTCGCCGACGGCACGTCGTCTCGCAGTACGCGGGTGGCGCCGTTCGGTTCGCGCACGCTGACGCGACCGTCCATGACCTCGGTGGCGAACAGATTGCCGTGGGGATCGAAGGCAACGTCGTCGGGGGCGATGATGTCGCCGCCCTTGGCGCTGATGGTCTCTACGTCACCGGTCGCGAGGTTCAGCGCGCTGACCTGGCTGCCGGTGACCTGGGCGATGTACATCCGGCCGTCGGGACCCGTGCGCAGGCCATTGGCGCCGAACAACCGACTCGGTTCCACCAGCCGATCGAGGCGCCAGCCGGCTGCCGCCCCTGGCGACGTGGGGGCTGCATATCGAGTCGTGGGTCCGACAGTCACAAGTCGGACGATAGCAAGCGGAGTTAGTCCAGACAATAGATCGCTATCTTCGGCATCCGAGCCTTGACGATCGTATTGCCGCTGCGGAATAGTGTTCTCCAATTGGTAGAAGACCATTTATTGTCCGGACAAATAGCTGCTCAGATAATGGAAAGCGAGCCATGACTGCGTTCGAGGGGCTGCTCGGCTTGGACGGTCGCATCGTCGTGGTGTCCGGCGCCGGTGGTGGAGGCATCGGAACGACGATCACCGCCATGGCAGCTGAAGCTGGGGCGACGGTCATTGCGGTCAGCCGATCCAGCGAAAACCTCGATCAGCACGTGGCTCCGTTGGCCCGACGCGGCCTGGCGGTCGTCCCGGTGGCCGCGGACGCATCCACCGATGACGGCATCGCCACCATGATGGACGCGGTCCGTCGCACTGACGGTGACTTGTACGGCTTGGTCAATGTTGCCGGGGGAGCCGCGCCCGCGACGTGGATGCCTGCGACGCGGGTGACGCGTTCGGACTGGCGCGACCTGTTCACCGCCAATCTGGAGACCGCGTTCTTCACCAGCCAGGCCGTCGCCGCCGAGATCAAGGCGAGCGGCAACCCCGGTTCCATCGTGTCGATCAGCTCGATCAGCGGTATCAACACCGCGCCGTTCCACATCGCGTATGGCACCGCCAAGGCTGCTGTCGCGGCGATGACGCGCACCATGGCGCTCGAGTTGGCAACCGACGCCATCCGCGTCAATGCCGTGGCACCGGGCGTGACGGAAACCGCTGCCTCGAAGACATACGTGGACGACGATGCCGAACGGGATCGCGCCGCCATCGCGATGGGCCGTCGTGGACGGCCGGAGGAGCAGGCTGGCGTCATCCTCTTCCTGTTGTCGGATCTGTCGAGTTACGTGACCGGGCAGACGCTCCTGGTGGACGGTGGTCTGAACCTGAAGTGGAGCCACCTTGGGGCCGACCACACCTCGTTGTTCCTCAAGGACGAAGACTTCCGCGCTGAGATCAGGAGGGCCTGATGACCGAATTGCAAGACAAGGCGACCGAGGAACTCTCGACACCGACCACGATCGGCGTCGACGCCTACGTGTCACCCGAATACGCCAGGGCCGAGCGAGACAAGTTGTGGCGCAAGGTCTGGCAGCAGGTGGGCCGCGTCGAGGAGATCCCCGAGGTCGGCAGCTACCTGACCTACGACATCCTCGACGACTCGATCATCGTCGTCCGTACGGGGCCCAACGAGTTCGCCGCACACCACAACGTCTGCATGCACCGCGGCCGCCGCCTCGTCGACGTCCCACCGGGCGCCAAGCACGCCTGCGACAAGACTAGGAAGTCCTTCGTCTGCGGCTTTCACGGGTGGTCCTACGGTCTGAACGGCGCTTGCACGCACATCCGCGAGCAGGACGACTGGCAGGGCGCGCTCACACCCGCGAACACCCACCTCGCGCGCGTCAACGTCGACACCTGGGGCGGCTGGCTGTTCATCAACATGGACACCGACCCAGAACCGTTGGCCGACTACCTCTTTCCCGCCGCGAAGATCCTCGACCCGTTCGGTCTGGAGAACATGCGCTTCAAGTGGCGCAAGTGGCTGAACTTCGACTGCAACTGGAAGGTCGCGATGGAGGCCTTCAACGAGACCTACCACGTGTTCACCACGCACCCGGAGTTCAACAAGTTCGGCGAGTTCAAGGGCTGGGCGAAGGCGCAGGGCAAGCACAGCAACATCGGCTACGACGCGCCAAAGGGGTTGGACGAGACCAAGTCCAAGATCCGGCTCGGCACCGGCGATCCCCGCATCTCGACCGCGGAGATGCAGGTCTACACCATGGAGGAGACCAACGCGACCACCACCCAGACGCTGGTGAATGCGGCCAAGCGACTTGTCGACGAGTTGCCGGAGGGCACCCCAGCCGACAAGGTGCTAGAGCACTGGCTCACCTCTGCCCGCGACGACGACGCCGCGCGGGGCGTGGTCTGGCCGACGATCCCCGCTGACATCCTTGGCCAAAGCGGCACCGCGTGGCAGCTCTTCCCGAACTTCCAGATCGGCCAGGGCCTCACCAGTGCGCTCTGCTACAGCGCACGCCCCGATCCGAGCTACGACCCCGACAAGTGCATCTTCGAAGTGGCCGTCTTCGAGCTGTATCCCAAAGAGCAGGAGCCGAAGACCGAATGGGTCTACACACCCGTCGGCGATCCGAATTGGCTATCGGTGCTGCCGCAGGACTTCTCCAACATGGCGGCCGTGCAACAGGGTATGAAGTCGCTCGGCTTCCCGGGCACCAAGCCCAATCCGTATCGCGAACGCAGCACCGTCAATCTGCACTACCAACTGTCGAAGTACATGGGCACCGGCGAGCCCCAGGAACTCACCTGATTTGTGCACGCTTTCCCGCGGTCACCGCGAGTGCGGGTGCACAAATCGCAGAAAAGGAGAAGCAATGAAGGTCAATCTTGGTACTGGCGCACAGAATTCCCACGACTGGGACCGTGTTCTGGCAGGCAACTTCAACAGCCCGCCCGAAACCCCCGACTGGCAGTGCGTCGAGGGGGCGTTGGCACTCGGCGATCTCGCCGAGCCGCTCGGATTCGATGGCATCTGGTTCCCCGAGCACTGCGGCACCCCATATGGCATGACGCCCAATCCGATTCAGGCGCTCACCTACTTCGCCGGCCGGACCGAGCGCGTCGGCCTTGGGACGTTCGTCGCCGTGGCACCGTGGTGGAACCCAGTGCGGCTCGCGCACCAGATCGCCTATCTCGACATCGTGTCCAAGGGGCGCTACAACACCATCGGCATCGGCCGGGGCGTATCAAAGTCCGAGTTCGACGCTGTCGGCGTTCCGCGCGAGGAGAGTCGTGAGCGGTTCAACGAGTGCCTCGACATCCTCGAGTTGGCCTTCAGCGGTGAACGGTTCTCCTACGACGGGGAGATCTTCTCGTTCCCCGAGATGTCCTTGCGCCCAGAGCCGGTCAGCAAGGACCTGTTCTCGCGGATCTACAGTTCGTCCTCGACGGCGGAGTCATTGGAGATCCTGTCGCGCCGCGGCATGGTGCCACTGTTCGTCGGCAACAAGCCGATCTGGGACGCCGGCCTCGAGGTGCAGAAGGTGAACACCTTCCGCCAGGAGGAGGGCTTCGAGCCCTGCCAGCCCAAGAACGTGATGTTCATGTACTGCACCCCTGATGAGCCCGACGCCCGGCAGACCGACGAGTGGATCTGGACGGCCAACCGGGACGTCACCGTGCACTACGGTTTTGCCGACGCGTCGAACTTCAAGGGTGTCAAGGGGTATGAGGCATACGCTGCCCGCGAGGCCACCGCGACCGCTGTCCTTGCCGAGGCCGTGCAGGACAAGCCGGAACCGGGCACCAAGAAGTTGCCGGGCTACCACGCGTCCAACCTGCTGATCGGAACCCCCGACACCATCTTCGAGAAGTTGAAGGCGGCCCAGGAGGCGTGTTCGTTCTCCGAGGTCACCATCGTCCCGCAGTTCGGCACCATGCCATACGCCGACGGGATCGAGAGCGTGAAGCTGTTCGCCCGCGAAGTGCTGCCTGCCGTGCACGAGATGGCCGCGCCCCTGCACCCCGGCGCGCTACCCGCGGTGGTCAACGCGTGACGGACGTGCGAGAGTGTGGCCCAACCGATACGCCTTCCGATATCGACATCCCCGCGATTCGGGAAAAGTACGCCGCCGAACGGAAGAAGCGTCTGCGGCCTGAGGGGGCTGATCAGTACCTGGAACTGGACGGTGATTTCGCCGAATTCGCCGAGGTCGATCCGTACACGACGGTGACCGAGCGGGACCCTTTAACCGAGGACGTCGACGTCGTCATACTCGGAGGCGGCTTCGCCGGTCTATTGGCCGGGGCCCACTTGAAGAAGGCCGGTGTCGAGGGGATCCGCGTCATCGAGATGGCCGGCGATTTCGGTGGTGTGTGGTACTGGAACCGCTTTCCCGGAATCCAGTGCGACAACGATGCTTACTGTTACATCCCGCTCCTCGAAGAGCTCGACTTCATGCCGAGCAAGAAGTTCGCCGACGGCGCCGAGATCTTCCAGCACTGTCGTGACATCGGCAAGCATTTCGGTCTCTACGACGGTGCGCTGTTCTCCACCCAGGTTCGCGAACTGCGTTGGGACGACGCGACGCAGCGCTGGCAGATCTTTACCGACCGTGGTGACGACATTCGGGCCCGGTTCGTGGTCATGGCGCAAGGTTCCTACAACCGCCCGAAGCTCCCCGGCATCCCCGGCATCAAGGAATACCAGGCCGCCGGAGGCCATGTGTTCCACTCCGCGCGCTGGGATTACGAATACACCGGCGGTGACGCCGACGGCGGCCTGCACAAGCTGGCAGATAAACGCGTCGCACTCGTTGGGACCGGAGCAACCGGCATCCAACTGGTACCGCACCTCGGCCGCGATGCCCAAGAGCTCGTCGTTTTTCAGCGGACACCATCATCGGTCGACGAACGCACCAACCCGCCCACCGATCCGGCCTGGGCCGCGTCGCTGCAGCCGGGGTGGCAGGAGGAGCGAAAGCGCAACTTCCACAACTGGTCGCCGTTTGTCGGCGTGGTGTTCGGTGAACCAGATCTGGTCTGCGACTTCTGGACTGAGCTCGGGCGCAACCTGACCGCCCGGATCGCCGGCAGCGATGACCCCGCAGCGGTGACCATCGAGCAGATCATGGCGTTTCGGGAGGAGGAAGACTACAAGATCATGGAGCGGCTGCGTCGCCGCGTCTCTGCGATCGTCGAGGATCCCGCCACCGCCGAGGCGCTGAAGCCGTACTACCGCTTCATGTGCAAGCGGCCGTCTTCCAGTGAGCAGTATCTGGCCTCCTTCAACCGTCCCAATGTGAAGCTCGTCGACGTGTCGGCGTCCAAGGGCGTGGAAAGGCTGACCGACAAGGGAATCGTCGCCGACGGCGTCGAGTACGAGGTGGACTGCGTGATCTTCGCGAGCGGGTTCGAGATCTCCACCGAGATCAGCCGTCGATTCGCGATCAACGACATCTTGGGCCGCGACGGTTTGTCGCTGTTCGACCACTGGCGCAACGATTACAAAACGCTGCATGGCATGACCAGCCGCGGGTTCCCGAACCAATTCTTCATGGGCTTCATTCAGGGCGGCGTATCAGCCAACACGACGGCGATGTTCGAGCAACAGGCCGAGCACATCGCCTACCTCATCGCCGAGGCCCAAGGCCGCGGTGCAACCACAGTCGAGCCCAGCCAGGAGGGTCAGGATGCCTGGGTTTCGACGGTCCGCGAGCTGGCAATCGACAACTCGGCTTTCGAACTTTCCTGCACGCCCGGCTATTACAACAACGAAGGCCGCGGAGGTGCGGAGCGCAACGGCTCCTTCCTAGGCGATTTCTACTCGCCCGGCTTCTACGCCTTCGGTGACCTGCTGGCAGACTGGCGTGCCAGCGGCGAGCTCGACGGATTGGAGTTGGGCACGTGACGATTCAGGCAGATGCGGTCGATGCGTTGTCCGCACGGGACATCAACCCCCGGATCGGCACCGAGATCCTTGCGGACAAGACGACGTTGCTGTCGGGTGAGCACGCGGACACCATTCGCGATCTGCTCCAACGGCGCGGCGTGCTGGTGTTCCCGGAGATCTCCTTCACCGACGACGAGCAGGTGGCGTTCACCGAGACACTCGGCGCGCTGGCCACCGAGCGCAAGGGCGAGAAGCTCTACAACGTCACGCTCGACAAGACGGTCAACAAGCAGGCGGACTATCTGAAGGGCTCGTTGTACTGGCACCTGGACGGCACCATGAACGAAGTGCCCATCCTGGCCTCGCTCCTCTCCAGCAAGGCGCTCGGCAACGATGGCGAGGGTGACACCGAGTTTTGCAACACCTATGCCGCCTACGACGACCTTCCCGACGAAGACAAGGCCGTGTTCGACGGGCTGCAGGTGACGCACTCGACATGGACCACGCTGTTCTACTACGAGCCAGAACCCGCGCTCGAGATCCTCCAGCAGATGATGTCGATCGGCGAGCGCGACCTGCCGCTGGTCTGGACGCACCGATCGGGTCGCAAGTCCCTGGTGCTCGGATGTACGGCAGGCCACGTCGTCGGGATGGACCGTCGGAAGAGCATCGAACTGCTTGTCCGCTTGCGCGAGTGGGCGACTCAGCCGCATTTCGTCTATCGCCATCAGTGGTCGGTCGGGGATCTGGTGATGTGGGACAACACCGGAACCATGCATCGCGCGACGCCGTACGACCCGGCGTCGGGCCGGCTGCTGCAGCGGACGAAGCTCGCGGGTGAGGAACCGTTCGCTTGAGCAGCCCGGGCATGATGACCGAGCTTCGGTTCGACGACCGGGTCGCCGTCATTACGGGCGGCGGCCGCGGACTCGGTCGTGCCTATGCACTACTTCTCGCATCGCGCGGCGCCAAGGTCGTGGTCAACGACCTCGGCGGCAGCCTGACCGGTGACGGTTCCGACCCGGGTCCCGCTCAGGACGTGGTTCGCGAAATCGCGGCGGCGGGCGGCGAGGCCGTGGCTAGTGTCGAGTCGGTCACCACTCCCGCGGGCGGCCGCGCCATCGTCGACGCTGCGCTCGAGCACTTCGGTCGGATCGACGTGCTGGTGCACAACGCGGGCAATGTTCGGCGGGCGTCCCTGCGGGACATCAGCTACGAGGACTTCGAAGGTGTCCTCGACGTCCATCTGCGGGGTGCGTTTCACGTCGTGCATCCCGCATTTCCGGTGATGTGCGACGCGGGCTACGGTCGTATCGTGTTGACGTCGTCGATCGGCGGCCTCTACGGCAACCACGACGTGGTCAGCTATGCCGTCGCAAAGTCGGGCATCCTCGGGCTGTCGAACGTCGCCGCCATCGAGGGCGCCGCGTACGACGTCAAGAGCAACGTCATCGTGCCGGCCGCCGTGACGCGAATGGCCGAAGGCATCGACACCTCGTCCTACCCGCCGATGGGTGCGGATCTGGTCGCCCCCGCGGTCGGCTGGCTGGCTCACGAATCATGCTCCATCACAGGCGAAATGATCATCGCGCTGGCAGGCCGGCTGGCCCGCGCATTCGTCGCGGAGACCCCGGGTGTGTACCGACCGTCGTGGTCGATCGAAGAGGTCGGCGAACATCTCGACGCCATCCGCGACGACACCGCGGCGTTGGTGTTCCCGCCCGTTCCCGACGGACACGCCGACCACATCCGGTACAGCTTCGCGATGGCGAGCCGGGAGGCGGGACATGAGTGAGCAGAAGGGACCGCTTGATGGCGTGCGCGTCGTCGACCTCACGGCGGTGGTGATGGGGCCGTACTGCACGCAGATCATGGCTGACATGGGCGCCGACGTCGTCAAGGTCGAGCCGCCTACTGGCGACAACGCCCGCTACATCTCGGTCGGCCCGGCCCCCGGCATGAGCGGCGTCTTCGTCAACGTCAACCGCGGAAAACGCAGTGTCGTACTGGATCTCACCACAGACGAGGGCGCTGCGGCATTGCGCGCGCTGATCGAGGGCGCGGATGTCTTCATCCATTCGATGCGGGCGCGGGCGATCGCCAAGCTGGGGTTCGCCTACGATGAGGTGGCCGCCATCAACCAGACCATCGTCTACACCAACTGCTACGGCTACAGCCGTCGTGGACCAGAGGCTGACCGGCCCGCCTACGACGACGTCATTCAGGCTCAATCCGGACTCGCGGCCGTGCAGAAGCTCCTCACCGGTGAGACGACCTATGTCGGAACCATCGTGGCGGACAAGGTTGCCGGGCTCACGGCGCTGTACGCCACCATGATGGCGCTGTTCCACCGCGAGCGCACTGGCGATGGCCAGGAGGTCGAGGTCAGCATGTTCGAGACGATGGCGTCGTTCATGCTCGTCGAGCACGCCAACGGCGCCATGTTCTCACCGCCGCTCGGTCCGGCGATCTATCCGCGGACGGTGGCACCGAACCGCAAGCCCTACCCGACCAAGGACGGCCACGTCGCGGTCTTGATCTACAACGACAAGCACTGGAACGCTTTCGTCGATAGTGTCAGGCCTGCTTGGATTGGGGAGTACGGCGAGGCGTTCTCGAAGCTCGAGCAACGGGCCAAGCAGATCGACGTCATGTACGGGCTGATCGCGCAGACACTGTTGGAGCGCACCACCGCGGAGTGGCTGGAGCTGTTCCGCGAGTTGGAGATTCCTGCGGCGCCCATCCAGACGCCGGACGAGTTGTTCGATGATCCACACCTCAATGCCGTCGGACTCTTCGAAACGGTGGACACCAAACACGGGCCGGTACGCTTTCCCGGTGTGCCGACGTGGTTTTCGCGCACGCCGGGCCGGGTGGCCGGCCCCGCGCCCGAGCTGGGCGCGGATACGGCCGAGGTGCTAGCCGAAGTGGACAGCCTGAGCGAGCGGCAGTTCGGAGCCGTAGTCGACGGCCTTGGTAGCCCGCCTCACGTCAGCCTTCCAAGAGTCGGACCCTGACGTGTGACGTTATACCGTTCGCGCCAACCGGTCTGCCAGCAGTGCCGCAAACCGCGCCGGATCGTCCAGTACGCCGCCCTCAGCGAGAAGGGCTGTCCCATAGAGCAATTCGGCAGTTTCGGCCAGACCGTCCCGGTGCGCGGGATCGGTCAAGGCCTGTCGTAGGCCGGTCACCAGCGGATGATCGGGGTTGAGTTCCAGAATCCGCTTTCCGACGGGTACCTCCTGCCCTGATGCGCGATACATGCGCGCCAGTTGCGGAGTGATGCCAAAGGTGTCGGTGATCAGGCAAGCCGGCGATGACGTCAGCCGCGTCGACAGTCGCACCTCCTTGACGTGCTCATCCAGCGTCTCCTGCAACCAGGTCAGCAGTTCGGCAAAGTCCCCGTGCGCGGTCTCGTCCGCCGGTTCATCGGAGGCGCCGAGGTCCACCTCACCCTTGGCCACCGACTGAAGTGTCTTGCCGTCGAACTCCGGCACCGACTCCACCCACACCTCGTCGACGGGGTCGGTCAGCAGCAGCACTTCGTAACCCTTGGCCTTGAACGCCTCCAGGTGCGGTGAGCGCTCGAGTAGTTGCCTCGACTCGCCCGTCGCGTAGAAGATCTGCGTCTGGTCGTCCTTCATCCGGCCGACGTAGTCGGCGAGCGTCGTGGGCACCTGATCGCTGAACGTCGACGCGAACGACGACAGTCGCAACACCATGTCGCGATTGTCGGCATCGGAGATCAAGCCCTCCTTGAAGACTCGGCCGAACTGCGTCCAGAACGTCTCGTAGGCGTCGGAGCGGTTGGCCTGTAGGTCCTTGACCGCCGACAGCACCTTCTTGGTGAGGCTGCGGCGGATCACCTTGATCTGGCGGTCCTGCTGCAGCATTTCGCGAGACACGTTGAGCGACATGTCCTGTGCATCGACGACGCCCTTGACGAACCGCAGGTATTCGGGCACCAGCTCATCGCAGTCACCCATGATGAAGACGCGCTTGACGTAGAGCTGGACCCCAGAATGGCCATCACGGTTGAACAAGTCGAACGGTGCCATCGACGGAATGAACAGCAACGCCTGGTACTCGAACGTGCCCTCGGCCTTCATCGCGATGACCTCGAGCGGCTCGTCCCAGGCGTGGGCGACGTGCTTGTAGAACTGGGCGTACTCCTCGTCGGAGACCTCGCTCTTGGGCTTGGCCCACAACGCCGTCCGCGAGTTGATCGTCTCGGTCTCGACGGTCACCGTCGGCTCGCCACCCTCTTCGGCCGCCGGGGTCGTCTTCTCGACCTCCATCCGAATCGGCCAGGAGATGAAGTCGGAGTACTTCTTGACGAGCTCCCTGATCTTCCACGGCGCCGTGTAGTCGTGCAGTTCGTCGTCGGCGTCCTCGGGCTTGAGGTGCAACGTCACCGAGGTGCCCTGCGGAGCGTCGTCGACATTGGCGATGGTGTAGGTGCCGTCACCGCTGGATTCCCAACGCGTGGCCGCACTCTCGCCCGCCTTCCGCGTCAGGAGCTCGACCGCGTCGGCCACCATGAACGTGGAGTAGAACCCGATGCCGAACTGCCCGATCAGCTCTTCGGCGTCGCTCGCCTTGTTGGTTTCCCCGAGCTTCTTTCGAAGCTCGGCGGTACCGGACTTGGCGAGGGTGCCGATGAGGTCGACGACCTCGTCGCGGCTCATTCCTATGCCGTTGTCGCGGATGGTCAGCGTGCGTGCGGCTCTTTCAGTCCCCGTCGCTTCGCTCGCCCCAGCGTCGATGTCGACCTCGATGTGCAGATCGGAGGTGTCGACGTCGAGGTCCTTGTTGAGGAACGCTTCGAGGCGGAGTTTGTCCAGCGCGTCGGACGCGTTCGAGATCAACTCCCGCAGGAACGAATCCTTGTTGGAGTAGATGGAATGGACCATCAGCTGCAGCAGCTGGCGGGCCTCTGCCTGGAATTCCCTCTGTTCGACCTGCTCGCTCACGTTGCGATAGTACTTACGGCGGGCTGGAGCGCAGCGACCCGGGGAGTACTTACGGCGGGCAGGAGCGCAGCGACCCGGGGAGTGATTACGGCGGGCTTCTCGACTGACGTCGACTGTGTAGCCACCCGGCGAAGAAGTGGCATTCCGTCGACGACTTGCCGCACGGTCGGCGCGGCGATGCGCCGCTCAGCCGAAGTGGACGCCCTGCGCGAGCGGGAGCTCAGAGCTGTAGTTGACGGTGTTGGTGGCGCGCCGCATGTAGGACTTCCACGAGTCTGAGCCCGACTCGCGGCCGCCACCGGTCTGCTTCTCGCCGCCGAACGCGCCGCCGATCTCGGCGCCCGAGGTACCGATGTTGACGTTCGCGATGCCGCAGTCCGAACCGTCGGCTGCCATGAACCGTTCGGCCTCGCGCATGTCGGTGGTGAAGATCGCAGACGAAAGCCCCTGAGGCACGGCATTGTTGAGCTCGATCGCTTCGTCGAGCGTGTCGTAGGTCAGGACGTAGAGGATGGGTGCGAACGTCTCGTCATGGACGACCGCGGTCTGTGACGGCATCCGCACGACGGCTGGCGTGACGTAGAACGCGCCCTCGCCTGCGTCGCCCCCGACGTCGACGCGCTCGCCGCCGACGACCTCGCCGCCGTCGGCGCGGGCCGTCTCCAGTGCACCCACCATGTCCCGGTACGAACGCTCGTGGATCAGTGGCCCGACGAGGGTTGACTCGGTGGAGGGATCACCGATCGGCAGGCTGCGATAGGCCAACGTGATGCGTTCGACCAAGGTGTCCACGACCGAGCTGTGGGCGATCACCCTGCGCATCGTGGTGCAGCGCTGCCCTGCGGTACCCGCGGCCGAGAAGACGATGCCTCGGACGGCGAGGTCGAGGTCGGCGGAGGGCGCGACGATGGCGGCGTTGTTGCCGCCGAGTTCCAGCAGCGACTTGCCGAACCGCTGCGCCACCCGTGGGCCCACCTGCCGACCCATTCGCACCGAGCCGGTCGCACTGACCAGTGCGACCCGTGGGTCGTCGACCAGTTGCTCACCGATCTCCCTGCCGCCCTGGATGAGTCGGCACACGTTGGGCGGCGCCCCAACGTCGACGGCGGCCCGCTCGATCAACGCCTGGCACGCGATGGCGGTCAGTGGCGTCAGCTCCGAGGGCTTCCACACGACCGTGTCGCCGCAGACCAGGGCAACCGCGGTGTTCCACGCCCACACCGCGACCGGGAAGTTGAAGGCGGTGATCACACCGACCACGCCGAGAGGGTGCCATGTCTCCATCAGCCGGTGGCCCGGGCGCTCAGAGGCGATGGTGCGTCCGTACAGCTGCCGCGAGAGGCCCACGGCGAACTGGCAGATGTCGATCATCTCCTGGACTTCGCCAAGCGCCTCCGAGGTGATCTTGCCCGCCTCGATGGTGACCAGCGTGCCCAGATCGGCCTTGTGCTCGACGAGTAGTTCGCCCAGTCGCGCCACCAGGGCACCGCGCACAGGGGCGGGCGTGACCCGCCAGGCAGCGAACGACTGCACCGCATCGGCGATCGCCGAATCTGTTTCGCCAACAGTGGTTTCCGTGACGGTGAACAGGACGTCACCCGTGAGCGGGGTGCTGGCCTGAAGACCGTGCCCGCCCGGTTCGCCGAGCTCGATCGCGGAGCCGGCGGCCTTCAAAGCCGTACGGACCCGGTCGCGGAGCTCGTCGGCGGAGGGGAGGGTGGTCGGGTGGTTGGTCGTCGCTTCTAGCGTCACTGTGCTGCTGCTTTCTCGTAGAGGTCGTACGGGTCGTGAACGTGGTGGTCGATGACACCGGCCAGCCACTGTGCGCTGTAGCCGGAGTCGTCGGGGGAGGTGATGGTCGCGGTATCTGCATCGAGGTTCGAGCGGATGATTCCCGATCCCCGTTCCCGAGTCGCTCCGCTCCTGCCCGCCGCTCCGCGATAGTCTCCGGCCATGGCCGACGCTTCGGAGGAGCTCGACGACATCGACCGGACGTTGGTTCGCGAGTTGGTGGTGGACGGCCGTGCGACGCTGGCCCACCTGGCCGCGAGCGCGGGTCTTTCGGTGTCTGCCGTCCAGTCGCGGGTACGACGGCTGGAGACCCGAGGTGTCGTGATGGGGTACCAGGCGCGGATCGACCCCGAGGCCGTCGGGAACATGCTGTCGGCGTTCGTGTCCATCACCCCTATCGACCCCTCTCAACCCGATGACGCGCCCGCACGTCTCGAACACATCGAGGCCATCGAGTCTTGCCACTCGGTGGCCGGGGACGAAAGCTACGTCCTCCTGGTGCGTGTCCGTTCGGCGCGCGCGCTCGAAGACCTGCTGCAGCAGATACGAACGGCGGCGAATGTCCGCACCCGAAGCACGATCATCTTACAGACTTTTTACGAAGGTCGCGACTTCGTACCGTAGATAATCCTGTTTTATGGCATGCAGAGCGTAAAAAATCCGTTAGGATGACGGCATGACCGCTGTCTTGCCTTTGCACGACCTGAAGCCCGGCTCCCATGTGGCACCCGACGACGTGCGTGACGTGCTGAGCCGCAGCATTCTCGCCGACGGACTCGACTTCGTCCTCGACGTCGACCGGTCGGCCGGCTCGTTCCTCGTCGATGCGCGCACGGGGGAGCGCTACCTCGACATGTTCACGTTCTTCGCGTCGTCCGCCCTGGGCATGAACCATCCTGCCCTCGCCGACGACCACGAGTTCCGCGCCGAACTCGCGGCCGCTGCGGTGAACAAACCCTCCAACTCCGACGTCTACAGCGTGCCGATGGCCCGATTCGTCGAAACCTTCGCTCGCGTGCTCGGTGACCCCGCACTGCCGCACCTGTTCTTCGTCGACGGCGGCGCACTCGCGGTCGAGAACGCCCTCAAGGTCGCATTCGACTGGAAGAGCCGCCTCAACGAGAGCCACGGTATCGACCCGGCGCTCGGGACCAAGGTGCTGCATCTCCAGGGCGCCTTCCACGGCCGCAGCGGTTACACGCTGTCGCTGACGAACACCGACCCCAACAAGGTCGCGCGATTTCCGAAGTTCGACTGGCCCCGCATCGATGCGCCGTACCTGCGCCCCGGCGCCAACATGGCCGATCTCGAAGCCGAGTCACTGCGGCAGGCCCGCGCCGCGTTCGAGGCCAACCCCCACGACATCGCGTGCTTCATCGCCGAGCCGATCCAGGGCGAGGGCGGCGACCGGCACATCCGGGCCGAGTTCTTCGCCGCGATGCGGGCGCTGTGCGACGAGTTCGACGCGCTACTGATCTTCGACGAGGTGCAGACGGGCTGTGGGATGACTGGGACTGCCTGGGCCTATCAGCAATTGGGTGTCACCCCCGACGTCGTCGCGTTCGGCAAGAAGACACAGGTGTGCGGCGTGATGGCCGGACGACGCGTCGACGACGTGGCCGACAACGTGTTCGCCGTCAGCTCTCGGATCAACTCAACGTGGGGCGGCAACCTGACGGACATGGTCAGGTCGCGGCGAATCCTGGAGACCATCGAAGCCGACGGACTGCTGGCCCATGCCGCCGAGGAAGGCCGACACCTGCTCGACCGGCTCGAGGAACTGGCTGCCGAGTTCCCCGGCGTCGTGGTCGACCCGCGCGGACGTGGCCTGATGTGCGCCTTCAGCATGCCGACGGCCGCCCAGCGCGATCAGCTGATCCAGCGACTGTGGGACCGGCACGTGATCATGCTGGCCAGCGGTTCCGACAGCGTGCGCTTCCGGCCCGCCCTGACGGCTACCCGCCAAGACATCGACGCGGCGGTCGACGCCGTGCGCGCCGCGCTCAGCTGACGCCGGGCGTCACCAGGCGCCGTATCGTCGAGCCCAGCCTGGTGAGGTCATCGCCCCCGACGAGTACGCAGCCGTGACGCTCGGCGAGTTTGCGTGCGGCGGGGGTGAACTCGTGGTTGGTGACGACCATGACGTGTGCACAGTCGTGCATCGCCGCACCGGCCACGACCTCTTGGACGGCACCTGAGCCGACTGGACGAGACTGTCGTTTGCATTGGATCGCGAGGCGATTCGGTCGGCGGCCGACGACGAGGTCGACGCCGAAGTCACCCGTCGCCGCCGTCATGATCACCGACGAACCGCTTGACCGAGCGATGCGAGCGACATGGTCCTCGAACTCGACTCCCGACATCGCCTGCTTGGCGACGGCAGGGTCTTCGCGCGCGCCTGGCGTTCGTGCGCCGCGGAGCACGCCTACGAGGAACGCGGGCAGCACCGGTATTAGCACGGCGGCTGCCACGCTCCCCGGCACGCCGAACCCTGCCAGGTACGCGCCGATTCCTGCCGCGACTACCACCACGACGTAGGCCTTCCACACGGTACGGATGCTAGGCCGCCCGACCGACAGCGCGCCGCAGGCAGGCCCCTCTCCAGCAGCTAGTCACAGGGTGCGCTACGTACCGTTTCGACGGGCAAGGTCGTGGCTCGGCCGCCGACTGCGCGAATCGCGACCCCAGTGCAGAAGTAGCCCATAGCGACGAATTCGAGTAGTCCGCGAGCAGAGAACCCACCGCTCGGGGTCATGTGTTCAGCGCCCGCCATACCCGCGCCGGCGTCATCGGCAACCGGTGCAACCGTGCGCCGCAGGCCCGCGCGATGGCGTTGGCAAGCGCGGGGGCCACCGGGTTGTACGGCGATTCGCTCATCGACTTGGCGCCGAATGGTCCAAGGGTGTCGTAGGTGTCGGCGAAGTACACCTCCGTCACGGGGAGGTCGGCGAGCTGCGGCACGTGATAGTTGCGCAGATCGACCGTGGTGACGGCCCCGTCCGGCCCGGTCAGCATCTCCTCGTAGAGCGAGCTACCGATCCCTTGGGCGACACCGCCTTCGACCTGGCCGCGGCACTGTTCGGGGTTCATCACCACGCCGGCGTCAGCGGCCTGTACCGACTGCAGAATCCGCACCTCACCCGTCTCGACGTTGACCGCGACGCGGAAACCCTGCACGTTGAACGCCACCGACCGCGGCGTGCCGTCGTGCCGACCGTGGCCGACGAGGGCACGGGCGTCCGGCGTCGCCGCGATCGCGTCGCGAAGGTCCCGGCAGGCCGCAAGCACCGCGATTCCGGCGACCACCGTGCCCGCCGAACCGAATGCCCCTGTGTCGTATCCCGTTGCATCGGTGTCGGATTGGCGGATTCGCACCCGGGTGGGCTCGACGCCGAGCTCGGATGCCACGATCTGGGTGTGCACGGTCGAGGTGCCGTTGCCGAATTCGGCCGTACCGACCGACAGGGTGAAGTCTCCGTCGGCGTCCCGTGAGAGCGACGCGTCCGCGAAGTGTCCACGCGGGGGAATGGTGGCGATCATCGCGATGGCCATGCCCTCGCCGACCTTCCACTGATCGCCCTCCGGCGCCGACGGCCCCTCGCCCGACCCCATCGCGTTCTGCACGAGGTCGAGGCACTGGTCGAGGCCGTAGCTGCCATACGTCAGGTCATCGTCGGCCACGTGTGCATCGGTGAACGGATCACCGGGGACGACGACGTTGCGCCGTCGAAGGTCGAACGGGTCGATGCCGAGCCGTTCAGCCAACTGATCCATCGCCGACTCGACCGCGAAGATGACCTGCCCGAGGCCGTAGCCGCGAAAGGCGCCCGACGGAATGTTGTTGGTGTACACCGCCTGGGCGTCCACCCGCTTGTTTGGGCAGCGGTACACGGAGACTGACTCGCCGCACCCGTGAAACATCACCCCCGGGCTGTGATTGCCGTATGCGCCCGCGTCCATCAACACGTCGACCGCCAACGCGGTCAGCACCCCGTCGGGCCCGGCGGCCACCGTGGCGTCCACACGGACGGGGTGACGGCATGGCGCGCTGGTGAATTCATCGGAGCGGCTGAACTCGTAGCGCACCGGCTGGCCCAGTCGGAGTACCGCGAGGGTGACGAGGTCTTCGGTCAGCATCTCCTGCTTGCCGCCGAAGCCGCCTCCGACCCGCCGGGTGAACACGTGGACGTCGGAGCGGTCCAAGCCGAAGACGTGACACAACTCGTCGCGAACCAGGAAGGGAACTTGCGAGCTGGTGCGAATCACCAGCCGCGCCCGGTCATCCCGCCAACCCGTACAGCCGTGTGTCTCCAGGTGGGTGTGCTGGACCCGCTGCGTGTTCCACCGGCCGCGCACGACGGCTCCACCGGACGCCTCTGCCATCGTCACTCCGGCCACGACGTCGCCGACAGCTCCGTGCAGCTCGGCGACGAGGTTGCGGGACGGGTCGGCGATGCGGGCATCGACCGCCTTGCCGGCGTGCAGCATCGGTGCCCCCGCCGCCATGGCGGCCTCGGGATCGAAAACGGATGGCAACTCTTCGTACTCGATGTCGATTGTCCGGCAGGCATCCTCGGCGATGCCAACGGTGTCGGCGACGACGGCGGCGACGCGTTGACCGACGAAGCGCACGGTGTCATCCAGCACGAGGGAGTCGTCTGGATCGTCGAGTCGGTTGTCGTGACGTGCCGTCGAGAACGCGACGGACGGGCTGTCACGATGGGTCAGCACCAGGTGCACGCCAGGGAGCCGTTCCGCCGCCGCCGTGTCGATCGACACGATCCTGGCATGTGGCAGCGGACTTCGGAGGACGGCGAGGTGAAGCAGCCCCTCGACGTCGTGGTCCATCGTGTACTGCTCGGTGCCCGTGACCACCCGCATTCCGGCTGGGGCGGCGACGGAATCTCCCGCGCCCCCAGCCTTCTTGGTGTTGACGGCACCCGCGAGCGCATCGGTGATCGCACGGTATCCGGTGCACCGGCAGAGGTTCCCCTTGAGGTGCTCGGGGAGGTCGGCCAGTTGTCGGGGCGTCAACGTCGACGCGGTGGTGACCATCCCCGCCGTGCAGAATCCGCACTGAAAGCCGGCAGCATCGACGAACCGCCGTTGCATGGGGTGCGGTTCGTCGGGCATACCCAGGCCGACGACCGTCGTGACGTCATGCCCCGCGGCGCGAAACGCGGGGAAGACGCAGGAGTGCACGGGTGATCCGTCGACCAGTACCGAGCACGCGCCGCAGTCTCCGGCGTCGCAGCCCTTCTTGACCTCGAAGTGACCGTGCTCGCGGAGATAGCTTCGCAGGCACTGGCCCGGCCGCGGATCTCCCTCCTGCGCTTCACCATTCACGCTTATCATGCGCGATTGCTCACTGCGCACAGCAGCTCCGCGACGATCTGCTCGGCCAGCACCAACGACACTCCACGGCGCCAGTCGGGCTCCCCGTGCGGGTCGTCGGTCCAAGCGTCGTCGGGGATCCCCGCGTGGGCCTGTCGTACAGCGTCGACGTCAGGCGCGGGCAGCGTGAAGACGAAGGGGCGCACGGTAGCCGCGGTGATCGACAGGATGAAGGTTCCGCCCATGTCCAAGCGGCCGATCACGACGATGCCCGAGCGACCCAACGGAGAGGGTGCCAGTTTGCGGAATGCGGTGCGGCCGCGCAGCGCCGAGCCCGGCAGATGCACCGAACGGAGGACGTCGTCGACGGCGAGCACGTTCGCGGAGTTCCCGGTGATGAAGTCGGTGATCGGTATCCGGTAGTCGTCGCCGTCGGCACGCCAGATGAGGAGTTCGCCGCTCAGCGCGGACGCCAGCGAGATCATGGAGCCCGCGGGGAAGGACAAGCAGACGTTGCCGCCCACCGTGGCGGTGTGCTGGATCTTGAACGAGGCCAGCAGTGCCGAGCAGCACTGTCGAAACAGCGGTGCGGCCAGCCACTCCGGCTGCTCGGTGGGCAACCGGCTGGACAGCTCGGCGGCCCGTTCGAGGGTGCACGTCGCGGCGAGTTCGAGGCCGTCGTCGCTGACCATGATCGGCGGCCAGCCCAGGTGGGTCAGATCCACCAGGCGGCGCGTTTCGGGCTGGGGTTCGGAGAACAACCACGTTCCGCCAGCCACGACGGCGTCCGACGGACCCAGCGGCCACAGTTCGTCGCGCTGACGCGGCGTACTGATCGTCTCGACGGTGTTGAGGTCCACCTGTCGAAGGTAGTCAAGCTCCGGCGTCATCGCATTCCGGCGTCGGCGGCAGATCGTCATGCAACTCAGCGGTTGCATTAACCCGCTACGATGTGCAATTCTGGAGTTGCATCAGTTTCCGACGAGGAGAGTAGAGACCCATGACACCACTCGACATCACCCGCAGCATCGACATCAAGGCACCGGTGGAGAAGGTGTGGGCAGCCATCACCGAACCCGACCTGATCGCTCAGTGGTTCGGCGACACCGCCGAGTTCGACGCGACCCCTGGCGCCTCAGGGGCGTTTGGTTGGCGAGACCACGGCGGAGCGTTCCGGATCGTCGTCGAACACGTGGACAAGCCGAAGACTCTCGTATACCGGTGGGCGCGCGACTTCGACGTGGACCCGACGCCGGCCAACTCGACGGTGGTCCGATTCGACCTCACCGCAACCGAGGACGGGACGCGTCTGGACCTTCTCGAGACGGGCTTCGAGGAGCTTGCCGATCCGCAAGGCGCGCAGTCCGGCAATACCGAGGGCTGGTTGGCCGAGCTCGGCGAACTGGTGGAGTTCGTGGAATCGCGGTGACCGATGCAGCGAAGGTGCCCGCGGTGCTCTCCGTCCTCGCCGACGAGACCCGCTGGCGCATCCTGTCGGAGATCGGCAGTGCGGACCTGTCGGCGAGCGCCCTCGCGGCCATGCTGCCCGTCAGTCGTCAAGCGATCGCCCGACACCTGGTGGTGCTCAACGACGCCGGACTGGCGGAGTCCGTCCGCGCGGGACGGGAGATCCGCTACCGCGCGGTGGGTGGGCGATTGAGCTCACTGGCGGTTGAGCTGGACGCCATCGGCCGCAGCTGGGAGCGTCGTCTCGCAGCGATCAAGCGCATCGCCGAACAGTCCCAGGGATGAAACCGTAGACCCTCGCGAACAAGACAGGGCCCGGTCGGATGATCCCGACCGGGCCCTGTCTCGCCGTGTTTCTGCTTACTCAGCGGCCTTCTGGCGAGCTTCGGCTGCTTCCGCGCTACCACGGGCAGCTTCGGCTTCGCCTTCCTTCTTGGCGACGTTGCGCTCGGCCTCGGCCTTGTCCTGCTGGGCCTTGCCCTCTTCCTTGAGGTCCTCGCTGTCGGTCACGGTGCCGGCAACTTCCTTCGCCTTGCCCTTGACGTCCTCGACGACACCCTTGATGCCTGCTTCGGGTCCACTGTCCTTGTCGCTCATGGCTACCTTTCCGTCGTTGCACATGTGGGTGTGACACCCACTTCTTGAGCACTACCTGCTCCAGAGGGGCCGGCTTTCGAAATCCTCGTGCCGTGGGACGGCTGCCCGGCACCGCCACCGTCTAAACGCCGCGCAACCCAAAACCTCGCCAATGCGTCAATTACGTTGCTTTCCGTCCGATTTGGGGCGGCGGTCGTTCACGGTCGGTTTAATCGCGAACTCGTTGGGCACTCCAGCCTCGAACGAGTACGGCAAATCAAGCGGTAGGCATGACGATGATCGCGAGCACGTCCGTGGCGGACACTCTCACCCGTAGCCCAGATTCGCAGTCAACTGGTGATCGGAGTGGTGGTGGTTAGCTGGGAGCCGGCTCGGGGTAATCTCGCCTCGAGATCACTGGGAGGGCGCGTGTCAGACGGTCAAGATGACCACGACGGAGGGCATAGAAGCTCTCGATCCATCGAGGTGAGGGTCGCGGCGAAGCTGGAGAACCTCGCCGTGCTGCGCACGGTCGTGGGCGCCGTTGGCACTTACGAGGACCTCGATTTCGACAGCGTGGCAGATCTTCGTCTTGCGGTGGATGAGGCATGCACCCGACTGATGCGGTCGGCGACCCCGGACGCAACCCTCGTTCTAGCGGTCCATCCCCACGACGACCAGCTCGTCGTCGACGTGTCTACCGCGTGCTCATCTCCAGACATAGTCGTGCCAGGCAGTTTCAGCTGGCACGTGTTGAGCTCTCTGACGGACGCGGTCAGCACCTTCCACGACGGCCATGGCCCTGAGGACTCCCAGGTCTTCGGAATCTCCATGACGACGAGACGAGCGAGCTCGCTGCGGTGACACCGTCGTCCTCTCGGGGTTCGGCGTCACGTTCGAACTCTGAATACGCGGACGTGGTCGTCATGTTCCGCACCCTGCAGGGGCTCGAAGCGGGTTCCGCAAAGTTCACGCGTCAGCGCGACTCGATCGTGGAGCGGTGCCTGCCGCTGGCCGATCACATCGCCCGACGGTTCGACGGTCGCGGCGAACCGCGCGACGATCTGGTGCAGGTCGCCCGTGTGGGCCTGGTCAATGCCGTCATCCGCTTCAACGTGGATGCGGGGTCGGATTTCGTCTCGTTCGCGGTGCCGACCATCATGGGCGAGGTCCGCCGCCACTTCAGGGATAACAGCTGGTCGGTGAAGGTTCCCCGACGGCTCAAGGAGTTGCACCTGCGGTTGGGCGCGGCGACCGCGGAGTTGTCGCAAAAGCTCGGACGTGCCCCCACCCCGTCGGAACTTGCTGCCGAACTGGAAATGGACCGCGACGAGATCGTGGAGGGTCTGGTCGCGGGTAGCTCCTACAACACGCTGTCGATCGACGGGGCCGGTGGCGGAACCGAAGAGGCCCCCGCCATCGCCGACACGCTTGGTGACATCGACCTCAATCTCGACCAGATCGAAAACCGGGAGTCCCTGCGGCCCCTGCTCGCCAGCCTGCCCGAACGCGAGCGCCAGGTGCTTCTCCTTCGGTTCTTCGAATCGCTGACGCAGACGCAGATCGCGGAGCGGGTGGGCATCTCACAGATGCACGTGTCGCGGCTGCTGGCCAAATCGCTTGCGCGGCTGAGGGATCAGCTCGAGTAACAGGAGCTAGGACAACCAGCCCTGATAGACATCCCAGGCGGCGCCTGCCGCCGGGGCGTCGTCACGGGTGACCGTCGCCTGGATGAGGCCGTAGGGCCGATCATCGGCGTTGAACACCTCCTTGTCGTTCTGCAGCCCGAACGGCGTGAGGTCGTAGATGAAGTGGTGCTTGTTGGGTGCGGACAGTCGCACCTCGGCGATGAACGGGTAGGTCTCCAGCACGGCCCTGCCCATCTCGAAGAGGGTCTGTTGCAGAGCCAGCGATTGCACGAGAGCGAACTGTTCGACCAGCTGGATCTTGATGCCCGCAAAGGTCGCCTCCCAGTCGACATCGGTGGAGGTGAACCGCCACTGTGCGGCAAGCGATGTCGCCATTACCCGATCGTGCGTCGGCTCCAGGATGGTGTACGGGTCGGTCAGGAAGCCGGCGAACTCCGACCCGGTGGACTTCAGGATGACCATGTCCTTGAGCCCGCCCACGACCCACTCGCCGGCTCCATCGACGGTGATCGCGGCGGTGCGGACCTCCTGGCCCTTTCGGATCCAGGTGTAATCGTGTTCGGCGCCGTCGACGATCGCCCGCTCCCACGCGTACTCCTCGATCTCGATGCGCGCGCCGTCGACCGGCTCGACGTCGTTGACGAAGTGCCGCGCCAGCGCCAGGCCGTAGTCTTCGATCGACACCAGGCCGTTGGACTTGGCATAGGCGTACGCGGTCTGCTTCTGGGTGTCGGTGGGCAGCACCTCAGACTGATCACCCGCCAGGTGGGCAGCGCTGAAATCGCCTCGTAGGCAAGTGGATACGTTGATGTCGTGAATTTCGTGGCGAGGGGTATCGCGATAGATTCTGACGACGCGGTTCTCCGCCTTGCCGTACTGATTCTTGCCCAGGATGATCCTTGACACCGCTCAACTCCCTCGGTAGGTGGAATAGGCATACGGCGAGAGCAGCACCGGAACGTGGTACTTGCCAGCTGCACTGGTGATCTCGAACGCGATGACGACCTCGGGATAGAACGTCGGAACGTCCAGCGCGGCGTAGTAGCTCCCCGTGTCGAAGTGCAGGCGGTACACCCCGGCGGGCAGGTCGTCGCCCAGTTTCGCGATCCTCCCGTCGTCGTCGGTGGCCGCCGTGGTCAGCGGTGCACCGACCGCGTCGGTCAGGGTGACGGTCACGCCCGCGGCGGGCTTGCCGGACATGGCATCGAGGACGTGCGTGGAGAGGCTCATGTGGTCGATCCTGTCCGCGAGTCGCCACTCGTGCCAACCAAACTCGCCGAAACCGTGCCAGAACTGGTCACTCGGCACGTCATGTCGCGGGCTCGCTCAGTAGCCGTTCCAAGCGCAACCGGTTGATCTTGCCCAACTCGCTGCGCATCACTCGCCGCTCGGTATCGACGTCATTGTGCAGGCGGTCGGTCAGGATGGCCAGCAGTTCCTCGGCTGACCGGCCGCTGGCGCAGACCAGGTAGACGTAGCCGAACTTGTCGTCGTACTCGGCGTTCTTGGCGGCCAGTTCGGCCTTCACGGTGTCGTCGGCCGCGCCGACGGCGGCCTGCTCGCGCGCGGAGGAGGCGTTGTCGACCTTGGCACCGATCCGGGGATGGCCGTCCAGTGCTGCGTCGATCTCGCCGTCGGCGAGCTCGGCAAGCACCCGGTCGGCGCGATCCAGCAGCGCGTCCACATCACGAAAGGGACCACCTGCGAGCACGCGTCGCGCCCAGATGGTCGACGAGCACACGCCGAACAGGAGGTGCATCCGTTGGCGATCGGTCAGCCCGTTGAAGCCATCCAGGCCCAGAGCTCCCTGGGTCGGCATCTACTGCAGTTCGTTGAGCCGGCCGAATCGCGCCGCAGCTATGGGATTGGCATCGGCCACCAGGTCGTCGAAGCGGTAGTTCGCGATCTTCGCGATCTCGATCAGCGCGAAGGCCTTCTCCGCAGGTGTCGAATTGTCCATTCGCGACCAGCCGTTCTTGATCACTCGGTCGAAGTGTTCGGTTTCGCGTGCGCAGATCACCAACGGAAACCCGAAGTGCTCGCGGTACGCGCCGGCAAGTTCGACGACGTCATTGTGGTCCTCCTCGGCGAGGTTGCTCAGAGCCACGTGATCGACGGCGAGCGCGTGCCCCGTCTCGTCTTCGGCGCCAAGGTCGTGGAAGGCGTTCATCAGCTGAAGCTGCTGCTCGGTGGATCCGGTCAGCACGGCATCCTGGAATGCCTCCCGCAACGCCCTGGTGTCGGCGAACGGACGCTGCTCGAAAGCCCGTTCCACGGCCCACGGAACGTCCTGCACGACGTGCCCGAACACCTCGGTGAAGCGTTCCTGGGTCATCGAGTTCACCTCGCCGAGGCTAATGGTGCCGCCCCCGGCCACCCGGGGTCCCTTGCTGATGCCGAGGTGGAAGAACACGATGTTGAGCAGGATCGCGGCAATCGCCCCGATGCTGATGCCGCTGCCGAACAGCAGGTCGACGCCCGGAGGTAGGGCCTTGGCGACGTCCGGGTACGACGTTACCCACAGCGCCAACGCCAGGCTGGTCGTGACGATGATCAGATTTCGGTGATCGGTGAAGTCGACCTTGCCCAGCGTCTGGATGCCGACCACGGCAACCGTCGCGAAGAGCGTCAGCGCCGCGCCGCCGAGTACCGGATTCGGGATCGACGACACGATGGCGGCCACCTTGGGCAGGAAGCCCAGGATGATCATGATGACGCCCGCCGCGGCAACCACCCAGCGGCTCTTGACGCCCGTGAGCCGGACCAGGCCGACGTTCTCCGAGAAGGCCGTATACGGGAACGAGTTGAAGACGCCGCCGATCACGGTGGCCAGGCCGTCGGCCCGCAGCACGTTGCCGATGTCGGCGGCCTTGATGCGCTTGCCCACGATCTCGCCGGTCGCCATGGTGCTGCCCGTTGACTCGACCGCGGTGATCAGCAGGATGATGATCATCGTGATGCAGGCGACGACGTCGAACTTGGGCATCCCGAACAGGAACGGTTGAGTGAACCCGATGGGTGCGGCCGCGCCGACCTTGTCGAAGTTCATGTCGCCGAGGGCGAATGCGACTGCGCACCCGATGACAAGGCCGAGGAGCACCGCAATGGTGGCCATGAAGCCGCGGAAGATGCGCTGGATCGCGACGATGACGGCGATCGTGCCGAGCGCGTAGAGCAGCCACCGGATGTTCGTCGGATCATGTTCGCCCGTCGCAGGATTGGTGACGGCATCGCCCGCGCCGACCGGTACCAGGCAAAGGCCGATGATGGTGATCAGCGTGCCCGTGACGACCGGCGGGAAGAACCGCAGCAACTTCACGAAGATCGGTGCGATCAGGAACGTGAACACACCCGCGACGATCACGGCCCCGTACACGTAGAGCAGACTGGCCGCGCCACCGCCGTGCGCCAGGCTGATCGCGATGATCGGGGAGACGCCGGCGAACGTCACGCCCTGCAGCAGCGGTAGTCGAACCCCCACCTTCCAGAACCCGACCGCCTGGATGATCGACGCGATCCCGCAGGTGAACAGGTCGGCCGTGATCAGCTTGACCAATTCTTCCTGGGGCAGACTGATGGCGCCGGCGATGATGATCGGTACCAGCACCGCGCCCGCGTAGAACGCGACGACGTGCTGGAACCCGTAGGTGGCGAGCTTCGGTAGCGGGAGCACCTCGTCGACGGGGTGGACGCGCTTCCTCGGAGTCTGGGTGACCGGGGCGGACATCCGTCAAGAATCGACCAGGTTGATGATGTTCGCATGTCGAGAACGCGCGCCGTGGCAGGGGTGGTGCTGGCCGCGGGGGCAGGCACTCGGTACGGCATGCCGAAAGTCCTTGCGGGTCAAGGGGCGTGGCTACGCGCCGCGGTGGAAGCCTTGGCCGACGGTGGCTGTGATGACGTCGTGGTGGTGCTGGGCGCCGCCATGGTTGACGTCCCCCCGCCCGCGCGCGTGGTCGTGGCCGAGGATTGGCAGACGGGCATGAGCGCCTCGCTGCGTGCGGGGTTGGACGCAGCCGGTGGCGCCGAGGTGGCGCTGCTGCACCTCGTCGACACCCCGGACGTCGGCGCGGACGTCGTCGCCCGCGTCCTGGACGGGGTGGGCGCGTCGATATCGGGATTGGCACGCGCCACCTACGGTGGACGGCCCGGTCACCCCGTGGCGATCGCACGTAGGCACTGGGCGGCACTGTTGGTGACTCTGGACGGCGACGAGGGCGGGCGAACCTTTCTGACGAGCAGGAATGACGTGGTCGCCGTCGAGTGCGGCGACCTCGCCAGCGGTGTGGACGTCGACGAACTTTAGGGCGGTGGTGGTATACACCTGAGTACGCGGAGCCGGGGAGTTCCTGCGGACGTCGGTCGAGACTCGACTTACGGGGGGCTGGCGCTCTACGGCGCCAATGGGCAAGGGGTGGTAGTTCGTCATGGGGAAGAGAAAGAGTGTCCCGTTGATCGACGACCTCGACGGCACGACGGCGGACGAAACGGTCGAGTTCGGCCTGGACGGTCTGCTGTACTCGATCGAGTTGTCTTCGGCGAACGCCGAAGCGCTTCGTCGCACGGTTGAGGAGTGGGCAGATCGCGGGCGACGGGTGCGGGCGCAGCAGCGTCGACATCTGGTACGGGCCGACCCCTGGCGAAAACAGGTCAGCGGTCAGGAGCGCGTTCAGATCCGGGAGTGGTGCCATGCCAACGGCTACCGCGTCGGCAGACGCGGGCCGCTACCGTTCGAAGCGGTGGATGCGTATAGGTCGGCGCACTCGCAGCGTTAAAGCAGTCCCAGGGCGGCCACGGCCGCCCGTTCGGATTCGAGTTCGGCGACCGACGCGTCGATGCGAGCGCGCGAGAACGCGTTGATCTCGAGACCCTCGACGATCTGCCAGGCGCCGTCGACCGCACGGACGGGCAGCGACGTCACGATGCCCTGCGGAATGCCGTACACGCCGGGCGAGGGCAGTGCCACCGACGTCCAGTCACGAGCATCGGTGCCGTCCACCCAGTCGCGGACGTGATCTATCGCCGCGTTGGCCGCGGAGGCCGCCGACGACGTCCCGCGGGCCTCGATGATGGCTGTGCCGCGGGTAGCCACCGTGGGGATGAAGTCGGTCGTCAGCCAGTCGGTGTCGGCGGCGTATTCGGAGCCGGGCCTTCCGCCCACGTCGGCGTGGAAGATGTCGGGATACATGGTCGGAGAGTGGTTGCCCCACACCGTCACTCGCGAGACGTCGGTGACGTGAACCCCGGCGTGGGCGGCCAGTGCGGCCACCGCCCGATTGTGGTCCAGACGGGTCAGCGCGGTGAATCGTTCCGACGGGACGTCCGGTGCATGGGCGGATGCGACGAGGGCGTTGGTGTTCGCGGGGTTGCCCACCACGACGACGCGGACGTCCGACGAGGCGCCCGCGTTGAGCGCCCGCCCCGCGTCCGCGAAGATCGCGGCGTTGGCGGCGAGCAGGTCGGCGCGTTCCATGCCCTTGCTACGAGGCTTGGCACCGACGAGCAGCGCGACGTCGACACCGTCGAACGCGCGGACGGGGTCGTCGTGGATCTCCACCCCCGCGAGCAGATCGAAGGCACTGTCCACGAGTTCCATCACCACGCCCTCGGCCGCGCGGACCGCCGACGGCAGCTCGAGCAGACGCAGCGTCACCGGCACGCCACGACCGAGAAGAGCGCCCGCGCCGATCCGAAACAGTGCCGCATAGCCGATCTGGCCCGCGGCACCGGTCACCGTGACGATCTTGGGAGTCGGCGGGAGCGTGGTCACGTCCACACTCGAATGTTGAGGATCTCGGAGGCGTAGCGGCGCACGGTGTCCTCGGACATGGCGGCCGCATCCTCGTGGCCAGGTCGTGATCGGCTGTGCATGAAGGCGGTCTTGGGGTCGAGAGTGATCTCGGCGACCAGCTCACCGGTGGACGGTTCGCAGACCGCCCACGTGTAGAGGGTGTCGTCGGCCCAGCCGTCTGCCGCATCGTGGACGTAATCCAGGTCGGTTTCGCCGAGGTCGGCGAGCTCCGGCCGGTCGTCTACGCGGTCGTCGTAGCGCAGCCCGCGCAGATACCACGTGCCGTTGTTGATCTCGACTGGTTCCACGTCTTCACCGACCGTTTGGCGAGCCGCTAGTCCTTGATCTCGGCGAGCACGGTGCCCTGGGTGACCGCGGCGCCCGGCTCGACCGCCAACCCCGTGATGGTGCCGTCCTTGTGGGCCGTCACGGGGTTCTCCATCTTCATGGCCTCGAGGACGGCGATGAGGTCACCGGAGGACACCTGCTGGCCCTCCTCCACCGCCACCTTGACCACGGTGCCCTGCATCGGTGCGGTCACGGCGTCACCGGAGGCCGCCGCGCCGCCCGACGCGCCGCGCTTGCGGGGCTTGGGCTTCTTACGGATTGCTCCCGATGGGGACGCGGCGCCGCCGCCGATCGCAAGATCGCCGGGAAGCGACACCTCGACGCGGCGTCCACCGACCTCGACGACGACCTTCTGCCGCGGCAGGGTGTCCTCCTCGTCGAGGGGGGCTCCCGAGGTGAACGGCTCGACGGTGTTGTCCCACTCGGTCTCGATCCAGCGGGTGTGCACCGTGAAGCCATCGTCGTCACCGATGAAGGCGGGATCCGACACCACGGCGCGGTGGAACGGGATGACGGTAGCCAGACCCTCGACGGTGAACTCGGCCAGCGCGCGACGCGACCGGTCGAGGGCCTCCGCGCGGGTGGCGCCGGTGANAGATCGCCGGGAAGCGACACCTCGACGCGGCGTCCACCGACCTCGACGACGACCTTCTGCCGCGGCAGGGTGTCCTCCTCGTCGAGGGGGGCTCCCGAGGTGAACGGCTCGACGGTGTTGTCCCACTCGGTCTCGATCCAGCGGGTGTGCACCGTGAAGCCATCGTCGTCACCGATGAAGGCGGGATCCGACACCACGGCGCGGTGGAACGGGATGACGGTAGCCAGACCCTCGACGGTGAACTCGGCCAGCGCGCGACGCGACCGGTCGAGGGCCTCCGCGCGGGTGGCGCCGGTGATGATCAGCTTGGCCAGCATCGAGTCGAACTGSCCGCCGATGACCGAACCGGTCTCGACGCCGGAGTCCAGGCGCACGCCGGGGCCCGTCGGCGGATCGAACAGGGTGACCGGACCCGGCGCGGGCAGGAAGCCACGTCCGGCGTCCTCGCCGTTGATGCGAAACTCGAAGGAGTGGCCGCGGGGTGTCGGGTCCTCGGTGATGTCCAGCGCTTCGCCGTTGGCAATCCGGAACTGCTGACGCACCAGGTCGATCCCCGAAGTCTCCTCGGTGACCGGGTGTTCGACCTGCAGGCGGGTGTTGACCTCGAGGAACGAGATCAGACCGTCCTGGCCGACGAGATATTCGACCGTGCCCGCACCGTAGTAACCGGCTTCCYTGCAGATGCGCTTGGCGGACTCGTGGATCTCCTTGCGCTGCGCCTCGGTGAGGAAGGGCGCAGGTGCTTCCTCCACCAGCTTCTGGAAGCGTCGCTGCAGGGAGCAGTCGCGGGTACCCGCGACGACGACGTTGCCGTGGGTGTCGGCRATCACCTGAGCCTCGACGTGGCGCGGCTTGTCCAGATAGCGCTCCACGAAGCACTCGCCGCGGCCGAATGCCGAAACAGCCTCGCGCGTCGCGGAATCGAACAGCTCGGGGATCTCCTCGATGGTGCGAGCAACCTTCATGCCGCGACCACCACCGCCGAAGGCGGCCTTGATCGCGATCGGCACGCCGTACTCCTCGGCGAAGGCCACGATTTCGTCGGCATCTTTGACTGGTTCCGGAGTGCCGGGAACCAACGGCGCATCGGCCTTGGCGGCGATGTGGCGGGCGGTCACCTTGTCACCGAGATCGCGGATGGACTGCGGGCTCGGCCCGATCCAGATCAGGTTCGCATCGATGACGGCCTGGGCGAAGTCGGCGTTCTCAGAGAGGAAGCCGTACCCGGGGTGGATGGCGTTGGCGCCCGACTTGGCGGCGGCGTCCAGGATCTTGCCGAAGTCGAGGTAGGACTCCGCCGAGGTCTGCCCACCAAGACCAAAGGCTTCGTCGGCCAGACGGACGTGGGGCGCGTCGGCGTCGGGATCTGCGTACACGGCCACGCTGGCCAGCCCGGCGTCCTTGGCGGCACGGATCACCCGGACGGCGATCTCGCCTCGATTGGCGACGAGCACCTTGGAGATCTTCGAGCTGGCGTGACTTGGCACTGCGCCTCCTGATGGCATGTCTCTAAGAATCCTCTTTAAGAAAGTATCGAAGGGAGTTTAGGCGGCAGGGCTGTACCCCTGGCAAGGCGGTATCTGTTACTGCCGAGTAGGCATGATTACCATGCCGTGTTGCGGTGCGCCTGAGTGCCGGCCCGCCGCTTTCGGAGGGCGTTTCGCTGTGCCCGCACCGCCTGCAGGATGGGTCCATCCTGGCCGTAGGGATGGCCGTACTGGAGCAAGAGCGTCACCCGCAGCTTGCCCGGCGGCCAAGGCAGTGTCGCGTGGAGCGCGCGGTAACCCCTGAAGAGGTAAGCATCACCGGGAGCGAGCGGAACGGTGAACGCAGCTGGGTCGCTGTCGAAGCGTCGTCGCTTAATGCGGCCATAGGTTCTGTTGTGCACAAGGAGTCGCTCGGCCGCGCTGACTCTCGCCCAACGCCGGTGCGGGCGGTGGTCGGGGAACAGCGCTAGGTGACCCGTTCCATCGTCGGGGATGACGATGGGAACGAGCATCGTCACCGCGTTCGCGTCATAGTGCCAATCGAAGGGCGGTGAATCCAACCCCGAGCCGTCGAGAATGCGAAGGACTCGTTGTCGGTAGCCGGCGAAGCCCGGCTTTGCGGCCTCAAGAATCGGCGTGAGGGTATGCAGAAAGGACTCCACGCGCTCGTCGGTAGCCAAATCGGCTATATGGGGCACTCCCAGCGGTCGGTGTCGACCATGCTGTGTTCACCCGAACCGTGTCGGGCAATGAATCTGTCGACGTCTGCGCGGGCGGCAGCAAGCCATTCGGGCGGAATGACTCCTTCGAGGCGTACGAGCCCCGTCCGATCGAGGTCGTCACGGGTGTGGCGGTCGGGCATCGCGAGGTTGGCCGCAATGGCGTCGATCTCGCGCCGACGGCCCGTGTTTGCCATTTGCTAGAGCATAGTCCTACGGGCTGAAGCTTCAGAGCTTTTCGTTGAGGATTCGCGACTTGAGCGGCTAGTGCCACCTGGTCGCTTTTTAGCGCACCCTGAATCTTTCGGGATTGACGACGTTGCTGCACTCGTCGCGTCGTGATGCAGACGTAGCAAAGATTGCTCGCCATCCTGCGCACCGCCGCGGGTGCTAAGCGTTGCTGAGCCGTCGCTTGATGCGGGTCAACATCGCCGACATGCCGCGCAGCCGCAACGGGCTGATCAACGCCGCCAAACCCAGCTCGGAGTAGAAGTCGTCGGGGACGGCAAGGATGTCGGCGGCAGACTGCCCGTCCAGTCCGGTGGCCAGAATGGCGGCGAAACCCCGAGTGGTGGGTGCCTCGGCCGGCGCGCTGAAGTACAACCGGACGGCTTCGCGGTCATCGGCGTCGACGTGCAGGAAAAGAGGCGACTGACACTCGGGCACCGGCTCCATCGCCGCCTCTTCGAGATCGGCCGGGATCGGCGGCAATTCATTCGCAAACTCGAGCAGGAGCTGAAGTTTGTCCTGGCCCTGCATGTCGGCGAAGTCAGACACCACTTCGGCCAGCGCCGGCGGCATGGTCATGGCGCTTCGCCAGGATCTTCTCCGACGGCGACGGGAACGCGCACTGCGTTGCCCCATTCGGTCCAAGAGCCGTCGTAATTGCGCACCCCCTCCTTGCCGAGCAGGTGGGTCAGCACGAACCAGGTGTGACTGGACCGCTCGCCGATGCGGCAGTAGACGATCGTCTTGTCAGCCGGCTCCAGGAAGCCGTACAACTCGTCGAGCTCGGCCCGGCTGCGGAACTGCCCGCTGTCCCTTGCGGCCTTCGCCCAGGGGATCGACTTCGCCGTCGGGATGTGGCCGCCACGCAGGGCGCCCTCTTCGGGGTAGTCCGGCATGTGAGTGCGCTCCCCGGTGTACTCCAAGGGGGAGCGGACGTCGATCAGCGGTTGGTGCCCCAGAATCCCCAGCACGTCCTCCCGGTAGGCGCGGATCGGCTCATCGTTGCGCTCGACGACCGGGTAGCCCGTCGTCTCTTTGGAAGGAACGTCGAGGGTGGTGTCCCGACCGTTGGACACCCATAGGTCGCGTCCGCCGTCGAGCAGTCGGACGTCGGGGTGGCCGAACAGCGTGAAGACCCAGAGGGCGTAGGCCGCCCACCAATTGCTCTTGTCGCCGTAGATCACCACGGTGTCGTCCCGGCTTATGCCCTTGCGATCCATCAACGCGGCGAATTGGGCACCGTCTATGTAGTCACGGACGTGCGGATCGTTGAGGTCGACGTGCCAGTCGATCTTTACGGCGCCGGGAATGTGCCCGGTGTCGTAGAGCAGGACGTCCTCGTCGGACTCGACGATGGCAAGCCCCGGTCGGCCGATGTTTCCCGCCAGCCAGTCGGCGGTGACCAGCCGTTCGGGATGGGCGTAGGCGGCCAGAGATGGATGCGGATCTGCGGGCAGAGACACGCGTATGAGCCTACTTGCTCGCCTGAGCGGACTAGACAGCTCCTCGGTGTCAGTCGCGGACGGGGTTCGCACGCCAGAGACCAGGGATGGTGAGGCCTACGCGTTCGAACAAAATCCGAGTCAGAGGCAGCCCGATGCCGATGACAGCCGACGGATCACCGTCGACGCCGTCGACGAACCAGCCACCGAGACCGTCGAGGGTGAAGCCGCCTGCGACCCCGACGGGCTCACCGCTGCGGGCGTAGGCCAGCACGTCCGCCTCCGACGGGCGGCCGAAGCGGACGGTGGTCACCGCGTGCTCGGCGGCTGTGGCCTCGATCTCGTTGTCGCGCAGGAGAATTACACAGTGACCGGTGTAGAGCTCTCCCGACTTTCCCGCCATCGCCTTCCAGCCCTCGATGGCTGCGGCTTCGGTCGCAGGCTTGCCCCACAGGCGTCCCTCACGGTACAACATCGAATCACAGCCGATGACAACGCAATTCGCGAGCAGCTCGGCATCCAGCGTATGGGTCACTGCTTGAGCCTTCGCTATCGCTAGGGCGGTCGTCACGGTCCCGGGGGCGGCGTCCTCCGGGAGTTCTGCGACCACGGCGTCCTCGTCGACGCCCGACACAATCACGATCGGGTCGATCCCCGCGCCCCGCAGAACCTTGCGCCGCCCGGGTGATGCCGACGCGAGGACCACACGCGTCATGGCTTATTCCGCTCGCGCAAGCGGCTCATCGGCACTGATTTTCTTCGCGCAAGCGGCTCATCGGCACTGATTTTCTTCGCGCAAGCGGCTCATCAACGCCGGATGTGGGTGCGTTCCAGCTGAGTGACGCGCTGCCAGCTGACCACCGAGTAGCGCAGCTTGTCCACCGGATGGCCCCACAGGTTGAGTTCCTGTGGACCGTGCTCGGCGGCGCCGCCGCTACCGCCAGCAAGCACGGTCACCAGCGCGGCCAGTTCTTCATCGGTGGGATTGCCCTTGAGGATCCTGATCTCGGGCACCGACGTATCGACGGGCGCGTCGATGGTCATGTCCTGAGGGTCGGAGACCTCGGTGATGTCGACGTCTTGTGACACGGGTAGTCCGTTCGTCGGGGCGGCAGGCCTGGCTGGAATCAGAGGGGAATGTTGCCGTGCTTCTTGGGTGGCAGTTGCACGATCTTGCGCTCCAGCAGACGCAGCGCGGCCGAGATGTAACCGCGGGTGTGCGACGGTGGAATGACTGCGTCCACGTAGCCCCGCTCGGCGGCGACGTATGGATTGACGAGGGTGTCCTCGTAGTCCTGCTGGAGCTCCAAGCGGCGGGCGTCAACGTCCTGGCCGTCGGCGGCCGCTTCCTTCAGCTGCGAGCGGTAAACGAAGCCGACCGCACCGGAGGCGCCCATCACGGCGATCTGGGCGGTCGGCCATGCGACGTTGACGTCGCAGCCCATGTCCTTGGATCCCATGACGCAGTAGGCGCCGCCGTAGGCCTTGCGGGTGATGACGGTGATCTTGGCGACGGTCGCCTCGCCATATGCGTACAGCAGTTTGGCGCCACGACGGATGATGCCGTTGTACTCCTGGTCGGTGCCCGGCAGGAAGCCTGGCACGTCGACCAGCATGATGATCGGGATGTTGAAGCAGTCGCAGGTCCGCACGAAGCGGGCGGCCTTCTCGGAGGCGTTGATGTCCAGGCAGCCTGCGAACTGGGTGGGTTGGTTGGCCACTATTCCCACGGTGCGGCCGTCGATCCGACCGAATCCAATGACGATGTTGCCTGCGTAGCCCGACTGCACCTCGAGGAACTCGTCGTCGTCGAGGATGCGGGTGATGACCTCGTGCATGTCGTAGGGCTGGTTCGGCGAGTCGGGGATGAGGGTGTCGAGCTCGAGATCTTCATCGGTGAGGTTGTCCTCGATGGCGCCCGGGTGCGGCGGAGCCGGGAAGCGGGGCGGCTCGGCGGCGCTGTTCGGCGGAAGGTAGCTCAGCAGATCGCGGACGTAGTCGAAGGCGTCCTGTTCGCCGGAGGCAACGTAGTGCGCCGTGCCCGACTTGGCCATGTGGGTGTGGGCGCCACCCAGTTCCTCCATGGTGACTTCCTCGCCGGTGACCGTCTTGATCACGTCGGGTCCGGTGATGAACATCTGGCTGGTCTGGTCGACCATGATGACGAAGTCGGTGAGCGCGGGGGAGTAGACGTGTCCGCCGGCGGCAGCACCCATGATTAGCGAGATCTGGGGGATGACGCCGGAGGCAAGGATATTGTTGCGAAAGATCTTGCTGTACAAGCCAAGTGAGACCACGCCCTCCTGAATGCGCGCACCCGCTCCGTCGTTGATGCCGATCAGGGGGCGGCCGGTCTTGATGGCCAACTCCTGCACCTTGACGATCTTCTCGCCGTAGACCTCGCCGAGGCTGCCGCCGAAGACGGTGGCGTCCTGGCTGAAGATGCAGACGTCGCGACCGTCGATGGTGCCGTAGCCGGTCACCACGCCGTCACCGACCGGGCGGTTCGCCTCGAGGCCGAAGTTCTTGCTGCGGTGCTTGGCCAGCGCGTCGAGCTCGACGAAGGACCCCTCGTCCATTAGCGCGAAGATGCGCTCGCGAGCAGTCAGCTTGCCCTTGGCATGGACCTTCTCGACGGCTGCCTCGCCAACGGGGTGCAACGTCTCATCGGCACGCTTGCGCAGGTCGGCGAGCTTGCCCGCCGTGGTGTGGATGTCGATGTCTTGCGCAGGGGTGGGGTCGGTGACGCTCGTCATGGTGCCGATCGTAGCGGGAGGAAGGCGCGTCCTCTTAAGCAGCCCTTAATTGGGAGATATGCGTCGATGGTTCCAGATGTCTGTGTACGCGCACTCGGGTGTGCCAAGTCGACGACCGGTGTGTGCGCCACCAAGTTGTTCGCCACTGAATTGTTTAAAAATGCGCCGGCTGCACCTCGCCGATACCAGTTCCCGAGTCAACGTGGTGCCGCTCGGCTTCGGTTCACACCGGGCTCCGACACCGTCAAGGTTTCATTGAGCACGTCCGCGGTGTGGCAGCCCCCACCAGCCAGGCACAGTCTGCCGACGTCCGGAGCCATCAACCACACGTGACGAAGCGGCCACGGTGCGCCGCCTCGCCGACCAGCGTTCATGACCAGGCTAATCCGTTCATGAACAGGGCAATCATTGTTACCCGGCGTGATCACCTTCCCCGGGCAAGGTTCATCCTCTGGCAATGCTTTCACGTGCGCCCGGCGCTCGACGGTCATCACCGCCGTTCCACGCCTACCCAAGCGGGCGGACTCGTGAAGGCCCGCGTCGAGGGCGATTGTTGGTGATCTACCCGGGTTGCAGTCACCCGAGTTAACGGCGAACCCTGCCCAACGGTGCCGAAACGTGACAGATCGGGGCAAACAGTGAGATAGTGAGTCGCAGGTGTTTCGGGGGAGCTCGGTAGCTAGCTACCAGCAAATGGGGGTAAGGCAGTGTCGGTTATTGACGATCGGGTCGCTGCGGCCAAGCTGTCGGTGGGGGCAGACGGTCGGACGGACGCTCCAAAGCGTGCGGCGCCGTGGCAGCGCCAATACATACGAGCGCTATTCGTGACTGACTTCGTCGTGGTCGTGGCAGCGCTTGGTTGCGCGCAGATGGTCCGGTTCGGTAGCACGATCAGTGCCCTCGACCCCAAGTCGGTCTACTACGGCGTGATGTCGGTCCTCATTGCCGCCATCTGGCTGGCGCTGCTGACCGCCTACCGCACCCGTTCGCCACGCATCGTGGGTGCCGGCGTCGAGGAGTACCGGCGGGTGGTTTCGGCGACGCTGGCAACTGTCGGCATCGTGGCGGTGTTACTGATGATCTTCCGGCCGGAGTACGCACGTGGGTACCTGGCCATCGCATTCCCGCTGGGTCTCACCGGACTGTTGGTCGGCCGCAACGTCTGCCGGGCTTACCTCGCCCGGCAGCGACGGCACGGACGATGCGTGAAGACTGTTGTCGCAGTGGGCGACGCCCAAGCAGTTCGCGTTCTGGTCCAATCGCTTGCGCGCGGCTTCAGCTACGGGTACTCGGTAGTAGGAGTGTGCCTGACGGGACGTAGTTCGGGAGGGACCATCGAGGTCGCCGGCGTCGGCACGCTGCCGGTACTCGGCGACGCGGGCAAGGTGCGCGACGCAATCCTCAGGACGAACGCCGACGCGGTGGCGCTCACCACCACCGACTATCTCGGTCCGGACGGCGTACGCGAACTATCTTGGGAATTGCACAAACTGGGCGTCGATCTGGTGATCACCCCAGGCGTCATGGATGTGGCCGGACCCCGCCTGACCATGCAGCCCGTTGCGGGGCTTCCTCTGATTCACGTTGAGAAGCCTCAGTACAGCGGTACCAAGAAAATCCAGAAGTTAGCCTTTGACTACATCGTGGCGACCGGCGCGCTCCTCACCGCGATGCCCGTCATGATTGCCTCCGCCATCGCCATCAAGCTGACCAGCAAGGGCCCGGTGTTCTATCGGTCCGAACGGATAGGTCGCGAAGGCCAGCCGTTCCAGATGGTCAAGTTCCGCACGATGGTAGACGGAGCGGACGAGCAAGTCTCTGGCCTGCTTCAGGTCAACGACTGTGTTGGCGGCGTGCTGTTCAAGATGAAGGAAGACCCGCGGATCACCTCCGTCGGCAGGATTCTGCGGAAATTCAGCATCGATGAACTGCCCCAGTTCTTCAACGTGTTGGGTCGCGACATGAGTGTGGTCGGGCCGCGACCGCCACTTCGGCGCGAGGTCGACACCTACAACGATCAGGTACGTCGGCGGCTGTTGGTGCTCCCAGGCATCACCGGGTTGTGGCAGGTGAGCGGTCGTTCTGATCTTTCGTGGGATGACGCGGTCCGCCTCGACCTGTCCTATGTGGAGAACTGGTCGATCACCAATGACCTGCTGATCGCCATGAAGACCGTCCGGACGATCGCGAGCGGCACCGGCGCATACTGATCGGCAATCGCCGCGACGGGCGTAACTACGTTCTACGTGACCGAGCTCACAGTGCAGTCGTAGCAAACTCGTATCGCTTAGCCGTGAGTGGCTGCACGAGAGTTCGAGAGCAACCTCACCCTAGGCTGCCCTCATGATCAATCCCACGACCAGATCTCCGCTCGACGCCGCGGCATTGACCGATTCCGTCGTCACACCCGCCTCGATCTGGCGGCGGGTCGACGTGGTGGCTGAAACCGGTTCGACCAACGCCGACCTTATCGCCCGCTCGGCGACCGGGGAAGACATTGCCGGGGCGGTTCTCCTCGCGGAGAACCAGACGGCGGGACGCGGTCGCAACGGCCGCAGCTGGTCAGCCGTCTCGCGCGCGCAAATCACCATGTCGGTCGGGGTGTCCACCTCCGGGTTGCCCCCGGCCGCATGGGGGTGGGTGCCGCTGGCGACCGGGTTGGCCGTCGTGGACGCGGTGGCCGCCGGCAACGGAATCGACGCCGGGTTGAAGTGGCCCAATGACGTTCTCGCCGGTGCGAACCGGCGGAAGCTGGCAGGAATCCTCGCCGAGATGGCGACGCCCACCCCTGTCATCGTCGTCGGTGTCGGTCTGAATGTCTCGCTGCTCGCCGAGGAACTGCCCGACCCCAACGCGACCTCGTTGGCCGTACTCGGTGCCACGAACCTAGATCGCATGCAACTTGTCCCTGTGCTGCTCCGCGAACTGCAACGGCGAATCGAGGGCCTGCAGGCCACTGGCGGCGCGGACGCCTCGCTGCTCGCCCGGTACACGGCGAACAGCCTGACGATCGGCTCGCGAGTCCGCGCGCTGTTACCAGGTGACAAGGAAGTCGTCGGCGACGCGGTGTCGGTCGACGGCCAAGGTCGGCTACGCATCGACACCGGCAACGAGGTCGTCGTCGTGTCGGCAGGCGACATCGTGCATCTGCGGCCCGTCCAGCAGACGTCGGCTGAGTAGAGTCCATTGCCGTGGGATATCCGGACAACGTGCTGGCCGCCGACGAGCGTGTCGTGCTGCACCGCCACCCGCACTGGAAGCGACTGATCGGCCCTGTGTTCGCACTCCTGCTGCTCACCGCGCTGGCTGGATTCGGCGTGGGTGTGGTCAATCACACGGCCTGGGATCACATGGCCACGAAGATCGTGATGCTCGTCATCGCGGTGATCTGGCTCATCCTCATCGGATGGCTGACTCTGTGGCCGGTCTTGAATTGGCGATCCACGCATTTCGTGATCACGGACCGGCGGGTGATGTTCCGCCACGGAGTCATGACACGCTCCGGCATCGACATTCCGCTGGCCCGGATCAACAGCGTGGAGTTCAGTCACGGCCTCGTCGACCGCATCCTGCGCACCGGCACCCTCATCATCGAATCGGCGAGCCAGGATCCCCTGGAGTTCGATGACATTCCGAGCGTCGAGCGGGTGCACTCACTCCTGTATCACGAAGTCTTCGACACCCTCGGCTCGGACGAGTCGCCCAGCTGAGCTGCGCGGCGCGACCGGCCCCCGCGCAGCGAGGTGACGGTGCCCTTCGCCTGATCTTCCTCGGACTGATCCTCGGGCGCCTCGGCGATGCCGCCTGCAGTGATCGTGGCTTCGACGGCCTTGTCCGGGTTGCGGCCGAACTCGTCGGGGAAGACCCAGCGGCGGAAGGCCCAGAAGCGGAACGCCATCTGCAGCAGATTGCCGATCACGTAGGCCGAGACGAAGTCCGCGAGGTTCTCCATGGTGAGACTGACCATCGGGACGCGCAGGTCGAGCACGTAGCTCGACACCCACAGCGGACCCATGCTGAGCAGGACGCCGACGCCGCTGACCCCGAAGAACAGGAGGGCTTCGTGATGGCGCTCGCGGCCGCCACGGTCGCGGAAGCTCCATTCCCGATTCAATATGTAGGACGCGATCACGGCGACGATGCCAGAGATGATCTTGGCCGTGACCGGCTTGGGCTCGAGGATCGTCAGCTTGAGCGTGTAGAAGATCGCGGAGTCGATGATGAACGTCGTACCGCCGACGATCGCGAACTTGATGAGCTCGTGATGCCGCTCGGCGAAGGGCCGAACCATGCGCGGAAGACGCGCGATGGTGGCATCGGTGAAAGACACAAGTGGGTAGTCTACGGAAATCAGGATCCGGACGCGTAGCCGTGCAGGTCGCGACGGGTCCAACCGAGCTTCGGGACCATGACACCATAGGCACCGTGAGCGCACCTCCAGTCGTAGCCATGGTCGGCGGCGGACAGTTGGCCAGGATGACCCACCAGGCCGCCGTGGCGTTGGGCCAGACCCTGCGGGTGCTGGCCGCATCGCCGGACGATCCCGCCGCCCAGGTCACTCCCGACGTGGTCATCGGTTCACATACCGACGCCGACGCGCTGGCCCGCGCTGCCGCGGGTGCCTCTGCCTTGACCTTCGACCACGAGCACGTCCCCACAGACCTGTTGCAAGCCCTGGTTGATCGGGGGGTGAACGTCGCACCGCCGCCGCACGCGCTGGTTCATGCCCAGGACAAGCTGGTGATGCGGCGTCGGCTCGAGGCGCTGGGAGCGCCCATTCCCCGGTACGTGGAGGTCACCGCGCCCACTGACGTCGACGCCTTCGCGGCGCAGATCGACGGCCCGATCGTCGTCAAGACAGCGCGGGGAGGGTACGACGGACGGGGGGTCACCCTTGCCAAGGACCTCGCCGAGGCTCGTGCGGTGACCGAGCGCTACCTGGCCGACGGCACTGCGGTCCTGCTGGAGGAGCGGGTCGACATGCGGCGGGAATTGTCGGCACTCGTCGCCCGGTCGCCGTTCGGCCAGGGTGCGGCGTGGCCCGTGGTGCAGACGGTGCAGCGGGACGGCATTTGCGTGGAGGTGATCGCGCCGGCGCCCGACCTCGACCCCGAACTCGGCGCTGAAGCGGAGCAACTGGGCCTACGGCTGGCCGGCGAATTGGGAGTCGTCGGGGTACTCGCGGTGGAATTGTTCGAGACCGCAGACGGCAAGCTACTGGTCAACGAGCTGGCGATGCGCCCGCACAACTCTGGGCACTGGACCATGAACGGCGCCGTCACCAGCCAGTTCGAGCAACATCTTCGCGCGGTCCTGGACTATCCGCTCGGAGCCACCGGGCTCATCGCACCCGTCACGGTGATGGCCAACGTGCTCGGCGCACCGCAGGCGCCCGAGATGAGCATGGACGAACGGCTGCATCACCTCTTCGCGCGCCTGCCAGAGGCCAGCGTGCACCTCTACGGGAAGTCCGAACGCCCGGGGCGCAAGATCGGGCACGTCAACGTTCTCGGCGCCGCGTCGGGCTCGCTGGAGGATGCCGACTACGTCGCGGAGGTGCGGGAACGGGCGACTCGCGCTGCGCACTGGTTGTCGCATGGCGAATGGACGGACGGGTGGGATGAACATGGCCGATGAGCGCTTGCCACGCGTCGGGGTCATCATGGGCAGCGACAGCGACTGGTCGGTGATGGAGGACGCCGCCATGGCCCTGGCGGAGTTCGAGGTGCCCTTCGAGGTGGGCGTGGTCTCCGCGCACCGCACGCCGGACCGCATGCTCGACTACGCGCGAAGCGCTGCGGATCGGGGCATCGAGGTGGTGATCGCCGGAGCGGGCGGCGCGGCCCATCTCCCTGGCATGGTCGCCGCCGCCACTGCGCTGCCGGTGATCGGCGTCCCGGTGCCGTTGGCGCGATTGGACGGCCTGGACTCGCTGCTATCGATCGTGCAGATGCCCGCGGGCGTGCCGGTGGCGACGGTGTCGATCGGCGGTGCGCGCAACGCCGGCTTGCTGGCGGTGCGCATACTCGGTGTATCGGACCCCGTGTTGCGGGCCCAGATGAAGCAGTTTCAGTCCGACCTCGAGAACATCGTCCTGGAGAAGGACGCGGCACTTCGGGAGCGGTTGCTCGGCACCTCGATCCCGCGAGGTAAAGTTACCGACGAGTAGCAAGGAGTCTCCATGTCCATCGGAAACCCGTCTTTTGATGTCTTTCAGCTCTCCGACGAACACGTCGAGATGCGCAAGGTCCTCCGTGGCCTGTGCGACAAGGAAATCGCGCCGCACGCGGCCGACGTCGACGAGAAGGCCCGCTACACGGATGAAGCCCTGGCAGCACTGAACTCGTCGGGCTTCTCCGCGATCCACATTCCCGAGGAGTACGGCGGCCAGGGCGGTGACTCCGTCGCTGCGTGCATCGTGATCGAAGAGGTCGCTCGCGTGTGCGCCTCGTCGTCGCTGATTCCGATCTGCAACAAGCTCGGCACCATGGGCATGCTGTTGCGAGGCTCGGAGGAGCTCAAGAAGCAGGTGCTGCCGTCGATCGGGGCGGGTGAGGCGACCGCGTCCTACGCGCTATCCGAGCGCGAGGCAGGCAGTGACGCCGCAGCGATGCGCACCCGGGCCAAGGCCGACGGTGACGATTGGGTGCTCAACGGGTCGAAGTGCTGGATCTCCAACGGCGGCAAGTCGACGTGGTACACGGTGATGGCCGTGACCGATGCCGACAAGGGTGCCAATGGGATCTCGGCGTTCGTCGTGCACGCCGACGATCCCGGTTTCACCGTCGGGGCCAAGGAACGCAAGATGGGCATCAAGGGGTCGCCGACCACCGACCTGTACTTCGAGGACTGCAGGATTCCCGGCGACCGAATCATCGGTGAGCCGGGGACGGGTTTCAAGACGGCTCTGGCCACGCTGGACCACACCCGCCCGACCATCGGAGCGCAGGCCGTGGGCATCGCCCAGGGCGCGCTGGAGGCCTCGATCGCCTACACCAAGGAGCGCAAGCAGTTCAAGAAGTCGATCAGCGACTTCCAGGCCGTGCAGTTCATGCTCGCCGACATGGCGATGAAGATCGAGGCGGCCCGGTTGATGGTCTACACGGCGGCGGCGCGGGCCGAGCGTGGCGAACCCGATCTGGGTTTCATCTCCTCGGCTGCCAAGTGCTACGCCTCCGACGTGGCGATGCAGGTGACCACCGATGCCGTGCAGCTGTTCGGCGGGTACGGCTACACGGTGGACTTCCCCGTCGAACGCTTCATGCGGGACGCCAAGATCACCCAGATCTACGAGGGCACCAACCAGATTCAGCGGGTCGTGATGTCCCGCGCGTTGTTGAAGTAGGAGGAGTTCCGGCGGGCTAGTTCCGCTCTGCGGTGACCTTCTCTGCCTCGCGGCGCCGATCCTGCACCTCGGGATCGGGATGTGCCACCTGGACCAGCGATCCGCCTGCGACGAGCACCGCGAGCATGTGGTCGATCAGTTCGTCGGGGGTGTCCCACGCTGCCGACGACAGGATTCTGCTGGCGCCGTCCAGCCCCTGAGCCGTAGCCGACTTCGTTGCCGCGGAAAGGGTCTCGGGTGCTGATTGCCCGTTCAGCGCAGGGCCGGGGCTGCGCTCGGGCGCTATCTGGTCACCGTGCGCCCGCACCGAGGTCGCGTAGTCGGTGATGCCGAACGGGAGGTCGGCAACCGGCCTGCCGAACGCGTCGAGGGACAGCGCCACGATCTCACCCGCAGACCCGACGGCCGCATCCGCGTCGTCGAGGCGATCCACCGCGCAAAAGGCAATGTCGCAGTCCTCTTGCGCCAGAACGACTTCCGCTCCCGCGTACCAGACGCCGAGGATCACGCCCAAGGTCTGCCAGTGGGCGGGAAGGAGAATGGCGACACGGCTTCCCGGAGCCGCGCCGAGCTCGTCTCGCAGCAGGTTGCCGGTCTTCGCCGCCCAGTTGGCGAGTGTCACCGTCGACAGTTCGATGCGTTCGCCGGTCGCATCGTCGTAGTAGGTGATGCGTGGCGCCGAGGGGAGGGCGAGCAGCGGGTCCATCACTGCCGATGCGAGATTCGTCAGCTCACGCACTCCGGACCATCCGAGCCTGCCGTGATGATCGGCGGTGTGGGAAGTGGGGTGTCGGTCGATTCGGCGGCCGCAGCGTCGACCGTGTCGCCCGAGTCGACGGTCGCGTCGCCCGTGGAGAGGTCGGTGCCGAGGCCCGATCCCGGACCGGTGTAGTCGGCTGCCAACACCACCTGGACCGAACCAGGTGCCATCGACGGGTCCTCGACGACGGGAAGATTACCCAATTCCTTCGAAACCGCCTGCGCCCCAAGATCATCGGTCTTCGCGGCACGAATCTGGCTACTCGCCACGCGTTCGGCGTCGTTGTTGCCGACGGTGCCGGGGACGAATCCCTTGCCGGTGAGCACCTCCGACACCGAAGCCGCGAGCCCATTGATGTCCGAGTCGTTCACGACGTCGACGGTGGTCTTGCCCGGTGAGTAGGCGAGCTCCTCGGTCTTGCCTTGGTCCTGATTCTGCAGCAGCCCTGACACGAAGTCCTGTACCTGGGACGGATCGACGCGTACGACGCTTTGCATGCCGTCGTCGCTCCAGCCGTCCTCCTGCAGAACCGGAATGGTGGCGAAGGCGACGTTGCCGCCCGCCAGCTTCTGCATCTGCGTCACGAAGTCCATGATGTCCCAGCCGTCGGAGAGCACGACCGAGCGCTGCACGGCGACCTGCAGCCGGTTGAGCGTGGCCGGACTCGACAGCGTCTTGCCGGAGATGACCTGATGGGCCAGCGCGGCCATGACCGCCTGCTGCCGGGTCACGCGGTCGAGGTCGCCCCTCGGTAGGTCATGGCGTTGGCGCACGAAGCTCAAGGCCTGCGGACCGTCCAGCTTCTGCGGTCCTGCGGGGAAGTCCGCCCCGGAGAGCGGCTCGTAGACGGCGTCCTTCAGGCAGACGTCGACGCCGCCGAGCGCATCGGTGATCAGGGCGAAGCCGAGCAGTCCGATCTCGGCGTAGTGGTCGACGGTGACGCCGGTCAGGTTGGCGACGGTCTTGATCAACGCCTCGCGCGCCGCCTCGGTGGCCTTCGGCTCGGCCACGGCGGGGTCCTCGCCCTGCTGCTCGACGAGTTCCTTCATCTTCTCCAGCTTGACCTGGCCGAACACCCCGTTGATCTTGGTTTTTCCGAGGTCGCCGGGTGCCGCGACGTAGGAGTCTCGCGGAATGGAGATCGCGGTTGCCGACCGACCGTTGTTCGGAATGCGCACCAGGATGATGGTGTCGGTGTTGGTCGAGACGTCGTCACCCGCGCGCAGCGTCGCCAGTTCGTCGGCCGACAGCGGGTTGCCGTGCGCGTCTGTCCTGCTGTCCATGCCGACCAGCAGAATGTCGATCGCGCCATCTTCGCCGCCGCCGCCGAGCGCGGCGGCCGATATGTGATTGATCCCGTTTTCGAAGGAACGGATCTTGCCCCACGCGACACCGGTGCCGATGACGATCACCGCTGCTGCGACGACGGCAACGATGCGGGTGAGTCGAGCTGGCATCAGCCCAGGCTACTGGCGAGTCGCCCGAGATCCGGGTAAGGACGGTCGGCGTGCCAGACTCGTCGGCATGTCTGAGCGTTTGGTGATCACTGGTGCTGGCGGGCTCGTGGGACGGAGGTTGTCCGCCGAGGCGAGACGCCGCGGCTACGACGTGCTGGCACTGACGTCGGCGGAGTGCGACGTCACCGACCCCGCCGCACCTGAGCGCCATTTCGCATCCGGCGACGTGGTGATCAACTGTGCCGCCTACACCAGGGTTGATGACGCCGAGGCCGACGAGGGGGGTGCGCGCGCCGTCAACGCCGCGGGAGCCGAGAACGTCGCGCACGCCTGTGCCCGGGCCGGGACGGAGCTCATCCACGTCTCCACCGACTACGTGTTCAGCGGAGACTTCGAGGGCGGGCAACCGCGACCGTATGAGATCGACGACGTGCCCAACCCGACGAGCGTCTACGGCCGCACCAAGCTGGAGGGCGAGTTCGAGGTGCTTTCGGCGATGCCGAGTGCCCACATCGTTCGCACCGCCTGGATCTTCTCGGGAGGCACTCCCGACGGCGCTGGCAGCGACTTCGTCGCGACCATGCGGAGACTGGCGGCCGGAGACGGCTTCGTGGACGTGGTCGCCGACCAACTCGGGTCGCCGACCTATGTCGGCGACCTCGTCGGCGCGCTGCTCCAGGTGGCGGGGGGATCAATCGAGGAAACCGTCCTGCACGCTGCGAACCAGGGCGTGACCAGCCGTTTCGAGCAGGCCCGCGCGGTGTTCGACCTCGTGGGTGCAGATCCCGAGCGAGTTCGGCCCGTCGCCACCGACCACCATCCGCGGCCCGCCCCGCGGCCGCCGTATTCGGCGCTGGCCTCCCAGCGATCCGAAGAGGCCGGGCTCACCCCGTTGCGTCCGTGGCGGGACGCGCTCGCGGCGGCGATGTTTCCGGACTCTTCGGCCCGCCCGCTACCCTCTACGCCGTGACGCCGGACCTGATCGTGGTGACGGTGACCTATTCACCGGGGCCCCACCTCGACCGGTTCCTCGCCTCGCTGAGTCACGCCACGGAGCGGCCGACGACCATCGTGATGGCCGACAACGGCTCCACCGACGGGGTCCCCGAGGAAGCGCTCGAACGGTATCCGAATGCTCGACTACTGCACACCGGCGCCAACCTGGGCTACGGATCGGCGGTCAACCGGGCGGTTCGGAAGTACCTGGCAGCCGAAGACTCCTTCGAAGGGGACGCTCCGGCGGCTGACCCGGAGTTCTTCATCGTGGCCAACCCCGACGTCGTCTGGGGTCCCGGCAGCATCGACGTCCTTCTCGAGGCGGCTGAGCGTTGGCCGCGGGCCGGCTCGCTCGGACCGCTGATCCGCGACCCCGACGGCTCGATCTACCCGTCGGCCCGGCACCAGCCGAGCCTGGTCCGCGGCGGCATGCACGCCGTGGTCGGTCCCGTGTGGAAGTCGAATCCGTGGACGGCGGCGTATCGCCAGGACCGTTTGGAGCCCAGCGAACGTCCCGTCGGCTGGCTCTCAGGATCGTGTCTGCTGCTCCGGAGGCAGGCGTTCGACGCGATCGCGGGCTTCGACGAGCGGTACTTCATGTACATGGAGGACGTTGACCTCGGAGATCGCCTCGCCGGCGCGGGATGGCAGAACGTGTACGTGCCGTCGGCGGAAGTGCTTCACGACAAGGGACACTCGACGGGCCGCGATCCGGCCCGCAACCTAGCCGCGCATCACACCAGCACCTACACTTTCCTAGCAGACCGGCATCCTCGCTGGTGGCAGGCTCCGCTGAGGTGGACCATCAGGTCGGCTCTAGCGGCTCGTGCAGGGTTGGTGGTGGGCAACTCTCGGCGGAAGATCGCGAAGCGTAAGGGGAGGGCTGACGATGAGTGATTCGATCAATCCGGCAGAGGTCGACGCCGTCGTGCTAGTCGGTGGGCAGGGCACGCGCCTGCGTCCTCTGACGTTGTCCGCGCCGAAGCCGATGCTGCCCACCGCGGGGCTACCGTTTCTCACCCACCTGCTGTCACGGATCGCGGCGGCGGGCATCCAGCACGTCGTGCTGGGGACGTCGTACAAGGCCGAGGTGTTCGAGGCCGAGTTCGGCGACGGGTCGAAGCTGGGGCTGCAGATCGACTACGTGTTCGAGGACGAGCCGCGTGGCACCGGCGGTGGCATCGCGAACGTCGCCTCGAAGCTTCGGTACGACACCGCGCTGGTGTTCAACGGTGACGTGCTGTCCGGCGCCGACCTCGGCGCGCTCTTGAACAGCCACCACGACCGCGATGCCGACGTGACGCTGCACTTGGTGCGGGTCGGTGATCCGCGCGCATTCGGGTGCGTGCCCACCGACTCCAACGGAGTCGTGACGGCGTTTCTCGAGAAGACACAAGATCCGCCGACCGACCAAATCAACGCGGGCTGCTACGTGTTCAAGCGAGAGGTGATCGATCGGATCCCGAAGGATCGGGCGGTATCGGTGGAGCGCGAAGTGTTTCCCGCGCTGCTGGCCGACGGTTTGAAGGTGTGCGGTTACGTCGACGCCACCTACTGGCGCGACATGGGTACGCCCGACGACTTCGTCCGAGGTTCGGCCGATCTGGTCCGCGGCATCGCGCCGTCGCCCGCGTTGAAGGGGCACCGCGGTGAGGAGCTGGTGCACGACGGGGCGGCCATCGGGCCGGGCGCCCTGCTCATCGGTGGCACCGTGGTGGGCCGCGGCGCGGAGATCGGGCCGGGTGCACGGCTGGACGGTGCGGTGATCTTCGATGGAGCGCACATCGAGGCCGGCGCGGTCGTCGAGCGCTCGATCATCGGCTTCGGCGCCCGCATCGGCCCGCGGGCACTGATCCGCGACGGCGTCATCGGTGACGGCGCCGACATCGGCGCACGGTGCGAGCTGCTCCGTGGCGCCAGGGTGTGGCCCGGCGTGCGAATTCCCGACGGCGGCATCCGCTACTCGACCGACGTCTGAGCCGCCCGCGCCAACTGGGTCAGTCCGAAGTCGGAGCCCTGGGGAAGAGAGTCCAGCGGCCACCATCGGAGGTCGACGGACTCGTCGCTGATGGCGAGTTCTGCACCCTGTGGCGCGTGGACGACGAACTGGACGTCGAGGTGGCGGGTTGGCACGCCCTGCGAGCACGTGAGGGCGTGCACGTGCAGCGCGGACGGCATCTCGTCGATGGTCAGGCCGACAATTCCGGATTCCTCGCCCGCCTCCCGCAGGGCCGCCGAGGCGATGTCGGCGTCGGAATCCTCGCAGTGACCGCCGAGTTGTACCCAGCGGCCGAGCCGGGGGTGCAGGGTGAGCACCGTGCGTGTCCCGGTGTGGTCGAGCACCAGTGCCGACGCCGTGACGTGACCAGGCGCGCAGGCGCGTCGGCAGGCGTCGGGGCGGGCCGTGACGAACGCGAGCATCGCATGCCGCAGTGAGTCCTGCGCCGGATCGTCGGTGCGCCAGCCGCTCAGCGTGTCGATCACGGACTCGTGAAGGCTCATCGGTAAATCAGCAGACCGTCAGTCGCTACTGTGTCGCGCGGTTCCGGCAGCTCCACCGGGTGGCCGATTGCTATGGCGCCCAACGGTTTCCAATCCTCAGGAAGCTCCAGCTGTCGTCGCACCAGCTCCTCGGCGAAGATGGTCGATCCGATCCAGCAGCTGCCCAAGCCACGAACCGCCAACGCCACCAGCAGCGCCTGCACCGCAGCGCCGGCCGCGACGGTGAACATGGTCGTCTCGGCGGCCGTCCTCACCGCGTCGGGATAACTGTGCGCCCCGTCGGGCACCATGAAGGGGATTACCAGCTCTGGTGCTTCGTAGAGGATCTGGCCACGACTGACACGCCGCTCGACGGCGTCAGCGGTTCGGCCGTCCCCCAGCAGGTCGTTGCGCCACTGGTCCTTCATCCCGTCGAGCAGTCGCAGGCGCACCTCGCCGTCGCGGATCCACACGAATCGCACCGGTCGTGTGTGATGCGGCGCCGGCGCGGTGAGTGCCTCGGCAACGGCGACCTCGACGACCTCCGCGTCGACGGGCTGTGCGCCGAACCGGCGAAGCGAACGCCGCAGCAGCTGAGCCTGCAGCCGTCCCCTCTGGATCGCTTCCTCGGTGCCGAGCCAGAACAGGTCTTCCTCGCCCGCCCTAACGAGGGTGCGACCGTTCGAACCGTCATCGCGTAGCGCCAGACCACGCACGACGGCCACCGGAATTCCGGTCAGCTTCCCCTTCACCAGGTCTGCCGCGGCGGCGATCTCGTCGGCGACAGCCACCTCGGTGACCACCAACTCGTTGCCGTGGGCATCGTGGGCGCCGCCGTAGCCGTGAAGCACGGCGAGGCCCGCTGCTCCGATGGCGGTGTCGGTCTGGCCGTTGCGCCACGCTCGTCCCATCGTGTCCGTGACGACGATGCCGACGTCGACGCCGAGCAGGATTCTGAGTCGGCTTCGGAGGATCGCCGCGCTGCCGTCGGGATCGACTGGGAGCAAAGCCAACTCGGCTGAATCCACGTTGGACCCGTCGACACCTGCCGCGGCCTGGATGAGGCCGATCGCGTTCTCGGTGATCAGGGTACGGCCCTTCCGGGCGACGACGCGGACGGCTTCGGCGTCGACGAGCCTGCGTCGCAGCGCATCCCGCTGCTCGGGATCGGTGGGCGCATCGACGATTCGACCTTCGCTCTTGGAGAGCACCTTGCTCGTCACGACGACGACGTCGTCGTCACGCAGCCAGGGGGCGGCCTCGGCGATTGCCGCCGCCACGTCGTCGCCGGGTCGAAATTCGGGAAGGCCGGGTACGGGCAGGATCTCGATGGTGGCCGCCGCGCCGTGATCGGACGGTCGATCGGTCGACGGATCGAAGCCCGTCACGCGCCAGCTCCGATACCCGCGAGTTCGATTCCGTGGCGCACCATCTCGGCAGTGGCCTTGGGGTCGGTCATCAAGAGCGGGATGGCTTGAACGTCGATGCCGTCGATGCCGTCGACGGCTGCGGTGTCAGCCTCGTCGACGAGCCAGCCGTCGAGGAGTCCGGTGGTCGTCCGCGGACCGAAGTGAGCGCCGACGGCCAGCGACGACGTTTCGACGCCGATGACCGAAAGACACTCATCGGCCATGCCGCGCAGCGCGCGTCCCGCGACGATGGGGGAGTAGCCGATCACCGGCGCCGCCGTCGACCGAAGTGCCCCACGGACTCCCGGCACGGCGAGTATCGCGCCGATGCTGACGACCGGGTTGGACGGCGCCATGAAGACGACGTCGGCGTCGGCGATGGCCGCGAGTGCGCCAGGCGTCGCCGTGGCCTTGTCGGCGCCGACGAAGGCGAAGTCGTGCGTGGGGATCTGGGCGCGGTAGCGCACCCACCACTCCTGAAAGTGGATGGCCCGCCGGGCGCCTTCGCCGAGTCCGGGTTCGGGATCGGTGACGACGACGTGGGTTTCGCTTCGGTCATCGGTGACGGGCAAGAGCCGGGCTCCCGGCTGCCACCGTCCACACAGCGCCTCGGTCACCTCCGAAAGCGGATAGCCCGCCCTGAGCATCTGGCTGCGCACGAGGTGGGTGGCCAGGTCGCGGTCTCCCAGTCCGAACCAGTCGGGCTGCACGCCGTAGGCGGCGAGTTCTTCCTTGGCGTGCCAGGTTTCGTTCGCGTGGCCCCAGCCACGTTCGGGATCTATACCTCCACCTAAGGTGTACATGCAGGTGTCGAGATCGGGGCAAACGCGAACACCGTGCATCCAGGCATCGTCACCGACGTTGACGACCGCGGTCAGCTCGTGGTTTCCCGCGGCCCCCGTTGCGGTGCCCGCGAATTGGCCGAGGCCCAGGTATTGCTGGACGCCGAGAAGGAAGCGCGCGCCGCCGACGCCGCCCACCAGAACAGTGACTTTCACATCGATCGACACTAGGCGCTTGGGAGCGGACGTGGTCCACCGGACTTTCCTTTGGGGGTTGAATTGGTCACTTTCGCGACACGCCAGGTAACCGACGCGCCGACATTAGGTCACGGGATGGTATGAAAACGCGTTCCAGCGCTTGACCCCCGCAGCTAACGCGTGTCTAATCACATCAGTGTCATTTCCCGGTTCGCTTCCGGTTCCAGTGTCGCAGACCGAGATTCGATCACTTGTTCGAATTGGAGTGCCGCACGTGGACGCGGAGGGGTTAGGTCAGGGGATCATGAAAACAGGTAAGGAGGCGGAAGATGTCTTATGAGCACGTAGATTTCGATCGTGTCATCCGATTCGACAGTCAGATGCTTGGCTCAGTAGGCAACGAACCGCATACCAGTACCGGGCCGGTGCAGAACGGGATGGTTGGTCGTCCCCAGTTGAGTGTGGTTCCCGACCACCCCAACATTCTCGACGAGCCGGCAGTCGACGACGAGCAATGGCAGGAAAACGCGCTGTGCGCGCAGACCGACCCCGAAGCGTTCTTTCCCGAGAAGGGCGGCTCGACCCGCGAGGCGAAGCGTATCTGCCTCGGCTGCGAGGTGAAGGACGCGTGCCTCGACTACGCACTTGCCCACGACGAACGCTTCGGGATCTGGGGCGGTCTGTCCGAGCGGGAGCGACGCCGGCTCAAGCGCGGAATCATCTGATTCAGCTCTACCGGACCGGTCAGTCGTCGTCGATCGTCGGATCGATGACCGACGGTTCGACGCCCAGATAGGTGGCCACCTGCGCCACCAGAACGTCATGAAGTAAGTCCGACAAGTCCAGGGTATCCTTTGCGCGTCGCTCGATCGGCTTGCGAAACAACACGATTCGCGCCCGGGTGGCATTTCCCCTGACGTCCACGCCCGCGGGTATCAGCCTGGCGAGGGCGATGGGCCCGTCTGCGATCACCTCGGGCGGCCACTGAATGTTGTCCGCGTCCTTCGGTGAGATCCGAGGGATCTCGTCGACCGCTACGTCCAGGCCGGAGACCCGGTTCTGCCACTGCCGTTCGATGGGTTCGTAGGCCTCGAGCACGGCCATGTCGAATCGCTCCGCCCGGCTGCGCCACCCCGGGACCGTGGGAGGCAGCAACTGGCCGCGCATCTCCCGGCGTCCGCGGTGCGCTCGTCCCCGCTGCCGCTCGACCATGCGGCGATCGTAACGGTTGGAGATCGGCCGGTTGCGTGCTGCGCGTGTCGTCGACTCGAGAGGTGCCCGCGCGATAGCCTCGTGTCCGTGAACGTTCCCCGTCGCTGCTGCAGGCCCGGGTGCCCGCACTACGCCGTGGCGACGCTGACCTTCGTCTACAAGGACTCGACTGCGGTCGTCGGCCCGCTCGCCACCGCTTCCGAGCCTCACTCCTGGGACCTCTGCGTCATCCATGCCGGACGGATCACCGCGCCCCGAGGATGGGAACTGGTCAGGCACGCGGGGCCGCTGCCGTCCCATTCCGACGACGACGACCTGGTGGCACTCGCCGACGCCGTGCGCGAGGGTCGCGACGCCGCAGTCGGTGCGGCACCCGTCGGATTCTCCGACCCCGTCACCGGCGTCCGCGGGGGTGCGTTGATGGCGCCTCCGGTGCAACGGGCGGAGCAGAACGGGCGCAAGCGGGGGCATTTGCGGGTGTTGCCGGACCCTTCAGACTGAACTGAGTCCGACACGAGACTGATCCGCCGCAGATTCATTCGAGCGGTTGTATTTCAGCTGCGCCACCCTGCGGCGGGACGGCAGCCCAGCCGATAGGCTTGCCCCAAGCTTCCCCTTCGCGAGGAGATCTATGTCTCGGCCCGCTGCGGCTGTCAACCGTGTCATCAAGGCGTATGACGTGCGTGGACTCGTCGGCGAAGAGATCGACGAGGAGTTCGTGGCGGACGTCGGCGGGGCGTTCGCCAGGTTGGTTCGCGACGAAGCTCGCCCGGGTGCCTCCGACGGGCGGGAGCGGGACGACGCGGGAAGGGTGTCTCGCGTCGTGATCGGCTACGACATGCGGGGCAGTTCGCCGTCGCTTGCCGCGGCGTTCGCCGAAGGGGTCGTCGCGCAGGGGTTGAACGTCACCAGGATCGGCTTGGCGTCGACGGACCAGCTGTACTTCGCGTCCGGTCTGCTCGACTGCCCCGGAGCGATGTTCACCGCCAGTCACAACCCGGCGACGTACAACGGCATCAAACTCTGTCGCGCTGGTGCCAAGCCCGTCGGCAAGGACACCGGGCTGACCACTATCAGCGACGAGGTCATTCACGGCGTGCCCGGCTTCGACGGGGCGCCAGGCACCATCGAGGACCGTGACGTACTCGCGGACTACGGCGCGTTCCTGCGGTCGCTCGTGGACATCTCGGGCCTCCGTCCGCTTCGGGTGGCGGTCGACGCAGGCAATGGCATGGGCGGGCACACCACGCCGGCGGTCCTCGGGGTGCTGGCGCCAATCACGCTGCTCCCGCTGTTCTTCGAACTCGACGGGTCGTTCCCCAATCACGAGGCCAATCCGCTGGACCCCGCCAACCTCGTCGACCTGCAGCGCCACGTGGTGGATACCGGTGCCGACATTGGGTTGGCCTTCGACGGTGACGCCGACCGCTGCTTCGTCGTCGACGAACTCGGCCATCCGGTGTCGCCGTCCGCGGTCACGGCGTTGGTGGCTGCGCGCGAACTCGGTCGGGAGATCGGGGCCACGGTCATCCACAATCTGATCACCTCGAGGGCCGTGCCCGAGTTGATCGCCGAGCGCGGCGGCACGGCCGTGCGCTCACGGGTCGGGCACTCCTACATCAAGGCTCTGATGGCTGAGTCGGGGGCGATCTTCGGCGGGGAGCACTCGGCGCACTACTACTTCCGCGACTTCTGGGGCGCCGACTCCGGGATGCTGGCCGCGCTCCACGTGCTGGCGGCCCTCGGAGAGCAGAACCGGCCTCTGTCGGAATTGATGGCTGACTACCAGCGCTACGAAGGGTCCGGGGAGATCAACTTCACCGTGGCCGACGCGCCGGGGTGCGTCGATGCCGTCCTGAAGTTCTACGGCAGCCGCATTCAGTCGATGGATCACCTCGATGGCGTCACCGTCGATCTCGGCGACGGCACCTGGTTCAACCTCCGCACGTCCAATACCGAGCCGTTGCTGAGGCTCAACGTCGAAGCCAGGAGTGCCGAAGGTGTCGCTGCGGTCGTCGATGACGTGGCCGCCCAGATCGCAGCGCTCAGTGAGAAAGCCACGTGAGCGCCGTGCACGCGACCATCGACCTCGACGACGTCGAGGGTCTGCTCGCCGCCGACCGCGAAGGGTTGCTGAGAGCGGCGTCGATGGCCGGTGCACAAACGCGGGCGACGGCTGCTGCGCTCGAGGAAGGCGTCCTCGAACCCCTTCGCGGGGATCAGCCGCCGCGCACCGTCATCTGGGTCGCCAGTCGAGGCGCCGCCGAGGCTGCCGGCGCCATGCTGGCGGCCGCTCTCGGTGGCTCGACCGCGGCCCCGATCGTGGTGGCCTCGGAGGTGCCACCGTGGATCGGTGCTCTCGACGTCATGGTCGTGGCCGGTGACGATCCCGCGGATCAGGCGCTGGTTTCAGCCGCAGCGAGCGGGATACGGCGCGGTGCACGGGTGGTCGTGGTCGCCCCCGACGAGGGCCCGATGCGGGAGGCCGCGGCCGGTAGGGCCGTGGTGCTGGCACCGCGACTGCAGGTGTCCGACGAGTTCACCCTCGTCCGCTATCTCGCAGCCGGACTGGCTGCCCTGCACGTGGTGCTTCCCGGCTTGAGCGTCGACCTCGCTGGGCTTGCCGACGCGCTCGATGCCGAGGCGTTGCGCAACAGTGCGGGCCGTGAGTCGTTCACCAACCCCGCAAAGACGCTCGCCGAGCGCATGACGGGCCGCGAGGTCGTCCTGGCCGGCGGCAACCCTGCCAGCGTGGCGCTTGCCAGGCACATCGGCTCGATCCTGCTTCGGGTGGCCCAACAGCCCGTGGCCGCCGTGGGACTGGCCGACGTATTGGTGGCGTTGCGGCGCGGAGTGGCAAGCAATCCCACCGATTACGCGTCCTCCATCTTTCACGACGAGGAGATCGACGGCCCGTTGCCCGCACGCGTGCGGACCGTCGTGATCGCGACCGACGAGGAGCGACCGGGGATGGTCGCGACCCTCGACGGTTACGACGACGTCGACGTGGTCAGCGCCGACGACGTGCCGGATGTCGTCACGCCACAATCGAGCGGTCGTCCCGAACAGCAGCTGGCGATGTTGGCGGTGCGCTTCGAAATGACGGCGGCGTACCTGAGACTGGTTCGAGGTTAGACGGTGGACCTATTACGCGGCGCGCTGCGGAACTACGCTTGGGGGTCGCATACCGCCATCGCCGAGTTCACGGGAAGGCTCAGTCCCACAGCACATCCCGAGGCCGAGCTCTGGCTCGGTGCGAATGCCGGCGATCCCGCCTGGTTGGAGAGCGAGGGTGGGGAGCGCTCATTGCTCGACACCATCACCGCGGATCCCGAAGGTCAGTTGGGCGCGGTGACGCGCGAACGGTTCGGCGACGCGCTTCCGTTCCTGGCCAAGGTGCTTGCCGCGGATGAACCCCTTTCGCTGCAGGCGCACCCCAGTGCGGCGCAGGCTGCGGAGGGATTCGCGCGAGAGGATCGCCTCGGCATACCCGTCTCCGCGCCCACCAGGAACTACCGCGACCGGAGCCACAAGCCGGAACTAATCGTTGCGCTGACCCCATTCGAGGCGCTGGCGGGCTTCCGTCCCGTGGCCCGCAGCGTCGACCTGCTGCGGGCGCTCGCGGTGCCGGAGCTGGACCCGTTCGTCAATCTGCTTGCCGGCCAAGCCGACGCCGACGGACTGCGCGCGTTGTTCACCACGTGGATCACGGCGCCGCAGGCCGATCTCGACGCCTTGGTGCCCTTGGTGCTCGACGGTGCGGTCGACTATCTGCGTTCGGGGCTGACGGAGTTCGTCAAGGAAGCCAAGACCACGCTGCAACTGGGTGAGCTGTATCCGGGTGATGCGGGGGTGCTGGCCTCGATGCTGCTGAACCGGATCGACCTGCAGCCGGGGGAGGGCATCTATCTGCCCGCCGGAAACCTGCACGCCTACGTTCATGGGATGGGCTTCGAGGTGATGGCCAACTCCGACAACGTATTGCGCGGTGGTCTCACTCCCAAGCACGTCGACGTGCCGGAGCTTCTTCGCGTGCTCGACTTCACGCCGACCGACGAAACGGCGATCAAACCCAGGACTTTCACCGACGGAATCGAGTTGGTCTACGAGACACCCGCCTCCGAGTTCGCCGTGTCGGTGGTGCGCCTCGACGGTCGCGAACTGGGGCACCAGACCGATGCGCCCGCACGACACGACGGCCCACAGGTGCTGTTGTGCACCGAAGGCTCGATGCAGGTGCACGCCAAGACGAGCACCATTACCCTTGGCCGGGGTGCGGCGGCGTGGGTGGCAGCCGACGACGGGCCCATCCGCCTCGTCGCCGAGCGGCCTGCCACGTTGTTCCGTGCCACGGTCGGCATCTGAAGGAGAGGCGCGACTGTGTCGGCGTCAGGTAGCAAGCGCGCCATCATCGCTGCCCTGCTGGCGAACGCCGGCATTGCAGTCGCCAAGTTCGTCGGCTTCTTGATCACCGGTAGTTCGTCGATGCTGGCGGAGGCGGTGCACTCCGTGGCCGACACCTCCAATCAGGGTCTGCTGCTGTGGGGCCAGCGGGAGGCAGACAAGAAACCCGATGCGTTGCATCAGTTCGGGTATGGGCGCAGCCGCTATTTTTATTCGTTCGTCGTCGCATTGGTGTTGTTCACCCTGGGTGCGGCCTTCGCTCTGTACGAAGGCTACGAGAAGGTCATCCACCCGCACGAGCTGACCGCACCCCTGGTGGCGGTCGCCATCCTGGTGGTGGCAATCTGCCTGGAGTCCTACAGCTTTCGGACGGCGATGGTGGAGTCGCGACCACTCAAGGGACCCGGGAGCTGGTGGCGATTCATCCGCACCTCGCGCAACCCCGAACTGCCGGTCGTCCTGCTCGAGGACACCGGCGCCCTCATCGGTCTCGCGCTGGCGCTCGTCGGGGTCGGGTTGACGATGGCCACCGGCAACCCGGTGTGGGACGGCGTCGGCACGCTCTGCATCGGGGCGTTGCTGGCGGTGATTGCCGTCATCCTGATGATCGAGATGCACAGTGCGCTCATCGGAGAAGGCGCGACCATCCAGGAGGGCGAGACGATCCGCATCGCGCTGGAGCAGACCGACCACATCGACCGCGTGATTCATCTGCGCACGCAGTACATGGGCCCGGACGACATGCTGGTGGGTGCGAAGATCGCGTTGGCCTCGGGAACTGAACTTGCCACCGTTGCGGCCACCATCGATGCTGCCGAGGCGGCGATACGTGCCGCGGTACCCGCGGCGACGGTCATCTACTTGGAACCGGATCTCGATCGTTCGGTGACGGTGTAAACCGCTTGGACCGTCGGCCGAACTTCTCGGCTAGCAGGAGACCCATGTTGTGTCGGACCGTGCGGCCGAGCGTCCTGGCATCTGGAACCATGTAGAGGCTGTCCAGCAGACTGAACCGGCGCAGGAACCACTCGGCCAGATCTGCTTCCGTCTCCGCGGCCCCGAGAAACTGGTCGAACAGGTTGCCGACGCGGAGATACCACCACGGCACGTCCTCGGCCTTGGCGTTGAACAACGCCAGGTCGCCGATGGCGTTCATCGTCCAGACCGGCCAGGTCGTCTTCTTGGTGGCCTGTGCCAACCGACCCGCGATGTCGGGATCGCTCGACTGAAGCACCGAGCGCAGATTGCCCGCCTGGATCGACGTCATCGTCATGCCCTGGCCGTAGGTCGGGTTGAAGCTCACCACGGCGTCGCCGAACGGGATGATGCCCTTGGGGAAGCGCGTCATCTGGTCGTAGCGCCGCCACCGGCTCATGGGGTACTTGTGAAATGCCATGTCGCCCACGGGCTCTCCGGCGCGGAGCGCAGCGCTGAGATGGGGCGGCAGGATGTCGTCGGCCAGTTCGCAGATCTCGGTGAAGCTCTGCGGCGGGACGGCCTTGCCCGTGCCGAACGACGTCGCACTCCACAGCCCGTCTTCGTACAGCAGCATGCCGAGACCGAGGGGTTGTTCACGGGAGGCCCCGGCGACGACGACCTTCTCCTTGATCACCTCGTCGGGGATGCGCACCCGATGCGTCGCGTAGTCGATACCGACGTCGACGGTGTCCTCGGTCGGACGGCCGAATCCCCACTGATCGAGCCACACCGGCAGGCGGGTCGCGCGACCGGTCGCGTCGACCACGAGGTCGGCGGCGACCGCGCTCGACTCGTCGCCGGCGTCGAGCAGCACGCCCGTCACCCGCTCGCCGGCGGGCTCGTACCGTGGTTCGGCCACGCTGGTGCGCACCAACTCGACGTTCGGAATCGCCAGCGCGCGCTTGCGGATCTGCCACTCCAGATGTGGCCGGCTGGGCACGTAGGCGGTGAACTCCTTGCGCAACGTCGTCTGGGTCCCGAGCACGTGGCCCGCGGCGGCGAAGTGGATGCAGTCGGGCCGATTCGCCAATTTGGGGACACCCGCGGCGACCATGTCGTCGAGCAAACCGGGGAACAGTCCTTCGAACTCCGCCGCCCCGCGCGCCATCAGCAGATGGACGTGTTTGCCCTGCGGCACCGCGGTCCGATTGTCGGGACTGTCGGGCAGTTCGTCGCGCTGGTAGATGGTCACCCGGTCGTAGTGATCCGAGAGCACCCGGGCCGCACAGAGCCCGGCAAGGCTGGCGCCGATGACTATCGCGTGTTTCCCCATGACCCGGACGGTACTAGGTACGGTGCCCGTCGCACGACCCACGGAGGGCCTTCAAAGATAACGGATCGGTGGCGCATCGAATCGGTCGCATGGTCGATCGCAACAGCCCCCCTGCTTTTCCCGAGGCTGCGGTGAGATCGCCAATTACGCGCGAATCGCGATCTCACCGCAGTCCCGGGAGCTGCACCGCTCGCAATTGCTTTACAAAAGATGCCTATATGTCTAGACACCAGACAAACGCGGCGCTATAGTCAAAACCACAAGGTGATGGCACTCACATGGAGGTGAACGAGCGATGACGACTCGAGCGGAACTCACGGACGGGACGTTCCCCGGCGAACAGTGGCGGGACAAGAAGCGGCACCTATGGCTGATGGGTCTGATCGTGCCCACCGCGGTGCTGGTGATGCTGCCCATCGTGTGGGCGCTCAACGAGTTGGGCTGGCATGCCGCCGCGCAGGTGCCGTTCTGGATCGGCCCCATTCTCGTGTACGTGGTCCTGCCCCTGCTGGATCGACGGTTCGGTCCCGACGGGGAGAACCCGCCCGACGAGATCGTGGAGAGGTTGGAGAACGACAAGTACTACCGGTGGTGCACCTATAGCTTCATCCCGTTCCAGTACCTCACGGTCGTGCTCGGCGCCTATCTGTTCACTGCGTCCGACCTCGGGTGGCTCGGCTTCGACGGGTCGCTGGGCTGGCCGGCGAAGATCGGCCTGGCGTTGTCGGTGGGCATGATGGGCGGTGTCGGCATCAACACCGCACACGAGCTGGGCCACAAGAAGGACTCCCTCGAGCGCTGGCTCAGCAAGATCACCCTGGCGCAGACGTGCTACGGCCACTTCTTCATCGAGCACAACCGCGGTCATCACGTCCGTGTCGCCACGCCGGAGGACCCGGCGTCGGCCCGCTTCGGTGAGACGTTCTGGGAGTTCCTGCCGCGCAGCGTGTGGGGAAGCCTGAAGTCGTCCTGGGAGCTCGAAGCCCAGCGACTTCGCCGCATGAACAGGAGCCCGTGGCATCCGTCCAACGACGTGTTGAACGCATGGGCGATGTCGGTGGTGCTCTACGGTGCGCTGATCGCGTTCTTCGGCCTCGCGCTCATTCCGTACGTGGTCATCTCGGCGGTGTTCGGCTTCGCGCTGCTCGAAACCGTCAACTATCTGGAGCACTACGGTCTGCTGCGGCAGAAGACCTCGAGCGGACGCTACGAGCGGTGTGCGCCCGAACACAGTTGGAACTCGGACCATTTGGTGACCAACCTGTTCCTCTACCACCTGCAGCGACACAGTGACCACCACGCCAACCCGACGCGCCGGTATCAGACGCTGCGCAGCATGCACGGCGCACCGAACCTGCCCAGCGGGTACGCGTCGATGATCGGGCTGACGTACTTCCCACCGCTGTGGCGCAAGGTGATGGACCACCGCGTGATGGCGCACTACGGCGGTGACATCTCCAAAGTGAACGTGCATCCGCGGGTGCGGGACAAGGTGCTTGCCAAGTATGGAGCTGCGGAGCAGGCGGCGTGACCGCCTACCGTTGCCCGGGCTGCGACTACCTCTACGACGAGACGAAAGGTGCTCCACGGGAGGGCTTTCCGGCGGGCACGCCCTGGGACGAGGTGCCCGATGAGTGGTGTTGCCCCGATTGCGCGGTGCGGGAGAAGGTCGATTTCGAGGCCGAGGCGAGCCAAGCGACGGGAAATGAGTCAGCGGGAGTGACGAAATGAGTGCAGAGGTCTACAAGTTATTCGTCTGCGTGCAATGCGGATTCGAATACGACGAGGAGAAGGGGTGGCCCGAGGACGGCATCGCCCCCGGCACCCGCTGGGACGACATCCCCGAGGACTGGAGTTGCCCGGACTGCGGCGCGGCCAAGTCCGACTTCGAGATGGTCGAAGTCGCCCGTCCGTGACGATTACGCTCTCGCGTATGAGTAGTCCCGGCGGTCGCGTGCCCTACGCCGAAGCGTCGCGAGTGCTCCTGCGCGGCTCGATCCTCGACGGCATGCGGGACATGCTGCTGATTCGGGACTGGTCGTCGATCACGCTGTCCGACGTCGCCAAGGCCGCCGGCATCAGCCGCCAAACGATTTACAACGAGTTCGGTTCGCGCCAGGGCCTGGCCGAGGGGTACGCGCTGCGGCTGGCCGACCGACTGGTGGACGCCGTCGACGAAGCGATCAAGGGCAACGTGGGCAACGTCTACGCCGCCTTCCTGGAGGGGTTTCGGGCGTTCTTCGCGGAGTCGGCGTCCGACCCGCTGGTCATCTCGCTGCTGACCGGCGCGGCCAAGCCGGACCTACTTCAGATCATCACCACCGACAGCGCGCCGATCATCACGAGATGTTCGCAGCGACTGACGTCGACGTTCATGGTCAGCTGGGTCCGCGCAAGTGACGAGGACGCAGGGGTGCTGGCCAGAGCCATCGTCCGGCTGGCGATGAGTTACGTCTCGATGCCGCCGGAGGCCGACCACGACGTAGCCCGTGACCTGGCCCGTTTGATGACACCGTTCGCCGAGCGATACGGTGTCATCGACACCTCCTAGCCGGCAGAGCGCCATCCCGAACCGTGGAGCGCCTGTCCCGCGAGTCCGCAGGCTTCGGGTGTCGCCGGCGCGCCGTGCGTGCGCGCACGGAATGACGACCCGACAAGACCAACGAAGTAAGGGCTCTACATGACTGCACCAACACTGACCGCCGACGTTCGCAACGGCATCGACTACAAGGTGGCCGACCTCTCGCTGGCCGAATTCGGCCGCAAGGAGATCCGCCTGGCCGAGCACGAGATGCCCGGCCTGATGGCACTGCGTCGCGAATACGCCGACGTCGCACCCCTCAAGGGCGCGCGGGTGTCCGGTTCGCTGCACATGACCGTGCAGACGGCCGTTCTGATCGAGACCCTGGTGAGCCTGGGCGCCGAGGTTCGCTGGGCGTCGTGCAACATCTTCTCCACCCAGGACCACGCCGCGGCTGCGACCGTCGTCGGGCCGCACGGCACTCCCGAGGAGCCCAAGGGCGTTCCCGTGTTCGCCTGGAAGGGCGAGAGCCTCGAGGACTACTGGTGGTGCGCCGAGGAGATGCTGACGTGGCCGGGTGAGCCCGCGAACATGATCCTCGACGACGGTGGCGACGCCACCATGCTGGTGCTGCGCGGCGCCGAGTTCGAGAAGGCGGGAGTCGTGCCGCCGGAGGACGACGAGCACTCCGACGAGTACAAGGTGTTCCTGAACCTGCTGCGCCGCTCGATCGAGGCCGACAAGACGAAGTGGACCAAGGTCGCGGAGTCGATCAAGGGCGTCACCGAGGAGACCACCACCGGTGTGCTGCGGCTGTACCAGTTCGCCGCCGCGGGTGAGCTGGCGTTCCCGGCCATCAACGTCAACGACTCGGTGACCAAGTCCAAGTTCGACAACAAGTACGGCACCCGCCACTCGCTGATCGACGGCATCAACCGCGGCACCGACGTCCTCATCGGCGGCAAGGCTGCGCTGGTCTGTGGCTACGGCGACGTCGGCAAGGGCTGCGCCGAGGCGCTCAAGGCTCAGGGCGCGCGCGTCGCGGTCACCGAGATCGACCCGATCAACGCCCTGCAGGCGCTGATGGACGGCTTCGAGGTCAAGACCGTCGAAGAGGCCATCGGTTGGGCCGACATCGTCATCACCGCCACTGGCAACCAGGGGATCATCACCCTCGACCACATGCGGTCGATGAAGCACCAGGCGATCCTGGGCAACATCGGTCACTTCGACGACGAGATCGAGATGGCTCGCCTGGAGCGCGACAAGGACATCCGTCGGATCAACATCAAGCCGCAGGTCGACGAGTTCATCTTCCCCGATGGCCACTCGATCATCGTGCTGTCCGAGGGTCGACTGCTGAACCTGGGCAACGCGACCGGTCACCCCTCGTTCGTGATGAGCAACAGCTTTTCCAACCAGGTGATCGCGCAGATCGAGCTGTGGACCAAGAACGACGAGTACGACAACGAGGTCTACCGCCTGGCCAAGCACCTCGACGAGAAGGTCGCCAAGATCCACGTCGAGGCTCTCGGCGGCTCGCTGACGAAGCTCACCAAGGAGCAGGCCGAGTACATCGGCGTGGACGTCGACGGGCCGTACAAGCCCGAGCACTACCGCTACTGATTTTCGGCCATTGAGTGGCCAGTTATCTTGCGCGAGTTGGTGAATTGCGTGCGATAACTGGCCGCTCGCGGCAGACTCCACGCCGTGAGTCGGTTGTGGGGAGTTCTGGTCGCGCTGGTGCTCATCGGATGCCTCGGCATCATCCCGCCCGCCGGCGCCGACCGCAATCGCGACCCGAAGTACAACGAGGACGAGTACGCCGCGTTCTACACCCCACCCGAACCACTGCCGCCTGGGCAGCCGGGCGACCTCATCCGGACCGATCCGTCCCGGCTGGTGCTCGAACCCTCGGGCCAGCTCGGCGCCATCATGGCGACTGGCACGCGAATCATGTACCGCAGCATCGATGCTCGCGGCAATCCGATGGCTGTCACCGGCACGTACTTCGAGCCGTTCAACGACTGGCCGGGCCACGGCCCGCGACCACTGATCGTGTATGGCCCTGGCACCCAGGGCCAGGGTGACCAGTGCGCTCCCTCGCGTCAGTTCAACCAGGGCATCCACTTCGCGCCGTATCTGGACATTGCATTCAACTACGAGGAGTTGTTCGTCTCGACGATGGTCGCCCGCGGGTTCGCGATCGTGATGACCGACTATCAGGGCCTGGGTACTCCCGGCGTCCACACCTACGTCAACAGGGTTGCCGAGGGCAACGCCATGATCGACGCGGCGCGTGCCGCGATGCGCCTCCCGGACACTTCGCTGAATCCCGATGGACCCCTTGCCTTCTGGGGTTATTCGCAGGGCGGTGGCGCCGCCGCGTCGGCCGCCGAACTGGCCCCGGCCCATGCTCCGGAGCTGCACGTGGTGGGGTCGTATGCGGGGGCGCCGCCCGCCGACCTCGAGGAGCTGTTCCCGTACGCCGACGGTAGTGCCCTAGTCGGCGTGGTGGGCTACGCGCTGAACTCGGTCATCGCCACCTACCCGGAGTTCGCGGACGTCATCCGGTCCACTCTCACGCCGCGCGGCGAGGACCTGCTCGCCAAGGTCGCCGATCAGTGCATCGCCGAGACGGCGACGAAGTTCATGTTCCGCCATCTGCAGCCCTACTTCAACGAGGACATCACCCAGCTGGTCAACGAGGAGCCGTTCCGCACGCTGTTCGCCATGCAACGCATCGGGCGCCTCAGGCCCAATTCACCGGTCCTGATCAACAGCAACCGCTTCGACCCGCTGGTGCCGTGGACCGGGGCGAACCAGCTGGGGCGCGACTGGTGTGCCCAAGGCGTCGACGTCGAGTTCCGCACCAACGAGCAGCCGCCATTCCTGAACAAGTTGGTGATCAACCACGCGCTGCCGATGCTGGTCGACGGCGAGGCGGCGATGCAGTGGATCGCGGACCGATTCAATGGGCTGCCGACGTCGCCGAACTGCGGGCAGTTCTAGGCTCGCCACGGAGGGCAGGAGCGGAGCGAGCAGGGAGAGGCACAGCGTGCTCATCGCGATCGAAGGTGTCGACGGTGCGGGGAAGCGCACCCTGACCGACGGCCTGCAGTCGACGTTCGAGGCGGACGGCAAGTCCGTCGCCCGCCTTGCCTTCCCGCGCTACCACCGCTCGGTGCACGCCGACCTCGCGGCCGAGGCGCTACACGGTCAGCACGGTGACCTCTCCCAGTCGGTGTATGCGATGGCTACCCTCTTCGCGCTCGACCGGTCCGACGCCAAGGCCGAGATCGAGCGTCTCCGCGCGGCCCACGACGTGGTCATCCTCGACCGGTACGTGGCGTCCAACGCCGCCTACAGTGCGGCGCGAATGCATCAGGGAATCGATGGAGATGTGGTCGCCTGGGTGCGGGAGTTGGAGTTCGGCCGGTTCGGCATGCCCGAACCGGATTGGCAGGTACTGCTCGCGGTGCCCACCGAGCTGGCGGCGCAACGGGCCAGGCAGCGCGAGCAGAAAGACATCGACCGGGCTCGCGACGCCTACGAACGTGACGACGGTCTGCAGCGCCGGACCGGAGCCGCCTACGCCGCCCTGGCCACGGCGCAGTGGGCCGGCCGCTGGATGGTTGCCGGTCCCGACGTGGTCGCGCACGACCTCGCGCAGGCTCTGACGGGCTGATCTGCGGACAAAACGCCCGGTGTGGTAACCGGGGTTTATCGCTATCTGGTGTCACGATGGTCACCATGAGGCAAAGGATTCTGGTCGTCGACGACGATCCGTCGCTCGCCGAGATGCTCACGATCGTGCTGAGGGGCGAGGGCTTCGACACCGCAGTGATCGGGGACGGCACCCAGGCGTTGAGTGCGGTCCGCGAGCTGCGGCCCGACCTGGTGCTGCTCGACCTCATGTTGCCCGGGATGAACGGCATCGACGTGTGCCGCGTGCTACGGGCGGACTCGGGTGTGCCGATCGTCATGCTGACGGCTAAGACCGACACCGTCGACGTGGTGCTGGGCCTGGAGTCCGGCGCTGACGACTACGTGATGAAGCCCTTCAAGCAGAAGGAACTCGTCGCGCGCGTCCGGGCCCGGCTGCGCCGCAACGACGACGGTCCCGCCGAGATGCTGTCGATCGCCGACGTCGAGATCGACGTACCCGCGCACAAGGTCACCCGCGGGGGAGAGCAGATCTCGCTGACGCCACTGGAGTTCGACCTGTTGGTGGCGCTGGCACGCAAACCGCGGCAGGTGTTTACTCGGGATGTGCTGCTCGAACAGGTGTGGGGTTACCGACATCCCGCTGACACCCGTCTGGTGAACGTGCACGTCCAGCGGTTGCGCGCCAAGGTCGAAACCGATCCGGAGAACCCGCAGGTGGTGCTCACCGTTCGAGGAGTGGGGTACAAGGCCGGACCCCCGTGATGTCTCACGGCTCAGCCGTGGTCGCGAGATTGCAGTGATCTGGGGTTCGAGGCGGCGCATTCGGAGCCGTTCGGCACCGATGCTGCGTGGCCTCGGCACCCTGGGGCGGGCGCTGGGTTTCGCGTGGCGTCGTTCGCTGCAGTTGCGGGTCGTCACCCTCGTCCTCGGTTTGTCGTTGGCGGTCATCCTCGTTCTCGGTTTCGTACTGACGAGCCAGATCACCGACCGCATCCTGGAGGTGAAGGTCCGCGCGGCCACCGAGGAGATCGAGCGGGCGCGCACCACCGTCAGCGGGATCGTCGGCGGTGAGGAGACGCGCTCACTGGACAGCAGTCTGCAACTGGCGCGCAATACACTCGTCGACCGCAAGGTCGACACCGGCGCGGGGCTCGCGGGCGCGTTCGACGCGGTGCTCGTCGTGCCGGGCGACGGGCCCAGGGCGGCCACTGCCGCGGGTCCGGTGCAAGAAGTGCCCAACGCGTTGCGAGAGTTCGTCAAGGCCGGTCAGGTCAGCTACCAGTACGCAACGGTGAACGCCGACGGGTTCAGGGGTCCGGCGTTGATCGTCGGAAGTCCGACCTCGTCGCCGGTGACCAACCTCGAGCTCTACCTGATCTTTCCGTTGAACAACGAAGAGAACACCATCGCGCTAGTGCGCGGCACGATGGCGACTGCGGGCGTGGTCCTCCTCGGGTTGCTCGCCGCGATCGCGCTCCTGGTGGGACGTCAGATCGTGCTGCCGGTGCGGTCGGCCTCGCGCATCGCAGAGAGATTCGCCGAGGGGCACCTCACCGAGCGCATGCCGGTTCGAGGTGAGGACGACATGGCCCGGCTCGCCGTGTCGTTCAACGACATGGCAGAGAGCCTCTCGCGACAGATCACCCAGCTGGAGGAGTTCGGAAACCTACAGCGCCGCTTCACATCCGACGTCAGTCACGAGTTGCGCACGCCCTTGACTACCGTGCGAATGGCCGCCGATCTGATCTATGACCACAGTGAGGATCTCGAACCGGCATTGCGACGGGCGACCGAGTTGATGGTCAACGAACTCGACCGGTTCGAGACACTGCTCAGCGACCTCCTCGAGATCTCCCGCCACGATGCGGGCGTCGCGGAGTTGTCAGTCGAGTCCGAGGATCTGCGGCTGACGGTCGGGAGCGCGCTCGAGAACGTCGGGCACCTGGCCAAGGACGCCTCCGTCGACCTGATCGTGGACATGCCTGCGGAGGCCGTCATCGCGGAGGTCGACGCCCGGCGAGTGGAACGCATTCTGCGTAACCTCATCGCCAACGCCATCGATCATGCCGAGCGCAAGCCGGTACGGATCCGGATGGCGGCCGACGAGGACACCGTGGCCGTAACGGTCCGCGACTACGGCGTCGGGTTGCGCCCCGGTGAGGAGAAACTGGTATTCAGCCGGTTCTGGCGCTCCGACCCATCACGGGTGCGGAGGTCCGGTGGCACTGGACTTGGGCTGGCCATCTCCATCGAGGACGCGCGGCTGCACCAGGGCAGGCTCGAGGCGTGGGGAGAGCCTGGAAAGGGTGCCTGTTTCCGGCTGACGTTACCGTTGGTGCGCGGCCACAAGGTGACGGCGAGTCCATTGCCGCTCAAGCCCATTGGGCCGGACAAGCCCGCGCGCCGAGAGGCTCTCGAGCGCGAACCTGCGGGGGAGCTTACGTGAGAGGCACGCTCGCAGTGTTCTCCCTGCTGCTGGCCGCTGTCCTGACCCTCGCCGGGTGTGCTGGAGTGCCGAGTTCGTCTGCGCCGCAGGCTCTGGGCACCATGGATAGGGCTGCGCCGCCGAGTCTGCCCACCCCGTCGCCGGCGATGGATCCGGATATCCTGTTGCGCGAATTCCTCAAGGCCACTGCCGATCCGGCCAACCGGCACCTGGCCGCACGTCAGTTCCTCACCGAATCTGCCTCCAGCGCCTGGGATGACGCGGGCAGTGCGTTGTTGATCGACCGGGTCGTGTTCGTGGAAACGCGGGGTCCCGATCGCGTGTCGGTGACGATGAAGGCCGACATCCTCGGATCGCTCTCCGACAGGGGCGTTTTCGAGACCGGCGATGGTGCGTTACCCGATCCCGGGCCGATTGAGTTGGTGAAGACGCCCGGCGGTTGGCGCATCGATAAGCTGCCCAACGGCGTCTTCCTCGACTGGCAACAGTTCCAGTCGACCTACAAGCGCAACACCCTCTACTTCGTCGATCCGACCGGCAAGACCGTCGTTCCCGACCCCCGGTACGTGGCGGTATCAGACCCGGACCAGCTGGCTACCGAGTTGGTGACCAAACTCCTGTCCGGACCACGGCCAGAGATGGCCAATACCGTGCGCAATCTATTGGGTCCACCGTTGCGGTTGCGTGGTCCGGTGACGCGTGCCGATGGCGGCAAGACGGGTGTCGGTCGCGGCTACGGTGGCGCACGGATCGACCTGGAGAGCCTGTCCACCACCGATCCGCATTCCCGGCAACTGCTCGCCGCGCAGATCATCTGGACCCTGAATCGCAGTGGCGTGAATGGGCCCTACGTGATCAGCTCAGACGGCGCAGCCCTCGATGACCGGTTCGCCGAGGGCTGGAACACCTCCGACGTCGCGGCCACCGACCCCGGTGCCGATCCCGGCGCGGCCGCGGGCCTGCATGCCGTCATCGGGGGTTCGCTGGTGTCACTCGACGGACAGAAGACGTCGCGCGTGCCCGGCTCCTTCGGCGACATGCAGGGACAGACGGCGGCCACGCTGTCCCGCAGCGGGCAGGAGGCGGCATCGGTGGTGACGCTGCGGCCAGGCGCGCCGGACATGGCGTCGTCCCTGTGGATCGGTCAGGTCGGCGGGAACGCGTCCCAGGCCATCGACGGGCGAACGCTCTCGCGTCCGAGTTGGTCGCTCGATGACGCGATTTGGGTTGTGGTGGACGGCATTAACGTCGTTCGCGTGATCCAAGAGGCGGCCTCGGGCCAGCCCGCGCGGATCCCGGTCGACGCCACCGCGGTGTTCACCAAGTTCCCCGGTCCGGTGTCCGAACTGCAGTTGTCGCGCGACGGCACGCGCGCGGCGATGGTCGTCGAGGGGCAGGTGATCCTGGCGGGTGTCGAGCAGACAGAAGGCGGACTCTATGCCTTGACCTATCCCCGGCGACTGGGGTTCGGTCTCGGTGACACCGCAGTGTCGCTGTCGTGGCGCACGGGTGACGACATCGTGGTCAGCCGTACCGATCGGCAGCATCCGGTGTCGTATGTCAACCTCGACGGGGTGAACTCCGACGGTCCGAGCCAGAACCTGCTTGCTCCGGTGTCGATGGTCGCGGCCAATCCGTCGACGGTGTATGTCGCGGATCAGCGTGGGGTGCTGCAGCTTTCCGGTTCGGCCGCCGAGAACGACCTGACGTGGGCCGAGGTGCGCCCACTCATGGTGTCTGGCGCGCTACCCGTGCTACCCGGCTGATCTCCGCCTGCTGCTGACTGCACGCTCGTTGTACGCAAACGTCGAGAAGAGGCGTCAACGAGCGTGCAGTCGGCGCAGGGTCGCGATGATGCTCTTCCATCGTCGATGTCGGACCCACCCGTCACACTGCACGCATGCTGCTCGACCTCGTCCTGCCGTTGGAATGTGGTGGTTGCGGGACGCCGGGTACGCGGTGGTGCCCGACGTGTGCACGCGCGTTGGCAGTGCTCAACGACGAGCCCATGGTCATCACCCCGCGCCTCGACCCCGGTGTGCCCGTTCTCTCGCTCGGCCGCTTCACCGGGCCCCGGCGGGCGGCGATCATCGCGATGAAGGAGCACGGCCGCACCGATCTCATCGGGCCGCTGGCAGTCGCCGTCGGCGCCGGACTGGCCCGCTTGGCGGCATGGGGCATCGTCGAGGTCCCGCTGACACTGGTGCCTGCACCGACCAGGAGATCGGCCGCACGAAGGCGTGGCGGCGACCCCGTCACCGCCATGGCACACGCCGCGGCGATTCCCGGCGTCACCGTCGTCGCGGGCCTTCGGATGAGGGCCTTCACCCGTGACTCGGTGGGGCTGTCGCCCGGGCAGCGGGAACGCAACATTGCGGGTCGGGTGCGGCTCTGCGAGGACGTCAGCGGCGAGGTGCTGCTCATCGATGACGTCGTGACGACCGGCGCCACCGGTCGTGAGGCGGTCCGCGTCCTGCAAACTGCCGGGGCGCGGGTTTCCGCCATCCTCGCCATCGCGCACGCATGATCGTTCGGTCGACGCCCGCGCCGATTACACCTAGATCACACCGAAGCGAAGAACTCGAGACAGGTGTGCCGAATATGTGGCACATGCGGGTGAACACGGACTACGTTGGGGCCAACCACCCGTGAACGACTCACGGCGGCGTCGAGAAACACCGGCGCCACCTCGCTGGAAAAAGCGGTAGGAGGTGAGCACTCGACACCTTGCGCCGCGGGTCGACGACATTCCGGTCCCTCGCCGCGTATCCGTTAGCAGCCGTGCACGTTTTTGCGTGCTTGAACGGTCCAAGCCGAAGAGGAACGAGTTGCCAAGTATGTCAATCCAATCCATGGAAACCAATAACTCGGCGATGGTGGGCGATGAGGGAGATCCGCACGACGGACCCCGCGCCGAGATCGTCGTCAAGGGCCGCAACGTCGAAATCCCCGACCACTTCCGCACCTACGTCTCGGAGAAGCTTGCTCGACTGGAGCACTTCGACCGCACCATCTACCTGTTCGACGTCGAACTCGATCACGAGCGCAACCGCCGGCAACGCAAGAACTGCCAACACGTGGAGATCACGGCTAGAGGCCGTGGACCCGTCGCGCGCGGTGAAGCCTGCGCCGACAGCTTCTACGCCGCTCTGGAATCGGCCGTAAGCAAACTCGAGAACCGCCTGCGGAAGAGCAAGGACCGCCGCAAGATTCACTACGGCGACAAGACTCCCGTCTCGCTGGCCGAGGCCACCGCGATCACTCAGCTGCTCGAGCCGGTGCCTGCGCCCGTCGAAGAGGAGACCCCGGCGCCCGAGGACCACGAGCCTGGTCGGATCGTTCGCACCAAGGAACACACCGCCACCCCGATGACTGTCGACGACGCGCTCTACGAGATGGAACTGGTCGGCCATGACTTCTTCCTGTTCCACGACCAGGAGAGTGACAAGCCGACGGTCGTCTACCGTCGCCACGCCTACGACTACGGCCTGATCCGGCTCGCGTAGACGCTGGGCTCGTTCGGGCCGGTCTTGCCGACCTGCGTGGCGCATCGGCTGGCCGGCTCGGCCCTTCACCTACGATGGACCTCGTTTGAAGTGATCGTGGCCCATCGAGGCCCCATCCAGGCTTAGGGGAAATTAGCGTGCTGTCTAAGTTGCTCCGTCTCGGTGAAGGCCGCATGGTCAAGCGCCTCAAGAGGGTCGCTGACTACGTCAACTCCCTGTCTGACGACGTCGAGAAGCTGTCCGACGACGAACTGCGCGCCAAGACCGACGAGTTCAAGAAGCGCGTCGCAGGCGGAGAGACGCTCGACGACATCATGCCGGAGGCGTTTGCCGTCGCGCGCGAGGCGGCGTGGCGGGTATTGAATCAGCGGCCGTTCGACGTGCAGATCATGGGCGGCGCTGCGCTGCACTTCGGCAACGTCGCCGAGATGAAGACCGGTGAGGGCAAGACGCTGACATGTGTGCTGCCCGCCTATCTGAACGCGCTCTCCGACAATGGCGTGCACGTCGTCACGGTGAATGACTACCTGGCCAAACGCGACAGCGAATGGATGGGTCGCGTGCACCGCTTCCTGGGCCTGGAGGTCGGCGTGATCCTCGGTCAGATGACGCCCGATGAGCGTCGGGTGGCGTACGCCGCCGACATCACGTACGGCACCAACAATGAATTCGGCTTCGACTATCTGCGCGACAACATGGCACACACGGTCGATGACATGGTGCAGCGCGGCCACAACTACGCGGTCGTCGACGAGGTTGACTCGATTCTGATCGACGAGGCCCGTACGCCGCTGATCATCTCCGGTCCGGCTGACGGTGCGTCGAACTGGTACGTCGAGTTCGCGCGCCTCGCGCCCCTGATGGAGAAGGACGTCCACTACGAGGTCGACATCCGCAAGCGCACCATCGGAGTACACGAGGTGGGCGTCGAGTTCGTCGAGGATCAGCTCGGCATCGAAAACCTCTACGAGGCCGCCAACTCGCCCCTGGTCAGCTACCTGAACAACTGCCTGAAGGCCAAGGAGCTCTTCTCGCGCGACAAGGACTACATCGTCCGCGATGGCGAAGTGATCATCGTCGATGAGTTCACCGGCCGAGTGCTCGTCGGCCGCCGTTACAACGAGGGCATGCACCAGGCCATCGAGGCCAAGGAGCACGTCGAGATCAAGGCCGAGAACCAGACGCTGGCCACGATCACTCTGCAGAACTACTTCCGGCTGTACGACAAGCTGTCCGGCATGACGGGCACCGCCCAGACCGAGGCGGCCGAACTACACGAGATCTACGGCCTCGGCGTGGTGTCCATCCCGACGAACCGGGACATGGTCCGCACCGACCAGTCGGACCTCATCTACAAGACCGAGGAAGCCAAGTACATTGCCGTCGTCGACGACGTCAGCGAGCGCTACGAGAAGGGGCAGCCGGTTCTCATCGGCACCACCAGCGTTGAGCGTTCCGAGTACCTGTCCAAGCAATTCACCAAGCGCCGTATCCCGCACAACGTGCTGAACGCCAAGTTCCACGAGCAGGAGGCGAACATCATCGCCGAGGCGGGCAGGCGCAACGCCATCACCGTCGCCACCAACATGGCTGGCCGTGGCACCGACATCGTGCTCGGCGGCAACGTCGACTTCCTCGCCGACAAACGACTGCGCGACCGCGGCCTGGACCCCATCGAGACGCCGGAGGACTACGAGGCGGCGTGGGACAACGCGTTGGCCCAGGTGAAGTCCGAAGCGGACGCCGAGGCCAAGGAGGTGCGCGAGGTCGGCGGCCTATACGTGCTGGGCACCGAGCGTCACGAATCGCGTCGCATCGACAATCAGTTGCGCGGACGGTCCGGTCGCCAGGGCGATCCCGGCGAGTCGCGCTTCTACCTGTCGCTCGGCGATGAGCTCATGCGGCGCTTCAACGGCGCCACGCTGGAGTCGCTGCTCACCCGCCTGAATCTCCCCGAAGACGTTCCCATCGAGGCCAACATGGTCACCAGGGCGATCAAGAGCGCGCAGACGCAGGTCGAGCAGCAGAACTTCGAGGTCCGCAAGAACGTCCTCAAGTACGACGAGGTGATGAACCAGCAGCGCAAGGTCGTCTACGCCGAACGCAGGCTGATCCTCGAGGGCGAGAGCGTGCAGGACCAGGCCAAGAAGATGGTCACCGACGTCGTCAATGCCTACGTCGACGGCGCTACGTCCGAGGGCTACTCCGAGGACTGGGACCTGGGCGCGCTGTGGGACGCGCTCAAGATGCTCTACCCGGTCGGGATCGACCACCACGACCTCATCGACTCCAGCGCGGTGGGTGAAGAGGGCGAGCTTACGAGTGACGAACTGCGAGAAGCACTCCTCGAGGACGCGCGGCAGGCCTACGCAGCGCGCGAGGCGGAGCTGACCGCGATCGGTGGTGAGGGTGCGATGCGCCAGCTCGAGCGCAGCGTGCTGCTCACCACGATCGACCGCAAGTGGCGCGAACACCTCTACGAAATGGATTACCTCAAGGAGGGCATCGGCCTGCGCGCCATGGCGCAGCGCGACCCGCTCGTCGAGTATCAGCGCGAGGGTTACGACATGTTCATGGGCATGCTCGACGGCCTCAAGGAGGAGTCGGTCGGGCTGTTGTTCAACGCCCAGGTGCAGGCCGCGCCCAACCCCGCGTCACAGGTGGGCGCCACTGCGGCGCCGCCGAACCTGGCACAGTTCGCGGCCGATGCGGCCGCCGCAGCTGCGAAGGCGCGCCAGTCGGACGCCCAGACCGATGCCGACGACGAGGGCACCGTCGCGACTGAGGAGCGGTCTCGTCCGGCGCCTGCGGCGTTACGCGTCAAGGGAATCGACGACGGGCAGTCGCGACCGATGACTTATTCCGGTCCTGCCGAGGACGGTTCGGCGGAAGTGCAGCGCGACGGCCGCGGCAAGCATGCGGCACCGACCGGCGGCACGCGCCGCGAGCGGCGTGAGGCCGCGCGTCGGCAGAGCCGGGGCGGACCAAAGGCGCGCCGCGGCTGAGCTGCGAATTGAGCCGGAGCGGCTAGTCAGCCGATCTGCAGTGCGGTCACCAGCCAGCGTCCGTTGACGAGTTCGACGCGTCCGGCGATGGCGCGGACGCGTTGGCCGCGTGAGTATGTGGCGAACACTTCGGCCGCCGTTGCCTCGCCGTCGCGGACCTCGGCTGACCGTAGGCGTACCCGTTTGAGGACGGCGGCGCCCCCACCGGATTCCGCTCTGCCCGATGCCGCCACGGCGTCGATCAGGGCCGGAGCGAGCAGGTGCCTCAGCTGAGCGACCGGTCGACGTCTGTCGGTCACCTCCAGCACGCGGCGCAGGGCGGTGTCGGCGAACACACCCGCCGCCCGCGGTGGCAGCCGTTCGGCGGTGCGCGGCTGAACGGTTGCCGTGGCTGGGACCGAGCGCAAGGCCCTGGGAGTGTGCCGGTGCAGTGCGGCGGGAGACGGCTGCGGGCATGGGCTGACCAACGAGGCCGCGACGGGCGGGGGTTCATAGTCGACCACCGGCGAGGTAAATGAGGTGCGTCGGGTCGGGATGCGCGATGCGGTCACTGCAGCTCTCCAGCGGTCGAGGCGAATAGACGACATCTGCCGGAGAGTGCAGACGCATTCATGATCCCACGGCCCGAGGACGCTCTGGTGCACCCGTGCTGCGGCCGTGCAGCTCCGCCGGTTACCGTGACGGGGTTCAGACGTTGAGCGAAGGATGGGATGCGGTCATGGTGACGAGATTGTCGGCACCCGACGCCTCCTACTACCACCTCGAGAACACGTCGACGCCGATGTACGTGGGGTCGTTGTCGATCCTGCGCAAGCCGCGTAACGGGTTGAGCTACGAGACGCTGCTGGAGACCGTCGAGCGACGGTTGCCGCAGATCCCGCGGTACCGGCAGAAGGTCCGTGAGGTGGTCCTCGGCCTCGGCAAGCCGGTGTGGATCGACGATCGCGAGTTCGACATCACCTATCACATCCGCCGGTCGGCGCTTCCATCCCCGGGCAGCGACGCGCAGCTGCACGAACTGGTCGCACGGATCGGTTCGCGGCCGCTCGACAAGTCCCGCCCCTTGTGGGAGATGTACCTGGTCGAAGGACTGACCAAGAACCGCATCGCGATCTACACGAAGTCTCACCAGGCGCTCGTCAACGGCATGGGGGCACTGGAGATCGGGCACGTCATCGCGGACCGCACCCAGAAGGCCCCGGAGTTCGGGGAGGACATCTGGATTCCGGCGCGCGAGCCGAGCGACGCGAGGCTGGCCCTCGGCGCGGTCGGCGAGTTCATCGCGCGTCCCGGCAGTCAGCTCGCGTCGGCCCGGTCCGCGTTCACCGAGACGATCACCAACACCAGCCATCTGGCGGAGGCGGGCCGCCACTTGGTCGGCGTCGCCCGCACACTGGCGCGGGGCACCGCTCCGAGCAGTCCGCTCAATACGACCGTGTCCCGCAACCGGCGCTTCACCGTCGCCAGTCATCAACTGGAGGACTACCGCAGGCTGCGGGCGCGCTACGACGGCGACGTCAATGACGTGATCCTCGCCGTCATCACCGGGGCGCTGCGCAACTGGCTGCTGTCGCGTGGCGAGCCGGTTACCGCGACATCGACGATTCGGGCGATGGTCCCCATGTCGGTATACCCGGAGGCGGAGATGGACGCGACGGGTCCTGGCCAGGCGATCAGTGAGGTGTCGCCCTTCCTGATCGACCTGCCTACGGGCGAGGGCAATGCGGTGGTCCGGCTGTCGCAGATCGCCCACGCCACGGAATCGCACTCGTCTGCTGCGAGTCTGGTCGACGCCCAAACCATCGTCACCCTGTCCGGTTTTGCGCCACCGACGTTGCACGCCATGGGAACTCGCGTCGCGACCAGTTTCTCGGCGCGGCAGTTCAACCTTCTCATCACCAACGTGCCCGGCGCGCAGAAGCAGATGTACGTGGCCGGAACCAAGTTGGTGGAGACGTATTCCGTGCCGCCGCTGTTGAAGGGGCAGGTGCTTGCGATCGGCGTGACGTCCTACAACGGCATGCTGTATTACGGCATCAACGCAGACCGCGACGCGATGAGCGACGTCGACATGGTTCCCGCCCTGCTGCGCGAGTCGCTCGACGAATTGCTGGAGTCAGCACAGTAAGTCCCATCGCACTACGATTCGGCGATGAGCAAGAGCAAGTCGGCGAAGTCCGCCAAGAAGCGCGACGCGAAGAACTCGAAGACGGCCAAGATCCCGACGGACGTCTACGAAGCCGAATTATTCCGTCTCCAAACTGAATTCGTGAAACTCCAAGAGTGGGTACGTCACACTGGGGCTCGCGTTGCGGTCATCTTCGAGGGGCGCGACGCCGCAGGCAAGGGCGGCACCATAAAGCGGATCACCGAGTACCTCAGTCCCCGGGTAGCGCGGATCGCTGCCCTGCCGGCGCCCAGCGACCGGGAGCGTGGTCAGTGGTACTACCAGCGCTACGTCGCGGAACTGCCATCTAAGGGCGAGATCGTGCTCTTCGACCGATCCTGGTACAACCGGGCCGGTGTCGAGCAGGTCATGGGATTCTGTACGCCGCAGGAACATACGTTGTTCCTGCGCCAGACCCCGGTCTTCGAGCAGATGCTCCTGGAGGACGGAATCCTTCTCCGCAAGTATTGGTTCTCGGTGTCCGATGACGAGCAGCTGCGCCGGTTCAAGTCCCGGATGAACGACCCGGTACGTCAGTGGAAGCTGAGCCCGATGGATCTGGAATCGGTGTATCGCTGGGAGGATTATTCGCGGGCGAAGGACCAGATGATGGTTCACACCGACATTCCGCAGAGCCCGTGGTTCGTGGTGGAGTCCGACATCAAGAAGCACGCCAGGCTGAACATGATGAACCATCTGCTCTCCACCGTCGATTACCACGATGTCGAGCTTCCGGTGGTCGAGCTCCCGGAGCGGCCGATCCTGAGCAACACCTACGAGCGGCCGTCGCGCTCGTTATCGACATACGTCGACGACCACGTCGCGACCTTGATGGGGGACAAGGAGTAGGACCGCTAGTCTCGCCTGGTGCGTGTCTACATCCCCGCGACCCTGGCCATGCTGCAGCGGTTCGTCGCCGATCGGTCGATGCACGCACTGAGCGGGACGGCGTTCGCCGTCACTCCTACTCTGCGGGAGTCCTATGCCGATGGCGACGACGACGAGCTCGCCGAGGTGGCCCTACGCGAGGCGGCCCTGGCGTCGCTGCGGCTGCTGGCGGGCGAGGGAACCGGTACTGACGGTGACCTCCCGCTGCGGCGTGCGGTGCTCGTCGCCGACGTCGAGGGGGTGACCATCCGCCCCGATCTGGACGACGCCGTCGTGCGGTTGGCGGGCCCCATCGACATGGCTGACGTGATCGCCGCCTACCTGGACAACGCGGCGGCGGAGCCCGCCGTGACGGCCGCGATCGAGGTGGTGGACCTCGCCGACTTCGGTGACGAGGACGCCGAGTTGACCGTTGGCGATGCGCAGGATCACGACCTTGCCTGGTATGCCACCCAGGAGCTCCCGTTCCTTCTGGAACTGCTCTGAGCGCTGGATCGCGCAGCGCAAGTTACGGTACCGTAGGTTGTTGTTCGCGAACCGGTTCGCGGCGTCGGGGCAAGGTGAGCAGGAGCCGTCATGGCCAAGAACGAAATCAAGGTCGCGGCCAATGTCGCCGACACCATTCGCCCGACCCTTGCCGGCGCGAAGCAGCATCCGGCGTGGCAGGCACTGCGTTCGGTCGCCGGAAGAATCACGACGCCGCTGCTTCCCGATGACTACCTGAAGCTCGCCAACCCGTTGTGGTCGGCCCGCGAGTTGCGTGGCCGCGTGATCGAGGTGCGGCGCGAGACTGTCGACTCCGCGACGCTGGTGATCAAGCCGGGTTGGGGCTTTCACTTCGATTACGAACCGGGTCAGTACGTCGGCATCGGGGTCCTGATGGATGGTCGCTGGCGGTGGCGGTCGTACTCGCTGACCTCGACACCCGTGACGCGCGCCAGGTTGATCACCATCACCGTGAAGGCGATGCCGGAGGGCTTCCTGTCCAGCCATTTGGTGGGCGGCGTGACGCCGGGGACGATCGTGCGGCTGGCCGCACCGCAGGGCAACTTCGTCCTGCCCGATCCGGCGCCGGCGTCGTTGTTGTTCCTCACCGCAGGCTCGGGGATCACGCCGGTGATGTCGATGCTGCGCACGCTCGCCCGGCGCGAGCAGGTCGGCGATGTCGTCCACGTGCACTCGGCGCCAACGGAGTCCGACGTCATGTTCGCGGACGAGTTGGCACGGCTGCACGACGAGCACGGGGGCTATCGGCTGACCGTCCGGGCGACGCGGGCCGAAGGTCGACTCGAGATGACCGGGCTGGCCGACATCGTGCCCGACTGGCGTGATCGCCAAGCGTGGGCGTGTGGGCCCGGGGGCATGCTCGACGACGCGCACCGATTGTGGTCGTCGGAGGGCATCGGCGACCAGCTGCACCTTGAGCGCTTCGCCGCCTCACGCGCCGCCGCGCACGGCACCGGCGGCACCGTGACGTTCGAGCGCAGCGGTAAGACTGTGACGGCCGACGCCGCGACGTCGCTGATGGACGCGGGCGAGCAGGTGGGCATTCAGATGCCCTTCGGCTGCCGGATGGGCATCTGTCAGTCGTGTGTGGTCGGGCTGATTGACGGGCATGTCAGGGACCTTCGGACGGGCGCCGAACACGAGCCGGGAAGCCGGGTGCAGACGTGCATTTCCGCAGCGTCTGGCGATTGTTCACTCGATGTATAGCCTTTACTGGCTAGTAACCTACGGAAGCGTAGGTTACGCTAGCGTAGAAGCCGAAGGAGGCTGAACGATGGCAATCACAGACGTACCGGCATTCGCCCACTTGACCGAAGCCGACATCGAGAATCTCGGCCACGAGTTGGACGCGATCCGCCTGGACATCGAAGACTCCCGTGGGGAACGCGACTCCAAATACATCCGCCGCACCATCGCCGCACAACGCGCCCTCGAGCTCGCCGGCCGCGTGATGTTGGCGGCAGGTTCGCGACGCTCGGCGTGGTGGGCGGGCACTGTGACGCTCGGCGTGGCCAAGATCGTCGAGAACATGGAGATCGGCCACAACGTCATGCACGGCCAGTGGGACTGGATGAACGATCCCGAGATTCACTCCTCGACGTGGGAGTGGGACATGAGCGGGGCGTCCAAGCACTGGCGGTTCACTCATAACTTCATGCATCACAAGTACACCAACATCCTCGGGATGGACGACGACGTCGGCTACGGCGTCATCCGCGTCACCCGGGACGCGAAGTGGAAGCCGTTCAACCTGTACGGCAACCTGCTGTTCAACACCCTTCTGGCCATAGGCTTCGAGTGGGGCGTCGGACTGCAGCACCTCGAACTCGGCAAGATCTCCCAGGGCCGCGACGACCGCAAGGAGACACTCGAGCGTGTTCGCGAATTCGGTGTCAAGGCCGGCCATCAGCTGATGAAGGACTACGTGGCCTACCCGGCGCTGACGTCACTGTCGCCGGGCGCCACCTACAAGTCCACGCTCATGGCGAATGCGATCGCGAACGTCATCCGCAACGTCTGGGCGAACGCCGTGATCTTCTGCGGCCACTTCCCCGACGGCGCGGAGAAGTTCACCAAGACCGACATGGTCGGCGAGAGCAAGGGCCAGTGGTATCTGCGACAGATGCTGGGCAGCGCCAACTTCGAGGCCGGTCCCGCTCTGCGCTTCATGAGCGGCAACCTGAGCAACCAGATCGAGCACCATCTGTATCCCGATCTGCCGAGTAATCGGATGCACGAGATCAGTGTTCGCGTCCGACAGATCTGCGAGAAGTACGACCTGCCCTACACGACGGGCAACTTCGCGGTGCAGTACGGCAAGACGTGGCGGACCATCGCCAAGCTGTCGCTGCCGGACAAGTATCTGCGGTATACCGCCGACGACGCTCCCGAGACCCGGAGCGAGCGCATGTTCGCCGAGCTGGATCCCGAACAACGCCGTGGCCTGAAGTCGGCCATTGCCGCCGTGCGGGAACGGCGTCGCGACAAGCGGTCGCTCGCCGTGTAGCCGCCACCACTCAGCCTGCACCTCGACACTGCGGGGAGATCGCGAATTCGATGTGAATCGCGATCTCCCCGCAGAGTCGTTTCGGTGCCCGTGTCAGTCTGGGATGTAGTCGAAGGTGTCCGGGTTCGGACCCGTCCTGCCTTCTTCACCCTTGTCGAGTGACGTCAGCTCGTCGACGTCGTGCTCACTCAACTCGAAGTCGAACAGGTCGTAGTTCTCCTGGATTCGGCTCGGGGTCACCGACTTCGGGAAGACGATGTCGCCGCGCTGAACGTGCCAACGAAGCACCACCTGTGCGGGCGACTTGCCCGCTGCCTCGGCGATCTTGGTCACCACCGGGTCATCGAGCACCTTGCCCTGGGCGATGGGCGACCATGCCTCGACGGCGATGTCGTGCTCGGCGCAGTACGCCCGCACCTCTTCGTTCGTGAAGTACGGATGCACCTCGATCTGGTTCACCGCGGGCACGGTGTCCGTCTCATTCGCCAGCCGCTCGAGGTGGTGGGTCTGGAAGTTCGAAACGCCGATGCTGCGGGCCCGGCCGTCGCGCCGGAACTCCTCCAGTGTCTTCCACGTCGACATGAAGTCGCCACCGTAGAGGGTGGGCAGCGGCCAGTGGATGAGGAAGAGGTCGACGTAGTCGAAGCCGAGCTTGCTCAGCGTCTCGTCGAATGCCTTCCGCGCGGCGTCGGGCTCGTGGAACCCGTTGTTGAGCTTGCTGGTGACGAACACGTCGGCGCGGTCCACGCCGGCATCCCGGATGCCCTGGCCCACGCCAGCCTCGTTTTGGTACATCTCGGCGGTGTCGATGTGTCGGTAGCCGATGTCCAAGGCGGTTTTGACCGCACCCGCGGTCTCGTCGGGGTCGATCTGATAGACGCCGAAGCCGAGCTGCGGGATGTGCGCGCCGGTGGTGAGTTCGATCGTCGGAACTTCTGTCATGAATGGGCCTTCCTATAGCAATTTGCCGAGGTAAGCGTGCGCGTTGGGACGGAAAGGCAAACCGCCGTCGCGCGGCACGATCTCGGGTACATGGCTCACGGGTGTGGGTCCGCGGCCATCGCGGTCAGCAGACGACGGGCCGCTGCCACGCGGTCAGCCGCGTGACCGGTCAACGTGTCGAGTGCGCATTCGGGATCGGCTGGGGCTCCCATGTGACCGCAGCCGCGCGGGCATTCCTCGATCGCCTCGGCGAGGTCGGAGAAGGCCATCATCACGTCTGCGGGTGCGATGTGCGCGAGGCCGAAGGAGCGGATTCCGGGCGTGTCGACCACCCAACCCGAACCGTGCAATGGCAACGCGATCGACTGCGTCGAGGTGTGCTTGCCCTTGCCGACCCCGGACACCACGCCGACGGCTCGATGTGCCTGGGGGACAATGCGATTCACCATTGTGGACTTACCAACCCCGGAGTGGCCGACCAGTACCGTCGACTTTCCGGCAAGCAGGTCGACCACCATGTCGAGATCGTCGTCGCGGCCCGCGGTCACGACCTGAAGGTCCAGGCCGGCGAACTGTGCGGCGAATGGCTCCGGCGGCGCCAGGTCAGACTTGGTCAGGCAGAGGATCGGGGTCAACCCGCCCACGTAGGCGGCGATCAGCGAGCGCTCTACGAAACCGGTGCGGGGCGGCGGATCTGCGAGCGCAACGACGATCATCAGCTGATCGGCGTTGGCGACCACCACCCGTTCGGTCGGATCCGTGTCGTCTGCCGTGCGACGCAACACCGTTCGCCGCGGACCCCGGCGCACGATGCGCGCCAAGGTATCGGGCTGACCGGTGAGGTCGCCGACGATGTCGACTTCGTCGCCGACCACGATCGGCGTTCGGCCCAGCTCTCTGGCCCGCATGGCGGTGACATGGCGGTCTGGATCCCCGCCGAGTGCGCAGCCCCATCGGCCACGGTCGACGGTGACGACCATGCCCGCCTCCGCGTCGAGGTGCTCGGGACGAATCTTGGTGCGGGGCCTCGATCCTCGGCCCGAGCGCACCCGGACGTCGGACTCGTCGCGGTAGTCACCGGGTCTCAAGCGCCTGCTCTCGCGTGCGCTTCGCTCGCCCCGGCCAGCATGTCCGCCCACATCCGCGGGAAGTCGGGCAGCGTCTTCGCGGTGGTGCCGATGTCCTCGACCTCGACGTTGGGTACCCGCAATCCGATGATGGCTCCGGCCGTGGCCATGCGGTGGTCGGCGTAGGACCTCCACACGCCGCCGTGCAGGGACGTTGCGGTGATCGTCAGCCCGTCGACCGTCTCCACGCACTGTCCGCCGAGGCCGTTGATCTCGGTGGTCAGGGCCGCCAACCGATCTGTCTCGTGCCCGCGCAGGTGGGCGATGCCGGTGAGATGCGATACGGAGCCGGGCGCGGCCAGTGCCGCGAGCGCCGCGATCGACGGGGCCAGCTCGCCGACGTCGTGCAGGTCTGCGTCGAAGCCTTCGTAGCCGTCGGACCCCGTGACCTCGAGGTAGGAATCCGTCTGGTGGACAGTCGATCCCGCCTTGGTGAGCAGGTCGAGGATGGTGGCGGAGGGCTGCACGCTGACCCGAGGCCATCGCGCGATGCGCACGGTGCCCGCGCTCACCACGGCGGCGGACAGGAACGGGACCGCGTTGGACAGGTCGGGCTCGATGGCCCAGTGCCGCGCCGCGATCGGTCCGGGCGCGACGTGCCATCGGTTGGCCGTCGCGTCGTCTACCGCCACGCCAGCATCGCGCAGCATCGACACCGTCATCGCCACGTGCGGCGCGGAGGGCACCGAACCGCCGGTGTGCACCACGGTCAGTCCGACGGCGAACGTCGCGCCCGACAACAGCAGTCCGGAGACGAACTGCGACGACGACGACGCGTCGATGTGAACGGTGCCACCCTGGACCGAACCCTCTCCGTGCACCTGAAACGGCATCGAGTCGCCGTCGAGGCGGACCCCCAGGGCGCGCAGGGCATCCAACAGGGGCGCGATCGGACGGGCCCTGGCCTGCTCGTCACCGTCGAACGTGACGACCTCGCCGCCCAGCGCCGCCACCGGGGGGACGAACCGCAGCACGGTGCCCGCTAGTCCGCAGTCGACGTGCGCGTTCGCGGCGGGCCCGATCGAACCGCTCACAGACAGTTCGGTCCCCGAGCCGTCCAGTGACGGGCCGAGGGCTCGGAGCGCGCCGATCATCAGGTCGGTGTCGCGACTGCGCAGCGCCCCGCTGACGGTGGACGTGCCCTGCGGGGTGGCCAGTGCGGCGAGCACCAGCGCACGGTTGGTTTGCGACTTCGAGCCGGGCACGTCGACCTCGGCGTGCACGGGCGTCGTCGTCGACGGTGCGTGCCACCCATCTCGGTACTCAGTCATGGCGTACATCCTGCCTTGTCGGCATGTTCTGCCACCATGGGACTTATGTGCGGGCGATTCGCGGTGACCACTGATCCTGCGCTTCTCGCCGAGAAGATCAAGGCGCTCGATGAGGTGTCCGGAGGGCAGGAGCGTAGCGACCCTGGAACAGCGACAGCGGCGACCGTCGTCAAGGACCCGCTGCAACCGAACTTCAACGTGGCGCCGACCACCACCATCACATCCGTGGTCAAGAGGCATGCCGAACCCGACGACGAGTCGACCCGTCGGATCCGCTCGATGCGATGGGGACTGGTTCCGCCGTGGGTCAAGACGGGGAAGGACGGCCGTCCCGACACCAAGGGGCCATTGCTGATCAACGCCCGCGCCGAGACGGTCACCACGTCGGGTGCCTTCCGTGCTTCCGCCAAGGCCAAGCGGTGCTTGATCCCGATGGACGGCTGGTACGAATGGCGACCAGGCGGCGAGAGTGCAGCGGGCAAGAAGGCCGCCAAGACGCCGTTCTACATGCACGGCGCCGACGGTGAGCTGCTGTTCATGGCCGGCCTGTGGTCGACGTGGCGGCCTGCGAAAGACTCCGATATTCCCTCCGATCAACCGCCGCTGGTCAGCTGCACCATCATCACCACCGAATCCGCCGCTCAACTGGCCGAGATCCACGACCGGATGCCGCTGACCATCAGCGAACGTGATTGGGACCGCTGGTTGGATCCGGACGCACCGATCAACGAGGGTCTGCTGCGCGGCCATGGCGACCTTGACCGCATCGCCATCCGTGAGGTCTCGCGGCTGGTCAACAGCGTCCGCAACAACGGGCCCGAGCTCATCGAGCCCGCCGAGCCGGAGCCCGAGCAGGCGACGCTCCTCTAGCGACGGATGGCGCTCACCACGACGTATGGGGTGTCGAAGCTGACTAAGGTGTCGTCTGCGTGGGGAGTGAGGGCGTCTCGGAAGCCGGCCCGGAGGCGTTCGCGCTGCGTCGGGTCGACGCGGCGGAAGATGTCGACGTGCATGGGGGATTCGTGCTCGAGGAAGCGTAAGGCGGCCTCGACGGAGGCGAACTCCCAGCTGAACGTCCCCTCGTCGATCTCGACGTCGGTGAAGCCCTCGAACAGGCGACGGGTCACGGTGGTCCGCTCGCCCCACTGATCGGGGGAGAAGCCCTTCGGCGGCGGGGCGCCCAGCACTGCGACGATCGGATCGAAGAACGGATTGCTGGCGGCCCTGACCCACGACGAGAAGGCGAGGACCCCATGCGGTTTCAGCACGCGACGGATCTCGCCGACCTGCTGGTCCGGGTCGACGAAGATGATGCCCATGTTCGACACCGCCGCGTCGTACGAGCTTTCGGGGAGTCCGGTGTCGGCGGCATCTGCGGTCACCCAGCTCACCGCGTGGCCTGCGCGCGTGGCCTTCTCCTGTGCGATGCGGATCAGGTCGGCCGTCAGATCGACGCCGGTGACCTTGGCGCCACGTGCCGCCGCCGCGAGCGCTGCACTTCCGGTACCGCACGCCAGATCGACGAGGGCCGACCCGCGAAGTGGCTGGCGGCGGTCGGCGGCGTCGACCGTCCGCTCCGCGATGCTGACGATGCGTTCGGCCACGGACTCGTAGCGTCCGGCCGCCCATGGGGAAGCGTTCACGGTGCCAGGGTAATTCCGGGTCGCGACGCCGTGATGATTCCAGTCGTACCTCCGCGTGAAACTGGCTCAAACGTCAAAATCAGGTAGTCACGGGCCTATGCGGCGTCGCCTGCGAGGCCGGAGGACCGGAACATCCTGCGGCATCATCGAGTTCGAGCCGATCAGACCTAGGGGCCGGTGTAGCCGGGTGGGTTCGGGGTCTCGACCCACAGGTCGACGCCGAGCTCCGAACCGGGCACGCAATCGTAGATCGAGAGGTCCGTGACACCGGAGTCGAACAGGACGTCCTCGCACAGCAGCGCGTTGCCGGTGTACTCGGCGGCGGGCTTGTTGAAGATGACGTAGGCGGCGTCGGAGTACACCTCGGGCTTGCGAGCGCGGGCCATGGCCTCGTCGCCGCCAAGAAGGTTCTGCACGGCTGCGGTGGCTACCATCGTCCGCGGCCACAGTGTGTTGGAGGCGATCCCGTCGGCGCGCAGCTCCTCGGCGATGCCGAGCCCGCACAGAGTCATCCCGTACTTGGCCATCATGTACGCGGTCGGCTTGAGCCACTTCGACTCGAGCAGAATCGGCGGCGACAGCGTGAGAATGTGCGGGTTGTCGCGACCCTTCATGTGCGGGATGCAGGCCTGAGACACGGCGTAGGTGCCGCGGACATTGATGCCGTTCATCAGGTCGAAGCGCTTGAGTGGCACCTCGGTGATGGACCCGAGGTTGATGGCCGAGGCGTTGTTCACGCAGATGTCGATACCGCCGAACTGCGCAACCGCTTGCGCCACGGCGGATTCCACGGATTCGCCGTCGCGGACGTCTCCCAGGATCGGCAAGGCCTGGCCGCCGGCGTCCTCGATCTCCTTGGCCGCGGTGTAGATGGTGCCTTCGAGCTTGGGGTGCGGCTCGGCGGTCTTGGCGACCAATGCGACGTTGGCGCCGTCGGCGGCGACACGCTTGGCGATTGCCAAGCCGATACCGCGGCTGGCGCCGGAGATGAACATGGTGCGTCCGGCCAAAGAAGAAGATGACATGACCTCACCCTAGGGCCGTCACCTCGCCAGAATGTCGGCGGTCACCGCATTGGTGAGGCGGACCAGATCTGCTGGCGCCAGCGCCACCTGAAGGCCGCGTTTCCCCGCACTGCACAACACCCGGTCCCAGGTCAGAGCCGAGTCGTCGACGACGGTCGGCAATGGCTTGCGTTGGCCCAGTGGTGAGATGCCTCCGATGACGTACCCGGTCGATCTCTCGGCGGCGGCGCGATCGGACATCTCGGCCTTGGAGACGCCCAGCGCGGCGGCGGCCGCCTTGAGCGACAGTTTGTAGGGGACCGGGAGCACCGCGACGGCGAGACCCTTGGACAGGGCGATCACGAGGGTCTTGAAGACCTGTTCAGGGGAGATGCTGGCCCCTCGCTCGCGGGCCATCAGCCCGGCGACGGCCTCGTCGCCGAACGACTGGTTGCTTGGATCGTGGTGGTAGCTCAGCACGTCGTGCGGAACACCTGCGGTCACCAGCGCGGCGATCGCCGGGGTAGCGGCGCGGACCATCGGCTCACGATAGCGATGGCCGGGGGAACAAGGGCTCCCGTCCCCGCTGTTGTTTCTGCTGCGATGGGCCTCGGCAGATGAGTCTGTCGGCCCCAACCTCTAGGATCTACAGGGAAGGTGACACCTTGGTGGCAACGGCCTGCCTGGAACGACCGGCGGATATCCCGGTGACGTTCTTCGGTGCAGCGAGAGAAGGGACGGTGTCGACCCAGATGACCGATCTCGACGGGGCAATGCCCGCCGCGGCCGAAGAACCCGTGGTTGAAACCGACGCCGAGCTGACGGCGCGGTTCGAGCGCGATGCGATACCGCTGCTGGACCAGTTGTACGGCGGTGCAATGCGCATGACCCGCAACCCGGCCGATGCCGAGGACCTCCTCCAGGAGACGATGGTCAAGGCTTACGCCGGCTTCCGCTCGTTCCGTGCGGGCACCAACCTCAAGGCTTGGCTGTACCGGATCCTGACCAACACGTACATCAACAGCTACCGCAAGAAGCAGCGCCAACCCGCCGAGTATCCGACGGAGGAGATCACCGACTGGCAGCTGGCGGCCAACGCGCAGCACACCTCGACGGGACTGCGGTCCGCCGAGGTGGAGGCCATGGAAGCCCTTCCGGACACCGAGATCAAGGCTGCGTTGCAGGCGCTCCCGGAAGAGTTTCGGATGGCGGTGTACTACGCCGACGTCGAAGGCTTCCCGTACAAGGAAATCGCCGAGATCATGGGCACCCCGATCGGCACGGTGATGTCTCGACTGCACCGCGGACGCAAGCAGCTCCGCGAACTACTGGCTGATGTCGCGCGCGATCGCGGCTTCATTCGAGGTCAGCAACTCGACGAACCTGAGGAGGTGTCCTCGTGAGCGACGACTTCTCGCGCCCCGAAGAGCACACGTTCCGTCCGCCGGTCGGACCGGTAGACCCCGCCCATCCCGAGTGCGCCTCGGTGATCGCCGAAGTGTGGACCCTGCTGGATGGCGAATGCACGACGGAAACCCGTGACAAGCTGCGTCATCACCTCGAGGAATGCCCCACCTGCCTGCGGCAGTACGGGGTCGAGGAACGCGTGAAGCGCCTCATCGCCACCAAGTGCAGTGGCGACAAGGCTCCGGATTCACTGCGGGCGCGGCTGCGCGTCGAGATCAGCCGCACCACCATCATCCGCGGTTAGCGAGACGTGAGAAAGGCCTTCACGTGATCGTGAAGGCCTTTTTCTTGTTCCGGGTCGCTTGCGCAGTCGAACCGACTACTTCACAGCCTTTGAACCGCAGTTGGGGCGCTTGCCGTGGTTCGCCTTCGTATGCTTGCGGTCACGCTTCTTACGGCCACGCTTGGCCATGGTGGTCCTCCAATGAGTCAATTGCTTACTCGTCATCCTCTCACGCTCGCGCCACTGCATTCCAATCCCGCCCGTGTGGTTCGATGGACCAGCAGACACCGCGTTGTGCCGTTCTGACAAACGGCTCTTTTCAGACGAGTGGAGTGAAGATGGCCGAGGATGTGCGCGCAGAGATCGTGGCCAGTGTGCTCGAGGTCGTGGTGAGCGAGGGCGATCACATCGGCGAGGGGGAGACCCTCGTACTCCTGGAGTCCATGAAGATGGAGATTCCGGTGTTGGCCGAAGTTGCGGGGACGGTGACCACGGTCAACGTGGCCGTAGGTGACGTGATTCAGGCCGGCGACCTCATCGCCGTGATCAGCTAGGTTCCGGCCAGCTCGAGGCAATTCACATGTCGACCCTCGGTGACCTCCTCGCCGAGCACACTGTGTTGCCCGGTACTGCCGTCGACCACCTCCATGCCGTGGTGGGGGAATGGCAGCTGTTGGCCGATCTTTCGTTCGCCGACTACCTCATGTGGGTGGAACGAGATGACGACTCCCTGGTGTGCGTTGCGCAGGTCCGTCCGAACACCGCCCCCACCGTGCTGCTCGCCGATGCGGTGGGGACGATCAACACCGCAGACGGCATGCCGGTAGTCGTCGAAGCCTTTCAATCAGGTCACATCGGCCGCGAAAGCGATGCAGGGCAACCGGATTCGCAGGAAGGTCGATGGCTCAACGTAGAAGCCGTCCCCGTCCGGCACAGCAATCGGGTGGTCGCGGTCCTGACGCACCAGAATGCGTTGGCGGACCGGCGCAAGGTTAGTCCCTTGGAGCGCGCATACCTCGACTGCGCAGCCGACCTGTTGCACATGCTGTCTCAAGGCACCTTTCCCAACGTGGGTGACCTCGCCATGTCACGATCAAGCCCCCGAGTGGGTGACGGCTTCATTCGCCTCGACGTGGGCGGGCACGTGAGCTTCGCGAGTCCGAACGCAATCTCGGCCTATCACCGGATGGGGCTGAATGCCGAGCTCGAAGGGCACAACCTGGTCACCGTCACCCGACCGCTCATTTCGGATCCCTTCGAGGCGCAGGAACTGGCCAATCACGTGCGTGATTCGCTAGCAGGCGGCTCGAGCATGCGGATGGAGGTGGATGCCGGGGGAGCGGCGGTGCTGCTGCGCACGTTGCCGATGGTGGTCGCGGGCGAGGCGGCGGGTGCGGCCGTGCTGATCCGCGACGTGACCGAGGTCAAGCGCCGTGACCGCGCGCTGCTGTCCAAGGACGCGACCATTCGCGAGATTCACCACCGGGTGAAGAACAATCTTCAGACCGTCGCCGCGCTGTTGCGGCTGCAAGCCAGAAGAACGAACAACGCCGAGGGGCGGGACGCGCTGATCGAGTCGGTGCGCCGGGTCTCGTCGATCGCACTGGTGCACGACGCGCTGTCGATGTCCGTCGACGAGGAGGTCAACCTCGACGAGGTGGTCGACCGCATCGTCCCAATCATGAACGACGTGGCGTCAGTCGGTAGGCCCGTCCGGATCAACCGGGTCGGTGACCTGGGTGTTCTGGACGCCGACCGCGCCACCGCGCTGGTCATGGTCATCACCGAACTCGTACAGAACGCGATCGAGCACGCCTACGACTCGCTTTCGGAGAACGGCAGCGTCACGATCCGGGCTGAGCGCTCCTCCCGTTGGCTCGACGTCGTGGTGCACGACGACGGGCGAGGACTGCCCGAGGGGTTCAGCCTGGAGAAGTCGGACAGTCTCGGCTTGCAGATCGTCCGCACGCTGGTGGCCGCCGAGCTCGACGGCTCGCTGGGCATGCACGCCGTACCGACCGGCGGAACCGACGTCGTGCTGCGGGTGCCCATCGGCCGGCGCGGGCGTTCGGCGCAGTAACACATTCGTCAAAAGGCCGAAACATCGTCCTCGACAAAAATTTACGGCCCCAGCGAAAGCCAGGGCCGTAAATCACGCGAAATCTGGGGTTATACGCCCGTCCGAGCCTTCGTCCGCGCGTTGCGACGCTTGAGCGCGCGACGCTCGTCCTCGCTCATTCCGCCCCACACGCCAGCATCCTGGCCGGACTCCAACGCCCAGCTCAGGCACTCTGTCGTGACAGGGCAACGGTTGCAGACGATCTTTGCATCAGCGATCTGTGCGAGCGCCGGGCCACTGTTTCCCACCGGGAAGAACAGTTCCGGATCCTCATCACGACAGACTGCCTTGTGCCGCCAATCCATAGTTACTACTCCTCTTCGTGTGCGCAGCAAGGCGCACGAGCTTTTCTTCGGCTGTTAACGCGTGCACGTCAAATGTTTCTGCACTGTTGCAAACGATGCTTCCACAGGCTGAACAGATGTCAATAGAGGCGCGTTAACACGTGGGCAATCTCACTGGGTTCTCTCGTTGGGACCGCATTGGCGTACCCCTCATCTGGTTGTACTAGACTCAAGACACTTGCGCCCTAAATAGCTTGACTTCACAGCCGAGTGGCAGGTCAAGGCGCTTTCGGAGGCGGAGCCACGACGCCGAGGGCATTCCGCACCGACGTGAACGTCATCGTTTCGCGCTGGCCGACGTAATCTCCGTCGATCTGACACCCCACGGGCGTGTCGGCGGTCACTCGGACCCATGGCACGTCGTCTTCGCGCACCAGATGCCTGGCGTCGAGGCGGGGATTCTTGGCCAGCATCTGACGCACCAGCCCGAGATTCGCCCAGATGTTCATGCTGGTGGTGGCGAAGACTCCCAAACCTGTCTCGAACGTGGTGTGCGGGTTCGTCCAGACCGGCCGGTTATTGGCGTAGGTCCACGGGCTGGAGTTCGACACGAAGGCGAAGTGCACGCCTGCGACGGGTGCGCGTCCGGGTAGTTGCAGCGTCAGCGTGGGTTCCCTGCGCGCACTGGCCAGGACTTCGCGGGTTGCGACCCGGATGTAGCGCGATGCGGTGACCTTGCGTCCCTTGTCCCGCTGCGCCTCGACGGCGGCGACCACGTCACCGTCGACCCCCATGCCTGCGGTGAAGACGCCCCACCGGTCGCCGCAGTCCATCAGCCCGATGCGGCGCCACTTGACGCCGCGGCGATAAGCGCCGAGAAGGTCGACGAGCTGGTTCGTCGCCTCGACGGGGTCCGGGTTGATGCCGAGGGCGCGAGCGAAGACGTTGGCCGATCCGCCGGGTACCACTGCGATCGCGGGTCCGCGTTTGGGTGGCGTCTGCCCACAGTCGCCGAGAATGCCGTTGACCACTTCGTTCACCGTGCCGTCACCGCCGTGCACGATCACTACGTCGGTGCCGTCGCGTGTCGCGTCCCTGGCGATCTCGATCGCGTGCCCGCGGTGGTCGGTATGTGCGACGGTCAGCTTGACCCGGCTCTCCAACGCGTGGGCGAGCAGGTCGCGACCTGCGGGCGTGGTCGAGGTGGCGTTGGGATTCACGATGAGGACGGCACGCACGGGGCTCAACCCTATCGGCAGGCCTCAGCGCCGCGCTCTACGCTCGACGTCGTGATCGTGCCCTCGCCGTCAACCGTTCGTCAGGCGGCCGCCGTCGTGGCGCTGGAGGGCGTCGTCCTGGTGGCCGTGGCCGTGGTTCTGGTCGTGCGGGCCTTCGGCGGCGCCCGCGAGGTGTCCATCAGCGGTTACGGCACCGCGGGCTGGTTCGTGATCATGGGCGCCATCCTCCTCACCGCAGGCTGGGCGTTGTGGACGGGCAGGCGCTGGGGCCGCGGAATCGCGGTCTTCGCTCAGCTGCTGCTGCTTCCGGTGGCGTGGTATGTCGCGGTGGGCTCTGGACAGTGGTCCTACGGAGTTCCCGTCGGGCTCGCCGCCGTCGCGGCGCTGGTCCTGTTGTTCAGCCCGTCGGCGGTGCAGTGGCTCAGTCAGACCTCCGACGACGATCCTTGAGAAGTCGGGCCATTCGGTCCTGCGGCGAGTGCAGACAATTCGTCGCCCGACACGCGGTAGGTGATCCACTCGGTCTGTGGGCGACCGCCGACGGAGTCGTAGAGGGCGATCGCACCTGAGTTCCAGTCCAGGACGGCCCACGTCAGCCGGGTGAAGTTCTTCGCGACGCACTCCCGGGCCAACGTCGACAGAAGTACCCGGGCCAGACCGTGGCGGCGGAATGCGGGCCTCACGAAGAGGTCCTCGAGGTAGATGCCTGCAACGCCGTCCCAGGTGGAGAAGTTGTAGAACCACAGCGCCATCGCGGCGGGCTCATCGTCGACCTCGGCCAGGTAGGCCTGGACGGTGGCCGGTTCGCCGAACAGTGCTTGGTGGAGTTGGGCTTCGGTCACCGTGCATTCTTCGGCCGCGTGCTCGAAGTCGGCGAGCTCGCGCACCATGGCCACCAGCTCGGCCTCGTCACCGGGTCGGACCCGGCGGATGTTCAACGTCATGTGCTCACTCCCAACGCGGTCAGGATCGTTCGGAACTTCGTATTCGTCTCGGCCACCTCGTCATCGGGGTCGGATTCGGCGACGATCCCGCCTCCGGACCTGGCCTCGGCGGTGCGTCGGTCCGCAGAGAGTTCGGCGCACCGGATGGACACCACCCACATGCCGTCACCGCTGGCGTCGCACCAGCCGACCGCTCCGGCGTAGAAGCCGCGGTCACCTTCGAGCGTTCCGATGAGGTCGACGGCTTCCCGGGTGGGGACACCGCCGACGGCCGCAGTGGGATGGAGTGCCACTGCGAGATCCAAGGCGGTGGTGGACGAATCGCGGAGCCGACCGGTGATCGGCGTGCTCAGATGCCACACGGCGGACGTGTTGCTGAGTTCTGGCGTCGACGCGATGTCCAGGTCGACGCACAGCGGCTGCAAGGCCGCGCGCATCTGGTCGACGACCAGCTGATGCTCGTGCAGGTTCTTCGTGGAGTTCGCCAACGCGGCCCCGTTCGCCCGGTCCACCGCGAAGTCGGTCGAGCGTGCTGCAGAACCCGCGAACGGCTTGCAACTCAGCAGGTCGCCGCGGCGGGCCACCAGCAGCTCGGGGCTGGCGCCGATGAGCGCGGTCCCCGCGTGCTCCCCGCCAGCCGCACTCAGATCGACGAAATAGGTTGTGGCGGAATGGTCCTCGGCCATTCTGTGCAGTATCGTGCCGACGTCCAGTGTGCCGTCCGCCACGAGTCGCAGCGCCCGCGCCAGGACGACCTTGTGCAGTGGCGAGTCGGGATCGCGGAGCCGCTCCAGCGCCGCGGCGATGCGGGCCCGGTGCTCGGCAGGGGCAGGCACCGTCTCGGCGATGTGCACGGCCGGCATGTTCTTCGGGCTCCAGTCGGGCAGTGTCTCGGTGAAGCGAACGTGCTCGGGTCGCATCAGCGCCGTCGGTCGGGTGACGTCGAAGGGCAAGGCGCCCAGGATGATCGGCGCCTCACCGGAGGCGAGAGCCGCCTGGGCATCACTCAGTCGCGGGTATGCGCTGACCACACCCTCGGCCACGACGACACCGTCGTGCCCAGCCAGGACGAAGGACGGCTCGACGGTCAACGAGGCAGGCACGGATTGACGTGGCCGGAAAGGCCGAGGGCAGTGATCTGACGGACGCCGTGTTCGTAACCGCAGACCCCGAGGGACGCCGCCGCCATGGAGAAGCGAACGCCCTCGTACAACGGCTGTTCTATCCACCGGGTCAGCACCGAGCGCGAGAAATGGCCGTGCCCGACGAACACCACGTCCCGGGCGACCATGTGCTCGATGGCCATCGCGATGGCCGCGTCGGCGCGCCGGGAGACCTGACCCACCGTTTCCCCACCTGGACAGCCGTGCGTCCACACCAGCCAGTCGGGCACCGACTTGCGGATGTCGTCGGTGGTGGTGCCTTCGTAATCGCCGTAATCCCATTCGGCTAGGAGGTCGGACACCTCGTCGACCTTCAGCGCGGCCAGTTCGGCCGTGACCAGCGCACGGTGTCGGGGGCTGCTGACCACGAACGGGTCCTGTAGTTGCAGATTGGCGATCGCCTCTGCGGCCAGCCGGGCCTGTTGGCGACCCTCGTCGGTGAGGTCGAGTTCGGTGATGCTGGTGTGCTGACCGGTCTTCGACCACTCGGTCTCACCATGTCGGAGCAGTATGAGGCGGTGCCGTTCGGTACCCACACCAGCGATTCTGCCTCGTGCCGGACGCGATACCCCGAGCGCATGCCAGGATGAACACGTTCGGGGGCGAACCTAAGCGACGGGGAGACATGACGCGAGTATTGGCGATCGCCAATCAAAAGGGTGGAGTCGCCAAGACGACGACGGTGGCGTCGCTGGGTGCGGCTATGGCAGAGAAGGGTCAGCGGGTACTGCTCGTCGACTTGGACCCGCAGGGTTGTCTCACGTTCTCCCTGGGACAGGACCCCGACAAACTTGCAGTGTCCATCCACGAGGTCCTACTCGGTGACGTCGAGCCCGATACGGCTCTGGTGGAGACGATCGAGGGCATGACGCTGCTGCCCGCCAACATCGATCTGGCAGGCGCCGAGGCGATGCTGTTGATGCGGGCGGGCCGCGAGTACGCGTTGAAGCGGGCTCTTGCCAAGTTAGCGACCAGTACCGATCCCTTCGACGTCATCATCGTCGACTGCCCACCGTCACTTGGCGTTCTCACCCTCAACGGGCTGACTGCGGCGAATGACGTGATCGTGCCCCTGCAGTGCGAAACACTTGCGCACCGCGGCGTCGGTCAGTTCCTTCGGACGGTTGACGACGTTCAGCAGATCACCAATGCGGATCTGCACATGCTCGGCGCGCTCCCCACTCTGTACGACTCACGAACGACGCACAGCCGCGACGTGCTCCTCGACGTCGCCGATCGCTACGGGCTGGTGGTGCTGGCGCCTCCGATCCCGCGGACGGTGCGCTTCGCCGAGGCCAGCGCGTCGGGTTCTTCCGTGTTAGCGGGGCGAAAGAACAAGGGCGCCATCGCCTATCGCGAGCTTGCCGGTGCGCTGATGAAGTATTGGAAGTCTGGCAAGGCCCTGCCGACCTACGCCCCCGACCTGTAGTCGACCGGACGGCGCAGGTATCGCGACCAGCGGACCGGGTAGCTTCCGAACCGGAGCGAGTCATCGCCGACGGGCGTGGTGCAAGGTGCTACGAACCCAGCGCCACCAGGGTGTCGCCGCGTTGCTCCAGTAAGGTCGAACCAGCGACGGCTGGTACCACCGCTGCCTGCGACGGCGCGCGTTTGACGTCGATGTGGGCTTCGCCCGCCCCGGTCTCGGGGTTGAACACGTCGTACCCGGACGTGACGGGTACCAGCAGCTTGCCCGCCATCACGGTCGCCGGACCGACGGGTGCCTGGCCGTCCACCGGGGTGACGGTGTACTTGTATCGCAGGCCATTGGCCTCGAAGACCAGCACGGCGTCGCCGGTCCACCACGTCACCAGGTCACCCGCGCGCGATGCCGTGGCCTGCGGCGACACCGGTCCCGGAAGAGCGGTGCTGGAGATGGTGGTGCCCGTGTCGTCTATTACGTTGACGACGGGTTTCGGCGTCGGAAGGTAGACCGCGGTCGTGGTGTCGGAGACGGTGATCACCCGCGCGTGGGCATCGGCGGAGACGCCCGGCAACGGGACGATCTTGGTGGTCGGCTCGTCCTCCTCGTCCGAGGGCACCAGGAGGGCGAGACGCATGTCCGCTTGCCCCGGGCACTTCTGGAGGACCGACACCGCTGCCGAATTCGCTGCCGCGGACACCATCCCGCAGAGCGGCTGTGCCGGGACCTCGGGCTTGATCCTGGCGTCCAAAGCGCCGTAGCTGATCATGCGGACCATGTCGGAGCGCCACAGTTCCAGCCGGGTGTCTCCGACGGAGAGGACCGTGGAACCGTCCGAGGACAGAGTGACGTCGGGGTCGGCGTAGGCGGTGCGGGAGTAGTGGCGACGGCCGGTCTGCCCGTCGATGGTCGTCACCTGGCCGCAGCCACGGTCGTCGGGATACACCGCGACGGCGTCGTTGTACACGTAGGTGACGCCGCACAGATCCACGCCGCGTGCATAGCTCCACAGGACGTTCCCGGTGGCCGGATCCCGGCCGTCGACCTCGCGTCCGTCGCCGGTGACGACGGCTCCGCCTGCGATGACTGGTCGGCTGGTCTTGGGACTGCTCGCGCTCCACGACTCGCGCAGGGACGTCGGCACGTCGGGTGCCGCCTTCAGCGCCGGGACGGGCTCGGTGGCGGGCCTGCTGATGGTCGCCCTCGCGTCACTGCTCCACCAGATCAGTCCGGCGGCGACGGCGATGACGACGACGATTGCCGCGGCCGCCACGAGGTCACCCTTGGTGCGACGTTCCGGCGGGAGGAAGCGTAGCGACCGGGGAGTTGATTCCGGTGTGACCATCGGGCGCGCTATTGCCTCTTCAGCCGGCCGACGGGGCAGCGGAGTTCGTGCTGGGGCGACGGCGCCGACGGCGACGCTTGGCCGGGCCCGTGCCGTCGCCGCTAGGTGCGCCCTCGCCGTCGGCGGGTGCCTGGTGGACCGCGCCGGCATCGGGGTTCTCTACGCGCCCGGTGCCCTCCACGTGTCCGGTACCCGGCGAGCCGCCGCCGCGAGTCCGCTGCCGGGTGCGGTCCCGACTGCGGGCCGGCCTCTCGCCATCGCGTTGATCGCCATCGCGTTGATTGCCGCCGCGCGGCTCGCGCCTCGGCCGGTCCTTGGACTCGGTGGAGCGCGTGGCCTTGCCGATGGACCCGGTGGCGTCGGTGGGGATGTTGAGTTCGGTGTGCAAGTGCGGTGAATTCGAGTAGGTCTCGACGGGATCGGGATTGTCGAGTCCGAGCGCCTTGTCGATCATCGTCCATCGGGGCAGCTCGTCCCAGTCGACGAGGGTGACGGCGATACCGGTCTTGCCTGCGCGGCCGGTGCGGCCGATGCGGTGGACGTAGGCCTGCTCGTCCTCGGGGATCTGGTAGTTGATGACGTGCGTGATGTCGTCGATGTCGATGCCGCGGGCGGCGACGTCGGTGGCCACCAGCACGTCAACCTCACCGGTGCGGAACGCCTTGAGCGCCTTCTCGCGGGCACCCTGGCCGAGGTCGCCATGGACGGCACCGACCTTGAAGCCGCGCTCGGCGAGCTCGTCGGCGACCTTCTGCGCGGTGCGCTTGGTGCGGGTGAAGATCATGGTGGCGCCACGGGCGTCGGCCTGCAGGATGCGGGCGACCATCTCGACCTTGTCCAGGGCATGTGCGCGGTAGGCGAACTGCTCGGTGCTGTCGTGGGTGGCCGCGGAGTGGGGAGCCTCGGCGCGGATGTGGGTCGGCTGATTCATGAACGTGCGGGCCAGCGTGATGATCGGATCGGGCATCGTCGCCGAGAAGAGCATCGCCTGCCGGTCGGTGGGGATCTGCTTGAGGATCCGCTCGATGTCTGGCAGAAAGCCCAAGTCGAGCATCTCGTCGGCCTCGTCGAGCACGAGCACGGACAACCCGCCGAGCTGAAGGTGGCCCTGCTGGGCGAGGTCGAGCAAGCGACCCGGGGTGCCGACGACGACGTCGACACCCTTCTGCAGCGCCTCGATCTGCGGCTCGTACGGACGTCCGCCGTAGATGGAGGTCACCGACAGCTTCCGATCGCCGACCTTGAGATATTTCGCGGCCGACGCCAGGTCGTCATAGACCTGAAGGCATAGCTCGCGGGTCGGCACGACGATGAGTGCGCGGGGAATGCCGGTGAGCGGTCGCGACTCGTCGGTGACGAGGCGGTGCAGGAGAGGTACGCCGAAGGCGAAGGTCTTGCCCATCCCGGTGCGGGCCTGCCCGATCAGGTCGTCGCCGGTCAGGGCGAGCGGCAGGGTCAGTTCCTGGATTGCGAAGGTGTGTTCGATCCCGCCTTCGGCGAGCGCGCGCACGATTTCCTCGCGGACGCCAAGTTCGGCGAACGTCGTGGTCAGTGGGGCCGCCTCGGGTGCTTCGACGATGACGTCGATGTCCGGGGTCAAGGAATCGGGGTTGTTCGAAGTGATTTCAGTCATGCGTTGCCGACGTAACCTTTCGTGTGTCAATCTCGCGGCGTCCACACGCGCACACGGGTTCGACTCACGAGCGTCGGGGGCCTCGGCTTCTGGGAAGCGGGCCGACCGGTCGACACACTGTGTACGCACATTTCTTGGTGGTGGCGGGTAAAAGAAGTACCACAACCATCCCCATCATAGCTGGCGACCTTTGACGAGCGGTCGCCGCGCCGGTGGGACGCTCGAGTCCGTCTAGAGTTGCCCCCATGACCCCGACGCAGCCTGCGGCCCCGTCCGAGCAGACGGTGAACCCCACCGCGACGGCCGCGTCGGTCGAGCACGCAGGCGTCGTGCAGCTCTTCGCGGTGCTCGCGTACGGCGAGGTGGCGGCCTTCTACCGACTCACCGACGAGGCGCGAATGGCGCCGAATCTGGCCGGTCGGATCAACATGGCCAGCATGGCCGCGGCCGAGATGAACCACTATGAGCTGCTGCGGGACGCGCTCGCCAAGCGTGGCGTAGACATCGTCTCCGCGATGACGAAGTACGCGTCAGCGCTGGAGAACTACCATCGTCTGACCTTGCCAAGCACCTGGCTGGAGGCGTTGGTGAAGACCTATATCGGTGACGCATTGGCCGCCGACTTCTACCTCGAGATCGCCGATGCGCTCCCTGATGACGCGGCCGACGTCATGCGCGCCGTGCTCGCGGAGACAGGTCACTCCCAGTTCGTCGTGGCTGAGGTCAAGGCCGCGGTCACGACGAGCGACAAGCAGCGCCACCGCCTCGCGCTGTGGTCGCGGAGGCTGCTGGGCGAAGCCATCACCCAAGCTCAGTACGTGCTCGCGGAGCACGACGAGTTGGTTGATCTCGTCGTCTCACGCGGCGAGGGCCTAGGCCGCCTGACCGAGTTCTTCGACCGGCTGCAAAACACGCACAACGCGAGGGTGCGCGAACTCGGACTTGGCTAGCTCCGCTGCTATTGCGTGCAGGTGGCGATCATCGAGTTGGCGTTCTGGGCGACGAGCGTGGCGCCGGCCGAGTCGGTCACCGCGCAATTCAGCTGACCGGTCAGGCTGGTCGCGATCACCGACTTCAGTTGCACGCCGGGATCAAGCGTCACGGTTCGTGACCACGGCAGCGCGACGTTGAATTCGGTTTGCAGGGCGCCCTGGGCATCCGTGTAGACGACGGTGACCAGGTCCAGAAGCTGGCGAGTGCCGGTCACCTGGTAGTTGATGGTCCGCGGCGACGGCGCAGCCACGGGCGGCGCGACCTCGGCGGGAGGAGGCACGGCGGCACTGGCGGTGGGAACAGGCGCGACGGTGGTGACGGTTTCCGGTGACAGCGGGGCGATCGGTGCGGGGGGCGGCGCGGACGTCATGACGCGTGGAGCGGTGGTCGAGGCATCCTGCGTCGCCGTGGTGGGAGTGGGTGCAGCGATCGTCTTCGACACGGCTCCGCTGTCGCCGCCGCCGAGGATGACGACGGTGCAGATGACGGCGATCAGCAGGATCGCGCCGGCGACGCCGGCAACCCAGACCCACCGACGGTCGATCGGGTCTTCGTATTCGTAGATGTCGTCGTATTCGTCGGCATCGAAGTCGTGCCCGTCGGCGTCGTATGTGTCGTAGTCGCGGACGTCGGAGTTGTCTTCAGAGTGGGGCGGGTACTGGGGTTCGGCGCGGCGTCGGTACGTCGCACCTCCATCGACGACGTCTGTCTCGACGTCGGTGTATCCGCCGCTCCGCCGTCCGCGGCTGCTTGCCGTTCCCGCGTTGCGCGCCGTCGTCGACGTCCTCGAATACGTTGAGTACCTGTCCATACCGCAATCCCGTGAGTCGTTTTAGTGGTCGATTCAGCGATGCTAGCGAGGCAGAAGTGACGCACGAGGTTGACGCGCTGTTGGTGAGGTCACGGTACGGACTCGGTTGACACCTGACCGCTCGCGCGTGCGGCGCGCCCTGCGACCGCTTCGCTGTCGGCGAAGTGGCGCCACCGCAAGCGCATGCGACCGGGGCCGTCCACTAGCCTGCTGAGGAGAAGGATCATCGAATGGAAGGGTTCACGTGGAGGTCAAGATCGGCGTCACCGACAGTCCGCGCGAGCTGGTGCTCCAGAGCGTGCAGACGCCCAGCGAGGTGGAGGACTTGGTGACTGCGGCACTGGGTAGCGACTCGGGCGTCCTCGCGCTCACCGACGAGAAGGGCCGACGCTTCCTGGTGCAGAACACGCGGATCGCCTACGTGGAGATCGGTGCAGCCGACCACAGGCGAGTTGGCTTCGGCATCGGGGCGACCGCCGCGGCGGTCGCCGACAAGCTCAGCTAGAAGCGGCTCAGCGGCTAAGCGGCACGTGTGACAGTCCGCCCCAGGCGAACTGCACCGTGCCGTCGACCGCGGCGTCCTTGGAGATGGGCCGGTTGGAGTTCAGCCAGTAGCGAGCACAGTCGACACTCGTCGAGACCAGTCCGACGGCGATCATCCTGGCCCGATGCGCCTCAAGGCCGGAGTCGCTGCTGATCAGCTCGAAGACGGCGTCGGTGCACGCCTCGGTGGCCACTTTGACCTGGGTCGATACCTGAGGTTCGGTGACGTAGTCATTTTCGAAGATCAGTCGGTAGCCCTGACCGTCGTGCTCGACGAAGTCGAAGAACGCCTGTACCGCAGCGCGGAGCCGTTGTCGGTTGTCGGTGGTCGTGCGGAGTGCTTGCTGTACTCCTGACACCAGGTTTTCGACGTGCCGTTGCAGGACTGCCAGGTAGAGCTCGAGTTTGGACGAAAAATGTTGGTAGAGAACCGGTTTGCTAACGCCTGCCCGGTCGGCTATCTCGTCCATACCGGCTGCGTGGTAACCGCGATCCACGAAGATTTCGCTCGCGGCCGCGAGCAGCTGGCCACGGCGCTCGTCGCGCGGCAGACGGTTTCCGCGCCGGTTTCCGCCGGGGGGCGTGGCGGTCGGTCCGTCCCCGCTCGCCGGTCGCGCACCCTTCCTTTCGGCGGTGTTGGCGATGTCACTCATCGGTCCGACACTACTACCGCTCATCGAGGCGATGCGTCATCTGAGGTCGTGGGCCGGTGGCGCGCCACAGCCGGTCATCGCCCGTCCTGTGCCATCCTGGTTCGGTGACCTACGACCCGGGGCGTCGCGGGGGCGGTCGTCAGCCCGTGCTGCGCAACGAGTGGCGGGAACCCTTGCGCGCCCAGCGCGACCCCCTGACCGGCGATGGCGGCCGATTGCGATCCAACCGGGACGAGCATCAGCAGTTGCGCAAGCAGTCCTGGCTGGGGCGGTTCGTGTCCACGTACGGGTGGCGCGCCTATGCCCTTCCGATCCTCGCCGTGATCACGGTGCTGGTGATCTATCAGACGCTGACCGGCACGACCGCCTCCGAGCCGGCCTACGCCGACGGGCCCGTACAGGGTCCGCCCACCATCGGGGTGGCGAGCAAGGCGATCATCGGCGCCCCACCCAAGGGCATGACTCAGTTCGACGCGAACCTGCCGACGGGCATCCTCCCCGACGGGGGTCCGTTCACCGAGTCCGGCGCCAATACCTGGCACGTCGTGCCCGGCACGTCGCCCAAGGTCGGCGAGGGAACGACGAAGTCGTTCACGTACACCGTCGAGGTGGAGGACGGCGTCGACACCACTGCGCTCGGTGGCGACGAGGCGTTTGCGCGAATGGTCAGCGAGACGTTGACCAACCCGAAGAGTTGGACGCACAACCCGCAGATCGCGTTCACCCGGATCGACGACCCGGCGCAGACGCCGGACTTCCGCGTCTCGTTGTCATCGCCCATGACGGTGCGCGAGGGATGTGGTTACGACATCCCCCTCGAGGCGTCCTGCTACAACCCGGCCTACCTGAACGACCAGTCCCGGGTGTTCGTCAACGAGGCCCGCTGGGTGCGCGGCGCCGTTCCGTTCCAGGGCGACATCGGCTCCTACCGCCAGTATCTGATCAACCACGAGGTCGGTCACGCCATCGGCTATCAGAAGCACGAGCCGTGTGCCGAAAACGGCGCTCTGGCACCGGTGATGATGCAGCAGACCTTTTCGACCAACAACGACGACGATGCGAGGTTCGACCCCGAGTCTGTGCAGGCCGACGGCAAGACATGCCGCTTCAACCCGTGGCCGTACCCGATCGCCTAACCCGTCCCCCTCTACCGGGAGCGTGCGGGTTCCGCCGCGACACGCCCGGGGTAGGTCGTCACGTCATGCACTCTGCGCGGCAAAGGGTGGACTGGGGAAGGCAACCCCCGGGCTTGCCGTTGAATGAGTGGACCTGGTGCGATCGTCACGAGGTCTCACGTCGAATTCGAGGAGCGACCCGGTGTCACCATCGCTACCCCCGCTGGTCGAGCCCGCGGCCGAGCTCACGCGTGAAGAGGTGTCGCGCTACAGCCGTCACCTGATCATCCCGGACCTCGGCGTCGACGGTCAGAAACGGCTCAAGAACGCCCGCGTGCTCGTCATCGGGGCGGGCGGACTGGGATCTCCGACGCTCTTGTACTTGGCGGCCGCGGGTGTCGGCACCATCGGAATCGTCGATTTCGACGTCGTCGACGAGTCCAACCTGCAACGCCAGATCATCCACGGCCAGTCCGACGTCGGTCGGTCGAAGGCTCAGAGCGCGAGGGATTCGATCAAGGAAGTCAACTCCTTGGTCGAGGTGCGATTGCACGAGGTGCGCCTGGAACCCGACAACGCCGTCGACCTCTTCCGGCAATACGACCTGATCCTGGACGGCACCGACAACTTCGCCACCCGCTATCTGGTCAACGACGCCGCCGTCCTCGCGGGAAAGCCTTACGTGTGGGGGTCCATCTACCGCTTCGAGGGCCAGGTGTCGGTGTTCTGGGAAGGCGCCCCGGACAGCGCGGACGGGCAGGGACGTGGCCTGAACTACCGCGACCTCTATCCCGAACCGCCACCGCCCGGCACGGTCCCGTCCTGCGCCGAGGGTGGTGTGCTGGGCATTCTGTGCGCCTCAATCGCGTCGGTGATGTGTACCGAGGCCATCAAGCTGCTGACGGGCATCGGTGACCCGTTGCTCGGCAGGCTCATGATGTACGACGCCCTCGACATGACGTACCGCACCATCAAGATCCGCAAGGATCCTGAAGCGCCGAAGATCACCGAGCTGATCGACTACGAAGCGTTCTGCGGTGTGGTCTCCGACGAAGCGGCCAAGGCGGTCGCCGACTGCGCCGTCACCCCACTCGAGCTGCGGGACATGCTCGACTCCGGACGTAACGTCGCACTGATCGACGTCCGAGAGCGCGTCGAATGGGACATCAACCACATCGACGGAGCTGAGCTGATACCCAAGTCGGCCATCGAGGCCGGCGACGGGCTGGCTAGGCTGCCGCACGACCGGACACCCATCCTGTACTGCAAGACCGGCATCCGCTCCGCCGAGGCGCTGGCCGCCGTGAAGAAGGCCGGATTCGCCGATGCGCTGCATCTGAAGGGCGGCATCGTGGAGTGGGCGAGACAACTCGAACCCGACATGGTGATGTACTGACCGCTCCTCAGCCGGGCCTGCCCTTAGGCTGAGCCCGTGAGTGCCGACATGCCGCCTGATCACGTACTGGCGGCGTTCGGCCTGACAGGTGTGCGGCCCGTTCCCCTCGGCTCCAGCTGGGAGGGCGGCTGGCGCTGCGGTGAGGTCGTGTTGTCGATGGTCGCCGAGCATGCGCGTGCGGCCTGGTCGGCGAAGGTCCGGGAGACTCTGTTCGTCGACGGCGTTCGACTCGCGCGACCGGTGCGTTCGACTGACGGTCGTTACGTCGTGGCCGGGTGGCGGGCCGACACGTTCGTCACCGGCACCCCCGAACCGCGACACGACGAGGTCGTCTCGGCCGCCGTGCGCCTTCATGAAGCCACCGCCAAGCTCGAACGCCCGCGGTTCCTGACTCAGCCCCCGAGTGTCCCGTGGTCGGACGTCGACGTTTTCGTCGCCGCCGACCGCGCCGCGTGGGAGGAGCGGCCGCTGCATTCGTTGCCGGCGGGCGCCATGGTTGCGCCGGGCGGCGCCGACGGCCAGCGGTCCGTCGAGCTGATTTCTCAGCTGGCTACGCTACGGCGCCCCACCCGCAGCCCCAGCCAACTGGTCCATGGCGACCTCTACGGCACGGTGCTCTTCGCGGGCACCGCCGCCCCCGGCATCACCGACATCACGCCGTACTGGCGGCCTGCCTCCTGGGCAGCCGGCGTCGTCGTCGTCGACGCGCTGGCATGGGGTGAGGCCGACGATGGTCTGGTCGAACGCTGGGCGCCGCTGCCGGAGTGGCCGCAGATGTTGTTGCGGGCGTTGATGTTCCGACTGGCCGTCCACGCCTTGCATCCGCGTTCGACCGCGGCAGCGTTCCCCGGGCTGGCCCGTGCCGCCGCCCTGGTGCGTCTGATTCTCTAGAACGCGTGTCGGACGTCGCTCAGGGCAACCCGCCCATCCTTGGCGAGCACGCCCTCGGCTCTCAGTAATTCGAGTTGCCTGGCCGTCAGATGCGGCGCTGGCCGCCCCGACGCCCTGATCACCCGGTGCCACGGCAGATCCGAGGAATCGGTTCGCATGATCCACGCGACGATTCGGGGACTGGAAAGGCCTGCGGTGTCCGCGATGTCGCCGTAGGTCGAGACCTTGCCGGGCGGGATCGACGCGACCAACCCACGCACGGTTTCCACCTGCTCGTCAGTGATCGCGGCCACGCTCACCCCACCATGCTGCGGATCAGTTCTGCGGTCTCCGCGGGTCTGGCATGCGGCACCATGTGATCGCAGTCGAGGTCGACGAGGGTGAAGTCCGCGCCGAGGCGGGTCCGCAACGCCGAGACGAGTTCCTCGGAGACGTACGGCGGGTTGGTCCTGGTGGCCCTGACGACCGTCGTAGGCGTTCCCTGTGACGGCAACGAGATCGGCCGCGCCAGCTCGCTCCAGTACGACATCATCGCCGGGATGCCGATCCGCCAGCCCACCCGCCCATTCGGAAGGGCGATGAGGTGCTCGTCGAGGTCACGCTCGAGTTCGGCGTCGTCGACCTCGCCCCATGACCCGTTCACCTTCTCGTCGCGTGCCTCGGCCCGGTCGGGATAGTCGGGGGAGGCCAGCATCGCGTCGGCGATCTCTCTCGTCCACGCGCCGTCGAGGCCCACCGCCGGATCCAGCAGCACCAGCGCCGCGACCAGATCGGGCCGAACGGCCGCGAGCCTCAGCGCGACCGCACCGCCGAACGAGTGCGCGACCACCACCACCGGACCGTCGGCGTCCTGGTCCAGGAGTTCCGCGAGTGCCTCGGCGTTGGCCTCGAGGGTCCACGGGGCGGCCCATGAGGAGTGGCCGTGTCCGATCAGGTCCGGGGCCAGCATCGAGAACTCCGGGAGGTGTTGCGCCGCAAGGGTCTTCCAGCGCAGACCGTGCCCGGTCAACCCGTGAAGCGCCAGGATCTGTGGGGGGCGTCGAGGCCCGAAGCGGTAGGAGTGCAGCGCAGGAGTCACGGAGTCGATGCTGCCAGTACCGGCTCCAGCGTGCTACTTCCCCCGGTCGCTCCGCTCCTGCCCGCCGTGACATTCCCCGGTCGCTGCGCTCCTGCCCGCCGTGACATTCCCCGGTCGCTCCGCTCCTGCCCGCCGTGACATTCCCCGGTCGCTCCGCTCCTGCCCGCCGTGACCCTGTCGTACCCCCGTGGTCACATGTCCTCATGCCCGCACCACGCACCGCACTGTCGCCCACCGTGCTGACCGAACCCGGTCTTCGTGGCACCGTGCGGGTGCTCGGTGGGCCGGGCACGGGAAAGAGTTCGCTGCTGGTCGACACCGCTGCCGGGCGCATCGCCGAAGGAACCGATCCGGAATCAGTTCTGTTGTTGACGGGTTCGGCCAAGTTGAGTTCTCGGGCCCGTGCGTCGGTGACTGCGGCGCTGCTGGGTGACGGCGGCCCGTCGGCGGTACGGGAACCGATGATCCGCACCATCCACTCCTACGCCTTTGCGGTGCTGAGGCTGGCGGCCCAGCGCAACGGTGATCCGCCCCCGCGTTTGATCACCAGCGCCGAGCAGGACGGCATCATCCGCGAACTGGTCGCCGGTGATCTCGAAGACGGTGCCGACGCTTCGGTGACGTGGCCCCGGCATCTGATGCCCGCGCTCGGCACCGTCGGGTTCGCCAACGAGCTTCGCGATCTGCTGGCGCGCTGCACCGAGCGCGGAGTGGAACCCGTTGAGCTGCAACGCATCGGCAGGCGCGCAGGACGTGCGGAGTGGGTGGCGGCGGGTCGGTTCGCGCAGGTGTACGAGCAGGTGATGTTGCTCCGGTCCGCAGTCGGCATGGCTGCGCCGCAGGCCACGGTCCCCGCCTTGGGGGCGGCGGAACTCGTCGGTGCCGCACTCGAGGCGTTCGCCGCCGATCCTGACCTGCTGGCGGCCGAGCGGAGCAGAATCCGCCTGCTTCTGGTCGACGATGCGCAGAACCTCGACCCGCAGGCCGCGTTGCTGGTGCGGGTGCTGGCCGCCGGCGCTGACCTCGCACTGATCGCGGGCGATCCGAACCAGTCGGTGTTCGGGTACCGAGGCGCCGATCCGGCGCTGCTCAGCGCGGGGGAGCACCCGACGATCGTGCTCACCGAGTCACACCGGTGCGCCGCAGCCATCGCTCGTGCCGTCACGGGTATCGCAAGTCGACTGCCCGGGGTCGACTACGCCAGGCAGCTGACCGCTGCCGACGATCGAGCCGGGTCGCTGGAGGTGCGGATCGCTGCGACCGAGCGTGCCGAGTCCGCCATGATCGCCGACGCGTTACGCCGCGCCCACTTGGTGGATGGCGTGCCGTGGTCCGAGATGGCGGTGATCGTGCGCTCCGTGCCTCGCACGGGAGCGGCGTTGACGCGCGCCCTGATGGCTGCGGGAGTACCCGTCGACCAGCAGGCGTCGACGGGTCCGCTCGCCGAGCACCCAGCCGTCGCAGCTCTGCTGACCGTGCTCGACGTGACGACCGACGGCCTCGACGGGGAACGGGCCGTGTCGTTGCTCACCGGTCCGATCGGTCGGGTCGATCCGGTGTCCCTGCGACAGCTGCGCCGGACCCTGCGCCGGACGGACGCGAGCGAACCTCCACGGGAGTTCGCCGACCTGCTCGTCGATGCGCTCGATCGCGAGCATCGGATGGACACCGACGTGCCGGGTCAGCTGCTGAGAGCCCTGCTACGCGTACGCAAGGTCGTGGTCGCAGCCCGCCGCAGTCACGCCGACGGACTGGACGCCAGGTTCACCCTCTGGCAGGCGTGGCATCAAACTGGTCTGCAGCGGCGTTGGCTGGCAGCGGTTGAGCGAGCCGGCACGGTCGGCGCCCAGGCAGGGCGCGACCTAGACGCCGTGACGGCCCTCTTCGACGTTGCCGAGCAGTACGTCACCCACACCACGGGCGCATCCGTGTCCGGGTTCGTCGATCACGTCCGAGCAATGGTGTTGGCCTCTGGAGACGGCGAATCGGGTCGCCACGGTGAGTCGGTCGCGCTGGTCTCCGCGCATGCCGCCCTCGGTCGCGAGTGGGAGTTCGTCGTTATCGCCGGACTGCAGGAAGGGTTGTGGCCCAACGTCGTCCCGCGCGGGGGAGTGCTCGCCACTCAGCAACTCGTGGACGTTCTCGACGGCATCGCCGACGGGACGTCAACCAGGGCGCCGTTGCTCGCAGAGGAACGCAGGCTGTTGATCGCTGCGCTGGGCAGGGCGCGCACCCACGTGCTGGTGACCGCCGTCGACGGCGACGAGGGTGACGACGCCATGCTCCCCTCGCCGTTCTGCAACGAGCTGACGGCCTTGGCGACCGAGCGCCCGGACGCGGACGCGCAGCCAGTTCGCGCGCCGCGGGTCTTGGCGCCGTCCGCAGTGGTCGGCAGGCTGCGCGCGGTGGTGTGCGCGCCGGAAGGTGCGGTGGCGGATGCGATGCGCGCCTGTGCCGCAGTGCAATTGGCCCGGTTGGCGCAGGCGGGGGTGCCTGGCTCCGCGCCCGCGCAGTGGTACGGCACCACCACGGCCTCGACAGGGGAGCCGCTCTGGTCCGACGACGGCTACGTCGTGACGTTGTCACCATCGACTCTGCAGACGTTGGCCGACTGTCCCCTGCGGTGGCTGCTCGAACGGCACGGGGGCAGCGACGCTCGCGGCGTGCGGTCCGCCCTCGGCACGCTGGTGCACGCGTTGGTGTCCGACGCCGCGAAGTCCGAGTCGCAGATGTTGGCGGAACTCGAATCAGTGTGGGAGGGGCTGCCGTTCGATGCGCCGTGGCATGCCGCGAACGAACTGGCTCGACACCGGGGCATGCTGACGGCATTTCTGGAGTGGCGTGCCCAGACGCGCCGCGAACTCACCGAGGTGGGCACCGAGGTCGACGTCGAAGGGATCGTTGCGCCGGGCAGCACCGATCAGCCGGAAGTGCGGGTCCGCGGGCGGGTCGACAGGTTGGAGCGCGACGCGGAGGGCAGGCTCGTCGTCGTCGACGTCAAGACCGGAAAGAGTCCGGTCGGCAAGGACGACGCGCAGCGCCACGCACAGCTCGCCATGTATCAGTTGGCGATCGCGGAAGGGGTTCTGCCCCAGGGCGACGAGGCCGGTGGCGGACGCCTTGTCTACCTCGGCAAGATCGGTGCGGCGGGCGCCACCGAACGCGATCAGAACCCGATGACGTCCGACGATCGCGACGAGTGGCGCGACCGTGTCCAGCAGGCGGCGGGCGCCACCAGAGGGCCAGAGTTCGTGGCGCGCGTCAACGACGGCTGCGCCCACTGCCCCGTGCGGGCGATGTGTCCGGCACAGGCAGCGTTGAGAGGAAGCTCGTGATCGATCGTTTCAGCCCGGCCGAGTTGGCCGACGAGCTCGGACTCTTCGTGCCAACCGAGGAGCAGGCCGCGGTGATCTCGGCGCCACCCGGCCCGGTGGTGGTGATCGCCGGAGCTGGAGCGGGCAAGACCGAGACGATGGCCGCGCGCGTCGTGTGGCTGGTTGCCAACGGGTACGCGCGCCCGGGCGAGGTGCTTGGTTTGACCTTCACCCGCAAGGCGGCGGGCCAGCTGCTCCGCCGCGTGCGTACCAGGCTGGCGCGACTGGCGGGGGCGGGTTTGGTTCCCGGCGACCGTTCCGACGTCGACGAGCACCCTTCGGTCGGCACCTATCACGCGTTCGCGGGCACGCTACTGCGCGAGCATGGGCTCCTGCTTCCGGTGGAGCCGTCGGCCCGGTTGGTCGGCGCAACTGAACTGTGGCAGTTGGCGTTTCGCGTGGTGTGCGAATATCCCGGGGCGTTGCACACCGAGAAGTCCCCGGCGACCATGACCGCGATGGTGCTGCGGCTCGCCGGTCAGCTGGCCGAGCACCTCGTCGACACCGACCAGTTGCGCGACACCCACGTCGAGCTGGAGCGGTTGGTGCACGCACTGCCTGCCGGACCTCGGCAACGCGACACCGGGCCCACCCAGGCGCTGCTCAAGCTCCTGGCCACCCAGGCCGAGCGCACCCTCGTGGTGCCGCTGATCGATGCGCTGCACGAGCGGATGCGGGCCGACAACGTCATGGACTTCGGCATGCAGATGGCGGCGGCGGCCCGACTCGCTGCGACCGTCCCCCAAGTCGGCGCGGACCTCCGCCGGAGGTATCGGGTGGTGCTTCTCGATGAGTACCAGGACACCGGCCACGCGCAACGGGTGGCGCTCTCGTCACTCTTCGGTGGCGGAGTCGACGACGATCTGGCTCTGACCGCCGTGGGCGATCCGATCCAGTCCATCTACGGCTGGCGCGGGGCGTCGGCGACCAATCTGCCCCGATTCACCACCGACTTCTGCCTGTCCGACGGCACCCCCGCTCCGACGCTGGAACTGCGCACCAGCTGGCGCAACCCGCCGCGTGCACTGCGGTTGGCGAACGCGATCTCGATGGAGGCGCGTCGCCGGTCAGTGGCGGTCCGCGAGTTGCTGCCGCGGCCCGGCGCGCAGCCCGGCACTATTCGTTGCGCGCTCCTCCACGACGTGAGCGTCGAAAGAGACTGGGTCGCAGACCAGTTGGCGGGAATCTACCACGGAGCCGTCGAGTCGGGCGTCGACATTCCCACGGCGGCCGTGCTGGTGCGCCGCAACGCGGACGCGGCGCCCATCGCCGATGCGCTCACCGCCCGCGGGGTGCCCGTCGAGGTGGTCGGCCTGTCAGGCTTGTTGTCGGTGCCTGAGGTGGCCGACGTCGTGGCGATGCTCCGGCTGGCGGCCGACCCCACCGCAGGCTCGGCCGCGATGCGCACCCTCACCGGGCCGCGCTGGCGGCTGGGCGCCGCCGACGTGACGGCGCTGTGGCGACGGGCCGTGGAGCTCGACTCTGCCGCCAAGGTTCCGACCGACAGGTCGTCGACCGCCCACATCGCCGCATCTGCCGGGCCCGACGCCGATACCGCCTGCCTGGCCGACGCGATCTGCGACCCGGGACGCTCAGATCGGTACTCGCCCATCGGTTACGGCCGGATCGTCGCGCTCTGCCATGAGCTGACGGTGTTGCGCGCTCAACTGCACCACCCTCTGCCCGAGCTGGTCGGCGAGATTCGATGGATGCTGGGTCTCGACGCCGAAGTCCGCGCTGCGCAGTCGGTTTCAGCAGGCTGGTGTGGTACCGAACACCTGGATGCCTTCTCTGATGTCGTCGCCGAGTTCGCTTCGCGGTCAGCGGTCACGGTCGCCGGTCTTTTGGCGTTCCTGGACGCTGCGATGGAGGTGGAGAACGGACTGGCACCCGCGGAACTCACGGTGGCGAAGGACCGCGTCCAGATACTGACGGTCCACGCGGCGAAGGGCCTTGAGTGGCAGATCGTGGCCGTGCCCCATCTCAGCAGTCGGGTGTTCCCGTCGACGGGGACGGCCCGGACCTGGCTCACGGACGCCGGTGATCTGCCTCCGCTGCTGCGTGGCGACCGCGCCTCGGTCTCAAAGCATGGGGTGCCCGTGCTCGATACGTCTGACGTCAACGATCGAAAGACGCTGTCGGACAGGATTGCCGCCCACCGCAAGACCCTCGATCAGCGCCGCATCGACGAGGAACGTCGACTGCTCTACGTAGCCCTCACGCGGGCCGAGGACACGCTGGTGCTGTCGGGTCATCACTGGGGTGCCACGGAGTCCAAGCCCCGCGGTCCATCGGACTTCCTGCTCGAGATCAAGGACGTGATCGACCGGGCCGCGGCCACTGGAGATCCGTGTGGGATCATCGACCATTGGGCGCCCGCGCCCGCCGACGGAGACGTCAACCCGTTGCGGGACAACGTGATGGAACGATCCTGGCCCGTCGATTCCGCCGATGCCGGCCGCGCTCACGTCGACAGCGGCGCCGAACTGGTCGGTGCCGCGATGGCGGCAGCAGCCCCGTCCGATGCGATGGACGAGGTGGATGTCGAGGGGTGGGCCGCTGACGTCGACGCACTGCTGGCCGAACGTGAGTTGGCGCTTGTGCGGCCGGCTCCGGTTCTGCCACCGCAACTCTCGGTGAGTGCGCTGGTGGACATCGGTCGCGACCCCGACGGTGCGCTGCGCAGACTACAGCGGCGTCTGCCGGTGCGTCCCGATGCGCAGGCGCTGTTGGGCACGGCCTTCCACGACTGGGTGCAGCGGTTCTTCCACGCCGAGCGGCTATTCGATCTCGAAGACCTGCCGGGAGCCGTGGACGGTGAGTTGGGATTGGCCGAGGCCGAGCGGCTCGCCGAACTCCAAGCGGCCTTCGCCGTGTCTCCGTGGGCATCGAGGATCCCGGTCGACGTCGAGGTCCCGTTCGACATGGTCATCGACGGCACGGTGATCCGTGGCCGGATCGACGCGGTGTTCGCCGACGATGATGGCGGCGTCACCGTGGTGGACTGGAAGACCGGTGATCCGCCCGCGACCACGGAGGCATTGCAGCAGAACGCCGTTCAGCTCGCCGTCTACCGGCTGGCGTGGGCGGCGACGGCCGGTGTCCCGCCCGACTCGGTGCGGGCGGCATTCCACTACGTGCGCAGCGGCCGGACCGTCGAACCCGACGGGCTGCCCGATGCAGCCGCCTTGGCCCGCTTGCTCGGCGCCGCTTAGCGAGGTGCGTTGCGGTACACCTTGAGCGCCTGCGTGATCATGGGGATCTGCATCGGAAGCCGGGCGATCGTGCCGATCCGCGCGGGCCACCCCTTGTCCCACATCACCCGGATCGAGTTGATGTTCGCCGGGAAGACGCCGACGTAGAGCGCAACTGCCGCGAGCGCACCAACGCGGCGGGTGCGAGGCGCCAGAAGCATCGCACCGGTCGCAGCCTCCGCGACGCCGGAGGCCAGCGTGTAGAACCGGGCAGGGCCGGGCAGTTCTGCCGGGACGATGGTGTCGAACGGTTTCGGAGCGACGAAGTGGAGTACGCCCATGCCCACGAGCATGGCTCCCATCCGCTGCGCCGTGGTCTGACTGGACGCCTTGTCGGATGCCGGTGTGAGGGAGGTCATGGTTACATTGTGCTGTGCGACGAGTTGGGCGGATGATGGGCCCTCGTGGCCACGGGTAGGTTGCGTCGCCGAATGGAGGCGCTCGATCAGACCCTGACCACTCTGCCCGACCATGCGCTGGTCGGCACGCTTCGAATCCCCGAGACCCCGGTGAGTCCCGCGCGCAAGATTGCGAAGCGGGTGCTGTACGCGCTGCTGGCGTTGTTCGCTGCGGTATTCATTGTCTACCTGGACCGGGACGGCTATCGCGACGTCCAGAACGATGAGTTGTCGTTTCTGGACTGCCTGTACTACGCGACCGTTTCGCTGTCCACGACGGGCTACGGCGACATCACCCCGTTCACCCCGTCGGCACGGCTGATCAACGTCCTGGTGATCACGCCGCTGCGAGTGGCATTCCTCATCGTATTGATCGGTACGACGGTGGAGACCCTGACGGAGGCATCGCGTCAGACCCTCAAGATCCAGCAGTGGAGGAGAAAGATGCGCGACCACATCGTCGTCGTCGGTTACGGCACCAAGGGCAAGACGGCGGTCTCAGCCATGATCGGTGATGGTGCCAAGAGCGGCGAGATCGTCGTCGTGGACACCGAGCGGTCGGCGCTGGACCGCGCCGACAAGGCCGGACTGGTCACCGTGCACGGGGACGCCAATCGCGCCGACGTGCTCAGGCTTGCCGGCGCTCAGCACGCCAAGGCGATCGTCGTCGCCACCAACAGTGATCCGACCGCGGTGCTCGTCACGCTGACTGCACGTGAGCTCGCGCCCAAGGCGAAAATCATTGCGTCGATCCGCGAGTCGGAGAACCAGCATCTGCTCCTGCAGTCGGGTGCCGACTCGGTCGTGGTGTCCTCGGAGACCGCAGGTCGGTTACTCGGGATGGCGGCCAACACGCCAACGGTCGTGGAACTCATCGAGGACCTACTCACTCCTGATGCCGGGTTCGCCATCGCGGAGCGCGACGTGACGTCCAAGGAGGTCGGCGGCTCCGCGCGCCACCTGTCCGACCTCGTACTGGGAGTGGTCCGCGAGGGGAATTTGGTGCGGGTGGACGCACCGGAGGCCGATGCCATGGAACTGGGCGACCGATTGCTCTACATCCGCAACGCGGACGCCGACCGGTGAACGGTGCTGGGGGTCCCTCCGCTTGCGGGGGAGAGCGCAGCGACTCGGGAGATGGCAACGAGAACGCAGCATTCAGTCTGCGAAACGTCCCCCTACTGTCGCGGGTGGGCGCTGACCGTGCCGACCACCTGCGCACGGATGTCGACGCCGCTGTGGCCGGGTGGAGCGATGCCCTGCTGCTGAAGGTCGATCGGCGCAATCAGGTGCTCATTTCTGGCGGTCAGGTGGTCCTCGGCAAGGCCATCAAGCACGCCCCGAAGCCAGACGATCACGCGGTGTTCCTCGGCCGGATGCCGGACGGCAGGCACGTGTGGGGGATGCGCGGGGCGCTCGAGGGTCCGGAGGATCCGCACGCCGAATCGGAGGTCCTCGACCTGCGACGGGCGGGTGCGATCTTCGACGACCTCAGCGCCCAACTCGTGGCGACCGCGACCGCGCTGCTGAATTGGCATGACAGTGCACGCTTCAGCGCCGTCGACGGCTCGCCGACCAAGCAGCACAAGTCGGGGTGGTCCCGGATCAATCCGGTCAACGGACACGAGGAGTTCCCCCGCCTCGACCCCGCGGTCATCTGTCTGATTCACGATGGGCACGACCGCGCGGTGCTCGCCCGTCAAACGGTGTGGCCGGAACGGTTGTTCTCGCTCATAGCTGGTTTCGTGGAGGCCGGCGAGTCCTTCGAGGGCTGCGTCGTGCGGGAGGTCGCTGAAGAGATCGGCTTGAACGTCACCGACGTGACGTACCTGGGCAGTCAACCGTGGCCGTTTCCGCGCTCTCTGATGGTCGGATTCCACGCGATCGGGGACCCGGAGCAGGAGTTCTTCTTCAGCGACGGCGAGATCGCGGAGGCCGCGTGGTTCACTCGCCCCGAGGTCCGTGCCGCGCTGGCCGACGGCGATTGGAGCAGTGATTCGCCGTCGCGGCTGCTATTGCCTGGGTCAATCTCGATCGCGAGGGAGATCATCGAGTCGTGGGCGTTCAGCCCGTGATTCGGCCGTTCAGCCCGTGATTCGGCCGTTCAGCCCGTGATTCGGCCGTTCAGCCCGTGATTCGGCCGTTCAGCCCGTGATTCGGCCGTTCAGCCCCTTCGCCGACTGAGTCAGGCGGCGAGCTTTGCCTGGACCGCTTTGAGGCTGGGGTTGGTCAGCGTCGATCCGTCGGCGAACTTCACCGTCGGAACCACATGGTTGCCACCGTTGACCGAGCCGACGAACTCGGCCGCGCTGGGGTCGGCTTCGATGTCGATCTCGGTGTAGCCGATGCCTGCGGACTTCAGCGCGGTCTTTAGCCGTGCGCAGTAGCCGCACCACGATGTGGAGTACATGGTCAGCTGGGCGTTGTTACCTGTCATAGCGGTGTCAACGTATCGGATCCGGCGCATATTGCACCAACCAGGGCCGGGTCCCCGGCCGGGGCGTCGATCAACCTTTGTCCCCACGTCCTGCCAAGATGGACGCCATGCCGTCCCAGGCTCCCACGGCCGCCACCACAGCTCTCAGTCGACTCCTCGGCGACCTCGACGACGAGCAGCGCGAGGCCGTCCAGGCGCCGCGCGGTCCGGTCTGCGTGCTCGCGGGCGCGGGGACGGGAAAGACACGCACCATCACCCGGCGGATCGCCTATCTGGTGGCCGCGGGTCACGTCGCGCCTAGCCAGGTACTCGCGGTGACATTCACCGCGCGGGCGGCGGGGGAGATGCGCGGCAGGCTGCGGTCGTTGGACGAGCAGGGTGCCGACGGCGCAGGCACCGGCGCGGTGCAGGCGATGACGTTCCACGCGGCGGCTCGACGCCAGTTGCAGTACTTCTGGCCGAGGGTGGTCGGCGATACGGGTTGGGAACTCCTCGACAGCAAGTTCGGCGTCGTGGCGCAGGCCGCGAACCGGGCGTCGATCAAGGCCAGTACCGACGACGTGCGCGATCTTGCCGGTGAGATCGAGTGGGCGAAGTCGTCGCTGATCAGCCCGGAGGGCTATGCGGCAGCGGTCGCCGAGGCGGGTCGTGACATCCCGCTGGACGCCGCCAACGTCGCGACCGTCTACGCCGGGTACGAGGCGATGAAGGCCCGCCGCGACGGCACGACACTCCTTGATTTCGATGACCTGTTGCTGCACACCGCTGCCGCCATCGAGAACGACGCCGCGGTCGCGAGCGAGTTCCGCGACCGATACCGCTGTTTCGTCGTCGACGAGTATCAGGACGTCACGCCTCTGCAGCAGCGGGTGCTCAACGCCTGGCTCGGCGACCGCGACGATTTGACCGTGGTCGGTGACGCCAACCAGACCATCTACTCGTTCACCGGTGCCACCCCCGGTTACCTGCTGGACTTCTCGCGCCGCTTCCCCGAGGCGTCGGTGGTCCGGCTGGAACGGGACTACCGATCCACTCCCCAGGTGGTGTCTCTGGCCAACCGCGTGATCTCGATGGCGCGCGGCCGCATGGCGGGCAGCAAGCTGCACCTGATCGGTCAGCGCGACGCCGGCCCCACACCAACGTTCAACGAGCATCCCGACGAGGTCGCCGAGGCCACTGCCGTCGCCAAGACCATCAAGAAGCTCATTGAGGCGGGCACGGCGGCATCTGAGATCGCGGTGCTCTACCGCATCAACGCGCAGTCGGAGGCGTACGAAGAGGCGCTGACTGCACAGGGTGTGGCGTTCCAGGTACGTGGCGGTGAGGGCTTTTTCAGCCGCCAGGAGGTGCGGCAGGCATTGGTGGCGCTGCAGCGGGCGGCTGAACGCGTCGACGCGGTGGGCGCGGATCTGCCACCCGTGATCCGCGAACTGCTGGAGCCACTGGGGCTCACCGCCGAGGAGCCCCAGGGTGTTCGGGCGCGGGAACGGTGGGAGGCACTGGCTGCGCTGGTCGAGCTCGTCGAGGAGGAAGTCACGGTCCGGCCCTCGCTCGACATGCGCGCGCTTCTGGCGGAGCTTCGGCAGCGGGCCGACGCGCGACACCCTCCGGTGGTCCAGGGCGTCACTCTGGCGTCGTTGCACGCGGCAAAGGGCTTGGAGTGGGATGCGGTGTTCCTCGTCGGGCTGGCCGACGGCACGCTGCCCATCTCCCATGCGTTGGCCCGCGGGGCGGACAGCGAGCAGGTCGAGGAGGAGCGGCGTCTCCTCTACGTCGGAATCACCAGGGCCCGTGTGCATTTGGCGCTCAGCTGGGCGTTGGCCCGCACTCCCGGCGGTCGGCAGGGGCGTCGTCCCTCACGCTTCCTCAACGGCGTCGCCCCGCAGGCCAGCGCCGATGACGGGCCGAGCAAGCCCCGGCGGCAGCGCGGGGCCACACAACGCTGCCGAATCTGCAACAGCGCACTGTCCACTCCGGCGGCGATCATGTTGCGCCGCTGTGAGACGTGCCCGTCGGACCTGGACGATGAGTTGTTGGCCCAGCTCAAGGAGTGGCGACTCGAGACGTCGAAGGAGATGAAGGTGCCGGCATACGTGGTGTTCACCGACAACACGTTGATGGCCATCGCCGAGACGCTGCCTTCCGACGAGGCTGCATTGGTGGCCATCCCCGGCATCGGCGCCAGGAAGCTCGAGCAGTTCGGGCCCGATGTGCTCGCGCTGGTCAAGGCCCGGCACTGAACCGGACCCGGAAACCGCCAAGTTTGGTAAAGATCATGCCAAACGTGCAGGTCAGAAAATTGCTTGTCTAATTTGGGTGTTAGCCTCTAATCTCGTAAACGTCTAATTCGGTCGACTAGAAGGGAGGGGCATCAGCATGATCTTCACTTCGCTTTCCGGCGTATCCATTTCCGGCACCATTGCCAACGCCGACGTCATGTCGTGGCCCCTCCATGCCGCTGCCTCCGCCCCTTCGGCGGGGCATCCGGCGGTCGCCACGCAGGACGCCATTCTTGCGATGAAGCGACGTACCGCCGCCGCGACCGTCGCGTCCGTGAATCGAGGCACCTTCTAGGAAGGCCACGAGAGCCATATGGCCACGGACCCGACACACCGGATCCGTGGCCAGATTACTTTCGGGGCCCACCGAAAACCTGGTCGCAGATCCATCGAGACAGACAGATGGCCGATCGACTTAGACCAGGAAGAAGGTGATTCGGACATGTCGTCGCAGACATGCCGCGAGAGGACGTTCGCGGCGGTGCCGTGTCACGTCAATGACCCCGACCTGTGGTTCGCCGAGAACCCGATGGAACTCGAACGGGCCAAGGTGCTGTGCGCCGACTGCCCGCTTCGGCGCCAGTGCCTCGCGGAGGCGTTGGAACGCCAAGAGCCCTGGGGAGTTTGGGGTGGCGAGATCATCGACCGCGGAACCGTGGTGGCCCGCAAGCGGCCCCGCGGTCGCCCCCGTAAGAGCCCCGTTGCGAACCCTGCAGCCGCGTAGCGGGCAAGAGGCTGCCTAGCTCCACGTATTGCTGGGTCTAGGCAGCCTCGTCGGCGAAACCTGGAATGAGTTCCAGTGCAAGCGCTTTCGTGGGGATGTGAGCACCGAGCTGACACGAGATCGCTACGACCGAGGCGATGACCCGCATCGGGATCGCCAGGTTGGCAGGCAGGTCCATCGCGCGGGCCGTTCTGATCGCGTCGGCCGAGAAATTGTCCATGTTCGACGCCGCCATGTTCTGTAGCCACTTGCGGGTGTAGTGGAACACGTCGACCTGAACCGGTTCGACGTACTGGCGCAGCATTTCGTCGATTTCGCGGGGCGACACCTGCTCGCCCTTCTGCCCCTTCTGAATGAAGCCGGCCTTCTCCATGGTGGGCAGCAAGTGGTCGTAGTCCTTGGCGAGCGCGTAGCGCACCATCAGCCCCAGCTCGATCGGCAGGCCGCCCGGCATCGGGGCCACGGCTCCGAAGTCGAGTACCCCCAGCTTGTCCCCGGGTAGCAGCATGAAGTTTCCGGGATGGGCGTCACCGTGCATCATCTCGATGCGCCCGGGCGCGTCGTAGGTCAGCTCGAAGAGGCGCGTGCCGATGATGTCTCGCTGCTCCGGCGTGCCGGTGCGGATGATCTGGGCCATCGGAATGCCCTCGATCCACTCCGCGACGACCACCTTGGGCGCGCTGGCGACGACCGCGGGAACGAAGAAGTGCGGATGGTCGTGATAGCCCTTGGCGAAGGCGCGCTGGTTCGCCGCCTCCAACCGGTAGTCGAGTTCCATCTCGGTGCGTTCAATCAGTTCGTCAACGACGCCTTGGACGTCGGCGCCAGGGGACAGCTGTCGGAACACCGAGACCATCCGCCTCATGGTCTTGAGGTCCGCCCGCAGCGCTTCGTCGGCCCCGGGATATTGGATCTTCACGGCGACGTCGCGGCCGTCGGACCACACGGCCCTGTGTACCTGGCCGATGCTGGCCGAGGCGATGGGGGTGTCGTCGAAGGAGGCGAATCTCTCCCGCCACTTGGTGCCGAGTTGCGCGTCGAGCACGCGATGCACCTTGGCCGCTGGCAGTGGTGGGGCATCCTTCTGCAGCTTGGTCAGCGCCTCGCGATAGGGCTCGCCGAACTGTTCGGGTACGGCGGCCTCCATCACCGACAGCGCCTGCCCGACCTTCATCGCGCCGCCCTTGAGTTCACCGAGAACGGTGAAGAGTTGGTTGGCCGCCTTCTCCATCAACTCTGCGTTGACTTCGTCCTTGGACGACCCGGTCAGCCGCTTGCCGAAACCCAGCGCCGCACGACCTGCGATGCCGACCGGCAAGCTGGCGAGCTTCGCGTTGCGGGCCGCTCGGCCACGCTTGATGTCTGCCACTTCACCATCATCCATCACGAAGCTAAGGGCAGACCATCAAGAGGTGGCTACGAATTAATGACTGCTGTGGTTCGCCAGTTCGCCACCTTCGCCGACGCCGAAGCTCCAGGAGGGCTCAGCACTCACAGCGGGGGTGACGCGACCAGCGGCGGCTCGTGGTCGATCCGGTGCGGACGTCGTACTCCAGCGTGGTGTCGAGAGTTGGCGGCGGAGGCCCGTTACGGCGCGGATCGTCGGACTCGTGCACGGCCTGAATGACGCGGTCCACCTGGTTCAACGCCAGCGCTGCGGTGCCGAGCATGGTCGCGCGATCGGCGCTGCCGACGGCATCGCGCAACTGGGCGGCCACGGCCGGCCATGCCGCGTCACGGTCGCTGCGGTATAGGTCGGCGCAGCCGAGGCAGCTCGTGACACCGGGGATCACCAACGGGCCGATTAGCCCCGTGCCGTCACGCACCCGCACCGGCAGGTGCGGTATCCGCTCCCGATGGAGGTCCCGCAGCACGTGGGGATCTGCGACGAGGAAATCCGCGAGTACCACGAGGTCGGCCGACCCCGGAGTGACGCCCGCGTGGTTGAGCCTGCTCTGCTTGACCCGGGCACCGGAACACCGCAGGCCGCTCGCCAGCAGATCCGATAGCGGGCCTCGGCCGTGAATGCGGATGGAGGCCGACCGGGTGTGCGCAGGTGTGGCAGTGGCGAGGCCGCCTTCGACCAGCGAGGTCACCAGATCCGTCATGGCGGTGGCATCGACGATGCCGCGGTTCACGGCCAGTGCTCGCAGGTCGGAGTCGGTCACACCGGACTGCATCGCGCGCAGCAGGTCGGCCAGCGCCGCGGCCGACAACCCGTCCGGCGGCTCGACGAGCTTGGCACGGCGCGGATCCCACCCGACCTGGACGACACCGTCGGGCCGGACCAGCACCGGCATGGCCGGGTTCAGTGTGTGGCTCGGCATGCGACGAATGTGCCACGGCGTCCCGCACCCGTGTTGGAGTTATCCACAGGTCCCGGGAGTTGGGGATGAACTACTTCGAGTCGTCCCCGGGGCCGTCGTTGAAGTCCTTCTCGAGGTCGGCGATCGCCTGATCGATGCCGCTGGTGTCGCCACCCATCACGCGGTCGATGAAGCCGGCTGGTTCGTCGAGGTCGTCGGCACCGGGGAGCAGGTCGGGGTGTTGCCATACGCCGTCCCGGGCGTCCGCGCCGACGGCCTCGGTCAGCCGCTCCCACAAGACCGCGGCCTCCCGCAGCTTTCGGGGCCGCAGTTCCAGACCGACGAGTGTGGCGAAGGTCTGCTCGGCGGGCCCGCCCGTGGCGCGCCGACGGCGAAGCGTCTCGCTGAGTGCGGACGTCCCCGGGATGCGGTCGCCCAACGCGGCGGACACGACGGTCTGCACCCAGCCCTCGATGAGAGCCAGCAGCGTCTCGAGCCGCTCGAGGGCCGCGATCTGCTCGGGTGTCGACTTCGGCTCGAAGATGCCCTGGTTGAGCAGTTGCTCCATGGCCGACGGGTCGGTCAGGGACGCGGGATTGAACCCCGCGGCGAAGTCCTCGATACCGCCCATGTCGACCTTCATGCCGCGCGCGAACGCCTCGACGGCGTTGAGAAGTTGGACCGGTAGCCAGGGCACGTGGCTGAACAGGCGATGATGGGCTGCTTCGCGAGCTGCGAGGAACATCATGATCTCGCTGCGCGGCTGCTCGAGCCCTTCGGCCAGCGACTCGATGGCCTCGGGCATCAGGGCGGCCACCCCCTTGGGGCCGAGGGGCAACCCAATGTCGGTGGAGGTCAACACTTCTCGCGACAAGGTCCCGAGGGCTTGGCCGAGTTGCGAGCCGAACGCCATGCCCCCCATTTGGGTCATCATGGCCATCAGCGGGCCCGCCATGGCCTTGGCTTCCTCGGGCAGAGCCGACGCCCACACCGTAGACATCTGCTCGGCGACGGGGTCGCACAACCGCTTCCAGGTGGCAAGGGTGTTGTCGACCCATTCACTGGGCGTCCACGCCACGGTGCCGGTAGTGCCGGCGGGCAGGGGAGTGACGCCGTCGAGCCACGTGTCGGCCAACCGCACCGCGTCAACGATTGCCGCACTGGTCTGCTCCGGAACCGGTTTGACGAACCCGATCGAACTGGATGCCAGCTGGCGGGCCAGGTCGTAGTTGACCGCGCCTGCCTGGCCTCCTCCCGCCATCGAGGTTCCTGCGCCGCTGAACATCTCGCCCAGCTTGGAGAAGATCTGACCGAGGTTGTTCATGTCGAAGTCGCCGCCACCGAATCCGAACGGATTCGCTGGAGACCCGTCGTCCGGGTCCTTCTTGCGGTCATTCTCACCGTCGGGGCGCTCGGGGTCGTCTCCCGAGGAGAAGCCGAAGGGCAGGTCAGCCATGGCTGCCACGGTACTCACCCCCGGTGGTTGGCGCGGGATCACGGGTCACGCTGAGAGTGAACTCGCCTCGGGTATGAGCGGAGCGACCGGGGGATCGGTCGTGGCGACCCCTAATGTGGGCTCCGTGATGGATGGAGCGAACAGGCGCGTCTTGACGCTGGTGGTGGCGCTGGTACCGATCGTCGCCTTTGGTCTGCTGCTTTCCGTGGTGACGGTTCCGTTCGTCGGTCTGGGTCCTGGTCCGACGTTCAACACGCTCGGTGACGTCGAAGGAAAACAGGTCGTCGACATCCGGGGCACGGAGGTGAAGCCCACGTCGGGAAACCTCAACATGACGACAGTCAGCCAGAGTGACGGCCTGACGCTGGGTCAGGCGTTGCGGCTGTGGATGTCGGGCAACGAACAGCTGGTGCCGCGCGACCTGGTCTATCCGCCGGACAAGTCGAAGGACGACATCGACAAGGAGAACACGACCGACTTCAAGCAGTCCGAGGACAGCGCGGAGTACGCGGCGCTGGGGTACCTCAAGTACCCCAAGGCCGTCACGGTCCAGAACGTCACCGATCCGGGACCGTCGGCGGGCAAGCTCAAGGAAGGCGACGCCATCGACCTGGTCAACGACAAGCCGGTGGCGACCCTCGACGAGTTCACGGCGATCCTGAAGGCAACCAAGCCCGGCGACCAGCTCGGTATCGACTATCGCCGCAAGGACGGTTCCCTCGGCACGACGACGATCACGTTGGGCAAGAACCCCGACCGTGACTACGGCTTCCTCGGCGTCGGCGTGCTCGACGCGCCGTGGGCGCCGTTCACCATCGACTTCAACCTCGCCAACATCGGCGGCCCTTCTGCGGGCCTGATGTTCAGCCTCGCGGTCGTCGACAAGCTCACTACGGGCGACATCAACGGTGGCAAGTTCGTGGCCGGCACCGGAACGATCACCGGCGACGGCAAGATCGGCCCCATCGGCGGCATCACCCACAAGATGTACGCCGCAAAGGAAGCCGGAGCGACGGTGTTCATGGTCCCGTCGGAGAACTGTGACGAGGCGGTGTCCGCCCACGACGACGGCCTGCAGTTGATCAGGGTCGAGAACCTCACGGGCGCGATAGATGCTCTGAAGACCTATTCCGCCGGTGGCGAACCTCCCCATTGCTGAGAAGGCGCTTCGGGGGGCAGGAGCGTAGCGACCGGGGAATGTACCGGAGGGCAGGAGCGTAGCGACCGGGGAATGTACCGGAGGGCAGGAGCGTAGCGACCGGGGAATGTACCGGGGCCAATGCGTAGAGTTATGGCACGTCGAAATCGCGGCGTGCGACCAAGATGGAGTTGACGAGTGGGGATGCGGCCCGCGGCACGAATGCCGAAGCTGACTCGACGTAGCCGGATTCTGATCGGGCTGGCACTGGCGGTCGTGGTGCTGCTCTTGATCGGCCCGCGACTGATCGACACCTATGTCGACTGGTTGTGGTTCGGTGAGCTGGGCTATCGGTCGGTGTTCACCACCACCCTGCTCACCCGGCTGATCGTGTTCCTGGCGGCGGCGTTTCTGATCGGCGGGGTGGTGTTCGCCAGTCTCACGCTGGCCTACCGGAACCGCCCGGTCTTCGTACCCACCGCCGGCCCCAACGATCCCGTGGCGCGCTACCGGACGTCGGTGATGGCGCGGCTGCGGCTGTTCGGGATCGGCGTTCCCGTCTTCATCGGGCTCCTCGCGGGCATCGTCGGGCAGACCTACTGGATCCAGGTGCAGCTGTTCTTGCACGGCGGTCAGTTCGGTGTGGCGGATCCGCAGTTCGGCATGGACCTCGGCTTCTACGCGTTCGACCTGCCGTTCTATCGGCTGGTGCTGAACTTCCTGTTCGTCGCGACATTCCTTGGTCTGCTGGCGAATCTGCTGGGCCACTATCTCTTCGGCGGCATCAGGCTGTCCGGCAGGACGGGTGCGGTGAGCCGCTCGGCCCGCATCCAACTGGTCACACTGGTGGGCACGCTGGTGCTGCTCAAGGCGTTCGCGTACTGGCTGGACCGGTACGAACTCCTCAGCCACACGCGCGGCGGCAAACCGTTCACCGGCGCCGGCTACACCGACATCAACGCGGTGCTGCCTGCCAAGCTGATCCTGTTGGCGATCGCCCTGATCTGCGCGGTCGCGGTGTTCTCCGCCGTCTTCCTCCGCGACCTGCGAATCCCCGCGATCGGCGTGGTGCTGCTGCTGCTGAGCTCGATGATCGTCGGTGCGGGTTGGCCGCTGATCGTCGAGCAGTTCAGTGTCAAACCGAATGCCGCGCAGAAGGAGAGCGAATACATCTCCCGCAGCATCACCGCGACCAGACAGGCCTACGGGCTCACTGATCAGTCGGTGACCTACCGCGACTACAGCGGCGACGCGCAGACCACCGCCCAGCAGGTGGCCTCCGACCGGGCGACCACGTCGAACATCCGGCTGCTCGACCCCACCATCGTCAGCCCGGCTTTCACTCAGTTCCAGCAGGGCAAGAACTTCTACTTCTTTCCTGACCAACTGGCCATCGACCGTTACGACGGACCCGACGGAAACCTGCGTGACTACGTCGTGGCGGCAAGGGAACTTAACCCCGACCGATTGATCGACAACCAGCGGGACTGGATCAACCGTCACACCGTCTTCACCCACGGCAACGGCTTCATCGCGTCGCCGGCCAACACCGTGCGCGGCGTCGCCAACGACCCGAACCAGAACGGCGGCTATCCCGAGTTCCTGGCCAGTGTGGTCGGCGCCAATGGCAGCGTCGTGTCGCCGGGGCCCGCGCCGCTGGATCAACCGCGCATCTATTACGGCCCCGTCATCGCCAACACGACGGAGGACTACGCGATCGTCGGCAGGAACGGCACCGACCGCGAGTACGACTACGAGACCAACACCGACACCAAGAACTACACGTACAGCGGCACCGGCGGGGTTCAGGTGGGGAACTGGCTGGCCCGCAGCGTCTTCGCGGCGAAGTACGCCGAGCGGAACTTCCTCTTCTCCAATGTGATCGGCGAGAACAGCCGCATCCTGTTCAACCGTGACCCGGCGAAGCGCGTCGAGGCCGTCGCCCCATGGCTCACCACGGACACCACCGTCTATCCGGCGATCGTGAACAAGCGGATGGTGTGGATCGTCGATGGCTATACGACGCTTGACAACTACCCGTACTCCCAGCTGACGTCGCTCTCGTCGGCGACCGCCGACTCGACCGAGGTGGCGCTGAACCGGCTCGCACTCGACAAGCAGGTGTCCTACATCCGCAACTCGGTGAAGGCCACCGTGGACGCCTACGACGGCACCGTGACGCTGTACGCGCAGGACGAGGCTGACCCGGTACTCAAGGCGTGGGAGTCCGTGTTCCCCGGCACGGTGAAGCCGAAGTCCGACATCTCGCCGGAACTACAAGCGCATCTGCGCTATCCCGAGGACCTATTCAAGGTGCAGCGGTCGTTGTTGGCGAAGTACCACGTCAACGATCCGGTGACGTTCTTCTCCACGTCGGACTTCTGGGACGTGCCGCTCGACCCGAACCCGACGGCCAGCAGCTTCCAGCCGCCGTACTACATCGTGGCGAAGGACATTGCGTCCAACGACAGTTCGGCGTCCTTCCAGTTGACCAGCGCCATGAACAGGTTCCGGCGTGACTTCCTGGCCGCCTACATCAGCGCGAGTTCCGACCCGTCGACGTACGGCAAGATCACCGTGCTGACCATTCCGGGTCAGGTCAACGGCCCCAAGCTGGCCTTCAACGCGATCAGCACGGACACCGCCGTCAGCCAGGACCTCGGCGTCATCGGGCGCGACAATCAGAATCGGATCCGCTGGGGCAACCTGTTGACGCTGCCGGTGGCCCAGGGCGGTCTGCTCTACGTGGCGCCGGTCTATGCATCGCCGGGTGCCAGCGACGCGGCGTCGTCCTACCCGCGCCTGATTCGCGTGGCGATGTTGTACAACGACAAGGTGGGTTACGGCCCGACCGTCAGCGATGCCCTGGACGAGTTGTTCGGTGCCGGTGCGGGTGCGACCGCCACCGGTCCCGCGCCGACGGAGCTGCCGAACGGGCAGCCATCACCGCCTGCGGCGAATCCGGCGCCGGGCCAACCGCAGGCCACACCGCCGCCCAACTCTCAGGGTCAGGCCCCTGAGGTGTCCGTTCCCGCGGGCGCAGTTCCCGGCGGGACGACCCAGCTGACCGCAGCGAAGGCCGCTGCGCTACAGGGGGTTCAGAGCGCACTCGATGCAATGCAGAAGGCTCAGCAGGGTGGCAACTTCGCCGAGTACGGTCAGGCGTTGCAGAATCTGGATGACGCGATGGCCAAGTACCGGGATGCGAAGTAGACCAAAAAGCTCGTCGGGTGCGTTATCGGTTGCTCGGGCCGCTGCAGGTCGTCCGCCCTGGGACTGAGGTCCAGGTCGACGTCGGACCGCCGAAGCAGCGTGCCGTGCTTGCGGTGCTGCTTCTGGTCCGTGGCCGGGTCGTCTCGGTCGACCGTCTGATCGATGCGGTCGGGGGCGACGACGTCCCCGGTAGTGCGATCGCGAGCCCGCAGGCGTACGTCTCGAACCTGCGCCGCGCGTTGCGCGACGGTGCCGAGGCGTCGCGGGTGGCCTTCGCTATCGTGCGACAGTCGCCGGGTTACTCCTCGACGCGGGGCCCGACGACGTCGACCTGACGGTCTTCGGTTCGGCGATCGGTCGGGCGGGGGCGGCTATCGAGGTGAGCCTCTGGGAGGTTGCGCTCGACGAGTCCGACACCGCAATGTCGTTGTGGCGCGGCGCATTCCTGGAAGACCTGCGAGACCAACCGTGGGTCGCCGCGGAGGCCGTGCTGGCCGAGGAGCTGCGCCGGAACTGCGTCGACTATCACATCAGCGCGCTGCTGGCACTCGGTCGGGTTGTTCGCGGACTACGTGAGAGCGTTCGAGTTGGTCACCGGTGCCGGCCAGGTGCTCCGTGTCACGCCCGATGAGCACGCCGATCTCTTCTGGGGTCTTCGCGGCGGCAAGTCGATGCTCGGCGTCGTCACCGCCGTCGAGATCGACCTGTTGCCGATTGCCGAATTCTATTGTGGCGTAATCTACTTCGACACGGTGATCGCGCCGCCGACGTTCTGCACGCGTGGCAGCGCTGGTCGGTCGACCTGCCGGAGAGTGCCAACACGTCGATCTGCATCCAGCAGCTGCCACCCCTCCCGGGCATCCCCGAGCCGCTGGCGGGCCGGATGACGGTTGCGGTGCGGTACGCGGCGTTTGGGAGACCTGGAGGCGGGGCGGCGGCTGCAGCTGATGCGCGACGTCGCGCCGGCCTTGATCGATGCCGTATACCGCGATCGGTGCGGTGCACGCCGACCCGGTCGATCCCATGCCCACCCATGAGGATCACGCCTTGCTACGCGAGCTGTCCGCCGACACCGTGGACGCGATCCTGACCGCGTGCGGTCCCGGTTCTCAGTCGCCACAGACGATCGTCGAACTGCGGCTCCTCGGCGGTGAATTGGCCCGCGAGCCACGGCACCGGAGTGCCTTCTGCCATCGCAACGCGGCGTATGCGTTGTCGGTCATCGGCGTACTCGTTCCGCCGGCCGCCGAGGCCATGGTCGGGCATGTCGCTGAGCTGGTGGGCGCGATGGCGCCTTGGTCGACCGGTGGGCAGATGCCGAACTTCGCGGCGTCGACCGACCCCGACAGGCTCGGTCGCTGCTACAACGAGGATGCGCTGCACTGGCTGAGGGCGCTCGCTCGACGCCACGATCCGGCCGCTGTGATGCGCTGAGCACCCGATTTGGAGGTATGGGGCCTGCTCGGTAACCTTGTGTTCACCCGTCGCGGGGTGGAGCAGCTCGGTAGCTCGCTGGGCTCATAACCCAGAGGTCGCAGGTTCGAATCCTGTCCCCGCTACTAGGCAAAACGGCCCTCGGAGAACTCTCCGGGGGCCGTTTTCATGCCACTTGTGAACGGATTTGTGAACGTTAGGCGGGCTAACATATTCCGCCATCCGAGGTGATTCGCGTGAGTCGCGGTAGATGGACTGAGACCCATCGCGAAGACGTCAAAGAATCCGAGACCGCCATCCGGGCCGATGCCACCGATGAGAAACTGCGCCGGGCCAGCCGGGACTACGGGTTTCGATCTTTCCCGGCAGACTGGCCCTTATCACGGGTGCTGGTCGGTCAGGTGGCGACGGGCGCGCGTGGGATGTGACTGTAGGGCTTGTGCAGTCCCACTAGGGCGCATCTTTGTAGCATGCGCAGGCTGCGACGCTCCGCAAATGCCAGCTCACTCCGAGGCTACTGACGATCCGTACCCGTCCCCAATCAAGAACGCAGCTGCCTGTTCAGCCGCGTCGCGGTCGTCGTTCTTGAGCACGTGCGCGTAGGTCTGCAGGAAGAACCCGACGTCAGCGTGCCCGATGCGCTCGCTCACGATTTTCGGACTTACACCGGCCTTCAGCGCTGCGGTCGCGTATGAGTGCCGGAGATCGTGGAAAGTGATTCTTTCAAGCCCGGCGGCGGCCGCCAGGCGATCAAATCGCTGGCGAACGGAGTCGGGGTGTGGTGGTCTGCCGTCCTGGAAGGTAAAGACGTAATTTCCAGGGTGATAGTCCGTCCCAAAGAACTTTCGCTCTTCGTCCTGTAGTTCGCGCCACTTCTGCAGGGCGGCAGCGGTAGTCCGGTCTATAGCGATCGTTTGGTCGGCGTTATGCGTCTTGCCACCGGCCTTGTCTCGCGCATGCCCGCCGACTACGACCCGATTATCGTGGACGGTGATCTCGCGAGCGCGTAGATCAACGTCATACCACCTTAGTCCGCAGATTTGCCCGCGGCGTATGCCAGTGGTGAGTTCCAACAGGAAAAGCGCGGCGAAGCGATCGCGGCTCGAAGCGCGCAAAAATTTCTGGATGTCTTCTGGGTTCCACACGGTCCGCCGCGCGCGGGAACGTTTGGGCGGCCGCACGTTCGCTGCTGGGTTATGAGCCGTGTACTTCCATGCGACCGCGTCGACGAGTGCACGGTGGATCATGGCGTGGATGTTCCGTACGGTCTTTGGTGCCAGTCCGGGGTCCACCCGTTGCGGAACAATGCCTGCCTGATAGCGGCGTACCGCCGCGCGGGCGGCGTGAATTGTTGTGCCACAGGCGTTGCTGACGTCTCGTGGTCCCGGAGGGGCGGCATCGACTTTGTGCGTCAGCCAGTAGCGATACATCGCAAAGTTGCGGTCCTTCTTGATCCGGCCTTCGGTCAGTAGCTTGGCGTACAGCCTGAGCAACTGCGGTTCATCGAGCCGCTGAAGCTTTTCAGCCCCAATGTGCGGCACGACGTAGCTTTTGGCGTAGTCCTTCCAGTTCTGCCATGTCGTTGCGTCCATCGAAGCCTCGACTGCGACGAACCATTCTGTGAGGAACTGAGCAACCGTGCGGGTAGAGGGGCGTACGACGCGACCCTGATCGGCCTCACGCATGGCCTCTCGACAGGACTTCCATGCCTCCTTCTCTGTAAGAAACCCACCCTTTGAGATGGTTGGATACTCGCCGGTGGATGGATCTCGTTCGGGTGCCCGAAACCGGTAGGTCCACTTGCTTCCACGTTGGTAGACCGATCCCTTCACGAGGCGATCAACTCACGCAGCTCGGCAGTAACGATGTAGACGCGTCCCCCGAGCCTGCGGACCGGGAGTTCGCCCGACGCAGCGAGCCGGTAAGCAGCAGCGCGACTAATCCCCAGAATGCTGGCTGCGCGGGGAACCGCCAGGAGCAGCGGAAGATGGTCAAACACATTGGATTCCATTGTTATTTCACCTCCATCCATTTCGCATTGGCATGTCGGTGGACTTCGGTCGTCCTTGTGAGCTACATCGTGGACAAAAGATTGCTGCCTCCGTGCCGTCCGCCTGTGTGACTGTGATAGTGCGCGATAGCGGATCCTCACACTCGCCACACCACGGCGTCCTCCGTCCTGCCGAGATGGAAGGCGGGGCCGGTAACTCACTCAGCCGCCGCGCGAGGACGGCGGCGGGGTGGCGGACGCCCTCGGGTCGAGACGACAGGTGGGCCACCAAGGTCTGCGATGTCCAGCCCGCAGCGAAGGCTGCCTCGATTGCGGGTGACAGCTTCCTCGCATCCTTCCCGCTAACTCGCCACGGCGTGGGAAGTGATTCCAGTACGAATGTCGTGGATGGTTCGGATGGAGGTTCTCTTAAACGGTTCAAGGGGTCCGCCCCATGGACCCGCTGAGGTACAGGCGGTGGATCTTCCCTCTCCGTGCATCGGACGGCCCCGGTCGTGTTGACGGACTGGGGGAGTCCGAGATCTGAACGGACGCGCCTATGCGGCGCATCGGGATGATTGAGAAGGTAACTACTCGGGCGCCTGGCACCGGAGTCGTGATACTGCGCGACTCTCTGTATGAGACCTTGTCTTTCGAGCCTGCTAAGTGCCGCCATGATGGTGCTGCGTGCGGCGCAAGACTCAGAGGTGAGCGTACGAACCGATGGGTAGCATGAGAACTTCTCGTCTGCGCGGTTCGCGAGCAAGATGAGAACTAGCCGCATCATCGAGGTTTCAACCTCGACGGTTAACGACCAGTTGAGTGCTTTCCAGCTCATCCGTGATACCCACGCATCCTTGAACCTCCTGGACTATTCGGTATTCGGATCTACTGATGGAGAACGTGTTTGGTGGACGGTCGGTACGGCGTCCGCTGTCGGCCGCCGCATGCCGTGGACATGTAATGACTGGAACGTAGGCGAACGGGTGAAACGGCGTCCACCACCCTGGGCAACATGAGAGAGAATCAACGCTTGTCTTCACCAGGCTGGGACGATCGGCGAATTTTGGCAGAAGCGCTGAAGCGCCGATGCTCGCAATGATCCGCCATCCCGGCTGCCTACCGGTTGTGATCCATGTTCGCCGATGTGACATGAGGTTCGCACGTCGACAGAGATTCAAAATGCTGGGTGCGAAACGTAGTTAGGCAGTAGTTGGGCACCAGTTGGGCATTAGTTGAGCACTGATGGTCACTAGTTGAGCACTGCTTGGGCACTTGTTGTCATGAGATTCTTGTTCAGCGCGCACGGATGTCTAAGTCGACCAGATGTATTCGCAGATAATGTCTTTCGATCGGTGGCCAATCCATACCGGATGCCGGTACCGTTGGGAGGGTGCACGGCATACGTGGCTATAGGACCCCAGTAAGCGCTGTACATCCACCGAACGCACATGCGCGTCTACTTCGGTGGTGTGCGGTACGTCGCTGCGCCAAGACAGTGTCCGGAGTCACGGAGGTGATCCTTGAACGATGAACTGAGCCAGGCCAATAGCCGAGGATTCGAACTTGGCAGGAGGCATGCCGCTCTAGCGGAGGTGATTGGGCAAGCCGCACTCTGGGCCCGCACTCTCAGGTTTGTGACTGCAGATCTTTTACCCGACGGATCCGCGTTCGTGACATCCCCGCTCGAGCGTTATGCTGCCCACCTGATCGAGCTTTGGGATCGTCTCGGTGGCGCGTGCGCCGACCTTGCCTCATCACTTGGTGAGGGTATGAATGACCAAGAGCTTTCAGCGACGCAAATCAGCGACGAATCTGCAAGTCAATCAACGAACTACGTGAGAGGCGCATATTTTGTCCGTCTCCTGCAGTCAAGAAGCTTCTACGGGCCTACCATGCTTGACTTTTGGCGCACCGAGCTGACGAACGCGTCGCTCTATCTCAGTGTCGCCGGTATCTGTACCGACGAGCTGGAACGGTATGCCGCCATCACAGAAGCACTTTTCGATGATGCTTCTTCAACGGTACGGAGAGCCTATGCGAACGCGGTCGGGGCGACGTATGGACGGATTTGGGCGCGTGCGTCTCAAGCCGATGAGGGACGCATACTCATCGCGTGGATGAAAGCACTGGCTGATGGAGGGTTCAGCTTCGACGAGTGTGTCGCGGAATTGCGTGACCCGGCAGTGACGTCGCCCGACGCAGTGTCCTACTGCCTCGACAACAAAAGCGTTTGGCTGCTTGAAGAATGAGCATTGTTGTATCGGCAACCGGTGTCGTGGCCGGCCGCTTCAGTTCAATGCGTCATGAGCCCGAGGGGTCAGCTTCCAGTGACCGTGTCATTCGACCCCACATCTCACGGGCGATCCTGTGAGCAGCGCAGACTGGGACCTCGGAGAAGAGCGGTGCGCCCCTGGTCGGAAGGCGGTCGATATCTTGCTCTCGGTCCCTGAAGAGTTGAAGGAGCGGATGGTGAACGTCATTACATGGACACAGCCTTACACCGGCATTAGCACTCAGCAGGCGTTCATCCGCCGGGCGATCGTGATGCTGTGCGACCAGCTCGAACGTGAACTCAACGCTGGCGAACCATTCGAGCCACGCGCCATCCTCCAATGAGACACCGCACGCCCTCTTGTCGTGTGACGGCCCGTCGAACATTTGGACCTGGGCTGGGGGATCGCCAGGAGGGTTGGTCTGCACGTCAGTGTCGCCGTCTTGATTTCCAGCCTGATGACGAAATGTCGTTTCGCCGCACGAAGTTGCATGGTGTTGCCTATAGGCGACATCTTTTGCGAAAGAGGGTTTTTGGAGATGTGTCTGCGCTAGTGGCCGAGTATTACGTACTCGCAATACGGTCTTTTTCATGACTGCGTACTACTGGAGGCGTCACCGCAACGGGCTGATTGCCGCCGCGGTGGCGTGCCTGGTCACAATAGGTGCCGTACTGACCACCGGCTCGGCCCTTATCCGTCCAATCGAACCGGCGCGGCATTCAATAGTCGTGGCACCACCGTCATTGACCCACGGCAACAGTGACGTCGAGGCCGACAGGGGCGCCACATGTGCGGCCTGGGACCAAGCCGCACGGACGCTTGCGTCGACATCGAAATTACGCGCGGCAATAGCCGAGGCCAACGGGTCCAGCCCAGAGGCGCGGAACGCTCGCACCGATGAGAAGCGGGTTGGTGTTTCGGTGCTGTTCTATCTCAGAACCAAGATGGAGCCAAGCGCACCGGCAGTCATCTTGACACCGATCAAAAACTGGATCGCTGCGCAGATCGACAGACTGCACGCAGTAAATATGCGCGACTGGAACGCATCCAACGTAGCTACTGACCGGGCCAATGAACTGGCCTCGAAGATCGTTCTCGAATGTGGGTTGCGCTGATGCCAGCTGTCGGAGGGTCTGCGGGATCGTATGGGCAACTGATAGTTACACCGGGTATGGAGCCACCGGATGCGGCGCATTGGGATGCCCAGGAGCAGACCTACCGAGCTGGTGCGACGTCGTGGAATGGAATCCACCAGCAGATCGTGACTGACAGCGCAAGATTTCGCGATGCGGCCGATTCGCAGGGTTTCGACGAAGTTCACCGGGTGAACGCGGTGTTGGCCGAGGAAGCCAAGACGATCGCCGAATGGCACGCCAAAGTGGCAGACAAGTGCGCCGATATCGCCGCGGTGCTGCGCGATACGCGGTCAGGGCAAGAGCAGCTCGTCCGCGACGCGGACGCCAAGATCGCGAGCGCGAAGCTCCCAGGCGAAGCCGAAGCCTTGGTGACCGAGTACCACGGCATAGCCCGGTACCAGACCGAGGCGGGAGTAACCGCCGCGGTGGCGTCGCACACCTCGTTCAAGAGAAGCACTGAAAACAGAAGAGCACTGGACCTTTTGACGAAGTGGGGTGACGTTCCCGCAGCACCTCCCGCGCAACCGGTCGACCATGGGACGTCGCCGGGCATCGAGCAAGGAAATGACCCGTGGAACACCTCGCGGGAGAACGGCAGCGACGAGAAACATCCTGCCGATGCGCCGGCTGATCCGACCACGGGTATTTCCACCACTCAGCCTGGAGTCGGCCCCGGGATCAGGACGACTACAGATGATGAGGGGATCAAGAAAGCGCGTGGGCCTGCGACCCAAGCAGCGCCGGGTGTGGCTGCTCCGCCAGCAGCGTCCTCTCCGCTGAGCAGTATGCCGTCAGTGGGCAGCATGGGTGGCGGCAGTGGCGGGATGGACTCGGGTGGTGGTGTTCCGAAGATGCCAGGCGGCCTGGGAGGTGGCGGCATGCCCGGAATGGGGTCCAATCCACTGAGTATCGGCGTGGGTGAAATGCCTGGTGCTGTAACCGGTTTGCCGAATGCCGGGGGCGTACCGGGCTCAGGTACCGGGACCGGGTCGCCTCTGTCTGCGTTCACTCAGGGAATTTCGACGACGAGCGGTGTCGGCGGGGGGATGCCCACGGCACCCGCTCCGGCGAGTCCGTCGCCGGCCTTGTCGGGCGGCGGGTCTGCCACGCCAGTGTCGGCGGCGGCGGGCAGTGGCGTGGCGCCGGCCTCAGCGCAGCCAGGCACGGTTGCCCCTGCCGCTCCTGCTGCGACTCTGACCGGGGGCACGGGTATCGGCGGGGTTGCGCCAATGATGCTTCCCCCGGGCTCGATGGGGCCGCCAGCTGGTGCTGTTCCGCCACCAGCGTCGACTGTCCCGGTTGGAACGGTTGGCGCCGCCATTAATACTCCATCGGCTTCGCCGCCGCTTTCTGGTGCGGGTGCGACGCTGATTCCAGCGAGCGTGGTGGCTGCGGGGCAGACGGCTGCGGCTCGCGATCGGCAGGAGTCGGCCGACGCCGCGGCGGCTAAGGAGCTGGCCTGGAAGTTTCAGCACGCAGCTCAAGCGGTCAACTATCCGATCGAGTGGGCGGTGGGGGTCTTCCGCTCCCCGATCGGCACGGAAACTGTCATCACTTCTAATGACGGTGCGAGTTATATTCCCGCGGGCGTATTCATTCCTCGATCGGTTCGTGTATTGGCCACAGATCCGTTGGTGGATGACCATTTTCGGCAGTTGTGGTTCGGCTGGTCCGATCCCGCGCGGGTCCTCGTCGAGTACGCGCAGCTGCGCGCCGAGCTGGGCTGGCGTCTGGTCGCGGCAGCGACCACCGTCGGAGCGAGTGTGCTGCGTGACGCCGGGGTGGAGCATCCACCGTCGTGCACGCGTCAGACAAACCCGCTTCTGCAGCCAGGCCGACAGGTGGCAGCCCCAGGCATCGACAGCACGCACATGCACCGGTTGGCGGTGCTGTGGCCCGACATGTACCCACGTTTATTGCGCGTGATGGATGCCCACCCGATCTTTCAGGACCGGATCGTGTCAGCGACGAGCGCGTCGTTGATGAACTCCGCGACCATCCAGGTTCACGCGGTCGACGGCGGCATCCCCGACTCCATGCGGCAGATTTGGTCAACCCGCGGCGGCGACAGCGAGCCCACCCCGCAACAATGGGCTAATTACGACGAGGACGCGAAAACCTTCAATACGGTGACGTCTATCTGCCGGCCTGCGTACGCCAACGGTTCCACCGCCGAACCCAGCGACACGATCGGTGAACTGGTGAGGTATCGGGCTCATTGGCTGGTGGCTCGCACCGCCGAGCATATTGGCGGGTGGGCCACACGTCCTTTGCCGCTTACCGACATGTGCTACGCCGCGGCCGCCGTCGGCAACATTCGCCTTCGGGAGTTGATTGTGAATGCGCTCGCCAGCGTCGAAGAGGACCTCGCGGTCGGCCCATGAGTCCAGCCATGTGGGAACCCCAACATCAGGGGCCTGCGCCACCAGTACGGGTGCCCGCGGAGTGTGCGATGCCAACCAATCCTCGAAAGCTGCGGACGAGAACCCGGGATTAAAACCGTTGTGCCCGTGATCGATCCTTCGCTGCCGCGGGTTAGCATGACTGACCTACGCCGCCATTTTGGCCGAATCCTTGATGAAGTACAACGGGGACAGACCTTTGTCATTACCCGACGTCGTCGGGAAGTCGCCTTGCTCGTACCCGCGTCGGAGTACAGCCGCACTAGCGGGCGTCCACAAGTGGATGATGATGAACCCGAAGCGCTTGGTTGCTAAGTGGCGGCATACGCCGGGACTCACGGCGAGATGTTCGTGCCCGTCTAATCGTCATGCGTCGCGATCCCGAAACCGGTCCGTTAGTGGGCCCGACGAAGACGGTCACCGTCGTGCGTCAGCTCCACCTGTGCGGTTTCGCTAAAGGGCTGGCCATCAACGGGCCCCCTGTGGATTCTCAAGTTTGATGTCCATTTCTCAAGCGAGATGTCCACCTGATGTCCAATTGGTCATGAAAGTGAGAATCTGCAGCTCGGAGACAGTCTCCGAGCGTGCAGACACATGACTATTCGTGTCAGCGATGACGTGCGCGTGTGATGCGATGGTGGTGAGGTGTGGACGACTTGATACATATTCCGCGTCCTCTAACGTGCACTGCCACAACGGCACTCATCCACGCTCGGCTTAGCCCCTTGCATAATCGTGGTGCATAGTCAGACTGCCGTGGTGCCACCGTCGACGACCAACTCCATCCCATTAACGAAGCTTGAATCGTTTGAGGCGAGGAATAAGGCGACCGTCGCAATTTCCTGGGGGCTGCCGTTCTGTCCCCTTGGGATCAAGGCCTCGCGTGCGTCGATCGCGGCTTTCGTCTGGTCGTCGAACATCTGCTCTTGTCCGGGTGCGACGACCTGGCCCGGGGTCAGCACGTTGACCCGAATTCGCCTGTCTTTCAACTCTGCCAGCCACACTCGGGCGTAGGCAAGCAGCGCAGCCTTGCTCGCGGCGTAGACGGCCCAGCCCGGATAGCCCCTGACCGAAGCGATTGACCCGGTCATGAAGATCGAGCCGCCGTCGTTGAACAGTGGCAGTGCCTTCTGCACCGTGAACAGTGTGCCGCGTGCGTTGAGCCCGAAAATGGCGTCGAAGTGCTGCTCGGTGATCTCGCCGAGCTTGCCTTCCTCGGCTGTGCCGGCACTGGTCCACAACACGTCGATGGCGCCCTTCTCGTGCTTGACCGCGTCGAACAGACGGTTCAGATCGTCCAGGTTGGCCGAATCGGCCTGCACGGCAGTCACATTCCGGCCGATCAACTCGACGGCTTCGTCCAGGGCGTCCTGCCGTCGACCCGAGATGAAGACGTGGGCTCCTTCGTCGACGAAGAGCCTGGCGCCGGCCAGCGCCATACCGCTGGAGCCGCCCGTAATCACCGCTACCTTGCCGTCAAGCTTTCCCATGACTACTCCTTCGGATCACTATCTAGCTGGCTGAATCAGGCATCGGCGCACGGGCCGGGACCACGACGGCGGCCAACCGCCAGTGGCCGGCCAAGCCATCGCGCCGTTGCGACAGGCGGGGCAGCGCGATCGAGCCCACGCTGGTTGCTCCATCATGTAACGCTGCCGATTTACGTACTCTCAATTGACGCCCCGTCTGCGTGCACGCGTCATGTTCGACAGTCCTAGTAAGTCCGCAAGGACGCAATTTTGGCGTCCTCGTCGAAGGACATCACGTCGATTACGTCGACACGCTGGCCGGAGAAGATGACCTGCAAGTGAACGGCTGCTCCTGCGCCGGCCACCTTCAACGAGACGAGCTCGATTTCCTGTTCTCGGCCGTCCCACAGTGAGTGATAGGCACTGCGGATCGCGTCGATTCCGCGATGTGTGTTGCCGCCGCTTTCGAAGATTGCGTTGTCGGCAAACAGGTGCGCCACCTCGTCGGCACTGCTTTGCCCCTCGGCACTTCCGTGTCCTGCCAACTCGAGATACGACCGGACAACCTGGGTGATCTTGTCCTCGCTCAGTTTTGGCACGTCGTCCCTGATGCTTACTACGTCGACGCCGAGCGCGATGTCGAACCCCGCCCCGTGGCCGGCCAGCCCCATCATCAGCAGGCCCAACCCTTCGAGCCAACGCGCCATCGCCAAGCCGCCAACGTCGTGCGGGCGCAGCCCGAGGCTCTTGATGAACGCCGCAACGCTGGCTTTCGCCAGCTCGTCGTCGCCGGCGAAGACCACGTCCAGCGGGCGGCCCAGGGCCAGGACGTGGCCGAAGACGGTGTTGAACGCCTTCACCACGTGCGCAGTCGCCGGGACGGCCTTCGTGAGCTCCTGCGCGCCCGAACTGCCCTCAGGCGTGACCAACTCAGTGTCGTCGGGTGCGCTGAACGTATTGGAGATGTCGATGATGACCTTTCCGGCCAGCGCGTCCCCGAACTGGCGCACGACATCCACGGCGTTGGTGTAGGGAACCGCGAGGATGACGATGTCGCCGGCCGGGGCCGTGCCGAACGTCCCCACCGTGGCGCCATCGAGCGACGTGGCCAATTCCTCCACCTTGGCGGGGTCGCGGCCGATGATCTCGACTGCGTTGCCGCCGGCCAGCGCGCGTTGCGCCAATGCGGTGGCCATGTTCCCCAGGCCGATGATGCTGATGTTGCTGTTCACGAAGCTCTCCCTCTATGCGGTTGACGACCCGAGATTCGGATCACCATCTAGCTGGCTGAATCAGGCATCGGCGCACGGGTCGGGCCCGCTGCGGCGGCATAGGTGCGCGTCATCAATGGAGGGCCCTTCGATACGCCCAGGTCCGCGACAGAACCCGCTCAGACCGGCAGCGGGCGGCTCAGTTGGGCGCGGTGACATTCAGGGCGAAGTCGAAGTTGCCGACCCCGTGTTTGGCGAGACCGATCATGACCAGGCCCGTTCCTTCCAGGTAGTGCGCCATGGTCAAGCCGCCGACGTCGAGCGCGCGTAGCTTGAGGCTCTCGACGAACTCCGCCACGCTCGCCTTGGCGCCCTTGTCGTCACCGGCGATGAAGACGTCCATCGGCTGGCCCTTGGCCAATACCACACCGAAGGTGGTGTTGAAGGCCTTCACCACGCTGGTGCTGGCCGGGGCCGCTGCGGCGACGTCCTGCGCGATCGAGGTGCCGTCGGGGATGGCGAGTCCGTCGCCGGTGGAGTTGACGGGGTTGCAGAGGTCGACGACGACCTTGCCTGCGAGGGCGTCTCCGTACTGGGTGACGACCGGAACGACGTTGGCGTACCCGAGGGCCACGATGACGATGTCCCCGGCGGGGACGGCGCCGAACTCTCCCGCCGTGGTGCCGCCTCCGAGAGTCTTGGCCAGCTCGGCGGCCTTGGACTGATCGCGGCCGATGACCTCGACGGTGTTACCGCCGGCCACCGCTAGGGTGGCGAGGGTGCTGGCCATGTTTCCGGTGCCGATGATGCTGATGTTGCTCATGAGATGTCCTATCTTGTTTGGTTTTCCGAATAGGTGGACTTCTCCACCTCACGCCGCCAGGTCGGTGACGTGCCAAAACGAGTCGCGGATTGCGTGGAGCTGATGGGAAGCGATCGAACTGGCTGAGCCCCCGGTGAACCAGGGCACGGCGTTGGTCGCTACTCCTCGTTGGTGCGCAGTTCCCAGGGCGGCATGCCGGTTACCACTGAAAGGTTGCGCTGCAACGCAACACCGGCCGGGACCGTGCGGTAGAAGATGCTGACCTCGGCGATGAGGCCATCCGTGTCGAGCAGGACCATGAAGATCCCGTTGACTGCGGCGTCTCCGACTTGCAGCCGGAAGTGGGCGGCGTGGTGGGTATCGCCGCTCAGGACCTCCAGATAGGTGTCGTCCGACGACAGCCTGTTGACGGTCTTGATGGTGTCCACGGCGGTCTGACGTCCAACGACTGGCTCATCGCTGAACGGCCCGTAGAGGCGCACGTCCTCGGCGAGCAAACGGGTGAGGGTGTCTTTGTCGGCGCCGTTGTTGATGCAGTCGACGAAGGACTCCAAGGTGTCGCGGTGGGGGGCGAATGTGGTCATGGCGCACTCCTCGTGGTGGGTGGATGTGGTCGATGCGGTCAGCTGGTCGGGAAGTAGTGGCCGTTGTCCAGGTCGGCGGGCAGTGGGGGATGAGTGGGTTCCCAGCCGAGGGTCTGGCGCGTGATGGTGCTGCTAGCCGGGAGGTTCAGCGTGACCAGATTGGTGAACATGCCGAAGTAGCCCGGCAGCATCAGTGCGTCGATGGGGACGCTCACGGCGGGCAGGCCCAGGCGGGCGCCGATGGCCTCGGCGATCTCGCGCAGCGGGGTGTCCGCGCCCTCACTTGCGTGCCAATATCTGCCGGCGGGACCCTTCTCCAGCGCCAGGCGGAACAGTGAGGCGACGTCGCGGATGTGCACGGCGCCCCAAAGGTTTTCGCCGTCTCCGGGGTAGCCGGCGAAGCCCTTCTCCTGGGCGAGCGCGATCAGCCCCGGCAGGAAACCGACGTTATCGGTCGTGTCGTGCGCGATGGGCGGAAGCCGCACGATCGACGAGCGCACTCCCTGCTCGGCGAGGTCGATGACGGCGCGTTCGACGACGTTGCGGGCCCGCAGGGTGCCCGTGTCCTCGGGCCGGGTGGGAAGGGCGGGGTCCTCCTCGGTGGCCGGGCGGCCCAGGCTGCCAGCCGAGCCGATGCTGCCCGCGGCGACCAGCGGCTTCCCGGTTCCTGCGAGGGCCTCGCCGTAGGCGAGCACGATCTTGAGTTCCGCAGCGGCCACGGCGTCCATCCCGCCGGTCGGAAGGAGGTCTTGTCGGTGCGCGACGTGGATGACGCCGTCGGATTCCGCGACTGCCTCTTTGAGCCCGTCGAGGTGGTCGAGGTCGCCGCGGCGCACCGTCGCGCCGAGCGCGGACAGGGCGTCTGCGGAGGCGTCCGATCGGGCCAGGCCGGTGACGTCGTGCCCGGCGGCGATCAGCTCGGGGATGATGTGCGAACCGGCGTGGCCGGTACCGCCAGTGATGAAAACGCGCATGTGACTGTCCTTTTCAGGGTTGGGGCGCTCAGCTGAGAATGCTGGCGCCGAGGAAGAGGTTGGTGTTCTTGACCGAATGGGTGATGAGGCCCAGCTGCAGCAGGGTGAGGTTCTCCAGTGCCCGTGCCATCGGCAGCGCCCCGGCGTCCATCGGGTTCATTCCCAGGCTCTCGATGAACTCCGACACGCGTGCCTTCGCCTGCGCGTCGTCGCCGGCGATGAACACGTCTACTGGGGGACCGTCGACTGAGCCGGCTGCCAGCACATCGCAGGGCAGGGTGTTGAACGCCTTGACGACGTGCGTGCCGGCGGGGGCGGCCTCGGCGATTTCCTGCGCGCCGGAACTGCCGGCAGGGGTGAGGGAGCCCGTGAAATCGGGGGTGATGGGGTTGGTGATGTCGACAACGACCTTGCCTTTCAGCGCGTCCCCGTACTCGCTGACCACCATCACCGCGCTGGCGTAGGGCACCGCCACGATAACGATGTCCCCGCTCGGAGACGTGCCGACGGTGGCGCCGTCACGTGCGGCGGCCAGTGCTTGGGCTTTGGCCGGGTCGCGGCCGATGATCTCGACGGTGTTGCCGCCGGCGAGCGCACGGCCGGCGAGAGCACCGGCCATGTTCCCCACGCCGATGATGCTGATGCTGCTCATGACATCTCCCGTCGTGACGTACGATCGATTTGGTTGACTCGTCCACCATAAGTCGCATTGGATGAGGAGTCAACCAATTGGAGAGGAAGGGTGGAAACTGATGGAACCGAACTGGCTGAGCCCTTCTGAACTTCGGGCCTGGCGGGCATTCGTCGATGCGCGGCATCAGGTCGGCGTGCACCTGGACCGGGGTCTGCAGGAGTCGGGCCTGTCCGGGGCCGACTACGAGGTGCTGGCGTTGCTGTCCGATCATGACGGGGACCGCATGCCTTCGCAGGAGCTGCGCAACGCATTGGGATGGGAGAAGAGCCGTCTGTCCCACCAATTGCGGCGAATGGAGAAGGACGGGCTGATCAGCCGCGAGCCCAATCCCGCCGATGCCCGCAGCTCTGTGGTCTGCCTGCTCCCGGTGGGTCGCGCCACTGTGGAGAAGGCGGCGCCCGGGCACGTGGCGGATGTCCGCCGGAACTTCATCGATCTGCTCACCCCGGCTGAGCTGGACATGCTCGCCACCCTCAACGAGCGGATCCTGCAGCACCTGGCCGCGAACGACGACTCCGCGGCCGAAGACGCGCCCTGATGACCCCTCCAATCGGGGCGATGATGCGCTCATCAGGATAGGCAGTCTCGCGTTGTGGTGCATCCTTGGAGTAGGACGGCGGTGGCGTCAGTGATCGTGTCGCTCGCCCGGGCCCTGTCGAGGAACTCTGTGAAGGCCGGCTGCTGCGACCACGCGGCGAAATCGTCGTCGTCCGGCCATGTTTGGAAGACGAACACTTTGGCGGGATCCGTCGGGTCGGCGAGATATTGGTAGATGCTGGCCCCCCGTCGTTGGTCGGCTGTCGCGGCGAGGAAGGCGGCCATCTCGGTGTCGAGCTGGCCGCGTTGGCTCGGGTCGACGGTGAAGCTGGAGAAGATGACGATCATGGTTGTCTCCGTATGGGATTGGGTGCGATGCGGGGGAGTGGGCGTCAGCGCGTCGCGCGGTAGAACGCGTGGTGGCCAAGCCGCGATGTCCCCTTGCCCACCTGGGAGCCGTCGAACAGTTCGGTCTGCATCAGGGCCAGCGTGTCCCCGGAATCTGGGTGCGGCTCTGAGTGCGCGTCGTGGTGGCTGCGGTGTGAAAGGTCAACGGACAGAGGCCGAAAGGCTCTGGTCTTACCGCCTGGGGTGAAGTCGACCAGGTGCAGGCTTCCTCCCGGCTTGAGGACGCGACGGACTTCTCGCAACATTCGGTGCCGCTGATCTTCCGGGAGATGGTGAAGCAGGAACGCCGACACGACGCGGTCGAACGTGGCGTCTGGGTAGGACAGGTGCGTCGCGTCTCCGTGGTCGAGTTGCACGTCGGCCGCGAGTCGGGACGCTTTCGTGGCGGCGACGGTGAGGGACGCGAGATCGCTGTCCAGTCCGACCACCGTCGCGTCAGGCACCGCGCGCTTGACCTTCAGCAGCAGATTCCCTGTTCCAGCACCAATGTCCAAGACAGTGGCCCCGGGTGGCACGGCAGCTTGGGCGATGAGCTGCCAATGGGTGTCACCTATGCCGGCCGCTGCGCTCAGCCAGTCAAAGAGTCGCGGATTCACGACTTGAGCTGTGCTGGGCAGAATTTCAGACTGGTCACAATGTCTCCTCGGGTCGCTCGATATTGCGTCTGACAAGGCCAGCATCGCTGCCTGCGACGTCGAGGGCAGGGATGGAACAACGGGAAGGTGGGACGATCGTCGGGCTTTGGAGTGAGCGCCGCCCGCTCCGGCCACACGCCTGAGCGGGCGGCACTCGTCGGCTACGGTCCCAGCCCCGGTCTGTCCTCCGTTGTGGTCCTGTTCTCCAGGTCGGAGTCGTGGCGGTCGCCGCGGCCGGCGGCTGAGGACCTCTCGTCGCGCCGTTGGGCGAGTCGGAGGCGTTCACCGAGCAGTGCGTCGATGATTTCGTCGATCTCCTCGCGTGTTGCGCCGGCGCCGTCGTTGTCTCCGAGAGAGCAGCGGGCCGTGGCGAGTATCCGCAGCTCGTTGTCAACGGTTTCGATGGGGCGCATGCCGTTCCGGTCTCCGTGCGTCGCCATGCTCCGCGGGGAATCGCCGAATGGTCATCAGGCGCCCGTGTGTGCGGTCATGTCGACGGTGAGTGTGGTTGGCCGCCCAGATGCTGCTGAGCGCACCGGTCAACGGAGCCACAGTGCTAGAGCTTTTTGGAGGTGAAGTCGGCGGCTTGGTCGGTGAGACCGTCGGCGATGTACTTGTTGTGTGCGCCGAAATTGCCAGCCCCTGGAACGCAGACCGGATCGTCGGGGATGCACAGATCGGTTGTCTTGCCGGTATACAACGCCCCGACGGTGATCGGTGGCGCTCCGCTGTAGATCATCTGCATGAACCCGCTTGATGGCTTGCCGAAGAGAACCACGGCCGCGACGTGATCGGCCACTGAGGGAGGCATCGGCCCGGTCAGTCCCGGTGGCAGGCTGAAGCCCGCGGGAACGGAATCTTCGGTGAGGTAGGCGGCTACCGCCGCGCCTTGCGAGTAGCCGCCAATCACGATCTCCGTGTGGGGGCATGTGGCGGCGACGTCTTTGACCTTGTTGCCGGCGTCGATGATGCCCGCGGCCGCGGTCGCAAAGTCAAGCGAGGCAGGGTAGTTGACCGGGTAGACGTCGATCGTCGTGTTCGCGACCTTCGCGGTCAACGCATCGACGAAAGCCTGTCCGGTGGCACCGACTCCTGGTGGTTCGAACGTGCCGCGGGCGAAGACAACCTCAACGTCAGGGCACGGTGTGGCGTCGGCAGGGGCGGCAACCGTGGTTGCGCCCGCGAACCCAAAGAGTGCGGAAGCCACGACGACCAACAGACGACTGAACTCCGCTTTTTCTCGCCGTTGGACAATGGAGCTGGGGATGATGTCGATCATGGTTGTCTCCGTGAGGATTTGGGTGTGTTACCGGGGAGTGGTCGTCTACGCATCGTTGCTTAGAGCACGTGGTGGCCAAGCCGGGATCCGCCCAGCTCAACCTGATGGCCGTCGAGCAGTTTGGTCTGCATCAGGTGCGCATCATCCACGCCCGGCCGCACTGCTCAGCCGGTCAGACGACTCGGGGATTCACGACTTGAGTTGTGCGGGGAAGAATCGCAGACTGATCACAATCTCTCCTGGGGTCGCTCGACGGTGCGTCTGACAAGGTCAGCATCCTTGTCCGCGATGTCGAGGACCGGGATGAAACAACGGGAAGGTGGGACGATTGGCAGGCTTTGGAGTGGAGCGCCGCCGCGCCGGCCACACTCCTGAGGGGGTGGCGCTCTTCGGCTACGCTCCCAGCCCGGGTCTGCCCGCCGTCGTGGTCCTGTCCTCGCGTTCAGATCCGCCGCCGGACCGTGCAGCGCACCCGCGCGTGCACGCTCACTACTTCCTCCAACTGGTGTACGTCGAAGCCGGACAGTGCCACCTTCACGTTGACTGCGAAGCCGTGGAGCTCCACACCGGCGACGCCGTTCTCATCGTCCCCGGCGCGATCATGACGAACCAGATCCAGCGTGCCGACGAAGATACCCAGCTGTGGACGGTGCTCTTTCGCCCCGATGCCGTCGACCCCGGTGCGCCGGAACCCTTGGCGTCCTGGCGATCCCAGTCACTGCTGGCACCGTTCGCCCGCTCCACCCGCGGCGCGCACAGCTTCGCGGTACCCGTCGAGAACCGGCAGCAATGGGTGGCGCACCTGACGTCGCTGCACACCGAGCTACGCGAACGGCGCAGCGGATTCGTCGACGCGGTACGCGCCCATCTGGTTCTGCTCCTGACCGATCTGAGCCGGTTGACCCCCGACGGGCCTTTGGACCTCGTCGACTGGGATCCCACCCTGTCGGCCGTCTTCGAATTCATCGAAGTGCGATACCGGGAGCAGATCTCCCTCAAAGACGTTGCCGCCGCCGTGGCGCAGAGCAGCGGGCACCTTGCGACGCTGATGAAAGACCGCACCGGACGCACCGTGGGAGAGTGGATCACCGAACGGCGGATGCGCGAAGCCCGCCGACTTCTCCTCGACGCCGACCTCACCATCGGCGATATCGCCGCTCAGCTCGGCTACGGCGACCCCGGCTACTTCACTCGCCGATTCCATGCCGAGCACCAGGTGTCACCGACAGCGTGGAGGCACGCCGACCGATAACGCTGTGCAGGCCCGCAGCGCTCAGCGGGCGAAGTGCGGTACCGATCTGTGTGCATAGTTTGCACTCCATTCAGCCGACGGTTACGTTGAAAACAGGTCGGTGTACATAGCATCGACGACGTATCAATCGGCTGGAGCGCCCGCGTGTGGCTCCACGCGAAAGGTCCGCTTGTGAAGATTGCGATCTTGGACGACTACCTGAACGTGGCGCTCACCATCGCCGACTGGTCGGCCGTCGAGTCCCGTGCGGACATCACCGTCTTCAATGACCACGTCGCCGACGACGACGAGGTGGTGGCGCGGCTTGAGCCGTTCGACGCCGTCTGCGTCATGCGGGAGCGAGCGCCACTGCCGCGCAAGATCATCGAACGCCTTCCCCGGCTCAAGCTGATCGCGTCGACTGGACCCGGCAAGAACGCCTCGATCGACTACGACGCCGCCGGTGAACGGAACATCGAAGTCACCGGGACTGGCTACAGCCCGACGTCCACGGTCGAGCTGACCTGGGCGCTGATCATGGCGAGTGCGCGCAACCTCGTCAGCGAAAGCAACTCCGTCCGGTCTGGCGGGTGGCAGACCTCGGTCGGCCGGGAACTCGACGGCCAAGTCCTCGGAATCCTCGGGCTCGGAACCATCGGGTCACGGATCGCCGCGATAGGGCAGATGTTTGGCATGAACGTCATCGCGTGGAGTGAGAATCTCGACGTCGCCAAGGCCGAAGCCGCTGGCGTGACGTGGGTGCCGAAGGACGAGTTGTTCGCGCGGTCCGACATCCTGAGCATCCACCTCCGTCTCGGTGAACGGACCCGGGGCCTCGTCGGCGCCGAGCAGTTGGCCGCCATGAAGTCCACGGCCTGGCTGGTCAACACGTCACGTGGCGCCATCATCGACGAGCATTCACTCATGGAAGCCCTGACAGCCCGGTCGATCGGCGGAGCTGCGCTCGACGTGTTCGACACCGAACCGCTACCCCTCGACCATCCGCTGCGCCGACTGCCCAACGCGTTGGTCACCCCGCACATCGGAGGCGTCGCTCAGAACCTCTACCGGACGTTCTACGGTGACGCGGCCGCCGAGATCGCTGGCTGGCTGGATCGGGTCGAGGACCGGTAGGTCCACAGGCCTTGTCCAGGAAGAGGTTTCGGTCTTCCGGGAACGCGGCCGCCGCACGCCGGGCTACGCGGGCCTGACATCGCGCGCCAAAGGACTGGGGCGGATGGCGCAACGGGCATAGCCCAGTAGGGGTGCCTCGACTCGTGAACAACGAGACACCGCAAGGGGACGTCAGCTGCTCGATGAGGTGAGCGCCTCAGCGGACGCCAGCCACTGCATGCGATTTGGCGCGCCGCCCTGTCTTAGTGGGCGGTTTCGGGGCTGCGGCAGGCGGTTCCGCGGCGACGGGGAGCGCGTTGTCGATGAGGACGACGGCGATGGCGGCGGCGGTGGCGAAGGTGTCGGAATCGAGGACTCGGGTGCGGGCCGAGGCGCCATCGAGGAGCAGCGCCAGTTGTTCGCCGAGCTGTTCGGGGTTGGTGGCGCCGGCCTCGCGGGCGGTGTCGGTGAGCCGCGCGGCAAAAGCGGTCTTGTAGTCGCGGGCGTGCACGCGTGCCGGGTGGGCGGGATCGTTGATTTCGACGGCCGCCGCGATGAACGGGCACAGCGGCGCGTGGATGTCGAAGACGGTGAGGAGTCGCTCACGCGGTGTGAGGTCGGTGCGGTCGAACACCTCGGGCAGCACATCGGGGTCGAAGCGCCGCAAGTGTTCGGCGATCAGCTCGTCCTTGCTGGCGAAGTGCTGGTAGAAGGTGCGCTTGGATACCTGGGCCACCGCGCAGAGCTGGTCCAGGCCGGTGGAGTTAATGCCTTGATCGCGGAACAGTTGTCGCGACGCGCCAATGATCCGCTCGCGCGCGCCCCTGCCGCGGCGCAGGCCCAGAGGCCCCTTCTCCAACTCGGTCATGCACCCACGATAGCCCATTTGGGTACGGGTCGGTGTGCATAGCCTGTGAACCGCTGTCGCCGAAAAGGCCGGGCTGGGCGCTCACCCGCGATGGGCACAACCTTTCGGGAGTGGGGCAGGGTGCGGCGACGCCTCACTCTTCACCACCCGCCGATCGTCCTACTTCCCCGTTGTTTCGTCCCCATGTGCGATGACGCGGCAAGCCATGCTGACCTGACCAAACGCCACGTGAAGCGAGGTTCAAGCGTGGATTTTGGTACGGATCTGTGTACGTAGCTTGCGCTCCGCTAGGTTCGTCGCTACGTTAAGGACACAGTTCGGTGTACATAGTATCGGCGTATCAAACGAATGGAGAAGTTCATGGGAAAGCTTGATGGCAAGGTCGCAGTGATCACCGGTGCGACAAGCGGAATGGCGCTCGCCGGTGCCAAGTTGTTCGTCGAGGAAGGCGCACACGTCTTCATTTCGGGCCGAAAGCGGGACGCACTGGACCAGGCCGTAGAACAGATCGGCCGGAATGTCACTGGCGTGCGGGGTGATTCGGCCGACCTCGCCGATCTGGACCGCCTGTTCGACACGGTCAAGCAGGACAAGGGTGCGATCGACGTGTTGTGGGCGAGTGCGGGGGTGGGCGCGCAGGGCAAGCTCGGCGAGATCACCGAGGAAGACTTCCACGACGCTTTCTGGCTCAACGCGCGTGGCACCTTGTTCACGGTGCAGAAGGCGCTACCGCTGTTCAACGACGGCGGCTCGATCTTCATGACCGGCTCGAACGCCTCGCTGCGGGGCTACCCGAATTGGAGTGTGTACGCCGGAAGCAAGGCCGTGCTGCCGGCCTACGCACGGGTCTGGGTGTCGGAGTTGCGGGATCGCAAGATCCGAGTGAACGTGCTGACCCCAGGCCAGGTCGCCTCCCCGATGCTCGAAGCGGTGATGGACGACGAGATGAAGGCGCAGTTCGAGTCCGTGATCCCGCGGCGAGAGATGGGCCAGCCGGAGGAGATCGCGTCGGCCGCGTTGTTCCTGGCCTCCGACGATTCCAGCTACGTCAACGGCCAGGAGCTGGTGGTCGACGGCGGCACCACGGTGATCTGAAAACCCCACAGACACAACGCTTAGGAGTAACGATGACCTCATTCGCCCCGCACCGCGACACCGTGGAGGCCTTCGTCGCCGCCATGCACGGCGGCGCAGACAAAGACGCACTTGCCGCGATCCTCGCTGAGGACGTGGTGCTCTACGGCCCACTCAGCGATGAACCGACCACCGGTCGCGACGCGGTCCTGGCAGCCATCCAGGGGATCGGCGGGTCGGCCGACCTCCACTACAAGGAAGTCCTCACCGGCGAGACGCACCACGCCGCAAACTTCCGACTGCAGATCCAAGACACCGCGGTCGACGGTATGGACCGATTCCTGCTCGACGCCGACGGCAAGATCGCCGAAGTGACCATCTGGTGGCGCCCGCTGCCGGCCGGTATTGCGCTGCAACGCAAGCTCGCGGACGCGCTCGGCATGCAGCCCTGGGAACTGCGCACCAACGGCCAGTAACGACCCAAACGCCGTGCCCTGCGCCCTGCGGGTGCGACGTTCAGCCCAACTCACCGCCACAGCTTCTGGATTAGTTGCGTATCAACAGTTTTGGACCTGTGGAGGAGTAACCCTTTCGAGAACCTTCAACACCTCAATCACGAGATAGGACCCTCTTATGAGCAGCATCAGCATCATCGGCACCGGGAACATGGCCCGCACCATCGGCACACTGGCCGTGGCCGGAGGCAACACCGTCGAGATCATCGGACGCGACCAGTCCAAGGCCACTGAGTTGGCGAAGACTCTCGGCGGTGGCACGAAGGTGGGAGAGTTCGGCGCCGTCCCGGCCGGCGACATCGTCATTCTGGCCGTGTTGTTCGCCAGCGCCGTTCCGACCGTCAGCGAGTTCGGGGACGCGCTGGCCGGCAAGACCATCGTGGACATCACCAACCCCTTCAACGACAGCGGCACCGGGCTGGCCGTCCCGGCCGACACCTCCATCGCGCAACTGGTCGCCGAAGCAGCTCCCGCCAGCGCCCACGTCTTCAAGGCGTTCAACACCCTCTTCCAGGTCGTCCTGGCCAAGGGCGGGTCGTTCGACGTCTTCGTCGCCGGCGACGACGAGGGCGCCAAGGCTGATCTGGCGGAATTCATCACGACCCTCAAGCTGCGGCCGCTCGACGTTGGCGGCCTCAACATGGCGCACTACCTCGAAGGTTTGGGCCTAGTCGCAGTGGGTCTCGCCCAACACGGAGTGGGCAGCCTCGAATTCACCCTCGGTGTCACCGTTCTCAGCTGAGCCGAGCCGCACCCAAGCCCCCCAGGCGTGAACGTCTGGGGGGCCTCGGCTCCCAAAAGTGGTTGACCGTTTCACGGTTCGTCTCACCAAACATCAGTGCCGGCCGATGATCGGCTGCCTAGAGAGGATCCCGCGATGAAGCTTGGTTTCGTCATTCCGTTCGTCGGGCCCGCGGTGAGCAGCGCCGTGGGTCTGAGCGCCTTCTGCCGCGGACTCGAAGATCTCGGCTACGACACGCTGTGGGTCGGTGATCGACTGGTCACGCCGGTGAACATGCACGCCACCTATGCGGGCAAGGAGCAGCCGTATCCGCCTCAAATGAAGCGCTACCTCGACCCGGTGCTGCTGTGGACGGTCGCCGCGGCAGCGACCAGCCGGGTGCGGCTCAACGCCAGCACGCTCAGCACCTTCTACTACGAGCCGGTGCACCTGGCCCGAATGCTGACCACCCTCGACGTGCTCAGCGACGGCCGCCTCGACGTCGGCGTGGGAGTCGGATGGATGAAGGACGAACTCGACATCGCCCGCGGAGCGGACTGGAGCCGGCGCGGGCGGATGCTCGACGACCTGCTGGCATTCCTGCAGCATTGGTGGACCACCACCCCGGTGTCCTGGGACAGCGAGTTCTTCCCCCTGCCGCCAGTGCATGCCGACCTGCGGCCGGTTCAGGCTGGTGGGCCGCCCATCTGGATCGGCGGTACCAGCGAGGCCGCGATGCGCCGGGTCGGTCGCGTCGGCACCGGCTGGCTCGGAGTCGAAGGGCTGCCGAATTCCGGCCACCTGTGGTCGATTGCACGGCGCGCGGCCCAAGACACCGGCCGTGATCCCGATGCGCTCAAGAAGGCCATCAGAGTCAACCTCGAACCGGGCATGTCGGTTCACACGGTGGCCGACAAGCTGGAGCGCCTCGCCAACTCCGGCGCCGACGAGGCCATCCTGGACGCCTTCGCGCTGTTCCCCACCCTGGACCAAATGCTCGACTTCGCCAACCAGGTAATCGCGACTAGGCAGTGATCGACGGAAAAATTGTTGCTGCTCGCCTATAGGGCTTAAAGATGCTCTGCTGCAACAACCATCAGGGCGCGAGTAGCCGTCGCACAAGGCATGCGTGCCGGTCGACGTTAGCGGCCTTTCACCGTCACCGCCCAACCGGAGACCTTCCGTGCACACAAGCCGCTGAGAACCCGCACTTATCTTCCGCGTATGCACACGCTAGCGCGCGCCACGGAAAGTAGCCTTCTCCCATGCCAACTGAGCTAGAAGTCCTGGCGGCCATCGAATCGACGTTTGACACTGTGAGTCACTGGTTCGAACGGCTCGGCGTCACCTACGTCCCGATGGCTGGCAGCGCCCTAGCGGCAGACGATAACGACTGGCCGTATATGCCTGTTTCGCAAGTGGCGTGGATTGGACTTGGTGGTGCCGCCGATCACCTCGACGCGATAAAGCGCCAACTCACCAACCGGCCCATACCCCTGCATCCATACGCGCAATTGACGCTGTGTCGCAGCGCGTTAGTGGGTGCGTGCCAGGCCGTGTGGGTGCTGTCGCCGGACGACCCGACGATCCGGTTAAGGCGCGCCCGCACCGTGGCTGCCTACGTCTACGCGCATCGCCTCAAGTACCTCTACAAACTGCGAGAACTCAACGCCACGGAAGACCCAAAGCTCAAGTTGCAGATTTTGAATGACGAGGAACGGGGAGAGCAACTTCAAGTCAAGCGCACCGCCGACGGGCAACCGAAGGGAAAGAAACTCGTGACCGGTGAGATGATCGAGGATGCAATTAGCGAAGCGTTTGATCAAGTGGACCTAACCGCGAACGCCAACCTGTTGTGGCAATCAGGGTCCGGCGCCGCCCACGGTCAAATATGGCCGAACTTCAACACTGACGCAATGCGGCTGGCAGGTCCCACAGACAGCGGGGGTCCCCTAAGCCCATTCGTCGTAAAATCAAGCCTTGGAACGTTTTCCAGCCACTATTCCGCTGCTTTTGAAACCGCTGAGCGTGGATGGCAGCTGCTTGATCAGCGGGGCGTCGTGTGGGCCTCGGACGGGTAGGTTCGATGCACTCTGGGACTCAGGCCCACGACCATTTGGTGGGCGCTCCCCGTCGATCTGCAGCGGCCGTGAGTGAGGGCCAGGAGCCCGCTTCAGGGTAGACCGTTCGCGGACCGAAGAATGCTGGTCGTGCGCCGTCTCTCAGGACGCCGCGGTGCGATAGCGGAACCCTTCGAACCCGAAGCGGGAAGACAGCGCCTATGGCTCAACTGGGTACGGGTATAAGTCGTCACAATATCAAGGGCGGCATGGTATTCGGACGACGGAACCAGCATCGAGCCTCTCTTTCCCGCACCCCGATGGCCTGTGCGTCGGGCCGTTGCCGGGCGCACAGGCCGCGAAGCTAGGTCGGATGGCAACTGCTTGGTTCCGCTTATTCCCGAAACCCGTTGCGGCTGAGCAATATATGTGTGCGCTGGACGGTCCAGCGTCGCACGTCACGTGACGAAAATCGGTGGGCGGCTTCGATCCGTAGGCAGATCGCGGCCCCGCGTCATGTCGGGCGCCCGGGCGAGTGGACATGAAAGTGAGAATTTTTGGTGTGGACATTGCGTGAGAACGGCGGCGTCGTCACAGCTCAGAGGATCGCGAGTGGACAGGAAACTTGAGAAGCCACACCCCCCGCCGGTTCCCAGACCACCAACAGCAGCCTGACGAAAACGACGACACGTCGTAACAACGATTCTCATTTCAGATTTCCAATTCTCATTTCGGATGTCCACTGAATGTCCATTAGTGGACACAAGAATGAGAATCACCTGGTCACGTTCACTGACTTTGTCAAGATTCTCAGCGCCGTGAGAACCGTCAGAACCGTCAGAACCGTCAATCAGCCGCGGTCATGGTCGTGGGACACGCCGTTGTTGGAGGGGTAAGCGTGTACCAGCGCGCTGGACAGCTTCGGCACGGCGTGGGTCAGAGTGTGTTCGGCTTCGTGGGCGATCCGGTGGGCCTCGGAGAGGCTGGTGGCCGGGTCGATGTCGAGTTCGGCGTCGGCGTGCAGGCGGTGGCCGAGCCAGCGCATCTTGACGCTACGGACAGCGGTGACACCGGGCTCTGCGGCCAATGCGGCTTCAGCGGTGTCGACGAGGGTGGGGTCCACGCCGTCCATGAGGCGGCGGAACACGTCTCTGACCGCGGTGCGCAGGACGGCCAGGATGGCGACGGTGATGAGCAGCCCGACGATGGGGTCGGCGAGTGGGAAGCCCATTGCAACACCGCCGGCGCCGAAAAGTACCGCCAGCGAGGTGAACCCGTCGGTCCGGGCGTGTAGGCCGTCCGCGACCAGCGCCACCGAGCCGATCCGGCGACCGACGCGGATGCGGTAGATCGCGACGAGTTCGTTGCCGAGGAACCCGACCAGGCCGGCAGCGGCGACCCACCCGACGTGCTCGATCGGGACCGGGTTGATCAGGCGGCGGATGGATTCGACCCCGGCGACGATGGCCGACAGGGTGATCATCGCCACCACGAACAGCCCAGCCAGGTCCTCGGCGCGCCCGAAGCCGTAGGTGTAGCGCCGGGTGGCGGCCTTGGTGCCCAGCGCGAACGCGATCCACAGCGGGATCGCGGTCAGGGCGTCGGAGAAGTTGTGGATGGTGTCGGCCAGCAACGCGACCGATCCCGAGACCATGACGATCACCAACTGCGCGACCGCCGTGACACCGAGTGCAAGCAGGCTGATCTTGACCGCACGGATGCCGGCGGCGCTGGATTCCAAGGCGCCGTCGATGCTGTCGGAGGCGTCGTGGCTGTGCGGGGCGAACACCTCACGGAGGGCTGCGCCGATCCTGCCGCCGCGACCTTCATGGCTGTGCCCGTGGTCGTGGCTGTGACCATGTCCGGCATTGTGATTATGTTGTGAAGCGTGGCCTTGGCCGGTGGGGTCGTGGGTCATGCGCGGTGTCCTTCCCGTCGCGTCGAGGTCGGTTCGGAAGGTGCGGGCGAGTCGACAGGCTTGTCGGAGTGCAGGATTCGCAGTTCGTCACTGCTGCGGTGATGGCCGGGGACGCCGGGTCCGGCGTGTTCGGCGTTGAAGACTGCGTCGGTGACCAGTTGTCCGATGTGGTCGTTGTCCAGGCTGTAGAAGATCGTCGTGCCCTCACGACGGGTGCGGACCAGTCGTGCCATCCGTAGCTTGGCAAGATGCTGTGACACCGATGGCGCCGGTTTGCCGACATGGGTGGCGAGGTCGGTGACCGACATCTCCCGGTCGACCAGCGCCCACAACACCTGCACCCGGGTGGCGTCGGCCAGCATCCGGAACACCTCGACCACCAAGCCCACCTGGTCGGGCGGTAGCCCCCGGCGACATGCGTCACTATCTGCATTCATACGCAGATACTAGGCGGAATGCGGTGCCAGATGCAATCTCGGGGACGGGTAGCTGGTTGATCTCGACCGCGGCGCTGGCAATCCCATCTTCACAAAGCGCTCAAATGATGCCGCGAAATCGATTGATGCAGAGTGCATTCCAGGTCGATGACTGGACTTTCCGTACTCTCACTCAACGCGGTCAGGTGAGTTCGGTGGCGCATGCAGGTAACCCACCACCATCCGCGTGATCTCGGCGCTCAGCGCATCGGTGGATTCGCCCACAGGCTCGTCGAGCGCGACGCTATGCGACAGCTGCTCGATCACGCGGGCAGCGAGCTCGGCCCGCAACCGCAGCTCGCGTTCGGACAGTGACCGTCGCGTGGCTTGAAGCCGGTTGAGGATCGCGTCGGCGATGAGGCGCCGGGTTTCTGACAAGTGATCCTGCAGCAGGGTGCTGCGTGGTGCGTAGCGCTGCATGAGCATGCCCAAGTCAGGATGCGCGGTGTTGTGTGCCAGCGTGAAGCGGACGAGCTCGGCGATCACGGACCGGACGTCGGATGCCGGCAGATCCCGCAGTGCCGTCGATATCGCTGTCTTGGCGGCAGCGACGTGGTGCTCCAACAGGGCCATCAACAGGTCGTCCTTGTTCGCGAAGTATTGATACAAGGTCCCGATCGATACGCCGGCGCGCTCGGCGACCGCATTGGTGGTGACCGCGTGATAGCCGCTCTCGGAGAAAAGCTGAGCCGCCGCTTCGAGAACGAACGATACCGTCGCGCGCGAGCGGTCCTGAAGCGGACGTCTGCGCTGCTCAACGACACCGCCTGGCGGCAATGTGGCCACGGTAAGACCTTCCTGACACTGGTCGCAAAACGCGAGTTGTCAATTATGAGGATTCCTCAGATATTAGTGGCATGTCGAATCCGAACCCCACCCTCGGGCCGCCCACCACCCTGGGAACGCTGGCGATCACCGGCGCTACCGGCACCATCGGACGCGACGTGCTCACCTCGTTGATCGCCGGAGGCCACGGGCAGCGCGTTCGGGCAGTCGTGCGGGATCCCGTCGGCATCACCGCGGACGTGCAGACCGTGCACGCCGACTTCAGCGACCCGGACACGCTGGCCACCGCGTTCGACGGCGCCGAGGCGGTGTTGTTGCTATGCGGGCATCACCCCGATCAGCTCACCTACGAACGCGCCGCGCTCGCTGCCGCCACCGCAGCCGGGGTGCAGCGGGTTGTCTACATCTCCGCGGCCGCGGCCGACCGTGACCCCGCGCCCGCACTCGCCCTCGGCCACCAACGCCTGGAACGCGAACTGCTCGCCAGCACCCAGTTGGCCGGGACCGTGTTGCGGCCGACCGCCGTCTTCTCGTCGCTTCTGACCGGGATTGGTGGCCTGATTCGCCCCGACGGGCAGGTGCCGTTGGCCTTCGGCGCCGCGCGAGTCACTCTCGTCGATGCGCGCGACGTCGGGGATGCCGCAGCTGTCGTGTTGGCCGACGCCCGTCACGCTGGCTGCGTCTACACACTGACCGGCCCGCAATCGCTCTCGGGCGACGAGATCGTGGCGGCTTTGGCAGATGCGCTCGAAGTGCCCCTGCAGCACATCGATCACACACCCGCGGCGCTGCAAGACCTCCTACTTCGCGCAGGCGCGCCCACCGAGATGGTCGGTCATCTCTTCGATCTGTTCAGCTACTTCGGCAGCGGTGAGATGGACACCGTCACCACCGACGTCGCCACTCTCACCGGTCACCAACCACGGTCGCTCGACTCCTGGCTGCGCTCTTCGCAGGGCGAGGCGCTGATCGCACGGATGGCTGCCCAATCTAACCGTCTAGCGGCCGACACCAGTTAGCGCTGCTCGACCGACGTGAGCGTTACTCCTTGCAATACCCAGCTCAGATCCGCGAAAGGTGAAGGACCATGGCCATATTCGTCGTTGTCGGCGGCACGGGGATGATCGGCTCCAAGGTGGTCGCCAAGCTCGTTGAGCGTGGCCACCACGCAGTGCCCGCCTCACCGAGTACTGGGGTCGACGCGGTCACCGGAGACGGGCTCCCCGGGGCACTCGCGGACGCCCAGGTCGTGATCGACGTCTCCAACTCACCCTCGCTGGAAGACGAGGCCGTCCTCGATTTCTTCACGACCTCCACCAGCAGCCTTCTGCCTGCGGAGATCGCGGCCGGTGTCGGCCACCACGTTGCCTTGTCCATCGTCGGAGCCGACCAATTGCCCGACAGCGGATACATGCGGGCCAAGATCGCGCAGGAGCAGCTGATCAAGCAGTCCGGCCTTCCCTACTCGATCGTTCGGGCAGCTCAGTTCTACGAGTTCATCGACACCATCGCCGATTTCGCGACCAATGGCAGCACGGTCCGTCTCCCGCACGCGCTCATCCAAGCCGTAGCGGCCGACGACGTCGCGAGTGCGGTCACTCGCGTAGCGCTCGGCGAACCCGCCGACGGAATGATCGAAGTCGTCGGCCCGGAACCGATCGGACTCGACGACCTCGCACGAAGGACCTTGGCTCACCGGTCGGATCCACGTGACGTCGTGACCGACCCCGACGCCCGCTACTTCGGTGCCCTGCTGAGTGAGCGAACATTGCTGCCGGGAGTCAAAGCGGTCGTGTGCGAAACCCGCTTCTCCGAATGGCTCAACACCGTGACTAGCTGAAATCGCTTGCAGTGGAGAGTGACCCGATAATCGGGCCGCAGTCGAATGCCCCCGGTTCAGGAACTGGCTGAGCCCAGCCCGGGGACGATGCCTTCCAAGCTAAACGTCAGCGGTTGTTCGAGTTGGTCGTAGGTGCACAAGCGTGGATCGCGGTCCGTGCGCCAGCGGTTGAACTGCGCGGTGTGGCGAAACCGGTCGCCCGAGAGTCGGCCGGGTGGATGCGTTGTGGTAGCGCCTCGAAGCCTGCTGGCTGCCGATAGTTAGGCAAGGCGCCCGCTCCGCCTATGATTTGTCGCCCAGGCGATTTGGAAGCCTATGGCGGTCAGCGTCACAGCGACGAATTGGGGCGCTTAGACACCCGTTGGCGGTCTTCGGCCGCTGCTCGCCCTGACGGTCAAGGTCAAGTCCAGGGACGTGGTGTACGACGTCGTCATGTGATTCTTCGAGTTGATGGTCAGGCGGTCAGGGCCGCCGTGGTGGCCTCCTGTTCGGTCGGGGTGTCGTTGATGGCTTGTGATTTGCTCAGGACGTCCAGGCCGAGGTAGCGGCGGGATTCGGCCCATTCGTCGTGCTGTTCGGTCAGGACGGCGCCGACGAGGCGGATCAGCGCGGAGCGGTCGGGGAAGATGCCGACGACGTCGGTGCGCCGCCGGATCTCCTTGTTGAGTCGTTCCTGGGGGTTGTTGGACCAGATCNGGTCAAGTCCAGGGACGTGGTGTACGACGTCGTCATGTGATTCTTCGAGTTGATGGTCAGGCGGTCAGGGCCGCCGTGGTGGCCTCCTGTTCGGTCGGGGTGTCGTTGATGGCTTGTGATTTGCTCAGGACGTCCAGGCCGAGGTAGCGGCGGGATTCGGCCCATTCGTCGTGCTGTTCGGTCAGGACGGCGCCGACGAGGCGGATCAGCGCGGAGCGGTCGGGGAAGATGCCGACGACGTCGGTGCGCCGCCGGATCTCCTTGTTGAGTCGTTCCTGGGGGTTGTTGGACCAGATCTGGCGCCAGATCTGCTTGGGAAATGCGGTGAACGCCAGCAGGTCCGCCCGAGCGTTCTCGAGGTGGTCGGCGACCTTGGGGAGCTTCTCGGCGAGTGCGTCGATGATCCGATCATATTGCGCGGCAACGGATTCAGTGTCAGGCTGATCGAACACCGAATGCAACAGGGTGCGCACCCACGGCCACGATGCCTTCGGCGTGACGGCCATCAGGTTGGTCGTGTAGTGGGTGCGGCACCGCTGCCAAGCCGCCCCGGGCAGAGTTGCTCCGATCGCGGCGACCAGTCCGGCGTGGGCGTCGCTGGTGACCAGTTTGACCCCGGACAGCCCGCGGGCGGTCAGCGACCGCCAGAACGTCAACCAGCCCGCGCCGTCCTCGGCGGTGGACACGTCGATGCCCAGGATCTCGCGGTGGCCCTCGGCGTTGACCCCGACCGCGATCAAAGCGTGCACGTTGACCACCCGCCCGCCCTCGCGGACCTTGAGGACCAGCGCATCGGCAGCGACGAACGTGTACGGGCCGGCATCGAGGGGTCGGCTGCGGAACGCCTCGACCGCGACGTCGAGTTCCTTGGCCATGACGCTGACTTGGGACTTCGACAGCGACGTGATGCCGAGGGTCTCGACGAGCTTGTCCATCCGCCGCGTGGACACCCCGAGCAGGTAGCAGGTGGCGACCACCGTGGTCAGGGCCCGCTCGGCGCGTTTGCGGCGTTCCAGCAGCCAGTCCGGGAAATAGGAGCTCTGCCGCAGCTTGGGGATCGCAAGGTCCATTGTGCCTGTGCGGGTGTCGAATTGGCGGTGCCGGTACCCGTTGCGGGAGTTCGTCCGGTCGGCACTGCGCTCGCCGTATCCGGCGCCGCACAGAGCGTCGGCTTCGGCGCCCATCAGGGTGTGGATGAACGTGGCGAGCAGCTCGCGCAGCACGTCGGGGTGGGTGGTGGTGAGTCGATCGGCCAACACGGCCGGCAAGTCGATATCGTGGGCAGCGGTCATCGCGTGTGTTCCTTCTTTGCTCGAGTGACTTTGGACGGTCTCTCGAAGAATCACGCGATGACCTTCAATCATTCGGCAACGACACGCCGGTACCGCTGATCAGGTCCGACTCGTACACCACCTTGATGGACGCAACCNCTGCGCTCGCCGTATCCGGCGCCGCACAGAGCGTCGGCTTCGGCGCCCATCAGGGTGTGGATGAACGTGGCGAGCAGCTCGCGCAGCACGTCGGGGTGGGTGGTGGTGAGTCGATCGGCCAACACGGCCGGCAAGTCGATATCGTGGGCAGCGGTCATCGCGTGTGTTCCTTCTTTGCTCGAGTGACTTTGGACGGTCTCTCGAAGAATCACGCGATGACCTTCAATCATTCGGCAACGACACGCCGGTACCGCTGATCAGGTCCGACTCGTACACCACCTTGATGGACGCAACCACGCCGCGAGCCTGGTTCGCGGAGCCTCACGCCTGGAAGCGAGCCGGCGTGATTCGGGGCCGACATCTCGATTGACCTGGACAGACGTACCCTTCGATGGACTCGTGTCCAGGAAGGGTTCGATTTCTTGTTCAAAGTGATGTTCTATTCGCCGCGCATAGCGCCGAACACCGGTAATGCGATCAGGATGGTCGCAGGAACCGGGTGCGAATTGCACCTCGTCGAACCACTCGGATTCGACCTCTCCGAACCGAAACTGAGACGAGCCGGCCTCGACTATCACGACCTGGCGTCTGTCACCGTGCACGCAAATCTCGATGCGGCGTGGAGGGCTGTGATGCCCGCACGGGTATTCGCGTTCACCGCCCATGCCGAATCTTCCTTCGGCGACGTCGCCTTCGTCCCCGGCGACGTCCTGCTGTTCGGCCCGGAACCCACCGGTCTGGACGCGCAGACGCTGGCCGACCCGCACGTCACCAAGCAGGTACGGATCCCGATGCTGGCGGGCCGTCGCTCCCTGAATCTGTCCAACGCCGCCGCGGTGGCGGTCTATGAGGCGTGGCGCCAACAGGGATTCACCGGGGCGGTGTGAGCGAAGGGCCTCACCTTCTGCCGAGCGCTTGCGCGACTTACCAACTGTTCCAGTGGCTGAGCTGCTCGGCGGGCAGGCGCTTGGCCTTCTTGAAGTCGGTGCCCTTGGTGTACGCAATCGGGAACAGTCCACCCTGGGCGTACTCGTCGAAGGGGATGCCGAGAATCTCGGCTGCCTGCTTCTCGCCGTCGCCGAGCAGATGCAACGTGGTCCAGGCCGAGCCGAGACCACGCGAACGCAGCGCCAACATGAAACTCCACGCAGCGGGCAACAGCGAGCCCCAGTAGGACGCACTCATCCCGGCGGGCGCACCGTCCGGACGGCCCTCGAGGCACGGGATCAACATGACCGGCACCTCGTGGAGGTGATCGTTGAGGTACTTCGCGGAGTCGACTACCAATGGCGTCCGCTCGTCGCGGCTGTCGCCGTAGGTCGGCTTCTCCTGATCGAGGTAGGGCGTCGCGTTGGTGCGATAGACGTCGGCGAGCGCCTTCTTCTTCTCCGGGTCGTCGACGAAGACGAACTGCCAGCCCTGCGTGTTCGATCCCGTCGGCGCCTGCAATGCCAATTCGAGGCACTCCATCACCACCTCGCGAGGAACCGGCTTCTCGAGGTCGAGACGTTTGCGAACCGAACGCGTGGTAGTCAGCAGTTCATCGACGGTGAGGTTGAGCGTCTCGGAAGTCATGTTCGGAGACTACATTCGCCTCCATGAGTGCAGAGCTGACGCCAGAGGTAGTCGAGCGCCTGACATCCGGTCACTACGGCTGGCTGACGACGGTCGCGAAGTCCGGTCAACCCGTGCCGAAACTCGTCTGGTTCTTCTTCGACGGCACCGCGCTGTTCGTCTACACGGATCCAAGCGCGGCGAAGGTCGGACACGTCAAGCGTCATCCGCAGGTGAGCCTCCACCTGGATTCCGACGGCAACGGTGGCGGGATCGTCGTCATCGGCGGCGAGGCCACCGTGGACGCCGAGGGCGTGGACTGCCGCGAGGACGCCCCCTACTGGGCCAAGTACGCCGAGACGTCTGACAAGTTCGGGTTGACCGAGTCGATGGCGAACTTCAGCACCCGTCTGCGCATCGGCATCGACAAGGTGTGGACCACGCCGACGGGCGGCTGACCCGTCCGAGAATCGGTGCACTGACGCTTGGCGAACTCGGCTGCGCACGGCCGACACCAGGCCCTCCCCCGGGGATTGGTTGGGGAGGGCCTGGTGGGGTCTGTGTGGTGCGGGCCGGGCTACTCGCCGTTGAGGTGGGCGATGTAGGCGGGGCCGTGGTTGTTGTGCCAGCCGGGCTTGGCCGTCGGGGCGGGCGTGGCGTAGGTGCCGGGGCTGTAGGAGTAGCCGGGGCCGGTGGGTGCGGTGTTGGTGACGGCGTTGGCGGTGCCTGCCAGTCCGAGTGCGGCGGCTCCGAGGATTCCTGCGGTGGCGATGGTGCGGATGATGGTGCTCATGTCGACTCCTTGTGTCTGAGTGCCGTTTTCGGCGATGGGATAACTATGTCGCGATACGGGGCCGGTGTATGTCGGGTGACCGGTGGAGGGATCGGTTGAAAGCCGCGTCCGCCGATTGGGGGACGCCGACCGTGCGGGTTGTGGATGCAAACTGCGGCCAACTGCGCCCCTAAGCCACACAGTCGGCGTCGCGGCCTACTGGAAGTCGCGCGACTTGGACCGCACTCGCAGGTCGATGGGGCTCATCCGGTCGGCCGCCACGGTGACCGCCCCCGTCGCGTTCTGCACGATGCCGCGGATCACCAGCGCCGACGCCGTCTGCGCCAGCTTGCGATGCCGCGCCCACACTCCCCTCGAGCACATCACGTTGACCATGCCCGTCTCGTCCTCGAGGTTCATGAACGTCACCCCCTGAGCCGTCGCGGGGCGCTGCCGATGGGTCACCGCGCCCGCTACGAGTACTCGGGTGCCGTCTGGCACCGACAACAGTCGGTTGGCGGGCACCACTCCCATCTCGTCGAGATGTTCACGCAGGAACTGGACGGGATGGCTGTCCGGTGACACGCCGGTGGCCCAGACGTCGGAGGCCGCCAGCTCGAGTTCGGTCATGCCGGGCAGCGACGGGACGTGCGACGAGGAGCCGACCCCGGGCAGTCGGTCCGGTCGCTCGGAGGCCGCAGCCCCCGCCGCCCAGAGCCCCTCCCGCCGGGTGATCCCGAAGCAGCCGAGCGCCCCCGCGGTGGCCAGCGCCTCGGTCTGCGGCACCGAGAGCTGCACCCGGCCCGCCAGGTCAACCAAAGAAGTGAACGCGCCGTGGGCCCTTCGGTCGTCGACGATTCGCTCGGCCAGCTCGTCGCCGATGTGCCGGACCGCGCCGAGCCCTAGGCGCACCTCGAGGCCGCGGTTCTCCAACGTCGCGTACGACAGGCTGGCGTTGGCGTCGGGACAGTGGACCAGCACCCCGTGTCTGCGAGCATCGGCGACCAATGACTGCGGCGAGTAGAAGCCCATCGGCTGCGCCCGCAGCAGGGCGGCGCAGAACACCGCGGGGTGGTGCAGCTTGAACCAGGACGAGTAGAACACCAGCGAGGCGAACGACAGCGAATGACTCTCTGGGAAGCCGAAGTTGGCGAATGCCTCCAACTTCTCGTAGATCCGGTCAGCCATCTCGCCGGTGATCCCGTGCCGTTCCCGCATGCCGTCGTAGAACCGGCCGCGCAGCCGTTGCATCTTCTCCGTCGAGCGCTTGGACCCCATCGCCCGACGCAGTTGGTCGGCCTCGGCGGCCGAGAACCCGGCGCAGTCGACGGCCAACTGCATCAGCTGTTCCTGAAACAGCGGAATGCCCAAAGTCTTCCGTAGCGCCTGCTCCATCGACGGGTGCTCGTAGGTCACCGCCTCCTCGCCGTTTCGGCGCCGGATGTACGGGTGCACCGAGCCGCCCTGGATGGGTCCGGGGCGAATCAACGCCACCTCGACCACGAGGTCATAGAACACCCGTGGTTTCAGTCGGGGCAGCGTGGCCATCTGTGCGCGGGACTCCACCTGGAACACCCCGATGGAATCGGCGCGCTGCAACATCTCGTAGACCGCCGCTTCGGACAGGTCGAGCTTGGACAGGTCGACCTCGATGCCCTTGTGCTCGGCGATCAGGTCGATGGCGTAGTGCAATGCCGAGAGCATGCCGAGCCCGAGCAGGTCGAACTTCACCAAACCGATTGCGGCGCAGTCATCCTTGTCCCACTGCAGCACGCTGCGGTTCTCCATGCGCGCCCACTCCACCGGACACACGTCGGCGATCGGCCGGTCACAGATCACCATGCCGCCGGAGTGGATGCCCATGTGGCGCGGCAGGTCCTTGATCTGCAGTGCCAGGTCGATCACCTGCTCGGGAACGTCCTCGACGTCGGGCGAGTCGGCCAGCCCGTTCCACCGGCTGATCTGCTTGCTCCACGCATCCTGCTGCCCCTGCGAGAAGCCCAGCGCCCTGGCCATGTCGCGCACCGCGCTACGACCACGATAGGTGATGACGTTGGCGACCTGAGCGGCGTAGTCCCGGCCGTAGCGTTGGTAGACGTATTGAATCGCCTTCTCGCGCAGGTCCGATTCGATGTCGATGTCGATGTCCGGCGGCCCATCGCGTGCCGGGGACAGGAACCGTTCGAACAACAATTCATTGGCGACCGGGTCGACGTTGGTGACGCCCAACGCGTAACAGACCGCGGAGTTGGCCGCCGATCCCCGGCCCTGGCAGAGAATGTCGTTGTCCTTGCAGAACCGGGTGATGTCGTGCACCACCAGGAAGTAGCCCGGAAAGGTCAGCTGGCTGATGACCTTCAACTCGTGCTCGATCTGCGCGTAGGCCAACGGAGCGCGTTCCGGCGGCCCGTACCGGTTGCGGGCCCCGGTCATCACGAGGTGCCGCAGCCAACTGTCCTCGGTGTGCCCGGCGGGTACGTCGAACGGCGGCAGCTTCGGGGCGATCAGCGCCAACCCGAATGCACACTGCTCACCGAGTTCGGCGGCAGCCGACACCGCCCCGGGGTGGCTGGCGAACAGACGCGCCATCTCCTCCCCCGAGCGAAGGTGTGAACCGCCCAGCGGCGCAAGCCATCCACTCGCTTCGTCCATGGAGTTACGAGCTCGGATGGCCCCCATCGCCATGGCCAACCTGCCTCGGGCCGGTTCGGCGAAGTGCGCCGCGCTCGTGGCGACGATGCCCACGCCGGAGCCGCCCCGGCGGCGACAATCGAGACCGAACCGTGGCGCCAATTCCGCGAGCTGGGCGTTGCGCTCGTCATCGAGAGGATGTCCGTGACGGGTGAGCTCGATGCTCACCCGCTTCCGCCCGAATCGGTCGACCAGGTCGGCGAGCGCCGATTCAGCTGCTGCAGGTCCACCCGTCGACAAGGCTTGGCGTACATGGCCTTTGCGACATCCAGTGAGGACGTGCCAATGCCCGCCCGCGGCCTCGGTCAGGGCGTCGAAGTCATAGAGCGGCTTGCCCTTCTGGCCGCCTGCCAGGTGAGCCTTGGCGAGCTCCCGCGACAGCCGCCGATAACCCTCGGGCCCGCGCGCCAAAACCAACAGGTGTGGCCCCGGCGGGTCGGGCACCTCGGTGCGGGCGACGTTTCCCAGCGAGAGTTCGGCGCCGAACACCGTCTTCACGTCGAGTTCCCTGGCCGCCTCGGCGAACCGGACCACCCCGTACAGCCCGTCGTGATCGGTCAGCGCAATGGCTCGGAGGTTCAGCCGGGCGGCCTCCTCGACGAGTTCCTCCGGCGTGCTCGCGCCGTCGAGGAAGCTGTAGGCCGAGTGCGCGTGTAGTTCGGCGAACGGGACCGACGCCACGGCAGAGCCGTCCGGCTTCCGGTCCGGCGGCTCGTAGCTCCCGCGCTTGCGCGACCAGGCCGGACTGTCACCGCCGTCGCCGGTGGGCTCGGGAAGACGCGAACCGGCGCGGCGCGGCTTGCCGGTGAGCACCCGCTCCATCTCACCCCAGGTCGACGGACCGTCGTTCCATCCCATCGACACAGTCTATCGAACATGCGTTCGATTCGTCAGGGCGTTCGCTGGGCAAGAAAAAAGGGCCCATCGGCCCGTCCCACTCTCAACTTATAGCGCACCCGGGGGCTTGCGCCCACCTTCCCAGCCTCGCGGAGACCATGCGCGCGGGCCGACCGGTGCTCCCCGACCTCGCCGACCGCGTTGAGATCCGGGATGCCGCTCAGGGCTGGCTCGACCGCATCGACATCCACACCGCCGCAACGGATGACCGCCCTGCAGACGCACTGCTGATCCGCCCGGACGGGTGCGTTGCCTGGGCCGTCACGGTCGAGGAGCCCGCCGAGAGGGCCGTGACGGGTCTTCGGGAGTCACTCTCGACATGGGTCGGGCGATGAGTATTGCGATCCATTTAGGTCAATACGTCGTCACGGCACCCACCACAGCGAGGAGACCTACATGACCACGTCCGCCATGCCCCCGGTGGTCGACAAGGACACCTGGCGCAATGCCCTCGATGAGCTGCGCGCCAGAGAGAAAGCCGCCACCCGCGAACTCGATGCGATCGCTGCCCAACGGAGGCGGTTGCCCATGGTCGAGATGCCGAACTACACACTGATCGGCGCCAACGGACCCCTCACCCTTGCGGAGGTGTTCAATGGTCGCTCGCAGTTGATCGTCTACAACCACATGTGGTCGCCCGGTGCGGAGTGGCAATGCGGTGGCTGCACGGGATTCACGTCGCAGTTCACCCGGCTGGAATTCCTGGACAGCTACGACGCCCGGTTCGTCATCGTCACGAACGGGACCATCGACGAGGCGCTCGCGTACAAGGCGAGGGTCGGCAACCGGATGGAATGGTATTCGTCATCGGAGAGTCCCTTTGGGGCCGACGTGGGTGCGGCACCCGGCACCGGCTTCGCAGTCAACGTCTTCCTGCGGGACGGCGACAAAGTGTTCCGCACCTGGCACACCGACGGCCGTGGTACCGAGCAACTCAGCCACAGCTTCGCGTTGATCGACCTCCTGCCCTGGGGTCGCCAGGAGGAATGGCAGGACACGCCACAGGATTGGCCCACGTCGCCGACGTATTCCCACTGGCTGGACTCGCCCGCCATCGCCCGGCTCTACGGCGACGGCTAGCGCAACGGAATGTCCTGGCCGCGCTCGGATTCTGGCCGCGGGCCGAAGTATCTACGTTCCGCCTCGTCGATCGCAACGTCGTTGATGCTTGCTTCCCTACGGAGCATGAGGCCCTTCTCGTCGAACTCCCAGAGCTCGTTGCCGTAGCTGCGGTACCACTGACCCGAGGCGTCGTGGCATTCGTACTGGAACCGCACCGCGATCCGGTTGCCGTCGAAGCTCCACAGGCTCTTGCGCAGTGCATAGTCGAGTTCCCTCTCCCACTTGGCCGTCAGGAATTCGACGATCGCAGCTCTGCCGGTGACGAACTGATTTCGGTTGCGCCACAACGAATCCTCGGTGTACGCCAAACTCACCCGGCGCGGATCGCAGGTATTCCACGCGTCCTCAGCCGCTTGCACCTTGACGATCGCGCTCTCGAGGTCGAAGGGCGGACATGGGGGTTTGGCATCATCGGTCATGATGGCCATCATGACGGACAGCCTGAAACGGCACGGTAGCTTTGGTGACCGAACAGACCTGGTAGCTCCGCGTCGGGCTGGCAGGATGGCGCCATGAAGCGTTGGATCGCCGCGATCACCGTGACCCTTACGATCGCCGCGGTGGCGGTCGCCCCCACAGCCCCGGCCGCGCCCGAGCGCGACATCACCCTGACCTTCATCCGGCACGCCCAGTCGACGGGCAACACGTCCGGTTACATCGATACCTCGACACCCGGGCCCGGGCTGACCGAGCTCGGGTGGCAACAGGCCCATCAGGTCGCTGCCGACTACGCCGACGACGGGTTCGACGGGATCTTCGCATCGACGATGACGCGCACCCAGCAGACGGCCGAGTTCCTGGCAGAAGAACTTCACGACCCCGTCGACGTCTTGCCGGGCCTGCGCGAGATCGAGGCGGGTATCTACGAGGGTCAGCCCGAGTTCACCGGCGTGGCGTTCTATGCCGCGCTCAAGCAGTGGGTGCATGGGGACCGCAACGCCCGCATTCCTGGCTCGATCGACGGCAACGAGTTCGACGCCAGGTTCGACGACGCCGTCGCAGCGATCTACGCGACCGGCGACCGCAAACCGGTCGCGTTCTCACATGGCGCCGCGATCGCGCTGTGGACGTTGATGAACACCACAAACGCCGATCCCGCCCTGTTGGAGACCGAGCCACTGAACAACACCGGCTATGTGGTCGTACGCGGAAACCCCAGTGCGGGTTGGACTCTCGTCGATTGGAACGGCGTCCGCGTCTAGTCCGCGTACTCGGCGGTGCCGTCGTCGAGCACCACCCGGGCGTTGGAACCGTCCGCCTCGGCCGCCTCGGTGCGGAACACCGCGTGGCCCGGTTCGGTGCGCCACACCGACGTCGTCAGCGTCTCGCCGGGGAACACCGGCGAGGTGAAGCGCGCGCCGACGGCCTTGATCTTGGTCGCGTCGTTGCCGCCGAGCTCGGCCACCAACACCCGGCCTGCCACGCCGTAGGTGCACAGCCCGTGCAGGATCGGCTTCGGGAACCCGGCGAGAGTCTGAGCGAACCAGGGGTCGCTGTGCAGCGGGTTGCGGTCGCCCGAGAGACGGTAGATCAGCGGCTGGTCCTCGGTGGTCGGAAGGTCGACCTTCGCGTCGGGTTCACGGTCGGGGATCTCCGGCTTGACGGGCCGCTCCCCCGGCTGACCGCCGAAGCCGCCCTCGCCACGGATCACCGCGGTGGACACCGTCTCGGCCACCACCGCGCCGCTGTCCGGATCGGTGCCAACTCCCTTGAACACCAGGATGGCGTTCTTGCCCTCGCCCTTGTCCTGGATGTCGACGACCTCGGAGTGCACATTCAGCTTGCCCGACGGCGGAAGCGGCGAGTGCAGACGGATCTGCTGCGAACCATGCAGCAACATCGCCCAATTGAACGATCCCACCTCGGCTGCCGCACCCCAGGCAGCGCAGGCGATCACGGCGTAGGTGGGCAGCACCTGCTGAGGAATGTCATGGCTGTTCTCGGTCGTGAAACGCGAGATCCTTGGCGCCCGCACCTACCCCGAGGGCATAGAGGAGGGTGTCGCGCTCGGTCCATTCGAACGGTTGTGGCGCGGTCTTCGCACCGATGGCGCCTGTGTTGATCGGCATGCGTTCTCCCTTGAAGGCGTTGGCGGTCATTCGGACGATATCGCGACGACGACGCGCCCAACCCGATCGGGTCACACCTAGTTGACCTTTCCCTGAACAGGGGTGAGCATGACTCGCATGCGCTATGTCGTTACCGGCGGTACCGGGTTCATTGGCCGCCGCATCGTGTCCGAAATTCTTGCTCGCGACGATCGTTCCGAGGTCTGGATCCTGGTGCGACGGGAATCGCTGTCCCGGTTCGAGCGCCTCGCCAAACAGTGGGGCGAGCGAGCCAAACCTCTGGTCGGGGACCTGACGGCGCCGGGCCTCGGGGTCCCCGCCGAAGTGCTCGCCGAGTTGGGCACCGTCGACCACGTCGTGCACTGCGGCGCGGTCTACGACGTCACCGCAGATGACGAGGCACAACGGGCCACCAACGTCGACGGCACCACGGCGGTCATCGACGTCGCGCTGCGCCTGGACGCCACGCTGCACCACGTCTCGTCGATCGCGGTGGCAGGTACGTTCCCGGGTGAATACACCGAGGAGGACTTCGACGTCGCGCAGAATCTGCCGACGCCCTATCACCAGACCAAGTTCGAAGCCGAGATGCTGGTGCGCGCCGCAACCGGGTTGCGACACCGCATCTACCGACCGGCCGTCGTCGTCGGGGACTCCCACACCGGTGAGATGGACAAGATCGACGGTCCGTACTACTTCTTCGGCCTCTTGGCGAAGCTGGCCGCCCTCCCGAAGTTCACGCCGATGGTGTTGCCCGACACTGGCCGGACCAACATCGTCCCGGTGAACTTCGTCGTGGATGCGGTGGTATCGATCATGCACGCCCCCGACCGCGACGGGCAGACGTTCCATCTGACCTCGCCGAAGTCGATTCACCTCAAGCACATCTATCGAGGAGTGGCCAAGGAGGCCGGCCTACCGGAGCTCCGCGGCTCACTGCCCGGGGCGATGGCGACGCCGTTCCTCAAAGCGTCGGGGCGGGCCAAGATCCTGCGCAACATGGCCGCCACGCAGCTCGGCATCCCGGCCGAGGTTCTCGACGTCGTAGACCTCGCCCCGACCTTTACTTCGGACAACGCGACCGAAGCGCTGCGCGGCAGTGGAATCCGCGTCCCGGAGTTCTCGTCCTACGCACCCCTGCTGTGGAGGTACTGGGCCGAGCACCTCGATCCCGACCGCGCCCGCCGTGACGATGCCGCGGGCCCGTTGGTCGGCCGCCACGTCGTCATCACCGGCGCATCCAGTGGCATCGGGCGCGCGTCGGCTATCGCCGTGGCCGAACGCGGGGCAAAGGTGTTCGCCTTGGCGCGAAACGCCGAGGCGCTCGACGACCTCATCGCCGAGATTCGCGAATCGGGCGGAGATGCTTACGCATTCACGTGCGACGTCACCGATTCGGCGTCGGTGGATCACACCGTCAAGGACATCCTCGGCCAGTTCGGTCACGTCGACTATCTGGTCAACAACGCTGGCCGTTCCATCCGCCGGTCGGTGTCGGCGTCCACCGACCGACTGCACGACTACGAACGCGTCATGGCCGTGAACTACTTCGGCTCGGTCCGGATGGTGCTCGCGCTTCTACCCCATTGGCGTGAACGCCGATTCGGTCATGTGGTGAACGTCTCGAGCGCGGGCGTGCAGGCCAGCAGCCCGAAGTACAGTGCCTACATTCCCAGCAAGGCGGCACTCGATGCATTCGCCGAAGTGGTCGGCACCGAAACACTCTCGGACCACATCACGTTCACCAGCATCCACATGCCATTGGTTCAAACACCGATGATTGCCCCGTCGCGCCGGCTCAACCCGATGCCCGCCATCACCGCCGAGCACGCTGCCGCGATGGTGGTGCGCGGCCTTGTCGACAAGCCCGCCCGGATCGACACTCCCGTCGGCACGTTGGCCGACGTCGGCCACTACTTCACGCCGAGACTCTCCCGACGAGTGCTCCATCAGCTCTATCTCGGTTATCCGGATTCGGCGGCGGCTAGAGGCATTGCGGCGTCCGAGTCCGCGCCGTCCGAACGCGAGCCGACCAGGCGGCCCAAGCGGCCCGCCCGCGCCGCCGTCGCGAAGCTTCGGGCACCGGGCCCGCTCAAGCGTGCGGTCCGCCTGGTGCCCGGTGTGCACTGGTAGCAAGCCGGTTCTATCGTTGGCGACGTGACGGGGCTTGAGCGCAGAGGCGAGAGTTCGGTGACACGCCTTCCCGTCTTCGCCGACGTCGATACGGGTGTGGACGATGCGATGGCACTCGCCTACCTCTTGGGCAGTGCCGATGCCCAGGTCGTCGGCATCGCCTCCACCGCAGGCAATGTGCCCGTCGATCAGGTCTGTGCCAACAACCTGGGCCTGCTCGCACTGTGCAACACGAGCGACATCCCGGTGTCCAGGGGCGCCGAACGTCCGCTGGCGACACCGTTGCGGACCGCCGAGGACACCCACGGTCCGGAGGGCCTCGGATACGCGCGTCTGCCCGACGCAACCGCATCGCTCACTCAATACGATGCGGCCACGGCCTGGGTGCGGGCGGCGCGCGAACACCCGGGCGAGTTGATCGGACTGGTCACCGGCCCCATGACCAACCTGGCCCTGGCCATGCGCCTCGAGCCGAGTCTGCCCCGGTTGTTGCGACGACTGGTCATCATGGGCGGCGCATTCGACTATCGCGGCAACACCACCCCGGTTGCCGAGTGGAACATCAGCGTCGACCCCGAGTCTGGCTCGGAGGTCTTCGCCGTGTGGAGTGCGGCATGGGGACTGGATGAGCCGACGCACCTACCGATGATATTGGGGCTCAACCTGACCGAGCGAGTAGTGATGACACCCGCGATCCTCAGCCGGCTGGCTGCGTCCGCCGGTTCTGCCACGACCCCGATGAGCGTCCTCGACGACCGCGGCTCGAGGTCGGCTGCGTCCAATCCTCTGATCCGCGTGCTCGAGGACGCGATGCGCTTCTACTTCGAGTTCCACTTCGACCAAGGCGAAGGCTATGTCGCCCATCTCCACGATCCCCTCGCGGCCGCCGTGGCGCTGGACCCGGAACTGGTCCGCTACCGACAGGCGACGATCGACGTTGAACTGACGGGCACACTCACCCGCGGCATGACCGTGGCCGACTGGCGTGGACACTGGGGCCGATACCCCAACGCGCACATCGGTTCCGAGGTCGACGCGGATGCGTTCTTCGATCGGTTCATCGCGCGGGTCGGCCCCTTCGCCGCAACGCTCGACTGAGCGCCGGCACGTCGTACCGAACTCGACGTTTTCGACGTGCAGCGGATGGGCATACCGCACGGTGCGCCTACAGGACGCGATGACGTCAAGACGATTGGTCAAGGGATGGAACCATGAACCTCACCCGGACGAAGAGCGTAGAGCAGTCGATTGCCGACACCGAGGAATCCGAACACCAGTTGCGCAAGGAACTGGGTCCGGTACAACTCGTCGTCTTCGGCGTCGGCGTCATCCTGGGCACCGGCATCTTCGTCCTCACGGGCGAGGCGGCCGGGGAGAAGGCAGGGCCCGCGATTGCCCTGTCCTTCGTGTTCTCCGGTATCGCCTGCGCGTTGGCGGCGCTCTGTTACGCGGAGTTCGCCAGCACGGTTCCGGTCGCGGGCTCGGCGTACACCTTCTCCTACGCGAGCCTGGGCGAGATCGTCGCGTGGATCATCGGCTGGGATCTGATCTTGGAGCTGGGCCTCGGAGCGAGCACGGTCGCCGTCGGGTGGTCGAGCTACTTCGCCGACTTGATGAAGAGCATTGGCATCACGATTCCCGGCTGGGCGTACGGCGAGGGACATAATTTGGTCGCCGCCGCCATCGTGCTGATCCTCACCGCTGTTCTCTGCGTGGGAATCAAGATCTCCTCACAGATCAACTTCGTCTTCGTGGTCATCAAAGTGGCCATCGTGCTGTTCGTCATCGTGGCCGGTCTGTTCTTCATCAAGATGAGCAACTATTCGCCGTTCATTCCGCCGTCAGGCTCCGCGTCGGCCGCGGGCGCGGAAGTCACCCCGTCACTTCTGCAGGATCTGGGTCTTTCGCCGGGCGCGTTCGGCGTCAGCGGCATCTTCACCGGTGCCGCCTTGGTGTTCTTCGCCTACATCGGATTCGACATCGTCGCGACCGCCGCGGAGGAGACCAAGAACCCGCAGCGGGACATGCCGATCGGTATTTTCGGTTCGCTGGCCATCTGCACCGTGTTGTACGTCGCGGTCTCACTGGTGGTGACCGGGATGGTGAAGTACACCGACATCAAGATCGAGGCTCCGCTCGCTGAAGCCTTCCGCTCGGTAGGACATCCCGCGTTCGCGACGGTGATCTCGATCGGGGCGATAATCGGGCTGACCACCGTCATGATGGTGTTGATGCTGGGCCAGAGCCGGGTGTTCTTCGCGATGAGCCGAGATCGACTGCTGCCCCCGACCTTTGCGAAGGTGAGTCCGCGGTTCGGCACTCCGCTCCGAACGACGATTTTGACCGGCAGCGTGGTCGCCCTGATCTCGACGTTCGTCCCGCTGTCCGAACTGGCTGAACTGGTGAACATCGGGACGCTGTTCGCGTTCGTGCTGGTCGCCATCGGAGTGTTGGTGCTCCGACGCAGCCGTCCCGATCTCAAGCGGGCCTTCCGCTGCCCGGGGGTTCCGGTCGTGCCCGTGCTCGCGGTGTTGACGGCGTTCTACCTGATGCTGAACCTGCCCGCCGCGACGTGGATTCGGTTCCTGATCTGGATGGCCTTGGGCTTGGTGGTGTACTTCGTCCACGGCCGTCGCAGCAGTCGGCTCGCGACCGACCCGGAGTACGCGCGCAACTCCGCGGTCGACGGCCAAAACCAGCCCGCTCGTTCAGGTGATCATTCGTAGACCCCTTCGAGAAACCACTGCCGTTGCCGGTAGCACAGCAACATCGCCCGATCGGCGACGTCGCCACGACCGCTCGGCTCCTCGAGTAGCACCTGCACCCGCGCCGTTCGTCCCGGCTTGTTCAGCCCCTTCTCCAATGTCCCAGGATCCCACCATCTTTCGTCTACGGGCCACGGACCGGCCCACCACCTCAACCTGTCCGACCTGCCGTCTCCGGTGAGCCGGACCGGGTCGGCGGAGAACACCCCCCGGCCCGTCACCCGCACGGGGTTGCCCTCCGCGTCGAGCAGTTCGACCGGATCGTCGAGAAGCACGGTCGGGGCCGGCTCGGGGAGTTGCCCGGGCCATGGTTGGCCAGGGTCGGCGCGCGGCACCGGCTCGTCACCCAGCGGCGTGAAGGTGATGCGTTCGGCAGGTCCACGACCACCGCTGAGCACCGGCACCTGAACCGAGTCCGGCCCGAGCAGTCCCTGAACCCGCACCAGAGCCCGACGGGCGCGCAACCGGTCGTCGTCACCGGAAGAACCCCACAGCGGTAGCTGCAACGCCGCCGCCGAGATCACCTCCACCGGATGCAGGCGCAACGTGGTGATCGCAGCGGTGGGGCGGTCGTCGGGATGGCGCCGGTTCAGCCAACCGTCGAGCTGCCAGCGCACCCGGTCGGCCGTGGCATCCTCGGTCAGTGGTTCAGCGCATCGCCAGACCCGTTGCATCTCCTCACCGTTGGCAGTGACCGCATGGATCGCCAGGCGCGTGCAGCCGACGCCCGACGCCTCCAGGCTGCGATGCAGTTCACCAGCCAGTGACCGGCCGGCGAAGGCAGCGGCATCCACACGATCCACCGGCGGATCGCAGTCCATGACGGCATCGAGATCCGGAGGCGAATCCAGGCCCGACGGCCCACGGGCGGGCTCCCCGCGGGCGAACCGATGAGCGGTGACCGCATCGGCGCCGAAGCGGGACGCCACGTCGGTGCGTGACAGTTCGGCAAACTGACCGATGCTGCGAATTCCCATGCGCCACAACAGGTCGGCCAAATCATCACGGCCCGGCGCCGCCAGACTCGGTTCGGTGGCGAGTTGCCGGATCGACAGCGCAGCCAGGAAGGACGCGTCTCCACGAGGTTCGACGATGCAGCCGGCGCGGGCGGCGAACACCGCAGTGGGCATCTGGTCGGCGATGCCGACCTGGCACTCTGCCCCCGCCGCGGCCACCGCGTCGACGAGCCGCTCCGAAGCGGACTGCTCCGATCCGAAGTAGCGGGCAGCCCCACGCACCGACAACACCAGCAGGCCCGGGCGCAGAACCTCGGCGCGCGGAACCACCTCATCCACCGCCGCCGTCACGCCTTCGAAGTGTCGAGCATCGCGACCGGGGTCGGCGGCGGCGACGTGGACGTGGGGACAGCGCGCCTGAGCCTCCCTGCGGCGCAGACCCCTTCGCACTCCGGCTGAGCGCGCCGACGCCGAACACGCGACGACGCGATTGGCCAGCGTGACTACTACGGGATCGGTCGCAGGCAGGCCCGCCGCAGCAGCCGCCGCCACCGCGGGCCAGTCCATGCACCAGATGGCCAATACTCGGCCGGGCATCTCATCCGCCCACTACCCGAGCGTGGCCGACGAAGCGACCAGAGGCCTTGGTCGCCAACCGCACCCGACTGATCCGTCCGCATCCAGGGGTGGGGGCACCGGCGCCCGCCCCGGTCACCTCGTAGCCGCAGACCCTCGACTCCAGCCGTGCCGAGGCTCCGTGCCAGTCGCCGTTGACGACCAGGAGGGTGCACCCCTTCTGGCGGGCCCTTGCCGTCACGGCACGCGCCCGGGCCGGCGCTATCGCCCGCCCACCCAGACCAAGTACCACCAGATCCAGTCCATCCATCAACACCGCGGCCACCTCAACCGGATCGGCACCGGCGTCGGGGATGACTGCAAGCCTGCTCAGGTCGGCACCCATCTCGACGGCGGCGAGCAGACCCACGTTGGGCTGACCCACGATCGCCGCGTGGCCACCCGCCGCAGTCACCGCTGCCACCAATCTCAGCGGCAACGAACGGGCCCCCGACAACACCGCGACGGCACCCCGGGGCAATGCGTCAGGCAGGAGGTCGGCCAGCGATTCCGGGATGGACAGCAAAGTTTCCGAGGCCGGAAGCGCGGCGCGTGAGGGCATGGATCCACGCTGCGTGGAACCCATCGTGCCCGCCGTCCTGCCGGCCACTTCAGCCATCTTGCGCCGAAGGTGTTCTACCTGTTCAGCCCGGTTTTGAGCGCCGTGAGTCACACGCATCACGGCTGCCACGAGAGCACCTTTCGCACCATCCGACTCAATCCTCTATTCGAAAGTATGTTCGATACGAGGAGTAAACACTCACCCACTGACACCGTCAAGCGGTTCACGCGGCAGGGACGGTCGCTGTACGCCACCAGAGAAATGCCTGTGCGACCGTTCAGCCGATACGTTAGAGTTCGGTCACCGGAACCCGCTTCGGGATGGGGCTGGTGCGCGTGCTCAGCTCCCGGGCCGTGCCGAATCGTCCATGGATTCGCCGAAGACCAAGCATTGACAATTCGGGGATTGGTAAGGACAAGCATCATGAGGTCACATCGTCTGACTCGCCGTGTCGCGGCCTACGCGGGAGGTGCTGCCATCGTCGCGATGGTCGGCCTAACCGCAGCGTGCGGCGGCAGTTCGGAGAAGGCTCCCGAAACGTCGACCACGACCACCACCGCGCCGTCGTCGTCGTCGTCGGCACCTTCGGTGACGCCGACCGAGAAGTCGATCAACCCCACGGGCGGCAACCTGTTTACGCCTCCGGTCAAGGCGCCGCCCGCGCCGACGGCCATTCCTGGCGACAACTGACATTGGGCGGTCTCGAGAGACCAGCGCGAGACCGTTACACGACGACGCCATGCCGTCACCGACTGTGACAGCGCCACGGACCAGGAACGCGAGTTCCTGGTCGTGGTTGCTCATTGCCCTCCTGGTCGGGGTGCTGGCCTGTACATCGGATTTGCGGATCACGCCGAGCACCGAGTCACCCACCACGATCGACGGACCATTCGCGTCATTGCTGGCCGCCTCAACCGATCTAGGTCCGGCACGTGGCGATCACGTCCAACTCACGGCGATGCTGAACGACCACCGTCGCCCCAGTGCGTTGATCGGCTGGGCCAGCCAGCATGGCCTGTCGGTACAGTGGCGCGCCAGCGACGGCTGGGCCGTGGTCGAGGGCACGCCCACGCACGTGGCGGACGCCTTCCGCGTCGAGGTGCACGACTATCGCGGCCAGCGAGGTCAAGAGTTCTACGCGTCACCCCAGCAGCCCGAGGTACCTTCGGCATTGCGTGACGAGGTCGATCAGATGGGCCGAATCCTCAGTTACACACCGCATCACACGTCGCGGCCGGACATCCTGCCCCTGGACGTACCCGATCGCGGACTGACGCCAACCGCACTGCTCAACACATACAACGCGGCGGGCATGGCCCGCGAGGGCTTCACGGGCAAGGGCACCACGATCGTGATCTTTGCGTTCAACGGCTTCGGTCAGTCGGACCTCGACACCTTCGCCACGATTAACGCACTCCCCAAGTTCACCCCGACCGTGGTCGGCGACCAGCTGCCCGAACCCTATGGCGAGACCACGATGGATCTCGAAGTCGCACACGCGATTGCGCCCGATGCCCGGAAGGTCGTCGTCAATGCCCGTCCGACCGTCGAGGGTGATGGCGCCTTCCAGAAGATCGGTCGGATGCTCGAGGACACCGATCGCCAGTTCCCTGGTGCCATCTGGAGCCTCTCGATCGGCTGGGGCTGCGACAAGCTGCTTACCGCAGCCGATTTGGCACCGGTCCGATCCGCACTCGCCATCGCCCACACGCACGGCACCACGGCGTTCAACGCCAGTGGAGATCTCGCCGGGCTCGAGTGCAAGGGCGGCGACGACTGGGACTCCCCGCCGGGGCCGGCAGACGTCGGGCTGGATTCCATTGCCTCCCTTCCTGAGATGACCAGCGTCGGCGGCACCACGCTATCCACCGATCCTCAGGGCAGGTGGCTCGCCGAGCAGGCGTGGTTCGACGTTCCCCTCTCTCAGGGCACCGGCGGCGGGGTGTCGGCCCTCTTCGACATGCCGCCATGGCAGCAAGTCGCATCGGGACAGATTCCCGCCGAACGAGATACGGGCAAGCGACTGACCCCGGACATCTCAGCCGTGGCCGATCCCTTCACCGGAGTGCAGATCGTGCTCAACGGGGACAACGTCGTCGGCGGCGGCACGTCGCAGTCGGCGCCCATCTGGGCGGGGTTGGCCGCGGTGATGACCCAGTTCTTGAAGGCCAACGGCGGCAGCGAGATCGGTGACATCAACCCATTGCTGTACCGGATCGCCCAAGGCGCACCGCTACCCGCCTTCCGGGACATCACCCTCGGCGGAAATGCCGTCGACACCGCGGGACCGGGCTACGACCTGGTCAGCGGACTTGGCACGCCTGACACCGAGAACCTGGCCCGCAACCTGCTCACTTTCCAGAGGATCGCCCAATGAGCACCCGAGTGAGGATCGCAGCGAGGCACGAGCGAGGACCGGAGCGAGCGGGAGTCGAGCCATGAGCACCCGAAGACGATCGCGAGTGAGGATCGCAGCGAGGCACGAGCGAGGACCGGAGCGAGCGGGAGTCGAGCCATGAGTACCGAGGCGGAAACGGACGGCCCCACCCCCGGCTTGGTCGAGTGCCCGGTGTGCCAGACCGAGGTACCCGAAGGCGAGTTCTGCGGCCTCTGCGGCCTCACACTGAAAGACCACGGCACCTCCGGCCCAGGCTGGCTGCGCATCAAGGCCTACAGTGCATCACCCGGTGAACACCTGCTGACACCGAACATCGTGAGTTCGCTCTTTCCACGCCTGTCGCCCGGTTCGCGCAAGGCGTTCCTGCTGGGTCTAGGCGTGCTGTTGGCCGCACTGGTCGCCGCCACCCTGTTCCGTCTGCCGGCCGCACTCATCACCGTCGCCGCGCTTGGCCTGCCCCTTCTCTTCCTCATCTACCTCCAGGAGTCCGACGTCTACGACGACGTCCCGACCGGCACCCTGGTGGCTACTGCCGGGTTGGGCATCGGTCTCGGCGTCGGCTGGGTGCTCCTGACGGGGGCGGTGGTCGCACAGGCGTACGACGTGGGGTTGGGCGCAGGCATCGCCGGATCACGGATTCTTCGAGACGGTCTTGGCATACCCGTCGCCAGCTTGCTGCTCATGCTCGCCCCGGCGGTGCTGGTCCGACTGGTGCGCCCCGGGCACCGCGAGTCCCTCGACGGCTTCGCCATCGGCGCACTTGGCGCGCTGATGTTCACGGCCGCAGCGCAAATGACGCGACTGGCCCCACAGTTCGCAGGCGGGATGGTCGCCAAGTCCAGGCCGATGAATGGCTTGATCGTCGAGGCGGGCATTCGCGGCATCGCGGTGCCCATCACGGCGGCGGCGGTGGGAGGTCTGATCGGCACGGCGTTGTGGTTCGCGAGACCGGCGAACAAGCAACACCAGCATCGCAACTACGTACGCGTCGCCCTGACCGTGTTCGCACTGATCGTCATGACGATGTACGCCCTGCTTGGCCTGGTCGACGTGGCACGAATTTCCCAAACCCTGCAGTTGGCACTGCATCTCGCCGTATCCGCCGTCGCCCTGCTCGCCTTGCGAATCGGCCTGCAGATGGCGCTCTTGCACGAGGCCCACGACGAGATCCTCTCGGATGAACCGTTGCTGTGCACGTATTGCGGCCACGTCGTCCCCGACATGGCCTTCTGCGTTGCCTGCGGCGCGGCCACCCGGGCTTCGTCGCGGTCCTCCCGCAAGGCACGACGGCACACTCGGCCCGTGCGCGTCGAAACGGGACCCGAACCGGCGACGGACGAGCAATGACGACCGTTCTCCCCGGCTACTCGACGCACGCGGGAACGTATACCGCGCCCTCACCTCCCAAGACCTCGCGTCGCCGGCTGCTCGTCGTCTGGGTGGCCGCCATCGGCCTCGTCGCCGCCGGCCTCGTCGCACTGTCCGGAGCCATCGAGAAACCGTCGGCACGGTATGTCTGTCCACCCGATTGCGGCCGACCACCGATGGGCCAACCCGTTACGATCAACCCGCGTTTCACCGCCCCTGACGGAACGTTCTCGGTCGCCTACCCCGCCGAGGGCTCGGCCTACAAGGTCACCCCCGACGATCGAGGAATCACGGCCGATCTGCTGGCAGGCGACCGCGGCACCATGCGACTCTTCAGCCAGCCCGCCGACGGTCGAACGCCGCAGCAGATCGCCCGTCAACTCGTCAACGAGACCTTCCCCGGCAACAAAACGGCCTATGAGATCCCCAACGCGATGGTCGGCTATCAACCTGGATACGGCCTGGTCGCGGATTGCTGGCCGCAGGGCTCGAACTCGAGTTACGCCCGGATGCGCGTGGTGGTGATGGTGGCCGTGAAGAACGACCTTGCCCTGGTGGCCGGGGCGGTGGGGCCCTACCACGCATTCGGGCCGGACTTCGGCTCGGGCAAACCGTCGGCCGCAGGCCTTCAGCTCGCTCTTGACATGGGCAAATACGTCAACAGCTTCAGCTGGCGCGGCGACCCGCTGCGCTAGCTGGCGCCACCGCACCCGTACGCCAGATGTGAACTGGATCTCCCATGCATAAATGGTGACATTGACAAATGTCACCAATTGCTGCTGTACTCCGAATGTGATGATCGACACGATGCCAGCGCGGGGATCGATGCGATCGCGCGGCGCAGCCGCGGTGAGCGGACTGACCTTGCGACCGATCAGCGCGGTCCTGCCACCCGAACGCACGTGGGGGCTGTGGACCTCGCGCAAGATCGTCTCGCGAATCATGGACGCCTTCGGGCCCTCGCTGGCGGGAACGGAGGTCGAGAAGGTCGACGTCCGCCTGCGCGATGGCGGACGCGTCGTAGGCGAATGGGTGCGCGGCGCCGGCGTCACCACCACCACCGACGAGTGCGTCTACTTCGTGCACGGCAGCGGGTTCGCCCTCTGTTCACCGCGCACCCACCGCAGGCTCACCGCGTGGTTGTCGCGCCTGACCGGACTTCCCGTGTTATGCGTCGACTACCGACTGGCGCCGCGCTACCGCTTCCCCACTGCCGCGGTCGACGTCCGCTCGGGCTGGGACTGGTTGTGCCACGAGAAGGGGTTCGCCCCAGATCGGATCGTCATCGCAGGCGACTCGGCGGGCGGACACCTCGCCGTCGACCTGTTGTTGCAGCCCGACGTCGAACACTCGGCCGGCCTCGCACTGTTCTCGCCACTGATCGACCTGACCTTCGGACTAGCACGCACCCGCGAGGAACTGCGCCGCGATCCAGCCATCCGCGCGGTCGACGCTGCCAAGCTTGTTGGCTTGTATTGCGCGGGAACCGATCTCACCCATCCCCGGCTCACCCTCGATGTCGCAGGCGGTCGCACGATGCCGCCGACCCTCATCCAGGCCGGCGGTGGCGAGATGTTGGTCGCGGACGCTCGGCACCTCGCCGCCGACATCACCGCGGCTGGCGGCGATTGTGAACTGCAGGTCTGGCCCGACCAGGTCCACGTCTTCCAGGCGCTGCCGCGGCTCGCACCCGATGCCGTGCCCGCCATGCGACGGGTCGCCGACTTCATCGCGGAGTCGTTGGGCGACAGGGAATTTCCCGCGGCCAGCCAGATGACCGATAGAGCGCTCGGATGAATCTCTTCGGATCATCGTCCAAGCGCAGTCACGGTGCCGCAGCCGTCATCACAGGCGCGGGCAGCGGTATCGGCGCAGCGTTCGCCACCGAGTTGGCCCGCCGCGGGAGCCGAGTCGTGTGCAGCGACGTCGATGAAGGATCGGCGCGCTCTACCGCCGATGCCATCGCAGCAGCGGGAGGTCAGGCAACCTCCGTCCGTTGCGACGTCACGCGGATCGACGACGTGCAACAGCTGGCCAAGGAGGCGCAGTCCTGGCTCAGCGGTCCCCCGACCCTGGTGATCAACAACGCCGGCGTCGGCGCGGGTGGCGCACTCATCGGCGACATCGACATCGACGACTGGAACTGGGTCCTCGGCATCAACCTGTGGGGGCCGATCAACGGTTGCCACGTGTTCGCGCCGATCCTCCGCGAGGCCGGCCGGCCGGGCGGGATCATCAACGTCGCGTCGGCGGCCGCGTTCGGCGCTGCACCCGGGATGGCCGCCTACAACGTCAGCAAGGCCGGCGTGCTCTCGCTGTCCGAGACGCTGGCCGCCGAACTCTCCGGCACCGGCATCAACGTCACCGTGCTGTGCCCGACCTTCGTCAAGACGAACATCCTTGTCGCAGGCGGTGAATCCGGCCGCATCTCGGCGAGTTCGACCCAACTCGCCGACCGCCTGATGCGGTGGACCGGCTTCTCCGCAGAGCGGGTCGCACGTACCTGTCTGGACACCAACGACCGTGGCGGCCTGTACTGCATGCCGCAGCCCGAGGCCCGAATCGGCTGGGGCATAAAACGTTTCACCCCGACGGCGTACACCCGTGCCGCCGGCCTGACCAATCGCGTCACTCACTAGGAGGTAGCCGTGGCCACCACACGAGGCATCGACATGGACGCCATGCTCGCCAAGATCAAGGACCGCCAATGGGCGCTGGCCGACATCGACTGGGATGCCCCTGGTGCCGAGACCATCACCGACGAGTTCCGACCCAAGCTGAAGGCCTTCATGGCGGACCTGTGCTGGATCGAGAACGTCGGTGCCCGTGGGTTCGCCGCGCTGGCCAAGAAGGCGCCGACCCCCACGCTCGCCGAGATCTACCGCTACTTCCACGCCGAGGAACAGCGCCACGCGAATGCCGAACTGGCCCTGATGAAGCGATGGGGCATGCTCTCCGACGGCGAGATGCCGGAGCCGAACATCAACATCCGGCTGGCCATCCAGTGGTTGGACAAGTACTCCGACGACATGCCGTTGTCCATTCTGGGCACCGTCATTCCGATGCTCGAGGTGGCCCTCGACGGTGCATTGCTCAAGTTCCTCCTCGAGGAGGTCCACGATCCGGTGTGCCACCAGGTCTTCGAGAAGATCAACAACGACGAATCACGTCACATCGCAGTCGATTTCGACGTGCTCAACATGATCGGCAATGCGACCTCGCGCCGACTGGCGATCCAGTTCGTCGGCAATGTCGCGTCACCGGGAGTCATCATCGGCGCCTTGATGTACGCACCGCTATTGAACCGAATGCGCAACAACATCGTCGGGATGGGGCTGGAGCCAGAACGGCTCTACAACGCCATGAAACGCTTCAGGCAGCTGGGTGAGCGTGCCGAATTCACCCGTCGGGTGCCCACGTACCAGCTTCTCAAGTTCCACTCCAAGATGGTGATCAACCCGAACCACCCGTACCACCTGTTGGCGAACACGATGGTCCGTTTGTCCGACAGCTACCCCGACGCACTGCTGAGCCCCATTCCCAGCTGGTTCAAGGAACTCACCCACGAGCCAGCGGCCTGACATGGGAGAGAACAGGTCTCAGCACGTCTACGACACCCTCATCGTCGGCACGGGGTTCACCGGCATCGGCGCCGCCATCAAGCTGACCCAGGCCGGAGTTGACGACATCGTCATCGTCGAGCGGGAGCAACGCGTCGGCGGCACCTGGCGTGACAATACGTATCCCGGTGCAGCGTGCGACATCCCGTCGCTACTGTATTCGTTCTCGTTCGTCGCGAACCCCACTTGGTCGCGCATCTACTCCCCGGCAGGCGAGATCCACCAGCACATCGAGGACATCGTGGACCGCTTCGACCTGAGGTGTCGCATTCAGTTCGGCGTCGAGGTCAACGGGTTGGAGTTCGATGATTCCGATGGCGTCTGGACCATTTCGACGACCGGCCGCAAGCGCTACCGCGCCAGGACCGTCGTGCTGGCTTCCGGGCCCCTTCCCGACCACAAGTGGCCAGACGTCCGAGGGCTCGACACCTATGAGGGCCACAAGATCCACAGCGCGCGCTGGGATCACGACTACGACTTCACCGGCAAGCGGGTAGCGGTGATAGGCACCGGTGCCAGCGCCGTGCAGATCGTGCCGCAGTTGGTCAAGCAGGCGGAGTTCGTCAAGGTCTTCCAGCGCACGCCGGGATGGGTGATCCCCCGAATCGACGTGGCCACCCCGGGACGTGCACAGGAGCTGTTCGCCAAAGTTCCAGCACTGCAACAACTCACCCGTCAGGCGCTGTTCTGGGGGCACGAGGCCAGCGCGACGGCACTGGTATGGAAGTCGCCGTTGACCCGGCTCGTCGCCCGGCTGGGCAAGGCGCACCTGAGGTCGCAGGTGAAGGATCCATGGCTGCGTAGGCAGCTGACGCCTGACTTCACGCCGGGTTGCAAGCGTCTTCTGGTGTCCAGCGACTACTACCCGGCGCTGCAGCGCGACAACTGCAAGCTCATCGACTGGCCGATCGCGACCATGAGTCCGGCAGGCATCCGCACCAGCGACGGCGTCGAGCACCACCTCGACTGCGTAGTGTTCGCCACCGGTTACGACGTGCACCTGACCGGCCCGCCGTACCCGATCACCGGAATCGGGGGCAGGTCGCTCACCGACGAGTGGACCCGGGGCGCGCAGGCCTACAAGAGCATCAACGTCAGCGGCTACCCCAATCTGTTCATCATGACGGGACCGAACTCGGGGCCGGGCCACAACTCGCTGTTGGTGTTCGTGGAGGGCCAGATCGACTATGCCGTTTCGGGCATCACCACCATTCTTCGCAGCGAGCTGCGATACCTCGACGTACGCGCCGACGTTCAGCGGCGCCACAACGAGCAGTTGCAGAAGAGGCTGACCAAGACCACGTGGATGAGCGGCTGCAAGAGTTGGTATCTGACGGCCGACGGCTTCAACGCGTCGATGTACCCGGGGTTCGCGACACAGTATCTTCGACAGATGGGTGACTTCCGGTTCGGTGACTATGACGCGGTGGCACGCCACGCGCCCGCAGTCGTCGGTATGACGTCGTCGGCCTGAGATGCCGCCGGCCAGGCAGCCGCGGCAGCAAGCGGGCACGATCTCGACGATCCTCAACGGGCTCCGTCGGGCGCCGAGGCAGATCAGACGGGGTTCGCGCGACGTCATCGAGAATGCGGTGTCCCAGTTGTTCGACGCGGCCGTGCAACCGCACGGTGTCGCTGCGTCCGGTGAGTATCGGATCGAGGAGCTCGCGAGCCTGGCAGGCACGACGACCCGCAATCTTCGCGTCTACCGTGACCGCGGCCTGCTGCATCCGCCGCTGCGGGTCGGCCGCATCGCGCTGTTCAACGACACGCACCTGACCCGGCTGCGTCTCATCACCTCGATGCTCGACCGCGGATACAACATCGCCCACGTCCACGAGATGCTCAGCGCCTGGGAGCAGGGCAAGAATCTCGGCGACATGCTCGGCCTGGAGACTGCGATAGCGGGCAGTTGGGCCTCGGAGAAGCCCGACCGGATGTCCGTCACCGACGCCAAGCGCCTGGTCGACGATGACTCGGGCTTCGACCGCATGGTCGGACTCGGGATCATCACGCTCGACGGCGACGAGGCGACCGTCGTGCGGCCCAAGCTGATCGGGGCGTTCGACGAGATCCGGCAGTACGGGGTCAGCACCGACAAGCTGATCGACATCCACGAACAGACCGCGCCGCTCATCGACGAGATCAGCGGCATCCTGGTGCGCGCAGGTGTCGAGCACGTCCTCACCCGCATCCAGCCCGGCGCCGCCCTGCCACCGGACACCGAGGTCGCCGAACTGATCACAATGTTGGTGCGGTTCCGGACGCAGGCAGTGTCGGCAGTGTCAGCCACGCTCGCGTTCTCGATCGAATCGACCATCGAGTCGGTGGTGAGTCAGATCCTCGGTGAGTTCATCGAGAAGGCCGCCGAAGACACCCAGGACGAGGCCTGACCGAACTCCCGCGAGCAGTCGCAAAAGTCCCCGACACGCCGGACCGAAGAGAACATTTACGTCTGCTCGCGAGAAGGGATCACTCCCACTCGATGGTGCCCGGCGGCTTGCTCGTGACGTCCAGCACCACACGGTTCACCTCGGACACCTCGTTGGTGATCCTGGTCGATATCCGCTCGAGCACCTCGTAGGGGACACGGGTCCAGTCCGCGGTCATCGCGTCCTCGCTGGAGACCGGTCGCAGCACGATCGGGTGACCATAGGTACGGCCGTCGCCCTGAACGCCCACCGACCGGACGTCGGCAAGCAGCACGACGGGGCACTGCCAGATCTGATTGTCCAGTCCGGCGCTCGAGAGCTCCTCGCGGGCGATGGCGTCGGCGCGACGCAACGTGTCCAACCGGCCCGCGGTTACCTCGCCGACGATGCGGATCCCGAGCCCAGGACCCGGGAAGGGTTGGCGCCCTACGATTTCCTCCGGCAGCCCGAGTTGACGGCCGACGGCGCGGACCTCGTCCTTGAACAACAGACGCAACGGCTCGACGAGCTTGAACTTCAGGTCGTCGGGCAGTCCACCCACGTTGTGGTGACTCTTGATGTTCGCCGCGCCCGTGCCGCCGCCCGACTCGACGACGTCGGGGTAGAGCGTGCCCTGCACCAGGAAGTCAACCTCGGACCCGCCGTCGGCTCCCCCTTCTTCTGCAACCACATCGCGCACCGCACCCTCGAACGCGCGGATGAACTCACGTCCGATGATCTTGCGTTTGCCCTCGGGATTCGTGACGCCCGAGAGTGCCTCCAGGAAGCGGGCCTCGGCATCGACGGTGACGAGCTTGGCGCCGGTTGCGGCGACGAAGTCGCGCTGCACCTGCCCGCGCTCCCCTGCCCGAAGCAGCCCATGGTCGACGAACACGCACGTCAGGCGGTCACCGATGGCACGCTGCACCAGGGCTGCGGCGACGGCGGAGTCAACGCCGCCGGACAGTCCGCAGATCGCCCGCCCATCGCCGATCTGCTGACTGACTTGTTCGATCAGCGCGTCGGCGATGTTGGCGGCCGTCCAGGTGGCACCGATCCCGGCGAACTCGTGCAGGAACCGGCTCAGCACCTGCTGGCCGTGCGGTGAATGCATGACCTCGGGGTGGTACTGCACGCCGGCGAGCCTGCGCGGCCGGTTCTCGAACGCCGCCACCGGAGCGCCCGCACTGGTCGCCACCACGGCGAAGCCCTCGGGTGCCACCGTCACCGCGTCGCCGTGGCTCATCCATACCGGCTGACTTGCGGGCAGGTCCGAATGAAGCTCTCCCCCAGCGACTTTCAGATCCGTACGGCCGTACTCGCTGGTGCCGGTGTGCGCGACGGTACCGCCGAGCGCCTGCGCCATCGCCTGGAATCCGTAGCAGATCCCGAATACGGGTACGTCGAGGTCGAAGAGCGCCGGATCCAGTTGGGGCGCGCCGTCGGCATACACACTGGCGGGACCGCCGGACAGGACGATCGCCGCCGGATCTCGGGCCTTGATCTCGTCGACGGTCGCGGTGTGAGGGATGACCTCCGAGTAGACGTGAGCCTCACGGACGCGCCGCGCGATCAGCTGCGCGTATTGCGCGCCGAAGTCGACCACCAACACGGGCCGGGGTGATGCCGTTTCCACCTGCCCAGTCTAGTAGCGACCGGCGGCCTACCCCGTTCGGTGTCGATCAGCCGATCGAGCGGACCGGCTCGATCGGGAGTCGGCGCAACGCTGCAGGCGCGTCGGCGGGAACCACCGGATGCTGCGGCGGGATCGGCGCCAACCGCTGGTAGGGCTGCCCCTGGGCGGGTCGCTGGTCGACCTCTCCCTTGTTGGGCCACAGCGACGCCGCACGCTCGGCCTGGGCCGTGATGCTCAGTGACGGGTTGACGCCCATGTTCGCCGAGATCGCCGCGCCGTCGACCACCGACAACGTGGGGTAGCCGTGGACCCTGTGATACGGGTCGATGACGCCATGGTCCCGGTTGTCACCGATGGCGGCGCCGCCGAGGAAGTGCGCGGTCAGCGGGATGTTGAACAGCTCGCCCCAGGTTCCGCCCGCGACGCCGTCGATCTTCTTCGCGATCCGCCGCGTGACCTCGTTGCCTGCGGGAATCCACGTCGGGTTGGGTTGCCCGTGACCCTGCTTGCTGACCATCCGACGGAAGCCCAGCTTGGTGCGCTTGGTGTAGGTGGTGATCGAGTTGTCGAGGTGCTGCATCACCAGTGCGATCATCGTGCGCTCACTCCACTTTCGCGGATACAGCAGACGCAGGGTGCCAGATGGGTCGGCTTTCGCCGACTCGAACAGCTGCTTCCACCGCGGCACGCCGGTGCCATCGGGAAGGACGCCGTCCGTCATGAGGGTCTGCAGCAGACCCATCGCGTTGGAGCCCTTGCCGTAGCGGCACGGCTCGATGTGCGTGTCTGCGGTCGGATGAATCGACGACGTGATCGCCACACCGTGGGTGAGGTCGAGATCGTCAGGCACCCGGAGCCGGCCCGCGCCCACGATCGATTCGGAGTTGGTGCGGGTCAGGACACCGAGCTTGTCGCTCAGCTCGGGCAGTCTGCCGGTGTCGCGCATCTTGAACAGCAGTTGCTGCGTACCCCACGTTCCGGCCGCGAGGATCACCGTAGAGGCGGTGTACGTCCGCTTCTTCTTCCGCAACCAGCGCCCGGTCCGCGCCGTGTGCACGTCCCAGGAGCCGTCGGGCCGCGGCTGGAAGCTAGTGACGGTCGTCATCGGAATGACATCGGCGCCAGCGGATTCCGCCAACCCCAGGTAGTTCTTGAGCAACGTATTCTTCGCGCCGTAACGGCAGCCGGTCATGCAGGAGCCGCATTCGATACAGCCGGTGCGGGCCGGACCTGCACCACCGAAGTACGGGTCGGGCACCGTCTTGCCCGGCACCTTCTTGCCGTCCTCGCCGAAGAACACCCCGACCGGGGTCGGCACGAAGGTATCGCCGACGCCCATGTCGTCGGCCACCTCCTTGAGGATGCGGTCGGCGTCGGTGAAGGTCGGGTTCGTGACGACGCCCAGCATGCGGGACGCCTGGTCGTAGTGCGGCATCAACTCGGCACGCCAGTCCGTGATGTGCGCCCACTGCTTGTCGACGAAGAAGGGTTCCGGCGGCACGTACAGCGTGTTCGCGTAGTTCAGCGAACCGCCGCCGACACCCGCGCCCGCCAAGATCATGCAGTTGCGCAGAAGATGAATGCGCTGAATGCCGTACATGCCGAGCCTGGGCATCCATAGGAACTTGCGGAGGTTCCATGACGTCTTCGCCATGTCCTCGTCCTCGAAGCGTCGGCCCGCCTCGAGCACACCCACTCGGTAGCCCTTCTCGGTAAGCCGCAGTGCGCTGACACTGCCGCCGAAACCCGAGCCGATGACCAGGACGTCGTAGTCAGGATCCATCAGGACAGTATGAACTTACCGGCGGGTAACGAGCTAGACAGTCGACCCTAACTTGTAAAGAGCGATGCTCTGACCAGCACGTTCGTCGCTCCGATTTCGGTGACGATCTTGTGACGGGTCATGCGCCGACCGTCAGGCCGACCTTCTGGAACTCCTTGAGATCGCAGTACCCGGCCTTCGCCATCGACCGACGCAACCCGCCGACGAGGTTCAAGGAGCCGAAGGGGTCGTCAGAAGGACCGCCGAGCACCTGTTCGAGCGACGGGCGTTCGCCACGAGCCACCTGCAGCAAGGCGCCGCGGGGCAGAGACGGGTGCGCCGCGGCCGACGGCCAGAACCAGCCATCGCCGAGCGCCTCGGTCGCCGAGGCCAGCGGCGTCCCGAGCACGACCGCGTCGGCGCCGCAGGCAATGGCCTTCGCGAGTTCGCCCGAGGTGTGGATGTCGCCGTCGGCGAGCACGTGGACGTAACGGCCGCCCGTCTCGTCGAGGTATTCGCGGCGGGCCGCGGCGGCGTCGGCGATCGCGGTGGCCATCGGCACGCTGATTCCGAGCACCTCGTCGCTGGTGGTGACCCCGGCAGTGGAGCCGTAGCCGACGATCACACCAGCTGCTCCCGTCCGCATCAGATGCAGTGCGGTGCGGTGGTCGAGCACGCCGCCCGCCACTACCGGAACGTCCAGTTCCGAGATGAACGTCTTGAGATTCAACGGTTCGCCGGAGCCGTCCCGGTCCTGCGCGACCCGCTCCGCGGAGATGATGGTGCCCTGGATGACGAGGAGGTCGATTCCTGCGGCGACGAGACCGGGCGTGAGCGCCTGCGCGTTCTGCGGGCTGACCCGCACCGCGACGATGACACCCGCGTCGCGGATGCGAGCGACCGCGCTGGCCAACAGGTCCGGGTCGAGCGGCGCCGAGTGGAACTGCTGCAGCAGTCGAATCGCTGCGGAAGGATTGCCGGACGCCGCCGCGGCCTTCTCTACTACCTGAGCGATCTTGGCTTCCACGTCAGCGTGCCTGCCGATCAGTCCTTCGCCGTTGAGGACCCCGAGCCCGCCGAGCCGCCCCAACTCGATGGCGAACTCCACCGACACCAGCGCGTCGGTGGGGTGCGCGACGACCGGCACCTCGAAGCGGTAGGCGTCGAGCTGCCACGCCGTCGACACGTCCTGCGACGAACGCGTACGTCGCGAAGGCACGATGTTGATGTCACGGAGTTCATAGGTGCGACGGGCGGTTCTGCCCATGCCGATTTCGACCACATCACGCATGGAAACCAGTCCCCGGCCGCGAGATCGACGTTCTGCAGAAAAGATACGAGAAGGCGCGTGCCGAAAGCGGATTTCGACGCGCAGGGCCCATCCGACGGTGACTCATGGGGAAGCCTTCCTAGCGGGCGTAGTAGTTGGGGGCTTCAGTCGTCATCGTGATGTCGTGCGGGTGGCTCTCCTTGAGACCCGCCGCAGTGATCTGCACGAACTGCGCCTGCTGAAGGTGCTCGATGGTGGGCGAACCGGTGTACCCCATCGCCGCCCTCAAACCACCGGTGAGCTGATGGATCACGGTCGACAGCGGCCCTCGGAACGGCACCCGGCCTTCGATTCCCTCGGGGACGAGCTTGTCCTCCGACAGCACGTCGTCCTGGAAGTAGCGGTCCTTCGAGTAGCTCTTCTGCGTGCCGCGACCCTGCATGGCGCCCAGTGACCCCATGCCGCGATAACTCTTGAACTGCTTGCCGTTGACGAAGATGAGGTCGCCCGGCGCTTCGGCGGTGCCCGCGAGGAGCGAGCCGAGCATCGCGGTCGATGCGCCCGCCGCGAGAGCCTTGGCGATGTCGCCCGAGTACTGCATCCCGCCGTCGGCTATCACCGGCACGCCGTGTGGCGCGCATGCGGCGACGGCCTCGAGGATGGCGGTGATCTGCGGTGCGCCCACTCCGGCGACGACGCGCGTGGTGCAGATGGAACCCGGGCCGACGCCGACCTTGACGGCGTCTGCGCCCGCTTCGACCAGCGCGAGTGCGGCTGAGCGGGTAGCGACGTTGCCGCCGACCACCTCGACGCGGTCACCGGCCATCGTCTTGACCCAGTGCACCATGTCCAGCACGCCGCGGTTGTGCGCGTGCGCGGTGTCCACGATCACGACGTCGACCCCGGCGTCGACTAGCGTCATCGCCCGCTCCCTGGCGTCGCCACCGACGCCGACCGCGGCGCCGACCAGCAGGCGTCCGTCACTGTCCTTGGTGGCCGACGGAAACTGCTCGGTCTTGACGAAGTCCTTGACGGTGATGAGTCCGGTCAGCTTGCCGTGACCGTCGACGATCGGCAGCTTCTCGATCTTGTGGCGACGCAACAGGCCCAGCGCCGCATCAGCCGTGACACCCGCCTGCGCGGTGATCAAGGGGGCCTTTGTCATCACTTCCGAGACCGGCTTGCTCGTGTCGACTTCGAAGCGCATGTCGCGGTTGGTGATGATTCCCACCAACGAGCCGTTGGCGTCGACCACCGGTAGGCCCGAGATGCGGAACCGCGCACACATGGCGTCGACCTCGGCCAGTGTGTTGTCGGGCGAGCACGTGATGGGGTCGGTCACCATCCCCGCCTCGGATCGCTTGACCGTCTCGACCTGGCCGGCCTGTTCGGCCAGCGGGAGGTTGCGGTGCAGCACACCCATTCCACCGGCGCGGGCCATGGCGATGGCCATCCTGGATTCGGTGACGGTGTCCATCGCCGAGCTGACGAGCGGCACCCGCAGCCGGATGCGCTTGGTCAGCTGGCTGGACGTATTGGCGTTCGCGGGGACCACGTCGGAGGCCGCGGGAAGCAACAGGACGTCGTCGAAGGTGAGCCCGAGCATCGCGACCTTGGTGGGATCGTCTCCACCGGTTGGCACCGGAACGGCGATGGGAAGGCTGCTTTCAGCGATCGACATGGGTGAGGCCTCCAAGATGGCGCAGAACTAAGGGACCATCCTATCGGGGTGGGGCGCGGCCCTTGGCTCCCACGCGCCATTGGCAACGTGGTTGGAACACACGGACAGCTCAGAAGTGCCGTCGACTAAGGCGTGGACCGCTAGCGCGACACCCGCAGTCCTGCGTAGTGTGGAGGCGTGCGTGACCATCTGCCGCCGGGTTTGCCGCCCGACCCCTTCGCCGATGATCCGAGCGACCCCACCGCAGCACTGGACGCCCTCGAGCCGGGCCAGCCGCTGGACCCTCAAGAACGCATCGCCGTCGAGGCCGATCTCGCCGATCTGGCCGTCTACGAAGCCTTGTTGGCGCACAAGGGAATTCGCGGCCTGGTCGTCTGCTGCGACGAGTGCCAGCAAGACCACTATCACGATTGGGACATGTTGCGGGCCAACCTGCTGCAGCTGCTGGTGGACGGCACGGTCCGCCCCCACGAGCCGGCCTTCGACCCCGAACCCGATGCGTACGTGACCTGGGATTACTGCCGCGGCTACGCCGATGCGTCGCTCAACGAGGCGGCCACCGAGTCCGACGGGTATCGCTGACGGCGTACTTCGCCTACAGCACACACAGTTCGGATCGACTCGCGCTCGCGTCGTACCCGTTAGCCATCGCCCGTCCGCAGAGGACTCCGCCGAGTTCGCCTTCCACGCCATCCGAGCCCAAGGTTTGCTGGCAACGGCGGACCGGCTAGCTTTAGCCCTTCGCCGGTGGAAACAACGTCGTGGTGACCGGTTCGGTGCTCGGCCGTTCTGCGGGCGCCGTCGAGGTCGCGGGCCGACTGGACTCCGCCGACACCGATGCGGGTGCGGAGGCAGGTGCCGATGCGGGTGGCGGGGCGATCGCAGTCGACGTCGACCGAACCACGGGCGGCGCGACTGATGTCGACGCCTGCTGGGTCGCCTCCGCCTCCCGCGGCGCGGTCGTGGGGGTCGTCGTGGTGGTCGTCGTGGTGGTCGTCGCAGCGGTAGTCGTCGGGGTCGTGGTGGTCGCCGTCGTGCTCGGCGGCACCGAAGCGACGGCACTGGTCGACGGTGGCGATGACGCGGTGGGCGGCAGAGCAGAGCCGGGTGGCGTCAACGATGCGGGCGCCGGCGCGGATGAAGAAGTCGGGGATCCCGTCGGGCCCTCGGACGGCGACGTCGGCACCGCCTCGGAGGAATCGGACGATTCCGTCGTTGAACTCACCGAGGTGGACGTCGACTCAGAGGTCGACTCAGACGTCGATGCCTCAATGACGGGCACCGGCATCCAGGTCAACGGCGAGGACGGCAACACGGGCAACGGCTCGCCGGGTGCAAGCGTAGCGGCGGAGTCCTGCTGGACCACCTTGTACGTCAGCGCGTTCCACTGCTCGACGAGCTGTTGCTTCTGCTCGGTCTGACCGACGTCCTGCACGGTGGTGCTCACGGCGACGAGCTTGTCCTGCGCCTCCTGCCATTGACCGTTGTCGATCAGCTGCTGCACCTGCGCGAGCTGGGCCGACGCCAGGGAGACCTGGTCATTTCGGGTGGCTTCCTGCTGTCCGAACAGCGACGTCCGCATCCCGTACAACGCGTCGCCCGGTCCGGCCCCGTAGACCGCGGTTCCGAACCCGCCGATGCACAGCATGGCGGCAGCTACGGATCCGACGACGGCCAACGACCTGCGGGGCCGTCGGTCCTTGGCCAGCCCACTGTGCAGGGCCTCGACCGCATCGCGGGGTGTGACGGGCGCGGTAACGGGTGCGTCGCGCACGTCGTCCCGCCAACCCGACATGAGGAAGGCGAGCTCGGCTTCCTCGGGATCGGTGGAGTACACGGGTTGCTTGGCGGCGAGTGACTCGAAGAAACGGTCGGCCCGGTTGATCTCGTTCAGCGACGGATCTCCGCCGCTTGCGTTCCAACGCCCGAAGTCAGGCATTCGTGCGCCCCGTTCCGTTCAGCTCGCCCTTGAGTCGTGCCAGCGCCCGGTGCTGGGCGACGCGCACAGCTCCCGCGGTGCTGCCCACGGCCTCGGCGGTCTCCTCGGCACTCATTCCGACGACCACGCGCAGCACGAGGATCTCGCGTTGCTTCTCGGGCAGGATCGCCAGCAGCTTGTTCATGCGCTGCGCCGCGTCGGAGTCCATCGCCATCTGCTCCGGGCCGGCCTCGAGTGAAGGTCGCTCCGGCAGGGTGTCGGTCGCGTCGGCACGATTACGCCCCTGAGCGCGATGGGCGTCAGCAACCTTGTGCGCGGCGATGCCATAAACGAAGGCCAGGAACGGTCGTCCCTGATCCTTGTAGCGCGGCAGCGCCGTGATGGCAGCCAAGCAGACCTCCTGAGCCACGTCGTCTGCTGAGAGACCACTGCGTTCCGCTGATCCGATCCTTGCCCGGCAATACCGGAAGACGATCGGCCGGATGGTCTCCAGCACTTCCCGGAGTGCATCTCGATCGCCGTTCACCGCTCTGGCAACGACACCATCGAGACTGTCTCCCGAAATTGTCATCGTGGGCAGTATCTCCAGCGTTACGGATGGGGCAGGGCATCTCCGGCGGGTGGGTCAGCTAAAGAGTAGTGATGTGGACGTGCCTCGCTGATTCACCGCGCCGTCCACGTGCCGCCTCGGTGGCGAACGACGTCGGCCAGCCGGTCGCGAACAGCGGCGATCCGAGACGGCGAGTGCTCGGCGCTGCCGATGTCGACGAGGAGGCAGGCCAAGGCCCAGCTCAGCGGTACCAGTCCGTGCCGCTCTGAGGTCTGCAGCGCCCCGTCGGCGATTCGGCGGGAGACTGGCAGGTCACCCACGCTGCACAGGGCCGCTGCGAGCACGACCTGGGACTTCGTGACGTGCCGCGCGGAAGTCCACCGCGACGCCAAGTCGACGGCCCCCTCCGCATGCTCGACCGCGGCGGTGCCGTCGCCGATGAACATCGCCAGCTCGGCCCTCACCCAGGCCAGCCGCATCGGCAGCCGGCCCGGCGCGGTGACGGTGGTGTCGCCGGCCAAGAGGTCGGCCGCGCGGTCCAACAACCGGCCCGACAGTGCAAATCGGCGGACGCCCAGTGCGTCGGCCGCCAATCCGATCAGCGCATCGGCGGCGGCCGGGACGTCCGAACCCGCCAGCGCCCACGCTCGACCGTCCCACGCTCTTGCGGCGCGGTGTCCGCCGAGTTGGCGTACGAACGACGCGCGCGTGCTGAGGGCGAGCGACGCCACGGCACGGCAGGACTGGGAGCGGGCGAGCGAATCGAGGTCGGTCATCGCGCTGCCGTAGCGGCCCTGTCCGCCTGCCGCCACTGCCCGCAGCCAGAGCTCCATGGGGCTGCCCGCCGCAGGTAGCGGCCAACGGCCGGGATGCTCCCCAAACGCGACCTCGTCGAATCCACTCATCCGCGGCGACGCTATCAACGTGCTGGACACGGCCAACTGCGGGAACCTGGTGGTTGAGGTCGCGGCCATCGTCGGCGAGGTCGTCAACTTCGGTTAACAGTTCATGTTCGTCGTGTTACGTCCATGTCAACTGCGGCGCGGAGGTGCGAGAGCGGTGACGGAACGTCGTGGTGCACGAACAGCACAAACGCGAACTGCAATCGCACGGTTGGCGATTAGTGATCACTTTTCTCGTTTCGCGCGCGTCGCATTGATGAACGTGATGTAAATTCTCGACCTGCCTCTATGTGGTTGAGCACATGCGCGGGCTATTGACCCATGTTCACGAGCCCTTCTAGTTTGTGTGCACGAGTAGTCATCGGCGACACGTGCTCGGATCGGTTATATGACTCACGCTTTCGATCGTTCGCGAAAGATGTGCGTAGAGAGGGGTTTTCCCAATGCCACAGCCGCAGCAGTTGCCCGGGCCCAACGCCGACATCTGGGATTGGCAGATGTCAGGACTTTGCCGGGGCGTCGATTCCTCGATGTTCTTCCATCCCGACGGCGAGCGAGGCCGCGCTCGGGCCCAGCGCGAAATGCGGGCCAAGGAGATGTGCCGGCGTTGCCCGGTGGTCGCTCAGTGCAGGTCGCACGCTCTCGCGGTCGGCGAGCCCTACGGCATCTGGGGCGGCCTCAGCGAGGCCGAGCGCGAGCTCTTGCTCAAGCGGGGCATCCGCCGTACCGCATGACCGCAGGAGTCACGTCAGACGCCTAGAAACCCATACGCAGAAGAGGCCCATCCTTGCGGGATGGGCCTCTTCTCCATCGTTGCACTGGCAATGGCCGTGATGCATGTGCACGACGGCGATCCGCGAACGGACGTCTGCGAACCTTCCACGAGCTCCACTCGCCCAAGGTGACACCGGCCGCCAGCGCCGTGCCGATGGCCAGCGCACCCAACACCGAACCGAATCCGACGGCATGCTGTTCGTTGAGAATCGCGTAGATGCCGTGCAGCAGCGCGAGGCCCGGCAGTAGAGGCACGATGCCCGTAATCGACACGACCATCGGCGGCGCCAGATTGCGGCGTTCCATCAGCCGACCGACCAGGCCGATCAACACCGCCGCCGCGAACGACGCCACCACGGCACCCAAACCCGCTCCCTGAGCGAGAAGGAACACCACGGTGCCTGCCGCACCACCGAACGCCGCGGCCACCGCCGCGGACCTTTCGGCGTAGCAGGCCAGGGCGTACGCGGCCGCGCTCGCCGCGCCGAATGCGACACGCGCCGGCAACTCCGCCAAGGGGGGCGGTCCATCGGCACTGATGGCGACGAACGGCGCACCGAAGCGACTGGCGAGGTGCAGTACCAAGGCCACGCCGGCGATCGTCGCGGCGGTCATCATGACCAGTTCGAAGAAGCGGGCCGCAGCCGTCACCGGAGCACCCGTGATGACGTCGCCGACCGAGCCCACCAATGAAAGCCCGGCAAGCAGTACGACGAGGCCGGCGGCAATCGCGACCGTCGGTTCGAAGTGCAACCCCAGCCTGGGGCTGAGCCAGTACAGCGCCAGCGGTGGCGCGGTCGCGATCGCACCACCAACCGCGTACTGAAAGAAGAACGGCAGTCCATGCCTGTTGAGTCGCCGGTTGACCCGGTCGATCGTCATGGCGCTCAGCGCGCTCACCGTACAGGCCAGCAAACTCGCCCCGAGAGTTCCCGCTGTGGCGAACGCCAGTGCGCCCCAGGCGAGGGTGGCGATCCAGCGCTTGTACGGGTGTGGTGCCGAGCTGATGGCGTCGAGCTCGTCGCGAGCGTCCGACGATGACACCTCGCCCGCACGAATGCGACCGATCAAACGGTCGACGGCCGCCAATCGACTGAAGTCCATCGATCGGGTGCGCACCGTGTGTAGCGTGCTGGCGGGCGCCGACGTCGGCCCCCGGTAGGCAGAGACGTGGATCGTCGTGTTGATCACGTCGACCTCACACCGCTCGATGCCGTACGCGCCGCTGATGGCCGTTACCTGGTCCATCGTGGCGGTTGCAGGCATCCCGGACCCCATCAGGATTGCGCCGATCGTCCCGGCCAGGTCGATGACCTCACCCACCCGCGCGTTGTATGCGTCGTCGAGCACGTTGCTCGCGGTGATTCGCGGCAGGCTGCCCGTCGGCGGATCGGTCTCCCGCACCAGGCGGTTCACGATCTCGCGTTGACGTGCCCGCCACGGCTGGCCCGCGTGATTACGGGTCACCTCCACAACACTGCCCTCCTGCTACACGACATGGCGAACGTCATTTGATCTGTCGCTCAACGCTTTTGACTAGGTGCCCGCTGCCCGCCAAGCGAGCGCACATCGGTGCGCAGTTGGTTGCTCATCGATGGCACGGTCAGGAGCAACTCCCATTTTACTCATGAATAGTCGTGCATCGGCCGTCTTGCTCGTGAGACTCGGCACACCGCGCCGTGCTAAACGGATAGGACTCGGCGCAGTGGCGCGAAGCACGAGCTGACTGCTCAACGCACGGGGTGACCCGCACTGCTTCACCAACGGAGATTCGACGCGCCGCAGCGGGCTAAAACCCCTGTCAGTGGGACGCTCAACGGCGACCATTCTTGACGCAGTGACGCTTATACTCCGCCTAAGCACAGCTGCCCCGGGCCCCCGGCAGAGTGTCCGTACAACTCACGTGGTTGTCGGTCCACGACGTCCATCCGTGGCGGCGAGATCGTGCCGCGGAGGGAACGGAGATGAGTTCGCAAGAGTCGTCTGGCAACTCCTTCTGGGAGAACGAACAGCAAGTCTGGGATGACGCACGGGAGCACTTTCAACATCAGGCCCTGATCGAGCAGACCAAGGGCATGCTCATGTTCGTCTACGGCATCGACGCTGACGACGCGTTCGAGGTATTGCGTAGGCAGTCGCAGGCTCACAACATCAAGCTCCGCCTGGTGGCCGAACAGATCTTGAAGGACCTGGTGCAGCTTGCCCGGACCAAGGAACCAGATCGACGTATGGAGTTCGACGGCCTCGTGCTTTCTGCACACCAGCGCATAAGTGACGTTGCATCCCGACAACGCGACGGCCAGTCCAAGACCGGTGTCCCGATGAAGGACCTCTAAAGCCGAGAGGCCTAAGCGGCTTGGGTGCGCTCGTGACGGTTACGCCAGTCGCCGTGAGTGCCAACCACGGCGTTAGATCTGACAGTCGGGCTTGTGCCGGGGCCGCCGCGGTGGGGCAAGGGAGGACGAGTGGCTATCCGTCTCTGTCACGGGCCTGCGACGGTACCGTTTGTACGCATTTCCCCGTGCCACGCCGAGGGTTTCACCGATCGTCTGCCATGAGACACCGAGGTCGTTGGCAGACTGGGCTGCGATGCTCAATTCCCCCTCTGCCGCGATGAGCGCGTCAGAGCAGCTTGGGTTCGTCCGCGCCAAACGAACGACGCTGGCTGCATCTTCTATCCGTGTGATCGCGTCGGAATCAATGCCTCCGCGCGAGTGGGCGGCGTTGCGTGTGCCCATCTACGTCTTCCGGACTTCGTCGGGAGCGTTCGTCGCGCCCCATCGATCGGCGGAGGTGTCCGACCGCAGATTCACTATGGGCTCTAGTTCGCTCACTGGTTTGTCTGATTACCCGAAATCTAGATCTCGCCAGACAAACACCATCGTAACGGGTCAATCTAAGAGCGCGTAAGACGTTCGACATTCACAGCCATATGTTAGCCAGAGAGGTACCAGTCAGGCAGGACCGACGACAGCAAGAAGGCTCCGGCTTCTCCTCCACCGGGCGCCACCCAGACCACCGAGCGGACTGCTGCGTCAGAACTTTCCGGGGCCACTCACCTCAGCGGGTCCGGACCCGCAGAGCCGAACACATCGGCCAGCAACTCGGAAGAGCCGTCCACGCAAAGCGCTCGACTGGGATACCCCAGCCGAGCGCCTGCGTGTTATGCCACCGCCCATCAACGAACAGTGTTGCGACCCCCCTGAAACGTGCCCGAGCGCCGAGGGCCGATGCGTTGACCAGTGCCCTAGTGCGAGTGGCCGTGTCCCCCGTGTCCGTGGCCGTCGTCGGCCGCTTCAGCTGGCTTCTCGACGATCGCGGTCTCGGTGGTGAGGATCATCCGCGCCACCGATGCGGCGTTGAGCACCGCGGAGCGGGTCACCTTGACCGGGTCGACGACACCGTCGGCCAGCAGATCGCCATAGGTCAGGGTCGCGGCGTTGAAGCCCTGCCCCGCGGGCAGCTCCGAGACCTTGTTCACCACGACCGCGCCGTCCAGCCCGGCGTTCGTGGCGATCCAGTACAGCGGTGACGGCAGAGCCGACGCGAACACGTCGACGCCGAGCGCCTGATCTCCCTTGAGCGACTCCCGCAGCGCCTTCAGCACCGACCCGGCCTGGACGAGGGCGGCGCCACCGCCGGTGACGATGCCCTCCTCGACGGCAGCCTTGGCCGCCGAGACCGCATCCTCGACGGCTTCCTTGCGCTTCTTGAGATCGGTTTCGGTGGCAGCACCGACCTTGATGACCGCGACGCCGCCCGACAGCTTGGCCAGACGCTCCTCGAGCTTCTCGCGATCCCAGTCGGAGTCGGTTGCCTCGATCTCCGCGCGCAGCTGAGACTTGCGGCCCTCGATGGCGTCCTGGCTTCCGCCGCCGTCGACGATCACGGTGCTGTCCTTGCTGACGACGACGCGCCGGGCAGTGCCCAGCACCTCGATGCCGACCTCACGCAGCAGCAGACCGACGTCGGGGTTGACCACCTGGCCGCCCGTGACGACCGCGAGGTCGTCGAGGAAGGCCTTGCGGCGGTCACCGAAGAACGGCGCCTTGACCGCAACGGCCTTGAGGGTCTTGCGGATTGCATTGACGACCAAGGTCGACAGGGCCTCGCCCTCGACGTCCTCGGCGATGATCAGCAGCGGCTTACCCGCCTCGGCAACCTTCTCCAGCAGCGGGAGCAGGTCGGGAAGCGAGCTGATCTTCTCCCGGTTCAGCAGCACCAGCGCGTCTTCGAGGACGGCTTCCTGGGCGTCGAAGTCCGTGATGAAGTACGCCGAGGTGAAGCCCTTGTCGAAGCCGACGCCCTCGGTGACCTCGAGCTCGGTGTTCATCGTCGAGGACTCCTCGACGGTGACCACGCCGTCGTGGCCGACCTTGGTCATGGCCTCGCCGACCAGCGCACCGATAACCTCGTCACGCGAGGACACGGTCGCCACCTGCGCGATGCCGTTCTGGTCGGTGATCGGGGTCGCGGCGGCCAGCAGTGCCTCGGACACGGCGTCGGCTGCCTGCGCGATGCCGATGCCCAACTCGATGGGATTGGCGCCTGCGGCCACGTTGCGTAGGCCGGCCTTGATGATGGCCTGGGCGAGCACGGTCGCGGTCGTGGTGCCGTCACCTGCGACGTCGTTGGTCTTGGTGGCTACGGACTTGACCAGCTGCGCACCGAGGTTCTCGAACGGATCCTCGAGGTCGATCTCGCGGGCGATGGTGACGCCGTCGTTGGTGACGACCGGACCACCGAACGCTTTGGCCAGCACGACGTGCCGACCGCGCGGGCCCAGGGTCACGCGGACCGCGTCGGCGAGCTTGTCGACACCGGCTTCCATCGCCCGGCGCGCAGTTTCGTTGAACTCAATCTGCTTGCTCATGAATGTTCTTTCTGTCTACGTAGATGAGACACAACGCATGCCGCCCCGGACATCACCCGCATGTGACGGGGACCTCCGGGGCGGAATGCTGATGCTTACTTGGAGACGACTGCCAGCACGTCGCGTGCGGACAGGATCAGGTACTCCTCATTGTTGTACTTGATCTCGGTGCCGCCGTACTTGCTGTAGATGACGGTGTCGCCCTCGGCGACGTCCAGGGGGATGCGCTTTTCGCCATCCTCGTCCCAGCGGCCGGGGCCAACTGCGACGACGGTGCCTTCCTGCGGCTTCTCCTTGGCGGTGTCGGGAATGACCAGACCGGAAGCGGTCGTAGTCTCGGCCTCATTGGCCTGAACGAGGATCTTGTCCTCGAGTGGCTTGATGTTCACGCTCGCCACGATGGAGCCCTCCACATTTGTTGGGGTGCGATCCGGGACAGATCCCGGACTCTCACGGTTTACTAGCATTGACCAGATGTTCGGCAAGCGTCCGTGACCTCACGCCGTCGTCGCGGGAGCCGGAGCGGGGATGGGCCGCCTGCCAGTTAGCACTCTATACATGCGAGTGCTAATTCCTCAAGGGTGACTTCCAGGTCTTGGGATCCGAGTCGTGCACGGAGCGGAATTCGATCGATCTCGGCGTCACGCGACCTGTCCCCTCACCACTGGCAAGCCGGGGTCGGTCGCGACAGCCAGCTGCGACGGCGGCGCACCTGCCGCGATCAGGTGGGCGGCGAACGACGCGATCATGGCTCCGTTGTCCGTACACAGCCGTGGCCGTGGCACCCGGAGTGTCACACCCGCGGCCGAGCAACGCTCCTCGGCGAGCTCCCGCAACCGGGAGTTGGCGGCGACGCCGCCTGCAATCAATAGCGTCTTCACCCCGAGTGCGTCCGCGGCGCGCAGCGCCTTCTTGGTGAGCACATCGGCGACCGCCTCTTGAAAGCCCGCCGCCACGTCCGCGGTCGCGGCGTCGGGGTGGGACTCGACGTATCTGGCGACCGCCGTCTTCAGTCCCGAGAAGCTGAACGCATAGGGGGCGTCGCGCGGCCCGGTCATCCCCCGCGGGAACACGATCGCGTCGCGGTCGCCGGTGCGCGCCAAGTCGTCGAGCACCCGGCCGCCCGGGTAGCCGAGGCCGAGCAACCTGGCGATCTTGTCGTAGGCCTCCCCTGCCGCATCGTCGACGGTGCTGCCCAGCTCTTCGATCGGCTGCCCGAGCGACCGCACGTGCAGCAGGTTGGTGTGCCCGCCCGACACCAGCAGCCCGACGCTCTCCGGCAGTGGGCCATGGTCGAGGACGTCGGCGGCGAGATGCCCCCCGAGATGGTTGACCGCGTAGAACGGCACCTCCCAGGCGGCCGAGTATGCCTTGGCTGCGGCAACACCCACCAGCAAGGCGCCTGCGAGTCCCGGTCCGATGGTGGCTGCTACCACGTCCGGCTTGTCGATGCCCGCCTGCGCGAGCGCCCGGCGCATGGTGGGGCCGAGTGCTTCGAGATGCGCGCGCGACGCGATCTCGGGGACCACGCCGCCGAACCGGGCGTGCTCGTCGACGCTGGAGGCAACCTCGTCCGCCAACAGCGTCACGGTGCCGTCGTCGTCCAACCGGCAGATGCCGACTCCCGTCTCATCACAGGAACTCTCGATGGCCAGGACGATCACTGTTCCCCATCCTTCGACTGTCGCCGCATCGTGTATGCATCGGCGCCACTCACTCGGTAGTACCTCTTACGCGTTCCCACCACGGTGAAACCGACGCTCTCGTACAAGCCGATCGCCGCCGCGTTGTCGGTGCGCACCTCGAGGAATACGGTGCCCCCGTCGGCGATGCCCAGCAGGCGGTCCAACAGCGCGCGGCCGATACCCTGTCCCTGGTAGCGTTTGTCGACACCGATCGTGTGAACTTCGAATTCGTAGGGCGGCTTTCGGCCCAATCGACTGACGCCCGCATAGCCGACGAGTTCATCGCCGAGACGGGCCGCTACGTAGTGGTTGTGCGCAGACTCCAGCTCGCGGATGAACGCCGCCGCTGGCCATGGGTCGTCTCCGGGGAACAGTTCGCCTTCCAGCTCGCCGCAGCGATCGGCGTCACCGAGGGCGAGCACCCCGTACTCGACGGTCATGGGCGCACCCTGCCGATCCCCCGGTCGCCCCGCTCCAGCCCGACGGTCTGATGCGGCTTGGCGTCGGGACGCCGAAGGTACAGCGGGACAAGCGGTTCCGGCTCGGACAGGGACCAGTCGACGACCCGGACCAGGCCTGAGACGGTCGGCTGAACGGGCGTCAGCCGCGGCAGGTCGAAGAGCGCTGCGTGGTCGGGCGATCCAGCGACCGCCGCCGCGTCCGCGGGCACGTCGGCCGGTGCGTTCACCGCGGGCCCGGTGATGCGCAGGCCGTCGCGATAGCGCGCCCAGTACACCTCGCGGCGGCGCGCGTCGGTGACCACCAGCACCTCGCCGGAGGTGTCGACCCCGATCGCATCGAGACTGCACACCCCGAATACCGGGATACCGAGGGCGTGGCCGTAGGCGGCGGCGGTGGCCATCCCGACACGCAGTCCGGTGAACGGGCCTGGACCGCACCCGACGACGACGGCACCGAGGTCGACCATGCCGAGGCCAGCGTCGGCCAAGGCGCCCAACACGTTCGGGGTGAGCTGTTCGGCGTGGGCTCTGGCGTCGACGGTCACGCGCTCGCCGAGGACCTCGACTCCCGCCGCCCCGCGGCGGACGACCCCCGCCGTGACCGCGGCGGTGGCGGTGTCGATGGCCAGGACGACGGTCACAGTGCACGCCCCGCGTCGCTTCGCTGGCGCGGCCGATGCCACCGCCAGGTCGCTACCCGGACGTCGGTATCGCCCCCGCGCTCCAGTCTGATGTCGAGGTGGCGATCGGACAGTCGTTCGGCAAGGCCTTCGCCCCATTCGACGACCACGACCGCATCGTCGAGGTCGGTGTCCAGATCAAGGGAGTCGAGTTCGGCGAGCAGATCTGCTCCCGCATGATCGAGCAAACGGTAGACGTCGACGTGCACCATGGCGGGTGCACCCTCCGCCAGCGCGGGGTGCACACGGGCCAACACGAAGGTCGGTGAGGTGACTGCGCCCGAGACGTTCATCGCCTTCGCAATACCCTTGGCCAACACCGTCTTCCCCGCACCCAGCGGCCCGGACAGCACGACGACGTCGCCGGCCACTAGGTCGGCGCCCAACCGGGCGCCGAAGGCGAGGGTGTCGTCCGCGGTTGATAGCTCGGCAGTTCCCTCGAGCACCTCAGCCATGGTTTCGGACTCTTTCGCGCAGCCGGCGGGTAATCGCGACGAGCTTGGAGGGCGTCGCCCGTTCGACGAGTCGGACCAACGCGTCGTCGACGATCTCGGGCTGCTCGAGTTGGACGAGATGTCCCGCGCCGCCGACGATGATGAGCTCGGACTTCGGCAACTCCGCCGCCATGGCCTCGGAGTACTCCTTGGGCGTCAACAGATCGTGGTCGCCGCAGACGATCAGGGTCGGCACCTTCGCCAGCGTGGTCAGGCACTCGGTCTCGTCGTGCACTTCCAGCGCGTGCAGGAAGCCGACCAGGGTGGCGATCGGAGTGTCGTGCATCATCTTCTCGGAGAACGCCACGACGCTGCGGCTGATCTTCTCGTCTCCGTAGGACGCCGCCCGCAGCACCGGTCCGATCACCGCACTGGCGGCACCACGGGTGCGGTGGACCGTCTTCGGCGCGTACCGCACCGCGACTCGTGCCGCCTCGAGAACTGGGTTCTTCAGCACCTCTCCCAGCGGTGAACGCGAAACCCCCTCGGCCGCAGTGGAAATCAGTGCAACTCCGACCACACGAGTGGGGTACCGCTGCGGAAACTGGCGGGCATGGGCCAGCACGGTCATGCCCCCCATCGAGTGACCGACGAGCACCACCGGTCCGCGGGGAGCCATGATCGAGAGCACCGTCTCGAGGTCCTGGCCCAGCTGGGGGACGGTGAACGTCGTGGTCGGCGCCCCACCGGACTGGCCGTGCCCGCGTTGGTCGTAGAAGACCATGCGGACCTGGGATCCCCACTGCTCGGTCAATCTCGCCCGCTGAAAGTAGAAGGCGCCCATGCGTAGACAGAATCCGTGCGCGAAGACCACCGTCAGGGGCGCGTCGACCGGGCCGACCTCCCGCACGGCGAGCGGAACGCCGTCGGGCGTGGTGACCACGCAACCGCGGTCGGCGTCGAGGAGTTCGAAGTCCTCGTCTCGATGAGGGTCGTCCTCGGTGACGCGGCGCGTCAGCGAGCGTGCCACGGTGGTTCCCGCGAGTCCCCCGACCGCGGAGATGCCTGCGGCGCCCGCCAACCAGCGCCCCCTTCGCTTGCGCCGGCGCGAGGCGTCGTTCGCGAAGTAGCTCAACGGTTTCCGCCCGTTTCGTCGACGTACACTCGCGACACACGACCCCGCGGGCTGGTGACGACCTCGTAGTTGATGGTGCCGAGCAACTCCGCCCAGTCCAGCGCGGTGGGTTCGCCACTGCTGCCGGAACCGAAGAGGATCGCGTCGTCGCCCTCGTGGACGTCGACGGGGCCGGGTCCCAGGTCGACGACGAACTGGTCCATGCAGATGCGACCGACGTTCGGTCGGCGCCGCCCATTGATCAGGACGTCCATCCGACCGCTGAGACCGCGGAACACACCGTCGGCGTACCCGAGCGGAATGAGGGCCACGGTGGTGTCGGACGTGGCCACCCACGTGTGACCATAGGACACCCCGTCGCCAGCCTTGAGCGAGCGAATCATCGCGACGGGACACGTCAGCGTCATCGCAGGCCGTAAACCCATGTCTCCCATGGCCGGAATCGGTGTCTGCCCATATACCGCGATACCCGGTCGCACCATGTCGAATGCGAGATCCGGTCGAGTCATCGCCGCGGGCGAGTTGCCGAGGTGCGCGATCTCGAATTCGACTCCGGCGTCGCGCGCCTGCGAGCGCATCGCCAAGAACCGTTGCGCCTGTTGATCGTTGAAGGGGCTGGCTGGATCATCGCCACACGCCAAATGCGACATGATGCCACGGACCCTGACCGCGTCGTCGGCCATGGCGCGGCGAAGCGACGCCAAGAGCGCGGGGAACTCCGCGGCGCCGACCCCATTGCGGTTCAGCCCGGTGTCCACCTTGACCGTGACGACGGCCGTCGTACCGGTGCGATGCACGGCGTCGACCACCTCCCCCAATTGGCGCACCGAGGAGACACCGAGCTGGACGTCGGCGGCCAGTGCGGGCGCAAAGTCGGTTCCTGGCGCGTGCAACCAGCACAGCAGTGGCGCGGTGACGCCGTCGCGGCGTACGGCTAGCGCCTCCTCGATGGTCGCGACGCCCAGTTCGGCGGCCCCGGCGGCGAGCGCGGCCCGGCCGACCTGGGCAGCCCCGTGCCCGTAGCCGTCGGCCTTCACGACCGCCATGACCTCGGCGGATCCCGCGCGCTCCCTGAGCAGCCGCACGTTGTGGGCGATGGCGCCGAGGTCCACCACCGCCTTCGCGGCGGCGGCCGACGTCGATGGCTGGGTCGGATGCACGGTCATGTCTGTCCGATTGTCCCAGAACACGCTCCCGGGGCTTGCCCGGAGGCCGACACTCAGTGCGCGAAGGGCTGCACCGTGTCGAAGTGGCCATTCGGCTTGAGCTCGTCGAGTGTCTTCAGCACCGTCAGGAGGTCGTCCTTGAGCGCTCGCGCGAGGTCGGTGGAGAACCCCTCTCGGACCACGACGCGAAGCACGGCCACGTCGGTGGCGTCGTCGGGCATCGTGTACGCGGGCACCTGCCAGCCGTAGGACCGCAGCGCGTGCGAGACGTCGAACTCGGTGTAGCCGCGGTCGCCCTTCAGTTTGAAGCTGACCACGGGGATCGCCGAGCCGTCGGAAATCACGTCGAAGTGCTCGCTGTCGCGCAGTTGGTCGCCGAGCCAGCGCGCCGTGCCCGACAGGCACGACATGACCTTGGCGTAACCGTCTCGACCGAGGCGCAGGAAGTTGTAGTACTGGCCGACGACCTGATTGCCGCCCTTGGAGAAGTTCAGGGTGAAGGTCGGCATGTCACCGCCGAGATAATTGACCCGGAAGACGAGATCATCCGGCAGGTACTCGGCGCTGCGCCACACCACGAAACCGATGCCGGGGTACGTCAGCCCGTACTTGTGCCCACTGACATTGATCGAGACCACTCTGGGCAGCCGGAAGTCCCACACCACCTCCGGGTGCAGGAATGGCACGACGAAGCCACCGCTGGCCGCGTCGACGTGAACCGGCACGTCGACACCACCGTCGGCGGCCAGCTTGTCCAGGGCCGCGCAGATCTCGGCGATCGGTTCGAGTTCGCCGGTGTAGGTGGTGCCGAGGATGGCCACCACCCCGATGGTGTCCTCGTCTACCGCATCGAGGACCTGCTGGGGCGTGATGACGTAGCGGCCCTCCTCCATGGGGAGGTAGACGGGTTCGACGTCGAAGTACCGGCAGAACTTCTCCCAGACCACCTGGACGTTGGAGCCCATCACCAGCTTCGGCGTGCGACTGCGCCAAGCCCCCTTGTTGTCTGGGTCGACCTTCGCACGCCACCGCCAGCTCATCGCCAATCCGGCCAGCATCACCGCCTCGCTGGACCCCACCGTGGAGGCGCCGATGGCGCTGGCGGGGTCGTCGTCGCGCAGGTTCTCGGCGTGGAAGAGGTCTGCGACCATGCACACGCAGCGCTGCTCGATGGCTGCGGTCGCGGGATACTCGTCCTTGTCGATCATGTTCTTGTCGAACGTCTCGGCCATCAATTTCTCGGCCTCGGGATCCATCCACGTCGTGACGAACGTCGCGAGATTCAAGCGCGAGCTCCCGTCGAGCATGAGCTCGTCGTGGATGAACCGATAGGCGGCCTGCGGATCCATTGATCCCTTCGGCATCCGCAGCGTCGGCACGGGCGCGGTGAAGAGCCTGGCGGTGTAGGCCGGTGTGATCGATGCTGCCGGAGCGTGCCTGGATGACATCTGTCGTCCCTTCTAGAGGTTGGCGATCGACGAACGAATGTGGGCGAGAATTCCCGAAGCCGACGTGGGTGCGGGCCTGGGTCCGGGAGCGGCGGCCGCCAGCGCTGCAGCACGGGCGTGGACGAACGCCGCCGATGCCGCCGCCTCACCGGGAGGTAGGCCCGCGGCGAGTAGCGCGCCGATGACACCGGACAGCACATCGCCGGAACCCGCAGTGGCCGACCATGATTGGCCGGCCGGGTTGAGGAAAACCGGCTGCGCCGAGCCCGGCTCGGCGACGACGGTGACGTTCCCCTTGAGCAGGACGGTGGCGCCGAAGGCCTCGGCAAGCCGTCGGGTCGCTCCCACCCGATCGTCGCCCGGCGGATGGCCGGCAAGCCGGGCGAACTCACCCGCGTGCGGAGTGAGCACGGTGGGGGCCTTCCGTCCTTCGAGGACGCCGGGGTGTGCGGCCAGAATGGTGAGCGCATCGGCATCGACGATCACGGGCAGATCGGTGTCGAGGGCGAACCACAGCGCGGCGGCACCCGCTTCGTCGGTACCGAGGCCGGGTCCGACCACCCAGGCCTGCACTCGGCCTGCCGCATTGGCCGTCGGCGTGGCGATGACCTCGGGCCAGTGCGAAACCACTTCGGCAGCGGCCGTTCCCGCGTACCGCACCATGCCCGAGGTGGCGGCGACCGCGGCCCCCGTGCAGAGTATCGCCGCTCCCGGATAGGTGGACGAGCCTGCCATCACGCCCGTCACGCCCTGGCTGTACTTGTCGTCGCGCGCACCGGGAACGGGCCATCGGGCGATGACGTCGGCGTTCTCCAGCGAGCGCATGTCGGAGTCGGGCAGGTCGAGGCCGATGTCGATCAGTTCGACCCGACCGCAATCACCGAGGGCGTGAACCGGTTTGCGACCGCCGAACGTCACGGTCAGCGCGGCCTGGACGTGCGGCCCGTCGGCCGCCCCGGTCTGTACGTCCACGCCGCTGGGAAGGTCGACGGCCACGACGGGGATGCCCGCCGTGGAGACGTCGGCGAACACCCGCGCCGCCTCGAGTCGAAGCGACCCGCTGGCGGAGATGCCGACGACTCCGTCGATGACCAGATCTGTTGTCGGCGGCACGTTTTGGACGAGACGGCCGCCGGCGGCCGTGAACGCGGCGAGGGCAACACCATGTACCCGCTCGGGGTTGAGCACGATCGCCGACGCCGTCACGCCGCGGCGGCGCAGGAAGGTCGCCGCCCACAGTGCGTCGCCGCCGTTGTCACCCGAGCCAATTACGGCACAGACCTGCCGTCCGTTGACGCCGGCGGTGCGCGCGGCGAGTTCCCTGGCGATGGCACCCGCCAGGCCGAAGGCGGCACGCTTCATCAACGCCCCGTCGGGCAGGCTGGCTAGCAGCGGCGCCTCGGCCGCGCGAATCGCGTCGGCCGTGTGGTAGTAGCGCATTCGGCCTACGTTACGTCGTGATGCTGAATGTTCGGCCTACTCCGGGTAATGGCACACGTATTCGACGCCGCGAGCACCCACCGAAAGTACACTTGTTGACGAATTCGGCTGGGAATCCGTCAACAAGTGAAGTCTCGGCGAACGAAAGGGCGGCGCCTACTCGACCGTGACGGACTTCGCCAGGTTGCGCGGCTTGTCGACGTCGTAACCCCGGGCCTGCGCCACGCCAGCGGCGAACACCTGCAGCGGGATGGTCGATAGCAGCGGCTGGAAAAGCGTTGACACCGCGGGCATCTCGATCAGGTGATCGGCGTAGGGCCGAACGGTGTCGTCGCCTTCCTCGGCGATGACGATGGTGATGGCGCCGCGCGCCTGGATCTCGCGAATGTTGCTCAGCAGCTTGCTGTGCAGCATCGCCGCGTTCTTGGGCGACGGCATGACGATGATGACGGGTAGATCGTCTTCGATCAGCGCGATCGGCCCGTGCTTGAGCTCACCCGCCGCGAACCCCTCGGCGTGCATGTAGGCCAACTCCTTGAGCTTGAGCGCGCCCTCGAGAGCCACCGGGTAGCCAACGTGACGGCCGAGGAAGAGGACCGTCGGCGACGCCGCGAACCGGTGCGCCAGTGCGGTGACCGGTTCCATGCACGTCAGGACCCGGGCAATCAGGTCCGGCATCGACTCGAGCTCGGTGAACTCGCGCTCGACCTCGTCGGGGTACTTGGTGCCGCGCGCTTGGGCCAGCGCCAGTCCGACCAGATAGTTGGCGGCGATCTGGGCCAGGAACGTCTTGGTGGAGGCGACGCCGATCTCCGGCCCTGCGCGCGTATACAGCACCGCGTCGCACTCGCGGGGGATCTGCGAACCGTTGGTGTTGCAGATGGCCAGCACCTTGGCCTTCTGCTCCTTCGCGTGCCGCACCGCTTCCAGCGTGTCCGCCGTCTCCCCGGACTGTGAGATCGCGATCACCAACGTGCTGCGGTCCAGCACGGGGTCGCGATAGCGGAACTCGCTGGCGAGCTCGACCTCGACGGGCAACCGGGTCCAGTGCTCGATGGCGTACTTGGCCAGCATCCCCGAGTGGTAGGCGGTGCCGCACGCAACGATGAAGACCTTGTCGATCTCGCGGAGCTCCTGATCGCTCAGGCGCTGTTCGTCGAGCACGATGCGGCCGTCGACGAAGTGTCCCAGCAGGGTGTCGGCGACGGCGGCGGGCTGCTCGGCGATCTCCTTGAGCATGAAGTACTCGTAGCCGCCCTTTTCGGCCGCGGACAGGTCCCAGTCGATGTGAAACGGACGAGCAGCGGCGTCGTCCCGGTTGCCGTGGAAGTCGTAGATCGCGTACCCGTCGGCGGTGATCACCACAGCCTGGTCCTGCCCCAGCTCGACGGCCTCGCGGGTGTGCTCGATGAAGGCGGCGACGTCGGACCCGAGGAACATCTCGCCGTCGCCGACGCCGATCACCAGCGGTGTGGAGCGCCTGGCGGCCACGATGGTGTCCGGATCGTCGGCGCTGGCGAAGACCAGCGTGAAGTGCCCCTCGAGACGAGGCAGCACGGCCATCACGGAGCCGACGAAGTCACCCGCCGTGGGCCCGTGGTGGTACTGCCACGACACCAGATGAACGGCGACCTCGGTATCGGTGTCACTGGCGAATTCGACACCCAAGGTCTCAAGCTCTTGGCGCAGCACGGTGAAGTTCTCGATGATTCCGTTGTGGACGACGGCGATCTTGCCCGCCGCGTCACGGTGCGGGTGGGCGTTACGGTCGGTGGGCCTGCCGTGGGTGGCCCAGCGAGTGTGGCCCATACCGGTGTTGCCGGTCAGCGCCTCGGAATCGGTTTCGGCGAGGGCTGCCTCGAGGTTGGCCAGGCGCCCAGCGCGCCTGCGCACCGCCATGCCACCCTGGCCGTCCAACAGTGCCACGCCCGAGGAGTCGTAACCCCGGTACTCCATCCGCCGGAGCGCATCGACGACGATGCCCCGGGCAGGACGCTTCCCGACGTAGCCGACAATTCCGCACATGACCAACAAGGGTAGTGCAGCCGTCGCCGGCAACCCTGGTGAGCTACGGTCATCGGGTGGCCAAGACGAAGAAGCTCTTCGCTGCGTTGAAGCGCCGGGGGCCGCACCGCGTTCTTCGCGGTGACCTGGCGTTTGCAGGCTTACCAGGCCTCGTGTACACCCCGGAGTCCGGACTCAATCTGCCCGGCGTGGCGTTCGGCCACGACTGGCTGGCCGCGGCTGACCGTTATGCGGGGACGCTCGAGCACCTGGCGTCCTGGGGAATCGTCGCCGCAGCGCCGCACACCGAGACCGGACTGGCGCCGTCGGTGCTGAACATGGCGTTCGACCTGGGTACGACGCTCGACATCATCTCGGGCGTGCGACTCGGGCCCGGCAAGATCAGCGTGCACCCCACCAAGCTGGGTGTCGTTGGTCACGGTTTCGGCGGTTCGGCCGCCGTCTTCGCCGCCGCGGGCATGCCCGACAGGCTCAAGGCCGCAGTCGCGCTGTTCCCGTCCGTCACCGCGCCGCCAGCCGAACGACCCGCTGCGACGCTGCGCGTGCCAGGCCTGATCCTCGCCGACCCCGGTGACCCGATGTCACTGCGGTCCAACGCGGTCCAGCTGGCCAGGGCGTGGAAGCCTGCGGCTGTACGCAAGATGAGCAACGTGACGGCCGGAGGCCTGGTCGAGGGCCGCAGGCTTGCCCGCGCCGTGAAGCTGCCCGGCGCGGACAAGGGCACCCAGAAGGCAGTGCGCGCACTGCTCACCGGCTACCTGCTGTACACGCTGGCCGGCGACAAGACCTACTGCGACTTCGCCGACGCCGATGTCGAACTGCCGAACGCCGAGGTCTTCGACCCGTTCTCCGACGATCCCGTTGACCTGGAGAACAAAGTGGTTGCGCTTCTCAAGCCCTGACACCCACTCCCAACCAACTGGTTGATGGTGATATAACTCCATGATGCGCACCGGAATCTTCCTGAGCTATGCCAGTGGCTTCCGAGAGGCAGCCGACCAGGTCGTCGAACTCGAGAAGTGCGGCGTCGACCTCGCCCTCGTCGCCGAGGCGTACTCGTACGACGCCATCAGCCAGCTGGGTTATCTCGCAGCCAAGACATCGACCATCGAGCTCGGAACGGGCGTCGTCCCGATCTACACCCGCACGCCAACCCTGCTGGCGATGACCGCGGCGGGGGTCGACTACGTCTCCGACGGCCGGTTCCGGCTCGGCATCGGCACGTCCGGCCCGCAAGTGGTGGAGGGCTTCCACGGCGTCCCGTTCGACGCACCACTCGGCCGCACCCGCGAAGTCGTCGAGATCTGCCGCCAGGTTTGGCGCCGCGACAAGGTCGAGTTCGACGGGAAGTACTACCAGGTGCCGCTACCCAGCGAGGGGCCCAACGCCCGCGGCACGGGTCTGGGTAAGCCGCTCAAGCTCATCAATCATCCAGTCCGTGAACGCATTCCGATCACCATCGCCGCACTCGGTCCGCAGAACGTCAAGCTCACCGCCGAGATCGCCGAGGGCTGGCAGCCGGTGTTCTTCTACCCCGAGAAGGCCGACGACGTCTGGGGCGATGCGTTGCGCGCCGGTACCGCCAAGCGCGACCCCGCACTCGGGCCACTCGACGTCATGGTCTCGGCCAGCTTGGCCATCGGCGACGACGTCGAAGACAGGCTGGGGTGGGCGAAACCCCAACTGGCGCTCTACATCGGCGGCATGGGCGCGCGCGGCAAGAACTTCTACCACAACCTGGCCACGCGGTACGGCTTCGGTGAGGTCGCCGACCACATCCAAGATCTCTACCTCGCGGGTAAGAAGGAAGAGGCCATCGCCGCGGTCCCCGACGACCTCGTCCGCAACGTATCCCTCGTCGGGCCAGCCGGATTCGTCAAGGAGCGGTTGGCGGCCTACGCTGAAGCCGGCGTCACCACCATGCTGGTGCACCCGCTCGCCACCGACGACCGCGAATCCGTGAGGTTCTGCGAGGAACTCGTCGCGATGGCGAACTAGCCGAGTCTCGTCGCACCGTCCGCAGTCTCGGCGCAGAGTTCGCCGAGTAGGGCCACCACGACACCGAACGCGAAGTACAAGGGCGGCAGGAACGGCCCGACGCCGAACAGCCCGTCCGAGTCTGCGTGGTAAGCAAATACGCCCACCTCGACGAGGACGATTTCGACGACCGGGCCGAGAATCGCGGCGAGCATCCCGCACACCAGCGACTGCTTGTCGCCGAGTGCACACCACGTGATGACAGACATCGCCACGACGAGCACGGTGCCGGGTACCGGAGGCGCGGTGTGCACCAACGCAGTCGTGACGTAGATGCCGACCACTGCCGCCACGCCCGCCAGGCCTTGACGTGCCGTGACCCCCGTGCGCACCCCGGGTAGGTGCAGCCGGATCTCCGCGAGCGTCACGGTTGCGACTCCGACCATCGTTGGAAACCAGATCGGGCTGCTCCACACGAAGGGCACTGCCGTCAGAGCTGTTTCGAAGTAGACCGTGGTGCCCGTGACGACGTGAGCATGGTCGCCGACGAGAGACGCCGCCGCACCCAGGAGAAACAGGAAAACCACCTGTGGCATACGCAGTTTCACTCAGCGGAGGCTACTCCCCTACCTGCGGCAACTCGTCGGCGGCGATCTCGCACGGCGTCTGCTCTGCAGAGTTTGCGATGGGCTCCGGAAGACCCTGCGGCGCGGGCGGCGGCGGATCGACGGGCGGCGGTCCCGGAATAGGTGTTGGCGTGGGTTCCTCGACAGGTGGCGGTTCGAGCATCGACTCGTCGACCGGACCTTCGGGTTCCGGATCGGCTTCGGGTTCCGGATCGGCTTCGGGTTCCGGATCGGCTTCGGCGTCGGGGTCATCTCGCGCGTTGGGATCCTCTTCGGCGTGGGGATCGGCCGTGGCATCTGGTTCCGCACCATCGGGCGGCTCATCGGCATTGGCGGCCTCGGGCAACCCACCTTCGGGCACTCCGCCGTCGGCGGAGCCGACCAGGCCGCCGATGAGGTCGGCCAATTGCTGCCCGAACCCGGCGAGGCCGGAGCCGAGCGATGACGTGCCCGCGCCGAGGTCACCCACCGACGGCATCGACGGCATCGACGGCACTGAAGGTGCAGCAGGCGCAGGCGCCGATGCAGGCCATGCGGATGCCGGCGGCAACGGTGCGGCCTCCGGTGGTGCCGGCGCCGAGCCCGACCACGGCGTAGTAGGCGGTGGTGGAGCTGAAGGAGTGGCGGGGGCAACGGATCCCACCGCTGCCGCCGGAGTGGTCCGTGTCGGAGCGGCTGCGACCACCTCATCCACGACATCAACGGCATCCCGACGACGGGACGGGCTGGGGCGCGGGCCGAGTTCGCCGGGCACGCCGAACACCGGGGGTGGCGTGGCGGTGATACCTGAGATCGACGCGTCATAGGCGGCGTTGATCGACACGATGGCAGTTCGCATCGCGGCCAGCCAGTCGGACCCGATGTCGAGATCGACGAACGGCTTTACCTGCGTATCGATCAGTTCGCTGGCGGCCGCGAGGTCGCCAGCGCCCGTCGTCACCGTCCTTGCGGCGGCCAGCCACTCGGTGCGGTGTGGCTGTTGCCTGTCGTCGACGGTCTCGTTGGCGACGGCCTTGGCGTCGACGGCGCGCCACAGTGCGTCGCGAAGCGTGGCCATCGACTGCGCGGCCGTGCGCAAGGCCACGCCGACGGCGGTCGCGGATTGGCAACTGCGCCAAACGAATTGATGTGCGGAGGCGGCGCCAGCTCCGGACCACGCTCCCGCGAGTTCCGACACCAGGTCGGCCTGCCTGCGAGCGGCATCCTCGGCTGCCGACGCGGCCGCGGACAGGGCGGCCGCATCGGCGTCCACGGTGCGCAGGTCCAGGCCCTCCTCACTGCCGTACCAGTCGCGTACCTGTGTGGGGTGCATGGTCAGATCCCGATGCGAGTACCCGAGGCGACGACACGCCGCCACGTACTCCTCGACGTCGTCGACGGTGAGCCGCCCCTCGGCGAGACGTGCCCCGGCGTCATGCGGAGTCGCCACCGTCACCCCAGCCGCGTCGCGCTGAGTGCGTCGGCCTCGGCGTAGCGACCGGTCGAAGTTCGCAGCGCGGAGGCGATTTCGCGCATCGCCCTGGACCACACGTGCACCGGGTCCACAACGGCGTCGACGGCCCGCCGCACGGCGTCCCCGCGGCCGATGTAGTCCCGGCCCGCGACCGCCCCGTCGAACATCAACCTACCGAGGTGCGTACGGGCCAGTCCGTCGACCATCTCCGCGACCGTATCGCACCGGCCAGCGAGGTCGAGGAGTGCTTCGACGTCGACGTAAGCGGACTCATTTTCTCCCATACCGGTTTACGACGCGCCGAACCTCCGTCCGGTTCCCTCGCACGGTGAACTCGCTAGGTGACGTCGACCCAGTCAAGGGTGCGCTGAACGGCCTTTTGCCAGCCCGCGTAGCCGGCGGTGCGCTGCTCGTCGCTCCAAGCCGGCGTCCAGCGCTTGCCCTCCTGCCAGTTGGCCCGCAGATCCTCGGGGTCGTCCCAGAAGCCGACGGCCAGCCCTGCCGCATAGGCAGCGCCCAGCGCAGTCGTCTCGGCCACGACCGGCTTGACCACGTCGACGCCGAGCACGTCGGACTGGATCTGCATGCACAGGTCGTTCGCAGTGATACCGCCATCGACCTTCAGGACCTCGAGGTGCACGCCGGAATCCTTCTCCATGGCGTCCACGACGTCGCGGCTCTGATAGCAGATCGCCTCCAGCGTCGCCCGCGCGACGTGTGCGTTGGTGTTGAAGCGAGAGAGCCCGACGATGGCGCCACGCGCATCGGACCGCCAATACGGCGCGAACAACCCCGAGAACGCGGGCACGAAGTAGACCCCGCCGTTGTCCTCGACCTGCCTGGCCAGCGATTCGCTCTGGGCAGCGCCGCTGATGATACCCAGCTGATCGCGCAACCACTGCACGGCAGATCCCGTCACGGCGATCGAACCCTCAAGCGCGTAAACGGGTTTCGCCTCACCGAACTGATAGCAGACCGTCGTGAGCAGACCGTTCTCGGAGCGGACGATCTTCTCGCCGGTATTCAGCAGCAAGAAGTTGCCGGTGCCGTAGGTGTTCTTTGCCTCACCCGGAGCCAAGCACACCTGCCCCACCATCGCCGCCTGCTGATCACCGAGGATGCCCGTCACCGGCACCTCACCGCCAAGCGGACCCGTGTCCTGGGTAGTGCCATACGGTTCGGGTGATGACGACGGCACGATCCGGGGCAACATCTGCCGCGGAATCCCGAAGAACGACAACAACTCGTCGTCCCAGTCCAGCGTTTCCAAGTTCATCAGCATCGTCCGGCTGGCATTGGTCACGTCGGTGACATGCACCCCACCCCGCGGGCCGCCGGTCAGATTCCACGCCACCCAACTGTCGCTGGTGCCGAAGATCGCATCTCCACGCTCGGCGGCCTCGCGCACCCCGTCGACGTTCTCCAAGATCCACTGCACCTTGGCAGCCGAGAAATACGTTGCAGGCGGCAGACCGGCCTTGTGCCTGATCACGTCGCCGCGTCCGTCACGGTCCAACGTCGAGGCGATGCGGTCAGTACGGGTGTCCTGCCAGACGATCGCGTTGTAGTACGGCCTGCCCGTCTTCCGATCCCACACCAGTGCCGTCTCACGCTGATTGGTGATGCCAAGCGCAGCAAGGTCATCCACCTGCAGCTTGGTGTTGTTGAGGACCGACATCAGGACCGCAGCGGTTCGTTCCCAGATCTCGACGGGATTGTGTTCGACCCAGCCCGCCTTGGGCAGGATCTGCTCGTGTTCGAGCTGATGCCTCCCCACTTCAGCACCGTCGTGATCGAAGATCATCGCCCGGGTACTGGTGGTGCCCTGGTCGATTGCGACGACGAAATCGTTCAACGGGGTGCTCCTTCGTTCAGCGTTGTTCGCTCACCGAATCCGCAACGCGGGAGGCGAGTAGTCGCGCGGTGTCCTCGTCGGCGGCCTCGACCATCACCCGCACGACTTGCTCGGTTCCCGAGGGACGCAACAAGATTCGCCCGGTATCCCCGAGTTCTGCCTCCGCCTCGGCCACGGCGGACTGCACCGATGGCGCCTCGGCGACGGTGGCCTTGTCCGCGACCTGCACGTTGATGAGCACCTGCGGGAGCGTATGCATGGGAGCCGCGAGCGACGCCAGTGACGAACGGGTCTGAGCCATTCGCGCCATCAGGCGAAGGCCGGTCGCGATCCCGTCGCCGGTGGTCCCGAGGGACGGCATCACGATGTGGCCTGACTGCTCGCCACCGAGTGAGTACTTCCCGGCGCGCAGTTCCTCGAGGACGTACCTGTCGCCCACGGCGGTGGTGCGGACCTCGATGTGTTCACGGCGCATGGCGATGTGCAGGCCGAGGTTGCTCATCACCGTGGCCACCAACGTGTTCGACGCCAGCTCGCCGGCGTCGCGCATGGCCATTGCGAGGATCACCATGATGGCGTCACCGTCGACGACGTCACCTGCCGCATCGACGGCGAGGCAGCGGTCGGCGTCGCCGTCGTGAGCCAGACCCAGGTCCGCACCGTGGGCGAGCACCGCGTGCTGCAGTACGTCCATGTGCGTCGACCCGCAGCCGTCATTGATGTTGAGGCCGTTGGGTTCTGCGTTGATCGCGATGACGGTGGCCCCCGCGGCGCGGTACGCCAGCGGCGCAGCGGTCGACGCAGCGCCGTGCGCACAGTCCACCACGACCGTCACGCCGTCCAGCGGGAGGGGGGCGGCCGTGGCGACGTGTTGCAGATAGCGCTCGAGCGCGTCATCGGCGTCGAGCACCCGGCCGATGCCCGCGCCGACGGGACGGTGGCCGGGTCCCGCACCGAGGAGCTCTTCGATGCGGTCCTCGGCGGCGTCGTCGAGTTTGCGGCCGCCGGGGCCGAAGATCTTGATGCCGTTGTCGGGCATCGGATTGTGCGATGCGGAGATCATCACGCCGAACTCGGCGTGATAGACGCCCGTCAGATGGGCGACGGCCGGGGTCGGCAACACACCGACCCGCAGCACGTCGACGCCCTCACTGGCGATCCCGGCGATGACCGCGGCTTCGAGCATCTCGCCACTGGCCCGTGGGTCGCGACCGACGACGGCGACTCGGCGCTCGCCGCCGGAACCCAGTCGGCGCGACGCCGCCGACCCGAGAGCCAGTGCCAGCTCGGCGGTCAGATCGGTGTTGGCGACACCACGGACTCCGTCGGTGCCGAACAGTCGACCCATGCTCCTCCTAGACAAACCGAAAGCGTGCGCGCCATGTCGGACAGACGCGCACGCTCGCGGACGAACCGTGCTGAGGATCAGCGCTTCGAGTACTGAGGCGCCTTACGGGCCTTCTTCAGACCGTACTTCTTGCGCTCGATGGCACGCGGGTCACGCGTGAGGTAGCCGGCCTTCTTCAGCGGCGGCCGATCTTCGGGCTGCACGATGATGAGCGCCCGGGCGATGGCCAGACGCAGCGCGCCGGCCTGTCCGGACGGGCCGCCACCATCGAGGTGGGCGAAGATGTCGACGGTGTCGAGCCGGTCGACGAGAACCAGCGGCGCCTTGATGAGCTGCTGGTGCACCTTGTTGGGGAAGTACTCCTCGAGGCTGCGGCCATCCAGGGTGAACTTGCCGGTGCCGGGGCTCAGGCGTACCCGCACCACGGCCTCCTTGCGGCGGCCGACGGTCTGGATGGGGCGGTCGAGCAGGAGCGGCTCGCGGGCCGGGGCCTCGTCTGCGGCTTCGGTCTCGACGACCTCGACCGTCTCGGAAGCTTCTGGTGCCTCGGTCACTTCTTCGACCTCGGTCGGTTCGGTCACGTCAGTCGTCTCGGTCACTGGGCTACCTGCTTGATCTCGTATGGAACCGGCTGCTGGGCGATGTGCGGATGCTCGGGACCCGCGTACACCTTGAGCTTCTTCTGGACCTGCCGGTTCAGCTTGTTATGCGGGAGCATCCCGACGATCGCGTTCTCCACGACCTTCTCGGGATTCTTCGCCATCATTTCGCCGATGGTTCGCCTGCGGAGGCCGCCGGGGTAACCCGAGTGACGGTAGGCGAACTTATTCTTCAGCTTGTCGCCACTGATGGCGACCTTGTCTGCATTGATGATGATGACGAAATCGCCACCATCGACATTCGGCGTGAACGTCGGCTTGTGCTTGCCGCGCAGCAGGGTTGCTGCTGCAACGGCGAGCCGGCCGAGGACCACGTCGGTGGCGTCGATGACATGCCACGTGCGTGTGGTGTCACCCGCCTTCGGCGTGTACGTAGGCACAGCGCTACCTCAATCTTCTCGGGTTGTCCCGGATGAACCGGGTTGTCGGTCAAGCGAATGCAGTTGGGGTTCTCGGCGACCGACGTAGACCCGAGGACCCGCAGAGTCCAAGACTCACCGCGCGCCAACCGGGGAGCTTACCGGCGACTGTCGTCGCAGGTCAAAACGCCATCCTCGGGCCAGCGAGTTCGCATCGTCGGTGAACGGCGTCGCGGCTGCGGCGGCCGCAGACGCGGGCGTCGGCGCGGGCGCTGACCTGCGGCGGGACGCATGACCGCCAGGCTGCGACATGACTGTGCGGTCCCTCCCGGGCTCTCCTCCCGTTCGGGACCGCACAGGGTCTCATTCTCGGCCGCCGTCTAGATGCCCCACGCACCCGCCGCACGCCGGTCGGTGTCCGCCACCTCGTCCGAGCCATCGCGCACCGCGTTGCCGAGGGAGATCAGAATCTCGTTCAGCGCGGCCGCGGACTGATCCCATCTGGCCTGCTCGACGCGGTAGGCCTCCGCAGCGTCACGGGTCCACACCGCCTGCAGGGGTGCTATCTGTGCACGCAGGTCGTCCAAAGCCGCATTGAACTGCGCGGACGTGCGGTGAATCTCCTGACGGACGGTGAACTCGATCTCGTTGAAGTCGTAGGACAGAACCGGATCCATTGATGCTCCATCTGCGTTTGTGGATAGTGCGTTGGTGGGCAGGGGGTAGTGGTGGACGTGATTACAGAACGTCGGCCGAAGCGATCCGGTGCGAATGCTGGTCGGCTGCCTCCCGCAAGGTCCGCTCGTTGAGGCGGATGGTCTCCGCGATCCTTTGCAACGACTGGTGCAACGCGAGCGACTGGGTATTCCATCGGTCGACGACGTCGCGGAATCGGGCTGCCGCGGCGCCGCCCCAGACCGACGGTGGGACGCTGCTCATCTGACCGATGAAGGTCCGGAGCATCGCCCTGGTCTCCTCGTTTCTCCCGTCGATCTTGCCCGCGACGGCCGACATCAATCCGAGGTCGGTGGTCAATGCCCTACTCGTCATCGCTTTCCCTTCGTTTGCGATCGTATGAATGATTGGACGCGCCATCGCGGCATTCGGTTCCCCTGTGCGTGAATCACTTTCGCCCGACCGCGTGCGCGGACCCGATCGCCCGGTCACACACGTCCTCGGGACCGGGACGTTCTCCGGGTCCCTGGCAGCCGATCGCGATCCGAACATCCCCATCCAGGAGCACCGTCCAGTCGATGCCTCGGTCGGCGCGAACTTCTCGGTAGGTGACGGCGGCACGGTGGGCCCGCTCGCCACGTGCGGTGAAATCCACGAAGACCCCCTCGGGCTCCCCGGCCAAGGCATTGCTCAGTGACGCTGCGGCCGCTTCCAGGGTCTGCGCGGCGGGCACCCGGGACTGAGTCACGTGGATCGCTTCGAGAGGATTCGCCGGCGAAGCCACCTCCACCCGCGCCGAGCCCGGACCCGAGGTGATCCTCTCGACGGTCCATTGCGCAGGGACTTCGACGGCGACCCGCCCCTCGACGAGCCAGGTCACGTCGGGCGGCCCGTCCGCGCGGCCGTCCAGCCCGATCGCAAGCGCCGCCAAGGCGCTTGCCGACAGGATCGCCGCCCCGACCGCCGCTGCCCGGGGAGTCGGCCGCCACCGGGTCGGCAGGGCCCCGCGGTGGTCCAGACGGTGCAGTCCTCGGACGGCCCGGACGAGCGACTGGTCGCCGGCAATCGTCACCTCGACGCCGGGCCGGCGCAAGGCACGAACAAGGTCGGCGCCGAACAGTCCGATGCCGCCGGGCACGTCGATGGTCACGGCGGCCAGGCCCTCGACGCACGCGACCACGGCGTCGATGACGGCAGACGGCGGGTTCACCCGGGCGATGGCGTGCCGCTGCCCATCGGCGTGCACGACGACGAATTCGGGCGCCACCTCCACGATCGTGGCGACCGTCAGCGCCTCCGTGCGTCTGAGAACGGCCACGTCCGCCGACCATGCTCCGGCCGCGGCACAGATGCGTTCGACACGTGACACCGCCCACCACGACGGGCACATCAACACGATCTCGTCGCACGCCCCGCCCGTAGCGGATCCGAGCACCTCTCGCCACAGCTCATCGACGTCCATCGCCCGCTCGTCGACCAACGCCAAGTCGTCGTCGATGGATTGCATTGCCGCCTCTGCTAACTCGAGATCGACGAGTCCGGGGCCAGTGACCTTGGTGGGTCCCACGACGATGACGGCAACGCTCACGGTGGCTCCGTCCATGACACCTGGACGAGGTGATCGGTCTGACCCCGCCGGATCAGCGTGCCGCGACCCGGTGGCAGCGGCGATGGACGCACCGAGCCCAGTAGAACTCCCTCGTCTGGAGCGGCGCTCATCATCAGGCCCATGCACCCCAGATCCCGCAGCCGCGCCAGAATCGGGTCGAACATCGCACGGGCCGCACCGCCGGAGCGTCGGGCGATCACCAGGTGCAGGCCCAGATCCCTTGAGTGCGGCAGCAGGTCGAGTATCGGCAGGAGGGGATTGCCGGTCGCTCCCGCCACCAGGTCGTAGTCGTCGACGACCACGTAGACGTCCGGTCCGGACCACCACGACCGCTCACGCAACTGCCGCTGTGTGACGTGTTCCCCCGGCAGCCTGCCGGTGAGCAACCCCACCGTCGTGGCCACGTGGGATTCCGCTGACGCAGTGGACATCGCGTACCCGAGGAGATGGTCGGATTCGAGAACGCCGAGCAGCGTCCTGCGGAAGTCGACGATGAGGACTTGAGCCTCATCGGACCCCTTGCTCCGCTGGATCTCTCGGCACAGGGTACGTAGCGTGGCCGTTTTGCCGCATTCGTTGTCGCCGAAGATCAGGAGGTGAGGCAACACCGTGAAGTCAAGGGCGACGGGTCGTAGCGTGTCCTCACTCAGTCCGATGGCGACGTGATCGGGAGAGAGCATCGCGACCTCGGCGTGCGGAACTCGCGACGGGAGAAGCCGTACGGCCGGCGCCTTGCGGCCGGCATGGCGTGCCGCCAGGGCTGCCACGTCGATGCCCTCCGGCGGCGCGATCACGAACTCGAGGCCCTCCCGTGTCAATCCGTGACCTGCGGGGCGGCTCCCGAGCAGACGTGCGCGCTTCCTGTCCATCTCCGAATCAGCAGGGTCGGCGAGGCATAATTCGACGCGGGTGCCGAGTTGATCCCGCATCGCCGGTCGGACGTCGGCCCACCGCGACGCCGTGAGGACGACGTGCACCCCGACCGAGAGTCCCTGTGCAGCAATGGCGGTGACGGCCTCCTCCATGCCATCGAACTCGTGGCGTGCCACCGCCCATCCGTCGATCACCAGGAACGTGTCGGTACCGACCCCGGTATCACCTACCCGCCGCGACGTCTCGCGGTCACGGACGAGCCCTTGAACATGCGCCACGATTCTGCGGGCCAGATCGCGGTCCCCCCTGCCCGCAACCGCTCCCACGTGGGGCAGCGGCCTCAGCGACGACAGGGAGCCACTGCCAAAGTCCAGCCCGTAGATCTGCACCGCGTCCGGATCGTGGGTGGCCGCCAACCCGAGCACCAGGGTGTGCACGGCGGTCGTCTTCCCCGACCGCGGGCCGCCGACGATCGCCACATTCCCACCGGCCGACCGCAGATCGACCAGCAAGGTGTCGCGTCGCTGCGCAAAGGGGTTGTCCACCAGTCCGATCGGGATGACGAGCCGCGGCCCGGCGTACCCGGCATCGGCGAGCAGAGCTGCGAGCGGCGGCGACAACTCCAGCGGCGGAAGCCATACCCGGTGCGCCGGCTCGCCCCGATCGGCCAAACCGTCCACCACGACGTCGAGTAGCGTGCGCGAGCCACCGGCGCGGGCGTCCCCGCTGCTCGACGGTTCCTCGTCACGTGCCGTGAAGCGCCGCGGGATGGTGGCGCGTGGCGCGACCGCGGCCGTCACCGGACCCGACACGAACGCCGTCTGAAATCGGATGAGCTCGCCGGAAGCCGTCTTCAGCAGAGCCGCCCCGGGTGTGCTGGGAAGCTCGTGGGCATCGGTCGTTCCGAGCACCGCACGTGACTCATTCGCGGAGAAGGTCTTCAGACAGATGCGATAGGACAGGTGCGTCTCCAGACCGCGAAGTCGCCCGTCGTCGAGACGCTGGCTGGCCAACAGCAGATGCATGCCGAGCGACCGTCCGACGCGGCCGATGGCCACGAACAGTTCGGCGAAGTCCGGATGCTGACTGAGCATTTCGGAGAACTCGTCGACGATGATGAACAGCGCGGGCAGCGGGGCGAGGGCGGCGCCTCTCGCGCGCGCTGCGTCATACTCACCGATGTTCGGAAAGTGACCCGCGGCCCGCAACACCCGTTGCCTGCGTGTCATCTCTCCGGCGAGTGCGTCGCGCATCCGCGCGACCAGGTGCTCCTCCTCGGCCAGGTTGGTCACGACGGCCGCGACGTGCCTGAGCCTTTCGAGGCCGAGAAAGGTTGCGCCGCCTTTGAAGTCGACCAGTACCAGGTTCAAGGCGTCGGGACCATGTGTGCTCGCCAAGCCCAGCACGAGCGTCCGAAGGAGCTCCGACTTGCCGGATCCCGTAGCTCCGACGCACAACCCGTGCGGCCCCATGCCCGCGAGTGCCGCCTCTTTGATGTCGAGTTCGACCAACTCGCCGCCCTCGGTGGCACCGATGGCCACGCGAAGACGTTCAGGGCCCGATCGCGGCCGCCACGCCCGCCGGACGTCAAGGCGCTCAGGGTCGCCGATGCCCACCAGTTGCGGCCAGGTCCACGTTCCCACCGTCGCCGTGATCTCGGTGAAGGGGGCGAGCCGCCTGGCACACACCACCGCCTGCAGCGTCGTCAACGAGTCGGGCTTCTCGAAGGCCACCGCGTCGTCGACGTCGAGCCGCAGGGAGTCAAGAGTCACCTGCCCGATGATCACCACCGTGACGTTGTCCTCCGGCGCTCCGAAGCGGTCTGCGTCGGCTCCTGCCAACGCACCGTCGATGATCACGACGTGATGCCCATGCGGGCCGGAGTTCCGTGAATACCTATAGTGCGGAAGCCATTTCAACCAGTCCCAGTGCGGATCGGCCAGACTGCCGACGGCGGTGACCGCGACGACGTCCGGGCCGTGAAACACGCCCAGCTGGCACACCATTGCCCGCACCAACCCCCGTGCCGAACAGACTGCCCCCTCCACGGCGATACGCCGATGCAGCAGTAGATCAGCCGTCACCGGTAGGCACGGCACCGTCGACCGATCCGCCATCAGGCGGTCGATCGCATCCACGACCAGTGGGTCCCGCGATTCGACGTCTCCCCACTCGGGCACCACCAGGTCCGTGGCCAGCGGACCCGCGCCGACTCCGATCCGTACCTGACAGAAGTCCGCGTGGCCGGGGCGGCGTTCCCACATGCGCGGGCCGCCGACCAGCGTCCAGGACGACGCTGGGTCGGGATGACTCCAGTGAAGTGACGCATGCTGGGCAACAGCGTTTGTGGTCAGCGCCTGGTCCAGGTCGTCGAGGTAGCGGAGGTAGGCGCGTCGGTTCTCGTCGAGTTCCCCACCGCGGCGCGCTCCCTTCGACTGGTAGGCGACGGATCCGAGGACCGACACCAGCATCATGACGGGGAGGAACAGGAACATCGGACTTCGCGCCGATGCCGCTCCCGAGGTGAAGTACAGCACCGTCATGCCACCCATGGCGAGGAGCATCGTGACCGGCAACAGCTTGCCGACGAGGTTCGCAGGCGGATCCTTCGGCACGTCGGGTGGCTTCTTCACGATGACCGCCCCGTCGTCGAACGGCGGTGGCGGCAGACGAGGGAGACGGCGTGAGCCTGAGAGTTCCATCGATCAATGGACGCTGCGAGGGCGTTCTCGGTTCCATCCTGAGCGGACCAATATTCGTGTCGAAGCCCGGTATCGCATGCGGTTACGGTGGTGGCGGTGGCACTAGCTCGGGGGTGATCCGGTGTCAGTATCCAGAGTCTGCATTCAGGCCGATCGCGACGGCGACCCGGTGGCGGTCGACGTCGCGCTGCCGTCGGGCGCACCGGTCGGAGCCTTACTGCCTGCCCTCGTCGAGCTGGTCGACGACCGTGTTTTTCCCGGCGGCGAGGTCCGCCGTTGGCGTCTGAATCGCCTGCCCGGCGGGATCTTGGAGGAATCATTGTCGTTGACCGACAACGGCGTTCGAGATGGCGAGCTCCTGATCCTCACCCCCGACGATGCACCAGCGCTGGGACCCCTGCGCCGGTCCGCATACCACGAGGCAAGTGCCTCCGATGACTCCGGGTGTTACGTCGACCGGTTCCTTCCCGGCACGATATGCGTGCTCGCCGCAGCCCTGGCCGCGGTGGCGCTGTCCTGGACGGCCGGCTCCGAGACGGCGACGGTGAATGCGATCATCGCCGCCGTGGGTGCGGCCTGCGCGGCGGGGATGACGATAGCCACCGGCTACCCCACAGCGCCGAGCCTTGCGGTGGTGTGTCTTTCCTGCGCAACGGGATTCCTCGCCGTGCCGGCGGGTCCAGCGACACCGAACGTCTTCTTGGCCGCCACCGCGGCGGCGTCGGCGTCACTGCTGATGATGAGGCTCTCCGGGCGTGCGTCACCAGCACTGACGGCGACCGCGGCGTCGTCAGTGCTGGTGGCGATCATGACGCTGGTGCCGATCCCCGTTGCCGCCATCGGCGCGGCGCTCTCGACCGCAGCCCTCGCCCTGCTGGCGCTCGCGCCGCGGCTGTCGGTTGTCGCGGCGGGCCTCGGACCCGACCGCTGGCACGGCGATCTGACGAAGCGCGCCCACACGGGCCATGCCATCCTCAGCGGTCTCCTTGCCGGTGGCACCGCAAGCGCCGTCGCCGGGGTCCTGGTCGTGGCGGGTGCGGAGAATGCGGGCGTGCCCGCCACCGCCAGGATCGTCACCTTTACCGCCCTGATCGGCGGGGTGCTACTCCTGCGGGCCAGGATTCACGTCGACGCGGCACGTCGAATCGCCCTTCTTGCAGGGGGATTGGCGAGCATCGCCGCCTGCCTCCACGTCGCGGTGGACTCTCATCACGACAGCGCTGGTCCAGTGGCCTGCGCATTGGTCGTCGTCGGTCTCTGCGCCGTGCGACGACCGAGCTGTGGGCCCGCCCTGTCGCGGACGATCGACCGTCTCGAGTACGTCGCGTTGGCCGCCGTCATTCCCGCCGCCTGCTGGGTCGCGGGCGTGTACGCCGTCGTCGGCGGATTCTCTCTGCGATGAGTGGCCGCCCCGGCCGAGGTGCCCGGACCGTTGCGGTCGCGTGCGTCGTCGCCGCCACTTGGACTGCTCCAACCGCCGCTGCCGTGACACCCCCGGCGGTCGACGAGGCACTGCTGCCGCCGGCTCGCCCACCGCGTCCGCGCACGCCGACGGAGCAGACCGGAGCCTGTGCGGGTGGCACCGCAACGGCCAAGATGTCCGCGACTCAACAGAACCTCGCCGAGCTCGAATCGGCGAGTCGCCTGACAAAGGGAGCAGGCCAGACGATAGCCGTGATCGACACGGGAGTTGGCAGGCACCGGCTACTGCCCCATCTCCTGCCCGGCGGCGACTACGTGTCGACGGGCGATGGTACGCAGGACTGCGACGGCCACGGTACTGTCGTCGCCGGAATCATCGGCGCGACGCGCAGCGATTCGTCGGGGACGACGTTCGTCGGTGTGGCACCCGATGCGGGCATCCTATCGATCCGGCAGTCCAGCAATGTGTTTCGGCCGTCTGAGGGCGCCACCGGCCCGGGAGTGGGAGACGTCGACACGCTCGCCGACGCCGTTCGAACCGCCGCCGACGCGGGCGCCACGGTCATCAACATCTCCTCCGTCGCGTGCGTGCCGTCCGACGAGGGACTAGACGACCGGGCTCTTGGCGCCGCACTGGCCTACGCCGTCGACGTGAAGAACGTCGTCGTCGTCGCGGCGGCGGGCAATGTCGGCGGCCCGGGTCAGTGCCCCGGCCAGAATCCACCGCCTGATCCGGCTCATCCCGGTCAACCTGGGTGGGACGGGGTGAACGTCGTGGTGAGCCCCGCCTGGTACGACGACTACGTGCTGACGGTCGGCTCGGTCGACCGTGCAGGACGGGCTTCGGCATTCACCCTGGCGGGACCATGGGTGGACGTCGCCGCCCCCGGCGAGGCGGTCGTGTCGCTCGGCCCGGGCGGCGATGGGCTGGTCGAATCCATGCCACTAGCGTCTGAACACGAGCCTATTTCGGGTACGAGCTATTCGACACCGGTGGTGTCGGGCATAGCCGCGCTGGTGCGGTCGGTATCGCCTCGACTCACCGCGCGTGAGGTGATGGGCAGAATCGAGGACACCGCACATCATCCCGCTTCCGGCTGGGATCCCTGGGTGGGCCACGGCGTCGTCGACGTGTTGGCGGCCGTCAGCGCCGATGGGGTCGGACCCTGGACGGCCCCCTCCGCACCCGTCCCGCAGGAACGCTCTGAAGCAATCGACGTCGACACGACTTCCCGTCGTGTCTCGCTGGTCGGCGCTGCGGGATGCGTCGCTGCAGTCACGATCGCGATGACGGCGTCGGCCGGGTGGTTACGACGGCGCCGGGAGTCCGTCGCGAACGACTGAGGCCCCATCGACGCTGAGTTCGGGCCCGCGCGGCAGGTGCGCGATGATCGGCCATGGTGCCGCCTCGGGATATTGTTTCAGCCCAACGAATTTCGCCGCATCGTCGTCATGAACCCCGAAGACCACGCCTGCATCGGTGAGCAGGAACCGCGGCCCCGTCGTACCGTCGTCGCCGACGATCCGGGCGGACCGGACGTAGGCGCTGACACCGCCGGGCATGACCACCGAGTCGACGTTGGGGCCCTGGCCGTCGGCCTGTACGAGCGGGGTGATGGCCGCAGGATCCCCGTAGGGCCACTCCCCCACCGAAATAACCGTGTTCGACGACGTGCGCGTTTGCGATACACCCGCCCGCCATCGGGCACAGACGGTACGTCCGTCCGCAACGCCGACCGGGGTGCGGGCACGTTGCGGAAAGCTATTCACCGGAAGGGAATCGGAGATCGGCAGCGTCACGATCTCGGCAGGCGCGACGATCGAAGCCGGTCGAGCGTGCACGTCATAGGTGAAGCCGATGAGATCGGCTGCCACCTCACCGACCAACTGCAGCCCGTCGCGCAGGACGACATATCGTTCGTCGGTGCCCACACGCTGTATCGAGACGACGGCCCCGATGGTGACTCCCCCAAGCGTGGGCGGACCTGGCGCGCCAGCGCCGTCGATGTACGGGGCGGCGATCGCGGGTACCTCCGGCACCACGTCGAGCAGTGTCCGTGACACGGGGATGGGATCGACTCCATCCAGATGCAGCGCTCGAACCACGGCGACGTTCCGGCGGTCGACGGCGGCCCGCTGTCCGTCGTACAGCAGATAGGTGGTGGCGACTCCCTCCCCACGTGGCGTCACCAGCACGGGGCGGGTCGAGTCCAGGTCTTCGAGCGCCGAGTCGCCGAGCCCCACGACGGTGTTCTCGCCGTCGCACACCGTCCACGCCTGGTCGCGTAGGGGTTCGCCGATGGTCGCCGGGGCGCCGGGGATGCCCATCAGCGGTCCTCGCTTGGCGCTGGCGATCGATTTCTCGCTCGCAGAGACCGGATTGGCTGCCTGGCGGGCGATCAGCCGCGCCGAGGCGAGGTTGAGGACGGGGTGCAGCGTGTCACCGACCCGCACGTAGAGCGCTCCCGTGTCGTGCGCGATCACGATGGGTGCGGAGTCGGGCACCCGTTGCGGCTGCACCAACCCGACGACGGCGCCCGCCACCACGACGAGCGTCGCGAGGACGCCACCAACGGCGAGCGAAAGCGACTGAACGCGAAGCGGATCGTCGTGCATGGCGACGTCCCCGCGCACCAGTGCGTGCATCATTCGACGCGCGAGAAGGCGTTGCCCACTGAGCTGTAGGCGTGTTGCCGGTGGCCGAGCCATGATTCCCCCCGGAAGCCAGCGTAAACGGCCCGGAACGCCTGCCCGCGCACCGCTTTCGCTACGACTCCTCGGCGGCCGATCGCCTCTCGCGGTATGCCGCGACATGTTGGCGGTTGCCACAATTACCCGTGTCGCAGAACATCCGCGACCGGTTGCGGGAGAGGTCGACGAGAACTGCGTCGCAATCCGGCGCTGCACAGGTCTTCAGCCGTCGCAGTTCGCCAGCTCGAATGACGTCCGCGAATGCCATCGCCATCTCCGCACCCATGCGTTGCCACAGTGGGTCGTGAATCGACGCGAGGTGCAGATGCCACTCCGGCATCTCCGCGTGCCGCGTCAGCCACGGCGCAGCCCGGGTGTCGCTCAGCAACGCATTGACTTGACCGACGACGCGTTCCTCGTCGTCGGCATTCGACCAGATCTTGCCGAGTCGCGTGCGCAGTTGCCGCACGGCGTCCAATTCTGCGTCGTCCCTGTCGCGGCGTCCCGTCCACCCGAAGCCGTCCAGGTAGCCGTCGAGCTGCACCATGTCATCGAGGTGCTCGCCGTCCACACGATCGGTATTGACCAGGACACACACGGCACGAAGTGTGAGCTCCGTGTCATGACTGAAATTCAATTGACTCATGACTCCCTCCGCCGGTACCGTCACGACCATCATCGATTTTACTCATTACACGCCAGGAGGTGCCAGGTGACTGCCACGACGGCCGCTCGGCCCGCTGCGGACGCATTCCGAATCGGCATGCTGTTCGCCATCGGCTCGGCGTTCGCCTTCGGCATGTCCGGACCCCTCGGCAAGTCACTCATGGAAGCGGGCTGGAGCCCTACCGCCGCAGTCACGGCACGGCTGGCCGGCGGCGCCGTCGCGATGGCGGTCTTCGCCACCATCATGAAGCCCGGCTGGATACGCGAGGCGATGCAGCACTGGAAGACGGTCGTCGCATACGGGATGGTCCCCATCGCAGGCGCCCAGCTCTGCTACTACAACGCCGTCTCGCACCTGTCCGTAGGCGTTGCGCTTCTCCTCGAGTACACCTCTCCCGTCCTCGTCGTCGGCTGGTTATGGGCCACGACCCGGCGGAGGCCGAGCAACCTCACGTCGGCGGGCGTGGCACTGGCCGTCGCCGGCATCATGCTGGTGCTCGGCATCTTCGAAGGCGGCGGGCTCTCCGGTGCCCACGTCAACCCAACCGGCGTGGCCTGGGGGTTGGCCGCGGCCGTCTGCGCGGCGTGTTACTTCATGATGTCCGACGAGGTCAGTGCGGATGGCGACGAAGGAAGCCTGCACTCCATCACACTCGCGGCCGCGGGACTCGTCGTCGGCGCGATCGCCGTCGCCCTGCTCGGCTTGTCCGGGGCAATGCCACTGACCTTCACCTCGAACGACACGGTCGTCGCAGGTGTGACGATGTCCTGGGTGATTCCGGTGGTCGCGCTCGCACTGATCCCCACCGCGATCGCGTACACGCTCGGCATCATGGGCATCGCCCGGCTACGGCCCCGGTTCGCCTCGCTGGTGGGTCTCGCCGAGGTGATGTTCGCCGTGCTGGCCGCATGGGCACTGCTCGGAGAGGCTCTCACCCCGACGCAGGCGTTCGGTGCCGCAGTGGTTCTGGCCGGCCTGGTGCTGGCACGCCAGGGGGATCGCACCGAGCGGGTCGCCAGGCATCCTGGCCCGACCTGCCGGTCGATCCTGCGGCGTCCGAGCAAACAGTTCGTCGCAGCTAACTCCGATGTGTGAAGATGGCCTCGTGACCCTGATCATGACGTTGGCCCGCGGGGCCGCGATCACCTCGGCCGTCGTCTGCGCCGCCGCAACGCTGGCGACGTTCCCCGCGGCCCCAGCGGTCTCCGCCGCACCGTGCCCCGACATCGAAGTCATCTTCGCTCGCGGCACCGACGATGCGCCCGGCCTCGGGACACCCGGGCAGGCATTCTCCAGCTCGCTCAGCGCGCTCGTCGGTGGTCAGACCGTTGATACGTACGCGGTCGACTATCCCGCCTCGTACAACTTCCTCGAAGCCGCGGCCGGCGCCACCGACGCGACCAACCGCGTTTCGGTCATGGCGCAGGAGTGCCCGACGACTCGGCTGGTACTCGGGGGATATTCGCAAGGCGCCGCGGTAATCGACATGCTGGCCGGAATCCCGCCACTCGGCAACAAGATCGGCGAGATCGGGTCCGCGCCCCCGTTGCCCGCGAGCCTCCTCCCCAACGTGGCAGCGGTGGCGGTGTTCGGCAACCCCGCGGCAAAATTCGGCAACCCAATCACGTCGTCCGTCTTCGGGGACAGGGCCATCGACCTGTGCAAGGACGGGGACCCGATCTGTTCTGGCGGCCGCAACCCGTTCGCCCACACCGATTACGTCAGCAACGGCCTGACGCAACAGGCAGCAGATTTCGTCGCAGGACTTGTCTAGCTCGTTTACGCGTTACCATTTGGCGTGGCTTTTGATCTTGTTAGACGCGCGACCCTCGCCGTTCTCACGGCCTGCCTCGCCGTCGTCGCTCCCGTAGTTTCGACCATCCCGACGGCCGGCCTTGGTACGGCCTCTGCCGACGACTGCCCCGACATCGAGGTGGTATTCGCGCGCGGCACCAACGAGGCGCCGGGCCTCGGGCTGGTCGGTGGCGCGTTCGTGGATCAGTTGCGCGACAAGGTGGGAGGACGGTCGGTCGGCGCCTATGCGGTCAACTACCCGGCTACCTATGACTTCCTCGCCGCGGCCAACGGTGCCAATGACGCCAGTGCCCACATCCAGTACATGATGGGCGCCTGCCCCAACACCCGACTGGTGCTCGGCGGCTACTCCCAGGGGGCAGCGGTCATCGACGTCATCGCCGCGGTGCCCTTCCCAGCGATCGGGTTCACCAATCCGCTGCCGCCCAACACCCCCGACTTCGTCGCAGGCCTCGTCGCCTTCGGCAACCCGTCGGCCAAGCTCGGTCTCCCCCTGACCTCGAGCCCCGTCTGGGGCGGAAGGTCCATCGATCTATGCAACGGCGGCGATCCGGTGTGCCAAACCAACGGGGAGGACGTGCCCGCGCACAAGGCCTACGCGGGCGGTCCGACCAACACGGCGGCGAACTTCGTCGCCGGCCTGCTGTAACCAGGCCGCCACACGGTATCGACGGGCGCGTCGAATCATTCGGCTAGCATCGGCTTCGTGACCACTCAGCAGATTCGCAGGTTCGCCTCAGCCTCCGGCAGATTCGCCTCAGCCTCCGGCAGATTCGCCCTGGCCTTCGGCATGTACATGGCCGTCTCCGTGCTTACCGCGGGTGTCCTGCTGACGGTCCCCGCCGTAACCGCGGTAGGCGTGCCGACGGCATCCGCGGCGTGCCCCGCCGTCGAGGTGATCTTCGCGCGTGGTCGTCTGGAACCCGCGGGTGCCGGCCAGGTCGGAAACTCCTTCGTCAGCGCACTGCGCTCCAAGACGGGGAAGAACGTCAACCTCTACGCAGTGCGCTATCCCGCGGACAACCAGATCGACGTCGGCGCCAACGACATGAACGCCAGGGTCGAGAGCACCATGGCGAGCTGCCCCGATACTCGGATCGTGCTCGGTGGGTACTCCCTGGGGGCCGCGGTCACCGATGTGGCGCTAGCCGTGCCGTTCGCCTTCTTCGGTTTCGACAATCCGCTGCCGCCGGGCGCCGACCAGCACATTGCGGCAGTCGCCCTCTTTGGCAACGGCAGTGCATGGGCCGGCCCCATCGGAGCGATCACCCCGACCTACCGGGATCGCACCATCGAGATGTGCCACGGGGTGGATCCGGTGTGCAACCCGGCCGACCCGAATACGTGGGAGAAGAATTGGACCGACCATGCGGCGCAGGCGTACATAGATGCCGGCATGGTCAACGAGGCCGCGGGATTCGCCGCGGCGCGCGTCTAACTTCGCTCCACGTCGTCGACCGAACGCATCTCGCGGGTCACCTTGATCCGAGCCTCGAGTTCGTCATCCGGCGGGTAGTCGACGCCGACCAGGGTCAGACCGCGGGCGGGTGCCGTGGAGAAATCACTCGAGCGCTTGCTCGAGGTCAACAGCTCGGCGCACCAACGAGGTTCGCGACGTCCCTCTCCCACGGCGAGTAGCGCTCCGACGAGCGAACGCACCATCGACCAGCAGAACGCGTCCGCAGTCACGTGTGCGGTGATCGAGTCGCCAAGTCGCTCCCACTCCAGCCGTTGCAGGTCCCGAATCGTCGTCGCCCCTTCCCGTGGGCGGCAGAAGGCCGCAAAGTCGTTGAGGCCCTGCAGTTCACGCGATCCCGCCTGCATCGCCTCGATGTCGAGTGGCCGAGGCCACGGTGTGACGAAGCTGGCCTCGTGCGGCTCCACCCCGAAGGCTGCCGTCGAAAGCCGGTACCGATAGTGCCGCCGCAACGCCGAGAACCGCGCATCGAATCCGGCTGGCGCCCTGATCACGTCGCGCACCCGCACGTCCTCGGGCAGGAGTCTGGCCAGCCGTCGCACCAGCGGACGGAACTCCGGAGCCGCCCCGGCGGCGACGCTGCGCTCGTCGCGAACGGCGCGCGGGTACGCCCGCGGAATCGCGTCGGCCGGGACGTCGACGTGAGCGACCTGCCCCGTGGCGTGCACGCCGGTGTCGGTGCGACCGGCGACCCTGGTGATGATCGGCATCCGGAACACCGTGGACAGCGCATCCTCGATGGTGCCTGCCACCGTCCGCTGATCGGACTGCGTCGCCCATCCGGCGAAACCCGTGCCGTCGTAGGCGATGTCGAGCCGCAACCGCACCAAAGAAACATGCCCGCCATCAGATGCGATGGCGGGCATGTTCAACGATTCGTCCACTAGGACTTGGCTTCGTCCGCCTCGGCCTCTGGAGCCTCGTCGGCGTCGACGACCTCGTCGGTGGCCTCGGGGGCGTCGGTGGTCTCGTCGACGGCGTCGACGGCCTCGTCCGAGTCAGGACCGACCGCGGCCTCCGGCTCGACCGCTGCCTGCGGCGCGGCGGCAGCCGCCACCGGGGCAGCCTTGGACGCGCCTGCGCGGCGTGCGCGATCGGCTTCAGACGTCACCGTCTTCTCCCGCACCAACTCGATGACGGCCATCGGAGCGTTGTCGCCCTTGCGTGCCTCCACCTTGATGATGCGGGTGTAGCCACCCTCGCGATCGGCGAAGAACGGTCCGATCTCGGCGAACAGCGTGTGCACGACGTCCTTGTCGCGGATCTTCTTCATCACCTCACGCCGGTTGTGCAGCGAGCCCTTCTTGGCGTGGGTGATGAGCTTCTCCGCGTAGGGCCGCAGCGCCCGCGCCTTGGGCTCGGTCGTCTTGATGCGGCCGTGCTCGAAGAGCGCCGTGGCGAGGTTGGCCAGAAGCGCCTTCTGGTGCGAGGACGACCCGCCGAGGCGAGGACCCTTTGTGGGCTTGGGCATTTTGCGACTTCTCCTATATGGGGCCGGTCCCCGTATAAGGTAGGACCGGGACGGTGCTCCGTGAAGCTGGTGGGCTTAGAGCTGTTCGGTTTCGGCGTAGTCCTGGTCAGCCTCCAGGTCGTAGCTGGCATCGCTGTTCCAGGTGCCGGTGGCGACGTCGTAACCGGCGACCTCGGACGGATCGAACGTGGCCGGACTGTCCTTCAGCGAGAGACCCAGCTGGTGCAGCTTGATCTTCACCTCGTCGATGGACTTCTGACCGAAGTTACGAATGTCCAGCAGATCGGATTCCGTGCGGGAGACCAGTTCGCCGACGGTGTGCACACCCTCGCGCTTGAGGCAGTTGTAAGACCGGACGGTGAGCTCCAGATCGTCGATCGGCAGCGCGAACGAGGCGATGTGATCGGCCTCGGCGGGCGACGGGCCGATCTCGATGCCCTCTGCCTCGACATTGAGTTCCCGTGCCAGACCGAACAATTCGACCAGCGTCTTGCCAGCCGAGGCCAGCGCGTCACGCGGGGTGATCGAATTCTTGGTCTCGACGTCGAGGATCAACTTGTCGAAGTCGGTGCGCTGCTCGACGCGGGTGGCCTCCACCTTGTAGGTGACCTTGAGGACCGGCGAGTAGATCGAGTCGACCGGGATGCGGCCGATCTCGGCACCGGAGGCCTTGTTCTGCACGGCGGGGACGTAGCCGCGGCCACGCTCGACGACGAGCTCCACCTCGAGCTTGCCCTTGTCGTTGAGGGTCGCGATGTGCATGTCGGGGTTCTGCACCGTGACGCCCGCGGGCGGAACGATGTCACCGGCGGTGACGGCACCCGGGCCCTGCTTGCGCAGGTACATGGTGACCGGCTCGTCCTCCTCGGACGACACGACCAGGCTCTTGAGGTTCAGGATGATGTCGGTGACGTCTTCCTTCACCCCGGGAACGGTGGTGAACTCGTGCAGCACGCCGTCGATGCGGATGCTGGTGACCGCCGCGCCCGGAATGGACGACAGCAGCGTGCGCCGAAGCGAGTTGCCAAGGGTGTAACCGAATCCGGGCTCCAAGGGCTCGATGACGAACTTGGACCGGTTCTCGGCGAGGCTCTCTTCGGACAAGGTGGGGCGCTGAGAGATCAGCATGTTCTTTTTCTATCTCCTTCTCGACATCCGCTATTTGATGCCGGTCAGTCGCTGCGCCCGCCGGTTGACGGTGCAGGAATGTCTTTACTTCGAGTAGAACTCAACGATCAGCTGCTCGGTGAGCGGCACCTGGATCTGCGCGCGCTCGGGAAGCTGGTGGATGAGGATGCGCTGGCGTTCGCCGACGACCTGAATCCAGCCGGGGATCGGGCGGTCGCCCGCCGTCTGACGCGACAGCTCGAAAGGCAGTGTGTTCAGCGACTTCTCGCGAATGTCGATGATGTCGTACTGCGAGACGCGGTAGCTGGGGATGTCGACCTTCACGCCGTTGACGGTGAAGTGTCCGTGGCTGACCAGCTGACGGGCCATCCGACGCGTACGAGCGAGCCCGGCGCGGTAGATGACGTTGTCGAGCCGGCTCTCCAGGATCTGCAACAGGTTCTCGCCGGTCTTACCCGAATGGCGGTTGGCCTCTTCGTAGTAACGACGGAACTGCTTCTCCATCACGCCGTAGGTGAAGCGAGCCTTCTGCTTCTCCTGCAGCTGCGTGCGGTATTCGCTCTCCTTGATCCGCGCACGGCCATGCTGGCCGGGCGGGTAGGGACGCTTCTCGAAGGACTGATCTCCACCGACGAGGTCGACGCCGAGACGACGCGACTTTCGGGTGACGGGTCCGGTATAACGAGCCATTTTCTCTTGTCTCCTCTAGACCCGGCGCCGCTTGGGCGGACGGCAGCCATTGTGCGGCTGCGGCGTGACGTCGGAAATGGCGCCAACCTCGAGGCCGGCAGCCTGCAGCGAACGGATCGCGGTCTCGCGGCCCGAACCCGGGCCCTTCACGAACACGTCGACCTTCTTGACACCGTGTTCCTGCGCCTTGCGGGCAGCGTTCTCGGCAGCCAGCTGCGCGGCGAACGGGGTCGACTTGCGCGAACCCTTGAACCCGACGTGGCCCGACGATGCCCAGGCGATGACGTTGCCCTGCTGGTCGGTGATAGACACGATCGTGTTGTTGAACGTGCTCTTGATGTGAGCAGCGCCATGCGGGACGTTCTTCTTTTCCTTGCGGCGCGTCTTCTGGGCCTTCTTGGGGCCTGCAGCGCCGGTCTTCTTGGTGGGTGCCATTTACTTACCTGGCCTTCTTCTTGCCGGCGATGGTGCGCTTCGGGCCCTTGCGGGTGCGCGCGTTGGTCTTGGTTCGCTGGCCACGCACCGGCAGGCCGCGACGGTGTCGCAGACCCTGGTAGCAGCCGATCTCGATCTTGCGACGAATGTCGGCCTGCACCTCACGGCGCAGGTCACCCTCGACCTTGATGTCGGAGTTGCTCTCGATGTAGTCGCGCAGTTGCGAGACCTGGTCGTCGGTCAGGTCCTTGGTGCGCAGATCGAAGTCGATGCCGGTGGCCGACAAGATTTCCTGGGAGCGGGTACGGCCGATGCCGTAGATGTAGGTCAGCGCGATCTCCATGCGCTTGTCACGCGGGAGATCGACGCCCAGTAGACGTGCCATCAGGCAGTGATTCCTTTTCGTTGCGGAGGTCTGTTCCCAGTCCGTTCCCGCTAGCCCGAAGGCTCTTGAACGGGGCCCGGCCTCCGTGCCGGGCGTGCTGAGCGGCCACTACGTCTTCTTGATGGCGCTGGCGCGCCTGCTGCTCAGTGGTACTGGGAGGTCATCATTCAGTTGTGTTACCAACCGCTTTCGCGGTCGTGACTAGCCCTGACGCTGTTTGTGGCGTGGGTCGGAGCAAATCACCATGACCCGCCGATGCCGACGGATCACCCTGCACTTGTCGCAGATGGGCTTGACGCTCGGGTTCACCTTCACGGCGATTCGATCCTGTCTTGTCTAGTTACTTGTAGCGGTAAACGATGCGGCCCCGGGTCAGGTCGTATGGAGACAACTCCACGACGACGCGATCCTCGGGCAGAATGCGGATGTAGTGCTGCCGCATCTTGCCGCTGATGTGCGCGAGCACCTTGTGGCCGTTCTCCAACTCAATGCGGAACATCGCATTGGGTAGGGGTTCGACAACGCGACCCTCGACCTCGATTGCACCCTCTTTTTTACCCATGTCCTCCGTAATTCCCTATCTGGCGCGGCAAACACCGTCTCCGACTACAAAACGTGAGCCGGATTGGTAAAATTCCAGGACAGGGCACGCAAGAGTCGGCGCGGAAGCCGCACCGTTGGTCAATAGTACCCGCTGGGCAGCCCTCCCCAAAATCGCCGGATCCTCCGCCTGGATGTTCGCTTACAGCCCCTCTATCCGTCCGATATCCACTGGACGACCAGCGCATAATTAATCGTGATGACTGGACCCACTCCCCAGGCCCGCAACCCCGTGATCCTCACCGTGGACGACGACCCCGCTGTGTCGCGTGCCGTGGCACGCGACCTACGCCGCCACTACGGCGAGCGGTATCGCATCGTGCGCGCCGAGAGCGGGCCCGACGCGCTGGCCACCCTGAAGGAACTCAAGCTGCGCGGTGAGACCGTCGCGGTGCTCGTCGCCGATTACCGGATGCCTCAGATGAGCGGTATTGAGTTCCTCGAGAAGGCGATGGATCTCTTCCCGCTGGCGAAGCGCGTGCTGCTGACCGCCTACGCGGACACCCACGCCGCGATCGACGCCATCAACGTCGTCGATCTCGATCACTACCTACTCAAGCCGTGGGATCCACCCGAGGAGAAGCTCTACCCGGTAATCGACGGCCTGCTCGAGGAGTGGCGGGCCGTCGGCGACCGGGCGATGCCCTATACCAAGGTGATCGGGCACCGCTGGAACCAGCGGTCGTGGGAGGTGCGCCAGTTCCTCGCGCGCAACCAGTTCCCCTTCCGCGCGTACATGGCCGACGAGCCGAAGGGGATGCAGCTTCTCGAGGCCGCCGGCCTCGACGGCCGTCAACTACCCGTCGTGATCACCGAGAAGGGCGAGGCCATCGTCGAGCCGGCCGACGGCCAGCTGGCCGAACTGCTGGGATTGTCGACGGAGCCGTCATTGCCGATGTACGACCTTGCCGTCATCGGCGGCGGGCCCGCGGGTCTCGCCTCGGCGGTGTACGGCGCGTCGGAGGGGCTCGAGACCGTGCTCATCGAGCGCACCACGACCGGCGGACAGGCCGGTCGCAGCTCGCGGATCGAGAACTACCTCGGCTTTCCGATCGGCGTCTCGGGTGCCGAGCTGACCAATTCAGCCCGCAGGCAGGCGGAACGGTTCGGCGCCGAGGTGATCACCACCCGCGACGTGGTCAAGCTGCACGTCGGCGAGACCGCACCGACCATCGAATTCGAGGACGGCAGCACCATCGGCGCCCGTTCGGTCATCCTCGCGACGGGCGTCGAATATCAGGAATTGAAGGTCGTCGGCTGTTGGAGCGATCCCGAGGATCCCGACGGCTGCAACTACGTGGGCCGCGGCGTCTACTACGGGGCGTCGGTGTCCGACGCCGAGGAATGCCGGGACGAGGACGTCTACATCGTCGGCGGCGCGAACTCCGCGGGCCAGGCGGCGATGTTCATGTCCAAGACGGCCAAGTCGGTGACCATGCTCGTCCGGGGTCCGTCGCTGGAGGCGTCGATGTCGCACTACCTGATCGAGCAGATCGACCAGAACGACAAGATTGAGGTCCGAACCTGCACCGAGGTGGTCGACACGGTCGGCGAGGACGATCACCTCTCCGGCTTGGTGCTGCTCGACAGGCAGTCGGGCGAGCGGACGACCGTGTCCGCCGGGCGGATGTGCTGCTATATCGGCGCAACACCCAGGACCGACTGGCTCGACGGCGTCCTGGCCCTCGACGACCGCGGATTCGTGCTCGCGGGGCCGGACCTCAAGGACGTCTGCGGCTGGAATCGCGAACGTCCGCCGCATCATCTGGAAACAAGTGTGCCCGGTGTGTTCGTTGCAGGTGACGTGCGCTCGGAATCCGCAAAGCGGGTCGCGGCCGCCGTCGGCGAAGGGTCGATGGCCGTGATGTTGGTGCACCGCTACCTGGCCGAGGCTTGAGTATGACCCCGAAAGGACTCTCCTAATGGGCGAAACGTGTCTGCCCGACGAACTGCGCACGCTGTTCCTCTTCGAGAAGCTGAGCGACAGACAGTTGGAGTCACTGTGCTCCCACGGCCACCTCGCCCGTTTCGAGCCGGGGCCCATTTGCATCGAGGGTGAGGCGGCGACGTGCTTCTACGTCCTCATCGAGGGCGAATTGGTGATGTCGAAGCGTTCCGGTGGCGCGGACCTCGAGACCAACCGGACCTCGCAGCGCGGCGTCTACTGCGGTGCGTGGAGCGCCTTCGTCGCCGGTGTGCCCCAGGTATACGAGTCATCGGTTCGTGTCACGAAACCCTCGAAGTTCTTCGTGCTCGACGCACACGCATTCGGCGACTTCGTCAAGGCGGAGCTTCCGATGGCGGTACATCTGCTCGAAGGCCTCAAGGTGGGCGGATTGCGGCAACGGCAGATCGTGGACCAGAACGAGAAGCTGCTGGCGCTAGGACAACTGTCGGCCGGTCTGACGCATCAGCTCAACAACCCCGCAGCAGCGGCCAGCCGCGCCGTGTCCGACCTCCGCGAGAAAGTCGCGGGCATGCGCCACAAGTTGGCGATGCTCGCCGACGGCAAGTTCAGTCCGGAGGGATTACGGGTCCTCGTCACCATTCAGGAAGAGGTCGCCGAACAGGTCGCGAAGTCCAAGGCGCAGGAACTGACCGCGCTCGAATCGTCCGATCGCGAGGACCTCATCGGTGACTGGCTCGAGGACCACGCGATCGCCGGGGCGTGGGACTACGCGCCCACCTTCGTCGAGGCAGGCTTGGACACCGATTGGTTGGAGCGCATCTCCGCGTCGGTCGACGCCGCGGACGCCTCGGCCTCCCTTCAGGGGGCCCTCGGCTGGCTGAAGTACACCATCGACACCGAACTGCGCATGAATGAGATCACGGAGGCGAGCAGCCGGATCTCGGCGCTGCTGGCGGGCGCAAAGCAATACTCACAGATGGACCGTGCCCCCTATCAGAGTGCCAACGTTCACGACCTGCTGCGCAGCACGATCATGATGTTCGGCGAGAAGGTGGGCAAGGACGGGCCCGTCAAGCTGGTCAAGGAATGGGATATGTCGCTGCCCGAAATCCAGTGCTATCCAGGCGATCTCAATCAGGTGTGGACCAACGTCATCGACAATGCGGTCCAGGCGATGGAGGGACACGGCACGCTGACCATTCGCACCTGCGCCGTGGGCGAGGACGCGATCAAGGTCATCATCGGCGATGACGGCCCTGGCATTCCGATGGACAACGTCGACCGCATCTTCCAACCGTTCTTCACGACCAAGGCCTTCGGCGAAGGCACCGGTGTCGGCCTCGACCTCGCGTGGCGGATCATCAACCAGAAGCACCACGGCAACATCCGCGTCGAGTCGGAGCCGGGCGACACCCGGTTCATCATCGTGCTGCCACTGGTCGCACCGAAGCCCGAGGAAGCACCTGCCGACGCTCCGGCCTGAGTCGACGGTTCGGCTCACCGTGATCGCGGCGGAATAGGCGCGACGACCCGACGGGTTGACCCAGCCATGACTAAACCTGATCTCGGCACGTTCGGCGTATTCGGTCACTATTCGCAGTGGCAGCAGGTTTCTCCCGGGCAACTGCGCGAGATCGAAGCCCTCGGCTACGGGGCCATCTGGGCCGGTGGCTCACCGCCTGCAGAACTCGACTGGGTGGAGCCGATCCTGGCCGCGACAGAAACGCTTCAGCTGGCGACGGGCATCGTCAACATCTGGACCGCAGCGGCAGGGCCCGTCGCGGAGTCGTTCCACCGCATCGACGAGGCCTACCCAAACCGGTTCCTCCTCGGCATTGGCGTCGGCCACCCGGAAGCGCACCAGGAGTACAAGAAGCCCTACGACGCGCTCACCGAATACCTCGACAAGCTCGACGAGTACGGCGTGCCGAAGGACCGTCGCGTCGTTGCCGCCCTCGGTCCGCAGGTGCTCAAGCTGTCGGCCCGCCGCAGCGCGGGCGCTCACCCCTACCTGACCACGCCCGAACACACCAGGCAGGCGCGCGAACTCATCGGACCGGAGGCGTTCCTCGCCCCCGAGCACAAGGCGGTTCTGACGACCGACCCCGAGCGGGCGCGCGCCGTCGGCCGCAAGGCGCTGGAGATCTACCTGAACCTGGCCAACTACACCAACAACTGGAAGCGGCTCGGGTTCACCGACTCCGACATCGCCAAGCCGGGCAGTGACGCTTTGGTTGACGCCGTCGTGGCCCACGGCACCGTCGACGCCATCGCCGCCCGACTCTCCGAACACCTCGCCGCGGGCGCAGACCATGTTCCGGTTCAGGTCTTGACGGGTCATGACAAGCTGGTGCCCGCGCTGGCCGAACTGGCCGGACCGCTCGGCCTGCAGTGATCCACTCCTGACTCGAAGGGACTTTCGTGACCGATCTATCCGACCTCAAGCCCAATCTGGGACGCTTCGGTGTCTGGACGGCAGGTCCGGTGACGCCCGAGCAGGCAGTCGAGATCGAGAAACTGGGATACGGCGCCGTGTGGGTGGGCGGATCGCCGGCCGCGGAGCTCGCGTTCGTCGAACCCCTCCTCGAGGCGACGACGACGCTGCAGGTGGCCACCGGCATCGTCAACGTGTGGTCGGCATCAGCCGACGAGGTCGCCACGTCCTATCACCGCATCGAGAAGGCCCATCCCGGCCGGTTCCTGCTCGGCATCGGCATCGGGCATCCAGAGCACACCGATGAATACCGCAAGCCCTACGACGTCCTGGTCGAGTACCTGGATGCCCTCGATGCGGCAAGTGTTCCGACCAGCCGTCGGGTGCTTGCGGCGCTCGGCCCCAAGGTCCTCAAGCTGTCGGCCGAGCGTAGCGCCGGAGCGCACCCGTACCTCACGACGCCCGAGCACACCGCGCAAGCCCACGAGCTGATCGGCAACGCGGTGTTCCTCGCACCGGAGCACAAGGTGGTAATCGCTCGAGATGCGGCGCAGGCCCGCGAGATCGGCCGCCAGACCGTCGAGTTCTACCTCGATCTGAGTAATTACGTGAACAGCTGGAAGCGTCTGGGCTTCACCGACGCCGACGTGCAGAAGCCCGGCAGCGACAAGCTGATCGACGCCGTCGTGGCCCACGGCACTCCGGCGGACATCGCCGAGCGCCTGCAGGAGCACATCCAGGCAGGCGCCGACCACGTCTGCATTCAGGTCCTCGGTGGCCAGGACGCCCTGATTCCGACGCTGGCCGAGCTCGCTGGTCCGTTGGGGCTCTCGGCCGGCGGCTAGCTGGGCAGACCGCTAAGGTTGGTGACCATGCGTTTGCTGGTCACGGGGGGAGCCGGCTTCATCGGCGCCAATTTCGTCCACGCCGCGGTGCGCGAGCATCCGGATGTCCACGTCACGGTGCTCGATGCGCTGACCTATGCGGGCAGCGCGGAGTCGCTCGCGCCGGTCGCCGACGACGTGCGCCTGATACATGGCGACATCAGCGATGCCGAACTCGTCGAGAAGCTGGTCGCCGAGTCCGACGCGGTCGCGCACTTCGCCGCCGAAACGCACGTCGACAACTCGCTGGCCGACCCCGAGGCGTTCCTCCGCACCAACGTCATCGGTACGTTCACCCTGCTGGAATCGGTGCGCAGACACGGGATTCGACTGCACCACGTATCAACCGACGAAGTGTATGGCGACCTGGCACTCGAAGATCCGGTTCGGTTCACCGAGTCCACCCCGTACAACCCGTCGAGCCCGTATTCGGCGACCAAGGCTGCGTCGGACATGCTGGTGCGTTCATGGGTGCGGTCCTACGGCGTGCGCGCAACGATCTCGAACTGCTCCAACAACTACGGGCCTTATCAGCACGTGGAGAAGTTCATTCCACGCCAGATCACCAACGTACTGACGGGCCGACGCCCCAAGCTGTACGGCGCCGGGGCCAACGTCCGCGACTGGATTCACGTCACCGACCACAACCGTGCCGTCTGGCGCATCCTCTCGGACGGGGAGTTGGGGCGCACATATCTGATCGGCGCCGACGGTGAGCGCGACAACCTGACGGTCATGCGCACCCTCCTGCGGTTGATGGATAGAGACCCGAACGACTTCGAACACGTAACCGACCGGGCGGGCCACGACCTTCGGTACGCGATAGACCCGTCGGTGTTGCGCGACGAACTCGGGTGGGCCCCTCGGCACGACGACTTCGAGTCCGGCCTCGCTGAGACCATCGAGTGGTACCGCGACAACGAATCTTGGTGGCGCCCTTTGAAGGACGCCTCGGAGGCCATGTACGCGGAGCGCAACCAGTGACCTTTCGCGAACTCTCGGTGCCCGGCGCGTGGGAGATCACCCCGACCGTCCGCCCCGACCCTCGTGGGCTGTTCTTCGAATGGTTCACCGACGGCGAGTTCGCCGCGATGACGGGTCACGACCTCGATCTCCGGCAGGCCAACGTATCGGTGTCGGCGGCGGGCGTCCTGCGCGGACTGCACTTCGCCCAACTACCACCGAGCCAGGCCAAGTACGTGACATGCCTGCGGGGTGCGGTCTTCGACGTGGTGGTGGACGTCCGGGTGGGCTCTGCAACATTCGGCCGGTGGGACTCGGTACTGCTCGATGACCGCGATCACCGGACGATCTATCTGTCCGAGGGTCTCGCACACGGTTTCCTTGCGCTGGAAGATGATTCGACGGTCACCTACCTGTGTTCGGCGGGCTACTCCCCCACGCGCGAGCACACCATCTGCCCCACCGACCCTGCCATCGGCATCGACTGGCCCCTCGTCGACGGGTCCGCGCCGAACCTGTCCGAGCGCGACGCCGCGGCACCGACCCTTCACGCGGTGCTCACCGCAGGCCTCCTGCCGACGTGGGACGAGGCGCAGGCGTTCGTCGATGGATTGGGCTGATCACTCCAAACCACGAAGGCCAGGCTGGTGATGCCAGCCGGGCTGGGCGACGCATCGGCCGATCCGGACACCCCGCTCGACACCGGGGCCAATCGGCACAGCTGGATGGAGCCGCTTCCAGATCGGTCGAGTCCGGAGGAGACGGTGATCGCCAGAGACTCGGTGCGGTTGGCCATCGCGACGGCATTGCAGGAGCTCCCGGCGAGCCAGCGTGCCGTGCTGATCCTGCGCGAGGTCGCTCAGTTCAGCGCCGCCGAGGTCGCCGCGCTGCTGTCGACGACCCCGGCTGCAGTCAACAGCGCGATGCAGCGGGCCCGCGCACACTTGAGCGCGATCGCGCCCGCGCCCGCGGAGGACACCGTCAGCCTTCCCTCCGATGAACGCCGTCGTGCCACGCTCGACCGCTACTGCGGGGCGTTCGAACGCGGCGACGTCGTCGCCCTGACGGATCTGCTCCGTGCCGACGTTGCACTCGAGATGCCACCGCTGACGACGTGGTTCGTCGGGCGCGACGCGGTGACGGCGTTCTTGGCGGCACGGGCCTTCGGGGGGCCTGGCGAGGTGAGCATGCTGGCGATCCGAGCGAACGGGCAGGCGGCCGCGGCGGACTACCGTCTCGGTGCCGACGGGATGCTGTGTGCGCACGCCTTGCACGTCCTCACCGAAGACGAGTCGGGCGCGATCGCCACCGTGACGGTGTTCCTGGACGTCGGCCCCTTCGATGCGTTCGGCCTGCAGATGATGAGAGCTCCGGAAGGAGCGCCGTCGACACTCGGCTGACGTGATTGCCCGCTGGCGCCTTGCCAACGGCCGGAACCCGTTACTAGGATGTCCTAGTAATCGTGATTCTCGCCGAAGGACAGCCGCTATGACCACACAGATCCCGCACTTCATCGATGGCCGGCGGAAAGAGGGCCAGTCCGGCCGCACCGCAGACGTTCTGAACCCCAGCACGGGCGAGGTTCAGGCCCTGGTTCCCATGGCCAACTTCGACGAGGTCGATGCCGCCGTCGCGATCGCAGTCGAAGCGCAGAAGGAGTGGGCGGCGTGGAACCCGCAGCGGCGTGCCCGCGTGATGATGAAGTTCGTCGAGCTGGTGAACAAGAACGCCGACGAGCTCGCCGGGCTGCTCTCGCTGGAGCACGGCAAGACGGTCGCCGATTCGCACGGCGACATCCAACGCGGCATCGAGGTCATCGAGTTCGCCATCGGCATCCCCCACCTCCTGAAGGGCGAATACACCGAGGGTGCCGGCGGAGGCATCGACGTCTACTCGTTGCGCCAGCCGCTCGGCGTCGTCGCGGGCATCACCCCGTTCAACTTCCCCGCGATGATCCCGCTGTGGAAGGCCGGGCCCGCCCTCGCCTGCGGCAACGCCTTCATCCTCAAGCCCAGCGAGCGTGACCCGTCGGTTCCGGTCCGGCTCGCCGAGCTATTCCTCGAAGCCGGTCTGCCCAAGGGTGTGTTCCAGGTGGTCCACGGCGACAAGGAGGCCGTCGACGCCATCCTGAACCACCCCGACATCCAGGCCGTCGGCTTCGTCGGCAGCTCCGACATCGCGCAGTACATCTACTCGACGGCGGCCGCCAACGGTAAGCGTGCCCAGTGCTTCGGCGGGGCCAAGAACCACATGATCGTCATGCCCGACGCCGACCTCGACCAGGCCGTCGACGCACTCATCGGTGCGGGCTACGGCAGCGCAGGCGAGCGCTGCATGGCGATCAGCGTCGCGGTACCCGTTGGCGAAGAGACGGCCAACCGCTTGCGTGCGCGTCTCGTCGAGCGGGTCAACCAGTTGCGTGTCGGCCACAGCCTGGACCCGAAGGCCGACTACGGCCCGTTGATCACGTCGGCGGCGCTGGCTCGGGTGAAGGACTACATCGGCCAGGGCATCGAAGCGGGCGCCGACGCCGTCGTCGATGGCCGTGACCGTGCCAGTGACGACCTCACGTTCGGCGACTCCAGCCTGGAGGGCGGCTACTTCATCGGTCCCACCCTTTTCGATCACGTCACCCCCGACATGTCGATCTACAAGGACGAGATCTTCGGGCCGGTGCTGTGCATCGTCAGGGCCGACACCTACGAAGAAGCACTGGCGCTGCCGTCGGAACACGAGTACGGAAACGGCGTCGCCATCTTCACCCGTGACGGCGACACCGCCCGTGACTTCGTCTCCCGCGTACAGGTGGGCATGGTCGGTGTCAACGTGCCGATCCCGGTTCCCGTGGCATACCACACCTTTGGCGGCTGGAAGCGATCCGGCTTCGGCGACCTCAACCAGCACGGGCCCGCGTCGATCATCTTCTACACCAAGGTGAAGACGGTAACCCAGCGGTGGCCGTCGGGCATCAAGGATGGCGCCGAGTTCTCCATCCCGACCATGAAGTAGCGGCGGGATCTCCGACATGGATTACTTTGCGTTCGACGACGACGAGCGAATCATCGCCGAGACGGCTGCCGAATTCGCGGAAAAGCGCATAGCGCCTTATGCGTTGGAGTGGGACGCCGCCAAGCACTTCCCCACCGAAGTGCTGCGTGAGGCCGCCGAGTTGGGCATGGCGGCGATCTACTGCAAGGAGGATGCGGGCGGCAGTGGTCTGCGTCGACTCGACGGCGTGCGCATCTTCGAACAGTTGGCAGTCGCCGACCCCACGGTGGCGGCGTTCCTGTCGATCCACAACATGTGCACGTGGATGGTCGACACCTACGGTACCTCCGAGCAACGCAAGGGTCTCGTGCCACGACTGGCGTCCATGGAGCTGATCGCGAGTTACTGCCTGACCGAGCCCGGCGCTGGGTCCGACGCAGCCGCGTTGCGCACCAAGGCCGTTCGAGAGGGCGACCACTACGTGATCGACGGGGTGAAGCAGTTCATCTCCGGGGCAGGCGCGTCAGACGTATACATCGTGTTGGCACGCACGGGCGGGCCAGGCCCACGAGGCGTGTCGGCGTTCATCGTCGAGAAGGACACCCCTGGTGTGAGCTTCGGCGCCAACGAATCCAAGATGGGCTGGAACGCCCAACCCACCGCACAGGTGGTCTTCGACAGCGCTCGGGTACCGCTCGACGCAATGCTCGGCGGGGTCGAGGGTGAAGGGGCCGGATTCAGCGTCGCGATGACCGGGCTCAACGGCGGGCGCATAAACATCGCGGCTTGCTCGCTGGGTGGGGCGCAGTCCGCCTACGACAAATCGTTGGCCTACCTCGCCGACCGCGAGGCGTTCGGCATGAGCCTGCTGGACGAGCCGACGATTCGGTTTACCCTCGCTGACATGGCCACGGCATTGGAGACATCGCGAAACCTGTTGTGGCGGGCGGCCGTTGCGCTGGACACCGATCATCCGGACAAGGTCGAATTGTGCGCGATGGCCAAGCGCTACGTCACCGACACCTGCTTCCACGTGGCGGATCAGGCACTGCAGCTGCATGGCGGCTACGGCTATGTCCACGAGTACGGACTGGAGAAGATCGTCCGCGATCTGCGGGTGCATCGGATTCTCGAAGGGACGAACGAAATCATGCGCGTTGTCATCGGTCGGGCCGAAGCCGCCCGAACCCGCGCGTCATGATCACAGGAGGCCCTCCGGGGCGAGCGATGCGACGGGAGAATACGCAGAAATGGCGACGATCGCGTTCTTGGGTCTAGGCAACATGGGTGGCCCGATGGCCGCGAACCTCGTGACGGCCGGTCACGTGGTGCGTGGCTTCGATCCGGTGCCGGCAGCTAAGGCCACCGCAAAAGGCAACGGAGTCAACGTCTTCGACAGCGGAGCCGAGGCGGTCGGCGGCGCCGACGTCGTCATCACGATGCTTCCCAACGGCGACTTGGTGCGGAGCTGCTACGACGAGGTGCTACCCGCCACTGCGATCGGTGCGCTCTTCATCGACAGCTCCACGATATCCGTCGACGACGCCCGCAGCGTCAACGCGCAGGCCACCGAGCGAGGCTTCGCACAACTCGACGCGCCGGTGTCCGGCGGTGTCAAGGGCGCCGTCGCGGGGACGCTCGCGTTCATGGTCGGCGGCGAGGCCCAGGCGGTCGAGCGCGGTCGCGCCGTCTTGGAACCGATGGCGGGCAAGATCATTCACTGCGGTGCGTCAGGTTCGGGCCAGGCGGCCAAGGTGTGCAACAACATGGTGCTCGCCGTGCAGCAGATCGCCGTAGGCGAAGCGTTCGTCCTCGCCGAGAAGCTCGGACTGTCGGCGCAGTCGCTGTTCGACGTGATGACCGGGGCGACGGGCAACTGCTGGGCCGTGCACACGAATTGCCCGGTGCCAGGACCTGTCCCGACATCACCGGCCAACAATGACTTCAAGCCGGGCTTCGCGACGGCCTTGATGAACAAGGATCTGGGGCTGGCGATGGCGGCCGTGGATTCAACGGGGTCGACCGCACCATTGGGTTCCCATGCCGCGGAGATCTACGCCGGGTTCATCGCGGGCGCCACCTCCAACGCGGGCAAGGACTTCAGCGCCGTCATCGAGTTGTTACGCGGCAGCTGAGCGGTTTCCGCTCGCCCACAGTTGCCCCTGCAGGCGCTGGCAGTCTGCGATGCGCAGGCCGTCGTAGTCAGCACGGGCGCCCACCACGTCGGCGTCGACCACCACGCCGGCCAGTCCGACGCCCAGCGCGATGCGCAATGCCGCCTGCGACCCCGTGAACGCCAGGGAGTCGCGGGGGTGGGCGCCGAATTCGGCGAGCGCCAGGCGGTAGGCATCGCCGCTCGGCGTCGACTTGCCGACGTCATCGGCGGTGACGATGGTCTGCACCAACCCGTCCCCGACCACCTGGCGCACGAGCGGTTCCACCCATTGACGACGACCGACGCTCACGACGCCGACGGCGACCCCGGCCGTGAACGCGTCGTTGATCAACTCGACGAGGCCGGCCCGCGGGTCCAGGTCGGCGGCCAGCATGACCTCGTCAATCATCATCGACTTGGTCGTGCAGATCTCGTCGACGAGCACCTTGAGCAAGACGTCACACTCGGTGCAGATGCCCCGCGCCCTTAGTTCGGCGGCGACGCGCTGCCGCTCGTCGGGCAGTGCCAACAATTTGCGGTACCGCGCAGGAGACCACTTCACATTCAGCCTGTGGGCCGCGAAGGCCGCGTTGAACGCGAGCCGATGGCCGCCGCCTTCGACGTCGGCGAGGGCGTCGAGATCGAAGATCACCGCAGACAGTGGCTGAGGGACCACCTCGCTGGGGCGGGACGAGTCCCACCAGAAGCGACCTGCCCGCCACGCTCTATCCGGTATGGACGACATGCACCAAGAGTGGGCCACATCACATCCGGGCGCCTCCCCCATCCGGGGGATGGAACAGGCCAACTTGGTGACCAGCCCGGATGCCGGTCCTATGCTCGTGCCATGTCCGCCACCGCCCGTCCGCCGGTGAGGCTCGTATTGGTGGACGACCACGAGATGGTCATCGAAGGGCTCAAGGCGATGCTGACGACATTCGGGGACCGTGTCGAGGTCGTCGGCCAGGCAGTCGGGGCCGAACGGGCACTGAGCGTGGTCACCGAGCTGGACCCCGACATCGTTTTGTGCGACGTGCGCATGCAGGGCTCGAGCGGGCTGGACCTGTGCGCCGCGCTCCGCGGCCGTGAGCCTCGCCGCAAGGTCGTCATGCTGTCGGTGTACGACGATGAGCAGTACCTGTTCCAGGCGCTGCGCGTCGGTGCGGCTGGCTACCTGCTGAAGAGCATCAGCAGCGACGAATTGGTCCGCCAGCTCGAATTCGCCCACGCCGGTGAGACGGCAATCGACCCCGGGATGGCGGCGCGGGCCGTCGACACCGCGGCCCGGTTGCAACGCGATGAGTTCTGGCCCGGTGCCCGCCAGGGGTTGACCCAGCGCGAGAGCGAGATCCTGTCCTACGTCGTCAACGGGCTGTCCAATCGCGGCATCGCCACCAAGCTGGTGATCGGCGACGAGACGGTGAAGACCCACTTGCGGTCGATCTACCGCAAGCTCGGCGTCGGCGATCGCACCGGAGCCGTGGCCACTGCCCTGCGGGAGGGGATCTACCAGTGAGCGAAGCGACCCGGGAGACGAGCCCGGAGGGCAGGAGCGAAGCGACCCGGGAGATGACACCGGAGGGCAGGAGCGAAGCGACCCGGGAGATGACACCGGAGGGCAGGAGCGAAGCGACCCGGGAGACGAGCCCGCGCAGGGCCGAGAATGCGGTCCGCGACCTCGTCGACGCCGACCGCGAACTCGCCCTCCTACGTGAGCTGATCCAGGCAGCGTCAAGCGGGCCGGGAGTCGAGCCGCTGGCAGAGGCTGCCGCGCGGATGATCACCGCGGCGACGGGAACCGACGTCTGCTTCGTGCACGTCCTCGACGACGCCGAGCGCTCACTCACGCTGACGGGGGCCACGCCGCCGTTCGACGCCGAGGTCGGCAAGATCCGGTTGCCCTTGGGACGGGGTGTGTCGGGTTGGGTGGCCAGCCATCGCGAGCCCGTCGTGATCGTCGAGGACAAGGAGTCCGACCCGCGGTACCTGCCGTTCGAATCGCTGCGCGGCTCGGACTTCACCTCGATGGTGTCGGTGCCCATGGAGACCGATCCCGTTGGCCTGGTCGGCGTGTTGAACGTCCACACCGTCGCCCGTCGCGAGTTCACCGGCCGCGACGTCGAACTGCTGCTGGTGATCGGCCGGCTGATCGCGGGTGCCATGCACCAAGCCAGGCTGCACCGCCAACTGGTGGCCCGCGAGCGAGCGCACGAGAACTTCGTCGAGCAGGTCATCGAGGCACAGGAGATCGAGCGGCGTCGGCTGGCCGGTGACATCCACGACGGAATCTCGCAGCGCCTGGTGACCCTGTCCTACCGGTTGGATGCGGCCACGAGGGCGGTCGGCGTCGATGACACGGTGGCCGCCGAACAGTTGGGCATGGCCCGCGAGCTGGTTGACCTCACCCTCCAGGAGGCGCGCGCGGCGATCGGTGGCCTGCGCCCGCCGGTACTCGACGACCTCGGCCTCGCGGGCGGGCTGGCCAGTCTGGCTCGCTCCATCCCGCAGGTGGACATTGGCCTGTACATCAACACAGACCTGGCCGACACCCGACTGCCCGACCACATCGAGATCGCGATCTACCGCATTGCCCAGGAGTGCTTGCAGAACGTCGTCAAGCACGCCATGGCCACCAACGCGAGCCTGACGTTCTCCGTCGGTGACGACTCGGCCCGGCTGGAGATCGTCGACAACGGAGTCGGTTTCGACACCTTTGAGAATCCGTTGGGGGGCGACGAGATGGGTGGTTACGGGCTGTTGTCGATGGCCGAGCGCGCCGAGATCGTCGGCGGCAGGCTTAACATCCGGTCGCGACCCGGCTCTGGGACGGCGGTCACCGCGACGATTCCGCTTCCGTCGCTGCCCGCCGACTGAGGCTCAATCGCCGCGCACCTCGGGAGGGCAGTCGTCCTTCAGGTGGGCTTCGATCGCGGCGATGACATCGTCGGCGGCCTCACGCAGAACCGCGAGCCGCTCGGGGCCGAGCACGTCGACGAAGAACTCTCGGACCCGCGCGGCATTGGCCGGCGCCGCCTTCTCGATGGCCGAGAGGCCGCCGTCGGTCAGCACGACGTCCGGGTAGCGCGAATCGGACGCCTCGCGCCGAACCAGCCCACGCTTCTCCATCCGGCTCAGGTGATGCGACAGCCGACTCTTCTCCCAGAGCGTGGCCTGGCCCAGTTCGAACGCGCGCATGCGTCCTTCGGGGCTCTCGGAGAGGTTGACCAGAATCTCGAAATCGGAGTCCGACAGACCTGATTCCCGCTGCAGGTGCCTGACCAGGTGCCGGTCGAGGAGGTGCCGCATCTCGACGAAGCTGCGCCACGCCGCTTGTTCGTCGTCGTCGAGCACTGCGCGATCACTCATGACGCCCATTCTACTACTTCGGGTTGACATATCAACCTGCAAGGGTACGGTAGAGCGAGTTGATATATCAACCTAAATATCGATGGGAGTCGACATGACCGACAAGAAACTGATTGCAGTCGTCGGAGCTACCGGATCGCAGGGCGGCGGCCTCGTGCAGGCGATCCTCGCCGACCCGGACGGCGAGTTCGCCGTTCGGGCAATCACCCGCAGCGCGCAGTCCGCGAAGGCCCGCGAGCTGGCCCGCGCAGGCGCCGAGGTAGTGGAGGCCGACCTCGATGACGGAACGAGCATGCGCGACGCGTTCGAGGGTGTCGACGGCGCGTTCGTCGTCACGAACTACTGGGCCCCGCGCACGCCCGAGGACGAAGCGCAGCGGACCCGCGCCGCCATGGAGCTCGCCCAGGCGGACACCGCCGCCCTGGCCGCCAAGCAGGCGGGCGTCGCCCACGTGATCTGGTCGACCCTCGAGGACACCCGGGACTACTTCGGCACGGACGAGCGGGTGCCGAGCATCGACGGGACCTACAAGGTGCCGCACTTCGACGCGAAGGCCGAGGCGGACGCCATGTTCATCGAGTACGACGTCCCGACGACACTCCTGCGCACCACCTTGTTCTACGAGGGCTTCGCCGGTGCGACGGGCCCGACCAGGGACGACGACGGCAAGCTGGTGCTGACGATCCCGATGTCCGATCAACCGTTGTCGGGGATCGCCGTCGGCGACATTGGCAAGACCGCGCTGGGAATCTTCACCCGCGGTCCGGAGTTCATCGGCAAGACGATCAGCATCGCAGGAGACCACCTCACCGGCGATCAGTACGCTGCTGCACTGAGCGACGCGCTCGGCGAGGACGTGACCTACCGGCCACTCACGTGGGACGAATTCCGCGCGCAAGGCTTCCCTGGCGCAGTCGAGATGGCCAACATGTTCCAGTACTACGCGGAGAACTCGGCACGCTTCGTGGCCGATCGTGACCTAGCCAAGGTGCGTGACCTGAACCCGGAACTACTCACCTTCCGTGACTGGCTGGCATTGCCCAACAACGTGATTCCGGCACACGGCGCCTAGAAGTCGCCGGCCCCGCGGCGGAGGGTCTCGATCGCCGCCGCGAGTGCGGACGACTCGGCCGCGGACATCCCGATGTCGGCGAACACCTCGTCGTTGAGCGTCGCCGTCGCATCCTCGACCGTCGAGCGGCCGATGACGGTCAGTCGCACCAGCGTGGTGCGGCCGTCGGTGGGGTGCGGAATCCGCTCCACCAGACCATCGCCCTCCAGACGCCGGATTGCATGGGTGACGCTGGTGACGTGAACCTGCAACTGGTCGGACGCCTTGGTGATGGGGAGCGCACCGCTGCTGCTGAACGCCAGGAGTCGTAGGAGTTCGTATCGCGAGAAGCTCAGGGCATAGGGACGCAACGCCGTCTCGACGCGGGCGAGGAGGATCTGATGGGCCCTCATCACCGACGTGACGGCGACCATGCCGTCGGCCACCCCACCCCAACCGGCGCGCTCCCAATTGGAGCGGGCCAGCGCGATGGGATCACGCTCCGGAGGCTGCGAGGACACGCCCCTTCATACCGTAACGACGTCACGGGACGCAGCGGACGTCCCGAGGGTCAACGTCAGAGCGTCAGGATGCGAGGTCCGTCATCGGTCGCGGCGACGGTGTGCTCCCAGTGCGCGGCGCGGGTGCCATCAGCGGTGACGACGGTCCACTCGTCCCCCAGCACGATGGTCTTCGTGGTGCCCAGCGTCAGCATCGGCTCGATCGCCAGCACCGATCCGTGCGCCAGGTGCGGCCCGCGGCCCGGCGATCCCTCGTTGGGCAGGAACGGGTCCATGTGCATGCTTCTGCCGATCCCGTGCCCGCCGTAGCCCGAGACGATTCCGTACTTGCGATCGTGTCGCGCCTCGGCGGCGTGGGTGCCGACCTCGATGGCGTGGGACACGTCGGTCAGCCTGTTGCCCGGCACCATGGCGGCGATGCCTGCCTCCATCGCCGACCGGGTGGCCTCGGACAACGCCTCGTCAGCGTCGATCAGCTGGCCCACGCCGAAGGTGACGGCCGAATCGCCGTGCCAGTCGTCGAGGATCGCGCCGCAGTCGATGGACACCAGATCACCGGAGGCCAACACCTCGTCCGCGGAGGGGATGCCGTGCACGACGCGGTCGTTGACCGACGAGCAGATGCTGGCAGGAAACCCGTGGTAGCCGAGGAACGATGGAATGCCACCGCCGTCGCGGATGACCGTCTCGGCGACGGCGTCGAGTGCGAGTGTCGAGACTCCCGGTTGGGCAGCTTGGCGAACGGCCCGCAGCGCTGTGGCCACCAGAGCACCGGCCGCAGCCATCGCATCGAGTTCGCCGGCACTGCGGTGGGCGACCACCTTGCGTCCGCGAAGGCTTGGCAATCCGATCATCGGATCATCGGATCACTTGCCGAGAGCGCGCAGAGCGCGAGCGAACACCTCGTCGAGATCACCGACGGCGTCCACCGTCTTCAGCTCATTGGAGAAGTAATCCAGGAGCGGTGCAGTCTCGTCGCGGTAGACCTTCATCCGGTTCAGGATGACTTCGTCGGTGTCATCGGCGCGGCCCCGACTCTTCAGTCGCTTCAACAGCTCGTCTTCGGACACGCGGAATTCGAGCACCGCGTCGAGTCCGAGATGTCGCTTGGCCAGCATCTCCCGCAGCGCCTCACCCTGTTCCACCGACCGGGGGAAGCCGTCCAGGATGAATCCGCCGGCGACGTCCTCGTCGTTGAGCCTGTCGTCGACGAGGGCGTTCGTCAGCGTGGCAGGAACCAGATCGCCGGCGTCGAGGTACTTCTTGGCCTCGATCCCGAGCTTGGTCCCGGTGCTGATGTTGTGTCGGAACAGGTCACCGGTGGAGATCTGCGGGATACCGAGCTTCTCCACCAGCTTCTCTGCCTGCGTGCCCTTGCCTGCGCCGGGTGGACCAAGCAACACGATTCTCACTTGAGGAACCCTTCGTAGTTGCGCTGCATGAGCTGGCTTTCGATCTGCTTCACCGTGTCCAGGCCCACGCCGATCATGATCAGTACCGCGGTGCCGCCGAAGGGCAGGTTCTGGACGGAGCCGGTGTTGCCGATCTCAAGGAAGAGGTTCGGCAGAACGGCGATCACACCGAGGTAGATCGAGCCTGGCAGGGTGATGCGACTCAAAACGTAGCGCAGGTAGTCGGCAGTTGGCTTGCCAGGACGAATGCCCGGTATGAAGCCGCCGAACTTCTTCATCTCGTCGGCTCGCTCGTCGGGATTGAACGTGATCGACACGTAGAAATACGTGAAGAAGATGATCAGGCCGAAGTAGACCCCGATGTATACGGGGCTGGAGGGGTTGGTCAGGTAGTTGGCGACGAACTTGTCCCACCACCCGGTACCGGCATTGGCGCTACCGCTCCTAATCAACTGGGTGATCAGGTTCGGAATGTAGATCAGCGACGACGCGAAGATGACGGGGATGACGCCGGCCTGGTTGACCTTCAGGGGCAGGTAGGTCGACGTACCGCCGTACATGCGACGCCCGACCATGCGCTTGGCGTACTGAACGGGTATCCGGCGTTGGCCCTGCTCGACGAACACGACACCGACGATGATGATCAGGGCCGCTATGCAGACCATCGTGAAGACGGTCGGTCCACGGCCGTCGAGGATCGTCTTGCCCTCGCCCGGGATGCGGGCGGCGATGCCGGCGAAGATGAGCAGCGACATGCCGTTGCCGATGCCACGCTCGGTGACCAGCTCGCCCATCCACATCACCAGCGAGGCGCCCGCGGTCAGCACCAGCACGATGACCACGAGGGTGAAGATCGAGGAGTTGGAGATGATGTCCAGGGTGCAGCCCTGCAGCAGCCCGCCGTTGGCGGCCAGCGCCACGATCGAGGTGCCCTGCAGCAGTGCCAGCGCGACCGCGAGGTAGCGCGTGTACTGCGTCATCTTGGCCTGGCCGGACTGGCCTTCCTTGCGCAGCTGTTCGAAGCGCGGGATCACCACGGTCAGCAACTGCACGATGATGCTGGCGGTGATGTAGGGCATCACGCCGACCGCGAATACCGACAGCTGTAGTAGCGCACCACCGGAGAAGAGGTTGATCAGAGAGTAGATCTGAGCGGAGCTACCGCCCTGGACCTGCTCGATGCACTTCTGCACGTTGGGGTAGTTGACGCCGGGGGACGGCAGCGTGGCGCCGACCCGGTAGAGGATGACGATACCCAGCGTGAAGAGAATCTTCCGTCGGAGGTCGGCCGTCCGCAACGACGAGATGAAAGCCGAAAGCACTCTTCCTCCTGCGCAGCCGACAGTGTCGCGGCGTGCCGATGGGGCTGGTCCGACCAGCGCGTTGTGGGTAAGTCCCGTGCGATTCGTCCGCCGGAGTGCAGGTGAGCCTGCAGCCAGCGCAATCGCCCGTTGGAACAGTCTACGAGGGTAACAGTTGCTGCCGGTCCGACCCTCATCCGATCGACGCGACGGCGGCCTGCTTGGCATATCAGGAACGGGGCGTACAGTCGCAAACAGCTCGTTACATCAGCTAACTAAACGCGCGGAGGTGCCGGATGAACCGCTCCGACTCCGACAGCTGGGATCTGGCCTCGAGCGTCGGCGCGACGGCCACCATGGTGGCCGCAGCGCGGGCGCTGGCATCCCAGGAGCCGAACCCGTTGATCGACGACCCCTATGCCGCTCCCCTGGTGCGCGCGGTGGGCATGGAGTTCTTCACCAAGCTCGTGGACGGCACCCTCCCGTTGGACGACGGCGGAGCTGGCGCCATGATGGCGGACTTCATGGCCGTCCGGACACGGTTCTTCGACGACTTCTTCCTCGACGCGACCAAGGCCGGTGTGAAGCAGGCGGTCATCCTGGCGTCTGGCCTCGACTCGCGCGCCTACCGACTGCCGTGGCCCTCGGGCACCACCGTGTTCGAGATCGACCAACCAGCGGTGATCACGGCCAAGTCCAAGACCATGGCCGACCTCGGCGCCACTCCCACCGCCGACCGATGCGCGGTGGCCGTCGACCTGCGCGACGACTGGCCGTCGGTATTGAAGGCGGCGGGTTTCGACTCGTCGATACCGACCGCGTGGAGCGCGGAGGGCCTTCTGGTCTACCTACCGCCGGCCGCCCAGGACCGACTGTTCGACGACATCACCGCGGCATCGGCACGCGGCAGCCGACTCGCCACCGAGTACCACCCGGACGCAGGCTCGGCCCTCGGGCAGCGGGCAGCGGCCCTTGGCGAGAGGTGGCGCGAGCACGGGTTCGACGTCGACGTCGCCGACCTGTTCTACGACGGCGAGCGCACGCCCGTCGTCGACTACCTGGACGCCAAGGGGTGGCGGGTGACTGCACGCCCCCGACCCGACGTGTTCGCCGCATACGGTCGCGCATTCCCTGACGCCGAAGCACTTGGACCACTGCGTAATTCCCTTTCCGTGACGGCCATTCTCGACCACACCGACTATCGAGGAGACGAATCGTGACGCGCACCGAAGTCAGACACGAAGGAGACAGCTGGGACCTCGCCTCCAGCGTCGGCGCGACCGCCACGGCGGTAGCCGCGGGACGTGCGGCGGCTTCGAAGGGGCCCGATGCACTCCTCGACGATCCGTGGGCCGAACCGCTGGTCCGTGCCGTCGGAATGGATGCCTTCGTCAAGATGGTCGACGGCGAACTCACCGCTGAGGACGATCCGCTGCTCAACCGGCGGGCGATGAACGAGCAGATGGCCGTGCGGACCCGCTACTTTGACGACTTCTTCAACGGCGCAACCGGTTCGGGCGTCCGCCAGGCCGTAATCCTGGCCTCTGGACTCGATACCAGGGCCTATCGGCTGCCGTGGCCCGCCGGAACGGTCGTCTTCGAGATCGACCAGCCCGAGGTGATCGCCTTCAAGACGCTCACGCTTGCCGACCTCGGCGCCGAGCCCGCCGCGCGGCGCCGGACCGTGGCGATCGACCTGCGCGACGACTGGCCGTCAGCGCTTCGCGAGGCGGGATTCGACCCCAACGCACCGACGGCATGGAGCGCCGAGGGTCTGCTGGTCTATCTGCCGCCCGAGGCCCAGGACCGATTGTTCGACAACATCACCGAGCTGTCGGCGCCTGGCAGCCAGATCGCGACCGAACACATGGACCCGAGTGGAATGCCCGACGACTGGGCGGACAAGCTCACCGAGCGGACGAAGCGCAGCGGCTCCGGGATCAATCTGGCCGAGCTCTTCTACACCGGTGAGCGCAACAGCGCGGCCGACTATCTGCGCAACCACGGCTGGCAGACCGAAATCCTGGCGACGGCAGACGCCTACACCGCCAATGGCTTCGAACTACCCGACGACGAGCTCGCGGCGTTCGGCGGCGATTCCGGATACCTGACCGCGACACGGAAGTAGAGGACAGATCACATGGCAAGAACCGCTGGCGATTCCTGGGACCTGGCCTCGAGTGTCGGGGCGACGGCAACGATGGTGGCGGCGCAGCGCGCGCTGGGCCACCGCGAGAAGCTCATCGACGACCCCTACGCAGAACCACTGGTGCGCGCGGTCGGCGTGGACCTGTTCACCCGGATGCTGGACGGCGACCTCGACCTGACCGACGTCGAACCGTCCTTCACGCCGCGCCGTGCCGCCGAGAGCATGGCCATCCGCACGCGCTTCTTCGACAAGATGTTCCTCGACGGAGCCGCCGCCGGGGTGCGGCAGGCCGTGATCCTCGCCGCGGGTCTCGACGCCCGCGGCTACCGACTCCGGTGGCCGGACGGCACGGTCGTCTACGAGGTCGACCAGCCGGAGGTCATCGAGTTCAAGACGACGACGTTGGAGGGACTCGGGGCGGCGCCCACGGCGACGCATCGCACGGTTGCGGTCGACCTACGCGACGACTGGCCGAAGGCACTGAGGGACAACGGCTTCGATCCGACGAAGCCGACGGCATGGAGCGCGGAGGGCCTGCTGATCTATCTGCCGCCGGACGCCCAGGACAAGCTGTTCGATGCCATCACCGCGCTCTCGGCGCCGGGCAGCCGGCTGGCCACCGAGCACGTTCCTGACCTCGAGGCGTTCACCGACGAGCGTTCGCAGCGCATGTCGCAACGGCTCAAGCAGCTCGGGTCCGACATCGAGATGGCCGACCTCGTCTACCAAGGCGAACGCAGCCACGTCGTGGATTATCTGGCCGCCCGGGGATGGGACGTGTCGGTACTGGGCATGCGAGAAGCCTGCGCGGTCAACGGCTTCGACTTCCCGGACGACGAGATGTCGGCCATGTTCGCCGATCTGAGCTACGTCAGTGCGGTGCTGACGGGCTGAGCCGTCAGAAGCGGTGATCTCCGAGCCACAACGCGTTGACGCCGGTAAGCGATCGCTCGGCCTGCGTCAGCAGAACCGATGCCGACCGTCCGACGAGCGCCCCGAAGGCGTCCGGCAGGGACGCCGCCGCGGGCTGTGAGGACGGCTTGGGTCGCAGCATGTCCAGGAGCGACGACCCGGGTAGCGCCACGAGTTTGACCTCGGCGTCGGCGTCGAACCCGGCGAGCACCTTGGCACGGTTGATGGCCGTGCGCAAACCGCCGAGTTCGTCGACGAGGCCGCGCTCCTTCGCGTCGGCCCCCGTCCAGACCCGCCCGCGAGCCACGGCGTCGACCGCCTCCGGAGTCATTCCCCGGCCATCGGCGACCCGCTGCACGAAGTCGGTGTAGAAGAGATCGGCCTCCGCCTCGACGTGCGCGTGCTGCTCGTCGGTGAACGGGGCGTTGACAGACCACGCGTCGGCATTGAGGTTGGTGCGTACCGAATCCGAGCCGATACCGAGACGTTCCTTGAGTTCCCGGGCGACGAGCTTGCCGGTCACTACGCCGATCGACCCGGTGAGCGTGCCCGCGTTGGCGACGATCGCATCGGCGGCCATCGACACGTAGTACCCGCCGGAGGCGGCCACGGCGCCCATGGAGGCGACGATGGGCTTGCCTGCGTCGCGCAGCCGAACCACTTCGCGCCAGATGGTTTCCGAGCCGGTGACCGATCCTCCGGGACTGTCGACTCGCAGGACCACGGCGGACACGTCGTCATCTGCGCACGCTTCGCGGAGAGCGGCGGCGATGGTGTCACCGCCCGCGCTGGAGGTTCCGAGCGGTGAGAGTGTCCGGCCGCCGCGGCCGCTGACGATGGGTCCGGCCAGCGTGACGACCGCGATGGTCGGCTTGGACTTGCGGCCGGGCAGCGCAGGTCCCGACCCAGAGGCGGCCGTGCGCGCATAGCGCGACAGATACAGCCGCGGCGCGGCCTCTGGATCGTCGGGTGAGACGTCCCGCGCGCCCGTGAGTTCGGCAATGCGCGCGTAGGCCTCGTCACGGAAGCCGATACGGTCGACGAGGCGGCCGGTGACCGCGTCGTCGCGTAGTAGCGGCGCCTTGTCGGCGAGCGCGTCGAGATCGGCGGCCTCGAGGTGCCGTGACGCGGCGACGGCACCCAGCACCTGCTCGTGCAGGCTTTCGATCAGCCTGCCGTCGGCTTCCCGATGCGCGTCGGTGTAGTTCTCCTCGGTGAACATGTTCGCCGCCGACTTGTATTCGCCCCGAGCGATGAACTGCGCCTGGACACCGGCCTTCGCCAGCGCGTCACGCAGGAAGAGCGCGTTGGTGGCGAACCCCACCAGTCCGACGGTGCCCGACGGCTGCATCCACACTTCGCGGAACGCCGACGCCAGGTAGTACGACATGGTGCCCGGGTAGGTCTCCGCCCACGCCAGAGACGGTTTGGCGTCACTGAACTCGACGATCGCGTCGCGTAGTTCCTGCACCGGACCGGCTGCGGCAGCGGGGACCTGGACACGGGCGATCAACCCGGCGATGCGGTCGTCGTCGGCCGCCCGGCGGATGGCGGCCACGGCCTCTCGCAGCAGCAGGGGCTTGCCGTTGCCGTTGAGCATCGCCAGGGGGTCGAAGCCACCGGACTCCTGCGGCAGCGACTGCAGATCGAGTTCGAGCACACAGCCGCTGGGCACACCGCGATGCCGGGCCGTGTCCACCTTCCGCACGATCGCGCGCAACTCGTTGGTGCCTGGAACGTCGGTGAGGAAGCTGAACATGCAATCGAGCCTACCGATTGCCCGCGCATGCGCTGAGATCGACGTTCTGCAGACGTGTTCTCGAACTTTCGCTGCACAACGTCGAATTCGTCGCAGTCCGGCTGGGTACCACACGAAAAGGGCCCCCGCCGAAGCGAGGGCCCTTTACGCGAAGACTTACAGTTCGGTAACCGAACCACCTGCGGCGCTGATCTTCTCGCGCGCGCTGCCACTGAACTTGTGTGCGGTGAGGTCGACCTTGACGGTCAGCTTGCCGTCGCCGAGAACTTTCACCAGGGTGTTCTTGCGGACCGCGCCTGCGGCCACCAGCTCGTCTACGCCGACGGTGCCGCCCTTGGGGAACAACCGGTTGATGTCGCCGAGGTTGACGACCTCGTATTCGGTGCGGAACCGGTTCTTGAAGCCCTTGAGCTTCGGCAGCCGCATATGGATCGGCATCTGCCCACCCTCGAACGTCACGGGGACGTTCTTGCGGGCCTTGGTGCCCTTGGTACCGCGGCCTGCGGTCTTGCCCTTCGAGCCCTCACCACGACCGACGCGGGTCTTGGCGGTCTTCGACCCGGGCGCCGGGCGCAGGTCGTGCAGCTTGATGACGTCACTCATGTGTTACGCCTCCTCAACGGTTACGAGGTGGTTGACCACGGCGAGCAGGCCACGCGTCTGAGCGTTGTCCTCGCGGACCACGGTCTGACGGATCTTGCGAAGTCCGAGACTGCGCAGGCTCTCCCGCTGATTCCAGCGCGCCCCGACGGTGCCGCGCACCTGGGTGATCTTTACTTGACCTGATTCTGAAGCCATGACTATGCCGATCCTTCACGCGCTGCCGCGGCGGCGAGCGCATCGCTCTCGCGTCGCGCCTTGAGCATGCTCGACGGGGCGACGTCCTCGATGGAAAGTCCACGACGGGCGGCAACCTCTTCTGGGCGCTGGATCATCTTCAGCGCGGCAACGGTGGCGTGAACCACGTTGATCGCGTTGTCGCTGCCCAGCGACTTGGCCAGAATGTCGTGCACGCCAGCGCATTCCAGCACCGCGCGGCACGCGCCGCCGGCGATGACGCCGGTACCGGCACTGGCGGGACGCAGCATGACCACGCCCGCGGCTGCCTCACCCTGAACGGGGTGGACGATGGTGCCGCCGATCAGGGGCACGCGGAAGAAGCTCTTGCGGGCCTCTTCGACGCCCTTGGCGATCGCAGCGGGAACTTCCTTGGCCTTGCCGTAGCCGACGCCGACCATGCCGTTGCCGTCACCGACGATGACCAGCGCGGTGAAGCTGAAGCGCCGACCACCCTTGACCACCTTCGACACGCGGTTGATCGCCACGACGCGCTCGAGGAAGTTGCTCTTCTCTCCGCCGTCGCGGCCACCACGGCCACCACGGTCGTCGCGGCGACCGCGTCCGTCGCGGTCACCGCCACCGCCGCCGCGCGGGGGCCGGCTCCCGGCGGCGCCCGCTCCTCCGGCGCCAGTTCCGGTTCCTGCTGTTGGCTGATCGGCCATCAGACAGTCCTTCCGTTTTTCTTCAAGTGAGTCTTCATGTTCATTCCCATGTCGCTTCGCTCCAGCCCGCCGGCTAGAACTTCAGTCCGCTCTCGCGTGCAGCGTCCGCCAGGGCGGCGATGCGGCCACCGTAGGTGTAGCCACCGCGGTCGAACACCACGGTGTCGAACCCGGCAGCCTTGGCGCGCTCCGCGATCAGCTGTCCGACGCGAACGCTGTGGGCCTTCTTGTCTCCGTCGACCGCACGCACGTCGGCTTCGATGGAGGACGCCGCTGCCAGCGTGGTGCCGGTCTGGTCGTCCACCAACTGCACGTGGATGTGGCGCGCCGAGCGGTTGACCACCAAGCGCGGACGCTCCGGGGTGCCCGCGACCTTCTTGCGCAACCGGGCGTGGCGACGCAGCCGAGAGATGCGACGCGTCTCGGACACGCTCTGTCCCAGCGGCTTCCGCTTGACGGTCGCCGTTTTCGAAGTGTTGACAGTGCTAGTCATGGCTTACTTACCTGTCTTTCCGACCTTGCGGCGGATCTGCTCGCCTTCGTAGCGAACGCCCTTGCCCTTGTACGGGTCCGGGCGACGCAGGCGGCGGATGTTCGCCGAGATCTGGCCGACTTGCTGCTTGTCGATGCCGGTGATCGAGAACTTGGTGGGGGTCTCCACCGCGAAGGTGATGCCCTCGGGCGCCTCGATGATCACCGGATGGCTGTATCCGAGCGCGAACTCGAGGGTCTGGCCCTTGAGTGCGACGCGGTAGCCAACGCCGAAGATCTCCATCTTCGTGGTGTAGCCCTCGGTGACACCGGTGACCAGGTTGGCCACCAGGGTCCGCGACAGACCGTGCAGCGAACGGCTGCGACGCTCGTCGTCGGGCCGGTTGACCACGATGGCGCCGTCGTCATCGCGTTCGACCGTGATCGGCTCGGCGATGTCGAGGGTCAGGGTGCCCTTGGGCCCCTTGACGGACACATTGCGTCCGTCGATGGTCACGTCGACCCCGGATGGGATGGTGACCGGCTGCTTTCCAATGCGCGACATGTCTAACTCCCCCTACCAGACGTAGGCGAGGACTTCGCCGCCCACGCCTTGTCGAGCTGCCTGACGGTCGGTGAGCAGACCCGAGGACGTGGAGATGATCGCCACGCCGAGGCCACCGAGGACGCGGGGCAGGTTGGTTGACTTCGCGTACACGCGCAGACCGGGCTTGGAGACCCGCTTCAGGCCCGCAATGCTGCGTTCGCGACTGGGTCCGTACTTGAGTTGCACCACGAGCGCCTTGCCGACCCGAGCATCCTCGGTGCGGAAGTCGGTGATGTAGCCCTGCTCCTTGAGGATCTCGGCGATGTGCACCTTGATCTTCGAGTGAGGCAGGGTCACCTCGTCGTGGTACGCCGAATTGGCGTTGCGCAGACGTGTCAAGAAGTCTGCGATCGGGTCCGTCATGGTCATGACAGCCAGCTCACCTTCCTCGCGGTGGTTCCCGCCGGGTGGAAAACCCTTGGGGGCCTACCGCGTGCTTTCTCTAAAGTTGGTTGATTGTTTCGGGTGTTACCAGCTGGACTTCTGGACACCGGGCAGTTCGCCGGCGTGCGCCATCTCCCGCAGGCAGATTCGGCACAGGCCGAACTTGCGGAACACGGCATGCGGACGTCCACACTTGTTGCAGCGCGTGTAGCCGCGGACCTTGAACTTCGGCTTCTTGTTGGCCTTGTTGACCAGCGCCTTCTTTGCCATCTGCTCAGTTCTCCTTGAACGGGAAGCCCAGCGCACGCAGCAGCGCCCGGCCTTCGTCGTCGTTAGTCGCCGACGTGACGACGGTGATGTCCATGCCACGGGGGCGATCGATGCTGTCCACGTCGATCTCGTGGAACACCGACTGCTCGGTCAGCCCGAAGGTGTAGTTGCCGCTGCCGTCGAACTGCTTCGGCGACAGGCCGCGGAAGTCGCGGATACGGGGAAGGCTGATCGAGACCAGCCGATCGAGGAACTCCCACATGCGGTCGCCGCGCAGCGTCACGCGGGCGCCGATCGGCATACCCTCGCGAAGCTTGAACTGGGCGATTGACTTGCGGGCCTTGCGGATCTCCGGCTTCTGCCCGGTGATCAGCTGTAGGTCGTTGACCGCGCCGTTGATCAGCTTCGCGTCGCGGGCGGCGTCACCGACACCCATGTTGACGATGACCTTGACCACGCCGGGGATCTGCATGACGTTGGCGTAGTCGAACTGCTCGTTCAGCGCGCTCTTGATCTCGTCGCGGTAGCGCTGCTTGAGGCGCGGAAGCGCCTTGGTCTCTGTCGTTGTCATGCTCAGATGTCCTTGCCGTTCTTCTTCGACACGCGGACCTTCTTGCCGGTCTCTTCGTCGAAGCGGTAGCCGATGCGGGTCGGGTTGCCGTCGGAGTCGACGACCATCACGTTCGACACGTGAATCGGCGCCTCCTGCGTGACGATGCCGCCGGACTGCGCGCCGCGCTCGTTCTGCGAGATGGCCGTGTGCTTCTTGATCCGGTTGACGCCTTGCACCAGGACCTTCTCGCGCGTCGGGTAGGACTCCAGGACCTTGCCCTTGGCACCCTTGTCCTTGCCCGAGATGACGAGGACGGTGTCACCCTTGTGCACCTTCATTTACAGCACCTCCGGGGCCAGCGAGACGATCTTCATGAAGCGCTTCTCGCGAAGCTCGCGACCGACCGGCCCGAAGATGCGGGTGCCGCGCGGGTCGTTGTCGGGCTTGATGATGACGGCGGCGTTCTCGTCGAACCGGATGTAGCTGCCGTCGGCGCGACGGCGCTCCTTCACGGTGCGGACGATGACGGCCTTGACGACCTCGCCCTTCTTGACGTTGCCACCGGGGATGGCGTCCTTGACGGTCGCCACGATGACATCGCCGATGCCGGCGTAACGCCTACCCGAGCCACCGAGCACCCGGATGCACAAGATCTCCTTGGCGCCCGTGTTGTCGGCGATCTTGAGCCGCGATTCCTGCTGAATCACTAGATCTCCTCGATTCGATTGCACGACAAGCAGCACCAAGCTGTTCGTCGTACGCGGTCTTCGTCACCGAAGGGCACGCAGGGCGTCCGCTGTGAAACAAAAGCGGCCACCGAGGTCTGCCCGAGGCAACCCCTACATAGTAGGTGAGCACGGGCAATGCACCAAATCGCCCCGGGACGTCCGCCAGCTCGGCGGATTTCTCACGGGATGGTGATGGCGAAGTCGCCCGTCAACACCGACGTCGCAGCGTCGAAGGCCGGAGATCCCTGCGCCGCCGCGACGTGGATGACCACCAGGTAGTCCTTCGTATTGGTCCACACGTGGGCGATGCGGTCCTCGTAGTTCTCCGTGCCTCGGGCACCACCCGACAGGACGCCCATCAGTCGTTGACCGCTGTATCCGCAGTTCTCGGCGGGCAGCACGCTGACGCTACTGATCGGGGCGCTCGCCGTGATGTCGTCGGAGTACTTCTCGAAGGCCGTCGCGGGATCGAGAGCGGTCTCGGTGATGTCGACGGCGCCGGACATGCCGTCGGGCCCGGTGAGGGACAGCCCCGCCGGTGCTGGGGCCGCGGTCCACCCCTCGGGCAGCGAGACGACGATCTTGGGCGCGTCGGCGTCACCGATCTGGGCGGTAGCCGGAGTGCCCGGCGCAGGGGTGGGGCGGCATACCACGGCCTCGGGTGGGATCGCTTCCCGCAGGGTGGGCGTCACGCCCATCGTCGGGAACTCCGGGGGCGACGGGTCGGCCGAGGCGGTCTGCGATGTAGAGGTCGTCGAGCTCGCGGTGGCCAATGAGGCCGACACGGAGACATCACTGGTTGGGCCGGCGATCGGATGACCCAACTTCGTCTCCGCGCAGCCGCCGACCACGCCGACGGCGATGACAGCCGCCACCAGCCGAAATCTCATCGACCCAGTATGGGCGCCCGACGCCCGCCGGGATGAAGCTTCCGCTCAGACGCCGGCGACGCAGCGAAACCCGATGTGGGTGGTGGCGCTGTCCTGGCTCTGCGACGACCGCGCGGTCGGACGGTAGCGATGGCAGTACTCGGGCGCGCACAGGTGCGATCCGCCCTTGAGCGTCTGATTCACGCTCGGGTCCGGTTCGCGCAACTGGATTCCCCGGTCGCTTCGCTCCTGCCCGCCGGACGGCGGGCAGCAGCCCTTCGACGACGCGGCTGCCTCGCGGCGCTGCATCGAGTACGGCGTCGACGTCCACTCCCACACGTTGCCGATCATGTCGAGCAAGCCGTACGCGTTCGGCGGAAACTCACCGACCGGTGACGTGCCGACCCATCCCCTCGCGCCGTCGTTGCGATACGGGAAGCTGCCCTGCCACGTGTTCGCCATCAGGTCGCCGTTGGGTGTCACCTCGTCACCCCAGGCGTACGTCGTCGACGATCCGCCGTGCGCCGCGTACTCCCACTCGGCCTCCGTCGGCAGTCGGCGGCCCGCCCACTGCGCGTAGGCGGCGGCGTCGACGTAGGAGATCTGTACGACGGGATGGTCGAGACGATCGTCGACGGCGCTGCCCGGTCCGAACGGCTCTCGCCACCAAGCGCCGGGGGCCCACTCCCACCACTGCCGCCAGTCCCTCAGGTCGACGGGGCCCGCGGTCGGTCGGAAGATCAGAGCTCCTGGCATGAGATCGTCGGCCGCAACTCCCGGGTAGAGCGCCGGGTCCAGAGGCCGCTCGGCGACGGTCACGTAACCGCTGTCTTCGACGAAGCGGGCGTACTGAGCATTCGTCACGGGATGGCGTTCGACGGCGAAGGCGGACACGGTCACCGTGCGAACGGGAGCCTCTTCGGGGTAGAAGCTCGTCGTTCCCATCCGGAAGGCCCCGCCGGGCAGCCCGACCAGCTCGGTCAGCATGGGTCCAGGGTAGGCGGATCTCGACGTCGTGGGTTCACTCAGGGCCGTCCGCCATGGCCCCGCGAGAGTTCAGTCATCAGTCCTTCGAAAAGGCCCGTGCCAACTCTCGCTCGACATCCACGTACGGCGTGCCGGAGATGTCGACGACCACCTTGGCAATGGTGCCACCGGTGAACGGATAAGGGGCCGTGTACGAGTTGGACACGGCCTGACCGCCGTTGCGTCCTACGGCGATACCGCCGCCAGCCAAGCCGAAGCTTCCCGGATGTGCCCGTACCGCCGACTTCGTCGCAACCTTCATCCCATCGACGAATAGTGAGACATCCCCGAGCGGCGTGTGACTGCCTTCGACGGTGCCGGTCCGTTCATATCGGACCCCGATGACGTGATTGCCCAACGGCATGGCGTCCGGCGCGACGATCTTCTGTTCATCCTCGCCCATGAAGTTGTAGACGTACTGAAGCCTGCCGTCTTGGACGAACAGCACGTGACCACCGTGGCCGGCCCCCTGTTTGAACAGCACTCCCTGCGCGTCCGCGGTGTCGATGGCGACCTCGGCCAGGACGGAGAAAGACTGGCCGCGCATCTCGACCGCGGCGCCTACCCCCACCTCGGCGGTGCCCGGGTAGTACGTGAAGCTCTTGCGATCGGTGGACAGGTAGGGCCGGAAGCGGGTCAACGTCTCGAAGATGTTCAGATCACCCAGCGGAAGCCCGTTGTACTTCGCCGCTTCGGCGAACCAGAGGGCCTTGAGTTCCTCGAGTTTCTCCGGCTGCTCGGCGGCCAGGTCGTGACACTGGCTGCGGTCGGCCTCGATGTGGAACAGCTCCCAGCGGTCGTCGTCGAAGTGCGACCATCCGGCCGGGCTGGCCGCGTGTATGGTGTTCGCGAACCAGCCTCGGTGCCAGATGCCGCGGGTACCGAGCATGGTGTAGAACTGCGTGTCCTTGCCGGTCTCCGCGGTCGAATCATCAAGGGTTGCCTTGAAACTCACCCCGTCCAGTGGCTGCTGCGCAATGCCCGCGACCTCGTCGGGAGGCGTGATGCCGAGGAGGTCGTAGATGGTGGGCGTGATGTCGCAGACGTTGACATAGTTGTCCCGCACCTCGCCGTGCGCATCGATTCCGTTGGGCCAGGACACGATTGCGGTGTCGGCGATTCCACCCTCGTGCGAGGCGTACCGCTTGAACAACTTGTACGGCGAGTTGAACGCCATCGCCCACCCGATCGGGTAGTGGTTGTACGTCTCGGGTCCACCGAGTTCGTCGTAGAGGCGCATGCTCTCCTCGACGGTGTCGATGTAACCGTTGAAGAACTTGTTCTCGTTGACGGAGCCGTTCGGACCACCCTCGCCACTGGCACCGTTGTCGGAGATGACCACGATGATCGTGTTGTCGAGCTGCCCGGACTCTTCCAAATAGTCCAGGATCCGGCCGATCTGCGCGTCGGTGTAGGACAGGAAGCCGGCGAATACCTCGGCCATCCGGCTGAAGAGCCGCTTCTCCTCGTCGTTGAGCGTGTCCCACGGCCGCACCGTGTCTTGGTCGGGCCACGCCTCACCGTTGGGTCCCTTGACGTCCAGATACGGGTTGACGGGCGACAATTCGGTGTCCTCCGGCACGATGCCGAGCTTCTTCTGGTTTGCCAGGACGATTTCCCGGTAGGCCTCGTAACCCATGTCGAAACGTCCGGCGTACTTGTCGGCCCACTCCTTGAACACGTGATGCGGCGCGTGCCCGGCACCGGGACACACATAACTGAACCAAGGCTTGTCGGGGGCGATCACCTTCGAGTCGCGGATGAACTCGATGGTCTTGTCCGCCAAGTCCTTCGACAGGTGGTAGCCCTGCTCCGGGGTGGCCGGCGGGGCTACGGGGTGGTTGTCGTATACGAGTTCCGGATACCACTGGTCGGTCTCACCGCCCATGAAGCCGTAGAACCGTTCGAAACCGCGGGATAGGGGCCAATGTCGTTTGGTAGCAGCGAGATTGGACTCTTCGAGGGGTGTCAGATGCCACTTGCCCACGCAGTACGTGTTGTACCCGTTCTCGACGAGCACCTCGGACAGCAGTGCGGTGTCCGACGGAATCCGGCCGTTACAGTTCGGGAACCCGTCGGTGAACTCCTCGATGGTGGCCATCCCGACGGTGGTGGCGTTGCGCCCCGTGAGCAACGAGGCGCGGGTGGGCGAGCACAGTGCGGTGGTGTGGAATTGCGAGAGGCGGACGCCACGGTCGGCGATGCGGCTCATGGCAGGCATGTCGACCAGGCCGCCGAAGCAGTCCCAGGTCGCGATGCCGGTGTCGTCCCAGACGAGATACAGGACGTTGGGGGATTCGGGCGGCGCCACAGGAGCCTGGTATGGACCCCAGTCCGCCTCCGAATCCCGGATGTCGAGTTCGATCCTGCCGGTGAATTCCTTCGTCATCGCGCCCCGTCTAAGGTCGTTGGCTCGCCGGATCGTCGACGACCGACCGGAGAGTACACCCGTAACGTAGCTGGAGGCTGAGAAATTGACGATGGCGCCATTTCTGATTCATCGCAGCGGCCCTGACCCGACGGGCGGTGACACAGCTAGCCGAAACCGTCAGAGCTGAGACTAGCCAGCAATCGTTCTGTCTCTAAAAGCCTGTCTTTGCAACGATTTGGAGCATGGCACAGATCGCCGTCTCAGAGTCTCCACGGATGTCGACGGGCCGTTTGGCGCCCAGGGCCGCTCGCCCCCGACGGATGCGCGAAGACGTTGCGCGTTTCCCGAGCTCGTCGGTCGAGGGCGCAACACCTCGCCAGCCCGCTGCTGGACCGGGGCACCCTCAAACGGCGGAATCCCCGCACACCCAACGGCGTACGGGGATTCACCTCAATGCTATTGACTACTTGGCCCTCTCGAGGACCTCGACGAGGCGCCAGCGCTTCGTCGCCGAGAGCGGCCGCGTCTCCATCAGCGACACGCGGTCACCGACGCCGGCGGTGCCGTTCTCGTCGTGTGCCTTGACCTTCGTCGTCGTGCGGATGATCTTGCCGTACAACGGGTGCTTGGAGCGGTTCTCCAGCTCCACCACGATGGTCTTCTGCATCTTGTCGCTCACCACGTAGCCGATGCGCGTCTTGCGCTGTCCACGCGGCTTCTCGGTGCGCGGGGTGTGCGCGGCACCGGCCTGCTTGGATGTTGCCGCAGCTGCATCCGCGCTCGGGGTGTTCTTCTCTGCCATTACGAATCCTCACCAACGGGTCCGGAGGCCAGACCCAACTCACGTTCACGAAGCACGGTGTACACGCGTGCGATCTCCTGCCGCACGACGCGCAGCCGACGGTTGTTGGCCAACTGACCGGTCGCCATCTGGAACCGAAGGTTGAAGAGCTCTTCCTTCGACTCGCGGACACGGGCGGCGAGCTCGTCGTCGGTCAGCTCGCGCAGTTCGCCAGGCGAAACTCCTACTGCCATCAGAACTGCTCCTCTCGGGTAATGATGCGTGCCTTGATCGGCAGCTTGTGGATGGCGCGGGTCAGCGCTTCCTTGGCAACCTTCTCGTCTGGGTAGCTGATCTCGAAGAGCACGCGACCCGGCTTGACGTTGGCGACCCACCACTCCGGCGAACCCTTGCCGGAGCCCATGCGGGTCTCGGCGGGCTTCTTCGTCAGCGGGCGGTCCGGGAAGATGTTGATCCAGACCTTGCCGCCACGCTTGATGTGCCGGTTGATGGCGATACGAGCGGCCTCGATCTGCCGGTTGGTGACGTACGCGTGGCCGAGGGCCTGGATGCCGTAGTCACCAAAGCTGACCGTGGTGCCGCCGCTGGCAATGCCACGCTGTCTCGGGTGGTGTTGCTTGCGGTGCTTGACCTTACGGGGAATCAACATTGCCTAGCTCCCTGAATCCTGGGTAGTGCTCTCGGCTGCTTCTGGGGCCGCGACGGCCTCGGGAGCGGCAGACGTGTCTACATTCTCGCTGACGGGCGCTTCCTCGCTGGCCGCGCGACCGGCCTCGGTGCTCGTCGCGGTGGTGCCCGATGCGCCGCTGCGCTTCGGGCGGGCACCGGCCGGACGGTCACGGCGCGGACGCTCGGCGCCGGCGGCGGCCGGGGCAGCGAGCTCGCGCTTGCCGCCGACGACGTCGCCCTTGTAGATCCAGACCTTCACGCCGATGCGGCCGAAGGTGGTCTTGGCTTCGTACAGCCCGTAGTCGATGTCCGCGCGCAGCGTGTGCAGTGGCACCCGACCCTCGCGGTAAAACTCCGAGCGGCTCATCTCCGCACCGCCGAGGCGGCCCGAGCACTGGACCCGGATGCCCTTGACGTTCGGCTGACGCATCGCGGACTGGATCGCCTTGCGCATGGCACGGCGGAACGCGACACGGTTGCTCAGCTGCTCGGCAACACCCTGGGCGACCAACTGTGCCACCGACTCGGGGCTCTTCACCTCGAGGATGTTGAGCTGAACCTGCTTGCCGGTCATCTTCTCCAGCGTGCCGCGGATGCTGTCGGCTGCCGCACCGCGACGGCCGATGACGATGCCGGGTCGCGCAGTGTGGATGTCGACACGAACCCGATCGCGGGTGCGTTCGATCTCCACCTTGGCGACGCCGGCCCGCTCCAGCTCGACGTTGCGCTCGCCCGGAATGACGAACGGCGCGAACAGCCGACGACGGATCGCCACGTCTTCCTTGACGTAGTCCGCGTACTGCTTGTCTGCGTACCAGCGGGACTTCCAGTCGGTGGTGATGCCGAGGCGGAAGCCGTGGGGATTGATCTTCTGGCCCACTACTCCGAGCCTCCCTTCGAATCAGAAGTCGCCGAGCCCTTGTCGGACGAAGCCTTCTCGGGCGACGCCTTCTTGGCGGGCGCCTTCTTGGCGGGAGCAGTGGCGGCTGCCTTGCTGCCCTGTGCACGACGTGCCCGGGTGGACGACGCAGATGCCGCTGATGTCGAGGCGCTCCTGCCCCCACGTTCCCTCGCCGGCCTGCTTTCCACGATCACCGTGATGTGGCTGGTGCGCTTTCGGATTCGGAATGCACGCCCCTGGGCGCGCGGCCGAATGCGCTTGGCCGTCGGGCCCTCATCTGCGTGGATGGTCGCGACCACGAGGGTCGACGGATCCAGTCCATCGTTGTTCTGGGCGTTGGCCGCTGCACTCGCGATGACCTTGGCGACGGGCTCACTGGCGCCCTGGGGCGCCCACCGGAGGATGTCGAGCGCCTCGGCGACGGACTTGCCGCGCACCAGGTCGATCACACGGCGCGCCTTGGAGGCCGAGACGCGCACGAAGCGCGCCGAGGCTACGGCGCTGGGATACTCAGTCGACTGAGTTGTCGTCGTCATTACCGCCGCTTCGCTTTCCGGTCGTCTTTGATGTGACCCTTGAACGTGCGGGTCGGGGCGAACTCGCCCAGCTTGTGTCCAACCATGGCCTCCGAGACGAACACCGGGACATGCTTGCGACCGTCGTGGACGGCGAAGGTGTGTCCGATGAAGTCGGGAATGATGGTCGACCGACGGGACCAGGTCTTGATGACCTGCTTCGTCTTCTTCTCGTTCTGGACGTCGACCTTCTTCAGGAGGTGGTCGTCGACGAACGGGCCCTTCTTCAGGCTGCGTGGCATCGCTGGATACTCCTAGCGCTTGTTCTTGCCGGTGCGCCGGCGTCGGACGATGAGCTTGTCGCTCGGCTTGTTCTTACGGGTACGGCCTTCGGGCTTGCCCCACGGGCTGACCGGGTGACGGCCACCGGAGGTCTTACCCTCACCACCGCCGTGCGGGTGATCGACCGGGTTCATCACGACACCGCGAACGGTGGGGCGCTTGCCCTTCCACCGCATGCGTCCGGCCTTGCCCCAGTTGATGTTTCCCTGCTCGGCGTTGCCGACCTCACCGACGGTGGCGCGGCAGCGCACGTCGACGCGGCGGATCTCACCGCTGGGCATGCGCAACGTCGCGTAGCTGCCTTCCTTGCCGAGCAGCTGGATGCTGACACCGGCCGAGCGGCCCATCTTGGCGCCACCGCCCGGTCGCAGCTCCACGGCGTGGATGACGGTACCGGCGGGGATGTTGCGCAGCGGAAGGTTGTTGCCGGGCTTGATGTCGGCGTTCGGCCCCTGCTCGATGCGGTCGCCCTGCGACAGTCCCTGCGGCGCGATGATGTAGCGCTTCTCGCCGTCGACGTAGTGCAGCAGTGCGATGTTCGCGGTGCGGTTGGGGTCGTACTCGATGTGCGCGACCTTGGCGTCGACGCCGTCCTTGTCGTGGCGACGGAAGTCGATCACGCGGTAGGCGCGCTTGTGGCCGCCACCCTTGTGACGGGTGGTGATGCGTCCGTGTGCGTTACGGCCACCGGTGCTGTGCAGCGGGCGAATCAGCGACTTCTCCGGCGTCGACCGAGTGACCTCGGCGAAGTCGGAGACGCTGGACCCGCGACGACCGGGGGTCGTCGGCTTGTACTTGCGTAAAGGCATGTCTGTCTAGTCCTCTGTGCTTCCGCCGGCGGTTACGCCGGTGCTCCGAACAGGTCGATGGGCTTGCTACCCGCGGACAGGGTCACGATGGCGCGCTTGGTGCTCTTGCGCTGGCCGTAACCGCTGCGGGTGCGCTTGCGCTTGCCCTGTCGGTTCAACGTGTTCACCGAATCGACCTTGACGCTGAAGATCTTCTCGATCGCTATCTTGATCTGCGTCTTGTTCGAATCCGGGTGCACCACGAACGTGTAGGTGTTGTCCTCGATCAGCCCGTAGGACTTCTCGGAGATCACCGGCGCCAGGATGATGTCGCGGGGGTCAGTGACGGTCGCCATCAGGCCGAAACCTCTTCCTTGTCGGCTTCCTTGTCGACGCTGTGCGCCTGGATGAAGGCGTTCAGCGCCTCGACGCTGAACACCAGATCATCGGCGTCGAGCACGTCGTAGGTATTGAGCTGATCCGGCGAGATCACCCGCACGCCTGGCAGATTGCGCACGCTCTTGGCGCCAACCTCGTCGCTGCGGCCGATGACGACCAGCACCTTGCGGCGATCGGTCAACGTTCCGAGGAACGCCTTGACCGTCTTCGTCGAGGGCGTCTGACCGCTGATCAGCTCGGTGATCGCGATGATCCGGTCGTTGCGGGCCCGATCAGAGAGAGCGCAGCGCAGGGAGGCGGCGATCATCTTCTTCGGGGTCCGCTGGCTGTAGTCACGCGGCTTCGGGCCGTGCACGATGCCACCGCCGGTGAACTGCGGCGCACGCGTCGAACCCTGACGGGCGCGGCCGGTGCCCTTCTGGCGGTACGGCTTCTTGCCGCCGCCGGAGACCTCGGCGCGGGTCTTGGTCGAGTGCGTGCCCTGGCGCTTGGCGGCCAACTGGGCCGTCACCACCTGGTGCATGAGCGCGATGTTGGGCTCGACGTCGAAAAGGACTGCCGGCAACTCGACGCTGCCGTCCTTCTTGCCGGCCGGGGTACGGACGTCAATGGTCTTGTCAGCCATTACTTCTCACCTCTTTTGATCGCAGTGCGGACTACGACGAGCCCACCGTTGCGGCCAGGAATGGCGCCCTTGATCAACAGCACACCGTTCTCGGCGTCGACCTTGTGCACCTTCAGGTTCTGCGTCGTAATTTTGTCGCTACCCATCCGGCCGGACATGCGCGTGCCCTTGAAGACACGGCCCGGGGTGGCGCAGCCACCGATCGAGCCGGGTCGACGGTGCACTGCCTGTGCGCCGTGGGCGGCGCCCTGGCCCTTGAAGCCGTGGCGCTTCATGGTGCCTGCGAAGCCCTTGCCCTTGGACGTGCCGGTGACGTCGACGAAGCTTCCGTCGGCGAAGATCTCGGCGGTCAACTCTTGGCCGACCTCGTAGTCGGCGGCGGCTGCCTCGTCTTCGAGCCGGAACTCGGCCAGGTGCCTGCGGGGGTTGACCCCGGCGACGGCGTACTGACCGGTGACCGGCTTGTTGACCTTGCGCGGGCTGATCTCGCCGTAGGCGAGTTGCACGGCGCTGTAGCCGTCGCGCTCGGTGGTGCGGATGCGGGTCACCACGTTGGGGCCGGCCTTGACGACCGTGACTGGGACGACCTTGTTGTTCTCGTCGAACACCTGCGTCATGCCCAGCTTGGTGCCCAGAATGCCTTTGCGTGCCATTGTTCTGGAATCTCCTACTGCGATGACTATTGAATGTTGACGTCGACGCTCGCCGGCAGATCGATGCGCATGAGAGCGTCAACGGTCTTCGGCGTCGGGTCGAGGATGTCGATGAGGCGCTTGTGGGTGCGCATCTCGAAGTGCTCCCGCGAGTCCTTGTACTTGTGCGGGGACCGGATGACGCAGTAGATGTTCTTCTCGGTCGGCAGCGGCACCGGGCCAACGACGCTCGCGCCCGTACGGGTGACCGTCTCGACGATCTTGCGCGCCGAGGCATCAATTGCCTCGTGGTCATAGGCCTTGAGCCTGATGCGGATCTTTTGTCCCGCCACGCTTGTCCTACCTCACTATTAACGGGCCCATGCTTGGGCCATGTCCGCCTGGGCCTTCCAGTGCGCTGCACCCGGCGAAGTTCCGCCCGGTGGCGCTCTGGCTGTGCCGCCGCTGTTTACCTGTCTGTGGTCCACCGACCCCCGCGCTCGGGTGTGTCGCCCTTGCGCGCACTCTCCTGCGCCGGAAAATCCGTCGCGATCGAGGCTGGGACCGGACGCGCCCGCAAGGGCGCTGGTCGTATGCCCGACCAGGCGAACCTGGCTCAAGGCAACCCGAACAGTATGCCTGAGAACTGGGCCTACTCCAAATCCCTCGGCAACGCTGGGCCAAGGGGTACTTACCCCAGAGTAAGGTAGCCCGCCGTGACTACCCCGACGACCACCTATCAGATGTGGAAACGGCTGGCCGGACGCCCAGGCGGAAGTCGGCTGTTCTCTGCGGCGGCGATGGCGCGCGTGCCCTATTCCGCCTCCGTGTTGCCGCACGTCGTCCGCATGGAGCGGGGATTCGCCGAGGTGACGGTGCCGAAGTGGTTCTTCGTCAATAGGAAGCTGGTTTAGCCACAGGGTCGACCGCGTGAAGGCATCGGACGTGCCATCTACCTCGGTCAATGACGACCTCATGCAGAGGTAATTCCGATGTGTCCCGAATATCTCCGTTCCACAGATCACCGTCAGGGCAGCGCCCTAGCCTTGTGCGCTTCGGGAGTTGAAACCTTCGCCACCTCCACAGCCCCTCATGTGATGACTCAGATGAGGGGGTATCTTGTGCGAGGCGGGAGCTACTCGCTGCTGCTCAGCCGTCGAGGCCCAGCTCCGTCTCCCCGGACGCCACCGCCAACAGAAACATCCTCACGAAGTCGGGGAACTTGGGCCCACTGCGACGTCCGAGCGGATCGAACTGGACACGTTGACCCCAGCGCCCGCGGAAGCCGGATTGGCCGTCATCGGCCGGCCACCACAGCTGCGACGCGCGGTCAACGATGAAGTCGTAGCGTCGACCATTGCTCTCGAATTGCTGCGCGGTCGACCACCGCTCAGGGTCGGGGCCGCCGTCGGCGACGGTCACGCCCCCGGGCGCGAGGACCACGCCGGCGTTGGCCGCGGTAGGCACGATGTCATCGTTGGGGGTGTCGGAGGTGTCGGCGGGCGCGGCTCCGCCGAACTCCTCGATACCGGCAATCAGCTCGACCATGGCGGAAATGAAACCCCAGGCCGTACCAAGCAGGCCACCGCCGAACGTCTTCGTTAGGACCATCACCAAGTCCGCGGGGAGTTTGTCATCAGTCTCATGCGGCGGCGGCGGCACGATTTCCCCGGAGTCGAGTTGCCCGCACTTGTTCGGGTGTGCGCCGTTGACATAGGGGTCCAATTCCTGATTGCCCGCACCGGTGTAGAGGCTGTGCGATCCGCGCGCCACGAAGAAGCGCGGATGGGTTTCGCCATCCACCGCGGGCTCGACGGGGGCGGCGTCGGTGCCCTTGCGCCAGGGCAGCACCTTCATCGCGACCCGGTCTTCGGCGTCGAACTGATAAGGCGCGTAGCTGCCGTCGGCGCGCGGCGCGGGTCGCAAGCCGGTGTACCCGAAGAATTTCGGCGCGTAGCCCGCCGCGACCCCGCTACCGTCACTCTCCAGAAGTAGCGCGACGCACTGCCAGTCGCCGGCATGGCAGGAAACTTCCGTTGCGTCGACGGTGTCGCAGGTGTCTGCACCGACGCCCTGTTCGTGTGCCGGGAAGAAAAAGTAATAGCACAGCATCGCCGGGTTCGTGAACTGCTTCTTCAGCAGTGCGCCCAGATCCGGCGCCGCTCCGGCGGGGAAGAGCCGCGTCAGTCGCGCGGAGTCGAAGAACTCAGCGTGATACCAGCGCCGCGCTCCATCCAGCGCCCCTACTTGGTCCGCGACGATCTTCGCGCGATCGGCGTAGAGGTTGGTGGTCGCCGCTGTGACGGCCGCTTCGTGGTTCGGCGGATCGGCGTTGTCCTTCCACCCGCCGAACTCCAGAAACCGCTCATGGGCGGCGTCGGCAACCACGAATTCCGGCTTGCTTCCGAGATGCGTGCCTCCCTCGTTCGGCATCGCGCGGAGTTGGCCCGCCGGAACCAGCGGATTTCGGGGGAATGAAGCGCCCGGCGCACCACCCCACGTGTTGTGATCGTCGAAGGCCGGCCCGGCCGACCATAGCGCAGCGGCCTCCACATAACGCTTGGCATCCACCGGGAAATGCGACTCGGCCGGATCGAAGAACAGCACCGGTTCGAAATGCTTTGCCAGAGCTACCGGATCGGTGGTGCTGCTGCCGGTTCCCCCGGGATTGGTGCCGCCCGGATCGGTGCCGCCCGGATCGGTGCCTCCGACCGGCGCAGCCTTTACTTCGACGACTATGCCCACCGCCGGCTCGGAGGCGTTCCACGTCCAGTTGACCCCGGAATTGCCCGCGGTGGCGTCCTGAGTCTGCAGGGTGGCGCCTCTGCCTGCTAATTTGTTGGGATTTTGCTGGTGGATCTGGACGAACCCGCTTCCGGCCGTAATCGATTGCGCCAGTTCGATGTTCAGTGCAAGCATGATCGCACCGACTGCGGTGTTGCGGGCTGGGTCACTTGGCGTGTCTAGAGTGATGGTCAGTGTCGTTCCGGTGGCCGATCCGCTCTTGCTCTGTCCTATCGCGTTGACGCCGCCCGCGGTGGTGTTGACGCCGTCGTACTCGAAGATTGACCACGCGCACAGATCTTGGATCTGGTCCGCGAAGTCGATGGTGACCGCGCCCGCGGTGGGTGCGGCTCCGAACGCGCGAAAGCACGTCAGACGGCGGTCACCGCCCGTGGTAACGGTTTGTATTGATTCCCAGGTCAGCCCGTTGCCACTGGCGCGCGGCTTGGTGGGGGTGGCGCCCCCAGGCGCCGACCGAGCGCTGGCGACGAACATCAGCACAAGGGTGTTGGCTCCGGGGGTGATGATTGCGGTGTTGAATTGGCTTGCGTTGAAGGTGGAATCGCCGGAAGTCAGGCTGGTACGTGCCATGGTCCTAGGCCTCCACCGCGCCGCGCAACATGTCGATGAACTGCACATCGCAGTCCATCAGGGGGGCCGTTTCCAGCAGCCGTTTCCAGCAGGGGTCGTTTATCAGCCGTTGGTATTCCGGAAGCGCCGTGAGATCGAGCCCGTCGGCACGGCTGTCGCTTTCGAGTCCGGCCAGAATCGGGCTGATCGATTCTAGGTTTCCGGCTTGCCAGTAATCCTGGTACTGACGTGCGGCACCGAGCCAGCGCAGCCGGCTTGACTCGCTGTGCGTTAGCGCCTTGGCGGTGGCTACGGTGACAAGTTCATTTACTAACTTGACTATGTGCGCAGGGCATTCAGAGTTTTCCTTGGCGAGGTCGTCAAGTGCGTCTCGGAACTTCCGGCCCCAGGAGACCCAGCAGCCAGGGACATCCGGCGGCACGGGTCGGCCGGTGAATTGATTGTTGATGAAATGCGGGTCGAGTCGCCAGATCTTCACGTCATCGATCTGGCCGTCGAACGGGTTGTCAGCCTCGCTCTCACTACCGATGGTGACATTCGCGGCCGGGGAGACTTGGTGCAGTGGGACGTCAGTCGAGGTGCGCAGCGGCACCCCGTCGGAGGTGATGACGCAGGTGGCGATGCCGTCGTAGACAAAGCCGACCTTGGTCCACTGCACGGGCAGAACGCCAGACGGGTATTCGCCGAAGAACCGACTGAAGCCGGTGCCGGTTCTGATGTCCAGCCCCACCGATCCGCCGACCATGTGGAACTTGAATGAGTCGGCATGGATGAGACGTCCGCCGGAGTCGGCGCGGTTCGGGCGGCAGATCACTTCACCACGTATCCCACGCAACGTGGTCCAGCCTTTGGTCGGCGTGACACGGATTCGCTTGCCACGCCCAAAACTGACCGCGCCTGAACCGGCGGCCGCACCGTCGGTATGAAAGTTACTGTCCGACAGTCCAACCGCCACACCGTGACTGCCTCGTCCCGGTGAGTGGTCGAAGATCACCCCCGGTGTGCCGGCATAGGTGTGATGGAGAATCAACTCCCACTGATCGGACATCGGACCCCCATGATTTGCATCCCCGGCGACGACACAGTTTACCGCTGAGGGTGTGCTTCGAACAGGGCATACGCAGTTGTTCACCGAGGTCATCGCTAGCGGTTGTCATTGCCTCGCGTCAGCGACCCGTCACCCGACGGTTGCTATCCGCCCCGCAGCGTCGATCAGGTCGAACCAGTTCGGTGCGGATTGTGCGGGGTAGTGCAGATGGCCGAGATGGTTCACCGGACTCGACTTGGCCGGGTTGCGTTCGGCGTGCCCGACGATAATTGCCGCAACTGTGTAATCGCGGTCCTCGCGAGGCCAGTCCAAGTGCGTCCGACGAGCAAAGTCTTGGTCGATAAACTCACGTCCGAGCCCGAGAATATCGGCGGCGATACCCAATTGGGTGACGGTTACCTCCGGTCCGAGTGGTGGGTCCAGCCTTCACTGGTGTGCAGTGCAGCGCGTTCCACACCGTTTTCACGTCACTGCCATCGACGCCGGCCTTATGTAGAAACGTTGCCGCCGCTGTTAGGTGTCAGCTCCGTCAGGGTTGGGCGCGGCGCTCCGTGCAGCAGTGTCCCGAAGGTTTCAGTTGGCCCGGCGGCGAATAAGCACGGCGCGAGCATGAGTCGATCTGGTTCTAAGTCAGGTCTGGTCAGCTCCACTCGCAGCTGCTTCGCTTGGTTGCTAACGGTCCGTCAAACGACGTGGTGGTGCTTCGGGTGGCGGCGATCAACAACCGGAAGGAGAACAGAGATTCCGACGACGGGGAAGGGAACTTGTTCACGCCGGCCTTCGTGACGGAGTACCTCGCCAGGGCGACGACGTCGCTGCGGGCGATCGCACGATTCGACCCGCTAGACCTCCACTCCCGCGCCGAGTGCGTTGAGCACGCCGACATCACCACCTGGGTGACGCCGACCTGACCGGGCTCAGGGTGCCTTCGAGACCGGTCGGTTCACCAGTGGCGACTTCCGAGGCGTCTCGGCCAACACCGACAGGTTGGGGTCGAGTTGCCCCCGCACGCTGCCCGCACCGTGCATCGGCGCCGTGGTGACGACGATCGAGCCGCCGCGGCAGGAGACGATCTTTCCGTCGACGAACACGTCCTGACCGTCGTCTATCGGGACGTCGTAGCCATCGGCGTCGGTGTAGTGGCAGCCGCCGCCGGTGCCGGTCGGCTGGTTGTCGGTGGCGTGGGCGGTCGCCGGTGCCAAGGCGGCAACGGCAAGAGCGCCGAGGATCGTCGCCGCGTACTGGAAACGGGTCAGCTTGCGGGTGGCCGAGGTGGTGAACATGTCGATCTCCTTGATGACGTCGCGGTCCCTGGTGGACCTCGTTCGTCAGCTAGGAGCAACGGGACGCAGGGTTTCCCTCATTTTTCTTGCGAGGAGAATCGTTGGGCTCCGCGAACCGCGCGGCCTTCCCTACGCCGACCTGCTCGCGGCGTGATTGGGTGTCGACATCTCATTCCTTCAGCCCGGCCCAGAACGGGCACTGATGCGTCTGATCGAAGTCGGTCTCCACCCTGCTGCCGCCGGGCTGCAATGACAACCGCGCTTCCTCGCCACCGAAGGCGGGCCAGTCATCGCCGGGATGGCCGTCGCGGACGAACTGGCTCCACGCGTCGATCATCTCGTTGGACAACTCCTGCTGGTCGGGACTCAGCGCCGGTGCGCCACCCATGTCGAAGAGGTAGCGCAGCTCGAGCGAGTGACTGGCGCCGACGGGAAAGGGCAGCGTGCGTAGAGCCTCCGGAGCAGGAGCGCCCCGGTCGTTGAACTCGTAGGCGTAGACGGAGTCCTTCCTGGCAAGGCCCTCTGCCATCCGGTCCGCGACGCAGGCGAACACGCCGTCTGTCACGGCCGCCGAGTACGCGAGCGCCACGCTTCCCTCGTATCGGGTCAGTGGGTAATGAATGGCGACTTCGGCGGCGGCGCGACCGAACGTCTGCGACAGCAGTTGCGGATACTGCGCCGGGGCAAACGGCTTCTTCAGCCGGAGGTACTGCATGGCGACGAACAGCGTGAATTCGTCGCGGTTGGTGCCGATTGCGACGGGTACCTTGGCGGCCTGCCCCTCCGCGATCGCCGTCATCGGATCGACCGGCAACGCCCTCGTCCCCGTCACCGGACCGCTCAGGGCATCGTCGCCGATGTGGTAGTACCACAAAGGTTTTCGTAGCTTGGCCGCCGGCAACCCGCGAAGGCAGTCGGCAACGGTTCTGAGATCGTCACAGCCCGCACCACGGGCGTAGTCGATGCTGATCCGCTGCGCCTCGGGCAGCGCGACCTGAGCCTGGCACGGACCGCTTTGAATGAGCGCCGCGCGGAAGAGGCCTTCAGATCCGGGGGCGACGAGGTGATCGCACACCGACATACCGCCCGCGGACTCACCGGCAATGGTGACGGCGTCGGGGTCACCGCCGAAGTTCTCGATGTTGTCGTGCACCCAGCGCAGCGCGGCCTGCTGATCGGCCAATCCGTAGTTGCCGACGGCACCCGGGGCACCGAGCGCCGGGTGTGCCAGGAAGCCGAGCGCACCGAGCCGATAGTTGAGGGTGACCACGACGATGTCCCCCCGCGAGGCCAGCCAACGCGAGTCGTAGATGCCGGAGCTGCCGTTGATGAACGCGCCTCCGTGGATCCAGACCATCACCGCGCGCTTGCGCTCCGACGGAGGTGGAGTCCAGACGTTCAGCGTCAGACAGTCCTCGGACATCCTCCGACCCATCTCGAGGTCGCTTGAGTCCTGGACGCAGCGCGGACCGGTATGGGTCGCGTCGCGCACCCCTTGCCACGTCGGGGCAGGCGCAGGCGGCTGCCACCGCAGCGGACCAACGGGCGGTGCCGCGTATGGGATTCCGTCGAACCGGCGGTGATCGGATGCGACCACGCCGCGGACGGCTCCGGTCGCGGTCTGGACGATGGCGGGGTCGGCAGATGGTCGGGGCGGTGTCGACGGAGCAGGCGCTTCGCCTCGGGTGCAGCCGGCCAGCAACACGAGAACCGCCAACACCATCGCCATCGCACGGCGGCTAAACGGTTCGGAGCGCATCCCCACCGAGCCTACTGAAGACCCACCGATGGCCGCGCCGTGCCCGAACGGACCGTGGACCGATCCCGCAATTCGGCCATCGCGCTCTGCGGCCCCACCTAAGCTTCGGCTTGACACCCGTCAAGTACAGCCCGCGTATCAGGAGTCTCATGAGCACATCGACCAACGGCCGCGTAATGGACCCGGCCGCCGAGGTCCTGGCCGACCCCACGGCCTACGCCGACGACGAGCGTCTGCATGCCGCGCTCACGGAGCTACGTGCGAACAATCCCGTTGCCTGGGTTGACAATCCGCCCTATCGACCATTCTGGGCCATCACCAAGCACGCCGACATCATGGCGATCGAACGCGACAACGAGCTGTTCCTCAGCGAACCGCGCCCACTTCTGTCCACGGCCGCTGCCGACGACATGGCCAAGGAACAGCTCGAGGCGGGCATGGGCTTGCGCACCCTGATTCACATGGACGATCCCCACCACCGCAAGGTGCGCAAGATCGGGGCGGACTGGTTCCGCCCGAAGGCCATGCGCGAGCTTCAGGTCCGTGTCGACGAGTTGGCCAAGCGCTATGTCGACAAGATGCGCGACATCGGACCGGAGTGCGACTTCGTCACCGACATCGCCGTCGACTTCCCGCTGTACGTGATCATGTCGCTGCTGGGCCTTCCCGAATCCGACTTCGGGCGCATGCACTCTCTGACGCAGGAGATGTTCGGCGGTGATGACGACGAGTACAAGCGCGACGGCGGCTCGCTGGAGGATCAGCTCGCCGTGCTGCTCGACTTCTTCGCGTACTTCTCGAAGCTGACGGCGTCGCGCAGGGAGACACCGACCGGTGACCTCGCCTCGGCGATCGCGAACGGCACCATCGACGGCGAGCCGTTGTCGGAAGTCGACACCGCGTCGTACTACGTGATCGTCGCCAGCGCGGGACACGACACCACCAAGGACGCGATCTCCGGTGGAATGCGCGCGCTCATCGACAACCCCGGCGAGCTGGAACGGCTGCGCAACGATCCCGGCCTCATGCCCACCGCCGTCGAGGAGATGATCCGATGGTCCACTCCCGTCAAGGAATTCATGCGGACCGCGGCCGCGGACACCACCGTCAGCGGGGTCGACATCGCTGCGGGCGAGTCGGTGTACCTGGCGTACGTGTCGGGAAACCGCGATGAAGAGGTCTTCGCCGAACCCTTCCGGTTCGACGTCGGTCGCGATCCCAACAAGCACGTCGCCTTCGGCTACGGCGTGCACTTCTGCCTGGGTGCCGCCTTGGCCCGGATGGAGATGAACAGCCTCTTCACCGAGATGATCCCGCGTTTGGAATCCGTCGAGCTTGCCGGCGTCCCCGAGCTTTCCGCGACGACCTTCGTCGGTGGACTCAAGCACCTTCCGATTCGGTACTCGCTGCGGTAGCGGGACCATCGGCATCCTTGGCAAAGGCCTTCAGGAAGCCGTCGACGGCGGCGAGGGCCACCTTGTCGTAGTCGAAGTCGGCAAGGGTGCTGATTCTGCCGAACGCCAGCGGACCGATCAGCAGGGCGAAAGCGACTGTGCGGTCAACCTGTTCGAGTTCTTCGGCAGCCTGCGGACTGTCGAGGATCACATCGAAGGGTGCTGAATACTGCTGCGCGATCCGTTCCCGCAGCGAGCGCATCGCCGGGCTACTCGTGTCGACGTGTTGCATCTCCGGCAGATGTCCGATGTCGGGCCCAAGAGACAGCCATGACATCGCCGTCAGGACGGTGGGCGCTTCGGCGACCGACTCGGCCCACCCGACCACGATCGCGGTGAGACGATCCCGCAGGGCGCCCTCCTCCGGGGGCATCGGCGGCGGCGGGATCAGGCTGGTGAAGCTCGCGGCCAGCAGATCGTTGGCGCTGGAGAAGTGGCGGTAGAGCGTCGCTCTCGCCACATTGGCGCTGCGGGTGACGGCATCGACGGTGACCGCGCTGGGCCCTCCCGAACGCAGCAGTGCCGTGGCTGCATCGAGCAATCGCGCCCGCGAGCGAGCGGGCCGCGGATCCGAGCGCCCGGCCGTCATCGTTTACCCCACCTCCGCTTGGGGAATCACCACCACGAGACTATTGGTCTCGCACCAAGACTGTTAGTTTCAAAATTATCAGCTAAAGAAGGGTGCCGCCCGACCAGGATATCGACCCCGGTCTCGCCGCCTTGTCCAAGCGGGCGCGCGGGTGGCTGCTGGTGGTGGCGTGCCTTGGCGCCGCGGATGGTGCCCGTCTTCGTGCTGAGCATTCCAGCGTCGCGGGTCGCCATCGCGCCTGACTCGCGCCTACCCTGAATCCGTGCGTCTATTGATCGTCAATCCCAACACCACCGCGTCGATGACCGCCGCGATCGGGGCGGCGGCGCATGCGGTCGCCAGGCCAACCACCGAGGTTGTCGCGGTGAATCCGGTCCATGGACCTGCCAGTATCGAGAACTATGAAGACGAAACACGTTGCCTCCCTGGTCTTCTCGCGGAGGTGCGACGGGCGGAAGCCATGAGCAACTCCCCCGACGCGTACGTCATCGCGTGCTTCGGCGACCCGGGCCTCGAAGAGGTGCGCGCCACCGTCGACGTGCCGGTCCTCGGAATCGCGCAGGCAGCGATGCACGCCGCCGCCCTGTCCGCGGGCAGCTTTTCGGTGGTGACGTCGATGTCGGCGACGGTGCCGACGGCGTGGGAGCTCGCAAAGACCTACACACCCCGTCAGTGCCTCGGCGTGCACGCCTCAGACATCCCCGTCCTGCAGATCGACTCGGATCCCACCACCATCGAGCCCATCGGAGATCTCTGCGAAAAGGCGTTGGCACAGGATGGGAGCCGCGCGATCGTGTTGGGCTGTGCCGCAATGGCGAAGTTCGCAGCGCCCCTCACCGAACGGCTCGGCGTGCCCGTCGTCGACGGCGTCGTCGCGGCGACGCTCCTCGCGGAGGCCCTCGTCACGCTGCGGAACGTCAACGGATGAATTCGGCCGCGCGGTGGCCGATCATGACGATCGTGGCGTGAGGTCCACGGCTGGTGATATCGGGTAGGACCGAGCCGTCGACCACCCACAGCCCGTCCACTCCGCGAACCCGACATCTCTCGTCGAGCGGCGCCTCGCCGTCAGGGCCCATGGGCACGGTGCCGCACAGATGCTGCGAGGTAGACCAGAACGACTCCCTTGCCTCATAGCCGGACCCGGCGAGATCGTGCGCAAGCTCAGCGCCCGCCTCCAAGGCCGCGACGTCGACGGGTGCGCTGTCGTAATGGTGCTCGATCAACGGGGGCACCTCGACGTCGGCGGATCTCACGGCCATCCGACCCCTGGAGTGCGGCCGCATGAGGGTCACGCCGAGGTGGGGCCGATCCGACGGATCGAAGTCCGCTCCGGCCATGGTCGCGAAACCGGTTGTATAACAGCGTATTTCCAGCCCCTGCTCGGTGGTTAGCAACGCTTCCAGCGGCGGCCGCCCCGGTGCGGCGGGCCAGTCGACGGGCAGAACCCACTCGGGATGGTCGATGCTGCGCGTTCCGACCGGCAGGTCCACCAGAACCGGGATGCCCACGGACGACAGCTGTGCGGCAGGTCCGACACCCGACACCATGAGCAGATGCGCGGACTCGATGGCGCCCGCCGACAGGACGATGCGATCCGCGGTCAACGGCGGCAGCTCGTCGTCGCCCGCGCTGTCGACCCCGACGGCGCGGCGACCGGCGAATCGGATGCGCGTCACACGGCGCTTCTCCAGCACGGTCAGATTGGGGCGTCCTGCCGCGCGGCCGAGAAATGCGTCGCCCGGACCCACCCGCGTGCCGCGGTCGATGTTCAGGGGCACCGGGCCGACCCCGGGCCGTCCGGGGTCGTCACCGTTGAGGTCGGCGACCCATTCGTAGCCTCCGCCGAGCGCAGCATCGACGAAAGCGAGGGCGCCTTCTTCGAATTCGGTAATCCGCCGGATCCTCATCGGACCGTCGGCACCGTGCAGCGGTCCGTCGAAGTCCAGGTCGGTCTCCACGTCCCGGAAGTGGGGCAGGACGTCGTCCCACGACCAGCCGGGGAGCTTCCACCCGTCGAAGTCGCTCGCCAGGCCGCGACAGAAGTAACCGCCGTTGACGGCACCGGATCCGCCGACCACGGCCCCCCGCATGATCGAGGCGTGACGCCGGGGCTCATCGGTAAGGGTGGTCTCGTAGCGCCGGATTACCGAGCTCGCCGATCCGATCGGCAGCCGATGGCCATTGCCGATCTGCTCCCTGACGAACGGGTCCGCCGTCCCCGGACCCGACTCGACGATCGTCACCTCGCAGCGCGGGTCACGCGAAAGGCTTTCAGCAAGGACGCAACCAGCACTGCCCGCACCGACGATCAGAACGTCAGAGTGCACGTAGCGTCAATCTCGGGCGTCAGGTTCGGATCTGCGGTTTCAGCGCACCGAGGTCACGCTCACGAATGACGCCCGTCCACAACCCAAGTCCGTAGGCGATGTCGTCGAGTCGTTTGAGAAGCAGGTAGGTCAACAACCCCATCCGCTGTGCGTCGTCGTCGACGTTGCCGTTGCGGCTGGCCCAATCGACGACGCCGTCGACGACGGCGGCCACCAGGACGATCTGCCGGCACCGCTTGAAGAAGACTGCGGACACCAGGGCGACGGGCCAGTAGTGCCGACAGATGGCCGAGGCCAGTTGTAGCGCGGCCGACCACAGCCCCTGTGCCGCGACGGCGGCGACTTCCCTCGGTTCGGTGTCGACAGTGCTCAACACCCTGGAGATCTTGCGACCGGTGATGCCTGCGACGATCGTCGACGCCAGGTAGCCGATTCCCGATCCCATCGCCAGCAGGAGCCACACCAGCAGCGTCCAACCGGACAGCACCAGCGGGGCGGTCTTACCGGGATGCCGAATGGCCAACGGGGCAGCCGATGAACCGTAGAATGCCTTGCGCGCGAACCAGTCTCGGAGCCCAGTGCGATGATCGTGCCCAACCAGCGCGATGGGCTCGTATCGCAGCCGCGCCTCGGCTTCGATGAAGCGCCAACACAGGTCGACGTCCTCCCCGGACCTCAGCGTCTCGTCGAACCCACCCACGTCGTTGAGCGCCGTGCGCCGGCAGATGATGGCGGCGCTCGGCACGTAGGACACGGTGCCATAGGGCACGACGGGAGCTTCGCGCAGACCGAGATCGAGCGATGACCGGACCGCCTCGTACCGGGCCACCAGGTTCTGGGGTTCGCGCAGCCCGACGATGCGCGGCGCCACCAGGGCGACGGCCGGATCGCAGAAGTGCCCGAGCAGCGCCTCGAGCCACCCACGGCGGGGCACGACGTCGGAGTCGAGGAACGCGACGAAGTCCGTCTCGCACGAGGCGAGGCCGGCATTGCGGGCGGCCGCGGGGCCGAGACTGGTCTGGTGGCGCAGCACCCGCACGTCGCAGTGCAGGCCTGCAAAGTCGCTGACCTGTACGGGTTGCGACGAGCCGTCGTCAACCACTACGACCCGCATTCCGCGCAGGGTTTCGACGAGCCGCTTGAGCCCAATGGCGTTGTCCAGCACAGGAATCACTACAGTGACATCGCGGTGCGACGGGCCGCTGGCCGGCCGGGGGTGAGCCACGGTCGCATCGAGCAGAGTGCGGGCCAACTGCGCGCTCTTGGCGTCGTGCACCTCTAGGCGCCCGCTGCTGAGCATTGTCTGAGCGGCGGGAGCCAGGCGCAACAGCCGCGTAGGTGAGCCGCCGAGCAGCGCCGAGCCCTCACCGAGCACTCTCACCCGTCTGTCCACTTGCACGGCAAAGCCGTCGGGAAGCCTGGGTCCTGTCACTGCAGAAGCCCCCGCGCGCCGGGGGTCCACGCCACGACGCGGCGGGTGCAGTCGACGACCATCTCGGCAAAGATACGCGAGCCGTCTTCAGCAGACGCGGTGGTGGGGTTGCCGAGCACCCCGACCGAGCTCACCGCCGCGACGCCTCCGTTCCGCAGACGGGGCATCAGGTCGGACAGCGGCGCCTCGTTGCCTGCGACCCACTCCTCGGTGTGTACCGACTCCGGTGAAATATGTAGCAATACAGACGTTTCGGTGTGGCCCGCGTGGGCGTCGGCACCGGGCACGCTGCAGGCGCACCACGCGACGTCGCGACCCTCCTTACGCAGCAGCGTCACGGCGCTGGCAACGGCGGCGACATTGCCTCCGTGACCGTTGACGAACACCAGCCGCGAGGCCCAGTCGCATGCCGATCTGCCGTACTCGACTAGCAAAAGCTGCAGCACAGAGGTGCCGATCGATACCGTGCCGGGGAATCCTTGATGCTCTCCGCTGGCGCCGTAGCCGATCGCGGGCGCGAGCATCCAGCGTCCACCCAGTCGCTCAGCAATCCCCCCGGCGACTGCGGAGGCTATTCGCGTGTCGGTGTCAACCGGCAAGTGTGGCCCATGCTGCTCGGTTGAGCCTAACGGGATGATCAACCCAGGGGACAGATCGCGGAGCTGCCTCGCCGTTGAGTTCCCAAGCTCTTTGGGGAAAGCCACCCGCCGATCGTAGGCTGAATTCACCTGGTGTGCGCCGAATGTTGGCGTTTGCGTCGCATCCAACGAAATTTGATCCAGCCGAGTTCATCTTCGCCACGGTCAGGTCATCACGTCCGCCACCTCAGCACCGCCCGCCCCACTACGACCAGGCGTGGGCCTGGCGCCGGAGATTAGACGGCGTCCGTCGCCGGCACCCCCAGCGCGCGGGTGAAACCCGGTGGCGTCAGCACGTCACCGGCGCCAAGGTCGTGGATCGAGGCCTTACCGAGACCCATCAGAGCCGAGTCGATGCCGCTACGCATGATGTCGAGCACGTTCTCGACGCCAGGCTGCCCCTCGGCAGCAAGGCCCCACAGGTAGGCGCGTCCGATCATCACCGCACGCGCGCCGAGGGCGAGCGCCTTGACGACGTCGCTGCCGCGGCGGATGCCACCGTCGAGTAGCACCTCCACCTGGTCGCCGACCGACGCGGCGATGGCGGGCAGCGCCCGGATCGACGCAGGCGTGCCGTCGAGGTTGTTGCCGCCGTGATTGGAGACGGAGATCGCCGAGACGCCCGCGTCGACAGCACGTTTCGCATCGTCAACGCGCATGACGCCCTTGAGCATCAGAGGTCCGCCCCACAGCTCGGCCAGCCAGGCGATGTCCTCCCACGTGGGGGGCGGCGTTCCCATCCACTCGCCGTAGGCGTTGAAGAACGGGGGCCCGGCCTCGCCTGCCGCGCCCTGGTTGGGGACTCGGAGGTTCGGCGGACGGAAGGTCTTGCCCCATTGAAGCATCCAGCTCGGCCTGGTCAGGCCCTCCGGCATCAACTTCACGATGGTCTTGAGGTCCATCTGCTCGGGGATCTTGGGGCTGCCCCAGTCCCGGCCGTGCGAGAAGCTCCAGTCGGTGGTCACGATGATTCCGACCGCGCCCGCCGCCCGTGCCCGCTCGATCCGCGCCGCGATCGCGTCGCGCCCGCCCAACCAGTAGACCTGGAAGAACAGCTTCGGGTTGGCGGCGATGACCTCCTCGATGGGCTTGCTCGCAAAGGACGACAAACCCATCGCGGTGCCCCTGGCCGCGGCCGCCCGCGCCACGGCGACCTCACCGTCGGGATGAACCGCCTGGACACCCGTCGGCGAAATCATCACCGGCAGCGAGATCTCCTGCCTCATGACGGTTGTCGCGAGATCGCGCTTCTCGATGGCGCCGATCACGTGCGGCGCGAAGCCGAGCTCACCGAACGCGTCCACGTTGTCGGCGACGGTGATGCCCCGCTCGCTGGCGGCGATCAATGCGCTGTATACGGACTTCGGCAGCCGCTTCTTCGCACGCTGCTGAGCGATGGCGACGGTTTCGAACCAGATATCGCGGGCCATGTTCTAGACGGGGCTTTCGTTGCAGAATTTCTGAGGGGGAAGCTTCAGGAGCTTGAGCGGGACGGGTCCCTTGCGGCCACCCGCACGGGAGTGGTCGACGCTGGACTTCGGCTTGTCCCTTTCGCGTGCCAGGGCGGGCTCGCCATAGCCTTGCACGCATTCGGGGTCGGGTCCGTCCAGTGGCAGGCCGGTGAAGAACTTGGCGGCCATGCAGCCGCCGCGGCAACCGTCGTAGTGGTCGCAGCTGCCGCACGCGCCCGCCGACTGCGGCTCGCGCAGCTCGCGGAACAATGGTGCGTTCTGCCAGACGTTCTGAAATCCGCTGTCCGACAGAATGTTTCCGGCGAGGAAGCGATCGTGGATGGCGAACGGGCAGGCGTAGACATCACCGACGGGGTCGATGAGGCACACCACCCGACCTGCACCGCACAGGTTGAGGCCGGCGAGCGCGCCCGGCGCACCGAGTCCCGACAGGTGGAAGAAGGAGTCACCGGTCAAGATGCCCTCGCCGCGAGCGACCAGCCAGTCGTAGAGCTGGACCTGCTGTTCGGCGGTGGGGTGCAGTTCGTCCCAGACGTCGGCGCCACGACCCGAGGGGCGCAGCCGGGTGATCCTCAGCGTCGCGCCGTAGTTGTCTGCCAGCGCCTTGAATTCGTCGAGTTGGTCGACGTTGTGGCGGGTCACCACGACCGAGATCTTGGCGTCCTTGAACCCCGCCGCGGACAGGTTCTCCAGCGCCCGGATCGCCATCGCGAAGGAGCCTGGGCCACGCACGGCGTCGTTGACCTCGGCGGTGGCGCCGTCGAGTGAGATCTGCACGTCGACGTAGTCACTCGACGCGAGCTTGGCCGCGACCTCCTCGTCGATCCGGACGCCGTTGGTGGAGAACTTCACACCGACGTGATGCTCGGTGGCGTAGTCGACGAGCTCCCAGAAGTCCGAGCGCACGGTGGGCTCGCCGCCGCCGATGTTGACGTAGAAGACCTGCATGCGCTCGAGCTCGTCGATGATGTCCTTGCACTGGCGCGTGGTCAGCTCGCGTGGGTCGCGCTTGCCCGACGAGGACAGGCAGTGCACGCAGGACAGGTTGCAGGCGTAGGTCAACTCCCAGGTCAGGCAGATCGGGGCGTCGAGGCCGTGCTCGAACTGTTCGACCAGCTTGGGGACTCGCGCCGGCTGCATCGTGGTCATGTGCGATCCCGCTTCGCTTCTCGCTTGATGGTCATGTGTTCTCCTCGCGGACCAGCATGTTGGATTGCACTAGCACGCCGAGTGCGTGCAGGTACGGCGCCTGATCGGCGTCGTCGATTCCGACGGCGCGGCACGCCGATCTGACGTCGGGGTGATCGCCGAGGGAGTTGACCACTTCGACGATCTTCGTGTTCTTGAGGAACGAGAGTTTGCGTGTCCCAAAGTGATACAGCAGCGCACCGAACGGCTCCGGCCGCACCGCCACTTGGTGGTGCAGGCGCCAGCGGGCGTCAGGATCGAATGCCTGGGCGTCCACTGGCGCCTTCGCGGATGCGATCACCGTCAGTAGACGCCGCACATGCCGTCGATCGAGACCTCTTCGACGAGACTCTCGGTGACGAGCTCGGTGTCGGCTTCCGCCTGTTGAGTCGGCTCCATGGGGTACGCCCTTTCGGTTCGTGGCTCTCGACAAATGTGACCGAGATCGCAAGAATATGGCATCGAGTGCCGAAACGGAAGGGTGGATCTAAATGAGTCGTGAACCCGCGCCACGCGTTGGCCGACGGAGATCCACCACCGGGGACCACATCACCAGCGTGGCGCTCGAGCTCTTCGCCCGTCGCGGCTTCGACGAGGTGAGCGTCGACGACGTGGCCCGGGCCGCCGGGATCGCGCGCCGCACCCTCTTCCGCTACTACCCGTCGAAGAACGCCATCCCCTGGGGCGACTTCGACGCACACCTCGACCTGATGCGCGACACGCTGCACGCCGTACCCCCCGATGCGCCGACCACCGTCGCCCTGCGCTCGGCGCTGTTGGCGTTCAACAGCTTCGACGAGGCCGAGACCGCCCATCACCGCCAGCGCATGCGCGTCATCCTTCAGACCGATGCGCTGCAGGCCCACTCGATGACGATGTACGCGGGCTGGCGGACCGTCGTCGCGGACTTCGTGGCGCACCGCCTCGGGCTCGAAGCCGGCGACCTCGTCGCCCAGACCACCGCGTGGTCCATGCTCGGGGTCGCGATGTCCGCCTACGAGCACTGGCTCGCCGACGAGTCGGTGTCATTGCAACGCGCACTCGGCGAAGCGTTCGACACCGTCAAGGCCGGCCTGGCCGCACTCGACACCTCCTGAGCCGCGATGTCTGGAGTCCTTTCAGCGCTCCACCGCCGCTCAGACTCCACGAATCTCGAATTAGGGCGTCGGAGTTCGGACCCGAACGGCGACGATAGATGTGTGAGCGTCGACACGGACTCCCCGGACGCGCCGAAGGCGCTGCTCGAGCTGTACGACGACGCCCTGCCCGCCGTCTACGGGTACTTCATCCGCCGTTGCGGAGACCGCGGCGCGGCAGAGGACCTGACGTCGGACACCTTTCTCGCGGCGATGGACGCCGCGAGGCGCGATTCGCCACCGCCCATCACCACGGCCTGGCTGATCGGGGTGGCGCGCCACAAGCTGGCCGACCACTACCGGCGAAGGCACGACCGGTTCACCGTGCCCGTGTCAGATCTGCCCGAACCCGCCGATCCAGCCGACGAGTGGGATGCCGAACTCGACCGCATCGTGGCCGAGAGCGTGCTGGCCCGGCTGCCCGAACATCATCGGGTGGTGCTGACCCTGCGCTACCTGGACGACCGTTCGGTACCCGAGTGTGCGGATTTGATCGGTCGCACCGTTCATGCGACCGAAGCCCTGCTGGTGCGGGCACGTCGTGCATTCAGATCGCAATATCCGGAGGGAGGAGCGTCATGACGGACCACGACCCGCTTGCCGTGCTGCACGGCGACGATCTTCCGGTTCAGCCCGATCCGGCGTTCGCCGCCGTTCTGAGAACCCGCCTCAAATCAGCGCTCGCACTACCCCATCGCACCAAAGGAGTCATCATGAGCGGCACCGACACCGCACTCGCCGATCTCAACGCATCGTCAGAGGTTCGTGACATCGCGCCTGCCGCACCTCGGCCTGCGGCGCTGCCCTACCTCGCCGTCGCCGACGCTCGAGAGGCCATCACGTGGTACGTCGATGCATTCCGGGCCGTGGTCATGAGCGATCCGGTCGTCATGGACGACGGCCGCATCGGACACGCCGAGCTGGCGATCGCGGGCGGGATGATCTACCTCGCCGACGAGTTCCCCGAACTCGGACTGAAAAGCCCTGCCCCACGGGCTGTCTCGGTGAGTCTGATGCTGCACGTCGCCGACACCGACGCCGTGTTGGAGCGGGCCCGCGAGCGCGGCGCCGATGTCGAGCGCGAGATCTACGAGGGTCACGGCTCTCGCAATGCCACCCTCATCGACCCCTTCGGGCATCGCTGGATGTTGAGTGGGCCCGTCGCCGGATCGGTGAGCCGGATCCGCCACGGCGACATCGGCTACGTGTCGGTGTCGACCGACGATCCCGACCGCTCGGCGACGTTCTACGGCCACGTGCTTGGCTGGCGGTTCGACCCGGCGTCACGCCAGGTGACCAACACCGATCAGCCCATCGGCATCGTCGCCGCTGCGGGCCCGCCGACGTTGTTCTGCTGCTACGCGGTGACCGACGTGGAAGCCGCGCGTCAGTCGATCCTCGACGCGGGTGGACGGGCCGGCGAGATCTCGCAGACCCCCCACGGCCCGACGGTCGATGCCACCGATCCGACGGGAACCGCCTTCGCGCTCTTTCAACCCATCGGGCCCGAGCCACGACCCGCATTGAATGGCGCTGGGCCAGGCGAACTCTCATACGTCACTTTCCAGGTGGCCGACTCAGCGAGCTTCCGACAGTTCTACGGACGCGTGCTGGGCTGGACGTTTACGCCTGGCCGGATCGACGACGGCTGGGAGGCGCAGTCCGTGCAACCCATGGCCGGCGTCGCGGGCGGTAGCACCGAGCAGGTGACGGTCCCCATGTGGACCGTCACCGACATCGATGCCGCGGTGGCTCGTGTCCGGGACGCTGGTGGCACCGTCATCGAGGAGCCGTCGACACAGTCATATGGCAGCTCGGCGCTGTGCCGCGACGACAGCGGCGTCCGGTTCTACCTCGGCCAGCTCTAGCGGTTTGGGCACAGTTGCCCGCGCTCACCGCGGGTAAACGTGCACAAATCGCGGCGGGGCTAGAGGACGTCGGCGATGGGGGCGCCCGCGGCGATCTTGCCGCGGGCCTTCATCACCTTGCCCGGCATTCCGCCACCCACGACGCCGACGACTGCACCATCTCGCTCGTAGTAGGCGAGGAACTTGCGACCGTCATCCGCGACGACGTGCACGACGTCGTCGGCCTCCGGCTCGCCGAGACACTGGATCTTGACGTCGTACTGGTCGCTCCAGAAGTAGGGCACCACGACGGTGGACGTGGCCTCGACGCCGAGCATCGCGGGCACGATGACCCGCGCCTGCTCCGCGACATTACTCCAATGCTCAACGCGCACTTGGTGTCCGGCGGCATCCCGCCAGGAGGCGACGTCACCGATCGCCCACACGCCTGCGGCACTGGTGCGGCCCGCTACGTCGCACACGACGCCATTGTCGACGGCCACCCCGCTGCCCTCGAGCCAGTCGGTGGACGGCCGCGAGCCAACGCCCACGACCACGATGTCGGCGTCGAGCTCGGTGCCGTCGGAGAGCACGACCCTCTCGACGTGGTCGCTTCCCGTCACCTCGGTGACGCCGACGCCACAGCGCACGTCGACACCCTCGGCGCGGTGCAGCCGGGCGACCAGCTCGCCGATCTGCTCACCGAGCACCGAGGCCAGCGGCGTCGGCTGAGGCTCGACGAGAACCACCTCGACGCCGAGCGTGCGCAGACTGGCCGCTACCTCGCAGCCGATGAAGCCGGCTCCGATGACGACGGCGTGCCGCGCCGAGCCCGCGTGCTTGCGCAACGCCAGGCTCTCGTCGAACGTGCGCAGAACGCGGATGCCCTCCAGATCGGGGAACGACGGAATCCGCTTGGGCACCAGGCCCGTCGCGATGACCAGCTCGTCGTAGCCAACCACTTCGCCGCTCGCGAGTGTCACCGTTTGCGCCGCGGTGTCCAGGCTCGTCGCACCCGATCCCAGCCGGACGGTGATGTCCTTCTCGTCGTAGAACTCGGCGGGCTTGAGGACGACGTCGTCGGTCTCGGCGCGCAGCACCTCCTTGGACAGGGGTGGCCGGTCGTAGGGCAGGTGTTCCTCGTCGCTGATGAGGGTGATCGGACCCGCGAACTCGGCGCGACGCAGCTGTTCGGCCGTGCGCGACGCGGCCAGTCCACCACCGACGATGACAATTCCTGCACTAGTAGTCACGTGGGCTTTCTTACACGATGGACCCGAACTATTGCGCAGCACCCACGGCCCGCCCGCTTAGGCGGGCGCCCGCTCGATGATGTTCGACAGCACCACGATGCTCTCACTGCGCTCGATGTCAGCACTGGCCCTGATGCGTTCGAGAGCCTCTTCGAGGTGGCGCATGTCCCGAGCCAGCACGTGCAGAATGGCGTCCGCCGTCCCGGTGACGGTGGCCGCGCTGACCACTTCGGGGATCCCGACCCAGGCCTTCCGGAGTTCCGCAGGCGCAATGGTGCCGTGGCAGAACACCTGTACGTAGGCCTCGGTGTTCCAGCCGATCGCATTGCGGTCGACGACGGTGGTGAAGCTGCGGATGACGCCGTCGTCGAGCATGCGGTCGACTCGTCGTTTCACTGCGGGGGCAGACAGATTCACGCGCTCACCGATCTCCGCGAAGGTGGCGCGGGCATGGTTGGCCAACTCCGCGAGAATGCGTTCGTCGGTCTGGTCGAGCCTGTCCATGTGCCCTCTTTCGCTTGGCCGCACAACAAACTGCCGTAATACTAGCTTCAACACAACGAACCGAGTACGTATGCGCAATAGGTGGCGATTGATTGCGTGACAGGCAGCCCATATCGTCTATTTCATGACGATTTCAGATGTCGCCGGCACTCCGGCGTCCGATGTCGCCGCAACAACACCTCGGCGAGCGGAGCGACGGGAAAGAGGTCCGCGCACCCGCACTCCCCGCCTCCGCCGATACGCCATGACGGCACCGACGTTCTTCACCGTCTCCTACGCCATCAACCCGTGGATGGACACGTCGACGCCCGTCGACACTGACCTCGCCGTACGCCAGTGGGAGACCCTGCTCTCGACCTACCGCGCACTCGGACACACCGTCGAGTTGGTCGAACCCGTCGCAGGGCTACCCGACATGGTCTACGCCGCCAACGGCGGACTGATCGTCGACGGCAAGGCCGTCGTGGCCCGGTTCGCCTACCCGCAGCGAGCCGGCGAGGCCGCGGCCCACGCCGAGTGGATGAGCGGCAACGGTTTCGAGCCGAGGCATACCCGCCACACCAACGAGGGCCAGGGCGACCTCCTGGTCGTCGGCTCGAGAATTCTGGCCGGGTACGGCTTCAGGACCGACCATCGGGCTCACGCGGAGGTCGAGCAGATCACCGGCCTGCCCGTGACCAGCCTCGAACTGGTCGACCCGCGGTTCTACCACCTCGACACCGCGCTGGCCGTGCTCGACGACACCACGATCGCGTACTACCCGCCCGCCTTCAGCGACGAAGCCCGCGCACGGTTGCAGAAGCTGTTCCCCGACGCCATCGAGGTGAGCACCGCCGATGCATACGTCCTCGGCCTCAACGTCGTCTCCGACGGGAAGCACGTACTGATGCCCGCGAACGCGACGACATTCGCGGCGCAGATCGCCAACGCCGGTTTCGAGCCCATCGGCATCGATCTGTCCGAATTGTTCAAAGGCGGCGGATCCGTCAAATGCTGCACACTGGAGGTGTATTCGTGACCATCCTGGATACCGTGGACATTAGACCCGGCGAACTCACCGAGGCCGCGATCGCGATCGACGACCGCTACGCGGCGCACAACTACTCGCCGCTTCCGGTCGTCGCCGCGACCGCCGAGGGCGTCTGGATCACCGACGTCGAGGGCCGCCGCTACCTGGACTGCCTGGCCGCGTACTCGGCGGTCAACTTCGGCCACCGTCATCCGCAGATCACCGCGACGGCCCACGCCCAACTGGACGCCGTCACCCTCGTCAGCCGCGCCTTCCACTCCGACCGGTTGGGCCCGTTCTGCGCCGCGCTCTCCGCGTTGTGCGGCAAGGACATGGTGCTGCCGATGAATAGCGGCGCAGAAGCCGTCGAGAGCGGCCTCAAGGTGGCTCGTAAGTGGGGCACCGACGTCAAGGGCGTTCCTGCAGGCGAATCCAATGTCGTAGTGGCGCACAACAACTTCCATGGTCGCACCACGACGATCATCAGCTTCTCCGACGACGAGACCGCACGGCGTGGCTTCGGTCCGTACACGCCCGGTTTCCGAGCGGTGCCCTTCGGCGACGCCGCTGCCCTGGCGGACGCCATCGACGAAAACACCGTCGCCGTCCTGCTGGAACCCATCCAGGGCGAGGCGGGCATCATCGTGCCGCCCGATGACTACCTGGCCCGAGTCCGCGCACTCTGCACCGAGCGCAACGTCCTCATGATCGCCGACGAGATCCAGTCCGGGCTGGCCCGCACGGGAAGGACTTTCGCGTGCGACCACTGGGGCGTGGTCCCAGACATCTACCTCTTGGGGAAGGCACTTGGCGGCGGCGTGGTCCCGCTATCGGCGGTGGTGGCCGACCGCGACGTGCTCGGCGTCCTGCATCCGGGTGAGCACGGCTCCACCTTCGGTGGCAATCCTCTGGCCGCGGCGATCGGCACGACCGTCGTGGAGATGCTGCAAACCGGCGAATTCCAGTCCCGCTCAGCTGAACTCGGTGAGCGCCTGCATCAACGCCTTCGCGCGCTCATCGGCCACGGCGTCCTTGCCGTGCGCGGGATGGGCCTGTGGGCCGGTGTCGACATCGACCCGACGATCGGGACGGGCAAGCAGGTCAGCTTGCGGTTGGCCGCACTCGGTGTTCTCGTTAAGGACACGCACGGTTCGACCCTGAGGTTTGCTCCACCGATCGTGATCACCGCGGAGGAGATCGACTGGGCTGTCGATCAGTTCGCCACCGTTCTGACCGACGCGCTCGCTTCACCCACAATCGCCAACGCTTGACGCCTGCCGAGGAGGCACCGTGGCATCTTCCCCACAGCCGGTGAGCTTCACCGAACAGATGCTGCGGCGTCGTCCTATCCTCGGGGCGCCCGTGGCGCACGGCGCGTCACAAGAACTCAAGCGCACGATCGGCGTGTTCCAGCTGACGATGTTCGGCGTGGGTGCCACCGTCGGCACCGGCATCTTCTTCGTTCTCTCCGAGGCGGTCCCCGAGGCGGGGCCCGCGGTACTCCTGTCGTTCGTGCTCGCCGGTATCGCCGCCGGATTGGCCGCCATCTGTTACGCGGAAATGGCTTCGGCCGTGCCGGTTTCCGGATCGACGTACTCCTACGCCTACACCACGCTCGGCGAGTTCGTCGCGATGGGCGTGGCGGCCTGCCTGCTGCTGGAGTACGGGGTGTCCACCGCCGCGGTCGCCGTCGGATGGAGTCAGTACCTCAACAAGTTGCTGCAGAACCTCTTCGGGGTCAGCCTGCCGCATGCAATCACGGCGGCGCCGTGGGACACCGACCCTGGCATCGTCAACCTGCCCGCCATCGTGCTCGTCGTGATGTGCATGCTGTTGCTGATCCGCGGCGCCTCGGAGTCGGCCAAGGCCAACACCATCATGGTGATGATCAAGCTCGGCGTCCTGGCGATGTTCTCCGTCATCGCGTTCACCGGCTTCACGACCGACCACTTCGCCAACTTCGCCCCGATGGGCGGGGCAGCGGTCGGCCTCGCCGCGGGCACCATCTTCTTCTCGTACATCGGATTGGACGCGGTGTCGACCGCGGGCGACGAGGTCAAGGATCCGCAGAAGACCATGCCGCGCGCCATCATCGCCGCGCTGCTGATCGTCACCGCGGTATACCTTCTGGTGACGTTCGCCGCACTGGGCGCGCAGGACTGGACCGGCTTCGAAGGCCAGGAGGCCGGGCTGGCGCAGATCCTGGACGACGTCACCGGACTCAGCCTCTGGAGCACGGTGCTGGCGGCCGGCGCGGTCGTCTCGATCTTCTCCGTCACGCTTGTCACCATGTACGGCCAGACGCGAATTCTGTTCGCGATGGGTCGCGACGGTTTGCTGCCGTCGATGTTCGCCAAGGTCAACCCGAAGAGCATGACGCCGGTGAACAACACCATCGTCGTAGCCATCGTCGTGTCGGTCCTGGCCGGATTCATCCCGTTGGACAAGCTTGCCGATATGGTGTCCATCGGGACCCTGACCGCCTTCATCGTGGTGTCCCTGGGCGTCATCATCCTGCGTCGTCGCGAGCCCGACCTGCCGCGCGGGTTCAAGGTGCCGCTGTACCCGATCACACCGATCCTCTCGATCGTCGCGTGCGGCTACATCCTGTACAGCCTGCACTGGTACACGTGGATCGCGTTCGGCGGCTGGGTCATCGTCGTGTGGGCGTTCTACCTGTTCTGGGGTCGGCATCACAGCGCGCTGAACGACGGCGGGGACGGGGTCATCGCCTCTGCCGCAGCCGGCATCGACGACGTGCAGATCGTGACGCCGCCGCCGGACGCCCCGTGAGTTTCCAGCGAGGAGCGAAGGCGGATCGCGCATGACTTTCCAGCGAGGAGCGAAGGCGGATCGCGCATGACAGTCGTCGTTGGCTACCTTGCGGGCAAGGCGGGGCTGTCTGCGCTGAACCTCGGCGTCGAGGCGGCGCGCACCCTCAAGACCTCGCTGTCAGTCGTGACCGTCGTGCCCAAACCGTGGAGCACCCCGTCGCCCGCCAAGGTCGACGCCGAGTACGCGCAATACGCCGATCGGCTGGCCGCCGACTCCGCCAACCAGGCCAAGGCGTGCGTGACGACGCTCGACGCCACCCTTGAGGTCAGCTTCCACAAGTACGCGCACCGCTCGGCCGCGGGCGGTCTGTTGGAGGCCGTCGCCGAGCTGAAAGCCGAAGTGCTGGTGCTGGGTTCGGCTGCCGACGGGGGCCTCGGGCAGGTGGTGGTCGGGTCGACCGCCGACCGACTGCTGCACTCGTCGCCCGTGCCGTTGGCGATCTGTCCGCGCGGCTACCGCGGGTCCAAGTCACACGGGCTCACTCGGATCACGGCCGCCTATCCGGGAACGGCGGATTCGCTTCACGTCGTCGAGCGGTCCGCGGCGCTGGCCACGCAGCTCGGAATCCCCCTGCGCGTCATCACGTTCGCGGTGCGCGGCCGCACCATGTACCCGCCCGAGGTGGGGCTGGACGTCGAGACGTCGATTCTGCAGTCATGGGCACTCGCCTCGCGAGAGGCGTTGGCGGCGTTGAAGACCAAGGGCATCGTCGGCGATGACGTCGTTCTTCAAGTCGTCACCGGCAATGGCTGGGACCAGGCGCTGGACACCCCCGAGTGGGAGGACGGCGAGCTGCTGGCCATCGGCACCTCACCCCAGGGGACGATCGCGCGGGTGTTCCTGGGGTCGAAGGGCACGAAGATCGTGCGGCACAGCCCCGTTCCGGTGCTGGTCCTGCCGAATTAACTCCCCGGGTCGCTTCGCTCCCGCCATTCCACGGCGTGTTGACGCAGCGTCGGCCAATGATGTTGGTGACTCCTGCATCGCGCTCGATCTGCTGGCAGTGTCGTGGTTTGTCCAGCACCGAAAGTCGGACGATATGACGGGTTAGGTCAGCTGTCCGCTGGGCGAGTGATCACCGGTTTGTGTGACCGCGCTCGGCGCCGCCGCCGGTCAAGTCGTCGACTGGTGTCACGTCGATGGTTACCGCGTGCCATCGTGACGTCTGGGGCCTTGCTCGTGCGGGCCACCGACCCGCTGCTGCTGATCACCCTCACGTACGTCTCCGAACTGCAATGGGGTTCGAAATAGTAGCGGCGCGCTCAAAGGTTCGTGGCGTAGTAGGCGTGCAGTTGAGCGACGACGGCGGCACCGTCACCGACGGCTGCGGCGACGCGCTTGGTGGAGCCGGCTCGTACGTCGCCGACGGCGAAGATCCCGGGGACACTCGTCTCCAGCGGTGCGCGCCGATCGACGGATGTGACTGGATTCGCGTGGCTGGTAGCAGCGCCGGTGAGGATGAATCCGTGATCGTCCACGGCGACGGCGCACTCGGAGAGCCATGCGGTATTCGGGTCGGCTCCGATGAATGAGAACAATCGGCTGATGCCGTACTCAGTAAGGACGTCGGTTGATCGGTGGCGCACCGTCGCCTGGAAGTATCCCTGGATGGGACCGCGCAAGGCCACCACCTCGCTGCGGGTGTGGACGTGCACGTTCGGCAGGTCGGCGATCCGTTCGACGAGGTAACGCGACATCGAGGTGTGCAGCCCCTCGCCGCGAATGATGACGTGCAGTTGCTCGAGGTGGGGTGCCAGGTAGACAGCGGCTTGCCCCGCGGAGTTCCCGCCGCCGACTAGCAGGGCCGTGGTGCCCCGGCATTCTTCGGCTTCGATGGCCGAGGCCCAGTAGGACACTGCGGTGGATTCGTAGCGGGCCAGGTCGTGGATCGGGGGGCGCCGGTAGCGGGCGCCGGTCGCGATGACCACGGCCCGGGTCGTGAGGGCGATGCCGGTGCTGGTCTGCAGCGTGATGGGGATGGTTCGGTCGCGGCTGGGGCCGCCGCACTGGATGTGGCTGACGTCGATGGGAATGGCGATCTGGGCGCCGAACTTTTGAGCTTGGGTGAATGCTCGACCGGTCAGGGCTTGTCCCGTGATGCCGGCGGGAAATCCGAGGTAGTTTTCGATGCGATTGGAAGCGCCGGCTTGCCCGCCGAAGGAGTGCGCATCGACGATGAGCACCGAAAGGCCCTCTGAGGCGGCGTATACCGCGGTGGCCAGTCCGGCGGGCCCGGCACCGACGATGACGACGTCGTGGCATGCGGTGGGGTCGAGCGTCGGGGTCAGCCCGAGTGCGATCCCGATCTCGGCGTCGGTGGGGCCGTTGAGGACGGTCCCATTGGGGCATACCACTAGGGGCAGCAGAGCATCGTCGGTGACCAGCCGCTCAACGAGTTCGCCAGCGTCGGTGTCGTTTTCGGTGTCGAGGAGGGTGTGCGGGTATCCGTTGCGCGACAGGAACCGTTGGACTCGCTGAACCTCCGGGGTGTGCGCCGAGCCGACGATGGTGGCTCCGGTGCCCCGACCAATCATCGTGGTGCGTCGGGACACGAACGCGTGCATGACCTTTTCGCCGATGTCGGCGGAGCCGACGATCAGCGCCCGCAGATGATCGGCATCGAACGCAGCGGCCAGACACCCCCGCGGCCCAGCGCGTCCGGTCGCCAGGGCGGGGTGCCCGGCGAGCTGACCGACTTCCCCGGTAATGCTCCCCGGCCCGTGCTCGACCAGGGTGGCGTCGCCGCCGTCGGTACCGCGCACGGTCACCTCGACGGTGCCCTCCAAGATCAGGAAGGCTGGGGAGTCCCGGTCGCCGGCGGCGAACAGCGGTGCGCCAGCGGGGAACCGCCGTGGCGCCGAGCTGGTGAAGTGTAGGGCGCGACGGCGCTCCTCGACACCCAGTAGCGGGAATCGTGGATCTGGGGTGTCGGTCACGTCGCCGCCGAGTGGTTCTCAGCGACCGAGCAGCGCCAGGGCGATACCTGGGCCGAGTTGTTTGACGTAGGCCAGGTTGGTGACGAGCATGCCAGTGGGTTCGGTGAACCGGGCCAGCTTCAGGGGTCCGGTGTCGACGGGGTCGGCGCCGATGTCGGCCACCAGCGTGGCGACGGTGTGGCGCGCCGATTCGTCGTCGCCGCAGACGAAGACCGTGGGGTGTCGGTCTTCGACGGTGGTCGAGGGGCTGGCCAGTGCTTGGGCGAAGGGGGCGATGGCCTTCACCACGGTGGCGTGGGGTGCGGTGGCGGCGACTTGTTCTCCGGCGGAGGTGGTGGTGCCGATGACGAGTTCGTCCATGGTGGGGGCGAAGGGGTTGGTGGTGTCCCACACGACCTTGTGGGCCAACGCATCTGCCAGTGCGGCGACGGTGTCGAGGGTGACCCCCCAGGGGGTGGCCAGCACGATGACGTCACCGAAGGCGACCGTCTGCTCCGGTGTGCCGGCGGTCGCATCATGCCCGATCTGTTGGGCGGCCTGTTCCACCTTTTCTGGTGTTCGGGCGAAGCTGATCATGATGTCGTGCCCGCTGGCGGCGAGTCGGTGTCCGATGGCGGTGCCCAGGTTGCCGGCGCCGATGATGCCGATCTTCACGTCGTTGTTCCTCTCGTAGTGGATTTGATGCCGGTGCGCATGTCGCTAATGGTCATCGTCGTGGTGTCGAGGGCGCTGCCGGGGTCCCGCAGCGTCAGGCATCGCTCATCGAGATCTTCAGGAGGCGGAGACCCCGTGGCCCCGGTGGAGGTGTCGTATCCGTAGGCGTGCCAGTTGGCGAGCACGTGGTCTTGAAGTTCTTGGGGGTAGATGTGGCGAAAGGAGGACCGTTTCGGTAGGTGGCCGCGGAGGTGTTCGGGGTCCAGGCAGTTGTAGATGACCTTGGTGGTGCGGAGCATCTTCTTGTCGGCGTCGTCGAGGTAGGCCACCAGCGGGTTGGTGTTCTCGTCGTCGTAGATCAGTGCGCCTTCGCTGCCGGGGTGGTTGCGGGTGGCGAAGGCCCACAACACTTCTCGGGTGTTGGTGATGTCGATGTCGTCGTTGACGACGAGGTATTTGGGGGTGCCCATCCCGGCCTTGGTGGTGAACAAGATCTCGGCCATTCGTCGGCACAGCTGCTCGCCGGTCAGCCCGGTGCTGGTGCGCCAGTCTCGTTCGACGGCGATGACGAACCAGTGGTTGGCCGATTCGAACGGCGACCATGCGGTCGCCACCGGGAACCCGGCGGTGCGCAGCTGGTAGACGATCTCCCCAGCGTTGGGGATGCCCCAGGCCGTGTGATTCTCCTCTGGTGGTTCCCCGGCGACGCTGATGGGAAGGATCGGGTCGTCGCGGTGGGTGATCGCGCTGACCCGGTATACCGGTTTGGGGCTGGGCGGACCGTCCCAAAGGTAACCGGCGTATTCGCCCATCGGTCCTTCCGGTGCGGTGTCGGTGCGGGACAGGTGACCTTCCACGACGATCTCCGCGGTCGCGGGGACGAGCACGTCGACGGTTTCGGCGGCGGTTACTTCAATGGGCCGGCCGGTCAGGGCCCCGGCGAAGTCGACTTCGCTGTGGTAGTCCGGTAGCGGCATGCCGCCTACGTAGGGCAGGACCGGTGGACCTCCGAGGGCGAGGGCGAACGGCATGTCTTGGCCGATGTCGGTCCAGGTTTGGCGGACCATTCCGACGTGCTGGTTGGGGGCGACGATGCCGGCCATCCGGTGTTCGTCGACGACCATGATGCGGGCGATCGACCAGGAGGTCCACGACTTGTCGGGGGTGTGGCAGCAGATGATGCCGAAGGTGTTGAGGTAACGGCCGCCGTCGCCGTCGTGCAGCAGCGGGGCGGGCAGCGACATCAGGTCCACCTCGGCGCCGAGGTGAATGTTCTGCTTGCAGGGGCCGGTGGACACCACGGTGGGCGGGATGCCGGGGTGAGCCCGGGCATTGGCGAAGGCGTCGACGATGTCGCGGCCGGTGGCGGTCGGGGCCAGTCCGATCGCGGTGGCGACCCGGGCCAGCCACTGCCCGGGCTGGGCCGACACCCCGCCGGGGGCGCCCAGCACCCGGGTGCCGTGGCGCTCTAGGATGTTCTCGAACAGCGGTGCGGGCGCACCGGTTTCGCCGGCGCGGCGGCTGATGGCGCCGATCTCCAGGTCTAGTGCTACCGGGTGCGTGATGCGTTGCACTTCCCGGATCGACTCGAGGTAGTCCAGATAGCTGCGCAGGTCAGCGAAGTGCGTCACGTCCCACCTTTCGTGGCAGCGATACCACCGCGGGATGGCCGTGGCGTGGGGGTTCGCCGGTCCACCGCGTCACCAGCGGGGTGTCGATGTCGAACAGGTCCAGCACCCGCCCGACGGTGTGATCGACCAGATCGCCCAGTGTGGTGGGTTTGGTGTAGAAGGCGGGCACCGGGGGGGCGATGATGCCGCCGTTGTCGGTGACGGCCAGCATCGCCTTCAAATGTCCTGCGTGCAAGGGTGTTTCGCGTGTCATCAAGACCAGGCGGCGGCGTTCCTTGAGGCAGACGTCGGCGGCCCGGGTGAGCAGATTCGTGGTCGTGCCGGTAGCGATCTCGGCCAGGCTGCGCATCGAACAGGGCGCGACGATCATCCCGATGGTCTTGAACGATCCCGAGGCGATCGCCGCGCCCACGTCACCGATCGGGTAGGTCTCATCAGCCAGGCGTTTGAGCTCCTGGACCGGTACGCCTTCATATGCCGCGGTCATCTCGGCGGCCTTGGTCACCACCAGATGGGTCTCGACGTCGGTCTCGCACAGCGTCTCCAGGAGCCGTTGGGCGTAGACGATGCCCGTCGCCCCGGAGACCCCGATGATCAGCCGGGTGGTCATTGGCCCCCCAGGTTGGCCCAGACGGTCTTGTGCTGGGTGTAGTTCTCCAGTGCCTCGGCGCCCTGTTCGCGTCCGTATCCGCTTGCCTTGTATCCACCAAAGGGGGCGTTGGGGTGGTATTTGTGCCAGGTGTTCAGCCACACCGTGCCGGCCTTGATGCGGTCGGCCAGCCGCAGCGCCTTGCCCAGGTCGGAGGTTTGGATGCCCGAGGCCAGCCCGTAGTCGGTGTCGTTGGCCAGCCGGATGGCGTCGTCCTCGTCCTCGAACGGGATCACCGGCACGACGGGTCCGAAGATCTCCTCCCGGCTAATCTTCAGGTCGTTGGTGGCGTCGGCGAACACCGTGGCCTCGATGAACAGTCCCTTGCCGTCGATCTTGGGTGCCCCGCCACCGGCGACCAGGCGCGCCGAACTGTCTACCCCGGCTTGAACATACATCAGGATCTTGTCGTATTCGGCTCTGGTGGCGATTGGGCCCAATTGTGTGGCGGGATCCAGTGGGTCCCCCAACACCGCATCCTTGGCCAGTGCGGCGAACTTCTCGACGAACTCGTCGTAGATGCTGCGCTGCACCAGGATCCGTGATCCCGCCACGCAGACTTCGCCCTTGTTCCAGAAGATGCCCCAGAAGGCTGCTTGCAGGGCGGCGTCGAGGTCGGCGTCGGCGAAGATGATGTTGGGGCTCTTGCCGCCCAGTTCCATGGTCTGGTGCTTGATGGTGTCGGCGCCGTTGCGGATCAGGTTCATGCCGACGGCCGTGGAACCGGTGAACGCGATCTTGTCGACCTTCTTGGATCGGACCAGCGCGTCGCCGATGACGCCGCCCGGGCCGGTGATCAGGTTGTACACCCCGGCGGGCACGCCGGCGTCGAGCGCGACTTGGGCCAGGGCCAGCGCGGTCAGCGGGGTGTCGGAGGCGGGTTTGTGGATGACAGTGTTCCCGGCGGCCAGCGCGGGCGCCACCTTGGAGCACGTCAGTGCGAGCGGGAAGTTCCACGGTGTGATCGCCGCGACCACACCGAGGGGTTCGCGCCGGGTGAGGATGCGGATGTGCGGTTCGTACGAGGTGCGGTAGCCGCCGTCCATGTGGGCCATCGCTTGGCCGGCGAAGAATCGGAACAGTCCCGAGCAGTGCGGCATGATGATGCTGCGAAAATCGGTGTAGGGCATGCCCATGTCCATGGCTTCGCGGATCGCGAAGTCATCGGCACGCTCATCGAGCAGATCGGCCATCCGGAACAGGATCTTGGCCCGGTCCTCGTGGCCCAGCCGTCCCCATGGACCCTCCTCGAATGCCACCGAGGCGGCGTCGATCGCCCGCTCGGCGTCCCGCGCGCCGGCCTTCTGCACCGTGGTGATCTGGGCTTCGGTGGTCGGATCCGACACTGCCATCTGTTCCCCAGCAGCCGCGTCCACCCACGCCCCGTGGATCAGCAACTGCCCCGGTGGAACGTCGCGACGCTGGGGACGCGATGGGTGGGCATCCACGTCATGAAAGTCGGTCAGATTGCTCACCGTGTCGGACACCTCGACTCCTTCAACACCGCTGGACGTATCAGTGACATCACCCTGCACCGAGAGCGCCGCGGTGCGCGTTTCTGAAAACGACGTACACGAAACGAACACTGGCGACGACGCCGCACGAAGGCCGCAGTCGAATTCGGCGCACACGGTGCCCGTTCGCCTGGTGTGCTCAACCCAGCAACGGTGTCTACTGGGGTCGGGTTCGGCTTTCCTATTGCGAGACGAGGTTTCGGTACTGACTAGGGGTCATCGAGGTGTGCTGCTTGAACACCGTCGCAAGGTGCTGTGGACTGGCGAACCCACACGCATAGGCAACCTCCGTCACTGAGTACCGCAGATCGCCGAGCAATGTCCGCGCGCGTTGGACCCGGCGCAGGGTCAACCACTGGTGGACCGGCGCACCGTGAACCCGTTTGAACTCTCGCGCGAAGTGCCCCGCCGACATTCCTGCCCGTTCGGCCAACTCGGCCAGCTCGACGTTGATGGTGATTTCGTCCTCGAGCCGGGCCGCAGCCTCGCGCACGGCCCTGCCGTCACCGACCAGGTGCCCACGCTTGCGGGGCGACCCGTTTCGCCCACTTTCCCGCAGTAACAGTGCCGCGATCTGCAAGATCAGTCCATCGGCGTAGAGCGTGCTCGCCGTATCACCCACATTCGTCTCGGACTCGAGTGCCGAGATCATCCGCGTGACGGTGCGACTATTATTGAGCCGGGTGTGCAGTGCCCCGAAATCACCGTCGTCTGGCAACCGCTGACCGTCGAGAGCTAGCAGACTTGGGTAGGGCACCGACAACGTCACCAACGTGTGATTGCCCTCGCACGCGATTCGGGTCGCCGACCACGGAGCCTTGAGCACCCAATCTCCCGGACGCACCGCGCCGCGAAACTCTCCGGCACCCAAGTCGAACACCGACGGACCCCGCTCCGACCGGCGCGCCACCGTGACCTTCAAGTCCCTGGTCGCCGCATCCGACCAATCACCACTGCCCTGAGACGTCCACATCAACACCGCCCCTACGCTTCCCACGGCACGGGTCTGCAGTACGGCCTCCGGGAACCGGTCACGGTAGAACGCGGCATGGCCGGCATAGCTCGGCATCTCGCCGACCGGGTCATGCGGGGTCATCGCGCCACCGACGACGCCCGGTTTGCTGGGCCAAACTGGTCAAACTCGCCAAACTGTACCGGCACCGATCGGCGCGTCTCGAAATCTCGTCGTCGAGGCCCGAAGCTGCCCGCCCCACTCCATAGATGGCTCGACAAGCAACGGGTCGCGGACGAGGTGGTGCAGCACTGGCGGTCATACCGGCCATACCGGTCAGCTTCGCAAGATTTGGGATCCAAGGTGATTCATGTTCTCGCTTGGGTGAACCTCGCACTGCGACTGTCTCATTTGGTAGAGAAATGTGACATCTGGCCGACGCCAGTGCCGACGGAATGTTCCGCAGTTGACGTTGTCGCATTTCCTGTCCTGTCTCCCATCTCGGGCGATCATGAGCGGCTGGATGGACAGCTATCGAATGGGCGAGTGAACAGTTGGCGCGTGGGCGTCGTCGCCGCACACCATCACTGCGTTGCAGTCCAGGCCGTCGAGTTCGTAGTCGAAGGACAGCGTGACGAGCGAAGTCATGACGCGAACGTACCCATCGGTTCCGCCGACGGAGTCACCGTTCGCTCAGCGCTTACCGTCGGTCAGTACTTCATCGTCCCGCGGTCGACGGCGATCTGCGATCCGGAGATCGTCGCCGATCCGTCGCCGGCCAGCCAGGCCACGACGTCAGAAACCTCCTCGGCCGTCATGAATTCCTGCAGGCCCTTCTTGCCCTCGTGGTTGACCGGGTGGAACGGCATGGGAGAGAAGCTGTGGATGTAGCTCGGGTACTTGCCGAAGATCTCCATCATGGCCTCGGGCTCGACCATCGGCGTTCCGATCGAATACGGGTGGATGGAGTTGACCCGGATGCCGAATTCCCCCACCTCGAGCGCGAGCGAGTTGGTGATGGCGACGAGGCCGTGCTTGGAGGCCGCGTAGTGACTGTTGCCCGGAGTGGCCTTGAGGCCGGCCGACGAGCTGACGACGATGATCGACCCGCCGTTGCCCGCCTCGATCATGGCGGGTACCGCGGCGCGCAGCGTGCGCCAGGTGCCGTTGAGGTTGACGTCGATGACGCTGTCCCACTGGTCTTCTGACATCTCGAACATCCGGCCCCAGCTGAGCACGCCGGCGTTGGCCACCACGATGTCGAGTCGACCGAACTGCTCGATCGCGTCGGCGACGACCTGCTGCTGGGCGGCGAGGTCGCGGATGTCGACCTCGCGGGCGAGCACCTTGCGTCCCGTTGCCTCGACTGCGCTGACCGTCTCGGCGAGTTCCTCCGACGTGGCGGGCGGGTAGGTGATCGTGTCGGACACCGGTCCGCAGACGTCGATGGCGACGACGTCGGCGCCTTCGGCGGCCAGTCGCACCGCATGGGCTCGGCCCTGCCCCCGCGCGGCGCCGGTGACGAATGCCACGCGACCCTCGAGTGTCCCAGCCATCTATCCGCCCTTTCGTCGCCCAGTCACGGCGCGAGCGTGCACGTTGGCACGCTTACGGCAACGTGTCGCTGAGCGGACACGCACACTCGCGCAAGGAGCAGGCTAGCAGTCGAACTGGAACGTGTTCTAGTAGTCGATCGGGTCGCGCACGATCGGGCACGTCATGCGGTGTCCACCACCGCGGCCACGGCCAAGTTCGGCGCCGACGATGGTGATGACTTCGATACCGGCCGTGCGCGCGTCATCCCTCGATGATCCCGAACGCCAACCGCGCGGCCGTGGTGAAACAGTTGTTCCGCTTGCGAATTGGCCCGATCAGAGTTCGGCAATGATTGTCTGCCGCTTGGCGGTGTACTCGGCGTCGGAGATGGTGCCCATGGCGCGCAACGTCTCCAGTTCCTGCAGGCGTCGAGCGGTGGACGGCTCGGGACCCGTGGGCGCCGGCATGGTGGGCGGCACATACGGGGCTGCCGGATCGACTGGTGGGGTCGAAGTGTGCGCCGCGGGAGGAACCTGTTGGGCGGCGGTGCGCCTCACCACGTTCATGACCTGCTGCCGCACTGCCGGATTGGACCGGATGTCGATGGTTCCGTTCATCGGCACCCCGTTGGCCTTGAGGATTTGCATGATCTCCATCAGCGGTCCCGCCTGGCCGGACAAGTCGTAGGTCCGGTTGCCGTCCTCCGCCAGCGTGAATTGGGCGGGCATCATCCCGCCTACCAAAGCGCTTCGACTCCAGTCGATTTGATACTGATTGGTGGCGGGATCGACGAGGACCACCAATTTGCGGCCGGTGATCAACGGCAGCCTCGTCACCGATGCGATGACCTTGTCCTGAGCGTCGAAGGGCCTGATTCCGGGCCCCTCGATGTGCAGTCCGATGGTCACCAGAGGTTGGTCGTTGATCCTGGTGCCCGTCTCGCCGATCGCCGTCACCTGAGCGAGCGCCAGGACGCCACTGGCCTCGAGCATCTGGGTCTTGGCGGCGGACTTCGCTCCGTAGTTGGTCAGCGCGATGGCGATGAGCACGTCGGCGGCGGTGATCAGTAGACCCACCCAGAACATCCACCCGATATAGGGGCGGGTGGCCTCGCCGAGCGCGAAGTACACCCCGAGGAAGATCGGGCCGACGAGCCCGCCGCACAGCAGCACCATCAGCTGCGCCTTCACGTATCGACCCAACATTCCCACGCTCCTCGCCAGCCGGGCGGTGTGCAGGTCAGATTAGCTCAGTGGGCCTGGGAGGACTCCGACAAATCTGGGATCTCGACGATGACGAACGAGAAGTTGTCATGAGCGCCCCTCTCGCGCGTGGTCGCGATGATGTCATTCGCCAGGTCGTCGAGGTCGGGCTGCCGGACCGCCGCCCGCAGGTCCTCGGGCGTCATCACCCCGCTCACTCCGTCCGAACACATCAGGTACGTTCCGGCCTCGCGTGGAAGCAGCGCCAGATGCGGCTGCACCGGCCGGAACTGACCAAGTGATTGGGTGATGATGTTCGTCGGCCTGCCGTTGGTGTCGAAGACGGAGTCGTCTATCGAGATCTGCGTCAGCACGCCGTCGGTGATGGAGAAGACGGGGCTGTCGCCGACGTTGAACACGATGATTCCGTCGTTGGTGATGCATATCCCGGCGGCCGTCGTGCCCAGCCCTTGCAGGTCGGCGTCCACGCCGATCGCCCGCACGTGTTCGTTGGTGTCGATCAGGGTCGCCGCCACGTCCTCGCCGGTACGCCACTCCGGCGAGCGTTCGGAGATGACCGTGAGCGCCACGCGGCTCGCGAGGTCACCACCGACATGGCCACCCATACCGTCGGCGACCGCACACACGAACGGCGTCGTCAGCGCCAAATCCATTGTGACGAGCGATCCTTCGCGAGTCTGGCTGAGCCGACCAGCGACCAGGATGGCGTCCTCGTTGCGCTTGCGCACCAGACCGACGTCGGTGAACGCGCGCACGTTGATGACGGACAATCCACACCACTCCTTCGATTCTGCTGGTCAGCACGCTCATCGTAGACGTCTGCCAGCCAAATACCTGGTGTCGCGGCGACACGCCCCTTTTTTCCCACGGATGGGGCGATACGTCGCGGTGGCCGGTTTCTACCCAAGAGTCGTGGATTCCGTGCTCACGGCCGCGCATCACCGCCGTGGCGCCGAAGACACGCGTAGCGCGAAAACCCGGACCATCCGGGGAGAGTCGCTCCTGGCACGGCGGCCGAGCCAAAACGAAAGCGGCGCCCATCCTTTCGGATGAGCGCCGCTTTGCGACTAGATTCAGATCACTTGATGATCTTGGTGACGCGGCCTGCGCCGACGGTCTTGCCGCCCTCGCGGATCGCGAACCGCAGACCCTCGTCCATGGCCACCGGCTGGATCAGCTTGACGCCGATGTCGACGTTGTCGCCGGGCATCACGATGTCGGTGCCCTCGGGCAGCGTCACGACGCCGGTCACGTCGGTGGTGCGGAAGTAGAACTGCGGACGGTAGTTCGACAGGAACGGCTTGTGACGGCCGCCTTCTTCCTTGGACAGGATGTAGACGCTGCCCTCGAACTCGGTGTGCGGCGTGGTGGTGCCTGGCTTGACCACGACCTGGCCACGCTCGACATCCTCGCGCTTGACACCACGGATCAGCAGGCCGACGTTGTCGCCCGCCTGGCCCTGATCCAGCAGCTTGCGGAACATCTCGACACCGGTAACGGTGGTCTTGGTGACGGTCGGCTTGATGCCGACGATCTCGACCTCTTCGTTGACGTTGACCACGCCACGCTCGACGCGACCGGTCACCACGGTGCCACGACCGGTGATGGTGAACACGTCCTCGACGGGCATCAGGAACGGCTTGTCGGTCTCGCGGACCGGGTCCGGCACCGACTCGTCGACGGCATCCATCAGGTCCTCGACCGACTTGACCCACTTCGGATCACCCTCGAGCGCCTTGAGCGCCGAAACCTGGATGACCGGGGCTTCCTCGTCGAACTCCTGGGCGGCCAGCAGTTCGCGGACCTCCATCTCGACCAGCTCGAGGAGCTCTTCGTCGTCGACCATGTCGGCCTTGTTCAGCGCGACCAGGATGTAGGGCACGCCGACCTGACGAGCGAGCAGCACGTGCTCCTTCGTCTGGGGCATCGGGCCGTCGGTCGCGGCGACCACCAGGATTGCGCCGTCCATCTGGGCGGCACCGGTGATCATGTTCTTGATGTAGTCAGCGTGGCCGGGAGCGTCGACGTGCGCGTAGTGACGCTTCTCGGTCTGGTACTCAACATGCGAGATGTTGATCGTGATGCCACGCTCACGCTCTTCGGGCGCATTGTCGATCTGATCGAATGCGCGCGACTCGTTCAACGTCGGGTACTTGTCGTGCAGAACCTTGGTGATTGCTGCGGTCAACGTGGTCTTGCCGTGGTCAACGTGACCGATGGTCCCGATGTTGACGTGCGGCTTCGTCCGCTCGAACTTCGCCTTCGCCACTTCTGTGTCCTCCTGGACTTTGTTGGTGCTGGTTGAAAGGTTGGTCTGTTTTCAGTTGTGTGGTCGCCGTGAGGCTACCGGTTACTGCCCCGTCGCCTTCGCGATGATCTCCTTCGACACGTTCGCCGGAACTTCGGCGTAGGAGTCGAACACCATGGAGTAGTTCGCCCGGCCCTGAGTCTTCGACCGAAGGTCGCCGACGTAGCCAAACATCTCCGACAGCGGCACAGTTGCCCGCACGACGCGGGCTCCACTGCGCTCCTCCATGGCTTGAATCTGACCACGGCGGGAGTTCAGGTCGCCAATCACTTCACCCATGTAATCCTCGGGTGTGGTGACCTCGACGGCCATGACGGGCTCCAGGATGGTCGGCTGCGCTTGCGCGGCAGCCTTCTTCAGCACCTGGGAGCCAGCGATCTTGAAGGCCATTTCCGACGAGTCGACGTCGTGGTAAGCGCCGTCGAGCAGGGTGAGCTTCACGTTCACCAGCGGGTAGCCGGCGAGCACGCCGTACTGCATCGCGTCCTGCGCACCGGCATCCACCGAAGGGATGTACTCGCGCGGGATGCGACCGCCACTGACCTTGTTCTCGAACTCGTAGGTCGCGCCGTCTTCGCCGCTGAACGGCTCGATGCTGACGAGAACCTTCGCGAACTGCCCGGAGCCACCGGTCTGCTTCTTGTGGGTGAACTCGACCTTCTCGACCTTGCGCTTGATGGTCTCCTTGTAGGCGACCTGCGGCTTGCCGACGTTGGCCTCGACCTTGAACTCGCGCCGCATGCGGTCGACGAGGATGTCGAGGTGGAGCTCGCCCATGCCGCCGATGACGGTCTGGCCGGTCTCCGAGTCCTGGTGGACCTTGAAGGTCGGGTCTTCCTCGGCGAGCTTCTGGATCGCCAGGGACAGCTTTTCCTGGTCGCTCTTCGTCTTCGGCTCGATGGCCACCTCGATCACCGGATCGGGGAAGGTCATCGACTCGAGCACGACTTGCTGCTGCGAATCGCTGAGGGTGTCACCGGTGGTGGTGTCCTTCAGACCGATCACGGCGTAGATGTGCCCGGCAGCCGCGGTCTCGACCGGGTTCTCCTTGTTGGAGTGCATCTGGAACAGCTTGCCCAGACGCTCCTTCTTGCCCTTGGTGGCGTTGATGACCTGGGCGCCGGAGTCGACCTTGCCCGAGTACACGCGAACGTAGGTGAGCTTGCCGAAGAACGGGTGCGTCGCGACCTTGAACGCCAGCGCCGAGAACGGCTCCGTCGTCGAGGGCTTGCGGGTGACCAGTTCGTCTTCCTTGCCTGGTACGTGTCCGGTCACGGACTCGACGTCCAACGGGGAGGGCAGGTAGTCGATGACGGCGTCGAGCATGGGCTGGACGCCCTTGTTCTTGAACGCGCTGCCGCACAGCACCGGGTAGATCTCGGAGTTGACGGTCAGCTTGCGGATCGCGGCCTTGATCTCGGCAACCGTGAGCTCTTCGCCACCGAAGTACTTCTCGAGCAGGGCCTCGTCGGTCTCGGCGACCGTCTCGAGCAGCTTGGTGCGGTACTCCTCGGCCTGCTCGAGGAGCTCGGCCGGGATGTCGATGGTCTCGTAGGTCTCACCGAGCTTGGTCTCGCCGCGCCAGACCTTGGCCTTCATCTCGACCAGGTCGATGACACCCTCGAAGTCACCCTCGGACCCGATCGGCAGCTGAATCGGCAGCGCGCGGGCGCCGAGGCGCTCCTCGATGGTGCGCACGGTGAAGTAGAAGTCCGCGCCGACCTTGTCCATCTTGTTGACGAAGCAGATGCGCGGCACATCGTACTTGTCGGCCTGTCGCCACACCTGCTCGGACTGCGGCTCGACGCCTTCCTTGCCGTCGAACACGGCAACGGCGCCATCAAGAACACGGAGCGAGCGCTCCACCTCGACGGTGAAGTCGACGTGCCCGGGGGTGTCGATGATGTTGATCTGGTTGCCATCCCAGAAGCAGGTGGTGGCAGCCGAGGTGATGGTGATACCCCGCTCCTGCTCCTGCTCCATCCAGTCCATCGTGGCGGCGCCGTCGTGCACTTCACCGATCTTGTAGCTGATACCGGTGTAGTAGAGGATGCGTTCGGTCGTCGTCGTCTTACCGGCATCGATGTGCGCCATGATGCCGATATTGCGGACCTTGGTCAGGTCGGTGAGCACGTCCTGTGCCACGGCGTCTTCCCACTCTTTCTTGCTTGTTGGTTGTTGATGTGCGACCGGCGGTTGGCTTGAGCTAACCGCCGGCGACGATCACCAGCGGTAGTGCGCGAAGGCCCGGTTCGCCTCGGCCATCTTGTGGGTGTCCTCGCGTCGCTTGACGGCGGCACCCAGGCCATTGCTCGCGTCGAGCAGTTCGTTGGCCAGACGTTCGACCATCGTCTTCTCACGACGCTGCTTCGAGAAGCTCACCAGCCAACGCAGCGCCAGCGTGGTGGACCGCTCGGGGCGGACCTCGACGGGCACCTGGTAGGTGGCGCCACCGACGCGACGGCTGCGAACCTCCAGCGCGGGCTTGACGTTGTCAAGTGCGCGCTTGAGGGTGACGACCGGATCGGTACCGGTCTTGTCGCGGGCCTGTTCGAGCGCTCCATACACAATGCGTTCGGCGAGGGATTTCTTCCCGTCCAGCAGAACCTTGTTGACGAGCTGGGTGACCAGCTGCGAACCGTAGACCGGGTCATTGACCAACGGCCGCTTGGGTGCGGGGCCCTTGCGCGGCATTAGCTCTTCTCCTTCTTGGTGCCGTAACGGCTCCGGGACTGCTTGCGGGTCTTGACGCCCTGGGTGTCGAGCGAGCCGCGAATGATCTTGTACCGCACGCCGGGGAGGTCCTTCACGCGACCGCCGCGAACCAGCACCATCGAGTGCTCCTGCAGGTTGTGGCCTTCGCCTGGGATGTAGGCGGTGACCTCAACTCCGGTGGTCAGCTTGACGCGCGCGACCTTGCGAAGTGCCGAGTTCGGCTTCTTCGGGGTGGTCGTGTACACGCGAGTGCACACGCCGCGGCGCTGTGGGCTGCCCTTGAGGGCCGCGGTCTTGACCTTGGCGATCTTGTCCCGGCGACCCTTGCGGACCAGCTGGTTGATGGTTGGCATGTACCGGCTTTCTCTGCGCTTCTCGTTACTGCTCTTCTGTTACTACGGTCATTCTCAAGTCTGTGTACTGCAGTTAAGCTGTGCCGCGTTACCCCGCGGCCGGGTGTGTCGCAGGCGCCCGTGCACCGAATCTCGTCGATGCGTCGTGGACATGCGAATTGGCCCGGCGTGCAGGCTTGCTTACGGGCATCACAACCCCAAGCGCCCTATCGGCCAGGCACGATCGACCACGATACCTGTCCGCGGGCACGCAGGTCAAAGCGCGACGGAGCCGCCCCCGAGCTGGGCTGATTGTGGAGTTTTCAGCGCCACCGTCTGCTCTTCGCGCAAGCGCTCATCGCCACCCTCTGCTCTTCGCGCAAGCGCTCATCGCCGCTCCATGCCGGCTGCCAGCCGCAGCACCATGTCCGTGAAGACCGCGTCGGTGTCGATCGCATCCATCACGCCGGTCATCTCCAGAAGCACGAAGCCGTGCAGGGCCGACCAGAACTCCAGGGCCGCGAAGAACCCGTTCTCACCCTCGAGCCCATAGGACGCCAGGACGGCGATCACGGGCTCGGCCGCCGCGCGCGTCGCCTCGGTGTACTCCGGATCGTCACCGCCCAGCGGCATCCGCGTGAATGCCGAGTATCGGCCTGGGTGGTGGTGCGCGTAGCTGCGGTACGCGCTGGCCATCGACACCACCGCATCATCGCGGGTCCGACCGTCCCCCACCGTGTTGAGCATGCCGATGATGTCGCCGACGACGCGCATCCGCACAGTGCGGCGCAGGTCCTCCAGGCTGTCGACGTGGTTGTAGAGCGAAGGACCCTTCGTACCGAGTTGCATAGCGAGAGCATTGATCGTCAGCGCATCCCAGCCCTCGCGGTCCAGGAACGTCAGCGCTGCGTTGACGATGGTGTCGCGGCTGAGCTTGGTGGCCCTGGCCGGGCTCTTGGATCTGCCCGTGCCGGATGTCGACTCCGACCGAGCTGCCATGGGGGATGACTCTAACCCCGGGCGGTCTCCGAAGGCCTTCACCTTGCTGTCGGCGCACCGGGTGGGGCTCGCTCGGCGGTCCCGCACACGCCCGTGAGAACCGACGAAGTGCCGCCACCGGGACCGTGCGGCAACGTAGAGTCCTGCGGAAGGATCGAGGCCGCAACACGAGGGGGACCACCGTGAGCTGGAGGGCGTTGGGCACTTCGCTGGCGGCGGGCGTCATCGTCGTGTCGAGCGCGCTGTGCGTCGGCGTTCCCACCGCGCAGGCAAAGAACGGCGACACCCACATCACTGGGCAGGGCATCAACCAGACGTTGGACTGCAACGAGTCCGCCCTGATAATCGTGGGAACCGGCAACACCATCAACGCCGTTGGTACCTGCTGGGGTATCTCGGTGCAGGGTTCGTCGAACATCGTCATCGCCGACAACGTGATCAACGACATCACCGTCTACGGGTTCGACCAGACGGTCCTCTTTCACAGCGGCGACCCGCTGCTGTGGGACCGAGGCCGGGAGCTGGGCATGACGAACCGCATCGATCGGGTACCTGCCTAGACATGCGCGCGCACTCCCTTCGACTCGTCGTTGCCCTTGCCGCTGCGGGGACGCTGGGCCTGGCCGGCTGCGGCTCCGGTGGTTCGGGCTCCAACACGGCGACTGTGGGGACCTCCGGTGTGCAGGTGGAAATCGCCAACACCATCAACTACGGGTCGGTCGGGACGACCGCCGACATCGACTGCGCCGACGGGAAGTCGCTGACCATCGGCGGCTCCAACAACACCCTGACGGTCACGGGCACGTGCGCCAACGTCAACATCGGCGGCGCCGACAACAAGATCACGTTCGACAAGATCAACGACGGTCTCAGCGTCGTGGGTCTGAACAACACCGTCAGCTACGCCCAAGGTGACCCGAAGGTCAATGACACGGGGTCGGGGAACTCGATCAGGAAGGGCTGACGGTCACTCGCTGGTGCCGTGCCGTCCCGCCCCATCGGCGAATCGTTGGGCGCCGGCCAGAGATTCGGCCGCGACCTTGGACATGCTGCCGAACTCGACGTCCATCGCATCCTTCTCCGACATCCCCCACTGCCCCAGCGCGGACAATCGATCGGCACGGAGGCACTGTTGCGGCAACGCCGCAAGCTCGGCCGCCAACGCCTCGGCGGCCTCCCGGGCCTGACCACGCGGGACGACGCGGTTGGCCAACCCGATCGCGAACGCCTCCCCTGCGTCGACGCTGCGACCGGTGAGGATCAGGTCCATCGCACGACCGTGTCCGATCAGCCGCGGAAGGCGCACCGTTCCGCCGTCGATCAGCGGCACTCCCCAGCGACGGCAATAGACGCCGAAGACCGCGTCCTCCTCCGCCACCCGCATGTCGCACCACAGCGCCAACTCCAGTCCACCGGCCACCGCGAACCCGCTCACCGCCGCGATGACGGGCTTGGACAGCGTCATGCGCGACGGGCCCATCGGCCCGGGCCCGGTGCGGTGCACGGGGTTGGCGTCGGGCGTGCCGAACGCCTTGAGATCTGCTCCGGCGCAGAAGGTTCCGTTGTCGCCCCAGAGCACGGCTACCGCCGCCGTGTCGTCCCGTTCGAATTCGTCGAATGCGGCGAACAGGCCGGCCGCGGCAGGGCCGTTGACCGCGTTGCGCGCGTCGGGTCGATTCATGATCACCGTGGTCACGGGCCCGTTGCGTTCCACCCGAACGCCGCCGGCTTCGTCCACTCCCCGGGTCGCTTCGCTCGTGCCCTCCGGAAGGTTGGTCATCGTGCCTCCATCAGATCGGTGTCATCTCGTCGCGCCGCCAGTTCGGCGGCAAAGTCGTGATAGGCCAGCCGCAGGGCGGAACCCGGCCAGTCGTCGGGTAGCAGTTCCGCTGGTAGCACCGGATCGGCAAGCAGGTGGCGCACCATGGCCGCGGCGACCACGAACCGGGTCGGCACCTCCGCGGTGCCGAACATGTCGCCGAGCAGGGCGTGTCCAGTCTGCGCCCAGCGGGGCAGATCCCACAGTGTCGCCGCCAAGCCGGCCGAATCCTCGTCACGGGCGCGCAGCACCCGTGCCCGACCACGCAGGTCATCGGCCAACTCCACGTCGAGATTCGCGGGTCGCATCCACACGCCTTCGCGTAGCTCAGCGAATCGCTTGCCGTGCAGAGTATTTCGCAATGTAGCGCGGGACTTGGCGTCGATGCCGACGCTGGTGATCACCAGCGTCGTCCACGTGCCGTCCCATCGGCGCAGCTTCGGATCCAGAGCACCGTCCTGGCGTTGCTGGCGGGCCAGAAGCCGATCGGATAGCCGGTAGCCGTCGGCGGAACGCACCAGGTCACCAGCCCCGACCATCCGCGTCAGTGCCACCCGCAGCGTCGGCTCCCTGATGCCGAAATCGGCTGTGAGCCTTATTAGTTCGCTCGCCGACGCCCACGCGGGATGGGCACCGAGCAGCACGCTGAGTACGACGGACCTGGCCGTCAACCTGGTCAGCGTGCGGGCCATCGGCTACACCCCGGACGTCTTGCGACCCGCGTCGCCGAAGGGCTCGTCGCGGGCCTTCACAGCATCGCGGAAGCCGTGCGCGGTGGCCTCGGCAACGAAGGCGTGGCCCTCGGGAGTGTGCCGCGCGACGCCGTCGAACACCGTACTGACCATGCGACTGGTGGCGATCCCCTGGTTGTACAGCGCCGTGTTGAGCGCCAGCTTGGCCATGATCAGCTGGTTGACCGGCATGGCGGCGATACGCGCGACGAGGTTCTCGGTGCGTTCATCGAGATCCTCGGGTGCCGGCGCTTCGACCGCAAGGCCCCAGTCGGCGGCTTGCGCACCGCTGATGCAATCACCGGTGAACAGAAGGCGTTTCGCTCGTTGGTCACCGAGACGGTGCGACCAGAGTCCGGCGGCGGGCACCCCCCAGACCCGCATCGGCGGGTAGCCGATCTTCGCGTCGGACGCCGCGATCACCTGGTCGGCGTGTAGGGCGATGTCGGTGCCGCCCGCCACGCAGTAGCCGTGGATCTTGACGACCGTCGGCTTGTCGGCGTGCATCAGGCTGGCGAACCCACGAACGAAGCGGCTCATCATTTGGTAGTCGACCATCGGATCCCACGGCTGGTCGGGCAGGTGGTTGATCGCCTGGGTCTTGCCGTCGAGAACGGTGCCCTTGTAGGTCCCGGTACCACCCGCGGACGACGTGCCGTCGGCGTAGGCGGACAGGTCGAAACCCGCACAGAAGCCCGCGCCGCGGCCAGATATCAGCATCACGTGCACGTTCGGATCGAGGTCGGCCCGCTCCACCAACGCGGACAACTCCAAGGGGGTGTCGGCGACGATTGCGTTGCCCTTTTCGGGGCGGTTGAAGGTTATTCGGGCGACCCGGTCGGTCACCTCGTAGGTCGTGGTCTTCAGATTGTCGAAGTCGACGGGCCTGATCGCGTGTGTCATGCGCGATCCCGCTTCGCTTCCCGCTGGGAAGTCATCCCTTGACCAGCGCACGCTCGATGATCGGCCCGAGGTCCAACCCCGTGGGGAGTGTGCCGAAGGCCCCGCCCCATTGCCCGCCAAGTCGGCTGGCCATGAAGGCTTCGGCCACCGCGGGGTGCCCGAACCGCACCAGTAGCGAGCCCTGCAGCGCGAGCGAGATGTCTTCGGCGATCTTGCGCGCCCGATATTGGATCGTCTCCAGATCGTCGAGTTCGGCCCGCAGCGATGCGACGTGGGCGTCCAGGCGCGGGTCCTGGCCCGTCGTGCGGCCCAGTTCGTCGAACAGGACCTCGACGCATTCGGGTCGAGTAGCCATGGCGCGCAACGTGTCCAGAGCGCTGACGTTGCCGGAGCCCTCCCAGATTCCCATCAGCGGCGCTTCCCGGTACAACCGCGGCATGCCCGACTCCTCGACGTAGCCGTTGCCGCCCAGGCACTCCATCGATTCCGCAGCATGCGGGGTGGCGCGCTTGCAGACCCAATACTTCCCCGCAGCCAGACCGATTCGGCGCAAGAGGGTTTCGCGCTCGTCGCCGCGGGTGGCGGCGTCGGTGGCACCGGCCATCCGCATCGCCAGCATGGTGGCGGCTTCTGCTTCGACCGCAAGATCGGCGAGCACGTTGCGCATCAGGGGCTGGTCGATCAGATACGCGCCGAACGCCTTTCGGTGCTGCGCGTGGTGGATCGCCCGCGTCAGCCCGGTGCGCATGCTGGTCGCGCTGCCGAGCGTGCAGTCCAGGCGCGTCAGGTTGACCATCTCGATGATGGTCGGCACACCGCGGCCTTCTTCGCCGACCAGCCATGCGGTGGCGCCGTCGTACTCGACCTCGCTAGAGGCGTTGGCGTGGTTGCCGAGTTTGTCCTTGAGTCGCTGCAGGAACATCCGGTTGCGCGTGCCGTCGGGCAGGATGCGCGGCAGGAAGAAGCAGCTCAGTCCGCCGGATGATCCCCCGTCGCTTCGCTCGCCCCCGCGGGCCTGCGCGAGGACCAGGAAGACGTCGCACATCGGGGCCGAGGTAAACCACTTGTGGCCCCGCAGCGAGTACGTGCCGTCGCCGTTCGGCGTGGCTTCGGTGGTGCCCGCCCGGACGTCGGATCCGCCCTGCTTCTCTGTCATCGACATGCCCGCGGTGATGCCGGCCTTCGTGGTCGGGAGCTTCAACCCGGGCTCGTAGATCCGGCTGGTGAGCAGCGGCTCGTAGGTGGCCGACAGTTCCGGATTATGGCGCAGCGCGGGCACGACGGCGTAGGTCATCGAGATGGGACATACGTGACCCGCCTCTGGTGTCCACACCGATTCCTTGGCGGCGCGGACGACGTGTGCGCCCACCCGATCGTCGGCCCACGGTGCCGCGTGGACGCCGTGGGCCACGGCCGTGCGCATGAGTTCGTGATAGGCGGGGTCGTACTCGACCTCGTCGACGCGGTGGCCGTAGCGATCGTGGGTGCGCAGCACGGGCTGGTTGCGGTCGGCCAACTCCCCCCAGCGCTGAGCCTGGGCGCCGCCACCGAGTGCTCCAAGTTCGAAGACCTCGTCGACGCCCCACTCGCCGCCCTCGCGAATCAGGGCCTCGGCGAGTACCGGTGACGTCGCCGGGTTGTAGTTCTCCAGCGGCGGTACTTGATTGGTGACGACATGCGTGTCCGACATACCACCACTGTTACAGTTTTTCGACAACTGCACAAGAGTCGTAATATAAATCCTTCACGGGATGACGTCGGCGTTGGGTTGGCTGGGGAACGACCTTCTGGCAGGTGGACCTCAAGGAATCGGCCCCCTCCGCAAGGAGGGGGCCGATCCTTCAACGCCGGGCGTTGACTGCGTGCCTACCGATTCGAGCCCACCGGTCCGCGCTTTCCGGACGCGCCACTGGCACCAGTCGCTCCGGCCTTGCCGGACGCACCACTGGCACCGGTAGAGCCGGCCTTGCCAGACGCACCACTCGCACCGGTTGCCCCGGCCGTGCCCGACGCACCACTCGCGCCTGTTGCCCCGGCCGTACCAGACGCGCCACTGGCACCAGTCGCCCCGGACTTGCCAGTTCCGGTCCCGGTGGCACCCGTGGCTCCGGCGGCGCCGGACGCTCCGGTAGTACCGGACTTTCCGTCTCCACCGAACTGACCGCCGGTGCCACCAACACCCGCAGCGCCGCCAGCACCGCCAGCTCCGCCAGCTCCGCCTGCCCCGGCAACTCCACCGGCACCACCCGCGCCACCGGCACCGGCCGAGCCCGAAGCACCGCCTGCGCCACCAGCGGCGGCCGAGCCCGAAGCACCGCCAGCGCCACCAGCGGCGGCCGAACCCGAAGCACCGCCAGCGCCACCAGCGCCGGCCGAACCCGAAGCGCCACCCACGCCACCGGCGCCGGGAGTTCCTGGCGCACCGCCCACACCGGGAAGTGGTGCAACTCCGCCGGCACCGCCGTCACCGGCCGCGCCACCGGTACCACCCGTGCCACCGTTTCCAGCCGCACCACCGGTCCCACCCGTGCCACCGTTTCCAGCCGCACCACCGACACCGCCGACGCCACCGTTTCCAGCCGCACCACCGGCACCGCCGACGCCACCGTTTCCAGCCGCACCACCGGCACCACCGACACCGCCGTCGCCGCCGGAACCACCCGTACCGCCGGTGCCGCCAGTCGTGCCGATGCCTCCGTTGCCACCCAAGCCGCCGTGGCCGAAGGTGCCCTTGGCCGTGCCGCCCGCACCACCCGCGCCGCCGGCAGATCCGGCACCGCCGGTGACACCCTTCGCGCCAGTGCCGCCCGTTGCGCCGGTGCCACCGGTGGCACCGTTGCCACCCGTGCCGCCACTCGCACCGGTGGTTCCGTTGCCACCCGTGCCGCCACTCGTACCGGCAGTGCCGTTGCCACCCGCGCCGCCAGTCGCACCGGTGGTTCCGTTGCCACCCGCGCCGCCACTGGCACCCGTGCCGCCGGTGCCACCCTTACCGCCGATACCGCCGAAGAGACCACCGGTACCACCGGTACCACCGATGCCTCCGGCCCCGCCGCCGGTTGCGCCTGCGCCTCCGGGGCCACCGGCATCGCCGATGAGAGCACCGGCTGCGCCCGCCGTGCCAACGGTGCCCGGCGTACCCGACGGTGCAGCGCCAGTGGCACCGGTCGCGCCCGCAGTCCCCGCAGCGCCCGTCGAGCCATTGGCGCCTGCATCACCTGCCGTGCCTGCCGAGCCGGTAGCGCCGGCCACTCCCGCTGTGCCCGTCGCGCCGGTGGCGCCTGCCGTGCCGGTGGCGCCCGTCGCACCGGTGGCACCCGTCGCACCGGACGCACCGGCAGCACCGACACCGGAGCCGTTGCCGCCGTTGCCGCCGTTGCCGGCGTTACCGAAGAGTGAGAGATACCCGGTGTCGCCACCGCTGCCGCCCGCACCGCCCGCCATCGTGCCGACGCCATTGGAACCGTTGCCGCCGTTGCCGCCGTCACCGCCGTAGAGACCGCCCTTGCCGCCGGCACCGCCCGCAACCCCGGCGCCCACCGCATTCCAGCCGTCGCCACCAGTGCCTAAGAAGACACCGCCGTTCTGCCCGTTGGGGTCGTCCGCCGTGCCGTCGGCTCCGTCGCACACGAGTCCGCAGTACGCGCGACGCTGAGTCGCCGCGATCAAGGCGTTCGTCGAAGGTGCGGATTGCAGAGCGCCCCCGATCAGGCTTCTGCCGTTGAGCCACCATGGATCTGCGGTTACCGGCGATAGGGGCGGCGTCCACACCGAATCGACCGACGCCAGTTGGACGGCCGCCGTTACCAGGCCCGGCGTGGCCGGCGATGCGGCCAACATCAGGCCGGCCCCCACCAACGCTGCTCCGGCAACCCCGGTGCCGAGGAGGGGATGAAGCCGTTTCGTCGATTGGTGTGACTTGTGCTTGCGATGCTTTGACACTAAGAATCCCCTCCATTGACAACCGAAAGCCTGCCGCAAAGCAAGCTGGAAAACAGTTAACACCGCAGCAACACCGACGACATTGGTTTTTACATCCATACCAAAGGGATGTTCTAGGCCGCGCGGCAAACCCGAACCGGAAAAACCTCCTTTTGCATGCGGTACGCCATCACGGCACCGCACCGTGCCCACACGAGGCTCGGCGCCCGCGCGCTCAGCCGCTGAATATCGTGGCCTACTTACACAGGTCGGCGATCTGAAGCCGGCTGGCCTCACCGTCGCGGAGGCGAGCAGCCTGGATGGGATCGGAGTACGGCACCTCGGCAAGCGCGTTCAGGCCTATGTCCTGAAGGTTGTAGGCGAACTTGCGAACGGGATCGGCAAGCTCCCTCGGCGTGCCGGAGTCGACGCTGTTGAGCAAGTACTCCCCTCCCCCGACCAGAGCCAGCCGAGCGTTGCCCGCAACTGCCTTCTCGGCGACCGGGTCGGGGCCAAGGTCGGCGTGTGTTTGTATCGATACGGCGTTGCTGACCGTGGCGAAGACATTGCAGACACGCGTCTTGGAATCACCGGTCAACTGGTTCGTTGCCGTCGTCTCGGGTGTTCCCTTCAGCAGTGCCCAGGCGGCGAGACCGGCGGCTATCACCGCGATGGCAAGCGCTGCGATGGCGACCGGTGACCGCCCGACGGTCACCTTCTGCGGCACTCGCGATACCGCGGAGTGCTCGCGGGAAGGACTTGGAGATACCTCTGCCTCATCGGCCACGTCCTTCGTGTCATCAGCCATGGGGGGATGGTAGCGCTCGGCGTTTCGTCGATTCACCATTCCATGCGGATTGAAAGATCAATCAGAGCATCGTTTCTCGCAAAATGGTCCACGCCAAAGCTGCTACGTCTACCTTGTGACGGTGACGACCGAGGTCGCATGGACCGAGTCACCGACCATCGGTGCCGGTCACTGAATCCAAGTCCCGATCGATCGTGCAGAGGACCATTCATGGTTGAACCGCGGCCGCAGTCGGTCGATCCGGCGCTGCGCGACGCGTTGACCCGTCGGCTACACAGCCGCTCGGTGGTCAGTGGCCAGATCACGTTGCCCGCCGCCCCCGGTTTGCTCGACGCGTACGTGACGATGTGTGACGACATCTTTGCCGCCGTGGGTCGGCGGTTCTCGGCCGAACAGCTCGTTCACTTCAGATCGTTACTCGACGACCAGTTGAAGCAGGCGTTTGCGGCCTCGCAACGGTCCAATGTCGTCATTGCCTACGATGCCCCCATCGGCACCGTGCTGAACTACCACGTCACACCCGAGTGGTCGTCTGTCGAAGGCACCTACGAAAACTGGATCGCCTCGCGCGAGCCTCCGCTATTCGGAACCGAACCGGACGCACGGGTGTGGGAATTAGCCTGCGGTGCAACTGATCCCGGGGCATTCAGGGTGCTCGACATCGGGGCCGGAACCGGGCGAAACGCCTTGGCGCTCGCGCGGCGCGGCCACCCGGTGGACGTGGTCGAACTGACCCCCAAGTTCGCCGACATGATCCGAGCCGATGTGGCCCGGGAATCACTCGACGTCCGCGTGGTTCAACGCGACGTCTTCGCCACCACCGACGATCTCCGGCGGGACTATCAGTTGATCCTGCTCTCGGAGGTGGTGTCCGATTTCCGGACGACGAAGGACCTTCGCGGCGTGTTCGAACTCGCGGCGAAGTGCCTCGGTCCAGCGGGGCGGTTGGTGTTCAACACATTTCTGGCCCGAAACGGTTACGCACCGGACGACGCGGCTCGCGAATTCGGTCAGCAGATGTACACCAGTATCTTCACCCGCGACGAGATGGCCGCTGCGAGCGCCAGATTGCCTCTGCAGCTCGTGACGGACGAATCGGTCTACGACTACGAGAAGGCGCATCTGCCCGACGGCGCCTGGCCACCGACCGGCTGGTACGCCGAATGGGTCAGCGGCCAGGACGCCTTCGACCTCGATCGGGAGCTATGCCCCATCGAGATGCGTTGGCTGGTCTACCAGAAGACGAGTTGAGCGGTGACGACTGAGCCGACGAGTCTTCGTCCGGCGATCTGCCTCAACATGATCGTTCGAAACGAGGCGCACATCGTCCGCGAGGTACTCGACACCGTTGCGCCCTACATCACCTACTGGGTGATCGTCGATACGGGCTCCGACGACGGTACCCCGGACGTCGTTCGCAACCATCTGGATCGCCTGGGCATCCCGGGGGAGATCCACGAACGTCGTTGGCAAAATTTCGGCCACAATCGTTCTGAGGCAATGACTCTCGCGCGCGGCCACGGCGACTACATCTGGGTTATCGACGCAGATGACCTGGTGGTGGGACCGCTGGACTTCAGCCATCTTGACGCCGACGTCTACGAGGTGCGTTACGGCCCCGGAACGGGATTCACCTACTGGCGTCGGCAGTTGTTCCGCGACCAGATGCCTTGGCGATATGAAGGCGTGGTCCACGAGTACGCCGAGTGCGACGAACCGTTTGTGTCGGAGCGCTTGGAAGGCGCCTACTACATCGATTCACGCCGCCTCGGTGGGCGCAGTCTGGACCCGGAGAAGTACGCCAGGGACCGTGACCTCCTACTCGCCGAAGTCGAACGCAATCCAGATGATTCGCGGTCGGTCTTCTACCTGGCCCAGAGTTACTACGATCTCGGCGACTACGAGAACGCGCGCGACTGGTACGCGAGACGGGCTGACATGGGCGGTTGGGACGAAGAGGTCTACTGCGCGATGTTTCGCCTCGGCGAGGCGATGTCGCAGATCGGTGCACCATGGCAGGAGACGCAGGATGCATACCTGCGAGCATGGGAGTTTCGACCCACCCGCGCCGAGCCCCTCCACGCCATCGCCTACTCCTACCGCGTCGATCAGCGTTATCAGCTGGGTCATCTCTTTGCCGAGCGCGCTGCGTCGATCCCATTCCCCGTCGAAGACACCTTGTTCGTCGGCGCAGACGTCTACGCCTTTCGCGCCGTCGACGAGCAGGCGGTGTGTGCCTCGTGGATCGGAAGGCACGCCGAGGCGTTGACGCTGTGCCGACGCTTATTGGCTGCGCGCGATCTCTCCGAAGACGATCGGGCGAGGATCGCTACCAACCGTGACATCTCGGTGCCTGCGATGATCGACGCGGCGTCGTCGTATCCCGAGCGGCTGGCTCGTAGCCTCACGGCGGGTCCGCGCGATTCCGAGGTGACCGTCAGCCTCGTCGCGGGGCCGGATCGCCGCGCGGTGGAGCAGACGCTCAACTCGTTCCTCAACTCCTGCAACGACGTAACGAGCGTCGGTCGCCTCATCGTCGTCGACGCGGGCCTGTCAGCGGAGGCCCGCGCAACCTTGTTGGAGGCTTACCGGTTCCTCGAGTTCACCCCGTCTCCCGCGGCTACCGACCGCGTGGCCCACCTTGGACAGATCCGGAAAGAGATCGCCAGCCGGTTTTGGCTTCATGTGGGCGAGGGCTGGCGCTTCTTCGCGCCCGAGGACTTGATCGGCCGTCTGACGGGGGTACTCGAGGCAGAACGCGAGGTGTTCCAGGTGGCTGTCAATGTCGACGACGCGACGACCCTCAGCGGCGTCTGCGCCCCCGAGAGTTCGGTGCGTCGCGCCGCGAAAGCCGGTCGGTACGTACTCACCAATTCGGTGGCCAACGGTCCGGCGATGTACGAGACGACTCGTCTTGATCGAGCGGCCACTCCCCCCGTGGGACGTGCCCGGCACACGGTGGCGGCAGGGCTGCGCAATGCGAGCTTGGACGAGGTGCTCTGCATCCTGGGAGCCTGACGATCTTGCAGGTCGATACTGATCCCATGAAGCCCAACTCCGTCGTGCATGCGGCAGCACTCACCCTCGATCACGAGCCGGTGCCGGCCGAACAATCCGTCCGCGGCGAACCGACCACCGCGGCCGACGCACTCGCCGAGTTCGGTGGACTCGAAGTCGGAGTCTGGGAGATGACGCCGGGGGTGATGAACGACGTCGAGACCGATGAGATGTTCGTCGTGGTCTCCGGGGCGGCCACCGTCGAATTCGCCGGCGGGACTGACACCTTGCACCTGGGACCCGGTGACGTGGTTCGGCTGTCAGCCGGTGCGGAGACTGTCTGGACGGTGACCGAGACCCTCCGGAAGGTCTACCTCACCCACGCCTGACGAGCGGCCGCGCCGGCGCGCCTCGTACCGGTTCAGCCCGGTCACCACGACGGCCGCGAGGACCCAGCCGAGCAAGATGTCGATGACGTAGTGCTCTGCGGTGTACACCAGGGTGAACGCCATGATCAACGGATACGCCACCAGTAGTGAGCGCCACCGGGGCCGCACGCGCGTCCAGAGGAACGCCGACACCGCCGCGGTCATCCCGGCATGGAGTGACGGGATCGCTGCGACGAGGTTGACGCTGGCTTGACCCTGGTCGAGCAGCGCCGTCGCCGAGTGCAGATGCAGGTTCCCCCAGCCCCGGCCGACGATGCGCTCGACCCAGTCGTGGGCGCCCTGCTGGTTGGTCTGCATGGCGCCGAGCAGCCCCCCGTCGGGCACGTCGCGTGGGGACCCGAACATGCACCGCGGGTCCGATGGCCCGCCCGCGACGTCAGCGGCCGTACAACGTGCGGCCGCCCACGGCGGAGCTGCGGGCAGGAGCGCGTAGATCACCAGTCCTGCCAACGACAGCCCGACGAAGAGCCGGACGAAGGCCTTCCATTCTTCGCGATCGCGCATCCACAACACCGCCGCCACCACGTACGGAAGGATGAAGAAGGACATGTAGACGGAGCTGACGACCACTTCCCACCACGGCGGCTGCGGCATCTTCAGCCGTTCTTGTAGCCACACCGTCGGCATCGTCCCGAAGAACAGCCAGCGGTCCGCGTCGATCTGCCAATGCCACATCGTGGGGCGCCCAATCAGCGTCGCCGCTCCCCTGCTCAAGTCGTAGGCGATGAGTAGCAGCGCGAACGGCAGCCAATCCCGCGCAACGTAGAGAACCCGTCGCCCCTGTCCGATACTGGCGGCGGCCAGACCCGTGCAGATGTAGAGCAGCAGCAATTCTCGATTGAAGGCGAAGCCATCGGTGACCGTTCGATAACCGACGACACCCGCCCAGACCGCGATGGCCAGCCGCCGCACGATCTGTAGCCAGCGTCCCCGCGTCGCAGAGGAGTACTCGGCATGCGCCACCGCCCGTGGTGACTGGTCGAGTGCGGACACGCGGGCCTTTCGGAGACGGGGAGGGAAGTCCCCGTTGATCCTAGTTAACCCGAAGTTTCAACGCAGTTGGCCGGCGATTCAGCGTTCATCAGACGTTGTCGCGAAGGAACGCGATGTCATCCTTGCGGCCCTCGTCGGACGTCTCGCAGATGACGGGGGCATCAGCGGCCTTCACGACGGCGACCAGCAGTTGCGGGTCGATCTGGCCGGTGCCGAAGTTCGCGTGGCGATCGGCGCCCGACCCCGCGGCATCGCGCGAGTCGTTGCAATGCACCAAGTCGATGCGCCCGGTGATGCCCTTGATTCGCTCGACCGCGTCGATCAGCGCCTCCCCCGCCGCCCACGCGTGGCACGTATCCAGGCAGAAGCCAATTCCCTTGTCGCCGATGCGGTCCCACAGTCTGGCAATGGTGTCGAAGTGCCGGGCCATCGCGTGGTCACCGCCCGCGGTGTTCTCCAGATACACGGGCACGTCTGTCTTCAGGCTGTCCAGGGCCTTCACCCAGCGCTCGAACCCGGCGTCCATGTCGTTGTCGTCGGCATGGCCGCCGTGGACGATGACGGCGGTCGCGTTGATCTCTGCGGCCGCATCGCAGGTGTCCTGAAGGATCTTGCGCGACGGGATGCGCACGCGGTTGTTCGCCGACGCCACGTTGATCAGATAGGGCGCATGCACGTAGAGCGGCACACTCGAGGCGCGCAGGACCTCGGCGTCCTCCCGCGGCTGCGGCTTCTTCCAGCTCTGCGGATTGCCGAGGAAGAACTGCACCACCTCGGCGCCTTCGGCGTCGGCCGCGGCCAGGGGGTCTTCGTCGTGGACGTGCGAACCGATGAGCATGCCGCCAGTTTAGGGGCTATCCACCAGCCGCGAGCAGACGCAAAGGCACCCCAAATTGCCCGGCGTCGGGAACCTTTGCGTCTGCTCAGCCTGCGAGTGGCGCGCGGTCAAGGCGCTGAAAGATCCGTGCCACCAGCTCGAACGGTGTGTACCGGACGTCATTGACCACCATCGGAATCGTCGTCCAGCCGCATTCCTGCAGCCGAGCCGTCTTCATCCGGTCGTGCTTGAAGGCCGCGGGATTCGCATGCCACTCGACACTGTCGTACTCCGCGATCACCTTGGCGTGCGGCCATGCGAAGTCGACCCGCCACAGCTGACCACAGCGGTCGATGATCTCGTACTGCAACTCGGGAAGCGGCAACCCACCGTCGATGAAGACCAGTCGCGCCTCGCTCTCCATGGGTGACTCTGCGCGGGGGTCGGCATGATCAAGGAGAGCACGCACGTTGACGATGCCTCGTCGGCCCGCGTGCTCGCGGGCGGTCGTCATCAGGTCGTCGTGCGAACACGTCCCGCTCCGCAGGGCGCAATCGAGCGTAGCCAGCGCGCGCGGCCTGCGAAGGGTGCGCGCGACCTCGATCGCGGTCCACGCGGGAGCCGTGACGAGTCGCCCCTCGACGCGGCGAAGCGGTGCCCCCACGCGTTGATGCACCACGAGATTCGCCGATGTCCGCATTCGTACGGCGGGATCGAGCACGTGGATACGGCTGTCGGCCTCGGTGTCGAAGCCGTACAGCTGCGCTGCCGTGTTGGAGCACGCGACGACCGACCGTCCCGTCATCATGTCCAGCCCGGCGAGTCGCCCGAGAATGTCCGGCGGCGATTGTGCATACACGCCGTGCCACACCCGAATCAACGTGCCCGCCCGAACGTGCGACGCCAGCATCTTGCGGGACATGACGGTCAGCAACTGCCCGGCTGTCGCCAACCCGCCATTCGCATTGAATATCTCTTCGCCCGGCATGCTCTCAAGGGTCGGGACAACCCGCGGCCGGCACCACGCACGATCGTCAATCTGTGAACGAAGCCGCCTCTGTGGACTGCCCAACACACGCAAAAGTGCCCCAAATCGCAAGATTTGGGGCACTTTTGTGTCTGCTCGCGCAAACAGCGTTCTAGCGGTAGTCGCTGAATCCGTAGTCGTCCAGCGGCACGGCCTGGCCGGCACCCTGACCGAAGTCCGGGCTGTAGTACTGATCCTCGTAGGACGGGATCGTGTACGCCGCGGCGCGGGCCTCCTCGGTGGGCTGCACCTGGATGTCCCGGTAGCGGGCGATACCCGTACCGGCCGGGATCAGCTTGCCGATGATCACGTTCTCCTTCAGACCGTTGAGCCTGTCGCTGCGGCAGTTGATCGCCGCATCGGTCAGGACTCGCGTGGTCTCCTGGAACGACGCCGCCGACAACCAGGAATCGGTCGCCAACGAGGCCTTCGTGATGCCCATGAGCACCGGACGACCGGCCGCGGGCTCTCCACCCTCGGCCACGACGCGACGGTTCGCCGACTCGAACTCCGCACGTTCGGTGAGCGAGCCGGGCAGGAACTCCGTTGCGCCCGAATCGATCACGGTCACACGACGCAGCATCTGCCGGACGATCACCTCGATGTGCTTGTCGTGGATCGACACACCCTGGGCGCGGTAGACCTCCTGGACCTCCTTGACGAGGTGGATCTGCACCTCGCGGGGGCCCTGGACGCGCAGCACCTCGTGCGGGTTGGCCGAGCCTTCCATTAGCTGCTGGCCCACCTCGACGTGGTCGCCGTCGGTCAGCAACCGCTCGGAGCCGTCCTCGTGCTTGAACACCTTCAGGCGCTGACGACGGGTGAGCTTGTCGTAGACGACTTCCTCGCCACCGTCATCCGGGACGATCGTCATCTTGTAGAACTTCTCGCCCACCTCGATGCTGACCCGACCGGTGACGTCCGCGATCGGAGCGGTGTTGCGAGGCACGCGGGCCTCGAACAGCTCCTGCACGCGAGGAAGACCACCGGTGATGTCCTCACCGACGCCGCCTTCCTGCTTGAACGTACGCATGGTCAGCTGCGTGCCGGGCTCGCCGATGGACTGCGCGGCGACGATGCCGACTGCCTCACCGATGTCGACCAGCTTGCCGGTGGCCATCGAACGGCCGTAGCACGTGGCGCACACGCCGGTGCCCGTGGTGCAGGTCAGCACGGAGCGGACCTTCACCTCGGTGATGCCGGCGGCGAGCAGTGCGTCGATCGCCGGATCGCCCAGGTCGTGCCCACGCTCGACGATGACGTTGCCGCTCGCGTCGACCGCATCCACGGCCAGCGTCCGCGCATACGTCGAGGTCTCGACGTGCGCATCGCGGGTCAGGGAGCCGTCGGCCTCGGGCGACGCGATCGTGGTCATGATGCCGCGCTCAGTCTGGCAATCGTGCTCGCGCACGATGACGTCCTGAGACACGTCGACCAGACGACGGGTCAGGTAACCCGAGTCCGCCGTACGAAGGGCGGTGTCGGCCAGACCCTTTCGAGCACTGTGCGTGTTGATGAAGTACTCCAACACGGTCAGGCCCTCACGGAAGGACGACTTGATCGGGCGCGGGATGAACTCACCCTTCGGGTTCGTCACCAGGCCCTTCATGCCGGCCAGGGTGCGCGTCTGATTGAACGTACCGGTGGCGCCGGAGTCGATCAGCTGAATGATCGAGTTCGACGACGGGTAGTGATCGCGCAGTGCGTTGCCGACCTCTTCGGTGGCTTCCTTCCAGATCTTCACCAACGCGTCGGTCCGCTCGGGCTTGTTCAGAGCGCCGCGCTGGTACTTCTTCTCGATGGCGTCGGCCTGCTGCTCGTAGCCGTCGAGGATCTGTGCCTTGTTCGGCGGCACCAGCACGTCAGCCATCGACACGGTGACACCCGATCGGGTGGCCCAGTAGAAGCCGGCGTCCTTGAGCTTGTCGACGGTCTGCGCGACGACGATCATCGGGTAGCGCTCGGCGAGATCGTTGATGATCGACGCCTGGACCTTCTTGTGCATCTGCTTGTTGACGAACGGGTAGCCCCTGGGCAGCAGCTCGTTGAAGAGCACCCGACCCAGCGTGGTCTCCGCCAACCAGGCGTCGCCCATCTTCCAGCCCTCGGGGAACTGCGCGGCCTCGACCTCGGCGGGCGGGCGCTGATGCGTCAGCCGAACCTTGATCTTGGCCCGCACGCTCAGCGCGCCGCGGTCGACGGCCATCTGGGCCTCGGCGGGTGAGCTGTACACACCCGTCTCGGCGTGATCGGTGGCGGCGGCAGTGCCCTCGCCCGTGTCACCGTCGATCTCGGCGGTCAGGAAGAACAGACCGGTCACCATGTCCAGACGCGGCATGGCCAACGGGCGGCCCGACGCGGGAGACAGGATGTTGTTCGACGACAGCATCAGGATGCGCGCCTCGGCCTGCGCCTCGGCGGACAGCGGCAGGTGGACTGCCATCTGGTCACCGTCGAAGTCGGCGTTGAACGCCTCGCAGACCAGCGGGTGCAGCTGGATTGCCTTGCCTTCCACCAGCTGCGGCTCGAAGGCCTGGATGCCCAACCGGTGCAGCGTGGGTGCGCGGTTCAGCAGCACGGGGTGCTCGGAGATGACCTCTTCGAGGACGTCCCACACCTGTGCGCGCTGGCGCTCCACCATCCGCTTGGCGCTCTTGATGTTCTGCGCGTGATTCAGGTCGACGAGACGCTTCATCACGAACGGCTTGAACAGCTCGAGTGCCATCAGCTTCGGCAGACCACACTGGTGCAGCTTCAGCTGAGGGCCAACCACGATGACCGAACGGCCGGAGTAGTCGACGCGCTTGCCGAGCAGGTTCTGACGGAACCGGCCCTGCTTGCCCTTCAGCAGATCCGACAGCGACTTCAGCGGACGGTTGCCCGGTCCGGTGACGGGGCGACCACGACGACCGTTGTCGAACAACGCGTCCACGGACTCCTGAAGCATGCGCTTCTCGTTGTTGACGATGATCTCGGGCGCGCCGAGGTCGATCAGTCGCTTCAACCGGTTGTTGCGGTTGATCACGCGGCGGTACAGATCGTTCAGGTCGGACGTGGCGAAGCGGCCACCGTCGAGCTGAACCATCGGACGGAGCTCCGGCGGGATCACCGGAACGGCGTCGAGCACCATGCCCATGGGCGAGTTGCGGTTCATCTGGAACGCCGCAACGACCTTGAGCCGCTTGAGCGCACGCAGCTTCTTCTGGCCCTTGCCGTTCTTGATGGTGTCGCGCAGGATCTCGGCCTCGGCGTCGATGTCGAAGTTCTCGATGAGCTTCTTGATCGACTCGGCGCCCATGGCACCGTTGAAGTACTCGCCGTAGCGGTCGATGATCTCGCGGTACAGCATCTCGTCGACGATCAGCTGCTTGGGAGCCAGCTTGGTGAACGTCGTCCAGACCTCGTCGAGGCGGTCCAGCTCGCGCTGGGCCCGGTCGCGGAGCTGACGCATCTCGCGCTCGCCACCGTCGCGCACCTTGCGGCGAACGTCGGACTTGGCGCCGTCCTTTTCGAGTTCGGCCATGTCGGCCTCGAGCTTCTGCGAGCGCTCGGCCAGATCGAGATCGCGCTGATCCTCGACCGCCTTCTTCTCGACGACCATCTCGGCCTCGAGTGTCGACAGGTCGTTGTGCCGCTGCTCGGTGTCGACAGCGGTGATCACGTAGGCCGCGAAGTAGATGATCTTTTCGAGATCCTTCGGAGCCAGGTCCAGCAGGTAGCCGAGACGGCTCGGCACGCCCTTGAAGTACCAGATGTGCGTGACGGGAGCGGCCAGTTCGATGTGGCCCATCCGCTCACGACGCACCTTGGCGCGAGTGACCTCGACGCCGCAGCGCTCACAGACGATGCCCTTGAAGCGCACGCGCTTGTACTTGCCGCAGTAGCACTCCCAGTCGCGAGTAGGTCCGAAGATCTTCTCGCAGAACAGGCCGTCCTTCTCTGGCTTGAGCGTGCGGTAGTTGATGGTCTCCGGCTTCTTGACTTCGCCGTAGGACCAGTTGCGGATGTCGTCCGCAGTGGCCAGGCCAATGCGGAGTTCATCGAAGAAGTTGACGTCGAGCACGTAACTCCCTTTCCCCTTGCGGGACTAGATGACAATCAATCAAAGCGTGGACCGCGGGGGTCCTCAAAACACTTAGGCGAGATCCTCGACCGACGGAGACTCGTTGCGGGACAAGTTGATCCCCAGGTTCGCGGCAGCGCGTTCCAGATCCTCGTCGTCACTGTCACGCATTTCGATCGCGTGGCCCTCCGAGGAGAGCACCTCGACGTTCAGGCACAGTGACTGGAGTTCCTTGAGCAACACCTTGAACGACTCCGGAATGCCGGGCTCGGGGATGTTCTCGCCCTTGACGATCGCTTCGTAGACCTTGACCCGGCCGACGGTGTCGTCGGACTTGATGGTCAAGAGCTCCTGCAGCGTGTACGCCGCGCCGTAGGCCTGCATGGCCCAGCACTCCATCTCGCCGAACCGCTGGCCACCGAACTGCGCCTTACCACCCAGCGGCTGCTGCGTGATCATCGAGTACGGACCGGTGGAACGAGCGTGAATCTTGTCGTCCACCAAGTGGTGCAGCTTCAGGATGTACATGTAGCCGACCGTCACCGGGTACGGGAACGGTTCGCCACTGCGACCATCGAACAACTGCGACTTGCCGTCGGCGTCGACCATCACGTCGCCGTCGCGGTTCGGCAGCGTCACGCCGAGGAGACCCTGCAGCTCGTTCTCACGGGCACCGTCGAAGACGGGCGTGGAGACGATGCTGTTGGGCTCCGACGACAGCAGCTCGTCGGGCAGGTTGGCCGCCCATTCGGGAAGCTCGGCGCCGTCGCCGCCTGCGACCTGGATGTTCCAACCGGCCTTGGCGACCCAGCCCAGGTGCGTCTCGAGGATCTGGCCGATGTTCATCCGTCGCGGCACACCGTGCGTGTTCAGGATGATGTCGACCGGCGTGCCGTCCGGCATGAACGGCATGTCCTCGATCGGCAGGATCTTGCCGATGACGCCCTTGTTGCCGTGGCGTCCGGCGAGCTTGTCGCCGTCGGAGATCTTGCGCTTCTGGGCCACGTAGACGCGGACCAGCTCGTTGACACCGGCAGGTAACTCGTCGTCCTCCTCGCGGGAGAACATCCGCACGCCGATGACCTTGCCGGACTCGCCGTGCGGAACCTTGAGCGACGTGTCGCGAACCTCGCGGGCCTTCTCACCGAAGATGGCACGCAGCAGGCGCTCCTCCGGGGTCAGCTCGGTCTCGCCCTTGGGTGTGACCTTGCCGACCAGGATGTCGCCGTCGCGGACCTCGGCGCCGATGCGGATGATGCCGCGCTCGTCGAGATCGGCCAGCACCTCATCGGAGACGTTCGGGATGTCCCTGGTGATCTCCTCGGCGCCCAGCTTGGTGTCGCGGGCATCGATCTCGTGCTCCTCGATGTGGATGGACGTGAGTACGTCCTCCTCAACCAGGCGCTGCGAGAGGATGATCGCGTCCTCGTAGTTGTGGCCTTCCCACGGCATGATCGCCACGAGCAGGTTCTTGCCGAGGGCCATTTCACCGTTCTCGGTGCAGGGTCCGTCGGCGAGCACCTGACCGGCCTCGACCCGCTGGCCGCTGTCCACGATCGGGCGCTGGTTGGCGCACGTGCCGTGGTTGGAGCGGGCGAACTTGCGCATCCGGTAGGTGTGCCGGGTGCCGTCGTCTGCCATCACGGTGATGTAGTCGGCGGACACCTCTTCGATGACGCCCGCCTTGGTCGCGACGATGACGTCACCGGCATCGATCGCGGCACGGAGCTCCATGCCGGTACCGACCAGGGGTGCCTCGCTACGCACCAGCGGAACCGCCTGGCGCTGCATGTTGGCACCCATGAGGGCGCGGTTGGCGTCGTCGTGCTCGAGGAACGGGATCATCGCCGTCGCGACCGACACCATCTGGCGCGGCGAGACGTCCATGTAGTCCACGTCCATCGGCGAGACGTTCTCGACCTCGCCACCCTTACGGCGGACGAGGATCTTCTCCTCGGTGAACCGGTTGTTCTCGTCGATCGGCGAGTTGGCCTGCGCCACGACGTGGCGGTCCTCCTCGTCGGCGGTGAGGTGGTGGATCTCGTCGGTGACGACGCCGTCGACGACCTTGCGGTACGGCGTCTCGATGAAGCCGAACGGGTTGACCCGCGCGTACACCGACAGCGAACCGATGAGGCCGATGTTCGGGCCTTCCGGGGTCTCGATCGGGCACATGCGGCCGTAGTGGCTGGAGTGCACGTCACGGACTTCGAGGCCGGCACGTTCACGGGACAGACCACCGGGGCCCAGCGCCGACAGGCGGCGCTTGTGGGTCAGACCCGACAGCGGGTTGTTCTGGTCCATGAACTGCGACAGCTGGCTGGTGCCGAAGAACTCCTTGATCGCCGCCACGACGGGACGGATGTTGATCAGGGTCTGCGGCGTGATGGCCTCGACGTCCTGAGTGGTCATGCGCTCACGCACGACACGCTCCATGCGCGAGAGGCCGACGCGGATCTGATTCTGGATCAGCTCGCCGACGGTACGCAGACGACGGTTGCCGAAGTGGTCGATGTCGTCGACCTCAACGGGAACCTCGATGCCGCCGGGGGCGGTCATCGTGGTCTGGCCCTCGTGCAGACGCACCAGGTACTCGATGGTCGCGACGATGTCCTCTTCGTTCAGCGTCGACGACGTGATCGGCTGGCCCACGTTCAGGCCCAGCTTCTTGTTGACCTTGTAGCGGCCCACGCGGGCCAGGTCGTAGCGCTTCTCCTTGAAGAACAGGTTCTCCAGCAGGGTCTGCGCGGATTCCTTGGTGGGCGGCTCGCCCGGGCGCAGCTTCCGGTAGATGTCCAGCAGTGCCTCGTCGGGCCCGGCGGTGCTGTCCTTCTCGAGGGTGGACATCATGATCTCGGAGAAGCCGAAGCGCTCGGTGATCTTCTCGCTGGTCCAGCCGAGGGCCTTCAACAGCACGGTGACCGGCTGGCGACGCTTGCGGTCGATGCGGACGCCGACGGTGGCGCGCTTGTCGACGTCGAACTCGAGCCAGGCGCCGCGACCGGGGATGACCTTGACGCTCGTCAGGTCGTTCTCGGTGGCCTTGTCCTTGGACTTGTCGAAGTAGACGCCGGGCGACCGGACGAGCTGCGACACGACGACACGCTCGGTGCCGTTGATGATGAAGGTGCCCTTCTCGGTCATCATGGGGAAGTCGCCCATGAAGACGGTCTGGCTCTTGATCTCGCCGGTGGTGTTGTTGATGAACTCCGCGGTGACGAACAGCGGCGCTGCGTAGGTCTGGTCCTTCTCCTTGCAATCGTCGACGGGCGCCTTGACCTCGTCGAAGCGCGGATCGGAGAAACTCAGCGAGAGAGTGCCCGCGAAGTCCTCGATCGGCGACAACTCAGTGAGCACCTCTTCGAGGCCACCGACCGGGCTGGGCTCGCCGCGCTCGAGAGCCTTCTCGCGCCAGCCGTCGGAACCGATCAGCCATTCGAAGGAGTCCGTCTGCACGTCGAGCAGACCGGGAACCTCGAGGGGTTCGCGGAGCTTTGCAAAGGAAACTCGGTTGGGTGCTCCAGGAACGGAGTTGTTGGGGTTTTCTACTGACTTGCTCTGGCGAGAGACTGCCAAGATGCATCCTTCCAGCACCGGATGCGACTATCGGGAACCGGCCTGAACCGGACCCTTGGCCGCGTTATCTGCGTTAGGTTCGGCTGGCGTTCTCAAGCCTGATCTCGGCCTCGAGGCACACGACTAGATCACTGAGCAGGGCTCAGGCTAGGACCACGGTGTCAAGAGGCGGGTGAGGATGGGCAGGATGCAGCCAGCGCAACGTCCAACAATAGCGCAGACGGGCGCATTCCTCAACAATCGCGCGGAAGAACGAGCCGGACGCTGGCTGGCGACTGGAATCCCTCTATCTCTTCACACATTGCTGACCAACAGATTGGCCCGTTTGTGCCGTTGCGTCAAGAGATAGAACGGTGTTTCGGTGGGTAGTTTTCGTCGAAGTAGCCTCGAATGAAGGCACCGGGAAGCTGTGGACTGCCACGCACCCCGCTGCCGCCCGTTGAAGCTCGTTGTGCGTCATCGCCTTTGGCGCCGGCCACCCGACATCACGAGGTCTCGGGCCGCCGTCCGCCCACGGTCTGCGAGGCTGCGGACACGTTTCTCGTCACCTCCACCAGACCCGCGTCGCGCAGTGCATCCGTGATCTCGTCCACGTCGAACAGCCGCAGGGGTGCCAGCCGCGACGCCGCGACCTCCACCTGGCGCACGTGAGCGGGTCCGCGGGCGCACGTCGTGAGGATGGCGATGCGGCCACCGGGCTTGAGGACTCGGATCATGTCGCGCAGCGAACCGAGGGGGTCGTCCATCAGGTACAGCGCTCCGTAGCAGCTGATCGCGTCGAACGTGCCGTCGTCGAACGGCAGGTCGACGGCGTCTCCGCGGACGTAGCCGACCGGGCTGTCGGGGGCGGTCTCCCGCACGGCCTGGGCCAGCATGCTCGCCGAACTGTCCACCCCGATGGCGATACCGTCGGGGCCGACCTGCTCGACCAGGGAGCGGGTGGTGTTGCCCGGCCCGCATGCGACGTCGAGGACGGTGTCCCCGGGTTGGATACCGAGCAGTCTCAGCTTGCGTCGGTCCTCCTGCGCGGTGTTGCGCGCGGTGAAGCCCCAGAACAGCACGGGCCGCCAGAGCCGCTCGTAGATCATCGGGAGCACCGTGGAACCCATGACGCGTTGGCCGGTGGTCTGCGGAACTCGCGCGCCACCCATGACGTCGAGGTAGCCGTCCACGACCGTGGCGGGACGGTTCAGCAGAGCGCGAATTCGCCGGTCCAGTCGACCGGGGTAATTCACTCCCTGGCGACGGGGATCGACGCCGTGGGTGCTTCTTCCTCGGCACTGCTGTGGTGTCGAGCGGTGGAGTCGTCGCCATTGCCGGTGGCCATGCTGGACGTCTTGTGCTGGTTGTTGCCCTCGAGGTCGATGCGGATGGCTTCCTGCGCGGCGGGCGGCAGGGTGTGCATGATCTCGCGGACCCGCGCCTGGCGACGGTCGACGGCCTTGCGGTGCGGCATGCCCGGGGTCGCATTGACCTGCGGCGGCACGCCCTCGATCTCCTCGGTACCACCGTCGTGGTGACCGGCGTCGATCATGGCCTGTTCCTCGGCCATCGTCGACTCGTCCTTCTCCTCGGACATGCCGATCGGACCGATGCGACGGCCGTTCAGGAACTGCTTGACGACCGGCTCGTCGGAGGTCAACAGAACCTCGCGAGGGCCGAACATCACCAGGTGCTTGCGGAACAGCATGCCCATGTTGTCCGGCACGGTGCGCGCGATGTTGATGTTGTGCGTCACGATCAGAATGGTGCAGTCGATCTGCGCGTTGATGTCGATCAGCAGCTGGCTCAGGTACGCCGTACGGACGGGGTCCAGACCGGAGTCGGGCTCGTCGCAGAGAATGATCTGCGGGTCCAGCACCAGCGAGCGGGCCAGCCCGGCACGCTTGCGCATACCGCCGGAGATCTCACCGGGGAACTTGGTCTCGTCCCCGGTCAGACCGACCAGGTCGAGCTTCTCCATCACGATCTGACGGATCTCGGATTCCTTCTTCTTCGTGTGCTCACGAAGCGGGAACGCGGTGTTGTCGTACAGGCTCATCGAGCCGAACAGCGCGCCGTCCTGGAACATCACGCCGAACAGCGTGCGGATCTCGTAGAGCTCCTTGGCAGAGCACTCGATGATGTTGGTGCCGTCGACGATGATCTTGCCGCGCTCGGGGCGCAGCAGACCGATCAACGACTTCAGGAACACCGACTTACCGGTACCGGACGGACCGAGCAGAACGCTGACCTCACCCGCCGGCAGGTCGAAGGTGACGTCCTCCCAAATTCGCTGGGGCCCGAAGGACTTCGTCAGTCCCTCAACCTGAATACCGATGCCCACGCGCGATCCTTCCGCCAGTGCTTTTGCCCGCCATACAGACACACCCGCCTGTGGCTTGAGTCACTGTAGCGCACCGGCTATGAGCACTCTCCCCTTTGCCACATTCAGCAGGCCCGTGCGGATGACGACGAGTCGTTTGCTCTAGCCGCTTCCGCGGTGCTTGCTCACTCGCCCCACCAGCCCGGCTGCAAACATGAAAGAACCGCCCGGGATCGCGATGATCCCGGGCGGCTCTCTGCAGAATTACTACTTGACCGTGACGGCAGCGCCGGCGGCCTCGAGCTTGGCCTTGGCGTCGTCAGCCTGGTCCTTGGTGACCTTCTCGAGCAGCGGCTTCGGGGCGCTGTCGACGAGGTCCTTGGCCTCCTTGAGGCCCAGACCCGAGACGATCTCACGGACGACCTTGATGACGCCGATCTTCTTCTCGCCGGCACCCTCGAGGATGACGTCGAACTCCGACTGCTCCTCGGCGGCCTCGGCGGGAGCGGCTGCGCCGGCAGCGGCGGCAACGGCAACCGGTGCGGCGGCGGTGACGTCAAAGGTCTCCTCGAAGGCCTTGACGAACTCCGAGAGCTCCAACAGGGTCAGTTCCTTGAACGCGTCGAGCAGGTCTTCAGTGCTGAGCTTGGCCATGGTGTGGTCCTTCCACTTATTTCTTGATGGGGGATTCGTGCTGGGTGTGTGGGTTGATCTATTCGGCGTCGGCCGGGGCGTCGGCCACGGCGTCCGTCGGTGCTTCTGCTTCTGGTTCTGCATCCGCAACTTCTGCGGCGGGAGCTGCGGGTGCGCCTTCCGCGGCCTCCCTCTTCTCCTGCAGAGCGAAGACGAGGCGGGCGACCTGCGATGCCGGGGCGGCGAACAGCGCCGCGGCCTGGCTGGTCTTGGCCTTCATCGCGCCGGCCAGCTTGGCCAGCAGCACCTCGCGCGACTCGAGGTCCGCGATGCGGTTGACCTCGTCCACGGACAGCGCCTTGCCGTCCATGTAGCCGCCCTTGATGACGAGGGCCTTGTTGTCCTTGGCGAACGTCTTGATTGCCTTGGCGGCATCGACGGGCTCACCCTTGATGAACGCGATGGCGGTCGGACCGGTGAACAGTTCGTCGAGACCCGTTACACCTGCCTCGGACGCCGCGCGCTTTACCAGGGTGTTCTTGGCGACCGAATAGGTCGCGGAGCCTCCGAGGGACTTGCGCAGATCCGCAAGGTTGGCCACGGTGAGCCCGCGATACTCGGTGACGACCGTGGCGGTCGACTCCTTGAACTGCTCGGCGATGTCGGCAACGGCGGTGGCCTTCTCAGCATTGGCCATGCATGCCTCCTATCTAGGATTGGGTCCGTCGGTCGACCCCATCAGGGTTCTTCAACCCCGGAAACGACGAACGCCCCGGCGCAGAGCGGCCGGGGCGTGAAGATCCGCCGGCGCGAGCCAGCGGTGGTGCCTCGTCCTCCTGCGTGGGCCGCCCGGATGATTCCGGGACCTTCAACCGATTTCTCGGTGACCGACGGTCTTCGGTGGAACGTCCGAAATAGTAGCGCGCTACCGTCCGATCAGCCAAAACGCCGATTCGACCCTGAAGAGCGGCGGAGCATAGCAACCCATTACGAGCATTTCGCTCTGACGAGATGCAATGTCATAAATCCAACCGAGATCATTTAGCGGAGCCGCCCAAGCTGCGGAGAGCACATATTTCTGTATTTCTGGCTGTTGCCTTTGAGCTTCCTGCCTGCCATTATCAGTTTCACTGATTGGGGGGTCGGCAAATACATGGCAGATTCACGGGGGCGTCGTGGCCTTCACTCGGACGAGACAGCTCGGGCACAAGCGTCCAACGGCCCGCACCTGCAACGCCTCACGGAAGCGCAAGCAACGCTGGAGGAAGCTCGGCGGAACGCCAAGTGGCGACGCAAGTGCAAGAACCTTCAAGCGGCCGCCCATGCCGTGCAGGTGGCGGCTCTTGCCGCGCACGACGCCGGCATCGGTTGGACCGAGATCGGCGACGTGCTCGGCATCCAGCGGGCGGTCCCCCCGGCCAGCACTCCCGAGATCCAGGCACAGCCGTCCCCCGCCGTCACGACCCCACTCCACAGCGTCCCGGACGAGAGCGAGTCGGTCGCCAGCTAGGTCACCGACTCACGCCCCGGCGATCAGCCAGACGGCCGAGTCCGGAGGAAGCTGAGTTCCCGTGCCCGGCACCGATGCCAGGACCACCTCGGCGTCCGCGGGCAGGTCCACCGGGATCTCGCCCGTGTTGACCCAGCATTGCGCCCGGCCGCGCCGGAATGCCGCCACCTCGGGTGTGGTCGCGATCCACTCGAGGTCGCCGGAGTCCACCCAGATCGCCGCCCGCGCAGACAGCGCGTCGCGGTAGAGGTTCAGCGTCGAATGGGGATCGCCGTCCTGAGCCTCAGCAGTCTTCGAGGGCCAGTGCGGCGGCTGGGGCAGCCAGGTCTGAACGTCCTTGCTGAGCGAGAAGCCATAGGGTGCAACGTCATCCGCCCACGGCAGCGGAACCCGACACCCGTCACGGCCGACGTCGGTGAAGCCCGACTGCTCCCACATCGGATCCTGGCGAACCTCGTCCGGCAGATCCTCGACCTCCTCGAGGCCGAGTTCCTCGCCCTGGTAGACGTAGGCCGTTCCCGGTAGGGCCAGCTGCACGAGCGCCGCTGCCCTGGCTCGGCGCAGACCAGCTTCGTAGTCGGGCGTCTCCTTGCTCCAACGCGCCCGCTCCCAATCGGTTTCGATGAGGTGCTCCGGCTGCGACCGGGAGTACCGCGTGACCGTGCGGGTGACGTCGTGGTTGGACAGCACCCAGGTCGGCGGGGCGCCGACGGTCGCCGCGACCGCGATCGCCTCGTCGACGACCTCCTGCAGAACGTCGGCCCGCCACGGCGCGCGCAAGAAGTCGAATTGAAACGCGGTGTGCAATTCGTCGGGCCGCAGGTACCTCGCCAGTCGCTCGTTGCTGGGCACCCACGCCTCTGCGATGAAGATCCGCTCCGGCGCATAGCGATTCGCCACCTCGCGCCAGCCGCGATAGACGTCGTGCACGCCGTCCTGGTCCCACGCGGGGTGCGAGGCGTTGTGCTGGACCAGCGTCGGCGCGGTGTCGTCTCCGGTCCCGCCGTCGGGCAACCCGTCGGCCTTCACCAGTCCGTGTGCGACGTCGATGCGGAACCCGTCGACACCCTTGTCGAACCAGAACGCCAGCACGTCCTCGAATTCGGCACGGACCTCGGGGTTCTCCCAGTTGAGGTCCGGCTGGCCCGGGGCGAATAGGTGCAGGTACCAGTCGCCGTCCGCCACCCTGGTCCAGGCTTGCCCGCCGAATACGCTCCGCCAGTCGTTGGGTGGCAGTTCCCCGTCGGCGCCCCTCCCCGGCCGGAAGTGGTAGCGCTGCCGGGCGTCCGGTTCGTCCGCGAGCGCTGCGGTGAACCAGGCGTGGTGGTCGGAGCTGTGGTTCGGAACGATGTCGAGCAACACGCGAATCCCCGCCTCGTGCGCCTCGGCGATCAATCGGTGGGCCTCGGCGAGAGTTCCGTACACCGGCTCGATCTCCCGGTAGTCGGATACGTCGTAGCCGGCATCGGCCATCGGTGACGGGTACCAGGGATTGATCCAGATCGCGTCGACACCTAGACGCGCCAGGTACGGCAGTCGGTCGCGCAGACCGGCGACGTCGCCGATGCCATCGCCGTTCCCGTCGGCGAAACTGCGGATGTAGACCTGATAGACCACGGCGGTCTGCCACCAGGATTCGACGGGGACCACGGTTCTCCTCTGCTCGGTTCGTCAACGTCGGTCCGAACTACCCGGATGCGTTCGCAGCTAATACCCTAAGGCGTCTCTTCGTGCGGGAATCGCAGTTCTGCAAGGGGTTTCGATGACTCGCCCCGCGAGCACCCGAACGGCGCGCCGTCAAGCATGGGCAACCCGCCAAACCTGGTGTGAGGTGTGCCACACTCGGGTACAAGTCGAAATGGCTGTTCGTGACCCTCCGTAGCTTACTGATCGACAGACGAGGACGCATGAAACGATTTCAATTCGCCCGTTCACGACGGCGACGGATACTCGCGCTGGCCAGCGCGCCAGTACTGGCTGCCACCCTGTTGACCGGATGCGGCAGCGACGGCGGCCCGCCGAGCTTGACGTGGTACATCCTGCCCGACAACGGCGGTTCGGCCGCACGCGCGCAACAGTGCGCGGACGCGTCGGGCGGCGCCTACCGAGTGCGGATCGAATCGCTGCCAAGCACTGCCACCGCGCAACGCGAGCAGATGGTCCGACGCCTCGCGGCCGGCGATACCTCCATCGACGTCGTGAGCATGGACGTGGTGTTCACCGCCGAGTTCTCCCATGCCGGCTTCCTGCGCCCGTACACCGCAGCAGAAGCGGGGCGCCTCACCGCCGGGATGCTGCCCGCGCCGGTGAAGACGGGAATGTGGGACGACAAGCTGTACGGCGCGCCCTACAAGTCGAACGCCCAGTTGCTCTGGTATCGGAAGTCGCAGGCGGCTGCGGCAGGTGTAGATCCCACCAGCGAGAGCTTCACCTGGGATGAGATGTTGAAAGCCGCTGTGAGCCAGGGCAAGAAGATCTCGACACAGGGTCAGCGGTACGAGGGCTACATGGTCTGGATCAACGCGCTGGTACTGTCCGGCGGCGGTGAAGTACTTCAGGACGTCCAGGCGGGACGCAACGCCAAGCCGTCCCTTGCGAGCCCCGCCGGAGAGAAGGCCGCCGAGATCGTGGGCAATCTCGCACGTTCCAGTGCGGCTCCCGTCGACCTTTCCAACGCCGCGGAGGAGCAGGCCCGCGCGACGTTCCAGTCGGAGCAGGGCATGTTCATGCTCAACTGGCCGTACGTGCTGGCGGCCGCCCGCAGCGCAGCAAAGGAGGGAACGCTCGACCAAGCCGTCGTCGACGACATCGGCTGGGCCCGTTACCCCAGGGTGTCCGCGGACCGTCCCAGTGCACCGCCACTCGGCGGAGCCAACCTGGGTGTCGGCGCCTATTCGAAGCACCCCGACCAGGCGGTCGCGTTGGTGGAGTGCATCAACGCCGAACCGAAGGCCACGCAGTACATGCTTGACGAGAGCGAGCCCTCGCCCTACGCCGCGTCCTATGACAGCCCCGACATCCGCAAGGAATACGCCAATGCGGACCTGATCCGGGAATCCATCGCCGAGGGCGGTCCGCGGCCGCTGTCGCCCTTCTACACCGACATCGCCGGGGCGATCACCCAGACCTGGCACCCGCCGGCGTCGGTGAACGCGCAAACCCCAGAGGAGACAGACAAATTCATGGCCGACGTGCTGGCGGGGAGGCGGCTGCTGTGACGATGGTCGAGAAGGCACCCGCCCAAAAGGAATCAGCCAAGCCGGTCACGAGTGAACGAGTTCGTGGCGAGCGTCGCCTCGGCATCTATCTGACCCTGCCGTCGTACGTGGTGATGCTGCTCGTCACCGCCTACCCGCTGGGCTACGCACTGGTGCTGTCGCTGTACAACTTCCGGCTCACCGACCCGCAGGGCCGCAGCTTCGTCGGACTGAGCAATTATCTGGTGATTCTCACCGACCCGGTGTGGTGGAACGACTTCGTCACGACGCTGGCGATCACCGTCGTGACGGTCGCCGTCGAGCTGGTCGTCGGTTTCGGGTTCGCGTTCGTGATGCTGCGCATCGTCCGCGGCCGCGGCCCGCTGCGCACGGCCATCCTGATCCCCTACGGGATCGTGACCGTGGTGTCGGCCTTCATCTGGCGCTACGCCTTCGCGATCGACGCCGGCTTCGTCAACCAGTGGCTCCATCTTGGTGCGTTCGACTGGTTCGGCGATCGCTGGTCGGCGATCTTCGTGATCTGCCTGTCAGAGATCTGGAAGACGACGCCGTTCATCTCGCTGCTGCTGCTGGCCGGTCTGGTCCAAGTGCCCGAGGACATGCAGGAAGCGGCCAAGGTCGACGGGGCCACGGCCTGGCAACGCCTGTGGAAGATCACGCTGCCGAACATGAAGGCCGCCATCATGGTGGCGCTGCTATTTCGCACCCTCGATGCCTGGCGCATCTTCGACAATCCGTACGTCATGACCAACGGCGCCAACAACACCGAGACCATCTCGTTCCTGGCCTACCGGCAGAACGTCACGCTGGTGAATCTCGGGATGGGGTCTGCGGTCTCGGTAGTGCTGTTCTTCACCGTCGTGGTGATCGCATGGATCTTCATCAAGATCTTCAAGACCGACCTGTCACAAGTCAGGGGCGACTAGTGAACTCCACCAAGACCGACCGCCGGTGGACCATCGCCGGTCTCATCATCGTCTTCTACAGCTTCTTTCCGCTGCTGTGGATGATCAGCTTGGCCTTCAAGCCGCCGTCGGACATCGTGTCGGGCAAGCCGCAGTTCCTGCCGACCAGCTTCACGCTCGACAACTTCGCCCAGATCTTCGGCAACTCACTGTTCGTTCACGCGCTGATCAACTCGATCGGCATCGCGATCGTTGCCACGGTCATCTCGGTCATCATCGCGATGTTCGCGGCGTATGCCATTGCGCGCCTTGAGTTTCGCGGCAAGAAGGTGCTGTTGTCGCTCGCGCTCGGCATCGCGATGTTCCCGCAGGCGGCACTGGTCGGTCCGTTGTTCGACATGTGGCGCGGGCTGGGCATCTACGACACCTGGATCGGGTTGATCATCCCGTACCTGACCTTCGCTCTGCCCCTGTCGATCTGGACCATGTCGGCGTTCTTCCGGCAGATCCCGTGGGAGATGGAGCACGCCGCTCAGGTCGACGGCGCCACGGCGTGGCAGGCGTTCCGCAAGGTGATCGTGCCGCTGGCGGCTCCCGGGGTGTTCACCACCGCGATCCTGACGTTCTTCTTCTGCTGGAACGACTTCCTGTTCGCCATCTCGCTGACGTCCACCGACAGTGCCCGCACCGTTCCGGCGGCGTTGGCGTTCTTCCAGGGCGCCTCCTACTTCGAGTCGCCCGTTCCGTACATCATGGCGGCTTCGGTGATCGTCACCATCCCCGTCGTCATCCTCGTTCTCGTCTTTCAGCGCCGCATCGTCGCCGGACTCACCTCCGGCGCAGTGAAGGGATAACCATGGCAGCAATCACCATGCGCAACATCGTGAAGAAGTACGGTGACGGCTTCCCCGCCGTCAACGACGTGAGCATCGACGTCGCCGACGGCGAGTTCATGATCCTGGTCGGCCCGTCGGGGTGCGGGAAGTCGACCCTGCTGCGGATGATCGTCGGGCTTGAAGACATCACCTCGGGCGACATGATGATCGGCGACAACCGGGTCAACGACAAGGCGCCCCGGGACCGCAATCTGGCGATGGTGTTCCAGAACTACGCGCTCTACCCGCACCTGACGGTATTCGAGAACATCGCCTTTCCACTTCGGTTGTCCGGCAAGCACTCCGACGACGAGATCCGCAAGCTGGTGACCGATGCCGCCGAGACGCTGGACCTGGTCGAACACCTCGACCGCAAGCCCGCCAACCTCTCCGGCGGTCAACGCCAGCGGGTGGCGATGGGCCGGGCGATCGTGCGCCAAGCCGACGCGTTCCTGTTCGACGAGCCGCTGAGCAACCTCGACGCCAAGCTGCGCGGTCAGATGCGGACCGAGATCCTGCGGTTGCAGCGCCGCCTCGGGATCACCACCGTGTACGTCACCCACGACCAGACCGAGGCCATGACGCTCGGTGACCGGGTCGCAGTGCTGAAGAAGGGTGTGCTGCAACAGATCGCGAGCCCGCGTGAGCTCTACGACCAGCCCGTCAACCTGTTCGTCGCCGGGTTCATCGGGTCTCCTCCGATGAACTTCGTGCCGGCCCGCGTCAACGGTGATCGGGTAGAGCTCCCATTCGTCAGCGTTCCCCTGCGAGATGAGTGGCGCAATGCGGTCAAGGACGGCGAGGCCTACATCGCAGGCATCCGTCCCGGCGCCTTCGAAGACGCCGAGTTCGTGGACGCGGGCAAGAAGCCCCGTGGTGTCACCTTCGACGTCACCATCGACGTCACCGAGTGGTTGGGCAATGAACAGTATGCGTTCGTCCCGTTCGAGGCACCGGCCGAGATCGTCACGCAGCTGGCCGAACTCGCGAACGAGCTGGACAGCGAACAGCTGCGGACCCAGCTCTGCGTCGAACTCGATCCGCTGAGCCGGGTGCGCAACGGCGACAAGGCGACGCTGTGGCTCGACGCCGAGCGAATTCACCTGTTCGACGCCGCCTCTGGCGAGAACCTGACCCGGGTCGTCGACAGCAGCGACACGTCGGGGCGCCACGCCGCCGCCGCGAGTTAAGCAGGGAACTACCGACCGTGGCCGCACCAGAGCTGCGGCTGCGATCACCATCTGCCGACCTGCTTTCCCTACCGTGGGAGCGCCCGCTCGCCGAGTGGCTGATGCCCGACGTCCCGATCCGGGAGATGGACGTCGGACCCAGCAGACACCTGGTGAAGTTCGTCGAGTGCGACGGTGCCCTCTGGGCGCTGAAGGAACTGCCGCCGCGCATCGGGGTGCGCGAGTACGACGTGCTCGGGCGAATCGAGGAGATGCACCTGAACGCGGTGCGCGCGGCCGGACTGGTGCAGCAACCCGAGTTCGACACCGCGATCCTCCTGACCCGGTATCTGGCGGGGTCGTGGCAGTACCGGCGACTGTTCCTGCGGCTGCCGCCCGATGCCCCCAAACAGCGTTCCCGGTTGCTCGACGGCATGGCGTCGCTGCTGGTGGAACTGCATCGGCATGGCGTGTTCTGGGGAGACTGCTCACTGGCCAACACGCTGTTCGTCCGCGACGGTCAAGTGCTGCAGGCGTCCCTGGTCGACGCCGAGACCAGTGAGGTTCATCCGCACCTGTCACCAGGTCAGCGGGCGCTCGACGTCGACGTGATGGTGGAGAACGTCGCGGCGGGGCTCATGGACATCGCCGCCCGGATCGATGGCGGTAACTCGTTGCGGGACCAGCTAATTGGCGAGGCACTCAGCCTGCGGACGCGTTACGAGGGGCTCTGGGACCTGCTGCACGCGGAGCCGGTGTTCGGGTACGCGGACCGCTATCGGGTGGAGGGTCGGATCCGCAAGCTCAACGAGATGGGCTTCGCGGTCGACGAGGTGTCGCTGCAACCGACCACCGCGGGCGCCGATCAGCTCCGCCTGCACGTCGCCGTCGGCGACCGTCGCTTCCACTCCGCGCGACTGCGCGAACTCGCCGGCCTGGACGTCGGGGAGGGCCAGGCCACGCATCTACTCGGCGACCTGCAGGCCTACCAGGCTCAGCTCTGTGCCGAAGCCGGTCACGACGTCGACGAGCGCACCGCCGCTCAACTGTGGGTGATGGAACTGGTCAGGCCGACGATGCACCGTGCCCACGAGGTGGTCGGGCACACGGGCACCGCAATCCAGGCGTACTGCGATCTGCTCGAGGTGCGCTGGCTGCTCTCGGAGCAGGCCGGCCGGGACGTGGGCACCGAGCGGGCGCTGATGGCGTTGGCGCGCAGGGTGGTGCCGACGGATTCGGCAGCCCAGTTGATGGTCGTGGAGACGCCGACCGAGCCGTTCTCGGTGCCGGACGACGTGGAGTGAGCTTCGGGGCGCGCTTGGTCAGGCGTTGAAGAGCGCCGCCGCACCCACCAGTCCGGCGTCCCCGCCGAGCTCGGCCGTCACCACGCGCAGATCCTTGATGAAGTCCAGACCCGCATAGTGCCCGAGCGCCTCCCGTAACGGATCGAACAGCAGTGCACCGGATTTCGCGACACCGCCGCCGATCACCACCAGGTCGAGGTCGCACACCGCCGCGACCGAGGCGATCATCCTGGCGATCGCGTTGCCGCCGCGGTGAAAGGCCTGCAGCGCAATCGGGTCGCCCGCGTTCGCCACGTCGGCGAGTTCCTTCGCATCGGCCTCCGGTGGCGCCTGCCAACCGTTCTCACGGGCCCAGCGCGCCAGGTGCGGGCCCGACGCCACGGTCTCCACGCACCCGTGGCCGCCACACGTGCAGAGCGCCCCGTCCGGCTCCACGACGACGTGGCCCACGTGTCCGGCATTGCCGGTCCGCCCGTCGTAGGGCGCGCCGTCGAGCACCAGACCACCTCCGATGCCGGTCGACACGACCATGCCCAGCATGAACTGCGCATCCCGCCCTGCGCCGCGCCATCGCTCGCCCATCGCCATGCACAGCCCATCACCGCCGAGTCGCACGGGCAGACCGGTGGCGGCCCCGACCCGATCAACGATCGGAAAGTGTTGCCACGCAGTGATGTTGATCGGGCTGACCGTACCGGTCGGCAGATCGATGGGCCCCGCCGATGCGATACCCACCCCGCGCACCTCGCCGTCGGCTGCGGACAATGCCTCGGCTAGCAGTCCGTCGGCGACCGACCAGATGGCCTCGGCGTCCTCGTCGGGTGTCGGCAGTTGCTCGTGGTGGATCAGGTTCCCGTCGGGGTCAAGGAGTCCGACGGCGATCTTGGTGCCGCCGATGTCGAGGGCGAGGGTCCGGCGGCCAGGCATCAGTGCTTGTGGGTGTTGTCGGGTTGGCGGGGGTCGCCGGGATGCTCGTACCCGGGCGACAGGCGCACCATCTCCGCACGACGGGCGTCGAGCCAGCGCCGGAATTCACGACGCCGGGCCGCGGCCACGAGGTGCTCGGAGATGTCACACCGCACGTCGGCGAACACGGCTGCGACGGGGTGGCCGCGCCAGCCACCGCTCCCGCGTGCGTACCCGCCGAAGCGAAAGGGGTTGCGGCAGTGATAGTCCCTGACCTCGTCCTCGGTGACCTCGACGCCGGCGGTGACGTGAACGAACAGCGCCCGCGCCAATCCGTCCGCGAGCGCCGACGCGGCCACGCTGCCAATCTCGAGCTGGGCGGCCACGTGGGGAAGCAGCGCGGCTTCGGTCGGCGCGCCGTCGGCCGTCAGCCCCGCCGCCTCCGCCTCGGCGGCGACCACTCGCGACGTCACCAGCACCTGCGTGAGCCAGCGCCGGAGTTGGCGTCCCTCGCTGGTGCCCGACCGCGGCAGCGCATTCGCGAGCCGCGTTGATCGCAGCCGCTCCTCACTCGCATCGACCTCGCTGACGAGCACCTCCGCGCCATCCACCGTCGCCACCACGGACGTCATCGGACCACCACCCTGACCGCGGGTGAGTAGAGCAGGTCGCCCGCGCACGCGACGCGAATCAGCGCCCACCACTCGCCAGGCTCCAGCCACGCGGGCGGGGCGACGTCGAACTCCAGTTCGACCGTTCCGCGGGCAGCAAGATCGGCGCCGATGATGTTGCGCCCCATCCAGTCCCAGGTCCCCCACGGGCTGATCAGGTGCGCCTCGACGGCGAGGTCGGCGTATGCGTCGGTGCCGACGGTGACGCTGATGGTCGCGGTCCGCCCCGCGTCCACCTCAACGGGTTCGGGGTCGCTGATCAGCCTGAGCACCCGGTCATCGGTGGCTCCCACGGCGATGACGCACACGTCCTCGACGACCTGACGCCACGACGCCGGAAGGGCGCTGCCGGTGATGCCGAGTTCGGCGCGCAGCGGATAGAGGCCCGGCACGGTGCCCGGCGGCATCGTCACGTCGACGATCGACTCCAGGAAGTCACCGGGCGGCAGCATGAACGGAAGTTCGTCCATCTCGACCGTCCATCCGGGCGGGCAGATCAGGCGCACCTTGCCGTGCAGTGGCACGTCGGTGACGTCACTGACGGCGGTGAGTTGCAGTTGCACGGGCGCATCGGCGTCGACGGCCAGCTGATGAGGGTGCAGGTGTGCGACCGCGGGCAGTCCGCCGAGCGGGGCGGGGCCGCGATTGTGCAACCAGTACCTGGCGTAGAGCGGTTGCGCCGGTTCGGCGTCGGGTGCGAGCGTGGTGTCATCGGCTTCGAGCACCCGGGGCAGGTTCAGTTGGACGCCGAACGTGGCGATCTCGTAGCCGTGCAGGCTCAGGCCGCCACGGTGCTCTGGGAGCGGCTGCTCGAGCAGGTCGAGTCGCTGCGGTGCCATGACGTTGCGCAGGCCCGAGTGAATGGCGACTTCAGCTGTCCTGCCTCGTGTTTCGACGAGCCGCAGCGCAATGCCGTCATTCGGGTCGGCACGTCGACCACTGCCGCCGGCGGTCGGGTTGCCGATGACCTTCAGCGCGCCGAGGGCGACGGCGCGGGCCGGTTCGACCTCGAGCAGCGACCCCCACGACGGCAGTCCACCGGAGGTGGGATCGTGATCGGCGGAGGCGACGAGGAGCGGTTGATTGAACTCCGCGCTGCGCGAGGGGATGTCGGCGTCGCGCCAGTCCCCACCACCGCAGGCGATGGCGTAGTCGAAGGTGTGGGTCCAGTGCTGCAGCTGGAAGTTGGATCCGTCGGGGGCGGTGCGCCGCGGTGGGTCGATCCAGGTGCCCGATGGCCAGCCGGTGCACGACCGCATGAGCGATGTGTGCAGGGTCCCATCGGCGTCGACGGCAAAGCTCGGCACGCCGCGGTTGAACACCGCAACGGTGCGGGGTTCGAAGTCCTCCAGGTCCGCGGGCGCCTCCTGGTCGACGACGATCTCGGCGTCGGCGAGGTCATCGATCAGAGATGCCAACGCCGCTACGCCATCGATGACCAGCACCGGCAGCGCGTGGACGCCGCGCAGGTCGGCCCCGGGGACCCAGACGTCCTTCAACGGTCGAGCCGCCGGAACCCACGTGCGCTCAGCGGGATTGGCATCCTCGCCCAGGACCGCCGCGGTGAAGGCGTTGACGTCGGGCCCACCGACGGAGATGCGCACGTCGGGCAGGTTTGAGTCGACGCTCAGATCGCCGTAGCGCGCCGACGAAGCGCTGCTGCAGGTCGCCGTGACGCCGGCCCGCGCGAGAGCGACCATCAGATCGCGGACTGACGGGTCGGCCTCCCCACCGGGTGACACCACTTCGGCCACCGAGATCGCCCGCACGCCCTGCCCTCCGGAGAACCGCACCCGCACCATCGACGACAGCCCGAACCACCCGTAGGCAGGGTTGTCCAGGGTCGACGGAAACTTATCCGCGTCAACCGATTTCGTCGAGCCGCGATCGTGGGTGAGGCCGAAGCCGCGGCCGATCACCGCATCGCCCACCTCGCTCACGGGCATGGCGCCGGGCACCGGGCAGGGCCACCGCAGCCGCAGCATCCGGTCCTCGCCGGTGAACTCGTTTATCGTCGTGCGGCAGTCCACCCGGTCGACGCCGTTCCACAGCACGAGGGTCTGGGTGTAGCTCAGCAGATTCTGGATGCGCCCGGTGACGACGACTCGCTCACCCAACGCGCTGCGGTAGCACTGCATAGAGGTGGCGCGGGCGCCCGCCGAGGTGCTGACCGGACCCTTGGGCAGGAGGTGCCACGGCCCCTCCCCCGCCTTCGGGTGGGCCGAATACTCGTCGTAGACGGCGAGTTCGTTGCCGATGCGACCGGCCGAGATCTGTTCGCGGCCATCGACCATCAGCGAGGACACCCCGCCGCCACGGCCCGCGTCGACGCGCAGTCGGTAGTACTCGTTGCCGATTCCGTCCCCCGGCAATGGCTCCCACCCCGTGGCCGCGACACCAGGCACGAATCGGTAGGACCGCCAGCCCAGCGACGGGACGTCGCGGGCGAGCCAGGTGATCGAGTGCCCGTCGTGCTCGCTGAGCAGAGGCACGGGCGCGCCGTCGGGATCGATCACGGTGCCGTCGAACGGCGTCTCGAAGTGCATCGTCACGACGTCTGTCCGGTTGTGCGCCAGCGGGTTCCATACGACGGCGGAACCGTCGACCGCCGTCGACAGCAAGCGGAGCGCGGTGTCACGCGCCTCGGTGCCGAGCTGCCACGCGTCGCGCCAGCTGGTTAGCAAATCGAGGTACACCTGATCGGACTCCGAGCCGGTGATGGCGTCGTGGTGCGCGCCGTAGGCCAGTTGCACCCACGCCTTGGCCAGCGCGGCCTCCGGATACGTTGCGCCAGAGAGCAGGCCGGCGAAGACGGCGAAGCGTTCGGCCTGCAGTACCGCGTTCTCGGCGGCCCGGTTGGCCTGCTTGGTGTCGATGTACGACACGTCCTTGCCGGTGTAGATGGGGTTCATGTCGCGCGTCTGGGGCGACGCCACCGTGCCGCGCTCGTCGAGTTCGGCGCGCACCGCAGCGAAGAACTCACTCGGCAGCGCGCACACGAACCGGGGCCAGGTGTAGCGCGCATTCCAGTCGCGGTGGATCTCGGTGACCCACTTGTTAGGCGGCGTGTAGTCGGTGCCGACCGGCAGCAACACGTTGCGGGTCAGCGCGACCTTCTTCATCTTCGAGAACAGTTCGTAGGTGGCATGTTCGGCGTGTTCGAGCGAGGTCGAGGAATCCATCCACCAGCCCGCTGCGTAGTGCGCGGGCATGTAGTGGGTCAGCAGGCCACGGCCAGAGGGCGCCATCCACTCGAACTCGCTGGCGAACTGCATCCGCTCGGGGTCACCGTCACCGGCCATCGGGCCCCACTGGTGGTAGGGCCCACGCGCCCACGAGCTCGACGTCAGCCCCGCGTCGGCGGCCATCCCCGGGAACTGCGGGTCGTGGCCGAAGACATCGAGCTGCCACGCGGTCGCCGGGTCGGCACCCATCACGTCGCGTTGAAAACCGATGCCGTGCACGAAGTTCCGGATCGCCGTCTCGGGGCTGGTCAGGTTGGTGTTTGGCTCGTTGTAGGTGCCGCCCATCACCTCCACGCGACCGAGGGCGATCAGCCGACGCAGGTCCTCGCGATCCTCGGGGTTGGTGTCCCAGTAGGGCTTCAGGTAGTCGACCTCGGCGAGCACGAACTTGTACTCGGGCTCACGCCTTGCCATTTCGAGGTGAGCGTTGACCAGTTCGAAGCCGTTGGTCTGTCGGCAGCGGCCGGGCGGGTCCTCGGTCCAGACGCTGGTATAGGCGGCCTGGGTGTTCCACCAGACGGGGTCGTAGTGGAAGTGGCTGACCATGTGCATGGTCCAGCCGGGTTCGGCCACCGTGAAGTCGAACTCGGTGACGGTACGCCCGGCGACCAGCTCCGCCCGGCGCCGCTCACCGACCACCGGGTCGGTCACTCGCACCGGCACTTCGACGACGCGCCCGCGGGGCAGGGCAGTCACGTCGCCGACCGTCTGCAGTCCGGGCCCCTCGACGCGCACCGGCGTCGGATGGGAGGCGAATCGGTAGGACACCCGCACCACTTGGAGAGGGTGGTCAACCGGGCCGGTGAACAGCTCCGTCGACTCCACCGAGGTGACGTGCATCTGGCCACCCTACGTGCGGACCCCACCTCCCCGTGAGCAGACGCAAAGGGTCCGTTTTCAGCGGCGTGTCGGGCACGTTTGCGTCTGCTCGCGGGAAAGCGGGGCGTCAGCGGGCCGCGCGCAGGAAGCGTTCGGCCACGTCCCGCACGGCGGCGATGACCTCCGGCGGCTCGAGCACCTCGAACTCGACGCCGGGCAGCGCCAGCCAGGGCACCATGCCTTCGGGGTCGTCGGCCCCCGCGGTGACGATGCACGCCTCCGGTCCATCCGCGTCGATCTCGGCGGACGCACTCGAAAATGATTGGGCCACAGCTTCCTTCGACGCCTGGTACCGAACCCGTGCGACGTAGCGGTACGGCGAAGCGGTGATGGCGCGCCGTACGTAGCTGGCCGCGTCGGGCGCCTCGCGCGGTGTGAACGTGGTCCCCCGTGCCATGACGTCGGTCATCCGGTCCAGGCGCAGGCTGCGCCAGTCGTCGCGGTCCCGGTCGAAGCAGAGGAGGTACCATCGTCGGCCCGTCGTCACCAACTGGTAGGGCTCCAGTCGGCGGTCGGTGGTGTTGCCGCTGCGGTCGACGTAGCCCGCGCTGACGTGTTCGTGGTCTCGGGTCGCCCGCGCCAGGGTCATCAGCACGTCGGGCTCGACCAGTTCGTCGGACTGGCCGGACGTCAACGTCGTCGTCGCGTCGTGAATGGCGGCGACCTGCGCGCGCAGCCGCGACGGCATCACCTGGTCGAGCTTGGAGAGCGCACGCAGCGCGGACTCTCCGACGCCTGCCACGCTGCCACCCGCCGCCACCCTCAGACACACGGCCATCGCGACGGCCTCCTCCGGGTCGAGCAGCAGCGGCGGCAGGGCCGCGCCCGCTCCCAGCTGGTAGCCGCCGCCGTGCCCCTTGCTGGCGTGGACCGGATAGCCGAGGTCGCGGAGGCGTTCGACGTCACGCCGCACACTGCGCCCCGTCACGCCGAGCCGGTCGGCGAGATCATCGCCGCTCCACACCCGGCGGGACTGCAGCAGGCCGAGGAGTTGCAGCACGCGACTGGTCGTTTCGGACATGCCACGAGTCTGCCGCACTCTTAGGACAGAAACTGTCCTAACCGAATGCGAGGCTTCTTCCATGAGCAGCCTCACCGCCCACCTGGCCGAGCAACTGGATTGGCACTGGCAACACCAGTTGCGCCCTCGGCTCGACGGCCTCACCGACGACGAGTACTTCTGGGAGCCGGTGCCGGACTGCTGGACGGTGCATCGCGACGGAGGTATCGACTTCGCGTTCCCGCCGCCGCAGCCCGAGCCCGTCACGACGATCGCGTGGCGGCTCGCCCACGTCATCGTCGGCGTGCTGGCGGTGCGGGCCCACTCGCACTTCGGCGGACCGCCCGCGGCCTACGAGACGTGGCCCTACGCGACCGACGCCGCGACCGCGCTGCGCCAACTCGACGACGCCTACGAAGGGTGGATGAGCGGCGTCCGCACGCTGACGGACGCCGAACTGGATCAGCCGATCGGCGCTGCCGAGGGTCCATGGGCGGATAAGCCGATGCTCGCCTTGGTCCTGCACATCAACCGCGAAGTCATTCACCACGGTGCCGAAATCGCCGTGCTCCGAGATCTGTACGCCCGCAACACCACCACGAAGGAGAACTGAAATGCCCGCCATGCCCCCTCCGGTCGTCGACGAGCGTCAAGCGTTGCGCGACTACCTGTTTCAGCAGCAGTACGCCTTTCATGCCCTCGCCTTCGGGCTGACCGACGCCGAGGCGCGCGCCACGCCGACGGTCAGCGCGCTGTCGATCGGGGCGCTCATCAAGCACGCGACCGGGGTGCAGCGGGCGTGGATGCAGCGGGTGGCCTCGGCCCCCGAGGCACCGCCGGCCGACGAGCGTTCCCAGGAGGAGCGTCAGGCGGAGTACGCCGACGAGTTCACGATGGGGCCCGACGAGACGCTCGCGTCGGTGCTCGAGCGGTTCTCGGCACAGAACGTCGAGACACTACGGCTGGTGGAGTCCGCCGATCTCGACGCGGCGGTGCCGGTGCCGGGCGATGCGCCGTGGTTCCCCAAGGACGTCGCGGCGTGGTCGGTGCGGTGGGTGGTGTTCCACATGATCGAGGAGCTGGCCCGGCACGCCGGACACGGCGACCTCATCCGGGAGAGCATCGACGGCGCGACGATGTACGAGCTGTTGGCGGGGCTCGAGGGGTGGCCGAAGACCGATTGGCTCACGCCGTTCACGCCGACGGTTTCGAGCTGATCTTCGAACCCGCGGATTGACATCGGTCATGGGCGGGTAAATGCGCATTCAGGTCCTCACTGGGGAGAAACCCACAACACAGAATCGAGTTCAGTCATGATCGCTGACCGCACTTCCATTCGTTTCCGCGTCGCTGCAGGCATCGCCGCCGCGTGTGCCGCAGGAACCCTCACCGTGGCCTGTGGTGGCAGCGACAGCGGCACTGATTCGACGAGCAGCACGACGTCGACAACCAGCGCGACGACGACCACCACCACTGCACCCGCCACCGAGACCACGATGGCGCCTGGCCCGTCCGGGACCGATACGGGCGCTCCTGGCGCAGGCACCGGACCGGGTGGGGCGACGGAGAGCGTGCCGGGCGGCACCGGGGCTGGCGCCGGACCGGGTGGGGCAACGGCCCAGGTGCCGGGTGGCACCGGAGCTGGTGCAGGACCCGGCGGGGCGACGGCGAGCGTGCCCGGCGGCGGCGCTGGTGCAGGACCCGGCGGCGCCACGGCGGGGGTCCCGGGAGCCAGCGCAGGTGCCGGGCCCAATGGCACCGGAGCGTGCGCGGGCGGCGTATGCGTCGGGACCGGCGGCTAACACTCAGCCCGTACACCATGGCGGGGCCTGACATCGCATGCGGTGTCAGGCCCCGCTTGGCGTTGGCGGTAGGAATGGATCATGCGAAAGCGAAGTGGGCGGGCGCTCTCCCGAGACCCCGCCAACCCCGTTGAGCTTTTCTACGAGGACCTCCGCGAATCCTCGCGCAGATCCGGACACCGGATCGCCGAGTCGTTGACCGCGGCCTGCAGACATGGACCCTCTTGAAACCGCAGCTGCGCGGCATCGAGGTCGGCGACCAGCGGCGCGGTCGGCGTCACAGACCGAAAACCACCGTCCTCAACCAACATCACGTCCGCGTAGTCCACGCCGGTGACTAATTCGACCGCCGCGGCAGTACCCCTGCGAGAACCCCTTCGAGATCAATGTCAGCGACGAAGGGAGTCGTCAACTCCACCCGCGCCGCACGCAGCGCATCATCAAACTCGCGCCTGGGCATGACGTTCCTTCCGGCGCGGAACGAAGGACGTCGCGCAACCCATGAACTGTCAAGATCGTCCAACCAGCGTTTGGCCCGTTCGCAACCCCACCCCTGGCTACCGCCGTCGTCATCGTCCTGGTCGCCTTTATGGTGGTAGCAGGCTTCTATGTGTTGGTTGGCTACATCGTGCACGAGACAGGGTCAACCAACGTTATCGCCGATATTCGGCCGCGCCGTCGCGGACATCATCGCGGCCCTGATCGGCGCGGATCGTGACCGACGCACAAGGAGCCCCGCGGTGGCCCTTGCGCACCGTGCAACCGCAATCTCGACTGTTTTCCCGAAGACGTGCCCTAGGAGCTTGAAGCAAACGAGTTGGGACTACCCGTTGGCCCGTGTTGGCTCTCAAGAACGCGCATGATGGGTCAGTGCGCGCGCAGACGGCATTGAGTGAGGATCACTACCACTGGCTGACCTCACTCGTGGCAGCCCACCATCTCGAGCGGCCAACCTGTCGCTTGATCGCGGCGACTGCATTCCTGCTCGGGGTCATCCCCCTGCTCTTGGTCAGCGATCAACCTGACTCCCACGCGACAGCGCGTGTCGCTGTGACCGCGGCAATCACCTTGTGCACCAGCGTCATCGCCGTCATCTGGGCGACGCGGTGCTGGCCGACCCGCAGGCAATCACGCGCAAGTGCGGTGACGGCTACGGTATGTGTGGCCGCCGCAGTGGCGGTGATCCCCGACCCGCTGGTGGCAGCCCTGGGCGTGATGGCCTTCGCTGGCCCGGCGGGGTTCACCGCGTTGTTCCACACCCGCCTACTGCTGGCCTGCACCTGGGCAGTCGCGGCGGCCACGCTGGCCGTAGCTACCTGGCGCCTGGCTGCAGCGGACCCGCTCCTGGCTGCTGCAGTCGTACCACTGGTCGTGCTGGTCAACGTCTTCGCCGGGTTCGCCTGGTCGCTGGTGGTGACCCTGACCGACGCCAAGGTGTCCTCGGCGCTGACCGACCCGGTGACCGGTCTGCTCAACCGGACGGCCTTCGACGAACGGATGACCACCCTGCTCGGTGCCCGCGACCGCAGCCACGACCGGCATCTGGTCGTCGCGGTGATCGGCGTGGACACCCATGGGCTGCTGATGAGCCTGGGCCAGGACGCCCGCGCCGAACGCGCCATCATCACCGCGGCCCGCCAACTGCGGGCCGCCGTGCGCCGCGACACCGTGCTGGCCTACCGCGGCGATGGCAACTTCCTCATCGCCGAACTCTTCACCACCGCCAACCCCAGCGTCATGCTCGAACGCCTCCGCGGCACGCTCACCGACCGCCCCGCCCAACTCAGCGCCAGCATCGGCGCCGTCAGCACCCCGCTGGCCCCGCTAACCGCCCATCCGGTCAACGACGTACTCGACGAACTGCTGCACCTGGCCGATCAAGCCAGACACGACGCCCACCGCGCCGGCGGCAACGCCGCACGCTGCACCGTCAACCCGGCGCTAACCATCCTCGACGATCTGGATCACTCCGGAGACATCTAGGGCTTGAGCAGCGTCGTCTTCGGGACTGGTGTGGCTGCCGCGACTTAATCGGCGCGGCACGCCGACGACTCGAACGACCGGTCGACAAGCTGATCGCCGAACACGCCGCCACGAACACGCCGTCGCGAACACGCCATCGATGCCGCAATGTGGCGGCTAGAAATCGTCACCGCGCGGATGGGCCGGCCGTTCCTTGCCGACGTGCAACGCTCGCGTGACGGGGACACTCGGCATCAGCGGACTATGGGCTTCGAGCGCGGCGTGATCCCAGTCTGCAAGATTGGCGGCGGCGTCGTACGTGCTGCGCAGAAATTGCAGCAGCGTGCGCTCAGGGGCTTCGGAGGTCCGTACTGCCTCGTAGGGAAGAAGGAACTCTCCTAGGCCGGGGCCGTAGTACGCGGAGTCGGGCCGCACCGACCAGGAGTCGAAGTTGGTCGGTGCCGGATAGGCGTATGAGTAGAAGCTGCCTTCCGTACTACCCCCTGGCCAGAAACCGCAGCTCGACACTTCGTGCGAATAAGCTTCGACCATAACCCAATCCGCCAGATGGGGCGCACCGCCCTTGTGCATGGGTGCCGTCCGGCCGGAGAACCTCGTACAGGCTAAATCCATTGCCCCCCAGAAGAAGTGCACGGGGCTGACCTTACCGATGAATTCGGCACGAAAATCGTGGAAAACCCTGTTGGCGGAAATCAACTGGCGCCAAAAACGGTGCGCGTGATCGGCGTCGTACGCACGGTGAACGTCGTCCTCGGCGAACGGTATCGCTGGTTCGACCTCGACCGGGCTCGGCCAGATCGATACGGGAATCGATAGCGAATCCAGGGCGGTCATCACTTCGGAGTAGAACTGCGCAACGGTTTGCGGTCGCAGGTCGAGGGTTCGCGTGGTGCCGCTGCTGCAACTGATGCGCAGCACGTGGTCGATGAAGTCGAATTCCACCTCGAAGGCTTCAGCGCCGTAGGGAATCGCCGATGTTGTCAGGCCCCGAGAAGACACATACAGAGGTACTTGCCACCAATGATTCACCATGGGTGCCCGCGCTAACCGGATCTTTCCCACGATCTGCACCCACATGTGCAAGGTCATGCGGGTAGACGCCCACTCCTCCACGTTCAGCTCGGGCCACGCGTTGGCTCGCTCGGCGGCAGTCATGGCGACCCCTTGCTGTGCCTGTGAAACGAGGCAGTGCCGAAGTGACCGACTCGACGACGTCCCTTCACTTTAAAAGAAGGGCGCCGCTCTCACCTCTCATTGAGCGAAACAGTTCATGACCTCGGGGTGCCACTAATTTACTTCCACCGCCACCGTCGTCTCCGCCAGCACCGCCCGGTCATCCCGGACCCCGATCAGCCCCACCACGACGGCCTCCTCGGCGATGATTTCTGGCACAGTGAACCGCTCACCACCTTCCCGCGGCGCGCTCCACCCGTTGGGCCGCGACGCGGGCCCGCGCTGCGGCGAGTTCCTCGGCCTCACGCGCCATGTCGATCGCCGTCGGCCGATCCTGCGGGTTGTCGTGACCGTGCCCGACCAGCACCGCCCCCAACAACTCGATCGGGGTGCGCCGGTATGGCAGCCCGTGGTGGGTGCCCCCAATCGGCTAATATGACCGAGCACTCATAATCGCCTTTGCGACGTTGGTCTTAGGATATTCACGCGCCCGACGATTGGCGCGCTGATCTGCACACGTACGATCCGAACAGGTCCAGAGGCATGCCGCGATCTGTTCACCAATTGGGGGATTGGCAATCACATGGACCGTCCAGGCCGGCATCGTCGAGTCGACCCCACGGAAACCACGGAACCCGGGGAACCACTCTCGGACGTGCCAGAGATGGCTCGCCTGACCGAGGCGCGGGAGATGCTCGAGCGGGTCCGGCAGCAGCCCACGGGATGGCGCAAACGACAGCGGGACGCGGAGATCGCGGCAGCCGACCAGGCACTACAGGCCGCCGCGATGGCCGCCCACAGTGCCGGGATCGGATGGGCCCAGATCGGCGATGCACTCGGCATGAAACGGGCGCAGCTCGACACCCCTGATACCCAGATACGCGCTGGGGAACTACGACTGATCCGCGGTGCGGCGAACCCGGCCGACCCCGACGCTCCAACACTGCGCGCAGAGCCAACTAACGCAGGACCAGCGTCTCGGCGCAGCTCGGGCCTGTGACCCGAACCACCCGAAATTTCCGCCCGACCGGCGACTTTGAGACACTGCAATGATGACAACCACCAAGCACCGCGAGGTAGCCCGGCTGGACCGGGTGCCGTTGCCAGTCGAAGCCGCCCGCATCGGCGTGACGGGATGGCAACTCACCCGCACCGGCGCGCGGGTCGTCAGCAACATCATCGGCCGCGGCTCACTTCAGCAGAAGATCATCAAGCAGATCCCGCAGGCGTTCGCCGATCTGGGCCCGACCTACGTCAAGTTCGGACAGATCATCGCGTCCAGTCCGGGTGCCTTCGGCGAGCCGATGAGCCGTGAGTTCCGCAGCCTGCTCGACCGGGTCCCACCCGCCGACGCCGAACAGGTGCATCAGCTGTTCAAGGAGGAGCTGGGCGACGACCCCGCCAACCTGTTCAAGTCCTTCGACGAGAAGCCGTTCGCCTCGGCGTCGATCGCCCAGGTGCACTACGCGACGCTGCACACGGGTGAGGAGGTCGTGGTCAAGATTCAACGGCCCGGCATCCGCAGGCGCGTGGCGGCCGATCTGCAGATCCTCAAGCGCGGTGCGCAACTCGTCGAGCTGGCCAAGCTGGGCCGACGACTCTCGGCGCAGGACGTCGTGGCCGACTTCGCCGACAACCTCGCCGAGGAACTCGACTTCCGGCTCGAGGCGCAGTCGATGGACGCCTGGGTGGCGCACATGCACGCGTCCCCGCTGGGCAAGAACATCCGGGTGCCGCAGGTGTATTGGAATCTGACCAGCGAGCGCGTCCTGACGATGGAACGCATCCAGGGCGTCCGCATCGACGACGTGGCCGCGATCCGCAAGGCCGGCTTCGACGGCACCGAGCTGGTGAAGGCCCTGCTGTTCAGCGTGTTCGAGGGCGGGCTGCGCCACGGGCTGTTCCACGGCGACCTGCACGCGGGCAACCTGTACGTCGACGAGGCGGGCAAGATCGTCTTCTTCGACTTCGGCATCATGGGCCGCGTCGATCCCCGAACCCGTTGGCTGCTACGCGAATTGGTGTATGCACTGCTGGTCAAGAAGGACCACGCCGCGGCGGGCAAGATCGTCGTCCTGATGGGCGCCGTCGGCAACGTGAAGCCGGAGGGTGAAGCCGCCAGAGACCTTGAAGCCTTTGCCACTCCCCTCACGATGACGTCGCTCGGCGACATGTCCTATGCGGCAATCGGCAAGCAGCTCTCGACGCTGGCCGAGGCGTACGACGTCAAGCTCCCGCGCGAGCTGGTCCTGATCGGCAAGCAGTTCCTCTACGTGGAGCGCTACATGAAGCTGCTGGCGCCCAAGTGGCAGATGATGACCGACCCGCAGCTCACGGGGTACTTCGCCAACTTCATGGTGGAGGTCTCCCGGGAACATAAAGACGATCTGGACGCCTGATGGAGATCCGTAACGGCGCGGCCAAGTCGGGCGAACTGGACATCGCCTATGAGGACATGGGTGACGAGAACCATCCCGCGGTCCTGCTGATTATGGGCCTGGGCGCGCAATTGGTGTTCTGGCGCAAGGGTTTCTGCGAGAAGTTGGTCGACCAGGGGTTGCGCGTCATCCGGTACGACAATCGCGACGTCGGCCTCTCGAGCAAGGTCGAGGGTCGTCATACCGGCGCGAAGTTGTTGCCGCGGATGGCGCGGTCCCAGCTGGGCCTGCGCAACGAGGCGGTCTACACGCTCGAGCACATGGCCGACGACGCCGCGGCGCTGCTCGATCATCTGCAGATCGAGAAGGCGCACGTCGTCGGCGCATCGATGGGCGGGATGATCGCGCAGATCTTCGCCGCGCGGTATCAGCAGCGCACCAAGACACTCGGCGTCGTCTTCTCCAGTAACAACCGGGCGCTGCTGCCCCCGCCGGGGTTCAAGCAGCTGCAGGCCGTGACGACGCGGCCCAAGGACACCTCGCGCGAGGGCGTCATCGCCAACACCGTGCGCGTCGGGAAGATCATCGGCAGCCCGGGCTACCCCGTGCCCGAGGAGAAGATGATGGCCGACGCCGTCGAGACCTACGACCGCTCGTACTACCCGGCCGGGGTGGCGCGGCACCTCGGCGCCATCCTGGGCAGCGGCAGCCTGCTCCCCTACGATAAGCAGATCACCGCACCCACGGTCGTGATCCACGGTCGAGCGGACAAGTTGATGCGCCCCTCGGGCGGTCGCGCAGTTGCCAAGGCCATCCGCAGGTCACGGCTGGTGCTGTTCGACGGCATGGCCCACGACCTGCCGGAACCCCTGTGGGACGACATCGTCGGCGAACTGAAGACCACGTTTGCTGAAGTGCCGTGACGCTGCGCACGTAGTGACGTAGTCGGTCGTCACAGGATTCGGCTGGGCGCAGCTGCCCGGCGTAGAGTGCCCGTTTGAGCGCATCAAGGAGCTTGGCAGGTCACTGGCGACGCTGTTGGGCCACTGATCAGCCAAGAGAGGCGTTTTTCACCATGGCGACTACCCGTAAGAAGGGTGGCCTGAAGCCGCACTTCGAGGACGTACAGGCACACTACGACCTGTCCGACGAATTCTTCAGTCTCTTCCTCGACCCCACTCAGACCTACAGTTGCGCCTACTTCGAGCGCGACGACATGACGTTGGAGGAGGCTCAGCTCGCCAAGGTCGACCTGGCGCTGGGCAAGCTGGGTCTCGAGCCCGGCATGACGTTGCTCGACGTCGGCTGCGGCTGGGGTTCGACCATGCTGCGGGCCCTCGAGAAGTACGACGTCAACGTCATCGGCCTGACCCTCAGCGAGAATCAGAAGGCACACGTCGAGAACGTGTTCGCCAAGCACGACAGCCCGCGGAGTAAACGCGTGCTGCTTCAGGGCTGGGAGCAGTTCGACGATCCGGTCGACCGGATCGTCTCCATCGGCGCGTTCGAGCACTTCGGCAAGGACCGCTGGGACGACTTCTTCGCGATGTCCTACAAGGCGCTGCCCGACGACGGCGTGATGCTGTTGCACACCATCACCGCGCTCACCCTCCCGGAGATGACGGCGGCCGGGCTGCCGCTGACGTTCTCGATCGCGCGGTTCGTGAAGTTCATCCTCACCGAGATCTTCCCTGGCGGCTACCTGCCGACCATCGAGATGGCGGGCGAGTACGCGACGAAGGCCGGCTTCGAGCTGACCAGGACGCAGTCGCTGCAGAAGCACTACGCCAGGACGCTGGACACCTGGTCGGCCGCATTGGAGGCACACAAGGACGAGGCCATCGCGGTGCAGTCCGAAGAGGTGTACGACCGCTACATGCACTACCTCACCGGCTGCGCCAAGGGCTTCCACGACGGCTACATCAACGTCTGCCAGTTCACGCTGGCCAAGTAGGCGATTCGGCGCGGTGGCGCGCCACCCGTAGCATTCGCCTCAGCGCATGCGCGTGACCTCGATTCCCCTGGACCCACCGGGTTTCGCGTCCCATCATCGGAAGGCGAGTCCCATGGCCGACTTAGTTCCCCACTTCGACGACGTGCAGTCGCACTACGACCTGTCCGACGAGTTCTACCGGCTGTTCCTGGATCCGACGCAGACCTACAGCTGTGCCTACTTCGAGCGCGACGACATGACGCTGGAAGAGGCCCAGGTCGCCAAGATGGATCTGTCGTTGGGCAAGCTGGGTCTGCAGCCCGGGATGACGCTGCTCGACGTCGGCTGCGGCTGGGGTTCGACGATGATGCGGGCGGTCGAGAAGTACGACGTCAACGTCATCGGCCTCACCCTGAGCGAGAACCAGCACGCGCACGTGGAGAAGCGGTTCGCCGACTCGGAGAGTTCGCGCTCGATGCGGGTGCTGCTGAACGGGTGGGAGCAGTTCGACGAGCCCGTGGACCGCATCGTCTCGATCGGTGCGTTCGAGCACTTCGGCTTCGACCGCTACGACGACTTCTTCGCGATGGCCTACCGGGTGCTGCCCGACGACGGCGTCATGCTGCTGCACACGATCTGCGGAATGTCGATGGAGTACGCCAGGGCGAACGACGTGCCACTCACGATGGAGCTCTTCCGGTTCGTGAAGTTCCTCATGAAGGAGATCTTCCCCGGAGGTCAGCTGTGCAAGGCCGAGATGATCGGCCCGATGGGAGAGAAGGCCGGGTTCACCCTCGCCAGGACGCAGGAGCTACGACCGCACTACGCCCGCACCCTCAGCCTGTGGGCCGACGCGCTGAGCGCCCGCAGGGACGAGGCCGTCGCCTTGCAGTCCGAAGAGGTCTACGACCGCTACATGCACTACCTGACCGGGTGCTCGAAGCTCTTCGCCCAGAGGCAGGCCTTCGTCAATCAATTCACGTTCACCAAGACGCCCGGCGAATTGGAGTAGAACACCCGCAAAACGCTACGGTGTACGCCTAGTTGCCCAATTCCCGGGCTCCGGCCACGTAGGGTGCGGTCACAGTAAGTCTCGATACGTGATCACCACGTCGGCGTCTTGATGAGAAAGGCCAAGCAGGAGAAAATATGCCTGACAACTCCACCGGCACGAAGGATATGACTCCTCACTTCGAGGACATCCAAGCTCACTACGACCTGTCGGACGACTTCTTCGGGGTGTTCCAGGACCCGACCCGCAAGTACAGCTGCGCGTTCTTCACCGGACCCGATGCGACGCTGTCGGAGGCGCAGATCGCCAACGTCGACCAGCACCTCGAGCGCCTCGACCTCAAGCCGGGCATGACGCTGCTCGAGGTCGGCTGTGGCTGGGGCTTGACGCTGCAGCGCGCGATGGAGAAGTACGACGTCAACGTCATCGGGCTGACGCTGAGCAAGAACCAGCAGGCCTACTGCGAGCAGCTGCTCGGCAAGCTCGGCAGCGAGCGCACGTTCGACGTGCGCCTGGAGGGCTGGGAGCAGTTCACCGGCTCCGTCGACCGCATCGTCTCCATCGAGGCCTTCGAGCACTTCGGCTTCGAGCGCTACGACGACTTCTTCAAGATGTGTTACGACGTGATGCCCGACGACGGTCGGATGACGATCCAGAGCAGCGTCGGCTACCACCCCGATGACTTGCAGGCCCGCGGTCGCAAGCTGACGTTCCAGATGGCCCGCTTCATCAAGTTCATGATCACCGAGATCTTCCCCGGCGGCCGGATTCCGAGCACGGCGATGATGGTCGAACGTGGCGAGAAGGCGGGCTTCGTCGTTCCTGAGGCGATGTCGCTGCGCAACCACTACATCAAGACCCTCGGCATCTGGGCGGCCGCGCTGGAGAACCACCGGGACGAGGCGATCGCCGCCACCGACGAAGAGAACTACGACCGGTACATGAAGTACCTCAAGGGGTGCCAGTACTACTTCGTCGACGAGTCCATCGACGTCAGCCTGGTGACCTACCTGAAGCCAGGCGCCGCGGCCTAACGGTCAGAGCCAACGAGAACGCCCCGGCACTCATCATCGAGTGCCGGGGCGTTCTGCTGTGTCAGGCTGCTTGCTTCTCCGAGCTTGCGGTGCTGCTGTCGGCCCCGACCTTCGTGCTTCCGGTCTTGGCGCCGATCGTGGTGACGCCGGCGTTCGCGCGAGCGGCCTCCCTGGCGGCCTTCTTCGCTGCCCGCTCCGCCGCCTTGGCGTCCTTCTTCGCTGCGTTGTCAGCGGCTTTCGCCGCCTTCTCGGCCTTCTTCTCCGCCCGGGCGTCCGCTGCCTTGGCCTTCTTCTCGGCGGCAGCCGTGGCGACTGGACCCTTGTCCGCGGCCGCGCTGGTGTCCGTCGTCGCGGCGACCGTGGTGGTCTTCTCAGCCACGACGGTGGTGGTGACCGGGGCGGTCGTCACCGGAGCGACGGTCGAAGGCCCGCCGTTGAGGGCGTCGCGGATGCCTTGCCCGATGGCCTGGACGAACTGCACCGAGAACTGAACCGGATGGAACGTCAACGGGTTGAACGGCAGGATCGACAACCGAGTCGGCTTGTCGGGGTCCCCGCTCCAGTCATATCCGAGGTCGATGAGCAGTTTCGTCACTGGCGTCAACAGATTGACGAACGGCTTTACGAGTGGCTTGAGCGGGGCGGGGACCAGTCCCATGATCAGATCGAAGATCGGCAGCGACGTCGCCGGGATCATGATGTAGGTGGTCTCGCCACTGCTGCCGTAGCGGCAGTTGTCCGGGCTCTCCTTGCAATCCAGTTGCGTCGCAAGTGTCTCGGGGGTGTATCCGTACGGCAATTGACCGGACGGGGGCGTGCCGTCCGGCGACAGGTAGTAACCGTGCACGGTTTCCAACGCGGCCACTGCGTTCAGCAGTGCCAGTGGATTGCCCCAGTACCGGGGAGCGTAGGTCACCGGGTCGTACTCGAATCCGATCGCCGTGGTGTCGAAGCCGTTGTCCGTCTTCATTGCCGGGTTGAAGGAGATGTCGAGGAACGGGATCCTCGGGAGGAAGCCGAGGCGCTGCCACAGTCCGCCGTCGGGGTTCTCGATGCCGCCGATGGTGACCACGTGCAATCGGTCGAGGACCGACTGGTCGAGGTTCAGCGCCGCGATGCGCTGCAACTCGTTGGAGATCACCGCCCCACCCTGCGAGTAGCCGAACAAGGTGACCTGTTCGGTCGAAGTGATGTCGAGATACTGCGCCAGCTGCATATCCAGCATGTCGGTGCCCTTGCCGACCGAGACGTTCCACTTGTCGCAGCCATCCGGCCCCGACCGGCACCAGCCGGGGAAGATCACCAGGGGAAAGAACGACGCCGGATAGTTGATGCCGAGTAGCGAGGGGTCCTCAGGGTTTTCCAGGGTCGTGGGACAGTCCGCCGCGCTGTTGCAGGGCGTGTTCAGCGTGTACCGGTCGCGGGCGTTCGACAGATAGTTGGCGATGCCGTTCGCATCCGGGGTTCCGGTTCCCGGGACGAACAGCCCGATGGCACCGAACGCCAGCGCGGCCGAGAACGCCGACCCGATCGCCAGGCCAACTGTGCCCAGCATCGCGACGAGGAGAATGCCAACCGAACGGATTGTGCGACGCATCAGCCGACCTCCAGTAACCGCGCCTTCGAGCCACGCGAGCGCTGACTCCTTGGGCATGCTCGCACAGCGACGTGTGGCACACGGGTAATTGAGCGCCATGTCAGGAAGATTGCCGGAGACGAACGTGTCGGATCCCGGACGCGCCGTTCGTCGGACGGGTAGAGAGTGGAACGGAGGGTTCTGCTCGCCAACCCGGAGGTATCCCGATGCACTACTTCGCCTTGCTGCTCAGCCCCGAGAACACCCGCCCGGCGGATCCCGAGGAGCGGTCCGCCGAGATGGCGGCCTATCAGAACTTCCATGCGATCGCCGCCCGGTTCATCCGTGGCGGGGACGCGTTGCTGCCGTCGGCGACCGGCGTCCGCATCACCGGCGGGCCGGACCACCCGAGCGTCACCGACGGCCCGTTCGCCGAGGGTGCCGAGGTGGCCGGCGGGTACTACGTGTTCGAGGCCGACGACCTCGACGAGGCGCTCGGCCTCGCCGGACAGATCCCGGCCGCGAAGCACGGCGGCGTGGAGATCTGGCCGATGGCTGGCGACGGCACGACAGCACCGCTGGAGGGGACCAATTGGCTGGCGCTACTGCTCGAGCCGCCGGCGCTGCCGTCGTCACCGGGTTCACCACAGTGGGAGGCGATCGTCGCACTGCATGGCGAGTTCCATGCGGCTGCCGGAGAGCACGTCAAGGGCGGCGCGGGATTGCATCCACCGAGCACTGCGACGACGGTGACGGTGCGCGACGGGAAGGTGGCGTTCACCGACGGACCGTTCGTGGAGGGCGCCGAGGTCGCGAACGGTTTCTACGTCCTGTCGGCGGCCGACCGGGACGAGGCCGTCAAGATCGCGTCGATGATCCCGGCGACGTCGGTGGAGCTGCGGCAGCTCGCCGGTGTCTCGATGCTCTAGTCCACCTCTGAATGACTAACCTGGACGGCGTCTTTCGACGTGAATGGGGCCCGGCCGTCGCGGCGCTCGCCCGCTGGTCGGGTGACCTGACCGTCGCCGAGGACGCCGTCCAGGAGGCCTTCGCCGAGGCGTTGCGGGCGTGGCCGCGCGACGGCCTGCCCGACAATCCCGGCGGCTGGATCACCAGGGTGGCCCGCAACCGCGCCCTCGACCGGTTCCGCCGCGAATCGGCGCGGTCGGGAAAGGAACTCGCCGCCGTGACCGACAACGCCTGGATGCACATCGACGGGGTGCCCATTCATCCGGTGCGCGATGACGAGCTGCGGATGATGTTCACGTGTGCGCACCCCGCCCTAGACGGTGCGTCGCAGCTCGCGTTGACGCTGCGGCTGATCTCCGGGCTGACGGTGCCCGAGATTGCGCGGGCACTGTTGCAGTCCGAGGCGGCGGTCGGGCAGCGAATCACCAGGGCCAAGAGCAAGATTCGCGCCGCCAACATCCCGCTGCGAGTGCCGCCCGCCGAGCTTCTCCCCGACCGCGTGCCGCATGTCCTGGCGTGTATCTACTCGGTGTTCACCGAGGGGTACTGGTCGACGGCCGGCCCGTCGGCGATCCGCGACGAGCTGTGTGACGAGGGCGTACGCCTCGGTGGCGAGATGTGTGCACTGATGCCCGACGAGCGCGACGCCCAGGCGCTGGCCGCGCTAATGCTGCTTCACGATTCCCGTCGTCAAACCCGCGTGGACTCCGCTGGCGCGTTGGTGCCTCTAGACGAACAGGACCGGACGTCGTGGGACCGAGTGCGCATCGCCCGTGGGCTGGACCGGCTGAGTATGGCCGAAGGTTCGACGGGTGCCTATCTGCCGCAGGCGGTAATCGCCGCGGCGCACGCGACGGCTGCTTCTTGGGAGCTAACCGATTGGACGTTGATCTGCGCGGCCTACGACCGACTGATCGACCTCACCGGCTCCCCCGTCGCGCGAGCCAACCGCGCGCTCGCGGTCGGGTTTCGGGACGGGTTCGATTCGGGGCTTCGCGCGTTGGACGAGATCGCCGACGATCCCCGGTTGGCGCGGTCGAGTACGGTCGCGTCGATCCGGGCGGATCTGTTGCGGCGCTCCGGGCGGCTGCCCGAGGCGGGGAAGTGGTATCGAATTGCGTTGGACTGCAGTGGGTCCGAGCCTGCGCAGGCGTTTCTGCGCGCGCGGTGGGCGGAGGTCGAGCCTGTCTAGGCCACCGCCAACTCGCTATGCACGACCGGCCGAGGCTCGACCGGTTGTGGACGCCGGCTGCCGAGCGATTTTCCTACTCCTAGCGCCTTCTTGAGCCCCAGAAGCCCGGCGGCCTGCACCACGGCAATGAGCAGCAGCGGCCACAACAGGCCCGCTGAGAGCGTCACAAGAGCTACTTCGCCTCGACTCATGCCGTGGGACTTCTCCATGGCACATGAGGCGACAACTAGTGCCACCATGGCGAACAGACACCCGAGTAGATACATCACTGCGTACGTCATTCTTGAACAACCCCCCAAGGTCGTATCACCTGTGTTCAATTCATCGACGCAACCAACCGACTAATTTGGTCCCCCGACCTAGGCGCGCATAGCAATCATTACATGCGATGAACTAGCGGAGCGAAACCCTACTGTGTGAAGTTCGTGAAAACATGGGGGTTTCCCCGTAGGCGGCCGCAACTACGCAAAGCCGCGGCCCAGCAGTCAGGTTGGTAGGTAGCCCGTGCTGCCACCTCGGGGGGGTTGAGCAGTGAGCCTCCTCGTAAACCGTCTAAGCGGCACGCGCCTGAGCACGCGTGCGCCGCACGGAGCGGCGTTGCACGCGCTCTGGACGGGGTGACCAACCTGCGACTCGAGCGGCCCGGCGCGGTCCGCGTCGGTAGAGACCGCCACGTGCGTCGGCGGAATCAGTGAGCTGCTGTTGTGGGTCCCGACCGAATGCAGCCCCTTGCCGACTGCCAGCAATACGGAGCATTGCACCCCGGCAACCGCCAGCAGTGGCCAAAGTGCGGCACTCAGCACGACTAGCAAACACATTGTCAGCGGACTCATCGAATGGCATCTTCGCAGCTTGATGGCAACCGCGCCCATCGCGACCGTGGCAAGAACTGCCCCGCCTGCGTAGAAGGTTGAGAGCATCGCTTGGTTACCACCCCTCCGTAGCGCCAGCTACGGAGAATCTTTGACGCTCCTGGCAATTTTGGCAAGACCACAGCGCGCATTAGCAGCCACCGCCGTCGCCCTGAGCTGGCCGGCTAATGCGATCCGCGGTGAAGGATCGTTAACCGACATCGCGAGTAGTAATGACAACTTTAAAGCCCGACGAAATGCCGCAGAACTTGCCTCCATCTGTCGACATTCTGGCTCAATACCGGTTCTTGCTGGGCTGGAGGCGAGTGGTTTGTCGGACATAATTCCAGTGACTCCCATGCTCATGCCCGGTTGAAGGCGGCGATCACTCGGCAGTTCAGCGATGCGACGTGGGAGCGGTGTCGTGTGTACTTCATGTGCAACATCGGCTCGGCGGTGCGGCGCGAGGCCAGAAGCACGTCTAGTCACCGTCGAAGTCTGGATGCTCCCATCACATGCTGGCCGAACAGGCGCTGAGCGCTTCGACAGCAAACCGATTTTCGCGGGCCTCCAAACCGCGGTCACCGTATCTGTGGAATGGTCCGCCGAGGATCGCAAGCGTGTAGCTTGGACCGATCGCCTGCTGGTGAAGAGGTAAACGGAACGTTGCTAAAGAGTACTGAAGTATGTAGCGGTAGCGATTGACAGGTGACACCAAGTCTGCGATGCTTCCAGCAACTAGCTCGGCATCGTATCTGGGGGGAAACATGAATACTGTTGCGACTCGATTCCAAGTGACTGTTGCAGGTGCTGCCGTAGCGGCCGCGGCAGTCTTTACGCCGATTGCGGCCAACGCCGCTCCCGCGGTTCAGCTTCCGGCTGCTCCGGTGAGCGTGAGCGATCTGGCGCTGGCGCCCAAGGGGCCGGTGTACATCGTCACGGCAACTTCGCTGCAACTCCTTTCCGTTTTTCTCAATCAAAGCGCAAATTCTCAGGACCGCAGGGCGACTCGGCTCGAGACGTATGCGGCAGCGAACCCCACCAGCGTGTTTGGGCAGCTTGCCGCCGCTCGTGCTGCGAAGCTTCGCACGAACGAAGCGATCTCCCGGGGCGTGACGTTTAATGTCTGCCTGGCCGGTAACTCGGTCGGTGTCGGTCCCTACGGAACGATCACCCAGGGCAGCTGCTGACCCTAGGTACACACAGCTTGTCCACCTTGTTAAGGCCTGTACGTCACTCTGACGTGCAGGCCTCAACTTTTCACAGGAATTGCTGAGTGCGATTTTTCTCGCGACGTCAATCTGATCAGGATCCACGCGCCGGCGACGGTGATGACGCAGAAGCGCAATACGTCCAGGACCGGCGACGGCGACCCGGCTTCACTCTGCGCCGCAAGTTCGTCTGGGCAGCCGCTCTCCTGCTACTTGTCGTCCTCGGTCTGGGATGCTGGGTGGCAGTCGGCGCTTTTCAAGCCAAATCGGATCTCGAGCAAGCCCGCACCAGTGCTCAACACGCCAAAGACGCGCTGTTGGATGTGGAGACCGCAGCCGCGTCCTCAGCGGCTGACGACGCGGTAGTCCACGCGCGGTCAGCGCGGGACGCCACCCACACGCTGGCGTGGAACCTCGCATCGGGAGTGCCGTGGCTGGGCAGCCCATTCAGGACAGGCCAGCAGATCACCGATGTAGTGCTCGGCCTGGCCTCCGATGTTTTGAAGCCGGCAGCGAATGTGGGCGTGACGATTTCTCCTGATCGCCTGTACCGAGACGGCCGTGTCGATGTCGACTTGCTTCGCAGTCAGGAAGCTCAGCTAAGAAAGCTGTCGACTGAAGCTACGCGCCTCAACGCCGAAGCCAGCGCCATCGCGGATCCTCGATATGTGTCGCGTCTGAGCAACGCGCGGTCCCAACTCCAAGGTCAAATCTCCGACATCACAAGCGTTTTGAACAACACTGCTCTGGCCGCGCGCCTAGTGCCATCAATGATGGGAGCGGACGGGCCGCGCACCTACTTCATGGGCTTTCAAACCAATGCCGAAGCGCGTGGCACCGGCGGACTGCTCGGCGGGTTCGGGATTCTGCGGTTCGACAATGGCAAGCCGACCGTCGACACGCTGGCGCCAAATACCGATCTTGCCGAGGCAATCGCACCCATCGACCTGGGCCTGGAATTCGATCAACAATATGCGTACGCGAATCCGTTCACAGATTTTCGCAATAGCAACATGAGTCCACACTTTCCTTATGCTGCCGAGATCTGGAAGACGATGTTGGCCGAGCAGACGGGTACGAACGTCGACGGAGTCATAGCCATCGACCCGGTCGCGTTGAGCTATATTCTGGGCGCCGTCGGGCCGATCACCATGCCGGACGGCGAAGTCATTTCGCGGGAGAACGTCGTCGAACTGACCGAGTCCACAGCTTACATTCGTTTTCCGACCGATCAGGTCGCGCGCAAGCAGTACCTGCAGGGCATCGCCAACGCGGTGGTCAAGAAGATCACGGGACCGGTGAAGTCCCCCCGACAATTACTCGACGCCTTGGGCAAGGCGGTCGGTGAGCGTCGCATCTCTGTGTGGAGTGGGCTACCGGAGGAACAGAAGATCCTTGAAGAAACCCCTCTCGCCCATGTGATTCCTGATGATCCGGCGCCATACGCTGCGGTAGTCGTCAATAACCTCGGCGGCAACAAGCTCGATTATTATCTGCGGTCTCAGGTCGAATACGCCGCGGATGACTGTAAAGGTGCGACACGGGCCTCAACTGTCACCGTGAAGTTGTCGAACACTGTGCCAAACGTGCCGTTGCCGGATTACGTGGCGTCGGACGCGGGTCTCTCTCCGGACATACCGATCGAGGTTCCCAGGGGTACCAACATCACATCTGTTCGTCTCTTCGCGACGAAGGGTGCGAAATTGGACAGTGCGATCCTCAACGGTCAACGTGTACCGGCAATCTTGAACACTGAACGCGGCCATCCGGTTTTTGAGGTCCAGGTGATCATCCCCCCAGGACAGCCTGCCGATATCAGCTTCCAGCTCACCGAGCCGACATCGCCGGGAGTACCGCAGGTTCCAAGTCAGCCCCTGTTAGATCCTGTTGTTCCGAAGGTGATGGTGCCTGAATGCACCGGTTGAGCGTTGCGTGCAAGGCACGTAACGACTTACGGGCTATCGTTTCTTCCGTGATGGCGAGACCAGAGTGTCGATAGTCGATCGGCTTGAAAAAGCCCTATCAGATGTCGGTGCCCGAGTGATCGAGATGATTTTTTCGTCCCGTACATCAACGAGCACGGGTGATCAAGCGCTCGGCGTGCTCCAAATAGCGGTGAAGGGGCTGCGTTGAATCTTCAGGACTTCGCAAAATTGCTACGCGCTCGGTGGCTCACCGTATGTATAACGATTGTGGTTGTGGCCTTAGGGGCGGTGGCGTACACGCTGTTCACAACTCCTCTATATCAGGCCTCGACGAGGCTCTACGTATCGGCCGCGGGAGGATCAACCGTAAGTGAGATGTACCAGGGCAATCGGCTCTCACAGGAGCGCGTACTTTCGTATAGCGAGTTACTGATGGGCGAGACCTTAGCTAAGCGTACTATCGACAAACTCGGCCTCGATATCAGCGCGGAATCGCTTCAGGGAAATGTCAAGGCGAGCACGAAGCCGGACACGGTCCTAATAGATCTGAACGTCGTTGACGAGTCGCCCGTTAGGGCACGTGACATTGCCAACGCGTTGTCCGATGAGTTCGTCGTTATGGTGCGCGAGTTGGAGACCCCCGAGGATGGGTCTAGGCCTGAAGCCCGTGTTGTCGTCGAACAGCGCGCGTCGATCCCTGACAGTCCTGTGATACCGAAGACTTCGCGTAATATTGGAGCCGGTCTCGCACTAGGCCTATTGGCGGGAATCGCCCTTGCGGTTCTCCGCGATCTACTCGACAACACAGTCAAGGACCGCCAAACTGTCGAAGAAATCACGGGTGCCGGACTTGTGGGAAGTATTCCGCTTGATAAGGAGTGTCGCAAGGAACCGGCGATACCCTTTGATGGGAACAACTCAGCAATTGCTGAAGCATTTCGCAAACTTCGAACCAACTTGCAGTTCCTCGCAGTCGATAATCCGCCGCGCGTCATTGTCATCACCAGTTCTACGCCGAACGAGGGCAAATCCACAACGGCGATAAACATTGCCTTGGCTTTGGCAGAAGCGGAGCACAACGTATTGCTAGTCGATGGCGATATGCGGCGGCCCATATTGCATAAGTATCTTGACTTGGTTGGGCCGGTGGGATTCAGCACAGTACTCAGTGGCCGAGCGTCCCTCGGCGAGGCGCTGCAGAAAACACGTTTTCCGGGATTGACCGTCCTCGCGGCCGGAACCGTTCCGCCCAATCCAAGCGAGCTACTAGGGTCGCTGACGGCCAAAAATTTGCTGAGCGAACTGCGCGCGAAGTTCGATTTTGTCGTTATGGATTCGTCACCGCTGCTCGCAGTCACGGACGCTGCGATCCTGGCGGCCGCCGCCGACGGTGTGCTCATGATGGCACGTTTCGGACAAACCAAACGTGAGCAACTTACGCACGCGGTAGGAAATCTCGAGGATGTCGGCGCTTCAGTGCTCGGCGCGGTGTTTACGATGACGCCCGCACACGGGAATTCGTCGTACTACTACAGCTACTACGGCGAGGACAGCGCGAGGCGCTCCTCTCGGCAAGCACTGTCGGCTGATCCCGCGGCGCCAAGTCCTCAACCGCCTAGCACCGACGTCCCGTAGCTCAGCACAGACGACGCGCGGTCGGTTGGCGGACGACGCAGACGTGGTGAGGAATTTGAATCACTACACCCAGCTAGCCTATTGGTACCAACCCGGAGCTGTGCGGGGCGCCGCCTTCACCCTACGACGAAACACCGCGTTCTACGATTACCCGTGCAGTGGCGCTTCCTCGCCAAGGAACATGAGGCAACGCTTCGACTCGCTCCTAGAAGTGCGCGTGATCGCCGAGGACCGGCGCTGAGACGACAGCGCCAACAGGCCCCATTCCGCCCACCACGAACCCGCCCCAGTCGAATTCGCCCTACAGTGGACCACCATCCGGCGCCTACCCCCAGCGGATACCTCTACTTGGTTGTCAGCGGTCACGTAATTCCCCAGGTGTGGGGGGTTGTCCGTCACGTAATTCCCCACCCTCCGTCACGTAATTCCCCACCCCTGGGGCGTGTCCGGCAGGGGTTGGGGTGCTGCTCAGGTTCGCTCCGTTCAGGCGCCCCGCCAGGGGTCCTGGAAGGGGCATTGAGTGGCGAGGAGATCGTGGAACGTGACTGACTTCGTGGAGATGTTCCGGCATTGGAACGCCGGCCGATCCCAAGTGCAGATCAATGAGGCACTGAACATCGACCGCAAGACGATCCGCAAGTATCTGTCCCCAGCGCTGGCCGAGGGTCTGCAACCGCGCCCGGAGGAGTTCGACGAGGAGCTGTGGAGGGCACGCATCGGGCGCTGGTTTCCTGAGCTGGTCGACCCGGCGGCGCGTTCGCTGAGCTGGCCGCAGATCGCCGTGCATCACCAGTGGATCGCCGAGCAGTTGAAAGTGCCGGTGACGGTGGCCACCATCGCGCAGCGGCTGCGCGACGACCACCGTGTCGAGGTATCGGAGTCCACGGTACGTCGTTACATCGCAATGACTTTCGCTGAGGAGCGACTCGAAGGCAAGGTCACGGTGCCGCGCGGTGCCGTCGAACCCGGCAGCGAAGCGCAGATCGACTACGGCAAGCTCGGGATGTGGCGGGACCCGGACTCGGGGCGCCGCGTCGCGGTGTGGGTGTTCGCGATGATCCTGTCGTGTTCACGGGCGTTGTTCGTCCAACCGGTCCTACGGATGGACCAAAGGTCCTGGAACGCTTCGCATGTGGCGGCGTTCGAGTTCTTCGGCGGGGTCCCAGCGCGGTTGGTGTGCGACAACCTCAAGACCGGTGTAGAGCGCCCTGACTTGTATGACCCCCGGATCAATCTGGCCTACGGCGAACTCGCCGCGTTCTACGGCACGTTGATCGACCCGGCGCGAGCCAGAAAACCGAAGGACAAACCGCGGGTGGAGCGGCCCATGCCCTACATTCGGGACTCGTTCTTCGCCGGGCGCCAGTTCGGCTCGTTGACCCAGATGCAGGCCGACGCCACCCGGTGGGCTACCGAGGTCTATGGGGTTCACAAGCACCGCGGACTGGATGGTCAGACCCCGGCATCGGTGTTCACCGCACTCGAACGAGATGCATTGATGCCGTTGCCGCCCAGAGCGTTTGAATCCGTCGTCTATAGTCTCGGGCGGGTCGCCCCGGACTGCCACGTCAAGTCGGGGAAGGCGTTGTATTCGGTGCCGTGGCGCCTCATCGGCCAGCAGGTCACCGTGCGCACCGTCGGTGACGTGGTGCAGATCTTCCATGCCGGGACCGTGGTGGCGACCCACGTGCTGCATCTGTCGGGGCGCTCGACGAACTTCGAGCACTACCCGCCGCACAAGGTCGCCTACACGCTGCGCAGCGTCACGTGGTGTCGCGTCCAGGCCGAGCAGATCGGGCCGGGTGCGGTCGCGATCGTCGCCGAACTATCGCAGGTGAACGCCATCCACCGGCTGCGCGCCATCCAAGGGATCATCCGGCTCCGCGAGAAATACGGCGACATCCGCTTGGACGCGGCCTGCGCCCGCGCGCTGGCGGTTGGGGATCCGAACTATCGCACCGTCAAGGGCATCCTCGTGGCCGGTACCGAACACGGCGACGATCCACCACAGCACGTCCCGGCACCGCCGGCGATGCTGCGCGGCCCCGATGCCTTCGGCACCGACCTCACCGCCTGACCGCATCCAATCCATCTCTACTGCAACCACTTCGACTAAAGGACTTTGTCATGACCATTCACGATCCCAGCCTGCGGGCCGCACTGAAGACCCTCAAACTCACCGGCATGCTCGACACCCTCGATGCCCGCCTGGGCCAAACCCGCGACGGGAAACTCGGCCACCTGGAGTTCCTGCAGGTGCTCTGCGAAGACGAGATCGCCCGCCGCGACACCGCGGCCCTGGCGCGGCGAGTGCGGCGCGCCCGCTTCGAACAGCACAGCACCTTCGAGGACTTCGACTTCACCTTCAGCCCCAAACTGCCCGCCGCGATGCTGCGCGACCTGGCCGCGCTGCGGTGGCTCGAGGCCGGGGAGTCAGTCATCCTCTACGGGCCCGTCGGCGTCGGGAAAACCCATGTGGCACAGGCACTTGGACATCAAGTGGCCCGTCGTGGTGGTGACATCCGGTTCGTCAAATGCTCCCGCATGCTCGCTGACCTCGCCGGCGGACACGCCGACCGGACCATCGGGCAACGCATGCGCGAATACACCCGACCCCTGGTCCTGATCGTCGATGACTTTGCGATGCGTGAGCACACCCCGACCCAAAGCGATGATCTCTACGACCTAGTGTCCGACCGCGCCATCGCCGCCAAGCCGCTGATCCTGACCAGCAACCGGGCACCGAAAGATTGGTATCCGCTGTTCCCGAACCCCGTCGTCGCCGAATCCTTGCTCGACCGGCTCATCAACACCAGCCACCAAGTCCTCATGGACGGACCCTCCTACCGGCCCCGGAAACGACCCGGCACCAAGACCACCTGACACCGACCGCCGGCCCGGCTACCCTCACTCCCAGCAGCTCCCAGCATGGGGAATTACATGACGGCTACCCCTGGGGAATTACGTGACCGTGGACACTTGGCCACCAGTGGGTACTTTTTCAGGGCCAGGGACACCCGGAGGATCAGCCCGTCATAGGGCGACACAGTACCTCCGGTGATTTACCTAGACCCACCGGCTCCATGGATTCACGATGAGCAAGGAAGAGGTGAATGTCAGCGTTCAACGCGTCTGCGATCACGCGAAGGCGGGATTGCCAGACCGCAAACAGGCCCTGAGCCTAACCACCGTCAACTTGACAGCCCCGGGCGAAGTCATCGATCGAGGTCTGGAGCTTGATAGTTGGTTGCCAGCCTGTCTCGAGCGCGAGCCGTTCTGCATTGCCCGTGACTACAGACGGATCGATTGCCCGCCTATCTGTGACCACCGCACGAGGAACTGGCTTTCCCAATGACGCACAAACCGCTTCCAGAATCTCCCAACCTGAGCGTGCGGTCCCGCTGCATACGTTGTACGTGGAGTAGCGAGGCGCGGGTAGCTCCAATAACGCCTGATATGCACTGGCGATGTCGCGAACGTCCGTGTAGTCGCGTGCTGCACCGAGATTGCCGACTGGAAGTTCAGTACCGGGTCGACATTCCGCGACTTTCGCCACGAGATCCGGGACGACGAAGCCACCGCGCTGGCCAGGCCCAATATGGTTAAACGGCCGAACCAGGAGTGCATCGACGCCTCGCCGTCTATAGTACTCAGTTTGACTTTCCACTAACAATTTCGAGACTACGTACGGTGATGTGGCGGCAAGTGGGGAATCCTCCGTGAAGCCACTGTAGTTCGCGGCCCCTCCGTACACTGCGCCCGAGCTCACAACGATCGCTCGGCCCTGCCACCGGCTAGCCAAGGCATGCTCGAACAGATGGGTCACCATGGCGCTATTGACAGTGATGTATTCCTGAGGACGCTCGAATGACGGTCCTACCGCAGCAAGTCCAGCCAGGTGCACAAGTCCGCTAAGGTTCTCTATTTTTGGCCATCCGTTTACCAAATCAGCCGAATAGAACTCGGTTAGCCGACGGGCGATTCGAGGCGGTGGCTCCGTACTTTCGGAGATGCCCACGACCTGGTAGCCGCAGGTAGCGAGTTGCTCGACCAGTATTTGCCCCACAAATCCGGTCGCCCCGGTGACTGCAATCCGCTCACCCGAATGAACATCCGTCATCGATCGGATTGAACTGCCCGGGCGGCGAAACGTGCTTGCTGTTCCGCAATATCGTATCGCACCATCCGGCGCACAAGATTGGGGAAATCTACCTCGCGCTTCCAGCCGAGAACTCGTTCTGCCTTCGCTGGGTTTCCAAGCAGGATATCGACCTCGGCAGGCCGGATGAGCGCTTGACTTCTAACGACGTACGGTGACCAATCGTCGACGCCGATTTCATGGAACGCCTGCGTCAGGAACTCTTCGATCGAGTGCGTCTCACCCGTCGCAAGAACGAAGTCGTCGGGTTCATGATGCTGCAGCATTTGCCACATCCCGCGGACATAATCGCCGGCGTAGCCCCAGTCGCGCTTTGGCCACAAGTCCCCAAGTTCTACGGTCTCCTGCAGACCTAAGTGGATGCGCGCGACAGCATTGGTGATCTTCCGGGTGACGAATTCGACGCCGCGCCGTTCGCCCTCGTGGTTGAAGAGGATGCCGCAGGAGGCGAAGATGCCGTAGCTCTCACGGTAGTTTTTCGCGATCCAGTGGCCGTAGAGCTTGGCGACCCCGTACGGACTTCGCGGATGAAAAAGTGACCGTTCGTCATACCCCAGTCCGGGGCGGTTATAATCGAGACCGCCGTACATCTCGGACGTCGACGCCTGGTAGAAGCGAGTCTTACCGGACCGATCCGTCATGCGTATCGCTTCCAAGCAGTTGAGAACACCTCCTGCAGTGGTGTGCAGGGTGAGTGTTGGGTTCTTGAACGAGTATCCAACGTGGCTAATAGCTGCCAGGTTGTAGAACTCGTCCGGGTCCGACTGGTCAACCGCGCGAAGGATTGAAGAGGGGTCAAGCAGGTCAGCTTCGATCAACTCCACATAGGGAAACTCCTCAAGAAATCGTTCCTTCTTAAGGTTGCTCTGACCACGGATGACTCCGCAGACCTCGTAGCCGTTGTCATGCAAGAGCCGAGCAAGGTGTCCACCGTCTTGCCCGGTGATCCCAGTTATCAACGCGGTCTTAGTGTGTCCTGTCAACTGTCCCCCGTAGCAGGCATTCTCAAGCGATATCCGTCGTCATAGCGTAACCCGCAGCACAAGGTTTCACCGAACACACGAGCGACATTTGTTCGCTAGCATGATTGGCGTGCCAGAACACGAAGTTGCCATCGCGCATGACTACCTCACCCAGCGCGGCGGGGCAGAGAAGGTGGTTCTCGCGTTGACACGGGCCTTCCCGGAAGCTCCCATCTATACTACGCTATACAACGCCGAACTGACCTATCCAGAATTCGAGCTGCACGACATCCGGGTTAGCTGGTTGAATCGCGTATCGGTTTTGCGACGATTTCATCGGCTGGCTATGCCTTTTCTGGCTGCAGCCGTGAATACGACAAAGATAGACGCCAAGCACACAATTGTCAGCAGTAGCGGTTGGGCCCACGGGTTCCGCACGTCCGGCTCGAAGATCGTCTACTGCTACTCTCCCGCCCGCTGGCTGTATCAACCAGATGCGTACCTGGGAACGGCCCGGTTCACACTCAACCGACTTGCGCTCACTGTTCTAAAACCATTCCTCAAGCGTTGGGATAAAAAGCAGGCGTCGACTGCCACGAAGTATTTCGCGATCTCGACGGCCGTGCAGGAGCGAATTCGCGACGCTTACGGCATTGAAGCCGAGGTGTTGCCGGCACCGCATTCGATTGATCCGACTTTGCCGCAAGAGCCAGTTGACATCAGGGCCTTGCCGGGGTCATCCGACGGGTTCTATCTGTGCATCTCCCGCCTACTGCCTTACAAGCAGGTCGATGTCGTGATTGAAGCCTTTAACTCGCTCGGCCTTCCTCTTGTGGTGGTCGGGGCCGGCCCGGAGGAGCGCCGACTTCAGTCCGCAGCCGGACCGTCGGTGCTAATGGTCAAGCATCTCTCCGATGCACAGATCCGCTGGCTGTATGCGCATTGCACGGCGGTGGTCTCGGCGAGTTACGAAGACTTCGGATTGACGCCCATCGAGGCTGCTACATATGGCAAGCCGTCGATCGTGCTGCGCTGGGGAGGGTTTCTCGACACAATTCGTGAAATGGAGACGGGACTATATTTCGACCATCCGGTCTCAAAGCTAATATCCGAGGCCGTCACTGTGAGCCGTCAACGAACGTGGGATCCCGAAGTGATAAAAAAACAGGCCGAGCGGTTTTCGGAGGAATTCTTTGCAGAACGCTTGATCGACGAAGTTTCTAGCACCTATCAGACACGCGGGGGCAGTGAATGAAACCCGGTACTGCCGCTGGGAACGCGCCCATCCCAGTATACCGCAATAGATCAACTAATTTCAGCGATCGCGTATAACCGTTTTATGGCGCCGCCATGGCGTGGTTGCGTCGAGCAGAGTGAAGTAGCAGTCGGACCCGATTATTGACACCGACGTGCAGTGACCTGTTGAATGAGGATCATCGCACAATTCCGCGAGAGACCGGGCGGAGCCACTCAAGAATAATAACGCGGCACGGCCCACAGAACGCTGAGCCGCTGACGGGCCAGGTGGGTTGCCCTGTGATTTGGTTGACATCTGGCGTAAGGGAATCACTCCGCGTAATGGATGATGCTTTCCGTGCGGAAAGCATTTCTCAAAGGTGTTTCGCCGCGATGTGTTCGCCGTAGCCCGCAAGGGCGACGCCCCCGTTCGTCAGGTCGCGGCATCTCCGAAGCCGACTTGCATCGCCGGCTCGAGATCGCCAATGACGGCCCCGACCATTAATAGCCCGCGTGCCGGTGACGAGTCCGCGGAGCTGCGCAAGGCCCGTAAACGGATGAAGATTTGACCCAAGATGATGTGCCCACTGGTTCCTTGACCTTGCCGCTGACGCAGTGCTCGTCACGGTGACCTGCCGGTATCGGCTTCGCCATGAGGTGAGCCCGTAGTAGTGGTTCAGTCGTCGTGGGAATCTGTTGCCCGCTGTTCGGGCATGGAACAATCAATTACGACACGGCATCGAACAAGCGCCGGTGGCATACGCCGCAATCAATCGTCATCGATCCCCGGCTCGCCGTGGCCGAACGCATAGATAGAGTTGTCCAGCGGCAGGCTGCGCGGTCAATCGCTCACCTGTGGCGCTTCGACTCGCTCCTGGATGCGAGCGTGATCGCGGAAGACTGCTCTCGACTACAACGCCCACGGCGAACTTGCCCCAGCCATACTCGCCCTACAGTGGACCACTCACATACCCCAAACGCATAGCGATTGGACTACCAAGCAGGCGCATCACCTCGACTAGCCTTCAACAGGTAGCGGAGCGGGTCGGGTTCACAACGTGGGTGGAATGACGCGCGATTTGATCAACGTAGCACCGCCGGTGGCAACCGGGTGGCCCGGGGGTGCCCGCAAGAAGGCATATGCCCGCTTTTCGCCAAATAAACAGGCCTGGCCAGAAAACTGGGCTCGCCGGTTCGCGACTGACGACCTCGTTGACTGCCAGTCTCTCAGCGACAATCCCTCTAGGCGCAGCAGTAGCTTCGGATCCTTGCCAAATATGTTGGCCTGGTGCAATGGTCGAGCGGTGCGTTTTGGGCCCCGTTCTTACACACGGGGTGCACGGCACCTATTGTTAACTTCAGTTGATGGGGACGGTCCTGTGCGCACCGGCGAGGACTGCTGCCCGCTAAATAGCACCGCTTTCGAAGACGGTCTCAGTCCCCTGGAGCATCCCAAGATGATCACCGTTGCGCATCTGGACCACACTGTTGAGCCCGGAGGTGCTGAGCTTGCTTTGGCCCGGCTTATCGAAGACTATCCGGGGTGGGTTCCGCGTGTGTTTATACCCCCGGCAGTTAGCTCTGGCAAAGGTGCCTTCGCAGGAACGCATGCGGAAATCGTCTTACAAGTCGGCGTCAGGCAACCTGCTGGGGCAGTTGAAAGTGGGCTCCTGGGCCAATTCGTCCTTCTCGCGCGGGCTTGCCATCAAGCTATCGCGGTAAGAGCGAACAGAACCTTTCGAAGCTCTCAGGTGGTCCATGCCAACACCAGCCGCGCCGCCATTATCGGCTGGCTCGCTTGCGTCGGCTCACAACGACGGCTGGTCGTCCACCTAAGAGACGCAATAGACGTGAGTGCACTCGGACGGCGTAACGCAAAACTGCTCACCCTAATCGTCGCGCGTGCCGACGGAATAATCGCGAACTCGGAATATACACTCCAAACTGCAGTACCCCATATGCGCACAGGAACGCCGACCAGCGTCATACCCTCCCCTATCGGACTCGCGAACCAAAGGCCGATCAAACCGCTTGAGAAGGAGGTGAGAGTGATTGGCATGCTCGCGCGGATTACTGAATGGAAAGGGCAAGAACTCCTTATCCGTGCCTTCGCAGACGCTTTCTGCGACTCTCCAATTGTTTTGGAACTGGCGGGGTCTCCCGCTTTTGGGCAGAACAAACACTTCGTATATCTCCAAGGACTTGTTCGTGAGCTGGGCATCGATGACCAGGTGCGATTCTTAGGGCAGGTGAGTGATATTTGGCCATTGCTTGATTCCTGGGATATTTGCGTGCACGCATCGCTGCACAGTGAGCCATTGGGACAGAATGTCTTACAATATCTCGCTGCATGCCGGCCGACGGTCGCAGCAAATGCCGGTGGCCCCACGGAATGGATCAAACATAACAGCACCGGCCTGCTCTTCGAACCAAGGAGCCAGGAGGCGCTGCGCTTGGCACTCAGCAGGTTGGTGCGGGACGGCGAGTTGCGATTAAATTTGAGCGCAGCGCTGGCCCGCGAGCGGCCCGTGCCCACCGACATGAATGTGCGTCGTATGCACAAAGACCTTTTTGAATCGGTGGGGGCCAGGCGAGTTCGTCGGCGATGAATAAATACCCGGAGGCGGGATCGTCTGCGTGGATGTCGAGGGCAGCGTTGATCAGGTATGCATCGCGCCAATCCGGTTGTGTCAAAGGAGCTTTGCACCACTTGTAGAACGCCTGGGTGGAGAATCCAAACACCGGCAGGTCACCGCGACGGGCACACCGTTACCGGCAAGGTCAATGACCAGCGGATACATCATTTTGGGTTGACCTCCCACCTGAGGTAACCGAAAGCCCGGCGCATCACCTCGGCTTCCTCTGCGAGGAGCTTGATCCGTTGGCGCGCTTCGCGCGGCTCCACGGACTCACCGCGGGCTACCAGCGACCCGGTTTGGTCGAGACACCGCCCTTGCGTACGTTGATCTTGATCCGGCGATGCGGCTAGGCTTCGGAGATGCCGAAGTGCTCGCAATCTGGCGCAGCGACGCTTCGCCCATTTGCGGACCACGGCGATGACGTCAGCGCGGAACTCGGCGGGAAATGCCTTCGGCACGGAGTCCATCCGTCCAGCAAGGACGAACCCTCACAGGTTGACAATCAACCGAATTGGGGGCAGTCCCGTCTATCGAGTGAGCACGCTATGAATTAAACCAAAAGGCCGAACTACACTCCAAAGGTGCATAGCCCGGTCCGTTTACATACTCGTGCACAGTAGGCGCCGTTAGTTTCGTTCGTCTCACACATTGCGGGGTTCTTCGTGATCTTCGCTGCAGCAGTTTCATCCTCCTTTTGAGCGCGTCCCTCAGGACTAGCCAGTGAATTCCCGGGATGGCCAGCAGAGGCGACTTTTTGATTGCAGTTCAAGTTTACCAGGTAATCCTTGCCCTGACTTTTACCGCTAGAATCGAGGAAACCGCCTCGGTGCCAACTAACCACGATGCAGTCATCTGTCGACAGTTGGCTACCGTTCACCGTAGCTATGATCGCGTTCCCGTTCCACTGGGCAATCTTAGCGACCGCATCGGCATACGTCTTTCCGATTAAGATGTCCGCCGATGCAGTGCCAGAGCTAAAAGCCGCAAACGCAAGAGTTAGGGCGCAAAATAACACAACCGAGCGCAGAAAACATTTCATTTCGGAACCCCCCAAATTTAAACCCCAGTATTACCACTGGCCGACCCGAACCTCGGCGGCCCTGGCTGATGCAGCTTCTAGTATAGACACGTCGAGGCGTTTGCGGGGCCGCATCGCCCTGGGCGGCTGGCTCGTTGATTGCTCGCTGAATCCTTGTTATCAGCTGTGTGTAGTGCATGAATCGCGTGGTGCCTCTAGTTCCTCTTGCAGGATCTGTTCCACTCGCTCGAGCCGCCACCCGGGCACGTCCACTCGCGCAACGCAGTTGATGACAATATGCGCAAGCGCGATGTTTTCGTCACGATGAGACAGTGCTTGCTCTATCGAATTCCTGCGTCCGCCAAATGTCCTCGACGTACTCGAGGCCTACCCAGCCCCACTCCGCGTCGAGGTTGCACTTGCCAGCCGTAGGTCATGTTTCTTGGCGAGGAAGCGGCAACTGCACGGGGATCGTAGAACACTGTGTTTTCGTCCTGGCTTCAGACACTTGGCCCGGTACCTCCGAGATAGACGTCGACGCAACAGTTCAAGCGGAGCCTGCGGTGTCGACTTAGAGGCATGACCAGATTCGGCACATACTAGGGACCCGACTGGGCTATAGCTACTTCGTCGAGCACCGAATGCAGCTGCTGCCCGACCAATTCCCACGTAAAGCCCGTTTCTACTCGCCGACGGGCCGCCGAACCGAGTTTTCTCGCATAGTCCGCGTCTGTGAGTAGACGGATCAGCGCAGCAGCGATCGCCGGAGGGCTGTCAGCGTCCACCAGTATGCCCGTTTTCCCGTCGACCACGACCTCAGTCGGCGCACCAATATTGCTCGCTACGGACGGAAGGCCACGAGCGCCAGCTTCCAGGTAGACGATGCCGAATCCCTCTCCGCCGGCTTCGTCCTCCGGATAGCGGCTCGGCATCGCAAAAACGTGTGCGCAAGAAAGCCAACTCTCCTTGACGTCTTCATCAACCTCTCCGAGGAACGAGACATTGCCCAATAGCGCTGCAGCTTTTGCTCGTCGTTCCAACTCTGCCCGGATCTTGCCTTCACCTATTACCACCCAATGCACATTTGGGACTTCCTGTATGACGAGCGGAAGCGCATCAAGCAAACGGTCGTGGCCTTTGTACCAATCGCGCATGCGCGCGACAGTTAGCACGGTTGGGCGACTAGCGTCGCATCGTCCGATGTCATCTGGCAAATTGACGCCGGGAGAAACGACATGAATAGGCGGCAATGTGGCTCCGTGAGCTGCAGCCAATAGCTCCCCTCGCGTATATGCACTAATCGCTATCGCAGCGTTGCTACGACGAAGTGCCCATGCGGCTAGCGCCGGCCTGATTCCGATCTCTCTGCCGTACGCGTATACCACGTGGGCCGCCTTGAATCGTTTCGCAATCATCCAGCTGGCTGGGCTGGCAACTATATGCCCACACAGCACAACATCAGGCCTCCACCCATAAAGCGCGCCCAGCGCAGCGAAATTAAACATCGCATTCCGGATGAGGGGACTAACCTCAGGCACCCACACTCGTTTAATGAGTTGCCCCGACGATGCGTCGTGTGCCTCCCAGCCCCGTTCCTTAGCTGTTATCACCTTGACGTCGGTACCGGGCAGGGAAGCGGTTAACTGGTAAAGCAACGTTTGGATTCCCCCCCGCGTAGGGGGGTAAATGGGGGTCACCAGAAGCAGACGCATCGCGCGTGCCCCCTCACAGAACTTGGCATGTCGCGAAATTACCAGGCAGGCCGCGGCGAGGCATTTGTCGACTCTCTGGACGGACCGCATTGTAGGTGCTCTACCAGCCTCGTAGGTGCCCTACCAGGCTTGTCGCGTCGACCCACGGGCTTGATCCGTGCGCATGCACGTCTGTTTGATGCTTCTATGTCAATGCCAGCTGTTGGCACCTGGTGATTTGGTGTTGCCGGGTGGATTGGTCGGTGTGCATGGCTCGGTAGATCACGTCGACGAGGTGGCGTTTGAGGATCCGTCTTGCGCCTCGGGCACCCTTTACGGGTTCTCGACGTGCGATGAGTTCTTGGGCGGCCGGGTTGAAGCGTGTCTGCACGATCGCTGCGGTGTAGAGGACGTTGTTGAGGCGGCGGTTGCCTCCCCGGTGAAGGCGGTGACGTTCGTTGTCGGACGAGTAGACCGGGATCGGTGCGCAGCGGGTGTAGCGGGCTAGTTTGGCCGAGCTCGAAAACCTTTTGATGTCACCGATTTCAGCGAGCATCACCGCCGCGGAGTTGTAGCTGATCCCGGTTATCGCCAGCAGGTTGGGCGTGAGAGGGGGCAACGAGCTCTTTGATACTGATATCGAGATCGTGAATGCGATTGTTGGCGTCGGCGAGCTCGCTGATCATCGCGGCTATCGCATGTCGGACGTGAGTGCCCACCTGTGCGGCGTCGAGCCGCGCGGTCAACGTGGCGAGGGCTTTGGCCCTGGCCAGATCGCCCGGTATGTGTTCGAGCCAGAGGTGCGATTGCGCCTTGATCTGGTTGATCATCATAGTCCGGCGTTCCATCGGCAACCGGCGGGCGAAGCCGTGACCGTCTTCGATGGCCCAGGTCACCGAGGTGCGATCGGTGATCGAGCGAATCCATGTGAGCACCGCGATAATCAGCAGCCCGTCGTTCTTTATCGTCAGCGGCTTGCCGATGCGATTACCGCGAGCATCGACTGCGACCGCAACATGTACGGCCTTGTGTGGGTCGATCCCTACTGTCACCATCGAAATGTCCCTTCATTCATCCGGTTGACGGGACGACGGCGAGGGCTCTGCCGGTGGACAGACCTATTGCGAGTTGATGGCTCAGCAGGCTTCTATCAGGTCACACCGGTCAGGGCTCTCGCCCTAGGCTGCTGTGGACAAATCTACTGGAAGCCGTGTACGGCAGGTGTTTTCCGAGTCACCCAGCAGCCCGCCGGATCGGCCCCCGTCGAAGCCGCCCGGTTCCAACACTGTGCACCAATAGGTGTTATCGTCAGCCAGGCAGCTGTCGAATAAGCCGGTGGGACTGAGGGGTTTCGGTGTCCGCACACAACGCCCTTGGGATTGTGCAGCAAGGGGGATGCTCATGCCTAGCGCAACGGGCACGTTGGCACGTGCGTTGCCATCCGGAGCGGTGCGGTCACTCCGCTCTGTGCGAAAATTCGTGCGACTCATACCGTATCGGGGAATAGGACTGTACTGTCCGGTTTGCAAACGTAATTCCAAGAAGTTCGGGCCGTATGGCGTCGCGCGTCGGGATAATGCGCAATGCATGCATTGTGGAGCGGTTGAACGCCACCGCTTGACATGGCTGTACTTCGAGAGAGAGACCGACCTCTTCGATGGCTGCGATAAGCAGGTCTTACACGTAGCGCCCGAACCCCAATTTCAAAAGCTGCTACGGAAGCGGATCGGCGCCGGGTACCTCACCGCGGATCTCTACGATCCAGCCGCAATGGTTACTATGGATGTCACCGATATTCAATTTCCCGATGACTCGTTTGATGTTGTTTACTGCAGCCATGTGCTTGAACACGTCGACGACGATCGGCAAGCGATGCGTGAATTCTTCCGCGTGCTAAAGCCCGCGGGTTGGGCAATTCTCGCCGTCCCTATCAGCGCCGACGCGACAATCGAAGATGCATCAATCACAGACCCTGCTGAGCGTCTGCGACTATTCGGCCAAGTGGACCACGTACGCCGCTACGGCCCAGACTACGTGGACCGGTTGAGAAGCGTTGGTTATCATGTCGTCGTCGCCGGGCCAGAAGACTTTCTTACGATCGAAGAAATGAAATCAATTGGGGTTGGTGCTGACACCGGCGAGCAGATTTTCTTCTGCTCGAAATCGTAGTTAGTCCCAATGGCCCAGACTATCGAGCTCAACGGATAGGCGAGAGCAAAATTCCGCACGAACTTTGTGCGGTCAATGATGTATATGGAGTCGACGCCCACAAAAACCAACAGACATATTTTTAGGCGCTTCCCTATGCCAACTTTGTACAACTCACCTGCAGCAGACACCTACCCGGGCGGCGCAAAGTACATGCGGGCACGTCTGGCGGACTGCATGTGATCCGATACATAGTGCAGACTATCAAACGACGACAATTTCGCACGATCGTCGCCAATGCAGGGGTCACATACCTCGGCTTGGGACTTAGCGTTGTTTCGACCCCGATGATTGCCCACGAACTTGGCGCCACCGGGAGAGGAGGATTGGCGGCCGCATTCCTGCTTCCTTCTGCACTAGAGTTTGCTATTTTTCTTGGACTGCCGCGCACTCTCTCGATCTCGAACGTCCGGCGCGGCACGTCAAGTGCGGTTGGGCTCTGGGTTCTCATTCTTCTCTCGCTGATTGGCGCGTTAGTTATCTACCTGTCTGCACCAGCGCTCTCCGGCGGCGACGGAGATACCGTCGTCGCGACACGCCTAGCCGGATTCTTGTTCGTTTTAGCCGGACTCAGTCGGCTCGGCGCAGAGCAGCTTGTCGACCGTGACCAGCACGCATGGTTCAATGCCTACCGCGCATCGGTGCTGGTAGTACCGTCGCTCGGTCAGATTGCTCTCTTCGCGCTCGATGCGCTCAATTTCTGGACGGCCTTCTGGGCAATGTTCGCGGGCCAATGCTTGGCATTGACGGTTAGTGCGTTTTCTTCGATAGCGGTCTTACGCTCATGTAGTTGGGCGACTCCAGTCCAGGTGACAGCGAACTCTCGGCTGGGCATTTCCATGGCGATTGACCAAGTTACGATTCGTTCAGACCAGATCGCGATCGCTGCTCTTCTAACACCAGCTGATTTGGGTGTGTACGCAGTGGCGTTAACTTGCGCCAAAGCCGCGGGGGCAACTGGCCAAGCGATAAACCAGGTGGCCTATTCGCGGCTGGTGCGTCACATTACGCAGCAATCTGGTTCGGATCCCCAATCAAAAATAGTTGTCGTCACTCGGTTGGCAGTATCGGTCGTATCGTCCGCCGTGATCGTGACAGCCCTTGCCTTCTGGGGCGATACGCTCCTCGGGGACGACTTTGTCGGAATTGAGTGGGTTGTAGCGGTACTGTGCGTGGCGCAGATTGGATGGGATCAATGGAACTGGGACTTTGGAGTAGCGGTCGCCTCGGAGCGTTGGAGGGGACTGGCCGTCGCTTCGTTTGCTGGAGCCGCCACGATAGTGGTTGCGATTGCCGTCATTCACCGGGCAGGGTCGTTGGCGCTAATTCCAGTTGCTTGGGCCGTGGTCGCCAGTAATGCCAGCCGAATTATTTGCTATAACCGCGCAAACCGTCGAAGGGTAAAGTAATCTTCGTGAATCTGCGTCGCGTCAACGAATTCCCATGGGCGGCGTCTCTCTTCTCAGTAGGCGCCGCCGGTTGGCTCGTAGCTTTTGTGCTGGAAGAAGGTAGCAAGTTAAGGGCTCCGACACTACTGCTTGCTGCAACCGCGACTCTTCTTGCACAGGCCGTCGCCGCGATAAGAATTCGTGGCGCATTAGGAAGTCTGTTGTTGTTGCTGGCGGTGTATTGGGCCATCGGATATGTGGCCCGCCCTTCGTTGCTCCTCTGGCTAAAGCCATCGCCGCGGATTAATGATAGCCTCGCCGATCGCCGAATTAGCTGGGACTACTTTGCCGCTGTGTCGGAGATCCTGGAGAGGGCAGTCCCCGGTTTCCTTCTTTTGCTAGCCGTCGCACTAAGTCTGAGACGCTTCGCACACTCGAACAACGCCGGGTCGCGAGGTTCACTCATTCGCGCAGATCACGGACTTGTGTTGATGGGATTGGGTTGGTTGATTCGAGCTTACACCGGCCTCGACGGAGCCCCATCACAGAGTGCCACTCTCTCGTCAACCGCGGTTGTCACCTTGACCCTCCTTCCTACTGTTGCAGCTGGGTTGATATTCATAGGCGTCGATCACTTGAGCAGGTCGACTATCACCGTCGTCGTGGTGTCGGAAGCTGCGTGGGCACTAATCGCAGCGACCAAAGCACCAATACTGGCCATAATTGTGTTCGGGGTAGTCCGACTTTTTATGCGGGGAGGCCGTGTCCCACTTCGCATGGTCGGCGTCTACACCGCCCTCGCCCTCTGTGCGTTCTTTGCAGTGCAGCGCATCAAGACGGAGCTCGGGATCCTTACGCGGACTGATGTTGTCGAATCATACTATCCAACGGTTGTCCAGTTCTTTTACCCGATACTTGCTAGGTTCGATGCACTGCAGGCCAATGTGGACGCCGTTGGCGCTGGCCCGTACTCGTACCTCTCTCTGGGAGAGGTAATTACGCACCTGTTGCAGGCGATGTTGCCACAGCAGATCTTAGGAGAGAAGGGACAATTAGCTGGAGCCGCGTGGGGCTCTATTTTACGACCTCAAGCTGGCGGGCCAGCCCAAGCAGGAGCAAATCTAGCAGAGGGACCGATCGCTGAGGGCTGGGTTCTCGCTGGCTGGGCGGGCACGGTGTTGGAAATCCTTTTTCTGGCCTTCGCGATCATTTTAGTCGCTCGACTTTTCCAAGGAAGAACCGTTTTCGCGGTTGCGTTCGCAGTTTCGATGACGGTGCAGCCTCTTCTATTCGAGCGCGGTATGCTCGGCATTGCTGAAGGGATGGGCAAGTCGCTGCAATTGGCCGCAATTGGCTCATTAGTGTTGATGTTGCTGGGGGCTTCGGCCCATGGCCACACGTTAAGCAGCAAAATGGCATCGCACCGAAAATCTTCACCTAAGCCCCCGTATAAAAACCCGTTGAGGACCCCGCCTAACGGTGGACATCAAGATAGTGGGATAAGTTGACCCGCCTCGACGGAGGCACCATGACCCGAACCTGCCGGTCTTTCGACCGCGCATGGGGCTAGACGCAACGTCGCCAAGTTCGCCTGCGCGTATCAATTGCCAACTGGAGATATCCGCTGGCCCGCTCGGTAAAAGTCCCCACCCCGTGCAGTGATTCTCAGTGGGTTGAATGGTCTACTTTCAGTGAAGAACGTCTTGGTGCGGTAAGTGTGCCGTCGGTGACAATCGCCACCGCGAGGTAAGACTTGCTATGAATCCTCACGTAGTGCCACAGATTCATTTTTTTCTCCGAAGTCGCAATCCGGTCGTAGGAGGCGACAGTGGGTTCCGTTTACGTAAATTTCTCAATCGGCTAATCACGCCCTCACCGAATTTAATTGAACCGATTTTCCTAGGTCAACGTCTGCCCACTCCGCGGTACGTCCAGCCTGCGTTTCGCCACTTCGCCTGGTCAAGGCAATTTCTTCCGTCGATTATACGCTGACAGCGGACAATAGGATCCAGGTATGCTGGTTCGAGGCGCTGAAATTCTTCCCATTCGGTTAGTACCAACGTGACGTCTGCTCCATCGCAAGCGTCGCGTACATCGCTAGCGTAGTTTAATGTGGGAAAGAGAGTTCGCGAATTATTGATTGCTTTTGGGTCGAACACGGTTACCGATGCGCCTTGCAGCTGGATCTGACCCGCAATATTTAAAGCAGGCGAATCCCTTATATCGTCGGAATCGGGTTTAAACGCCGCACCAAGCACCGCCACCCTTGTGCCGATAAGGGAGCCACCCGCAACCTCCCTCGTCATTTCCATCATCCTCGTTCGCCCTCGCATATTAATGCTGTCGACCTCACGCAGAAAGGTCAACGCCTGGTTGGCGCCGAGTTCACCTGCTCGTGCCATGAAAGCGCGTATATCCTTCGGTAAACAGCCCCCACCAAACCCAATACCAGCGTTTAGAAATCGTCGACCGATCCTGGCGTCGTACCCAATGGCGTCGGCCAACTCTGACACGTCGGCGCCTGCCGCTTCGCACACCTCCGCCATCGCGTTGATGAACGATATTTTAGTGGCGAGAAACGCATTTGCGGCCGTCTTTACCAGCTCCGCCGTCTCTCGATCAGTGACTAGGAACGGAACCCCTTCTCCGACAATGTCACGGTATAGCTCCCGAGCCACTTCCTCGGCCCGCCCTCTACGTTCAAGGTCGATACCCAGCACAATCCGGTCAGGATGGAGAGTGTCATGCACCGCAAATCCTTCGCGCAGGAACTCAGGATTCCACGCCAGCTCGACTGCATCGCCAATCGGCGCGAGGTGTTGCGCCATCTCACTCAATCGTGCAGCCGACCCCACCGGCACCGTCGACTTCCCATAGATCACCGCCGGCCTCGTCAGTAGCGGCGCCAATCTTGTGACAACCGAATCTACGTAGGTGAGGTCAGCCGCTAGCTCGCCCCGCTTCTGCGGAGTCGCAACTCCAATAAAGTGAACGTCGGCGAACTCCGCCGCCTCCTCGTAGGAGCTAGTAAACCGGAGGCGCCCCGCATCTACATTCGCCTTGAGTACGTCGTTCAGGCCCGGCTCAAAGAACGGAGCCTCGCCAGCAGCAAGGGTTGCGAGCTTTGCTGTGTCAACGTCCACGCCGACTACTTCATGTCCCAGTTCTGCCATGCACGCACTATGCGTCGCGCCGAGATAGCCCGTTCCGAAAACGGCGATACGACAACCCATTCCAGCCCCCTTCAGCTTTCACGATGATCCGTACCTAAGTTCAGTCCAGCAAGTTCGCCTGCGCACCGACTTCATTGAGACGTCACGTCAGACCCCGACGAACGGACCAACTCGCCCAACCTCATCAAATCCGCCGAGGTACGCGCTGATTCGTTTCATGGCGCCAACCTGCAGCGTACCGGCCCTTGTAACCGTGTCGCACCGCCTCGGCCACCGCGCCCCGATCAACCCGTCATCGGCGGCGCTGACATCGTTACCCCGACCCAACCTAACTGTCTGGGCGGCCTCCACGTAGCGGCGCACCGTCTTGCGGTCTACACCGCAATGCGCGGCGATCCTGCGGTATCCCGGCACCGGTAACCCCGCCGCCTCCGTGACTTTGAACTGTCATGGCAATCGAACCAACAAACGAAGAAGCCAGGGACACGGCGCGCCGGTGCTCCCAGAACTGGAAATCCAGGTGGTGCCATCGCACTGGCAAAATCAGATCACGACAGCCCCATGCTCATGCCAAACTAGACCGCCGACACCCAGTCGCCTGATGAAAGACACATTAGTCAGATTATTGGCGATACTGACCTTGGCACTTGTTTAGTTGCCGGTCAGGATGACCAGTCGATCATCGGGCTCCTATCGCGGCGGCGCACCGTGTTCCTCGACACACCAACCCACCCGAACGATCGCTTGATCGGTTGCCCCTCTGCTCGATGCTGCCTGTGCGGACGTAACCCCAGTCCTCCACTGGAAACTCCCTTCCGTCTCCGTCGGGTCGGTAAGCCGAGGATCAGTCGCAGAGTGTGAAAAGATTAGGACGTTGATACGAGATTACATTTTGTCAAATGTAAATGTTCAAGACATTCTGGACGTTGTTGGTTCTTTACCACTTTGACGGCTTCAGGACTTTTTCATGGCCACGGACATTTTCAGGCGCGCGACGCGGGAATGGCCAATGCCCTCGCCCGGCGGATTCATGCCCCATAAACCTACCAGTCGGGCGGTTTACAAAATACCGAGGGTGCAAGAGACTCTGATTATTCACCCCGTCGACATCACACCACCCCACCCGATATCGAATCAACCGAAGCGGAGGTCGCCTCTCACACTTCGACCCATATTTCTCCCCCTCGAGTGCGCCACATTAGGGGTGAGCGCCTCCGACACCGATACTTAACTCAGTCAGTTCATTTGCGGTCCGGTGGCATGACCTTTCTATAATCGTCGCGAGGAGGTTCCGTGCGCATCCTGTTCGTTTGCACAGGAAACATCTGTCGGTCACCAACCGCGGAGCGATTAGCCGTTGCGTACGGCGCTCGGCTTGAGCTTCCAGCCTTTACTGCCTCCAGCAGCGGGACCCGCGCAGTGATCGGCCATGCGATACACCCCGAAGCAGCTCCCGTCCTCGAAAAGCTGGGCGGTAATGCCTCCGACTTCGTCGCCCGACAGCTCACGCCGAGAATAGCGTCAGATTCTGATTTCATTGTGACCATGACCAGGGCACATCGCGATAGGGTTCTCGAACTTGCCCCGCACCGGTTACACAGAACCTTCACCATGAACGAAGCTGCTCTGCTTATCACTGAGCACGGGGCACGGACCGTCGCCGATCTTGCAGGCCTACGTCCGCACCTGTCAGCGCGGACGCTGCTGGACATCCCCGACCCAATCGGACAAGGCGCCGAGGTCTTTGCTGCGATCGGCGCGCAAATTGCTGATCTGGTTCCAGTAATTCTCGAGATTTGCCGAGCCGGTTGACTTTCCGCAGAGTCTGTTGATTTGCGGGTCGTCAAGCTGCTACACCGAGCTCAGCCCACCGGCACGGCCAAGACCGGTCGCGGATCCTTCCCGGCCGGGGCGGTATACCTTGCTGCTCTTGCTCATTGGAATCCAATTGTCATTCGTTGGGTCGTGGTGTCACACGGGCCGAAGCGGGCCCTCCCACGGGTACTGCAGTACTGCTTAGAAGACCGTGGTGCCCATCGAGCGGGCGGTGCCTACGATGATCTTCGCCGCGGCGTCGATGTCGTTGGCGTTGAGGTCTTCCGTCTTCAGCTCAGCGATTTCGCGCACCACATCTAAGGTCACCTTGGCGACCTTGGTCTTGTGCGGCTCTCCGGAGCCCCTTCTGCACACCGGCGGCCTTAAAGCATCAGCTTGGCGGCGGGCGGAGCCTTCAGAGGGAACGCGTGCTTGGCGGCAACGCCCTATCAGCAAGGACCTGACGTCACAGTCCCGTACGGACCGAGCGAGATGCCAGTGCCACCATTACAGGCACTGAAAGAAAGCTTGCCGTATTCCGCCAGACGCGCACGCTTGCGGGCAGCAGCTTGCGCGGCGCTGTTGCCGAAGAAAGTCCCTGGATGCGCTGCCGCGTAGCTCTCGAGGCGGTTGACACTCCTGTTGAGGGCGGCGGATCGACGTCTGATCGTCAAACCGGCGAGCTGGATCGACGTGACCTGACCAAAGTAAATGAGTTCGGCCGGTCCCTCACGAAAATCTCCGACCAAGTGGCTTACCGGCGCGGTCGAGAACTGCACCGCAGGAGCGGCATTAGCAGCGATCGGACTGATGACAGCAGTGGCGGCCAATGCGGCAGCAGCCGCGGTCACCTGGAATTTTGTAGCAACGGAATTCATTTTTCCCGTGGAGAATTATATACAGCATTTTCCTCACACTTCGGCGGGACCCGTCAAACGCTGCAGCATGTTTGTCGACATGACCGTGTTTCCCACCGGGGATCTGGCCTGGCTGACCACCCGCCCACCCGACTCAACCCACCGGCACGTCCAAGATCGGCCGCGGGTCCTTCGCGCCCGGCCCGTCGAAGTGCCACCACTCCCCCGAATACACCGTGAACCCGCCGGCCTCCATCGCCGAGCGCAGCAGCGCACGATTGGCCTGCTGCGCGGCCGTCACGCCCTCAGTCGCATACGCCAGGCTGTGCGGGGAGAAGTCATCGAAGCCCGTACCCATGTCCAGGCCCGCGATGGTCACGTCCACCGACCGTCCCGACTCGTGGCTGCGGGCGAAGCCACTTGGCCGCGCGACCCAATTCGGATTCGGGACTTCCTGAAACATCCGCACCTGCACGTCATGCGGCCGGTAGCAGTCCCAGAACACCAACGTATGACCCTGCGCCCTTAACTGATTCGCCGCGACGGCCAGCCCATCGGCCAGCGAATCGTGCACCAGGCAGCGTGCGTCGGCAGGATAGAGCTGCGCGCCCACGAAGTTGTCGACCGTCGCATAGCGCAGATCGATGATCGCGTCGGGCACCGCGCTACGCACGTCGATCAGGCCCGCCGCGCGGGCCTGCGCCGACACCGGCGGCGGATCGGCGGCAGCCGAGGGAACGTGGATCATCGCGGCGCACATTACGCCGAGAAAAGCGGCAATCCATCTGCTGGACATGGTCACCCCGTGAGTCTGCAATGCAGGCCCGCTCCCACGCAGGGATACTGGTCCTAGCGCGCCGCTCAGCGCACCAGCCCAAGGAGACGTCTGAGAACCGCACGCCGAGTGATCACCGCAGGCCTCGGCGTTCTTTTGCTGCTCGCTGCGACGGCCGCCCTCGCCGTCCGCTACGCGCCGATCCCCGGCCACCGCACCCTGTACCTGGTCATCGCCTCGCCGTATCTGATGCTCGCCGCGCCAGCGGCGATCGTCGTCCTGGCGTGGGGACGACGGTGGCCGCTGGCGGGTCTCGCGTGCCTCCTCACCGCGGTCCTGGTCGCCATCCAGGTGCCCTGGTTCGTCAGGGTCACCCCCGACCCCTCCTCGGTCGGCGTCAGGGTGATGACCCTCAACATGTTGTACGGCGAGGCCGACCCGGCCGACATGGTTCGGGTGGCAGAGGGAAGCGCCGACATCCTCCTCGCTCAGGAGCTGACGCCGGAAGCGGTGCAAGGGCTGTCAGCCGCCGGCATCCAGAAGGAGTTCCCCTACCGGGCACTCGACGCGCGCCCTAGCTCCGCAGGGGTCGGCATCTACAGCAGATACCCGATCACGTACTCCACCCGCATCCCGGGCTACATGCTGGCGATGGTGAACGCGCGGGTCCGCATCCCCAGGATCACCCACGACGTGTCGCTGCTCTCCGTCCACCTCGACGCCCCCTGGCCACGGGCCATCGACGGCTGGCACCGCGACCTCGCCAAGTTGCCGAGCACCGTCTCCGAGGTGGCGGCACAGGCCGGGGAGGGAGCCGTCCTGATCGGCGGCGACTTCAACTCCACCATCGACATGCTCCCGTTCCGCCAACTGCTGGCCAACGGTTACCAAGACGCCGCCCGGCAAGCCGGGTCCGGGCGCAACTTCACCTACCCCGCCAACAAGCGCTATCCGCCCGTCCTCGGCATCGACCACGTCCTCACCAGGAACGCCACCGCCGTGTCCACGGAGACCGTCGAAGTGAAGGGCACCGACCATCGCGCCCTGCTCACCACAATCATGGTGCCGACGGGCTAGCGTCACACGACCCCAGCATTGACGTCCGCAGCATGAGATATCCGAGTGCGACCCAGGCCGCCCCGTAGTAACTCGGGTAGTCCCGCTGCAGATTCATTGCCGCAATCAAATCCTCGTCCGCACCGGCATCGTGGCCAGCGGCGTGGTCGGCCGCTGCCGCCGCCACCAAGGAGATCGGGTGCTTCCATTCCACTGCCGGGCTACCGTCGAGGTGGCGGATGCCCACCGCCATCGGCGGCGCATTCAACTCGGCGCCTAGCGCTGCAGCCAGCCTGCGGTCATCGGGCGAACAGGATTCCGAAAAGCGAATGGCAATGCGCGCGGCGTCGAGCCCCGCCTGCACAGGCACATCGTTGTGTCCCACCGCCTTGACTGAACCGTCGTCGATCTGCGCCCAGTCGGGCAGCAACGGCGCCTGCGAACTCAACTGCTCCAGCAGTGCGCGATGCGTCGCCGTCATTGCCCCCCAGCGTGGATCCGTTTGCGAAAGTTGCTGTTCAGCGCGGGGATTGAAGTAGCTGGGATTGATCTGCCAAGGATTCGACGTCGCCCAGTTTCCTCCCACGAGCACGCGGCTCTGTGCATCGGGGGGCGGCGGCGGGTTGGACGAGCCCATTGCCACCACTTCTGCTGGCGTGAGCTCAACCGTCTCGACTGACATCACGGCAGCGGCCATGCGACGACCGTCTTCGGTGAGATCGTCTGCACTGAAACGACTTCCAGCCAGAAGCAAGGCCCGAACGGCGTCGAGATCGGCGTCGCTGGCACTGTTCGGATCAGCGATCGCACCGTCTAACCAACGCCAGGCCAACAGCCCGTCGGACCGTGACAAGTTCGACTTCGTCCACGCCCACACGCGTCTGAAGGTCGACTCGTCGCCAATCGCCGCAGCAATCAGCATGCCGTAGGCCTGACCCTCGCTCACGACGTCGCCGCCTTCGTCGCGCCGAACGACTCGTCCATCGGGTTCGACGTACCCATTGAGGAAGTCCCGGGCCGCACTAGTCGCCGCGACGTCGTCTTGACCGCGGGTCTGACCCGCGTCGTGGCTTCCGATCCAATTGGACCGCCACACAGTCCCCAGCGTGGCCACCATTGTGACTACGACGACGACGATCAACGTCCGCCAGCCGCGACGATTAATCCTCGACAAGGCTCAGAACTGCGGATCTCGTTGTTGCACGGCGCATTCTGAAGCCACGGAGACTATCGACACGACGTCGCACACCCCACCGCGCGATTCTCCGAAGGGCCTCCCACATCGTCGCGGCATCCATCTTGGAGGAGCCGTGACTCCTCTCCACAAACGTGATCGGGACCTCGACGACGGAGCATCCGTGCCGGATGGCCCGCCACGCCAGGTCGATCTGGAAGCAGTAGCCCTTCGACTCGACCCGTTCGACCTCGATCGCAGCGAGTACGTCCGCCCGGTAGGCACGGAACCCTGCGGTGATGTCCCTGACATCGGTTCCCAGCATCATACGGGCGTACAGGTTCGCGGTGCGCGACAACAGAAGTCGCTGCCAGGGCCAGGCTTGAGTCTCCCCACCTTCGACATAGCGCGAACCGATCGCCAGCCCGGCGCCGTCGGCGATGGCGTCCAATAAGCGGCCCAATTGCTCCGGCGCATGGCTGCCGTCGGCGTCCATCTCGACCATGACGTCGTATCGCCGAGCGAAACCCCACGCGAACCCGGCGAGGTAGGCCGCACCAAGCCCCTGTTTGGCCGCGCGGTGCATGACGTGAAGCCGGCCGGCGTCGACACTGGCCAGATCATCTGCCAGTCGGCCGGTCCCATCGGGACTGTTGTCGTCGACCACCAGTACGTGGACGTGCGGCTGGACGGCGCGGATTCGCGCCAGAATGCCGCCGAGGTTTTCGCGCTCGTTGTAGGTGGGAATCACGACGAGAACCGACCCAACCCGTCCGTCGCGTTCCACGCGAGCGCTGGAATCCGTTGTCATCGGTTCACCTTCATGATTTGAACGGCGTTGTCGCCTTGACCGAACTCGGCAACGCGTTGACTGTGTTCGATGGCGTCGAACACCATCGGCATCGTCTTCTTCGACTCGGAGATCAGCGTCACGCGCGACAGCGCGAGGTAATCGATGGACTGCCAGCGGCCCAACTGCTCGGTCACCGCGGGGTCGCTGTCCACTTTGTAGACCCACACGTTGTTGCGACCCGCGAAGCCGGCGTTGTGCAGGTCGAGCCACATCTCGCCCTCCGCGACGACCACCGAGTCGTGCGGAACGTTGTCGCGGATCCACGCAATGACCTGACGTTGCGGGGCGTCAGCATCGACGGTCCACTGATACTTCAGCGTATTGATCCATCCGTCACTGGCCTTCGACACCGCCGTGAACCAGAATGCCGCCACCAGGACGGCACCGGTCACGGCCCCCACTTTGCGCAGCCGGACCGAGGCACCCGACAATCGCTCGCGCGCTCCGTGTTTCGCGGTCCGCAGCGGCAACCTCGCGGTGGTGGAGGGCCACAATCTGTCGCACAAGCCTGCGATGGAGAGTGCCAGCAGCGGCAACATCGAGACGACGAACATCGACGGCAGGTACCCCTGCCGGAGCAGCATCGCCGCTTGAATGGCGACCGCCACGGTGATCGGTCTGAATCGTCGATCGGCGATGAGCAGGGCGGCCGCGACCAGTCCGCAGAGTGGCAGCCACGAGTCCAGAGACAACCAGCTGTCGACCAATACCCTTGCGTCACTGTGCGGATCGAAGATGCTGCCGCTGCCCTTGCGAGCACTGAGCTGCCACTCGATCGCACCCCACAGACTGACGTGCCCGACACCGGGCGTCAGCTCACTCTTGATCACGGCGTACAGGGGGTACAGCGCCGTGGACATGGCTAGCACCAACCCAAACGAGATCCACACGAACGAACGATTGCTCGAGCGACGGTAGTTCGACCACAAGGCCAGCAGCAGCGCAGGCGCGATGAGGACCAGCGTCTCCTTGGTGATGACCGCAACGGCGAAGCACAGGGCGCTTCCGACCGAAGCGCCCCAGGCGCGCCGCGGCGACCAGGCCAGCACGAAGCTGGCCAATATCCATGGCATGGCCACGTTGTCGAGGAGCGTCAGCCGCCCGTAGTACATGGCGAGCGGACTGAAGACGAAGATAAGGGCAGCGATGACCGACCACGTCCTGCGCATTCCGAGTCGACGACCCAGTGCGAAGATCAACAATGTCGTCGCGACCCGGATGACGACCATGAATTCGCGGCCTGCCATCGTCGAATTGCTGCTCCAACGATCCCAGCCATCGGTGAGCGTCGCCCACGTCGCCATCTGCATCCAGCCGAGTGGCGGGTGGTCGTACCAATAGGTGTAGTTCGCCAGGGCATGCATGTTCGGAATCGCCCACGCCTGCGCCAGATAGACGCCTTCGTCCTTGAACCGAATGGGGTTGCCGTAGATGTTGAACGACGTTGCCACCGCGCACGCGACTGCGAGGACCACGCAAATCGAGACGGTCAGCCAACGTCGTCGTACGGGCGGACCGCTGGGAGCCGATGGTTCGGGGGCGGAAGGAGTTGCGTCAGGACGAGACTCGAGAACGGTGGCCATCTACGCGGCCATCGGAACAGCAGGTTCCGAAACACCCTTGAGGTGATCGCCGGTGTGTTCGGTCTTGTCCCACCCGAGCCGGCCCCCTAGGTACCACACCAGCGCCTGGACGGCGGCAAACGACAGCACCAACTGGTAGAGCAAGAACGTCACGATGAAGATGACGTAGACGTACCAGCCGACGCGTCGATCGAAGGACTTGCCGTACTCGTGCAGATACAGCATCTGAAGAACCATCCCGAGGATGACTGGAATGGTGGGTACGCACAGCGCGACCGCGAGGGGTGCCGGGGACTTGATCCAGAAGATCGTGAGCAGTGTCAACGGGAGGATCGCCAGCGAGATCGTCTGGAAGATACTCATGCTCAGGATCCAGAGCGCGACCAGCCGCTGCCGGGCCGTGGGAAGGGCTCGCCAGTTCCCCGCCATGAAGCTCTGAATGAAGCCGATGTTCCAACGCCGCCGTTGCTTGACCAAAGTCCTCAGGCTCGGCGGGGTTTCCTCGCGAGTCGTCAGGACCGGGTCGTAGAAGCTCAGGGTCTTTGCGCCGTGAATCGCCGTGGCACGCACTCCGAGTTCGCAATCCTCGGTCAGCGACATCGGCCATGCGTCGGTCTTGGAGAGCAGCTCGCGCCGAAGAAAGACAGTGTTGCCTCCCAAGGGCATGAAGCCACGATCGGACTGGTATCGCATCTGTGAGCTGAACCAACGCGTGTACTCCAGCAGGTTGTGCCATGAATACCACCGCGTGACGCTCATGTGCACTCGCCGCCACCAAGGACCATCGGGCACGGGATCCATGAGTTGGATGCCGCCCTGGATGATCTCGACGTCGGGATTGTCGTAGAACGCCCGGTCCACGGCGCGTAGAAGCCCCTTGGCGGCAAGGCTTTCTGCGTCGAGCACCGTAAAGATCGAAAACGACGATCGCAGATACCAAAAGGCGAAGTTCAACTGTTGCGGCTTGTTCGGCGGTCGGTCGCCGAGCGGATATACGAGCATCTGGACGGGGCCGCCGGGAACCAGCGCTATCAGGTCGCCCAGGTGCGAATCGTCCGAACGGATCGCGTCGTTGATCTCCGCGTCGATATGGTGCCGCGTCGCACCCGTTCCCATCCGTGTGTTGATGATCGTCGCCGCCAGTGCGGCCACGCGCATCGTCTCCGGATCGTCGTCGTTGATCACTGCAAAGATCTGATGTTCGGCATGATCGCGCTGCGTCCATGCCGTGTTGAGGAGGGTGGCCGCCAGCACGGTGGTCTCGTGCCGCGCCGGAATCAGCACCGCAATGGACTCGCGGTCGTGTTCGTCCGGAGCTTCGAGGGCGAGATCGAGTTCGCGGTCCCCGTCGCGCTTCGCGTACATCAGCGTCACCAGGAAAGACACGCTCATGAAGAAGGCGAACGCCGAAAACAGACAACAGACCAGGACCACGAAATTCCGCACGTCACTGATCAACAGAAGGGCAGTCACTGCCAGCATCATCGTTGCTAAAACTGCACCAGCCGCATGATGTGTACGTATGTGGCGGTCGTGTTCACCGTGCACCAGATGATGTGCGCGCGTCGTTGGAACCGGCGCTTCCCCCGTGATGTTGTGCGACATGAGTCGCTACTCCCCATTAAATTAACTGATGCGACACAAGATTCACGTCATCGGAGGCCCCCTTGCCGAGTCCGATGCCGCAACCCACTTGCTGCGAACTCTACGGTCGTGGGCGGCTGTCGGCTGAGGGGACGAACTATATTTCATCGACTGAACTGATTTGCTAGAAATGAATGTGCACGTCAAGTTCGCGCGCGGGGACGATTGTGAGGTGCGTCACAGTCAGCTGTGATCTTGATGATTAGGGCAGATGTTCCACCGATTTTCTTGATCGATCTTGAACCACCCGGTCAGCGCCCCGCGGTGTGCGTTGTGGGCGATGGCGCGATGAGATGACGACCCGGCACCACCAAACGATGCGGAGTGGGGAGAATTCCTCGACCAACTGACCCGGCCACAGGAGGGGCCCGAAACGACGAAGTCGACCTGAAGAGCCCGATCGTGGGTGTACTTCAGGTCGACCGTCGACCGTGTTGAGTGTGCTCTGGTTGGCTGCCTACGCCTCCGCGTAGCCCCGCGTGACGGACGGATCCACCAGGATGCCGGGGCCCGTCGTGGTCGAGACGACGACCTTCTTCAGGTAGCGCCCCTTGGACGACGACGGCTTGGCGCGCATGATCTCGTCGATCGCGGCGCCGTAGTTCTCGGCGAGCTTCGTCTCGTCGAACGAGGCCTTGCCGATGACGAAGTGCAGGTTGGCCTGCTTGTCGACGCGGAAGTTGATCTTGCCGCCTTTGATGTCCGAGACGGCCTTCGCGACGTCGGGCGTCACGGTGCCGGTCTTCGGGTTGGGCATCAGGCCACGCGGGCCCAGCACGCGGGCGATCTTGCCGACCTTGGCCATCTGGTCCGGGGTGGCGATCGCGGCGTCGAAGTCCAGGAAACCGCCCTGGATCTTCTCGATCAGGTCGTCACTGCCGACCTCGTCCGCGCCTGCGGCCACGGCGGCCTCGGCCTTGTCGCCGACGGCGAACACGATGACGCGGGCCGTCTTGCCGGTGCCGTGCGGCAGGTTGACGGTGCCGCGCACCAACTGGTCGGCCTTGCGGGGATCGACACCGAGGCGGATCGCGACCTCGACGGTGGCGTCCTGCTTCTTCGAGGACGTCTCCTTGGCCAGCTTCGCGGCCTCGAGCGGAGAGTAGAGGTTGTCGCGGTCGATCTTCTCGGCCGCTTCGCGGTATGCCTTGCTGTTCTTGCTCATGGGATTCCAATCATCATTCGTTGGGTCGTGGTGTCTTGCGGGCCGAAGCGGGCCCTCCCACGGGTACTGCGTTCCTGCTAGGAGACCGTGATGCCCATCGAGCGGGCGGTGCCTGCGATGATCTTCGCCGCGGCGTCGATGTCGTTGGCGTTGAGGTCGTCCTTCTTCTGCTCCGCGATCTCGCGCACCTGATCCCAGGTCACCTTGGCGACCTTGGTCTTGTGCGGCTCGCCGGAGCCCTTTTGCACGCCGGCAGCCTTCAGCAGCAGCTTGGCGGCGGGCGGGGTCTTCAGCACGAACGTGAAGCTGCGGTCCTCGTAGACCGTGATCTCCACGGGGATGACGTTGCCGCGCTGATCCTGCGTCGCCTCGTTGTAGGCCTTGCAGAATTCCATGATGTTGACGCCGTGCTGGCCGAGCGCCGGGCCGATGGGCGGGGCGGGGTTGGCTGCGCCCGCCTGGACCTGCAGCTTGATCAGCCCGGTGATCTTCTTCTTCTTGGGGGCCATGACTCGTTCTTCCTGTTCCTATTGTTCTTAGAAGTTCTGTTCTTTAGATCTTCGAGACCTGGGTGAAGGTCAGTTCGACGGGCGTTTCGCGACCGAAGATGGACACCAACACCTTGAGCTTCTGCTGTTCTGCGTTGACCTCACTGATCGAAGCCGGCAGCGTCGCGAACGGGCCGTCCATGACCGTGACCGACTCGCCGACCTCGAAGTCGACGAGGACGACGGGCCGTTCTAGCCCACCGGTCTCGGCAGCTGCACCTGCACCCGACGACGTCGACTTGGCGGCCTTCTTCGCCGCGCCCTGTGGGAGCAGGAACTTGACCACGTCATCCAGGGTCAGCGCCGACGGCTTGGACGTCGCGCCGACGAAGCCGGTGACACCGGGGGTGTTGCGCACCGCGCTCCACGACTCGTCGGTGAGGTCCATGCGCACCAGGATGTAGCCGGGTAGCACCTTGCGGTTGACCTGCTTGCGCTGGCCGTTCTTGATCTCGGTGACCTCTTCGGTCGGCACTTCCACCTGGAAGATGAAGTCGCCGACGTCGAGGTTCTGCACGCGGGTCTCGAGATTGGCCTTCACCTTGTTCTCGTAGCCGGCGTAGGAGTGGATGACGTACCAGTGGCCGGGCTTGGACCGCAGGTCCTTCTTCATCGCGACGGCGGGGTCGACGTCCTCGTCCTCTTCGGCAGGCGCGTCCTCCTCGGCAGGCGCCTCGGCGACCGCTTCGGAGTCCGTCGCGTCTGCGGCGTCGGGGATCGGGTCCTCGTTGATCTCAACGGTCTCGCCGGTCTCGACGTCTGTCAAAGTCGCCGACTCGGCGGCTTCGGCGAACACGTCGGACTCACCCGAGGGCGCATCGCCATCGAAGGTCGTCACGGTTGTCTATCCTCTCTAAAATCTTCGCTCGTCACGGGCGGCGGGCAGAGCTCGCTCAGCCGAATACCAATGTCACGAGTTTGGCCAGGCCGAGGTCGACCCCGCCGATCAACGACACCATGAACGCCAGGAACACCAGCACCACGGTCGTATAACTGATCATCTGCTTGCGGTTCGGCCAGATCACCTTGCGCAACTCGGCGACGACCTGCTTCAGGAAGGTCCAGACGTAGGCGAACGGATTGCGCGACTCGCCAGGCTTCTTGGCGGTCTTCTTCGGCTTCTTGCCGTCGCCGTTCTTCGTGGAGCTGGTCTCGGTCGCCGGCGTGGCGTCAGTGGCCTCGCGGCGCGAGCGCTTGCCGGTGGGTCGTTGCGGCCGGGTCGCGACCGCAGTCTGGCCGCGGGTGCCCGCTACGCCGACGTCGTCGCCGGCCGAGTCGATGTCGTCCTCTACGGAGTCCACGTCGTCGACGTCGGAGTCGATGTCGTCGACTGGGAAGCCGGCACCGTCGCGATCGTCGCTCACCGCATGCCTTTCGTCAGTTCCTTCGTGGTCACCTTCCAGTGTCCACACTCTTCGAGTATTCGCCTACAGCAGGGGCGACAGGACTTGAACCTGCAACCTGCGGTTTTGGAGACCGCTGCTCTGCCAGTTGAGCTACGCCCCTTCGAGAACGGCACTGCTGGCAGATTTTTGCCGTTCAAGGTTCACACAATTCACGCGCCCTCCGATCGGCCGATCATCAACCGACGGACAGCGCGCGTAATTGGGTAAACCCCGAGGACTGAGTGTACATCGGCCCTGATCCGAGTTACTAATCCTTCGCCGCGGTGCGTATGACCTGGCCGGTCTCCGCGTCCCACTGAACCTGGATCGAGTTGTCACCCTCGTGGCCCATCAGCGTGGTGAACGCCTCGAGCACGACCTCGTCGTGTTCGTTGGTGCATACGCTGCGGGTGACCACGATGTCGGCTCCGAACCGTTCGACGACCGACTGGATCTCCAGGGACGCGGTCAAGGTCTCGCCGACGACGAGCGGCTTGTGGAAGACGAACTTCTGGTCCACCTGGACGATCTGCATGGTGGTCAGTCCGACGTCGACCTTGCGGAAGAAGTCCTGTTGCACGAGCAGCGCCAGGATCGACGGGAAGGTCAGCGACGCGATGATGTTGTCGTGGCCCAGTTCGGCGGCCGCATCCTCGTCGAACGACGCCGGGTCGTCGGCCTTGATCGCGCGGGCGTACTGGCGCACCTGTTCGCGGCCGATCTTGAAGCTCTCGGGATAGTGGTGGACCATCCCCAGGACGTCAGCTTTGAGCGGCACCTCTATGCCAGCTTCGCGGTCGCCGTGGCGCGGCCGAAGATCTTCTTGCCGCCGGTGGTCGCAGAGATCGCGATGACGATCGACTTCGCTTCGGCGTCAACCGATTTCACTCGACCGTTGAACACGATCTCGGCGCCGACGCCGTCGTTGGGCACGGGTACGACGGCGGTGAACCGCACGTTGTACTCGGTGACCGCGGCCGGGTCGCCGATCCACGACGTCACATAGCCGCCGCCCAGACCCATCGTCAGCATGCCGTGGGCGATCGCGGTGTCCAGACCGACCTGCTTGGCAATCTCGTCGTCCCAGTGGATCGGGTTGAGGTCACCGGACACACCGGCGTAGTTGACCAGGTCCATCCGGGTCAGAGGAATGACGCGCTCGGGAAGCTCGTCACCCACCTTGACCGAACTGAACTCACGCAGTGCCATTGGAAAAGCCCTCTCCGGTGTCGTCTGAACGACCCGCCAAGGTCGTGTACGTCTCTTGCACGGCCTCACCCTTGTCGTTGGTGATGATGTTCTTGGTGACGATGATGTCCGTGCCGTGCGCATGCCGGTACGCGTGAACGTACACGTCGCAGTACAGCCGATCGCCCACCTTGATCGGCAACAGGAACTTCAGCTCCTGGTCGACCTGGACGATCTGCGCGTCGGTGATGCCGATGTTCGCGTTGGCGAAGAAGGCCGTCTGCGCCGTGTACCCGAAGACCGAGATGAACGTCAGCGGTGCGGGAAGCGACTCGTGGCCGAGGTTGGCGGCGGCACCTTCGTCGAAGTAGACCGAATCGTCGTTCTTGACGGCGACGGCATACTCCCGGACCTTCTCGCGCCCAACCTCGTAGAAATCGGGGTAGCGATAGTGCATCCCGATGATGCTCGGAGACAGCGGCACGAATTCAGTTCCCCATCTTCAATTTTCCAGCGTCGAGAGCGGGCCGAAGCCCGGTTCTGTCCGCTAGCGCGATTCCTTGTGCGGCTGGTGCGTTCCGCAGTTCGGGCAGAACTTCTTGATCTCCAGCCGGTCGGGATCGTTGCGCCGGTTCTTCTTCGTGATGTAGTTGCGGTGCTTGCACACCTCACAGGCCAAGGTGATCTTGGGCCGTACGTCTGTACTCGAGGCCACGTCTGTCGTCCTTCTTGATTCACTTGCGTTGTCGTCTTGTAGCGGTGGGGGGGCTCGATCCCCCGACCTCACGATTATGAGTCGTGCGCTCTAACCAGCTGAGCTACACCGCCCCGGACGGATCCAGGCGGCACGCGCCTGGCGATCCACCGGGCCCCCTAACGGAATCGAACCGTTGACCTCTTCCTTACCATGGAAGCGCTCTACCGACTGAGCTAAGGGGGCAACCGCCCCAGGAGCGCATCAGTCGCGTCGCAGGGCCTTAAAGAGGGTACATTCTCGGCGCTGGCCTCACCAAACCGCTTCGCGTACCGGCCGCTACGCGCTGAGCGAACGGCCCCCTAGGGTGGGGCCATGGCCAGCCCCACCGAGCAGGACCGTCTGTACTTCAAGCAGTTGCTGTCCGGCACCGACTTCGCGGCGAACGACATGATCGCCCAGCAGATGCGCAACTTCGCCTACCTCATCGGCGATCGCCAGACCGGCGACTGCCTCGTCGTCGACCCGGCGTACGCCGCCAACGATCTGCTCGACGCCATCGAGGCCGACGGCATGCACCTGTCCGGCGTGCTCGTCAGCCACCACCACCCCGACCACGTCGGCGGCTCGATGATGGGCTTCGAGCTCAAGGGCCTGGCCGAACTGCTCGAACGGGTCAGCGTGCCCGTACACGTCAACACCCACGAGGCGGACTGGGTCTCCCGGATCACGGGCATTGCGCTGAGCGAACTGACGTCGCACGAGCACGGTGACAAGGTCGCGGTCGGCGACGTGGAGATCGAACTGCTGCACACCCCCGGCCACACGCCGGGCAGCCAGTGCTTCCTACTCGACGGTCGACTGGTCGCAGGCGACACCCTGTTCCTGGAGGGGTGCGGACGCACCGACTTCCCCGGCGGCAACGTCGACGACATGTTCCGCAGCCTGCAGGCGCTGTCGCAGCTGCCCGGCGATCCGACGGTCTACCCCGGGCACTTCTATTCGGCGGAGCCGAGCGCCTCACTCTCGGAGGTGCGGCGCACCAACTACGTCTATCGGGCCAGCAATCTCGAGCAGTGGCGCATGGCGATGGGCGGCTGACGCACCCGCGTGCCTGAACCGAAGCAGCGCGACGGTCAACAGCCTGCGCTAAGTTCGGTTCGCAGCGCCCGCGGGGGGCGCAGGATCGGGGAGAGCCGCGATGACGACACCGGCCAATTGGTATCCAGACCCGGAGGACCCCGCCGGCCTCAGGTACTGGGATGGCACCGGCTGGACCGAGCATCGTGCGCCGGCCGTTGCGCCCGAAGGACCTTCCGCGCCGGCTGACGAGATTCCGGGCGACGAACCGGCCGCCGAGTCAGGCCAGGAACCGTCCGACCCCGCCTCGTTCACACCGACGCCCGGCCAGCCCTACGACACCCATCCACAGGTCTCGTGGAACCCGCCGATGCCGGCGTGGGATACGCCCCCGACGGCGTGGGAGGCGCCACCGGTCGAGCCGTCGTACGCCCCACCGCCCGCTCAGTCGTTCCAGGCGGCTCCGTTCGCCCCGCCACCCGGTCCGCCGCCCGGTGACGGGCCCAACAAGAAGCTGGTCATCGGCATCCTCGGCGGCGCAGCGGCGATTCTGTTGGCCCTCGTCGTGGTCATCGTGCTCGTGGTGATGCGCAAGGACGTGTCGACGGTGACCACGTCGCGGACCACACCGTCCTCGACGTCGGAGACCACCTCGAGTAAGACCCCCTCGGAGAGTTCCGGCGAATCCTCGACGGCCGCGTCACCAACTCCGCCACCCACCGGCGCCGAGGGCAGCGACGGCGACTACACCTTCTCGGTCGCGGGCACCGATACCGGCGACACCATCACCTCGACCGTCAGCGACGCCGTCCAGACGACGGCCGATGGCGTGTTCTACGTCGTCTACGTCAACGTCTCCAACACGGGCACCGCGCCTTTGACGTTCGTGGCGACCTTCCAACAGCTCAGCGCCGCGGGACAGACCTTCCCCCTGGACGACGAGGCGACCGCCTTCCTGGGTGGCACCATCGCCACCGTCGCTCCGGGAGACGCGGTCGAGACGCCGCTCGTCTACGACGTGCCGGTGGGCACCACGCCGGACTCGATCATGTTGCGGGCCGACCCGTCGACTGCGGGAGTCCAATTACCGCTCCAGTAAGCAGTTCTCGCGAATCGAACCGCCGATCCACTGTGCGAAGCCCGGATCGGTGTTTTAATTGACGAGACTGTCGGTTGCCCGGGAGGGGGACTAGCTACCAAGTCCGCGAGACAGCGCGGATCGTGACGGCGCCTATTGGTAGGCGAACGACCTAGCCGTCACGACAAATGTCCCCGCACCCCGGCGCCCTACACGTAGACGACCTCGGCCCCGGCACCAAGGGGGGGTAGGTGACGGGGCCGAGACATCCGAGAGCTTGGGGGGGAAGCTCTCAACGACGAAGTTAAACGACCTACCTGTGCGCAGGCCCTCACGATGCTGAGGAAAGCGTGAGAAAATCCTAATGCCGCCTCTAGAGGCCTACTTCCTTCTTGAGCAACCCCGCTTCGTGGTAACCCCGGTCGGTGTTCACCTGCCACGGATCCACATCGTCGCCGAAGTACTGGGCGACGCTATGCATGGCACTCAACATCGCGTGGTCCTGGTTGTCGTAGCGATGCATGCCGTTGCGTCCGACTAGTCGAAGAGTCGGGTAATTGCGAAGAAGGTAATTGCGGATCCGAGCGACATTCCGGTCCCGAGCCGCGTCGCAAATGGGATACGCGAAGGGAGATCGGACCACCATCACTTGCTCGACGTCGGAATCTCCGATGCCGAGCGTCCGAAGGTCCTCTAGGGCAATGCATGTGAGGTGTTCGTCATCGTGTTCGTACACGTCGCCGTCTGGGCCGATGAAATACTCCAGCCCCAGAAAGGTTCCGTCCCAACCGTCTGGAGCCAGTCCGCTCGACCACCGATCGTAGTTTTGAATCCGACCCACCTCGACGCTCTTACTCGGGGTGTAGATCCAGTGGAAGGGAATGTCATGGCGCCCTCGGAGGGCGACGGCGACCGTGATGAGTCCGCGGTACTTGAGTCTTGCCGCCGCCGCGCGGACATGTTGCGGCGGCGTGGGCTCGAGGGCGCGCACCAGCGACCGCAGCGGCATGCTCGAGAACACGACATCGCCAGAAACGAGTTCACCGCTGTGCAACTCCAACGTCCACTCTTGGCCGTCGAACCTGACCTTGACGACCCGCGAACTGAGCGCGGGGACGATTCCGTCGACTGCCAACTGCGCAGCTGCGGCGTCCCATACCTGACCGGGTCCGCGCCGGGGATATCGAAATACGTCCTGGTCCGCAGCATCGAACCGTTTGCGCAGGTGCCAAACGATCGACCGTATCCGCTGGTTCGCCCAATCACTCGCGATGCCGTCGGGGTCGGCCTGCCAGGTCTTGCGTACGTAGCCGTCGAAGAACATCTCGTACCAGTACCGGCCAAATTCCTCGGTGCCCCATGCGCGGAAGCTCGCCGAATCGCCGGCGGGCTGCATCCCGCGCCGAGTTCGAGACCACAGAAAACTGCCGAGACCTCGCATACCGCGGCGAAACCCCATCTGCGTCAACAGATCGCGACCCACCAGGGGGTAGCGCACGTAGTGGCCGTGGACGACCATGGCGGAGCGTCGCCGCACGGTGGTCCACTGGTCAGGTGGAAGCAACGAGTTCCACAGCTCCGCCACCTTCTCGTATCTCGTGAAGAACCGGTGCCCGCCGGAATCGACGAGAAAGTCGCCGTTACTCTGCGTACGGGCGAGGCCGCCGACGTTCCCCGAAGCCTCGTAGATCCGGGATGTCACCCCCCGCTTCGCCAGCTCGAGAGCAGCGGTCAGTCCGGCGGGACCAGCGCCGATGATCAACGGGTTCTTGATCTGCGGTTCCATGGGCTACCGCCCCCGGAACTGCGGGGAGCGACGGAAATCCTCGACGAGCTCGTCCACGAGGGACGCATTCAGGTCGTTGAGCGGCGTCGTCAAGAAGACCAACTGGGCGTATTGGCTTTGCATCGGCAAGAATCCGCTCAGCAGTGGTTCCTCGGTCGTTCGGATGATCAGGTCGACGTCTTCGATGTCGAACGCGGAGCGGATGTCTCGGTTTTCTCGCCAAGCTCGCTCGTGCGCGGCACGCAACTCGTCGTCCGCGTCATACGCGGCCAGAATATTGATCCGGAAACCGTCACCCTTCATTGCGGCCTCCAGCTGCTGTGCAGGCGCGAGGTATCTCTCCGGCAGCAAGCTCCGATCGCCATGCAGACGCACACTGCAGACAGCGGGGTCGAAACGAGAGGGAATCAGCGTGGTGAAGAAGTGGACCGAGGCCTCGTAGACAGCCATCAACTCATCGTTGGTTCGCTTCAGATTCGCCTTACTGAGGTTGTAGACCGACACGGTGTGGACGTCGTTTCGCTGCAGGGCAACGAGGATGTTGGTGACCTTCTCAGCGCCGAGACGGTAGGCGTCAGCAAGGGACGCGTCGTTGGCGCTCGCCCAGCGCCGCAGTCCGTCCGGAATCAATCCCACATGAATTGGCTGGTGGTGCACGGGCATCCCCTAACCATCGAAACTCGTTTGCCTACGTCGTCTTGTCTTTACTGAATAGCCAGTGCTGCAACCGATCTAAAGCCTGAGAGGAGGATCAATCTTCGGCACTTCGCAGCACCGCCAGCACGGTCAGTAGCAGAACCTTGAAGTCAAGGTTCAGTGACCAGTTCTCGATGTAGTAGTTATCGAATTCGGCGCGGTCGGCAATCGAGGTCTGTCCCCGCAGCCCGTGCACCTGGGCCCAGCCGGTGATGCCGGCCTTTACCCTGTGCCGGTCGCCATAGCGCCGCACCTGCATTTCAAACAGCTCGACGAACTCCGGCCGCTCGGGACGCGGACCGACCAGGCTCATGTCGCCCTTCAGCACGTTCAGCAGTTGGGGCAACTCGTCCATCGACGTCTTCCGCATGATCTTGCCGATCCGGGTGCGCCGATCGTCGCCTTCCACTCCCCCGGGCGCCGTCCCCGCCTGCGGCGCGAAGCTCGTGGTGTTCGGGTCCACCGGCCGCATGCTGCGAAACTTCAAGCAGTCGAAGACCTTGCCGTCGCGACCCATGCGCGGCTGGCGGTAGAAAATCGGGCCCGGCGAGCTGATCCGGACCAGAAGCGCGAGGCCGATGAACAGCGGCGAGATGAGCAGCAGACCCAACCCCGCGGACAGCCGGTCGAGAGCGTGCTTGACGGTGAACTGCCAACCCTTGGGGTCGACATGGGCCAGCACCATCAGAGGTAGGCCGCCCATGTGCTCGACCCAGCTGCCACCGCCGACGACGTCCATCAGACGAGGGACGACGCGCACCCGCATTCCGAGGTCGTGGGCCCGTTGCGCGGTGCGAGCCAACTGGTCGTCAGCCACCGAAGAGGGCGCGACGATGAGTTCCTCGGCGTGAGTGGCACGCGCGGCATTCTCGAGATTGTCCGTGCTCCCCAGATAGGGCACGCCGAACAGCTCATCCTCTGCGGGCCGCGTGTCGTCCAGCACGCCTGCGGGCCGCAGCCCGTATTCCGGCACCTGACGCATCCGCTCGATCAACTGGTGGGCGATCGGACCGGATCCCACGATGAGCGCCGGCGCTGCGGCGCGGTACTTCCGCCGCAAGTAGCGCTGCCCCAAGGACCTCCCGAGACGTACTGCCGGCATGAGGATGGCGGCGATCAGCCAGATCCGCAGGACCAGATCGCTGGGTTGGACGTACGGTCGGACCACTTCGCCTGGCGTGAAGGGAGGCACGAGCAGCAACATGATCGTCAGTACCGCAAGAGTGGCCACCGCAATTGACGTCGCCACCGGTTCGAAGTCGTCGAGAAAGCTCTGGTCTAGCTTCCGGCGGTACATCGACCGACTCGCCAACAAGCCGATTACCAGCGGCACGAAGGCCCACGAATACAGCGCGATGTTGCGCTCCTCGACAACGCCCGGGATCCACCACTGAGCCAGTGCCACCGCACCCACAGCCGATTCGATGTCCAGCAGCACGGTGAGCGCCGAGTACCAGGGGTCGGTCCGCATGCGTTCGGCCCACCGGGGCGCAGTCGGGGCGTAGAGGGAAGGGCTCTTCGTCGCGGCCGGCATTCGCGGCAGGGTGGCGCTAGTACTCGGCGTCCCCATCGCCGCTCTCAAATCTAGCTGCATGCATTAGCCCCTCGGACGAATCCTTCGAGCTGACTCTATGTGCGCCGCAGCGACCCTGCAGTCAAATGAAAGGGCAGACCCGCAGGAAATACGAATTCGCGAGATATTCAGCCCACCGGCATAGCTGAGGGACCGTGTTTAGCCTTGCGGGCCGGCACCCGGACCGAAGATCCGCTCGGCGGCGAGTAAAGCAAGGTCGCTCAGGATTTGGACGTGGCCGGTGCCCCATAGTCGCGGCTTGTCGTCGAATACACACAGCGTTCCGATGGCGTTGTCGTCACTATCGCTCAACGGTATGCCGAGGTAGGCGACCAGAGTGCCGTCGAGAACGGCGGGATGGTTTTTGAATATCGGGTGGGTCCGAGCGTCCTCGATAATCAACGGAGCCCCATTTGCCACGGCGTATTGACAGACGGATCGGTCGAGTGGAGTCTGTCGTTCTTCCGGAGTGTCGACATTCATGCCGACCGTGCTTTTGAAGAATTGCCGGTCGACGTCCACTAGGGATACCGCCGCGGAAGGGGCGTCGAGTGCGGCCGCCGCAGCGCGAGTAATGCGGTCGTAGATTTCTTCGGGCGCGGAGTCGAGCAGTCCGGTGGCATACAGCGCCCGCAGCCGGTCCGGGTCGGTTATCGTCGCCGAAGTGCTCGGCATCGCCGTTTCGGCAAACGCTGCGGAATTGGCGAGGTGGGCCATGAGCTCTTCGATGGAAGCGCTGTCCGCGCGCCTGTCGTCAGTCACCATGCGCGATGCCACCGCGCGCGCCACATAGGTGACGACGTTCTCGCCGGCTTGTTGCGCGCATTCCTCGAGCCGACGGTTGAGCCAATCGTCAAACCCCGTCAGCGCGCTGGTCACCCGGACAAGTTACCGAATTTTCCCACGATTGGGCATCCGGATGCGGAGAGCTCGTCAACCCGACCGGCAACGTAGCGATGACATTGCCGCGGGTGGCTGGCCGTCACTCCTCCCCGCGGGCTAAGTACCATCGGCTCGAACCGCACCAGGGAGAGAGTCGATGACAAGCACCGTTGCCTATGAGCAAACCGAGTCCGTCGCCACCATCACGCTCGACGACGGCAAGGTGAACGTGCTGTCTCCTGCGATGCAGCAGAACCTCAACGAGGCGCTCGACCTCGCCGAGAAGGCCGGCAGCGACGGCGAGGTCAAAGCCGTCGTGCTGGCGGGCAACTCGCGAGTGTTCAGTGCCGGCTTCGACCTCAGCGTCTTCAACTCCGGCGACGCGGCCGCGGCACTCGGCATGCTGTCCGGCGGCTTCGAACTGTCGATCCGGCTGTTGAGCTTCCCGGTGCCGGTGATCATGGCGGCGACGGGTCCCGCGATCGCGATGGGCTCCTTCCTGATGCTCAGCGGCGACCATCGCATCGGCTCACCCAGTTCGCGATGCCAGGCCAACGAGGTCGCGATCGGCATGGTGCTGCCGATCTCGGCGATCGAGATCATGCGAAACCGGCTGACCCGCTCTGCCTTTCAACGCGCCGTTACCATGGCCGAGGTGTTCGTCGGCGCCGACGCCGTCACCGCCGGCTGGCTCGACGAGATCGTCGAGGACGGGAACGTACTGGCGCGAGCCCACGACGTCGCCTCCGCCGCCGCGGCCGGGTTGCACGTCAAGGCGCACCGGGCCAGCAAGCTGAAGGCTCGCAAGGACGCGATCGCCGCCATCCAAGCCGGAATCGACGGGCTGCCCGCAGAGTTCGCCGCAAGCTAGCGTCCTAGGTCATTGCGTCTGATCGCGAGATTGCCAACGGTGCATGGAGCGGATCGATCGCCTCACGGTAGGTCGAAGGCGTTGTCGTATGCGGCGAAAACCGCCGCACGCGAGTAGCTCGCCTGAAAGTGCCGTCGCGCATCGGCGGAGGCCTCAGCGTTGCGATGCGGATCGGTGAGGGAGTACAACAGGTCAGCCAACGCGGCGGGATCTGCGCCCACCAGGATGCCGGTGCCCGCTCCGCTGGAAATGCCTTCGGCCCCAATTGAGCTGGACACCACTGGAACAGCCCTTGCGAGCGCCTCGATCACCTTGAGCTTTATCCCCGACCCGAATCGCAGTGGATTGATGAGCGCGGCGGCTCTTGCCATCGCGTCGTCCAGGTCGTCGACGTATCCCTCGACTGTCACGCTCCCGCGCAGTTCGGCGGCCATCGCCAGAAGCTCGGGTCCCGCGTGTCGTCCGATCACCCGCAGATGGGCGTGGGGAATCCTCTCGAGCATCACCGGCCATACCGCGCGCAGAAACCACCGCAACCCGTCGTCATTGTGCGCCAGCGACAGCAACCCCAGGAAGACGAATTCGGCGCCGCCGCTATAGCGGCGCTCCACCTCGACGCGAGGGGCGAACAAGGGTGGCACACACACGATTCTTCCCGGCGCGACACCAGTACGGCGGATGAGGAGGTCAGTCTCATTTTGGTTGACCAGGAGGCAGCGACGAAAGGCCTTTGCTGCACGGTCCTCACTGCGGCGCACCAGCACCCGTTCGGCGCGAAGCAGCGCCGTCCGACTGATTCGATGGTCTGCGAGCGGTTGGAGTCGCCGTGGTACGTGATCGGCGAAGTTGCCGAGCGGGCTGCTGTTGACGTCCGGATACAGCTTGGCCGCCCGCAGCATGCCCTCGTACCGTTCGGAGAACAGGTCGTCGAGATAGCAAATCTGTTGTGCCGCAACATCGGATGGTGCGTACTGTGCCATCCGGACCGTGTCGTAGACCTGTAGCCGTGGCCGGATCTCGGAGATGATCTGGGTGATGGCGGCCGCGGTCTGCGGTGAGCCCAGGAAGGCCTCCTGCAAACTGGCCCGGCCCACCGCGACCCTGGTTGCAATGCCGCGGAGCACCGCTGCGCGGCTGGGGGCCGGCACGACGTGGACGGGCACCGGGAAGGCGCGCTGCGGTGGATCGCCCACCTTGACGTAGTGCACGCTCTCGGCGCCGTAGCGCTGCACGAAGTAGTCGACGAAACCTGCGAGGACAACCTTCTTGCCAGCATCGGTCGGATATGGATCGACGGCGCTGACCAGCACTACTGACACGGGACGATTGTTCCACGACTTCTTCCGTGGAGCCCACGATGCGTCGTAGTTGCCTGTAGCCTCTCACCTCGGAAGGCCAGATCGCCCACACCGCAAGCACTCGGGCCCGCGCTGGGATCGTGGTCATCGAGCTGAGCGCTGGGGGTGCCGTGAGAGATTCGGGTTCGGGCGAGGCGCCGCGGGCGCCCGCTAACTCGGATCTGGTGCCGCACGACCCACCGGAGCATGTCGCCGTCGAATCCAGCGCTGGTGCCGCCGAGGACCCGCCCGCCACGGGTCGACAGGCGGCGTGGAACTACCTCATCTTCGCCCTGAGCAAGGGTTCGACTCTGTTGATGACCGTGGTCGTTGCGCGCATGCTCGACCCAAACGAGTTCGGCCTGTTTGCGTTGGCGTTGCTCGTCGTCAATCTGTTCGACTACGTCAAGGACCTCGGGGTGGCGGCCGCCCTGGTTCAAAACCGTCGGGATTGGGACGTGATCGCACCGACGGGTCTAACCCTGTCAGCGGTGTTCGGTGTGGTTGCCAGCGGTCTGCTGGCCGGCACCGCGCAGTTCAGCGCCCGCGCCCTCGGGCACCCTGAATTGGTCGGCTTCATCAGGGTATTGGCGATCGCGTTGGCCATTTCGGCGCTGAGCACGGTTCCAGCCGCGCGACTGCGGCGGTCGATGAACTTCTCCGCGCGGCTCGCTCCCGAAGCTCTCGGCGCACTGACCAAGACCGGTCTCACCATCGGACTAGCCGCCGCCGGTTTCGGAGTGTGGAGCCTGGTATACGGCCAGCTCGCCGCGACGATCGTGATGACGGTGCTGTACTGGTGGGTGGGACGTACCCGGCCGAAGCTGGCCCTGGACGCCGCCGTGGGCCGCGAACTCATCCGCTTCGGGATCCCGGTGACGGCGGTGACGCTGATGGCCTACGCGATCTACAACGTCGACTACTTGGCCGTCGGAACCCGTTTGGGCGCAACCGAACTCGGTCTATACACTCTCGCGTATCGCATTCCGGAACTATTGGTGCTCAACCTCTGCATCGTGGTCAGCGAAGTACTCTTCAGTGCACTGTCCGGCCTGCAGTCCGATCGCGAAGCACTGACGCGCCACTACGTCGAAGCACTGGCGGTGGTCGTCGCATTGACCGCGCCCATCGGCGTCGGGCTGGCTGTTGCGGCGCCGTCACTGGTGGCCACCCTCTACGGCGAAAAGTACGCGGGCTCGGCCGCGATTCTGTCGGTACTAGCGTTGTACACGGTGGTGTATTCGGCGTCCTTCCATGCCGGAGACGTCTTCAAGGCCATTGGTAGACCGGGGATTCTCACGGCGATCAACGCCGTCAAACTGGCTGTGTTGGTAGGGCCGGTCTGGTGGGCGGCAGGCCACGACGTCATCCTCGTCGCGTACGCATTGTTGGGAACCGAGCTTCTTCACTTCTTTGCCCGCATGGTGGTGCTGAACCGGGTGACGCGTGTGCGGTGGTCCGCGATCGGCGGGGCGGTGCTCCGTCCGTTGTGCGCGGCCGTCCCAATGGGGCTCGTCTTGCTGTGCCTCGGCCGGGTGACGGGCCGACTGCCTGCCCCTGCGGAACTCGCCTTGCTGATCGTTGCAGGTATGGCGACGTACTGCGCGCTATTGAGATTCACGGCGCCGCAAATGACTGCGGCTGCGGTCGCAATGCTGCGACGCCGACTCTCCCGAAATTCGGCGACCTCGCCGGGAGTAGCGAAAGAAGGATCATGAGCAGACGCCGTGTCGTCATCGCCCTGTGTGCCGTCGTGGGCGCCATTCTCGGCGCGGTCCTCGGGGTGGTCGTAGCGCCGCAGTCGAGCCGGTACTCGGCGTCGGCGAACGTCGCGCTGTTGCCCGCTCCGGATTTGACGACCGTGGAGGCCTCGAACTTCTGGGAGGTACTGACCCGCGGGCAGGTCACCCGTACTGCGGCGATCGTCTACGGCGATCCACGTTGGCTGCCCTCGGCGGCGAAGGCGGCCAATGTCGCGCCGGGCAACCTGACCCTCAGCGCCGCTGCGCTCCCGGAGACCACGATGCTCTCGGTCACCATCACCGCGGACTCGGCCAAAGCGGCCGAATCGGCGTTGACCGACACGTTGAACACCGCCACACCGGACGTGACGTCGTTGGTCGCGCCCTATCTCGTCAAGATCCTGTGGCCACCCCAGGGCAACGCGGTGCCCGTTGCCGCGCCAGGCCGACTGCAGGTCGCGGCCGCGGCGGCGTTCGGCGGTCTGCTGATGGGAGGCGGTATCGGATGGTTGGTGGCGCGTCGCCGACGGGACCCGGATCACGCCGCCCGGCACACTCAGCAGGTTCTCGACGCCGGAGTTCCATCCCGGTGATGACCGGGATGGTGTCGTCCTCGAAACCCACCAATGAGCTCGTAGGCCTGGTACTTGGCGCCGGGTTCGCCACCCTCGCTGCGATAGCGATGCTGGGATCGCATGATTTGCGACTGCTCGTCGTGGCCCCATTCGGTGGCGTCGGACTGATCTTCGCGGCACGCCGTCCACTGCTCGCGGTGATCATCATGGTGGTTCTCGAGGTCACCAATACCTCGGGAGTTCTCGAATCGCACGCCAGGGTGCCGGTCTTCCAGGCCTCCCTCCTGCTCGGTCTGCTCGCGGTGGGATTCGCCGTACGGGATCCAGTTGCCAGGAGCCGCATCAATGCCTGGACTGGGATCTGCGCGGCGCTGTTGGCGACGTACCTGGCCACCCAAACGATCGCGCTGATCGGCAGTGTCGACCCGGCGGCCTCCAACGCAGGCATGCACAGGATCGTCCTGGACTGTGTCTTCGTCATGTTGGTGCTGTTGCTGATCCAGCTGTCAGGACAGCCCTGGGCGGTGGCTGGAGCCATCGCCGCGCCGTTGGCCGTGCTGTCGATCTTGACCGCGATCGACCAGTTCGCCTTCAACGGCACCATGTCCTTCGGCGGGTTCTCGACCGTGACGACTGCCTCCGGAGAGGACATCACCACACTTCGGTTTGGCGGACCGCTACCTGACTCCAACTTCTGGGGTCGCCATCTGGTGATGGGCTTGCCGTTGGCGGGTGCACTGCTGACACGTGCGCTACGGCTACGCCTGCGGGTCGCCGTAGCGTGCTGGCTCGTGGCGGTCATCGCTCTGCTCGTGGGCGTCTATCTGACGCAGTCTCGAGGCACGTTCCTGGCTGCCGGTGTGGCGATCACCGTGTGGCTCATCGCGTCCGACCGATCGATCCGGCGACGTGGGTTGGCGCTTCTGCCGCTCTCGCTCGTTTTCTTCGCGTTACCAGGGGTCGGTAATCGGCTTGTGGCGGCGCTCTCCGACGTCACGCAGGCGCAGACCAACAGCGGAGTCGACCCGTCGGTGCTCGGGCGGCTCGCCGCGCAGCAGGAAGCCTTGATGATGTTCGAGGAGCGACCATTCTTCGGGTTCGGACCGGCCACGTTTCCTGGCCAGGTGACCGAATTCGCCGGCCGGGTCTCGATTGCAGTGCTGGAGCCGACCAACGCGCCGCACAACTTGTACATCGAGTTCGCCGCTGAGTCTGGGGTGATGGGCCTGCTGGGTTGGGCAGTGGTCGTCGTCGGATTCATCACCGCCGTGCTACTGGGAATCGTCGCAAACCCCCGATCCCACGAGCGTGTCTTGTTGGCGGCCGTGTGTGCGGCAATCGTGGCGTGGTCGATCGCGAGCATCGGCTTGCACATGGCGTATTTCCGGACCTTGGGGGTGGTGTTGGCGCTCGCCGGCGGGATCGCGCCGGCATTGCCCGTACCAGTGGCGGCCATTCGCAAATTGCTTCAGGGGGCGGTTGTTTGGCTCGTGGCGGGAGCATTTGGCGTAGCGCTGTCATTGGCGTACCTCGCCGCGACCGCCACTCCGGCCGTCACCGCTACGCAGCGTATGACCCTCCTTCCCGTGGGACCCACCGACGGCTTCTACTCCTACGCGCTGGACATCCGCTCCCGCGTGGAGGTGTTGCCGACGTTCGCGACCATGTTCCGCGATCCGAAGACACCCGTCGACGTCACCGCCGATCCCGTCCGCGGACTACTGACGTTCACGACCACCGCCGTCGACGCGGACTCCGCCCGCGACGAGATCCAGCTCGCCGTCGCCCGCGCAGACTCGACGCTGCACTCCGGCATTGGCTATCAACAATATTCGCTGCAACCGGTCTCCAGCATGGGGATCGAACCGACCAACGTACGTTCGCCACAGGCGCTGTTCATCGCTATCGGTATCGGTATCGGCGGTGCACTAACGCTAGCCCTGGTGCTGCTCCGTGCCATCGGGCGGCGCTCCGCCGCCAACTCGGACCTTCGTGTTCCGCGTCGAGATCTGACATCGGTATGAGGTCGAGAACCATAGTCCTGGTGGAACTCTCGCCATCTGGCGGCCTGTTTCAATTTGCCTTCGAAATGGGCTCGGCACTAGCTGCTCGAGGAGAACTCGTCCAGCTGTGGACTGGTCCCCGTCCCGAGATGACGTCGTCGCAACCGGGATTCACCGTGCGCGCGGTATTACCCACCTGGCATCCCGGTGACGCGGGTGTCCACTCCCGGTGGTTTCGACTGGTGCGACGAGGGTTGCGCGCCGCGCAATTGGTCTTCGCCTGGACGGTGCTGAGCGGACGACTGCTCTGGGCGCGCCCCCGCGCGGTCCTCTGGTCGCAATGGCGCTTCACCTTCGAGCCGCTGTTCGTCGTCTTCTTGACGAAGGTACTGCCCTCGACCACCTTCGGGATCGTCGCCCACGAGCCGCTGCCGCGTTCCGATGCACACGACACCAGCACACCCAAGACGGGCAGCCTGCTCACTCGAGCGTTCCGGGCGGCCTGGCAGCGACTCGACGTGGCGTTCGTGCTCGGTCCACGCACGCGAGAACTTGCCGTCGACCACTGGCAGCCCCGCTGTCCCGTGCACGTCATACCGCACGGCGCCGAATCGGAATTGCGCGCCGGTCAACACGTGCGTTCGGCGGCCGAGACGCAACCCCTCGTCCTGTTCTTCGGTGTCTGGTCCAGGTACAAGGGCATCGACGTGCTGTTGGACGCATTTGCCCGAGTGCGAACCGAACTCCCCGATGCGCGGATGGTGATCGCCGGAGCACCGGGGGCCGATATCGACGTCGACGCCGTCCTCGACCGCGCACGAAAGATCGGTCACGTCGATGCTCGACCCGGTTACGTGCCAGCGGATGAAGTCGGTCCGCTGCTGGAATCAGCGCGAGCGGTCGTGACGCCCTACATCCGTGCCACTCAAAGCGGGGTGGCCCACCTGGCCTTCACCTTTGGCCGACCGGTGATCGCCAGTGCCATAGGCGATCTGCCCGACGTGATTCAGGACGAGGTGACCGGTCTGTTGGTGCAACCCGGTGAAGTAGAAGGACTTGCGACGGCGATGCTAAAGCTGTTGCGCGACCCGGCGCTGGCCGCCAGGCTCGGTGAAGCCGGGGAGAGCAGCGTGCACGACGCCTGGGCCATCGCCGCGGGTCAAGTGGCGGACGCCGTAGCCGACGCTGGGCGAGGCCATGGGGCCTGAATGGGATCCGCGCCGCTTCCGGAAGGCGATTCTGGCAGTCGCGATGTCCCTCGCCCTGGTGGCCGTCGGGGTTTCCGGCTGCGCATCGCACCGGAACTCGACCGAGCCATCGCATCTGTTTGCCGCCGACGGTCCGTGGCGGCGAGTCATCGCGTCGAATCCGGAGCTCGACCCCAACAGTGCGGCCATGATCGCGGCCGTTCAGCCGACGCCACAACTATTCGCCAACCTGGTGCAGTACGGCATACCGGTCTACGCCAGCAATGCCGACACACCCACGCAGGCGGTGAATTGCACGAAGCTCGACTACGGTATCTGCCCGTTCGCCGGCTGGCCGGTGCCGATTCCCTCTGGCGCACAACCCAATTCGGGATCTGATGCGGTGATGGTGACGGTCGATGAGGCTGCCGGCATCAGCTTCGAGTTCTGGCGAGCATTCAAGCGCGGTGACGAATGGTCGACGAGCTTCGCGGCCGTCAACAGCATCCGAGGCTCGGGGTGGGGTGGCGCAGCCACCGGCTCTGGGGCGTCCCGGTTGGCGGGCGTGGTGCGCATCTCCGACATCGCGGCGGGGAGGATCGAGCACGCGCTGGCACTTCAAACCAATAACGCCTGCACCACGTTCCGGTCGCCGGCGCTCAAGAGCGATGGCAGGTCAGGACGCGACGACTGCATTCCCGAAGGCGCACGCCTGCAACTCGATCCGGCAATAGACCTGAGCACCCTGAAGCTGACGTCAGGCGAGTTGGCGGTGGCGACGGCGATGCAGCGCTACGGCGGCTACGTCATGGACGTGGGAGCTGCCCCGCTGAGTGTGAGCTTCGAGCGTGACGACAGCGCGACCTCGAATAGTGTTGGCAAGACCTATCAGGAAGCCGGATTCCGTTGGGACTACGACGCGATGGAGCACATTCCGTGGAACGAACTCAGAGTGCTGAAATGACCGGGCCCATTCGTGCACTGGTGCTCGTCGACGCATTCAGGATGGGGGGCGCCGAGACCCTGCTGGCTCCCATGATCGTGGCCTCCCGCGACACCGACGTCGACATGGACGTGGTCAGCGTGTCCCCGGCCGCGATGAACTCCGAGAAGACGATGCGCATCCTCGCCGATGCCGGGATCACCACTCGCTCACTGGGCATTCGTCGCCTGCTCGATCCCATCGCCCTCCCTCGGCTCGCCAGCGTGATCCATCGCGGCGGATACGACGTGGTACACGCTCATCTCGAGATGGCGATGACGCTCGCCGTGCCCGCTGCCGCGCTGGCCCGTCGTCCCGTGGTGTGCACCTTCCACCATGTGGCACGCTCCCTGAGCGGGCGAGCCGCGGGCCGCGAGCGCTTGGCCGTGGAGGCTGCAAGTCGCTCTTACCGGGCACTGTTCGTTTCGGAGGCATCGCGACAGTCCTTTCAAGAGAGCTACCGCTCCCACGGCATGCCCGACAATTGGAGGGTGATGCACAACGGCATCGACGTCGCGAACTTCACTCCCGGCGAGCCCGATTGGACGTTGCGGGCCGAGCTGAGTAGCGGTGTCGACGGACCGCTGGTGGTCCTTCCTGGGGCATTCCGCGACTTCAAGGGCATCCCGGTGGCAATCAGGGCGTGGCCGTTGATCAAGCGGCAGTTCCCCGACGCCGTGCTGGCTCTGGTCGGCGGCGGTGAGCTGGAGGGTGAGCTACGGGAGCTGGTGGCCGCGGAAGGGGTTGGCGACTCGGTGGTCTTTGCGGGCATCCGGACCAACATGCCCGACGTGTATCGCGCTGCGGACGTGGTTCTGGTGCCGTCCACCAAGTACGAGAATCTGCCGACGGTGGTCATCGAAGCGTCCGCAACGGCGTGCGCCATCGCGGCGTCGCGGATTGGGGGTATTCCAGACATCGTGCCGGACGGTGTGACCGGCCTGCTGTTCGAACCGGGATCGGAGGAGGAACTGGCCGCCGCTGTGTGCCGGCTGCTAGGTGACGCCGACCTGCGTCATCGCCTCGGGGCGGCTGCCCGGGAACGGGCGCACGCCGAATTCTCGGCTACCTCGTGGGTGGCTCGGTTGCAGACGACGTATCGCGAGGCGATCGGTACGCACCGATGAGCCGCCCTGACGTCGTCTACATGGTGTCCCGATTTCCGGTCACCTCGGAGACGTTCATCGTGCGCGAGCTCGATGCGCTCGATCGCACCGGCGGGTTCGATCTCGAACTGCGATCACTGTTCCCGTCACCGGACCAGCCCGTGCACGATATCGAACGGCGGTGGAACGATGTCGCAGTCAGGCCCCCTGCCGCCGCAGCATTGATGGGCTTTGCCTGGGCGGCAGCGACTCGACCGTGGGCCTGGTGCTCGATCCTGGCATGCGTGCTGGCCGCCTATCGGCGCCCGTCGCTGCTACTGCGCGCAATGGTGGCCGTCGTGGTGGCTTGTGCGCACGCCAGGGATCTCGCCCGTCGTCCCCAGCCGCCGCACGTGCACGCCCACTTCGCGACGTATCCCGCGTTGGCGGCGTGGGTGTGTCACCGATTGATCGGCAGTACTTATAGCTTCACCGTGCACGCCCACGATCTCTACGTCCACACCTCGATGCTCGAACGAAAGATCGCCGACGCCCGCTTCGTGGTGACGATCTCGGAGTACAACCGTCGAATCCTGACGCGGATGAACCTCGGGCACACGCCGATTCACGTCATACATGCTGGCATAAATACGGCTGCCTATCCGTTCCGACCACGAGCCATACCGGCCGATGGCCCGGTGCGGGCGTTGACGGTCGCCTCGCTGCAGACGTACAAGGGGCATGCCGTGCTGTTCGAGGCGCTTGCGCTCGGCGGCGGCGAGGTAGACCGCATCACGCTCGACCTCATTGGAGATGGGGTGCTGCGCAGCGATCTCGAGGCGTTGGCAGCTCGACTGGGGCTCACCGAACGGGTTCGCTTCCTCGGCAGTCGCAGTGAAGAGGAGGTACGTGCCGCGCTGGGCGTCGCCGATCTGTTCGTGTTGCCCAGCATCGTCGCCGGCGACGGCCAGATGGAAGGTCTGCCCGTCGCCCTGATGGAGGCTCTGGCGTGTGGCGTGCCCACGGTGTCGACCGACCTGTCCGGGATACCGGAGCTGGTGGTCGACGGCGTCACCGGTTCGTTGGCCGCACCAGGTGACGTCACCAGCCTCAATCGCACCTTGGCAGAGATGGTCTCGCGCGGAGCTGCCACCAGAGACCTTGCCGAAGCTGGGCGCGCAATGGTGACAACGGAATTCGATCTAAGGCAGTCGACGTCAGCTTTGGGCGCGCTGTTTGCCGAGGATCGTTAGGCTCTGTTGGCGCGCCGACGGTGTCGAACATCCTGCATCATTGCTGCTCGTCGGCAGCGCTCGGTTCAGACTTCGGTCGCCGTGATCGCCATCTCAGCGCTACGAAACCGGCAACGACGGCCACGCTCGCCCCGGCTGCGGCCCATAGAGCCAGCGGCGAGTTGCCGTTCCGCTCGGCGGCTTGCGGCGCGGCCGTGGCGGGCGGGCCGTAGACCCCCGCCGGGGTGCGGCCGGGGACCAGCGCAGGTTCTTGGCCGGCAATGGCCACCAACGCATTGCCCTTCAGTTGCGACCATCGTTGGGCATCCTCGTCGAGCCACCGCAGCAGGTCGTCGAGTCGGTTCGGTGCACCATTGGAGGTAGCCACCAACACGGATCGCTTGCCCGTGAAGACCGTCTGCAGCGAGCCGAATTGAATTCCGGGATCCAGGTTCAGCGTCGTCGGCGGAGCCCCCTGTTCCCCACCGGCGAGGGTTATTTGGCGATCGCTGGCACTGACCGGCAGGGCGATGGACGGATCGTTCCAGCCGTCGGCACTGATGAGGATGGCCGGATCGTCACCATTGATCGCCTGCTTGAGAGACGTCACCGTCGTGGACAGCGGTATCACGCTGAGCCGCTGCAGGCCCACCACGATCTGCGCTGCTCGCACGGTGTCGGCAAAGCTGGACTCTTTGATTCCCAACTGAATTCGCGGCATGAGGGCCTGGGGCAGCGAGCCAAACCCAGGTGGCATCGGCACTTGGGCCACACTGCTCTCCACCACGGTGTTGCCTCCGATCCTCAGCGTGATCGGTCGGAATTCGCCACAACGCCCGGTCGCTCCGCTGGTGTTGACCGCAACCGCCAAGCTGGTGTATCGCCCGACGAGGCGGCCGGGAACATCGACCCAGCGATCGATGGCGCCAACGGCGTCGGGAGACCAGGTATCGATGACCTCGCCCCCGACGGAGGCAGTCAGTTGGGCACCGAAGGCGGCGGGTACTGGCGTATAGGAGCCGAGTAGGTGGACCCGGAAACCCTGGGTCGGATGTCCGAATCGCGTCTGGTCCAACGCGATGCCGATCTGTGGCGCCAAGCCGGTCGCGGTCAGGGCGGGCTGCCGGAGCTCGGCCAGACTGGTCGAGTTGCCCGGCGTCCACGTGCTCGGGTGCAGCTCGCCGGCGACCGCCTTGGCGCTTACCGCCATGTTCAACGAGGGGTCGGTGAGCAGCCGGGCCTGGTTGGACAGCTTGTCCTGCGCACCGGAAATGAGAAGTGCAGGAACGCCATTGGCGGGAATGATCGACAGTCCCAGGTCGGGCCCCTCCTTGATGACGATCTGGCGTTCCATCGGCGCCGCGGGTTCGCTGGGCGTCGTCGTGCCGTCGGCGAGGGGGACGAGCACGACTTGCGGCGCCTGGTCGCGATAGCGTTCGACCAATGCCGCAGCCAGTTGAATCGCCGTGTCGGACTCGGCCACGGACGGCGTGGAGGGTACGGCGATCGTCAGCTTGCGCAAGATGGGCGGTAGGAAGTCGGCAATCGTGGTTGGCGCGACCTCGGTTCCCCTGTACGCGACCGAAGCGCCGACGAGTTGCACCGGATTGAGCTGGTCGAGGCAGAAGCCTTCGCCCGCAAGAACATTGAGTGTCAGAGTCAATGTCACGGAGTTGTCGATTACACGTACGCCGTCAAGAGGAATGGCGACCGGGGCCGAATCCGTTAAGGGCAGTCCGATTTTGCTGATGATCCGGTCATCTTGCAAAACGGTGAGGAGTCCGTATCGAATGTCGAAGGGCAAATTGAGCGTCGCGTTGAGCGTCGCCGGAACCAAGCCATTCGGCACGGGAATCGATACCGAGGCCGAGCTCGTCTCGCCGTAGAAAGATAAGGTGGCGTCCGAGCCGAGATCGGTGAGGGACAGCGTCGGTGCATCGAGAACGCCGCTCGCGATCGGATCGGCGGCAGCACACGGCACGGTCAGTGCGACAAGCGCGACCACTCCGGCCATGGTGCCTACGCGGCGAAGAGCACCTAAGGTCATCGCCGCGATAGAGGGCATCCAAATCTCCTTGACATGGCATGTGTCACCGGAATTCTCGAAACTGTGCCAACGCTAACGCATGACGGTTGCTCGGCGCCGTTGTGACAGGCGTTCTGCGGCGCACGTTGCGGCAGGCGAGCACGTGCCGATGGTTCGACCATTCACCGGAGCCATTCGCCTCTCCCCGAAAACTAAGGACGGATTGCTGACTTTCGTACCGAGTCTTCGCCTGTCCATCTCCTGGAGGCCCATATCTGGATAACCCGAAACCCCGTACCCGTGGCGCGTACCCGGGCAGAACCCTAGGCGGCAAGCACTCGCAATTGCGACCAAGGGATATTCGACATGTCGGCGTAATCCCAGGCGAGCCCGGCACTTGCGTATTCCGTACCGGGTTTGGATGACGTTGCGCCAGGGACCCTTTGGAAGAAGACCGCCAATGCAGCTCCGCCCTGGTCGACGACATAGGCGCCGTAGGTTTGAAGGGTCTTGGCTATCACCCGCTCTGCTGGGGTCAGACCTGGTATCGCGTCGACGTTGATCGACGGGTCGAGCTGGATGCGATAGCCCTCGGGCATCGGGACGGCCACGCCGGCAATATTCGAGCCGTCGGACTTGATTGCCGGACCAACGAAGCCCGCTCCGGCGATGTTGGTCGAGACGACAAGCGCATGATTGATCCCGGTATTGGCAGCGACGGCGGCACTGAACTCCGCGGTGGTGATGACTCCTGCGTAACGCGCAATACCCGTGGCCGTCGTCGAGCCGGACGTGTCGATCCCGTTGCCGTTGATCGGGGTGACTCCCCCCCACGAGCCCGACCACGTCTGCTTCTTGCTGTTGTACTTGGCCTGCCAGATGCCGAACACGTTGCCAGTCTTCGGATCGAGGATCGCGATCTGACCGTCCGATCCAGGGGGAACCTGGGTGCCCACGGGAATGGGAACGGTATAGGAGCCAAACGGGTTGGCGCCCCACTTCTTCGTGAAGGTCACGCGGTACCGCGGTGTGCTCGCAGTGATGTTCGACGCCGATATCAGGGTCACCCCGAAGTCATTCAGGTTGGCCACGTGCTGCGTGCCCGCCGCCGACAAGTAGCTCACCCAGGTTGCACTGTTCGCGGCGATCGCGGGATTCGACGCTATCGGGTTCCACAGCCAGTCTGCGCCGGGAAAGAAGGGCGGGGTCTGCGTGGTAGCGGTGGATGCTGCAGCGGTGGCAGCCGTGACGTCCACGGCGGGGGAGGCGACCGGCGCGGATCGAGAAGATCGGCGGGTCACCTCCAATGCGGAGAGCAAGATGGCATCCCGCGTCGGCACGGTGGGGGTGGTGTCTGTCGAACCCCTGGACACCGGAACGGCGTCCAGCGTCGGTGTTGCTGACGCGGCCGTCGACGTCGCCGTGGCCATCGTCGTGGGTGTCCCCGATGACACGGCAGACTGGCCGGTCACATCCAATCGCTTGTTGATCGGCTGCCTTGACGAGGTGCCGGTGTTCGAGCCGTTCGCCCCTTTCGCAAGCTTGCGCGGGCCAACGCGGGGCGAACTCGGACCCAAGCCCCTCGAGGTGGACGCCTCCTGCGTCGCGTCGGCAGTGAACGACGACCGCGCCGTCGAGGACGGTGAGTGCGAGTCGGAGTTGCTGGCCAAGGTCGATGATCGCGCCGAAACACCGCCTGCCGGGTGGCTGTCGTTGACCGAAGCCGGTCCCGAACTAGCCGCAGACGGTACCGCCGCATTCGAGTCCGCGGTGTCGGCGGAGGCGGACACCGCGGTGCCAGTGGCTATCGCGGTGCCTATCCCCAATGCCACCGCCAAGGCGCCCACCCGACCGACGTCGAGGGGAACTGTCGCCAACCTTCGAATGGCACCCGGCGCAGGATTAGTCGGACCGGACTTCGTCCCTGACGACGTGGACCCGAGGGCAAGGGAGTTGACGAACCCCGTCTTTGTGCACTTCATTGCCGCACCTCGGTTTGCTGCTCGGCGAATACCCAGGCTGTAAACATAGCTCCACGGGAGGCCCGCCCGTGCGGTTTGGAAGTGAAAAAAATTCGTGCATTCATCATGGCCGACCGCGTCGAGATGCTGGAAGCAGAGCGTCTTGGCTAAAGATAGTTAGCCATTTTCGACGGATTGTTGCGTATTGGCGACAATGGCAAACGAGGCAAATTCTCTAGGTGAGAAAATTCGTCCTCCGCACCGGGCCGTGCGTCGGCCCGGTCGCGTGTCGGGGTCGTCTGCCGCGTTAGCTCTCGGCGGCTCGGCGCGATGTCGCACCACATTAGTTAGAGTGCGAAATTAGTGGGATTAATCAACACGGGCACCCGCAATTGTCGACCACCTTGGTGGTCGTCGGCCATGGATGGGTCCGACGATCAGCATGGTGCAGGCGTCGAGGACGGGGATGGGGGCCGGGCGACCAAGAAGCCGAACGCACGCATAGAGGCGACCGCAGACGTCGAGGCAGGCATCGACGTTTGCCCGCCTCTCAGCGAACTCGCAGATCGCTCCCGCTCGCTTTCGCTAGGATCGGCCGATTCAGGGCGCTCCCCTGCCGGACCCGTGCCGGTCCATCAGCCAGATCGCAAGCTCGCGGGCGACCGGACGCCTCGTGGATTCGCTCGATGTGATCAGATCCGCCACCTCCTGTCGCAGCGCCGTGTAAGCCGTGCGCAGCTCGGGCAGAGCGCGTTCGACGTGGTCGGCAATTGCCGTGTCGTCGTCGACCGGCACCATCGAGAACGCCGCGTGGGCGATGCGCGCGCGAGCAGCCGACGCAAGCCCGACGTCGTCGGGCGGCGGAACATCCACGGCGCGGACGAGCCCGACGAGCGCCTGGCGGGCCCGATGCGCGCCCGAGCGGGCCGCCCGCAGCGCACCCATGGTCTGCTGCTCCGCTGCCAGCGCAGCACGCGCCCGCTCGGCCCACGTATCATCTAGGGAGCCCTCGGCGCACACGGGGCATGGCTGCGTGCCATGCCGGTCGCGGAATTCCAGACTGGTCTCCAAGAACTGCACGCGATCTGCGGCGAGGGCATCGGCGGCACCTTCCGCATCGGCACGCACTCGTGCGGCGGAACGCAATGCAGCGCAGGCCTTTTCGAACTGAGCGGCGTTGGGCAGAACGAGCTCGACTACTTGCGCGAGCTCCTCGACCTTCACGTCGACCAATCGCGCCTGCTCACTCAGGTTGTCGTCGGCCATCGGTGATGACCCTATTCGTAGGCCGCCGCACTGACCAGACGCTCCAGCTCACCGAATACACGGTCCAGTTCGGCCACCAACCAGGTGTCGTTCCTGTCCTTGAAGACCGCCAACAGGGACCGGTAATACCAGAGGTGCTTCTGCGAATCCTTGACGTTGAATCGCTCCCACAGCCCGTCTCCGTGGACGCGATAGTCCCGCAGAATCGCTCGCGCGTTGTCGAGCTTGTCGGCCAGCGACACCAGGATGGTCGCGTCGGACGCTTCGGCCAGGTGGTCGATGTAGTGCTGCTTGCGCTGCTCCCACGGCGGCTTGGGCACCACGTCGGTGTCGCTGCACTCACCGACGATGGTCGCGACCTCGTCGCCGAACTTCTCGCGGATCTCGGCCAGGATCGGTGCACCGCCCTGGTCCTCGACCGAGTCGTGCAACAGTCCGGCGATGGCCTGGTTTTGAGTGCCGCCACCCTCGATCACCAGACTGGCCACCGATAGCAGGTGGCCGAGGTAGGGAATGTCGCCGCCCTTGCGGGTTTGCGTGCGATGGAGGTCGGCGGCGTAAACCAGGGCCTCGTTGAAGCGCTCGTTAAGGCGTGGGGTGATGGTCTCTTGGGGCATCTATCTCCTTTGATCGACACCCTCACTGTGGCACAGGGTAACGACATCTCGAGCCCACCGAGCAAACCTGACCACGTCCCCCGGACCGCTGTCGGAGGCGCCAAGTGCTCCGCAGTCCTTCAGCGGTCTTCGAACGACCGCGACCTCTTTCGGTCAGTTCAGTTCAGTGCAGAACTGACACGTCACAAGTCTTGGCGGACGACCTCACTGCTTGTGCCGACGGATCAAAAAGCTCGCCAGTTGCCTAAAACAGCGCCATCACTTCTTTGGAGCACAGGCCTGCATTCTTCTCACAGAACTTCTGGCACGACTCCAAACTGCTCTCACACCGCGAAGGTTTTGCGTTGTACGCGGCTGCCCTGTCCTCGATCTTCTTTTGGGCTTGGCCCTCGGGTGACATTATGGAATTTCCTGGTGAGCCGCTCGCAAGTTTTGCAGAGCAGTTCAGCGCAAACAGATAGTCCTTGCCATGATCGAAGTTGTCGGTGGAGGCATATGTCGCTTTGCGCCATGACGTCACGATGCAGTCGTCGGTACTGAGTTGGTCTCCAACGATGGTCGCCACAACGGGGACGCCGCCTCTTTCCGAAATCTTTCCCGCTGCATATGCGTACGTCTGGTCGACATACGGATCCTTGGCAGCGGAGATTCCACTCCCGAACGTCGCCAGCGCTGCGATCGCGACGACAACAATCACAAGCGCTCGAAAGACGAAACCCTTCACAAGACGACCCCCTCAGATGACGGCGCAATGGCAGCGCTAGCGCTCCCCGCGCTCGGCAGAGAGTACAACGTTGTCGTTCACCCCGCTAGCAAACGGACTCGATCCGGGGCGAGTCGGACCGGCAGCGGCACTCTCGGCGACCTCTTTCCCCGCTTGGGTGATCGCCGACGTCTCGCCGAATCGTGCTGTGTTGGTCGGTGCCTGCTTCATGGGTCGCTTATGCCACTCGGATAGTCATCAACGATCGCCGTTCAACGGCCTAGCAGTTCATGGAGCTTTCAACCAAGCCACCGAGCAAACGCGGCAGCACTCCCCGGACCGCTGTCGGAGGCGCCGCCTAGGCTGGCCTCAATGGCGCTTCACCTCCACCGTGCCGAGCGGACGGATCTCCTCGCCGCGGGTCTCGGCACCCTGCTCACCACACCCCTCGACGACCCGTTCGCGATGGAGCTGGTCCTGGTGCCCGCACGCGGGGTCGAACGGTGGCTCAGCCAGCGCCTGTCCCACGTCCTGGGCCGCGGTGCGGGTGCCGACGGGGTGTGCGCGGGCGTCGAGTTCAGGAACCCTCATTCGCTGATCGCCGAGATCACCGGGACCGCCGATGACGATCCGTGGTCACCGGACACCATGGTGTGGCCCCTGCTCGAGGTGATCGACGAGAGCCTCGACGCCCCCTGGTGCCGCACCCTGGCCACCCACCTCGGCCACTTCGACGTCGGCGAGGAGAAGGAACTCCGCCAGGGTAGGCGCTACTCCGTCGCTCGACGGATCGCCGGGCTCTTCGCGTCCTACGCCAGGCAACGTCCCGAACTGCTCGCCGACTGGCTCGCTGGCGCCACCGCCGGACTGGACGGCGACCTCGACTGGCAACCACCGCTGTGGCGGGCGCTCGTCGACCGCGTCGGCGTCGACCCGCCGCACGTGCGCCACCGCAAGACCGTTGCCCGCCTTCGTGACTCACCGAGCGACCTGCCGCCCCGGCTGTCCCTATTCGGCCACACCCGGTTGCCGATCACCGAGATCGAACTGATCGAGGCTCTGTCCACCCACCACGACGTGCACCTGTGGCTACCGCACCCCAGCGATGATCTGTGGCGCGCGCTCAAGGACGTGCGCGGTCCGATCGCCCGACGCGACGACACCAGCCACCGCGTCGTTCACCACCCGCTGCTCGCCACCCTCGGCAGGGATCTGCGCGAGCTGCAGATGATCCTGCCGAGCGGTCTGCACACCGACGAGTATCTTGGCGGTGGCCCGTACCCGGCCAACCTGCTCGGCTGGCTGCAATCCGACATCGCGGCGAATGCCGTTCGGCCACAGGGTAGGACGCTGGCCACGGGTGACCGGTCAGTTCAGGTGCACGCGTGTCACGGCCAAGCCCGGCAGGTGGACGTGCTGCGCGAGGTGCTGCTCGGCCTGCTCGCCGACGACCCGACGTTGGAGCCCCGCGACATCCTGGTGATGTGTCCCGACGTGGAGACCTACGCGCCGCTGATCAACGCCGACTTCGGCCTCGGCGACGTCCTGCGCGGCGCCCACCCGGCGCACCGGCTGCGGATGCGCCTCGCGGATCGCTCGCTCGTCCAGACGAATCCGCTCCTCGGCGTCGCCGAGCAACTGCTCGCCCTCGCCGGCAGCAGGGTGACCGCCAGCGAGGTGCTGAACCTCGCACAGTCCGCGCCGGTGCGCGCCCGCTTCGGGTTCACCGACGACAATCTGGAGGACGTCACCCGCTGGGTACGCCAGGCCAACGTCCGCTGGGGTTTCGATCAGGCGCACCGTCAGCCCTACGGTGTCGACTTCGTCCACAACACATGGCGTTTCGGCATCGACCGGGTACTCGCGGGCGTGGCGATGTCCGACGATGCGCACACCTGGATCGGGTCGACGCTGCCGCTCGACGACGTCGGTAGCAACCGCGTCGAGCTCGCCGGTCAGCTCGCCGAGTTCGTCGACCGGCTGCAGCGAACCGTCGACGCGCTCACCGGCGACCACTCGCTGGCCGAGTGGCTGCATGCTCTGACCGAGGGCATCGCCGTGATGACTCGCGTCAGCGATGCCGACGCGTGGCAGACCAGTCAGATGCAACGCGAATTCGGTCAGGTGCTGGCGTCCGCGGGAGCGCGGTCCACCACGGCGATGCGGCTGCCCGACGTCGAGGCCCTGCTCGCTCGCCACCTCGCCGGACGACCCACCAGGGCGAACTTCCGCACCGGCACGCTGACGGTGTGCACGATGGTGCCGATGCGGTCGGTGCCGCATCGAGTGGTCTGCCTGGTCGGGCTCGACGACGGCGTGTTCCCGCGTCAGGGCGTCACCGACGGGGACGACGCGCTGGCCCGCGACCCCGTCACCGGCGAGCGCGACAGCCGCTCCGAGGACCGCCAACTGCTGCTCGACGCGGTCGGGGCAGCCACTGAGAAACTGGTCATCACCTATACCGGCGCCAACGCGCACTCCGGTCAGACGCGGCCGCCAGCGGTGCCGCTGGCCGAGTTGCTCGACGCCCTGGATGCCACGACGCCGACCACCATCCGGGACCGGATTCTCGTGCATCATCCGTTGCAGCCCTTCGACATTCGCAACGTCATCCCCGGCGAGCTGGTGCCCGACGTACCGTTCACCTTCGACACCACGGTCCTCAAGGCGGCACAGACCAGCACCCGCGAGCGGAAGGAGCAGCCCAAGTTCGTCTCCGGGCCACTGCCCGCCCCGCCGCCCGACGACGTCGCGCTCGCCGATCTGATCGGATTCTTCAAGGATCCCGTCAAGGGCTTCTTCCGGGCGCTGGAGTACACGCTGCCGTGGGACGTCGACGGTGTCTCCGACGAGATCTCCGTCGACATCGACGCGTTGGAGCAGTGGGCCGTCGGCGACCGGATGCTGAGCGACATGCTCCGCGGCATGACCCCCGACGACGCACGCCAGGCCGAATGGCGACGCGGCACCCTACCGCCCGGCCAACTGGGCTGGCGCAAGGCAGGCGAACTGCGCGAGCAGTCCACCCTTCTCGCAGCGACGGCCCTCGGCTACCGCAAGGCCGGCCAAGCCGAGGCCTACGACGTCGACATCGACCTGGGCGCCGGACGCCGGCTGACGGGCACGGTGTCACCGGTGTTCGGTGAGCATCTGGTGTCCGTCACCTACTCCAAGCTCGACGGCAAGCATCTGCTCGTGTCGTGGATTCCGTTGTTGGCGTTGTTCGCCCACCATCCGGACCGGGACTGGTCGGCCATCTGCATCGGGCGGCCCAAGCGGGGCGGTGTGCCGAAGGAGCGCGCTCTGGGCCGGCCACAGGACCCGCCGGTCGACCTGCTGCGAGACCTGGTCGCCATCTACGACGCCGGCCGACGCGAGCCGCTGCCCCTGCCCATCAAGACCTCGTACGCCTGGGCGTACGGCCGGTACGAGGGCGGCGACCCCGAGCGCGAAGCCGGCTACCGGTGGATGTCCAACAAGTATCCCGGCGAGGACGCCGACCCCGCTCAGGTGCGGGCCTGGGGTCCGAACACCTGGCTGAAGGACCTGATGCAACCCCTGCACCCCGGCGAGGAGGTCGACGGCGAGACCCACCGACTCGGCGCGTACTCCGCAAGGCTCTGGCTGCCGATGCTGCGCGCGGAAGTGGCTGTCTGATGGAGCGTTTCGACCTTCGGGGTCTCCTTCCCGACCGTGCCTCCACCACCGTGCTGGAGGCGAGCGCGGGCACCGGCAAGACGTTCGCGCTCGCCGGTTTGGTGACGCGCTACGTGGCCGAGGGCGCGGCGACACTCGACCAGATGCTGCTCATCACGTTCAGCCGCGCCGCGAGCCAGGAATTGCGCGATCGAGTGCGTCGTCAGATCACCGACGCCGCAGCCGCTTTCGACGATCCGTCGCTCGTCGGCGACAATCAGGTGGTCGCGTATCTGCTGGACGGCACGGACGCGGAGCGGGCCGCGAGGCGGCAGCGGTTGCGTGATGCATTGGCCGCCTTCGATTCCGCGACGATCGCCACCACCCATCAGTTCTGCCAGCTGGTGCTGAAGTCGCTTGGCGTGGCGGGTGACTCGGACTCCCGCGTCACGCTGGTCGAGAGCCTGACCGACTTGGTCACCGAGGTCGTCGACGACCTCTACCTGGCGCACTTCGGTCAGCAGCGCGACGACCCGGAGCTGACCTATCCCGACGCGCTCAAGTTGGCCCGCGAGGTGGTCAACAACCCGGCGACGGAGCTGCGCCCGCTCGATCCGCCACCGGAGTCGAGGGCCGCGGTCTGCGTCAGGTTCGCCACTAACGTTCTCGCCGAGATGGAGAAGCGCAAACGGCGATTGGGGATCTTGGGTTACGACGACCTCCTGACGCGGCTGGCGGAAGCGCTCGACGCCGAGGACTCCCCCGCCCGGCTTCGGATGCACCAGCGCTGGCCGATCGTGATGGTCGACGAGTTCCAGGACACCGACCCCGTCCAGTGGCAGGTGATCGACCGTGCGTTCAGCAACCGCTCCACGGTGATCCTGATCGGCGACCCCAAGCAGGCGATCTACGCGTTCCGTGGCGGTGACATCGTCACGTATCTGAGTGCCGCCGAGACCGCGGGCGCCAAGAAGACGCTGGGCACCAACTGGCGCAGTGACAGCGTCCTGGTCGACTCGCTGCAGGCCGTGCTGCGGGGTGCCGAACTCGGCGACCCCGCCATCGTCGTCCACGACGTCGAGGCGGCGAATCACGGTTCGCGACTGGTGGGTGCGCCGCACGACGACCCCTTCCGCTTGCGCGTCGTGCAGCGAGGAACGTTCCGGCTCAGAGGAACTGAGAACATCCCCATCGGCGACATCCGCACGCACATCGGCAAGGATCTCGCCAACGACATCGGCTCCCTGCTGGCCAGTGGCGCCACCTTCGGGGGTGAGCCGGTGCGGGCTGGTGACGTCGCTGTGATCGTCGAGACACACCGTGACGCGCGGATCTGCCAACTCGCCCTCGGTCGAGCCGGCATCGCGTCGGTCTACACCGGCGACTCGGACATCTTCGCCTCCGAGGCAGCCGATGACTGGCTCTCGCTGCTGGAGGCGTTCGACCAACCGCATCGCGCCGGGGTGGTCCGGGCCGCCGCGGCAACAATGTTCTTCGGCAAGACCGCGCAGAACCTGGTCGACGGCGGCGACACGCTGACCGATGAGATCGCAGAGACGTTGCGGGAGTGGGCCGGTCACGCCCGCGAGCGCGGGGTCGCGGCGATCTTCGAGGCCGCTCAGCTTCGCGGCATGAGCGACCGCGTGCTGTCGTGGCGCGATGGCGAGCGGCACATGACCGACCTGGCCCACATGACGCAACTGTTGCAGGAAGTGGCGCACCGCCAGCACTTCACGCTGCCCGCCCTGCGCGATTGGTTGCGCGCAGAGCGCGACGACCGCGGCGGCACCGCCGAGCGCAATCGCCGACTGGACAGCGACGCCGCGGCGGTGCAGATCATGACGGTGTGGGCCAGCAAGGGGCTGCAATACCCGATCGTGTACCTGCCCTTCGCGTTCAACCGCTGGGTGCCGGAGCCCGACCTGATCCTGTTCCACGACGGCCCGACCCGCTGTCTGCACATCGGCGGCAAGGAGAGCCCTGACTACCGCGACGTCGAGAAGCTGGGCCGCGAGGAGTCCGCCGGGGACGACAGCCGACTGACCTACGTCGCACTGACCAGGGCGCAGGCCCAGGTGGTGGCGTGGTGGTCACCCGCCGCGAACGAGCCCAACGGCGGGCTGTCCCGGCTGCTGCGTGGCAGGCAACCCGGCGAGTCCGCGGTACCGAACCGGTGCGTGCCGAGCAAGATCAACGACGACGACGCGCTGGCCCGGCTGCGGCAGTGGGAGGCCGCTGGTGGCCCCGTGCTGGAGCAGTCGGTGCTGATGCCGGGGCCGCCACCGCCGGTGACGTCTGCGCCGAAAGAGCTGGGCGCCAGACACTTCCACCGCTCGATCGACACGACGTGGCGCCGCACCTCGTATTCGGGGCTGATCCGGGTGGCCGAGACGCCGGGGGTCAGCAGCGAACCCGAGGTCGTCGCACTGGACGACGAGGTCGGCGACCTGCCGCTGCTGGAGCCGTCGACCGGACCGCACGTGCCGTCGCCCATGGCCGATCTCCCGAAGGGGGCGACGTTCGGCACGCTGGTGCACGCGGTGCTCGAAACCGCCGACCCCTTCGCGACCGACCTGGCCGAGGAGTTGGAGGCGCAGGTCCGCGAGCATTCGGTCTGGTGGCCGGTGGACGTCCCCTCATCCGATCTGGCGGCCGCGCTGGTGCCGATGCACGACACGCCACTCGGTCCCCTCGCCGGAGATCTGACCCTGCGTCAGATCGGCCTGTCAGACCGATTGCGGGAGCTGGACTTCGAGTTCCCGCTGGCCGGCGGAGATCTCGGTGCCACCGCGCCGGAGATCCACCTGCGCGACGTGGGGCGGCTGGTCGCGGAGCATCTCCCCGCCGATGATCCGCTGGCGTCCTACGCCGAGCGGCTGATGGGCGACGCGTTGGGCAACCAATCGCTGCGCGGGTATCTGACCGGGTCGATCGACGCCGTGCTGCGCATCCCGGACGGTGACGGCCATCGGTACGTGGTGGTCGACTACAAGTCGAACTGGCTGGGCGACGGCGACGGAACGCTGACGTCGGCCGACTACGAGCGCGCCCGCCTGATCGAGGGCATGCTGCACTCCGACTATCCCCTGCAGGCACTCCTGTACAGCGTGGTGCTGCATCGCTTCCTGCGGTGGCGGCAACCGGGATACGCCCCCGAGCGCCACCTGGGCGGCGTGCTGTACCTCTTCGTGCGCGGCATGTGCGGGTCGGACACCCCGGTGGTCGACGGCCATCGCGCCGGGGTCTTCGACTGGCAGCCGCCAGCATCGCTGATCGTCGCCATGTCCGATTTGCTCGACGCCGGGGCGGTGGCCGCGTGACCTCCGTCGAGCCGGTCGACACGGCGAACTGGCGCCGCGCCGTCGGCGCCACGGGACTGCTCGCGGCATTCAACGACGCGCTGGTCATCGATTCGGCGGACGTACTGGTGGCGCAGCGGCTCAGCGCCCTGGCCAAGGAGACCGACGAGCGGGTGATGCTCGCTGTCGCCCTGGTGGTGCGCGGGTTGCGCGCCGGGTCGGTCTGCCTGGATCTGCGGTCCGTCGAAGCGCAGATCGACGACGCCGAACTTCCGTGGCCCGACACAGACGGCTGGCTGGAGGCGGTGTGGGCCAGCCCGCTGCTCGACCCGCCGCACGTGTTGCGCCGGGAGGGGCATCTGCTCTACCTCGACCGCTACTGGCGTGAGGAGCAGCAGGTCGCCGACGACCTACGGACGATGGTGTCCCGCCGCGGCGTCCAATCCGCCACCGACATCGAGCGCCTCTTCCCGGCGGGCTATGAGGAACAGCGCGGGGCAGCGGAAATCGCGCTCTCGCAACGGGTCACGGTCCTCACGGGTGGGCCCGGCACCGGCAAGACGACCACGGTCGCGCGCCTGCTGGCGCTCTACGCCGGGCAGGCCTCATCGGGGGCACGGCTGCGGATCGCCCTGGCGGCGCCGACCGGGAAGGCGGCGGCCCGGCTGCAGGAGGCCGTGCAGCTGGAGATCGACAAGCTGGAACTCGTCGATCAACGGCGCCTCTCGGGTCTGCAGGCCACGACGCTTCATCGCCTGCTGGGCGGCCGCCCCGACAGCTCGTCGCGCTTCCGCCATCACCGCGGCAACCGGCTGCCGCACGACGTCATCGTGGTCGACGAGACGTCGATGGTGTCGTTGACCATGATGGCCAGGCTCCTGGAGGCGGTGCGCCCGCAGTCGCGGCTGCTGTTGGTCGGTGACCCGGACCAGTTGGCGTCCGTCGACGCCGGCGCGGTGCTGGCCGACCTTGTCGACGGCCTCGGCGCCGGCGAGGACTCACCGGTGGTGGCCCTGCAGACGTCGCACCGCTTCGGCGAGTCGATCGGCGCGCTGGCGTCGGCGATCCGCGACGGTGACGCGGATGCCGCGTTGGAGGTACTGCGGGCCGGTGGCGACCACATCGAGTGGATCGACGACGAGGACCCGACGGCTCCGCTTCGCAAAGTGCTTCTGCCGCAAGCACTTGCCCTACGTCAGGCCGCTATCCTGGGCGACGCGCGGTCCGCCCTCGCGACGCTCGACGAGCAACGGCTACTGTGTGCGCACCGCCGCGGCCCCCATGGCGTCCAGCACTGGAACCGGCAGGTCGAGCGATGGCTCACCGAATCGACGGGCGAGCCGATCTGGTCGGACTGGTATGCCGGGCGGCCGGTGCTGGTCACGGCCAACGACTACGGGCTTGGCCTGTACAACGGCGACACCGGCGTGACCGTCAACGGCCCAGACGGGCTGCGTGCTGCGATCGCCAGCGCCGGCGAGCCGCGGGCCTTCGCGACCAGTCGCCTGCCTGACCTCGAGACCATGTACGCGATGACGATCCACAAGAGTCAAGGCTCCCAAGCCACCGAGGTGACGGTGCTGATGCCGCCGGTCGACTCGCGCCTGCTCACCCGCGAGCTGTTCTACACGGCCGTGACGCGGGCCAAGTCCAAGGTGCGCGTGGTGGGCTCGGCCGACGAGGTCCGGTCGGCGATCGAGAAGCGTGCCGTGCGGGCGACGGGCCTGGCGCTGCGCCTGCGCGACTCCCCGGGAATTCCGCCCACGCCGTAGCGGTTGATCTCGTAGTGAGTGACGTCGCTACCGGTTTTCATCCGGGGGAACTGGCCGTGCAACGCCATGCCGGTGTGGCGCGGGAGGCCGCCAGGTTGTCGGCCATGGTCGGCCGCGGTGAATTGCGTTCCGGCGTAGCCGCTTTCCTCGCCGGTGCCACGTTTGCCGCGATCACCGCACGCGATGACGCCGGACGACTGTGGACGTCGCCGCTGAGTGGCCCTGCCGGATTCCTGAAGGCCGCATCCCCGACGTCGCTGCTGATCGAAACGGCGTTCGACGTTCTTTCCGGGCAGCCGGTCGGCCTCATCGTGATGGACTTCGCCACCCGACGCCGGCTCCGCATCAATGGCACGTTGCGCGTCGCGGGTGGCGGGACTCTGGAGATCGACGTCGTCCAGGCCTACGGCAACTGCCCGCAGTACATCCACCCGCGCAGGCCGTCGTCCGATATGCAGCTGCTCGAGGCCCAGCTGATCCACCGCGGCAACGCGCTGGAGGCCGACGACATCGCGCAGGTGCACTCGTCGGACACGTTCTTCCTCGGCACCACCCATCCCGAGTACGGCAACGACGCGTCGCATCGCGGTGGGTCCGCCGGATTCGTTCGCGCCGACGCCCATACGGTGACGTGGCCGGACTTCCCCGGCAACAACATGTTCAACAGCCTCGGCAACCTGGCGGTCGATCCCGCCGCCGCACTGCTGTTCGTCGACTTCCGTACCGGTCGCACCCTGCAGCTGGCCGGCGAGGCCGCGGTGCAGTGGGCCGACGACGAGCGCAGCGTCGAGTTCCAGGTGACGGACACGGTGGTCAGCTCGATACCCGCCCTGCGATACGAGTAGCCTCTTCGCGCTACGGCCTGACGGGGTGTCGGCTCAGGATCGACACCCGGTTGAACGCATTGATGGCGGTCGCCACCCAGATCACGGCGGACAATTCGACCTCGGTGAGAACCTTTCGCGCACGGGCATATTCGCGCTCTGCCGTGTCGTGATCGGGCAGCGTCGTGGTGATCTCGGCCAACCGCAGCGCGGCCTGCTCGCGGTCGTCGAACAGCTCGGTGTCGCGCCAGACCGACAGCGTGGCGAGTTGCTTGTCGGTGACGCCAGCGGCGACGGCGCGGTGGTGGTGGACCTCCAGGCACGACGGGCAGCCGTTGATCTGCGAGACGCGCACGTTGACCAGTTCGGTCAGGCTGCGGGACAGGCCCGCTTCCCTGGCCGACTTGGTGACGGCGGTCGCGACCGCCGCGAGCGCGTGGTACGCATCGGGAGTCTGCTTGTCGATGTGTACGTGTTCGGTGTCCATCGCGCGCCTCCGACGTCCGGGTTACAGTCCCGTCGATCGTACGGACCTGGGAGGAACGCGATAGCCACGTCTACCGGGGCAGGCGCCGGTCCGGATGCTCGGCGAACCAGAGTTCCTCCACGCGTTTGACGCGATGGTGCTCCAGCGCGATGAGGATCGCCCCCGCCGTGACGAGTGCACCCGCGATGAAGCCAAGGGGCAGTTGCCACTCGGTGCGCTGGTAGGCGGTCGCAGCAAGGAATCCGGCGATCGTGACGGTGCCCAGCATGATGAGCCCAAGGCCGGGAAGCCACAGCGTGTCGATGAACGATTCACCGGCATGCGGCTGGGTGGTGCGGGAGTGATCCACGGGATCGTGATGCGCGCCCTTCATATGCGTCTCCCTTCCGGGAAGAGATGCCTCCACCGTACGCCGATTGTGGCCTGGGTCACATTACGGCGTCAGCCTTGCTTCGCGCGTTGTCGCACCGCCAGTCTCAACCGACGAGCCGCCAGCTGCGCGTTCCAGACGTGCTCACCCGTGGCCGCGGCAATCGCGTCGGCTCGGGTGAGCGCCGTCTGCGCGTCGGCGAGGGTGCGGTGCACCGCGGTGGCGTCGGCGAGCAGACCGCAGTACAGCGGCGAGAAGATTCGCCTCCCGCCCTGGCCGTGCTGCTCCAACGCGGCGTGCATCTCGTCGACGGTGTCGACGCCATTGGGACCCATCGCACACGCCCACGCGCGGATCAATCGCGCCCCGCCGATGAACTGATCGATGCCCAATTCGGTCAGATTCGCGACGACGTCGGCCGCTCGCACCGCGACGCCGTCGAAGACGCCGGTCATGGCCGCCAGCTGAATCTCCGCGGTGCGGAGCACTGCCGTACCGAACGCATCGTTGCGCCGCCTGGCCTCCGCGACACCCTCGGACAGGACAGCCCACCCGCCGTCGACGTTCCCGCGCAGACCCATCGAGTGCGCCGCGACCGCGTAGGCCAGCACCTCGAAGGACGCTAGTGCGCCAAAGGTTTCGTGGTCCACGGGCGGTACCGTCGACCGCAGTGTGCTGACGGCTGCCTCGGCGAGATCCAGGTGACCGCGCATGAACTCGGTGAGGCCGCGGATGTAGTACCCGGCGGCGCCTGCGATGGGGTCGTCGGTGGCGGCGAAGAAGTCGACGAGGCTGTCCGACAGCACCGCGGCGTCGTGATAGCGACCCGTACCGCACGCTTCGAGGCACCCCATGGCCACTGCCGTCGTCTCCTGGACCGCATCCTTTCCGTCGGGAGCCGAACGACGAAGCTCGTTGAGCGTCTTCGCAGAGCTTTGTCCGTTGACGACCGCCTCGCACGAGGCCAGTTGTAGTTGAAGGTCGACCTGGATGTCGACGCGGTCGCCGTCCGAGGGTAGGCGGGCACAGACCTCGAGGGCGCGCCTATCGAGTTCGGCCACCTCGCGATAGGCCGATCGGCCCCAGGCGTCGCCGCGCGCCCGGTCGATCAGCCTCAGCGCGGTGTCGGCGTCCAGCTCACTGCCCGCCCGCCATGCGTGTTCCGCGCCGTCGATCGCGTCAGGCGACGGAATCTCCCCGAGTTCCCGCGAGTGAGCCCGGGCAATGTCGGCGTGTAGCCGGGCGCGGCCGACGCCGGTGATCTCCGCGGCGACCGCATCGCGGACGAGCCCATGGCTGAACCGGAGACTGCCCGGCTGCCGTGGCACGTCGACGATCAGGCCGGCCCGCTGCGCCGGGAGCAATGCCGCGGCCGTCTCTGCGACCGAACGGTCCACGGCCGCCGCCAACCGCGCCACCAGGAACTCAGTGCCCGCCACCGCCGCCGCGTACAGCACAGTTCGGCTGGGCTTCGGTAGGCGGGACATCCGTTGGCGGATGACACCACTCACGGCCTCGGGTACGTCGTCGTCGCCGATGACGGTGTCGAGGGTACCGATACGACCGTTGTCGTCGAGCAACCGAACGAGTTCCCTTACGTAGAAGGGATTTCCACCGGTTCGGGCGTGCAGGACGCCGACCAACCCAGGCGATGGTTGGACCCCGCAGGTGTCGGCGATGAGATCGGCGGTCGCTTCGCTCGACAGTCCGCGCAGTTTGATGACGTCGATGTCCGTCCGGCTCCTGAGTCGTTCGAACGCCCCCGCGCTGGACGCACCGTCTGCGCCGCCTTCCTGCCACGTGGCGACGATGAGTAGTGGTACGCGGCGCCCCGTCGAGGCGAGGTGTTCGAGCACCTCGACGGTGAAGCGGTCGGCCCGTTGCAGATCGTCGAGCACGACGAGGGCAGGCCGCTTGAACGCCAACTCGGCCAAGGCCGCCGTCGTCGCCTCGATCACCTCGAACCCCGGTGCGGAACGAGTGTCGGTGCCGACCTCCTCGGTGGCGACACCCCACCAGTCCGGAAGACCAACGTGGAGGTGCCCGCCGCCGCTGGGAAGCTGGCCGGCCAGCCCCCGCAGAGCGTGCGCCCACGCCCATGACGGCGGCCGCCGCAGCTCGGCGGCGTGGCCCGCCCACACCGTGGCCAGACCCAGCTCGTCGGCCAATTCGGTGACGTGCTGGGCCAGCGCGGTCTTACCCATGCCACTGTCACCGCTGAGGATGACGACGCCACCGCGATCCTCGGTCACTGCCGTCAGCGCCGCGCGCACCCGGCGTATCTCGGACGAGCGTCCGTGCAGGTCGCCGCGACGGCGCTCGGGCATGGACACCGTCTCGGCGACCACCGAGGGCTGCCAGTCGAGCGTCGGCGATTCGTTGCGAATGTCGGAGGCCAACCGCTCGAGTGCACTGCCGGGGCCGACGCCGAGTTCCGCGTCGAGCACGTCGGAGATCCGAGTGAAGGTCAGCAAGGCATCGGTGCGGCGACCGCAGCGATACTGCGCCAGCATCAGCTGACCACAGAGCCTTTCGCGCATGGGGTTGGCTGTCAGCTCCGATGCGAGCTGATCGACGACCGAGCTGCTCTCACCCAGTCGAAGCGCCGCCTCGAAGTACAGCTCGACCGCTTCGGCGCGCATAGCCTCCAACCGGTGCGCCTCCGGGATGGCAAAGTCGAGGTCACGAAACTCCGCCAGCGGCGCGTCGTGCCACAGCGCGAGCCCGTCCTCCAGGGCCGTGCGGGCCGCGGCCAGCTCGCCCGAGTCGAGCAGCCGACGCCCCGAGTCGACGAGCCTGGCGAACTCCCGGGCGTCGACGACGTCGCCACCAGTGTCGATCCGGTACCCGGTCCCCACCCGTACGACGGCGCCCGCCCCGAGGACGCGACGCAGGTTGGCGACGTAGGCGCGTAGGGAGACCAGCGGCTTGGGGGGCGCATTCTCGCCCCAGACCTGGTCGATCAAGCGGTCCGCATCGACCGCACGTTCGCCGGCCAACAACATCGCGGCCAGCACCGCGCGCTGCCGCAATCCGCCCAGCGGGAGCGCCTCGCCGTCGCGGAACACGGACAGGGAGCCCAGCAGCCGATACTCCACCGCTTCCCTCCCCAAGATCCAACGGTTTTCCAATTGGCCGTCTATAGCATCCAGCAAATTGGCTGGCACCGTCGGTCAGTTCGCTCAACACACCTAGGAGATCGCGTGAAGGTCAGCATCGCCGCTGCGGTATCGCTCGGCGCCACAGTCGCACTCTTGACCGCCGGATGCGGTGGCGGTTCGTCATCGACCACGTCATCGTCGTCCGCGTCGTCCTCGTCGTCGGCGTCCTCATCGGCCTCGTCAGCGACGTCGTCCACCGCGAAGTCGAGCTCCGCTGACGCCACGGACTACAGCACCCTGCTGATCGACGCCGGCGACATCGTGGCGCCCGGCGATACCTTCACTGCGCAGGAACCCACGGTCAATCCCGGTGGAGCGGAGGGGGTTGCGACGGTGTTCTCCAACGGCGGGGACACCCGCGAGATCGGTGACACGATCCTGGTGCTGCCCGATGAAGGAGCCGCGGCCACCGCGTTGGAGGGCGCCGCGGCGAGCCTCGGCACGAACGTCACCGGAGGGACTCCGCAACCCGCTCAGGTGGGGTCGGACTCCGTGATGGTCGCGGGGACGTCGCCGGACGGTGCGAAATCGGTCACTGTGGTGCTGTTCACCCAGGGCAAGGCACTCACGACCCTCGAGTTCGACGGCGCGCCAGGCGACGCGGTGCCACCGGAGTTCGTGCTCGACGTCGCGGGCAAGCAGGCCCAGAAGATCGCGGACGGACTCGGCTGACGGTCGGCCGCGACGAGGAGACGGCGCGTGGAACTCGCGCCCCCGTTCGTCGTCAGCGATCCGCCGGAGTGCCGCTTCTACCGCAGCCTCGACGAGCTGGTGTTGTCCACACGATTGGTCGACGTCGAGGTGTACGACGCCCATGGCGTGCGCCTGGCGACGACCTCCGACGGGTTCGACGTGAGTTCCGTCGAGCCCGACCAGCTGGCCCACGTCCTGCGTCGGTGGCTCGGTCACATGGATGCGCTCCGGGAATCGACCGCGTCGTGGCCCCTGTGGCTGCTCGTCCACGCCGCCGTCGAGCACACCGGCTATAGCCGGTGACGTGACGGTCAACGCCCCTCGACGATCCTCCCGCGGACCACGTCCTCGACGCGTTGAGCGGCCTCGCCGACGTCTTCGTGCTCCCAGATCCGCACGCTGACCCACCCGGCGTCGGCCAACCGGCCGTCGGTGTCACGGTCCCGCGCCCGGTTGCCCTCGACCTTGTCGGCCCAGAACTTCGCGTTGGACGACGCGACGGTGTGGTGCTCGGGGCAGCCGTGCCAGAAGCAGCCGTCGAGGAACACCGCCACCCTGGCGCGCGGGAACACCAGATCGGCGGTCCGCCGCACCCCCGCGAGCGGTTTTGCCGACACCCGGTAGCGCAGGCCGCGGGCGTGGACTGCCGAACGCAGCGCGAGCTCGGGTTTGGTGTCGCGGCTCTTGTTCGACTGCATGCGCGCCCGAGCCTCCGGTGACGATGCCCAGGAGTCGGCCATGACAGCAGCCTATTGACAGTTCAGGACGGCGCGCCGCCGCAGGTGCCCCTACCCGGAGAAGTCGCTGCATACGATCGGCGGGTGAGCAGCCCGGCGGACACGACGCGCCCCCGCACGGGCGTGCCGGGTTACGTCGATGGCCTCGAACGCTTCCGCACCCGCAACGGCACCTACGAACGGATGCTGACCCGCCGGGACGGCAGGCAGACCGCGAGCGTGCTGGCCGGCTATCGCGGCACGGACGCCAGAGCAACGTGTGCCGACGAAGCCGAACGCGCCTGGCTGCAGAGCAGCGTCGCGCCACCGTCCGGCGCTGCCAGATCCTCGCTGCGCGCGGTCGACCTGTTCTCCGGATGCGGCGGCCTGTCCATCGGGCTGGCGGAGGCGGCCCGCGCGCTGAACCGGTCGTTCGAACCGGTGCTCGCCGTCGACATCGACGCCGTGGCCGCGCAGACCTACGCGACGAACTTCCCGTCGGCGACCACACTGGCGCGGGACGTGGACGACGTATTCCCCGGGCGGGTCGGCGCCCGGCTGACCTCCGCCGAACGCCTGCTGGCGACACGCCACGCCGACGTGGACGTGCTGGTGGGTGGACCGCCCTGCCAGGGCCACAGCGACTTCAACAACCGCACGCGCCACGCCGACGACAAGAACGAGCTGTACCGAACCATGGTCCGCGCCGCGGAAGTGCTTGCGCCCCAGCACATCCTGATCGAGAACGTGCCGGGGGCCATCAACGACCGCCGCGCCGTCGTGCAGCGCACCGCCGACGCCCTCGACGGACTCGGGTATCACGTGGCCGTCGGCGTGGTCGACCTCAGCGCGATCGGCGTTCCCCAGCGCCGTCGCCGACTCGTGCTGATGGCAAGCCTGACGCACGCCGTCACCCCGGCAGACGTCACCGATCGGCACCGTCGGGCGGACCGTTCGGTGGCGTGGGCGTTCCAGGACCTCGAGTCGCTGACCGAGTCGGGCAGACTGGTCGACGAGACCGCGCGCTCGGCACCGGCGACGCGGCGCCGCATCGACTACCTCTTCGAGAACGGCGACTTCGACCTTCCGGACCGACAACGTCCCGCCTGCCACGCCGACGGCGGCCACAGCTACAAAGCGATCTACGGGCGGCTGGCGTGGCACCGCCCGTCGCAGACCATCACCACCGGCTTCTACAGCATGTGCATGGGCCGCTACGTGCACCCGAGCCGGCGTCGCACCATCACCGCGCACGAAGCCGCACGGCTGCAATACATTCCGGACTGGTTCTCCTTCGACGCGGTCACTCAGCGCACCGCGCTGGCGCGGATGATCGGCAATGCGGTGCCGTCGCGGTTGAGCTACGCCGTCGCGGTGGAATGGCTGCGGTGAGCCTAAAGGTCGCGGGACTGTTCGCCGGCATCGGCGGACTCGAAATCGGTATGGCAGCCGGCGGTCATCACGCGCAGGTGCTCGTCGAGAACTCGCCCGCCGCACTGCACGTGCTGCGTCGACGATTCCCGGACGCCAAGCTCGAAACCGACGTCCGCGACGTCGCCGCCCTTCCGAAGCACACCGACCTGGTGGTCGCGGGATTTCCCTGCCAGGATCTCAGCAGCGTCGGGCGCAAGGCCGGAATCGTCGGCGCGCGAAGCAGTCTGGTCGGCGAGGTGCTGCGACTACTGGAGGACGGCGACGTGCCGTGGGTGGTCCTGGAGAACGTGCCGTTCCTGATCTCGTTGGGCCAGGGCGCCGCACTGCGACTGATCACCAGAGCGCTGACGGAACTGGGCTACCGGTGGGCGTATCGCGTCGTCGACACCAACGCATTCGGACTCCCGCAGCGGCGCAACCGGTGGTACCTCGTCGGCTCCCGCGTAGGCGATCCGCGCGACGTGCTGCTGGCCGACGACTGTCCGAAACCCACTGTGGCGGCTAGATATCCGGACGTCGCCTGCGGGTTCTACTGGACCGAGGGCATGCGCTCCTTCGGCTGGGCCGTCGACGCCGTGCCACCGATCAAGTGCGGGTCGTCGGTCGGAGTGCCGTCGCCCCCGGCCATTCGGCTGCCGTCGGGGTCCTACGTCACGCCCGATCTGCGTGATACCGAACGGCTGCAAGGCTTTCCGGTTGATTGGACAGCCCCCGCCGACGAGGTCGCCAGGCCCGGGGAACGCTGGCGGATGGTCGGCAACTCCGTGAGCGTGCCCGCCGCGGCCTGGATCGGCGGGCGGCTCGCGACACCCGGACACTACGACCCCTCGGCGGACCAGCCGTGGAGCGGCGCGACGTGGTCACGGCGCGCGGCGTGGGCGAACCTCGACGGCGTGGTACATACCGCGGACGTCGGGCCGTGGCCGGTGTGGGAGCCGCGACTTCCGTTGGTCGACTTCCTCGAGTTCCCCGGGAAACCCCTCTCGGCGCGGGCGGCCTCGGGGTTCTTGCGGCGGACGGGCAAGGGGTCGCTGCGGTTTCCGGACGGCTTCCTCGACGAGCTGACCGGCTACGCGGCTCGGATTCCGTCCACGGCTCTCCGGTGACCACCACATTTGGGGCGCTACGCCCGATTTCTGCACCAGGGTCGCGATTCCGGCGGCCACGCGGCAGATCGCAGCCGCGGCGTGGAAAACGTCCAGAGCGCTGAAACTGGACACTCCCGGGAGAGAGGCCGCCAGGCCGGCGGATCGGGTTTACAGCCGCGGCTCTCCGGTGACCACCACATTTGGGGCGCTACGCCCCATTTCTGCACCACGGTCGCGATTCCAGCGACCACCCGGCAGACCGCAGCCGTGGCGCGGACCTAGGTGAGCTTGCTGCCCCTCACCCACTGATCCCACGGCACCGTCCAGTCGCCGTTCTGCCAGATCTCCAGTGGCTTGCCGCCGGTATTGCGCACCTCGACGACGTCACCCGGCACCGAGAAGTCGAAGAACCAGGCGGCGTTGTCTCCGTTGAGGTTCAGACAACCGTGCGACGTATTGGTGTTGCCCTGCGCCCACACCGTCGAGTTCAGCTGATGCAGATAGATGCCGTCGGTGCTGATCTTGGTGGCGTACGGAATCGTCTCCTTGTAGCCGAGACGGGAGTTGGTCGGCAGCCCGAACGTCGAGGAATCCATGATCACCGGGTTGGCCTTGTTCAGGACGGTGTAGACGCCCGGTGGAGTGAAGAACGAGAAGGTCGTCCCAGCGATGGTCTGGATGCCGCCCATGCCCATCGAGGTCGGCATGGTGCGCACCAGCTTGCCGTTGTCGAAGACGCTGACCGTGTGGGTCTTGTCGTCGGCGATCGAGACGTGGGAGTCACCGATCTTGAACGAGACGTGCTCGTCCTCTTCGCCGTAGAGGCCGTCGCCGAGCGGCGTGCCGTAGACGTCGGCCGCGACCGTCACGGTGGTGCCCGGCGCGTAGTACTTCTGGGGCCGCCAGTGCGCGGTGTTGTCGTCGATCCAGTTCCAGGATCCCGCGACCGGCGGATTGGTGGTGACCGACAGGTGCCGTTCGGCGTTGGCCTTGTCGTCGATGTTCTCGTCGAAGTGCGCCACCACGACTGCGCCGACGCCGTAGGTGGCGCCGTCCTGCAGCAGTCCCCCGTCGGTGGTCTCGAAGTAGACCTGCGTCTGGTTGCTCGGCGACACAGTCGTGAAGCTCGACTGCTGACGCGACGGCATGCCGCCGGGGCCGCGGGCCAGGACCGTCATCGTGTACGTCCGGCCGTAGCCGAGTTGACCCGTCGGCTTCCACGTCGTGTGATCCGGCGTGAGCACGCCGGGTACCACCTTTCCGCTGTCGTTGGTCATCGTGACGTCGGTGATGGTGCCCGCGGTAGCGCTGATCATGACGGGACTGGCGGGATTGACCTTCTTCGCCGCGGGTGTCGGGATGACGGACAGGCTCGCGGGGGTCGGTGCAGGGACGGCCGCCGGCTGCGCCTCCGCCAGGTTGCGGGGTGCGGCGAGCACCTGGCATCCATGGACGCACCGTTCAGAGCCGCTCACGACGACACCACCCAGCACGGCCAGCACCGCGAAGGATGCGGCCATCCAGGCCCCACGGACACGACGAGTAGACGTCAACAAAACTCCATTGATTTTCAGCACCGATCGAACGACGAGACCCCATCGTAGGTGGTTCGGGGCAATCCTTCGTAACGTGCGAGGCGGGGCGTACTTCGTTCGTGATCCACTCGTTTCCGAAGCGTTGGCGACGGACGTCACTTTCGCGTCAGAGACGCCCTTCCAGGTCGCTGAGCTGCGCGCGACCAGCGAACGAGCATGTGCCACAGGCGTTTCACAGCGGGCTGCAGGTGTCGGTCGGTAACGAACGGGCATCACTCGCCGAGGAACAAATGACGACCGCACTGCGCGCAGTGCGGCCCACACCTGGTCGCCGTGATGCGCACCACACGAGAACTTCCCAAACGGATGGACATGACAGATGAGCTTCGCTGAAAGATTTAGCGGCGGGTGGCGCAAGATCGCGATCGCCGCGGTCGCAGCCACCCTGCTACCTGGCCTGATCGGTGTCGTCGGAGGTTCGGCGACCGCACAGGCCTACTCGCCCGCCGGCCTGCCGGTCGAGGACCTGATGGTTCCGTCCGCGGCAATGGGTCGCGACGTGCTGGTGAGGTTCCAGCCCGGTGGCCCACATGCGGTGTACCTGCTCGACGGCCTGCGCGCCCGCGACGACAACAGCGGCTGGGACATCGAGACCAATGCGTTCGAGAAGTTCCACGATTCGGGCATCTCCGTCGTCATGCCCGTCGGTGGCATGTCCAGCTTCTACTCCAACTGGAATTCACCCGCCGTCGGCAACGGCACCACCCAGACCTACAACTGGGAGACGTTCCTGACCTCCGAGCTGCCGGCGTACCTGTCGGCGAACAAGGGCATCTCGCCGTCCGGCAACGCCGTCGTCGGGCTGTCGATGTCGGGCAGTGCGTCGCTGATCCTGGCCGCGTACCACCCCGGCAACTTCAGCTACGCGGGCTCGCTGTCGGGATTCCTGCACCTGTCTGACGGCATCTGGCCGACGCTGGTCGGCGTGTCGATGCGCGACGCCGGTGGCTTCGACGCGACCGCGATGTGGGGCCCCGGCGGCGGCCCGACCTGGCAGCGCAACGACCCGACGCTGCAGGCCAGCAGGCTCGCCTCCAACGGCACCCGCATCTGGGTGTACACGGGCAACGGCAAGCCGTCCGAGCTGGGTGGCGGCGATCTGCCCGCGACCTTCCTGGAGGGGCTGACCAAGGGCAGCAACGTCGCGTTCCAGAACGCGTACACCGGTGCCGGCGGAAGCAACGCCACGTTCAACTTCCCGGCCAATGGCACGCACAGCTGGGGCTATTGGGGTGCGCAACTGGACGCCATGAAGGGCGACATCGTGCGGACCATTTCCTAGGCGGCCCTAGTTTAGGTGTTCTTCAGTTTCACCATCCGCGTCGTGGAGCTCTCATCGAGCTCCACGGCGTCGGAGCGTGAGCGCAGGAAGTCGCTGAATGACCGGAATCCCAAGGACTTTTCGCTGAACGAGGGATCCATTCGCTTCATCTGCGCCTTGACCGCGGAGTTGTGCAGCCAGTCGACGTCGTCCTTCTCCAGCCCGATGCGCAGCGCGCGCTCGAGCAATCCGGTCGCCGCGGTCTGCGGATCGGGCGCCTCGGGCTCATCCTCGACGGCCTGCGGACGGGTGGCACGGCGACGGGGCGCGCGCTTCTTCGGCTCCGGTTCGGGCTCGTCCTTGTCGGCTTCGGGTGGCATGGCCGGCTCGAACACCGGCACGCCGGGCAAGGCGTCGTAGATGACGAAGTCGTCGCAGGCCGCGGCGAGGGAACGGCTCGACGAGCCCGCCACCCCGATGCCGACGACGTAGCGGCCGAGTCTCTTACAGCGCTGCGCGAGCGCGATGTAGTCGGAGTCGCCGGCGACGATCACCACGTGGGTGAGGTCGGGCAGCCGGAACATGTCCTCGACGGCGTCGACCGCGAGGCGGATGTCGGCGCCGTTCTTGCCGTAGGCCGCGGCGGGAAAGAGCTGCACCAGGTCCACGGCGCGTCCGACCAACTGGCCGCGATACCCGGCGTTGACGTCGGCCGACCAATCGGCATATGCCCTGGTCAGCACCAGGGTGCCGAACGACGAGGCAAAGTCGATGATCGCTCCGACGTCGACGGTGGCCCGTTGCAGGCGTTCGACCTCGAGGCCCTTGGTCTTGTCGCGCTGGAACGAGCTGCGGCCGTTGACCTGGTCGTACCGCGAGATCACGATGTTGTCGAAGTCGAGGTAGACCGCGACGCGGGTGTCCTCACTGGTCGTCATTGACCCAGTCTGAGCTTGTGCGCTCGCATCCGTCACCCCGGGTCGGTGGGCCGGGTGCCAGCAATCTGTCGGAACGCCGTCGGCAAACAATGATCTTGAGCGGGATCAGCGACGGCGTCTGCCCACGTCGTCCACCTCCCCGAGCACGCCGCGATCCAGAGGTAGGGTCGACGTGCCGGTATGGCGAATCACACGCCGGGCGGCACGACTGAAGACGCGATTTTCGATAGCCGACAGGTTGGTTCATGAGTTCCTCGAGTGAGACACAAACCCCGTCACCTGCGCAGTCCACGTGGCTGTCCAAGTCCGCGTCGCAGACGCGCGGATCGGACAAGAAGGAAGTCCAGTTCCACTACGACATCTCGAATGAGTTCTTCAAGCTGTGGCAGGACCCTAATCAGGTGTATAGCTGCGCGTACTTCGAGAAGGACGACTACAACCTCGAGCAAGCACAGATGGCGAAGATCGACCTGTCGCTCGGCAAGCTCGGCCTCAAGCCGGGGATGACGCTCCTCGACATCGGCTGTGGCTGGGGCGCGACCATCATGCGGGCCGTCGAGAAGTACGACGTCAACGTCATCGGTCTGACGCTGTCGGAGAACCAGAAGCAGCACATCGAGCAGCACTGGTTCGCCAACTCCGACAGCAAGCGCGACATGGAAGTTCGCCTGCAGCCGTGGGAGGACTTCAGCGGCCAGGTCGACCGGATCGTCTCCATCGGCGCGTTCGAGCACTTCGGCTTCAACAAGTACGACGACTACTTCAAGAAGACCTTCGACTGGATGCCCGACGACGGCGTGCAGATGCTGCACACGATCACCATCCCGGAGGATGAGGAGATCAAGGCGAAGAAGCTGCCGCTGACCATGTCGCGGGTGCGCTTCATCAAGTTCATCATGGACGAGATCTACCCCGGCGGCCGTCTGCCGTTGGCGTCGATGGTCACCCAGCACGCGATCAAGGCCGGCTACAAGGTCACCCGCGAACAGCACCTGCAGCCGCACTACGTCAAGACGCTCGACACCTGGGCGCGGAATCTCGAGGCCAAGAAGGACGAGGCCATCGCGATCACCAATGAGGAGATCTACGAGCGGTTCCTGAAATACCTCGACGGTTGCGCCGACCTGTTCCGACAGGGCTACACCGACGTCGTCCAATTCACCTGCGAGAAGGCATGACTCGCGCGAGTGTCTTAATTTACGCTTCTTCTGCTAATTGAATACGAAACCGATTCATCGGGTTGGAGGACGTCGAACATGGTTGAGACTGCAGCCGAGCCGACAAACAAGGCAATGACCATGGAACCGCACTTCGCAGAGGTCCAAGCGCACTACGACCTGTCTGACGACTTCTTCGGGACCTTCCAGGACCCGACGCGCACGTACAGCTGCGCGTACTTCGAGCGCGACGACATGACTCTCGAAGAGGCGCAGTACGCCAAGATCGACCTGGCCCTCGGCAAGCTGAATCTCCAGCCGGGCATGACGCTGCTCGACGTCGGATGCGGCTGGGGTTCGGTGATGAAGCGGGCGATCGAGAAGTACGACGTCAACGTCATCGGCTTGACGCTGAGCAAGAACCAGGCCGCGTTTGGGCAGACGTTGTTGGACGGCCTCGACACGTCGCGTTCGCGCCGGGTGCTGCTGCGCGGTTGGGAGCAGTTCGCCGAGCCCGTCGACCGCATCATCAGCCTGGAGGCCATCGAGGCGTTCCCGCAGGAGCGGTACGCGCCGTTCTTCAAGAGCTGCAGTGCGATCCTGCCCAGCGAAGGACGCATGGTGTTGCAGGCGATCCTCGGGCATCCGCTGAAGCGTTGGCCGGAGATGGGCATCCCCATCGTCATGTCCGACCTGCGATTCATGCGTTTCATCGCCAAGGAGATCTTCCCGGGCGGCTCCATTCCGTGCGATGACGACATCATCAACCTGTCGCAGGAAGCCGGATTCACGGTTGCGGACAAGCAACTGCTCGACGAGCACTACGTGCGCACCTTGGACATGTGGGCGACGGCGTTGGAGGCGAACCACGACGCCGCGGTCGCCGCGACGTCTGAAGAGGTGTACGAGCGGTACATGAAGTACCTGGTCGGATGCAGCGACTTCTTCAAGCGCGGTATCAGCGAGTTGGGGCAGTTCACCCTCGTCAAGGGATAGTCCCGCCGGGGTAGCGCTGGAGTCGTCAAGGATGCCTCATCGGACTTGATATCGCATGCGATATCAAGCGGCTTTCTAGCGTCCTGCTCGGCGCCCGCAGACGTGGATCCTCGAAGGAATTGGTGCCTCGTCGCTCGCCCCATGGCCCATAGGCTTGGTGAGACCACACGAAGCCTTCGAGGAAGCCATGGACCAGCTACGAGTTGACACCGACCAGGCCTACAACACATCGCACGCCGTCAGCAACGATGCCGAGGACCTTCGGGAGGAGCTGGCCGGCCTACAGCGCGATTGGGACAACCTGGCCCGCGGGTGGACCGGCACCGCGTCGTCTGCGTATGCGGCGATCTAAGCTGAATGGCTCAGGGGATCGACTACTCGCGATTTCCCGGGCTGACGGGCGTGTAACTCGAAGACAGCTACGTCCTCGCGATTTCAGATGTGCCGGGGCGGTTGACTTTCAAGCTTGACGCAGTCCTGACCCCTGAGAATCAGGCCTACGCCGCGGGCAACCTGGTCTTCGGCGACGTCACCCGTCTCGAATGGATTAAAAAGTCCCACAACCAATTCACTGATGCGACGGGCGAAGTGGACCTTGGCAACATCGACATCCTTCGAATAGACGCTGACGCGTTCGTCGCAGAGGGCGACTGGGGCGAAGTCCGAATCATCGGGTCACAGCCGCGGTTCGAGCTCGACGGGTGATGGAGGTAGGGCAATCCGCGACAGCAAGTTCCGCTCTCCGAGGAGAGATCGTTTCTAGTGGCTATGCGCGTTTCCCACGTCACGGCTGCGATCTGGCGCAGGGTCGCCGGAATCACGACCTTCGTGCAGAAAATGACCGTAGCGCTTCAATTGTGGTGGTCTCCGGAGAGCCGCAGACGGGACCGGGTGATGGCTACCTACGCAGCCCCGAACAACAGCGCGACGTTGTAGCCGCCGAAGCCGAAGCAGTCGGTCAGCGCGTAGCGGTAGTCGCCGCGGCGAGGCTTATCGGCGACCACGTCGAGGTCGATTGCGGGATCGAGCGTGCGCAGGTTCAGCGTGGGCGGCACCACCTGGTCGCGCAATGCCTGCACGGTCAACAGCGCATCGACGGCACCGGTCGCACCCCAGGAATGGCCAAGGGCTGCCCGCGGTGCGTACACCGCGGGCTTGTGACCGTCGAGCACCCGGTGCAGCGCCGTCGCCTCGGCCAGGTCGCCGGGGCCGGTTCCGGTTGCGTGGGCGGTGACGAGGTCGACGTCCTCGGGTGCGATGCCAGCCAATTCGATGGCGCGGGCGACGGCGCGGGCCGCGGACTCACCGGTCGAGTCGGGTGCGACGTCGTCACAGCCGTCGGAGGTGATGGCGGCGCCCATCAGCCGACCGAGGATCGTCGCGCCGCGGGCCACGGCGTGGCGCCAGGCCTCGGCGATGGCCGCTGCACCTGATGAGTCGGACATGAGCGGAGTGACGATGCCCGCCTTGGCCTTTCGTTCCAGGCCGACGGCCGCGGCGGGCGCGCACCACTTCCTCGGACGTGCCGAGCGCCAGCCCGATGGAGACCATCAGGCGGCTGGTGTCGAGATCGTCAAGTCCCGGCTGGTCCCAGAGCCTGCGGCTGAGGGTCGTCGTCATCTTCTGCAGATATGAGAGGCGACGCAATTCGACGCGGTTGAGGTGGCGACTGACGTCGTGGACGTGATCGCGGTGACCACGACGTTGGGGAAACCCGACCCCGTCCTCAACGCTGCCATGTCGTCTCGATTCCTCGACTGACCGTGATTGGCCACGATTTTACGGGGGCGACGGTGGGTGTGGAAAGTCCGTGGATTGCCGCCAAGCAGGTCTCAGGACTCCGCGTCCGCGCGTTCGTCCTTGAGCCGGTCCTTGCTGCGGATGAGGCGCAACAGCGTCACCAGACCCAGCCCGCCGACGACGTTGGCCACCAGCGTGTAGCCAAAAAAGGCGAGCCAGTCCAGGTAGCCGAATGGGGTGCCACCGGCGATGAGCGCGCCGAAAATGAGCAGCGAGTCCAGGATCGAGTGGAACATCTGCAGCCCGGCCAGCAGAAAGGCGCCCGCGATCGCGGCGGCGATCTTCCCGGGAACCGAGTCGGTGCCGTGCTGCATTCGGGTCATCAGGGTGATGACCATCCCGCCGAGCAGCCCCAGCGCGATGGATTCCGGGCCCAGCGGAGCGTCGACGAAGTGGCTGGCCGACTCGATCGTCTGCGCCCTCAGCTTCGGGAATCCCGTCATGATCAGCCACATGATCAGCCAGCCGCCGATCAGGTTCGCGAGCAGCGTGCCGCTCCACAACTTCAGTAGCTGGCCGACGCTGGCGCGCTTGGCGACCACCGTGGTGACGGGCACCAGGAAGCCTTCGGTGAAGAGTTCACTGCGCCCGAGCAGCAACGCGAGGAAGCCGATGGAGAATGCCAGGCCGGCGAGCAACGGGTTGTGGGTGGCGCTGAGCACGGACAGATACGCCAGCACGCCGAGCGCCACCTCGGTGCCACCGAAGAAACCGGTGGTGAGCACTTCGTGCCATGGGCGATGGAGCCGCTGGGTGCCCTCCCCGACCATCCGATTGAACGCGTCCTCCAGCTCGTCTTCGATCGGGCTATTGGAATCGCCGAGATCGCGTTGCTCGGCCTTGGTCACGACGTCCACACTTTCACAGGGTTCACCAAGCACTCATACCCGCAGTTAAGATTGCCAAGCCTCATTGCCTCGTGGCGTACGTCGCGGCGGCGAGGTCGAGGATCTCCTGGCGGTCCGCGGCGAGGAGGAACCCCGCTGCGATCGAGGCGTCCAGAGACTCGGTGAACTTCGTCAGGTAGTCGGCCGCGCCGCCCGGGTATAGCCGCCCGAGCGTGCCCGCGTCGAACTGCTCGCCGGACCCGAAGAGCATCGCCATCAGGTTGTCTGCGGCGCCGAGGCCCGAGGTGCGCGCGACGGGGACGTCGACCCAGGGTGTGCGCAGTCCACCCGTCGCCAGGCCGTGCTCGTCGAGCACCAGCTCCCGCGGGTCGGTGGCGGTGAGGTCGATCGGCGGCGCGCTCGGCGGAACCGCACCCGTGCGCACCCAAGCCACCAGCTGTGCGAGCGCGGCCTGTAGGACGTAGTGGTGTTGCGGCCCGAAGTTGATGGCGTGCGGCAACTCCTGACCCATCAGCGATGCGGTCGGGGCGTAGGCCTCGACCAGGTCGGCCAGCGGCGCAGTGCCGGAGTCGATGAAGCCGACCTTGATCGTGTAGTTGTCGGCGTGCGCCGTGCCGGGAATCTCCCACGTGCGCAGCCGGTCCGAATCCGGCTGTCGTGCAGCGTAATAGCCTGCCCGCACTCCACCGACGAGATCTGTCTCGGTGATGACCGTCATGACGGGGACGCGCAGATCCCGGACGAATGGCACCGCCTCGGGGTCTGCCGCATCGGAGTCGTCGAAGATCGACACGCCGTCCAGCGGTGCCGCGGGTCCGAAACGGGAGTGGACCAGAAACCCGTCGAAGACCCGTGCGAGGGGATCCACGACGTTGACGTAGGTGCTGAGGAACAGCGCTGACTGCGATTCACCCAGTGCGACAACCGCTTCCGGCTTCAACGACCCGAGGACGTCACCGGGCTGCTCGCGGATGAGGCGACCGACCTGAGTGAAGACGTCGTAGGCGTACGCGTCGCCGGGATGGTGCAGCGACCCGTACCGCTCGGCGTCCTGGGTCTTCAGCGACATGTCCATGCCCATGCTGGCGCCGCCCTCGATGCCCACCCGCTGAACGGACACGGCGACGTACGCATGACCGGCCCGAACCAGTTCGCGATGCGCCATGAACCAGACGGCTGGTGCGTCGAGGCCGCCGCTGACGTTGAGCCATTCGACGACGGCCGTGCCGCTGAAGCGATCCGGGTCGGTCGGTGTCAGGACCACGAAGCGGGTGGTGAACTCTGCACTCTCCGCCGGTTCGGTATAGCTCGTCGCCACCCCCGTGACGAAGAATTCCTTCATTGCGTAGCCGAGTGCGCTGACGTCATAGGCGCCCAGCAGCAGGTTCGGAGTACCCACCACGGGTTCGACGTTCATGTCGCCGACTCTAGGGCCTGTGCTCGCGCGTCCCGGGCCACTGGCGCATCGCCATCGGAGAGTTGCGCCGGACTTGGCCAGAATCGCCGCCATACTGACCGGGCGGACGAATCAGACGTCCGCCCGACCAAGGGTGGTCCCATTGCTCTGGCTTCTGCAGCTGCCTGCACCGCTCCTTGGATTCGCCACGGTGGCCATCGTCGTCGGATTGTCGGTGGGCGGGTTGATCGTGTTCCGAAGGGCCGTGTCGCACAGCCGCCTGGAGAACGCGAATGCGGTGTCGGGTCAGGTCTTTCAGCTTGCGGGTGTGCTCTACGCGGTTCTCGTCGCCTTCGTGGTGGTGGTCGTGTGGGAACAGTTCGGTGACGCCGAGAATGCCACCGTCAAGGAGGCCAGCGCCATCACCGACCTGCTTCGGGATTCCACGGCCATACCCGCGGCGTACCGGCCGGAGGTGCAGCGGAGCCTCCTCGCCTACACCGAAGACGTGATCAACGACGAACTGCCGCGCATGCGACGGGGTGAGGCCATCGAGGAGGAGTCCGATCACACCACCGCGGTCTGGACGGCCTTCCTGAAGGTCCAACCGGCGACCCGCAACGAGATCGCGTTCTTCGATCACGACATCGTGAAGTTGAACGACCTGAGCGAGAACCGCAAGTTGCGCGTCTCGACCGGCGAGGCCGCGATTCCCGGCGAACTCTGGGTGCTGCTCATCGGTGGCGGCGCCGTCGTCATGGCGTTCACGTTCCTGTTCGGCACCCGAGACCTGTTGGTTCACGCCTGCGCCGTCGGCTTGACAGCTGGTCTGATGGGCTTCGTCATCTATCTCATCTTCGCGCTCGAGCATCCGTTCGTCGGCGCGCTCTCCGTGAAACCCGATCCCTACGTCAACGTGCTGCAAATCTGGAAGGAAGAGCAGCCGCTGAAGTAGCGTCACCTGCGCGCTTGGCGAGCGGGCCTAGCATCGCAGCATGGAACATCGCAGCCTCGGCCGAACTGGAATCAACGTCAGCCCGCTCTGTTTGGGCGCCATGATGTTCGGCGCCTGGGGTGAACCCGACCACGACACGTCCATCGAGGTCATTCACACCGCCCTGGACGCCGGAATCAACTTCATCGATACCGCCGACGTCTACTCCCAGGGCGAATCGGAGGTCATCGTCGGCAAGGCGTTGGCAGGAGGCAAGCGCGACGACGTGGTGCTGGCCACGAAGTTCCATGGGCAGATGGGCGTCCCGGTCGACTCGCCGATGGGCACGGCGGGCGACCCGAACCAGCGCGGCAACTCGCGACGATGGATCATCCGCGAAGTCGAGAACAGCCTGCGCCGGCTGGACACCGACTGGATCGACCTCTACCAGGTACACCGTCCCGATCAGAACACCGACGTCGAGGAAACGCTGTCGGCGCTCACCGATCTGCAGACCCAAGGCAAGATCCGCGCCTTCGGCTCGTCGACCTTCCCGGCGCACCAGGTAGTGCAGGCGCAGTGGGTCAGCGAGCGAAAGGGACTGGGCCGCTTCGTGACCGAGCAACCGCCGTACTCACTGCTGGCCCGCGGCATCGAGGCCGACCTGCTGCCCGTGACGCAGGAGTACGGGATGGGCGTGCTGCCGTGGAGCCCGTTGGCAGGCGGCTGGCTCACCGGTGGCTACCGCAAGGGCAAGGACCTTCCGGAGTCCAAGCGCCGCAACCGAATGCCTGCCCGGTTCGACCTCGACAGCCCGGACAACCAGCGCAAGCTCGACGCCGCCGACGCACTTGGCGCGTTGGCCGACGAAGCCGGCCTATCACTCGTCCACCTGGCGTTGGCGTTCGTCATGCAGCATCCCGCGGTGACCGCGCCGATCATCGGGCCGCGCACCATGGAGCATCTGCAGTCGCAGCTCGGCGCCACGGAGGTGACGCTGTCGGTCGACGTGCTCGACAAGATCGACGAGATCGTGCCGCCGGGGGTCACTCTGTCGAGCGCCGACCAGGGCTACACGCCGCCAGCGCTGACCGATCCGTTCCTGCGGCGCCGCCGGACGGAGTAGATCAGCTGTCGGCGAGCTCGAAGATGGGGATGACGCGGTCGGTCTTCTTCTCGTATTCGCCGAATCCCGGCGCTCGTTCGACGATTTCGGGGTAGATGCGGTCGCGCTCAGCCTTGGGCAGTTCGTGTGCGACGGCGGGTCGGCGCGGGTCGGGCCCGATCTCGACCTCGACGGTCGGCTTGGCGCGCAGGTTGAACACCCAGCCGGGGCTGGCGTCACGACCCGCCGCCGAACCGACGACGTAGATCTTGCCGTCGATGTCGAAGTAGCCGATCAGGTTCTCGCGCTGCGCGCCGCTCTTGGCGCCCGTCGAGGTGAGGATCAGCAGCGGGAAGCCTTCGAACTGCCCGCCCACCTTTCCGTCGTTGGCGCGGAACTCCGCGATGTTGTGTTCGTTGAACTCGCGCTCGGAGGTTAAGTCGTCGTCGGCCATGGTGTCCATGGTGGCACGGTGAGGCGGGTTGCGGGAGGGCCGATCACTAAGGCGCTGGAGCGCCCATTCGGATCAGCGGAGGCCGGGCAACGCGAAAATTCGAGTAGTCGAATACCTGAAGGAAACTCCAGAATCCGACTAGTCTAAACGTCGTTGCACTGGTTGTTCGAGCAACGGCCAAGGGGGGCAGTTTCTTTGGGTACACAACTGTGGTTTGCCAGCACTCATTCGCAGCACGCAGACGTGCGATCCACGCAAATTTCTTGATGAGGCTCACAATGCGCTCGCTTCCGCTTTGCTTGATCTCAAACGGCGTCAGCTAGGTCGTCGCGTGGACGCCGACACGCCGAGGTCGTTTGCGAGCAGTGTGCGCCATGCCTCTTGACGCCACAGCGATCAACACCGCCGCGCTCCCCGGGATCCTCGCTGGCCCAATTCTGCGGCGTCTCACCCGAACCGAGGTTGCGGTGTGGGTCGCGCTGAGCAAACCCGGCACAGTGACACTGCGCATCCGATCGGCCGGCCTACCCGCAACGGAGGTCGTCGCCGGCACCGCGACACCGGTTCGAGTGGGCAGCCACCTGTGGCTCACCGTGGTGTCGGGTACTGCGCCGGGCGGCACGTTCACCGCTGGCCAACTCTACGAATACCGGCTGACCTCTCCCGCGTGGTCCGAGCCGGACTGGGCGGACTTGGCGTTCGGTACGTCGCTTCCCGCCTTCCCCGGCCCGCCAGCCGACGTCGAGGACCTGGTGGTGCTGCACACGTCCTGCCGCAAGGCCCATGGCGGGGGGCGTGACGGCCTGGCCAACGCCGCTGCCGTCATTCGCGATCGACTCGCCGGCGCCGTCGCGAACGCGCGGCCCCACCTACTCGTGCTGTCGGGTGACCAGATCTACGCCGACGAGGTGCCTGCGCCGCTGGCCCCACGCATTCGCCGGGTCGCGGCCGATCTCGTCGGGATCGACGAGTCGGCGGTGTTCGGGCCACTGCCGCGAATCGCCGGCCGCCAGGCCCCCTCGGAGAGCTTCGGTTTCACGTCGAGCGCGGCCTCCGACCACCTGTGGCCCCTTGGCGAATACCTGGCCACCTACCTCCTCTACTGGTCCGACGTGTTGTGGCCGACGGCGCTGCCGGCGTGGACGGACGTGGCGCCTGCAACCGACCTCGACCCGGCGGCTGAATTGGACGAAGCCGGCTGGAACGAACTGCTTCACGCGGTGGCACCTTTCCGCGAGGGCCTCGGCGACGTGCGCAGAGTGCTCGCCACCGTGCCATCGCTCATGGTGATGGACGACCACGAGGTCACCGACGACTGGAATCTCGACTATCCCTGGGCGGCAGCCGTTTACGCCAACCCGGCGGCCAGCCGCATCGTGCACAACGGCGTGCTCGCCTACGCGCTGTGTCAGCACTGGGGCAATGTGCCCGATCGCTTCGCCACCGCAGGCACGCCGGAGGCGACACTGCTCGCCGCCGCAACCTTCACGGGCACCAGTCCAGACACGCCCGCCAATCGGGCGCTGCTGGGCGTGCCCACGGCACCGCCACCCAGTCCGCCGTCGGTGCTGCGCGATCTCACGGCACCTGGCGCGTTGCGTTACGACCTGTCGTTCGGCCCGGCCGAGGGCTGGCCGGTGCGGGTGGTGGCGTTCGACGAACGCACGGCACGCGAGTTCATTCGGGTCGATCACCCGGCCGCCCGGATCTCGCTGGCGGCCTTGGCGTTGATGCTGCCGCCGCCCGCCGACACCGCCGCCGCCACCCTGGTGGTGGCGCCGTCCCCGGTGCTCGGCACCCACCTCGTCGAGCACGTGATCCAGCCGCTCGCCAGCCTGCTGCCGGGCGGCTCCGAATTCTCCGACTTCGAATCGTGGTCGGCGGCCACCCGTAACCACCAGGAACTGCTGCGCCTCCTCACCGCGTACGCCCCGCTGATACTGCTCTCCGGAGACGTCCACTACAGCGCGACCGCCTCGCTCGACTACCACCGGGGCGCGGCGGCGGCCAAGGCGGCGGGTGTCACCAGCAGTTCGGCGAAGAACGCAGAGCCCAAGACGCTTGCACTTCACCTCTTCGGCGAGTTCGCGATGCGCGTCGGGATCGAGCGCCCCCGTCGATTCGTCGGCTTCAACGCCTTGAGCGCGGCGCAGCGCGCTCAACTCGCCTCACCGCCGGGTCCTGCCGCGGTCGTGCCCTACGACCAGATGGTCGACATCATGCTGGGGCGGGTGTTCCGCGCCGGTCAGGAATCGCCGACGGTGCTCAGCGCCGAGGTCGCGACGGCCTATGGTCTGGGCGCCGGCGACTGGCACTACGACATCGACCCCGTCGACGACGAGACGATGCCCGCACCGGGGGCCCTGCTGACCGACATCACTTCGGCACCGGCGCCAGCGTGGCCGTCGTGGGATCCGACGAAGTCGTACACGATGCTGAAAGCGTTGCGCGCCTGCGATCTTCACCGGATCGGGCGCATGTTCGACGGGCTGCCGCAGATCTCACTGCTCGAGTTCACCGCGGGCCCGCTCACCGTGCACCACCACGTGACGACACCGGTCGGCGACGACCCTGCCGGCACCGCCGTCCACCACTGCGACACGTCGGTGGTGATCGGCTGATGGCGGGCACGTCGGCGCTCGAAGGCCTCACCAACACCTTCGTCGACGCCATGCGCTCGGCACTCGACGGCACCAACCCGATGCTGCCCGAATTGTCACCGCCGAACGAACAGGCCGCCCGCGCCGCGCTGGACGATCTCGTCCCCCGCGCAGAGGCGGTGACCGACGCGGCCGACCCGGTGGCGTGGATCGACGCCATCGACAGTTGGCGTGACCGAGTATTCGACTTCGTCGACAACGCTTTTGGCGGACCATCCGGGCCCGACGCCGCCCTGGTCCGGTTCCTCGAGGAGCGCGCTCCGCGCACCGCGGCGTTCCTCGCGTTGACCGGCGTGATCGTCCACCATCCGAGCGGAACCGACGACGTCGACTGGACGAAGGCCCAGGCGCTCATCAGCGACCCGGGGACACTCGTCAACGAATCGCTGTGGGACGCACTGCTCGGCGACGCCGACCTGCCGGGCACCGGCAGGCTCCCCGCGGTCATCGTGGCGCTGCTCCTGCTGGCACCGCAGACGATTCTCGCCCTGAGTAGCGGTGACATGAAGGTGGCCGGCCTGCCCGCGCCGCCCACCGATGCGCCCGGCCCGTGGCGTTCGTTCCGCGAGGCGAGCGAGGGCTGGATCTCCATCACGGTGCCGCTCGGCGACCCCGCCCGACCGCACCCCTACCCCGGTGGCATCTTCGATTTCGCCGCGGACCTGCTGCCCGACCTCAGCGCCACGCTCGGCATCCGCTCGCAGCGGTTGGCGCTGCCCGGCGGCGTCAACCGCACCGTGTTCGAGATGTGGCTGGCCGTCGCGGTCGAGGGCGATCGGTGGCAGCTCGATCTGGGCAGCGGGTGGTTCGTCCGCGTCGAGCCGGGCCTCAGCGGCGGCTTCGGCTACGACGGCGACTGGCATGGCGCCTTCCGGCAGTTCGTGCTCGACAACACCAACGCGCCTGGACCGGGCGACCCCGTCGTGGTCACGCTGGGCCGGGAGCAGCCCGACGATCCGCCGGACATCGTGCTCGGGCCGCCCTACGACACTCGGCTCATCATCCAGGACCTCGAGGTCTTCCTGAAGGTCCGCGAGGACCACCCGATCGTCGAGATCGGGGCCTTCGTGCACGGTTTCGCGGCCGTGCTCACCAACCGTTGGTGGCGCACCTTCGGCGCCAGCGACACCCTGTTTCGCGACGGCATTCGGCTCGACCTCGATCTCGACATCGCCTACGTCGAGGGCAAGGGCGTGCAACTCAATGCTGGCGCCGGACTTGCCGTGACGTTCAACATCGACAAGGGGCTCGGCAACGACAAGAGTCCGGTGAGCATCAAGCTGCACGACATCAAGGTGCTGGTCCCGATCCAGGCGACCCAGGACAGCTTCGACATCCGCGCCGAGGTCCGCTTCCACGCCTCGCTGCGGATCGGTCCGGTCACGTTGGTGATCGACGGGCTCGGCGGATGGGTCGGCTGGTGGACGGTGGACGGCGAGACGGAACACCTCGGTTTCCTGCCACCTACGGGTGCGGGGCTCGAGATCTCCGCAGGAATCTTCACCGGCGGTGGCTTCCTCGACTTCACCGGCGGACCCAACGAGCGTTTCGGCGGGCTCATCTACGTCAAGGTCGGGCTTTTCGAGTTGACCGCCTTCGGCCTGCACGAGCTGACTGGCAAGCCGGGCGATGCCAACCGTAAGACGTCGTTCATCCTCGTCATCGGAGTGCGCTTCGCACCAGGCATCCAGCTCGGCTTCGGGATCGAGATCTCCGGCTTCGGCGGCCTGATCGGCATCAACCGTCGGGCCGATACCGACGCGCTGCGGGAACGGCTCACCTCAGGTGCCGCGGGCAACGTGCTGTTCGCCGAGGACCCGGTGCGCAACGCCCCGGCGATCCTCGGAGACCTGGGCGCACTGTTCCCGTCCGCCGAGGGGCACCACGTCTTCGGGCCGACGATTCAGCTCAGCTGGCTGAATCTGGCCGGCGCCAAGGTGTTCAAGCTGGACGTCGGCCTGTTCTTCGAGTTCCCCGGACCGAGCCGCATCATCCTGCTCGGCTCCGCGCGCGCCCAGGTGCCGCCGATCAAGGACGTCCCCCACCTACTCGACATCCGTTTCGACATCGTGGGTTTCGTCGATTTTCCGAAGTCGATCGTCGAGTTCGACGCCACGCTCATCAGCTCGACGGCGATGTACACGCTTAACCTCACCGGCGACCTGGCATTCCGCGTGAGTTGGGGCGACCGCCCCTATCTGTTGCTGAGCTTCGGTGGTTTCCACCCCCGCTTCGACCCCAAGCCCGCCCAGTTCCCCGACCTGGCGCGGCTGGCCCTGACGGTCAAAACCGGCTTCCTGTCGGCAGGCATCTTCTTCCGGGCCGAGGCGTATCTCGCGATCACCTCCAACACCGTGCAGTTCGGCGCCAAGGTCGAGTTGGGTTATTCCGTCGGCCGGCTCAATCTCGTCGGGTTCCTCGCCCTCGACGCGATCATCCAGTTCGACCCGTTCTGGTTCGAGGTGTCCGTCAGTGCAGGCGTGCGGCTGCGGTGGAACTCCACGACGCTGGCCGGCGTGCGCTTCGAGGGCCTGATCTCCGGGCCCGGCCCGATAACGCTTACCGGCAAGGCGTGTTTCGAGATTCTATGGTTCGACATCTGCGCCAGCGCCAGTATCACGATCGGCGACTCGCAGGACCCGGCACCGCCCGCGGTCAGCAGCGTCACCCAGGCGCTCACGCCTCAACTGCAGGACCCGGCCAACCTGACTCCGGCGGGCGGCGACGATCCGCAGGCGGTGCCGCAGGTACGGCCGTCGGCCCCCAGCGCCCCACCGGTCGTATCGCCCCTCGGTGCGTTGCAGTGGACGCAGAAGAGGGCACCGTTCGACGTCCTCCTCGACCGCTTCGAAGGCCAACCGCTGCCCGCCCAGCAGTCGGTCGTCGTCGAGTCCCCACAGGCGGCCGGGAAGGTCGACGACTGGTTCGCTCCTGGCTCGTCCGTCAACCTCAGCGAGTCGGAGGCGTTGCACCGGCCGGCATTCGAGCGTCTTGAGTCGGGCGTGCAAATAGGTTTCGGTGCGCTCAACACGTCCGCTGCGCTGCGCCATGACGTCACGGTCATCGAGGTGCGGCTGCCCCACCCGCCCCGATTCCACGTCGAAGCACTGCTTTTCGCGGCCATCACCCTCGACGGCATTCGCGCCCGCACGGCGGCGGCGGCCGTGCGCACGACCGCGGCCAAGATCGGCGTCACCGACGAGCGCATGGACGTCCGCGGCACCGACGGCGCGATCCTCGAGTCGGGCCGCAGCATGACCGACGCCTTCCAGCGGGCGCGCAACCTCGGCGGCGTCGCTCTGCATCCGCTCGACGTCGTCGACATCGGGGCGATCTGATGGCGACCCAGGTGAAGCTCGACTTCGTGGGTTGGACCCGCTCGGCCGTCTACAGCGCGGTGCCGTCGGCACTGCTCAGCCCGGAGGGTCGACTGCGGGGCCACGTCGACGTGACGCTGCGCAACCAGCTGCCACCTGGCGACACCGTCTCGCACACCATCGATTTCGACGTCGTCGGGCCTGGCGACATCCTCGGCCTCAAGGCGGGGACCGTGCTGCACATGGTGCCGCCGCCGGGCACGATCGACTTCGAGGAGACGAAGTGTGTCTACGCCGAACTCAGTGGCGTCGACCTGCCGTGGCGCTACACCCCCGAACTGGCGATCGGACGCACACTGCGCCCGTGGCTGGTGCTGGTGGTCGGAACCGAGACCGAGGTTCAGCTCAACGCGGGCGGCACCGTCACGCTGCAGAACGACGTCCTCGCCGCGCACGACCTGTCGCTCTCGGCCCGCTGGGCCCACGTCCAGGACGACGTCGCGCACCCCGGCGAGAGAATGGTGACCCGACTGCTGTCGCCGCGCAACCTGGAGGCCCGCACAACGTACGTCGCCGTCGTCGTGCCCGCGTTCAATGCCGTTGGGGTGCAGGCGTGGAACGCTGCGACACCGTCGGTCACCCTGCCCGTTTTCCACGCCTGGTCGTTCATCACCGCCGAGGAGGGCGACTTCCCGACGCTGGCGGCCCGCCTGAAGGCGGGGCTGGCCGACCCGGACCTCGGCCGCGCGCAGATCGCTTACACGCCAATCGAACCCGACGCACTCATGACCGGACGCGGCGCGCTTGCGCCGATCGGCTCGGCTGATGTGGCTGTGGCCGGCGACGTCGCGGCGGACGTCGCCGAACTGACCATTCCGGTGGTCGATCCGCTTCGACCGGTCGTCGGGCTGCCCGACTACGGCGCGGCCTGGACCGACGACTCGGGCGCGACGGCGTGGGGTGCCGCCTTCCTGGAGGATCCCCGCGCCCGCGGTATTGGTGGGCTCGGCTTGCGGGCCGGCATCGAGGAACAGGACCTCCTGGCCGACGCCGCCGCCAAACAGGCTGGCGCGCTGGATGAAGCGGCGCAGCGGATCCGCCACCTCACCGCCGGACTCGGATCGGCCCGCTCGCTGTGGGCACGGCGGCTTCCGATCGATCCGATTCGGCGCCTCGCGGTGTTCGGTCCCGCACTGGGCCGGATGGTGACCGACACCGGCACCGTCCTGCGTCGCGTCGCCGGCGGCGACCGCCCGCTGCCGCCCGCGCTGTTCTCGTCGGCCGCCCGCCGAGCGCTGCGCCCAGGGCCGGCCCGCACGGCGGGCGCGGCGAAGGGCGCCGCCGACCCGGCGCTGATTCTCGTGACGGCCAATGCCTGCCCCATCCCACCCGAGCGTGCACCGAAGGGCCTCGTCCACGCCGACGACCTCGCGAAACAAACCGGCATCCGCAACATCGACGACGCCGTCTGCAAGGGCGTCGGCGCAGGCCGGGTTCCCGTCGAACGGCTGGAGAAGCTGATCGACGGCTTCGACCGGTCACCGTACCGGCCCGGCACCGTCGCACTCTTCGATCAGATCACCCGAAACCTGTTGGAGCGCGCCCGCAACGGAGAGCCGATTCCACTACTGGATCTGCTGGCCATCCTCGACCCGCCGACCGGCAGGACGTTGGACGAGCGGGATCTGTTGGTGGCGCTGCGCTTCCTGCTCGGTGAGAAGGGTCACTCCGACACCGACTCACTACTGGACCTTGGCGCGACGCTCTGCATCGGACCGCCCGAGCGGCCCTGCCGCCCAGTCGATCTCGATGCGCTGGCCACCGCCGTGGCGGACGCCATCGACCCGACGGTCGATCGTCCGTTCATGGTGGACCGGGTCATCTCCGGCATCATCGGCCTCGACGATCAGCCGCTCACGCCGCCGGAGTTGTGCCCGGACCTCGACATCCCCGCCTGGCAGTTCCTCCGCGATCACAACTCGAACTGGTTGTTGCCCGGCGCCGGATCGCTGGACGAGGACGACGTCGTCGCCGTCGAGACCAACCCGGCCTTCGTGGACGCCTTCCTGCTGGGGGTCAACACGCAGATCGTCAGCGAGTTGCGGTTCCGCAACATCCCCATCCGCTCTCGCTGCACTCCGCTGCGCCAGTTCTGGGCGCGCACCAACCCGGCGACGGAGACCTACGACGACGACATCCGCGGCGTGCATCTGTGGCCCGACTCGTCGCCACTCGGCAGCATCACCCACCAGACGCCGGCCGCAGCTAGTGCCGACCTCGTCGTCGTGTTCCGCACGCCGCTGTTCCGCCGCTACCCGCAGACCCTCGTCTACCTCACGCCAGCGCCCCTGGTGGGTGGCACGCCCGACTGGGCCGCCGAACCCGTGTTCGCCAACCGTCTGATGCCGTCCTTCCAGGGCGCCATCACCCCCGACATCGTGTTCTTCGGCTTCGACCTCGACCCGTCGCTCGGCCGCCGCCACTGGGTGGTGCTGGAGGAGCCGCCCCACGGCTTCCAGTTCTTCAGCGGCCCGGTCGAGGGCATGAGCGCTGCCCGCCGCGAGGTGTTCACGAAGCCGTTGCTGCACAACGACGGTGCCGCTTTCGGAGATGCCGCGTTCGCCGACCCGTACCGCGTCATGATCCGCGGCCAGTCCCTCATTCCGGTGGGGCCGTGATGCCGAAGAATCCGTTCTCCATCGATCCGGCCGACGAGCTGCGGGCCGCGCTTCGTGGTCTCGGGCTCGACCGCCTGCAGGCCGACCGGTACATCGCGACGATGCTCGACTGGCTGAACGGCGAGACCTCGCCTCGGAGTCTGCTCGCCGAGATGCGCCGCCACGCACTCGAAAACCGATCCGCACCAACACCTTTCGATCCGTTCCCGGCCTTCCCGCCGCGCGGCCACGCCATCGCCTTCGCGCAGGCCGTCCTCGATGCCCGCGATGCGCTGGGCGGAACCTTCGCGGACGTGCTCGAGGTGGCGGCCGTCGCCGAGGTCGACGCCGTCGGCCTGGCGGCGCTGATCAACGTGGGCCGGGGGATCAGCGCCGAGCAAGCGTCAGGTCCGGTCGTCGGCGTGCTCCTCCCGATGCGGCTGGAGACCCGCTTCTTCGAGCCGGCCAACGGTGCGGGCTGGGTGCTGAAGGTGCGCATCGTTCCCGACGCCGCGTCCCTCAACCGCCACGAGCCGGTGCCCACCCCGGGTGAACTCGACGCGGTGGAGGCCATGTGGACGTTCTCCGGCGGAGACCTGACTTCGCCTGCTGGACAGACTGAATGGCGCAGGCTCGTCGCCGGTGTCGGCGCCGGCCGCGCTGCCTGGCTGGCCCGCACCTTCCCTGCGGTCGACGTCGACGGCGTCATCGGCATTTTGCGCCCCGACGACGTCCGGACCGACCTGGGACGCAGCCGGGTCGGCGGCCTGCCCGACACGCTCGAGCTGTGGATGGCCCGATCAGGTGGTGCGCCCGAGCTCGCGGCCAGCCTCACCGTCGACCAGGATCGCCTCGGATTGGACTTCCCCGATCCCGACTCGGGCGAGACCAGGTGGTGGACGTCGTTCGCCGAGGCCCTCGAGGTGGGCCTCGCCGCCGAACTCGACCTTGGCCAGGTGCGGCCCAACGACATCGACGTCCTCTACGTCGTGGGGCTGGGCGACGGCGACCCGGCCACGCTGTTCACCGATCACCGCGACGCAGGCATCCTCGGGGTGCTCCCGCTGGGCACGCCGACCAACAGCGTTGCCGGCGAACCGGCGGCCGACCTGGCCCGCGACCCCGAGACGTGGCGCCTGCTCGTCACCGACCCGCCGGTGCAGCCCGGCACCGAGGCGGTGAGTCTGGCGCTGACCGGCACGCTCGCCGGGATCAGCCTGCTACCCGGCGGCGAGGTCGACGACCGTCCCGTGAATCAGGCTCTGGTGGCGGCCCTTTGGCCGGCGCTGTGGGGGCACTCGCTGAAGGACGTCTGGGGTTTGAGCGACGACGCGTTCGCGATCGGCCTGTGGGCGATCGACAATCTGGTGCCGGAAGGTCCGGTGCCGCCGGTCCGTGTCGGCGACCAGCCGTACGGCATCCTGCCGGTGACCTCGCTCGGACGGTGGCAGCCCGAGCCCGACGATCCACCCGTGGAAGCGCGGCTCGCCACGATGACCGGCGAACTTCGTGCGGCGTGGGCCGGCGCGGCAGAGGGGGCGGGCACTAGCGTCGGCGCCGATACCGACCGACTGCTGGATCTGCTTGGCCGCGTGCCGAATTCGCGGGGTTACGCGTGGCGCTGGTTCCTGCCGCTTGAGTTGCTGCACATGCTGTCGTGGGCGTTCGGCGACGGCATCCAGTTCGCCGTGTTGCGGGAATGGTGGGACAAGACGGCGGACCCGCTGCTCGCCGTGACGGGCCAGCCTCCGGTGCGGCGGTACGGCACCTTGGGGTACCCGCAGGATCTTGCGATCCCGCTCGTCGTCCCGGACAACCTGCCGCCGAACCTCGGCTTCGAGGAACTCATCGCGCGGCTGGTCAGCGTGCCGCCCAACATCTTCGCGGGCGCCCGCGGGAAGGAGTTGTTCAACCCGCTGCCCAACAGCCTGCTGGTGCGACTGCTGATGCACTCGCTGCTGCTCAGTGCCGCCGAGGTGGCGCGCCGAGCCTACGGCCAGCAGGGCCCGCTGCTAGAACCCATCGAGGCCCCGGTGAGTCAGCAGACCGAAATCGGGCGCTGGGGGCAGCAATACAGCGACAACCTGCTCGACGGCGATCCGCCGAGCAGGCTGTACGAGGTCGGTCGCGACGCCGTCAAGTTCCTCTCCTCCGTGCCTCCCGACACCCTCGAGCGGGTGTTCCGCTCCACACTGGACACCGCCAGCCATCGCATCGACCCCTGGATCACCGGCCTCGCGTGGCGGCGGCTGCAGTCGCTCAGCGCGAGCAATCCGGCCCCGCGCTTCAGCCTCGGCGCCTACGGCTGGGTCGACGCGCCGCGGCCGCGGTCCGTCCTCGGCCCGCCCGACGAGTTCTTCCACGCGCCCTCCCAAGAGCAGGCGCTGACCACCGCGATCCTGCGGGACCGGTCGCTGTATGACGCCGAAGCCAACCGCTGGCACATGAACCTCGACTCCGACGCCATCCGACTGGCCGACCAATTGGCCTCCGAGGTACGCATCGGCGCGCCGATCGTCGAGGTCCTCGGCAGGGCCGTCGAACGGGCGGTCGCCACGCGGGCGTCGGTGGAATCGCTGCGCCGACAGTTCCCCATCCGCACCGAGCACGCGGGCCGCCGCGTCTGCGACGGGCAGGCGGTGCTGGCCCGTTACCTCTCGAATCCCGCCAGCCTGGTGCTCACCAGTGCGCAGCTCGCCGCGCTCGCACCCCTGGCGCGCGCCGTCGACACCTATGCCGATCTGCTCATCGCCGACGGCGTGTTCGACGTCGTGTCCGGTCGCACCGCCCTGGCCGGAGCGGCGATGGAAGCGGCCGCCGGGCTCAGCGCGCCCCCGTCCCTGGACGTCATCGGCACACAGCGGGGCGGCCGGTCGGCCACCAGCACCGTCGTGATGGCGCTGCCCGCCGGGGTCGCGCCCACCGTGCTGGATGCCCACACCAGCCCCGGCGCCGTCGCCGAACCGGCGGCCGCGGCCCTCATCGTCTCCCTGACCGGCGCTGCCACCAGCGCGGCGTGGACCTGGACCGTCCTCGACGAGGACGGGAATGCCGTTGGCACCGTGCGCCTTTCCGACCTGGGCCTGCAACCCATCGACACGCTGTCGCTGTCGGGTGACGACCTGGCGGCCTTCGTGCTCGCCCGGCTGCCGGGTGATGACGTCGAAATGCGCGTGCTCCCAGCACATCGCGAGGCACGACGGTTGTCGGACATCCTCGGCAACCAGCCGGCGACGCCTGCCCACCTGACGGTGGACGGTACGGCACCGGCCGACGCCCCCGTCCAGGCCGACCTCGCCGCGCGGTACGCCGCCGTCCACTCGGTGGCGATCCTGCTCCAGGCCGAGCTGCTGACCGCAGGAACCGCGACCGAGCCCGTCCAGCGTGCCGCGCTCCTGACCGCCGCGAAATGGGGCATCACGCCGCTGACCGTCGACGACGCGCCAATCGCGACCATCGTGGCCCGCGCACTGGCCGCGCTGGGTGAGCGCCTCGATACGGCGCCATCACCGGCCGCCGCGGCCGCTCTCTCCGTCGCCGCCCTCGCCCGCGCCATGGCCGAGCTGGTGTCGCCGGAGGGACGCATCCCGATACTGTCCCGCCTGCGGCTCGATCGGCTGCCAACGCCGCTGTCCGCCGAACCGCCTCAAGCCGGTGTGGCACTCGAGCCAGACTGGCTGGAAGTCGTTGCGACCGTTAGGCCTACGCTCGCCCGACTCGAAGCGCACCAACTCGGGCAGCGACTCGACGGCGCCGCGGAGCTGTCCTCGTGGTCGAGCCGATTGGGCGATCCGTGGCAGCTCGACACCGGGCCCCTGCTGCCATCGGGGCTTGCACCCGCGACGTACATGCTGGCCGTCTTCGGACCGGACGGCACGCTCACCCCGGGCGCCCACCCGTCTCGGCTGGTGGCGTTCGGGCTGCTCGACCAGTGGACCGAGGTGGTGCCAGCGACGGACCAAACCACTGCGGCCGCCTTCCATTTCGATGCGCCGGGGGCACGGGCACCGCAGGCCATCCTGGTCGCCGTCCCGCCCGACGTGAACACACCTCTCGACACGGAGACGTTGGTCGACATCGTCGCCGAGACCCGGCAGTCGGCCAGGGCCCGCGCCGCCAGCCCCGAGGAACTCGACGCCTACGCCGGCGGGGAGCCGTTGACGTTGTTCCCGGCCGATGGGCCGACCGCCGTGCGGCTGGAACCGGCATGAGCGTCCGCTTCCATCTCGCCCGCAGGCTCGAGCCGATCCGGCCCGTGGCCGACCTCGATCGCGGCTTCCGGGCCGAGGTCGCCGATCCGATGTGGTTCCTGGCGCGTCAGTGGCAGCTGGCCGAGCACCAGGGCGAAGACGCCGCGTCACCCATCGGGGTGTCGTTCGTGGCCACCCACGACCCCATCGACCCGCTGGACGACGACCCCGACATGGATCCGCGGATCGTGCCTGCCGAAGCCGTCGTCGAATCCTCACCAGAGGAGTGGTGGACGCCGGGCCGCCGGGTCCGCATCGGCGCGCTGGGCGAGCCGTCGCTCACTGCGGCCCAGGCTGCCGACGCCACGTTGCGGATGAAAGGCCTTGCGCCGCCCTATGATCGCTTCAATGGAGTGACCCTCGACGGCCTGGCGCTCTACCGCCGCCGGGTCGAGCTCGGACTGCCGGCGTCGGTGTTCGACGGCGTCCCGGCCGTCGAACCGGCCGATCTTTGGGACTCGGCGGAGTTGGTCCACACCGCCACGTTCACCAGTGCCGGCGTCGAACTCTCGTTGCCCCGCCACGACGGTGGTGACGTCGACTGGTACTCGGTGTCGGCGAACGACGTGATGCCTGCACCTCAGCAGCCGCCCGCCGCCGTCTCCGTCGTGCCTGCGCGCCTGCGCTTTCCGGCCGCACCGCACCCGCGCTGGTGGCAGATCGAGAACGCCCACGTCGACATCGGCGGCTTCCCGCCCGACCGCGGGCACCTGGCGACGATGCTGCTCATCGACCTACTGGTCTCCCACGCCGACGACTGGTTCACCTTCCCGATCGACACGACGGTGGGCTCGGTGGTGACGTTGCGGGAGGTGACCGTGCGCGACTCCTTCGACGACGACACCACGTTGGTGACGCCCGAGACGTGGACGTTGTTCAAGGTGAGCGGTCTCGATCCCACCTCACTGGTCGTCTGGCCCACGGCCGTGACGCCGCTCAGCAGCGCCGCGACCGACGAAGTCATCCTGGGGGTCGACGAGGACGCCAACCTGCTGTGGGCGGTGGAACGTCGCGCCGACGGCCACGAGCTGGCGCCACCGGTGTCCGATTTCGTGCCCCCCACGCCGACCGGCCAGGTGCTCGCCACCGAGGCGGTCTCCTACGAGTACCACCCGAGCACCGTGCTGCCACCGGATTGGCACCCGTACGAGATCCACGAGGTCGACGGCAGGCGGCGCTTCGTCCAAGGCCGCCTTGCCGACCTGCAAGCCCGTCCGCCGGTCCCCCAGCCGGCGCCGGTCACGTCGTTGCTCTACGACGCCAACGCGCCCGCCGCCGGCCCCGTGCATCAGATCGAACCGGCCACCATCCCCACCACTGGCCTGCGCCTCGAGCGCCGCTGGATGCTGGGGCGCCGCACCGACGGCCTGCCCGTGCTATGGGCGCAGCGTCGGCGGTTGCCGCTACTCGGCCCTCCCGTATCGGGACTTCGCTTCGACGTGCTCGACGAGGTTCCCGCCACCAACGCGTGACGTTGGGCCGCCCTCAGCCTCGCCGCCCGGCACGTTCGGCGAAAGCGTCGAGGGCTGCGAGAACTTCAGGAGAACGCCACACTCGGTTGCGGGGTCCATTGGTTGTCTCGACGAGGACTCCGGCGTCGGTGAGCGGATTGAGGTAGCGGTGCGCATTGGTGGACTCGATGCCCAGCTCCTGCGCCAGCAGTACAGCGTTGACGACCGGACGTCGTGTCAACAGATCGGCGACCCTCCACACCGCCGAATCGGACCGCGCGGTGATCACGTCCTTCCAGGTATCCCGGATATCGCGAAGATCGGCGACCAGTTGACGCCCGTTCGCGATGGCCATGACGGTGGCCTGCGAGAAACGCTCGACAATTGGCGCGGCGTCACCGTCGCGATAGCTGGTCAACGCAGCGAAGTATGCGCCCGTGTCGGCCAGCAGCCCAGCCGAGAGCGGCACCGTCACCTGACGCGTCAGGCCCTTGTTCCGCAGCATGGCTTGTACCAATGCGCGGCCCGTGCGGCCGTTGCCGTCGGTGAAGGGGTGAATGGTCTCGAACTGCGCGTGGCCCACCGCGATCTGCGGCAGGGTGGGAACGTCGGTGCGCCGCGCGAAGTCGATCAGGTCGCCAATCGCGCCGGGGAGCACCTCGTGAGGCGGGCCGACGAATGTCGCGCCAACTGGGGTGGAGCCACCGCCGATCCACACTGGCTCGGTGCGAAATTCGCCGGGCGTATGGCGTGGCTCGTTGACCATCAACGCGCGGTGCATCGCGAGGATGGCGTCGGAGTCAATGGTGTCCGACAGGGCGACTGCTGCCTGCATCGCAGCGGTGTTGGCGACGATCATCTCGGCGTTGCGCTTGGCCTTGCCGCCGGGCAGCTCGGCCTCGGCGATCGCGCGGGCTGATGCCGTCAAGTTTTCGATCTGCGAGCTTGCGGCGGACTCCGACCGCAGCAACACAGTGGCAAACGGCGCGGTCTCGGCTCCGAGTTCGGCGTCGAAACGTGTGATCTCGTAGCTGGCGGACTCGGCGTCTGCGAGTACGGACGACGGCAAATCCAAAGCCAAGTCGGCGATCCTGGCCGCCACGGCGGGGTGATAGGTCCCGTACTTGGGCGACGCCTCGCTCGCGTATCGCCTCCCCTGCGGTTCCCAACGAACACTGTCGTAGGTAACGCGGGGAAGTGAAGCCACCACCTGAGCTTAACTTCACTTACATGCGTAAGTGAAGTCGACTAGGTGGGTTGACTTCACTTGTCGTGTGCAGGGCACGACGGCTCGGAGGCGTTTCGGACACGGTTCGAGGCACGGCTCAATGTCAGAGGTCCGCGCTACAGTCGAGTTGAGGCAGTGGCCACCAGGTTCTAAGGTGGCAGCGAATCGCGAGGCTCACCTCTCAGAAGCGGGGTCGATGGCTCCTTCGTCATGTGGACTGCCACCCTCGTACATCCCGATTGGCCAGCGGGTCGCAGTCGACCCGCCGCGCGAAGAGCGCCACCGAATCTCGATTTAGTCGAGTCCTGAAGGAGGACGACAAATGGGTGGATACGACATCATCGGTGATGTCCATGGATGTGCGACGGCTCTGAAGGAGCTGCTGGACGTCCTCGGCTATCGCGTGAACGCCTCGTCGGGTGCGTACGAGTATCCGGACCGCCAAGCGATCTTCGTCGGCGACCTGGTCGACCGGGGCGCCGAACACGTGGACGTCCTGCAGATCGTCAAGCGCATGACCGACGGCGGCAGCGCTCAGATCGTGATGGGCAACCACGAATTCAACGCGATCGCCTACGACACACCGCATCCCGACCGCAGCGGCGTGTTCCTCCGACCGCGCACTGAGAAGAACAGCAAGCAGCACAAGGCATTTCTCGAGCAGGTGGACGCCGATGCCCGCACCGACTACCTCGACTGGTTCATGTCGTTTCCGCTGTGGCTGGACCTCGGTGGCATCCGGGTCATCCACGCCTGTTGGCACGAACCGTCGATGCGCGAGGTCAGGGCCGCGCTGGGTTCGGATCGGTTCTCGTCGCGGGAGCAGTTCATCCGCGCGACGACGAAGGGCGACCCGTTGTACGAGGCGATCGAGGTGCTGCTGAAGGGTCCGGAGATCGAACTCGGGACTCATGGGATGCCGCCCTACTACGACAAGGACGGCCACGCCCGGACGAAAGCACGTGTCGCGTGGTGGAAGGACGACGCGACGACGCTTCGAGAGCTGGCCGTCATGGACGGAAACTTCGAGACGGCTGACGGCGAACGCTACCCAACGCTTCCCGACGTCGAGGTCGCCGAGTCGGAGCGGTCGTTCTCCTATCGCGGCGAGGTCCCGGTCTTCTATGGGCACTATTGGCGCAGCGGGCGCCCGCAAGCTGGCGTCGACTTCTCCCGTCGCACGGCGTGCGTGGACTTCAGCGCCATCAAGTCCGGCATGCTGGCTGCCTACCGCTGGGACGGCGAGCGTGAGATTCGGGACGACCACTACGTCAACGTGATGAATTGACGGCGAGAACGTGTCGGTAGGGCCCGCTACGGTTCGGCCATGATGGCCAAGCGACGCTCACGGTCGAGCGGAGGATCTTCCGCCAGCGGCCCGGCAGATGTGCCACAGTCGAGGAACCGTTGGGGCCGAACCTATTTCGCTACACATGAGCTTTGATGACCAGCTGATGAAGCGGATCACCAGGCAATTGCGGGCGGTGACCTAGACGTCCAGTGTTCATGCGGCCCGGTCAATTCGGCACGACAGCTACGGCGCAACGAGGCCCATGGCCAGTAGCCAAGCGCGCGTCCGCGGTCACCAAGGCGCACCCCAGGTTTTCGGCCAGCGCCACGTACACGGCGTCGTAGGCGGTCACAGAGTCTCGAAGTTCCCACACGCGTTCCACCAGCGGTGTGGCCGCATATCGGATCAGCCCGATGCGCTTCCACGCCGTCAGCGCGCGCTCCGCCTGATCCGCTGTCAGACGCCCGGCATTCACCTGGCGACGCAGCGCGCTGAGTACCTCGACGTCCACCAAATGTGGTGCGTGGATGGACTCGTCGACAACGTAACGCCGGGCCTGTCCGCCGTTGAGGAGCGCCGACACCGCCGCAGAAGCGTCGAGGACAATCATCTGCGATCGGCGTCGACAGACCCGACGATGGCCTCGGTGGGAATTGCCAGATCCGGCAGCGTCGCCATCAATGCCGCGTTGTCCACCCGACGTGTCGCCGCATCCAGTTCGCGGATCGCCACCGCGGTGACCGACGTGCTGGCGGCACGTGCCAGACGCTCGAGTCTTTCCATCACCTCGTCGGGCACGTTTCGAAGGTGCAAGGTGCGCATGCTGTGAGTGTAAGCGCGGCGCAGACGAAGTGCTAGCACTTTGCTAGCATTTTGGGTTCACTCATGGTGCACCTTAGGACACCCGGTCGGGATAGCTCTGCCATGGCGGTGGCAACATGCCGTCGTGGTCGGAGGCGTCGTCGAGAAGCCGCCGCCGATATCGCAGGCCCAACTCGTCGATCGTCGCGATCGCCTCGTCCGTCAGATCCTGGCGAATCCCACTGTCCGCGTGGGCGAATGGAACGTGGGCGCGCAGCAGGGCAGGAACGTCCAACGCGATCTCGAGCGGGACGTCGACGTAAGCCGTCGGGTGTCGCAGAATTGTCGAGATGCGCGAAGCGCTCCACCGGCGCGGGTCACCGCTGCCCGAATCGCACAGCTGCCGGAGGCAGTCCCGATAGTCGACGGCCGCGAAGGGCGCACCCGCGGAGGAGGACAAGAACCCGTCGAGTAGTTCGAAGACGGCGTCGTCGTCCCAGTTGGGCATCTCGTACGGTGCACCACCACCCGGAAGTTGAGCGATCATCCACCTCACCAGCGGCAGGGCTTGACGCCACTCGTCCGACCGCCGCATGCACTCCGACCGATCTAGACCACGCTCCATCCACGTTCGGGCATCGGCAGGATCCATTTCGACGAACTTCGTTGCTGGGTCGATCCTTTGCCGTCCACGATCAAGTGCCTCGTCCAGCGGATCCGCGACCACCTCGACGGCCGTGACCATCGACAGCATGGTGTGGTCCAGGTAGCCACTCAGCGTCAGCTCATTCGCGTCCGCCAGCACTAGACCGATCGCCAGTTCATCGCCGTCGCCGAGGACGTCCGCCCGTCGCACAGCCCGAGGCGCCGCGACGTGCGGCAGACCGCGGATCCACTTCGGAAGGTGGTCATGCCGCGTCGAGACCTCTTGGCGACACAGCTCCCGAAGCGCGTCGTCGTCGACGAGCAGGGCGGCGAAGACGGCAAGAAGGGCGGTCGTCTCGCGGCATCGGCGGTCGACGAGATGGTTGATCATGAGCTCTAGGAGACCCGCGTCATCCGACGTGCAGCGGCTGATGACGTAGCTGGCCATGCGAAGAATCTTGATGGGGTGATCGGCCAACGTGTGGCGAATCGTCGCGATCAAGCTGTCGTCGTTGGCCGTGATTGATTGGCGTTTGCGTGCGCGCCGAGCATCTCGGCGAGCTTGCTTGGCGCTGCGGCGCCTGCGTGCATCATTCATGGACCGGACATTACGGACGGGCTGTGACACGGCGGCTAGAGTGATATCAGCCACGGCCGCTGGATGATTCGGCCTCGTTCCCGTGCACTGCGAATCCAGACGCAACGTCGTACCGCGGAAGTATCCTCGAACACGACATGGCAGGAATCGAGACCCGCGTCAGTCGAATCGCCGAGGCCCTATTGGCCGAGCGGCAGTTCGTCACGCCCGTCGACGTCCTGATCGGCCTGGGCTGGCTCGCGGAGTCCAACGTCGACCGTTGGATGAAGGGCCGCATCAGTTCACTTGACCTTTGCGTTGGCGTGGACGAGATGAAGACCGCCTTCGCTTTGGATGCGCTGAAAGACTGGGCCCAGGGCCGCGGTCTCCGGCAATGGCCAACCGAGTACCGCGAGTTACGGTTTACCGCTGGCGGCGATCCCGCGACCGAGGGTTCGTTTCGCATCCGCTGGGCGGTGGCCGATAGCCCTGCACCCCAGCCACCCCCCTCGCGTCCCGCCGAGCTCACCGTCCTTTCGGCCCACCACGCCTGGACGTGTACTTCCTGCGGTGATACCGGCGACGACCTACTCGTCAAGACGGACGCCGGCACGCTCTGCCTCGACTGCGCCGACCTGGGCCATCTGGTCTTTCTACCGTCCGGCGATGCCGCCCTCACCCGCCGGGCCAAGAAGCTCAGCCGACTGTCTGCCGTGGTCGTTCGCTGGAGTGCCAGGCGCAATCGCTATGAGCGCCAGGGCATTCTGGTGGAGAACGATGCGGTCGAGCGAGCCGCCCAGCAGTGCCTCACCGACGCCGATAGCCGCGCTGAACGCCGCGGTCGCGACCAGGTGCGCCGCGCTGCAGTCGACGAAAGGTTCAAGGTTCAGTTCGCCACCGCAATTCGCGACCAGTTCCCCGGCTGCCCACCCGTGCGCGCCGACGCGATCTCCTACCACGCCGCCGTGCGTGGAAGTGGGCGCGTTGGACGGACGGCCGCCGCTCGCGCGCTCGAGCCGGAGGCCGTTCGCCTTGCCGTTTCCGCCTCCGTTCGCCACGTCGACACCGACTACGACGACCTCCTGATGGCGGGCGTCGACCGAATCGACGCCCGCCACCGGGTGCGCGACCGCGTCGACCTCATCCTCGACGCGTGGCGTGACGGCGCGACCGTTCTGGACACCTGACGGATGTGCTGCGGCCGCTGCACAGCGTCCGCCACGTCACCACCGGTGATAGCAGATGCTGCAGCACCATTCTTCGGCCGTCGCGCAGCACCCACCGGCATACTCCCACGGCGGGATGTTCATGTGGTCCGACGGCATGCCGTAGAACGTCTCTCGCGCGCGGCGCTCACCACATTCGGGACACACCGGGTTCATCGCGAACTTGAACTCGACGAAACTGACCCAGCCCTCCTCGACCATCCGCTCATGGCAGCGACGGCACACCACTGCCGGCCAGTCGCGGACACCCGAACCCTCCGACTCGGGTGCTGATCTCAGGTGCTGATCGACGGTGTGGACGAACACTTCGTCGCGGGCGTCCGCGCCGGTGAGATCGATGTCCTGACCGCAGCCATCGCACTGCCCTTCGAACCGAAGAAGTGTCCGCGCGCTCGCCATCGTGTTGTGGCCGAAACGACTTTCCGGAGCACAGCAGTAGCGACACTCATCCAGCGAAAGCTCCAGCTTGATGGCGTCGTCGCCATCGAAGCGCCAGGCACGAGCGGCCCACATCTCGAGGCCGAGCACCTTCGCGAGAGTGGACAGCTCCACCAGGTTCGACTCGCGGAGCGCCCTGTCGAAGACTGCCGTCCGCGGGTCACCGGCAGCTTCGACGCGCGCCACGTCGGCCAGCACGGAGGGCGGATCCGTGTTCAGGACGAACGCGACGGCGTCGCCCTCCTGTGCCTCCACTGTCCCGTACCGCCACGGCCGATACGGCGATCGCGGCTCCAGAAGTGCGATCACCGCGTCCTTCCAATCAACCGATTCAGCGACGTGCAGTTGGTGGTTCGCAGATTGCTCCATTCGTCCATTGTCTCAGGGGGGTATGACAATTCGACGATTGAGTGAGCTCCGGTCAGACCCATACGGTGGCCGTCCACGGCCTCCTCGGGTGTCTCGTGAAGCTGATTCAGGTTAGCGCGGTGCTCCGACAGTCAGACGATGTTCAAGCGCCGGGCGAGGTCCGGGCCGCCGACCTCGCGGATGAAGTCGGGATCACCGCAGACGACGAGTTGCTCACGGGCGCGGGACAATCCGACGTAGAGACGTTCGCGCGATCGCTCGAACTTGCCCTCTTCGTTGACCACCACGACGACGGCGCTGCGCTCCAACCCCTTGAAGCCCAGCACGTGGCCATAGAAGACCTGGTCGATGTCCCAGAACGTGTCCCAGTAGACCTTGTGGCCGTCCTTCTGCCGCTCGGTCTGCTCGGGATGACGGCTGCCGGTGGTCAGCAGTGCGATGTCACCCGGTCGCCAACCGTCGTCTAGCAGCAGGTCGATCTGATCGTCTCCGACGTCCATGGCCTCGTCACGACTGCAGGGCATGAACGTGACCGCCGGGCCCTCGCCACCGAGGAACTTCATCGGGCTGTCGACCAGCGGTTGGAACGCGTTGGCGATCTGGCGCGTGTTGCGCAGGTTGTGGTCGAGGATCAGCGGGACCAGAGGCACGGGTGGTGAGCCGTACCGGTTGAACACCCGCTGCCCCTCGTCGCTGAAGACGTAGATGCCACCCTCGACCGGATCCTTCAGCGCGGCGAGCAACGGATCCCACCAAGCATCGGCGAAGTCTTGGGCCTCATCGACGACGACCGCGTCGAAGCGGTGGCCGGGTTCGAGTTGGGCTGCCAGGTCGGCCATTTGGAGCGGGAGGTCGTGCTCCCAGAACTGCACGGTGTCCTCATTGCGCAGCGCCTCGTCTGGCCCGGCGGGTGCACCCCACTTCTTGCCGAGGTCGTGGAACTCCCCGACGTAGGCCGGCTGCTGGCGCCCGGGCCAGGTCGCGGCGATGCGCTCGAGGTAGGACGCGAGGCCGTGCGAATAGCAGACCAGGGCGACGCGCTGGCCCCGCTGGGCAAGGCGGCGAGCCTGTTCCATGGCGAGGAACGTCTTGCCACTGCCCGCACCGCCGCGGACCTCGACCCGAGGGAGAAGGCGGACGGCGTCGAGGATGACGGCCTGATGCTCGGTGAGCGCGTCGGCGGCGTCCTCGTTGGCTAGGGCGCGGGCGACGACGTCGCGTTGTGGTAATCCCCTGCCGCTCAACGCCGTTGCGAGCTGCGTGATGCCGTGCTGCGTCAGCAGTGGCCGGTCGAGCTCCTGCCGAACAAGGACCTCGCGCAGCCTGTCGACCAGGTTCGGCAGGTCGGTGCGGTCGATGACCTTCCACCGCGGGCACTCCGACAGGTCGAAGTCGTCGGGCAGCTCGGTGTGCGGCAGCACGATCACGTGGTCCCAGCGCAGTCGGCCCTGCGTCCAGCGTGGGTCCTTCTCGATGAAGTCACGCAGCGCGTAGCAGGCTTCACGGGCTTGGCGGACGGGCTCGATCTCGTGTTCGCGGCCGCCGCGGATCTGCCGCCAGCCCTCGCCGTCGTGCCAGACCTCGCCGCCCTTCACTTCGAGGCAGACGATGCCTGCTCCCTCGATCGCGACGACGAAGTCGACCTCGTGGTCCTTGAGGTGATCGGTCACGCGCTGGCCGGGTACGACGAGATCGTTGGGTCCGAGCTGGGCGACGAGGGCCTGCCAGGTGCTGCGCTCGGAGCTGTTCAGGCGGGGTGTTTCGGTGACGGTGATGGTCAACGTGGAACCGCGATCATTTGTGTCAGTCCTCCCCCGACGTTTGCCCGGCAAGGGTATCTCTTGGCACCGACGAGGTTGCAAATGTTCGTAGGGCCCCGATCAGCAGGGGTTCCGTGGTCATCGAGAGCGGTAGGCATCTGCGCGGCGGAACACACCGACGACGGTAACTCGTCGCTGATCCTCGTCGATTCCGTAGAGCACGCGATATGTGCCGCGGAGAGCACTGTGGCGGTCACTCAACGGTGGTCGTAGCTGCTTGCGAACGCGTTGCGGGTTGTCGAGCAGCGGGCCGATGATGAATGCGTAGGCAGCAAGCGCCACCGATTCCGGGAGCTCATCGGTTGGTTGCCTGCGGGCGGTGGGGGCGATGACCAACTCGTATCGCCCCTGGGTCACCCTCGGGCCCGACGTTCACGCATCGCCGCGGCAAGGCTGCTCTGGTTCTCCCCTTCGCCGCGGGCTAGCACAGCATCGGCCTCACTGAGTGCGTTCATCGTTGCTGCGTCGGAGAGCACCGCGATGGTTTCCTCGAGTGACTCCAGATCGTCGACGGCGAAAAGGACCGCCACTGGCCGCATGGACTCCGCGCGGATGTTCGTCGCCACACGGAACGCTGCTGTCATTGGCTACTTCAGCCTGACCATGGGTTCGGTGCGTCGAGTTCAGGCTCCGGCAAAGCTCGTCCGCGGCATGCCTGCCCATCCGGTCGGCATGGTTCTGCTGGCCCGCCTGGCGGTCGAGAGGTCACAGCAGGGAACAGGCGTTGGCGCATCGCTTCTCGCCGAAGCGCTACGCCGGGCCGTCGCCGCCGGAGAGGTCGCTTCGGCAAGGCTCATCGTGGTGGATGCTATCAATGAGGGAGCGGCGGCCTTCTACGAGAAGTACGGCTTCGTCCGAGCACCCGAGAATCGGCTCCGCTATTACCGCCGCATGAAAGACGTTCGCGCCAGCCTTGATTGATCCAGTGCCGACTGAGACTATCGGCAGGCGTCTGGCGAACCGGAGGGCGGCGGCCACCCGCGACGTAGCCGCATTTGCATTCGGCGGGCATGCCCGGTCATCGACCCCGTTGTCACCAGCAGCCGTGACTCGGCCCGCCCCAGAAACTGTGGAAACATGGTGCGCGGCGCAGCGGTAGGAGAGGATGCGAATCGATGACAAGGCTATCGGATCGGTCGCAGCGGGCGTGGCTCGACTTTGCCAGCAGCGATCGGATGACCGGCCCGGACGGCCCGCTCCCGCAGTACTGCCGGGCGATGCAGCAAGTGTTTGCCGAGTATGCAGAGGCCGGCCTGCCCGCGGTGACTATCGCCCCGCTGCGGGTGGCGCCCTTTACTGCGTGGTGTGCCGAAGGGGGGCGCCAGCCTGATTCACCGGGTGCCCGGGCCGAGCATGCCGCTTACCTGGCAAACAATGCCGACCCAGGTTTGATCGCCTGGCCACCGGCTCGCAACGAGTCGTGCTGGTGCGGGTCGGGATGCGAGTACAAGAACTGTTGCGCTGCAATGACATTCGGCGCGACGCAATGAAGACCACCAGGTTGCGGGCGGTGTTGCGCGACGTCGAACCGGCAGTCGCCAGGACGGTCGACGTGCCCACGTCGACGACACTGCCCGAACTGCACCAACTGTTGCAGACCGCCTTCGGGTGGACCGACTCGCATCTGCACCAGTTCGTGACACCGCAGGACACCTACGGGATGGAGATTCCCTGCGAGGAGGTATGGCCCGAGGACCAGCGTGACGAAACCGGTGCCCGGCTGGCGGATCTGGGCACCGAGTTCGAATACCTCTACGACTTCGGCGATGGCTGGACCCATGACATCGAGGTGCTCGGGCCCGGCGGCTCTACGCCGGGCTCCGTGGACGGGCACGGTGCCTGCCCGCCGGAGGACTGCGGCGGAACCGGCGGGTACGCCGAGCTGCTCGACGCGCTCGCCGACCCGGCACACCCCGACCACGAGCACATGCGCAGCTGGGTCGGCAACCGGCTGCGTCCCTTCGACCGCGCCGCCACTGACCAGTGGGTGCGCCGGGTCGTCGGTGAGGTGCCCGAAAGTGTGCGGTTGCTAATCGATCTCGTCGCCGACGGGGTAAAACTCACTCCGGGCGGGCGGCTGCCAAGAACGGTGGTGCGCAGCATGCAACAGCACCGTCCACATTGGTACCCGCTAGGCCGGCCCGCCTCCATCGAGGACGACCTGCCGCCACTGGGGGCGCTGCACGATCTGCTGCGCGACGTCGGGCTGCTGCGGCTGCGCCACGGCGTGCTCGCCCCTACCCGCGCAGCCAGCGACGATCTCGCGATCGTGCGCCGCCTCAGGTCGGCGTTCGACGCCAACACCTTCGCCACCGAGATCACCGGGCTGACGATCGGGGTGCTCGCCGCACACGGCCCCCTCCCCCTGGAAGAGCTCGCGGCGCAGGTCAATCAGCTGCTGGGGCGCGGCTGGCAGATCGGCGGTCGACCCGTCAGCCCGCGTGACGTACAGACCGCGATCACCCAGCAGTCCTCGATCATGAGCGTGCTCGACCTGATCGACAACGCCAACTGGCGCGTATGGACCATCGGCGCTTCGGCGCGATCCCTGCTCCCCGGCGCCACCATGCTTGCCGAGGTCTGGTCCAACGACGAGTGATCGCTTGAATCCCTTCGCAATAGCCGAAGAGCACGACATTGGTGTCCACCGACAGCCGCTGCTTGACGGGCTTCTGCGGACTCGAGTCGGGCGACGAGCGCCTGCCCCGTGCCGCGCTCTGAGGGGTGTTTCAGTGACGGTGGTGGTCATGGCCGCCCCGCGATCATCAGCGTCTCTCCCCACCGACGGGGTTACGGAGGTTCGCCAAGAGGTCGCAGTTGGCCGCCCCTACAGTGACTCGAGGGACAGACACGGGAGCGACGGATGACATCGTTGGGCGAGACGGCACGGCGCACGTCGACGTGGGCGCCGTTGCGATCGCCGGTCTACCGCGCATTGTGGATCGCGCAGTTGGTCTCCAACCTCGGCACCTGGATGCAGACGGTCGGGGCGCAGTGGATGCTGGTCGACGATCCGCGCGCGGCCGTTCTCGTCCCGCTGGTGCAGACCGCCACGACGCTGCCGGTGGTGCTGCTGGCGTTGCCGTCGGGCGTCCTCGCGGACTTGGTCGACCGGCGCCGACTGCTCATCGCCACGCAGGGGGCGATGGCCGCGGGCGTGGGTCTGCTCGCCACGCTGACCGGCTTCGGTCTGACTACCCCAACGGTGCTGTTGATGCTGTTGTTCGTCATCGGTTGCGGGCAAGCGCTGACAGCACCGGCCTGGCAGGCGATCCAGCCCGATCTGGTTCCCGCCGAACAGATTCCGGCTGCGGCCGCATTGGGCAGCATGAGCATGAACGGCGCTAGCGCGATCGGTCCCGCGATCGCCGGCGTGCTGGTATCACTGTCCGGCCCGACCCTGGTCTTCGCGCTCAACGCCGTGTCCTTCGTCGGCATCGTGTTCGTGCTCATCTGGTGGCGCCGTCCTCGCGTCGAAAACGATTACCCGCCCGAGCGAGCCCTGGCGGCACTCAGTGCGGGCGGGCGATTCATCCGCAGTTCGCCGATCGTGCGGCGGATTCTGCTGCGGACGGCGTTGTTCATCGCACCCGCAAGCGCGCTGTGGGGACTCCTTCCGGTGATCGCGGCGAAGCAACTCGGGTTGTCGTCCTCGGGTTACGGACTGCTCCTGGGAGCACTGGGCGCCGGTGCGCTGATCGGTGCGTTCCTGCTGTCCCGGTTGCGAATACGATTCGGCCCTAACTTCCTGCTGACCGCAGGCGCAGCTGGCTTCGCGGTGGCCACGGTCGTGCTCGCCTTGGTGTCCGTCTTCTGGATCGTGTTGCTGGCGTTGGTCGTCGGAGGCGCGTCCTGGTTGCTGTCATTGTCGACGCTCAACGCGTCGATGCAACTGAACCTGCCCGCGTGGGTGCGCGCCCGCGGGCTGTCGGTGTACCAGTTGATCTTCATGGGTGGCCAAGCACTGGGCTCGGTGGTGTGGGGGGTGCTCGCCTCGACCGCGACCAGTGCGGCCAGCCTGCTGGTGGCTGCGGGCCTGCTGGTGGTGTGCGGATTGTCGTCGCTGTGGTGGCCACTGCACGCGAAGACGAGCAACCTCGATCTGACGCCCTCCTCGCACTGGCCCGAACCGACGCTGATCTTCGAACCCGAGCCGCTGGACGGCCCGGTCCTGGTACTGACGCACTACCGCGTCGCGTCATCAAACGATGACGCGTTCCTGGCGGCGATGGCGGTGCTGGGCCGGTCCCGTCAGCGCACCGGGGCGTCGCAGTGGCGGCTCTTCCGCAGCGTGGAACACGAGTCGACGTTCGTGGAGACCTTCGTCGTGCGATCGTGGGGCGAGCACATGCATCAGCACTACACCCGGCTCACCGGTCAGGACCGGCTCATCGAAGAGGCCGTCGAGCGGTACACCGACGGGGTGGCGGAGTCCGAGCATTATCTGGCAGTGCGCGACGGGCGGTAGGCAGGAGGTTCAGGCAGCCCCCCTTGATGGGTATGCGCCCTGCCTAGACTGGCGCCAGCAACGACGGGGAGTGCACACGTGGTAGACGAGAACATGAACGAGCCGACCGATGACTCCATCGAAATCCTGCCAGCAGTGATCCCGCAAGAGGGTGAAGTCGCCGTCTGTGTTCAGGCGGAAGGTCTGCTCGTCGCAGGTGATCCTGCGGAGATCGAAGCCTACGTCGAACGGATCCGCGGCCTCGCGGGCAATGCTATCGACGTCATCGGTGTGGATGGGACGACAGTCGCCAATGCCACCGGACTCGCAGCGGGAGCCGCTGCGTTTCTTGGGCAGTCTGCAAAATTCGTGCAATTACATCCGGAAAGCGTTAAGGCGATCCAAAAGGGCCAGCTCATACCGGGCGATCCTGGCTTCTACCGGATGATGACCCGCGGCGCGGACAACAAGTTCGTCAGGCAACTGCAGTGGAAGAAGACCAACGTCACTCCGGCGCGATTGGCGTCGATGCAGATGGCGGCGGTGCAAATGGCGTTGAAGACGGCGATCGCGGAAGTCGAGGAATCCGTCCAACGCGTCGAGGGCAAGGTCGAAGAGGTGCTTCGGCTCGCGCACGCGAACCGATCGGGCGACGTGCTCGGCGACCGCGTCACAATTGACCGGATGGTCGCCTACCTGGAGCGGCACGGATCGTTCTCCGACGCAGACTGGGACTCGATCGCAGGCATAGGCCCGGCGCTGAACCGGACCGTCGAACAACTTCGTCATCACGCCGACCGGACCTTGAAGTCGTTCGATCCATCGAAGCCAATCCAGGACCGGGCCGAGTTCATCGTGAAGGCCGTGGAGGGCGATCAACTCGGGGAAACGCTAAGCCTGCTGGTCGTAGCACAGGAGTCGCTGTTCAAATGGCAGCGTCTGCGCCTGTCGCGTGTCGAGGAGACTCAACCCGAGCACCTCCAGCAGGTCATGGATGACGCGCGCGAACTACTTGCACGCCAAGTGCTCGAAGACAATGCGCTGTTCCAACGGGCGCGAGAGATCCTCGGAGCCGTTGCTAAAACCGAAGCGATCGATGGCTTCCGGTTCCTGTCAGTCAAGGGACTTCAGCGCGACCTGCCTCAACTGCGCGCAGATCTCGACCGGTTCGCCACGGCACGGCGAGCCCATCTCCACGAATGGGAGGACTTCAAGGCGCCGAGTGCGAAGGAAGCCGCGACGGCCGCCCTCGATCGAGTCACGGACACCGCAACGACGGCTTATGGGGTCGCGAGTGAGACCGCGACGCTTGCGTTGGGCGCCGCCAGCGAGGGCATCGACCGACTGGGCGGATTTTTCGGGCGCGCACGCGAGAAGTCCAAGGCCTTTCGCCGCGACAAGCCGAGCGAAGCCGATGGGCCGAGTGGAGAATGATCCGCTCCTCCTAGGTCAGCGCGTCGTCGGATCCTGGAGACCGGCCTTCGAACGGCGACTTACCCGCTGATGCCGCTGATCGAGCACTCCATCGAGAACTTGCCGACAAGGCCGCCGAGAGTCCGTGCTCGAAGAACAGATCCCCCAAGTTCGCGCATCAAGTTTAAGCATCTACTGGCAACAGGTGCGCCCAGTTAACGGGCACGAACTGGGGAAGTCGACACAACCACGGGTGCGAATGCCGATCGCGGCGACTGCACGCGAAATTGATGTAGGCCGGCGAGCATGCGAGCGTCTGTCGGCTGTCGCCGTTATGTTACTTCCATGCCCGCCAAACGAGACGAGGCCCGCAAGGGTGCGGGCTACGGCGTGCGACTGGTTCGTGGGCCGTTCATCAAACTCGATCCCCATCCCGAGCACACCGACAACCTTCCCCACTTCCTCCGCTACGCGAAAGACTTACGCACCCAGGGTGCCCGGCTGGCGGCCGACTTCTTCAGCGGTGCAGGAGGACTCAGCTTGGGACTGGAGCAGGCCGGCTATAAGGTCATTCTCGGCGCCGATCATGAGCCATTCGCCAACCGCACCCACGCGCATCATTTTGGCGGAATGTCCGTGGATTGGGACCTATCTGACGCGGAGATGGTCACCAAGGTCGCGAAGTTGTGTCGATCAGCCGGCGTCGAGCTCATTGCCGGCGGTCCCCCTTGCCAGCCATTTTCAAAAGCTGGGCAGTCGATGATCCGACATCAGGTCGAGTCAGGCCTCCGCGATTCGCGTGATGCGCGTCGAGATCTGTGGCGCTCGTTCCTCGAAGTCGTTCAAATCGTCCAGCCGCTAGCGGTCGTAATGGAGAACGTTCCAGACATGGCGCTCGATCGGAACATGTTCATCCTGAGAAGCATCGTCGGGGAGCTAGAGCAACGCGGTTACGGCGTCGAGGAGCGGGTCGTCGACGCTTGGCGATACGGCGTGCCTCAAGTCAGACAGCGCCTCATCCTGGTGGCACTCAGAAACAATGTGAAGTTTCATTGGCCGGTCGAGTCGAAACGTAAAGTGACCGTCTGGAATGCCATTGGTGACCTTCCAGAGGTCGAGGGAGGTTGGCGACCCGCGGGTGGAGCAGACGGATGGACAGATTATGCCGGTCCGTCGAGCGCTTTCCAACGTGAGATGCGATCGCAGGTTCCACCCGAGGACGCTTGCAAGGTATTCGACCACATCACCCGCCCTGTGCGAGAAGACGATCGCCTCGCATTCGACGGCATGACTCACGCGACGAAATACACCGACCTCGACGCCGCACACCAGCGCTACCGCGGTGACATTTTCGATGATAAGTACAAGCGCCTCAACGAGAACGATCTCTCGCGAACCATTACTGCGCACATCGCCAAAGACGGTTACTGGTATATCCACCCTCGCCAGAGCCGAACGCTGACGGTCCGCGAGTCCGCGCGGATACAGACTTTCCCTGACCACTTCCGGTTCGATGGGCCTCCATCAGCAGCATTCCGCCAGATCGGGAACGCCGTACCTCCGCAGTTGGGATTCGTGATCGGGCAAGCGGTACTCGCTTCGCTTGCTCTGGCCGATGACGCAGAACTCCCAACACATGGCACGGGCCGACTCCTAGCAGAGTGGTTCCGAAGCAGGTCTGATTCGTTGACACTTCCCTGGTTGAACGCCGGCTCGCGTTGGGAGGTGGTCGCAGGAGAGTTACTTCTTGACCGCGCGACGAAGACTGCGGCTCAACGACTCTGGCCGGTTTTGCAGATGCTCGCACGGGCTATCGACCGCAATGCCGACCAGTCCGATCTGCGTGAAGGCCTGCTCGACATCGCGAAAAGGTTCGGCCGCGAGAATCGAGCTCGTACCGCACTGACATTGGCCGAGAATCCGGCAGTGTTGAATGGCTCAGCAGATGAAATCAAGAAAGCAACCGGCTTGTCGGATGCGGTAACCGACCTAGCGATCCTGACCGTCCCAAAGGTCTTCGCAATTGCACTCATCGACGAAGGTCCCGACGAACCAGTCTTGGTGACGAAAGGCGTACTCAGAGTGGCTAGGCGCTTTCAGGCAAACGCGGTCGACCGCAAAAATAAACTGACCGACGGACGGATGGCGATCGCACGCATGATCGGGTTTGGCGCCGATGCCCGAGACGCCCATCTTGGTTTGATTGAGCTCGCAAACAGCTTATGCAGCCCGGAAAAGCCACAATGCTATGCGTGCCCACTCACCAGTCACTGCGCACATGACGGTGTTCCCTCCAGAACGGCGACGGCAGTAGCTACCTGAGTCAGATGCCAAGCGCCGTGGCTATATTTGGATCGTTCTTCAGCATCACGGCAGCAATCTTCTTGAGCGCCTTGTACTCTCCCGCTTCCAGCGCTGCCGCTTGAAGCGCTAAACCGATCTCAGTCCCAGCAGTGATGCTATCGCTGCCGTGCCCCTTCTGTTTTTCTTCGACGGGACCCGATCCGGGCGATTTCCGGTAAGCCTCGTCAGCGATCGAGCACATTTCGTTAATCGGTCGTTCGATCATCTGTCGCAATTGAGCTGGGATTGACACCCGCATCTTCGCAACGTTGATGTTGAACGCTGCGTCGAGGTCCGTGTCGAAATCGACGCTAGCCCGAGCGAGCTTTGTGTGTTCGTCGATGCCTCTGATCCCGAACCACCCACCCCACTGCACCAGTCGGTCCGCGCGGTACGTGTAGAGCCCCTGTTGACGGTTCCACTTGAGCGGACCCGAGAGCCGCTCAAACTCCGCGTGCGAGCTGAACTGATCCCTGCCGGGAAGGACGTAACGGCGCAGCGATACCGATCCGGTATTGTCTCCGTGCTGTATCTCGAAAATCTCTTCAGGCAATTCCTTCGTCGCTTGTTCGGAGCGCGCGAACGGATCCCAGGGCAGTAACTTCTTGCCGTTGACCGTGATCGCGACCAGCCCGGCCTTCGCCTCACCGGAAAGAAAACGGTGAAAGACGATCGATAGATGCTCAGCGGCCTTTTCCGTGATGGTCTCAAATCGCCGGCGAGCCCATCCCCCGGCTGCATTCTTCGACGGCACCACTCGGTCGAGCTTTTCCCAAATGACAACGGTCCCAGCAGTATCCTCGAACAGATTGCGAGCGCGGTTGATCACGCTTGTCCGATCTGGCTCGACTATCAGCCAGTCGTCGAACTCGATTACCAGATCGAGATCGAGTTGGCGCATCAGAATCACTCGACGGCCGGTCGCCCTCCTGGTGAGAACAGTGAGTGATCGACCTTGCGAGAGTGAGGCGGTCTTGAGCCCAAGTCCGTACCGGCCGAGATCCCCGGGGCCGTAGGCACGACGACTTCCGAACCGCATTGCCTCTGTAAGCCCATTTATGGTCATCCCGTGACCGTTGTCAGCAATCAGTACGCGAGATTGCTCAGCATCGAACTCAACAAGGACGTCAACCTGCGTCGCACCGGCAGTGATGCTGTTGTCCACAAGATCAGCAATAGCCGAGCTGAAGTCATATCCGATATCGCGAAGCGAATCGGTAAGTCGAGCTGCCGACGGAGTAACCGTCGTCATACGCGCCATCGGCACCTCCTACTTACTTTGTCGTCCAGGATCTCACATATGTCCGACATCCTCGGCCTGCCCCGCCGCGGCGTCAGTTAGGCGACTTTGCCACAGGTGTTCTATGGCGTCGGCGGCGATGACAGGGTCGTCATGTTCCCACACGTGAACAGCTAGCCAACTGAGCTCCTCGAGACTGGCATCCTTCCGCGCATCTCGCGCGACATTTGCATCAAGTTTCGCTGCCCACCAGTCTGCGTTGTTCTTTGGAGCGGTCCCGTGGATGGGACAACGGTGCCAGAAACACCCGTCGACGAATACGGCTATCCGCGCACGAGTGAAGGCGATGTCTGGTCTGCCGGGGAGTGTCCGGACCTGCACCCGGAACCGCATCCCGCGTCCGTGGAGTTCGCGCCGCAGAGCCATCTCAGCACCGGTATCGCTCGTCGGCATCGCACTCATTTGCCGTCGGACCGCCTCACTGAGAGGTTTGGGTGCTCGGTGGGGTTGTGCCCGACTGGTCATCGGGCTGAGATTGCCGTCCACCGTCATTGCCTCCGTAGCATTCGGCGCAATGCAGTTTCGCTGGTCTCAGGGCTAGCATCCATGTCGCTGAGCTCGGTTGTTTCCGCCGGTGTCTGTGGCGGCCACGCCGTGTCTGTATTGTTCGAGGATTCAGCTAGAACGTAGTGGGTGCCTCGCCGCACTCCACGCCGTGCGAGCAGTCCCTCGTTCACAAGTGATTGAAGGACTTCGCGAGCCTCTCCGGAAGTGATCGGCACAAGCTCCCGAAGGTTCGTGTTCGTGACTCTCCCGACCCGTCTGGCAATTCCAAGGGCAGTTTGGGCGACATTCTCAAAATCCGGAGTGACGGCAGTCGTTGACGGACCCACTACCGACTCATCGTCGGACATCGTCATACGTTCGATTGAGACCACGCTGGGACTTACATCGAGCGGAGCATGTGAAACCGAGTCCGTTAAGGTTGCTTCCGGGCCGCGGTGCCGCCCTCCGGAGTGTGAAGATTCGCCCGATAGCGCCGAGGCAGCGGAATTGAAGCAGTGCTCGACTAACTCATGGACCTCGTGGTCCTGCAGCGCCGCGAACGCGACGAAAGGTGTCAGGCGGAGAAGTCGCTTCATCGCATCGCGCATCAACAGCATGCGCGATTCTGCCTCTCCTCGGTCAACACGGGCGAGAAAGTTCAAGGCAACGGTGCGCGCCAGCCGACGATCGCTAGCGATGGTGGGGCGCTCAGTAATATTTACGAGCTCATCCTCGCCCAGCAGCGTGAGATCGACACCGGGACCGAGGATTTCGGCTCTCCACCACAGCCGTCTAAATGTATTTCGGTTGACATCACCAATGAATCTGCGCTTATCAGCATCCCGGCCAAACCGCCAAGCGGCGACGTCGAGTAGCCAACAACACGTTAGGTAGCTCCAAACCTCCTCATGGGAAGCCTCATTCGGCGACATCGGGAGGCGATCGTGCAGCAGGCGAGCAAGTTGCCCTTCAAACTCCGAAAGACCCACGAGCCGTTCAGGCATCCCGTGCTGAGCAGAAAGATCTAAGACGTCCTTGCGAAGATCAACGAGACGTTGGTCATCAACCCGCAGCCCGCCTACGGGCGTATATGTAGTGACCGGGTCCCGGTCAGGCATGCGGCTACCGATGCTCCCAACGTCTTCGCCCAAGTGATTGTTCAGCAGCTCGGTTGCCGAGTGCTTATCGATGCGCGGGAGGACGATCATCCGACCACACCGAACCTCGCCTGCAACTCAGCGTTGAATCGGGACGAATCTTCGACGATGCGCGACCGGAGCGACGGAAGTTGACTTCCTGGCCAGCACATCGTTATCAATTCGAACAACATCCGTCCAACGGACCCATCCTCGAAGTCCTCCGGATCGTCGACAAAGCGATCGTTTCGCAGCGCCCCGAAGATCAAAGATCTTGCAACGTCGAAGGTAACGAACGATTTCAGGAGTCCGGCCCGAGGGTCGGAGCTGCCCGACCGCAGCATCGCCGGCATGGATTCGTGACTGGTGTTGACGAGCAGTCGCATACCTCCCAAGACCGGCGCATCGAGTTCATCGGAATCCCAGTCCAGCACCCACGCCGCATTGTCTGGATAGTGAGGAATCACTTTGAAGTCTGCGGCCGTTATTGGGAATCGTGCTGCGCCACCTTCAAGCGCGATCTGCGTCTCTTCGTTCCACAAAATCGCACCAGCCCGACGTGGCGAGATCGGCGTCGGTGTGCTCCCACGGTGGCGCAGAACAAGGCGAGTTCGCAGAGTCAGCCGCCCACCTGCCATTGCTCCCGGCACCCTCAGTGTCAACGCCGTGCGCGCCAACCCGGACAGCGTTCCGAGCTCGACTACCGGTCCATCGCCCGCAATACGGGTCCGGTTCGATGACCAAGTCGCGGTGAACGCGAAGGCGGCATCTTGCGGCAGACCACACGAACTACGCACATCGTCAAGGTCAACTTCGATTACGCGGACCAATTCAAGATTCGTAAAGGGATCCCAATGCTCGAGCCGGTCGCCGACTTCCACACCGTCGGCAAAACACCACGCCTGTGCAGCTACCGCTGAGTCCGGTGGTAGAAGATATGGGACGGCCCGAGCGGTTTTCAACGCCGCTCCACCGTGAGGTCTACACGCATCATCTCATCGCGAAGCTCGATCTCAACGAGCCATTTTCCGTCTACCCCTTCGGGTCCGACCACTACCTCAGATGTCAGATGCCGCGAGCCAAGAGGGTCGACCCAACTGTGCACAGCCGGAGGGACGTATCCAACTGGCGGCTCTGACTCTACAAAGGCGCCGTCGTTGGTCATCACCTCGACGGCCGCCGACAGGCAGACGCGATTCCCTTTCGTGCGCAATTCAAATGGATACGCGATGACCGGCGATCCGTCGGCAGAAATCACGGGAACCGGGTCACCACCGGATCGCGTCTGGGGCGGCGGCAGAGGCCGGGGCGCGACAATACGATCACGCCCGGGCGTGTCAGATTGGCCTTTCTCATTCGGTCCTACGACGTCGCCAGCCTGCGGCGCATCCACCCACACATCATCAGTGATGACATCAATGTCTCTTCGCGCTGGTGAACGACGTCGCGTCCGAGATTTGGTGACTCGATGCGATGCTGGGCGTCTGGCCCCGGGACCGTCCTGGCCGGGCATAAGCGCTGCGAGCGCATCCGCAAACTCGCCAAGCGGAATTGCGTCTGACTCGGTGAGCTGACGTATTGAGGCGTCGTAGCCCGCTGCCAACCTGCATTGGCTCTGCACGCGTTCTAACGCGATCTTTACGAACGACCGCAACTGTTTGTCGTGGACAGACCGATATACCCATTCGTCATGGGTGGGAGGTTCGGCGGCCTTGAACATATCGTCAGCATCGAGCCCGCACTTAAACACACCGGAGTAGCCCAATCTGCCCGTGGCCGGTGTTGCACCTGCAAGGTAGGTCACGACGAGTTCCGGCGTCCGCATGAGCGCCACGTGGTGGACACCGGCTGACGTGATGCGCGCGCCCCGGGGAAGGGGTCGATCAGGGAGATCTGCAGGAGCCACGGGCCCCTTTTGAATGGTTAGCCGCCCAAGCCTCCGGACCGGACGGAGGCTGCGGATCTCGCAGTCCATCGACAGGTCGTCAAGGTCCTCGCCTGGTTCTTGGCGCAGACGATCCATCGCCTCAACAAACCCTCGAAGACGCTGGTGCGTACGAGGGTTCGGGATCCTAATGCTCTTGCCGTTATCCAACAGCGAGAATTCCATCGTGCGACGTGCTCCGCCGGGGGTATCGATCATTCGGGGCCAGAAGTTCCAAGCGATCGATTCTGCGATGAACTCCATCGTGGAATCAACTCCGTCGACCGTTTCAATCGACACAGACGGCGCGACCACAAGAACCGTGGTCCCTCTTCCGTCCGAACCAACTCTCGGTGGTAGGCCTAGGTGGTCCGCGATTCGATCTGCTTCATCACCGGTCACCGGCTCGGGTGTGCCGTCGCTTATGCGGCCCCACCAGTGCCGACCCGTATAGGGAACGCCGCCCAAATCGAATGTTCCCCCGAGGGCGCATCCGAGCAACCTCCGTTCGTACTCCCCCGGTGCAACCTCGCAAAGGGTGTCGACTACGACTGTCTTGGCGGCGCTCGCAATGTAGAAAGCCGCCTTTCCGTAACCAAACGATCCGCCACCAAAATCCTTGTCTGGCGGCTGCCCAATGTTTCGCACAAAATCAACAAAGTCTCGCGGCTCTCCCGGCCGGTCGGCTCTGGTCGGTCCCGCCAGACCGTGCGTACCGAAGTCGGCGACATACAGCGTCTGCATCCCCCCGCGGACTTCTTCCGCGAGGGGGAGGGCCGGCGGAGGATCAACCAGCACAGTGTCTTTGAGCCTCGCCGCATTCTCGGCGTCGAGTGTCGAGCGGCCGATCTCGACGCGAATCCCTGGCGAGTCGGGGCGTTTCGCATCCCAACAGTTCTGCACAGCCTCACGTACCAACACCTCGAGCGCTTCCGCGTCCGGACGTCCGAGCTGATTTAGGACACCGATCGCGGCAAGACCGCCAGTTGCGCTGTACGGCTCCGAGAAGCGTTGTAGAGCATTCATGTTGTCACCGTCGTCGTAAACGAACTCATCAACGCGGCATATGCGGCATCAGTGAGCGAATCCTGAACAGCACCCGTTAGGTCGATGACATAGCTGATGTCCAAAACCCCTGTCGGGCGCCTTCCGCTCACAAATGATTCAGGCACGATACGCGGCGTCTTGTCATCAATGAGGAAAGTCACCCGCTCCCGCACCTCGAATGAAATCCCGTCGCTCGCCGGAATCTCAGCAATCGGAACACCATTCGCCGCCAGTGCGGCGAAGAGCTTCTCGGCTGAGACTCCGGCGGCGAGCAGGTCGTCGACGACGGTCGATACTCGAACGCTCCCGTCGTGGACCTCCTCGAGCCGCACCAAGTGAATGTGCAGGGTGCCATTATCGGGGTAGAGCAGTTGGTCCTCCCCGTGAATTGTCACCCTGTAGCCGGTGTGCGAACGGGTAGTCTTTACCTCGACAGCTGTTGATCCACTTCGCAGGTCATGACGTTGCCCGAACGGACCCACCCAAAAGCCGATATCAGTCGTGCCCGACCGCACCACATCGCGAACGACGAGCAGTTCGCCCAGAGTCGCGGCCAACTTGTCACGGCCTAATGGCCCCTTGGGTGCAACTAGAAAGTCGCGCCACCCGCTGAGAACATTGTTCAACGCGACGTTCGGAGGCTCGCCACCGTCGGTTACGCGCTCAATGATCGCATCGGCGAAATGGTCAAAGACCTCTGACAGCGATGTGAACAAGCACACGATATCGAGCAAGCGTGCGTTTCGCCCGTCGATGATGAGGATTCTCGTCATGACCGTCAGAGTCGAAACATTGGGTGCAGCAATAACTTCAGCGTCAGTCTCCAAGAGAAGGTGTTGGCGTGACTGAGTGTCCACCGCGACAAAAATGCCCTTGACTGACTGGAGCGGCAACACAGTCAAACCATTTTCGGCCGGGGCGCCGTGAGTGGCCAATGCGGCGTACGCAAGCCTGACCTCATCGATCACGCCGTTTCCGCCTCGAGTTCGAGGGGCTCGTCTGAATCATCGGGCGATTCGACCTCAACGTCAGGCATTGAGGCAATGTCCGCTGTGACATACTCGACATTGGCCCTAGCAGAAGCACTTTCGGGGAACACTAATCCGAGGCCGAGCACATGGTCCACTGCCTTCAGTGGCTCACGAGTTTTTGCCGTTCCTCGAACCGGACGGCTGTCCTTCGAAACGGGGTATAGCAAGACGAGACCCGACCCGTCGCTGTGACCGCCATCTTCTGTAGGACTTCGGAACCGCGACAGCTCCGCCGGCTTCGTCTTGGCGGTGAGCAAGCCATCCTCAAGTTTGAGGTCGATGACACGATCGTTGCGGCTCATCAGCGCCTTGATATCAGCGTAGGTTGCCCCGCCGATCTGTAACATTTTGGCGCGATTGATGCAGCCGGATTCCATACCGTCAACGCCCAGATCCACCGCACCCAGGTAGTCCGAGTCAGAGCTGCGAGTCATCAATGCAACGTTGAAGCGCAGTAATTCGCCCTCTTCGCGCCGATCGAGAATGTACCGATTGATCAACTGGCTATCGAGGTCGCGGCTGTTTTCATGAAAGTTGTACATCGATAGAAAGCTAACAATGTGCTGGGAATCGATCCCTTCGATGACAGTTATTCCTGCCCTCGGATACCACCTTCTAGCTGATGCAGCTGAAGCGATCAGGGACCGTGCGGCACGCAAGTTCTCGGCGAGCCACGCGGCGTCCTTGTGATTGAAGAGAATCGTCTGCAGCCTTCGACCGGCGTAGGAGGCTTCTGCAGTTCGCGCGTGGCGCATCTTGGCTGCCGACGTAATCGCCAACGTCGGATGAGTGCGTATCCGGATTCCGAACTGTTCAGGTGTTAAGTGCTCAACCTCCAACTTCTCAACGTCGTAACGTATTTCCTGCTCGACTGTGGCTAGGTGGTGGAACCACGCCCGCATTTCGTCCGTCATCCAGATCCGCGTTAGATCTGCGTATCCGTTGCGGTAACCAAACCAGCGCCCCATCTGTAGCAGCGTGTCGTAGGCGGAGGCGGTCCGAACAAAGAAGGACACGGCGAGGCCTTCTAGCGTCAGACCTCGCGAGAGCGTATTGCCACCCACGGCGACGATCACACGCGGATTTGCATCGTCAAACGACAACCTCTCGAGGCTGCGGGAGTTGTCAGTGATGACTTCAACGTCGTCGGCGACAGCTGATAGTGCATCCGCGATGGCATCCCAACCGATTGCTTCGAGCTGAAAATCAAGTGCTGGGACCTTTGTACATTCCTCAGCCCATTGACGCTCCATGGCATCCAGCAGGACTACATCGCGACGGCTTAGGCGTGCGCGCAGCGTCGACAAGTGATCGACGATCGCCTGGGCCGTCCGTTCATGGACGTCGATGTGCTGCGAAGTGTGAATGAGCGCCGTCGCATGACGATTGCCCTTGTTACGCAAACGCCTTGCGGCGGTACTCATTAGGAAGTAGCGGAGTGCAGCATCCAGGCTGTCCGTGACTCGCGGCTCGAATTCGTGCCGCTTAGCCGCTCCCTTCGGTCGGAGATCATCGATCTCGTCGTCCGGCACCGAACGCACGAAGTTGTTGCCATCGTCACCGACGTCGATATCATCGAAATCCAGTGCCTCTCTTCCGAATATCGCCTCAGGACCGATGTATGGGAGTGGCCTTGGGAGATCGACGATGAAATCGCGCGGATAAAGGTCTTCATAGTCGCCGGGATCGATCAGGACGTTCGCGAACGGCGTAGCTGTGTACCCGACGTATGCCGACTTTGGCACCTTGTTGACGATGTCCCGAATCAGGCCGTTGATCCGCGTTGGTTGTCGATCGGGTTTGGAGGTGTTGACCGTAGCTTGGTCCGCCTCGTCGTCGATGATCAGAATTGGGCAGGATGCAAGCACTTCCGGCCGTGCCGAGAAGAGCCAATCCCTCAGGAGACGAAGCCGAGAGCCGTTCTTCTTGACGACGGCAAGCACGCATTGCCGTTGCGTCGACAGAAGCGCGTCGACATTGGCCGTGGGGCGAAAGTCCTGTTCATCTGTCAGCCTGTGCCAGATGTCGCTGTGAGGACCCCAGAGCTGCTCGTTGAGCCGATCCTGAGTTTGCAGCCGCAGCGCATCGTGAATTCCCGAAAGTATGATGAAGAGGCGGTAACCAGCGTCTGCTGCCTTCGCAATGACAGCCGTGAAGTTCGTTGTCTTGCCGCTTTGCACGTATCCGAGCACCAACCCGCGGCAGTGGTACTCCCCCTCTCCGGCAGGATTCGGCAGATTAGCCACCACCTTGGTCGACGAATCATTGAGGTCCTTCAACATGTCGTCGTCCCAACCATCGGCCCGCAGTATCTCGACCAGGGCGGACCAGTTGCGATCCTCGGCTCGGGGTCCCGGATACCAGGTCTCGATATTCCCGGCCACCACCGACGTTGGAACCTGGGCATTCTTGATCAGCTCGTTGAGCTCACGGATTCGCTCGGCAGCCTTTTGCACACGCGATATCTCCACGATTTGTGAGAGTTCGCCGACTGCGTCGTCAAGTGTCAACGACGTACTGTCGCGAATGATCCGAGCAAGTTGCCTTACTACCGGATCTTCGGCTGCCAGGGAATCAAGGTCAGAGACGGCCGCAGGATCGGTCATGAACTCACGTCCTCATCCGACGACGACCCGCCGGTTAGCCCAGGAAACACCTCGTTGAGGATCGCCAGAAGATCCATGGCCCGATTCCTGTTTAACTGTAGTACCTGGCTTGTCGTGCCGTCAGATGCGTAGGTCTCTAGCTGTAGCAACCTGGAGTGATTTGCGGAGCGGTCATACGTCCAGCCACATTCGACCCTTGTTCTGTAGCTGATCACGCGGTCATTACGAAATCGAAAGCTTGTGATAAGCGCCAAAATTGAGAGTCCCTCCGGAAGCCGTTTACGTCCCCGTGCCGCACCAACCTGTATCCAACCGCGAGCAGTTCGAGGCTACCCAAGCTGCGTGGCCTCAAATCCTCAAACGGGATCATTTGGTCACTCGTCAACCTACGCTGCAGGTGATCATTCGTGGTTGATTACAAGGTCAATCGGACTCACGCGGGCAAAGTCGCAGTTGAGCGCTGTCGCGAACGCATCGAACGTGATCGGTGAGCGCTGGAAGGGTGGTAGCTCGGCCTAGGTCGGCTGCTGACGTGCCCCGTGGACGCTGGCGGAGCGGTTGCCCTGCCTTCTAGATCAAGCCAGGGACACCAAAGACAAAGCTTCACAGGTGAACTCCGCGGGGATGCAGGTTGCACACATCCGCTACGGAAGGAGCTTCGTACTTCCCTCGATCGGATGCGTCGTGCTCACAATCTTCGCAATGCAATTGTTTCGGACAATCGGTCTCGTATATCCACTGTGCGGGTGAGCTACGCCTGCGCACGTGTCTCAGTCACCAACGAGAACAGCCGCCTCGCATCATCGCGAGACCGCTGCTCTTCGTGTCACATCGGTTTACAGCGGGATCCAGATTCCGAAGAAGTAGAAGCCCCAAGCGTTGAAGCCCCGGTCCCAGATCGGAGTTTGGTTGTAACCAAAGTAGTTGATCGGTCCGTAGTTCCAGTACCCGCCGGGAGGCGGCAACGGCCGGTCCCAACCTGCCCGCGGCGGTGCTCCCCAGCCCCACGGTGCGGGTCCGCCACCCCATGGGGCGTTGCGGAAGCCACCGAAGGCGTCCGGGGGACGCGGTCCCCAGTCGTGACCATCCGGTCCCCGGTTGTCGCCGGGTCCACGGTCATCGCCAGGACCATCCGGTCCACGGAACTCACCCGGGCCGCCGGGTCCACCGGGGCCGCGGTCATTGCCGGGCCCACGGAGGTCGCCCGGTCCACCCTGTCCACGGTTGTCACCCGGGCCACCGTTCCCACGGTCGCCATCCTGGCCGCTAGGGCCACGCTGTCCCTGCGGGCCACCGGGCCCACCCGGCCCAGGTCCTCCTGCACAGAACGGGGGCTGGCAATTGCCGCCACCGCCAGGTGCTGCCAGCGCGACGCCCGAACTGCCCGTAATCAGGGCCAGCCCGATCCCGCCCGCGAAGGTCACTCCCGCGACGGCTTTCTTGAGGTTCATCGTCATTGCTCCTTAATCCGGAGTGGTTGCTCCGAGTCACCCCGACCTGGTGAAACTACATAGTTCACCTATGATTTATTCCTGCGCTTGTTAAGCAACAGCTGTGTGGCGCCGGGAGCTCCCCGGTGGAGAACCCCCGCCCCCGCCATGACCGTAGGTCGGAGAACGGCATTCGTTACTCGCCGCCGAAAACCGATCTGCTGCCGGATGAGCCGGCATCTCGCTATGACGTGGGTCACCGCGCATCAATCATCCACCGCGTCAAAACGGCTCTCTCGCAGCGACTTCAACCGGTCGACGGCGTACGCGCTCGAGCCCTCACAGCACACTCCCAGGAATATATAGGTTCTCTAAGTTAGTTTCCGGAAGCGCGCACGATGCTGTGCCGGCCTGCAGTCATACGAGATCCCCCGCGATTTCCTCGTCGAGACAACGCCTTTCACCCTGGAGAACGGTCTGCTCACTGGCATCCGGAAGGTGGCCCGCCCGCAGCTCAAGGCCCGTTACGGCCCGGAGCTCGAGCAGCTCTACGTCGATCTGGCTGACGGTCAGGCGAACGTACTGCGGACGCTGCGCCAGGACGGCGCCACGGCGCCGGTGCTGGAGACTGTCGGCAAGGCCGCCAGCGCACTGCTCGGCGCGACCGCCTCCGACGTCGCACCCGATGCGCAGTTCACCGACCTGGGTGGAGACTCGTTGTCGGCGTTGACCTTCGCCAACCTGCTGCATGAGATCTTCGAGGTCGACGTCCCCGTCGGCGTCATCGTCAGCCCGGCCAGCGACCTGGCGGCCATCGCTGCGTACATCGAGAACCAGCGCGCCGGTGGCACGAAGCGGCCGACGTACGACGCGGTCCACGGTCGCAATGCGACGGAGGTGCACGCCAGCGACCTGACGTTGGAAAAGTTCCTGGACGAAGCCACCCTCGCGGCGGCACCGTCACTGCCGGGACCGGCCCGCGAGGTCCGGACCGTGCTGCTCACCGGAGCGACTGGCTTCCTCGGCCGCTACCTGGCCCTGGAATGGCTGGAGCGGATGGACCTGGTGGACGGCAAGGTGATCGCCCTGGTCCGCGCCAAGGACGACGATGCCGCCCGCGCCCGTCTCGACGCCACCTTCGACAGCGGTGACCCGAAGCTGGTGGCGCACTACCGCGAGCTGGCGGCGGAACACCTCGAGGTGCTCGCCGGTGACAAGGGCGAAGCCAATCTCGGCCTGGAGCAAGCGGATTGGCAGCGGCTGGCCGACACCGTCGACCTGATCGTCGACCCCGCCGCCCTGGTCAACCACGTGCTGCCCTACAGCCAGCTGTTCGTGCCGAACGCCGTGGGCACCGCGGAGCTGATCCGCATCGCGCTGACCACCCGCATCAAGCCGTTCGTATACCTCTCGACGATCGGCGTGGGCGACGGCATCACCCCCGGCACGTTCGTCGAGGAAACCGACATCCGGCAGATGAGCGCGACGCGCAAGGTCGACGACTCCTACGCCAACGGGTACGGCAACAGCAAGTGGGCGGGCGAGGTGCTACTCCGCGAGGCCAACGATATGGCCGGGCTGCCGGTGTCGGTGTTCCGCTGCGACATGATAATGGCGGACACCACCTACGCCGGGCAGCTCAACGTGCCGGACATGTTCACCCGGATGATCCTGAGCCTGGTCGCGACCGGTGTGGCTCCAAGCTCGTTCTACGAGCTGGATGAGGGCGGCAGCCGTCAGCGGTCGCACTTCGACGGTCTCCCAGTCGAATTCATCGCCGATGCGGTCTCGACCTTGGGTGCTGACGTGACGGAAGGCTACGAGACCTATCACGTGATGAACCCGTACGACGACGGCATCAGCATGGACACGTTCGTCGACTGGCTGGTCGAGGCCGGCTACCCCATCGTCCGGGTACCGGAGTACGCGAGCTGGCTGGCGCGCTTCGAGACGTCGTTGCGGTCACTGCCCGAGAAGCAACGCGCGGCGTCTCTGCTGCCGCTGCTGCACAACTACCAGAAGCCGCAGCAGCCGATCTACGGCTCTCTCGCGCCGGCGGATCACTTCCGGGCCGCCGTGCAGGACGCCAAGATCGGGCCGGACAAGGACGTGCCACATCTGTCGCAGCCGGTGATCGTCAAGTACGTCAGCGATCTCGAACTGCTCGGGCTGCTCTGACCGGTGGTCGGAGCGACGAGCCAGCCTGAGCCCGTGGCGCGGCCAATACTGGTCGAGCGGACACCCCGGACGTCCGCTCGACCAAGGGTCCCGTGATCTGGCTCTTGCAGTTGCCCGCTCCGCTTCTCGGGTCCGCGGCGGTGGCCCTCGTCATCGCGCTGGAGGTGGGCGGTCTGCTCTTGTTTCGTAAGGCCGTCTCGCACACTCGGCTCGAAGAGGCGAATGCCGCGTCGGGACAGATGTTTCAGCTCGCCGGCGTGCTCTATGCGGTGCTCGTCACCTTCGTGGTGGCCGTGGTGTGGGAGCAGTTCGGCGAGGCCGAGAACGCCACCGTCGCGTTCGATGTGCCCGTTCGGGTCCGCCCGTCGCAGATCGGCTGCACAATCACCCCATGACGACACCCAGGTTCCTGATCGCGCTCGCAGGGGCCGCCGTCGTGACCGGGGTGACGGCATGCGGTGGGGCGAGCACCCCGAGCGCATCGTCGGAGTCCGCTACGGCGACAACGACTTCGACGACTTCGACGACTTCGACGACTTCGACGACTTCGATGACTTCGACGTCTTCCGCGGCGCCGGCGTCGACGTCCGTCGCCAGTGCATCGTCGGCGTGCAGCGAGCTCGGCGGCCAGGTGGGACCCGACCAGGTCTGCACCGTGCACACGGAGACCGCCGGCTACACGATCGACATGAGCTTTCCCGTCACCTACCCCGACCAGCCCGCTCTGGCCACCGTCCTCAAACGACAGCGGGACCAGTTCATCGAGACGGTCAGCGAACCGCCGGTGCGCGACGTACCGAAGGCGCTCGGCATCACCCCGACGTCGTACGCCTCTGGTCCGCCGGACGCCCGGACCGAAAGCCTCGTCCTCGAGGAGTACGTCAACGTCGGTGGGGCTCATCCCGAGACCTATTACGACGCGCTGAACTACGACATGGCCAAGAAGGCGTCGATTACCTTCGCGACCCTTTTCAAGCCGGGCGCCGATCCCGTCGCGGTGCTCGATCCATTCGTCGAGAACGAGTTGAAGAATCGCCTGCAAGGCGCCCCCGTCGACGCCAATCCCATTGGCGCGGAGATGTATCAGAACTTCGCCCTCACCGACGGCGCGGTGATCTTCTTCATCGGCCAGGGTCAGTGGACGATCGAAGCCGCTGGTGCGCAGCAAGTGTCGGTGCCTCGCAATGAGCTCGCCTCGATCCTGGCTTACTGATGTTCTCGTCTTTCCCCCCAACTCGCCATCCGTCCGGCCTAGCCTGAGATCATGCCCACGATCGACACCGCCCACCCTCCACAACTCATGTTGCGCGTCGTCAACCCGGCGCTGCGCACCGCACTCCGCATCCCCGGCCTTGGTTCCGCACTCAAGGACTTCATGGTCGTCGAGTACACCGGCCGCAAGTCGGGCCGACGGTTTTCCGTGCCCGTCAGCGCGCACCACCTCGACGGCGATCTCTACGTCATCCTCGAAGCCGGCTGGAAGCACAACTTCGCCGACGGTGCACCCGCCGACGTCTGGTTCGGCGGGAAGAAGACACCCATGCAGGGCCAGCTGATCAAGGACCCCGCGACCGCGGCCGCCATCGCGCACCGCGTCGCCACCGAATACGGGCCGAAGAAGGCGCAGCGCTCAATGGGCCTACGGTTCACGGGGTCGACGGTGCCCTCGCTCGACGAGTTCACCGAGGCAGCGGGCCGGACACACCTCGCCGCCATCAAGCTGACGCCGCGCTCCTGAGTGTCCACGCTGGTGTCGAATCGTCCCTCGTCGAGCCGTCGGTGAGCTCTGGACGGTCATCGGGGTGACGCCAGTAGTGCCACACCACCGGTACAGCCCAACACCGTTCGGAACGAACAGATCACAGCCGCCGATGGTCTTCTCGGTGCCGTCCCGACACTTGAGGACGAGAGCCTTGCACCTGCGGGTTCCTCGTCGGTCAAGATCGTGGCATCCTGACTCATGACCACGATCGATGCCGCCCATCCCCCGCAACTCGTGATGCGACTACTGAGCCCGACCCTCCGCACCGTGCTCCGCGTCCCGGGCATCGGCGCGTCGCTCAAGGACTTCATGCTCGTCGAGTTCACCGGCCGCAAGTCGGGCCGACGGTTCTCCTTACCCATCAGCGCTCACCACCTCGACGGCGATCTCTACGGCATGGTCGAGGCCGGATGGAAGCACAACTTCGCCGACGGCGCGCCCGCCGACGTCCGGTACGCGGGTAGAAGGACGCCCATGTGGGGTCAGCTCGTGACTGACACGGCAACCGTCACCGACATCGCCCATCGCGTGGCCACCGGCTACGGGCCGAAGAAGGCGCAGCGCGCCATGGGCCTGACGTTCACCGGTTCGGCGGTGCCCTCGCTCGACCAGTTCGCCGAGTGGGTCAGGCGTCTGAACATCGCCGCCATCAAGCTGACCCCGCGAAGCTGACCGTCACACCCCGAGCCTGCTCACGGCACTCCTCGGCAATCCGAAGTTCCAGCGCGATCAGCGTGCCGAAGCCGAACCCGTTCTCCTCGTCGGTGATCCCGGCCGCGATGGCCATCCACCGCGATCTGGCTCGGCGACTTCTGATCGATCCGCCCACGGTTTGACTGGCAAACACCGGGGTATGGATGCAAGGGCAGCGCGACCAGCGTCCGCTGCCCGATTGCACCCGATTTTGCAGCTCCATCGACGTGAGGAACTTACGTGAATTCTCGGCTCGTATCACGACTGCTCGGCGCAGCCGTGCTCTCCACCGGGGCGACCCTCAGCTGCACCTTCGCCCCGGCCGCGTCCGCCGGGCCTGCCCTGACGTGGAGATCGTCTTCGCCCGGGGCACCGGCGAGCCCGCCGGAGTCGGTGGAGTCGGCCAGTCGTTCGTCGATGCCGTGCGCGCCCAGCTGGGCCCGAAGTCGGTCGATGTCTATCCGGTCAACTATCCCGCGAGCGGGGACTTCGCCAACCGTGAGGCGTTCGCCGGCACCGTCGTCGAGGGCATCAAGGACGCGGAGGCGCACGTGCAGGCGACCGCAGCGAACTGCCCGGACACCAAGATCGTGCTCGGCGGCTACTCCCAGGGCGCGGTCGTCGCGGGCTATGCCACCGCGGACCAGGTGCCGGCCGGTGTGCCCGCCACCTCCGTACCCGAGCCGCTGGCTCCGAGCGTGGCGGACCACGTCGCCGCGGTGACACTGTTCGGCAGGCCGTCGCCAGAGTTCCTGAACCAGTACGACGCCCCGCAACTGACGATCGGCCCGAGCTACGCCTCCAAGCTCATCGACCTGTGCGCGCAGGGGGACACCATCTGCGACGGCACCCCCGACGGGCAGCCGACGTTTGCGCACATCACCTACCGGTTCAACGGAATGACCGATCAGGCGGCGGGTTTCGTCGCGGACCACGTGGCACCGGCCTCGTGAGCGCGGCCGGAGAGCCGACGAAGAGCCCGATTGTCTTCGCCGATCCGCTACGGATCGGTACCCCCGGCCGGTTCCCAGACCATGGCAATCCGGTTCCTAACCCCACAGGTAGCATCCGACACCATGACGCAAGGCCGACCAGCATCGTCGTCGTTGCGCGACGCCAAGAAGGAGCGGACCAGAGCGTCGCTCATCGACGCCGCGGTGGACCTCTGTCTTCGGCGGGGTTACGAGAACACCACGATCGAGGACATCGCAGCCGCGGCCGACGTGTCTCCGCGAACCTTCGCAAGGTACTTCACGGCGAAGGACGCGGTGTTCGTCGCCGTGCTCGACGACCTGGCCGATGAGGTCGCCGCCGAGCTGTCGGTATTGCCGCCGGAGATCGGCCCGCTGCAGTCCATGCGCATCGCGCTCGGGGAAGTGCTGACGCGGGCGGCCCGTCCACAGTTCTATTCGGCCGCCGGGGAACGCATCGTGCGCACCATCAGGGTCGTCACCGAGTGCGACGCGCTGCAGCGTGCGGCGATCGAATACCGCGGCCCAAAAGTGCTGGCCGCCATGGCACATCGCATGAACGTCGCCATCGACGACCATCGACTGACACTGGCCATGGCGCTGATCAGCGTGACCGTCGTACATGCGTGGGGCACCCTCGACGTCTCCGGCGCACCGCTGACTCCCCAGCTCATCAAAGATCAGATCGACCGGACATTCGATGAATTCGCTTCCCTCGGTGCCGATCTCGGGACCTCTGGAAGCTAGCCCCGCCGCAGGCGTCCATCAGGCCGCAAACTCCCACCCAGCGGAGGCCGCGAGGATCAAGTTGCGCCGGCGAGGCGGCGTCACCGGACTGCCATCGTCTCTGCGGACCGGTCATCTTTGAAGTCCACCCGGGCCCGGCCGACCCGGGCAACAGGCCCGCTTGCGTTTGCTTATTCTGCATGTGGACGCCAAACTATAGGGAAAAGCCGTTCATCAGGATGTTCAACGACTTTGCCAGGGGGAGGCAGTGTGAGTGACGACAGTGCCATCGTGACGCGGACCTGTGCGACGTGCGGGTTCCCGGTCAGCGCCATGAGGCACGCGGCTACCGAACCGCCCTGCCCCCGTTGCGGCCAACCCGGCAGCAGCGGTGGGGAGCCGCGCGTCGACGCCACGGCCGGTCAACTGCAGGTCGTCTTCTACGGCGTGGAGCTGATCACCCTGCAGCGCCTCGCGGTAGCGCTGCGCGTGGTGGACGACGAGTCGACCCTTGCCGGCCTAGCCGCGGCCACGGCACCGATCCACCAACGACTCGCCACGTGGATCGAACGCCACCAGGACGACAGCGTCCGGTCGGTCGGGACAACCCTCTCAACCATCGTCAAGGTGTTGCTGGCGCTCTACGTGATGTCCGAAGAGCCCGCGCACCCCGAGCAGTTGCGCGCCGTCATCACGAACGTCGTCACCGGCCGCCTTGATCAACTTCCACTGCGCGGAAGAGGCCCGTGCTTCTGCGCCAGTGGTAAGCGCTACAAGAAGTGCCACGGCCGCGCCAGGTAGCAATCGGATCCGCGCAGGGGACGTGCGGCGACTACCTGGCTGCCGCCTCGGCCCGGACCTGCCGGGGCGTCTTGTCGAACCAGCGTCGGCAGGAACGGTTGAGCGCGCTCTGTTCGGTGTAGCCGAGCAGGCCCGTGACCTGGCTCAGTTCGAGCCCGGGTTTGGCGAGATACTTCTCCGCGGCCGCGCGTCGCTCGGAATCGATGACGTCCTGACATCGCGTGCCCTCCGCTGCGAGTTGGCGTTGCAGGCTCCGTGGATGCATGGCGAGCTCGCCGGCGATTGCGTCGACGCTGCACTGTCCGGTGGGCAGCAGCTGGTGGGCCAGCTGCGCCACCCGGTGCGACAGGGGCGCAGTCGGCGGAAGGTAGTTCCTCTCAAGGTATTTCGCCGCGAGACGACTGGCCTCGGGGTCGGCGCTCTCGATCCGTCGGTCGGCCAGCGCCCGTCGCAGTTCGAATCCGCACGACGACCGCCCGAAGCGCACCCGGCAGCCGAATGCCTGCTGATAGGACGCATCGGGACCTCGCTGGGGGTGCATGAACCAGACGGTGCGCGGGCGCGCCTCCGGACCTCCCAACAGGTGCACGATCCGGGCAGCGACGGCCATGCTGATCTCGTAGGCCTGGATCACTTCGGGGAGGCCCGGTTCGGTCAGCTCGAAGGCGAACTTGATGGTGCCCTTCGCGGTCGGGGGCAGGAGCCTCAGCGTCAGGGCAGGCGAGTGGACGTAGAGGAAGCGGGCGATCGCCTGCAGGCCGTCCAGGACGGTCCGCGCATTCCGCGCGATCACCGCGAGGGGTCCGAAGATGTCCAGCCCCTGCCACTGCGCCATTCGCAGCCCGAAGTCCGGGCAACCGAGCTCGTCAGCGCTGGCCTCCAACAGGTGGACGTACGCGCGGAAGGGAACGAACCCGTCCTCGTGAACTTCGCTATCCACCGGGATGCCGTAGCGCTCGAGGAACCAATCCGGTTCCCCACCCAGCTCTCTCACCAAATGGCCGTAACCCTGGAGCGCCGAGGCGCGGATGAGATTGCCCATGCCCGTGACTCCCATCACCTTGTCGGGAAATGATAAATCTATGTCGGGAAATGTCAAGACCCACGCCCACCACGTCAAGCATTCTTTAGGTGAACCTCCTGCAACGCCGCAGGCGGAAGTCCGAAGAAGGTCATGAACGCACTGCATCTCGTCTCGTCCACCGGCCCGTCCATCGTTGGACCAGGTAGCCGAGTGACGGCCGCGATGCCGACCAAGGCTCGTGCCGCCGGCGTCGACCGGATGAACGATCGGTGCTTCGTCCCCTACGTGCAGGACCCTCCGATCGCGCTCGGCGCACTCGCCCGTTCATCGGCAATCTGACCGCGGCGCATCTCCCCCCTCGTCTTGATTGCGGGCATTTCACTAACGCCCACCTGAGCTCGTCGACTCTCCGTCCGAGCACCACCCACCTGACTACACACCTTCTGGGCCGAGTCATCGCGCCCACGCAATCGCAGGAGCACACATGAACACCGCCCCACGAAAGTCCAAGCTGCGCAACAGATGGACAACAGATCACGACACCGCCGTCCAACAGTTGGCCGCCGCGGTCCAGCAGGTCCGCGAGTCCGACACCCCAGCCGCCCAGGAGCAACTCAGATCTGCCGTCGACGCGGCCCGACAGGTCGGCGTCGGGTGGACCCGGATCGGTGACACCCTCGGAATCGCCAGCGGAAACGCCTACCAGCGCTACCGGATGCGTCCGCGTCCGTCGCAAGCCCGGCAGTCGTCGTATACAGGTCACGACGGCGAGTGACGGGCTACGACGAGTGGCAGGCATACTCTTCAAACCATGACCACACTCGAATTCACGGACTCGATCGTCGTCGCGGCGCCGCCGCGCAAGCTCTACGCGATGCTGTCGGACGTGACCCGCACCGGTGAGTGGAGTCCCGTCTGCAAGGCGTGCTGGTGGGAGGAGGGCGGCGGGCCACGCGTCGGCGCCCACTTCACCGGCCGCAATGAGGAGGCGGAACGCACCTGGGAGACCCGCAGCACGGTGATAGCGGCGGATCCCGACCGCGAGTTCGCGTGGGAGGTGAACGGCGGTTGGGTGCGCTGGGGGTACACCCTCGAACCGACCGACGGCGGGACCCGCCTCACCGAGTCCTGGGAGTTTCGGCCAGCCGGCATCGCAGGCTTCAAGGAGCGCTTCGGGGACGACGCGGATGCCCAAATCGCCAAGCGCAGCGAAGCGGCACTGCACGGCATCCCCGCGACGCTCGCAGCGATCAAGAAGACCGCCGAGTCGGAGTAGTCCGTTCGGCGCGTCGCGCCCAATCCCTACCGGTGGTTCTGGTGGTGGTGATGGATCGAGGTGTCGGCCTGGCTGGCGCCTGCGGTGCCCAGCGCGATCAGGGCGGGGGCGGCGAGCAGGGCGGCGGTGGCGGCGATGCGGCGGGCGATGGTGCTCATGTGAATCTCCTTGTGTGAGTGTCTGTTTGGTGGTCTCTGCCGGTGTTTCCCGGCGATGAGACAACTATGTCGCACTCAGAAGGCAATGTATGTCCGCTGACCAGCGGCTACTCCGGATGACGCGGGTTTCCCCCGATCAGGGGACACGCTTCTCGACGCCGGGGTCACAACACCGGGCGAAAGCCGATATCACCGGCGATATCGAGTTCGATGGCGCACCTGCCGGGAGAGTGTGGTGCTGGTGTGACTCGCCTTACCGGCCGGCCCCGTTGATCACCGACTCGTCGATGAGTCCCTTCTCGACGCCCCACATGGTGGCGATGGTGCGGTACTCCCCGGTCTTCATCAGATGCTCGAGCGCCTGGCGCAGCGACTCCGACAGCGCCGAGCCCTTGACCACCGGCCAACCGTACGGCTGCGGGTCAGTGACCTCGCCCGCCTCCTCCAACGCACCGCCACTGGTCTTCACCGCGAACCCGGTCACCGGAGAGTCGGCGGCCATCGCGTCGACCTCGCCGGCGATCAGCGCCTTCGTCAGATCGTCCTGACGGACGTAGACCACCTTGTCGATCGGCGGCAGGCCCGCGGCGACGCAGGCATCGCTCAGGGCCGGGATCTCCTCGGTCTCCTGAATTGCGCTGTAGGCCACACCGACTCGCAATCCGCAGGCATTGGCGGGATCGACCGACGAGCCGGGTCGCTGCGCCCACAGCGTGCCCGCCTCGAAGTAGGTGACGAAGTCGACGGCAGACTCCCGCTCGGCGGTGTCGGTGAACGATGACATTCCGACGTTGAAGTCCTGCGCGCGCACCGAAGGGATGATGGCTTCGAATGCGGTCTCGCGATATACGGGCTTGAGGCCCAGCGTTCGCGTGATCGCGTTCATCAAATCCACGTCGAAGCCGACGATGTCGCCGTTGGCGTCCTTGAACTCGTTGGGGGCGTAGGGAACATTGACCCCGATGACCAAGGTCCCCTTCTCGCGAATGTCGGCGGGCACGGTCTGCGCAATCGACGCCATCGCACCCGGAATCACCGACGGGTCCGGCGGCACCGTGCTGCTGGCCACACCCGCCTGACGGGTGTCGCTGGAGTCGGGTTTGCCGGTCAGCTCCAACACCCCGAAGGTCCCCAACGCCGCCACCAGGACCACTGCCGAGGTGACCGCCAGCACCCGACGAGATGGCCGTGTGCGTCGGCCCGTCGGAGCGCGCCGCGCCGAATGCCGACCGGACCGGCCCCCGGTGCGCACGGGCGCGTTCAGTGCGCGGCGTGCAGCGGCGGCAAGGTCGGCGCCGGTCTGATACCGCTGCCCGGGCTTCTTGGCCAGGCCCCTGGCGATGACGTCGTCGAAGGCCGCCAGCGTCGGATCGAACTCCGACGGCCGCGGGGGCGCCGACACCATGTGCCCGGCGATCTGCTGTTCGAGACTGTCCGCCGGATAGGGGCGCGAACCCGTCAGCGCCTCGAACAGCACACACGTCAGCGCGTAGACATCGGAACGTGGATCGCTCTGCCCGCCGTCGAAGCGCTCCGGCGCCATGTACGCCAGCGTGCCCAGCGTGCTGCCCGCCGTCGTCATCCCCTTCTCACCCGCGGTCCGCGCCAGCCCGAAGTCGATCAGGTACGCGAATTCTTGCCCGGTGAGCAAGATGTTCGACGGCTTGACGTCCCGATGGATCAGGCCCGCCTGGTGCGCGGCGTCCAGCGCCATCCCAACCTGCTCGACGACCGTCACGGCGAGCTCGGGACCGATCGGCCGCTCGCGGTCGGCGAGAATGTCGCCGAGGGTCTTGCCCTCGATCAACCGCATGTCGAGATACAACCGACCGTCGATCTCGCCGAAGCCGTGAATGGGCACCACGTGCGGATCGTTCAGGCTGGCCGCGGCCTGCGACTCTCGACGGAACCGATGCTGGAAGACGGTGTCCTGCGCCATGTGGTGCGGCAGGACCTTCAGGGCGACCACGCGGTCGGTCCTGGTGTCATAGGCCCGGTAGACCTCGCCCATGCCGCCACGCCCCAGCAGCTCCTGCAGCTGATAGGGCCCGAATGGCGTCGTATTCACCGTGAACTCCTCGGCAACGGCCAACCCCGAGTGGCCGTGTCGATCGAAGCTACCTCACCACCAGGGGCGACGTCTCCATCACTCGGTACTCACAGCCCGAACAAGCGGTGCTTCTTGGCCTTCATCTCCACCCGTCGGGAAGCGATACGCAGACAGTCATGATGCGCCGAGCGGGGTCAGCGCACCCTCTGAGCGGGAATGGAGGCCAGCGCCCGGAGAACCTCGACCGCCAGTTCGCCGGCGACGTCGTCGTCGAGCTTGGAGTGTGCGGTGATGGTCGTCTTGATGAGCTCTAGGCGGGTCTCATAGGGGGAGCGGATCTTCGTGGGCGCAACCATCGTGATGTCCTTTGCAGTCGAGCATGTTGGCTCGGAACCGAGCTGCTCGATACCCATGACGTTACGCCCTTGCGGGCCAACGGGGATCTGTACGGGGATGCGGGTACTCCGCCGCACGATTCTGGAAGGAGAGGATGTCGGGATTGACGATGGCGCCCTCGCGGATTTCGATGGCCCTGCGCACCGTCTCGTCGTCGTCCCACTCGTCTGGACCACCGAGAATCGTTGGAATGTAGGGGATCAACGCCTCGCTGATCTCCCACGTCGCCGCGTTCCACAGATACGACGGGCTGTGGTCGACCGCGTAGTACGTCATGTTGTTCCCGACGAGGAACGTCGGCTTCTCGAAGGTCGTCGGAACCGCCCAGCTGAAACCCATTGCCTCGTCGCAAGATACGTCGATGAACAGACTCCCGGGCCGGAAGGTCTCGAGGTCGCCCTCGTCCAGGAAGACCAGCGGCGCGTTGGGATCCTGCAACACGCAGTTGACGACGACGTCGTGCTCGGCCAGGAATCCGGACAGTGGCACCCGGCCGTCGTCGGTGAGCGCAAAGCTCGACCCGTCGTCCTCGGACTCGAACTGGATGATCTCCGCCGAGTGAATCGGCGCCGCCACCTCGGCGACGTTGCGGTTGGTCAGGATGTCGATGTGACTGACCCCGACCGCGTTCAGCGCCGTCACCGCGCCACGCGCGGTCGCCCCGAAACCGAGCACCGCCGCCCGCAGTCGCCGCCCGTAGGTTCCCGTCGACCCGATGATCTCCAAGGCGTGAAACACCGAGCAGTACCCGGCCATCTCGTTGTTCTTGTGGAACACGTGCAGTTTGAACGAGCCGTCCTTGCGCCATAGGTTCATGGCCTCGAAGGCGATCAACGTCAGGCGCCGGTCGATCGCCTGCTGCGTCAACTCCGTGTCCTGCACGCAGTGCGGCCAGCCCCACAGCACCTGGCCGGTGCGCAACTCGGCGAGGTCGTCGGCGTCGGGCTTGGCCAACACGATCACGTCGCACTCCGCGATCAACTCGGCTCGCGACCGCATCCCGGCCACCGAACGCGCCAGTTTCTTGTCGGAGATCCCGAAGTGCTCGCCGTACCCGCGTTCGAGGTAGATGCGGCTCAGGACGTCCTTGTCGATGCGGTCCAGGTGCTCCGGGTGAATCGGCAGCCGGTGCTCGTTCTCCTTGCGCGTGACGGCGATGATGCCGAGGCTGAGTGCACTCACGTGGCCGGCCCTCCCAAGGCATGATCGACGCCCAGGCCTCCGATGCCGAGCGGGCACGTCAAACCTACGCGAACGCAGTCGATGCGCAGCGCACGGGTACACGGCCTGGTCGGGGGCTCGCGGGAGGCGTCGAGGCCCGCTGATGGAGCCCGCCAAAGTTGGCTCCGGCGAACAGATTCCACCGGCGTGTCAACGAAATTGACAGGTGACCGATATCCGCGTCTACTTGAGGTCTACGCGAACCTGAGGCACGGAGTTTTTAGTGAGTACCAATTCGATCGTGCTGACCGTCGTCGCGGCGCTGGTGGCACTCACCCTCGTCGGCGTCGTGATGGGCTTCAAGCGCAAGTTCCGGGCCGAGCGACACTTGCTCGGCGGAGCGAGCCTGCGCCAGGAGATCGACGAAGACGCCCGCCTCGGTCGACTGAACGACGAGATGACCGACGAGCTCACCGCGAAAGCCCAAGCGGCCCAGATCGACAGCGGGATCGCAGCGTTCCGCAGCCGGGGCAGGCGCGGCGAGTCGGCCGACTCGAGAGAGGCCGCGGACATGCGCCAGCAGCTCAAGGACCACGGCACCCGCGCCGACTGACCCGAGCTCAGCGGATCGACACCAGCTGGTCGATCGAGTCGAAGGGTAGGTCGCCGTCGACGATGGCCATCACGTTCATCGAGTTCAGGTTGATCGCGCCCTTGTGGTTCGTGAGGAACGCGGTGTCGGACGCGTCCCGACCGGTGGCGATGCGCACCAGAGTCTGCCGCGGCGCCAACAGCGTCGCGTCCACGACGCGCCACTGACCGTCGACGAAGGCCTCGGCGACCGCGTGGAAGTCCATTGGCGACAGGCCGGGCGCGTACACGGCCACCAACCGCGCAGGAACGTTGACGGCGCGCAGCATCGCCACCACCAGATGGGCGAAGTCGCGGCAGACACCCGCCCCGGCGAGCATCGTGTCGATGGCACCGTCGATCGGATCACTGGACCCCGGCACGTAGTTCAGTCGCCCGCCCACCCACGCAGCCACGTGCTCCAGCAGCGTCGTCGAGTCGGCGTACTCACCGAATTCCGTTGCGGCGAAACCATAGAACTTGTCGGCCTCGGCGTAGCGACTGGGCCGCAGGTACATCGACAGGTCGTAGTCGGTGACCGGCGCCGGGTCGGTCTGCCCGATGATGGTGGCCGAGTAGGCGACCTTCAGGTTGCCGACCGGCGCCTCCATCTTGTGAATCCGGTTGCCGTGCACACCGCTGATCTCGACGGGGTGCACGCGATTGCCGTCCAGGGTGAACGTCAACGCCTCGAAGACCTCGGCGTTCGGATGCGGAGCAATGGCGATCTGGAACTCCAGCGTCGTCGGCGCAGTGATGTCGACGTCGAGTTCGCAGCCGACGTTCCGCTTCAACGCGTTCGTCACTCGGGCACGGTGGAGAAGCGCTGCGCGTTCTGCAACGTCGAGAGAACCGCCAGCGTGGACGCCGCACCCTGATTGGGGTCGACGCCGTCGGCGTGCAGTCCGTCGAAGCCGCCGCCGGTCAGCGGATCCCACATGGGTTGTCCGGCGTCGTTGGCGCCCTCGAACCAGTCGACGGCCGCACGAATGCCGTCGGGCCACTTCGAGCTGGCATCGACCTTGGCCGCCCGAGCACAGGCATCAGACAACGCGGCCACTTCGACGGGTTGGCGATCGAACCGCTCGCGCTCACCCTCGGTCTCGTAGTGGAGCAGCCACCCCAGGAGGTCGAGTCCCCGCTGGCACAGCTCCTGGCGCTCGAGCGTGGTGCCTGCGGCGATCATCGCCTCGGCCACGACGGCATTCGCGTCGCTGAGGCGAGCCTCCGGCCACGGCCACTCGGCGTCGCCATCGGATTCGGGGACGCTGTCCGCATAGGCGGTCAGCAGTGCGCGCGCGATGGCATGGTCGGGCTCGACGGAGAGGATCTCTGCGGCACCCAACGCCGCGTACGCCATGGCCCGCGGAAACGGAGACCGCACCTTGGCGGCGCGTTCGAACTGGATGACGGAGACCCGGCGGACCAGACCCACGCTGCTGTGCGCGGCAGCGGTGCCCAAGGCCCACAGACAGCGGCCCCACCAGTCCTCCAGCGTCGGCTGATCGGTCCAGTTGCCCTTGCCGTCCATCCGGTTGCGGCAGGTGCCCGCATAGGACTGCGCATCGTTGAGGAAGCGCACGGCCAGACCAGCCAGACCGTTGATCGCGCCACCGGGATCTGGCTGGCGGGTGGCCACGACGAGGAGGCGGGACATGTCCTCGGTGGTGTACCCGCCGCTGCGCTCGGGCTCGGCGAGGAGCGCGTGCTCGAAGGTGCCACGACGATCGGAGATGTGCAGCAGGTGGTCGAAGATCGGAAGCGGTGAGGCGGTCATACCAGCGCCGCCCGATCGCCGAGGACACGGTGGGCCAGCGCCATGAAGGCGCTCGCGGCGACCGGCCAGCCGAGCGATGGCGCCAAACGCCTTGCCTCCGCGGCCATGTCGCCCGTCATGCGTGGATCGGTGAGCATCCGGCGCAAGGCGTACGCCAACGCTTCTGGGTCGTCGTGATTCACCACGACCCCCGCCCCACTGCCGAGGAGTTCGACGGCGTGCGGGAAGGCCGTGGCGACGACCGGTCGGCCTGCCGCCAGCGCGTCCACCAAGACGCCCGAGTTGGCCTGGTCGGTGGAGTCGTACGGCAGCACCACCGCGGCCGAGCTCTGGATGAGCGCCGATAGCGACGCGGTACTGCGGTAGATGGAGTCGAAGCTCACTGCGGTCGCGACGCCGGTACTGCGGGCCCGTTCGATGCACGCTTCGCGATAGGCCTCGCCATCGGCGGCCAGCACCCTGGGATGCGTCGCGCCAGAGACGAGGTAGCGCGGCTGCCCGCGCAGGTCCTTCAACGAGCCCATCGCATCGATGACCCGTTCGACACCCTTGCCCGGTCCCATCAGGCCCCAGGTCAGCAGCGTCGGGCGGCCCGCCCGCTTCAGCGGCGCGACGGTGGGCAGCGTGGCGCCGCGGCCGATCGTGACGACCTTGTGGCGGTCGACGGCGTACTCGAGGCTCAGGCGTCCGTTGGCGGCCTCGGACATGACCACGACCCGGTCGGCCTTGGCCACGATCGTCTCCATCACCGACCGTTGCCGCGCCGTCGGATTCTTGAGGATTTCGTGGGCGACGACGATGCTCGGGACGCGCAGCCCGTCGACGACGTCCAGCACGTCGGCACCCTCGGCGCCGCCATAGACGCCGTACGCGTGCTGGATGACGGCGATTTCGCGCTGATTCAGCAGGTCCGTGCAGTCAGCCACCGATGAGGACGAACCGCCGACCAGTTCGCCAATCACGGCCGTACTCGACGAGTCTTCGCCGTCGGCGATCCGCACCACGCCGACGTCGGCGCCCTTGGTGGACAAACCGTCGGCCAAACCGGCGCTGTACGTCGCGAGACCGCACGGCGTCGGCGGGAAGCTGGTGAGCATGCCGATGCTCGGCGGCGAATGTCGTGACGGCGCAGCATGGCCGAGGAACGATGGAAAACGGGCTGGAGCGTTCAAGGTGGTCCCAACTGACGGATGTCACCGAAGTGTCCGGCGTGAGCGGCTGCTCGGAGAGCGCAGCGGCGGACGGCTGCCTCAACTCCGGACTGGTTGGGTTCCCAACACCCCTGACGGTACCACCCCGGGACCCCCTTCGGCGGCCCGAACGCGCCCATTCGCACTGCTAGACGCGCTGCTGAGCGCTCTCAGGACGTTGTGTTTCGAGCCTGGGCGCGGCGTTACCGCCTCGCCGACGACGAGCCCGCCGACGTCGGCCAGTTTGCGGTGTTCGGCCTGGCTCCTCGACGGCTGGTCGAACACCGGGCGCGTCGTCGGGGCCGTTCGACACGAGCGTTAGCGCGACCGCGTGTCGACGCGGCGGGCCATCACGATGCGAATCGCCGAACCGAGATGTGTGTTGAATTCGTTGGTGCAGAACGATTCTCACGGCAGGTCGCGTCGCCGAGCGCGTCGCGCGCGTATGGTCAGGAGATCGGGACCACTCAGGCCCCCAATTCAAAGGGCCGACGATGTCTGACAAGTCCCCCAGATCGACCATGTCCAAGAAGGCCGGAAAGTCGCTCAAGGAGAAACGCGCCGACAAGCGCACCAAGGCGGACCACACGTCGGCCACCGAGGATGCCATCCGCAAGAAGCGTTGATTCGTGGTCGAGCCGATTCAGCGGTAGTAGATCTCGCCACCGCGCGGGTATCCCCCGCCGTGCGTCGTGAGATGGACGTGATCGAAGTGACCCAATCCCGAGCTATGCGGACCGTTCGGCGTGTAGTAGACGTTGCGCCAAATTGCGTCCTGCAGGCCGAACCGGGCGGCGTTCTCCAAGGCGTACGCGACGATGCGGTTGCCGAGCGCGATGCCCTCTGCTGAGCTGGCGTTGGGAATCATGATGTCCAATGCCAAGCCGTTGGGGTGCCATGGCAGAGGATCGGGGCGTACGCCACCGATGCTGCGGATCTCGGGAAACACCACACCGATGCTGCGCGCGAGGAAGATCGTCTTGACCTGCAGCCCGCGTTCTGGCGCGACACTCATCGGCAGGACGCGGTGCATGTCGATGACCCGCCACCGCGATGCCGCCGCCGGTACCGCTGCCGCCGCCTGTGCGGGGCCGGCCGAGGAGAACAGCGCCGCGCCTGCCGGGCGCGACGAGTAGCCGGCCTCCGTCGCTGGGACGACCTCGAGGCAGCAGGGCGACACGGCCTCGACGACCGGCGCGTTCGCCGCCTGGTTGGCCTCTTGCTTCACGACCAGCGGCTGGGGGCTTGCGGCTGCTGCGGAAAGGACGGCGAACGAGGCAATGACGCCAGCCAGCAGCAGCGGCGGTTTCCGCCGAGTCTTGGCTAATTGATGCCTGCCCACGAGAGCACTTTACGAGTAGACCCCACCCAAACGGCAATCTTTCCGAGATCCAATCGTGATCTGCGATCGAATTCACAGAGATGTCCTCCACTGGATCGGGCCCGCTCGCGAGGGCCACGGACCGTGTCGATACGTTCCTGAGCTGGAAGGATTCGTGGCACGCGGTGCGCGGTGCCCGCGATGTGCGTGCGCCGCATTCTTAAGGAGAGGTGGCCGTCAGCTCGCCCGTCTCCCAGCTACCGAACACGTCACGTCCGATGCCTTCTCGTCACCATTGTGAAGCCCGGTGGCGAAAAGGCATCGGTTCGGCGGCCGCGCTCAGAAGTAGGTCGTGGCCTGCGTGCTGGTGCCGTTGTCGCAGGCGATGGTCACGGTCCAATTCCGGAATTGCGGTATGGCGGGCACGATCTTGAGGTCGTAACTGGAGTTGGCCGGCAGTGCGAAGCTGCGGTTCACGTTGTCGGTCGCGTAGGTGCACTGCGAGGTGACTCCGCTGCGGTCCGTGATGTGGGCTTGGATACCGCCGACGATGACCTTGAACGACACCGTCGGTCCCTGCTTGGGCGGGGCGGGCGGGTTGTTCGGCGGCGGCGCTGGTGGGTCGATCTGTCCGTTCGCGCAGCCCGACACCACGATGTGTGCGCCCTGGCTGCTCTCCAACTTGCTCAAGGCGTTGGTCTTGGCGACCTGAACCGACGGGTCCGACGCCGCCTCGATCTCCCCGTAGTCGTTGGCCGCAGCCGCAGCGCACGCATTCATGGCGCTGACCTCGAACACGCAATGGTTCCCGCCATTGTTCTGGCAGTTGGAGAGCGAGGCGATTCTCGCCTGGTCGGCGTCGGGCCCGATCGACATGCCACCGATCGTCTGGACTGGCGGGTTGTCACCGGCGAGACCGACCGAGAGTGCGACGTAGGCGTCGGGGGCGGCGTCGGCCGTGGCAGCGCTGAGCAGGCCGGCGCCGCTCGCTGCCGCAGCGATGAGGATGATGCCCGCCGCGAGCCGTATGCGCCGCTGTGGGGTGATGTTGCTGGTCATGATGTTCTCCTCGAGGCTGGCGCAGCCCGGGATGGGCGGCGTTCACCAGGTAGGAGCGACCACGCTGCTCGGTTCCCTCACTTTTTTTCGTCGGATGGGAAATTGGTCGCGGACGGGTGGAGTGGGCCTACTGTCCTTCGACCGTCTTATTCAATCCTTCGAGCATCGCAGCCCGGGTCGAACTCGAGCGTTCGGCTTCCTCTTCGCTGCCGTTGTTGTCCTGCGTGAGAACGACATTGGTCCTGTCGCCGCGATTCTCCAGGGCAAGTGTCCGTCCGCCCGGCAAGCTGCGGTTGCGTTAGAGGGCGGCTGATCGACGTGTCGCGCCGACGGCGCTCGCTTCACCAGGAGTGCTCTGGCCACGGAAAGTTCGTCAGCAATCGGAAGGCGCACTCCTATTCGCAGCGGCGGTCCTGACCGCCGCTCCCCAGGCGGTAGCCGCGCCACAAGACTGCGGGATCAACCTCGGAGCACCGGCGGTGATGGACGCGGTGAGGTCGCTTGCGCCCTATCCTGACTCGGTCGGTCCGGCTTGGGCGTGGTCCACCGAATCCCAATACTTCGAGGGCAACTACGACCCGTGCGCCACGCTGTCCACTGCCCTGGTCACCGTGCAAGGAGCTACCGCTAGTTCACCGATCACGGCGCTCATGTTCCACAACGGCCGCTACCTCGGGACGGCGACCTCGAAGGCCTACGGCTTCACCACGCTGGATACCGACCGCACCACCGACGACACCGTCGTTCTGGACTACAAGACGCCGGGGGAGTGCAACGCATGCGCTCCCGCCGCGCTCAACAGCGTCCGCTACCACTGGCAGGGAAACCACGTCGCGATGCTTGACCCGGCCCCACCGTCGTTCTAGGGCCATCCTGCGGTACCGGCTGCCCCGGAACGGGTGTGGCGACAGCGGAAGGGCAGGCGGCGCCGCTGAGAAACGCCGGCCTGGCTACGAGACCAGATTTTGACAGCCTGCTGTCATCTTTTGTGATGCTACGCTGTCAACATGCGCACGACCGTGACCTTGGACGATGACACGCTGGCGGTGATCAGGACCCGGATGGCCGAGCAGGGAACGTCCTTCAAGGAAGCGCTCAACGAGGCAATCCGCGCCGGAGCCGCTCGGCGCCCCGCTCCCCCGGCCTTCGTGACCCGCACGGCAGACCTCGGCGTACCCACGGTGAGCCTGGATCGCGCACTTCAACTGGCCGCCGACCTCGAGGACGAGGAGCTTGTTCGTCGTCAGCGTCGAGGCGCATGAGAATCGTCGACGCAAATGTATTGCTCTATGCAGTGAATTCGGCTGCAGAGCATCATGATTCAAGTCGTCGCTGGCTCGATGGAGCCTTGTCGGGAGGTGACGTAGTCGGCTTCGCGTGGGTGCCGCTGCTGGCGTTCGCCCGGCTGGCGACGAAGCGCGGGTTGTTCCCCTCTCCCATGCACCCGCAGGATGCGATGGCGCAGATTCGGGACTGGTGTGCCGCGCCGAACGCCATGATCGTGAATCCGACCGCTCGTCACGCCGACGTACTGTCCAACCTGTTGGTTGAAGTAGGCACCGGCGGCAACCTCGTGAACGATGCCCACTTGGCGGCCTTGGCGATCGAGCACCGCGCGAGCGTCGTCACCTACGACAGGGACTTCGGCAGATTCGACGGCGTGCGTTGGGACGCACCCGCGGCGCTGCTCGCCTGACGCGATGGTGGGCGCTTTGCGCGGCGCCGGTCCGACAACGAGACAGCCCCCCGAAAGGGGGGCTGAGCTATGTGGCAGGTACAGGATTCGAACCTGTGTAGGCGTGAGCCGACGGATTTACAATCCGCAGAACTTGCGGTCCGCGTGTGTGTCCCGTAGTCCCCCGTGTGGCGTTGAACCGCGGCGACGGTCCTACTGGATGCCACCGAAGGTCGGTGCGTTCCGAATGCGTTGATGCCAACCCCATGACAAGTGAGCTGGTGAGTCCGTGGCTCCCGCGGAGAGGGTCGACGTCGACGTGAGCATCGTGTCGGGTTCCCGCCAACGCCCACCGGCGGGCCCTAGGATGGCGCCGTGGAGGAAGGCCGTGGCGAAGCTGCTGACACGGCCGTTCTCGAAGCTCGCGAGCTCTACAAGTCGTTTGGCCGCGGCGCCGCGGCGACGCCCATCCTCAACGGCATTGACTTGCAAATACTTCCGGGCGAGTTCGTGGCACTCGTCGGGCCGTCGGGCTCGGGGAAGTCGACGTTGTTGAGCATTCTCGGGCTGTTGGAGCCTCCGACGAGTGGTGACGTTCTGCTCAATCAGAAGAGTGTGGGCAAGCTGTCCCGCCGGGAGCTGGCCGGCATCCGCAGTAGCACGATCGGGTACGTCTTCCAGTCGTTCAACCTCCTGGCCGGATTGTCTGCGGTCGAGAACGTCATGCTTCCCGGGCTGTTGGCAGGTGCGAGCGGTCGGGTGCAATACGACCGGGCGATTGCACTGCTGGACCAGTTCGGAGTCGCCGCACTCGCCAAGCGCGTACCCGCGGAGATGTCGGGGGGTGAGCAGCAGCGGGTCGCGATCGCACGAGCGTTGTTCAGGACGCCGGATTTGATACTCGCCGATGAACCCACCGGCAATCTTGATACCGAGAACGGGCGCAAGGTCATCGAGGCGCTGGAGAGCCTCAATTCGTCAGGCCAGACGATCGTCCTGGTGACTCACGATCAGTCGATCGCCGGCGACGCCCCTCGACTCATTTCGCTTCTCGACGGCCGCGTAGAAAGTGACAGCGGCCCGGTACGGCCAACTACCTCACCGTGGCAATGGCGCAGTCGCGCGTAGCCGCGACGCTGAGCGTTGTGCGGATCATCAATCTCCGCGCCATCCGCCGGCACACGCTGAGGGCGTTGCTGGCCGCGCTGTCGCTCGGCGGCGGGGTGGCCGTCGTCGTTGCCGTGCTGATCGAATCCACCAGCGTGAGCACCGCTGTCGACGACGTCGGTTACCGCATTGCCGGCCCAGCCCCGCTGCGCATCGTCGGCGCCGCGACGCGCGGCGGCATCGATCCGGCAGCGATCGACACCGCCCGTCAGGTGCCAGGCGTGGCGGCGACGGTACCGGTGATTCGCGCAGTGACCCTGCTGCGCAGCGGTGGCCACGATACGTTCGTCCTGGCGCTGGGAATCGACTGTTCAGCCCAGTGGATCATCGACCCGAAGGTATGCCGACCCGGCCAGCGAGAACCCCCGATGATGGCCGCCTCGGCAAGTCTCGTCGCATCATTGGGCCCGACCGCCACACTGGCGACCGACGTCGGGGATCTGTCGATCCCTGCGCTGCAACCGATCTCAGATCTGGACACCGTCAACAGCGGACGCGTGGTCGTGTTGCCGCTGAGCATCGCCAAGGCGAAGTTCGCCCGTGCCAAAAGTGTCGACATCGTCTACGTGCAAGTGGCCGACAAGGCCAGCCCATCGGAGGTCGGAGCGCGCCTCGCCGACCGACTAGGCCCCGGCCTGCGGGTGCTGACCCGCGAGGAGCCCGCCCGTGGCTTCGACGTCAACACCGTGCTCCTGCCGCTGCTGGGGATCTTCGCTCTCGTCGCGGTAGGGGTGGGCGTCATCCTGATCGCTCAGATCACCCGCATGTCGGTCGAGGAACGTCGACGCGAAATCGCGATCGCAGCTGCCCTCGGCGCATCGCCGCTGACGGCCGCCAGCGGCTTTCTGTTCGAGGCTGCTCTGCTCGGAGTACTCGGATCCGTCATCGGCATCGTGCTCGGCATCGTGATCGCGCGGCCCGTGGTGGCCGCTGCCAGTGAGCTGACCCAACAGTTCCTCGGGGTCAACGTTCCAGTCATCGTCAATTCCGGTGTCATCGCGGTCGGGCTGGTTACCGGGGTGCTGTTGGCGGTGCTCGCTGCCATCCTCCCAAGCCTGTCGGCATCGAAAACCGCAATAGCGACCGAACTCTCGGGGCGAGCCACCCAAGACAGTGCCAAGCCGGGAGGCATCTGGCCGAAGACGCTGGCGCTGCTCGTCCTTGGTTTCGGCGGAGTTGCCGCCGCGACATTGGCCACCACATCCGGGGGTCTGCAGCCCTGGCAGGCTACCGTCACCGACGCTGCGGTCGTCGTTGCCGTGGTCGGATTGCTCTCGGCCGCAGCCTATCTGAGTGCCCAGGTGATCACGTCGATCAAGACCCGACCCCACCGAACGCAGAGCGCAACGCTCACCGTGGCTCTTAGCGGGCTGCGCGCCAACGGATCGCGGACCACCGCCATCGCCGGCGCCGTCGCCGTGCCCGTAGCGGTCGCCGTCCTGCTCTCCGGCTTCCTCGTGGCCATCAACCGCGGCGTCGCCGACGTGGCGCGGGCACAGGCAACCGATCGCTTGGTCCTGACCACCACGCAGTTCACCGACTTCGGGTCGATGGATGCCAAGTTCTCCCCGGACACCATGGCCAAGCTGGCGACCTTGCCGGGGGTGGACGCAGTCGAGCGACTGGCGGAAATCGAGACCACCCTGCCGAATGGATCTTTGGCGTTCGTGCGGGCCGAGGATCGGCCGACCTTTCCATTCCCGGTGCTCGCCGGCCAGCCCCCACAGCAGAGCGTCGACGCGAATCAATTGATCGTTGGCGGCATTCTGGCCCGCCAGAACGGGATTCGCGTCGGCGACAGGCTGCTCCTCGGCAGCGGGGCCCGAGCCGCGAAGATAGTCGTCGGCACCATTCTGGCGACTCCCGAGGTGGGTGGCCGCAGGATACAAATGTCCTTTCGCCTCGCGGAGAAGATCTTCGGTCCGCAGCCGGCGGGGTTGGTGTTCCTCAAACCGGCGGCCGGATCGTCGGTGCAGAAGCTAGGCACAGAGGTCGGCTCCCATGGGTTCAACCAGCCGGTCCTGGCCACCGACGCCGCCGGGTACGAGAACGCCGTCGCCAGCGGCGAGGCCCGATTCCTTGCGCCGCTGAACACATTGAAGTACGGACTCCTCGCCATTGCCTTCATATCGGTGTCCTCCACGCTGCTGCTAACTGGTATGCGGCGCCGACGCGAAATCGCTCTGATCCAGGCGCTGGGCGCCACCAGAGGCAAGGTCTTCGCCGTGACGACGGTGGAGGCCGTCATCGCCAGCGCCGTGGGCGCCATGTTCAGCGCGGCCCTGTCCGTGGCGATCCTCGAGGCGGTTCGACGCGCGGCGATCGTCAACGTGGGGTCGGACAGCCCGTTGACATTCCCGCTGTCGGAAGCACTTCTTTATGCCGCCCTCGCCACCACCGCGGCGGTCCTCGCGGCGCTCGTCCCCGCGTGGAGGAGCACCCAAACTGCGCCGTCGACCGCACTGCGTGACGAATGACCCGCAGACTCAGAAGCGATAGGTCGCGCAGCCAACCTGAATGCCTGAGCCCACGCTGACGATCAACCCGATGTCGCCGGGCTTTACCTGCTGGTGCTTCCATGCATGATCCAGCGCATACGGCACCGATGAGGTGAACAGGTCGGCGTCGGCGGTGACGTCGACCAACCGAGCTCTCGGAATGTCGATGCGCCGGGCCATTTCGGTGAGGTCCGCCGCGGCCAGGTGGGGCGGAAAGACCGCAGCGATGTCGGCGGGTTCCAACCCCTCCAGCCTCAACAGTTCCTCGACGGCGGCGGGGATCGCGTCGAGGTAGTGCGTCGTCAGCTTCGGCTCACGGTCAATCTGCAGCCAGCTGTGCCCGTCCTCGTGCCGGAGGTAGGTAGCCAGCGCCTCGGCGTTCTCGGGACGGTGGTGGAAGACGAACTGGCCGAAACCCGCTGTGCCGTCGGTGCTTCCGAGAAGCAACGCCGATCCTGTCTCATTGAGACCGTACGACGGGTGGTCGCCGCCCGGGGTGTTGTTCTCGACTTCGGAGGCCATCACCATCGCATGCTCGGCCTTACCGGCACCGATCATGTGGACGGCGACGTGGCACGCGTTGAGGAATCCGACGGCGCCGTTGAGCACGTCGAAGGCAAAGGTCTTGGGATCATCCGGCGTCTCGAGGTCGTCATTGATCCCCAACTCGCCGGCCACGAGAGCTGCGATGGCCGGTTCGCAGACGAAGTCCTCCCGGTAGATCCCGGCATGGATGATCAGACCGAGCGCCGCCTTGTCCAGGCCACTCGTGGCGAGGCACGCCGCGGCGGCTTGCACGGCGAGGTCGACTGCACGTGGCGGACCGGACTGTTCCGCGGCGGCGATACCGACGCCCTTGATCGCGACACGGGGCACCGCCGGCGGTGGCGTGGAGCGCGCGCCGACCGGGCGCCTGGCACTGTGCTGGGGATCCGGGCCCCTGCGCATCCGGTCGGGGAGGTCGTCGAACGTGTAGAGCGCGGCGCCGACGGTCGCCCCGGAGCCGCTGATGCCGAAGACCACGTTGTCGCCGGATTTGATCCGGTTGCCGCGGATGTGATCGGCCAAGGCCACGAAATGTGTTGTGCTGGCTGTATTCCCGCGCTCGGCCAAGTTGGAGATGACGTTGCCCGGGTGGGCCGCGGTGTAGCCGAACATGCGGTTCACCGCGATGACCGCATCGTGCAGTGACGCGTCCGACGTCTGGTGCATCAAGATGTGGTCGCAATGTTCGGGCCGCCATCCATGCCGCATCATCGTGGAGCCCACGTAGGGCACCGAACGCTTGACCGCCGCAGCGGTCGCGGCGATGGAGTCGACCAGCATGATGGCGCCGCCGTGCGCCCCGCTGCTCGCCTTGCCGATGCACAGATTGCTGTACTTGCTGAGCGTGGCCATGTCGAGATCGTGAAAACCCACGCGATCTCCTTGTCCGCGTTCGAGTATCACCGCGGCCCCCGCATCGCCAACGGTCAAGCAGGCCAGCCGCGGATCCATCGGCCCCTCGATTTCCTGCTGCGCGACGGTGGCGATGTGAGTGATGTATTCCCCGCTGACGACCATGGCGCGCTGCACCAGTCCCGTCCGCAGGAACGCGTCGGCCACGGTGATTCCGGTGAACATGCCCGCGCAGGCATTGGTCACGTCGAAGGCAAGCGCGTTCGTCAGACCGCACTGGTCCCGCAGCCGCGCTGCGGTACTCGGCTCGAACATGAACTTGTTGGCCGGTCCGTCGTACCGGGAGATGTTGCAGGAGATGATCAGATCGATCTCCTCGGCTCCATAGCTCGACCGGGACAGGCAGTCGATCGCGGCATGCCTGGCAAGGTCGATCGAGAACTCGCCGTCCCCCGCCACCCGCCGGTTCTTGATGCCGGTCAAGCGTTCCAACGGAATCCCGATCGGATTGACGCATCCCGCTAGGACTGCGTCGGTCGACATCATCGTGGCAGGCAGGTAGGTACCGATGCTTTCCATCACCGTGTTGCCCAGCTTCTGGCCGCTCGGCTGGGTGGATCCCGCAGCACCGGGCGCGGCGACGACGCCGTGGGCCGTGATGACGTGGTGGCCATTGAGAGATGTTGCCGCAGCGGGGAATTCCTGGGCGTCGCCTTCGATCGCCTCGGGCTGCTCCGGCACGGCCTGGCCGTATTCGGCGGCCAGCTCGGCGATGGTGCCGAAGAGGAACACCGACTCCGGCCGCAGCGGCAGGTCAGCGGCGTTCGCACGCACCGAGATCTGCAGGCTCTGAGTCGAGCTGCCACCAAGCGCAAAGAAGTCGTCGTGGACACCGACCCTGTCGACCTCGAGCACCTCTCGCCAGATCTCGGCGAGGATCTGCTCGGCACGCGTCCGCGGAGCGACGAAGACCGATTCCTGCACCGGCGAGGTGTCGGCGGCCGCTGCCAAAGCGCGGCGATCCACCTTCCCCCCTGACGTACGTGGCAGGGCGTCGGTCGGTGTGAACAGGGCAGGCACCATCGCCGCGGGAAGCCAGTCCAGAAGGAACCGGCGCAGCTCGGCGGTGCTCGGGACTGGTTCGCCCAACCCCACGAAGTGCGCGACCAGCAGGGTGTTGCCGCGGCCGTCGGTTCCGGCGACCACCGCGCACTCCCGCACGCCGGGGTGTTTGTCCAGTGCTGCCTCGACCTCGCTCGGCTCGATCCGCACGCCGTGGATCTCCACCTGGTCATCGAGGCGTCCGAGATACTCGATGGTGCCGCCTGGCAGATACCGCGCGCGATCACCCGTCCGGTACAGCAGTCCCCCGGAATCAGCGGCCTGCGGGGTGGTGATGAACCTGGCGGCGGTCGCGTCGGGCTGGTTGAGGTATCCGCGGCCCACATTGGCTCCGCCGATCAACAGTTCGCCCGGCACTCCCACCGGCACCGGTTGCAGGTGGGCGTCGACGATGTGGACGGTCACGTTGGAGATGGGACGCCCGATCGGAACGGGAGGGCCGGAAACCGCCCGCTCGCAGTGAAAAGCCGTGGTGGTGATCGCGGCCTCAGCAGGGCCGTACTCGTTCCACAACTCGGCATCCAACGTGGCCCAAAACCGTTGCACGACTTCGTAAGGCAGCACCTCCCCGCCGCAGGACACCCGACGCAGCGCGGCGCAGTCCGCGATGGCCGGCTCGGCCAGCATGGCGCGCAGAATTGACGGCACGACATGCACTACCTGCGTCACGGCTTGCTCGGCGATGGTGCGGACCAGGTAGCCGACGTCCTTGTGCCCTTCGGGACGCGCGATGACGAGCCGAGCCCCGAGGACCAGCGGTAGGAAGATCTCCGCCAGCGAGGCGTCGAAGGTCACCGGCGTGTGGTGCAGCACCCTGTCGTCGCTGGTCACCCGGTAGGTGTCGGCCATCCACAGCAGATAGTTGCGCAGTCCGCCGTGGGTATTGACCGCCCCCTTCGGCGCGCCGGTGGAACCGGAGGTGTGCACGACGTAGGCGGGGCTGGAGGCCGTGACGTCGGTGATCGATGGGCCGACGGATGGGACTGAGCCGCGGGCCGTTGGGGCCGTCTGCGCATCGAGGCTCAGCCGATGACCGGCGAATCCGTGCAGGTGCGGTAGATGGCGCTGGTGGGTGAGGCAGACCCCGACTTCCGGCGCGCCGGCCAGAACCGAGGCGATCCGATTGGTCGGTTGCGCCGGATCGATCGCCATGAAGGCGCCACCGGCTTTGAGCACGCCGAGCAAGGCCACCACGACGTCGTCGCAGCGGTCCAACAGCACCGCGACGATGCTGCCCGTTCCGACACCCAGCCCCTGCAGCCTGTTGGCCAGTTCGTCGGCGCTTCGGTCGAGCTCGGCATACGTCATCTCGCGAGACGTCATGTCGCTCACGTCGAAGGAGACCGCGATGGCGTCCGGGCTGCGTAGCGCGATCGCGGCCACCATGTCGTGAATGCACTCGGCAGCGTCGTAGCCGGCCGAGGTGTCATTCCACCCGGCCAGCTCGCTGCGCTCGGCATCAGTCAGCAACGGCAGCTCCGACACGCGGCTGTCCGGGTCGCTGACGATGCCGCGCAGCAGCGTCACGAAGTGCCGGGCCACGCCCTCGATGGTCTCGTCGTCGAAGAGGTCGGTGTTGTACTGCAGGACGCAGGTGAACTCGCCGTCAGCGTCGCCCACCTGCAACATCAGATCGACGGGCGCCCCGCCCTGGCCGATGTGCACCGTCGACAGGTTGAGCCCGGCCGGTCCGCCGCCAGCGCCAGGGCCGTCCTGGAAGCGGCGCGGCCGTTCCCAGGCGAACGACACCTGGGACAGCGGCGTATGGCTGAGATCACGAGCCGGGCGGAGCCGCTCGACGAGCAGCGCGAAGGGATAGTCCTGGTGCGCGAGTGCGCCGAGAATCGTGTCCTTGGTCCTGCTCAGCAGGGACGTGAACGTCGGATCGCCGTGCACGTCGGCGCGCAGCATCACGGGGTTGGCGATGTAGCCGACGAGTCCCTCGAGCTCCGGCCTGTCCCGGCAGCCGAACGGTGAACCGATGAGGAAGTCGTCTTGGCCGCTGTATCGGTGCAGCAGTGCGGTGAAGGCAGCCAGGAAGGTCGCATAGGGGGTCGCGCCTGAGCGCCGCCCCACCTCGCGCAGCGCCGCGCCCAGCCCAGCGTCGAGGGTGAAGCGGTGCAGGGCTCCGCGATAGGTCTGCGCCGCCGGACGTGGACGGTCAAGGGGCAGTTGGATGTTGGGGATGTCACCGGCCAGCTGCCGGCGCCAGTAGTCCCACAGCCGGTCGGCCTCGGCGCCGTCGAGCATGTGCAGTTGCCAGTCGACGTAGTCGACGTAGCGCTGCGGGCACAGCGGCGGCGCAGCGGCGCCGTGTTCGGCCGCGTAGAGCAGGCGCAGCTCGTCGAGCATGACGTCGATCGACCAGAAGTCGACGGCGATGTGGTGCACCGCCAGGACCAGGACGTGCTCGCCGAAACTGCGCCGCAACAGCGACAGCCGGAACACCGGGCCGGTCTGCAGGTTGAAGGGGCGATTGGACTCCCGGCGCAGCCAGTCCCGCAACTCGGCCTCGTCGGGTCCCAGCTCGTGACGGGCGATGCCCACCGGCCACTTGGGGTGGATCAGTTGAACCGGCGCGTCGTTGCGCACCGCATAGGTGGTGCGGAGGATCGCGTGCCGGTCGACGAGCGCCTGGGCGGCGCGTTCCAGTGCAGGCAGATCCAGGTCACCGGTGATCCGCCCGGCGTAGGTGATGGTGTACGCGGGGCTGGCCGGGGCCAGGTTGTGAAGGAACCACAGGGACCGTTGGCCGTAGGACAGGGGATGTGCCTCAGCGGTTGCCTGGGCCTGCTCCACGAGCAGGCGGGAGAGCAGGGCCCGCTTCTCCTGCGCGGACAGACCGGAGATGTCGATCGGGTCAACCATCGCTATCTACCTCCCTCGTGGCCAGAAGCTCGCGCAGCAGCTCGTCGACGTCTGAGTCCGACACCTCCGGCACCTTGGCCAGCAGGTCGATCCATCTGGCCGAATCGTCCGGCACCTCGGGAAGTGGCGTCGGGCGGAGTGCGGCGTGGGCGGCGACCGGGTCGAGGGTCGGGCCTGGATCCGAGAGGCGCCCGTCCAGCCGGCCGGCGAGTGTCGCGATGCTCGGGCCGTCGAGCAACTCGACGACGGGCACGGCAACGCCGAGATCACGTTCGATCTGGGTCCGCAGTTCCATCGCGATCAGTGAGTCGGCGCCGAGGTTCTTCAAGGGCGACTCGACGTCGAGCCGCTCGGGCGCCAAGCCGAGCTTCGCCGCCGCTTGATCGCGTAGGTAGGACTCCAGTAAGTGCCTGCGCTGCAGAGGAGCCACCTGGCGCACCTCGTCGCCCAGTGAGGCTGAGGGCCTTCGCTCGTCGCCTGCCGCCGACTCGTCTTGCCCCGCAACCAGATCCGCCAACAGGGCCAGCTCCACACCCTGGGTTGACCCCGAGCGCCACCGCGCCCAGTCGATGTCGAGCACGGCCGCTTGCGTGGCGTCATCTCGCAGCAGCTGCGCCAACGCCGCGACGCCATCGGGCACCGACATGGGCTCGATGCCATGCCGACTGAGATGGCGCACCTGCTCGGGCCGGGTAGCCAAACCCACGTCCGCCCACGGTCCCCAGTTGATGCTGAGCGCCGACCGACCCTCGGCCCGGCGATGCCACGCCAACGCATCGAGGAACGAGTTCGCCGCGGCGTAGTGCGCCTGACCAGGCGAGCCCAGCACCGCGGCGGCCGACGAGAACAGCACGAAGAAGTCCAGGTCGACATCGCGGGTGAGCTCGTGCAGATTCCAGGCGCCGTCGACCTTCGGCGCCATGACGTCCCGCAGCCGGCGCTGGTCGAGGTGGGCAACGGTGCCGTCGTCGAGCACACCCGCCGCGTGCACCACCCCACGCAGCGGCGGCATGGACATCCGGATCGACTCGACCACGGACGCGACGTCACCCGCCCTGGCGACGTCCCCTTGCGCTACCACGACGTGTGCCCCGGCCGTGCGCAGCGCGTCGAGTGTCTGCTGCGCGGAGGTCGAGGGTGCAGAGCGTCCCATCAGCACCAGGTTTCGCGCGCCCTGCTCGACCAGCCAGGTGGCGACCGCACGGCCAAGTCCGCCGAGGCCCCCGGTGATCAGATAGGTGGCCTCGGCTTCGACCGGAAGGTCTCCTGTGTGCAGCGCCGGCACTGCACCGGCCTCCAGCGACCCTCCGACCTCCAAGGAGATGACGACCTTGCCGATCTGTTTGCCCTGGGCCAGGCAACGGACGGCAGCGGCGGTGTCGGCGACCGGGAACGTGCGGACCGGGGGCGGGGCCCACGCGCCCTGCGCAACGCCCGTCGCGACCCTGCGCAACAGGTCGCCGCCGTAGTCGGGGCGATCGAGGACCAGTGCCGCCAGATCGACGACGATGTACGACGCGTTGTGTCGCAGCTGCCACAGTCGCAGCGAACCGTGCCCGTAGATGTCGCGCTTGCCGATCTCCACGAAGCGGCCGGACGGCCGCAGCACCGATAGGCCCTTGGCGATCGCCTCGCCCGTCAACGAGTTGAGCACGACGTCGACGCCTGTGCCCCCGGTGGCGGCCAACACCTCGTCGGCGAACGCGAGGGACCGGGAATCGAAGACGTGCTCGACGCCAAGCGCGTGCAGATGTTCACGTTTCTCCGCGGTGCCGGCCGTCGCGTACACGGTCGCACCGAGCCAGCGGGCGACCTGCACCGCGGCCAGTCCGACGCCGCCGGCGGCGGAGTGGATCAGGACGCTCTCCCCACGGCGCAGCCGCGCCTGCTCGTGCAGGCTGTAATAGGCCGTCAGGTAAGCGATCGGCAGGGCGGCCGCGGCCTCGAAAGTCAGCTGCTCGGGCTTGGCGGCCACCAGGGCGGCAGGGCTGGTGACGAACGAGCCGACCCCGTCCATGGCCACGGCGAGAACGGCGTCGCCCACCTGGAGTCCGTGCACGTCGGCACCGACCGCCGTGATGACTCCCGCGCATTCGATCCCCACCCGCACCGGCCCGTCGACCTGGCCGGGATACACCCCGAGCGCACGCATCGCGTCGATGAAGTTCAGTCCGGCGGCGTGTACGCGGATCTCGACCTCGTCGGATCCCGGTGCCGGTCGGGCAGCAGCGACGGCTCGAACGTCGTCGAGTACGCCGGTCTGCGGATACTCCATCCGGAACGCAACCTCGGTGCCTGGCGCCGGCCGCCGAGCTGCGGCCCCGGCGTTCTTCCGCCGGGCCAGCCGCGCGACGTAGCGCGACGTGCCCCGCAGGGCGACGTCGGATTCACTGCCGTCCGCCGACAACTCCCGCGCCAGCGCCGAGACCTCGTCGGGTCCCGGTTGTGCAGGCAGGTCGACCCGTGCACAGCGCAACTCGGGGTGCTCGAGGGCGATGCTTCGGCCCATCCCCCATAGTGGGGCGGCAGCGATGCTCACCGACGTGTCATCGGCGCCGACCGCCTGCGCGCCGTTGGTCACCAGCCACAGGCGCGGTGGATCCGAGAGGCCGGCCAGCGTCAGCGCCTGCGTCAGATGCAGCACACTTGCGGCCGACGTTCCACTCGTTTCCAGGGGCTCAGCCGCCAGCAGACTCCACAGGTGCACGACGCCGCGGCACGGGCGCCGGTCAAGCCCGAACGCCTCGTCGACGAGCCGCCGAAAGTGTTGCGGCTGCTCGGGATCGAGGCGGTAGGCGTCTGATCTGAGGCGCTCGAATTCGGTGCCCGGCTCGACGATCACACAGCTCTGCGAGTGCCGCTCGAGGTGAGCTCGCAGCATGTTCGACGTCGCACTCCCGTCGCTGAAGAGCACCCAGCTGCCGTCCGACGCGGGGCCTTCCTGAGGAGCCTGCGGCGCGAGCTGCCACCGCAGTTCAAACACCTTGTCCCGCAACTCATCCGTCGTCGCCGGGCGCTCCACTGGGATTCTTCGGAGACGCAGCCCGCGGGCTGACATCGCCACCTGCCCGTCGTCGGTGAGCAGGAATACATCGCCCTCGATGGTGTCCGGCTCGGGGTCCGACGCCGGGCGCAGCCGCGCGTGGCACCACGCGCCACGGGCGGACGTCTCGTACGTTTGCAGCTCGGTCACCCCCACCGGCAGGTAGGTGTCGCGCGTCTGATCGGTGGTCGCCAGCGTCGCGGCCAGCACCTGGAAGGAGGCGTCCAGAATCCGGCCGTCCGCGAAGTCGTGGCGGTCCACGTCCGCTCGCGTCAGGCGGGCGACCGCCTCACCATCGCGACGCCAGATCTGTTCCACGGCCGCAAAACCCGGCCCGTACTGCAGGCCGTGCTCAGCCAGGCGATGGTAGAACGACGACCCGGTGATGACGTCGGGGCAGGAGGCCGCGATGGTCTCGGGCGGGTGCCCTTCGCCGTCGCGTCGGACTGCCTCGGCTGCCTCGTCGGGGGCGACGGCGCCGCTGGCCAACAGCGACCACCGGGGCGACCCGGGCGACGCGGCACTCTCGGAATCAAGGCTGTAGAACTCGAATTGGGCTGCGCCCCAAGTGTCTTGGTGCAGGACGACTTGCACGGTGCGTTGCTGCGCGTCGGCGAGCAGCAGCGATTGACGGAAGTCGACATCGCGGACTACTCGCTTCGCGGGCCCGAAGGTCGCGGCAGCGGCGGACAGAACCAGCTCGAGCAGGATCGCGGCAGGGACGACGACCGCGCCATGCACCCGGTGGTCGCTCAGCACCGGCATCAGTTCGGTGCCGAGCTCGATTTCACAGAACGCCGTCCGCGGATCAGCGGCTGAGTGCAGTGGCAAGCGCCACGGCAGCTGATCGAAGCTGGCAGGCGTCGGGGCAACGCTCGCGCGGCTGACCACGGTGGCTTCGGTGGCTTCGGTCCAGAAATGGCGACGCTGCCAGGGATACGTGGGCGCTGCCACGCACCGGCCACCCCACGGATACAACTGCTCCCAGGCCACGGGTTGGCCGTGGGCGTAGAGGGAACCGAGCGACGCGAGCGGGGTGGCGCGTCCGCCGTCGTCGCTTCGCATCGACGGCAGCAGGGTGCATTCTCGGTGGCCCATGTCTTCGGCGTCCTCGCGCATCGCGCTCAGCAGGATCGGGTGCGGGCTGACCTCGAGGAACAAGTCATGACCCGCGTCGAGCAGCTGCCGGGTCGCCGCCGAGAAGTTCACTGGCGCGCAGAGGTTCTCCACCCAGTACGCGGCGTCGAGGGGGCCGGTAACCACGTCGCCGGTCACCGTGGAATACATGGGTATCGTCGCCGCCGTCGGCGCCAGCCCGGCGAGCGCAGCCAACAGATCAGAGCGCGCCGCATCCATCTGCGGGCTGTGGGAGGCGACGTCGACCTTGATCCAGCGGCAGAAGCGCGAGCGCTGCTCCAGCACCCGGATGAGGTCGGTCAACACCTCGGGATCGCCCGACAGCACCATCGATCGATGGCTGTTGGCCGCAGCGATGGCGACCTCGTGCTCGTGACCGGAGATGAGGTCCCGCGCCTCGGCGGCGGTGAGCTCGGCAACCACCATGGCTCCGCGGGAACTCGGCCGCCGGAGCATGCGGGCCCGCCCGCAGATCACCTGAGCCGCGTCGCCCAGGGTGAGCGCGCCCGCGACGTAGGCCGCCGCCACCTCACCCATGCTGTGGCCGATGACCGCTTCGGGCTCGATCCCCCACGACCGCCACAGCGCGGCTTGGGCGACCTGGACCGCGAAGATCGCGGGCTGCACGAGGCCGACGTCGCTGAGCCAAGAGTCGTTGTCCTTGGCGAGTAGCTCGGCGACGACGGAGCCGTCGAGGTGCGGGCGGATTGCCTCGTCGCACATGGCCAGCGCCTCCCGGAACACGGGCTCCTGCGCATACAGCTGTTGGCCCATGCCGCACCACTGGGAGCCCTGACCGGAGAAGACGAAGACCGGACCGTGCCGACGGCCCGAGCGACTACGTCCGACCGAAAGTCCGACCGAAAGTCCGACCGAAAGTCCGACCGAAAGCCCAGGATGGGAGACGCCCCGTCGGTAGTCGGCGAGCGACTCCGACATCGATGCGGCCGAGTCACCGATCACGGCCAGGCGATGGTCGTGGTGGCCGCGGCGCGCGCCGGCGGTGTAGCACAGCTCGGCCAGCGGCGTCCCACCGTCCAACGCCAACTCGTAGCGCGCCGCCAATGCGTTCAGAGCCTCGGGCGACCGGGCAGACAGCGGCAACAGTTCGACACGCAAGGCTGCGGTGTCGTCTGCCGGCGCCGTCGCCCGCGCCTGTGGGGCCTCGGCCAGCACGACGTGTGCGTTCGCGCCGCCGAAGCCGAACGAGCTGACCCCAGCGAGTGCCCGGCCGCCGTGCTCGGGCCACGCGGTCAGGTTCTGCGCGACCCGCAACGGCAGACGGTCGAACGGGATGTTCGGGTTGGGCTCGGTGAAGTTCAGGCTCGGCGGGATCATCCGGTGACGCATGGCCAACGCCACTTTGATCAGTCCGGCGACCCCTGCCGCGGCTTCCAGGTGGCCGATGTTGGTCTTGACCGAGCCGATCAAACACGCACTTTCGCCAGCGCGGCCCTCGGCCAGGACCGCACCGAGCGCCTTCGCTTCGATCGCGTCGCCCAGCGAGGTACCCGTGCCGTGCGCTTCGACGTACTGCACCAGGCCGGGGGACAACTGTGCCCTCTGGTAGGCCTCGGTCAGCACGGCTTCCTGTGACTTCGGGCTGGGCGCCATCAACCCGTTGGTGCGACCGTCCTGGTTGGTCGAACTGCCGCGAATCACCGAATAGATCGGATCCCCGTCGGCCAGCGCCTGATTCAGTGGCTTGAGGACGACGATTCCGGCGCCTTCCCCCCGTACGTAGCCGTCCGCCTTCGCGTCGAACGTCTTGCACCGACCGTCGGCTGCCATCACCCCGGCCTGAAAGAAGTTGGCCGATAGTTTCGGCGACAGGATGACGTTCACGCCGCCTGCGAGGGCGAGGGTGCAGTCGCCGTCGCTCAGACTGCGACAGGCCAGGTGGATGGCGACCAACGACGAGGAGCAGGCGGAGTCGACCGCCATGCTGGGTCCGCGGAAGTCGTGAACATACGACAGCCGGTTCGCCGCGATGCTCAACGCGCTTCCCGTCCCGGTGTAGGGGTCGACGTGCGCCAGGTCGCCGAACTGGAGCAGCCCGTACTCGTTGGTGGAGATGCCGACGAACACGCCGGTTCGGCTGCCCTCGAGTACTTCTGGCACCTGCCCGGCATCTTCCATCGCCTCCCACGCGACCTCCAGGAGCAGGCGCTGCTGGGGATCCATGCGCGCCGCTTCGCGCGGCGAGATGGAGAAGAACTCGGCGTCGAACTGGTCGACCTGGTCGAGGAACCCCGCCCGTCGGGTGGCCGGATTGTCGACACCCGGACCAGCGAACGCCTGTGCACCCCAGCGGTCCGCCGGCACCTCGGTCACCGCGTCGGTACCGTCGGCGAGCAACCGCCAGAAGGCCGCAGGACCGTCCGCACCCGGAAACCGGCAGCCGATGCCGATGATGGCGATCGGTTCCTGCCCACCATCGGCGCGGGCACCGAAACCGGTCGGGGCGGCGGCGATGCGAGCTGCGTCAGCAGTGTCGTCCCCGGCCAGATGTCTCGAAATCAACTCGATCGTGGGGTACTCGTACGGGAGTGTCGGAGAGAGCTCGCGGCCCAGCCAGGCTGCCAGGGCGGCGGTCAGCCGGATGGCATGAACCGAGTCGAGACCGTAGTGGGCGAACGGTTCTGCCACGGCGACCTCCGCGGGAACCAGGTCCAGCTCGCGCGACAGTTGCGCGACCAACCATGCCGAAATCTCCTCCGCGCCATGCCCGCCGGGACCCGGGCCACTGGCAGAGGCGTTGGCAGGCTGGGCTTCTGGAACCGGCGCGCGCCACTGCGCGAACACCTGGAGTTCGCCGTCGAGGAAGGACTCGCGGCATTTGTTGCGCCGGATCTTGCCGCTCGACGTCGTCGGGATTCCCAACAGCTCGACCAGAACGACGACGTGGGGCCGGATGTGGTGATGTTCGGTGACCGAGGTACGGATCGCGTCGATGACATCATCGACGTCGACCTCTCCGATAAGGCTGCGGTCTACCTCCTGCACGACGACGAGTTGTTCGTCAGACCCCGTTTCCGGTGTGACCGAGAAGCACGCCCCGCGGCCACGCAGCAGCCCGGGATGACTGTCCTGAACGTGCGCCTCGATGTCCTCGGGGTAGTAGTTGCGCCCGCGGATGATGACGAGGTCCTTCAGCCGCCCCGTGACGAAGAGCTCGCCGTCGAGTTGGAAGCCGAGGTCCCCCGTCCGCAGGAACGGTCCGCGTCCGTCGCTGAGGAACGCCTGAAACGTCTGCTCCGTCTCTTCGGGCCTGCCCCAATAGCCCGCTGCGACGCCGCCGCCGGCCAGCCAGATCTCGCCGACCTCGCCGACTCGGCACGGCTGCCGCGCCGCCGGATCCGTGATGACGATCTCCTGGCCGTTGTGCGTCCGACCGCAGCCGACGAACGGAGTCGCCGCGGGGTGCTCGGGCTCGACATCTACGACGCGGTGCTCACGCATCGCGATGCCGTCGACGTGACGCACCACCGGCACCGCGGATTCCGACCCGCCGGCGACCAGCAGCGTCGCCTCGGCAAGCCCGTACACCGGGTGGAATGCCTCCGGGCGAAAACCGGCGCAGGCAAACGCATCGGCAAAACGCTCCATGGTGGCTGCACGCACCGGCTCGGCGCCACACAACGCCGACCGCCAGTTCGACAGATCGAGCGCCGCGCGCTCCTGCGGGGTGCTGTTTTCGATGCAGAGCTCGTAGGCGAAGTTTGGCGCGGTGGTCGTGGTGGCGCGGTGTCGGGACATGGCTTCCAGCCACCGCATCGGGCGTTCGATGAACGCCTCGGGCGGCATGAAGTACGAACTACCGCCCAGGTACAGGGTTTCGAGCACGCCACCGATGAGGCCCATGTCGTGGTGCAGCGGTAGCCAGAACACCCCGGAGTCGTCGCCGCACGCCTGGGCGATGGTCTCCAGGTTGTGCAGCAGGTTCGCGTGGGTCACCACGACGCCCTTCGGCGTGTTCGTCGACCCCGAGGTGTACTGCAGGAGCGCGATCGTGTTCGGGTCGAGCTCTGGCGCAACCCATTCCGCGGCGGTGTCGTCGCTGACCTCGTCCACCGCACACCAGCGCAGGGAATTCCCGTCGGTCAAGCCGTCGACTGCAGACTTGAGCTCCGATTGGGATGCGGCAGTGGCGAGTACGAAGCCCGCGTCGACGTCCCTGAGAATGGACGCGACCCGCCCGACCACCCGGCTGCGCACCGGCGGATGTACCGGAATGGCAGCTGCTCCGGCATATATGCACCCGAAGAATGCAGCGACGAAGTCCACGCCCGAGGGGCACAGGACCACTACGCGTTCGCCGGCCGCGCCCTGTCGCTGCAGGCTCGCGGCGACGGCCCGCGCCTTGACGTCGAGTTCGAGATAGGTCAGCTGGCTGTGTCGTTCACCGTCTGGCAGGAAGCGGCAGTAGTCGAAGGCGAGTTTTTCCGGATGCAGTCTCGCTCGGTGCCGCGCAACATCCAGCAGGGTCTTGGCTGAAATCGCCGCGCTCTTGGACATGTGCCGTCAAAACCCCCCTAACTGTCCGAGCATCTCGTCAAACAGATGCTCAAGTGCAAGGAATCCCGTCTTCGCTGCGTTCTAGACCGTCTGGAATCTGGTTACTTTATCCCCACCTCATCGGTAACGCGTGAGCAAAGTGTGACGCGAGTAGTGATCACGACGAACTTGCTCTGGCGGCTCAATGGCGCGCCATCAACACGACGGGCGCGCCATCAACACGACGGGCGCGCCGCCAGCCGGTATCGGCAATGGGTGAGTGCGGCTCGACCGTCCACCGACGTGACCGGCGACGGCGCCGAGTCGGCGGTGCTCGAACAGAGTCCGCAACAGCACCCGCGCCTCGAACAGCGCGAACTCGGCACCCAGGCAGTAATGCGCACCGCCGCCGAAGGGCACCCAGCTGTGGGCCTTGGGTCGCGCGCCGACAAAGCGGTCGGGCCGAAAGGCCAGCGGGTCTGGGTAGAGTTCGGCGCGCTCGTGCAGCGCCATGATCCCGATCAGGATGTACGCGCCTTGCGGGACGAGTAGTCCATTGAGATCGAAATCCTGCAGCGCCCGGCGACCGGTGAACGGCAATGCGGGCCGTAGCCGCAACGTCTCGGCAATGACCGCGTCGAGGTAGTCGTCCTCGCCGCGGTCCAGGCTCGCCTCGAGCTCAGCGAGCGATTCCGGGTGGTCGACGAGCAGGTCGGCCAACCAGCCGAGGGTGACCGTGGTGGCGGCGTAACCGGCCAGCATCAGCCCGCGCATCGAGCGCGCGAGAAACTCGTCGCCGCGCGGCTGTTCGTCGGCAGCGTCGATATCCAGATACATGGTCAGGCAGTCGTCCGTGCGCGACCCGGTGCGGCGACGCTCGGCGATCTCCTCGAGCACGATCGCATCGACGGCGGCCGCGGTGCGGGCCAAGCGTGGGATCGCCGCCCAGCGGCCGCTCAGCAGCGTCGTCAGCACGCCAACCCCCAGGAAGGACGCGCTCTCGGAGACCGCGTTGTAGGCCGTCATCGCGCGTTCCAGGCGCCGCATCCGATCCGGCTCGGAAACCCCGAAGATCACAGTCATCATCACGTCGAGCGCGAGCTGGCCACCGAACTGGCTGAAGCTGACCGGCTTGCCGAGTGGCCACTCCGGCAGTCGTCGCAGCACGATGTCGACCATCGCGCGCTCATAGGACTTGAGCGCCTTGCCGTGCAGCGGCGGCGCGACCTTGCGACGCTCCTTCAGGTGCTCATCCCCCTCACGGAAGATGTACGCATCGCTGCCGAACAGCGGCTCGTGCGGAGTGAACCGGCGAAGCATCTCGCCGAACGAGAGCGCGCCGTCACGGTTGGCGAAGACCGCCTTGGCGTCTTCGGGATCCGAGGTGAGTACCACCGTCGGGCCGACCGGAAAGTCGATCAGCACGGTGTCGCCCATTCCCCAGAGCGGGGAACGCGGTCGCCCGGGACGGGCGAAGCGGCCGCGGTCGCGGGCGAAGTCCCGGATTCCGACTCTCGGCAGGGAATCCAGGGTGCGCAGCGAATGCTCTTGCGCTTTGGGGGATCCCGGTTCGCTACCGGTGCTGGCGGTCATCGCCTGCCTCCATGTTCAAAAGCCGCGGCCTGGGCTCCGTGCCGCTGGCCGGGCAAGCGGGTCCTGCCGTCCCCTCCAACGCTAACCCCCGGACCAGATGGCAGCCACGCGAATCGGGCAAGTCGTCGGAGACGAGCTGAAACGTCCCGGGCGTTCATGGGGAAAGCCGTCGTTCCCTACGATTGGCGCCATGCCCGTGCCCGCTCCTAGGTCCGACGCGCGGGCCGTCGTCACCGGCGCCTCGCAGAACATCGGCGCGGCCTTGGCCACCGAGCTGGCCGCGCGGGGCCACAATTTGATCATTACCGCCAGGCGTGAGCAGGTGCTGGCGGGACTGGCCGCAGCGTTGAGCGACCGCTACGGAGTCACCGTCGAGGTGAGGGCCGCGGACCTGGCGGACCCCGAATCTCGCGACCAGTTGTGCGATGCGCTCGCCAAGCGCAACGTGTCGATCCTGTGCGCCAACGCCGGCACGTCAACGTTCGGTCCGGTCGCCAACCTCGTCGCCCAGGGCCAGCGGGATCAGGTGCAGCTGAACGTGCTTGGCGTCCACGACCTCGTGTTGGCCGTTCTCGACGGGATGGTGCAGCGGCGCGCGGGCGGAATCCTGATTTCGGGCTCCGTGGCAGGTAACTCGCCAATCCCGAACAACGCCACCTACGCAGCGTCGAAGGCGTTCGTCAACACGTTCGGCGAGTCGCTGCGCGGCGAGGTCAAGAGTCTGGGCATCAACGTGACCGTGCTGGCTCCCGGACCGGTGCGCATCGATCTGCCTGTCGAAAAGCTGATCCCCCGCTTCCTCTTCATCTCGCCCGAGTACACGGCGAAGGTCGCGTTGAATGGCTTGGCGCGCAACAAGATGCGCGTGGTTCCCGGTGTGACTTCGAAGGCGTTGTCGGTGGCCAGCGGTTACGCCCCGCGGTCGATCGTCACGCCGATTGTCGGTGCGGTGTACAGGAAACTTGGCGGTGACTAATCATGGATGCCACCCGCGCTTTTGGTGCTCACAACTTCGGTCGGCGGCCTGCCGCCGCACCCCTTCACGGAGTCAGAAGTGAGCACCGATGACTTCGGGGACATGTACTACGACAAGATCGTCGACTACTCGATTCTTCTCGGATCAAGGCGTCACTGGCGGTGGCCGCACTGGATTACGCGGTCGATCAGAAACAGCTGTCACTCGTCATGGGGATGATCACCGTGGTCATCGTTCAACGGTCTCTCTGGCGGGACCGCAGGTTCGGCCGGTGCCGGCGCGGCGGGCGTGCCGATCGATTCGACAGTCGGCGGGGACGTGGCCGGTTCTGGATGATCGTGATGGCCATCTGTGGGTTCGACGTTAGGGCCGTGGTGATCGGTTGCGGCGCCAGCCTGCTCGGGATGGCCGTGCTGTAGACCCGAGGCTACACCGACCGTCGACGCCAGGGCGACCACAGCGGTTGCGCCGAGGAGGACGATGGCGTTCCCGAACGCCGGTATTGGCTCGCCGTGGTGGCCTCGGTACACCACCCAGCCGGCTGCCATCACGACATAGATTTGAAGCAGCACAGCACAGAGGTCGGCGGCTCGGACGAGTTCAGGTTCTCCGGCGTGGGGGCCGAACGGCGCCCCTGACGTTCGTGACAGTGCCCAGAGCGCAATGGCTCCGACATTGAGCATGATCCCGGCGGCGAGCACTGACGTCGTGGTCTGAGCAAGGACCAGTCGCGCCCAAATCAGTTGGAATAGCGCGATCGAGACGAAGAACAGGCCTGACGGTATCCACTCTTGCCAGTGCGTCGGGACTACCGCGAAGTGGACGATTGCCGCGCCGAACGAAGCTAGTGCTGCAAGCTTCACAGCCAGCCTGCTGTCCGTCCTCGTCGCTGCTCTGGGTGCCACTCGTCCGATGATGACAGCACTCACGCGTACATCAACTGTGCGACACCGTATCTCAACCTGACCGAGATCCCTCCGTCACCTGTCAACCGTCGCAATGTTGGCGGGGGTGCACGGCTCTGCGGGTCGACCGACCGCTCACTGCGCTCCGGCCGCGCCCGGTGCGGGCAGTCGAAGACGTTTGAGGGTCAACGCATTCACGGCAACAAGGATGCTTGAACCTGCCATCGTGATCGCGGCGATCTCCGGGCGCAACACTAGACCGAACGCCGGCTCGAAGACCCCCGCGGCAATTGGTAGCGCCACGGAGTTGTAGCCAATCGCCCAGACGAGGTTCTGCTTCATCTTGCGGACCGTGCCCCGCCCGATCCGCAGTGCCACCGCCACATCAAGCGGATCCGAGCGCATCAGCACCACGTCGGCGGTTTCCACCGCGACATCGGTACCGGCGCCGATCGCGATCCCGAGGTCGGCCTGAGCCAATGCCGGAGCATCGTTGACGCCGTCACCGACCATGGCCACGCGATGCCCGGCGTCCATCAGTTCGATGACCTTGGCGGCCTTGTCGCCGGGTAACACGTCGGCGATCACCTCGGTGACCCCGATCTGTGCCGCGATCCGCCGCGCGGTGGCCGCGTTGTCCCCGGTGAGCATGACCACCTCGACCCCCATCGACCGCAGCTCCGCAACGGCGGCCGCGGACGTGGGTCGCACCGCATCGGCGATACCGATCACCGCCACCGCCCGCCCGTCGACCGCGGCGAGCACCGCCGTGCGCCCGCCGGCAGCGAGCTCCTGTTGACGCACACCCAGCACGCCGAGATCGATGTTCTCGGCAGTCATCAGTCGGGTGTTGCCGACCACGACCCGGTGACCGTCCACGACCGCGACCGCACCCTGTCCGGCCACGTTGGCGAAGTCATGCGCATCGAGGCGGTGTGCTCCTGCGGCATCGGCGTGCTTTACGACCGCGGCGGCCAGCGGATGTTCGGAGCTTCGTTCCACCGCGGCGATCAGCGCCAACGCGTCATTGTCGGGCATTCCGTCCACGATCAGGTCGGTCACCTCGGGTGCGCCTAGGGTAAGGGTGCCGGTCTTGTCCATCACCACTACGTCGATCTTCTTGGACGTCTCGATCGCGGTTGCGTTCTTGAACAGCACCCCGCGGGCCGCGCCCAGGCCGGTACCAACCATGATCGCGGTCGGGGTGGCCAGCCCTAGAGCGTCGGGACAGGTCACCACCACCACCGTGATCGCGAACAACAGTGCCTCGCTGACCGAGCGGCCCACCAGCAGCCACACCACGAAGGTGCCGACCCCGCCGAGTAGCGCCACCAAGACCAGCCAGAACGCGGCCCGGTCCGCCAGGCGCTGACCGGGCGCCTTGGAGTTCTGCGCCTCCTGCACCAGCTTGACGATCTGGGCCAGCGCGGTGTCCGCGCCGACCTTGGTGGCCCGGACCCGCAAGGTCCCAGTCGTGTTGATGGTGGCCCCCACCACCTCGTCGCCGGGGCCCTTGTGAACCGGCAGGCTTTCTCCGGTCACCGTGGACTCATCGACGTCGCTTTCTCCGTCCTCCACCACCCCGTCGACGGCGATCTTGGAACCGGGACGAACCAAAAGCAGGTCACCCACCACGACCTGATCGGTGGGGATTTCCACCGACTCACCGTCGCGGAGCACGGTCGCCATGGGCGGGGCCAGCTTGAGCAGCGCGCGGACCGCGTCGTTGGCGCCGCCCCGTGCCCGCATCTCGAAGTAGTGACCGAGCAGCACGAACGCGGTCAGGATGGTCGCCGCTTCGTAGAAGACGTCGCCGCCGCCGGTCAGGGTGACCCCGACGGAGTAGACCCAGCCGGCACCCACCGCTACCGCGACGAGCACCATCATGTCCAACGTGCGGGCGCGCAGCGCGCGCACGGCACCGGCGAAGAACACCTGCGCCGAGTAGAAGATCACCGGAACGCTCAGAATCAGCTGGAACACGTCGTCGCGCAGCCCGAACGGCGCGGCCACGGAGAACCCGAACACGTCGCGCCCGATCCGGGACCACAGTGTGATCACCACCCCGAATACCACCGCGACCAGGAATCGGTTGCGCATGTCGCGGATCATCGCGGCCATCGACATCTCACCGTGTCCGCCGTGGCCCATCACATCGGCTGGCGTGCCCGTCCGACCCGCACCAGCCACGGCGCTGGCGTCGTGGGCTGGGTGGCGTGCGTGGTCAGCAGCTTCATCGGCGGTGCCGGGGGCCCGCTTCGCGTCGCTGGCCGGTACCGGCAGGGCACACAGGTGATCCGGGATGGATTCACCACGGCAGTGATAGCGACAATCTCTGACCCAACCGGCAAGGTCCTCAACCGTGGTGGCCGCCGGGTCATAGCGCACCGTCACGGTCTGCGCCACCGGATTCGCCTCCGCACCAACGACTCCCGGCCGTCGACCAAGAGCTGCCTCCACCACGTTCTTCTGAGTTGCCCACTGCACACCGTCGAGTTCCAGCACCACCGAGCGAGCACCTGCAACTCCGATGTCTTTGTTCATCTGGTTCACCGGGCCCGACCCCCCATCCACCATGTCCCCGATTCGACAGACTCCCGTCCACGCCGACGACCAGCGCCCATCTGAAGTCCGAATGAATCATGAGTTTGACCAGGAACATTCAGCCGACCGAAGTAATTCCCGCCACTGCGATCATGGCAACGGCAGCAACGTTGCCGGCCCGCACGCCGGTGCTGGCGATGTAGCCACCAAGTACATAGAACACGCGGCGCAGCCACGTGCCCAATCGAGGTATGTTGAAGTCGATGTTCTCGATGGTGACACCCATGTAGCGCGCATCCTCGGCCATCAGAGGTGGACCGCAGCAGGAGGAAGAACCCACCGATAAGCACAAGTGCGACACCGCATCCTGTGAGAAGCCACGCTGCCAGCGATGTCACCGATCCGCCTTCCGCTGCCGCGGTCCCCGAGCTGCCCGGCACATGGTCGCCGCCCCAGCGGCCGACCTACGTATCAACCTAGTAGGTAGTCGGCTGCGGAGGTGTGGTATTGCCGAGGTTGCGTCTTAGATCGCGTGGCGGGTCCACCACCGCCGCTGTCCCGTCGTGGACCGTTTAGCGACGGTCCTCCGGATCTTCGGTAGAAATCACTTCGGGCGGGACGCCCTCGACCGCGGGCGAGAGGGCGGGTGGCGTCGGCTCACCAAGGCTCACTACGAGAGGGCGATGCACCCTTGTCGACAACGCGTGTCATCCTTTCCCACCTTTAAGCGGCCAAGAGAGGATGATGAGAGAAAAGTCGTTGAGGCGCAACGTCATCATCAATGCTCACGAAGTAGGGCGTGACGCTGCCGAAATTCGTCGGCGTCTATCTCGCCGCGAGCAAACCGTTCGGAGAGCAGATCCTCCGCGCGCGACGGACCGGAACTGGGTGCGTGCGAGGCAGTACTCGGTGAATTCGTCAGATACCGGATGCCGACGACTATGGCGGTGATCAACACCGCCCAGAACAAGACCATCGCCACGCTCATCAGGAGCCAGCCGCCCCAGCCCCATCCGCCACTGCCGAACCACATCATCGTCTTTCGCCCTTCTCCGGAGCAGTCCAACCCGAACCATTTACAAGCGACTGCGCCCGCCAGCCTGCCCGCGAAACGCCGATCAGATGTAGTGCCAATGGTCCCCGCCGCGGACTCCAAAGGACCTTGAAGCCCTAAAAAGGCCGGAGGCTCGTCTGACCTTGGAAACGATTGAGTCGTCCGGTATGAACAGTCACCGGGTCGAGCCGACGACGCCTATAGCTCTGCGCTGGAGGCCGTTGCCGTGCGGATGATCCGGACCGTGCGGACGCAGTTGGGTACTGAGCTGGGACGCGTAGGTAGTTCCTGGATCTTGCACGTCATCGCCGACATCGCAAATCGTCAAAACACGATCTACGTACCAAGGCCGTAGGATGAACGTGGGCAACGCCTACGCAATGGGCACGTGCCCGAACACCACACAGACAAGGCAGCGCGGAGGTTCCAAGAATGCCAGCAATCGACAGCAAGGTCGGTGCCCCGGCCGTCGATACGCCCCCCACATTTCAGGCTTCGCCGACGCCGCGCCACGAGGTGACCAACGAGCTCCCCCACTTTCGACCCGTCGGTCCCTCGCTGATCCGTCAACGATTTCGCTGCTGGCCCAGGGCAGTTGTCGCGCTCGTTGTCGTTGCCTTCGCGCTTACTGCGTGCACCGCCAATGCGCCGCCACCGACGGCGGCGCAGTTCATCGCCGAGAAGGGTGACCCGTTCTCGAACCTCTTGGTGCCAAAGCTCGAGGTGTCGACAACTGACGGCGCCGTCGGCGTCGAGGTGGACTCTCCAATCACCGTCAGTGCCAGCGCCGGGGTGTTGGGCGCGGTGAGTCTGACCAACGACAACGGCAGGGCAATCGCCGGCCACCTGAGCCCCAACGGGCTGACGTGGGCGACGGCGGAACAGCTGGGTTACAACAAGCGGTACACACTGCGAGCCGAAGCACTCGGGTTGGGCGGCGTCGCCCACGACACGACGACGTTTCGTACCAGCTCGCCGGAGAACCTCACGATGCCCTACGTGCTGCCCAACGACGGCGAGGTGGTCGGCGTCGGCCAGCCGGTGGCGATCCGGTTCGACGAGAACATTCTCGACCGCACGGCAGCCGAGAAGGCCATCACCATCACCAGCCAACCTGCAGTCGACGGCGCGTTCTACTGGCTGAGCGACCGCGAAGTCCGTTGGCGACCGAGGGATTACTGGAAGCCAGGCACCGCCGTCGTCGTCGAGGTGAACGCCTACGGCGTCGATCTCGGGGACGGCCTCTTCGGCCAGGACGACGTCACTACGCGCTTCACCGTCGGTGACGAGGTCATCGCCACTGCCGACGACACCACCAAGACGTTGACCGTCCGGGTCAATGGCGAGGTGGTCAAGACGATGCCCATCTCGATGGGCAAGAACAGCGCGCCGACCGACAACGGCACCTACCTCATCGGTGACCGCTACCGCGACCTGGTCATGGATTCCTCGACCTACGGTGTGCCAGTGAATTCACCGGAGGGCTACCGACTCGAAGTCGAGTACGCCACCCAGATGTCCTACAGCGGCATCTACGTTCACGCCGCACCCTGGTCGGTGGGCAGCCAGGGCCGAAGCAACGTCAGCCACGGTTGCCTCAACGTGAGCACCAGCAATGCTCAGTGGTTCTACGACAACACCAAGCGGGGTGACATCGTCCAGGTCGTGAACACGGTGGGGCCAACGTTGCCGGGCACCGACGGCCTGGGCGATTGGAACATTCCCTGGGACCAATGGCAGGCCGGGAACGCGGTTACAGCGACGAGTCGGGGTTGAGCGTCAGGGCTTGATCGGGGATAGGCGTACCGGGTGTCCAACCGGTTCCGCGGAACAAGGGTGATGAACTTCGGCAGCGCCTCGGCGCCAGCGCTGAGTTCGATGACGTAGAGGCACAGAAACGTGTCGCAGGATCCTTCGCGACCCTCCACGGCCCGCTTGAGGTTCTCGTTGTCGATGTGCACCGGTTCGACGGGGGTCTGGCAGACCGCCCGGAGCTGTCGCCACACTCTCCGTGAAACTCGCGGGTGCGACGTCGGCGGCGAGGAACGTCGATGCGGACCAATAGGTGCATGCGTCGCCAATCCTGCGGGAGATCCCCTGCGCGGGCACGGCTCGACCGGCGACCTTCAGCAGCTGTGCACGCCAGCACCTAGTACCGGCGGGCGTTGTGGAACGGCGACGAATCCACCGGCGCTACGCGAACCGGGGTGCCGTACGTCGACGCGTGCACCATCATTCCGTCCCCGATGTAGATCCCCGCATGCGACACATCGGAATAGAAAGTCACGATGTCACCGGGCTGCAGGTCGTCTCGCGCGACGGGCCGACCACCGGTGGCCAGCGACTGGCTCGAATGCGGCAGCGACTTGCCGGTCTGCTGGAACGCCCACATGATCAGACCCGAGCAGTCGAACGCGTTCGGCCCCGAACCACCCCACGAGTAGGGGGAGCCGATGCGGGTCAGGGCCGCTTGGACGACCGCCGCGTTCGCAGACCCGCCACCCAACGGGGGCACCGCATCGGGGGCGATGACCTCACCCGGTGGTACACCGTCGATGGGTGTGACGACCTCACCACCGGCCAGCACTTCGGGCCGTGGCGCCGGTACGACGACTGGCGGTGGCAGGGCCGCCAGCGCGGCCTGCTGGTCCGGGGTCAGGGCGTCGTACCGGGACTTGACCAACGCAATCTGCGACCGGAGTTGACTCTGCTTGGCCTGCAATTCGGCGCGGAAGGCGCTGGCCTGCTCGGCGGCGGTGCGTGCTTCGGCCGCCGAAGTGGCCGAGGACCTTTCAGCGGTGTCGGCTCGGGCGCGGACTTCCCGGAAGCGGCGCATCGTCGTGGCCATCTCGGTGCCCATGGCGTTCTGCACGGCAAGTTGGTCGATCAGCTGTTGCGGCGAATTCGCGGTCAAGATGCCCGTAAGACCGTCGGTGGGTCCGCCCATGTATTCGGCTGCCGCGACCTTGTCGACGGCAGCCTGATAGCTGTCGAGTTCGGCCTTCGCGACTGCTACGACGGCAAGGTCGTCGGCGTTCCTTCGCTCGGCGACGTCCTGCGCTGCCACCGCCGCATCGAAGCTGAGCTGTGCCGTGTGCATGGCTTCGGTGGTCTGCTCGGCCTCTCGAGACAGTTCGTTGAGCTGGGCCAGCGCGTCGGCGGCAGGGTCGGCTCGCACGTCGGCAGCGATGACACCGGTGGAGAGGATGAGCATCGCCGCCACGGCGACGACGAGACGATGGGATGCCGCAATTACGCCGTTGATCATGTCGAGGGCACACAAGCCAAGGCGGCGTCGCACGTTGTCCTGCATCAGATTTGCCAGTCCTGGACGTCGTCCTTCTGGTTGTAGAGGCCGATCCAGACTGCGGCCACACCCACCGCGGCAACGATCAACGCCCGGCACGGTCTCCCGAACTACGCATATTCGTAGTACGTAGTAAAGACGTACGAACTCGGAACGTACATCACTTCGGTCCCGGCAGTAACTTTTCGTCACAAACTTCAAAGGTGTGATTTGCAGAGCTGTAACGGTTTCGAGACATGGCCGCGCCGCAAATTGGTTCGACCCCTGTGAAGGCTTAAGTTGGCTGCATCAGTCCGACCTCGCAGCCGGTGCGAGTGGTCGCTGTCAACCAGCAGGAGCGTGCCGTGCGAGTTCGGGGGTTCGGAGAACTCGAGGCGGTCGTGATGGACCGGGTGTGGGACCGCGACGACGTGTGCACGGTCCGCGACATCTTCGACGAACTCGCCGCAGACAGGGTGATCGCCTACACCACCGTGCTCTCGACAATGGACAACCTGCACCGCAAGGGGTGGCTGGAACGCGAACGGGTCGGTAAGGCCTATCACTATCGCCCGGCGATGACCCGGGAAGAGCATTCCGCCAAGTTGATGCGGAATGCCTTCGAATCCGGCGGGGACACCAATCTGGTGCTGTCCCACTTTCTCGATCAGATGAACGATGCCGAATCGGCGCAGGTGAAGTCCACGCTTCGCCGCTTCATCAACCGCCGGGCAGGCTCGTGAGCGTCGCGGCGGGCCTCCTGCTGTACGCGGCCCTGGTGAGCTGGTGGGGGCCGCACGTGCTCACCAAGATCACCACCCGCGGAATCAACCCGCTCCTCGGCGTGACCGCCTGGCTGACCGCGATCGTCGGCGTCCTGGTCGCCTGGGGGGCGGCGGTGATCGTGTTGGCGCTCGACGCCGCGGACGCCCTCTCCAGCAGCGTCATTGGGACGATGTGCCTGGAGTTCCTCGGCCACGTCGGCCAGATCGACATGGCGCGCCCCGTCGCGGCGACCATCGCCATCACCCTCATCGCAACGTCCCTGGCGTTGTCGCTCGTATTCGGCCTGCGCATCCTCAGGACGCTGCGCACGCTTCGAACGACCAGCCACGAGCACGCAATGGCAGCTCGCGTCGTCGGTCGGCCCACCCGATGGCGCGACGTGTTCGTCGTGAACGCCGATCAGGCCGCGGCCTACTGCGTATCCGGGCGTCCGCGCGCCATCGTCGTCACCAGCGCGGCACTGGCGAGCCTCGAAGACGACCAACTGGCCGCCGTGCTGTCCCACGAATACGCACACCTGACCGGTCGCCACCACCAACTGTTGATGGCGCTGCGTGCGGCCGCCGCCGGCCTTCCCTCGCTACCGCTGCTGGCCGCCGGACCCGACGCGGTCTCACGGCTTCTGGAGATGAACGCCGACGACAGGGCAGCCCGCCGCCACGGCCGACACCCCCTGCTGTGCGGCATGGCAGCGCTCGTCGGCCGGCCCACGGTGCCAGCGGCAGCCCTCGGCGCGGCCAACAACGCCGTGCTCGACCGCGCGGCACGGCTCGCCGCTCCCGCGACTGCCGGTGTGCGGTGGCGCGATCGGGTCACGCTGGGGACGGCGATCGGCTTGACGGTCGCGGTCCCGCTCTTCACCGGCGTGCTCTGCCACCACTGACCGAAGCCGCCGCACGGTGAGGGCCTAAGCCCTCACCTAGGTCCCGTGTCGGAGCGTTTCAGTACGTACACGGCGTCGCTCGACGCGGCGTAGCCCGTGCCGTCCGGCCCTGAGGTCAGGGCCTCCACGGCGCCGACACGTTCACCCTTGTCCCACTCTGCGCCGTCCGCGCTTGACCAGGCGTACCCGGCGGCATCTACGCCCCACAGACCGCGGCTGTTGCCGGTGATCAGAGCCAGCGGCGGCACGGCGGGCATCGTGGTGAACGACCCGCCGCCGTCGGTGCTCCGTGCCACACCATCGGAGGTGATCGCCCATACCGCTGAAGGTGTCACCGCGAGCGCCGCCACCGCGACCTCGGCGCCCGCGGCCCAGGTGACCCCGCCGTCGTGGGAGGTCTGCAGCCCTTGACCGTCGGAACCCAGCAGAGTTTTGCCGTCGGTGGCCAGGACGTGGAAGTCGGTCGTCCCGGACCGAGATCGTGTCGTCCACGTCTGGCCGCCATCCATACTGGCTCGCAGCCCCAACGGGTTCGGCGCATCACTGGACGGACCGGGGTGCCCGGACGACACCAGCTCATCAGTGCCAGATGCGCCGCCCAATCCCATGAAATCGTCGTCAGAATCACCGACCCGCGCGGTCGCGCCCGTTGCAACGTCGATCGAGAACAGTCCACCATGCGTCCCGGCCAGCAACTTTCCCCTTCTGGCAACGTGCAAGCCGTGGAGATGACTGAGTGGAGCATCCAGGGGCACCGACACTGACGTGGTGAAACCCGCTTCGGCAGAGGGGGATTGCGGATTCGAGCAGGCCGCGACCCCTGCACTCAGTGCGCAGGCCACCACCGTAGCGGCGATCCGGACAGGCACCTTCGTCTCGACACCTCGCCCATCTCCGGCTGTCCGTGGGGTGAAGGAGTTCGTCACTTCTGAGCGGGCCTGACTGGGGCGATTCACGACTTCATGTTATACCCCTGCGGGGTATGAGTTCCGCTGCCGACTATGTCGCGGTCGGTGTGATGAACGTGCGTGGGCATGCGACACCTCTGCATCCCCGACCGTCTCGAGTTCCACCGGGATGAGCGGATCGATGCCGGGAATGGCGAGCGAGCTGTTCGGGACCCCACACCGTCACCCAGCCCGATCACCACGTGGGGTTTGTTGCGCCCCTTCCACAGTGACGAGGACGGTCCTGCGACGACTCGGCCATCGATCCCACGCGCCACGCCGGAGAGCTTGTACTGGACGTACTCGTGAAACCGCGGTGACAGAGGACTGGTTACAGCGTTTCGACGCCACGGTTCAAAACAAGCTCCTACCGACCGACGACGGGCCAGGACGGTGGCGCGACGAATGGCCTCTTCGCCGGCACCCACGACGATGCCAGTCGCAAATTAGCTCCGCGCGCTCCAAACGCCACGAACGACCCCCCGTGCGGTGCTTCGATTTCCCCGAGGCGGGGTGGGGTGGCGCGGGCCCTCAAGCTTTCGCAGTGCGGCACCGGCGATGCTTCACGTGTGAGTCTCGAAGCCGCACCGTCTCTGATCGTTTCTGCCAGTGAGTAACCTGTGGCTATGCCTTCTCGGCCTTCTCGTTCGACCCAATCGCATCCTCGCGGAGGCAGTGATGGCCAGATACCCCGTCATCAGGCGGGGGCGACCGCCGGATCCGGGGAGTCCGGCGTCGGAGACCCCGGGCCGGAGGCATTGCTCGGGTTTCTACTCAGCCAGTTGGGTGTGGTGGTACGTGAACGGACCGCGCTGGAGCTCGAACCGCTAGGAATGTCCCCTCGAACCCTTGGTCTACTACTGGCGCTCGCCATGCAACCCGGAGCAAGTCAGACACAACTTAGCCGACGCCTGCGAATCGATCGCACGACGATGAGCCAGTTGATCGACGACTTGACGCGCGGCAAACTGGTGCGCCGGACATCGCTGGCCGACGACCGGCGAAGCCATCAGCTGGCGTTGACCGCGAAGGGCTCGAAAGCGTTGCAGCAGGGGTTCGATCGCGCTCGTAGGGTCGAGGACGCCATCACCGAACAGATGGACTCGTCTCGCTTGTCCGCATTGAAAATGGGCCTGCTGGAGCTGTTGGAGCGCAGCGACACTCAATAGTGCGACTCCCGCCCCTTGGCGACGCCTGTTGGATCTGAGTGTCGGCCCTGGTTCTTCGACACACGTCTGTATTTCAGATTCATGCTGGCGCTCTCCGACGGGTGCGATTTCTGTTCCCCCGCGGTGGTTCTGCCATCGAAGCGTGCTGCTTGACGAGAAGGTGGCCGCCGCGCGTCCCCGAACCGGTACATCGCGGCTGATAGTCAGTATCACAAACAATCAGTAAAAGTGAATGTATGCTCAATTCCTGAGCGCAGTCGGCACCTCGGACTCGCGCACTGTCGAACGCTTGGAACGGAGGCCCGTGACGGGACCGCTGAAGGACAAGATCGCGATAGTGACGGGGTCGTCGCGTGGGATCGGCCGTGCGATCGCAGAACGGCTCGGTAAGGACGGTGCGACGGTGGTGCTGACCTACTACGAGAATGCCCGCCAAGCCGAAGAGGCCGCCCGCGTCATCGGGAACCAGTCAGTGGCCGAACAGGTCGATATTCGCGATCTGGCAAGTGCCCGAGAGCTTTTGCGCAAGGTGATCGACCGGTTCGGCCGCATCGACATCCTGGTCAACAATGCCGCGGGCACCAACGTCTTCAAGCCAACGGAGTTGATGACCGAGGAAGAGTACGACTCGATGTTCCTCATCACCCGGGGGGTCTACTTCACCCTTCAGGAGGCTGCCCGACACATGGCTGACAACGGCCGAATCGTCAGCATTTCGACCGGCGGTACCACCATGGCGATTCCCACGGGGGGCGCCTACGCTGGCAGCAAAGCCGCAATCGAACAGTTCAGTAACGGTCTGGCCAAGGAGATCGGCCGTCGCGGCATCACCGTCAACACCCTCTCACCAGGGGTGACCGCCACCGACGGAATGGTGCTCGACGACGAGCAGGCGACCGCCCTGGTCGCCCAGACCGCTCTCGGCCGACTCGGACAGCCGGGCGACATCGCCGCCGCAGTCGCACTCTTGGTCTCCGACGACGCGCACTGGATCACCGGCCAGAACATCCGCGCCACCGGAGGGATCGTGTGAGCACGATGCCGGGAACTGCGCCGATCACTGTTATCAACGTCTTCGCAGTGGCGGCCGAACACGCTGAGAACTTTCAGCGGATGTGGACTCAGTGCTTGGAAATTCTGCGCACCGCCACCGGATTCGTCGACTCGCACCTACACAGTAGCCTCGACCCGACGGTCAGATTCAGGTTCGTCAACGTGGCGCACTGGGATACCGAGGCCCACTGGCACTTTGCCGTCAACCTACCCGAGTTGGTGGCGCTGATAGCGACGGTGCCGTACGAACAGAACCCCGCCTCCTACGGGGTGGCCGCGGGCTGGCCGCCCCCGAACAGCTAACGCCCCAACGGAACTGGTCCCCGATACCCCAGGGCCTCAGCGGACGAGCACGCGAGTAACTTGCGACGTGGTGCGGCAGGGTGGCGGGTGTGCACGTGGCAGCTTCTCCACCAGCTACACGGACCACTCGGCGCAGTCCCGGCTCTAACATCGGAAGCACGTGACGGGCGTACGGCTCGCGATTGGCTTGACCAGCGCCCGACACCGCCGGAATATCGAACGCGCCCGCGTACGGATTTTTCTATCCCGTGTCGCTGGATTCTGGTGGGAGGAACATCTTGGGCAGTGGTCTTAGCTTCAACATCATCGTGCGTAGCTGAGTGCGCTCAGCCTCGGTCAGCTTGGAGAAGACGCGGCGTTCGTGCTCGCGTGCTGCGGCATCCGCCCGGCTGTGCAGCCGTAACCCTTCGTCGGTCAACGACACGGCGCGGGCGCGGCGGTCTCCGAGCACAGGACGGCGGATGGCGAGGTCCTTCGCCTCTAGGTCGTCGATGAGAGCGGCGACGGTTGCCCGGTCCGCGCCGAGATATTCGGCGAGTCGTTGCTGGCTGAGCGGCCCGAAGCTGCGGACGGCGCTCATCAAGCCCAGGTGCAGGGTTCGAATGCCGAACTTGTCCATCTCACGGTCGAACGCCATCGCCATCACGTGGCCGACGCGGCCAATCACGAAACCCACCCCGCGGTCGGGTGCAATTTCTGCGGGGTCTGAGGGGAGATCTTTGCTGGCCGTGTCGTCAACTTAACACGCCCCCATTTTGAGCGTGAAGACCTTATAATCGTTGGGTGCCCAACGATCTGTTGGGTCAATCGACGAACTCACACGGTCCGCTTCAACGCCCGGACGTTGTCGTATACCAATGCGTCGCCGGTTTCCGCCCAGGAAGGACGATGTCGTGTTCCCAGATAATGTGCAGATAGGTGGTTTCTAGATGTTCGCGCGCACGAACCGGGTCCCTGGTCGAGGGCTCATCGCCGCAGCAGTGGTAACCACGGCCGCGATCCAGCCGATCGTCGACCTAAGCGGCAGTCATGCTTTCAACGAAGACTGGCCGCCCCACGCTCACTTCCACGACCTCGCCGCCATCGGGATGCTCGAAGTATGTTGCGCCACATCCCTTTATCTACTCAACACCACACGAGGTGATCGCGTGCTGAACACCGCGGTAGCAGCGATTTTGCCGTTTTCCTTCTGGGCTCCGTTCTTTCCTGCGCACTTCGTGAGCGGCTCGAGTCTGGACGACACCACTGCTCATCACAAGGGACCGACGATGCCCAAGGTCGGCCGCTTCACCATCTACCCGAACGCGAGCATCGCCGCCCTGGAGATCGCCCTACTCGCTGCAGGATGGTTGCGGTTTCGTCGAGCGCATCGATGAACCCGTCCGCACTGACGCTCGGCGAAACGCCAATTTCGGCGGATCAGAGGCTGGCAGCGATGGAACTCGTAGCCCGCTTCGAGCAAGCGGTGGACCGTCGCGACGGCGCCGCCCTCGCATCACTGTTCACGGAGGACGGTTGCATCACGGGTTTGATGCAGGCTCGTCGCACCGATTTGGTCGATTTCGTCCACGTCGATCGTGGCGGTCCTCCGCTAGCGCACTTGACCGCTAACCACGTGGTGTATTCAGACGGCCCTGATGTGATGCAGATCGACTATGTACTGCTCGTACTCGCACTAGATGAGGGTGCGCCTCGGATCCTGCGCATCAACCGCATCACCGACGATCTAGTAAGCACTCAGCACGGGTGGCAAGTGCGCCGCCACGACGTCAAGCCCTTTTCCGCCGACGATACGGAGACGAGATGAGGATCGCGGTCATCGGGGCAGGCAACATGGGCCGCGCATTGGCGGGTTCTCTCGTACGCGCTGGCCACGAGGTATCGATCGCGTTCGGCCGTGACGAGGCGAAGATCGCCGCCGCTGCGCAAGAGACAGCGGCACAGTTGGCCGCACCGGATGTTGCCGTCGCAGCTGCCGAGATCGTCTTGCTGACCGTCCCCCCGGAGGCGATCGACGCCGCGCTTGCGGCGACTGGCTCACTGGCGGGATTGATCGTCGTCAGCGTATCGAGTGGGTTGACCTTGGATCCGACTGGCGGACAGGTCGGGCTCCCCACCCACAGAACGGCGTCCGTGGCCGAAGAAGTCGCGGCCAAAGCCGAGGGCGCGCGAGTGGTTCAGTCCTTCACGCTGGCCTTCGCGGAACTGATCGCGGCTGGCGGTGACGGCCAAGCGGTCCTGCCCGTAGCCGGCGACGACGCTGTCGCAGTGGCGAAGGTCTCGAAATTAGTCAAGGACATCGGCTTCATCCCGCTGCCATGTGGCGGATTGCGATCCGCCCGCGCACTGGAATCCCTCGCCACCGCATTTGCCCAGTTCGGCGTCGTAGCCAACGTGGCCCCGATGGCCGGAATGGCGCTCACGCACTGAGGTATTGCGGGCTGAGCCGCCCCCGGACCGGAACCGCACACCAAATCGATTGAGAGCGTTACGAAACTGGCGGGAGGCAGCATGACATTCAATCCGCAGACCAACACACCAGTCGATCCGTTCGTCCTGAACCCCATGGATGCGCCGGCTTACTGGTTCGCTGGCACCTACTGGCGGGTGCTCGCGGACGGCTCGCAGACCGCAGGGCGGTCTTGCACCTTCGACGAACTCTGCCCACGCGGCCTCGTGGCTCCGTTACACGTCCACGACGATGCGGAAGAAGCGTTCTTCGTTCTCGAAGGGGATTTTGTATTCACCGTCGACACCGATGAGATCGCTGCTGGCCCCGGCTCTTACGTCTACCTTCCACCCGGAGTGCGCCACGGTTTCCGGGTGGAATCCGAGGTAGGGCGCGTCTACAACACGTTGACCCCAGCGGGCTTCGAACAGGCGATCATCACCCACGGCACGCCGGCAGCAAGGATCACCATGCCCGCCCCCGGGGTGAGCGTCGTACCGGACTACCGAAAGATCGCGGTCGACCGCCCTCCCGCAACATGGGAAGCCATTCCATGATGGCTTGTCGAGACGAATCCGGCCTTCCGGGACAATTCCCCAACCCCAAAGCTGAAGGCATTGCAGATTGAGGTGGTTGGTCCGCCCCGTGAACGAAAGGTACGTCTTCGTGGTTGAGGATGTGGCAGTGATGAACGCTGCGGCCAGCGGCTCTGGTGAACGGATTGCGCGGTCTGCCCATGTCGTTCGCGGGGGATTAACCCGACGTCTTGGAGTAACCCCTGCCGCGGTCTGAATGAATCCGTCACAACCGAGCGTCTCTATTTGCGGCGATGCGCCAACGATCTATACCCCGGTGGGGTATGAGTTCCGATGCCGACTATGATGGCCGGCGTGATGAACGTGCGTGGTGTGGCACCGCTGCCATTCGTCGCGCGATTCCTCCTATTCGTGGTGCTGCTGGGTGGAATCGTCACCATGCACGCGGTGACGTTCACGCTCGGCCACGACCACGCCGCACAAACCTCGTTGGCAGCGACGAGCCAACACCACACCTTGGGTGGGCATGCCGACCTTGCTGACCCACCCTGTGACGCCCACGACTGCGGCCAGCAACACACCGGGCTGCACGGCTGCGTCTTCATCATTACAGCGATTGCGATCATTGCTGGTCTGGCGATGCTGTGCTGGGTGGCAACCCGCCGCACAACGCTTTTCGCGCCGAAGACCCGACGCAGCTACCGCCGCCGTCAACGAGCGCCGCCGTGGACGGTGCTGTCCCTTCACCAACTGTCGATTCTGCGGGTCTGACAGGTACTCACGTGTGGCCGCTCATCGCAAGCGAGGCACCCGTGACCCCTGTCCACACCACCCGAACCATCGACACTTCGTAAAGGAAATTAGTCATGTTCAGTTCCACCACCGCCGTCAAGTCCACCGTCCTCGCAGCCGCCTTCGCGGCAGCCCTAGTCGTCGCCGGCTGTACCGACACCGCGTCCGACACCTCGACATCCGCGACCACCTCGAGTTCCGCCGGCATGAGCGGATCCATGCCCGGAATGGATCATGGCGGCTCGTCGACGTCAGCGGCGCCGAGCGCCACCCGCTCCGACTTCAACGACGCCGACGTCATGTTCTTACAAATGATGTACCCCCATCACGCGCAGGCCGTCGACATGGCCAAACTCGTGCCGAGCCGATCCCAGAATCAGCAGCTCATCACGCTGGCTCAGAACATCGAGAAGGCTCAGGAACCCGAGATGACTCAGATGACCGGCCTGCTCACGAGTTTCGGCAAGCCCGCGCCTACGACAGAGATGTCCGGCCACGACATGCCAGGGATGGGAGCCATGCCGGGCATGATGTCCGCCGAACAGATGACCACCCTCACAGGCCTGTCGGGGGCGGCGTTCGACAAGATGTGGCTGCAGATGATGATCGATCATCACAGCGGCGCCATCGACATGTCCAACACGGAACTGCGCGACGGCACCAACCCGGATGCCAAGAAGTTGGCCCAGGCCATCATCGCCAATCAGCAGGCGGAGATCATCCAGATGCGGGGCATGCTCGGCCAAGGCTGACCCCCGGCCGGCGGCCAGGGTGCTCGGCGGGCAACCGTCCGTCGAGCACCTTGCCGCCAGTGTTCCCACGCGCCCCGCGAAGGCTCACAACTGCTGCACTTGACGGCGGGATACCCCTTAGGGGTATAGTGCGATAGATACCCCCTGGGGGTACCCGAATAGAACGGATCGCCTCATGGAACATCCCGCACCCGGATATCTGCAGTCCAAGGATGCCCACCTGAAACGCCTCAGCCGAATTGAAGGACAGGTTCGCGGGTTGGCCCGGATGGTCGAGAACGACAGCTACTGCATCGACGTGCTTACCCAGATCTCTGCCGCCACCAAGGCCCTGGAATCCGTGGCACTCGCACTGCTCGACGAACACCTCACCCACTGCGTCAGCGCCGCGGTCCAGCAAGGCGGCGACATCGCCGACCAGAAGATCAGCGAGGCATCGGCGGCCATCGCCCGCCTCGTCCGCTCCTGACCAAAACCGCTCTTCCACAACCTGCTTCACCACCAGAAGGAAGTCACATGACCAACCTCGACCTACGCGAACCGCTGCCGCTGCTAGAAACCGAAGACAGCAGCTGCGGATGCTGCGCGCCCCGCACCACGTCCGAACCAACTGCGATGACGCGAGCCACGGAGAACGAGATCAGCACCGCCAACGCGTTCCTCGTCACCGGAATGACCTGCGGCCACTGCGTGGCTGCCGTCACCGAAGAAATCTCCGCGATCCCCGGCGTCACCGACGTGACCGTCGACCTCAGACCGGGCGCCACGTCGACGCTGCGGGTCACCAGCGAGCATGGCGTCACCCGCGATCAGATCGCCGCCGCCCTCGACGAAGCCGGCGACTACCACCTCACCACCGACTGACCACTCCAGCCGGCACCCGCGTCTCACAGGAAGGGACAAGACATGAGCACCACCGATCACATCGCGGCTCCGTCTCATCCACGCAACATCGAGCTGACGATCGGTGGCATGACCTGCGCCTCGTGTGCGGCCCGGATCGAGAAGAAACTCAACAAGCTCGACGGTGTCAGCGCCAGCGTCAACTACGCCACCGAGAAGGCGAAGATCAGCTACCCGGACGCGGTGGAACCTGCCGAACTGATCGCGACCGTCGTGGCCACCGGGTACACGGCGACGGCGCCCACGACGACTGTCCCCGACGACACCGCCACCGCCCGAACCACACCCGACGGGGCCACCGCGTGGCGGACCCGTCTACTCGTCTCGCTGGTACTGACCGTCCCCGTCGTCGTCCTGTCGATGATCCCGGCATGGCAGTTCACCAACTGGCAATGGCTCGCCCTCACATTGGCCTCACCCGTCGTGGTGTGGGGCGCGTTGCCGTTCCACCGCGCCGCCTGGGCCAACGCCCGCCACGGCGCCGCCACCATGGACACCCTGATAACCCTCGGCGTCGGCGCCGCCTATCTGTGGTCACTATGGGCCTTGTTCTTCGGTCACGCCGGCATGCCCGGCATGCGCATGACGTTCAGCCTGCTACCCGATGCGACGTCGGGTGCCGAGCATATCTACCTCGAAGTCGCAGCCGCCGTCACCGTCTTCATCCTGGCAGGGCGCTACTTCGAGGCGCGCGCCAAGTCGCAGTCGGGCGCCGCCCTTAGGGCGCTCCTGGACATGGGCGCCAAGGACGTCGCGGTGCTGCGCGGTGACATCGAAACCCGCATCCCCACAGCGCAACTCGCGGTGGGTGACCTGTTCGTCGTGCGGCCCGGCGAGAAGATCGCCACCGACGGGGTCATCACCGAGGGCGCCTCGGCGGTCGATGCTTCGATGCTCACCGGCGAGCCGGTGCCCGTCGAAGTTCGCCCCGGCGACCACGTCACCGGAGCCACCGTCAACGCGGGCGGTCGGCTCGTCGTCGAGGCCACCCGGATCGGCGCCGACACCCAACTCGCCCAGATGGCGCGCCTCGTCGAGGACGCTCAAAACGGGAAAGCCTCCGTCCAGCGCCTCGCCGACCGTGTTTCGGCCATCTTCGTCCCCATCGTCATGGCCCTCTCGGCGGCGACGCTGGCCGCGTGGCTGGCCACCGGCCAGCCTGCCACCGCGGCATTCACCGCCGCCGTCGCGGTCCTGATCATCGCCTGCCCCTGCGCCCTGGGGTTGGCGACACCAACCGCCCTGCTCGTCGGCACCGGCCGCGGCGCCCAACTCGGCATCCTGATCAAGGGACCACAAGTCCTGGAGTCCACCCGCCGCGTCGACACCGTCGTGCTCGACAAGACCGGCACCGTTACCACCGGCCGAATGAGCATGATTGGCGTGCACCCTGCCGGCGAAGAGACCGCCGCCCAGGCCCTCACCCTCGCCGGGGCACTCGAGGACGCCTCCCAACACCCGATCGCCCACGCAATCGCAGCCGCCGCCGCACCTACCGACGGGACGCCGCTACCCCCCGTCGAAAGCTTCACCGCCCACGACGGCCACGGAGTCAGCGGTGTCATCGACGGGCACGCCGTGCTCGTCGGACGACGCAGCTGGCTCACCGACGACTGGTCGCTGGCCACCCCCGACGCCCTGCTCGACGCCGCCGAGGAAGCCGAGGAACGCGGCCACACCCCGGTGTGGGTGGCCTGGGACGGAGCGCTGCGCGCGGTGATCGTCGTCGCGGACACCGTGAAAGACACCTCCGCCGAAGCCATCTCACAGTTCCACCAGCTCGGACTGCGCCCCGTTCTATTGACCGGAGACAACCGACGCGCCGCCCAAGCGGTCGCTGCCCAGGTCGGCATCGACCCCGACGACGTCATCGCCGAAGTCCTGCCGGCCGACAAGGTCAACGTGATCAAGGACTTGCAGGGCCGTGGGCACATCGTGGCGATGGTCGGTGACGGCGTCAATGACGCGGCCGCCCTCGTTCAGGCCGATCTGGGCCTGGCCATGGGAACCGGCACCGACGTCGCCATCGAGGCGTCGGACATCACCCTCATCCGCGGTGATCTGCGCGCCGCCGCCGACGCCATCCGCCTGTCCCGGGCCACGTTGAAGACCATCAAGGGCAACCTCTTCTGGGCGTTCGCCTACAACGTCGCCGCTCTGCCGCTGGCCGCGCTGGGACTGCTCAACCCACTCATCGCCGGCGCCGCCATGGCGTTCAGTTCAGTCTTCGTGGTCACCAACAGCCTCCGACTGCGACGCTTCGCCACCACCGCCACCCAGCTGACACCGGCAACCGCTACGGGCGCAGCGCCGACGCGATCACCCGACACGAACAACTAGTAGCGCCCCGGCGGGCCGGCGTTCACCGGAACCATCGGCCCGGATGGATGCCATAGCGCACGTCGAATATGTCGAACACATACGGCCCCAACAAATTACATGGTTGTAGTTATGTTACTGCCGTGATCAGTGGGGCTGATGTGATGTACGGTTCAACACATATCCGGTGTTGTTACGTACGGAGATGGTCCGTAGATCAGCGGTCCGGTGCACGGGTCGACTGCACCCAAGGCCCGACGAGCCATAGCCGCCTCACAGGGAGAACCGATTTCGATGCCCTCCGCGCCTCGCACCACAACTGTCGGCCCATCTCCTGATGCGTCACATGGGTGGCAAAATCCAGGACGGCGCAGCTTCAGCCCCATGCGGCTCCTCCTCCTGGTGTGCACCGTGTGGACGATCGTCCTGGCACCGCCCGCTCATGCCGAACCCGCCGGGCCATGGGACCCTTCTCTGCCGAGCGTCCTGAGCGCGGGGGCCCCCGGTGATCCAGTGGCGATCGCCAACGCCTCGCTACAAGCCAGTGCCAACGCAGCCCAAACCACCCTAGACATGGGACGGAAGTTCCTGGGGAGCTTGGGCATTACGAGCCCCGCAAGCAATCCGGGCTCCAGTCTCAGCGGCAACCGCGTCTACGGCCAACAAGCCATCGAATACGTAATTCGCCGAGCCGGATCCCAGCGCGGTGTCCCCTACTCCTGGGGCGGAGGCAGCCTCAACGGGCCGAGCCGTGGAATCGACTCGGGCGCAGGCACTGTCGGGTTCGACTGCTCGGGCCTGACCCGCTACGCCTTCGCCGGAGTCGGCGTTCCGCTTCCCCGCTATTCCGGCGATCAATACGACGCCGGCCGAAAAGTTCCCCCGTCGCAAGCCAAGCGCGGCGACCTGTTGTTCTGGGGGCCATCCGGGGGTCAACACGAAGCCCTCTACCTCGGCGGCGGACAGATGCTCGAAGCGCAACAAACCGGTGTGCCCGTGAAGGTCTCACCTGTACGCACCGGTGGGATGACGCCGTATGTAACCCGCATCATCGAAAGTTAGTATCCGCACTTTGAGTACAGGCTCCCCGCGAGGTGACCGCGATGACTGTCGACATCTTCAAAGATCCGCTCTACACACCGCGCGACGTGTCCGTCTTCCCCGAGATTCCCCGCTCGACCGTTTATCACTGGCTCGGTGTTGGGTCCCGCGCGGCGGGGCACCCCTCGTCCACCACGTCCCCGCAGCCCGCAGGGGCGCTGCGTCGGTGCCGTTCGCTGCTCTCGTGGAGGCGTTTGTCTTGCGAGCCCTGCGGAATGAAGTTGGGATTCACCAAACGTCAGATCGCCGACACAGTCGCGGACGTCCGGGAAACGTTTGGTACCGACTTTGCTTTGGCGAGCAAGCGCATCGCCACCGATGGCATCGACATCTTCATCCGTCGTCACCACTTCCCCGATGACGCCCAAGACACCGCTGACGAAGTATGGATGCGATTTGGTCTTGGCCGGGGGTGGTACCCGCGTCACGAGGACGGCCGCATACGCGGCACTGACGCTGAGAGTCGGCCACTCGTCGAGTTCGACGCACCCATGTTCTACCTGGACAACCAACAGCTCAAGATCACCGAAATGATCCGTCGGTTTCACGCCGCCCAGCGACAGATTCACATCAAGACCCGGTGAAGCGGCGCTGCATGCTTCGCGAGTCCTCGAAGTAATGCCGTGACCCTCGTGGACGTCGTCTTCCCACCGGAAAATTCGGCTGACGCACGCAGAGTTTCACGCGACTCGTAACAATCCGTGCCAAGTCACGGCCATTCGAACAAATCAGCCCCCCTCGAAAGGGGGGCTGACTTGGGTGGCAGGTACAGGATTCGAACCTGTGTAGGCGTAAGCCGACGGATTTACAGTCCGCTCCCATTGGCCACTCGGGCAACCTGCCGGGTTCTCGCACCAATCCCGACCCGGGTTTGGTGCGAGTAGCAGGGTACAACGAGGATGGTCCCAAGACGAAAACGCACCAACCTTAGGAAGGAGCGAGTCCATGGCGGATTCATCATTCGACGTCGTGAGCAAGGTCGATCGCCAGGAGGTCGACAACGCCCTCAACCAGGCCGCCAAGGAGTTGTCCACCCGTTTCGACTTCCGCGGTACCGACACCACCATCGAGTGGCAGGGCGAGGAGGGCATCATCCTGGTTTCCTCCACCGAGGAGCGGGTCAAGGCCGCGGTCGACGTCTTCAAGGAGAAGTTGATCCGGCGGGACATCTCCATGAAGGCCTTCGACGCCGGCGAGGCGCAGGCGTCGGGCAAGACCTACAAGGTGATCGGCAGCATTAAGCAGGGCATCAGCAGCGAGGACGCCAAGAAGGTCACCAAGCTGATCCGCGACGAGGGCCCCAAGGGCGTCAAGGCGCAAATCCAGGGCGAGGAGATCCGCGTCAGCTCCAAGAAGCGCGACGACCTGCAGGCCGTCCAGTCGCTGCTGCGCGGCGCCGATCTGGAGATCGCGGTGCAGTTCGTCAACTATCGCTGACGCCCAACGTGACGCCACGGTGAGAATTCCGCGACATCGTCGCAGTAGCGTCACGTTGGGTGATATCGGGGTCTACGTCAGCGGGAACGTCGTCCAGTCGCCGAGCTGACCCGGGGCAGATAGGCGTTTGTACTGCGGTCATCCGCCCACCGCAACGCGGCCCATGACAACGATCGAATCGCCCGCGGGGGCCAGCCGACGGCAATACGCTGGTCGCCATGGCACCAGCGCAACGCGATCCACACGTCGTCGTCCTCGGTGGAGGCTCCTGGGGCACCACGGTCTCCTCCATCTGCGCGAGGCGCGGTCCGACGCTGCAATGGGTGCGTTCGCAGGACACCGCCGACGACATCAACGACAACCACCGCAACTCCCGCTATCTCGGTGACGAGGTCGAACTCGCCCACTCGCTGCGCGCCACCACCGACTTCACCGAGGCCGCCGAGAGCGCCGACGTCATCGTCATGGGCGTGCCGTCCCACGGCTTTCGAGGCGTGCTGACCGAACTGGCCAAGGAGCTACGGCCGTGGGTCCCCGTCGTGTCGCTGGTCAAGGGCCTCGAGCAGGGCACCAACATGCGGATGTCGGAGATCGTGGACGAGGTGCTTCCCGGTCATCCCGCCGGAATTCTGGCCGGACCGAACATCGCCCGCGAGGTCGCCGACGGCTACGCCGCCGCCGCCGTGCTCGCCATGCCCGACCAGCACCTCGCCGCCAACCTCGGAAGCCTGTTCCGCACCAAGCGTTTTCGTACCTACACCACCGACGACGTCGTTGGTGTCGAGATGGCCGGTGCGCTCAAGAACGTCTACGCCATCGCGGTCGGCATGGGATACGCGCTGGGTATCGGCGAGAACACCCGCGCCCTCGTCATGGCCCGCGCCGTCAACGAGATGTCCAAGCTCGGTGAGGCCATGGGCGGCAAACGGGAGACCTTCGCCGGATTGGCCGGCTTGGGCGATCTCATCGTCACCTGCACCAGCCAACGCAGCCGCAACCGGCACGTCGGCGAAGAACTGGGTTCCGGCAAGACCATCGAGGAGATCATCACCGCCATGAACCAGGTCGCCGAAGGCGTCAAGGCCGCCAGCGTCATTATGGAGTTCGCCGAGAAATACGGGCTGAACATGCCGATCGCCCGCGAGGTCGACGGCGTCATCAATCATGGCTCCACGGTCGAGGATGCATACCGCGGTCTGGCGGCCGAGAAGCCGGGCCACGAGGTGCACGGCTCGGGGTTCTAGGCGTACCCGTCAGTTGACGTACGGGTTGCTGCCCTCACCCGTGTTCAGCAGCAAGGGGTTGCTCGGTCCGAGGACGAAGCTGCCCGCTGGGCTGATCACGAAGCCGCCGCCGTCGAACGAGTTGGTGCACTGGGTGACCGTGCCGTCAGTGCCACAGGTGACGTTGCGGAAGCTCAGCCGGGTGCCGGGCAGCAAACGATTGGGCAGCGTCTGGAAGACGTACAGCGGCCGGTCAGCCTTGGCGAAACCGGGCGACCCCTGCTGTGCGCCGGTGACCATGTTGGCTCCATCAGGCGCAGCCGGGATCGGACCGCTGCAGCCGTAGTTGCCTGAGTCGCGACTGATGACGCACGCGATGTCGCCGGGCACGGCGAAGCCGTACATGGCGCCGTCCTGCATCGCGAACTCCGAGGGCTTCGCGGGCGCGAGAACACCCAGATTGAGTGGAGGTGGAGGCGGTGGCGGCGCTGGATTCGGATCGGCAGACGCCACAGCGGGCGCGCCCATCACAGCTGCCCCCGCAGCTACCAGGCCGATCAGAAGTCTGGTCAGCACAGGGTCACTGTAGAGGGTGGCTCGGTCACGTGCAGCGGAACCGCGTCAGTACTGACCTGGTCCCCTGCCCGCCATCTGCTCGAGCCGCGCGATGCGCTCCTCGATGGGCGGGTGCGTGGAGAACAGCTTGCCGATCTTCTCGCCGGCCCGGAACGGGTTCGCGATCATCAGGTGGGCTTGGTCGGCCAGCTGAGTCTCCGGAGGAAGGGGCGCCAACTCCACACCGTGGGCGATCTTGCGCAGAGCACTCGCCAGCGCGAGGGGGTCGCCGGTCAACTCGGCGCCGGACTGATCGGCCTGGTACTCCCGCGACCGCGACACCGCCAGCTTGATGACCGTCGCGGCGATCGGACCGAGCAGCGAAACCAGAAGGAGGGCAAAGGGATTCGTTCCGCCCTCGCGGTTGCCGCCGAACATGCTCGCGAACAGCGCCAGGTTCGCCAGCGCGGTGATCACCGACGCCATGGCGCCTGCCACGCAGGAGATCAGGATGTCGCGGTTGTAGACGTGCGACAGCTCGTGTCCGAGGACCGCGCGCAACTCGCGCTCGTCGAGGATGTCCAGGATGCCGGTGGTGCAGCACACCGCCGCATTGCGGGGGTTGCGCCCCGTCGCGAACGCGTTCGGCGCCGCGGTGTCGCTGATGTAGAGCCGGGGCATCGGCTGATGCGCCGTGGTCGCCAACTCGCGGACGATGCGATACATCGACGGGGCCTGCACCTCGTTGACGGGTTGGGCGTGCATGGCCTTCAGAGCCAACTTGTCGCTGTTGAAGTAGACCCAGACGTTCATGCCGACGGCGAACAACACCGCAAGGAACATGATCGATCTGCCGAACAACGCGCCCACGAACACGATCAGCCCGGAGAAGACCGCCAACAACACGAACGTCTTGAACCGGTTCGCGTGCGGATGCCAGGTCATCGTGTCCCCTCCTCCTCACACCGCCGACCACTCACACCGAGGTAGTCATTCGTTGACCCAACGCTCGGGACGGTGCCTGAGGTTCCAATCAGCCGTGCCGGTTGATCGTGTAGTCGATGAGGTTGGCCAAGGCGACCCGGCCTGGCACGTCGGGGAGTTTGTCCAGTTCGTCGTGGGCCTGCACCGCGTACTGCGCGACGGTCGCCTTGGCTTCGGCGATTCCTCGTGACGAACGCAACAGCGCCAGCGCCTCGGCCAGCTTCTCGTCGTCCTCCACGGGACCTGCCAGCAGCTCGCGCAGCCGCTCGGCATCCGTTCCGCTGTCCCGCAAGGCGTACAGGACCGGCAGCGTGTGCACGCCCTCGCGCAGATCGGTGCCGGGCACCTTGCCCGACTCGTCGGGATCGCTGTCGATGTCGATGATGTCGTCGGAGATCTGGAAGGCGGTACCGACGATGCCGCCGAGCCTGCCGAGCCGCTGAATCTGCTCCTCGTCGGCCCCGGAGAACGTGGCCCCGAACGTGCCGGACGCCTCGATCAGGCAGGCCGTCTTCTCGTAGACCACCTTGAGGTAGTGCTCGACGGAGTCGGCGCCGTCGACCACGCCGCGGGTCTCGCGCATCTGGCCCGTAACCAGCTGCGCGAACGTGTCGGCGATGATCCGCACGGCGTCGGGCCCGAGCTGTGACACCAGTCGCGATGCCGTCGCGAAGAGATAGTCGCCGGCCAGAATCGCGATGTTGTTGCCCCAACGGGCGTTGGCACTGTCTGCTCCGCGACGCACCTGCGCCTCGTCCATCACGTCGTCGTGATAGAGGGTCGCGAGGTGCACCGACTCGATCACCGCACCGGCTACGGAGACCTGCCAGTTGTCGGGATCAGGCCCCAACTGCGCTGACAGCACCGTGAACAACGGCCGGAAGCGTTTGCCGCCCGCTTGGAAGAGGTGCTGGACTGCCTCGGCCATCAACTCATCGGCCCGGCCCAACTCGGTGGCCATGAGGTCCTCGATGCGTGCTACGCCATCGCGGACACTCGCCGCGAAGGATGCGTCACCGAAGTCCACGCCCGCGACCACGGTCGCTGGAGTCTTCATTGGTCCAACATACTGGGGAGTGTGGACGCGACGGCGGGCAGGAGCGAAGCGACTCGGGGCGATATCCGGGCGGGCAGGAGCGAAGCGACTCGGGGCGATAACCGGGCGGGCAGGAGCGGAGCGACTCGGGGGGACATTCAAGCCGACGTGGTGGTGATCGGCGCGGGACCGGCTGGTTCCGCCGCCGCCGCGTGGGCGGCCCGCAGGGGCCGCGACGTGCTGGTGATAGACGGCCAGCAGTTCCCAAGGGACAAGGCGTGCGGTGACGGTCTCACCCCGCGCGCCGTCGCCGAACTGGAACTTCTCGGCCTCGGCCCCTGGCTGGACGGCAAGGTGCGCAACCGCGGATTGCGCATGTCGGGCTTCGGGGCCGACGTGGAGATCGAATGGCCGGGCCCGTCGTTCCCGGCGACCGGTAGCGCCGTGCCGAGGACCGAACTCGACGATCGTATCCGCTCCGTCGCGGTCGACGACGGCGCAAAAATGCTTCTGGGTGTCAAAGCCGTTGCGGTAAAACATGATTCGAGTGGACGCGCCTCGTCGGTGACGCTCGAGGACGGCGCCACCATCGCTTGCCGGGAGCTGATCGTCGCGGACGGCGCCCGCTCGACGCTCGGTCGCGTCCTCGGCCGCGAGTGGCACAAGGAAACCGTGTACGGGGTGGCGATCCGCGCCTACCTTCCCAGTCCGCGAAACAACGAACCGTGGATCACCTCGCACCTGGAACTGCGCTCCCCCACCGGCGAGGTGCTGCCCGGGTACGGCTGGATCTTCCCGCTCGGCAACGGCGAGGTGAACATCGGCGTGGGTGCTCTCGCCACGTCGAAGCGCCCCGCCGACACGGCACTGCGCCCGCTTCTGTCGCACTACACCGAATTGCGGCGCGACGAATGGGGCTTCGCGGGAGCGCCACGTGCGGCGCTTTCGGCCCTGCTACCGATGGGTGGCGCCGTTTCCGGCGTCGCGGGGCCCAACTGGATGCTCATCGGCGACGCCGCGGCCTGCGTCAACCCCCTCAACGGCGAGGGCATCGACTACGGACTCGAGACGGGCCGACTGGCCGCCGAACTCCTGGGCAGCGGTGAGCTGACCGACGCGTGGCCTGCCGAACTCCATCGTCACTACACCCGCGGGTTCTCCGTTGCGCGTCGGCTTGCGCTGCTACTGACCATCCCCCGCTTCCTTCCCGCCGTCGGCCCCATCGCGATGCGTTCGCACTTCCTCATGGAGGTTGCCGTCCGCGTGATGGGAAATTTGGTCAGCGACGAAGACGAGGATTGGGTCGCTCGGGCCTGGCGCGGCGCTGGGGCGGGCTCGCGCCGGATCGACGGACGGAGACCGTTCAGCTGACTGGAACCGGTGTTTGCCGAGGGAGCTCGGCATCGCGCCGGTTGACAGCGGTTGACGGAAGCCACCTCCTACCACCGCCTTACGTCGTACACTCCAGACCCGGTGGAAAGTGTGCCCTCAACGGGTTTGCCAGATTCACAGGTCGGGAACACATTGGCGATCAAAGCGACGTTGGGGGACGTGTCTATGGTGCGCTCAGGGGTGACCCGTTCGGCGGAATCGCGCGCGGTGGCCACATTCCTCGAATCCAGCGCCAGCCGTCCGTCCGTCCTCGTCGTCGAGGGCGATGCGGGTATCGGCAAGACCACGCTCTGGCTGGGAGCCATGGAGCAGGCACGCCAGGGGGGCTTTCGCGTGCTGTCAGCGCGAGCCGGTCAGGCGGAATCCGGTCTGACGTACGCGGTGCTCGCCGATCTTCTGGAAGGCGTCGACGACGACGTCTTCGACACCCTCCCCCACCTGCAGCGGGTGGCGATCGACAGGGTGCTCCTACAGGGCGACGGCAGCGGTCCGGTGACCGACGAACGCGTCGTCGCATCCGCGTTCATGACGCTCGTCGACCGGCTCGCGGCCGACGCACCGGTGCTAGTGGCCGTGGACGACGTGCAGTGGTTGGACTCCTCGAGCCAGGCCGTGCTCGCCTTCGCGGCCAGACGATTCAAGCAGTGCATCGGTGTGCTCGTCACCGAGAGAACCGAAACCGAGGGGCACAACGGCGCCGAGTGGTTGAAGCTGAACAGACTCGACGGCGTCGAACGCATCAAAGTCGCCCCGCTCAGCCTCGGCGGGCTGCGCAGGGTGATCACCACCAGCCTCGGCCGCTCGTTCTCCCGGCCCACGATCGTTCGGATCAACGAACTCTCGGGCGGCAACCCGTTCTATGCGCTCGAGCTGGCCAGGGCCATCGACGGCCAGTCGAGCACGGCCAACGCTGCACTGCCGGGATCGCTGGCCGATCTCGTGCACTCGCGACTCGACCGGTTCAGCGAAGACACCCAGACGGTGTTGCTGGCTGCGGCAAGCGTTGGCGCGCCGACCGTCGACCTGCTGGCACAGGTCACCGAGCGAACCGCCGAGCACGTCGTCGAACTGCTCGAAGCGCCGGAGAACGACGGCATCGTGCACATCTCGGGAAATCGCGTGCGGTTCTCCCATCCGCTCCTCGCCCGCGGCGTGTACAGCTTCGTCGGACCCTCCCGTCGCAGGCAGATGCACCGCACCCTCGCCGAGATCGTCGTGCAACCCGAGATGCGGGCACGCCACCTGGCGTTGGCCACCTCGAGCGCAGATCCCGCGACGTTGCGGGCGCTCGACACCGGTGCCGATGCGGCGCACCTGCGAGGCGCACCCGCGGCCGCCGCCGAGCTCTTGGACCTCGCCATCAACCTTGGCGGGAACACGCCGGCACGCAGCATCCAATGCGCAGGGCACCACTTTCGTGCGGGCGAACCCCGACGCGCCGACGAACTACTCAAGCCGACCGTGGACCAACTTCCGCCGGGACCACTTCGGGCAGTTGCACTGAACATGCTTGCCGCGATCCGGATCTACGACGACAGCCTCGACGAGGCGATCGACCTGCTGGATCGCGCGCAAGAAGATGCAAAGGAGGACCACGCCCTGATCGTGCGGTGCCTCCTGCTGTCGTCGTTTGCCTCCCTGTACTCGGCCAAGTTGGATGACGCCGTCCACAAAACCGACGAGGCGTTGCAGCGAGCGCGCGGAACTTCGATGCCCGAGTTGACCAGCCAGGTGCTCGCGATGTCAGTCCTGGCGAAGTGCACACGTGGCGACGGTGTCGACGAGCAGAGCCTGCAAAGTGCCCTCGACATGGAAGACCTCGATGCCGACGTTCCCATGCAGTTTCGGGCGTGTGCAGTCCGGGCGATCACCCACGCGTGGACGGGGCAACTCGACGCGGCGCGACTCGAGGCGACCGACGTACGAAAATTGTGCATGGACCGCGGCGCCGAGAGCGACGTCATGATGTTCGATGCGCACACCGCCCTCGCCGACGTGTGGCGGGGTGACTTCGCCACCGCGGAGGTAGTCGCCGAAGATGCCGTCGAGCGCGCCGAACACATTGACACCCAAAACCTTCGGGGCGTCGCGCTGGCTATCCGCGGCACGGTCGCGGCCTACCGGGGAAGGGTCGCCGAGGCCCGAAGCGATGCCCAGGCCGCGTTGGCGATCTCGGTCGAATTCAAGACACCCCAGCTCTCACTTCGGGCAATTGCGACGCTCGGGTTCGTGGAACTCTCACTGTCGAACCACGATGAGGCACTCACCATCCTGCAGCCCCTGATCGACGTGTTCGAATTCCTGCCCGGTGGCGAGATCAGAAACCTGGACTTCATCCCCGACGCCGTTGACGTGATGATCCATGCCGGTCACATCGCCGAGGCGGTGCCGTTGATCGAGAAGCTGGAGAACGACGGTCGTCGACTGGACCGTGCGTGGCTGCTGGCCACCGGCGCCAGGTGCCGCAGCATGTGGTGGGCCGCGCAGGGCGAACTCGACCAGGCGATGCGGTCCGTGACGACGGCACTGACGGAACACGATCGGCTGGCCATGCCGTTCGAACGGGCCCGCACGCTCATCCTGCTCGGGCAACTGCAACGCCGTCTCCGGTTGAAGCACGCCGCCGCGGAGACCTTGGGTGAGGCGTTGCGCGAATTCGAACGGATGGGAGCCCCGCTGTGGGCCGACAGAGTCCGCGACGAGATCGACCGCACCAAGGTGGCGACGTCGCAAAAGGCAACGCTTACCGCCACCGAACAGAAGATCGCCGAGTTGGCGACGTCGGGTATGACGAATCGCGACATCGCGTCGACGCTCTTCGTCAGCCTCAAGACCGTCGAGGCGAACCTCACGCAGATCTACCGGAAGCTGGGCATTCGTTCCCGTGCGCAACTCGCGGTGAAGCTGAAGTCGGGTGCATCCTAGGGTTTACCCCGATGACCCGTTCGCGGATCGTCCGTACCGTTGAACGGGTGAGTTCAGCAGTCTCGGTCGCGACGCGCTACCTCGTGGAGTGGTATCGGCCGAACCTGACGCGCCAACTGATCGACGACATGGTGGTCGAGCTAGACAAGTCGACGGCAAGCATGTGCGCCGAGGGTTCGCAGGTGTGGCTGTTGATGACGCTCGCCGTGCCCACCGACGAAGTTCTCTACGGGGTCTTCGCTGCGGAGTCACCCGAGCTGGTGAAGGAGGCCTGCGCGCGGGCCGGTTCGGAGCCCGAGCGGTTGAGCCTCGACGTCGACGCGCGGATCACTCAGCAGTTCTAGGAAATCCAGCTGGCGGGCCCAAACCCTTGGCGCGCAAAACTTCACCGCGAGCGCCTTCTAGGGCTTGGTGGCGGCGTGCAAAGCCACGATGCCGCCCGTGAGATTGCGCCACCGCACCGCGCCCCACCCCGCGTCGGCGATGCGGCGGGCCAACTCGGGCTGGTCGGGCCAGGCGCGGATCGACTCGGCGAGGTAGACGTAGGCATCGGGGTTGCTCGACACCGCGCGCGCCACCGACGGCAGCGCCTTCATCAGATACTCCTTGTAGACCGTGCCGAAGAGTCCGTTGGTCGGCGTCGAGAACTCGCACACCACCAGCCGGCCGCCCGGCCGCGTCACTCGCGCCAACTCCCGCAACCCCGCGGCGTGATCGACGACGTTGCGGATGCCGAAACTGATGGTCACCGCGTCGAAGGACTCGTCGGCGAACGGGAGCCGCGTCGCGTCACCGGCCACCTTGGGCACGTCGCGCGCGGCTCCGGCGGCCAACATGCCGACCGAGAAGTCGGCTGCCACGCACCAGGCCCCCGACTGCGCGAGTTCGACGGTGGACACCGCGGTTCCGGCCGCGAGATCGAGGACCGCATCGCCGGGACCGATCTGCAACGCGGAGCGGGTCGCCTTTCGCCAGAGCCTGTCCTGCCCGAGCGAGAGCACCGTGTTCGTAATGTCGTACCGGCGGGCGACGCCGTCGAACATCGACGCAACTTCCTGGGGATTCTTCTCCAACGTCGCACGGCTCACGGGATCGACGCTACCTGTGAATGCGGCACTGCCGGGAATGGGTAGCCCCCTCCTGCGTTGGTATCACGCACAGACCATCTGGCGAGCAGACGCAAAGGTGCCCGGAATCGTGGCGCGTCGGGCACTTTTGCGTCTGCTCGCCGGAGAAGTGACAGAACCGAACAGGAGACAGACATGGCAGAAAAGGTGTGGTTCATCACCGGAACGTCGCGAGGCTTCGGTCGGGAGTGGGCCATCGGAGCGCTGGAACGCGGCGACAAGGTCGCGGCGACCGCGCGCGACACCGCGACGCTGGACGACCTGGCCACCAAGTACGGCGACGCCCTGCTGCCGATCCAGCTGGACGTGAACGATCACGACGCCGACTTCGCCGCGGTCAAGCAGGCCCACGACCACTTCGGGCGGCTCGACGTCGTGGTCAACAACGCCGGCTACGGCCAGTTCGGCTTCATCGAGGAACTCTCCGAGAAGGAGGCCCGCGACCAGATCGAGACCAACGTCTTCGGCGCGCTGTGGATCACCCAGGCCGCGTTGCCGTTCCTACGCGAACAGCGCAGCGGGCACATCATCCAGGTGTCGTCGATCGGCGGCATCAGCGCGTTCGCGAACGTCGGCATCTACCACGCGTCGAAGTGGGCACTCGAGGGCTTCTCGCAGGCGCTGGCCACCGAGGTGGCGTCGTTCGGCATCGACGTCACGCTGATCGAGCCCGGCGGCTTCTCCACCGACTGGGGTGGCTCGTCGTCGAAGAAGGCCGACGAACTTGCCGCCTACGCCGACGCGCACGCGGAGGCGCAGAAGGTCCGTGAGCAGCGGGTGTCCAAGCAGGGCGACCCGCAGGCGTCCGCGGCCGCGATCCTCAAGGTCGTCGACGCCGAGACCCCGCCCCTTCGGGTGTTCTTCGGCGAGGCTCCGCTGCAGATCGCCAAGGCGGACTACGAGAGTCGCCTCAAGACGTGGGAGGAATGGCAGCCCGTCGCCGTGCTGGCGCAGGGATAGCTAGGCGGCTCGGACACCGCGACGGCCCAGCACGGCGTCGTAGTGACCCAGCAGTTGCTCGCAGACGGCCGGCCAGGTGCGGTTCAACACGCTGCGCCTGGCCGCCACCGAGTAGCGCTGCCGCTCGGCGAGCAGATGGTCGACGGCCGTTGGCAACCTCGCCTCGAAGTCCTCGACGTCCAACAGCAGACCGGTCTGCATCGGCACGATCAGATCTCGCGGACCACCTGCGTTGGGGGCGATGACCGGGACCCCCGACGCCTTCGCCTCCTGGACGGTCTGGCAGAACGTTTCGTGCTCCCCGCTGTGCACGAAGACGTCCATGCTCGCGTAGGCCGCCGCGAGTTCGGGACCGTAAAGGGCACCCGTGAACGTCGCGGACGGCATGAGTCCTTCGAGCTTCTCCCGGTCGACGCCGTCGCCGACCACCACCACCTGGAGGTCGGGTCTTCTCGCCAGCACCGCCAACCGCTCGACGTGCTTCTCCGGCGCCAGCCTTCCGACGAACCCGACCACCGGCTTGCCCGACGGTGACCAACGCGCGCGCAACGCCTCGTCCCGCGCCGACGGCACGAAACCGGAGACGTCGACACCGCGACCCCAATGATGAACGCGGGGAACGTGATGGGCGACCAGATTCTCCATCGCCGACGTCGACGGGGCGAGTGTGCGATCCGCCTTCGCATGCACGTGACGCGTCCACGCCCAAGCAGCCCGCGACATGACGCCGACGCCATAGCTCTGCGCGAAACCCGCGACGTCCGTTTGGAACACGGCCACCGCAGGCACGCCCAGGTGTCGCGCAGCCAGAATCCCGCCGTAGCCGAGCAGGGCGGGTGAGGCGAGGTGCACCACGTCCGGATCGAAGCCCCGCAGCACGCCGACCATCTTCGGCCTGGGCACTCCCAGCGGCAATGACGTGACCTTGGGGAACATCTTCGACGGCACCCGATGGACGCGAACGCCATCGTGGATGCGAGCGGCGGGCGGCTCCCCGCGGGGGGCGTCCGGCGCGATGACCAGCACCTCGTGCCCCGTGCGACGGAGATGCTCCATCACCCGAAGCACGGAGTTGGTGACGCCGTTGACATTCGGGAGGAACGACTCCGCGACGATCGCAACGCGCACACCAGAAGGCTGACACCTTCGACTGTCCTGGAGGTTGCGTGCAGGGATACGACACGCGAAGTCTGGCTACTGGCTCATAATGCGGACATGCGCTCCCAGCACGTCGTCATCGCGGTGGTGGTGGGCCTCGTCGTCACGTTGAGCGGGTGCACCCGCGGCGTCAGCGGCACCGCCACGGGCGATCTCAACCCTCCTCGGGTGGAGGTGACCCAGGATTCGTTCGGCATCCGTGCCGGTCTCGACGATGCCCCCGTCCAATTGGAGATCTACACCGAACCGCAGTGCACCCACTGCGCCGATCTACAGCACGACTTCGGCGATCGGTTCGCGTACTACATCGGAACTGGCCAACTCGCGATCACCTACCGTCCGATGACGTTCCTGGACACCCCGGCCAGCGACGGGCATTCCGCCAGGATCGCGAACGCCCTGTTCGTGGCGGCCACACCCGGCGAGGGGGATGACGTCACCGGCAGACAGTTCCAGCGCTTCGTCGAACAACTGTGGGCCCATCAGCAGCCCGGGGGCAAGGGTCCCGACGACCGCGAGATCGCGGACTTCGCCCGCGAATCCGGCGTTCCCGGCTTCCAGGTGCGCCAACTCGCAGCGGGTGCGGCCGCGAAGAGCGCCACCGAACTGGCCGACATGGAGTCGACGAACTTCGAGTTCCTCTACGAGGTCGACCCGCTGAACACCGGCACCCCAACGGTTTTCGATCTCAAAGCCGGTAAGAAGCTGGACATCTACGACAACGACTGGCTTTCCAAGGCGATGGAGTCCTGACGGTCCAGCCGACGTTGGACGAAGGCCAACAGGCTCAGTATCGCGGCAGCCACCAACCAGCCCACCACCGCGATCGACGCCGCGGGGATGATCGACAGCGACGCGTTGCGGTGTTGCACCCGCACGAGATCCGGGTTCGCCCTGTCGTACTCGACGTAGATCCGCATGCCCGTGTCCAGTTCGGACGGGTAGAGAACGCCGAGTTCGGGCCGGTAGGTGACGCGGTCCGGCGTGACGAACTCGATGGTCGACCGGCGCGGACCGGCGTCCAGTACCTCCGCCGCGGCCACCCCCATGTTGCCCTCGATCTGACGATCGTTCCGCCACGCACCGAGCACCAGAAGGACCGACTGCAGGGTGACCAGACCCGCGGCGATGACGACCCCGATTCGCACTCGGCGCGTGATGCGTTGCCGCCGCGTCTCGCTCGGGTCACCGTACAGGTGGGGAATAAGGCTCTGCCACAACGCCTTCAACCGTTGGCGCGCATCACTTGCGACCGCTCTCACAAGGCCGCCCTGATCGATGCGTGCAGCGCCCGTAGCGACGAGCGGTCGGCCTTCACCTCCAGAACGCGCATGCCGACGAAGGGTTCGCCGAGGGCGTCGGCGAGACCTTCCAGTTCCACCTGGCGACAGTCCACGTGGTATGCCCGGCACAAGGCGCCGACGTCGACGTCGTGTGGCGTGCCGAAGACGCGGGAGGACACGTCCGAGAATCTCGGATCGCCCTGCTCGAGGAGTTCGAAGATGCCGCCGCCGTTGTCGTTGGACACCACGATGGTGAGGCTCTCTGGCGTCGGCTCGGTGGGACCGATCAGCAGACCGGAGCTGTCGTGCACGAAGGTCAGGTCGCCGATCAGCGCAATGGTTCTGGGAGCATGGTCGCCCGCGCCGGCCCGGTCATGGGCCAGTGCCGCACCGATCGCCGTCGACACGGTGCCGTCGATGCCTGCCACGCCGCGGTTGGAACGCACCTGGATGCCCCGTGCGTCGAGCCCGACCAGCGCCGCGTCGCGCACGGGGTTGGACGCGCCGAGGACCAGTTGATCGCCCGGCCGCAGCCCGCCGGCGACAGCGGCTGCGACGTGCAGACCGGTCGTCAGCGGGTGGGCCTTCAGCTGGGCGCGCACAGTCTCCACGGCGTGCGCATTCGCCTCGGCGCAGCGCCTGAGCCAACCGGGGTCGGGCGTTCCGGTGGTTGCCGCCCGAGTGCCGGTGGCCTGGGAGTTGCCCGACACGTCCGGCCAGCGTGGGCCGGTGGTCAGCGCGAAGACGGGCAGAGCCGGGTCTGCCAACAGCATCGACACCGGACGGTGCAAGGTGGGACGGCCCAGCATGATGACCTGTTGCGGTGCCAGCGACGGCAGCGCCAACGGGTGCAGTGGGTTGGCCGCGGCCGGTGCGGTCGGTTCCGCGACGGTGGGCAGCGCCGCCAGGTTGGGGTGCACGCCCGCGCCGTGCCCGGCGATCACGACGGTGTCCGGTGTCACGTCGATGTCCAGCGGCTCGTCGAACGTCACCGGCGGGGTGTAGGTCCACGGACGCCCGTCCGGCCTGCCCGCGGGCGCGTAGTCACCCGACTCCTCCGCGTCGGGCACCAATGGTTCCCGAAGCGGGATGTCGAACTGGACCGGTCCAGCGTTGGCACTGCGAGAACCCTTGGCAGCCACCAGAACTCGACACGTCGCCGAGCGCCACTGCGCATTCAGGGCAGCCATCTTCTCGGTAGCGCCCTCGGCGAGTCCGAGGCTGATGGTGGCGCGCACCTGGGTGCCGAAGTAACCGAGCTGTTCCATCGTCTGGTTGGCGCCGGTGCCGAGCAGGTCGTAGGGGCGGTTGGCGCTGAGCACGACCAGCGGGACGCGGGCGTAGTTGGCCTCCACCACGGCGGGCCCAAGGTTGGCCACCGCCGTGCCCGAGGTCATGGCCACGCACACGGGCGAGCCGGCTGCTAGGGCAAGCCCGATTGCGAGGAACCCGGCGGTGCGTTCGTCGATGCGGACGTGCAGCCGTAGTCGGCCCTCGCGGTCGGCGTCGTGCAGCGCGAATGCCAGCGGGGCGTTGCGCGAACCTGGGCAGAGAACGACGTCGCGAACGCCGCCGCGAACGAGTTCATCGACGACGATGCGAGCCTGGGTCGTCGACGGGTTCATGCTTCCGCCACTACACCACTCTGTCACACGCCCGCGGCGAAGAACTCCAGCACCGCGGCGTTCACGACGTCGGGGCGCTCGATGAAACCGAGGTGCCCGGTATCGGATATCTGCAGGTAACGAGCATTCGGGATGGCCTCGGCGACCTCGCGGCCAAGATGCGGCGGAAGCACCAGATCATCGGCGAAACCGATCACCAGCACGGGCACCTTGATGTTCCAGTACGCAGCCAGGCGACTGTCGGTGGGCGCGATGTTGATCTGACTGCGCAAACCCGGCGTCGCCTTGACGGGCCACATGGTGAACATCTCGATCCAGTCACGCACCGCTTGGTCGTTGTTGAGGGTCTTCGGCGAGAAGCCTTCGATCAGCCGCATCTTCGCGTCATAGGAGGGGGGTAGCTGCACGCCGGACCCGACGAGCTCCTGCTCAGCGGTGCGAAAGAAGCCCCGCGTGCGGTCGTGGCGGCCGCCCGTTGCCATCAGCACGGCCGCTGACACCAGGTCGGGGCGGGCCACCATGAGTTCCTGGGCGATGAACGAACCCATCGACACTCCGACGACGCGCACGGGCCCGGCGTCGAGCTCTTCGATGAGGGCCGCCGTATCGGCGACCACCTGCGCGGTCGTGAAGCCCTCTTGGTCCTCGGTCGCGCCGATGCCGCGATTGTCGAACGTGATCGCGCGGTAGCCCGCCCGCTGGAATGCGGGCACCTGGTAGAGGTGCCACGTCCGACCGGCTCCCCCGCGACCAGAGATGAACAGCACGGGATCGCCCGAGCCTCGGTCTTCGTAGGCCAGATTCACCCGCCCGACCCTACTTGCAGAGGTTCGGCCACGCGAACCGCCCGCAGGCGACCGCTAGCGCGCCGAAACCACGGGGTGGCGGCGTTTGCCTCGGCCGCGGGCAGTGCGGATCGCCTGCTCCCACAGCAGCAGCGTGGTGGCCCTCAGCTGGGTGGGCTTCATCAGGTCGCGACCCATCAGAGCGACCGCGGACGCCTTGGTGGCCGCAGATGCCTTGGACATGTGACCGGAGTCGAACGGCGGCTGCGGGTCGTACTCCATTGATAGCTGGATGGCCTTGGCCCGGTCCTCGCCGCCGATGCGGCCCGCCAGCCAGAGACCCATGTCGATACCCGCCGACACCCCGGCGCACGTCACGACGCGGTCCGCGGACTGCACGATCCGTTCGTCGCTCACGGGCTCCACGCCGAACGCCTTCAGCAGCGGCACCGCGGCCCAGTGCGAGGTCGCGCGTCTGCCGTCCAAGAGGCCCGCGGCGGCAAGGATGACCGAGCCCGAGCAGACCGACGTCGTCCACGTCGCGGTCCGGTGGGCGTGCCGAAGCCAATCCAGCACCTTCTCGTCGCGGGCGTGTTCCATCGTGGTGAACCCACCCGGCACGAGGATCACGTCAGGAGAGGGGGTTTCGTCGAACGAATGCGTCGCGCCGACGACGAGTACCGCCGAGTCCGCCGCGATGGGTCCGGGCTGGTGCCAGACGAACCTGACCTCGGCGGCGGGCAACCAGCGCAACACCTCGTACGGACCGATGAAGTCCAACGCGGTGAAGCCGGGGTACAGCACGATGGCGATCTGCATGTCTTCTCCTCTAGGCGAATGTCTTGCGGTACTGATCGGGGGAGACGCCGAGGCGTCGAACGAAGTTGCGGCGCATGGTTTCTGCGGTGCCGAAGCCACACCGTGCCGCGATTGTCGTGACGGTGTCATCGGTCTCGGTGAGTTGCCGACGGGCGGCTTCGGTCCGTACGCGCTCGACATAGGCGCCAGGCGCCTCACCGACCTCGCCGGTGAACACCCTGGTGAAGTGGCGTGGGCTCATGGACGCGCGACGGGCGAGCTCGGTGACGCCGTGGGCACCCCCTGGAGCGGACTCGATGGCCTCCTGCACCTCGCGGATCGGTGCGCGCCTGGCCCGCGGCATCCATACCGGCGCGGCGAACTGCGTCTGCCCACCCGGCCGACGTAGGTAGAGCACCAGGTAGCGGGCCACCGTCTGCGCGACGTCGCTTCCGTAGTCGTCCTCGACCAGCGCGAGTGCGAGATCGATGCCCGACGTCACCCCGGCCGCCGTCCAGACCTTCTCCGAGCTGCGTACGAAGATGGGCTCCGGGTCGACGTCGACGGCGGGATATTCGGCGGCCAGCTGCGCGGCGAACGCCCAGTGCGTGGTAGCGGCACAACCGTCGAGCAGACCGGCCTCGGCGGCGAGCATCGCGCCGCTGCAGACGCTGACCACCCGTCGCGCACACGGCGCCACGGCTTCGATCCAGCCGATCAGAGCCGCGTCGTCGCGGGCCGCGGTGGTGCCGAAACCGCCGGGTAGCACGACGGTGTCGTATGGCCCCGATGGATCGGGCAGCGGCTGGGCGACCAGGTCGAGTCCGGTGCCGGTGCTGATCGGCCTGCCATCGACGGAGGCCAGCGTCACCTCGTACCCGTCGTGGGAATGCCCGGTCGCGGCAATGGCCGCGGTGGCGCCGGTGAACACATCGAAGGGTCCCACCAGGTCCAGGGCCTGGACCCCGTCGAACCCGACGACGACCACGGAGCGCTTCACCCGCCCAGTGTCAGCGACGAACGGCCGTGGCGTCTACGCCACGCATCCCACAGATCAGGCCATCATCGGATAGCAGGCCCTGACGCGATCGATCCACCACTGCCGCCGGTCGGCGGCGACGGCCAGGGCCGACAGCCGCGCGGGATCGGGGGCAACGGGCCCGACCGGCAGGTAGCCGTCGACGGGCACGACCGGCTCCGTCACGTCGTCGACGAACAATCCGCCCGTGCCCAGCCCGCACGCGTGCCGCAGCTCGGGTAGACACGCCGCAGCCAGCAGACCCCGCGACATGCCGACGGCCGAGTCGAGGGCGCTGGACACGACGATGGGAATGTCGATCTGAGCGGCGATGTCGAGCAAGCGGACCACCCCACCGAGCGGCGCCACCTTCACCACGGCGACGTCCGCGGCCTTCGCACGGACGACGAGCAGCGGGTCGTCGGCCTTGCGGATGCTCTCGTCGGCAGCCACCAATACGTCCGTGCGGGAGCGCACTTCGGCCAGTTCGGGCACCGTCGCACAGGGCTGTTCGAGGTATTCCAGCGGTCCGTCGGCGGTCAGGGCGGCCGCCGCCGCGACGGCCTGCTCCACCGTCCACCCACCGTTGGCGTCCACGCGCACCGTCGGCACCAGCGCCCGCACGGCGTCGACCCTGGCGACGTCGTCGGCCAGCGTCTGCCCTGGCTCGGCAACCTTGACCTTGGCCGTACGGGCACCGGGAAAGCGCGCGAGCACCTCCGGCACGCGGGCAGCCTCGACCGCGGGCACGGTGGCGTTGATCGGGATGAGCGTGCGCAGCGGAACGGGCGACGGCCGATACGCCGCCTCGACCGCCGAGGCCAACCACTGCGCGGCCTCGTCGGGCCCGTATTCCAGGAAGGCGCCAAACTCACCCCAGCCCATCGGGCCCTCAATGAGGGCGACCTCACGAACGTCGATGCCGCGGAAGCGAACTCGCATCGGCAACGCCACGACGTGGAGGCGCTGCAGCAGATCGTCCAGGGAGGGCGTCACGATGCCGTGGTCAGGATGGCCTCCGCGGTGCGACGCCCACTCACCAGCGCACCCTGGATCGACGCGGTGTCGCGGTGGTCGCCGCACACCCAGATGCCGTCGGCGGTGTGCACCGGACGCCGCACGGACAGCGGCGCCGGTTGCTCGGGCAGCGCGTACGGCACCAGGTGTCGAGTGACCAAGCTCCACCGCGTCCCGTCGCCACCGAGAATGCCTGCGGCGTGACTGCGTGTGACTGATTCGTCCGGCGCCCGACCGTCCTTCGCCATCAGCGCCGACGCCGCGATGAGATGCCGGCCCGCGGGTGCGTACGTCGGCGCGGCGGCACTGATCACGGCCGTGTTCAGCACCGGGCCAGGCGGATTCGACCGACCGTCGACCCACAGCATGGGCGGCCCCGACGGCACCTCGTCGGCCGCCCACCAATCGGTCACGACGCCGTGCATCGGCGGGGCGGCAACGCCAGCCAATCGCGCGGCACTCACCGGATCGGTCGCGACGACGACGTGCCGCGCTCGGATGCCGTGCGTGCCATCGGAAGCCCGCCAGCCCGATCCGTCGCGGACCAACTCGGCGACGTTGCGCTGCAACGTGATCAGCGATTCAAGACCCGTGGCGAGCTGGCGCGGCAGCGCCTGCATGCCGTCGGCGGGCAGGGCGGGGACGCCGAGCACGAACATCCGGACCAGCAGCAGGGCGAAGGCGTTGGAGGTGACGCCCTCGTCTTCGAGCAACACCCCCGCGAGGAACCGGTCGATCACGCGGCGCAGTTCCCCGGAAACCCCGGCCCGGTCAAGCGCCGACCGCAACGACGTGTCGTGGCGGCCCTCTGCCTTGAGCGCCGTCGGTCGCAGCGCAGCAGCGGCCCAGCGACCCACCGCCACGACGTCCCTGGGACCGAGCCCGCCGCCGGCAAGCATCGCGGGCACCTTCGTCGGCGCACGCAGGGGATGCACCCACACCGCGGAGTTGGCCTCGCGCCGCACCGCCACACCGGCGCCGAAGGGTTGCAGTCGCAGCGCCGACACGTCGGTGGCGTGCTTCAACTCGGGATAGGCGGGATTGAGCACCTGGAATCCTCGATCGCAGCGGAAGCCGTCGATCACGTCGGTGCGGACCCGCCCGCCGATGACGTCGGAGGCCTCCCACACGCGGACGTCGCGGCCCGCGCCGCGCAGCACCCGAGCACACCGCAATCCCGCCAGTCCCGCTCCGATGATCAGGACTTCCGTATCGTCAAGCGTCATTGCGGCCCCAGTGCTTTCAGTCGGTCGATCTTCGTCGTCAGGAACCACGCGGTCCGTCATAGTTCTGACCAACCCGTGACAATTGCGCTCCCGGTTGGTAGTACGGCACGACGAGAGCATGCTAGAGAAGTCCGCGCCGCTTCGAAAAGGAGCATTCCTCATCGTTACCGCACAGAGCGCCATCGCAGCCCAGGGTGATGCGATTGATTCGCGGTATCACCCGTCGGCGGCGGTGCGTCGCCAGTTGAACAAGGTGTTTCCGACGCATTGGTCGTTCCTGCTCGGGGAGATCGCGTTGTACAGCTTCATCGTGTTGCTGTTGACCGGTGTGTACCTGACCCTGTTCTTCGACCCGTCGATGGCCGAAGTCACCTATCACGGGGTGTACCAGCCGCTCAACGGCATCCAGATGTCGCGGGCCTATGAGACCGCGTTGGACATCTCCTTCGAGATTCGCGGTGGGCTGTTCGTCCGCCAAGTCCACCACTGGGCGGCGCTGCTGTTCGCGGCCTCGATCATGGTGCACCTGGCCCGGGTGTTCTTCACCGGTGCGTTCCGCCGTCCCCGCGAAGCGAACTGGGTGATCGGCTCGCTGCTGCTGATCCTGGCCATGTTCGAGGGCTACTTCGGCTACTCCCTGCCCGATGACCTGCTCTCCGGGACCGGGTTGCGGGCCGCGTTCTCCTCGATCACCCTGGGCATGCCGTTGATCGGGACCTGGCTGCACTGGGCACTGTTCGGCGGCGACTTCCCCGGCGAGATCATCATCCCCCGGCTCTACGGCCTGCACATCCTGCTGATCCCGGGCATCATCCTGGCGTTGATCGGGGTGCACCTGGCGATGGTGTGGTTCCAGAAGCACACCCAGTTCCCCGGGCCCGGGCGCACCGAGCACAACGTCGTCGGCGTGCGGGTGATGCCCGTCTTCGCGGTCAAGTCCGGCGCGTTCTTCGCGATGACCGTCGGCGTCCTCGGGCTGATGGGCGGCCTGCTGCAGATCAACCCGATCTGGCAGCTCGGCCCCTACAAGCCCTCCCAAATCTCGGCCGGCTCCCAACCCGACTTCTACATGATGTGGACCGACGGACTGGCCCGCATCTGGCCG
>NZ_RCZG01000039.1 GCF_006439015.1 Mycolicibacterium hodleri | reverse complement strand
CGAGGCGTTGTCGCGGTCGGGGCAGTGTCATTCCTTTGATGCCAGTGCTGATGGTTTCGTGCGTGGCGAGGGTTGCGGTGTGGTGGTGCTCAAGCGCCTTGGTGATGCTCTTGCCGATGGGGATCGGGTGTTGGCGGTGATTCGGGGGTCGGCGGTCAATCAGGATGGTCGTTCCAATGGGTTGATGGCGCCGAATCCGGCGGCGCAGATGGCGGTGTTGAAGTCGGCGTATGCCGCGGCGGGTGTGGAGCCGCGTGAGGTGGATTACGTCGAGGCGCATGGCACGGGCACGTTGTTGGGTGATCCGATCGAGGCGCGGGCGTTGGGCACGGTGCTGGGTCGGGGTCGGGCTGCGGATGCGCCGTTGTTGATTGGTGCGGTGAAGTCGAATCTGGGGCATTTGGAGTCGGCGGCCGGGGTGGCGGGTGTCATCAAGGCGGTGTTGGCGTTGCAGCGGGGGCGGATTCCGGCGAACTTGGGGTATGAGAATCCCAATCCGCACATTCCGTTCGACAAGTTGCGGTTGAAGGTGGTGGCCGAGGCGACGCCGTGGTCGGCGGTGGGTCGTCCGCGGCGGGCGGGGGTGTCCTCGTTCGGGTTCGGTGGGACCAATGCGCATGTGGTGTTGGAGCAGGGTCCGGTGCCGGTGGTGGGTGCGGCGGTGGACTCGGGTGCGGTGACGACGTTGGTGGTGTCGGGGAAGTCCGCGGAGCGGGTGGCGTCGATGGCGGGGATGTTGGCGCAGTGGATGGACGGCGATGGTGGGGGGGTCGCGCTGGCTGAGGTGGCTCATACCCTCAATCACCATCGGGCTCGGCATCAGAGGTTCGCGACGGTGTGTGCGCGGGACCGGGCCGGGGCGGTGGCGGGGTTGCGGGCGTTGGCTGCGGGGCAGTCTGCGGTGGGTGTGGTCGGTCCGCAGGCTGAGGTGCCGCGGCCGGGGACGGTGTTCGTGTTTTCCGGGCAGGGTTCGCAGTGGGCGGGCATGGGGCGGAGGTTGTTGGCTGAGGAGCCGGCGTTCGCGGCGGCGGTGGCGGGGTTGGAGCCGGTGTTCCTCGAGCAGGTCGGGTTCTCGTTGCAGCAGGTGTTGCGCGATGGGGAGCCCGTCGGTGGTGATGCCAGGGTGCAGCCGGTGTTGATGGGGTTGCAGTTGGCGTTGACCGAGTTGTGGCGGTCTCATGGTGTGCATCCGGATGCGGTGATCGGGCATTCGATGGGTGAGGTGAGCGCGGCGGTGGTGGCCGGGGCGCTGAGTGTGGCCGATGGGTTGCGGGTGATCGCGATCCGGTCCCGGTTGATGTCACAGCTCGCCGGCCACGGCGCCGTCGCCCTGGTNGGTTGGAGCCGGTGTTCCTCGAGCAGGTCGGGTTCTCGTTGCAGCAGGTGTTGCGCGATGGGGAGCCCGTCGGTGGTGATGCCAGGGTGCAGCCGGTGTTGATGGGGTTGCAGTTGGCGTTGACCGAGTTGTGGCGGTCTCATGGTGTGCATCCGGATGCGGTGATCGGGCATTCGATGGGTGAGGTGAGCGCGGCGGTGGTGGCCGGGGCGCTGAGTGTGGCCGATGGGTTGCGGGTGATCGCGATCCGGTCCCGGTTGATGTCACAGCTCGCCGGCCACGGCGCCGTCGCCCTGGTCGAGTTGGACGTGGATGCCACCTCGGAGTTGATCGCCGATTTCCCCAGTGTCGAGATGGCTGGCGAGCTGTCTCCGCGCCACAGTGTCGTGGCGGGGTTGCCCGATGAGGTCGATGCCGTGATCGCCGCGGTGACGGCGCAGAACCGCTTCGCGCGGCGGGTGAACATGGAGGTCGCCTCACACACCGCGCTGATGGACCCGGTACTGCCCGAGCTGCGCGAAGCCCTGGCCGACCTGGCGCCCAACGTGGCCACCATCCCGTTCCTGTCCACCGTCGTGGACCCCACCACCGAACCCCTGCTCGACGCCGCCTACTGGGCCGACAACGTCCGACGACCCGTGCGATTCAGCCAAGCCATCACCACCGCCGCCCAGGACTACG
>NZ_RCZG01000038.1 GCF_006439015.1 Mycolicibacterium hodleri | reverse complement strand
TATCGGGAACTCGACGAGGCCGCCAACCGGGTGGCGCACCTACTGTCTGGTCACGGCGCAGGCCCCGGACAGTGCGTGGCACTGATGTTGGAGCGTTCCGCGCACGCGATCGTCGCGATCCTGGGCGTGCTCAAGACCGGCGCGGCCTACCTACCGATCGACCCGGCGCACCCGGCGGCGCGGATCGCGTTCATGCTCACCGACGCCGCCCCGATCGCCGCACTCACCACCGCCGACCTGCACCCCCGACTCGACGGCTACGCAGTGACGGTCCTCGACGTCGACGACCCCGCCATCGCCAACCACCCCGCCACGGGCCTGCCCACCCCGGCACCCGATGACATCGCCCACATCATCTACACCTCGGGCACCACCGGAACCCCGAAGGGCGTAGCGGTCACCCACCACAACGTGGTCCAACTGTTCGACGCCCTGRACCTCGGCGTGGACTTGGCGCCCGGGCAGGTGTGGACCCAGTTCCACTCCTACGCCTTCGACTTCTCGGTCTGGGAGATCTGGGGTGCACTGCTGTTCGGCGGACGGCTGGTGGTGGTGCCCGAGTCACTGGCCCGCTCACCGGAGGACTTCCACGCCCTGCTCATCGCCGAACGGGTCACCGTACTCACCCAAACCCCCTCCGCGGTGCGGGGATTGTCGACCGAGGGCCTGGGATCAGCCAACCTGGTAATCGGTGCCGAGGCCTGCCCGGCAGAGATCGTCGACCGGTGGGCGCCCGGACGGGTCATGGTCAACGTCTACGGCCCCACCGAAACCACGATGTGGGCAGCCAAGAGCGCACCACTGACAGCGGGCTCCGGTGCGCCACCGATCGGCTCACCGGTCACCGGCGCGGCGTTCTTCGTCCTGGACGGCTGGCTACGCCCCGTACCCGCCGGCGTCACCGGCGAGTTGTACCTCGCCGGCCGCGGCGTGGGCATCGGGTACTGGCGCCGGACCGGTTTGACCGCAACACGATTCACCGCCTGCCCATTCGGGGAACCCGGCACCCGGATGTACCGCACCGGAGACCTGGTGTCCTGGCGCCCCGACGGGCAACTGCACTACCTCGGCCGCGCCGACGAACAAGTCAAGATCCGCGGCTACCGCATCGAACTCGGCGACATCCACACCGCACTCGCCGCACTGGACGGCGTCGACCACGCCGTCGTCATCGCCCGCGAAGACCACCCCGGCGACAAACGCCTCGTCGCCTACCTCACCGAAACCACCACCGGCACCATCGAACCCGCCGCGATACGCACCGCACTGGCCGACCAGCTCCCCACCTACATGGTGCCCGCCGCCGTCGTCGTCCTCGACCACCTGCCACTGACGGTCAACGGCAAACTCGACACCCACGCCCTACCACCACCGGACTACACCAACGCACAGCACTACCGCGCCCCCACCAACGCCATCGAAGACATCCTCACCGGCATCTACACCCACGTCCTCGGCATCGACCACATCGGCATCGACGACTCCTTCTTCGACCTCGGCGGAGACTC
>NZ_RCZG01000037.1 GCF_006439015.1 Mycolicibacterium hodleri | reverse complement strand
CCTACCTCACCGAAACCACCACCGGCACCATCGAACCCGCCGCGATACGCACCGCACTGGCCGACCAGCTCCCCACCTACATGGTGCCCGCCGCCGTCGTCGTCCTCGACCACCTGCCACTGACGGTCAACGGCAAACTCGACACCCACGCCCTACCACCACCGGACTACACCAACGCACAGCACTACCGCGCCCCCACCAACGCCATCGAAGACATCCTCACCGGCATCTACACCCACGTCCTCGGCATCGACCACATCGGCATCGACGACTCCTTCTTCGACCTCGGCGGAGACTCGCTGTCGGCGATGCGCCTGATCGCCGCAATAAAGTCCGGCCTCGATTCCGACCTTCCGGTGCACGCCCTGTTCGACGCGCCCACGATCAAGCAGCTGGCACCGCGGCTCGGCGCGGGGGCTGCGCCGCGTGCGCCGTTGGTGGCCCGTGAGCGGCCTGAAACGGTTCCGCTGTCGTTCGGCCAGGGCCGGCTGTGGTTTATCGACCAATTACAAGGCCCCTCAGCGGTTTACAACATGCCGGTGACATTGCGGATCGGTGGGCGCCTGGATGCCGACGCGCTGCGTGCAGCGCTGGCCGATGTGGTGGGTCGCCACGAGAGTCTGCACACGCTGTTTCCCGCGGTCGAAGGAATCCCCCGGCAGCTCGTGGTGGCGTCCGAGGGGGCTGATTTCGGTTGGGATGTCGTCGATGCCGCGGGTTGGTCGGAGACCCAGTTCGCTGAGGCCGTCGAGAAGGCGATCCAGCACAGCTTCGATCTCGCCACCGAGATACCGTTGCGGGCGAAGCTCTTCCATGTCGGCCATGACGATCATGTGCTGGTTGGCGTGGTGCATCACATCGCTGCGGACGGTTGGTCGATCACCCCGCTGATCCGTGATCTTGGCGATGCGTATGCCAGCCGGTGTGCGGGGCGGTCCCCCGGCTGGGCACCGCTGCCGGTGCAGTATGCGGATTACACGCTGTGGCAGCGTGCCCAATTGGGTGATCTCGACGACGGTGACAGTCCCATCGCCGCGCAGCTCGCGTATTGGCAGGAGGCGCTGGCCGGGATGCCCGAGCGCTTGCAGTTGCCCACCGATCGGCCGTATCCAGCAGTGGCCGATCAGCGCGGCGCGACCATTCCCGTGGAGTGGCCGGCCGAACTCCAGCAGCGGGTGCGCGAGGTGGCCCGGCAGCACAACGCCACCAGTTTCATGGTGGTGCAGGCCGCCCTGGCGGTGCTGCTGTCTAAGCTGAGCGCCAGTTCCGATGTGGCGGTGGGATTCCCGATCGCCGGGCGCCGCGACCCCGCTCTCGACGAGCTGGTGGGATTCTTCGTCAACACCCTGGTGCTCCGGGTCGAGGTCACCGGCGACCCCACCGTGTCCGAGCTGCTGGCGCAGGTGCGCCGACGCAGCCTGGCCGCCTTCGACCACCAGGACGTGCCCTTCGAAGTGCTCGTCGAACGGCTCAATCCCACCCGCTCACTGGCACATCATCCGCTGGTGCAGGTGCTGTTGGCCTGGCAGAACTTCGCCGGGCACGACAACAGTGCCCCCGCCGCCGGACTGGCTCTGGGTGATCTGCAGGTCACCCAGGTACCAGTCGACACCCGAACTGCCCGAACGG
>NZ_RCZG01000036.1 GCF_006439015.1 Mycolicibacterium hodleri | reverse complement strand
CCGGTTGGCGGCCTCGTCGAGTTCCCGATAGGTCAGTGCGGAGCCCTCGAAGCTCACCGCGACCGCTCCGGGAGTGCGGGTCACCTGGTGGGCGAACAGTTCCGGAACCGACACGGGCTCCGCTGACGGCCGGGTCAACACCGCGCGGTTGCCCATCTCGTCGAGGCGGGTGCGTTCCTCGACCTCGAGCACCTCGATCGAGGACAACCGTGCCCTCGGATCGGCGGTCATCGCCTCTATGACGCGTTCCAACCGCTCGATGAGCGCGTGGATGCTGCTCGCGTCGAACACATCAGTGCGGTATTCGACGGTCCCACCGATCCCGGCGGGTTCGCCGGCCTCGGTGAATTGCTCTGCCAGTGAAAGGGTTAAATCCATTCGTGCGGTGTGGGTGTCGACTGGTAGCTGCGTGACCCGGAGGTCGCCGAGAGTCAATCCGGCGGCGGGATCGCTGGTGTGTCCTGGCAGGTTCTGCCAGGCCAACAGCACCTGCACCAGCGGATGATGTGCCAGTGAGCGGGTGGGATTGAGCCGTTCGACGAGCACTTCGAAGGGCACGTCCTGGTGGTCGAAGGCGGCCAGGCTGCGTCGGCGCACCTGCGCCAGCAGCTCGGACACGGTGGGGTCGCCGGTGACCTCGACCCGGAGCACCAGGGTGTTGACGAAGAATCCCACCAGCTCGTCGAGCGCGGGGTCGCGGCGCCCGGCGATCGGGAATCCCACCGCCACATCGGAACTGGCACTGAGCCGAGACAGCAACACCGCCAGGGCGGCCTGCACCACCATGAAACTGGTGGCGTTGTGCTGCCGGGCCACCTCGCGCACCCGCTGCTGCAACTCCGCCGGCCAGTCCACCGCCACCGTCGCGCCACGCTGATCGGCCATCGCCGGATACGGCCGATCAGTGGGCAACTGCAAACGCTCGGGCATCCCGGTGAGCGCATCCCGCCAGTACGCCAGCTGCGCGGCGATGGGACTGTCACCGTCGTCGAGATCACCGAACTGCGCACGCTGCCACAGCGTGTAATCCGCATACTGCACCGGCAGCGGTGCCCAACCGGGTGCCTGGCCCACACACCGGCCGGCATAGGCCACCCCCAGATCACGCACCAGCGGGGTGATCGACCAGCCGTCCGCGGCGATGTGATGCACCACACCCACCAACACGTGCTCATCATCGGAGATGGTGAAAAGCCGCGCTTGCAAGGGGATCTCGGTGGTGAGGTCAAACGGATAGCGCACCGTTTCCTCGATGGCCGCATCTAGCCGCGCCGCCGACCACCCGGTGGTGTCGACGACCTTCCAGCCGAAGTCGGCCCGATCAGACGGTGTGACCAGCTGCTCGGGTATGCCCTCGGGTGCGGCGATCAGTGTGCGCAGGCTTTCGTGGCGATCCACCACATCGGCCAGTGCCGCACCGAGCGCGTCGGCATCCGGGCGCCCGCTGATCCGCAACACCACCGGCAGGTTGTAAACCGGGGAGGGGCCTTGCAACTGGCCGATGAACCAGAGCCGGCTCTGGCCGAATGACAGCGGAACCACTTTGGGCCGCTCGACAGCCGCCAACGGTTCACGCCGAATCGCCTGACCACTGATTCCGGGCCCCAGTTGGGCGACCGTGGGCGCGTCGAAGAGGGCGCGTACGGAAAGGTCGGCGTCCAGGCTGGTGTTGATGGCGGCGATGAGCCGCATTGCGGAGAGCGAGTCTCCGCCGAGTTCGAAGAAGGAGTCGTCGGCGCCGACGCGCTCTAGTCCCAATACCTGGGCGTAGATGCCGGCCAGGACCTCCTCGACCGCATCGGATGGCGCACGGTATCGGTTGGCATCCTGGTACTCCGGTGCTGGTAGGGCGCGGGTGTCGAGCTTGCCGTTGATGGTGAGTGGCAGCGTCTCCAGCACCACCACCGCCACCGGCACCATGTAGGCCGGCAGCTGTTCGGACAGTGTGGTGCGTATCGCGGTGGGATCGACTGCCCCGGTGGTCGTTTCGGTGAGGTAGGCGACGAGGCGTTTGTCGCCGGGGTGATCTTCGCGGGCGATCACCACCGCTTGGTCGACGCCGCCGAGTGCGGTCAGTGCGGTGTGGATTTCGCCCAGTTCGATGCGGTAGCCGCGGATCTTGACCTGTTCGTCGGCGCGTCCCAGATACTGGAGCTGCCCGT
>NZ_RCZG01000035.1 GCF_006439015.1 Mycolicibacterium hodleri | reverse complement strand
GATCTGGTCCAACAACCCCCAGGAACGACTCAACAAGGAGATCCGGCGGCGCACCGACGTCGTCGGCATCTTCCCCGACCGCTCCGCGCTGATCCGCCTCGTCGGCGCCGTCCTGACCGAACAGCACGACGAATGGGCCGAATCCCGCCGCTACCTCGGCCTGGACGTCCTGAGCAAATCACAAGCCATCAACGACACCCCGACCGAACAGGAGGCCACCACGGCGGCCCTGACCGCCTGACCATCAACTCGAAGAATCACATGACGACGTCGTACACCACGTCCCTGGACTTGACCTGATCGAGAAGGCAGCTATTAGGACCGAGGTGACTGACAACCTATGCGCCCTGGTCCATTCCTCGGCCTTCGTACGATGTCTCCCCACCATCGCGACAGCATACAAAGGACGGCCCTTTCAGGTCGTCTAGTCATGCGTGTTGATGGTGGAGAGCTACTTGCTCTTCGTGTCCGTTTCGGACGTCTTCGCGTCCGCAGCGGTAGGGGTCTTCCTCGCCAGCGTGCTGATCCTGGCGTCCCTGATGACCTGTGTAATTGAACTATGAACCGCTGTGTCTACCAAGCCATGGATGACTTCGACGAGCGACTCGAACGCCGGATGAAGGCGACCTTGGACCTCATACGGTGGGAGCAGGAGTTGGCTGCTGCTGGGGTGCAGGGGCCTGAAGCTTGGCGAAGCGATTGAGGATCTGCTCAACATACGAGATCAGCGCCGGGATGGCATCGGCGGACAGCTCGCTCCCATCGTTGGCCCTGAAGCCGAAGGTCACCTGTGGCGGTGGTGGCTGCTGGAGCTCGATTCCCTCCGACCATGGGATCAGGTTCTCGTCGTCCATACCTGGCTGTTCGCCCTTGTGGACGTAGACCATGCCGATTAGTTGCGGCTCGCCAAGTTTCACCACCGGTCCTGGCTGGACCATCATGATGATCATTCCCTTGTCCTCGCCAAGGTCGGGCGAGATGCCGGAGATTGACAGGATGCCCATGGCGTACAGGACCAGGCTCCGGTGCTTGTCGGTAGCGCCGACGCCCTGGAGGCAGGGCAGCGCCGTCGTCTCTTGTCCGAGTTGAACGAACGGCTGGCACCAAAGCAGCTTCTCGATGGCTTCATCCCACCCGACCGGAATGTTCGCTTTGACCGCTTTAGCCCAACGTTCTTCCTCGGTCACAATGGGGAAGGCGACCGACTTCGCTTGCTTCGCAGAGGGATCGCCGCCGCCGGCCAAGTAGATCTGGAAGGCTATGTAGTCGAGAGCGGTGCGCAAGTTGTTGCAGATCTCGCCCGCCAGCAGAGCGAGGTTCTCCGACGGTTCCTTATTCATGACGACGAACCAGCCGAAGCGGGCGTAGACCGGATCGCGCTCCCCGACGATTTGGATGCCGCCGTCCTTGGCCCACTCCTGGAAGGCGTTCTGCAGCGTGATCGACTGCTTCGTCGCCTGTTCGAGCCGCACGAACGCATCCTTGAGGTCGAGCATCTTCCCCCTATGTTGGAATGAATCGTTATAGTACGACGTAGGTATGACATTGGGACGGAGCATAAGGCGGCTGTCGCCGATTCATAGACTTATTCGTTAAATAAGAAGTATGTTCGGCTACCATTATGGATCAATTACTTTCGGTCGATTATTAGTGATTGGTACAGCGGATGCGATCGCCATCCATTCGCTCGCTTCGGTAGTATTGACCAACCGTTTTAAGGCCACCATGCTAAAGGCAATAAGAGATAGTCATCAATGCCTACACGTTATCGAATTATTCGGCCCGAACTCTCGAGAAACCTCGAAGCTGACTGACGCCGCTTCGGTCGGGGCACCAGGCTAAAGTTCATGAGCACCCAGGCTTCGCCCGACGACATCATCTACTCAACCGTGAGGGCTGCGAGAAGGCCGTCCTAGCGTCCGTAACCAACGTAACGTCCGTGTACTATCCGCGCCACTTACGTTGCCACACGACCGATTTGAAGACATCTGGAGCGTGGTGGCGATCGCATCCATGTTTGGCGGGCGGCGAATGTCGATGGCACGGTCCCGGCTGACAATGCATTCTTGGTACTAGCCACTCGCGCGATCGATCCAGATCAGCCGTCGACCCGGTACTCATGCGGTGACGACTGAGAAGATGCGCCGCCCGGGAGGACCGGCGCGAGCGACGCTCACGGCTGGGTGTCGCCGACGTTCCGCGCTGTTCAAGCAGCGCAATGGGCGGCGTCCTCGATGTGAACGGATTTGTGAACGAAACCACGCGCAACAGGGGCGACTACTTCGACACGGCGTGGCAAGCGAGACGCCAAATCGCGGCCGACCTGCACGTTAGCGACGTCGGTGGAACCGTAGGACCGCAACCGGCCGGCTCATAACCCAGAGGTCGCAGGTTCGAATCCTGTCCCCGCTACTAGGCAAAACGGCCCCCGGAGATCTCTCCGGGGGCCGTTTTCATGCCCTTTGGGAGGTTCACCGCTGCCCTAAATTGGTACCGCGCGAATGCCGTCACGATCGTCACACGCCAGTGGGGTCCATGCCGCGTGCCTACCTGAGGCATCTTCAGTACCGGCGATGCCCACCTGGTGGAGCAACAGATGACGCGCTCGGAGCTGTTCATGGACGCGTCTGCGTTTCGTCAAGTGATTTGGCCCCACCGTCGTCATGAATTTTGGCCCCACCTGTGCTTAGGTTCCGCGTTTGGTGCGGGTGGTCGTTCTGCTGGTGCGGAGTCGGTAGGACTTGGTGCCGGTCTCGATGATGTGGGCGTTGAAGGTGACGCGGTCGACGATGGCGGCGACTAGGCGTGGGTCGGGGAAGACGGTGCCCCATTCGCTGAAGGGGAGATTGGTGGCGATCGCGACCGAGGCCCGTTCTTCGCGTTCGGTGATGATCTGGAACAGCAATTCTGCTCCGCGAGGGTCGATTTGAACGTATCCGAGCTCGTCGAGGCAGAGCAGGTCCAGGCGCCCGTAGCGGGCCACGACCCGTCGAGAGGACCCGTTCGTCGGCGGCTTCGACGAGCTCGTTGACCAACTGCGCGGTGGTGACGTAGCGGACCCGGCGGCCCTGTTCGCAGGCCGCCAACCCCAACCCGATCAG
>NZ_RCZG01000034.1 GCF_006439015.1 Mycolicibacterium hodleri | reverse complement strand
CGATGGCGGGGTCGTCGACGTCGAGGACCGTCACTGCGTAGCCGTCGAGTCGGGGGTGCAGGTCGGCGGTGGTGAGTGCGGCGATCGGGGCGGCGTCGGTGAGCATGAACGCGATCCGCGCCGCCGGGTGCGCCGGGTCGATCGGTAGGTAGGCCGCGCCGGTCTTGAGCACGCCCAGGATCGCGACGATCGCGTGCGCGGAACGCTCCAACATCAGTGCCACGCACTGTCCGGGGCCTGCGCCGTGACCAGACAGTAGGTGCGCCACCCGGTTGGCGGCCTCGTCGAGTTCCCGATAGGTCAATGAGCGGCCCTCGAAGGACACCGCGACCCCCTCCGGGGTGCGGGTCACCTGGGTGGCGAACGATTCCGGCACCGACACCGACACCGGTGCCGGTGCCCTCAACACCGCCCGGTTGCCCATCTCGTCGAGGCGGGCGCGTTCCTCGACCTCGAGCACCTCGATCGAGGACAACCGTGCCCTCGGATCGGCGGTCATCGCCACCAACACCGCACGCAACCGCCCCACCAACACCACCACGCTCGACTCATCGAACACATCGGAGTCGAATTCGACGCGCAGACCCAGCTCTTGACCGGGCATCGCTTGCACTGTCAGTGGGTAGTGGTTGTATTCGCGCGCGGTGACCTGGCTGATGGCCAGCCCGTTCGTGTTGGCCAAGGCGGTGGTGTCGATCGGGTAGTTCTCGAACACGAACAGGGTGTCGAACAGTTGGTCGTGGCCGGTGGCGCGGTGGATCTCGGTGAGCGCCAGGTGTTGATGGTCGAGTGTCTGGTTGTTGATGCCGTGCAGCTGGTCGAGCAGGTCCGCGGTGGTCGTGGTCGACGTGACGCGCGCCCGCACGGGCACCGTGTTGATCAGCAACCCCACCATCGATTCCGCGCCGGCCACGTCGGTGGGTCGCCCCGAGACCGCGGTGCCGAAGGCGACGTCGCGCTGCCCGGTCAGCTGCATCAGCAGCTGTGCCCACGCGGCCTGCAGCACGGTGTTGACGGTGGTGTGGTGCACGCGGGCCAGCGCGCCTAGCGCCTGGGTGGTCTGCTCGGGTACCCGATCGGTGACAACCCCTCGTCGCCCCAACCCCGTCCGGCCCCGCGGGCCGACTAACGTGGGCGTGTCGAAACCGGCCAGCACCTCGCGCCACGCCGCTTCCGCGGCGCCGCGATCCTGATCGGCCAGCCAACTGACGAACCTGCGATAGGGCGCTGGTGCTGGGAGCCGGTGGCCGTAATAGCTGCCAAATATCTCTTGCGCCAGAATTGGCAGCGACCAGCCATCGAGCACGATGTGGTGATTGGTGAGCACGAATCGGTGCAGATCTGGTGCCGTGCGAATCAATGCCACCCGGAAGGTCGGCGACTCGGCCAGGTCGCACACCGCGGCGCGTTCGGCAGCGCACACCCCCTCAATTTGCTCATCGACCTCGATCCCGTTGTCCAGCTCGATGAATCGCCAGGCGGCCTCCGGGTCGGCCAGCATGACCTGGACCGGCTGATCGAACTGTTGGCAGAATCGGGCGGCCAGGTTGGGGTGGCGCACGACCACGGTGCCCACCGCCTGGCGCAGCCGGTGGCGATCGAGCGGGCCGGTGATGGTGATGTCCAGTTGCACCGCATACAGATCACTCGGGGCGCTCGAACTTCGCGGGGTGCTGGCGTGGAATAGCAGTCCCTGCTGCAGCGGGGTCAGCGGCAGGACGTCTGCGACGCGGTATAGCTCCTGGAGCTCATCGATTTGTCGCTGGCTGAGCCGGGCTGGGGTGATGTCGGACGGGGTGAACCCCCCGCCGCCGTGAGCGACGTGGGCACAGATGCCGACCAGGGCGTCGAACCACAGCTGGCTGAGCCGGCCGATCTGGGCGTCGTTCAGGGCTGAGCGTGCCCACCTCCAGTCGGCATGCAGGCACGGGCCGGCATCGGTGTCCATAGCGCCGGCGTTGAGCTCTACCGTGTGCGCCAGGGGCATGGGGACCGCCGTGACTGCGCTCGTGGCCAACACGTCGTCCTGGCTGAGCAGCCACAAATCCTCGGAGAGCTCCGCCGCTGGGCCGCCCATTCGGCCCAGATAATTGAACCCGATCGACGGGTCAGGTCCCGTCAGGTCGACGTCGGGGTTGAGGTAGCGCAGGAGCCCGTACGTCAGGCCGTCCGGCAGGGCGCGGAGTTGCTCCTTGGCGTCCTTGACGAGCGCCCCCAATGACGGCCCCCCGGAGACGATTTCGGCCCAGGACAGTCCACTAACGGTCAACGACACGGGATACTTCGTGGTGAACCAGCCCACGGTGCGGGACAGGTCGACGTCGGCGGCCAGTTCTTCGGCCCGGCCGTGGCCTTCTACGTCTAGGCCGATTGGTGCCCCGTCAGCGCCCAAGAATTCGTTCCAAGCCAGCCCGAACGCGATCAGCAGAATGTCTTGCACACCAGCATGAAACGCCGCGGGCACCTCGCCGAGCAGTAGCTGGGTGGTAGCGGCGTCCAGCGACACCGACAGCTGGCCGGCGCAGACATACGTATCCTCGGGGCGCGTCCCCGGCAGCGTGGCCGGTACCGCTGTCAGCCGTCGCCACGCTCCGGCCCGGACGACCACCTCCGGATGATGGGCATGTTCGGCCAACAGCAACGACCATCGGGCGAATGACGTTCCCACCGACGGCAATTCGACGGGCTGCCCCGAGTTATGCTGGGACCAGGCAATGTTCAAGTCTTCCAACAAGATTCGCCACGACACTGCGTCAACGGCCAGGTGGTGAATGATCAGTGCCAGCTGGCGGGTGTCGGGTACCCATAGTGCGCTGAGCATCGCCCCGGCGGCTGGGTTCAACCGTGACCGGGCTGCCACCAACGCCTCATCGGACAGCGCGTCGACCGTGATTAGGTGATCGCGCGCGTGCACCAAGTCCGCCTCGGGCACCGTCAACGACCAGCCGCCGTCACTGTCGTCCTTGGCGCGCAGCCGCAACATGGCGTGCCGATCCAGCAAGGCCTGCAAGACCACGACGACATCGGCCTCGATCACCCCCACGGGGGCTCGCACCACGACGGTCTGGTTGAACTGGTCGACGGGGCCATCCACGTCGCGCAGCCAGTGCATGATCGGGGTGGCCACCACCGGTCCGCTGCCGTCATCGACAAGCCCCGCATCGACGGCGACCTCGGCTACTTGAGCCAGCCTGGCCACGGTCTGCTCGACGAAGACGTCTCGGGGTCGACATTTCAGACCCGCCGCCCGGGCCCGCGCCACCACCTGCATCGAAAGGATGGAGTCTCCGCCGAGGTCGAAGAAGGAGTCGTCGATGCCGATGTGGTCGATGCCGAGGACGTGGGTGTAGATGCCGGTGAGGATGTCTTCGATGGCGTTGGTGGGGGCGCGGTAGTGCTGTGCGTTGGTGTAGTCCGGTGGTGGTAGGGCGTGGGTGTCGAGTTTGCCGTTGACCGTCAGTGGCAGGTGGTCGAGGACGACGACGGCGGCGGGCACCATGTAGGTGGGGAGCTGGTCGGCCAGTGCGGTGCGTATCGCGGCGGGTTCGATGGTGCCGGTGGTGGTTTCGGTGAGGTAGG
>NZ_RCZG01000033.1 GCF_006439015.1 Mycolicibacterium hodleri | reverse complement strand
ACGGGCAGCTCCAGTATCTGGGACGCGCCGACGAACAGGTCAAGATCCGCGGCTACCGCATCGAACTGGGCGAAATCCACACCGCACTGACCGCACTCGGCGGCGTCGACCAAGCGGTGGTGATCGCCCGCGAAGATCACCCCGGCGACAAACGCCTCGTCGCCTACCTCACCGAAACGACCACCGGGGCAGTCGATCCCACCGCGATACGCACCACACTGTCCGAACAGCTGCCGGCCTACATGGTGCCGGTGGCGGTGGTGGTGCTGGAGACGCTGCCACTCACCATCAACGGCAAACTCGACACCCGCGCCCTACCAGCACCGGAGTACCAGGATGCCAACCGATACCGTGCGCCATCCGATGCGGTCGAGGAGGTCCTGGCCGGCATCTACGCCCAGGTATTGGGACTAGAGCGCGTCGGCGCCGACGACTCCTTCTTCGAACTCGGCGGAGACAGCATTCTGTCGATGCAGGTCGTCGCGCGAGCTCAGGCAGCCGGTCTGACGTGCCGGCCACGCGACATCTTCGTAGAGCAGACCGTGGCGCGGCTGGCCCGGGCCGTTGGCCTATCCGACGGCGACGCCGGCGCAACCGATGACGGTACCGGACCGGTGGTGGCCACCCCCATCATGCGGTGGCTGCACGACGTGGACGGTCCCACCGACCAGTTCAACCAGACGATGGTCGTACAGGCCCCGGCCGGGGTCACCCACGACGACGTCGTCATCGTGGTGCAGGGCCTGCTGGATCGGCACGCCACGCTGCGGATGCGCGCCTCCGGCGACGGCGCCGGATGGTCTTTGGAGGTGCCCGAACCCGGTGCGGTCGACGCCGCCGCGTGTCTCCTCACGGTCGACGCGCTCTCCGATGAGGCACTGGTGGCGGCCCGGTCACGGTTGAACCCGCCCGCGGGCGCGATGCTCAGCGCGTTGTGGGTGCCCGATACCCGCCAGCTGGCCCTGATCATTCACCATCTGGCCATCGACGCGGTGTCCTGGCGAATCCTGCTCGAAGACCTCAACATCGCCTGGGCCCAACACCGCAACGGTCAACCCGTCGCCTTGCCGGCGCCGGGAACATCGTTCCAGCGATGGGCGTCACTGCTGGAAGAACACGCGCGCGCCGCAGGAATGGTCGACCTCGTAGACACCTGGAGACAGGTCACTGCTGCCCCAACCACGCTGCCGCAGGTGCAACCAGCTCTAGACACGTATGCCAGCGCCGGGCACCTCTCGGTATCGCTGGACTCCGAGACGACGCGCCGACTTCTCGCCGAGGTGCCCACCGCGTTCCATGCTGGGGTGCAAGACATTCTGCTGATTGCGTTCGGGTTGGCCTGCACCGAGTTCCTGGGCACCGGCGGGGCCCCGATCGGCATCGACGTGGAGGGGCACGGGCGCGCCGAGGAGCTGGCCCCCGACGTCGACCTGTCCCGCACCGTGGGATGGTTCACCACCAAATATCCGGTGGTACTCGCCGTGGGCGGGCTGCGCTGGGCCCAAGTCGTAGCAGGCGAGACGGCGTTGGGGGCGCTGGTCAAGGATGCGAAGGAACAACTGCGCGCCTTGCCGGCCGGCCTGACCTACGGACTGCTGCGCTACATGAATCCCGACGTCGACCTGACAGGATCGGACCCGTCGATCGGGTTCAACTACTTGGGCCGAATGAGCAGTCCGATCGCCGACGTGTCGGGCGATTTGTGGCGGATCAGCGAGGAAGGCCTGTCGGTCACCGCCGCCGCCACAGCGGTGCCCATGCCGTTGGCACATACGTTGGAGCTCAACGCCGCCACCGTCGACACCGGCACCGGCCCGCAGATGCACGCCGACTGGGCCTGGGCGCCCTCGGCACTCGACCACGCCCAGATCACCCGGCTCAGCCAACTGTGGTTCGAGGCCTTGATCGGCATCTGCACCCATGTCGCACGCGGCGGTGGCGGGTTGACCCCGTCGGACATCACCCCCGCCCGGCTCAGCCAAGTTCAAATCGATGAACTCGATCAGCAACACCCGATCGCCGATGTCCTGCCGCTGACCCCGTTGCAGCAGGGACTGCTCTTCCACGCCCACACCGCACAGGGCAACCACGACGATCTGTACGCGATGCAGCTCGACATCACCATCACCGGCCCGCTCGATCCCCTCCGCCTCCACGACGCCGTGCGCGCCGTGGTGACCCGCCACCCCAACCTGGCCGCCCGATTCTGCGATGTCGCCAACCAACCCATCCAGGTCATCCCCGCCAACCCCGAAACCCCCTGGCAACACTTAGAACTCGACTCCGAAGAGGAGATCGAGCGCGTGTGCGCTGCCGAACGTACTGCGGTGTGCGATCTCGTCGCCCCGCCCGCTTTTCGGGTGACGTTGATCCGCACCGGAGCCGATCGGCACCGGGTCGTGCTCACCAATCACCACATCGTGCTCGACGGGTGGTCGCTGCCGATCCTGCTGCAGGAGATCTTCGCCTCCTACTACGGGCACCGGCTACCCGCGGCCGGGTCATATCGTCGCTTCGTCGGCTGGCTGGCCGATCGAGACCTGGCCGCCGCCCAGGCGGCCTGGCGTGAAGTGCTGGCTGGCTTGGACACTCCAACGCTGGTCGACCAGTCAGGCCGGTCAGGGCTCGGACGGCGAGGCGTGGAAACCGATCGGTTGCCCGAGGAGACCACCCGGGCCCTCGGCGCGCTGGCCCGCATGCACCACACCACCGTCAACATCGTGCTGCAGGCCGCGTGGGCGCAGCTGCTGATGCAGCTGACCGGACACCACGACGTCGTCTTCGGCACCGCGGTGTCGGGGCGACCGACCGACGTCGCCGGTGCGGAATCGATGGTGGGCCTGCTGATCAACACGGTGCCCGTGCGGGCGCGCGTCACGCCGACCACCACCACCGCGGACCTGCTCGACCAGCTGCACGGCATCAACAACCAGACACTCGACCATCAGCACCTGGCGCTCACCGAGATCCACCGCGCCACCGGCCACGACCAACTGTTCGACACCTTGTTCGTGTTCGAGAACTACCCGATCGACACCGCCGCGTTGGCCGGCACGAACGGGTTGGCCATCACCGACGTCAAAGCCCGCGAATACAACCACTACCCACTGACACTGCAGGCGATGCCCGGTCGAGAACTGGGCCTGCGCATCGAATTCGACACCGATGTGTTCGATGAGTCGAGCATCACGGCGTTGGTGGGGCGGTTGCAGCGGGTGTTGGTGGCGATGACCGCCGATCCGACCGCGCGACTCTCGACGGTCGAGGTACTCGACGTCGGGGAACGCACCCGCCTCGACGAGATGGGCAACCGCGCGGTGTTGAGGGCACCGACCCCGATCCCGGTGTCGGTACCGGAACTGTTCGCCCACCAGGTGACCCGCACCCCGGAGGCGGTCGCGGTGAGCTTCCAGGGCCACGCACTGACCTACCGGCAACTCGACGAGGCCGCGAATCGCCTGGCGCACCTGCTTTCTGCGCAGGGTGTGGTACCGGGGCACTGTGTGGCGCTGCTGCTGGAGCGTTCCGCCGAGGCGATCGTGGCGATGCTGGCAGTGCTGAAGGCAGGGGCGGCGTATCTGGCCATCGAGCCGGTGCTGCCCGACGTGCGGATCGCGTTCATGCTCGCCGACGCCGCCCCGATCGCCGCACTCACCACCGCCGACCTGCGTCCGCGGTTGAACGGCTGCGATCTAGTCGTCATCNCTTCCAGGGCCACGCACTGACCTACCGGCAACTCGACGAGGCCGCGAATCGCCTGGCGCACCTGCTTTCTGCGCAGGGTGTGGTACCGGGGCACTGTGTGGCGCTGCTGCTGGAGCGTTCCGCCGAGGCGATCGTGGCGATGCTGGCAGTGCTGAAGGCAGGGGCGGCGTATCTGGCCATCGAGCCGGTGCTGCCCGACGTGCGGATCGCGTTCATGCTCGCCGACGCCGCCCCGATCGCCGCACTCACCACCGCCGACCTGCGTCCGCGGTTGAACGGCTGCGATCTAGTCGTCATCGACATTGACGAGCCGGGTATCGAGGCTCAACCGAGCACCGCATTGCCGGCGCCCGCCGCCGAGGACATCGCGTATCTCATCTACACCTCGGGCACCACCGGGACCCCGAAGGGCGTGGCGATCACCCACCGCAACCTCGTCCACGTGGTGGAGTCATCGTCGGCGGATCTGCCGGCGGTGCAGGTGTGGACCCAGTGTCATTCGTATGCGTTCGACTTCTCGGTGTGGGAGATCTGGGCCGCGCTGCTCGGTGGCGGGCGGCTCGTCGTGGTGCCCGAGTCGGTAGTGAGTTCACCCGAGGACTTCCACCACCTGCTGCTCGCTGAGCGGGTCAGTGTGTTGACCCAAACCCCCTCAGCAGTCGCGACACTCGACCCGCGGGGATTGGAGTCGGTGGCGCTGCTGCTCGGCGGTGAAGCCTGCCCACCCGAGGTGGTGGACCAGTGGGCGCCGGGACGGGTTCTCATCAACGCCTACGGCCCCACCGAAGCGACGGTGTATGCGTCGATGAGCGCGCCGCTGACCGCGGGTTCAGGGGCAGCACCAATCGGTGCGCCGGTATCGACGGCCGCGGTGTTCGTTCTGGATGGCTGGCTGCACCCGGTACCCGCCGGCGTGGTCGGCGAGTTGTACCTCGCCGGCGGTGGCGTGGGGGTCGGCTACGTCGGCCGGGCCGCGTTGTCGGCGTCGCGATTCGTGGCATGCCCGTTCGGCGGCCGCGGCGCGCGGATGTACCGCACCGGGGACCTGGTGCGCTGGCGCGCCGACGGGCAGCTCCAGTATCTGGGACGCGCCGACGAACAGGTCAAGATCCGCGGCTACCGCATCGAACTGGGCGAAATCCACACCGCACTGACCGCACTCGGCGGCGTCGACCAAGCGGTGGTGATCGCCCGCGAAGATCACCCCGGCGACAAACGCCTCGTCGCCTACCTCACCGAAACGACCACCGGGGCAGTCGATCCCACCGCGATACGCACCACACTGTCCGAACAGCTGCCGGCCTACATGGTGCCGGTGGCGGTGGTGGTGCTGGAGACGCTGCCACTCACCATCAACGGCAA
>NZ_RCZG01000032.1 GCF_006439015.1 Mycolicibacterium hodleri | reverse complement strand
CACTGATGTGTTCGACGCGAGCAGCATCCACGCGCTCATCGAGCGGTTGGAACGCGTCATAGAGGCGATGACCGCCGATCCGAGGGCACGGTTGTCCTCGATCGAGGTGCTCGAGGTCGAGGAACGCACCCGCCTCGACGAGATGGGCAACCGCGCGGTGTTGACCCGGCCGTCAGCGGAGCCCGTGTCGGTTCCGGAACTGTTCGCCCACCAGGTGACCCGCACTCCCGGAGCGGTCGCGGTGAGCTTCGAGGGCTCCGCACTGACCTATCGGGAACTCGACGAGGCCGCCAACCGGGTGGCGCACCTACTGTCCGGTCACGGCGCAGGCCCCGGACAGTGCGTGGCACTGATGTTGGAGCGTTCCGCGCACGCGATCGTCGCGATGCTGGGCGTGCTCAAGACCGGCGCGGCCTACCTACCGATCGACCCGGCACTACCCGAGGCGCGGATCGCGTTCATGCTCACCGACGCCGCCCCGATCGCCGCACTCACCACCGCCGACCTGCACCCCCGACTCGACGGAGGCGATCTGCTCGTCATCGACGTCGAGAACCCCACCATCGAGGCTCAACCGAATACCGCGTTGCCGGCGCCACTCCCGGATGACGTCGCCTATCTGATCTACACCTCGGGCACCACCGGAACCCCGAAGGGCGTGGCGATCACCCACCGCAATCTGACCACCCACTTGGCCGCATCACAGCCCACCAGCCTGCCCACCGAGCAGGTGTGGACCCAATGCCACTCCTACGGCTTCGACTTCTCGGTCTGGGAGATCTGGGCGGCGCTGCTCGGCGGCGGGCGACTGCTGATCGTGCCCGAGTCGGTGGTGAGCTCACCGGAGGACTTCCACGCCCTGCTCATCACCGAACGGGTCACCGTCCTCACCCAAACCCCCTCCGCCGTCGCGACACTCGACCCACGGGGATTGGAGTCGGTGGCACTGCTACTCGGCGGTGAAGCCTGCCCACCCGAGATCGTCGACCGGTGGGCACCCGGACGGATCCTGATCAACGCCTACGGCCCCACCGAAACCACCGTCTACGCCTCGATGAGCACCCCGCTGAGCGCGGGGTCGGGACCCGCACCGATCGGCGCCCCGGTCTCGACCACCGCACTGTTCGTCCTCGACGAATGGCTACACCCGGTTCCCGCCGGCGTGATCGGCGAACTGTACGTCGCCGGCACCGGCGTCGCCATGGGATACCTCGGCCGGACCGGGCTGACCGCAACACGATTCACCGCCTGCCCATTCGGGGAACCCGGCACCCGGATGTACCGCACCGGAGACCTGGTGCGATGGGACGCCNCAACGCCTACGGCCCCACCGAAACCACCGTCTACGCCTCGATGAGCACCCCGCTGAGCGCGGGGTCGGGACCCGCACCGATCGGCGCCCCGGTCTCGACCACCGCACTGTTCGTCCTCGACGAATGGCTACACCCGGTTCCCGCCGGCGTGATCGGCGAACTGTACGTCGCCGGCACCGGCGTCGCCATGGGATACCTCGGCCGGACCGGGCTGACCGCAACACGATTCACCGCCTGCCCATTCGGGGAACCCGGCACCCGGATGTACCGCACCGGAGACCTGGTGCGATGGGACGCCAACGGGCAACTGCACTACCTCGGCCGCGCCGACGAACAAGTCAAGATCCGCGGCTACCGCATCGAACTCGGCGACATCCACACCGCACTCGCCGCACTGGACGGCGTCGACCACGCCGTCGTCATCGCCCGCGACGACCACCCCGGCATGACCCGCCTGGTCGCCTACCTCACCGAAACCACCACCGGCACCATCGAACCCGCCGCGATACGCACCGCACTGGCCGACCAGCTCCCCACCTACATGGTGCCCGCCGCCGTGGTCGTCCTGGACGCACTGCCACTGACGGTCAACGGCAAACTCGACACCCACGCCCTACCACCACCGGACTACACCAACGCCGAGCACTACCGCGCCCCCACCAACGCCATCGAAGACATCCTCACCGGCATCTACACCCAAGTCCTCGGCCTCGACCACATCGGCATCGACGACTCCTTCTTCGAACTCGGCGGAGACTCCATCCTCTCGATGCAAGTCGTCGCACGCGCCCGCGCCGCCGGCCTGAAATGTCGCCCCCGAGACGTCTTCGTCGAACAGACCGTAGCCAGACTGGCCCGTGCCGTCGGCGTATCCGCCAACGAGGCCGGCGCCCCCGACGACGGCATCGGGCCCGTCGCACCCACCCCGATCCAGCGCTGGCTGCACGACGTGGACGGTCCCACCGACCAGTTCAACCAGACGATGGTCCTACAGGCCCCCGCCGGAGTCACCCAGGCAGACGTCGCCATCGTGGTGCAGGCCCTACTGGATCGGCACGCCACGCTGCGGATGCGCGCCGGGGACGACGGCACCGGATGGACGCTAAAGGTGCCCGAGCCCGGCACGGTCGACGCCGACGGGTGTCTGCTCACGGTCGACGCGCTGTCCAAGGACGCGCTGCTGGCAGCCCGGTCACGGTTGAACCCAGCCGCCGGGGCGATGCTCAGCGCACTATGGGTCACCACCACCGGCCAACTGGCACTGATCATTCACCACCTGGCCGTCGACGCCGTGTCGTGGCGAATCCTATTGGAAGACCTCAACATCGCCTGGGCCCAACACCACAACGGCCAACCAGTCGCCTTGCCGGCGCCGGGAACGTCGTTCCAGCGATGGGCATCCCTGCTCGCCGAGCACTCCCACACCCCAGCGGTCGTCGAACACGTCGACACGTGGAGGCAGGTGTTGGCGGCACCGGCCGCGCTGCCCGCGCCCCAACCCGCCCTCGACACGTATGCCAACGCCGGGCACCTGTCGGTGTCGCTGGACACCGAGACGACGCGCCGACTACTCGCCGAGGTCCCCGCCGCGTTTCATGCCGGTGTCCAGGACATCCTGCTGATCGCCTATGCCCTGGCGTGCACAGAATTCCTGGACAACGGCGGCGGGCCAATCGGCGTCGACGTCGAAGGCCACGGGCGGGCCGAAGAACTGGCCCCCGACGTCGACCTGTCCCGCACCGTGGGCTGGTTCACCACGAAGTATCCGGTGTCGCTGACCGTCGGCCGGCTGCGCTGGGCGCAGGTAACGGCGGGCGAGGCAGCACTCGGGCCAGTCATCAAGAACGCCAAGGAACAACTGCGCGCCCTGCCGGACGGTTTGACCTACGGTCTCCTGCGCTACCTCAACACCGACGTCGACCTGGCCGAGCCCGACCCCGCCCTCGGATTCAACTACCTGGGCCGAATGGGCGCTGTCACAGCGGAACTCTCCGGTGATCTGTGGCAGCTCAGCCACGACGGCCTGGTCGTCGCCGACGCCGCCACCGCAGTGCCCATGCCGCTGGGACACGCGGTGGAGCTCAACGCCGCCACCGTCGACACCGGCACCGGCCCCACCCTGAACGCCACCTGGACGTGGGCACGCTCAGCCCTGAACGACGCCCAGATCGGCCGGCTCAGCCAACTGTGGTTCGACGCCCTGGTCGGCATCTGCGCCCACGTCGCACACGGCGGGGGCGGGCTAACGCCGTCGGACATCGCTCCGGCCGTGCTCAGCCAACGGCAGATCGACGAACTCGACCAGCGACACCGGATCGTGGATGTCTTGCCCCTGACCCCGCTGCAGCAGGGACTGCTCTACCACGCCAACACCACACCGGATTTCGGCGATCTGTATTCGATGCAGCTCGACATCACCATCACCGGACCACTGGACGACCATCGCCTGCGGGACGCGGTGCGCACCGTGGTCAATCGTCACCCCAACCTCGCCGCTCGCTTCAGCGACCAATACGACCAACCCGTGCAGGTCATCCTCGCCAACCCCGACACCCCCTGGCAATACCTAGATCTGGACTCGGAGGAGGAGATCGAGCGGGTGTGTGCTGCCGAGCGCGCCGCGGTCTGTGTACTCACCGACCCGCCGGCATTTCGGGTGACGTTGATCCGCACGGCACCAGATCTGCACCGGTTCGTGATGACGAATCACCACATCGTGCTCGATGGCTGGTCGCTGCCGATCCTGCTGCAGGAGATCTTCGCCTCCTACTACAAGCACCGGCTACCGGCGGCCGGGTCGTACCGGCGCTTCGTCACCTGGTTGGCCGAACGAGACCTCTACGCCGCACATGCGGCGTGGCGCGAGGTGCTGGCCGGTTTCGACACGCCCACCCTGGTCGGCCCGCCGGGGCGTTTGGGCGTAGGCCCGCGAGGCAGTACGTCGTATCGTCTCCCGGAGGAGACCACCCGGGCCGTCGGCGAGTTGGCGCGCTCCTGCCACACCACCGTCAACACCGTGCTGCAGGCCGCGTGGGCACAGCTGCTGATGCAGCTGACCGGGCAGCGCGACGTCGTCTTCGGCACCGCGGTCTCGGGGCGACCCACCGACGTCGCCGGCGCGGAATCGATGGTGGGCCTGCTGATCAACACGGTGCCCGTGCGGGCGCGCGTCACGTCGACCACGACCACCGCGGACCTGCTCGACCAGCTCCACGGCATCAACAACCAGACACTCGACCATCAACACCTGGCGCTCACCGAGATCCACCGCGCCACCGGCCACGACCAACTGTTCGACACTCTGTTCGTGTTCGAGAACTACCCGATCGACACCACCGCCTTGGCCAACACGAACGGGCTGGCCATCAGCCAGGTCACCGCGCGCGAATCCAACCACTATCCGCTCACACTGCAAGCCAGCTCGGCCGGCGAATTGGGCCTTCGCGTCGAATTCGACACTGATGTGTTCGACGCGAGCAGCATCCACGCGCTCATCGAGCGGTTGGAACGCGTCATAGAGGCGATGACCGCCGATCCGAGGGCACGGTTGTCCTCGATCGAGGTGCTCGAGGTCGAGGAACGCACCCGCCTCGACGAGATGGGCAACCGCGCGGTGTTGACCCGGCCGTCAGCGGAGCCCGTGTCGGTTCCGGAACTGTTCGCCCACCAGGTGACCCGCACTCCCGGAGCGGTCGCGGTGAGCTTCGAGGGCTCCGCACTGACCTATCGGGAACTCGACGAGGCCGCCAACCGG
>NZ_RCZG01000031.1 GCF_006439015.1 Mycolicibacterium hodleri | reverse complement strand
CAACAACGTGCCCGTGCCATGCGCCTCGACGTAATCCACCTCACGCGGCTCCACACCCGCCGCGGCATACGCCGACTTCAACACCGCCATCTGCGCCGCCGGATTCGGCGCCATCAACCCATTGGAACGACCATCCTGATTGACCGCCGACCCCCGAATCACCGCCAACACCCGATCCCCATCGGCAAGAGCATCACCAAGGCGCTTGAGCACCACCACACCGCAACCCTCGCCACGCACGAAACCATCAGCACTGGCATCAAAGGAATGACACTGCCCCGACCGCGACAACGCCTCGGCCTGGTCGAAACTGCGCGTCGCCGCCGGCGACAACAACAAATTCACCCCCGCCGCCAACGCCAGATTCGAATCCCCCGCCCGCAAACTCTGACACGCCAAATGCATCGCCACCAACGACGACGAACACGCCGTATCCACCGTGATCGACGGACCCCGCAAATCAAAGTAATACGACACCCGATTCGCAATGATGCTCAACGCACCACCGGTGCCGTACCACGCGTCGACCTGACTCAGATCGGTCGACGCCAGATGGGCGTAGTCGCCAGCACATGCTCCGGCGAAGATGCCCGTCTGCGTCTCAGCGAGGGAATCCGCCGGGATGCCGGCGTGCTCGAGGGCCTCGTGCGTCACCTCCAGCAGCAACCGCTGCTGCGGATCCATCCGCGATGCCTCGCGCGGCATGATCTCGAAGTACTCCGCGTCGAAGGCATCGACGTCACTCAGAAAGGAGCCCCAGCGGGTAGTCCCCGCCAGGGCCGCGGCACCCTCCGGTGAACCGTCGTCGGACCACGCCCACCGATCCGGCGGAACCTCTCCCACCGCCGACCGGCCCTCGATCAAGAAATCCCAAAACTCATCGGGACCATGAATGTCCCCAGGAAACCGGCAACCCATGCCGATCACCGCAATCGGCTCGTTCGCCGACCCGCCGCCACCCGTGGGCACCTCGGTCACCGGCTCGACCTCACCCCCGGTCAAGAACTTCGCCAACGCATTGACCGTCGGGTACTGCCAGAAGTCCACCGGCGACACCGTCAGACCCAACAACTCCGACAACTCACCCGTCAGCACGACCGCGTCGCGCGATCCCACTCCCAAATCATGCATCGACGCGCCGAGATCGATCTGATCCGGACTGCAGCCGATGTTGGTGACCAGGTAGTCGACCAACCAATGACGGAGAGCAGCCTCGGTGAAATCCGAGGTCATGTAGTGACGTCCAACCGGCGGAACCCGTCACTCCGATACAGTTCGACCGACGCGGCGCGGCGCACCTTGCCACTCGTCGTGAGGGGGAGGCTGCCGGGGCCGACCAATGCGAAGTCGGCGAGCCGCACACTATGCGTCATCGAGATCGCGGCTGTCACTTGCTGTTTCACCGATTCCAGCATCGACGGGTCGATTTGCTTCTTCAACTCGGCGATTACCACCAGCTTTTCGCTGGCCTCGTCGGGGATCGAGATCGCTGCAACGCGGCCACCCGTGAACTCGACGACCGTGGCCTCGATGTCATCCGGGTAGTGATTGCGCCCGTCGACGATCAGCAGATCCTTGATCCGCCCGATGATGAACAGTTCGTCGTCGAACATGACGCCCAGGTCCCCGGTCCGCAGCCATGGACCCTGCGGGGTGCCATCGGTGGGCTCCGCGAGCTGTCCGGCGAACAGTTCCTCGGTCAGCTGCGGGTTGTGCCAGTAGCCGCCCGCCACGTGCTTGCCATGCAGCCAGACCTCGCCGATCTTGCCTGCGGAATTCTCCACGCGGGTTTCGGGGTCGACGACCCGGACGGTCGTCGAACGCGGTGTGCCACAGCTGATCAGCTCTGAGCCGTTCTCGTCGCACCGCTCCGCGTGACCCACCGCCAGCTTCTCGTAGTCGAAGCGAACCGCTGTCGGCGGGCGCCCACCAGCTGAGGCCGATACGTATACCGTCGCCTCCGCCAGACCGAAGGACGGGCGCATTGCCGATGCAGGCAGGTTGAAGGCGGCGAAGCGCTCGTTGAAGCGCCGCACCGTCGACCCGTGCACGCGCTCGGCGCCATTGATCATCACGACCACACCGCCGAGGTCCAGGCCCGCGAGGTCTTCATCCCTGGTGCGACTGACCGCAAGCTCGAAGGCGAAGTTCGGCGCCGCGGTGAACGTGCTCGTGTTCGAGGCCAGTTGCTGCATCCACCGGGCCGGCCGCTGCATGAACGCGATGGGGCTCATCAACACCGATGGGCAGCCAAGCATCATCGGAATGAACACGCCGACGATGAGGCCCATGTCGTGATAGAAGGGCAGCCACGACACGATCGTGGTGTCCTTCGGCGCGCCGTCGGGGTAGGCCTCGTAGTAGTCGGTGAGCAGTTGACCGACATTGATCAAGACGTTGTCATGGTTGACGACTACGCCGGCCGGTCGTCGGGTCGAACCCGACGTGTACTGCAGATAAGCAGTCTTGGGCAGCGACACCTCCGCCGCTGCGGCGGACGGCGAGTCGAAGTCGAGAGTGTCGACCTCGATGAACTTTGGCGCTCGCTGTCTCGGGTCGGCGTGACCGAACTTCTTGACGTCGTCGACGACCGCCGACGTGGTCAGTACCGCGACCGGCGTCGAATCCTTCATCGCCCCGGTCACCCGCTCGTCGTGCTGTCGCATCTGCGGCATCGACAGCGGGACGGCGACGAACCCGGCCTGGATCGCGCCGAGGAAGGCCAGGACGTACTCCATGCTCTGCGGAGCGAGAATCACGGCCCGGTCCCCAGGCGAACCACACTTGGCGAGGTTCGCAGCGATGACCTGCACCCGGTCGTAGACCTCGGACCACGTCAAGCTTTCGGCATACCCGCCGGCGTCCACCTCGTAGTCGACGAACGTGTAGGCCACGTCATCCGGCTGCTTCTCCGCTCGCTCCTTGAGGAGACCGGGGATGGAATGCTCGATCTTGGCCATCACAGCGTCCTTTCCGTTCGGATGAATCCTGTTCTCAGTGCGTGCGCGCCTTCGGCGTCATCACGTCGTTTCGATGCTGTCGAACAACGAGTCCAGCACGCTCGAGTCATCCGCCGCGTCACCGTCGGCTGCCGTGTCGTCGTCCGGGACCAGCTGCTTGGCGAGGTAGCCGGCGAAGGACGCGATCGTGGGATGATTCCAGAGCATGGTCACCGACAGTTCGAGTCCAACCAGTTGCTCGACTGCTCGCCGGATCGACATCGCCATCACCGAGTTCAGCCCCATCTCGGCGAACGGAAGGTCGACTTGAACCGCGTCCTCGGACGTGCGCAGTTCGTTGGCGAGGATGGCCACCAGGCCGTTCTCGAGCTCCGCATGCAGATCCTCGGAGGACAGTTGAGCCCACTCGCGCACCGGCGCCAGCTCAGCGGCGGCCGAGGGATCGGCCTGCGCCGTGTGCATCGGTGCCATCAGCGCTTGCGAGATGTCGTGACGGTCCACGAACTCCCAGGCCGTGAAGGCCTCGTCTGGGGTGATCGGCCGCGAACCCAACCGGGCGAGCTCCTGCACCACCACCTGCGCATCGGAGCCGAATCCCAGGCCCTTCCACGCCACCCAGTCGAGGCTGACGGTGTGGCCACCCTGTCGGTGTCTGGCCCGAGCCAGGCAGTCGAGGTACGCATTTCCCGCCGCGTAGGCACCCTGCCCGGCGATGCCGAACACCGTCCCGGCCGAAGCGGTGAGATAGAAGAAGTCGAGGCTGGTCGGTGGGAAGGCCTCGTGGAGAACCCGTGCACCGGCGATCTTCGGCCACATGGTGCTGTGGAGTCGAGCCTCGTCGAGCTCGGTCAGCAGCTGTCCCTCGGTCAGTCCGGCGGCGTGTATGACACCGCGGATGAGCGGCGCTCCATCGGCATCCCGCCGAGCCAGGAGGGCTTCGACCTGCTCGCGTGAGCCAACGTCGAGTGCCACGGCGTCGACCGCGACTCCGCGCCGCTCCAGTGCCCGGATCGCAGCGATCCTGTGCCGGACATCCGCATCGTCGATGTCGCCGTCCCAGTCGCGCCGCGGGGGCAACGGAGTGCGGCCGGCGAGTATCAGCCGACGGGCGCCACGGTCGGCGAGCCATCCGGCCATCAACAATCCGAGGACGCCCATGCCACCGGTGATCAGGTACGCCGCGTCCGAGTGACACCGCAGGGGTTCGCGCACGGGTTCACCGGCGATGGGGACCAGCGACGAGGCGAGGAATTCCCCGCCACGCAGGGCCAGAATCGACTTGGCCGAACTAGCCAGGATCGTGGACAGCGCCGGTGCGCAGTCGACGATGTCCTCGTCGTCGGCGATATCGACCAAGCCGCCCCACAGTTGCGGCTGCTCGGCACCGATGACGCCTGCGACTCCCCAGAGGCAGCTCTGCCGCAGCGCTGCGTCGGACGCCGCCTCGCGGACACCGCGCGTCACGATCCACATCGTCGCCGGGTAGCGGTCGGCTCGCTCGACCAGTCGGCGGACGAGGTCCGCCACTTCCTTGGACACCCGGACGGCATAGTCCAGATCAGTCTCGCCTCCCGGGCCGGGGCCGGCCACGTAGAGAACACACTTTGCCTCGTCGACGTCGGCGCTCGAATAGCCAACCGACGACAACCGATCGCGGAGCACGCGCGCGGAATCATCCTCGCCGAGCACGGCGATGGTGCCGGGCGCGTCGGTGGGTGCCTGGCCGACATCGGCGGCGTCCCACGGCTGCCATGCGATCGCGTGCGCCGACGTGCGTGGATCTGCGTCGAGTGGGGCCGCTGGCGAACGGGACTCCACGTCCACGTACCGAAGCCCGCGGACGTCGATGCACGTCTCACCGTTCGACCCCGTGACCGCGATGTCGACGACCAATTCATTGCCGTCGCCGCTGCGTCGCCGAACGTCGATAGAACCCTGGCCGTCCGTCAGGTCTGCCGCGAAGTGGACGCCTTCGGCGTCGGCCGGGACCATCAGGGCCGGGTTCGAGCTGTCCACCAAGCGACCGAGGTTGATCGCGGCATCCAGCAGCGCGACGGTTGACGCCTTCGGCACGTTCACGTCGACGTGAAGACGCCCAGGCGTCGAACTGGATGAGTCGATCGACCACGGATACGGACGGCCCTCGATGCCCCAGGCGTGCTGGAGCTCGGACAGCGAAGCTGCGTCGTAGCCATGCGGCACGTCGTCACCGAGGTGGTCGGAGTGGTCGCGATGAGCTTCCGACTCCGAGGAGATGCGGGCGCTGACGTGCTTGACCCAACGCTGCACCGGAGTGTCGATGTCGGGCGCCGACGACACCATGATGGATTGGTCGTCGGCCACGACCTGAATCACTTGCGGCCGGTCGATGAAGATCGGACGCTCGAACCGCACGTCACCGACGTTCGACGCACCCAATTTGGCGGCAGCCGACGAGAGCGTCTGCAGGAGCACCGACAACGGGACGATCTCCAGGCCATCGACGCGGTGCGAACCCGGGTAGGGCTTGCCCTGCGACATGAGCAGCGCTTGCCACAGATGTGTCGGCGACTGACCGGCAACTCCGATGTGGGTGCCCAGCAGCGTCCCAGGGCTGGGCGCAGAGACCGCGCCATGAAGCTTTTTCCGCGCGGCCATCCAGTGGTTGGTGCGGTGCCAGGGGGTCGTCGGGATGAGCGTGTGCGGCTCCGCGTCGTGCTCGGTCTGCGGAGGCTGAGTCGTGTTGAGCTGAGTGTGGAAGGTCAGCGTGTCGTCGGTGTCACGGTGAAGGGTTTCGATACTGCGGTGCGGCGTCGACTTGAGCGTGTCGGAAACCGCGTTGGTCAGCACCGGGTGGGGGCTGATTTCGATGAAGGTGCCGTAGTCCTGGGCGGCGGTGGTGATGGCTTGGCTGAATCGCACGGGTCGTCGGACGTTGTCGGCCCAGTAGGCGGCGTCGAGCAGGGGTTCGGTGGTGGGGTCCACGACGGTGGACAGGAACGGGATGGTGGCCACGTTGGGCGCCAGGTCGGCCAGGGCTTCGCGCAGCTCGGGCAGTACCGGGTCCATCAGCGCGGTGTGTGAGGCGACCTCCATGTTCACCCGCCGCGCGAAGCGGTTCTGCGCCGTCACCGCGGCGATCACGGCATCG
>NZ_RCZG01000030.1 GCF_006439015.1 Mycolicibacterium hodleri | reverse complement strand
GTTGCTTGCGCCACTCGCTGATCAACGATGAATACAAGCCCTCCCGCCGCAAGTACGCGCCACCTTCTCCGTGCTCGCATGCCTGCTCGTAGGCCGAGAGGTATGCAAGCTTGTCATCCGCGGTGAACGCGCGGCGTCGCCGCGGTCCGTCGGCTCGGGGGTGCGTCGGATCCATCCGTTCATTGTCATTCACGGCCGAAATCGTGGAACTGATCATCGTGTAGTCAATCCGTATCTCGCCCTGCGTCAGGCTGATTTGCTCTGAACCAGTGGACTCAACTCACCCTGACACGCAGGGCGGGGCCAGAGCAAGGCAATCGCAGACTCCACGCGGTGTGGCCCACACTCCCGCGAAGGGCGGCCTGATCGCGGTGCGCAAACGGGGCGCGTCGGCGACGGGGTACCTTAACCTCCATGGTCCGACCTGCGCAGACGGCGCGCAGCGAACGCACTCGTGACGCGTTGCGCCAAGCCGCCCTGGTGAGATTCCTGGCCCAGGGAGTGGAGGAGACCTCCGCCGAACAGATTGCCTCGGACGCCGGAGTCTCGCTGCGGACCTTCTACCGGCACTTCACGTCCAAGCACGATCTGCTGTTCGTCGACTACGACGCCGGGCTCCAGTGGTTTCGTACGGCGCTCGCCGATCGAGCGCCCAACGAGTCGCTGATCGATGCCGTGCATTCGGCGGTGATGGCCGCGCCGTACGACGCCGAGGCGGTGCCCAAGATCGCCGAACTGCGGTCCCAGGAACTCGATCCGGGGCGAATCGTGCGCCACATCCGTCAGGTCGAGGCCGACTTCGCCGAGGTGGTCGAGGAATATCTGACCCGCGACGACACGCCCGCTCCCGGCACCGACGGCCGGTTGCGCGTCACGGTGACCGCGCGCTGCATTGCCGCAGCGGTATTCGGCGCGATGGAGGTCTGGATGAGGAGCGACGATCGGTCACTCCCAGAGCTCGCTCGACTGTGCCGCACGGCGCTCGAGGCGGTGGCGGTAGGCATCAGCGGAGAAGAGTGACGAAAGTTTCGTCATTATTGACAAAACGTGAGCCTCATGCCAGCCTCGGACGATGGCGCAGTTCGACGCAATTGTCATCGGTGCGGGTCACAATGGGCTTGCCGCGGCTGCCCTTCTGCAGAAGGCAGGGGTCCGCACGCTCTGCCTCGATTCGAAGTTGTATGCCGGCGGAATGGCCTCCACCGTAGAGCTTTTCGACGGTTACAGATTCGAGATCGCAGGCTCGCTGCAATTCCCGACGTCCGCGAAGGTCAGTGCTGAGCTTGGCCTCGACGAGCTGCCGACCGTGGATCTCGACGTCATGTCGGTGTCGTTGCGCGGCATTGGTGACGAGCCCGTCGTGTACTACACGGATCCGATGAAGCTGCTCACCCACCTCAACGACGTGCACGGCGCCGAGGCCGTCAACGGCATGGCGGGCCTGATGGCGTGGAGCCAGGCCCCGACCCGTGCGCTGGGCCGGTTCGACGCAGGCACGCCGCCCAAGACGATCGACGAGATGTATGCCTGCGCCCAGAACGAATTCGAGCGCTCGGCGATCACCGACATGCTGTTCGGGTCCGTCACCGACGTGCTGGACCGGTACCTCCCCGACGCGGAGAAGCACGGAGCCCTGCGGGGGATGCTGTCCTTCCTCGCCGTCAACACCACCTACCGCGGGCCTGCCACCCCCGGCAGTGCGGCGGCGCTTGCCTTCGGCCTGGCCATACCGGACGAGAACGCCAAGCTGATGAAGAAGCTTCGCGGCGGAATTGGATCTCTCACCGCGCATCTCGTGGACCTGCTGGAGTCTGGCGGTGGGGAGCTGAGGCTGCGCACCAAGGTTGACGAGATCCTGGTGGACGGCGGCCGGGTCACCGGTGTTCGGCTAGAGGATGGCTCGAGGATCGATGCGCCCATCGTGGTCTCCGGTGTGGCGCCCGACCTCACCGTCACCAAGCTGATCGACCCGAACCTGGTGCCATCGGAGGTCCGCGATCGGTTCGCCCGCGTCGACCACCGCGGCAGCTACCTGCAGATGCACTTCGCCCTCGACGGGATGCCCACCTTCGCCGAACCGTACGAGAAGCTCAACGATCCCGAAATGCAGTTGGCCATTGGGCTTTTCAGCACGCCGGAGGAGTTGCAACGGCAGTGGGAGAATAGCCGTCGCGGAATCGTGCCCGCCGATCCGGCCATCGCCATGCAGTTCCCGTCGGTGCACGATGGTGACCTGGCGCCCGACGGCAAGCACGCGATGTCGGCCTTCTCGATGTGGTTTCCCATCAGCTACGAGAACGCGTCCTATGGCGACCTCAGAGTCGAGATGAGCCGCCGCGTCATCGAGAAGATCACCCGGGTCGCGCCCGACTTCGAGTCGAAGATCATCCGCCACACCACGTTCACGCCTCGGCACATGGGCACCATGTTCGGCGCTCCCGGCGGAGACTACTGCCACGGCCTGATACACCCCGAGCAGATGGGGCCGAATCGTCCTGGGCCACGCGGTTTTGCCGATCAACCCATTTCGATCGCCGGGCTGTACCTAGGCAGCGCAGGATGCCACGGAGGGCCGGGCATCACCTTCATACCTGGCTACAACGCGGCCGTACAGGCGTTGGCCGACGCGCGTTAGTCGTCGTCCTTCGCGGTGGCGCCACCCTCGTCGGACCAGTCGCTCCTGTCCTCGGCGCCCTTGGCCGGATCGCTCTGGACGTCTTCGGCTCCGGCAGGGCCGGAGTCCGAGTCGCCGGTCTTGGGTTCTGTATTGCTCACGAGCAGCGCGATACCCGCATCGTCGGGTTCGGAAACCGTCAGCACCGCCTCGCGGATCTCGGGCACGTCGTCCTCGAAGCGGTGTTCGAGCATCCTGAGTGTCCTGGCGACCGACGATTCGACCGCGTCGCCCACCAGGTCGACACTCGCGATCACGAAAATCTGCTTGGGCCCAATGAACTCGGGGCGCAGGAACCGGACCGAGGCGACTTCGGGAAAACTCGCGAGCTTGTCGCTAAGTGCCTTCTGCAGCCGAGGCGGCCCCGCCTCGCCGGTGAGGAAGATCCGGTTGCGGTTGATGAGTACGACTGCTACCCCGCCGAGCAGGACACCGACCAGGATGGAGCCCACGCCGTCCCAGACGACGTCACCGGTCAGCTGGTGCAGCAGGATGCCGACGAACGCGATGACGATGCCGATGAGCGCCGCGCTGTCCTCGGCGAACACCGCCCGCACCGTGGGATCGGACGTCTCGAACGCGTACTGGAGCACGTCGCTCTCGAAATGGCTTGCATCACGCCGGAGTTGGCGCACTGACTGCAGCCACGACGCACCCTCCAGGACGAACGCGATGGCGAGCACGAGGTACGCGATCCGGTAGTCCTCGCTGCCTTCTTCGCCGTGCAGGAGCTCGGTGACGCCCCGCCAGATCGAGACCGCCGCCCCAACGACGAACAGGCCAACTGCGGCGAGCAGCGACCACACGTAGGCCTCTCGCCCGTACCCCAGCGGCCTGCGCTCGTCGGCGTCGCGGACGCTGCGCCGGTTCGCGATGAGGAGGAAGACCTCGTTGCCGGTGTCGGCCCAGGAGTGCGCAGCTTCCGCGGTCATGGAGGCCGAACCGGACAGCACCGCGGCGAAGGACTTCGCCAAGGCGACCGCGAGGTTCGCCACGAACGCGATGACGACGGTGAGGGAGCTGTCGCCTCCGGCCTTCACCACGACGGCGAGTTCACCATGATGGGTCAGTCACCCCGACGCTGCAACTGCACCATCCAGTCCTTCGGGACCCGATCATGGGGTCCCGGCACCGTCTGGTCTTCCGGATGGCACTCCGGCGGGGCGAGTTCCGGCCCGTCGGCGTAGTCGTTGGTGTCGTAGTTCCAGAACCAGTCCTCGCCTGGCTCGAAGGAACGGATCACCGGGTGACCGGTCGCGCGCCAGTGGGCGGCGGCGTGCCGGGCCAGGGAGTCATCACAGCAGCCGACGTGTCCGCACGCCGTGCACCGACGGAGGTGAAACCACCATCCGCCGGCCGCGTCGCATTCGACGCACCCCGTCCCACTGGGAGGGATGGTGGGATCGACCGCGTCGCTCATGGTTGTCGACCCTACTTCTTCTCCCGCCATGCCCTCTCGAACGGCAATCGCCACGCGTTCGGCGCGACGAGTTGGTGGATGGCATTCGGACCCCAGGTACCCGATTGGTAGGACTTCACCTGCGGCGGGTCCTCCAATAGTTGAGTCGAACGCTCCCACAGAGATTCGATGCCCTCGGCCGTGGTGAAGAGGGTGTGGTCGCCGCGCATGGCGTCGAGGATCAGCCGCTCGTAGGCCTCCAGCACGTCGCCCAACGATTCGGTTTCCTGGGTGGAGAACTGCATGGACATCTTGTCGAGCTTCATGCCGGGGCCCGGCCGCTTGCCGTAGAACGACAGGGACACCTTGGACGCGTCGGCCAGGTCGAACGTCAGGTGGTCGGGTCCCTGGGAGCCGACGCCCGAGCCGGCCGGGAACATCGTGCGCGGCGCCTCCCTGAACGCGATCGAGATGATGCGCATGCCCTCGGCCATCTTCTTGCCGGTGCGCAGGTAGATCGGCACCCCGGCCCAGCGCCAGTTGTCGATGCCGACCTTCAGCGCGATGAACGTCTCGGTGTCGGAGTCGCGCGCCACGCCGGTCTCGGCGCGGTAGCCGGCGTACTGGCCGCGGACGACCTCGGCGGGATTGATTGGCAGCATCGACCGAAAGACCTTGTTCTTCTCCTCGCTGATGGCCCGCGGTTCCAGGGCCGTCGGTGGCTCCATCACCACGAAGGCCATCACCTGGAGCAGGTGCGTGACCACCATGTCCTTGAAGGCGCCGGTGCTTTCATAGAAGTTGGCCCGCTGGTCGAGGCCGAGCGTCTCGGGAATGTCGATCTGGATGTGGTCGATGAAGTTGCGGTTCCAGATCGGCTCGAACAGACCGTTGGCGAATCGGAACGCCAAGATGTTCTGGGCCGCCTCCTTGCCCAGGAAGTGGTCGATGCGGAAGATCTGTCGCTCGCGGAACGTTTCGTGGACGAAGTCGTTCAGTTCGATCGCGCTCGCCAGGTCCGTGCCGAACGGCTTTTCCATCACCACCCGCGAACGGTCGACGAGGTTCGCGTCCTTGAGCATCGTGATGACGGCGCGGGCGGCCTTCGGTGGCACCGAAAGGTAGTGCAGTCGGCGGGTTTCCGGTCCCAACTCCTGCTCCGCGTCCGCTACGGCGGCGGCCAACGCCTCGGGTCCGGCACCCTGCGGGACATAGGAGATGCGGCTGGCGAAGTGTGCCCACTGCTCGTCGGTGAGCTTGTGGGTGCCGAAATCGTCGACGGCCTCCTTCGTCAGCGCGCGGAACTCGTCGTCGGTGAGGTCCTCCAAGGACGTACCGACGACCCGGATCTTGGGCGCCAACGAGGACTGCACCAGATACGCCATGCCCGGCAGCAGCTTGCGCTTGGCCAGGTCACCCGTAGCGCCGAACAGAACGACGACGTGTGGTGCGAGTGCTACTTCGTCGCGGCGATTCGGGCGGGCGCCCGCTGCGGGATAGGCGATGGTCTGCGTTTCAGTGGTGGCCACGCGTCAGATGCTTCCACCCCTTGGCGAACGGCGCAGGACACCGCCCGCACCGAAAGTGCTCACCGCGCGGCGCCCGCTGGCTAAGGTCGCGAACATGGCAACCAGTGATTCGCGTGAAGTCGTCATCGACGCCACCCCCGAGGAGATCCTCGCAGTCATCGCCGACGTCCAGACGGCACCCGAGTGGTCGTCACAGCATCAAGGCGCCGAGATCCTCGAGACCGAGGAGAACGGCAGGCCGAGGAAGGTCAGGTTGAAGCTGAAGACCATGGGCATCTCGGACGAAATGGTCGTGGAGTACACCTGGACCGACCACAGTGCGAGCTGGAAGCTGCTCAGTTCGAGCCAGCTGAAGACGCAGGATGCGTCGTACACGCTCACGCCGGACGGCGCCAAGACCAGGGTCAGGTTCGACATCACCGTCGACCCTTCGGTGCCCATTCCCGGGTTCGTGCTGAAGCGGGCGATGAAGGGCGGGCTCGAGTCGGCGACGGACGGCCTGCGCAAACAGGTCATCAAGGTCAAGAAGGGTTGAGCGCCGGGCCCCTACCGAGGTAAGGGTCGGCAGCCTAACCTCGGCTGGTGCCCAGGAGAGTTAGCCAGCGGAACGGCTGCGCTGGGTCGGGTCAGTGACTACCCTTTGCTCATGGCAGTGCGTGCCACACGGGAAATCGTGTTCGACGCCTCGCCCGAGGCGATCCTCGATGCCCTTGCCGACATCGAGGAGGTGCCGTTGTGGTCGACGTTGCACCGGCACGCTGAAATAGTCGATCGGCATCCCGACGGTCGGCCGCATCACGTCAAGGCGACGGTGAAGATCATGGGTGTCACCGACCGGGAACTCCTGGAATATCACTGGGGCCCGGACTGGGTGGTCTGGGACGCGACCGACACGTTCCAGCAGCGGGGCCAGCACGGCGAATACAACCTCACCAGGGTCGGAGACAAGACCATGGTGCGGTTCGACATCATCGTCGACCTTGCCGCACCGATTCCGGAGTTCTTGATCAAGCGCGCCAGGAGGATGGTGCTCGACGTCGCGATCGAGCGACTCCGCTGCCGGGTGACCCGCAACCACGGTTAGCGCTTCAATACCTGCAGCCGCGTGATGGCTTCTTCCATGGTGTCGTCGCGCTTACAGAAGGCGAAGCGCACCAGGTGATTCCAGTCGCCGATGTGGTCGGAGTCTGGATCGCAGAACGCCGACATCGGGATGGCTGCGACGCCGGCCCGCTCGGGGAGCTGCGCGCAGAACGTGGTGCTGTCGGCGTAGCCCAACGGCCGTGGGTCGGCGCACAGGAAATAGGTGCCGAAGCTGTCGAACACGTCGAACCCGATGTCGGAGAGCGCGCCTGCCAGTCGATTTCGCTTGGCCTGGAACGACTCCCGCAGCGCCTTCGTCCAGGCGTCCTCGTTGTCCAGTGCCTCGGCGACGGCAGGCTGGAACGGCGCCCCGCCCACGTAGGTGAGGTATTGCTTGGCTGCCCGCACCCCGGCGATGAGCTCGGCCGGACCGCAGGCCCAGCCGATCTTCCAGCCGGTGACGTTGAACATCTTCGCCGCACTCGAGATGGTGATCGTCCGGCCGGCCATGCCGGGATAGCCGGCCAGGGGCAGATGGCGGAGGCCACCAGCATTGCTGAACACCAGTTGCTCGTACACCTCGTCGGTGATGACCAACAGGTCGTGCTCGACCGCGAGCCTGGCGATCGCCGAGAGCTCCGCGTCGGAGGCGACCATGCCGGTCGGGTTGTGGGGCGAGTTGACGATCAGCGCGCGGGTGCGCGGTGTGATGGCATCGCGCACGGCATCGACGTCGATGGCGAACCCGCAGCCGTCGGCGACCAGCGGCACGGCCACCCGTTGACAGCCGGCCATCGCGATGACGGGGGAGTAGGAGTCGTAGAACGGCTCGATCAGCAGGACCTCGGAGCCGGGTTCCACCAGGCCGATGACGGTCGCCGCGATCGCCTCCGTGGCGCCGACCGTGACGAGCACTTCGGTGTCGGGATCGTAGGTGATGCCGAAGTGGCGTTGGCGCTGCGCGGCGATCGCCTGGCGCAAGGGAAGGATGCCCGGGCCGGGTGGGTACTGGTTGACGCCGTCGGCGATGGCCTGCTCGGCGGTCTTCAGCATTTTGGCCGGGCCATCCTCGTCGGGGAATCCCTGTCCGAGGTTCACCGCGCCGATACGGGCGGCCAGCGCCGACATCTCGGCGAAGATCGTCACGCTGTAGGGCTGGAGTCGGGCGACCGGAGCCGGACGGCCGGCGCCATTGGGGGTGGCCATGTGATCGAGACTAGGGTCACGGCCCCGAGGGAATGAATCGCGTCCACTCGGTGCTGACGGCGACATGGCCTACACGCTCGCTGACGACGCCTCGCTCCTCGAATCCATTCAGGTCGGCGACGTCGCCGCCCCGAACCGAATCTTCATGGCGCCCTTGACGCGATCCAGAGCACAGGCGGACGGCACGCCGTCCGATCTGGCGGCCCAGTATTACGCGCAACGTGCGGCGGCCGGGTTGATCATCACCGAGGCCACCGCGGTGTCGAAGGCGGCGAACGGTGCCTACCTCAACACCCCGGGCAACTACACGGACCGGCACCAGCAGAAATGGTCGGAGATCGGCGAGGCGGTGCACGCGGCGGGCGGCCGGATGTTCATGCAGCTGTGGCACGTCGGGCGGATGGGGCACCCGGAGATCAGTGGCGTCGAACCGGTCGCTCCGTCGGCCATCGCGGCGGACGTCACGACGCACACCCCGTCGGGCAAGAAGCCGCTCCCGGTGCCGCGTGCGTTGGCCGTCGACGATATCGCGCCGATCGTCGAACAGTTCCGGCGGGCGGCCCGTCGTGCCATCGACGCCGGCCTGGACGGCGTCGAGATCCACGGCGCCAATGGTTATCTTCTGCATCAGTTCATGTCCGACGTGACCAACCAACGAACGGACGCCTACGGGGGCTCGCCGGAGAACCGGGCGCGATTGACCGCCGAGATCGTCGAGGCCGTCGCCGCCGAGATCGGACCGGGCCGGGTGGGTCTGCGCATCTCGCCCGGGAACGCCGCAGGTGGCATGCACGACGTCGATCAGGTCAGTGCGTACGAAGTTCTGCTGAACCGGATTGCCCCGCTCGACGTTGCCTACCTGCACGTGCTCGTCGATCCGGACGCACCCGCGTTCGGTGCGCTTCGCGGGCTGTGGTTCGGACCGCTCGTGCTCAACACCGGCCGGGAGACGGACACCCGCTTCTGCCAGCTGGAGGAACTCGCGCAGTGGGGCGTGATCAGCGCGGCAGCGGTCGGCCGTGCCTTCTTGGCCAACCCCGACCTCATCGATCGCCTCCGCGTGGGCGCGGACCTCAACGAGCCGGACGTCGCCACCTTCTATGCGCCGGGTCCGGCGGGCTACGTCGACTACCCGACCCTGGAGGAGCTGGCGCAGGCGCAGAGCGCCTGACGACGGTGTCCACCGGGCTCGGTGAGACGGGCGCGGGGGGGTGCTGGGCGACTGCCCAACCAACGGGTTGGGCGAGGCTGCTAGGCTGCGGACACTTGGGGGCCCCGTCTGAAATCCGAAGAGTCCAGAAGAAGAGGAATTCACCATGTCCGAAGAAGCCTTCATCTATGAGGCGATCCGCACCCCGCGCGGCAAGCAGCGCAACGGCTCGCTCAACGAAGTCAAGCCCGTCAACCTGGTCGTCGGCCTGATCGACGAGATGCGCAGCCGTCACCCCGACCTCGACGAAAATTTGATCAGCGACGTCATCCTCGGCGTGGTCTCACCCGTCGGTGATCAGGGCGGCGACATCGCCCGCACCGCCGCGTTGCTGGCCAAGCTGCCCGAGACCACCGGCGGATTCCAGCTCAATCGCTTCTGCGCGTCGGGCCTCGAGGCGGTCAACATCGCCGCGCAGAAAGTGCGCTCCGGCTGGGACGACCTGGTCATCGCTGGCGGTGTCGAGTCGATGAGCCGCGTCCCGATGGGCTCCGATGGCGGCGCCTGGGCCACCGACCCCGAGACCAACTACCGCCTCGGCTTCGTGCCACAGGGCATCGGCGCAGACCTGATCGCCACCATCGAAGGCTTCTCGCGTGAGGACGTGGACGCCTACGCTGCGCGCAGCCAGGAAAGGGCCGCCGCCGCATGGTCGGGCGGATACTTCGCCAAGTCCGTCGTCCCGGTCAAGGATCAGAACGGACTGGTCATCCTCGACCACGACGAGCACATGCGTCCCGGGTCGACCGTCGAGAGCCTCGGCAAGCTGAAGACCGCGTTCGACGGCATCGGCGCGATGGGCGGCTTCGACGACGTGGCACTGCAGAAGTACCACTCGATAGAGAAGATCAACCACGTCCACACCGGTGGCAACAGCTCCGGCATCGTCGACGGCGCCGCGCTGGTGCTCGTCGGTAGCGAAAAGGCGGGGAGTGCTCAAAACCTGACTCCGCGCGCCCGCATCGTGGCCACCGCCACCAGCGGCGCCGACCCCATCATCATGCTGACCGGCCCCACGCCGGCCACCAAGAAGGTGCTGGACCGCGCCGGGTTGACGGTCGACGACATCGACCTGTTCGAGCTGAACGAGGCGTTCGCCTCGGTGGTGTTGAAGTTCCAGAAGGACCTGAACATCCCCGACGAGAAGCTCAACGTCAACGGCGGCGCCATCGCCATGGGTCACCCGCTGGGCGCGACCGGCGCCATGATCACCGGAACCATGGTCGACGAGCTCGAGCGTCGCGGGGCCAAGCGTGCCCTCGTCACGCTGTGCATCGGTGGCGGCATGGGCGTTGCGACCATCATCGAAAGGGTTTGAGCACATGACCGAGAACACCATTCAGTGGGACAAGGACAGCGACGGCATCGTCACCCTGACGCTGGACGACCCGACCGGCTCGGCCAACGTGATGAACGAGCACTACCAGCAGTCCATGGAGAAGGCTGTCGAGCGCCTTGTCTCAGAGGCGGACTCGGTCACCGGTGTCGTGATCACCAGCGCGAAGAAGACCTTCTTCGCCGGTGGCGACCTCAAGGGCATGATCAACCTCGGACCCGAGAACGCCGGTGAGGCCTTCGACATGGTCGAGACGGTCAAGCGCGACCTGCGCAAGCTGGAAACCCTCGGCAAGCCCGTGGTCGCCGCCATCAATGGCGCGGCGCTCGGCGGCGGCCTGGAGATCGCACTGGCCTGTCACCACCGCATCGCCGCAGACGTCAAGGGCAGCCAGATTGGACTGCCCGAGGTCACCCTCGGCCTGCTCCCCGGCGGCGGCGGGGTCACCCGCACCGTGCGCATGTTCGGCATCCAGAAGGCGTTCATGGAGATCCTGAGCCAGGGCACGCGCTTCAAGCCGGCGAAGGCCGCTGAAATTGGGTTGGTAGACCGGGTCGTTCCTACCGTCGAGGAGCTGGTGCCGGCCGCCAAGGCGTGGATCAAGGCCAACCCGGACAGCCACGTCCAGCCGTGGGATGCCAAGGGCTACAAGATGCCCGGCGGCACCCCGTCATCGCCCGGTTTGGCCGGCATCCTGCCGTCCTTCCCGGCATTGCTCAAGAAGCAGCTCAAGGGTGCGCCGATGCCCGCGCCGCGGGCCATCCTGGACGCGGCCGTCGAGGGCGCGCAGGTCGACTTCGACACCGCGAGCCGCATCGAGAGCCGCTACTTCACCCAGCTGGTCACCGGCCAGGTCGCCAAGAACATGATCCAGGCATTCTTCCTGGACCTGCAGTTCATCAATTCCGGCGGCTCGCGTCCCGAGGGCATCGGCAAGGTGCCGATCACCAAGATCGGTGTGCTCGGCGCGGGCATGATGGGCGCGGGCATCGCCTACGTCTCGGCCAAGGCCGGCTTCGACGTCGTGCTCAAGGACGTCTCCATCGAGGCGGCCGAGAAGGGCAAGAACTACTCGGAGAAGATCGAGGCCAAGGCCCTCGAGCGGGGCAAGACGACGCAGGAGAAGAGCGACGCACTGCTGGCGCGCATCACGCCCAGCGCCGACGCCGCCCACTTCGCGGGCGTCGACTTCGTCGTCGAGGCCGTCTTCGAGTCCGTCGAGCTGAAGCACAAGGTGTTCGGTGAGATCGAGGACATCGTCGAGCCCAACGCGCTGCTCGGTTCGAACACCTCTACTCTGCCGATCACCGAGTTGGCGACCGGTGTGAAACGCCAGGATGACTTCATCGGGATCCACTTCTTCTCGCCGGTCGACAAGATGCCGCTGGTGGAGATCATCAAGGGCGAGAAGACCTCCGACGAGGCACTGGCCCGAGTGTTCGACTACACGCTGGCCATCGGCAAGACGCCGATCGTCGTCAACGACAGCCGCGGCTTCTTCACCAGTCGCGTCATCGGGACCTTCGTCAACGAAGCACTGGCGATGCTCGGTGAGGGTGTCGCGCCCGCCAGCATCGAGCAGGCGGGCAGCCAGGCCGGCTACCCGGCCCCGCCGCTGCAGCTGTCCGATGAGCTGAACCTCGAGCTCATGCACAAGATCGCCGTCGCCTCGCGCAAGGGCATCGAGGATGCGGGTGGCACGTACGAGCCGCATCCCGCCGAGGCGGTCGTCGAGAAGATGATCGAGATCGGTCGTCCGTCGCGGCTCAAGGGTGCGGGCTTCTACGAGTACGCCGACGGCAAGCGCGTCGGACTGTGGTCTGGCCTCGCCGAGACCTTCAGCTCCGGAACCACCGAACTGCCGCTGCAGGACATGATCGACCGCATGTTGTTCGCCGAGGCGCTCGAAACCCAGAAGTGCATCGACGAGGGTGTGCTGATGACCACCGCCGACGCCAACATCGGCTCGATCATGGGCATCGGCTTCCCGCCGTGGACCGGTGGCTCGGCGCAGTACATCGTCGGCTACGAGGGTGCCGCCGGCATTGGCAAGGAAGCCTTCGTGGCCCGCGCCAAGGAGCTGGCCGCCAAGTACGGCGAGCGCTTCGAACCACCTGCGTCGCTCAGTTCGTAGTTCGGATTGCACTCAGGGCTGTGATTCCGCGATGGAATTCACAGCCCTGAGTGCGTCCTAGGATCCGGCGTTTCTCCCGAAACCGTTGGTGCTGCGGGCGTTCGCGTTCCGAGTAAAGCCTCGGCGCCGGGCTGCTGCCAAGAATGAATCCGGGAAGTGCGGCATCTCACGGTCCGGGTCGGGTTGGCGAGTCAGATCGATGAAGCGTCGGTCTGACGTCGAGCCATCGGGGACTGGGGAAGCGTCGAGGTCGATTGGGACGGCCCATCGGGGTATGCGGTGTGGCAGAGGCTAATCGGACTGGTCGCCGAGGATTTCCTTCGTCTCGGCACCGTCGACGACGTCGGGGGCGAGCTCGGCGAGACGACGGTTGGTTCTACGGGCGTGACCACGGAGCAGATTGAAGGCTCGGTCCATGTCGACGGTGCCTCGCTCGGCGAGCACGCCCTTGGCCTGCTCGATCACCAGACGCGTGTTCAACGCCGTTTGCAGTTGTTGATTGACTACCTCCGAGCGGGTCAGGATCCGCTGGTGCAGAATCCCGATCGTCGCGACGTCGGCGAGTGCCTGCCCGACGGCTACGTCGGCGGTCGTCATCGGACCGGTGTCGGCGCGGAACAGGTTCAGCGCTCCGACGCGCTCGTCCCGCAATCGCAGGGGGAGTGCCACCACCGACCGGAAGCCGTATTCCGCGGCGCGTTCGGCGAACGCCGGCCACCGCGCGGCCTCGGCCGCGAGGTGCTCGGCCACGACCACGTTTCCGCTGCGGTACGCCTCGAGGCACGGGCCGACGTCGGCCTCCACCTGCAGGAGCTCCAACAACCGGGTCTGCCCTGCGTGTCAGGGTGAGTTGAGTCCACTGGTTCAGAGCAAATCAGCCTGACGCAGGGCGAGATACGGATTGACTACACGATGATCAGTTCCACGATTTCGGCCGTGAATGACAATGAACGGATGGATCCGACGCACCCCCGAGCCGACGGACCGCGGCGACGCCGCGCGTTCACCGCGGATGACAAGCTTGCATACCTSTCKGCCTACGAGCAGGCATGCGAGCACGGAGAAGGTGGCGCGTACTTGCGGCGGGAGGGCTTGTATTCATCGTTGATCAGCGAGTGGCGCAAGCAACGCGATGCCGGAGTTCTGGCCGGTAAGCGGCCCGGGGAGAAGGTCGGCAGGCTCACCGCCGAGCAAGCCGAGATCGCCCGTCTTACGCGGGAGAACGCCCGGATGAGTAAGCGGTTGTCCACCACCGAGGCCGCCTTGGACATCATGGGAAAAGCACACGCTCTCTTGGAAAGTCTTTCCGAGAGAGCGGATTCCGACGAGAAGC
>NZ_RCZG01000003.1 GCF_006439015.1 Mycolicibacterium hodleri | reverse complement strand
GCTGACCCGTCGCGTAGGCGTAGATCATCAACGCCAACAACATGTCCGGGTCATACCCAGCCCTCCCGACACCACCGGTACGACGACACGCGTGCAACGCCGAGGTATCGAGCTGCTCGACCACATCGAGCACGAACCACACCAAGTGATCACCAGCCAGCCAGTCCGCCATGTTCGGCGCCAGCAGAAACTCCTGATCGCGTACCACCGGTCGATAGCCCCTCGCCATCAACCAATTGTCCACGAGCAACAGACCCGCCGATCACTCCGACACACCATTACGCAACAGCCACTCACCGCCGAAAAGACTCCCCGAATCGCCGGGGGCTCACAGCGAGGACCCAGCATCCGCCGACGAAGATGGTTCACCGTGATCACGCAGACGACTTCGAAGTCCCTCGCCGCGTTGACCGGCACCGCCCTGATCGCGACCGCGCTGTTGTTGGCCGGCTGCGGCGGGTCCAACGAATCGGATGACCAGGCAGACAGTTCGCGGGCTAACGCCAGTTCGACCGGAGTCCCGCAGATGTCCGATCAGCAGGCTCCTCCGGAGCGGTTGGTCGTCGACGTCACCATCAAGGGCGGCGAGGTCACCCCCACCAACGAGCAACTCCAAGCCACCGTGGGCGATCCCATCGTGGTGCGGGTCGACAGTGATGCCGCCGACCAGTTGCACGTCATCTCCACCCCCGAGCACACCTTCGACATCAAGCCAAGGTCCGGTCAGTCGTTCCAGTTCACCGTCAGCGCTCCGGGGAAGGTCGACGTGACACTGCACGACTTGAACCGGACGATCGCCTCCATCTCCGTGCAGTGAGGGGCAAGTGTTCGGCCCACGTGGTGCCGGATCGGCGATACTAGCGGGTGATGAACGAAGAGAAGAGCCCCATCGAGCGGGTGATGAACGAAGAGAAGAGCCCCATCGAGCGGGTGATGAACGAAGAGAAGAGCCCCATCACACCGGGCACGCGCGCGCTGATCGTCGTCGACGTACAGCGGGACTTCTGCGAGGGCGGCTCGCTGGCGGTCGAGGGCGGCGCCGCCGTCGCGCGGGGCCTCACCGAACTGCTCGCCGATCACACCTACGATCACGTCGTCGCGACGATGGACTTCCACATCGATCCGGGCTCGCACTTCTCCGACGAGCCGGACTACCGCGACTCCTGGCCGCGGCATTGCGTGGTCGGCACCGAAGGCGTGGACTTCCACCCCGCGTTCGACCCGGTGGCCGTCGAGGCCGTCTTCACGAAGGGTGAGTACTCGGCCGCCTACAGCGGATTCGAGGGCGCCGACGAGTCCGGAGTGACGCTTGCCGACTGGCTGCGAGCTCGGGAGGTGAACGCGGTGGACGTAGCCGGGATCGCCACCGACTACTGCGTGAAGGCCACCGCCGCCGATGCCGTCGCCGCCGGCTTCACCACACGTGTCTTGCTCGATCTGACCACGGGGGTCTCAGCGACGACGACCGCTGAGGCCGTCGAGTCCTTGAGCGCCGCCGGTGTCGAAATAGCGTGACCCGTTACCCAGTCTTGCCGGTGATCGTAAGCACATCGTCGGCGGTGGCGGTTTGCGTTAGGCGGTAATTGGGCAGTTCAGCGCCGGTAGTCAAACCGACATACCGTCAACGCGCGCATCTCGCCCGCACTGCTCCCGCACCCATCCGCGCCGTATCGTCAGCTTGTTCCATTCACGAGCTCCACACCAGAAGGGTGCATCTTGACCCCCGCCGCCAGTTCCAAGGACACCGCATCCCCCGCCGTCATTCCGGCCACGCAACCCGACGCCCCCACCCGGGACTCAATCCTGCGGGAGATGTGGCCCGGTAAGGCCTACCCCCTCGGTGCCACCTACGACGGTTCCGGCGGCAACTTCGCCGTCTTCAGCGAGGTCGCGGAATCCGTCGAGCTGTGTCTGTTTGACGCCGACGGCAACGAGACGAAGATGGCGCTGCCCGAGGTGGACGGGTTCGTCTGGCACGGCTTCGTGCCCGACGTCGAACCAGGGCAGCGGTACGGGTACCGGGTGCACGGCCCCTACGACCCGGCGTCCGGACTGCGTTGCAATCCCAACAAGCTGCTCCTCGACCCGTACGCGAAGGCGATCGACGGCACCTTCCAGTGGGACCAGTCCCTCTTCGGCTACGACTTCGGCGAGCCGGACAGCCGCAACGACGAGGACTCCGCGGCGAGCATGCCCAAGTCCGTCGTCATCAATCCCTTCTTCGACTGGGGCACCGACCGCCCCCCGCAGCACGAGTACGCCGACTCGATCATCTACGAGGCGCACGTCAAGGGGCTCACGGAGACGCACCCCGACATCCCGGAGCGCAGCCGCGGCACCTACGCGGCCATCGCCCACCCGGCGATCATCGAGCACCTGCAGACGCTGGGCATCACGGCCATCGAATTGATGCCGGTGCATCACTTCGCCAACGACTCCACCCTGATCGACAAGGGGCTGTCGAACTACTGGGGCTACAACACCATCGGCTTCTTCGCGCCGGACTCCAAGTACGGCGCGAGCGCTACGCCGGGCGGTCAGGTTCAGGAGTTCAAGGCCATGGTCCGCGCGCTGCACGAGGCGGACATCGAGGTGATCCTCGACGTGGTCTACAACCACACCGCCGAGGGCAACCACATGGGTCCGACGGTGTCGATGCGCGGGATCGACAACGCGGCCTATTACCGACTGGTCGACGACGACAAGCGCTACTACATGGACTACACCGGCACCGGAAACAGTCTGAACGCCGGCCATCCCCACGCACTGCAGCTGATCATGGACTCGCTGCGGTACTGGGTGACCGAGATGCACGTCGACGGCTTCCGCTTCGACCTGGCTTCGACGCTGGCCCGCGAGTTCTACGACGTCGACAAGTTGTCGACGTTCTTCGAACTCGTCCAGCAGGATCCGACCGTCAGCCAGGTGAAGCTGATCGCCGAACCGTGGGACGTCGGCCCCGGTGGCTACCAGGTCGGCAACTTCCCGCCGCAGTGGACCGAGTGGAACGGCAAGTATCGGGACACCGTCCGGGACTTCTGGCGTGGTGAGGATGCCAGCCTCGGCGAGTTCGCCTCGCGTCTCACCGGATCGGCCGATCTGTACGAGCACACGGCACGCAGGCCGGTGGCATCGATCAACTTCGTCACCGCCCACGACGGCTTTACCTTGCGGGACCTGGTGTCCTACAACGAGAAGCACAACGATGCCAATGGCGAAGACAACAACGACGGCGAGAGCAACAACCAGTCGTGGAACTGTGGCGCCGAGGGCCCGACGGACGATCCGGAGATCCTCGCCCTGCGCGCGCAGCAGGTGCGCAATTTCCTGACCACCAACCTGCTGTCCCAGGGCGTGCCGATGATCTGCCACGGTGACGAACTCGGGCGCACCCAGGGTGGCAACAACAACGGCTACTGCCAGGACAACGAGATCACCTGGATCGACTGGGCCAGCGCCGACAAATCACTGATCGAATTCACGCACACGGTCGCGGCGCTGCGTGCCGCGCATCCGATCTTTCGCAGGCGCAGGTTCTTCGACGGCTTGCCGGTGCGCATCCGCGGCTCCGAGCGGCTGCCGGACATCTCGTGGTTCACCCCCGACGGTTCGGAGATGAGCGATGAGGACTGGGGTTCGGGGTTCGGCAAGTCCATCACGGTCTACCTCAACGGTCAGGGCATCCCCGATCTCGATCCGCGTGGTCAGCGTGTTACCGACGACTCCTTCGTGCTGTGCTTCAACGCGCACCACGAGCCGATCGACTTCACACTTCCCCCGAAGGAATTCGGGGCGGTGTGGCAGCCGGTGATCTACACGGTCGAGGGCGCGGTGATGGAGGGCTCCAGGCCGATCACAGCGGGTGCCTCGGTCAACGTCGAGGCACGGGCCGTGATGGTGCTCCAGGCGGCCGAAGCCGAGTAACCTCCGCTACTCGGCGACAACCTCACTCGACGACTACCTCACTCCACGACAACCTCACTCGACGACGTTGAAGAACGACTTGCCGTCCTCCGGCGTGCCGTCGATCTGGCCGTGCTCGGTGCCGTGCCGTTCGGTGTCGAGCCGGTCGAGTTCGTCGCCGGCGACCAGATCGAGGCCACCGCCCCCGTCGGAGTCGTGGGCCTCGCGCGACACGCGGTCGCTGTCCTCGGGCGAGACGTCGGGGACTTCCTCGGCGAGCCGCTCGTCGAGGGTCTCGTTGTCGTTGGCGTCGATCCACTCATCGGGCGGATCGGCTACCTCGTCACCGTCGTCGTTTCGGACCTCGTCGGAGTCCAGGGACTCCGACGGATTCAGTGGGTTGTCGTCGAATTCGCTGCTGGCCATTCCCCCATGGTGCCCGATCCCCCGTGGCTTTCCGACGGTGCGGTCTCCCGACGCTCCCGCCCGGTGGTAGTTAGCTCTGCGACAGAGGTATTGTGGCCCGGTGGACACCCAAACCGATCTTGCCGCCGAGCTCCTGGCCACGGCCGGACGCTTCCGGCGCCAGGTGCGCCGATCCGGCAGCGGCCCGAGGATCGGCGCCGGGCTACCCGAGTCACAAGCCGAGTTGCTACGACTGGTCGGCCGCCAGCCCGACATCTCCGTTCGGCACGCCGCCGCCGAACTCGGTCTCGCGCCCAACACCGCCTCCACCCTGGTGTCACGACTCTCCGGCGAGGGTCTCCTGGTGCGCACCGTGGACCCCGACGACAGACGCGTCGGCCGACTGCGACTCACCGAATCCGCGCAACGCATCGCCGACGAATCCCGCGCCGTCCGTCGAGCCGCTCTCGGCGCCGCGCTGTCACGGCTCGACTCGCATCAGCGCGAGCGCCTGAGCGATGGCTTGGTCGTGCTCTCCGACGTGACCCGTCTACTACGCGAGGAGCAAGCGTGACGCCAACATCCGGACGAGCACCCGCGGCGCCCCCGGCAATCGCCTGCCGGCACCTGACCCACCGCTACGGCGACTTCACCGCCGTCGATGACCTGAACCTCGAGGTCCGCGCCGGCGAGACCATGGGGCTCCTCGGCCCCAACGGCGCAGGCAAGACCACCGTGGTCCGAGTGCTCACCACGCTCACCCCCGTGCAGCAGGGCGACGTGTCGATCTTCGAGCTCGATGCCCGACGAGACACCATGGACATCCGGCACAACCTGGGCTATGTGCCGCAACAACTTTCGATCGAATCGGCCCTGACGGGCAGGCAGAACGTCGACCTGTTCGCGCGGCTGTACGACGTCCCGCGCAGAGAACGTCGCGGGCGCGTCGACGAGGCACTCTCCGCGATGCAGCTCATCGACGTCGCCGAGAACCTCGCGGGCACGTACTCCGGCGGCATGGTGCGCCGCCTCGAACTCGCGCAAGCGCTGGTGAACCGGCCGTCGTTGCTGATCCTCGACGAGCCCACCGTCGGACTGGATCCCATTGCCCGCGATGGCGTGTGGTCGCAGGTGGCCGACATGCAGGAGGAATACGGCATGACAGTCCTTCTGACGACGCACTACATGGAGGAGGCCGACGCGCTGTGCGACCGCGTCGCCCTGATGCACCACGGCGTGCTGCAGGCCGTGGGATCGCCGACCGACTTGAAGGCGGGCCTCAGCGCGGAGACCTCCCCCGCGGCAACCCTGGAGGACGTCTTCCGTCACTACGCCGGATCTGACCTGACCGAGGATGCAGCCAGGCGCGGTCTGAACGAAATCCGCTCCAGCAGAAGGGCGGCCCGCCGTGTCAGTTGATGCAGTCACCGTCGAACTGATCCGAGCGCCGCGCGGTATACGGCGCGTGGGCGGACTCCTGCGCCGCATGGGCGCCTTCGCGCTCGTTGAATTGCAGAAGTTGTCCCACGACCGCAGTGAACTGGTGACCCGCATGGTCCAGCCCGCACTGTGGCTGCTGATCTTCGGCCAGACGTTCTCGCGCTTGCACGTCATAAATACCGGCGACGTGCCCTACCTCGCATTCCTGGCTCCCGGCATCATCGCCCAGTCCGCGCTGTTCATCTCCATCTTCTACGGCATCCAGATCGTGTGGGATCGGGATGCGGGCATCCTCGCCAAGCTGATGGTCACCCCGACGCCTGCCTCGGCCCTGATCACCGGGAAGGCGTTCGCGGCGGGCGTGCGGTCGGTAGCCCAGGTGGTCGGCGTCATGTTGATCGCCTACCTGATGGGCATCCATCTCACCGCCAACCCGCTGCGCATCCTCGCGGCGATGGCCGTCGTGGTGCTCGGCTCGGCGTTCTTCGCGTGCCTGTCCATGACGCTGGCCGGACTGGTGCGCAACCGCGATCGGCTGATGGGTATCGGGCAGGCCATCACCATGCCCCTGTTCTTCGCGTCCAACGCCCTCTATCCCGTCGACGTCATGCCGCAGTGGCTGCGCTGGCTGTCGGCGGTGAACCCGCTCAGCTACGAGGTCAACGCGCTGCGGGCGCTGCTGCTGGGCACGCCGGGCAATTCCTGGCTCGACGTCGCCGTCCTGCTGGCGGCCGCGGCACTCGGCGTCTTCACCGCATCGACGCTGTTGCGCCGCCTGGTCCGGTAGCGCCCTCCGCCTTCGGCGCGAAGAGCTCGTAGGCCGTCACCCCGCCAACAGTCGTGGAGTGGAAGTGGCCGCGGACCCACCGCAAGATCTCGGAGTGCGCACGCGGGCTGGCGTCGTCGCCCTTCACGTCCTCCCCGACGGCGCCGTGCGACGATCCGCGGGGCGCGAGATAGTACGCGATCCGATGCCGGGCGACGTCGTCCTGGAACTGCTGAAGGGTCGGTGTCGGATCGGTGCCGGAGAAGCCGCCGATCGCCATTACCGCCGTCCCCGTTGCCAATTCGAGCCCGGCAGCCGAGGTCGACCGATCGATGGCGGCAGACCACGGCGTGTCCGTCGCCTCGAGTAGCGCGTCGAGTCGCGGGTTGCCCACCGTCTTCCCGCCCGCGTATCCCGTTCCGGGCGGGCCGACCGACGGGCCGATGCCCTGGTGCGAGGAGTCCACGGTCGCCACGGCGTAGGCCGCCGGCCCGCCCAACGCTCCCACCAATGCTGCGGCGAGCAGCACCGGAGCGACGCGGCCACGCACCCTCCACGACCAGAGCAGCGCCACCGACGCCAGGGCGGTCGCGAGCAGGATCGGCCATCTCAGTGCGGGCGCCGACAGCGCGCTGCCGCGGAGCAGCCACCAGCCCCATCCCCCGGCCGCGATCACGATGCCCACCAGGGCGATCCGCCACCGGAGGCTGCCGCGGCGGGACCACGCCTGCTGCACGCCGATCGCGAAGATCGCCGCGACGGGTGGCGCGATGGACAAGGTGTAATACGGGTGAATGGTGCCGTGCATGTAGCTCAGGACCAGTCCGTCGACCAGGAACCACCCGCCGAACAGCACGGCGCCCGCGCGCCCGAGGTCGGTGCGCGGAGACCTGCCGCGGGCCGCGACCGTCACCACCGTCGCGAGCAGCGCCGCGGGTACCAGCCACCCGATCTCGAAGCCGAACTCGCCCGACAGCAAGCGGTTCCAGCCCTGCGATCGACTGCCGAAGCCGCCGAGATTGGCCATCCCCGGAGGTAGACCGATGGTCGAGCGGTTATGGCCAAGCACCCGGGCTAGGCCGTTGTAGCCGAGCACCAGATTCATGAAGGTGTTGTTCGTCGACCCTGCGATGTACGGGCGCGACGACGCGGGCCACACGAGGGTGAGCACCACGAACCAACCAGCCGACAGCCCGAATGCCGCCGCCGCGCCCGCCAGGTGCAGGATGCGGGCTCGCAATCGCACCGGCGCCGCGACGAGGTATGCCGCCACGAGAGCGGGCATCACCATCGCGCCCTCGAGCATCTTCGCCAGGAATGCAAGGCCGAGCGCCACCCCAGCCCCCGCCAGCCACGTGGCCGAACCCCGCTCGATCGCACGCACCGTGCAGTACGCCGCCGCCGTCATCAGCAGCACCATTGCCGCGTCGGGGTCGTTGAAGCGGAACATCAGCACCGCGACCGGGGTCAGTGCCAGCGCAGCGCCGGCGAGCAGACCCGCACCCGGTCCGCTGATCCGACCGACCGCGCCGTACAGCAGCGCGACGGCGGCGACGGCCATCAGCGCCTGCGGGACGAGCATGCTGGCGCTGCTGAAACCGAAGAGTTGACCTGAGAGGCCCATGACCCACTGCGATAGCGGTGGCTTGTCGACGGTGATGAAGTTGTTGGCGTCCAGCGATCCGAACAGCAGTGCCTTCCAGTCGCGGGAGCCGGCCTGGACGGAGGCCGCGTAGAACTGGTTGGCCATGCCGTTGATCGTCACGTTCCACAGATAGAGGATTGCCGTGGCGATGAGCAGTATCGCGAGTCGAAGCCGGTCGCCGGTGACAATGGAGACCCGCTGCCGGGTGGGTTCCCCGGTGGGAGAGTCGGCGGTCAAGGCCAACTTTCCCAGGGTGTGCGTCACGACGAACAGTGAGGCATCGCCACGTTCGGACAACCTGTGAACGGACGGTGAGACTGCTGCGAGTCGGCGCCGCCTGATCGCCTCTAGCGCACGAGCCGGGCGATCGACGCCATCGGAATCGGCAGCCAGTCCGGCCGGTACCTCGCCTCGTAACCGGCCTCGTACACCGCCTTGTCCATCTCGTATGCGGCGAGCGGTGCGGCCGCGGCTCGCGGATCGGCGCCCGCCTCGGCGGCGTAGCCGTCGCAGAAGGCCGCGCAGTTGCGGTCCACCCACTCCCTGGCGCGCGCAGCCAGCCCCTCATCGCCCGGCGTACCGCCTTCGACGAGACGTTGGTACGCCGCGTACTCATAGGACCTCAGAACGCCCGCCACGTCCCGCAGCGGAGAGTCCGGCTTCCGTCGCTCCTCGAGCGGTTGCCCCGGCTCGCCCTCGAAGTCGATCAACAGCCAGCGCTCCGGCGTGCGCAGAACCTGACCGAGGTGGAGGTCGCCATGCATGCGCTGCACGACGACGACTTCCCCGGCCAGCGCGCGGTAGCGCTCTTCGATCAGCTCTCGGTGTTGCTCGACGGCAGGCACCATCGCAGCCACCTCCCGAAGACGACGCAGCAGAGTGTCGACCGGAAACGGCTCGTGAGCGGTGCCGAGCGTGTCGGCGAGCGTCCGGTGCACGGACGCCACCGCCCCACCCAGCCGGTAGGACTCCTCCGCGAAGTCATCCCCCGCCCCCGCGGCCAGGTCGCGCGTACTGGCGGTGGCCATGTCCCAGCCCTCGGCCGAATCGGCGGCGAACTCGGTGACCATTCCCAGCGAGTACGACTCGCCGTCGAGCGTCGTCTCGAACGACCCCAGCAGCCGCGCCACATGCGGGTTGCCCGCGCGGGCAAGTTCGCGATTGAGCTCGATGTCGGGGTTGATTCCAGCGGTGACGCGGCGGAACACCTTGAACATCGCGGCGTCACCGAACACCACGCTGGTGTTGCTCTGCTCGGCACCGATCACCCGCCCCGTCGCCTGCAGTGGCAGCTCGACCTCGGGTTCCTTGGTGAAGCGCAGCGGTCCCACCGACGCCGACCGGTCGACGAGCGACAGCAGGTAGTGCGCGGCCGAGGGGTCGTACAGTGCGTCATGGGCGATCCGGGTGCCCGAGCCGCCGATCACCGCGACGCCGTCGGCGTCGTCAGCCCAACGCACCAGGAGTTGGTATCGGGCGGACGTGCCGTCGGTGTAGTCGGCGTCCAGCAGCACCAAGTCGAGGCCGTCGCGCAGATTGACCACTTCGTCGGTGCGCACCCCGGTGAGTTCGCGACCACGTCCGGCGTACCACCGTTGGGTCGGGAGCCACTGGTCGAACGGAAGGTTCATCGCCTGAGTCATCAGTGTTCAAAGCTACCCATGCTCTGCGACTTTGAATCAGCCGGCAGCCCGATCCCCCGGTCCAGGCCGGTAGGGTGCTGGGGTGGCATCCGGTGACTCGTTACGCGACCACGGTGACCCGGGCGACGCCCCGTCGATTCCGCCCCCGTTGACCCAGCCCGTGAATGCGACCCGGCCATCGGCCGCCGAAGAGGCGCGCACGATCGCCGCGTCCACCAATACCGGCACTCTGGCGACGTTGACGACGGCAGGCGACCCCTGGGCGTCGTTCGTGACCTACGGTCTGCTCGACGGCGGACCGGTGCTCTGCGTGTCCAACCTCGCCGAGCACGGCCGCAACCTCGCCGGCGACCCGAGGGCCAGCATCGCGATCGTCGCGGCCGCCACCGACAGCGATCCGCTCGCCAACTCGCGGATCACATTGGCCGGGGTCGCCGAGAAGCCCACCGGCGACCGACTCGTGGTAGCCCGCCAGGCCCACCTCGACGCGGTGCCCGCGGCGAAGTACTACGTCGACTACAGCGACTTCACTCTGTGGGTGCTCCGCGTCGACAGGGTGCGGTGGGTCGGTGGCTACGGTCGCATGGACTCGGCCATCGGCACCGACTACGCCGCTGCGGAACCGGACCCGATCCAGGCCGTCGCCGGCGGCGCGATCGAGCACCTCAACGCAGACCATGCCGAGGCACTGGCCGCGATGGCCAGGACGCTCGGCGGCTACCCGGACACCACCGCCGCCACCTGTACGGGTGTCGATCGGTACGGGCTCGACCTGAAGGTCATCACGGAGCGTGGGATTGCGTATCCGCGGGTCAGCTATGCCCAGCGACTCGACTCCGCCGACGAATTGCGGTCGGCCACCGTAGAACTGACCAGGCGAGCGCGCTCAGGCTAATCGCCTTCGGCGCCGTGTCATACGATCGGAGCGTGTCCGACCGTCCCGAGACCTGGCAAGCCGCCTTCGACCTCATTCGCACCCGTGGCTATGAACGCCGCGAGGAGCCGTTCAGACTGGCCAGCGGCCAGCTGAGCCACGACTACATCGACGGCAAGTACGCGATCGACACCGGCGAGCGGCTCACCATCGTCAGCCGTGCGGTGGCCGACCTCGCCGTGCAGACCGGCATCGAATTCGACGCTGTCGGCGGCTTGACCATGGGTGCCGATCCACTTGCACACGGCATCGCCATGGTGACCGGGAAGGCCTGGTTCTCCGTCCGCAAGGAACAGAAGCAGCGCGGCCGCGAGCAGTGGATCGAAGGCACCCGCCTTGAGCACGGGACCCGCGTCCTGCTCGTCGACGACGTCATCAGCACCGGCGGCTCCACCGAGATCGCCTTCGAGCGCGCCGTCGCGGCAGGTGCCGTCGTCAGCGGTGTCATCCCGATGGTCGACCGCGGCGACGTGGCGGCCGGACGGTTCGCGCGCAGGAACGTCCCCTTCGCTGCGCTCGTCACCTACCGAGACCTGGGCATCGAACCCGTCAAGGACGTATAGGTCGGTCAGAACGGCGGGGCCGCTTCGCCGTCGGCCTCGGCGTCGGCCCGGTTGAGTTCGCGTTCCTCGACGATGCGGCGGGCGCGGTCCTGCGCTCGGGTGGTCTGCCGTCGCGGCATCCTCAGCCCAGGGTTGTGCGAGAGCGGCACGCGCCCAGTCGATACCGTCGGTGCGGTCGGTGTGCATAGTTCGGGGAAGAGCGGTCTGCTGCCCGGTCTGGTCAGGTGTCTTCGGCCGTTGGGTGCCGTCCATTCGACGGTGCCATCGGGGAACTGCCGGTCTTGCCAGCCGCCGTCGCCGCTCCAGAATGTCTTGAGCAAGTGATGTTTTCGGCAAAGTGCCTTGAGGTTGGAGGCCTGGGTCGGCCCGTACGGCCACGGGATCGTATGGTCGAGGTCGCAGTTCGTGGCCGGTGCGCAACAGCCCGGAAAGCGGCACGTCAGATCGCGAGCCCGGACGAAGTCGGCCAGCCTCTTCGACGGGGTGTACCGGTTCTCCGGTGGAGTTTGCCCGGGGTGGGTGATCGTGGTGATCATCGCTCCGAGGGCGGCGCGTTGGGCGATCGCCCCGGGCAGGAATGCCCCGCTCATCATCGTCGCGGGGCGGATGGTGCTGGACGCCGCGGGAGCCAGATTAGTCAGCGCGGTCCAGGCCTCGATGAGGGTCTGCTCGCGCAACGGCTTGCTGAACGCCGTTGGCAGCGAGCCGTCCAGGGCTGAGAATTCGGCGGCAGCGTCCTCTGCATCTGCCAGTTCGGGATCGCCGGGCGCCACGGGCTCGTCGGGTGGCGGCGGAGACGTCGCTTCGCGATCAGGGCGCGCGTCCAGGGTGTCTTGATGCGCCACGACGTAGACGACGACCCCGGTCGACGGTGGCGTCACGGCGGCCAGGCACGCCTCGGCGCCACACAGGCAGGACAGCCGGTCAGCACCGTGGGCCAGTGCGCCCATGGCATCGGCGCACCGCTGATCCTTGGTCCGCGGATCGCCCGGGCAGGCGGTGTTAGCCAACCCGTTTAGGCGGGTCTCGAGGGCTTTGGCGTCAGTGGCGAACAGGGTCGCGAACAGGGTGGCGATGCCACTGCCGTCCTCAGTGGCGAACTGCACCCCACGGTCGCGGGCTTGGGCTTCGCGGCGGCGTCGCGCCAGCGGATCGACCTCGGCGATGATCGCGTCGATGGTCTTCTCGGTCTTGTCCACCGAGAGCGGTTCCCAATCCTGGAATGCCTGCGACAGTCGTTCGTCCAATGAACGTAGTGCGTCCGGGTCGATGACGTTGGCGCTGCGCGTCACCGTCACCCGCACCACCTGATAGGAAATCAGCCCAGCCGAGAACAACGCGGACACCTTTGGGAACCGTTCCCGCAACGCGATCCCGACCAACAGCATGTTCGAGGCCGTGCCTGAAGTGATGCCGGCGGCGACGCCGATATGCGCGGTCACCGCGGACCAGTTGTCCAAGCACCATTGGTCGCGGTCGGCGGATCCGTCGGCGGCATGCACGTGATCGAGCATGTCGACCATCGCCGAAAGCCGACGAGCACAGGACGCGGACTCCACCCGCGTCCACCCATCAAGGGCCCGAGCGCCAGATGTGCCCGCCGTCGCGGCCACCAAATCGTCGAACATGCTTTCGAATCTACGTGCTGGTGCCGACGGAGAAAAGCAGCTCAAGCCCAAGTTGGGGATGAATCACGCACTGTGGATGAATCCACTACCGAGCACCCAAAATGTCATAGCCACCTGCTAATTGGGACTAACCGCCCGCGGGCACCACCAGAACGTCGGTGGGCAGAACCCCCACGGATACCCGCTGTCCCGGGGAGATCTCCCTGGCCTGCGAGCTGCTCAACTGGGCATGCACCATTGCGCCGTCCGGCATTTCGACATACACCCGCGAGATTGGTCCGAGGAAGGCCGCCGACCTCACGGTAGCCGCTCCCGCATCGTCGGCGATGACGGTCACGGACTCCGGCCGCACCATCGCCATGCCGGACCCCGAGGTGATCGATCCCGTCAACGTCGGCAGTTCAGTGCCGAACACGCTGGCTCGCCCACCCGAAACCTGGGTAGGCACTTGGTTGTTCAGCCCGACGAACTCCGCAACGAACGGCGAGGCGGGGTTGGCGTACACATCTGCGGGCGGAGCGAGTTGCTCGAGGCGGCCCTTGCTCATCACACCCACCCGGTCGGCGACCGCCAGCGCCTCCTCTTGATCGTGAGTGACGAACAACGTCGTCGTCCCGACCTCGAGTTGCACCCGCCGAATCTCGTCGCGGAGCTGAGTGCGTACCTTCGCGTCGAGCGCAGAGAGCGGCTCGTCGAGCAGCAGAACCCGGGGACGGATTGCCAACGCCCGCGCCAACGCGACCCGCTGCTGTTGACCACCCGACATTTCGGACGCGTACTTGTGCGCGTGCTCCGACAATCCGACGAGGTCGAGCATCTCGGCAGCCCGCTTGCCCCGTTCACCCTTCGCGCTGCCGCGCATCTTCAGCCCGAACTCCACGTTCTCCGAAGCGGTCAGATGGGGGAACAGGCTGTAGGCCTGGAACACCATGCCCATGTCGCGCTTGTTGGCCGGCACGTCGGTCAGGTCGCGCCCGTCGACGGTCACCGTCCCCGAGGTCGCTTGGTCGAGGCCGGCGAGGATGCGCAGCGCCGTCGTCTTGCCGCAGCCTGACGGACCGAGGAGCGCGATGAACTCGCCGGGCTCCATCCGCAGGTTGAGGCCATCGAGCGCCTTGACCGTGCCATAGGTCCGAGTGAGATCGGTCAGTTCGACACTGACCCCCGAGCTCGTCTTCGGGCCGTTCATGCGTGACGCCTCCGTCGGGTAACGAGTGAAAGTACAAGCAGCAGAAAGAAACCGAACAACAGGGTCGCCAAGGACGCCGCCACCGAGGTCGGCCCGTCGGTCTTACCGAGTGCGACGATCTGAATGGGCAACGTCTGGAAGCCGGAAAGGGAGGCGATGGTGTATTCACCGAGAACGACGGCCACCGAGATGAAGGCGGCCGACAGCACGCCCGACCAGATGTTGGGGACGACGACACGCGCGATGGTGGTGGTCCACCCGGCGCCCAGCGAACGCGCCGCCTCGGACAGCGTCTCGAGATCTATTGCGGACAATGCCGCGTCGATCGACCGGTACGCGAAGGGCAACACCACCACCACGTAGACGAAAGTCAGCGTCAGCGCGGACTCGCCGAAGATGTAGGTCACCCACAGATAGACGTTCTTGAGTCCGACGACGACCACCAACGCGGGAATGGTGAGCGGCAGTAAGCACAGGAATTCGACGGCGCCCTTGGCCCACGGCGTCCGCAGCCTCACCCAGATCATCGTCGGCACCAGGAGGAGGAGCATCACCACCACGGTCAGCACCGCGAGCGACAGCGACGTGATGATCGACTGATACAGAGCGTCGTCCGTGACGAGGTTGGCCCATGCCTGCATGGTGCGGCCACCCTTGAGCAGGTTCCGGGTGGAGAAGTCGGCCATCGCGTACAGCGGGAAGAGGAAGAACAACCCGAACGCCACCCAAAGCGCACCTCTGAACACCCGCGTCGTCATCGCAGCCACCGCGACGTGCGTCGGACCAGCAGGCTGTAGGCACCCATCACCAGGGCCACCACGACGATCATCTCGAGCGCCAAGGCGTAGGCGAAGCCGGACTGACCCAGCACCACCTCGCTGGTGAGTGCCGAGCGGATCAGCAGCGGCACGATCGGACTGCCCTGGCTCACCAGTGCCGCAGCCGTCGCGTACGCCGCAAAGGCATTGGCGAACAACAGAAGTACCGCACCTAGGAACGCCGGGGTGAGCAGCGGGACGGCAACCTGGCGCCAGTACTGCCACGTCGACGCGCCGAGGCTGACCGCGGCCTCGCGCCACTGCTCGCGCAGACCCTCAAGCGCGGGTAGGAACACGATGACCATCAACGGAATCTGGAAATAGGTGTACACGAGCACCAGTCCCGACAAGCCGTACAGCCATCCGGAGCCCGCGAGGTTCCAGCCGAAGTGCTCCTGAATCCACAGTGTGAGAACGCCGTTCAGGCCGATCGTGGCCAGGAACGCGAAAGCCAGTGCGACGCCGCCGAACTGGGCCAACACACTGCAGAGGGCGATCACACCACGCCGAATCATGGACGTCGCGGGTCGGGTCACGATCAACCAGGCCAGCAACGCACCGAACACGGCGCCGAACAGTGCTGTGCTGCCCGAGAGGAAGACGCTCCTGCCGAGCGCGGTGAGCGCCGTGTCGGAGAACAACGCGGCCAAACGGGAGAGCGAGAATCGCCCATCCTCCATCACGGCGCTCGCGACGACGGTCACCGTCGGGACGATCAGGAAGATCCCGACCACCGCGAAGAAGGGCAGCAGCGGCAGGGCTTTACGGAGACGCCGCAGGACGCTCAGCCGATCGCCTTCGCCCAGTTGGCCTCGAGATACTTCTTCGCGGCGTCGCTCTGCTGCTCCGAGACATAGGTCGCCGCGCCGTCGACTGGCGGCAGCTGCTGGTAAGCGGTCATGTCGATGGTGCCCGCGGTGACCATGCTGTCGGCCCGCACCGGGCGTGCACTGCCCTGCAGGAACAGGTTCTGGCCCTCATCGCTGTACAGGAACTCTTGCCACAGCCGGGCGGCGGCCGGATGAGGCGCGCCCTTGTTGACGGCCTGATAGTAGTAGCCCGCCAGCGCGGCGTTCGGCGGGATGACCACCTTCCACGACGGCAGCTTCTTCGTCTCCGCGACGTTGAGGTAATCCCAGTCGACGACGACCGGCGTCTGGCCCGACTCGATGGTGGCCGGGGTCGGGTCGACGGGCAGGAAGTTGCCCGCTTCCTTCAGCTTCTGGAAGAACGCCACCCCGGGTGCGATGTCGTCGGGCGAGCCGCCCTGCGACAGCGCCACCATCATCACGCCGGAGAACGCGGCGCCGGCCTGGGTCGGATCGCCATTGAGCGCGACCTTGCCCTTGAAGTCGGGTCCGAGGAGATCGTTGACACCCTTGATCTCGGGCACCTTGGCCGAGTCGTAGCCGATCGACATGTAGCCGCCGTAATCGTTGACCCAGGCGCCGTCGGGAGCCTTCATCGCCGCGGAGATCTCGTCGAACTTCTCCACCTTGTAGGGCGCGAACATCGCGGTGTTGGCCAGCGCGACGGCCTGACCGAGGTCGAAGACGTCGGGCGCGGTGGACTTGCCCTTCTGCTGGGTGGCGGCGTTGATCTCTTCCTGGCTGGCAGCGTCGGGCTGGGCCGAGTTGACCTTGATGCCGTACTTGTCGCCGAACGCCTTGATGATGGCGCCGTAGTTGGCCCAGTCCGGCGGAAGCGCGATCACGTTGAGCTCGCCTTCCTTCTTCGCGGCGTCGATGAGGCCCGACAGGTTGTCCCCGCCGAAGTCGGCGGCCGACGTGGCCTCGCTCGCGCTGACCCCGGCGGAGGTCTTCTCTCCCTGGTCTTTCGACTCGGGCGGTGCGCAGGCGACGAGGCCGCCCGCCACGAGGAGGACGAGAACGCTGGCGAGCCGACTTTTCTTCATTGGCGAACCTTCTTATGGGCGGGATGCGTGACGGTGGCGCTGAGGTGGCCGCGCATGATCGCGATGGTGAACTAACCAACCTCGGAGGGGACCTTACCGGTGGGCCAGCACGTCGGCAGGTGTTCGAGGAGGACTCCCCGCGTTCGTCGACGCGCCGAGCCATTTCGGCAATCGGTCACGCATATCCGCAGGTACACGCCTAACATCATGGGGTGGCTGACAGCGAGGCCTCGGGGAAAGCCGGGTTGGACGATCCTGTCGACAACCCAGTCGACACGGATCGGTCGGCCGTTGACCCGCACCGTGACGCCGTGGCGCGGAGCGCCGACGGGAAGTACGGGTACCTGTTCGACGAGCCCCACTACGCGGATCCCGCGGAAGGCGATCCCCCCGGGACGGTGTCTGCCGAAGCCCCGATCGTCGCGGAGTGGATCGAGCCCGCGCCGCCCACTGAGTCGGAGGAGCAGGCCTTCGACGCATTCAACGTCAGCACCTGGAACTTCAGGCCTGCGCCAACGCCGTGGTATCGGACGGGGGCGAACCTAGCGGTGACGATCGCGGTGTCGGTGGCCGCGGTCGCGCTCGTCGTGTCGGTCGTCTTGCTCGCATTCCGCGGATCCCCTGGCAACACCTCGGTGCCCAGCGGCAACACTCCCACGGCGGAGCCGACGCCATCGACGGCCCCCCCGACGACCAGCGACGAGCCATCACCTCCTCCGCCGCCGCCACCACCGCCGCCCCCGCCTCCCCCTCCGCCGTCGGCCTCGGAGATCCAGCCGGCCCCGGTGATCGCGCGACCAGCACCCAGGCCCACCAAGAAGCCCGAACTAAACGTCACCCGCTCACCGATGAGCGTGAGTCCGCAGAAGCCGTCGCGTTGACCGCGCTCGACCTGTTCGCGTCGTCACCCGTCGCGGCGCTCGCGACAGTCGGTGCGGACGGAGCACCGCACGTGGTCCCGGTCGTCTTCGCGGTCAGGCACCTCGAGGGCGAGGCCACCGTGTACACAGCCGTCGATGCCAAGCGGAAGTCCACTCAGCGGCTGCGGAGATTGGCGAACATCGCCGCCAATTCCCGGGTGAGCCTGCTGGCCGACCACTACGACCCCGACTGGACGCAGTTGTGGTGGGTCCGCGCAGACGGGGTGGCCACCGTTCACGAGAGCGGCGAGCAGATGGCCATCGGCTACGCGGCGCTCCGGCAGGAATACCCCCAGTACGAACGGGTCGCTCTCGACGGGCCGGTCGTCACCGTGGCGGTGACCCGCTGGTCGTCCTGGCACGCGTGAGGGCGCAGACGCCGATCCCCGGACGAGCCGCCGGTCGACGTGCCACTGTGAAGGCATGGCACATCGCATAGTCCAATGGGGTACGGGCGCAATCGGCAAGGAAGTGCTGGCCACCGTGCTGGATCCTCGCGCGGGGCTGGAACTGGTTGGCGTCAAGGTGTATTCCGATGACAAGGACGGCGTCGACGCGGGAACCCTGATCGGCCGCGAGCCCGTCGGCGTACTTGCCACGACCGACGTCGAGCGGGTACTCGCCCTCGATGCGGATTGCGTCGTGTACACACCGAGGCTGACGTCCATCAGTGAGGTGTGCGCCATTCTTGCCAGCGGCAAGAACGTCGTCACCACCGCATTTCTATTCCACCCCAATCGTATTCGGCTCAGGGACCGCGACCGGGTGCTGGCCGCCTGCCTCAAGGGTGGCACCAGCGTGCACGGCTGTGGACTGAACCCCGGCAACCTGTCGGGCGCACTGCCGCTGGCCTTGTCGGGAATGAGCCGCACCATCGACACACTCAAGCTTCAGGAGCGGGCCGACTGGTCGGTGTACGACAGCACCGCGATCACCTTCGACAACATGCGCTTCGGCCGCCCGGCCGACGAGATCAGTGTGACGGCAAACGACTTCCTCGCCTTCAACAGTTCGATCTTCACCGAACAGGTATGGCTGTTGGCGGATGCGTTACACGCGGGGATCGACGAGGTGACGGCAAGCGTCGAGGCGGTGGCCGCCGAACACGATCACGAGATCTTCGATCACCTGCTGCGTGCCGGCACCACCTCGGGTCAGCGGTGGAACTGGGTCGGTCGGCGGCGGGGGCAGCCACTCGTCGAGATCGAGACGTTGTGGACGGTGGGCAACGAATACCCGAAGCATTGGCCGAAGCCGCAGCATGGTTGGACCCTGACCATCGAGGGCGATCCGTCGATGCGCGCCCACTTCCTCTCACTCGCGAGCTTTGAGCGCGACGCGTCGATGCTGGAGCACGTCAACTCCGCGAACGTCGCAACGGGTATGCAGGTGTTGAACGCGGTGCCCGCGGTCTGCGCGGCAGCGCCTGGCTTCGCGACGACGGCGACACTGCCGCAGGTGCGCAGCCTGATCGGCTTCGGTAACTAGCGATTCGTGCACGCGCACCCGCGGTGAGCGCGGGTACGCGTGCACAAATCACGCGGTGACTAGAGCAGTCCGAGCAGCTCCAGGTCGGTGACGTACTTGACGATCGCCGGTGCGGAGATGTGCGGAATGTCCTTGTCGGGCCCGATCTTTGCGTCCTGGACCGCCGTACGGAACCGGTCGGTCGGCGCAATCGACCCGTTGATCGGGTGCTCCGGTGACTGATAGTTGTGCAGCAGCGGCAGCAGCGAGGCGGCGCGTTGCTTCTCGGGTAGCGCCCGCAGCGTCGTCTCGAAGCGCTGTAGCCACTGTCCATAGTCCTCGACGCGCTGGATGGCGTATCCGGCCTCGGTCAGCCAGTCGACGAACTCGTCCATGCCGATGCCGTCGTCGTACGGGTTCATCACGTGGTAGGTCTCGAAGCCCGATTCGACCCGCACGCCCAGCGTCGAGATGGCCTCGGCGATGAACTCCACCGGCAGCCCGTCGTAGTGGGCCCGTTGCCGCTTGCCTTCGGAGTCGAGCTCGTAGAACGACTGCGGTGCAACGCCTGTCGCGACCAGGCTGAGCATCATGCGGGTGAACATGTCCGGCAGGTTCAGCTGACCGGCGTAGGTGGTGTCGGCCAAGATCATGTCGCAGCGGAACACCGATGCCGGCAGACCACAGTGCTGGTTCGCCTCACGGAGCAGCACCTCACCGCCCCACTTGCTGTTGCCGTAGCCATTGGCGTAGCTGTCATCTACCTTTCGGGTCGCGCTGACCTCGCGGACGTCGGCGTCCTCGGTGTTGTCGGCAGGGTTGATCCCCGCACCGACGGCAATCGTGGACACGTACACGAAGGGCTTGATCTTCGTCGTGAGGGCGATGCGGATGAGTTCCGCGGTGCCAAGCACGTTCGGCCCGAACAACTGGCTGTAGGGAAGCACGTGGTTGACGAGCGCCGCCGGGTCGACGATCAGGTCGACGGTATCGGCCAGTCGCTGCCAGATCGCATCGTCCAGGCCGAGATTCGGCTCACCCTTGTCGCCTGCGAACACCTCGAGATGCTCGGCTGCCAGTTCGCGGTAGTGCGCCAACAGCTTCGGGTCGCCGCTATCGAACGTGGCGTCCAGCCGGGCCCGCGCAGCCTCGTCGTCCTTCGCGCGGACGATGCAGATGACCTTGCCGTCGACGAGGTCCATCCGCTCGAGCCACTCCAGGGCCAGATAGCGGCCGAGGAATCCGGTAGCGCCCGTCAGCAGCACGGTCCGTACCTCGGCGGCAGATCGTGGCAACGCCGCTGCTGCAGAGAGGGTCTCGGAGTCGATGAACTTGTCCAGCGTGAGGTCGTGGGCGTGCACCTCGGTGGCGCCTCGGCCGTGAACGGCGTCATAGGTCGGCCGCTTCGAGCCACCTGCCCGCTCGGCCTCCACGTAGGCGGCGATCGAAGCCAGATCGCTGGCAGGGCTGACGATCACGCCTACGGGCACGTCGACGCCGAAGATCTCGTGCAGAAGATTGGCGAAGGTCAACGCCGACAAGGAGTCTCCGCCGAGATCGGTGAACTGAGCGTCGGCCTGCACGTCTGCGGCAGCGGCCCCGAGCAGCGCGCTTGCCGCTCGGCCGACCGTTTCGAGCACCGGCCGATCGGAACCACTCTGCCGCAACGCCCGGAGCTCGCCTGCCTGGCCGTCGGCCAAGTCGACGTACATCTGCTCGAGCTCAGCGCCGTAGCGCTCCTTGAGCCGCGGCCACGCCAGCTTCCGGATACCGGTCAGCAAACCGTTCTCCAGGGTGAATGGGATGGTCTCGATGATGAAGTCGCGCGGAACTTCGTAGGACTGCAGACCGGCCGTGCGTGCCGCATCCTTGAGCGACGCGCTGATGGCGGATTTGAGTTCAGCTGCCTCGTAACGTGATTGGGCATCATCGGCAGGCACCACGACGGCCAGCAGATAGGGCCGCGCACTGTTTCCGTAGATGTAGATCTGGCGCACCAGCGGACTGTCGGTGAATGCCGCCTCGAGCTTGGAGACGGTGACGAATTCACCCTGGGACAGCTTGAGAACGTTGTTGCGGCGGTCGAGGTACTTCACCTGGTCGGGGCCGAGTTCGGCGACGACGTCGCCCGTCCGGTAGTAGCCGTCGGCGTCGAATACCTCGGCGGTGACCTCGGGCCGCTTGTAGTAACCGGGAAACAGTTGAGCGGACTTGACCAGCAGCTCACCGCGTGGATGCGGGACGTCGGTGCCGTAGTAGCCCAACTCGGGCACGTCAACGAGCTTGTAGTCGATCACCGGTGGGCGGCGGATCTGGCCGTCGACGAACACGGCGCCTGCCTCGGTCGAGCCGTAGCCCTCCACGAGGTGCATGTCGAGGAACTCCTCGACCCAGGCCTTGAGCTCGGGTGAGATGGGAGCCGAGCCGGTGATGGCGGTGACGAAGCGACCGCCGAGCAGACTCTCCCGAAGCTCCTCGATGCTTGCGCCACGGTCAGTCTGGCTGACGTACTCCTGGTAGAGCATGTCCCAGATGCGTGGGACGAAGTTGAGTTGCGTCGGCCGGGTCATCGCCAGGTCGTCGAGGAACGTGGACAGGTCACTGCGCGCGGCGAAGTAGACGGTGCCGCCACTGGCCAGCGTGCCGTAGAGGACGCCGCGGCCCATGACGTGACTCATCGGCAGGAAGGCGAGGGCGATCGCGGGCAGCACGCCCTGGTTCTCGTCCCAGTGCGAGTTCGCGGCGGAGCGCCACATGTCGGCGACCTTGGCGGCGGGGTACATCGCCCCCTTGGGGGCGCCGGTGCTGCCGGACGTGTAGACGAGCAGGCCGAGGGGGTCCTCCCCGGCGCCGACGACCGACCGCGGAGCCGTGAGACCTCGACCGCGGGTAAGCACGTCGGTCATCGTCTCGACGACGACGGCAGTGCCGGCAAGCCTCGCCTTGGCTGCGTCGAGCGCGTCACGCTGGTCGTCGACCTCCAGCCGGAAGTCGAACACGATCAGGCTTGCCGGCGCGGGTCCGGTGTCTTTGCCCGAGTCGCCGCGCTCCTGCTCGCCGGTGAGGATGAGTTCGACGGCGTCGTCGATGAAGTCGATGCTCGATGCGATCACGGCCGGTTCAGTCTCGGCGATGATCGGCTGGAGTTGCGTGTGCGGGGCGCTGGTCTGCAGCGGGACGGACACCGCGCCGAGTTGGGTGGTGGCGGTGTCGACGACGGTGTAGTCGACGCTGGTGAAGCCGAGGATGGCGATGCGATCACCGGGCTGGACCGGCTGGCGGTGCAGAGCGGCGGCGAAGGCCTGCACCCGCTCCCAGAGTTGCCCGTAGCTGACGGTGTCGAAGCGGGGTGCCAGCTTCGCCGAGGTACGACCTCCCTCGGTCACGTATTCGACGGCTCGTTGACCGAGTGCGGGACGCTCGGCGTACCCCTCCATCACGGTCCGGACCACGTCCGGGAGGCGCAGCCCGGGATCGGATGCGGCCGCGCTGACGGCGTCGTCGGGCTTTGCGGCGGCGAACTGAGCGTCGTCGGAGTACAGGTCGGCGATGCGGCGCTCCAAGCGCGCTTCGCGGTTGTCGTTCGACATGAAGATTTCCCCTAGCTATACAACAGAAAGAAGGCTTATCCGGCGGGCGTCATTGCCTCGCCAATCCCCACAACGTTAGCAAAACTAAAGATATGCCCCAAATGGCTGACCTGGCAGTTTCCTGTGAGGAGGCCCACCCTTCGGCCCATTTGTTATGGTGGCTAAGTAAACCTATCGAATCGAGAGGCAAGAGATGACACGCACCAACGACGACACCTGGGACCTGGCCACCAGCGTGGGGACCACGGCGACCATGGTGGCGGCGGCTCGCGCGATCGCGACCGACGAGGGCGTGATCGACGATCCATTCGCCGAGCCGTTGGTGCGTGCGGTCGGTGTGGACTTTCTCACTCGCTGGGCTACCGGTGAACTGACCTCCGCGGACGTCGACGCAGAGGGCACGACGTGGGGCCTGGCGCAGATGCCCGCCGCGATGGCCGCTCGCACCCGCTACTTCGACGGTTTCTTCGCCGATGCCGCCGCGGCAGGCATCCGGCAGGCCGTGATCCTGGCGTCGGGCCTCGACGCCCGCGCCTACCGGTTGGATTGGCCCTCGGACATGACGGTGTTCGAAATCGACCAACCGGCAGTCATCGACTTCAAGACGACCACGCTTTCGGGATTGGGTGCCGAGCCGAAGACCGAGCTGCGCACCGTCGCCATCGATCTGCGTGAGGACTGGCCGACTGCGCTGAAAGCCGCGGGCTTCGACACCACCAAGCCTTCGGCGTGGATCGCCGAAGGCCTCTACGGCTATCTACCGCCCGAGGCCCAGGACCGCCTGCTCGACGCCGTCACCTCGCTCAGTGCGTCGGGCAGCCGGCTGGGCAGCGAAGCCGTACCCAACACCGGTGACGTCGACCGGGACGAGGCGCGCGAGCGGATGCGGGAAGCCACGACCAAGTGGCGCGAGCACGGCTTCGATCTCGACTTCACCGACTTGACCTTCGAAGGCGAGCGCCACGATGTCGGCCAGTACCTCGACGAACGGGGCTGGTCATCGGTCGGTACGCCGATGGGCGAACTGCTCGCCACCAACGGTTTCGATGCGATCCCGGAGGCCGACGACGACCGTCAGACCATGAACGGAGTCACGTACTTCACCTCGACGCGCAGCTGACCCACCCGCGAGCACGTCAGGCGGCGGCGCGGGCGGCTTCCATCTCTAATTCGGCCGCGTAGGCACCCTCGCCGCGGCCGAGGGAGAAGGTGGCGGCCGTCATCGCGCCCACGGCCAGTGCCAGCGCGACCAGCTCGAATCCGTCGACGTCGAGTTCCTCGCCGAGGAGGACGGCGCCGAGGCACACCGCGACGATCGGTTCGAGAACGAGCATTGCAGGCACCGACGTCTGAAGGGCGCCCGCATGGAACGCGGACTGCTGCAGCAGCGTCGCGATGATGCCGAGAGCGACGAGCGCGTACGGCGCAGGCGTGGCGAGCAGTCCGAGGGGGCCGCGTTCGTCGAGCAGATGCATGACGTACTTGGTGACCACGGCGACCGCACCGAAGAGCACGCCGACGCCGACGGCGAACAGCACCGCCCGCCGTGCTCCCTCCATCCGCCTGGCAATCACGATGCATCCGACGATGACCGCCGTGCAGACGATGGACACGATCGCCGTCACGAGTAGGGTCGCGGGTCGATCCGGCGGTCCTGGGCGTGCGAGCAGCACGAAGAAGGCCAAGGCCACCGTCAGCAGAGCTGCCCACAGCCACTCCCGACGGGTGACGCGACGGCCCGCGAGCCGCGCGCTTAGCGGCAGAGCAAACAGCAACGCCGACACCAGAAGTGGTTGGACGACGATCAACGAACCCTTCACCAGCGCGAGCGCCTGGAATGCGTAGCCGGCCACGGCCACGGCGGTGCCCGCCCACCAGAGCGGTCGCCGCAGCAGCGTCATGAACATCCGCGCGCTCACACTTTGGTCGGCAGGCAGGTCCATGGTGGCGCGCTGCCGCACGACGATGCCGATGGCCATGCAGACGGCCGAACACAAGGCGAAGAGGACGACCAATCCGTGGCCCAACAACGTCCTCGACACCCTTCATCGGTGATCTGCGATTCCCCGCTACTCCCACCGTAGAGGTGTCGTCGGCCTGCCTCGACTCGAGCGCCTTCCTCGGCGTCCTGACGTGCGGCGGGGGTGGTGCTCTGGCCTCGTCGACGAATTCGACGTTGAGCAACTCGGTCATGATGTCGTCGGAGGGATTGTCGACGCGCCAGTCGATGTAGTCGGCGAAGATGTCGCCCGTCACCAGGCCCTCTTCAGCGGCCTTCATCGGTTTGCCGGTGTCGGTGCGCCGGCAAGGGTTTGGCGGGTTCAGGTCGACGCGCGCTGAATCAGCCGTGCGACGTTGTCGCTGCTCGGCTCACGCAACGGCGGATATCCCAACTCCGCCATCATCGCCGCCGTGGAGACGTCGACGATCGTCGCGGCGTCGAAGGCCACTGAGGTCAAGGGCGGTCCGCTGACGGCGCCGAGCGCCCGGGCGTCGACACCCATCACCGCGAGATCGTCGGGGCAGTCAAGCCCCGCCTCGCGCACCCCGTGCAGAACCACCATCGCCGTCTCGTCACTCTCGGCGCACACCGCAGTGACCCCGTCGGCGACCCATCGCCGAACGACATCGGCGGCATCCGTGCCATCGGTGGCGACGGTGCCGATCTCGAGTTCCGACAGACCGTGCGCGGCGGCCGCGACACGCAGACCCTCCAGCCAGTACTCACCCAACGGGCGTACGCGCTCGAGGTCGGAGAAGGCGAACGCCAGCCGACGATGCCCCCTCGAGACGAGGTGTTCGACCCGCATGGCTCCGATCGCCTCGTCCAGTTTGCCCATCGCGTGCAACTGAGCGCTGCCGAGATGGATCTGCGGAATGCGGGCCTCTGTCACGGCCTCCAACGCGGCGCCGCTCAGCGGAAAGACGCTCGTCACCGCGATCGGGTTGAGATCGGCGATCGCATCGACGACGTTGCGGCCGTCCTCTGTCTCGAACTGCAGAGACAGCACAACGCCGTGGCGCGCCAGCGCAGTGGTCAGGCGGCTACCGACCTCGATCAGCAGATCGCCGAGCGAGATCCGCGGCACGACGTAGAGGACGACGCCGCTCCCGCCGACCGCAAGATTGCGGGCCGCCAGGTTGGGTCGGTAGCCGAGTTCCTTGGCCGCGGCGTGCACCGCCGCCTTCGTCTGCGCCGAGATCGTCTGGCCGGCGACATCGTTCAACACGTAGGTGACGGTGGCGGGGGACACCTTGGCAAGGCGCGCCACGTCGGCCTTGGTCGGCCTCGCGGCTCCCTTCACGCCCATGCGGTCATCATGGCAGGACCAGGCCTGCATTCGTCGATTCGCTTACTCGGTCACTCAGGCCGGTCACTCCTCGTAGTCGAGGTCGACGCTCGCCAGCAGCCAGACGTGGCGCTGTAGTTGAACCGCATCGCGAACCTGTCCGATCCGGCGATCAGAGTCCAGCCGCCGCCACACCCGTTCCACGAGGTCGCGCGTGAACGCCTCAATCGCCTTGGGATCCACCGGTTCAGCCCTCTTCCTCGGGTTGCTCGGACAATTCGCGCATTGCCTGGCCGAGACCCGCGCGACTGGTGACGCCCAGCTTGGGGAAGATGCGATAGAGGTGCGCGCCGACGGTCCGCGGCGACAGATACAGCTGCGCCGCGATCTGCTTGTTCGAGTGGCCGGCGGCGGCGAGTTCCGCGATTCGCCGTTCCTGAGCACTGAGTGTGATGCTGTCGGCGCCGGACCGCTTGACAGTTGCGCCCGCTGCCCGCAGTTCGGTCCGCGTGCGGGCCGCCCACGGCGGTGCACCCAGCGCGTCGAACCCGTCCGCCGCGAGTTGGAGTACCCCGCGGGCATCGGCGGGGCGCCGTCGTCGGCGTAACCACATTCCGTGCGCGAGACGAATCCTGTTCTGCTCGAAGGGAAAGTCCGCCAGCGCCGGGTGGGCCAGCGCCGACTCGTACAGCGGACCCGCATCGACGTCGGTCGCCGTCATCGCCCGGCCCGCGGTGATCAGCGCGTCCAGGCGTGGCGAGTTCTCGGCCAGCCGCAACCGGACCGCCGCGTCGACGTGAGCCCGCGCCTCGTCGGGTCGTCCCGCGTGTACGGCGGCCTCGACGAGGTCGATGACTCCGGATACGGCCTGGTGTGAATAGGGTGCGAACTCGCCCGCCGGTGAGATGCGCAGCGCCGCCGCATATGCCGTCTCGTAGTCGGCCTGGGCGAGCCCGACGAGGACCGCGATGCGCTGGGCGAAGCCCAGCAACAGGCCGATCCGCCGCGGCCCGGCCCAGCCGGTGACCTCGGCGGCGCGCCGCCGTGCCGTCTCGACGTCGCCCGCACTCGCGGCCCGCAGCCCGTCGTAGGCCATGAACTGCAGCCGGAACAGCTCGTTGTGGTGCGTCGCAGTCAGCTCCAGCCCCAGGCGCACCGATTCCTGCGCCGCTTCCCAACGGCCGGAGGCGATCTGGTCGAGCAGCAGCAGGTGCAGCATCGTCATCGCGTTGGTGACTGCGCCGCGGTCACGCTCGCGCTCGAACAGGTGGGTCAGGGACGCGCGGAAGTCGGAGAGCCCGTCGACGTAGTAGGCGGTGACCCCGAGCCGCATCACCTCCCACGGCTCGAGCGTCGTCAACGTGTCGAGATACTCGGCCAGCCTGGCGCGCACGGAGCGCCCGCGGCGCGCGAGGTCACCCCAGGCGTCGCGGTACAGGAGGGCGGGCGAATCGACCCGGTCGACCAGGCGGTCCACCGCGTCGTCGGTCTGCCGCCACAGCGCGGGGTCGGCGGCGTACTGGGTGATGGCCAACAGCAGCTTCGTCAGCCGCGACACCGTGGCGTCGTCGAATGCGTCGGCGCCCTTGAGCGCCATCAGGATCCGGCGATGCGTGCCGACGACCTCCCCGTCGCGGTACAGCGCCAGATACGCGCCGGTGAGCACCGACGACACCGACTCCGACTCGTCGTGCGACGGGTCGGCGAGCGCCTGGGCGTCGTCGAACCGACTCGCCTGGGCCGCGACGAACGCAGCCTCCGCCCGCAGCGCATCGCGCCGTCCGGGATCGGTGCAGAGTTGGGCCGCCCGCCGCAACCAGTCCACGGCGACGGCGGCCCCGCCGCGCCTGATCGACAGCTGCGCTGCGCCGTCGAGTAGGTCGGCCACCGACTGATCGGGGGCCGTCGACGCCGCACCCAGATGGGTGGCACGACGGACGAGCACGTCATCGTAGAGGCCTGCCAGGTAGGTGTGCGCATCGCGTCGTTCACCGGGCGCCGCCTGGTGGATCACCGCTGCGCGGACCAGTGGATGCCGAAACACGATGTCCCCCAATGGGTCCACCATCAACAGGTCTTGATCGATCGCTGACTGGACGTCGACCATGACGTATCGCGAACCGGAGTCGGTCGACGCGTTGGCCCTGGCTCCGTCGAGGGCGGCGCGGAGCAACTCGGTCCGCACCCGCGCGTCGAGTAGCTGCAGCCGTCCGCCGAACACCGTCACCAGGCGCTCGGTCAGTGGCAGCCCCGACGCTTCAGATGTCCACTCACCGATCTGGTCGGCGTTGCGCGGCAGTTCCTCCAACGCCAGCGGGTTGCCTGCGGCGGAGTCGAGGATCGCCTGGCGCGCGACCGCGCTCAACGTCAGGTGCATCCGGTCGATGATCTGGGCGGCGTCGGCGGGCCCGAGCGGTCCGATCACCATCTCGTTCCACCCGGTGGTCGAGAACTCGTCGCCCGAGTGCGGCCTATGGGAGGCGACGATCCGCACCCTGGGGTCCGAGACCCGTCGGCCCACCGCGCTCAGCACCGCAGCGCTCATCTCGTCGAACCATTGGACGTCGTCGACGATGAGCAGCACCGGTTGCGCCATCGCGGCGGCGGTGAACAGGTCGAGCACCGCCAAGGCCAACTGCATGACCGACGGCGGCTGCCCGGGGTCGGCCCCGTAGACGGGGGCCAGCACTTCACGGGCGTGGGCATCGAGGTCGGCCAGCACATTGCGCAGCCCCAACACCATTTGGTTGAGACCACCGAGGGTGAACGGCTTCTCCGCCTCCACCCCGATGGCTCGCAGCACACGCCAGCCGTTGGTGCCAGCACGGCTGCTGAGTTCACTGGTCAGCGCGGTCTTGCCGACGCCGGACTCACCCCTGAGCGCAAGCGCACCGAGCCCCGGGCCATCCAGGAAGCGGGCCAAGTCCGCCAGCTCGTCGTCACGGCCGACCAGGCCGATCCCCGCGCGCACATCACTGTTCTACGGCAATCTCCCCCATCCCGGGTCGCTTCGCTCCTGCCCTCCGGCACCTCATCCCGGGTCGCTTCGCTCCTGCCCTCCGGCACCTCATCCCGGGTCGCTTCGCTCCTGCCCTCCGGCATGCAGTCGTTTGACTGATGTTCGTCCCACGACCTCGGGAGCAAGGTATGGGTCATGGACATGAACCTCACCGACAAAGTCGTCGTCGTCACCGGTGCGAGCAAGGGCATCGGCTTGGCCGTCAGTCAGGCATTCGTCACCGCAGGAGCCTTCGTCATCGCGGGCGCCCGGCACAACTCTCCGGAGCTTCAGGCCCTGGAGGCGGCAGGTTCGGCCACCTTCATCGCTGCCGATCTTTCGACGCCGGAGGGGCCTCGCGCACTGATCGCCGCGGCCGCCGAGCGGGGTGGCGTCGACGTCCTGGTCAACAACGCCGGAGCCGTCGCCACGCGCTTCGACGGCATCCTGTCGGTCACCGACGACGAGTGGGATGCAGCTCTGTCACTGAACTTCCTGGCGGCCGTGCGCACCACCCGGGAGGCGGTGCCGCAGATGCTGGCTCGCGGCGGCGGCGCAGTCGTGATGATCGGCTCGGTGAACGCGACCCAGCCCGAATGGAACATCGTCGACTACAGCGCTACCAAGGCCGCCTTGGCCAACTACGCCAAGAGCCTATCGAAGGAGTTCGGCCCCAGGGGGATTCGCGTCAACACGGTCAGCCCCGGCCCGGTGTCCACCGACCTGTGGCTCGCGGACGACGGGGTGGCGGCCAAGTTCGCGTCGGCAACCGGCGCCACCGCCGAAGACGTCGTCGCCTCCGTGTCCGCCGGGGCACCGACCGGACGCTTCACCACGCCCCAGGAGGTGGCCGACCTTACGGTCTTCCTGGCCAGTAGCCGCTCCGGCAACACCAACGGAGCTGATGTTCGCATCGACGGCGGCTACGTCGCCACCGTCTAGTCTCAGCGACCTGCGTCGCTGAGAACGCTCACCGCACACACCTCCACCACCAATCACTCGAAGGGAACGTAGAAATGAAGCCCAACCCCGTCATCTTCATCCACGGCCTGTGGATTCACTCCGCCGCCTGGCAGCCGTGGCTGGATCTGTTCGTCGACCGCGGCTATGACGTGTCGGCGCCCGGCTGGCCCGGTGATGGCGACACCGTCGCCGCCACCCGCGAGAACGCGGACGCTCTCAACGACGTCGGGATCGCGACCATCGTCGAGCACTACGCGTCGGTGATCGGCTCAGCCGAGGGTAAGCACGAGGCGAAGCCCATCGTCGTCGGGCACTCCTTCGGTGGGCTGATCGCACAGGAGTTGCTGGCCACCGGTCTCGTTGCCGCCGCCGTCGCGATCGATCCGGCCCCCATCAAGGGGGTGAAGTCCCTACCGCTGGCACAGCTGCGTTCGGCGTTCCCCGTGCTGAGCAACCCGGCCAACCGGCATCGCACTGTGTCGCTGAACGCCAAGCAGTTCCACTACGCGTTCGGCAACGTACTCACCGAGGAGGAGTCCGACGAACTGCACGACCGGTGGACGATTCCCGGCCCCGGGCTGCCGCTGTTCGAGGACGCCGCGGCGAACTTCTCGAAGGACTCACCCGCGAAGGTCGACACGCACCTCGCCGACCGCGGTCCACTGCTGTTGACGTCGGGCACCGAGGACCACACCGTGCCGTTGAAGGTCACCAAGGAGGTATTCGGGATGTACGCGAAGGGTCGGTCGGACATCGAGTTCCACGAATTCGAAGGACGCGGGCACTCATTGACGATCGATCATGGCTGGCGCGACGTCGCCGAGGTCGCCCTGGACTGGTTCTCGGCCAAGGGTTTCTGAGCGACATGACCGACATGACGGCGCTGCGGGCGCACCGCCGCGGCGGCCCCGAGGTACTGGCCATCGAGCGCGCACCGATCCCGGTGCCCGCCGTCGGGGAGGTGCTGGTCGCCGTTCATGCGGCAGCCATCACCTTCGACGAGTTGAGCTGGGAGGAGACCTGGCTGCGCGACGGCCGCGATCGGACGCCGATCATCCCATCGCACGAGGTCTCCGGCGTCGTGTCCGCCGTCACCGCCGGGGTCACCGACTTCGCGGTGGGCGACGAGGTGTACGGCCTCATTCAGTTCGATCGCGACGGAGCCGCAGCCGAGTACGTCAGCGTGCCAGTCACGGATCTGGCCGCACGTCCGGCGTCGGTGTCCCACGTCGAGTCGGCGGCACTCCCGCTGGCCGGGTTGACCGCGTGGCAGGCTCTCGTCGCTCACGCGAAGGTGCAGCCCGGTGAACGGATTCTGGTACACGGCGGAACGGGCGGTGTCGGCGCAATCACCGTCGAGCTGGCCGCCATCCTCGGCGCCGAGGTCACCACGACGGTGCGCAGTGACGCCCACGATCTGGTGGGCGGGCTCGGCGCCAGGCACGTGATCGACACCCGCACAGAAGATTTCACGGCATCTGGCCGCGCGTTCGACGTCGTCGTGGACACCGTCGGTGGCGAGACGCTGGAGCGGTCGTTCGCCGTGCTGCGACCCGGCGGAAGGCTGGTAACGCTGTCGGCACCCCCGCCGGCTGGCCTGGCCGAGGCGAATGACGTGCAGTCCACGTTCTTCATCGTCATCCCCGATCGTGATCAACTGATCCGGCTGGCCAGGTACGTGGACGACGGTCGACTGCACATCGCAATCGCCGCCACCTTCGCGCTGACGGACGGTCGCGCGGCCTTCGAGAGCCGCGCATGGCCACACCGGCGGCCGGGAAAGACCGTCTTGACCGTCCGGGATGAGTGAAGGGAGACATCCATGTACGACCTCGAGGACGCCGTCCTCAGCCGCCGGTCCACGCGACTGTTCCTGCGAGACAAGCCCGTCCCCCAGGACGTGGTGACCGAGGCCCTCGAGCTTGCCGTGCGCGCGCCCTCGAACTCGAACATCCAACCTTGGCGCGTGGTGTTCGCCTCGGGCCCGGCCCGTGGCCGACTGGTCGAAGCCCTGCTCGAGGAGGCGGACAAGGGCGACCCGCAGGTTCCACCGCTGCCGGCTGAATTCGCCCACTTTCGCCGTGACCTCGGTGCGACCCTCTATGGGTCGATGGGCGTGGCGCGTCACGACGCAGAGGCACGAAGGATTGCGGTACGTCGGAATTGGGAGTTCTTTCGCGCGCCTCTCGCGGCCGTCGTCTGCATGCATCGCGATCTCGGCTACGCGGACGCGCTGGGCGTCGGCATGTTCCTTCAGACGTTCATGCTGGCACTGACCGCACGGGGGGTCGGCAGCTGCGTGCAGGTATCGATCGCGGGTTATCCGGACGTCATCCGCGAGCAACTCGGCGTCGCCGAGGACATGCGGATCCTGTGTGGCGTCTCCATCGGCTATCCCGATCGGGACTTTCCCGCCAACTCGCTCGACGTGCCGCGCAGTCCGCTGGCGGACAACGTCACATTCCTCGACGGGTGACGCGATTCAGTCCAGCTTCGCCAGGTTCTCCACCGAGCGCTTGACGTCTCCGTTGATGATCCGCGCCACCAGACTGCCGATCCGACCGTTCAGCACGGCGCCGGAGAGCTCGGCCAACAGGTGGAACGTCGACCCGGGCTGGTTGTCGGTGATCGTCATCTCGAGGGAGATCCGTACCCCTCCGAAGCCCCGCCCGCTCATCTCTATCCGCTTCGGCGCGTCGTACCCCGTCACCTGCCAGTGGATGGTGTTGCGGAAACCCTTCACCTTGATCAGGGAGGACACCTCGGTGCCCTGCTCGACGACATCGGGGACGGGACTACGCCAGCCACCGAAGATGGTCAACCATTCGTCGAACCGGTGCAGGTCGGACGCCAGCTTCCATGCCTTGTCCGGTGAGAGGTTCGAGGTCACTGACACGTCGACGCTGGCCATGACCGTTTCTACCCCGGACTCGCACTGATCAACCGCCAATGACTCAAACCGCGGGCGTGGCGCCGAGCACTCTGATCAGATCTGGCTTCATCGCCTGCAGCTGAGAACCCCAGTACGCCCAGCTGTGCGTGCCGTCGTTCGGGAAGTTGAAGACCGCGTTGTGCCCACCGAGTGCGACGTATTGCTTCTGGAAGTCCTTGTTGGTATTGATGGTGATGTTCTCTAGGAACTGTGCGCTGTACTGGACGCCGAAGTCGCCGGGAACGTCGAGGTCGGACGTCCTGCCGTTGCCGCAGTACACCCAGATGGCGGTGTTGTTCGCGACCAGCGTTGGCAAGTTGACCATGGGGTCGTTGCGCCGCCATGCGGGGTCACTCGATACGCCCCACATGTCCGTCGCGTTGTAGCCCCCCGCGTCCTTCATGGCGAAGCCGATCATGGTCGGCCACAGGCCTTGTGATGGGTTGAGGAATCCCGACAGCGAGGCCGCGAAGATGAACTGCGTCGGGTAGTAGGCGGCGAGGTTCAACGCCGCGCCCCCGGACATCGACAGGCCCACCACGGCGTTGCCGGTCGGCGAGATGCCCTTGTTCGCGGCCAGGTAGGCCGGCAGTTCCTGGGTGAGAAACGTCTCCCACTTGTAGGTGGACGTGCCGTTACTTCCCTTGGCCGGTTGGTACCAGTCGCTGTAGAAGCTGGACTGCCCGCCGACGGGCATCACCAGCGACAGCCCGGACCGATCGAACCAGTCGAACGCGGGGGTGTTGATGTCCCAGCCGCTGAAGTCGTCCTGCGCCCGCAGCCCGTCGAGCAGGTAGACGGCGTGCGGTCCGCCACCCTGGAACGTGACGAGAATGTTCCGGCCCATCGCTGCGGACGGCACCTGCAGCCCCTCGACGGGCAGGCCGGCGCGCGAAAAGGCTGCGGCCGTCGGTGTGAGCCCGGCCGCGGCCAGCAACCCCGGCATCATCGCGATGACGAGTGCGGACGCGGCCAACCGTCGCGTCCATCCGCGTCGAGACCTGCCACTGATCGTCGCCAACACGGCTGAATCCCATCTCTCGCGCATCCGGTCCTTGGCAAGCTAACAGCGCGGCGGGATCACACCCCGGCGGCCACGCGCTGCGTAATCGGCTTGTTATCAAGGTGTTCCGTGGCAGACGAGGCAGACCGACATGGGAGCCTCCCCTGTAGCGGCTGTGAGCGTTGCGCCAATGACCTGTGAATAGACTCGTGAAACACGCGGCGTGGCGTCTACCGCGGCACACTCTTGTCACACATCAAAGGAGCACATCCATGTCAGTTACTGGATCATCCGTCCCGGCGTCGTCTGGACGCCTCGCGCGTCGTCTCACGGGCGGGGCTCTCCTCGCCGGAGGGTTGATCGGCGCGACCCTGCTCGGCAACCTTCCGTCCGCCTTCGCGAACGAAGACCCGGCGCTGAACCCGCCCAACTGCAGCGCGGCCGACCTCGAGGGCGTCAAGTCGGGCGTCGACGCGTCGACGTCGGCCTACCTGTTCACCCATCCGGACTACAACTATTTCGTGACCAGCCTCGAAGGTCTGCCCAAGGATCAGGTATCCAAGCAGATGAAGGACTACCTAAACCAGCACCCGGACACCAAGAACGACATCACGGGCATCCGCCAGCCGCTGCTGGACCTGAAGAACCGCTGCGGCGGGACACCCTAGCCTGCCCCGGCGAGGAGGCTCGTCGTACGCCACCACACCAACGCAACGAACACCGCCAGCAGGGCGAGTGAGAACCCCGTCTGGATGAGCATCCGGTTCGCGCGCGGGGCATAGGCGTACACGCCTCCCATCGCCGCTCCGGTCAGCAGGCCGCCGACGTGGCCCTGCCAGCTGATCGACGGGACGACGAAGGTGATGACCAGGTTGATCACGATCAGCCCCGCGATCCACCGCATGTCGAAATTGAGCTTGCGCGAGAGCGCCAAGGTGGCGCCGAACAACCCGAAGATGGCACCGGAGGCTCCCAGCGTCGGCACGTTGATCGGCGTGAGCAGGTACACCAGGACCGATCCCCCAAGCGCGCTCAAGAAGTAGAGGGCGACGAAGCGACCGCGCCCCAACCACCGCTCGAGGGCCGGTCCGATGATCCAGAGAGCCCACATGTTGAACAAAATGTGCGTGGGACCGTCGTGTAGGAAGGCCGACGTCAAGAGCCGATAGAACTCGTCGTAGGCCGCGATGCCCGCCGGCCACAGGAACAGCCCCCGTTGCAGCCCGGGCACGGCCATCTGCAGCACGAACATCACCACGTTGGCGGCGATCAGTACATAAGTCACGATCGGCTTGTCCACCGGCCTGCCGCCGAGGGCCGTTCTGGGTTGCTGCACCGACCTGGCACCCTCGTCGACGCACTCGACGCATTGGTGTCCGACCGCCGCGGAGCGCATGCAGTCGGGACAGATGTAGCGCTGGCATCGCGTGCAACTGACGTACGTTCCCCGGTCGGGATGCCGATAGCAGCTCGGCGGTGCCGCGGGTGCGCTGGGTGTGCTCACACTTCACAGTCTTCCAGCCCGACCGGCCGGCGACTCAGAAGCGCCACAGCGCCTCCTGGGTCGTGCTCGCCACCAGCGAGCCGGCCACGTCGTACATCGACCCGACGACGAGGCCGCGCGAATCGCTGTTGTTCAGCGATGTGACCTCGTAGCGGTGCCAGTCGTGCGGCACGAACGGGCGGTGGAACCACACCGCGTGGTCGAGGCTGGCCGCATAGCCGACGTCGTACCCCGTCGGCGCGCCCGGCGGCCGCGCCACGGGTACCGGGCCGAAGTCGGACATGAAGGTCAGCGCACAGGCCTGAATCAACGGGCCGTCCTCGATGCGGTCCTTCGTTCGAATCCAAAAGGGCGGCAACACGAACGGCGAATTGTCGCCTGGCATCGCGCGGATGTCGAAACGGCCAGTGAAGCCCAGGTCGGGGTGCTTCGGGATCGCGTCGTCGAATGCCAGACCAGGAGTTGGCTTCGGATGCCAGTCAGCGCCTTCCTCGGGCCGATGGAACGACGCCGTCATCTCGAGGATCGTCTTGCCGTTCTGCACCGCGGTGACCTGACGCGTGTCGAACGACCGCCCGTCACGCGTGCGGACGACGTGCAGTTCTACGTCGACGCCGTACTGACCGCCACGCACGAAGTAGAGGTGCAGCGACTGCGGATGCTTGTCGGGCTCTACGGTTGCACCCGCCGCGGCGAGCGATTGAGCGGCGATCAGTCCGCCGAAGAGCCTGCTGCTTGGCCCGGCCGGCGGTTGCGGCGCAATGAACACGTCGCCGTCTCCACCACCACGCTCGAAGGTCAACAGCCGGCCAATCCAGCTCGGTCGATCAGACTTGACACCTGTCATCGTTGGGTCACCCTAGCCGAGCCGACGCCGAAAACGGCTTCCGAAAAAAGTGAGGGAATCCCGGCTCCCCGCTGCTCCTACCCATGAACGCGGCACACGGGCCGCGGCCAAAACACAGGGAGCAGCCACCATGAATACCAGCCTCACCACCCTCCGCCGCCTAACCACCGTCGCCCTCGGAGCAGGCGCCGTCGCCATCGGTGCCTTGGCAATGGGCGCACCCGCCAACGCCGATACCTTTCAGCACTCGTGCGAGACCAACCCCGGCGCGTACGCCGCCGGCGCGGTCAAGGGCGTGTTCAGCACTCAGCGCTCCGGGCTGGACCTCGAGCAGATCTGCAAGGTGTACGACGCGAACGGAAAGCACCTGGGAACCATGTACAGCCCCATCTACGGCTTCTTCAAGCCCGTGCGCCAGATCCCGACGGCGCCGGTACTCAGCAATCGATGATCGGTTCGGGGGATCGGGCGGGACGGTGGTCATCCTCGTCCCGCCCGAACGGCCATCCTCGTCATTGCCACGGACGGAGCAAGCGGTGATGATGTCCTTCTCGGTACACATCGGTCATGCGCGGGGGTGGTCTGATGACTAGTGGCCTGTTGTCATCCACGAGTGGCGCCGACGATGCCACGCTCGCCCGCGCCGCGGCCACCGGTGACCGTGCCGCCTTCGCCGCGATCTACGACCGTTACGCGGACCGGCTGTACGACTTCTGCGTCGGCATGCTGCGGGACCGGGATGCCGCCGCGGACTGCGTGCAGGATGTATTCGTCACTGCAGCAACGAAACTGGTGCAGCTCCGCGAACCCGATCGGTTGAGGTCGTGGTTGTACGCGATCGCCCGCTCCGAAGCACTCTCCCGGATCCGCGATCGAAAACGTGAACAGCTCAGCGAGGAATTACCCGACATGCCCAGCGGCGAAGCAGATCCGGCCACGCAGGCGGCGAGCAGCGAGCTGGCCGAACTCATCCGGGAGGCCAGCGGCGGGCTGAGCGACCGCGACCGCGTGGTGCTCGAGCTGGCGTACCGCCAGGGACTCGACGGTCCCGAGCTCGCTGACGCGCTCGGGGTAACGCCCAAGAACGCCAACACCCTCGTCGAGCGGATGCGCGACACCATTGGCCGCTCCTTGGGGGCGCTGCTGTTGTGCAAGCGCGCCAAGGCCGACCCCGAGCGCTGCCCCGAGCTGGCCGCGATCATCGAGCAGGGCGACGATCAGTTCACCGTCCTGCTACGCAAGCGAGTGGCCAGGCACGTAGATGGCTGCGCCATCTGTGAAGAAGAGCGCGCGAGGATGGTCAACCCGGCCGCACTGCTCGGCTCCGCGCCGGTAGTCATCCCTGCGCCCGCGTGGTTGCGCGACCGCACCCTCGACAACGCGGTGGTCAACCTACCGCCGGCCGGCTCCACGCCCGTCGGGCCCGAGGACGACGCCTCGTGGTGGCCACCGCACGACCTCGACGTCGACGACCTCTCCGAGCCGCCCGGCGCAGCAGGCCCGCGGCAGACGGCATCCGTCGTCAAGGGCAGGCCGGTACGCGCAGGCATCGGCGCGGCGCTGGTGCTCGTCGGCATCGGCGCCGCGGCGATGCTCGTCGCACCGGCGTCGTTCCGCGTCGTTCCCGCCGACTCCCACGCCCCGCTCACACCGTCGTCGACCACGACCGCGTCGACCACCACGCCGTCCGTCGCCAAGCGGACGGCGACCAGTGATACCCCGGCGATGCTGCCTCCACCTGTCGTCGCCACCACCACCACCGCCAACGCCGTCATCACGCCGACCACAGAGACGACGTCCGAACCCAGCCCAGTGGAGAAGCCACTGCCCCGCACCCACGACCAGACGCCGGACACCACGACTGAGACCAGCAGACCCACACCGCAGCCGCAGGACGGCGGGGACCAGTCGCCGAACATCGATCCGCCCAACATCGTCGAACCTCCCGCCGAAGAGCCACCGGTGAAGGAGCCACCAGGCTCGCCACCGGTGAAGCCGCCAAAGCCAACCCCGAAGCTCCCCAGCAGGATTCCGCCGCCGGTGAAAGTCGAACCCGACTGTCCCCCACAGGACACCAATTGCAACGGCGGCGGTGGGCCGATCTTCAACTGACGAAGGGCGCGATGACGGCCAAGTAGATGACCACCACCGCGAGCGGCGCCACCAGCGGTACCCACGGCAGCACCGCGGGAACGGCGGCGCCGAGTACTGCGACGACGGAGAGGCCAAGTGCGCCAAGCACCGTCGGCGCCGTCAACGCCATCGCCGCGTCGCCGCCCCTGGCGTGCCGCAGTACGAGATAGGCAGTCGCCGCGAGGCCAGCGATCATGGCGACCACCGGCGACGGACTCGAAAGAGCAAGGGCCACAGCCGCCGCCACCACGGCGAAGGTCGCCGCCATCCGCGACGCGATACCCAGCACCACGGCCACGAACGCCGCCGCCGAGACGGCGAGGGCAGACCCGTCGCTCTGCACGGTCGCTGCGGCCACCATCAACAACCCGAACGCGAAGGAAAGCGCACGCATCCCGTCACCTCCTCGCCGCGGCCCGACGACGGCGCGGTACCAGCTGCATCACCTGGTCGAGGGGTCCGTCGGTCGACGACGCCTCATTGGACCAAAGGACGATGTCGACACCGATCGTGCGCATGTCCCGGTACATGAACGCACGCTGCATCGACCACATCCGCGCGATCAGCGGGTCGTCCAGGTCGTCGAACGGTGCACCGTCGAGCACGTCGACGGCCACCACGACGTGTCCTCGACGGCACAGATCGATCAACGCCAGCGCGAAGTCGGTGTCGAGAAGCGTCGAGAACGCGACGACGACGGCACCCGGCGGGATCGCCGCGCGGGGAACCAGTGTGCCGGTGGTGGTTTCGTGACCATCCCCGGCGCCCAGAATCGCGTCGAGCACACGATAGAACTGGCGCCGACCGATATCGGCACCCATCCAGCGTGGTTGTCCGCCGAGTGCCACGACGCCGGCCCGGTCGCCGTTGCGCAACGCGCTCTGCACCACCTGCACGGCCCCGCGCACCGTGCGCTCGGTGGCTTGGGTGGCGGGTCCCGGAGGTTGGTCGTAGGTGTCGACGACCACGATCACGTCGGCCGCCCGCTCGCTCAGCCGCTCCGTGACGTGCAGGCCGCCCCGCCGGGCGCTGACGGGCCAGTTGACCGTCCGCAGTTGATCACCGGGCACGTACGCGCGGATGCCGCCGTATTCGACGCCTCTGCCGACGTGCCTCGTCATGTGTGTGCCGAGGCGGTCGAGCAGTTCGGTGCGCGGAAGGGCGGTGGATTGTGCTGGAGCCACCGGGAATACGAAGACGTCCGCCACGACGGGGTATCCGAGGACGGCCCGGCCGGCGAGCAGTCCACCGCGCGCGACGACGTCCACCCGCACCGTGATCGGATAGCGGCCCCACCGCTCGGCCGACAACACCAGCTCGATTCGTCCCGAGGGGTCACCCGCAACGTCGATCGAAGCACCGGCGGCCGTGGAGAAGGTCAACCCGACCGGCGTCCCGTCGTCGGCCGTCGCCCACAGCGCGAGCCGAACCTGCTCGCCCTCGAAGCAGCGCACCAGGCCCGGCTCGGCATGGACCCGGACGGTTGGCGACGGCCGCTGCCAGCCCAGGGACACCAGGGCACCGAGCAACGGTGCAGCGAACACGACCGGTTGCCAGCGGGCTCCGATCAGCGCCGCCGCCAGCGCCACCGCGGCGCAGGTCGCGAGAGCCAGTGCGAGCGGCGAAGCCCGCCAACGCAAGTCAATGTCAGTCGTACGTTGGTCGATCACGTCGCACCACGCGTCCGCGGCACCGGCAGCCGTCGCAGCAGCTCCTCCACGACGTCGGAGGTCCGCACCTGCCGGACCCACATCTCGGGGCGCAGACTGATTCGGTGCGCCATGGCCGGTACCGCGAGCGCCTTGACGTCTTCGGGAATCACGTAGTCACGACCGGCGAGAAGCGCCCTGACACGAGCCAGCTGGACGAGGTCCAACTCGGCCCGCGGGCTCGCACCGACCGCCACCTGAGGATGCTGACGACTGGCCACCGCCAGCGACACCACGTACTGCAGGACGTCCTCGTGGACGGTGACCTGTTCGACCGACTCGCGCATCGCGAGGAGTTGTCGACCGTCGACGACGCTTCCGACGGTCGGCTCCGCGGAACCCCGGTCGAGGCGTCGCCGGAGCATCGATGCCTCCTCCCGTTCGGTGAGGTAGCGCAGTTCGAGTCTGATCGTGAACCGGTCGAGTTGCGCTTCCGGCAGCGGGTACGTGCCCTCGTACTCGATGGGGTTGTCGGTGGCCAGCACGATGAACGGTTCGGGTAGTCGATGGGTGACACCGTCGATGCTCACCTGACGTTCGGCCATTGCCTCGAGTAGAGCGGCCTGCGTCTTCGGTGGTGTCCGGTTGATCTCGTCGGCAAGGAGCAGGTTGGCGAAAATCGGCCCCGGCCGGAACTCGAACCGGCCCGACTGCATGTCGTAGATGGTCGAGCCGAGGAGGTCGGCGGGCAGCAGGTCAGGGGTGAACTGCACGCGCTTGAACTCGCACCCGAGAGCGGCGGCGAAGCTGCGCGCGATCAATGTCTTGCCCAGACCCGGAAGGTCTTCGATGAGCACGTGCCCCCCGGCCAGCAGCGCCGTGAGGATGAGCGTCAAGGCAGGGCGTCGGCCCACGACGGCCCGTTGAATCTCGTCGAGCACCGCCTCACAATGGGCAGCGGTCGTGGTGACCGACAGGGTCATATTCGCTCCAGTCGTTGCAGGACATCGTTGAGGACCGCGCGACCGGGGCCGGGCTGCTGCTCGGCTCCACCGCGCACCACGTTGTCGGGATCCACCCACGGCCACAGCTCTTCACCGAACAGGGCGATCGCGGTGGCGTGAAAGACATTCGGATCCTTGGCCTTTCGCTGCCCCGTCGCGAGCTCGAACTGCCGCGCAAGCATGGGACGCAGATACTTGTCCCAGTCCGACCGGGTGGAGTCGGCGCGCGCGATCAGGATCTCCGTCTTCGCCCGCCAGCGGCGCAACGACTCGGCCGGGTCGCGGGCGCGCGAATCATCAACTGCGGCAACGGCATCACGCATCAAGTACCAGCGCACCACGAGCAGGACAACGACGGCGACGCCGGCCCCGGTCCAGAGCACGACGTGCCGATCTGGATGCGACAGCGCCATCAGCTGGGCGCCGAGCACCACCACGATTGCCACGGTGGCGAGTTTCTTCACGCTGGGCTCCTCAGCTCGCCGAGCACATGGGTGAGGACGGCGACCGCCGCATCACGGTGCCCCTCGTTCATCACGTGCGGGCTGAACCGCGCCTCCTCGAACAGATCCACCAACCGCGTTGCGCTGTCGGGGGCCAACGCGTGGTGTTCCACCGCACGGGCCAGTACCTCCGACGCGGTGTCGAAGTCGCGTGGAGCGGCGTCGGGCAGGAGCGACAACTGACGCTCCATGGCGGCGTAGCACGCGATGATCGCCTTGCGCGGCTCGCGGCTGAGGTCACCGACTTCCGCGAGCCCGACTTCCGCTGCACGAACCAGGGATTCGGATCCCGTGTCCGTATCGGAGGCGGAGTCCTCGGCATCGAGCGGGGCCAGATTCGACGTGAGGGGACGACGTTGCCTGCGGGCCGCGATCAGCGTGCCCACCACGATGACGACGAGGAAGACGATCGTAGCCCCGTAAAAGTAGCCGAGCAGGGTCGAGGCCGTGCCCGGCTCCGCTGGCAGCGTCGTGGCCGGACCACTGACGTCCGGGGTGGGGTCGGCGGCGTCCGGTGTCGTGCCCGGCCCGCTCGTGTCGCCCTGCAATCCTCCGCCGAGTCGACTGAGGAGCACGGAGACCACCAGCCAGCCGAGTATCAGTCCGAACGCGATCAGTGCGATCCGCCACGTGGGCCGCCCGCGGTCGCCGCGGAGCCAGTCCGACCTCTCGGCCACCCTCGGCGGGGTGGCAGTGCGGTTGCGCAGCCGACTGATCACTGCGAACACCACGACGGCGACCGCCGCGATGAGCAGACCTATGACGACGGCGATCGCAATCGGGTCGTCGGCGGGGGGTCCACGACGGACTGGTTCAGCGCCGGGCAGGTATCCGCGTAGGGCGGCCGCGGCCACGAACACGAGCGCGACCAGGACGGTCACGGGAGCGATGCCGAGTGTCCTCGTCCGAGGCTGCACCCGGCCGACGCTACGCGACCGGGCCGATCACGCGAGGTGTTGGCCGAAGAACGTCAGAATGCGCTGCCAAGCATCCTCGGCCTCCGGTTCGGAGTAGGCGAGTCCGGCGACGTTCTCGATCAGCCGCAGCGGCGCGGGCAGTTGGAAGTCGTTCATGAACGAGTGGCCGACACCCTCGTACTCCTTGACGTCGCGCGGCACTCCACCCTCGGAGAGGACGGCCTCCAACTTGGCGGCCGCACCTCGCAGCATTCGGTCCTCGGCACCGTAACTCGCCACCGTCGGGCACGACGCGCGCAGCGGCGGGTAGTCCGAGTCATTGTTCAGCACACCGTAATTGGGTGCCACTGCATCGAAGACGCCGCGCGGGGCGAGCAGAAGGCAGAAGCCACCGCCCATGCAGAAACCCACCGCACCGACCTTGTCCGTGCACCGTGCGTCGGTGGCCAGATACTTCTGCGCCGCAACGATGTCGTCGACGGCGGCTCCACCGCCGGCGGACAGCGCGCGAAGCGTGCTCACGACGCACCGTGGCCGGAAACCGCGACGGAACAGGGCGGGAGCGAGTGCCAGATAGCCGGCGTCGGCCAGGCGGTCGGTGATGCGCTTGATGTCGGTCGACAAGCCCAGCGCGTCGTGAATCACGACCACCCCCGGCCACGGGCCCGGCCCCACCGGCACTGCGAGGTAGCCGGGAAGCGGTCCCGCCGGGGCGGGATAGGTGATGTCAAACATCGCTCTCCTCGTCGAGCACGACCGCGATCGCAAAGCCGTCCCACCCCTTGGTGCCCACGGTCTGGATCGCGGCGGTGTCCAACCGAGGGTGGCTGCCCATCATCGCAAACATCTCCTTGACGGCGCGCGCCTGATGGTCGTCGGGCGCGGGGGCGTAGACGCGCCCGGCACGGGCGATGTTGTCGATCACCAGCAGTGCGCCGGGAGCGGCCAAGTCGATGGCCCACCGCACGTAGGCCGAGTTGTTCTCCTTGTCGGCGTCGATGAAGAACATGTCGTAGCGTTCGCCTCGCTCCGCGAGCTGCGGAAGCGTGTCCAGAGCGGTCCCCACGATGATCTCGACGCGGTCCTCGACGCCGGCCGCCGCCAGGTTTGCCCTGGCGACTTCAGCGTGCGCCGGCTCATACTCCAGCGTGACCACCCGCCCCTCGGGTCCCACGCCGCGAGCCAGAGCGATCGTGCTGTAGCCGGCCAGCGTGCCGACCTCCAGTACGCGGGTGGCGTTCGTGATGGTCGCCAGGATCGACAGCAGCTTGGCGTGCTGGGCGGAGACCTCGATTCGCGGCATGCCCGCGGCGTCGGCAGCCTCGCGGGCCGCCGCGAGCACGTCGTCCTCGGAATGCAGCAGCTCACCGAACATCGCGTCCAGGGTCTGCGGATCTGCCTCACTCACGGCGTCCACGGTAACGCCAGTCACCTGACACCCTCCATCGCATAGACCACCCGCAGGACGTGGCCCACCTCGGGACCCATCACCGCCTCGGCCAACTCGCAGAACGCGGCAACGAACTGCGGCCCGTGTGGCGGTTCCGCCCGGCTGAGGTGGTGGGCGATCTCGTGCAGCACCACCAGTTCGCGCAGCGCCCACGTGCAGCGCCGATCGGGCACCGCGACGGCGGCGACGCTCCCGTCGAACTCGTAGTGTGCTGCGGTGACCCCGCGGCGAGCGCGGACGGTCAGCGGGTCCGCCGTTGGCCAGCGAATCCGTACCGATGGCAGGTCCATCACGTCACCCACGTAACGGCGTACCGCGTCCACCGAGCCGAACCGAGCCTCCGGAGGCAGCGTCAGCTGGGCGCCGAAGAAGTCGACCGCGCGATTGCCCCGCTCCTCGGCGCGCTCGAAGAGCGTCCGCACCAGCTGCTCTGCGGCGTAGACCTTGGAACGCTGGGTGTCGCGCGCCATCGGCCCGCTACCGGTCCAGGGTCTTTCGTGCCCCGGCGAACTCGGTGCTGGGCCCAAGTCGAGCCCGCCGTCCTGCCCTGTCACCGGCGCGGCGCGCGTCCGACGAGTAGCCCGCCGAGGCGCTGGTTGCCCGCCACGTGCCCCGCGCCTTGGACGCCTCGCGATAGAAGCTCTTGAGCTCGATGTCCTTGTTGCGCAACGCGATCGCTGTCCCCGGCTGCTGGTCGCGGCCTGAGGTGGCGGCGTACCTGGCCTCCTCGCGGGCCTCCGATAGCCGTTGACCTACCCGTGCCCCGAAGGCGAGGTGAAAGTTCAGGCGTGCGGTGATCGTCGGGGTGGGTCGATGCTTGCCCGTGGCGATGTACGCGTCGGACGCCTTCACCATCTGCACCACCAGGCTGGCGTACAGCGCATGCGCGGCGTCGATGTCCTCACCAAAGCCGTAGGCGTATACGAATGTCGAGTTGGAGGCGACGTCGCACTTCACGTCGTTCGCCATCGCGATCGCAACGAACAGTTGGACGTAGGTGCGAAGGCCCCTGCTGCCGGCCTCTCCGATGGTGATCGTGCGTTGCACGGGCACCTGCGCCGGACTTCTCGTCGACGAGTGCGCCCTGGCCACGGCGAGGTCGATCGACGTGGTGGTTGCTAGTCGTTGTGCGGCCGACATGAACGCTTCGGCTTCGTGCGGGTTGTCGGTGTTCTCGGCTTGGCGCAGAAGGGCCGCAATGCGCGCCAGCATCTTGTCGTCACTCATTCGCGATCCCGCTTCGCTTCTCGCTGGTCCTCATGGCATCAAGTTAGGGGACCAGTACGACTTTTCCGCGCGCGTGCCCGGTCTGAAGGTAGCGGTGCGTCTCCGCCGCCTCGGTCAGGGGAAAGACCCGGTCCACGGTGACGTCGAGCTTGCCTGCGGCCGCCAGCTTGACGAGTTCGACACGGGACGCGTCGCGGATTGCCTGACCACCATCTGCGCCGGTCAGAACGGCAATGCCGAGTTCGGGCGCTTTGGCGAAGCCGGCGATCGTGGCGATGCGGGCTCGATCGGCGACGAGTTCCACCGAGGTGTCCAGGGCCTCGTCGGTACCGACGAGGTCGAGCGCCGCGTCGACGGGGCCGATGGCGCGTATCCGGTCGGCGAGTCCGGCACCGTATGCGACGGGCTCGGCACCGTATCCGCGCAGCTGAGCGTGCCGGGCGGGGCTGGCGGTGGCGATCACCTTCGCTCCGCGCGCGACCGCGAGCTGCACCGCCATCAGGCCCACGCCACCGCTGGCGCCGTGGATCAGCACCGTGTCACCCGTCCCCACTGCGGTGTTCGTCAACAGGTGCCACGCGGTACCTCCGACGAGGAGCAGTCCGGCAGCTTGCTCGAAGGTCAACGATTCGGGCTTGTGTCCCACGTCGGCGGCCGCGGCGACGACCCTGTCGGAGTAACCGCCGCTGATGTTGGTGACGATCACCTCGTCGCCGACTGTCAGCCCTCCGGTGTATCCGGCAGCTCCCGGCGTGATCTCGGCGACGACGCCCGCCACCTCCATGCCGATCGGCATGGGGAGACTCGCGGGATCGCGGCCCATCTCGCCGCCGTAGAGCTTGTAGTCGATCGGGTTGGCGCCCGCGGCACGGACGTCGACGAACACCTGCCCCTCGCTCAGGGCAGGCAGCTCGATGTCTTGCAGCGCAAGCACTTCCGGACCACCGTAAGCTTCTGCGACCACGGTTCTCGTCATGGGCACGAGTCTAGTCACTACTTGTTGACGAAGCCGTCCAGCGCGGTCACCAGCTGAGGCGACAACGGATCCTGCTTGGCATAGTTGCCGACGTTGTCGCTCGGGTCGTCACGCAGGACGTGGTTGACGCCCTTCATCTGCACCAGGGTGAGCGCGGTATGGGCGAGCGCGTCGAAGAGCGATTGGTCTGAGGGGCACGTCGCCTGGCTGTCCGAGTCGGAGCAGGTCGCCAGCACCGGCATGCCTGCAGGCAGGTCCGCCGCCAACTTCAGCGGATCGATCGCGTCGGCCTCCACCACGGCCTTGACGTTGGACGCGTTGAGGATGGCGCCGAGCCCCTCGGGTAGCTGAGCTGGTGCGGTGCGCTTGGTGCGCGCCTCGTCGACGGCGGCGTTCCACGTCGTCAGCACGGCGTCGGCCTGTTGGCGTGTCTTGGCGCCCGCGGCCACGTCGGCGTCGAGGCCAGCGCGGACGCGGCCGGTGATGATGTCGAGGTATCGGCCCGCAAGTGGCTGAAAGAGCCCCAGCGAGTGGACCTTCGGTGCGTCGGGAGCGGCATCGTTGGCCAGCGACATGGCGTGGACGGTCCCCTCGCCGAGCGCGTAGATCGACAGGCGCGCCTTGTCGGTACCCGACTGACCCGCGAGATATCGGACGGCAGCCTTGGCGCCCAAGTCGTAGACCGCGCTGCCGACCTCGGTGGGTCGCAGCGCATAGGGGCCCAGTCCGGTCTTACCCGTGCCGACCTTGTCGTAGCGCAGCGTGGCGATGCCCTTGCCGGACAGGTACTCCGCCAGCTGTCGCATGTTGCCCACCGGGCCCGCGACCGCATTGTCACCGTTGCGGTCGGTGTTGCCACTCTCGGAGATCAGCAGCGCTGCCGGGCGGGGCGCACCGTCCGCCTGGTGCCGGTAGGTGCCGTAGATGGTGAGCCCGTCCGCGGTGAAGCTGACGTCGTCGTCGACCCAACCCTGTCGGGGCGGAGCGCCGCCGTTGCCGTTGCCGTCCCCGTTGCCGCCGGACGAGCAGCCCGCGACGAGTAACAACGCGGCCAACACGCCGAGGAGCACCCTCACAGGTGAACCTCGATCCACGACACCACGTCGTCGAGTACCACCGCTCGCTCCGGCTCGTTGAACACTTCGTGATAGAGCTCCGGGTACACCTTCAGATTGACGTCGGGCGAGCCGACGCACTCCACTAGGCGCTGGCTGCCGGCGACGGGGATCAACTTGTCCTGACCGCCGTGCACGACCAGCAGCGGAGCCGTCAGCGCCGCGGCCCGCTGCGGCATCGTCGAGCCGACGCCGATCAGCGCCTTTCCGATGCCTGCTGGCAGTTTGCCGTGGTGCACCAGCGGGTCGGCCTCGTAGGCGGCCACCACGTCCGGATCCCGCGACACCGCATCGGCGGGCAGCTGTTCGACGGGAAGCCCGGGCAGGATGCTGCCGAGCACGTTCGCGACGGCGGTCTTCGCCGGCGACACCGCGTCCTGGGCGTACACCGCCGGTCCGGACAGCACCATCGCGGCGTAGTCGTCGGGATGTTCGACGCCGTAGGTGAAGACCACGCCGCCGCCCATGCTGTGGCCGAGCACCACCCGCTTGAGTTCGGGATGCGCCGCGGTGGCGATGCCGACCAGGTGGTGGAAGTCGTCGGTGTACTCGGAGATGTTCTTGAGGTAGACGCGCTTGCCACCGGAGCGGCCGTGTCCACGTAGGTCGATGGCGTAGGTGAGAAGTCCGCCCTCGGCGAAGCGCTGTGCGACGTGGTCATAGCGGCGGGCGTGTTCTGCGTACCCGTGGCACAGAATCACCACGCCGGTCGGCTCGCTGGTAGGCGTCCACACGTCGAAGACGATGCGCACCCCTCCGACACCGTCGAAGCTGCGTTCGCTGCGGGTTGTGGCCATCAGGGGAGACTAGCGGGCCAGGCTGAACGGCCGAATCGGCGACGGTGTCGTCTGTCACAGCGTCTCGGTAGGGTGACACGGGTGAGCGTGCTCGCCGAAAGATTCGACTCGAAAGACGCCTTCCTCGCCGACGCCCAGCGGTACCGGCGGGAACTCATGGCGCACTGCTATCGCATGACCGGATCGCTGCACGACGCCGAGGACCTGGTCCAGGAGACCTACCTTCGGGCGTGGAAGTCCTACGAGGGCTTTCAGGGCCGTTCGTCGATTCGGACCTGGCTGTACCGCATCGCGACCAACACATGCCTGACCGCGCTCGACGGGCGGGCGCGCCGGCCGCTGCCCTCGGGTCTCGGCGCACCGAGTTCCGATCCCACCGCCGACATCGCCGAACACCACGAGATCACCTGGCTCGAGCCGCTGCCCGACTCGCCGCGGGAGCATCCGTCCGATCCGTCGGTGATCGTGGCGTCACGCGACTCCGTGCGCTTGGCCTTCATCGCGGCGTTGCAGCATCTGCCGCCACGGCAGCGGGCAGTCCTGGTGATGAGGGAGGTGCTGCAGTGGAAGGCCGCCGAGGTCGGCGAGGCGATCGGTGCCTCTACCGCGGCGGTCAACAGCCTGCTGCAACGGGCCCGCGCGCAACTCGACGAGGTTCAGCCCAGCCAGGACGACGACCTCGCCGAGCCCGAGACGCCAGAGGCTCAGGAGCTGCTTGCGAAGTACATCTCGGCGTTCGAGACGTACGACATGGACGCGCTCGTCACCCTCTTCACCGACGACGCGATCTTCGAGATGCCCCCGTTCGACGGTTGGTATCAGGGGCCGACGGACATCGTCGCGCTGTCCAAGACGCACTGCCCGGCCGAAGGCCCCGGCGACATGCGCTTCATCGCCACCACCGCCAACGGGCAGCCCGCCGCTGCGCTCTACATGCTCAACCGCGAAACTGGCGCGCACGAGGCGTTCCAGATGCACGTTTTGTCAGTCCAGTCCGGTGGCGTCTCGCATGTGGTCGCGTTCCACGCGGGCGACGGGTCCTTCGCGAAGTTCGGGCTACCCGCGACGCTCTAGTCCGCGACTGGCCACCTATGCCACGCGATCACCCAAGATGCGTGGGATAACTGGCCATTCGGCTCCCGCTTGACGCAATGCGCGACAGGTCCGCTGGAGAATCACCTGCCGGTGCCGCAGCATGTCGGCGCTTACCCGAATGATGAACCACCCTCGGTCCAGCAGTTCCGCAAGGCGGTTGATGTCACGCTCGTGCTGGCGCCGGTCGGTCCAATGTTGCACGCCGTCGTATTCGATGCCGATCTTGAACTCGTCATAACCCATGTCGATGCGCCAGTCGTCGACCACGATCTGCGTTCGAGGCCGTGGCAGCCCCGCATCGACGAGAACCAACCGCGTCCTGGTCTCCTGTGGCGATTCGGCCCCGCCGTCCATCAGCTCGACCACCTCGCGCAACTGACGCATGCCGCGAACACCGGCATGCCGCCGAAGCAGCAGTTCGACTGACGACGCCTGCACACCAGTCGCATTGGCCAACGCATCCACCCGAACCACCGCCAGCGTGCGTCCCCGGCGACGCCCCAGATCGAAGGCAGTCCTAGCGGGGGTCGACACGGACATCCCCGCCACCGATTGCACCTCGCCAGTCGACAGCTCGTCGCGGTGGATCAGGATGCCATCGACTGGCTTGCCGTTTCGGCGGTACAACTCGGCCGGTTGCGTCGGATCGACCCATTTCGAGCGGTGAATGGCCGCGGCAGACAGGCCCATCAACGTCGACTGCCGCCCCGACCACAGCCACGCCGCGACAGCCCGGTCGGCCGCCGTCATCTCACTGCCGTTGGGCACGTAGACGTTGCGATGGACACGGTGGTAGCGACTGCTCAGGGTCCGCACGGTCACGGCACCAGCGGCCAACGCCTCGGTTCCAAGGAAGGGAGTAGTCACCGACCCACGATGCGATGGACCCGCCACCCGGTGCTCAACTCATCCACAGGCGCGAGTGGCCAGCTGTCGCATGCAATCACCCAAGATGCGTGCGATAACTGGCCACTCGCGGGAGCGGGAAGTGCTACTTGGGGGGCATCCTGATGCCGCCGTCGACGCGGACGACCTCGGCGTTCATGTACGAGTTGGTGAGCAGCTCGATCACCATCGAGGCCAATTCCTCGGGCTTGCCGAGGCGGTGGGGGAACAGCACGGATTGGCCTAGCTTGGCCTTGAACGCCTCTGACTCCTCACCCTCACCGTAGATGGGGGTGTCGATCAGCCCGGGAGCAACCGTGTTCACGCGGATGCCCGCGGCGGACAGGTCACGGGCGACGGGCAGCGTCAGTCCCACGACGCCGCCCTTGGACGACGAGTAGGCGGCCTGGCCGATCTGGCCGTCGAACGCCGCAACGCTGGTCATGTTGACGATTGCGCCTCGCTCACCGGTGTCGGTGAACTCATTGCGGCTCATTGCCGTGGCGGCAAGCCGAATGCAGTCGAAGGTGCCGACCAGGTTGATGGCGAGCACTTTCTTGTAGGCGTCGAGGTTGTGCGCCGACGCGAACTCACCATCCCTGCCGATCGTGCGCTGAGCCCAACCGATACCGGCCGAGTTCACCAGAGCCCGCAGCGGGCCGAGGTCAGCGGCCGTGTTGACCGCGTCTTCGATCTGCTCGGTGTTGGTCACGTCGACGCTCACGAATACGCCGCCGATCTCGTGTGCGAGTTCCTGCCCGCGGTCGGCCTGGAGGTCCGCGACGACCACCCGCGCTCCCTTGGCAGCCAACTGGCGGGCAGATGCGGCGCCGATCCCCGACGCGCCACCCGTGACGATTGCACTAGCTCCATTGATGTCCACGACAGACAGATTAAGCCGACGGGTGTCAACGCTCTCGCAGCCGCTCCAGCACCAACGCAGTCCAACGATCCAGCGCACGGAGCTCGCCCCCGTCAACACCGTCGAAGACCACTTCACGCACCAGGTCAACGTGCCCGGCGGCCGCCGACACCAGTGCCCCGCGGCCGGCATCGGTCAGCTCCACGGTGGCGCCCCTGCGGTCGTCGTCCGCCCCGTGCCGCTCGACGAGGCCCCGGGTCCGCATCCGCCCGAGTTGGTGGGACACCCGGCTTTGTTCCCACCCCAGCCGCTCACCGAGTTCATTCACGCGGCACGGGTCGCGCTCGTCGAGAGCGACGAGCACGTCGTAGTCGGACAGAGAGAGTCCGCAGTCGCGCTGCAGCTGACGGTTCATCGCGACCTGCAGCCTGGCACCCATCGTCAGGTAGTTGCGCCACACCCGCTGCTGTTCCTCGGAGAGCCACATGGAATATATGACACATCATCTAAGTTGTCCTGTCCAGTGACAGCCACCTAGGCTGGCTCGCATCTCCAAGAACTATTCCTCGAGGAGCCCTTCCCATGACCCCGACCGACACCGTCGACATCCGACGCGCGCCCGACCGCGCCGCCACCAAGATCTCGTGGCTGGACTCCAAGCACTCGTTCTCGTTCGGCGGCAACTACGATCCCGCCAATACCCACCACGGACTGCTGTTGGTCAACAACGACGACAAGGTCAAGCCGGGCAAGGGATTTGATACCCATCCCCATCGTGACATGGAGATCGTCACCTGGGTACTACGTGGATCGCTGGTGCACCAGGATTCGACCGGGCATTCGGGGGTGATCTACCCCGGCCTGGCGCAACGGATGTCGGCCGGCCGCGGGATCATGCACTCCGAGAAGAACGATTCCTGGACGTTGACGGGCGACGCCTCCCACGCCGAGCCGGTGCACTTCGTCCAGATGTGGGTGGTACCCGACGAGGCAGGCATCAAGCCCGGGTATCAACAGATGGAGATCGACGACGAACTGATGCGGGGCAAGCTGGTGACCATCGCGTCGGGCATGCCCGAGCACGCCGATGACGCCGCGATCAGCATCAGCAACAAGTACGCCGCGCTGCGCGGTGCCCGCCTGCAACCCGGCGACACCGTCGAACTGCCGCAGGCGCCGTACCTGCACCTGTTCGTACCGCGAGGCGAGGTCGTATTGGAAGGTGCGGGTGCGTTGCACGAAGGCGACGCCGTGCGCTTCACGGCATCGGGCGGTCAGCGGATCACTGCGACCGAACCGTCGGAAATCCTGGTTTGGGAGATGCATGCGAGTTTGGCCGCAGCGTAAGCGAAGCACTACCGCCATGGCTGCCGGGCTGATCGGCGTGCTCCTCCTGGCGGGGTGCTCATCGAGCGCCCCGCAGGCGTCGGACACCACGGCCTCGACCGCCACGCGCCCCACCGCGGCGGGGCTCTCCGAGGTGACGGTCCAGGTGCCCGAGGACTTCGGGGCCGCACCATTCGACGAGCCCCGAAAGGCATTGGTGCCCAACGGCTGGACGATGTCGGTATGGGCGCGGGTGCCCAAACCGCGGCTCGCGGTGTGGGCACCCGACGGCGCTCTGCTGGTGTCGATTCCCAGCGTGGGACAGGTGATTCGCGTGCAGCCGTCGGGGTTGGGCCCACAGATGCAACTGCTCGTCGGCGGCATGGACCAACCACATGGCTTGGCCTTCGCCGGCTCCACGCTCTACATCGCCGAGAGCGATCAGGTCGACGCCTTCGACTACGTCGACGGCAAAGCCGTCCGCCCGCGTACCATCGCCACCGGGCTCCCCGACGCCCGCAGCCCAGACCTCGGTGGCGCGTATTCACACGCCCTGAAGAGCGTCGCCGTGGGACCTGATGGGGCCGTGTACTTTTCGATCGGCTCGACGGGAAACGTCTCCGCCGAGGACCGCACGGCCACCCCGCAGCGGGCGACCGTCATGCGCGTGCCGCCCAGTGGTGGGCCGTTCGAACCCTTCGCGACCGGGGTGCGCAACGGCACCGGCTTGGCGGTTGCCCCGGATGGCTCGCTGTGGACGGCCGTCAACAATCGCGACAACGTCGAGGTACCCGACGAAGGCCCATCGTACGGCCAGGTGGTACCCGGTTACGTCAACGACCATCCACCGGAGTCGGTCGCGAAACTGACCCCCGGACGCGAATTGGGTTGGCCGTACTGCAATCCGGACGGAGGCCCGGCGAACCTGGACCTGATTCGCGACGTCCAGACCAATGCCGACGGCTCGAGGTTGGACTGCGCCGCATTGCCACCAATCGAGCAGAGCATGGGCGCGCACTCTGCGCCGCTCGGCATGAGCTTCGTCGACGGCGCCCTCCCGGCGCCCTACGCCCGCGGCGCGTTGGTCGGGGTCCACGGCTCGTGGAACCGGCAGCCCCCCCGCGCCCCCGAGGTCTCCTTCTTCCCTTGGCAGAACGGCACCCTCGGCGATCAACAGACGCTCGTCGGAGGATTCCAGGCCGACGACGGGTCCCGTTGGGGCCGACCGGTTGCCGCGGTGGTGGGCCCAGACGGGGCGGTATACGTCACCGACGACGCCGCGGACGCCATTTACCGGGTGGCCCCGCCGGGGCGGTGATGGCCGCGCGAAGAACAGAGTGGGTGATGAGCGCTCGCGCGAAGAACAGAGTGGGTGATGAGCGCTACAGGCCGTTGAGGACCGACGTCATCTGCTTCTCGGTGTCTCCTGCGAGCTTCTCGAAGACGATCTTCATCGCGGGACTCAGGAGCTTGGCCGCGCCCTTCATCTCTAGATCGGCCCGGTAGGTGATCACCGAACCCGCACCGGAGGCGTCCACCGTGATGGTGTCGACGGACGTCGACGAGTCGTTCTGGCCGACGAAGACCAGGGTGCGGTTACTTAGCTTGTTCAACGTATAGGTCAGTTCGGCGGTCACGCCAACGATTTTGGAGACGTTGTGCCACGTCGCCCCCACCTCGATCGGCCCGCTGCCCTCGCGCGTACAGGACTGGGTGCCCGGATCCCATTGCTCGGCGTTGGAGAAATCCTTGAGGTAGTCGATGACGCGGTCGGGCGCGCAGGTAACGGAGAACGTCCGTGAGACTGAAGGCATGTTGTGGACTTACCCCCCCGCGCAGTTACTCACTCGTGACGTGACGAGCGACTCCGTGCAACTGTCGTGCGGATTCTCCGACCGACGTCCGACGGATACCCGACTTGTCACCCTTGTCGCCGGTCTCGCCCGTCACGCCGGCCCAAGATCTACGAATCGACTGCGAGCGCGCTGACGATCGCCGATGCCGTCGATTCGACATAGCCGGAGCCGAAGATCGCCACGTGCGCAAGCAGCGGATACAGCTGATGTAGGCCGATACGTCGTCGCCAGCCCGCGCGGAGCGGACGCACGGACTGATAGCCGTCGAGCACCACGTCGTAGAACGGACACCCGAAGAGCGCAAGCATGGCCAGATCCGACTCCCGGTGACCGCCATGGGCGGCCGGATCGATCAGGACCGCCCCCTCCGAGGTCCACATGACGTTGCCGTTCCACAGGTCACCATGCAGTCGAGCCGGGTCGTCGTCGTCGAAATCGCCACTGCGGCAGCGACTCATCACGCGCGCCAGAGCATCTCGCACGTCGCGGTCCAGCCGCGGTTCGGCCAGTTCGGCCATCGGTGTCAGACGATCGTCCGCATAGAAGTGGCCCCAGCGCGCGTGTCCCTCCGAAGCCATCGGCAGCGGGTTGCCCGTCGGCCCGAAGAAGCCCGCACCCGTCCACCCGTCTGGAGGCGCCCCGAAAGAGGGTGCCCCCGCTGCGTGTGTGTGAGCCAATCTGCGACCGAATTCGCGGGCGGCCCGTTGGTCGTGTTGAACCTGTTCCAGTCGCTGCAGCGTCAGCGTCGTGGCGTCCTGGTCCAGCACGGCGACGCACGGGACTCCGTAATGGGCGGCGGCAAGCCACCGCAGCCCGGCCGCCTCGCACGCGAAGAACTCCGCGGGCGCAACCGGGTTTTGCTTGACGTAGGTGTCCACCGTCGACGGTCTACGGCTGGCCGGTCACCTTGCGCAACATCAGGTCCCTGACCGCCGTCGGCAGGTTCGTCATGAGTCGCACCTGCGCCTTCGGACCCGCCCCGACGACGTACCGGGCGCGAGGTCGACGTGTCGTCAGCGCCGCCTCGACCACGGCCGATACCTTCTCCGTCGGGACCGTCATGCGCTGCGCGACGGGGACCAACTTCTTCATTCCCGCCAGGTGTCGGGCGTAGAGCTCGCGGTGCTCCGGTGCCATCGCCGCCTCCGTCTCCAGCACGACGTCGCCCGCAGCACGCCACATGTCCGTGTCCGTCTGCGCGGGCTCGACGATGACCACCGGGATCTTCCACGGCCGAAGTTCCATGCGCATCGCGTCCGCTGCGGCCTCGAGCGCGTACTTCGATGCGCTGTAGGCGCCCAGCATCGGCATCGACATCCGCACGTTCACACTGGACATGAACACCACCCGACCCCTGGATTCGCGTAGCTTCGGCAGCACCGCCCGCGTCACTGCCAACTGGCCAATGACGTTGATTTCCAATTGCTTTCGCCAATCAGCGGTGGTGACGACCTCCATCGGTCCGTTGACGGCGACACCGGCGTTGTTGACGACTCCGTCCAGCCGGCCCGGCAGCGACGCCACAAGGTCGGCGATGTGGTCGTCGTTGGTCACGTCGAGAATCACGGGCGTGATGCGACGTGCGTCGACCGCAGCCACGGCCTCGGCATCGTCCTGTGTGCGGACACCCGCGACTACGTCCCAACCGCGGCGGGCCAGGTATTCGGTGATCGACCGTCCGATACCGCGGGCGGCACCGGTGACGAGGACTGAGGGCATGGTGTCAGGCTAGTGGCCGTCCCGCCGCTTTCCTCGCCGGTCCGAATACGCAGCGCCTGCTACAGGCGCGGTGTCAGGTCCAACTTCGTGACGGCGACCATCTTGGTGATCAACCAGCGATTGTCCTGCGGCTTCATCGTCAAGCGGTAGGACAGGTAGCGCAAGGATGGAATGCCCTTGGTCACGGGACTGGTCGCCACCGAGTTCGTGTAGACGATCGCGGTGGCCTCCGTCGGCGTGAGGGACTCCACCGCCGCGCCGAGCACCTGCGTGTTGTTGGTGACCTGTGCCTGCTTGTTGGGCGCGACGATCGCATCGATGTAACGCTTGTAGTCGGCTGCGAAGTCACCGCCGAGGTACTTGGCGGAACGGTCCGGCAGCTTGTCCATGTCGTCGGGCGTGTAGGTCCACAGAGTGGTGATCGCGTTCGCCGCAGTCTCGGCGATCACGAACTTCGTGTGCACCGCAGCCCGATCGGCCAGATAGGGCTGGACCGTGGCACCCGCGAACGTAGCGGCGGCGACGAACAGCACGCTCGCGGCGACCGCAACGATCTTGAGTGCGCGCCCTGCCGTCCGGTGCGGCACGAGGACGACCTCGGCAGCAGGAGTCGCTTCCGATTCGCCGGAAACCTCAGCCTCGACGGCTTCCGTCGGTTCGACGGTCTCGGGGACCGCTTTGTCACGCCGCCACGGCGCGCGGCGGAGCTTCGGCTTCGTGACCACAGCCGCTTCGCGACTCACGACGGTTGGTTCGTCCACCTCGGCGGTGTCTGGTGCCGTCTCGGTGGGCGGCGCCTCGGTTTCGTCCGAACCCTCGGGGGTCTCATCCCCTGCCGCCTCGTCCGGCTGACCGAGCTGTTGTGCCTTCTGCCGCGGCATTCGGTGCCGGCTCCGCGCCGCCTTCCCCTGCGGCACCACCGAGGCGGTGGCAGCATCGGCGTTCAGATCACTTGAATCAGCTGACTGATCTTCCACTGCTGTCCCTCCTCGATAGTCGTTACCACCCAACGGGTTCCGCTCTCAATCAAAGTCTTGCCATCCGGTCCGGTGGATTTCACGTTGGTGGCCACCAGGACGTCGGCACTACCATTGTCATTCCACCGTTGGACTCCGGCCTCCTGGATGACGCCGGTGGTGGGTTCGGCCCGCGCGACCTGAATCACGATGTCGTTCAACTTCTCCTTGAACGACTTTGCGAACTCGCCCGTGCCCTCCGCGAGGATTCGATCCGCGTAGTCATTGGCATGGAACGGATCGAGCGACGTGTACTCCGTCATGAAACCACGTACGTAGAAGAGCGCCGAGGCATCCCTTTGTTCGGTCCGGTTGTAGCTCTCGTGACCGACGAGAATGAAGACGCTGCCGGCGATCGCGGCGGCCGCCAGCACGAAGGCGAGCAGGGCGGTGACGGGAAGACCCCACCGCAGCGGCGCCTTGGGCTCGGTCGTGCCCGCCGCGAAGAAGTCCCGCTCCTTCTCGTCCACCTTGCGACGCGGGCTCATCGTGGCGGCTTATTCTGCGGCGGTGACGGCGGCTGTGGTGGCTGTGGCCCGCCGTTCTGCCCGGTCAGCGGCTTCTTGAGGACGGTGAGGACCGCGACTTGCCAACGGCCGTTCGACTTCTCGAAGTCGGCCCGCACCGTCGCCGTGATGAACTTCAGGCTGTTGGGGTCTGATCCACGTTGACCTTGCAGGGCCAGTAGCATCGCCGCCCGATCCATGGTCGGCGTCGGATCCGGCAGCACTGCGCTGCTGACCGCCCAGTACTCGTTGTCGGTGACACCCGACTTCTGCACGGCCTGTTGCTGCGCGACCAGCTGCGGGCGGTAGCCGTCGGTGGCCAACGCCTGCGCGCGCGCAAAGTCGTCGACGACGCTCTTAGTTCCGTAGCTGAGCAGCTGCTCGACGATCCGCGGCCCCTGTTCGGCGATCTCGGCTCTGGCCTGCTCGAGCGCGCGGTCCTGCCGATATACCTGCAGGTAGCCCAGCCCTCCGCCCGCCACGCACAGCACGGCCGCCGCGATCAGGACACAGCCTGCGATCCGCCGGACGTTGCGACGGGGGTGATCGACCGAATCGACCACGCGGACTTCGGTGCGCAACAACAAATCCGCGAACGTGCGGTGTCGTTTGTCTCCCAGCGGCCACAACCAACCGACGAACAGCGCAGCCGTGTCGAGAAGGTGCGCGAGTTCGCGAATTAGCAACCTGGTGCTGCCGGCAGGCTGGCCAGTCGCGGTCACGACCCGGATCCGGGTGACCGCGCGGCCCATGGTCCAACCCGTGATCGGCGGCAGCAGCCACCGATTGACGAACGTCGCCAACGCCGCCGCCGCCAGTACGCCCATGAAGACCCACCACAGCCAGCCACCGACTGCGGTGGTGTAGGCGAGCAAGGCCATCGTCGTGATCACGCCCACGCCGGGCAGCACGTCCAACGCGATCGCGCCGGCGCGGGCTTGCCAAGAGGCGAATCGGGGTGCACCGTCGTCGGCCGTAGCCACGGCGGTGTCAACGTCGAGCAATGCCGTCACGAGGCGACCTGGTCCAATCGGTTGATCTTGTAGGTGCCGTCGGCGGGTGCCATGTTCACCCGAAGCCGGTATCCCTGCTCCTGGTCGGCGGCCTGCGTGTTGGATACCTTCACGCGCACCGCGACGAGGACGTCGACCGATCCGTCGTCGTTGTGCTTCTCGACGGCCCCCCGCATGTCCGACACCTGCACTGACACGTTAGCTGCCTGGTAGGCCTCGACCAGCATGCTGGCGAAGAGGCTCGCCTGGACGCCGAAGTCCCCGGTCGCGCACTCGATGACCTTGGTCTGGCTGGCTGTCATCGCCGCCACGTCCGGGGCCTGAGTGGCCTCGACGCAGTCCTTGGCGCGCTGCAGCGCCAGCGCGTCCTCGCGGGCGATCGCCTCACTCTGGTCGTGCGATTTCAGTGCGAAGTAGCCACCGACTGCCACGCCCGCCGTCAGGACGAGCAGCCCGAGGCAGATGGCGACGAGCCACCCCCGGCCGAAACGCTCGGGGCGGCGCACCACGTCCGAATCGGCCGACATCTTGGTCGGCAGATCGACACCTAGTTCTTCGGATTGAGCGTCGGACTGGTCCGACGAGTCGGGTTCTCGCGGGATGTCTCCGGGGGGATTCAGCCGGCTGGTGCCAGCATCTCCTTCCATCCGTTTTCTCCTGGATCACTTGAGTTGGTGACGGAGTACTGGACTCCGTCGGGTCCGACGACCTGTCCGTTGGACGGGGTGTAGACCGCCGTAGGACCTGCTGCCGGAGTGTAGATGCACGGGTTGGGCTGCTGTCCACTGCACGCGACGGTGCCCCGGCCAGGGGCCGTCAACGGGTCACTCATCGGAGACGGCGGCGGCGGCAGCTGATCGGCTGGCAACGGGTTCAGCCCGTTGTTGATCGTCGGTGCGGGTACCACGTAGCCGGGCTTGACCGGTTGGTCGCACCGCGCACCGGCAGCCGGGCAGGTGAGAATCTGGTTCGGGTCGCCGTACCAGGGGTTGGTGCCCAGCGGCTCATAGGGTGTGTTGCTCCGGCATTCCTCAGGGGTGGCGGCGCGCTTGCCCGGCACGTCCGCACACGGATAGTTCCGCGCTCCACGAACGACGTTGCCCTGGAAGTCCTTCGGAATCTTGCAGTACAGCCCGTCCGGTAGCGGCTGCGTGCTGGTGTCGGCCGGCGACCGCCACTGCGCCGCGGGCAGGAAGCCCGTGAGGCAGGGTGGCGGCTGATTGATCGACAGACCGAAGTGCAACAGCCCTTCGCCGGGGAAGATGGTGCCCGCCTGTGCGATGGTCGCACCCTGGGGCAGGATCACCAGCGCCTGTTCGAGACCCGCGTGGTAGCGCTTGAGCAGATCGGTGACGATCGCAAGATTCGCCAGGGTCTGCGGCAGCGCCTCCCGCACGTCGCCGAATACCGCGTTGAGCTGATCCGCCGTCGGGGCGGCCTGTTGCAGCCCGCTGCGCAACGCCTGATCCTGCTCCGCCGTCTGCGACGTGATGGTGTTGAGGTTGGCCGCCCACCGCGAGATCGCGTCACCCGACTGGACCTGGCTGTCCAGAATCGGCGTCGAGTTGTTGATGATGTCGGTGACCGGCCCCAAGTTGTCCCTGAAGTCGCTGGCGATGGCCGTCGTCGAGTCCACCAAGCGCTGCAGCGCAGGGCCGAGTCCACCGACCGCCTGCGACGTCTCCGTCAACAGCGAGTCGATCTTCTCCTTCGGTAGCACCGCAAGACCGTTGTTGGCGGCATCGAGAGCCGGTCCGACCTCGCTGGGCACCGTCCCGTTCTTGATCGTCGATCCCGCGGCCAAGAACTTCCCCGGCTTGTTCGACGTCGACACGAGGTCCAGGTACTGCTCACCGATCGCCGAGACGGAGTGCACGTTCGCCGTGGCGTCAGCCGGGATCTTGATATTGCTGTCGATGCTCATCGTGGCCACGACACCGGTCTCGGTTGGCCTGACGTCGGTGACCTTGCCGATCTGGGTACCGAGGTACGTCACGTTGGCGGTCGAGTAGAGACCACCCGACCGGGGCAACTGGGCCTTCAGCTCGTACTGTCCGATGCCCACCACGCTCGGCAGACGGAGGTAGTACCACCCGAGGACCACCAGCGCGATCACCGTCAAGATCGCGAAGACCACCAGCTGAATCTTGATGAAGCGGGTCAGCATCGCTCACTCACCTCTCTCGACCAGCGGTCCGCCCGGTGCGTTGTGCGGGTTCGGGGTGAACCGCACGTCCGGGATCATCGTGCTCGGATCGCGGCCCCACGACTGTTCCAGGGCCCGCAGCATGCCGGACACACCGGTGCCGCTGAGGATTCCGTTGTCGATCGCGGACAACGTCAGATCGACGTTGATTGACACGTTGATGTAATCGCCGCGAATCGCCTTCGGCACGTTCTCGATGCTGAACGGGGCGGTTCCGATCACCTTCAGCGCACCGAGGAGATACGGGGACGCCTTGCCCAGCTGGACGAGTGGCCGCTGAAGGTTCTTCAGGTTGGCCGTGATGTCGGGATTCGCCTGCGAAAGCGCGTTGTTCGTGGCCTTGCTGACGCGACCGAGAGCGATCACCGCGTCGGCGAACAGATCCCTGGTATCGGCGAAGTGCTTGATCAGCGGCGGGAATTCCGTCAGGACGCGGTCGAGGGTGTCGTTGCGTTGCGCCACGATGGACAGCAACCGGTTCGTCGAGTCGATCGCCCGGGTGATGTCTTGGCGCTGGTTGTTCAACTCGGCGGTGAACGTGTCCAGGCGCCCCAGGAATTCGCGGATCTGATCCCCGCGCCCGGTCAGGATATTGGCGACCTCGGTCTGAATGACCTCGAGGTTAGGGATGCCGCCCCCGGAGAGGATGGTGCCGATGCTGGCCAGCGTCCGCTCCGTCGTGGGGAATGCACTCGCGTGGTCGAGCGGAATGGTGTCGCCGTCCTTCAACAGCGGGCCCGAAGAATCCGCAGGCAGGTTCAGCTCCACGTGCTGAGAGCCGAGCAATGACGTCTGCCCGATCGCCGCCCTGGTGTCGGCGGGCAGTTTAAGGCCCGGCTCGACGGCCAACGTCAGAGTCGCGACCCAGTTCTTCAACTCGATCGCCCGCACACTACCGACGAAGACATCGGCGACGCGGACGCGGCTGTTCACGTTGAGCGCCAACGTGTCCGGCATCTGCACGTAGATCTTCATGGTGTCGGAACCCGTGCCTGCACCGCCGGGGACGGGCACGTTGGCGATGCCCTTCCAACCGCAGGACGTCAGGATCAGAGCTGCGGCCAGCAGCGCTCCGCCGCGCTTGGCGACGGTCCTCAGCTTCATTCGGGTGCTCATCAACCGGCTCCTGCTTCAGCGGGCAGCGGTGGTCCGGCCGGTGCGGGTGCGACGGCAGGCGCGGGTCCGGCCGCGGGTGTGATGGCGCCCAGCGGGTCACCGGGGATGACGCCTGGCGCCGGCACGGGCGGAGGACCCGGCTGCGGGTACCACGGTGGGGGCAGTGGGCTGTTCTCGCTGTAGGCGTCTGGCGGTCCTGGCAGCCTGCCGTCGTTCACCCCGAATGCGTAGGGCGCGGGCGGTGCGACGATGTCCGGTCCGCCCATTAGTTCGGACAGCGATTCTGGCGTCAGCATGTTCTGCGTGAACGGTTGCACCTCGACCCCCTGCATGCCCGGTGCGACGGTCCAGCCCGGCTCGTGGTTGCCGTGCGAGAACAAGGTGTCCCGTGAAAAGACACCGGGGACGGTCGTGTCCTTGTACCCCGGCGGCGGCTGCAGTCGCGGCTCGGAGTAGGCGATCTGCTTGGGCAGCGTCATCGCCGTATTGAACTGGTTCAGGCCGAACGGTGGGTAGTTGAACTTGGTGGCGTCCAGGATCGGTGCCAGGTACTGCGCGCACAGTTCCGCCGAGTCCTGGTAGCCCAGTCGGCTACCCGCCTGAATCGCGCTGCACAGGAACTGCATCGGGTTGGCGTAGTTGTTAATGGTCGGCAGACCGACGATCCCGCCCGCGTTCGGCGACGCGATGTTGACGATGTTCGCCGCGAGGTTCGGGTACGCGTGCAGACCGGTCTCGAGGCCCTTGAGTGGCGCCGGCTGCAGGATCGCGCTGGTCACCTCGGACAGGTTGTTCACATCCTGGGTCAGCACGGTTGCGTTCTGGTCGAGGAAGCCGCGCGTGGTGGTGAGCAGCTGGTTCAGGTCCTGGACAGCAGTCGCCACTTCACGGTCGGTGTTGGTGAAGGAGTTGGTGAACTGCGCGAGGTTGTCGTTCAGCGCCACGAACTGCTGATCGCTCTTGTACAGCGCGTTGACGAACAGCGCCAGACTCTTCACCACGCCGAAGAAGTCGCCGCGACCCGAGTTGAGCGTGGTCAGTGCCTCGGACAGGCTATTGAGCGTCGTGTTGATCTGCTCGCCCTTGCCCTCGAGTCCGTAGGAGAACGACTCGATGACGTCGCCGAAGGGTCCCTTTGGCTGCTCCTTGGTGGGGCCGAGGTCGGTGAGGATGCGGTTGATCGAGTCCCGCAATTCGTCGTACTCGACCGGCACCTGGGTGCGGTCCTCGGGAATGACGGCGCCGCTCTCCATCACGGGACCGCCGGTGTAGGGCGGGGCCAGCTGGATGGTGCGTGATGCGACCAGGCTCGGGTTCAAAATCGATGCGGTGGCGTTCGCCGGGACCTTGTACTTCGACTCGTAGTTGAAGGTCACCCGCATCTTGTTGCCGACTGGTTCGAGTTTCTCGATCGAACCAACTCGCACGCCCATGATCTCGACCTTGTCGCCGGGGTACAGCGCCAGGGCCTGCGGGAATTCGGCTACGACGGTGTTCGTCGTGGCCTTCTTGTACAGCTGCCAGCCGAAGTACCCGGCGAGCAGCGCAGCGATCACGATGAGCGACCCGACGATCACCGTGGTCTTGGTCAGGGCGGGCATCTTCATGTTTCGGACGTTGAAGATCGTTGACATTTCTCCTGCCCCCTAACCTTGTGATCCGGGCGGAAGGAACGGTGGATTTCCGGGCAGCGGTTCGCCTGCGCCGCCCACCTGCGGTCCTGGTCCCGGGGGCGGGATCGGACCGACGAGGGCGGGCGGTGGCGGCGAAGTGCCGTCGCCCTGCAGCGACCCCGGCGCGATATACGGATCCGATGGACCGGGAGTAGCAGGGACCGTCCTAGCCCCGGGCGGGCCTGGTGCGAACGGAGCCGCGGGGACGCCCTGCACTGGCGGGGAGAACTCACCGGGGAACGCGGCGCTGGGCACTCCGGGGGCCGGCGGAGGCGCCCCGGGATTCGCGGGAGCACCGAGCACGTCCGGCGGTCCGTAGGTGTTGGCGCCGTACGGGTTGGGTCCATACGGTCCGTCGACGGCCTGCGTGCACGGCAACGGGTTGCCCGGTGTCGGGTAGTTGCCAGGCCCGGGCGCGTACGAGCAGGGCGAGCCGGCGATGACGGCGGGACCGGGATGCTCTGGCGTGCCCTCGAGTGGCGTCGGGGCGGGCGGCGGTGCGCCGTTGGCCTGCCGTTGACCGTTCGGGTCGGGGTAGCGGAACGACGGCAAGCCCGCGTTGCCCCAGAACTCCTCGGGACTGATGCCGCGCTTCTTGAAGGCGGCGTCCACCCACGGCTGTTGGATCCAGTACGGCAGCAGGTTGACCAGCATCACCTTGAAGAAGGGGCCCGAGGCCAGGGCCTCGGCCAGCGCCGCGGTGAACTTGCTGAGCGAGGTTAGCGTGTCGGCCAGATCGAACTTCCTGGCCACCAGCACGTCGCTGATGGTCTTGAGTTGGTTCAGGACCCGATTCAGGTTCGGGTTGTCATCGATGAAACCCTTGACCTGCGTGGAGAACTGACCGACTCGCTCCAGCAGCATGCTGACGGCATAGGACCGCTCGTTGATGGCCGCCAGCAGGGTCTTCGCGTTGACCAACAGGTCGTTGATCTGGCCGCTGCGGCTGCCGAGAACACCGGCGATCTTGTTGGCGTTGGCCAGCAGCTTCTTGATGTCCTCGTCGCGCTTGCCGATGGTGTCCGAGAACCTCGCGACACCGTCCAGCGCCGCACTCAGGTGCGGGTAGGTCTGGTCGACGGTCTCCGACAAAACGTTCAGCGACTTCCTGACCGACTCGGTGTCCCAACCGGACGCCGCTTTGGTGACGTCGAAGAAGGCGTCGTAGATCTGGTAAGGCGTGGTGGTCTGGCCAAGGGGCAGCACCCCGTTCGCGCCCAGCGTCGTGGAACCCCTCGGTTCGATATCGAGGTTCTTTCGCCCGAGAATGGTATCCGTGCGGATGTTTGCGCGGCTGTCACTACCGATCATCGTCCCGTCCAGGGTGTACCCGATGAGCACCTTGTCGCCGTCGATCGCCAGCGACTGGACCTGACCCACATCGACGCCTGCGATGCGCACCTTGTCACCGGGGTTGATTCCGCCGGTGTCGCCGAACTCCGCATAGTACTTGGGCTGGGCGAAGATCATCGGCACGCTGGCGAAACTCTGGCCCACGCCGATGACGAGCGCCAGGATGATGATGCCCACCAACCCGTTGCGAATCCGGTTGTCGCCTTCGATACTCCTCATTGCGGTGTGCACCTACCCGATGGCTGAGACCAGACCCTGACCGTGCGGACCGGGCCACCCGGCTGCAAACCGTTCAACTTGAGGGTCACGTCGCAGGCGTAGAAGTTGAAGAAGTCGCCGTAGATGCCGCCCGCGCGCCCGATGATCTTCAGGGCGGCGGGAATCTTGATGAGCGTGTCGTTCAACTGTTCCTTCTGGTCCACCAGCGGCTGCTGAATGATCTCGAGGTTGGTGACCGTCTTTTGCAGCAACGGGCGGTTCTCACCGAGCAGGTCGGCGACCGATCCGGCCGCATCACTGATGTCGGCGACCGATGCCGCGATCGGGTCGGCACGATTCTTCAGCCCGGTGACGAGCGTCTCGAAGTTCTTGACCGTGTCGTCGAACTGCTGCTGGTGCTTGACGGTGGTCGCGAGCACCGTGTTGAGGTTCTTGATGACCTCACCGATCGCCTGATCGCGATCGGCCAGGGCCGACGTCAGCGACGCGGTCTGGTCGAGAATGTCGTTGATGGTGCCGCCCTGGCCCTGGAAGATGGTGATGATCGACTGGGCGATGTTGTTCACCTTGTCGGGATCCAAGGCCCGGAACAGCGGTCGGAACCCGCCGATGAGCGCATCCAGGTCGAGTGCGGGTTCTGTTCTGCTGACCGGAATCGTGCCACCGGCCGGGAACTTCGCATTGTCTTCGCCACGCTTGAGTTCCAGGTAGCGATCACCAATCAGGTTCAGGTAGCGGATCGAGGCCGTGGTGCCCTGGAAGAGTTGCAACGAGCGGTCCACGGAGAAGTTGACTTCGGCCTCGTTGCCACCGTTGATGAGTTCGACCTTGGAGACCTTGCCGACCTCCACGCCCGAGGCGCGCACGAACTGGCCCGCGCGCAGGCCACTGGCGTTCTTGAAGATCGCGGTGTAGCCCGTGGTGCGGTCGAACCGCAACTGACCGAACACCACGATGATGAGCGCGGTGAACATCAGCAGCACTAGGGAGAGTGCGCCGAGTTTGATCGCTGTACCGGTTATTCTCATGGGTTGATCGTGTTCTCCCCGATTTGGCGTCCCCAGACGTACTCGATGGCGATCGGCTGGCCGAGTTCGAAGTGGTTGTAGGGAGCGATGCTGGCGCCGGTGTCCATCACCAGGTAGGGCATTGGCCAGAGGTCACGGGTGACGGGCTGCCAACAACCCGGCCTGCCCTCTGGCCCGCCGTGGGCGTTCACCCGGGGCAGGTTGTCGGGATATACGTATGGGTTGGCCGCACCCAGGCCCAGGATTTCGGAGTGAGTGTTCAGCGAGTAACCGTTGCCGCCGAGAGACGACGCGATCTTGGGCTCGACGTCGTGATAGTTGCGAATCATGCAGAAGAGCATCGGGCTGTACTCGTCGAGCAGCGCGCTGGTCGGCACCAGGTCGGCGGAGCTGCGGACCAGGTACGGTGCGCTCTTCTCGAAGACCTCACCGCCGGTGTTTCCGAAGCCGACGGAAGCCATCAGCGCCTGATCGATGTTGCCCTGTTCGTCGTTGAGGGTCTTGGCCGTGGTGGTGGCCTTCTGCAGACCATCCCAGAAATCCTGCCCGGCGTCGGAGAAGACGTCGCTCAGATCGGCCAGACCCTGGAAATCCTGGCGGAGTCGCGGCATCCGCGGATTCAAGTCGGCCAGGATCGCGTTGCCATTGTCGATCGACTTCCCGAACTCGTCGCCCTTTCCGTCCAGCGCCTGGGCGGCCGCCGTCAGGGTCTGGTTCAGCTTGATGGGGTCGACCTTCTGAGCCAGCGACACGACCGTCTCGAACAACGTGTTGAACTCGGTGGTCACCCCGGAGACCTGGATCGGCGTCGACGAGCTGACCCGCTGGGGCGACGGGTTCTCCGGAGAAGAGAAGGCGATGTACTTGTTGCCGAACACGGTGGTCGCCTTGATCTGGGCGTCCACGTTCGACGGGATCAAGTCCGTGAACTGGCGGTCGACGTTGAGGGTGACCTTCGCCTTGGGCTCACCATTCTGGTTGACCACCGAGATGCCGTCGACCCGGCCTATCTCGACGCCGTTGAAGGTGACCTTCGACCCCGGGTCCATCGACAGACCGGACCGCGGCGAGATCAACGTCAGCTTCAGAGGATCGGCGAAGCCACCGCGGAACTGAATCCAGACCAGTGCCACGACGAGGGCGGCGATCAGGAAGAGAACCAGTCCGGCCACCTTGTACGGAGGCGTCCGCGGCTTATTGACCGGTAGTTGGGTCTGCGCTGGCGCGGTCATCTACTACACCGTCAAGTTGAAGTTGGCGTTGGTGCCGTAAAGCGCCATCGAAGCGAATAGGACTACCAGGACGATCGCGATCAGCGATGCGCGCATCGAACGGCCGACGGCCTCGCCGACGCCGACGGGGCCGCCGCTGGCGTAGAAACCGTAGTAGCAGTGGTTGAGCATGACGATCACCGAGATGATGATCGCCTGCACGAACGACCAGGCGACGTCGTCCGGCCTCAGGAAGGTGCGGAAGTAGTGCTCGTAGGTGCCGGTCGACTGGCCGTAGAACAGCGTCGTGGTGGCCTGCGCCGCCAGGAAGCTCATGATGATCGCCATCGCATACAGCGGGATGATGACGACGAAGCCGGCCACCAGACGCGTCGACACCAGGTAGGAGATGGACTTGATGCCCATGACCTCGAGCGCGTCGATCTCCTCGCTGATGCGCATGGCGCCCAATTCGGCGGTGGCGCCGGCGCCGACCGTCGCGGCCAACGCCTGACCCGCGACCACCGGTGCGGCGATGCGCACGTTGACCAGCGCGGCGAAGAATCCGGTGAACGCCTCGACGCCGATGTTGCCCAGCGATGCGAAGCCCTGGATCGCGATCAGCGAGCCACCGGAGAGGGTGACGAAGCCGACGATGGCGACGGTGCCACCGATGACGGCCATGGCTCCCGTGCCCATGCCGATCTCGGCGACCAGGCGCAACATCTCCTTGCGGTAGTACCGGAAGGCGTGGCCGATCGAGCCGACCGCGGTGACCACGAACCAGGCGATGTGGCCGATGCTGTCGAGGAAGCGCGCCGGCGAACTCGCGAGCCGCTCGCCGCCTGCGACCGCGCGGGGAAACCGTGACTTCAGTACTGCGGTAGTCGACATGTCAGCGCCCCGTTCCGAATCGAACGCCAATGGTGGTCATGATGACGTTCACCGCGAAGAGCGCGATGATGCAGAGCACCAGCGTCTCGTTGACCGCGGTGCCGACGCCCTTGGCACCACCGGAGACGGTGAGGCCGCGGTAACAGCCCACCAGCCCCGCGATCATCCCGAAGATCAGCGCCTTGATGACGGAGATGAGCACCTCGGGAAGTCCGGTCACCAGTGTGAGCGTGGACACGTAGGCGCCCGCGGAGATGTTCTGGATGTAGACGCCGAAGACGAAGCCTCCGACCAGGCCGATGGTGATGACGGCGCCGTTGAGGAGGAAGGCGACCAGCGTCGAGGCGATCACGCGGGGGACGACGAGGCGGTGGATCGGGTCGATGCCGAGAACCTCCAGGGCGTCGATCTCCTCACGGATGGTCCTGGCGCCGATGTCCGCGCAAATGGCCGTGGAGCCCGCGCCGGCAACCACCAGCACGGTCACCAACGGGCCGAGCTGGGTGACCGCTCCAAGTGCCGCACCCGCGCCGGAGATGTCGGCGGCACCGAACTCGGCGAGCAGGATGTTCAGGGTGAAGATGATCAGCACCGTCAGGGGGATGGCGACGGCGATGGTCGGCAGGAACGCGACGCGCATGAGGAACCAGCCCTGGAGAATGAACTCCCGCGTCTGGAACGGTCGGCGGAACAACGCCTTGCCCGTGAGCACGCACATCTTCACGAAGCCACCGACGGCGACCAGACCTGGCCGCGCCTGGTCGCGGACATAGTCGACGAGACCCGGATTCTGGGCGGTCACCGACCGAGTCTCACGATCTCTCGCCTGACCTGGCGATCGGGCACGCCACGACCACTGCGGCGCAACGGCAACACCTGTCGCACGCCTCCTCCTTGCCCGAGCTTCGTGTGTGTGATCACAGTCTCCCTACTCGGTAGTAGTAAGACGGACCACAGGAGAGTACCCGATGGCAACGGCGCGGTGCACCGCATCCGCAGTATTGTCATCACGTCCTTTGGCAGACTCGTCATTGCAGGTCAGCTCTCCGCCGTGCTGGCTGAAACCGTTGACGCAGAAGAACTTTCGCCGGCGTCAAAGAAATCCGCTGAGGCGAAGCGTGCCCTGAGTTCAGTCTTGAGGACCTTCCCCGCGGGATTACGGGGCAAAGTATCCACCACTTCCAGTGCCTTCGGATGCTTGTACCTGGCGAGCCGTTCGGTGAGGAATTCGTCGAGTTGTTCGAGTGTCAGGCTCGGCTGCACACTGCCGGCGGAGGGGCCGCCCAACGCGACGACGGCGACCGGAACCTCGCCCCATTTGGGGTGGGGCCTGCCGATGACGGCGGCCTCTCCGATCGACGGGTGCGCGGCCAAGACGTTCTCGACCTCGGCGCAGTAGATGTTCTCGCCGCCGGAGATGATCATGTCCTTCTTGCGGTCGACGACCCAGACGTAACCCTCGTCGTCCTGGCGAACGAGGTCCCCTGAGTGAAACCAACCTCCAGCAAAAGCCTCGGCCGTGGCCTTGGGGTTGTTCCAGTAGCCCGCCATCAACGTCGGCGCGCGATAGACGATCTCACCCACCTGCCCGACGGCCACGTCGTTCATGTCCTCGTCGACCACACGCGCTGCGACCGTCGGGATGACCTTGCCGACGGAGCCGAGTTTCCTGACCGCGTCGTCACCGAGCAGCATGCAGGTGACGGGCGACATCTCCGTCTGTCCGAAGGCAGCGAGGATCTGAGTGCCCGGAAAGGTGTCGGCCATGTCGCGCAGGAGGGTGTCGGACGCCGGTGCGGCGCCCCATGACAGCACCCGGAGCTTCAGCCGGCGCGGGTTGGCCCGCTGCGCGGCACACACCACCTGCCATTGCGACGGCACCAGGAAGATTCCCGTGACGCGTTCGGCCTCCAGAACGTCCAAGAGGGCACCGGGATCGAAGGCGCCGAGGGGATAGATCACCGTCGGCCTGCCCAGCAGTAAACCGGTGATCGTGTTGCCGATGCCCGCAATGTGGAACAGCGGGACACCGACGAATCCGACGTCGCTGTTGAGGTCCGCGCCGCTGGTGAACAGATGCGTCATCGCCTGGCCGGAGAGATTGACGTGGGTGAGCACCGCACCCTTGGGACGCCCCGTGGTTCCGGACGTGTACATGATCAGCGCCGGCGAATCGTTGGGCACGTCGGGCACGTCTTCTAGAAGATCGTCCTCTTGTAGAAGGTCGTCGTACCCCAGCAGCCCCTCCTCGGTGGTCCCGCCGGCGACGATCACGTCTGCCAGCATCGGGTCGAGCGCGCGCACCGCCGTCGCGACCGCCGCCAGTACCGGCTCGGTCACGATGACGCGTGCCTCGCAGTCGCTGACGAGGAACGCGATCTCCGGCGGCGTCATGCGAAAGTTGACCGGGACGGCGATCGCGCCGAGCAGGTTCGCCGCCAATACCGATTCGATGAACTCGGTGCGGTTGAGCATCAGGATCAGCACTCGGTCGCCGAAGCCGACGCCACGGCGGTTCAACGCGCCCGCGAGCGACGTGACCCGTCGGTCGAGCTCACCCCACGTCGTCGTCTGACCGAGAAACCGCAATGCCGTCTCGTCGGGCTGCATCAGCGCATGGCGGGCGAGCTGGTTGGTCCAGTTCTGCCTGCGGGCCATGTAGGGCTGCTCGACGGGATGCCCAGATGCGGCTGGCGTGGCGGTCAACGTCTGGTGCTCCCTGGTGTTCACTCTGCGCAGGTTGCGCGGCGTTGATATTTGATCAAACATGGTGTTGCCCCGGTCACACTATGGCCTCGGCGGCGCGAGGACAACCCCACGCCAGCGGCACTGACAGCGGGGGCTCCATGGAAGATCGAGCGTGGTGAACGCATCGACCAGGGCGCGTCCGAAGGCGCGGCGCGAGGTCCGTCGCGAACAGCTGTCCGACGAGGTGGCCGGGCACCTTCGGGTCCGCATCATGTCCGGCACGCTGCGGCCGGGCACCTTCATCCGCCTCGACGACACCGCGGCTGAACTCGGGGTGAGCATCACACCCGTCCGCGAGGCGCTGCGGACGTTGCGCGGCGAGGGCATGGTCCAGCTGGAGCCGCATCGTGGGCACGTGGTGTCCGCCTTCACCCGCGGCGACATCGAAGACATCTTCTGGTTGCAAGCCGTGATCGCCGGCCAACTGGCCCGCTCCGCCGCCGAGCGCGTCACCGACGGTGACATCGATGAACTCGAGCGGCTATCGGAAGCGGTGGCCGCCGCCATCGAGCGGCAGGACACCGCTGCGGTGGCCGACGCCGAGTTCGACTTTCACCGGGCGTTCAACCGGGCGTCGGGCCGCATCAAGCTGTCCTGGTTCCTGCTGCACGCAGCCAGATACCTGCCGCCGCACATCTACGCCAACGATGCCGAGTGGGGCCACCACACGGTGGCCAATCGACGCGAGCTGATTGCGGCGTTGCGGCGCCGCGACGTCGAAACGGTCGTCCGGCTCACCGATGTTCAATTCAGCGACGGAGCGCGTCGGCTCACCGCCCGACTCGACGAACTGGGTCTCTGGACGTAGGACTGGCTAGCCCAGTGCCCCGGCCTAGCCCAGTGCCTCGGCGCGCTTCTTGAGATTGCCCGCCAAGTGGTCGAGGGCATCGTTGACTACCTTCTTCACCATCATCGCGGGGACCGGCATCGAGAGCTCGACGTCCATGTCGACGGTCAGCAGCGACGTCGGACCCATCTCGACGACGGAGAAGACCTGCTCCTGCTTGGAGAAGAGGTCTCCCTGCTGCATGACGGTCTGGATCTGATTCTCACCCGGGTAGTAGACGGCCTGAATGTAGGTGCCGTCCATGCCCTGCACGGAGGTGTCGAGGCGCAACTGGCTGGGGCGGCCGTCGTCGTAGTGCGCGAGCACCCAGCAGGCCTTGATCTCATCGTTCCACTGGGGGTAGGCCTCGAAGTCGGCGACGATCGCCATGATCGATTCGGCGGAGGCGTCGACCTCGACGGTCTTGCTCACGAGCGGCATCGGGCGAGTTTATCGTCGGCCACCTGTCACCATGGAACCCGATGAGCACCCGCATGCAGATCGCGATTCTCGACGACTACCAGAACGTGGCGTTGAGCACGGCGGACTGGGTGCCGGTCACGGCGCGAGCCGACGTCACCGTGTTCAACGACCACCTCGCCGATGTCGACGAGCTCGTCGAGCGCCTCGCTCCCTTCGACGTGGTTATGGTGATGCGGGAGCGGACACCGTTGCCGCGCAATGTGATCGAACGATTGCCCCGGCTTCGCATGATCGCGTCGACAGGTCCACAGAACGCGTCGATCGACATGGCTACGACCGCCGAGGCGGGAATCCACGTCGCGCACACCGGGGGCTCGGTCGCCTCGACCGTCGAGCTGACCTGGGCACTGATCCTCGGCGCGGCTCGCAACCTGGTCGTCGAGCGGCAGGCGGTGGCCGACGGTGGCTGGCAGACGACCGTCGGGCGGGAACTGGACCGTCGCGTGCTCGGTGTCCTCGGGCTGGGGCGGATCGGGGCGCGGGTGGCACGCATCGGCGAGGCGTTCGGCATGGACGTGGTCGCATGGAGCACCAACCTGACCCCTGAGGCTGCGCAGCAGGCCGGCGCCCGCTACCTGCCCCGCGAGGAGTTCTTCGCCGCCGCGGACGTTCTGACGGTCCACCTGAAGCTCGGCGAGCGCTCCCGCGGGCTGGTCGGACCAGCCGAGCTCGCGGCCATGAAACCGACCGCGCTACTGGTGAATACCTCGCGAGGGCCGATCGTCGACGAGACGGCTCTCGTCGACGCCCTGCGCTCGGGATCCATCGCCGGCGCCGCCCTCGACGTGTTCGACATCGAGCCGCTGCCCGCCGACCACCCGCTGCGCAGACATGCCAACGTGCTCGCCACCCCGCACATCGGCTACGTCGCCGACCGCCCGTACCGGATCTTCTTCCGCGACGCGGTCAACGCCATCACCGCCTGGCTGGACGGACAGGGGTAGCTTCCGCGAGATCGGCGTTGTGCAGAGAAAGTTCGAGTCGCCGCCTGCAAAACGTCAATCTGGCGGAGCCAAGGCGGTCGCGAGCAGCGACCGGATGTCTTCGGGGATGGCAGTCGGCCTGCGCGTCGCTCGATCCACGTAGACGTGCACCCAGTGGCCGACGGCCGCGACGGCTGCGTCCTCACCCGGCGGGAAGACCGCGAGCCGATAGGTGACGCTGCTGGTGCCGAGTCGGGTAACGGCCAACCCGACCACCAGCGGGTCGGGAAAATGCAGCTCCGCGAAGTAGCGGCAGCCGGACTCGGCGACCACCCCCAGCCAAGGCGCAGTCACCGGATCGACACCCGCGGCGGTATTGAGCCACGCGTTGATCGCGGTGTCGAACAGTTCGTAGTACACCGCGTTGTTGAGATGGCCGAACATGTCGTTGTCCGTCCACCGCGTCAGCACCGGCCAGTGCACCGGGAAATCGCGCGACGTCAGCTCTCGCTCGCTAGCGCTCATCGCGCAAGTCTGTCAGGACGTGCAAGCTGTACCCGTGAAGATCCGCGGAGCCGTCCTCGACCGTCTCGGGGCACCACCTCGCTATGCCGAGTCCAAGCCGTTGACGATCATGGACCTCGAGCTCGCACCGCCCCGTGACACCGAGTTGCTTGTCCGTATCGAGGCGGCGGGTTTGTGCCACTCCGACCTGTCGGTGGTCAACGGCTCACGCGTCCGGCCGGTGCCGATGCTGTTAGGCCACGAAGCGGCAGGCATCGTCGAGCAGGTGGGCGCCGGAGTGGAGGACGTCACCGTGGGGCAACGCGTCGTCATGACGTTCCTCCCACGGTGTGCTGAGTGCTCGGCCTGCGACACCGACGGGCTCGCACCGTGCATCCCCGGCAGCGCCGCAAACGGCGAGGGTGTCCTGCTGAGCGGCGGCACGCGGCTGACCGCCGACGGCCACCCGGTGCTGCATCATTTGGGCGTCTCGGCGTTCGCGACGCATGCCGTCGTCGACCGCCGCTCCGTCGTGCCCGTGGACCGCGACGTGCCGCCGGTGGTGGCGTCCCTGTTGGGCTGTGCCGTGCTCACGGGCGGCGGCGCAGTGCTGAACGCCGGCCAGCCACGGCCCGGTGACACCGTCGCGATCGTTGGCATGGGCGGCGTGGGGATGGCGGCGCTGCTGACCGCGCTGGCGCACGACGACGTCGAGGTCGTCGCCGTCGACCAACTACCGGACAAGCTTGCGAGGGCCAAGGACCTCGGCGCGCACGCCGTCATCACCCCCGAAGAGGCGGGCGATTTGAAGGCGCGGATCGTCATCGAAGCCGCGGGCCACCCCGCCGCTCTGGAGACCGCCATCGGACTCACCGCACCGGGCGGCCGCACCGTCACGGTCGGACTCCCCCACCCGGATGCCCGAATCAGCTTGTCGCCGTTGGGCTTCGTCGCCGAGGGCCGGTCGTTGATCGGTAGCTACCTGGGGTCCGCGGTGCCGGCGCGGGACATCCCGCGCTTCGTCTCGCTCTGGCGGGAGGGCCGGCTTCCGATCGAGGCCCTGGTGTCGTCGACCATCGGCCTGGATCGGATCAACGAAGGCATGGACGAACTCGCCGACGGCCGCGCGGTACGCCAGATCATCGAGTTCGCCTAGAACCAGGCGGAGCGCATCTCCAGCGTAGTGCGATCGAGCGCCTCCAACAGGTCCAGTTGCGGTGCGGTCCTGGGGAGTTCGTAGCGGAAGAAGTACCTGGCGGCCTGGCGTTTGCCACTGTAGAAATCGCTGGAGAAGTCTTCGTCTGCGTTCTCGGCCACGATGAACTGCTCCAACCAGATCCACGCCATGACGACGTGCCCGAACGCCTCGAGATAGATGGCGCTGTTGGCGAGAGTTGCCTCGGCGTCACCGGTGGCGAACATCGCCGTCGTCACCTCGACGAGCCGCTGCCACGACGAATCCAGCAGGGCGGCGAGCTCGGCCGCCTCCCCGCCCGCAGCAGTGCCCTGTGCGATCGTCGCCGCTACGGCGCGGCCCAACTCCGCGATGCTGGCGCCGTCGCGCTGAGTGACCTTGCGGCCCAAGAGGTCCAGGCTCTGAATGCCATGGGTGCCTTCGTGGATCGGGTTCAGCCTGTTGTCACGGTAGTGCTGCTCGACGTCGTACTCACGGGTGTAGCCGTAGCCGCCGTGTACCTGAATCGCCAGGCTGTTCGCCTCGAGGCACCACTGCGACGGCCAGCTCTTGGCGACCGGAACCAGGATGTCGAGCAGGTCCGTCACGTGCTCGGCTTCTTCGGCTGATTCCGCGGTGCGCTGCAGGTCGATGAGCTTGGTGCAGTACAGGCCCAGGGCGAGACCGCCTTCGACGTAGGACTTCTGCGCCAACAGCATTCGCTTCACGTCGGCATGATCGACGATCGGCACCTGCGGCGTCGACGAATCCTTGACCAGCCTCCCCTGCGCACGGATCCGCGCATACTCGACGGACTTCAGATAGCCCGTATAACCCAGCGATACCGCACCCATTCCGACGGCCAGGCGGGCCTCGTTCATCATGTGGAACATGTACATCAGTCCGCGGTGCGGTTCGCCGACGAGGTAACCGACTGCGCCCGCCTCCCCGTTCGGCGTGTGAACACCTTCGCCGAAGTTCAGCACGGTGTTGCTGATACCGCGTTGGCCCATCTTGTGATTCAGCCCGGCCAGGGTGACGTCGTTGCGCTCCCCGATCGAACCGTCGGCGCCGACGAGGTACTTCGGCACGACGAACAACGAGATGCCCTTGGTTCCCGCAGGCCCACCCGGGATCTTCGCCAACACCAGGTTGACGATGTTGTCGGTGAGTTCGTGTTCGGCTCCGGAGATCCACATCTTGGAGCCGAACAGCCGGTAACTGCCGTCGTCCCGCGGTTCCGCTCGGGTCACGATGTCGGCCAGCGACGAACCCGCCTGCGTCTCGGAGAGTGCCATCGTGCCCGAGAAGCGCCCTGCGAGCATCGGTTTGACGAACGAATCGATCTGCTCGTCGTCGCCGAACTTCGCGATGAGGTTCGCGTTGGCGATCGTCAACATCAGGTAGCCCGAGGTGCTGACATTGGCCGCCGAGACGTAGGCGAACGCCGCCTGCGCCACGCAGACCGGCAGCTGAGCTCCACCGAGGGCCTCGTCCATGCTGGCGCCGATCAGGTCGGCCTGCGCGAACGCCTCGATGGCCTCCCTGACTTCATCGATGACGACGACCCGGGTGCCGTCGAAGGTCGGCTCGTTGGCGTCACTCTTCTTGTTGTGCGGCGCAAAGTACTTCTCGGCGAGTTCCTCGCTGAGGTCGAGTACTCCGTCGAACGTGTCACGGGAGTGCTCGGCGAAGCGTTGCCGCTTGGTCAGCTCGTCGACGCGAAGCCATTCGTAGAGCAGGAAGTCGAGGTCGCGTCGCGACAGCAGGGTGGACTTCACGTCGTCTCCGCGAGGTCGATGCCGAGGGGCTCTTCGGTACGGACGGCTTCGTCGCGGATCAAGCCCCGCAGCAGCGCGGTGCTGAACTCGACGGCGATCTCCTGCGCGGTGCGGCGCCCCTGCGGCCGGAGCCAACGATACGAACCCAGCGTCATGCCGATGTAGCCGAGTGCCAGCACGTGCGAGTCGCAGTCGTAGAACTCGCCGCTGGCGATGCCGCGGTCGATGACGTCGCGGACGTGCTCGTACACCGTGGACTCCGCCTTGCGGATGTAGGCCACCTGCTCCTCGGTGAACCATTCGGTGATGTAGGGCGCCTCCTGGAAGTACACCGCTCCGCGCTCGACGTCGCTGGCGATGCCGACCAGCAGTCGACGGGTGAAGTGGTAGATCATCTCGCGCGCCGATGCCGACGGGTCGTCGTGCAGCGCGTCCATGGTGAAGTCGGCGGCGCTCTTGCAGATGTCGAAGAGAATCAGCGACTTGCTGGCGTAGTAGTGGTAGACCGTGGCCTTGTTAAGGCCCACTGCGTCGGCGACGTCGTCCATCCGGGTGCCGTGGTAGCCCCGCGCGGCGAACAGCTTGGTGGCGACCGCGAGCAGCTCCTCACGGCGGGTCAGGCCGTTCGGCGAGGTGGCCGATGACCCGCTTGCGCGAAGGGAATCTGACTCGGTGGACATGACGACTCACTATATGTAGGCCGGGCCGTCGCCCGGGTGCCAATCAACTGGTTGGTCCAGTCTAGGCAAACCGAAACTTGCTCTGTTTGGCGAGGGGTGGCGCGGGTTACACTTCGGCCAAGTAATCGCTCGCTTGGAGGTACAGATGGACCCGAATCCGGACTACGACATCAGCGACGAAGCCGAATACTTCTTCAACTTCATCCCCTGGGGCCTGCGCGGCGTGTATCCGCCGCCCGCGTACCCACCGGTTTAGCCTTCACCAAAATCTGCCGCGACGCCTACGGGCGCCGCGGCAGATTTCGTCCCTAAGCACGGACCTAAGCTGCTGCCGCCTTGACGGCCTGACCCACCTCCGCGCGCAGCCGGGAGTACTCAGCGGAACGCCGCAGCTCGTCGGGATCGATTCCCGTCCGTGGCAGATCCACCGGTAGATCCAGCGCAATCTGTCCAGGCCTACGGGTCAGAACCACGATGCGCGAACCGAGGAACGCGGCTTCGTCGGCACTGTGCGTGACGAAGACCGTCGTCCGCCCGGTCTCCGAACTGACCTGACGGACATCCTCCTGGAGTCGCTCCCTGGTGAGCGCGTCGAGCGCGGCGAACGGCTCGTCGAGCAGGAAGAGCGGGGTATCGGCGGCCAACGCCCTGGCTATCGCCACTCGCTGCTGCTGGCCGCCGCTGATCTCCCAGATCTTGCGGTCGGCCGTGCCCTCGAGCCCCACCCGGTTGAGCAGTTGGTCGCGGCGCTCGGCCCGCCGATCCTTCGGCACCTGGGCATACTTCAGCGCCAGGTCGACGTTTCCGCCGACGGTGCGCCAGGGGAACAGCCGCGGCTGTTGGAATACGACACCCGCGGTGACGCCCGGAGTCGGCGCATCGCCGGACACCTGCACGCGGCCGGCGGTCGGCTCCTCGAAGCCGGCGATCAGCCGCAGCAGGGTGCTCTTTCCACACCCCGACGCCCCGACCAGAACCAGGAAGGCACCGGGCTCGACGTCGAGATCGACTGGGCCGAGCGCAGTTACGTCCCCATAGCGATGCGCGAGGTTCTCAATCCGCACACCACCGCGAAGGCCCGACTCAACGTCCGTCGGCTGGCTACTGCTTGAGGGCATCCGGCAGTCCCTTGGTGTAGATCGCGTCCTGGAAGGTCTTCAGCGGCGCGGCGGTGGGAATCTGCTTCTGCGCGGCGAGGAACTGCGAGGCGCTCTCCAGGTTGTTCGCGATCTTGCCCGGGGAACCGTCGGTGCCGAGCCACTCGGGCGACGTCAGCTCCGCCGGAGCCAGATAGATACCCTGCTTCAGCTGTCCCGCAACGACTTCCGGCGTCAGGCCGATCTCGGCGGCAATCGCCTTGGCCGCGGCATCGGGTTCGTCCTTGATGGTGGTGAGCGCTCGGGCCTGTTGCTGACGCCAGCTATCGACGATCTCGGGATGCGCGGACGCGAAGTCGTCGGCGACGGCCCCGAGATCCAGCGTGGGCTTGCCATCCTTGGCCAATTGGCGGCTGGTGATCAGATCCTTGCCCGTCTTGCGCAGGTCGTCCAGCGTCGGTAGCCAGGTGTAGGCGGCGTCGATGTCCCCGCGCTCCCACGCTGCCAGAATCGCCTGCGGCTGAAGGTCGACGAGCTGGACGTCGCTGGGAGACAGGTTGTTCTGGGCCAGCGCGGCCAGCAGGCTGTAATGCGCGGTGGACGCGAACGGCGTGCCGACACGCTTGCCCCTCAGATCGGCGATGGTGTTGACGCCACTGCCGTTGCGAGCGACGAGTGCCTCGTTGTCGCCAGCCACGTCGAGCACGAACGCGACCTTGTACGGGATGTTCAATGGCGCGGACAGACCACGGGCGACCGGGCTAGAGCCCAACGCACCGAAGTCGAGTTCCTTGGCGATGAACGCCGTATTGATGTCGGCTCCTGAGTCGAACTTGATCCACTTGATGTTGTAGTCGGGCAGCGCCTCTTCGAGCCACTTGTTGTTCTTGACGATCAGGTCGCCGCTCGGAAAGGTCTGGTAGCCAATGCGAATGGTCGGCTTGGCAGAGTCTTGGCCCGAGTTGTCCACCGAGCAGCCGGCCAGCGCCAGTGCCCCGACGACCACCGCGGCCAGTAACGCCTTCAGTCTCATATCTTTCCTCTCCAGGGGACCGCACGCCGCTCGGCGGTGCGAAGTAGACCGTCGATGATCAGGCCGGAGAATCCGATGGCGAAGATTCCGACGAGAACGACGGGGGTGTTGTTGTAGTTGCTTGCGTCCTTGACCAGGCCGCCGATTCCGGGGATGCCGTTGAACAGTTCGGCGGCGACCACCGACGAGTAGGCCATGCCGACCGACAACCGGATGCCGGTAAACGTCTCGGGCAGTGCCGACGGCACCACGACGTCGCGGACCACCTGCAGACGCGTCGCGCCGAGCGCTCGCGCGGCCTCCGTCAGGCCCACGGGGGCGGCGACGACCGCCGCCGTGGTGGCAACCGCGGCGGGCGGCAGTGCCGCCAACGCGAGCAGCGTGACCTTGGGGGCCTCGTCGATGCCCAGCCAGATGACGAGCAGGAAGAAGTACGCCAGCGGGGGAAGCGCGCGGAGGAACGTGAGCCACGGCTCCAGGACGCTGCGCACCCAACCAACGGATCCCATGACCAGACCGAGCGCAACGCCGAGCCCGACACCGACGACCACGCCAGCGAAGACCCGCCGCAGCGTCATGTAGAGGTGCTCCCACAGCAGGTAGCCGGCATAGCCGCGCGTTCCGTCATGTGTGGTGGAAACGTCGATGAAGGCCTTCCACACCGTGCTGGGGTAGGGCACGAAGGTCTGATTCCAGATGCCGCTGGCCGCCGCGAGCTGCCACGCGACCCCGAAGACCACGACCGACAGAAGGGGTAGCGCAGCCCGGGTCAGGCGGCCGCGCCACTTGTTCTTCTCAGCGCGCTCGGCCGGAGAGTCGACCTGCGACTCGTCGGGCACGATATCGACGAATACGGACACTGTTCCTACGACTTTCTCGAGCTGGGCTGGACGGAACGCGTTCAGCGACGGCAAGTGTCAGCAGGCAGTGTCGCGGTCACCCAATGTTTGTACCCGCCGGCCCAATTCTGTGGAACGGCTGAGATCAGCGCGAGTTTTAACCCCTACTGCACAAATTGTTCAGAAGGGCGTAGGGTAGGACTCGTCCATCTGGACATTCCCGTTTAGTGCAAAGCGGGCACCACGCCCCGCGATTCATCTGAGTAGCGCCGCATTCGTTGAGACCCCTGCGGTAGGTCGCGCTCATTTCTCCCGCGTGGCTACGGCAAGTTGCCGGTTCCGTCCTCGACGGATCGGGTACGGCGTTGCGCTGAGTATCTACTCTTCCCATTCGCTGCACCCTTGGACGCCTTGTGAGGGGGTCCAACAATGGAAGCCCATTGCTGCACTTTCGAAATCTCGATGAACTTCGGCACGGAGGGAACCTTTTCGTGACCATGCAAATGGAACGCCCGGCCCAACTCGAGCGCCAGGCACTAGCTGAACGTCCCGCACAGCGTGAACGCTCACCACAGCGCGGACGTCCGGAACACGAGGTCGACGAGTACGCCGACGTCATGGAGATGTTCCACGCGATGCACGGCACCATGGGCGAATCCGCCGAGGTGGCCCGCCAACGCGAAGCCATCTTCAATCGCTGCCTCGCCCTTGCCGACCGCATCGCCAGGCACTACGGCGGTCGTGGTGAGGACATCGAAGACCTCACCCAGGTCGCCAGGCTGGGCTTGGTCAAGGCGGTCAACCGGTTCGATCCCGCCAAGGGTTCGCACTTCGTCGCGTTCGCCGTTCCAACCATGATGGGCGAGGTGCGACGGCACTTCCGCGATCACGGTTGGTCGATGCACGTTCCGCGTCGCCTCAAGGACCGACATGGGAACATCTCAAGGGCGACAACGGAATTGACGCAGTCACTCGGACGGGCGCCCACAGCCGGGCAACTGGCCGAGTATCTCGACATGAGCCGCGAGGACATCGTCGACAGCATGCTGGCCGCAGAGGCGTACCGGGTGCACTCGATCGACGCGCCCGTCTCGAGCGGCGACTCGGCACCGCGGATGGTCTCCGACACGGTCGGTTCGGTCGACTTCGAGTTCGACCGGATCACCGACCAGGAGACGGTCCGACCGCTGCTCGCGGCTTTGCCCGAGCGTGAACGCACCGTGCTCTACCTCCGTTTCTTCGAATCGATGACCCAGAGTCAGATCGCCGAGCGCGTCGGCGTATCCCAGATGCACGTATCACGCATCCTGGAGAAGACGCTGCGGGAGCTTCGCGCGAAGCTCTAAGACCACCGCCAAGAAGGCCTCTCCCTGGCATCCGGGGAGAGGTCTTCGTCGTCGTGACCGCCGGGTGCTCTGCCCTCAACGCCGAAAGACGATCCTCATCAAGGCAATTCGCGACGAGACGTCGTCGGCGATTCGGGACAGTCCGGCCCGCGCCGCACCGAGCCAGGCCCGCACACTGTCCCCGATGCCCCCCGTCGCAGGCGCCACGACTGCCGGCAGGTGTACCGCCACGACCTCGACGGCCGAGGAGAAGTTCGGCGCGACCGGTTCGTGCACCTCGCAATAGGCCTCGCCGCACCGTCCGCAGCGCACCTCGTAGCGCAAGGAGTTGGGTCCCGACTCGACGAAGGTGTAGTCGGCGACCGCCACACATCTTGGGCACCGCGCGAGTCCTCTTTCAACCACCACACTCACGGCAGCAGCGCTCCTTACGTTCGGATCGATAATCATTTGGTCGCAATCGTGAGCCCACGAATCCGCCGTGGGACCGGCCCCGAGAATCTCGATGCACTATCGGTGCGCAATCGAGATGACCACCTGCGGGATGATTGCGGCATGACCGAGGTGCATGGACGGGTGTGGCGGTCGGGCAAGCCCGTGGACGGTTTCGCGTTCTCGGACATCTCGGACTGCCTGGCCGACGACGACACCTTGGTGTGGGCCGACATCTACGACCCCGATCACGACGCCCTCACCGCCCTCGCGGAGGAACTCGGGCTCAACCTCTGGGCGGTCGAGGACGCCACCGCCCCCAAGGAGCGCGCCAAGGCCACCGTCTACAGCACGCACACGTTCTTCACGGTCTACGCCGTGCAATGTCTGACGCTGCCGTCGGACGATGACGTGGCGTCGACGCTGGCCAGGCATCGCATCTCGGCGTTCGTGCTTCCGCGTGGGCTGATCACCGTGCGACTTCCTCCCGTCGAGGGTGGCGATCCCAACTTCGGCATCGATCAGGTGTCGCAGCGGTTCGATGAACTCGGCGGCCAGGAACACGGTGTCGGCGCACTCGTGCACGGTCTGCTGGATGTCGTGGTGGACGGGCACTTCGATGCGGTGCAGGCGCTCGACGACGACATCGAGTCGCTCGAGGACGAGTTGTTCGCCGACGACGGGCCTCGCCGCGGGCTTCAGCGACGCACCTTCCGGTATCGCAAGGACCTGGTCGAGCTGCGCCGGGTGGTCCTGCCCATGCGCGAGGTCGTCAGCGCCGTCAAGAGCAGGCGCCTGGACTCCAAGACCGCCCCGGAGCTCGACCCGCTCTACGACGATCTCTACGACCACGTGTTGCGGGCATCGGAGTGGACGGAGTCGCTGCGCGACATGGTCACCACGGTGTTCGAGACCAACCTGTCGCTACAGGACGCCCGATTGAACACCGTGATGAAGAAGCTCACCAGCTGGGCCGCCATCATCGCCGTCCCGACCGCCGTCACAGGTTTCTTCGGCCAGAACGTCGAATATCCGGGCTTCAGCACCGTGGCGGGCTTCATCGTCAGCAGCGCCGTGATCATGCTGCTGGTGGCCGCGCTCTACATCGGCTTCAAACGCCGCGATTGGCTGTAGCCAAGCCCTGCGTTCCGTGCCGCTGCAGAGCAAATGGGAGACTCTTCGGATGATCATCGGGATACCGCGAGAGTCTCACACGGGTGAGACGCGTGTCGCCGCCACGCCGCAGACCGTCGGACAACTCATCAAACTGGGCTACTCCGTCGTCGTCGAGTCCGGTGCCGGCGCCGCCTCCAGCTTCGCTGATGCCGCCTACGTCGAGGCCGGCGCCGAAATCGGCAGTCCGTGGGCCGCCGACGTGGTGCTCAAGGTCAACGCACCGTCCGACGACGAAATCGCCTCGCTGAAGGACCACGCCACCCTGGTCGGCCTGATCTCGCCCGCGCTGAATCCGGAGCTGGTGGAGAAGCTGTCCGCCCGCCCGATCACGGTGCTGGCGATGGATGCCGTCCCGCGCATCTCCCGGGCGCAGTCGCTGGACGTGCTGTCGTCGATGGCCAACATCGCTGGATACCGGGCCGTAGTCGAGTCCGCCCACGCCTTCGGCCGCTTCTTCACCGGGCAGGTGACCGCGGCGGGCAAGGTACCACCGGCCAAGGTGCTCGTCGTCGGCGCGGGTGTGGCCGGACTGGCCGCCATCGGAGCGGCGGGCAGCATGGGCGCCATCGTCCGGGCCACCGATCCGCGGCCCGAGGTCGCCGATCAGGTCAAGTCCCTCGGCGGCGAATACCTCTACGTCGACCCGGCGGCAGCTGAGGTTTCCGCAACGGGCTACGCCAAGGAGATGGGCGACGACTACAAGGTCCGCGAGGCGGAGCTGTATTCCGAGCAGGCACGAGACGTCGACATCGTCATCACCACCGCGCTGATCCCGGGCCGCCCCGCGCCCCGCATCATCACCGCGGAGATGGTCGCCTCGATGAAGTCGGGCAGCGTGATCGTGGACATGGCCGCGGCCAACGGCGGCAACGTCGAGGGCACCGTCAAGGATCAGGCGATCGTCACCGACAACGGCGTGACGATCATCGGCTACACCGATCTCGCCGGGCGACTGCCCGCCACCGCCTCCCAGCTGTATGGCACCAACCTCGTCAACCTGCTCAAGCTGCTCACCCCGCAGAAGGACGGCCAGCTCACGCTGGATTTCGAGGACGTGGTGCAGCGGTCGGTGACCGTCGTGCGCGACGGCGAGACCACGTGGCCGCCACCACCTGTGCAGGTGTCCGCAGCACCGGTCGCGGCCGCTGCCGTGCCGGTCCAGCCGAAGCCTGCCAAGGAACCGATGACGACCGGACGCCGTCTGGGCATCACGTTCGTCGCGGCGGCGGTGCTGTTCACCCTCATCGCGCTGTCCCCGGCCGCGCTGCAGGTACACCTGACGGTCTTCGCCCTGGCAATCGTGATCGGCTACTACGTGATCGGGAAGGTGCACCATGCGCTGCACACCCCGCTGATGTCGGTGACCAATGCGATCTCGGGAATCATCGTCGTCGGCGCGCTGCTGCAGATCGGCCACGGCGACCCCGTCGTCACCGGGCTGGCCGCCGTTGCCATCCTGCTCGCCAGCATCAACGTCTTCGGTGGCTTCGCGGTCACGCGCCGCATGCTGGCGATGTTCTCGCGCAGCTGACCACGCTCGTCCGCCCCCTGAGTCTCCCCCCTTATCGGAGGATTGCATGTTCACGCTAGAGACCACTGCCACCGCGGCCTACGTCGTCGCGGCCCTGCTGTTCATCCTGGCGCTGGCCGGGTTGTCCAAGCACGAGACGTCGCGGTCCGGCAACACCTTCGGCATCGCGGGCATGGCGGTGGCGCTGGTCGCCACCATCGCGTTGGCGGTATCGCGTCACATCGAACCGCTCGGCCTGGGCCTGCTGATCGGCGCGATGGCGATCGGCGCCGCGATCGGCCTGTGGCGGGCCCGGGTCGTCGAAATGACCGGGATGCCCGAACTGATCGCGCTGCTGCATTCGTTCGTCGGCCTGGCCGCGGTACTGGTGGGCTGGAACGGCTATCTGCACGTCGAACACGAAATGTCGAAGTCCGGAGCCGGTGCTGAGGCCGCCTTACTCAGCAGCCAGGGCTTGCTCGGCATCCACTCTGCCGAGGTCTTCATCGGCGTGTTCATCGGCGCCGTCACCTTCACCGGGTCGATCGTGGCAAACCTCAAGCTGTCGGCGCGGATCAAGTCCACTCCGTTGATGCTGCCCGGCAAGAACATCCTCAACGTCGGTGCGCTGGTGCTGTTCGCCGCACTCACCGTGTGGTTCGTCATCTCCCCTGCGCTGTGGCTCCTCATCGCCGTCACCGTGCTGGCGCTGTTGCTCGGCTGGCACTTGGTCGCCTCCATCGGCGGCGGCGACATGCCGGTCGTGGTGTCGATGCTCAACAGCTACTCGGGCTGGGCCGCTGCGGCGTCGGGCTTCCTGCTCTCCAACGACCTGCTCATCGTGACCGGCGCGCTCGTCGGCTCCTCCGGTGCTTATCTCTCCTACATCATGTGCAAGGCGATGAACCGGTCGTTCATCTCGGTCATCGCCGGTGGCTTCGGGATCGAGGCCGGGCCCGCCGATGACAAGGACTACGGCGAGCACCGCGAGATCACCGCCGAGGGTGCTGCCGAACTGCTCAACTCGGCCAAGTCCGTGATCATCACCCCCGGTTACGGCATGGCTGTTGCGCAGGCCCAATACGGTGTCGCCGAGCTGACCCGCAAGCTCCGTGATCGCGGCGTCGAGGTCCGATTCGGCATCCACCCCGTCGCGGGCCGGCTGCCCGGCCACATGAACGTGCTCCTCGCCGAGGCCAAGGTGCCCTACGACATCGTGCTGGAAATGGACGAGATCAACGACGATTTCGACGGCACCAGCGTGGTCCTGGTCATCGGCGCCAACGACACCGTCAACCCGGCGGCGGAGGACGATCCGAGCAGCCCCATCGCCGGTATGCCGGTGCTGACGGTGTGGAATGCCGACAACGTCATCGTGTTCAAACGCTCAATGGCGTCGGGCTACGCGGGGGTGCAGAACCCGCTGTTCTTCCGCGAGAACACCCAGATGCTCTTCGGCGACGCCAAGGACCGCGTGGACGCCATTAATGCTGCGCTGTAGCTACTACGCCCGCAGGCCGTTGGTCAGCAGGGTGGCCAGCTCGGCATAGGCTTCGGCATCGCTCAGACCCGTCGAGGTGCGCACGCTGCGCTGCTGGATGCGGACCATCGTCGTCGCGATGAGGTCGGCGGCGAACGAGGCATGCACCTCCCGGTACGCCCCGTTGCGGACGCCCTCCTCGATGAGCTGGCGGACCCGCAGCGCGGCCGCCCGGGTATTGGCTTCGTAGACCTCACGCGCAGGGGCAAAGGCGGAGAGGTCGGCCATGAACACCTCGGAGGCGACAGTCAGCGCATCTCCAACGGCCGTGAGGTACGCCGCGACGCGTTCCCCAGGGTTCTCCGTCTGCGCCAAGGCTGCTTCGACGGCAGTGGTGGCACGTGTGAAGAAGTGGACCGTCACCCGTTTGACCAGCTCATCCTTGCTCGCCGCCAAGGTGTAGAGAGTCGATTTCGAGCACCGCAGCCGCGCTGCGATGTCGTCGAGGGTGAGGTGGCTGAAACCCTCTGCCAGAAAGAGTGCCAGCAGCTCATCGAACAAGCTGGTCCGCCGGCGGGTACCGAAAGAGTCGTCGGCCGGGTCGAACATGCCGCCATAGTACTGCGGCTGTCATTCCAGTACTCTTTCTAGTAGTACCGCTGAACCGCTTTCAGTACCTTTTTCCGAACCGTTTTCCGAGCCCCGTTTCCGGAAGGTGCACTACCGTGCCCGTAGACCGCCTGCTCCCGTCCGAAGATGCCGAGGAGCTGATCGCGCTGACCCGCGACGTCGTCGACAAGCTCCTCGATCCGATCGTCGACGAGCACGAGCGTCACGAGACCTATCCCGACGGGGTGTTCGCCCAGCTGGGCGCGGCGGGCCTGCTGAGCCTGCCGCAGCCCGAGGAGTGGGGCGGCGGCGGCCAGCCCTATGAGGTCTATCTGCAGGTGCTCGAGGAGATCGCAGCCCGCTGGGCGGCGGTCGCGGTGGCGGTCAGCGTGCACAGCCTCTCTTCGCACCCGCTGTTGACCTTCGGCACCGAGGAGCAGAAGCTGCGCTGGTTGCCGGAGATGTTGTCGGGCAACACGATTGGCGCGTACAGCCTGTCCGAACCGCAGGCCGGCTCCGATGCCGCGGCATTGCGGTGCGCAGCGGTTCCCTCGGACGACGGCTACATAATCAACGGATCGAAGTCGTGGATCACCCACGGCGGCGTCGCGGACTTCTACACCCTGTTCGCGCGGACGGGCGAGGGCTCTTCCGGCGGGCAGGAGCGAAGCGACAGGGGGAAGGGTGGAGCCATCTCGTGCTTCCTGGTTCCGAGCGAACTGCCCGGCCTGACCTTCGGCAAGCCCGAGGAGAAGATGGGCCTGGCGGCAATCCCGACGACGTCGGCCTTCTACGACAACGCCGCCATCCCCGCCGCGCGCCGGATCGGCGACGATGGCCAAGGTTTGCAGATCGCCTTCAGCGCACTGGACGCAGGCCGGTTGGGCATCGCCGCGGTCGCAACGGGGATTGCCCAGGCCGCGTTGGATGACGCGTGCCGATACGCCAACGAGCGAACGACGTTCGGCCGCAAGATCATCGACCACCAGGGGCTGGGCTTCCTGCTGGCCGACATGGCTGCCGCCGTGGGCAGTGCGAGGGCGACCTACCTCGACGCCGCCCGTCGGCGCGATCTTGGGCGGCCTTATGGGTCGCAAGCCAGCGTGGCGAAGATGGTGTGTACCGACGCGGCGATGAAGGTCACCACCGACGCCGTGCAGGTCTTCGGTGGCGCTGGCTACACGCGGGACTACCGCGTCGAGCGCTACATGCGCGAGGCGAAGATCACGCAGATCTTCGAGGGCACCAACCAGATTCAGCGACTCGTCATCGCCCGCGGCCTGACGACGGTGTAGACCGGAGGAGTGACGAACAACCCGGCGATCCTCCTCTACGACGGCACGTGTGGATTCTGCGACGGCGCAGTGAAGTTCGTGCTGCGGGTGGACCGGGTTGGCACCATGCGCTTCGCCGCGCTCGAGAGCGACTTCGGTGCGGCCGTTCTCGCGCGCCACCCGGAGCTGGCCGGGGTGGACTCCGTGGTCTACGTGCAGAACCCCGACCGCGGCGACGAGCGGGTGTTCGTCCGCTCGGAGGCCGCACTGTCTGTGGCCAGCTACCTCGGCGGTCCGTGGCGGGCCCTTGGGGCAGTGGCAGGCGTGGTTCCGGCACCCGTGCTCGACTGGCTGTACGACCGCTTCGCGGCCATTCGCTACCGGGTGTTCGGAAGGGTCGACTCCTGCGCCGTTCCCGCACCCGAGGTACGCGCGCGATTCATCGCTTAGCATGTGGCGCTGACGTTTTCGACTCTTGGTGGTGGGGTTGCGCACAGTCGGTGATTCATCCACAGGTTGGCCTCTGACCCCTTCCTGCCTGTCGCCGGTGCCGATATATTCGAATGCATGTTCGAAGCGTTGGTGGCCGAGGCGAGGGGCGCCCATGGTGCTTCCTCGTTGGATGGGTGGACGCGGGTGGAGTCCGCATCCTGCGCCCGCAGACTCTCGGCGATGGTCGACATGCTCGATGCCGCGCATGCCGCCGACGGGTCTGCTGAGCGTGATCAATGGTGTTTGGACAACTGGGGTGCGGTCACCGCGCATATCGGCGTCGCCGCCCGGATGACCTCCGGCGCGGCTTCCAACATGCTGCTAGTCGGTGTCGCCCTGCGCGAACGGTTCCCGAAGGTCGCCGCGCTGTTCTCGGCTGGGCTGATCTCCTACCAGGTGGTGCGGGCGATCGTGCAGCGCGCCGCGAACGTCACCGACCCCGACGCCCTACGCCTGTTGGACGAAGGGCTCTCGTCGGCGTTCCAAGATTGGGAACCGCTGTCGGTGGACAAGACCGAGAAGACCATCGATGCCATCGTCGCCGAGGTCGACCCGCTGGCACTGCGCCGCCGCGACGCCCAAGCCCGCGACCGCGGCGTTCAGTTCGATACCGAGGATGGCAGTGGCATCTCGACGTTGTTCGCGACCCTGTTCGCTACAGATGCCAAGGCCCTCGAGGTCCGGTTGAACGGCCTCGCCAACACCGTCTGCCCGTCTGATCCGCGGACGAAGGATCAACGTGAGGCCGACGCGATGGGCGCGCTGGCACACGGCGCGGACCGCCTGGCCTGCCTGTGCGGCGCAGATGACTGCCTAGCCGCCCTCACACCACCCTCCACGGGCGTCGTGGTCTACGTGGTGACACCTCAGGACACCCTCGACGCGCGCCCTGAGACGCCACCGACGCCACCCGTGGCGCCCAGAGATCTCGAACCGGCTGACGCTCAAGACGCGGTCGCCGACGAGGCCAAACCCGATCGCGCCGAGTCCCCCGACGTGCAAGACTCCGCCGCTGACGAGTATGCCGCCCTCGATGGGATCGTGCCCTCGGCGTTCACGAAGCCGTTGCGCGAGCAGACCCTGACCGAAGCCTTGACCGCACTCACCGATCTGGCTCCGGCCGCGGCCAGCACCATCCGCCCGGCCGCGATGATGGGCGGGGCGTTCCTGCCCGGGGTGATCGCCCGCCGGGCCGCGCTCGGAGCGACCATCACCGCCATCGTCCACCCCGGCCAAGCTCCACCGGAGAAGCGGTACACACCGTCGAAGACGCTGGCCGACTTCGTCCGCGCCCGCGATCTGACGTGCCGGTTCCCGGGCTGCCGCGAACCCGCCACCAACGCCGACATCGACCACACGATCCCGTGGCCCTACGGCCCCACTCAGTCGTCCAACCTCAAGGCACTATGCCGAAAACATCACTTGCTCAAAACTTTTTGGGGCGGCGACGGGGGTTGGCAGGACAGCCAGCTTCCCGATGGCACCGTCGAATGGCTCGCGCCCGACGGGCGAAGACACGTGACCAGACCGGGCAGCAGACGGCTGTTCCCCGAACTGTGCCAACCGACCGCACCCGCCGTGGCGACCGGACCCATACCCGCCGCACACAACGCCGGGCTGAAGATGCCGCGGCGCAACTCCACCCGAGCCCAGGACCGCGCCGCCCGCATCGCCGAAGAACGCGAACTCAACCGCGCCGCAACCGAATCCGAAGACGAGCCGCCGTTCTAACCACACTTGGAGGCCTACTCGGGCGGCGACGTCACCGTCACCCGGGTGCCGCGGCCAACGGTCGAGTCGATCGCCATCGCACCGCCCATCGAGTCGAACCGGGCCTGCAACGACGCCAGCCCGATGTGGCCCTCGGCGACGCGTTGGTCAACGATCGACGGCTCGAAACCTGCGCCGTCGTCGGCGACGGTGAGCACCACGCGGTCGCCCGTACGGAACATCCGTACCGTGACCGCAGTGGCGCCCGCGTGCTTGTTGATGTTGGCGAGCAATTCACGCGCCGCCCGGTACAGCAGGGCTTGCGACACGGGTTTGCCGACGTCTTCAAGCTCGGCGTCGATGGTGAAGTCTCCGCGACTCTCGTACTGCCGCACCAGTTCCCGCACACCCGGCGTCAGCCCCAGTTGGGCGAGCACCTGCGGGTGCAACGCCGTGACCGTAGACCGCAGACCGGCCGCAGTGTCGTTGAGTGCGGCGTAGACCATGTCCAAGGCGGGGTCGGGCATGCGTTCGCGCACTTCGTCGAGTTCCAGGCGAGCAGCGAGCAGCGTCTGCAGAGGACCGTCGTGAAGATGCTCGGCCAGTTCCCGGTTGGTCCTCTCGTCGGCCTGCATTGACTCGGCCACCAGCCGCTTGCGCACCTCGAGCAGCGCCGCCACCCGCGCCGCCCGCCGGGTCAGCACGAAGCACAGAGCAGTCGTGGCCACCGCCAGCCAGACCAGGAATCCGACCTGAAGATAGACCACGTCGGGCAGCCCGACGTGGTCGTCGCGTTTGGAGTAGACGATCCACGCCCCGAGGTAGCACGCCGCGGTGCTGATGCCGAGGATGCCGGTGAACGCCGGCCGGTCACCGAACGCCACCGACAGCGGCAACAGGAAGAACACCGGAAGCAGCGCCGCCGTCGCCCCGCCGGACACCACGCACAGCGCGACCACCGCGAGCACGTCGACGCCGGTGGACAACCGGCCGCCCCACGCTGGCACCGGCCCGCGGAACACCACCACCGCCCACACCACGGCCGCCAGCGAGTAGGCGCCGAGAATCGCCGCGTAGACCTCGGGCAGCCAGCTGTCGACCTCCCAGATCCACACCAGGAAACCGATCAGACCGATCAGCGGGAGCCGCAACAGCGCCGAGACGCGAACGGGTTCGGCGGCGAAGTAGTCGACGACCTGACGGGACGCGCGGTCCACGGTTATTCCAACAGCCCGCGACGCATCGCCTCCGCGACTGCCGCACCGCGGTCGCCCACGCCGAGCTTCTCGTATAGCCGCTGCACATGGGTCTTCACCGTGGACGGGGCCAGGAACATCTGCTTGGCCATCGCTGGAATGGTCTGCCCGTTGGCGATGTGGACGAGCACCTCGCGTTCGCGCGTGCTGAGCGTCGGGGTATCGGAGTCGTTGCGCCGTTGAATCTCGCCGACCAACCCGGCAGCGAGATTCGGTGCGACGACATCACGGCCCTTTGCGCAGCTCAACACCGCGTCGACGAGTTCGGAGCGGCTGGACTCCTTGGAGATGAATCCCGCGGCCCCCTCCTGCAGCGCGCTGTAGACGATCGCAGATTCGTCGTGCGCGGAGATCAGCAGTACGCGTGTCGGCAGCAGGTCGCGGCGCACCGCGGCAGCGACCTGGGCGCCGTCGAGACCGGGCATGCGGTAGTCCAACAGCGCGACCTGCGGCCCGTGTTCACGGATCAGCGCCAGCGCGGCCACGCCGTCGTCGGCCTCCGCGACCACGTCGATGGATCCGCTGGAGGTGAGCGCCCGGACGACGCCGTCTCGGAACAACGGGTGGTCATCACCCACCACCACGCGCACCTTTTCGCCGGTCACGCCGCCAGCTTTGCACAGGAGATTCAGTCTGCGCTGCCGGACTCGGCCTCTTCTTCGCGCGTGCGGCCGGTCAGGCCGATCAATTCCTCGTGCAACTCGAACCACACCGTGTGGTACGAATCGACCATCGGACGGGTCAACCAGGACATGTCCCCGTCGTGCGCCCTGCGCAGCGCAGCGTCGAGGCGATCGGCGTACGTGGCGAGCCGCGGGATCAGGTCGCTCGCGCTGGCGATCACGGAAACCACGTCTCGGTGCAGTTCGTCGACCTCGGCGAGGACGGCTGTCACGTCGTCCGGGCCTGCCGAGTCCCTCTTCATCTGCCACTGCGAGATCAGGGGCTTGAAGGCGGCGTTGACGACGAGAAACCGCTCGTAGGCGCGGTTCGTGGCTTCCGGGTCGATGGTGGCGCGCTCGGCGGCGAGGAGCTCGGCCAACCGGCTCCGCCCATCGTTCGTCAGCCGCGTCGTCGGTGCGTCGACCAGAAACCCACGGCCGACCAGCTCGTCGACGGGGCCCGCCAGTTCGGCGCGACCGACTCGACCCTTCAGCCGAACCAACTGCAGGATGGCCAGATCCTCGACGTCGCTCACCCGAGGCCCCCTCCTGCGGCGCGCAGAACGGCCTGCAACGGCTCGGCCGCCGCGTCGTCGGCGCTGCGCACCAGCTCGGCGAATCGCAGCAGCTCCGGGTCATCGGCCGGACCTGCCGCCGAAGCCTCCCCGTCGCGCACCTCCCCCGCGTCGCCGTCGACGGTGACGGTCCGGCCAGCCAGGAGGTCGCTGATCCCGACCCCGCAGCCGACGACCGCGGGGATCCCGAGTTCGCGCGCCACGATGGCGGCGTGACTGCTGGCCCCGCCGACCTCGGTGACGACGGCCTTGGCCGCCATCATTCCGGCGACGTCGTCGGGGCTCGTCGTTGGACGCACCAGGATGGCGTCGCGCCCGTCATCAGCCGCCTCGATGGCATCGTCGCTGCTCACGCAGACCAGGCCCGACGCGACGCCGGGACAGGCGGCCGCACCGGTGGCCAGCGGCGGGCCGGACGGAGCCGATCGCACCTCGAGAGCCGCGGCCAGCTGCTCCGGGGTCACCCGACGGAGCACCTCCACGTGATCGATGACGCCCTCGTCATGAAACGCCACGGCGAGCCGCACCGCGGCGCGTGGGGAGCGTTTCGCCACCCGAGATTGCAGCAGCCACAACCTGCCCGCCTCGACGGTGAACTCGACGTCCTGGACATCGGCGCCAAGCCGTTCCAGGCGCATGCCCGCGTCGATCAACTCGTCGTACGCATCCGGAAGGCGGTCTCGCATCCCGTCGAGCGGTTCGGCGTCGCTGGTCCCCGACACCACGTCGTCGCCCTGAGCGGCGGGGAGCCATTCGCCAAACGGGCGCGAGGCACCGGACGCTGGATCACGGGTGAACATCACACCGGTGCCCGAGCGGGCATCCAGGTTGCCGAAGACCATGGCCTGCAACAGGATCGCGATGCCGCCCCGCTCCAGACGATGATGGGCACGGTAGGCGGTCACCCGGCTCGACGACCACGACGAGGCCACCGCTTCGATGGCGCCCCGCAGTTGCGCCATGGGCTCGTCGGGCACGGCCGCGTCGCCTTGGACGGCACGCCGGTAGCCGCGGCGGAACCGCTCCCGGGTGTCGTGGGCGAACTGGGCCGAATACCGGGTGCCGAGCGCGTCGGCGACCGCGTCGTCGATCCCGACGTTCAGAACGGTGTCGAGCATGCCCGGCATGGAGGTCACGCCACTGCTGCGGACCGACAGCAGCAGTGGGTGCGGGCCTGCGCCGAACGTGCACCCCGTCCGTTGCTCCAGCACCGTCAGCCCACCCAGTACGTCCTGCCACATCCGGTCGACGATCGCCGCAGGATCATGCGCGCATTCGTCGCACCATTCTGAGGTCACGCAGAACGCCGGCGGAACGGGCAGACCCATGGCCGCCATCGCCGCGACGGCGCGACCCTTGCCGCCGACGACCGTCCGTGTAGCCTCGTCCAAGCCGACGTGCAGCGCCGCCGCGGTATGGCGATGCACGGCGTGAACGTGTCGGCTACCTGCGCCGAGTGTCATCGCTGCGCTCCGTCGTCTCGCCCCGTGGTGCTTGGAAACTTCCCAGGAATGCCCGAGTGTAAGCAGGTGCGTGACGAGCCGCGTGAAGCAGGGAACACAATGTTCTGACAGCGTTACCGCTGCATCGTTGGGTGCCATTGGCATCTGCTCGGTTCATCCAATGGGCGCGAGGTAGCGAATACTTGTGGGTCACTGCACGCGCAGTGATCCAGACAGGGGTTTCACACCGTATGGCCGATCAACTCGCACACGCCACCGAGGCGCTTCGCCGGGCACTCGTCCAGAACGACCGGTTGAAGACCCAGAACCGGGCTCTGCTCGAGCGCTCCGGCGAACCGATCGCCGTGGTCGGGATGTCGTGCCGATTCCCGGGCGGCGTGAACTCCCCCGAGGGCCTCTGGGACATGGTGGCCTCGGGTCGCGACGTGGCGTCGGATCTGCCGGACGACCGTGGCTGGGACGTCGCCAGCCTGTACGACCCCGATCCCGATGCGCCAGGCAAGTCTTATGCCCGCGCCGGCAGCTTCGTCGACGACGTCGCCGACTTCGATGCGGGCTTCTTCGGCATCGCGCCCAGCGAGGCCCTCGCCATGGATCCGCAGCAGCGCATGCTGCTGGAACTGTCGTGGGAGGCACTCGAGCGCGCAGGTGTCGATCCGACGTCTCTGCGGGGCAGTGCGACGGGTGTGTTCGCGGGCGTGATCGCCGGTGGCTACGGCATGTCCAACGACAGCATCGAGGGTTACCGCCTCACCGGCATGACGTCGAGTGTGACGTCCGGCCGGGTGGCCTACGTGCTTGGTCTGGAAGGCCCCGCGGTCTCCATCGACACCGCGTGCTCGTCGTCCCTGGTCGCTCTGCACATGGCGGTGCAGGCGCTGCGGCTCGGCGAGTGCGACATGGCCCTGGCGGGCGGCGTCACCGTCAACGCGACCCCGACCATCTTCGTCGAGTTCAGCCGCCATCGCGGCCTGGCGGCCGACGGTCGCTGCAAGCCCTACGCCGGGGCGGCCGACGGTGTCGGCTGGGCGGAGGGCGGCGGCGTGCTGGTCGTCGAGCGGCTCTCGGACGCGCAGCGGCTGGGTCACCCCGTTCTCGCCGTGGTGAAGGGATCGGCGGTCAACCAGGACGGCGCCTCGAACGGTCTGACGGCGCCCAACGGACCGTCGCAGCAGCGCGTGGTGCGCGCCGCGCTGGCCAACGCAGGCCTATCGACGTCGCAGGTCGACGTCGTCGAGGGCCACGGAACGGGCACGCCGCTCGGTGACCCCATCGAAGCGCAGGCGCTACTGGGGACCTACGGACAGGACCGGACTCAGCCGCTGTGGCTGGGCTCGGTGAAGTCCAACATGGGCCACACCCAGGCCGCGGCGGGCGTCGCGGGCGTGATCAAGATGATCATGTCGATGCGCCACGAGTCGCTTCCCGCGACACTGCACGTCGATGCGCCCAGTCCGCACGTCGATTGGACCGCGGGCGCGGTGTCCCTGTTGACGGAGCCGCAGCCCTGGCCGGCCAGCGGCACACCACGACGTGCAGGCATCTCGTCGTTCGGCATCAGCGGCACCAACGCCCACGTGATCGTCGAATCGGCCCCGCCGGTCGAGATCGACGCTGAGGCGACGACGCCGCCACCGGCCTCCGTGCTGCCATGGGTGCTCTCCGCCAAGTCGCCGACCTCACTGCGCGGGCAGGCGGCCCGCCTGTCGGAGCATCTCGCCGCGCACGCCGACCTGGACGATCGCGACGTGGCGTGGACCCTGGCCGGGCGCACGTCGTTCGAGCACCGCGCCGTGGTCCTCGGCACCGATCGGAACCAGCTGCTGGCCGGCCTGTCGGAAGTGACGTCCGACGCCGACATCACGCGGGTGATCCGTGGCACGGCCACGCCCGTCGGCAAGGTCGCCTTCGTCTTCCCTGGGCAGGGCAGTCAGTGGCTTGGCATGGGCATCGAACTGATGTCCGCCGCACCGGTCTTCGCCGCCAAGATGACGGCCTGCTCGGAAGCGCTCGCGGAGTTCGTCGACTGGTCGCTCATCGACGTGCTGCGGGGCACGCCAGGGGCGCCGAGCCTGGACCGCGTCGACGTCGTGCAGCCTGCACTGTTCGCCGTGATGGTGTCGCTGGCGGAACTGTGGGCCTCCGTTGGCGTCACGCCGGATGCCGTCATCGGCCACTCCCAAGGTGAGATCGCCGCCGCCCACGTCGCGGGGGCACTATCTCTTCGCGACGCCGCGTGCGTGGTCGCACTGCGCAGCAAGCTTCTGGTCGAACTATCCGGCTCGGCGGGCATGGTGTCGTTGGCCTGCGGGGTGGACCGCGCCCGAGAGCTGTTGGCAGGGTTGGACATTCAGTCCGATCGCGCCGAGGCGAGCGGGGCGACGGAGGAACCACTAAGCATCGCCGTGATCAACGGGCGCTCCGCCGTCGTGGTCTCCGGCGAGTCGGCCGCGCTCGACGCCCTGATGCAGCAGTGCGAGGCGCTGGAGATCCGCGCCCGCAGGATCGACGTCGACTACGCCTCGCACTCGGCACAGGTCGAGGCGATCGACGGCCGATTGCAGGAGGCACTCTCCGGCATCGAGCCGCAGTCGACCCGCACGGCGTTCTTCTCCACCGTCACAGGTGATCTCGTCGACACCGCGACTCTCGACGCCGACTACTGGTACCGCAACATCCGACAGACCGTGCAGTTCGACCAGGCCGTCCGGGCGGCATGCGGCCACGGCTACCGGGCCTTCGTCGAGACCAGCCCGCACCCGGCGCTCATCGCAGGTGTCGAGGACACCGTCCGCGACTGCACCGAGGGTGCAGGCGAACCGGTCGTCGTGCCGACACTGGGCCGCGACGAGGGCGGTTGGGACCGCTTCCTCACCTCGGCGGCGCAGGCCTTCATCTCCGGCATCGGGGTGGACTGGCGCGCGGTGTGCGACGGCGGTCGGTTGGTCGACATCCCGACGTATGCCTTCGATCGACGCCGCTTCTGGTTGTCCGGCGGCGGTACCGGCACCTCGGACGCCACCGGTTTCGGCCTCAACGGGGCCGCCCACGCACTGCTGGGTGCCGTCGTCGAGGTGCCCGAAACGGGGCAGGTCGTTCTGACCGGCCGGCTGGCCACCGCGACACAGCCGTGGCTGGCCGACCACGCCGTCGGTGGGGTAATCCTCTTTCCCGGTGCAGGATTCGTCGAACTGGCCATTCGTGCCGGCGATGAAGTGGGCTGCCCGGTCGTCGAGGAGCTCACCCTGCAGGCGCCACTGGTGGTGGCGCCGTCCGGAGTCACCGTCCGGGTGCTCGTCAGCGCTGCCGAGGAGTCGGGATCGCAAGCGGTGTCGATCTTCTCGCGCAGCGACGACGGCGAGTCACCGTGGGTACAGCACGCCGAGGCGGTCGTCGGTCAAGCCGCCAGCGCACCGACGGCCGACCTGTCGGCGTGGCCGCCTGCGGGCGCGGTGGCGACCGACGTCAGCGACGCCTACGAGCTGTTGGCCGCTCGCGGCTACGAATACGGTCCGGCCTTCCGCGGACTCACCGCCATGTGGCGACGGGGCGACGAGGTATTCGCCGAGGTCACCATCCCCGAAGACGTTCAAGCCGGTGAGTTCGGTGTTCATCCCGTGCTGCTCGACGCCTCGATGCACGCCATTGCCCTGGCCGTCGGGGATCACGAGCTCGCGCTGCCCTTCTCGTGGCAGCAGGTCTCGCTGCACGCCGCGGGCGCATCGTCGGTGCGGGCCCGGATCGCGCCGGTCGGACCGAACTCCGTGTCGATAGACCTGGCCGACGGTCTCGGACTGCCGGTGCTCTCGGTGGGTTCGATGACCACGCGCCCGGTCAGCGCCGAGCAGCTCGCGCTGGTGGGACGAGCAGGCGCCGATGGTGAACTCCTCGAGGTCGAGTGGTCGGCGGTGTCCGTGCCGGAGGTTTCCGGGTCGAACGCCGATGACTTCACCCTGTACGAAACAGAACCCGGCGCCATCGATTCGGAAGACCTTGCGGCGCAGGTTCATACGACGGTCCATCGCGCTCTCGAGCGATTGCAGTCATGGCTCGCCGAGACATCCTCGTCCACGCTGGTGATCGCTACGCACGGTGCGGTGGCGCTGCCGGGTGAGGACGTCACCGATCTGGCGGGTGCCGCGGTGTGGGGCCTGGTCCGGGCCGCCCAGACCGAGAACCCCGGCCGCATCGTCCTCGTCGACGCCGCCGGGGAGCTGGACGTTCCGGCCGTGCTGGCCGTCGGGGAACCGCAGGTCGTTCTGCGGGCCGGCGTGCTCCACGTCGCGCGCGTCGTGCGCAGCCGCGGTGTCGACTCCGTGCTGCAGCCTCCGACCACGGGCAAGCCGTGGCGCCTCGGCATCACCACCGCGGGGACGTTCGACAACCTCGCACTCGAAGAGGTCCCCCACTCCGAAGAACCATTGCGCGCCGCGCACATTCGCGTCGAGATGAACGCCGTGGCGGCCAACTTCCGCGACGTGATGATCACCCTCGGCATGTTCACCCACGACGCGTTGCTCGGCAGTGAGGGCGCGGGCGTAGTGGTCGAGGTCGGCGAGGGCGTCACCGACTTCGCCGTCGGCGACCGCGTGATGGGATTGTTCCCCGAGGGCACGGGCACGGTCGTGCAGGCCGACGCCCGACTCGTCGCACCCATCCCGACGGGCTGGACCGACGCCGAGGCGGCCGCAACGCTGGTCGTCTTCACGACGGCGTACTACGGCTTGCGCGAACTGGCCGACGTGCAGCCCGGTCAGTCGATCCTGATCCACGCCGCGACCGGTGGCGTCGGACTCGCCGCGGTGCAGCTCGCCAGGTACTGGGGCTTGGACGTCTACACCTCCGCCAGCCGCCCAAAGTGGGACACGTTGCGGGCCATGGGCTTCGACGATGACCACATCGGTGACTCGCGCACCTTGGACTTCGAGCAGAAGTTCGCCGACGTGACCGGCGGCCGCGGCTTCGACGTCATCCTCGACTCCCTGGCGGGCGACTTCGTCGACGCCTCGCTGCGACTGTTGCCGCGCGGTGGCTCATTCCTGGAGATGGGCAAGACCGACATCCGCGATGCCGACACGGTCGCCGCGGCGCATCCCGGTGTCCGCTACCGCGCCTTCGATCTCTTCGAACCCGGTCGCCCGCGGATGCACGAGTACATCGTGGAACTGTCGAGGATGTTCGAAGAGGGCATTCTGCGGCCACTTCCGGTGACCACCTGGGACATTCGCCGGGCACCTGCGGCCCTGCGGCACCTGAGCCAGGCCCGCCACATCGGCAAGATCGTCATGACGATGCCCGCCGCGTGGACGCGTGGCACCGTACTGATCACCGGTGGTACCGGCATGGCGGGCGCCTCGATGGCCCGCCACGTCGTCGAAGACCATGGCGTGCGCCACCTGACGCTGCTGTCGCGTCGCGGGCCCGACGCCCCCGGCGCCGCCGACCTCGTCGCGGAACTGACCGCAGCAGGAGCGGATGTCCGGGTGCTCGCCGCGGATGCTGCCGACCGCTCTGAGCTGCGAGCCGCACTCGGCTCCATCGATCCGGGGCACCCGCTGTCCGGGGTGATCCACGCGGCCGGCGTGCTCGACGACGCCGTCGTCGGATCGTTGACGCCCGACCGCATCGATCCCGTCCTGCGGGCCAAGGTCGACGCGGCGTGGAACCTGCACGAACTGAGCCTTGAGACGAATGTTGCTGCCTTCGTGATGTTCTCGTCGATGGCCGGCGTCGTCGGCTCATCCGGTCAGGCGAACTACTGCGCTGCGAACACCTTCCTCGACGCCCTGGCCGCCCACCGCCGCGCCCATGGCTTGCCCGCCACCTCCCTGGCGTGGGGTCTGTGGGAACAGGCCAGCGACATGACCGGCCACCTCGCGGACGCGGACCTGACCAGGTTGAGCCGCGACGGCATCCTCGCGTTGTCCACCACGGACGCGATGGCGCTGTTCGACTCGGCCCTGGTGGTCGGCGAGCCGCTGCTCGCCCCGGTCAGGATCGACCGCGCGGCCCTGCGGTCCAGATCGGCCGAAGGCCTGTTGCCGCCGATGTTCGCCCAGCTCGCCAGCACCTCTGCCCGTCGGCGGGTCGACGATTCCCTGGTGGCGGCGAAGTCGAAATCGGCTCTGGCGCAACGGCTCCACGGTCTCACCGAACAGGCCCAGCAAGCACTGGTGTTGGACCTGCTGCGTGCGCACATGGCCGCCGTGCTCGGAAACACCGAGCCCGACGCCATCACGGCCGAGCTGGCCTTCTCCGACCACGGCTTCGATTCGCTCACGGCCGTGGAACTGCGCAACCGGCTGAAGACGGCCACCGGTCTCGCCCTCTCGCCGACCCTCATCTTCGACTACCCGACGCCGGACGCGCTGGCCGGCTACATCCGCCAAGAACTAGCCGGCTCGCCGCAGGAACTCGCGCAGGCGACGCAGGTGGTGTCCGTCACCGACGAGCCGATCGCGATCGTCGGCATGTCCTGCCGCTACCCCGGCGGCGTTGACTCGCCAGAAGCGTTGTGGGACATGGTGGCCGCGGGCCGCGACGTACTCACCGACTTCCCGACCGACCGCGGCTGGGACCTCAACGGACTGTTCAGCGCCGACGCCGATGCCCCGGGTAAGTCCTACGCCAGCACCGGTGGCTTCCTGCAGAACGCGGCCGACTTCGACCCCGGCTTCTTCGGGGTGTCCCCGACCGAAGCACTGGCCATGGACCCGCAGCAGCGGCTGTTCCTCGAGCTCGCCTGGGAGGGCCTGGAGCGCGGTGGCATCGACCCGACCTCGTTGCGTGGCAGCGCCACCGGAGTGTTCGCGGGCGTCTACGCGCAGGGTTACGGCGTCGGCGCCGAAGGGGCGGAGGGCTTCCGCCTGACCGGTCAGGCCTCCAGTGTGGCGTCGGGCCGGGTGTCCTACGTGCTTGGTCTCGAGGGCCCCGCCGTGTCGATCGACACGGCGTGCTCGTCGTCGCTCGTCGCACTGCACATGGCGGTGCAGGCCCTGCGCACCGGTGAGTGCGATCTCGCGCTCGCGGGCGGCGTGACCGTCAACGCGACGCCGGACATCTTCGTGGAGTTCAGCAGGCAGCGCGGTCTGTCGTCCGACGGCCGCTGCAAGTCGTTCGCCGGCGCGGCGGACGGCACCGGATTCGCCGACGGCGGCGGCATTCTCGTCGTCGAGCGGTTATCGGACGCGCAACGCCACGGCCATCAAGTGCTGGCACTGGTGCGCGGCTCGGCGATCAATCAGGACGGCGCGTCCAACGGACTCACCGCCCCCAACGGTCCCTCGCAGCAGCGCGTGCTGCGGTCCGCGCTGGCCAACGCCGGCCTCAGTGCCGCCGACGTCGACGTCGTCGAGGCCCACGGCACCGGCACCACGCTCGGTGACCCCATCGAGGCGCAGGCGCTCCTGGCAACCTACGGCCAGGACCGCACGCACCCGCTGTGGCTCGGGTCGATCAAGTCGAACATGGGCCACGCGCAGGCGGCCGCGGGCGTCGCGGGCATCATCAAGATGGTCCAGTCGATGCGCCACGAGCAACTGCCCGCGACGCTGCACGTGGACGAGCCCACCCCGCACGTCGACTGGACGATGGGGTCGGTCGCCCTCCTCACCGAGGCGCAGCCCTGGCCCGCGAACGGAACACCACGCAGGGCGGGGGTGTCGTCCTTCGGCATCAGTGGCACCAACGCGCACGTCATCATCGAGCAGGCGCCGACGTCGGAGGTGCCAGCCGTCGAGACCAGCCACCCCGCCGTCGTGCCGTGGGCGCTTTCCGCCAAATCACCCGAGGCGCTTGGTGATCAGGCGCGCCGGATCGCCGAGCACGTCGAAGCCCACCCCGAACTCGACGCCGTCGACGTCGGCTGGACGCTGGGCGGACGCGCGACGTTCCCGCATCGCGCCGTGATGCTCGGCGGCGATCGCGAGTCGCTGCTCGCTGAGCTTCGGGGTCTCGCCGAGGACCAACAGGGACCGGGTACGGTCCGCGGGCGCGCCTCCGGCTCGGGCAAGACCGCGTACGTCTTCCCCGGTCAGGGTGCTCAGGCGCTGGGCATGGGTCGCGAATTGCACGCCGAGTTCGGAGTCTTCGCCGAAGCGTTCGACGCGGTCACCCGCGAGTTGGACAGGCACCTGCTGCGCCCCATCCGTGACGTGATGTGGGGCAGCAACGCGGCCGTGCTGGACTCGACCGAGTTCGCCCAACCCGCGCTGTTCACCGTCGAGGTCGCGCTGTTCCGACTGCTGGAATCCTTTGGTCTGCGACCTGATTACGTGCTGGGCCATTCGATCGGCGAGCTGACCGCCGCGCACGTCGCGGGAGTGCTGTCGCTGGAGAACGCCGCCGCACTCGTCGCTGCGCGCGGGAGGTTGATGCAGCGACTTCCCGAGGGTGGCGCCATGGTGGCCGTGTCCGCGAGCGAGGCCGAGATGGCACCGCTGTTGCGCGACGGTGTCGGCATCGCCGCCATCAACGGACCCAACTCCGTGGTGATCTCCGGTCCCGAGGAACCCGTCCTGGCGGTCGCCGAGGAGGCGCGCGCGACAGGCTGCCGGGTCCACCAACTCTCGGTCTCGCACGCCTTCCATTCGTCGCTGATGGAGCCGATGCTCCTGGAGTTCAGCACGGTGGCCGGTGGAATGACGCTGTCGGAGCCGACGATTCCGGTGATCTCCAACCTGACCGGTGAGCTCGCTGGTCCGGACTTCGCGACCGCGCCGTACTGGGCCCGCCACATCATGGAGGCCGTCCGGTTCGCCGACAGCGCCAGGTTCCTCGAGTCGGTGGGCGTCACCCGCTTCCTCGAGGTGGGGCCGGCCAGCGGGCTGACGGCATCGATCGCGCTGTCGCTCAGCGACTCCGAACCGGTGACGGCCTCGACGATCAAGAAGGACGACTCCGAGCCAACGGCCCTGCTGACGGCGCTGGCCACCCTCTCCGTGGCAGGGGTCGACGTCGACTGGCGCACGGCCTGTCGCGGCGGACGACTCGTCGACCTGCCGACCTATGCCTTCCAGCGGCGCCGCTTCTGGTTGTCGAGCAACGCATCCGGTTCGACCGACGCCGCGGGCCTGGGGCTCGGCGGCACCGATCACGCCCTCCTCGGCGCAGTCGTCGAGTCACCGGAGTCCGGCGGCGTGGTGCTGACGGGCCGGCTCTCGGCGTCGTCCCAGCCGTGGCTTGCCGACCATGCGGTCGCAGGCGTGGTGCTCTTCCCCGGCGCCGGTTTCGTCGAGTTGGCGATCCGGGCTGGCGACGAGGTGGGCTGCTCGAGAGTCGACGAGTTGATGCTGCATGCACCGCTGGTGCTGCCCTCCGAGGGCGTCGCCGTGCAGGTCGTGGTGAGCGAGGCCGATGGGGCCGGTGGTCGCGTGGTATCGATCTTCTCTCGGGCCCAACACGATTCAGCGACATGGATTCTCAATGCCGAGGGCGAGTTGGGAGTCGAATCGTCGGCGCCTGGATCTGACCTGTCGATCTGGCCGCCGGTCGGCGCGCAGGAGATCGACGTCGCAGACGCCTACGCCGAGTTGTCGGCACGGGGCTACGAGTACGGACCCGCCTTCCGCGGACTGACGGCGATGTGGCGCCGAGGCGACGAGGTGTTCGCCGAAGTAGCGCTCCCGCAGGACCTTCAGGCGGGAGGCTTCGGCGTGCACCCCGTGTTGCTCGACGGGGCACTGCACGCCGTCGTGCTGAGCCGCGACGACAACGACGGAGAGATGGCGCTGCCGTTCTCCTGGCAGAAGGTATCGCTGCACGCTTCTGGCGCGTCGGCGGTCCGGGCGCGGCTGGCCCCGAACGGCACCAGTTCGATGTCGATCGACCTCGCCGACGGGCTCGGCCTGCCGGTGCTCTCCGTCGAGGCGATGGTGGCCCGCCCGGTGACCGCCCAGCAGTTGGCGGCCGCGGTGGGCGGCTCCGGCGGCGGTGAGCTGTTCGAGGTGGTGTGGAGCGCTGCGACCCCGTCCGCGGATGGCACGTCCGCCGACGCCGTGTTCGAGGTCTTCGAATCCGTCCCTGCGGCAATCGAATCGGACGATTTGTCGGGCGTCTACGGTGCCACCCACGTGGCGCTCGAGCGCCTGCAGTCGTGGCTGGCCGAGACCTCGGAGGCGACCACACCCTCCACGCTGGTCGTGACGACCCGCGGGGCGGTCGCGCTGCCCGGTGAGGACGTCACCGATCTGGCGGGCGCCGCGGTGTGGGGTCTGGTGCGGGCAGCTCAGACCGAACACCCCGGCCGCGTCGTTCTCGTCGACGCAGACGCCGACATCGATCCGGCGGTCGTCGTGGCCCTCGCCGAACCGCAGGTCGTCGTCCGTGACGGTGTCCTGCACACGGCGCGGGTGCTGCCGAGTCGCGCCGCCGAGTCCCTGCTGACCCCGCCCGACGGAGGCGCGCCCTGGCGGCTGACGGTCAACGCGGAGTCCTCCACGGGCACGTTCGATGACCTGACGCTGCAGGAGATCCCGGACGCCGCCGAGCCTTTGGCCCCCGGTCGCATCCGCGTCGCCGTCCGTGCCATCGGCGCGAACTTCCGCGACGTCATGATCGCGCTCGGGCTGTATCCGGGTGGCGGCGTCATGGGCATCGAGGCGGCGGGTCTCGTCGTCGAGGTCGCACCCGGGGTGACGGAGGTGTCCGTCGGCGATCGCGTGATGGGTCTGTTCCCCGAGGGCACCGGCACACTTGCCACCACCGACGCGCGCGTCGTGCTGCCGATTCCGGCGGACTGGGGTTACGCGCAGGGCGCCGGCTTCACGGTCGGCTTCGCGACTGCGTTCTTCGCGCTGCGCGGCCTGGCCGACGTGCAACCGGGCCAGTCGGTGCTGATCCACGCCGGCACCGGCGGTGTCGGCATGGCGGCGGTCCAGTTGGCCAGGCATTGGGGGCTCGAGGTATTCGCCACGGCGAGCCAGCCGAAGTGGGACACGTTGCGGGCCATGGGCTTCGACGACGACCACATCGGCGACTCGCGCACGCTCGACTTCGAGCAGAAGTTCCTCGCCGTGACCGGCGGCCGTGGGGTCGACGTCGTACTCGACTCACTGTCCGGGGACTTCGTCGACGCGTCGCTGCGATTGCTGCCGCGCGGCGGGGCGTTCCTGGAGATGGGCAAGACCGACATCCGAGACGCCGACACCGTCTCCGCATCCCATCCCGGTGTGCGCTACCGCGCGTTCGACCTCTTCGAGGCCGGAGCGGACGGTGTCGCCCGGATCCTGGCCGGCGTCTCGGCGCTGAGCGACTCGGGCGCGCTGCGCCCGCTCCCCGTCGCGACGTGGGACGTGCGTCGGGCGCCTGCGGCACTGCGGCACCTGAGCCAGGCGCGCCACATCGGCAAGGTCGTGCTGACCATGCCCGACGCCTGGGCCGGCGGCACCGTGTTGATCACCGGCGGCACCGGCATGGCGGGCGCCTCGGTGGCCCGCCACATCGTCGCCAATCACGGGGTGCGCCATCTGGTTCTGCTCTCGCGCCGCGGTCCCGAGGCGCCTGGCGCCGCGGAACTGGTCGCCGAACTCACCGACGCGGGTGCCCATGTCCAGGTGATCGCCGCGGACGCCGCCGATCGAGACGCCCTCGGCAAGGGCCTGGCGGACATCGACCACCAGCACGCGCTGTCGGCGGTCATCCACACGGCGGGCGTGATCGACGACGCGGTGCTGACGTCGCTGACGCCGGACCGGGTCGATGCGGTGTTGCGGGCCAAGGTCGATGCGGCGTGGAACCTCCACGAGCTGACGCGCGACCTCGATCTGTCCGCGTTCGTGATGTTCTCCTCGATGGCGGGCCTGGTCGGTGCGTCCGGACAGGCGAACTACTCGGCGGCCAACGCCTACCTCGACGCCCTCGCCACCCACCGGCGCGCCAACGGTCTGCCCGCGATGTCGCTGGGCTGGGGGCTGTGGGAACAGGCCAGCGGGATGACGGGCCACCTTCAGGACGTCGACCTCGCGCGGCTCAATCGCGACGGCATCCTGGCGTTGGCGGTCGACGACGCGCTCGCGTTGTTCGACGAGGCGCTCACCGTCGACGAGCCGTTCCTGGTACCGGCCCGGATCGACCGTGTCGCGTTGCGGGCCAAATCCGCGGCGGGAACGCTGCCACCGATGTTCATCGACCTGATCTCGGGACCCGCGCGTCGTCAGGTCGGCGACTCCCTGGCTGCGGCGCAGTCGCGGTCGGCTCTGTCCCAACGGCTTTCGGGACTGCCAACCGACGAGCAACACGACCTTCTGCTCGACCTGGTGCGGTCGCACATGGCGACGGTTCTCGGCTTGCCGAATCCGCAGTCGATCGCGCCGGACCTGGCGTTCCAGGACCACGGCTTCGACTCGCTCACGGCCGTCGAGCTGCGCAACCGGTTGAAGGCCGCGACGGGACTGACCCTGTCTCCGACGCTGATCTTCGACTACCCCAACCCGTCGGCGATCGCCGAGTACTTCCGCACGCAACTCGTCGGCGAGTCCGAGCAGGCACCCGCGACGAGTGCGGTCGACGAGGAGCTCCAGCGCGTCGTGGCGTCCATCCCCGTCAAGCGCCTACGACAGGCCGGTGTCCTCGACATGCTGCTCAACCTCGCCGCGCAGGGCAGCGGCGTGGACACCGGCGATGCCGCCGCGTTAACCGAGCCCAGGTCGCAGGACATCGCCGACATGGACCTGCAGGATCTGCTGGCGGCGTTCGGCGAAGACGACGATGACGGCTAGCCGTTCATGAGGATCGTCGTCACCGGCGCCGACGGCGCCCTCGGGCGCGGGGTGGCCGCCCGGCTGGTCAGCCTCACCCACGACGTCGTGGGCATCGGGGCCAGCCGTCCCGAGAGTTGGCCTGGCTCAGTCGACTTCGTCGTCTCGGATGGGTACGACGCGGACGTCCTGAAGGGCGCGGACGCGGTCCTGCACTGTGCGACGAACGCGTCGAACCTCGTCACCCTGCTCGACGCGGTGGCAGGGGCGGACGTCGGGCGCCTCGCCGTCGTCTCGCCGACCTGGCGCTGCGACGACGCCGACTCGATCGAGGCCGGGGTGGCCACGTCCGGCCTGCAGGCGATCATCGTCCGGACGGCACTCGTCCTCGGCCGGCATGTCGACGACGCCGTGCTCCGCACGTTCTCCGGTGCGGTCGTGCTCGATGCCGACGGCTCCGCCGACCAGCCGCTTCAGGTGGTGCACGCGCACGACGTCGAGAGGGTGCTCGTGCGCGCCGCGCTCGATCCGGACCTGCCCGTGGGTCGAGTCGACCTCGCCGCGGTCGGCCACACCACTGTGCGCGCGATTGCCGCCGCCGTCGGCAGGCCGGTCGTCGGAATCCCCGGACCCTTGCGGCGCCTGGTCTCCACGGGCCGGGCCAAGCAGGTGCGGCCGTATCTCGACACCACCGCCCTCCGCGACGACTGGCGCTTCACCCCCGGGTACGACGTGGCGCAGGCGATCGAGGACTTCGCGCTCGCGTGCCGTGGTCGGATCACGATCGGAGCCTCAGTTCGCGATATTCCATGGCGGCTACCGCGGGTACTCGAGATCCCCGCGGTCGATGCCCCCGCGCCCGACGGCGTCGCTCCGGTACCCGCCGGACAGGGTGGCGCCAACGGAGAGTTCGACACCCCCATCGATCCCCGGTTTCCCGCGTTCATCGCCACCAACCTGTCGGAGGCATTGGCGGGACCGTTCTCACCGTCGTCGGCGTCGGTGACGGTACTCGGCACGCGCGCGGCGGGCCTGGTCATCTCCGAGCGGCTGCGGCCGGGTGGCGCCGTGCAACGCGAGATGTCGGTCCGCACGACGGGCGTGTTCGGCCATCGTCTGTATGCGGGCATCACGACCGGCCACTTCATGGCGCACACGGTGCCGTTCATCGATCCCAACCTGGTGCTCTCCGGCTTCTTCGGGCACACCGAGGACGGCCTCGAGTTGTTCGGGGAGCATCTGCCACCCGTCGAGCCGCGCGGACTGTTCCGTCAACTCCGCGGCGGGTTGACGTTCGCGAACTGCCTGATCGGCCTGTCCGCGGGATCGCACCGCGACACCAAGGACTTCGTGGGTGACGTCGCGCGGTTGGAGTCCGCTGCGCAGCACCCCACCGCGCTGTCCGACCGCCGACTCCGCGAGCTGATATTGCTTGGGCGCGATCACGTCGTGCACGGGTGGGTGCTGTCGTCGGCGTCGATCCTGCTGTGTGCCGGGTACGGCGTGGTCATGCGCCTACTCTGCGGTCGCGACGTCATGCCTGCGGCAGGCGACGAGCTGGTCAGCGCGCAGGCATTGAGCGCCGTCCATCGTCTCGCGGCCGCCGCGCGGCGTGACCCGGTCGCGGCCCGGCTGCTGGCGGAACCGACGATCGACGCCGACGCCTTGGCGGCGCAGGCTCCGGGGTTCTCCGCTGCGCTGACCCGCGAGCTGGCCCTCATCGGGCATCGCGGACCCGGCGAGGTCGAGATGCGTTGTGCGACATACGCCGATGATCCCGGCCTGCTGATTCGCATGGTGAGCAAGGCACTGACGGCCACACCGCGGGACCTGCCCGTGCTGCCCCAGGTGCCGCTGCGGGCGCGAGCGGTGGCCGTCGCCGCCGCCAGCCAGATCCGCGAGCGTGAGGTGCGACGCGACCGAATGGTGCGCGCGATCTGGGTGCTCCGGGGGTTGCTGCGGGAGCAGGGCCGCCGCATGGTCGACGCGGGTGAGCTCGGTGCGATCGACGACGTATTCTACCTGCTCGTCGACGAGTTGGACGCGTCCCCGCCGGACCTCGCCGGCATCGTCACCCGCCGTCGCGCCGAACAGGTGGCGTTGCAGGAACTGGTCACCCCCGAGGCCTTCAGTGGCCATTGGCTCCCGTCGAACGGACCTGGCGACGCCTTTCGGGGCGGCGAGGTCCTGCACGGCATCGGAGTTTCCGGCGGCCGGGTGCGGGGCCTGGTCCGCGTCGTGCACGCCGAGACGATCGACGACCTTCAGCCGGGCGAGATCCTCGTCGCCAAGGTCACCGACGTGGGGTACACCCCGGCCTTCGCCTACGCGGCTGCCGTCGTCACCGAGCTGGGTGGCCCGACGTCGCATGCGGCGATCGTGGCTCGGGAGTTCGGTGTGCCGTGCGTCGTCAACGCGCGGGGCGCAGCGGCGCGGCTGTCGACGGGCACGTTGATCGAAGTCGACGGAGCGACCGGAGACGTCACCGTGCTCGGTGCGTGAGGCTCGATCTGACGCGTGTCATATCGTGACTGTCATGGACTTCGCACGGTCGGCAAAAGCGCAGGATTACCACCAACGACTCACCGACTTCATGACGGAGTTCGTGTTCCCCGCCGAGCACTCGTATGACCAGTACCGGCTGGAGGCGGGTCGGGACGATCACACGGTGCCGCCGGTGGTGGAGGAGCTCAAGAAGCTCGCGAAGGACAGGGGTCTGTGGAACCTGTTCCTGCCTTCGGAGTCGGGGCTGACCAACCTGGAGTACTCGCCGCTGGCGGAGCTGTCGGGCTGGAGCATGGAGCTGGCGCCAGAGGCCCTGAATTGCGCGGCACCGGACACCGGCAACATGGAGACGCTGCACCTGTTCGCTACCGAACAGCAGAGCAAGGACTGGCTTGAGCCGCTCTTGAACGGCGAGATCCGCAGCGCGTTCGCCATGACGGAGCCCGCGGTGGCCTCCAGCGACGCCCGCAACATCGAGACGACGATGCTGCGCGACGGTGGCGACTACGTCATCAACGGTCGCAAGTGGTGGACCTCCGGCGCCAACGATCCGCGCTGCAAGATCCTGATCGTGATGGGCCGCACCAACCCCGACGCCGCGTCACATCAGCAGCAGTCGATGATCCTGGTGCCCATCGACACCCCGGGGGTGAACATCCTGCGTTCACTTCCGGTCTTCGGCTGGCAGGACCAGCACGGCCACGCCGAGATCGTCTTCGACAACGTGCGGGTACCGGCAAGCAACCTCCTCGGGGAGGAGGGCGGCGGATTCGCGATCGCCCAGGCCCGCCTCGGCCCCGGCCGCATCCACCACTGCATGCGGGCCATCGGGGTGGCCGAGCGAGCGCTGGCGCTGATGGTCGACCGGGTCAACAAACGCATTGCGTTCGGCAAGCCGCTGGCCGAACAGGGGGTGGTGCAGCAGCAGGTCGCGTTGTCCCGCAACGAGATCGACCAGGCCCGGCTGCTGTGCGAAAAGGCCGCGTGGACCATCGATCAGCACGGCAACAAGGAAGCCCGCAACCAGGTCGCGATGATCAAGGCGGTCGCTCCGCAGATGGCGTGCAACGTGCTCGACCGGGCCATTCAGGTACATGGCGGCGCCGGTGTCACCGACGACTTCCCGCTGGCCCGACTCTATGGCTGGCACCGCGCGATGCGCCTGTTCGACGGCCCCGATGAGGTCCACATGCGCAGCATCGCCCGCGCCGAACTTGGCCGCGAGAAGAGCGCTCTCGCGGCGGCGGTGACCAAGTAGTGGTCTCTACGGGCAGCAGCGTTTCCACAGGGGACGAACTTTCGGGGGCATGGAACTTCCGCGACGTCGCGGAGGAAACGGGCATCCGACCGGGTCGATTCTTCCGCTCCAGTGAGCTCAGCCGGTTGGACGAAGTGGGCCGTACGGCCATGGTGCAGTTCGGGATCGGTGCCGTCGCCGACCTACGGTCGCTGCGCGAGGTGGAGCGGCGCGGCCCCGGTCAGGTACCCGACGGGGTGGCGGTACACCTCTTGCCGTTCCACGAACTGGCTGCCGATCAGCCCGACGCTCCGCACGAGAGTGCGTTCGAGAAGATGATGACCGCCAAGCCCGACGACGAGGATGTAGCGCTGGCGGCTTCACGTTTCATGATTGAGGAATACGAGCGCTTTCCGACGCTACCCGGCGCGCAAACGGCGGTGCGACAGGTCATTTCACTGCTGGCGGAGCGGCGCTCGGTGATTACGCACTGTTTCGCAGGCAAGGACCGCACGGGCCTGACGGTCGCGTTGGTGCTGGAGACCGTCGGGGTGCCGCGCGAGGCGATCCTGGCCGACTTCTTGCGAAGCAACGCAGCGGTTCCGCAACTACGCGAGCGGATTCTCGAATCGATTCGCAACCGCGCCGAGGAGACGACCACACCGGAGATCGTCACGTTCGCCGAGGCCCGACTGGGCGACGAAGTGCTTGGGGTGCGCGAGGAGTACCTCGATGCCGCCAAGCGCACGATCGACGCCGAGTACGGATCGTCGGCCGACTACCTCGAGTCGCTCGGCGTGACGGCCGATCAGGTGGCGCGACTGCGCGATTACCTGCTGGGGTAGGTCAGTCGCGCGGAACGTCGACGTCGGACATCAGCACGCGCACCCCACCGGTGGACAGTTGCCCCATGGCCTGGAAGAACGCCCCCGCCTCCGGTGTGGTCACCGCCAGGCAGGCCGCGTCGTAGTCCGGGTAGTAGAGGTCGATCATCCGGTAGGCGGGGGTGGGGGAGCCGTCCTCCTTGGGCCATACCTTCGACGCCTCGAAGCGGGTGTGGCCGGGAATCTTGCGGGCGGCCTCCAATTGTTCTTCTCCGTATGCGGTTTCGAAGGCTTCGGGGTCGGTCGGGTTGTCATAGACGACGGTGATCTTGGTTTCGGACATGGAGACCCTCCGTTTCACGCGCGGTCGGCGGAGTTGTTGATCCCGCCTGTGACGATCCTAGGCGTACCCGAGTGGTAGGTGACGTGGTTGCCGATTCCGTTGAGTGTGATGGTGTCGACCGAGTCGATGGTGACCACCGCGTCGATCCCCGAAAGCGCGAGACTGGCGCAGTGGCCATGGATCGTGACCGGGTTGCTGCCGCCTCCGACGACGAGGTGGCCGTCATTGCAGTACACCGTCTGAGGACCGTTGTCGTTGACCGTGGCGGTGCCGCCGGGACTCAGCCTGATCGAAGTGTCCTGCGTCAGTAGCTGGCTGGCCTCCCCGGTGCTGATCCCGATGGCGACGGCCAGCCAGCCGATGACGATCAGTACCCAGGCGGCCATCCCGACCATCAATCGGGTCCGCAGCCGACCGACCCAGTTGCCCGACTCGTCACGGTCCAGGTCGTAGGCGAACGAGCTCACGCACAGGGCGCGTTCCGGATGTCGCTGATCGGCGAGGATGACGCCGTCGTCATACGCTCGGCCGCGCAGGGTGATCTCGCCCTGGTAGCCGTCGATCGCGTAGCGCACCCTCGTCTTGGTGCTCGGTCCGCTCCACAGGTCGCGGGTGACGGTCCAGCCGTGGGCCTGCGGCAACCACACGTTCGACCACGTCGTACCGCTGTAATAGGTTGCCTGTGAGGCGATGTCACCACTGATCACCTGCGCGACACGACCCCACCTGAGCAGTGCCAGCCTCTTCCGAGCAGTCCAGAACTGATAGCCGTAGATCACGATCAACACCGCCACTGCGGCGGGCGCCAACCATTCCGGGTTGGTGATCCAGAGTGCAATCGGCGGGATGGCCACCGCGAAGAACGCGACCAGATACCACCAGCGGAACGGGAGGAGTTCGGCCAACAGGAAGCGTGCCGGGATGCGGCGGGGCGCATCGGCGAGCCGGGTGTCCACCGGCGCGGGGGGAAAACGGCCCATCCCGGCGCCGAACCCGGTTCCCCGGTCGGATTGAAAGCGTTTCAGCGCCGCGAACACATCGGCGGCAGAAGTCGCGGCCCCGGGCTGCTGCTGCGACCGTGCCTCGCCCAGTTGCCTTTCCAAGTCCGCGATGCGGCGTGCGTCGGCGAGCTGCTTCTGCAACTCGGCTATCCGCTGCTCAGGGTCCTCCGGCGACGTCACTTCCGCATGTTCCCACGACCGCTACAGCCCCGTCGCTCAAACCAGGAAGACCCCCGCCACCCACACCGTCGTGGCGAGCAGCGCACCGGCCAACTCGACGCCGACCGAGAGCGCAACGCCCTTGATCGCGTGCTTGGTCGACGCCCACGCCACCCTCGTGTTGCCGCGCAACGCCAGCTCGGCGAGAAAGACGCCCAGCACGAACCCGATGACCAGCCCCACCACCGGGATCACGAAGAAGCCGACGATGCCAAGAACACCGCCCGCCAACAAGCTCCAGGTGCCGACGTCAGCGCTGCGCATCCGCTTCATCGGCCACAGGTACTTCACCAGTAGCGCGCCTGCCAAGATCGCCGTCGCGACACCGAACGTGACCCACGCGATCGTCGTCGACTCGACGAACGCCCACACCGCGATCGCCGCGAACACCAGGATGCTGCCAGGCAACAGGGGCACCAGAATGCCGATCAGGCCGATGGCGATGACCATCGCCACCAGCAGGGTCTCGACAGTGTTCATGCACCAAGTTTGGCAGCAAGGTCCAGAAAGTCATCGGCCGTGACGTCGAACTCTTCGTCCTCCACTCGCGGCGGCCTGCGGTTGGGCCCCCGTTCCATGGGACGAGCGACATAGGCGGTCATCAAGCCCGCATCCCGCGCCGCCCGCAGGTCGCTGGGGTGCGCCGCCACCAGCATCAGCTCACCCGGCGCGACGTCGAGGAGATCCGCACAGCCGAGGTACGCCTCGGGATCTGGCTTGTAGTGGTGAAACAGCTCCGCGGAAACCACACAGTCCCAGGGCAACCCGGCCCTCTTGGCCATGTTGGTCAGCAGGGACACGTTGCCGTTGGACAGCGTCGTGATGACGAAGTGCCGCTTCAGGCGCGTCAGTCCATCCACCGTGTCCGGCCATGGGTCCAGCCGATGCCAGGCGAGATTGAGGTGTGCGACGTCCACATCGGGCAGATCGCCGATGCCGGCTCGATCAAGGAGTTCGTCGAGGATCAGCCGGTGCAGCGCGTCGATCTTCAACCATGGCAGTTCACCGCTGCGGACGCGATCCATCGCCGCGGGGTAGCCGCCGCGCCAGTCATCGGCGAAGCTCGCCCAATCCTCGGCCACCTCGTGGGTTTCGCCGAACATCTCGAGCTCGCCGATGATGCTCGTGCGCCAGTCGACGACCGTGCCGAAGACGTCGAAGGCCAAAGCCCTTGGCAGGCTCACGGCTCGAGCACGACCTTGCCCTTGACCCCGCCGGCGGCCAGGCTTTCCAGCGCTGCCCGACCCTCCGACAGTGGGTAGCGCACCGGCGGCGGCGGCCGCAGCCCAGCGTCGACGAGCTTCGCCAACCCGGCGCCGATCTCCGCCTGGGCGCCGGGGGTGCGATTGACGAACTCGCCCAAGCCGACACCGACGACGCTGACGTTGCGCAGCAGCAGCCGATTCACCTTCACGGTGGGAATGCCGCCACCCGAGGCGAAGCCCAGCACCAACAACCGACCCTCGGTCGCCAGCACCCGGATCGCGTCGTCGAAGACACTTCCACCAACGGGGTCGACGACGACGTCCACCCCGCGACCGTCGGTGTGGTCGCGAACCGCCTGAGCCCAGCCCGGGGTCAGCGGCAACACCACGTCGGCACCCAGCGACTCCACGAAATCCGCTGCGCCCGTTCGATGCACCATCGCGATCACCCTTGCGCCCATGGCCTTTGCGATCTGGATGGCGGCCGTGCCGACGCCGCCCGCCGATCCGAGCACCAGGACCGTCTCCCCGGCTCGCAGGGCGGCGCGGCGTTCCAGCGCGAAGTACATCGTGTAGTAATTGCCCAGCAGGCACACCGCGGATCCGTCGTCGATGCCGTCGGGCGTGAGCGTCACGCCGGCCGCCGGTACGGCGACGCGCTCGGCCCAGGCACCCAGCATGGTCAACGTTGAAACCCGCTGTCCTGCAGTGAAACCCGAATCGTCAGGTGCCGAGCGCACAACTCCTGCGACCTCGGTCCCCGGCACGAACGGCGGATCCAGCTTCAGCTGATACTCGCCCTTGATCAGTAGCAGATCGGGGAAGCAGACCCCGGCCGCACCGACGTCGACGACCACCATGCCGTTTCCGGCGGCGTCGTCAAGATCCTCGACGTCGGTGTAGACCAAGCCGGACGGCCCGGAAAGCTCTTGCGCGACAAGCGCCTTCATTGGTTGGGTCAGCCGAGCTTGAAGTTGGCCGACTGCGCCGTCGACAGGTCGGTTATCTCGCCCCACTTGCCCGCTACGTCGTCGACCGACGGCACGCTGTCAAACGTCACGCCGTCGTTCTGGAACAGCGCCGTGCGCTGAACCTTGCCGCCGCCGACGATGAAGATCGAATCGGTGTCGGGCAGTTCCTCCGTGCAGAGGTAGGCCACCACCGGCGCCACGTACTCGGGCGTCAGCTTCTCGAAGACCTCGGGCGGCAGGATGTCCTGCGTCATCCTGGTGGCAGCGATGGGCGCAACGGCGTTGGCCTTGATGTCGTACTTCGCGCCTTCCTGCGCCAGCGTGTTGATCAGGCCGACCAAGCCCAGCTTGGCGGCGCCGTAGTTGGCCTGTCCGAAGTTGCCGAACAGCCCGCTGGTCGACGTCGCGACCACCACCCGGCCGAAGCTCTGCTCGCGGAAGTGCGGCCACGCCGCGCGCAGCACGTTGTACCCGCCGTACAGGTGCACCTTGAGGACGGCATCCCAGTTCTCGTACGTCATCTTGTGGAACGTGCCGTCGCGCAGGATGCCCGCGTTGCTGACCACACCGTGCACGGCACCGAACTCGTCGATCGCCGTCTTGATGATGTTCTCGGCGCCCTCGGCCTCGGCGACGCTGTCGTAGTTGGCGACCGCACGGCCGCCAGCTTGCTTGATCTCCGTGACGACCTGATCTGCCATCGCCGATCCGGCGCCCGAGCCGTCGCGGGATCCACCCAGGTCGTTGACCACGACACTGGCGCCCTCGCGGGCAAGGGTCAGGGCGTATTCACGTCCAAGTCCACCACCGGCTCCGGTGACGACGATGACGCGATCCTGCACTCCGGGCATTGCTGTCCTATCTCTCGAATCTTCGTTGAAGCGTGAGTGTTGAACTGGCTCAGAAGAGCTTGCGCGCCAGCTTCCACGCCTTCTCTGTATACGGCGGGTAGATCATGGCCGATAAGTCGGGTCGGGTTGGCTTGGTCAGCACCGACTTGCGGTGGCTGAACTCCTCGAAGCCGAACTTTCCGTGATAGGCGCCCATTCCCGACGGCCCGACTCCTCCGAACGGCAGCTTGGTGGTCGAGAACTGGAACAGGAGGTGGTTGACCAGCATGCCGCCCGCCGACACCTCCTTGATGACCCGTTCACGCACGTCCTTGCTCTTGGTGAACAGATAGGCCGCCAGAGGCTTGGGCCGCGAATTGACGAAATCAATTGCCTCGTCCAGGGATTGGACGGTGACGATTGGCAGAATGGGCCCGAAGATCTCGTCGGTCATCAACGGCTCGTCCAGCGCCGGGTCGACGACGACGGTCGGCTGGATCTCGATGGTGGCCGCATCCGAGCCACCGCCGATCGCGACCCTGCCGCTGGTGGCGGCCAGCGCCGCGGTCAGCCGCCCGAAGTGACGTTCGTTGACGATGCGCTTGCCGCCCGAGTTGCCCGCCTCGAAGCTCGCGACGGCCTCGCCGATCTTGGTGACCAGCTCGTCGCGGATCTTGGCGTCGGCCAACACGTAGTCCGGCGCGATGCAGATCTGGCCCGAGTTGATCAGCTTGGTCCACGCGATGCGCTTGGCGGCGACGGCGACGTCGGCGTCCGCCGCGACGATCACGGGACTCTTGCCACCGAGTTCGAGCGTCACCGGCGTGAGTTGCGACGCCGCGCTCTCATAGACCTTTCGGCCGATCTCGGTGCCGCCCGTGAAGCACAGCCGGTCGAAGCCCTGCGCGATCAGCTCCTGGCTGACCGCGCCGTCGCCTTCGATGACCACGATCGCGTCACCGTCCAGGTACTTCGGCACCAGATCGGCCATCAGCGCGGACGACGCCGGAGAGACCTCGGACGGCTTGAGGACGACGGTGTTCCCCGCCGCGATGGCTCCGACTGCGGGCCCGAGCGTCAAGGCGAAGGGGAAGTTCCATGCACCGATGATCAACACCGTGCCGTAGGGCTCGTATTCGATCCAGCCGCGGCCGGGCAGCTGGGAGAACTCGAGCCGACGGTGCTTGCGCTTCGTCCACTTGCCGACGTTCTTGGCGGCATCGGCCGCCTCACCCGCGGTGCTGGCGATGTCAGCCAGCCACGCTTCGAACGGTTTGCGGCCCAGGTCCTGTTCGAGCGCCGCGGCGATGGCGGGTTCGTTCTCGGTGACCAGCCTCTCCAGCGCCTCCAATTGCCGCTTGCGCCAATCGACGTCGCGGGTGCGGCCGCTGGCGAAGCTCCTGCGGAGACGGGCCACGGTGGCAGGAATGTCGACAGCGGTGGCGGCTGCGGTGGGCGGGGCGTGACCTTCTGCGGCTTCGGTGGTCATGGGGGAGTCCTTCCTGACCCGTGGAATTCCCCGATCCTAACCAACCAACCGGTTGGCGAACAGGCCTGCGAATAGACCCTGGTCAGCCACGCTCTCCCACGACGAAGTCGGAGAACGCCTTCTGGTCGGTCTCCTCGACCAACACCCAGCGGTCCAGGCGGCGCATCTCGTCTTGCGACGTCACCGCCGACGCAGCCCAGCCGTGACCGTTGAGCCAGTCGGTCACGTCCGCCCGATCCTCGTCGTGGTACATCAGGTCGCCGACGTCGATGGCGTCCTGTATGCCGAAATGCGCGGCGATCTGCTGGAAGCGCTCACGCATCAGTTCGCGGCGATCCTGCGCCTGCACCCCGACGGTCTCGACGGCGACCCGACTGCCGGGCGCACTCAGTTCGGTGATCTGCGCGAACAACCTGTCCTGGGCGTCTGCCGGCAGGTACATCAGCAGCCCTTCGGCAAGCCACGCCGTGGGCGTCGAGGAGTCGAAACCTGCGTCGCCGAGCGCCGCCGGCCAGTCGTAGCGGAGGTCGATGGGTACCTCGTGGCGCACCGCGGACGGCTGCACGCCGTGCTCGGCCAGCGTGACCGCCTTGTATTCGAGCACCTTGGGCTGGTCGATCTCGAAGACCGTGGTGCCGTCAGGCCATTCGAGGCGGTACGCCCGGGAGTCCAGGCCCGACGCCAGGATGACGATCTGGCGGATTCCGGCGGCGGCCGCATCTGCGAAGAATGCATCGAAGAAGTGCGTCCGCACGGCCTGGTAGTTCCCCATGTGCTCGAAGATCGCCGCCGACTCCGGTTGCGCTTCGGCGATCTTCGCGACGAAGGAGTCGTCGAGCATTAACTCCCAGACCCCCGTGCCCGCCCCAGCAACCAGGATCTTGGCGTAGGGGTCGCGGATCAGCGGCGTCTCTCGCTCGGTCTCACCCGCCCGGGCGGCGGCCACCATCACGGCGGTGGATCCGACGCTGGTGGCGATGTCCCAGGTGTCGTCGTGCGTGCGCAAGGAGCTCATTTGGTGCCGTTCGTTCGGTAGCCGTGGCAGATGGTTGCCCATGCTACCGAGAAAGTTAGCCCAGCTATGCGGCAATGTGCGCTACGTCACCGCTCGCCCATTTTGGAAGGTTCTCAGTTACTCAGCAAGCTTCCAGAGTTTGTTCGCCAGCAGCAGCTCCAGCTTGTCGACGATGGTGCTGAGCTCGTCGTGTCCGCCGACGTACCCTGCATAGAAGCCCATGCCCCACATCACGGCGACGAGCATCTCGACCAATGTCGGCACGTCGGTGTCCGTCACCAGTTCGCCACGCTGCAGAGCGTCGGTAACGGCCCAGGTCACGAACGCCCTGGAGGTCTTGAGGAGGTTGTGCTCGTCTCGGCTGAGCTCGGGGTGGCGCTGCGACTCCAACACCGAAGTGACCAGGAACGCGGCGACCGAACGATCGCGGGAATCGGCCTGCATTGCTGCGGCGAAGAACGAGGACAGCCGTTTGAGCAGTGAGGTCTCACCGTCGGCCTTGGCCATGCCTGCGGCCACCACCATCTCGTTGGTCTTCTCGACCACCTCCGCGTACAGCACTCGCTTGCTGGCGAAGTAGTGATTTATAGCCGGCCGCGTCAGATCTGCACGTATCGCGATCGCCTGAAATGTTGCGGCGTCATAACCGAGTTCGCTGAAAACTTCCCTCGCCGCGTGCACTATGCGCTCACGCGTCTCGGCCGCCTTCGCTGCGGGCGGACGGCCGGGGCCTCGGGTCGCGGTATATGGCACGGTGAAATTGTGCCACACGCCACCTGGCATCGAGAGCTGAAGTGGTTGCGGGGCCGTAAATTCGTCGATTCCAGCAAACCATCATCGCCGTCAATCAGGGGTAATCGGCCGGATATTACGTAATTACGACATATCTCCCGGGCCGCCCGCAGGTGTCTTGAAGCTGGGCGAACTAGTCTTTCCCACCATGGCAGGAACGGTCTCTCGGGAGTCTTACTTCGAGACCGGCCTCGCCGTCTTGTCGGACCTTGGCTACGGCGGCCTGAAGCTCGCCGGGGTATGCCACCGGCTTGGCGTCACCACCGGCTCCTTCTACCACTACTTCCCCAGCTGGTCGGCATACACCCGAGCCCTCCTCGAGTATTGGGACGAAGCCCGCGCCGCCAGCATTGCCACCATCTGCGCCCAGTCCGATCCTCGGCGGCGCATCGACGCGTTCATCCAGACCGCCCTCGAACTGCCACACAGCGCCGAGGCGGCCATTCGAGTCTGGAGTTCGATCGACCCCGAGGTCGAGTCCGTCCAAGTGGCCGTCGACCAGAGGCGCTTCGACGTACTGCTGGAGGCTGCGTGCGCGATTCTCGACGACAAGCACCAGGCGCGGGTCTTCGCCTCCTCGGCGATGTACATATTGATCGGTTACGAGCAGTCCCGACTGCCGCTCGCCTCGAAGGACCTGGCGTGGATCGGTGCCCAGCTGCTCGAGGCGCTCGATTCTGGCCGGTTCAGCTCGGTCCCGGACATCAGCTGACTCGCCGGTCTACCTTTGGGGGCATGCTGACCCCGGCCGGCCTACGCCGCCGGGCCATCGATCGGCTGCGGCGGCGCGACCCAGAGAACGACGCAGCGCGACGGGCAGTACGAGCGGCCATTGTGCTACCGCTGGCCGCTGCGGTCGGCTTCGCCGTCGGAAGTGATTCGCAGACACCGTTGTTCGCGATCTTCGGCTCGGTGGCACTGCTGATCACCGTCGACTTCCCCGGCAACCGTCCCGCGCGAGCGGTGGCGTACGGCGGCCTCGGCGTCAACGGCTTCTTCCTCATCACGCTGGGCACACTGGTGGCACCGATCCCGTGGTTGGCGGTGCTGACCATGTTCGTCCTGGCCGTGGCCGTGACGTTCTCCGGTGTGCTCAGCGAGATCTTCGCCGCGGGTCAGCGGTCGACGTTGTTGACCTTCGTGCTGCCTGCGTGCACCCCCGCCGGCCCCATCCCCGAGCGCCTCTTCGGCTGGTCCATCGCGCTCTCGCTGGCCGTGCCGGCCGCCTTGTTCCTGCTCCCGCCGAGGCACCACGACGACCTTCGACGCCACGCCGCCCTGGTGTGCAGCACACTGGCCGACCGACTCGACGGCGCGGCCACGGCCGAGAACGTGGCATCGGCGATGGGTGCACTCCGGGCCAACTTCATGGGCGCGGACTTTCGCCCGGTGGGACTGACCGCGGGTAGTCGCGCACTGGTGCGGGTCGTCGACGACCTGCAATGGCTGTCCGATCGCGTCACCGACGCCAGCGGCGATCTGCTGGCCGAAATGCGGGATCCCGTCGTTCGGGTGCTGCGCGAGAGCGCGCTGGTGCTGAGCACGGTGGTCGCCGAACGAGACGTCCACCGCGTGAACCTCACCGAGGCGCTGGCGATCCAGAGGCTGATCGCCCAGAGTAGCTACCGCGACGACATCGTCGAGATACTCGGCGAACCGAATGACGCCACCGCTATCGGGGTGGGACGGAAGCTGCTGACCCGAAGAACCATCTCGGGGTGCGTGGGCACCACCGGACGGGTCATCGGCATCGCCGCAGCGGCCGACGCCCGACCCCTGTGGGCCCGGATTCTGGGACGCAGGTTGCCGGAGGCCGGGGCGGCCGAGCGTCTGCTCTCCGAGTCGCAGGCGCTCACGTCGCTGCCGGGCGGGTTCCTCGCCACCAGAGCGGTCGTGGTGCGCAACAGCATCCGCACCGGCCTCGGGCTGGCCCTCGCGGTCGCCGTCACCCACGTCTTTCCCGTCCAACACGGCTTCTGGGTGGTCCTTGGCGCGATGTCCGTTCTGCGCAGCAGCGCTCTCTCGACGGGAACGAGGGTGGTCCGCGCCGTCGGAGGGACGACGATCGGCTTCGTGCTCGGCGTCGTGTTCATCGAGCTGATGGGCGTCGATCCCGTAGTGCTCTGGATGGCGTTGCCCTTGGTCGCCTTCGGCTCGGCGTACGTGCCAGAGGTCGCCTCGTTCGTCGCGGGCCAGGCGATGTTCACCATGATGGTGCTGATCATCTTCAACGTCATCAATCCGAGCGGCTGGCAGGTGGGCCTGATCCGGGTCGAGGACGTCGTCGTCGGTGCGATGGTGGGCGCCGTCGTGTCCCTGCTGCTGTGGCCACGCGGCGCGGCCGCCAGGGTGTCACGGGCGGTGGACGGGGCAATCGGCGCGGGCTCCACGTATCTGACCGTTGCCGTCAAGCGGGTGACGCGCGGCGCCTCCGAGTCCGCAAACGACCGGGTCTTCGCGCTCGGCCACGGTGCGATGACGGCCTCCAGGACCCTCGATGATGCCGTGCGCCAATATCTTTCGGAGAGCGGCGGCTCAACGGATCACCGTGCGCCGGTCATCCGCGCCGCCAACCGTGCCGTGCGGGTACGTACCGCCGCAGAGCTCATCGCCGACGTGGTCCCGCCGCCGCTGACGACCTACCCGCGGGTGCGGGACGTACTCGAGGTGCACACCGGCGCGATCCGCGAGCGGCTTCATGGTCGGCGGCCCGTGCGCGACCTCGGTCCGATCGGCGACGAGTTCGTCCTTGCGCTTCGCGCCGAGGCCGGCGACAGCGAATTGTCGATACGGGCGGCACTGCCGCTGGTGACCGTGGCGGCGAACCTCGGCGAACTGGAACTGCTCTACCCGGAACCGGTGCACCCGGTCGCGCTGCACACGGGCTAGCGTCTCGCCGAGACTACGGTTGTTGACGGATTTCGAGCGATTTCCGTCAACAACCGTAGTCTCGACCGACTCCCACTAACGGCCGGAGGTGTGCGGCATCAATGCATTCGGCGGGATGCTGCCGAACTTGCCTGAGTTGAAGTCCTCGAACGCCTCGATCAGCTCGGACTTCGAGTTCATCACGAAGGGTCCGTAGTGGAAGACGGGCTCGCGAATGGGCCTGCCGCCCAATAGCAGTACCTCCATCGCCGGGGTGCGCCCGTCCTGCGTCGAACTCGCCGCGACGGAGATGCGGTCGCCGGGGCCCATGACCGCGAGCTGGCCCTGGCGGATCGGTGTGCCGACCGGGCCGACGGCACCGTCCCCGGCCAGCACGTAGACCAGTGCATTGAAGTCGCGATCCCACGGCACGTCCAAGCGGGCTCCTGGCGCAATGGTGGCGTGCGCCAACGTGATTGGAGTGTGCGTGTTACCAGGGCCCTGCTGGTCGTCCATCTCACCGGCGATGATCCGCACCAGTGCACCGCCGTCGTCGGAGGACAACAGCTTCACCTGTCCACCTTCGATGGCCTGGTATCGCGGGGTGGCGAACTTGTCATTGCGGGGGAGGTTGACCCAGAGCTGGATGCCGTGGAACGTACCGCCGCTCTCGACGAGTTCGGCGGGTGGCGTCTCGATGTGGAGGATGCCCGAGCCCGCGGTCATCCACTGCGTGGCGCCATCGGTGATGAGGCCGCCGCCACCGTGGGAATCCTGGTGTGCGAAGCGGCCGTCGATCATGTAGGTCACCGTCTCGAAGCCGCGGTGGGGGTGCCAGTCGGTACCCCGGGGCTCGCCGGGTTCGTATTCGACCTCGCCCATCTGGTCCATGTGCACGAACGGATCGAGCGCGGCGGCGCTGACGCCGGCGAAGGCGCGGACGACGGGGAAGCCCTCGCCCTCGTAGCCGCGTGGTCCGGTCGTCACCGATCGCACCGGTCGGGCGGTGTCGGTGGTGACGGGCCCGGCGATGCGCGGGAGCGTGAGGGTGTCGGCGGTGATGGCGGGCATCGGCGTCTCCTAGGTCGAAGGACTGCCGGGTATAACCGGACTGCGGTCCGATTGATTCCGAGGCTAGGCGAGCACGGCGCTCGCCGCAGCCCGTGCGTCGGCTGCGGTGGCCGTCGCCAACGCCGCATCGGCCGCCTGCCGGCACTGCGCCAGCGTGACCTGAGAGAGCTTCGCCCCTACGGCGCTGACCGCCGCTGCGGCCGCCGACAAGGAGGAGACGCCGAGCCCCACCAGCACGCACGCCAGCTGCGGATCGGCGGCGGCCTCACCACAGACGCCGACGGGCTTGCCGACCGCGACACCCGCCTTCGCCGTCATCGCGATCAACGCCAGCACGGCGGGCTGCCACGGATCGGTGAGTGTGGCCAGTTCGGCCGACATCCGGTCGGCGGCCATCGTGTACTGGGTGAGGTCGTTGGTTCCGATCGACAGGAAGTCGACGTGCTCGAGGATGCGGTCGGCGAGGAGCGCCGCCGCGGGGATCTCGATCATCACGCCGGGGACCAGCCCATGGGCCCTGGTCTCCGTGGCGAAGGCCTCCGCCTCCGCAGGTGTGGCGATCATCGGCGCCATCACCCATGGCGCGTGGCCGGTCTTCTTCGCCGCCGCGGCGATGCCCTCGAGCTGCCTGGTCAGGATGCCGGGGTTGCCGAGAGCGATGCGGATGCCGCGGACACCGAGCGCGGGGTTCGCCTCGTCGGGATGGCCGACGAACTTCAGCGGCTTGTCCGAGCCCGCGTCGAGCGTGCGGATGACGACCTTGCATCCGTCGAACGCGTCGAGCACGTCGCCGTAGATCTGAGCCTGCTCGTCGACGGAAGGTTCGGTCGAGCGGTTGAGGAAACACAGCTCGGTGCGGAACAGTCCGATGCCTTCCGCGGGCGTCTCACGCGCCGACCGCGCGGCCGCCCCGTCCTGCACATTGGCCAGGATCGCGACGACGTGCCCGTCGGCCGTGGCACCCGGACCGTTCCAGCTCTTCGCCAGGTCCGCTTCACCCCGCGCTACCTCGACCGCTTGCGTCGCGACGGCCTCGTCGGGTGAGACCGTGACGGTGCCGACCGAGCCGTCAACCATGATCATGGTGCCCGCGGCGACCGCGTCCAGACCGTCGACCGCGACCACGCAGGGGATGCCGAGTTGGCGGGCGATGATCGCGGTGTGGCTGGTGGGCCCGCCGAGAGTCGTCGCCAATGCGACGACGAGCGAGGCATCCAAGCCCGCGGTATCGACCGGAGCCAGATCCTCGGCGCACAGGATCGACGGCACCGTCGGCACCGGTACGCCCGGCTCGGGCAGGCCGTTGAGTTCGGCGATGACGCGGTCGCGGATGTCACGCAGATCTGTCACCCGTTCGGCCATCAGCCCGCCCAACTGGGTGAACATGGTGACGAATTGATCGACCGCACCGGTCACCGCACGCACGGCGGGATTTCCATCACCGATCCGCTTCTCGGTCGCCGCGATCCAGGCCCGGTCCTGCGCCAACTGCGCCGTGGTCGCCAACACCTCCGATGCGGCACCAGACGCGTTCGCGGCGCGTTCGCGCAGCCGGTCCGCCACGGCTGCGGCCGCAGCCGTGAATCGGCTGACCTCGCCGGGCCGGTCGGATTCCTCGATGTCACTTCCCGTCGGAGCGTCGTCGACGTGGGGCCGCGAGCCCGGTCGGATGACCGGGGCGTACTGCACACCCGCCACGGCGGGGATGCCCTGCAAGACGGTTCCGGCCGGCGGTTGCGCGACGTCCGTGCCATGGGCGCTGGAATGAAGTGACGTGGAAGACGATGTCGTGCTCATGTGAACCAGGTTACAAGAATCGATTGACAAGTCAACACAGTCAGGGGTAAAACCAACTGTATCAACATTGCGAAACCACATTTCCCACAAAGACGGAGAGTTATGTACGCCGAAGAGCGCCAGCAAGCGATCGCCGAAATGGTGATCAGCCAGGGCCGCGCCTCGGTAGCCGAGCTCGCGCAGACCTACGACGTGACCACCGAGACCGTGCGGCGCGACCTCGCCGCACTCGACCGGGCGGGGGTGCTGCGCCGCGTCCACGGTGGAGCGGTTCCGACGCGGGCGTTGCACCTCGTCGAACCGGGTGTCGGCGAACGGGACACCACCCGCGCCGACTACAAGGACGCCATCGCCGAAGCTGCCACTGAGTTCTTCCCCCTTACCGGCGCCAGCGTGCTCCTCGACGCCGGCACCACGACGGCCCGCATCGCCAACCAGTTGCCCACCGACCGCGAACTCGTGGTGGTGACGAACTCGGTGCCGATCGCCGCGCGACTGGCCTCCGTACCAACGGTGTCCCTGCAGTTGCTCGGCGGCCGGGTCAGAGGCATCACCCAGGCCGCCGTTGGCGAACACGCGCTGCGCGTGCTCGACACCCTTCGCGTCGACATCGCGTTCATGGGCACCAACGGCATCAGCCCCAGACACGGACTGTCCACCCCCGACAGCGAGGAGGCCGCCGTGAAACGCGCCATGGTCGCGTCCGCCAACTACGTGGTCGTCGCCGCCGACTCGACGAAGGTCGGCCGCGAGGACTTCATCAGCTTCGCACCGCTCTCCAGCGTCGACACCCTCATCACGGATGCCGAGATCTCGGACGCCGACCGTCGGCGACTGACCGACGAGGGCGTCGAGGTCATCGTGACCGGAGGCCCCGAATGATCGTCACCGTCACCCCCAACCCCAGCATCGATCGCACTCTCGCACTGGGTGCGCCGCTGACCCGCGGAGCCGTGCATCGCGTCACCTCCGCCATCAGCGAACCGGGCGGCAAGGGCGTCAACGTCGCCCGCGCCCTGATGCTCGCCGGTCTCGACGTGATCGCCGTCTTGCCCGCCTCCGATGACGACCCGATGCTGACCGCCCTCCGCACGGCGGGCGTCTCCTTCGAATGCGTGCCGGTCAGCGGGGTCGTGCGGACCAACTTGGCGATCACGGAGTCCGACGGCACCACGACCAAGCTCAACGAGCCGGGTGCACACCTCGATGCCGCCGCGCTCGACGCACTGACCCAAACGGTCCTCTCGCACGCTGAGAACGCCTCGTGGGTCGTGCTTTCCGGGTCTCTGCCACCCGGAGTGCCCGACGCCTGGTACGCCGACGTCGTAGCACGGTTGGCCTCCGCGCCCTGCCAGGTCGCCGTCGATACCTCCGAGCGCCCCCTCGACGCCCTGGCCGCCGGATTCGGTACGGCCGCACCCGACGTCATCAAGCCCAACGCGGAGGAACTCGCGGGGCTCGTCGGTGCATCGCCCGAGGAGTTGGAACGCGCTGCGGCCCAAGGTGATCCAGGTCCCGTGGTGGCCGCCGCGAACCGGCTCATCGAGCGCGGCGCCAAGACCGTCCTCGTTACGCTGGGGGCGGCCGGCGCCATACTGGTCGATCCGAGCGGCAGCTGGATGGCCGCGCCCCCACCCATCGCGCCGCGCAGCACCGTCGGCGCAGGCGACTCCTCGTTGGCGGGTTACGTCCGCGCCGCGGTCGGCGGTGCCGAGCCACCCCGCCGCCTGCAGATGGCGGTCGCCTACGGCAGTGCGGCAGCAGCCCTCCCCGGATCGGCACTCCCCGCCCCCTCCCAGATCGATCTGAATGCAGTTCGGGCGTATGCGATTACGCCGTCATCGCCAGTGTCCACCCGTCCCTAACACGACAACGTCCACCCGTCCCAACCCGACAAGAGGAAGAGAACAATGTCCATCATCACCACCGAGCTCGTCGCCATCGACGTCGACGCAGGCGGCGACAAGGAGGCCGTCATCGGCCTGCTCGCCGCTCGTCTCGCCGATGCCGGGCGCTCCTCCGACGGCGCCGGCCTCGTCGCCGCCGCCATGGCACGCGAGGCGCAGTCCGCCACCGGTCTTCCGGGTGGCATCGCGATCCCGCACTGCCGTTCCCCCTACGTCGACCAGGCGACCATCGGGTTCGCCCGACTCTCCCCCGCGGTCGACTTCGGCGCACCCGACGGTCCGGCCGACCTGGCGTTCCTGATCGCTGCGCCGGACTCCGGCGGCGCCGAACACATGAAATTGCTCTCCAGCCTCGCAAGGGCTTTGGTGCGCAAGGAGTTCGTCGAGTCGCTGCGCAATGCCGGCTCGGCGGCCGAGGTCGTCGCACTGGTCGAAGGTGTCGTCAACCCCGCACCCGCCTCAGCGGCACCAGCCCCATCGGTGCCCTCGGAGCCCGCGCAGACCAAGACGATCGTCGCCGTCACCGCGTGCCCCACCGGCATCGCGCACACCTACATGGCTGCCGATTCGTTGGTCGCCGCGGGCAAGAAGGCAGGGATCGACCTCCAGGTCGAGACGCAGGGCTCGTCGGGCAGCACCCCGCTGCCGCCTGCGACCATCGCAGGCGCGGTCGCCGTCATCTTCGCCACCGACGTCGGCGTCAAGGACAGAGGTCGCTTCGCGGGCAAGCCCGTCATCGCGTCCGGAGTCAAGCGCGCCATCAACGAGCCGGACAAGATGGTCGCCGAAGCGCTTGCAGCGGCTGACAATCCAAGTGCCGCCCGCGTCGAGGGCACCGCGGGCGCGGCCGGAGCATCCAGCTCCCCGTCGGCCTCGGGCGGCGTCGGTTGGGGCACCCGTACCCGGCAGATCCTGCTCACCGGTGTCAGCTACATGATCCCGTTCGTCGCCGCGGGCGGTCTGCTCATCGCACTCGGCTTCCTGTTCGCGGGCTACGACATCGCGAACAAGCCCGAGGGCGCAACACAATCGCTCGGCAACATCATCGCGACCACCAACTCGCTGACCAACCTGCCCTCGGGCGGATTCGTCCAGTACCTCGGCGCCGTGCTGTTCACCCTCGGCGGACTGGCCTTCGGCTTCCTGGTCCCCGCTCTCGCGGGTTACATCTCGTTCGCCATCGCCGACCGTCCGGGCATCGCACCGGGCTTCACGGCTGGCGCAGTTGCCGTCTTCGTCGGCGGCGGCTTCATCGGCGGCATCGTCGGCGGCCTCATCGCCGGTTTCACCGCCCTATGGATCAGCCGCATCGACGTTCCCCGCTGGTTGCGGGGGCTCATGCCGGTGGTGATCATCCCGCTGGTCGCGTCGCTTGCCGTCGGCCTGCTGATGTTCCTGTTGCTCGGTCGTCCGCTGGCCGCCATCACCTCGGGACTGACCAGCTGGCTCAGCGGCCTTTCCGGCAGCTCGGTGATCCTCTTGGGCGTCATCCTCGGTCTGATGATGTGCTTCGACCTCGGCGGTCCGGTCAACAAGGCGGCCTATGCCTTCGCCACCGCAGGGCTCAACGTGGCCGATCCGTCGACCCTTCGCATCATGGCCGCCGTCATGGCGGCCGGTATGGTGCCCCCGCTGGCGATGGCACTCGCCTCCACCGTCCGGCCGGGACTGTTCACCGAGCCGGAGCGCGAGAACGGCCGCGCCGCTTGGCTTCTCGGTGCGTCGTTCATCTCCGAGGGCGCCATCCCGTTCGCCGCGGCCGACCCGCTGCGAGTCATCCCGTCGATGATGGCGGGCGGCGCGGTCACCGGAGCGTTGATCATGGCGTTCGACGTGACGCTCAAGGCGCCACACGGCGGGATCTTCGTGTTCTTCGCCATCGGAAACCTGGCCTGGTTCCTGGTCTCGCTGGTCGCCGGAACCGTGGTCGCTGCGGTCGCGGTAATCGCCGCCAAGCAGTTCGCCAAGCCCAAAACCGACGCGGAATCCGCTCCCGAGCTCGTCTCCGCCTGACATCCTCGACACTAACCCAGTAAGGAGATCCACCATGCCCGCCAAGACCGTCATCGTCGGTTCGTCGATCGGCCTGCACGCCCGACCCGCAGCGATCATCGCCGAAGCCGTCGTGAACGCCGGAGTACCGGTGACCTTGTCCCTGGACGGCGGTGACCCGGTCGACGCCGGCTCGGCGCTGATGATCATGACTCTCGGCGCTGGCAACGGCGCTCAGGTCACGGTCTCCTCGGACGACGAGTCGGCGCTCACCACCGTCGCTGAGCTCATCCAGCAGGACCTCGACGCCTAGTTAGTCGCATCGACGAGCACGCCGTACGACTCGGGGGAGGCGCTTTCTGCGTCTCCCCCGAGCTCGTCGAGAATGGTGCATGAGGCACTCTCGACGCATCGTAGGATTGCGGAGTGCACGTGGTGAGGGGGCTTGACGTGAGGGGATACGCCGTCAGCAGGACGGCTGTCGCTTTGCTGTCGGCAGCTCACCACAAACTGCGGAGACCTCTGGTCGTGGGGTGCTGCACGTGATACGCAGGATCGTCATGTTGCTGGCGGTGCTGTGTCTGACGGTGTTCAGCGCCCCTCCGGCCCTCGCCATCGAACCGCCCTCCATCGATCCATCGGCACTGCCACCTGATGAGACGGGTCCGGATTCGCCCACCGAGCTACGCCGGGTCTGTTCATCGCCGATCAGCTTCCCCGGCGCCAACTTCGCCGACAAGCCCTGGCCCAACGACTACCTCCGGCTCAGCGATGCGCAGAAGTTCGCGACCGGTGCCGGCGTAACCGTGGCCGTCATCGACACCGGAGTGAACGGCTCGCCGCGCGTACCCGCGTTGCCCGGTGGCGACTTCGTCGACGCGGCCGGCGACGGAATGAACGACTGTGACAGCCATGGCACGCTGACCGCGTCGATCATCGCTGGCCGGCCCGCTCCCACCGACGGCTTCATCGGAGTCGCACCCGACGCGCGGATCCTTTCGCTGCGGCAGACGTCGGACAACTATCAGCCGGTGGGGGCGAGAACGGACCCCAACGACCCCAACACCACCCAAACCGCGGGCTCGTTGCGCAGCCTGGCGCGCTCGATCGTGCACGCTGCCAACCTGGGCGCCCAGGTGATCAACATCAGCGAAGCCGCTTGCCTCCGACGTCCCGGCGCCACCAACGCCCCTCAAGGGTCCGGTCGGCACGGCTCATCGTGTCGACCATGACGGCCACCTCGGGATGGGGCGCCCCGAACAGGTCGAGCACGCCCTGATTGGTGAGGTCGCGGGCGACCTGATCCCACACGATGTCGCGCAACTCGAGCTGCGGAATGTTGGGTCTGATTCCGAGCGCAGGCGGGAACTCCATCATGTGCAGCCGGTCTGCGATGACGAGCATGCCGTCGATCGTCACCTCGACAGCGACGACGTCGTCGAGGTGAGACCTGCCGGACCCGCCATTGGAGAGAACGGACACGGCTACCTCGAACTCCGCCGGCTGGTCGCCGGCCCTCGCAGGTGCGACTCGCTGGTACGCACTTCGCCGGACATGTCGATGACCCCCTCGTCCCATCTTCCTACGCCGCGACCGTGTCGTGCCGGGGTCGAGATCGACCTCTACCTCGACGGCGAACGCACCCTCGCCGGCGCATCCCTCGAGATTTGCCCCAGCTTCGCGTGTCGGTCGGCACGCCGGTGCCTTCCCCGCCCCTGCTCGATACGAAGGGTACCAGCGGATTTTCCACCGCCGACGCACCAATTCGCGGCACTCACGGCGACGAAGTGAAGCGCACGCCAGCGGGTGCCATCGAGTTGAGCTGTGCGAACGGTGGGCGCGGCGACGACCATTCGCCCGGGTCGGTCTCCACCCGCCGACCGCTCGACGTTCACGGTGAAACGGCTCGAGGATCCGGACCCCACCCGCCCCGCCGTGGTGGGGCCGACGGCGTTCACGTTTGCTGCTCGCCATCGCACGGCATCGCACGACCGCCGCGAGGGCATCGGCAGACGGAAGTGGTTGATACTGGAGTGAATGCCGCAAGGCGCGTCGCTGATCAGTGGGAGGAGCCCAGGTGCCGTGAATGATCGCGACGACGCCCTGCGTAAGGAGCTCGGACGGACCGGTCCCGAGGAGACGGACTACGAGCCCGCCGTCGAGCCGCCCTTCAAGGCTGCGACGACACCGTTACCGTCCCGGCCCCCCGTCGACTACCCCACGCGCGAGGCCGCCGCCGAGGTCGAGACCCCACGGGAGCATCTCCCACCGGAGGCGCCGCCTCCCCCGCCGCCGCCCCCTCCGCGCGATGTGGAACGTCCCGACGGCGGTCCCCGCCCGCCTCAACGTTTCGGTCCCCCACCGGGCACCCCTCGCGACACGGGAGCCCTGCCCGTGGCCGGCCGACAGGCCGACCCACCTCCGCAGTGGCGACCACCAGCGCCACCTCCACCCCATCAGCAGCAGCCGGGGTGGCAGGGCCAGCCACCACGCCCGAATCAACCCCCACCGGGTCAGGGACCGCCGCAGTACGGCCCCTGGCAGGGCCAGCCGCACGGCCAGGACTCTCGGGCCGCTCCTCCCCCGCCGACGGGCTCATACGCCGACCGGATCCGGGCCGACGATCTGGTGCCCAGCAAGCGCATCGTGCCCGCGAGGGGCTGGCGCCGGGTCGTCTACAAGGCCACGTTCGGCCTCATCAACCCCGGTCAGTCGCCCGAAGAGATTCGCGAGGCCCAACTCGAGGCTCGCATCAAGGTCAAGCTGCGAGGCCACTACAAGGTCGGCGTCATGGGCAAGGGCGGTGTCGGCAAGACGACGGTGTCGGCCAGCATCGGATCGGTGTTCGCCGAACTCCGACAGGAGGACCGCGTCGTCGCGATCGATGCCGACACCGCCTTCGGGAAGCTCGGCAGTCGCGTTGATCCGAAGGCGGTCGGCTCGTACTGGGAGTTGGCAGGCGACCAGCACCTCGAGACGTTCGCCGACGTTCGCAGCCGGGTCGGCAACAACTCCGCCGGCCTTTTCGTTCTGGCGGGCGAGGGCAGCCCCGCCCGCAGGCGTGTGCTCGATCCCGCCATCTATCGGGAGGCCACTGCGCGGCTGGACCGCTACTTCTCGATCGCCGTCGTCGATTGCAGCTCGACGATGGACACGCCCGTCACGCAGGAGGTGCTTCGAGACCTCGACGCGCTGGTCGTCGTCTCCTCGCCATGGGTCGACGGTGCCGCGGCGGCGGGGCAGACGATGGACTGGCTGGCCAACCGCGGCCTGACGAGTTTGTTGCGCCGCACGGTCGTCGTGCTCAACGATTCGGATGGACACGCCGACAAGCGGACCCGCGCGATTCTGGCGCAGCAGTTCGCCGGCCAGGGGCAGGTGGTCATCGAGGTTCCGTTCGATCCGCACCTACGTCCCGGCGGCGTGATCGAAGGCACCGCCGAGATGTCCGGCCCGACGCGGCGAAAGTTCCTCGAGATCGCCGCTGCACTCGCAGAACACTTCCCGGCGAACGGCGAGCGCGGCCGGGACCGGTAGACACGCTCAGCGCCAGTCGAGCTGACCGATCAACGTCTCGATGAGACCGACCGCCGATGCGTCCACGGGTTGTTCTGACTCCGCCTGCATGATGGCGTCCTCCGTGACGCCCGCGGCCTGAGATGTCTCGACGACCGTGAGGTTCGCCGTCAGGCGAGCGGCATAAAGTCGCTGACCGAGCGTCGCGCGCGGTGCGGTCGCCGCCAGCTTCGTCAACTCGTCTGAGCGCCGCCGTACTGCGCTGAGCGCCCTGATCAGAGCCGGGGTGACCCTGCCGATACGGGTCGCGCGCGCGGCGACCGCTTCGAGCTGGCGAAGATCGGACAGGATTGACGTGATCCGCGGCGTGAAGTCCGGATCGTCGATGGATGGCAACGCGTCGATCGTCGATCCGAGGGCGTTGACCGCAGCGACCACGGCCTCGGCAATCAACGATCCTTCGTCGCCGCCCTGATCCCTGAGATCCATCTGGATGCGGTCTGGAGCCGCGGCGGGAGCGCCGGTCCTGATCCGGTTGATCGTCCCAGGCGGCCAGCGCAACACTTCCTCGAGCTTCGCGCGGGTCTTGTCGCGCGGCCAACTCCGGCCCTTCTCGAACGCGATGAGCGCACCGGCGTTGATGACGCCATCGGCGGCCAGGCCGCGCTGACTCACATTCAACTCGCGTCGCCGCGCCGCCGCGGCGGCACCCGCCCGGGCCATGCCGGGATCCACCGCCAACGCGGCGTCGTCCTGATCCGCCACCGGCGTCACATTGGGATCCATGTCACCCACAACCCTGGGTGGGGCGTCGACGCGGGGTCATCTCCGATGGTTCCTCGGTGCCGGCAGGGCGATTCTGGACGTGGCGCAACCGTAGCATCACATCGTCAACCGTTGCGATTCGTTCTGAGAAACTGTCTCACCGCTACGGCTTGGGAGTCCACCCCCAAGAGAAGGCGTCGCCAGACCCGCATTTCATTCTGGAAACTCCCGCTGAACTGGCACATATGTGACGAATGCCACGGATCGAACCCGGCCTCAAGCGGTCATGACGCGTAGCGCTGAGCCCCGTCCGGGTGACCGCCTGCCTCCATCGCTACGGTTTGAACCGTTGCATCGCTACGGTTCTTGCTATACATTCGCTGTCATCGCGACGCACTCGACGGCGACGCTCTGAGAAGGGGTAGACGACATGAAAGCAACGGGGATCGCTTCGGCTGCGACGAACCCAATAGGACTCGACGGACTACCCCTGGGCGAGTGCACCCGAGATCCAGAACGTTGGACCACCGTCGCCGACGAAGACGCCAAGTCCATCTGTCGGATGTGCCCCCGCCGGTGGGCGTGCGCGCGCGAAGCCGTAGAACTGCCCAGGGCCGAGGGTCTCTGGGCCGGCATCGTGGTTCCCGAAGCCGGACGCGGTCGCGGTCATGCACTGCGCCAACTTCGCGAACTCGCCGAACGCCACGGTTATCCCGTCCGCGCCCGGCGAATCTTCGTCGAGCAGTTCCTCGAGTCCGCCTGACCGCTGACGTGCGGCGCAGCAGGTATCACCGCTTTCCGGCGTCGAGGGGTCGCCGGATTGGAATACCCGGAGCCACGTCTGCGGTTAAACTGAAGTCGACGGTGCCGCTCATGCCCCGGGTACCAACTAAATTCGTCGCCTAGAGCGACCACTTGCCGTGAGGCGCCATGGCGGTACCGTCGCCCGAGCCGCCGATGCACCAGCATCGGCGGCTTCGTGGTCTCTCTGGCCCGTGGTCTCTCCCGGCCTGTGGATGAATTCGGGCATCTGTCGGCGCCCACTCGTAGCTTGACCGCATGAGCACTTACTGGATCAACACGGTCAGCCGTGGCCACGTGACGCGTGGCGTAGCGGGCGGCTTCACACAGGCCAATCACGGCAAGCCCCACATGCTCCGCCGCATGGCCCGCGACGACTGGATCGTCTTCTACTCACCGAAGACCGACTACCCGGACGGCGCACCTCTGCAGGCCTTCACGGCGATCGGCCGGGTATCCGACGACGAGGTGTACCAGGAGGACTTCGACCCCGAGTTTCAGCCGTGGCGTCGCCGGGTCGAATTCCTGCCCTGCACGGAGACCCCCATCCGACCCCTGATCGACGAGCTGGCCTTCATCGAGAACAAGTCCCAATGGGGCTACCGCTTCAGGTTCGGCGTCTTCAAGATCGACGAACATGACTTCGACCTGATCCGCTCCGCCATGACGGGGTGACAAGCCGCCGGCGACTAGTCTGGTGAGGTGAGCAACACTGAGGCGGCTCCCGACCAATTCGCATGTGGTGCTTCGCGATTCACCGGAGTGCTACATCCTCGCGAGGTTCCGCTGGGTGGGCCGCGGGCGATGCGGGTCCGGCGGACGCTGCCACAGCGGGAACGCTCGCTCATCGGGGCGTGGTGCTTCGTCGACCACTACGGTCCATACGACGTCCGAGCCGCGACCGGCATGGACGTGCCTCCGCACCCCCACACCGGGTTGCAGACGGTCAGCTGGCTGTTCACCGGCGAGATCGAGCACCGCGACAGCGCCGGCGTGCATGCCATGGTCCGGCCGGGCGAGCTCAATCTGATGACCGCGGGCGCCGGCATCTGCCATTCCGAGGTCTCGATCCCGAGCACGCCCATCCTGCACGGCGTTCAGCTGTGGATCGCCCTTCCCGACGGCGACCGGGAGACCGGACGCGACTTCGTCCACTTCGCACCGTCCGTGCAGTCGGTGGACGCTGCGCGGATTCGGGTGTTCATCGGCGAACTCGGCGGCGTTCGCGCCCCCGTGCACACCTTCACCCCGTTGTTGGGTGCTCAGATCGACCTACCGTCGGGCACGGATGTCGAGCTCGGCGTCGATCGCACCTTCGAGCACGGCGTACTGCTCGACCGTGGCGAGGTCGCCGCCGGAGGGACCGCACTCGGCGTAGCCGATCTCTGGTATCAGGCGTCGGGCCACGACACGATCTCGCTGATCAACACCGGCCAAGCACCGGCACGGATCCTCCTCCTCGGCGGCCAGCCGTTCGCCGAGGAGCTCGTCATGTGGTGGAACTTCGTGGGCCGTAGCCACGACGACATCGTGAGCTACCGCCGCCAGTGGGAAGAACACGACGAACGGTTCGGTTCGGTCGCCGGCTATCCGGGTAAACGCCTGCCCGCACCACCGCTACCGAACTCCACCCTGCTACCCCGTCCCAACCCCTGACCCGAGGAGCGCCATGAGCACTGACAAGACCGGCGCGGAGACCACGGTCGTCTCCGAACCAGGCCGCTTCGCCATCGCCGTCGACGGTCAGACCGTCGGCTTCGCCGAGTACACCGACCGCGACGGCCGCCGTACGTTTCCCCACACCGAGGTGGGCACCGAGTTCCAGGGCCGCGGACTGGCGACGATTCTCGTGGGCGAGGCTCTCAATGCCACCCGGGAAGCGGATCTGCGAATCGTCCCGGCCTGCTCGATGGTGGCGGACTACGTCGACAAGCATCCCGAGTACGCCGACATCACCGACCCGATCTGACGGATCGCCGACGGGTTCGGTTGCCGACCCCCGATATCGTCGCTCCATGACGACACAGCGACCGCCGGCGTTCTTCACCGCCGACGGCGACGGCTTCAATCCCAGCATCATGGCGCAGGGTCCGTGGGGGTCGACGATCGCTGGCAACTTCGTCGGAGGCATCCTCGGTCACGTCGTCGAGAACGCGGTGACCGACCGAGGGCTGACGCCCGCCCGTCTGACCGTCGACCTTCTACGGCCTGCCGCGCTGGCACCGCTACGGGGTCGCTCCTCGATCGTCCGCCAGGGCCGGCGGCTCGTCCTCGTCGAAGCCGAACTGCTGCAGTCCGACACCGTCGTGGCGCGCGCCACGGCCCTGTTCCTGCGCAGGGGTGAGCAACCGTCGGGAGAGGTCTGGACGACACCGCTGGCGATGCCACCCATACCGCTGGCGCCGACGGGGCCGAGCGTCGGCGTACCACTGCTCATCTGGGCCTACGGCAGGAACGGCCACGCCGCCGGGCGTAGCTTCGACTTGACCGAGTGGCAGCACGACGGCCCGAAGTTCGTCTGGGTCCGGGATCTGGTGCCGCTCATCGCCGGTGTGCCGACGACGCCGTTCGTCCGCGCCTCCATGGCAGGCGACGTGGCCAGTTCGTTGACCCATTACGGCACAGCGGGTTTGAACTACATCAACGCCGACTACACGCTGACGATGAGCCGGCTGCCCGAGGGCGAGGACATCGGACTCGCAGCGTTGACGTACACCGGCGACGATGGCGTGGGGACCGGCACCGCGGCGCTGTTCGACCACCGTGGACAGATCGGCACCGCCACGGCGACCACGCTGGCGAACACGGGCTTCAGCCCGCCGACGTCGCGTTAGCGGGGTTCGAGCACGATCGCGGGAATCTCGCGTTCGGTCCAGCTCTGATACGTGTCGAAGTCGCGTACAGGTCAACCAGCTTGGGCCACAGGCGTTCCCGTGCGGCAGCATCTGCGATCACCGCACGGACCGCTCTGCGCTCGGGTCCGATCTGCACCTGCGTATCGGGATTCGCCACCAGGTTGCGGTCCACTGGGGATGCTCGGGACGACCGCCCTGGCTGGCGACGACCACGATGTCGGGCCCGTCGCGGAGGTAGAGCAGCGGGACCGTGAAGGACGTCCCCGACTTGCGTCCGACGTGGTCCAGCAGCAGCGTCGGGACCGGCTTGCGGAAACCCGCTCCGACGCGCCACTTTCCACCGATTCGGCGACCGGTCTTGCGGTAGATCCACACCTGGGCGCGGCCGACGTACCGGAAGATCACCGGTAGCAACGGCGAGTCCAGCTGATCTGGCCGCTTCTGCGCAGCCACGTCAGGTCAAGTACTGAGCGGTCGATCCCGACACCGGCATGTCGGGCATGCCAAGCTTGCGGTGGTCCCAGCTACGCGTCCGGGAGGGCACCAGGCGCACCGCGATCCGGTTGTTCATCATCTGATCGACGAACGGCCGCATGTCGTCGGTGTAGGGCCCGGTATAGCGCTCCCACACGCTGATGCCGACGCGCAGAAGAAGATCCGGGTCGCTGTCCACGATCTCGGCCTCACCGTCGATCGACACGCCGCGCAGCGTGTTGTAGGTATCGCCGTCCTCGATCATCAGCGTGAGGCGTGGATCGCGACGGAGGTTCACCGCCTTCTGCGACTTGGCCTTCGTCTCGATCCAAATGTCGCCGTCCACCACGGCGTACCACATGGCGATCAGATGCGGCCTGCCGTCCGCCGACAACGTCGCCATGGTTGCGGTGCGGCTGTGCTCGATGAACTCGACGATCTCGTCGTCGGTCATGACGATCTTCGAGCGCTCGTTCTTACCCATTCGACATCCCTACCAGGCGGCGGTCCGACGTGGCGCCCCAGGTACTCCTCCCAGGGGTGCCGCGAGCTTGCCGATTGGACGTTCACGGCTGACGGTCCGCCGGTATACCCTCGCATTTCGGCAGATCACACGGCGGGATCGGCAGGACGTGGGCCAATGGGCGGAGTGAAGGCGGCCATCGCGGTTGCGTGCGTGGCGCTGCTGGTAGCCGGATGCGCATCGACGACGCAGGGGCGCGCGGTGTCTCCGCTGTACGACCCGTTCCGTGCGGGTGGACTCCCCGCCGAGGACGGCCCGAGCGGCATCCGCGAGGACGCGCCTAACCCGGAGGGCGACGTCGAGGGCACCGATGGTGGCGATGCCGACACCCTCGCGACCTTGGCCGTCAACGACGTCGCCGCGTTCTGGGCGGACAACTACTCCGAATCGTTCAACGGATCCTTCACGGCCATCGAGGCTTTGGAGTCCTACGACTCCGAGAGTCCCTTGAGTCCGGAGATCTGCGGCGGCCAGACCTATGACAACCCCAACGCCCTGTTCTGCCCGCAGGACGATCTCATCGCGTGGGACCGCGGAGTACTGGTCCCCCTCGGTCAACAGTTCTTCGGTGACACCTCGATTGCGGCCCTTCTGGCGCACGAGTACGGACACGCCGTTCAGGCCATGGCGAAGATCGTCGACGGCGACACCACCACGCTCGTCAGCGAGCAGCAGGCGGACTGTCTTGCTGGCACGTACGTCCGGTGGGTCGCCGAAGGCAAGTCACCCCGCTTCGCGCTCAGCACCGGCGACGGCCTCAATCACGTTCTGGCGGGGATACTCACGCTTCGGGACCCGACCTATGTCGCCGGTGACGCACCGTATCTCGAACAGGGCCACGGCACGGCGCTGGACCGGATCAGCGCGTTTCAGATGGGGTTCACCTCCGGCGCCTCAGAGTGCGGCAAGATCGACATGGACGAGATCACGCAGCGGCGCGGCGATCTGCCGCTGACCCTGCCCGAGGAAGGCAGCGGCGATCCCGCATCCGGCGACGTCGAAATCACCGAGGACGTCGTGACCTCGCTGGTCAACACGCTCGGCGAGGTGTTTCAGCCGAGCGAGGCCCCGAAGTTGTCCTTCGATGCCCCCGAGTGCCCGGACGCGAAGCCGAGTCCGCCCGCGTCCTACTGCCCGGACACCAACACGATCTTCGTCGACGCCAAGGCAATCGCCGAGATGGGCACACCCGCAGACCGCCAGGACTACTCCCTACTGCAGGGCGACAACAGCGCGCTGTCGGTGGTGACGTCGCGCTATGCACTGGCGCTCGAACACGAACGTGGGGAACCGCTCGACGACGCGGCGGCGGCGTTGCGCACGGCATGCCTGACGGGTGTCGCGCAGAGCGCCATGTCGGAGAACAAGGGGCTCGACCTGGTACTGACGGCGGGCGACCTCGACGAAGCCGTGGCGGGACTGCTGACCAACGGCCTGGTGGCGAGCAACGTCAACGGCGAGACGGTGCCGGCCGGGTTTACCCGGATCGTGGCGTTCCGGTCAGGCCTCGTCGGTGACCAGGACCTCTGCTATGCGCGCTTCAAGTAGACGCGACGAGGTGCCGCTATCACCGATGGCTATCATGAGCACCCGGCAAAACCACGATAGCGATGGGGGTTCGCGAGCGGTGGCAAGAAAGACCGTCGTCGAGTGGGTTGACGACATTGATGGGACCGCGGCGTCGGAGACGGTGACGTTCACCATCGACGGTTCCCGCTACGAAATCGATCTGTCCGAGAAGAACGCGGCCAAGCTGCGCGACACCATGAGTGGCTGGATCGAAGCCAGCCGGCGGTCGAGTCATCGCCGGTCGCGCGGGGGTGGCGGGGGTAGCGGCACCCACGACGCGTCGGAGTCGACACGGGCCCGAAAGTGGGCGCTCGAAAACGGCATGAACGTCGGCCCGCGCGGTCGGCTCCGGTCCGAGGTACTCGCCGCCTACCGATCGCGGACGCCCGAGAAGTAGACCCGGCGCCACCCCAGCGCGCCGCTGCCCGTCCGGAAAGCATGCCGACATTCGCATGTATCGATGTATGCTCCCTCCATGGGTGAGACCGCGCACGAGCACGGCCATCAGGGGCACTCCCACTCGATGTCGGCCGATGCCGACCGAAAGTGGTTGACGCTGGCCTTGATTCTGATCGTCGGCTTCATGGCCGCCGAAGTCATCGTCGGCGTCATGGCCGGGTCACTCGCGTTGATCACCGACGCCGGGCACATGCTCACCGACGCCGCGTCGATCGTGCTCGCCCTGATCGCCATCAGGTTGTCGGCACGACCCGCCAGGGGTGGTTACACCTATGGCCTGAAGCGTGCCGAGATCCTCTCTGCTCAGGCCAATGGCATCACCCTGCTCCTCCTCGCGGCCTACTTCATCTTCGAGGGCGTTCGCCGATTGTTGAATCCGGGCGAGGTCGAAGGCCTGCTGGTCTTCGTCACCGCATTGGTCGGCATCGTCGTCAACGTCGCCGCCTCGTGGTGCATCAGCCGCGCCAACAGATCGAGCCTGAACGTCGAGGGCGCGTTCCAGCACATCCTCAACGATCTCTACGCGTTCATCGCCACCGCCATCGCCGGTGCCGTCGTCTGGCTGACCGGCTTCGCCCGCGCCGACGCCATCGCCGCACTCGTCGTGGCGGCGCTCATGATCAAGGCCGGGTGGGGTCTGGTGCGCGCCTCTGGCCGCATCTTCCTCGAGGCCGCCCCCAAGGGCGTCGACCCCGATGGCGTCGGTGCGGAGCTCGCCGCGGTCAGCGCGGTGGTCGAGGTGCACGATCTGCACATCTGGGAGATCACCTCGGGCGAAGCTGCGTTGTCGGCGCACGTCATCGTCGGTGACGGTGCCGACTGCCATGCCATTCGCGGTGAGCTGGAACGGATCCTGCAGGATCGCCATCACATCGATCACACGACGCTTCAGGTCGATCACGTCTGCGCAGACGACCCCGACGAACACTGCGTCGAGCCGCACGGTCAGTCATATCGAGGCGACTAGCCGCGTCGGTCGGCGAGCACGTCAACAGCGAACACTTAAAGACTTTCGTCGCCGAGGCACCCAACGTTCTGGCCTCGCCACCGCTGATCATCAGTCACGAGATCGACGCGACCGGCTGGTCCGAGATGGGTGAGATCGCGGTCAAGCACCGTTCTCTGGGCACGCTCGTGGGATGCACAACTCCGAACCCCTGCTGAGCCCCACGCTCGTCATCGTGTGCGTGGTGATGGCGCAAGCCGCCGGGGAGGACGCGTTCACCTACGGCCTGCTCCACCAGCAGGAGGATGACTTGCCCCAGCGCTCACGCGAGCAGCTCGACGACGCACTGATCGCGCTGAAGCGCAGCGTGCGCAAGGCGCATTAGCCGCGGCCGAGGCGGCTAGTTTGGTGGCAATGCCCCGTACACCAACGCATCTGATAGTCGGCCTGCTGACCGCCGCTGTCCTCGCCGGTTGCGGTACGGCCGCCCCGGAACCACGCCAGACCACGCAGTCGTCGACCCTCGGTTCCGCACCGGGGTTCGTCGTCAGCGATGCGCAGTTCGAGCAGATCTTCCCCAACCGGGACAAGTTCTACTCCTACGGCAGTCTCGTCCGTGCATTCGATGCCTTCCCGGTGTTCGCAACCGTCGGCGACGAGGACACCAGGAAGCGCGAGGCCGCCGCGTTCTTCGCCAACGTCTACCACGAGACCCAAGGGTTGCGCCTGGTCGTCGAGGCCAACACCGCCAACTACGGCAACTATTGCGACGCCGGTCTCAGCTACGGCTGCCCGGCTGGACGCGATAGCTACTACGGTCGCGGTCCTGTCCAGCTGAGTTGGAACTACAACTACCGTGCCGCCGGGGATTCGATTGGTCTCGATCTCCTCGACGATCCCGGCGTCGTAAAACGCGATGAGACGGTGGCGTGGAAGACGGCGCTGTGGTTCTGGAACACCCAAGCCTCCGCAATGTCGGCAACCGCGCACAGCGCGATGGGCGACGGACAGGGATTCGGCGCGACCATTCGTGTGTTCAACGGCGCGTTGGAGTGCGACGGGCACAACGCCGCCCAGGTCCAAGACCGGGTCGACGCATACCTGCGCATTGCGGGCGTGCTCGGCGTTTCGCCCGGAGAGAACTTGCGCTGCTGAGTACGCCGACGCCGTGAGCAGGCTCTTTCTGGCATTTTCGCGGAGTCTTAGCTGGGGAGGTGTTTGCGATTTGCTGGAAGCCGAGCGGTTAGCCGCCGAAAGAGTCCAAAGTCCGTATCGCCCGGCGAGTTCATCGGTCATAATACCCTTGTGAATCCCGTTTTCGTCGACGCGACCGGGCGCCGAGTCAGAGCTACCCCGGTGGCCGTGCGCGGGATGACTGCGCTGCTGGCGCTTTTGCTGGGCGTGACTTTGTTGTCGCTGTTCGGCGGTGTGCCGATGCCTGGACTGACGAGTCCGGTGCGGCTGCCCGCCGGCGAGAGCTCCCGGGCGCACGACGACGTGGACATCACAAACCCTGACTCCGCTCCACAAGGTACGTCCATCGATGCAGCGCTCTTGGGTGGGCCCGCGTCGCCGCCCAGCAGCCAATCGGCATCACCGCAGTTACCGGCCGCCGTCGAGTTGCATTCGACCGGCGCGGCATCCGTACCTGCGTTCATGGCGCAAACGGCCACCGGTGCACCCGCGGCCTCCTCACCGATCTCTCCGGTGGGCGATTCCACCTCGGAAACATCGCCGACACCCACCGGCACACCGACGCCAGACCCCGTTCTCACCAACGGTGGGTCCACCTCGGGGTCGAACGGCACACCGCGGGGGCGCACGCCTGGCGGCCTACCGACCCCGGCGAACCGTCCCCTACAGCCGCCCGGACTATCCGGCAACCCCGGTCCGGGAACCGAACACAGACCGGTCAGCAACCCCGGCAGTCAGCACGGTAACGCGAACGGACGCGGACCGAAGTCATGAGCCGGCAGGCACCCAAGGCGCACTGGCCACTGCTCACTATGCTTCTCATCGGCGTGGTGATGATGCTGGGCATCGCGGCGGTCACCGGCGGACATCGCGGTGAACAACCCAATCACTACAAGACCGACGGCACTGCTGATGAAGTCCCCGGCGCGGTGGCCAGGGGCGGACCGATCCTCAGCGGCCAAGCACTTGATCAGCCTGGTATTCGGTTACCGCACAAGACCGTGGCACTCACGTTCGACGACGGACCCGACGACTACACCGAGCCGATACTGGACCTGCTGGACCGATACCACGTTCCCGCTACGTTCTTCGTCATCGGATCGAGGATTCCCGGTCATGTCGATGTGCTGCGCCGGATGGTTCGCGACGGCGACGACATCGGTGTGCACACATTCACTCATCCGGACCTCAGCGGCATCCCCAGGTGGCAGCAGCGCCTCGAACTCGATCAAACCCAGTTCGCCATCGCAGCGGCAACCGGCTACCTGACCAACCTGATGCGGCCACCCTTCTCATCCGAGATCGCCGACATCAACTATCCGATATGGCATTCGGCATCCAGGATCGGCCCGTACCGCATCGTGCTCACCGACCTCGACACGAAGGACTGGGCGCATCCCGGAGTCGACAAGATCGTCGACGCCGCAACCCCGCCGGGCGACGACGGAGCGGTCCTGATGTTCCACGACGGTGGCGGCGACCGGTCGCAAACCGTTGCAGCACTGGACAAGCTGATCCCTCAACTCCAGTCGCGCGGTTATACGTTCACGACGATCTCGCGGGCGGCGGGTGATCGATCACCCTGGATCGCCGCAACCCTGGGCGAGCGCATCTACGGCACGATCACCCTTGCCGCCGTACAGCTGTCGCTGTGGTTCTCGTTCACCTTGACGGTGCTGTTCGTCTGTGCGGGGGTATTGGCACTTGCCCGCATCGTCATGCTGATGGTGCTAGCCCGAAGGCACGCCAAACGCGCCGAGACACTACGGAGCCGACGGGACGTGTTGCCCGGCGTCACCATCGTCGTACCCGCCTTCAACGAACGTCTGGGTATCGAAGCCTGCGTCCGATCACTGACAAGCCTGGACTACCCCGACTATGAAGTGATCGTGGTGGACGACGGCTCGACCGATGACACCAGTGACATTGTGCGCTCACTTGACCTTGAGCGTGTCACGTTGATACGCAAGGAGAACGGCGGGAAGCCGTCGGCGCTCAACACCGGAATCGCCGCTGCCCGGCATGAGATTCTCGTACTCGTCGACGGCGACACTGTGTTCGAATCGAACACACTGCGCGAGTTGGTCAAACCGTTCGCTGATCCCGAAGTCGGCGCGGTGTCGGGGAATACGAAGGTCGCCAACCGGCAGGGGCTGCTCGGGGCATGGCAGCACATTGAATACGTGATGGGATTCAACCTGGACCGTCGCATGTTCGACGTGCTGGAGTGCATGCCCACCGTTCCCGGTGCGATCGGGGCGTTCCGCCGCGAAGCCATCCAGCGAGTCGGTGGCGTCAGTGACGACACGCTCGCCGAAGACACCGACCTGACGATGGCCCTGTGCCGCGACGGCTGGCGCATCATCTATGCCCCCGAGGCGAGAGCGTGGACCGAGGCGCCGGCATCACTCACACAGCTCTGGAGCCAACGGTACCGCTGGTGCTACGGCACCCTGCAGTCGATGTGGAAGCACCGTCACGCGGTTGTAGAAGACGGCCGCGCTGGCAAGCTCGGCCGCCGCGGGCTGCCATACCTGCTGCTCTTCCAGGTACTGCTCCCGCTCACCGCACCCATCGTGGACGTCGCCGCGGTGTTCTCGTTCATGACCGAGGACGCCGTGATCATCTGGGGAACGTGGTTCGGATTCCTGGCCGCGCAGCTCGCGAGTGCCATCTACGCATTCCGGTTGGATCACGAACGACTTCGACCGCTGTGGACGATGCCACTGCAGCAAGTCGTCTACCGGCAGATGATGTACCTCGTCGTCATCCAGTCGGTAGCGTCGGCGTTCTACGGCGTACGGCTCCGGTGGCAGGCGATGCGCCGACTCGGCACCCTAACCGCCCCGGTGAGCGAGCCTCCTGTGACGCACGAACCCGCACCGGTGGACAACGCCCGGGTCGAGGGCGGACGAGTTGGCCCGTAAGCCGGATTAGGTTATGTGGGCGTTTGCATGGTCAAGCTGTGTTGTATCGGCAACAAATAGCCTGTTCACAGCGTTGAGTATCAGGTTGCCGAAAGCTGCCGCTAGCTTTACTGCGGACTGGCAGACCCGCGCCGCCAGCACAGCGAGAAGAGTTTGGCACTCAGGGTGCGCCGACTCTGTAACCCTGGCTCTGGTCTCGCGCGGGCTGTGATCACCGCCCGAAGGGCCGACGTCGTCGTTCCCCACGAAGACCTCAGCGGCCCCGCATAGGCCCGACGACAACCTCCGTCCGATAGCGGCCGCTGACACCACGCCGCGGTCAAACGCAACAGGTTCATCAAGCTCACCGGCGCCACCAAAAGCGTCAACCGCGAACTGGAGGCCAAGACCCGGGCCCTGTCGGGCTGGAAGGGCTACACCACCTGAGCACGTCAACAGCGAACACTCAAGACGTTCGTTGCCGAGGCACCCAACGTTCTGGCCTCGACACCGCTGATCATCAGCCACTCGATCTACGCGACCGGCTGGTCCGAGATGGGTGAGATCACGGTCTGAGCCCCGTTCTCTGGGGACACTCGGGGGGTGCACAACTCCGAACCCCTGCTGAGTCCCTCGCTCGTCATCGTGTGCGTGGTGATGGCGCTCGCCGCGGGGCTCATCTCCAGATACTTGCTCCGAGGCTCGCTGTTGGCGGTGCCCGGCGCCGCAGCGCGCGCGGCGCTGCAGCTGGCTGCGGTGGCCATGGTCCTCGCCGCTGCGATGACGCGGCTCTGGTCCTCGGCGCTGGTGCTCGCGGTGATGTTCGCCGTCGCCTCGCTGACGGCTGCGCGCCGGAGCGAGGCGGGCCGCGGCTCGCAATGGCTGGCGGTGGCGCTGGCGGCGGGCATGACAGCCGTGATGCCACTTCTGCTGCTGACCCGTGTCGTGCCGCTCACGGGGGTGGCCCTGGTGCCGGTGTTCGGGATCGTTCTGGGTGGGACGATGACGGCGTCGGCGATGGCGGCCAGACGAGCGCTTGACGCTTTGAGCTTGCGCGCGGGAGAAGTGGAGGCGGCCCTCAGTCTCGGTCTTTCCGAACGAGATTCGCGAATGGAGGTGATCGAGCGACCGCTCACCGATGCCCTGCTGCCCAACCTGGATCAAGCCCGCACCGCCGGTCTGGTCACCCTGCCGGGCGCCTTCGTCGGAGTGCTCCTGGCGACAGGATCGGCCACCCAGGCAGGCGCGGTGCAGGTACTCGTCCTCATCTCGCTACTGCTGGCTCAGGCCTGCGGCGTGGCAGTGGTGGGTGAATTGGTCGCCCGGGGCAAGATCACCCGTGTCGACCCGGTGCCGGGGCGTCGGCCCGGGCGCAGGTTCGCACTGCTTCAGCGACGCTGACGCACTCAGCGTCGTCACAGCCGCGCGCTGCAACCGTGGGTTCATCGGCGGCACACCCCCGTGGCGTCGAGAGAGGAGACCTCAGCCAATGCAGAAACGTCGAATCGTCTTCATCGGATCCGCGGCAGTCTGCCTTCTGCTCGGTGGTGCCGGCGCAGTGGCGGCCGCCCACCCATGGAGCGGACCGATCCCCCAGGGTCCGGCGGTGACGGACGCCCCCGACGTACCCGGGCAACCAGACCTCCCCGAACCGGGTGACACACCGGATGCGGCGGACGCCCCCGACGTGCCCGGGGTGCCGGACCTCCCGGAACCCGGTGACACCCCGGATGCGCCGACACCCGCCCCACCGGGGTAGCCGTCGACCGCGGTCGGCGCGCCGTGACGGTGCGCCGGCCGCTCCCACGCTGCAGGGCAGAGTGGATTGCGCCGACCGACGAGCGGAGGATGAGATACGTGAAGGTGCTGATCGTGGAGGACGAACCCAGGTTCGCCGCCACGCTGAGCATGGGTCTGAGGGCCGAGGGCTTCGTTGTCGTCCACGCCGACAACGGTGTCGACGGCCTGTGGGAGGCTACGGAGAACGCGTACGACGTCGTCGTTCTCGACATCATGCTGCCGGGGTTCAACGGTTACGAGGTACTCCGCAAGATGCGCGCGAGGGAGATCTGGACACCCGTCCTCATGCTGACCGCCAAGGACGGGGATTACGACCAGACGGACGCGTTCGACCTTGGCGCCGATGACTATCTGTCCAAACCGGTGGCGTTCATCGTGCTTCTGGCCCGACTACGCGCGCTTCTTCGCCGCGGAGCGCCACAACGCCCGGTCGTGCTCACCGCAGGATCCCTCACGCTCGATCCCGCCCGCCGCGTCGTGCAGCGCGCTTCCACGCCCATCGAACTGACGCCACGCGAGTACGGCGTTCTGGAATACCTGATGCGCCACAAGGACACCGTCGTCACCAAGAACGACATGCTGCAACACGTGTGGGATGCGCACTACGCCGGACCGGACAACGTGGTCGAGGTGTACGTGGGCTATGTCCGACGGAAGATCGATACCCCGTTCGGCACCAACACGATTCAGACTGTGCGTGGTGCCGGCTATCGCCTGGAGTCCGGCGAGTACGCCAACGGGAGCTGAACGGTCATGAGCGCGCCCCCACCTGGTCGGTCCCCGATCGTTACGTTCCCCCTATGCGCTGCAACGACTTCAGACACTATGGCCAATCCGAGTCCGGCTCCGCCGCTGCTGCGGGAGCGGTCTGAATCCAATCGAACGAACCTGTCGAAGACCCTCAGACGGTCCTCCTCGGGGATGCCTGGACCATCGTCCGCGACCGTCAGGACGGCATTGCCCTCGGCGACGCGGATGCGGAGTTCGACCCGCGACCTGGCGTGACGTGCTGCGTTCTCCAGCAGGTTGCGCAGGACGCGCGAGAGGCCACCGGGATCGCCGACCACCCGCGTCGGAGCCAGATCCACGTCGACCGTCGTCGTCGACTCCCGAATGAGGCGATCCACCTCGATGGACGCGATGTCATCGAGGTCGACGTCCCTGTGCCCCAACGTGAGTCCGCGTTCATCGGCACGAGCGAGGAGCAGCAGATCCTCGACCAAGGCCTCCATCCGCTGCGCCTCCGGACGCAGCGTCGACGTCGCCAACTCCTCGTTCAAGAACTCCGGATGCGCCGCGGCGACGTCGAGCGCCGAGAGGATGGCGGCGACCGGGCTTCGCAATTCGTGCGATGCATCGCCGACGAATCGGCGCTGGGCGTCATGTCCCGCCTCGATCCGCCCCAGCATCCCGTTCATGGTCACCGCGAGCGCGGAGATCTCGTCGAAGTTCTTGGGCACGGGAACACGCTCGGAGAGATCCGAGGTGCTGATGTCGGCGACCCGCGTCCGAATCGCATCGACGGATCGCATCGACCTACCCACCAAGAGGTATGCAGCAGCGGCTGACACGGCGATGACGATCGGCGCCGCACCGGCAAGCAGCACCATCACCGTCCGGACCGTCGACTCGACGCCCTCACTGCCCGCGCCGACCAGGATCGTGTACGGGCCGCCCTTGCCGTCCACCGTCTGGCCGCTGATCCGCAAGTCGCCGTCAGGCGAGGCGTCATCGGGAAGTCCGGCCCGCAACGTCGCCCCGATGGTGTGCGGTTGGACGAGCGGTGCGTCGGGGGCCGACGGCGATCGTTGAACCACGGAGCCGGCACGATCGACCACCTGAACTACGACGATCCGCTGGTCAGTGGACAGCAACGCCACGTCGAGTTCTGTCGCCGTGTCGAACTGCAACGCCGCCGCCACGTCGCGCACCCGCCCGGAAGCGGCCTCGTCGACGCCGGAGAGGAGCGAGCGGTACAGGACGATCGCGAGACCGCACCCTGCCACCAGCAGCGCCACCGACACCACCGTTGCCGAGACGAACGCCGACCGCGCCGAGATCCCCCAGTAGCGCGGTCGCCACCACGTCCGAAGTTGGCCTACGCGGGGCAACGCCGCTCCGCCGGGGCGTTCCGCACGTGCCCTCCCCGTCTGTGCAGTGGCGATCCGTCGCGGTGCGACTGTGCGGATCATGCCACCCGGGTCGCCTTCGGAACCAGAGCCCACGGGTCCGGTGCGGTTCGGCGCGGGTTTGCCCGGCCAAGGCCGGCCATGCGGCCGTGCGTTCATCTGGACAGTTTCCGCATCGACGCTAAGACCGCGCTGAGAGGCAGCCCTCGGCGGTGTCTGGCTCCTTCTCAGCGAGCTCTTAGCGGCTTCGCCCTATCGTCGGCGCGGCTTGACCACGGGGTAGGCCACTCGCCGGGGCGACAGTGCCGCCGGCTATTTTACGTGGAGTCTCGGTAGTGGTGCCGTAAACTGTTGTCTCACAGTTTCTTTGCCGTTCACCTCCACAGACGATGCCGTCCCGTTAGATCGCTCCGGAGATGGTCTTCGACGAATGGAGTTCTAGTGGGTCTGCGCCGAATGGGAGTCGCGACTGCGACAATCTGCCTCTGTGCGGCCATGGCCGGCTGTGCGGGTGGCAGCGACGGCGGGTCCGGGGCGACCGGCGGCGATGACAAGCACGTCGTGCTGGTGTCCGTCGACGGGATGCACGCGTCAGACCTCGCCGCGTTCGTCTCCGCACATCCGCAGTCGGCACTGGCCACGCTCGTCGGCCGCGGCGTGAACTACACGGCCGCCCAGACTCCGGTGCCCTCCGACTCCTTTCCCGGCTTGCTGGCTCAGGTCACCGGGGGTCACCCCAGGACGACTGGCGTCTACTACGACGACAGCTACGCGCACGACCTGCTCGAAGCCGGTACGACCAACTGCACCGGCGCGAAGCCGGGTGCCGCGGTGAGCTTCACCGAGGAGCTCGACAAGGACACCACGAAGATCGATGGTGGACAGGGACTGGCCAACCTTCCCGACGGGGTGCTGCAGATGACCAAGGACCCCAATCAGGTGATCGATCCGGCCAAGTTGCCCGTGAACCCCGCGACGTGCGCCCCGCTGTCCCCGGGCGACTACCTCAAGGTCAACACCGTCTTCTCCGTGATCCACGACGCCGGCCGGCGCACCGCCTGGAGTGACAAGCATCCCGCGTACGCGATCCTCAACGGCGCAGGCGGGATCACCATCGACGATCTGTTCACCCCCGAGGTCGACAGCAATCCGGCGGGGAGCAAGGACGGCGACAGCTGGACCGTCGACAACTCACTGACCCAGCGGTACGACACCTACAAGGTCGACGCGGTGGTGAACGAGATCGGCGGCAAGGACCATTCGGGCAGCGAGCAAGTCGGAATGCCCGCCCTCCTCGGGATGAACTTCCAGTCGGTCTCCACCGCGGAGAAGCTGGCGACGTCCGGCGGACGCCCAGGAGGTTATGGCCCGGAGGGCCGCACCCCGGGGCCGGTGCTGGAGTCGGCACTGAGCTTCGTCGACGCCCAGGTGGGGCGGATGGTCGAGGCCATCGACAAGGCCGGAGCGACGAACACCACCACGGTGATCCTGTCGGCCAAGCACGGTCAGGCGCCGATCCAACCCGAGACGCTGACCCGGATCGACGACGGAGCAATCATCGACGACGTCAACGCGAATTGGAGCAAGGACCACCCCGAGACGAAGGAACTGATCGTCCACTCGGTGAACGACGACGCCATGATCATGTGGCTGGCCGACCGCTCCCCCCAAGCAGCCGCCTTCGTCAAGCAGCAGTTGGCGGCCCACGCCGGGGTCGGCACCGACCTCGCGGGCAAGCCAAGGCCGTTCACCGCGTCGGGCACCGAGCAGATCTACGCGGGCGCGGACGCCGCGGCCTACTTCGGCACCACCGCGACCGATCCCCGGGTGCCCGACGTCTATGCGACCACCCAGCCGGGGACCGTGTACACCTCGAAGACGAAGATCGCCGAACACGGTGGGGCCGCTCCCGCGGATCGCAACGTGCCCCTCGTCGTGGCGGGGCCCGGCGTCTCACCTCGTGCGGACGGTGCCGAGGTATCCACGGCGCAGATCGCGCCGACGATCCTCGTGCGACTTGGCCTCGACCCGCGGAAGCTTCAAGCGGTCGTTGCCGAAGGGACTCAGGCGCTACCGGGAACTTGAGGCAGCCGAATCTCTCAGCGTGCCCTCAGCAGCCGCCAAATAGCTTGCTGCCCATGAGCGAGACGACGAGATCCGCAGCGGTCAGCGCTCCGCGTGTGATGCTGAGCAAGGTTCCCGAGATCACGGTGTGGTTCTGGGTCATCAAGATCCTCTGCACCACCGTCGGGGAGAGCTTCGCCGACTGGATCAACATGACCCTGGGGGTCGGCCTGTTGCCGACCGCCTTGATCTTCTCCGTCGTGCTGGCTGCGGTGCTGGGTTGGCAACTGAGCCTGGATCGCTACCGGCCGTTCGTGTACTGGCTCACCGTCGTGGTGGTCAGCGTGACCGGAACGCTGTACACCGACATCCTCACCGACAGCCTCGGCGTACCCCTCGCGGTGAGCAGCGCCGTCTTCGCCGCCATCCTCGCGGTGGTGTTCGGGGTGTGGTTCGCCCGTGAGAACACCCTGTCGATCCACAGCATCACGACACTGCCGCGGGAGGCGTTCTACTGGCTCGCCATCTTGGTCACCTTCGCGCTCGGCACCGCCGTCGGTGACTGGACGCTGGAGATCACGGGCTGGGGACCGGGCATCTCGGTGCTGCTGCCTGCCGGGCTCATCGTCGCGATCGTGGTCGGCTGGAAACTCGGCGCCAATGCGGTGCTGTCGTTCTGGCTCGCCTACATCCTCACCCGTCCACTCGGCGCGAACCTCGGCGACTGGCTCGGCTTCCCCAAGGACCAGCAGGGTCTCGGCCTCGGCGTGGCCATCACCAGCGTCATCTTCCTGGCCGCCATCTTGGCCACCGTCGTCTACCTCACCGTGACCCGTGCCGACGTCATCGAAAGGACCTCGGCACCACGTGAGCCCAGCCCGGCTCGGGAGAAGGTGATGCTCGGCTACTTCGCGGTCGTCGCCGTCGCCGCCGGGGCTCTGCTCGGGTATGCCAACGCCCAGCCGCACGCGACGGCCTCGGCGGAGTCCGAATCCGGCCCCGCAGTCCAGGCTCCGCTCGCCGCGGGGCAGGCATCCGCCCACTTCCCGGCGCAGGACGTCGCGAACTTCCGCACGATCACCCAGGGCATCCTGACGAAGGTCCGGGCCGGCGACCAAGCGGGAGCGATGGCAGGCGCCAAGAGCCTCGAAACCGCCTGGGACGAAGGCCAATCCAAGCTTCAGGCGGTCGACGGGACCACCTGGACGGCGATCGACGGGCGCATCGACGCCGTGCTGACGGCAATCCGGGACGCCAACCCCGATCCCGCCGCCGAGGAGCAGACCCTCACCGGTCTGCTGAACGCCCTCACGTAGCCCCGGTGAGCACACTCAGCTACCTCGAAGCGACCGTCGTCGGTCTGTTCCAAGGCGTCACGGAGCTCTTTCCCGTCTCCAGCCTCGGCCATTCGGTCCTGGTGCCGGCGCTGATCGGCGGTCGATGGGCGCAAGACCTCAACGTCTCGTCGCCGGAGTCGCCCTACCTCGCATTCATCGTCGGCCTGCACGTGGCCACCGCGGCGGCGCTGCTGGTGTTCTTCTGGCGCGACTGGGTCCAGATCATCGTCGGCTTCTACACATCACTTCGCTACCGGCGGCTTCAGACCACCGGTGAACGGCTCGCATGGCTCATCATCATCGGCACCATTCCGGTCGGCGTCATCGGCCTCGCCCTGGAACACACGTTTCGCACCACCCTGGGCAAACCGATACCGGCGGCCGCCTTCCTCGTCGTCAACGGGCTGATCCTGTACGGGGGTGAGCGACTGCGTCGGCGCCCTGACCACGCCGCCCCCGACCAGTCGCTCGACGCCGACCCCGGGGGAATCGACGACCGACTCGCTCGCACGTCGCTTTCGCGGGGCCTCCTCATCGGAGCTGCGCAGACACTAGCGCTGCTTCCGGGGATCAGTCGCTCGGGTGTGACGATGACCGCCGGGCTGTTGAGGGGACTCACGCACGACGAGGCGGCACGGTTCTCGTTCCTGTTGGCGACCCCGGTGATCCTCGCGGCCGGAGTCCTGAAGATCCCGGATCTGTTCGGCCCCTTGGGCGACGGCATCGGCGGTCAGGTGCTGGCGGGAAGCATCGCATCATTCGTCAGCGCTTACCTCGCGGTGGCCTTCCTCACCAAGTACTTCCACACCAGGACCCTGACGCCGTTCGCGGTGTACTGCGTGCTGGCGGGCGGGGGCAGCCTGCTCTGGCTCACGTTGCGGTGACGGCGACCGGGGCCCTTCCCCCGGTGCTCCGCCGAGTGGCGTCGTGGCGCGAGGTCCAATTACTCTCGACTGCGGACGACCGGCGTGTTGACCGAGGCATCGTTGCGGGACGAGCCGATATGGGCTGCTGGTAAATGGTGATTGCCATCACATTCTCAGCCGAGTCTGAAGGTTCCTCGCGCAAGGTGAGGATGGCGACGAATCGAAGGCGGCGTTGATGGGTGGACGTGCTCGTCACCTCATGCCGACGCCCCCGCGTTCGAGGGGAGCGGGGCCACGGATCCTCCGCGGCGGACTGGCACTGCTCACCGTCCTCCTCGTGGCAGTCACCGGATTCGGCTGGTGGACCCTTCACGGCCTGCTCAGCGGTATCACGGTGTCAGAGGCTCTGGGCGCCGACTCGCCACGATCAACCGGTGCAGCGGTCAACATCCTGCTGATCGGGCTGGATTCCAGGAAGGACCAGAGCGGCAATGACCTGCCGCAGGAAATGCTGGACCAGCTGCACGCCGGTGACTCGTCCTCCGGCGGCTACAACACCAACACCCTGATCCTGGTCCACCTCGCCGAGGACGGAAGCGTGGAGGCCTTCTCGATCCCTCGGGACGACTACGTCAACGTCTCGGGGATCGTGCCGGGATATCACCGCATCAAGATCAAGGAGGCCTACGGGCTGACCAAGTTCGACGCGGAGCAGAAGCTCGCCGACGACGGCGAGTCCGATCAGGCCACCCTGGAGAAGCAGGGTCGCGAGGCCGGCCGCAAGGCGACGCTGGCGGTCGTGCGCGCCCTCACCGGCGTCCCGATCGACTACTTCGCCGAGGTCAACCTGGCGGGCTTCTACGACGTGGCGGCCAGCCTGGGCGGTGTCGAGGTCTGCCTGAACCACTCGGTCCACGATGATTACTCCGGCGCCGACTTCCCCGCCGGCCGGCAGACGTTGAACGCCGGGCAGGCACTCGCCTTCGTCAGACAGCGCCACGGACTCGACAACGGGGATCTGGATCGCACGCACCGGCAACAGGCGTTCCTGATCTCGGTCATCCGGCAACTGCAGAACTCCGGGTCGTTCAGCGACATGGGAAAGCTCAACGCGCTCATGGACGTTGCCCGTAAGGACCTCGTGCTGTCCAGCGGCTGGGACCAGGATCTGTTCCGCCGGATCGGCGGACTCGCAGGCGAGCACGTCCACTACCAGACACTGCCCGTGGTCCGCTACGACACCGTGTACGGCCAGGACGTGAACATCGTCGATCCCCCAGCAATCCGCGCCTTGGTCGCAACGACTTTCGGCGACCCATCGGCTCCGTCCAATACCGTGGTGCCTGCCGACGTCACCGTCGACGTGGTCAATGCCAGCGGCGTTCGTGGACTGGCAACCGAGGCGTCGAACATCTTGAGCCACAACGGTTACCGTGACGGGACCCTCAGCCTGGGCCAGGAGGCTGGGTCACCTGTGAGCGCCGTCGACTACGGGGCCGGCGCCGAGGGTGCCGCTCAAGCGGTCGCGACGGCGCTCGGCATCGTCGCGCCGCCGCGGCCGCACCACGACGTGGCCGCTGGACGCATCCGGGTCGTGCTCGGCAACGACTACACACTTCCGACCGATGCCACCAGCCTGGCGACCACGCCGTCCGGAGGCGAGTCATTGGGAATCGGCGTCGGCACCTCGGACTTGCCCGTTCCGGATGAGGGTCTTCCCATCAGCGGTAGCGGCATCCCCTGTGTGAACTAGCCGCGCCGAGCGTGAGCGGCCGGTCATCGCACGCAATTCGCCGCGAAGCGTGTGACAACTGGCCACTCGCGGGATTTATCGATTGGGACCCGCGGCCAATATCATCGAGAGCGCCATGACCGACAACGCCGCAGGTGTCTCGACCGCCGCCGCAGGGCGCGCCGCGGACCGCATCACCGCCGAAGCGCGGCGCCGGCGAACCTTCGCCGTGATCAGCCATCCCGACGCGGGCAAGTCGACGTTGACCGAGGCCTTGGTGCTGCACGCCAACGTCATCACCGAAGCCGGCGCAATCCACGGCAAGTCGGGCCGCCGCGCCACCGTGTCGGACTGGATGGACATGGAGAAGGCCCGCGGCATCTCGATCACCTCGACCGCGCTGCAGTTTCCCTACCGCGCCCCGAGCGGGCAGGACTGCGTCATCAACCTGCTGGACACCCCCGGGCACGCCGACTTCTCCGAGGACACCTACCGCGTGCTCACGGCCGTCGACTGTGCGGTGATGCTCATCGACGCGGCGAAGGGCCTGGAGCCGCAGACGCTCAAGCTCTTCGAGGTGTGCCGGCTTAGGCGCATCCCCATCATCACCGTGATCAACAAGTGGGACCGGCCGGGCCGCGACCCGCTGGAGTTGCTGGACGAGATCCACGCCAGGATCGGACTTCGTCCCACCCCGCTGACATGGCCGGTCGGCATCGCGGGTGACTTCAAGGGCGTCCTCGACCGGCGGGTCGGCAACTTCATCCGGTACACCCGCACTGCGGGCGGCGCCAAGGCGGCGCCCGAGGAGCACATCGCGCCCGACGCCGCGCACGACGCCGCGGGCGTCGACTGGGACAACGCCGTCGAGGAGTCCGAACTTCTTGCCGCCGATGGATCCGACTACGACCGGGACACGTTCCTCGGCTGCGAGTCGACCCCGGTGCTGTTCACCTCCGCGGCGCTCAACTTCGGCGTCAATCAGCTCCTCGACGTGCTCGTCCAGCTCGCTCCCTCGCCGCACGGGCAGCTCGACGTCGAAGGCCACCGTCGGGCCGCCGACTCACCCTTCAGTGCGTTCGTGTTCAAGGTTCAGGCCGGAATGGACTCCGCCCATCGCGATCGCATCGCCTACGCGCGGGTCTGCTCGGGGACCTTCGAGCGCGGCGAGGTCCTGACCCACGCCACCACGGGCAAGCCCTTCGTCACCAAATACGCGCAGTCGGTCTTCGGCCAGCAGCGCTCGACGCTGGACACCGCATGGCCGGGTGACGTCATCGGTCTCGCCAACGCCAACGTTCTGCGCCCCGGCGACACCCTGTACCGCGACATCCCCGTCACGTACCCGCCGATCCCGAGCTTCTCCCCCGAACACTTCGCCGTCGCCCGAGGCACGGACCCCAGCAAGCACAAGCAGTTCCGCAAGGGCATCGAGCAGTTGGAGCAGGAGGGCGTCGTCCAAGTCCTTCGCTCTGACCGCCGCGGTGACCAGGCACCCGTCTTCGCCGCCGTCGGGCCGATGCAGTTCGAGGTGGCGACGCACCGCATGGCAGGCGAGTTCAGCTCCCCCATCTCACTGGAGTCCCTCCCCTACACCGTGGCAAGGGCCGCCAGCGCGGACGACGTCGAGTTCCTCCAGCGGCAACCCTCGGTTGAGGTCTTCACCCGGACCGACGGCGTCATCCTGGTGCTCTTCTCCACGAAGTGGCGCCTTGAGGGGTTCCAGCGCGACAACCCGTCGGTCAAGCTGACGTCGCTGGTCGCCGCAGGCGACGACTGACCTCAGACGTACCGGATGACCTGGTGCCAGATGACCGCTTGGGCGACGACGGCACGGCCGGCGTCCAGGGTGATGGCTGGGTCCCCGTACAACTCGTAGCCGAGGTCGAGCGCCTCGCTGACGCGGCGGCAGAACACCTCGTCGTCCGGCCCGGTCAGTAGGCGGTACCTCGGTAGTCCGTTCGGTGGTTCCGTCATGCTTCGATGGTGCCACGCCCCGTCTCCAGCGGCCGTGGCTTCAGCACCAGACTGAAACCGAGCGAGACGACGCCGATGGCCGCGCAGATCCACAGCGCCATGGTGAAGCTGCTCACCGTGCCGGAGCCGATAACCGGCCCGGCCCAAGCGAATCCGATCGAGGAGCCGACGCCGAAGGCAGCGTTGCTGATGCCGGGCAGCGAACCCGGATTCTCCTCGGGTGCCTGCGTGACGCCCAGCACGCTCATCGCGGTCAGCGTCACGCCCATGAAGGCGCAGCCGAATGCGGCCATCAGCAGAATCAGCATGCCGCGGTTCTGGGCGAACACCGCAAGGAACGAGGTCACCGCGATCGAGCCCACGATGCCCGCGCGGAACACCGTCACGAAGCCGATCCGCACCGCGAGTCGACCGATCAGGGGCGCCGTGATCAGCTGGACCACCGCGCTGGGGGTGAGGAACAGGATGGCCGTCGTCGTGCCGTCGAGCCCGAACCCGGAGTCCGGATCCTCGGCGATCTTGAGAATGATGAAGCCCGCCACCACCATGAATGAGGCCATGTTCAGGATCGTCGCGACGATCAGCGGCCACGCCAGCCGCGACCGCATCTGGTCGATGTCGACCAGCGGTGTGCTTACCCGCTTCTCGACCACCACGAGCAGCACCAACGCGACGATCGCAACGACGATGAACGCCAACGCGATCGGCGACGACCAGCCGGCATCGCCACCGCTGGAGATGAAGAGGATGAGTCCCGCGACCCCGAGTCCGATGAGGGCGGCGCCCACCCAGTCCATCTGCCCGGCGGCCGCGCGGCTGGGTTCGTCGGCGGGCACGGCCCGCCAGGCGAAGACGATGCCCAACACTCCGACGACGAAGATCAACATGAAGATCGAGCGGTATCCGAAGCGGTCGGCCATGAACCCGCCGAGCAGTGCGTCCACGCCGGCGACCCCGCCGTTGATCGACGTGACCACCCCGCAGCACACGCCGAAAGTGGCTCCGCTCAGGCGTTCTCGCATGATCAGGAAGGCCAACCCGAACGTCACGTTGCAGGCGCCCTGCATGACGCGGCCCGCCAACACCACCGGCAGCGAGGTGCCGACGATGCAGAGCAGCGTGCCGACACACAACATCGCGAGGATGGCGACCATGACACGCTTGCGGCCGATGTAGTCGCTCCATCGGATCAACACCACGTTCGCGACGGCACCCGCGAGGTAGAAGTACGTCGACATCGCCGCGAACGAGCCCTTGCCGAGCGTGCTCTCGATGTCGTAGAACGCCGGGCCCAGCATGGTGGCGTTGAGTTGGAACGAGATCACCGACAGCACGAGTGCCGCGACCATGAGGACGATCCGGCGCTGGGACAGCACGGCGGCTTCGGTCACGGTGGGGAACTTTATCCGCGCGGGCGTCAGTCGGCGCCGTTACAGTCGGCCCATGGTGGCGGCGCCCCTGACGAGCTGGCTTCTGGACTCCGATCCCGCCCTGCGCTGGCAGGTCGAGCGGGACGTGGCGCACGAACCGCCCGAGGTGTGGGAGGCGACGCGGGCCAGGGTCGCAACCGAGGGCTTCGGCGCACGTCTGCTGGCCCTGCAAGATCCTGACGGGCAGTGGGCCGGTGGCGCATTCTTCCCAGCGGACTTCGACTTCCACGGTCCCGAGGCGGCCGACGGCGCCGGGCAGCCCTGGACGGCAACCACCTGGACGCTGAACTCGCTGCGGGAGTGGGGCCTCGATCCCGCCGTCCTTCGCGGCACGGCCGAGCTCCTGGCTGCCAACTCGCACTGGGAGTATGACGACCTGCCGTACTGGGGTGGCGAAGTCGACTGCTGCATCAACTCCTGGACCCTGTCGAACGGTCTGCGGCTCGGCGCGGACGTCACCGGCATCGTCGACTGGTTCGTCGAGCACCGACTGGCCGACGGCGGCTGGAACTGCGAGCGGGTCGACGGCTCGACGCGGTCCTCGTTTCATTCGACGCTCAACGCACTGAAGGGCCTGCTGGACCACGAGGTTGCCACCGGCGGTACCGAGGCCACTCGGGTCGCCCAGCGATCAGGCGAGGAATATCTGCTGCAGCGCAACCTGTTTCGTCGACTGTCGACGGGGCGGCCGGTGGCGTCCTGGGTCGATCAGTTCTGCTACCCGATGCGGTGGGCCTGCGACGTGCTCAACGCCGCCGAGTACTTCCGTCAGCGCTCGCTGTCCCACGGCACCACGCCGGACCCCCGCATGGCCGAAGCGATTGAGATGATCCGGGCCGCCCGGCAACCCGACGGCCCGTGGCTGCAGTCCCGCAGCCTCCCCGGCCGGGTGTGGTTCGAGGTGGACGCGCCGGTGGGTGAACCGTCGAAGTGGTTGACCCTCTATGCGATTCGCGTCCTCGACTGGTGGGATGCCCGTTAGGTCACTGGACCGGGATCGCGCATCCCGGCGATGACGCGGCCGAGGACTCGACTGCGGATCCGGCGGGGCAATGGCCTCAACGACGTCGTCAGAACCTTGCCCCGTGCGCCGGGGATGACGGTGGCCCTTCGCCCCAGGGCGCGCAGAGCCCCGCGCGCGACGAGGTCGGGGGCGGTTGCCCCATCCATGTTCAGTCCGGCGCGGGCGCCGAAGCCGCTGTTCACGGGTCCGGGGGCGACGCACAGGACGTCGACGCCGTGGGCCGCGTACTCGGGATGGATCCCCTCGGCAAAGCTCTGCACGTAGGCCTTCGTGGCGGCGTACGTGGCCTGGCCGGGAACACCCTGCCATCCGACGATCGAGCCGAACAGCACGATCCCGCCGCGGCGGCGTTCGATCAGCCGGCCGCCGAATAGGTGAGTGAGACGGGTGACCGCGCCGACGTTGACGCCGATCATGTCGAGCTCGCCGGCGAGGGTGGCATCCGGGAAGGCGCGGGAATCTCCGAAGCCTGCCGCAAGGACGGCCAGACCCACGTCCAGCTCCTGGGTCGCGGCGCTCACGTCGTCGGCGGCCTCGGCTCGGGCAAGGTCGGCGGAGATAACTCGAGTCTGGATGCCATGGACGGCAATGAGTTCCGCTGCGATCTGCCGTAGCAGCTCATAGCGGCGGGCCACCAGTACCAGATTGATGCCAGACGCTGCAAGTAGTTTCGCCGTCGCCAGGCCGATCCCGTCGCTGGCGCCAGTGACCACCGCCCATGGTCCGTACCGCTCGGCGAACGTCATGAGCGGACGCCGCTCACCGGATGGGCGGGCAGGAAGGCCAATGCGAAGACCGCACCGACCACGCAGACGACGGCTGCCGTCATGCAACCTGCGTGCAGACCGGACATGAACGCCTCACTGACGTTGTCGCGCAGAGCTTCTGCCATGGGCGACGCGGGCGCGCGGGCGGCGACCTGTAGTCCCTGGGCGAGGCCCTCGCGCGCGGTGACCTGGACTGGCTCCGGCAACGATTCCAGGGCCGCGCTATCGGATAGGTGACGGATGTAAAGCGTTGAGAAGATGCTGCCCAACACCGCTACGCCGAGGGTTCCACCGATCTGACGGGTGGCGTCGTTGACCGCTGAACCCGCGCCCGCCTGTTCGGGCCGGACGACTCCCATGATCGAGTCGGTGGCCGGCGCCGTGGTGAGACCGAGTCCTCCACCCAACAGCACCATCTGCCCGGCGACCACCAGATAGCTGACGTCGGTGTCGATCCGCGTCACCCAGAAGAACGCGGCGGCGAGCATCAACAGCCCTGTGAACACGACGGCCTTGGTACCCACCCGCGTCACCGCGATGCGTGTGCCCAGCACCGAGCCGACCGCGATCGACAACGCCACCGGCAGGATTCGGACGCCGGTCTCGAGCGGCCCATACCCCTGGAGCAGCTGGAAGAACTGGGTGATGAGGAAGATGAACCCGAAGAGTGCGAAGAACGCCACGGTGACGGCGCCGCTGGCGGCGCTGAACCGTAGGTTGGTGAAGAGCCGCACGTCGATCAGCGGGTCGGACCGTCGGCCTTCCCACCAGGCGAAGGCCACCGCGGCGGCGATGGCGAGGACGAACCCACCGATCGTCGACGCGGACCCCCACCCGCGGTCGGGCGCTTCGATGATCGTGTACACCAACGCTCCCAGCATCACGACCGACAGCAGCAGCCCCACCCTGTCGAGGCGGGAGGTCTCATCGCGGGTCGAGGCCGGGACCAGCGTTGCCGCTCCTACGGCGGCCACCAGAGCGAAGGGCGCGAGCGCGAGGAAGAGGCTGCCCCACCAGAAGCTCTCCAGCAGCGCACCGCCGAGGATGGGCCCGATCGCGACGCCGAGCCCTGTGACGGCGCCCCAGATTCCGATGGCCGCTGCACGCTGACGAGGGTCGCGGAACGTGTCGGTGATGATGGCCAGGGTCGTCGGATAGATGAGCGCGGAGGCCATTCCCATCACCAGTCGTGCCCCGATCAGGGGCCCGGTCGACGTGCATAGCGCCGCCGCGACGCTGCTCGCCGCGAAGAGCACCAGGCCCGCGATGAGGGTGCCGCGCCTGCCGAACTTGTCGCCGACGGTGCCTCCGGCCAGGACGAGTGCGGCGAAGGCGAGGTTGTAGGCGTCCACGATCCACTGCAGTCCGCGGGTGGAGGCGGCCAGTTCCGTGTTCAGGGTTGGCAGAGCGACGTTGACGATCGTGGTCTCGACGTTGATCGCGAGCGCGGCGATCAGAACGACGGTGAGCACCAGCACCGGGCGGACGCGTGGAATGGCCTGGTGCGAGTGAGTGTCGGTGGTCTCCGAGCGTGACTGGTGGTCCAGGGTCATGGCCGTTCCTTCATGTTGACGCCGATAACATAATGAGCATGACTGGTGATGTTACTGCTGTCAACATGTGAGCGGGAAGGCGTTCCCGGCTTAGGCGAGCCCGACCTCGATGGTGTCGAGCAGCCGGTCGATGATCAGCTGTCGGCGGGCCGGTTCGAGATCGCCCAGCGGTCCATCCAGCAACAGCGTCGCGAGGCCGTGCACCGCTGCCCAGGCCGCTTCGTCGAGACCGTCACGACGATCTGGCGAGAGGATCCCCGCTGCCACGACGTCGTCGATGCACCGGACCAGGATCTGAAACGGATGGCGTTCGCCAGTGGTGGGTACCTCGGACTGGGCGCCCGCCAGCGGGTCGAAGGCGAAGGCCGTACGGAACAGCCCGGGTTCGGCGAGCGCGAATTCGACGTAGGCCTGTCCGGTGGCGCGCAGGCGAGCGAGCGCCCTGCTCTCGCGGGGTCCGTCGTCGGGCACGCGGCTGATCGTCGCCGTCATCTGGTCGGCCAGCCGGGTCTGGGCCACCTCGGTCACCGCCCCCAGGAGCGCATGGCGGTCGGAATAATGGCGGTACGCGGCCGAGTTGCTCACCCCGGCCAATCGCTGCACGTCCCGCAGCTTGACCGCATCCGGCCCGCCGACCCTGGCCAGTTCCACGGCGTGCTCGAGCAATGCCGTCCGAAGATTGCCGTGGTGGTAGGTGTCGGTCGACCGTCGTCGTGGGGTGCTCAACGCGGCCTCCTGTCGATGTTGCCGGGACTTACATTGAACGCCATCGCGCCCCGGGCGAACTCAGCAGCGGGGGCCAGACCGCTTCGCCCCCGACGACGCCTCTGGAAACGACAAAGGTCACGAACCCCGAAGAGTTCGTGACCTCTGTGCGGCGATTACGTAGAACCGCTCATTGTGGGCGAAGGGGGACTTGAACCCCCACGTCCCGAAGGACACTGGCACCTGAAGCCAGCGCGTCTGCCATTCCGCCACTCGCCCCGACAACCGGGAGAGACTATCACGCGCTCGGCCCCACTCCCCAACCCTGCAGTTGGGCCCAGGCGCGATGCCGCCTACCGCCCTGACCTGCCGCGATTCGATTCTCAGAGAACTGATGGTCACGTTCACACGTACTTGGCCGATAGCATGCGTACAGGCGTCGGGGCCCGCGACACGCAGGCTCTCCGACTGTGTCGAGCGCGACCTACTACGACGAACAGCGAGGCAGGCGGTGAGATGGGACTGGTCGACCGTTTCGAGCGCAAGCTCGAGTCCACCGTCGGTGACACCTTCGCCCGTGTCTTCGGCGGCTCCATCGTTCCGCAGGAAGTCGAGGGCATCCTGCAGCGCGAAGCGGACGCCGGTGCGCGGGACGTTGGCGGCGGGCGAATTTTGGCCCCTAACGACTACGTCATTACCCTCAGTGCATCCGACCTTCAAAAGGTCCGTGCGGACCCCGACCTCACACCGACGACTTTTGCCCGATACCTGGAGGGATACATCCGTGACCAAGGGTGGCAAACGTATGGTGATGTGGTCGTTGGATTCGAAGCGTCACCGCAGTTGCACATCGGCCAGTTTCGCACCCGTGGAACGGTCAACCCAGACTCGACCAGCGGCGGAAGCGCCCCTGCACCCCCAGACCGTGCTCACCCCGCAGAACCAGGAGTTGCACCGATGACCGACAACCCGAGCTACCGTGGCGGCGGCCAGGGGCCAGCGCAGCCAGGCGACGACTATTACGACTACGGCCGCCAGGGCGACGAGGCCCGTGCCTCGTACCCGCCGGCGCCCGAGGGTGGTTATCCGCCAGGCCAGGGTCCGGGTCAACCTCCTCAGCAGGGCGGCGGCTACCCGGAGCAGGGTGGCTACCCCGACCGCGGCGGATATCAGGAACAGGGTTACCCGCCCCCCACGTACGACCAGCGGCCCCCCGCCGGATACGGCCCACCCGCAGGCGGCGGTTACCCCGACCAGGGCTACCGGCAGCCACCTCCCGGGTACGGTCCACCCGCGGGGGGACCGGGTGGCTACGGCGAGCCGGGCGGCTACGACTACGGCCGCCAGGGGGCTCCGCGCAATGAGGACTACGGCCGCCCCGAGTCTCGGCCCGAGCCTCCGCGGCCGGCATACCCCGACCAGGGCGGTTATCCCGACCAGGGTGGCTACGGCGGCCAGTCGTACGGCAGGCCCGACTATGGGCAGCCCGACTACGGTCGCTACGGCGATCCGGCGGCGCCCCAGGGCTACGGCCAACCCGCCGGCCAACCCGCCGGCCAACCCGCCGGCGAACAAGGCTACGGCCAGCCCGCCGGCGACCAGGGCTACGGCCAGCCCGCTGGCGAACAGGGCTACGGCCAGCCCGGATACGACTACGGTCAGCCGCCTGCGGCGGCGCCCGCCTCCGGCTACGGTGCCGCGGGCGGTTACGGCACCGCCGGTGCCAACGTGACCCTGCAACTGGACGACGGCAGTGGCCGTACCTACCAGCTACGCGAGGGCGCCAATGTCATCGGCCGCGGCCAGGACGCTCAGTTCCGGCTACCGGACACCGGCGTGTCGCGTCGTCACCTGGAGATCCGCTGGGACGGGCAAGTTGCCCTGCTCTCCGACCTGAACTCCACGAACGGCACGACGGTCAACAACGCGCCGGTCCAGGAATGGCAGCTGGCCGACGGCGACACCATCCGCCTGGGCCACTCCGAGATCATCGTCCGCGTTCACTGAGGGCACCGGCTGGTGACGGCTTGAGGCCAAGCCGATGCGTCGGCCACCCTTCCGTTAGCGGCCCAAGTATCGTGACGGTGCCGACGGCGGCCGAACCTGCACACGGTCGGTCGCGCCGCAGGCCGCGAGGCGGCGCGGTGGCGCCGACACGGCGACATCGCGACGGTGACGGAGAGGACGTCAGATGCAGGGGATAGTTCTGCAGCTGACACGCGTCGGTTTCCTGCTGCTGCTGTGGCTCTTCATCTGGTCCGTGCTCCGCATCCTGCGCACCGACATCTACGCTCCGACGGGCGCCGTGATGGTCAAGCGTGGGCTTGCGCTGCGCGGCACGCTGCTGCCAAGCCGTGGGCAGGCGCGCAACACCCCCCGCCAGCTGGTGGTGACCGAGGGGGCGCTCACGGGAACCCGGATTCAGCTGGGCGCTCAGCCCGTGCTCATCGGGCGGGCCGACGACTCCACGCTGGTGCTGACCGACGACTACTCGTCGACACGGCACGCGAGGCTCTCCCCGCGGGGGTCCGAATGGTATGTCGAGGACCTAGGATCGACCAACGGTACATACCTTGACAGGGCGAAGGTGACGACGGCGGTAAGGGTTCCGATGGGAACGCCGGTGCGAATCGGCAAAACGGTGATCGAGCTGCGCCCATGACTCTGGTCCTTCGATACGCCGCGCGCAGCGACCGCGGACTCGTTCGCGCCAACAACGAAGACTCGGTGTACGCCGGTGCGAGGTTACTCGCACTCGCCGACGGCATGGGCGGTCACGCCGCAGGCGAGGTGGCCTCCCAGCTGGTGATAGCCGCCCTCGCGCATCTCGACGACGACGAACCCGGCGGGGATCTACTCAGCCAACTGAACTCCGCGGTCCACGAGGGCAACTCGGCGATCGCCGCCCAGGTCGAAGCCGATCCCGAACTCGAGGGCATGGGCACGACCCTCACCGCAATCCTGTTCGCGGGAAACAGACTTGGCCTGGTTCACGTCGGCGACTCGCGGGGCTATCTGCTTCGCGACGGCGAGCTCACCCAGATCACCAAGGACGACACCTTCGTCCAGACGCTGGTCGACGAGGGGCGCATCACCGCCGAGGAGGCACACAGCCACCCGCAACGGTCCCTGATCATGCGGGCGCTGACCGGCCACGAAGTTGAGCCCACGCTGACGGTGCGCGAGGCACACGCCGGTGACCGCTACCTGCTGTGCTCCGACGGACTGTCCGATCCGGTCAGCTTCGACACCATCCTTGAATCCCTCCAGATTTCGAACGTCACCGAGAGCGCCGATCGGCTCGTCGAGATGGCGTTGCGAGGCGGCGGACCCGACAACGTGACAGTGGTGGTGGCCGACGTCGTCGACCACGAGTACGGCCAGACCCAGCCGATTCTCGCGGGTGCGGTGTCGGGAAGGGACGACCAGAGTGCGCCCCCCAACACCGCCGCCGGCCGGGCATCCGCCTTCAACCCGAAGCGCTTGGAGGCCGCCAAACGCCCGGCCACCGAGCCGGAACCGCCGCCGCGCAAACCGCGATCCCGCCGTCGGATGATCTTCGTCGCGTTGCTGCTGCTGGTGTTGGTCCTCGCCGGACTCGCGGTCGGCCGCATGGTGATCCAGAACAACTACTACGTCGCCGAACGCGACGGCTCCGTCCACATCATGCGCGGCGTACAGGGCAGTTTCCTGGGAATGCCTCTGCAGCAACCCTTTCAGATAGCTTGCCTCGACGCGCGCAACTCGATTACCAACATCGGCGTCGACGACAAGCGCGCCGGCTGCAAACCGCTTTTGGTCGACGATCTGCGCCAGTCCGAACGCGCACAGGTGACCGCTGGACTTCCCGGCGGCACCCTCGACGAAGCCATTCGACAGCTCAGGGAGCTGGGCCAGTCATCGGTACTGCCGGTCTGCGTACCGGCGGCCTCACGAACGACCTCGACGTCCACCCCGGCACCGCCACCGTCGAGCAGTCCCCCGGCGCCCACGACCACCTCGGCCGCACCGCAGCCCGCGCCCAGCACGTCTGAGGGTTCGACCGCGCCAGGAGCGCCGACCACCGTCACGGCACCGCCCCCTTCAACTCCTACCGGCACTGCGCTTGCCCCTCCGCCGCAGAAGCCTGGCACCGACTGCCGGACGGCGTCATGAGCACGCAGCCACAGGCGCCAGTGACCGTGGTTCCACCCCTGCCCAACCGGCGCAATGCCGAGTTGGCGCTGCTGGGCTTCGCCGCATTCATCACCACCGTGGCGCTGCTCATCGTCGAGGCCAACCAGGAGCAGGGCCTCAGCTGGGACCTCGCGCAGTACACCTTCGGGTACCTAGCGCTGTTCGGCGCCGCCCATCTGGCCGTCCGGCGCTACGCGCCCTACGCGGATCCGCTGCTTCTCCCGGTCGTCGCATTGCTGAATGGCTTGGGGCTGGTCATGATTCACCGTCTCGACCTGGCCGCGGGTGCGATCGGTTCCGATGGCGGGCAGCGCCCGAGTGCCAACCAACAGATGCTGTGGACGCTCGTCGGCGTGGTGGCGTTCTGCGTCGTCGTCGCCTTCCTCACCGACCACCGGATGTTGGCCCGGTACGGCTACGTCTGCGGCCTCGTCGGGCTGATTCTCCTTGCGATCCCCGCGATCCTGCCGAGTTCGATCTCGGAGGAGAACGGTGCCAAGATCTGGATTCGCTTGCACGGCTTCTCCATTCAGCCCGCTGAGATCTCGAAGATCCTGCTGTTGATCTTCTTCGCCGCCGTCCTGGTGTCCAAGCGCAGCCTGTTCACCAGCGCGGGCAAGCACTTCCTCGGGATGAACCTTCCCCGCCCGCGTGACCTGGCGCCGCTGCTGGCCGCGTGGATCGCCTCCGTCGGCGTCATGGTGTTCGAGAAGGATCTGGGCACCTCGCTGCTGCTGTACGCCTCGTTCCTGGTGCTCGTCTACGTCGCCACCGACCGGCTGAGCTGGGTTCTCTTGGGCCTCACCCTGTTTGCCGTCGGCAGCATCATCGCCTATCACCTCTTCGGGCACGTCCGGGTCCGAGTCGAGAACTGGCTCGATCCGTTTGCCGACCCCGATGGTGCGGGCTATCAGATGGTGCAGTCGCTGTTCAGTTTCGCCACCGGCGGCATCTTCGGCACGGGCCTCGGCAACGGCCAGCCTGGCACGGTGCCCGCGGCTTCGACGGACTTCATCATCGCCGCGATCGGTGAGGAACTGGGCCTCGTCGGGTTAGCGGGCGTCCTCATGCTGTACACGATCCTCATCATTCGAGGCCTGCGGACCGCGGTCGCCGTTCGCGACAGCTTCGGCAAGCTGCTCGCGGCGGGGCTGGCCTCCACGCTGGGCATCCAGCTATTCATCGTCGTCGGCGGGGTCACCAAGCTGATCCCCCTCACGGGCCTCACCACGCCGTGGCTGTCCTACGGCGGTTCGTCGCTGATCGCCAACTACGTGCTGCTGGCCATCCTGATCCGCATTTCACATGCCGCCCGCGAGCCCCTGAACCCCACGGCGCCAAACGCCACCCCGATCGCCTCGGCGCACACGGAGGTGATCGGCCGCGTATGAACACCTCACTGCGACGCATCTCCATCGCGATCATGGCGTTGATCGTGCTGCTCCTCGCCAATGCCACGCTCACGCAGGTGTTCCGGGCGGACGGCCTGCGCTCCGATCCTCGCAACCAGCGGGTGCTTCTCGACGAGTACTCCCGGCAGCGCGGCCAGATATCGGCGGGCGGGCAACTGCTCGCCTACTCCACCTCAACCGACGGGCACTTCCGGTTCCTGCGGGTCTACCCAAACCCTCAGGCGTACGCCCCGGTCACCGGTTTCTACTCGCTGCTGTACTCCAGTACGGGGTTGGAGCGCGCGGAGGACACCATCCTCAACGGCTCCGACGAGCGGCTGTTCGGGCGCCGGCTCGCCGACTTCTTCACCGGCCGCGACCCACGCGGCGGGAATGTCGCCACCACCATCAACCCGCAGGTGCAGCAGGCCGCGTGGGACGCCATGCAGAAGGGCTGCAACGGCGGTCCGTGCAAGGGTTCGGTGGTGGCGCTCGAACCGTCCACCGGCAAGATCCTCGGCATGGTGTCCTCGCCGTCGTATGACGCCAATCTCCTGGCCTCGCACGACGGCAACGTGCAGTCCGACGCCTGGCAGCAGTTGCGCGACAACCCCGACAACCCGCTCGTCAACCGGGCCATCTCGGAGACCTACCCCCCTGGCTCGACGTTCAAGGTGATCACCACGGCGGCAGCGCTCGCCAACGGCGCCACGCCGGACAGCCAGGTGACCGCCGCGGCACGGATTCCCTTGCCGGACAGCAGCGCAACGCTGGAGAACTACGGCGGATCCTCCTGCGGCAGCGGCTCGACCACGACGTTGCGCACCGCCTTCGCGAAGTCATGCAACACCGCGTTCGTCGACCTCGGGATCCGGACCGGTGCGGACGCCCTGCGCAGCACGGCCGAGGCGTTCGGTCTCGACAGTGCTCCCCCACCGATCCCACTCCAGGTGGCCGGGTCGACCGTCGGCCCCATCGCCGACGCCGCGGCCCTCGGGATGTCGAGCATCGGCCAGAAGGACGTCGCCCTCACCCCGTTGCAGAACGCGATGATCGCCGCGACCGTCGCCAACGGCGGTGTGACGATGCAGCCCTATCTGGTGGAAGATCTGAAGGGCCCCGACCTCGCCAACATCAGCTCGACCAGCCCCCAGGAGCTTCGCCGCGCGGTGTCTTCGCAGGTCGCCTCTACACTTACGGACTTGATGATCGACGCCGAGCAGGTGACCCAGCAGACGGGCGCCATTGCAGGCGTGCAGATCGCCTCCAAGACGGGCACGGCCGAGCATGGCTCCGACCCCCGCAACACTCCGCCCCACGCCTGGTACATCGCGTTCGCGCCCGCCAAGGCGCCCAAGGTCGCCATCGCGGTCCTGGTGGAGAATGGCGGAGACCGATTGTCCGCGACCGGTGGTGCACTCGCTGCGCCGATCGGCCGGGCGACCATCGCGGCTGCTCTGCGGGAGGGATCATGAGCGCGCGCGTCGGAGTGACGCTGTCCGACCGCTACCGACTTCAGCGGCTCATCGCCACCGGCGGCATGGGCCAGGTCTGGGAGGGTCAGGACACGCGACTGGGCCGCATCGTCGCCATCAAGGTTCTGAAGGCCGAGTTCTCGTCGGACCCCGAGTTCGTGGAGCGGTTCCGCGCCGAGGCGCGCATCGTGGCCATGCTGAACCATCCCGGCATCGCGAGCGTGTACGACTACGGGGAGACCGAACTCGACGACGCCGGCCGCACCGCCTACCTGGTGATGGAGATGGTCACCGGGGAGCCGCTGAACTCCGTGCTGAAGCGCACGGGACGGCTGTCGTTGCGCCACGCACTGGACATGCTGGAGCAGACGGGGCGGGCGTTGCAGGTCGCGCATACCGCCGGGCTGGTGCACCGCGATGTGAAGCCGGGCAACATCCTGATCACACCGACCGGCCAGGTGAAGCTCACCGACTTCGGCATCGCCAAGGCAGTCGACGCCGCGCCGGTGACCCAGACCGGAATGGTCATGGGCACGGCTCAGTACATCGCGCCGGAGCAGGCCCTTGGTCGCGACGCCACGGCCGCCAGCGACGTCTACTCCCTCGGCGTCGTAGGCTACGAATCGGTGGCGGGTCGGCGCCCGTTCATCGGTGAGGGCGCACTGACGGTCGCGATGAAGCACATCAAGGAGCAGCCCGCTCCCCTGCCCGCCGACATCCCGCCGAACGTCCGCGAGCTCATCGAGATCAGCCTCCTCAAGGAGCCCGGACACCGCTACCGCACGGGCGGTGCGTTCGCCGACGCCGTTGCTGCCGTGCGCGCCGGACGCAGGCCACCGCGACCCAATCACGCGCCGACCATCGGCCGGGCCACCCCTGCCGCCATTCCCTCGACGGCACAGACCCGCGCCGTGCCCGACTATGGCCGCCCGTCGACCGACTACGGCCGTCCTCGGCCGCCGACGGGCAGCCACCGCACCCCGCCCCCGAAGCGGACGTTCTCCGCCGGCCAACGCGCGCTGCTCTGGGCGGCCGGCGTGCTAGGGGCACTCGCGATCATCATCGCCATCCTCATGGTCCTCAACGTGCAGGACCGCAAGGACCAGAAGCCGAGTCCGTCCACCGAAACCAGCACGACGGTGGTGCCTGCGACGCCGGGCGCCATGCCCGCGCCCGGCGTAGGCACCGAGGCACTCCCGCCACTAGCCGTAGAGCAGACATACCGATGACCACGCCCCAACACCTGTCCGACCGCTACGAACTGGGGGAGATCCTCGGATTCGGCGGCATGTCGGAGGTCCACATGGCACGCGACGTGCGGTTGCACCGCGATGTCGCGGTGAAGGTGCTGCGCGCGGATCTCGCCCGCGATCCCAGCTTCTACCTTCGCTTCCGTCGGGAGGCGCAGAACGCCGCCGCTCTGAACCACCCGGCGATCGTCGCGGTGTACGACACCGGTGAGGCCGAGACCGCCAACGGGCCGTTGCCGTACATCGTGATGGAGTACGTCGACGGCGTCACGCTGCGCGACATCGTGCACAACGACGGACCGATCGAGCCGCGCCGCGCCATCGAGATCATCGCCGACGCCTGCCAGGCGCTGAACTTCAGCCACCAGCACGGCACTATCCACCGCGACGTCAAGCCCGCCAACATCATGATCAGCAAGGGCGGCGCGGTGAAGGTGATGGACTTCGGCATCGCCAAGGCGCTCGCCGACGCCTCCAACCCGGTCACCCAGACCTCTGCCGTCATCGGCACCGCCCAGTACCTCTCGCCCGAGCAGGCCCGTGGCGAGAAAGTGGACGCTCGTTCGGACGTGTATTCACTGGGCTGCGTGCTCTACGAGGTGCTCACCGGCGACCCCCCGTTCGTCGGGGACTCTCCCGTCGCCGTGGCCTACCAACACGTACGCGAGGACCCGGTGCCGCCCTCGGACCGCAATCCAGCGCTCTCACCCGGGCTCGACGCCGTGGTGCTCAAGGCGTTGGCGAAGAATCCCGACAACCGGTATCAAACGGCGGCCGAGATGCGCACCGACCTGGTCCGGGTGCACAGCGGCGAGGCGCCCGAGGCTCCGAAGGTGTTCACCGACGCAGAGCGGACGTCGCTGCTGTCGGCGGGTCCGTCCAACGGCCGGACCCAACCGACTGATCGGTATCCGGCGCATCAGCCGACCTACGTGCCGCCGAGGCAGCGCAATCCGGCCATCGGCCGATGGTTCGCCGTCGTGGCAGTGCTGGCGGTGCTGACCGTCGTCGTGACCGTTGCGCTGAACATGGTCAACAGCAATCCGCGAGACGTTCAGATACCCAACCTGCGCGGCCAGGGGTACGACGAAGCCGTCGTCGCCCTGCAGAACCTGGGCTTCAAGACCGTGCGCAACCAGCAGCCGGATTCCGAGGTTCAGGTCGGGCAGGTCATCGGTACCACCCCCGCCGCCAACACGGCCGCGGCCAGGGACGACCAGATCACCATCAATGTGTCGACCGGTCCGCAGCAGGCCGAGGTGCCGGACTGCGCGATGAACCTCACCTATGCCGAATGCGTGAACAAGCTCAAGGACGCCGGCTTCGCCAGGTTCCAGCAGTCACAGTCGGCGTCGACACCGGAGCAGAAGGACCGCGTGCTGGCGACCAACCCCCTTGCCAACTCGACGTCGGCCATCACCAACGTGATCACGATCGTCGTGGGCAGCGGCCCGAACACCAAGCCGGTTCCGGACGTGAAGGGACGCACCCTCGACGAGGCGACCGCGATCCTCGCGGCGAGTGAGTTCACCGCCCCTCCGATCCCGATCCAGGTCGACGCTCTCAGATCGACTCAGGGGCAGGTCCTGGGTACCGTGCCGCCCGCGGGTGACATCGTCGCGGTGGACACCCCAATTCAGGTGAAGGTGTCGGCAGGGAACCAGTTCACGATGCCCGACCTGAGGGGCAAGTTCTGGGACGATGCCTCGCCCCTCCTGCAGAATCTGGGCTGGCAGAACATTGGTAGCAACTTCGTGAAGCTCCCCAACTCGCAGAACAGCGGCGTGCCCACCAACGGGGTCGTCACCCAGGATCCGCCGGCGGGCACTCCGATCAAGCCCACCGACACGATTACGCTGAGCTTCGCGCAGTAGCCGCGCGCACCGCGTCGGCCACCTCGCGTTCGAGCCTGCCGACGAGATCCTCGTCGAGGGGCTGACCGCAGACCGCGAGCCAGTTGGCGAGCATTCGGTGGCCGCCCTCGGTAAGGATCGACTCGGGGTGGAACTGCACACCGTGGATCGGCAGGTCGACGTGCTGAACTCCCATCACCACGCCGCCGTCGGTCTGGGCGGTGACCTGAAGCACGTCGGGCATCGTTTCGGGCAGAATCGTCAGCGAATGATATCGGGTTGCCGTGAAGGGATCCGAAAGTCCTTTCAGCACACCGATATTCGCGTGGTGCACCCTGCTGGTCTTGCCGTGCAAGAGCTCCGGCGCGCGATCGACGGTGCCGCCGAACGCCACCCCGATGGCCTGGTGCCCGAGGCAGACCCCGAGAAGCGGAGTCGACGCGGCGGCGCAGGCCCGGACCAGGGGAATGGACGCCCCGGCCCGCTCGGGCGTGCCCGGCCCCGGGCTCAGGAGGATGCCGTCGTACTCCTCGGCGGCCTTCGCGGCGTCGGCGTCGGCGCTCAGCCGCGAGTCGTCGTTGCGCCACACGTCGGCGTGCACGCCCAGCTGTCCTAGGTACTGGACCAGATTGAAGACGAAGCTGTCGTAGTTGTCGACGACGAGGACACGCATCAGGCCAGGTTACTGGGCCTCAGTAGCCCAGCGGACCCGCGGGCTTGGCGTACCGCATCCGTACCGCCGGGGGATGGGCGACGACGTCGACCTCGTCCTTGCCTTGCTCCGTGTAGCGCAGCCCGAAACGCAACACGTAGCGCTTGTATAGCTCGACCATGGGGGCGGCCGCCAACGCCGCCTGCATCGCGGGGACGTCACCGATCGCCGTGATCACATAGGGCGGGCTGTAGGTGCGGCCGTTGAGCAGCAGCGTGTTGCCGACGCACCTGGGTGCGGAGGTGGCGATGATCCGTTGGTCCTGCATCTGGACGGCTTCCGCCCCAGCACTCCACATCGCGTTGAGGACGGCCTGGATGTCCTGCTGGTGGACCACCAGATCGTCGGCGGACGCGTCACCGGGGAACCGTCCCGCGGCGTCACGCTGAGCGTCGTCGAGAGTGACGACGAGACCTGGCCCGTGCATGGCCTCGAGCCCGGCGGCGACGGCCAACGCATCAGCCCGATTGGTGATCGCCGTTAGAGCGGCGGCGGCCGACGGCGTGCCACCGTGGTGGTTGTCGACCTGATCCACCAGCATTTCGCGCTGGGTCGACAGCCGGTCGACCGCGGCCTGCGCCTCTCGAACGAGGTTGACGAGACGGGGTGCGTCGCTGCGGCGGATCTCGCTGCCGCCGGACACCGTGTGGGTGGTGGCCAACAGCAGACCGGCGCACAGGCAGACGATGGGCACACCGAGTCGCCACGACGACCGGCTCGTGCGAGCCACGGTTTCTCCTCCACGTCGCATGCTGCGTTAGGCTCTGGGTTGCATCTGCTCCATCGTCGCACCACTACGTCGTTGCGGCGCCGAACTGCCCGAAGGTACCCATGCCCAAGTCCAAGGTTCGCAAGAAGAACGACTTCACGATCAGCTCGGTGAGCCGTACCCCGGTCAAGGTCAAAGCCGGCCCGTCGAGCGTGTGGTTCGTGGTGTTGTTCGTCGGCCTGATGCTGCTTGGCTTGCTGTGGCTGCTGGTGTTCCAGCTCGCGGCGACCAATCCCGTCGACGCTCCCAGCTTCCTCACCTGGATGGCCAATCTGGCGCAGTGGAACTATGCGATTGCATTTGCCTTCATGATCACCGGACTGTTGCTCACCATGCGGTGGCGATGAGCCGTCCACGCATCAGGATGAATGCGGTTTCGTTCCGGCGCGTTCGATTTTCGGCAACCTCGTCGACACCCAATCACACGGTTGTGATTCATCCCCATTGGGGATAGCACTTGTGGATAACTCGATCAGGCGCACATAAACAGTGTTCAGACCCGGTGCAGCAAACTGAGTGGGGCCCCCCGAGGGGGGCCATCGTGGCGTGCGGCGCCTTCGGTGTCGTGATGGCAATAGCCGCTGTGACGCTGGTCACAGACGCGCCCGGCCGCGCCCTAGCGACCATTGCCGCAGTGGGCCTACTGGTGTTTGCAGTCATGTCGTGGCGGGCACGGCCAAAGCTGGCAATCACCGGCGACGGATTGACCGTTCGCGGTTGGTTCAGCAGCCACGTGCTCGGCCGCCAGGACGTCGCGAAGATCCGCATCACCGAGTTCCGGCGGATCGGCCGGAAGGTGCGCCTACTGGAGATCGACACGATCCCCGACGACCGACTGCTGGTATTCACCCGGTGGGATCTCGGTACCGATCCGCTCGACGTCCTCGATGCGTTGACCAAAGCCGGCTGGGCGGGCATTTGACACTCTGCGCATGAATACGCCCCGCGAGACCGAACCCGCGGGGCGCATCGACGTCTAGGAGCTAGGCGGCGCAGTTAGGACACCGTGATCGAATCGATGACGACCGGCTCGGTCGGACGATCGCCGGGGCCCGTCGGGGTGCTGCCGATCGCGTCGATGACCTTCTGCGATTCCGGATCCACTACCTCACCGAAGATGGTGTGCTTGCGGTTCAGGTGCGGCGTCTTGCCCACGGTGATGAAGAACTGCGAGCCGTTGGTGCCCGGGCCGGCGTTGGCCATGGCCAGCAGGTAGGGCTTGTCGAAGGCGAGTTCGGGGTGGAACTCGTCGGCGAACTGGTAGCCGGGGCCGCCGCGACCGGTTCCGGTCGGGTCGCCGCCCTGCAGCATGAACCCGGAGATGACTCGGTGGAAGACGGCGCCGTCGTAGAACGGGCCCTCGGTGCCACCCGACGCGTTCTCGGTGCTGTAGTCCTTGGTGCCCTGGGCCAATCCGACGAAGTTCGCGACGGTCTTGGGGGCGTGATTTCCGAAGAGTGCGATCTTGATGTCACCGCGGTTGGTGTGCAGGGTCGCGGTCGCTGTCTGTATGGGACTCGTCACGGGAAGCCAGTGTGCCATTTCGTGTTTCGCGAGTCCGCTCCGACCCCACCGAATAGGGTTGTCGCCGGGCCGCGGTGCGGCTGGATTTCGAAAGTCACCATGCAGAGAGGCTGGTTCATGAGCGCAGGAACGAGCACCGCCCGCTTGAGTCCGGCGGAACGCATCGGCCGAGGTCTGAAGTACTCGGCGGTCGGTCCCGTCGACATCACAAGGGGAGCACTCGGCGTCGGATTCAACTCGACCCGCTCCTCGGTGTCGTGGGTGTCCAACCGCTACCGGCGAGGCCGCATCAAGAGCCAGCTGCGCAAGGACCTGGCCGCGGCCCAGGAAGTCGTCACCCACATTCCGCAGGCATTGCAGGAGGTGGGCAACACCGGGCGCCGCCCCAAGCCGCTGGTCCTGATCGGCGCCGGCGTGGCCGTGCTCGCCGTCGGCGCGGTGTCGTTCTCGATCATCAGGCGCTCGACGCAGCCCGAGCCGTCGCCACTGCCGCCCAGCGTGGACACCGCGCCCAGGCCGTGAACTCAGGGCGTCGGTCTCAGGATGATCGGGCCTGGGACGAGGCGAACCGGAGTCGCGAGAGGGCCAACTGGGACACGCTCGCACGCGCCGTCTCCGACGTCACCTTCCAAGCCCGCCAGCAAGGACTACTGGACTCCCAGTGGAAGGTGTACCTGTTCGGCTCCGAAGATCCTGCGGATCTGGATCTGGCGGAGCGCCCGTACATGACGCTCGACCCGTCTGGGCGCTGGCAACTTCGCGGCGATGGGACGAGCATCTACGCATCATCCGAGCGACCTGGGATCTGCCGAACGACCAATGCGATCGTCTGCCGGGTCCGCTTCGCTCTGATCGAGGCTTTGGGCCATGGGTGATGGTCGTTGCGAGGTCACCGAACTGGAGTAGTTCGGTCCAGGCCGGCAACATGGACCTCCATTGGCGGGGCATGCCTTGAAGGCGGCTCCCGCTCCTGGCCCGCACGGCCGGATCGGGAATTGCACCACACCACACGCGTACACGCCCAGCGTGACGAACAGCGCGGCGAGGATCATCCCCCCTATGACGTCGGTGAGCCAGTGCACACCCAGATACAACCGACTGACGGCGACCACCAGCACGGTGACGCACACCAAACTCGCCAGCCAAGTCCGCACGGCCCGGCTGCGTCCCGCCCCGATGAAGACTGCGAGTATTCCTACCAACGCAGCGGTTCCTGCGACATGCCCAGATGGAAACGAATTCGGCTCGGTGGGAAGCAGTTTCAGTGGTTCCCACCGGGGATGTTCGATCTCGCCCAGGCGGCGTGCGGCCAACATCGCGGGGACAGGCCGAGTTACCACGATTGCCTTGACGATGGTCTCGGCAAACGCCGCGCCGCCGACCGTGCTCACGACGACGAATCCCGGGATCACCGAACGAGCCCGCAATGAGAGCAGCAACCCGCCGCCGAGTCCAATGGTGGCAGTTGCCACTGGGCTCCCGATGTCAGCTATCACCCCTGCGACTACGTCCCACCCGTAGGACCTGTGTGTGCCAAACCAAGACGCCACGCCCGCGTCCAGCCCGGTCACCCATCCTGCTCCGTCGGCGCCGTATTGCACTCCGACCGCGAGCCCCGTGAAGGCCATCAACAGTCCAGCGGCGAGCAATGCCTTGCCTAGGCGCCGGTGAGTCGAAAGCCCACAGCCGCATAGGAGTAACGCGGTGACGAGGAGGGCGATGATCATGGTGTTGATGGGAACAGCTTGCCTCAGCGTTCTTGAACTCCCATCCCTGCAGCCTGTCAGGTGGCCGGGAATGCTCGACGATGAGCGCTGTCCGTAGCCGTTGTGCGCACGGCGACCTGGTGTTCGATTGTGGAGCCTAGGGGATTCGAACCCCTGACATCTGCCTTGCAAAGGCAGCGCTCTACCAACTGAGCTAAGGCCCCTGGGTGGTCAGCTCGGCTGATCAGCTGCCACGTGCCATACCTCGACACCATTGCGGGACCTGATGACGATCAGCGCGCCGGCGCAAAGAAACGCAAGCACTACGAAAACCCTCACAGTGCACCCTTCTCGGTAAGGCAAACCGTGGGCCTGGGAGGACTCGAACCTCCGACCTCTTCGTTATCAGCGAAGCGCTCTAACCACCTGAGCTACAGGCCCGTAATCACATACGGCCGAGGGACGAGGTTACCGTAACGACCGCCGTCGTCCCAAACCGCAGCGATCAGGCCGACTCTCAATCCCTGTCGGCGAGGGTCACCTCGATGCCGCCGACCAAATCGGTGGTGAGGTTGTAGATGAATGCGCCACATGTCGCCATGGCCGTGAACAGCACGATGTTGACCAACCCGATCAGCGCGGCGCCGCCGAAGATCATGCCACTCGAGACGAGTTCACCGCCGCTACCGCTGGCACTGGTGAGGAGGTCCCCAACATTGCTGTTCAGCTTGCTCCACACGCCCATGCCGCCAAGAACCAGGTAGAGGAAGGCCACGGCGATCATCCACACGAAGAACAGCGCCACGCTGAGCACCAGCGACACCTTCAGTACACTCCACGGATCGAAGCGCCTGACCTGCATGCTCGCCCGCACGGGCCCCTGTGAACGACTCGCAGCCTTCGCTCGCGCGGGTGGCCCTGCCGAGCGGGACGACGGCTCTACGGACGTCCGCTCGCCCCCGGGCTTCCGTGAACTGCGCGGTGCGGTCCCCGACAGGTCGGGCAGCTCACTCCCGTAGGTCTCGGAACGGCCACCGTCGGCGCGCTCGGGCCGGTTGGGCGGCGGGGTTACGTCCGTTTCCTTGGTCGGCGTGTTGTCGCGGATGGAAGCCACCGCGGATCCCGACTCGCGGACTGGGGTCAGATCGCGCGTGGGACCCGCTGCAGGGCCCGACGCAGGGCCACCGGCGATGAACCGGTTCAGCCGAGCATCCGCATTGGGGGAGTTGCCGGGGGAGTGCCCGGTCGCAGCCCCTGGGCGTGGTGGGTCCTGTTGCCGCGGCCGCGCCGCCGTCCCGCGCTGCCATGGAGGCACGTCGCCGCCCGGCGGACCGCCACTCGCCGGGCCGTTGTCCTGCCCACCGTTCGAGCCGTTGGTGCTACCCGTCCCATCGCCAGTGCGCGGTGGTCCGGGTTCGTTCGGTGAACCCACCTACGGCTCCTTAGCTCGGGTCAGTCTCTGAGTCGTCGTCCGCATCCTCGTCGGCGTTGCGGGCAACGGCAATCAGTGTGTCGCCCTCACCGAGGTTCATCAAGCGCACGCCCTTGGTTTGCCGCCCGGCCTTGCGCACTTGACGTGCCGCGGTCCGGATGACACCCCCACCTGAGGTGATGGCGTAGAGCTCGGTGTCCTCGTCGACGATCAATGCTCCGACCAGAGTGCCACGCCTGCGGTCGTACTGGATCGTCAGGATGCCCTTGCCGCCGCGGCCCTGGGCGGTGTACTCGTCGATCGCCGTCCTCTTCGAGTATCCGCCCGACGTTGCGACCAGCAGGTACGTGCCCTCCCGCACGACGTTGAGCGACAGCAGGGTGTCCTCTTCGTTGAACCGCATGCCCTGGACTCCCGAGGTGGCGCGGCCCATGGGCCGCAACGCGTCGTCGGTGGCGGAGAAACGAATGGACTGGCCCTTGGCCGACACCAGGAGGAGATCCTCGTCGGCTGAGCACAGCACCGCACCGACGAGTTCGTCGCCGTCGCGTAGGTTGACCGCGACGATTCCGCCCGAGCGGTTCGAATCGAAGTCGGTGAGCTTGGACTTCTTCACCAGCCCGTTCTTGGTGGCCAGGACCAAGTAGGGGGCATCCTCGTAGGTCTTGATCTGGATGACCTGGGCGATTCGCTCTTCTGGTTGGAACGCAAGCAGGTTGGCGACGTGCTGTCCGCGTGCGGTCCGCGACGCTTCCGGAAGCTCGTAGGCCTTCGCCCGGTAAACCCGACCCTGGGTGGTGAAGAACAGGATCCAGTCGTGGGTGGAACCGACGAAGAAGTGCCGAACGATGTCGTCCTGCTTGAGGCCTGCGCCCTGGACACCCTTGCCGCCGCGCTTCTGGCTGCGGTACAGATCGGACTTGGTGCGCTTCGCGTACCCGGTCTCGGTGATGGTGACGACGACCTCTTCGCGGGCGATGAGGTCCTCGTCGGCGACGTCCCCGTCGGCGGGGATGATGCGGGTACGTCGGTCGTCGCCGTACTTCTCGACGAGTTCGGCCAGCTCGTCGTGCACGATCGCGCGCTGGCGCTCCGGCTTCGCGAGGATGTCCTCGAGGTCGGCGATCTCCGCCTCGATCTTGGCGAGGTCGTCGACGATGCGCTGGCGTTCCAGGGCCGCGAGGCGCCGCAACTGCATGTCGAGGATCGCCTGGGCCTGGATCTCGTCGATGTCGAGGAGCTCGATCAGGCCGGTCCGCGCGATGTCGACGGTCTGCGACGCCCGAATCAACGCGATGACCTCGTCGAGCGCGTCGAGCGCCTTGACCAACCCGCGCAAGATGTGCGCGCGCTCGTTCGCCTTGCGTAACCGGTAGGTGGTCCGGCGCACGATGACGTCCAACTGGTGCACGACGTAGAGCCGAATCAGCTGGTCGATCCGCAACGTGCGGGGCACACCGTCGACGATCGACAGCATGTTCGCACCGAAGCTGGTCTGCAGCTGGGTGTGCTTGTAAAGGTTGTTCAGCACCACCTTTGCGACGGCGTCGCGCTTGACCTCGACGACGATCCGCAATCCCACGCGGTCGCTGCTCTGGTCCTCGATGTTGGAGATGCCCGCGAGCTTTCCGTCGCGAACCTGGTCGGCGATCGAGGTGATGAAGTTGTCGTGGTTGACCTGATAGGGGAGCTCGGTGATGACCAGGAGCGAGCGGCCCTTCGAATCCTCCTCGACCTCGACGACACCGCGCATGCGGATTGAGCCGCGGCCGGTGGTGTACGCGTCGTGGATGCCCTGCGATCCGACGATCAATCCGTAGGTCGGGAAGTCGGGGCCCTTGACGCGTTCGGTGACTGCGGCCAACGTGGCCTCTTCGTCAGCTTCGAAGTTGTCCAGGCACCAGAACACCGCCTCTGACAGCTCGCGGAGGTTGTGGGGCGGCATGTTGGTCGCCATGCCGACGGCGATACCACCGGAACCGTTGGCCAACAGGTTGGGGAACCGGCTGGGCAGGACGGTGGGCTCTTGCACCCGGCCGTCGTAGTTCGGGATGAAATCGACTGTCTCCTCGTCGATTTCGCGTAGCATCTCCATCGCCAGCGGTGTGAGACGCGCCTCGGTATTGTGGCTGACGAAGCCATTCGTGATGAAGCTGTGGTCGTCGGTGTCAACGCGCAGGCTGTACACGGGCTGGACACCCGCATCCACCACGCTCGCTACCCGGGCGTAGTAGAACCGTCCATCGGTTAGCTCGGTCGCGATTGCTCGAACATCGGGTTCAGCGATGTGCCCGAGGATCTCGGCGCCATCGCGCTGCCAGCGCGACAACCGGTCGATGTTGTGCTTCCGTAGCCATTCCTTGTCGACCCATCGGCCTCCGCTGTGTGCGCGCACGAAGGACGCGAGACCGGGAACGTGGTCGCGGTCCATACCGGCTGCCCGCTCCGGCAATGCCGACAGGATTCCAGTGAGTTTTGTCTGCTTGCGACCACCGAAACCAACCTGCGTAGCGAACAGCTCTGCCTGCGCACGGTTGGTAATGACGACTTTGTGTTCACCAGTCGCATGCACGTAGCGCTGGGAGATGACGCCGAATTCGAGGAGCATCTGTTGGACGTCTTTGGCCAACTGCTCGCTGCACGTCGAGTACGAAACCTGAACGGTGTTGCGCGGCAACGCCGAGCATGATCCGTCGCCCTCGAACAGCGCTTGGAGGAAGGCTCGCTTGACGACCGTTGCCGACTGCCACATCCATTCGGGCACGGACTTCTGTGCTGAACGTTGTCCGATCAGATCTGCGAGACGGCTCTCACGAAGGTGCGTCAGGTTGTGCACGTCGAGTTCGAAGAGGTGCGACCCGGAGGCAATCGTCCGCTCGCTTACGTAACGCCGGCCGCCCACCACCGCGTCGTACGCCGTGACGACCATCGCAAAGAAGTCGGGATCGAGGTTGTTGAATCCGGCACGCGTTTGCGAAACGAACCCCTCGCTGACGAACGCACCGAGGAGAAGCGCTTCCAGCGTGTCGTGCCAGTCGGCTGGACCAAACTCGGACGGCGCCGTCCGTTGAATGACGACGCAATCGTCGGCTCTGATTTCTTCGATCAGCTTCCACATCAGTGTCGGAACGCCCACAACGTCCGCCAGGCACAATAGGGGATGGTTCTTCGTACCCGTGACCGTGTAGCCCTCAGCAGTGGTCACTGCGAAAGTCCGATGCTCACCGGAGTGAAACAGTCGGTCGGCGACGACCGGATTCCCGTGACGGTCGAGCACCTTCAGGTCGACGACGGTGTCACTATTCGGCCGCGCGGCAGCCACGTCCGAGATTCGTACGGAGTGCCCGAACGGCAGTCTCACCAGCGCGTCTCCGGTGACGCAGTACCTCATGGCGGCCGGGGGATCGTTGCCTGGCGAGCCGAAATTGCCCTGCCCGTCGACCAGGGGGTAGCGCAATGACCACGGCTGGGCCATCCGGACCAGGGTGTCGTAGATCGACGAGTCGCCGTGCGGGTGGTAGTTGCCCATCGTCTCGGCAACGGAGCGTGCGGATTTCGCGTGTCCGCGGTCGGGCCGGAAGCCCGAGTCGTACATGGCGTAGAGCACGCGGCGGTGTACCGGCTTCAGGCCATCCCGCACCTCGGGCAGTGCACGTCCGACGATGACGCTCATCGCATAGTCGATGTAGCTGCGCTGCATCTCCTGCTGGATGTCGACCGGTTCGATGCGGTCGGTGGTCACGCCGTCGTCGCCGCCGGGCGGCAGAGTGGTGTCAGTCATCGTGTGTCAGCCCTATTCGTCTTTTGGGTGATCGGGTCAAACGGCCTCAGACGTCCAAGAAGCGAACGTCTCTCGCATTGCGAGTGATGAAGCTGCGGCGGGCTTCGACGTCCTCGCCCATCAGGATGGAGAACAGTTCGTCGGCCGAGGCGGCGTCGTCGAGCGTGATGCGCCGAAGGACCCGTGCGCTGGGATCCATGGTGGTCTCCCACAGTTCCTTCGCGTCCATTTCGCCGAGTCCCTTGTAACGCTGAATACCGTCCTCGGTATTGATCTTTCGGCCCGCCGCGCGACCGGTCTCCAGCAGTCCGTCCCGCTCACGGTCGGAGTAGGCGAACTCTGGTTCGCTGCGCTGCCACTTCAGCTTGTACAGCGGTGGCTGCGCCAGGAAGACGTGGCCATTCTCGATGAGCGGCTTCATGAATCGGAACAACAACGTCAGAAGAAGCGTCGAGATGTGCTGGCCGTCGACGTCGGCATCGGCCATCAGCACGATCTTGTGGTAGCGCAGCTTGGCGATGTCGAACTCGTCGTGGATGCCGGTGCCAAGCGCGGTGATGATCGCCTGGACTTCGGTGTTCTTCAGCACTCTGTCGATGCGGGCCTTCTCGACGTTGATGATCTTTCCGCGCAAGGGCAGAATCGCCTGGTACATGGAGTCGCGACCACTCTTGGCCGAGCCGCCGGCCGAGTCACCCTCCACCACATACACTTCCGAGAGCCGCGGGTCGGTGGAGCGGCAGTCCGCCAGCTTGCCCGGAAGACCGCCGATGTCGGTTGCGCTCTTGCGGCGCACCAACTCTCGTGCCTTACGGGCTGCCATCCGGGCTTGCGCCGACGAAACCGCTTTGTTGACAACGGTCTTCGCCTCGGCCGGGTTCGACTCGAACCAGTGGCTCAGCTGCTCGTTGCAGATCTTCTGTACGAACGACTTGACCTCGGTGTTGCCCAGCTTGGTCTTGGTCTGTCCCTCGAATTGCGGCTCGGCGACCTTCACCGAGATGACCGCCGCCAAACCCTCGCGGATGTCGTCACCGGTCAGGTTGGGGTCCTTCTCCTTGAGGATCTTCTTGTCCTTCGCGTACTTGTTGACCACCGTCGTCAGCGCACTTCGGAACCCCTCCTCGTGCGTGCCACCCTCGTGGGTGTTGATCGTGTTCGCGAAAGTGTGTACGGACTCGGAATAGCCTGCGTTCCATTGCATTGCGATTTCGATCTCATGGCCGGGACCCTTGCCGTCGAAGTCGATGATGCTCTGCTGGATCGGCGTTTTCGTCCGGTTGATGTGCTTGACGTAGTCGACGAGACCGTCGGGATAGTGGAAGGTCCGGTGCTTGACCTTGTGCGGGGCCTTGGCCTCCGCCTCCTTCTCGTCGGCGGACTTCGGCGCCTCCGCGGTGTCGCTGACGACGTCGTCCACCACGTCCTCGGCCGTGACCCGCTCGTCGATGAGGTCGATCGTCAGACCCTTGTTGAGGAATGCCATCTCCTGCAACCGCCGTGCCACGGTCTCGAAGTCGTAGACGGTGGTCTCGAAGATGTCGGGATCGGCCCAGAACCGGATGGTGGTACCGGTCTTGTTCGACGGTCCGCCCTGCTTCAAGGTGCCGGGAACGGAACGGTCGTAGTACTGGAACCATTCGGCACCGTCACGCAGCACGGTGGCCTCGAGCCGCGTCGACAACGCGTTGACCACCGAGACGCCGACCCCATGCAGACCACCGCTGACGGTGTATCCACTGTCCTCACCGCCGAACTTGCCACCGGCGTGCAACTGCGTCATGACGACGTCGATGGTCGGAACCCCGGTCGCGTGCATGGCGACGGGTATGCCGCGGCCGTCGTCAGTGACCTGGACGCTGCCGTCGCCGAGGATCTTTACGTCGACCCGCGTGGCGTACCCGGCCATCGCTTCGTCGATCGAGTTGTCGACGACTTCCCAGACCAGGTGGTGCAGACCGCGTTCGCCGGTGGAGCCGATGTACATGCCCGGTCGTTTGCGGACGGCCTCCAGCCCCTCCAAAATGGTGATGGATTGGGCACCGTAACTGTCGGCAGCGGTCTTCTTTGGGGCAGGCACGTTGGACGCGTCTCCTTGGTCTTTAGGCAGCGGATGCCAGCTAGGGCGCACAGCGCCCCCGCGAGTCTTCGATAAGTCTACCGTTACGCACCGTCCACACTCACTCACAGGCGGCGTTTCCAGACACCTAAATGAGCCGTGCGCGGAATTTCTCGCTTCCAGTTGCGTCCCGACGCCCGAGAAGCGGCCTTCCAACGTTGTCGGCGCTCTCAGAACCGACCGCCAGACCGCTACCCATAGGTGTCGCGCGGACCTCGGCCGGGCACGTTGTACCTCCCCTTGCGCCACGTCGGGCCGGCCGGACCGACGATCTTCAGCCTGGTGACGACACCATCACCGACAGCTGCCGCGATCTTGGCCAGGATCTGAGCCTGGATCATGCGCAGCTGCGTCGCCCACGCCGTCGACTCCGCCTCCACTGTCAGAACTCCTTCGCGCAACGCAGCCGGGTTGGCGTGTTCGGCGATCTGATCGCCGACGACGGTCGCCCACTGCCCGAACACCGAGCCCTCTGCCACTCGCGGCGACCAGCCGCGGTTCTTGGCGAGGTCGGAGGTGGCCCGTCCGAGCGTCTGAGGATCGCGAGAGTCGGGTCCGGGGCCGGACCAGCGACGCCGCGACCCCCGCAGTGGGACGTCCTTCGTCGACGACGTACCTCCGCGGCCCACGTCCTTGCCTTGACTACGGGCCGCCCCGCGAGCCTCCTCCAGGGTGCGCCGCACCAGATCCATTCCCTTGAGATGCGCCAACTCAGGCGGCGGACCCGGGGGTGCGTCGTCATCGGTCGAATCGGTCACCCAATCATCTCCGACACTCGACCAGAATCTTCGTCGCGCATGCCGATCAGCATCCTGCGTACATCCCAATCCTGCGGGATGTCCTCGGCGACCGCCGCCGTCACCAGAACTTGTTCGGCGGATTCCGCCACCTCGACGAGCGCTCGCCGTCGAGCGTTGTCCAACTCGGCGAAGACGTCGTCGAGCAGCAGCACGGGATCAGTACCCTCCGACCGAAGTAGTTCGTAAGCAGCAAGTCTCAGTGACAGGGCCATCGACCACGATTCACCGTGACTCGCAAAGCCCTTTGCCGGCTGGTCACCAAGCCGCAGCTCCAGGTCGTCACGGTGCGGCCCGACGAGACACACCCCGCGCTCGAGTTCAGCCGATCGCTTCCTGGCGAGCTCCTCGAGCAATCCGACTTCGAACACCTCGATGTTGGCCGCGCCGGTGGCAGCTTCAGCTTCGACGGCCTCCACCGAGCTGCGGTACCGGACAGCCGCCGGGCGGGATGCCGGCGCCAGAAGTTGGTAGGCCTTCTCTATCTCAGGGGCCAACAGGTTGACGAGATTTACTCGCGCAGCGATGAGCTTGGCCCCGTGCATCGCCAGATGACCATCCCAGACGTCGAGGGTCTCCAAAGCACTGACATCACCCCGGAAACGGGCTCCCGCAGAGCTTTTCAGTAAGGCCGTGCGCTGTCGAAGCACCTTGTCGTAATCGGCGCGCAGGCCGGCGACCGCGGGACGCCGCGTAGTCGCGAGCTCATCGAGGTAGCGCCGGCGTTCTCCCGGGTCCCCACGCACGAGCGCCAGATCCTCGGGTGCGAAGAGCACCGCGCGCAGCGCTCCGAGGATTTCACGTGCGCTGCGAACCGGCGACCGATTCAACCTCGCCTTGTTCGCGCGGCCTGCGGCGATCTCCAGATCGACCGCCAGTTCGCGTCCTTCATTGACGACTATCGTCGACACGATTGCCCGCTCGGCTCCCGCACGAATCAGCGGCGCATCCGTCGCCACCCGATGTGAACCGAGCGTAGATGAATACCACAGCGCCTCAACGATATTCGTCTTACCAAAACCGTTGGGGCCGACGAACACGGTACGACCCGGCTCCAGCTCCAACTCCAGTCGTGACCAGGAACGGAAATCGATCAGGCCGACTTGCCGTACGTACACTTATCCGCTCCGAGTCACGTCGTCGCCCAAGCCCTGGATCAACCAGATTCACTGATCCTCTGAACCGCGTGTCCACCGAACTGGTTTCGAAGCGCGGCCACCGCCTTCATCGTCGGCGAATCTTCTTGTCTGGAAAGGAATCTCGCAAACAGCGAGGCCGCGATTCCCGGGACGGGAACTCTCAGCCGGATGGCCTCCTCCACCGTCCAGCGGCCTTCGCCGGAATCTTCCGTGTAGCCCTTGATCTCGGCGAGCTGAGGATCCTCCTTGAGGGCCTTCGCAAGTAACTGTTGCAGCCACGACCGCACGACGGTGCCGTTGCTCCACGCCTGATAAACGGCCTGTGGGCTCTTGATGAGATCTTCTGCGGCCAACAGCTCGTAACCCTCGCCGTAGGCGGTCATCATGGCGTACTCGACACCGTTGTGAACCATCTTGGCGAAGTGACCGGCGCCGACGGGGCCGGCATGAACGAACCCGTCTTCCCGTGGACCCGGCGGGCGGAGGGTATCGAAGATCGGCATCACCTTCGCTACGTCGTCGTCACTGCCCCCGACCATGAGTCCGTAGCCCTCGGTGAGGCCCCAGATGCCACCGGAGACCCCGGCGTCGATGAAACCGATTCCCTTCTCCGCCAATAGCGCTGCGTGGGGTGAGTCCTCGCTGTACCGCGAGTTGCCGCCATCGATCACCAGGTCACCAGTACCAAGCACCTTGGAGAGACCGACGATGGTGGTGTTGGTGACTTCACCGGATGGCACCATCACCCAGACCACACGGGGCGCGGTGAGCGCTGCCGCCAGACCCTCGAGGTCGGGGACGTCAGTGACCTCGGGTCGAGGGTCGTATCCGATTACTTCGTGTTCGCCTTCGCGAAGGCGTTCGCGCATGTTGAAGCCCATTTTGCCGAGACCGACGAGCCCGAGTTGCATGTGCGCCTCTTTCGTGGCGGTTAGGCCGGTCAGCCCGGAAGCCGTACCGGCATCAACAGATAGACGTAATCGGTCTGGCCGGCCGGGAAGGGTCCGCTCGAACCGACGTACGCGTCATCATCATCACCTGCCGGCCGCAACACCGCGGGACGGCTGGATGTCGTGAAGCCGAACGTGACCTTCGGGGAGTGCAACGATCCCAAGCCATCCGTCAGGTATGTGGGATTGAAGGCGATCGTGAGGGGATCGCCGGAGAACTCCACCGGTAGGTCTTCCTCGGCCCGCCCTACGGCATCCTCGCCACCTGCCGACAGACGAAGCGTGTCCTCGGTGAATTCCATCCGTACCTGCGCGCCACGATCGGCGACCAGGGCGACACGCTTGATGGCCTCCGTCAGTTCCGCCACCCCGACGGTCGCCACTGCGGTGTGCTCCGCTGGCAGGAGTTGGCGGAACTTGGGGAATTCGGCATCCAGCAGGCGGCTCGTCGTGCGCTTTCCGTTGCTGCGGATGCCCAAGAGACCATCCTTGCCGACGGCGGCGCCCGCGCCGAGCGACAAATGCACGTCGGCGCCGTCGGAACCAGCCCTCGCCGCCTCGGCGAGCGTCTTCGCCGGAACCAAGACGGCGGCTTCGATCTCTGCGGAATCCGTGGACCAGGTGAGTTCGCGTACGGCGAGACGGAATCTGTCGGTCGCCGCCAGGACCACCTTCTCACCGGAGATCTCCACGCGAATGCCGGTCAGCATCGGCAGCGTGTCGTCACGGCCTGCGGCAACGGCCACTTGGCTGATCGCCTGCGCGAACAGATCAGACGGCACGACACCGGTTTCCTCGGGCAGCGACGGCAGGGTCGGATAATCCTCGACGGCCATCGTGGGAAGCGAGAATCGGGCGCTACCGCAGCTCAGCGATACCCGAGTGCCTTCGACCGTGACGTCGACGGGCTTCGCCGGTAGGGATTTGGTGATGTCCGATAGCAGCCGACCGGAGACGAGAACACTTCCCGGAGAGGCTATTTCAGCCGCCACGCGCACCTCGGCCGATACTTCGTAGTCATAACCGGAGATGGTCAACCCATCGTCTGAGCCGGTCAGCAGCACACCTGACAGCACCGGCACGGTGGGCCGGGTGGGAAGAATGCGGGCAACCCACGCCACTGCGTCGGCGAAGTCTTCGCGCACCAGGCGAAACTTCAGGTCGGTACCAAGCGTCGTCGTCGCCACGTCCACAAGCGTCCCCTTCAGTGAAACCCCAGCTATAGGCTCTAGCAGCGAATCTACGGGTGTCTCACGGACGTGTCACCACGCTGCGGTTCGACGACCGTTCCGGTTGTCGAAGACCCACCGTAGAGCCTTCGGCGTCAACTTGAAAGCTAATCGATCGGAGTGACAAACGTCCCGTGAGGCCCGTACTCCGGATGCCCAACAGGGCGCGTTCCCCAGGTGCTTCTTTTAGGAGAGATACATGATGAATAGATGAGTAACAGTAATAGGTGCTGTGGAAGCTGTGCATAGCAGGACACTTTGGCTGGTGGGGCGCGGTGTGTCCTCGTGTGTTACTCGTGGACTACCGATGCGTGTACTTCAGCGAACTGTGGACGGGCGGGCCGAGTGTGTACGAGCGTGCCGCCGACACGCGATTCGTCCACGGATTGTGCACGAGTAGTCCACGAGCCGTCAGTGTGACTGGTGAGGCAGCAGGGCCAGAAGATTCTCGGAGAATTCGCGCAGCACGACACCCCGATCGATCGTGTGGAGGCGGTGCGGGGAGCTAGCCCAAGGAGTTTCGGGTCAGCGCTTGGAGCGCTGGCGGATCCTCGTGGTGAGTTCCTTGACGTGATCGAAGACCTCGCGTCGCTGCGCCATCTCTCCGCGGATCTTCCGTTCGGCGTACATCACCGTGGTGTGGTCGCGACCGAACGCCTGACCGATCTTGGGCAGCGACAGATCCGTCAGCTCGCGGCATAGATACATCGCGATCTGACGCGACTGAGCCAGCGCCCTGGTCTTGCCGGGACCGCGTAGCTCATCGATCGTGGTCTCGAAGTACTCAGCTGTGGCGGCCATGATCGTCGCAATGCTGATCTGCGTCGTGCTCGCGTCCGAAATGAGGTCGCGCAGAACGATTTCTGCGAGCGTCTTGTCGATGGCAGCCTTATTGAGAGACGCGAACGCCGTCACACGGATGAGCGCGCCTTCAAGCTCGCGGATATTGCGCTCGATGCTGCTGGCGATCAGCTCCAGCACGTCGTCGGGGACGTCCAACCGATCCATCTGCGCCTTCTTGCGGAGGATCGCAATGCGGGTCTCCAGCTCCGGCGGCTGAACGTCGGTGATCAGACCCCATTCGAAACGGGTCCGCAGCCGATCTTCCAGGGTCGCGAGCTGTTTGGGGGGCCGATCGGAGGAGATCACGATCTGCTTGTTCGCATTGTGCAGGGTGTTGAAGGTGTGGAAGAACTCCTCCTGGATGCCTTCCTTACCTTCGATGAACTGAATGTCGTCGACCAACAGCACGTCGATGTCCCGGTAGCTCCTTTTGAAGGAGGCCTTGCGATCGTCGCGGAGTGAGTTGATGAAGTCATTGGTGAATTCTTCGGTCGAGACGTACTTCACTCGCATGCCGGGAAACAGTCGTTGCGCGTAGTTGCCCGCCGCATGGAGAAGGTGTGTCTTGCCGAGTCCGGATTCGCCCCAGATGAAGAGAGGGTTGTAGGCGCGTGCCGGTGCCTCGGCGATGGCCAGGGTCGCGGCATGGGCGAAGCGATTGGAGGCACCGATGACGAACGTGTCGAACGTGTAACGACGGTTGAGGCTCACGTCATTGGTGGGGGAGTTCTGCTGACGGTTCGTGAAGTAGGTCGGCCAACTCTCCTCGGCGCTGGCGAGTGCTTCCTTGTCGTCGTCGACTTCATCGGATTCGGGTAGCGAGTCGGCCCGAGCGTCAGGCTCGGGAGTGGCAATCCGGACACCTAGCTCGACGCGCTGCCCGAGCCGGCGACTCAGACTGGAGACGATGGGCTCGCGAAGATGTCGCTCGATCTCATTCTGAACGAACGGTGTGGGAACCGATAAGAGAGCAAAACCCTCGGCGAGGACGAGCGGTTTGACCAGCTTCAGCCAAGCTCTTTGCTGCGGGGTGAGAATCGGGGAAGTGAAGCCCGGTGCGATGCCCGTGGTCGGATCGGGAGCCATGTCACCGTTGAGCTCGGCAACGACATCGTTCCAGATTGCCACGAACGGGTCGGCGTCTGCTGTCAACGGAGACGTTCCCCCTCGTGGCCAGACAGGGTTGGCCGAATAAGCAATGACCGGATGTCCACATGGTTATCCACAGACTGTGGATAACCGACACCGGTCGTTGTGTCGTTGCGTACTCGCGCAGAAGCAGCGTTCTCGTGGCTCGTCACAGGGCTTTGGTGCACCGTGGGCTCGCGATCGCGCAGCCGTCCCCGCCTTCTCGTCAAGCGCCTTCTCGTCTGAGATGGCCTTGGCAGAAGCTAACAGGTTTATTGCTGGCTGCCAACAGTTCTGCAACATTGACGGAGGCTTCCTCAGCCGTCGGTGTTCAATGGTGACTGATGTGCACGAAAGTGGCGGATCCGTCACCGCGAGAAGCAGGTTTGACCTAGGTAAATCTCGTCAGTACCCTCGAACAGTCGCCCGAAAGCGGTGGCACGGCTGCGACTCGGATACTCGGGTTCACGCGCCGGGGCTAGCAAGCGAGACAAACGAAGCGTAAGTACCGCGGTTGCTTCCAGACGGACATGAAGTCTTCATGTGCGCGAAGGAGGCGGACGCAATTATTGAGGAGATACAGCCGTGGCCAAGGGCAAGCGGACCTTTCAGCCGAACAACCGGCGTCGTGCCAAGGTGCACGGTTTTCGGCTGCGGATGCGTACGCGCGCGGGTCGTGCCATCGTGTCGGGCCGGCGCACCAAGGGCCGCCGCTCTCTCACTGCGTGATCGTGCTCTGATCCGTAGCAGGGTGTAGACAGGTGCTTCCGGCGCAGTACCGGATGACGCGATCGACTGATTTCGGCCTGACCGTCAATCGCGGTGTACGCGCAGCGCAACCCGATCTCGTCGTGCATGCACTGAAGTCGTCGGGTGAAGAGCTGGGTACCCCGAAGATCGGTCTCGTCGTCTCCAAGTCGGTGGGAACCGCGGTACAGCGCCACCGCGTATCTCGGATGTTGAGGCATGTGGCGCGCGAGGTGATCGGCGACCTGGGGCCTGGTGACAAAGTGGTGATCCGTGCTCTGCCCGGTAGCAGTCACGCAATTTCGGCTCGGCTCGAGCAGGAACTGCGGATCGCCCTTCGCCGGGTGAACGCCCAGTCCGGACCGCGACGATGAACCGCGGCGGACTTGTCAGGGGCCTCATCTTCGCCATCGAGGCGTATCGCACGATGATCTCGCCACTCCGGCCACCCTGTTGTCGATTCACCCCCACGTGCAGTCAGTACGCCATCGATGCGCTCCGAGAGTTCGGAGTGGTGCGGGGGAGTTGGTTGGCCTTGGCGCGGGTGGCCAAGTGTGGCCCGTGGCACCGAGGTGGATGGGACCCGATTCCGGAGCGACGCGAGACTGGAGTCCACCCGAGGGCGGACTCCAGCGGGGTTGTCGACAGCGCGACGCTGAGGAGCGATTCGTTTGTTTAATTGGTTCAGTCTCGACATCATCTATTACCCGGTCTCCGCGATCATGTGGGTTTGGTACAAGGCGTTCGCCTTCGTCCTGGGCCCGGACAACTTCTTCGCATGGGCGCTGACGGTGATGTTCCTCGTCTTCACTTTGCGGGCCATCTTGTACAAGCCCTTCGTTCGTCAGATCCGGACGACGCGGCAGATGCAGGAACTGCAACCACAGATCAAGGCGCTGCAGAAGAAGTACGGCAAGGACCGCCAGCGGATGGCCCTCGAGATGCAGAAGCTTCAGAAGGACCACGGGTTCAATCCGATCCTTGGCTGCCTACCGATGTTGGCGCAGATTCCGGTGTTCATCGGTCTCTATCACGTGTTGAACTCCTTCAACCGCACGCAGACGGGCTTCGGCCGGTTGGGCTTGTCGGTCGAGCAGAACCGAGCGCTGGGCAACTATGTCTTCAGCGCGACCGACGTCGGGCATTTCCTGGACGCCAACCTCTTCGGCGCGCCACTCGGGGCGTCGATGATCCAGACGGTCGGCCTCGGCGCCTTCGACGAGTTCAACCGGGCCGCAGTGATTGCCGTCGGTGTGCCGCTGATGATCCTCGCCGGTGTCGCCACACACTTCAACAGTCGCGCGTCGGTGGCCCGGCAGAGCATCGAAGCCGCCGCCAACCCACAGACCGCGATGATGAACAAGCTCGCGCTCTACGTTTTTCCGCTGGGCGTGGTCGTTGGTGGGCCATTCCTTCCGCTCGCCATCATCTTGTACTGGGTGGCCAACAACATCTGGACCTACGGCCAGCAGCACTACGTGTTCGGCAGAATCGAGAAGGAAGAGGAACTGAAGAAGGAGGAGGAACTGGCGCGTCGCGCGTCGAACGCTCCGACCCCCGGTTCCAAGCCGAAGCCCAAGCGCAAGAAGCCTCCGACGAACGCCACTGCCGCCGAGAAGGCACGGGCAGCAGCAGCAGCCGAACTGACCGAGCATGGTGGCCAGGAAGTCGACGCTGTCGAGGACGACGGTTCGGACACTCTGGCGAAGCCCGCCGCCGCCGGCGGGAGTTCATCCCCGGCGACGAACGGGAAGGCCGCGGCCTCGAAAGCCGGCAGCGGAGTGAATCGTGCGCCGCGCCGCACCAACAATCGCCCCAAGAAGCGAAGGCCCTGAGAAGTCCCCGATTCAGGTCGGCCCCGGGTGGCCACTGATGGCTGACAATGCAAGGAAGTAAGGACGAAGATGACTGACGCCGATACGACGGAACGGACCGAGCTCGAGGGCGAAGCGCCCAAGACAGTGGATCTGGAGGACCGCTTGGTAGCCGAAGGCGAGATCGCCGGGGATTACCTCGAGGAGCTTCTCGACCTGTTGGACTTCGACGGGGACATCGATCTCGACGTCGAGGGTGACCGAGCGGTGGTGAGCATCGACGGGGGAAGCGACCTCGCGAAGCTCGTCGGTCGCAAGGGCGAAGTTCTCGATGCACTACAGGAGCTGACTCGGCTCGCCGTTCATCAGAAGACCGGTGAGCGCAGCCGGCTGATGCTGGACGTCGCTCACTGGCGGCGGGGTCGGCGTGACGAGCTGGCGGCCCTCGGCGAAAAGATCGCCCGTCGCGTGCTGTCGAGCGGCGAGCGTGAGGAGCTTGCCCCGATGACGCCGTTCGAGCGGAAGATCGTCCACGACGCGGTGTCCGCCATCGACGGTGTGCGTAGCGAGAGTGAAGGCGCCGAACCGTCTCGGCGCGTCGTCGTACTTCCTGCCTGAGGTCTCGAGTTACAACCGTGTAGTTCGGACGCGCTTCGCAAGCGGATTCGGGAGGATGTTTCACGTGAAACATGGCGAAGCGCCCCCGGCGCCGCAGGCCGCGTCCGCAATTTTTGGCGAGCGGCTGGAGATCGCCGTGGAGTACGCCGCGATCCTCGCGGGCTCCGGCATCGAGCGCGGCCTCATTGGCCCCGGCGAGGTAGCCCGGCTGTGGGACCGCCACATTTTGAACAGCGGTGTGGTCGGCGAATTGCTGGCCACCGGTGAGAGAGTCGCCGACGTTGGCAGTGGCGCTGGACTGCCGGGCATCCCGCTGGCCATCGCCCGGTCCGACGTGAGCGTCACTCTCGTCGAGCCCCTTCTCCGCAGGGCGGACTTTCTCCATGAAGCCGTCGAACTCTTGGGACTGCCCGTCACGGTGATCCGAGGACGAGCCGAGGAGCGTGCGGTGCAGGACGCGGCGGGGGAGATCAACGTCGTGACATCACGGGCCGTTGCCTCGCTCGACAAGCTGACGAGATGGTGTCTGCCGCTGCTTCTGCCAGGTGGCCGAATGCTGGCGCTGAAGGGCGAGCGCGCGAGTGCTGAGGTCGAGGAGCACCGCCGGGTCATGAACTCATTGGGTGCCGTAGACGTGAAGGTGATGGAATGTGGCGTGAACTACTTGACTCCGCCCGTAACCGTGGTCGTGGCGACCCGGGGGAGTCGGCCGGGGGGCGGGGGCACTCAGCTCGCGTCACTCGTGCGGAAGCCCGACCGCACGCAGGATCGACGAACATCACGGCCCAAGAGGCCTACGAGGAGGAGCAAGTGACGCCACCGCCGAAGGGCGAGGGGGAGGCTGCCGACCCCGTGCGCCCAGCCGCCAAGCCCAATGTTTCACGTGAAACATGGTTACCGCCCGCTGAGGAACCCTGGAAGAACCCCGCCGCCGACACCCCGATTGGCGCCGAAGCCGAGCGCGCAGTCCGCCTATTGCACAACGCGAAGGGTAGCCAGCTTCCGCGCCCACCGCACCAGCGTGTGTTCACCATTGCGAACCAGAAGGGGGGCGTCGGGAAGACCACGACCGCGGTCAATGTGGCAGCAGCCCTCGCACTGCAAGGGCTGCGGACGCTCGTCATAGATCTCGATCCCCAGGGCAATGCCAGCACGGCACTCGGCATCGAACACCGCCCCGGCACGCCTTCGTCGTACGAGGTGCTGATCGGAGAGATCACGCTCCAGGAGGCTCTGCAGCAGAGTCCGTACAACGAACGCCTCTACTGCGTACCCGCGACCATCGACCTCGCCGGCGCCGAGATCGAACTCGTCAGCATGGTCGCGCGAGAAGGCAGGCTCCGTAATGCGCTCGCAAGTCTGCAGGAATACGACTTCGACTACGTCTTCATCGATTGTCCGCCGTCGCTCGGCCTGCTGACGATCAATGCCTTGGTCGCTGCCCCCGAGGTGCTCATCCCCATTCAGTGCGAGTACTACGCCCTCGAAGGTGTCGGCCAATTGCTCCGCAACATCGAGATGGTCAAGTCGCACCTCAATCCGCACCTCGAAGTCACGACCGTTGTCCTCACGATGTATGACGGACGCACGAAGCTCGCCGACCAGGTGGCAGATGACGTCCGTTCACACTTCGGAGCCAAGGTCCTGCGAACGGTAATTCCGCGAAGCGTCAAGGTGTCCGAAGCGCCCGGATACGGCATGACGATCTTGGAGTACGACCCCGGATCACGCGGTGCAATGAGCTATCTCGACGCCAGCCGCGAGATTGCGGAACGGGCCGACAGCGGAACGAAGGGACAACAAGCATGACTCCGCCTCCCAAGCGAACCGGTCTCGGCCGTGGGCTCGCCTCGCTGATCCCAACCGGCCCGAGTGACGGCAACAACAGCCCTGCGATGGGTGATGCGGCGGCGGACGTCATGTATGGCGGCGCGCCGAAGGCTCCGGTGGAACCGGTGGGTGACTCCGGTGCCGTGTACCGCGAGATCGAGCCCTCGTCGATCGAGCCGAATCCCAAGCAACCGCGTCAGGTGTTCGACGGGGAAGCGCTCGACGAACTGGTCCATTCGATTCGCGAGTTCGGTCTCATGCAGCCCATCGTCGTGCGCGCGCTCGACGCGGGCGGCGAGAAGCCCCGCTATCAGCTGGTGATGGGGGAGCGGCGTTGGCGGGCCGCGCAAGAGGCCGGCTTGACGGCGATCCCCGCAATCGTGCGCGAGACGGCCGACGAGAGCATGCTCCGTGACGCCCTCCTTGAGAACATTCATCGTGCGCAGCTGAATCCGTTGGAAGAAGCGGCGGCCTACCAGCAGCTGCTGGACGAATTCGGGGTGACGCACGAGGAGCTTGCCGCGCGGATCGGGCGGTCTCGTCCAGTGATCACCAACATGATCCGATTGATGCGGCTGCCGATCGCCGTGCAGCGCCGAGTCGCGGCAGGCGTGTTGTCCGCGGGCCATGCCCGCGCACTGCTGGCTCTCGAGAGCGGGCCCGAGAAGCAAGAGGAGTTGGCGGCGCGGATCGTTGCGGAAGGCCTGTCGGTCCGAGCTACGGAGGAGGCCGTCACTCTCGCCAATCGGGACGGCGTCCATGAGCCGTCGACCGCCCAGCGGCGTAAGCCGATCCAGATGCCGGGGCTCCAAGACGTTGCTGAGCGACTGTCCTCGGCATTTGATACCCGGGTCACGGTCAGCCTCGGCAAACGCAAAGGCAAGATAGTCGTCGAATTCGGGTCCGTCGACGACCTCCAACGCATAGTCGACCTAATGAACGCTGCGAAGGCATGACCGGTCCATAGGCGCAATTACGTCACTGTGACACAACGACGCACTCGGCATGGTGTCGTCGCGACCCAGAGGAGCTAAGACCTTGTGCAGCAACGTGATTCGAGTGAGGCCGGAGCCGGCGTGATGTTCCGACGTGAATCCGAGCCGCGCCCGTCTCTTCCTCCTATCCTGGAGGGGTGGCCACGGTCGCCAGGCCGATCAGAATCGCGGAGAGTCTAGTGTCAGCACGAATTACGCCGCTGCGCCTCGAAGGCTTCGAGCAGTTGCCCAAGCACGCGCGCCGATGTGTCTTCTGGGAGGTCGATCCGTCGACCTTGCAGCGGTCCGAATCCAGACGAGACGACCTCGCCGACCCTGAGTTCGAGAAGGAAGCCTGGCTGTCCATGGTCATGCTGGAGTGGGGTTCATGCGGGCAGGTGGCCGTATCGGACGAATCCGATCAGGGCGATCTCGCTGCCTCGGCATTCAGTGGGGGCGAAGCCTGCCTCGGCTTCGCCCTCTACGCACCGCCGCGCGCGGTGCCGCGTGCCGCACTCTTTCCCACCGGACCCGTTAGCGCCGACGCCGTGTTGTTGACGACGGTCGGTGTTGAATCGGGAGAGGACGGCGACGGACTCACCCGCGCCTTGATGGCCGCCGTCGTCGGAGACTTGGTGCGACGCGGCGTCCGTGCGTTGGAGGCCTTTGGAAGGACGGCGGAGGTGGCTGAACTGGCTGACCCGCAGCTGGTCTCGCCCGACTTGCGTTCGGCGGTCGCGACGCTCGGCGATTGCTCGATCGAACAGTGCGTCGTCGACGCGGATTTCCTTGCCGACGTCGGGTTCCAGATCGTCGCACCGCATCGGTACTTCCCACGGATGCGACTCGAACTCGAACAGGGCCTGGGCTGGAAGGCCGATGTCGAGGCGGCGCTGGAGCGTCTTCTGGTAGGCGCCCAACTCCAGCAACCGGTGGGGGCCGGCGCAGGCCCGTGCGTGCGGGGCGGGTCAGCCTTGCGCGGCGCGACCGCCGGCCTGCTCGACCGACCGCTCGTGGGCGAGTAGCTCGGCGAAGGTGAAGGTGCCCGTCGGCCGGTCGTTCTTGCCGAGCAGGTAGAGCCGCTTCACGGCGGCGAGAATGCCCTCGGACAGTGAGTCGCGGGCCTGCGCGGAGACCAGCAGGTCTCGGTCGTGCGGGTTGGTGATGTAACCGACGTCGACCTGCACTGTCGGCATGCGCGTCAGGCGCAACAGATCCCAGGTCCGGCCATGGGTGCGGCAGTCACGTAATCCGGTTCGCGCCACCAGCTCTCGCTGAATGAAGTCGGCCAGGTTACGGCCGATCGTCGACACCGAACCGTGCGAGTTGCCGAAGTGGAAGGAAGCGACTCCGTTGGCGGGGGAGTCGGGCAGTGCGGCACACCTTAGGCTGATCATCAGATCGGCGCCGACGGTGTTGGCGGTCGCCGCACGTTCGGCATCCGACGGACTGAGCGCCCCTGGTCGCGACAGGAACGTCTCCATGCCGATCGCGGTCATTCGTCCCTCGAGCCGACTTGCCAGGTCCCACAAGATGTCTGCTTCGCTGATCGGGCCGTCCGGCCCACTCATGATCGGTCCGTGGTCGTCTCCGCCACGGCCTGGATCGATGATGATGCGCTTGCCCGATAGGAGCGGGCCCGAGCGGCGGACCAGCTCCTCCTCGCGAATGGCGTGCAGGGAGCCGCCAGTCACCCGGGAACCGAGAAAGTACAAGGAGCGCAACGTCTCTGGGCCACAGATGCCATCGGGGTATAGGCCGTACTCCCGCTGGTAGGACATCAGACCGTTGTGGGTCTGCAACCCGAAGTGTCCGTCTACCAGATCGGTGTAGAAACCGAGATCTTGGAGCCGTGCCTGCAGAGTGGCGACGTCATCACCGTACATGGGTGCACCGAACTGGTGGCCCAGCGTCCGTGCGCCCAGCCGGTAGGACGCTTCCTTGAGAGCACGGTAGGTGGCTTCGCCAACCACACCGTCGACGAGCAAACCGCGATGCTGCTGGAAGGCGCGGACTGCGTCGTCGAGGTCGTCGTCGAACGTGTCGAACGCCACGTGCTTGCCGGTGGTCAGATCGTCGTCGGGGTTGCCTAGCAAGCCCAACGCTGCCAGCGCCGACCGAATCTCGACGACTGGGACTCCCCGATCGCCGCGGCGCAGACTAGACATAATGTGAATTGTCGCAGACGAAGGCGAAAATTAAGAAACCTCCAGGCCAATCACAGACTGCTCGATCTCTTCGCGACGGGACGGGACGTCAGGCAGGAGTCATACCTCGTCGGACAGTTCGCGCAGCAGCGCGGCCTTGCCCTTGGTACCGACGATCCGCTTCACGGGCTGGCCGTCCTTGAACAGGATCAACGTCGGAATGGACACGACCTGAAAGTCGCGAGCCGTCCCGGGATTGGCGTCGACGTCGAGCTTCGCGACGGTCAGCGAGCCCGCCTTCTCGTTCGCAATCTCTTCGAGCACGGGGGCGATCATCTTGCAGGGACCGCACCACGTCGCCCAGAAGTCCACTAGCACGGGCGTGCTGCTGGACAGGACGTCAGTAGAGAACGAGTCGTCGGTGACGACGACGGTGGCACTGGTGGCTTCGGTCATGTGGTGCTCCTCGGTATCGGGTTGGGTTGGGTCAGTCTTGCTCGGCGAGCCAACGCTCGGTGTCGATCGCGGCGGCGCAGCCACTGCCGGCTGCGGTGATGGCCTGACGGTAGGTGTGATCGACGAGGTCGCCGCAGGCGAAGACACCATCAATCGAGGTGCTGGTCGAACCGTCCTTGACCTGCACGTAGCCCTCGCCGTCGAGGTCGACCTTGCCGCTGACCAATGCCGAACGCGGGTCGTGGCCGATCGCCACGAACACGCCCGTGACGGCCAGCTTCGACTCTTCGCCGGTGACGGTGTCCTTCAAGCGGAGGCCAGTCACCTTGGGCTCGCCCTCCACCTGCGTCACCGCGGTGTTGGTGAGGAAGGTGATCTTCGGGTTGGCCTTGGCCCGCTCGAGCATGATCTTGGAGGCACGGAACTCGTCACGGCGGTGGATCAGCGTGACGCTGCTCGCGAACTTGGTCAGGAAGATGGCCTCTTCCATCGCGGAGTCGCCGCCGCCGACCACGGCGATGTCCTGGTCGCGGAAGAAGAAGCCGTCGCAGGTCGCACACGTGCTGACGCCGGTGCCGATGCGCTCCATCTCGCCAGGCACGTCGAGCTGGCGGGCCGCCGCACCCATGGCCAGGATGACCGAACGGGCCTGGAAGGTCTCGTCGCCGACGGTGACCGTCTTGATGGGTCCGTCGAGCGAGACCTCGTCGACGTCCTCCATGCGTAGATCGGCGCCGAAACGCAGCGCCTGCTCACGCATCTGCTCCATCAGCTCGGGTCCGGTGATGCCATCCTTGAAGCCGGGGTAGTTCTCCACCTCGGTAGTCGTCATCAGCGCGCCGCCGAACTGCACGCCTTCCAACACCAACGGGTTGAGCTGGGCACGCGCGGCATACACCGCCGCTGTATAGCCAGCAGGACCGGACCCGATGATGATCACGTCGTGCACGGTGGTCGAAGAAGTCATGTCCGCCTTTCTGCGTACGCCTATAACACCAGGGTAGGCCCGGCTGTTCCACGAGCGCTCCCGGGACGTGTCATGGACGGTCGAGGACCCCGCCGCCGCGCGTTCAGCTCGACGGGTCGAGCCGCCGTGAGCGCAGCGCGGAGCCAATTCGGGCGGCGACATGTGCCGGGATGTCCGGGGCCGACGCTGCATCGGTGCCGAGGTCCGCCACGTTGCGACGGACCCGGTCCAGCGCAGCGAGCCGACGAGCGATTTCTGGGTCGCTGCGGACCAGCCGGCGGAGGCGGGCGGCCGTTTCGTCGTCGAGAAGTCCCGCCTGGAGATCGGCGAGCAATTCGACCGACACGGGGCCGTCGCAATCGCTCGCCTCGCGCTCCACGGGGCCAGTGTCGCACCACCCCGACGGGAATTCCCGTGAATGTCCGTTCGTTCTAGCCCGGGTAAGAGGATGCTTGGGCTGGCGCGGCCCGCCCTTGGTGATTAGCCGTTTTATGAATGAGGCCCACTACATGCTCAGCCTGCAGCGAATGCTCGTCATAGGAGCCTTCGGCCTCGTCTCGGCCGCCGGGTTGGCCGCTGTCGACATAGTCACCACGCCGCAGTCCCACTCATTGGCTTGCGACATGAACATCGTTCCCTATGACCCCTACCACCAGACCTGCGGCATCCCGAACCAGATTCCCACGGCACCCGGTCAAGCGCCGGGGGCGGGCGCCATCATCGCCTGCCGCAACATCCCGGGATGTCTCTCACAAGCCGTCAACGGGCCGCAACTCGTCTCGGTGCCTCAGCCCGACACCAGGGTCCGGCAGAGCCGGTAGCCGTCAGCGGCGCTCGGTCCGGACGGTCGGGGCGTCCTCCTCGAAGTACTCCAAAGTCTTGGCCAACTTGGCTCTTGCCCGTGAGCATCGACTCTTCACGGTGCCCTCCGGCACCCCGAGCAGGTGCGCGGTCTCGGCGACCGAGTAGCCCTGCATGTCGACCGCCACCACGACGGCTCGCTGCTCCAGGGGTAGCCGCAACAGTGCCCGCTCCACCATGAGTGCCGTATCGACCCGCGAGGTTGGATCGCCGAGAAGGTAGACGTAGCTCTCGAGTGGCGACGCCGGGTGAGTCTTGTTGCGGCGCAGGCGGTCTAGGCAGGCATTGACCACGATGCGATACAGCCAACTGCTCACCGAGGCGTCGTAGCGAAAGGTCGGCGCGCAGCGATGCGCGGCCAGCATGGCGTCCTGGAGAGCATCGGCTGCGTCGTCGGGATTGCGGCTGGTGTAGTGCGCGAGCCGGTAGAGCTGCCGGTGATGGCGGTAGAAGAGCTCTTCGAAGGCATACCGGTCACCGGCGACGTGCGCGCCGAGCAACTCTGCGTCCGTCCGTTGTTGATCGGCGATACCCCCGTAGCTCCCCACAACCGAACAGTAATCAACCCTGGACACCGGTCTCGACACTTCTTCTCGCGCCCTCGCATCGGGAGCCGAACGAGGCTGCCGATCTGGAGGAACGGGTTCGGCCACGACCCGTTGCCTGTGGATGAAAGCGAGGCGACCGCCGTCAGGATGCGGACTTGAGCACGATGTCCGAAATCGCCGTCTCGCTCTTCCCATCGACGGTGCCGAGCGTGGTGATCCACACCAGCACATTCGACACGGGCTGGGGGTTGTCGATGCTGATCGTGTTCGACCCGGTCTTCATCGGTGTCGGCGGGCTCAGCACAGTGGTGTCCTCGAGCGTCGAGGGAGTCGCCGACTGGGCCGAACGGATCTGAACGGACGTACCGGTGCTGTTCAAACTCAAGGTCACCGACGCGATCGCCGTCGGCTTCGGCAACTCCAGAATCAACCCAACGCCGTTCTTGAAGTTGGGGAACGGAACCGCGTCGCTGTAGGTGTCGGTCTGCCACGTCGTGGTGGGGCTGCCGTCGATCGCATTGCCGGCGTCGGCGGGGTTATCGGCCTCACCGCCCGGTGAGAACACTGTCGCGCGAACGGGTTTGACCGGTGCGGTGCCCGTGCCCGGGCCAGGGCTGTCGCTGTTGCTCGACGGTGCGTTGAGACCAAGCTCGTCTTTGTCCAGCGAGCCGCCGACGTCGCTGAACACGCCTCGCAGCACGGTCGCCAGCACGATGAGCGCGACGACGAGAATGGCCCCGGCGGCTGCGGCACCGATCAGTACGCCTCTCTTCCGGCGGGCCTTGAACTCGGGATCCTCGTCCGTGCGCGGGCGGGCTGGCGGAGCCTCGTGTTCGTCGATCGGTGAGATCAGATCGGTGCGATCGGCGACGGAGGTGGCCTGTTGCAGCAGGTTTCGCAGTGTCGGTGCCGACCTGATCCCGCCATTCTCCTGCACCGCCCGGATGGCTGCCGCGGAGATCTGGAAGGGGATGGCGCGGTCCAGCGCGCGCGGCTCGATCGCCTCGCCTGCGGAGTCGACGTCGGCGGGCTCGATCCCGCTGCGCACCCCGGGCTCCGGCAGCGGCCACCGGTTCACCAGCAACGCGTACAGCGCAGCACCGATGCCGCGAATGTCACCCTCGGGGGTCGCGGCGGGCAAGGTGGCGGGGAAGGCCAGCGCGACGTCGCCATCGATACTGACGCGAATCCGGCCCGGGTGGTCGATCGACAGCGCCACGCCTGCTCGGTGGGCGGCCTCGGCCGCTGCAGCCAGTGACTGGATGGCCCTGGCGCCGCCAATGGCCGACGGGGCGGTCTCGGCGACCTCCGCGAGCGACCCGCCACGGATCCACTCCGACACCACCAGCCCGCCCGAGCCGGTGCGGGCGACGTCCAGCACGCGGGCTATACCGGGCATGTCTAGGGTGCTCAACCGCTTAGTGCGGGAGAGGATCTCCGTGAGCTCGTCGTCCGGCAGCACGGCATCGGGGTCGACGAACGTCAGCGCCACCTGGCGGTCGAGGACCGTGTCCACCGCGTGCCAGAACTGCAGATGCGGAGGTCCGCCGTGGAACACCAGCAGGCGGTAGCGCCCGCCGGCGATGGTCGCGCCGGGAACCAGATGCACATCGTCGTCGGCGGTGGCGGCTTCGATGGCGGGCTCGTTGGGCATACCGAACGAGGTGGGTTCGCGGGTGGGGTCGCCGCCGTAATCGGCGGGTGGCCGGCCCGACGGCGGTAGGTGTGACTCGACGGGCACGTCCGGCTGGAAGTCGTCCACGTTCTGCCGGGGGATGCGGGTCGTCGCGCCTGCGTCGGGCGCGGAATTGCCTGCGGGGTCGTCGGTCACCGCTGGTCCTCTCCGTAGCCCGGTTTCGGCAGTACCCGCCTGAGGTCCACCGCGACCGGTCGATTCGTTGTGACGCGGACGTGAGTGGGGCGAACTGCTCGGATCAGCGTACGTGAGCGCCATACCCACACGTGGTCGGTCCGGAACCCCCGTCGCGGGCGCCGCCGGGGCCATGGACCCGCCGCGACCGAGTCGCCGCCGGATGGCACCCACCGCTGCCTGGGCATCGGGAACCCTGGCCATCACCAAGACCGTCGCGGTGATCGGCAGCATGATGAACCCGAGGATCACGAGACGCAGGATCGATCCGCCGCCACCGGCCTTCTCGGTAAGGGAGGCCAAACCCAGCAGTCGATCGGCCGCGTGCGCGACCAGCCCGGCCGACAGCGATGCGGCGATCGTGACCAGGATCGTTCGTAGCGCATCGAGGCTGATCAGCCTGCCGCCGGGTGGCTTGAGGTTCGCCCGCAGCAGGACGTGGCCGACTCCCGCGCCGGCGAGAAAGCCGAGACCGTTTGCGAGCCCGAGGTACCCGGCGATGAGTTCGGGATCGTCGGTGACGAACGGCGTCGCGAGCGAGGCGATGATCTTGACCGCGGTGATGACGATGATGAGCAGGATCGGAGTCCATGGTTGTTCGCGCGCGTAGAACACGCGAAGCTGAAGCAGCACCATCGAATACGGGATGAGTGTGAAGGCGGACAACGAGATCGCCATGCCCAGGTACCCGGCATCCACGTCGCCGAAGTTGCCGTACGCGAACAGCGCACTTCCGATGGCGGGGCCCGCCACGGTCATGAACGCGACGACGGGAATGAGCGTCACCATCGTCAGCCGCATCGCGAAGGAGAGATCGGCGAGTACGGCGGGCTGATCGTCGGCGGCGGCGTTGCGCGACAGTCGCGGCATCACCACCGTGAGCACGGTCACACCGATCATGCCAAAGGGCAGCATGAGCACGAGCCATGCGTAGTTGTAGATGGCGGGTCCCGAAGCGGCTGCCGTGCTGGCGATCTGGTTTCCGACGATGAGGCCGGCCTGACTGATCAGGACGTAGAGCACCATCGCGCCCGCCATCGTCCCGAACTTCTTGATCCTGGCGTCGAGGCCCCACAGCGGGCGGAGGCTGACGCGTTCGCGTCGGATGGCAACGAAGAGCACGGCGGTCTGCGCGACGACGCCGAGGGTGGTGCCGATGCCGAGGACGAGCAGCTTGCCGTTGCCCATCTCGACCGGATTCAGCGAAAGTTCGCCTGGCACCAGAAGATACAGCCCGAGCGTGCCGATCGCGACGATGTTGTTCACGACCGGTGCCCAGGCCGGTGGTCCAAAGACGTTGCGAGTGTTGAGGATTGCCATGAACACCGAGGACAGGCCGTAGAAGATGATCTGTGGCAGCAGCAGGTACGCGAACGCCGTGGTGAGTGCCCGATTGACCTGCGGATCGTCGCCCAGCATCAGGTGAACCAGCAGGGGAGCGGCTACCACCGAGATCACCGTGGCGACGAGCAACAGGGTCGTCGCCAAGGTCAGGAGACGTCGCACGAAGGCGGTGCCACCGTCGGCGTCATCACGCTCGGCGCGGGCCAGAACCGGTACGAAGATCGCGGTGAAGGTGGCCTCGAGCACCAGCGCGGCGATCATGTTGGGCAGCTGGTTGGCCACGGAGAAGGAGCTGGACAGTGCCGCGCCGAGGATCGCGGCGAGAAGCACGATGCGGAAGAACCCGGTGATACGGCTGACCAGCGTGGCCAGTGCCATACCCCACGACCGGGAGACCACCGCCGCGTCGGTCAGCTCCGGCTTGCCCGCGCGCCGTCGGGGCGATGGACCCTGGGGGATCCGTTGCGGATTTCGCGGCGGGATGCGCGGTGGTCGAGGTGCCCGGGGTGGTTGCGGCGTCACGGGGGACATGCCAGCGCTGGGCCCCGGCGGCCTGACGGTGCTCATCGTCTGTTGCTTTTCGCGCAAGCGCTCACTGGTGCGCTTCGTCCTGTGTGTGGGCGAGTGCGACGTCGAGCGGATCCGGTCTGCCCTGGCCGTCCCAACGCTTGGGGCGGTCGAGGTCGGCACGGTCGGGCTGACCGCGGAACCGGTGCAGCAGTCGCCGGCCTGCCAACAGGACGAGTACCGCACCTGCGGACAGCGTGATGATGAACAGCACCTTGCCGTAGGCGTTGGAGTGCACCGAAAGCCGCACCGGATCCCCGAGCGGGAGCCCGTCGGTGGTCTCCAGGGTGACGTCGACGGCGACGCGCTGCGTGAAGTGCACCTCGATCGGCACGCGCAAGGGCAGGAAGCCCGGTGGCAGCTCGATCTCACCCATGTCCGTCACCGTCATTCCCGGCGGAACGTCGACGTTGAGCTTCACCCGGATGGGCACGGGAAGATCGTTGCGCAGTGCCAGCGGGAGCGGACTGCGTTCGGTGGCGAGCGTGTAGGAGCCGCCCGGGTTGACGATCGTGACCGCCCGCAGCAGATCGCCGACGGTGTCGTCGACGACGCCCACTCGCTGGGCGGCGAGGCCGTTGCGGGCATCGGGGGGCACGGTTTGGCTGAGCGCCCGCAACATGTCCTCGCGCAATGGCGCGGTGTACTGCGGACCGGTCAGCCCGGTGCGAGGGTCTACGGTCAGCGCCGCGGTCAGTCCCCACAGCCTGCCGGTGACGTTGGCGATGCCCGCCGTGACGTCGGTGTTGATGTGCGCTCGTGGATTGCCGAGGGAGTCAGGGGGCAGCGGTTGCACGTCGGACTGCGGAACGGCGTTGCTCTCGGCGAGCAGGGCGGTCAGTGGTCGCGGCACGGCCAGGCCGGAACGGATGGAGGAGGCGAGGGTGGTGAGGATCGACTGAGCCTCTTCTGGCGGCAGGTTCCAGGCCAACGGTGGGACGAGAATCTCGCTGCGTGGCTCGGTCTGCGGCTGCAGTGCGCGCCACAGCACCGCCGACAAGGCGTCCTCCCGCCGCGCGGTCGGCGAGTCGTGCGACAGCGGAACCGCCAGGGAGGCGTCCAGGTAGGAGGGCGTGACCGGCATCGTGCCCACACCGGCGAGAGCGGCCCCCACCGCTGGGTCGAACGGAGCGGTCACCACGTTCGGGTCGTACCGGCGGGGCGTGAGGTCGGCCGTCGAGGTCTCACCGGCCGTCGAGTCCTGGGCGACGGACTCCTCTGCAGTGATCGCCACCGTCGGGCCCTCATCGGACAGCAGGCGCACGGCAGGGCCGGTCAGCGGTCCGTCACCGACGACCGTCACGCCGCGGATCGAGGCCACGCCGAGAATCTGGTCGATGATGTCACCGGCCCCGCGGGTGGCCGTCGTTGACAAACCGGGGTCGCCAACCCGCGCCAGCGCACCAAGGTCGGCCTGTGCGTACACCGTCGGCGTGATGCATGACCGTTGCGCCAGCGCTTTGAGCCTGCCGAGCCAGTTGACGGCGGCGCTCTGGCCGCTCCCGGGATGCGTTGGCGAGTTCAGACCGCCGTCGGGATCGTCGTTGACGACGTATCCACCCGTCATCGCGTTCACGGTGATCAGCAGGTCGGGGTCGACGGCGAGGCACAAGGCGCTGCGCGTCTGCCCGCCAGGATCGACGGCGGGACCGGTGGCGAAGTCCGCCGCCGCCAGCAGGGTGTCGAGGCGACCACCAGCGGCCAGCGACGTCGCCAATTCGTCGTCGACGAGCCGGACCGGGGTGCTGCCGCCCGGTACCCCCGCCGCCAGGCGCGGCTTGTCTGCCAGCGGCCACAGCATCGTGACCCGCACGGGCCGCGACGTGTCCGGGGGGACGACGTCGGACACCGGGTCGTCGGTCTGCGCGGTCGGGTCGGCGGGAACGCCCAGGACTGGCAGCAGGAAGCGGGCGTCGTCGAGGCGGGCGGGCGCCCCATAGTCGGGGGTTCCGTTGACATTGACGAGGGCCGGGTAGATGCCGGGCTGGTCGATGCGCAGGGAGGGAAACTCCGTCGAACGCACTGGATAGGTCAGGGCAAAGGGCACGTGCTGGCCCTGCGCGAGTTCAGGCGCGACGGTGATGAAGTCCGCGACGGGCTCGTACTGATCGAAACCGCCCGCCAGTGCGGTCCGAAGTCCCGTCGACGACGTCACGGCGGCCGCGTGTTCCAGGCGCACGTTGATGTCGCGCACGGGTCGGTCGCCGACGTTGGTCACGGTGCCCGTCACGGTGACCATGGGTTCGCTCGTGGTGGTGACGGTCTCGGGGGTGATGGAGTCGAGATGCAGCTGCAGGAATGGCTGTTCTCCGGGCGCACCCGCTGCGGCCCGCGGCACCACCGCGGGTACGACGATCAACGTCACCAGGGCGAGCACACTCAGGAGGCGGACCAGCGTGCGCGACCCGGCGATCCAAGCCGCGGGACGAGTCATGGGCCTTGGCCGCAGCCGTTCGCCCGCCGGCCGGGTTGCGAATCCTTGGACTCGTCACCTCGACGGTTGCGAGCGTGCGAATGCGTCTGCGGGCGGCGGCGCGGTGCGCTGTGCGGCAATGGTGGAAGTGAGCCGGGGCCGTCGGTCTGAAGCTTGTCGATCAGCCGGCCGGCGACCTCGGCGAGCTTGCGTTCGTCGGCGTAGGCCAGTCGGGACGGCAGATCCCCCAGCGGCACCCATGCCACTTCGGTCACCTCCACGTCTTCGTCGGACAACTCGCCGTCGAGGAATCTCATGAGGTAATGGTGCACGGTCTTGTGAACGCGGCGGCCCTCGGTCACGAACCAGTAGTCGATGCTGCCGAGCGCGGCCAGGACGCTGCCCTGGATGCCGGTCTCCTCGGCGACTTCGCGGATGGCCGTCTGCTCGGCGGTCTCGCCTTGTTCAATGTGCCCCTTGGGCAGTGACCACAGCATGCGACCGCGTCGGTCGACGCGACCGATGAGTGCCGCGACCTGGTCGTCCCTCGGTCCGTCGATGCCGTCGATGACCAGACCACCCGCGGAGGTCTCGTGGACCGTGCGCAGTCGGTCGGGAGCACGACGGCTAGGGCGGTTCTGGGGGCTCGGTGCGGGAGAGTCGAGTTGGGGGCCCGACGAGTGGCCGGGAGAGGGGCCGGGGAGGGGTGCGGAGGTGGGGCTCGTGGTGCTCGGAGTGCTCGCCTCCGGCGGACCCGCAGTGCGTCGGCCGCGGCGCCGTCCTCGGCGCCGTCGTGGTTTGGCCCGTTCGCCCTCCGACACCCAAGCGATAGTAGCTGCCACTCGGTTTGCAACTCCGATGCACTCGCCGTCGTGGTCGGCTTGTCGCCGGGTCGTTACGGACCCGTGAGCGCCCACTAGGCTCATCGAACGTGCCGAACGATCCCTCCGCCAGCCGGCCTGGCACCGACGAGTTGTTGACCGCTGCCAAGGCGCTGCAACAGCACACGTCGATGCTTTGCGAGCTGGGCCAGTTGTTCGCTGACGCCGGCCACGGCCTGTACCTGGTCGGTGGCAGTGTGCGGGACGCGCTTCTCGACCGCCCTTTGACCGACCTGGACTTCACCACCGATGCCCGACCTGACCAAGTTCAGAAGGTGGTCCGGCGCTGGGCCGATGGGCTGTGGGAAACGGGTATCGAGTTCGGCACCGTCGGCGTCGGAAAGGGCGTGGGTGAGGAGACGGCACGGCTCGAGATCACCACGTTCCGCGCGGATGCCTACGACCGGGTGACGCGGAACCCGGAGGTGCAGTTCGGCGATCGTCTCGAAGACGACCTGGTGCGCCGAGACTTCACCGTCAACGCGATGGCGGTGCGCATCACCCCGACGGGACTCGGTGAATTCCACGATCCCCTAGGCGGATTGGACGCCATCCGCGACCGGGTGCTCGACACTCCGGCCGCGCCGGAGGTGTCCTTCGGCGACGATCCGTTGCGGATGCTGCGGGCGGCGCGTTTCGTGTCGCAGCTCGGCTTCTCCGTGGCGCCACGGGTCCGCGAAGCGATGACGCGCATGGCGGGGGAACTCGGGCGCATCACCGTAGAGCGCGTCGCCGCCGAGCTGGACAAGACGATGCTGGGGCATGACCCGGTGGCGGGCATCGACTTGATGGTGCAGACCGGTCTAGGCGACGTCGTACTGCCCGAGGTCGGCGGCATGCGGATGGCCATCGACGAACACCATCAGCACAAGGACGTGTACCAACATTCGCTGACGGTGCTGCGGCAGGCGATCGATCTCGAGGAGCGCTCGAGTCCGCCCGATCTGGTGCTGCGCTGGGCAGCGCTGCTCCACGACATTGGAAAGCCGTCCACCCGACGACACGAAAGCGATGGCGGGGTCAGCTTCCATCACCACGAGGTCGTCGGCGCGAAATTGACGCGCAAACGGATGCGGGCGCTCAAGTACTCCAAGCAGATGATCGACGACGTGTCCCAGCTGGTGTACCTGCACCTGCGGTTCCACGGGTACGGGGACGGCACGTGGACCGACTCCGCGGTACGTAGGTACGTCACCGACGCCGGGCCGCTGATCGACAGGCTGCACAAGCTGGTGCGCGCCGACTGTACGACTCGCAACAAGCGTCGCGCTGCGCGGTTGCAGGCCAACTACGACGACCTCGAGAACCGGATCGTGGAACTGGCGGCCAAAGAGGACCTGCAGCGTGTCCGCCCCGACCTCGACGGCAACGAGATCATGCGGATCCTCGGCATCCCGGCGGGTCCCCAGGTCGGTCAGGCCTGGCAGTACCTGAAGGAACTGCGACTGGACCGCGGGCCACTCGAGCACGACGAGGCCGTGGACGAACTTCAGAAGTGGTGGAACTCGCGGGAGTGATTCGACGTCGAACCCTGGTATGGACTACTGCCTGGGCGATGGTGATGGATCGGCGACGATGTGGTCGGCAGAGATGAACGTCGACACGGACGAGGACGGGGTGTTCGACGCGCTCGGTCTGGACTTCGACGGCGACGGGCGATTCGACGACGCGCTGGCCGATTCCGACGGTGACGGAACAGCCGACCATCTACTCCTCGATCTCGACGATGATGGCAGCGCCGAGGCGTCGTTCACCGATGATGGGTCCGGGACCTGGGTAATCGGTGTCGACGGCCGGGCCGGGCAGATCCGCTGGTTGGGGCTCGACGGAGTCGAGCTGACGGGCGGCCCGCTGGTGGACTTCGACGGCGACGGGCAGGTCGACGATCGGCTGCTCGACGTCAACCGGGACGGCCTCGCGGATCGCGTGCTGGTGGCGGACGAGGCGTATGTCGACACCGACGCCGACGGACATTGGGACGTCAAGCTGTCCGATGTCGACGGTGACGGGTTCGCCGACGCGGCGACGCAGCTGTAGGGCCGCCGAGTGTGTGGGTTTTCGTCGAGAACCGCGAGTGCATTCGACGAGAAGCCACACACTCGTTCATCGCGCCCGTCTGATGGGGCTCTTCTCTTCGTTCATCGCCCGGGTCTGATGGGGCTCTTCTCTTCGTTCATCGCCCGGGTCTGATGGGGCTCTTCTCTTCGTTCATCGCCCGGGCCCCGGCGGCCCCGCGAACGCCTGTGCGATCGTCAGCCACACGGCCGCGTCGTCGCCCACGGCGGTCACGTCGAGCTCCGCGCGTGGGCGTCGTTGTGTCACCAGCATGCAGAAGTCCTCAGCCGATCCGGTCACCCGCTGGTGCGCGTCGTCGGGCCCCCACGACCACGTCGAACCGTCGGGGGCACTCAGTTCCACGTGAAACAAGTCGGTGGGCACGGCCAACCCGTGCACGGTGAAGGCGAAGTCCCTGGTGCGCACGCCGATGTGCGCGATCGAGCGCAGCCGTGCCGTCGCCGCTCGCTTGACTCCGAGTGCGTCGGCGACGTCGAGGCCGTGCGCCCAGGTCTCCATCAGCCGCGCGGTGGCCATCGAGGGGGCGCTCATCGGCGGGCCGAACCACGGCAGCTTCCTGCCGTCCACCACCGCGAGGAGCTCGTCGTGAAGACGTGACCGCGTGCGCCGCCACCCGGCGAGCATCTCGGCAGGCGGCGTGGTCGCGAGCTGCTCCGCGCCCGCGTCGACGAAGCCCGTGGGGTTGGTCGCCGCCTCCTTGAGGATCTCGGCGAAGCCGAGCTCGTCGGTGACCGCGACGAGGGAGACGCGGTCGGTCCACCACAGGTGCGCGATCTGGTGGGCGATGGTCCACCCGGGTGCCGGGGTCGCGCATTGCCAGCCGGCGTCGTCGAGGCCCCGAACGAGTTCATCGAGTGTGTCGCTCTCGGCGCGCAGGTCCGCTATCACGGCTTCGGCTCTGGCCATGGCGTCACCCTAGTCCGACGGCTTTGCGCCCCTGCCGATCACGGCGTGTGCGGCCAACCCGAGCAGATAGGCGACGGATCCGGCGATCACCAGCCCCGGTGCGTGCCCGTCGCCAGGGATCACGGCCGCCGTCGCGGCGATCGCCGAGACGAACGACAACCAGAACACCGAATCCTGAACGGTGAAGACGTGGCCGCGCATGGCATCGGCGACGTCGATCTGCATTGCCGAGTCTGCGCATAGTTTCACCACCTGGCCCGCGGCGCCGAGCAGGAAGCCGCATCCGACCATCATCGGCAGGTGCAGGCTCGCGGCTCCCAACTGGATGATCGCGGCGAATCCCAGCGCGCCGTTGGCGGTCGCATACCGGCCCCAGCGGCGCACTGCGGGCGGGGTGACGAAGTTGGCCAGGAACGAGCCCAGCCCTGCCGCCGCGACGAACACCACGGCGGTGCCGAACCCCCCGACGTCCGTACTTCCGGCGTGCCGCACGATCACGAGCACCAGCAGGGTGTTGATCCCGAACGCGACGCGGTGGGCGGCCAGGCCGGCCAGGGTAGCGCCGACGGTCCGCACCCCGACCACCGTGCGGATGCCGTAGCCCCATCCGGTGGCCACCGCGTACGCGACGGAACCATGCACGGCGCGCCCGCCGTCCTCGGGCCCGAGGACGTGCGGCTTGAACCGGTAGGCGAGGAGCAGCGCCAGCGCCACGGGGAGCGCAACGATGAAAATTATTGTGGCAGAACCGCTGTCACCGGTGCCGACTAGCCAGCGGGGGACGAGCATGAAGTTGGCGCCGAGGAACGTCGCCGCTGCGCCGACGGCGGTGGCCGCCGAGTTCGACGTAACGACCTTGTCGCGCGGGACGACGTGGGGTAGAGCCGCGGACAGCCCGGAGGACACGAAGCGGTTGAAGCCGTTCACCATCAGCGCGCCGCACAGGATCGTCAGGTCGCTCGCACCGATGGCGAGCAGCGTGGCGACGCCAAGAACGAGGATGAGCCGGGCGAGGGTGGCACCGACGAGCACCAGCCTGCGATCCCAGCGGTCGAGGAGGGCACCGGCGAAGGGGCCCAGCAGCGAGTACGGCAGGAACAGCACCGCGAAGGCGCCCGCGACGGCCCATGGGCTGGCCGCCCGCTCGGGGTTGAAGAGCAGAGCGCCTGCCAGACCGCCCTGGAACAAGCCGTCGCCGAAGAGGCTCACGGCCCGCAGTTCCAACAGTCGGCGGAACTCGGGCAGCGTGCGCACCAAACTCCAGACGGCAGTGCGAGTGTGAGGCTTGGCCACGTTGATCCGATGCGGTTGGAGTGTTCGGGGCGCCGATGGACGTCCGAACCACCCTACAAAGATTCGCAAATCCAACCGGCGCGGCCGCGCCCGATCGTCACCGTTTGCACACGCTGGTGACATGATGGACCAGTGGCGCAGTCAGAGGACCCGGAGGACCACATCGCTCCTGCCACGCACCGGGTACGAGCCGGAACACTCTTGCTCGCCAACATCGATCTCATGGAGCCCACGTTCCGCCGCAGTGTGATCTACATCGTCGAGCACAATGACGGAGGCACCCTCGGTGTGGTGCTGAACAGACCAAGTGAAACCGCCGTGTTCAATGTGCTGCCGCAGTGGACCAAGCTCGCCACCAAACCGAAGACGATGTTCGTCGGTGGTCCGGTCAAACGCGACGCCGCACTCTGCCTGGCGACGTTGCGCGCAGGCCTACAACCGGAGGACGTACCTGGTCTGCGGCACGTCCAGGGGCGCATCGTCATGGTCGATCTCGACGCCGACCCGGACACCATCGAGCCCGCGGTCGAAGGAGTCCGGATTTATGCCGGGTACTCCGGGTGGACCATCGGCCAGCTCGAAGGCGAGATCGAGCGAGACGACTGGATCGTGTTGTCGGCGCTGCCGTCCGACGTTCTCGTCGAGCCACGGGTTGATCTGTGGGCCCGAGTGCTGCGCCGTCAACCGATGCCGTTGTCCCTGTTGGCAACCCATCCGATAGACGTCAGCCGCAATTAGACGCCTCTACCAAAGGCGTTCGGCGACAGCGGGATCTGCCGAAGATCAGTGGCAGGACAACGTGCATGACGCACACGAGCCCGCACAGCCCGCTTTGGCGGTGCTTGCCTCCCGCCGAGCCACCGCCTTGGCGCTCTGGTAGCACCCCGCCGCGACGGTACCCACCGCCCCGACGACGCACACCACCAGAGCCGCCACGCCGACCTGCGGCGGCGCTGCGAGTGCGACCACCCCGCCTGCCGCCAGCATCACCGCGGCCGCAAGTTGGGTGGGAGCGACGCCCCGCAGCACCTGCTGCACGGGGTCGATCGAATGCAGGCGCGCGATCGACCACAGACCCGTGACGGCGCTCGCCACGGCAGCGCATAGGCACAGCACCGCGGCGATCATCATGACCCCACAATACGAGGCCCTTCGGTCGCGCGCGGTCCTGGGGTTATCGCGGCAGGCCGAGCGGCTGAGCAGCCGCGGGGAGCGCTGCGGGTCCAGCAGGTGCGGGCGGTGCGGGCGGTGCGGGAACGCCAGCCGCGGCGGCAGGAGGTGCTGCATCGGGCGAGGCAACCTTGAATCCGTTGACGATGGCGTCGGTAGCCGAGCCCGCCGCGACGGACACCTGCGCGCTGGTGGTGACCGACAGGGACACCAGATACCTATCCGGGCCCGACGTGGCGATGGTGTGGCGCCGCGAGGTGTTCAGCGTCATGTTGTTCTGTCGGTACGTGCCCTCGATGACGGCCGTCGGGGTACCGCCGAAGTCGCCGATCGATCCGTCGGTGGGCCGCCAGGCGGGAAGCTGCTGGGTGTCGACGAGGCCGTGGCTGATGGCCTCCGTGGAATCGAATGCGCCGACCAGTTTGTAGACCTGAACGGCAGCGTTGGAGGTGTACAGCCCGTCGCCGCCGACGCGGTCGGCGATCACTGCGAATGCGTCGGGCACGTTGGGGTCGGGCACCTTGGCCCAACCCGTGGGCATCGGCAGCACGATGTTGAGTGCCTTGAAGTCGGCAGCGTTCTGCGGCTCCATCGCGACGTTCTTCTCCCTGAAGAAGTCGGTGAGGGTGCCCGACGCGGCGGGAACGATGGCCGCAACCGGCGCGGCGGGCGCGAGTGGGCTGACGGCGACGGGCGAGGCGATCAGCTGGTCGGGTCCGGCGGCGGTCGCGGCCGGAGCCGCCGCCTGGACGGTCACAGTCTGCGTCACGGTGGCGGGCACTGCGGGCAGGGGGAGTGTGGGCTCGGCGGACGCGGTGGTGCCCGCGAGGCCGACGACGCACGCCGCTCCGGCGGCGAACCCTCCTACCAGAAGTCCCCAACGACGGGCATTCTCGAACATCTGACGTCCGTCCTTCCGGGTCATGCGGTCCGGCAGCGGACGGGTGCCCGTGGCCAGGCGCCGACTGTATCCACGCGGCTGCGATTGCCACCAGGGCTGGGATCGACCTGCAACCATGCCCTGACCCCCCCGCAACGGAACCGATACCAACCCGTTGCCCATGCCCCGCCCCGAGACCTGCGATGCGGGCTCCGAGCAGGGCGTTGACTACCCTGTTCACGTGATTGAAGGGGAAGGCGGTTCGGGCGCCTCGGGCACCCCGCAGTACCGCTACGACGCGGTGCTCGCTGGTGACATCGAACGCACCTGGCAGGAGACGTGGGCACGGTTGGGCACGTTCCACGTGCCCAACCCAGTCGGATCGCTGGCGCCCACCGACGGGTCATCCGTTCCCACGGACAAGATGTTCGTCCAGGACATGTTCCCCTATCCGTCCGGTGAGGGCCTGCACGTCGGACACCCGCTCGGCTACATCGCCACCGACGTCTACGCCCGCTACTTCCGTATGACGGGCCGTAACGTGCTGCACGCATTGGGTTTCGACGCATTCGGCCTTCCCGCAGAGCAGTACGCCGTGCAGACGGGTACGCATCCGCGGACTCGCACCGAGGCCAACATCGTCAACTTCCGCCGTCAGCTCGGCCGGCTCGGACTTGGCCACGATGCACGGCGCAGCTTTTCCACTACGGACACCGACTACTACAAGTGGACGCAGTGGATCTTCCTGCAGATCTTCGACTCCTGGTTCGACGTGGCGGCCAACCGCGCCCGGCCCATCAGCGAACTGATCGCCGAGTTCGAGTCGGGTGCCCGGACGCCGGACGGCACACCGTGGTCGGCGCTGTCCAGGGCGGACCGTGCTGATCTGATCGACGCCCACCGCCTGGTCTATCGGGCCGACTCGGTCGTGAACTGGTGCCCCGGGTTGGGCACGGTGCTAGCCAACGAAGAGGTCACCTCCGACGGGCGCAGCGATCGCGGCAACTTCCCCGTGTTTCGGAAACGGTTGCGGCAGTGGATGATGCGCATCACCGCATACTCCGATCGGCTGCTCGACGATCTCGACGTGCTGGATTGGCCCGACAAGGTCAAGGCGATGCAGCGCAACTGGATAGGCCGTTCCACCGGCGCCGAGGTGCGGTTCGCCACCGACGTCGGTGACATCGAGGTGTTCACGACGCGACCCGACACCCTGTTCGGCGCGACCTACCTGGTGCTCGCGCCCGAGCACGGCCTGGTCGACGACCTGGTCGCGTCGGCGTGGCCGGATGCGACCGACGTGCGGTGGACGTTCGGAGCCGCGACGCCTGCCGAAGCGGTGGCGGCTTACCGCGCGATCGTAGCGGCCAAGTCCGATCTGGAGCGCCAGGAGAACAAGTCCAAGACCGGCGTGTTCACCGGTGCGTACGCCACGAATCCCGTTGACGGACAACGGGTCCCGATCTTCATCGCGGACTACGTATTGGCCGGTTACGGGACGGGTGCCATCATGGCCGTGCCGGGGCACGATCAGCGCGACTGGGAGTTCGCGACCGCGTTCGGCCTGCCCATCGTCGAGGTCGTCGTTCGGCGGGCAGGAGCGGAGCGACCGGGGGAGAACTCGGGCGGTGGCGTGTCGACGGCCGCGTACAACGGCGACGGCGAACTGGTCAACTCCGGTTACCTCGACGGGCTCAGCGTCGAGTCGGCCAAGGAAGCCGTGACGGCCCACCTGGTCGCCGACGGACGTGGTCGTGCGCGAATCGAGTACAAGCTGCGGGACTGGCTGTTCGCCCGCCAGCGATACTGGGGTGAACCGTTTCCGATCGTCTACGACGCCGACGGTCGGGCCCGCGGGCTGCCGGAATCGGCGCTGCCGGTCGAGTTGCCCGACATCCCGAACTACGCGCCCGTCCAGTTCGATCCCGACGATGCCGAGAGCGAGCCGTCACCGCCTCTGGGGAAGGCGACCGAGTGGGTGCACGTCGACCTCGATCTGGGTGACGGGCTGCAGCCATACACCCGCGACACCAACGTCATGCCACAGTGGGCGGGCAGTTCCTGGTATGAGCTGCGCTACGCCGACCCACATAACTCGGAAACGTTCTGCGCCAAGGAGAACGAGGCGTACTGGATGGGGCCGCGGCCAGCCGAGCATGGGCCCGGCGACCCGGGCGGTGTCGACATGTACATCGGCGGCGTCGAGCACGCCGTCTTGCACCTGTTGTATTCACGGTTCTGGCACAAGGTGCTCTTCGACCTGGGCCACGTGAGCTCTCGCGAGCCCTACCGGCGGCTGGTCAACCAGGGTTACATCCAGGCGTTCGCCTACACCGATTCGCGCGGATCCTATGTTCCCGCAGCGGAAGTCGTGGAGCGGGACGGCAAGTTCTATTGGCCGGGCGACGGCGGCCAAGTCACCGAGGAAATCGAGGTCAACCGCGAGTTCGGCAAGATCGGCAAGAGCCTGAAGAACTCGGTCTCACCCGACGAGATCTGCGAGGAGTACGGCGCAGATACCCTGCGCGTGTACGAGATGTCGATGGGTCCACTCGAGGCGTCCCGGCCGTGGGCGACGAAGGACGTCGTCGGCGCCTACCGGTTCCTGCAGCGCGTGTGGCGCATCGTCGTCGACGAGACCACTGGCTCCGTGCGCGTCGTCGAGCACGAACAGCTGAGCGAGGCGACGTCGCGGTTGTTGCACAGGACCATCGCCGGTGTCGCGGAAGACTATGCGGCGCTTCGCAACAACACCGCGGCCGCCAAGCTCATCGAGTACACCAACCATTTGACCAAGGAAGACGTCACGGCGCGCGCCGCCGTCGAACCCCTGGTGCTGATGGTGGCGCCGCTGGCGCCGCACCTGGCCGAAGAGCTGTGGCGCCGGCTCGGGCACGACTCGTCGCTCGCGCACGGACCCTTCCCGCTGGCCGATCCGGCGTTCCTGGTGGACGAGACCATCGAGTATCCGGTGCAGGTCAACGGCAAGGTCCGCGGGCGGATCGTCGTGGCTGCCGACGCCACCGCCGATGCCGTGGAGGCCGCCGCGCTGGCCGACGAGAAGGTGGTCTCGTTCATGGCGGGCGCGACGCCGAAGAAGATCATCGTGATCGCCGGAAAGCTGGTCAACGTCGTCATCTAGCACGCCCAAATCACTGTGCGGGCAGGGGTGGGGTGCGAGGTGGAGAGGCGCGTCGGCTGCCCGTCGCCTCCACCGCGGAGGCAAACCGAAGCAACGCCACGTCGTCATACGCCCGGCCCGCGAACGTCAGGCCCACCGGCATGCCGATGTCGGCCATCATCCCCATCGGCACCGTGACCGTCGGGATGCCGAGGTGGCGAATTACCAAGTTGCCGTTGGCCACCCACACACCATTGCGCCAGCCGAGGTCGGCCGAGGCGGGGTTGACGTCCATGTCGGCGGGTCCGACGTCCGCGACCGCGGGGAAGATCACGGCGTCCAAACGCAACTCGTCCATCCACTCCTCGAGGTCCAGCTGCCGGGTGCGCTCCAACGCGCGGACGCCTTCGGGGATCGTCGAAATGGCCAGGTACGAGCCGATCGGGTTGTCGCGGATGAACGCCGGATACTCCGCGATGTCATCGTCGAAGCCGTCGTACCGGTCGGGGAGGGCACCGTCCGGCGGCGGAAAGATGCGGCCGCCGTCCACGTCGGCAAGCCGGTTGAGCGCGGGATCGCCGTTGGCGGCGAGGAAGTCGTCCCACGCCCAGGCCGACAGGTCGACGATCTCGCGGCGCAGGTACTCCGTGCGGACCAGGCCGCGGGTCGCAATGGTCGGGGCTCCGGCCCGGTCGCCCTCGTAATTGCTGACGACGGGAAAGTCGACGTCGACCAGTTCGGCGCCCGCCGAGAGCAGATCGCGTCGAATGTCGTCGAACAGATCCACGACCGACCGTCGGGTATCGATCCGCCGGCCGGTGGGGCCGCCGATGCCGGTGGCGCCTACGCCCGCGTCCGGATCGGCGTTGACGTACATCCGCGGTACGCCGAAACGCTTACCGGACAGCGTATTCGGATCGGACATCAGCGTTCGATATGACCGCGGACGAAGCTCTTCGACGCGCGGCATCCGCACCCACGGCTGAAGGCGCCAGAAGTCACCGCGGACGTCGGGGTCATCGGCGACGACGACGTCGAGCACTTCCAGGAGGTCGGCCATCGAACGGGTATGGGGCACCACGACGTCCATGGTAGGGACCAGCGGCCAGCCCCCGCGCGTGGAGATGACGCCACGCGACGGCGTGTAGGCGCACAGCGCGTTGTTCGACGCCGGGCCGCGGCCTGACGACCAGGTCTCTTCGCCGATGCCGAAGGCGCAGAACGACGACGCCGTCGCCGTACCCGAGCCGTTCGACGAGCCCGAGGCGAAGGGCGCGGTGAGATAGGCTGCGTTGTAGGGGCTTTCGGCCCGGCCGTATAAGCCTCGCTGCATGCCCCCGTTGGCCATGGGCGGCATGTTCGTCAAGCCGATCAGGATCGCTCCCGCGGCGCGCAGGCGTTCGATGACGAACGAGTCGCGTTGGGCCACCAGCTCCGCGAATGCGGGGCTGCCGGCGGCCACGGTCAGACCGCGGACCTGGTAGCTGTCCTTGGCCGTGTAGGGGATGCCGTCCAGCGGACCGTAGGTCTGCCCGGCCGCTCGCCTGGCGTCGGAAGCCTCCGCTTCGGTGCGGGCGTCCGGGTTGGGCACGACGATGGCGTTCAGCTCGCCGTCGAAGGCCGCGATGCGGGCGAGATGGCTCTCGAGTAGCCCGACTGCGGTTGTGCGACCGGCCTCGATGGCTGCGCGCAGTTCGGCGATCGACGCCTCGTGAACGTCGAAGTCGTGGCTCATCGCGACGGCTACCGCGGCCGGACCACGATCTCGTGCACGTGGGCATCGGGCGGTGTGTTGACGGCCTGCGCGACCACGGCCGCCACCGTCTGAGCTGACAGGAACTGCTCGGGCACGTATTCACGCTCCTCGTAGGCGATCAGGTCGCGCTGCATCTCGGTGTCGATCCGGCCCGGGTGTACCGACGTCACGCGCAGGGTGGGTTCGTCGGCGCGCAACGAGTCCGCGAACGAGCGCAACGCGAACTTGCTCGCCGAGTACGACGCCAACCCCGGCGAGGCATTCATCCCGGCGCCCGAATTGATGAAGATGACCTGTCCGCGCGCGCTTCGCAGAGCGGGGAGCAGTGCGAGGGTCAGCGCGACCGCGCCGATGACGTTCACCCCGAAGGTCGCGCGCCACTCGTCGACGTTGGATTCGCCCACCCGGCCGGGGTAGGACACACCGGCGTTGTGAACCAGCACGTCGAGGTCGGTCAACACCTCCGACGCGGCATCGATGGAGTCGGCGTCGCCAAGGTCCAGCGGCCAGGTCGGTGCGCCGAGACGCGCCGCGAGCGCGTCGAGGCGGTCGGACGGGCGGCCCGCCAGCAGCAGCGTGTGGGTGGGGGCCAACGCATCGGCGATGGCCGAACCGAGCCCGCCGGCGGCGCCCGTGATCATCGCAGTCTGCACCCGAGCAACACTACCGACCTGCGCGCTCGCCTCCGGCGTCGCATGATTGATACCGATGCCACCCGATTCGAGCTTCGCGCCCACCCAGCTGGCGGCCCGCGCCGCCTATCTGCTGCGCGGCAATGACCTGGGCGCGATGACCACCGCCGCCCCCCTGCTGTACCCGCACATGTGGAGTTGGGACGCCGCCTTCGTGTCGATCGGCCTCGCACCGCTGAGCGTCGAGCGCGCCGTCGTCGAGCTGGACACCCTGCTGTCGGCACAGTGGAGCAACGGGATGATCCCGCACATCGTCTTCGCCAACGGGGTCGACGGATACTTCCCCGGTCCCGCACGGTGGGCCACGTCGGCGTTGGCGGTCCATGCGCCCCGCAGTCGGCACACGTCGGGCATCACGCAGCCGCCCGTGCATGCGATCGCCGTTCAACGCATCCTCGACCACGCCCGCACGCGGGGCCGCTCTACGCGAGCTGTGGCGGAGGCGTTCCTCGACCGCAGGTGGGGGGATCTGGTTCGTTGGCATCGCTGGTTGGCCGAGGCACGCGACCCCGATTCGCGGGGCCGCGTCACGATGTATCACGGCTGGGAGTCCGGCATGGACAACTCGCCACGGTGGGATGCCGCGTACGCCAACGTGATTCCCGGTGCCATGCCGGAGTATCAGCGCGAGGACAACACCGTCGTCACCGATGCGTCTCAGCGCCCCTCGGACCTCGAGTACGACCGGTACATGTGGTTGGTCGAGGAGATGAAGTCGGTCAACTACGACGACCAGTTGCTGCCCAAGGTGATGAGCTTCGCCGTCGAGGACGTCTTCGTCTCGGCGATCCTGTCGGTGGCCTGCACGGTGCTGGCCGAGATCGGGGAGGACTACAAGCGTCCGCACGCCGACGTCCGCGACCTGTACGCGTGGGCCGAGCGCTTCCGCAAGGGTGTGGTCGAGACGTCGGACGAAAGAACTGGTGCGGCAAGAGATTACGACCTTCGCGCCAAGAAGTGGATCGCCACCGAGACGGTGGCACAGTTCTCTCCGCTGCTGTGCGGCGGCCTGCCACACGACAGGGAACGCGCGCTGTTGCGACTCCTCGAGGGCCCCCGGTTCTGCGGACACCCCGACCTCGAGTACTCGCTGATCCCCTCGACGTCGCCGGTGTCACGCGACTTCCGGGCGCGCGAGTATTGGCGCGGGCCAGTCTGGCCGGTGGTGACGTGGCTCTTCTCGTGGTGCTTCGCGCGTCGCGGATGGGCGGAGCGTTCGTCCAATCTGCGGCGAGAAGGTCTGCGGCAGGCCAGCGACGGCACGTTCGCGGAGTACTACGAACCATTTACCGGGGAGCCGCTTGGCAGTATGCAGCAGTCGTGGACCGCTGCGGCGGTCCTTGATTGGCTGGGTTGATCGGGAGCGCTAGCCGCCCTGCTCGGCCAATCGCGTCATCGGCGCAAGCGCTTTGGCCAGGGTGTCGCGTTCTTCGTCGCTGAGCTTGGTCAGCAGCGCGGCCAAGGCGGCGCGACGGGTGGCCAGCGCCTCTCTGTGCTGAACGAGTCCGCGGGGCGTGACGTCGACGAGGACGGCGCGAAGGTCGGATGGATCGCGTGACCGCTTCACCAGACCGAGTTTCTCGAGGCGTCGGATCGCAACGGTTGTGGTGGGAGTGCGTACGCGCTCGTGGGCAGCCAGCTCGGTCATCCGGATGGGACCGAGGTCCAGGAGCGTCAAGAGGATTGATAACTGCGCCAACGTGAGGTCGGCACCGCCCTCCGGCGCGTTGCGATTCGAGGTGTCGGTCCGACGCAGTACGGAGAACAGCTTCGAGAGCACCTGCTGCAGCTCTCCGGCCAGTTCAGTGACCTGCGGTTCGGTCTCTACCATAATTCGCTAGTCTAACCTGTTCCTTCTGTCGCTAGCCCGACATGCGTCGTTTTCTCCTTGAATGGCGTTCGCCCATGCACGACCGTCCGCGTCAATTGATTGACTGGCAGCCGCGTCACAGCACCTGAGACAGGAACTGGCGCAACCGGTCGGTCTCGGCGTTCTCGAAGAGCCGATCGGGTGGGCCGGTTTCGACGACCTTGCCGTGATCCATGAAGACGACCGCGTTGGCGGCGGATCGTGCGAACCCCATCTCGTGGGTGACGACGACCATGGTCATTCCCTCGTCGCCCAGGTCGGAGATCAGTGCCAGGATGCCCTTGACCAGTTCGGGATCGAGCGCGGAGGTGGCCTCGTCGAAGAACATCACCTGAGGCGCCATCGCCAGCGCCCGGGCGATGGCGACCCGTTGTTGCTGACCGCCGGACAGGGTTCCCGGCCGGACATCGGCCTTGTGCCGCAAACCGACTCGCTCCAGTTGCTCGAGGCCTAGTTCGCGCGCGGCGTCCGCGCCAAGTCGCTTGAGTGTGCGCGGAGCCAGGGTGACGTTGTCCAACACTGTCCGGTGGGGGAACAGATTGAACTGTTGGAACACCATGCCGATGCGTTGGCGCAACTCGTCGGGATTGTCGTGCAACACCGACCGGCCGTCGAGCAGAATGTCGCCCCGGTCGGGTTCGTAGAGTCTGTTCAACGCGCGCAGCAGGGTGGACTTGCCCGAACCCGACGGGCCGATCACGGCCGTGGTGGTGCCTGCGGGTACGTCGAGGTCGATTCCGCGCAGTACGGCGTTTGGACCGAACGCTAGGTGAATGTCGTTGGCTGCGAGCGAAACCGGCTCGAACGTAGTGGCGGCGCTCACACCATCTCCAGGGTTGAGGCGGGATCGGTGGGGTTGGCCGGGTCCTCGGAATCGGTCACCGGTCTGCCGCGCCTCAGACGGTTGTCGATGTAGTTGACCAGGTGGGTGAGCGGGATGGTCAACGCGAGATAGAACAACCCTGCCGCGACCAGCGGTGACAGGTTGCCGGTCTGCGCATTGAGGTCGCGGCCCACCTGGAACAGCTCGCGCTGGCTGGCGATGAGCCCGAGGAAGTACACCAGCGACGAGGCCTTCAGCAGAGAGATGAACTGGTTCATCAGGGCGGGTAGCACCCGGCGAATGCCTTGCGGCACAACGACCAGCCGCATAGACCGCGGGTAGCTGAACCCCAGCGCGCGAGATGCCTCCATCTGGCCGGGCTCCACGCTCTGGATGCCCGAGCGGAGTATCTCGCCGACGTAGGCCGCCGCCATCAGGCCAAGGGCGGCGATGCCCAGCGGGTAGGGGTTGTTGCCGGTCAGTCCACCGACGATCGGTCCGACGCCCAGTCCGATGATGAGGATGATCACGACCTCGGGCAACCCACGGAACACGTCGGTGTACACACGCGCCGGCCAGCGCAGCCAGCGCGCCCTGGAGATGCCCGCCACCGCCAGGCCCATCCCGAGCACCAGGCCGATGACACTGGCGCAGACCGTCAGGATCAGCGTGTTCGGTAAACCCGTCGTGAACAGATCGGGGATCGCCTTCCGGTACAGCTCCCAATCGAGGAAGGAGTCCTTCAGCTGCCGAAGAACCGATTTCGGAGCGACGCCGGAATTGTCGGCGGCGGGCTTCTTGTTCTCGGCGATCGCGGAGAAGTCGGGCAGGACGGGGGCGGGCACTGCCTTGGAGCCGGGTTTCCAGCCTGGGGGAAGGGCGCGTGGCACCCAGTCCCCGTACAACTTCGACCACGTGCCGTCGGCGATCACTGCGTCGAGCCCGGCGTTGAGGGCGTCGATCAACGGCTTGTTCTCTCGTGCCACCGCATAGGCGACGAAGTTGTCCAAGCTGAAGGTGTTCTCGACGATCTGCGCGGGGTCGCCGGCCTGCACGGTACCGATGGCCTGTTGCGAGGGCGCGACCCAGGCGTCGATCTGACGGGTCTTCAGGCTCGCGTAGACGGTGTTGTAGTCAGGGAACTTGACCGGGTCCAGGCCCAGGGTGTCGACGACGTAGGCCTCCTGCACGGTGCCCTGGACCACGCCGATGCGTTGGCCCGCGGCGAGCTGCGAGAAGCCTGCGATCGGCGATCCCGGCGGCACCACCAGGGAGAAGTAACCGAAGTCGTAGCCGTTGGTGAACCCCACGGTCTGGCGTCGTGCGTCGGTGGTGGTGATCGACGACGAGCCGACGTCGAATCGTCGCGACGCCACCTGTGCGAGAAGGCCGGAGAAGTCGGTACCGACGAAGTCGACCTTCAGCCCGAGCCTGTCGGCCACGGCGCGCAGCAATTCATTGTCGAAGCCGGTGAACTGGTTCTCGGTGTTGATGCAAATGCTCGGCGGCGCGTCCGAGAGAGTGCCGACGGTCAGCACCCCTGGGGTACCGAGTCCCAGGGCGTTGAGGTCCACCGGGAGTGGCTCCACGCCTGCCGTCGTGTACTTGTCCGCGTCGGGACCCTTTGCCGCTGAGGCCAGGTTGGTCGGAAGGGCGCTCGCGCTGTCGATCCCGGGTGGTGCGCACTGGTCGACGTCGGCGCCTGCCGCCGGTGCCAGCCCCATCGTCGCAACGAAGAGAACGGCCAGTGCGACGAGGACAGCCTTATACATTCGCTCGCCGGTCATCGTCGAAACCTAGCGCTCGCCGTTCCGGACGCCCGCAGTTGGGTTCATTCAGAACGCAACGGTTTAGGCGCGTTCATCCCGCCACCGGCACAGTGCCTCCGCGGTGCCGAGGTCGTAGTCGGGTCCGTTCACGCCTACGGTGAGCAGGCTGACGCCCAGGCCGACGAGGGCTTCGGCGTTGGCGATCAGGGCGTCGTTGCCTTCGCCGCGTGCGACGCCACTGTTGTTCTCGACTCCCGCCGAGCGCTCGATGCTCGACGCGTCGCGACCGAGGTCGGCGCAGTGGCGATCGAGCACGGCTGCCTTCCCCGGGTAGGTCTCGGCGGTGGTGAATCCGTGCCACATATGGGCGTACTCGGCGACCAGGCGAAGCGTCTTCTTCTCGCCCTGCCCGCCGATGAGGATCGGAATGTCGCGCAGTGGTGCGGGATTGAGCTTGCCGAGTCGTGAAGTGATGCGTGGCATGGCCGCCGCCAAGTCGTCGAGGCGACTGCCGACGGTGCCGAAGTCGTAGCCGTACTCGTCGTAGTCCTTTTGCTTCCACCCGGAGCCGATGCCGAGGATGAGCCTGCCGTCGGAGATGTTGTCGACGGTCCGCGCCATGTCGGCGAGCAGTTCGGGGTTGCGGTAGGAGTTGCAGGTCACCAACGCGCCGATCTCGATGCGCGACGTCTGCTCGGCCCACGCGCCGAGCATGGTCCAACATTCGTAGTGCGCACCGTCGGGATCACCGTAGAGCGGGTAGAAGTGATCCCAGTTGAAGGCGACGTCGACGCCCATGTCCTCGCAGCGCATGACCGCGTCGCGCAGATGACCGTAGTTTCCGGAGTGCTGGGGTTGAAGTTGGACGCCGATGCGAGTGGGGAAGCTCATGGCTTCCACGTTATGCCCGCCCTCATACGCCGATCTGCCCGGAGTCCCGCCACACTGCGACCACTGACGGCCGCGCGGTGCCGTCGTCGCCCTCCGGCCAGCGGGAAAGCGGATCGTCGAGACTGTTGTCGTCGCTCTCGCCGGGATGTTGCACGCAGACTGTCACCAGATCGTCGGTGACGACCGGACCGCAGGTCTCCGCTCCGAGGGGTACGGTCAGGAACTGTTTCGTGTCACCACGATTGGGTCCGTCGAGGGCGACGGCGAACAGCCCGTCGTTGGAGTCCAGGGCGTTTCCGTCGGTCGCGATCCACATGTTGCCGTGGGTGTCGAAGGCGAGGTTGTCCGGGCAGGAGATGGGGCTGACCTTCGTCTTGTCGAATCCGCCGAAGTACGTGTCCGCTGCCGCCGGGTCGCCGCATACGAGCAGGAGTTCCCAGGTGAACGCGGTGCCGCCGTGGTCGTCGGTGATCTCGAGGATCTGCCCGCTCTTGTTGTCGGTGCGGGGGTTCGCCGCGTCGGGGTTCGCCTCGCCGGGCGCGCCGCGTTCGTCGTTGTTGGTGAGCGCGACGTAGATCTTGCCCGTCTTCGGATTCGCCTCGAAGTCCTCCGGCCGATCCATCTTGGTGGCTCCGGCCTTGTCGGCGGCGAATCGGGTGAACACGGCGACTTCCTGCGCAGTCATGCCAGCGACGAGTGATTCACCCGTGCCGTCGGGGCCCGATCGCAGCAGCGGAAGCCAGGTCCCGCTCCCCGTGAATGCTCCGGCGGCGGGCAGCTTGCCGGAGCCGTCGATCTCGCCCGCGGGAATGTCGCTGGTGAGCTTGGCGACGTAGAGCGTGCCCTCGTCGAGCAGGGTGAGGTTGTGCGCCATCGCCGCCGAGTTGCCGAAGTCACGACCGGGGTCCTGAATCTTCTTGCTGGACACGAACTTGTACATGTAGTCGAAGCGTTCGTCGTCGCCGGTGTAGGAGACCACGGTGCCGGCGTCGGTGACGTAGATGGTGGCGCCCTCGTGCTTGAGCCGGCCCATCGCCGTGTGCTTGATCGGCGTCGAGGTGGGGTCCCACGGGTTGAGTTCCACGACGTAGCCGAACCGGTTCACTTCGAGGGGTGTCTTGGTCAGGTCGAAGCGCGGATCGAAGGTCTCCCACTTGCGTTCCGAGACTTGGGGTTTGATGCCGTAGCGCTTGAGCTGATCGGCGATGACCGGGCTGGGGGCGGGAGCGCCCTCGACGGCGCCGAAGTACCCGTTGAAGTTTTCTTCGCCGGAGAGCACCGTGCCCCATGGCGTGACCCCACCTGCGCAGTTGGCGAAGGTGCCCGCCACCGTGCGACCGTCTGCGTCGGCGGCCGTCTTGACGAAGTCGGTACCGGCGCCGGGCCCGGTGAGGGTGATGGGGGTGTCGGCGGTGATCCGCCGGTTGTAGCGGCCCATCACCGGCTTGAGCCCGTCTGGCGTTCGCGCGACCTCGACGACTGTCAGTCCGTGCGCGGCGATCGCGATGTCGAACTGTTCGCGGGTGGGCTCCTTGGCGTCGTAGCCGGGGTGCATGAACTGTTCGGTCGTGTACTCGTGGTTGACCACCAGCAGGAAGTGACCGGCGGCGCCCTCGATCGGCAGCAGCCCCGCGAAGTCGTTGTTGAAGCCGAACTGTCCGCGCTGTGCCGCGGCGGTCTGCTTCGCGACGTTGAAGGCCGGCGCACCGGGAAGTACCGGATCGCCCCAGCTGATGACCACGGACTGCCGGTATCCCTCGGGGATCACGACGACGTCCTCGGAGTTCGGCGCGACGGTAGCGAAGTTCATTCCGGGAGTGGTGACCGGTTCGGCGAGCGTGGAGGTGGTTGCGGTAGTGGGTGATTGGCTGCTCGAGCAGGCGGCGAGGGCCGACCCCGCGCTGACGGCAAGTACGGTCACCGCGCCGGCGCGTAGGGCCGCTCGCCGGGACATCGCCTGACGGACCACGTCGCCGAAGTATTCGTTGGCGCTGGTATTCGGGGCGGGATGCGAGCATGCGTCGGCGCACTTGTAACGGCAGGTCACGCGTTGGCGCGACGAGGCCCCGGAATGGTTGACCAACAGGTTCGAGGGAACGAGCGTCATGTGGCGAAAGTTACGTCAGTCTGGGAAGCAGCTGTCAACGAATTGGTGAACAGCTGGCATCGCGTTCAGTCATCGAGCACACCGCGCAGCAGGGCGACGAGTGCTGCGGGCTGGTCACCCTGCACGGAGTGGCCGGCGTCGGCGACGACGTGGGTGCGTTGGAAGCCGGGCGCACCCTCTGCGAATGCCTCGGCGTCCTCGTCGTTCACGAAGTGGGAGTTGGCTCCCCGGACGAGCGTGGTCGGCATCGCGATGGAGGGCACGTCGTCCCACAGCCCTTCGAAAGAATCCCGCAGCCCTTCCCCTCCTCGGAACGAGTCGTAGCGCCATGTCCAGGTGCCGTCGTCGAGCTGTTTGCTGTTGTGGAAGATGCCGCGGCGCAATGAGTTTCGGTCGCGATGCGGTGCAGCTGCGACGGTGACGTCGAGCATGTCGGCGAAGCTTGCGAAGGTGCGGTCGCCGCGTACCAGGGCGACGGTGCCCATCTGGGCCTGCGTCATCTGCTCGTGTCGCTCGGGCGCCGATGGGGTGACGTCGACGAGCACCAGCTCGGGGACGAGGGTCGGCTCGGTGGCGGCGATGCGCAGCGCGGTCAGGCCGCCGAGTGACATCCCGACCACCAGTCGCGGCGCTGGCACCCACTCGCGCAGGACCGGCCGCAGCGTCTCGGCGGAGAGTTTGGGTCCGTAGTCCCCGTCCTCGCGCCACGCGGAGCGGCCGTGGCCGGGCAGGTCGATCGCCAGTGCGGGTACGCCGAGGCCGAGGATGACGGTGTCCCAGGTGTGGGCGTTCTGGCCGCCGCCGTGCAGAAAGACGACCTGCGGGGCCTCGTCACCCCACTTCAGCGCGCTGATGGGGCCCGACTCGATGCGCTCGACGCACGGTAGCGGACCCGTCGCCCCGATTTGTTCGGCGTTCTCGGGCAGCAGGGCGAACTCGTCGACGCCCAGCAATTCGTCGTCGTTGACCACGAAATGGACCCTACCCACCGTGATTTGTGCACGCTTACCCGCGCTGAGTGCGGTCGCGCGTGCACAAATCGCAGAGGCTCAGCCCTCGATGAAGGTTTCCAGCTCGGCGCGCGCGATGTCGTCGGCCATTTGCTTGGGCGGGCTCTTCATCAGGTACGCCGACGCGGCCTCGACCGGGCCACCGATGCCACGGTCCAGGGCGATCTTCGCCGCGCGGACCGCGTCGATGATGACGCCCGCGGAGTTCGGCGAGTCCCAGACCTCGAGCTTGTACTCCAGGTTCAGCGGCACGTCGCCGAAGGCGCGACCCTCGAGGCGGACGTAGGCCCACTTGCGGTCGTCGAGCCAGCCGACGTGGTCGGACGGTCCGATGTGGACGTCCTTGGCGTTGAACTCACGCTGCAGGTTGGAGGTGACGGCTTGGGTCTTGGAGATCTTCTTCGATTCGAGGCGCGAACGCTCGAGCATGTTGAGGAAGTCCATGTTGCCACCGACGTTGAGCTGCATGGTGCGGTCGAGCTGAACGCCGCGGTCCTCGAACAGCTTGGCCATCACGCGGTGGGTGATGGTGGCGCCGACCTGGCTCTTGATGTCGTCGCCCACGATGGGAACGCCTGCGGCGCGGAACTTCTCGGCCCACACCGGGTCGGAGGCGATGAAGACGGGCAACGCGTTGACGAATGCCACACCGGCGTCGATGGCGCACTGCGCGTAGAACTTGTCGGCCTCTTCGGAACCGACGGGCAGGTAGGACACCATCACGTCGACCTTGGCGTCCTTGAGCGCCTTGACGACGTCGACGGCCTCGGTATCGGATACCTCGATGGTCTCGGAGTAGTACTTGCCGATGCCATCCAGTGTCGGTCCGCGCTGCACGGTGACGTTCGCCGGCGGCACGTCGGCGATCTTGATGGTGTTGTTCTCCGACGCGAAGATCGCCTCGGACAGGTCGAAGCCGACCTTCTTGGCGTCCACGTCGAACGCGGCCACGAAGGTCACGTCGCGCACGTGGTACTTGCCGAGCTTGACGTGCATCAGGCCGGGGACGGTCGAGTTCTCGTCGGCATCGAGGTAGTACTGCACGCCCTGTACCAAGGAGGAGGCGCAGTTGCCGACGCCGACGATCGCGACCCGGACTTCGTTAGACGGGTTCTCGGACATGGGACGGTCTCCTTCTCGTGCTGACAAAATGCGGTGCTGGTTGTTTACGGCTGTTGTTCTGGGGTCTGTTCGGTCCGGCCTGGCGAGGCCACGCGTTCGGCCGCGATCAGATCGTTGAGCCACTTGACTTCGCGCTCACTGGATTCGAGCCCGAGCTGGTGCAACTGGCGGGTGTAACGGTCGAGCGAATTGCTGGCGCGCGCGATGGCTTCACGCAGGCCCTCACGACGCTCCTCCACCTGACGACGGCGACCCTCCAAGATGCGCATCCTGGCTTCCGCCGGGGTGCGGTTGAAGAAGGCCAGGTGGACGCCGAATCCGTCGTCGGTGTAGTTCTGCGGTCCGGTGTCGGCGACGAGTTCGGTGAAGCGGTTCTTGCCTGCATCGGTGAGCACGTAGACGCGTCGCGCCCGTCGGACCTTGACGGTGCCCACCGGTGCGGTTTCCTCGACGATGAGCCCGTCGGCCTGCATCCGACGCAACGCCGGGTACAGCGAGCCGTACGAGAAAGCGCGAAAGGCTCCGAGCAGGCCGGTCAATCGCTTGCGCAGCTCGTAGCCGTGCATGGGCGACTCGATGAGAAGGCCCAGAATGGCGAGCTCCAACATCGAATCACCTCCCTCACGTCATCGCTACGACGGCTCAACACCTCGGCGAACTGTATCGCGCCGATATATACAACGCTACATCGGTGCCGTCGAATGCTCTAGTCGGTGGGATCGCCGCAGGTCAGTCGACGGCGGTGTCGATGCGCTTGACGGTGCCGTCGCCGGCGAAGGTGATCGATCCACTCCCGAAGTCGCTGGACACGCTGGCCCGAAGGGTCAGTGCGCCGGGCCTGAGCGGATCGTTGGCCGGATCGATGGCGAGGTACGTGCTGTCGGCCTTGACGTCCTTCTGCTGGAGGCCGACGGTCTCGGCGGCACCCCGCATGATGGCGACGGTCGTCTCGACGTCGAACGCGGCCAGGTCGACCAGCACGTCGTCACTGCTCTTGGCCGACGGCGAAGGGTCGTCGAACCCGCCGCGGTAGGTGTAGCTCAGCTTCCGGCGCTCGTCGGAGGGGTCGGCCCGGTACAGCACGGCGTACTCGGGATAGACGACGAGACCGTAGCCCGTGGTGTCGCCGAAGCGTTGGCGCATCTGCTCGAGCAGGCCGTTCAGCCCACCCAGGGACTGCAGCTGCTTCGGCGGGGTCAGCACCTTCGCCGGAATCCCGTCGGACTTGGCGCCGGGGTCGGAGGTGAAGCTCAGCGGCGAACTGGTGTTGCCGTACAGCCCCCAGCCGATGGCGATGCCGAGCACCACCAGCACGCCTGCGACCGCGGCGCGAATGCCCCACCCGCCGCCGGCGTTCGCCGCTGCGCTGGTCAGCCGTGACGGCTTCCTCAGGTCGGGCATCTGGACCGGGGCGTTCTCCGTCTGGAGATCGTCCACCAGGTGTTGTAGGTCGCCCAGCGTCGCGGCGGTCGTCGCGGTGGCCACCCGAGTGCGGTGCTCCTCCATGGACAGCTGGCCGTCGCTGAGAGCACTGTCGAGCACCTGGCAGGTGTTGTTGCGGTCGCTGTCCTTGGCGCGCGTCGCCGCCGTCTGCCGTCCCGAGCTTCCCGCCATGATCGAGATCGTAGGAGTTGGCGGGCCATCGGCGCAGACCAGATGCCAAACCCGAACGCGACGCGATCCGGACGCGGTGCGGTCGAAGGTGAGCGCGGAGGGGGCCGACGTACTCTGGTCCTCGTGCGATTGCAGCGACAGGTGGTGGACTACGCGCTCAAGCGGCGCTCGCTGCTGGCCGAGGTGTACTCGGGACGCACCGGCGTGACGGAAGTCTGCGACGCCAATCCGTATCTGCTGCGCGCCGCTAAATTTCATGGCAAGACGAGTCAGGTGATGTGTCCAATATGTCGCAAGGAACAGCTCACGCTGGTGTCGTGGGTGTTCGGCGATCACCTCGGCGCCGTGTCCGGATCAGCCCGCACCACGGAGGAGTTGGTGATGCTGGCGGCCAAGTTCGACGAATTCGCGGTGCACGTGGTGGAGGTTTGTCGGACGTGCAGCTGGAATCATCTGGTCAAGTCGTATGTGCTCGGCGCACCTCGCCCCCCGAAGGCGCGCGGCACCCGAACGGCGCGCTCGGGCGCGCGCACGGCCAGTGAATAGCGAAGGGCGCCACGAAAAGCCAGCCGACGACGCCCACAGGGGGTCCTCGGCTGGCGGCGGTGTCGCGCCTCAACGACCGGTCGCCAGGCATTCGGCACCGCCGCCCGACGGCGCGACCAGGGCCGTGCCGCCGTCACGCGGACCGTTGCGACCGGATGACCGCAAGACGACGATAATTCCGCCTGTCGGTAATGCCCCGCCACCGGGTTATCGCGATCAGGTCGACGTCGTCAAGGCGGCCCTCGAGGGCACACCACCGCCGAAGACGCCACCTCCGGGTCCGCCCGGCGGCGGCGGTCCGCCCGGCGGGGATGGACCAGGGCGCGAGTTCTACGTCAACTGGAAGTGGGTCCGCCGCGGCACGTATATCGCGCTAGCGCTCGCCATCCTGCTGCCGATCGTGACGTTCGCGATGGCCTACATGATCGTCGACATACCCAAGCCGGGGGACATCCGGACCAATCAGGTGTCGACGATTCTTGCCAGCGACGGCAGCGAGATCGCCAAAATAGTGCCGCCGGAGGGCAACCGCGTCGACGTCGACATCGACCAGATTCCGCTGCAACTGCGCAACGCGGTGATGGCGGCCGAGGACCGTGACTTCTACAGCAACCCCGGGTTCTCCTTCACCGGATTCCTGCGTGCCTTCAAGAACAACATCTTCGGCGGCGATCTGCAGGGCGGTTCGACGATCACCCAGCAGTACGTCAAGAACGCGCTCGTCGGCGATGCGCGTTCGGGTGTGGGCGGTCTGGTCCGAAAAGCCAAGGAGCTCGTCATCTCGACCAAGATGTCGGGCGAGTGGTCCAAGGACCAGGTGCTGGAGTCGTACCTCAACATCATCTACTTCGGCCGCGGTGCCTACGGCGTGGGCGCGGCATCGCAGGCCTACTTCGGCAAACCCGTCGAGCAGCTCGACGTCGCCGAAGGCGCGCTATTGGCGGCGTTGATACAGCAGCCATCGGCACTGGACCCGGCCGTCGACCCGGAGGGCGCTGCCGAGCGTTGGAACTGGGTGCTCGATGGCATGGTGACGATGGGTGCGCTGTCGCCCAGCGAACGCGCTGCGCAGGTGTTCCCGCCGACGGTGTCGGCGGACCAGGCCAGTAATCAGAATCAGACCACCGGACCCAACGGGCTGATCGAGCGGCAGGTCACCAAGGAACTGATGGACCTGTTCAACATCGACGAACAGACGTTGAACACCGAGGGCTTGCAGGTCACCACGACCATCGACCCGCAGGCGCAGAAGTCCGCCGAGGACGCGGTTGCCGAGTACATGGACGGCCAGGCTCCGGATATGCGTACGGCGGTCGCCTCCATCGATCCGAAGACCGGCGGGGTACGGGCGTACTACGGCGGTTCGGACGCCAACGGTTTCGACTTCGCACAGGCCGGCTTGCCGACGGGGTCGTCGTTCAAGGTCTTCGCTCTCGTCGCGGCGCTCGAGCAGGGCATCGGGCTGGGCTACCAGGTCGACAGCTCACCGGTAGAGGTCAACGGCATCAAGATCACCAACGTCGAAGGCGAGGGCTGCGGTACCTGCAACATCGCCGAGGCACTCAAGATGTCCCTGAACACCAGCTATTACCGCTTGATGCTCAAGTTGAAGAACGGCCCGCAGGACGTCGCGGACGCCGCCCACGCGGCCGGTATCGCCGAGAGCTTCTCCGGCGTCGAGCACACGCTGTCAGAGGACGGCAAGGGCGGCCCGCCGAACAACGGGGTGGTGTTGGGCCAGTATCAGACCCGCGTGATCGACATGGCCTCGGCCTACGCCACGCTCGCGAACTCGGGTGTCTACCACCGGCCACACTTCATCCAGAAGGTCGTGCGCCCCGACGGCCAGGTGCTCTTCGATGCGTCGCAACAGGAGGACCCGGGCGAGCAGAAGATCGACAAGGCCGTGGCCGACAACGTCACGGCTGCGATGCGGCCCATCGCCGGCTACTCCAGGGGCCACAACCTGGCCGGCGGTCGACAGTCCGCCGCCAAGACCGGAACCAACCAGCTCGGTGACACCGACGCGAACCGTGATGCCTGGATGGTCGGCTATACGCCGTCGCTGTCGACGGCGGTATGGGTGGGCACCACCGAGGGCACAAAGCCGCTGGAGAACGCGTCGGGCGGATCCGTCTACGGGTCGGGTATCCCGTCGGACATCTGGAAGGCCACGATGGACGGCGCCCTCAAGGGCACCGACAACGAGTCGTTCCCGAAGCCGACGGAGATCGGCGGATACGCGGGCCCGCCCGTCGCACCGCCGCCCCCGCCGCCGCCCCCGCCCCCGCCGTCGGAGACAGTCATCCAGCCGACGATCGAGCTGGGTCCCGGCATCACGATCCCGTTCGGGCCGCCGACCACGATCGGCGCGCCTCCGCCGGGAGCGCCGCCGCCACCCGGAGATCCCGCGGCCGTCCCGACCCCCACGATCACCGCGCCGCCGCCTCCGCCGTGACTAGCGAGCACGACAGGTCAACGGTGTCCCCTCTGCCGCTGGCCGACGATCTGCGCAGCGACGACGACCGCGACCTGCCCAGCCGGACGGACGCCATCGGCGCTGCGTTGGCTGGCGCGATCGGGGGCCCGGTCGGCAAGCATGCGTTGATCGGCAGGGCGCGCTTCGTCACGCCGCTGCGCGTCATGCTCATGATCGCTCTGGTATTTCTGGCGCTCGGCTACACGACGAAGGCGGCGTGCCTGCAGTCGTCGGGCAGCGGCACCGCCGATCAGCGGGTCGCGGTCTGGGAGAACCAGCGCGCGTACTACGAACTCTGCTATTCGGACACGGTGCCGCTGTACACCGCAGAACTGTTGAGCCAGGGCAAGTTTCCGTACAAGTCGTCCTGGATCGAGAAGGACGCCGCAGGCGTGCAGCAGAAGCAATACGACGGCACCCCGGCCGTGCGGTACATGGAGTATCCGGTCCTGACGGGGATGTACCAATACGTATCGATGGCGTTGGCGAAGACCTACACGGCGTTGACGAAGCTCGTCTCGATTCCCTTGGTCGGCAACGCCGCGGAGGTGGTGATGTTCTTCAACATCGCCGCCCTCGGTCTGGCACTGGCGTGGTTGGCGACCGTCTGGGCCACGTCGCGTTTGGCGGGGCGCCGGGTCTGGGACGCGGCGTTGGTCGCTGCCTCGCCGTTGGTGATCTTCCAGATCTTCACCAACTTCGACGCGCTGGCCACGGCGTGTGCAGCGGGCGCGATGCTGGCGTGGGCCCGCCGAAGACCGGCGATGGCCGGTGCCCTGATCGGCGTCGGCGTGGCGCTCAAGCTCTATCCGTTGCTGCTGTTGGCCCCGATGGTGATCCTGGGGTTGCGTACCGGCCGGATGCGCGAGGTCGGCAAGACGGCCGCCACCGCGGTGGTGACGTGGCTGGTGGTCAACCTGCCGATCATGGTGCTGTTCCCGCGGGGGTGGTCGGAGTTCTTCCGCCTCAACACGCGGCGCGGCGATGACATGGACTCGATCTACAACGTCGTGAAGTCGTTCACCGGCTGGCGGGGCTTTGATCCAAACCTGGGCTTCTGGGAGCCGCCGTCGGTGACCAACGCGGTGACGGCGATTCTGTTTGCCATCTGCCTGTGCGGCATCGCCTATGTGGGACTGACTGCCAAGCAACGTCCACGGCTGGCCCAGTTGGCGTTCCTGGTCGTGGCCGCCTTTCTTCTGACGAACAAGGTGTGGAGTCCGCAGTACTCGCTGTGGTTGGTGCCCCTGGCCGTGCTTGCGTTGCCACAGCGTCGAATCCTGTTGGCATGGATGACGATTGACGCTCTAGTCTGGGTGCCGCGGATGCTCTACCTCTTCGGTGAGCAAAAGATGGGCCTACCGCAGGAGTGGTTCACCACGACGGTCCTGCTGCGCGATATCGCAGTGATGACACTGTGCGCGTTGGTGATTCGCCAGATCTACCGTCCCGAGCTGGACCTCGTCCGCAATGGCGGACACATCGACGATCCCTCGGGCGGTGTGTTCGAACGCGCTCCTGACGCGCCGCCGAAGTGGCTTCCCGTTCGACTGCGGCCGCCGAGGCCGGAGCCGATCTTGGATCCCGGGAGGGAGTTGATGCGCACATGACCAGTCCGGCCCGTCGTCAATGCACCACGTCAGTACGGGAAACCGCACGTAGCCCCCGGTAGCCCTATTCGATGCGTTCATTTGATGCGCGCGCGCCGACCAAGGCGTCCGCTGCCGACCGCGAACCGGAGTTCACGCCGACGCCGTGACCGGGGGCCGCCGAAAGTGCATCCACGTTGCTTGGATTCCGGCACAACACGACGGCAGTCACGTCGTCGCTGTCCACCGAGCCACTCTGGCCCCCACACAAGGCCTCGACGAGCGCCTGCGGATCGGTGCGGCACTCCTTCGCGTAGCGGGTGACGGCATCGTGGAGGCGCGACACCGAGTCGCCCCAGAGATCCAACACGCCGTCGCTCACGAGCAGAATCGCGTCGCCGGGCGCCAAGGTGTCACGGAGTTCGTGCCAGTCGTCGCCGACTCCGATCGGGAGGTCCCTTGATTGTCTGCGCTCCACAGCAGTCGAATCTCCGCGCAGGATGAAGTGCAGCCCATGACCGGCATCGGTGAGCCGGAAGTCGCCCGACCCGAGGTCGACGAGCACGTAGGCAAGAGTGATGAACGCGTCCGTTTGTTGCAGGTCGCTGTCGAGAACCCGCGCTGCCCGACCGACGGCGACCGACGGGCTGACCTTCGGATGGTTACAGCGCAACGCTGACCGAGCTGCGGACGCGAGCATGCCGGCGGCAACCCCCTTGCCCATGACGTCTCCGAGTCCGAGGACCGCGTACGGCAAGTCCAGGCGGATGTCGTAGAAGTCCCCGCCGACCTGCTTGGCCGGTTCGGATACGGCGCCGAAGCCCCAGCCCGGAGTGCACGGAAGCTGCTTCGGGGTCAGCGCACGCTGCACTTCACCGGCGCGCTCCAGCTCCTCTCGCTCAAGACGGCGGACCCGCAGGGACTCGGTGATGTCGTGGAAGTGCAGCGCGAATACCTCGTGGCCCCTGCCCTCGCTGAGCAACGCGATGCTCATCTGCAGGCTGCGTCCGCTGCTCAACGTCAAGACGAATCGATCGCTGTCACCGGACAATGACTCGGCCTTTTCGACCAGAGCGCTGGTTGCTTCGCTGCCGAGTAATTCGCTGAGAACGCGCTGCCCATCCCGAAGCCCGGGGAGCATCAGCGCCGCGGAGGCGTTGCTTCGCTGGACGCTCCATCCCTCTGCGTCATGGGTGACCAACAACTTTCCCGCGACGGATGAATCGAAGCTCCTGCGGAACAACTCCTCGCTCGCCGTGAGGCGTTGGGCGGTGTCTCGTCCGAGTCCGACGGTCAGGGACAGCGCTAGGAACACGAGGACCATCGACAGCTCGAAGATCTGCAGGACGGTGCTGCCGGTGTCGGGACCGAGCCGTTCGAACGAGAAAGGTCCAGCGCCGAGGGCGCTGCCGCGCGAAGCGATGACGGCGATGGCCAGCATTTGTACCTGCAGCTGTCGGGTCGACAGGCGCATCGCCGTCCAGATCAGCGGAAGGAACGGAAGGAAGGCGAGCGGCAGGCGTTCGTTGGATACGAAGACGAACATGGCGACCCCGAGAGTGGCCACCGGCTGCGCCACCGTTTCGAAACGCGTAGCGGGGTGGTCACGTCGAGGGATCTCCATGAAAAGAGGGGTGACCAGCAGCATGCCCGCGGCGTGCTTCGGCCCTACGGTGATCAGGCGGGTTAGCGCCATGGTCGGGTCCCCGAGCAGCAGGTCGATGCCAACGGCGAGGAGGTCATAGACGACGGCCGCCACCACGGTGGCCACCACCAATCGCGCCAAGTCGCGCGGACTATCGAGTGTCGGCAGCTTGTCCTGCCTACCCCGCAGGATCAAGGTGCCGACGATCATCTCCACCCCGACGGAAACGGATATCGCAATCGGGTTGGACCGTCCGGCCCAGAACAAGATCGGCAAAGTGACGGCGGTGACCGCTAGGGCGAGCACCCAGAGGTAGCGGATGCGGAACCGGATGCCCAGCCCGAGTGCAATGCCCGCCGCGGGCCACCAGGCATACGTCACGAAGGTTGCCGGACGCATGGCGAAAGAGAGCCAGCTGGTCAGCGCGATGGCCGCCAAGGCGCAGACGATGAGCATGGCCGGCCCCGTTGCGGTGCTCACCCGTCGCCTCGCCGGCGCCTGCTCTACGGCCACGAGATCACTATGCCCCGCATGCTGAGTGGATACGTCGGTAACGGGGCCGGTCAGCCTCCCCCGCCGCCTCGGCACACGGTTGGGCAATTTCCCTGGTGAGTGGCTCTTCAGGTAGCATTGCCGGGTTGCCGACGCAGGCGACCCTCCTGCCACGGACACTCCGTGGCCGCACACGACCATAGGAGGTGATGGGTTCCACATGCGTCCATACGAAATCATGGTCATTCTCGACCCCACGCTCGACGAGCGCACCGTAGCTCCGTCGCTGGAGACGTTCTTGAACGTCATCCGCAAAGACGGTGGCACGGTCGAGAAGATCGACATCTGGGGTCGTCGCCGGTTGGCGTACGAGATCCTCAAGCACCCCGAGGGTATCTACGCCGTCATCGACGTGAAGGCCGAGCCGGCCACTGTGTCCGAGCTGGATCGTCAGCTCAGCCTCAACGAGTCCGTTCTGCGGACCAAGGTGATGCGGACCGACAAGCACTAGGCCCAACATGCCGTGCACGTCGGAGCGCTTCCGTAGGCTCGCTGCGACCCGCTCGCAAGCGACTTACACCACCCAACACAGGAGGACCCGTGGCTGCTGGTGACACCAACCTCACCATCGTCGGAAACTTGACCGCCGACCCCGAACTGCGCTTCACGCCGTCAGGGGCTGCCGTCGCCAACTTCACGGTGGCGTCCACGCCCCGGATGATGGACCGTCAGACCAATGAGTGGAAAGACGGCGATCCGCTCTTCATGCGGTGCAGCATTTGGCGCGAAGCTGCGGAGAACGTGGCCGAGAGCCTCACCCGCGGTTCGCGGGTGATCGTGACCGGTCGGCTCAAGCAGCGGTCCTATGAAACCCGCGAGGGTGAGAAGCGCACCGTCGTCGAGCTCGAGGTCGACGAGATCGGCCCGTCCTTGAAGTACGCGACGGCCAAGGTCAACAAGGCCAGTCGCAGTGGTGGTGGCGGAGGCGGTTTCGGTGGAGGCGGCGGCGGTTCCCGCCCCGCAGCCAACAGCAGCGATGGCCCGAAGGACGACCCGTGGGGCAGCGCCCCGGCATCGGGCTCGTTCAGCGGCGCCGACGAAGAACCTCCCTTCTGATTCAACTGATTTCCAAGCACTGAGAAAGAGATAGACATGGCCAAGTCCTCCTCCACGAAGAGGCGTCCGGCTCCTGAGAAGCCGATCAAGACTCGCAAGTGTTCGTTCTGCTCGAAGAAGGGCAAGAACCAGATCATCGATTACAAGGACACTGCACTGCTGCGGACCTACATCAGCGAGCGCGGCAAGATCCGTGCCCGCCGTGTGACCGGCAACTGTGTGCAGCACCAGCGCGACATCGCGATCGCGGTCAAGAACGCCCGCGAGGTGGCACTGCTGCCGTTCAGCGCGGCGACGCGCTAGACCGGAACGGAAAGACACTCACATGAAACTGATTCTGACCGCTGAGGTCGACCACCTGGGTTCGGCCGGCGACACCGTCGAGGTCAAGGACGGCTACGGCCGCAACTTCCTGCTGCCTCGCGGCATGGCGATCGTGGCGTCGCGTGGCGCCGAGCGTCAAGCCGATGAGATCCGTCGGGCTCGCGAGACCAAGACCGTTCGCGACCTGGACCACGCCAAGGAACTGAAGACCGCCCTTGAGGCGCTGGGTCCGGTGGCGTTGTCGGTGCGCACCGCCGGAGCCGGCAAGCTGTTCGGTTCGGTGTCGCCCGCAGACGTCGTGGCGGCCATCAAGAAGGCCGGCGGACCGAACCTCGAGAAGCGGACCGTGTACCTGCCCAAGGCCCACATCAAGGCGACCGGCACGTATGCCGTCGCGGTGCACCTGCACCCAGAGGTGAGCGTCGCGGTATCGCTCAACGTGATCGCCGAGTAATAGCAGCTGCGTCTATACGCCCGGGTGAAGCCATGATCGATCTTCACCCGGGCGTTGCTGTCTTTCCTGGCGAACTTCGCTCGACGATCACGACACAGCGAAGCTAACCAGCTGTTAACCTGATTGGCCCGAAGGCGCAATACAACACGCCCGACATGGCAACCCCGGCCGACACGCCGAACGAATTCGCATCCACAGCTCCCAGCCTCCTCTGTGGTGCGCTTATCAGCGCAGATGCAAAATAATCGAGTAGTTGTGCACAGGTTGTCCCCAAGGGCTCAACATGCCTGACCGAACTTGTCCACACACCGTCCACAGGTCTATCCACAGCAGCTATTTGCGGGTGTTCCAGCAACGTCTAGCGTGAGCCGTCGCAAGTAAATCCGGCGTGCGCTGTCGGTGCTGGGACCTACTCTCCCGGGAGAGTGGTGTCGAATGCATGTTCGACGGTGATGCGGGTTGAAGGGGGAGGTGGGAGTCTTCGTGGCTGTCGTGGATGATCTGGGCAGGCCCGGAGGTCGTTCCGGAGGTCGTTCCGACGAGGATGGTCCGCCAGCCGAGGAGTACGGCCGCCAGCCACCGCAGGACATGGCTGCCGAACAGTCCGTGCTCGGCGGGATGCTGCTGTCGAAGGACGCCATCGCCGACGTGCTCGAGCGGCTGCGGCCGGGCGACTTCTACCGGCCTGCGCACCAGAGCGTCTACGACGCGATCCTGGACCTCTACGGCCGCGGTGAGCCCGCGGATGCCATCACCGTCTCCGCCGAGCTGGACCGCCGCGGTCTGCTCAAGCGCATCGGCGGGGCGCCGTATCTGCACACCCTGATCTCCACGGTGCCGACCGCGGCCAACGCCGGCTACTACGCGGGCATCGTCGCGGAGAAGTCGCTCCTGCGTCGCCTCGTGGAGGCAGGCACGCGCGTCGTGCAGTACGGGTACGCCGGCGCCGACGGCGCCGACGTGGCCGACGTGGTCGATCGGGCCCAGGCCGAGATCTACGACGTCACCGAACGGCGCACCACCGAGGACTTCGTCGTCCTCGAGCAGCTGCTGCAGCCGACCATGGACGAGATCGACGCGATCGCCTCCCAGGGCGGCGTCGCGCGTGGCGTGCCGACGGGCTTCGTCGAACTCGACGAGGTGACCAACGGGCTGCATGCCGGCCAGATGATCGTCGTGGCGGCGCGGCCTGGCGTGGGCAAGGCCCTGGCTCTGGACACGCCGCTGCCGACACCCACCGGGTGGACGACGATGGGCGAGGTCAGAGTCGGCGATGAGCTGATCGGAGCGGACGGGGAGCCGACGCGCGTCGTGGCGACGACCGAGGTGATGACGGGACGCCCGTGCTACGAGGTCGAATTCTCCGACGGCACGGTCATCGTCGCGGACGAGGAGCATCAGTGGCCCACGGAGGCCGGGATACGCACCACCGCCGAATTGCGAAGTGGCGCCGATCGACTGATCCCCGCCGCACCGCTCGGCCGGGCCGGCGGTACCACGGCACTGTTGGCGCTGGGAGTGCACGTCGCCTGGGTCCGCGCGATCGAGAGCGTGCCCGTGCGATGCGTACAGGTCGACAACGAATCGCATCTGTACCTCGCCGGGGACGGCATGGTGCCGACGCACAACTCGACTCTCGGGCTGGACTTCCTGCGGTCGTGCTCGATCAAGAATCGGCATGCGAGCGTCATCTTCTCGCTGGAGATGAGCAAGTCCGAGATCGTGATGCGCCTGCTCTCGGCCGAGGCGAAGATCAAGCTCGCCGACATGCGGTCCGGGCGGATGAGCGACGACGACTGGACGCGACTCGCGCGGCGCATGAGTGAGATCAGCGAGGCGCCGCTCTACATCGACGACTCACCGAACCTCACGATGATGGAGATCCGCGCCAAGGCCCGCCGGCTGCATCAGAAGGCGGATCTTCGGCTCATCGTCGTCGACTACCTGCAGCTGATGACCTCGGGCAAGAAGGTCGAGTCCCGTCAGCAGGAAGTGTCCGAGTTCTCAAGGCAGATAAAGCTTCTGGCCAAGGAACTCGAGGTGCCCGTGGTGGCGATGAGCCAGCTCAACCGCGGCCCGGAACAGCGGACCGACAAGAAGCCGATGCTGTCCGACCTTCGTGAGTCGGGCAGTATCGAGCAGGATGCGGACATGGTCATTCTGTTGCATCGGCCCGATGCGTTCGAGCGGGACGACCCCCGCGGCGGCGAAGCGGACCTCATCATCGCCAAGCATCGCGCGGGGCCGACGAAGACGATCACCGTTGCGCACCAACTACATTTGTCGCGGTTTACGAACATGGCGCACTGAGTAATTCTTGTTGTGGCTTCTCAAGTTTGATGTCCAATTCTCAAGTGAAATGTCCACCTGATGTCCAATTGGACATGAAAGTGAGAATTCCTCGGCAGAGCGCCCGAGAACGCAAGATCAGTGACCGACCGTCCATCAAAGTGATGACGATGCAAGCTGCGCCCGGTCGATGGGCACGGGATTGTCCAAGGTGCCGTCTGGAGTGACCCGGTCTCGTGAGGGTGGATCACACACAGGAGCCGTCGCTATGTTTCCGGCTCTCCCTGTTCGCTGAGGACGCGAAGGCGGGCGAGTTCGACGCGGGAGCGGACACCGATCTTGGTGAAGGCGTGTCGCAGATGGGTGTTTACGGTGTGCGGCGAGAGAAACAACTGTGTCGCCACTTCACGGTTGGTGGCGCCTCGTGCGACAAGGTCGACTACCGCCATTTCCGACGGTGTCAGGGTCGCAAGCTGTTGTGTCACGGTGTTACTGGGTTGGCGTCGACGAACGCCGAGTGTGCGTAGTCGTTGCCGGGTGCGGGCGGCGTCACGAAGCGCGCCTGCCGTGGAGTACAGCTGGTGCGCTTGATCCAACAGGGCAATGGCGGTGTCTCGGTGTTGGCTGGACCGACCGGCGTCTTCGAGCGCTGCGGCACGCGGGAGTGGGCGGTCGGTGTCGGCGAATGACGCGGCCGCCTCGCCGAGCAGTTCGGGGTCGTCGTCGATGAGACCGCGGGTGTGTCGCGCGATCGCCTGCAGAATGGGGAATCCAGGGTTTCGACTGGCCCGCGTTTCGGTGTATCGAGCTGCTCGATCGGCGAGATCGGGACGGCCTGCTCTGGCGGCGATGCGCGCGAAGAGCGGCTCGTCGGCCGGGTCGAGGGAGAACGCGTTGCCGAGTTGGCCGTACTCGGCGACGCCCTCGGCGGCCAGTTCGACGGCGAGGTCGGGATGGCCGTCATAGTCTGCGTCGAGGGTGGCGAGCCACTTCCCTTGCCGCCGGACGTTGCGCACCGGGTCCCGCGCCATTTGGGCGGCACCGGATCTCGTGCGGGCGAGGGCACCGGGCTCGCCGGTGTACTGAGCGACGCGGCGCAGCACGAAGTTGACGGTGTAGTCGGCCATCGTGCTTCGTTCCCGCCAGTCGCTCATCGTGAGCACCGTCTCGGCTTCGGCCTGTGCGTCCGACAATCGACCGGACTCCAGAAGGACACGGCTGCGGATCATCATCCAGAGACTGAGCGCCGCTCCTTGCCGCCCGGCGTTTGCTTCGGCGATGCCGTCGTCGGTGAGGCGCAGCGCGTCACTGGGTGAACCCGTGGCGCTGAGGAGAATTGCTTGCCAGATCGCCTTCGGGGACCACATCGTGGTCTCGGCGGTGACGTGTTCGGCGACTCGCATGCCCTGTGCGGCCTGCGTGATCGCCAACGCCCAGTCCATCTGTTGGAACGACAGCGTCGATTGGGTCGCCAGTAGCGATGCCTCTGACACGTGGTCATGAGATGCGCGCGCGTAGCCGAGGCCGGCGGCCAGGTCAGTCTCGAGGTCGACGAAGTCGTTCAACGTGATCTTGGTGACGCATTGTGCGGCAAACAGTTTCGCTCGGGTCCCGGCCGTCAGTCCAGGTAGCGCCAAGGCCAGTGCTGCGTGGCGACCCGCCTCCTGATAGGAATGTTCGGCGGTTACTTGTGCGAGTCCAAGGCGTACCTCGGCTTCGTCGGTCGCGCTCAGCCCACCCATCAATGCCTGTTCCCCGATGCGTTGGGCCTCGATGCCACGGCCTGCTTGCCACAGCAGCATCACCTGTCGTGCGAGGAGCCGACCCCGGCGGGCCGGGTCGTCGACGACCAGCTCGGCTGCTCGACCGACCAGATCTGCACCCGTCGAGGGATTCGTGGTGGAGGCTTTCTCCGCGGCGTGCTCGAGTAGTCCCGCCGCCTGTGCGTCCCCTCTGTTCGCCGACACCGATAGTGCGGTGGCCACCTCCAGTACGGGGGCTCCTTCGTCGAGTCGAGCGTCGACCGCGGTCCGTCGAAGTTCACGCCGCCTGTCGGGTTCGAGTGTCATCTCGACCGCTGCACGCACCAGGTCATGCCGAAACGCGTACCTACCATCGACGTTGACGACGAGCTGCGCCTGCTCGGCGGCACCGAGCGCAGCCGTCGCCTCCTCGATTGGTCTGCCGAGCATCGCGGCGACCACCCGCGCGGTGACGTCAGGTCTCACCACAGCCGCGGCGGCGACGAAATCGGCTGCCTCAGGTGGCAATCCGGCCATGCGCCGATTCACCGACTCACGGAGCCGAGTCGGTGCACTCATGTCGTCGAGCGTGGCGCGGCCACCGACTATGTCGATGCGACGCTCATCGATTAGGCCACGCAGGATCTCGACGAGATCGATGACCTGTCCGTCGGTCTGGGCGACGATGGTTCGGAGGTTGTCATCGAGCGTTGCGCCTAGGAAGTCTTCTGCGATCTGCGCCAGCGTGTGCTGCGCCAACCGCGGTAGCGACAGGATCGCCGTGTTCAAGGACTCCAGCCGGTCGATGGTCCGCACGATGCCCTCGTCGTGCACTGGTTCGCGAACTCCCACCATCCACACGACGGGTTCGGCGCTGAGACGTTCGGCCATCACCCGCAAGGCGAACAGGGTGGTGGGATCGCTGAACTGAATATCGTCGATCGCGATGAGGAGGGGTTGTCGTCGAGCGACTCGTTCGAGCGACTCGATGATCTCTTCGATGATGACGTAGCGTGCGTCGTCGTTGCTCAGCAGTTCCTGAACGGAAAGTCGATCCATCAAGGGGGGCGCGCCCCCGAGCACCGCTTGAAGGAGCGGGGCCAGCGGCATCGACGTCGCGTCCATGTCCCCACTGCCCGCGAGCACGTCGAAGCGCAGGTCTCCGGCCGCACCGACGATCGAGGACATCAACCGGCTCTTGCCGCAGCCTGCGGGCCCACGGACGACGATTGTGCCGGCCCGACCATCGACCAGTGCAGCGTGGAGGATCTCCGCCGCGGCGGCCATTTGTTCGTCTCGACCGCGTAGTGGCCGCCGCCGATGAACTGACGTCATCAGAGCGCCTCCCGTCGCTGGATATCGCACGGATGTGTGATTCGGCGAGCCCGCTGCTGAACCTACGGTCGATTCGTCGAACCCACCACCTCAGGAGAACCAACGATGAGCAGTCTCGACGGCAAGATCGCGCTGGTCACCGGTGCAAGTGCGGGCATCGGGCTCGCCGTGGCTCAACGCCTGGTGGATGAAGGCGCGTTCGTCTACCTCACCGGGCGTCGTACCACCGAGTTGGAGAAGGCGCACGCCGCGATCGGCCACGATGTCCGTGCCGTCCGGGGCGACATCGCTGACCTCGCGGATCTGGACCGTCTCTATGACACGATCCGGGCCGAGAAGGGGCGCTTGGACATCGTGGTCGCGAACGCCGGCACGATCGACCTGGCCGATGGTGCCGACGTCACTCCGGAGCACTTCGACACGCTGTTCGGCACCAACGCGCGGGGGACCTACTTCACCGTTCAGAAAGCACTGTCGTTGATGACGAACGGCGGCGCAATCGTGCTGATGTCGTCCGGGATGAACGTGAAGGGCTTCCCCTCCTACGGCGTGTACGCGGCCACCAAGGCCGCGATCCGCTCGTTCGGGCGGACGTGGGCCGCGGAACTCATCGACCGCGGGATCAGGGTCAACGTCCTCAGCCCCGGGGTCATCGACACCCCCATCCTGGGAAAGCAGTTCGCCACCGAAGCCGAACTCGCTGAGGGCACCGACGGTTTCACGTCGATCATTCCCATGGGTCGCCTCGGCCGGTCCGACGAGATCGCCAGCGGCGTCTACTACTTGGTCTCGGATCAGAGCAGCTACACGACGGGATTCGACCTGGTGGTCGACGGCGGAATCGTGGAGATCTGATGCAGGCGTTGATGTTCGACGCATTCGGTGATCCCGCCGACGTGGCGGGGCGGTGAGCCTGTGCCCCACGTGACGGTCGGAGCAGAGAACAGCACCACGATCGACCTCTATTACGAGGACCACGGCGCCGGCCCCATCGTCGTCCTGATCCACGGCTACCCACTGGACGGCCTGTCCTGGGAACGCCAACAACGCGCACTGCTGGCCGCGGGCTACCGCGTCATCGCCTACGACCGGCGTGGATTCGGTCGATCGAGCCACCCCACCATCGGGTATGACTACGACACCTTCGCCGCCGATCTGGACACACTGCTCGCGGTCATCGGGATTACCGATGCCGCCCTGATCGGATTCTCCATGGGCACCGGCGAAGTCACCCGCTACCTCGCCTCCTACGGTAGTGACCGCATCACCAAAGCCGCCCTGCTGGGCGCGGTTCCACCGTTCCTGTTGAAGACCGACGACAACCCCGATGGTGTCGACGCGTCGGTGTTCGACGCCATCAAGGCCGCCATCGTCGCCGATCGATACGTCTACTTCGACGGGTTCTTCGCCTCGTTCCTCAACACCGACATCCTGATGCCTGAACGCATCAGCGCAGCAGCAGTGCGCGCCAACGTCAACGTCGCCGCCCGGTGCTCCTGGTTCGCCAGCCTGGCATGCGTCGACACCTGGCTGACCGACTTCCGCGCCGACCTACCCCGCATCGATGTACCCACACTGGTGGTCCACGGCACCGAGGATCGCATCCTGCCGATCGACGCCACTGCCCGCCGGCTGCCGGCGCTGATCGCCGACTGCACGCTGGTCGAGATCGCCGACGGACCCCACGACATCTGCTGGACCCACGCCGAGGAAACCAACGCCGCACTGCTCGATTTCCTCGCCGCACCATGAACACCGAAAACCCAACCACCACAGAAAGAATCGACATGAGCACCACACCAAAGTTGTTCCTCGTCACCGGGGCCACCGGAAACACCGGCGTCACCACCGTCGGATTGCTGCTCGAGCGTGGCCACCGGGTGCGAGCTTTCGTGCACAGCGCCGACGCACGTTCTGAACGCCTCGCAGCGGCGGGTGCCGAGATCGCGGTAGGTGATCTGCTGGACTTCGAAGCGGTCAGCGCCGCGATGGAGGGAGTCGACGGCGCGTACTTCTGCTATCCGATCGCCCCCGGACTGCTGGAGGCGACCGCCTTCTTCGCCCAAGCCGCCGCCGCCGCGGGTGTCCGGTCAGTCGTGAACATGTCCCAAATCTCCGCGCGCCGAGACGCGAAGAGTCATGCGGCACAGAACCATTGGATCGCTGAACGCTTGCTGGACCGCACGCCGATGCTGACCGCCCACGTGCGGCCGACGTTCTTCGCCGAATGGCTCGACTGGTACTGGGCCACCGACGGATCCAGTGGCGTCATCCGGTTGCCGATGGGCGCCGGCCGGCACGCCCCGATCGCCGGCGAAGACCAGGCCTACGTCATCGCCGCGATCCTGGAGGACGCCGAGCCGCATGACCGCCAGATCTACCCCTTGGTCGGGCCCGTGGAACTCGACCAGGACGGCATCGCCGCGACGATCGGCGACACCCTCGCCATCCCGGTGCACTACGAGCCCATCGAGATCGCCGAGTTCTCGGCCGGTCTGACCGCGAAGGGTTTCCCCGCGCACCTGGTGCAGCACCTGAGCAACGTCGTCCAGGACTACCGAGACGGAATCTTCGCCGGCACCAATGATGTCATCGAGAGGATCGGCGGGAGGACACCGATGACCGTCCAGGAGTACGTGGATGCTCACCGCGATGCGTTCAGCCACGACGGCCCCTACGCGATTCCGGCACCGGTGTCCGCGTCGTGAACACCATCAAGGCCGTAGTCTCCCGGCGGGCCGGCGCCGGCACCGAGGTGCTGGAGATCGCCGACGTCGATGCCCCCGCCCGCCCAGGCCCGGGGCAGGTCACCATCGAGGTGACCAGCTTCCCGGTCCATCCCGGCGATCTGCAAGCGGTCGCCGCCGCCCGACCCGACTCCGCCGGGCCGGTGATCGCGGGCGCCGAGGCCACCGGGGTGGTCGTCGAGGCCGGCCCCGGCGTCGCGCTGACGGCGGGGATGAGGGTGACGACCTTCCTCATCGACGGTGCGTGGCGCCAGCAGATCACCGTCGACGCCGACCGCGTCGTGGCCGTGCCGGATCTGCTCAGCGATCAGGTGGCAGCACAAATGCTGATCAACCCCGTCACGGTGCTGATGCTGCGCCGCGCCGCCCAACAGCACGTTAGCGTCGGCTTCGATGGTGTGGTCCTCAACAACGCGGCCGCCTCGGCGGTGGGTCGGCTGTTCACCGCCGGCTCCGCGCACCACCAGATCGCCACCATCAGCATCGTGCGCAGCGACGACCGAGCCGATCAGCTCAAGCAGCTGTTCCCCGAGGTGCCGGTGATCTCGACGCAGGCGCCGGATTGGCCGGACCGGATCCGCGCAGCCGCCGGCGGGCGACCGATACCCGTGGCGTTGGACCCCATCGGTGGCGTCGGATCCGGGGACCTGCTGTCGCTGCTGTCCCCGGGCGGTTCCTTGGTGGTCTACGGACTGATGGCACCCGAAGCCATACCGCTGCACGCCGCGACATTGGTCCACCACGACCTCGCACTGCGCGGCCTGAACATTGGTCGCTGGCCGTTGGCGCCCGTCGAGCAGCGGCGCTCCGACCTGGCGAGCGCCACCGCCATCGCGCAGGGACTCTCTGCGCACTTCGACGTCGCCGCCTGGTATCCGCTCGAGGAGATCCGCGCCGCCGCCGCCCACGTCGACCGGCCCGGCAAGGTCGGCACCGTGCTGGTCACCATGGACGGGACGAGCCGATGACCGACACCATCGGCATCATCGGATCCGGGTCCGTGGCTCAGGCCTTGGCCACACACGCACTGGGAGCTGGTTATTCGGTGCTGCTGAGCAATAGTCGAGGCCCCGCCAGCCTCACCGACACCGTCACCCGCCTCGGCGAGGGCGCCCGAGCCGTCACCGTGCAGGACGCGGCGACCGCCGGCCTGATCATCGTGGCCGTCCCGTTCGTCAAGGTGCCCGACCTCGCCGAGTCCATACCGGATTGGTCGGGCCGTGTCGTCATCGACGTGTCGAATCAATTCGCCCAATACCAACCGACGTACTCCGGGTTCGTGGACCTCGGCGAGGAAACCGGCAGCGAATGGGTGGCCCGGCACCTGCCCGGCGCCACCGTCGTCAAGGCGTTCAACACGCTCTACGCCAGCCACATCGCCGCCGATCCACGACACCCCGAAGGCCGCCAAATCGTGTTCTACGCCGGCGACGACGACTCGGCGCGCGACCAGGTCGCGACGTTCGCCGAACGGCTCGGGTTCGCACCGGTCGCCGTGGGCGGACTTCGCGACGGCGGGCGGCTCATGCAGCTCGGCGGCTCGCTCAGCGGTGTACACGCACTGCGGCAGGACTGACATGTCGGACTTCCTGTGGGGTGTGGCGACCGGCGCCCACCAGACCGAGGGCAACAACCTGGCCGCGGACTGGTGGGAGTTCGAACACGCCCCCGGCACACCCATCGCCGAGCCCTCCGGCGACGCGGTCGACGCCTACCACCGCTGGCCAGGTGACATGGACCTCGCCGCCGCCGCGGGGTTCACCGATTATCGCTTCGGCATCGAGTGGTCGCGCATCGAGCCCGCCGACGGAGAGGTCTCCCTCGCTGCGATCGAGCATTACCGCCGCATGATCGACGGTGCCGTCGGCAGGGGGTTGAGACCCTTCATCACGCTTCACCACTTCACCCTGCCGGGCTGGTTCGGCCGCGCCGGCGGCTGGCTAAGCCCCGACGCCGCTGCACGCTTCCTTCGTTACGTCGAGGCCATCAGCCCCGTCCTCGCGGGTGTGGCTCACGTCGGAACCATCAACGAACCCAACATCGTCGCGATGTTCGCCGCCACCGCGGGCTCGGGGATGTCCGCGCTGCGAGAGGGACTGCCACTGCCGGACCCACGTGTCACCGACGTCCTGATCGACGTACACCACGCCGCCCGCACCCAGCTGAAGGATGCCCACCCGACCATTGCTGTCGGATGGGGTGTCTCAGTGCAGGACTGCCAGGCCGAACCCGGCTCCGAAGACGTCCTGAACCTGTACACGCGTCCTCGCGACGAGGTGTTCCTGCAGGCGTCTACGGGTGACGACTGGGTGGGTGTGCAGACCTACACCCGCATCCGCATCAGCCTCGTTGGCGGTGAGCCCGTCGAACTCGACGACGACACGACCCGAAAGACGATGAACGGGTGGGAGTTCTACCCCGAAGCGCTCGGCGGGGCGCTACGGCGCACCGCACGCATCGTCGGCGACGTCCCCATCATCGTCACCGAGAACGGCATCGCCACCACCGACGACCAAGAACGCATCGAGTTCACCGGCCGAGCACTGCAGTCCATGCGCGCCGCCATCGACGACGGTGTCCGCGTCGACGGCTATCTGCACTGGAGCCTGCTCGACAACTACGAATGGGGCAGCTATGCAGCCACTTTCGGACTTGTCGCGGTCGACCGGGCGACGTTCGAACGCACACCCCATCCATCGCTGAACTGGCTGGGACGTCAAAACCCGACCGTCACGCACCCAGACGCCCCGGTGCACTCAAGCACCACCACGACAGTATTGAAGGAAACATGAAGATCGGCATATCGACGTTCTTGACCGACCAGGGGATCACCCCCACGGCGCTCGCAACGGCGTTGGAGGACCGCGGTTTCGACAGCCTGCTCGTCGCCGAGCACACCCACATCCCCATCTCGCGGGTCAGCCCGAGCCCCGAGGGCGGCGAACTGCCCGAGAAGTACTACCACGTGCTCGACCCGTTCGTGGCGCTCACCGCCGCGGCGACCGTCACCAGCCGCCTTCTGGTCGGCACCGGCGTCATCCTGCTCTCCCAGCGCGATCCCATCATCACTGCCAAGGAAGTGGCCTCCCTGGACGTCCTGTCAGGCGGACGCTTCATTCTTGGCGTGGGAATCGGCTGGAACCGAGAAGAGATGACCGGGCACGGCACCGACCCACGGACCCGCGGTCCGATCAGCGACGAGCGGCTCTCCGCCATGGAAGCGATCTGGGCCGAAGACATAGCCGAATACCACGGTCGATTCGTCGATTTCGAGCCGATGAGCACCTGGCCCAAACCCGTCCACGGACCACGCCCACCGCTCTACGTTGGCGGCAGCCCGGCGGCCTTCCACCGCATCGACCGCTTCAAGGCCGGCTGGTACGCCTTCGCTGCCAGCGCCGCCGACGTCACCGCCGACGCTGCTCGGCTTCGCGAACTCACCGGCGTGCACACCCCCGTCACCGTGGCGCACGTCGGTCCCGTCACCCCAGAAGAATTAACCGGCTACGCAGAAGGCGGCATCGAGCGCGTCGCCATCCAACTACCCACCCTGCCGGAGTCGGCGACCCTAAGAGAACTCGACGACTACATCGCCGTGGCCGCTGCGTCCGTCGGCGTCTAAACCCTTCACCCCAAGAATCGAGCACCTCGTGCAACGCCTAGCACTGACCCAGATCTCCGAACCCGCCCAGTCGATGCAACTGCTCACCGACGACGAACCCACCCCAGGGTCCGGTGAGGCCCTCGTCCAGATGGAGGCAGCGACCATCAACCCGTCGGACTTCCTCTACGTCACCGGCCAGTACTTCCTCACCCCCACACCGGGAACCACGATCGGCTCCGAGGGCGTCGGTCGTGTCGTCGCGGTCGGCCCAGACAGCGACACCGCACTGATCGGGAAGCGAGTCGCGCTGCTGCCCACCTATCGGCACGGCACCTGGGCCACTTACACCACCGCGTTGGCGACCGACCTGATCGTCGTCCCCGACGGCGGTGACGCCTTGCAGCTGGCGATGCTAGGCATCAACCCCATGACCGCGCTCCGGTTGTTGCGCGACTACGGAGCCCCCGACGCCCCTCAGCGCTGGATCGGCCAAACCGCCGGCAACTCCGCGGTCGGTGAGTACCTCGTCAAACTCGCCCATCACTTCGGCCACCGAACCCTCAACGTCGTGCGGCGCGAGCAAGCCGCCAAGGACGTGGCGAGTTGGGGCGCAGACCGGGTCGTCATCGATGGCCCCAATCTCGACGCCGACATCACCGACGCACTGGCTGGCAACACACTCGACGTCGCCGTGGATTCGATCGGCGGGCCATCCAGCACCGTCCTGGGCCACCACCTGCGCTACGACGGCACCCTCGTCACCTACGCCTTCATCTCCGGAAAGCCATCGGAACTCTCAATACTCGACCTCATCGGCAACCACGCCAACCTCACCGGATTCTGGCTCCACAACTGGTGGCAACGCGCCGCGCTGGCACAGGTCCGGGACGAGTACCAACAGCTGGTCGACCTCATCACCGATGGCACCCTATCCGCCCGCGTCAACCGCACATTCGCACTCGACGACTGGCGCGAAGCGATCGACGTCGCCCAGACCCACTCGCGCGACGGAAAGCTGCTCTTCACCTTCCCCACCGACTAACCCACGTGCACGAGTGACCGAGGTCCAGGACGCGCTCGCGGGACGACGTCCATCGAACCTCCTGCACCCCGCACCTGTTCTTGCCTTGGTCCATCGCGCAGTCCATCCACCAGCACACGGAGACAACGGAGCACCGGCATCAAACTTGGACTGGGGCTTCCCCACTACGGTGCGGAATCCACACCCGCCCGGATCATCGAATACGCCACCCATGCGGAACGCCGCGGGTTCGACTCATTGTGGGCCCTTGAACGGGTTCAGAATGAGGACGCGTCTCGGCGGGGCGGCGTCGACACCGCGGGCGACATCTGGTGGAGCGACCGCGCAGTGTCAGGTTCGCCATGGCGGTGATCATCCCCGACTCCCACCTTGTCGCCGGGCTGCCAGAGCGTGACCCCGTCCCGATGACGTCCGAGTGGCACACCCCGCAACTCAGTACGCGGATGCGGACCTGATTCGGTGCGGGTTCGCGCAGATCGCGGTCGACGGCCTTGAACTGTCGGGTTCCGGTGACTTCCATTGCCCGGCACGTCGTCGTCATCAAGTGCCTTTCGCTGCGGTGACAATGAAGTTGGCGACCCCGGCAGGCTTCGATTCCGGCGAGACGTAACGTGCGTCGAGCGCGAGGACGTCGCGGGGGATGGCCGCGCACTGGCTGATCATTTCGTGCGTCGGCTGCGGTCGTTCCATCCGGCCGCGTCGACGAGATCCCACCAGGTAGTCGGCGAATGTATTGGATACAAGAGTTCGTGCACGTGGGCCGGGAAGGTCAGCGGAGGAGCCTTCGCGGGGTTGCGATCTGCCTGTGCGGCGATGATCTCGACGAACGCATAGCCAAGGTCGTGGCGTGGCCAGGCGTCGTGCACGCGATCGGCGTAACCCTTCGGAAGCGCGTCGCGGAGAGTTCCAACGATGTCTGCCGAGATGCCCATCTGCGCGGCGGCGGGAATGGGTCCGAACCGGTGCGCCACCCCGACGCTGGTGTGGAGCGCGATGGCCGTCCACACGGTGTTGATCCGGGCCGCGTCGACGTCGTGCGCCCTGAGGAAGCGTGCGGCGGCGTCTGCTCCGTCTACCTCGAAACGCTGATCTCCGTCCGCGTGGTCGGTGGCGCCCAGGTCGTGCAGTATGCAGGTGAGGAAGAGGAGTTCGTCGTCGGGTTCATCGGGTATACCCTTGCCTGTCAACAACTCTCGCGCGAAGAGATAGCTTCGGACGCTGTGGTTGTAGATGACGTCGGGAGACACATCGTAGGTCAACTGGCGGGCCGCGACGGCGACTGCAGAGTCGGGCAGTCCGAAACGTGCGGCGGACGTGTCGTCGGGGTCGTTCACGAAGGGCCCTTGGCTGTCGGAAAGGCGTCGCCGAACATGGGTAGCCCGCTCGTGGACTGGGCCTGGGTTGCTTCGTCCTGCAGTACGTCCCAGTGCTCGACCAGTAGGCCACCGTCCAAGCGCACGATGTCGGCCGCGATCCAGTTGGGTTGGTCTCCGCGGCCGGAGAACCTGCCGTGCAGGATGACGTAGTCTCCGTCGGCGACGACGAGTTGATGGTCATACCGCAGGGTGCTGGGGGCGGACTTGATGAGGTCGAACAGACCGTCGCGGCCGGGGGCGATGTGCGCGCTGTGTTGAATGTAGTTCGGGGACCAAAAGGCTTCGGCCGCAACATAGTCGCGTTGGTTGAACAGGGTGTCGAACGCCTCGACGACAAGAGCCTTGTTTTCTTCGTGTTCGTTCATCTGTGGGTGTTCCGTTCGGGAGGTCGGCGGGACGGAGGGACGTCAACCATCAATCATTGGTCGGGGCTGTTACTGGAATCGAAGCTCGCCGATGTCGAGAGACACCAGGACGGGTTCGGCGATCTTCTGCCCATCGGCGTCGTAGCCGTAGATGCGCCGGGCCATGGGCACGGCAATGCCGTCGATGGTCTTCCACTCACTCGGGTAGTTCGCGCCGGTGGCGCCGTCGAGGATGTCGACCGTGTAGGTGTGCCGGAACAGCAGACCGGTGTCGTGGAAGTGGAAGAACTGTTCGGCGGTGTGGCTGTCGACATCGTTGGGGAAGGCGACTTTCAGTGTCCGGTAGCTGACGCCGGCCTCGACGAACGGTTTCACCTCTTCGGTGTGAAACCCGGTGTAGGTGAACAGGAATGGCGCCGTCAGGTAGGTCCACCAGGCTTCACTGGCGAAGTAGGCGGCGTCCACAGCGGTCCACGGCGTGTCGTAGGACAGGCGCGCCATCGCATCCTTCGGGTCGTCGACCGCCTCGACCACTTCACCAGATGTCGACCGCAGTTCGAGGCGACCGTCGGCGAACACGGTGTGGGTGTTGGCGCCGCCGACCGGAGCGAGAGTGACCCGCTCGGTGCGCAGGTCCAGGGTGACGGTGATGTCGGCCAGCACGCCGGGCACGCCCTTGAAGCCCCAGATCGCACCCCCGATGGCGAAGCGACCCGTCACCGACGTCAACCTATCCCAGCGCTGCAGGCCGCCGTGGGCGTCGATGGCCAGCGCCAGCAGGTCAGACACCGTCGTGACCGCGCACGTGGTCGACGGCCTTGAAGATGAACGCGGTTGCGGCGACCGGTTGCGCGATGAACGCGGTGTGCGAACCGTCGATCGTCTCCGTGGTGGCGCCGATGTGTCCGGCCATGGCGCGTTGCGCGTCTGGGTTGATGGCGTTGTCGTGGGCCGACACCAGGTACCACGACGGGACGGTCTTCCACGCCGCGCCGGTGCACGGTTCGCCCAAGGTGGCTGCTGCGACGGGTCGTTGGGTGGCAGCGAGAACGGTGGCGACGTCGACGGGGACGTCGGCGCAGAAGGTTTCCCGGAAGCCCTCGGCGCTGATGAACAAGTCTGGTCCTTCGGCTGCGCCGGCACCGGCCGGGTAGCTGCTTGGACGTGCGTTGCTGGCGAGCAGCGGTTCGTCGAACGGTGCCTGGACGCTGCCCGCGCTCTCGCCTTCATCGAGTGCGAACGCCGCCAGGTAGACGAGGGCCTTGACGTTGTCCAAACCGACGGCGGCCTGGGTGATGACCGCTCCGCCGTAGGAATGGCCGACCAGTACGACGGGTCCGTCGACGGAACCGACGAAGGCGCGCACAGAGTCCGCATCGAAGGCGAGGCCGCGCAACGGGTTTGGTGGTGCGACGCTGGTGATTCCCGCGGCCTGGAGTTCGAGGATGACGCCGGCGTACCCGGAGGCGTCGGCGAAGGCCCCGTGGACGAGCACGACGGTCGGGGTGGTGGTGCTCATTGGGCTTCTTTCGACGGTGGGATGGTTGCCAGGAAATCACAGCTCTAATGCAAAACAATTTGCTTTAACTGAAGGTAGATGACGGGCGTCGTCAGCGCAAGGGGATCCACGCCGCGGGATTGCGGCCGGTGAAGGCAAGCAGTCGGTCGAGTGCGCTGCCGTCTGCGCCGATCATGACGGGTTCGTCGAATCCCGCGTGCCGCCGGCTCTGCGAGGTCACCGTCCGGTAGCCGAGGTGCAGGATGTCGTCGGCCAGCGTGTCGGGCACAGTCAGCGTGTCCCCGACCGCGGTGGCGAAATCCCAACCGTGCACGATGAATTCAAGGCCGATGACACCCAGAAGGTCTTGGGCGGCCATCGTGCGGCCGGCGAACGACACGTCGCCGTCGATTCCCCGGCGTCGCCAGCCCGCGACGGCGTCTCGTCCTGCGTGGATTAGCCCCGTGATCGCGCCGCCGGTCGGCGCACTGACGACGACCCCTGCTGCGCCGCTGATGCGGGTGAGGCTGTCGACGAGGTGTCCGGCCAGGGCGGCGACGTCGTAGTCGTGGCACGGCGTCGGGTTCGTGAGTTGCTCGTCGCCGACGGAACTCACCGCGCGTTCCAGAACCTCCAAGGCCGCTTCCGCGTTGGCCAGTTCGTTCACGAGAACAGCTTGTCGGTGAGCCGTTCGGCGTAGTCGTCGGTGAGGCTCGACGGGATGAAGATGATCCGGTACATCACCGGTGCCAGCACCCCGTCGACCACCTCCTGCGCGGTCACCGGAGCGTCTCCCACCTGCTCGACGAGACGAGTCACCTCATCGAGAAGACCACGCAAGCAATCGGATTGAGCCTCACCAGCATTCGCCGAACCCGCCCGCAACAAGGCCGCGTTGACCGGCTTGCGGTAGTGCAGCATGACCTCGGTGGCCCAGGTCGCGACATCCGCGCGCAGGTCGCCGGTGTTCGGAAGCGGACGCGACGGGTCGAGCTGGTAGGTCGCGATGTCGTTGATCATCGCGCCCGCGTCGGGCCAGCGACGGTAGATGGTGGTGGCGTTGACCCCGGCGCGTTCGGCGACCATGGGGATGGACACCTTGTCGCGGCCCTTCTCCGTCACGAGGTCCTCGACCGCCGAACGGATCGCGTTGGTCACCGCTGCAGTACGTCCGCCGGGCCGCTTGACCGGTCGACGCGTACTCATGAAACGACTGTAAACGAGGCGGCCTCGCCGGGGCGATGTCATGCCGGCTCGAGCACGTACAGGGGCACTTCTCGACCGGCCCCCTCGCGGTATCCGGCGAACGGCGCGAACGTCTCGTACGCCCGAAGCCACCACTGCTCCTGCTCCTCACCGAACACCCGGCGTGCACGCAGGTCGTGGACGGTCGCACCATCCTGGATGCGTACCGCAGGATTGGCGGCGATGTTTCCTGCCCACAGCGGATCTCGCGCGGCACCCCCATTCGACGCGATGACGGCGTAGCTGCCCTTGTGCTCGATGCGCATCAACGGCGACTTGCGCACCAACCCGGACTTGGCACCGACATGGGTCAGGATGACCACCGGCCGGCCCTCCAGTGTGTCTCCCATGGTTCCGTCGGTGGCTTCGTATAGCGCCACTTGCGCGCGCTCCCGCGCCAGCGGGCTCGGCTCGTAGGGTGCTTCAGCGTTCACGTGGTCGATCCTCTCGTCGTAGTGAAAGTGTTAACGCACAGATAATTGCATTAATTCCATTTCGTGGCTAGCGTCGGGTGGATGATCATCGCGGCGAACCCCGGCCAACCACTTCTGACGCCCTACCGAATGGGTGATCTCGACTTGGTCAATCGGGTGGTGATGGCGCCCTTGACTCGCTGCCGCGCGACCAACCCCGACTTCCTTCCGACCGAACTGCACGCCGAGTACTACGCGCAACGCGCGTCAGCCGGGCTGATCATCACCGAGGGCATCTGGGTGAGCCGGGATGCCGTCGGATGGCGCGACGTGCCAGGGCTTTTCACCGACGAACAGGTTCGTTCCTGGTCGGCGGTGACCGACGCGGTGCACCAACGAGGTGGAATCATCTTCGCCCAACTGTGGCACGCCGGTTCCATCTCACACCCCGACTTCTTCGGCGGCGTCGCGCCGCTAGCACCCTCGGGGATCAACCCAGACATGCGAGTCCCAACACCGACGGGGAGCAAGCCGACCACCACGCCCCGCGCGATGACCAAGCGCGACATCGCCAACACAATCGACGATTTCGCCACCGCAGCAGCCAACGCCATCCGCGCGGGCTTCGAAGGCGTCCAACTGCAAGCCGGCTATTCCTACCTCATCAGTCAATTCCTCAACCCCGCCACCAACGACCGCACCGACGCCTACGGCGGCAGCATCGCCAACCGTGCACGAATACTGTTCGACATCCTCGACGCCGTCGGCAGCCACGTCGACATCGGTCGCGTCGGCGTCAAGGCAGGACCAGCCTGGGCCGAATCTGGCCAATTCCACTCAACCGACGACACTCTCGCATCGGCCGAGCATGTCGCCGACCGGATGGACGACTACCCGATCTCGCACTGGATGCTGATGGGCGCCATGGCCGACCTCACCGCCACCCCGCTAAACGAACTCGGCGGCGATGGCATGTTCAGCCACTTCCGGTCTCGGTTCTCCGGCACCCTGATCGTCAACGTCGACATGACTCAAGCGCGGGGCAACCATCTAATCGCCAGCGGTACAGCTGATCTGGTGGCCTTCGGTCAAGACTTCATCTCCAACCCCGACCTCCCACGACGACTCGCCGCGGGCACGCCACTGACCACACCGGACCACACGACCTACTACACGCCAGGCCCGCACGGATACACCGACTACCTCTCACAGGACCCCCACACCAGTCAGTCCCTTCCTACGAAGTAACCGGTTCGACCAGCTCGAAGCGATCAAGCCGACGTCGGCCAATTCGAATCAACCCGGAACTGTGGCCGAATATGTTTGTTTCTCGGCAGTAGCCTCCCGATTCGCGATGTCGCGGCACTGTGACAAATCAAAGCCCTCTGCACGGACCTTTGGGATGACGGCCTCCTGGCTTGCATTCGCGGCGTTGGTGCTGTGGACACGAATGTGAGAATTCCTGGGGTGGACACCGACTGGGAACGTCGTTGTCGGTGCAGGTCAGCAAGCCGGCTGTGGGCATGAACCTGGAGAAGCAACAATTTTCTCAAGTGAAATGTCCACCTGATGTCCAATTGGACATCAAACTGAGAAATGTGCAGGTCCCAAAACCGGTTGTCGTGGTGCTGGACCTCACGGGGAGATTCGAGCGCAAAGGGAGCGGGCGAAATGCGCGACTTGGCCCCCTCGGAGTTTTTAACAGGGGTAACCCTCACGCGGCGCACGTGCGGACCGAAGGGCATCGGGGGTTGAAAACGCGACCGTCGCGCGTTTAACCGTTCCCACGCCGGAGGCGTCGACGCGCATGATGGGTCATTCCAAGCCGGTAGCGACCTCGACGAGACCGGTATTCACGTCGTAAACCATTCCCACGCAATGCATTCCGCTCGGCAGGTCGTGGGCACCTCGAATGGCCGCGATATCACCACCCACTGCTGCGTGGGGGTCTCCCACGCACTTCGCTTCTAGCGACCCTTCATCGACGCCGAAGAAGCCCGCTAGCTTGGACCGCTCACCCTGCATCCGCAAGATTCCGCAGTCGGTGTGCTGCAGGACAACGAACGTCCACCCTTGGTCGAAGTCACCACCAGCGGCCTGAGTCAGCTTGCGCAGCAATACCAATTCATCCAACACCGACGATGTCACCCGCCCGCCGATGTTGCGGATCACAGCCGATTCACCCAGATCGAGGCCGAGAATGAGGGATGGGTCGACCCGCGGATCCACGCAGCCAATGACGAAGATTTTCAGCGACGGGATGATCTTCAACCCGGAGGCGAACCGGTGCGTTGCGAAGCCGGCGTTGCCCTGGATCAACTGCTGCACTGAGTCACTCATGGTCACTCCTGACGTCGAAGCCACGGGATGAGACGCGTGAATCGTCGTCGTGGCTGCTTCAACAGTGCTCCGCGTCGTGCTGGGGATAAAGCGTCAATACCCGATCGCATTCATCGGCTGCAGTGATCAATCAGGAGTCGTAGTGTGCGTCTGTGGAATTCCGCCAACTCGAGGCCTTCGTGGCCGTAGCCACTGAGCTTCACTTCGGCCGGGCCGCCGAAAGACTTCGCATGTCGCAGCCCACGTTGAGTGAGCTGGTCCGGCGCCTGGAGCGCGAAATGGGTACCCCGCTGTTGACGCGAACGACCCGCCGGGTCGCCCTCACCAGCGCGGGCACAGAACTTCTCAGCCGAGCACAGGCCATCGTCAGCGACGTGTCAGAGGCGACCGCCGCGGTACGCCGCGCCGCCAACGGCGAGGTAGGCACTGTCCGGTTGGGCATCGTGCCCAACGTCGAGCCAGTCCTGGCGCCGCACGTCGCCGAGGCACTCCGTCGGCATGCTCCCGACATCAGCCTCGACATCCAGCGGATGTGGCCACTGGACCTGCAGCAGGCCGTTGTGGACGGAGTGGTCGACGTAGGGCTCACGTGTGGTTTGGCGGTCGATCCGCCGGGCGTCGTCGGTGAGGTGTTCTGCGGTGAACGCGCCTTGGTCGGGTTGCGCTCGACCCATCGCCTTGCCGACCGCGAGAACATCGACTTGACGGACTTGGCGGGGGAGACCTTCGGAATCCCCAGTGCGTCCTTGTTCCCGGAATGGGCACTGGGACAACGACGGGTGCTCGAGACCGCGGGCATCTTTCCGCCGACCGTGGAGTTGGAAACGACCGACGTCGGGGCGACGGGGTGGACCAGGCAGTCAGGCGTCGAGTGGGTCATGACCGGTGCCGCGTTGAGTGGGCTGGACGAAGATGCGACGCTCATACCGTCCACGACCGGGTTGTTCGCGTATAAGTTGCAGTGGAGTTCGGCGCGCACCCAGACTGCAGCCGCGGCCCGCTTCGTTCAGTTGATCCTCACCGTCGACGTCCCCCAGGGGTGGGTCACTCAATCTGGGCATCTGCGCTTCGAGGGTGCCAGCTCGGCCGAGGTGAACGAAGAGCCATGACCAACACCGCAGATCTGATTCGGCGCAACGCCACCTTCACCACCGTGGGCTTCGACCCACGGCTGACTATCAACCCCCGGGGCGACATGATGGTCGTCGGATGCGTGGACCCACGGGTCGACCCGGCGCACGTACTCGGCCTCAGCAATGGCGAGGCAGCGATCATCCGCAACGTGGGCGGCCGCGTCACGCCGTCGACCTTGCGGACGATGACCATGCTGGGCAAGGTGGGCCAAGCCAACGCCGACACCCACGTTCCCGGAACGTGGAACTTGGTAGTCCTGCACCACACGGATTGCGGCATGACCGATCTGTTTCCATACCCGGACCTGCTCGCGGAGTACTTCGAGATCCCGACGAGCGAACTGGCCGCGAAGTCCGTCCCAGATCCATACGGATCCGTAAGTGTCGACGTCGCACTGATCCTCGACACCCTCCAGGGCAGCGACTTCTTGGTCTCCGGACTGGTCTACGACGTCACGACCGGTCGCCTGGACGTGGTCGTCCCACCCACTCCGCTACGCCCGGGTTAGACCTTCACCACTCGGCGCAAAGGATTTCGTGCCCGAGTGCGAACCGCCCACGGGCGTTTGATGGTCCCACCGGTGGACCAGAAAACGAGGCAATCGTGCCTCTGGTGAAGCGCTCACCTCTGGGCGGTGCCCGGCCGGCCATGACGTCGATTGATCGGCGGCGCCTATGACTGCCTTCGGATATTGCGCCTTTTTCTAAAGTTTCCCACGGTGCATCGTTGGCCGTGTCGCACAGCGGCCCCGACAAACGGGCGGACTGTGATCATTTCTCCGAGGGGTAACAATGACCAATCCGCCCGATGCGAAGACCGTCTTGATTTCTGGTGCGGCCGGTGACACCGGCCGCCCGGCCGTGGCCGAGTCGATCAAGCTGGGATTCACCGTGCGTGCCCTGGTCCACAGCATGGACGAGCGTGCGAACACCTTGGCCGCCCTCGGCGCCGAGATCGTTCAGGGTGACCTGCTCGACATCAACACCATTCGACCGGCGATGGAGGGCGTCGAATCCGCCTACCTCGTCTGGCCGGTGGCGCCCGGCCTCATCCATGCCACGGTGAACTTCGCCCAAGCCGCGAAGGAGGCCGGCGTCGGGACGGTGCTCAACCAGTCCCAACGGTCCGCGGACCGTTGGTCGACGAGTGACTCCTGTCGTGACTCCTACATCGCCGAACAGGTCCTCGACTGGTCCGGGCTGAACGTCGTGCACCTACGGCCGACCTACTTCCTGGAATGGCTGCTCTACCCGTGGCAGCTGCCCTACCTGCAGCAGGGGGTGCTCCGCATGCCCGTCGGCAAGGGCAGGCATTCCCCGATCGCCGCAGACGACCAGGGCCGCGTCATCGCCCGACTGCTGCAGAACTCCGAGGGGCACATCGGCACCACCATCCCGATCTCCGGGCCCGTGGAGATGGATCACGAACAGATGGCGGCCGAGCTCACCGAGGCGTTGGGCAGACCCATCGTCTTCCAGGATCTGCCGGTGCAGGAGTACGTCGAGTCCCTAAAGGACATGGGCGTGCCACCGTATGTCGTCCAGCACCTCGGTGGCGCCATGGTCGACTACCAGCACGGGCACATGTCCGGGGCCGACGACAACGTCGAGAAGCTGACCGGGCGCCGATCGATGACCGTCGGCGAGTTCGCCCGCGCACACGCCGACATCCTGAACGCGACCCCGAGCTGACCCCACCGTTGGCCTTCGGGTCATCGCAGCAATCCTTGCCGCAGAACCCTATTCGCGCTGTTATCCGCGTTTGCCGGACAAGCTGTCGTGGCGCAGGTGGGCGGGTAGGGTGTGCCACCTCGCGGGTACGTCGACGGTGAGCGCAAGGTGGACGAACCTGGCCACCGCGGCGGTCTGAGCCCGGTCGGGACTCCATTGCAGCTTGTGCGGCATCAGCTGACGCAACTCCATGGGCCCGAGGTTAGGCGATTCCCGCCGCCGGCGACGCCGCCTCGATTGATCGTTGCAACCAATCAGTGTGCGCGGATATTGCCCCTTTTTCCCCCCTGTCTGGCGGCGCATTGTCTAGTCAAGCCGCTCAACGGCTTTCACCACCGAACTTCAATGCCACGCCAAAGACATACCCAGCAACCCTAGAGGAGCACCGACATGACGACACCGACCAAGACCAACCCCGTCATCTTCATCCACGGCCTGTGGATCCATTCCGCAGCCTGGGCGCCCTGGATCGAACTGTTCGAGAGCCGCGGCTACAGCGCCTCGGCGCCTGGCTGGCCCGGTGACGGGCCCACCGTCGCCGACACCCGGGCCAACGCCGATGCCCTCAACGACCAGGGCCTTGCCGAGATCTTCAACCACTACGCCGAACTCGTCGGCACCCCCGAGGTCAAACCCATCGTGGTGGGTCACTCATTCGGTGGTCTCATCGCCGAGGAACTGCTCGCCAACAATCTGGTCGCCGCTGCTGTGGCGATCGACCCGGCGGGCGTCAAGGGCGTCAAGGCGTTGCCGTTCGCGCAGCTGAAGTCAGCGTTCCCAGTGTTGAGCAACCCAGCCAACCTGCATCGGACGGTGTCGTTGAACGCCAAACAGTTTCACTACGGCTTCGGCAACACACTGACCGAGGAGGAGTCCGACGCCCTGCACGACGCCTGGACCATTCCCGGGCCGGGCAGGCCGCTCTTTCAAGGGGCCAGCGCCAACTTCTTCCCGCATTCCCCAGCCAAGGTCGACACTCACCTGGCCGACCGTGGACCGCTGCTGTTGACCTCGGGCACCGAGGACCACACCGTCCCCCTCAAGGTCACCAAGGAAGTCTTCGACATGTACGCCAAGGGGGAGAGCGACACCGAGTTCCACGTCTTCGAAGGCAAGGGACATTCCCTGACCATCGACAGCGGCTGGAACGAGGTCGCCGACGTGGCGCTCAACTGGCTTGCCAACAAGGGCTTTTGATCCGAATGCCGCCGGCTGATGATGTCCGACGGTCAACCGGCGGCAGCGCCGATCTGCAGAGATCGCCACATTCGAATCGATGCGTAGAAACGTCGACTCCCGAGGCCGCAACTCAGTCGACACGACGACGTTCAAGCCCAACGGGCCACTCCAAGACCGAGGAGATATACACCGATGACTGCGCACGTCACCGCCACGACGCACACCATGGTCCGCGTCGACATCGCTACCGAGATGGCCTCCGACGTGTTCCAGGAGGCCTTCGAACGCGCGGCACCGATCTTCGACCCGACGACGGTCCTGGACATCACCGCCCGCGGCGGCTCATGGGACGACGTGCGCGCCGCGGTCGCGGCCAACGCCCCCAACGGCCTGATGATCTTCACCAGAATCGACGCAACACCGCTGATGTCAGCTGCGGGCCATCACACCAGGGCCATCGAGTATCTCCTGGGCAATCACGTCGTCGCCGAATCGATGTTCCGCCACGACGCAAAAGTCCTTCTCTACGTACCGCTGCGCATCCTGATCCACGACGACGCCAACGGCGACGCGATCTTCACCCTCGACCAACCGAGCACCGTCCTGGCAGGTCTGGACGACTCCGAGATCACCGCAGTGGGCGCCGAATTGGACCAGAAGGTCGCCCATCTGCTCGACGTCATCGGCGTCGACGCCAATGGAGTGTTCTCCGCACGGGAGCGGCCGTCATGACCGGCTGCGCCAGCAGCCGCTCCGGTAGCTCTACCGGGCTGCGACCCGGGTTCACCAACACCCGCGGAAACGGCGAGCAGCTCAGCATTCGCGAGCCACCACCACCACGCTGGATCCGAATCCAGCACCACGTCACCAGAAAGAGAGCAATGGCGTGACCACCATTCTCGTCACCACGGCCAACGGCGACACCGGCCGACCAATGATCGACTACCTCCTTCAGGAGGGCTTCGACGTGCGCGCCATGGTCCGCAAGGACGATGAACGCGCTCAACAACTCCGCGACAAGGGAGTCACCGTCGTCTTCGGTGACCTGCTCACCTTGCGCGACGTCCGAGCAGCACTGGACGGCGTGCAGCGCGCCTACTTCAACTACCCGGTCGGCGAGGGGTTAGTAGAGGCCGCGGTCATGTTCGCCCAAGCCGCCAGGGAACAGAACCTCGAACTGATCGTGAACATGTCCCACATCCAGTCGCGGCCCTACGCACGGAGCAAGGCCACGCAAAACCACTGGCTCGCCGAGCAGGTCTTCGACTGGTCGGCAGTGCCCACCACCCACCTACGGATCACGTTCTTCATGCAGTGGCTGCTCTATGTCTCCGAGATCATCCGCTACGGCCGTTACGTCATGCCCTACAACGCCGACAGTCGGTTCGCGCCGATCACCGCTAGCGACATCGCGTTGACCGCGGCCAAGATCTTCGCCGACCCCAAAGAACACGGTGGCAGGACCTACACACTGACAGGCCCGGTGGAGTACAGCCACCGAGAACTCGCGGCCGAGGTCAGCCGGGTGCTGGGCAAGGACCTGCCCTACGAGCAGATCACCGTCACCGCGTTCCTGGAGCTGATCGGCCAGCCCGACGACCGCGCCAAGCTCAAGCACTTCGAGGCAGTGACCATCGACCAACAAGAAGGATTGTTGGCCGGCGTCGACGACGCCGCACGCACCATCGCTGGCCAACCCCTGGTCACCGTCGAAGAGTTCATCAACGACAACCGCGAATCCTTCGAACTGCACTACCCGCAGACAGCTGCCTAGCCCGCACCTGCCGCGCATCGAGCACCCCCAAGGAAGGACCATCATGGACATCCAAGGATCCGTCGCGTTGGTTACCGGCGCCAATCGCGGCCTCGGCCAGCACCTTGCCCAGGAACTGCTGCGCCGGGGAGCGGCCAAGGTCTACGCGACCGCCCGAAATCCCGCGCAGATCACCTCCGCCGGGGTGATACCGCTGGCACTGGACATCAACGATGCGCAGTCGGCGACCGCGGCCGCCGCCGCTGCTCCAGATGTCACCCTGCTCATCAACAATGCCGGAAACTACAACGAGGCCACCCTCCTCGACGGCTCCATCGACGACATCCGCGCCCTCATGGAAACGCACTACTTCGGGACGTTGTCGGTCACACGAGCCTTCGCGCCGCTACTCGTCGCCAACGCCCCAGCGGCGATCCTGAACGTCGCCTCGGTCCTGTCCTGGCTGCACCCGGCCAACACCGGTGCCTACAACGCCGCGAAAGCCGCACTATGGGCCCAAACCGACTCGGTACGAGAACAACTCGCAACCCACGATGTCACCGTGACCGCCCTGCACGTCGGCTACATGGACACCGACATGATCTCGGAGTTGACCGTCGACAAGAACGACCCCGCACTGATCGCGGCGGCCGCACTCGATGGCGTCGCCGCAGCAGCTCGTGAGGTCCTCGCCGATGACCTGACCCGCCACACCAGAGCATCGCTGGGCGGCGACCACACATGACCGAGCCCCACACCACGCCCAGCGCCGACCTACTGCCGCCGTCCCAGCACACCTCCGTACCCCACCTGCAGGTCGACCTCGCCGTGGTCGGATGCGGCAAGGGCGGCAAGACGTCCCCACACGAAACTGCGCGCGTCGTTGCGGCAGCCCAAGCCTCCGGCCGTACGTGGTTCGGGACCAGCGTCTGGCATGGCGAACTCGTCATGCGCATCTCCGTATCGTCCTGGCGCACGACGGGCACCGACGTCGACGACCTGCTGGACCTGATGCGAGCACTCAGGCGCCGGCATTGAAGGGGAGCTACTTGCGGTCCGCGGCGGCGAGTAGCATCAACCGCGCCTTCAACGACTATCCAGCCGGCTACGCCCAATGCTATCCGGATGATGCGGGGCAATTTCGTCGTGAATGTTGAGTACTACATATCAGGAAAGCACGAAACCCGTTGACGTGAAACAGGTTCAGCCCGCCGAGCTGGGCGTAAATACCTTTTGCCGTCACGTGACGATATCCCGTATGAGGAATCGCTAGGACGAATTGAGCTTGGCACGATGCCAATTCGCGTCCCTGGACGAGTGGACACGAAAGTGAGAATTCTCGATGTGGACATCGCGTGAGAACATGTCCAATTCTCATTCCAAATGTCCACACGATGTCCAGTTGGACATTTCGGTGAGAGTTCCAGTTCCAGCCCCCGAATCGTCAAGAACGGAACGCGGCTGACCGTGCCTGCGCAACCATCTGCCAGGCGAGTTGTTCATCACCGCGCATCCAGTGGAATGGCATCTGCGAAAGGTATTCACCAAGTTGGGGATTCGCTCGCGACGCGCACTATCGCAAAAACTCGGCTCGCTAATCTCGGCCGCGGGAGCTTGCAGTGGCAAGCTGATGTTGGAGCGCGTGTCGCCAAGCGCGCGGACTCCCCAACATTGAGCCGCGATGGCCATTGCCACTGCGCAGAGCGATGGCAGAGCTGACAGATCAGCGGGGCCCGGTGCACCACGTTGTTGTCGATCAGACGAGGCCTCTGGCGATCAAGGATCGGGCGGTATCGCGGATAGTCTCGGCCACTGGGCGCGGTTTCCAGCCGAGGATGGACATGGCCTTGGCGTTGCTGATCTGCGGCTGCTTACCTAGCTGCGTGAGTGCTTCGCGGAGCGCGGGAACCGTCTCGGCGAGTTGGCGCACTTCTAGCTCGCTGTATTCGTCGGTAGTGACTTGCCAGGCTGCTTCGCCCAGGCTGTCCCGCAGGATGGTGGCGATGGCGAGGAAGCTTTGCGGCGGACCATCGGCGACGAGCAGGATCCGTTCATTGGAGGCATCATCGTTGGTCATCGCCTGGAGGTGGGCAGTTGCGACGTCGCGCACGTCGACGACGCCGAAGTACTGAGGCACGACCCGTTTGAGTTCACCGGTGAGCATGGACTGGATGAACTTCACCGAGGTCGACACGTGCGTTCCGATGGTGGGCCCGAAAATGCCCACCGGTACCAAAGTGGTGAGCTGCAAACCGCCGCCCTCCCGGGAGATGAAGTCCCACGCGGCGCGTTCGGCGATCGCCTTGGAGCGGATGTAGGCGGTGTTGTCGTCGTCGGGGTCGGTCCAGTCTTGCTCGGACCATTGGTCGCTGGTTTTCGGGGAGTATCCGACTGCCGCGAATGATGAGGTGAGAACCACTTTCGCGCAGCCAGCGTCGCGGGCGTGCCGCAGCACACGCAACGTTCCCTGATGGGCCGGGATGATGATGTCGTCATCGTTCTGTGGAGCATCCGTTGGAAACGGTGAGGCGACGTGCAACACGTAACGCGCGCCCGCAACGGCTTCGGGCCAGCCTTCGTCAGCAGTGAGATCCGCGACAGCGAAGTCCACGTCGTCCCGATCAAGTCCTTCCGATGCAACTGTGTCCAAGACCTCCTGCGCGCGTCGCTCGCTGCGGATTGCGGCACGCACGGCATAGCCTTTGCGGAGTAGCTGGTTGACAACGTGGCTGCCCACGTAGCCGGCGGCGCCGGTCACAAGAATTGTCGGTTTTTCAGCATCTGAGATCACCACTGCACTCTCGCACCGCCGAGCCCGCTCAGGCATCCTGGAGAATCCTTAGTCTCCGACAGTCCGCACCGGGGTCGACGGTCGGGCACCACGAGGCGGCGCTGGGTAAGCCGGTCGCCGAGGGCGACGGGTTCTTCAGAGTCGCAGAACAGCACGGGCGAACGGGACGTCTTAGCGAGAGGAAACGAGGTAGAGACCTCGACGCCGATCGGGCGACTCCGCATGGTCGAGTTTTACGGCGTCCTAACTGCCACATTGGTCTACGACCGGGTGCCGGTGCTCGACGATCTTCGCGCCATCGACAGCGACACCATCGTCGCCGCGGTGGAGCACCGCGGTCTGGTAACTCAGCCCGACTACGCGCCGCTGCGTCGCTGCCCTGAACCGTAATGATCGACGGATTCTTCAGGATTGCATACAGCTCATCAACGTGCTCGTGAAAACCGTCGCCTTCGTTCATCTGGCCCAGGGTCGAGTTCACTCAGCATGCTGGTGCCCTCGCGGACAACCGGTTCGAATTCGTCTGTGGTTGAGGCTGAATCGGCACGACCAGGAGTCAGGCCGACTGCCCGGCTTACGCGACCGACCTCAGCAGGACTTTCGTCGGTCAGCCGGTCGCGCAGCGTGGAGTCGAAGCATGCGCGACATCGGCGGGAAATGACGAGAACCGCCGCAGTTCACCTTTATTCGACATGAGAAGTGGTGGCCTGGCTCTGCGTCACGTGACTAAACGATGGTCTGAGAAGGCCTAGGTAGGCGTGCCACGGCAGGCGGGTAGTCCATCAACCTCACCGAGGCAGTGGACATGAAAGTGAGAATTCCGGGGGTAGACATCTCATGAGATGGCTGCCGTCGCCGCAGTTCAGAGGTTCATTACTGGATTTCTGTGTCCAATTCTCACGTGAAATGTCCACACGATGTCCAATTTGGCATGAAAGTGAGAATTGCGGCGTCCAAGGGCGTCTGGATAACCGGTTCGTCGCCTAGCGCTGACGTCGATACCCACACAGTCGGCGGAAGAGCAGGCGCTTTTTCGGAGTTGTGGCATTCGGCCACGCCCAAGGTGTCACGACACGTCGGCGGTGACCGACGAACTCCGGTGCCAAAAGCGTCGGGCAAATGCGGCGGAGGCCGAAGGGAAAGGCAGCAGTTCCGCACGGTGGGTCAGTTGAGCACCATGGTGGCCAGATCGCCCTGGTGGTTGATCTGCAGCTGCTCGGCGACGGGCAGTGGGGGGCTCATGAGAGTCCTCCCCTTATGAGTATCGATTGTGTACTAGTTGCGAAAGACTACAATCTCAGACCAGTACATCGCCAACAACCACCAGGAGAGCCATCATCACGCCTTCCTCCGCGGTTTCCCCACCGCCGCCATCGGTGGACTCCGTGGTGGCGACCCTGGCGATCATCGGCGATCGCTGGACATTGCTGATCCTGCGCGAGGCCTTCTTCGGGGTGCGGCGGTTCGGGGAGATGCAGCGCAACTTGGGCGTGTCGCGCACGGTTTTGTCTGCCCGGCTCAAGCGCCTGACGGCCGGGGGTCTATTCGAGCGGATCGCGTACCGCCAGGACCCGGTCTGGTACGAGTACCGCCTCACGCCGAAGGGTCTGGACCTGTGGCCCGCCGTGGTGGCGCTTCTGCAGTGGGGTGACCGCCACCTTCAAACGGCCGCTCCGCCGCTCCGCCTGCGTCACCTCACCTGCGGGACGGCCATCGGTGCGCAGCTGGTGTGCGCCAGTTGTGGAGATCAATTGCGTCCCAACGACACTCGCCCCGAACGCACCTAACGAACTAGCTCTTCGAGCCTACCCCCTTTTAGGGACACCCTGACCGACTTCGGGCGCGGCGACGCCTCATCGGCGGACAACTACGCTCCCTGCTCACCGGACTCGAATGAGCCGCACCACCTTCGATTAGTGCACGCCGCCCCGATGGGCCCGCTCGAGGATCAGCTACGAGCACGACGGCGCCGCCGCTGCGCGCGCGTCGTCAGGGGTGCACGGTGCACAGCAACCACACCTACCCGGTGAGCTCGAAATCGAGAGACAACGATCTGATCGATTCGCCGCTGGACGGTTGACCGTCGAGCAATACATCGAACGCGCCGTCACTTTCATGAGTTGAGGCGGTCCTCGGTAGGGACAGGCTCGCATCGATCCGAGGTGAGAAAATGGGTGAATGACCGCTGACGCGCAGGAGCTGGGACGTTTCTTGCGTGCACACCGGGAAGCCCGCGATCCCGCCGCGGTCGGGTTCGCCTCCGGCGGGCGGCGTCGCACGCCAGGGCTGCGGCGCGAGGAGCTCGCCGCGGTGGCGAACCTCTCCATGCAATACCTCAAGCGCCTCGAGCAGGGCGCGCACAAGGAGCCCTCCGAAGAGGTCCTCGATGCGCTGAGTGTGGCGTTGGGCCTCGACGACGACGCGCGGGCGCACCTGTTCGCGCTGGCGGGCAGAACCGTCGAACGCAGAGCCCGCCCGGGCCGGGCCGAGGTTTCGCAAGAAGTCGAGACTTTGGTGAACCGCGCGATGCCGGGCATCGCGTTAGTGATCGACCGTCGGCGCGACATCGTGATCCGCAATCGGGCCTTCGATCTGCTCCTGGACGGTTTCGCTGGGCTCACGGCCACGGCTCGACCCAACCTGGTGGATCTGATGTTTCGGGATCCCGCCGCGCGGGCGCTGTGGCGAGGGTCGTGGGCCCTGGTCGCCGCCGACGCCGTGGCCCATCTGCGCGAACAGCTGCGGGGCGGCGACGAGGAGGCAATCGTCGAGGAGTTGCTCTCCTCGTCGTCGGAGTTCGCGGCGATGTGGTCGCGCTATGACGTGCGATGTTCGTGCACTCCCCGGCACGTGGTGCACCACCCCACGGTTGGGGAGTTGACCCTCACGACCACCACACTCATGCTCGGTGACGGCGATCTTCAGTTCGTGATGTGGGAGCCGACCGGAGAACGGGCGCAGACGCGGTGGGCCGACCACGTGGCGGCCAGCGGTCAGCGAGCGCTGCGACTCGTCGAACGTGCGCGGCCGTGAGTCGCCACTCTATGACGCGTTTACGGTCACGAAGGAGCCACGGCACGCGCCACGCCCGCCTTGATGCACGGTGTGATCGAAATAGCCTGACCCGAAACTCCTTTGGGGGGGGGGGGGGGGGGGGGGGGGGGGGGGGGGCTTCGCGGCAAGTCCTTCCACGGAGTTCGGGGCGACGCTGACGTCGTGGTCGGCGAGCCCGAACCATAGTGGTGTGGGGATGCATCGAGCGTGGCGCACCGGTCGCAGAAACGGCAGCTGCAGCAGGACTTGCGGGGAGAGCGGTGGCCTCCCGTCCGACCGGTCGCCCACCGCGCTGGAAACCCCTTGACCTCACCGGGCAGGGGCATTGCGGCCCTGGCCCCCGGTGTGCCGGTGACGGGCACCAAGGCATGGCGCCCCATCGCGTCTCGGATGGCAGCGGGCAGCACGCGTGCGGCCGAGCAGCGGTTCACGCTGAGAGCGCGCGCCAATCCGTCGACCAGGGGGCACAGCACGATCGCCGCGGCAAAGGGCTCCCCACCGGCAGCCAACGCCGCGACGTGGCCGTCACCGAACGAGAAACCCCACGCGATGACGTTGTCGGCGCGTCCACCGTCCAGCCCACGCGCGGCGGCCAGGGCAGCACGCCAAAAAGCACGCTGCTCGCGCACCCGGAATCGCGCGCGGGGCTGGCCTGAGGATCCACCGAACCCGCGGTAGTCGACGGCCAGCACGTGCGCTCCGGCGGCGGCGAAGGCCTGGGCGTAGGGCTCCGGGCCGTCGTGCATGGTCAGTGCGAATCCCGGTCCGAGGACGACGCACGTGCCGTGGTGCGTGTTGGTGGTCGGTCGCCATCGCAGGGCGGCGCACCGTGTTTCGTGGGAGATGAACGCGGTTTGCTGCGGCGGGGGGGAGGGTCATTGGGTCCAGAAGTCGATGGCTAGTCCGCGGCGGTGCTGCCAGAGTTCGTCCTTGGTGGCGAAGCCGTTGATGCCGGTTTGCTGGTCGGCGTCGGGTACCTGCCACCAGCCGTTGACGGCGCCGGTCAGCCCGGCGGAGAGCTTCTCGAAGCCTTGCGCGGTGTGCAGGTCGGCGTTGGCGCCTTTGTCGATGATGAACTTGAGTTGTCGGACTGCTTGGTGGTTCTTGGAGCGCAGCACGGTGAGTAGTCGCTGCACTTCGGCGTCGAGGTCTTCGGGGTCGACGACGACGTTCCATAGGTCAAGGTCCACCGCGCGCTGGGCGGTGTGCAGCGCGCCGAGCAGGTTGATCTCCTTGGTGCGGCGCCGACCGATCAGCCGTGTCATCCGGGTCGTGCCGCCCCAGCCGGGGGTGATGCCCACGTCGACCTCGGGCATGCCCCAGCGGGCGTCGCGGCTGGCGACGACGAAGTCACAGGCCATGGTGATCTCCAGGCCGCCGCCGACGGCGTAGCCGTCGACCCGGGCGATGGTGACCTTGTCGAGCTCTTCGATCAGGTTGGCCATTTCCTGGTAGATCTGCACGCGGCGCATCACCTGGTTGGCGTTGCCCCAGCGAGTCATCTCGGTGATGTCGTCGCCGGCGCAGAACGTTCCACCGGCGCCCCCGATGACCACCAGTTTCACTTCCTCGGAGTGCTGCACCCATCGCAGCGCGCTGACGAGTTCGTCGGAGAGCTGCATCGAGAGGCAGTTCCGCACGGCGGGTCGGTTGAGCACGATGGTGGCCAGATCGCCTTGGTGGGTGAGCTGCAGCTGCTCGGCGTCGGGTAGTGGGGGGCTTGTGAGGGTCATGCCCATGACGGTATCGATTCTGTACTAGTTGCGAAAGACTACAATCTGGGACTAGTACATCGCCAGCGACCACCGGGAGAGCTGACGCCGGAGCTCATCGAGCCTGCCCCTTGTGGGGCCCCTCTCAAGGGGGGTTCCCAGTCGCGGCGCGGCGCTGGCAAGGTCGAACCCATGCCGACCTTCACCTTCTCCGAGACCACGACCGCCACACCACAAAGCGTGCTCGACGCCCTAACCGACTTCGGGCCGCAGCGCTCCAAGCTCTTCCCCAACTCGGCGGACAAATACCTCGAGGTGCACGCCAAGACCGCGACCACCGCCGACGTCACCGAGGGATCTAGCGGGGTGTGGGAACGACTGCACTACGACTGGTCGGATCCCCACCGCATCCACCTGCGCACCGTGGACTCCAACACCTGGAGCAACAAGAGCGGCCACGAATGGGTGCTGACCCCCCAGGTGCGCGGCACCCGGGTCGACGTCACCGTGATCCGCGACCCCAAGAACCTGCGCGGGCGCGTCGTCGGCGGCCTACTGCTGCGATTCACCGGACGACGCCTCATTGGCGGACAACTACGCTCCCTACTCACAGGACTCGAATGAGCCTCGAGGAACGCATCGGCACCGTGTTCACCCGGGTGGGTCTGCTGATCACCGCAGCCCTGCACCTCCTGCGGCCGCAGATCTATGACGACATCACCCCAGACTGGGTGCCCGCCGCACGGCTGGTCATCTATCTTTCAGGCGCTGCGGAGGCCGCCACCGCGCTCGGCGCACTGCACCCGCGGACGCGTCAAGCGGCGCGCTGGTTGGGAATCGCGACGATGGTCGGCGTGTTTCCCTCCCACGTACATATGCTGCAACACGCCGAACGCTATCCCCGGATACCACGATGGGCGCTGTGGGCGCGGTTGCCGCTGCAGGGTGTCTTCATTCGCCTGATCTGGACGGCCACCCGCTGAACCACGGGCAGGTGCCACGGTAGCTCGTTCATCGCAGAACGCTTGTCGGCGCCGCAAGGCGTCAGTGCCGCCAATTGCGTTGCGGCAACTGCCATCTAAGTGAGACGGGGCAGTAGGTGATTGATTCACCTCTAGAACATGGGAGTTGTCCCGCCCAAGGCAGGAGGGCGACGGTCGGGTAGCGCTCGAAAGTTGCCCGGCGTTCGTTTGCTGAACCCATGGGACGATCCGGCACGCCCTGTGTCTACAATTCGTCTACACTAGTTTCATGGCAGCAGAAACCACAACGGTGCGAGTCCGCCGTCTCGACTCTGAGCGGCTGCAATCGCTAGCCAAGGCTCGTCAAACCGCCGTCGTCGACGTCGTCCACGCAGCCATCGACGCCTTGGAGAGGCAGGAGTTCCTGCGGGGGCTCAATGGGGACTACCAGCGCTTGCGCAACGACCCCGAACTGTGGGAGCAATACCTGGCCGAGCGTCATGAATGGGACGCACTGGCTTGATCTGGCGGGGGGAGGTCTTCCACGTCGATCTCGGCCAACCGGTCGGACACGAGCCAGCCTTTCGCCGCCCGGCGGTGGTGGTGTCGGTCGACATTCTCAACAACGGACCGGGCGGTCTAGTGGTCGTCGTTCCGATTACGACCGCTGGTTACGGCCTGCGAAGCCACGTCGAACTTGAGCCAGCGAGCAGCGGCCTGGGCCACACTTCCTACGCTCGCTGCGACCAGCTGCGAGTGGTCTCCGTCGAACGGTTGTCATCTCGCCAGGCAATGATTAGTCCAGAACAGATGCAAGCCATTGACCAAGCGTTGCGCTTCGTCCTCGATCTGTAATGCCCAGCTCGGCGCACCGTCGTCGGATGAAAGCGTAAGGCTGGGACGGGGACGGGGTCCCGTCGGTCCACCGTTCCGAAAACAATTGGTGGGCAGTGCAATGCGCAAGCTTTGTCGTGAATAATGGCAATTAATCATCAAGAAAGCACGAAATCCGGTGCTGTGGAACAGGTTCAGTCTGTCAAGCCGGGCGTGTAGATACCAGTTATCGTCACGCGACGATATCCCGTGTAAGGGACCGTTAGGGCGATTGAGCGCGGCGCGATGTCAATTCGCGTCCCTGGGCGAGTGGACATGAAAGTGAGAATTCTCGGTGTCGACATCGCGTGAAAACATCTTCATCGTCGCAGTTCAGAGGATTGCGACTGGACATAAAGCTTGAGAAGCCACAGTGAGACAACTGATCTCGTCGAGATTGCGGTCGATACCGAAGTCAGTCAACAAGATTCGTTGTTCACTGTGGTCGTCGGCGAAGGTGACCACGGTCGAGGTGGCCGCCAGTCACGCCGTCTAGGTGGCACGGCCGGACGCTGTCGCCGCGCTCATCCAGCGGGCCCGCGGTTGAGCAGCGTGTCACCGGACGCCCCGTCGCCCTCGAGCCGTCATAGTGCGCCTAGCGCCTCGCAGGCCTTGCCGGCACCGCCACCCACGACCTCTCCATGGCAACGAAACCCGGCATGGCCGTGATGAGCGCAGGAGCGTTCGTCGCCTTGGGTGCACTCGGCGCCAACACCTCCGCAGCCCAGAGCGCGGTGCAGCGGTCGGCGCAGGCATCGTCCATGCAGACCGGTGAGACTAGTACACCTACGACCGCTCACTCAGAACCGCTACGGCTAAAGCAGTCCCAGATGTCACGGGCCCAGCGCCCATGCCTTCCGAGCAGCAATCGGCACGGGACTGACAGGCTGCGCCTTGGCTGATTACCGCCCGGCACAAAGTGCACAATCCGGGCACGGCATCTGGTTATCTGCAGCGACGCGAGCGTCATTGGGGGCAAGGGCGGGCGCCCGGCACGCTCTCCGGCCACGGTACCAATGGACGGATCCGCTTCACGCTGGGGAATCGAAACCCGTGCTGGACGGGCCCTATTCGTCCTAGCCTTCGGTCCCTCACCCAAGCCACCCGCATGCAGATCGAGATTTATCCAGGTTGGCCACTGCGCTACGCCCACGTCATCGTCGCAGGCCTACGGACAACGCGCTGGACGAGAATTCGCCAAAACGATCACGCGATCGCGTCAAACTGAGGAAGATTCCATGGCCGTGTCTCCCTACTGGGCACGGGCGGCAACGGCGGGCAATCGGGCCCCGCCACGCGCGGCGCGAACCGGCGGCTTCGGCCCTGGAGACGCCGATGCGGGTAGTCCCGCTCTGGCGGGCTCGAACGGAAGGGGTCGCCGACCATGCAGAACACCGATCAGATCACCATTCGTGGACTTGCTTTCAACGACTTGCCCGCAATGATGGAGTGCGAGGAGGCGGCGTGGCCGGCTGATGTCCGGGCGACGGAAGACCAGTTGCGGGAGAGGCTAGAGGTCTTTCCGGAGGGTTGTTTCGGCGCTTGGAAGGGCTCCGACCTCGTTGGCATGACGACCTGTCAGCTGGTGAACTATCAACCTTCGGACGGGCTTATTTCGTGGTCGGACCTCTGCGCCGACGGCTCGATTCGGCGGACTCACCAACCGGCAGGCAACTGCGTCCACTTCATTTCGACCGGTGTCCGCCCCGAGGTGCGCGGCCACCGCGTGGGCACACTGCTGAATCAGGCACGGCTCGAACTCGGCAGGGCCAAGGGTGCCGATTTCGCCTTGGCGGACACCCGTTTGCCGGGGATGGCCAGGTTCCTGGCCGAAGATCCGGGCCGGACGGCCCAGGACTACCTCGACGCTGTGCTCGACGACCGTGTGCACGATCCCGTGGTCAGGATGTATCGGAACCTCGGGTTGGAGCCGCTCGGACTCATCGCGTCTTGCATGAAATCCGACGTGGAGAGCGCGCATTACGGCCTGGGGATGATCTACCGCTACCACCGGCTAGCGTGATGAATCAGGGCGCTGTCTACCTCGGGCGCATCTACACGCCGCAGGCCGGCGGCGGCTGGCTGGAGTTGAGTCGAGGGGCCCTCGCCGTCGACCGACGTGGACACATCGACGATATCGGCCCCGCAGGTGAGTTGTTGTCGCGCTGCCGGGGACGCACCGTCGTCGACTTCGGCGAACAGCTGATCGTTCCCGGGCTGGTCGACTGCCACCAGCACCTCTGCCACTTCGACTGGTATCGCCTCATCGCCGACGCGATGGTGTGGCTGAAGACGATTTACGAGCTGGAATCCCGGTTCAACGAACCGGAGTACGCCTGGTCCACCGCGCGTCGTTTCTTCGATGCGTTGAGACGTAACGGGACGACGACGGTCTGTGTCCACGGCCCCTACTTCGCCGAAGCCCTCGACATTGCCTTCGAGGAGGCCCGCAGTTCCGGTCTACGGGTGATCATGGGTCTCAACGCGGGCGATCGTGACTTGCCTGCCCCGCTGTGTCGGCCAGCGGCTGAGTCCGTCGCAGATTCGGTTGCGCTGCATGAACGGTGGGATGGCGCAGAGGGAGGCCGGCTCGGCTACTGCTTCACCGTGCGACCGCCCTATTGCTCTTCGCCTGACCTGCTGGCCGGCATGGCTGACGCGGCTCGCCTCGCGGGGGCGCGGGTGCAGAGCCATCTCGCCGAGGATTACAACGGCCAACGCATGATTCTCGACCTCTTCCCCGGCAGCGGGAGCGATTCGGAGGTGTTCGACGGCCACGGCGTCCTGGGCGACCGTACGATCATGGCGCACGCCATCTATCTCCAGCCCGGTGATCTCGAACTGCTGGCAGCGCGGCAGATCTCGGTTGCGCACTGCCCGCGGGCGAACCTTCTTGCCGGCGGCCAGCAGGCCAACGTGATGGCTCTGCGCTCCTCCGGGATCAAGACCGGGTTGGGCACCGATCTCGGTGGGGGCAAGGGCATGTCGATGTTCAAGCTGATGGAAGATGCCCTAAAGGTTTCGCCTGAGTTCTCGGTACACGATCTGATGCGAATGGCGACGCTCGACGGCGCGGTGGTGCTCGGATTGGAATCCGACGTCGGGTCGCTCGAGATCGCGAAAGCAGCCGACTTCATCGTCACCCGGCCACCACTCCTCGAGGGCAGCGACGAGGTCGACATCGACACGCTGTTGGCCAACCTGATCTTCTGCGGTGGACCCGAGGTGGTGCGGCATGTGGTCGTCAACGGGGTCTCGGTCGGTGAGGGCGCTGCTCGCGAGGGTGTGATCGGGCGGCCACGCTAACGGGATTTGTCGTGCGACGAGCAGACCGGAGGTGACTTCTTGCATGCGATCCACTGCGGGGCGATCAACCGACCGCTGATCACCACATGAGACCCCTGAGCCCCGGATCAACGCCGACGAACAGGTGGGTGCCCCGGCCTTTCCAAGCGTTGTCATTGGTCGTAGGCCTCTGGCTGTTCGGCAGCGGCGAGGCGATGCTCGTCGAAGCCGAATTCGGCAACTCGCCCTGGACGGTCTTCGCCCAAGGCATCGCGACACACACTCCGTTGTCGATCGGGGTGATGGTCAACATCATCAGCGCACTCGTCCTGCTGCTGTGGATTCCACTGCGCCAGCGCCCGGGCCTGGGAACCGTGGCCAGCGTCCCACTGGTCGGCATTTCGCTCGACGTCTCGCTTTGGCTCATCCCCCCGGCAGGATCGCTGCTTGCACGCGTCGGCCTATGTCTGGCCGGGATCCTGGTCGTGGCGTTGGGCAGCGGCCTGTATTTGCGCTGCGGTCTGGGACCCGGGCCCAGGGATGGGCTCATGACCGGCATCGCACGGGTGTCAGGCTGGCCACTGGGCGCATCCCGCGCGCTCATCGAGGTGATCGTCCTCGCCGTCGGCTGGATGCTCGGCGGCGTTGCCGGTGTCGGAACCCTGCTCTTCGCCGGACTGATCGGACCGTGCGTCAACATCTTCGTGCGGTGGCAGGGCTCGGCACCCGCCGATCACCTCTGACCCGCCACCGCTGCTACCCAGCACGCAGGGGCGGAGATACCTCGGGCCGGCTGTCAACTGTTCGATGGTTGATGCACTCTTATCCGTAATTGGTCGGTGGTCAGTGTGTCGAGCGCGCCATCGGCGCCGAAAGCCAGTGCCGGCGTGAGGCATCCACGGCGTCGTTGTTGCCGTGGGGTCTGGGCGAGGTGGATTCCGAGCATGGTGATCATCGCTGCGGTGGCCGTGTAGCCGGGGTGGCCGGTTGTCCGTGGCCATGAAAAAGTAGGCAGATTCCCGGCGTCACCCCCGGTGACGGGCCGCAGGAATTCCACCTGGTCCTGCTGGACAACGGGCGCACCAACGCACTGGCCGACAAGGTAGGACGAGCCGCGCTGCACTGCATCAGGTGCTCCGCATGCTTGAACGTCTGTCCCGTCTACACCCGCACCGGCGGACACGCCTACGGCTCCGTCTACCCCGGACCGATCGGCGCCATCCTCACCCCCATGCTGACCGGCATTGCCGGGCACGGCGACCCGAACTCGTCCCTGCCCTACGCGTCCTCCCTGTGTGGGGCCTGCTACGACGTCTGCCCGGTGAAGATCGACATACCCACCATCCTCGTCGAACTTCGCGCCCAGGTGGTCGACGCCGACCGGCACCGGATGATCCCCGGCGGCTGGGATGCCGCGCTCAAAGCCGCCTCCTGGGTGATGAGCGACGAGAAACGGTTTGCCATTGCCGAAAAGGGTCTCGCCGTCGGGCGTCTCGCCGGCGGGCGCAAGGGCCGGATCCGGCACCTTCCTCCACCTTTGTCCGGGTGGACCGCCAGCCGGGACCTGCACGCCCCACCCGCCCAAACCTTCCGCGACTGGTGGAATAACAAGCAGCAGGACCCCGCTACCGACACCGGGCCTGGGACTGAAGCGGGGACACCATGACCACCAGCCGCGACACCGTCATGGACAAGATCCGGGCCGCGCTGGCCGAGGACGGTCCTCCCGTCCCCATCCTGCGTGACTACATCCGCCGCGGCCAACACGACCCGGGCAGCGACCCCGTCATCGATCTGCTGGTGGATCGCCTGGTCGACTACCGGGCCCTGGTCCACCAAGTCACCGCCGACCGCCTGCCCGCCGCTCTGGACGAGGCACTGTCCGGGATGACCAGTGTCGTCATCGGCACCGGCCTAGACCCCATAATTGCCCAGGCCTGCTCCGGACCCGGCCGGACAGTCACCACAGACTCCGACCCGCAAGTCCTCTCACCCCAGGAACTCGACGCCATCGACGCGGTGGTGACCACTGCCCGGGTGGCCATCGCGATGTCCGGCACCATCATTCTGGACGGCGGAGCAGGCCAGGGCCGCCGCGCGATCACCCTCGTCCCCGACCGGCACATCATCATCCTGACCGCCGACCAGATCGTCGAAACGGTCGCCGAGGCCATCTCGCTGCTGAACCCGACCGCCCCGCTCACCATGATCGCCGGCCCGTCCGCCACCAGCGACATCGAACTCGAACGGGTCGAAGGGGTCCACGGACCCCGCACCCTGCGAGTGATCATCATCGGATGACAACTCGCCCAATCGACCTCGTCTTTTATCTTGCGTTTCTGGGTCGGATCTATACGAGTTCGAGTTCCGTGACGCTTCGATTGTTCAGCAGGATGGTGAAGACGCCGAGGTCCGCGAATTCGTTGACGTGATCGTGGTCGACCTGGGCTCGTGCCGCCGCCTGTGCTTGTTTGAGGCATGGCGAGAGGTTTTCCATCGATCCTGGATGGCTCACGCCACGGCCGAGTTGGCGTTGTAGCTGTGATCCCAGTGCACGCCGGATCTGTTGTACCGCAGTGCTGGCGACCATTCACGCCCAGAATGCAAGACTGGCGCCGCCCTCTATCCGGAGATCTACGCATTCCACCTCCACCGGGGCTGGGGCAGCCACGCCGAGTACGACTTCTGGCCACCGCGCCGGGAGACGGTGGTGTCCAGTCCGGCGCAGGATCGGCTCGATGCCATCCTGGATCGTGCCGTGACTCGACTCGCTCTACCACAGGTGGATTCATCAGCGCCGGCTTCCGGCGCCACCGCGTCAGTGACCGCTTCCTGGCCTTCGTCGAGGACATCATCTACTGGGCGCTCGCGGTAATGCTGATCGTGGGCGCCGCAACGCTGCTAGTCAGCCAGGTCAACGGGTTCCGCGCGCTCACCAACCAGCCGGCGAACACGGTCATCCTCGCCCTCCTCGACGGGCTGCTGCTCGTCTTCATCCTCGTCGACCTGCTCTACGCGGTCCGGGCCTGCCTGCGCTCGCACGAGATCGTTGCCGAACCGTTCCTCGTGGTGGGAATCTTGGCCTGCATCAAGGAGATCGTGGTGCTCTCCGTGCAGGCAGCGAAGCCGCTCGAGAAGGGCCCCGACTTCTCTCGAGCGTTCGTTGAGATCGGAATCCTCGGTGGAGTGGTGCTGGTCCTGTCGATATCGGCGTTCATCCTGCGGGCGCGACGCACCGAGACTGACAGCAGCTAGCTACCAACCCGAATCCGCCGGGGTTGTCTCGTTTGTTTAGAAGCGACCTACGGCGCTACGCCGGTTCGACGGTTCTCAGCACTCCCGAGCCGAGCACATGCACTAGAGCGAACGGGAGACCAGCCCGCAGCACTTGCCGGGGCGAGAGCGCTCGGCCAGCTCGGTCACCGGAGCAGCACAACCCCAACCTGCCGCCCGTGGGAATGGTCGGAGCACCCCGGGGGACCGGGCGGGTTTCCCGCCGTGAACAGCGGGTATCCCTTCCAGAGTCGAGTGGAGCCGCGCTCGTCCGACTTCGAGATGGGAAGACGATGTGATTACGATTCCCGCTCCAGCGCTGCCGTTTCGCAGAACCATCGTTCGCCGCCCCCTGCGTGCGGGGCGCTGACCGGTGGCCGCCATCGACGCGGCGCTGTTCGCCGCGATGGGCGAGCAGCGCGGCCACGAGGCCGCCGACCGGCTCTGTGAAGCGTGCGTGAATCTGCTGGGCGTCGACGCGGCGGCGATTTCGCTGGTGTTCGAGGGCGCCAACATGGGGACACTGGGAGCCAGTGGGACGGCGGCGCGCATCTATGACGAAGCTCAGTTCACCCACGGTGAGGGGCCGTGTCTGGATGCCGTGGCCCACCGCGCACCGGTCATGGTGACCGACCTGGCCGACCCTGCCGAGGTCCGCTGGCCGGCCTACGGCCCGGCGATGCTGGCCCACCACATCCGCGGCGTATACGCGATGCCGATCACCGTGGCCGGCCTGTACATCGGCGCCCTGGACGTGTTCGCGGCCGACCCCGCCACGTTGACCGTCGAGCAGATCATCGGAGTGGCGGAGGCCGCCGAACTGGCCCAGCTCCCCATGCTGGACCTACTCGACCAGAACTTCGACGAGGCGAACGCCCTGCCGGGCAGCGACGCCTGGACCGAGCTGAACGCGCTGACCCGCGCCGAGGTCGGCCAGGCCACCGGCATGCTGATGGCTCAGCTGCACGTCTCCGCTCCGACCGCGCTGATCCGGCTGCGCGCGCATGCCTACGCCACCGGCCGCAGCGCCACCGAGGTCGCCCACGACATCCTCGAGCGCCGCGTGCGACTGGAACACGACTAATGCACCCCCGCCGCCCGCCACCCCTGTCCAGGACCGAGTAACCGGCGCAGAATGGATGGAGGAGATGGATGTGACCGACTTACCTCGCGAGACCCGCGTCCTGGACGCGGTCGTCACCCTGGTCGACAGCCTGCTCGACGACTTCGACGTCGTGGAGCTACTCACCGACCTCACCGGGCGCTGCACCCAACTCCTCGACGTCGCCGCCGCCGGGCTGTTGCTCGCCGACCCCCGCGGGCACCTGCACCTGATGGCCGCCACCTCCGAGGCATCCCGCGAACTGGAGCTGTTCCAACTGCAAGCCGAGGAAGGCCCCTGCCTGGACTGCTACGCCACCGGAGCACCGGTCTCCATCGCGGACCTGGCTACCGAAGAGCGGCGGTGGCCGCGGTTCGTTTCGGCCGCCACCGGGGCCGGGTTCGCCTCCGTGCACGCCGTGCCGATGCGCGCGGCCGGCACCACCCTGGGGGCACTGGGACTGTTCGGCACCCAGGTCGGTGACCTCAACGGCGCCGACCTGCTGGTAGCCCAAACCCTGGCCCACGTCGCCTGCGTGGCGATCCTGCAAGAACACGCCCCCACCCCGGCCACCGTGCCGCCCCGGCTGCGGTCCGCGCTTGCCAGCCGGATCGTCGTCGAGCAGGCCAAGGGCTTTCTCCGCGAACACTTCGACGTGTCCATCCCCGACGCCTTCGGGCTGCTACGCCACCACGCCCGCAGCCATGACGATCACCTCACCGACGTGGCCAGACACCTGATCAGCGACCCCGACGCACGCCAACACCTCCTGGCCACCATCGGCAGCTCCATCGTCCCGCCGACCTGACACCGCACCGAGTCCTTGGCCAGAAGTGCGGTGCACAATCCGTGCGCTGCCTGGACGTGGTGCGTCACCGACCCCGGCGGCGAATGACCGTTGCCCGCCTAGCAGGAAGCGCAACGCACTCGTCCAAACTTTCTGCCTCATGCGGGTACTCGTATCTGACCTGGCTAAACGCGCTGTGCCAAGGCCAACCCGTACTCCGAGCCCCGAGGCTACCGCCAGTCGGCGAAGGGGCGCGTCGAAGCCGACTTAGCCAACCGACGGCCACCAACGCACACCGGGGAGTCAGCCGTTGTAGCGGTCGCGGACGCGGTCGTCGTTGATCACGAATTGAGGGACACGCCCGGCAACGGCTCTCCGTCATCGGCATACTGGGCGCAGCGGCGCCCGGACCCTGCGCAGTGATGGTGCAGACGCCCAGCCCCGTGCGCAGTGATAGCCGAGATGAGCATGACCGAGCCCACCGATCCCACGCCGGCGTCCTCCGACGCCGCCGCCGCCGTAGCACTGGACACCGCCCAAGACCAGGCCGCCGAGGACGACACCGACCTGCGGGACAGCCTGGCCGGGCTGTCCCGACTGACCCTGGGCCTCACGGGATTGGCGGACATGTTGACCCACGTCGCGGAGTTCGCCGCCGGGGCTATACCGGGCGCTGACGGGGCCGGGCTGACGCTGTTGTCCGAGGATTGGCCCGACACGGTGGTGGCCAGCGCGGAGTTCGTGCGCCAAGTCGACGAGATCCAGTACGGCCTCGGGGAGGGCCCGTGCATCACCGCGGCCGCGGAAGGACGCACCGTCAGCTCGGGGTCACTCGGTGGGGACATGGCCTGGCCTCGGTTCGGTCCGCGGGCCGGGCGCCTCGGCGTACATAGCGTGATGTCGCTGCCCCTGGTCGGCGCCGACGGGGTGCTCGGGTCGTTGAACGTCTACTCCCACACCAAGGACGCCTTCGACGACCGCGCCATCGAGCTCGGCGAGTTGTTCGCGATCCCGGCCGGGTTCTCCGCGCACAGCGCCCAGGAGTTGGACACCGCGCGGCGCCTGGCCGCCCAGCTGGAAACGGCGCTGACCAGCCGCGCGGTCATCGACCGGGCGATCGGCATCATGATGAGCCGCAGCGGCTGTACCGCGGCCGAGGCGTTCGACAAACTGCGGGTGATCAGCCAGACCGAGAACACCAAGCTGGCGCTGGTCGCCCAACGGGTTCTCGACGAAGCGGTCCGCCGAGCCCGCGCCCGCCGTGCCGAACGATGAGTCCGCCGCGTGCCGCGACGCCGGGTTGCTGCACCGCGGCCGGGCGCCCCGGCGGGGTACGCCAGGCCATCATGTCCGGCACCTTCACTGCCCTGTCGGTCTACGCGCTGGCCGAGATCCTTGGCGGAATCGCCGCCGCCCTGCTCTACACCTTCGTCGTCGCCCCGGGGAACGCACCCACACCGGGGACAGGGCGCTTGCCACCGGCGCCGACTCCGCCACCCGGGCAGAAACGTCTCCGCCCGGGAGCGCAGCGAGAACCAGCATGGGTTCCTCGCGACGCGCCGCCTACGCCGAGCGAGGTCAACTCACCACACACGGGCAGGGGGCTTACAACGCGCCGGTCTGTCGCAAGAACCGGGTCGGGGCACTCCGATCTAGCCTTTTGCAGCGAAGATTAACAAGGTCCTCGACACGCCGAATTTCTGTCAAAGTAGCTCGGCGATTCTGGTCAATCTTCGCTGCATTTCGACAAGAGTGGCTGTACGTTCTCAAATCCGATGGCCAATTCTCACTTCCAATGGCCACCCGATGGCCAATTGGACACCGTTCGTGAGACAGGAACCTGATCCACCCCGGCGTGTCCGGAGACTTTCTTTGTTGGGAAAGTTGGATTTATGTCGGCAGGAACGCAGCGGTACCCGCAGGAACTGAAGGCTCGTGCAGTGCAGATGGTGATCGATGCCCGTGGCGGTGAGGAGACGGAGTGGGCAACGATCCGTCGGGTCGCTGACCTGCTCGGGATCGGGTCGGCGGAATCGGTCCGCAAGTGGCTGCACCGAGCGGAGATCAATAGTGGCGAGCGGGCCGGGGTCGGCGATGTGGAGTCTGAGACGGTGCGCAAGTTGCGGCGGGAGAACGCTGAGCTTAAACGGGCCAACGCGATCTTGAAGGCCGCATCGGCTTTTTTCGCTGCCGAACTCGACCGGCCACACCAGTAGTTGTGAAGTTCATCGGCGCTCACCGGGGTCACCGGGTGGGCGCCGATGGGCTTATCTGGGGAGTCGAGCCGATCTGTGCGGTGCTCAGTGAGCATGGTGGCATGTCCCCAGTAGACGGGGCCTTCTTGTTTTAGAGTCTTGTTGCCCGTGACCTGGGCGGATAGGACGATGAAGAGATGGCTGGACGGAAGCGGAACTCTGCTGAGGACATCGTGCGCAAGCTGCGGCGTGCTGACGAGCTCACCGCGGCAGGCAAGACTCAGGAGGAGATCGCCGCCGAGCTCGAGGTATTGGCGGCGACGTTGTACAACTGGCGCCGCCAGTACGGCGGGATGGACACCGACGCCGCGAAGGAACTCAAGGAGCTGCGCGAGCAGAACGGCCGGCTCAAACGCCTGCTCGCCGACGCCGAGCTGGAGAAGGACGCATTGAGGGAGGTGGCGCGGGGAAAATTCTAGACCCGGCTGCTAAGCGCCGCGCCGTGGACATGCTCGTCACAACGATGAAGCTGTCGAAACGATTGGCGTGCAGAGCAGTTGGGCTTCCCCGTTCCACCTATGCCCGCATCCCGATCGCAGAGACACCCGCCGATCCTGATGCAGATCTGAGGGTCACGCTACGCACCTACGCGCGCGAACACCCCGTGCACGGGTTCCGTCGCGCGTGGGCGCACCTGAGGCATGACCAGGGCGTACGAGTGAACAAGAAGAAGGTGCACCGGCTGTGGAAAGGGGAAGGGTTGCAGGAGCGGATCTACCACCCCTGCAAGCGTGCCGGCGTCAGCTCGACCCCTCAAGTGGAAGCCGATGCACCCAAAGTCGTATGGGCGCTTGACTTTCAGTTCGATTCCACCGTCGACGGTAAGGCCATCAAGATCTGCTCGATGATCGACGAGCACACCCGGCTGTCGTTGATGAACATCGTGGAGCGCTCGATTACCGCGGAGCGGTTGACGGTGGAGTTGGACAAGGCGTTCGCGTTGTGGGGCGGCCCGCCGCTGGTGCTCAGGATGGATAACGGTCCGGAGTTCATTTCTCATGTGCTGCAGCAGTTCTGCGGTGATCGGATCGGCATCTGCTACATCCCGCCTGGGACGCCGTGGAATAACGGGCACATTGAATCCTTCAACAATCGGCTGCGGAAGGAGTGTCTGAACCGCAACCACTGGACGAGTCTCCTCGAGGCGCGGGTGGTGATCGAGGACTTCAAAGACGACACAACAACCGACACCGGCACTCATCACTCGGCTACCTCACCCCGGCCGAGTACGCTGCCCGATGCACCCACACCCACCAACCGGTGGAAGGCTGCGAGATCGACTGACATCAATCACATACGGCTCTAGAACGAAGTGGTCCGACTATCGGGGACCTGCCAATGGCATCAGGATCGCCCCATCAACGTTCTACGAGCACCTCGGTAGGTCGGGGCCCAGCAAGCAGGAGATCAAAGACGACGAGCTTGCCGACCATATTTTCGAGCTTCGGCAGGCCAACCCGCTCAACCAGCGGTTGGGGTCGCGTAAGACATGGATTAGGTTGCGCAGCAGGGGGGTTGATGTATCACGCTGTTCTGTTGAGCGGGTGATGCGAGATCGCGGCTGGCGGGGTGCGAACAAACGCAAAACACCGAAGACCACGATTGCGAACCCGGCGGCGCAGCGTGCCCCGGATCGGGTGGGCCGCAAGTTCACCGCTGCCGCACCGAATAGGCTTTGGGTTGCTGACTTTACGTATTGCCGCACCGGCGTGGGATGGGCGTATACGGCGTTCGTCGTGGATGTGTTCGCCCGCAAAATCGTCGGCTGGAAGGTAGCCTCAGAGATGACGCAGCAGCTGGTCACTGATGCGATTAATCAGGCCTTTGATTTCAGAAAGCGTTCTAGCACAACCGATCTGGATGCTTTGATTCACCATAGCGACGCCAGGTCGCAGTACACCGCTGTGGCCTTCACGCAGCACCTTGCCGACCAGGGGATCCTCACCTCGATCGGGACGGTTGGCGATAGCTACGATAACGCCCTCGCGGAGTCGGTGAACGCCGACTACAAAAATGAGCCCGTCGACTACGGCCCGAGGTATCCAGGGATGGCCGAGCTGTCTCTGGCCACCGCCGAATGGGTCGCCTGGTACAACCGGGAACGCCCGAACACCTACTGCTGCGATCTGACCCCCGACCGAGCTGAGGAACTCCACTACGCTCAGATTGCGCCCCACCAACCGAAGGGAGCTGTCACGTTGTGAAGCCTCCGGACACGCCGGTATGGATCACTCTGAGCGTCCAGGGGAGCGCCGACGGCCTCGTTCACGGGAAGGTTGAGCGCCTGTTCGGCGTCGAGTCGATAGACGGCTTCTGCGCCGGCGTTCCACGCCGTGACCGTTCCGGTCAGGGAGACGCCGATGACTGCGTCGCTGACGTGGTCCAGCAAGGCTGCTTGAACCTTCAGCACTGCTGAGGCTTTGACAGCGGTCAGGTCCTTGAAGGTGCTCAGCACTGCAGGGCTCCCGTTCCATTCGATCCGGGTCGAGGAGGCCTGGACGTCGCGGGCCGACTTCTCGGGCCGGCCCATCACGACCTCGGTCGGGCGTGCGGAGTCACCTTCGCGCTGCAGGCCTTGGAGTCTGCGCTCTACATCCGGATATGAGTCCGCGTGGACGAATTCGGCAACCCGTCGGCCGATCAGCCCTACCGCAGGATCTACGCCCATCCACCGGATAGCTGCGGCATTCGCGTAGACGATTCGTCCGTCTCGATGAACGCAGACGCCATCAGATGACATTTCGGCCAGCAGCTTGAAGCGGTGCTGGAACAGCTCCGCGCCGCCGGAGGCGCCGTTGTCAATGGGGTCCTCACCCGTCCCGTTCGATAGCGGTGAGGAGGGTGGTCTCAGCACAGGCTGATTGGCACGTTATGTGGTTTCGCCCATGAGTTGCAGCCGTTCGGCCGCCGCCTGGACAGAGTGACTGAGCACGACCAGGTCGTGAAGTTGGCCGTTGGGTTCGCGGACGTGATCGGTCAGGAGTGCCTCGGGAACGAAGCCGAGGCCGCGAAACAGTTTGAGCACACCTGTCTGTTCCGCCAGTGCCTGGACGGTGACCACGACGAAGCCGGCGTTGATTGCTTCGATCAACGCCTCATTGGCGAGGCACGCACCGATTCCCGCTCGGCGGTGGTTGGGATGAACGACCATTCGAAGTTCTCCCACGTGGGATGACCATCCTTCGCCGGGCACGACTGCCACAGCACCGACTAGATCCGAACCGTTGAACGCCCCCTCCCAGTGAGCGGTTGTGTCGTTCAGCCAAGCCGTTACCGCTTCGGGTCGGCTGATGTCGTGCTTCACGAAGAGGTGTTCTCCGTCTGGTATCGCCAGCAGCAGGTCGACGAGTTGATCGTTGTCGGGTTGGCCGAGTGCGCGCACCCTGATCGGTGGGTCGGTGGTCAAGCCCACCGGCTCGCTAGGCGTCGGCATGGTGCGACCTTTCGCTGAAAGGAGTTCGTGGATTGCTGGTGTCAAGCCATTCCAGGACGGCGGGTATGAGCTGGTTGTGCGCTTTGCGCCCAACGAAGAGTCCGGCGTGACCGGCGGTGAGTTCGATGGTCTTCAGTTGTGCACCTGCGAGCACCTCCGGCAAGGGTGCACTGGAGGCAGGCGGAACGAGCCGGTCGTTGCTGCCGAGCACGCTGAGCACGGGTCGCGTGATGGTGTGCAGGTCGATTTGGCGGCCATTCAGGGGCACCACGCCGCGAACTAGCGCATCGTCGCGGATGAACAAGTCGACTATTTGCCGCAAAACCGTACCGGGGAACGGAATGTGGCCGCTCGACCAACGAATGAGCGCCTGGTGGGCTGCGAGCCGGTCGGGATCGCTGAGGCTGTTCCACAGATTGAGATAGGTGACGACCTCGCCTACGGGCTCGACCATCCGAAAGGCCTCGAGCATGGTGGAGCTGGGTAAGTTTCCCGTTTCGTCGAGCAGGTCGTCAACCTCTAAGCGCTCGTTGCGCAGGATATTGCTCAAGGGGTCCATGCGCGTGAAGTCGACGGGTGTCGCGAGCAGCACAAGGTCGGCCACCCTGATCTGGGGGTGCGCGGCAACGCTGAGGAGGCTGAACACCGCTCCCAGGCAGTAGCCGAACAACGTCACGTCAGCACAGTGTGCATCGTCGACGACGGCGCCTACAGCTCGCGGAATGTAGTCGTCGCAGTACGTTTGCAGTGTGTTGAACGCTTCGATCTCGTCGGGGATGCCCCAATCGATGAGGTAGACGGTGTGGCCGTCGTCGACGAGACGTTCGATCAGACTGTTGCCGCTCTGTAAGTCGAACACCAAAGGGGTGGTCACCAAACTCATGACCAGCAGCAGCGGTCGCGCGCGGGTTTGGTGAGAGGTGGGGCTGACGTACCTGTAGAGCCTCACCTTGTCGCGCGACCAGACCAGGCGGCGGGGGCTTGGGCCGACCTCTGCTTGATCCACACCGCGAAAGTGCTTGATGCCGTTGCGCAATCGAAATGCGGTGCGGTCGATCTCGCGGTTGAGTCGTTGCGTAACGTCCACGAGCACTACGCGTCTCCGTTGTCGGCGTGCTTGGATAGATCGGCAATGTCCTCGACGCTCTTGGTAAGTTCGCGGACTTGCCACTGCAACGCTGCGATCTGTCGGAGGAGACGATCGATGTCGCTTCCGGCGGGCAGATTGAGCAAATGCAAGACCTTGCGTGACGATTCCTCGGCGCGTTTGCCGATCTCGCGTTGTGCGGCCTTGACAAGCCCGGTCCCCGAAGCGAATTCGCCGCTGTCCAGTACGGCCCTGGCTTGTTTGCCGATGTTCTCTTGCGCGTCGAGCACCAGTCGCTGCCACTGTGGCATCGCGGTCATGGCGTTCCCTCTGATTGGAGTAGGTCCTGGTGTGCGGTGAGCTGCAGAATCAACGCACTCAGAATGCCGGTTGCATCGTGCATCGGAACGTGGCCGGCGCCGGGCAGCCCAATCTGTGTGACCGAGGGCAATCGGTTGAGATAGGGCGCGCCGTAGAGTTGGTAGGGAATGATCTTGTCGCGCCGTCCCCAGATCAACCGAATCGGATATCTGGCTTCCTCCAGGGCTTGGAACGAGCCGTCCCGCCACCCGCTGCGCAACACGTCGCCGACCACGGTGCAGGCCCGGAAGTCTGCGATGGTGTCGCGCGCTTGCTGCACCGTCATCCGGTCGCCGCGTTCCATCAACGTCGAGAACGCCAAACGTCTGCCCTGGGACTGGCGCAGTGACAGCGCCAATGTGCGTGAAACAAGTGGGTTTCTCATCAGCAATTCGCTGCTGCCGATGGCGAGATTCAATCTGATGAGGTCGCGTCGGGTTCGCCACGCCCCGGCCGGTGAGATGGCTGTCAGCGAGCGCGCGCGACCACGTCGTCCCAGTTCCAGCGCCACCCATCCGCCCAATGAATTGCCGACCATGTGCGCAGTGGAGAAACCGGCCGCGTCCAGTTCGCCTTCGACGGCGTCGGCTAGTGCGGCAATGGAGAATTCACCGCTCCAGGTCGTGGCGCCGCGGTGGCCGGGAAGTGTGGGAGCAAGCACGTCGTGGTGCGCCGAACAGTCCGGCAGCAGTGGCTCCCATGCTCGCCACGACATGCCCAGGCCGTGGAGCAGCAGCAGCGGCGTGCCCTTTCCCTCGCGAAAGCGCGGCGCGAGCGCCGCGGGTGCAGGTTTGGGGGGGACCACCGACAAGCTAGGCACGCCACAACTCGCTGCCGGCGCGTGTCATGACTACGGTCGGCACAACGGTTTTCGCCGACAGTCTCGACAACGCCACGACCATCTCGGCGATGTCGGCTGCGGTGACCATCGAGTCGGCGGGGACGCGTTGTTGGATCGACGTCGTCATATCGGTAGCTACGTATCCCGGACATATTGCGGTCGCACTGACGCCGTTCGTGGACTCCTCGGTCGATACGGCTTCGCAGAACGAGATCAAGGCTGCCTTCGTGGCTCCATACACGCTGAGGCCGGGTTCGGCGGCGACGCCGGTAATCGAGGCCAACCCGACGACGCGCGCACCCAGGTGCGGTTCTGCGCCGGCCGTTGCGCGCAGCAGTGGAAGGAGTGCCGACACCAGCATCATCTGCGCGCGCAGGTTGACCGACAGCTGGAGATCGACTGCCTTGAGAGTCAAATCGATAACGCGTTCGTCGGATCCCGCGCCGGCACTAAGAACCAGTAAGTCGAGGCGGCCGAAACAGCGTTCATGCGCGGCAACCAGATCGGTGATCGACTCGGGGTCGGCCATATTCGCCGGTATTCCATGGGCCGCGGCGCCACCGGACTGCAGGTCGGCGACCATGCTTTCGAGTCCGGCGGGTCGACGAGCGGTAAGGGTGATTCCGTAACCCTCCGCCACCAGACGTCGGCTGATTTCGGCGCCTATCCCGCGGGATGCACCGGTGACCAGCGCGACGCGCCGCGACGTGGGGTCCACTACTGCGGTCCTTTCGTTGAGCGAGCTCGGATCTCGCGTTTGAGGATCTTCCCGGTGGGCGATAGGGGGAGGCTTGCGACGAACTCAATCGATTTCGGGCACTTGTAGCCCGCGAGATGCTGTCGCGCGTACTGCCGTAGCTCGTCTGCTTCGATGTGACTGTTCGAATGCAGTTGCACCGCAGCATGTATGGCCTCCCCCCAGCGCTCGTCGGGCAGTCCGATCACGGCGACAGCAGCCACCGCTGGATGGCCGGCCAGGATTGCCTCCACCTCCACCGGGTAGACGTTCTCGCCGCCGCTGATGATCATGTCCTTCAGGCGGTCGCTGATCGTCAGGTAGCCGTCGGCGTTGATGAAAGCGACGTCACAGGTATGCAACCATCCGTCCGCGTCGATCGCGGAGCTCGTCTCGGTGGGCTTGTTGAAGTACCCGGGGGTGCAGCCCGGGCTGCGCACCCATAGTTCGCCGGGTTCGCCGACGGGTGTCGGAGCTCCGCTGTTCAGGTCGACCGTGCGTAGTTCGACCCATGGATACGGGCGCCCCGCCGATCTCATCAGGTATTCACGGGGACCGCCTGGATCGTGGTCATCGGCGATGAGTTGCGTGATCGCTCCGTGTGTTTCGGTCATGCCGTACACCTGGAATAGGGGGCGCTTGAACGTTTTCAAGGCTCGCAGCAGCAGCGCCGGAGTGATGGGTGACGCGCCGTAGGTGATGGACCGCAGCGACGACCAGTCCCGGTTCGCTGCGTCGTCCACATCGACCAGTGACGCGATCACGGACGGCACCAGAAAGGCGTTGGTGACCCGGCTCGCGACCATGGTGTCGAGCAGCTGGACCGGTTTCACTTCGCGAATCATCAACATCTGCCCGCCGTGCTGCAGCGTGATGAACACGAGACTGAGACCGCCGATGTGGAACAACGGCATGGCGACCAACATGACGGTGCTGCCATCGACGCCCCACTGGGCTGCAACACTGCTCGTCGCGGCCAGGTTGCGGTTGGTTCCCACCACGCCCTTGGGTGTTCCGGTGGTTCCCGAGGTGTACAGCAGCAATACGGGATCATCAGCGTCGCCGCGGTGTCCCGGGTCGACGGGCTCGTACGCCTCGATCCACCGTTCGTAGTCGAGGCCGATGCCGGAAGCGTGTGACGTGCCCGAGGACGGCACTGCGATGATTCGCAACTCGGGGAGCTCAGTGGTCACCGCAGCGAGGTGTGCGCCGAATTCGTCGCTGGCGATGAGCACCGTCGCCTGACAATCCTGGAGTACGGCAAGCAGCTCGGCGGGCGACAGGCGCCAATTGAGCGGCACCGTCACCAGCCCCGCCTTCGCGCTCCCCATCAGCACTTCCACGACGGTTGGAGAGTTCTTGTCCAGCACCGCAATCCGAGCGTGCAATGTATCTTCCATGCCGCGCAGCGCCTGAGCGACGCGGTTAGTGCGCTTGTCCAGCTCGTTGTAGCTCAAGGTGTTGACGTCCGCCGTGATGGCCGCACGTTCCCCGAACTCGGCTGCGTTGTGGCGCACCAAGTCGGCAATACGGAAGTCCGGAGCGAAGCCTGTAAACGGGCTTCGTAGGACTGTCGAGTTCACGGGCCATTCCTCTCAGGAACGAATCGAAGGACACGACTACGCGCAATCGGTCGCGGAATCTTTTGTCAGGTGTAAATCGATTTGATCTGGAAGTAAGGGTTCAGCGAGTCGGGACCCAATTCGCGACCCAAACCGCTGTCCTTGATGCCGCCGAAGGGCGCTGCGGGGTCCACCGCGTACCGATTGACCCCGATCGTGCCGGTTTGCACGCGACGTGCGACCCGCTCACCCCGTCCTTTGTCGGCGGTCCACACCGTGCCGGCCAGGCCGTAGTCCGAGTCGTTCGCGATGCGCACGGCGTCGTCGTCTTCGCCGTAGGAAATGATCGACAGAACGGGTCCGAAGATCTCCTCCTGCGCGATGGTGGAGGAGTTGTCGACGTCGGCGAAGATGGTGGGCTGCACGAACCAGCCCTGCGTCAGTCCGTCGGGCCGGCCGCCGCCGGTGATCAGTCGCGCGCCCTCCGCTCGTCCCTTGGCGATGTACTGTTCGACTCGCTCGCGGTGGCTCTCCGACGCCATCGGTCCGACCTGGGTCTCGGGATCCAACGAGTCTCCGACGGTCAGCGATTCGATGAGGTTGGTGAACGCGTCGATGACGTCGTCATAGCGTTGTCGTGGCGCCAAGATCCTTGTTCCCAGGTAGCAGGTTTGCCCGTTGTTGGTCATCGTGGCGCGCAACAGATCCGGGCCGATCGTGGCCAGGTCGAGATCGGCGTCGTCGAGGATGATGGCAGCGGACTTCCCGCCGAGTTCCAGGCTGACGGGGCGGAGCAGCCGACCACACGTTTCCGCAATCTGACGACCGATGCGTGTGGAGCCGGTGAAGGCCACTTTGGCGACATCGGGGTGGGCGACGAGGTGGGTTCCGACGATCCCGCCGCCCGACACGATGTTGATCACTCCGGGGGGAATGTCGGATTCGGCGACGGCTTCGGCGAAGAGCATTGAATCCAGGACGGTCTCGCGGGATGGCTTGATGACGAGCGTGCAGCCGGCCGCGAGGGCGGGCGCGTACTTGAACGATGCCAGGGTCTGCGGAAAGTTCCATGGGGCGATCGCGGCGACGACGCCGAGGGGATCGCGGCGCACGGTGGTCTCGCCGCCGAAGAGGTGCGGCCGCGTGACCTCCTGTTCGAAGTCACTGAGCAGTCCCGCGGTGTAGCGCAACACCGTGACCGGATAGCCGCCTTCCAGGCGAGGGGATATCGCGATCGGCATTCCGTTCTGGGTGCTGACTCGGCGGCCCATCTCCTCGGCGCGCGCTTCCAACGCGACGGCGAGGCTCTCCATCGCCGCGGCCCGCCGGGCCGGCTCCCAGGTCGACCAGCCGTCGGGATCCTGGAATGCCCGATGGGCGGCGTCCACGGCAGCGTCGACGTCTGCAGTGTTCGCCTCGACTACCTGACCGACGACTTCGCCGGTGTTGGCCGAGCGGACGGTGATGGTGTTCTCGGAGTTGGGTTGGACCCAGCGTCCGTTGATGAACAACTCGGTGTAGGTCAGGATCATGCGCGTACTCCGGCGGGCACGGCGGGTGAATCCGTCGTGGCGAGATCGTCCAGCCACCGTCGGGTCAGAGCGGCGAATTGTTCTGGTCGCTCCTGATGAAGGAAGTGCCCGTTGTCCTTCCAGACCAGGATCTCGTCTTCGTCGCGATGGGGCAGCGCTCGATCCCACTCAGGAACCGCGGTGCCGGTCCCCGAGTACACGGCGAGCACCGGGCACTTCCGACCGCGTAGGTAGTCTTGGCCGACCGAGGCTAGCCCGATTCCGTCAGGGCCGGAATAGAGCGCGCAGAACGCGTCGCGGATGACGTTCTCTGGCGTGCTTCGTAGCCGTCGTTCATGCCAAAGACGTTGCCAGGCAGGCGATTCGGATACGTAGAATCCCTCGAACAGTTGCAGCGCCACCTCCAGCGGCTGGGCGCGCAGTGCCGCTACGACCGGCTCAAGCACCTCGTCGGGTTGGCCGTACACCGGGTCCGCCAGGACGAGTGCCGAGACAATATCGGGATGCTCGACCGCCAGTGCTGATGCGACGATGGTTCCCATCGAATGGCCGATGACGATGGCACGTTCGATTCCGAGCCCGCGCAGAACCGCCGCGGCGTCCTCCGCGAGGATCCGCGCACCGAAGGGGCCAGCTGTCGGGGAGGATCCGCCGTGACCACGCTGGTCGACGACGATAACCCGGTGATCGTCGGCGAGATCGGCTGCGAGCCAACTCCAGTCGGTGCCGTCGCACGACCAGCCGTGTAACAAGAGGACGGCGGGACCGCTTCCGTGCTCGGTGTAGTAGACCTTCACGTCGTCATCGACGGCGATCTCGGGCATCATTCATCTCCTTGGGTATGGGCGAAGAAGTCGATGAGCAGGTCGCTGGTCGCGTGCGGGGCGTGCGCGGGGATCCAGTGGCCGACGCCGGTCAGCCGCTCGTACCGCCAGGGTCCGGAGATGAACTTCGGCGAGTCGGTCATCTGACGTTCTGTCAGCGCCATTTCCCGGTCTCCCCACACCCCGAGCACCGGGCACGCGATGGTGGGCAGGTCTTGGTGCCGGTCCTCGTCGGCGAACAGCAGCGGCGGAACGTTGGCGCGATACCAGTTCAAGCCGGACGTCAGTGCTCCCTTGCGTTCGAGATCGTTGAGTTGACGGTCCAGTTCGGCGTCCTCGGCGCGGTTGGCGCCCTCGTAGGCCCACTCTCGGTACCAACGCCAATCATCCTGCGGCATAACCGTTTCAGCGACATCGGGGAATTGCCACCACAGCATGTACCAGGACAGTTGCTTCTGTTCGAACCCCGCGCCGGCGAAGGCGCGCGGGTGCCCGACGGAGAAGGCGGCGAAACGCTCGACCCTATCGGGGGCCAGCGCAGTGAACACCCAGCCGACCAGCGCACCCCAGTCGTGGGCGCCCACCCGGACTCGACCGACCTCCAGGAGGTCGAGCAGACCCAGCACGTCGCCGATGATGAGGCTGAGGTCGTAGGCCTCCACGCCCACAGGGCGGTCGCTGTCGCCGAAGCCGCGCAGATCCGGAGCGATGACGCGGTACCCCGCACCGACGAGCGCCTCGATCTGTGCGCGCCACATCAGGGCGCGGTCGGGGAAACCATGAAGCAGTAACACCGCCGGACCATCGCGATCACCGGCGTCGATGACGTTGAGCGTGACGCCGTTGACGTCGAGCCGGGTGCTGGCGGGCGAGCCGAACGCGGTCACGCCGCCTCCCCGATGTCGACCAGGATCTTCTTGGACCGTCCCGTGGCCATCGGCTCCAAACCCGCAGTGACGACGTCGTCCAGGTCTACGTGCTCGACCCAGCCGTCAGTTCGATAATGGTCGACAGCCATCAGGGCGATGACCTCCTCGAAGTCGGTGGCGGTGTGACCGAGCGAACCCGTCCACGCGGCTTCAGCGCGCACGAGTGTGCCCTGATCGACGGGGACGGGTTGGGCGTGCAGCGCGACTGACACCACCGCGCCACCCGCCGCGACACAGCGGCCGAGACACGGTGCACAGCGTCGGCAGGAGTAGATCGGTTCGACGCGGACACGATCGCCGGGCATGAGATCGGTTACGTCCGAACCGACTTCGCGGATGGTTCCGGAGAATTCGTGGCCGAGGATGATCGGCAACTGCGTTCCGGTGAGCGGGTGTGGCGTGACTGGAATGTGATGGGGGCCGTGGAGGTACTCGTGCAGGTCGGTCCCGCATAGGCCGTTGTGGGCCACGGCGACGGTGCCCTGGGCGGGCCCGGCGTGAGGCTCGGGGATCTTCTCGACGCGCACGTCTCCCCGGCCGTGGTAGCGGGCGGCGCGCATCATCGCGCGGCGCTCCGTTGGAGCGAGGTGAGGACGTCGGGGTAGCGGCGGGTGTGGGCGCCCCCGTTGACGTTCAACGTCTCGCCCGTGATCCAGGACTGGGAGGCGGACAGGAACAGGGCGGCGTCGGCGATGTCGTCCGGGGTGCCGATGCGCCCGAGCGGGGTGTTGTCCAGGAATTCCGCTTGCATGCCCGGGATGGCGAACAGAGGGCCGACCAGCGGTGTATCGACAAGGCCGGGCGAGATGGCGTTGACGCGTATTCCCCGCGGTCCCAGTTCCAGGGCGGCGACCTCGGTGAGCATGCTCACCCCGGCCTTGGCGGCGCAGTAGGCGCTCATACCCGCCGCGGGCTGACGGGCGTTGAGCGAGCCGATGGTGATGATCGATCCGGTGCCGGTCATGTGCAGCGCCGCCTGTTTGACGACGAGGAAGGCGCCGGTCAGCGAAACGTCGACCACGCGCTGCCAGTCCGCCGCGTCCATGTCGGTGATCGCCGCCACGGAGTTGACCCCGGCACAGTTGATGACGCAGTCGAGTCGTCCCTCCTTGGCCGCGACCTCGTCGAACAGTCGGCCGACGGAGCTCTCGGCGGTGACTTGCACGGCATGGGCCCAGGCGGGCGCACCCATGGCGGTGGCCCGTGCAGTCGCGCCGTCGTCGTCGATGTCGGCGACGACGACAGTGGCACCTTCTTTAGCGAAGCGCTCGGCGATCGCGGCGCCGATACCCGACGCACCGCCGATGACGACGCTGACAGCACCGATGAACCCGGTCACAGGGGGATGTTCTCGTAGTAGGGCACGACGATCTCGTCGGTGGCGGTGAGGTCGCCGAGCATCGATGTCGTCAGGGGATGCACGATGTTCGGGTCGACGGCGACATTGATGCACACCGGCTTGGCTGCAGTGAAGGCGCGTTCGATGGCGGGGGCGATGTCGTCGAGTTTCTCGACGCGGTCCGCGTAACCACCGAAGGCTGCGCACACCTGTTCGTAGCTACTGTCCTGCAGGGTGCTCACGATGCTGGTGTCCGCGCCGTAGACGGCTTGCTGCCCGTGTATGGACATTCCCCAGACGGCGTTGTTGAACACCACCGTGACGATGGGCAGTCCGTGACGCACCATGGTGTCGAATTCGGCGAGATGAAACGCCGCCGACCCGTCACCGGTGAGAAGGAGCACCGGGCGGTCGGGTTCAGCGCGGGCGGCGCCGATCGAAAACCCCTGACCCACACCAAGGCAACCCAGGTAGCCAAGCCGCAACACGCTGTTGGGTTCCTCGGCGTTGAGGAAGAAACCTGCCCACGCGGGTGCTTCACCCCCGTCTAGGACGGCGATGGTGCGCGGCGGCAAGGCCGCCATGATCTCGCGGGCCGCGAAGTACGGATGCAGTCGTCCCGATGCGGTGGCGTTGTCGGAGAACAACTTCTGGTGTGACCGTCGCCCCGCCACCACTCGTTCGGCCCAGTCGGAGAAGTTCGGGAGCGTGCGGCCTTCCACCGCGCCGATGAGCGCCTGCAGCGCGGCCCGACAGTCGGCGACGACCGGCACGGCGACGTCGTCGAGGCGACCCATTTCGCCGTAGTCGACGTCGACCTGGATGATGCTGGCCTTCGAAAGCACACCGTTACGTCCGCCGGTGAACATGCCGGCCCGGCAGCCGAGCAGGAAAACGACATCGGGGGGTTGCGCACTGACCGGCAGGCTGGCCAGGGGTCCGGCGCCCCCCGCCCAGAGACGATGACTCGCAGGCAGGAGACCATCGCCCTTGTTCGGAGTGAACACCGGAACGCCGGCGAGCTCGGCGAACCGCCGGAGTTCAGCAGAGCACCGGGACAGCATGGCGCCGCCGCCGGTCACGATGATGGGCCGTTCGGCGGATGCCAGCAGGTCCATCGCGGCGCCGATGCTGGAGGCCGAGGCGGCGGGGCGGGGAATGTCGTTGGGAAATTCAGGGATTCGCACGGTCGCGTCGGTCGGTCGGACCATCACGTCGATCGGGATTTCCAATAGGACCGGTCCTGGCTTACCCGAAAGGGCGTGCCGCAGTGCTAGGGCGACGAGTTCGGGTATGCGTTCGGGGCTCGTCACCCGGTGCGCCCATTTCGTCACGGGTGCTGCGGCGCCGATTTGGTCGAATCCGCCTTGCAGTGGGTTGGTTTCCTGTTCGCGCAGGGGCGGTGCTCCGATGATGAACAGCACCGGGATGGCATCGAGGTAGGCGTTGACGATCGCGCTGTAGACGTTGGTGAAGCCCGGTCCCGAGGTGACGACACAGATGCCGGGGCGACCGGTCATTCGGGCGTAGGCGTCGGCGGCGAAACCCGCAGTGCCTTCGTGTCGGGTGTCGGTGAGTCGGATGCCGCGCTCGGCGCATGCCGACAGGAAGGAGTCGAGGTGGCCGCCATGCAGCGTGAAGACTTCCGTCGTGCGCGCCTCGGCCAAGGCCAGGGCTAGAAGTTGTCCGCCGGTGAGTGCCATCGATGTCCTAGGGGATGAAGCCGCTGAAGGCGTTAGTGTGACCCCCAGCACTCTAGAAGGTGGGAATGGCGCATGACAATAGTGGCATAGTGCAACTACTGAGGCCTGGAAGGGGAAGTTAATCCACGGACTGCCCGTGCGCGTCAAGCGTCACGGACCGTGCAAGTCGAGCGACCGCGTCACCCAGTTCCGCCACCCGAGACGTCGATAGCGGTCCCGTCAGGTCGACGACGCACATGGCGAGGGTCGCCCTGCCATCGCGGTCGAACACCGGGGCGTTGATGGAGATCGGCCAGTATTCCTCACGCGACAGCGGCCCGATCAACACGTCGTCGCGTAGGCGCGAGATCTGGTCCTCAACCAAATGACTGGCGCGACGCGACCCGTACTCCGAGCCGACCAGCGCTTCCAGCAACTCGCCAAGTGACAACGGCGCCGATGGAAACTCCTCCACCGCGTAACCACGTTCACGGACGAGGTCCAGCGTCTCGGCGTAGCGGGCGCGTTGCGCGTCATCCGACGGGTCGCGGAACCGCCGATCCAGCCACCGCTCCACGTCAGGCGGCGACCACGCGACCAACACCGCCCCCAGCGGTGGCCGCAGCGCGATTCGATCCCCCGCACGCAGTCCGAGCGCGCGCCGTTGCGCCTGGCCCTTGGGCGTGATCACCGCAGCGACTGTCAACTCCTCACCGGAGTGGGCAATGACCAGGCACGGGGCGCCAGAGGTCTCGGCGAGGTCATGGAGCGCCTCGCGGGCGAGGTCGACGGTGTCGATCGCGGTTTCGGCGGCCTTTCCGATTGCCACGAGCCGGGGTCCCAGATGAAACGTCTTGCGTCTCGGGTGCCGAAACAGCCATCCCACCCTGGTCAACTCCTGCAACATGGGCAGGCAGGTTGCCTTGTCGACGCCTAAATGGCGGGACAGCTCGGCCAGGCTCCGGCCGGCCGTACCCGTATCCGCCAGCACCTCCAAGACGTCGACGAGCCGCTCAGTCTGCGGAGATGGTCGGGCCACGGTGGCATTATGCCACTATTGCGCTGCAACAAGCCCACTTCTATGGTCTCGGCTATGGGAAGCCCAGCGTGGTCGCAACTCACACAGACGGCTAGTGAGCCCACGAAGCCCGACCATGGCTGAGCGCCCGATTCGGGTCGGGAACTTCTCGGGCTACCTGGGAGACCGATGGTCGGCGATCGCCGAAGTGCTCGCCGGAGATCCCATCGACGTCTTAGCCGGCGACTATCTGGCCGAGATCACGCTGGCGCCGTTGGCGGGACGCTTCCAGGACGATCCTTCGCGAGGCTACGTGGAGCGGTTCGTCGACCAGATTCGACCACATCTCGCCGAAATCGTGCGACGCGGAATTCGGGTCGTGACCAATGCCGGAGGCTTCAACCCGGCAGGACTCGCCCGAGCACTACGCGAGATCGCTGCGGCTGAAGGGTTCGCTCTCAACGTCGCCTACGTCGAAGGGGACAACCTGCTGAACCGCCTCGACGACATCCAATCCGCTGGACATCGACTCGAGCACCTCGATACCGATGCCTCGCTGCGGGACTGGGAGCAGAAGCCGATCGCGGCCAACGCATATTTGGGCGGTTGGGGGATCGCATCCGCTTTGCGAGAAGGCGCCGACATCGTGGTGTGCGGTCGGGTCACCGACGCCTCGTTGATCGTGGGACCCGCCGCGTGGTGGCACGACTGGGGACATGACGATTGGGATGCGCTTGCCGGCGCGGTGGTCGCTGGGCATGTGATCGAGTGCGGGCCGCAGGCCGTCGGAGGCAACTTCTCGGGTTTCATGTCCGTGCCCGGGATCGAGCGGCCAGGATTTCCGATCGCCGAGGTCGCTGCCGACGGCAGTTGCGTCATCACCAAGCACGGGCGTGACGGCGGAACGGTCACCGTCGATACCGTTACCGCGCAACTCGTCTACGAGATTCAGGGCCCGCTCTACTTCAACCCCGACGTGACCGTCCACGTCGACTCGGCTGTTCTACGCCCGGCGGGTCACGACAGAGTGGCAATCACCGGTGTCCGCGGAGCCCCGCCGCCACCCACGGCCAAAATCGCCATCTTCGCCGTCATCGGATTCCAAACCGTGCAAACGGTGTACGTGACGGCTCCCGACGTTGAGGCGAAGGTCGAACTGCTTGGCAAGCAGGTGGCCGCCATGGTCGACGACGACGTTCAAGTACAGGTAACGCGCATCGGATCTCTACCGAATGATCCCGCCACACAATGGGAAGCGACCGTCCCGGTGCGGATCATGGCGTTGGCTTCGGAACGCCACCAGCTGGCCGCAGAACGGTTCGCCGACGGAATTTACGGACTGTACCTGTCGAGTTATCCGGGCTTCTACCACGACGGCGGTGCCAAGCGCGTCGTGGAGCCGCATGTCCGAATCGAATACTGGCCCGCATTGCTGCCCGTCGAACTCGTCGATCACCGCGTGGTCCTCGACGACGGGCGAACAATCGACGTCGAAACGCCGCCGCGCACCCAATTGCTCCGTCAGCCCCGAGATCCCGAGCCGGCGCCATTGACGCCGTCCGGAACCGAAGTCTCGCGACCGCTCGGCGACGTCGCGTTCGCCCGAAGCGGCGACAAGGGAGGCAACTGCAACGTCGGCATCTGGGTCAGCAACCCCGAAGCGTGGCCGTGGCTCCGTCAAGCGCTGTCCAGCAGCGGATTTCGTCAACTCGTCCCCGAGTACGCCGACCTGGACATCGTGCGCCACGAATTGCCCAGCCTGCACGCCGTGCACTTCGTCATCCGCGGTCTGCTCGGGCGCGGGGGATCCAGCAACACCCGGGTCGATCAAGTCGGCAAAGCCGTCGGCGAGTACATCCGTTCCCGCCATCTCGATATCCCCGCCGAATTGCTATCCGGAGCCGACCGCGGTGAATGAGGTGGTCCCGACACTCACCGAAGCCATCAGTCGCAGTCTCGACGCTCCGATCGAGGCCGAGGTCGGCTACGACGTCCATACCGAATTCGGCGCTGTCCTTTCCGGCGTCGGGATCTCCACCGATGACATCGGCGGCACCGTGTCCTTTCGAGGTGTGGATCCCATCGTCCCGAGCACGCTTCGACTGGGGGCCGCAGCCGCCATCGGTCTGGCAGCGAAATCGGCTGCCGTGGCGGCGTTGTGGCGTGACCGCACCGGGTCCGGCCAGGCCATCGACGTCGATCTGCGTACCGCCCCACACCGCCTCTGTCCGTTCTACGACCGCAAGTGGGAATTGATCAACGGTCACGCACCACGCACGTCGTCGAACCCATCGCAAGCGCTCGGGTTCACGTTCCACCGCACCGCCGACGGTCGGTGGGTGATGCCTCTCAACCCCTACCCGAGAATCAAGATTGCCGCGCAGAAGCTGTTGGGGACGCCCGACGACGCGGCCTCGGTGTCCGACGCGATATCTCTCTGGCGTGGAAGCGAACTCGAAGAAGCCGGTGCAGACGCGGGTGTCGTCATGCCGCTGGTGCGGACTGCTCACGAGTTCATGGCACTCGACCAATACCGTCACTTCTTGGCCGATGCACCTCTCGTCGAGGTGACTCCGATTGGCCCCGCTGCAGCCGAACCTCTTCACCCTCGGCCCGCCAGCCCGCTCGACGGCGTCCGCGCTCTGGGCATGGGCCACGTCATCGCCGGCGCGGGCACCGGGCGTGCCTTGGCGCTACACGGTGCCGACGTCTTGAACCTCTGGCGTCCCGACGAGCTTGAGCACGACAGCACCTATGCCACCGCGAACGTGGGAATGCGTTCAGCCTTTCTCGATATCCGTTCAGCCGAGGATCACGAGAAGCTCCGCTCGCTGCTGGCCGATGCGGACGTGTTCTTCGCCAATCGGCGACCCGGCATGCTCGAGCACTACGGACTCTCGCCCGAAGAAGCCGCTGAACTTCGACCGGGAATCATTTACGCCACGAACTCCTTGAACGGTCTGCGCGGGCCGTGGGCGAGGCGGGTCGGCTTCGATCAGACCGCTGGCAGCCTGGTGGGGATGATGACCCTGGAGGGCGGTGACGGGCCTCCTCAACTCCCGCCCATCCTCGTCGTCAACGACTACATCGTGTCCTGGTTGACGACGATGGGAATCATCTCCGCTCTGCGCCGACGCGCGGTCGACGGCGGCAGTTATCGCGTCCACGTCTCCCTGACACGGGTGGCCTTGTGGATCCTGAGTTTGGGCGTCTTCGACCGCGAATACGCGTACGCCACGGCGGGTGTCGACTCCGACCATGCCTATCTCGACCCCGAGACCTTCACTGCACAAACACCTCTCGGTCTCTACCAAGGCGTCACCGATCAGGTTCGAATGAGCGCCACTCCCGGCGACTACCGGCACGTGCTGCTCCCGCGTGGGTCATGTCGCCCCGAGTGGGAGGCCCGATGAACGCCGCAGGTCTTGAGACGAGGAACGGTCGCCCGTGTAGGCATGCTCGGTGATCGATACGGAGACGCCCTCGGCACAAATCGCCTCGACCACCAAGTTGTTAGTCGCCGAAGCCGTGAACCGCGTCGTCGACCGGTCGCTGCAGGTCTGTGGATCGATGGGCGTTCCGGTGACATCGCCCTGTCGCGGCTCTACCGCGAGGTCCGTCCGTTCCGCATCTACGACGGGCCCTCCGAGACACTCCGGTGGGTGATCGCCCGTCGAGCACTGCACGCCAACCAACAAGCCATGGACAGTGACCGGGTTGACATGTGGCGGGGACTCTCGTCCAGCAAGGCCTTCATCGAACGGCAGGGCACGGCACAGCACGGGACGAACGGATCGATCGGCCGGCTGCGGAGCTGAGCGAACGGGACGCGGAAACCTCCCGCGGGGGAGGGCTCCTTGTACGCGCTGTGCGACCCGAAGCCGTGCATGTGACGGTAGGACCTGGGGATGCCGCGGTCGCCCATGACGTAGGTGACCTGGTGCAGCGATTCGGGCAGGCCCGTCCAGGAGCCCCAATTGTTCTCCGGGTCGCGAAGATTGGTCCGCGGATCGCGCTTCACGGCACGGTTGAGGTCGGGGAACTTCAGTGGATCGCGGTGGAAGAAGACCGGGGTGTTGTTGCCGACCACGTCCCAGTTGCCCCCGGATGTGTAGAACCGCAGTGTGAAACCGCGGATGTCGCGTTCGGCGTCCGCGGCGCCGCGCTCACCGGCGACGGTGGAGTAGCGGGCGAACATCTCGCAGGTGTTGCCCACCTTGGCGAAGATCGCCGCCGTGGTGTAGGCCGAGATGTCGTGGGTGATCGTGAAGGTGCCGAAGGCACCGGCACCCTTGGCGTGCATGCGCCGCTCGGGGATCTCACCTCACGGCTGAAGTGCGCGAGCTTCTCGATCAGCCACAGGTCCTGCAGCAGCAACGGCCCTCGCGGGCCTGCGGACATGCTGTTCTGGTTGTCCACGACGGGTGCGCCCGCCGCAGTGGTCAACGGTTGGGTGTTCTCTTCGAAAGCCATCAGATTCTCCTTGGTGGTGGGTGGCTATTCGGGCCAGGTGTTGGTGAGAATGACGTTGACGAAGTCGTCGCGGGTGTAGGTGTCGTCGAAGTGGGCCAGCACGTCGGCGTTGACGGTGCCGAATGTGGAGTCTGGGCGCTGCTTGACGCCGTCGTTGAAGGCATTGAGGATGCGGCGCTTGAAGTCTGGACGGGGATGGGCGGCGGTCACCGCCGCCAGTGCCTCGCTGGACAGGTCGTCGCGGCCGATGCCCAGGACGTCGGTTTCGACCCCGGCGGTCACCAGCGCGGTCTCGGGGTCGAGAAATTCGGGAACCCCTGGGGTGGTGTGCAGGGCGATGCCGAGCCAGACCTTGCGGGCATCGGCAGCCGTGACGCCGTGATCGAGCAGGAAGTCGTAGGCCGCGTTGGCGCCATCGACCTCGAACCGCAGCGCCGACGTGCTGCGGTAGGGCTCGGTCAGGCCGAGGTCGTGGAACATGGCCCCCACGTAGAGGAGTTCGAGATCGGGGTCGAGCCCGCGACGGCGGCCTTGCAGTGCGCCGAAGAGGTAGACCCTGCGGGAGTGATCGAAGAGCAGGTCGTCTTCCACGTCCCGGATGAATTCGGTGGTGGCCCGAACCAGGGCGGTGTCGGGGATTTCGATGTGGGCGATGGTGCCCGGAAGGGACGTGGTCATGGGGGTGGCTCCTTGGTGTTTGTGAGTGGCTCGACCAGTGTGTGTTCGGCAGAGGCCTCCGGTGACGTGGCCGAAGCGCCACCCATCCCTCAAAAAGCGACACAATGGACAACGTGACGGCGACAGAGGGGCAGCGCAGCGTCGTCGTCGTGGTGTTTTTTTCGACGGGGTGAAGTTGTTGGATGCGGCAGGCCCGGCCGAGGTGTTCGCCGAGGCCAACAGGTTCGGCGCTCGATATCGGCTGAGCTTCGTCTCGGTGGATGGCGAGGCCGTGACGACGACGGTCGGCATGACGTTCGCGGTCACCGGATCGATCTCGTCCATTCAGTCGGCGGATACGGTCTTGGTGGCTGGTGGGGACGTCCTGGTGGGCCAGCCGATCGACCCGCGACTCGTCGATGCCGTTGGGTCGGTGTTGCCGCGTACTCGGCGGTTGGCATCGATCTGCACGGGAGCGTTCGTCTTGGCTCAGGCCGGCGTGCTGAACGGTCGCCGAGCGACGACGCACTGGCGCCATACCCGACTGCTGGCCAAGGCGTTTCCCGACATTTGAGTCGAGCCGGATGCGATCTTCGTGCAGGACGGCAACGTGTTCACCTCGGCCGGGGTGTCGGCTGGCATCGACTTGGCGTTGGCGCTCGTGGAGATGGACTACGGAAGCGCCCTGGTGCGTGACGTCGCGAGGTCGCTGGTCGTCTACCTGAAGCGCGCGGGTGGTCAGTCGCAGTTCTCGGTCCTCGTAGAGGCGAGTCGGGCGCCGGAGTCGGCATCGCGCATCGTCACCGATGCGATCACGGCCGATCCCGGCGCCAACCACAGCGTCCGGACGTTGGCAGCCCAGGCAGCGTTGAGCACGCGCCAGCTCACGCGGGTATGTCAGGCCGAGCTGGGGACGACGCCGGCCCGGTATGTGGAGATGGTGCGGTGGACATCGGCCGTGCTGCGCTCGACGCGGGGCACAGTGTGGGAGAGAGTTCGACGTTGGCCGGGTTCGGAAGTGCCGAGACATTCCGCCGGGTGTTCGTCAGCAGCCTCGGTGTATCGCCCAAGGCCTACCGGGACCGGTTCCGTACTGCATCGGGTTGATCGTCGTCGTGTCGGTGGCAACCTCAGGCCGGATGGGCGAGATGACGACGCCCGCGTGTACTGCTATGAAATCAGCACTGCCCTCGTAGGTTCGGCGACTCACGCCAGCGTGACTTAGCAACCACGACATAGTTATTCGCCCAAGGCGCAGGCTACTCGATGCTTCCTGCGGGCACGACACATCGGCAGCGCTGGCCCGTCGCCGGGGAGATGAGATCGAAGTCCGCGACGTAAATCGGCGATCAACCTCGTGCCGAAATCTGCCTAGGAATGAAGTGGTCCGTGAGACGAACCGGCGGGTGATCGTGGTGCCACCGAGTCTTGCCGTGGCGTTTGATAATTCACCGGTGGCGTTGGCCGAGGCGGCGGCCGTATCCGATGCCAGGCCTGAGCGATGCATCGATCGTGCGGTCTGGCGCATAGACGATGATGGCGGTCATGGGTCACCTAGAGGTCGCGCACGTCGACTACTACCTACCGGATGGGCGGCTGCTTCTGGCCGACGCCAGCTTTCGGGTCGAGCAAGGCTCGGCCGTAGCCCTGGTCGGGCCCAACGGCGCCGGAAAGTCCACGCTGATGCGGCTGATCGCCGGGGAGTTACAGCCCGACGAAGGCACCATCACCACCAGCGGCGGCCTCGGCGTCATGCCCCAGTTCATCGGCTCGGTCCGTGACGACCGGACGGTCCGCGACCTACTCGTCGCGGTCGCCCAGCCGGCCATCACCGCCGCGGCGGGGGCAGTCGATGCGGCCGAACTGGAGCTCGTAGAACGCGACGACGAGGCCGCGCAAATGACCTACGCGCAGGCGCTGGGCGACTGGGGCGACGCGGGCGGGTACGAGGCGGAGATCCTCTGGGACAAGTGCACGATGGCCGCCCTCGGCGTGCCGTACGGCACGTGTCAGTGGCGGGATGCGCGGACCCTGTCCGGCGGCGAGCAGAAGCGCTTGATTCTTGAGGCGCTGCTGCGTGGCCCCGACGAGGTGCTGCTGCTCGACGAGCCGGACAACTACCTGGACGTGCCGGGTAAACGCTGGCTGGAGCAGCAGCTGAAGAATGCGGCCAAGACCGTGCTGTTCGTTTCACACGACCGGGAACTGCTGTCGGTGGCTGCCGACATGATCGCCAGTGTCGAGCCCACGCCCGGCGGCTCGGACGTGTGGGTGCACGGCGGCGGGTTCGCGTCTTTTCACGAGGCGCGCGAGCGGCGATTCGAGCGGTTCGATGAGCTCCGCCGCCGCTGGGATGAGAAGCACGCGCAGCTGAAGAGGCTCGTCCTGGACATGCGTGGGTACGCGGGGCGCAGCGACGCGATGGCGTCCCGGTACGCGGCGGCCCAGACGCGGCTGCGGATGTTCGAGGAGGCCGGGCCGCCGCCGGAGCCGCCCCGCAAGCAGAACATCACGATGCGGCTGCGCGGCGGCCGTACCGGCCTGCGGTCCGTCACCTGCCAGGACCTGGGACTGACCGCGCTGATGCACCCGTTCAGCCTCGAGGTCTTCTACGGCGAGCGGGTGGCGGTACTCGGCTCCAACGGCTCGGGGAAAACGCATTTCCTGCGGCTGTTGGCCGGACAGGACGTCGCCCATACCGGCTCATGGAAGCTTGGCGCGCGGGTTGTCCCCGGGTTCTTCGCCCAGACGCACGCCCACCCCGAGCTGGAGAAACGAACCTTGGTCGACATCCTGTGGGTGGCGCACGCCAAGGACCGCGGCGCGGCAATGAGTGCGCTGCGCCGCTACGAGTTGCACCGCCAGGGCGACCAGCCGTTCGGCAAGCTTTCGGGCGGCCAGCAGGCCCGCTTCCAGATCCTGCTACTCGAGCTGGACGGCGCGACGGCGTTGCTGCTCGACGAGCCGACCGACAATCTTGACCTGGAATCCGCCGAGGCACTGCAGGAAGGCCTGGAGTTCTACGAAGGCACCGTGCTGGCGGTTACCCACGACCGCTGGTTCGCCCGCACCTTCGATCGCTTCCTCGTCTTCGGCGCTGACGGCGCCGTCCGCGAGACCACCGAACCCGTCTGGGACGAGGCCCGCGTCAAGCGGACCCGCTGAACCAGCTCAGCTTGTGAGCATCTCGAGCGGCTGATCGACAACTGCTTTCACCGATATCGCCTGCCGAACATTTGGTGCCAGTCAAAATACGTGGGCTAGACGGCCGTTCGCCGCCGTCGACGCGGGTGGTCGTGCACAGGCCGACCGTCGCATGGCAACAATCCATCGTTTTCACGACACCTGAGTCGACTTGACCTGCCGAGGTCGTGAATCCGTCGGCAAGTAGCCGGATCGACCGCGAGGTCGCCAAGCTCACGTAATCGTCGTTCTGTTCGGGTGTTAGCTGTTTAATGAGCCGCGTGAGTCGTTCGCGAGCGCATCGAGCCCGCCTTGGGCTCATGCGAGCGCGGTCAGTCCTTGCCACCTCCAGGGTGATGGCTTCCACGACCGGTGGACTCTTCTTCGTCAGCGGAAGCCTGGGTGTCGTTCTCGCTACGCAGATGCCCGACGGCCCACCCGGCGACCTCGATGTGGTGTTCGCCTTGGCTGCCGCAGCGGTGCTCATCGGGATCGGCTTGGTGGTGTGGGGGCATCGACTCCGCCCAGCACATCATCACGCCCTGGTGGCCGGCGGCACGATCATCCTTACCGCCACGATCTACGAGTCGACGAGTCCGGTCGCCGCTGTCGCGCTCGCTAGCCTGTACATCTCCGTCGCCATCGATGTCTGTGTCTTCTTCAACTGGTTGCCGGCTACAGCCCACATGCTGTTCGCCGTTACCTGCTGCCTGGCAGTGTTCGCCTACCTCCCGGACACGCCGTGGTGGGCGGGGCTGGTCGCATCTGGGGCGACCGTTGGCGTCGGAGTCGCCGTGGGACTCCTGAGCCGACTCGCGTCCGACGCCCATGTCGACGCGCTGACGGGTTTGCCGAACCGCAGAGGCTTCGACCGCGCCCTCAGTGCCCACGTTGCGGCGGCGGAGCGTCACGGGTCGCGCCCGGCGCTCGTCGTGCTGAACCTCGACCGGTTCCACGCGATCAACGACAAGTACGGTTACCGGTCCGGCGACGAGGTGCTGCAACTGGTCGTCCGTTCGTGGTTACCCGTCATCGGACCCGAGGACGTCTTGGCGCGGCCGGGCGGTGACAGGTTTGCTTTGCTGTTGCCGGACGGGGATGAACACGGTGCGCTGGCACTAGTCGATCGTCTGCGGGCGACTATCTCACAGGGATGCTCGGCGGGAGTCACGGCGTGGCAGCCGGGTGATTCTGCGTCGTTCCTGGTCAGTCGTGCAGACGCCGCACTCTATCGCGCCAAGCTGAGTGGTGCTAACCGCACCGTACTCGAACCCGCGGGTCGGGTGCCGTTGAAGGTCGAGTTGACGGGCGCCATCACCAACGGCGAGATCGAGGTGGTGTATCAACCGATCATGGACCTCACCCATAGCGGCACCATAGCGGCAGTTGAAGCCCTGCTGCGGTGGGCACCGCCCAGCCGACCGGACACGACCACCGTCGAAGTGATAAGAGCCGCAGAGGAATCCGGCCTCATCAGTGAACTGGACCAATACGTGCTGCGCCGTGCCTGTTCTGATGCACACGCGCTGCAACGGGCGAATACAGACGGTCCCCTGACGATGAACGTCAACGTCTCGAGCATCGAATTGGCCACGCCCGGCTATGTCGATAGCGTCGCAACCGTGCTACGCGAGACTGGGTGGCAGGCGAGCCAACTAGTGCTCGAAGTGACGGAGAGCGTCCTCGACGTGGACACGCCCCTTGCTACGGATGCTTTGCGTGAGCTTCGTCGTCGGGGAATCCGGATCGCCATCGACGATTTCGGCACCGGCTACTCGTCGCTGAGCAGAATTCAGACCCTCCCGACGGACCTTCTCAAACTTGACCGGTCATTCGTTTCGACGATTACTCCCGATGCGCCCACACCGCCGCTACTGCGGGCCATTGCGATACTCGCTATCGCACTGGAGCTTCCGGTAGTCGCCGAGGGGGTGGAGGACGAAGCTCAAGCCGAAACGGTCAAGTCGTTGGGCTACTCGTTCGCCCAAGGCTTCCACTACGGTCGACCGCAATCACTTGCCGAGATGATCGCCACCCTCGGCCGCTTAGCCAGCATTGCAGAGACGGAATAGCAAATGGCTCAGGCGTAATCGACGAATCGTCGACCCGGTTGCGTGAATAGTGTTCCATTGGTGGCAATCTCGGAACCGGCGGGCCTCGTGAAGCAAGCAGTCTTCGGTGCCGACGCGGTGGTGCATCTGGACTGAGGCATCGCGAAGCCAGACCATCCGCTGAGTTGCTGCGGTAGCGCTGGTGCTGCTCACTCGGCCGTACTGCCAACACTTTTGGGCACGTGCTTAGTCGTTGAGAACGGGGTCTGGTCTCGCCTTCGAGACCGCGAGCTTGCGCGCGGCGCTTGAGCCCAGCGAGGTTGTTGGGTAAAGACACCGCCTCTTACCTCCGGTTCATCACGGTAAGACTTGAGGTGCAGTTACTTGGTAGCCAGTGTGTTGAGAAAAGCGATGGTGCGTTGACGAGATGCAGCACGTTGAGCGCGGTCGGGCCCGACGGCGACGGGTTGGGCCCAGATGTCGGTGGCGCCGGCGTCGATGAGCCGCTGCAGTTGACGCTGCACGGATTGCTCGTTACCAACGATCGCCAGGCCCGACGGGCTGGCACCGCCTCCGGCTTCGATGATCCGCTTGCAATTCGTCAACATGGACGACGAGGGAGCAACCGCAGCGTGTGCTTCGTCGGTGTCATCATGCACTGCGACAGGAAGACCCGCGACGACGCGGGGGGCTGGACACCCTGCCCGCGCTGCTGCGTCGCGGAGTCCCGGAACGATGCGGCTCGTCGAGGCGAACTGGCGATCACCCGGGCGTGCACCAGGCGCGGCTATCAACGGCGGCGAAATCCACATGGGCGTTCACCCACTGCCGTGGCCAGTAGTCTTCGGGCCGGCTGAAGCCGGCGGTGCCGAGCCAGTCCTGCAGCGCAAGTTCGCGGCTGTCGTGGATGCCCATCCGGCGCTGATCGGGCGCCAACGCGATCGACTAGCACCTCGGGCTTAGACGTTCACTGCAATGGCTCGGGCGTGAAGGTGACGTCGACACCGCCCACGGTCATCGTCACCTCACCTTCCATCACCATCACCTGCGCCGAGACCCGTCGATCGACAGTCTGGGCCAGTTGCTGCACCGGTGCGTGCGGTATCTGCACCACCGACAGGTTCGGCAGCCCCGCCACTTTGGGTCCCACGGTGCGCCACCAGGTGGCCACACCGGCGGCGAACGGGAACAGCAGCACGTGCTCGGCCTGGCTGGCCGCCTTGCCCAAGGCGCGTTCATCGGGCTGGCCAACGTTGATCCACTCCAGGATCCGGCCCGTGTAGTCCGCGAGCCGCAAGTCCGGTGCGCCGGGGGTGGACAGGCCCGCCCCGAAAGCCAACTCACCGTCGACGTCGCTGAGCCGGTGTGCGCGCAGCCCAAACGCCAACAACCGCACTACCATCCGTTCATCGGTCTCACTGGGATGACGGGCTACGGTCAGCGTGTGATCGGCGTAGTAACCGTGATCGACATCGGAGACGCCAAGTTCGACTTTGAACACTGTTGCAGAAAGGGCCACGTCATAGTGTCCACCCGCGTGGTGTTCCCCGAGTAGTCAGGCCACCGCGGTACAAGGAGAGACAGCACTAGAGGAAAACTCGCTCTAAAGGCCGGTGGCTTCTCGAACTCCATGTCAATTCTTTGAAGTGAAATGTACACACGATGTCCAATTGGACATCAAGGTGATAATTCAAGACTCGCGCAGATCACCGAGCGCGTGTTGGCCCGACAAGCTGGATGTTGCCGAACCGCCACGCCCAGACCCGATTTCGCCCTTGTTACCCTGCGTCATGCCACGAAAACTTAGTGACGAAAAAATCGAGGCGTATCTCGATGACCACCCAAGCTGGGCGATACTGAGCACCATCGATCAGGATGGATTCCCGCACACGGTACCCCTGGGATACTTTCGCCTTGGCCGCGACATCATCATGGGTGTACGAGACGGGACACGCAAAGTTGCCAACGCCGAACGCAACCCGAACGTCAGTATCTTGCTCGAAGATGGCTCAAGCATGGCAGATATCCGGGGAGTGTTGTTCCAAGGTCACGCCCGCATCGTTCGCGAACCACGCGAAACACTTCAGCTCGCGATAGAAGGTGCCCGGGCACGGGGCGTGCCAGAGACCGAATGGCCCACCGCACCCAGACCGGGCGCGACCTACATCCGGATGACACCCGTTCGAACAGTGTCCTGGGATTACGCAACTTCAACGCCAGACCAGGCTTAGCTTCGCCCCTAGTCTTCGTGGCGACGTGGCAGCCAGTCGCGAATCTATGGTTGCAGTGATTCCGCATCGATGTGTGCTGCGTAGCAACAGGTTTCGGCGGCTTCAGATGACCGAGATGCTGTCGGGCTCGCCGATGGCGGCGATGCGGTGTCATGCCACCGCTGGGCCCGGGTGGAGATGATGTCCCCATGCCCGTCACAGGTATGCAGCGGGCGGCTCAGCCACTTGTCCGGGCTTCGTCTCATTCTGACAGCCGTCGATCAGGCCTGCGCCGAGGACGAACATCAGCTAGAGGATCGCCCGTCGCTTGCCTCGGACGCGGAGTGCACCGTGGACAAGAAGGTCGACCCGTGCCGTTGACTCGGGCGATAGCAAATACCAGGGTGATGCCGACGATGACGGTGAATGTGCTGTCGAGGAAGTAGTCGAAGAGGTCGTCGATCGTGATGCTGGATAGCCATCCGCCGAACAGAACGCGGCCGCAAGTACAGCACGCCCGGGCGGACGAAGCCACGCTGAACAGGCACTTTGCAACGAAGATTAGCAAGCTCCCGCGACACGCCCGAGTCTTGTCAAAGCGCCTAGGTGTGTCTTGTCAATCTTCGTTGCATCTCGACATCTGTTGAACCCGCGAGCTCCTCGAACTCGGTGACATTGTTGAGTTCGGTGCCCATCGCGATGTTGGTGATCTTCTCGAGAATGACCTCGACGATGACGGGCACCCGGAACTCGGCCATCATCGCCTGAGCCTTCTCGAACGCCGCTGCGAGCTCGTCAGGCTCGCGGACGCGAATCGCCCTGCAGCCCAGACCCTCTGCCACCTTGACGTGGTCGACGCCGTAGCCGTCCAGCTCGGGGGAGTTGACGTTGTCGAACGCCAACTGCACGGCATAGTCCATGTCGAAGGGTCGCTGGGCCTGCCGGATCAGCCCCAGATAGGAGTTGTTCACCAGCACGTGAATGAAGGGCAGCCGGAACTGCGCCCCGCAGGCCAGCTGTTCGACCAGGAACTGAAAGTCGTAGTCGCCCGACAGCCCGACGACGGTGGCCTCGGGGTCGGCGACGCATACGCCGAGCGCGGCGGGCACCGTCCAGCCAAGTGGTCCGGCCTGGCCGGCGTCGATCCAGCCGCGCGGCCGGTAGACGTGCAGGAACTGAGCGCCGGCGATCTGGGACAGCCCGATGTTGCTGACGTAGCGGGTATCGCGACCGAATGCTTTGTTCATCTCCTGGTATACGCGTTGTGGCTTGATCGGCACGTTGGGGAAGTCGGTGCGCCGGTGCATCGTCGCGCTGCGTTGGGCGCAGTCGGCCACCCACGCGGAACGGTCCGGCAGTTGGCCGGCGTCGCGGCGTTCATGGGCCACTTCGACGAGCCGCTCGAGCGCGGCGTGCGCGTCGGAGACGATGGCGTAGTCGGGGGCGAAGATCCTTCCGATCTGGGTGGGATCGATGTCGATGTGCACGAATGTGCGTCCAGCGCGGTAGATCTCGAGCCCGCCGGTGTGCCGGTTGGCCCAGCGGTTGCCGATTCCCAGCACGAAGTCCGACGCCAGCACCGTCGCGTTGCCGTAGCGGTGGGCGGTCTGCAGGCCCGCCATCCCCGCCATTAGCCGGTGGTCGTCGGGGATGGTGCCCCAGCCCATCAGGGTGGGGACCACGGGCACGTCGAGGGTCTCGGCGAGTTCGACGAGAAGCTCAGCAGCGTCAGCGTTTACGATGCCGCCGCCGGCGATGATAAGCGGCCGTTCGGCCGCGCAGAACATGTCGATCGCCCGCTCGGCTTGCTCCCGGGTGGCAGCCGGCTTCGTCACGGGCAGAGGCACGTAGGTGTCGATGTCGAACTCGATCTCGGCGGTCTGCACGTCAATCGGCAGGTCCAGGAGCACCGGGCCGGGCCTACCGGAGCGCATGAGGTGGAACGCTCGTTGAAACGCGCCCGGCACCTGCGCGGGCTCCATCACCGTCTTGGCCAGCTTGGTCACGGGAGTGGCGATGGCAGCGATGTCGACGGCCTGGAAGTCCTCCTTGTGCAGCTTGGCGACCGGGGCTTGCCCCGTGACCACCAGCAGCGGCACCGAGTCGGCCCATGCCGAGTAAAGCCCGGTGATCGTGTCCGTGCCGCCAGGACCGCTGGTGGCTAGGCACATTCCGATGTTTCCCGCAGCGGCGCGGCTATAGCCCTCGGCCATGTGCACCGCCCCCTCGACGTGGCGGCCGAGGTAGTGGGTGATGGTGCCGCGCGTGCGCATCGCGGAGTAGAGGGGGTTGATCGCTGCACCCGGCACGCCGAACGCGCAGCTGATTCCTTCGCGCTCGAGGACGAGTACGGCGGCGTCTACAGCACGCATGCGGGGCATGTCAGGCGTCCTTCGGCGGGGTCGAGAGATGCTCCACGAGCAGCAGGAGGGCGCTGTGGTCGAGTCCGCCGTGCCCTTGGGCACGCAGTGCACCGACCAGTTGGGCGACGTGGGCTCCCAACGGGATGGCGACACCGGCGTCGCGGGCTGCCGACGTCACGATGCCGAGGTCCTTGTGGTGCAGATCAATGCGGAAGCCGGGATCGAACGTGCGGGTGAGCATGCCGGCTGCCTTGCGGTCCAGCACGGCGCTGCCCGCCAGGCCGCCGCCGAGTACCTTGACCGCGGCCTCGAGGTCGACGCCGTGCGCCTCTAGGAACACGATCGCCTCGGCCAGCAGTTCCAGGTGTCCGGCGACGATGAGCTGATTGGCCGCCTTCACCGTCTGCCCCGCACCGGCCGGACCGACGTGAACCACGGTGGAGCCCATCGCCTCGAGTAGCGGGCGGGCCTCCTCGACATCGGCGTCGGCTCCACCGACCATGATCGAGAGCGTGGCCTCCACGGCACCCGCCTGACCGCCACTGACCGGTGCATCGATGACCCGCAGTTCACGTTGAGCACCGTCCTCGGCAAGCCGACGGGAGACGTCGGGCCGGATGGACGAGCAGTCGATGTGCAGCGTGCCAGGCTTTGCGTTGGCGTAGATGCCATCCCCACCGACCGCGACCGCCTCCACGTCCGGGCTGTCGGGCAGCATCGTGATCACGACCTCGGCCTCGGCGACGGCCGCGGCCACGTGTCCGGCGCGCGCGCCGCGATCCACCAGCCGCTCGACGGCCCCCTGGCTGCGGTTCACCGCGATGAGATCGTGGCCACCGTCGATCAAGTGGCCGGCCATCGGCTCACCCATGATGCCGAGTCCGATGAAGGCGATCGTGGTCACGACGTGCTCCTCGCAGTGTTGGCGGCGCGCCGTTCGGTGGGCAGCCAGTCGAGTCCTGCCTGCGTGGTTGTCGTCGGGACGTACTCCAGGCCCACCCAGCCGTTGTAGCCCGTGGCTTGCAGGGCACACAGGGTGCCGTCGAGGTCGAGGTCGGCGCTACCCGGTTCGTGACGGCCTGGGGCGTCGGCGATTTGGACGTGCCCGATCCGGTCGGCATGGCGGGTGACGACGGCGCCGAGGTCGTCGCCGTTGGTGGCCAGGTGATAGAGATCGGCGAGTAGTCGCAGGTTCGTGGCGCCTGATTCCTGCTCGACGCGGTCGAGCACAGCGGCGACGTCGTCGGCTGTCCGCAGTGGGTAGCTGGCAACCCCGCTGACCGGCTCGACCAGGACGACGCCATTGATCCCGGCGGCCGCCTCCGCGGTGACTGCAAGGTTGCGCGCCGCCAACTCGTCCTGTTCGTCAGGTGTCGCCGTGTCGAGGCGGTTGCCGTACAGCGCGTTGAAGGCGACGGTCCCCAGTCGCTGACCGATGTCGGTGGCGATCTGGACGCCGTCCTGAAACTCCTCGGCGCGCCCAGGCCACGACAGCAGGCCGCGGTCGCCCGATGGCATGTCGCCGGCCGGGAAGTTCAGGCCCACCAGGTGGACGCCCGCGTCGGCGATCGCTGCCACGAAGCGGTCGACGTCGGCATCGGGTGGAACCGTGCGGTCGAACGGCCACCAGAATTCGACGGCATCGAATCCCGCCGCCCGTGCAGCGGCCGGACGCTCCAGCAGGGGCACCTCTGTGAAGAGGATCGAGCAGTTTGCGAGGTAGGGCAGCCCGTGTTGCATATCAATACTCCATAATATGGAAGTTAATATCTGCTATATGGAAGTTAGACCCAGATGAGCGCGCTCGTCAACCACAATCCGTGGGATAGTTACTTTCCACATCGCGGAATGAGGTATAGAGGCGGCATGGCAGACGACACCCGGGGCAGCGGCGTTCAGTCGCTGGACCGTGCGCTGGCGCTGCTCGAACACCTCGCCGACGCCGGCGGTGCGATGCGGTTGGCTGAATTGGAAGCGGCCACGGGTCTGCCGCTGCCGACCATTCACCGACTGCTGCGGTCGCTTGCCCACAACGGCTACGTCCGACAGGAGACCTCCCGCCGCTACGCGCTCGGTCCACGGCTCATTCGGCTGGGACAGTCGGCTACCCGCGCCCTCGGTGGGGCGTGGGCCGGACCGCGACTTGCCGCGCTGGTGGCCGAGATCGGCGAGACGGCCAACATGGCCGTTCTCGAAGCCGATTCGGTGGTCTACGTGGCCCAGGTGCCCTCCGCACACTCGATGCGAATGTTCACCGAAGTGGGTCGACGGGTCGCCGCGCACAGCACCGGCGTCGGCAAAGCCCTCCTCTCTCAGCTGCCCGACGAGCAGGTGGTCGACCTGCTGCGTCGCACCGGTATGCCGGCGACGACGCCGCGCACGCACACCGACCCGGCATCGTTTCTGGCCGAGCTCGCCGAGATCCGAGAGCAGGGGTGGGCAGTGGACGACGGTGAGCAAGAAGTCGGCGTTCGGTGCGTCGCCGTGCCGCTGCCCGGCGCACCCACGTGGTCGGCGATCTCAGTATCCGGACCTTCCGGGCGCATCACGGCCGGGCGAGTCGTCGAGATCGCCCCGATCCTGGTCCGGGTAGCAAAGGGCCTCGCCCTCGATCTGCAAGGTGATGCCTCCGCCTGACGGTGGCCCATGCCCCATCCCCATCCCATCGCCTCAGGGTTACGTCACAATCGAAGTCTTGTGTGATGGTTGACACATCCCGTCCCAGCGAGCATTCTTCCATTGATCGGTAGTTACATTCCGAACTATGGAAGTCACGGTGAACGATGGCAATGGCCCAGGCTGCACCGGATGTCGTCAGTGCCGGCGCGGCCACCCACCAACTGGCCGATCGACTCCGTCGCGATCTCGCACCCGATCGCATCATCACCGACCTGACCCGGCTCAAGGCCTACGAGTGTGACGCAATCACCGGATACCGCGTGGTTCCGGCGTTGGTGGCGCTCCCCGAGACCACCGCCGAGGTCGCCGCCGTGGTCGCTGCCTGCGCCAGCGCCCGGGTGCCCTACGTTGCGCGCGGCGCAGGTACCGGTCTGTCCGGTGGGGCGCTTCCGGTCGCCGACGGAGTGGTGATCTCCCTGGCCAGGATGCGACGCATCCTCGACATCGACGTCCCCAACCAGCGGATGACGGTGGAACCCGGCGTGACCAACGCCGACGTCACTCTCGCGGTGACGAAATACGACCTGTACTTCGCCCCGGACCCGTCGAGCCAGACGGTGTGCACGATCGGCGGCAACATCGCCGAGAACTCCGGTGGCGCGCACTGCATGAAGTACGGCTTCACCAGCAACCACGTGCACGCGATGACCCTGGTCCTGCCGGACGCCTCGGTGGTCACCGTCGGCGGCGACGGTCCCGACGTGGTCGGCCCCGACCTGCGCGGAGCCGTGATCGGCTCCGAGGGCACGCTGGCCATCGCCACTTCGATCACGGTGCGTCTGCTCCGCCGGCCGGAAAGCGTGCGCACGTTGGTCGCCGATTTCACCAGTCCCGCGGCGGCGGGCGAGGCGGTGAGCGGGATCATCGCGGCCGGCATCATTCCCGCAGCGGTCGAGATGCTCGATGCGCTCGCCATCGAAGCCTGCGAGGCGGCCGTCCACGCAGGATTCTCCCTCGACACCGCTGCCGCACTGGTGGTCGAACTCGACGGACCCGACCACGTATGCGATGAGGGGTTCGCCGAGGTTCAACGCATCTGCCGCGCGGCCGGCGCCACGGGTATCCGCATCGCGACCGACGCGGGCGAACGTGCACTGATCTGGAAGGGTCGCAAGGCGGCTTTCGCCGCCGTAGGTCGCATCAGTCCCGACTACTTCGTGCAAGACGGGGTCATCCCCCGCACCCGGCTTGGCGAGGTACTGGCCCGCATGCAGGAGATGGCCGACGAGGCCGGGCTGCGGGTGGCGAACGTCTTCCACGCCGGAGACGGAAATCTGCATCCGCTGGTGCTCTACAACGGTGCGACTGCGGGAGAGTCCGAACGCGGCGAGCAACTGTCCTCGGCGATCGCGGAGCTCTGCGTGGAGATGGGCGGATCGATCACCGGCGAGCACGGCGTGGGCACTGACAAGGCGTGTTCGATGCCGAAGATGTTCTCCGAGGACGACCTTGCCGTGATGAAGCGACTGCGGACTGCGTTCGATCCGAACGGAATCAGCAACCCGGGCAAGATCTTTCCCACTCCACGGCTGTGCGGCGAGCGTCCCGGACCGTATCGAGTGCACCCCCTCGAGGCCGCCGGCCTGATCGAACGCATGTGAGCACACGGAGCCGTATGAGATGACAGCCATCGATCAACGACACGACATTCAACGCCCGGGTTCGCTTGCCGAGACCGCCCAGCTGCTGCGGGAATCGACAGGTACGGTGCTGATCCGCGGGGGCGGCACGAAACTGGATTGGGCCGGCCGGGTGTCCGATCCCGACATCACCCTGGACACCACCGGCCTCGCCGGGGTGCTGACCCACAACCCCGGCGACATGACGGCCTCGGTGCTTGCGGGCACCACCCTGGCGGCACTTCAGGATCACCTCGCCGACAGCGGACAGTGGCTGGCCCTGGACCCACCGAGCGCAGGATCCGGAGCGACGCTGGGCGGTCTGCTGGCGACAGGCGATTCAGGACCGTCCCGGTTGCGCTGCGGCGGGCTGCGCGATTTGGTCATCGGCGTCACGCTGATCCTCGCCGACGGCACCGTCGCCCGCTCCGGCGGCCACGTCATCAAGAACGTCGCCGGCTATGACCTCGGCAAGCTCGTCTACGGCTCACTCGGCTCGCTGGCCATGGTCGCCGAGGTGGTGGTTCGGCTCCACCCGCGGCCGGCGGCGTCGCTCACCGCCGCCGCAACGGCCGACGCGAAGCAGGCCACCGCCGCAGCACTCGCGCTGACGGCCTCGCCGCTGGAACCCGATGCTGTGGAATGGGTTTCAGGTGGACCGGGTGAACCGGGCAGGCTGTTGGTGCGCTTCGACGGCACCCAGGGATCGGTCGAGGCCGCAGCCGTCCGGTCCGCTGCGCTGCTCGCCGACCTCGGGATCGACGCCAGCCCCGTCGAGGACGCCGCGTCCGAGTGGCAGGGGCACGCCGCTGCGGTCCGTGGCGCCGACGACCAGACGATCATCGGCGTGGCCGGATTGCCAAGTGGCCTAGCCGTTCTCGCCGAGCGGACCTTCGATTCGGCCCGGCGTGCCGGGCTCGAGGCGCACATCGTGTCCAGTGCCGCCCTCGGAATACACACCGTTGCACTTCGCGGGGACTCGGCGGCGGCCCATGCGCAAGTGTTGAGCGCACTGCGCGAGCACGCCGCGACCCACCAGACGAACGTGCTGCTTCGTCAACGCTCGGCCGAGGTCGACGCGCTGGTCGAGCCACTCGGCCCGGCGCCGTCGACGGTCGCTCTCCTGCGGCGCATCAAGGCCCAATTCGACCCCGACGGGCGATGGGCGCCCGGTCGATTCGCGCCCTGGTACTGAGCCGCGCCACCAGCCTCTCGTCGATCTAAGGAATCTCATGACCGAACCCGATTCGCAACACCGTGACGTCCTCTCGGTGGCTGCCGCCATCGACACCGGAGGTGGTGGCGGTGTCTTCGATACCCACCACCCGCCGAGCGACGAACTCATCGATGACTGCGTGCACTGCGGCTTCTGTCTCCCGACCTGCCCCACGTATCTCCTGGAGGGCAATGAGGCGAATTCGCCGCGGGGACGCATCTACCTGATGGAGTTGGGCAAGGCCGGCGAAGTACCGATGGATCAGCAGTTCGTCGACAACTTCGACGCCTGCCTGGGTTGCATGGCATGCGTGAGCGCGTGCCCGTCCGGCGTGAAGTACGACCAGTTGATCGAGGCGGTCCGGCCACAGATCGAGCGCAACTGGGAACGCACTCGGGCGGACCGGCTGTTTCGCACGATGATCTTCAGCCTCTTTCCCTACCCGGCTCGGCTGCGCCCGGCAGCGTTCTTCGGAACGCTCTACCAACGTCTCGGCGTACGCCGACTGCTCCTGGCACTCGGCCTGCTCGACCGGCTGCCCGCCCGGCTACGCGCGATGGAGGCGCTGTTGCCCGCGTTGACGCTGCACAACGTGGTGGCCCGCCAACCCGCGTTCACCCCCGCCGCCGGAACCGCGCGGCACCGCGTCGGGATGTTGTCCGGCTGCGTGCAGCGCGTCTTCTTCGGCGACGTGAATGCCGCCGCCACCCGCGTCCTGGCCGCAGAGGGCTGCGACGTGGTGGCCCCGAAGACCCAGCAGTGCTGCGGAGCGCTGTCCAGCCACGCCGGACGCGAAGAGGAAGCAATTGCACTGGCACGCAACATCATCGACACCTTCGATGCTGCCGACGTGCAAAGCATCGTGGTCAACGTCGCGGGCTGTGGATCGTCGATGAAGGAGTACGCCGTGCTACTGCGCGACGACCCCGCCTACGCGCAACGCGCCGCCGTGTTCAGTGCGAAGGTACGCGACATCTCCGAGCTGCTCGCAGAGCTCGGACCGGTCGCACCACGGCACCCCATCCCAGCTCGCGTGGCGTACCACGATGCCTGCCATCTGGCGCACGCACAGGGGATACGGGCGCAGCCGCGCGCGGTCCTGCGTAGCATCCCGCAGCTCAGCGTCACCGACATCCCCGAACCCGAAGTCTGCTGCGGGTCAGCCGGAATCTACAACCTCGTGCAGCCAGAACCCGCCGAGCGGCTCGGGCGGCGCAAGGTCGAGCAGATCATCACGACCGCGCCCGACGCCGTGGTCACCTCCAACGCGGGCTGCCTGCTGCAGATCCGCCGTTACCTCGACGCAGGCGTGCCGCTGTTCCATCCCGTCCAACTCATCGACGCCTCCATCCGTGGCGTCGACCCCATCTCGTCGAGAGGGTCCGACCATGTATGAGCAGATCTTCGATCCCGTTGGCAACTCACTCGGGCTGTCCACCTTGTTCGCCGTGCTGCCATTGCTGACGATCTTCGTCCTCCTTGGCGTCGTGCGGATGAAGGCCCAGTGGGCTGGATTGATCGCCCTGGCGGTCGCGCTGGTGGTGGCGGTGGCCGTCTACGGCATGCCCGTCGGCCAGGCCTTGAGCAGTGCAGGCGAGGGAGCCGCCTTCGGTATCTTCCCGATCATGTGGATCGTCGTGACGGCGATCTGGATCTACAACATGACGGTGACGACCGGACACTTCGACGTGCTACGCCGTTCGTTCGGCACCGTGTCTTCTGATCAACGGATCCAAGCAATCATCATCGCGTTCTGCTTCGGCGGGCTAATGGAAGCCCTGGCGGGTTTCGGAACACCGGTGGCCATCAGCGCGGTCATGCTCATCGCGCTCGGATTCTCGCCGATGAAGGCAGCCACCGTGGCCCTCGTCGCGAACACCGCCCCCGTCGCGTTCGGCGCCATTGCGGTGCCCATCACGACACTGGCCAAGATCACCGGGCTACCCGTGCACGAACTGGCCTCGACCGTCGGCCGGCAGACCCCGATCCTCGCGCTGTTCGTGCCGCTGGTGCTCGTGCTGCTGGTCGACGGCCGTCGTGGAATTCGGCAGTGCTGGCTACCCGCCGTGATCGCCGGAATGGTGTTCGCCGTCTTGCAGTTCGTCTCCTCCAACTACCTGTCGGTGGAACTCACCGACATCATCGCCTCCCTCGGCGCCGCGGGTGCACTCGTCATTCTGGTGCGGTTTTGGCAGCCGGCCGAGGAGCTTGCGGTGGAACGGTTGAGCGAGGGCGACATGAAGGATCGGATCACCACCGCCTCGGCATCGGCGCACGCCGTGGAGACCGGGAGGAGCGACGGCAACCGCACCTCGGTGACCACGGGATCAGCGGGAGCCACCGGTGATGCCGGGGCTGATGACGAGCCGCCTCAGGACTCCCGCAGCACGGTGCTGAAGGCCTACTCGCCGTATCTGATCATCATCGCGGTGTTCTCCATTGCGCAGATCAGCGCGGTCAAGACACTGCTCGGCGCGGGGACGGTCAAGTTCGCCTGGCCCGGCCTAGACATCGTCACTCCGGACGGAAAGCCTCCGTCGAGCGTGACGTTTGCGTTCGGCTGGCTATCCGCCGCTGGAACGCTGCTGTTGATCTCCGGGTTGATCACCATGGCGGTGCTCGGGCTCAAACCCGGCGCCGCGGTGCGGGCATTCGGGGCGACGCTGAATCAACTGAAGTGGGCCATCCTCACCGTGGCGGCCGTCCTCGCGCTGGCCTACGTGATGAACTTCTCCGGCCAGACGATCACCATCGGCCAGTGGATCGCGGGGACCGGTAGCTTCTTCGCCTTCTTGTCGCCGGTACTCGGCTGGCTCGGCGTCGCCGTCACCGGCTCGGACACCTCGTCGAACGCACTGTTCGGCACCTTGCAGGTCGCCGCAGCTCAGAAGGCCGGGCTCAGTGAAGTGCTGCTCGCAGCGGCCAACAGCTCCGGCGGCGTGCTCGGCAAGATGATCTCGCCGCAGAACCTCGCCATTGCCGCCGCCGCCACCGCGATGCCCGGCAAGGAGGGCGACCTATTCCGCAAGGTGATCGGCTGGTCACTGGCTTTCCTGTTGGTGATGTGTGTGCTGGTCTACCTGCAGTCCACTCCGGTGTTGTCCTGGATGCTGCCGTGACCCTTGCCGCCCGAGGATCGTGGTGGCTCCGACGCGGCCGTCGCCGCGGGATACCAGATACGAGTCGTCCACGATCTCTGCAATCGAGACGCTCCGAACGGATCAACCGATACGCGACGAGTCTTCCCTTGACCAAGATTGACACCAAGGCACTGAATGCCATTGGTGCAGTGGGCAATACCTGACGGGTCGACGCATGATCAGGTGCTCGAACAGTGTCCAGCGGCGATGACTCCCGCAGCCTTCTGGGTGTCTGCCGCACAACTTGGCCATCATCGAGAAGGGCCTCGACACCGAACGAGGGGCGCTGGGCTGGCTGCGGGACATCAACCACGCAAGCTCTTCCACCGACATGGGAATCAGTGCACCGGGCTATTTGACGCATAAGCAGGTTTTGCATCAGATGTATCCGACTTTCCTCTACTGTCCCGTACAGGCCAGCCACGGAAGATCGGAATGTCAATGACAGCAAAGGATGTGGCGAGCTCCGCCACCCCGGACGAAGAGTGTCTCGATTGCGGCTACGAGCCGGAGCTGAAGCGAACGCTCGGTGGCTTCCAGGTCTTCGCAGTCTCCTTCGCGTTCATCTCGGTGGCCGTCGGCATCTTCGCCACCTATGACGACCTCCTCAAGAGTGCCGGACCGGTCGGCATCTGGTTGTGGATCTTAGCTGCGATCGGGCAAGCACTGGTGGCCCTGGTGGTGGCGCAGTTCGCGGCGAGGATCGCCCTCAGCGGCTCCTCCTATCAGTGGGCCTCGCGGCTCGCCAATCCGAAGATCGGCTGGCTGTTTGGCTGGTTGACGTTCTGGTACTTGGCGATCGCCGTCATCGCTCTGGACAACGCGCTGGCCAGTCAGGCCTTCATGCCGTTGATGGGAATGCAGGAGAACGAGGACACCGCGCGCATCATCACGGTGGTGGTCCTGATCGTCCAGTCCGTGTTGGTGATCGCCTCCACGCGATTGCTGGGCATGATCACGTCCAGCGCGGTGGGAATCGAACTGGGGATCATCGTGGTGTTGGTGATCGCACTGGCGGTCGTGATGGTGTTCACCGGGAGCGGCGATCTGAGCAACCTCGCCTCACGCGGGGTCACCACCGACGCACCGAACTACTTCGCCATCGGCGGCGGGTTGATGGCAGGCATGATCATGGGCCTGACCACGCTGGTCGGGTTCGACTCCGCGGCGAACCTGGCCGAGGAAGCCAAGGACCCGTTCAAGAGCGTTCCCCGCGCCATCGTGGCCTCGGTGCTCGCGGCGGGGGTGTTGGGGTTCGTGTTCCTGATCGCGTTGACCGTCGCCATCAAGGACATCCCGGCGGTCAGTGCCAGTGGATCACCGGTCGCCGCGATCATCCGCGGTCAGTTTGGGGTAGTCGCCGAGCGAATCCTATTGGCGGGACTGGTGTTTGCGATGTTCGGGGCGGGGATGGTGGTCATCGCCGCGTGTTCGCGGCAGGTGTTCGCGATGGCCCGCGACAAGCGGTTTCCGGCCCACGAGCTGATGAAGAAGGTCAACCCCAAGACCCAGACCCCGGTCCCGGCCACGCTGCTGATCCTGGCCGTCGGTGTCGTCTTGATGCTTGCGCTGCCGGGTGAAGCCCTGATCCCACTCATCGTAGGGTCGACGCTCCTGCCGGCGCTGATCTACACCGGCATCGTGATCCTCTACATCGCGGTGCGCAAACGCCTGGAGTACAAACCCGGTGGGTTCAGCCTTGGGCGCTTCGAAATGCCGGTGGCCGTGGCTGCGCTCATCTGGGAGGCGTTCGTCCTGTTCGTCCTCGTCACACCTGGCGACAACACCATTCCCGTCCTGATCGTCGTCGGCCTCGTTCTGGCCGGCGGCGTCTACTTCGCGTTCATGTTCTTCTTCCACCGCGAAATCCTCGACGAGGAACCGGGAATCGACGATGCCGTACCGGAGGTGACCGCATGACCTCGACCAGTACACAACCAGTCGAGCTCACCGGCCGGATCGTCCGTCCCGGTGATGACGGCTACCGAACCGCCAGTGACTCCTGGAACCTGCTGTTCAGCCACGACCCGGCCGTGGTGGTGTTCGCGCAGGAGACGCAGGACGTGGTAAATGCGCTGGCCTGGGCGCGGCGGAACGACGTCGCGGTACGGGTGCGTAGCGGCGGACATTGCCTCGAGGGTTGGTCCACCGTTGACGATGGCATGGTGATCGATGTTAGCGAGATGAAGTCGGCATCGATCGACCCGGCGACCCACACGGCGACCGTCGGGGCCGGGCTCAATCAGCTCGAAGCGGTGACCGCGCTCGGCGAGGCGGGCTTTGCCGCACCCACCGGCACCGAGGGAACCGTCGGCCTGGTGGGCGCGACACTGGGCGGCGGCTTCGGACTTCTCACCCGCAACTTCGGAATGGCGTCAGACAACCTGCTGGCGGCAGAAATCGTCGTCGCATCGAATGACATTGACGCCGAGGCGATTACCGTCGACGAGCAGACCCACGCGGATCTACTCTGGGCGCTGCGCGGTGCAGGCAACGGCAACTTCGGCATCGTCACCGCCCTGACCTACCGGGTGCATCCCCTGGCGCAGACCATCTACGTCACCGCGACGTGGCCGGGCCTCGCCGACCTGCCTGCCGTCTTCGACGCCTGGCAGCGCTCCGCGCCCCACACCGACAACCGGCTCACCAGCCAGCTGGAGATCAGCGCCAGTGACGTCCAACTGGTCGGTGCCCTGGCAGGGGGATCTGCGGACGAGGCGACACGGCTGTTGGGGCCAATCCTGTCGGTCGGCGAACCGACCGTGTCGATGACGGACGCGAACTGGGCCGACACCTACGCGGACTTCCAGATACCCAACGTCGACGAACCGGTGAACTGGAAGTTCAACTCGCAGTTCATCTATGAGCCGTACCCCGTCGAGGCCGTCAACCTGATCGTGTCGTTCATGGAGAAAGCTCCGACGCCGCAATGCAATTACTTCACCAACGCCTTCGGTGGGGCCGTCACCGGCAGCGAGCCCGCCGGCGGTTCGGTCTTCGCACACCGCAACGCGCTCTTCTATGCTGAGCCCGGTGCAGGCTGGGGCGGCGCTCGTGGTGCTCTAGCAGGCGAGCGACCGGCAACACCCGACTCGCTCACTGCCGAATGCCTCACCTGGATAGCAGATTTCACGGAAGCCCTCGCGCCCTACGTCAACGGTGCGTACGTCAACGTCCCGAATGTCGGCATGGCGGGTTGGGAGACCGCCTACTGGGGAGCGAACGTCGACCGGTTGTACGACATCAAGGCGAAGTACGACCCTCACAACCTGTTCAGTTTCGAGCAGAGCATTCCATTGGCGGCATCGTGATGACTACAGTCGGGCGCCTGGCGATCTCGGCCGCGGTCGCCGCCGTGGTCGTCCAACTCGCCGCCCCCGTCACGGCTGCGGCCGATCCACTGCCCAGCTGTTCCGATCAGGGCTGGCTCGGGGTGTGGGCGGCATCGCCGTCAGATGCCTCTGGCGGCACGGACGACATGGATCGGTACGACATGTCGATGAACCCGAAGTCCGTAGTGCGGGACGAAACCATCCGGGCGATCCTGACGCCGACGTTCGGCGGCACGACCGCGCGGGTGCGGCTGTCGAACCGATTCGGCGCCGCGCCAGTCACATTCACGCAGGCGGCCATCGCGCGCCGCGCATCGGGGCCGGCGTTGGTTCCGGATACCACTGTGCCGCTGACCTTCGCCGGCGACCGCAGCGTCACCGTGGCCCCCGGACAGGACGTGCTGAGCGACCCGGCCGAGTTCGTGGTTCAGGCATTCGAGTCACTGGCCGTGAGCCTGCACGTGGCCGGCGACGTCGGTAAGCCGACCGAGCATGACGTCGCGCGGCAGACGTCCTACCTCACCCCCGAGGGCACCGGTGACCACACCGGCGACGTCGATGGGGATGCATTCACCCAGCGCACCACCAGCCGCCCGTTCGTCAGCGGTGTCGAGGTGTTGGCGCCCCTCTCGGACGGTGCGGTGGCGGCCCTCGGTGACTCGATCACCGACGGCTACCAGGCGGTACCAGCAGGGGCACCCGAGACGCTGGAGGGTATCGATGCCGACGGGCGCTGGCCAGACGATCTCGCCCGCCGGCTGGCTGCAGCGGACCGTCCGCTGTCGGTGCTCAACCTCGGTATCGCAGGCAACCGCGTGCTGCAGGACTCGGCAGCCGGCGGCCAACCGGATGTCCAGGGAGCCGCGGTGATTCGGCGGCTCGATGCCGATCTGTTGACCCAGTCGGGCGTCACGACGGTGATTTTGCTCGAGGGCATCAATGACTTGTTGATGTCCCCCAACGCCACCGTCGAGCAGCTGACCGGCGGGTACCGAGACGTGATCGAGCGCATGCATTCCCTCGGTCTGCGAGTGCTGCAGGGCACGCTCACCCCGGCCGGCGGCAGCTCCGCCCCGCCGGGTAGCGACGCCGTGCGCCAGGCCGTCAACTCCTGGATCCGGACGGAGAGCCCAGCAGACGGGGTGGTCGACTTCGACGCCGCTGTCCGCGACGCGGGCGACCCGTCCCGAATAAATCCGGCCTACGACGGTTCCGACCATCTGCACTTCAACCTCGCCGGTTACCAGGCGATGGCCGACGCCGTCCCTCTGGAGTTGCTCACCGACCGCGCCTGCTCCTGAATCGGCTACTGCTCGGGCGGCTGGCTGGCTAGTTCGACCGCGCGATTCAGCGTGGCGCGGTCGACGACGTCGGCGGCGCTCATCGGTCGTGTCAGCACGCCCGACTCGGTCGCCATGTCGATCATGAATCTCACGCCGTCCTCGGAGAGTCCGCCGTCCTCAGTCCAGAACGGATACCGCTGGATGAGCGCGAACAGCTCGCTCAGTGATTCTTCGGACGGCGGTTCCGCGACGTATTCGTCGACCGCCGCCCGGAACAGGCCGAAGTCGCTCTTCAGCGCCTTCATCGCGCGAAGTGTGGTCGCGCAATATCTAGCGGCGACTTCACGGTTCTGGTCGAGCCAATCCGCTCGGGCGGCCTGTGCCACCTTGATGAATCCGGGGGCGTTGTCGTAGAGGGTGGCAATCTCCACCGGTTGGTTCACCGTTGCTGCGGCACCGTCGTACTGGGTGTCGTGAATCACCGTCGCGTCGAGTCCGCCCGCCGCCCACTCCGTCGTTCGGGCGCGGTCCCCCTGGCATTCGTTCGTGTCGAGCCGGATCCGCATGCCCAGGTGGACGTGACCGTACAGCGCCTTGAACAGGTCAAACACCGAAACCGCAGCATTGTCCGGTGGGGTTCAGGATCAGTGGCGGTTGTGCTGTTCGTTGCTGCCCTTGTGGCCCTGGCCGTCGTGATCGCTGTGCGGGGCCGGGTTGTGGGGGAACAGGACGTGCTGCTGGGTGGCGGCGCTGCCGGGGGTGGGGACGGCGGTGACGTTGGGGCCCCTCGTGGCGCTTTCCAGTTCGTGGGGAATCGAGTCGGCGCCTTCGATGGCCGGTCCGGCGGTGCCGGTCTTGGGGGTTCCGTCGACCCGGGTGATGGTCGCGGTGTCGGCGTGGGCGGGTGCGGCGATGGCGACGACGGTTGCGCAGAGGCCGGCGAGGCCGAAGGTGAGGATGGCTGCGGCGGTGGCGATGCGGGTGGTGATCATGTGAGTTCCCCTTCTCGGAGCCACCTGGTGTGGCTGCATGGAGAAGAGCATCGGGCCCGGTCCTCAACGAAACCTCAACGCCGGCGAGGGTTCGCTCAGGCAGGCGCGATGTCGAACGTGAACTCGTAGCCGGCGGTGGTGATTACGTCGCCGTCGGCGAGCCTCGCGCTGCCGCGAATGCGCTGGTTGGCCACCTAGACTCCGTTAGCCGACCTGAGGTCGTTGATCACGAAGCTGCGCCGGTGTCGATCACCGTGGCCACCGTTTCCAGCGGGTAGCGGCGACCGGCGGCGTCACGTAGTTGTGCCCTGTGTGTTGCGGCCGGACTGAAAGTCGACGTGTGGAATTCGAGCATGACGACGCGACCCACAATCTGCACGCCTACGTGGTCGACTCCGAACCGTCATGGTCAACCGAACACGTCCGTCAGACCCGCCGACAGCACGCCGGGCAGCAGAGCGAGCGGCTCGCGATCGATGAGCGCCAGACCCACTCCGGCGGCGCCTTGCATCAGTCCCGGTAGCTCAGTCACGCTGTAGTCAGGGCTTCCGATCCGGCCCGCCAACGTCTGATGCTCAAGACGCTCGGCAGCCTCTAGCCACCGGGCGTCGCCGAGCCAGCGCGCTGCCATTCGCAGAATGGCAGCCCGGCCGAGTCGGCCACAGCACAGCGAATCATATGGTGGTGCAACCTGGCTGGTGGTCAACAGCGCTTGCACCAGCTCGGCGCGCATTGCGGCGTCCCATAGCGGTGAGTTCATCAGAATTAGCCGCGACAGGGCGATCCCCGGTGCGCCGTGGCACCAACTGTTCATGAACCGGGGGACGGTTGTCGGGCGACCGCGGTGGTCGGGCCAGTTGTGGGCGTCCGTATCGAACTGGTCCCGCTCGTAGGTCACGCCGAGCCTCGCGGCGGCCAGGTACCCGTGGTCTCCGGTGCGCGTGTGCAATGCCGCCAGCGCCGCGGCGATGCCGGATGCGCCATGGGAAAAGCCGGTGAGCGGAACGTGATCCGTCGAATCCGTCAGCCAGCCGCCGCTCGGTTGTTGGCAGTCGACCAGTCGATCACCGGCCACTCGCGCCAACGACATGGCCGCTGGCGTGCCGATTCCCAACAGGGGTCCGATCAGGCCGGCAACGCCGAATATGACATCGAGGTGAGGATCCGAAAGGAGGCGCGTCGGTGTTAAGCCCGCGAGGTAGCGGTCGAGTAGATCGGGTGCCAGCGTGGGAATGCTTCTCAGCGCGAGGAGGATTCCGCCCGCGCCTGCGCAACCGAGGGGCTGGTCGCGCCACCACCGGAGTCCGTCGGCAGGCGGCACGGTCAGGTCGGCGACGGCCGCCAGGGCCATGCTGCGGTAGCGCTCGGCATCGGTGCCCTCGTGCACGGTGCCGAACCGGTGCAGGAACAACGCGATCCCGCAGCGCCCGCTGTAGAGACCCGGCCCAACGGCGCCGTAGTTGGTCAGGTCGATGTTCTTGGTGACGTGGACGCCGAGCCACTCCACCGAACCGTCGGGGTCGGTGATGGCGCACTCGAGGAGCTTGCGGGCCACGGAACGCGCCACCGCCAGGGGTTCGACGCTTGCAGCGTGCGTACCCTTTCCCACCGGCGTCCGTCCAGCCGCGACGTGCGAGGTGGTGTGCTTGGCGGCGACGACCCCGCGGATGAGCCTGAGCTGCAGCGCAATTGTCGAGACGTCGAGCTCTTCGAATCGTCTCAACATGTAGTCGTATCCACTGACCTGGTAGAAGCCCTCGGCGACCGAACCCTCCGGCGTCTCGACGGCGAGCCCGTCGGTGACATGCGCGAAATACGGCACGTGCAGGTCCGCCAACTGCGCCCGCTCGGCGGCGGTCAATAGCTCGGCGATCGGGTCGCGGCGACCTTCGGGCCCCACATCCCCCAATTCATCCAGCACCGCGGTGCGCACCCGGGCCGACGCCAACGCGGCGGGTTCTAGGAGTCGGCCGCGCAACCACAGATAGACCCAGGTCGGCCGTCGCACGAACCGGCGGATCACCCCGCGGAACAATGGCAGGGGTCCGTCGACGCTCAGCCATTCGTCGCGAACCGCGTGGATGGCGCGCAGTTGACCGGCGACGCCCTCGCAGAACTCGTCGACGAAGTCGGCCAGCCGGTTGGCCGAACCGACACCGACCGGAAGCGAGGTGGCGGCACGCGCGTCCTTCACGACCTCGCCGGATATCATTCCGTCGGTGTTGAGCGCGATCCAACCGCTGACCGGCCGTTGCGCCGTGGCGGGCGCTTCGATGCCCAGCGCACTCATGTCGCGAATGGCGCGTTCAGCCCCGGCGACGTGCCACTGGGGCAGCATGCCCAGGCCAAGAACCGAGGAGTCGATCCGCCGCTGCAGGTCGCTGGGAGTGGTCACGCCGGCGTCGGACGAGACGGCGGGGATGCCCTCGAGAAGCGTCTCGCCGTCGACCATCACCAGCTGGTCGCCCGACGCGATGAGGTTGGCGTGGTGACAATCGTTGCAGCACAACAGGTACAGCACTGCGGTGAGGCGGCCGGCATTGCGGTAGAAGGCAGCCAGCTCTACGTCGGAGGCGCAGACTCGGTGCTCGATCCACTCCATGTAGCCGTAGCCATCCCGCACCAGCACTGCCGCTGCGCGCAGAGGCGGATCACCCACCGTCGGTGCGGGGAACCTCGCTAGGATCTCGCCGAAGGCTGCATCGATGCGCAGGTCCTTCGTCTTGTAGACGAGGCGCGTCTCGGAGACGGTGCGGTCGTCGTCACCGCCGGCCGTGTAGGTGAGGACGGCGACCGTGCGGCCTCCAGGATGGGGGTCGGCGAGTCCCTGCTGAACGCCGCTCAGCGCGGCGTTCTCGGAGAGGCCGAACGCTTTTCGAACCGCGGCGTCGTCACGACCGATTCGCGCCAGTAGATCACGGGTGACGGTTCGCCACGCCTGCAGCGCCGCGCCGAGATGCTCCTCGAGGTGCGGATGAGTCGCGACGACGGCTGCCATGCCGTCGGCGCGAATTTCCTCGAGCCAGCCGCAGTAGACGCCTCGAGGACGTACCGGGTCCTCGCTGAGCAGAGCGGCGACGACGTCGCCCGGCGTCCGCCGAAGATTGAAGAGGTACCAGAGCACGGGCTCGCCGACGTCGGCCAGCCGCGCGATCAGATCGTCGCCGAGGTCCTTCCACACCGAATCGGGGTAGTCGCCGCAACCGCCGCGCAACTCCGCGACGGCAGGCGTGGCGATCCGTTCCCACAGTTCGGCGAACGACGCCCGGGGACCGGCGTCGGATGCGACGTGCGCGTCGATCGGGTCGGCGGCGCGCAGCCACGCGGCGACGGCGGCGAAGTCGCTTACTGTCCCAACGCTTCTTCGACGATGTAGGTCGACGTGAAGGTGTAGCAACACGTTGCGCTGACGATGCCGCAACTGCTTTCCAACTCCGCGGAGGTCGGGGTCGGCGCGGCGCCCGCCGATGGGGTGGACGCGTCGAGGTCGAATCCCTCGTCGGCGGCGATCCTTTTCAGCGCCTCAAGCGCATTGGCCGCCTCCGCCTCGGCGAAGAACACCTTGTGTCTGAGAGCCTCGTCGGCGCGTACCTTCGCGATGAACTGTTCGAGTGGAGTGGTCACCGTCGTACCCCCTTGGCCATGGTCTAGGTGCGTATTGATGGTAGGCGGCGTAGTCGATATCGGGGGGACAACGGGGCGATCGACCGGTCGGAAGCGTACAGATAATTGCGCCGCCAGTTACTGCACATCAGTGAGAAGCCTCCAGCGCTGCATGCCGAGGAGACCGGCTAGGTGCGCCTGCATCTGGACGCCGGACGGCAGTGGGCGCCACCATATGGTCACCTCGGCGATCTTGCCGTCTGCGTCGAGCAGGATGTAGTCCATCCCGTCGACCACGGTGTCCTCGATCTGCAGCCGGAAGTACGCGGCGTGGTGCGTTTCGCCCGTGAGGACTTCCTTGTACTTGAGGTCGGCCGCCCCGCCGACCCCTCGCATGGCTTCCAGCACTGCCTCGCGGCCGGTGACCGGCTCGTCACTGAGCGGGCCGTACAGCACCACGTCCTCGGCCAGGATGCTGGAGAGAGCGTCTTTGTCTGCGCCGCCGTGCATGGCGTCGACGAAGGATTTCACGGTGTCGCGGTGCGGGGCGAACGTAGTCATGATTACTCCCGAGGTCCGTTATTGATTGTGGTGGTGAGAATGAATCCCGTTGTCGCTCACTAGATCACCGTGGTCCCGCCGTCGACCACCAGCTCGTGACCATTGACATAGCCGGAGTCATCGGAGGCGAGGAACAATGCGGCTGACGCGATCTCCTCTGGGCGACCCATCTCTCGCCGCGGGATCACGGACTCGAATTGCGCCTTCGCCTCTTCGTCCATCACCTGCGCCAACATCGGCGAGGCGACCTGGCCGGGGGTCAGCACGTTCACCCGGATCTTGCGGTCCCTCAACTCCGATACCCACACCCGTGCGTAGGCGGGCAGCACGGCCTTGCTTCCCGCGTACACACTCCAATTGGGGTAGCCCCGAAGCGAAGCGTTCGATCCGGTCATGAAGATCGAGCCGCCATCGTTGAACAGTGGCAGCGCCTTCTGGACCGTGAAGAGCGTGCCGCGCGCGTTCAACGTGAAGGCGGCATCGAAGTCCTCCTCGGTGATCTCGCCGAGCTGGCCCTGCGCACCCGTCCCGGCGCTCGCCCACAACACGTCGATTGCGCCCTTTTCCTGCTTGACCGTGTCGAACAAACGGTCCAGATCGCCGAGGTCGGCCGAATTGCCTTGCACACCAGTGACATTGCGGCCGATCTGTTCGACGGCCTGATCCAGCTCGTCCTTGCGTCGGCCCGTGATGAAGACGTGAGCCCCTTCCTCGACGAACAACTTGGCACCGGCCAGGGCCATGCCACTCGTTGCGCCGGTGATCACCGCGACCTTGCCATCGAGCTTTCCCATGATCTTCTCCATTCAAGTCCGCCGATGTTATGTACACCGAGCCGTGTCCTTAACGTAGGGCAAGATCTCGCCGAGCGCAATCTATGTACACCGATTCGTACCAAACTGGTTTACGCTGGGGTATGGCGGAGTTGGGGAAGGGTCCGCGCGGCCTGCGCCGCGGCAGGGGCGCACGGGAGCGCATCGTCGCCGCGTCACGAGAACTGTTCCGCGATCAGGGCATCAACTCAACCGGCATGGACCAGCTCTGTGCGGCGGCCCAGGTGTCCAAGCGGACGTTCTACCAGCACTTCGCCGGCAAGGACGAGCTGATCGCCGAACACCTCCGTCGGTTCGATCCCGACGTCCTGCCCGAGGTATTCGACCGCACCGACCTCACACCGCGCGAGCGGCTCCTGGCCGTCTTCGACATCCACGCGCCGCTGTGTCCGTTCATCGCGGCGGCCGTCGAGCTCCACGACCCCAGCCACCCTGCACGCGTACACGCCCGGGACTACAAGAAAGCCTTCGCCGCGCGGCTCACCCAAGCTGCGCGCGAGGCCGGCGCCGCCGACCCCGAACAGCTCGGCGAACAACTAGCGCTTCTCTTGGATGGCGCCTCGGCCCGCAACCGAGTCCTCGACACCGAAACCTTCGCCACCGCCGCCGCCATCGCCGTCGTCCTCATCGACAACGCCATCCCCGGCGGCGAGCTCAGCCGAAGTTGACGCCGCGCGTCGATCGTCAGCCGAGACGCGCTGGCCGACTTCCGTTGCGACAGAAATGATCTCGGCGGTCTCCAGCGTCACCGCCCATGACGGTTATGAAGGCTGGTGTTCGGCGGGGGAGTCGTCGTCTTCTGCGAGGTGGCGCAGGATTCGTTCGTTGAGCGTGGCGAGCATGTCGAGCTCGGCCGGGGTGAACAGGTCGATGAAGTTACGGCGGACGTCCCCCACGTGTCCGGGAGCCGCCTTCTCGATGGCGGCGCGGCCATCCGGTAGCAGGCAGACCATGGTGCTGCGGGCGTCGTCGGGGTTGGGCGCGCGAGCGATCAGCCCGTCCTTCTCCATGCGCCGCAGTTGGTGGGAGAGACGGCTCTTCTCCCAGCCCAGTGCGTTGCACAAGGCGTGGGCGGGCATGCGGTCCCCGTCGAGAGCCGAGAGCGACGCCAGGACCGTGTAGTCGGCTCCGGACAGGCCCGATTTCTGTAGGCGCCGGTTCAGGTGGGCCTCGATCTGATCATGTGCGTGGATGAAGGCCCCCCAGGCGCGGTCTTCACGAGCGTTCAGCCACTTCGGTTCCACAGCCCCATCTTACGCCGGTTGGTTGACGCATCACCAATTGTGCGTATGGTTGAGTCATCAACCTTTTCGATACTCAACCAAGACAGGACACGTCATGAGCAGCATCAGCATCATCGGCCTGGGGAACATGACCAGAGCCCTGGCCGACCGGGCAATCGCCGGCGGCCACGCCGTCGAGATCATCGGCCGCGACCCGGTCAAGGCCAACGAACTGGCCGCCGCCCTCGGCGGCGCCACCGTCGGGGCATCCGACACCGCCCCGACCGGGGACATCGTCATCCTCGCCGTGCCGTACGCCAGCGCGGCGGCGGTGGTTGGTGGGTACGGGGACGCGTTGAGCGGCAAGGTCATCATCGACATCACCAACCCCATCACCCCCGATGCCCTGGGCTTCGTCACCCCCGAGGGCAGCTCCGGCGCGCAGGAGATCGCCAAGGCTGCACCCGCCGGCGCGCATGTCGTCAAGGCGTTCAACACCCTGTTCGCAGGTGTTCTGGCGGCCGGCTCAATCGAAGGTCGCCCACTGGACGTGTTCATCGCAGGCGACGACGCACAGGCAAAGGCACGCGTGTCGGCGTTCATCGAGAGCCTCGGACTGCGCCCGCTGGACGCCGGTCAGCTCTACATGGCGCGAGCAATCGAGAACGCCGCCCTCCTGCAACTGGGCCTTGTCGCCCACTCCGTCAAGCACACCAACTTCGCCCTCGGAGTCAACGTTCTCAGCTGACGAACCCAACCCTCAAAAGGACTGTCACATGCACGTTTTAGTCACTGGCGGAACCGGCCATGCCGGTTCGTACATCATCCCCGAGCTCATCGCCGCCGGGCACCAGGTCACCGGCCTGGCTCGGTCGGACGCGTCCGCGGCGACCCTGTCCGCGCAAGGCGCGACGGTGCGTCGCGGCGACCTCGGCGACCTCGACAGCCTCAAGGCGGCGGCCGCGAACGCCGACGGCGTCATCCACGTCGCGCACAGGCAAGACCTGCTTCCCTCCGGCGGGATGGACGCCGTGGCCGCCGCGGAGCTGCCGATCATGCTTGCCTACGGCGAGGCACTCGAAGGGACCGGAAAGCCGCTGGTCGCAGCGGGCAGTATCGGCTCGCCCGGAAACCTGGGCCGGCCGGCCACCGAGGAAGACCCGGCCCTTCCCAGCGGGGAGGAGTTCAAGGGCACGCTGCGTGTTCGGAACGTCGTGGAACGGGCTGTAGTTGGCCTTTCCGAGCGGGGAGTGCGGTCTTCGATCGTGCGGCTTCCGCTCATCGCGCACAGCACGACCGATAGTGCTGGCTTTCTCCCAGGGCTCATCGCGCTCGCGCGGGACAGAGGCTTCGCCGGCTACCCCGGAGACGGCATGAACGTGTGGAACGCCGTGCACATCCGCGATGTCGCCCGCTTGTTCCGTTTGGCGTTGGAGAAGGGCCCGGCTGGCAGATATTGGCACGCGGTTCAGGATGGAGGCGTCCCGTTCCGTGAGATCGCCGAGGCCATTGGCAGCCGTCTGGGCCTGCCCGCCACGAGCATTCCCGCGGATGTTCTGATGCTGCCGGGGTACTTCGGGATGTTCACGAATCTGGTCACGATGGACCTCCCGGCGTCCAGCCTCATTACCCGCGAGGCCCTGGGCTGGGAACCCGCTGAGCCCGGCCTGTTCGCCGATTTGGACAACGGCAACTACTTCCCGGAGGTCTGACCCCATGACCACGTTCGCCCCGCACCGCGACACGTTGGAGGCCTTCGTCGACTGCATCAACGGCGGCGCAGACAGGCACACCCTGACCCGCCTGCTCGCCGAGGACGTGGTGCTGTACGGCCCGTTCGGCGATGAGCCAGTCGCCGGCCGCGAGGTCGCGGTGAAAACCATCAAGACCGTCAACGGACTGTCGTCCGACGACTCCTATCTGGAGGTCCTCAGCGGCGAGACCCACCACGCCGCACACTTCCGTCTGCAAGTCGGAGACGCCGCGGTGAACGGGATCTTCTTCGTCCTGCTTGACGGGGACGGCAAGATCGCCGAGGTGAGCATCTTCTACCGCACGCTGCCAGCCGGCGTCGCACTGCAGCGCAACCTGGCTGATGTCATCGGCATGCAGCCCTGGGAACTGCGCACCAACGAGGAGTGATACGACGGACGTACGCTGCGCCAATCAGCGAGTACCAGAGTCAAATTCGTTGGCAACCGCGCGGATGCGTACGCGTTTGATCACTCCTGCGGCGGGCTCCGCCCTGTGGGTCAGCCTGATCCGGTTAGCCTTCCAGTAGCGGGTGCTGCCGGAAGCTGACGTACTTATCTTCCTTGCACCGGCTACACGACACGCGTCTCCGAACAACTGGAGGGAAGGCAGCGCATGACGACACCGGCTCAGCCACGGATGAGCGCCGCCGACACCGTCATCCAGGACCTCCAGACCGAGCTGGCCGAGGGACGGGTGATCACCGACGCTGACGTCGCACGCAGCCTCAGCCGGGATCAGGCGGCCGGTGCGCCAGCCGGGGAGCCCGCAGCCGTCGTGCGTGCCCGCAGCACCGACGAGGTCCGTCGGGTGGTCGAGATCTGTCTGCGACACCGCATCCCCGTCGTGCCGCGTGGAGCGGGCACCGGGCTGTCGGGCGGCGCGAACGCCATCGACGGCTGCGTGGTGCTTTCTCTGGAGGCGATGTCAGAGATCCTTGAGATCAATCCGCTGGAACGCCTCGCCGTGGTCCAGCCGGGAGTGGTGAACGACGCTCTTCGGGCGGCCGTGGCAGAACATGGGCTCTGGTATCCACCGGATCCCGCGAGTTCGCCCTGGTCCACGCTCGGCGGAAACGTGGCCACCAACGCCGGCGGGGTGTGTTGCGTAAAGTACGGCGTAACAGGGGAATACGTGCTCGAGCTCGAGGTGGTCACCGGGTCGGCGGACGTGGTGCGCATCGGCCGCCGGACCGCAAAGGGCGTCGCCGGCTACGACCTGGTGAGCCTGCTCGTCGGATCCGAGGGCACGCTGGGCATCGTCACCGAGATCACCGTCCGCCTGCGCAGCTTGCCCAGCCCACCCATCACGGTGGCGGGCTTCTTCCCGTCACTGGTGACTGCCGGTACCGCGGTGCGCGCGGTCGGTGCGGCAGGCATCACGCCGTCGGCGCTCGAACTCATGGACCGCTATTGTTTACGCGCCGTGGACGATTGGAAGCAGATGGGCCTGACGGCCGCGGGAGACGTCCTGCTCCTTGCGCGGGTCGACGATCCCGAGCCCACCTGTACCGCACACGCCGAGACCATCGTCGAACTCTTCCGCGCCAGCGGCGCCTGCTGGGCCGAACGGTCGACTGACGCGGGAGAGGCCGATGCCCTGTTTGCGGCCCGTCGCTTGGCCTACCCGGCGCTCGAGCGGCTGGGGCCGGTGATCACCGAGGATGTCTGCGTACCCAAGGGACACGTCCCGGAGATGCTGGCCCGCATCGAGGCGCTGGCGGCACGACACGGTGTGCAGATCGCGAACATCGCGCACGCCGGTGACGGCAACCTGCACCCCTTGATCATCGGTCCCCCCGACGACGATGAAGACCTGTGGCTGCGGATCCACGCCGCCTTCGACGGCATTCTCGACGCCGCATTGTCCCTTGGCGGCACCATCACCGGTGAGCATGGCGTCGGCCTGCTCAAGCGGGGTGGCCTGGTGAACGAGTTGTCGCCGACGGTGATGTCAATGCACCGGGCGATCAAGGCTGCCCTCGATCCAGCCGGAATCCTCAACCCCGGCAAGATCTTCGGGTAGGCCGGCATCACCCGGCGAGTCATCGACGCACTAAGGGGTATGAGGTCTGCATGACGGTCAACGATTATTCATTCGCCGGAAAGACGGTCCTGGTCACCGGTGGCGGTTCCGGCATCGGTCGTGCCATTGCCGAGGCCTTTCTGGCCAACGGTGCCAATGTGGCGATCAGTGGACGGCGCCGGGAGAAACTCGATGCCGTCCTCGAAGAGCATCCCGAGCAACGCACGCTGGCGGTCGAAGCGGACGTGACCGACGATGCGTCGGCCAAGTCGATGGTCGACGCAGTGGTCGAGCGGTTCGGCGGACTCGACGTCCTCGTCAACAATGCCGCGGCGTACTTCAACGGCCCGTTCGACGCGATGACGCTCGACAGCTGGGAATCCATCCGAAGCACCAACATCGACGGCTTCGTGCACGTCGTACGGCACTCCGTGGGTGAGCTCGAGAAGTCCGGCGGAAACGTCGTCGTGGTCGGCTCGGTGTCCGGGCTGCGGGGAGACTGGGGCCAGGCCGCCTACAACGCCACGAAGGCCGCGATCATGAACTTCGTGCAGTCGCTCGCCCTGGACTACGGTCCCCGCGGCGTCCGCTTCAACGCGGTCGCGCCTGCGCTGACGATCACCGATCTCACCAAGGACATCGAGGACGACGAGGCGGCACTGGCCGCCGCCGTCAACCGGGTAGCGCTTGGGCGTCCGGGTCAGCCGGCCGACATCGCGCCTGCCGTGCTCTTCCTCGCCAGTGCGGATGCCGGCTACATCACGGGTGTATGGCTACCCGTGGATGGCGGCACCTCGGCCAGCACCGGGCAGGCGCATTAACCGTTGCGGGAGTTCAGAAGTCACGACTTGGAAGGATTCACACACGTGAGCGCACCCGCAGAAGACCACACTGCACCGATATCCCACTGGTCGCAGATTCATGGCTGGTTTGGCTGGCGCGATCTGCAGGAGGAGGCCGTCGCGACCTTTGCAGGGGGCAGCACGTTCGTGGAGGTCGGTTCCTACCTCGGCCGCAGTCTGTGTTCGTTGGCCGAGGTGGTGAGCGAGTCGTATCGCGAGTTCACCGTGGTCGGCGTCGACTACTGCCGCGGCAGCGGACGGGAGGGCACCGCGGCCAAGGATTCCCATGCCGCCGCCGTCGCCGACGGTGGCGGCACCCTCGCCGGACAGTTGCACCGCAACATCATCGCGTGCGGTTTCGCCGACCGGGTGCACCTCGTGGTCAGTCCGTCACCGGCGGCTGCCGCGCTCTTCGCCGACGGGTCCCTGGCCTGGGTACACCTCGACGCCCGCCACGAATACGACAGCGTGCTGGCCGACATCGACGGCTGGCTGCCGAAGGTGGCAGCGGGCGGCTGGCTGTCCGGCGATGACTACGACGAGCAGTGGTGGCCGGGTGTGGTTGCGGCGGTGCAGGATCGCGTGCCCGACGCTCAGGAATGCTCCACCCGGCAGTGGCGCTGGGTGAAGCCGCAGGACGCGTAGGGCTGACCCACGCCGAGTAGACATCGCCGGTGTCAGTTCGTAGCCTTGCCGGGACATCGTCAGCTGGGCCAAGGTCGGTCCTCGAACGAAGGATCGTGACAATCCGCTTGACCGGGGTACGCCACTCCCTACGGCAAACGACGTGCGGATTGACGGCCGCAGTCCTGGTTTTGGCCATGGCGATGGGCATGCCGACGGAGAATGTCAGAGCAGACCCGTCGGTTGATGCGTTGGCCAGCCTCGACGAACTGTCCCAGCAGGCGGTGCAGACTCGCGAGGCCGTCACCGCTGCCCAGCGCGATGCCGACGCCAGACAGGCTGAGCAAGCAGCGGCCGTTGACCGCCACCGCGCCGATCTCTCGGCCCTTGAGCTCGCGAACTCCCAGCTGCAGCCTTATCAGGCAGCTGTCGACCGCATTGCGTCAATGAACTACATGAGTGGGCGCGACGGCCAGTTGGCGGCGTTGCTGACCGCAGCCTCCCCGCAAAGCCTGATCGATCAGCTGTCCCTGCAACGGACGTTAGGCGCCGGGATCGCAGTTCAATTGGCAGCCTTTCAAGCAGCACGTGAGCGCGCGGCTACCGCCGCCCAGGAGTCGGAGAGATCGGCCGCCGACGCCACCGCCGCGGCCGAGTCGGCCGCCGCAATGCGCGCGGAGTTGCAGGCCAAGTGGAGCGAGCTGCTGCGTCAGATCGCCGCCGCGGAGGCGAAGTACGCGGCGTTGTCACCGCAGCAGCAAGCAATCGTCGACAATGCACCTCCGCCGCCGAGCGCGCCCGCTCCGGCAGACCCGGCGCTCGCCGCCGTGCCTGGTCTGCCCCCCGGCGACGTTGCTCCGCCCCACGTAGCCGTCCCGGAGGCGTTGCCCGCCGGCGTCGCGTCCGAGGCCGGGTTGCAGGCCAACACCATCGTGGCTGCCCGGGCCGTCAGCTCGCAGTTTCCCCAGATTGCCGAGATCGACGGGGTCAGGCCGGACTCGAAGCCGTGGCATCCCAGCGGTCTGGCGATCGACATCATGATTCCCAATCCGGAAAGCCCCGAGGGCATCGCGTTGGGAGATCAGATTCTTGCCTTTGCGATGGGTAATGCGGCCCGGTTTGGGTTACAGGATGTGATCTGGCGTGGCACGTATTACACGCCGGCCGGTCCGCAAGCATCGGGTTACGGCCACTACGACCACGTGCACATCACCACGACACCACGCCGCTAAGCAGCTGAGTCGGTCCTCACGGATGGAGGTTCCATTGGCCGCAATCCTGGGCCAGCACATCGTTGACGTCGACTTCAATCCCACCGACCACCGGCCCAGGATTCGAAGCAGTGGCAACGATGCGCTGGTAGAGAACTGCGGCGGGGTACACCTGACCGCCGGACCAGGACCGGGTCTGCCAGGCCCACACCCGGCCGGGCGAACGCGACCGGCCGATGACGCCGTCGGACGCAGCCCACTGACACGCCTTGATGCCCCCGTAGATCCCGGTGCGCTGCGCTCCAATCACTGAATTGATTCCACGAAACCACGGCAGCACAACGTTGCTCCAGGTCGCACGGTCGATGTCGTCGTCGACGCTGAAGAACACCGGTGCACTCTGGCCGCCACCGGCGGCGGTGTGCAGCTGCCAAGCGGTGCGCGCGTCGACGACGCCGCCGGGGTACCCGCGGGTGAAGTCCGACGGCGCCGTCCCGCCCGGCTTCCCGTACTGGTAGTTGCTGACAATCACCAAACCTGACGCGTTTAGCGCCCTTGCGTAGGGCAGGGTGATCGGTTTGGCACCGAAGGACGAGCCCGGTCGCGAGGTGGAGACGTAGTTGATCACGCCGGCGTGGCCGGCGGCTCGGATGTCCTGTGCCGGGATCTGGCGCATGGCGTAGTCGATCAGCGTGGGAGCAGCGGCCGCCGCCGCGGGTGTGCCGGCGCACGTCGCCGCACTGAGCCCGGTCAGCGCCGCCGCTGCGGTGGCGTAGCGCAGTGCGTCACGCCGGGATACTGGCACCGCGCGATGTTAACAATGTGGCGGCTGTGGTTGAAGTGATCTCATGGGCCGACGCCAGTTCGATACCGCGCCGTTACCCCGCAGGCATTACGTCGCCGCCGGAGCCCTTGACCGCAGCCTTGGCACGCTTCTCGGCCCGTACGCCCTTCTTGCCGCGCACGAACCCGGTCGCCGAGACCACCGCGGACAACAGGGCACTCTCCCCGCTGACGAACGGATGAAAGCCGACGCCGGCGCCACCGCGGCCCTTCACCGGGATATCGGCAACTTCGGTGACCTTCCAGGACTTTTCGGAAATCGACAGAAGAGCCTCGCCGTTCTCACACGTGAGCGGCAACGCGGCGATCACCTCGTCGCCGTCCGCCGCCAGCCTCACCCCGGCGACGCCATTGCCGGCCGCGCCCTGCGGATTCACGGCGGCCGGATCGATGCGCAGCACCTTCCCACGTCGCGTCACCAATGCCAGATGCGAGCCGGGGGCCAGCACCCCAGACTGCAGCAGCCCGGTGATGTCCGGCGCCACCGGGATGCCGCGGATCTTGTAGGGCAGACCGCTACCCGTGGTGATTTTGATCCGCCCGTCGGTCCACACCGCCCAGCCCAGACCCGAGGTCAGCAGGTCACCGTGGCTGTCGGAGAACACACCACGGTCATCAAGTCGCCACGCGGCGTTGGACTTACGCTCGCGCGAGCCGTCCTCGTCGGTACTCGATGCGATCGGAGTGGCATCGAAGTCCAGCACGGTACGACGCTCGAATTCGGGGCCTTTGAACAGTTTCGCGGTTTCGACGAGTTCCTTGTCGATCACCACCCGGCGCGCGTCGGGGTTGCCCACCAGCTCGGTCAGCTCGGCGAACTCGGCGTCCAGCTTCTCCGCTTCGGCCTGCAGCTCGATGACGTCGAGCCTGGTCAGGCGCCGAAGTTGCAGCGCTAGAACATAATCGGCTTGAACCGCATCGATCGTGAACCGCTCCTGCAATCCGGTGCGTGCTTCATCGACGGTGTCGGAACCTCGGATCACGGCGACCGCGGCATCGATATCCAGATGGATGGTCATCAGGCCGGTCACCAAGTGACGCCGGTCGGTGACCTTGTCCAGCCGATATTCGCTGCGCCGCAACACCACCGAATCACGAAGGTGCAGGAAAGCGCCGATCAGCTCGCGAACCGTCCACCAACGCGGTATGCGGTCCTCGTCGAGTGCGACCAGGCTGGCAGCGAACGTCGACTCCAGCGGCGTGAGGGCAAGCAGCTGGTCGCGGATCTGCTCGGCATCGTGGCCACGTTTGGCAGTGACCACGATGCGCAGCCCGTTGCGGCGGTCGGTCAGGTCGGACATATCGGCGACGCCGGACATCTCCCCGGATTCGACCAGGGCCCGGATCCTCTCTTGCACAGTGTTACTCGCGACTCCGGGCGGCAGCTCGGTGACGATGACGTTCTTGCCGTCCACCGACACCGTGCCGCGGACGGTGAGCTGCCCCCGCCCGGTGGTGATGTATTCCCGCAGTCCGGCCGTGCCCACCACGGTGGATCCGCAGCCCCAGTCGGGGCCGGGGATGAGTTTGATCAACCTGTCGTCGGTCATGTTCGGGGTCTTCAGCAGTGCCCGGCAGGCGGCCATGATTTCGCGCGGATTGTGTGCGGGCACCTTGGTGGCCCAGCCTTCGGCGATGCCGACCGCACCGTTGCAGAGCAGCACCGGCCATTGGGCGGGCAGGACCGTCGGCTCGATCCATTCACCGTCGAACGTCGAGACCATGGGCACCGCGTGGTCGTTGAGCTCGGCGGTCAGCGCCGCACCGGGTGCAGACAGCCGCATCTCGGTGTAGCGGTCAGCGGCGGGAATGTCGCCCTGGATCCGGGGGAAAGCACCCTGTCCGTCAATGACTTTCACGCGCTGGAACTCGGCGGCCATCAGCGCCGCTGCCCCGTACATCGACGCGCCGCCGTGGGGGTGCAGATTGCCGGTGACGGCTGAGCAGACCTTGGAGGACTTCTGCGGTTTGTTTCCGGGCAGCAGCCTCGAGTCGTGCATTTGATAGAGCAGGCGGCGCTGGCCGGGCTTGAGCCCGTCGAAGGCGGACGGAATTGCGCGGTCACTGACGCTGTAGAGCGCGAAGGTCAGCTGGTAGTGGTTCCAGTAGTCGTCGGCGCTCTGGTCGAGCACCAGATCCGGATTCTGCTCAGGAACATCCAGGGTGGCGGTCACGGGTTCTCCTAGCTGAGGTCAAGAGCGAGGGTGTCGACGCGGGAGGCGACGTCGGCCATCCACGTGCGCCGACCCTCCGGCGGTCCACCGAACAGGGTGTGGTGCAATTTCGGGTCACCGTCGTCGAGGTGCACCCGAATCACGGTGCGCCGCTCGGGGTCCAGCACGGTGTTCCAGAAGTCGTCGGCGTCCATCTCGCCAAGACCTTTGTTCCGCTGGACCTCCACCTTGCGTTTGGAGTTGGCCTTCAGCTGGGCCACCGCGGCATCACGCTCGGACTCGTCCTGGCAGTAGATCCGCTCTTGGCCATCTTTGACCACGAACAGCGGCGGCAACGTCACGTAGACCATTCCGGCCTTGACGAGCGGCCGGTAGAAGTCGAGGAACATCGAGATGAGGCTGGAGTTGATGTTGCCACCGTCGGGGTCGGCGTCGGAGGCGAACAGGATTCGGTCGTACCGGCAGGACTCCGGGTCGCAGTTGTCCCGGATACCGCAGCCCAGGATGCGTTCGATCGAGTCGAACTCGTCTTTGACTCTGGCCTTGCTCACGGTGAAGCCGTAGACGTTGGGCGGCTTGCCTTTCAACGGAAAAGCCGCTTGGAAGGTGGCGTCGCGTGCGGCTTTGATGGTGCCGAGCGCCGAGTCGCCCTCGCACAGGAACAGCTCGGCACCCGAGCCGCGGCCGGTCTCGCGGCTGGGCAGCAGCTTCGGCGGTAGCGACAGGTTCGTCCCCAGGCCCTTGGCTTTCGACGCCGCCCGCGACCGGGCCTTGGCGCCCTCGGCGCTGCGTCGCGCCCTGGCGGCCTCCAGTGCCAGCTGGGTCCACCGCGTCACCGCTTCGCCGTTACCGGGGTTGGCGGCCCAGATGGTGACGCTGCGCGCCACGTCCGGCGCCATCGCCACGTTCAGCGACCGGGAGGACACCGCGGTCTTGGCCTGCGAATCCCACGACACGTCGGGCGCGCGAGTGTCCACGGCGAGCGCGGTCACTGCGGCGAAATCCTGTGCCTCCGGGCCGTCCTCACCCTTGGCCAGGCCCAGGTCGCGGATGCGGGACGCGCGATCGGCCAGCGCTTCGGACAACCCTTTCACCGCGGCGGTCAGATGAGATCCGCCGCCGGGGGTGCGCACGGTATTGCAGAACGCGGCGACGGTGGCCGGTTCGGCAGGGCCGGCCGTCAATGACCAGCGGAATGGGGTCGGGCCGCGGCCGGTGGTGTACTCACCGCGCCCCTCCACCACCGCGCGCACAGCTGGGACGGGGGTGCCGGCCGCGACGCACATCAGATCAAGCAGGGTGTCGGTGCCCCACGGGCCGCTGAACGGTTCGAGCAGTTCAGGCCGAACGACGTCGCCAAGCCAGCCCTCGTCGACGACGGTCAGGTGCACACCAGGGGACATCCTGGCGGCGGCGTGCGCACGCAGCAGCACCTCGTTGATGTCCACGCTGGAATCCGGCACCACGGCCGCGTCGAACAGGATGCGCACTTCTGTGCCGTGGGAATCCGGCTTGCGATTGCTGGAGCCGCGCAGTTTTTGCGTATCGGCACGGGTGAACGGGACGTGCGGGTCGAAGCCGGTCCCGTCGAACACCCCGGGGTAGCCGCCGCCGAAACTCTGCAGGTAGGTCTTCCCGGCCCGGCGTACCGTCACGTCGGTTCGGGCGGAGATGAATACTGCTGCAGCAGCTCCGATTCCGTTCAGGCCGGCACCCGTGCTTGCAGCGTCGGTGTGTGCGGAGAATTTGCCGCCCGCCCGCGCGGTGCCCAGCGTCTTCACAATGCCGTTCTTCCCGTTCACCGGGTCGGAGTCGACGGGAAGGCCGCGGCCGTCGTCGGCGACGCTGACCGATCCGTCGGCGTGCAGGGTGATGGTGACGCATGACCCACCGTGGTCGGGATCGGCGACCTCTTCGATGGCGTTGTCGACCAGTTCGCGCATCGCGGTGTTGAGCACGTCAAGACCGAGGTTCACCGCCGGCCGCAGGCGTGTGTGCTGGACATCGTCGAGCTCGGTGATGTCGGCGGCGGTGTAACTCACTACTCGTCCTTTCCGTCAGCGCAGAGACGTGCCGACGTGGGGGCAGCACGGGTGGCGTACGCATTCTGCCCTGTCCTACCGACACCTGCTCGCATCGTCCGGGTCCGTGTTGGTGAGGCTTTGTCTACTGGCGCAGACTCGTGGCAAGCCTGACAGAGGCCGCGCTGCACATCATGCGCACGGCCCGCTCGGGAGCGCCGTTGCAGGAGGTGTCCTCAGGAGGTGGCCTCGATCGCACTGATGGTGAGTTCGAAGGGGCCCTGCTGTTTGTCGAGAATGTAGACCGAAACCTGGCTGATGCGTGAAGGGTCCAGACCCTGCGGCGCGTCGGGTGCGGGATCGAGGCGCATGCCAACCGGCCGAAAGCCCGCAACGGGTAGTTCGTAGATGCGCTGGACGCCGGCCTCGGTGGGGAACCGCTGGATGTAGGACCATGGCTGCCCTGCCGTGCCCACCTTCAACAAGTAGGTCTTACCGTCGCCCAGAGCGCGCACGCGGAGCGACTTCGCCCCTGTCGCTCTTTGCCCGATATCGGGGTCCTGCGGACTGCGGGCCGAGGCGAACCCGCCGTTGTTGGCCAGCGAGATGTTGCCCGAGAACACCAGGCCACCGCCAGCGCCGAACGTGACCCTCGAGGTCGACAGGCCGCCCATCACGGGGTCGTTGACCGTGGTCCAGGCGGCCACCTCGCTGGCATCGTCGAGGTTGAGGAGAACGACGCCGGGCCCTTCAGGCCCGACTGCCTCGGCGGACGAGCGAGGGGTCTCCGGCGCGCTCGTCGTTCCGTCTGCGTTGGCGCTTCTCCCGGTGCTTCCGCAAGACACGATCAGAACCGCCAAGCAGGCGAACAAGATACCGAATCGCCCACGCCGCAACCGATGGTCGCTGACCCGTCGGCACTTCACCGCATTTCTCCGACCTCAACACTCGTCTGGATTGGCACGCATCTCACGTTTTCGCATGGGCATAGCATCGATCACGGCGTAGATCGCATGAAGGTCCGGAACGTCGTTGACGCGCAGTTTCTCGCCGCCGTCTTTTCCGATCAATAGTGCGCTGAAGGTGTTTTCACGAATCGCAAACTGTTTCACCAACCGCCGTGACTCATCGGCGTTGATGAGTTGGCCATCGAGCGTGCTCTTGCCCTCTGTGACCACGACGCCGATCACCATCTCACGATTGACGAAGTCACATCGACTGGTGTCGATTCGGCGCAGCGCTTCCACGAGCCGTGGGTCGCTCTCCGTAGGCGCGAAGAGCAGCAATGGACGACGTTCCCCACGATAGTCACTGAGTTCGGCAGCCATGGCACTGGCAGATCCGAGGACGCTGCCCGTTACCAGAACAATCAGCACGAACGCGCTCCGGGTGAGTCGCCGGGCACCGTGATTCCCTACCATCGTGGTTCCCGACACTACCGAACTACCGTCGGTGTGACCGCGAACGGTGACAAGCGGTTCCGTGCCGGCGAAAGTTAGATCTTCCCGCCCGGGAACATCGTCTTGACGGCCTGTGTGATGGTCTCGCGGGCGGCGGCGGCGGAGACGGGTTGCAGGGAACTGATCGCCATCACGTAGCGGCGTTCGGGGCCGATGATTCCGGTGGACACGTGCAATTGGTTGGCACCGTTCCAGCAGCAGAACCAGCCCTGCTTGACCGCCACCGGCTCGGCATAGAGCCCCTCGGGAATGCCGAACCGCTGCGGGTACCCGTCGGTGCCCGTCGGTGTGGATTGCGCGAGGTTGGTGATGATGACGGTGGCCTGTTCGGGTGGCAGCCCACCGGTGCCGTCCAACAGCGTGTCGTAGTAGCGAACGAGATCGCTTGCGGTGCTTTGCGTAACGTCCCAGTGTCCGTTGTAAGGCGCCGTAGTGCCCGTCAAACCGTAGCGAGCCACGATGCGCGTGATGATGGCGTTCTGACCGCTGCGGTCCCAAAACATTTGGGCCGCGCTGTCGTCAGAGGAGCGCAGCATGACGTTGAGCGACTTGTGGTCGGCAGCCGAAAGTTGCGTTTCACCCTTCGACTCCTGCAGGAGCAGGTCGTCGGCGATGAACAGCTTCACCACCGACGCTATCGGGAAGGGCTTGCTGACTCCGTTGGAGACGATCTGGCCGGTGTTGCGGTCCAACACGACGGTCTCGATGTCGGCCCCGGACTCGGCCGCGTTGGTGGTGGCTTGACGGACGCGGGCGTCGAGTCCCTCGAGTGTCACGGTCGGCTGGGCAGGTGGTGCTTGGGGCAGCACGGGAAGCGATGCCTGCGGAGCGGCGACTGTGGACTGCGGTGCGTCCTTCGCGGCGGGCGGCGTACCCCAGACTTGTGCCTCACAACCGTTTATGAGCAGCGAAACGCAGGTGAGTGCCATCATCGTCATCGCTCGAGTTGGCAGCCGCCGCCTATGCATGAGTCCCCTCCGAGCCGATCCTGAACTTGGCGAGCCGGGTCTACGGTCCACCCAGCGGTTACCCCAGCCTAATCGGCCGATCCGGGGGCGACGGTGAGCGGGACGCGCTACGGATGGTGAGAACCGGAGGAAGCCGGTGAGAACGTACCCGGAAGTGGTGAAAGGGGACCTCCGAAACGGGGTCCGGCGGCAAATCGCCCGCCGCACCGCCTCGGAGATCCCTTTCTGACCTCGTCGAAACCCGTCTAGCGCGGCGGGCACGGGGCTAGCGGTCCGCGGCCGGGGCCGGGAGCTGCCGGCCCACCGATCCCGATACCAGGACTACCAGGACCCGTACCGCCGGCGGAGCGGCATTGGCCACCCCTTGGCTCACAAAGCCGCTTGGCGCGAGGCCTCCCGTGACCGGAGCGACGGCAATGAGCTCCCGATGTCGAATCGCATTGTCTCCTTGCACCTTTCGCGTTGAAAGCGTCCGTACTTCAAGAAGTGTGCGTTCGCTCTGTGGGAATGGGCCGTGGGCTGTATAACTGCTGGGTCCAGCGTGAGTGCGAACCTGCCAGGGGCTATTGATGGCCGGCCGGCCAGCCGACGCCCGCAGCGTCGCAAACCCTTCGAGGACTCACAGCCGCCCAGGGCAAGCACCTTGACTGATTGCTGCTGCAATCACCACGGCCGACCCCCGTCATTGTCGCCCACGAGTATGCGGCGCAAGCCAGGAGCAACGGCCCGCGAATGTCGGAATCTCGATCCGGGCGCGGAGAGAATTGGCGAAAGCGCATGCGCAAGCGCTTGCGTCTGCCTAGACTCCTGCACACTAGGCGACGTGATCGGCGTCACATCGAGGACAAGGGAGTCCACATGTTCGAAAAGCGCATCGGAAGCGCGTCCAAGGTCGGCGCGGTACTGATGGCAGGCTCGCTGGTTCTCGGTCTGACGGCTTGCGGCGGATCGAGTTCAGACAGCGTCAAGGTCGGTCTCATCACCAAGACCGATTCGAACCCGTACTTCGTGAAACTGCGGGAAGCCGCGAAGGCGCAGGCCGACAAGGACGGCGCCCAGCTGATCGCCCTGGCGGGTGCGTTCGACGGTGACAACGAGGGCCAGGTCGCGGCCATCGAGAACATGGTCGGACAAGGCGTGAAGGGCATTCTGATCACGCCGAACTCCTCCACCGGGGTGCTCGACGCAATCAAGAAGGCCCGCGATGCCGGCGTCGTCGTCATCGCCCTCGACACCGCAACCGACCCCGAGGACGCCGTCGATGCCACCTTCGCCACCGACAACAAGGCCGCGGGCGTCAGCCAGGGCAAGTGGGTGAAGGCCGCGCTTGGCAACACACCGCCCCAGGTCGTGATGTTGGACGGGACCCCGGGTGGCACGGTCGACACATTCCGCCACGACGGATTCCTGGAGGGCTTCGGCATCGCGAACGGCTCGCCGGAGATCGTCGGCCAGGAGAACACCAACGGCGACCAGACCAAGGCTCAGACCGCAATGGAGAACATTCTCCAGCGCGCTTCAGGCATCAACGCGCTATACACGATCAACGAGCCAGCCGCCGCCGGTGCGTACCAGGCGATCCAGTCGGCCAACCGCGCGTCCCAGATCACCATCGGGTCGATCGACGGAAGCTGCACGGGCATCGCCGATGTCAAGGCCGGAAAGATCGGCGCCACGGTGCTCCAGTTCCCGGCGAAGATGGCCGAGCTGGGCGTGGACGCCGTGGTCAAGTTCGCCAAGGATGGAACCAAGCCCAGCGGATTCAACGACACCGGTTCGCAGCTCGTGACGGACAAGCCCGTTGCCGGACTCGAGTCGAAGGACACGGCCTGGGGCGAACAGAACTGCTGGGGCACAGCTAGCAAATGACCACTAGCGCTCCCGCCACGCCACCAGCTACGGCAAAGCCATCGGTGTCGAGCCGATTCAACGCCAGCAGCATCCTGCGTGAACCGTTGCTCGGCCCCCTGGTGGCGCTCGTCATCGCGATCATCATCTTCAGCGCGGTTTCGGATTCCTTCCTCAATCCGCAGAACGTCTCATTGATCCTTCAGCAATCGGTGGTCGTCGGCATTCTCGCCATCGGTCAGACGCTGATCATCCTCACCTCCGGCATCGATCTCTCGATCGGCGCAGTTGCCGTCTTCGGAACCATCGTGATGGCGCAGAGTGCCGGCGCCAACGGGCCGGTCGTGGCGCTTGGATCGACGCTTCTCGTGTGCGTGGCGTTCGGGGCGATCAACGGTGGGCTCGTGACCACCCTGCGATTGCCACCGTTCATCGTCACGCTGGGAACGTTCACCGCGATACAGGCCGCCACCCGCCTGCTCGCCGGGTCCGAGACCTACCGCGTGGAGCCAGGACCGCTCACGCTCCTGGGCAAGTCCTTTCGCATCGGGTCGTTCTCGACCACGTTCGGCGTGGTCGCGATGCTCTTGGTCTACGTCGTGATGTGGTACGCACTCTCTCAAACTTCGTGGGGCAAACATATTTACGCCGTTGGCGGTAACCCGCTGGCATCGAATCTGTCGGGCATCAAGTCCGGGCGGGTCTTGTTCTCGGTCTACATCGTCACCGGTGTGATCGCGGCCATCGCCGCGTGGGCTGCTCTGGGTCGAATCCCCAACGCCGACCCGAATGCATATCAAAACGCCAACCTCGAGACGATCACCGCGGTGGTCATCGGCGGAACCAGTTTGTTCGGTGGGCGCGGAGGCGTCGGCGGAACGCTCGTTGGCACGTTGATCGTCGGCGTTCTCCGCAACGGTCTCACCCAGGCCGGCGTCGACAATCTCTACCAGAACATTGCGACCGGAATCCTGGTGATCGTCGCGGTGGCAGTGGATCAGTTCACCCGCAGGAGATCACTATGACGATCGTGAGGAGTGGCGCACCCGTTCTCGAAGCGCGCGGACTCGTCAAGAAGTACGGCAACGTGACGGCAATCAACGGTGCCGACTTCGAGCTCCGCGAAGGCGAGGTCCTCGCGGTCATCGGTGACAATGGGGCGGGAAAGTCAAGTCTGATAAAGGCTTTGGCGGGCGCGGTCATTCCGGACGCAGGCGAGATACTGATGAACGGAACGCCCGTGTCGTTCAAGAACACCCGAGATGCCAGAGCCGCCGGAATCGAAACGGTGTACCAGGATCTCGCGGTGGTACCGGCTCTCGACATCGCGTCGAACCTGTATCTGGGACGCGAAGTACGACGAAAGGGTATCGCGGGCAGCCTGTTCCGTCGGCTTGACATGCCGAGGATGTGTCAGGAGGCGTCGCAACACCTCGCAGACCTGAAGATCGGCATCAAGTCCGTGAACCAGGCCGTCGAGACGTTGTCCGGCGGGCAGCGTCAGGGTGTCGCGGTGGCGCGGGCTGCCGCGTTCGGCCGCGGCGTGATCATCATGGACGAGCCGACTGCTGCTCTCGGAGTCCGGGAGTCGGGACAGGTCATCGACTTGATTCGGTCGATCCGCGACCGCGGCATCCCCGTGGTGCTCATCAGTCACGACATGCCGCACGTGTTCGAGGTGGCCGACCGGATTCACATCCACCGGCTGGGACAACGTGCCGGTGTCGTCGATCCGAAGAACCGCTCGATGTCCGAGGTGGTCGCGCTCATGACCGGTGCAGAGGAGCCGAGCGATGAGGAACGGGCCGGTCTCTGAGAGGGCTCCGGTTGGGGTCTTTGTCGGGTTGGCGACCCTGGACGTGATTCACCGCATCGCGAAAGCGCCTGCGGTGAACCAGAAGATCACCTCGACCGCCCAGTTCGTCGCTGCTGGCGGGCCGGCCGCGAATGCGGCCGTCACCTTTGCAGGGCTGGGCGGCGAGGCGATCCTCGTCACCGCACTCGGCGACGATCCGGTGGCAGAGCTCATCCGGGCCGACCTTGCTGCGTACGGCGTCGCCGTCGTCGACGCGGCGGCGGGAACCACCCGGAAGGTACCCATCTCCGCCGTGTCGGTCGTCGAATCGACGGGTGACCGGTCGGTGGTCTCGCTCGACGCCGTGAACTCCGACGCGTCGCCACCGGGAGACCTCGGTGACCTCGTGGCTGATGCCGACGTGGTGCTCGTCGACGGGCACCACCCCCAGATCGCCAGTGCTGCCGTTCGGCATACGGCAGCACTGGCTACCACGCTCGTCGTCGATGCCGGCCGATGGAAACCGGTCATGGGCGACATCATCCCGTACGCAATGGACATGTTGTGCTCCAACGACTTCCGAATTCCGGGCGCCGACGATCCGGAATCCACCGCTGCCGCGCTTGTCCGTAGCGGAGTACGCAACGTCGTCTCCACGCACGGCGGTGAGCCGGTCGAGTGGTGGTCGGACGGCGAGTCCGGGTCCGTGCCGGTGCAACCTGTTGTGGTGGTCGACACCCTGGGCGCCGGCGACGCCTTCCATGGTGCGTATGCCTACTTCTCGACCCAGATCGACAGCGGGGTCAGCGAACGCATCGACCGCGCGGCGCGCGTGGCGGCGGTGCGATGTTCGGTGGTCGGGCCGCGGGCATGGCTCAGCGAGCTCTCCGTTGAACTGACTCAGAGGCGCGAACGGTGACCCTCGAGCAGGACGTGCAGGACACCACACTGGACGAGTTGGTCGAGGCGGCCCAGGTGCTCGCCGTTCCCGGCGAACGTCGCATTCTCGGTCTCACTGGGGCGCCGGGAGCCGGGAAGTCCACTGTTGCAGAGCGACTCGTTGCCGCTCTGGGGCCTGATGTCGCCGTGCTCGTCCCCATGGACGGGTTTCATCTTGCCAACGAAGTATTGATCGACATGGGGATCCTGGACCGCAAGGGTGCGCACGACACCTTCGACGACGGCGGGTATGCACGGCTGCTCGCGATCCTCCGGGCACAGCGCGTCGACGACCCAGTTGTGTACGCGCCCCGCTTCCGGCGCGAGATCGAGGAGTCGATCGGCTCGTCCATTCCCGTCCGGCCTTCGGTGCCGTTGGTCGTCACCGAAGGCAATTACCTACTGCTGGAGGCCGATGCGTGGCCTGCGGCGCGCTCCTGCATCGACGAGGTCTGGTTTCTGGCCCCCGACACCGACATTCGCCACTCGAGGCTGCTACGCCGTCACGAGACTCACGGAAAGTCCCCGGCGGACGCGGCGTTCTGGGCCTTCGGGTCCGACGAGCGCAATGCCCAGCTCATCGAGTCGACCGCAGGTCGCGCGGACCGCATCGTGCGTCTCCGGTGACCACGATGGGCGACGTCGCCCGCATCGCCGGCGTTTCCGCCTCCACGGTCTCGCACGTGCTCAACGGCACGCGCAAGGTCGACACCGCCACGCGCGTGCGCGTCGAGGCGGCCATCGAGGAGACCGGATACCGCCGCAATGTCGTCGCACGATCACTGGCGGCCGGGCGTACGCATACGGTCGGACTCTCGATCTCCGTATTGACGAATCCCTACTTCGGAAGCCTGGTTCACGCCGTGGAACGGGCGCTGTCGGACGCCGGCTACGTGCTCATCGTCGGAGACTCCCACGACGAACTGGAATCCGAGAGGCGCGTCACCGACTCACTACTGGACCGGCGGGTCGACGGGATGATCGTTGCGCCTGCGGCCGGATCGGAGAGGGTCACCCTTCCCAAAATCGCCCACACGGGAACGCCTCTGGTTCTGATCGACCGCGGTGTCGACGTCGGGAGCGACCAGGTCGGCCCGGAGAACTTCTCGGCGGCTCGGTCGTTGACCGAGCATCTGCTCGACCTCGGACACCGTCGGATCGGCGTTGTGCGCGGGCTCGGCGGGATCTCCTCCACCACTGAACGTCTCGATGGATATACCGCGGCGCTCTCAGAACGCGGTATCGCAGTCGACACCGCTCTGGTCCTCGACGGCGACTCCAATACGGACGTGGCGGAACGCGAAGTGCGTACGTTGATGTCTAGCGATAGCCGGCCCACCGCGCTGGTGTCGATGAACAACTCCATGACCATTGGAACACTCAAAGCCGTTCGTAGTCTTGGGTTGTCGATTCCGGACGATGTGGCCTTCGTCTGTTACGACGACTTCGAATGGTCTGATCTGTTCGAACCCCGGCTCACCGCGGCGGCGCAGGACGTCGAGACGATCGGCGCCACCGCGGTCCAGTTGCTTCTGCGCCGCATTCGTGGACAGGATGGTGCGCCACAACGGATTCGCGTGCCGACGACGTTCCACCATCGCAATTCGTGCGGCTGCACGTAACGCTCCCCGATAGGACATTCGACCATGCCGATAGCAACCCCCGATCACTACGTTGCGATGCTCGATCGCGCCAAGGACGGCGGGTTCGCCTATCCGGCGATCAACGTGACCAGTTCCCAAACACTGAACGCAGCCTTGCAGGGCTTCGCCGAAGCCGATAGCGACGGCATTATCCAGGTGTCGCTGGGAACGGCGCTCTATCTGTCCGGAAACAGAGTTCAGAACCGCCTCGCGGGGTCGAAGGCGCTCGCGCTCTACGCGCTCGAGGTCGCCTCGCACTACTCGGTCACCGTGGCCCTGCACACCGATCACTGCCCCGCCGAGAACCTCGACGACTGGGTCCGGCCGTTGATCGCCGACGCGCGAGAACGCCGCGCCCGCGGCCTGGAACCGCTGTATCAGTCGCACATGTGGGACGGGTCCGCGGTCCCTCTCGACGAAAATTTGCGCATCGCAGCAGAATTGCTGGAGTCGTCGGCGGAGGCGAACACCATCCTCGAGATCGAGGTCGGTGTGATCGGCGGCGAGGAGGACGGCGTGTCCCACGAGATCAACGAACAGCTGTACTCCACCGTCGACGATGCGCGGGCCACCATCGCGGCACTGGGCACGGGGGAGCGCGGTCGGTACCTGACCGCGTTGACCTTCGGCAACGTGCACGGGGTCTACCATCCGGATTCGGTCCATCTGCGCCCAGAGATCCTCGAGGAGATCCAGACCGTCGTCGGTGGCGAGACTGGAAAGACCAAACCATTCGACCTCGTCTTCCACGGTGGATCGGGATCGAGCGCAGAGGACATCGCGTCCGCGGTCGCGAGCGGTGTCGTCAAGATGAACATCGACACCGACACCCAATACGCGTTCACCCGCTCCATCGCCGGCCACATGATCTCCCAATACGACCAGGTGCTCAAGGTCGACGGCGGCTACGGCAACAAGAAGGCCTACGACCCGAGATCGTGGGGCAAGCCGGCTGAGAACGCCATGGCTGCCAGGGTTGTCGAGGCGGCGCAGATGTTGGGATCCGCCGGGCGGGCGATGCGCTAGACGAGTAGCGGCGAGGTCCGATCGCGGTGCGCGCCGGTCACCGTTATGCCGCCAGGATGGGCATGGGGGAGGATTGCCTCGAGTTCGCGCCTCGAAGCGGTTCGCCGAAGCATCCGGGAGGAGTCGATGTCCTTGCACACCGATGAGCCGGTTGGCGACGGCGCGGATCGACCCAGCGAGACGCTGATCGTCCCAGGTGAGACCTGCTGGCGCTCGGCACCGGCGGATCGGTACGCCGCCATCGTCGACGGCGCTGACTATCTACGGCACGTCAAGGCTGCGATGCTGAACGCTCAGCACCGCATCGTCATCATCGGCTGGGACCTCGACTATCGAATGGCATTCGAGCGAGGCGAGACGACGATGGAAGGGCCTAACCAGCTGGGACCCTTCCTGCACTGGCTGCTGTGGAAGCGCAGCGAATTGAACGTCTATCTGCTGAAGTCCAACCTGCGCCTGCTGCCCGCTTTCGACGCATTCTGGTTCGGTATTGCGCCAGTGAGTCTGGTCAACCAGGTCACCTCGGCGCGAATGCACTTCGCGGTCGATGGAGTGCGGCCTACCGGTGCCGTGCACCACCAGAAGATCGTGGTGGTCGATGACGCGGTGGCCTTCTGCGGCGGTATCGATCTGACCATCGGGCGGTGGGACACCCGCGACCATCTGCCGGTCGATCCCCGCAGGGACGGCCCGGGAGATCCGTACGGCCCACGACACGAGGTAGGTGCCGCAGTGGATGGGGCTGCTGCTCAGCTGCTCGCACAGCAGGCCCACGCGCGGTGGGAGGCAGCAACCGGTCAGGCCATGGCCAAGGACGTTCCATATGCCTCCCCGTGGCCAGAGGGGCTCAGTCCCTCATTGCGCGACATCGTGGTGGGCGTGGCACGCACCCTTCCAACGCTGCCCCAGCGTGAGGAGGTCCGCGAGATCGAGGCGCTGGACCTCGCGGCCATCGCCGCCGCCCGGGACGTCATCTACCTGGAGAATCAGTACTTCGCGTCGCGTTGCATCGCGGAAGCCATCGCGACCCGGCTGCGGGAACGGCACGGACCCGAAGTGGTGATCGTCCTCCCGCGCAGCTCCGAGAGCCGCCTGGAAGTCGAGTCGATGGACAGCGCCCGGCAACTCCTGGTGCGAATGCTCAGATCGGCCGACCTGCACGAACGGTTGGGGGTCTATTGGCCGACGGCCGGCGCTGGGGTGTCGGTGTACGTGCATTCGAAGATCATTGCCGTCGACGGCCGGCTGCTTCGCATCGGTTCCTCGAACTTCAACAACCGCTCGCTGGGCTTTGACAGCGAATGCGACATCGCCATCGAAGCCAGAACGGAGCTCGCGAACTGCGGGGAGGTGGAGCGTGAGATCCTCTACACCCGAGACAGTCTCGTGGCCGAGCACCTGGGGGTCTCCGTCAAGACCTTCCGTGAGGAAGTGGAACGTCGGGGCGCGTTCCGGCACGGCATCGAAGAGCTACGCACCACCGGTCGGTCGTTGCGAAAGTTGACCGACACGATGGTCTCGGCGGACGCAAGTCCGTTCGCGGAGAACGATCTGATGGATCCTCTCCACGTGCCGCAGTCCATCGCGCTGAGCACGTTGAAAGTGGTCGAATCGGTGGTCACATGGCCGCTGCGCCAGTCGGTGCTCGGCACGCTTTATCAGAGGCTGCGCGGTATCGGCCCCGGTTGATGACCCGTCAGGTCGATCGGCTGAGGAGGTCCCGAGGGTGCGCACTGACCGGCGATAGTGTGCAGAGGTGAACACAGACGCCGACGACGCGCAGCAGGTCGTGGTGGGAATCGATGGCTCCGACACGGCCTTGGCGGCCGCCCATTGGGCTGCCGACTACGCCGCGAGCAGCTCCTCGACGCTGCTGCTGCTGCACGCTGCGGCCCGGCTGGACTGGCATTTTCTCGCCGACTCTGCGGCGCCCGAGATCGATGAAGGCACGGCCGACCCCGCCCTCGGTTCGGTCGAGGTGGCGGTGCGTGCGGCTCATCCGGACCTCGACGTCCGCAGCGCGACGGTCAAGAAGTCCATCGGCGGGGCACTACGAGACGCGTCCGACCGTGCCCGACTGCTCGTGGTGGGAAGCGGCACCGACGACGGCATGCTTGGCAGCCACGTCGTGCGGATCACCCATCGCGCACTGTGCCCGGTGCTGGTGTGGCGGGCCCCGGCGGCACATCGCACCGGCAAACCGCTACCCGTCGTGGTCGGCATCGACGAGTCCGAGGATTCCTTGCGTGCACTGATGATCGCGTTCGAGGCGGCGCACGTTCTGCACGCCCCGCTGAAGGTGGCGCACATGTGGGACCTCGCCGCTGCGGTGGGTCTCGGCTACAGCCAAGGGCTGATGGACTGGCAGCTACTGGATCTGTTGCAGAGCCAGCAGCGGCAGCGCATGGACGAACTCGTCGCGCCCCTGGCCAAGAAGTACCCCAACGCACACGTGAACGAGATCTTCCAAGACATCAGCCCGGCGAAGGGGCTTCGGGCCCTGTCCAGAGAAGCACAGTTGGTTGTGGTGGGAAGCCACGGACGCGGCAGGATCGCGGCGTCCACGCTGGGTTCGGTCAGTCAGAGCGTGATCACTCACGCCGAGTGTCCCGTGTTGGTGGTGCGCTAGCACACCGGGCAGCTAGTGACGCTCCAGGTCGACTACCAGGGGTCGGTGATCCGAGATCGGCATCAACGGCGTCCCATGACTTCGGACCGTCAACCCGGGATCATCGGTGAAGAGGTGGTCCAGTTGGCGCCGCGGGCGGTGGGCGGGAAACGTCGGTACCACCGCCAGCGTCCGCATGCCGGACACCCTCTGCGCCGTAGCGGACGTGAGGTTCAGATCGCCGACGAGCAGGTGTGGCCCCGGGAGGCCCCGCAGCTCGGTGACAATCCGGCGCAGCTGTCGCCGATTCGAGCCGGGTACGAACGCCAGGTGGGTATTGGCCACCGTCAGCGGACCCAGCGGTGTGTCGAATCGGGCCAAGATGGCCGTCCGCGGCTCCTCCTTCAGGACGATGATCCGACGGGCGGAGGCCAGGTATAGCGGAACCCGAACAGGGAAGTGCGGCAGTCGTAGTACCTGCCAACTGGAAGCCGGAAACCGCGACAGTAGCGCGATCCCGTACGTAGCCGAGCCGGGTTGCTCGGTGCCCGTCGCAGCGGTCCAGGTCGCTCCCGGTGTCCCCGCGATCGCGGCCACGAACCGGTGGGCAACGGCACCCATCGCCTCGGCGGCCACGGCGGTTAGATCGACTCTGCCGGAGCGCTCCTGATCGAGGTCGACCTCCTGCAGGGCCAGGATGTCGGGCTGCAGTCGCTGAATGCTCATCCGTAGCCGAGATGGGTCGACCACGCCCCCGACCGTTCGGCCGTGCAGGATGTTGAACGTCGCGACACGCAGGGCGATGACCCATCTCTTGGCGCGGTCTACGGGAAGTCCGGTGACTTCCGCCGCATAGCCATGTCTAGCATTCAGAAATCCACTTACGAGAAGTGATGTGGTCAGGACGGCATCGACTAGCCCGCGATGCTTCTTACCGGGCAGCCGAGGTCCTTGGCGACGCCCTCGGCGATCCACCGATTTCGCGATCTCCCCGGCCATTCCGCGATGCTCGCCGTGACCCCGGAGATACGGCAGACGCCAATCCGTGAACGTCCGCGGGTGGACTGATCACACGACTATTCAACCTCACGGTTGACAACACATGGCGTCATCATTCATGCTTGCACAACCAAGGGGTTGAGGACGAAAATGACCGACCAGTTGTCGAAAGTCTTTGCTGCGCTGAGTGATCCAACTCGACGCGACATCATCGCGCGGCTGACCGTTGACGATGCCACCGTCGGCCAGCTCGCCGAACCGTACGACGTCAGCATGCAAGCGGTCTCCAAGCACCTCAAGGTGCTCGAGGATGCCGGACTGGTCAGCCGCGGCCGGGTGGCACAGACCCGGCCGGTGCATCTGGAGGCGCAGGTCTTCGACCTGATGACCAAGTGGATCGAGCGATACCGCCGCCAGGCAGAGGAGCGCTATCAACGCTTGGATGCCGTGCTGGCGCAGCTGAACGACACCGAGAAACCGCACCGAAGGGGCAACGCATCGTGAACATGGCGCAGGCTGAAATTGAGGCCGACCAGAACGTCCCGCTCATCCGGATCACCCGCGACTTTCAGGCCACTCCCGAGCAATTGGTGAAGGCGCATACCGACCCGGAGTTGTTCGCGCGGTGGGTTGGCCCTGTCGGCATGGCCACCCGGGTGTTGGAGTGGGACGTCCGCCACGGCGGCAGCTGGCGCTATGTCGCGGTCCGCGACGGCGAGGAATACGAATTCCGGGGCTGCTTCCACACCGTCGCCGAGGACAAGATCGTGCAGACCTTCACTTTCGAGGGCATGCCCGACGACGTCTCACTGGAGACCTCGTGGTTTGAGGATCTTGGCGACGGCCGCACCCGCTTGCGTGTGCAATCGCTGGTGGACAGCTTCGAGCGCCGTGACGCCTGGCTGGCGTCGGGGATGGAGACCGGTGTCAACGAGGGCTACACCAAGCTCGACTCCTTGCTCGGAGTTGGGGACCGGTGAGCCGTCTCACCCATCTCCGCCCCGCCGACCGGCACCGCGTTGTCAGCGCCGGGTTCACCGGACATGTTGCCGCAGTCCGTGATTGGGAGGTATCGACACCGGTAGGCGACTGGGTCGCCCGGGACGTCGTCGGGCACCTGGTCGGCTGGTTCACGGAGTTCCTGAACGCCGGCGGTCTGGAACTGCCGCCCGGACCGGACGTGCAGACCGATCCGGCCGCTGCGTGGCAGGCACACGTCGAGCGGGTGCAGGCGCTGCTCGACGGTGCGAACGCCGAGGCCGAGTTCCGTCATCCGATGGTCGGCACCCACCGGTTGGCCGATGCCGTCGACCGCTTCTACACCCCCGACGTCTTCATGCACACCTGGGACCTGGCAACGGCCAATGGTCAAGCGCCGGAAATGGATCCCGATTTCGCCGCACAGTTGCTCGACGGCATGTCCGGTATCGAAGACTTGCTGCGATCGTCGGGACAGTACGGCCCAGCGTTAACGGTGGCCGCCGATGCGGACCCGGTGACTCGCCTCGCAGCCTTCATCGGCCGGGATCCGGGCTGGATGTCTCGCTCTTGCTAGGCGCGCCCGACTCAGCTCGGTGCGTCAAGCAACCACGGGACGGACCTTGCTGACGCGATCGCACATCTGAGAGGTGTTCGGTTCAGTTGTTCGGCGGCCGCAGCATGATCGGAGGCCTAACCGGTTCGGCCGCGGAGAACGAGGACACACGATGATCCAAGGGTGCAAGGATTCCTCCGGTAGTCCTGAAGGTGGTCGCACGCGATACGACGGGCGTGCCGATAGCGAGCCTCAGTCTCGGAACGCTGCCGGGGTGCGAGGCATCGCGATCACCGCGACGGCGGTCGCGGTGGCAACGACGAATACGCCAGCGAACACCGCGGCCGAACCCGATCGGATGGCGGCCGGACCAATCGTGTGGATGTCGCCCGAGCCGAAGATCGAATTCGCAATCGCGCCAAATACGGCCACGCCGACCGCGCTACCCAGGGAGCGCGCGAACATGTTGGTGCCCGTGACCACGCCGCGTTCGTTCCAGTCGACGCTCGCCTGCGCCGAGATCAACGTCGGCACCGCCAACAAACCCATGCCCGCGCCTATCACGAAACAGGCAGCGGCGACAACGGCGACGTTGGGTCGGTGCGCAACCGCGGCCAACACTCCCGAGCTGACGACCACCAGAGTGGCACCGATCAATGCGGTGTTCTTGAAACCCCATCGCAGATACAATTGGCCGGCGATGGCCGCCGTGGCTGGCCAGCCAATCGTCAACGCGGCCAACGCAAGACCCGCGATGATGGGGGCGGTGTTCAGCGACCCTTCGAGATAGGTGGGAACGTAGGACGTCAGCCCCATCAGTATTGCGCCGACGCCGAACGCGACGATGGTCGTGGCACAGAGCAGTCGGCGGGAGAACACCCAGAGGGGCAGGATCGGTTCGGGTGCTCTGCGCTCCGCAAGGACGAAGGCCACCAGCAGAACGACGCCAGCGGTAAAGGCAACGATGCTGGGCGCCGAGGTCCACGGCCAGGTCTGACCACCGCCGAGGACGGCCAGCACCAGCGACGTCATCGACAAGGTCAACAACACCGCGCCCAGGATGTCGATGGTCCGATGCCGAGGCGCGACGGTCTCGTGGAAGTGTCGGTGGAACATCCACGCCGCCACCACACAGAGCGGGATGTTGATGAGGAAGACGCCACGCCAGAAGCCCAGCTGGGAGAACACGCCGCCCAACATCGGTCCGACGACCGATGACACGGCCCACACGCTGGCCAGATAGCCCTGAACCCTGGCGCGTTCGGCCACGGTGTAGACGTCCCCGACGATCGTCATCGCCGTGGGTTGGACGGCGCCTGCGCCGAGTCCTTGAATCGCACGAAAGATTATCAACGCCAGCATGTTCCACGCCGCGGCACATAGCACCGAACCCACCAGGAACAGCCCGATCCCGAGCAGCAGGATCGGCTTGCGGCCGAACACGTCGGAGAGTTTCGCATAGACGGGCGTGGTCACGGCCTGGCCCAGGAGGTACGCCGAGAACAGCCAGGGGAACTGGTGGAAACCGCCCAACTCGCCGACGATGGAGGGCACGGCGGTCGCCAGGACCGTCGAATCGATGGCGACCAAGCCGGTGCTGAGCATGATCGAGATGAGCACCGGCCCTCGCTCGGAGCGGAAACCGACGGCGGCAAGTGCGGACATCGTCTTACCTCGGACTGTTCTGGAAGTGGAGAGTCGCCCCTGGGTGGCGTGGTCGTCGATGCGCACTCTCAGGCGCGCTCCCTGAACTCAAGCGTGCTCGTGGATGTATTCGTCGGCGTCCTTGTCCGAGTTGTCGATGCCCTGGGTGGAGTCGTGTTGAGCGTAGAACTGCAGCCACTTCATCCCTAGCTCGTGGCGGAGTTCGAGGGAGGCGCTCTTGATGAAGTCGGGCATCGCCTCGCGCTCCTCCTCGTCGAGGTGTTCACCGTTCTCGGTGCGGGCCTTGACCACGGCGTCGAACCACTCCTTGCTGCCCGGTGTGTGCTGACGTGAGGTGCGTACGGCGTCGCGAATGGCGTTGTGGTCGGTGATCGCGTCTTCGGTCTCGTCCCTGGGATCCCCTTCGGGATTTCCCGGATCGTCGCGACCGCCATGCTTCAGCAAGGCGGGATAGAACACCGTTTCCTCCGCGTCCGCGTGAGCGTCGAGGCGGGCGCTCAGCTGATCCCACACCGCTGCGAGTTCATCATTGGTCGACGCGTCGTCGAGCCGGAAGAACTGGCGACGGAGCCAGTCGTGGTCGGCGTAGATCAACTCGATGATGTCGGCCACGCTGCACCTCTCGTTCGGTCTGCTACCCAACCGGCGCCAGACTCGTTCTGCAGTACCCGAGTTTTGGCTAGCTCACGCGTCCTCGGCCAAATGTGCGGCTTCGCCGGCGGGTACCGAAACAACATGGAGTGACCACCGTGATGCCGACCTACCCCTTGCCTGGTGCGCGGGCCCGCAATGGTCCAGCCCTAGGGTCGCGGCCACGTCTCGGGGAGACCGTGACCGCCGTCAACGACCAGCACCGTTCCCGTGACGAACGACGCGGTTTCGTGCGCCAGAAACAGCACGCAAGCGGCAACTTCGGAGGGAGATCCGCTGCGGCCGATGGGCCCGCCCGCTGCGGCGCTGGCCTCGAAGGGCAGCTGCGACAGCGTCTCGACATACCCGGGCGCGACCACATTCACGGTGATCCCGTTCTGCACGACCTCGAGCGCCAGCGCCCTCGACAGACCTATCAACCCCGCCTTGGCGGCGGTGTACGTCGACTGACCCGGCATCGCATTGGTCGTTCCGGTGGTGGACCCCACGGAGACGATTCGGCCGTAGCCGGCCGCCGACATCACGGGCACCACCGCGCGACTCATCAGAAATGCCGTCGTCAGGTTGCGCGCCAGGGCTGCATCCCAGTCCGCCCGCGTCAGCTCGACGACGTCGCCGTCGGCATCCCAGCCCGACGACACAGACGTCATCCCGGCGTTGTTGACCAGAACGTCGATTCGGCCCCATCGGTCGAGCGCCGTGGCCACCAGGTGCTCGGCTCCACCGTCCACCGTGAGATCGGCGACCGCACCGACCGCCGCATCGCCGAGTTCGGCGGCCCGTTCGTGCACCCGGTCCGACGTGGCGCCCAGGACTGCGCGACCACCCTCGGCGATGAACTCCCGAGCGACGGCCTCGCCGATGCCACCGGGGGCGCCAGCGCCGGTGACAATCGCCACCCGGTCCTGGAACCGCGTCGACCCCATGGTCTGCAGACTACCGACCATCGCGATGGGCGACCGGCACGCACCACCACGGCATTTCGCGGGACGCGCGCGGTGCCTGCCGGTGATCGATAACCTCCAGGGCATGGAATCCCCGCCGGCGACGCCATGACCATGCCCGGGGAGGATTCCGAATCGGCGCCCGACCGTCTGCACCACTCGGTGCTGGTCTGCGCCACCGCCAGCGTCGCGGGTGTGGTGATCGGCTTCGTCGGTGGCGCCTTTCGCTGGTGTTTGCAAGTTGCAGACGCCTGGCGGGTGGATCTGTCGGAGTTGGCACACCGGCTACCCGGGCCGGGATGGCTGATTCCGATCGCCGCCGCCGCGGCCGGTGCCACGCTCGCCGCCTTGGTCGTGAGGTGGATGCCGCTGGCTGCCGGGAGTGGCATCCCGCACGTTGAGGCGGTCTATCGACGCGACGCCCCGCCCCCTGAGTTGCGCTTGCTCCCCGCGAAGTTCGTCGGCGGTGTGCTGGGAATCGGGTCGGGTCTGGTGTTGGGTCGAGAGGGTCCGACGGTGCACATGGGTGCCGCGATCGGAGCAGCGTTCGCGCGAGTGTTCCGACTGCCCGACACCACGGTGAGGATGCTGCAAACAGCCGTGGGTGGCGCCGGCCTCGCCGTGGCGTTCAACGCCCCGATCGGCGGCGCCTTGTTCACTCTCGAGGAGGTCACGAAGTCGTTCCGGCTACAGACGGTTCTTGCCACGGCCTTTGCGGCCGCTACCGCCGTCGGCTGCTCTCGGCTCGTCGTCGGCGACGTCGCGGACTTTCAGGTGGAAGCCGTCACCTCCCCGGCCCTGGGGTGGCTTCCGCTCTTCATCGTGTTCGGGGTTGCGACCGGATGCCTCGGCGTCCTCTACAACCGTCTGGTGTTGGCATTCGTCGACCACGTGAAGCTTCTGCCCCGCATTTCCGCGGTCGCGAAGGCTGCCGTGATCGGTGCGCTGATCGGCCTGGTGATGTTCATCCACCCGCTCGCGACTGGTGGTGGCGACGACCTCACCCAGTCGATCCTTGGTGGAAGCAGCATGGCCTTGTCGGTGATAGTCGGCTTCCTGGTGTTGCGGTTCGTGGCCGGTCCGCTGTCGTATGCCGCGGCAGTGCCCGGCGGATTGTTTGCCCCACTGCTGGCATTGGGCACGCTGTGGGGGGTCCTCTTCGTGGGGGGTTTCGAAGCAGTCTGGCCCGGCCACCACACGTCGCTTGCCGTTCCCATGGCCATCGTGGGCATGGCGGCGTTCTTCGGGGCCACGGTCCGGGCTCCGCTGACGGGGATCGTCATCGTCGTCGAGATGACCGCCACGACTTCGGTATTGGTGCCGATGTTGGCGGCCACGGCCGCCGCGGTGTTGGCGGCAGAGCTGCTGCGATCGCCACCGATCTATGACTCCCTCCGGGAGCGGATGCCCGTCGAGGGCAAGGCATGCGATGAGGACGGTACCGCCGCTCGGTGACCGAGCAAGATTGATCAGGAGGGCTGCTCCGCGACGGCCATTGACTGTGGGCGGCCCCCGATGCCCGGCCGGGCCCGGCCGGCTGACTTTCCGGTTGAGCGGCCTGGCCATCCGCAACGTGCCAGGATCGTCGAGTGGCGCGATCACGCCAACCGGCCTTGGGAGCCGCGCCGAGCGAAGCTGGGGTAGTACTCATCGAGACGTCGCAATGAGCACGCCGGGCCGGTTCGCCGATCGCTACGAACTGCGTGAGGTCGTCGGTATCGGGGGCATGTCCGAAGTACATCTCGCGCGCGATCTGAGACTTCATCGCGACGTCGCGGTCAAGGTGCTGCACGCAGATCTGGCCAACGACCCCAGCCTCAACGCGCGGTTCCGGCGGGAGGCGCAGAAGACTGCCGGTCTGAACCACACTGCGATTGCTGCCGTGTACGACACCGGGGAAGCAGACACCTCCGCGGGAAAGATCCTGTACATCGTGATGGAGTACGTCGACGGTCTGACGCTGCGAGACGTCGTAGGGACGCGTGGCGCGATGACCCCGCGACGGGCAATCGCGGTGATCGCAGATGTCTGCGAAGCGCTGGAGTTCAGTCACCGGCACGGGATCATCCATCGCGACGTCAAGCCCGCCAATATCATGATGACCAAGGCTGGCGCAGTGAAGGTGGTGGACTTCGGCATCGCCCGAGCACTCGCCGATAGCGACAACAGCATCACCAGGACCGGCGCGGTGATGGGCACAGCGCACTACCTGTCTCCCGAACAAGCCAAGGGCGATGCGGTCGACGCCCGCTCCGACGTCTACTCGCTGGGCTGTGTGCTATACGAAATGTCCACCGGCGAACCGCCTTTCACTGGTGATTCGCCCGTCGCCGTCGCATACCAACACGTCCACGAGGATCCGGTCGCGCCGTCGAGTCGCAACGACCAACTGACCCCAGATTTCGACGCCGTAGTACTCAAGGCGATGGCCAAGGATCCCGAAAGTCGCTATCAGTCCGCCGCAGAGATGCGCGTCGACCTGATGCGCCTCGAGAACGGGGACACTCCGTACGCGGCCGCGCGGGCGACCACCGCCGAACCCACGTCACCTCTGGCCTTGACCGAGGTGCACGGCGCGCTTCCACCGAAGGAGCACGTGCCCGCATCGCAGTCGGAGCGCCGCCGTTCACTTCTGCCCCGGATGCTGATGGCGATCGGTGTGCTGGCGGTGCTCGCCATCGGGGTGATGATCGCGGTCACCGTCACCAGCGGAGGTCGCGGCAATTCGGCGCTTCCCGACGTGGGCGGCCAGCCCCTACCCGATGCGATCACCATCCTGGACAACCGCGGACTGATCACGCGAGTCCAGGAGAAGGTGCATCCGACGGTGCCTGCCGACCACGTGATCGACACCGAACCCGCAGCCGATACCGCGGTGGGACCGGGCGATGAGATCACGATCAACGTGTCGACGGGCCCTGCACCGAAACCGTCCGAAGCCGCGCTACGGGTCGTACCCGACGTGTCGTCGTTGACCTACGCCGAAGCAATCCGCGTGCTGCTCGGAGCGGGCTTCCTACAGTTCCAGCAAGCGTCGCTACCGTCGTCGCCGGAGCTCAAGGACCGCGTACTGGCCACCAATCCATTCGCCCACCGCACTGTTGAGAGCACCGCGAAGATCACCGTCGTGATGGGCTCGGGTCCGGCGACCGACAACCCCTGACCTCGCGCGCCGGGGACGCAACTCTTTCGGACACTGATCGGCCAGAGCGATGAAGCGGCGCCGCAGTTAGCCGGGGTGGCGCAGATGCCCGGGTTCGAGATGCCATCCCGGCGGAACGTCATGGGTCAGGGCCAGTCGGACGAAGCGGGCAACTGCTGCGGTCTGGGCGCGTTCAGGGCTCCACTGCAGCGTGTAGGGGATCCGTAGCGCGGGGACGATCGGTAGGACAGTGGTGTTGGGTGGTGTTCCCAGTGAGGCGGTGAGCAGAATCCACGTCGCCTCCAGCTGGTTCGTCCAGTTCGATGCCGACAGGTCGGTGGTATCGAGGACGACCACGGGCGGGGTCAAACCCACCGAATCCAGGGCTTGGCGCTGGGCCAGTGCCAGAGCGGGAAACAGTGTGTCGCTGGGGAATGCAAGCCGATTCCGCTCCAGGTCTCCGAGCGCCACTTCGGCATCGCCGGCGAGGTGGTGATCCGGCCGCAAACCCACCAGAAGGGGCTCACTGCAGAAGACGGTGTTCACCACACCCGGTACGTCGGGCAGTCGAGCGCAGGTGATCGCCACGTCGGTGGTGCCCTCGGCGAGCGCCCGAGTCAGGTCGGGCAGCCACATGCGCTGCACGGCGACGTCCACGTCCGGTAGGTGTTCACATGCGGCACTATTCAGGTGCGGGGCCAGCACGGGCGCCGCAGGTGGGGTGATCGCCACCCGCACGGTGCCAGTCTCTCCCTGGGCAGTGCGCCGCACGGCGGCCGCCGCGGCGGCGACCTCGTCGAGGATCACCTTGGCCCGACCGAGAAGTTCCTGCCCGGCACCGGTCAGGGCGACCTTGCGGGTGGTCCGAGTCAGCAGGGGGGCGCCCAGTTCGCGTTCCAAGCGGCGGATCAGGTCACTGAGCGTGGGCTGACCGATACGCAGGCGGTCCGCGGCGCGCCCGAAGTGCAGCTCGGTGGCCACCGCCACGAACGCCTCGAGCTGCCGAAGCTCCATGCACCCAGAGCGTAGTGCGCACCGTCGGGTCTGCGCATTGATCGATCCAATCGATGAGTGTCTTCGCTCATCAGCCCTTTTTCATCCGCCGCGACGGACGCACGATGGACATCAAGGCCCACCGAGGCGCCCGCAGCCATTGAGAGAAGGAACTACCGCCATGACGAACCCCGCACCCGAGGCCACCCAGCCCGCCGCGACGCCAGTCGGTATCGCCCACCAACTCGACGGGAAGACGGCGCTGGTGACGGGCGGTAGCTCTGGCATCGGCCTGGCCACCGCTCAACGCCTGGCCGCCGAGGGCGCCCATGTCTTTCTCACCGGCCGCAACCAAGAGTCGATCGACGCCGCGGTCGCGACGATCGGCGCCGCCGCCACCGGCATCCGCGCAGACGTCTCCAGCGTCGATGATCTGACCAAGGTCGCCGAAGCGATCGAAGCCCGCGGACACGGCCTCGACGTCCTCTTCGCCAACGCTGGGGGTGGGGAGTTCACCCCGCTCGGGGAGATCTCTGTCGAACAGTTCAGCAGCGTGTTCCTCAACAACGTCGGCGGCACCCTGTTCACCGTGCAGGCGATGCTTCCACTGCTCAACTCCGGCGCGTCGATCGTGCTGGCGGGATCCACCGCCGCCTACAACGGAACGCCGGCATTCAGCATCTACGCCGCGACCAAGGCGGCGATTCGTTCGTTCGGGCGGACCTGGGCCACCGAACTGATCACCCGCGGCATCCGGGTCAACACCGTCGTCCCCGGCCCGATCGAAACACCCGGACTCACCGGACTGGCCCCAGCCGGACAGCAGCAACAACTCCTCGACGGCGAAGCGGCCAAGGTCCCGATGGGCCGCGTTGGCAGACCCGCCGAGCTCGCCGCCGCGGTACTCTTTCTCGCTTCGGACCAAAGCAGCTTCATGACCGGCACCGAAATCTTCGTCGACGGCGGACTGACCGACCTCAAAATGCCGGCCCAGATCGCGATCACGCCCAAATAGCCACGCGGCCAACGAATGAGACCTTCCGAGAGAGGACACACATGATCGAGCCCAGCACGCGCATCGACGTTCAGTCACTGGTCCGCGCCGACCTCGTTGTGATCGGGTTCGGCAAGGGCGGCAAGACGCTGGCGGCGACACTGGGACGGCAGGGGTGGCGGGTGGTAATGGTCGAGCAGTCTGCCGACATGTACGGCGGGACGTGCATCAACATCGGCTGTGTTCCGACGAAATCCCTTGTCTACCAATCAGAGCAGCGCAATGGCAGCGACGCGGAATCCAAATCCGACTACTACCGACACGCCGTGTTCGCCGAACGAGCCCTGACGTCGCAGATGCGGGCGGAGAACTTCGCCATGCTCGACGGGATCGACTCGGTCACCGTGCTCACCGGGCGGGCCAGGTTCCTGGACCCGCACACGGTGCACGTCACCAGGGCCGACGGCGGCGCCGTGACGGTCGAGGCGCAGCACGTCGTCGTGGGCACTGGTGCCGAGCCGATCATCCCCGACATCCCCGGATTGCGCGAGAGCTCCGTGGTGGCCACCAGCACCGATCTGCTGGCTACCCCGGATCTACCACCACGCCTCGTGGTGCTCGGCGGTGGATACGTCGGCCTGGAGTTCGCCGCCATGTACGCCGCCTATGGCTCCGAGGTGACCGTTCTGGAACACCACCGGCAGATCCTCGGCCAGGAAGACGACGACGTCGCCGCTTGTGCGCGAGACATTATGCGAGACAACGGCATCACCGTCATCACGGGCGCCGAGGTCCGCCGCGTCGAAGACGGCCCGGCCTCGTCGGCGACGGTGTATTACGCACGGGACGGAGAATCGCGGTCGGTGCAGGCCGATGTCATCCTGGCGGCGCTGGGCCGCCGACCGGTCACCGCTGACTTGGGCCTGGACGCGGCGGGCGTCCGCCTCACCGAAGATGGAGCGGTGGCCGTCGACGAACATCTGCGCACCAATCAGCCGCACATCTTCGCCATTGGTGACGTCAACGGCGGTCCGCAATTCACCTACGTCTCCCTCGACGACTACCGCGTCGTGCTCGATCAGCTCGTCGGTGCCGGAAACCGCAGCACTACCGAACGTGTCGCCGTGCCCTACACGCTCTTCATGACACCGCCCTTGGCGCGCGTTGGCCTCACCGAACGCGATGCCCGCGCTGCGGGACACCGCGTGAAAGTCGCTGCATTGCCCGTCGCGAAGATGGCGACTGTGCCGCGGGCCCGCATCGTCGGCGAGCCCCGCGGCATGATGAAAGTCGTCGTCAACTCCGACACCGACGAAATCCTCGGGGCCGCCCTGCTCAGCTACGACTCTCACGAAGTCATCAACACCGTCGCCCTGGCGATGCGCCACGGCATCACCGCCACCCAACTTCGCGACGAGATCTACACCCACCCCTCCATGACCGAAGCCTTCAACCAACTTCTGGGCGCGCTGGTGTGAAGGCCGCTCCTTTCAAATTCAAGGCGTCAGATCCCTTGCCGCAGAAAGTGATCGAGACGTTCTATCGCGATCGTCACCCATCCCCACGAGGGCGTCCACCGCGAGCGGGGTGAGGATCTGGGTCAGACCGTGTCCCTCGTGCCCGAAGAATCCCGCCAATTCGAGCATGACCTCTCCATGGCTGAGGCTCCAGAGTCGGCCTGCGATGTTCAGTTCACCGTCGTCGCGGATGCGACCCGCTGCGATCATGCGGTGCACCACATTTCGGAGCGCGTCGAACGACGATGCCCACTCGGCACGGTCGGTGGCCGCCGCTTTGCTGGTGAGGTCGGTCCGGTGTCCGGTGACCGCTGCCGGGGACGAGGTGCCGAAGATGAGTTGATACCGCTGCGGGTTCGCAATGGCGAACGCTCGATAGGCCGCACCCATCACGAAGAAATCCGCGACGGGGTCGTCGGTCTGCGCTGCCTCGGTCAAGGCTTGAGCGAATCGGGAGAACGCTTCGCTGGCAACGGCGTCGATCACACCCGTCATGCCGCCGAAGTGCGTGTAGACGGCCATGGTCGACGTGCCTGCCTCGGCGGCCAGGTTGCGCACGCTGAGTGATTGCAGTCCGTCGCGCTCCAGCAGGCGGATACCGCCGTCGATCAGCCGTTCTCGAATGGCGCTCACCCTTGCGATCCTTCCATAACGCTGTTATAAAGAGAGCCACATAACACTGTTATAGGAGGACCGCCATGACGAACCGCTATCTGGAGGACGTGTTCGCGCCGCTCAGCGAGGAATACACCCTCATGGACCTGGAAGTGTCCGGCACGATTCCGGACTTTCTGGACGGGCGCTACCTGCGCAACGGTCCGAATCCGATCGGCGAGATCGATCCCGAGCTCTATCACTGGTTCGTCGGAGACGGCATGGTGCACGGCATGCGTATCCGCGACGGCAAGGCCGAGTGGTATCGCAACCGGTGGGTGCGCAGCCCGCACGCGTCGCGCCTGCTGGGCGAACCGCCCTCGAGCCCACCCTCTGGGATATCGGCGATCGGCGCCAACACGAACGTGATCGGCCACGCGGGCAAGACGCTGGCACTGGTCGAGGGCGGCGTCGCCAACTACGAGCTGACCGACGAATTGGACACCGTCGGAGCCTGCGACTTCGATGGAAAGATCACCGCCGGGTACACCGCCCACCCCAAACGTGACCCGGATTCCGGTGAGCTGCATGCGGTTTCCTACAACATGTTTCGTGGCAACACGGTGCAGTACTCCGTCATCGGCGCCGACGGCCAGGCACGGCGCACCGTCGACATCGAGGTCACCGGCAGCCCGATGATGCACGACTTCTCTCTCACCGAGCGACACGTCGTCTTCTATGACCTGCCCGTGACATTCGACAACCGCCAGGCCGCGGAGATGACGGCACCTCGTGGGCTTCGGCTGCCTGCGCGACTGTTGTTGTCCGCGTTGATCGGTCGGATCCGCATTCCCGATCCGATCAGCGCCAGGACGCCATCTGGGATGAGTGCCGATCGACGCTTCCCCTATTCGTGGAATCCGCGCTACCCCGCCCGGATCGGCGTGATGCCACGCGAGGGCGGCAACGCCGACGTGCGGTGGTTCGACGTCGAACCGTGCTACGTCTTCCACCCGATGAATGCCTACGATGACGGCGACACGATCGTGCTCGACGTGGTGCGGCACCCGAAGATGTTCGACACCGACCACCTCGGTCCCAACGAGGGTCCGCCGACGCTGGATCGCTGGACCGTCGACCTCGTCGACGGCAAGGTCCGCGAATCGCGGATCGACGACCGCGGGCAGGAGTTCCCACGCGTCGACGAACGCCGGGTCGGCAAGCGCCATCGGTACGGCTACGCGCCGGCAGTCGGCGAGGGCACCGCGGGTGAGAACACCTTGCTCAAGCACGATCTCGTCGGCAACAACAGCCAGGTGCGGGAATTCGGTAACGGAAAGGTGCTGGGCGAGTTCGTCTTTCACCCATCGTCATCGGATTCCGGCGAGGACGAGGGGGTGCTGATGGGCTACGTCTACGACCGGCCGTCCGATCGCAGCGAGCTGGCAATCCTGGATGCCCAGACCCTGGAGGAGGTGGCCGCCATCAAGGTGCCACACCGGGTGCCTGCCGGGTTCCACGGCAACTGGGTGCCGACCACGTAGCCCCCACGCTGGTCAGCGGAAGCGGACGGTCACCGTCGCCAGGCCGAAGATCTTCCGACCACCGGACTTCGCGCCGACGATCACGACACCGGTGCGGGCGGCAGGGTCAAGCGACTTGATCCGGCCGCTGTACTCGATGTCTGCACCTTCGGCGGCTGACACGACCGCGGGCTGCGATAGCCGTATCGCGTAGCGGGTGATCGCACCCGGGTCGCCCGACCACGATGAGGCGAATCCCGCACCCAAGCCCATGGTGAGCATCCCGTGGGCGATCACGTCGGGCTGCCCTGCCAGCTTGGCGATGTCCTCGTCCCAGTGCAGCGGATTGGCATCGCCGGCCACTCCTGCGTAGTTCACCAGGTCGCCGCGGGACAATCGGGCGTGGTGCACCGGTAGCTCGTCGCCGACCTTCAGGTCGTCGAAGGAGGGCGTCCCCGGCGTGCGGGTCGTGCCCGCTTCTGCGATCCGCGCCTCGCCCCCTGGTCGTTTGGTCTTCTGGTACGGAGCATCGGACCCGTCGTTGCCGAGCATGTTCACGTCGTGCATCATCACGCCCGCGATGGCCGGTCGGATCGCCTGATCGACGTCTTCCGCGGTGACGCCGACGACCGTGGTGTGCAGGGTGTGCACCCGCTCGCCTGCGGCGTCGGTGAAGGTGTTGGTCACGGTGATCAGATCTCTGCCACCGATCCGTCGCACCGACGACAATTCGACGTCGATTCGCAACTCGTCGCCGGCCACGATCGGGCGATGCTGCTCGAAAACCTCTTCGGTCTGCAGGTACATGTCGTATCCGACGACAACCGATTCGAACATCCGCTGATTGCAGGCCATGGCCGGGGCGGACGTGAACGTCAGCGGCGCTACCAAGCCCGAGTAGCCCAGCTCCGCGGCGGCGGCGACATCCCAGTGCGCGGGGTGGTAGTTCTGCACGGCCCGGGCGAACTCGCGTACCTTTTCGTGGCCGACCCGATAGGTGTCGGCCATCTGGTAGTAGTGGCCGACCCGTAATTCAAGCGCCGAGGGTTCTGCTGCTGCGGTCATGTAAATGCTCAACTCTTCCGTCGGCTTGTTCGCTGAGGCCGACCACAGCACATTAACGCGCGGCCACCGTCTCCTCACATCGCATCGAGTAACGGCAGCGAGCGCGGCGGCCGGTGTTCAGCCTGCCGAACCGGGCCTGGCGAGATAGATCCTCGCCTCCCAGGGTGCCAGTTCGACCGTCGTCGACGTGATCGACGCTTCGGCATTCGGCAGGTTGCCGAGCAGGAGTGTGGCACCCGTCCACTCCGGGTCGACGTCGACGGCCCTGGTATCGCGCCCACAGTTGGCGAGGACGACGAGTCCGGCGGTCGGCGTGGTTCTGGTGTACGCCCAGATCTGGGGGTCCTCGGCCATCAGCGGTGTGAAGTCACCGTCGACCAGTATCGGCAGTCGGTGCCGGAGATGGATCAGTGCTTGGTAATGGGCGAACACCGAGTCCGCTGCGCACACCTGGCTCTCCGCGTTCAACCAGGTGTGATTCGGGTTGACGGGCATCCACGGAGCGGAACTGGAGAAACCGGCGTGCGGTCCAGCGTCCCATTGCATGGGCGTGCGGGCGTTGTCGCGGCTCATCCTGGTCAAACCGGCCAGCGCCGCTCCCGTGTCGCCGCCGGCCTCCAGGACACCGTTGTAGTAGTTGAGGGATTCGATGTCCTGGAGCTCCCATGGATGTCGGAACGGGTAGTTCGTCATCCCGAGTTCCTCACCCTGATACACGAACGGGGTCCCACGCATGCCGTGCAGAACGGTCGCGAGCACCTTCGCCGAGGCGGCCCAGTAGTCGGGGTGGTCGTCGCCGAACCGTGAGACCACCCGGGGCTGGTCGTGGTTGTTCCAGTACAGGCTGTTCCAACCGGTCTCCGCCAACGCGATCTGCCACCGGTGAAGCGACTTCTTCAACGCGACGAGGTCGAGACCGACGTAGTCGAACTTGTCCGCCCCCTGATCGACGGACATGTGCTCGAACTGGAACACCATGTTCAGCTCGTGACGTGCCGGGTCGGTGTAGAGCCGCGCCTCGTCCGGTGTCACCGCAGGCATCTCGCCGACCGTCATGAACTCGCCGTCGCGGTCCGCGAAGACCACCCGCGTCATCTCGGCGAGGTAGTCGTGCACGTGCGGACCGTCGGCGAACCTGTCAATGGCATTGACGAAGGTCTGGCCCGGAATCCCCGGCGCATCGGGGAGCCCGTCGGCCTTGGAGATGAAGTTGATGACGTCCATGCGAAAGCCGTCGACACCGCGGTCGAGCCACCAGCTCATCAGGTCGTGAACCGCCGCTCGCACCTCAGGGTTCGTCCAGTCCAAGTCCGGCTGTCGGCGCTCGAACAGGTGCAGATAGTACTGCTCGGTGCTCTGGTCCCACTGCCACGCCGAACCCCCGAAGAGGGAGCCCCAGTTGTTCGGCTCGGCGCCGTCGCGGGCGTCTCGCCAGAAGTACCAATCCCGTTTGGAGCCGACGCGTGTCGACCGCGACTCGGCGAACCAGGGATGCTGATCCGAGGTGTGGTTGACCACCAGATCCATCACCAGCTTCATCCCGAGTTCGTGCACTCTCGCCAGGAATGCATCGAACTCGGCCAGGGTGCCAAACATGGGGTCGACGGCGCGGTAGTCACTGATGTCGTAGCCGTTGTCGGCTTGCGGTGAGCGGTAGACCGGCGAGAGCCAGATCACGTCCACGCCGAGTGCCCGCACGTAGTCGAGTCGGCCGATGATGCCGGCGAGATCACCGATGCCATCGCCATTCGAGTCGGCGAAGCTGCGCGGGTAGATCTGGTACACCACGGCGGACTTCCACCAGTCCGACGCGGGACGCGTCATACGATCGGCCCGTCGTCCGGTCGCTTGACGCGCAGCCACCGGTAGCCGTAGGGCTCGAGGTCGATCTCCACCCGACCGTGCGCATCGAGTGCGATTTCCGTGAGGCCGTTGAGGAGGTCGACCAGGATTGAGCCCGGCGGCACACCCTCGAGTTCGATCGAGACGAGGCAACCGTCGGCCCCGAAGTTGTGCAGCGCCGCCATCGCCCACCCGGACTCCTCCCGGCACACGTGTGCCAGAACCGCTCGGTTGGGCTGCTTGAGCACTTCCACGGTCGACCACCCGGTCTCTGGCTGTTCGCGGTAGGTGTGGATGAGGTTGCGCATGAACCACCAGAAGGAGTCGTGATCACGGCGCTGGTCGGCGGCGTTGACGCGTTCCGGTCCGTACAAGCCCTCGGCAAGTGGGCGCGTCAGCCGTCGTTTAGCCGCTTTGGAGAAGCCGCCGTTGGCGCCTCCGGTCCATTGCATCGGTGACCGAACGGCGAGTCGTCCGGGTATGTCCAGGTTCTCGGCCATCCCGATCTCCTCGCCGTAGAACAGAACCGGAGTGCCCGGCAGCGAGAAGGCCAGCGAGTAGGCCATCTTCATCCGCCGCTCGTCGCCGCCGAGCATCGACGGAAGTCGGCGGCGCAGACCGCGGTCGTAGAGCTGCATGTCGGGATCGGGACCGAAGGCGTCGAAGACCTCTTGACGCTCTCCGTCGCTCAGCTTGTCGAGCGTGAGCTCGTCGTGGTTTCGCAGAAAGTTGGCCCACTGGTTGGTGATGTCGAGCTTCGGCCGCTGCCGCAGCGCCTTGGCGATCGGGCGGGCATCGCCACGGGCCATGGCAAGGTAAATGTTCTGCATCCCGATGAAGTCGAACTGCATGGTGAGACCGTCACCGTCGGAGCCGCCAAAGAACGCCTTCTGGTCCTTGTAGGGGAGGTTGACCTCGCCGAGCAGGACTGCGTCACCCGCGCGTCGGTTGACGAAATTCCGTACATCGCAAAGGAATTGAAGGGGATCGAACGCATCGGCCTTCCCCGGCACCTCATCCTTGGCGAACATGAAGGGCACGGCATCGACCCTGAAGCCCGAGACCCCGAGCTCGAGCCAGAAGCCGAGCGTACGTGAAATCTCCTCCTGCACTTTCGGATTCTCTATGTTGAGGTCCGGTTGGTGCTTGTAGAAGTGATGGAGGTACCACTCGCCGGTCTTGGAGTCGAGTTCCCAGATGCTGTCCTCCTGATCGGGGAACACGACGTCCTTGGGGCTCGATTTCGGTTCCGTCGCACTCCACACGTAGTAGTCACGGTACGGATCGTCGGTGCTTCGACGCGCGGACTTGAACCAGGGGTGCGCGTCGGAGGTGTGGTTCATGACGAAGTCGACGATGATCCGGATGCCGTTGGCGCGAGCGGTGCGGACGAGTTCGACGAAGTCGCCGAGCGTTCCGAGATCGGGATCGACGCCGAAGAAGTCCGTGATGTCGTAGCCGTCGTCCTTGCGGGCGGTGGGGTAGAAGGGCATGAGCCACAGGCACGTGACGCCAAGGTCGGTGAGGTAGTCGATGCGGTCGGTCATGCCACGGATGTCTCCGGTGCCGTCGCCGGTCGAATCGTAGAAGGTTTGGATGTCGGCGCAATAGAAGACCGCGTTCTTCCACCACAGGTCACCTGTGTCTGCACGCCTCACGAGTGCACTGGCCTAGCAGCAAGGACAGGACAATGAGTTCTGGTGATCGTCATGTGGTGGGCATACCCGTTCTGCATCAACGTGTATCGTCCGCGTCGGGAGATCGGACCTGGCCTACGGGATCTGACCTGCGGTCAGCTTCCCGGCCACTCGCCGTACCATCTCTCGAACATTCGCGCGCCCTGGCGATCGATCACGGTCTTCACGACCGAGTAGATCGCGCCCTGGACGGCAGCGGCCACCAGAATCTCCTTCAGCGGATAGCTCGTCTCCAAAGGCTTTGGGGGATCGGACTTCTCGCCTGGGGACGCTCGCTTCCAAACCTGCTTGAAGATCGCGCTGGCGATGAGTCCGCCGAGGATCGAACCGATCAGCCCGAATGGACGGTAGAGAACTTTCGCGGTCGTACTCGATGTCTTTGCGGACATGACGCCTTTCTCATCGTGCTGTCGAATGGGAGGTGATCATCTGCGCCGCCTGCCACCTGGTGTTGGGTCCCTTACCAGGTCGTGAGCTCACGCTGGTCGGCGTTACGGAGATGCCCCCGCCGACCAGCGCTAAACATCGCGTCAATAACGGCCTGCCCCGAACCGGAGGAACACCGCCCGGCTCAGCGCCCCGGAATCCATTGCAGCGCCTTGACGAACGGCGGCATGATCTTCGCCCAGACCTTCGGCGGAAGTCCGCGCGGACCGCCGAGGTTGAGGATGCGGGTGGTGGCGATGGTCTGCGGTTCGGTGTACTTCAGCAGACCTTCCGGCCCGTGGCGTCGCCCGACTCCGGACACTCCCATCCCGCCCATCGGCGCGCCGGTGCTGCCCCAGGTGGGCGCGTAACCCTCATCGACGTTGACGGTGCCTGCGTGGATCCGCTCTGCGATGGCTTCACCCTGGCTCTTGGTGGCTGCCCACACACTGGCGTTGAGCCCATAGTCGGTGTCGTTGGCGCGGTTTATGGCCTCGTCCACGTTCGCCACCGGATAGATCGACACGAGGGGGCCGAATGTCTCGCCGCGGTAGCACTCCGCATCCTCGGGCACGTCGGTAAGCAGTGTGGGCTCGAAGAACAACGGGCCCAGGTCCGGCCGCGCCTTGCCGCCGACGACCACGTTGGCGCCCTTCACCTTTGCGTCGTCGACGTGGCCGGACACGGTCTTGACCTGTTCCTCGGAAATCAGGCTGCCCATTTCGACGCCGAACTCGTAACCGGCCCGCATGGTCATGTTTCGGACGCGCTCGCCGAACACGCGGGTGAATTCCTCGGCGATCGACTCCTCGACGTAGATCCGCTCGATGGAGATGCACAGCTGACCGGAGTTGGCGAAGCAAGCGCGCACCGCGGCGTCGGCTACCTCGCGCAGATTGGCGCCGGCCATCACGATCATCGGATTCTTGCCGCCGAGTTCCGCGGAGAAGCCGATGAGGCGGCGGCCTGCCTGTTCCGCGAGGAGCTGGCCGGTCGCAGTGGATCCGGTGAACATCAGATACTCGGTGTTTTCGACCAGTGCGGTTCCCACCACCGACCCCGGACCGGGGACGACGGCGAACAGATCCTTCGGCAGGCCCGCCTGGTAGAGCAGATCGACGCAGGCCAGGGCGCAGTACGGGGTCTGGCTATCCGGCTTGAGCACCACGGCATTGCCGGCGAGCAGGGCTGCGATGGCATCGGACACGGCCAGGGTCATGGGGTAGTTCCACGGCGCGATGACGCCGACCACGCCCTTGGGTTGGTAGCGCACGACGGTCTTCGTCAGACCGGGCAGCATGCCCGTGACGCGAGTGGGTCGCAACAGCTTCGGTGCGACGCGCGCGTAGTACCGCGCGGTCATCGCGATGTCGAGGATCTCCTCCTGGGCGGCACCGCGGGACTTGCCGGTCTCGGCCTGCGCCATGTCCATCAGCGCGTCCAGGTTCGCGAGGACGAGGTCGCGGTAGCGGTGGAAGAATTCGGCCCGCTCGGCGACCGGACGCTGAGCCCAGTCCTTCTGCGCCACCCGCGCGCGGGTGATCGCGCCCTTGGCGTCCTCCGCGGTGCCGACGGGAATGGTGGTGAGTTCCTTGCCGGTGAACACCTCGACGACGGCGCGGGTCGGACGGTCGGCCCGGTCGGGGATGGCGATGAGGTCAGCTAGTCGGGCGAACGTGGCTGCGGATGGTGCGGGCATCTGTTGTCCTTCGTTGTGTGGTCGGTCGTGGTGGCCAGCGATGCTCGACCCGACGAATCGGGTCGTGAAGTCCTTCAGACCCAGCCGAGGTTGACGGCGATCACCCTGTCGAAAATACCGTCGAGATGTTCGCCATGGTGCTGGCGGTGTCATGGAAGGACGTACCCACGGTGGGGAACGCCACGCCGGTCCAGCATTGCAGCGATCATCCCCTTGCCGCCACGGGTTCGGCCTGTTCGATCAGCTCCGGTCGTCGCCGACAAGAGGTGCCCCGACCAGCTCGTCGCACTAACGTCAATATTCACCTGCCCGGGTAGCCAGGTAGATTTGCTGATCGTCAAGCAGCTGCACGCGGGATGAGGGGAGTGCCGTCGTCGTGGGCCGTTACTCGCCGTATGTGCGGATCGCAATCGCGTTGCCGATCGTTGCGGTCCTGGCACTGGCGATGACGTTGGTCCTAGCCGACGGCAGCTACGCGGCGACAGTCCTGGACGACCTGATCACCGTCGCACTGTCGTCATACGCCGCGGTGTGTTCCGTGTTGGCCGCCCGATCGGCTGATGGACGTCCCCGCAGAGCGTGGGCGACGATGGCCGGCGCACTCGGAGCCTGGGCACTCGGCGACGCGATGTGGCTGGCCTACGACGTGGTGTTGCAGCGCGAACCACCATCCCCGTCCGTTGCCGACATTCCGTACCTCGCCTTCCCGGTACTGGCCGCCGTAGCGATGGCCCGGTTCCCCACCGCGTCGACACGGCAGTCACGACTCCGCCTCCTGTTCGACGCGGCGAACGTTGCCCTGTGCCTGTTCCTGCTCTTGTGGATGCTGGTTCTGAACCGCGTCTTCGACGAGTACAGCCACGACAAGGTCACCTTCAGCGTGGCCCTCCTCTATCCGGTGCTCGACCTGGTGGTCCTGACCATCGCCGTCGTGGTCCTCGCCCGCGCCGAGGCGACCCAGCGTCGGGAGCTCTCCCTACTCACCGTCGCGATCGGCTTGGCGGCGCTCGCCGATAGCGCCTACGCCTACGTCACCGTCGATGGCGGGTACGGCACCGGAAACGTCATCGACCTCATCTGGGCGGCATCCCTGGCCGTGTTCGCGATCGCCGCATTGATCAGTCAGCGAACACCCGAACCCCCCAAGCAAGCCGTTTCGGTGCCGTCGAACACATCGCTTTGGCTGCCCTACGCGCCGCTCCTGTTGGCGGGGACGATAGGGCCACCGCTGGTCATGACCGGTTTCGAACGGTTCATCGTGCCGTTGATCGTGGTTACCGTCTGCGCGCGACAGTCGGTGGCGGCCTGGGAGAACCGTCGCCTGCTGGCCGTCGCGGCGGATGAGGCGCTGCGAGATCCGCTGACCGGGCTCGCGAACCGCAATCTGTTTCACGAGCGCTTGGCGCACGCGATGATGCTGCGCTCACGGGGGAACCGGTCGGTAGCGGTGATGTCGGTCGACCTGGACGACTTCAAGTTGGTCAACGACAGCCTGGGGCATCCAGCGGCGGACGACGTCTTGCGCCGCGTCGGGCAACGCTTGGCTGGGTGTGTACGGACCGGTGACACGGTGGCCAGGATGGGTGGCGACGAATTCGCACTCCTTCTCGAAGGCCGCGTCGACGACTCGCACCTGATCGCCCACCGCGTTGTGGCTGCCTTCCAGGAGCCGTTCACCGTCGACGGTCAAGAGATGCTGATGCGGCCCAGTATCGGTCTCGCCGTGGCCCCGGAAGGCGAGCCCGATCTGGAACCCGACACGCTGATCGAACGCGCCGACATCGCCATGTACGCCGCCAAGCGGGCACGGTCCTCAGAGGTCCACACATTCCACGCCGAGATGGTGATGACCGGTCCCGATGTCGTAGACCTCGGCGAGTCCCGTCGCCCGTCCGCCGACGGTGCAGCGCAGATACGCCTGCTGGGTGAGTTGCGCCACGCCATCGACCACGGTCGACTCGACGTCGTCTACCAACCCAAGCTCGCGCTGGACAACGGCACAGTCGTCGGGGTCGAAGCGCTGTTGCGATGGCCCCATCCGACGCTGGGAACATTGCGCCCGGATGCGTTCCTGTCGCTGGTCCGCCAACACGGGTTGATGCGGCAGGTGACCGACCTCGTGCTCGACATGGTGCTGGATGACGCTGCGACGTGGATCGCGCTCGGGGTGCCGATCCCCATAGCGGTCAACCTCTTCGCGCCGTTTCTTCGGGACACTCAGCTGCCCGACACCTTGATCCTGGCTCTCGAGCAACGCGGGCTACCCGCGGAACTTCTGACCGTCGAGATCACCGAGGACTTGGTGCTCAGCGAAGTCGCGATGGTCACCTCGGTGCTGCGGCGATTGCGCGAACACGGCATCAAGGTGGCCATCGACGACTTCGGCAGCGGTTACTCGGCGCTCTCCTATCTGCGCGACCTCACGATCGACGAAGTGAAGCTCGACGGGCACTTCATCGCCTCCGTTGCTACCGACACGCGAGCAGCGGCAGTCGTGCGAGCGGTCATCGACCTGGCCCACGACCTTGGCATCATCGTCGTCGCCGAAGGGGTCGAAGACGCAGAGACCGCGAATTGGCTCCAACAGCACGGTTGCGACGTCGGGCAGGGGTATCACTTCGGCAGACCCATGGACGCCGACCTGATCCCCGGACTGGTCCACCTCGCGGCTGCGGGGCCCGATCGCTGACCACCGATTCGTTTGCTGGACAATGGAATTGAGCAGAGTTCGGAATCGGCTCGGCGGTGTTCGACGATCGAGCTAGCGGGGGCACGCGGAAACGACGACCAGACCTCCGCCGTTGTTGGCCAGAGCGATCTGTTCCGCCAGTTGCAAGTTGTAGGAGGTCGCGGTCGCAACCTTCCACCCCTGTGCTCCATTGGAGGCCGCGACGGCCGCACACTCGTTGTTGGCGACGACGCGCACTTCGCACTGACCGCCGCCCGTTTGGCCGCCGTTGTGCTGGCAATCATTGAGCGCGTTGATCCTCGCCGTGTCGAAGACCGGACTCTGCCCAACCCCGTGGGCGTCCCGATAGACGAGCTTGCCGCCAAATCCGTAGGACTGCTGATAGGCGAGGGCCACGAAGGTTCCTGCCGCATTGGCGGGCGTGGCCGTCTCGATGCCGGTGGTGAGGACACTGGCAACCAGTACCGTGGCAACGGTGAAATACCGTTGCTTAGAACACTTTCGGGGATTTCTAGTCACGATTATTCGGCTCCATTTCGATGGGGTCATTTGGCGAATGCCGCGTCACCGTGAGCGGTGATCCCGTATTCGGGCTGTGCGGCAGCATCACCGGTGGACGGGTCGATCACCGCGCCCACCAGGTGGATGGCATCGGCGGGAAAGCCGGCCCGACGCGCGTGCTCGCGGATGACCTCGGGATCTTCGGCATGGTAGACGCAGAAGATCTTGTCGTCGGTCACGTAGCTCTGCTGCCATGTGACGCGGGGCGCCAGTGAGGCCAGAGCCTGGTTCGATGCCTCAGAGGCGGCGCGCAGTTCGGCGGCGGAGAGCCGGCCGGCTCCTGGCATGGTGCGTTCGATGACGTACTTGGGCATGGCGGTACGGTCCTTCTTGATTGGCCCATCGCTGGGATTGGTGGTGTGACAGCATCAGCGTCTGTCATGAAGTGGAAGAGGCCAATGACCGCACGACCGGTACTTCGTGCCGAAACACCGAACTCTGCGACGGCTGGCCGGTGAGCCGTGGAGCCGACGCCGACACCATTGCGCGGGGCCCTCGAGAATCTTCACCTCGACGGGGCGATCTTCTTCCGGGCCGAATTCACCGAGAACTGGGCCTTTGAGTCGCCCCTGCGAGACCTGACCCAGGCGCTTCGCCCGGGAGCCAGGAGCATGATCTTGTTTCACATCGTCGCGGCGGGTCGATGTTGGATCTCTGCCGTGGGGGGTGAAAAGCACTGGGCTGAAAGCGGTGACGTCATCGTACTGCCGTACGGAGACGACTATCTGATGGGCGGTGCCCACCCGGCCGAGGTCGTCCCCATCCTCAATCTGATGGCCCGGCCACCGTGGGACACGATGCCGGTTCTCGCCCACGGTTCTGGCGGTGAGCGCACCGACATCGTCTGTGGTCACATGTATTCCGACGATCCACTGTTCGATCCGGGTATGCGAGCGTTTCCGTCGGTGTTCGTGGTCCGGGTGCCGGACGGTCCCGCCGCGCAGTGGGTTGCCTCCAGCATCAACTATGCATTGGAGGTCAGCACGGATTCATTGCCGGCGGCCCCCTCGTCGACCCGGCTACCTGAGCTGCTGTTGACCGAGGTGTTGCGGATTCATTTGGCAGCGGCGCCGATGGCCGAATCCGGTTGGATAGCAGCACTTCACGACCGTGTGTTGGCACCAGCGATGGCTGCTCTGCACGCGGAGCCGGAACGCAGATGGACCGTCGCTGAACTTGCTGGTGCCTCGGCGGTGTCTCGGTCTGTGATCGATCAACGGTTCCGTGATGTGTTGGGTCTGCCACCGATCCGCTATCTGACGGAGTGGCGCATGCACTTGGCCGATGACCTTTTGCGGACCACGGATCTGAGTGTGTCCGCGATCGCGCGGCGTATCGGTTACGACGCCGAGGAGGCCTTCAGCCGGGCGTTCCGTCGTAGTCGCGGGAGCTCGCCGGGTGCCTGGCGGTCCTCCCAGCGCCGAGTGTGAGCAGGGCGGTGCGCCAAAGCTCTCGCCATCCACGCCTCCCGCTGGCCGACGCAGCGGTCAGCGGTGCCCGCCGTCGGGGTGCCAGATGGCCTTCCACACGATCGGGTCGTGGCCGGGTATGAGGCGGGCGTCGCGGGCGTCGGCCAACGCTATGAGGTGCTCGACCGATTCTTGAGCCAGAGGTGTGTCGGTGTCCTCGGCGCAGCTGCCGCAGCGTCGATGCTCGTGCAGGTTCTCCGCGAGGTCGGCCGCGTCGGCGGCGAAGATCCAGTCTCCGGTGGCGGGCAGATGCACGCCGTATGACTGATGACCCGGGGTGTGCCCCGGGGTCGGAATCGCTTCGACTCCCGGCGCCAGTTCGGTGGCGCCGTCGAGGAGGATCCACTGGATGTCGTCGACCTCGAGGTAATCGTGGCGGTGAAAGGCCACCTCGGCTTCGGTACCGCTAGCCGCTCGTTGGCGTCCGTATTCGAGTTCGTCGCGTTGAATCGCCACCGGGACCCCGGCCGCGGCGAGTAGGGGTATGCCACCGGTGTGGTCGAGGTGCAGGTGGCTGACGGCGGCCAGCGAGATGTCGGCGACGCCGAAGCCCAACTCCGCAAGTGCCACTTCGAGCGGCTCACCGGCGGGTGCGGTCGGGTATCGATCGGCGCCGTAGCAGGCAGTCAGGAAGTCGGGGTTGTCCAGAGCGCGGCGGCTGATGCCCGTGTCCAACAGGATCAGGCCGTCGGGTGTCTCGACGAGCGCACCGTATATCGGTGTGTTGATGGTGTGCGAACCACCGCCGGGGACCGATAGCGATTTCGGCACGTACTCCACGCCGAATGTCAGGGTGTACATCCGTTGTGCCGGCATAAGACCCTCGATCCTCGCAGAGCGGCGGCAGGACGGCGACCGGTGCAAGCCCGTGCCGTCGGCTCACGAGTCGCCGGGAGGGGTCCGATCATCGAAAGCGGCGAAGAATCTGCCCAGATGGGTTGTGGCCGACCAGGTACCGGCCGGACCGAACTCCCGCAGACATAGTGGGTCAGACGTTCCCGGCCAGGTGTGTCCCACCCCGTCAACGCTGATGAGGCGGACGGTGCCATACCGGGTATCGGTGCTGTCGAAGCGTTGTTCGACCACCCCGGGCTCCAGTTCGCGCGCGGAACGGGTGTCGCCCGCACCCGATCGGCTGGCCCACGATTGCATCGTTCGAAGAATGCCCGTCGGCCAGCGGACACGGTCCGCACCGGCTGCACCGTAGTAGGGATTCACGTCGTCCTGTTTGCCATGAATCGCAAGCACCGCCGCACGAGAAGAGACGCAGGCCGGAGGAAAGAGGGCCCCTGCGACGAGGCCGGCGGACGTCGGAGTCCGGTCGGCAGCCAGTACGTGAGAGGCCAGTCGGGCGCCTCCCGAATAGCCGAGCAGGTGAACGGGAAGGTCGGGATGGCGTACGCGTGTCATGTCCAAGAGGGTCGTGATGAAGCCGACGTCGTCGGGCCCGTCGAGCACCACGGTCTGTCTGGGCAACGGCGATCCTGGCACGTTCCAACCGAATCCCTCAGGGAAGGCCGCGCTGTACCGAAATGGAATCGACGCCTGGGGAGTGAGAACCAGGGCGCCGTCGCGGGCGAGACCTTCCGCGTCGACCATCGCGTCGTGGGTTCGAGAAGTGAATCCGCTGCCGTGCAGCGAGATGATCACTCGGCGGCACGCGATGGCACCTGGATCGCGGCTGAGGACCAGCCGATCTCGGCCGTCATGCCCGATCGTCTCGGATGTCACCACAGGCGAACGGCGCACGTCCCCACTGCCACCCGGGTCGGCCACTCGTCCATCATCACAGGTAGGCGGGCCGGTGGTCGGGAGCTTCTGAAGTCCGGACGTGAACCCCGGCTAGGTGTGTCGGTTCGCCCATCCGTCGTCGTTGTGGGCCAGTAGGCGCAGTTCGCGATCCCAGCCGTGCTCTCGCGTTCGGTCCAGCCGCTTGCGGATGAGGAACGCCAGCAGAGCAGTGCAGGCGACGATGGCAACCCACACGGTCCCCGCCGCGCCGAGCGCGCTGAGCTTGGCATCTTGCGGAGTCAGCGGTGCCGCGACGACGGTTCCCGTGTCGTCCAGCCAGATCGTCAGCGGGTCGCCGGCGCGGATCGTCGCAGGGTCGACGACCTGCTCGGTGCGCAGCCGAGTTCCCTCGCGCCACTGCGCGCGCACGTAGTAGGAACCTTCGAAGTCCGCAGGCAGGGTGGCGCTGCCGTCAACCGCCACGGCCTCGATGGAATGACGACTGTGTGCCTGCTCGTCGGCGGTCCGAACACCCGCCTCGTACACCTGGGCTTCGGCGCGCGCTGCGACCGGCACGGTGAAGAGTGCCACGACGAGCACGCCCAGCACTGCCAGCGCTTCGAGTCGATCACTGGCGCGAACCAAAGGATTGAATCCAAGGGCACGCACATTCCAGCGCACCCGTGCAGCAAACACTGTGACAGCCATCACCACAGCTCGACCGATCGAAATACACTCTGCGCAAACATCTCTGCAATGGTGGCACCGTCGGCGTCGAGCCGCCAGCCAGGCCACGACAAGGCGATGGACGTCACAGGCGCCGATACCCTCACCAGAGAATGTCCAACCAGAGAATGTCCGATCAGCCACCTCGGCGTCCTACCCCCACGCGGTGGGCATCGGCCCGTCATCCCTTCATCTACGAGATCAACACCTGGCCCTGGGTGACTGGACTCAGTGCGAGTGCGGGGACGCCGGTGGATCTGTCGACGGTGCCCGACGAGCACTGGGACGCCATCGCCGACTTCGGTTTCGACGCGGTGTGGTTGATGGGGGTCTGGCAGCGAAGTCCTGCTGGCGCGGCGGTGGCCTTGGCGAACCGCGACCTGGTCGCGGAGTGCCTTGCAGCGCTGCCGGATTGGACGCCGCAGGACGTGGTCGGTTCTCCGTTTTGCATCCGGAACTACGAGGTCGACGAATATCTGGGCGGTCGCGCGGGCCTCGCGGCGGCGCGGTCGGCGCTTGCCGGCAGGGGTCTCGCCCTGATTCTCGACTTCGTTCCCAACCACGTCGCGCCCGATCATCCATGGACGTCGAAGCATCCGGAGTACTTCGTGTCGGGCACCTCGGCAGAGCTAGTCGCCGATCCCGAGTCGTTCATGGATGTGAACGGCACAGTTCTGGCCAACGGAAGGGATCCGAACTTTCCCGCGTGGTCGGACGTTCTTCAACTCAACGCGTTCTCACGGGGATTACGCCACGAGATCGCCGACACGCTTCGGGATGTCGCGAGCCAGTGCGACGGCGTTCGTTGCGACATGGCCATGCTGGTCATGAACGACGTCTTCGCGCGAACATGGGGTGATCGTGTCGGCGATCCGCCTGAAGGCGAGTACTGGCCCGAGGCCATCGACGCCGTGCGCCAGGATCATCCGGACTTCCGCTTCATCGCCGAATCCTATTGGGACCGTGAATGGCCATTGCAACAGCAAGGTTTCGACTTCTGCTATGACAAGGGACTTTACGACCGTCTCGTCACCGGCGACGCCGCAGCAGTGCGCGACCATCTGCGCGCCGACGCAGACTTCCAGAGCCGGTTGCTGCGGTTCGTGGAGAACCACGACGAATCGCGTGCGGCCGCGATCCTCGACCCCGCCAGGCAAGAAGCCGTGACGCTGGCGACGCTGACTCAGACCGGCGCCCGCCTGGTGCATCACGGGCAGCTGACGGGCGCACGGGTCCGTCTCCCGGTGTTTCTGGGCCGCCACCCGCGTGAAGACATCGACCACGAGTTGGCATCGTTTCATCGTGCGCTACTCAAGGCGTTGTGCGACAGTACTTTTCGAGCGGGGACTTGGATGCTGTGCGAAACGGTCGAGCTGGTCTCGTGGTGTTGGGATGGTGATCACCGTTGGCTGATCGTCGTGAACCTCAGTGCCGAACACGTCGCCGACCACGTGCGCGTGCCGTGGAATGACGTGACGGATGGGGTCCATCGCCTGGTGGACCCCATCACCGGCGTCGAGTGGGTCCGTTCAGGTCGTGAGGTGCGCGACGGTCTGTACGTCGAGCTCGGTCCCTGGCAGTGGCACCTATTCAAGGTCGCGCGGACAGACCCGCATCCGTGACATCTGACCCCTGATGTGTAACGCGTGCCATCCCTGTATACGGTCCAAGTATGAGGCGAGTGTCGGTAATCACGGGTGGTGCGGGTGGCATGGGTCTGGCTACGGCCAGGATCATCGGACGAGACCACACGCTCGTCCTCTGCGACGTCAGACGGGATCGACTCGAGGCCGCGGACGCCGCGCTGAAGGACCTCGGGCTGACGGCGACGGCCGTCCACTGCGACGTCACCGACCGGCAGTCGGTCGCGGCGCTGTTCGAAACCGCAGCCGGTCTCGGGCCGATCGCCTCGGTGATACACACCGCGGGGGTGAGCCCCAGCATGGGCGACGCCGAGTACGTCATGCGGACCAATGCGCTCGGCACGCTCAACGTCAACGAGGTGTTCTATGGCTTGGCCGGAGAGGGGGCGGCGATTGTCAACGTGGCATCGATGGCGTCACATATGTTGCCCGAGGAGATCATTCCGACCACACAGTTCCCCTTGGCGCTGACGGACGTGACCGCGTTCATGGAGGGCATGACGGCGAGTTGCGGCATCGCCCCCGACGAGGCCCGTCCCGGTTTGGCGTACGCGGTGAGCAAGAGCTTCGTCAGGTGGTACAGCTCGTCACAGGCCGAGCGGTTCAACGTTCGGCGACTGCGCATCGTGTCGGTCTCGCCAGGGTCCGTCGACACCGAGATGGGCAAGCTCGAAGAGCAGGCCGGGGCCGGCGCAATGGTCGCCGACTTCGCGGTTCCGCGGTGGGGCACGGCGGAGGAGATGGCTGAACTGTTCGCGTTTTGCGCCAGTGACAGAGCCGGCTACCTCACCGGCACTGACATCCTCAACGACGGCGGAGTGATCGCCTCGATGAAGGAGCGGACCAGGATTGCCGCCGAAATTTCTTGAAAACCAATGCTATTCGACTAGCCGCGGTAGAACAGCGCGGGCGGCAGCGCCCGCAGGCCCCCGCCGGCGTTACTGCCCGCGAAGGTGACACGAGCGCCCGGCGCCGTGTCGGCCAAGCTGATGACCCCGATGGAACGGAAACGTGAGAGGGCGCCGCTCAGTAGGAAGTCCAGCCGGTCCCCGGGCCGCGGACCCGGACCGTTAGCCGCCGCGTCCACCCGGACTCCGAATGCCGTCAGCTGCAGCCCTGCGAGGTAGAGCCAGAGCGACGAGTACAGACGCTCGCTGCACGACGCCGCGGGCAGCACCGCGTGATGCAGAGGTGCTCCGTCGGCCGAGGAGGCCAGGAGCAGGTCCTGGTCGCTCCCCGGCCCGTATGCGTCGGGAACCTTGAGGCAGATCGTCCTTGGGACGAGTGCGTCGCCAACCGGTGCGACGCGCACCAGCACGTCTGCCGTGTGGCCTTGCTGCAGCAGCCGTGTCCCGCCGGGTAGGTCTGCGTCCGCGTCGATCTCCAGTCGGCCGTGAAACACGGGTCCGGATTGAGCGAACAGCCCTGACAGGTCACCGATCGCCGCGGACAAGGTGTTGAGCGCAGTGTCTCGGATCACCGGTAGTGCGCCACGAGGGTGGTGCGCCGTAGACGCGCCGACTTCTTCGGCCACGAGGGCCTCCGTTCGCTTGGTTGTCCTGGGGGGACGATATCCCGACACCGAGCAGCGCAAACCAGGCGACCGGCTCGTGATTGGCTTCGGACAGCCAGGGGTATCCGCACGACACCGCCGAGGACTGCAGTGGCCGATTCCCGGCCGATTCCCTGTTGCACGTCCGACAGACTCACCGGAGGCCAACGTGGACACCGATACCAGCTCACCAGACGAGATCGCTTCACCCGAACCGCTCGACGACGCTCAGATCAGCGAGATCGTCGACCAAGAGTTGGCTATTGCGGTAGCCGACCCCGACTCGGTCTACGTCGTCGTCCTGCAGTATCGGGGTGACAGCTACATCTCGGTACACACGTCGAGGGACGGTGCCGACGCACGCCTACGGGAAACCGCCGCGCAATGGGGGATCGAGGACGTTCTCATTGCCGACGAGCTCGCCCACCAGATCACGAAGGTGCCCGTCGAAACGCCCTGACTCTCGGATGTGTTCGCCGCCCCGCGGAGCGAAGTCCGCCTTGGACGGGGTCGTCACGGGTGGTCTGGGACGAAATGCGTATCGGTGCCCTGTTTGAACACCACATAAGCACGTTTCCACGGGGCGTCGTCGATCAACCGCCACTCATGTCCGGTGCCGGTGTGGTCGGTGGCCAACAGAACGTCGCCGGGATGGATGGTGAACATCTCGCCGCCGACGGTCGTGAATTCGAGGACGCCCGATAGCGTGATGACGTACTGCGGAATCGGGTCGTTGTGCCAGTCGAACGATGAATGCGATGCGGTTTCCTTGAATTCGACCGTCTCGGCGTCGATCAGCTTCCCTGCGGCGATGCTGCCGCGCTCGACGTGGGAGTTTCCGTCGGGGCCGGTGTAGAGGCGATAGGCTCGAATCATCGTCCAACCCTAAGTCCAGCTGCGCTGATGCCAGCGCCAGCTACTGTCGCGCAGGAACTCCCGCAGGGTGCGAGGTGGCCGGCCGAGAAGGCGCTGCACATCACCGGTGACCTGCTGATTGGCACCCACTCGGGTCAGGCTGTACACCGCCGACATGAAGCCGATAGTGTCCCAGCCGACACCGCGGGTCCGCAGGCGTCGGGCGAAGGCGATCAACCCGGGCCGGACGTAGTGGACCGGCGATCGGAGCTCGGTGGTGAGCGCGTCGGCCACCTCGGTCATCGTCAGCGCCTCGGGGCCCGTCAGGTGATGCACGACGTTGCAATGCGACTTCGGGTCGGTGAGGACCTCGGCGGCGACCGCAGCCGCGTCGCGTGCATCCAGGAACGTGGTCGCACCATCGCCCGCCGGAATGAACAGTTCGCCGCGCTCGACGATGTCGATACCGTGCGTCGACAACGCGCGGTGCAAGTTCTGCATGAAGAAGCTGCACCGCAACACGGTCCACGTCATGCTGCCCTCCCGCAGCGCCCTTTCGACCTTGTAGTGCGGGATGAACCGCGCCCGATCTGCACCGAAGACCGAGACGTACACGACATGGCGACACCCGGCGCGCTGCGCTGCATTCACGAAGGGGATGATCGCCTCCCGGGCAGCTCGATTTCCGGGCAACGGAAAGAGCAGGAACAATGACTGCACGCCGTCGAGCGCAGCGGCCCACGTCGCGGGATCGAAGAAGTCCAGAACGACGGATTCCGCCGTACCCGAATGGGATTCGCCGGGGTGTCGGCTGGCCACCCGCCACGGCAGCCCGGTGGTGTCGCGGGCCAACAGTTGCACCAATTCGAAGCCGACGTTGCCAGACGGGCCGGTGATCAACAGCACGATCAGATCGTAAGCCTCGGGCGTCGACCCATGGCGGCTCAATCGGTTTCGGTGAACGCCAACACCGGAATCATCCGGTCGCCGGCAAGCCGCTCATATTGGGCGTAGGAGGGAATGAACGTGACCGCGAGATTCCACAGCCGATCGCGTTCGACTCCCGTCATCTCTTGGCCGATGAACGTGCCGCGGTAGCCGCCGGCGGCGATGGTGACGCGGGGCTGCGCCAACACGTTGTAGTACCACGCGGGATGTCGTGAACCGCCGTAGTTCGAGGCCACGACGATGACTCGATCACCATCGGTGAAGTACGTCAGCGGTGTGCTGCGTGGTCGCCCGGTTCTCGATCCCGTGTGAAAGAGCAGGAGTTCCGGCGTGACGACCGCCGACGACACGCGTCCTCTGCTCAGCCGGAGCAACTGGCGGTCCAGGCGCGGTGCGACCCGACGGGTGAGCCATCTACCCGGTGTGTTGCCCGTCAGCCGAGCGCCGATGCGTAGCAGCGGTGAACCTGCCGTGGGATCTACCCGTGGAATGCCCATGGAATCAACCGAATTCCAGCAAGGTATAGGCCCCGCGGATCTGCTTGGTGGGCTTCCATTGCCAGAACGCGGGGAACAACTTCTCGAATAGGAATCCACGACCTCGGGGCATCGGCAGGTCGTGCACGGTGCGGATTCCGGGCACGGTGTTCGCCAAGTCCGCCAGCTGAGCAGGCGTCAGGCTGAACGGCATCGGGGGTACGCGGTATCGGCGGGACGCTCGCAAGCCCTTCGGGGCGAGCTTCTTCACCAGGACCGGCGGCAGATCGAAGATCATCTGGCCACCTGGAAAACGTTTGGCGCACTGAGTGATCAGGCCCATTGCCTCTTCGGGCTGCAGGTACATGAGCAGGCCCTCCGCAGTGATGAAGACACCGTTGCTGGAGTCCACCCGGTCCATCCAGGTGTAATCCAGTGCCGACTGCGCGAGGTCGACGATGCGAGGGGATGCGGGTAACAGTCGCTGACGTAGCGCGACGATGGGTGGGAAGTCGACTGTGATCCAACGGAAGTCGGCATTGGGCAGCGCGCTGTCCAGGCGCCAGAAGCTGGTCTGCAGCCCTTCGGCGAGGGCAACGACGGAGGCTGAGGGGTGCTGCGTCAGGTACTGCCCTGCGGCGCGGTCGAAGGCCAGCGAGCGCAGGGCCATCTCCTGGCCCTTGCGGCCGAACTTGTCGAAGTCGACGTCGATCGAGTCGGCGAGCCGGATGGCCACGGGGTCGTCGATGATGGCTTGCGGGTGGCGGGCCTGGTGCGCTCTGCCGTTGAGCGTCAACAACGCGGTTTCCGAGACTCCGGTCAGGGTGCTGGCGTCGGCCTTGTCGCCGTGTGCAGGATCCATCAGGTCGAACCTACCCGGGGTGCGCCGAGCACCCGCGGCCGCGGACGCTGGTGAGACGATGGCCTCATGACCGCAACGCTCGTCGCGAAGAACGTGGCAGGTGGCTTCGCCCACCGCACCCTCTTCGAGGCGCTCGACGTGACCGTGGCACCGGGTGACGTCATCGGCGTCGTCGGCGCCAACGGCGCAGGCAAGAGCACGCTTCTGCGGATCCTGGCCGGGGACCTCGAACCGCTCGAGGGGGCGGTCAGCGTCGCACCCGCCGACGCGTTCGTGGGGTGGCTGCCGCAGGAACACGAGCGGGTGCCGAGTGAAACCGTCGCCGCCTACATCGCGCGTCGCTCGGGCTGCACCGACGCGACCCGAGCCATGGACGAGGCGGCCGCGGCTCTGGCCGACCCCGATCCTAGCGCTGCGGGTGTGGATCCCGCCGACGTCTACTCCGCTGCGTTGGATCACTGGCTTGCCAGCGGCGCCGCCGACCTCGAGGAGCGGCTGCCCGCAGTGCTTGCCGACTTGGGGCTCGAGTCCCACGCGGTGCAACCAGATTCGACCCTGATGACCGCACTGTCGGGTGGGCAGGCGGCGCGGGTGGGGCTGGCTGCCTTGATGGTGTCGCGGTTCGACATCGTGTTGCTCGACGAGCCGACCAACGACCTCGACCTCGACGGACTCGATCGGTTGGAGCAATTCGTCCACGACCTTCGTGGTGGGGTGATGCTGGTCAGTCACGATCGAGAGTTCCTGGCCCGTAGCGTGACCCGCGTTCTGGAACTGGATCTGGCCCAGAACACCACCACGGTCTTCGGTGGCGGGTATGAAAGCTATCTGGAGGAGCGCGAGGTCGGTCGCCGCCATCGGCGTGAAGAGTACGACGAGTTCGCGAACGTGAAGGCGGACCTGGTGGCGCGGGCCCGCACTCAGCGGGAATGGTCGAGCCAAGGGGTCCGCAACGCGATGCGCAAGGCGCCCGACAACGACAAGAACCGGCGCCGCGCGGCCACTGAGTCCAGCGAGAAGCAGGCGCAGAAGGTGCGTCAGATGGAGAGCCGGATCGCCCGCCTGGAGGAGGTCGTCGAACCCCGCAAGGAATGGACACTCGAGTTCACCATCGGAGCCGCGCCGCGGTCGAGTTCGGTCGTGGCTACCCTCGACGGCGCCGTCGTGCACCAGGGTGACTTCGTCCTGGGTCCGGTGTCACTACAGGTCGACGCCGGCGAGCGGATCGGCATCACCGGCCCCAATGGCGCAGGCAAGTCGACACTCCTGCGGCTGTTGCTGGGTCGGCAGCAGCCCGATCAGGGCCGAGCGGGTTTGGGCGCCAGTGTCGCCATCGGCGAGGTCGACCAAGCCCGGGCCGACTTCACCGGTTCGGACCGACTCGTCGATCTCTTCGAGCAGCGGGTGCCGTCGTGGTCGACCGCCGACGTGCGAACGCTGCTGGCGAAGTTCGGGCTGCGCGCCGACCACGTGGAACGCGCCGTCGACGAGCTCTCGCCCGGTGAGCGGACCCGGGCCGGCCTGGCGTTGCTGCAGGCCAGGGGCACGAACGTGCTGGTTCTCGACGAGCCGACGAACCATCTCGACCTTGCCGCGATCGAGCAGCTGGAACAGGCGCTCGCGACCTATGACGGTGCGTTGCTGCTGGTGACGCACGACCGGCGGATGTTGCAGAACGTTCGCTTGGATCGCATCTGGTCGGTCGACGGCGGGCGCGTCACAGAGTCGTAGGCGACGAGCAGTCGGTGATTGGCGCTTGATGCCGTGAGGCCGTAATTTCCCTGAGGTGATGTCCTCCGCTGCCAGTGCAGCCGCTCGTTGGATCGCCCCCTTCCTCACCGTTGTGGCGGTGCTGGGCGTAGGTCTCGTCAGCAGTCCGGTCCCGGCTCCGCCAGTGCGTCTGGCCGCCGACGGAAATCCCCTGGCCGGCATGCCGTTCTACGTGAACCCCAACTCGAAGGCCATGCGAGCCGCCAACGGCGCAGGAAGCCCGGAGCTGACCGCCATCGCCAACACCCCGACGGCGTACTGGATGGACCACCTGTCCACACCTGCGGTGGACGCCAAGTACATCGCGGACGCCCAGGCTGCTGGCACCATGCCGATCCTGGCGCTCTACGCGATCCCACATCGGGACTGCGGCAGCTTCGCCGCGGGTGGATTCGGCTCGGCGGGGGCCTACCGCGGGTGGATCGACACCGTGGCAGCCGACATCGGCGGCGGACCGGCGGCGGTCATCCTCGAGCCCGACGCCCTCGCGATGGCCGACTGCCTCTCGGGCGACCAGCGCCAGGAACGCTTCGACCTGATGAGCTACGCCGTCGACACGCTGACCCGCAACCCGGGCACCGCCGTCTACGTCGACGCAGGCCACTCCCGCTGGGTGAGCGCCGACGAAATGGCCGCCCGGCTGAACCAGGTCGGTGTCGCCAAGGCGAGGGGATTCAGCCTCAACACCGCGAACTTCTTCACCACCGGCGAGGAGATCGGCTACGGCGACGCCATCTCCGGCATGACGGGTGGCAAGCCCTACGTCATCGACACCTCACGCAACGGCGCAGGACCCGTCGAGGGCGATCCGCTGTACTGGTGCAACCCGAACGGCCGCGCACTGGGCGCCGCCCCCACCACGAACACCGGCAACGGAAACGTCGACGCGTTCCTGTGGGTCAAGCGACCCGGTGAGTCTGACGGCTCCTGCCGCGGCGGGCCAGGGGCGGGCACCTTCGTCAATCAGTACGCCATCGACCTGGCGCGCAACGCGGGCCAGTAGGCACAGCCGTCAGGCGGTCATCAGGTAGTCGGCACCGCCGACGTAGACGATCGACTGAGGTGTCGGACTGACGGTGGCGCCGACGATGACTTCGGCGAACTCCTCGACCGTCGGCAACGAGCCGTGAGCACGGCGGGCGCTCACCTCTGCCGGATCGCGTCGCTGCAGGAGCCGCACGATCATGGTGCCGTCGATCATGTCCCCGGACACCACGGTGAGGCCAATGCCCGCCCGAGTGAACGCGGAACGCATTGCGTAGAGCGCGGTTTCACCGGCGCGCTTGCTCGCGGCGATCGCCGAGTAGCCCTTCGGCACTGCCTTGTTCGGAAAGAAGTGCGCCTGGTGGCTGGTGACGAAGACGATGCGTCCGCCGATCGGCATCAGCGGTACTGCCAGTTGCGCGAGATGACGCTGCGCGTCGCGGTTCAGGCGCATGGCATAGCTGGGGTCGGCCCCCAGTTCGAGGCCGCCCGAGGCGTTCAGAACCAAGGCGTCCAGGCGACCGAAGCGAGCACCGATGGATTCCATCATTGCGACGGCCTCGGCCTCGTCGGAGATGTCGGCGCGCAGCGTGGACGCGTGGCCACCCGCGTCGCGGATGGTCTGGGCGATGGTGTCCGCGCGATTGGCCTTCTCGCGGTAGTTCACCACGACGTGGGTGTCCGGCCCGGCCAGCTGTCGCGCGACCTCCGCGCCGATACCTCTCGATGCACCCGTTACCAGGACGATGCGTGCAGGTTCGCTATGCATGTGTGGTTCCTTCCATCGCTGGTGATCACCGAGCGATGGCACAACCGTACACCGAAATTAAGAAACCTAAGGAAAAATTAAGGTCACGATAAGGCGTCGTCCCGGCTACTGGATTCGTCTTCTTGCTCCTCGTCCGTCGGGGTGGACGGCAATGCCGCTGCTCCCGGGGTGGCCGGAGTGGCCACCAACTCGTCGACGTCGTTCGTGGGCTCTGGGGATGTCATCGATCGCCTCTCTTGCTGCGTGGACGGTGCGATGCCGTGACAATCCGCCAAGGATTCGTAACGGCATTGGTGGGCTACCCAGGTCACGCCGGCGGTAACCCGCGCGGCCCTGACCAGCTCCGGACGCCAATGAGAGTTTGAGGGCGCCGATGGGCGGGGATGTGGTTGCGACCAGGCTGAAGGAGGCTGTCCATGAAGTTCGTCGACACGTTCGACAAGGCGGTGGAATTCGTCCGCCCGGGCGGCGGGCCGCGCGTCACCGGACGGGCGCATGTTCCGCTCCTGGCCTTGATGCCACACCGCCCTTCCGCCGCCGCGACGACGACGACCCCGGATTCAACGCTGACCGACCGTCGGGTCGTGCGGCGATGACCGCGCTCCCACCGGACCCGGACCCCGCCGAGTCACCGGTCATCGCGGATGCTCACGGTGTCGAGCCGGGGGAGACCCCGCCCGATTCCGGGTCTACGTCGGCATCGGCCAACCAGAATCCACCACCGCGACGCAGGCTGACACCCATTACCGTGGCGGCGATGATCGCCGTCGGGGTGTTGTTCGCGATCTTTCTGACGGTCGCGGTGATCTACATGTTGCAGGTGGGCGGCGTGATGGACCGATCGTGATGCCGCCGCCGTCCTAGGTGCGGCTCATTCCAGAATGAAGACGGGGATCAAGCGATCGGTCTTGGTCTGGTACTCGGCGTAGGGCGGGTAGGCCTCGACCGCAAGCTTCCACCAGTGTTCGCGCTCTGCCCCCTCGATCTCCCGGGCGGTCAGCGTCGTCGTAGCGTCGCCGTCCTGCACGGTGACCGTGGGGTTGGCCTTGACGTTGAAGTACCACGACGGGTGCTTCGGGTCGCCGCCCTTGGAGGCCACCATGGCGTACCGACCGTCTTCCTCGACGCGCATCAGGGGCACGTACCTCTTCTTGCCCGACTTCACTCCGGTGGTCGTGAAGAGCACGATCGGACGGTCGAGCACTTCGACCCCGTCGGTGGTGCCCTGCTCCAGAATGCGTTGGGTCTGCTCGCGTACCCAGTCGGTCGGGCTCAGTTCAGCGTTCTCAGTCATGAGCGCGGCAACAACGCAGGCGACGCTGCTATTCCTTCGCGCATCGTCACAGCACCTTGGCGCCGTACATCTCGCCGAGAGGGTCGGCGATGAGTTCGATGCGTGCGCCGTCGGGGTCGCGGAAGTACAGCGACACCCCGCTGTGCTCCGAAACTCCGATCCCCGCTGCGGCCAGCTTGCCGCTGAGGTACTGCCATCGCTGCGGTTCGACGCTGATTGCGACGTGATGCAGTCCGCCAAGGACCTCCTGGTAGGGCCCCAGGTCCAAGCCGGGAAAGTCGAAGAACGCCAACAAGTTCGAGTGGCCGATGTCGAAGAAGAAGTGAGTCGATCCGGGGTAGTCGCGATTCTCGATGATCTCGGTCAGGGGAAACTCGAGGAGCTCCTGGTAGAACAGGACGGTCCGCTCGACGTCACCGCTGATCAGCGCTGCGTGGTGCAGCCCGCGGGCCGACGAGGCCGGCCGTGAGTCGGCGGGGTGCAGATACTGGGCCGCGAGTCGATCACGGCGTTTCTCGAAGTGCTGCCTGCGTTCGCCATCCGGATCGGTCATGTCTGCATTCTCCCCGAAGAACGCGCAGCCGCTAAGTTTGTTGGCCATGGCCCTGTCACCAGACATCGTCGGCATGACGTACACGTACCCCGAGCCCTACGTCGTCGGACGGGAAGTGGTCCGGCAGTACGCCAACGCGGTGAAGAACGAGGATGCCGCGTACGTGGACGAGGACGCCGCCCGCGCGCTCGGCCACGACGCAATCCTGGCTCCGCTGACATTCATCTCCATCCTCGGCCTCCGCGCCCAAATGGCGTTCTTCGAGCACGCGAACATCCCGATCTTCGACGAGAAGCTCATTCAGGCCGAACAAGGTCTCAAGCTCCTGCAACCGATCAAGGCCGGCGACACGCTCTACTGCCACATCCGCATCGACTCACTCCGCCAGGCCTTCGGGGCCGATGTGCTCACCCTCAGGAGCCGAATCACCAACCAGCACGGTGAGACGGTGCAGGAGGACTACACGACGATGGCGGGACGCAGTGAAGCGGACGGCACGGCCTAGCTCAGTACAGGTGGAGGGCGGCCGCGGAGCCGTCTATCGCGCGCATTCGTTCGCGGGCGCTCTCGCCAAGTGCGGCAAGCACTCCCGTGACCAGGAGTTCGGCCACGGCCATCGTCGGCACCAGGCTGTCGTATGGCGAAGGCGCATCCACCTTGCAGGGCAACACGATCGACGCGGACGTCGACGCCGGCGACAGCCAGGGGTCGGTGAACAGGATCACCGAACCGCCCCGGTCGCGGGTCCACCGGGCCAGCTCGGCGGTGGCGGGTTCGTAGCGGCGGTAGTCGAACAGGACGACCACGTCACGCCGCCCGAGGTCGGACACGACGGCCGCGCGTTCTACCGCGGTGGGCGGCAACATCAGCACGTCACGACGCAGCTGGGTCAGGTGCAAGCTCAGATAGTGGGCAATCAATCCGGTGAAACGTCCGCCCAGCAGGTGAATCCGGCGCTTGTGATCGGCAAGGAGGGTCACCGCGGCGGACAGTTCGGCAGGGGGCAGCGACGCGAGTGTGTCGCGAACCGCGGTCGCGAGGGTGGGACCGGTCCGGCGGGTCAACTCGTCGGGATCGGTCGTCGCCGTCTCCAAGAACTCCTGCGCGTCGTACAGCGCGGCGGGCGATGCGCCCTCCTCCGTGGCCAGTTCGGTGCGGACCGCTTGCTGAAAGTCCGGGTAGCCCCGATAGCCGAGCCGCGTGACGAGCCGAATGACGGTCGGGGTGCTTACCGCCGCCCTCGCCGCCACGGTCGTCGCGGTCTCCAGGGCGAGCAACGGATATCCGGCCAGGAGAACCCGCCCTGCCTTTCGTTCGGCGGGGCTGGCCTCGCCCATCCGGTCTCGCAGAAGATCGGCGATGGGGCTCACGTCGCTGGGCCTTCGGTCGTCGGGTGGTTGATGGCTCCGACGCAACCTACCGTGGAGGCCGCTATTCGGGAGATGAGGCAGGCGAGCATGGCGACCCGAGGCACGACGCTCTCGAGATCGAGCCATTCGTCCACCGAATGGTCGTCACCGCCGATGGGGCCCAGTCCGTCGAGGGTCGGTGTCCCTGCGGCGGCGGCGTAGTTGGCGTCCGCCGCCCCGCCACTGGCTACGTCCTGGATCTGGAATCCCAGCTCGTGTGCGACCGTGCGGGCATGTGCCAGGAGCGCCGACTGACCGGGTTCGGACCGAAGTGGGGGACAGGCTCCCGACACCGTCATCAATGCGACCGTGCCCGGGACGTAGACCGTGTCGGCGATGGCGCGCACGTGGGCGAGCGCCGCGTCCAGACCGGGTTCCGGATCCACGCGCACTTCGAGCTGCACGGTTGCCGAGGAGGGCACGACGTTGGCGCGCTCACCGCCGTACAGGCGCCCCACGTTGACGCGAACGCCAGGCAGCTGGCCGTTCAGCCGGTGCGCGTCGGCTGCCAGCATCGCCGCGGCGACCACCGCGTTGGCGCCGCGTTCGAAGTCGACGCCCGGGTGTGCGGCGCGACCGCTCACCGACACGGTGACGTCGACGATGCCCTTCCGCGTCGAGACGAGCGATCCGTCCTCACGCGCACACTCCAGGCTGAGGACGGCGTCGGCGTCGGCTGCCAGCCGCGCGGTGTCGTCTCGGCTGGTGGGTGATCCAATCTCCTCGTCCGGCGTACAGAAGAGGACGACTTCACCGTAGGTCTCGGCGTCGGCATCCGCGAGCAGCTCGAGCACGGTGAGGCCGGCAAGCAGTCCCGCCTTGTCGTCACACACGCCCGGACCGTAGGCGCGTCCGTCGAATGCCCGGTACGGCCGGGAGGCGGCGGTGCCGTCCGAGAACACCGTGTCCATGTGAGCCAGCAGGAGTATCCGGGCCGTACCGCGTCCGGACCGTCGAACGACGACTCGATCGCCGAGGATCGAGCGCGCGTGCGGGGCGCCGGGGATCCGCTCCACCCGGCACCCGCTTCGGCGAGCGCGGTCCTGCACGAAGTCCGCAATCCGATTGACGCCGGCCGCATTGAGCGATCCGGAGTCGATGTTCACCAGGGTGGCGAGGTCGTCGAGGAAGGTTCGATATCGGGCGGCTGCACGTGCTCGTGCGTCCGCTGCCGCCAACACCCGCGTCACAGCACCTTCGACAGGAAGGCCCTGGTGCGGTCCTCGCGTGGCTCTACGAGCACCTGCCGGGGATCGCCGGATTCCACGATGACCCCGCCGTCCATGAACACCACGACGTCCGCGACCTCGCGTGCGAACCCGATCTCGTGTGTGACCACCACCATGGTCATGCCCTCCTGCGCGAGGTCACGCATCACCTCGAGAACGTCACCGACGAGTTCGGGATCCAGGGCAGACGTGGGCTCGTCGAACAGCATGAGCTGAGGCTTCATGGCGAGGGCGCGGGCTATCGCCACCCGCTGTTGCTGCCCCCCGGACAGGGCTGAGGGATACGCGTCGGCCTTGTCCGCCAGGCCGACGCGCTCGAGCAGCTGCCGCGCATCGGCGACGGCGACGTCTCGACCGAACCCCTTGACCCGTATCGGCGCCTCGATGATGTTCTGCAGTGCAGTCATGTGGGCGAACAGGTTGAAGCGCTGGAACACCATGCCGATGCCGGAGCGCCGTCTGCTGATTTCCTTGCTCGTCAACTCCCGCAGGCGATTACCGTCGACTCGGTAACCGACCAGTTGTCCGTCGACCGACAGCCTTCCCGAGTCGACCTTCTCGAGATGGTTGATGCAGCGCAGAAAGGTGCTCTTTCCCGAGCCGCTCGGGCCCAACATGCACAGCACCTGACCGGGCTGCACCTCGAGGTCGATGCCCTTGAGCACTTCCAACTTGCCAAAGTGCTTGTGCACGTTGTCGGCCTTGACCATCGGCTGCGGAGACACCTGGGTCGTCGTCACGATTGAGCTCCTTGCTCTGCGGTGGACGGGCGGTTGAACCGGAACCCGGTCAGACGGGCGAACGGTCCGTCGTTGGTCGGCAGGCGGCTGCCGCGGGAGTACCGCCGCTCGAGCCATGCCTGCGGAATCGACAGCAGGCTGGTGAGGGCCAGATACCACACGCTGGCCACGATCAGGAGGGGGATCACCTGGAAGTTCTGCGAGTAGACGTTCTGCAGATTCGTCAGGAGATCGTGGCCGGAGATGACCGAGACGAGCGCGGTCGACTTCAGCATCGTGATGGTCTCGTTGCCCATCGGTGGAACGATGACGCGCATCGCTTGGGGCAGTACGATTCTGCGGGTCGTCGCGGCCGGAGTCATGCCCAGCGAGTGCGCAGCCTCGGTTTGGCCGTCGTCGACGGCCAGGATGCCGGCGCGCACGATCTCCGATGGGTATGCCATCTCGTTGAGGCCGAGGGCGAGCAAGGCCGCCACCGATCCCGTCACGATGGTGCTCGTCGAGGCACTGAAGAACGTGATGTCGGTGAACGGAATGCCGAAGATCAGTTGGGGATAGAGCGCACCGAGATAGCCCCAGAAGATGATCTGGACGAGCAGTGGCGTGCCTCGGAACACCCAGACGAAGAGGCCGGCGAGACCCGAGAGGATCGGATTGTCCGACAGTCGCAGCACTGCGAGCACCACGCCCCCCGCGATCCCGACGATCATCGCCACCACGGTGAGCCACACCGTGGTCCAGAGACCCTGGAAGACCAGCTGGCTGAACAGATAGTCGCCGACGACCGACCACTTCAGGTTGTCGTTGGTGGCCAGCGACGTCACGACGCTGACGGCGGCCAGGAGCACGACCGCCGCGCCGAGCCATCGCAAGGGATGCCGGGTGGGGACGGCCTCCAACGGCTCCGGTCTCGGGCGACTCGTCGTCGTGGAATGTTCGGGCGGTATGCGTGCGGCGATGTCCATGTCAGCTCTTCCCTGCGTTGACGGTTGCGGTGTCGATGGCGATCCCCGACTCGCCCCAGGCCTCGAGAATCTGCGTGTACGTGCCGTCGTCGATGAGACGCTGCAGTGCTCGTCGAATGGCCTCGGTCAGTTCGGGCCTGCCCCTGCCGATCCCGATTCCGTTCGGAGTGGCATCGGTGCCACCGGGTGCGCGGGCGTCGTCGACCACCTCGAACAGGCTCCCGGAATTGGCCGTCCTGGCGGCGTAACCGGCGGCGGGCTTGTCCATGAAGTCGGCCACCACCTGACCGCTCATCAGTGCCAGCTGCGCGTCGGTGTCTTTCGGTTTCTGCGCGACGGCGGCGTCGGGCTTTCCTGCCGATCGGCACGGATTGTCCTCGGCGGTAAGCATTTTGGCTTGCTTGCTGCCGCTCTGTACGGCCACTGCGTGCCCACACAGATCGGTCAGGGTGGTGATGCCGTTGGGGTTTCCCTTCGACACCAGGATTCCGCTACCGGACACCGAGTAGTCGACGAAGTCGAGAACGCCCTGGCGCTCCGTGGTGTCGGTCATCGCCGACATCACGATGTCGAACTTTCCCGCCTGTATCGCCGGGATGATGCCGTCGAATGCCTGGCGGCTGAAGTCGAATCGCACGCCCAGCGTTCGTGCCAGCGCCTGACCGAGGTCGTAGTCGAGCCCAACGATCTCGTCGCTGCCGTCAGAGGCGAACATCTCGAAGGGGGCGTAGGGGACGTCGGTGGCGACGCGGACGACACCGGCGTCCCGAATCTCGGCAGGCAGCGAGTCGTGTAGCGCCTCGTCAACACCGATGTTGGTGCCGGCCAGTCCGTCGATGGGTGGCATCGCCGATGGGTCGGCTGGGTTGCTGCATCCAGCGCAGAGCACCGCGGCCGTCGCTGCGATGGCCGCTGCGATCCCTCGAAGTCGTAGTCCGGGCATGAACCCACGATAAACAAATTACAGATGAAATGGAATAGCAACGATCTGTAAAATTGTTAACGGTCTGTAAATGGCGGTTCTGCGCCCGGCTCTACCGTTTCGACCGCGGTATCCGCGGCACCCCGGCCAACAGTCCGCGCTGCGGCACGCCCATGACCGGCTCCGCTGCTGCACCGAGCTCGGCCAGCACGTCGTTGGCGGCGAGCACTCCCGACATTGCCGAGCGCTCCATCAGCCCGGCGAGGTAGGGGAGCTCGACGAAGTCTCCGGCCAGACGCAGTCCCCGGGCATCGGTGCGCACTGCCGGACGGGTGCCCGCCGATCCGGGCGGGAACGCGGGGGCCGTCGCCTCCAGCCGGTCGTGGCTGTGCAGGACGTGCGCCTGCACTGTCTCCGGCCAGAGCACGCCGAGCTCGTCACGCATCGCCCGCGCCGCGGAATCAGCGCTCTCCAGGCGGCAGGAGTACGAGTGCAGCTCGACGACCGATCCTCCGGTGGCCCTTGCCCACTGGGCGCTGGGCTCCTCCAACCGGGAGTAGACGGCAATGGAGTCGAGAGTGGGCTGTCCGCTGACCGCGCTGAATGCCGCCCGGTCCGGCGCGACATCGCGGTCGAACCAGATTCGGCTGACGGCGAAGGGAGGGGCGACGCGCAGGGCCTCGCACTTCTGCGCCAACAGCGGTGCGGCAGCAGCCGTCGCCGACGAACCGGCGATCAGCGACCGTAGCGCCCCGGGATCAAGCGCGAGGACGACGTGTCGCGTGGAGAGGTCGAGCGCGTCACCGGCTATCCGCCAGCCCTGGCCGTCCGGCTCGATGCCGGTGACCCTGGTTCCGGTCCGAACCTCCGAACCGTGTCGTTCGAGGTAGCCGCGTAGCGGGTGCCAGATGGCGGTCGCGTGGTCGGTGTTGGTCACGTCGAAGCCGATGCCCTCGGGGTTGCCGAGGAAGTAGTAATGGAACATCGCCACCAACTCGGCGGCGGACAGCTCACCCTGGTTGCAGAAGAACGAGCGGGCAAACGCCTCGAAGAGCATGCTGCGGGTCCGCTCGGTCATCCCCAGCCGGTCGAGGAACGTCGCCGCATCAACGTCGTCGAGTTCGGCCACTGTCGTCGCGCGGTCGTAGGCCAGAAGGGCGCGCCCAGCATCGGGATCGGCTCCGAGGAGCTCGCGCCGCGTCAGGCTCTTCGAGCGCAGCGCCAGGGTCAGCAGGTTCAACGGCGGTGCCGCGGGCAGACCCGAGAGATCCTCTGCTGGCCACGTCGCGGAGATCACCGGGTACTTCGGCACGGGCGACAGGAACGTCAGGTCGGGATCGGCTCGACGCAGAATCGAGCGCCAGGTGTAGTAGTGCCGGAAGAACGCATGGAACCCGTGCTCCACGTTCTGCTCACTGCCGTCGGGAAGGCGTTCCGGCCAGGCGCCTAGACGTCCCCCGAGGTGATCGGCTGCCTCGAGCACCGTGACTCGGACGCCGCGCTCGGCGAGCACGATCGCGGCCGACACGCCTGCGATACCGCCGCCGACAACGACGGCCTCGGCACCGGGTGCGACCTCACTGGGGAGCAGCGGGTCGGGCGTGACGAGATGGCGGGGACGCATCCGGAACGGTGCGGCCCGGCTAGCGAGCGGGTCGGTCACGGGTTTCCTCAATGGTGGGTCGATGCGCGAGGCGCTGGAGTTTGACGGCGAACGGGATGGCGACGGCGCCCATGAGCAGTCCGCCGGTGACGGCGGACCCGGGGAGTCCGAAGAAGACGAAGTGTCCGAGGACCGAGGAGAAATAGACCCACAGATACAACGCGGCCGCTGGCGCGGACGTACCCCCGCGACGGTCGAGCGTGGCGTCCAGGATCGCGATGACGACGGCCGACACCAGCAGCCATCCCACGTAGTTGGACAACGGAATGCCGGGCACCAGCGGAAGTCCAGGAGACGGGTCCGACCACGTCCAGTGGCCCGCAGCCACCATCTGCGGGTCCAGGAACACATCCCAGGCCGTCAGGGCGGCCGCGCCGACGGCCACGACGGCTGGTCCGCGCACCGCGAGGGTGCGGGCCACCACCAGCGCCGGCCACGCCATCATCACCCACGCCAGCGGCACCACGATCGGGACGCCGAGCACCTCGGCGCCGAGAGTGCCGGTGTAGGCGTAGTGGCCGAACGGCCACCCCGTGGAGACGCCGATCGCCTCGGCGACCAAGCCCGAACCGCCAGCGACCGCCACCAACAGTGCTGCTCCGGTCGGGCCGTGGATTCGCCAGGCATCAGCGACGACCGCCACGAAGAAGACGACGACGCTGACGACGGTGACCTCCGTGCGCCATGCCTCCGGCATCAGCGGATAAGCAATCTGCACCGCGACCGCCGAGGCGGCCAGCACCCACGACGGACCCGCCGAACGGCCCAAGATCCTAGGAACGGCCAACGCCACGCAGACACCTCCGCTCCCATGATGCCGGAGAGTCGGGTCTGCGACTCGCCTCGGGGGAGGGCTCGGACGGCTTCTCCGTAGAGTTTGCAGGTGCCCAACGCGCGCTTCGCCGAAACCCGTCATGCGCTGGTGATCGCCGGATCCACGCTTGCCTGCCTGGGCACCGCGCATCAACTGGTCAATCAGCGACGGCTGAGGCAGCCTCCACTGAACCCCTCGCCGGTCGCTGCGAAGACGTCGCTGCTGGTGCCCGCCCGTGACGAGGCCCACCGCATCGCGCCGACGATACGTTCGCTGCTCGAACAACGCGGGCTCACCGACGTCGACGTGCTGGTGCTCGACGACGGCTCGACCGACGGCACCGCGGACGTCGTCCGACACGTCGCCGGTTCCGATCCCCGTCTGCGCGTCCTGACGGGGACGCCGCCGCCCCCCGGAACGCTCGGAAAGCCGCACGCCTGCGCCCAGTTGGCCGCGGCGGCGGCGGGGGAGATCCTGGTGTTCGTCGACGCCGACGTCGTGTTGTCGGCCGACGCCGTGGCCGCCGCGGTGGCTATGCTGCGCGGTCCGGAGCCCCTGGACATGCTGTGTCCGTGGCCGCGCCAGATCGCCACGGGGCTGTGGGGAACCCTCGTCCAACCCCTGCTGGCCTGGTCCTGGTTGACGACCCTGCCGGTGCGGCGCGCGGAGCGCTCCCACCGACCGTCCATGGCGGTAGCCAATGGCCAGTTCCTGGTGGTCGAAGCCGACGCGCTGGCGCGGGCCGGTGGGTGGCAGGCGGTCTCCAACGCCGTCCTGGACGACATCGCACTCGCCCGCGCCGTGCGCGCGACGGGCGGCCGGACCGGAGTCGCCGACGGGTCACGTCTGGCGACCTGCCGGATGTACGACTCCGCCGCCGAACTACGCGACGGCTACCGCAAGTCACTGTGGGCGGCCTTCGGGTCACCCGCCGGGGCGCTCGCGATCGCCACGGCGCTGACGCTGGTCTACGTCCTGCCTGCGACCGCGGCAGCGACGGGCTCCCGAGTCGGCGCCGTCGGCTATGCCGCTGCAGTCGTCGGCCGTGTCTCGGCCCGGCGGTGGTGTGGTGGACGATTCGGGTGGGACGCGGCGGCGCATCCGTTCTCGGTGGCCGCTCTGCTCTGGTTGTTGGCATCGTCGTGGAACGGCCGGGTGCGCGGTTCGTTGAGCTGGAAGGGGCGGGCGATATGAGCCGTGCGATCGTCGTCGGAGCGGGTCTTGGTGGCCTCGCCGCGGCCGCCCGCCTGGCTGCCGCCGGTCACCACGTCACGCTGTTCGAGAGGGCCCCGACCATCGGTGGCAAGCTCGGCGTCCTCGAACGCGACGGATTCACCTTCGACACCGGCCCGTCGCTGCTGACCCTGCCTGCCGTCCTCGAACAACTCTTCGTCGACACCGGTGGGCCCACCGACCTCGAGCTGAGTGTCGTCGACCCGGCGTGCGCCTACGTCTTTGCGGACGGCACCGAGTTGGTACTCCCGCACGACGTCGACCGGCTCCCGGCGGCGCTGGACGCCGCGCTCGGAGTCGGTGCCGGGGAGTCGTGGCGGAGACTGCACGCCCACTCGCGACGGCTGTGGGAGCTCGTGGGTGAACCCGTTCTGCGCCAACCCATCTCGCTTGCGGCGCTGGCTCGCAAGAGTGCGCGGCCCACCGATCTGCGAGCGGTCGCACCGTGGCGGACGATCGACGGCCTCGGGCGGCGGATGCTGCCCGATCCGCGGCTGCGCACCTGGCTGAATCGGTACGCCACCTACTCGGGTTCCGACCCGCGGCGGACCCCGGCGGTGTTGGCGGTGACGTCTTTCGTGGAACAGGAGTTCGGCGCGTGGTACGTGCCCGGCGGGTTGCGCCGCATCGTCGATGCCGTCGCCACCCGATGTGAAGAGCTAGGCGTCGACGTCCGCGCCGGAACCGAAGTCCAGAAGGTCCTGGTTCGTGACGGCCGCGCCGTCGGCGTCCGGGTCGAAGGTCGCGACGTCCGCGCCGAGATCGTGGTGAGCAACGTTGATGCCGCCGTCCTGTACGACGAACTGCTGCCGCGAGGCGCGGCCGCGTCGGCGCGACGCCGTTTGACCCGGAGCACCCGTTCGATGGCTGGCTTCGTGCTGCTGCTGGGACTCTCGGGACGTCACCCCGGGCCGTCGCATCGGGTGTACTTCCCGCGCGACTACGACGCCGAATTCGATGCCATCTTTGGTCGGCGACCGACGCCGGTCGCCGATCCGACCGTGTACGTCCACGCCCCCGACGACCCGGCCTTGCGTCCCGACGACGACTCCGAGGGATGGTTCGTGTTGGTCAACGCACCCGCGCATGACCCCGGCGGCGGGGTCGACTGGGACGAGCCCGGTCTGCGCGACCGCTATGCCCGGCACGTACTCGAGGTGCTCGCCGGCCGCGGTGTCGACGTCCGCGACCGCATCCGCTTCACCGAGGTCATCACCCCTGCCGACCTGCAGCGCCGGACTGGCGCCCCCGGCGGCGCCATTTACGGCACCGCATCGCACGGGCCGCGCGCGGCGCTGAGACGGCCGGCGAACCGCAGTCCGCTGGGTGGCCTCTATCTGGTCGGTGGCTCCGCGCATCCTGGCGGCGGCATTCCCCTGGTGCTGATGTCGGCGGAGATCGTCGCCAAGCTCATCGGTTCTGCCGAAACTCCGGAGGCATCGACCGCCGCACGCCGCGGAGCAGTTGACCCATCCCCACCACGCCGACGACCGTCCACGTGATGGCAAGCGTGATTGCCCAACCCCACCCCAGCAGCGGCACGCCCGACGGGAACGCGGCGGCACCACCCGCGGCGACGGCGACCACGATCAGCCGTGTCGGACGCTCGGCGACGGTCACCGCGCCGACGCCGGGCATTCCGACGGACTGGGCACGGGCACGGACGTACTCGAGCAGCAACACCAGCGCGAGAGACGCCAGCACCCACGCCAGCGGGGCGCCGAGCGCCCAGAGCACCCCCCCGAGGAGGAGGTCACCGAGCCGGTCGGCGACCGAGTCGATCACCGCCCCGAGTGGTCGAGCCTTCCCGGTCCGCAGTGCGACCGCGCCATCGAGGCCGTCCAGCACCCCGGCAGCAAGCACCAGCGGTACCACCAACGCCGGCCATCCGAGCTCCGCGACGGCCACCCACGAACCTGCCAGCATCAGCACCCCGGCCGCCGACAGCAGGTCGGGCGGAATGCGCAGGATCGGGCCGGATGCGAGGATTCGCATCATCTTCAGCCAGCCCCGCACCACCGGCGATGGCCGAACGCCATCGTGCAGCGACGACCACCCGGCGTCGGATGCATCCCCACCCGCGGAGTCCTCGGGTCCCATGACACCAGCCTGCCAGGCCTCGCGATGAGCCGGTTGAGCGAGCTGGCGTCCGGCGTGCGCAAGACGTTTCCGGGAAGTGATCTGGCCCTGTGGGCGGCGGGCGCGACCTACTTCGGCGCGATCGGGCTGGTACCGCTGGCGCTGGTCTCGCTCTGGGTGGTGGGCGCCATCGTCGGCCACCAAGCCGTCACCGTGGCGATGGACGCGGGCATCGGCGGGCTGCCCGACGGGCACGGCACGCCAGAGGCACTCCGCACCCTGACGTCGGCGGCCCTGTCGATGTCATGGGGACAGGCGCTCATCGCGCTGTTTCCGGCCAGCCTGTACGGCGAGGGTCTGCGGCGCGCCTTCGTGCAGATGTCCGCGGCGCGGGACACGCTCACCGGCTGGCGGGGACGGGCCGGTCTGCTGGGCGTGGCTGCCGTCGCGCCATTCCTGGTGTTGGCGGTTCTCGCCTCGGCGCCGTACGTCGGCCCGCTGTACGCAGGGAACGGGTGGACGTTGGTCTGGGGAGTGGTCGTCGCGTTCCACGTCGTGTGGCTCACCATCTCGACGGCGCTGCTGGGTGTGTTCGCGTTGATCGGGCCGGGGCGTCTGGGACGGCGGGCGTTGGTGGTGGGCGCATTCTCCACGGGCGCGATCCTCGCCGGATTCCTGCAGGGGTTCGTGCTGTTCCTGGCGATTCCCGTCTCCTGGTCTGCACCCTTTGGCGGCCTGCCGATCGTCGGAGCGGTGTCAGCCTTGGCGCTGTGGCTCTACCTGCTGCACATCCTGGTGCTGTGCGGTTTTCGGGTGACCGTGGTGCTCGACGAGATGTGGCGCACCCACTGAGGGTGTGGCTACTCGGGGCAGGCGGCGCAGGACGCGCGGCGAGGTCAGCCGTTCTGCGGTTTGAGAAGTGCATTTGAGGGCATTCCGCCTTCACCGCGACGCAGCAGGGCCCCTTGCTGCGGCCCCGATGCGGTTCGATGGAGGAGATGGCCATGGCGATCAGCGACGACGACATCACGACGACCGGCGGCGGCGGCGAGGGTCCGGCCGACGGTGGCTCGAACCCCGATGGTCACGACGGCGGCGCGGACGGCTCGGCCGGTGGCGAGGGCACCGCGGATGGCGGCTCGAACCCCGATGGTCACGACGGCGGCGCGGACGGCTCGGCCGGTGGCGAGGGCACCGCGGATGGCGGCTCCAACCCCGATGGTCACGACGGCGGCGCGGACGGCACCGCCTGACGCACCCGCCGTGCTAAGCCGCTGCATCGGCATCGACCCCCAGACGTTCGCCCGCGAACACTGGGGGCGTTCGCCGTTGCTCAGCAGGGCGACTTCGTTACCCCGCGACTTCGACGACCTCCTCACGGCGCGAACCGTTGACGAGTTGCTCGCCGAGCGCGGGGTGCGAGCCCCGTTCATCCGCGTCGCCAAGGAAGGCGACGTTCTGGCCAGGGAGTCCTTCCTCGGATCTGCCGGGTTCGGCGCCGAGATGCCGGACCAGGTCGACTCCGCGAAGGTCCTTCACCAATTCGCTTCTGGAGCAACGATAGTGCTCCAGGGCCTGCACCGGCTGTGGCCGCCGCTCATCGCCTTCGCCCGCGGCATGGTCGACGATCTGAGTCAGCCCGTGCAGGCCAATGCGTACGTCACACCGCCCCAGAGTCGGGGTTTCGACCCGCATTACGACGTCCACGACGTCTTCGTCCTGCAGACCGCCGGCTCCAAGCAGTGGAAGGTGTACGAGCCCGTCTACGTCGATCCGCTGGCCTCGCAACCGTGGACCGACCACCGGGACGCGATTTCGCGGCGAGTCGACGAGGAACCCGTCATCGACACCGTGCTCGATCCGGGTGATTCGCTGTACCTCCCTCGCGGCTGGATCCATTCGGCGGAGGCGTTGGGCGCCCTGTCGATTCACCTGACGATCGGGGTGTCCAGCCTCACCGCGATGGATGTCGTTTCCGCGGTCGTCGATCAGCTGAAGGGTGTCGAGGACTTCAGAGTGTCTCTGCCGCTCGGCGCCGACGCGACCGATCACAGTGAGATGGTGGCGCGGACGACGAAGCTCATCGCAGAGCTCACCGAGACGTTGCGAGAGCGCACCGCTGAACTCGGCGAGGGTGCTGCCAGTGGATTGGCGCGGCGCTTCGCCGACCGGACGCGGCCCGTCGCCGTCCGGCCGCTGGCATCGCTTGAGGCGGCCGAGCACGCGGGCACTGCCGTCGTCCAATGGCGGCATGGGCTCGTCGCGACCGTTGGTCGCGACGATGGCCGAGTCGTGGTGCGATTACCGGACCGCTCCATCAGCCTTCCCGAGTCGTGCGCCGACGCGGTGACGGAGCTACACCGCGGACTGATCGCAGACGCCGGCACGCTGCCCGGTTTGGACGCTGCAGACGGTGAGGTGGTGATCCGTCGGTTGCTGCGCGAAGCCGTCGTCGTCCCAGTGCATCTCGATGGCGGATCGGAACGCGGGTGACGGACGGCGAGGAATGGGCCCCGTGCAGCGACCGGTCGCGACAGCGTGATGACCCGATGTACGGAACGGCATCCGCGGGCGCTTCGTGGATGATGCTCGAACTGTGCGGACCATGGGGGCAGTCGGCGTTCTTGGAGTCACCGTCTGTCATCGATCCGCACCTCGGGCGTGCGATCGTGCGCCGAGCAGAGAAGGCGGGTATGCGGATTGCCGCCATTCGTCGGCCGGGACGCCGTTCTGCGACGCCGCGGTGGCGCTGGTTCGTGGCGAACTCGCAGATCGGTGCCGAAGCCCTACTCCACGGTGAGGTGACCGGGCCAGACGACTATCTCGACGTTGCGCTGGACGGCTCCGACGGCCGAGCGGCACCCGATCCGCTCGTCGCAGTCTGCGCGCACGGCAAGCACGACCAGTGCTGCGCCGTGCGGGGACGCAGCGTCGCCGCCGCGATCGGGGCGGAGTTTCCCGAATTCACCTGGGAATGCTCACATCTCGGGGGCGATCGCTTCGCGGCAACGATGCTCATCCTGCCCGAAGGCCTGTGTTACGGACGCGTCGATGCGGGCGACCCTCCCCGCCTGGTGCGCCTCTACGTCGAGGGGCGGCTGGACAACGCATATCTTCGCGGGCGGACGTCGTTACCGCAGGCCGTACAGGCGGCTCAGTACTTTGCCCGCGAAGCACTGCCAGATGACCGCATCGGAGGCTTCGCGCCACTAGGGGTCGAGGTGGGTGACGGCATGTCTCTTGCTGTCCTGCAGGGTGTTTCGGGTCCCATCGAAGTCACCGTCCGCGAGCAGTTGTCAGAACCACTGCTATCTCAATGCCGCGCCCGGCTTCCGGGCCGAGTGCGCACCTATGCGCTGGTCTCGATCACCACATGAACGACAGGGTGGCCAGGAAACTGTTGACGTCGGCGCCGCTGACCGTGGGGTGGTTGGTCGTCCTCGCGGTCACCACCCGAAACCAGAGGAAGCTGTCGCCAAAGGGACGTGGACGCGTCCTGCGGCGTGAATCGACCAATCTGAGACATCTGCGTCGCGATCCACATCGCGTCCTCTTCACCAGTCTGCTGTGGTTCGATGGAGCCGATTCTCGGCCCTATCTTCCGTTTTCCGTCGGGCTGATGGCTCCGGCCGAATCTCGACTGGGGTCGGCGCGGTGGTTGACGACGGGCCTGGCCGCCCACGTCGGTGCGACGTATGTCAGCCAAAGCTATCTGCGATGGCGGATTCGACGCTCGACCGTATCGGCTGGTTTGGGCAATTCGCGCGACGTCGGCGTCAGCTACTTCATGTTGGGCATCGCGGGAAGGATGACCGGACATCTCGGGCAGCCGTGGCGCTTTCGAAGCCAGGCCGCAGGTACCGGAGCGCTGGTGGCCAACGTCGCGGTCAATCCGACCTTCACCGAACTCGGACACCTGAGCGCCTTCCTCGTCGGGATCCTGACGGCGAGGGCCGAGTCTCGGTGGTCGGCGCTGCGGCAGCGCTGACCAACTGCGCTGCGCCGCAAGCGGGAATCCAACCCGCCACGAGGAGGCGAACCGGTCCGTTATCGTCGCTGCATGAGTGAAGCGGCGCCGTCACCCAGCAAGCCGTCCAGCCAGACCGGTCCCACGATCGCCCCTACGACCACCCACCGGGCGGTGCTCAACACCATGAGGGGCTCGGCGGGAAATCTCGTCGAGTGGTACGACGTCTACGTCTACACCGTCTTCGCCACATATTTCGAGGGGCAGTTCTTCGACAAGAGTGACAAGAACTCGACGCTCTACATCTATGGCATCTTCGCGGTGACATTCATCATGCGGCCGGTGGGTTCCTGGTTCTTCGGACGGTACGCCGACCGTCGCGGACGGAAGTCCGCACTGATGCTGAGCGTCACGGTGATGTCGGCCTGCTCCTTCGTGGTGGCGATCATGCCCACGCGCGAGATCATCGGCTACTGGGCCGCGGTGATCCTGATCGTCGCCCGACTGGTGCAGGGCTTCGCCACGGGTGGGGAGTACGGGACGTCGGCGACCTACATGTCCGAGGCGGCGACTCCGCATCGGCGTGGTTTCCTGTCGTCGTTCCAGTACGTCACTCTCATCGGCGGCCACGTCCTGGCGCAGTTCACGCTTCTCATCCTGCTGAGCTTCCTCGACGTCGAGGCGGTCACCGCCTGGGGTTGGCGGGTCGGCTTCTTCATCGGGGGCATCGCCGCCCTGGTGGTGCTTTGGCTCCGCCGTTCGATGGACGAGTCGCTCAGCGAGTCGTATCTCGACGCGGTCCGCGCCGGCAAGGACCAGGCGGCGGGATCGCTGAAGGCGTTGTTCACCACGTATCGGCGCCCACTGCTGCTGGTCTTCCTCATCACTGCCGGCGGAACGGTGGCGTTCTACACCTACACGATCAACTCACCCGCGATCGTGAAGTCCACCTTTGGTTCCGACCGGGCGTTGACCGCGACGTGGATCAACCTCGCAGGGTTGATCTTCCTGATGCTGTTGCAGCCGCTCGGCGGCCTCCTCAGCGACCGGGTGGGCCGCAAGGTTCTCCTGGTGTTCTTCGGCGTCGGCGGCGTCCTGTACACCTACGTGCTGCTGACCTACCTGCCGCAGGCCACCTCACCGCTGATCGCCTTCGCGCTGACGGCCGTCGGATACGTCATTCTCACCGGCTACACGTCCGTCAATGCCATTGTGAAGGCGGAAATGTTCCCCGCCGAGACCAGGGCCCTTGGCGTGGGGTTGGGCTACGCGCTCGCGAACTCCGCCTTCGGCGGCACGGCGCCGCTGCTCTTCCAGGCGGCCAAGTCCTCCGACCGCATCGGCTCGTTCATCTTCTACGTTACGGTGGTAATCGGCATCAGCCTGCTGGTGTACATCTTCGCGCTGAAGAACAAGGGGATCACAGCGCTCGATCGCGAGCAGGGCAATGCGTGGGCGGTGCCGTCCCCGCGATGACCCCGCGGGGGAGGAAAGTGTTCGCCGCCAGTCGAATTCGAGTCTTACCAGGTAGCAGCGGGTGCGTCTCCGTTGATCAGGCATGGAGATGCCACGCGGGTGAAGTTGACGTAGCGTGGGTCCTGGCGTCGACCGTTCACTAGGTGACCGCGGTGTCTGTCCTGATCTATTCGCGACCATGCACGATGCGTGATTGTATTGTGCGTCAACGCCTTCCGCTCTCAAAGGATTGCAGCTTGCTTGTCGACCCATCACACGGCTCTGGAGAACACCCGAACCGCGTCATACGGCGTCGAACCGCCCTCAAGGTCCCATTCCTACTGGCCGGCGGCGTGTCGATCATCCCCACGCCGCGGGCGGCTGCGGCCGGACGGGGCCCATGGTCGGCCGACCGGGCACAGAGCTGGTACCGGGCGCAGCGGAGGCCTCTCGGCGTGAACTACATCCCGTCGAACGCGATCAATCAACTCGAGATGTTCCAACCCGACACCTACAGTCCCCAACGCATCCACGCCGAACTGGCCATGGCCGGACGCATGGGGCTCAACACCGTGCGCGTGTTCCTGCACGATTTGTTGTGGACCCAGGACCGCCACGGCTTCACGAGGCGGTTGATGCAATTCGTGTCCATCGCGGCCAGCCACGCCATCAAGCCTCTGTTCGTCTTCTTTGATTCCTGCTGGGACCCGCACCCCAGGCTCGGTCCTCAGCACGCGCCGGTGCCGGGCGTGCACAACTCCGGGTGGGTGCAGAGTCCCGGTGCCGATCGTCTCGGCGACCCGCGCTACGTCAGCGTCCTGAACGAGTACGTCACCGGGGTGTTGAACCAGTTCCGCAATGACGATCGCGTCCTGGGATGGGATCTGTGGAACGAACCCGACAATCCCGCAAGCACCTATCGCGCGGTGGAGCGTAGGGACAAGGCAGACCTCGTCGCCGCACTACTGCCGCAGGTGTTCCAGTGGGCCCGTGCCGTCGATCCAGTTCAGCCACTGACCAGTGGTGTCTGGCAGGGGAGCTGGGCGGACCCGCGACACCGCAGCGAGATCGCTGGCATCCAGCTGGACAACTCCGACGTCGTCAGCTTTCACTCCTATGCCAAGCCGGCGGACTTCGAAGGCAGGATCGCCGAACTCGCGCCTCTGCAACGACCCATTTTGTGCACGGAGTACCTGGCTCGCTCGTTGGGGAGCAGCGTCGAGGAAATCCTGCCGATCGCCAAGCGGCACGACGTCGGCGCGTACAACTGGGGTCTGGTCGCCGGGAAGACGCAGACTTATCTGCCGTGGGATTCCTGGGATCGCCCGCAGCCCGAGCCGCCGCGCGTGTGGTTCAGCGACCTGCTGCGACTGGACGGGCGGGCCTATCAGGACGGTGAGATCGCGGCGATCCGGCGCCTGAGCCCCTTGGCGCGGGCGAGGTGACGACCGCGGTCAACGGCTGACCTCTTCGCGCTGGGGGACTCCTTCGCGCTGAGGGATGATGAGGACCGGTGTCGTCGAGTGCGCGAGAACGGCCGCCGCCACACTGCCCTGCAGGTGCCCCAGAAGTCCGTCGCGGCGGTGCGGGCCAAGCACGATCAGGCTTGCGTCGTGCCCATCGGCGGCCGCGACGATGCCCTTCCACGTCGGCGCCGCCTCGACCGCCACACTCCTCGCCGAGAAGCCTGCCTCGCTGGCCAACGACGCGCCGTGGGCTGCGGTCCGCTCCGCGGCCCGTCGCACGTCGGTCGCCCGATCAGCGTCGAAGTGCGTCTTGTCGGTGGGCGTGAATCCGACGTCGACCGGCTGCCAGACACACACGACCAACGCATCACGCGGTGTCCCCAACTGGATGGCCGCCCGAGTGATCGCATACGCGGCAAGCTCTGATCCGTCATAGGCCAAGAGCACCGGTGCCGCAGGCTCGTCGTGTGCCGGCGTCGCTTCGGTCGTGACGCGGGCGTTCGCAGTCCGCCGCGATGGCAGGCCCCGGACCCGGGCCAGCAGTGGCGGGGAGTACCAGGCCGGGTCGTCGCCGTCGAGGAACTCGTCGAGGTCGGGGCGCTGCGGCCGCGCTCCACTCAGCGCGTAGATGGCCACCCCGAAGATCGTGCCGCCGACCGCGAGCCCGAAGCCGATCCAGAGCGCGTCGACCGTGCCCTCGGTGAGGTCGGTCGAGACGGTGATTGCAAAGTGCGCGAGGATCGGCGCCACCATGAACGCGGCCACTGCGCGAAAGAGTTCGATGATGGCGAAGACGCGCTGGAGGCTGTTGGACTGCAGCGAGAAGCCCGCGACGAAGAGCGCAGGGGCGACGGTGGCGCCCAAGGCCAGCCCCGTCAGCGCAGAGGCAAGCATGACGAGAGGCTGATTGGCGGGCAGGGCGAACCGGAACACCACGATTCCGGCCGCGAGAAGCACCATGCCGACCAACGGGAGGTAGTGCATCGCCCGTCGGGTGATGACGATGCCGAACACGACCGCCATCACGATCGCGCCACCGAGTTCGGGCAGGTACAACAAGCCGACGTGGAAAGGGCTGTACGTCTGCAGAAGGACGTTGGCCGTCAATGCGGTCGCCGCCACCGATGCCGCCGCCGCGAACAGAGCGACACCGACACCTGCGACCGGGATTGCGCTGGTGAGCACCGGCCGAACCGTCAAGAGCGGACGGCGGGCCCGGAACTGGTACACGACCAACGCCACGATCAAGGCCAGGCCGCCGAACATCGGCACGGTCACCGCTGCATCGCCGAAGCCGTGAGTGGTCAGTTGCGAGGCACCGATGAACGCCGCGCCACAGCCGACCGCCGCGAGTCCGATGGCCCGCAGGTCACGCGGTGCGTCGCGATCGGCGGGCGGGGCGTCCTCGAAGGTGAGCGCCGCCATGACCAGCGCCATCAGAGCGATCGCGGCGATGACCCAGAACAACGGTCGCCACGCCTGCGACTCCGCCTGTGCCCCGCCGACGAACGGACCCAGCGCAACCGCCCCGAAGACGCACATGTTCATGATCACGGCCGTGTTGCGGAGCTTGTCCTTCGGAAAGCCGATCGTGAGCGGAGGCGCTGCGGCGATCAACAACATGCTCGTCGCGAGACCCTGGAGGACGTGTCCTCCGATGAACATCCCGGCGTTCTGCGCGGAGGCGGCCAATACCGATCCGACGACGAGGACCACCGCGTAGGCCACCAGCATCCGGCGTTGCGGCAGGTGCTGCGCAAATTGGACGGCGAGCACCGTGCCGACCGCGTAGGCGGCGTTGCCGAGGCCCGAACTCAGGCTCATCAGCTGCGTGCTCATGTGCAACTGCTCGGTGATGATGGGGACCAGTGGGTCGAGAGCCGCGGACAGCGCTAGATACGGGATCAACGCGAGAATGACCATGGCGGCCACCGCGGGGTAGCGACCGGCGAGGGGGCCCTGGCGCATCAGCGCCGCCCATGGTTGATCGAGGGAATCAGGGCGGGCACGTGAGCCTCCAACGTCGATGGGGCGGGCAATGGTCCCGCGCGGACGGTCTTCTCGCGACTAGCTGTTCGCGCCCGAAGCACCATCGATTCCGGCCCAACCTATAGTGACCCTATATAACGTTCTGTGGCTCGATCCATTCCGGGGCGGCTTCGCCAAGGCCGCGACCATCGCGGTCCAACCCCGCGGGAATAGCCTGACCTGAGCTGCGTTCACCGCCGTGACGTCGACAGATGAGGTTCAGATGAAGTTCGGGATATCCACGTTCGTCACCGACGGCGGCATTGACCCGGTATCGCTGGCACGCGCGATCGAAGAGCGGGGTTTCGAGTCGCTCGTCATCGCCGAGCACACCCACATTCCGGCGAGTCGGGAGTCGGCCTACCCGCTGGGCGGTGAGCTGCCGTCGATCTACTACCGGACTCTCGACCCGTTCGTCACACTCGCGGCGGCGGCCGCAGTCACGGCCAAGATCGAACTCTTCACCGGGATTGCGCTCCTCATTCAGCGTGACCCGATCATCACCGCGAAGGAGGCCGCGAGCATCGACCTGATCTCCGGTGGTCGTTTCGTGTTCGGCGTCGGTGCCGGCTGGAACATCGAGGAATTGCGTGACCACGGCACCGACCCGAAGACGAGGGGCGCCCTGCTCGACGAGCGGATCGAGGCGATCAAGGCGCTGTGGACCACCGAACCTGCTGAGTACCACGGCAAGTACGTCGACTTCGCCCCTCCTACAGCCGCCCGAAGCCGGTGCGCAAGCCGCACCCGCCGATCTACATCGGCGGTGACTCCGATGCCACCGTCAAGCGCGTGATCCGCCACGACGCGGGCTGGATCTCCAACCCCATGTCCGCTGAGCATCTGGCCAGGCGGATCGGTCAGATGCGCGACGGCGCCGGCCACGACGTTCCGCTGGCGATGTTCGGTACGCCCCAGGATCCCGACTACTGGCGGGCCGCCGACGAGCTGGGCTTCGGTCAGGTCGCGCTGCTGCTACCCACCAAGCCCCGCGACGAGTCGCTACGGCTACTCGACGAGTACGCGGCAAAGGTGCAGCAGTACCGCGGTTAGGGTGCAGCGGTGACGATCACCTACGACGAGGCGCTTCGCGCGTCGGTTCGACGACGGCTGGCCGAGCACCGGCGCCGCGAGGTCACCGACCCGTCCAAGCGACATGCTGCCGTCGCGATCGTGCTCGTCGACTCCGAGGTCGGCGAGGACAGGGTGGACCCTGCGCCCGTCGACGACTGGATCGACGGACGGCCGATGGAGGCCGGCCTCGACGGGCGAATGGTGGGGGTATCAGGTGGGGCGGCATTCCTCCTGTGTCGCAGGGCGTCTCGACTAAGAGCACATGCGGCGCAGTGGGCACTGCCCGGCGGGCGCGTGGACGAGGGCGAGACCGTGACCGAGGCGGCCCTGCGGGAGTTGGACGAAGAGGTCGGGATCCAGCTGCCCGAGGCGTCCGTACTCGGACTTCTCGACGACTACCCGACGCGGTCGGGCTACGTCATCACGCCGGTCGTGATCTGGGGCGGTGGCCGGCTCGACATCCGTCCTGCGCCCGACGAGGTGGTGGCCGCCTACCGCGTGGGGTTGCACCAACTGCAACGCGACGATTCGCCGCGGTTCGTCTCCATTCCGGAGAGCCCGCGACCGGTGGTGCAGATGCCGTTGGGCAACGACCTGATCCATGCACCGACGGGCGCCGTGCTGCTACAGCTGCGGTGGCTGTGCCTGGAGGGACGCCACGATCCCGTCGACCAGTTGGAGCAACCGGTCTTCGCCTGGAAGTAGCGCCGCCCTACGGACGGCGCCCGATTTCACCCTCAGCGGAAGTGGCGAGTGGGAGTGGCGAAAAGTCTTGGGCTGCATAGAACTGGCTCTCAGTCCCGTCTCAGCAGGCACGGGCACCATGGGGGTCAACACATTGCTGCCCGCTCGAAGAAAGTATGACGCCACGACATGACGAACCACCCGCACTACCCACCGCACCGGCCGACCCGCACTAGTGGCCCGAATGATTCTGTGGGCCAACGATATCCGGGGTATTCAGGACAGAGCTCCTATCAGGCACCCTACGACTGGCGCTATTCTCAGCAGCCGCATCCGTCCGGCCCACCGCAACACGATTACTCGGCGGACACCACACCGATGGCGGCAATGACGAAGCCACGGAGGCGATCCCGCGTCGGCCTCGTGATCACGGGTGCCGCAGCCATCGCCGTGGTCTCCGCAGGCGCGGGCGCGGTGGCGCTGACGAGTCAGCACGATCGCTCTGCCGCAGGCGGGCTTGCCAACGCATTGGCAACGGCGCCAAGCCAACTCCCGGTTGCACCGTCCTCGGCCAATCTGCCGGTCGGTTCCGTCGAGCAGGTCGCCGCGAAGGTGGTCCCCAGCGTGGTGAAGCTGCAGATCGACATGGGCCAGCAGAGCGAAGAGGGATCCGGCGTCATCCTCGACGCCGACGGGTTGATCCTGACCAACAATCACGTAGTCGCCGCATTGAACGCCGCGCCCACGGGCGGCGGTGTCGAGGTGGCCCCGAGTGGTCAGGAGGTCCCCGGCCCAACGTCGATGCGGGCCACCGTGACGTTGGCCGACGGCCGTACCGCACCCTTCAGCGTCGTCGGTGCCGACCCGTCGAGTGACATCGCCGTCGTTCGCGCCCAGGGCGTCTCGGGACTCACCCCGATCGCACTCGGTTCGTCCAAGGACCTCAAGGTCGGTCAGAACGTGGTGGCGGTGGGCTCGCCGCTGGGCCTGCAGGGCACCGTGACGACGGGCATCGTCAGCGCACTGGACCGCCCGGTCTCCACCGGCGGTGAAGGCCAAGACCAGAACGCGGTGCTCGATGCAATCCAGACCGACGCGGCAATCAACCCGGGTAACTCCGGCGGCGCATTGGTGAACATGAACGGTGAACTGATCGGCGTCAACTCCGCCATCGCCTCCCTGGGTGGCGGCGGGAGCTCGTCCGGCGCACAGAGCGGTTCGATCGGGCTCGGGTTCGCCATTCCGGTGGACCAGGCCAAGCGGATCGCCGACGAGCTGGCCGCTACGGGGACTGCGACGCATGCGTCCCTCGGCGTGCAGCTCAGCAATGACGCCAGTGCTCCTGGTGCCGCAGTCGCGCAGGTGGTCGACGGTGGGCCCGCCGCAGCGGCCGGCGTGCCGAGTGGCGTGGTGGTCACCAAGGTGGACGATCACGTCATCGACGGCGCGGAGGCGTTGGTCGCGGCGGTGCGGTCGAAAGCGCCGGGCGATCACGTCACGCTGACCTATCTGGACCCGGCGGGTTCGAGCCAGACCGCGCAGGTCACGCTTGGCACGGCGCAACAGTAGAGGCGGCCCCCGGCCCGCCGGGGACAGCGTCCATTGTGGTGGTCGAGTTGAACGTCAGAGTTGGACTTCAGAGTCCAAACGAGGGGCTACAGTTGGACGATGCCGCCGTCATCCAACGAAGTGTCGCGGCCGAAGCTGACGTCGCGCGGCGCCGCCACCCGGAACAGGATCGTGGTGGCGGCAGCCGAGCTGATGCATGTCCGGGGGGTGGCGGCGACGACCATCGATGAAGTGCTCGCCGCCAGCGCCACCAGCAAGTCGCAGTTCTACCAACACTTCGACGACAAGACGGAACTGGTCTACGACGTCATCACGTTGCGCGCGGACGAGATCCTGTCGTGGCAACGTCTGCGCCTGGAGAAGGTGGACTCGTTCCGCGGGATCTATCAGTGGCGCGACGCCATGGTGCAGCGCTGTTCATTGCGCCGTGGGCTGTGGGGATGCGAGCTCGGGTCGCTGGCGGCGGAACTGTCCGACAGCGATGACAAGGCCCGAGTGTCCTTGGCTGCGCACTTCGCCGAGTGGCGGGCCATCTTGGCCGCGGCGCTGGAGCGGATGCGCGACGCCGGTCTCCTGAGAGTCGAGATCGATGCGCCGGCTCTGGCCACCTGCCTGCTGGCGGCGGTCGAAGGTGGCTACCTGCTCTCGCAGACCGCCCACGATCCGCGCCTCATGCAGACCGCGTTGGATTCCGCGATCGAGCACATCAAGTCGTTCCAACCGGTTGGCGCCGGGCTCGCGGACTGACTACTCACGAATTGGACGAGGCGGGCCAGTCGAAGGACTGGCCCGCCTCGTTCCTAGCGGTGACGCGTTCGGTCTTTAGCCGGTGTGATTGGTGCCGGGCATTCCGGTCGGCGCCGGAGGTGCCTTCACGCCCGGGCTGAAGGAGTTACCACCGGTGGGGTTGAGGCTCTTCTCGGTGGGTGTGACCGAGGGCTCGGTCGTCGTCGTGGTGCTGGACGGGCTGGTGGATTCGCTTCCACCGCAGGCCGTCAGCGTTCCCATGGAGATCAAGGCAGCGACGCCCAAGCCTGCAGCGACGCGGCGAGTAGTCCGACTGTGCATGAAGCGGTCCTATCCGTGCTGTCTGACGATCGATGGATCAGTTGTTGTGGGTACCGGGGATGGCGGTAGGTGCCGGCGGTGCCTTCACCGGAGGGGTGAAGAGATTGCCACCGGTGGGGTTGATGCTCTTCTCGGTGGGCGTGGCGGACGGCGCCGTGGTGGTCGTGGTCTCCGTGCTCGACGGGCTGGGGGATTCGCTTCCGCCGCAGGCGGTCAGTGCACCCATGGAGATGAAGGCAGCGACGCCGAGGCCTGCAGCGACGCGGCGAGTGAGCCGACTTTTCATGGTGAGATCCTATCTGTGCAAGCGGGAAACCTGAGAATGAGGCAAACTGAACTATATCGTCCAGAACTGTTATCCGTCAACACGGAATGCGGAGGACGGGTGCGGCCATGATCGGATCGAAATGCTCTGTTCACAGTGCCATCTGATACCGCCAGCTACGAAAGGGCGATCGTGACGACGGTGGCATGAACCACCACTCACGGGACTCGATCGTCCAGAGTCGGCCATCATTTGCTCGCATCCACCCACACACCTGTAACGCCGGCTCACGTCCGCGACGATCAACCGAGGATGCGTCAGCGAAATTACCCATCTGCTGCCGCGAGGGTTGGAGGGAATTCATCGTGATTCGTCGTCTGGGATTGGCCGTTGTAGTGGCAGGAGTGGCGGTAGCCGGGTTATCCACCGGCATCGCCGCGGCCGCGCCCGCATGCGGCGATTACCACTGGCTCGGGGCCGCCGGCTCGGGGCAGCGTGACGGTGCGGGTCTGACCGCCAATGGCGGTATGGGCGGTGTGGTCTACCAGTCCTACCTGCAATTGCGCGACGATTTGGCGGCCAACGGTCAGACCATCACCGCCGAAGCCGTTCAGTACCCCGCGGCGCCGGTTCCACTGGACGGTGGCTTCGGTGGCTGGATGGGCTTCATGGACAGCGTCAAGAACGGTACGGACGCGGCAGCTGAGCAGTTCGACGCCTTCACCGCGCGATGCCCGAATACGAAGGTGGTCCTCGCCGGCTACTCGCAGGGCGCCATGGTGATCCACCGCAACCTGCACGACCTGGCCGACGATCCGCACGTCGCGGCCGCGTTGTTGATCGCGGACGGCGACCGGTTGCCCACCGACACCACCCTCAACATGGGCTCGACGGCGGTCGTGCCCAGCGCGGGCAAGGGCGTCGCTCAGGAGCACTCATTCTTGGCGTCGGCTCCGACCTCGACGCTGCCGCCCGAGATCGGTGCACGCACCGTCAGCGTCTGCGACGTGGGCGATCCAGTCTGTGACGCCGACCCGGACGCCGAAACCGACGCGTTGTCACCCGCGGCACTGGCGATCCATACGGGCTATGCGCCGGCAGCCACCGGCGGGCACGCCTGGGTCACTCCGCTCTACTCGCTGGTGACGAGCGCGGGCGCGGCTCCGGCGACCGACCTGGCCCCGACGACCGACGCGGAGTTGACCGCGCACGGAGCGTGACCCCGTTCCCTGGGTAGAGCGGACCGCGGTGAACGACGATATTTCCCACCGCCACTGGCGCCGACCAAACTGATCGGTAGATTGTCAGCAGGTTGAGACCTCAGCCCGCGGTGCTTTGTAGCTCGGCTTCCTGCGCAGGGCTGCCTCCGCGTGTCCATTCAACCGATCACGCGGGGCCACGCCCCCTCGCCGACGACCTGGTGCGGACCTACTTCGTCGTGGCGGTTGATTCCGATGAATAGGCACGACGAGGCCTTGCGTGCCGACGTGCACGCTAATGTCACGACGTCGGGCGTGCGGCATCGCGCGGACGTGACATCCCCTCGGACTAGTGGTGAGAGGCAATTCCGTGGTCTTCCGTGCTGATGACGAGGTCGGTCGCGATCTCGCCGCCGTCGACTGGGCGGCCACCCCGCTCGGACGACCGGAGGAGTGGCCACAGAGCCTCCGTACGGCCGTCAGCATCCTTCTTTCGTCGCGTTTCCCGATGTGGATGGCGTGGGGTCCCGAGCTGACCTTCTTCTGCAACGCCGCGTACCGCCGCGACACCCTGGGACAGAAATACCCGTGGGCGCTCGGCCGTCCGGCGAGCCAGGTGTGGGAGGAGATCTGGACCGACATCGGTCCCCGGATCGATCGCGTGCTGTCGACGGGCGAGGCCACCTGGGACGAGGCCCTGATGCTCTTCCTCGAGCGGTCGGGCTACCCCGAGGAGACCTATCACACGTTCTCGTACAGCCCGCTGCGCGACGAGAACACGGACGTGGTCGGCATGCTCTGTGTGGTCAGCGAGGACACCGATCGCGTCATCGGCGAGCGGCGCATGGCGACGCTGCGCGACCTGGGCTCCGATCCGAGTGTGGTGCGCACCGAGCGTCAGATGCTGAACTTCGCCGCCGACCAACTCGCCGGCAACCCGTACGACCTCCCCTTTACCCTGACGTACCTGTTCGGCGACGACGGGGACGCGCGCCTCGCCGGCGCGAGCGGTATCGGGGCTGGTCATCCCGCCGCGCCGGAACTGATTTCGGCCGATGGTCCCGCCGTGTGGCCGGTCCAGAAGCCGCGCCGCGGAGAATCCGAGCTGGTCGAGCTCGACGAACGCATGGTGGATCTGCCCGTCGGCGCCTGGTCCGAGCCGCCCGACCACGCGCTAGTGGTGCCGTTGTTGCAACAGGGTGGAGCGCCGGTCGGATTGTTGATCGCCGCGCTGAATCGCCACCGTCCGCTCGACGAGGGCTACCGCGGCTTCATCGAGCTGGTGGCCGGGCACATCGCCGCGGGGGTCGGTAGCGCGCGCAGCTACCGCGCGCAGCAGCAGCGCGCCGAGGAACTGGCCGAGCTGGACAGTGCGAAGACGGCGTTCTTCTCCAACATCAGCCACGAATTCCGTACCCCACTCACGTTGATCCTGGGACCGGTCGACGAGTTGCGCGCCCGGCCCGGGTTGGACGCGAAGGCCCGTGACGAGCTGGAACTCATCCACCGCAACGGCCTGCGCCTGGCCAAGCTCGTCAACACACTGCTGGACTTCTCCCGCCTTCAGGCCGGGCGGATGCAGTCCCGGTTCGAGCCAGTCGATCTGTCGGCCTTCACGGCGGAACTGGCCAGCGTCTTCCGCTCCTCGGTCGACCGGGCCGGTCTGACGTTCACCGTCGACTGTCCGTCGCTCGACGAGCCCGTCTACCTGGACCGCGACATGTGGGAGAAGGTGGTGCTGAACCTGCTCTCCAACGCGCTGAAGTTCACCTTCGAGGGATCCATCACGGTCCAGGTCCGACGCGACGACGCCGGTGCAGTCGTGACCGTCGCCGACACCGGCATCGGCGTGTCCGCCGCGGAGATGCCGCGGCTCTTCGAACGGTTCCATCGCGTCGAGACCGCGCGTGCCCGATCCACGGAGGGCAGTGGCATCGGACTGGCGCTGGTCCGCGAGCTGGTCGGACTTCACGGCGGCACCATCACCGCCGAGAGCCGCGAAGGCGAAGGCTCCACCTTCACCATCGCCGTCCCCTTCGGCTCGGCTCATCTGGCAGCTGACGACATCGTGTCGCCCCGAGGCTCCACGGCGAGCGCGGGCGCCATCGCGGAACCGTTCGTGCAGGAAGCGCTGCGCTGGCTGCCCATGGACCCGGAATCCCCTGCCTCCCATGCATCAAATCCCGTCATCGCGGCCGCTGCGACGGGTGACGGAGAAGTCCGTGTCCTGATCGCCGACGACAACGCCGACATGCGCGAGTACCTGACCAACCTGCTGCGCTCCTCCGGCTGCCAGGTCGTTGCCGTCAACGACGGCCTGCAGGCGCTCGAGGCGGTTCGTCGGGAGCTGCCCGACCTCGTCATCAGCGACGTCATGATGCCCGGACTCGACGGACTCCAACTGCTCGCTGCGCTGCGGAACGATCCGCGTACCGCCGCGCTGCCCATCCTGCTGCTGTCGGCGCGAGCGGGCCAGGAGGCATCCATCGAGGGCTTGCAGGCCGGGGCAGACGATTACCTGGTCAAGCCGTTCGCGGCTGCCGAACTCCTCGCTCGGGTGCGCGCCAACGTCGAACTCGCGCGGCTGCGCAACCATCACGCGCGTTGGCGCACGGCGCTGGTGGACTCGCTACAGGAGGCCTTCTTCGTCTGCGACGAGCAAGGCGCCGTCATCGAGATCAACACGGCGTTCGCCGACATGCTCGGCTACGGACCCGAGGGCCTGCCCTATGAGGCCGTCCACCCGTGGTGGCCCGACGTCGACACCGATCCCGAGGCGCATCGCTTGGCGGAGACGGAGTTCGCCGGCCTGCTCGATCAGACTCACGGCACCTTCACCGTCCCGGTGAGGCACCGGAACGGGCATCGGGTATGGGTTGCGGTCAACTTCAACCATGCTCAGGATCCCGACACCGCGCGCCGGGTCATGGTGGGTACCTTCCGCGACGTCACCGCCGAGCACTACGCCGTGCAGCGCGAGACGGCGTTGGCGGCGCTCAACCAGCAACTGGTGCAAGCTGATTCGCTCGATGGTGCCCTTCGTGGAGCCGTCGAGGAGCTGCGCGAGGTGTGGCGCGCGCGGCTCGTCGTGGCCGCGACGTTCTCCGGCGACGGTGCGCCAGACGTGCTGGGCGTGGGTGATGACGTCGGTTGGGCCGAGATGTCTTCCCGTCGACGCCAATTGATCGAATCGCTGCGTGACGCCGATCTCCTCACCACCGCGTCCGGCGACGCGGGCACCGCGGGCATCGCACTCCAACATCCCCGGGGCGTGCTGGTGGTATGGATCGAGTTGTCCGAGCAGCGGCCGTTCACCGCGAGGGATCACACCCTGCTCACCGTGTTGGCAGGGCGACTGGGTCAGGGACTGCAACGCGTCTACCAACTGGACGAGCAGCGTGAAACCGCCGTCGCGTTGCAGCACGCGATGCTCGGCCCCGTGAATCTGCCCGACGGCTTCGCGGTGCGCTACCACCCGGCGAGCCGTCCGCTCGAAGTCGGCGGCGACTGGTACGACGTCGTCGACCTCGACGACGGGCGCTTCGCGCTGATCGTCGGCGACTGCGTCGGCCACGGTCTGAGTGCGGCTACGGTCATGGGTCAGCTGCGCAGCGCCTGCCGCGCGCTCTTCCTCGAGCAGTCCGCCCCCAGCGCCGTCCTCGCGGGAATGGACCGCTTCGCCGCGCGACTGGTCGGCGCCCGTTGCACCACCGCGTTCTGCGCGGTGCTCACTCTCGAGACCGGTGAGCTCGTCTACTCCAGCGCTGGCCACCCGCCGCCGATCCTGGTGCACGCCGACGGCACCACTGCCATGCTGGACGGTGGAAGCGGGCTGCCCCTGGCGTTGCGGCTGGGTCGCTTACGGCCCGAAGTCCGGATGACGATGCCCGCACGGTCGACGCTGCTGCTCTACACCGACGGCCTCGTCGAACGCCGTGGCAGCTCGATCGACGACGGCATGGTCCGTGCGATCGACCTCGTGCTGGCCGGACGTTCGCAGACACTCGACGAGGTCGCCGACCACCTGATGGCACAGCTCGAGCCCGGTGGCGGATACCCCGACGACGTGGCCGTCCTGCTGTACCGGCAGCCGACCCCCTTGGCGATGGACTTCGCCGCCGATGTCAACCACCTGGCCCCGAGTCGAGATGCGTTGCGCAGCTGGCTGGCTCAGGCTGGGGTGGAGTCGGATCAGATCCAAGACGTGCTGATCGCGACCGGGGAGGCCGTCGCCAATGCGATAGAACACGGCCACCGTGACCGACCCGAGGGCACCGTCTCGCTGCGGGCGGCCGCGGTGGCCGATCGCCTGCACGTGACGGTCACCGACACCGGACGATGGAAGACGCCGCGAGAAGTGGCCGACATCAGACGCGGCCGCGGCATGGGTCTCATTCGAAATCTGATGGAGGACTTCTCGATTCACACCGATGACGTCGGCACCACGGTTCACATGCACACGAGGATCATCTGATGGCCACACCGCTCAGCCTGAACACCGACCGCGACGCCGACGGGGAGCCCCGCGTGGTTGCGGTGGGCGAAATCGACCTCAGCAACATCGCCGTATTCACCGAGGCGCTTGCCGCCGCGAGCGGGGGCACGCGCAGACCGATCACGGTCGACATGAGCGGGGTCAAGTACCTCGACAGTGCAGGTATCAATGTGTTGTTCAATCATGCCGACGAAGTCGACCGCTTACATCTGATCGTCCATCCGTTCCTGGTCCGGGTTCTGACGATCACCGGTCTCAGCGAGATCGCCACGGTGGAACCGGCGGACGGCGGTTAGCCCGCTCAGCTAGCTAGCTAGCTCAGTCGCGTCCTGTGCACGCGCACCCGCGCTCACCGCGGGTGCGTGTGCACAAATCGCGAGCCAGCTAGCCCGAGACCGGTACGGGCGCCGTGTCCGTGTCCTCGGTGGGCGGATTCGGGGGTGCCGACTTGCGGAAGTGGTTGTCGCCACGCGGATACACGACCTGCGGCCACCAGAACCACCGGCCCAGCAGCGTCGCGATCGACGGCATCAGCAGCGAGCGCACGATGAAGGTGTCCACCAGGAGCCCGATGGCGATCGTGGAGCCCATCTGGGCCAGCACGATCAGCTGGCTGCCCATCATCCCGGCCATGGTGGCGGCGAACACCAGCCCGGCCGACGTCACGACGCCGCCCGTCCCCGCCATCGAGCGGATGATGCCGGTCTTGAGTCCGGCGTGGATCTCGTCCTTGAACCGTGACACCAGCAGCAGGTTGTAGTCCGATCCCACGGCCAGCAGGATGATGACGGACATCAGCATGACCAACCACTGCACCGGTTTGCCGAACAAGTCCTGCCAGATCAGCACCGAGAGGCCGAATGAGGCGGCGATCGAACTGGCCGCCGTGGTCACGATGACGAGAGCTGCCACCGCGCTTCGCGTCAGGATCAGCATGATCATGAAGATCAGGGTCAGCGCCGACACCACGGCGATCATGAGGTCGTACTTGGCGCCGTCGGCCATGTCCCGGTAAGTGGCGGCGACGCCGCCGAGGTAGATCTTGGCGTTCGACAGCGACGTCATCTTCAGGGCGTCTTGGGCCGCCTTTCGCTCCGAGTCGACCCGGCCGATGCCCTCGACCGTTGCCGGATCGGTCTCGTGGGTGATGAACATGCGCGCGGATTTGCCGTCCGGCGACAGGAACATCTTCAGTCCGCGTTCGAAGTCGGGGTTTTGGAAGGCCTCGGGCGGCAGGAAGAACAGGTCGTCGTTCTTGGCCTGGTCGAAGGCGGCGCCCATCGCCAGCGCGGTGTCGTTGGAGGCCTCCATCTGGTCCAGCAGGGCCTTCTGCGAGTTGTACGTCGCCAGCGTCAGGTCCCTGGTGGTCTTCATCGTCGCGATCGTCTGCGGGAGCAGAGCCGTCAACTGCGGGGCTAGGACCGCCAGCTGATCTGTATTGCCTTGAACCGCGCCCGTCCTGTCGGTCAGTTCATCGATCCCGTCGAGGGAGTCGAACAGTGACCGGATGGCGGCGCACAGGGGGATGTCGAAACAGTGTGGCTCCCAGTAGAAGTAGGCGCGCATGGGCCTGAAGGTGTCGTCGAAGTTCGCGATGTTGTCCCGCAGCTTCTCGGTGGTCGCGAGCAGGTCTCGCGACTTGGCCGCCGAATCCTGGGTGATCCGGGTCTGCTCGAGCGAGAGCTGATACTGCTGCTCCATGATCGCGATCGACGCGTTCGTCGCATCGATCATCTTGCGCTGGGTGGCCAGTTGATCCCGCTGGAACGGCAGGTTCATGTTGCTGGTCTGGCCCTGAACGCTCGTCTGGAAGGGTATCGAGCTGTGCTGGATCGGGATGCCCAACGGCCGCGTGATGTTCTGCACCATCGCGATGCCCTCGGTGTGCATGACGTTGCGGGCGACCGCGTTCAGCACCAGCATGTCGGCGGGGTTGCGCATGTCGTGGTCAGCGTTGACCATCAGGATGTCGGGGTTCATCCGCGCCTGCGAGAAGTGCCGGTCGGCGGCGGCGAAACCGACGTTCGTCGGGGCGTCGTCCGGCAGGTAGTACCGGTCGTTGTAGGCCGGTTTGTAACCGGGAATCGCGACGATGCCGATCAGCACGATGAAGAGGCTCATGACGAAGATGGGTGCGGGCCAGCGGACCACGGCGGTACCGACGCGTCGCCAGAACCGGCTCTTGGCGGGCCGTTTGGACTCGTAGAGACCGACCTTGCTGCCGAGGAACAACACCGCGGGTCCGAGCGTGACCGCGATCAACACGACCACGACCATGCCGATCGCGACGGGCGCCCCCATGGTGCTGAAGTAGGGCAGCCGCGCGAAGCTCAGGCAGTAGGTGGCGCCGGCGATGGTCAGGCCGGAGCCCACGATCACGGGAGCGACGGATGTGAACGTGGCGTAGTAGGAGTCCTCCCGGTCCAGGCCGATGCTGCGGTCTTCGCGATACCGGCCGAAGACGAAGATGCCGTAGTCGGTCGCGGCGGCGATGGCCAGCATCGTGAGGATGTTGCCTGCGAACGTGGTGAGGCCGAACACGTCGTGCATGGCCAGTATCGAGACCACGCCGCGCGCGGTCAGCAGTCCGAGAAACGTCAGGAAGAGCTGGATCAGCGTAGTGATGATCGATCGATAGACCACCAGCAGCATGAAGGCGATCGCGACCAACGTGAAGAGCGTGATCTGCGCCAGGCTCGCGTTACCGATGACGTGGAGGTCGTCGGTCAGTGCCGCGGGTCCGGCGACGTAGGCGTGCACACCCGGCGGGGCCTTCGTGTCCTCGATGGCCTTGCGTACGGACTGCACGCCCTCGTTGGCCAGGGTCTGGCCTTGCTCGCCGGCCAGGTTGATCATCACGTAGGACGCCTTGCCGTCGGAGCTCTGCGCACCGGCGGCGGTCAGGGTGTCCCCCCAGAAATCCTGGATGTGCTGGATGTGCTCGGGATCCTGCTGCAGCTTCTTGATGATCGCGTCGTAGTACGCGTGCGCGTCCTGGCCGAGGGGTTGTTCGCCCTCGATGACGACCATCACCGTGCTGTTCGAGTTGAACTCGTTGAAGTTGCCACCCATCAGCTTCATCGCCGTCATCGACGGCGCGTCCTCAGGGGCCATGGGGGCGGAATGCAGCTCGCCGACGACCTCCAGTTGGGGAGCGATGACGTTCACCAAGACGGCGACGACGATCCAGAACAGGACGATCGGCACCGCCAGGAGGCGAATCGCGTGGGGGAAGAACGGCCGCTTTGGACGGTCTTGCCGGGGATGGTTCGGTGTGTCGGCGGTTTCGGCGGGGGTCGCGTGCGTCATGCGGACTTCACCAGGCAGAAGGTCTGGGCTTGAATCCCATTGGCGGACTGTTCTTCACGGACGGTTCCGTTCACGGTGACGCGGCAGCCAATCTGGTCGCCATCGGTCCGCGCCATGAGGTTGGCGCTGACCGTCGGCAGAGTGGTCGACAGGGTGACCGACCAGGGCAGCGGTGCGGTGATCGTGTGCACGTTCGCGTCCGGGTCGAAGTAGCTGATCTGGGCCGTAGTGCCCGGTGAGCCGTACACGTCGTAGACCATGACCTTGGGGTTGAACTGGACGATCTCGATGCCTGCGCCGGCATTGGCGTTGAGGTCCTTCGAGGCGAACTGCGCGTGCAGCCGCGACACCACCAGGCCAGAGATCGCGAGGACCACGATGAGAACCAGCGGAATCCATATCTTCTTGAGCCCGCGACCTACTGGAATAGCCTTCATTCCAACACCTTCTGCTGATCACCGTGGGTCGGACCTTCCGCATTCGCGGTGAGTCTGCTCAGGATGGGAAATGCGACTCGGGCAGAGAGCCGCAACGCGTCCTCCTCTTCGGGAGTCAGCGTCTCCAACAGTTCGGTGAGCCGTTCCCGACGGACGCGCCTGCGCTCGTCGATGACGTCGCGGCCGTGGTCGGTGACTCCGATGAGTGCGGCGCGCCCATCCTCGGGGTCTGCGAGTCGGGCCACGAGTCCGTCCCGCTCCAGCCGCGTGATCAGCTGAGTCATCGACGGCTGGCTGATGCCTTCCTTCGCGGCGAGTGTGGTCAGCCGAAGTGGACCTTCACGGCACACCCTGTTGATCACGAAGCCTGCGGAGGCGCTCAAGTCGGCTCGGTCGGTCAGGAACCGCGCGGTCAGGTCCATGGCCTGGTCCAAGAGTTCGCCGACGCAGTCTTCGACGTTTTGCTCGGACGGGCGTTCTCCCATCCGGTAGATATATCACGCGCCCTATGTACGTGCCAATCAACCCCGTTTGGGCCTTCTCACAGGCAATCCCAAGGAATGCCGCGGTGCGAAGGCTGCTGTCGAGGCGACTCACGCACGTTCCACGGGACGGCTGAGCCCGGCCTGCTGACGGCGCCTATCGCAGACTTCTCGCGAAAAATGGTTTCTTCGAGCCGGTTTGGAATTCTTTGGACGTGTGTGCCGCAGGCAGTGGGGCCGGGGCCATCGAGCCGTGCGAATGGCAATGCATAGACAATCCTATGTATTTCCGTCCGTATCAGGTCAGTGCGGCGTCGAGTCCGCGGAGGAGCCGATCGACGTCGTCTGCGGTGTTGTACGGCGCCAGCCCGACCCGCAGACCACCCGCATCGCCCAATCCGAGCAGCCGTGCCGCCTCGTAGGCATAGAACGAACCCGCGGGTGCGTTGACGTCCTCGGCGGCGAGCGCGGTGCTGATCGTGGAAGCGGCGCAGTCGGCGAAGGTGAGGAGCAGGGTGGGGGTGCGTCGCGTCGCCCGCGAGTGGACGGTCACCTTCGACAGTCCCTGCAGCCCTGCCTCGATCCGACTACGGAGTAGATCCTCGTGCTGCTCGAGGGCGCGCATTCCGGCTGCTATTCGCTCCCGGCGGGTGCCTGCGGTGCCGGCCAAGTTCGCGAGGAAGTCGACGGCCGCCGTCGTCCCCGCCATCAGCTCGTAGGGGAGCGTGCCCAGTTCGAACCGCTCGGGCACTTCATCGGGGGAGGGCAGCAGCTTGGCCGGTCGAAGGTCGGCGAGGACGTCGCGCTTGCCTGCGACCACCCCGCAGTGCGGACCCAGGAACTTGTAGGGCGAGCACGCGAAGAAGTCTGCGCCCAGATCGCGGACGTCGACCACGCCGTGTGCGGTGTAGTGCACGCCGTCGACGTACAGCAGTGCACCCACGCCGTGCACGTGTTCGGCGATGGCACGCACGTCCGGCATGGTGCCGATCAGGTTCGATGCGGCCGTCACCGCAACGACACGCGTCCGTTCGCTCAACTGTGCCGCGACGCTCTGCACGGACAACTCGGAGGTCGAGGGGTCGAAGTCCACCCACCGCACGACCGCGCCCGCGGAGGCGGCGGCGATCACCCACGGTCGGACGTTGGCATCGTGGTCGAGTCGCGTGACGACGATTTCGTCGCCGGGGCGCCAGTGAGTCGACAGGGTCCGCGACAGGTCGAAGGTCAGGGCGGTCATGCTCCGCCCGAAGATCACCTCGTCGGGATCGGCGTTGAGCAGATCGGCCAGGGCGCTGCGGCACTCGGCGACGATCTCTTCGGCGTTGCGGGCTGCGGTGGTGGTGCTCCCGCGGTTGGACATCGGCCGGAGCATCGCGTCGCGAATGGCGTCCGCGACGGCTGTCGGGGTCTGTGAGCCGCCGGGCCCGTCGAAGAATGCGGTGCCATCGTCGAGCGCGGGAAAGCAGCCGCGGATCGCGTCGACGTCGAAAGCCGAGTACGCACCGCCGAGTGGACCCGTCACAGATGAAGTCTCCCATCGCCAGTCGACGCCGGCTCGTCTCGGCATCCGAGCGGAGGGATTACCGGTCTAGGGTGATGGCATCCACATTCCCGGGCAGCAATCCGAGCACGGCCCGCTCCGCGTTGCCGTGCTGGCGCCGATCGCCTGGCGGACGCCGCCCCGTCACTACGGGCCGTGGGAGCAGTTCGCGTCCCTGCTCACCGAGGGGCTCGTGGCGGCAGGCCACGACGTGACGCTGTTCGCGACGGGTGACTCGATCACCACTGCGACACTGCGGTCGACGATGCCGCAGGGATGGTCGGAGGATCCGACCGTCGACGCCAAGGTCGCCGAGTGCCTGCACATCGCCTCGGTGTTCGAGCGGGCCGACGAGTTCGACGTCATCCACAACGGGTTCGACTTCCTGCCTCTCACGTATGCCGACCTGGTGGCCACCCCGATGGTGACCACCATTCACGGCTTCTCCTCCGAGCGGATCGTGCCCGTTTACGAGCGCTACGACGAGACCTCCGCATACGTGTCGATCAGCGATGCAGATCGACACCCGCGGCTGCACTACGCAGCGACGATCCACCATGGCATCGACACCGACCAGTTCGCCGTCCACCCACGCCCCGGTGAGCATCTGCTGTTCTTCGGACGGATCCATCCCGACAAGGGCACGGCCCATGCCATCGAGGTCGCCCGCCGCTGCGGGCGACGGCTCGACATCGCCGGAATCATCCAGGACGAGAGGTACTTTCGCGATGAGGTCGCACCGCACCTCGACGGCGACCGCGTGCGTTATCTCGGTGCCGTCGACGCCTCGGAGCGCGCCGAGGTGCTGGGAGGCGCGCACGCTCTATTGCATCTGATCGACTTCGACGAGCCGTTCGGTTACAGCGTCGTCGAGGCGATGGCCTGTGGCACACCGGTCATCGCCAACGCACGCGGCTCGATGAGCGAGCTGATCGACCATGGCGTCACCGGTTATCTGGTGGACGACGTCGAGGCGGCAGTGGCCTCGGTCGCCAGGGTCGGCGAGCTCGACCGGGTCGGCATCGCCAGGCTAGCCACCGAACGCTTCACCGTCACCGCCATGATCGACGAATACGTAAGGGTCTACCGCGAGGTCATCGGTGGCCGGACATGACCTCAGCATCCCAGCCGTGAGGCGAGCGCAGTCCCGAGTCGGCGGCCCGACAACCACGCGGATTCGATCCGGGGCGCGCCGGACGGGCACCACGAGTCGCCGCACAAGCCCAGCGGACGCTCGCCTCGAGTGACCAGTCCGAAGGGGTCTTCACCATGCGTGGCAACGGGTTTCGCGTACGTCCAGCGGTGGGCGTGCGTCCACTCCGGCTCCGCGGTGACGTTCAGGATGCGCTGCAACGCTGCGAGAACGGGCGCCACCGCCCCATCCGGCGTCTCGAGGTGGGCACCGGCTAGCTGCGCCGTCGTGTGGACGACGAGGACGGCCGCTCCGTCGCCCCGCCGCGACCCGTCGTCGGCGATGGTGGTGACGTCGGCGTCGTCGTTGACGAAGGCGGCGTCCGAGACGGGCCAACAACGCCGGGCCCACCCCGCCACGACGGTGATCACCGGTTCGTAGTCCACCCATTCGACCGCATCGGGGGCAAGTCGGGCGGCCTGGGGGTCGGGCATCGCCAACACGACGGCGTCGTGGTCGAGAGCGTCGAGGGCGTCGAGGGCGACGTCGGTGCGCAGCCCGTCGGGCAGTGCCGCCCGGACGAGCGAGCGCAGTCCATCGGGTGCGGCGTAGCGCATCGGGCCCGACGTCTGGCGGTGCCCCTCGGCCGAGAACACGTCGAAGGTGTCGGTCCAGTCCCGAGCCAGCCCCCGCGACGCCCAGGTCTCGACGATCGGTTCGAATTCGGGTTCCTTGACCGTGAAATATGCCGCGCCGATGTCGACTCTGCGATCGTGCAGGGTCGGCGAGGCCATTCGCCCGCCCGGGGCGCGGCCACATTCGACGACGTCGACCGAAATGCCCCGTTCGAGCAGCGTGGTTGCGCACGATGCCCCGGAGAGGCCGGCTCCGACGACTGCGACACGGGGCGACATGCTTCCACGCTAGTCCGGGCCGGCCACCAGGTTCGGTGGGCGGCCGCCGTCGGCGAAGACGTCGAGCTGGCCGAGCGCGACCCGCCACGCTCTCTGCCACGCCCCCTCGGTGCTGCCGGCGACGTGCGGTGTCAGCAGCAGCCCCGGTGCGGACCACAACGGGTGGCCAGCCGGTAGTGGCTCGGGATCGGTGACGTCGAGTGCGGCGCGAAGCCTGCCGGACGTCAACTCCGCGAGCAGTGCGTCGGTATCCACCGCACCGCCCCGACCGGCATTCACGACGACCGCACCGTCGTGCAACAGTCCCAGGAAGGCGGCGTCGACGAGGTGATGTGTCGACTCGTTCTCCGGCAGCATGGCGACTACCGCGTCGGCAGCGGGCAGTAGTTGGTCGACATCGGCGAGGGCGACGACCCCCGGCCGTTCGCGCTGCCCGACGAGCGTCACCACGGTCTCGAACGGTTCCAAGCGGGCGGCGAGGTTCACGGCCAGATCGCCTGCCCCGAGAACCACGATCCGCTTGCCGATCAGCGTCTCGGTGGTCCGCGGGCGCCAAAGACCCTGCGCCCGTTGAGAATCGAAGTAGGAGAGGTCGCGGTAGATCGTCAGTAGGGCGGCCACCGCCCATTCGGCCGACGAGCCGCCGTGCGCCCCGCGGCCGTTGGACAGCATTACTCCGGCGGGGAGGAGCGGCTGCCACTGCTCGTAGCCGGCGTTGAGGGTCTGGACGAGGCGCAGGTGCGGCAGCTCGACGAACCTGGCGCCGGTCGCCTCGGCGTTCTCGAAGCCCACGACGACGACGGCGGCATCCACGTGCTCGGCCGGCCACGGTTCACCGGGACGGTAGAACACCGCGTCGATTGTCGTTGAGCGCGTGGGCAGCTCGAGGCCGAGGTCGTCGGGGACGAGAACTTTCACGGTGTCCACGTTAGGCACGTCGGCTGCCGATCACAGATACGGGTCGGCCCAGGCGCTGATGATGCGGGCGGCTCGTGCGGCCTGGTTCTTCTCGGTGAGCAGGTGGTCGGCGCCCTCGAGGGAGACGAAGCTGCGCGGATGCCGGGCGGTGCGGAAGATGTCGCTGGCGTTGGCGATGCCGACGGTGTTGTCGGTCGGCGAGTGCATCACCAGGAGCGCCCGGCGCAGGGTGCGGATCCGCTCGCGCAGGTCGGCCGCGCGAACGTCCTCGATGAAGTGCTTCTTGAGCGTGAGCGCCTTGCCGCCGACGAGGAAGGGCGCCTCGCCATCGGCTTCGATGCGATGGACCAGGGCGTCGTAGTTGTGCTCGACGTGCGCGGGCGCGTAGGGCGCCCCGACGCTGGCGACCGCAGCCACGGTCTCGCACGCGTGCGCGCCGGCGATCGCGGCGGCGCCGCCGAACGAATGCCCGACGAGAAGCCTAACTTCACGGCCCGTGCCGTTCATGAACTCGACCGCGCGCACGGTGTCTGCGACCTTGTGGGAGAAGGACCCGTCGCCCCAGTCGCCCTCGGAACCGCCAAGGCCGAGGTTGTCGAAGCGCAGCATTCCGATGCCCTCGCTGGCCAGCTGCTTGCACATCCGGCTCGCCGCTGGACAGTCCTTGCCGAGCGTGAAGCCGTGGGCGAAGACACCCCAGCCGCGCGCCTCTCCCTCCGGGAGGTCGACGACGCCGCGCAGAACGGGTCCGGTGCTGCTTGAGAAGCTGACGTGCTCTGCCACGGCACGATCCTGTCATCGACGGCGACGTCGAGCACCGACAACCGCGGGGACTGAGATGGATCCCACGCACGGGCGAACGTGGCTCGTCAGTCCCGTGCGGTGGCCTCGGCATGGAACTTCTCGACGGCGCGAATCTTGTTCATCACGTCGAGGGCGGCCACCTTGTAGGCCTCGGAGAACGTCGGATAGTTGAGTACGGCGTCGACCAGGTAGTCCACGGTGCCGCCACAGCCCATGACCGTCTGTCCGATGTGCACCAGTTCGGTGGCGGACGAGCCAAAGATGTGGACGCCGAGCAGTGTGCGATCCTCGGTCGACACCAACAGCTTGAGCATGCCGTAGGAATCGCCGGAGATCTGGCCGCGCGCGAGTTCGCGGTATCGAGATATGCCGAACTCGTACGGGACGGCATCGCGGGTGAGCTCCACCTCGGTCGCACCGACGAACGACACCTCCGGAATCGAGTAGATGCCGATCGGCTGGAGAGCGGTCATGTCGTGGGCGGGCTCGCCGAACGCGTGGTAGGCCGCCAGCCTGCCCTGGTCCATCGACGTCGCCGCCAACGCCGGGAAACCGATGACGTCACCGACGCTGAAGATGTTGTGGACCTTGGTGCGGTAGTGCTCGTCCACCACGATGCGTCCGCGGTCGTCGGTGCTCAGGCCGGCGGCGGCGAGATCGAGACCGTCGGTCTGTCCCGTTCGTCCCGCCGAGTACATGACCGCCTCCGCCGCGATCTGCTTCCCGCTCGCCAACGTGGTCAGTGTGCCGGTCGACGACACGTCGACGTCGGTCACCTCTTCGCCGAAGCGGAACGTGACGGCGGAGTCGCGGAGGTGGAAGCGCAGCGCCTCGACCACCTCGGGATCGCAGAAGTCGAGCATGGTCTCGCGCTTCTCGACCACAGTCACCTTGCTGCCGAGCGCGGCGAAGATCGACGCGTACTCGATGCCGATCACCCCTGCGCCGACGACGACCATGGACGTCGGGATGAAGTCAAGGTGGAGGATCTCGTCGGAGTCCAGGACGCGTTCGCGGTCGAAGTCGACACCGTCAGGGCGACGCGGGCTGGTGCCGGTGGCGATGACGATGTATTCGCCCGTCAACGTGCGGTGTTCGGCCTCGACGGGCCCTTCGACCCTCACGGTGTTGGCGTCGACGAAGCTACCCAGCCCGACGAAGAGGTCGATCTTGTTGCGCATCAGTTGGTCGCGGATCGTCTCTACCTCGCGGTTGACGACGTGCGAGGTGCGTTGGTGGAGATCGGCAGGGGTGATCTTCTCCTTGACGCGATAGCTGGCGCCGTACATCTCGCGTTGGTTCATGCCCGTCAGATGCAGTACCGCTTCGCGCAGGGTCTTCGATGGAATGGTGCCGGTGTTGGCGCAGACTCCACCGATCATGTGACGCCGTTCGACCACGGCGACCGTCTTGCCGAGTTTGGCAGCAGCCACCGCCGCCTTCTGCCCGCCGGGGCCGGAGCCGATCACGATCAGGTCGTACTCAGTCGCCGTCGCCATGGAAACGGGGTACCCACTGACGCCGAAACTACGGTTGTTTACGCAATTCGCGCGAGATTCGTCAACAAGCGCAGTCTCGGCGATCAGCCTCAGCCGACGTAACCGTCGGCCACCGTCAGCGCGGCGTCGAGGATCTTGAGCCCCTCGGCGACCTCGGCATCGGTGATGTTGCAGGCGGGCACCGCGTGGATCCGGTTGAAGTTGGCGAACGGGAGCAGGCCACCGGACTTGCACGCGGCGATCACCGCGTTCATTGCCGGGCTGGAGCCGCCGTACGCCGCCAGCGGCTCACGGGTCTTCGGATTCGAAACCAGTTCGATGGCCTGGAACACGCCGAGCCCACGGACCTCGCCCACCGACGGGTGCTTGGCTGCGAGGTCCTGCAGGCCGGGTCCGAGCACCTCGGATCCGATGCGGGCGGCGTTGGCCACCATGCCCTCGTCCTCCATGGCGTTGATCGTCGCGACGGCGGCGGCGCAGGCCAGCGGGTGGCCGGAGTAGGTCAGGCCGCCGGGGTAGGCGCGGTCGGCGAACGTCGAGTAGATCGCGTCGCTGATCGCGACACCGCCGAGCGGAACGTAGCCGGAGGTGACGCCCTTGGCGAAGGTGATCAGATCCGGGACGACGTCGAAGTGCTCAATGGCGAACCACTTTCCGGTCCGCCCGAAACCGGCCATCACCTCGTCGGCGATCAACACGATGCCGTACTTGTCGCAGATCTTCCTAACGCCGGCCAGGTATCCGGGCGGCGGGACCATGATGCCCGCGGTGCCGGGCACGGACTCGAGGATGATGGCCGCGAACGACGCTGCACCCTCGTGCTGGATCAGCCGCTCCAGGTACTCGAGTGCACGCTCGCTTTCCTGCTGCTCGTTCTCCGCGTAGAAGGACGAGCGGTACAAGAACGGGCCGTTGAAGTGCACGACGCCACCGCTGGCGTAGTCGTTGGGGTAGCGACGCGGGTCGCCCGTCAGGTTGATCGCGGTGTCGGTGCCACCGTGGTAGGAGCGGTAGCGCGAGAGCACCTTGTAGCGGCCGGTGTGCAGCCGCGCCATTCGGACGGCATGCTCGACGGCGTCGGCGCCACCGTTGGTGAAGAACACGTGGTTGAGGTCGCCAGGAGTACGTTCGGCGATCAGCCGGGCCGCCTCGGACCGTGCCGCGTTGACGTGCTGCGGTGCGACCGTGCACAGCTTGGCCGCTTGGTCGGCGATGGCCTTGACCACCTTCGGGTGCTGATGGCCGATGTTGGTGAACACCAGCTGCCCGGAGAAGTCGAGCAGCTTGTTGCCGTCGCCGTCCCACACGTAGGAACCGTCCGCCGCCACGATGGTCATCGGCGTGATCTGTTCCTGGGCCGACCACGAATGGAAGACGTGCTTGCGGTCCAGTTCGTAGGCGTGGGCGCCCTCGGCCTTGGCGGTCGAGAGGTCCTGACCGTTGGGTAGAACCTGCGACGCTTCGGTGGTGGTCATGGGTGCTCCTGATCAGCTGTTCTGGGGGAATCCGAGGTTGATCCCACCGTGGCTCGGGTCGAGCCAGCGCGTGGTCACTACCTTGCCACGGGTGAAGAAGTGCACGCCCTCCGTGCCGTGGGCGTGGGTGTCGCCGAAGAGCGAGCTCTTCCAGCCACCGAAACTGTAGTAGGCGGTGGGCACGGGGATGGGCACGTTGATGCCGATCATGCCGACCTCGACCTCGTTCTGGAAGCGTCGGGCGGCACCCCCGTCGTTGGTGAAGATCGCGGTGCCGTTGCCGTAGGGGTTGGCATTGATCAGCGCCAGCGCCTGGTCGTAGGTATCGACGCGCACCACCGACAGCACCGGGCCGAAGATCTCGTCGGTGTAGACGCTCATCTCGGGGGTGACGTGGTCGATCAGCGTGGGTCCGAGCCAGAAACCGTCTGACTCGTCGTCGACCGAGATCCCGCGGCCGTCCACGACGATGGTCGCACCGTCGGCCTCGCCGGCGTCGACGTAGGAGGCCACCCGATCGCGGTGCGCCTTGGTGACCAGCGGGCCCATGTCGGAGTCCGAAGTGCCGGCTGGGGTGAATCCTGGGCCGGTCTTGAGTCCCTTCGCGCGGTCCGCGATCTTGGCGACCAGGTCGTCGGCGATCGGGCCGACGGCGACGCACGCCGAGATGGCCATGCAGCGCTCGCCCGCCGAACCGAAACCGGCGTTGATCATCGCGTCGGCGGCCAAGTCGAGGTCTGCGTCGGGCAGCACGATCGCGTGGTTCTTGGCGCCGCCGAGAGCCTGGACCCGCTTGCCGTGCAACGTTCCGGTGGCATACACGTACTGCGCGATCGGCGTGGAGCCGACGAAGCTGATGGCCTTGACGTCAGCGTTGGTCAGCAGTTCGTCCACCGCGACCTTGTCGCCCTGCAGCACGTTGAACACTCCGGCGGGTAGGCCGGCCTCCGCCCACAGCTCGGCGATCCAGAGTGCCGCCGAGGGGTCCTTCTCCGACGGCTTGAGGACGACGGTGTTGCCCGCGGCGATGGCGATGGGGAAGAACCACATCGGCACCATGGCCGGGAAGTTGAATGGGCTGATGATGCCGACGACGCCGAGCGGCTGGCGGATGGACGCGACGTCGACGTTGGTCGAGGCGTTCTCCGTCATCCCACCCTTGAGCAGATGCGCTATGCCGCAGGCGAATTCGACGACTTCCTGGCCGCGGCTGACCTCGCCGAGGGCATCGGAGACGACCTTGCCGTGCTCGCTGGTGATGATCTCGGCCAGCTCGCCCTTGCGGGCGTTGAGCAGTTCCCGGAAGGCGAACAGGATCTGCGTGCGCTTGGCCAGCGAGGTGTCGCGCCACGCCGGATACGCCGCCGCGGCCGCGTCGATGACGGTGCGCGCGTCGGCCACGTCGGCCAGAGCCAGTTCGCCGGTGACCTGCCCGGTCGCCGGGTTCGTGACCGGGGCGGTGCGGTCGCCGGAGCCTGCGAAGAACTTGCCGTCGGACCAGTGCGCGATGGTGCGGACCCGGGTGCTGAGTGTCATGACCCGATTCTCCCGGCAATGGTGAGCCCCGATACCCGTCAACATGTAAGAGATACCTGCTCTGACATTACGATGTGTCAATGTTGCCCACCGTCCGCGAGGTTCTCGCGCTCCCGGTATTGCGGGCGGGAGCGCCCGAGATCGTGTGCGGGGCCGACCGTCCCGAGACCCTCGACCGGCCGGTGCGGTGGGTGCACGTGAGCGATCTGGCCGACCTGTCGAATCTGCTCGAGGGCGGCGAGATGGTCCTGACCACCGGCCAGGCGCTGGCCGACGCTCGGCGCCGTGACGAGTACCTGCCGCAGCTCGCCAGGGCGGGTGCCGTCGCGGTCGTCGTCGAACTCGGACTGCACGTCGACGAGGTGCCGCGTTCGGTCAGGGACGTGGGTAGTCACCTCGAGTTGCCCGTCGTCGCACTGCACCGTCCCGTGCGGTTCGTCGAGGTCACCGAGGAGGTGCATCGACGGATCGTGGCCGAACAGTATGCCGAGGTCGACTACGCCAGGCGGGTGCACGAGGCATTCACGAACCTCAGCATGCGGCGGGCGTCGGTCGACGAGATCATCGCTGCGGCGGCAGACATGCTCGACACCCCGATCGTCTTGGAAGACCTCAACCGACAGGTGGTGGCGTTCGTCCGACGCGCCGTGCCGCTGACTGAGTTGCTCGCCGACTGGGAGCGGCGATCCCGGTTGAATTCGGTTGCGGGACAGGGCACCTGGGTGGCCCGTCCCGTGGGTCCGTATCGGCAGGAGTGGGGGCGGCTGGTCGCGCCGCGGGGTCGCCGCGAGGATGACGACGCCGATGGCCGCACCGTCACCACCCTCGAACGCGCGGCACAGGCGCTGGCGCTGCACCGGATGGTCGAGCAGGACCGCACGTCACTCGAGATGCGCGCGCAGAGCGGACTCGTCGACGACCTGCTGCGCGGCCGCATCCGGGACGAGGGCGAGGCCACCGCCCGCGCCCACGCGCTCGGCCTGCGGCCCGCCCTTACCTACGTGCCGGTGACGGTGCGGCTGCGCGAGAGCGCCAGCGCCAACCAGCTGCTGATCCAGCAGCGCCGCGGCCGGACGCTGGACGCCGTCGTCCACGCGATCCGCTCCGGTGGACACAGCGTCCTGACCGCCAGCCGCGACGACGGTCAGATCGACCTGCTGCTGGCACTGCAACCCAGGACCATGCACGTGGGGACGGCCGTCGCGGCCGGTCTCGACCCCGAACACGTGCTCGGTGACGTGGCCTCGGCGATCCGGCACGGTGTGCTTCGCGTAGATGGCGTCTCGGCGTGCGTGATCGGCGTGGGACCGGAATCGAGCAGGCTGGTCGACGCGGCCGGCGGACTCGCCGAGTCCGGCCACGTCGCCGAGGTGGCGCTGGCGATGCCCGACGAGCGGCCCTTCTACCGCGCGGCCGACGTACGGCTGCGCGGTCTGATCGCCCTGATCCGCACCGACCCGCGGGTGCAGGCGTTCGCCGAGACGGAGCTGCGCGGGCTGCTGGAGCGGCGGGCCACGCACGGTGACGAGACGTTCGACCTGCTCGCGGGTTTCCTCGAGGTGGGCGGCAACAAGGCCGAACTCGCCAAGCGGCTGCACGTGTCGCGGCCGACGTTGTACTCGCGACTGGCAGCCGTCGAGCGACTGCTGGGCGTAGACCTCGACGACGCCGAATCTCGGACGTCGCTGCACGTCGCGATGATGATCCTCGCGCGGCGCTGAACGGCCCGGCCGAGACTCGGCGAGCTAGTGCTTCTTGCCGAACGGGAGCACGTGGACAATCGCCACGACCAGGGACCCGACGACCAGGCCGATCACCGCCGAGAATCCGGTGTTGACCAACCAGGCCAGCAGGCCGCCGACACCCTCCGCCGCGAGGCGCACGCCCTCCTCGAGATGGTGGACGAATCCATAGGGCGCGTGCCAGCCGAGGGTGTCGGTTCCCAACAGCAGGATGTGGCCGCCGACCCACAGCATCGCGACGGTGCCGATGACAGATAGAGCGGCCAGCAGTTTGGGCATGCCAACCACTAGGCCGCGGCCGATCTTCTGGGCGAACTGCGACGTGCGCTGGGTGAGGGCGAGGCCGACGTCGTCCATCTTCACGATCGCAGCGACCACGCCGTAGACCGCGACCGTGATGACCAGGGCGACCACGACGAGGATGATCAGCCGCGGCACGAACGGCTCGTCGGCCACTTCGTTGAGTGCGATCACCATGATCTCGGCCGAGAGGATGAAGTCGGTGCGGATCGCGCCGCTCGTCATCTGCTTCTCGGCGTCCTCGCCGACGGCCGTCGTGGGCGCGGCGTGGGCGTCGTCGCTTCCCTTCGTGGAAAGACGGCCCACGACCTTCTCCGCGCCCTCGAAGCACAGGTAGGTGGCGCCGATCATTAGGATCGGCGTCAGTAGCCATGGCACGAACTGACTCAGCAGCAGCGCGGCGGGCAGGATGAACAGCAGCTTGTTGCGCAGCGAGCCGAGCGCGATCCGCTTGATCATCGGGAGCTCGCGCTCGGCCGCGATGCCGTGCACGTACTGCGGCGTCACGGCCGTGTCGTCGATGACGACACCCGCCGCCTTCGCGGTCGCGCGTCCCGTCGCCGCGCCGATGTCGTCGACCGAGGCGGCCGCGAGCCGGGCCAGCGCCGCAACGTCGTCGAGCAGCCCGAACAGCCCTGCGCTCATGGCTCACAGGATACGTGCAGGGTGCCAGGTGGACGGATCGCCGTAACCCCGCATAGCTTCAGTGCGGTGAGCGAGACGGAGACCGACGTCGACGTCATCGTGATCGGCGGTGGAATCGCGGGGGTGTCGATCGCGTACGAAATGTCCAAGACGGCTCGGGTCTCGCTGCTCGAGATGGAGTCGACCCTCGCCTTCCACACCACCGGCAGGTCAGCGGCGACCTTCCTCGAAACCTATGGTGGAGAACAGGTTCGAGCGCTGACGACGGCCAGCCGTGCGTTCTTCGAATCGCCACCGGACTTCTTCGAGCCGGTTCTGGTGACGCCGCGGCCGCTGCTGCAGATCGCGCTCGAGGGCCGCGGCGATCGCATCGAGGCCATGTACGAGTCAGTGCATACGCTGGTCTCGGATGCCGAACTGCTGGACGGATCGCAGTGCCGGGAGGTCTTTCCACTGCTGAAGCCGGACGTGGCAGAGCGAGGCATGTTCGAACCGCGGGCCATGGCCCTCGACGTGGCGGCGATACACCAGGGGTACGTCCGCGGCGCGCGCGCCAACGGCACCGAGATCTTCCGGAACGCGGCGGTGACGACGCTGGAGCGCCGCGCCCACCGCTGGGCGGTTACCACGTCGAACGGGCGGGTTCATCGGGCGCCGGTCGTCGTCAACGCCGCCGGTGCGTGGGCCGACGTCGTCGCGACCGCGGCCGGTGTCACCCCCGTTGGTCTGACGCCGCTGCGGCGCACCATCTTCATGGTGGCCTCACCCCTTGGTTCGGCCAGCAAGGGCTTGCCGAACTGCAGCGAGGTCGACGAGTCCTTCTACGTCAATCCCGAGGGTGCACAGTTCCTATGCTCGCCCGCCGACGAAACCCTCTGTCCACCAAGCGATGCCAAGCCCGACGAGGTGGAGATCGCCCGCGCCGTAGATTCCATCAACGCGGCCACCGTGCTCGCCGTGCGCAGTATCACTTCGTCATGGGCGGGCCTGCGCACGTTCGCTCCCGACCGGAATTTCGTCGTCGGCGAGGACCCGGACGCGCCGGGATTCTTCTGGCTGGCCGGGCAGGGTGGCTACGGGATTCAGACGGCGCCCGCTGCCGCCCGCCTCGGTGCCGCACTGGTGCTCGGAGGATCCGTGCCCTCCGACCTCGTCGCCCGCGGACTGGACGTGACGCGATTCGCGCCGCGTCGGCGAATGTCCATGGAGTAGTGGGCTTCTCCCTATGCGTCAATTCGATAACCAACGCCAACCACAGGGGCCCCACCGACCCCATCGGTGTTAGTGTCCGCGGAGCCGTCGCACAGGCCGGACCGGCGAAGGGATGCCGATGTTGGACGTGTCTGAGCCGGATGCTGCCGACGCCGAGGCGGCTCCGCGGACGGGCAAACCCCATAGGCTCGAGCGCTTGAAGCGCAGCCGCCCACTGGCGAAGGTGAGCATCCAGTCCAAGCTCGTCGTGATGATGGTGCTGTGCACGATCGTGGCGGCCGCCGTTGTTGGCATCATCGGTTTTCAGGCCGGCCGCAGCTCACTGAGAGACTCGGTGTTCAACCGGCTGACCGAATTGCGCGAGTCTCAATCGCGCTCGCTGGTCGACCAGCTCTCCGACCTGAAGAGCTCGATGATCATCGACACCCGGGGAGCCACCACCGAGAATGCCCTGGCGGCGTTCACCGCCGGTTTCAATCAACTGCAGACCCAGACGATCGATCCGGGTCTGTCTCAGTCGCTCACCGACTACTACGACAACACCTTCATCAAGCAGGTAGAGCAGTACAGCGGAATCGCACTGAACCCCGACCAGCTGATTCCGACGAACAATGCGCAGCGATACCTGCAGGCCCACTACACGGCGCAACGCAAGTCCGACGACGTCGCGCTCACGATGGACGATGCCCGCGACGGGAGTGCATGGTCGGCGGCCAACGCCCAGTACCAGGACTTCTTCCGCGAGATCGTCACCCGCTTCGAGTTTCAGGACGCTCTGTTGCTGGATACCGCAGGAAACGTGGTGTATTCGGCGTACAAGGACGTCGACCTCGGCACCAACATTCTGACCGGCCCCTACAGCGGATCCAAGCTCCGCGGCGCCTACGAGAAGGCGTTGTCGTCCAACGCGCTCGACTACGTGGGATTCACGGACTTCGAGATCTATCAGCCCGCAGAGAACGAACCGACCGCGTGGATGGTGACGCCAGTGGTCACGGGAGGCCGCGCCGAAGGCGTGCTCGCCCTGCAGTTCCCCGCCTCCAAGATCAACCGGCTGATGACGTTCGACAAGCGTTGGGCGGCATCAGGTATGGGAGCAACCGGTGAGACGTTCCTGGCGGGCCCGGACAACCTGATGCGGTCCGATTCGCGGCTGTTCCTGGAGGACCCGCAAGCCTACAAACGCGACGTCGTTCGGGCTGGCACCCCGTCCGATGAAGCCGACAGGGCGATCCGGCTGGGTGGCACGACCCTGGTTCAACCCGTGACCTCTGAGGGCACGGACAACGCGCAGCGCGGCCAGTCCGGAACGCTGATCACCACCGATTACCTCGGAAACCAGACGTTGCAGGCCTACGCGCCGGTGAGCATTCCGGACACCGACCTGCACTGGTCCATCGTCGCGAAGATCGACACGGCGGAGGCGTTCGAGCGCGAGGCCACGTTCACCAGGACGATGGTGCTGTCGACCGTCGGAATCATCTTCGTGGTGTGCGTGGCCGCAGTGTTCCTGGCTCAGCTGTTCGTGCGGCCGATCAGGCGGCTGGAGACAGGTGCGCGAAGGATCAGCGGCGGTGACTACCACGTCACCATTCCCGTCGAGACCCGCGACGAGATCGGCGATCTGACAAAGGCATTCAACGAGATGAGCAGGAGCCTCACGGTCAAGGAGGAGCTTCTCAACGCACAACGCAAGGAGAACGATCAACTGCTGGCGCTGCTGATGCCGGAGCCGGTAGTCGAGAGGTACCGGTTGGGTGAGGAGATCCCCGCCGAGGAACACCAGGACGTGTCCGTGATCTTCGCCGACGTCATGGGTCTGGACCAGCTGCAGGCCGAACTGACCTCCGAGCGGTCGCTCGCCATCGTCGACGAGATCGAGCGCCAGTTCGACGCAGCTGCGGACAGTCTCGGCATCGAGCGGATCCGCGGCGTGCGAAACGGCTATCTGGGGAGCTGCGGCCTCAACGTGCCGCGGCTTGACAACGCCCGCAGGACAGTCGACTTCGCACTCGAGTGCCAACGGATCGTCGACCGGTTCAACAGTGAGACGAGCAGCAGTCTCAGCCTGCGCGCGGGTATCGACACCGGCACGGTCAGCAGTGGGCTGAGCGGCCGCATGTCCGTCGTCTACGACATGTGGGGCGCCGCGGTGAACATCGCCTATCAGGTGAAGAGCGGTTCGCAGCAACCCGGTATCGACGTCACCGACGCGGTCTACGAGACGCTTCGGGAGACGATGAACTTCGCCCCCGCCGGGAGCGTCACCATCGACGGACGGGAACAATCCATCTGGCGGCTGGAGGACCGATGATCGAGAACGTCTTCACGTCGTCGTGGTTCTACTGGGCGGTGGGAATCGCCATTGGGCTACCGGTCGGCTTGGTGGCGCTGACCGAGTGGCAACACGCGCTGCGCAAGAGGGAGAGCTTCCTCGTCCGGCCGGTGACGCTGTTGCGGAACTACCTGCTTCCGCTCGGGGCGCTGCTGCTGCTGCTGACAGAGGCCAAACAGGTTCCGGCGGGCGCCACGTCGGTCCGGATGGTCGGAACCCTCGTCGCGTTCGTCGTTCTCGTGCTGCTCCTGTCTGGCGTGAACGCCACTCTGTTTCAGGGTGCGCCCGCAGGAACGTGGCGCCAACGTGTCCCGACCATCTTCATCGACGTCGGACGGTTCCTGGTCATCGCCATCGGCCTGGCAATGATCTTCTCCTTCATCTGGGGAGCAAACGTGAGCGGTCTGTTCACCGCTCTCGGCGTGACGTCCGTCGTCATAGGTCTGACACTGCAGAACTCGGTCGGCCAGATCATCTCGGGTCTGCTGATGCTGTTCGAGCAGCCATTTCAGTTGGGGGACTGGCTGGACACCCCCGTCGCTCGTGGTCGCGTCGTCGAGGTCAACTGGCGCGCGGTACATCTCGAGACCAGCACCGGCTTGCAAATCACGCCGAACTCGGTCCTGGCCGGTGCCTCGTTCACCAACCTGAGTAGGCCGGTGGGCAAGCACAAGCTGACGGTGACGACGGTCTTCTCGTTGGACGATCCCCCGAACCAGGTGTGCGCCATGTTGGCGCGCGTGGCCGCCGACCTTCCGCAGCGGCGGCAGGACGCGGCGGTGTTCGCGGCGCCGCTGGGTGCCTCGGAGTACCGCACCACCATTCCGTTGGCCTCACCCGCCGACGACGGGGTGGCGAAAACCGCTTTTCTGCAATGGGTCTGGTATGCCGCGCGACGAGAAGGTCTGCATCTCAACGAAGCCGGGGGGCAGTTCTCGACGCCCGAGCAAGTCGCCGATGCGGTCCACCACGTGGTGGCGCCGACGTTACGACTCGGCAGTGACGACCAACGTGAGCTCATCCCGAACGCCACCCTGGAACGCTACGGCGCCGGCGAGGTGCTGCAGCGCGCCGGGGAGGTGCCGGAGCGGATGACGTTCATCGTCTCGGGCCGGGTGCGGCTCAACGGTGGAACGGATGACGGCACCGAGATCACGATCGGCACCCTCGACGAGGGTGGCTTCCTCGGGCAGAGCACGCTCACCCGCCAAGCCGTGATCGGTAACGCCCATGCCATCGACGAAGTCACGGTTGTGCACGTGGAACGCGAACACGTGGAAACCATGGTCCAACGAAACCCACTGTTGCTGCAAGAATTTGGCCGCGCGATCGAAGAGCGGCGCGCGCATGCACGCAAGGCGTTGAAGGCCGCCTCCGAGTAGCGAGGGCTGACATCAGCCGAGCAGCTCGGTCCTGCGCTGCTCCTCCCACAGCGCCATCCGGGTGCGGGCCGGCTCTCCCACCGCGTCCATCACGAGCGGGATGAGCAGTTCGGTCAAGAGGAAGCCCGCCGCCATGCTCTGGTAGGTGGTGCCGACGGTGCTCGAGGCCGTCAGCACCACCTCGGCTTCCGGCGCGACCGGGCAGGCCAGGTCGTCGGTGACGAGGAGCACCGTGGCGCCGGCTCGATGCACCCGCGCCGCGAGTTCGGCGGAGCTGCGTTGATAGCGGTGGTAGTCGAACAGGACGACGACGTCCCTGCGCGTCAGCTCGATCATGGCGCCGAGGTCGCGACCGCTGGGGTCGGTGAGCAACCGAACTCCTGGACGAAGTTGCTCGAGGTGGGCGGCGAGGTGCATCGCGAGCAGATGCGAGAACCGTCCGCCGTGCAGGTACAGCGGTCTGGCCGTGTCCGATAGGAGCGCGACCGCGGCTTCGACCGCGGAGGCGGGCAATTGGGCCAACGTCTCTGCCGCCCGGCCGTTCTGGGCGTGGGCTTGCTGCAGCAGACGGTCCAGCAGGCCGCCCTCCGCCCTCGAGCCGGCCGGCGCGCTAGGCAGCCGGGTGATCGGTCCGTTCGATTGTGCGGTCAACTCCGCACGCAGCGCGACCTGGAGATCCGCGAACCCCTCGTAGCCAAGGGATTGCGCGAATCTGAGTACGGTCGGGGGACTGACTTCCGCGCGTTCGGCGAGCCGGGCGGCACTGGCCAGTCCGGCGCTCGGATAGTCGGCGAGCAGTGCCCGTCCGACCCGCCGTTCGGCCTTGCTCAGCGTCGGGAGGGCGGCGCTGGCCCTGGCGGCTACACCTTCGTCGGGCATCGGAGTCAATCCGTCGCGAGCGGAAGCGTCGTGAGCGACAGGTCGCGCATCGACACCGCGATCACGGACTCTGCAGGCAACGGCTCCCAGTCCAGGTCACCGAAGCCGGTCGAACCCACCACCACGACGTCGTCGCGGGGCCGTGCGATGCGCAACGCGAAGTAGTCCTCCAGGTGCTCGGCGGGCAGGTCGGTGGCGCTGATCTCCTCGATGTCCTCGGCCAGCAGGCGGCTACGGGCATGCGCGTGGACGACGATCAGGTGGTTCTCGCCGAGCACGAGGGCGTTGAGGCTGGAGTCCGGAAAGGACCGCCGAAGCTGGGTGACGGCGCATCTGACGGCCTCGGCGAGAGTCGTTGCGCTGCGACGGTGTTGACGGATCACCGCGAAGTAACGCTCGCTGTCGGTGGTGCCGCGCAGCGATGCGGCCATGGCGGGTTCGAGGAGGTCGTTCAGGGCGCGGATCGGTTTGATCGAGCCGTTGTGCGCCATGGCGAGCCCGTCGGCGACGAAGGGATGCGAGTTCTGCGGTTCGACGGCGAGTCCGCTGGTCGCCCAACGAAGGTGAACCAGGGCGGCGGCGGACGCCTCATCGCCAGTGGCCGCGATGAACTCCGGGTCGTCCAGCGCGCTACCTGCAGACACCATGACGTGTGGGTCGTCCCCGATGCGGTCGACGGCCGCGACACCCCAGCCGTCGCCGTGAACCTTCGTGAGCGCGACGAAGTCCTTCAGAACGCCGTCCCCGACGGCGCCGGCGACCGTTATCGGGGCGGCCGAAACGACACCCAACAGTCGGCACATGTCAGCATCCTCCGATCCCCGATCTTATGAATCAACCATAAGCGGCCAAATTTAAAGATTCTGAAACATTCATCACATACATTCCTTGCAGGCCCATCGAAGTCGAAGGAGGACTCATGCCGGTGCGGGGCGAACGTGCGGACGGGAAGTATGTCGCCCACCAGATCGACGAACTGCGCGCCAAAGGCGTTGAGCTGGTGGCTGGTTCGCTCACCGATCCAGCCGGCGTCACCAGGGCCAAGTACGTTCCGCTGCGCAGGCTTGGCGACTTCCAACGCTCCGGCATGGGGGTGTCACCTTCGTGGAGCGTCTTCTGCGTGGACAGTGGAATCGCCTTCACCCCGACCATCGGCGTCGCCGGCGACCTGCGGATTCGCATCGATCCGGCCACCGTACGGGTCGTCGACGATGGCATCGCGTGGGCGCCGGGAAACCTGACCGACCAGGGCGGAGAGCCGGTGCCGCTGTGTCTGCGCTCACTCCTGGTCCGCGCCGAGCGGGCTGCCGCAGATCGTGGCCTGACCGCCCTAATGGGCGCCGAACTCGAGTGCACCATGGTGGCACCCGACGGAGGCCCGGCGTCGACCGGCCCATGGTCGCCGTACGGAATCCGTACGTCACTGGACCGATCGGCATTCCTGGTGGACCTGGCGACCACCGCGGAGCGCGCCGGGTTGAGCGTCGAGCAGATCCACACCGAGTACGGCCACGATCAACTCGAGGTCTCGTTGGCGCCCGGCACCCCGGTCGCGACGGCCGACGCGGTAATACTGACCCGGATCGTGCTCGGCCGCGCGGCAGCGCGACACGGGTTGCGAATCTCGTTCGCGCCGGTGCCCTTCGAGGGCGCAGCGGGCAACGGGGCGCATCTGCACTTGTCGTTGGCCGACAAGAAGGGGCCACTGTTCGCAGGCGGAGACGGGCCACACGGAATCAGGCCGGCCGGTGGGTCCGCCATCGCCGGCGTCATCGACTCTCTCCCCGACCTCATCGGCGTGTACGCCGGTTCGGCACTGTCGGCGCTGCGCCTCAAGCCGGGCAACTGGGCAGGCGCCGCAGCGTGCTGGGGTCTGGAGAACCGTGAAGCCGCCGTTCGATTCATCGCGGCCACGCCGGGCAGCCCGCACGGTGCCAACGCCGAACTCAAACTGATCGACCCCAGCGCCAACCCCTACCTCGCCGCCGCGGCGTTCCTGAGCAGTGCGCTGCGCGGTATCGACCACGGGTTCGAACTGCCCGCCGAGATACCCGAGAACCCGTCGCAGTCGGCCACCGTGCCACCCGCGCTTCCCACCGAACAGCCGGCCGCGATCGACGCGCTCGAGAAGTCGGCCCTCGCTGCGGAGCTTCTCACTCCCGAGGTCGTCGAAGGCGTTGTCGCGGTGAGACGTTATGAGATAACCACTTTCGGCGACCAACCGCCTGCCGAAACCGCGCGGGCGTTACGCCTGGCGTGGAGCTGTTGACCTAGTAGCAGAAGGAGACATCGATGAGCACGAGCACGTCGTCGGCCGGTCCCGCCGAAGGGGCCGATCAGATTCCCCACCGCCGCCTGCCGTTCTGGGTGGCTTTGGCGATGTCCGTCGCCCTGGTGGGGCCCACCCTGGCGATGTCGGGCAACGGCCAGGGCCTGATCGCCACCGTGGGCAAGGCCGTCCCCCTGGTCTTCGTCATCGGTCTCGTCGGAGTGTCGCTGGTCGGCTACAGCTTCGTTCGCCTGACTCGGCATCTGAACCATGCCGGTTCGGCGTACGGCTTGGTGGGAGGCACCATCGGCCCGCGGGCCGGGTTCTTCTCCGGCTTCGCGATGCTGGGCGCCTATGTGGGTTTCGCCATCGGCACGCTGGCGCTGACGGCAGCGTTCGTCAACGCGTTCATCGCCAAACTGCAGCCGGGCAACGACAACCCGTATCAGCTGCCGTGGCTGGCCGTCGTGGTCGTCGGCGCGGTGATCTCGTTCCTTCTGTCGGGCCGTGACGTCCGGTTGCTTGGCAAGATCTTGTTGGCCATCGAGGGCGTTGGCATCGTGTCGATGGTCGTGCTCGTCGTGGTGATCTTCGCGAAGGGCGGGGCGCCGGCCACCGGCGTCGACTTCAGCGCGTTCTCGCTCGACGGCGTCTCAGCCTCGGCGGTGATCGGCGGCGTGGTGGCCGCCTTCCTGTCCTGGGCGGGCTTCGAGGCCTGCGCGTCGATGGGCGAGGAGACCGACAACCCCGGACGCAACATCCCTCGCGCACTGGCGGGAACCCTGATCCTGACCGGCGTGCTGTTCGTCGTCGTGATGTTCGCTCAGGTGGTGGGCTTCGGCACGGACTCAGCAGGCCTGGAAGCGTTCGGAAGCTCGGGAAACACGTTGGGCGACCTCGGCAATACGTACATCGGGCAGTGGTTCAGTCTGCTCATCATCTTCACGGCGATCGTCTCGGCATTCGGGTGTCACCTGGCCTGTGCGGCGACCTCCGGCCGGATGCTCTACGCGTTCGGGCGTGACGGGTTCGGCCCCAAGTCGTTGGCGCAGATCCACGAGGGCACCGGCGGTCCGCGCTTTGCGACGTGGTTGGTGGTCGGCGTCGCACTGGTCGTCGACCTCATCTGCGGTGCTCTGGGCTGGCCCGACATGGGTACCGGCAATCCTGCGATCAACACCTACTTCCTATTCGCCGTTGCAGGTTCGGTCTGCCTGATGGTCTGCTACCTGCTCGTCGAGGTCGCAGCTGCCTGGTTCACGACCGCGCCGAAGTTCACCTCCGTGCACGGCGGCAAGGGCAAGGTGCTCGGCCTGCTGTTGCCGGTGCTGGGTGCCCTGGTGATCGTGGTCGTGCTGTGGTTCAACGTCAAGGACGCGACCGAGTGGTCGGCCGCACCCTTGCTCGGATTGTACTGGTGTGCAGTTGGTTTGGTGATTGCCATCGCTGCCTCGCGCATCGCCAAGCGTGTCGGTGAGTCGCTGACGCGCGAGCTCGACCTGAGCGCGCAGACCGAATGAGCACGCTCTATGCGCGGGACGAGGCCGCGATCGCGGGGATCGAGAAGCTGCGATTCTTTCCGTTGGAGGTGGCGTCGGGTCACGGGTCGACGCTGGTCACCCCTGACGGTCGCGAGCTGCTGGACCTGTCGGCGACGTGGACGGCGAGCGGCCTCGGGCACGGCCACCCGGCCGTCGTGGAAGCGGTGAGCCGAGCGGTGGAAAGCGCACCAGGGTCGGGCGGTCTGTCCGCGGTGCATCCCGATTCGGTGGGCCTGGCCGAGGATCTGTTGGCGCTGGTTCCCGGTAGTGGTGAACGGCGGGTGTACCTCGGACATGCGGGCTCCGATGCCAACGACGTCGCGCTCCGGGCTTGCAGGCACGCGACCGGGAAACGCACCGTCATCGCCTTCGAGCACAGCTACCACGGCGGCGTCGGTGTCGCTATGGGAGTCTCCGGTGTGCACGTCGATGCGGGCGTCCCCGCGGATCCCGATGCCGTGTTCCTGCCGTACCCCAACCCCTTTCGGCCGGGACCTCACGGAATCGAGGCGGACGTCACCGTCTGCCTGGAGCTCGCCGAGGAGCACCTGAACGCCGGTTCCATCGCCTGCCTGATCGTCGAGCCGATCCTGTCCGACGGCGGCCTGGTCGTGCCGCCCGACGGCTTCCTCACCCGGCTGCACGAGCTCTGCCGCCAGCATGGGGTGCCGATGATCTGCGACGAGGTGAAGATGGGGCTCGGACGGCCAGGAACGCTGCATGCCTTCGAACATGATTTCCGTGACCCCGCCGTAGTGCCCGAGATAATCACCTTCGGAAAGGTGCTGGGCGGCGGACTTCCGCTCTCCGCGGCGGTGGGACCCGCTGAGATCCTCGACAATCCGCCCGCGGCCGCGCTTCTGACCACCGCAGGTAATCCGGTGTGCACCGCGGCCGGACGCGCGGTGTTGGCCACCATCGTCGGCGATCACCTGCCGGAGCGCGCCGCGAAGGTGGGGGCGCTGCTGGCCGACGGACTCCGGGCACTGGCCGGCTCACCCGGTTCCGAACGCATCGGCGACGTCCGCGGGCGAGGTCTGGCGATCGGCCTCGAACTCGTCGACCCCGAGACCGGGGAGCGTGATTCCCGGCTGGCGGCACAGGTGGTCTACCGTGCGTGGGAGCTGGGAGCGGTGGTCTACTACGTCGGTGGCAACGTCTTGGAGATCACGCCGCCGCTGGTGCTCACCGATGCCGAGGCGGGCCGGGCGGTCGAGATCCTCGGCGCAGCCCTCGCCGATGCCGCAGCTGGACGAGTGAACGCCGAGGAGGTCGCACGTTATGCCGGCTGGTGAACTTCCCCTGGGGGTATCGGGCGGAGTCTTCGCGGGGGTCGAGGGTCTCGTGCCCGACGCACTCGCCGACCACCTGTGCAGCGTCCAGCTGATCGACCATCACGTCCACGGCACCTTCAACGAGCGGGTCGACCGCGCGGGCTTCGAGGCGGCGATCAACGAGGGATCGACCGATCCCGTACCGGGCTTCATGACGCAATTCGACTCGCCGCTGGGCCTTTCCATCCGGAGATGGTGTGCACCGCTGCTCGGACTCGAGCCACTGGCCGCCGCCGACGAGTACTGGGCCCGCCGCAGCGAGCTCTCACCCGAGGAGCTCGCGAGGACGATGCTGCCCGCGGCGGGGGTGGCTCGTTGGATCGTCGACACCGGGTTCAAGGGCGATCTCATCACCACCCCGGACGAGCTGACCAAGCTCAGTGACGTGCCGTCCTCTGAGATCCTCCGGCTCGAACGCCTCACCGAGGACCTGTTGGAGGACGGGACGTCGCCGGACGGCTTCCCCGACGCATTCCGCGCGGCGTTGCGGACCGCGGTCGACAATCCGGAAGTATTGGGTACCAAGACGATTGCGGCCTACCGCATCGGCTTCGACGTCAACTGGACCCGACCGGCCGACGCCGAGGTAGTTGCCCACGCCCGCGAGTTGAGCGCCCGTCCGGGTCCGTTGCGGGTCGACGACGAGGTGCTGATCGCGTTCGGTGTGCACGAGGCCGCCGCGCACGGTCTGCCCATCCAGGTGCACGTCGGCTTCGGTGATCGCGACATGGATCTGCACCGCAGCGACCCGATGCTGCTGCTGCCCTTGTTGCGCGCGATGTCGCCGGTGCCCGTGCTCCTGTTGCACTGCTATCCCTTTCAGCGCCAGGCCGGTTACTTGGCGCAGGCGTTCGACCACGTGAACTTCGATGTGGGGCTGGCGATCAACTACCTCGGCGTGCGTTCGACGGGTCTGGTGGCCGAGGCTCTCGAGACGGCGCCGTTCGCCAAGCAGCTCTACTCTTCCGATGCCTTCGGACCGCCCGAACTACATGTGCTCGGCTCGGTGCTGTGGCGTCGCGCGATGGGGCTGGTGCTCGGCGATTGGGTTCGGGCCGGCGACTGCAGCGATGACGACGCGATCCGGATCGTCGACATGATCGGCGTACGGAACTCCGAACGGGTCTACGCACTCCCAGCCCACCCGGGGCTACCAGGCCGCCCGTGAAGCACGGCGCGGCACCGCTCTTCGACTCGCTGAAGGAATTCGTCGAGCGAGGGCAGGCGCCGTTCTACAGCCCCGGCCACAAGGGTGGCCGGACCCTCGATCCGTGGTTTCGAGAACACCTCGCCAACGTCGACCTGAACAACCTGCCGGACACCGATACGCTGCACTGCCCCGACGGCCCGATCGCCGAGGCCGAGGCACTGATCGCCGACGCCTGGGGCGTCGGCCAGAGCTTCATCCTGGTACAGGGATCGACGGCCGGCAACATGGCCGTCGCCTTGTCGGCGTTGCGTCCCGACGAGCCGGTCCTAGTGGCGCGCAATGCGCACAAGTCCGTACTTGCCGGTCTCGTTCAGGTGGGCGCCCGGCCGATCTGGCTGGAACCGCGGTGGGACGACAGCTTCGGCGTCGCACACGGGGTGGACGTCGACGTGGTGGAACGCGCGTTCGGTGACAGCGGCGCAAAGGCCCTATGGGTGTTGCATCCCACCTACTACGGCACCACCGGCGACATCGCGGCCCTCGCCGAACTGTGCCGTGGCAACGACGCCAAACTCCTTGTCGACGGCGCACATTCGCCACACTTCACCTTCCACCCCGAGCTGCCCTCGCCCGGCGAGAAGTCCGGTGCGGCGGCGACCGTCCAGTCGGTGCACAAGATCCTCTCGGGTCTGAGCCAGGCGGCGGTGCTCCACATCGATCCGGCGGTCCTCGATCCCGCGACGGTGCGGCAGGGGCTTCAGCTCATCCAGACCACCAGCCCGCACTTCGCGATCATGGCGTCGATCGACCTGGCGCGACGGCAGATGATGCTGCACGGCCGCGAGCTACTCGACGCGACGCTGGATCGGGCGCGTCGAGCAGCGGACCGACTGGCTGCCATCCCAGGGCTGAGTGTGCTACGACCCGAGCATCTCTTGGGTGCGGGCACCGGTTTGCACCAGCTCGACGAGACGAAACTGCTTATCGGTACCGCCGGCCTGAACCTCGAGGCCCACGACATCCTCAAGCGGCTCAACGACGTTCACGGCGTCCAACCGGAGTTGAGCGGTGCCGGACACATCTTGTGCATCACGACGATCGGGAACACCGAGGCGGACGTGGACCGGCTGGTCACCGGCTTCGCGGAGGTCGCGAAGCTCGCCGGCGTGCGCCCCGCCGGTCAGCGAACCGCGTTGGTCGCCGACCTGCTGGCCGTTCGGCCGGAGGCGGTGCTGAACCCGCGGGAGGCGTTCTTCGCGGCCCAGGAATCGGTCAGCCTGGCGCGGGCGTCCGGGCGCATCGCTGCAGAGGCCATCACGCCCTACCCGCCCGGCATTCCGCTGGTGATGCCAGGAGAGAGACTCGATGACGACGTCCTGGGGCTGCTCGCCGCGCTGCGGGAGGCAGGAAACCCGATCAGCGCCTCCGATCCGATGATGGGCTTCGTCAAGGTCGTTCGTTGACGAGGCTTCCAGGCCGTACCGCTTCACGAGCCACTACTCGCATTTCGTGCGCCATGGTCGTCCGCATCGGCTCTCGGTAAACCAACCGCGACCGTCGTGCAGAAAACGCCCAGAGCGCGTCAGAATTTACCGTCCGCCAGAGCGCGCATCTAGGCTCCTTGCATGCCAGACTCCCAAGAACTCGCCGCCTCGGCGATGAAAGCGGCGGTCGACGTCATCGCGGCGTTCGGTTCGCACGACACCGCCCGCTACTTCGACGCTTTCGCGCCCGAGGCGACATTCATGTTTCATTCCGAGCCTGCATTGATCCCGTCACGGGCGGCTTACGAGGCGAAGTGGGCGGAATGGGAACAGGACGGGTTCCGGGTGCTCTCCTGCGAATCACTGAACCCACGAGTGGATCTCGTCACCGAAGACGTCGCCGTGTTCACCCACGCGGTTCGCACCCGCCTGTCGGGAGTGGACGACGAGCAATGCGAACGGGAGACGATCGTCTTGCGGCGCGAACCGGGCGGTCGCTGGCTCGGCATCCACGAACACTTGTCGGCGGACGCCCGCGCCGTCGAACACGGGGACGACTTAGTCATCGCCATCGAGAAGGACCCGGACGCCCCCGCCTGACGCAGGTAACCTCGGCGGTCATGGCAGATACACCGGCAGTCACGGTCGAGACGACTGCGCGTAGGCGCGGGCGCAGTGGGTTTCGCCTCGCAATCGTCGGCGCCATCCTGCTGCTCCTGTTCGGGGTGCCGTGGTGGACGATCCTCGCGTCGGGTGCGCAGTGGCCGACGGCGGTGATGGTGGTGGGCACCGCCGGATTCGCCGCAGCCCTGGTCGGACTGCCTGCCGCGATGATGCTCGGGCACGGCAGACGCCATCTGGACTGGGCGGCGGTCGCCGGTGACGTATTGCTAGGAGCGGCCTGGGTGTCGTTCGTCTGGTCGGTGCTGGCGCAGCTGCTGAAGCTAGCGCTGTTCATCCTGGGCGTCGATGACCCGACACGGTCGCGCGTCGTGGCGGGTGCGGTCGTCGCCGTGATACTCGTCCTGCTCGTCTATGGGTACGTCGAGGCGATGCGACTTCCGCGCACGAAGCACGTCGACGTCGTCATTCCCAGGCTCGGTACTGGCCTCGACGGTCTGCGGGTGGCGCTGATCACCGACACCCACTACGGGCCCCTCAACCGAGCCAGGTGGTCGGCACTGGTTGCGGACCGTGTCAACGAGATCGACGCCGACGTCGTGTGCCATGTCGGCGACATAGCGGACGGCACCGTGGACGCCAGGGAGCCGCAGTCCCGGCTGCTCGCCGGGGTGCGGGGCAGGTTGGCCCGGGTCTACGTGACGGGTAACCACGAATACTTCAGCGAGGCGCAGGGGTGGCTCGACTACATGACCGGCATCGGCTGGGATGCGTTGCACAACAGGCACATCGTCGTGGAACGTGGGGGCGATGCTTTGGTCGTCGCCGGTGTCGATGACGCGACCGCCAGGGGATCGGGCACCGCCGGGCACGGGGCGAACCTCGAGGCCGCACTCGCTGGCGCCGACCCGGCGCTCCCCGTGCTGCTGCTGGCACACCAGCCGAAACAGATCCCCGACGCGGTGGAGGCGGGAGTGGATCTGCAGATCTCAGGGCACACGCACGGCGGCCAGATCTGGCCGTTCAACTTCCTCGTGCGGCTCGATCAGCCAGTGGTGCACGGGTTGAGCGGCCACGGCGAGCGGACGCAGCTCTACACGAGCCGTGGCACCGGCTTCTGGGGCCCACCCTTCCGAGTGTTCGCACCGAGTGAGATCTCGGTGTTGACGCTGCGTCGCGAGTGACGGCGCGTTGAGGTCACGTCGCGGCAACGTCCCCGTCGGCACGTTCGACGTGGCGTCGAAGCGATGGACGAACGCCAATCCCGTCGGTGCGGTGACGCGGGACGAGATCACGCTGGTGACGTTCAACATCTGGTTCAGTGACCTCCACGCCGAGGAACGCTACCGCGCGATAGCCGACCTGCTGGCCCGAAAGATGCCGGACGTCATGGTGTTTCAAGAGGTCACTCCCGCGGCGCTGGACCTGTTCCTCGCTCAGCCGTGGATCCGGGTGCGGTACCGTCGCGCCGAAGTCACCGGTGGGGACCGCGGCAACTACGGCATGCTGATGCTGTCCCGACTTCCGATCGACAATGTCACCTACACCCGACTGCCGAGCAACCTTGCGCGAGGTTTCCTGACGGCCGAACTCTACGCCGGCGGCAGCACCCTCACCGTCGTCGCCGCGCATCTGGAGAGCGGCAAGGCCGCCGCCCGGTTGCGTGAGCACCAGTTGGGGCGGATCTTTCGGTCTCTCCGTAGAGTCGAGAATGGCGTCGTGCTAGGCGATTTCAACATGCGCGACGTCGAGAACGAGCGCATCACCGAGCCGTATCGCGATCTCTGGCCGGTGCTGCGACCAGACGACGACGGTTTCACCGAGGACACCACCATCAACCTGATGCGACTGGACAGCAAGAACAAGCACCGCCACGTTCGCTTCGACCGCGTGCTGCTCAAGGGCGAACGGTGGGCGGCGACCCACATCGAACTGCTGGGAACCGAGCCGATCTCGAGTGCTCTGCCGCGCGTGTTCCCGTCCGACCACTTCGGAGTGCTCTGCCGCCTCGAACGCACCGCGCTGGCGCCCGCCGAATCCGAATGGCGCCAACGATTTTGGCGGCGGTGACGCGTTAGAAGCTGAGGCGACGGTACCGTTGCAACCGCCGCATCGCCACCGCGCTCACGGTGCCGTCGCGTGGTCGTAACGCGGCGTCGACCCGGGTGCGCACGTCGTCGACGTCGAAGTGGGTGCCGATCGCGACCAGGCAGTTGGGGTGGGTGGTCTCCCGCGCCGTTGCCACGTGCACCGATGACCCGACCACGTTGACGACGTAGCTGCGTACCCGTTGGCGGGAACGGACCGCCACGGTCCCCTTCAGTCTGTAGACACCCGCGGGCGGCTCCTCGAGGAGGTCGAGCAACCCACCGGGGTCGATGCACCCGTCGCTGGTCGCCGTGACGGAGGCGGCGTGCGCGTGGTCGTGGTGATCGGCGTGCGCGTCGACGAGCAGCTCGCGAAACGACAGCTGACCCGAGCCGTCGTCGGAGTCGGACACGTCGTACAGCAGGGCGGGGTCGATCCTCGCGCCGATGGCACCGACCACGTGCGCATGCGGATTGCGTTCGCGGATCCGCGCTTCGATGCGGGCCAACTCGGCGCTACGGCGGTCCTCGGGGATCTGGTCGAGCTTGTTGACCACGATCAGTGATGCCGCCCCGTACCGCGCGAGGGGAATCCCGCCACGGTCCACCACGTCGAAGTGCGTGGCAGCGTCGATGACGTCCACGACACCGCCCGGCCGCACCCGCTCGACCCCGCTGAAACGGATCAGTCGGGACACCGCGACGGGATCGGCCAGCCCACTGGCCTCCACGACGATCGCGTCCAGGGCCAACCGGTAGTCGGTGAGCTTCTCCAGCGCCTCGTCCAACCCGTTGTCGTCGTCCAGACAGCAGACGCAGCCGCCCGCGATCGAGACGGGTTCGTCGACCTGGCCGGTGACCAGTCCGGCGTCGACGTTGATGTCGCCGAAGTCGTTGATGACGACGCCGATCCGTGCGCCCGGTGCGCGAAGCACGTGGTTGAGCAGGCTGGTCTTGCCTGCGCCGAGGTACCCGGTCAACGCGATGACGGGGATGGCGCGCACCCCGGAAGTCTCACGCACCCGGGAAGTCTAGGGGAGTCAGTACGCTCGAATGCGTGACGGACACCGATACGCCGCTGGCCGCATTGCTGGTGCGCGCAGGCGGCGTCCGCGGGCTGGTCTATTCGTCACTGCCGGTCACCACGTTCGGAGCAGTGAACGCCGCTTCGGACCTTCGGTGGGCGCTGATCGCTGCCGTGGGCGTGGCAGCGGTCGTCATGACGTGGCAGCTGGTCCGCCGCGAATCCATCCGTCCCGCCCTGTTCGGCTTCGCCGGTGTCGCCGTTGGCGCGAGCCTCGCCTTCGTGACGGGCAAGGCGAAGGACTTCTACCTGCCCGGCATCTGGATGTACCTCCTGCTGGCGGTCGTCTTCACCGCATCGGTGGTGATCCGCCGACCACTCATCGGGGTCGGTTGGGCGTGGGTGACCGGGCGTGACGCCGCGTGGCGCCGGGTGCCGCGGGTGCGGCGCGCCTTTGACCTGGTGACCATCGTGATGGCCGTGGCGTCCTGGGCGCGATTCGCCGTGCAGTACTACCTATACGACACGAATCAGGAGGGATTGCTCGCCGCGGCGCGCATCGCAATGGGGTGGCCGATCTTCCTGCTCACCTCGACCCTGATCTACTTGGCCATCCGGACCGCCATTCGCGCGCTGCCACGCAGCGCCGAAGCGGCGTGATCGACCGAGCGGAAGGAATCACGCATGGGAGACGCAGACGCCGCGTCGATCGCCAAGGCGCAGGGCGGCTTCATGGCCGAGCACCTGAAGGCATATCTCGCCTCGGGTGGCACACAGGGCCACATCCTTGATCTCAGCGGCAGCGGCGGCCATGCCCTGACGACCAACTGCCTGATCAAGTACGTCGGCCGCAAGTCCGGCAAGGAATACGTCACACCGTTGATCTACGGCAACGTCGGCGGTGAGATCGTCGTCGTCGCATCCAAGGGCGGGGCGGACACCCATCCTGAGTGGTACCTGAACATCCGCGAGAGCGAGACGATCGGCGTCCAGATCGCCACCCAGGCCTTCGAGGCCACCTGGCGCGAGCCCGAATATGAGGAACGGCATCACGTGTGGTCGTACATGACGCACCTGTACCCGCCCTACCTTGGTTACCAGTCGTCGACGACGCGGCACATCCCGGTGGTGATGTTGCGGATCGGCCACTCGATCCCCGTCTTCACCGCGTGATTTGTGGAGTTTGAGCGGCGGCGACGGCGGTCACCGCCGACGAAACTCCACAAATCGCGGAGATGTCGCCGAGGCATCGCGGGCGATGATCGCCGCGAGTTGCGAGCGGGGTGCGTGCAGCACGACGCCACCCCCGTTCGAGTCTCGGCCGTGGCGGAGATAGATGGTGGTGGTCTCGTCCTGATCGCTGCGCCGGGCGTCGCTCCCGTGTTGTGCTTGGTGTCCCCGTCGTGGCGGTCATCGCGACCACCGAATAGGACCCATCGCCACGCCGTGCACACCGCCAGCCGTTGAACCTTCGAGAGGAGACGAGATGCAGAACCCAGGTGAAGCGATCCCGACCTATTCCGACGTACCGGTCGGGATCGAGGCGACCGGATCCCGCAGCGAGTTCGACAGCCTGGGCTCCGTCGACGTCCCCGCCGACCGGTACTGGGGCGCTCAGACACAGCGATCCCTGCTCCACTTCTCGATCGGCAACGACCGAATGCCCATCGAGGTCTACCGCGCCTACGGACTGGTGAAGAAGGCGTGCGCGCTGGTCAACGAGCGCGCGGGCAGGCTGGCCGACTGGCGGTCGAAGGTGATCGTGCAGGCGGCCGACGAAGCCATCGCAGGCAAGCTCGACGACGAGTTCCCGCTGTTCGTCTGGCAGACGGGTTCCGGTACGCAGAGCAACATGAACGTGAACGAGGTGCTGTCCAACCGAGCCATCCAACTCGTGGGCGGCGAGCTCGGCAGCCAGCGACCCGTGGGTCCGAACGATCACGTGAACATGGGACAGAGCAGCAATGACACCTTCCCCACTGCGATGCACATCGCCGCTGTCACCGAACTTGACGACCGGCTGATACCGCGGGTGCAGGACCTGCACGACGAGATCGCCGCCAAGGCAGCGCAGTGGGCCGACGTGGTCAAGATCGGTCGCACGCACCTAGAGGATGCCGTGCCATTGACCGTCGGGCAGGAGTGGTCGGGATACTCGGCCCAGCTGACCGCCTGCGTCGCCGAGCTGCGGCATGCTCGGGCGGGCCTGCTGGAGTTGGCGGTCGGAGGCACTGCCGTGGGAACGGGCCTGAATGCACCCGCGGGCTTCAGTCTCGACGTCGCCGCCGAGCTCGCCCGGCTGACCGGGGCCGCCTACGTCACGGCGCCCAACAAGTTCGCCGCACTGGGATCTCTCGACCCGATGGTTCGGGCGCACGCGGCTCTTCGCGGACTTGCCGTCGCGCTGATGAAGATCGCCAACGACATGCGTTGGCTTGCCTCCGGACCACGGTGCGGCTTCGGCGAATTGCTGTTGCCCGCCAACGAGCCGGGCTCGTCGATCATGCCGGGGAAGGTCAATCCGACGCAGTGTGAAGCGCTGGTGATGATCGCGATCCAGGTGATCGGCAACGACACCGCGGTCGCGCTGGCGGGATCGCAGGGCAACTTCGAACTCAATGCGATGCGGCCCGTCATCGTCAACAACTTCCTGCACTCCGCGCGCATCCTGGGTGACGGCTGCGGCAAGTTCCTCGAATTCTCGGTTCGTGGAACTACTCTCAACACCGACCGGATCACGAATTACGTCTCGGAGAGCTTGATGCTGGTGACCGCGCTCAGCCCGGTGATCGGCTATCAGAACGCCGCCCACATCGCCGAGGACGCGTTGGCCAAGGGAACGACGCTGCGCGACGCCGCGGTGTCGTCCGGACACGTCACCGCTGAGCAGTTCGACTCCGTCGTCGACCCACGTGGGATGGTGGGCAACGGTGCCGGCGGCGCTTGATGCCGACCGACGGGGCGGCCGCGCACGACCCGATTGACATCGTGCTGGATGCTGCCGCACTGCTGTATGCCAACGGTCAGTCCACCGGCATGACGCTGACGGCGGTTGATCGGTTGAATCGCGGCCTGAACAGCGCCATCACGCTGATTCCGACGTGGCCGTCGCTCCAGCTGACCGGTCCGGGGGACGCGATCCGGGTCGCCGCCATCTCGCCGACCGGTGTGAGCATGAGGCGAGTCGCAACGGCGATGAAGGTCATCGACCGGGCCCAGGACGGTCCGCTCGATCGCGACACCGTGCAACGGGGCCTGGCGACGGCGCAGGGGGAACCGGCGTCAAACACCTTCCTCTTCAGTGGTGCCTGCGCGACCGGAGCAGGCGCGCTCGCGGTGATCTTCGGAGCCCATGATCCCGTCACCGTGCTGGTGATCGCCGTCAGCGCCGCCCTTGGTGGCTTGACGCGGCGGGGTCTGGGCCGCCTCGGTGCAGGCATCCTGACCCAGGCGTTCATGGCCGCCTTGATCGCGGGGCTGCTCGGTGTGGTCGCGAACGATCTCCGGATCGATGGCGCCGTGGGACTGGTGGTGCTCTGTCCGGCCATGGTTCTGGTCCCGGGGCCGCACATCCTCAACGGTGCCCTCGACCTCCTGGCGATACGCGTCTCGTTGGGCATCGCACGACTGGGCTACGCCGCCATGATTCTGGCGGCGATCGGCGCCGGCCTCATCCTCGGGCTCGCGGTGGGTGGCCTGGACTTGTCCGTCGCTCAGTCGGGCGCGACGGTGCCGCTCTACGTGGACGTGATGGCGGCGGGCATTGCCGCCGGGTCCTACCCGGTGTTCTTCTCCATGCCGTACCGGATGATCGTCTGGCCCGTTGGCATGGGCATGCTCGCCCACGCCGCGCACTGGTTGGCTCTCACGGTCGGTCACGCGGGCATCGCCACGGCAGCGCTCGTGTCGTGTCTGGTGGCCGGCGTTCTGCTGGTGCCGATCTCGCACTACCTACGAATCCCTTTCGCGGCGATCGGGTTCGCGTCCGTCGTGGCTCTGGTGCCCGGTGTCTACGTGTTTCGGATGCTCAGCGGGTTGGTGCAGTTCGCTCAGCTGCCGACATCGCAGCTCCTGAACTCGTTGGCGTCGGACGGGGCCGTCGCCGCGCTCGTCATCGCTGCCATGGCAACGGGTCTGGCGCTGCCCATGCATGCCTTCGCTGTCGCGACGGCCAATCGCGCGGCGAGGGTCTAGGAGGGACGCGCGGCTAGCCGATCTCACTCGTGACGAAGATGGCCACGTAGCCGATCGGAATGCCGGTCGTGTTGGCGATGCACTCCCTGGCCGCCAACTCGACGGTGGAGCGACGCCGGGCGTGCGCTACTCCACCGATCTCGGGAATTCGGATGGTCCAACCGTCGATCTCGCGGCTGATCTCGATGTCGAAGCTCTGACCGACAGTCGGGAAGTTCACGCGCGGAGCGATGCGCTGCCTGCGGGTGCTACGAAGGGACTGTGCACGCCGCAAGGTGGGCTGAGTAGGCATGAAGGATTTCCTGTGTCGACGACGAACCGCGGGCAAGAGTAAACCGTGCCCGCCCATATCACCTAATCGGTTGACGCCCGTGGTAAGCCATTTCGCGCAAGTCCACCGGCAGGCCTCTGCGGTGAACGCGAAATACGCACGCCGACAGTTGTATTCGATCGATCGGCCCGTGGCGGAAGTGCGGCTACGGGCAGTACGACCGGGTGGCGAAGGTCAGGGCCCGCCGATATATGTCGTCGAGACTGCGCTCGTCGACCACGGCGCTTCTGGCGGCATCGAGATCGCGGAGGCATAGCGGTGAATGCAGCGCATCCCATTGCCCGGCGATCTCGGACACCATGGCGCGATTGAGCGTATCGATTGCGGCGCGCGAGTCCGACAGGTCGGGCGCTGTCGTCGGAGCGGCGACGGGATCAAGTTTCCAGCCGCTGAAGAGGTCGTATTGGACGGCGACCGTCGCATCGATCTGGTTGCGGAAGGCCCTTGCGACGTAACCGGAGTCGACTCCCTTCTCGCCTGCCGCCGCAGTCACCGCCTCGATCACCTGGCGCTCGCGAGCGGGATCCTCGATCGCCGCCCCGGTCGCCCACTTGGAGGCAGCCACGGCATCGGCGGTCAGCAGGCGCTGCGCAGCGGCGTCGACCAACGCGAACAGGGGCGCCGGCTCATCCGCGTCCGCGTGAACGGATGTGGCCATCAGGGCCAGTGCGGCACCGACGACGACGCTTCCGACGTGACGAGCCAAAGCGGTGACGGTCATGGGAACACGTTAGGCCAGCGTGGCCGCGGGTCAGCGTCTTCGATCGTCACGAGTGATCATCGCGAATACCGACGTAACGGATCGCAGACGGGGGAACACTTAGCTCCTGTCCGCGCAGACCAGGCAAACGAATAGGTACACGTGCACACCGACGAGCCCGACGAGCAGCCCGAGCACGGATTTCCCCCTGCGCTGTGGCGAACGCTGGAGAATCATCCACCGCCGGGTCTGTCGCGCATTCGATGGCGAAGCCCATTGCGGGGCCCGTGGCTGACGTCGGTGTTCGGCGCCGTGCTGCTGGTGGTCCTGCCGATCGTCATCCTCACGGGACTTCTCTCCTACATCGCCTACGGACCGAAGTTCGGGATGGCCATTCCAGCGGACGTCGGATGGCTCAAGTTGCCGTCGTTCGACTGGCCCAGCAACCCGAGCTGGCTGTACCGCCTCACCCAGGGCCTCCACGTCGGTCTGGGGCTGATCATGATCCCCATCGTGCTGGCCAAGCTCTGGTCGGTGATACCCCGGTTGTTCACCTGGCCCCCCGCCCGTTCGGTGGCCAACGTCATCGAGCGCGTCTCGCTGCTGATGCTCGTCGGCGGCGTCCTGTTCGAGATCGTCACCGGCGTGCTGAACATCCAGTACGACTACATCTTCGGGTTCAGCTTCTACACCGCGCACTACTTCGGTGCGTGGGTGTTCATCGCGGGATTCGTCGCCCATGTCGCCGTCAAGCTGCCAAAGATGATTCACAGCCTGCGGTCGCGATCGATGCGAAGCGTGCTCGCGACGTCGCGTGCCGACACCGTTTCCGAGCCCCTCGACGAGGACGGTCTGGTCGCGCCCGATCCCGACCCGCCCACGCTCAGTAGAAGGGGGATCCTGGCGGTCGTCGGTGGTGGCACGCTGCTGGTTGCGGTGCTGACCGCGGGCCAAACCGTCGGCGGGTGGACTCGCCAGCTAGCGATCCTGCTTCCGCGCGGTCGCAGTTATGGCAACGGACCCAATGACTTCCAGATAAACCGCACCGCCTTGACGGCTCGCATCGACCCGGCGTTGACGGGCGAGCGATGGCGGTTGCAGCTGCTCGGCGGTCCGCAGCCGGTGGTGCTCGACCGGGCCATGTTGGCCGCGATGCCCCAGCACACGGTCGATCTTCCACTGGCCTGCGTCGAGGGTTGGTCGACGGTCCAGACGTGGACGGGTGTTCGACTGGCCGACCTCGCCGCTGCTGCGGGGCGGCCCCAGCCGGGCTCGGCCATCGTCTCCTCGCTGGAACGCTTCGGTGCGTTCAATCATGCTCGGCTGCAGCGCAACCAGGTGCTCAATCCCGATGCGCTGCTGGCATTTCGGGTCAACGGCGCCGACCTGTCGCTGGACCACGGCTATCCGGCCCGGATCATCGTCCCTGCGCTCCCCGGAGTGCATTGCACGAAATGGGTGGCTTCCATCGACTTCCGGGAGGTCTGATGATGAGCCACTTCAAAAGGCTCTACGGCGAGCACGTCCTGCACCTGATCGTCCTCCTCGGTGCGCTGGCGCTGGCCGCCTACACGATCTCGGTGCTCGGGTTCGACCAGCTGTTCAACCCCAGGGTGTGGTGGCAGTCCATCGCGGTGTGGTTCGCGGTCGCCGTGATCGGCCACGACCTCATCCTGTTTCCGCTCTATGCCTTGGCGGAACGGCTGCTGCCCAAGGGGCATCGTGACGCGAAACCGCGCGATCCGCACCGGGTTCCATTGACGAATTACATCCGGATGCCGACGATGGCGGCGGCCTTGACGTTTGCGCTGTTCCTTCCCGGGATCATCCGGCAGGGGGCCTTCACCTATACCGCCGCGACCGGACTCACCCAAGAACCGTTCCTGCAACGCTGGCTCCTGCTGGTGGCGGGCTTCTACCTCACCAGCGCGGTCCTCTACGTCGTGAAGAGTGTCATGACCAGGACTCGTCCAGCTCGCCAAGCGACGCAATGAGCGCACTGTTGGCGCTGTAGTCGACCGGACAGGCGACGACGCTGACGGTGTTGGCCTCCAACGCTTCCCGCAGCGTGGGCAGCAGCTCGTCGGCCGAGCAGATGCGGTAGCCCTTCGCGCCAAAACTCTCGGCGTAGGCGACGAAGTCGGGGTTGTTGAACCGGGTGTCGACGTTGTGCCCGATCTCGAGGTCCATCTTCCAACTGATCAGCCCATACGCCTCGTCGACCCAGATCAGGATCACCATCGGCGTCCCGACGCGCAGTGCAGTCTCGATCTCCTGGCTGTTCATCAGGAACGAACCGTCGCCGGTGGCGACGAGCACGTTCGCGTCGGGCCGCGCAATCTTGGCGGCAATCGCTCCCGGCAGGGTCCACGCCATCGTCGACAGACCGTTGGAGATCAGGCACGTATTGGGTTCGTAGGTCGGGTAGAGCCTGGCCATCCACATCTTCAGTGCGCCGGTGTCGACCAGCACGATGTCCTCGCGTCCCAGCGCCGCCCTGGTATCGGCGACGATTCGAGCCGGTGCCAACGGGAACCTGTCGTCCGCTCGACCGCCATCGAGTTCTTCGGCGAGGAGCTCGCGGATGCGCTCCTGCCCCGACGTCGGCGGATGCTCGCGTTGCACCGCGGCCGCGAGCTCGTCGAGGCACCGCCCGATGTCGGCGGTGAGCCCCACGGAGACGTCGTAGTGAGCGTCCACCTCGGCAGGGAAGCGGTGGATGTGGATGATCTTCGTGGCACCGCTCGGGTTGATGCGGACCGGATCGAACTCCTGCAGCTCGTAGCCCGCAGCGATGATCACGTCGGCCTGATCGAATCCGAAGTTCACGTAGTCGTGTCGCATGAACCCGACGGCTCCGAGGGCGAGGGGGTGGTCGTCGGGCATCACGCCCTTGCCGTGGAAGGTGGTGGCGACGGGGATACCGAGGGTGTCGGCGAATCGGCGCACCGCCTCGGCAGCGTGGGTCCTGGCGGCACCGTGGCCGGCCAGCACCACGGGGTTGCGCGCCGCGCGCAGGATGTCGGCGGCACGGGCGATCTGGGTGGCGGAGGGGTCGTCGGGGCGGGGCACGTTCACGCGCAGCGGTGCGGACTCGGCGGGTGCGTCCGCGGACTCGACGTCTTCGGGGACGGCCAGGTAGACGGCGCCCGGCCGCTCGGTCTGGGCGAGCTTGAACGCCTTGCGGACCATCTCGGGTACCGCGCCCGGCGTCGCGACCAACGCCGACCACTTCGTCACCGGCTCGAACATGGAGACCAGATCGACGCCCTGATGTGATTCCTTATAGCTCCGCCGCATGCCCACCTGAGCCGAGAGCGCAAGCACCGGAGTCGAATTCGTCGTAGCATCGGCGACACCGAGGAGAAGGTTGATCGCGCCGGGTCCCAGGGTCGCAGAGCACACGCCCGCCTTGCCCGTCAGCCGCCCGTAGACCTCGGCCATGAACGACGCACCCTGTTCGTGGCGGGTGAGCACGTACTCGATCGAGGATCGCGACAGTGCATCGACCAGCCGGATGTTCTCCTCACCGGGGATGCCGAAGACGTGCGTGACACCCTCGCTCTCCAGGCATTCGACGATCAACTCTGCCGTGGTGCGGTTGGGTTCTCCCATGGCTCGAGCCTAATCGCCGCGCCGAGTACGCTCCCGACTACCCGCTAGCCGGTAGTGCGGATGGGGGCGAGCGGCGACGACATCATCGACCCGCGCCGAGATGATTGTCGACATGACTGTTGAGTGCACTTCGCACGACGAGGAATCGCTGGCCGCGCCCTTCGTCCAGGTCGGCATCGCGTACGAAGGCGGCGAGCTTCCCGGCTACCTGTTCCTCGTCGACGACAGTGGCACGCCGCGCCCGACGATGATCTACACCAGCGGTTTTGGCCCGACTCGTAAGGAGGGCTACTCCGTCATCGGTGCGACGGCATTGAGCCGTGGTTACAACTTCCTGGTGTACGACGGCCCGGGCCAAGGCTCGATGATTCGGGATCGGCAGGTGCCGATGCGCCCCGATTGGGAGAACGTGCTTGGCCCGGTGGTCGACTGGGCCGTCCGCCTTCCCGAGATCGACGGTGAGAAGATCGTGCAGTTCGGTGACGGCCTCGGTGGGTACTTCGTCGCCCGCCATGCGGCGTACGATCACCGGTCTGCGGCGATCGTCTGCAACGACACCATGACGACGTTCTACGCGGCCTACCCGCATGTTCCGGAACCGATCCTCGAGCTCGTCGAGGATGACCGCGATGACGCCGCCGCCGCCATGCTCGACGAACTGATGGCGCAGAGCCCCTCGATCCGGTGGGCATTGCGGAACGGCCAGCGGGTGTGTGGCGTGGCGAGTGCGGTCGAGTACATCCGCAAGACGGCCGAATATTCGCTGACGGCCAACGACATTCGGCGGATCACCACGCCGGCCCTCGTCCTCGAGTGGGAGGAGGACACCGTGTTCGCCGGCCAAGCGGCGAACCTCGTCCACGCGATGACGGCTCCCGTGCACCACCTCGTCGTACGCGACGCCGACGTGGTGCCCCAGAAGGTCTTCGACTACCTGGCGACGACGCTGCAGTAGGCGGCCGCCGCTCAGCTTGCGCCGTGGAGCCCTTCCTGCAGCTTGGCCATCACCTGATCCATGCTGAAGCTGGCCGATTTCTGCCGTTGCGGGAATTCGACGAGTGTTTGAATCATCTGCAGGACGTAGGCCTGGGCGGGCACGAACAGATAGATGTGGTCGATCAGCCAGTCGTAGTAGGTGTTCGATGTGTGCTGCGATTTCTCGTACGGGTCGGTGCGCAGATTGAACAGCAGCGGAGCGCGGAGTTCGGTATACGGCTCGGCCCAGATGCGCAGCGTGCCCTCACAGCGCTGCTCGAGAAAGACGACCTTCCAGTTGTCGAAGCGCAATGCGGTGAGGTCGCCGTCGTCGGAGACGTAGAAGAAGTGCTTTCGCGGGCCCTCGTCGGTTTCACCGGTGAGGTAGGGCAATTGGTTGTGGCCGTCGAGGTGCACCTTGTAGGTGGTGCCGCTGAGATCGGTACCCTCTTGCAGCCGTTCGGCGATGTCGGGCACACCGGCCGCGGCCAGCAGCGTGACGAACCAGTCGTTGTGGCTGACGATGCCGTTCAGCACCGAACCCGCAGGGATGTGCCCCGGCCAGCGCACCATCGCCGGAACGCGGTAGGCACCTTCCCAGTTCGAGTTCTTCTCGTTGCGGAACGGAGTCATGCCTGCGTCGGGCCAGCTGTTCATGTGCGGGCCGTTGTCGGTGGAGTACATGACTATGGTGTCATCGGCGATGCCGAGTTCGTCGAGCGTGTCCAACAGATCGCCGACGACGTCGTCGTGATCGAGCATGGTGTCGTGATAGGTGGACTGCCAGCGCCCCGCGCGGCCGACGCTCTCGGGCTTGGTGTGGGTGCGGAAGTGCATGTGCGTCGAGTTGAACCACACGAAGAACGGGGTCTCTGCCTCGTGCTGTCGCTTGATGAAATCGACTGCCGCATCGCGGAATTCCTCGTCACAGGTCTCCATCCGCTTCTTGGTCAGCGGTCCGGTGTCCTCGATGCGCTGGGTGCCGTCGTCGTTCGCCCAGGTGTGCAGCACGCCGCGGGGTCCGAACTTCTTGCGGAACTCCGGGTCCTTCGGGTAGTCGACGTTCTCCGGCTCTTCCTCGGCGTTGAGGTGATACAGGTTGCCGAAGAACTCGTCGAAGCCGTGCTGTGTCGGCAGATGTTCGTCGCGGTCGCCCAGATGGTTCTTGCCGAACTGCCCGGTGGCGTAGCCCTGCGCCTTCAGCGCCGTGGCGATGGTGGGGTCCTCGGCCTGCAGGCCCTGCGTGGCGCCGGGCAGGCCAACCTTGGTCAGGCCGGTGCGGTACGGGTTCTGGCCGGTGATGAAGGCCGCGCGGCCCGCGGTACAACTCTGCTCGCCGTAGTAGTCGGTGAAACGGACGCCCTCCGCGGCGATGCGGTCGATGTTCTTGGTGCGGTATCCCATCACCCCGTCGCTGTAGCAGCTCAGGTTGCTCTGACCGATGTCGTCGCCCCAGATGATCAGGATGTTCGGCTTGTCACTCATGGGCGGAACAGTAGGCGAATTATCCGTCGCCCGCGATAATTTCACCGTCAGTGGGGGGGATTGAAACAGTTCGCGCAATGTTGGATAGATGGTCACGTAGCGCTGGTAGAGCCTCTCGTAGGTCGCGACGAAAGCTGGCCGCGGGGTGTACGTTCGCTCGGTCCTGGCCATCTGCTGTGCGGCGGTGACCAGATCGGGGTGTACGCCGACGGCACAGGCAGCCAGCATCGCGGCACCGAGTGCGGTCGTCTCCGATTCGGCGCAGTTGTCGAGACGGCGGCCCGTCACGTCGGCGAAGAGTTGCGACCACGTCGCACTTCGCGATCCACCCCCGGTGGTCAGGAAGTGCGTCACGCGATTGCCGGTATCGGCTTCGACTCCGTCGGTCTGCAGCCGGGTCTCGAACGCGATGCCCTCCAACAATGCCCGGTACAGGTGGGCCCCGGTGTGCGCACCCGACCAACCGATGACCGCCCCGCGCGCGTCGCCGTCCCAGTAGGGAGTCTGCGCACCGTTCCAGTAGGGCAGCGCCGGCACCGCAGTGATGTTGGGCGGACCGCCGGTCGGCGCTGAGTTCTCCCTCAATGCCAACGACATGCACTACTTCGACTACACGATCAAGGGCGTTTGCCATCACGAGCCGCTCTACGTCGAGCGCGCGCTCCGACTGATCGAGAGCGGCCAGCTCGACGGCCAGTATTTGCTCAGGACGAGGTGGTCTCCATGACCAGCCCTTGCAGTTCTCGAATGCCGATCACTGCGCCGGTCGCGGCGGTGATACCGACGACCAATCTCATCGGATCCTCCGTTTCGTTGCCGCGGGGCCACTCAGACAGTATTGTCCGTACTCGGACTGTCCGTACTCGGACTGTCCGCACTCGGACAAACTGGAAGGCAAGTGGCGACCAAGCGCCATGGTCGACGACGGCAGCGACAAGGAGATGGCAGTGAAGGGTGCATCCAAGAGCCGCGCCGGCATCGACGTCACGACTTCGACCGGCCACCTAATCAGGCGTGCAGCGCAACGCTATGCGGCGATCTGGGCGAACCTCGTCTCGGAAGACCTGACGTCGCCACAGTTCGGTGTCCTCGCGCTCCTTGACGCAGGCGGTCAGCTCGACCAGCAGACCATCGGTGCGCGCGGCGGCTTGGACAAGTCCACGTGCGGCTACCTCGTCGACCGCATGCAGAGAGCGGGGTTGGTGCTGGCCGAGGTGGACCCGGCGAACCGTCGTCGAAAGCTGATCTCGCTGACCGCCGCGGGACGCGCGCGGCTGTCCGACGCGCTTCCTCTCCAGCGACAAGTGCAGGACTCGGCGTTGGCAGAGTTGACTGACGGTGAACGGGTGCAACTCAACCGACTGTTACTGAAATTGCTGGCCCTGCAGCCGAATGACAAAGCGCCGCAATGAACGTCGCGACATGCGTGACCGACGCGGAGATCGTCGTCGATGGTGTTCACCAGAGCTCTACCAACGTGTTGGGCCTCCTCCGCCTGGGTGGCGGAGGAGGCCAACTCGAATTCAACTGTGGCGGAGCTGAGTTAGGAAGAGGCGCTCTTCGGGGTGGACTTGCCGGTGCCCTTCTCGGAGCCGTTGGCGGACGATGTCGACGGGTTGGTCGCGGCGCCGTCCTTGCCGGCCGTCGCGGTGGAAGTGCCGCCAGAGTTTGTCGATTGCGATCCGGTCGGGGACTTCGGATCGACTTTGTTCCCGGTCTTGACGTCAGTGTCCGAGCTCGTCGGCTTCTTGACCGGCGACGATGCGTCGGACGCGTCCTTCGTCGTGGAGTCATCCGTGGTGGAGTCCTCCGTGGTCGAGTCCTTCGTCGTCAAATCGTTTGTCGTGCTGGTGGACTCGTCGGGCTCGATGGCAGCGGCCGGTGTGCCGCTCGCTGCGTCTGTCGACGTGTCGTCGGAGCTGGTCGGCTTTTCGGTGGTCGCATCCGAGGCGGGCTTCGCCGCCGTGGCGTCGGTCACGGTGTCCGTGACTGCCGGTGTCTTCTCCGGGGTGCTGGCCGTCGTCAGGGTGACCGTCGTGGCGGCGGCAGCGGGGAGGCTGGCGATGGTCGCCGTGGCGACGACCGGTGCCGCCGCGGGCGGTGTGATCGCGTCGGTGATCATCTTGAGAACCTGCTGCAGGGCGTAGAACGGCCCGCCCGTGGTGACGACGACGTTGCCGTTCTCGTCGACCGTGAGCGCCGAGGAACTGAGGAGACCGCCAGCCTTGACGACGAGTCCCGACCCGGCCGGGAAACCCGCGAGCGGTCCCAGGTCTGGTCCGTAACCGCCGTTGAGCAGCCCGTCAACGATGGTGGCCGGGGCAGTGAGGACGGCGTTCGCAACGGCCCCGAGGTCGCCGGTGCCCACGGCGTTGATGACGTTCTGGATGGCGGCAGCCGCGGCGGCGGGAGCGCTGATCAATGGTGCGATGAAACCGCTGACGGCCAACAGGGTGAGTTGCGGATCGCGGGTGAACGCATTGATGACGTTGACGAGGTTTGTCAACGGCTTGGTGAGGACCGTTTGGAGCACGGGCAACAGGCCCAATATGGGCGCGGCCACCGAGAGAGGCAGTCCCAAGAGCGTGTTCACTGCGCCCTCGACGTCGCCCGCGGCGAGTTGACCGACCGCGGTGGAGAGTTCCGCGGGAATCTGAGCGGTTGCGGCGGCGACGCCGCCGGCGGTGCTAGCCAGCCCGTTGAGCAGAGTGGCGCCGCTGCTGAGCTGGTTCGCGAGCAGCTGGGCGAGAAGCTGCCCGGGAACGGTGTTCTCGATCAAGGTGTTGGCGCCGGCCAGCGCGGTGTGGAACACCTGGGCGTAGGTGTCGAGAGGGTTGGCCAGGGCGGCAAGCCTGACGTCGGCTACGTGAATCGAGGGGAGCTGAATCTCCGGCAGATGGATGTCGGGGATCGGTGTGACGGCCGAGGCGGCGATGACACTCGCTCCGACGAGCGCGACTCCTGTCGCGAAGTGTGGACGGCGAACGGCAACCTGCATGGAAACCCCTTAGGTGAGTGTGAGCTCCGACGCAGCGGAACCTACTTGCGAGTAACATCACGAGCAGGGATGACTCAACCACTCGGGTTGGGTGTAGGAACATCGCACGAATTGATGATCTTCTGCGCGGGGGCGACGGGTGTTCGCCAAGATCAATCGTCGCCGATGGTTTCTGCAAGTAACGGGTTTCCGATCGATCCGATCTTCATCGCTGGATGGCCCTCCTTCACCCGTCACAGAGACCGTCTCGAGTGCCAAACTCCATGGTCACTCGGTAGATGCGGCCACCAGAACAAGCATCGACATGACCCCGTCGTCAATATCGTCCATTTGCATTACGCGCTCGCCTGCCCGACGGGTTCGGCGCGGGAATTCTTCACGGGATCCGGTGTTTTCCATGACGGGTGTCATCCAGACAAGGGTGACGGGATGGAAGCGTGATGGCGCAGACGGTGCTCAGGGGCCGCAGCGACGCGATGTCGCGCGCGTTGACTGCGCTGCGTCGCGCCACCAGTACCGGGCAGGGCGCCCTGGTGGTTATCAGCGGTGAACCGGGCATCGGCAAGTCGGCCGTGATGCGCGAAATCGTCGAACAGGCATCACGGACCGGATTCGCCGTCGGAAGCGGTAAGGCCGAGCAGGGTGACCAGATCGCGCCGGGTGCGCCACTGTTGGTGTCCCTGCGATCGGGACCCCAACCATTGCTGCCGGGCGACGCGTTCGCGAGCCTCGCGCCGCTATATGACAAACCGCTGTGGTTGGTCGACCGGATCAGCGCCTTACTGGAGGAGATGGCGTTGAGCACTCCGGTGCTGGTCGCGATCGATGACGTGCAATGGGCAGATCGGCTGACGCGGTTCGCGCTGCGCGTGCTGCCCTCTCGATTGGCGGGGTCTCCCGTGGTGTGGGTGCTCACCAGCCGATGGGCTCCCGCCAGCCCTTTGCAGGAGGTCATCGCAGGCACCGACGACGTCACCGCGATCACGCGCATCTCGCTGGGCTCGCTGGCCCCAAGGGACATCGACGACCTCGCTTGGGATCGACTGGGTGCCGAGCCGTCCGAACAGGTTCGAAGTCTGCTGGATGGAGTGGGCGGCAACCCGTTCTGGGCGGTCCAGGTGCTTGAGGGACTGGCGCGGCGACGCGAGCGCGGAGAAGGGATCGGCGACCTGTGCGCTGAACTATCGGTGGGTGTGCGCGACCGATTGGACGGGCTATCGGACCAGACGGCGGCCCTGGTGCGCTTGGCCGCCGTGTGGGGCCGCGCCCTGGACGCCTCCGACGCAGGGCGAATGCTGGGCAATCTCTCGGAGGCCCACGTCGGTCTGCTGCTGCGCGAAGGCCTCGACAACGGACTGCTCGGCATCGCTGACGACGACGCGTTCTTTCCCCACGAGCTGGTCCGGGAAGCCGTGTACACGGACATCACGCCTCGCGACCGGCGGGCGTTGCACCGTGCCTGCGCCCGCTATCTCGTCGGCGAGGGACGCCCCGCCCTAGCCGCCGCGACCCATTACCGGGCAAGCGCGGTCCAGGATGACGAGGAGGCCATTCTCGCACTAGACCAAGCGGCGCGAGAATGCCTGATTTCGATGCCCCAGCAGGCTGCTGAACTGGCGCAGCAGGCGTTCGCGCTGACGTCCGACACGCATCCGCTGTGGCTCGTGACGGGCACCCGTACCGTCGAAACGCTGATCAACGTGCACCGTGAGGTACGGGCGTTGGCAATCGCCGATCGCCTGCTAGCGACCGCCGGCGAACCGGAGGTCGTCGCGCGTATCGAACTGCAGGCGTGCCGCGCGCTGTGGTGTCTCGGTGAATGCGTCGAGATGGAGCGTCGAGCAGGTGCCGCCTTGGCGAGAGCTGGAGTCTCGATCGTCTCGCGCGCCCAACTCTCGTCGGCGCAGGCGTTGGCCGCGTCCAGGACGGAGCAGGCGGCTCGAGCCGAGACCATGGCCCACGCAGCGCTCGCCGAAGGGCGCCGAATCGCCGACGAGTACTCCCAACGCTTGGCGGTCGTGGCCCTGATCGAGGCGGCCCGCAACGAGGGCAGGCATCGTCTGGCGCTGGACTACTTCGCCGATCTGCGGCGGCTATCGGACACTGCGTACGAGGCCGAAGAGATCCGGACCCTTCAGCACCTGGACGCCTACGACGACGCAGAAGCACTGCTGACCAAGATTCGCGAGGCTCAGGACGACGTCGACGAGCTCCGGCCCTCGATGCTCTACGCGCAGATGTGGCAAGACCACAACCTCGCCCGATTCGACGCCGCCGAGGCGGGTGCGCGCACACTGCTTCGGCTCGCCGATGAAACCGAGAACTACGGTTTCAGGCTCAACGCGCGCATCGTGCTCGCGGCCCTGGCGACTTACCGGGGCGAAAATGCAAGGGCTACCGAGTTGTTGGTTCCCATTGAGGGCGACTGTCAGGTATCCGGCGCCGATCGATCCCCCCGCCTGCGCCTGATGCAGGGCTGGATGAAGGCCAGCGCGGGCGATCTGCCGGGCGGGTTGGCGATACTGGGGCCGCTCCTCGAGCGCGCCGAGGACGTACGGGATCCCTGGCCGTGGTCGCCACCGTGGATGCGGATCCTTGCCCGCATCGCACTGGACGCGGGCGACCAGGGTTTGGCGCTCAAGGCGTCCCACCTCGCCGACCTCGCCGCCCTGCGGAATCCAGGCGTTCCGACCCTGGACGGCACCGCGTTGCACATCCGCGGTCTGGTGGCCGACGATCCCGACCTCATCGCCGACGCGGTGAAAACGCTCCGGCATTCGCCGAGGCCACTCGTTCTGGCGGACGCCTTGAAGGACCTCGGATCGACCCTGCTGCATCACGAACGGTCCAACGATGCCGTTGCCGCCTTGGTCGAAGCCGCCGAGATCTATCAACGGATCGGCGCCGTGTCGAGTGGACGCGTCGTATCGAATCTCCTTCGGAGTGAGGGGATCCGCGGGATGAGAGTGAGTCAACCGGCACCTCGACCGCTTACCGGTTGGGCCGCACTGACGCCGACAGAACTGCGGGTAGTCGAGTTGATCAGCGAGGGCTATACCAATCGTGCCGCGGCCGGTGAGTTGAGCGTTTCGACGAATACCGTCAACACACATCTGCGGGCGGTGTTCCGCAAACTGGCCGTGAAGTCGCGTGTTCAGCTCACCATCGCCTGGCGAAATCGCTCATCCGACGAGGTCCATCCACCAGGGGCGTGAATGAGGCGGCCGTGTTGACGGCCATGACGGAAGCCGCGATTGCCACCATCGCACTGGCCGTCGCCACTAACCTGAGAACTGACCGGCGTGGCGCATCGCGCATCGGAATGGCGGGACGGTGATTTCAGTGCAGCCATCGCACGCCCGTGGCGAATCCTCCCCCGACCTGCTGACCGACACCATCGGGGAGGCTCTGCGCCGAGCCGCTGAGCGGTGGCCGGACGCCGATGCGGTGGTAGATGTGCCCGCGGCTCGCCGGTGGACGTATTCGCAACTGCGACAGGATGTTCGACGCTTGGCATCTGGACTGCTGGCGGCGGGCCTGCAGCCTGGCGATCGGGTCGGTGTGTGGTCACCGAACCGCTGGGAATGGACGCTGGTGCAGTTCGCGACGGCCGAGATCGGCGTCATTCTCGTCACCATCAACCCGGCATACCGCGCCCATGAACTCGAGTTCGTGATCAACCAGGCGGGCATGCGCTGGGTGTTCGCCGCGCAGAAGTTCAAGGACACGGACTATGTGCGGATCCTCGCCGACGCCAGGACGTCCTGCCCGGACCTGGAGCGCGTCGCGCACTTCGGCACGGACGGTTTCGCGGAACTGTTCGCCGATGGCGGTGACCAGGCGGTCGACGCCGTCGCCGCGGCGCTGTCCCCGAACGACGCCATCAACGTGCAGTACACCTCGGGCACCACCGGTCGACCCAAGGGTGCGACGTTGTCGCACGACAACATTCTGAACAACGGGTACTTCGTCGGCGAGCTTCTGGCCTACACCGACGCCGACCGGGTGTGCATACCGGTGCCGTTCTACCACTGCTTCGGCATGGTGATGGGCAACCTCGCGTGCCTCACTCACGGCGCGGCGATGGTGATCCCCGCACCGAGTTTCGACCCCGCGGCGACCCTGGCTGCCGTCCACGCCGAGTCCTGCACGAGCCTCTACGGGGTGCCGACGATGTTCATCGCCGAACTCGCCCTCGACGACTTCGACTCGTTCGATCTGTCCTCGCTGCGCACCGGCATCATGGCCGGTTCGCCGTGCCCCGAGCAGGTCATGCGCCAGGTCGTGTCACGGATGCACATGGCCCAGGTGTCGATCTGCTACGGAATGACCGAGACCTCGCCGGTGTCGACCCAGACCCGCACCGACGATCCGATCGAACTCCGCGTCGGGACGGTCGGACGGGTGGGGCCGCATCTCGAGATCAAGATCGTCGATGCCGCCGCGGGCGATGCCGTCCGGCGCGGCGAAATCGGGGAGCTGTGCACCCGTGGCTACAGCGTCATGCTCGGCTACTGGGACCAGCCGGAGAAGACGGCAGAGGTGCTCGACGCCGACGGGTGGATGCACACCGGCGACCTGGCGGTCATGGACGACGCCGGCTACGTGCAGATCACCGGTCGCAGCAACGACATGGTCATCCGCGGTGGGGAGAACATCTACCCCCGCGAAGTCGAGGAGTTCCTCTACACCCACCCCGACGTACGCGACGCGCAGGTCATCGGAGTGCCCGACGAGAAGTACGGCGAAGAACTGATGGCGTGGGTCGTGCTGCGGGACGGTGCGACGGAATTGTCCGCGGACGACGTGCGGGCGTTCGCCGCCGACAAGCTTGCGCGCCAGAAGATTCCGCGTTTCGTGCGAACCATCGGGGAGTTTCCGATGACTGTCACGGGGAAGGTTCGCAAGGTCGAACTGCGCGAGATGGCCGTCGAGCTGTTCGGCCGGGACGATCGCCGCTAACTCGAGAGATCGACCGATACCTCGAAGGACGCGCGGTCGGAGCGGTAGACGTCACGCGCGAACTCCACCCGTCGATCACCCGCGTCGAACGTGGTCCTGGTCAGCAGGGTGCCCGCCGAACCCGGCCGGACGTTGAGCTGAGCGCTGGAGGAATCGTCGAGAACGATGGACTCCAGCACCGCAGTCGAACGGCTGAGTTCGATGCCGTATCGGTCGCGCATGGTCGCCCACAGGGATCCCTCGTCGGCCAGGTCGAGGATGCCCGCCGTCAGGTCGGCGGGCAGGAACGTCGTCTCCAGGCGCACTGACGGCGTCGGCTCCTGGTGCTCGGCCCACAGCAATCGCGCCGCCGGATGACGGCCCAGCCGGGACACCTCCTCGGGAAAGCTGCCGATGTGGAAGGGTGTAAACAGTCCGTTTCTATGTCATCGTGATGGTCGTGATCGGTGTGGGCTACCTCGGCTATCTGTTCGCCCGAGGTAGATTCGCCATACCTGACCGGCATTCGATCGACGCGGTCCTCGACCACGAAGCGGCCTCGCACCAGCCATGACCCATGTGTTGGCCATCGACCAGGGCACGTCGGGCACCAAGGCGATCGTCGTCGACGCCACCGGACAGGTGGTGTCCATCGCGGAGGTCGCCCTGCGCCCGGAGTACCTGCCCGGAGGCGGCGTCGAACAGGACCCCGAGGCGCTGTGGAACTCGGTGATCGAGGCGGGCCGCCGCGCCCTCGAAGAGGCGGGCGTGCCCGTCGCCGCCATCGCCCTGGCCAACCAGGGCGAGACGGTATTGGCCTGGGACCCGGCGACGGGCAGGCCATTGGGTCCGGCGATGGTCTGGCAGGACCGGCGGGCCGACTCCATCTGCGCGGCACTCGTGGACTCGGCCGACGACGTCGCTCGGCGGACTGGCCTGGTCCTGGATCCGTACTTCTCCGCCCCGAAGATGGCATGGATCAGGGCCAACCTGACCCGTGACGGCGTCGTGACGACGACCGACACGTGGCTACTGCATCGCCTCTGCGGTGCCTTCGTGACCGATACGTCGACGGCCAGTCGGTCGCTCCTGCTCGATTTGGACTCGGCGACGTGGAGCGCCGACCTCCTCGACGTGTTCGGACTCTCGGACGAGCCGATGCCACGAATCGTCGCCAGCGATCAAATCGTCGGCGAAACAATGGCTTTCGGTCGCATTGCGATTCCGGTTGGCGGTCTCATCGTGGATCAGCAGGCCGCCTTGCTCGCCGAGAGTTGTCTCGGCCCCGGGATGGCGAAGTGCACGTTCGGCACCGGGGCATTCCTCCTTGCCCAGCTCGGTGAGAACCCCGCGCGGTCGGCTGCCGGATTGACCACCTCGGTTGCGTGGACGCTTCGGGGTCGCACCTCCTACTGTGCGGACGGGCAGGTCTACACCGCGGCCTCGGCCGTCCGGTGGGCAATCGAGTTGGGCCTGGTGCCTGCGGCGGACCAACTCGACGCGGTCTCGGCGTCCGCGGGTGACTCCAGCGGAGGCGTCCTGTGCGTGCCCGCGTTCGCCGGTCTGGCCGCCCCGTGGTGGGACGCCCGAGCGGCCGCGTCGTTCACCGGGATGACTCTCAGCAGCGGCAGGGGCCACCTGGTTCGGGCGCTCCTGGAGGGAATCGCCGCGCAGGTGGCGTGTCTCGCCGACCTGGTCGCGCAGGATCTCGGCCAGTCGTTGACGCGACTCCGGGTCGACGGTGGCCTCACGCGTTCCGCCGTTCTCATGCAAGCTCAGGCCGACCTCGCCCGCATTCCCGTCGAGGTCTACCCGTCGGCGCACGCCACTGCGTTGGGCGCCGCGGCGTGTGCGCGGCTCGCACTCGATCCGACGCTCAATCCAGCCGACGTCGTCGGCACCTGGACGCCGCAGCGGACCTATGAGCCGCTTTGGTCCGCGGACCGTGCGGCCGAGCACCTGGCACGCTGGCGGCAGGCCGCCGCTGCGACATCGACGGCATGGACCCCGAAGGAGGCCCAATCGTGAACGCGCCGGCGGAGATCCGTGACGTCGCCGTCATCGGCGCGGGCATCGTGGGGTGCGCCATCGCGCGCGCGCTGGCAGGCACCGGAGTGACCGTGACGCTGGTCGAGGGGCGCGACGACGTCGGTGACGGCACCAGCAAGGCCAATACCGCCCTGCTGCACACCGGCTTCGACGCCACTCCCGGAACGCTCGAATCCCGACTGGTCGCGCGCGGATACGACCTCCTCGGTGAGTACGCCGAGCAGGTCGGCATCCCCGTGGAGCGCACCGGCGCGTTGCTGGTCGCATGGACCGACGAGGAGCGGGACGCCCTGCCCGCACTGTTGGACAAGGCCAAGGGCAACGGGTACGACGCGTGCGAAATCGTGTCGTACGACGAGGTTTATCGTCGGGTCCCCGAACTCGGACCCGGCGCCCTGGCGGGTCTCACCGTGCCGGGAGAGGCGATCATCTGCACCTGGACCACCAACCTCGCCCTCGCGACCGATGCGGTGCAGCGTGGCGTCGAGTTGCGCCGTGGCGCCATGGTCACCGCGGTCGTGCCGCGTCGCGATGGCGTCGGCCACACCACCGTGGTCACGACCTCCGGTCAGATCAACGCCCGCTGGGTCGTCAATGCCGCTGGGCTGGGCTCCGATCACCTCGACGCCGAGTTCGGCTATTCGCGATTCACCGTCACTCCCCGGCGGGGCGAGCTGCTGGTGTTCGACAAGCTCACCCGACCGATGGTGCCGTGCATCGTGTTGGCCGTCCCCTCGTCGCGCGGCAAGGGAGTGCTCGTCAGCCCGACCATTTACGGCAACGTGATGGTGGGGCCGACATCGGAGAACCTGACCGACCGCACCGCCACCGGCACCTCGGCGGAAGGCTTCGAGTTCCTGCTCGGCAAGGGCCGCGCGCTGATGCCGACCCTGTTCGACGAAGAGGTCACCGCGACCTACGCGGGTCTGCGGGCCGCGATCGACCATGACGACTACCTGATCGACGTGGATCGGGACCAGCAGTACGTCCTCGTCGGCGGTATCCGCTCGACCGGGTTGACCGCGGGAATGGCTGTGGCAGAACACCTTCTGCAACAACTGGCTGATACGAACCTGGACCTGACACCGCGGGCCACGCTGCCACCCGCGCCCCGGATGCCGAACATCGGCGAGGCCACGGCCCGGCCCTATCAGGACGCCGCGCGGATTTCCTCGGACCCGGAGTACGGGCGCATCGTGTGCTTCTGTGAACGCGTCACCGCTGGCGAGATCCGCGATGCGTTCGCATCCGTCATTCCGCCGCACGACCTCGACGGGCTCCGTCGTCGCACCCGCGTGATGAACGGCCGCTGTCAGGGCTTCTACTGCGGTGCGCACACCGCGTCGTTGCTCGAGGCCGCCCGATGACGGCGCAGAGGGTGGCGGTCGCCATCGTCGGCGGCGGCCCGTCCGGACTCACTGCGGCCGCCGCGTTGGCGCCGCACGTCGACGGCGAGGTCGTCGTCTTCGAGCGCGAATCCGAAACCGGTGGAATCCCCAGGCACAGTGACCATCTCGGCTACGGGATCCGCGACCTCCGGCGCTTCGTCTCGGGTCCGTCCTATGCCCGTCGGCTGACCGACACGGCCACGGAGGCGGGAGCGAACCTGGAGACCGAGGCGATGGTCACGGGGTGGTGCGGTCAGCGCACGATGGAGCTCACCTCGCCCCGCGGCCGACGGGTCATCGAGGCCGGCGCCGTGGTCCTGGCGACCGGGGCCCGCGAGCGCCCCCGTGCTGCGCGACTCATCCCCGGTGACCGGCCCGACGGCATCTACACCACAGGGCAGCTGCAGAACCTCGTCCACGTCCAGCACGCACACGTGGGCAGCCGCGCGGTCGTCGTGGGCGCCGAACTCGTCAGCTGGTCAGCCGTCATGACTCTGCGTGACGCCGGTTGCACCACAGTCGCCATGGTCAGCTCGTATCCGCATTCGGAGTCCTACGCCGCCTTCAGGATTCCCGGCCGCGCGCTCCTACGCGGCCCGGCGATGACGCGAAGCCGTGTGGTGAGCATCGACGGCAAGAGGCGGGTTCGCTCCGTGACGGTGGAGAACCTCGACACCGGCGCCCGCTCCACGATCGACTGCGACACCGTCGTGACGACCGGAGACTGGATCCCCGATCACGAGCTCGCCAGAACCGGCGGTCTGGCGATGGATCCCGCCACCCGCGGACCCCTGGTCGATGCCAGCCTGCGAACTAGCAGCCCCGGGGTCTTCGCGGTCGGCAACCTGCTGCATCCGGTCGACACCGCCGATGGCGCCGCCCTCGACGGCCGTCACGTCGCGCCGAAGGTCCGTGACTGGCTCGCCGGTCGGCGAGCGGTGCCGCGGGGAATCCGGGTCCGCTCCCTGGCTCCGTTCCGCTGGGTGACACCGCAGCTCGTCACTGCCGACGGCGGCCCTGCGCCACGCGGGGATCTGCTGTTCTGGGTCGACGAATACCACCGTGCCCCGCGGTTGCGGGCGGTTCAGGACGGTCGGACGATCGGTCAGAAGCGGACGCCGTGGCCTGCCGCGCCGGGACGCATCTACCGGGCGCCGTGGACATTGGTGGCGGCGGCAGATCCAGCGGGTGGCGACGTCATCGTCGAACTAGCGAACTGACCGGGCCGCGCGCATCCGGGTGAACCGGGGCACTCGCCCCTTGCCGATGCCGTTCGTCCAACGCAATCGTCGGTAGAGGTCTAACTTGGCAGATGATCCGAAATGCATTCTGCACCAACGCTTCCTGCGGATTCGCTGTGGGTTGACTGTCGAACCGCACCGATGCCGCGAGCTGACGACCGAGAGGACTCCCCATGACTGCCGAGGCCACTGAACCCGTCGGATACCAATCGCCGCTGGAAAAAACCCTCGGACTTCGTTCGGTCGTGTTGTTCGGTCTGGCATACATGGCGCCGATCATCGTGCTGGGCATCTTCGGGGTGATCGCCGTGAAGTCCGACGGCGGTAGCGGCGGTTCGTATCTGCTCGCCACCGTCGCGATGCTGTTCACTGCGCTGAGTTACGGCCTGATGGCCAAGCACTTCCCCGTGGCAGGGTCGGCGTACACCTACGTACGCAAGGCGTTGGACTCGCGGGCGGGGTTCATCGTCGGCTGGGCGATCCTGCTCGACTATCTCTTTCTGCCGCTGGTGATTTGGCTGATCGGTGCGTCCTACCTCAAGGACCAATTCCCCGCCGTGCCGTTCTGGGTGTGGATCGTCGCGTTCATCGTCATCACCTCGGTGCTCAACGTCATCGGTCTGAAGGTCGCCGACAAGGCCAACTTCGTGCTGATGGCGTTCCAACTGCTGATCTTGGCGCTGTTCGTGATCTTCACGATCACCCATCTCGTCGGACAGTCGGATTCACTTCTGTCCCTGAGGCCCTTCACCGGGGACAGCGGTTTCGGCGCGATCGCCGCGGGCTCGGCCGTCGCTGCGTATTCATTCCTCGGATTCGATGCAGTCAGCACGTTGACCGAGGAGACACATGACGCCGAACGCACCATTCCCCGGGCCATCGTCCTGGTGGCGTTGATTGGCGGGGTGATCTTCATCGTCGTCTCGTATTTCGTGACTTTGGTGGCTCCGGGCGGCACGTTCGACAACCCGGATTCGCTCGCCTCCGACGTCGCGAAGACGATCGGCGGCAGCCTGTTCGGCGCGTTCTTCCTCGCGGGGTTGATCGTCGCCCAGTTCACCTCGGGACTCGCGGCTCAGGCAGCAGTCGCTCGACTGCTCTTCGCGATGGGCCGCGACGGTGTCCTGCCGAACAAGTTCTTCGGGATGGTGTGGGCGAAGTTTCACACCCCGGTGCTGAACATCGTGTTGGCCGGGCTGATCGGGTTGGCCGCGATCTTCCTCTCGGTGACGACCTCGACCTCGTTCATCAACTTCGGCGCGTTCACCGCCTTCACGTTGGTCAATCTGTCGGTGATCGCGTATTTCTTCCGGCACCGCACGGACCAGCTCAATCCATTCCGCTACGTCGTGATACCCCTGATTGGGGCTTGCATCGACATCGCGTTGTTGACCCAACTCGACCAAGACGCGCTGGTCCTCGGACTCTCCTGGCTGGGCATCGGCATCGTGTACCTGCTCGTGCTGACTCGAGGGTTCACTCGTCAACCACCGGACCTTGCCGGAATCGCCGGGGCCGAGTGACACCGATGAGACCTGCGACCTAGATACGGTTGACTGATGGCTGTCACCCGCCTTTACGCCGTCGTCAGGAGAAGTCAGTGTCCGTCACCGTCATGCTCGAGCTGAGGTTCACACCCGAATCGGTTGCCGCCGCCCGTGAGGTATTCGGCCGCGAACTGGCCAAGACCCGCGCGTTCGAAGGCGCCCTCGTCATCGATGTCCTCGTCGACGAGGACGACGAGGCGCACTGGATCATCTACGAGGTCTGGGACACCGTCGAGCATGACGAGGCCTACCGCGCGTTCCGCGCCGGCGACGGCAAGATCACCGATCTGCCGCCGCTATTGGCAGCGCCACCGGTCAAGACGAGATACCTGACCACTGACGTCTGAGGGCGCCGACAGGCCACCGTCGATCGTTGGCGATCGGCGTTCGTGAATCCTGCGCGGAGTACGGCGCGGCAGATTCATACGGTCAAGGCAACGTTCTATCTTTGGAGGTTGTCGTGCCGAATGGATTCCAGAACTCCCCTGCGTTGCGTAGGCAATTCTTCGATCTGGTGTGTGCCGGTACGCCGGTGATTCGCGCCGAGGAGCGGCTCGGCGTGTCGCGTAACACTGGCTGGTATCTGTGGCGCAAAGCTGGGGCGATGCGACTATTGCAGGGCAAGGGCGATAAGGGTCTGGCAGAGCCCGGTGACCTGAGTCGGCCGGGCGGGAGGGGCCACCGACTTAGCTTCGGTGAACGCATCGAGATCNGGCAGATTCATACGGTCAAGGCAACGTTCTATCTTTGGAGGTTGTCGTGCCGAATGGATTCCAGAACTCCCCTGCGTTGCGTAGGCAATTCTTCGATCTGGTGTGTGCCGGTACGCCGGTGATTCGCGCCGAGGAGCGGCTCGGCGTGTCGCGTAACACTGGCTGGTATCTGTGGCGCAAAGCTGGGGCGATGCGACTATTGCAGGGCAAGGGCGATAAGGGTCTGGCAGAGCCCGGTGACCTGAGTCGGCCGGGCGGGAGGGGCCACCGACTTAGCTTCGGTGAACGCATCGAGATCATGCGTGGCCGCGACGCCCAACTCACCTACGCCGAGATCGGCCGCCAAATCGGCCGCACCGGCAGCGTCATCTGGCGGGAAGTCAATCGCAACGCCAACCCCGACGGGGACTATCACGCCGGGATGGCCCACGCGCGGGCTACGCAGAAGGCCAAGCGCCCCAAGGGGTTCGCGCTCGATGACCCCGCGTTGTGCGCCAAGGTCGAGGCGTGGATGGATGACGGGTGGAGCCCCAGGCTGATTGCCGAGGTGTTGGCCCGCGATCACCCCGATGACAAGCTGGGACGGGTGAGCCACGAAACCATCTACAAGTGTCTCTACGTGCAGACCCGTGGCCACCTGCGGGCTGACCTGCATAGGTGCCTGTCCACCAAACGCGCGACCCGCAAGACCAGGGGACAGAGCGAGCGCCGCGGAAAGTTCAACGACGCGTTCAGCATCCGTGACCGGCCGGCGGAGGCGGAAGACCGTGCGGTGCCGGGGCATTGGGAGGGGGATCTGATCATCGGCGCCAACAGCAGCTCGGCGATCGGGACGTTGGTCGAGCGCACCACCCGATTCACCATCTTGTTGCACCTGCCCACCGATCACACCGCCGAGTCGGTGGCCTCCGCGATGATCGCGGCGATGAGTGAGCTACCAGCGCACCTTCGGCGCACCATCACCTGGGACCGTGGCAGTGAGATGGCCAACTGGCGAGAGGTCAAGCTGCAGCTGCAAGCACCGGTCTACTTCTGCGATCCGCACTCGCCATGGCAACGCGGGACCAACGAGAACACCAACCGGTTGTTGCGGTTCTGGTTCGAGAAGAGCACCGACCTGAGCGTGCACACCAAGGCCGACCTCAAACGCGTCCAAGACAAACTCAACACCAGGCCCCGACCCACCCTCGACCTGAACACTCCCGCCGACCGACTCGCCGCACTCCTCACCCAAGCCGCTTAGCACCGAATGATGTCCTGACCGCTTGACAATGCC
>NZ_RCZG01000029.1 GCF_006439015.1 Mycolicibacterium hodleri | reverse complement strand
AGCAGTTGGCGGAGTTGACCGGTCAGCGCAACGCGATCGACGGGCGCATCGTGGACATCGTCGCCCAGATGGAGCACGACGATCTGGCCGGCATGACCGGTGCCCGCTCGATCGCCGCGCTGGTGGCCTGGAAGACCGGCACCTCACCGCACAACGCCCAGACCATCGCCACCATCGCGCACCGCATCGCAGAGTTCCCCCGCTGCACCGAGCTGCTGCGAGAGGGTCACCTGTCCCTGGATCAGGTCGGCGTCATCGCCGAGCGGGCCGCCGCCGGCTCCGACGAGCATTACGCCGAACTGGCCGCGGTCGCCACCGTCACCCAGCTGCGCACCGCGATCGCACTGGCACCCCGACCCGAACCGGACCCGACCCCGGAGCCGGAACGCTCGATCAGCAAGACCGTCGGGGAGAAGTACACCACCTGGCGGATCCGGTTGCCGCGGCTGGAGGCGGCGAGGTTCGACGCCGCCCTGGCGTCTCATCGCGACGCGCAGATCACCGCGTGGCGACACGACCACGGCGAGGACCACCCGGGCGACCACCACGGCGACGGTGACGGCGACGGCGACTCGAGCGATCACGCCGAGGGCGACTCGGGTCGGACGCCGCCGTTCCCGAACACCGTGGATGCGTTCATGGGCCTGGTGGACGCCGGCTGGGACGCCGAGGCGACCCGCCGCCCACACGGGCAGCACACCACCGTCGTGGTCCACCTCGACGTCGAACAGTCCGTCGCCTCCCTGCACCTGGGTCCGCTGCTGTCCGCCGCCGACCGGAAGTACCTGCTCTGCGACGCGACCTGCGAAGTGTGGTTCGAACGCCACGGCCAGGTGATCGGCTCCGGGCGTGCGACCCGCACCATCAGCCGCCGACTGCGCAGAGCGTTGGAGCACCGCGACCGCTGCTGCGCAGTCCCCGGCTGCGGGGCCACCCGAGGACTACACGCCCACCACCTACGGCACTGGGAGGACGGCGGCCCCACCGAACTGGACAACCTGATCCTGCTCTGCCCGTATCACCACCGCCAGCACCACCGCGGCGCCATCACCATCACCGGACCCGCCCGCCACCTCGTCGTCACCGACGCCGATGGCATACCGCTCGACCCGGCATCACTGGCCCGCCCACCGACGCAAGCCCCACCCGCGGTGACACCCTGCCCCGGACCGACCGGGGAACGCGCCGACTGGTGGTGGTACCAACCCTTCCAACCGAATCCACCACCCACCAACGACAGCTAGCCGCACCGCGCCGTCGCGCGGTGCACGTTGGGGCTGACCCCATACGCGCGCTTGAAGGCACTACTCAACGCGAACGGGGTGCCGTAGCCGACGCGGCGGGCGACCGAGGCGATGGTGTCGCCGCTCGAGTGCAGCAGATCGGCTGCCAGTGCCAACCGCCACCCCGTGAGGAAGGCGATCGGAGGTTCGCCGACCTGCTCAGTGAAGCGACGGGCGAAGGCTGCGCGTGAACGGCCAACGGCTCCAGCGAGATTGGCCACCGTCCAGGGGTGCTCCGGGTTGTTGTAGATGAGGCGAAGCGCGGGCCCGACGACCGGATCGTGCTCGGCGTGCCACCAGGTGGGGGCCTGCTCGGCGCGGTCGAACCAGGTGCGAAGCACGTCCATCAGGAGCAGATCCAGGAGCCGGTCGAGGTACGCGCCCTGCCCAGGACCATCCCTACCCGCCTCGTTGGCCAGCAGTCCTACCAGGGGTGTCCGCCAACTCTCGCCACGCAGTACCAGTGCCGGCGGAAGTGCTTGCAGCAAGCGCGAACTCACCTCGCTACGTCCCTGGTACGCGCATACGACGGCGCGGTCGGCGCCCACCGCGGCGTTGCCCCAGGTCCGCACTCCCACCGACATCTCGAAGCGCAGGTCCTCTCCACGGAGCGTCGTGCATCGATTACCGGGGTGGATGACGACCTGCGGCGTCGTGTGCGCGTCGTCGGCGAACAGATAGTGTTCGACACCGCGGGCGACCGCGACGTCGCCGGCCGCGAGATCGAACGACTCACCGGAGTCGGTCACGATGACGGCACTGCCCTTCGTCATACATATCAGGGTCAGCGGAGCGTCGTCCTGAATGCGCATCGACCACGGGGGGTCCAGCGACAGTCGAAGGACGAACGCGCCACGGGCGCGCACTCCGTCGAGTAGTCCACCAAGAGCATCCATGGTAGGCAATCTAGACGATCACGTATGACATCCGGAGTCTCGTCGATGGATCGTCTCGATCTTCAGCGATTGACTGAACGCATGACCATTAGCCCGTTCGTCATCGCCACCACCGCGGCCGCGGTGTCCAGCGCCGCTGTCGGCGGCCTCTTCTACGCCTTCTCCACCTTCGTGATGGCTGGATTGACTCGTGCCGAGCCTGCCCAGGCGATCGCCGCCATGCGCGGCATCAACGCCGAGGCCCAGGCCAGCGCGCCGTTCCTGGTGTTGTTCGCCGGTTCGGCGCTGCTTGCCCTGGGGGTAGCCGTCGCTGCGCTGTTCAAGCTGTCCCAGCCGGGAACCGGCTACGTGCTGACGGGCGCCGCACTCGGCTTGGCGGCCTTCGTCGTGACGATGGCGTTCAACGTTCCGTTGAACGATCGGCTGGATGCCGTGGATCCGTCGGGTCTGCCCGCAGCGGACGCGTTGCGGGAATGGCGCGCGTACCTGGGCCCGTGGACCTGGTGGAATCACGTCCGGACGGCGGCTCCGCTACTGGGCTCGGTGCTGATGCTCGTCGGTCTGCGCTACCGCTCACTCCCCTGAAGGCCAATGCGACGACCCCGGCGGCAACGAGCGTGAGCACCGCCGCGATGGTTGCCGTCGGCGCGATTCCGGCGTCGAATGCCAGCCGTGCGGAGTCCATGAGGCGGTTGCTCAGGGCGGGCGGCAACGTCTGCGCCACCGATGCGGCACCGCCGATGCTCTCCCTGGCGTCGTCGGCCTGCAGCGTCGTGAGCCCGCCGGGCAGCTCGACGCTGGCGCGGTAGTACGCCGTGAAGATGGTGCCGAGAGTCGCGGTGCCGACGACGGCGCCGAGCTCATAGGCCGTCTCCGACACCGCCGACGCCGCACCCGACTTGGCTGCCGGGACCGACGCCACGATGGTGTCGTTGGAGATCGTCTGCGAAACGCCGACGCCGATCTCCAGGATGACGAACGAGATGATGATCGCCACCACCGTGAGGTCGTGCCGGAAGAGCAGGATGGCGAGGAAGCCGGCGGCGACGAGAACCAAGCCGGCGATCATGAGGGCGTGGGGGGCAACGCGTTTCGCCATCGGCACCACCGCGATGCCTGCGATCATCGAGAGGACTGCGCCAGGCAGCGTGACCAGCCCGGCTTCGAGCGGACTCAACCCGAGCACCAACTGAAGATGCTGCGAGATGAAGAAGATGAAGCCGATGAGACCCACGATCGACAGGAAGTTGGCCAGGATCGACGACGTGAACGGTGCGTTGCTGAACAGCTCCACGTCCAGCATCGGCGTGGCACTGCGCCGCTGGCGCCGGACGAACGCCACACCCGAAGCCACTCCAACGGCCAAGGCGCCTGCGACCAACCACGACGGACCGTCGTGCGCTGCCGACTTGATGGCCCAGACGACGGGCAGCATGGTGGTCAGCGTCAGGAGGACGCTGACGAGGTCGAGCGGTCCCGGGCTCGGGTCCTGCGACTCGGGCACCAACCGGGGCGCCAGCACCAGCAGCGGCAGCAGGATCGGTAGGGCGACGAGAAACACGGCACCCCAGCCGAAGTGCTGGAGCAGGGCACCGCCCACGATGGGACCCAGTGCGGAACCCGCGGTGAAGCACGACGCCCACAGCGCGATGGCAAGTCGTCGCGACGAGGCATCGGTGAAGATGTTGCGGATGAGCGAGAGCGTGGACGGCATCAACATCGCACCGAATACGCCGAGCAATGCGCGTGCGGCCACCAGGTACTCGGCGCTCGGGGCGAAGGCTGCGGCGGTCGAGACCACTGCGAAACCGCCGGCGCCGATCATCAGAAGTCGACGTCTGCCGATCCGGTCGCCCAGGCTGCCCATCGTCACCAGGAGGGCGGCGAGCACCAGCGAGTACACGTCCACGATCCACAACTGAGTGGTGGCGGACGGGCGGAAGTCCTGGGCGATGCTCGGCAACGCGAACGCGAGCACGGTGTTGTCGACGGCGACCAACAGCACGGGCAGCATGAGGACCGCCAGCGCGAACCACGCGCAGCGGGGTGTCTTGGCCGACGGCGTCGTGACGCACGCGGTGGTGGGGGTGGACATTCGGTGTGCTCCTGAGATCTACGCCGGGGTTTCGAAACCGTTGACGTCAAGACTGATTCGGGTTGATCGTGCCCTGGGTCAGACTGGCCATGATGGCGTCGACCACTTGCACGCGGGGGGTGCCCTGCTTGGCGGACTCGTAGCCCGCGAGCAGCAGCGCCCAGAACACCATCCGGGGCCAGCCGGGCGGCCCGGCCGAACCTTGGGTGGCGGCTCGGTCAAGGACCTCGACGATTACCTCGTCACCCTTGTCCAGTTCGGCCGCGAGCTCGGGGTCGGCGGTGATCGTCGGGTCGTTGTAGACGAACGGGACGATCGGCCCGAGGTCGAGCTGACACTCGACCACCCGGCGCAGCGCATCGACCGCGGGTCCGCAATCGGGCTCCGCATGCTCGATGGCCGCGTTGCTCAGCGCGTGTACGTGCAGCGCAAGCGCTCGCAGGAGGTCGGTTCTCTCCGCGAAGTAACGGTGGAGCGTGCTGCGGCCCACCCCGGCCGTCGCGGCGATGTCACCCAGCGATGCGGTCGGGTTCTCGGCGAGCACCGCCATGGCGGCGTCGAGGATGGCCCGGCGGGTCCTCGACCGCGGGCCTCCTTCAATGGGCAACGGGGCACTCATGTCCACCAATATAGCACTTGTGATTCAAAGTGGGACAGTCGTGTCCCACTAGTCGGGCGCGGTGAACGCCCCTGCTGAGGGCGGCTGCCGCGGCGGTGCGACGGCCGGCGGCGCGACGGACGGCGGTCCGTAGGGCATCGGCGGTGCGGGTGGCGGACCAGCGGTCCTCACAGCAGCGCGCAGTCGGGCGAGTTCCCGGCGATGGCGTTCGGCCAGAACGGCGGCGAGCACCAGCGGGGGAGGTGCGCCGGGGGGCGGCGGCGGTGAGATCTGACCGGCGACCTCGAGGTAGATGCGGTGTGCCATCTGATCGCGAAGCGCCGGGTCCAACTGGCTCGCCCTGGAGAGGAACTGCCGCGCCAGCTCGGCCTGCTCGGGCCGCAGTGCGGACAACTGCAGCGACGACGCCCACCACGCCAACGCGGGTGGCATCGGAACGGGCGCCGTCAGCTTCGGCGCGCGTTCGCTGATCACCATGGTGCCCGCGAACACGTCGCCGATCCGCTTGCCCTTGGCGGACAGCATGCTGCAGATGACGGCCGGGCCGCCCGCGAACATCCAGATCTCGATGAACCCGGACAACGCGCGAAACAGCGCCTGACGAAAGCGCTCCGGGCCACCGTCGTCGGAGACGACGCGCAGGCCGAGAGCCATCTTGCCCAGCGACCGTCCCCTGGTCGTCGTCTCGAAGACGATGGGATAGCCGACGATCGAGAGCACCGTGAAGATGATGAGCACCGCCGCCGAGAAGGCGTCGTCGAAGTTGGAGAGGGTCAGGGCCCACAGCACGACACCGATGACGTAGCCGATGAGGATCACCGTCAGGTCGATCAGCGCAGCCACCGCGCGCACGGGCAACTGCGCGATCGATGCGTCGAGCACCACGGCGTCACCCGTGACCATCGGCTCGGGCTGGGCCACCATGGACGCCAACGCTACTAGGATTCGCCAGGTGGATGTCGACGCATTCGTGCTGGCCCACCGGCCTGCGTGGGACCGGCTGGAGTATCTGGTCAAGCGGCGCCGAAAGCTGACCGGTGCCGAGGTCGACGAACTGGTCGACCTGTACCAGCGGGTGTCGACCCACCTCTCGATGGTCCGCAGCGCATCGAGCGACTCGGTGCTGGTCGGCAGGCTGTCCGGTCTGGTCGCCACCGCCCGCGCCGCCGTCACCGGCGCTCACGCCCCCCTGTGGCACGAGTTCACCCGCTTCTGGACCGTGTCGTTCCCCGTCGTGGCGTACCTGTCGTGGCGGTGGTGGCTTGGGTCGGCCGCGGCGTTCTTCCTCGTCGCCGTCGTGATGGGCGTCTGGGTGGCCGGCAATCCCGAGGTGCAGGCGACGGTCGGAACGCCGTCGGACATCGCGGAACTGGTCAATCGCGAATTCGCCTCGTACTACAGCGAGAATCCGGCCGGATCGTTCGCACTGCGCGTATGGATCAACAACTCTTGGGTCGCGGCACAGTGCATCGGGTACGCGATCCTGCTCGGCCTGCCGATCCCGTACGTGCTGTTCTCCAACGCCGCGAACCTAGGGGTGGTCGGCGGGCTCATGTTCGATGCGGGCAAGGGTGACGTCTTCCTCGGCCTGCTCACCCCACACGCCTTGCTCGAGCTGACCGCGGTCTTCCTCGCCGCGGCGGCAGGTATGCGGCTCGGGTGGTCGGTGGTGTCACCGGGTGATCGACCGCGGGGCCAGGTACTCGCCGAACAAGGCCGCGCCGTGGTCTCGGTGGCCGTCGGACTCGTCGTGGTGCTGCTGGCGTCCGGACTCATCGAAGCGCTCGTCACGCCGTCGCCTCTGCCCACGTTCCTGCGCATCGCGATCGGCGTCTCTGCCGAGGTCGCCTTCCTGGCCTACGTGATTCACTTCGGGCGCAAGGCCGCCTCCGCGGGCGAGACGGGCGACGTGGACGATGCGCCGGATCTGGTGCCCACCGGCTGATGCGTCACAACGTGCCGCTGGCCTTCATCGCCAGATATCGGTCCGCCAGCGCAGGCGCCAGGTCGTCGGGCATCGCATCGACGACGTCGACGCCGTGCCGCCGCAGCCGCGCCGCGATGGCGCCGCGATCATTGCGGGCCCGTTCCGCCGAGGCGGCGTCATACACCTGTGCCGCGTCGGAACGTCCGGCCGCCAGGCGGTCCAGCCGCGGATCGGCGACCGCGGCGATCAGCACCTGATGCTTGGCCGACAACTGCGGAAGGACTCTCATCAGGCCCTCGTCCAGGGCCGAGGGATTCAGGTCGGTCAGCAGCACGACCAGCGCGCGGCGCCTGATGCGCCGCTGCACCGTCGCGACCATCGCCGACGCGTCCGACTCGATCAAGGCCGGCTGTAGCGGAGACATCGCCTCGACGAGTTGCGGTAGTAGTTCGGTGCGGGTCGCGTTGAACACCCCGGCGCGCGGCACTCGGTCATGCGCCACGAAGTCGACGTGGTCACCTGCCCGGGATGCCAAGGCCGCCAACAATAGTGCGGCGTCGATCGACCAATCCAAGCGCGGCCAACCACTCGGGTCACCCGCCGTGGGATCGATGCCGACGCGGCCGGCGGACGTTCGGCCGGTGTCCAGGACGATGACCACCCGCCGGTCCCGCTCCGGTCGCCAGGTGCGGACGACGACGTCCGCCCGACGCGCGGAGGCGCGCCAATCGATGGACCGGACGTCGTCGCCGACGACGTATTCACGGAGTGAGTCGAACTCGGTGCCCTGCCCGCGGATTAGCACGGGCGTCGCGCCGTCGAGCTCGCGCAGCTTGGCGAGTCGGGACGGTAAGTGCTTGCGCGACAGGAACGGTGGAATAATCCGGACCCGCCCCGGCACACGATGCGAACTCTGCCTGCCGGCGAGGCCCAACGGACCGACCGACCGCGCCGTGACCATCGCCGAGGTCTGATCGCCGCGGCGGACGGGTTGCAACGTCGTACTGATTCGAATCCGTTGCCCCGCAGCCACCGTCACCCGATGCGTCCGTGGTGCCGCACGGGCCGACGGCGACCATGCGTCGCGCACGTGCCCGCGGAACGCGCGACGGCCGGCGTTGTCGACGACCAGCGTGGAGTCGACGGGCTCGCCCAATCGGGCGGCACCGTCGCCGGCTCTATCGAAGCCCAGCCGTCGGGTGCTCGCCGCCAAGGCCACGTCGACCGCGACGACCAGCACCAGGAGGCCGAGTAGAACGCCGAAGGTCTCGGCGGGCCACGGTGAAACGCTGATCGGCAGGACGCAGATCAGAGCAACCAGACCGACGCGTCCGGTGACGACCACTAGCGAGGTACCGGCACCGAAGACAGGATGCCGTCGAGAACGCCGTCGGGGGTGGCTCCTTCGAGTTCCGCCTCCGGGCGCAGGGCGATGCGGTGCCGTAGCGTCGGGCGCGCCATCGCCTTGACGTCGTCGGGGGTCACGTAGTTGCGTCCCGACAGCCAGGCCCACGAGCGCGACGTGGCCAGGAGTGCCGTCGCGCCGCGTGGCGAGACACCGAGCTGCAGGGCAGGTGAATGCCTTGTCGCCCCGGCGATGTCGACGATGTAGCCGGTGACCTCGTCGCCGACGAGAACCTGGCCCACCGCATCGCGACCGGCCGCCAACTCCACCGGACCCGCCACCGGCCGGATGGCGGAGAGGTCTCGCGGGTCGAAACCCCTCGCGTGCCTGGACAGGATGGTGATCTCCTGGTCGCGGGGCGGCAGCGGCACGTTCAGCTTGAGCAGGAATCTGTCGAGTTGGGCCTCGGGCAGTTGATAGGTGCCTTCGTACTCGATCGGGTTCTGGGTCGCCGCGACGATGAAGGGGTCGGGCAGCGGCCGGGCATCGCCGTCGACACTGACCTGGCGTTCCTCCATCGCCTCCAACAGCGCGGCCTGCGTCTTCGGTGGTGTTCGGTTGATCTCGTCTGCCAGCAGCAGATTGGTGAACACCGGGCCGGCGCGGAACTCGAACTCCGCCGTACGTGCGTCGTACACCAGCGATCCCGTGATGTCGCCCGGCATCAGATCCGGGGTGAACTGCACGCGCTTGAAGTCGAGTTGTAGCGCCGCCGACAGGGTGCGCACCAACAACGTCTTCGCCACACCGGGCACACCCTCCAGCAGGACGTGACCCCGGCACAGCAGCGCGATGACCAGACCGCTGACCACGGCGTCTTGCCCGACGACCGCCTTGGCGATCTCGGAACGTAGCGCCAGCAACGCGTTTCGCGCGCCGTCGGAGTCTACTTGGGATGTCGGCGGATTCACGAGTCAGCGACCTGCCTTTCGATGTCGTCCAGTAACCGGGAGAGGTTGACGAGTTCGGCGTCGTCGGAGGGGGGAGGCCCGAAGAGTGCGTACTCGATGGCGTTCGGCTCGTACCGAATTCGTTGCGCCGTGGTCGTGACCACGGACGCCGGGTCAGACCCGGTGCCGAGTCCGAGTCGGGGGAGCGCCCTCTGCAATACGGCGGTCCGCAGCGCGGATGCCGCGCGGTCGCGGGCCCGCCGCGATCGGTACAGTCGCCCGCGGCCCTCCACGGTCTCCGACGCACGCACCACCACCGGCAAGTCCTCGGCGACGAGGGGACCGATTCTGCGGCCGCGCCACAGTGCCACGAAGGCGACTACCAGACACAGTTGCAGAACGATCCAGCCCACGCGGGCGGGGATGAGGTCCATGATCGACGCGGCGCCGTCGGACTCACCTTCGATTTGCTTCGGCATGTACCAGATCACTCTGGGGCGGGCGCCCGCAAGGTTCATCGCGAGCGCGGCGTTGCCCTCCTGCAGGAGACCGGAATTCGTCATGAAGTCCGCGGTGCCGACGGCGGTGACCGTGCGCCCACCCTCGCGGTACCGGACCAGTGCGCCGTCGTAGCAACGGGTGAGCATGGTGTCGTCGTCGACGGCCTCGTAGGTATCGCTCAGGTCGAGTTGGGCGCTGCCAGCGCGGGTGGCCTCGCGCAGGTCGCAGTTCGGCTCACCGCCGAAACTGGTCTCCGCTGCCGTGCGAATCTTCGGCGCCAAGGACTCCCTGGTACGCGACACCGGCTCGACCAGGAGGACGTCACCGGGAACCTTCTTCAGTCGCTGCAACCCGTCGTCGTCGAGAAAATACGGCGTAGGTGCCACCAGGAGAAGGGAATTCGGGCGCGCTGACCGTTCGACTCCGGCGAGGTCGTCGGCGGTGACCACCTCAACGCCGCGGTCCTCGAGCAGAGTGACCAGCGCGTGAGCGCCATCCGGCGAGGTAGCTTCGGGATCCATTCGCCCTCCTGGCCGCGGTGCGGTGAGGTAAGTCGAGACCGCCGATACGCCGACGATGACGACGAGGGCCAGTAGTACCCAGCGCAGCGTCCGCCATCGCTTCACGACGGTGGAACCAACCGTCGACGAGGTGGTGGTCATTTCACCTCCACCCAGCCATCTGCGGCCTCCGCGGGGCCGGTCTCCATCGGGAGGCGGGGGGCTTGGTTGAGCAGATGACGGTCGAGGTCGGCGACCATCCGATAGGCGGGCTCGTCTCCGGGCCGCTCACCATAGGTGACGTCGTTGAATGCCACTGCGGCGTAGCGCATTTCACCAGCCAGTCCCGGGATGGCCCGACCCGCGTCGCGCGCCAGTTCGGTGGCGGTGCGACCGGGGACGGGAATGAGCACCGCCGTCTCCTCGAGGTGTCGGGCGACCGCGCGCACACGGTGCCTGATCGCCGATGCCCACTCCCCGCGCGCCGCCGACTGTTCGGCGGCGGCACGGTGCTCGGCGGAACTCATCTCGACCGATCCGAACAGGGCACTCTGGCGTCCGCGGTTGGTGCGCATGGTGCGACGCGCCACCCTCACGGCCACGACGACGGCAACCGCCACCAACGCGAGCAGCACGGCAATGGTGAGCCAGCCCCCGGGGACCGACGCGCCCCCGGAGATGATTTTGAACACCAGATCGTCGAGCCACCGCATCAATTGATCGGTGAGCGACCCCCGCGGGTAGATGGGCTTGTTCAGCTCGCGCTGGGCAGCGTCGTGCGCGGCGTCCCGGTCGATGTCGATGGTGGGCACGTTAGTGCCGCGGGGTCAGCCAGAGGTCATCGGTGGACCCGACCGTTCCCCTCGCTCCCGTCTGCAACACCAAGTCGAACGCCTCGGCCCGAATCCGGCGATCGGCGTAGAGGAGCACGACCACTCCGGCGTTGAACGGTGCAGTGATGATCTGTCCTACCGCACCGCCGAGGCTGATGAGGACGACGGCGATGACCATCACGCCGGTCGTTTCACCGACCATCAGCACGAGCTGGCCGACCAGGCTGAAGGGCGCGGTGACGGCACCTGAGACCACGCCGGCGACGACCACGGCCAGCAGACGGATGCCGAACACCCGCCAGAAGCCATTCCTGACCAGCGCGAAGGACCTGGCGATGGCGGCCATGACGCCGATCCGCTCCAGCACGATCAAGGTCGGCGCGAAGCTGAGCATCGTGTAGAGATAGACGAAAAGTGCGGTCAACGCCAGACCGAACACCGCACCGGCCACGAACGCCGCTGCTCCGCCGACGATCTGGCTGATGACGGCCACCACCCCGACGGCCACCGCGATCAGCACGGTGGCACCGACCGCTTCGAGCGCAGTGACGCCAAGCAGTGGCAACAGGCGACCTCGAACCCGTTGCCATGCCTCGCCGATGCCGATCGTCGCGCCGAACACGGCACGCCCGACGACCGCGGTGAGCAAGCCGCTGAGCACGATTCCCGCCAACGCCGTGGTGACGATGCCCGCGGCGCTGGAGAGCAGCAATGCGATGACGGCAGAGTCGGAGGCCTGAGATGGGTCCGACTGTCCGAATTCACCCGCAGTCGTCGGCGACAGCATGCCGGTGGCCGCCAACGGTCCGATTTGGAGCAATAGCGCGACGACCTGAGCCACGACGACGACGATCGTGGTCAGTCCCAGCGTCGCCTTGGGGTTGGTCCGGACGTAGGCGATGGACGCGTTGAAGATGTCGGAGAGTCCAAGTGGCCGCAAGGGGATGACGCCGGGTTTGAGGGCGGGCGGCAGCCCCGGCGGCGGGTAACCGTACGGACCCGGCATCGGAGGCGGCGCATAGCCCGGGGGCGGATAACCCGCGTAGTTAGGAGAGGGTCGTTGCCCGGGACGACCCTGCGCGTAGGCGGGCACGAAGTACGGGGACGGCGTAGCGGTCGCGTCGGGCCCGCCGGCGTCGCTGCTCATGGGGACCATCCTGTCGATGCCCGCCATTATTCACAACGACACTTCGGCGGGCACTCCGGACGGCATTCAGGACGGGCGCCGGGTTGCCGGGCGTAGCGTCTACGCCATGGCAGATCTCAAGGAGCGGCTACGCGCCGACCTGACGGTGGCGATGAAGGCACGGGACAAGCTGACCACCGCGACGCTGCGGATGTTGCTCGCGGCGATCCAGGCCGAGGAAGTCTCGGGCAAGCAGGCGCGCGACCTGTCTGACGACGACGTCCTCAAGGTGCTGGCTCGGGAGGCCCGCAAGCGCGGTGAGGCCGCCGAGATCTACATCACCAACGGGCGTGGCGATCTGGCCGCCAACGAGCGTGCCGAGGCTCAGGTCATCGACGACTATCTTCCGACCCAGCTCAACGACGACGAACTCGCCAACGTGGTGAACACCGCCATGGCCCAGGTCGCCGAGGAGATCGGGCACCGGCCGGGCACCAAGCAGATGGGTCAGGTGATGAAGGCGGCCGTCGCCATCGCCGACGGCAAGGCGGACGGACCGCGGCTGTCGGCCGCCGTCAAGGACCGGCTGTAACCGGGGGTTTTCGTTGCGCCCGTAGCCGGGTAGGCGTCTCCAATGACGCGATTCGGCTACACCCTCATGACAGAACAGAGCGGCCCGAAACAACTTGTCGAGTATGCGGTCTCGGCAGAACGCCTCGGCTTCGACTTCGAGGTGAGCAGTGACCACTTCTCGCCGTGGCTCGCCGCGCAGGGGCACGCCCCCAATGCGTGGACCATGCTCGGCGCGGTGGCCCACGCCACCGAGCGGGTCGAGTTGTTCACCTACGTCACCTGCCCGACGATGCGCTACCACCCGGCGATCGTCGCTCAGCAGGCCGCCACGCTGCAGATCCTCGCCGACGGCAGGTTCACGCTCGGCGTCGGCAGCGGGGAGAACCTCAACGAGCACGTCGTCGGTCAAGGTTGGCCGACCGTCGTGCGCCGTCAGGACATGCTGCGCGAGGCCGTCCAGATCATCAGGGAACTGTTCACCGGCGAGTTGGTGGATTGGAAGGGCGAGTACTTCGAGGTGGACTCCGCCCGGCTATGGGATCTGCCCGACGTTCCCGTGGCGATCGCCGCGGCGGTCTCCGGAGACCGGTCAGTCGAGACCTTCTCACCCCTGGTCGACCATCTCATCGCCGTGGAACCGGACAAGGACCTGGTCGACGGTTGGCACGCAGCTCGTAAGGGCACCGGTCTGCCGGGCGACTCGCGGATCGTCGGGCAGATTCCAATCTGCTGGGACACCGACGAAAAGGTTGCGATCGAGCGGGCCCACGATCAGTTCCGCTGGTTCGCGGGCGGCTGGTCCGTCAACGCCGACCTGCCGACCACCGCCGGATTCGCAGGGGCCACCCAATTCGTGCGGCCGGAGGACGTGGCCTCCTCCATTCCCTGCGGACCCGACCTCGATGCCATCGTCTCCGCCGTCGCCAAATATTGGGAGGCAGGTTTCACCGACATCGCCCTGGTCCAGGTCGGTGACGAGGGGCAGGATCGCTTCCTGAAGGAGGCCGCGCAGCCGCTGCTGGAGAAATTGCGCTCGGCCGCCTCCTGAGCGTTGCTGGTTTGACCGCTGACCGTCCCGGGAACACATGCTCACCTGGCAAACTCACGAGGGAGCAGCTGTGGCCTTGGACCTGGTAATCGCGTACACCGTCTTGGTGTTCGTGGTGGCGCTCGCCATCTTCCTGCTGAGCCCACGTCTCGGCGAGGAGCGTCGGCCCACCGCCGAGCGCGCAGGGTTGAGCTTGGCTGCCGGTGTGGTCTGGCCGGTGATCCTGCTTGGCGTCGTCGAGCTCAGTTCATTTGCAATATATGCAAAGGCGCACGAGCACGACGAAGACGATGAACGCATCGAGGTACTCGTCTAGGTCCCGACGATGCGTTCAAGGCCATCGGTGTACGTCGCAGCAAGCTCGGCGGCAAGGTGGCCAACGTGGTTCTGCCCGATCATCACGGCGACCGCGTTCGGGTCGTGCTCGCTCCATGGCTCGGGGGCGAGGATGCAACGGAGCATGTTGTGTCACAACACGTTCGGTGATCGGCATACCGGCTTCCTTGAATACCCGGCGAGAATCTTTGGCGCGGTTCGTCTCCCGACTACCTCGATCTGATCGTCGAGTGGATAGCGGGGCCCCAAGTCTCGCGGTAGCGACGATGTTGGCAAGAGGCCATGAGGCTGGGCCCCTCGCCTTTTTAACTGGCAGTGCCCCGTAAGCAGTGTTCGGTGATGAATCGTCCGATCTGCCAGCGCTTGCGATTTCGGTGTGGTAACCAGACGTGTGGTTGATAAAACGGCGCGAATCGAAACTATCTTCGCTGCAATCCCACAGGCGGAGCCCTCGGCCAGGGCCGTTTCATTTTCCATGGGTGTGCATTTGGCATCTCAGGTTGTCGGCATCAGCGTCACCGGCAAAGGCCGCCACCGTGTGCGCAAACACCGAAGGATCGATCCCTATGCCTGGCTTGGGGCAGGAGCGCTCACCCTTGGTGTCGGCGCGGCATTGGCCAGCGGCTCCGCGGTGGCCCACGCCGACACCTCCACCGGCGCCGCTGGCCACATTAGCTCTGGGGCCGCCAGTTCGACGGGTTCTGTTGCCACGTCCAGCGTAGCTGGCGGTGCCGACGTGAGCGCCGGCCGCACCGCAAATACGTTGCCGCCACCGAGCCGTCGCATCGGCATCGACCACACCGCCACCAAACACGCCGCAAGCCGCGTCGCGTCCAGCGGATTCAAGGGCGCCCCGCCGAGTTTCGCGCCCAACCGCGACCCGGCCGGTGGCGTGCGGTCGTCCCCTCCATCCTCACCGAAGGCGAGCCAGACCTCGCCGCGGAAGGCCGCGCTGTTCACCTCAAACCCGAAGACACCCACGCCGCAGTCGGTATCGAATGGCGCGCTCACCCCGAACCCGGCCAACCTCGCCGGTGACCCCGCCGTCCCTCAAGCGCCGACCGCATCGATGATCCTGTCGGCGCTGTACACCCGGCGCGAAGCGCCTGTGGGCGCCCCGTCGCCCGCGGTCAGCTCGGTCCAAAAAGGCCAACTCGCCGCCGCTGCGCTCAGCAACGCGCTTAACGCCACCGCCAGTCTCGGCAGTGTCACCGGCAGCCTCACCCTCCCCGGCAGCGCGGTGGGCTCACCGGTGTTGAGCCCCACCGGCAACCACAGCTTGCTCGCGACCTACGATTCGGCCAGCTCTACTACCTACGTGGCGGTGATCAACACCAGTACCGGCGTCGAGACCGGGACCACCGTGAAAATTCCCGGCAGCGCGGTGGGCTCACCGGTGTTGAACCCCACCCGCAGCCACACCCTGCTCACCACCTACGATTCGGCCATCTCCACTACCAACGTAGCGGTGATCAACACCAGTACCGGTGTCCAGACCGGGATCACCGTGAAAGTCCCCGGCAGCACGGTGGGCTCACTGGTCGTGAGCCCCACCGGCAGCCACACCCTGCTCACCACCTACGATTCGGCCAGCTCCACCAGCTACGTGGCGGTGATCAACACCGCCACCGGAATCAAGACCGGGACCACGGTCAAACTCCCCGGCAGCGTGGTGGGTTCGCCGGTGGTGGGCCCCACCGGCAACCACGCCCTGCTCACCACCTACGATTCGGCCAGCTCCACCAGCTACGTGGCGGTGATCAACACCACCACCGGCACCCAGACCGGGACCACCGTGAAACTCCCCGGCAGCGCGGTGGGCTCACCGCTGCGGAGCCCCGACGGCCGCCGCGCCCTCCTGACCACCTCCGTCGGCGGCTACACCTACGTGGCGGTCGTCAACACCCCCACCGGCACCCAGACCGGCACCACCGTCACCCTGTCCGGAATCCCAGGGGCCGCAGCGGTGTTCAGCCCCGACGGCAGCCGCGCCCTCCTCACCACCTATAGCTCGGCACGCGGCGCCACCTCCGTGGCGGTCATCGACACCCAAATCGGCAAATTGGCCGGCCCCACCGTCACCCTGGCCGGAAACCTCGAGGGCTCACCGCTGCTGAATCCTGCCGGCAGCCGCGCCCTCGTCTCCACCTCTTTCGACGGCAGCACCCGCGTGGCGGTTATCGACACCCAAACCGGCAGACAGGCCGGCACCACCATCCTGCTCACCTACAACCATGATGAAGAACGGGACGAAAAGTCCACTACCTCCGTGGCGGTCATCAACAGCATTACCGGGACCCAGATCGGGACCACCGTGAAACTCCCCGGCAAGCGGGTGGGCTCACCGGTGTTGAGCCCCGACGGCAGCCGACTTCTGCTCACCACCGACATTTCTGGGCAACCAACCCTCACCAACTACGTGACGGTCATCAACACCCGCACTGGCGCCCAGACCGGCACCACCGTCTACCTGTTCGGAAACATGAGGGACGTCTCATCGGTGTTGAGCCGTGACGGCAGCCGCGCCCTTCTCACCACCTACGATTTGGTCAGCGGCGCCACCCGCCTGGCGGTCGTCGGCACCCAAACCGGCGCCCAGATCGGCACCACCATCACGCTCCGCGGAAAGGTCGTGGGCTCACCGCTGTTGAGCCCCAACGGCAGCCACACCCTTCTCATCACCTCGGACGGCGGCGCCACCCGCCTGGCGGTCGTCGGCACCCAAACCGGCACCCAGACCGGCACCACCATCACACTCCCCGGAAACGCCGCGGGCCTACCGGTGTTCAGCCCCGACAGCAGCCACGCCGTCCTGACCACCTACGATGCGGCCTCCGGCTTTACCTTCATGTCGGTGATCGACGCCCAGACCGGCACGCGGACCGGCGTCGTCGTCACGCTCCCCCGAAGCCCGGTGGGCTCACCGGTGTTCAGCCCCAGCGGCGGCCACGCCGTCATCACCACCTACGATGCGGCCGCCGGCACCACCACGGAGACAGTCATACTGACCTGATCATCGTCTACACCGCACCGTGCGTTGCCCGAACCATGGCCATCTCGAAAGCAGGAGACGCACCGTCGGTGTGGGTGTCACCAGTGCTTCGACGTACCGCGGACTGGAATGCAAGAAAGCCCCGACCAAAATCACCAGTCAGGGCCTTCTATCAGCAACAACGCAAGTCGGGGTAGCGGGATTCGAACCCACGACCTCTTCGTCCCGAACGAAGCGCGCTACCAAGCTGCGCCATACCCCGCGTAGAGCCAAGCCAGCCTATCGCACCGAGCCGGTCTGAAGCCAAACGCCCGGCGTGGTCACGTGACCCGCATTACGGAGGGTGCGATATTCGATTAGCGCCAGCGCAGATGGGTAGCCAAGCGCATCGGGCGATGGTGTTCATGGAATGGAAACTGCCGCCCAAGGCGTTGTAGCCAGCACGTTCGACCGAGAATCACCGAGGGAAGGCCAACACATGACCGGGTTGGGAGCCGCAATCTACTTTGGATTGTTCGCCATCGCCGCATTGTGGTTGTTCGCGACGTCTGACCGCTTTAGCCGTAGTGCCTACGAGGGCGGCGATCAGACCCAGCGGCCCGAACGCTCGAACTCGTGGAGCACCGACGAGGATGCCGACGGGTCCAATCCCTTGCTGCTGAGCCAGTCCGCGTCGAAGTAGGTATCGACGTAGCGTTCGCCGGCGTCGCACAGGAGGGTCACCACCGACCCGCTACGTCTGTCGGCGATCATCTCGGCCAGCAGACTGAACGCGCCCCACACATTGGTACCCGTTGAGGGACCGACCTTTCGGCCGAGGACGGCGCTGACATGGTGCGCCGCCGCGACCGAGGCGTCATCGGGCACCACCATCATCCGGTCGATGATGTCGGGCAGGAACGATGGCTCCACCCGTGGTCTGCCGATGCCCTCGATTCGGGACGACGAGCCCGTGATGTCGCGTCGGCCTCGTGCGTACGACGGGAAGAAGGCCGAGTTCTCAGGGTCCACCACGCACAGTTGGGTGCCGTGGCGTCGGTAGCGCAGATATCGACCGATCGTTGCGCTGGTGCCACCGGTGCCCGCGCCGACGACGATCCACTCGGGGATCGGATACCGCTCCTCGTGCATCTGGTCGTAGATCGACTCGGCGATGTTGTTGTTTCCTCGCCAGTCGGTGGCGCGCTCGGCGTTGGTGAACTGATCGAGGTAGTGCCCGCCGGTCTCTTTGGCCAGGCGTTCGGCCTCCGCGTACACCTGTGACGACTCGGCCACGAAATGGCAACGGCCGCCCTGTGATTCGATGAGTGCAATCTTCGAGCTACTGGTCGACGACGGCATCACCGCGATGAACGGTACGCCCAGCATCGCGGCGAAGTAGGCCTCGGAGACGGCCGTCGATCCCGATGACGCTTCGATGATCGTCGTGTGCTCGCCGATACAGCCATTGCACAGACCGTAGAGGAACAGGGACCGCGCCAACCGATGCTTGAGACTGCCGGTGATGTGGGTGGTCTCGTCCTTCAGGTACAGCTGCACGTTGACACCGCCGACGCCGTCGCACCACGCCGAGGGCAACGGATACCGCAGCAGATGGGTGTCTGCACTACGCCTGGCATCGGCCTCGATCAGTCGTACCGCGTTATCCACCCAGTCGCGTGGATGACGGCGAACGGCGATGGAGGTCCGGTCGGTCACCGCGCCGAAACTGCTGGACGGGACATGCCGGCCCGACTGCCAAGGGCTCCGCCGCCAGTCGGCGACGCCACCAACGTCAAGAGCGTCGCCTCGGGCCTGCAGCAGAAGCGGTATGGCGCATACGGCGACGTACCCAGCCCGGCCGACACGTGCAACTGCATGGTGGCACCCCAGCGCGATGGCCCCTTGGCCCGCGAGGGGTCCAGATCGCAGTTGGTGACGAGCGCGCCCTTGAACGGCAGGCAGAGCTGTCCGCCATGGGTGTGGCCCGCCAGGACCAACTGGTAGCCGTCGGCGGCGAAGCGGTCGAGCACCCGCGTGTACGGCGCGTGGGTGAGGCCGAGCGTCAGGTTGGCCGCCGGACTTGCAGGACCGGCGATGGTTTCGTAGCGATCGCGGGACAGGTGGGGGTCGTCTACGCCTGCGACGGCGATGAGCTGCCCCTTGACCTCGATCTCGCGACGCATGTGCGTCATGTCCAGCCAGCCGCGTTCGGTGAAAGCGGCCCGCAGGTCCTGCCACGGCAGCGGCTCCCCAGTGATCCGACGCGACGGCCTGAAGATGTAGTTCGTCGGGTTCTTGGGCTGCGGACCGAAGTAGTCGTTGCTGCCGAAGACGAAGAGACCGGGCACCGCCAGGAGGTCGCTCAGTGCCTGCACCACCGAGGGCACGGCCTTGGGATGTGCGAGATTGTCGCCGGTGTTGATGACGAGGTCGGGCTCCCACCCGGCGAGCTCGCGGATCCAGGCCTGTTTGCGATGTTGCCCCGGGGTCATGTGGAAGTCGCTGAGGTGAAGCACCCGCAGCGGCGAGGACCCCGGTGTGAGCACCGGCATGGTTGTCTCCCGCACGACGAAGGCGTTGCGTTCGATCAACGTCGCGTAGGCGACCCCCGCGGCCAGCGAACCGGCGGCCAGTGAACCGGCCAGGGTGGCGGAATCCTTCAGAACCGTCGAACGGGCAAGCATCTTCAGATCGTACTGCCACTTCTCCGAAGGCACTGCCCGTCGCCCATGCGCGTTATCAACCCGACATGCGGCTACGGGGGTGGCGGCGGGGGCGGCGGCCCCAGTACCGGCACCGTGATCGGGGGCAGGCCGGGGATCTCGACGACCGTTGAACCCACGGGCGCGGGAGGAGCGTTGGGGTCGCCGGGGAAAGCCGGCGCGCCGGGCGGCGGTGGCGGCGGCGCCGGCGCAATCCCGTTGCTGATTTGGATCGTGATGATCGAGCCTGGAACCGTCTGGCCGTTCGGCGACGTACCGACGACCGAGCCCGTCGTCGAGCCGCTGTTGACCGGTGTGGCCTGATCGGCAACCTGGAACCCGGCGTCGCGCAGGCGCTGCCGGGCCAGATCCTGGGTCATGCCGGCGACGCTGGGCACCTTCGAGCCAGGCGCACCGTCGACGAAGCGCGGATCCGTCGGAGGCAGTTGCACGTCGTCGGGGGTGATCGGCTTCATCGCAGTGAACCAGGTGCGGGCGGGCTCGTTGCCGCCGAAGAGGTCACCGGACCCGCACTGCCGCAGCGGGAAGGAGCACAGGTCCGATGGCGTGGTGGAGTCGTCGTAGATGTAGTTCGCGGCGGCGAAGTCGCCGGTGAAGCCCAGGAAGCCCGACGACCGATGCGCTTCGGTGGTACCCGTCTTGCCAGACATGGGCAGGCTCCACCCGACCGATCCCGCCGATCCGGCGGCGGTGCCGTTTCCGCTGTCGTCCTTGCTCATCGCGTTGGCCAGCGTGTTGGCCAGCCCCTCCGGCACCACCTGCTCGCAGGTCTCCGTCGTCACGGACACCTCCTTGCCCGCGCGATCGAAGATCTTGTCGATCGGGTTCGGCGGGCACCACATGCCACCCGAGCCGAGCGTCGCTGCGACATTGGACAACTCAAGCGCGTTGACCTCGATGGGCCCCAACGTGAACGACCCGAGGTTCTGGCGTTTCACGAAATCGGCGAGGCTTTCGTTGCTCTCCGGGTCGTAATCGCGCGCGGTACCCGGCAGCGCGTACGAACGCAGGCCGAGCTTGACCGCCATGTCGACGGTGCGCTGCACGCCAACCTGCGAGATCAGCTTGGCAAAGGCGGTATTCGGCGAGGTGGCGAGAGCGTCGGTGACGCTCATCTGCCCCCGGTAGTTGCCTGCGTTCAGTACGCACCACGTGGCGGGCGGGCAGCCCTTCGCGCCGCCGCTGCCCAACCCCTTGGCCTCGAATCGGGACGGGGCGTCTAGCTGCGCGTTGATGCCCATGCCCATCTCCAACGCCGCGGCCGTGGTGAAGATCTTGAAGATCGACCCCGCGCCGTCGCCCACCAGGGAGAACGGCTGGGGCTGCATGGTCTCGCCGGCGTCGAGGTTCAGGCCGTAGGTGCGGTTGGACGCCATGGCCAGCACCGAATGCGAGTCCTTGCCAGGCCTGATCACGCTCATCACGCTGGCCACGCCGGTGATGTCGGGTGCCGCAAAGCTGGTGATGGCCGACTTCACCGAGCTCTGGATGTCGGGGTCCAGCGTGGTCCTGATGAGATAGCCACCCTTGGCGACCTGTTCCTTGCTGATGCCCGCGCGGGCCAGATAGTCGAGCGCGTAATCGCAGAAGAAGGCGCGATCACCCGCGGCGATGCACCCACGGGGCAGTTCGTTGGGCTGTGGGAGGACGCCGAGGGGCTCCTGCTTGGCGGCGCGCAGCGCCTCCGCCTCCTGCGGAACGTTGTCGATCATGGTGTCCAGCACCACGTTCCGACGTTCCAGCGCGCCCTCGGGATTGGTGTACGGGTTCAGCGTGCTCGTCGACTGGACCATGCCCGCCAGAAGGGCGGCCTGGGACCAGGTCAGTTCGGACGAGTTGATCCCGAAGTACGTCTGAGCGGCGTCCTGAACGCCGAACGCACCGTTGCCGAACGACACGAGGTTCAGGTACCGCGTCAGGATCTCGGGTTTGGTGAACGTCTTGTCCAGCGTCAACGCCATCCGGATCTCGCGCAGCTTGCGGGCGGGCGTGGTCTCGACGGCTGCGCGCTTCTCCGCGTCGGTCTGCGCGATCACCAGCAACTGGTAGTTCTTCACGTACTGCTGCTCGATGGTGGAGCCACCGCGGGTGTCTGCGGCCCCGGACACATAGCCGGACAGGCCCGTGAGCGTGCCCTTCCAGTCGACCCCGTTGTGCTCGGCGAACCGCTTGTCCTCGATCGAGACGATCGCGAGCTTCATCGCGTTGGAAATCTGATCGCTGCGCACCTCGAACCGCCGTTGGGTGTACAGCCAGGCGAGAGGATTGCCCTTCGCGTCGACCATCGTCGAGACCGCGGGGACTTCGCCTTCGACTAGCTGGGCGGAGCCGTTGGCAACGACGTCGGAGGCGCGGTTGGACATCAATCCGAAGCCGCCCACGACGGGGAACATCACACCCGCGGCGATGACGCTGGCGAGCAGGATGCACCAGGCGAGCTTGATTACCGTGACCGCCGGCGGTACGCGCCTCGGCGGCGGCGTGGCCTGCGATCGGTCGGACATGGCTACAGAGTAGCGACGTCGATCGTCACCAGCGTCTCAGTGGTCTGATTGGCAGTGGGCGAGGGCCTGCGCATGCGCCGTCACGTGCGCGAAGACGCATCACGGCACGGTCGTGCCAAAAATCTGAGATTTGACTGTTGCGCAAAACCCCCCTGACCACCTAGCTTTGACTGACAGTGCGATCTAGGTAACACTCCCAATCGCAATGTGGCGTAGATCGCAGTAGCTTCTACACCGAGGACTGGCCCGCCTCTGGGGCGGCTGGACGAAGGGATCGCTGGTGTCAGGTACACGGCCCGCGGCGCGCAGGACAGTCATGAGTTCCCCAGTCAATGGTGTCGTAGTCCAAGGCGCCGAGGCGGAAGCCCGCATTGCGTGGGTCTCCCAAGCGAGATGCCGTCAGGCCGACCCGGACGAATTGTTCGTCCGGGGTGCCGCCCAGCGAAAGGCGGCCGTGATCTGTCGCCATTGCCCGGTGATCTCCGAATGCGGCGCCGATGCACTGGACAACCGCGTTGAATTCGGCGTGTGGGGCGGCATGACGGAACGCCAGCGGCGCGCCCTGCTCAAGCAGCACCCCGAGGTGGTGTCCTGGTCGGAGTTCTTCGCCGCCCAGCGCAAGCACCGCAGCGCCGTCTAGACGACTCAAGAACGTTAGGCCGCGTCCGTATCCCCGGTGATCTGGTCGGCGATCGCGCGTAGCGCCTCCAGATCGGACACGTCGAACGGCAGCGACGGCACGCCGACGATCGCCACGTGTGGATTGGCCCCGGTAAACCGGGACAGCAACCTCACCTCCCGCTTGGCCGTCTGCGCCCGATCGGCGTGGACGCGCAGTACCGCCGCCGCGAGGGCATCGGCTCCGTCGCCCGCATCCAGCTGATCCGCTGCTTCCCTGGCCTTGTCGGTCTGCAGATCGCACAGCGTCGGGTGGGTCCGGTTGAGAATCAGGCCGGCGAGCGGCATCTTCTCACTCGAGAGCCGATCGACGAAGAAGGACGCCTCCCGCAGAGCGTCCGGCTCAGCTGCCGAGACGACGACGAACTGAGTGCCTGGTCGCTTCAGCAATTCGTAGGTGCGGTCCGCCTTTTCACGGAATCCACTGAACGTCGAATCCAGGGCCTGCACGAAACCGGCTGCATCTGAAAGCATTTGAGAACCCAGGACGGTGGAGAGGGCCTTCATCGCCAGGCCGACGGCGCCCGTGACGATTCTGCCGATGCCCCGCCCCGGTGCGAGCAGAAGACGCCACAGGCGACTGTCCATGAAGCTGCCTAGGCGTTTCGGCGCATCGAGGAAGTCCAGGGCATTGCGTGACGGCGGAGTGTCGACGACGACGAGGTCCCACTTGTCCTCGCCGAGCAACTGGCCGAGCTTCTCCATGGCCATGTACTCCTGCGTGCCCGCGAGCGACGTGGCGACCGTTTGGTAGAACTGATTCTCCAGAATCGCTTCAGCTCGATCGCCGTCGGAGTACTGAGTCACCATCTCGTCGAACGTGCGTCGCATGTCGAGCATCATCGCGTGCAGTTCGCCGGTGACCTCCGGCGCCAGCGGCACGCGTTGCGGAGTGTTTCCGAGATCCTTGATGCCCAGCGCCTGCGCCAGTCGCTTCGCCGGGTCGATCGTGAGGACGACGACGGTGCGGCCGTACTCCGCCGCCCGCAGCGCCATGGCCGCAGCGGTCGTGGTCTTACCGACACCGCCTGCGCCGCAACACACCACGACACGATTGGAGCGATCCATCAGTACGGCGCCCAGATCGAGGGCGGTCGGCGTCGTGCTCATCGCTGGATCTCCTGGTGGTCTTCGCTGGCGCTCATCGGACGCCTTGCTGGCCAAGTGCTTCGGCGAGTTCGTACAGGCTGCCGAGGTCGACGCCATCGGCGATGGCGGGCAGCTCGAGTCTCGGAATGTCGACCGCATCGAGTTGCGCGGCGCTCTCGGCCCGAGCACTGATCCGCGTCGCATGCTGAATCGCTTCGGTGAGCAAGCCGGCGAAGTCGCCATCGGCCAAGGCGATTCCGGACTTGGCGAGACCCGCACGCACCGCGTCCGCGTCGACGTCGCCCTCGGCAGCCTTGGCGAGATCGTCGGCTGCCAGATAAGCGGGGATGTTGCGGTTGACGATGACGCTCCCGATCGGCAGGCCCAACTTCTTGAGCTCTTCGATGGCCTCGACGGTCTCCTGGATCGGCAGCGCCTCGAGAAGCGTGACGAGGTGAATGGCGGTCACCTCGGAATGGAGCAGCTTGACCACACCGTCGGCCTGGGAGTGCACCGGGCCGCCCTTCGCCAGGTCGGACACGGCCTTGGTGACGTCGAGGAACCGGGCGATGCGCCCCGTCGGCGGCGAGTCGACCACGACGGCGTCGTAGGCCCCATTGGTGCCCCCCGTCCTGTCCTTCCCCTTGTCCTTCGCCGACCGGACCACGATCTCCTTGACCTTGCCGGTGAGGAGTACGTCTCGCAGGCCGGGTGCGATCGTCGTCGCGAATTCGATGGCACCGATGCGTCGCATCGCCCGGCCTGCGATGCCGAGGTTGTAGAACATGTCGAGGTACTCGAGGAATGCGGCCTCGGTGTCGATGGCCAGCGCGTTGACCCGACCGCCACCGTCGGCGGTCGCGATCTTCACTTCCTCATAAGGCAGCGGCGGCACGTCGAATAGCTGCGCGATGCCCTGGCGCCCCTCGACCTCGACCAGCAACACCTTGCGGCCGCCGGCGGCGAGGGCGAGCGCGAGAGAGGCGGCGATCGTCGACTTGCCGGTGCCGCCCTTGCCGGTCACGAAGTGCAGACGCACCTTGTCCATTCGGGACGGCCAGCCGACGGAGGTGTGGTTGCTGGATTCGGGAACGTCGGTGGTCACCACTGCATGTTATCCATCACCCACACAGTGACCGATAAGCTCGGGCACATGAGCGAACTGACCAAGTGGGAATACGTGACGGTGGCACTTCTGACGCACGCGACCAAGCAGATTCTCGACCAGTGGGGAGAGGACGGATGGGAGCTGGTCTCGGTGGTTCCCGGACCCACCGGTGAGCAGCTCGTCGCTTACATGAAGCGGCCGAAGTGACGGTTTCGGAACGGCTTGCCGACCTCGGCATCGAGCTGCCCGCCGTCGTCGCCCCGTTGGCCGCGTACGTCCCCGCGGTGCGGACCGGCAACCTGGTGTACACGTCGGGCCAGCTACCCATGGTCGAGGGAGCGCTACCGCAGGCGGGCAAGGTCGGCGCCGACGTCAGCCAGGAGGAGGCCAAGGACCTGGCGCGGCTCTGCGCGTTGAATGCGCTGGCTGCCGTCCACTCCCTCGTCGGCATCGACGCGGTAACCCGGGTGGTCAAGGTCGTCGGGTTCGTCGCGTCCGCGCCGGGTTTCAACGGTCAGCCGGGTGTCGTGAACGGCGCGTCGCAACTCCTCGGCGACGTCTTCGGCGACGCCGGCGCCCATGCCCGCTCGGCGGTCGGGGTTTCTGAGTTGCCGCTGGATGCGCCGGTGGAGGTTGAGCTGATCGTCGAGGTCGTGTGAGCGACGATTGGGCAGAGGTCGCGTGAGCGACGATTGGGCAGAGGTCGCGTGAGCGACGATTGGGCAGAGGTCGCGTGAGCGACGATTGGGCAGAGGTCGCGTGAGTTCGGGCATCGACCTGGAACACCCCGCCTACGGCAAGCTGCGCCGAGTGACGGACACGGCGTCGGTGCTGCTGTGCGACAACCCCGGTCTGATGACGCTCGACGGCACCAACACCTGGGTGCTGCAAGGGCCGGGCAGCGACGAGATAGTCATCGTCGACCCCGGGCCCGATGACGACGAGCACGTCGGGCGGATCGCGAGCCTCGGCAAGATCCCCCTGGTGCTGATCAGCCACAAACACGGTGATCACACCGATGCGATCGACAAGCTGGTCGATCGGACGGGAGCGACGGTGCGTTCGGTGGGCAGCGGTTTTCTGCGGGGCCTCGGAGGTCCGCTATCGGATGGTGAGGTCATCGACGCCGCAGGGCTGTGCATCACGGTGATGGCCACGCCGGGGCATACGGCCGACTCGCTGTCTTTTCTCGTCGGGACGGATGCCGTGCTCACCGCCGACACGGTGCTCGGTCGAGGGACCACCGTCATCGACAACGAAGACGGCAGCCTTCGGGAGTACCTGGAGTCGCTGCGGCGGCTGAACGGATTGGGTCGGCGCACCGTGCTGCCGGGACACGGGCCGGATCTCGAGGATCTCGAAGCGGTGACGCAGACGTACCTGACGCACCGGGAGGATCGCCTCGACCAGGTGCGCGATGCCCTTCGCGCTCTCGGTGAGGACGCAGGAGCTCGTCAGATCGTGGAGCACGTCTACACCGACGTCGACGAGAAGTTGTGGGATCACGCGGAATGGAGCGTGCAAGCCCAACTCGACTACCTGAAATCGTGATTTGTGGAGCCTGATCGGCGCTGAGTGGCTGTTGCTAAATGCCGGTTGCAGGGTGTGGCGATTCCTGGGTGGTGGTCTGTGTCTGGAGCGGCGGGCTATCCGGTGGCGTGGTGAAGGCGGGTGATGTTGAGCGCTGCGGCGGCGAGGTGGAGTTCGGCGGTGACGGCGGTGACTCCGCGTCGGGCGAAGCGGCGCAAGCCGATTCGGTCCTTGAGTTGTCCGATGACGGGTTCCACGGTGGCCGAGCGGCGTTTGTATCGCTGCATCTGATCGGGGTTTCGTAGGGTGTGACGCATCGCCTCGGTGGGGGACGACTCCG
>NZ_RCZG01000028.1 GCF_006439015.1 Mycolicibacterium hodleri | reverse complement strand
GGACCGCTGACCCGTCGCGTAGGCGTAGATCATCAACGCCAACAACATGTCCGGGTCATACCCAGCCCTCCCGACACCACCGGTACGACGACACGCGTGCAACGCCGAGGTATCGAGCTGCTCGACCACATCGAGCACGAACCACACCAAGTGATCACCAGCCAGCCAGTCCGCCATGTTCGGCGCCAGCAGAAACTCCTGATCGCGTACCACCGGTCGATAGCCCCTCGCCATCAACCAATTGTCCACGAGCAACAGACCCGCCGATCACTCCGACACACCATTACGCAACAGCCACCGAGCGCGGGTTTCGGTGCACAAATCGCAGGAAAGAGAACACGATGACGCGTCAACTCCACCTCGGCGGCTTTCAGATCGCCTCCCAGGTCACGCACTCCCACGCCGCGTGGCGGCATCCCGCTAGCGACACGGGGTTCACCACCCCCGAGTACTACCACCGCATCGGGCGAATCCTCGAGCGCGGCAAATTCGACTTCGTCTTCTTCGCCGACCTGCTCGCCGCGCCAGCACGCTTTGGCGGCGACATCGCCGAGCCGCTGCGGCGCGGGACACAGGCGACCGCCACACTCGACCCGTCGATCGTGGCCGCGAGCATCGCAGCCGTGACGTCGAAGCTGGGCATCGCCATCACCAAGTCCGCCACCTACTTTCACCCCTACGAGCTGGCCCGCATCTTCGCGAGTTTGGACCACATCAGCCGTGGCCGGGTCGCCTGGAACATCGTCACGTCACTGACCCAGAGCGAGGCGCAGAACTTCGGCCACGACGAGCATCTCGGCCACGAATACCGCTACGAGCGGGCCGAGGAGTTCGTCCGTACCGCCCTGGAACTCTGGTCCAGCTGGGATCCGGACGCACTGGTGCTCGACAAGGCCGACGGCGTCTTCGCAGATCCGGACAAGATCCGCCAGATCGACCACGACGGCGAGTACTTCCGCACCCGCGGCCCGCTGAACGTGCCACACTCGCCACAGGGACGCCCGGTGCTCATCCAGGCGGGCTCGTCGAACACCGGAAGGGACTTCGCCGCCAGGTGGGCTGAGGCGATCTTCGAGATCGATCCGACACCCGAGGGCAGGCGCGCCTATTACGACGACATCAAGAGCCGCGCCTCGGACTACGGTCGCGACCCCGACGGCGTGCTGATCTTCCCCGCTTTCATCCCGTTCATCGGGGAGACCGAGTCGATCGCCAGGGAGAAGCAAGCGTTCCACAACGAGCTCGCCGACCCGATCTCCGGGCTGATCACGCTGTCGGTTCACACCGATCACGACTTCTCCGGCTACGACCTCGACGCACCCGTCGAGGACATCGCGGTGAGCGGTACCCAAGGTCTGTTCGACACCGCCAGGCGAGTGGCCAACCGCGACAACCTCACCCTTCGCGACGTCGGCAAGTGGTACGCGCAGGGCGTGCTACTGCCGCAATTCGTCGGAACCGCCACGCAGGTGGCCGATCAGATCGAGAAGTCCTTCACCGCCGGCGAGGCCGACGGTTTCATGGTCTCGGCGGCACAGTCGCCGGGCACCTTCAACGACTTCGTCGACTCCGTGGTGCCGGAACTGCAGCGGCGCGGCCTCTTCAGAACCGATTACACCGGCCACACGCTGCGTGACCATCTCGGGCTGCCTGCGGCGACGTTCGACTCGCCCCAGCGCCGCAACGTGTCAGTTGCGAGTTGACCTGATCAGGTCCGAGGCCTTCTCGCCGATCATTACGGTCGGCGCGTGGGTGTGGCCACGGATGATCGTCGGCATGATCGACGCGTCGGCGACCCTCAACCCGTCGACACCACGGACGCGGAGTTGTGGGTCGACGACGCTGGCCTCGTCGCTGCCCATGCGGCACGTGCCCACGGGGTGATACAGCGTGTGCGACACCGTCTCGAGCGCGTGCTCGAGAGTCGCGTCGTTCAATTGCGTCGCACCCGCGGGCCGGGCGATGCCGCGGAGCACTCCCCGCATCGTGGGCGACTCAGCGATGCGGGCAGTGATGCGAAGGCCTGCCATGAGCGCGGCGCGATCGATGCCATCGGCATCGGTCAGGTAGCGGGGGTCCACGACCGGTTTGGTGAGGGGGTCGGCGGACCGGAGGGTGACGCTGCCGCGGCTGTGCGGCTTGAGCAGGATGGGCCCCATCACGACGGCGTGCCCCGTGTGCCCCGTGCCGACGCCCTCGTCGAAGAAGGGCGCGGGGGCAAAGATCAGCTCGAGGTCGGGCAGCGTCAGATCCTCACGGCTGCGGACGAATCCGTAGGCCTCTGCAACGTTGGAGGTCAACATCCCGCGCCGCCGGACCAGATAGTCCACCAGTTGCTTCGGCTTCTCCGCCGTGTACAACGTGTCCTCGGTCGCGTCGAAGCCGACCGGGACGCACAGGTGGTCCATTAGGTTCAGCCCGACCTCGGGTAGGTGGCGGACCTCTTCGATGCCGTGATCGGCGAGTCGCTCGCGGTCACCGATGCCCGACAGCATCAGTAGTTGCGGCGAGTTGATCGCCCCACCGCACAGCACCACTTCCTTGCGGGCCCTGGCGATGAGGGTGGCCCCGTCGTACCGGTACTCGACACCCACGGCGCGACCACCCTCGATCACCACGCGGGTGACCATCGCATCGGTGATCACCCGGAGGTTCTTTCGGCTCAGTACGGGTTTGAGGTAGGCGTCGGCGGTACTCCACCGCGCCCCCCTGCGCTGCGTCACCCGCGTCTCGCAGAACCCCTCTGGTGCATCCTGATTCGCGGTTTCGGTGCGGTAGCCGCACTCCGCGATCGCCGTGAGCCACTGCGCGGTCGAGCTGCGGGGGCTGCGCTGTGGCGAAATCATCATCGGTCCACCCTCGATCCGGGTGAAGTACTTCTGAACGTTTTCGTAGTTCCACGACTCGTCCGCGGCGTGTCCCCACTCGTCGTAGTCCGCAGCGAATCCGCGGACCCACATCATGGCGTTCATCGACGACGATCCACCGAGCACCTTGCCGCGCGGCCAGTAGATTTCGCGGCCGTCGAGTTCCTTCTGCGGCTCGGTCGAATAGTCCCAGTCCGAGTCCGACTTGAACAGCTTGGCGAAGGCCGCCGGAATGTGGACGAACTTGTTCTTATCGCGTGCGCCGGCCTCCAGCACCAACACCTGCACGCCGGGAGTCTCGCTGAGACGGTTGGCAAGCACGGATCCGGCTGAGCCGGTGCCAACGACGATGTAGTCGGTGTCCACGTCGGATTACTTTATTGAGCGTTGCCGCACTAGGTGCTCAATTGGAGGTGCTGCGCGTCGGTGATTCCGGCGTACCGCTCTGGGCTGCACGTGAGGACGATGATCTGGCCATCGCCGCCGACGACGTCGAACACCTCACCCATCTTGGCCAGCCGGTCGGGATCGCTGAAGCCGAGCGCATCGTCGATGATCACGGGCACACCGTCCTCCTTGGCGACGAGTGCCGCGCTGGCCAGTCGGGCCACGATGCCCAGTTGCTCCTTGGCGCCGCCCGAAAGCGAATCGAACGGAACTGTGCGCCCGTCCAGCGTGCGGCTGAGGATGCTCAGGTCGCCGTCGATCTCGACTTCGAAGTCGCTGCCGAACACGATGCAGCCCAGACGTTCGACCTCGGTCCGGAACGGATCGACGTAGCGCAGCCGGGATTCATCGCGGTGGCGTGTCATCACCGACTGCAGCACGTGTGCCGCTCCCGCGCGGCGCTGGACCCTGTCATGCTCTGCGGCAGCGCGTTCACGCTCGGTCTGCGCCGCGTCGAGGCGCCCCTTGCGGCCCTCCGTTCCGTACACCCGCAGCTGTGCGGTCACCTCGCGGAGCTGGCCACCGATATCGTCGTGCCGTTCGCCGAGCAAGGCAGCTCTGGCAGCGGCGTCCGCCAATTCGGCCGCCACCTCCGCCGGTCCGGCGGCAACGAGCTCGGAGTCAATGGCCAGCACCTGAGCGACCACACCACTGGCTCGTTCAGCGTCCGCCTCGGCCCGGATCACCAGCTGGTCGTCGGACTGCGATTCACGTTGTCGGCCGAGGCGTTCGGTTGCGTTCGCGACCTCCTCCCGCGCGGTGCTCAGTCTCGACTGCAGGACGGTGGCGGCGCTCGCAACCTTCATCGCATGCGTCGCAGCGGCGGTGGCGACCCCTCGGCACGCCTCGTGGTCGGCGCGCACCTGCCGGAGGGCCTCGTTCGCCGCACCAAGCGCGGCGCGGGCAGCCTCAATGTCAGCGTCGCCGACCACGTCGAGCTCAACGCTCAGCTGGACGAGACGGGTCCGCAGCCCGTCGACCACGTCGTCTCCGACGAGCGCGTCGAGGCTCGCCCGCAGCCGGTCTCCGGAGGCCGTTAGCTCGCGCCGTCTGGCGTGGAGGGCCCGGGCGGCCTCCACGTCCGCGATGCCGACCTCTGCGAGAAGGCCCGCCAGTATCTCGCGCGCCCTGTCGAGCTCTTCCTGCGAATCGGCCGCAGGCGCGCCGGGCACCACGCGAACCGTCAACACTCCCGGGAGCTGGACCTCGGCGGAGGTCGTCACGTTCTGGGACCAGGTGCCCCCGGGTGACAGCTCCACCACTCGACCGTCGACCAGGACCTGCAAACCTGCCACCGCATCGAGTTCGATTCGCGCCGAGGCCAACTCGGCCTGGAAGGCGGCGCGCTCGATGGCCAACGCCGACATCTCTAGCTCTCGCATCGCTCCATCTGACAGCGTGATCGACGTCAGCTCGGCGTCGACGCCCGCGAGTTCACGCTCCACGGCTTCGATTCTGGTGATCTTGACCGCGAGCCTCTCCGCTTCGTGGCGACGGATGATCCGCTCGACGGTCTCACGGGCGGCGTCGAGGCGACCGTGGCATTCCTCGGCGGCAACGCGGGCGGCATCCGCTGCCGCCGAGGCCGCGATGGAGACCTCGTTGGCGGCGACCTCGTCGTCCGCGGCAGCCTGCACTGCCGACTCCAGGCCGGCGATGGTGGCACTTCGCTCGGCGACTTCGGCGCGGATTCGACGGCGCTCGCCGAGGGCGGCGGCCGACGCGGCCTGGGCCATCTCGGCTGGTTCCGCCAGGGCGCGCGCGGCAATGAGGCGGTCCGTGAGTCGTTTCACGGAATCGGCTGCCGCGCTGGCCGACTCGAGCCGTCTGGCGGCCGTCACGCGGTCGAGCGACAGGAGTGCCAGCTCGTCGGCGAGCACGCCGTGGCGAGTCGCCGCGTCGTCGACCTCGTCGACGGCCGCCTGACACACGGCGACTTCCTGCTCTGCATCGCGCAGTCGAATCGCCGCGGCCGCCCACTGTCCCGTCGGTCTACCGGTCGCCGTGAAGTACTGCCGGAATTCGCTTTCGATCCTGTCGATCAGCAACGGCTCGGCCCCGGACAGCGTCACCGCCTGGCCAGCCGCGACGTCGAGTGCACGAGCCAATGCGTCGCACCCCGAAAGGTCGACCGAGGCCGTCGCTGCCGACTGCAATACGCGCTGCGCCCGCCAGAGGTCGGTATCGACGGTCTCGGCGAGAATGGCCTGGACCCGGTCGTGTGCCTCGTCGCCGGTGAACTGCTCGCGTTGCGGCGACAGCACCGTCAAGCTCGTCTGCTGCTTCTTGTGGAAGCGCTTGTGGTACTCGAAACGATATGGGCCGGTGGAGATCACGGCTGTGACCTCGGCACCCTCGTCCGCGTGCGTCGGCTTGACCTGCTTGACCTCCTTCTTGGTCGAGCGGTCCTTGGCCTCCAACAGCAGATCGAGGGCCTCGATCATCGACGACTTGCCGATCTCGTTGGCGCCGGACACCACGACGACCCCGCACTCGGGAAACTCGATGTCGCGGTAGGAGATTCCGCGGTAATTCCTCAGGACCAGACGGTGCAACTTCATGCGGCACCTTCCCTCGCGGTGAGGCGCAGCAACAGCGCCAGCGCCGCCCTCGCGTCGTCGGCCCGCCCGCCATCGGCGCGCGCCGCGGCCACCAGCTCGTCGACGGCTGCTGCCGCGAAGCCGCCGATGCCCAGATCGTCGAACTCGCCGTCGGCGGGCACGACCGCGATGTCGGTCTCCCTGTCCCAGGTGCTCAGTGCGGCGAACTTGTGCGCGTACCGGTCGAAGCAGGCGTCCAGCGCCGCCTTGTCGGTCACGGTCAGCGTCCCGGTGAGCGCGATCTGCACCACGGTGCACTCCTTGTCGGGTAACTGGTCGAGGTTGATGTCGAGATCGACGACGTCCCTGGCGCTATCGACCGGTCGCCGCAGCGTGACGAACTTCCACCGGCCGACCCGACGGGCGTCGACGCGCACGGCGCGGGCCGGGTCCTGCTCGTCCACGTCCACGACGAGTACGTGGCCGGGATCGGATTCGATGTGGTCATAGTTCGTCACCTCCGGCGATCCCGAGTACCAGACCCGACCCGTCGAACCAACGTCGGTGCGGGAGTGCTTGTCGCCCAGAGCGACGTAGTGGACGGCGCCGCGCTCGAGCGCCGCCTCCACCGTCGCGAGACGGATCAGCGAGGGCTTGTCCCTATCGGGTTCGAAGAGATCCACGCCGCCGTGGCCCACGACGATGCGGGTCACCCCGTCGGCGACGAGCCCCTCGAGCACCTCACCGAGGAGATCGGTGGTCGGCTTCTTGGAACGCCAAGGCGCCGAGACGATCTCGAGTCCTGGCCGGACCTCGTGGGCCCCGGCCCCGTCCAGCACGATGACGTTCTCGGGGCGTTCGGCGAGGAAGAGTGCGCTGGAATACACCGACGAGGCATCGAGCGGATCGTGGTTGCCGGGAAGCAGGTACACCGGGACGCCGATGGCACGCATGGCCTCGAGCGACTGGCTGACGTCACGCGGGGCGAGCTGATTGTGCTCGAAGACGTCGCCGGCGACGACGACGAACTCCGCACCCGTGTCGGCAGCAAGGGCGCCCAGCCCTGCAACGGCGTCGCGGCGTGCGGCCGAATACCGTGGCTGTGCCTCGCCATTCAGGAAGTGGCGGGTCATTCCGAGCTGCCAGTCGGCGGTGTGCAGGAAACGCATCCGGACTCCTCAGCTCTCTCCTCGTGCACCGTCGTTTTGACGGGCATGGCGAGTGTAGGTCCGCGCCCCGACAAGTCGGCGGACCTCGGTCGGCATGTGTACGACCAACCACCTCGCCCCCACCCGTTAACGTGGTGAGGGTGAGCCAACCCGAACGCACCCTGCTATTGCTGCGGCACGCCAAGTCGGACTATCCCGACGGCGTCCTCGACCACGAGCGTCCGCTCGCACCCCGGGGCATCAGAGAAGCGGGCCTTGCAGGCGACTGGATCAGGGCGAACGTCCCTGCTGTCGACGCAGTGCTGTGCTCGACGGCCACCCGCACCCGCCAAACCCTGGCGCGTACTGGCATCGACGCCGACGTGCGCTTCGACGACGATCTCTACGACTCCCGCCCCAGCACGGTGCTCAGCCTGATCAACGGCATCGGCGACGACGTCGAGACACTGCTGGTGATCGGCCACGAACCGACGATGTCAGGCTTGGCGTCGGCCCTCGCCGACCTCGACTCCGATCCGGATCGACTCGACGAGGTGGTGACCAAATACCCCACCTCGGCGATCGCGGTCTTGACCACCGAGCGGCCGTGGCAACGCCTCGCATTGCACGGGGCAACCCTGACCGACTTTCACGTGCCGCGCTAGCTAGTTGGTCAGTTGTTGGTGTTGAGCGTTAGCTCCATCAACTTGATCGCCATCGCGCACGCGTCGATGCCGGGGACCTGCGGATTGACCCACCACCCGACCACACCGGCCGCGTCACTGGCCACACCGCACGCGCCGCTGGCGTCGTTGGGCTTCATCACGATCGACTGGACACCCGCCACTGAGCGGCTCTCCACCTGATACTTCAGGAAGTCCGCCACGTTGCGTTCGTTGTCTAGGCTTCCCTGCTCGAACCAGAACCGAGTGATGTCGACGAGGCCGGATGGGTTGAGGGCCTGCCACCGGCATAGCGCGCCGACGAAGGTGCTCTGGATGTCCAACGGGTCAGCGCCCACCGTCTTCGCGAGCACGTCGGTGGTCAGGACGTCGCACTCCTTCAGCAGGTTCGGATAGGTCTTCGCCGAGTTGTCATTCCGGGGAGTGTTGCCCCCGGCGCCCGCCTTGACCGCCTGACCAGAGACGTCACGTGAGCAGCCGACGAGCATCGTCACCGTGGCCAGGACCGCGAACAGACCTGCCATCACCTGCCTGGGCGCGCTCACTTCGAGTTCACGATCGATTGCCGGGTGAGTTCCTTGGCGACGTCGCACGCGTCGGGGAAGGGCTTCTCCGTGAAGTTGACCGACCACTCGATGAAGTCGTCGTCGAACTGAATTCCGATCTCGCACAAGGCGGTGCCCAGCTGCGGGTCGGTGTTCATGGCGATGAAACCGTCGTGACCTTCGATGTTGATGTCCTCCACGCTGGTGCGCGACAGTTCCTCGGTCTTGCGCTCACGGCCGATGGGGCTGCCCCGGTACCAGTTGAAGGAGAAGTGGGGTCCCAGGATGCCGCCACCGAGGAGCCACTGACATCCGACCGACGTCTTGGCGGTATTGACCAGACCGTTGATCTTCGTCAGCTGGGCGACCGTCTCGTCGGAGATGCCGCCACATTCGGGAATCATGGGTCCGTGTTTGGCATCGGCGGCCGGCGCCGGGTTCGAGTCGCCGCCGGAACCGGTCGGCTGATCCGCGCCACTGGAGCAGGCCGCAAACAGCGCAATCACCGCGGCCGCCATCACGGCCAGCGCCTTCGCATTGCGCCCGCCGCTGCGGTGGCCGCGTCTTCCCATCACGCCCGACACTGTAGCGGCACCCTCGCGCCACAACCACCGACATGCCGATTGACCTGGAGTTTCCTAAGGAAACTCACGGGTGTGGGCAGACAGGATGTGCGACGACGCCATGTGCGACAGTTGCGGAATGCTCATGCGCCTGCTGCGACGGTACGCGGGGCCGTACCGCCAGGCGGTCGCCATCGTTGCCGGCTTCCAGATGGTCAGCACACTGGCGTCGCTGTACCTGCCGACCATCAACGCCGCGATCATCGACGACGGCGTGGCCAAGGGAGACACCGGCACGATCGTCGAGCTCGGCGCGATGATGCTCGGGGTCACCGCGCTACAGGTCGTCTGCGCACTGGGGGCGGTCTACTTCGGCTCCCGGGTGGGCATGGGCTTCGGCCGCGACCTGCGCTCGGCGATGTTCCACCACGTGACGGGCCTGTCGGCCGAGGAGACCGCCCGGTTCGGCGCGCCGACGCTCCTCACGCGCACCACCAACGACGTCCAGCAGATTCAGGTGCTGCTGCAGATGACGTGCACCATGCTCATCGCCGCCCCGATCATGTGCATCGGCGGCATCGCCATGGCGATCCATCAGAACGCCGGCTTGTCGTGGCTCCTGATGGTCAGCGTGCCGCTGCTCGGATTGTCCAATTATTGGATCGTCTCGCGGCTGCTCCCGATCTTCCGCAGAATGCAGGGCCTGATCGACGGCATCAACCGAGTGATGCGCGAACAGCTCGCCGGCATCCGCGTCATCCGGGCGTTCGCCAGGGAACCATTCGAGCGGGAAAGGTTTCGCGAGGCCAACGAAGCGTTGGCGGACACCGCAATGACGGTCGGCCGCTTGCAGGCCTTGATGTTGCCGGTCACCACCTTGGTGATCAACGTGTCCAGCGTCGCGCTGATCTGGTTCGGCGGCATGCGCATCGATTCGGGAGAGATGCAGGTCGGCTCGCTGATCGCCTTCCTGTCCTACTTCATGCAGATCCTGATGGCCGTCCTGATGGCGACGATCCTCTTGGTGATGCTGCCGCGCGCCTCGGTGTGTGCCGAGCGCATCACCGAGGTGCTGTCGACGACGCCTGCGATCACCAGCCCGGCGGTGCCCAAGCGTCCGGATGCCGCGGTGGGCGCCATCGAGCTCGTCGATGCGACGTTCAGCTATCCGGGCGCTGATCGTCCCGTTCTGCAGGGTATTTCGCTGGTCGCTCGGCCCGGGACCACCACGGCGGTGGTGGGGTCGACGGGTTCGGGCAAGTCCACCCTCATCTCCCTGATCTGCCGCCTCTTCGACGTCACCGCAGGCTCGGTGAGAGTCGACGGAATCGACGTGCGGGACTACGACGTCGAGGCGCTGTGGTCGACGATCGGACTGGTGCCGCAGCGCGGCTACCTGTTCTCCGGGACGGTCGCCGAGAACCTGCGCTACGGCAAGGCCGACGCGGGAGATGACGAGATGTGGGAGGCGCTGCGCGTCGCGTCGGCGGACTCCTTCGTCTCGGCGCACCCCGACGGCCTGGAGATGCGCGTCGCTCAGGGCGGCATCAACTTCTCCGGCGGTCAGCGACAGCGCCTCGCGATCGCTCGCGCGGTGATCCGGCGACCGGCGATCTACCTGTTCGACGACGCGTTCTCAGCCCTGGACGTCCGCACGGATGCCCGGGTCCGCGCCGCGCTCGGCGAGGCCTCGGCCGACGCGACGGTAGTCATCGTCTCCCAACGCATCTCGACGGTGATCGATGCGGACCAGATCGTCGTCGTCGACGACGGCGCGATCGTCGGCACCGGCACGCACGAGTCGCTGCTCGCCGACTGCCCGGTGTACGCGGAGTTCGCCGACTCGCAGGCCATCTCTGCAGGAATTCAACGATGAGCGGGCCGATGGGCCGCAGGCTGAACGCCGACCTCGAGGCGCCAACGGAGAAGTCCAAGGACTTCGAGGGTACGGCGCTGCGGCTGCTCACACGGCTCACCCCACAACGCCTGCCGACTGTCATCGTGCTGCTCCTCGGCGTCGTCGGCATCGCGATCGGCGTGGTTGGCCCGCTGATCCTCGGACACGCCACGGACCTGTTGTTCAGCGGCGTCATCGGCAGACGACTACCTGCCGGGATCACCAAGGAGCAGGCGATCGGGGCCGCCAGGGCGCGCGGTGACGGTACGTTCGCAGACCTGCTGTCCGGCATGAACGTCGTCCCCGGACAAGGCGTCGACTTCGGCGCCGTCGCCCGCACGCTGACGCTGGCGCTGGCGCTGTATCTGGTTGCCGCCCTGATGCTCTGGGTGCAGGCCCGACTCCTCAACGTGATCATCCAGCGGACGATGGTGGCGCTGCGCGCCGACGTCGAGGACAAGGTGCACCGCTTGCCGCTTGCGTACTTCGACGCGCGGCAACGTGGCGAGGTGCTCAGCCGCGTCACCAACGACGTCGACAACATCCAGTCGTCACTGTCGATGACGATCAGCCAGCTGCTGACGTCGATCCTGACCGTCGTCGCGGTGCTGGTGATGATGTTGACGATCTCACCCCTGCTGGCGTTGATCACCGTGCTGACGGTGCCGTTGTCGCTGTGGTCCACCCGCACCATCGCCCGCCGGAGCCGAGACCAGTTCATCGCGCAGTGGCGCAACACCGGGCGCCTGAACGCACACGTTGAGGAGACCTACAGCGGTTTCACCGTGGTCAAGACGTTCGGCCACCGGGCACTCGCCGAGGACACGTTCCGCGAACTCAACGGCGACGTGTACCGGGCCAGCTTCGGCGCCCAGTTCCTCTCCGGCCTGGTGTCGCCCGCGACGACCTTCGTCGGCAACCTGAGCTACGTCGCCGTCGCCGTCGTGGGCGGCCTGCAGGTGGCCACCGGCCAGATCACGCTCGGCAGCATCCAAGCCTTCATCCAGTATGTCCGCCAGTTCAACCAGCCGCTGACTCAGGTGGCGTCGATGTACAACACGCTGCAGTCCGGAATCGCCAGCGCAGAAAGGGTATTCGACCTCCTCGACACCGAGGAGCAAACCCCCGATCCGCCGGGTTCGACGGGCGGCCGACGCGGCTCGGGCCGGGTGGAGTTCGAGCGCGTCGCCTTCGAGTACCGGCCGGGCACGCCGATCATCGAGGACCTGTCACTGGTCGCCGAACCCGGCAGCACCGTCGCGGTCGTGGGACCCACCGGCGCGGGCAAGACCACCCTGGTGAACCTTCTGATGCGGTTCTACGAGGTGGACTCCGGCCGCATCCTGATCGACGGGGTCGACATCACCGCGATGAGCCGTCATGCCCTGCGATCCAGCATCGGCATGGTGCTGCAGGACACCTGGTTGTTCGGCGGCACCATCTACGACAACATCGCCTACGGCCGCCCCGAGGCCGACGAGGTGCAGATCGTCGAGGCAGCCAGAGCCGCCCACGTCGACCGCTTCGTCGCGACCTTGCCGAACGGTTATCGGACCTGGATCACCGACGACGGCGGCAACATCAGCGCGGGCGAGAAGCAGCTGATCACCATCGCCCGTGCGATCCTCGCTCAGCCGAGCCTGCTGATCCTCGACGAGGCCACCAGTTCCGTCGACACCCGCACCGAGCTGCTGATCCAGCAGGCCACCGCCGAACTTCGCCGGGACCGAACGAGTTTCATCATCGCGCACCGGCTTTCGACGATCCGCGACGCCGACGTGATCCTCGTGATGGAGGCGGGCCGGATCGTTGAGCGAGGCACTCACGACGAACTGGTGGCCCGTCGCGGCGAGTACTGGTCGATGACGCAGGCCTGAATCCATGTATGTGTGCCCGCCAGCAGACTGCCGAAGGTGAGATTCGTCTAACGGCCACCGTTGGTCAGAGGAGATGACGCTCGACGAGGTCGGCTGCTCTGGTGGGTCCTCCAGCGGCTCGATATCCCTCAGCAACGCGGCGGGCGCCGTCGGTCATCGTTCGGGCGTGGTTGACGGCGCGTTGAAGTCTGCCGGTGGTGAGTTTGCGTGCCGGAAGGCGGGTGCCGCATCGAGCGACTTGCACCCGGCGGCCCACTTCAAACTGATCGCGTCCGTGCGGGACCGCGCAGACGGGTACGCCGCGGGCGAGTGCTTTCTGCGTCGATCCCATGCCACCGTGGGTGATCGCGCAGACAGCTCGATCGAGGATCATGCCGTGGGGCGCGAAGCGGGTCACCGTCGCGTTCGATGGCACCGCGTCTAGTGCGGGCGGGCCAGAGGGACAGGTCACGACGAGGTGCAACGGTTCCGCGGCCAGCGCCCCGATGGCGGTGACCGCCAGCGCGCCGTCGTCTTGATACTCGGTCGACGTCGATACCAGCACGATGGGTCGGTCGATGTCGGCCAGCCAGCTCGGGGGCTCACTGGGTGCTGGATCGTATTCGCATGGCCCCACGAGGTGCACCTGCGAGCCCCAGTCTGGGTGTTCGTACTCGAACGGATGCGAGGTAGCTACCAGCAAAATCTTGGCCCGGCAGAGGAATTCGTCGGAAGTCTGGATCGATGGCGCCTGCGCCGCAGTGCGAACCTGACTCAGTGACGACAGCATCGCCCGCTCCAAGGCGCCCGTCACCAAGGGGCGGAGCAGCCCGTCGCGAAGGCGTCCGGGCATGCCCGGCCACGGTGCAAGACCTGGTCCGAACGGCGGGACGCCGCGGGATCGCAGGAAGGGGGTGTAGGGCCAGAATGTTGCCCAGCTCAGGCCGGCAGCGTCGGCGACGGATGCGGCTCCCCAACAGTTTGCGTCAATGATCATCGCGTCGGGGCGGTAAGTGTCGAGGACCTCGCGAGCGTCGTCGATCTCGTAGAGCGCCCGGGCGCCGAACACGGCCATGGTCGCGTCGAGGGCTCGTCGCGCGTTCGGTGCCATCCAGTCCTGCATCGCGACGTCGTCGATACGCGGATCTATCGCGGTGGCGTCGAACCCCAGGCTTTGTGCCAGCGGTACACCCTCGGCCAGGGTCTTGATTACGATGCGGTGACCACGTGACTGCAGCTCGAGCAGCACAGCGATCATCGGATAAAGGTGGCCCAGTGCTGGCGAGGTGTACGCGGCGATGGTGGACATCAGGTCGTCGGCATCGTCAGTGGTTCCAGCATCTCCAGCAGGGCCGTCCGGGTCTGCGCACGGGACAGCCCGCCCTGCTGACGCAGTAAGTCCCAGGTGCGTACATCGCAAACGGCCACCAGTTGTGCGATGCGACGCGCACGCGCGGCCCCCGTCAGATCAGATAACGCCGTGGCGAATACCCTCGCACACCATTCACGGTGATACTCCGCGCCGCCCTGGACAGTGGCCTGCAGAACGGGTGAACAGGATTGCTCGGTGATCAGCTTCATGACCAACCGGCCCCACCTCTCGTAGTGATCGACCAGGTTGGTCACGGCGTCTTCGACGTCGGCGGACGTGGCTTGACCGCGATGGGCGAAGACTTCTCGCGCGAACCGTTCGATGGCGGCAGACAACAAGGAATCGCGGTCGCCAAATCGCCGCAGCACCGTTTGCACGGTCACACTCGAACCGGCCGCGACGTCCTTCAAGGTGATCTCGGCAGTTGGGACGGTTTCGAGGAACTCCATCGTCGTGAGCACGATCCGCTCGGCAGTGCGTGCTGCTGCCGCAGACCGTGCAGTCATGTCGTAGGCCCGCGGCGAATTCATGTTAATGATACTAGCATAGAATAATAATTGATGTTACCTTCACCAACATGAAAGAACCTACAGTCCCGGGTGGAACACACATGGCGCGCACAGAGGCTGCTACGCAACCGCGGACTCCGTCGCCACGCGGCAAAGCTCACCGCCGCCGGTCGCACGACCACAAGGTGATCACCTGGCTTCGAGCCGGATCCGTCGCAGCCGCCCTCGGAGCGGCGGTGGCTACCGGCCATGCCGTGGCGGCAGCCGACACCAGCTCCGACGGATCGACATCCTCCGTCGGGCATGCCGACAGCTCATCGCCAGCGTCCGCTGGGGCGGGGGCCACGTCCACCGAGACAGGGGCCAAGGAGTCACCCGCCACGGGGTCGCAACCCCCATCTGACACTCGCGTGGTCAACACGGCCAGCCAGCCATCGCATCCAACGTCCACCGGGTCGTTTGTGACGGTCAGCGGGTCCGAGGAGCCCGAGTCGATCACCGACTCGGCGTCAGACACTTCGTTGTCGTCGAACTCATTGCCGCACAACGAAACCCCGACCAAAGTGGCACTGAGCTCACCGGCGCCGAGTACGACGACGGATGGCTCGTCAGGCGTCGACTCGGGGGAGAGCGCGAACACGAACACCGGACCCGTCCACTCGGAGGAGAGCGCGGCAAAAGACACCGGACCCGTCGTCGATGCGGGTCCGCGGGCGACGAACGCACGATCACGAACTGGCATCTCGGCAAAGCCGGCAACCGCCAATGCCGCGACGGCGTTCGGACCCACACCTGTCGCCAAGGCCGATACAACCGTCGCAGCGCCAGCGACCACCACGGTGTCGCTGGCCACGACTGCGACCGCCCGAGTGGCACCGACGACACTCGTTGCCGCGGTGAAGCCCACGATCTCGATCGCTGACACGCCGGCGCCAGCGGCAACCCCCTCCGTCACACTGTCGGGCATCATCTCCGACGTCTTGACATGGATAGGACTGCCTGCCCTCGAGGAAAATTCGTCCATCCCCGCGCTACCCATCCCCGAACCCATTGCCTCCTTCTGGCTCGCCGTCCGGCAAGTCCAATACCGCTTCAACAATCGATATCCCACCGCGAGCCCGACGACCTTGCCGTCGGACCCGCAAACCGGAGTCGTCACCGGCGCACTGCATGCCACCGACCTCGACGGTGACTACCTGACCTACACCCTCGCCAGTCAGCCAATTCACGGCACCGTCGCCATCAACCTCGATGGCACATTCACCTACACACCCAGCCCAGCCGAAGCCCGGGCCGGCGGAACCGACACCTTCACTGTCACCGTCAGTGACGACGGCGCCGCCAACGTTCGCCATATCCACGGACTGCTCGGCCTACTGGGAGTCAGGTCGGCGCCCACCGTCGCCGTGCCAGTCGCGGTTACTCCCGTTAGTGCGCCGACGGTGACCATCTCTGCGGTCGCAGGCACACCGAACCCGGTCACCGGAGTCACGACCATTACGATTACCGGGGGTGATTCGGCGGGCAATGCGTTGACCTTCACCGGCACTAGCAATCAGGGCACCGTGGCGCCGAGCCCCACCCAGTCCGTTGTTCTCGTGTTCACTCCGGGCACCGGCTACACACCGACGGACGTCGCCACCGATCCCAGCCATGCCACCGATGTCGTCACGATCGTCGCCACCGATGCCACGGGCGCCAGCGCAACCGCAACAGTCACGATCATCCAAGAGCCAACCACGTCGATACCCCCTGCGCCCCCGACGATTTCGCGAGTGAACGCCACCCAAACCCTGGGCACGCCGGGCTACAGGATCGTGGTCACCGCCACCGACCCGGCCAACAAGCCCCTGACGTACACCGTCGACACCGGCACCCTGACCGCGAACACCGACGGCTCCTACATCTACCTCGCCACAACCGGTGCGCAACAGGGGCCTGTCAGCTTCGCCCTGACCGGCACCGACACCGACGGCCAAGCCATCACCACTCAAGTCAAGTTGGCCTACTTCACCGGCACCGGAACCTATATCACCGGCATCTACCACTTCCAGACCGTCACCTTCACATCAATCGGCGAACCCTACGTCGTGTCCCAAAACGGGAGCCCGCTGTACACCGGCGGTAACGGCACCCCCGACGCCAACGGCGTGGTCACCGAGACTTATCGACTGGGAGCACCCGGCGACACCGTGTTCACCGACACCGTCACCGTCCAGTACAACCAATTCGACCCCCTCGGCAACGACGCCTACAACCGCGTCTTCGACATCACCACCCTGCTCGCCCGCGATCTGCCCGTGGCCGGTACGCCGACGGTCGGCACACCCGACATCGGGACCGGAACCGTGACGGGGACAACGAACTTCACCGACCCGGCAGGCCTGGCCCTCACATACGCGGTCACAGGCAACCCAGGCTTGGGGGCGGTGAGCATCATCAATGGGGGTGGCTTCAGCTATACGCCGACGGCCTCGGCGCGCGGCGACGCCGCGACGGGCGGCCCGACCGCGGACGCCTTCACCGTCACCGCGACGAACCAGACTGGCGCCTATGCCACGGTGACGGTCACCGTCCCCGTCCAACCACTGATCGTCGATCAAGCCCCCGCGGCCCCGTCCACTCAAGGCGCCGTCACCTATGCCCCAGTCTCCGGAATTGCCACCGGCAGTATGGGATTCACCGACCCCGACGGCGACCCCCTTACCTACATCGTCACTACCGCCCCCACCTACGGCACGGTCACCCTCACCGGCGGCACCTTCACCTACACGCCCACCCCCGCAGGCCGCGCCCTCGCCGCCACCACCCCCGGCCTGACCGACGGCTTCACCGTCACCGCCAGCGACGGCCAACTCACCACCCCCACCATCCTGCAGGTCAGCGTCATCCCGGCGGTCGCCAGCGGACCGGTGTCGATCGCGGTCGGCATCAACCCCGTGCAAGTAGTGGTCACCCCCGACGGGTCGACGATCTACGTCACCAACTTTGGCCGATACGTGTCCTCGGGCCAGCCCCACGTCGGCGATTCGGTGTCGGTGATCGACACCGCCAGCAACACGGTCATCAAGACCATTCAGGTCGGCAACCACCCGTTGGGCCTGGCGATCACCCCCAACGGGTCGACCGTCTACGTAGGGAACTTCGACGACTCCACTGTGTCGGTGATCAGCACCGCCACGAACACGGTTGTTGGCACCATCCCGGTAGGTGCCCTGCCCAGAACCGTCGTGGTGACCGCCGACGGTGTCCACGTCTTGGTTGCGAGCGGGTCCATCGTCAGCGAGCCCATCCCCGTCGTCTTGTCGGTGATCGATACGGCGACGAACACCGTCAGCAAGACCATCCGGCTCACTGACATCGGCTATCCGACCGCGGTGGTATCCAATTCGGACGGCAGCGTCATCTACGTGACGGACCGGGTCGGGAGCCGTGCCAGCGTCGTCGTCGGTGGCACGCCCACTCGCAGTGTCTACACGGGTGGCGCGTACCCCGGCGAATCGACACCCGTCAGCGCTGTTCTCGACGGAAACACGCTGTATGTCGCCGACGACTACTACTCGCAGGTGACTGTCGTCGACGTGACCGGCAATGAGGGTAGGGGCGCGATCAGCAACCGGATCAACCTGCCCGTGCAACCAGCGCAAATCGTTCAAAGCCTCGACGGAATGTCGTTGTACGTCGGGGGCGATAATGCGGTCCTGAAGATCGACAAGGCCACCGGCGCCGTCACCACCCTCGCCACGATCACCGACGCTCTCATCCAGGGGATCACACTGAGCCCGGACGGCACCGTCCTCTATGCCACCAACACCGGTGTCGCCAACGAGTCCGACGACGCCCTACTCGTCTTTCCACTCATCTGACCCCGCCCATTGCACGCGTGTTGACGCTCGGTCTCGCGAAACGCGTACAACTTACGTGCACTCGGCGACCTAGAGCTCGGGTCCCTCGGCGCGCAGGTCGTCGACCTTGGTCATCGCGTCGCGCAGCTTGCCGAGCCATTCATCGGTGTGCTCACCGACGAGTCGGACCGACCAGACCAGCGCATCCGAGCGAGACCGTGCCACGCCCGCATCGACGAGGGTGTCGAGCACCTGGCGTTCGGGCTGGCGCAGCCGCGTCATCACCGGTACGGCGATGTGCGTGAACAGGATTCGTTCATCCCCCACCTCGACGCCCCAGGCGACCTTGCGGCCGTAGCGGTGCTCGGCCTCATCAGCGATGCGCATGCGCTCGGATCGGGTCTCCTCACGGAAGCGCGCGGCACGACCCGATGCGCGTGCGTCGCTCTCCTCGCCATCCGCTTCGGGCAGATGACCGACGACGGTGATTTCCTCCCGGTCGACGACCACCGTCGGATCGCCGGAGAACCAACCCTCGGGCAGGCGACCGGAGATCCACTCCGGTGCGTCACTGGCGTCGGGCTGTTGGGACTGCTGCCAGCCGCCGGAGCGGCCGCGGTGATGTTGTTTCATGATTACATGATTACGTTATTACAGCGCCAACGGGGCGAACTTCTCCACGAGCGAACAACGCGGGCGGTCAGCTCAACTTGCGCTTCACGGCCAGCCCGCCCCCGACGACCATGGCGATCAAGAGCAGCACCGCCCACCCGGGTCCCGCGAGCCACCACACCGCGCCGAGCGCCACGATCCCCGGCGAGGCCAGGAACAGGACCATTCCGGGGTGCTGCTTGACGACCTCGAGTGCGCTACGGGCTCGCGCCGGGTCGATCTCCTTCGACATGAGCCCAGCATGCCACTCCGTTGTCATAGTGTTCGACGTAGCGAATCCGCAATCGATCCGAGGAGTTGACACGGTGACTGGACCCGGAGCAGGAAGCTGGCAACCCGATCCCGAGGGACGCTACGACTACCGCTGGTGGGACGGTCAAGGCTGGTCCGATCAAGTGTCCCATCAGGGTCAGCCCGGCAGAGCGCCTCTCGGTGGTGTTCCGTCGGCCGAGGCGCAGGCACGGCAACAGCCTCCGCAGGCATCCGTTCACGACCCTGGCCAACCCGCAGGCGATGGGTTCACGGGCATCAGCGGCGACCTCGTCGACGGCCGGTTCAGCGAGAAGGAGTCCAAGCCGATCGCCAACCAGAACGCGAAGCTGCTCCGCGTACGACTCGGCGAGCCGTTCATGGCGCGCCAGGGCTCGATGGTCGCCTATCAAGGCAACATCGACTTCGCGTTCGAGGGCGGAGGCGCGGGAAAGTTCCTCAAGAAGGCACTGACCGGGGAAGGCCTGCCGCTGATGCGGTGCCAGGGCCAGGGCGATGTCTTCCTCGCCGAGCAGGCGCACGACGTGCACCTGTTGAACCTGACCAACTCCGGCATGTCGATCAGCGGGAAGAACGTACTCGCCTTCTCGTCGAGCCTGGACTGGAACATAGAGCGGGTGAAGGGCGGCAGCATCGCGACAGGCGGGCTGTTCAACACGACACTGCGCGGGTCCGGCTGGGTAGCGCTGACGACCGACGGCCCACCGGTGGTCCTCGACGCCGGCGAGGCTCCGACGTTCGCGGACACCAACGCCGTGGTGGCGTGGTCGGCGAACCTGCAGACACAGTTGAAGACCAGCTTCAAGGCGGGCGCACTGATCGGTCGTGGCTCGGGTGAGGCGCTCCAGGTGTCCTTCTACGGCCAGGGCTTCGTCATAGTGCAGCCGTCAGAGGGCATCCAGATCCCGACGCAGTGATGAGCGCTTGCGCGAAGAACAGACAACCGTGATGCCCGCACCGCGACGCGTCTGGGGCCGCGAGGTCCGCGAGGGCTCGTACGGCGGTCACGCCGGGCTCGTCTATGACGAGGGCCCGGCGACGTTCGACGATCTCATGGCGGGTACCGAGGTGTGGACCGATCGGACGTTCCTCGTGCACGGTGAGCGGCGAGTCACCTTCGCGGGGTTCCGGGCCGCCGCACATGCCGCGCGGAAACGTCTCGCAGACAACGGCATCCGACCCGGCGACCGGGTGATGGTGTTCGGCTACAACAGCCCGGAGTGGGTGGTGGCGTTGTGGGCGCTGTGGCTATCTGGCGCCGTCCCCGTCCTGGCGAATCGCTGGTGGAGTGGCGCTGAAATCGACCATGCCGTTGCGGTTCTCGCGCCGCGACACATCCTGACCGACAACGAACTGACGGTCGTCACACCCAGCAGTCCGCTCGGCGACCTGCGCGACGCATTCGACGTGGACGCCGTGTTCTCCCCCGGCATCGAGACCGACGGTGACGCGGCCGCACTCATGCTGTTCACCTCTGGAAGCTCAGGCATGCCCAAAGCCGTTGAGCTGTCTCGGCGTTCGGTGATCTGCAACCAGCACGACATCATGCAGCGCACCGGACGACTGCCGCATCTCCTTGACGCGGACTCGGTCCAGGTCGTCAGCCTGGCGACCACGCCGATGTTTCACGTCGGCGGTCTCTCCAGCCTGCTCACCCACTTCTTGACCGGCGGGAAGATCGTGCTGACCGAGGGCCGCTTCGACGCGGGGCAGATTCTCCGCTTGATCGAACGGGAGGGCATTCAGGTCTGGGGAGCGGTGCCCACCATGGCCATTCGCATTCTCTCCCACCCTGACTTCGACTCCTTCGACTTGTCCAGTCTGAAGTCCTGGCCGTTGGGCGGAGCACCGGTTACCACCGCCCTGCTGGACCGGATCCGGACCAAGCTGCCACAGTTGCGCGAACGCGGACTGAGCAACACCTGGGGCATGACCGAGGCGGGTGGTTTCCTCACCGTCGCCGACGCCCGCGACCTGACCGTGCACCCCGGAACCGTGGGACGGCCCTACCCCGTCGTCGAGCTCCGGATCGCCGACCCGGATCCCGACGGCATCGGCGAAGTGCTGGCCCGCTCGCCAACGGTGATGAACGGATACGTGGGGGTTGCCGACGCGGTGAACGCGGAGACAGTCGATGCCGACGGTTGGCTGCATTCCGGTGATCTCGGGCACCTCACCGACGACGGCTACTTGTTCATCGACGGTAGGAGCAAGGACATCGTCATACGGGGTGGCGAGAACATCGCCTGCCCGCACGTCGAGGCTGCGATCGCCACACATCCCGCCGTCGTCGAGGTCGCGGCACTGGGCATTCCACATCCCGATCTCGGCGAAGAACTGGTGGCCGTGGTGGTGCACCAGGCAGGCGCCGTGGCCCCGACTCCGGACGAACTGGCGACTCACGTCACGGGAGCGCTGTCCTACTTCGCGATCCCCACCCGCTGGGAGATCCGGGCTCGGCCACTGCCGACGCTCGCCGGGGAGAAGGTCGACAAGAAGTCACTGGCCACCTCGTTCGCGGCACGGCCAAACGACTGACTACCCGTTGTCCGCCCTGCGCGCCCGGAACAGCTTCACCTCGTCCTTGATGTTCTTCAGACGCCGAGCGCCCGCGAACGACCACACCACCCGATCGAGGTCGCCTATCGCCTCGCGCGTGGACTCCGACACCAGGATCGCGCCTGGGCGCGCGGCCCCCGTGACGCGGCTGGCGAGGTTGACCGAGCTGCCGAACCAGTCACCGGCCCGGCTGACGGCCATCCCGGTCGCGAGGCCCACCCTCAGCCTGGGGAAGTCTCCGTCGACTTCGGTGGCGTCGAGCAGATCGAGGACGGCGTCGAGCATCGCGACGGGATCGCTGCTGACCAGCATCACCTCGTCGCCGATGCTCTTGACGTAGCGAACCGGAGGGACCGCGACCTCGCGGGCCAGGTCGGCCAACCGGTGCGCCAGCTTCTCGAGGTCCTCGGGCGGGACGGCCTCGCCGAGCCGGGTGAATCCGACGAGATCCGCGAACGCGATCGTGACGAGACGTGCGCCGGGGAGGGGGATGCCCTCGGCGCGCTCACTGGTGGTCACCGCCTCGGTCTCCATGATGTGCATCAACTGCAGACGCAGCGTGTCCTCGATCATCGGAGCGAGCATCGGGGCGACTTGTTCGACCAGCGCCTCGGACGCCTTGGCCGTCTCCAGTTCGGTGGCCCCTGGTTTCAACACGGCGGCCAGCGCTGCGTACCTCATGACGTCGGCCGCCCGTATCAGCCCCTCGGCCAGTACCTGCAGAACGAGCACGACCTGGTCGGGAGTGATACCGAGGTCGAGAAACTTCTGCACACTGGAGAAGGCCTCGCCGTCGGACTTCGGAAGGACGACGGCATCGGGATCGTCGACCCGAGGCAACCCGACTGCGCGCATCATCCGTTCGAGCAGACCGAGTTCAAGGCCCGAACGCTCGCTGATCTGACGAGCCGACACCAGCGTCCCGTCGTCTCCCATGGCGCGACGCGTCGCCAGGAGCATCGGCGCGAAGGACTCGCCGATCTGAGCTGCCGTGAAGCCCCGCGACAACAACCACTTGACGAGGTCGGCCCGTTCGGCTCGCGCCGTGCCCTCCAAGCCCTCGAGCAGGCCGGAGATCTCCATGTCGCTCCCGGTATCGACCACTTCTCCCACCGGGTCACGGTATCCGACGGTCTGAGAGGATTCGGACCGATGATCGAACCCATGCGCGACGGCCTGCCACCCGTCATCGTGGACGGCGCACGCGTCCTACTTCTCGGATCGTTCCCCAGTGAACGGTCACTCCTCTCGGGCGAGTACTACGCCAACCGGCGGAACCAGTTCTGGCCGCTGATGGGCGCACTGTTTGGATTCGACGCGGATCTGCCCTACCCGCAGCGGATCGACGCCGTGACGGGCCACGGCGTGGCCCTGTGGGACGTCGTGCACAGCTGTCGGCGCGCGGGCAGCATGGACGCCAAGATCGACCAGAAGACGTTGGTGGTCAACGACTTCGACTCACTGTTGGCGCGACACGACGGTATCCAGCGAATATTCGTCAACGGGCTGACGGCACTCGAAGTGTTCGAGCGGCACGTCGTGACCGAGCTATCCCCGGTCCGGCTGCCGTCGAGCAGCGGCGCACTGCCGATGTCGTTCGCCGACAAATTGGTCCGTTGGCACGACATCGTCTAGACCTAGGCCCCTAGCTCATCGGTGGGTGACGCTCGGCCCATGGCCGCGCCGACTCGATCTGTGCGCCCAGCGACAGAAGGGTCGCCTCGTCGAACGGCCTGCCCACCAGCTGGATCGAGGTCGGAATGCCGTGACGGTCGAGACCCCACGGAACCACCGCGGCTGGTTGGCCAGTGACGTTGAATATCGCCTGGAACGGCACGCGGGCCGCCACCAACGCGAGCGTGGAGATGGCACCGCGGCGTTGGTAGGCACCGATGCGGGACGGTCCCGTGGCGGTTCCCGGGGTGATGACCACGTCGACGTCGTCGAAGATCGTGTTGACACGGGCGGCGATGTCGCCCTCCGCGGCCCGCATCGAGGCCACCCGCCGGTCCGACACCAGTCCTCCTATCCTGGCGAACGCACGGGTGCGCGGATCGAGTCGCTCACGCCGCGGCAGCGCCTTCGCGTCGTCGTGGACGCCTCTGAAGTAGCGCGGCAGCGCCTGGGTGAGCACGGCACGCGGCGGATAGTCGGGGTCACGCTCGATTACCGCGTGCCCGAGTTCGCGTAGCAGCACGCCAGCCTCGGCAACCGCGTCGCGCTGCGCCCTGCCGACCCTCGCGGTCAACGGCGGAGGCACCCTGGTGCTCAGCGCGATTCGCAGCCTCCCCGGCGCCCGCTTCGCGGCCGCCACGAAACCGCCTGCCGCCGCGGGCAGTGCCGCGGTGACGTCGAGGAAGAGGGCGGCGTCCTCGACGGTCCTGGCGATCGGGCCGTACACGCTCAACCCACACCACGCACCCTCGTGCGGAGCGAACGACACCCGGTCCCGCTGCGGCTTGATCCCGAACAAGCCGCCCCACGTCGACGGGATCCGGATTGAGCCCATGCCGTCGGAACCCAGCGCGAGCGCGGCCAGACCCGCGGCCATCGCCGCTGCGCTGCCCCCGCTGCTGCCGCCCGGTGCGAAGTCGGTGTGCCACGGGTTGCGGGTGGCGCCGAACGTCAGCGTCTCGGTGAACGGCCAGATCATCAGTTCGGGCACCGACGTCTTGCCGAGGATGACGGCGCCCGCCTCCCGCAGCCGCCGCACCACCTCCGCGTCGTGAGCGAGGGCCGGGCCGTGCGCGCTGCTGCCGTAGGTGGTCAATTCTCCTGCGACGTCGGTGTCATCCTTGATCGCAATCGGAACCCCGAGTAGCGGCAGCCGCTCCCCTGCCTCGATCCGGTCTTGCGCAGCGGCCGCCTCCCGGCGCGCGGAATCCGTGAGAACTACGCGATAAGAACGTAATTCGCGGTCGAATCGGGCGATGCGGTCGAGGTAGACATCCAAGAGGGCGGGCGCGGTGACAACCCCGGCGGTGAGCAGGCGCGCCTGTTCGGCGGCACCGGTGAAGGCGAGATCGCGAGGGTCCACCCAACCAAGGGTAGTGAGCCGGCGGTGTCCCGTGGCGCGTTCGCACGGAGCCGGCAACTACGGTGGCCTCATGTCTTGCGTGTTCTGCGCCATCGTCGCCGGTGACGCGCCGGCCATCCGCGTCTACTCCGACGACGACTACCTCGCCATCCTCGACATCCGGCCGATCGTCCGCGGCCACGTGCTCGTCATCCCCAGGGCACACACCGTCGACCTGACGGATACCCCGCCGGAAGTGGTCGCGAACTTGATGCGGATCGGTCAGCGCATCGCCAAGGCCGCGCGCGCGTCAGAACTACATGCGGACGGCAACAACATCGTCGTCAACGACGGGAAGGCCGCGTTCCAGAGCGTCTTCCACATTCACCTGCACGTGGCGCCGCGCAAGATCGGTGACAAGCTGTCGTTCGCGAAGGGGCTGGTGGTGCGCCGGGATCCGGACCGCGAGGCGACGGGAAGAATACTGCGCGACGCACTGGCCGAACTCGAACCCTAGAGCCCGAGAAAGTTCCTGGCGTTGCGTTCGAGGGTCAGGTCGTCGATGCCGCACATCAGGTGGGATGGGTCGGCGTGGGCGCGCAGCAACTCCAGCGTCGCCGAGTCGTGGGTCAGGGTGTCGCGCGTGGACGTCAATGGGACCGCTTGTCATCCGATGTCTGAGCACACAGGTAGCCGCCAGGATGTGGCTCCCGAGACACCTGGCCTCGGCCCGAATGTCCTGAGTGACAGACTGGGACCATGAGCAACATCCCCGTCTGGGAGCGATACCTGGGTGTCCCGCTGCTGAAGGTTCACGACGCGATCTACCGGAAGACCAACGGCAGGATCGGTCACAAAATGCCGGGGCAGGCGCCGATTCTGCTGCTGCACACCGTCGGTGCAAAAACCGGCATCGCGCGCACCCACTCGTTGAGCTACGCCCTTGACGGCGGCGCGTACCACGTCGTCGCATCCAAGGGCGGTGACCCCAAGGCGCCCGGCTGGTATTTCAATTTGAAGGCCAACCCGAACGTCGAGATCAACGTCGGACCGAAGCGGATGCCCGCTACGGCGAGGATCATCGGGCCCGACGATGCCGACTACGCGCGGCTATGGAAACTGGTGAACGACAACAACTCCGACCGCTACGACGGCTATCAACGGCGCACCAGCCGACCGATTCCGATCGTCGCGCTGACGCCCTAGAACAATTCCTTGGCGAGAAGTTCCAGTGTCGAAGCACGCGCGGGCGCGGTCCGGGGGTCGACACCTCTGAACGCCGAGCCGACGGGATTCACCATGACCTCGTCCACACCGAAGTGGTCGGCGAGCGCGCGCACCTGGTCCGCGGCCTCGGCCGGTGACCCCACGACGGCCCGCTCCAACCCGGAGCCGACGATCTCCTGCTGCTGGTGGCTGAGCTCGACGACCTTCGCATCCTCGACGAGGTCCAACGCGCGCAGCGGCTGACCCGTCCGCAAGAACGCCATCATGTGCAGATTGGGCAGCATCAGATCCATGGCCTCTTCCCGGGTGGGCGCCACGGACGCGTTGACCGTCATGAACGTGGTCGGCTCGGCCAGCAGGTCACTCGGCCGGAACTCCGACCGGTAGGTGGCGAGCGCCTCCTCGGTGCCCTGTCCCGAGAAATGGTGCGCGAACACATACGGCAGGCCCTTCGCGGCGGCCAGGTGAGCCGAATACAGCGACGATCCGAGCAGCCACAGTCGGGGCTCGCTGGCGGCCGCCGGCGTCGCCTTGAGCACGTAGTTCTCGCGCCGTCCCCTGAGGGCGACCTGGACGCCGTCGATGCTCATCAGAGCCGCGACGTCGTCGAGGTACTGCGGGAAGTTCTCGATGTCCGAATCGTCTCTGCCTGCGGCACCGCGCAAGGCCATCGACGTCACCGGGTCCGAGCCCGGAGCGCGACCGATGCCGAGATCGATGCGGCCGGGAGCTGCGGCCTCGAGCAGCGCGAACTGCTCGGCGACCGCGAGCGGCGCATGGTTGGGCAACATGACGCCGCCGGAGCCGAGCCGCAGTTGCCTGGTCTGAGCTGCCAGGTAGGCGAGCACCACCGGTGGGCTGGACGCCGCCACCGCGGGCATGTTGTGGTGTTCGGCTACCCAGAAGCGCGTATAGCCCAGCTCGTCGGCGGTCTTGGCGAGCTGCACCGTCGCCGCGAGGGCGTCGGAGGTGCTCTGGTCGCTGCGGACGGGGATGAGGTCGAGTACCGAAAGTCGCACGTTTCCTTCAACCGATGATCCGCCCCGATCGTTCCCCTCCCCCGCGATTTGTGCACAGTTGCCCGCGCTCAGTGGCTGTTGCTAAATGCCGGTTGCAGGGTGTGGCGATTCCTGGGTGGTGGTCTGTGTCTGGAGCGGCGGGCTATCCGGTGGCGTGGTGAAGGCGGGTGATGTTGAGCGCTGCGGCGGCGAGGTGGAGTTCGGCGGTGACGGCGGTGACTCCGCGTCGGGCGAAGCGGCGCAAGCCGATTCGGTCCTTGAGTTGTCCGATGACGGGTTCCACGGTGGCCGAGCGGCGTTTGTATCGCTGCATCTGATCGGGGTTTCGTAGGGTGTGACGCATCGCCTCGGTGGGGGACG
>NZ_RCZG01000027.1 GCF_006439015.1 Mycolicibacterium hodleri | reverse complement strand
GCGTCCTTGCGCAGGACCTCGGGTCCGGTGAGGCCGGCGATGTGCACCAGGGTGGCTTCGGCTTGCTCGCGGGTGATCGGGTCCACCCAGCCGGGCAGCTTGTCGGCGAAGGAGCGGATCACCTCGACGTGCTCGGGGCCGAGGGCTCCCTTGGCGCGCGCGTTCGCGGTCTCGGCGAGCAGCGGCGCCAACGGCTCCCCACTGAACGACTGGCGGGGACCGAGCTCCTTCGCTTCGGCGAGGCGGCGGGCGGCGTCCTTACCCGAGATCCGTAGCCGCTCGGTCAGCACCGCCTTCARCGACTTGGCACCCAACTGCACCGCGGAGGCCTCCCGTTGCAGGCGGGCGATGATCCGATGCTCCAGGGYSGGCAGCCGCCACGCCACCGCCTCCAACGCACCCAGCAGCTCCAACAGTTCGGAGTGGGTGAACGCATCGCAGTCCAGCTCGGCCAACTCCGCCGCGGCCGCCACATAGGCGGCGACCGCGGCGGTGACCCGATCCGAACTCATACCCGAACACTAGTTCGACCCACCGACAAGAAAACCCGCCGATGTGACTACTGAAACCCAAGTGACAGAGGAGTTTTCAACCTTCGTAGTCCGGCAATGCCGGCTCGCTGTCGTCGGAGGATGAGGTCAGCCGCGCCATGAGTGCCCGCACCGGCGAGCTGGCGGCAATCCCGACCACGAGGCGGAGGACCCGAACGCCCAGCCGGCTGGTCGGGTTGGCGATGCCAGGAACCCCGGGCGGCAACTTCTGCGCCTTGTCCACGATGGGTCGCATCCGCTTCTCGTATGCCGCGAATGCCCTTGTGTAATAGGAGTTCTCGGCGAGTTCCCCCGCGAGGAGGTATGCACCGATGAGGGCGAGGCTGGTACCCATGCCGCTGACCGGTGTCGCGCAGTAGGCGGCATCGCCCACCACCGCGACTCGTCCCCTCGACCAACTGGGCATACGCACCTGAGCGATTCGATCGAGGTACAGGCTGGTGGGATCGTCGTTCATGGCGGCGAGGACGCGGGGCGCGGCGTTGCCCACGTTGGCGTAGACCTCGCGAAGCGCCCGAACCTGCTCCTGGCGGTCCGCGGTGTCGAGACCCGTTGGGGGACAGGCGAAGTTGAGGCTGGCCCGGGTGCTCCCGACGTTGTCGGGGCGCAACTGCACCGATCGGCCGCGAGTGGTGGAGTACCACCGCCACCACTGATCGTCGTCGGAGGTCTTCGGAACGGTGCAGTATGCCGTGTAGTAGCCCAGATCGCGGTAGTCGGGCTCACCGCCGAAGACCTCGTCGCGTGTGGTGGAGCGAATGCCTTCCGCAAGGATCAACAGACCGAACCGGCGGGCAGGTCCGTTCGCGAAGGACACGGTAACGCCCGCGTCGTCCTGATCCACCGCCGTGATACGGGCGCCGTATTCGAATTCAACGGAATCGGAACAAGATTCGACGAGGATGCGGGCCAGTTCGCCCCGGAGTATCTCCAGTTCGGCTGTGAAACCGTCGCCATTGGGTGAGTCGCCGACAGGGAATTCCGCAACCGACCGTCCCGTGTCGTCAACGAAACGTAGACCGACCTCTCCGGTTCCCCCGGCACGCACCCGGTCCTCCAGCCCCATGCGCCGGAGGACTTCGCGACCGGCTCCTCGGACATCGACGTTTTGACCGCCATCACGCAACGCCGGTGCGCGTTCGACGACGGTGGTCGTGAAGCCTCGGCGTTGCAACCAGAAGGCGAGGGTGGCACCGGCGATGCCCGCGCCACTCACGAGAACCGTGCGATCGTCGAGCACGACGTCAACCTAGCTGACCTGGATGACGACCTTGCCTCTGGCATGGCCGATCTCGACGGCTGCGATCGCGTCGGCAGCCTCATCGAGCGGGCGCACGTCCTCTACGTGGGGATCCAACTTGCCGTCCGCGACGAGGGCTCCGACGATCTCCAGGACGCGGTGCGTGCGGTCTCGTTCGATCATGTGGCCGCCCAGCTCGGCGACCGCGGGATCACCGGCGCTGATCAGCTTGGTTCGGTCGTCAACCAGCGTGGCCACCGCTTGCAGAGCGTCGCCGCCGGCGAGGTCGAAGATCGCGTCGACGCCGTCGGGGAGGATCTGCTTGATCCGGTCGGCGACGCCGTCGCCCGAAGCGATCAGGGTGGCGCCCAGCGTCTCGACCAACGCGCGCTTGTCCTCGCTCGCCGTGCCGATGACGTTGATGCCGAGGTCTCTGGCGATCTGCGCGGCTGCCACTCCGACGCCGCCACCGATGCCGTTGATCAGAAGCGTCTGTCCTTCTTTGACATCCAGCTGTATGACGCCGTCGTACGCGGTGGCGGCGGCCACCGGCAGCGTGGCGGCGTCGTGGAAGGACACCTGGAGCGGTTTATGCGCTGCGGCGCTCGCGGTGACCAACGTGTACTCGGTGTATCCGCCCGAGCCCGGTGCCACTGACCCGAAGATCTCGTCGTTCACGGCGAAGCCCTGCACGTCCTTGCCCACTTCGCGGACGACGCCCGACACTTCGCTGCCGAGCACGGCGGGGAAACTGCTCGCATCGGAGCCGCCGAAGAGTCCGCTGCGAATCTTCCAATCGACGGGGTTGACGCCTGCGGTGCGAACCTCCACCAGGAGCTCGCCAGGCATGGGACTCGGCATGTCGAGGTCGAGAAATTCCTGGACTTCTGCTCCGCCATTACTGCTGTATCCAAATGCCTTGACCATTGGGCCCGCATACCCCTTACGGCTCAACGGAAACCGATTGCCCGGGTCGGGACGCGGAGTTCTCAGAGCTGCAGATTGAGCGCAGCGTCGAGCAGTTCAGTGGCCGCGGCGCCCAGGTGGCCGTCGCGGCCGGCCGTCCGCAGGGGATTCAACGCCTCAGCGGGCGCGTTGCGGACGGCGATGAGCAGTCGATCTCGGCTCTCGTCGTCGACTTCTTCGGCGAGTCGGTCGAGTTCGGCCCACATGTGGCCACGCCCGACCTCGGAGATCAGGCCATTGAGTTGAGGCTCGGTCGCCCGCGTCAACGCTGCAGAAAGCATCTCCGAGGTGATCACGCCGGCGAACCTCACCATGGCCGCGTGCTCACTGCGCTCCAGGAGTACGCCCGCGATCTCGGCAACGGTGTCGACCGGTACGGCCTGAACGATCGGACCAAACCGGTGAGGTTCGACCGCCAGCGCCAGGTCGGCGAGTTCCGCCGCGTCGAGGTCGATCACGATCTGTGCGATCTGCTCTTCGGGCAGTTCGGCGATGACGCGGTCGAGGTTGTCATTCCACGCCAGCAGCGGCACCACGGCAAGGAGGTCGTGCGGGGTCGCGACGCCGAGCGATGCGAACAACGCCTCCACCTCCACGGCGCTGACGAACTCGGCCATGGCCGCGTACTCCTTCCGGTCGAACAGCTCGCGCGCGACCTCACCCACTCGGGCGGGCGGGATTGCTCGCACGACGTCCTGGGCGCGCACCGGGTCGAGGGCGATCGCCAGATCGCCCAGATACCTCACGGAGACTCGACCGACGAGGTCACGCGCCTTGGCCGGCTCCAGAAGCTCGGCAGCAAGTGCGGCTCCGGCCGGCGGCAGGAACTTCTCCGCGAGCTTGCCGGCGATCGGTCCGGGAATCGTCTGAGACAGCGCCGCCACCCGTGCGAATCGCCGCCGTTTGTCGGCGAGAAGCCGGTTGCCGATCTGGGCGTGAAGTGTCTTCAGGTCGTCGTCCGGCACCGACTGCAAACCCTCCAACTCGCTGGTATCCACGCCCAGCAGCAGGGCAATCCGAACCAGTTGGGGGTTGTGCGAGATGTCGGTCATCCGAGCAGCGCCTTGCGGACCATGCCTCGAAATGGCAGCGGCACACCCTTGAGGGCGGTCGTCACCGACGAGTTCATCGTCGCAGCTTGGCGGTGCCGCGCCTCGTCGATCTGCTCGGCGAGGCGGGCCAGCACCTCGGCAGGCAGAGCGTTCACCGTGGCGGGCGGTTCTTCGCCGAGCACATCGGCCAGGTGGCTGGTCATCGTCGATTCCTGTCGTGTCTTGACGTACTCGTGCACGCTATCGTGAGCCGCCGTGCTCGCCCGCGGCAGTTAGCCTGCAGTGCATGGCGCCAGTGCACGGTTCAGTGGTCGAGGTGTCGGACGTCGGGCCGCGGATGCGCCGTGTCGTGTTCGACGTTCCGCAGCTCGCCGAGCTGAACCTGCCCGGGGCAGCTGACGAAGTGCTCGGTATCTACTTCTCAGACGGTACCGAGGGGCGTAACTACAGTGTCCGACGCCGCGGCCCCGGCGAAAACCAGATCACGTGTGACTTCGTCGTCCACGGGCGGGGCCTCGCCAGTGACTGGGCGCGGCGGACGACCGTCGGCGATCGGGTGGGGTTGGATCACGCGCGCAGTTGGTACCTGCCCGGGCCCGCGACCGATTGGCAGCTGCTAGTGGCCGATCTCTCCGGACTACCCGCGCTGGCGCGGATCCTCGAGGAGCTGCCCGAAGACACCGATGTCTCCGTGATCGTCGAAGTTCCCGACGCGGCCCACCTCGACTACCTGCCTGCGCGTTCCGACTTTCCCATTGTCACCACGATGGACACCGGAAATGGCTGTGCCTCAAGCAGACTCGGGGAGTTGGTCAGGAGTCACCCGCATCCCGACGGTCGCGGATACTGCTGGTTCGCCGGAGAGGCCGGTTCGACGCGCGAAGTCCGAAGGCATCTGCGCGGGGACCGAGGCTGGGACTCGGACCAGTACGACGTCGTCGGTTACTGGCGGTTCGACTCGGAGACGTGGGATCGCAGGTACGAGGCGGTCAGCGCGGAGATGTTTGCGGTCTACGAGCGCGCTCTGGCCGAAGGCAAGGGTGCGAAACTCGCCGCCGAGGAGTACGACGAAGCGCTCGAAAGGATCGGGCTCTAGCTCTCAGCGGTCGGTGTGGATCGTCCGCGTCAGGCTCGGGATGAGCACCTCGTCGACGAGGGCGGTGACCGTCGCTTCGGTGGCCGGTCTACCTGGAAGTATCTGTCGGGACACCAGATAGCCGCCGAGAACGTCCCACAGCTCGTCACTGATCACGGCTGCGTCGATCTCCCCGCGGTCCGCAGCGTGGCGCAGCATCTCGGTCATGACGGCCTTGCGTTGGTCGACGAACACGTACTCCATGGCATCACCGAGAGCCGGGTTGCGCGACAACTCGGGGAGTACGGCGCCGACAGTGCTCGCATGTCTCCCCGACTGCACGCGAATCGCGTTGCCCAGGGCCAAGAGATCGCCTCGCAGACTGCCGGTGTTCGGCGGAACGACCGTCTGACGGATACCTTCGATGAAGGCGGCCAGCACCAGCTCGGCCTTCGACGGCCAACGTCGGTACACCGTTGCCTTGCTGGCCTTGGCGGTAGCCGCGACGGCGTCGACGGTCAGCCGTTCGTAGCCGTTCTGCTGCAGCAGTTCCAACGTCACGGCGAGGAGTTCCGTCTCGCGGGCCGACCACTGGGAGCGGGTGGGGGATCCCGAGGGGTCGGTGATGCTCACGAACCTCACAGTAGTGCGTTTTGGCGCAGTACGGTCCAGTACCGTACTGTCGGTTCGGCTAGCATTCGCGAACCGAGGGACGCCCCATGACACAGCGGAGGCCCTTCCCCGAGGGCGGTCCCACGATCACGTACCAGCCGACCCGGGACGCGAACGGCTCAGGCCCCCCGCCAATGCCACCGCCAGCCAAGCCGCAGCGCAAATGGATGATCATGGCCGTCATCGGCGTGGCCCAGTTGATGGTGGTCCTCGACAACACCATCGTCAACATCGCACTGCCGTCGGCGCAGGCCGATCTGGGCTTCGGCAACGACAACAGACAGTGGATCATCACGGCCTATGCGCTGGCGTTCGGCGGGCTGCTGCTCCTCGGTGGAAAGCTCTCCGATCTGTTGGGCCGGCGGCGCACCCTCCTGATCGGACTGCTCGGTTTCGCCGCCGCATCGGCGGTCGGTGGCGCCGCGACCGGCTTCGTCATGCTGGTGGCAGCCCGCGCGTTGCAGGGCGTGTTCGCCGCGGTGCTCGCGCCCGCCGCGCTGTCCACTCTGAACATCACCTTCACCGGCCCGAAGGAGCGAGGAAAGGCGTTCGGCATCTTCTCCGCGGTCGCATCGAGCGGAGCCGTCGTCGGTCTGTTGCTCGGTGGCGTGCTGACCGAGTGGCTGTCCTGGCGGTGGTGTTTGTACGTCAACCTGCTGTTCGCCGTCCCCGCTGCCGCCGGAGTCCTCGCCTTCGTCGCGGCCAAGGAGACCGTCGAACGCCGAAGTCGGCTGGACTGGCCTGGCGTCATCACCGTGTCGGGTGGGCTGTTCTGTCTGGTGTACGGGCTGTCCAACGCTGAAACCCATGGCTGGGGCGCGCCGCTGACCGTCGCGATGTTCATCGCCAGCACCGTGCTGCTCGTCAGCTTCGTAGTCCTCGAATCAAAGGTCAAGGCGCCCTTGCTGCCGCTGCGAATCCTGATGGACCGCAACCGGGCGGGGTCCTACATCGCCATCGCGTTCGCGTTCTGCGGCATGTTCAGCGCATTCCTGTTTCTCACCTATTACGTCCAGCAGAACTTGGGCTACAGCCCGGTCCGCACCGGATTCGCCTTCCTTCCGTTCGCGGCCGGTATCGCGCTGTCGGCAGGGACGGCGAACACCCGACTCGTCCCGCGCTTCGGACCGCGACCGCTCATTCCCGTCGGCATGTTGGTGGCGGCAGGCGGGATGTTCTGGCTATCCCAGCTGACCGTCGACACCACGTACCTAGGTGGCGTCATCGGCCCGCTGTTCATCCTCGGACTGGGCGTCGGCATGACGTTCGCCCCGGCCATCGCCACCGCCACCACGGGCGTGAATCCCGACGACGCCGGCGTGGCGTCGGCCATGGTGAACACCAGCCAGCAAATCGGCGGAGCCATTGGGACGGCGGCGCTTTCGACCATCTTCGCGTCGGCGGTGACACGGTATGCGACCAGTCATGACCAGCCTGGTTCCGAACTGCAGGCCACCGCGGCAGTGCACGGGTACACCGTGGCCTTCGCGGTGAGCTGCGGACTTTTTCTCGTCGGAGCCGTGTTGACCGCGTCGCTCCTGCGCAGCGGTCGCCTCCAGTCAGGCCCCGACCCGAGCGCATCTGCGCCGCCGCCGAACTCGGAAGTGTCCGCCACTACCGATCGGATGGATCGGGTTGGTGCGGCCCGCCGCGCGCCCCACGGGCCCCGCGCCGCGGAACTGCTCGGCCGCGGCATCAATGAGGACGGCGTTCGACTCATCCTCGACCTCGAATACCGCAACGCCCGCCTGCGGGCCGAGAACCGCTACCTCAACGAGAATCTGTACCTGAGGTCGGCCAACGGTCACGCTACGTCGCCGCGCCCGTCGCAGCCACGCCACGCCCCCGGTTCCGGGACCAATCGGTAGGGTGTCCTCCCGGCGGCCCGCAAACCACCGGTACGCGCAACGAAGCGCCGGTCAATTCGTGCATGTCACCTGGATGACGTGAAATTGGAGCAGTCTCTTGGCACTCAACACCATCGCGCTGGAGCTCGTCCCTCCCAACGTCGACCGTGGCGCGGCCTACGCCGTCGAAGAGGCGCACAAGGTGCTTCAGCTCTCCGTTGACGCAGGCATCGAGGGTCGGATCCGGCACGTCATGATCCCCGGGATGATCGAAGAGGACGGCGATCGTCCCATCGAGATGAAGCCGAAGCTGGACGTGCTCGACTACTGGTCGATCATCAAGCCGGAGTTGCCGGGGATGAATGGCTTGTGCACCCAGGTGACCTCGTTCCTCGACAAACCCGCGCTCGACCAACGCCTCTCCGAACTACACGATGCCGGTTTCGACGGCATCGCCTTCGTCGGCGTGCCGCGCACGATGGCCGACGGTGAGGGTGCGGGCGTCGCCCCGACGGACGCCCTGTCGATCTATGACGGCGTCGTGCCCAACCGCGGGGCGATCCTGATCCCCACCCGCGACGGCGAACGAGGTCGGTTCAACTTCAAGTGCGACCAGGGCGCGACCTACGGGATGACGCAGCTGCTGTACTCCGACGCGATCGTCGGGTTCCTGACCGACTTCGCCAAGACCACTGAACATCGTCCCGAGATACTGCTGTCCTTCGGCTTCGTCCCGAAGATGGAGACCAGCGTAGGTCTCATCAACTGGTTGATCCAGGACCCCGGCAACCCTGCCGTCGCCGCCGAGCAGAACTTCGTCAAGGAGTTGGCGGCTGCGGAACCCGCGGACAAGCGCAAGCAGATGATCGAGCTCTACAAGCGGGTGGTCGACGGTGTCGGAGGCCTCGGCTTCCCCCTGAGCATTCACTTCGAGGCCACCTACGGGGTTTCCCGACCCGCCTTCGACACATTCGCGGAGATGCTTGCCCACTGGTCGCCAGACCGCTAGCTGCGCAGCGTCACCCGCCGGCAGGCACCGAGGTCACGTAGTCGGCGATCGCCGAACCGAACGCTGCCGCGCCCGCGCCGTTGGGGTGCAGCGGCGCCGCCGGCCGCTCCGGAGCGAAGCCCTCGATGTAGCGATCCTGAGGTGCCGCGCAGATGTCATGCCCGACCGACAGCGGTCGCGTGTCGAAGAATTCAACGCCCTCGCTTGCCGCCACCTGCTCCAGTCGCCCGTCCAACTCGTCGAGCTTGGACTGGAAGTAGGCGGCGTCGACGGGATTGATGGGCTGGGCGGGAAAGCAGCCCTCCGGTCGTACGTAGGTGCCATACCCGACCAGGATCACGCGCGCCTCGGGAGCCTTGCTGCGGATTGCGCCGACCAGGGCAGCCCACTGGTCGGCATCCGAGTCGATGGCCTGCGAGATGCTGTCGATACCGTCGACCACCAGGTCTGAGGAGCAGGGCGGCAGATCCAGGGTCGACCGCCGGCACCCCATGGCGGTCGCGGGCAGGTCCACGTCGTTGCCGCCGATGGTGACTGTCACCAGCCGGGTGTCGGCGGTGACGGCGTCCAACTGCGGTGGTACCGCACCGGTACGGGTGGGCTGCGAGCGGGAGACGAGGTCCTCTGTTCTGGCGCCGCTGCAGGTCACGTCGGTGAACGACGCCGCCCCGATTCGACTGGCCAGCACCGACGGGTAGTCGTTGGTCGACTTGAGACAGCCTGCGGGTGTGGCCTGGGGAGGTACCAGGGGCGCAGACGCGGCCGAGTCGCCCATCGCCACGTAGCTGGGGCCATCGCCTGGCGTCCACCCAGGTGACGGCGGTGCCTTGCCGGTCACCTCTGACGGCGCTGCCTCTCGAGGCGTGGTGGAGACACCGACGCATGCCGTCGACATCGACGCCGTCAGGAGGACGGCCGCCAACGTCCACGGGATTCGGGTCAACGCCATCGACCCTTTGTACCCACGAACACCGACCGCGCCACTGTGGGCTTCGTCGCTGCCGAAAACACCCTGGTAGCTGTAACCACACATGGAACCATGAGGGGCGTGCTTCCCGCCGACAACCACGTGCACTCGCAGTTCTCCTGGGATACCGGTGCGGAGTCCTCCATGGAGGACACCTGCCGCCGCGCGCTCGCGGTGGGGCTGCCCGCCGTCGCGTTCACCGAACACGTCGACTTCACCGAATGGGGTGCCGACGACCGTCCGCCTGCTGGCGCGCAGATCTCCACGCGACGACGGGTGCAGCCGGTGGACGTCGACGGATACCTCGCCAGCATCGAGCGGTGCCGCCACCAATTCCCCGACTTGCGCATCCTCTCGGGCATCGAGGCAGGCGAGCCGCATCACTTCGCGGGCAGCGTCGCCGCGGTGCTCAAGTCGGGCAGCTTCGATCGGGTGCTCGGTTCGCTGCACTCGGTCGTGCACGACGGGAAGCTGGTCTTCGTCAACCACGTCTTCGGGACGCTGCCCGCCGCCGTCGTCGTCGTCGACTACTTCGCCGAACTGCTTCGACTGGTCGAGAGCTCCGACGTGTTCGAAGTCCTTGCGCACTGCGACTTCCCTCGCCGCTACTGGCCTGCCGACCGCGAGGGCGCCTACCGGGAGGCGGACTTCGAGGAGGAGTACCGCACGGTGTTCCGCGCACTGGCCACCTCCGACCGGCCGCTGGAACTCAACACCTCCAGCCCGCTGGCGTCGGCGACCCTGATGGGCTGGTGGCACGAGGAGGGCGGCGGAGCGGTGTCGTTCGGAAGCGATGCCCACGTTCCGTTGCGCGTCGGGGACAAGTTCGACGTGGCGGTGGACATCGTCGAGGCGGCCGGCTTCCGGCCGGGCCGCGACGAGTACGACTTCTGGCGCCGCTGAGCGCTCGTTCGCGAACGCTATCGTTGCCGGAGTGTCCGAAACGTCCGGCCCCGAGTTGCGCGAGCTGCGTGCGCGCCTCGATGGGCTGACGATCCGCGACGCCGACCGGCTGCGGCGTCGGCTGCGCGGCGTCCGCGGCGGCAACTTCGAGTCGGTGCAGAAGATCGCCGAGCAGTTCACCGCGGCCGAGGCGCTCGTCGCCACCCGCCTGGCCGCCGTGCCCGAGATCACCTACCCCGACCTGCCGGTCAGCGCGAAGCGGCACGACATCGCCACGGCGATCACCGAGCATCAGGTGGTCGTGGTCGCCGGCGAGACCGGATCGGGCAAGACCACCCAGCTGCCGAAGATCTGTCTCGAGCTGGGCCGCGGCATCCGTGGCACCATCGGGCACACCCAACCGCGCCGGCTTGCCGCGCGCACAGTCGGTCAGCGCATCGCCGACGAGCTGAGTGTTCCGCTCGGGGAGGCGGTCGGCTACACCGTCCGGTTCAACGATCACGCCAGCGACCGCACCCTGGTCAAGCTGATGACCGACGGCATCCTGCTGGCCGAGATCCAACGTGACCGTCGACTGCTGCGCTACGACACCCTGATCCTCGATGAGGCCCACGAGCGAAGCCTGAACATCGACTTCCTGCTGGGCTATCTGCGCGAGCTGCTGCCGCGGCGGCCCGACCTCAAGGTGATCGTGACGTCGGCGACGATCGAGCCCGGCCGCTTCGCCGAACACTTCGGTGGTGCGCCGATCGTCGAGGTGTCGGGGCGGACGTACCCGGTCGAGATCCGTTACCGCCCATTGGAGATGCCCGTGTGGTCGGACGATGACGAGGATCCCGACGACCCCGACCACGACATCGTGCGCACCGAGGTCCGCGACCAGACCGAGGCGATCGTCGACGCCGTACGGGAACTGGAGGCCGAGCCACCCGGCGATGTCCTGGTGTTCCTGTCCGGCGAACGCGAGATTCGGGATACCGCAGAAGTATTGAGTGGTGCTCTCGGTCCGTACACGGAGGTCTTGCCGCTGTACGCGCGGCTGCCGACGGCGGAACAGCAGAAGGTGTTCGCGCCGTCCCACTCACGCCGACGCGTGGTGCTGGCGACCAACGTCGCCGAGACGTCGCTGACGGTGCCGGGGATCCGCTACGTCGTGGATCCAGGATCGGCCCGCATCTCCCGGTACAGCCGCCGGACCAAGGTACAGCGGCTACCGATCGAACCGATCTCGCAGGCGTCGGCCGCTCAACGGGCCGGTCGGTCGGGCCGCACCGCGCCGGGCGTGTGCATCCGGCTGTACTCCGAACCCGACTTCGAACTACGGCCCCGCTACACCGATCCCGAGATCCTGCGCACCAACCTCGCCGCGGTGATGCTCCAGATGGCCGCTCTGGGTCTCGGCGACATCGAGAACTTCCCCTTTCTCGATCCGCCGGACGCGCGCAGCGTTCGCGACGGTGTGCAACTGCTGCGCGAACTCGGTGCATTCGATGGCGACGGCGCGATCACCGATCTGGGGCGTCGACTCGCCAAGCTTCCGCTCGATCCACGCATCGGCCGGATGATCCTGGCGGCCGACGCCGAGGGTTGCGTGCGTGAAGTGCTGGTACTGGCTGCGGCGCTATCGATACCCGATCCGCGAGAGCGGCCGACCGACCGCGAGGAGGCGGCGCGACAGAAGCACGCCAGGTTTGCAGACGAATTCTCCGACTTCAACTCCTACCTCAACCTCTGGCGGTATCTGGGCGAGCAGCGAAGATCTTTGTCGGGCAGTGGCTTTCGGCGCATGTGCCGCGAGGAGTTCCTGCACTACCTGCGGATCCGCGAATGGCAGGATCTCACCGGCCAGCTGCGCGGCATCGCCCGAGACCTCGGTATTCGGGAAGGCGACGACCCGGAGCCCGCCGATCCGGCCCGGGTGCATGCCGCTCTGCTCTCGGGACTGTTGTCGCACATTGGTTTACGTGAAGGTGATGGCCGGGACTATGCCGGGGCGCGCAATTCGAAGTTCGTCCTCGCGCCGGGTTCCGTTCTGACCAAGCGCCCCCCGCGCTGGGTCGTCGTCGCGGACCTGGTGGAGACCAGTCGGCTGTTCGGGCGCATCGCGGCACGCGTCGAACCGGACGTGGTCGAGCGCGTCGCGGGTGACCTCGTGCAACGGACCTACAGCGAACCGCACTGGGACGCCAAGCGAGGCGCGGTCATGGGCTATGAGCGCGTCACGCTGTACGGCCTGTCGCTGGTGGCGCGCCGCCGCATCAACTACGCCCAGGTCGATCCGGCGGTGGCCCGGGATCTGTTCATCCGGCATGCGCTCGTCGAGGGCGATTGGCAGACACGGCACCACTTCTTCCGCGACAACACCACGCTGCGTGCGGAACTCGCAGAGCTGGAGGAACGAGCCCGCCGTCGCGATCTGCTCGTCGACGACGACGAGATCTACGCCCTATACGACGCCCGGGTGCCCGCGGAGGTGGTGTCGGCGCGTCACTTCGACGGATGGTGGAAGAAGCAGCGGCACCGCACGCCGGATCTGCTGACCTTCACCCGTGACGACCTCCTTCGCCACGACGACGACGCAGACCAGCCGGACACCTGGGAGGCGGCGGATCTCTCGCTGCCGTTGACGTATCGCTTCGAGCCGGGGCGCGAGGACGACGGTGTCACCGTGCACATTCCCTTGCAGGTGCTGGCTCGTCTAGGAGGTGACGAATTCGCCTGGCACGTACCGACATTGCGCGAGGAGCTGATCACGGCGCTCATCAAGTCACTCCCGAAGGACCTGCGGCGCAACTTCGTTCCCGCGCCGGACACCGCGCGAGTGGTCGTCGCCTCCATCGACCCGGGCGCCGGATCGCTGCTCGATGAGCTGCAACGCGAGTTGCGCCGCCGCACCGGCGTTCTGGTCCCGATCGACGCGTTCGACCTGACGAAGATCCCGGATCACCTGCGAGTGACGTTCGCCGTCGAGGCAGACGACGGAACGGAGCTGGCTCGCGGAAAGGATCTCGAGGCGCTACAGGAGCGCCTCGCCGCCCCGGTCCGCGACGCGGTCGCCGAGGCCTTCTCAGGCGATCTCGAACGCAGCGGACTGCGCGGGTGGCCGGACGACCTCGACGAGCTCCCGCGGGTCGTCGAGACCACCTCTGGACGTGCGGTGCGCGGCTACCCGGCCCTGGTCGACGTGGGTGCCGCGGTGAACGTGCGGGTGTTCGCGACGCCGGCGGAACAGAGTGCCGCGATGGGGCCGGGGACACGCCGCCTGCTCCGGCTGGCCGTGCCGTCGCCGGCCAAAGCCCTCGAGAAGCAGTTGGACACCCGGACCCGACTCACGTTGGGCGCCAATCCCGATGGCTCGCTGGCGGCGCTGCTGGACGACTGCGCCGACGCCGCCGTGGCCGCGCTCGCTCCGAACCCGGTCTGGAGCCGAGCCGACTTCACCGCAGTCCGTGACCGCGTGTCCGGTGCGCTTGCGCCGACGATGCGCGACATCCTCAGGCGCGTCGAACGCGTCCTGGCGGCCCTGCGCGAGGTCGAGCTCGCACTGCCCGCCACACCACCGGCCGGTCAGGCGGATGCCGTCGCCGACATTCGCGTGCAGCTGGCCACCCTGCTGCCCGCGGGCTTCGTCGCTGCCACCGGAGGGGCGCACCTCCTCGACCTGGCCCGCTACGTCACGGCCATCGGCCGACGCCTCGAGCGGTTGCCGCACGCCATTGCCGCCGATCGCGAGCGGATGCTTCGGGTTCACTCGTTGCGGGATGAATATGACTCACTGCGGCAGGCGCTTTCGCCGTCGCGGGCCGCGGCCGACGACGTGCGCGACGTCGCGCGTCTGATCGAGGAGTTCCGAGTGAGCCTGTGGGCTCAGCAGCTGGGCACCGCCAGACCCGTGAGCGAGCAGCGCATTCATCGCGCCCTGGACGCGCTTCGCGCCTAACGCATCCAGACACGAAGAAGGGGCACCCGCAGTGCGGATGCCCCCTCGACGTGGAGTCGGATTTAGCGGCTCTGGTGGACCGTGGTGTCGACGTGCGGCACGCTGACGGTCGGCGTGATCTCGTTGATGAACGCGTTGTGGCTGATGTCAGCCTGCGCGGCACCCGAGAAACCCAGGGCACCTGCGGCGAGGCCACCGGCGAGGATCGTGGCGAAACCAAACTTCTTCATGCTCTTCATGTCAGTAATCCCTTCATCTCGAACGTGTTCGAGCCGTGGCCTTCATGCCGCGATTCGGACGTTCCTACCGGGTGAAGCTTTCTTCGCGCCGGTCTGTGTGGTTGAACCTCAAAGGGAGGGGATTCATTTCCGATACCGGTGCGGGGTGTCTCAGGTCACCCGAGTCAACGCACCGGCTGCGGCGATGAACTCGGTCATGTCTGCCATCGAACCCAGGGGTTGCAGTGCGACGGCGTCCACCCCCGCATCGCGGTACGGCTGCAGGCCGGCGGTGATCTGCTCAGCGGAACCCCCGACTCCGAACACGTCCCCCTGGGCGACCTCCTGGCGGGCTGCGTCCGCGGCGAGCCGACGCCCAGAGTCGTGTCCCGGCGCGCAGACCAGGAAGAGCACCGTGGTGAAGGGCCGCGCCTGCGCACGTGCCTGGGTCCGGCCCGCCGCGACGTGCCCCAGCGCTTCGTGCACCGTGCGGGTCGAGTACCTGCTGTCGATCACGACTCCGTCGGCGATTTCACCGGCCAGGCGCAGGGTCTTCGGTCCCGTCCCCCCGACGAGGATCGGAAGTGGACGTGCGGGCGGGAACTCGAGACGAACCTCGGACAATCGGACGTACCGGCCGTCGACGGTGACCTCGTCTCCGGACAGGAGGCTCCGCAGGGCGATGACGTACTCCCGCAGGAGTGTCAGCGGCGACGCGACCGCTGCTCCCGCCTGTCGCATCCAGCTCTGCACGCCATGCCCGACGGCGATCCGGGTGCGGCCGGGGAACATCGCCTCCAACGTGGCGAACTCCATGGCGGCCGCGGCGACGTTGCGCAGCGGCGCTGGGATCAGTCCGACACCAACGCTGAGTCGCGCCGTCGACGCGAGGGCGACTGCGACCTGAGCGATGCCGCCCTGCTGAAAACAGTCCTCCCAGACCCAAAATTCGTCGACGCCCGCCGCCTCCGCGGCAGACGCGATGCCGCGGAGGCCATCGGGGTGGAAGTCGGGGCGATAGATGATGCCGAGTCGAGTGTCCATTGGCTCATGATGCGCGAGAATCGCGCCGTGGACCGTGAGGATGATCCCGATCGACATTCCGAACGACTTGAACCCGACGATGCCAGGATCCTGAGCTTGGAGTCGGCGGTGATCATGGGTCACACGCTGAAGCTCAACGTGCTCGATCCCGCCGCGACCGTGCTGGACGTCGACTCGCTGCGTAATTCCGTGGCGGCCCGGTTGGCGCGAGAGCCGCGCGCCACCCAGCGCGTGGACACGTCGGCCCCCGACCCGCGCTGGGTCGAGGCAGCCGACTTCGACATCGCGGACCACGTGCGCCGGCGGCCCTGCGGGCACGGCGACTCGAGGGCCGAGCTCTGGCGATCGGTCAGTGCGCTGATGGCCGAGCATCTGGACCGGGCCAAGCCACTCTGGACGTTCGACGTGATTGGCCCGCTGGCCGACGGTACCGAGGCGATCGCGGCCCGCGTCCATCACGCGATGGCGGACGGGATCGCCGCGGTCGCGTTCCTCGATTCCGTCCTCTGGGACGCCCACGCCGCCCCTCCTTCGGCCACGCGTCGGGTGCCAGCTGCCGAGCCGAGCAGGTTGGGCGAAGCCCGTCGGCTGCCGGGCGCCTTACTCCGGGAGCTCTGCCATCCCGGGGCGGCGTCGCCGCTGGACCGGCCCATCACGGGCTCACGCGAGCTGGCGTTCGCCGTCGCACCGCTGGCTGAGGTGAAGGCCATCGGAGCCTCACGGCCCACCAGGGCGACCGTCAACGACGTTCTGCTGGCGATCGTAGGCGGCGGTCTGCACCACTGGCTGATTCGCGCCGACCGGGCGGGACGGGCGCATGGGAGCGTCCGTGCGCAGATCCCGGTGAGCCTGCACCAGCGTGACGCCGTCGGCTCGTCGGGACAGCTGGGCAATCACGATTCGTTCATGAACGTCGACCTGCACCACGACGAGGCGGACCCATTGGTGCGGTTGGACCGGATCAGGGCCGATACCGCCCAACGCAAGCGCCTCGACGACGCCGACGAACTGTACGACCTCTTCCATGCACTCGGCAGGGTCAAGCACGTCGGCAGTGCCGCGCGTCGGCTCGCCGGCAGCTCCCGCGAGTTCGCCGTGTCGATCTCCAACGTCCCCGGCCCGTCGGTTCCCGTCAGTGTGGCGGGCCGTCGAGTGGCGCAATTGTTCTCGTCATCGGAGCCCGCACTGCACCATGCGCTGCGGATCTCCGCGATCTCGAATGCGAACGACATCGGGATCGGGCTGTGCACCGACCCCACGGCCCTTCCCGAGATCGCCGCGTTGGCGAAATGCATCGAGGCGTCCTATTCGGCGCTGCGCGACGCGGCCCGCGCCTGATCACCACACCCGCTAGTCGGCGGCCCGTCGTTGGGCGAGTCGCCTGAGGTCGTCCGGGAGGGCGTCCGCCTCGAGAATCGCAGGCAAGAGGTCGGGCTCCAACATCAGCGCGCGGTACACGAAGCCGATGGTGATGCCATGATCCGGGCGCTCGATTACGTCCACGGAATCGCCACCGGAGATCGATCCCGGCTCGAGCACCCGCAGGTAGGCGCCCGGCGAGCCGCCGTGGGTGAACGTCTTTATCCAGCCGCCGATTCCGAGTCTCTTGGCGAACGTCTGGCACGGTGTCCTCGGCCGGGTCACCTCGAGCATCAGCCCATCCGCGCCGACCCGCCAGCGCTCGCCGATCAGTGCGCCCGTCACGTCGATGCCCGCGGTCGTGATGTTCTCGCCGAACATGCCGTTCGTGAGATCGCGACCCAGTCGCCCTGCCCATACATCGAGATCCTCGCGGGCGTAGGCGTAGACGGCCTGATCGTCGCCCCCGTGCAACTTCCGGTTGCCGATCACGTCGCCGACGATCCCGCTGCCGAGTCCACCGCGCATCAGTCCCGGCGCCCGGATGGGAACAGGTCCTTCGACGGGCCGCTTGTCGATGCCCGTCCTCGGAGTCTTGCCATCCGCGCCGATGTGCGCGCTATTCACCGTCACCACCGATGCCACCGTGACAGCGTAGTCACGCCTCGGTTCAGCCGCCGTTCTGCGCGGCCGCTGCGTCCCGGAGGATCTGCTGCAGGCGCTCCAACGGGTCACCCGTGTCCGGATTGAGGCGCAGCGGCCCGCCCTCATCGATGCGCGTGTTGCTCGAAGACGGCGGCGGAGGAGGCGGTGGCGGCGGTGCGACCGGCGGGGGTGGCGGGGCCGCAGGGACGGCGAACGCCGTGGCGAGCTTGGCTGCTAGGCGGGCGGCCGCAGCGTCGAGCAGAGCGCGCCGCTGCTCATCGATATCGGTGCTGCCGCGGAAGCAACCCTGCGGCGCGGACTCGACGACGGCCAGCGCCCGGCGGTACCAGGAGGCGGCTGACGCGCCGTCTAGCGCGGTCGAAGACCTGTCGCCCAATGTCTCTCTGACGAATTCGAGATCTATTCGGATGGCACACGACCGTGCCGGGTCGGAGCGGTCCAGTGCCTCGGCGAACAGCCCGTCGGCGTCTTCGAGCCGATCCTCCAGTACGGCGAGGCTGCCCGCTGCAACGAGGGCCTTCGCGGGCTCGATCACGTTGAGGACGTCCAGCGTGTCGACGTCACCGCGGAGCGCGCCGGAGTTCCGCTCGGCGAAGTCGGATGCGGCAGATCCGCCGGCGATCACGACCGACCACAGTTTGACGACGACGAGGAGCACCACCATCGCGACGGGAGCGGAGAGGACGAGTAGTCGTCGGCGCTGCCGGTTCACGTGACCACGTTGCCGCTCAGCAGACGGGTGCGGCGGAACTCGCGCAGCACCAGATAGAGCTCGACGAGGATCAGAATTTCCGCCAGAATAGCTGGCGCCCAGTACAATTCGGTTCGTCCGGAGGAGTCGACCGCAGTGGAGGGCGCCGTCGCGCCGTCGACGGTCTCACCCGTTGAGTCGAGCGGCTCGGCGTCGCTTCGAGAGGTGTAGGGCACCCCGATCTGATCGGCGACGACGCGCAGGCTCGGCTCGCCGAGTCGGGACCTGGCGACCGCCGTGCCCGGGATCGGGCCGCCGGCGGCCGTGCCGTAACCGAGCACGGCCCCGCCGTCGACCCCGTCGTCTGGCAGGTTGAAGTCGCGCGGCGGCAACTCCGCCTCGGCGGCGCCCGCTCCAAGGTAGTAGACGAGCGTCTTCGCCCGTGGATACTGCTGTTTGGCGCCGATGAGCTGATAGCGCAACATGTTTCCTGCCGCGCCTGCGTTGGTCTGGTCCAAGGCGTCGGGTGCCGCAGCGTAGGGTTCGAAGGTGGACACCAATGGTCGCAGGCTCCGGGTGTCAGGCGAGAGGGGCCAGTCCAAATTCGGACGGGACGCAAACGAGATCATGGCGACGCGGGCCCCCGGATATCGGTCGATCAGTGCCGTGAGGTCCTCGCGGGCGAGGTCCATCCTGGACAGCCCGCGCGGGTAGTCGACCACCCGCATGTCGGGTGAGCGGTCGACGACCAGGAACACGTTCGGTGCCTCCCGATCCGCGACGCGGGTGGCGCTCGTCCGGTCCGGATCGATCACCGGCCGGGACGCAGCCACGATCAGCAACAGTGCCGCCAACGTCATTCCGCACCAACGCCATAACGCGGCGCGGGTGCGCGCGGCCGCCAGTGACCGGCGCAGTACCGAGATCCTGGCCACCAGGATGATCGCGGCGATGCCCATCAGGACCAAAGGCGGAAACACCGGTTGAAAGTTCATCGGCGCCGCACCACCGACCACGCGGTGAGCGCCAGGGCCGCCGCCAGGGCGATCGCGAGCGGAATGTCGGGCGATTCGATCGACGCACCGGCGGCGGTCTCCACCTCACTGAACTTCGGCTCGGGCGGAGAGTCGCGAATCGCGTTCAGCCGGAGGGTGACTGCCGAGTCGGCGGGCAGGGACTGTCCGCCGGTATCACGGGTGAGCGCCGTCAGCGAGGCTGATTGCGGGCCGACGACGAGCGCGTTGACCTGGACTCCAGCGGCGAGCGCCAGAACCCTGACCCGGTCGGCGTCAAACAGCGCGGGACGTCGCTCCCCGGCGCTGCGAAGCTCGCCTGGTCCAACGTATATCACCGAACGGCGTTGTGCCGCTTGGCGATCAAAGTCGGGAAAGCCGGTGAGACACAGCGCCAGCTGGTCCTCGACGCTCTCGGCGTAGTCCACGTAGGACAGCGTGGGGGAGAAGGCCTCCGAACTACCCGCGGGCCCGGCGTAGTTCGCGAAGGCAGCCTTGGCGTACTGGTAGTCCCTGGTCAACGGCACCACCCGGCGGTTCGGCGAGGTCAACCCGATGCGCTGGGTACCGAAGCCGTCGACCCGGTCGGCGAAGTAGCGCAGAGTCTCGGTGACGGCCTGGTTGGAGAGGGGCGCGCCGATGCACAGCATGATGTCCTCGGGATCGCCACCGTCGGATTGCCGTGCGGAGGTGGGCAGTCCGGTGGGGCGGGCCGAGACGATGACCGCTCCCGCGAACATCACCACCAGCAGGGCCATCGTGATGACGGCGTCCCGGGTCCTGGCACGCTTCGCCCGGACGTACTCCGGCAGCCTGGTCAGTCGGCCGACGTTCGCCAGCGGACGCAGGTGCCGCCGCTCGGCGTCCATCGGGCGAAGCAGCACCAGCGCGATGCACACTGCCAGCGCGACGCAACCGGCGATCGCCGCGACTATCCAGGTCAGGTCCACGACCGGATCAGCTCCTCGGCGTCTCGACCGACTCGGGCCACGTCCAGTTCCGAGGCAGCGTTGAACTGAACGTCGACCAGATTCTCCAAGAGCGTTGCGGCGGCGGCTATCTCGCTTCGTGGTATGTCGGCCAGCTGCATGTACTCCGCAGGTGCACCCGTCACCCGGTTCAGGAATCGGCGCACCTCGCGGCTGACGGCGGCTGCCGCTGGTGCCGCCTCGAGCTCTCCGCCACGGTAGCGGTCACCGATCTCGCGTACCGCCCTCACCGCGCGGTGTCTGATCGCGACGTCTCGCGCCGCCCCGACCAAGGGGACGTCGCGCAGCCGGCGTCCCGGCTTGGTGAGGACGAAGACGCCGACGTACCACAGCACCAGGGCGGCGGTCAGCGCGACGGCCGTCCACAGCCACCACGCCGAGTAGGGCGTCGGGCCAATGACATGGCGGAGAAGATCATCCGGCACGGGCATACGTTCCGGTCATCGACAGCATCGCGTTGCGGATGGCGAGGCTGCCCCGCACCATCGCGTGTGGAACGCCGTGCGCGGTCATGAACTCCGAGAGATGTTGGCGCCGCTCCACTTCGGCTCGTCGATAGGCGTCGATCACGTCGGCGCCGAGGTCGTCACTAAGGACGAAGCCCCCGTCACCCACGTCGAAGCCGTTGCGGTCGTCCTCGATTGACCCCGCGGCCGGGGCATCCGACACCATGGCCCACATCACGTCGTGTCTGCCGGTGAGCCTGGTGAGGACGTCATGCAGTCGATCGTCGACGTCCGGCTCGTCGGACACCACGAAGATCACCAGGGGGTGGCGGTAATGCCTTGCCACCCAGTCCAGTTGGGTGCCGACGTGGCTCATCGACGGCCCAGTCGTGGCGTGCTCCTGGAATCGGTGCAGCATGTACTCGATATGCGTCTCGCCGCGCCGCAACCGGATGTCGACGGATCCCCGGCGGTCGCCGAACACCATGCCGATCTCGTCGGAGCGCCGCACCGTGATGAGTCCCATGGCGCCTGCGAGGTTGGCGGCCACGTCGCGCTTGAGTTCACCGGTCGGGGTGGTGGCCGACATGTTGCGGCCCGCGTCGGCGACCACCAGGATCTTGTGGTGCTTCTCGCTGACGAACCGCTTGATCAGCACGTTTCCCGACCGGGCCGAGGCCTTCCATTCGATGTCGCGGACGTCGTCACCCGACACGTACGGTCGCAGGTCGTCGAATTCGAGGCTGCGGGTGTGGACGAGCGAATAGCGCCCACCTTCGAGCATGCCGGTGGTGTCGCGGCCGAAGTGCGCCCTCGCTCGATCGAGGTGAATGCCCATGCGTTGGTCTACCTCACGACCCTCAGGGCACCCGCACTGCTTGTAGCACGGCGTCGACCACCACGTCGGGGGTGATCCTGGCGCTCGCCGCCTCGAAACCGAGGATGAGGCGGTGCCGCAGGACTCGGTGCGCGAGCTGCGCGACGTCGTCGGGCAGGACGTGGGTGCGGCCACGCAGGATGGCGAGGGCCCGTGCCGTCCGGCAGAAGGCGATGGTCGCGCGGGGGCTCGCGCCGTACTCGATCAGTCTGGCCGTGCTCGTCGGCAGGTGCCGTTCGGGTTCGCGCGTCACGCTGACCAGTCGGCTGGCGTACTCGATCAGCGCGCGATCCATGTGGACCGAGCGGACCAGGCCCTGGACGCGTCGGATGTCGTTCACGTCGACCACCGGATCGGTGTGGTGGGCCCGTTCGTACAACCCCGCGTCCATGCGTGAGATGACCTCGACCTCGTCCTCGATGGAGGGGTAGTCCACGACCTCCTTCAGCATGAAGCGATCGGTCTGCGCCTCCGAGAGTGGGTAGGTGCCCTCCTGGTCGACCGGGTTCTGCGTCGCGATCACCAGGAATGGCTCCGGGATCGGGTACTCGACGCCTGCGATTGTCGTCTGACGTTCCTCCATCGCCTCGAGCATCGCGCTCTGCGTCTTGGCGCTGGAGCGGTTGATCTCGTCGAGAAGCACGATGTTGGTGTGCACCGGTCCCAGTTGCGTGACGAACGAGTTGGTCGCAGCCTCATAGATCTGGGTGCCGAGGATGTCGCTGGGCAAGAGGTCCGGCGTGCACTGGATGCGCCTGAATCCGCCGTCGATGGATTCGGCGATGACGCGTGCCGCGGTGGTCTTGGCCAGCCCGGGAACGCTTTCGACGAGCAGGTGGCCGCCGGCGAGAAGGCCGATCAGCATCGACTCCCGAAGCCGGTGCTGTCCGACCACCTTCCCGGAGAACGCGGTCCCCACCAGAGAAACGATGCGCTGCGCTTCGGCCATTTCGCTCTGGTCGAGTGGCGATCGTGCTGCGGTCATGGGTCCCTTCGTGAGTTGGCCGACGTGGAGGTATACCCGAAACCGCGGAGTTCACGCCGCGACGGGCTCTGCCGTAGGTTCTCCTCTGTCATGCTCGGACTCCTACTGCCTCTCCTGGGCTTCGCGTTACTCGACTCGCTGAACGTGCTCAACCTGGGAGTGACGACGGCGGTCGTGTACGACAGCCGGCTGCGCCGCAGGTCAGCGCTCCCGGGCGGGCTGAGTTTCGTGGCGGGCGTATTCGTGGCGACCACAAGTTTCGGGGTGCTCACCGTGCTCGGCATCAGCTTTCTGGCCGACCGCGTCGAGTTCGACCTGACCCCGACGATCCGTTACTGGGGCCAGTTGGTCCTGGGTGTGATCCTGATCGCCGTCGCGAGCATCTCGGGTTCGGCGCGGCCCACACCTCCGATCTGGGCGCTGAACCTGACTCGCCGTAATCCCTGGTTGTTCGCGATCGTCGGGCTGGTCGTCGGGTTCGGACAGGCGGCGACGTCGGTCCCGTACCTCACGACGCTGACGATGGTGTCCGCGCGCCACCCGCTCCCGACCCTGTGGCCGTTGATCGTGATCGTGTACTGCGCACTCGCCCTGCTGCCGTCGCTGTTGGTGCTGGTTCTGTCCACCCAGCGGACGATCCGGGCCAGGCACGTGCAGCGCAACATCGTTCGCGTGACCACTCGCTACGGCCCGATCACGGTGCGAATCCTGTTCCTGGGTATCGGAGTAGTGCTCGTCGTCGGGGCGCTGCTGAACTACCGCGCGCTATGGTGAGCGGCCGTCGGGAGTGTGCGGCTTTTCGTTGAGAAGTCGTCGCTCGACCGACGACACGCCGCACAGGCGGCGCGATCTGGGCGAGCTGACCCGCTAGGACGCGTAATAGTCGCCGCCGCGGGAGAATTCGACGAAGGTGCAGGCTTCCTCACCGACCGTCCACGCGTCGTGTCCGGGCGGTAGCAGCATCACGTCGCCTGCCGCGAAGACCTCCTCCGACCCGTCGGCCATCTTGACCCCGAGCGCACCGCTGACGACGACCGCCACGTGCGGCAGTTGGCAGAGGTCCGTGCCCGCGTACTCCCTGAGGTCGTTCGACCATCGCGCGCCGGTCCCGAAGGTCACCTGCGTGACCGCGACGCCGTCGAGCTCCGCCGTCTTCTTGGAGATCAGTCCGTGCACGTCGCTCTCGATGTCGGCGAAACGCGCTTTCTGCATGTCGGGGTGATAGCTACTCATCGCGTGATTGCATCACGCCAGCGGCCGAATTGACAGATTAAAACGCGCCGAGCGGTTCGCGTGCTGCCGATGCTCATCGGTGTGTCTGGTGCAGACACGCACGCTCGCGCCGATTGGGGGTCAGGTGCCGTCGGCGACCCGCGGCGGCTTCTCCACCGCCGCGTTGTCCAGGACCATTTCGGCGACGCGCGAACGGTGTTGCTCCGCGCTTCCCAGTAGTGCCGCGTCGGTGGTGGCCCGCTTGAAGTACAAGTGCGCCTGATGTTCCCAGGTGAACCCGATGCCGCCGAGCGTCTGAATGGCGTCGGTGGCGACCCGGCTGAACGCCGCCGAGCTCGTCGCCTGGGCGATGCTGGTGGCCAGCGCCGGATCATCGGAGCCATCCGCCAACGCCCACACGGCGTGATACGCCGTGGAGCGGGCGTGCTCGAGGTCGACCATCATGTCGGCCAACCGATGCTTGACGGCCTGAAATGATCCGATGGGCCTGCCGAACTGCAGGCGGTCCTTGGCGTACTGCACGGCGACGTCCAGCATGTGCTGCGCGGCGCCGACCTGCTCGACGGCCAAGAGCGCGGAGCCGACCTGCAGTGCGTGGGTGATGACGCGCTCGGCCTCGTCGGGTCCGGCCACCAGACGGGCCGGCGCGTCGGACAACGTCACTCCTGCCTGGGGACGCGTCTGGTCGACGGTGAGAAGCGGCGTCCGCCCGACGCCGGAGCCCGCGCTGTCGACCGCGTAGAGGCCGACCCCGTCCGGGCCGGTTGCCGCGACCAGCAGCTCGTCGGCCGCGCCCGCATCCACGATCCGATCGACGGTCCCTGTCAGCGTCCACGCGTCGGTGGACCCCGATGCGGTGACCCCGATCGCCGAGGCGTCCAAGGCTCCCGCCCGGTCGGGGACCGCGAACGCCGCGGTGCGCCTGCCCTCGACGAGCTCGGCCAGCAGCTCGTCGCGGACCGTGCCCGCGGAGGCGGCGACGAGTGCGGGTATCGCGAGGTAGACCGTGCCGAACAGCGGACCGCAGGCGAGCGCCGCGCCCAGTTCCTCCACGGCGATCGCCTGGTCGACGAGGGTGCCGCCGACGCCACCGTCGGCCTCGGGCACCGACAGTCCGAGTACGCCGAGTTCCGTGCCCAGCCGGGTCCATGCCTTCGGATCGAACGGCGGGTCCGACTCCATGAGCCGGCGCACCGCGGGCTCGTCGAAATTCTCGGAACTGAACTTGCGCACCGCCTTGCGAAGCTCGGCCTGCTCTTCGGTGAACCTGAACTCAGCTATCTCAGCCGTACTGCGGGGCTGATCCGCAAGCTTCTCAGCCGTACTGCGGGGCTGATCCGCAAGCTTCTCAGCCACGAGGAACCTCCTTCCACGGCATGCCGGCATCGGCCCGCAAATCACCGGGTAGGCCGAGGACCCGCTCGCCGAGAATGTTGCGCATCACGTCGGACGTACCGCCTTCGATGGTGTTGGCGCGGCTTCGCATATACCGCTGCTGGATGGGGCCCCGCCAGTCTGAGTCTTCGCGATCGCCTTCCGGTTTCGCGTAACCGTGATACAGAATGCCTTCCGGCCCAAGCAGATCCATGCAGAACTGGTAGATATGCTGGTTCAGTTCCGCGCCGACGAGCTTGCCGATCGATCCTTCCGGGCCTGGGCCGCCGACTCCTGCCATCGCCCGCGACCGCTCGGAGGTGAGGCGTTGAGCCTCCGACCGTAGCCACAGCTGCGTAAGCCGGTCGCGAAGCACGGGCGTCTGCCGCTCCGGCCTGGCCGCCCACAGCGAGACGGCTTCGGAGATGGTGCCCGCTCCACGTCTGCTGCCGCTACCGCCGAGCGCGCTGCGCTCGTTCATCAGCGTGGTCATCGCCACGGCCCAGCCGTTGCCGACCTCGCCGAGGCGGTGCGCGTCGGGGATGCGCGCGTCGGTGAAGTACACCTCGTTGAATTCGGCTTGGCCGGTGAGCTGGCGAAGCGGGCGCGTCTCGACGCCGGGGGAGTGCATGTCGATGACGAAGTAGGTCAGGCCCTTGTGCTTCGGCACGTCGGGGTTGGTGCGCGCCAGCAACAAGCCCCAGCGGGCCCGGTGAGCCAGGCTGGTCCAGACCTTCTGGCCGTTGATCACCCAGTCCCCATCTCCAGAGCCGTCCCGCACTGCGGAGGTGGCCAGCCCGGCGAGGTCGGAGCCCGCGCCCGGCTCGGAGAACAGCTGGCACCAGATGTCCTCGGTGGTGGCCAGCGGCCGCAACCACGACTTCTTGACGTCGTCGGACTGGGCGTGTTCGCGGATGGTCGGGGCTGCCATGCCGTAGCCCATCGGGTTCAGACCCAGCGGGACGGGCCCGCCGGCGCCCTGCAGGATGCGGTCGGCCACCGCCTGGTTTCCACGCGAGACTCCCAGTCCACCAAGGCGTTCGGGGAAGTGCACCCATGAAAGGCCGGCGTCGTAACAGGCGCCGAGGAACTCCTGGACGGGCACCGACTTCGGATCGTGGTCGCGAACGACCCCCGCCGCCAGGTCGGCGACCCGCTCTGCATCAGCAACGTTGCTCATTCAGCCACGATAGGAAGTCGACACCTGTCAACCCGCACCGGGGGGCCATTTCACCCATCGAGGCTGCGGTGAGATCGCGAAAGGGCGAGCGAATGCGATCCCGCCGCAGTGTCGCGGAGGCGGGGATCTGGGTGCCGTGGTCCGCGGTGACGCTCTAAGATCGCCGGGTGACCAACGGCTTCAACGACATTCCCGCACCGGGCCACCGATGATCCGTCGCGACGACCTGCTTGGCGCCTGGCGCCTGGCCACCTACACCGCCGAGTCGGGCGGCGACGTCGCCGAACCGCTCGGGCTGGAACCGGTCGGCATCATCGTCTATACCCCGGACGGCTACATGTCCGCGCAGCTGATGCGTCCCGACCGACCCGCCTACGACAAGGCCATCACCGGTGGCGGCACCCCCGAACAGCTGGCGGACGCGGCGCGCGGCTACCTCTGCTACAGCGGACCGTTCAGCGTCGACGAGTCGGCCGACGTCGTGCACCATCACGTCGAGGTGTCGCTGCTGCCCAACTGGGTTGGCGGCGTTCAGGTTCGACGAGCGCACCTCGACGGCGAGACCCTCACCCTCAGTGCGGAAGTGACGTCGCGCAAAGGTGTTTCGTCAACGCACGTCCTGGTGTGGCGGCGCGCTCAGCCCCGGTAGGACACCGATCCGACCGCGGCCCCGAGCGAAACGTCGATGTTCCGCAATGCGGCAGAACTAGAACGTGTTACATTTCTGCGCGCCGCAGACCCCCGAGGAGACGATGAGTAAGACCCGGTCCCTGGCCATCGTCACCGGCGCCTACGTCTTGGCCGTCGGTGTGGCTGCCGCCTGGCTCGGATGGGGTCCCGACACGGGTCTGCTCTGGCTCGACACCTTCATCGCCGACGTGCTGGCCACCGTCGTCATCTTTGCCTTCAGCCGGATCTACCGGAACTCGAGCTTCTACGACGCGTACTGGAGCGTGATCCCGCCGCTACTGCTCGTCTACTGGTGGAGCCAGGCCGGTCCCGACGTGGACGATCTGCGCTGCTGGCTGGTGGCCATCGTGGTGGTCCTGTGGGCGATCCGGTTGACCGCCAACTGGGTCTACGCCTTCCCAGGCCTGCACCACGAGGACTGGCGCTATCCGATGTTCAAGGAGCGCGCGGGCCGCTGGGAGTTCGGCGCCGACCTGGTGGCCATCCATCTCATCCCCACCTGCCAGGTCTTCCTCGCGATGATCCCGGTGTACGTGGCGGTCACCCGGCCCGGTGCGGGCCTCGCGTGGCTGACCTGGCTGGCGTTCGTCATCGGTCTGGTGGCGGTCGCCCTCGAACTCGTCGCCGACGTCCAGATGCACCGCTTCGTGCGCGACAAACGCCCAGGGGACGTGATGGACCGTGGCCTATGGAGCTGGTCGCGGCATCCAAACTATTTCGGGGAGTTCAGCTTCTGGTTCGCGATCGCACTGTTCGGCATTTCGGCAGCACCGGCCGACGCATGGTGGTTGCTGATCGGTGCAGCGGCCATTCTGGCGATGTTCCTCGGCGCCAGCATCCCGATGATGGAGACGCGCAGTCTTGAACGGCGCCCGGCCTACCAGGACGTCGTCGACCGGGTGTCGCGGTTCGTTCCCAGGCCGCCGAAGAGGGCGTCGTGAGGCGACGCGTCGTCATCGCCGGACTCGGCGACAGCGGAATCCTCACCGCCATCCGGTTGTCCCGCGACACCGACGTCGTCGGCATCTCCGCCAAGCCCGCACTGGTCAGCGGTCAGGAGCTTGGCATCCGACTCAGCAGGCCTGAGGACTGGGCCCGCGACTACTGCATCGGCTTCGACCGATTTCGCGGGCTCGACGGCGTTCGCACCGTGCACGGCAGGCTCGCCGGCGTCGACCTCGACGCGCGGACCGTCTCGGTCGAGCACGACGACGGCACGTCCCATGACGAGCACTACGACACGCTGGTCATCTCGACCGGGGTGGCGAACGGCTTCTGGCGGCGGCCGACGCTGCAGTCCGCCGCTGACGTCGACGGTGACCTCCGCGCCGCCCACGATCGCCTGGCCCAGGCCGACTCCGTCATCGTCGTCGGGGGCGGCGCGGCAGCGATCAGCAGCGCCGCCAACCTGGCAGGCACCTGGCCCGCCAAGCGCGTCGACCTGTACTACCCGGGTGAGCGCGCACTGCCCTCACACCATCCGCGGATCTGGGGCCGAATCCGGCGCAGGCTCCTCGATCTCGGAGTCGGCCTGCATGCCGGGCATCGTGCGGTCGTGCCCGACGGCTTCGCATGTGACGAGATCAGCACCGATCCCGTGCGGTGGAGCACGGGTCAGGACCCCGCCTCTGCGGACGCCGTGCTCTGGGCGATCGGGCGTGTCACGCCCAACACCGGGTGGTTGCCGTCAGAGTTGTTGGACGATAGCGGGTTCGTCCGTGTCACGCCAGATCTACGGGTGCCCGGCTACCCGGGTGTGTTCGCAGTCGGCGACGTTGCCGCCACGGATCCGCTGCGCAGTTCGGCCCGTAACCGGGCCGACGGTCTGCTGGCCCACAACATTCGCGCCGAGTTCGACGGCAAGCCGCTGCGGAGCTATCGCGCGCCGACCCGTCGGTGGGGCTCGGTGCTGGGAGCCCAACCCGACGGCTTGGAGGTGTTCGCCCCGAACGGCCGAGCCTTCAGGTTCCCAGCGTGGTCGATCGACCGGATTCTGCAACCACTGATCGTCCGGAAGGGCATTTACAAGGGTGTCCGGGACTGACCTGCCGATAACGATTCGATAACGTGAATATTCTGTTGCATCACGATCAATTAAGAATCCGACGCGGAATCTGAGAATTTGACGAGCGGTCCCACCAATTCCGGCCAAATTGTCATTCAAGTCACTCAGAAGTGGCGTAACGCCAGGCAGGGTCGCTGCGAGGGCCTCTTGCTCGGACGTGGGGGGCCTGCTGCTCGATGCGTATCGTGGCATCCGGGTCGAGGGAACGGCCCCTTCACACGAATCTCCCGAGGAGAAAATCGATTATGAAATTCAGTGGAATGACCATGCGTAGAGGAGCGGTCGGCATGTTGGTCGGCGGTTTGTTCACCGGAATCGCCGCGGCCACGATTGCCGCACCGGTGGCGTCCGCGGCGCCCGACTGCAGCGGCGCAGGCGTTGCGAACACCGTCAGCACCGTGACGGGCTCGGCGCGCGACTACTTGAGTGTCCACCCCGGTGCCGCACAGGTGCTCTTAGCAGCACGCAACGAGCCGCGGGATCAGGCCGCCGCCAACATTCGTGGCTACTTCACGGCCAACCCGCAGGAGTACTACGAGCTGCGCGGCATCATCGCACCGATCGGCGACACCCAGGGCCAGTGCAATGTCTCAGTGCTCCCGCCCGACCTCTCGTCGGCCTACGACCAGTTCATGGCAGGCTGACCGCTACCACGCGTCGACGAACCGCGGCCGCAGAGCATCCTGCGGGTGCTCGGCGGCCGCGGTCAGCGTCGCGGCGATCAGGTCGCGTGTGTCGGCGGGGTCGATGACGTCATCGATCTCGAAGAGCGCCGCCGCGTTCAACGCCTTGGCGTTTTCCTGTGCCGCGGCGGTCGCCTGCCGCACGCGTTCCTCCCGTTCGTCGTCGTCGGCGATCGCCTCGAGCTCCTTGCGCAGGCCCAACCGGACCGCACCCTCCAACCCCATCGGGCCGAGGTGAGCGCCCGGCCACGCCACCGTCAGCAGCGGCTCGTGCAGTCCGCCGCCGCACATCGCCTGGGCGCCAAGGCCATAACCGCGGCGTAGCACCACCGCCACCAGCGGCACCCGCAGTGAGGCGCCCGCGATCAGCAATCGCGAGCCTCGCCGCACCAATGCCTCCGCTTCGGCGGCCTGTCCGACCATGTAGCCGGGGCAGTCGACAAGAGACACGATGGGCAGGCCGAACGCGTCGCACAGCTGTAGGAAACGCGCGGCCTTGTCCGCCGCGCTTGCCGTGATGGCACCCGCCATCACGCGCGTGTTGTTGGCGACTATCCCTACCGGACGCCCGTCGATGCGGGCCAGTGCCGTCACCATCTCCGGCGCGAAACGCTCCCGCAGAAACGTCACCGTCCCGACATCGGCAATGGTCTCGATGATCGGTGCGACGTGATAGGCACGCCGGTCGCGCTCAGGAACCATTGTGCGCAAGGCATTTTGGTCCGCCGACTCGCCGCGCGTCGCAGGCCCGCGGAAGTAGCCGAGGAGTTTCTTGGCCGTGGCGACCGCCTCTGCCTCGTCGGCCACCACGACGTCGACCACTCCATTGGGCGCCTGAACCGAGATCGGACCCACGTCGTCGGGCGCGACGTTGCCGAGTCCGCCTCCTGCGATCATCGCCGGGCCGCCCATCCCGATGGACGTGTCCTCGGTGGCGACGATCAGATCGGAACAGCCTGCGATGACGGCATTGCCCGCGAAGCAGCGTCCCTTGACCACCGCAATCCGTGGCACCACTCCCGACAGCGCGGCCCAGAGCTTGAATGCGCGCACGTCGAGCGACGACACGACGGGGTAGTCGGTGTCGCCCGGTCGGCCGCCGCCGCCCTCGGCGAAGAACACGGTGGGCAGGCGCAGCCGTGCGATCACGTCGAACAGTCGGTCCTTCTTGCGGTGTCCGAGAGCGCCCTGAGTACCCGCCAACACCGTGTAGTCGTAGGCGAGCACCGCGCAGGCGCTACCGTCGACGCGCGCCGTGCCGGCGATCATTCCGTCTGCCGGCGTACGCGTGATCAGATCGTCGATCGCACGCCGAAAGCGTTGCGCCGCAATCGCATACCGGCCGTACTCGACGAACGATCCCGAGTCGACGAGGTCGGCGATGTTCTCCCGCGCGGTGCGCCCACCTCCGGCGTGCCTTCGCTCCACCGCGTCGGGGCGGGCGGCATCCTCGGTCAGCGCCCGGCGCCGCGCCAACTCCACGAGGTCGGCCCGCATCGTTTCGTCGGTCGGCATGTGAACCCCTTTGCGGAATGGTGCGTGAGCGATCACGGGTTGTGCTCTGGCATGACCGCTTCTTCATTCAACCCGCGCGCACTGCTGGCCGACGCCAGGCTCGGCGTGTTGGCCACGATCGAGGTGAACGGCATTCCGCAGCGGGAAGACCGCCAACCTGAAGCGCGACCCGCGTGCCGCTCGGCGAAGAGCGTTAGCCGTACAGCTCCTCGAACTTCTTGATCGACCGCTCGATGTCACCCTTGACGGCTCGAGAGGCGGCCATGCCGATCGGTCCGAAGAGCGGCGCGCCGCCGAGATCGATCTTGAGCTTGAATTCGCAGCCCTTGGGTAGCGGCTTGACGGTCATGCTCAGCGCATACTTGGTGCCGCCCACACCGTCGCCGATGATTCCGATGAGCTTCGGTGGGTCGAAGTCCTTGACCGTCCAGGTGACCCGGTTGCGCATCCCCTTGGCGCCTGCGACGCCGACGAGGGTGGCGCCTTCGGTGAGCTCGTCGGGGAGATCGCTACGCCAGCCCTGATGCATGGTCAGCCAGTCCCCGAGTGAAGACAGGTCGGAGACGTGCGACCACGCCTCCTCCGGGCTGATGGACAACTTTCTGGACAGCTCGACTTTGGCCACCAGCAAATGTTAGCTCGCGCCGATTGGGAATCCGGCGGCGATGGCGTCGAGTACCGCGGGGTAGCGCTTCGCCTCGCGGTGTCCGCCGGGCTTACCGCTGCTGACGATGCCAACCGCGAGGTCGCGCTCGGGATCGGCCCAGATGGCGATGTCGACCAGACCGGTATGCCCGAACGCCGCAGGAGCGTTGAGGCCGAACGGCCCGAATCGCTTGGAGCCCAGCATGTATCCGGTGCCCCAGCGCATGGGCATCAACCCCATCGCGATGTCTGGCCGCAGTCGACGAGCCTGGGCGGTCGCGGCGCGCAGCGTCTCGGGCTGCATGATCCGTACCCCGTCGAGTTCGCCGCCGCGGCGAAGCATCTCGGCGAAGCGGGACAGCTCGTTCGCGGTCGATACGGTGCTGGACGACGGCACCACGCTGGTGAGGAATTGCGGTGTGTTGGTGTACGGGATGATCTGATGCGTCGTGCCGCCGATCGCCAGTTTGAAGGCCGCTGCGATCGGTGCGGGCAACGGCTTGCCCGTCGCGTGACTCGGTGCCACCAGCGGAACATCCTGGGGCGCAACGCCATAATTGTTCCACCGGAAGCCGAGCGGATCGAGGATTTCGTCGGCCAACACGTCCCGGATGTCCTTGCCGGTGGCGGCCGAGACGATCTCCCTGGTCAGCGGTCCCCAGGTCAGTGCGTGGTAGATGTGCACCAACCCAGGCGGGTAGACGGTCCGCAGGTTGCCGAGCATCTCGCGGGCGTACTCGCTGTCGTTCATCCGCTTGAGATCGGGCTTGGGTCCGGTGGCGAAGGGCACGCCCGCGCTGTGGGTCAATACGTGCCGGATGGTGGTGCGGTCCTTGCCGTGGCTGGTGTAGGTCGGCAGGTAGTCACACACCCGGTCGTCGAGGGAGAAGACGCCACGCTCGGCAAGCACGTGCATCACCGTCGTCGTCATGGCCTTGGCCGCGGAGTACACGCAGAACGGCGTCTCCGTCGTCACCGGCACCTTGTCGGCATCGGCCGGATCCTCGGGACCATTGCCCCAGCCGTGCCCGATCGCCCGGTTCAGCACGACCTTGCCGCGATGGCGGACGCACACCTGGATGGCCGGATGCATCCCTGCCGAATACCAGTGGCGGGTCGCCTTCCAGATGCGCTCTATCGACGCGGAGTCGGAGTGGTCCTCTTCGCCGACCGAGGTGACGGCGTCGAGATCGTTCGGTACTCGGATCCTGCCGTCTTTACTGGGGTGGGAGGTCATGCCTACTTCTTGTGCAACGTTGCGGCGAGATGATGCTGCAGGGGTTGGCCGACCGCGCTCATCCTCAGGGTGTAGACCAATTGGTCACCGTCGACCCGAATCGAACGGCTCAGCGCCGTAACGTCTTTCGCCGAGCGCGTGAGTCCGATCGAGGTCGCGGTCAACTCCAACTCGAGAACGTCGTCGGTCACCGTCAGCGAGCCCTCCTGGATCTCGGTGATGCCCGTCGGATGCGCGAGGACCAGTTCGACGCGTCCCGGTGACGGCACCCGGAGATAGCCGGTTTCGGCGTGCAGTGGACGGCCGTCGTCGTCGGCCCTGGTCTTCTGGCCGTAGCTCAGGAACGGCTTGCCGACATGACCGAAGGTGACCTCTTCGAGGTAGCCAAACGACGGGATCGTCGGGTACTCACCGGCGCCGCTACCCGTCCAGGTGCCCAGTAGGGGAGCCAGGGGTGCCAGCGACGGGTGGAGCGTCATGGCGAAAACCCTACCCACATCATCGGTAGCCGCTGCAGACCGCACGGCGGAAATGTCGTACCCCTTTGCTTTGATGGTGTCATGTCTTCGACGGCAACCTCTTTGGCTCCCAAGGAGCATGTCGGGGTGTTGTTCGAGCAGTTGGCGGAGTTGACCGGTCAGCGCAACGCGATCGACGGGCGCATCGTGGACATCGTCGCCCAGATGGAGCACGACGATCTGGCCGGCATGACCGGTGCCCGCTCGATCGCCGCGCTGGTGGCCTGGAAGACCGGCACCTCACCGCACAACGCCCAGACCATCGCCACCATCGCGCACCGCATCGCAGAGTTCCCCCGCTGCACCGAGCTGCTGCGAGAGGGTCACCTGTCCCTGGATCAGGTCGGCGTCATCGCCGAGCGGGCCGCCGCCGGCTCCGACGAGCATTACGCCGAGCTGGCCGCGGTCGCCACCGTCACCCAGCTGCGCACCGCGATCGCACTGGCACCCCGACCCGAACCGGACCCGACCCCGGAGCCGGAACGCTCGATCAGCAAGACCGTCGGGGAGAAGTACACCACCTGGCGGATCCGGCTGCCGCGGCTGGAGGCGGCGAGGTTCGACGCCGCCCTGGCGTCTCAACGCGACGCGCAGATCACCGCGTGGCGACACGACCACGGCGAGGACCACCCGGGCGACGGCGACGGTGACGGTGACGGTGACGGCGACGAGGGTGACTCGGGTCGGACGCCACCGTTCCCGAACACCGTGGATGCGTTCATGGGCCTGGTGGACGCCGGCTGGGACGCCGAGGCGGCGCGGCGCCCACACGGGCAGCACACCACCGTCGTGGTCCACCTCGACGTCGCACAGCGCCTGGCCTCCCTGCACCTGGGCCCGCTGCTCTCCGAGCACGACCGCCAATACCTGCTCTGCGACGCCACCTGCGAAGTGTGGTTCGAACGCCACGGTCAGGTGATCGGCTCCGGGCGCGCCACCCGCACCATCAGCCGCCGACTACGCAGAGCGTTGGAGCACCGCGACCGCTGCTGCGCAGTGCCCGGCTGCGGGGCCACCCGAGGGTTGCACGCACACCACCTGCGGCACTGGGAGGACGGCGGCCCCACCGAACTGGACAACCTGATCCTGCTGTGCCCGTATCACCACCGTCAGCACCACCGCGGCGCCATCACCATCACCGGCCCCGCCCGTCACCTCGTCGTCACCGACGCCGATGGCATACCGCTCGACCCGGCATCGCTGGCCCGGCCACCCACCCAACCCTCACCCTCGGTGACACCGTGCCCCGGACCCACCGGGGAACGCGCCGACTGGTGGTGGTACCAACCCTTCGAGCCGGAATCGCCACCGGCGATCGACTAGCCGCAGACCGCACCCTGGGCCGCCGAGCCGACCAGCTTGCGGTACTTGGCCAGCACTCCGGTGGGGTACTTCGGTGCGGGCGGGCTGAAACCCGCCTTGCGAGAATCGAATTCACCAGCATCGACGAGGACGTCCAGGGTGCCCTTCCCGACGTCGAGACGGATCGCATCGCCGTTCTGCAAGAACGCGATCGGGCCCGCATCGACCGCTTCCGGCGCCACGTGTCCGACGCAGAGACCGGTGGTGCCGCCGGAGAACCGGCCGTCGGTCAGCAGCAGCACGTCCTTGCCGAGGCCCGCACCCTTGATGGCGCCGGTGATCGCCAGCATCTCGCGCATGCCCGGGCCGCCCTTGGGTCCCTCATAGCGGATCACAACGACATCTCCAGAGACGATGGTGCCGTCCTCCAGTGCGTCCATCGCGGCGCGCTCACCATCGAAAACCCTTGCGGTGCCTTCGAACACGTCCGAGTCGAAGCCGGCCGACTTGACCACGGCGCCTTCGGGGGCCAGGGAGCCGTGCAGGATCGTGATGCCGCCGGTCGGATGAATCGGGTTGGCGAGTGCGCGCAGGACTTTGCCGTCGGGATCCGGCGGCGCTATGTGTGCGAGGTTCTCCGCCATGGTCTTTCCGGTGACGGTCAGGCAGTCACCATGCAGCAGGCCCGCGTCCAGGAGGGCCTTCATGACGACGGGAACGCCGCCGATCTTGTCGACGTCGAACATCACGTGCTTGCCGAACGGTTTGACGTCGGCCAGGTGTGGCACCTTGGCGCCGACCCGGATGAAGTCGTCGAGCGTCAGCTTCACGTCGGCCTCGTGGGCGATCGCCAAGAGGTGGAGGACCGCGTTCGTCGATCCGCCGAACGCCATCACCACGGCGATGGCGTTCTCGAACGCCTCCTTGGTCATGATGTCGCGCGCGGTGATGCCGCGCTTGAGAAGCTCGACGACGGCCGCCCCGCTCTGCTTTGCGAAACCGTCGCGACGGCGGTCGCTGGCAGGTGGTGCCGCGCTGCCGGGCAGCGACATTCCAATCGCCTCGGCGGCGCTGGCCATGGTGTTGGCGGTGTACATGCCACCACAGGCGCCCTCGCCGGGACAGATCGCGCGCTCGATGATGTCCACGTCTTCGCGTGACATCAGCCCTCGCGAGCAGGCGCCGACGGCCTCGAACGCGTCGATGATCGTGACGTCCTTCTCGGAACCGTCGGTCAGCTTTGCCTTGCCAGGCATGATCGACCCGGCGTAGAGGAACACGCTCGCCAGGTCGAGGCGCGCGGCAGCCATGAGCATGCCGGGAAGCGACTTGTCGCAGCCGGCCAGCAGAACGGAGCCGTCGAGCCGCTCGGCCATCATCACGGTCTCGACGCTGTCGGCGATGACCTCGCGGGAGACCAGCGAGAAGTGCATACCCTCGTGGCCCATGGAGATGCCGTCGGACACCGAGATGGTGCCGAACTCCATCGGGAAGCCCCCCGCGGCGTGCACGCCTTCCTTGACCGCCTTGGCCAGCCGGTCCAGCGACAGGTTGCACGGGGTGATCTCGTTCCACGACGATGCCACGCCAATCTGCGACTTGACCCAGTCGTCGTCGCCCATGCCTACGGCCCTGAGCATCCCGCGGGCGGCGGTCTTCTCGAGGCCGTCGGTGACGTCGCGACTACGAGGTTTGATGTCGGGGCCCGATGAGCCGCTTACGCGAAGAGCATCGGGGGAGCCGGGCTGATCTGAGGGCATCGGTCAAGTATGCCTCCGGGTCGTTCGCCCACCAAACCATTTCGGATACCCCGGTGGGGTATCCGGTACGGTAGATCTCGTGAAGCCGTGCATCGCCTCGGTGGCAGCAGTAGTCGCCGCCTTCCTGGTCCAGTGGAAATCGGGTTCCGAAGCCGGTCACGAGGGGCGTGAGGCCATGGAGATGCAAGGCATGGTCGATGACGCGACAATGATGAGGTTGGCCGCTATGACGGGTGCTGAGTTCGACAAGCTTTGGTTGCAGTCGATGATCGCCCACCACGAGGGAGCGATCGCCATGGCCGACACCGAGATCGCCGACGGCGCCAACGCCGATGCCAAGACGTTGGCGAAACAGATCGTGACGGCACAGCAGGCCGAGATCAGCCAGATGAAGCAGATGCAGGGAGGGTGACGATGTCCGAGGCGTCCGACGTTTTCAACGCGGTCGAGGACGGCGACGATTCTGCGCCGCATGGGTACTCGCCCCACAAGGAGAACTACGCCAAGCGTCTGCGACGCATCGAGGGTCAGGTTCGCGGTATCGCGAAGATGATCGACGACGACAAGTACTGCATCGACATCCTGACGCAGATCAGCGCCGTCAACAGCGCCCTGCAGTCCGTTGCGCTCGGCCTTCTCGACGAGCATCTGGGCCACTGCGTGACCCACGCGGTCGCCGAGGGCGGCGACGAAGCGGACAAGAAACTCGCCGAGGCGTCGGCGGCGATTGCCCGTCTCGTGAGGTCCTGATCGGCAAGATGCGGCGAAGGTAACGAACCACCCAGCGGACGCGATCAAACGAGCAGGTCAGTGCCGTTTGGGTAAAGCGGTGGTCGGGGTTGGGGGAGCTTCGCCGCAGGTAAGCGGTCCCCATGCTGTGCGACACTGGAAACACTTGTGTATTGGAGGTGGGGCGTGCCCCAGGAAACGTTCAAGCGAACTGTTACGCGATGTGCCACTGCGATCTTCGCAGCTGGGCTCGTCGGTGGACTGGTCATCGGTAGCCCGTCTGCCTGGGCCGATCCCGAAGTCAACCCCGATCCGGCGGCGATCGACTCGCAGCCGGTGGAGCAGCCGGCACCGCCCGCGCCCTTCGGCTTCCCGCCGCCGGCCGACCCGTTCGCGCCCCCGCCCGCCGATCCGGCTGCGCCACCGGCGCTGGCTCCCACGGCGGCAGATCCGCTGGCCGCAACCGCGGCTCTGCCCACGGTGATACCGGAAGGCACCCCCGCCGGGCAGAACCCCACGGCCTACACCGGGCCGCCGGTCTTCGCGCCGCCGAGCTTCAACCCGAGCAATGGCGCCATGGTTGGCGTCGCCAAGCCGGTCGCCATCAACTTCGCCCGGCCGATCGCGGACCGTCAGATGGCTCAGGCTGCGGTACACGTCTCGTCGGTTCCGGCGGTGCCGGGCAAGTTCTACTGGCTGAGTGATACCCAGCTGCGGTGGCGCCCGATCGACTTCTGGCCGGCGAACACCACGGTCCGCGTCGACGCGGGTGGAACGAAGTCGAGCTTCCGCACTGGTGAGTCGCTCGTGGCGACCGTCGACAACACGACGCATCAGATGCAGATCGTGCGCAACGGGACGCTGGAGAAGACGTTCCCGGTGTCGATGGGCAAGACGGGCCACGACACCCCGAACGGCACCTATTACGTGCTCGAAAAGTTCCCGAGCATCGTGATGGACTCAGCGACCTACGGGGTGGACAACACCTCGGCGCAGGGCTACAAGCTGACCGTCCAGAACGCGGTCCGCATCGACAACAGCGGTAACTTCGTGCACAGCGCGCCGTGGTCGGTGTCCGATCAGGGCAAGCGCAACGTCAGCCACGGTTGCATCAACCTCAGCGCGGCCAACGCGCAGTGGTTCTTCGACAACTTCGGTAGCGGTGACCCGATCGTCGTCAAGAACTCCGTCGGCACCTACAGCCAGAACGACGGTGCGCAGGACTGGCAGATGTAAGACCGAGCACGACGAGAACGGCCGCCCCGATGGGGCGGCCGTTCTTGCGTCGAACGCTAATTCCAGATGCTCACGCGCTGAGCGGGCTCCAGGTATAGCCCGTCGGACTCGTCCACCTCGAACGCGTCGTAGAAGGCGTCGAGGTTGCGGACGATGCCATTGCACCGGAACTCCGGTGGTGAGTGCGGATCGATGGCGAGTCGACGGATGGCCTCGGCGTCGCGGGACTTGGTGCGCCAGACCTGCGCCCAACCGAAGAACACCCGCTGAACACCCGTCAGTCCGTCGATCACCGGGGCGGCCTTACCGCCCAGCGACAACTCGTAGGCCAGCAGCGCGATGGAGAGCCCGCCGAGGTCACCGATGTTCTCGCCGACCGTGAAGGCGCCGTTCACGTGCTGGCCGCCGCTGAGCTGCCGTGGTACGAACTCTTCGTACTGGGCGATCAAAGCATCGGTGCGGGAACCGAATTCGGTGCGGTCGCTGTCGGTCCACCAGTCGACGAGGTTGCCGTCGCCGTCGTACTTGGCCCCTTGGTCGTCGAAGCCGTGGCCGATCTCGTGCCCGATCACCGCGCCGATGCCACCGTAGTTGGCCGCGTCGTCGGCCTCGGCGTCGAAGAAGGGCGGCTGCAGAATCGCTGCGGGAAAGACGATCTCGTTCATCCCGGGGTTGTAATAGGCGTTGACCGTCTGCGGTGTCATGAACCACTCGTCGCGGTCCACCGGCCCGCCCAACTTGGCCAGCTCGTGGTCGTAGCCAATGACGTTGCCGCGCTTGTAGTTTCCGTAGAGGTCTGTCCGGTCGATCACCAGCCCCGGGTAGTCCCGCCACCGCACGGGATAGCCGATCTTTGGGGTGAACTTGTCCAGCTTGGCCAGCGCCCTCTCGCGCGTCTCTGGCGTCATCCACGCCAGGTCGCTGATGCTGACTCGGTAGGCCTCGCGGAGGTTGGCCACCAACTCGTCCATCCGAGCCTTGGCATCGGGCGGGAAGTGGCGTTCGACGTACAGCTTGCCGACCACGTCGCCCATCAGGTTCTCGACGAGGGCCACCCCGCGCTTCCAACGGTCGCGGATCTCCTCGGTACCGCTGAGAGTGCGACCGTAGAAGTCGAAGTTCTCGGCCACCAGTTCGTCGGTCAGCATCGCCGATCGCGAGCTGATCAGCCGCCAGCGCAGCCACCACTTCCAGTCGTCGAGGGACTCGCCTGCCCACAGTGCGGCGAAGGCCACCAGGGCGTCGGGCTGACGCACCACGACCTCTGCCGCGATCTCGGGGGTGGTGCCGATCGCGGTCAGCCAGCCTGCCCAGTCGAACCCGGGTGCCTCGGCGATCAGCTCGGTGAGGGCGCGCAGGTTGTACGTCAGGTCGGCGTCACGGCGCTTGACCACGTCCCAGTGCGCGGCGGCGATCTTGGTCTCCAATGCAACGATCTGCGCTGCCGTGCTCTCCCATTCCCCGGCGTACTCCTCGCCAAGGACCAGGGTGAACATCCGCGCGATGTGTCCCGGGTAGGCAGCCAGGATGTCGGCGTGCTTCGCGTCGCGGTAGTAGGACTCGTCGGGCAGGCCGAGGCCGGACTGCGAGAGGTGCAGCAGATAGCGCGTCGAGTCCTTGGAGTCGGTATCGACGTAGAGGCCGGTGCCGCCGCCGACACCGGTGCGCTGCAACCCCCCGAGGACGGCTGCGAGCGCGGCGGGATCAGCGGCGGCGTCGATGGTCGCCAGCTCGTCGAGAAGTGGTTGCACGCCGATTCGCGCGACCGCTTCGGTGTCCATGAAGCTGCCGTAGAGATCGCCGACGCGCTGCTCGTCGGTGTCCGGCGCCGCCTGCGCGGATGCGGCCTCCATGATCAGGTCGCGCACCTGCTCCTCGGCGCGGTCGGCGAGCAACCGGAAGGCGCCGTCGGTGGCTCGATCAGCGGGGATGTCGTAGTCGGTCAGCCAGCGGCCGTTGACGTGACCGAAGAGGTCGTCTTGGGGGCGGGCGTCGTCGTCGACGTAGGACAGGTCGATACCCGAGTGGGTGGCTTCTAACGTCACCCCACCATCCTGCCAGTTGCCGCCGGGTACCCTCACGGCCATGCCAGACGAGCTCGATGACGAGCGCACGCAGGCGGGCAGCGGCGGCATGACCGGGTTCGGCATCGGCTCCGCGGTGCTCGGCGTCATCTCCGTGGCCGCGGTATTTCTGGCGGTGCTTCTGTGGAACGGCCACCGCCACGACGTCGACGATCGCGCCTACCAGACCCGCGTGCTTCAGGCGGCCGCCGACTGGACCGGCGTCTTGATCAACATGAACTCGGGCACCGTCACCCAGAGCATGCAGACCCTGCACGACGGCACCGTCGGTCAGCTCAACGCGAACTTCGAGACCGCAGTCGAGCCGTTCAGCCAGGTTGTGCAGAAGTTGCAGTCTCAGACCGTGGGCCAGGTGGAATCCGTGGCAATCGAGTCGGTCTACCACGCGGCACCCGGTGACGCCGGCCTGCCACCGGTGCCACAGCCCGAGCTGGCGACCGTGTCGTCGCGCACCGACAACGTCATCGTGGTCGCCACGTCCGTCAGCCAGAACGCGGGCGCCAAGCCGCTGACCGTGCACTGGACGCTGAGGCTCGCGGTGTCCGACGTCGACGACAAGCTGTTGGTCTCGCGGTTGGAGACCATTCGATGAGGAACCGCTTGAGGGTGCTGGCGTTCGACGCGCTGGCCCCGATCGGTGCGATTCTGGCGCTGGCCTATGTGGGTGTCGCGTTGACATGGCCGCTCTGGTGGGTGTCGGTGTGCTCGGTGCTGTGTCTGCTGATCGTGCAGGCGATTTTGGTCAACGCCGTGTTGTTCAGACGCGACGGCGTCACCGTCGGCACCGACGACGACGGGCCGGGTCTGCGGCTGGCGGTGGTGGGTCTGACCACCGTCGCCTTGGCCGCAGCCGTTGTGGTCGGCTACACGCGGTGGACTGCACCCGAGGCGCAGATGCATCGCGACATCACCGAGGTGGTGGGGATCGCCAGCAGTGCTGCAGAGGCATCGGCGACGTTCACCCCGCAGAGTCCGAGCGCCAACCTGGACCGGTTGACCGCCATGATGACGCAGCGCGGGGCCGACGGCTTCCGCGGCGAATTCGAGTCCATGTCAAAGGATTTGACGAGCAAGGGGCTCACCGTTCAGGCCAGCACGGTATCGGCGGGCGTGGAGGCCATCGGTCCGGACGTCGCGGTCGTCGCGGTCATCATGCGCGGTACGCAGAACGCGCCAGGAGCGAAACCAGCGAACGTGCCCCTGCCACTGCGAGTTTCGCTGCTGAAACAGGATGGGCACTGGCTGGTCGACGATCTTGCGCCCATCAACTCACGGTGATCGACCCAAGTAGCAGCGCCGCGAGTTCCTCAGGGTGGCTCAACGCCATCAGATGTCCGCCGGGCATCGCCTCGACGTCGATTCCCAGTCGCTCGCGCACGACGCGGCGTTGGAACTCAAGTGGGAACAAGCGATCGTCGGTACCTTGCACCACCCGTGTCGGGACGTCCGGCCAGCACGTCAGCGGCCAGACCCGTTCGAACGGCGTGTCGGACTGCTGCGGCTCGGGTTGGCTGAACGCCTCGGCGCGGATCGCGGCGGGAACGTCGTGGAAGAAGTCCTCGACCGGATCGAATGCCCTGTCTCCCAACCCGATCCGGGAAAAGTACGCTGATCGCGCGGCGGCCTGCCCCGTCGCCGTCCACCAAGCCCCCGGCGACTCGCCGACGGTGGGCACCATCGGATTGACCAGAACGAGGGCCGACGTCGGCACCCGGGTCGCCACGATCGGTGCGGTGAAGGCGCCCATCGACTGGCCGACGACGACGAGTGGGCCAGTCACGTCGGACACGGCGCGGCAGACCACGTCGGCGTAAGTGTTCAAGTCCGCGGCATCGTCGGCGGCGGGTAGTTCGACGGCGATGGCATCGGCACCCGAGGCGATCAGAAGCGGGACCACGCGGTGCCAAAACCACGCGCTGCCGCCTGCCCCGGGGATCAGCACGAAGCTGGTGGGCACAGCGTGCTCGCCGTCAGCCGGGCCGACCGTCGCGCATCTTGGCGAAGCGGTCGGACAACCGGCGCATCCTGATCATCAGTGATGCCGACGGGCTGGTGCGGCCCTGGAGGTAGTCGGCGAACTCGTCTACGGGTATCCCTATGCGCGATGCGAATTCGTCGTGCCCGAGACCGGAGCGCTCGATGAGCAAGTGGACGTGGCGGGCCACCTCCGCGCACTCGTTCGCCTCGAGAAGTGCGCGGGTGCGATTAAGCACCTCGTCCAACGCCTTCGACACGCCGTACGGCGGTTCGGTCCCCAGCACCTCTTCGACCTGCCGGGCGGTCCTTCCGTACGGGTCGCGTTTGATCGCCACGACGATGCGCTGCCACACCGCGAGATCGTCGGTCTCGAGCGCAGCGCGGATGGCCGACGTAGGCCAGAACTCCACCGGCCGCTGGTCGACGGCTGGACGTCTCCGCGCTGCCGCCGCTGCAGGGCGGGGACGCCCGGCGGCGTCGCCACGCGCGTCCGTCGTCAACGTCACCTCGCCTCCTCCAACATCGCAACTGCCACCGATAGGCAGCGCTGCCTCACGTGTGCCCAGTCAGACTCCGACTCGGGGCCCATCCATTCTTCGTCATCGTCGGACGGGTGTGGGTCGGCGAGCCGCCGTACGAGTTGCGTCGCCACCCACTGGCTTCTCAACCGTTCTCCAGAGTAATACCGGTCCATTCCGGCCAGCACCCCTGCCGCAACCTGAGTCTCCATGGACTCGACCAGATCGGCAAACTCTGCATAGTCCCTGGCGCTGTTGCGACACATGATCAGGTAACTCTTCAGGCGCAGGGTCTCGGCGCCGGTGGGAATCTGCAAGCGGTCGCCGGTCGGCAGCAGCACGTTCGTGGTCTCCATGGGGCTCAGCCGTCGCACCGTGGGAGGGTCTGCGTCGGCCGCCGTGGCCAGCGCATCAAGGGCCACCGCGAGCCTGCCGCGCCACATCGTCACCGGATGGACGGGCCGGCGGGGGAAGTATCGACCGCCGGTAACCCCCGAAGCCCCCCCGCCGTTCTTGCCGTTCGGCTCGCCCCACCTTCGGTGGTTGATGCCGTTGAGGCGGAGCGTGTCGCCGGTCCTCCCCGTGTCGCTCCGCTCCTGCCCGCCGCCGGGTCGCAATGCGGCCAGCGGTTCGTCGCCACCCTTCACGTGCGGGCCGAGCGGCAGGCAGCCGCTGAACGCCAGCGGGTCAGCGACGGTGATGGTCTGTGGTGCCAGCGTCTTGAGCTTCGCCGCGGACTTGACGACGTTGCGGATGTCGGCGCCCGACGGCCCCATCGTGGAGATGTCCTCCGGGATGACGACGAGGTCGCCGATGTCGGCCTTGGGTAGCGGCTTCTCGAAGTCCACCGACGGCAGAATCCGATCGAGCCACCCGGGCAGCCACCAGTTCCACTGCGCGAACATGGCCATCAGGGCGGGCACAAGCACGAGGCGGACGATCGTCGCGTCCACGGCGATCGCGACGGCGCACGCCACGCCCAGTTGAGCCACCAGTGGCATGCCCGCGAAGGCGAATCCGACGAACACCGCGATCATGATCAGCGCCGCACTGGTGATCGTGCGCGCGCTCGTGCTGACGCCGTATGCGACGGCGTCACGGGTGTTGTTCGTTTGCAGGAAGCGCTCGCGAATCCGGGTGAGCAGGAAGATCTCGTAGTCCATCGACAACCCGAAGGTCATCGCCAGTACGAGGGGCGGGATGGTGCTGTCCAGTGACCCGAGGGGCTCGAACCCCAACGCCTCGAGCCAACCCCACTTGAAGACGACGACGAGGCTGCCGTAGGCCGCCGCTACGGACAGGCACGTCATCAGCACGCCCTTGAACGCCAGGAAGACCGAGCGGATCGAGATCAGCAGCATCACGAACGCGATGAACGCGACGAATACGAAGACCATCGGCTGAGTCGCGGCGACGCGGTGGTCGAAGTCCTTGAGCAGGGCTGTGGGACCGCCGACGTTGATCACGGCAGGGGAGCCCGGGGCGGCGCGTGGCAACTCGGAACGCAACCAGTCGACGGTGTCGCGCGCCGCTGGATCCTCCGGGTCGATCGACAGCACTGCCGACAGCAACGCGCTGTGGTTGTCGTTGGCGAAGACCGGGGCTGACACCGTCGCCACGTCGGGCCCCTGGCCAATCTTCCTTTGCACCGCGTCCAGTGCGCCGGTGTTCTGAAATCCGTTCGCGTCGCCGTCGGGGAAGGTGACCAAGACGCGAATGGGGCCGAGCGCGCCCGGACCGAGTGCCTGCGCAGCCGCAGCGATGCCGCCCCGAATCTCGTGGGTGGGTTCGAATTGACGTTGCAGGCTGTTGCCCAGCGTCATGGCGAAGGCAGGGGTGGCCAGCACGATCAGCACCAAAGTTGCGCCGAGCGCGGAGATCCACTGCCGTCGCATGACCCAACCCACCCAACGGGTCCAGAACCTCGACTGGGTCGTCTCGGGCCGGCGTGAGACGTGCAGCCACGACGAGCGTTTGGACGCTGCCTTGCCGACCGTCGCGAGGACCGCGGGGATCAGCGTCGTCGAGGTGAGCACGGCCACCGCGACGGCCAGGATCGCGCCGGTCGCCATCGACGCCAGGACGGGAGTGTGGATCAGGTAGATGCCGGTTACCGAGGCGATGACCGTGAGGCCCGAGAGCAGCACGGCGAGTCCAGAGGTCGCCATCGCGGCATCGGCCGCCTGCGCGGGATCTCGGCCCGACCGCAACTCTTCCCTGAACCTCATGAGAATGAAGAGGGAGTAGTCCACGGCCAGTGCGATGCCGAACATCGACACGGTGGAGGTGACGAAGACCGACATCTGCGTGACCATCGACAGCAGATAGACGAGCCCCATTGTCACGACGACCGTGCAAATGCCCAGCACCAAGGGCATCGCGGCTGCGGCAAGTGATCCGAAGACGGCGAGCAGGACGACCATCACGATCGGGAGGTTCCACTTCTCGGCCTGAGCGATGTCGTGTTTGGTGGCCTCGCTGGCGGCGGTACCGAGGGCACCCTGGCCGATGACGTAGAGCTTGACCCGTCCGTTTTCGATCTGCCCCGGTTGGTCACCGTCGATGCCGACCTTCTTGCGGAGTTGCTTCGCAAGGTCGGAACTGCCGCTGTTGAAGTCGGTCTGCAGGGTGAGGACGTACGGCCGGTCCGGCCGGGGCGGAGGCTGCTGCGGGCTTGGCACGACCTTGACGCTGGGGACCTCGGCCGCGTAGCGCTCGAGTTGGGCGACGGCTTGGTTCATGTCATCGAAGGAGGCATCTGCGCGCGGAGCCGCGACCAGCGCCAGAGGGGACGCGCCTTGGTCTGGGAAGTGATCCTGAATGGCGTGCTCGACGCTCAGCGATTGGGATCCGGCCACTTCGAAGCCGCCGCCGGTGAGGTTGCCCGACTGGTTCAGCGCGAGGTACAGCGAGGGAACCAAGAGGAGCAGCCACGCTGCGAACACTGCCCAACGGTATTGGCGCAGCTTGCTGCTCAACCGCAACATGAACTGCTGGATGGCGGACCCCTGCCTTACTCCCCGCGTTTCGTAGCGAGAGCCTACCTCAGCGTGCGGTAGGGTTTTGTCCCCTCGCGAGGGAGTGGATCGCTGCCTGCCGCCCGCGAATCTGACCTACATCTTTGCTGTGCGGGTTTGTAGCCAAGCTTTCTCGATGGCATGATGGCGCATGACCGATGTCGGGTCGGGGATCCCAAACAATGACAAATGCCATCGATTCGTATGTTGACGAGGCATTTTGTGAGTGTGAACGTCCTAAGGAGCCACCCATGACCGTCGCCACTTCCGTCCTCAGGCGGTACCTCGCAGGCGTGTTCGCTGCTTCCGCCGGCGGCGGTGTGATCGTCGCCGCGATGGTGCTGCCCGGGACCCCCGCGGCGACTGCCGCCTCGGACCCATGTGCGGCCAGCGAGATCGCCAAGACGATCGGCTCGGTGGCCACCTCGACGGGCACCTACCTCGATTCGCACCCCGAGACCAACGCCGCGCTGACGACCATCTCGCAGCAGCAGGCCGGTCCGCAGTCGCTCGGCGCGCTGAAGTCCTACTTCGACGCGAACCCCCAGGCTGCCAAGGACATGCAGGCGCTGCAGAGCCCGCTGCAGGGTCTCTCGGCCCGGTGTCGGCTGCCGTTGACGCTGCCGCAGGTGCTGGGTCTGCTGCAGGGGGCGCAGGGGCAGGCCGGTGCTCTGCCCGGGGGTTTGCCAGGCGCGCTCTCCGCGGTGCAGAACGTGGGGGTACCGGGGACTGCGCCGGTAACGCAATCGGCGCCCGTCGCAGCGGCCACGCCTGCCGGCGGACCCCTCCAGGGGCCTGGGACGACCACTGGCAGGTAGCTTTCAGTGACTCGCCGGTGTCTTCACGAGGAGGTCGTGAACTGTACTTTCGGCTTTTTAGACACCTCTTTGTCCGCAAGGCAAGAAAGTCGTCACCGATTCTGCTTAGCTTTCCGTTATCGGTAACCGCACAGGATCGCGGTCACCGAAGAAACCTGAAGAACTCTGCACATTCGAAGAAGGAGCTTGATCATGTTGCTCTCGGCCCGTGCTGGGCGACGTGCGGTAGCTGGTGCCATGGGCGCCGGCGCGATCGCAGGCGCGATGCTGTTCGGTGCGCTTCCGTCTGCCATGGCAGATGATCCAGCCCTGAACCCCCCGAACTGCACCGCCGCGGATCTCGCGGGCGTGGCGTCCGGTGTCTCGGCGTCGACCTCGGCGTATCTGTTCAGCCACCCCGACGTGAACTACTTCTTCACCAGCCTCGAGGGTCTGCCGCGCGACGAGGTTCGCAGCCAGGTCTCCACCTACATGGACCAGAACCCAGGCGTGAAGGCTGATCTCACGGGCATTCGTCAGCCCCTCGTCGATCTGAAGAATCGCTGCGGTGCTCCGCCTGCCCCAGCCATTCCTTAATCCGGGTGCAGGTGGCGGGGCCGCCTGCGCTTGACGGCGCGGGTCGCACGGTCTTGATGGTCGACGACGATCCGGACGTCAGAACCTCCGTGTCCCGCGGCTTGCGGCACTCGGGTTTCGACGTGCGGGTTGCGGCGAGCGGCAAGGAAGCGCTGCGGTTGCTGTCGAACGAAGCGCTCGACGCGCTGGTCCTCGACGTCCAAATGCCGGAGTTGGACGGCGTCGCGGTGGTGACCGCGTTGAGGGCATTGGGCAACGACATTCCGATCTGTGTGTTGTCTGCGCGAGACACCGTCAATGACAGGATCGCCGGGCTCGAAGCGGGTGCCGACGACTACCTGACCAAGCCGTTCGACCTGGGTGAACTAGTCGCCCGACTGCACGCCCTGCTGCGGCGATCGAGTTTGTCGGAGCGCTCTCCGGACACCATGACCGTCGGACCGCTGACCATTGACACGGCCAGGCGGTTGGTGTTCGTCGAGGGTGAGCGGGCAGATCTCACCAAGCGGGAGTTCGACCTGCTCGCCGTGCTGGCGGAGAATGCGGGCGTGGTGTTGTCGCGGCAGCGTTTGCTCGAGTTGGTGTGGGGATATGACTTCGACGTCGACACGAACGTTGCGGACGTATTCATCAGTTACCTACGACGCAAACTCGAACGCGAAGGCCACCCCCGGGTGATCCACACGGTTCGCGGGATCGGGTACGTCCTGCGCGACGAGCCCTGAGGTGCGGCTGCCCCGACTAGGCAGGTCGGCCTCACTGCGCACCCGCGTCGCCTTGGCCGCGGCCGCCGCAGCTGCGGCCGTGGTGGCGGTATTCACGGTTCTCACGTCGTTGGTATTGGCCAACAACGACGCCGCGCAGCTCGACCGTCGGCTGGACGCGATCATCGACGCCAGCGTCTACGACCAGACCAACGGCGTGCTCCAGACGGGTCGATCCGAATCCTCGGGCCAGGTGGTCTTCCAGCGGGGCTTACAGCTTCCGCAGTTGTCGCCGGGCACCGAAACCGTCGAGGTCAACGGCATCGAATACCGGGTGCGCACGATCCCTGTCGACCAGCAGGGCGGGTTGCTGATGTCGGTGGGCATCCGTGCCAACAGCATCCTCTTGAACCGCGCCCGGATTCCGCTGTATACCGCGGTCGGCGTCGTCACCGTGCTGATCGCCGGCGGGCTCGGGTGGCTGCTGGCGGGTCCGGCGATCCGACCTCTGCGCAGGCTCACCGAACAGACCATGAAGCTTGGCGACGACAGCGAGCGAATGACGGCCGTCAAGGGCGCGCGGGAAGCCGAAGAGCTCTCGGATGCCATGGCAGGGATGCTGGATCGCCTCGCGGCGGCCAAACTGGCCACGACGAACTCGCTTCAGGCGGCGCAGGACTTCGCGGCCAACGCCGCACACGAATTGCGGACCCCGTTGACCGCGATGCGAGCCGACCTAGACACCCTGCGGATCCATGACCTGCCCGCCGACGAACGCGACGAAGTCGTCGGCGACCTGGCGCGCGCGCAACGCCGTGTGGAGGCGATCATCACGGCCCTCGGACAGCTCGCATCGGGACAGCTGGCGCAGGACGAGGATCGCGAACGCATCGACGTCACCGACCTGCTCGACCGGGTCGCCCGCGAGAACGCGCGCGCCGGAGACGTGGACATCGTCGTTCACAGCGACGACGGCATCGGCGCCATCTGGGGTTGGTCCGGCGGACTGCGACTCGCCGTAGACAACCTGGTGCGCAATGCCATCGCTCATGGCGGAGCCAGTCGGATCGTGTTGGCGGCCGACCGGATTCCCGCCGTCGAGGGTCGCGACGAGATGCTCTCCATCGTCGTCGACGACGACGGCTGCGGACTTCCCACCCGTGAACATCAGTTCGTCATGGGGAGGTTCGCCCGTGGGAGTACCGCGACGCCCGGCGGTTCGGGCCTCGGCCTCGCGTTGGTGGCGCAGCAGGCGGCGCTGCACGGTGGCGAGATCGTGTTGTCAGACGGCCCGCTCGGCGGTCTGCGGGCCACCCTCACCGTGCTGACGTCGCCTGAATTCGAATCGGATTTGGGCGACGACGAGTCGGTCAGGGGCTTTTTCGGGGGCGACGGAGGACCCTTGCGCCGAGGCGCCAACCGAGTAGCAGGATGGCGGTCGAAAGCGAAGCGACCACCACGAAGCTGATTGCGGTGCCCTGAGATGTGGCCTTGCGCAACAACATTCCGATGACAACGGTGCTCAACCAGATGACGACGCCCGTCGGGGCCAACGAGGTCGGGCGTTGCCATGCCCTAGTGGCCAGCCAACCGGCCGCCGTGCCGGACAGGAAGGGCCACGCCGTGTCGAGAACGCCCGTGACGGTGATTCCCTCCGCGTGGTTTCGCCTGCCGACGGCGCAGAACACCAACACGCATACGACGTCGGCGAGCAGTGCGGCCGCGGCGGTGCGCGTCCTCGCGTCGCTACCCTCCCGCATACGTCATCACGTCGAGCACCAACGGACTGAGGTTCTTCTCGTCGCGAGCCACCGATCCCGGCGCCACCGACGCGGATCCGCCCGTCAGTAGCGGGTCGATGGCATCCATCGACGCGAACCTTCCGTCGAGTGTGAAGTTCTTGAAGACGAACGGCAATCCGTTGGAGCGCAACGGGTCCGGTGTGCTCATCACGTGGAAGTGGAGGTGCGGCGCATCGGTGTTCCCGGTGTTGCCGAGGTTGGCGATGACTTGACCGGTGGTGAGCTTGTCACCGGGTTTGACCTTCACCGACCCAGTTTTCAGGTGCGCGTAGAACGCGTAGTTGCCTCCGCCGATGTCCTGCACCACGTGGTTGCCGCCGTACTGCTCGAGGGTGAGCCCGGTGGGGCTCTTACCCGCGACCTGTTCGGGCAGCCCGTCGAGAACGGCGACCACGGGACCATCGCTCACGGCGTGAATGTCGGCGCCGAAGTACGGGTAGCTCTCCGGCTTGGACCGGTCGCCCTTGAAGATGGTGCCATCCTCGCTCAACTGCACGTAGTCGATGGCGAATCGCTCTGCTGCCCAAAGCTTTCCGTTTATCGGGTTCATCGCAGTCCGGTGCGCCGTCATGTCGCAACAGCTGTTGGCGTCCAGCCACCGCGGACCGTCCAATGGTGGCGAGATGACGACGGGCTTCTGCGTCGAGACGGTCACCGATGCGACGTCGTTCTCGATCATGGTGGCGGGCAACAGCGGCGGCATGGGCTTGGACAGGTCGACGACGAGGGTATGGGTGAGTTCGGTGGGCACGGGTGCCCCAGCGTCGAGCACGACGTCGAGCCACACGATGCCCGCCTGTCCGGAGGCAAGCGTAGTAGTCGGCGTCTGCCCGGCGCCGAGGGCGCGCGTCCAATATGCCAGCTCGGTGCCGGCAAGCGTCAGCAGCTTGTCGCCGCCGGCCGTGACGGACAACGACTTCAGGGTTGCGGTCCCGTCGAGCGCGTTGGTCAGCTGCACCTCGTAGGCAAGGTGGACCTTCCCGTCGGTGGTCGGCACCGGAACGGGCGCCGCGACGACGCTCGCGATGACGGGGGTGGCCTCGACCGCTTCCGGCGCAGCGGTCGCCTTCGTCGGAGATTCGGAGGTCGCAGGCGAGGATGGTGGGGATCCGCTCGACTCGGACGTCGGTACGTTCGAGGACTCGCACGCGGCAACGAGAACGGCCGCACCCAGAATCGCGAGCGTGTTCCGGGTGTGTCGGTGCATTCGCCGATCCTATGGCCCGCCTTCGGCCTCGCGCCCGGCTTCGGACCCCACCGCAGCGTCCGGATCGATGTCCTTCTCGGTGCGGAACATGAAGAAGAACACCACCCAGCCGATCGCCGAGATGAAGATCCAGCTCACCAGTCGGTAGATGAGCATCGCCGAGATCGCCGACGCCAGCGTCATCCCGCTGGACACCAGACCCGGGACCAAGACGGCCTCCACGATTAGTAGGCCGCCGGGCATCAGCGGAATGGAGCCGACCGCACGCGCCGCCGCGTAGGCCACGGTGAGACCCGCCAGCGACGGCTTGCCACCCGCGGCGTAGGCGGCGAAGGCCAAGCAGGCGACGTCGGCCACCCAGTTGAAGAGCGACCAACTGAACGCGGTGCCCAGCGCGCGTCGGGTCAGGCTCACCGACTCGAGTTGAGCGAGCATCTCGCGCCACTTGTCCAGGCCGGTATAGAAGGGCTTGCCCCGCGCGGAGTTGAACCACGACAGCAGACGCACCCCGATGCCATCGATCTGATGCGGATTCGATGCGACCGACTGTGCCAGCACCAGCAAGACGACGAAGCCGCCCAGCGTGAAGATGAGCGACAGCGGGTTCTTGCTGGCACCTAGGAGGAAGGCGCCGCCGAGCCCCAGCAGCGCCAGTCCGACGACCTGCAAGACGCCCGACATGACCAACTGCCAGGACGCGACCAAGGGCGAGGCGCCCCAGAGCCGTTGCTGCCGATAGACGAACGTCGCCGAGAGCACCGGACCGCCAGGCATCGTCGTCGATAGCGCATTGCCTGCATAGAACGCGGCCTCCGACCGCAACTGTGTGACGTAGACGCCCGCGGACTTCAGGAGTGTTCGTTGAATCTGGGCGAAGCTGTGCATCGAGGCCAGAGCCGCCAGCATGGCTGCGAGCACCCACCACCAGTTCGCCGACAACAGGCTTCGCCACGCCTTGGCCAGCTGATCCCACACCAGAACGACTTCGACAGCGAGCACCACGACGGCGATGCAGATGATCACCCAGCGCAACCACCAGTACTTTCCGCGCGGGCGGGCTTCCCGGGTCGCTTCGCTCCTGCCCTCCATGGCGATTTCCCGGGTCGCTTCGCTCCTGCCCTCCATGGCATGCTGCGACACGGCTATAGAGTAACGGCGCGCCAACGCCCGACGAGCTTGCCAGGAACACGCGTGGCGAGTCGTTACGCTACCGGGATGCCAGAGGGCTTTTCCTTATCGCTTGACTCGCAGGCCGATGCATCGGTGCACCCCCTGGTCCGCAAGACCGCAGCGTGGTCGTGGCGGCTGCTGATCATCATGGGTGCCCTGGTCGCATTCTTGTGGCTGGTCATGCACCTCGAGGTCATCGTGGTACCGGTGCTGCTGGCGACGATGGTGACGGCGATGCTGCTACCGTTCGTCGACTACCTCGACCGCCGCGGGCTGGCGAGAGGTGCGGCCGTCGCCCTGGTCATCCTGAGCAGCATCGTCGTGGTGGGCGGCATCCTCACGTTCGTAGTCAGCCAGTTCATCCAGGGCGCGCCAGCGCTGATCGACCAGGTGGCCCTCAGCATCGCCAATGCGAGGAACTCGCTCAACACCGGCCTGCTCTCGCACTTCAGCAACGACCAGATCAAGAGTGCGACCGACACCGCCATCGAGGCGCTGAAGAACAACCAGTCCAAGTTGACCAGCGGCGCCCTGTCTACCGCGGGCACCATCACCGAGATCGTCACCGGCGCGCTGCTGATGCTCTTCACGCTGATCTTCCTGCTGCAGGGTGGCCGCAACATCTTCGCGTTCGTCACGAAGGTCTTCCCGCGGACAGTTCGCGAGCGGGTGCGCGACGCGAGCAGTGCCGGCTTCCACTCGTTGATCGGCTACGTCCGCGCCACCTTCCTGGTGGCTTTCGTCGATGCGGTCGGCATCGGGGCCGGCTTGGCAATCATGGGGATTCCGCTCGCGTTGCCCTTGGCGTCGCTCGTCTTCCTCGGTGCATTCATCCCCCTGATCGGTGCGGTGCTCACCGGCGGACTAGCCGTGATCGTCGCGCTGATCGCCAAGGGCTGGGTCTACGCGTTGATCACGTTCGGCCTGATCATCGCCGTGCAGCAGCTCGAGGCGCACGTACTGCAACCGCTGGTGATGGGCCGCGCGGTGTCGCTTCACCCCCTTGCGGTGGTGCTCGCGATTACGGCGGGCGGGGTGACGGCCGGCATCGTGGGAGCCCTGCTGGCCGTACCGATCGTTGCGGTGCTCAACAGTGCGGCGCGCGTGCTGCTGGCCGACGATCCCGATGCCGAGGAGGCTGCCCTCGCTGCTGGTGACGGGCCACAGATCGCTGGCACGGCCGACGACCTCGAGGCCGAAACCTAAGTCGACGCCTAGAGTCGGCCTTCCCGGCGCAGCAGGTCAGCCGCGCTGACCCCGCCGCCGCGGCGCTTGGGATTCTCGTCGGTTCCACGCGTATCGATCTTCTCGGTGGGCTCGGAGTCCGTGGCCGACTGAGTGGGGATCGCCGTGGTTGGCGGTTCGGCGGCAGGTGGTGTCGGCGACTGGCGCCGGCCTGCCTGCGGTGGGCGCTGGACATCCGAGTGCGAGCCATGACCGCTGGCTCCGCCGCGCAGGTCGCCGAGCCATGACTCGATCTCGCGACTGCCGTTGTCACCGGTGTCGCGGGGTGGCGCTGTCCGCGGTGGGGTGGCGGTCCGGCTTGCGTCGATTCGCGGCGTGCGGGTGGTGGCGGCATCGTCAGCCTGCGCCGGTATCCGGGTGGTCTGATCGGCGGGTGCCGCGGCAGGCATCCGGGTGGTAGGCGGCTCGGCGACGGGCGCGGGCGATGCGGTCGGAATGCGCGTGGTTCCCGCGGCCGACGGCGGGCTGACGCGCTGCGGGGCGGCCTTGCCCGTGGCGGCGGACCGCTGTCCACCCTGCGGATGAGTGGGGTCGTGAGGTGGTAGCGCCCGCATCGGCGCACCGGCGCCCACGAGAGCCTCGGAATCAACCTCCGGTTCGCGAGCCGTCGGCCGCTTGCGCTCGTCGGGGAGTTCCACTTCGCCGAGGCCCAACCGCTCCTGGATGCGCTTCATCCACTGCGGCGCCCACCAGCAGTCGTCGCCGAGCATCTTCATGATCGCCGGGACCAGGAACATCCGGATCACCGTCGCATCGAGAAGCAGGGCCAGCAGCAGACCGAAGGCAAGATACTTCATCATGACCAGGTCGGAGAATACGAACGCGCCAGCCACGACCGCCAGGATGAGTGCAGCGCCCGTGATCAGCCGGCCCGTGGTCGCGGTACCGATGCGAATCGCCTCAGCCGTGGACAGCCCGCGTGCTCTGGCTTCCACCATGCGGGAGACCAGGAAAACCTCGTAATCGGTCGACAGTCCCCAGATGACCGCGATGATCAAACCGATCATCGGCGCCATGAGGGGTTGAGGTGTGTAGTTCATCAGGCCCGAGCCGTGTCCGTCGACGAACATCCACGTGAGGATGCCCATCGTCGAGCCAAGGGTGAGCGCACTCATCAACGCGGCCTTGATCGGCAGGACCAGTGACCCGAACGCCAGGAACATCAGCACCGTCGTCGTGAGGATCAACACCACCACCATCAGTGGCAGCTTCGCGAAGAGGCTGTGGATGCTGTCCTGCTCGAGCGCCGGAGTGCCGCCGACCCAAATGGTCACGCCCTTGGGGGCCGACATGGCGCGGAGCTCGTCGATCTTCTTGGAGGCGTCGTTGCGCACCTCGAGACCGTTCTGCAGCACGCACGGTAGGTCCTTCGACAGGCAGGGCTGCGGTTCTCCGTTCGCGCCGATCGGAATCTTCGGATCCTTCACGTCCGGCGCGACGGGCCGCTCGTCCCACGTACCGGTGAAACCGGTGATCTGAGCTGCTTCGCTCTTGACCTGAGCGAGCTGTTCGGGTGTCGCGCCCTGGACGACGAGCGTCAGCTTCTCGGTGCGGTACCCGGGGAAGCTGGAGTCGAAGGCGTTCTGTGCCTGGCGCACCGCGTTGTCCGGGGGCAGGTACTTCTCGCTGATGCCGCCGAGGGCCAACTGGCCGAGCGGAATGACGAGCAGGATCATCACGATCACGATCGGGAGCGCAAAGAGTCCCGGCCGCTTCATCACCTTGTTGACCAGCGTGCCCCAGAAGCCCTTTTCGACCTCTTCTCGGGTCTTGGTCTTCTGGGTCTTCTCGGCGAGGAAGTTCAGCCACGCGATGGTGATCCGGCGAATGAGTGGGACGAATCTCGCCAGTGCCAGGATCGCCGTGACCGTGGCGCAGAAGATCACGATGCCAAGCAGGATGTAGAACAGGGTGCCCTCGATGACGCCCGCATCGCGCAGCGCGTAGCAGCCATAGGCGAGTCCGCCATAGGTGCCGAGGTAGGCGAACACCAGCCCGAGGTATGCCAGGCCCGCGCCCTGCTCGCCGGTCCTCTTGATCTGAGTGCGGGCGACGTGCCCCACCGCTATTCCGACCGGGGGAAGGAGGATGCCGATCGGGATGGCGGCTAGGGCAAGGGTGTTCTTCTTCGGATTCGAGGGGTCCGACTTGATGGTGTCGGGCAGGGCGAACCTGGTTAGCGAGTTGACCCCGAGCGAGTCGACGCGGGGTCCGAGGACCGCCAACGCCGCGATGAGCACGGTGTTCGACATGATCGCCGCCAGCATCACCGAGGCGATGATCGCGTACGTGATCGACTTGAGGAACCCCTGCGGGAAGAGCAGCAGTGGCACCGACGAGGCCACGATGATCACCGCCGAGAACATGACGGTGCGCCCCGAGGTCATCATCGTCCGCCGCACGGCGGCCTCGGTGTCATACCCCTCGGCCAACTCCTCTCGGAATCGACTCACGATGAAGAGGCCGTAGTCGATGGCGATGCCAAGACCGATCAGCGTGACCACGGGCTGAGCGAAGAAGTGCACGGGGGTGAACTCGGCGGCCAGGCGCATGATGCCGAGTGCACCCATGATGGTCAGCCCGCCGATGAGGGCGGGCAGGCTGGCGGCGATGACGGTGCCGAAGACGAAGAACAGCACCACCGCCACCAGCGGAATGGCCGCGACCTCGGCGCGTTTCTGATCGTCGCCGATCGTGCCCGTGAGCTCGCTGGCGATGGGCTGCAGGCCCGCCAGCTTGATCTTGCCGCCGTCGACGGACTGCAGATCCGGCTGAATGACCTTGTAGTTCTTGAGTATGGTGTCGTCGTCGTCGCCCTTCAGTGGCATGACGACGAAGGTGCGCGTGCCGTCGTTGGCGAGCGCCGCGTTGGTGGTGGGATCCCCGGTGGGACTCTCCAGATAGCCCCGCCAGTACAAGATCTGGTCGGGGTGGTCCGCGACGACCCGGTCCAGCTCGCTCTTGACCTGCTTGGACCACTGCGGGTCGTTCGCCTTCTTGCCCTCGGGTGCGTCGAGAACGGCGACGATGTGGCTCAGACGATCGCGACCGTAGACGTCATCGGCCAGCACCGAGGCCTTGACCGACTGGCTGGTGTCGTCGTAGAAGCCGCTCTGCGTGACGTGCTGTCCCAGGCTTGCGCCGTAGATGCCGCCCCCAAGGCACAGCGCGACCATGATTCCGATAACTGCGTATCGGAACTGGTACACCATCCGACCCCACCAGGCGAACACGTGAGCTCCTAACTGATCTTCTTCAAGTTCTGCCTCGGCTGCTCAATTGTTCACGAGCGCGAGGTAAGTAGCGAGGACAGCGGCCGAAATGGCTGGAGCCACGCCCCCTGTTGGGGTAGCGAGTCAAGGCCGATTCGCGGTAGCGGCTCCCGGAAGACACCGGGGATGTCCTCGAGGTCGACGAACTCCAAGGTATCCGACGCTAGCGCCCAACTGGCATGTTCGCGAAATCCAAGGACGCTTACCGGGATGCCGTCACGGGCGATGTCCTCGAGGGGCAGCCGGAAGGCCTGTCCGTCCGCGGACGCCACGGAGACGCTGGCCAGGCCCTCATTCCGGCGCAGCGCGATGTGATCCAGCATGTCGCTGTCGACGTCGCTGTCGTCGTCGATCTTGGGCTTGGCGAACACCGCGAAACCGACGTTGCGAAGCGCCTCCACCCACGGGCGCACGACGTCGGCGCTGCCCGGTGCGATGTTGGTGAAGACCGTGGCCTCGGGCTCGAACGTAACCGGAGGTTCTTCGGATGACCGGGTGCTCGACAGATCCGCCGTGCGGGCCAGGAGCCAACGACCGAGCGCGTCGAACCGTGGCCGGTGAGCGGCGGTCGGACGACCTCCCAGGATGGATCCAAGTCCCATGTCGAGGTTCGGTGCGTCCCACACGAGCAGGACCCGTTGAGGACCCCTGACCAGCGGTTCTGCCGTGTCGCCGGCCTCGACGGCGAGCTCACCGTCGAGGGCCACCCCGAAGTCCTCCGAGACACTCATGTGGCGTTCACCACTTCTCCCAGAGGAATTCGGTAACGGCGCTGCCCGCGCGCTGCGCCTTGTCCTCGTACTTCGTCACGGGGCGCCTTACCGAGATGGGCAAAACTGCGCCGGATCCATCGATGATGTCGGAACTCAGCCTGCGGAGTCTGGGTTCGGCGTCGCCGACCTCGCCAATCTGTGCGGCGTATTCGGCATGATCGGTCGCGACGTGCAGAATGCCGCCCGGCCGTAGCCGGTCGGCGATCAGGGCGAACGTGTCGGCTTGCAACAGTCGGCGCTTGTGGTGGCGAACCTTGGGCCAGGGGTCCGGGAAGAAGACGCGCACGCCGGTCAACGAGCCCGGGGCGACGAGGTGCTCGAGCACGTCGACGCCGTCCCCGCGGATCAGGCGCACGTTGTGAAGGTCCTCACGGTCGATGCCGTTGAGCAGCTGCGCGAGACCTCGCTTGTAGACCTCGACCGCGATGACGTCCAGTTCGGGCTCGGCCGCGGCCATCGCGGTGGTCGAGACGCCGGTACCGCATCCGATCTCCAGAACCAGCGGCGCAGTGCGTTCGAACCAGGCCTGCGTGTCCAGTGGTGCTGCGAGATTCCCGTCCGAGTCCCTGGCCTGCATTCCCAGCTGCGGCCAGCGACGATCCCATGTCTCCCGTTGCAGTCCGGACAACGCGGAACGGCGGGACCGGAAGCTGGCGATGCGGGGATGCGGGTGCGCAAGGGAGGGGGTTTGGTCGGAATCCGACTCCGAGGCGACCTCCTGGTCCTCCTCGCGCTGCACGTGCATCGGTCCATGGTCGCTCATTGATGGCGGTGTACCCGCATCGTGGTGCAATTTGATACCCAACAGTTGCCTTCTTCCGGTACCCGTCGCCGCGGCGGATTTCGCCGCCTGTCGGGGGTCGGCGGGGGTGCGACGATGGGTGCTTGGGGATCGACACGTGACACAGCACTTCATCGGCGAGCTGAGACACGTCGCTGAATCGGGCGGTAGGCCGCACTTGATACCGGTCGTCAACCGTTTACGGCGACCGGTGCGCGTTGCGGTGGTGGGCCGAGCGGGGGTGGGTCGGAGTTCAGTAGAGACTGTCCTGCGACAACGCGGCGTGCACATCGCGCAGTCGCAGGCGGGTGTCGACCCGTTCGACGTATGCGTCTTGGTGATCGCCGAGACCGTCAAACCCGAGGATCTCGCTGTGCCGCGGTCGTCCCGTCGACCGGTGCTGATCGTGCTGACGAAGGCCGACCTTGCCGGTGCGGGGGCAGGCGGGCCGATCGCCGTGGCGCGCAAACGGGCCTCTGCCGTTGCCGAGCTGGCCGGTGTGCCCGTCGTGCCGGTGGTCGGGCTGCTGGCCACGTTGGGGCAAGGCGACCTCGAGCACGATCTGGTGGAGGCGCTTCGTCGATTCGTGACCGAGCCGCCGAACCTCACGAGTGTCGACGCCTTCGTCGACGATCCCCACCCGGTCGGTGGCGACGTGCGCGCACGTCTGCTCGCCCGGCTCGACAGGTTCGGCATCGCGCACGCCATTCTCGCGCTGGCCGACGGTTGCGATTCCGCGCGGCTCGGCGCTCACCTCGCGCAAATCGGCAACCTCGATGAGCTCGTATCCGCACTCGATGCGGTGACGGCGCCGGTCAGGTACCGACGGGTGTGTGAGGCGATCGCCGAATTGCGTTCCCTTGCAGTGCAATCGAACGACAGCAGGCTGTGCGGCCTGCTGGCTGACGACGTCACGGTGCTGGCGAGGATGGATGCTGCCGTCGCGGTGGTCGAGGCCGCAGGCCTGTTCGTCGAACGCGGCGGGACGGCCTCTGCGCACCTTGGCCGCGCGGTCCACTGGCGTCGTTATGGTCGCGGACCGGTCGACGCGTTGCACCGGAGATGCAGCGCAGACATCGTCAGGGGCTCGCTGCGACTCTTGGCCGGCATGCCGAGGTCGTCGACGTGACCGCTGCGGACCGGGTGGTCGTGGTGGTCGGTCCGCCGCTGTCGGGAGTGAGCGCCGTCATCGCCGGCCTGCATATGAAACTGCCGGAGGTGACGCTCGTCGAGGCCGACGCGCTCGCGCTCGAGCGTGCCCCCGACGCGGTGCTCGCGGTCGTATCGGCGGTGGCACCCGTGACCCGGTCGGACTGGACGCTCGTCGAGCAGGCGGCGGGCCGTTCGAATCTGGTGGTGGGGGTGGTGTCGAAGACCGACGCCCATCGGGGGTGGCGCGACGTCATGGAAGCCGACCGCACGCTCGTCGCGGGGTGGGACGAACGAGCAGCGGGGATGTCGTGGGTGGGTGTCGCAGCTGCCCCCGATCTCGGTGACCCGCGCCTCGACGAATTGGTCGTCTTGCTGCGCGAGCGGTTCGCGGATCCGGATCTGCACCGCCGCAGTCAGCTGTGGAGCATTCCATGTCGCCCGAGATCCGAGCAGGTGCGGCGCCGACCACCCATACCTGCCGCACCCGGTGCCGTCGTGATGAAGAGCGTGCTGCAGCGCACGCGTCTGCGGTTGCTCCGGTTCGTCAGGGACAGATGCTCGGCGCTGCGTGGCGAGTTGCGCGACATCGCGGCCGCGGTACCGGTCGGCGGCTCGGCCGACTTCGAGGCGCTGGTGCTGGTGAAGGTCGACCGGTTCGTCCTCGATCTCGACGAGGAAGTCGACCGTGCAGTCGACGTCGCGGCCGCCACGCTGAGGCTGGACCGACGCGCCGCAATCAGAGCCGAGCTCGCCATGCGCGACGGGCCGCCAGACGTCAGCCGGTCGGCGGCCTCGTCGCGGGGTTTGGAGGGCCGGCTGATGGCGGTGCTGGGAGTCGGCTTCGGGCTGGGAATCGCGCTGGCGGCGAGCCGCCTCCTCGCGGGCGTGGCGCCGGGACTGTCGGTCGCGGGACTGGCCGCGGGTGCGGCCGCCGGTCTGACACTCATGGTGTGGGTCGTGCGTGCACGTGGGCTGCTGCACGAGCGCGCTTTGCTCGACAGATGGGTCGCGGAGGTCGCAGCGGCCCTTCGGTGGCACGGCGAGGCGGTGATCGCCGAACGGCTGCTCGCTGCCGAGTCGGCGTGGGCGCAACTCGACTCGGGGCGGGCTTCCGCAACGAATTCCGTCGACCCCCGATGGACCCGCGAATATGTTACTGACCAGTATGATTGGTGACGGGGCCGTCCCGGGACGGCCAATTCCGCGGGAATCGCCTATCTGAATCGTTCCTGTGAGAGAACGGACATACTCCCGATTTACCGCGGGTATGTCACCCACGTTAATCTTCACCCAGGTATAACCGAGACCGCCAGCAGGAGATTTTGATGACCTCAGCGACCATTCCCGGTCTGGACAGCGCACCGACCAAACACGAGGGGCTGCTCGCCTGGGTCCGCGAGGTTGCCGAGCTGACACAGCCCGATCGCGTGATGTTCGCCGACGGCTCCGACGAGGAGTACGAGCGACTGGCCGAGCAGCTGGTCGAGGCAGGCACCTTCCAGAAGCTCAACCCGAAGAAGCAACCGAACTCCTACCTCGCGCTGTCGGACCCGTCCGATGTGGCGCGCGTCGAATCGCGGACTTACATCTGTTCGGAGCGCGAGATCGACGCCGGGCCGACCAACAACTGGATGGACCCCGCCGAGATGCGGGAGCTCATGTCCGGGTTGTACCGCGGTTCGATGCGCGGACGCACGATGTGGGTGGTGCCCTTCTGCATGGGGCCGCTCGGTGCCGAAGACCCGAAGCTCGGCGTGGAGATCACCGACTCGGAGTACGTGGTCGTCTCGATGCGCACGATGACCCGGATGGGCCAGGCCGCGTTGGACAAGATCGGCGACGACGGTTTCTTCGTCAAGGCCCTGCACTCGATCGGCGCTCCACTCGAGCCCGGCCAGGCGGACGTGGCCTGGCCCTGCAACGACACCAAGTACATCACCCACTTCCCGGAGACCCGTGAAATCTGGAGCTTCGGTTCCGGCTACGGCGGCAATGCGCTCCTCGGCAAGAAGTGCTACTCGCTGCGCATTGCCTCTGCCATGGCCCACGATGAGGGCTGGCTGGCCGAGCACATGCTGATCCTCAAGCTGATCTCCCCGGAGAACAAGGCGTACTTCATCGCCGCGGCCTTCCCCTCGGCGTGCGGCAAGACCAACCTCGCGATGCTCCAGCCCACCATTCCGGGCTGGCGCGCCGAGACCGTTGGCGACGACATCGCGTGGATGCGCTTCGGCAAGGACGGCAGGCTCTATGCCGTCAACCCCGAGTTCGGCTTCTTCGGTGTCGCGCCAGGCACCAACTGGGATTCCAACCCCAACGCGATGAAGACCATCGCCGCGGGCAACACCGTCTTCACCAACGTCGCGAAGACCGACAGCGGCGACGTGTGGTGGGAGGGCTTGGAAGGCGAACCGGACCACCTGATCGACTGGAAGGGCAACGACTGGAATCTGCGTGAGACGGATACCAAGGCGGCGCATCCGAATTCGCGCTACTGCACCCCGATCTCGCAGTGCCCGACGCTCGCGCCGGAGTGGGACGACCCGCAGGGCGTGCCGATCTCGGCGATTCTGTTCGGCGGCCGCCGGAAGACCACGGTTCCACTGATCACGCAGGCCCGCGACTGGCAGCACGGCGTCTTCATCGGTGCCACGCTCGGCTCCGAGCAGACCGCTGCCGCCGAGGGCAAGGTCGGTACGGTTCGCCGTGACCCGATGGCGATGCTGCCGTTCATCGGCTACAACGTGGGCGACTACATGCAGCACTGGATCGACGTCGGCAAGAGCGCCGACGAGTCCAAGATGCCTGCGGTGTTCTTCGTCAACTGGTTCCGTCGCGGCGACGACGGCCGCTTCCTGTGGCCCGGCTTCGGCGAGAACAGCCGCGTGCTGAAATGGGCGATCGAGCGCATCGAGCACCAGGCCGACGGCAAGTCGACACCGATCGGCATCGTGCCGACGGCTGCCGACCTGGACCTGGACGGTCTGAACGTGGAGGCCGCCGACGTCGACGAGGCACTGGCCGTGAACGCCGAGGAGTGGCGCAAGGAGCTGCCGCTGATCGAAGAATGGTTCGAGTTCGTCGGCGAGAAGTTGCCGACCGGCATCAAGGACGAGTTCGACGCGCTCAAGACTCGGCTCGCCGAATCCGACTGATCGTTAGGGCTAACCACCCACCCTGCAGAACTCGCGCGCCAGGTTCCCTACTTTACGGGGTCAGGGAGGGCCAGCGTGACCCTCATCGCCTCGGGGTCGGCCTCTCTCCTGTTGCCGTGTGAACCCCTCGATGGCGGTGAAGGGGCAGGTGACGATGCCTCCCGACTCTCTCATCCGAGCTCCCCGCGCACGCGGTCGATCTGATCGAAGGCATAGTTTGCTACACCCGTGTTGGTCATGTTCAGGCCGGTGGCGGCCAGCGCGGAGTAGCGCTCCTCGCCGAGGACTTCGCGTAGGTGATCAACGGCCCCGTTGATCTCGGGAAACGCAGTGCTAGTCAGGATGTCCGCGGCGTAGCCGCTAATGATGGCAGCCGGTTCAAAGTCGCCCCGGCGATCGAAGAAGGTGGCGAGGATCGCCAACGGGCTGTGCATGATGGTGAAGTTGCCCGAATCGTACAGGTTATGGATCGCGAGAGTGAAGTAGTCGAGTGCGACGGCGGGATCCCCGTGGGTGGCGGCGAGTCGCGACATACTCACTGCGAGGTGCGACTCGACCTGCCGGTTGCCGCTGTCCTGCGCGATCTGCAGGCCTCTGCGCTCGACGTCGTATGCCGTGGCGGGGTCGGCGTCCCGACGGACGAAACCGTACGCCAGGAGCGCGAAGCACGAGGTGTAGGGATTGTCGGTGGCGGCTGCGGCGACAAGCAGCCCGTCCGAGGCTGCCAGTGCTTCGTTCTCGGCACCTGTAAGAGTCGCGGCTAGGGCCAGGCTGGCACGGGCGATGACGTGGGGCCCGCCGTCGCGTCGAATCATGTTTCGGCACAGGCTGGCCCACCGCTCCGGCTGCCCAACCGCGATGTAGGCACCACCAATCCAGGCCTCAGCCTCGTACGGAACCGCGTCGAAGCGGCGGCTCTCGATGGCGGCCTGCGCGGCCTCGGCGTAGGCGACGGCTTGCTCGGCCCGGCCGGTGGCATAGCAGAACGTGGCCATGACGTAGAGCTGCGCGAGGCGAGGATGGGGAGTAGTCCCGACAGTGGCGATGACTTCTTCGATCCATGCGACGGGTTCGAACTGTTCCTCCCAGGACCCGAGAATCGTCGAATAGATGGCGATGGCCGCTGCGCTATCGAGGCCGTCGTGGTCGGAGGCCCATCGGAAGGCGGCCCGAAGGTTCGCTAGTTCTACGTTCAACCACGTGTAGGCCTCGCGCTGGCGTGCGCTGTCCCATGTCGCCAGGACGGTGGCTTCGAGGCTGGCGAAGTGGCGGGCGTGGGCGGTGCGCGCCTCATTGGCCGCACCACCCTCTACGAGTTGGTATTCGGCAAACTGCCGGATTGTCTCCAGCATCGAGTACCGGGTCCGACCGGACGATGGGTCGGCAACCAGCAGCGACTTCCGGACGAGGGCATCGAGCACGTCCAATGTCGCGTAGTCGTCAGCGCTCCTGCCGACCGCGGCCGCACCGGCGAGATCAAAGCCGCCGGCGAACACCGAACACACTGTCAGCAGTGATGTTTCGGCCTCTGTCAGCAGGTCGTAGGACCACTGGACGGCGTGGCGCAGGGTTTGGTGGCGTTCAAGTCCTCGTCGGGATCCGATCAGCAGCCGAAAGCGGTCATCGAGGCGGTCACGCAGTTCGGTGACGGTCATCGACTGCATTCGTGACGCTGCCAACTCGATCGCCAGGGGGATGCCGTCCAGGCGACGGCAGATTTCTACGACGGCATCGGTGTCTTCGGTCCGGTGCCCGAGCGCCGGCGCGACGGCTTGAGCACGCTCGACGAACAGCGCGACGGCTGCGGAGTCGATCCCGGTCTGCAATGAAGACACCGACTGCAGCTGTTCCTCTGAGACGCGAAGCCCCTCACGGCTGGTGGCCAGTATCCGCACCGTCGACGACGCGGCGATGATCGATTCGATGAGTTCAGCAGAGGCATCGAGCACGTGTTCACAGTTATCGAAGACGAGGAGCCGCGTGCGGCCCTCGAGTGCCCCGGCAATGCTGTCGGCCAGGGTCATCCCCGGCTGTTGGGTGATGCCCAGGACGGCCGCCACCGCCTCGGGGACGGCGGCAGGATCGGTGACGGAGGCGAGTTCGATCAGCCACACTCCGTCAAGGAAGTCGGGGCGGGCTCGGTCGGCCACCTCCAGCGCGAGCCGTGTCTTACCGACCCCGCCGACGCCGATCAGCGTCGTCACGCGATGAGCGTGCAACGCCAGGCCCAACTCGGCGACGTCTCGGTCGCGACCGATCAGCCCGGTGGGTGGGCGGCGCAGGTTCCCCAGCGTGGGATCGGCGGTCTTGAGCGCGGGAAAGTCTGCACCCAGCCCGGGTGCCCGGACCTGAAAAATCTCGATGGGTTTGGCAATGTCGCGAAGTCGCCGGGAGCCATGGGCTTTCAGGTCCACACCGCTGAGCAGGTCTGCGGTCAGCCCATCGAGCAGGATCTGGCCGCCGTGGCCGGCCGACATGACCCGGGCGGCGCGGTTGAGCACGGCGCCGAAGTAGTCCCCGCCGCGCGCTTCGGCCTCGCCGGTGGCGATCCCCATCCGCACCGGCAACTCCAAAGAGCGCTGCGCGGCGATGGCCGCGTCGACCGCCAACTGGGGGGAGTTGAAGACGGCACACACCCCATCGCCGGTGTGCTTGAAGACGTCGCCGCCACGATCCGCTATCGCCCGCTGCAGCGTCCCATCGTGCGCGACGAGCGCTACCCGCATCGCCTCCGCGTCGGCCTCCCACCGTCGAGTAGACCCCTCGATGTCGGTGAACAGAAACGTGACGACAGCGGATGGCATGACCGCCCGATCCGCTTGCGTCGTCATGGAGCACCCCCGCACCCCCGGAAATGTCCCGGCGGTGTCATGGTAGGCCCCGGATCAGGCTCTGAGACGTGTTTGACGGTCAACCTGATCTTGACGCGGGGACCTGGTTGACACCTGTCAAATCGCCGCGTCGTAAAGTCACCACATGCAGATTCGCGACACCGCCGTTGCCACCCCCGACAAGCCGGCCATCATCATGTACCCATCGGGCTCGATGGTCACGTTCGGTGAGTTGGAGTCCAGGGCGAACCAGTTGGCGCACCTGTTCCGGTCCGCGGGACTGGTCGAGGGTGACGCCGTGGCGATTCTCATGGAGAACAGCGAACACGTGCATGCGGTCATGTGGGCCGCACGCCGCGCCGGGCTCTACTACGTTCCGATCAATACCCACCTGACGGCTGCCGAAGTCGCCTACATCGTCGACAACAGCAACGCGAAGGCCATCGTCGGGTCGGGTGGACTGAGTGACATCCTGGCTGGACTCGAGGCCGAGTTGCCCGAAGGACTTCCCTCGACGCTGTTGATCGCCGACGGGGACCTAGACGGCTGGCAGCAGTACCCGGAATGCGTTGCCGACCAACCCGACACCCCGATCGAGGATGAGATCGAAGGCGATCTGTTGCAGTACTCCTCGGGCACCACCGGCAGGCCAAAGGGCATCAAGCGTGAACTGCCGCACGTACCACCGGCCGAATGGCCGGGCATGATGGCTGCCCTCATCGGATTCTGGATGAATCCGGACGCCGTGTATCTGAGTCCGGCGCCGCTCTATCACACCGCGCCGTCGGTGTGGTCGATGCAGACGCAGGCGGGCGGCATCACCACCGTCATCCTGGAGAAGTTCGACGCGGAAGGGACGCTGGACGCCATCCAGAAGCACCGGGTCACGCACGGTCAGTTCGTCCCGGTGATGTTCACGCGGATGCTGAAACTGCCGCAGGGAGTGCGGGATTCGTACGACGTGACCAGCCTGCAGCGCGTCATGCACGCGGCAGCGCCGTGCCCGGTGGAGATCAAGAAGCAGATGATCGACTGGTGGGGACCGATCGTCGACGAGTACTACGCCTCCTCGGAGGCCATCGGTTCCACGCTGATCACGGCCGAAGACTGGCTTAGCCACCCCGGGTCTGTCGGCAAGCCGATGATGGGGGCCCTGCACATCCTCGACTTGGATGGCACCGAATTGCCGCCGGGTCAGCCCGGGGAGATCTTCTTCGAAGGCGGGCTGGACTTCGAATACCTCAACGACGCTTCGAAGACCGCGGCCTCGCGCGACTATCGCGGCTGGAAGACCGTGGGGGACATCGGATATCTCGACGAGGATGGCTACCTCTACCTGACTGACCGGAGGCACCACATGATCATCTCTGGCGGTGTGAACATCTATCCGCAAGAGGCGGAGAACATCTTGGTGACCCATCCGAAGGTGATGGACGCCGCGGTCTTCGGCATTCCGGACGACGAGATGGGCCAGCGCGTCAAGGGCGTCGTGCAGACCGTCGACCCGAGTCATGCCACCCTGGAATTCGAGCATGAGCTCCTGACCTGGCTGCGGGATCGGCTGTCGCACTACAAGTGTCCGCGGTCGATTTCCTTCGAGGCGCAGCTCCCTCGCACCGACACCGGCAAGCTGTACAAGCAGAGCCTGATCGACAAGTACTCGGGCTGAGGGGCCCGCCGTGACGGTCGTCGAGCTGGCTGCCGGCATCGCCGTGGCGATCTGGTCGGCCGAATCAACCGAAAAAGATTTGCAGGAAGCAACTTTCACGCTTGCCGACGTCGCTGTCGAAGACCGGCGGATCATCACCGTGAGCTCCGTCGACGCTGCGCTGGAAGCGCTCGCGGACCGTGTCGCCTCCTGGCCCAGCGCCGCAGCCGTGTGCGACGACGTGCTGCGGGCCGTCGACGTCGACGCGGACGCGTTCAACGGCATCATCACCGAGTCGCTGGCCTACTCGACGCTGCAGTCCGGACCTGAATTCGCACGGTGGCTCGCCGAACGCGGTCCCGCCACCGTGCCCGTACTCGCTGACCCGGTCGTCGCCGAGCGCGTCGCAGACACGCTGTACGTCCGGTTCAACCGTCCGCAGCGGCACAACGCGTTCTCCACCGATACTCGCGGCGCACTGCTCGAGGCGCTCGAGGTCGCGCGTCTCGATCCGTCGGTGAGCGGCGTTGTGTTGTCTGGCAACGGTCCATCCTTCTGCAGCGGAGGCGATCTCGCCGAGTTCGGTACGTTCGCCGACCCGGCGTCGGCACACGTGGCCCGGACGCGGCACAGTCCGGCACTGGTCCTCGACGAGATCACCGCGCGTCTCGGTAGGTCGTGTCGGGCAGAGGTGCACGGCCGGGTGTTGGGTAGCGGACTTGAGATGGCGGCGTTCTGCGGACACGTGACGTGCCGTTCCGACGCGGTCCTCGGTCTGCCGGAGTTGACGCTCGGTCTCATCCCTGGCGCTGGCGGGACCGTGAGCATCACGCGGCGGATCGGCCGCTGGCGCACGGCGTATCTGGTGTTGTCGGGGGCGACGATCGATGCCGCGACGGCTCTCGACTGGGGTCTCGTCGACGCTGTTCACCCCTGAGGTGTGGGCTAACTCGAGCGGCGCAGGGTAACCCGGTAGGTGTATTGCTCGGGCAGGAAGTGGCTCACGGCCAATTCGACCGGCGTGCCAGAGGAATCCGAGTACAACCGGTCGACGCGGAGCATCGGATGGTCCGCGTCGCAGTCGACCGCCGCGGCCACCTCGTCGTCGGCCATCGAGACCGTGATCGACTGCGCGGCTTCGGCTATCGGATCACTCAGATGCGGCTCGATCAGGCCGATGACGGTGTTCGTGCTGACGGCGCCCTGGGTGAGTTCGGTCCGTCCGAGCACGGGTCTGGCGACGGACTCCGGCAGGTGCACGCGGGTGAGGACGAAGGGCACGCCGTCATGCAATCGGCGGAACACCACCGTGTAGACGACGTCGTCATCGAGCCGCATTCTGCTGGCCGCGTCCACGTCGGCTCGACGATGCAGTCCGGCAAGCACTTCCATGGTGGTGTCATCGGACAGGCTCATGAGATCTTCGATCGAGCCGAGCTGTCGCAAATACCGATGCCCAGCCTGGAAGGCACCGTCACGGGCGTACGTACCGCGGCCGGGTACCCGGTACACCACGCCTTCGGCCACTAGATCCTGGAACGCTCGGCGCACGGTCTGCCGCGAGAGCCCGTGCTGTGCGACGAGCTCGGACTCGGTCGGTAGGCGGGCGCCGTCGCGGTAAGCACCGGCGGCGATGTCGTCTCGAAGGCTCTGGCGCAGGGCTTGATAAGCCGGCGCGGGTCGCACGGTCAGATCCCGCCGCGGGCGACCAGTTGGCTTGCGATCACGTTGCGCTGGATCTCGTTGGTGCCCTCGCCGACGATCATCAGAGGCGCATCGCGAAAGTAGCGCTCGACGTCGTATTCGGTGGAGTAGCCATAGCCGCCGTGGATTCGCACCGCATTCAGGGCGATCTCCATGGCGGTCTCGGAGGCGAAAAGCTTGGCCATGCCGGCCTCCATGTCGGCGCGCTCGCCGGCGTCGTAGCGTTCGGCGGCGTGGAGTGTCAGTTGGCGTGCGGCGGTCAGCTTCGTCGCCATGTCGGCCAGGTAGTGGCCGACGGCCTGGTGCTTCCAGATGGGCTGGCCGAAGCTCTCGCGTTCCTGGGCGTACGCCAGCGCGTCCTCGAGGGCAGCGGTTGCGACGCCGAGGGCTCGCGAGGCGACCTGGATGCGGCCGGTCTCGAGGCCCTTCATCATCTGGCCGAAGCCCTTGCCAGGCGCTCCGCCGAGGATGGCCGTGGCGGGCACCCGGTAGTCGGCAAACGAGAGCTCACACGATTCGACGCCCTTGTACCCGAGCTTGGGGAGATCTCGCGAGACGGTGAGGCCGTCGCTCGGCCGAAGGTCGAGGCCCGGGGCGGCCTCTCCGCGCTCGGCGAGGACGATCGAGATGCCCCGGTGCCTGGGCGTCGCGTCCGGGTCGGTCTTGCACAGCAGTGCGATCACCCCGGACCGCCTCGCGTTGGAGATCCACGTCTTGGCGCCGTTGATCACCAGGTCGTCACCGTCGCTGCGGGCCACCGTCGTCATGGCCTGCAAGTCCGATCCACCGCCCGGCTCCGTGAGCGCCATGGTGGCGCGGACGTCGCCGCTGGCCATCGCAGGCAGGTATCGCTGCTTCTGCTCGTCGGTGCCGAAAAGGTCGAGAAGCTTGGCGACGACCGTGTGGCCGCCCATGGCTCCCGCCAGGCTCATCCAACCCCGCGCGAGTTCTTGCGTGACCAGCACATAGCACCGCGTCGACACCGGCGTGCCGCCGTACTCCTCGGGCACCGCAAGCCCGAAGATCCCGATGCGCTTCATCTGCTCGATCCACGCCGCGGGGTACTCGTTTGCGTGCTCGACGTCCCGGACGGTCGGCTTGACGTCGCGGTTGATGAACGCGCGCACGGTCTCGACCAGCATGGTCTCTTCGTCATTGAGGTGCATATGTACGGCCATATTGACACGTGTGGCTAGATAATGCCAGCATGTGCGGCTGTGACTTTGTCCGGCCAAAGATTCGGCGGCCCGTTCTTCGACGATCTGACCCCTGGCCAGGTATTCGACTGGGCGCCGTCGATGACGCTGACCTCGGGCACCGCTGCGGTGCACCAGTCGATTCTCGGCGATGCCATGCGGTTGCCGCTGGACGCCGCTCTGGCCCACGCGGTCACGGGCGCCTCTGCGCCGCTCGCACATCCCGGGCTGGTCAGCGACGTCGCGATCGGCCAGAGCACGCTGGCCACGCAGCGCGTGAGGGCCAACCTGTTCTACCGCGGCCTGAAATATCATCGCTTTCCCGTCATCGGCGACTCCCTGTATACCCGAACGGAAGTCGTTGGGCTGAAGCAGAACTCGATGAAATCCGGACGCCCGCGCACCGGTCTGGCGGCATTGCGGATGACGACCATCGACCAAGCCGACCGCCTCGTCCTCGACTTCTACCGATGCGCGATGTTGCCCCTGAGCCCCGATGCGCCGGACACCGGGCATCGCGACGATCTATCGGCGATCGGAGTCGACTCGACTCCCGCCGCCGACCCCACGGCCGACTGGGACGCTGACACCTTCCGGCGACGCGTGCCCGGTCCGCACTTCGATCCCGACATTGCAGGCTCGGTGCTGCCGGGTACCGGCGACGTCGTCAGCAGTGCTCCCGAGTTGGCCCGGCTGAGTCTCAACATCGCCGCCACCCACCATGATTCCCGGGTGAGCGGGCAGCGGCTCGTGTACGGCGGCCACACCATCGGGTTGGCCCTGGCTCAGGTGACGCGACTGCTGCCGAACGTGGTGACCGTTCTCGGCTGGGAGTCCTGTGATCACACCGGCCCCGTGCACGAGGGCGACACGCTCTTCGGAGACGTGCACGTCGAGGCGGCACGGCCGCTGCCCGACGGCCGCGGCGGGGTCCTGTCGCTGCGATCCGTGGTGTACGCAGTGGGTGAGCCCGACCGCGAAGTACTGGACTGGAGATTCAGCGTCCTGCAGTTCTAGGTGCGGGATTCGATGTCGCCGCGGGGGCGGCTCCGGCAACAATGGTCCGGTGGACGCGATGCAACGGGACTGGGGTGCCAGCGGGCTAGCGCACCTGACCGGTCTGCCGTCGGGTGTCCCGGACTTTTCGCGAGCCCCGGTACTCGCCGCCGCCAGGTCGACGGCCGCCGACCTTGACCGCCACCTCGGCATCACCGTGGACGCCGCCGAACTCCTGGCCGGACGCGCAGGCCTGCTGGGGTTGACGCGCCGGGGCCGGAGCTCGGCCGGCGGTGCGACCCGGCTCATCGCCACCCGAGACGGATGGTGTGCGCTGACGCTGTCTCGCCCCGACGACGTCGAGGCGGTCCCCGCGCTGATCGAATCAGCTGAACAGCAGGATGATCCGTGGCCGGTCGTGCAAGCGTGGGCTGGCGACCGGGTCGCCGAGGACATCGTCGCACGCGCGAGGCTGCTGGATCTGCCCGCAGCCGTCTTGGGGGAGACCGTCGCCGCGGCTCCCGTCGTGAAACGGCTCGGTCTCTCGGTTGGGCCACGTGATGTGTCGGGTCTGCTGGTGGTCGATTTGTCGTCGATGTGGGCGGGGCCCCTGTGCGCGCAGCTACTTCGGCGCGCAGGTGCGACCGTCGTGAAGGTCGAGACGACGGCCAGACCGGATGGCACCCGGGCCGGCCCATCAGCCTTCTTCGACTGGATGAACGGCGGAAAACTCTGCTATGCCGCCGATTTCGGTTCCAGTGAACGACTGCGGGACCTGATCGAGGCAGCGGACGTCGTCGTCGAGTCGTCACGACCGTCGGCGCTACGGCGTCGCGCTCTCGGCCCCGACGACGTGGCCGCAAGGGACGGGAGGGTCTGGTTGCGGATCACTGGCTACGGCAGCGACGGTGAATGCGCGAACCGTGCTGCGTTCGGTGACGATGCCGCCGTGTCGGGCGGTCTGGTCGGCCGCAGTGCCGAGGGGCCGGTGTTCTGCGGCGACGCGATCGCCGATCCGCTCACCGGGCTGCATTCGGCGCTAAGTGTCGCCGAGTCGCTGGCCCGCGGAGGTGGTGAGCTCGTCGACGTCGCGATGGCGGCAGTGGCGGCCGGCTACGCACTCCAACGTGAAGGTCGGAGTGAGGATGACTGTCCCGCAATGACTCCCAGGGCGCCCGTCCCGCAACCCAGGGCTGCCAAACTCGGTGCAGACAACCACCACGTCGAACGCATCGTCGTCGAGCGGAGACTGACCGCGTGCTGATCCAGCGGGCCCGCCTGCTCGACGACACCGTGGTCGACATCAGGACCGATCATCACATCGTGGAGGTCGCGCAGGATCTGGCGCCGGCGCGGGGAGAGTCGCTGTTCGACGCGTCCGAGCGCACCGTCATCCCCGGACTGCACGACCACCACGTGCACATGCACTCCGCGGCGGCAGCGATGACATCGGTGAGCATCGGGCCGCGAGAAGCCCGCGACCGCAACGGACTTCGGACCGCACTGGCCACCGCACATGTGGGCGACGACGGCTGGATCCGTGCCGTGGGCTACCACGAAGCGGTCGCGGGGGAACTGGATCGAGTGGCTCTCGACGAGGTGTCGCCGCCGGTCCCGGTTCGCGTCCAACATCGCAGCGGAATTCTGTGGACGCTGAACTCCGCGGGCCTGGACCGCGTCGGGCTTTCCGACCACCCCGACGGCCGGCTCCGCAGCTCGGACCCGAGTTGGTCGGACTCCCTGGCTCGGCGGGAGACCGGCCTCGCCGACGTCAGCCGCAAGCTCGCGTCCTACGGCGTCACCGGAATGACCGATGCCACTCCGGATCTCGGGGTCGTCGATGTCGTGCGATTCGCTGAGGCGCATCGCCGAGGAGAGCTGCTCCAACGGGTGCACTGCCTGGCGCCCGGCAAACGCATTCTGCACGACGACGAATTGGACCTTGATGCGCTGACCGCGTGGATCGACGCACGCCACGCCGCGGATGCCATCGTCGCCCTGCACTGCGTCACCGCGGCGCAGCTCGTCATCACGATCGCCGCACTGCGTGCGGCCGGATCCCGAGTGGGGGACAGAATCGAGCACGCCGCCGTCGTGCCCACTGACTGCCTCGATGCTCTCGCCGAACTAGACGTGGTCGTCGTCACGCAGCCGAACTTCGTTGCCGAGCGGGGCGATCAGTACCTCACCGATGTGCCGCAGGACGAGCATCACCAGCTGTGGCGGGTGGGCTCGTTGATTGCGGCCGGTATCCCGCTCGCGATGTCGACGGACTTCCCGTTCGGTGACCCCGACCCCTGGGCCGCGATGCGGGCCGCAGTACGGCGGACGACGGCGTCGGGCAGCGTCCTCGGCGAGCAGGAGCGCATCTCGGCGCGCACCGCACTGACGTCGTTCTTCGGTGCGCCAGAACACCCCGCGTTGCCGCGGACGGTCAACCCCGGCGAGCCGGCGAACCTGTGTGTGCTCGCCGGCACGCCCGACGACGTGTTGCGTGAACTGGACGCCGGGCTGGTCGCAGCGACTGTCGTCGAGGGCCGTGTCGTGTACGAGCAAGGCTGATGGGTGCCAGCATCGGCGCCCGCCACGCGGTTTGTGGAGTTTAAGCGGCGGTGAGTGGCTGTTGCTAAATGCCGGTTGCAGGGTGTGGCGATTCCTGGGTGGTGGTCTGTGTCTGGAGCGGCGGGCTATCCGGTGGCGTGGTGAAGGCGGGTGATGTTGAGCGCTGCGGCGGCGAGGTGGAGTTCGGCGGTGACGGCGGTGACTCCGCGTCGGGCGAAGCGGCGCAAGCCGATTCGGTCCTTGAGTTGTCCGATGACGGGTTCCACGGTGGCCGAGCGGCGTTTGTATCGCTGCATCTGATCGGGGTTTCGTAGGGTGTGACGCATCGCCTCGGTGGGGGACGACTCCG
>NZ_RCZG01000026.1 GCF_006439015.1 Mycolicibacterium hodleri | reverse complement strand
GGCGCACCGTCCGACGATGCACCTTGTGTCGATCCGCCAACTCACGGATCGACCGCTCATCGAGCCGGTGATCTCTCCTGATGTTCTCGAACAGTTCCACGCGTGACCGCATCCTGACCGACCTCCCTGACGACCGCCGGGGACGACGAACGACAGGAATGATCTGAACGAGGGTGGGGCCAACATTGGTGACGACACACCGCACCCCACCCAAGCGGAATGCTCACCACCCCGCCGGGGCCAAAATTCGTGAAGAGCACAGACCAAAGTGGGGCCAAGTCAGGTGACCACACTCAGTATGGCGAACGTCGTGCAACCGGATCACCGCGACACCAGCATCTTTCGCGTGGCGAGAGAAGTCGTTGGAGTACGTCTCGGGCCGAATGGGAGAACCGTCGTCGTTCACCGCGACGAGGCCGGTGTCGGGATATCTCTCGCGCAGCGCGAGGCGTTCCTCAGCCTGGCGCACTTTGAACGCGCGCAGCGCACTGAGCACATCGAGTGGCATCGGCAACGCCCGGCGCGACCGCTTGGATTTCGGATCACCGGTGACAGTGCCGCGTCCCTCGACCACAACGCGACCTTGGGCCACCGATACGGTGCCAGCTTCGAGGTCAACGTCCGACCACCGTAGTCCGAGAATTTCCGACCGACGCAGGCCGGCTAAGGTCAGCAACCAGCAGGCGACCAGTCGCTCGTCGCGCACATGCTCGCGAAACCGTATGGCCTGTTCCGGTGTCCAGCTTGACATTTCGTGGTGTTCTACCCCTGGGCGCTTTACTAGGCGCGCGACGTTTCGAGCCACCAAACCCGCTCTCATAGCGTCGTCCAACGCTGACGACAACACGACCAGCATTGTCACAACGGTCCGGGAGCTGACTTTTCCCGGGACCTTGGGACGGTCCGGCTCGTTCGGATCAGTAGCGATGTAGCGACCCCGCCCTGGGCGCGACACATTCCCCGACACTACTAACCGGTCGAGAGCTCGAATGCCAGGTTTCCCCAACTCGTCGAGGATCTCGCCGTACTGTCTGCCATCCGGATGCTGTCGCAAGAACGCCAACACTTCGGCGGCGCGGCGGCCCCGCTTGTCGCGCTGGCTGACCGAAGCGCCGTGAAGACGCAAGGTCACCAACGCGTCGATGTCGGAGGTTCGCAGCTGTTGCAGACCGATACCGCCGAGGCCGTCAATGACCGGCTTGAGTGAATGCCGATATCCCGCAAGCGTGTTGGGCCTGACATCACGCCTCCCTTGTAACCATTCGGTGAGGTAGTCGGCGACCGTTGTGCTATCTCTCTTAACAAATGATCCGGTCGCGACCTCGGTCGCGATCTTGCGGTACTCGCGTCGAGCTTCAGCGAGAGTCCGGTAGGAGAAGCGCTGCCGGTCACGCGAACCATCTGGCCGAACGCCGATGTCAATCTGAAATGTGTAGCTGACGGCACCATTCTTCGCGTTTCGTCGCGTGATCGGCTCAACTCGCCGAGTGCGCTTCGAATGTGGTGGTTCCTCATTCGTGGCCATCTGGTCTCCTGGCAAGCCTGTGTGAGTGTCGTCAACAGTGTGTCCCAGGCGGAACGTTTCACTACATGTTGCAGCATGGGGCTGACATCGAGCCCAACAATCAGAGGCACTCGTGAAATGAGCCTGCGGCTCGACGTCGGCTCGCATCGAAGGATAACGACCGCATAGTTGCGATTGCTTAAACGGGCGCCTGACCCGGTCGGGCGTTTACGAGGCAATAAGGTGCTGAAGCTCGGCGGTGACGACGTAAACGCGCCCGCCAAGCCGGCGCACTGGTAGTTCGCCAGAAGCGGCGAGACGATAGGCTGCCGCACGGCTGATACCCAGAATTGCGGCAGCCCTGGGGACAGCCAGCAACAGCGGTAGTCCGTCAAAGATGTTGCTCTCCAATTGTTTCACCTCCTTCATCCTGAAGTCGGCGAGAAGTCTGCGGAAAGCGGTTGTGGTCGTGTGATGCAGTTCGATTATGTCGGATCAGCTGCTTCCAGGCGATTGCCAAGATGACGGTCGGCGCTATCTGGCCCCATGCCATGGGCTCGCGGCTTGAGGCCATCTCGTGGGCATGTTCCTGCATTGACTGAAAGTAGGCGGACGCGTGACACGCGGTCCACCACCAGAGCCATATTGGTCAGCTGGGTACACGAATTCTTCGTCTGTCGCCGTTTGTCTTTATGGAAGGCGATTTCAAAATCGTCGGCGACGAACGGCGTGAGCTGAGAACGCCATTGAAAGCTGCCTGACGTCGGGGTGAGCGTCGTGCACCGGCGTCCGCGTGTCGTTTACCCCGCGGCCAAAGAGCTAGGCGTCAGTAGTGATCTGTTCATAGAGTTCCGTGTTCAGCACAGAGGTGATGGCCTGGATGCGGGCCTCGGCCATCAAGGTGCCCCGAACAGCACGGTCTGGGGCACGGCCGCCCGATCTGCGGGTCCAATCCTGAATGCTGCGCTCGCCGGTCGTCCCCGCTTCAGCCCACACCATCCAGGTGATCTTCTCAGCCTCGTCGGCGATGAACTCGGCTCGCTGTGGGGCGGTCCAGTAATCGGGCAGTCCGAGGTCCGTGGTGTAGACCTTGTGGACGGCGCTCAGGATCTTAGGGTCGGTTTCCAAGGGCATGGACTCAAAGGTGCAGGCACGGACTCGCCTCAACTTGTTGTCCGTCGCCCCGGTCCAGATTGACCTGCTCATCGAGAGGTTCGAAGGTGGGCATGTGGGCAGGCTGAGCTGCGATCGGATGACGCTGGCATCATGGCCTCCTGGGGGACGCTTCGCAGATCGAATCCCTGCAGTTGAGAGTACTCGCCAATCGACCCCAAATACAGGGAGAACTCAGCTGCGACAACCTGTTCCGCGGCGTCGTACGGTACCGCGGTGCCGACACTAACGCGTCAATCGTCGATGCCGGTGTCAAGCGAGTTGTCGGTTTCGTCACGGCTGTGGGAGCGGTCGTGCCAGGTCAGGGTGAGGCGTAGTCGATGAGCGGATCGGATGGCGCGGGCCGCAGTGTCGTACTGGGCAAGTACCTGACGCCATGGTTCGTTGAGGTGGGTGCGGCCGAGTCGGTCGGCCAGTGTGACGGCAGGAGTCGGCGCGCTTCGGTGATCTTCGAGGGCGGTGTCGGTCAGGTTGGTGGTCCACGGCGTCGTCTGGGCCAGCAGTCGAAGTGCAGGGGTGCTGGGTCCGACTCGGCCGTCGGCGGGATCGAGGATGATGGCGCGGGCGTCGTGATTGGTGATGTAACCGATGACCGCGGCGAGTTGCCCGGGTTCGGCGTTGGCCGGGTCATCAATGATGACGATGGCGTTCGTGCCTAGTGACCACAGCTGTTCGGCGTAATCGTCGTTGCCGAACACAGCGGCGATGTTGGCGACTCCGGCATCGTATGCGGCTGTGGCACCCTCCTCGGTACTGCTGAGCCACAGCACTTTTCGATGATTGGCGTTCGCCGCGGAGCGGAGTGTGTGAAGGGCTGCGATGGTGTCGGGGTCGGCACTGTCGGCGCGGGCGTAGCTGAGTCGGTAGGGCTGGGCGGCCAAGGCTTTGAGTCGTGCGGCCAGCGACGAGTCGTGTTTTGTCAGTGATGATTCGGTAATGGCCAGGGATGTGCCATTGAAATCGACGTGGCCAGCGGAGCGGAGTAGGTCGACCTCGTCGCGTGCCGAGTCCAGAAGGTCGTCAAGGGTGGCGGCGGCGGCGGTTTGGGCGGTGGCGAAGGCGGTGGCGATGTCGCGTTCGGCGCGCTCGAGCTGGCGTCGCAGGGTGTGGCGTCGTGCGCGCAGTTCGTCGCGGGTGGCCACGTCGGCGCGTTCGGCGTCGCCGCGTGCCGCGGTGATGTCGCGTTCGGTGATGATGCGGCCGCCGGCGGCTGCGACGCGGGCAGCTTGGGCGTCGGCGAGGGCTTGCTTGAACTCCGATGAAGGCGGCTGCTCGGGGAGCAGACCGGTGTAGAACGTGACCTGGTCGCGGGCGGAGGCGATGTCGAGTTCGTCGGCGTCGGGGGTGGCGCGTAGAAGGTCAAGCTCGGCGCGGGCGTGCTCGATCATCCGCAGGGTGTCGCTGTAGGCCCTATCGGCGTCGGACCACTGTTCCATCACGTCGGTGAGGGCGTGACTGTAGGGGCGGTCGGCATCGACCTGGCGACGCATCCGTAGGAGGTCCGAGGCGGCGGCACGCATGGCTGGGCCGTGGCCGGCGGGAATGTCGGCGTCGAGCTGTGCGATCTTCCCGCAGACGGTCCGATATTCCTCGCGCAGATCGCTGAAGACGTCTCTGGTGATGAGTAATTCGCGCGGCGGGGGAGTTTTCGAGAGATCTTCGAATCGCAACCCGTCGAGGGGGCCCGTCCCGTACTCGAAGACGTGGCTGGCTCCCGGCAGGGTCGCCTCGAGGTCGACGGCCGGCAAGGAGGTATCCGGAGCCATGGAGGTGTCTTCTGGGTCGGGCGGGAACGGTGCCTCGTCGTCGGGATCGGGCGGGGCGTCCTCGGGGGTGGGGATGTCGCGGATGTCGGTTCCCAGGTGTGCCTGGAGGCGGTGGGTGAAGGCGTCGACGGTGTAGGTGATGAGGCGGGCAAGGTCGCCGGGCGGGATGGAGTGCGCGTCGTCAGCGTCGGCGAGGTGTTCGGCGGCGAGGTGAAGCAGGTCGCGCGGGGTCCAGGTGTGTGGGTCGGCGGCGTTGATGGCGGTGACGAGAGCCGGCCAGTTGAGGTCGGCGGCGATGGTTTCGGCGAGCACGGTGCCGAACACGGCGTCGAGGTCGGCGATCCAGGTCGGGCGGAGCCGCGAATGGGTGGTGGCCAGGGTGGCGGTCGGCGAGAGCGCGCCGATGATGCGCCACCACAGAGCCGCGGCGGGTAGCTCGTCGGGCAGTGATGCTCGGCGGGCGGCGGTGGTGATGATCTGGCGCAGATCGGGTGTGGCGCGGGTGGCTTCAGCCAGTTTCGCGGCGAGCTGGGGCCAGTAGGCGTCGGAGCGCAGTCGTGGGTCGATGGCGTCGAGGAGGTCGTTCCAGCGGGTGGTGTCGGCGCTGCGCCGTCCGATGGCGGCAGCGGCATGGCGCTGCAGCAAGGACTGCACGGCGCGTGTCTGCACCGGGTACTGACGCGGCCCGGTCAGGCGGGTGTCGGCCGCGGGAACACCTGCGGCAGCGCGGAACACCGCGATCTCTGCGGTCAGCGCGCGGTTGACGGTGATCAGCGGGCGTGCCCAGACGGGGGCGGTCGCGTTGGTCCAGACCTTCGCCCGTGCTCGGATGTCGTCGGCGAGCTTCTCGACGAGACGTTCGCGGTCAGCTAGGTAGGCGCCCCAGGTCGGGTCGTCGCGCAGCGCGGCGGGGATGGCGGGCAGCCAGCGCAGGACACCGGTGCCGGAGGAATGGGTGCCGGTGGGGTCGATGCGGTGATCCAATACGGCGGCCGGGTCTACGGCGTCGTCGACGCTGCCCTTGGCCAGTGCGTCGACGAGCAGCTGGCGGGGTGGGGCTCCGTCGAGCGCCTGGACGGCGAGGTTGCGGCGCAGGACGGGCCAGGCTTCGCGTGTGCTCAGCTGGGGGATCACCTGGTCGGCGATGACGTCGAGGCGGTCGCGGGCACCGACGCCGAGGCGGTGCTCGGCTGCCACCCCGAGCGCGTCGTGGAACATGTCGGCTGCCGCTTGGAGCCGCGCGGCCGGATCAGCCGCCTGGCGCGCGGCGGTGGTGGCCGAGACTTGGGCGCCGTCGCGGGCCAGGGCGCGGGTGAGGACGTCGACGGCGGTGTCGGGGTGGGTGGCCTTGGGGGAGAGCAACCGGTGCGGGTCGGCTTCGGCGGTGGAGAGGTAGAGGTGGTTTTCGTGGGTGCCGCGGGTCATCGCGACGTAGAGGTGCTGGCGGGTCATCGTGTCCGAGCCGACGATGTGGCAGGTGCCCTTGGTGTCCCGCCGTCCCGCGGTGAGCCCTTGGGCGGAGTCGATGGTGGCTGCGTAGCCCAGGGTGACGTGTTCGGCGACGTAGTCCGCGGGCAGCGTGACGACCAGCCCGCTGCGCACGTGCCGAGCCTTCACGCCGCCGCCGGGAAGGACCTCGGTGATGGTGTAGCGGTACCCGTTGCGCACGAAGTCGGTGCGCCCGATCGCGATGCGGCGGTTGTTCTTCCGGGTGCGGATGGTGTCCCCGACGCTAGCCTCCAACCCGTCGGCGAGCACCACCGTCGGGGCAGTTGCGTCCTCGGGATCGGCGGCCAGACGATCTATGCGGGCGCGGGCGTTGAGCGCGTTGATGACGTCATTGGTCGGCGCGAGCAGGATGGAGTCCCCGCCGGCGGCCAGGTCGGCCCGCCACGCCTCATAGGCCATGTCGGCGGCCGTCTCGTCGGTGCCGACGTGGACGCGGTGATGGTCGATGTAGAAGCCGATGCCGGCCGGGTCGGCGTCGTGCAACGCCAGTCCGGCGGCGGCCTCGGCCGGCGACGTGAACCGGACGACTTCGGAAAGGGTGAGCGCGTCGGTGGCTTCGGCGATGTCACGCAGGACGCCGCCGGCCGAGATCGACGACAGCTGACCGTCGTCACCGACGAGGCGCACGCTGGCGCCCTTGGTGAGTGCGTCGGCGATCAACGCGTCGAGCCCGGCAGTCGATGCCCGTCCGGCTTCGTCGACGACGATCAACGTGTCGGGACCTATACGCGTGAACCATTGCGGTCGGGCGGTGGTGGTGCTGGGGTCGGTGGACCAGACGTACTTGTCGAGGGTGTCGGTGGTGGCGCCCAGGTCTTCGCCGAGAACGATCGCGGCGTCGGCGGTGGGGGCCAGTCCGATGACGTGTCCGCCGGAGGTGCGCCACGCGTCGGCGAGTACGGCCATCGCGGTGGTCTTGCCGGTTCCGGCCGGGGCCAACGCGAGGGCGACGCGCCGTCCGGAGGTGGCCATGTCCGATACCAGCGCGACCTGTCCGGCGTTGAGGGTGCGACCGCGCGCCGCCGAATCCGCCAGCGCGAGTTCGACATCAAGCTCCGTCGCACACCGCCCATCGTCACGACCGACCGCGACCAAGATCCGACGTTCGGCAGCGAGCGTTTCCCGGCTGGTGTAGACCTCGATCCCGTGGCGGTGGTAGACGCTGGCGCCGTCGCGGCGACGCAGTGCGACAGGCTCACCCATCTCGGCGTCCGCGACGCGGGCGTGCGGCACCGAAAACGTCTCGGACAGTGCAGTATCGGTGAGGCGGTCGGTGAGTGCGACAGCGTGCGCCACGCCATGTGCGCGTACCACGCGCAGGGCTTCGGCGCGCACGTGGTGACGTTGCCACGTCGACCGTGTTTGGCTGACGGTGGTGATGATCTCGCCAGCACGCGCCACCACCCACCGCTCATCGATAGTAGGGACACGCCGTGTCGGGTGGGGCCCGGCCAGAACGTCGGCCAGCATCCGCTGCAGACCGTTGCGACCCAACACTTGGGCGGCTTGGGTGCGCCACACCTGGCGCTGCTCGGCCAGGGAGCGCGGCTCGTGCTTGGCCTCGCGTGTTTCCAGGGTCGCCTGTTGGGCCAGGGCGATGATCTCGACATGGGTGGGTTCACGGCCGTGATCGGCGTGGAACTGCGTGGACAGTGTGGCGGTGCGAGCTTCGATGGCGGCGCGTCGGGTCGACCACTGCGACATCAATTCGGCGGATATTCCGGCGATCTCGCGGACCGGGCGCTTACCGCGTCCGCGGGTCTGTTCGATGAAGCGCACACCCAAGCCCTTGATCAGGTGGGCTTCCAGTCGGGTGTTGTACAACTCCGAGGCCGCGACGGTGACCCGGTGCAGCGGTTGACCATCCAGGGCGAGCCAGCGGCGCACGCCATTGGCGTCGACGTGGGACACCTTGTTGGAGACCGCGACGTGGGTGTGCAGGTCGGGATCCCCCGCGCGGGAATCGCGGTGGGTGAACGCCGCGGCGATGAGCCCTTCGGTGTCGACTTGGGCGACACCATTGGCGCCCACTCGGGTGAACGTGGCTTGATCTTGCAGCCACTCCAGGACGTCAGCGACTGCCGCGTCGTGGGCCGCTTCGATCCGATCAGCGACCGCGAGGGGGGCGATGGCCCACAGTGCGGACACCGATTTCACCGGCGAGAAAGTCAGGTCGTACCCGGCGACGGCGGTGGTGTGAGCGCGGGTGTTGCGGGCGATGAAACCGGAGCGTTCGCGGTCATCGGCGGGCGGGCGGCCGTACTCCTCGGTGAAGAGGTCCGTCGACACCCGGGTGCGGATCTGGGCGCGCACCTCCGGGGCGATGGTGGCGTTCCAATGGGCGCCGCTTTCGGCGTTGTGGTCGCGGAAGGCGACCGCCAACCGTCGCGACAGTTCCGGCTCGCCCTCGCGGACCAGGAACGCCCGCCCCAGGCGGCTGGCCGCACGTTGGGTGTTGCTCATACCGAGGCCGGCGACGTAGGCCTCGATGCGCTCGGCGTTGGGGTGCAAGCCCTCCCCGTAGAGGGCGCGCATCTGGGCCTCGCTGACGCCGGATTCCGCCTCGACGGTCCAAATATCCTCGCGTACTTGAGGGTTGACATCGCATTGACCGGTGTCGGAGAGGGCGGCCAGGCCGCGGCCCAGCCAGCGGCCCGGGGTTTCGCCCTTGGCGGAGTAGTAGTCGGCCAGGCTGCTGCGGCCCCGTTCGGTGCTGTCGGCGGCAGCGACTTGCCGCACCAGGTACAGGTAGCCGTCCCCGGCGGTCAGCTTGTGCAGCGTCATCACCATGACGCGGTCCCGTGCTTCCACATAGGTCGGAGGTTACGAAGCCGACGGTCGGAGAAGCCACCACCAAACCAGTTGTTCTTAAACAACTCTCACGATTCGGCACCTCGATGCAAGAGGTGTGTGGTCTGTGGTGGGTCGTGGGAGGTGGTGCTGTGGGGGTGAACTGACTGGGCGCAGGGGCGGGCGGGGCGGTGACGGCTGGGGGGGGGTGGACGGTGAGCCGTGGGCGCACGGTGGCGGCGGTGAAAAAAATTGGTGGGAGACGAATGTGGCTGTGGTGGTGGCTCGGACGGGCTGGTCGCTCCTAATGTCGGCGACCATGACATCAGCCAGCACGTCAAAGGTCCAAGCGCGACGTCGGGCACGTGAAGCGACCCGACGCGCCAACGAGGCCCGCGCGGCGCGGGACAAGGCCAACATCGAGGATGCCGCGAACTATCTGGTGGCGGTCGGCAGGATCGCCGAGGTCAAGACCTGGAGAAAGGGCCGGCTCGGGCAGCTGCGCGACCAGGTGGAGGCCGAGGCCGGCAAGCGCGTAGCGGTGCACCGGGCCGAGGCCGGCGCGGCGATCGTGCGGATGCAGGAACGTGGTGAGACGCTGGCCACCATCGCCAGTCGGACCGAGGCTGGCATCGGTGAGGTTCGGGCGATGCTGCGGCATGCACCGCAGTCCGAGAAGGCCACGGCGACTGACGGTTCGCGGTCGCATTAGTTAATGGCGAACAAGGAACCGGCCGTTCCGGCGGCGCCGATCCGTCCACCAACTCACCGTCGGCCATACACGGGAAGTCATTACGCGCGGACTGCCGTGACGACGGGCCGTGCGATGCCCGGCGCCGGGATTGCGGCCAGCATGATTTCGAGCACCACGTGGTTCGGGCGGTCGTGAGATCTCTACGGCCACGGCGCGCTTCGACGAAAGCGCGCTGCGAGCCCGTAACTCCCACGGACGTCGGGCGTGCGATGGCTGCGCGTGATCGTGGTGCGGAGAAGTATTTGACGTCGCTTGAGGGAGTACCGGGTGTCCTGCGCAGCTGGGGCCTACAGGTGCGCCCGGCGGCGCTGTTGTATGTGACGCCGGCGCAGGGCGCTGTGTCGCGCTCCATGTCGGTGCGCGCACCTCGGGTCGGCGGACACGAGAGGCGCAGTTCGGCTGACCGTCCACAGGGTCTCCCGCGCCGCGGAGATCGCACGGCGTCACGGTCACGTCGCCTGCGGGCCAAAGGCATCGGACTGCGCATCTGGACTGGCGCCATCGGAGCGGACGATTACGTTCGCTTCTACCTCACCGCGACGGCATGGGGTTCTGTGTCCGTCAGCATCAGTACGCTCTGACGATTGCAGGCGGCTCGTGGCCGCTGGAGTGGGCGGATTGCACGAATGCGACAACTCGGCGTGCGTGAAGATCGCGGCTGCCACAGGGGTTCACCGGCACGTCGCGTCCCGCGCCCCAGGCGACACTATGACGCGCATGGCGCGGGCGCGTCGCAGCACTGTCGTGGTTTGTCGCGTCGCCCGATTGTCGGGCCGTGCGGTGCGTTCGATCGGTGGCGCTGTGCGGTTAGAGCGCGACCGCTGAGACGGGGCGGCAGTCCATGTGGCGCTGCTTGGCGACCAGCCGATGTTGTGGCGAGCGAGCGTGCGCGGTGAGGAGCCGCGGCAGGCGGCGTTGCACGAGTTCTGGTAGCTCATGTTGGAGCCGGTGGTGTGCGCTGTCGCAACGTCGAGCTGACTCCGGTTAAGGGCGCGCTGATCGACGGCGAGGAACGCTCAGGCGCTCGAGCAACACACCGATACGCCATGGATAACTACGGTTATCCATCGATCAGAACTGCTTAGTTCACTATCCCGCACAGCTCTACAGCAGGTACGAAGCGGTTTACCGGCTTAGAAATGACCGCATGAACTACACATGAACTGGTGGGTCCACAAGTGCTTCACGGCAGCATCGGCGCAGTGGTCGACGAGTTCCAAGGGCACAGCATCACCCTAATCAGCACCGCCGACGCGGTGAACGCGACTGCTGGCGGCACGATCGACCACGCCGCGGTGTCGCGCGCCACGTCCCCGTCTGTAGCTGACGCAGCCGTTAATCTGCCTCGATGGGAGACAGCGATCTGGGAGACGGTGGCGGCGAAACGGGGTTGAAGCCGCCGCGGCCGGGCGAGGAGACCGCGGACGTCATGATCACCGTCAAGACTTACCCGAACCCGAGCGAGACGTACGGCGAGACCGCCTGCGTGGCAGGCGTCCGGCTTGACCGCGGCCAGCCCGAGTGGATCCGCCTGTACCCGGTGAAGTTCCGTAATGCTGACTTCGACAGCCAATTTAAGAAATACGAGATCATCCGCATCAACGGGGCGTACCAGCACGTGAATGACAACCGGCCCGAGTCCTTTCGGCCGCGCCAGGACGAGCTCGAGCACGTGGAGCAACTAGACACCGGCAGTAACTGGCAGCGGCGGAGGATGAACCTCGACGGGCTCATCGGCGCCACCAGTATGTGCGAACTCCTCGATCGGAATCCGAAGGGCGGCATGGCGATACCGTCACCGTCACTTGGCCTGATCAAGCCAAGGAAGGTCACCGTGACCGTCGGCGACGGTGATCCGTGGGATGCGGCCGCGCAGGCAAAGATCGACAAGGCATCCGCGCCCGACCTGTTCGGCACCTCGCTCAAGCCGCTGCAACCGGCACCGTTCGCGATCAAGTACCGCTACCACTGCGAGTCGGCGGGATGCGGCGGCCACCACCAGAAGGTGCTCGACTGGGAGGCAGGCCAGGCCGGCCGAAAGTGGCTGCACGAGTACGGCGACGCCGGCGCCCGCTAGGCGATGCTCAAGAAGTGGCGCGACGAGATCCTGTCGACGGACAACGACGTGCACTTCTACGTCGGGAAACAGAACGCGCACCGCCGGTCCTTCTCGGTCCTCGGAGCCTGGCGACCGAAGCTCGAGAACGCCCTCTTCTAGACGTGCACCACTGCGGCGTCCGGACGCGCTTTCATGAGCCGGCGCACCACGATGTCGCGGTGGCACTCGGCGTGGTGGTGCTCAAAGCACAGGAGCGCCACCACACCACCGTCCAGCAGCTCGCACACGTGGGCCAGCGCTTCGGTCGCGGCGGCGCCGTCGAGGACGTCGCGATACCGGGCGCGCGACTCCGGCTCACCGGCGCGGAACCCTGCGCGGTTGTCCTTCGGGTTGCCCAGGGCGCGGTGGTGTACGTAACTGATGCCCACCGCGGCGAGTGCCTCGGATAGCTTCGTCTTCGACAGTCCCGGTTTGCGGCTCAGCGGGGTCAGACGCACGTCGACGAGGACCCGGACATCTTGTTCGAGCAACCGCGCAACGAGGTCGCCGACGGTCTTCCCCTCGTAGCCGATGCTCACCACGGTTCCCGTAGCGGCGATGCGCGGGGTGGTGGTATCAGAGGTGCCCATGGTCCCTATGGTGCAGCACCATTCGCGGCGGTGTGCGGTAACCCCGGAGCTGTGCGTCGGAATCGTGACCGTGGTAGCGGCACGTCTCATGCCTGCTGGCTCAGAAGTCCTGATCCACCCGGCGCAGGATGTTCGCGAGCATGATCACCGCGTCCGCGGCGATGCCGGCCGCCCGCCGCGTCGGTGCTGTGGAGTGCTTCACGCTGAGGGCCAGCTCGATCGTCTTCACCACGACGCCTCGGATCGCCTCATTGTCCTTGCCGGCCAGGGAGTCCTCGACGTACCGGCTGATGCGCAGCTTCGTCTTGTCGGGCAATAATTCGGTCTCCCCGTCGCGCACGTGCACCGCGGGGTCGTAGACCGTGCGGCTGATGGCCTCCAGGACCGCCACAGCTCGGTTACCAGTGTCCCGGTAGTCCTGCGGGGTGGCGCCGGTACGGAAGCGGCGCCGCAACTCGGTGAGCTCTTCGTCCACCTTCGGCCAGCCCGTCTTGGTGTGCGGCGATACCGCCTCGGCGTTCACGACGCGGAAATGAGCGTCTTCCTGCCGATCCAACTCCGCCTGAACAGGAGCGAACAACTCGTTGAGAAGGTCGCGGCGTGCCTGCCAGGAGTTGTAACAGCCGTTGCGCACCCAGTGCGCCTTGAATGTGCTGAAGTCCCGCCACGGAAAGCTCAGCGTGGTGCCGACGCGCGCGAGGGTCGCGGTGAGGGCGCGCTGCGCGATGGCGATCTCCTTGTCGTCGAGGGTGTTTCCTCCGGACGTGCCGAACGCGATTAGGTCGTCCCACACCAGGTGCGTCAACGCGATCGCCGCGTCCAGGTCGTCGACGCCGGCGACAGTTCCGGCGCGCAACTCGTTGAGAAGATCTCGGCGCAGCTTGGTGGTGGTCGTGGCGCTGTTGGTCCACGGGCTTATGGACTCGATCTCCTCGAAGAAGTCGTCCGGGTTCACGGAAGTAACCGTACGCAGGCGCACCGACAGATCGCGGCGGTAGAACCGCCGCCGTCTACCAAGACCTACCGGGCCAGGCTGGATGAACACGGTGCGGCCAACGGGGCCAGGTCTCGAGTCGTAGAGCGGTTCCCGGCCGAGGAAGTCCCAGAACCCGTCGGCCTCCTCGCAGTACGCGAAGAGCAGCCGGTCAGGGTGCCGGTCAGCTAGGCCGCGCACCACCCTGGTCGGATCGTCGAACTCGACCCGCGCCACCTCGATACCGTGTTCGAGCACCTGCACCAACCAGGGCTCGTCCCCAAGCTGCCGGTTCCGCCAGTGGGGATGCTCGTAGACGACCGAGGAGTCGAACGGGGGCGTCCCAGCGATCATCGGATGCGGCCGGGTCGGAGGTCGACGAGTTCGAGGGTCACGCGTCACTGCCCGGCAGTTGACCCCGGCGTCCGTGGTCCAGGGATTCGGTTCGGCGCCAAACGTCGTACGCCTCGTCGATCACACGGTGGTGACTTTCGGCTGCCTTAACCGGCGCGTCGCCGACGGCCTGCACGAGGTAGAGCCAGGTGGCCGTCCCGTGCTCGGCGGCTTCGTACAGGCTGAGTTCGACCCACTCGTCCCGGTGGTCGAAGATGCTCGTCGCAGGTTCCGGGACGGGATGGCCGCCAGCCTCACAGTGCGCGTGGTAGCCGGTGTTCGGAAAACGGCCGTCCGAGCGCTGACGGATCTTGCCGGGCTGCCAACGTTGCAGGCGCGTCTGCCTGTCGGACTTGAGCCATTCCCAGGCGGCATCCGGGTCGTTGGTCACCGCCCACGCCAGGTACTCAACCTCTACGATTTGGCGGACCAGGGCAGCACTGGCGTTCGCCCAGCGGCCCATCGCTAGGTACGCGGTGCTCGCCAGGAGTTCACCACCGATCGCCGCGACCAAACCGGCGGGGAGAAGCCGGCGTGTCTGAGCGGCTGTGAGGTTGCCCTGGGGGGTGAGGTTCCGGGCGTCCATGCCGAAGGTGACCATCCCGAGTGACAGCTCCTTGACGAGGTCGCGTCGCGATCGGCCCGGAGGCGTATCTGCGTCCGGCATCCGCGCGGGTTACCTCTGCCCCCACCGACTGCCCGTAAGTTCAAGCCCCCGCTTCCACTCGCGGGCCTGGCCGCGAAGCCCAGCGTGCACCGCCGCGCGACGAGGCTGACGACGACGGGGCGGGATAGATGCTGTCGGCGGCCCACGAATGCATTGAGGCGTAGACGGAGTGGACTGGTGATATCCGAACGTTCAACATCGGTATGAGAGCCGCGACAGTTTCACGGATATTACCGGCAACCCCGCATATTGCGGTATCGGATAGTGATCGCAGTGTTCGATCGACCCACGGCGCCCGAAACATCAGTTGGCGCTAGCCGCGGCGGACAAACGGAATGCGCACGGCTCGGCTGCGATCTGGGCGCGAGCTTTCGGTTCAGGCCGGGCGAGAGATTCGACCGCGTATTGACTGCGTGGCAGGAAAGCGGCGTCATCGAAGCGTTCATGCAGTTCGGATACAACGTATTTCGCGCTCAGCTGAAATAACGAATGTTATCTGGCGTCAGACGTGTTGCGGCGGTGCAGGATAAGCGGTCAGTCAGAAATGCCGCCCTGGGGTCGTAGATCGAGGCACTCAACCAGTATGGCGGTTACCGGTAAAGCCGCAGATTCCATTCCATCGTATTCGTCTTCGTTGGCGGGCGAGTGATCGCGTCAGCTGTCGAGACCGCGATCGTGGATGGGACGAGCAGCGGCAGTTGTGAAGCAGCGATTAGGCCGTGAGCGTATCCAGGGTGTGTTGGCGCCACTGTGCGATGCGAGCGCGGTAATCCTCTGCCGGGTCGACAATCCAGACGAAAGCCGTGCCGATTCCCTCGACGACGATCGCATGCGCAGTGGGTTCGGGATCGACTGTGGCGCGGATGCTGCCGTCGGCCTGTCCGTCGACGATGGCGGCTTGGATGTCTGCGCGCAGCCGCGTGAGCCAGCCTGCCACGCGGTGATTCATGGCAGATCCGGTGCCGGCCGCCTGAAACTGAACGGCAAAGACCACCCGCAGAAGAGCCGGCGATTCGTCGATGAGCGCAGCGGTTGTATCCAGTCGGGCCAGGACCCGTTCCAATCCCGTCGCCTCTTCGGGGAGGTCGACCAGGACGGGTCCCTGGTAGGCCGACGATACGACCGCCTCGAGCAATGCCTCCTTCGTGCCGAACCGGGCGTGCACCATGGATCGGCTGTAGCCGGCACGCCGACTGATCTCGGCGGCGGACGCGGTGTCGTAACCGCCCTCGGCAATCAGTTCCGCGGCGGCCTGGATGAGGCGTGCGGTGGATTGCTCAACGCGTTCCGGCTGGGTGCGACGGGTGGACGGCACGGACCGATCCTACCGACGATCCCAACTTATTCGACATCGACAAATAAGTGTGTACGATCGTGACGGAGGTCAGAATTCACTGCGGTCGTGAGGGAGACGGACCATGACGGCGGACGACTCGATCCCGGCAGTGCGCGTCGGGAGCGGGTGGGGCGGATGATCGACTTCACCCTGACGCGGACCTCGACGGCCCCGATCGACACAGTGTTCGACGCCATGACTGACCACCGGGGAATCGCGAACTCCGTGTGGTTCTGCCGTCGCAGCGCCCTGGATCGGGAGGGGACTCCTGCGCCAAACGGTGTTGGCGCGATCAGACGCTTGGTGGCGATCGGACCGGCCTTCGTCGAGGAGATCATCGAGTACCAGCGGCCAATTCGCTATGCGTACAAGATGCTCTCCGGTGCGCCGACCCGCGATCACATCGGCACGATCGAGCTGCGCGAAGCGGGCACGGGAACCGAGGTGAGCTGGCATCTGCGGTCGACGCTGAGGATCCCCGGTGCTGACCGGCTGATGTTGCCGGTGTTCACGAAGGTCATCGACGAACTCCTCAGCGGCGGCATCACCGCCGCCGAAGACCGGGCCTGAGCGCGATCGTGTTCGTACCAATTGATTGAAGCTTGTCCAGAGACACGACACCCAGCAGGCTGGTTCATCAAATGACATTTCTCATGGATAATGAGGATTATCCATGGCTGTTAAATGTTAGATACGTTGTGCTGCTGTGTCTTTCATGTCACACAGCTCTGGCTTAGCAGTCTTTTGACGAGACCGCCCGAACTGGTTGTCCGCGCCCCTCAGCGATCAATGGGGTAGCGGCGGTCCTGGTTCCCGGAGTGGTGGCCGGTCAGCGCCTCACGGACATGGGCCGCACGTTCGCGAGCGTCGCGCCGGGCATGCTCCGGCGCTGCAGACCTTTGCACCCCCGCGGGATCGGCGCCCGCGTCGGCGACGCCCACAACTGGGCTCGAGCGGGATCAGTCTGGCTAGGTCGCGGCGGCACGCCACAAGTTGGAGGTACGGATGACCAGATTCCTGGCTATGAAGCGGACCCGGGAAGTCCTGTGCACCAACCGCATTTGAGTACTACTTGCTGATGGTGTCCGGTGGCGTCAGGGTCATCAGGTAGTGGTCGATGGGTATCCGCACGTGCACGTTCGCGTGAGTATCCATCAGAGCGGGCACCTCGGCGACGATCTTCTCCGCTATCCACAAGAGTTTCACGTTGAGCTCCTGGGATCGCCATCGCAGGATTCCGAACGCTGAGTCTGCGCTGATCTGATAGGCCATCATCAGCATGCCCTTGGCTTGGTCGATGATCTCGCGGTGGGCCACGATCATGTGCAGCTTGGCGCTGACGGACTGTTCGAGTTCGGCCTTGAGGCTCTCGGTGACGTCGACGTAGAAGCCGCGGGTCGCCACGATACTGCCGCCGTCGTCGAGGATCGCGTCACCGACGACGACGACGCTGCGCAGCTCCCCAGTGGTCGTATGAATGCGGTGCCGACTGCTGAACGGGGCCGCGGACTGCTTGAGCAGACCCTTGACTTGAGCGAGGTCGTCGGGATGCTTGTGATTCAAGACCAGCTCGGTGGTGGGTTTGACCTGGCCCGGTTCGTAGCCGTGAATGATGGCGACGGTGTCCGACCAGGTCCAGGTGTCGCTGGCGTAGTGGTATTCGAATCTGCCGACGCGTTGCGGTGCACCCCCAAGCAAGGCTTGATCGACCGGTTGAACTGCCTGCCCGTCAGTGCTGGGCTGATCGTCGGCGGTGAATGCGCTGTTGGCGGCGAGCCGATCGTCAGCGGATCGTGAGTCGCGCACACTGCAGGTTAACGATTCAACGTGATCTACGTCGACGGATGGATTTACTCCCGACGCGACTACGGGCGGGTCCTGGGCAAGCGCTGTGTTCTCAAACGGCTGGGGTTGTTCCAGGTCGCTGGCAACACGGACGTCTGCACGCAACCTCGTTTGCGCCCGCCGCCACCATGTAGATGCCCAACAGGCACCAACGGAAACGTCACACTTCGGCCACGCAGGGTTTTCCGAGCCTGACTTGGATCCGTCATCTCGGTAATGGTGTTGGCAAGTCGCTCGTCCAGACCCGGTGTTGCATCCCGCAGCAGCTGAATCCATCTGGAATCCGCCGAAATTCGGAACCGCGTCGACTTGGGTCGGTCGGGCCTGAGGCGGCCGAGGAATTAGTCCGGCGTCAGGCGGTCTGCGGTCGCTGATCTCTGGCGGATCGGCCTGGCCGACGGGTCAACATTTGGTCAAGGTGAATGGACAGACATCGGTGTTGCCGGCCGGAACAGGTCAGCGCAGCCTGTCAGGTACCGCATGTATCGGTCGTAGACCTCTTCGGATTGGATCGCGATGGCCTCGTCCCGGCGCTCCTGGAGAGCAGCAGCCCAGAGGTCACCGGTCCCACGGTGATCGCCGCCGCAGTGAGTCGGTCCGGGCAGGGCGCAAACGGGTAGTGAAAGTGAATAGATCACGGTGACGCACTACCGCGTCTCGCTAGGGTTTCGTCAACGCTGGGCGTAGGCGCCTCGGCGAGATCTCGGCGCGCGCGGCAAGGTCGTTGACCAGCGCGGCGGCCCAGCCGATCAGACCGTCGACGTCCACGGAGTAGGGCGCCGGATGGTGCACCTTTCCCAGGTGGGCGGACCCGCGCCGAAGCAGGGTGGCGGCACCGACGGGATTCCCGCGCTGGGCGTGGGTGATGCCGACCGCCAGCTGAGCCAGGCCTTGCCACAGCGGTCGTTCGTTGTCGGGGCTGCGCTTCCACGCGGCCTCAAGCACCTCGTGGGCGTTGAACGCCAAGCCTTGGTTCAGCAGACCCTGGGCGTAGGCGAGGGATTCGATCGGTGGCAGTTCGAGGCGCTCCGGGATGCGGGGCACGCCATTGCTGCCCGGCGGAAGGGGTCGGCCCAGGGCGTCCCGGGGTCGGGTGCTTTGGGGCCGGCCGGACTCGTCGCGATCGCGTTGGGCCATCTGACCATCATGACTGACAGCGGTACTGGCTTCCGGATCGTGCCCGCAAATTGCCGAGCTCGCCGTGGCCGACCGTGATTCGAGCGCAAAGTGGTGGCTGCAGCTCGTGCGTGCCCGGCCTGCGCTGCGAAGCCCGCAGGAACCGTCGAATGCCGCCGCATCGCGAATGGGACAAAGCACCGCCAGCGGCCGATGGTGTCACTCGACGCTTCGGAGTGCATCAGCCGAACCGTTCAAGCTGACATTGACGGTCCGCCGAATTCATGGACAACCGCACGGTTCAGGTCCGCCACGGAGATGACGAAGACGCGATGTCGTTCTCGGCGAGGTGGCAGGCCAATGAGCGTCGGGTCGGTCAGGGTGCCGTCGATGAGGGGTTCATCGGTGGCGGTGAGCAGTAGCCGGTATTCGGCGCCGAGGGTCTCGGGCGACCATCGCATGGTTCAGCCTGCTGTCGCTGTTCCTCGACGGCACACGGGTGCCACTCGAGCCCACCGACAAGATCGGCTCACGAACCTCACTGATCCCCAAGGAGGTTGCACCGGACGGTGGGCGATCAGCGACGGTGTCGAATTCAGCGGTGTCTCAAATCGGCTCTGGGCGGGGTTCAGATCTTCTGCAGTTCGAAGACCGGTATGACGCGGTCGGTCTTCTGCTCGTAGTCACCGAAGCCGGGCGCTGTCTCCACGATGCGGCGGGACGCGGCGTCACGTTCCACCGGCGGCATCTCGCGGGCCTGCTCGTCGTAGGCGTCGGTGCCGATCTCGATGTGTTCGCGGGGATTTGCGCACAGGTTGTGCGCCCAGGCGGGATCGACATCAGCTCCTGCGTAAGAGCCGAAAACGGCGAGTTTGTCGTCGATGCGGAAGTACATCACCGGGTTGACTCTTTGCGCTCCGAATTTGGCGCGGGTGGTGTGCAGGAGTAGGAGGTTGGCACCTTGGAACTGTCCGCCTACCTTGCCGTCGTTGGCGCGGAACTCCTCGATGATCGCGCTATTGAACGATGTGTCCGGTGTGTCAGCCATGGCGGTGTCCCTTCTGGATGCTCGAATCCATTCTGCGCGCGACAGCGAACCTTTCGTTCGCACGGTGAATGCCACCACTCATATCCAGCCGCCGGCGGCGTCGATGGTGGCGCCGGTGAGGTAGGAGGCGTCGGGGGAGAGCAGGAACGAAGCGACGGCGGCGATCTCGTCGGGGTGGGCCAGTCGGCCTAAGGCGTTCATCGACTTCAGGATTGCGGTGGGGTCGGCGTCGCTCAGTGCCGGAGGGGTGTAGTTGGACCCATGTTCGGCGGCCATGTCGGTGGCGGTGCCGCCGGGGGCGATGGCGTTGATGGCGATGCCGCGCTCGGCCAACTCCGGAGCCAGATTGAGGGCCATGGCGGAGACGGCGGCCTTGCTGGCCGCGTACAGGGTGTGGTGATGCACTGCAATGCGGGCGCTGACCGAGGAGGTGAGCAAGATCCGCCCCCCCGGGTCCATCGCCGCGGCCGCCGCTTGAGTAGCGAAGAGCTGCCCGGCCACGTTGCTTTGAAAGACCCGGTGGAAGTCGGCTGCGGTGATGGATTCCAGCGCGCCGAAGTGTTCGACACCGGCGTTGCTGGCCAGCAGGTCCAGGCCACCGAACGTTGACACCACCTGCTGCACCAAATCGCCGTTCTGCCCGGCTTCGCTGACGTCGGCCTGGAAGGCGGCCGCGCGGTGGCCGTCGGCGAGCAGCTCGTCGACCAGCGCTTGAGCCGACCTCTGGTCGGCCCGGTAGTTCACCGCCACCGTCGCGCCTTCGGCGGCCAGTCGTCGCGCGATCGCGGCACCAATCCCGCGCCCGCCGCCCGTCACCAGAGCGCGCTTGCCGTCGAGTCGCAGCGATGGAGCCATCAAACCTCCTATATCGGAAGAATTCGTCCGTTTCAGCATAGCGCTGCGCGACCGGTGAGGGCCCGACCGCGAATGATCAACTCGGCGAGCGCCCGGCGGGCGCTTCGGCGGCGAACATGTTCTCGATGTCTTCGAGAGTCACCGCTGGAGCGGGTAGCGGCCGCCCGGTTGTCCGGCGAATACCCTGGACGAACACGGCGATGTGTCTACGGGCGATGCTGTCCCACCCCGGTCCGTGCGGCAGCGGTTGGGTCACCATCGCTGCGCACATGATGACGTCGACGGCGTTGACGTCGTCACACACGGTGCCGTTGGCGCGGCCGTCGGCCAGGCAACGGTCCAGCGCGGCGTTGATGCGTCGACGGGCGGCGATCGCCGCGTCGTCGGTGAGCGGGGGCGCACCCCGTAGCGGCAGAACGAGCTGGTTACCCCACTGCAAGCATGCGTTGAGGTAGGTTTCCACCGCATCCGGCCCGGACTGCCCGGAAGCCCTGATGCCGTCCAAGATTTCGATGAGCATGTCGTAGGCGCGGTGCTCTAACGCGTGCAGCAGCGCGGTCCTGTCGGGGTAGCCGCGGTAGAACGTTCCCACGCCGACGCCTGCGGCTTCGGCGATCTCGGACAGCGGCACGTGCAGTCCGCGCTGGGCCATCAGTTCGCCGGCCACGGTGAGGATTTTTTCGCGATTGAGCAACGCGTCGCGTCGTAGGGCGCGACGCCGCCCGGTGGGCTTCGCGGCCTCAGCGTTCATTGGACGTGAGTGTCACACAGCTTCGGTGCCTCGAACAATGCGTGAGGGCCCGAACCGGCCTTCGGGGTCGATCACCGAGCACACTCGGGCCAGCTGCTGCAGCGCTGTGCTGTTCAAGGCATGCTCGACGCCGGCGCGCCCATCGGTGAATGACGCCGCGGTCAACCCGACATCAGCGCTGGCGGTGATCTCGCGTATCGCGGCCAAGGCAGGCTCAGTGCGCGCACGGGCCCGCGGATCGGCGGCCACGCCGGTTGCGTGCATCAGGAAGGGGCCGGGCACTGCGGTCATCGCACCGTGGCGTGCCGGGGCCGTGTTGTCGACGTTGCGCAGCTCGACCATGGCAATGTCTGATTCGGCGGCGACGGCCACGGTTAAAACATCCCTGGCCAGCTCCGGTGTGCGCGGCCCCAGCCAGCGACCGATTCCCAGCGCGGGTACCGGGTCCGGTGGGTCGAGATGGATCGTGGCCAGCTGAGCCGCGTCCGCGGGCCCCTAGCGGTCGTCCACCACCGGCGGCGGCGCGTCGCGTAAAGCGCGCAGCAGTGGGACCGCTGCCTGGCGACCGTGTGCAGAGGCGAACGCCAGATGCACGACCGGGACGCCTTGCAGCTGCGCGGGAAATGGTGAATCCGGCGGGGTGTGCAGCACGCTGATGCTCGTCGACAACGCGTCGCCGATCTCTTCCATAACACCGGCCCACGCTTCGGTGACCGGTCGCAGCGCGGCGGCGTGCCAGAGTTGGTAACCGGCCCATAACGACTGTGGGGCAACGAGTTCGAACGTCAATGCGGTGGCGATGCCCACACCGCCACCACCGCGGAACGTCCACAGGGCGGCGCGGTCGACCGGATCGGGCGCATCGTCGGTTGCTCGCCGCACCTCGCCGCGGCCGTCGACGTAGTCCACCGCAAGCAGGGCCGAACTGGCCATCCCGTGTGGGCGGGTCAACCAGCCGACACCGCCGCCGAACGTGTAGCCGGCCACCGTCACGCTCGGTGAGGAGCCGGCCAGCCCGAATAAGCCGCGCTGTTCGGCCGCCGAATTCAACGCAGCCCAGGAGCTGCCCGCACCCACGTGGGCAGTGCGGGCGTCGGAGTCGCTGAACACCTGACTGAGGCCGGAGGTGTCCACCAGCAGGTGGTGGTCGTCGACGGGTGCACCGGCTCCGTGCCCGCTGGCCTGTACCGCCACCGACAATTGTTCACCGCCGGCCCAACGCAACCGCCTCGCCCACCTCCTCGGCGGTCCTGGGCCGTGCCACTGCGGCTGGGCGCTGCACCACTATGCGGTTATGCGGTGTGGTGGCCTGGCGGTTTGCGCGCCGCACGGCCACACCAGTAGTTCAGTTCGCATGATGTTTACTGCCTTCCACGGTGTTCGGATTCCTCTAGGCAAGGGACTTCAGGGTTTTACGGTGTCGCTTGCTCGGCGAGGAAGGCGGCAACAGAGCGCGGTTCACGCCCCAGAATCGTGCGCAAGACCAACGCATTACCGCCGTGGAAGCCGAAGCCGTCGTAATCGGCGAACATGGCGCCCAGCCCATCGAGTTGGTCGCTGGTCTGCGGTGCCGGCATGGGTTCTGCTGCCGCGATCGATCGTTGAACTGCGTTCGTCATCAGCTCGGCGAGCTCGACGCGCGACAGCATGCCGGGGGCGGCGAGTTCGAATGTGCCGTAGGACAGCCGATCGGCGGTGAACGCGGAGGCCGCGACCTCGGCTACGTCTCGGTAATCGACGTAGGTCATCTTGGAGTTCTGCGACCACGGCATGACGACGGTGCCGGTGGTCTTCGCTTGGTTGAATGGGCCGGCCAGATTTTGCATGTACATCGCGGGCTGCAGGATGGTGAAGTCGATGTCGGAGTGGTAGAGGGCTTCTTCGACCGGTCGGGTGCCGGCGTGATTGCTCAGGGACAGCGACGGGTGATAGACCCCGTTGTAGACGATCTTGCGGACCCCGGCGCGGTGCGCGGCGTCGATGACGTTCAACGCCATTTGGGTGGCGTCTGGCGCGAACGCCGGGGTGATCACGAACACGCCGTCCACGTCGGCCAGCGCCGCTGTCAAAGTAGCGGGTTGCGACATATCGCCCTTGGTGATGTCGGTGGCGCCGTGACGGCGCGGCACGTCGGCTTTGTCGGGGTCGTGGACCAGGGCGCGCACGTCGACGCCCTGCGCAATCAGAGCGCGCACAACCAGATTGGCGAACTTTCCGGTCGAACCGGTGGCGAGAACTTTCATGCCGTCAACCCTTTCGTGAGGTTGCTGTTCGTAATCAGAAATCTTGCGGCGAGATCGACGTCGATGATCTTGCGCCATTGGTCGGCGGTCATCTGCTGAAATCCCCTCGAACACCCAAACCAGCCCGCGCAGTTGGCCAAGACGCCCGCGCGCCCTGTCAGTTTGCGGGCGGTGTCGGCGAGGTTCCGATGCCGCCGGCTGCTCCGGTGATGATCACGCTGCGGTTGGTGTTCACGAGAGGTACTCCTGGTTCGGTGGTTTCGCGTGCGGGCGCAGGGCTTTAGGAGTTAGGCACCTGATGTGGGGTAGTCGGTGTAGCCGTGTTCGGCGCCGCCGTAGAACGTGTCGCCGTCGGGGGCGTTCAGCGGGGCGCCGGTCTTGATGCGCTCGACGAGGTCAGGGTTGGCTAGCGTGCGGGTGCCCACGGTGATCACGTCGGCCAGCCCGGATTCGATGTCGGCGACGCGCTGCGGGATGGTAGCGCCGGCGCGGTTGGTGAGCACTGCGGTGGGCCACGTCGAGCGCAGTGTACGGCGCAGGTCATCGTCGCCGTGGGCTATGTTCAGGTATGCCAGCCGCAGCGGGGCTAGTGCGGTGATCAGGGATTGATACAGCTCTGCCACGTCGCCTTCGGTGACGTTGTTGAACGGGTTGCCCGGTGAGATCTGAATGCCGGTGCGCTCAGCGCCGATGGCGTCGGTGACCGCTTCGGCGGTCTCGACCGCGAAGCGTATCCGGTTGGTGATCGACCCGCCGTACCGGTCGGTGCGCTGATTGGCGTTGCTGGACAGGAACTGGTGTACCAAATAGCCGTTCGCGCCGTGAATCTCGACGCCGTCGGCACCAGCGCTGATCGCGCAGGCGGCGGCGTGGCGGTAGTCCTCGACGGTTCGGGCCACCTCGTTGGTGCTCAACGCGCGTGGCTCGGGAATGGGCTGCGGGCCGGCGGCGGTGAACATTGGGATGTCGGGCGCGATCGGTGATGGGGCCACCGGCTGCCGGTGATGCGGGGTGTTGTCGGGATGGGCAATCCGGCCCACATGCATGAGTTGCACGACCAGCACACCGCCTCGGTCATGAATCGCCTCGGCCACGCGGGCCCAGCCCTCAACATGGGCGTCGGTGTAGACGCCGGGGGTGAGCATGTAGCCCTGTCCGTCGGCGGACGGCTGGGTGCCCTCGGTGATGATCGCTGCGGTGGTGGCCCGCTGGCGGTAGTACTCGACGTTGAGTGCGGTCGGGCTGCCGTCGGGGGCGGAGCGGTCTCGCGTCATCGGCGCCATCGCCAGCCGATGGGCCAGCCGGAGGGACCCGACCTGGACCGGTTGCCACAGCACGCTGTCGGCGTCGACGGGTTCTGGGCCGGTCTGCGTGAAGGCGATGCTCATCGTGGTCCCCCTTGGTGAGTTAGTTGTCCGATGCTGCTCTGGCACATCGGTTACACCAGGTAGTACCCTCAATGCGGAGGAATTATTCCGTTTAATTTGAATCCGCGACATGGAAACCCGCCGCCCAGTGCGCGACGCGCACGCAGGCTGGTTGTCGGTCGCGATGGCCGACGCATTGATGGCCGTGGTTCGACAACCGACAGCCCGCCGACACGCAAGCGGCCAACGTGTCCTTCCAGCTCGTGAATGCGCCGCAAACGCTATGTAACGTGGCGTTCCTTAACACACGCATTGACTTATATGATACTAACTGTATGTTAGTAGACATGACGAACGTGACTGCTGGGCTCGAGGCCTCGCAGGATCCCCGGGTGGGGCGCACGCGGGCCCATGTCTTGGGACATGCCCGCCGTCTGCTCTCGGCAGAGGGCCCGGATGCGGTGACCTATAGCGAGTTGGCCGCCCGGGCACGTGTGACCCGGCAGACGTTGTATCGGCACTGGCCGACTCGTGAAGCGCTGTATGTCGACCTGGTTCTCGAACAGTCGATGAACGGTCTGCCCGACGACTCGGGCACCCCCGAGCAGATCGTGGGCAGATTTCTGTGCCGGCTGCGCGACGACATGGATGACCCCGCCCAGGCCGGTCCGCTCGTGGCCCTCATCGGCCTGGCCGATCACGAACCGACCAGCCACTCGGCTCTCCGGCAGCTCGTGATCAGCGTCTGCGACGCCCTCAACGCGCTGCTCGAGCCCAGCGGACACCGGGTGAGTCCCGATGACTACGCCCGGCTGTGCGGGCCGGTGATCTTCCAACGATTCATCGCCCGCGAACCGGTGACGGATCAATTCCTCGGCATGCTGGTGGCCACCTGGGCAGCGGGCGCGCCCCACGCCGCGGACCAACCAACGGAGTCACCGAGCAGCACGCGCGGGACTCCACAACAAGAAGGGCAATGACCGATGAAGGCAATCCAGTTCAGTGAGTTCGGCGGACCCGAAGTTCTCCAGGTCGTCGACGTCGGCGAGCCTCACCCCGGCCCGGGCGAAGTGCGGATCAGAGTGCACGCGGCTGGCGTGAACGGCATCGATTGGAAGATCCGCGCCGGCGACCTGCAGGACCAGATGCCGATCGAGCTGCCCGCGGGGACTGGCAGGGACGCCTCGGGGGTCATCGACGAGGTCGGCGACGGCGTCATCGACGTCAAATCCGGTGACGCCGTCTTCGGCTCGGGCACGGCGACTTTCGCCGAGTACGCCGTGCTGCACAGCTGGGCTCGTAAACCGGACTCGGTGTCCTTCGAAGAGGCAGCCGGGTTCCCCGTCCCGGTCGAGACGGCCATCCGCATCATCGACCAGGTCGGCGTGCAACCCGGGCAGACTCTGCTCATCAACGGTGCAGCAGGCGGTGTCGGGTCAGCCGCCGTCCAGATCGCCAAGGATCTCGGGATAACCGTGATCGGCACCGCCGGGCCGAATAACCAGGACTACCTCACCGCCTTGGGCGCTACGCCCACGACCTACGGGCCCGGGCTGGTCGACCGTGTCCGCGAACTCGCCCCGGACGGCATCGATGCCGCGCTGGACGTCGCCGGATCTGGGGTCATCCCCGAACTCGTCGAATTGACCGCCGACCCCACCAAGGTCGTGTCCATCGCCGACTTCACCGCACCCGAATACGGCGCCCAAGTATCCGCTGCCCCCGGCGACTACACCGCTGCGCTCACCAAGGCCGCCCGGTTGGCCGAGCAGGGCCGGCTGTCCATTCCGGTGCAGCAGACCTACCCCCTCGACAGCGTCGCCGAGGCCCACACGGCCAGCGCCGAAGGCCACGTCACCGGACGCCTCATCGTGACCATCTCCTAACCCCTGGCCGCCCGTGGGCCGGTCTGCGGACCAGCGGCGCATTGATCATCGGCTCACCCGCACCAAGGAGGCACCCCATGAACACCCGCCTACTACGCAACCGCCCGGCCTACGTCCTGGACCGCCAGACCGCGCCAGCCATGTGGCTGGTGGAAACGCTGTGGCTGTTCCATGCCACCGGAGTGCAGACCAACAACCGTTTCTGCCTTCTCGAACAGGTGATGGGCCGCGGCTTGGGGCCGCCCGCCCACCGCCACCCATTGGCCATTGAAAACTTCCTGGTGCTCGAAGGCGTCGTCGTCTTCCGCATCGACGGTCAATCCGTGCGTGCCGAACCCGGCACCTTCGTGCACATTCCGCGGATGAAACCCCACACGTTCACCGTGGAGACCGCCGAGACACGAGTGTTGAACTTCTACACCCCGGCCGGCTCGGAGTTGCACGTCATGAGCCTGGCCCGACCGGCCGAACAGCGGCGACGTCCCACCATGGCAGAAGGTCCACCTCCCGAGGACCAGCAGTTCAACGAGACGGTGTCACGACTGTACGGCTCGGACCCGGTCACCGCGCTCCCGTTCGCGGTGATGCCCAGTGAAGCCCTGCTGGCCACCCCCGCGGACGCGTGGGCCGTGGGTGACACCCACATCGCCACACCACCAGAGGCTCCGGCCTTCGAGGCGTTCGGCGCCCACTGGCGCGTGCTGGCTGGCGCCCACGACACCGAAGGTGAATACGACCTGTTCGACGTACTCGCCCCCGAGGGCAGCGGCATGCCGAGCCGCGTCCTGGGCGCCGATGAGGCGATCTACGTCCTGGAGGGCACCGTGACCATAGATGCCGACGGCCGATCAGCACCAGCCGGTGTCGGATCGTTCGCCTACGCTCCCGCCGGCTCCCTGTTCTCGTGGCACGCGCTGACCAAGTCGGCACGCGCCCTGGTGTTTCACCTGCCCGGTGGGTTCAATCGCGCGCTGGCTCACGGCCGCGGCACCGACGCGTTGGTACAGGCCTGGGACGAAGCCCGCGGAACCCGCTACCTACAGCACCAGTCGTTGCCCACGGCCGAAGTCCCCCGAGCACCCCATGAGAACCCGCTCACCGCCTGAACTTCGACACGACCCGCGACCACCCGTCGCCACCGCCGAGCATCCAGCCGATAACCCACCGCCCACGCTGTTGAACGCAAACCAACGTAAGGAGCCATGATGACGATCGTTGTCACCGGAGCCACCGGCGCCGTCGGGCGCCCACTCGTGGAAGGCCTGCACGCCGCCGGCGTTGCCGTTCGGGCCGTCACCCGCCACCCCGACACCGCAGGTTTCCCCGCTGGGGTGTCCATCGTGGACTCGGTCGGCGCCGCGTTGCCCGGAGCGTCGGCGGTATTCCTCAATTCCCGCGCGTTAGGGGAGGATCTCGTCGACGTCGTCGCAGCGGCTCGCCGCCACGGCGTCAAACGACTGGTCGCGCTGTCGGCCCTCAACGCCGACGACGACTTCTCGCGCCAACCATCACGGCTGCGCGGCGACCGAAACAAGGAGGTCGAGCAGTACGCGGTGGACTCCGGTCTGCAATGGGTGAGCCTGCGCCCGGCGGCCTTCGCTGCCACCGTCGCCAACATGTGGGCCCCGCAGATCAAGGCCGGTGACACCGTCGGCGGCCCGTATGCGACGGCCTCGATCGCCCCGATCGTCGAAGCCGACATCGCGGCCGTCGCAGCCCGCGCGTTTCTCACCGATGATCTCGTCGGCCGCAAGGTCGAGCTGACCGGCCCACAGGCGATGACCAACACAGAACTGGTGGCGGTCATCGGCGAAGTCCTCGACCGCCCCCTTCACTACCAGCAGGTGTCGAACGACGTCGTACGGCAACGCTTCACCACCGCCGGACTCTCACCGGAGTTCGCCGACGCCTACATCGCCATGCTCGCCGCCACGGTCGATACGCCGGCATTGGTCACCACCGAAGTCGAAGAGATCCTCGGCAGGCCCGCAGAGCCCTGGCCGCAGTGGGTGTCTGAACACAGACACCAGTTCGCCAGCTAGGCGAAAGCTCAACGAAGAGAACCAGATTCGTGGCGGTTCCCCCGCCTACGACACGCCCAACGAGTGAGAATTCCATGCCCAACGACAACGTCCTCCGTACGCCGGACGATCGCTTCACCGACCTCCCGGACTTCCCGTTCCCGCCAACCTATGTCGATGATCTGGCGGGATACGAGGGACTCCGAGCGCACTATCTCGACCTTGGCCCCAGAAACGCCGACCGGACCTTTCTGTGTCTGCACGGCGAACCGACCTGGAGCTATCTGTACCGGAAAATGATCCCGGTGCTGCTGGACAGCGGAGCGCGGGTGGTCGCGCCTGACTTCTTCGGCTTTGGTCGTTCCGACAAGCCCGTCGAGGACTCGGTCTACACCTTTGGCTTTCATCGGGAATTCCTGCTGCGGTTCGTCGAGCGCCTCGACCTCCACGACATCACCCTGGTGGTGCAGGACTGGGGCGGCACGCTGGGTCTGACCCTGCCGGTCGATCCGGGTTTCCGTGCCAGGTTGGACAGGCTGTTCGTCATGAACACCGTGCTACCGATCGGCGAGCCGCTGGGTCCGCACTTCTACCAGTGGCGATCCCTGGTCCGTGATACGCCTGATTTGCCTGTGGGGCAATGGATTCGCGACAGCGGAGCAGATCTGACCGAGCACGAGCTGGCCGCCTACGATGCGCCGTTTCCCGATCGCCGCTTCCAGGCCGGAGCTCGAGTGTTTCCAGACTTGGCCATGGTCGAGCCCCAGATGGACGGAGTCACCGAATCCCGGGCAGCCCAGCGGTTCTGGACCGAAGAATGGACCGGGCAGTCGTTCATGGCCATCGGCGCCAATGATCCCGACGTGGACACGATGCACACGCTGCGCAACCAGATCCGAGACTGTCCGGACCCACACGTCGTCACCGAAGCCGGCCATTTCCTACAAGAGTGGGGCGAACCGGTCACACGAGCCGCGCTGCGTTACTTCGGTGATCGCTGATTCGCGCCGACGTGGGAGAACCAAAGGGAATCGCACCGTGCGTCGCGGGCCCCGAGATGGCCAACGTCGGGCGTGGGCCGCCGCGACTACCTGGGGCGGGCTTCTGTGACGGTGCTGGGTCAGGTGATCACGATCGTTCCTGGTACACGTGCGTGGCGGTGCCTGGCGCGACCCGACCTGACCGCGACGTCGATCGAGCCCGCGGTCGCCCACGCCATCGCCGACGATGACAGCCGACGGATCGCTGCCGTCGTGTCGATCGATTACACGATCTCGCCGTTTCCGGCCCTCCCACTTCATCTCATGACCCTGACACGGACGGTCAACCCTGGGATTCTGCCCGCGAGGCCGTCCACCCCCAGCACGTCAGCGACGTACTGTTTGGCCTCGAGCTGCTGCGCTCCTTCGGCTTGTCCGACGATTCCTAACGCGGAGTACCCAAATGTGGTGTTGGTCGGTGTCGTCGGTGTCGTCGATGAGTCTCCTCACTTCATGCGCTCCGATCGAGCGGGTGCGGCCTGGGGCTGCTTCACGGGGAATGGGGTGCCGATCGCCTCGAGGATGTCCGTGGTCTCCCGGACGCGGGCGATGCGCGGCAGAATGTTCCGCACCGCGAAGTCGTGCAGACCGGGTGCGACGCTGGCGCAGGCGTCCGCGGCGATGACGACGTGGTAGTCGAGGTCGAAGGCGCCGCGAGCGGTGGCCTCGACGCCTAGATTCGTGGCGACGCCGCAGATGACCACGGTGTCACAGCGGCGGCGGCGCAGTAGTTCGGTACCGAAGAAGGCGCTCATCTGACGTTTGGTGATCCGCACCGCCGCGGGAAGCGAGTCGATCTCGGGCACCAGCGTCGCGAAGCCGGGCGGCAGGCCCTTTTCAGGTAATGCCCACGGCTCGTCGGCCTCACCCCGTGGGGCATCCGCGTAACCGTCCGCGAAGTCGGTTGCGGTGAGGACGGTGAGGCAGCCCGCGTCAGCGAAGGCGCGTCCCAGCTGCGCCGCCCGGTCGACGACCTGCTTCCTGCCGAACGGAACCGGCTCGGGGGAGAGAATGCCGTCCTGACGGTCGATCACGATCAGTGCGGTGGTCTCGGCGTTCACGCTGAGCATGTCGATTCGCTCCCCTTCCGGGACGGTCGGTCTGATGGGACGTTGACGCGAGGGGCGCGCGCGGATGCGGCCCACTCGTGCGCTGGTTAGCTTGGCGCCGGTGCGACGCAGTCCCATACCTCCTCGAAGGCAGCCATGTCGAGGAACTCGGTCACTCGGGTGATGCCACGTGCGGACAGCTCGAAGACGAACACGTAGCTGTTGGCGTAGGGCTGGTGATCGAGGGTGGTTCCCGCCGCGTCCGCCCAGACCGCGACGGTATCGTCTGCGGTCCACAGGCGGCGCAGCCGCGGAACTGGTGGCGTGGCGAAGCGCGCGGTGAACGGTTCAGCGACCTCGCGCAGGAAGGTGTCCTTGCGGTAAGTGCCGCAATGGGCGGAGGAGCCGGCAAGGACGATCTCGGTGTCTACGTCCATCAGGTCGTAGGGCGAGCCGGTGCCCGCGCCCCACGCCTGGAACGCATCACGCACGGTGTCCGCGTGAGCACAGGAGGTGTCGGCGTCAGGGGGTGTCGTCTCCGGGTTTGTGCCCAGCACGCGTCCGAGTTCGGCCAGGCAGGTGTGGAAGATTCCCGTCCGGACCCATTCCGCCTCCGCTGATCCGTCCCCGTTCAGGGGATCGAAGGTGGCCGTCCACTGCACGAAGGTTCGGTCGGTGTCGGAGACCTCGGCGACGGACAGGCAGGCCGTGTAGTTGGACATCGTGGCATCACCGCCGATGACGTCGTAGACCACGCGGCGTTCATGCTCAGAGATTTCGGTCAGTCTCTCCACGATGGTGGTGCCGTCCTGGATGTGGTTGGTGCGTACGGCTCCCACTTCGTACGGTCCGCCGGACAGATCACTGGACACGACGAAGGGAAACCATCGGGGCAGTGAGCCGAAGTCGCGCACCATGTCCCACACCTTGTCAGCGGGGGCCTCGAGTACTGCGGCATATCGAACGTGGGGCACGGGGTCCTTTCTGATGGGGGTGGTCTCTGATATGGGTCATCGGAGCCCGTCGTGTCGTCCGCGGCCCGGGTGGCGGGCGCCGCGTGAGGTCATCGCTGGCGGCTGGGCCGGATGACGATCTCGTTGACGTCGACGTCCGAGGGCTGCGCCAGCGCGTAGCCGATCGCCTCGGCGACCGCCGCCGCGGAGATGGCATGGCTGCGGTAGCTGCGCATCAGTTCGGCCGCGGCGGGATCGGTGATCGACTGCGCCAGTTCGGACTCCACCACGCCAGGGGTGATCGTCGTGACCCGGATGCTGGGGTCGCTTTCCAGCCGCAGGCCCTCGGTGATCGCGCGGGCAGCGTGCTTAGTGCCGCTGTACACCGCCGAGGTCGGGGACACCTGGAGCCCGGCGATCGAGGCAACGGTGACGAAATGTCCCGCGCGCTGGCGGTGGAAGTGCGGAAGTACGGCGTTGATGCCGTACAACAGGCCGCGCACGTTCACGTCGATCATCTGGTTCCATTCCTCGACCAACCCGGCGTCCAGACGAGACAGCGGCATCACCCCGGCGTTGGCGATCAAGGCGTCGATCCCGCCGTGGCCGGTGACGACGGTGTCGACCAGAGTGCCGATCTCCGCTGAGGACGTCACGTCGACGGTGGCGGCTTCAGCGGAACCACCCGCCGCACCGATCGCCTCGACCACGTCCTGGAGCCGGTCTGATCGCCGGGCCGCGGCCACGACGTGCCAGCCCTGGGCGGCGAGCCTGCGCGCGGTCGCGGCGCCGATACCACTGCTGGCGCCGGTGACGATCACGACCTTGGGCACGTTCCCCACCTCCGAACCTGAACGGATGACTGACTGACCCCCTCGACGATGCCGCTGCGGTGACGGTTGATCCAGCGTGCGGTCATCCTGGGTGCAACGCACCCTCCCTGCCCAGCGATCATCGGATCTACTGTGGAACACGTGACGGCGACGGCATTGGGCGACTTCCTGCGAGCACGACGCGGGCAGGTGAGTCCCGAGCAAGTCGGACTGCCGATCAGGAGCCGGCGACGGGTCAGCGGCCTGCGCCGGGAAGAAGTAGCCGGCTTGGCTGGGCTGAGCGTCGACTACTATGTCCGGCTGGAGCAGGGACGCGAGCGCCACCCCTCCACGCAGGTGTTGACCGCGATCGCCGAGGCGCTCGGATTCGACGACGACGCCTACCGACACGTGTTCCGCATCGCGGGGTTCACGCCGGCGTTGCGCGCCGCGACACTACCGGAACAGGTCGATCCCCACCTGGCGCAGCTGATGCACAGCTGGCCCGAGCACCCAGCTCTGCTGCTGGGGCGCACCTATGACGTGCTCGCACGAAACCCGCTGGGAACGGCCCTGTGGCAGCCGTTCACCTACTCCGACAACTTGCTGCTCAACATCTTTCTCGACGACGCCGCGCCGGCCTTCTACCGGAATTGGCGCGCCGCCGCGGCCAACACCGTCGCCGGGTTCCGGGCGGCCGCCGGCGCCGCGCCCGACGATCCGCGCGTAGCGTCTCTGGTTCGCGAACTCCGACGGGCCAGTCCCGAATTCGTCGAGATCTGGGACCGCAACGACGCCCGCGGCAAGAGCGCCGAAGTCAAAACATTCATCCACCCCGACGTCGGTGACATCACCCTCCGCATGCAAAGCTTCGACGTCCGCTCGGCTCCCGGCCAGCAACTCGTCGTGTACCACGCCGAACCAGGCACCCCTTCCGCGGACGCACTCGTCATGCTGGGTTCCCTGGCCGCCACCCCTCACGCCGTCAAGGTCCTGGCCGATGGAGCTGACCCGCGCGCAGCCAAGGATCACAGTCGTGCGCCTACCGTCTCCCCATGACATCGAAGATGTGAGACACGCGACACCACGACCTGGGGTCACGCAGTGGAGGAGTGCAGACCCGAGGGGTGTCTTGTTCTAATTGACGAGACAGAGGGCGGTGTGGTTGTCGCCCGGCTTGGGTGCTCCTAGCGGCCGGAGAAGTCTTGGTCTTGACATCGAATGGACCCAGGTGAGCTGGTCCTCGGCGGTGGGCTCTGCAGACTGCACCGTGACAGCGATCTGGCCATCGACTCACAGTGGTGCGGCGACCGCCCGAATGACTGTTGTCGCGACAGTCTCCGCCGCTTGGCCTTGAAGCGGCGCTTCGCCGTTGAAGAGCCGAAGACCATGGCGCCAAACAGGACGTCGATGGTGAGGTCCGGATCGAGGTGAGTAGGAAGCTGCCCGTTGGCCATGCCTTGTTCCACCAGTGCGAGGGCCGCGTGGCGCCGCGGGGCGAAAGAACTCGTCCCGCAACACGTCCGTCCCGTGTGGCTGTCCGGTCGCTGCTGCCAGCAACTGGGCGATGGGCACTCGACGACGACGCGGTGTGTGGGCCGGTTTCTGGCAGTGCGTGGAGCGCCCTGGACGAGCGCCAACTGATCCGGCTGCTCACCGACTCCGCCCCAGTCCAGCGAGCAGCGCCGACGCCGGCGGACGACCCGATCGGCCAGGTCGAGCACGCACTACGACACGCCGTGACGAGCGACGACGAGGAGTTTGACGTCCGAGAACTCAGCGGTCGTGTCATCGGCAAGTTTTCGCAATGGGTGAATTCTGCTCGACCGACAGGTCGTTTTGCGGCCCGCCCTCCTGTTCGCAACGAGTCGGATTTCGACCGCACCGTGGTACACGGCAGTATTGGTGCACGCTGGCCACGCTGGGTGTAGCGTCGCAGGTGCTGAGCATCTCAGCCAGTTCAGGACAAGCTCAGCCGCCTGCTGCGGAGCTTCAGGAGTATCCACTCCGAACCCGAACGTTTCGGTGATCGTCGTTCCGCTCGGATCACCATGACTTCAGCCTTTTCCTCGCTACGCGTCGGCCGCGACAGTCGGCCTCGGCGCGGGTGCACCCCCCGAGCCGAGGCGCCGAGGTAGTCGCCGTCATCGTTCTGCTCGCTGCCGGGGTCATCGTCGCCGTCACGGGCCTGCCCAGCATCGCTGCGGGACCCGCGTCGACCGACGGCACCGCCGTCGTATTCGGCTTTCACGTGGTTGGCTCGATCGGCACGGTGATCGTGTTGACCGTCCTCATCGTCCTCACGGTTTTGGTCGGTGCGGTGACGCTACTCGCGCTGAGCATGCTGCTCAGCCGGCATGTGCCCCGCCACTCGCTTCGGGCGCGGGCAGCGTTCCCCATCGATGATGCCCCCGGCAGCACGTGCGGCATTGCTTCACCTCCACCGGTACTTCACGCGAACTCCGAAGAAAGAACCTGACAATGCGCGCACTCCTACTGGTTGGTGCCACAACGCTTCTCGCCGCTGCCGCGGTGGTGGCACCCGCTGTACTTCCCCCCGAGGTCGCGCCGATTGCCTCGGCGTCGGCGGATGCCTGTCCCAACGTCCAAATCGTGTTCGCCCGCGGCACCGGCGAGGACCCCGGGGTGGGGACCGTCGGGCAAGCCTTCGTCGACTCACTCCGCGCCCAAACCACGAAGGGCCAGTCGTTCGCGGTCTACCCGGTGAACTACCCCGCCTCCCACGACTTCCTCGCCGCCACCGACGGAGCCAACGACGCCAGCAGCTTCATCCAAAACGTCGCCACCACCTGCCCTGACACCAAGATCGTTCTCGGCGGGTTCTCCCAAGGCGCCGCGGTGATCGACATCCTCGCCGTGGCCGCCAACCCGATCCTGGGCTTCACCGACCCGATGCCGGCCGAGGTCGCCGATCACGTCGCCGCCGTCGCCGTGATCGGCAATCCGTCCAATCGCATCAAGGGCCCGCTGACGACGCTGAGCCCGCTCTACGGCTCCAAGACCATCGACCTGTGCAACGGCGCGGACCCGGTGTGCTCACCCGGCGACGACGTGGCCGCTCACAGCCTCTACGTCCAGTCCGGCATGGCCGACCAAGCGGCCACCTTCGCGGCCCACCTGATCTAACGCACCGACAGCCCTGCGCGAACCGTCACGCATTACGGCCGCGGCATCAACCACAGTGCAGTGCTCCCCCCGAGCGGCAGCAATTGATCGCCGCCCCAGTGACCGCCGGAACACTCATCGACTCGTTGGTGGCCCCGAAGCGGCGCTAAGTGCAATGGGTACCGGCATGTGGCCGGATTCGGGGTTGGCCTGAAGCGTGGCACTGAAAACGTTTATCGAATAGTGTTGGGCAACAAAATTTTCCGCTATGCACCCAGTCCGGGGTTGCCAATCAGGGTGGTTATTCGGTGAGCGGATCCCCGTCGACGATCTCGGTGACGACCACGTCGATCATGTCACCGATGGCCGCGATGTCACCGAGGAGATCCTCGACGATCGCTGCTGCGGTGGTCCTGACGTGTTCGGCGACGGCCTGGAGCTCGCTGCCGTAGCGGGCGGTCAGTTCGATGCGGATGCGTTTGAGTTCAGTGCCCTCCACGGCGACGTCGATCAGACTGCGGACGCAGAGTCCGAGGTGCGACGAGGTGCGCGACCCGTGGGTGACGCCGATGTGGAACATGCCGGCGACGGTGGTGTCCACGACGTTGACTGAACCGCTGGACTGGCCCAACGCTACCGTGGTGGGCGGTGACGCCGTCGACGTCGTTGCCCGGTTGAAGGAGGAGTCCGAGGTGCCCTTGCGTTCACGGCAGTTTGTCGATGAACCGGGCACTGATGGCGGCGGGCCTGGTGGATCGGGTCCAGGTCACGTTGTTTCCCGTCATCACCGGCCGGGGTGCACCCGATGTTCGAAGGTGCGCAGGACTTCGACCTCGGACTCCTTGAGTACCGGACCCTGGACGGCCGCACTCAGGAGCTTATCTACGCACCCACTCTGCACCAATGACACTGACGGAAGAAGATCGACATGGGCAGGCTGATCGTGTCGGCGCAAATGACGATGGATTCGGTGATGGATCACATCGAGGACTGGTTCGACCCTGAATTTGAGGACCCCGACGGTGTCGCGCAGCTGCGCGCTGCTGATGCGCTCGTCCTGGGCCGCGTCACCTACGAACACTTCGCCGAGTACTGGCCGAGCCAGCACGGTGCCTATGCCGAGCTGGTCAATCCGATTCCCAAGTACGTCGTCTCGTCGACCCTCACGGAGCCGCTGGCTTGGAATTCACAACTACTCGGTGCTGATTTCGCTACGGAAGTCGCAGCCCTCAAGGCGCGATACTCGGGCGATCTGATCTGCTATGGCTGCGGCAAGTTGGCCAACCACCTCGCCCGCCATGGCCTGATCGACGAGGTGAGGTTCTGGCTGTATCCCGTTGTCTGGGGCGACGGGGTCAGGCCGTTTCACGCCGGCCAGCTTCCCATCCGGATGCGCCTGCTCTCAGCAACGCCGTACACCTCAGGGGTGGTCAAGCTGTCGTATCAGCCGCTTAGTCACAGCTGACACCGACAGCGCGGCCGCATCACCGTGGTCATGCATGGCATCGCACTTGCTGCAGATCGAGTGAGCCGATGGGACGGAACGAACAATGAGCGCGATGACCTCCGTGCGGGCGAACGGCGTCGAACTGGGCGTCGAGACCTTCGGCCGCGACGACGATCCGCTGGTGCTGCTGGCCGGTGGGACCACGATGTTGTCGTGGCCAGACTCGGTGTGTGAGCGGCTCGCGGCCGGCGCCCAACGAGTGGTCCGCTACGACTTGCGCGACTGCGGAGCGTCTACAACCCTCGATCCGGAGGCGCCGGCTTACCGTCTGCGTGATCTCGCCGCCGACGCTGCGGCGCTCGTCGGCACGCTCGGTGCCGCGACTGCTCACCTCGGCGGCGTCGGGGTCGGCGGAATGGTCGCTCAGGTCGCCGCGCTCGACCATCCGAACGCGTTCTCAGCGCTGACGCTAGTAAGCACCCGACCGGTCGCGCCCGGCCCAGTCGACGATGATCTGCCAGACCACGACGCGGCGACCATGGACGCGGTGTTCTCGCGCCCGATGCCCGACTGGACTGACCGAGCTGCGGTCGCCGCGTTCGCCGCCGACGGCGCCGACCTGCTGGGCAATGTTCCGGAGCAGGCGCGCGCGACCGCGGCACGGATCTGGGACCGCACACCGTCGAGCGAACCCTCGGTGCAGCAGGCGAATCAACTCGCAATGGTGTTCGCCCGGCTCGACTGCAGGCCGCGGTGGCGTGAACGCCTTGGTGAGCTCATCCTGCCGACGCTCGTCGTGCACGGCCGCGCGGACCCATTCTTCCCGGTGGGCAACGGCGAGGCGCTCGCCGCCGCCATCCCCGCCGCGCGGCTGCTCGTCCTCGACGAAATGGGCACCGCCCTGCGGGACGCCGCGGCCGACGAGGTCGCCGCAGCGATGCTCGCCCTCTAATTTTTCCGCCGGACCACCCCTAACTAAGCGGTCGTCACGAGCGATTACACCGATACGACGCCACTGATGGGGCCGCCCAGACCTTTGAACAGCACCAGCAGGGCCGCAGCCGAGCGCAATGAAGGAGGCCGACCCGAGAGTGGGCATGAGAAAGCCTCGCGCGTCGAATCTTGATTCGACGACTCGAGGCGAAAACCAGCGTGGCTGCGCGTTGAGGGAACGCCGCTGACGGTGCGTCGTCCACTGCGCAGGCGGTCCTACGGCGGCATCAGCAAGCTCTCGAAGCGCGGCAGCGGCGGCACCAAATATCTCGGCCAGCCACTTAAGGAAGGCGATGATGCGTTCCATCGGCTCATCGCGACGACAGAACACCGCCCGGTTGACCATCACCAGTACAAGCAGAATCCAGACCAGATTCCACGCGTCCGAGACGACCACATTGACCTCCTTGGGAGGTGTACCAACAGAAAGTGCCCGACCGATGGTCGGGCACAATAAAGCCGGGAAGACCCGGCTCCGATGCGTGCACATCAGCACGCCATTTCATGGTTAAACCATGAAAAACTCAGTCCAACAATGGATTTAAAGACTGGAACCTGCAAAATTGGGTTCTCGTCCCATTGACAGGTGAACCCGTCAAACGGGCTAAGGGAAGATGCGCGGTAGAGCGACCGGATATCGCCACAGTCGTGCTACTGACATTTGTGCGGCCATCTTAAGGCGTCGAGATGCCTAGCAGGGGATGGCCGGTGGGGGCGGTTCGCCGCGCAGACCAAAGCGGTTCAGGATGATCTGATCACTCTCGAATTTCTAGATCTGAGACTCGCTGTTCGGTGTCGAGTTCGAGCGACGGAACACCGCTGGGTCCACCAGAGCCAATCGGCCCAGCTCGATAGCATGCAACGCATGGCCATAAAACTCGAGAACGTTGGCATCGCCGTTCGCGACCTCGAAGCAGCAATCGCGTTCTTCACCGACCTCGGTCTCACGGTCATCGGCCGTGACACGGTCTCGGGCGAATGGGCCGACACTGCCGTCGGTCTGGATGGCAACGACGCCAACATCGCGATGCTCCAGACACCAGACGGTCTCGGTCGCCTCGAGCTCTTCGAGTACATCCATCCCCAAGCGATCGAGTCGAAGCCCGTTAGTCCCAACGAGATTGGCATGCACCGCGTTGCCTTCTCAGTTGACGACATCGACTTAGCCCTGGAGATAGCCGCCAAGCACGGCTGCCGTCCGCTTCGCGGCGTGGCTACCTACGAGGACGTGTACAAGCTCACCTACGTCCGCGGTCCTAGCGGCATCATCGTCATGCTCGCCGAGGAGTTGAAGAAGAACTAACGGCTGACTCATCGCGACGATCCTTCAGCGCAAAAATGAGACTGGATATGATCGCTCCCGAATTTCTAGATGTGAGACAGCGTCATCGCCGAGGCCCGTTAATGAGGTGGGCAATTAGCTGAGCTGGTGCATCTTCTTGGAGTAGATGACCCGCGTCGTCAATCCAGTGAAACGTGGCATGGGGGATACGATCTCGAATCCACTCACCGTAGGGCGGCGGAAGAATGCGGTCGTTTCTACCCCACAGCAACATGACTGGGATGTCTATCTCGCTCAGCTTGTCTTCGTAGATGCGCGTATCGGTAACCGTCAGTTGCCGGTACTGCCGATAGAACGCTGCTTGGCCTTCTACGCCGAGCCACGGTTGCAGGTATCGCTCAAGCACCGCCGGACGAAAGCCGCGATAGGTCGCTTGCTGCAGATGGCTCACGACGAGTGCTCGATGTGCGTAGTCGGGTAGCTCGGCGAAGACCTCGGGCGACTCCCGGATCAGGCGAAAGAGCCCCCGTTCCCACTCCCCGCCGGTCACCGCATCAAAAATCGTGAGGTCTCGAAAGGGGACACCGTTTATGAGCATAGCGTGCAAGACCACGGCGCCGCCGACGTCATTAGCGACCACGCTCGGTCGATCAAGGTTCCAGCTCTCAAGCAACGTGACGAGACGACCGGCCTGCGCGGTAATGGACAAATCCTGACCCTCGCTCTTCTCGGACTGTCCATAGCCGAGCAGATCGAACACGTACACCTCGCGACCCTCAGACAATGCCGGGGCGATGTCTCGCCACAGGAACGACGAATAGGGGGTGCCGTGAACGAACACGACAGGACGCCCGCCCGGAATTTTTCAAGGTGGATGAGTCCAGAGGGTGTTAGGCGGCTGTCGTGTCGGTCTCCTGGGTGGCGTCTTGGGCTGGTCGGTTGATCCAGACGGTGTCGGGTAGATCGAGGATCTTCGGCGTCGTGGTGGTGCAGAAGCGGTGCGGGTGTCGGGCGCGGGCGTCGGTGAGCACGGTGCGTCGGTTGGTGGCTTTGTCGGTGGCCAACCCGTAGTGCACGTCGGCGGGGGTATGGAGTCCGATGCCGGTGTGGCGGTGTTCGTGGTTGTACCAATTGGTGAAGAGTTCCATGAATT
>NZ_RCZG01000025.1 GCF_006439015.1 Mycolicibacterium hodleri | reverse complement strand
GTGAGCTGCGGTCGACCATCCCGGCTGCACCTTCGGTGCGGAAGCGGTCCGCCCATTTCTTGGCCGTCCGCGAGGAGACCATGAACATCTTGGCCGCTGCGGCGTAGGTCCAGCCCTTCTCGACGACGAGCTCCGCGAGCCTCAAACGTGCGCGTGGGGTCAAAGCAGCATTAGCGTGGGACACGAAGGCCTCCTGGTTGGCGAAGCGGTTCCTAGACAGCTCCACTTCACAACCGGAGGCCTTCCCTGTCACACAGGCTCACCGATACAAAACAGGACAACGTCCCTGGGCATCACAACTAGTCGCCTACGCTGGACCAGGTGACGCCGCTTGACCAGATCGCTCCGGCATTCCGCGACATGGCCCACTCGATCGTGTGGGCCTCGGTCGCGACCGTCGACCGCGAGGGCCGGCCACGCACGCGCATTCTGCACCCGATCTGGCAGTGGGATGACTCCGAGTTGTTCGGCTGGATCGCCACCGTCCCGTCGCCGGTGAAGCGGGCCCACCTGGATGCCCACCGTGAGATGGCGGTCAGTTACTGGACCCCGAGCCAGGACACCTGCAGTGCCGAGTGCGCCGTGCAGTGGCACACCGACGACGAGACGTGTCGCCAGGTGTGGGACCGGTTCGCGAATGGCCCCGAACCGGTGGGGTACGACCCCCACATCATTCCGATGTGGAGCGACGGGGCGACGTCCGAGCACTTCGCGGTCCTGCGGTTGACCCCCTATCGCCTGCGGGTGATGCCGGGCGCCGTGATGACCGCCGGTGAGGGCGAGCCGCTGACCTGGAAGGCGTCCTAGACCATGGCTTACCTCAAGCCCCCGTGGTTCACCGCAAAGATTTTCAACAAGGCCGCCATGGCGTTCGGCATCGGCGGCGCGGCCACGTTGACCGTTACGACGCGCCGCACCGGGTCACCGCAGCAGATCCCGGTGGTCGTGCCTGAGGTCGAGGGCGTCAAGTACCTGGTGTCGACAAGAGGCGAGTCGGAGTGGGTGCGCAACGTCCGCGTCGACCCCAATGTCAGGCTCGGCCACATCGAGTTCGTCGCGACCGAGGTTCCGGTGGATCAGCGTGCGCCCATCATCGCGGTCTACCGGCCGCTGGCCGGCAAGGTCGTCGAGGGCTATTGGCAGAAGTTGCCCGACGATGCCGACCATCCGGTGTTCGCCCTGACCCCCGCCGGGTGACATCGGGCCACACCAGCAGCAGTCCGCTACTATCTGCGTATGAACGTAGATACGCAGTCACCTGATCATCGGCTGGACGATGATCAGGTGGGCCTCATGGTCGAGGTGTTTCGCATGCTGGCGGACGCGACCAGGGTGCGGGTGTTGTGGGCTCTCGTCGACCGGGAGTTGTCCGTCAACGACCTGGCGGAGCACGTCGGCAAGCCCGCACCGTCGGTGTCTCAACATCTGGCCAAGCTCCGCATGGCACGACTGGTCCGCACGCGTCGCGAAGCGACCACGATCTTCTACAGCCTCGAGAACGACCACGTCCGCCAGCTCGTCAGCGATGCGGTGTTCAACGCCGAACACGCCAGTCCCGGCATCCCGGGTCACCACCGCAGGGATGACGTCGTCGAGGTGCTGCCAGCCGCAGCAGAGGCCCGAACGGCGGACGGTCGATGAGTGAACACCATCACCACCACGAACACGAACACGGCCATCGTGGAGTGCTCCGCAACATCTTCGCTCCCCACAGCCACGACGCCTTCGACAGCATCGACGATGCCGCCGAGTCCAGCGCGAGCGGTATCCGAGCCGTCAAGATCAGCCTGGTCACGCTGAGTGTCACGGCCGCGTTCCAGCTGGTCATCCTCGTCATCTCCGGATCGATTGCGTTGGCCGCCGACACCATTCACAACTTCTCCGACGCGCTGACGGCCATCCCGCTGTGGATCGCATTCGTCCTGGGCCGCAAGGCCGCCACGAAGCGATACACCTACGGCTACGGGCGCGCGGAGGACGTGGCAGGCCTGTTCGTCGTCCTGATGATCGCACTGTCGGCAGTGGTCGCGGGATACGAGGCGATCCGACGGCTGATCCATCCGGTCGCCATCGACCACCTCGGCTGGGTGATCGCCGCAGGAGTCGTCGGCTTCCTCGGAAACGAGCTGGTCGCGGTCTATCGGATTCGGGTAGGTCACCAGATCGGCTCGGCGGCCCTGGTCGCCGACGGTCTGCATGCCCGCACCGACGGGTTCACCTCCCTCGCCGTGGTCTTCGGCGCGATCGGTGTCGGGCTTGGATTCCCGCTCGCGGACCCCATCGTCGGGCTGATCATCACGGTCGCCATCGCGGCGGTACTCCGCACCGCCGTGCGTGACGTGTTCCGGCGTCTGCTCGACGGAGTCGACCCCGCCCTCGTCGACACCGCCGAGACCACCCTTGCCCGCGAGCCGGGGGTAGTCGGGGTGCGCAGCGTGCGAATGCGCTGGATCGGACACCGGCTACATGCGGACGCGGAACTCGACGTCGCTCCCGAGATCAGCCTGCAGGATGCCCACGGGGTCGCGCACGCGGCCGAGCACGCCTTGATCCATGCCGTGCCGAAGCTGTCCACCGCGCTCATCCACGCCTACCCGGCGACCGATCTGGCCCCGCACCGAGGCCCGTCCTCCTACACCCTGTAGTTGACGGCTGGGGTGCTGCTGGGACACTGGTTGTCATGCGTGCTGACCCAAAGACGGACACCTCGGCACGGCTCTTCGCCGAGGCGTCCGCCGTCATTCCCGGCGGGGTCAACTCGCCGGTCCGTGCCTTCAACTCGGTGGGCGGGACGCCGCGGTTCATCACGAAGGCCTCGGGCTGCTGGCTGACCGACGCCGACGACAACCGCTACGTCGATCTGGTCTGCTCGTGGGGGCCCATGATCCTGGGCCACGCGCACCCCGCCGTGGTCGAGGCGGTCCAGCGAACCGCCGCCGACGGATTGAGTTTCGGGGCGCCGACGCCGTCGGAGAGTGAGCTGGCCCGCGAGATCGTGGACCGCGTCGCCGCCGTCGAGAAGATCCGGTTGGTGAACTCCGGCACCGAGGCCACCATGAGTGCGATCCGGTTGGCCCGCGGCTTCACCGGGAGGGCGAAGATCGTCAAGTTCTCCGGCTGCTACCACGGCCACAGCGACGCGCTATTGGCCGACGCGGGCTCGGGTGTCGCGACGCTGGGTCTGCCGTCCTCGCCGGGTGTGACGGGCGCGGCGACCGCTGACACGATCGTGTTGCCGTACAACGACATCGGCGCCGTCGAGGGTGTGTTCGCCGAGTTCGCCGATGACATCGCCTGCGTCATCACCGAGGCCGCGGCCGGCAACATGGGCACCGTGGCGCCCCTACCAGGCTTCAACGCCGCGCTGCGGCGCATCACCGCCGAGCATGGCGCGCTCCTCATTCTCGACGAGGTGATGACGGGGTTCCGGGTCAGCCGATCGGGTTGGTACGGACTCGATCCCGTCGACGCCGACCTGTTCGCCTTCGGCAAGGTGATGAGCGGCGGTCTGCCGGCCGCTGCATTCGGTGGTCGCGCCGAGGTCATGGAGCGGCTGGCACCGCTGGGGCCGGTATATCAGGCTGGCACGCTGTCGGGCAACCCGGTCGCGATGGCCGCAGGGCTCGCCACGCTGCGCGCCGCCGACGACGCCGTCTACGCGACGCTGAACGCCAACGCCGACCGCCTCTCCGGCCTGCTCACCGACGCGTTGACGGAAGCATCGGTGGCGCATCGGATTTCGCGGGCCGGGAACATGTTCAGTGTGTTCTTCACCGACGATGAGGTCACCGACTTCGCCACGGCACGCGCGACCGACACCTGGCGCTTCCCGGCCTTCTTCCACGCTCTCCTCGCGGCCGGGGTGTATCCGCCGTGCAGCGCCTTCGAGGCGTGGTTCGTCTCGACGGCGCTCGACGACGACGCGTTCGGTCGCATCGCAGGCGCCCTGCCCGCCGCTGCCCGCGCGGCCGCCGAGGCGCAGAGGCCCGCATGACGACCGAGACGATCGTGCACGTGATGCGACACGGTGAGGTGCACAACCCGGACAAGATCCTCTACGGGCGGCTGCCCGACTTTCACCTGTCAGACAAGGGGCGCGCCCAAGCGCAGCGGGTTGCCGAGTGGTTGGCGCGGCACGACGTCGTCCACGTCGTCGCCTCGCCGCTGGAACGCGCCCAGGAGACCGCCGGACCCATCGCCGCGACGCACGGCCTGTCGATCGACACCGATGGCGATCTCATCGAGTCCGAGAACGTCTTCGAGGGGGAGCGGGTGTCTCCTGGTGACGGTGCGCTGCGCAACCCGCGCAATTGGTGGCACCTGCGCAACCCGCGCACTCCATCGTGGGGCGAGCCGTACGCCCACATCGCCGAGCGCATGCAAACGGCGCTCTACCGAGCCAGGGATCGGGCGATGGGACACGAGGCGGTGTGCGTCAGTCACCAGCTGCCGACGGCGACCTTGCGACGATCGTTGACCGGGCTGACACTGCACCATCTTCCGACCGCGGCGAACCGGATGTGCAATCACGCATCGCTGACGTCCTTCTACTTTCACGACACGGCGTTGGTCGGCTGGAGTTATGCGGAGCTGGCTGGACAGTGAGATGGCTGGTGGCTCTTCTGGTTTCGATCGCGCTGGTGCTGACCGGATGCGCGACCGGTGACGACGCGGTAGCCCAGGGTGGCACCTTCGAGTTCGTGGCGCCGGGCGGCAAGACCGACATCTTCTACGACCCGCCCGAGAGTCGAAGCCGCCCAGGCAAGATCAGTGGCCCCGATCTGACGGACCCGTCGAAGACGGTGTCATTGGGCGGGGCGAGCGAAGCGACGGGGGAAGGTCACGACTTCTCCGGCAAGGTCGTCGTCATCAACGTCTGGGGGCAGTGGTGCGGGCCGTGCCGCTCGGAGATCCCCGAACTGGAGAAGGTGTACGACGCCACCCGGGCCGACGGTGTCGCATTCCTGGGCATCGACGTCAGGGACAACAACCGAGACGCCGCAGTGGACTTCGTGACCGACCGCAAGGTCACCTACCCGTCCATCTACGACCCGGCCATGCGCAGCATGATCGCGTTCGGCGGCAAGTATCCGACCACCGTCATCCCCTCGACCATCGTGCTCGACCGCCAGCACCGAGTCGCCGCGGTGTTTCTGCGTGAATTGCTGGCCGAGGACCTGATGCCCGTGGTGCAGAGGCTGGCAGCCGAGAAGTGACGGGCGAAGTGACCAATCTCGCGGTGAGTCTGGACCAGGTCGGCACGTTGATGTCGGCCGGTCCGCTGGCCCTCGCGGTCGGTGTCAGTGTGCTGGCCGGATTCGTCTCGTTCGCCTCGCCGTGCGTGGTGCCATTGGTGCCCGGTTACCTCTCCTACCTGGCGGCGATCGTCGGGGTGGACGAGTCCCCACGGCAGGACGTGGAGCAGGGCGGCGCCGCTCGCACCAGCGTCCGAGCCGCCCGGGTTCGCGTCGCGGGCGCCGCCGCGCTGTTCGTGGCAGGGTTCACCGTCGTGTTCCTGCTCGGCACCGTGGCGGTGCTCGGGTTGACCACCACACTGTTGATCAATCAGCTTCTGCTGCAACGCATCGGCGGCGTCGTCACGATCGTGATGGGCCTCGTGTTCATCGGCTTCATCCCGGCATTGCAGCGCGAGGCGCGGTTCACGCCGAAGCTGCTGTCGACGATCGGTGGTGCACCGCTGCTCGGAGCGGTCTTCGCACTCGGGTGGACGCCGTGCCTCGGCCCGACGCTGACCGCGGTGATCGCCGTCGCGTCCGCCACCGACGGCACAAACGTGGCGCGTGGCGTCGTCCTCGTCGTCGCTTACTGCCTCGGGTTGGGAATCCCGTTCCTCCTGTTGGCCTTTGGATCCGCACGGGCAGTCCAGGGGCTGGGTTGGCTGCGCCGCCACACCAGGGGAATCCAGATCTTCGGCGGCGTGCTGTTGATTCTGGTCGGCGTCGCATTGGTCACCGGATTGTGGGCCGACTTCATCTCATGGGTGCGCGATGCCTTCGTCAGTGACGTGCGGTTGCCGATATGACCACCTCCCCCCCGCGAGCAGACACAGACGTGCCCGAAACGCGGCGTGTCGGCGGACTTTCGCGACTGCTCGCGCTGGTGCGCAATACCTGGCGCACCCTCACCTCGATGGGCACCGCGCTGGTGCTGCTGTTCCTGCTGGCGCTCGGCGCCATCCCCGGTGCGCTGATACCGCAGCGCAGTCTCAACGCGGGCAAGGTCGACGCATACCTGGCCCAGCACACGCTCATCGGGCCGTGGCTGGACCGGCTGCAGATGTTCGACGTGTTCTCCAGTTTCTGGTTCACCGCGATCTACGCGTTGCTGTTCATCTCGCTGGTCGGCTGTCTCACACCACGCCTGGCCGAGCACGTTCGCAACATTCGCGCCTTGCCGGTCGCCGCCCCGCGGAATCTCACCCGGCTGCCCAAGCACGAGTCGCTGCACACCGCGGGCGACGCAGCGACCGTCGCCGCCGACGTGGAGAAGCGTCTCAAGGGCTGGCGGCGCATCAGTCGCCGCAGTGGCGAGAATGGCGACATCACCGAGATTTCTGCGGAGAAGGGCTATCTCCGGGAGTTCGGCAACATCGTCTTTCACTTCTCGCTGCTCGGCCTTCTGATCGCAGTGGCCGCCGGCAAACTGTTTGGTTACGAGGGCAACGTCATCGTCGTCGCCAACGGCGGACCCGGGTTCTGCTCGGCGTCGCCGGCGGCCTTCGACTCATTCCGTGCGGGCAACACCGTGGACGGCACATCTCTGCATCCGATCTGTCTGCGGGTCAACGACTTCGATGCGAACTATCTGCCCAGCGGGCAGGCGCTGAGCTTCGCGGCGAACGTCGACTACCAGGCCGGAGACGACCTGGCCACCGACACCTGGCGGCCCTACCGGCTGGAGGTCAACCATCCGCTGCGCCTCGGCGGCGATCGGCTGTACCTGCAGGGTCATGGCTACGCCCCGACATTCACGGTCACCTTTCCCGACGGGCAGACCCGCACCCAGACGGTGCAGTGGCGACCCGACGACCCGATCACGCTGTTGTCGTCGGGGGTCATTCGCGTCGACCCGCCTGGTGGCACCTATCCCGATGCCGGCGTCCGGCGCAAGAATCAGATCGCGATCCAGGGGCTGTTCGCGCCGACCGAACAGCTCGACGGCAAGCTGCTCTCGTCGAGCTTCCCCGCGCTGAACGACCCTGCGGTCGCGATCGACGTCTACCGCGGCGACACGGGCCTCGACACCGGGCGCCCACAGTCACTGTTCACGCTCGACTCCAGTCTCATCGAGCAGAAGCGGCTCAACAGAGAGGCGCGGGTGAACCTGAAGGCAGGACAGTCGACCCGGCTGAGGGACGGCACCGTGGTCAGGTTCGACGGTGCGGTGCCATTCATCAACGTTCAGGTCTCCCACGACCCGGCGCAGGTATGGGTCCTGGTGTCGGCGATGGCGATGATGGCCGGGCTTCTGGTGTCCCTGGTCGTGCGCCGGCGCCGGATCTGGGTTCGTGTGTCACCGAGCTCGCCGGGTAACGTGGAAGTGGAACTCGGCGGCCTCGCCCGCACGGATAACTCCGGGTGGGGCGACGAGTTCGAGAAGCTGACCGCGCGGCTGGTGCCTCCGGCGGACACAGGCGGGAGAGAGCGTTCGTGAACACCCCCAACATCGACCTCGGGTTCGCCCGACTCTCGGACTTGGCCTTCACGTCGACGATCGTGGTGCTGGTCTTGGCGCTGCTCCTGCTCGCGGTGGAACTCGCCTACAGCAGCAGTCGCAAGGCTGACGCCCGTGAGCTGGTCGGAGCGGCGGCGACATCGGGCTCGGGCGCCGTGGCAGCCGACAGCTCCCAGCCCGGCGTCGTCGTCGACGCCCCGAGACGCCCGTTCGACGAACGGATCGGTCGGGCGGGTCTTGCGCTGGTGTACGTCGGCACCGCGATGCTGCTGGCGTGCATCGTGCTGCGCGCTCTGGCGACCTCACGCGTGCCGTGGGGCAACATGTACGAGTTCATCAACCTGACGTGCCTCTGCGGCCTGGTCGCGGCGGCAGTCACCCTGCGTCGGCCGAAGGACCGCGCACTGTGGGCCTTCGTGTTGCTGCCCGTGCTGATCCTGCTGGCCGTCTCGGGAAAGTGGCTGTACTCCAACGCCGCACCGGTGATGCCCGCGCTGCAGTCCTACTGGCTGCCCATCCACGTGTCGGTGGTGAGCCTCGGCTCGGGGGTGTTCCTGGTCGCGGGCGTGGCCAGCATGCTGTTCCTGCTCAAGATGTCGCCGTTGAGCGACCCGGGCCGCGAGGGCAGGCTGGCCGCCATCGTCTCGCGGCTGCCCGACGGACAGACACTCGACCGGATCGCCTACCGCACCACGATCTTCGCGTTCCCGATCTTCGGCTTCGGCGTCATCTTCGGTGCCATCTGGGCCGAGGAGGCGTGGGGCCGTTACTGGGGCTGGGATCCCAAGGAGACGGTCGCGTTCATCGCGTGGGTCGTCTACGCCGCGTATCTGCACGCCCGCTCGACGGCGGGGTGGCGGGACAAGAAGGCCGCGTGGATCAATGTCGTCGGTTTCGTTGCGATGGTGTTCAATCTGTTCTTCATCAATCTGGTCGTGACCGGGTTGCATTCGTATGCCGGGGTGGGCTGAGCTTGGATTCTCGAGGCTCGTCTCACCGGCTGTCCGAACAGTCACCGGACTTCCGGTCGCAGCATCGGTTCAGCGATCCGTCCAAGGCGATCCCGCCGGAGTGGACTGCGCCGACACCACCCCACGGCATGCCGGTCGTAAGACTGCCTGCGACGACGGAGCCCGAGCCGTCTCCCCTCGAGCCATCGACCCTTGAGCCGTCGCTCCCCGAGCCGCACGCGCAGGCGCCTTACCTGGACCTGTCGACGGTCGCGCTGCTCGGCCAACCGAAACGCACGCCGAGCGCAGGCTGGCGGCGCTGGCTATACGTGACGTCGTTCACCCTGGTCAACCTCGGCGAGGGACGCAAGGCCATGCGCCGCAAGGCGCTCACCGCACAGGCCACTCGACCACTCCGCGGCTGCTACCGGATTGCGCTTCTTTCGCTCAAGGGCGGCGTCGGCAAGACGACGATCACCGCGAGCCTCGGTGCGACGTTCGCCTCAGCGAGAGGCGACCGGGTCATCGCCGTCGACGCGAACCCCGATCGCGGCACGCTGAGCCAGAAGGTGCCGCTCGAGACGCCGTCGACCGTGCGTCACCTGCTGCGCGACGCCGAGGGCATCCACAGCTACAGCGACGTCCGCAATTACACGTCGCAGGGCCCCAGCCGGCTGGAAGTGCTTGCCTCCGAAAGTGATCCGGCCGTCTCGGAGGCGTTTAGCAGCGATGACTACAAGAGAACCCTCGAGGTACTCGAGCGCTTCTACAGCCTGGTGCTCACCGACTGCGGGACCGGGATGCTGCACTCGGCGATGTCGGCCGTGCTGAACAATGCCGACGTATTGATCATCGTCAGCTCAGGGTCCGTCGACGGTGCCCGCAGTGCGTCCGCGACCTTGGACTGGCTCGATGCCCACGGCTATCAGGAGATGGTGACCAACTCGATCGCCGTGATCAACGCCGTACGGCCTCAGGCGGGGCGGGGCGGTTCGCGAGTTGATCAGGGTAAAGTCGTCGACCACTTCTCCCGCAGGTGCAGAGCCGTTCTGAAGGTGCCGTTCGACCCGCATCTCGAGGAGGGCGCAGAGATCAGCCTCGACCGACTGAAGCCCGAGACGCGCGACGCCCTCACGGATCTGGCGGCCGCGGTCGCCAACGGATTCCCCGGCACCCACTGACCCTCGCTCAGCGGGGATCCTCGCCGTGGTTGAGCCGACTGAGGAAGTCCGGGTCGTCGTCCGGCCCGATGGTCCTGGTACTCGGGCGATTGGCGGTCGCGCGCATCAGGCGCCAGGCCCCATAGGCCAGGCCCGCCAAGATGACGACGAGGAGAACGAACTGCAGCACAAAAACCTCCTTGCAGTAAATATACGCGTCGTCGGTAGGCTCGGGTTCGTGTCTGGTTCGGAGGGTAGGAGCGAAGCGACCGGGGATCGGGTTTCGGAGGGTAGGAGCGAAGTGACTACACGGCCTGGTTCGCGGATGGCGGTCGACGTGTTGATCTACACGATTGCTCGTCTGCTGCTGGTCGCCGTGCTCGCCGTGGCGATCTACTTCGGTGGGCAATTGCTGGGCATCAGCGAATTTCCCGTCGTGGTTCCGCTGCTCTTGGCGATCGTGCTCGCACTTCCGCTAGGCATCTGGCTGTTCACTCCGCTGCGTCGCCGTGCCACCGCGAGCATTGCCGTGTTCGACGAACGCCGCCGCCGTGACCGCGAACAGCTGAGGGCCCGCCTGCGCGGTGACGAGCCCCCAGCGGTGTGACGAGATAATGACGGCTACGCCCCGGCTCGCATTCGGAGCGGAGTTCGTCGGCGCCGCAGGCTTTCTCAACTCGCCGACCTATGGCCTCCCGCCCACGTTTCTGGTCGACGGTCTGAAGGCCAGCATCGGCGAATGGCAGGCGGGCACGATGGACGTCCCGTCCTTCGACGAGTCGGTGCGTCGCGGTCGCGCCGCTTACGCCGAACTCGTCGGCGCGACCGTGGAGTCTGTGACGATGGGTGGAAGCGTCTCTGCCATGATCGGTCTGGTCGCGGCAGCCATCCCCGACGGCTCCCGGGTGGCGACGCTGAAGGGCGAGTTCACCAGCGCCACCTTTCCTTTTGCTGCTCAGGTGGAACGTGGCGTGACCATCACCGAGATGACGGGCGACGAATTGATCGACTCCGCCGCGGACTACGACGTGGTCACCGCAAGCCTGGTGCAGTCCGCCGACGGCGACGTGCTCGAAATCGACGGGCTGCGCGACGCGCTGGTGCACGCCGACACCATCACCGTCTTGGACGTGCCGCAGGCGGTCGGATGGAAGACACTGGATCTCGGCTGGGTAGACGTCTGCGCAGCCGCGACCTACAAGTGGCTGATGGCACCACGCGGCACTGCCTGGATGTCGTTGAGCGGCAACGTCTCTACGCTGATGACACCGCACCTCGCCAACTGGTACGCCGGCGAGGAGCCGTGGTCCTCGATCTGCGGGCTGCCGCTGCGCCTGGCCCACGATGCCCGTCGGTTCGACACCTCGCCCGCATGGTTCGGCGCGTTCGGCGCCGGTCTGACGATGCCGTGGCTGGCTTCGCTCGACCGTAACGCGGTCGAGGCGCACTGCCTTGGTTTGGCGACCACTCTGCGCAGCGAGTTCGAGCTGCCGCCCGTGGAGTCGGCGATCGTGTCGCTGCCGTTCGCCGATGCCGCAGAGAAGCTGGAGCGGGCGGGTATCCGGGCATCCGTGCGAGCCGGGGCGGTGCGGGTCGGCTTTCACCTCTACAACACCGAGGACGACCTGCAGCGGCTGCTCGACGCGCTGGCCGGCTAGACAGCCATCCTGCGACAGGGCGTCGAGAGTGGGTCAGCCGTCGAGTTCTCCGGCGATGCCGCGTTCGATGCCCAACCGCGTCGTGGACGGCAGCACGACGAGTCCGTCGAGTTCCTTGCAGGCCAGCGCATACGCCTGCTCGCGTTCGTTCTGGGTCGCGCCGGAGTCCGAGGCCACGCTCAGCAGGCTGCGGGCGCGGGCGATCCGCTGCTGGCCCTGCGGGGAGAAGTCGCTGCGGCGCCTGCGGATCGCCTCGTTCTCCGCCGCCTCGAACGCGGTGGTGTAGTCCTCGACGGCCGCCAGATACTGTGCCGCGGACTCCCGATCGTCGACGAGGTCTTCGGCCTTGCCCGGGCGCAAGAGGTCTGCGCGCAGCTTCGCCTTGTGAAACGCAGTCGTGAGAGGTGCCCGCATGTCGGTCATCAACGGGAAGTCGAGGAGCTTGTCGGCGTCGAGCTCGTATTCCATCCAGCGGGTGTCCGTGCGCGCGTGCTCCTCGAGTGTCCGCGTGATGAGCCGCCATACCGCTGCGGGATTGGTCGGCCCACTCCGTGACGGGGTGGCCGGAAGATCGTCGTGCTCACCGCCCCTCGGCTGGTCCGACGACCGGTGCGCCCGCTGCCACAGATTGACCCCGGCGAAGACGACGCCGGCCACGGGCACGAGCAGCAGCAGAAGCTCTGCCAACCGAAACACGATGCCCACCCCATCAGGATGCCACTGTCGGCCACCGGCCCGCCGGGGGTGGCAGAGCTACGCGAACGCCAACGCCGCCGCCACGGCGATCGACCAGACCAGCATCGTCAGCCCGGTGTCGCGCAGGACGGGGATGAGGTCCTTGCCGCCGCGCCCAGAACGCACAGGTGCCGAAGCCCGCACGGCGAGCGGCAGCGCCACCAGGCCGACCGCGCTCCACGGTGTCGCGAGCATAAGGACGACCGTCAGCACGAACGCCAATGCCACCAACACCTGAAACAGCACGCGGGTGCGGGCATCACCGAGTCGCACGGCCAGCGTGATCTTGCCAGAGTCCCGGTCGGTCGGGATGTCGCGAAGGTTGTTGGCCACCAGCACTGCTGACGACAGAGCGCCGGTCGCAACGGCGAGCGCCGCGCCCACCCAGTCCACCCGCAGCGCCTGCGTGTATTGCGTGCCGAGGACGGCGACGAGGCCGAAGAACACGAACACGGCGACTTCGCCGAGGCCGATGTACCCGTAGGGCTTCGAGCCGCCGGTGTACAGCCACGCGCCCGCGATGCACGCCGCGCCGACGGCGATGAGCCACGGCTGGCTGAGGATCGCGAGCGCCAGGCCGGCCACCGCACCCACCCCTAGGCTGATCGCCGCCGCGGTCGCGACCGCGCGTGGCGACGCGAGTCGGGACCCGACCAGGCGCAGCGGGCCGGCGCGCACGTCGTCGGTGCCTCGGATGCCGTCGGAGTAGTCGTTGGCGTAGTTGACGCCGACGATCAGCGCCAGCGACACGATGAGTGCCAGCAGGGCCTTCCACCAGACGGCATCACCGAGCCAGGCCGCTGCCCCCGTGCCCGCGATCACCGGGGCGACGGCGTTGGGCAACGTGCGTGGACGGGCACCTTCGACCCACTGCGCGATACTGGCCACGCCGCCATCGTCCCACGCGGTTCAGTGACCGGATCCGATGAGGCTGGCTACCAGATTGATGGTGATGGCCAGGATGATCGCGCCGAGCAGAAACGACAGCAGGGCGTGACGAAGCGCCGCCATCCGGACGGGGCGAGCGGTCAGGTCGGTGTCCGAAACCTGGTAGGTCATGCCCAGGGTGAAGGCCAGGTAGGCGAAGTCGCCGTAATCGGGCCGATAGCCGTCCTGGTGGAAGTCGATGCCGCCCTCGTCGCCGCCGTAGTACAGCCTGGCGTAGCGCAGCATGTAGACGGTGTGCACGGTGACCCACGCCGCGACCACGCTCAATGCGCCGACCACGGCGGCGCTGTCCCCGCCCGTCGATCCAGCGATGAGCAGATAGCCCACCCCGCCGAGGCTCGCCACGCTGGCGATCAACACGGCGATGTCGAGGATCCACGGCGTGGAGTCGTCGTCGCGGTACTTGGTGGCGTGCGCCCTGGTGCCGTCGGCGTCGAGCGGTCCGACGATGAGCCAGGTCCAGGTCAGATAGGCCATTGCGGCGATGATCCAGCCGGCGGCTGCGGCGTAGGGCCAGCCCGCGAATAGTCCCACCGCGATCGCGGCGGCCACCCCGAGTGGCACGGCGACGCCGATCCGCGCGCCTATCCCGGCATCTGGAACCCTCATCGCCGCGAGTCAAGCACAGCCCGCTGTGAATGCTCAGCGCTCGGGCGCCGGGTGTGGGGCTCCGCCGAATCCCGGCACCAGCGCGCGCGACACCGTTCGCCGATACGCGTCGCGGGCGACGTCGTCGTAGACCTCGACGGTGCCCCAGTCGACCTCGGGGTGGCCGACGAGGCGGCTGGGGATCTCGTGGAGCACGCCGAACTCGGTGAGCGTGGCGAAGACGCCCCCGATCTCGCGGCGGCGATCGTCGATGAGGAACGGTCGCGGTGACTCGATGACGGTCCTGGGCGTGGTGGCGACACCGGCCGACACCGTCACGGTGTTCCGTACACACGGAAACAGGAAGGCCATGGGCCAAACGATCAGCACCGGGCCTTGACCCTCGAGGAATTCGGTCAGCCCGAGCGTGGAGCGCAGTCGTGGACCCGTGACAGCCAGCCAGCCGAGGTCATCGGTGCGGCCATCGACCGCACGGATGCGGACCCGATCTGCGCCGGTGGGGATGACCGATGCGTCGATTCCGATCGAACGCCACAGCGGGTGGCCGGGATCCTCGTCGGCGGCGGGGCGGTCGACCGGTGTGCGCTCGCCAAGTGTGACGACCCGTGCGCCGTCGGCGCGGCCGAACTCGAAGCCGAGTCGGTTGGCGCCGTCGGTGCGGCCCGACACCGAAACGGCCACCCCGCCGTTGGCAGCTAGCGGGGGCAGATCGAACCACGTGCTGGTCATGCTCCCGGTCGCCTGCTCGTCAGGGGTGCGGCTGCCCCAGAGGTAGGCGGACGTGCCCGTGCCCAGCGGGTCGGGCGGGGGTGCGGCAGGCAGAAATCCGGCCTGCCGGCGGAAGCCGGTCAGCTGCTCGCCCCCGTCGTCGGACGCCGACAGGACCGGTCCGTCGGGGAGCAGCTGCACGTCGTCGGCGAGGCCGCACACCCGACTGCCCTCGATGCGGTGCAGGTTGGCCACCGCCAACGAGCCCGCGGGGCGGCGCAGTGGCGCGGCGATGAAAGAACCCAGGAGAAGCGTGACGACGACGCCGAGGGCGGTGACCACGACGATATTCGGGCTGCCTGCCGCAATCCCCGTGAGACGCCGACGGCGACGGTGGACCAGCGCCGAGCCCGCCAGGGCCGCGATGAGCCACGGAACCGGACTATTCAGTGGAACGCCAAGTGGCCGAGGCGGTTCCGAAGCCCACGGCACGTCGTAGACGGCGGGCAGCCACCACGCGTTGGGCCCGTCGAAGGCCAGCGCGACGGCGGCGATCAGGAGCGCCGATCCGCCGATGCCGACGATCGCGACGTATCGGTCCGGGGTGCGCGCGCGGCGCGCCACCAGCACGACGCCCACGGTGAGTAGGGCTGCGAACAATCCGGCCGCGGCGCCGAGGTGATACGACCACTTCGACGGAGAGACGGCGAACAGCGCCAGGGCGATCGCGACGACCGCGGCCAGTCGGGTCGCCGTGCGACCCAGGTAGTCGCGGTAGCGGCGTGGATACCCGAGCAGGCCCACGACGGGAATCATGGCCACCGTCAACAGCACCGGCAGTCGCTTCGGTGAGCTGCCCTGCTGGCTGGCGTCCAGCAGGTAGCGGTACCGGTCGGGCTCGTCGTACCACGGCAGGGCTGGCCCGAAGAACGTGTGCCAGTCGCTGGCGGTGACGAGGGCGTCCCATGTCTGATCGGCGAAGATCACGGTGAGTCCCACGGCGCCAATGCAACCCAGTGCCAGCAGGTGCGCGCACACGTGTACCCGGCTTGGTGAGCCGGCCCGCAGTGCCGCCAGCAGTCGGGGAGCGAACACCACGATCGGGGCCACCATCAGAATGCCGTTGGGGCTGATGGGCACCACCAGGGCGACGACGAGAGCCAGCAGGCTCAGCTCACCCGGGCGCCTGGCGCGCAGGGCGAGCGCCAACGCCGTCGTGACACCCAGCGCCACAAAGGATTCCGGTCGCGTACCGAGGTTGAACGGAAGCCATGCCGCGAGCAGGCACGCCGCGGAGAGCAGTCGGACCCGGCTCGTGCCCGCCCTGACCGGCAGCGCTGCGCCCAGTACGCCGCGACTCACCACGAACCAGGTCGCCACCGCGAGCAGAGTGCTCGGCATTCTCAGCCACAGCGGTGCGGTGCTCACCATGGTCCACGGTGCGAACAGTTCCTCGCTGAAGGCGAACGGCACCTCGGCCGCGTTCCACCACCGGTAGTAGTTGCCGGGGTTCCCGGTCGCAGCGACATTGCGCGCGATCGTCGAGGCCCAGCCGTCGTCGACGGCCAACGGTCCGATCACGGCCCACGAGGCAAGCGTTGCGATCACGGCGACGTCGACCCACCACACACGGCGCCACCGCAACCGTCGTCTTGGACGGCGCCGCCGAGGGGGGCCGGACCGCCGCAACACCTCTAACGCGACGCAGGCCGCGGCCACTTGCACGGCGATCACCCCGTACTTGACGGCGCTCGGCGACGTGGTGAACGGGTCGGTGACGCGGGCCGTGACGGAGATGCCCGCCGCGTCCGGGGGTGTCAGATCGGTGTGGAAGCCGAAGACCTGTGGCACCGGCTGGTCGGGGAGGTCGGTGCGCTGCCCGTCGGGGGCGAGCACGGAGACGCCGCTGGAGTTTGCGGTGATCACCGCGCGACAGTCGCTGGTGGCGGTGGCCCGCAGATCGACCGTGGCACCGCCGAAGCGCGCCGCGTCGCCCGTGACGACGAGCGCACCGGGCTCGGGGCCGGTCACGAGCGCCCCGACCGTGGGCCCAGCGGCAGTCGCCGCGCCCAGCGCCGAACAGGGCACAGTGGCCGTCAGTTCGGTCGGCCGGTAGGGCACCACGATTGCCGACGTCGAGGTGACCGCCTGAACTGGCGCGGGCCAGGCAATGGTCGTCGTGTCGGTCCATACCGGTGCGAACGGCAATGCGCACCCCGCGATCACGCCGATCAGGCCGAGGAGAAGAAGCAGCCAGGCGCCTGCGGTCCGCCGTTCAGCCGTGGGAGACGTAGTCAGTGCGTGCCTTGCCGGTTCGGGGATGGAATGCCTCGTAGGAGAGGTTGTCAGCCGGTGTCGACGAAGTGCGAATCCACCGCCGGGCCGTCACACGACCGTCATGATCCAACCTCGCCGACCGGCTACTCCGAGCATGAACCACAATGGGCGGATGCTCGCAGTGATCGGCGGTAGCGGCTTCTACTCGTTCTTCGGCTCCGATGCGCGCAGCATCAGCGTCGACACCCCGTATGGCACACCGAGCGGAGCCATCACCGTTGGCACAGTCGGCGACCACGAGGTCGCGTTCCTGCCGAGGCACGGCGCCAACCACGAGTTCTCCCCGCATACCGTGCCGTACCGCGCGAACATGTGGGCGCTCCGCGCGCTCGGCGTCCGACGGATCTTCGCTCCGTGCGCGGTCGGGAGCCTGACGCCCGATCTCGGTCCCGGCTCCATGGTGGTGCCCGATCAGCTCGTCGACCGGACCAGCGGCCGGTCGGACACGTACTTCGACTCCGGCGGCATCCACGTCGGGTTCGCCGATCCGTACTGCCCGAGCCTGCGCGCAAACGCTACCGATCTTCCCGGAGTGGTCGACGGCGGCACCATGGTCGTCATTCAGGGGCCGCGGTTCTCGACGCGCGCGGAGAGTCGCTGGTTCGCGAGCCAAGGGTTCACGCTGGTCAACATGACCGGTTACCCGGAGGCGGTCCTCGCCCGCGAGCTGGAAATGTGTTATGCGGCAATCGCTTTGGTGACCGATCTGGATGCCGGCATCGATGCGGGGGCGGGCGTCACGGCAGTCGACGTGTTCGCCGAGTTCGAGAAGAACATGGTCCCGTTCAAGAAGCTGGTGCACGAGGCGCTAGACCAAGTGCCCGTCGAGCGCACCTGCACCCACTGCCTCCCGCACGAGGGCGTCACCCTGTCCATCGAGCTGCCGTGAAGGTCCTCGTTACCGGGGCTGCCGGCTTCATCGGCGCCCAGGTGTGTAAGGCGCTGACCGGCGCCGGGCACGAGGTGGTCGGGGTCGACGCGATGCTGACTGCGGCGCATGGCGACGCCACCACACCACCGGAGGGCGTGCTCGAGGTCGACGTCCGCGACGCGTCGGGGATCGCCTCGCTACTGCCCGGGGTCGACGTCGTCTGCCATCAGGCGGCCGTGGTGGGCGCAGGCGTTGACGCCTCCGATGCGCCGAATTACGGCAGCCACAACGACTATGGCACCACGGTGCTGCTCGCCGAGATGTTCGCAGCGGGCTGCGACAGGCTGGTGGTGGCGTCGTCGATGGTCGTCTACGGCCAGGGCGGCTACGACTGTCCCGTGCACGGCCCGGTCGACCCGCTGCCACGCACCCAAAAGGATCTGGACGCAGGCGTCTTCGAGCACCGCTGCCCAGTCGGTGGCGAGGAGTTGCGCTGGCGCCTGGTGGGGGAGGACGCTCCGTTACGGCCGCGCAGCCTGTATGCGGCGAGCAAGACCGCCCAGGAGCACTACGCGCTGGCGTGGGCCGAGGCGACCGGAGGATCCGTGGTCGCGCTGCGATACCACAACGTCTACGGACCGATGATGCCCCGCGACACCCCGTACTCCGGGGTGGCGGCGATCTTCCGGTCGGCCATCGAAAGAGGCGAACCGCCAAGGGTTTTCGAGGACGGCGGTCAGATGCGCGACTTCGTGCACGTGACCGACGTCGCAGCCGTCAACGCCGCGGCGGTCGCTGCGGACACCACCGGTTTCGCGGCGTTCAACGTCTGCTCGGGGCGGCCCATCTCGATCATGGACGTCGCGACCAAGATCTGTGCGGCGCGCGAGGGGCAGCCGCCCGTCGTCACGGGTCAGTACCGCAGCGGCGACGTCCGCCACATCGTGGCCGATCCCGCCGCCGCCGCCGTTGTGCTGGGCTTCCGGGCGGCGATCGATCCGACCGACGGACTGCGGGAGTTCGCCTTCGCGCCACTGCGGGGCTAGTAAAACCGATGCCGGGGCGAGCGAAGCGACGGGAGAATGAATAGGTGACTACCTCAGCGCTCTGCGAACGGTTCGGCATCGACTTCCCGCTCTTCGCCTTCAGCCATTGTCGAGACGTCGTGGCCGCAGTCACCAATGCCGGCGGTTTCGGCGTGCTCGGTGCGACGGCGTTCTCGCCGGAGCAACTGGACCAGGAGCTGACCTGGATCGACGACCACGTGCATGGCAAGCCTTACGGCGCCGACATCATCGTCCCGGCGAAGTTCGAGGGCAAGGGCGCGAACCTGTCCCGCACGCAGTTGGCCGACAGAATTCCTGACGAGTACCGCGGCTTCGTGGACCGACTGCTCTCCGAGCACGGCATCGAACTGGAGTCGGCGCCGCGGCTCGGAAGCACGTTCCTGACCGGTGACACCGGCGAGGAGCTGCTGGACGTCGCAATGGCCCACCCGATCAAGCTGATCGCCAATGCGCTCGGCGTGCCGCCGGACTACATGATTGAGGCGGGCCGCGAGCGCGGCGTTCCGGTCGCCGCGTTGGTCGGTGCGAAGGAGCACGCGGTCAAACAGGTGGCCGCGGGCGTCGACCTGATCGTCGCGCAGGGCACCGAGGCAGGCGGACACTGCGGTGAAGTGACCACACTTGTGCTCATCCCCGAGGTGATTCAGGCGATCGACGGCGCGGTGCCCGTGCTGGCGGCGGGCGGCATCGTCACGGGCAGGCAGATGGCCGCTTCCGTTGCGCTGGGTGCCGACGGCGCCTGGACCGGGTCGGTGTGGTTGACCACCGAGGAAGCCGAGACCGCGCCGCACACCGTGCAGAAGATGCTCGCCGCGACCTCGCGCGACACTGTGCGTTCTGCGGGCCGCACGGGGAAGCCGTCGCGCCAACTCGTGTCGGACTGGACCGACGCGTGGGCCCCGCACGCCGACGGACACCCGACGTTGCCGCTGCCGTTGCAGTCGATGCTGAGCGAGCCGGTGTTGCGGCGCATCGACGCGCTGGCCGATCAGGGGCATCCCGGAGCCAAGGAGCTGGCGACGTACTTCGTCGGGCAGGGCGTGGGGTTGATGACCAAGGTGAAGCCAGCGCGCCACGTCGTCCTGGAGTTCATCGAGGACTACCTTGCCGCCGCCCAACGATTGGGAAGTTCTCTGCCCGAGTGAGGCGGCCCCTTCGCGATTTGTGCACGCGCACCCGCGCTCACCGCGGGTAACCGTGCACGAATCGCTTACTCCTCGCCTGCGAGCGGCAGCCGCACCTCGAAGCGGGCGCCGTGCTCCAGGTTGTAGGCCGACACGGTGCCGTGGTGCGCGTGCACCAGCCCGGCGGCGATGGCCAGACCCAGCCCCGACCCGCTCGGCAGGGAGGAATCCTCCCGCGGCACCCGGCCGTTGGATCCGCGGTAGGCGACGTCGAAGACTCGCGCCAGATCGGCCTCGTTGATGCCCACCCCGGTGTCGTCGACCCTGGCCCACGCCCCATGCCCGTCGGACCCGATGGCCAGTTCGACGGTACCGCCCTCCGGGGTGTGGGCGATGGCGTTGGCGACCAGGTTCGACAGCACCCGCACCAGGGCACGGTCGCTGCCGATTACCCCGACCGGCTTGGTGGGCATTCTGGCGCGCAGCGCGACGCCCGACCGCTCGGCGGCGATCCGATGTGCGGAGACCACGTCGTCGACGACCTCGTCCAGGGAGACCTTGTCGTAGGCCGGTTGGACGGCGCCCGCGTTGATCTTCGACATCTCGAAGAGGTCGTCGACCATTTCGGAGAGTCGGATCGTCTCGTGTTCGATGTGCTTGGCGTGAGAGCGGACCTCGTCCTGTCCGACCACGCCGTCGGCGATCGCCTCGGCCACGGCCCGGATGCCCGCCAGCGGGGTGCGCAGATCGTGGCTGACGAAGGCGACGAGCTGTCGCCGCGACTGCTCGGCGATCTCGTCGGCCTCCTGGATCTGCTGCTCCCAGACGGTGCGCCTGGCTTGGTAGCGGGCCAGCATGATCGCAGCGGGGATGGTCACGACCGACACGATGACTAGGACGACGACGATGCCCTCGAACCGCTGCGAGAGCATGAAGCCGCTGGCACCGAAGACGCCGGTGAACGTGGCCACCGTCGGGATCAGCACCAGCACGACCATGCTGAGCGTCAACGACCAGGACCGGGCCAGCCGGATCAGTATTGCGCCTGCCACCACGACCGGCACCGAGCACGCCAGCGCGATGCCGACGACCTCCCAGATGTCAGTCGGCATACCGGTCCTCGCTCCACATGTAACCGCGTCCCCACACCGTCTGCACCCGGTGCTCGTCGCCGAGCTTGGACCGCAGCCTCTTGACGTGCACCGTGACGGTGGACAGGTCGCCGAAGTCCCACTGCCACACCAGCTTCAGCAGTTCTTCGCGGGTGAACACGACGCCCTTGTGCGTGAGGAAGAACAGCAGCAGGTCGAACTCGCGATTGGTCAGGCTGATCGGCTGACCCTTGATAATCACCGAGCGCGCGGCGGCGGACACCGTCATGGCGCCCAACGTCACGACCAGTGGCTGGGTGCCCGCGGCCGCAGGGGTACGGCGGAGCACCGACCGGACTCGCAGCGCCAGTTCACGGGGACTGAACGGCTTGACGAGGTAGTCGTCGGCGCCGGCCTCGAGCCCGGCGATGCGGTCGTCTTCCTCTCCGAGTGCTGTCAGGAGAATGACCGGAACCGAGTAGCCGCCACGTTCGCGCAGGACGCGGCAGAGGGCCAGACCGTCGGGTCCCGGCATCATCACGTCGAGCACGGCGACGTCGATCTGCTCGGTTCCCAGCACCCGCAAGGCCTGATTTCCGTCTCGTGCAATCGACACGTCCAGCCCGTCGCGCTCCAGGTACCGGCGCACGACGTCTCGGACGACGTTGTCGTCGTCGGCTATCAACACCCGGGTCACAACGTCCCAGACTAGCTGGGCACAGTCCCTACCCTGCGCCGACGTCACTGATTCGTCAGCGTTCACCGCGCGCGATCCCAGCATCTGTGGCTACTGTCACCTGGTGATTCCTTCCCGGGTGACGGTGGTGATGCCCTGTCTCAACGAGGCGGAGTCGCTGCCGGGCGTGCTTGCGCTGATGCCCGCCGGCTACCAGGCGCTGGTGGTGGACAACAACAGCACCGACGGGACGGCCGAGGTGGCCCGTCGGTGCGGGGCAACCGTCGTCGAGGAGTCGCAGCCTGGCTACGGAGCTGCTGTGAACGCCGGCATCGTCGCTGCGTCGACCGCGATCGTCGCGGTGCTCGACGGCGACGGATCGCTGGATCCGCGCGAGCTCCCGAAACTCGTCGACGAACTCGATCGAGGGGCAGACATGGCGGTTGGTCGTCGGCGCCCACTGCCGGGGGTGCGTTGGCCGTGGCACGCGCGCCTGGGCACGCAGGTGGTGTGCTGGCGCTTGCGACGGCGGCACGGGATCGCGGTGCATGACATCGCACCCATGAGGGTTGCCCGTCGGGACGCCGTCGTCGGGCTAGGTGTAGCCGACCGCAGATCAGGGTATCCGCTCGAACTACTGGTGCGGGCTGCCGCTGCGGACTGGGTCGTAGCTGAGCACGACGTCGCCTATGGCTCGCGCACCGGCGGGAAGTCAAAGGTCAGTGGCTCGGTTCGGGGAAGCTTCTTTGCGATACTTGATTTTTGGCGGGTGATTTCTTGACTTCGGACGTCTCTGTGGCGGTACTGGTGGTTGCAAAGGCTCCGGTGCCAGGCCTGGCGAAGACCCGCTTGGCGGCCACCATGGGCAACGCAGCGGCTGCAGACATTGCAGCCGCTGCCCTGTTGGATACGCTCGACGCCGTGGCGGCAGCACCGGTCGCCGCACGCGTCGTCGCCATGACCGGCGATCTTTCGGCCGCGAGCCGCAGTGCCGAGATCCGCTCCCGTCTGGCGGACTTCACCGTCATCGAGCAGCGTGGCGATGGCTTCGCCGACCGGCTCGCCAACGCCCACGCCGACGCCTCGGTCGCCGCGGCCGGGCTCCCCGTCGTGCAGATCGGCATGGACACCCCGCAGGTCACCGTGGACCTGCTCATCGAGTGCGCAACCGCGCTGCTGTCGACCGATGCGGTACTCGGCTTCGCCCGAGATGGCGGGTGGTGGGTCCTTGGCATCGCCGATCCGCAGGCTGCCGAGTGTCTACGTGGCGTGCCGATGTCCACGGCGGAAACCGGCGACGTAACGTTTGCCGCGCTCCGTGACACCGGACTCAGCGTGGGAGTGGTACCCGAGTTAGCCGATGTCGACACCGTCGACGACGTCGAAGTCGTTCGTCGAGAGTGCTCGCCGGACAGTCGATTCCGCCAGGTCACCCTGGCCATGGAGGTGGAACGTGCTGGGTAACCTGTATGACCAGGCCCTGACGGGTGAGCGATGTTGGATTCGCTACGACGACGGCAGCGTGCAGGGCCTTCCCGTGCACAGCTGGTTGCTTGGCGGCCGCCGTGTGGACAAGGCCTTCGACCAAGCAGTGTTGGACCTGTGCAGTGGACCGACCATCGACTTGGGTTGCGGTCCAGGACGATTCGTCGCTCACCTGACCAAGCTCGGTATCCCCGCACTCGGGGTCGACCAGTCGCAGACCGCGGTCGAGCTGGCCCGTCGCAGCGGAGCCCCCGCCCTGCGGCGCGACGTCTTCGAACGGCTGCCCGGCACGGGCCGATGGGGGACCGTCCTGCTGGCCGACGGCAACGTCGGCCTCGGCGGGGATCCGACCCGCGTGCTCCGGCGCGCTGGCGAGCTGATGCGCGCGGGCGGGCGCTGCATCGCCGAATTCGACCCCACGATCAGCGGCGTCCAGTCCCGATGGGTCCGCCTCGAGTCGTCCAAGACCGTTGGGCCCTGGTTCCGGTGGGCATCGGTCGGTATCGATTGCGCCAAGCATCTCGCCGAGGACGTCGGGTTGGTGGTGTCTGCGGTCATGCCGGTCGGCAACAGGGTGTTGGCCAGCCTCGCCGCCGCCTGACCCTTCGTTTCTGGCGCGAGCCTCCGCTTTGCGCACGACCCGCCGCGCTCGGCGCTGCTGCTACCAGTTGGTCAGGATGACGCTGTTCAGCACCAGGGCGCCGAGCACGTTGAGACCGAGCCAGAAGCGATGTGACCGCGGGGGCAACAGCGCTCCGGCGGCGGTCAGCCACACGGTGTACGGCAACCAGATCCGCTCGACCTCTGCCTTGCTGAGCATGCTCAGGTCTGCGCAGACGGTGGCCAGCAGCGCGGCGAGGATCACCAGGTACAGGCCCGAGCGTTCCTTGATGAGCTTGATGTCGAAGGCCCGTGACACACCGGCCACAGTGCCCAGCCCGACGGCGCAGACCACCGACGCGAAGTTGGCCCACGACCAGTACTGGAACGGCCGGTTCGCGGCGATGCCCTGCCAATACCGTTCCTGCACCAAGGTGTAGCCGTCGAACCACCAGAAGCCGACGAGGGCGAACACTCCCACGACGGCCATCGCGACGACCACGGCGGGCACGACGGCGCGCAAGGCGGAGCGGACGTCCTTCGCGGCGATCAACACCGCCACGGCAGGCAGGGCGATGAGGCCGAGGCCGTAGTTGAGGAAGATTCCCCAGCCCAACAGCAGGCCGGCCGCCGCGCCCGCGAGGATCGGCAGGCGTGCGGTGCCACGCACCGCGAGCGCGAGCAGAGCGAGGCCCCATGCCGCCACACCTGCGAAGTATCCGTCGGCCGACACCGCCACCCAGATCGCCGTCGGCGCCACCGCGACGAACGGCGCAGCGCGGCGCGCCAGATCCTCACCCGACAGTGCCCGCGCTGCCACGACGATCGCGGCCGCCGCACTCGACCCGACCAGCAGGCACAGCAGGCCGGCCCATGCGCCGCCGCTCAAGCCGATGCGGTCAAGCCACACGAACGTCAGCAGGGCACCCGGTGGATGGCCGGAGACGTGCGTGATCCACGAATCTGGTTGAAAGTCACGGATTCTCGAGGAGAAGGAGTGCAATGCGTAGGGGATGTCGTCGACCGAGGGCACCTGGCGCAGGTACTCGTTCTTGGTTTCCAGGCGGCGCGCGAAGCCGCGCTGCCAGCCGTCGATCATCGCCAGCGCGAAGGCCCATGCGCACGACGTCGCCCACGTCACCCATGGCACGGCCCGCCAGGGCAGACGCTGCGCCACCGCAGGCCCCCACAGGGCGGCGCCGACGCCGATCATGATCGCTGGGATGGTTCCCCATCCGACGTGAGCGTTCCACCAGCCGAAGATCGGGGCCGCGGCGGCGTACATCTCGATCTCACGCGGGGTGCTGTTGATGAGCGGCGTCACGATGCCCCAGTGAAGGTGGGGGATTGCGAACGCCGCGGCCACCAAGAGAACCGCCAGCGTGACAGCAACGATTTCGCGCCGGGCAGACTTCACGCCTACCCACCCTAGGCGTGACGACTGTCGGGTCGCCGTGACCTTCCTCTGACGTTCAGGCTGCGGCGTTGTGCAGCAGTACCAGCACCGCAGCGTCGAGTGCCTCGGCGATCGCGGTCGCCTCATCGCTGGCGTAGGGCGCGATCGCGCTGGCCACCCGGTCATACGACAGCGTCGTCCCCTCGGCCCGCTCCGCGACGAGAATGGTCACCGGCGCGTACGAGCCAACGTCGGGGACGCTTGCGGCCATCGAGCTCATGGTGACGGGGTTGCCTGCGATGATCCGCAGCAGCCGACGGCTCCGGGCCGGGTCGCGCATCGTCAGGACGGCGCCAAGGTCCAGGCTGAGGAATTCGATGAGCCCGCTGCTGCCAGTCGCCGCACCGACCGTCGTCTCGAACTCGGCGGCGTCGCGGGCGGCGCTCCACCGCGCGACCAACTCACCGAAGTCCGGCACCCGCCCCAGGCCCGCGTAGACGGCGGCGACCACCTCGTCGAAGGGCCGCCCCGAACTGACGGTGACGCGGGTGATCGACACCGTGGTCTCGGCGATCTCAAGCATCGGCGCACTCCTCCAGGACTGGTCTCCTCCACGCTAAGAACGATGTGGTGAGCGTTATTCCCGAACGCGGACGGCGCGCGTGGCGGGAAGCGACCCTCGGCATGGACGAGATGTGCTCGCTGGCCCGCAATGACCGTGGGTTTGACCCGAAGCGGGTGGGGGTAAAACGCCTCCACCAAGCGACTCAGGAGCGGTCATGCGCGCGGACTTCCAGCACCAACTCGATTCGCTGCGGGCGGACACGGGCGGAATGTGCGAGTTGGCCGGGGATGCCATGGAGAACGCGACACGTGGTCTGTTGGGCGCCGACGCGGAGGTCGCTCGCTACGTGTTGACCGACGTGCAGCGGCTGAAATTCCTGCACCACGACGTCGAGCGGCGCACGCTCGCCATCCTGGCCAGGCAGGCGCCTGTCGCCGGGGACCTGCGGACCGTGGTGAGTGCCATTCACATCGCGGCGAACGCCAATCGGATGGGTGGTCTGGCCTCGCACATCGCCAAGCTGACCCTGCGCCGTCATCCGGAGTCCGTGATGCCTCGCGAGTTGAACGACACCTTCGCCAGGATGGGCCGAATCGCCGCGATGCTGGCCGAGAACTGCCATGTCATTCTGACCACCGGTGATTGCGCACGGGCGCAACAGGTTCAACACGACGACCACACGATGGAGGCGATTCACCAGGAACTCTTTCGCGCGGTGACGGACCCTGCCTGGGGGCACGGTCCCAGTGTCGCCTCCGACGTAGTGCTCCTGGGGAGGTTCTACGGCAGGTTCGCCGACCATGCCGACGAGATCGCTCGCCGGATGATCTTTCAGACCAGCGGTGATCCGGTCAGGCGCAGGCGGGCCGGCTGAGGCGGCCCGAAGCTCATACCGGGGTCGGTCGCCGTTGCGCGATGAGCGTCTCGCCGTGGTCGTAGTCGTCGTCTGCCTCGCAGGTGAGGACGCCCACCGCCGTGCCGTCGGCTTCGTACCAGACGGTGAAGCCTCCGTCGCGCTCCGCCACGCGGCTGACGTCGTACCCGTCGCCCCACGCGTGATACTTGACGGTCGCCTCTCCGATCGTGGACCAGAAGCCCGGCACCACGTCCCACGTCGCGTCAGCGCCCGCCGCCTGCGCACCCGCGACGGTTCCTTGCTCTGCGGCGTCTTGCCAGTGTTCGACGGCGACGTGGCGCCCCGCGGCCGCGTTGAAGGCGAACGTGACGTCACCGGCCGCGTAGACGTCGGCCGCCGAGGTGCGCATGTCGGCGCCGACCACGATCCGGGAATCCTTCATCTGCAGCCCGGCGGCGGCGGCGAGTTCGCCGTGCGGAGTGACGCCGGTGGCGGCGAGCACCAGGTCGCAGTCGATCGTCACGCCGTCGTCCAGCCGTACCCCGTCCTCGTCGATCGCCTCCACCGATGTCCCGCCGACGTAGCGCACGCCGGTGCTCGTGACGAAATTCAAGAGGCGTTCACCCGCGTCCGCACCGAGCCGCTTCTCCTGCGGCACGCGGTCGGGAGCCACCAGCGTGACCGACAGACCTCGCATGGCCAGCGACGCCGCGGCCTCGCACCCGATGAATCCGGCCCCGATCACCACGGCGGACGTCGCGTCGGCAGCGGCGCTGCGTAGCCGGCGCGCGTCGGTCAGTGCACGCAGCTGCAGGGCGCGTTCACCGCCGGGCACGGTCAGAGGCGACGGGCCGGCGCCTAGCGCCAACACCAACGCGCCGTAGCCAATTCGCTCGCCATCGACGGTGACGCCATGCCCGTCCACGTCGATGGCGTCGACGGTATGTCCGTGGCGCAATTCGATGTCGCGATCGGTGAACCACTCCGCTGGGTGCAGGGCGACGTCGTCGGTCTCCCCGCGCAGGAACTCCTTGCTCAGCGGCGGCCGCTCGTAGGGCAAATCGGGGTCCGCGCTGAGCACCAGCACCGGACCGGCGCCGCCGTGCTCCCGATACGATTCGGCGGCGCTGATGCCCGCGGGTCCACTTCCGACGACGATCAATCCTGGCATGCTCACCGAAGCCGATTACCCCGGTCACGCGCCGCTACACGTGGCAGCCCAGGTCCCGATCGAGGACATGAGGACGACGTGCTCGACCCCGGCAACAGCGCTGTGCCCACGTTGCCGCTGGTGCCGTTAGCCACGATCTGCCTGGCCCTCTCGGCACTTTCGACACCTCACGTAGGAGTGGTTCCCACCCTTTGCATCACCCTCGACGAGATAGGTTCCGCTCGAAGGGGATTCGGAGGTTGGCCGGTCAGGATCCGCCGTCGAACTCGGCGTCGACCAGGGGGCCATCCTCGGCGTTGAGCGCTTCGACTTGGGCGCTTGGGTCTTCAGCGGTCAGCACCCGTACGAAGCTGTTGAAGAAGGCGATGGCAGGTACTGCGAGCAGCGCCCCGATGACGCCTGCGAGCACCCCGCCCGCCGTGAGGCCGAGCACCACCGCGAGTGGATGGATGGAGACGGCACGCCCCATCACCAACGGCTGCAGCACGTGCGCCTCGAGTTGCATGACGGCCACGATCAGGCCGAGTGTGATGAGGGCGTAGATGATTCCCTTGGCCAGCAGCGCCACGATGACGGCGAGGAAACCGGTGATCAAGGCGCCGACGACGGGAATGAACGCACCGAGGAAGATCAGCGAGGCCAGTGGCAACGCCAGCGGAATTCCCATGATGGCGATCCCGCTACCGATGGCGACCGCGTCGACGAGGGCGACGAGCGAGGTGGCACGCGCATAGCCGGCCAGCGAGTGGAATCCGGCGGACCCCGCTTCACGGACGCGCGCCCGCTGGTCGCCGGGGATCAGCCGCGTGACGAACTGCCAGATGCTACGTCCGCCGAGGAGGAAGAAGATGACGGTGAACAGCACGAGGAAGGAGCCGCTGAGGATCTCGACGATGGTGCCTGCGGTGGATAGCGCTCCGCTGGTGAGCTGAGTCTGATGGGTTCGTAGGGCTTCTGTGAACGAATCGACCGCCCGATTGATCTGGTCGGCACTGAGCCGGGTTGGCCCGTTGATCAGCCAGTCGCGGGTGCCCTCGATGCTGCGGGTCACCTGTTCGACCAGGAGCGGTGCTCCCTCGATGAACTGATTGACGACGAACGCCAGAAGGCCGCCGAAGACGGCCAGGCTGAGCACCAAGACGAAGGCGACCGCGCCTCCGCGAGCGGCACCTAGTCGGTCGAGGTAGTCGACGGCCGGAAGAAGGAGGGCGGTGATGATGAGCGCAAGTGCAACGGGGACGATCACCAGGCCGAACAGGACGAAGACCTGGAACAGCACATAGGCGGCGGCGGCGAGAATGAGAAGCCGCCACGCCCACGCCGCGGACGCGCGTACCAGAGGGCTGACCCACTGGTCAGCGCGTTCCGCAGCGGGGGGCACGACGGCGCTAGTGCGCTAGAACCAGACTTTTCGGCCACCGACTGGGCGTCCGACTGCGCCGAGGATGAAGAGGATGATCCCGATTGCCAGGAGAATCCAACCGATGGTGATTAGCAGAGGTAGCGGCAAAAGGTAGCCGACCACGAGAAGAATTATTCCGAGGACGATCATGCTCAATCCGATCTTTAGAAGCGGGTGAAACTGCCGCAGAGGGAATTACCCGATCCGTAAATTCCAAACCCCGCAGTCTCACGAGTTTCTAATAGAGGATCTTTCGCATGGTGTCCTCGGCGTAGTACTGGTCGAGTTGTTCGTCGCTCATGTCTGGCTTCATGGCCTTGGCAAGTTGCGCGATGCTGGGCACCGCCGTGGGATTCCACGTCTCCGGCTTCCACGCATCTGATCTCAGGAACGCCTTCGCGCAGTGGAAGAACACCTCGTCGACGTCGATCTCCAAGGCGAGGATCGGTCGCTTGCCGCCGACGGACATCGCGTCGAAGTACGGTGCGTCGGCCATGATGCGGGCAGTCCCGTTGATGCGCAGCGTGTCTCCGCGGCCGGGAATTAGGAAGACGGTGCCGACCCGCGGCCGCTGCAGCACGTTGCGGTAGCCGTCCACGCGCCTGTTGCCCGGCCGCTCGGGGATCGTGATCGTGGTGTCGTCGATGACGTGGACGAAGCCCGGCGGGTCGCCCTTGGGGGAGACGTCCACGCGACCGTCGGCGTCCGTCGTGGCGATGAATCCGAGCGGTGACTGCGCGAGCCAGTCCCGCTGCGCCTGCGACAGGCGGTCCTTGACCTTGTTGGCGGCGGGCGGTAGCGGATGGCCGATGATCGCGCGAAGGTCCTCGACGGTGGTGACTACACGAGACATGTCGACATCATGCGCCGGTGTCGAACCGGTCGGCGAGCTCTTTTCGGTCGAGCTTGCCGATGCCGCGGCGGGGAAGTTCGGTGACGACGTGCACCTCCCGCGGGGCCGCCGTGGAGTCCAGGGTTCGTGCGACGTGGGTGCGCAGGTCGGCCACCGTTGGGGCCTCGGCGCCCGCGGTGAGGACGACTGCCGCGGTGACCCGCTGGCCCAGCCGTCCGTCGGTCACACCGAACACGGCGCAGTCGGCGATGGCGGGATGTGTCGCCAGCGCTGCCTCGACTACTTGAGGCAGCACCGTCAGTCCGCCTGTGCCGATGGCGTCGTCGATGCGTCCTAGGATACGCAGTACTCCTGAATCATCAACGGCTCCAACGTCATCGGTGCGGAACCAGCCTGACTCCGAAAACGGATCCGGAACGGTCGGGTTGCGGTAGCCCTTGGCCAGCGTCTCGCCGCCGAGTACCACGCGGCCGTCGTCGAGTCGCACCTTCACGCCGTCCAGCGGGACCCCGTCATAGACGCAGCCACCGGCCGTCTCGCTCATCCCGTATGTGCGCACCACCCGAATGCCTGCGGCCGACGCTGCTTCGCCGATCGTGGCGGGCAGCGGTCCGCCGCCGATCATCACAGCGTCGAGTTCGGCGAGGGCGGCCGTGGCAGCAGGGTCGCCGAGCGCCTTGGCCAGCTGGACCGCCACCAGGGAGGCGTACCGCGGTCCTGAGCCCAATTCCGCTATCGCGGCGGGTAGTTCGTCGAGCTCGAAGCTGGGGTTGACTGCAACGGGCACGGTGCCCGCCAGGATGCTGCGCACCAGCACCTGCAGCCCGGCGACGTGGTGGGCCGACAGTGCCAGTAGCCACGTACCTGGACCGCTCAGCCTGTCGTGGGTCGCCGACGCGCTGGCGATCAACGCGCGAGCGGTGAGCATGGCGCCCTTGGGAACTCCCGTCGTGCCCGAGGTCGACACCACGACCGCGACGTCGTCGTCGATGTCCTCTCCGATCCCGAGGGACGACGTCAGCAACTCGGCCGACCGGACGTCGGATGGCACCGGCAGGATCGCCGATTCACGACCGTCGAGAACCCCCTCGAGTAGCGCGAGAAGGGGCTCGGTCGAGGGGATCGGCGGGATGACGACCGCGCGCAGGGGGGCTATGCGGACTCCTCGCCGTCGTCCGTGGCCGACACGTCGCCCTCGCGCCGGTCGTCGAGCGGCCATCCCTTCGCGGCCAAGCGTTCTCGGACGCGCTCGATGTCCTCGTCCCGCGGAAGCTCGTCGGTCATCTGGGTGATGAGCACGCCGATGTCGATGTGATCGAACTCGCCGCGGTCCATCAGGGCCTGTGCCACCGCCTTGACCTCGTCGTGGGACAGACGACGATTCAATAGCGACATCAAGGGCACCCGGTCGGGGCCTGGGACACCCTCGGGATACCCGGCGGTGATCCAGGCCACGATCTTTGCGAGAAATGCGTTCACGAAGTCGACTCCCGTTGGATGCCGCGGCGGGGTCGCGACCGCGGCGATGGATTGATGCTAGTGGCGAGTCCGGACTGGTGCTCTTCCGGCTCGCATCGGAGGGGATTCTTCGGCGTCGCAGACGAACGAGCCCCGCCCGGCGGGTGAACACTCGGTGAACAGCTCTCACGGATCGGTAAAGCAGCAGGTGAGCCGCTCGACGAAGGGCTCTGCCGGCTAGTCAAAACGACCTGAGAAGCCCCACAATTTCGCCATGGACACAACCATGATCATCCTGGTGTTGTTGATTGCCACCGCGCTGGCATTCGACTTCACGAATGGCTTCCACGACACCGGAAACGCGATGGCGACATCGATCGCCACCAACGCGTTGAAGCCGAAGACCGCCGTCATCCTGGCTGGTCTGCTCAACCTCGTCGGCGCCTTCCTCTCCGTCGAGGTCGCCGTCACGGTCACCACCTCGGTCCTCAAGATCCAGGACGGCAAGACCGGTTCGCTGGTTTCGGGCATCGACCCCTCGACCGGCCTCACCATCATCTTCTCGGGACTCGTCGGTGGCATCCTCTGGAATCTGCTGACCTGGCTCTTCGGCATCCCGTCGAGCTCGTCGCACGCGCTGTTCGGCGGCCTCATCGGCGCGGGCCTCGCGGCACTGGGAATGGCCGGCGTCAACTGGAGCGGCGTCTTCGGCAAGGTGATCCTGCCCGCGCTCGCCGCGCCGTTCATCGCGGGCCTCGTCGCCGCATGCGGCACCTGGTTGGTCTACCGCCTCACCCGCAACGTCGTGAAGAAGCGTCGCGAGGACGGGTTCCGCTGGGGCCAGATCGCGACCGCCTCGCTGGTCGCTCTGTCGCACGGCACCAACGACGCGCAGAAGACCATGGGCGTCATCGCGCTGGCTCTGATCACCACCGGTCATCTGACCGGCAACGTCAAGGAAGACGGTCTGCCGTTCTGGGTCATCGCGTCCTGCGCGCTGGCCATCGGGCTGGGGACCTACATCGGTGGCTGGCGAGTCATCCGCACCCTTGGGAAGGGTCTCGTCGAGATCGAGTCGCCGCAGGGCCTGGCCGCTGAGGCGTCGTCGGCAGCGATCATCTTGAGCTCCAGCGCCGCGGGCATGGCGTTGTCGACGACTCACGTCGCCACTGGGTCCATCCTCGGTAGCGGTGTCGGCAAGCCCGGCGCGCAGGTGCGGTGGGCAGTCGCAGGCCGGATGGCGGCCGCCTGGCTGATCACCCTGCCGTGCGCGGCGCTCGTCGGTGCGCTCTCGTTCTGGCTGTCGAATGTCGTCAAGTCGATGTCCGGGTCGGATCTGGCCGGCGACGGCCTCATCTTCGTCATCCTGGTCGGACTGTCCGGCTTCATGTACTGGCGTGCTCAGCAGCAGAAGGTCGACTCGAAGAACGTCAACGCCGACTGGGACGACGCCACCAACTCGGTGGTCCCCGTCGATGAGCGCAAGGCGAAGTCCGACCGGCCGACGGCGTCGGTCTGATACCGCAACGAGTTAGGGAACTGACATGACTTACCTGGAAGCGATTCTCAAGGTCCTCGCCGTCGGACTCGTCCTCGGTGCCGGTCTGCCCGCGGTCTTCGCGGTCGGACTGGTGGCGTTCTCGAAGGGTTCGGGCGGAGCCGAGGCCGACGGCACCACCACCGCGCCGAACCCGGCGCTGAAGTTCGCCGGCTTGGCGCTGTTCACCATCGTCGCCGCGGTGATCGTGATCGCGATCCTCTGGATCACCAAGGCCACGATCATGCACCACTTCGGATTCAATCCCGTCCCCTTCATTCCGAGCTAGGACACACATGACCGAGAACAAGAGCATGTTCGAGAACGTCGTCGACTGGCTGAACGCCGGCTATCCGGAGGGCGTGCCGCCCAAGGACCACTTCCCGGTGCTGGCCCTGCTGAAGCGTTCTCTCACCGAGGATGAGGTCATCAAGGTCGCGCAGTCGATCCTGAAGTCGAACGACGGCGAGACGGTCACCGAGGACGAGATTCGCACCGCGGTTCAGAGCGTCATCGACAAGGAGCCGAACCCCGAGGAGATCCACCAGGTGGCCTCGCGGCTGGCCTCCGTGGGCTGGCCGCTGGCGCAGCCCGCCGGCTGAAGACGTTGCACCGACACATCCCCTCGGCCCAGTGGGCCGGGGGGATGTTCACGTTCGAGAGTCTCGCCGCAGCGGATGCGTGTCGGGTATCTGCACGAAAATAAGGTCTACGCCGTCTGGGTCTGTCACGTGCATTTCGTGCAGGCCCCACGGTTCTTGAGTGGCTGCCCGCGTGATCGCGACGTCGCGACCCGCCAGCTCGGCCTGGGTGGCGTAGACGTCGCGCACCTGCAGCCACAGCGCGCCGGGAAACGGTGGCGCCGATGGCGGGCCGCCGCCGTGGCCCGCCAGCTCGATGAGGGACTGACCGGCGTAGAACACCGTGCCCGCTCCGTACTCACGGGCGACGGCGAGACCGATGGCGTCGCGGTAGAACGTCAGCGAGCGTTGGTAGTTCGCCGGCCGGAACAGGACCCGACTGGCCAGAATCTCCATACCGTCGGTTCTAACACAGGCCCCGCCGAAACAGCGGAGTGCTAGCTCGACGGCTGAACGCGCTGACGCTTCATGACGGCGTCCACGGCGGCGGGCGCGAAGCTGTTGACCGCATGCGCGGTGACGGCCATCCGCGGGGCGACGCGCACGGGTCGGCGTCGCACGGCGGTCACCATCCAGTCCGCCGCCTCGTCGGCGGACAGTCCGGGCAGACCGTCGTATGCCCTCGTCGGCGCGATCATGGGCGTCTTGACCAGCGGGTAGAACAGCGTCGTCGAATGCACTCCGTCCTGGGCCCACTCGGTCTCGACGACGCGGCTGACGGCGGTAAGCGCCGCCTTCGAGGCGTTGTAGACGGCGAAGAGCGGCGACGACTCACTCAGCACGCCCCACGTCGAGACGTTCACGATGTGTCCGTCCCGCCGCGCCCGCATACCCGGTGCGAATCCGCGGATCAGTCGCAGCGGTGAGTAGTTGTTCAACTGCATCGTCCGCTCGACGTCATGCCAGCGCTCCAGCGATTCGGCCAGCGGCCGCCGGATCGATCTTCCCGCGTTGTTGATCAGGACGTCGACCCCGCCGAATCGCTCGTCGACGTCGGCGACCAGCGCGTCGACAGCGTCGAGGTCGGACAGGTCGCACGCCATCGCCGTCGCGTCACCGCCCGCCGCGGTTGCTCGCTCCACGACGGAGTCCAGCAGCTCCTGCCTGCGCGCCACCACGATGACCCGCGCACCCAAGCCGGCCAGCTTCAGCGCCCCCGCTTCGCCGATGCCCGACGAGGCTCCGGTGATCAGGATCCGCTTGCCTGCCGGGTCGACGTCATGTCTGGGCTGCAGCAGTTGTGCGGTCAGCGGCGGGCGCATACCGGCCAGGAACAACGAGTCGGCGAGTCGGCGCAGCGGATTGTTGCTCACGGTCGATGAGCTTAGAAACGACGGGCAGGAGCGAAGCGACCCGGGGTTATCGAGTCGCCCATTGCGGCCGGAAGCCGTGGAGGCTGGCGACGGCCAGCGTCTGCTGTGCGTCGAACTCCTCGAATGTCATGACTGGCTCGAAGCCGAGCCGACGCGCGAGGTTCAGCGATCGGGCGTTGGCGCTCTGCGTGACGATGATGACCGGCTCGTCGGGCAGCTCGACGGCCGCTGCCCCGAGTACCGCGCTGGCCGCCTGATAGGCCACCCCACGACCCCAGAATGGACGATTGAGCGTGTAGGCCAGTTCGAGTTCCTCGCCGCAGGGCCGGAGGTGGCCGGGGCGGTGGACGCCGCGACGGGTCAGCGAGACCGTGCCGAGGAACGCGTCCGTGTGCCGGTCGGCGATGACGAAGGACCCCGCAGAATCCGTGGCGGCCGGGACCCCGGCTTCGTCGAGATCCCGGGCAAAGGCGGCGCGGGATTGGGCTCCGCCGAGGTAGGCCCGCACGTCGGGGTCGGTGACGTCGTCATGCTTCCGCCCGCGGCGGCGGGCGAAGTACGCACCGTGCGTAGCCGATCCAGCAGACAATCGTCGCGGCGAAGCCGATCCCGAGAAGCATCAGCGGGGCGGCTGCCACCTCGACCGCGACCGCGCCGCCCCCCGGCAGCCGGCGGTCGACGGTCCGCGTGATCATGAACGGCAGGATCGCCGCCGCGAACGTCGCCATGGCGCCTACGACGGCGACGCCGAACGCCCTGCGCACCGCGCTGGCGACCATCAGCCCGGCAGAGAGGTACACGAGCACCCCCAGTGGCAATGGGCGCAGGCTGGCGTCGACGTCACCGGTGGTCCTCCAGGCGCCCCAGCCCGCCATGTCCGCCGAGCCGTCCACCGCCTGCACGGAGAACCACGGGAAGATCGTGGCGGTGGCGATCGCCACCAGGCCGAGGACGGCGATCGTCCACCTGGTCAGTGCGGCTTCGATGACCTGCCTCCCTTGCGACTTCGGCGCGCTCACTATCGCTCACCGAACGCTGCCGCCGCCCACCACCCCCGCGATTTGTGCACGTGCACCCGCGCTCATCGCGGGTTCGTGTGCACGAATCGCTCAGGGGAGGAGCTCGTGGGCGGCCGCCTCGATCTGCTCCTCGGACAGCAGCACCTTCAGCGCCGCGTCGCCGAGCGGGATGAAGCTGTCCGCACTGGCGACCCGCGCCATGGCTCCGGTGTAGCAGCCGTCGATCAGCGCGGCCAGTACGCCCTCGGCGACCCCGCCGGATGCCCTCGTCTCGTCCACCACCAGCGTCCGGCCGGTGGCGTTCGCCTCGCGCATGATGTCTGCCACGGGAAGTGGTGCCAGCCAACGCATGTCGACGACCCTGACCGAGATCCCCGCATCATCGAGCCGACGCGCCACGCGGAGGCTCATCGGCACGCCGTTGCCGAACGTGACGATCGTCAGGTCCGTGCCGTCGCCGTAGGTGCGCGCGCGGCCGATCGGCACGACCGAGGTCGGATACCGTGACACCCATTGGTCGTCACCACTCTCGTACAGATCCCGAACGTGATACAGCGCAATGGGTTCCAGGAAGACGCAGAGGGCGCCCGCGGCGTCAGCCGCCGCGGCACACGTCCGCATCATGGCGGCGGCGTCGTCGGGACGCGACGGAGAGGCGACGATGATCCCGGGGATGTCGCGTAGGGCCCCGACGGCGTTGTCGTTGTGGAAGTGCCCGCCGAACCCCTTCTGGTAGCCGTAGCCTGCGATGCGAACGACCATGGGGTTGCGGTACTGCCGGTCGGCGAAGAACTGCAGCGTGGCGCCCTCGCCGCGGATCTGGTCGGCAGCGTTGTGCAGATAGGCGAGGTATTGGATCTCGGGAATGGGAAGCAGTCCGGCGAGTCCAGCGCCGAGTGCCAGTCCGAGGATGGCCTGCTCGTCGAGGAGGGTGTCGAAGACCCTTGCCGGACCAGACTTCTGGGCGAGTCCGCGGGTGACGCCGTACACACCGCCCTTGCGCGCCACGTCCTCGCCGAACACCATTGCCCCGGGATACTCGGACAGCACGTCGAGCAGGGCGCGATTGATCGATTGGGCCAACGTCAGCGGGGTGTCACCGTCGTCGGCACCGGTGCCGGGGGGTGCGATAGCGGCGGCATCATCGATGACGTCGCGTAGCGGCCGCATCACCGCTGCGGCACTGTCCAATCGGGGGAGATCGGCAACCTCTTCGGCGATCCCGATCACCTCCGCGCGCTTGGCCTCGTAGAGGTCGAGCACCTCCAACGGCGACATACCCTGCGCGACCAACAGTTTCGCCGTTCCCAGGACTGGGTCGCGTTCGTAGTCCGCAGCGATCTCCGCGGGGGTGCGGTAGGCCGCTTCGACGTCGGAGCCGGCGTGGGCCATCAGTCGCACCGTGCGCAGGTGCAGGAACGCCGGTCGGCGGTGCCTGCGCACCCAGTCGGCGGCAGCCGTGGTGACGGCATGGGTGTCTACGACGTCGGATCCGTCGGCGGTGAAGTACTGCAGACCTTCGCGGCTGCCGAAGTTCGCGGCGATCCAGCCCGTCGGCGTCCTGGTGCTGATGCCGATCCCGTTGTCCTCGCAGACGAACAGCAGCGGAAGCGGAAGCCCTTGGTAGGCAGCGTGAGTCGCGGTGTTGATGGCACCCACGGCGGTGGAGTGGTTCGCCGACGCATCGCCAAAGCTGCACACGGTGACGGCGTCGCGTGGCCACGGCGTGTGGACGCCGAGTTTGGCGGCCCGGCCGATCGAGAAGGCCACCCCCACCGCGCGCGGAAGGTGGGACGCGATGGTAGAGGTCTGCGGAATGACGTTGAGGTCGTGGCGGCCGAACACCTTGTGTCTGCCGCCGCTGATCGGGTCGTCGGTCGCCCCGCAGAGTCCGAGCAACACGTCGCGCACGGGGTCGGTTCCGTCCACCTGCCTGGCCCGCTGTAGGAAGAACCCGCCCGAACGGTAGTGCAGCAGTGCGGGATCGGTGGGACGGAGCGCGGCGGCCACGGCGGCGTTGCCTTCGTGGCCCGACGAACCGATCGTGTAGAAGCCCTTGCCGTGGGAGCGCAGCCAGCGGGCCGCCAGGTCGAGGTGTCTGCTACCGAGTTGGGAGTCGAACAGGTCGAGGACGTCCTGGACGGTCAGGGCCGACGTCGGGTCGATCGGATCGCCCCGGTCGACGACGTGGTGCGTCCCCGCGGGGAGCGCTGTGAGCGTCGCGGTGAAGTACTCGTCGATCTTCTCGGCCATGGCTCGTCGCCCTAGAAGTAGCGCGGGAACGTAGACCAGTCGGGATCGCGCTTCTCTAGGAAGGCGTCCCGGCCTTCGACCGCCTCGTCGGTCATGTAGGCCAGTCGCGTGGCCTCGCCGGCGAAGATCTGCTGCCCGACGAGCCCGTCGTCGAGCAGATTGAACGCGAACTTGAGCATCCTGACGGCCTGCGGTGACTTGCCGTTGATCTCGTGGGCCCATTGCAGCGCAACGGTTTCCAGCTCGGCATGGTCGACGACCTCGTTGACGGCGCCCATCGCGTACATCTGCTCGGCGGTGTACGGCCTGCCGAGGAAGAAGATCTCGCGGGCGAACTTCTGGCCCGTCTGGCGGGCGAGGTACGCGCTGCCGTAGCCGCCGTCGAAGCTGCCGACGTCGGCGTCGGTCTGCTTGAAGCGGGCGTGCTCGCGGCTGGCCAGCGTCAGGTCGCACACCACGTGCAGGCTGTGCCCACCACCGGCAGCCCAGCCGTTGACCAGGCAGATGACCGGCTTCGGCATGAATCGGATTAGGCGCTGTACCTCGAGGATGTGCAACCGGCCCGCCTGTGCTGGATCGACGGTGTCGGCCGTCTCGCCCGCGGCGTACTGGTAGCCGGTGCGGCCGCGGATGCGTTGGTCTCCGCCGGAGCAGAAGGCCCAACCGCCGTCCTTCTCCGAGGGACCGTTGCCGGTCAGCAGGATCACGCCGACGTCGTTGGACATCCTGGCGTGGTCGAGAGTGCGGTAGAGCTCGTCGACGGTGTGTGGTCGGAAGGCGTTGCGGACCTCGGGCCGGTCGAAGGCGATTCGCACCGTCGGCTTGGCGACCCCGTCGACGACGTGGCGGTGATAGGTGATGTCGGTCAGCTCGAAACCCTTGACGGGCTGCCACACGGTCGGGTCGAACGGGTTGTCAGCACTCACGCAGATGACTGTAGAGCGGCGACGTCAGCCGTCCTCGCGCGCCTCGATGACCTTGTGCGGAACCTGCAGGAGCCGCAGTACGGTGACCAGCCCCAGCCCGCCGAGCATGTTGCCGACGATCGCCAGGGCGGCCATGCCCGCCCAGTCGGCGTAGCCGAACGGCGCGCCCGCCACCAGCGCGGCGAAGCACATCAATGACGCGACGACGGCGTGGTTGACGTGGCCGATGGACACCACGGTGCCGATGATCACGGCCGGGACCAGGCGCACCCCGTCGGACTCGGTCGAGTGCTGCAGGTAGGTCATGACGGTGATCAACATGCCGCCCACGACGGCGAGCGCGAACGCGTGCCAGGTGATGCCCAGTTCGATGTAGTGACCGGCGGTCTCGATCGCGGTGTCGCCCAGCGAGGGGAACGCCGCCATCAACAGCGCGGAGAGGAGCCATCCCGCAACGAGGTTGGTGGCCAGCGTGGTGCCCCAGAGGCGGTATAGCGCACGCGGGGTGCCCTCCTTGGCCACCACCGCGGTAACGGGCACCAGGAAGTTCTCCGTGAACAGCTCGCTGCGGGCCAGCGTCAAGGAGATGAAGCCCGCGGAGAAGGCGAGCCCCGACATCAGGGGGTTGTGGGTCAGCTGCTGGACCAACAGCAGGGCCAGGACGCCGACCCCGACGTCGAACCCACCGAGGAAGCCGGTCGTGAGCAGTTGGACCCAGGAGCGTCCGAGTCGTTGGCGTCCCTCGTCGACGGCGCGGTCGAAGGTGTCCTCTTCCACGCGCTGCTCGAGGTCGGGCTGAACGTCGGGATGTACGCCGTCGGCGGAACCGTCCTCGGCACTGGAGATCACCTGTCGTCCTCGACCATCCCGTGAGCCTAGACCGCGATGCCCGAGGCGCGGAGAGCTGCGACCAGGCCGTCCGGCCGTTGCTCGGTGGGCAGTGGATCGACGAGCGCGAACCGGCATCCCACGCCGACGGCACCGCCATCTGCCTCCTCGCTGTCGCCGACCATCAGCGTCTCCTCGGCGGGAACGCCCAAGCGTGCCAACGCCGTCTGGAAGATCTCGGGGGAGGGCTTCACGGCGCCCACTTCGAACGACAGCACGAATTGGTCGACGTCCTCGGCGGCGCCAAGCCGGGTGAACGCCGGCCTCACGTCGAACGCGATGTTCGACACGACCGCCGTGCGGATGCCTTGGCTGTGCAGCCCGGCGAGCACCGCCGCGGTGTCGGGATAGGGGCTCCAACTGATCGGGTCGATCACCTTGTCGTACAACGATTTCGCGTGGTGGTCGGCCAGGCCGGATTCGCGGAGCACGTGTAGGTAGGCCTCGCGATGTAGATGCGGCGCGAGGTCGCGGTTCACCCAGGCTTGGTGCGCCTGCTCGTCCATCTCGACCGACGCGCCCGTGGGTGCGGTCAACCGCCGCATGAGTTCGGCTTGGACGTGGCCGTCGATGGCGCGTTCGTCGACCCGGATGTCGGTGAACCAGCTGTCGTCCTCCTCGAGCCGGAACAGGGTGCCGGAGAAGTCGAAGAGCACCGCGCGCGTGGTGGTCATGTCCTGACCCTTTCTGCCTTGTCGAGGAGGAGTTCCCGCTCGCGGTCGTTGGTCGCCAGGCCTGCGGCGCGGGTGAACTCGTCGGCCGCTTCGGCCTTCCTGTCCAGTCGCGCCAGCAGTTCGCCCCGCACGCTGGGCAGGAGGTAGGAGTCGGCGAGGCCGCTGATCTGGTCGACGATGGTGAGCGCCTGGCCGGGTCCCGACCGCATCGCGACCGCGACCGCCCGGTTGAGTTCCACCACCGGCGACGGCGCGATCTGCCTGAGCCCGTCGTAGAGCGAGACAATCCGGGACCAGTCGGTGTCGGCGGCGCTGGGTGCGGAGGCGTGACACTCGGCCAGTGCCGCCTGCAGTGCGTACGGTCCCCACCCAATTCCGTTGCGGCGCAGGGTCTCGGCGGCCCGCTGCAGCGCGACGGTACCGCGGACGATCTGGGCGCGGTCCCACTTGGTCCGGTCCTGATCCTCCAGCAGGACGGGCCGTCCGGTCGCTTCGACGCGGGCACCGAAGCGCGAGGATTGGAATTCCATCAGCGCGACCAGGCCGTGCACCTCGGCTTGGTCGGGCACCAGGGCCGCCAGCACTCTGCCCAGACGTATTGCCTCCATGCATAATTCGTCACGAATCCAGCGTTGGCCGGACGACGCGGAGTAGCCCTCGTTGTAGATCAGGTAGATCACGCTGAGGACGGCTGAGAGCCGTTGCGGATACTCGCTCGGATCGGGCACTTCGAACGGCACGCGTGCGTCCCCGAGCGTCTTCTTGGCCCGTACGATGCGCTGCGCGATGGTGGCCTTTGGCACCAGGAAGGCGAGGGCGATCTCGTCGGTGGTGAGGCCGCCGACGACGCGAAGGGTCAACGCGACCCGGCCCTCTGGCGAGAGCACCGGGTGCGCGGAGACGAACATCAGGCGCAGGACGTCGTCGTCGATGTGGTCGGGGTCCCACGCCTCGCCGGGGCGTGTCTCCAGCTCGCGTGCCAGCGCCGCGTATCTGGCGTCAAGGCGGTCCCGACGGCGCCACTGATCGATCGCCTTGCGCTTGGCGACGGTCACCAGCCAGGCGGCCGCGTTACGGGGCACGCCGGTCGTCGGCCACTGTTCCAGTGCATCGACGAGGGCATCGGCGGCGAGGTCCTCGGCCATGCCGACGTCACCGACCGTGCGGGTCAGCGTCGCGACGATCTTGGCAGCCTCCATCCGCCACACCGCATCGATGGTGTGCTGGATGTCGGAGGGGGGCACATGCCTACCGTAGTCAGACGAAGCGCGCGCGACCCGCCGCGGCTCCGGCGACGATCTGGACGACGTAGACCGCGAGGAACATGACGAACGGGATGGTCCAGTCGTCCGACAGGTCATGCAGCAAGCCGAACAGGAAGGGTCCCGTACCCGCGAACAGATAGCCGAATCCCTGTGCCATTCCTGACAGTTGCGCGGTGTCCTCGGCGTTGCGGGCACGCAGCGCGATGACGGTGAGCGCGAGTGAGAAGGCGCTCATCCCGACGCCGATCAGTACGCTCCACACCAGTGGGGCCGCGGCCGGCGCGAGAAGCAAGCCGATCGCCCCGCCGAGGCCGAGGACGCCCAGCGCGACGATCCACCCGCTCTGGCTCGCCGACCGCGCGGCCAGCGGCGAGATGATCAGCGCGACGGGCACGCCGATCAGCGACACCAACCCGACCAGCAGCCCGGCCTGGACCTTGCCGACGCCGTGATCGATGAAGACCTGCGGCAGCCACCCCATCACGATGTAGGCCATGAAGGCCTGACAGCCGAAGAACAACGTGACGATCCACGCGAGTCGGCTGCGCAGCAGGGAGCGTCGTTGCCCGGTCGGCGTCGTCGACGCGACCCACGACGTGCGATGGCGGCGGGAGGCGGGCAGCCACGCCGCGAGGGCGATGACGGCGATCACCGCCCATGCGGCAAGCGCCCCGCGCCAGCCGCCCAGCGGTTGCTCGAGGCCGGGTGTCACTGCCGACCCCAGCGCACCGCCGCCCTGAAGCGCAGCGGTGTAGATGCCGGTCATGAGGCCGATCCTGGTGGGGAACGAGCCCTTGATCACGACGGGGATGAGCACGTTGACCAACGCGATGCCCGCACACGCAAGCAGCGTCGCTCCGATGACGACGTATGGGCCGTCGACGGCGCGGATCGCCAGCCCCGCAGTCAATACGACCAGCGCCATCGAGATGACGCGCCCGAGGCCGAAGCGGTTCGCCAGGCGTGGCGCGGCCAGCCCGGCGGCGGCGAAGCACAGCCCCGGCATGGTCGTGAGGAGCCCAGCCCAGGTCGCCGAGGTCCCCAGCTCGTCCCGCATGTCACCGAGCAGCGGAGCCACGCTGGTGACGGCGGGCCGCAGGTTCAACGCAGTCAGGACGACGGCGACGGCGAGCAGCGTGCCGCCGGCGACGACCATTCGGTCGTCCTGCTGATCGACATGCACGGTGCCCAGATTGCCATGCGTGTCGCCGGGCGAGCGGTCGCAGAGCCGGCCAGACTCAGCCGATCGCGCGCTCCGCGCCCTCCCAGAACTGCTTCCGCACGGCCTTCTTGTCCGGCTTCCCCAGCGCCGTCACCGGTACCGAGTCGACGACGACGACCTGCTTCGGCGACTGCACCGAGCCCTTGCGGTCCTTGACGGCGGCCTGGATCTCGGCGGTCATCGTGGCGATCGACGCGTCGTCGGTCGCCACGTCCGGACGCAGCACCACGACGGCGGTGACGGCCTCGCCCCACTTCTCGTCGGGGGTCCCGATCACGCAGACCTGTGCCACCGAAGGATGTTCGGCGACAACGTCTTCCACTTCCCGCGGGAACACGTTGAAGCCGCCGGTGACGATCATGTCCTTGGTGCGGTCGACGATGAACCAGAAGCCGTCCTCGTCTTCGCGGGCGAGGTCGCCGGTGTGCATCCACCCGTCGCGGAAGGTCTCCGCCGTCGCCTCCGGCTTGTTCAGGTAGCCCCCGGACAGCAGCGGACCGCTGACACAGATCTCGCCGACCTCGCCTTGCGCCACGGGGTTTCCATCCTCACCGAGCAGCGCCGTCCGGGCGAACAGCGTCGGGCGCCCACACGAGGTCAGGCGCTTCTCGTCGTGTTCGGCCTTGGCCAGATAGGTGATGACCATCGGGGCCTCGGACTGGCCGTAGTACTGCGCGAAGATCGGCCCGAATCGGGCGATTGCCTCCTTGAGCCGCACCGGGTTCATCGCGGACGCGCCGTAGTAGACGGTCTCCAGCGAGGACAGGTCCCGGGTGTGCGAATCGGGATGGTCCATCAACGCATAGATCATCGACGGCACCAGCATGGTGGCCGTGATCTTCTGCTCCTCGATGGTGCGCAGCACCTCGGCCGGATCGAACTTGGCGAGCACCACCATCTCGCCGCCCTTGACGATCGTCGGCAGGAAGAAGGCCGCGCCGGCATGCGAGAGCGGAGTGCACATCAGGAACTTCGGATTCTCGGGCCATTCCCACTCGGCGAGCTGGATCGTCGTCATCGTGGTGGTGGCCTGAGACGTCATCATGACGCCCTTGGGCTTGCCGGTCGTTCCACCGGTGAAGGCCAGCCCGGTGACGGTGTCTGGGGCCAGGTCCGCGGCCACCAGCGGGCGGGGCGGGTACTTGGCCGCCTCGGCGGTGAGGTCCACCGCCTGCACGTCGCTGTCGGCCAGCTCCTGGGGCACCGGCCCGATCGTCAGGACCTGCTTGAGCGATGGCACCTTCTGCACCAGCCCGACCGCCCGTTCGACGAACATGGGGTTCGGATCGACGATCAGCGACGTGACACCGGCGTCGCTCAGTACGTACGCGTGATCGTCCAGCGAGCCGAGGGGGTGTAGTGCCACGCGGCGGTACCCCTGCGTCTGCCCGGCGCCGACGATCATCAGGACCTCGGGCCGGTTCAGGGCCAGCAGCCCGACCACCGCGCCGGTGCCCGCGCCAAGCGCTTCGAATGCCTGAACGTACTGGCTGATGCGCTCGGCGAGCTGGCCGCCGGTCAGCGTGGTGTCCCCGAGGAACAGCACCGGCTTGTCGCGGTGACGCTTGAGTGCGCCGACGGTGAGGTGCCCGGAGTGAATGGGATGGCGTAGGAGATCGTCACTCATGGCTTCAGATTAGAACGTGTTACAGAAACCGTGGCAAGGGCCGTGGTAATCCGCTTGACTCGATGACGTGATCCAGAGGCTCCGTGCGAGCATCCTCGAGCTGGCCGGCGAGCGAGGCCCATCGAAGAGCATCTGTCCGTCCGACGCCGCCCGTGCCGTCGGCGGTGACGGATGGCGCGACCTGATGGACGACGCCCGCGATGCAGCCCGCGCCCTTGCCAACGAGGGCCGCGTGGACATCACCCAGAAGGGCGACGTCCTGGATCCGAACGCCGCGTGGCGAGGACCGATCCGCATCCGCATCAGATAGGCGGGCGTGATTCAGGTAGCGCACTACTCGCGGTCCCCGGCGCCACCGGCCATAGCGTCGATCGTGCGTTGCAGAAACTCCCTTGCAACGAACACTGCGCTGGTACTTGCCCATTCGTGGGCGGTCCAGAAGGAGGAATGGACCATGACACGTCAACATGCGAGAGCCACCACGCTGGCCGCGCTTTCGGCCGCGGCCCTGGGGGCCCTGGGATCCGTCGCTGCCGGGCCCCCCGCGGCGGCCGACCCGTTGCCGTACGGGCCCGACACCTGCATCCAGGGTTTCGTCTGGCGCGAGGCGCGCTCGGGCGACACGGTCTGCGTGACCCCAGACGTGCGTAGTCAGACGGCGGCGCAGAATGCCGCGGCGGCCGCGAACAAGGAGCCCAACGGTGGCACGTACGGCCCCAACACCTGCAAGCAGGGGTTCGTCTGGCGCGATGCGTTCGGCGGTGACCAGGTCTGCGTCGTCCCTGCGGTCCGCGATCAGGCCGCCACGGACAACGCGGCCGCTGCGTCACGCCGGCAGGCCAGTGCGCCGGCCCCGGCACCCGCGCCGCCGCCCCCGGCACCCGCGCCACCGCCACCCGCGCCGAAGCAGGGCCCCGGAGTGTCGTGGGATCCCAGGATCGGCGGTTTGACGGCCCACATCACCGACCGCAGCGGCGTCGCCGCGCAGTGCACCTACACGTCGGACTTCTACCAGCGGAGCTTCTTCCTGCCGGCGAATGGCAGGTACGACCTGGTGATCGTCCCGGCGATCCCGAAGTTCCAGAACTGGAACGTCACCGTGTCATGCGACAACGGCACCACCACGAACACCACCGAGTTCTTCTAGGTGACGCGGTCCCCGGCGGAAGGGGGCACCGCCGGGGACCGCAGGGCGCTACTTCGCGTAGCGGGGATCGTTCTCCTCGCGCCATGTGGCCTCCTTCTTGATCCACTCGTTGTCCTGATCGAAATCCTCGGTCTCGGACACGCGGCGCACCTCGAGCTTGACCCCGGGCCCCAATGGGCACTTGCGAGCCCACTGCTTGGCCTCGTCGATCGAGGACACGTCGAGGATCCAGAAGCCGTTGAACAGCTCCTTCGCTTCGGCGTACGGGCCGTCGGTGACCACCGGCGGGTCGCTGCTGAAGTCGACGACGAACCCCTCCTCGGGTCCGGTCAGGCCTTCACCGGCCAGCATCACGCCGGCCTTGATGAGCTCTTCGTTGTAGGCGCCCATCGCCGCGATGATCTCGCTGAAGTCGACGTTTTCCGCGACGAACTTCTCGGCTTCCGGGGTGGACCGCATGATCAGCATGTAGCGCATGTCGTGTCTCCTTCTAGTGGGGAAGGGGCAACCTCCATCCTCGTCCCTGAGGTGCCCTCGCAACTACGTCGAACGGCGCACCGGAAAATCGACACGGCCCGAGAACGAATTCCAGAAGATTTCTCGCAGACCTCTGCGAGGATGACCGGATGGCTGCTGACCTGGCATTCTTCGGGACCGTGCTGACGGTCGACGACGCCCGTCCCACCGCGGAGGCGCTCGCCGTGGCCGACGGGCGTGTCGTCGCGGTCGGTGACCGGGTCGACGTCGAGAGCTGGATCGGGCCCGACACCGAGATCGTCGAACTCGGCGATGGCTGCGTCATGCCGGGGCTGGTCGAGGCGCACGGGCATCCGTTGATGGAGGCGATCGTGCTGGCCGATCGCATCGTCGACATTCGCCCCGTCACCATGCGCAGCGCAGACGACGTCCTCGCCGCGATCCGACACGAGGTGGCCGTCCGCGGTGACTCGGGGGCCTACCTCAACGGCTGGGATCCACTGCTCCAGATCGGACTGCCCGAGCCGACGCTCGGATGGCTCGACGGCATTGCTTCCGGCACCCCGCTGGTGATCGTCCACAATTCGGGACACAAGGCGTACTTCAACTCCGCGGCCGCCAAGCATCTCGGGTTGACCCGCGACACCCCCGACCCCAAGGGTGCGAAGTACGGCCGTGACGCCGCAGGCGAACTCGACGGCACCGCCGAAGAGACGGCCGCGGTGTTGCCACTCGTCGGCGGAGCGATCGATCCGGGCGGCTACCCGGCGATGCTGCTGGCCGAGTGCGCTCGGCTGAATCAGGCCGGCCTGACGACCTGTTCGGAGATGGCGTTCGACCCGATGTTCCGGCCGGCGTTGGACGCGCTTCGGGGCGATCTGACCGTGCGGTTTCGGACCTACGAGATGTCCACTGCGCAGATGTCCACCGCCGCCGTGCCGGTCAACGGAGACGACGTCGTCCGCCAGGTCGGCATCAAGATCTGGGTCGACGGGTCGCCGTGGATCGGCAACGTCGACCTGTCCTTCCCGTATCTGGACACCGCAGCCACCCGCAGCATCGGCGTGACGCCGGGCTCGTGTGGCCACGCCAACTACACCCGCGAGCAGCTGACCGAGATCGTCGCCGCCTACTTCCCCCTCGGGTGGCAGATGGCCTGCCACGTGCAGGGGGACGTGGGCGTCGACACCATCCTCGACGTGTACGAGCAAGCGCTGCAAGCCAACCCGCGCGATGACCACCGGTTGCGGCTCGAACACGTCGGCGCCATCACGGACGCTCAGCTGCAACGCGCCCACGACCTAGGCGTCACGTGCAGCATCTTCGTCGACCAGATTCACTACTGGGGCGACGTCCTGGTCGACGGGCTGTTCGGCCCAGAGCACGGCTCGCGGTGGATGCCCGCCGGGTCGGCCGTCGCGACCGGGATGCGGATCTCACTCCACAACGATCCGCCCGTCACCCCCGAGGAGCCGCTGCGCAACATCAGCGTCGCGGCCACCCGCATGGCGCCGAGCGGTCGGGTGCTGGGGCCGGAGCAACGGCTGACGGTCGATCAGGCCATCCGAGCGCAGACGCTGGACGCGGCGTGGCAACTGTTCGCCGATGACGTCATCGGCTCGCTGGAGGTGGGCAAGTATGCCGACCTGGTGGTGCTGTCGGCCGATCCGCGTTCGGTGCCCGCGCAGGACGTCGCGGACCTGGACGTACTCGCGACCTACTTGGCAGGCAAGCCGGTTTATGCCAAATCCGACTGAGTTCGGCCCTGTCATGGCAGCCTGTTTTCATGTCCGATCTGGCTGAGCCCACCTTCCTCGACGAACGCACGGCCCATTGGGCGAAGACCAAACCGGACGACGAGGCGATCACCTTCAAAGATCGCACCTGGACGTGGTCTCAGTGGGATGAACGCATCCGGCGGCTCGCAGGCGCGTTGAGCGAACGGGGTGTCGGGCGCGGAGACGTCGTCGCATTCCTCGACAAGAATCACCCGGCCTGCGTAGAAACGACCTTGGCCGCAGCCTCTTTGGGTGCTGCGACGGCGATCATCAACTTTCGGCTGGCAGCCGACGAGCTGGACTACGTGCTCAATGATTGCGGCGCCAAGGTGCTGATCGTGGGTGCGGAGCTGAAGTCCTCGGTCGAGAAGATCCGCGACAAGCTGACGAGCGTCGAGCTCGTCGTCGAGGTCACCCCGGACGGGAGGGAGGGCGACGAGTACGAGGCGATGCTGGCCGACGCGACGCCGATGGGCCGTTCAGAGGACGTCGAACCTGACGACGTGGCGATCATCATGTACTCCTCCGGCACGACCGGCAGGCCGAAGGGCGTCTCGTTGACCCAGGCCAACCTCATCGCGCATACCGTGAGCGCGTTCGACGGCTGGGAACTCGAGGACGGGGACAAGAACCTCGTCGCCATGCCGCTGTTCCACGTCGGCGGCTCGTCGTACATGCAGCTGGGGCTCCACACCGGCGTGTCCAGCTACATGACGCGCGACGTGGACGGGGCGCAACTGGCTGGCGGCATCCTGTCGGGGGCCAACCGGACCTTCCTGGTGCCCGCCGTCCTCGCCAAGGTGCTGGAGTCCGGCGACGACGCGGTGAAGCTGTTCTCGGCGTTGAAGACCTACGGCTACGGGGCCTCGCCGATGCCGCTGCCGCTGCTGCGGAAAGCCCTCGAGGCCTGGCCGGACACGGACTTCATCCAGGCCTACGGGCTGACCGAGGTCGGCGGCGTCATCAGCCTGCTGGCCCCGGAAGATCACCGCAGTGGCGACGAGGAGCGCATGGGCAGCGCGGGCCGGGTGGTGCCGGGTGCGGAGGTGCGGGTGGTCGACCCCGACAGTCTCGAAGATGTCGAGCAGGGCGAACAGGGTGAATTGTGGTTCCGCACGAAGCAGTTGATGAAGGGCTATCACAACAAGCCCGACGCCACCAAGGAGGCCGTCACCGAGGACGGCTGGTTCCGCACCGGTGACATCGGCAGGGTCGACGAGGACGGCTACATCTTCGTCGAGGACCGGTTGAAGGACATGATCATCTCGGGCGGCGAGAACATCTACTCGATCGAGGTCGAACGGGTGATCGCCGAACATCCCGCGGTGGCGGAGGTCGCCGTCATCGGTGTCCCCGACGAGAAGTGGGGCGAGTCGGTGAAGGCCGTCGTCTCCCTCGAGGGTGAGGCGACCGAGAAGGAGATCATCGCCTTCGCCCGCGAGCGGCTCGCCGCCTACAAGTGCCCGAGGACCGTCGACATCGTCGAGGAACTGCCCAGAAATCCCACCGGCAAGATCCTGAAGAAGGATCTGCGCCAGCCACACTGGGAGGCGGCGGGCCGCAAGGTCTAGGGGGCGACGGCCGAACCCCTCGCCCAGGGCGCGAGCTGACGGTACGGGTCCGTCGAGCGGACCTCCAGTAGTGCGGCGAGGTCGGCCTCGAGTTCGGTCTTCACCCGCATCTGCACGGTCTCCACCCATTTCTCGGCGACCGCCCGCTTCGGTCGGGTCGTGTCGATCGGAGCGCCGAAGCGGAGGTATGTGCGTTGCGGACGCGGAATCAGCGTGGGCCCGATGCCGCGCATCAAGGGGATGGCCATGTTGGAGTCACCCGTGAGGCGTGCCGCGAGCGGTTTCGTCATGCGGGCCCATCGCCCGTCGCTACTGGTCAACACGTGGTAGACGTCGTCGCCGCCAACCAGTGCCACGGGGATGATGGGATAGTCGTTCTCGGCGGCCAGCCGAGCGAAACCGGTGCGGCCCTTCCACATCAGCTCGTACAGCTGATCCTTCGCCTTGCTGATCTCACGACCCCCACCCGGGAACACCAGGATGGGCTCGCCGGCCTGCATCAGTTCGCGAGCGGTGTCGCGTGACCCCACTACTGCACCGGCGGCGGCGAACACGTCCCCTGCCAAGCCGGTGATGTTGCCGAACCGGCGGTCGGCCAGCGGTCGGACCCGAATGCCGATCTGGCGCCGCACCAGATAGGGGATCAGCAACGCCTCGGTCCCGGCCTGGGTGTGGTTGCCGACGAGGAGGAAGCGGCCGTCGGCCGGGAGGTCGTCCAACCCGTCGACATAGGGCTCGAAGGCCGACACGACCGGGTGGGCGCGATCTGCGACGTTCTCGATCCAGCGCTGAAGTGTCGACTGTGAGATGAGGCTCATGAACGCAGTGTAATGCATTCAATGCAGTAGTTGCACAAACTGCATTGAATGCGTGATGTGTAAGCTTGCCCGATGGCATCGACCGAGGATCTTCGCACCCGCAGGCGCCGTGAGACGGCCCGCGACGTGCACCTGGTGGCGCTGCGCCTGGTCCGCGAACGAGGGTTCGACGCTGTGACCGTAGAGGCGATCAGCGCGGCGGCCGGCATCGCGCCGCGCACCTTCTTCAACTACTTCCCCACTAAGGAGGCCGCGGTCGTGTACGGACCGTTCGACCTGGCCGACGCCGACGTGCAGGCGTTCTGTGCGGGACCTGCGGTGCCGCCTCCAAAACTGTTGCGGGAACTGCTCGTCTTGCTCGCAAGTAACCTCGTCACCGATCCGCCGAGTCGCGATGAACTCCACGACGTCCTTGCCGTGGCGCACGCCCATCCCGGTGTGCTCTCGGCGATGCTCGGCCAGCTGGATGACTTCAAACAGCGCGTCGCCGGTCTGGTTGCCGATCGTCTCGGGCGCCCTGCCGACGACGAAGCGGCCGACATGATCGCGGCGCTCGCCCTGACCGTTCTGCGCACCGGCTTCGATCGGTGGGCGGTGAGCACGAGGTCGGGCTCGAAGGACGATCCCGTCGCACACATCAACCATGCCGTGGAGTTGATGAGCACGCTGTTTGGTGCGAGCCGGACGTCGAAGCTCCTCTAGCCGCTTCCGTTGGAGCCGTTGGAGCCGTTGCCGTTGGAGCCGTTGGTGTGTTGGCGTTGTTTGAGGGCGGTTTGGGCGCGGTGTTCGGCGGCGTGGGCGGCGTCGACGAGTGCGGTTTGTTCGCCTTCGGGGTCGGGGTAGAGGAAGTTGCCGGTGCCGGGGGCGCCGGCGGAGCCGAGTTTGTTCATCCGTTTCGGTAGCGCTGCGCCTTGGTAGTGCAGGGGCAGGGGGTGGCCGTCGTCGTCGACGGGGCCCAGGGGTTGGTGCAGTTCGATGTAGGCGCCGTGGGGCAGGCGTTTGAGGATGCCGGTCTCGATGCCGT
>NZ_RCZG01000024.1 GCF_006439015.1 Mycolicibacterium hodleri | reverse complement strand
CTGCGCTCGCCGTATCCGGCGCCGCACAGAGCGTCGGCTTCGGCGCCCATCAGGGTGTGGATGAACGTGGCGAGCAGCTCGCGCAGCACGTCGGGGTGGGTGGTGGTGAGTCGATCGGCCAACACGGCCGGCAAGTCGATATCGTGGGCAGCGGTCATCGCGTGTGTTCCTTCTTTGCTCGAGTGACTTTGGACGGTCTCTCGAAGAATCACGCGATGACCTTCAATCATTCGGCAACGACACGCCGGTACCGCTGATCAGGTCCGACTCGTACACCACCTTGATGGACGCAACCACGGTCAATCGGACTTGCTGCAAAAATGGACACGTCACTGCGACAAACCGCGACGGACTGTGTCGATCACCGATGACCACCCCGTTCGGCGAGACGGCGGTGTCATCGGGTTAGCGCTGCGGCCAGATCGGGTGGTATCGGCATCGGTGTCATGAGGCCGGCTGCGACGCGGCCGGTGTTGCCTTCCGGGTAGCGGCCCGTCAGTGATCCTGTTGCGGCCACGATGATCCGCATGATCTGGCCGAGCGCTTCGCGACGGTCATGCTGCCGCATGGCTAGGTGGAGCATGGCGGCGTGGTTGCGGGTGTGCGGCCACGGGTGGGGCTGGGAGACGATGTGGGCCCGCTCGAGGTGCGTCCACCGCTCGTCGGCAGTGTCGGCGGTTGTGGCGGCCGCCATCTCTTGCCGATACAGGGCTCGAGCCTGGTCGGTGATTCGGACCATGTTCGTACTTTCCGACTTGTAGTTAGTCGTCGCAGCAGTCGCGGCTGGGTTTGGCTGCAGCGGTTTTGGTGGTGACTGGTGCGGGGCAGCAGGTGTCGCCCTTCCAGGCGTTGATGCCTTCTTTCACAGCGATGACGGCGATCACGAGCGCGGCGATGGGATCGGCCCAGGACCACCCGAGGAGGCTGTTGAGTAGGAGACCGACGAGCAGGACCGCCGAGAGGTAGGTGCAGAGCAGGGTTTGTTTGGAGTCGGCGACCGCCGATAGCGAGCCGAGTTCGCGGCCGGCGCGACGTTGCGCCCAGGACAGCACCGGCATGACGAGGAGGCTGACGGCGCCCAGGATGATCCCGACGGTTGAGTGTTGCGCCTCGCCGATTCCAAAGAGTGAGCGGATGGCGTCGATGGTGACGTACAGCGCCAGGGTGAAGAAGGAGAACGCGATGATGCGCAGCGCAGCTTTCTCGCGCGCCTCCGGGTCCTTTCCGGCGAACTGCCACGCCACTGCTGCTGCGGATGACACCTCGATGACAGAGTCGAGGCCGAAGCCGATCAGTGCGGCCGACGACACTCTGGTGCCTTCGGTCAACGCGATGACCGCTTCGATCACGTTGTAGGTGATGGTGGCCGCGACGAATAGTTGGATCCGGCGGGACAGCAGCTGCCGTCGCGCAGACGACGGTATGGGGCGCACTACGGGCAGGCCGAGATCAGATGCCATCAGCAGCAGTCCTGGTGGTCGGCGTCAGGGCAGCAGGACGGGTCGACGGCGAGTACGAGGCCGACCAGGTCGTCGAGGGCTCGTCCGATGCGGGGGTCAGCGAGTTCGTAGCGGGAGCGTCGGCCTTCGGGAACCGCGACGATCAGTCCGCAGCCCCGTAAGCAGGCCAGATGGTTGGACATGATTTGGCGTGAGACCCCGATCTGCTCCGCCAATTCGGATGGGTACCCGGGCGCCTTCCGCAGGGTCGTGAGGATCTGCGTACGGGTGGTATCGGACAGGGCGTAACCGAATCGGGCCAGCGCGCCGTGTTGAACCAGGGTCTCCATCTCCCATACGTTACAGCGACTTCTGTATTCAGGAAAGCCTGAACCCAGAAGGTGCTTCGTAACGGCCGCGTGACATCTCTGCCTGCAGGCAGTCGGCGGCGGAGCATTCGGTTGGCTCCAGGGACGGGAATCTGTGACGCAGAATCTGACTCGCGGGATGTCCCCGGTGCTGAGCGATCCGCATCACTAGTTGTGTTGTCGCACAGACGAATTCATGAGTGGCAGCAGGCTGCCAGCACTTGTCGCGTGACTTGTTGCACCTGCCGGGGAGGGCACATGACAGTGCGGCAGATCTCTCCGCGGGACCAGCCTTCGCGACGCTCCAGAAAATGACACGAAGTTGAGACAAAACCCAACGACATCACTGACAGAATGTGTCGCCGCAGGTCAGGGATTTAGGAAATGACATCGAGTTTGAGAACCGACAACCACTGTAGGTTCCCAAAATTGACAGTCATCTTCCCAACGGAGTGCATCGGAATGTACTAAACAAAAAATTGGGAATTAATCTGCGCCGTCGAGCTTGGCGATTCGGTTGGAGCTACTCGCGACCGATGATGCTGACCGCGCGGATAGGTCGCGGCCGGATCGCCGAGACCGCTGCGCTCCCGCGGATATGCGCAGCAGGCCGTGAAGACGCTTCCTATGGCCACGGCCCAGGCGTGTGGCACTATCACCGTCTCCCAGGGACCACCGCGGCAGCGTCGCAGGGGTCGCCGCACCCAACCCTCGGGCGTTGAGGAGGTGAATGGCGCGGTTGCGGTACTCGGACAGGGCTTTTACGTTGGCCGTGACCCCCGTGCCGTCGATGCCCTGGGGCCACAGACCGTAGTGCTCCACACGATTCAAGGCGTCGTCCAGCCCGATCGTGCGGTACTTCTCGCCGGGCTTCTTGGGGTAGTAGATCGAGGACCGGTTGCGCCGCAACGCCGCCTTCAGCGCCAGCTCCCACGCGTTGACGACCAGCATGACCGCCAGTTCATCGCGGTAGGTGATCTGCGGCTTGTTGTACAGCTCGACCGCGGCGAGCATCGCGGCCATCGAGTTGTCCGCCAGCCGCCGGATCGACACATACGGCGCCCCCATTGAGGCTCCCTCCCAGTGATTGAGTCGGTGAGACCGCTTTGTGCGCCGGCACGGGTGCCGACGCATCGAGCGCGCAAGGCCTTGAAGTTACTCGCGGTGGGTGACCGTACCGGGCAAGGGTGTGGCGGTGTGGATTTGAGGGCACCGCCGCTGCGCCCGGATCGGCCCGGCTGGAGGGCGTTGAGTTCTTCGATCACTTCGGGATCAGACGAACTTGACTGATGAAGGATGACCACTAGCAGCTGAGTAGTAGTAGTTTTGCTACGCGGCTGCTTACGCCGAACGATCTCACCGATATCCGGTCTGAACCTGCGAGACTTCCTGCTAACAAGCCTGTTTTTGGCCGCTCGGCATTCGCAACCCGCAGTGGTTGCGGATGCCCGCTGGACTTTCCGCTCGGCGCGATGGGACTGCAACTGCGCACCTCGGAGATCACCCGGATCGCGCAGCTGCTTGTGCACGGGGGTGTTTACGACGGCCAGCGGCTCGTACCAGTGGGGGGACTGAAGCTTCCCTGTTTGAGCTAACTCTTGGTGAGTCGACGGTGGATCCAACCCATGAAGTGCGCACCAAGGGCGGCTATTGCCAGCAAGCCACACACGTCGAGGGGCGGATGGGTCAGCTCGGCGGTGAACATCGCGGCGAACAGGGGTGCACGTTGGGTTACTCCGAGTACTGCGGCGCCGCCGATTAGCGCGGTTGTTGGGACGCTGGCTTGCCCACCGAACTGGTGGATGGCAAGCGCGATGAACGCGCCGGTCGCGGTGCCGGTCGAGAGCGCCGGGGTGATCATTCCGCCCGCCGCGCCGGAACGGATGAACAGCGCGGTGAGGGTTGGCTTCAACACCGCTGCGAGTGCGGCGACCGCCAACGGAGCCGCGCCAGAGAGGCTTTCCAGCACGATGCTTTTGCCGTTGCCCGGCAGCTGGGGAAGCCAGAGCGATGCCAGTCCGGTGGCCAGCCCGGCGAGCCCGATGGCTGGAACCAGGGCCCAGGACTTCGGGGGTGCGGGAGGCCGTGAGCGGCTCACCAGATGGTTGAACCCAGCGCCGACCAGCGCGGCTATCGGCATCACGGCCAGGGCCGTCCACACTGCTTGACCCGTCAAATCCGTTGGTGGCCAGTCGAACGTGGGTGCGCCGTGGCTGACGGGCCACGCGGTCACGGTCGCAAGGCTCGAGGTCGCGACGGCGACCAACACGGCCGTGGGCCGCCAGGAGCGCAATACGATGCCGACGGTGAACAGAGCACCGGCGGCTGGCACGTTGTAGACGGCGGCCAGGCCGGCGCCGGCGGCGCCCGCCAACACTATGCGACGCTGCTCTGGTGGGAGGGATCCGGACCGGATCAGCAGTTCGGTGCCTACCGCGGCGAGCATCCTCGGGGCTTGCTCGCGACCCAGGGAGGCGCCGGAGCCGACGGCCAGCACCTGCAGGAGGGCATCGATGGACATCGGCATCGGCGCGAATGGCCGATCCGCCCGGATGGCGTGATTGAGACCCGGGACGGTCACCTTGCGGCGCAGCAGCCACCAGCCCAGCCCGGCCGCCGCGCAGCCGAGGGTCGGGCCCAACAGGCGGCGCTCGGGCGACGATGCGATCACGCCAAGTAGCAGCGGTCCCTGGGTGTAACCGTAGGTAAGGTGTTGCACGGCGCGGACCAGCAGGGTGATGAACGCGCCGATCAGGCCGCTGAGCACACCGGTGACCAGAATGGCCGCGGCGAAGATCAGTTGTGGCCGTAGGCGTTTCATCGCGCAGCGGCCGTCAGAACCGCAGTGGCGATCACGAGCCCGTCCACCGGCTCATGACGCTACCGCCTTTCCTGGTTGCTTCCAGACGGGGAATCGACACACAGCTCAGCGGTGTGATGCCCAGGCGACCGTAACCAGCTTCTAGGTGATCAGCGAACCGGGGTCGTCTCGTTCACCAGCCCACTACCCGCCGTTGACACACGGGGTCACCGGGTCCCGGTTGGACGGCCCCGATCCGCGCCTGCCGGAGCCATGTCGAACCTACGTCGTAGCCGTGTCTTCTTGCGGACGGTCGCTGCGATGCTCGTCGTCGTGATCGGATGGTCGGGGGGAGCGCCAGCACAACACGGTCAACGCCGCCAGCAAGACGATCAGAGAGGTCCAGTCGTTGAGGCGCAAACCAAGGAAGTGGTTGGCGTGATCGACGCGTAGCGCTTCGATCGCGCCGCGGCCGAGGGTGTAGGCGGCGACGTAGAGGGCGAAGAGTTTGCCCCGGGGAACGGTGAAGCGGCGGTCGACCCACAGCAGCAGGACGGCAACGGCGAGACACCAGACCGATTCGTAGAGGAACGTAGGGTGATAGAGGCCGATCGTCGGGGTGTCGACAGGCCGGTGTGCAGGGTCGATCAGCAGAGCCCACGGCAAGGTGGTGGGGCGACCGTAGAGCTCCTGGTTGAAGTAGTTGCCCCACCGTCCGATTGCTTGAGCCAGGACCAGCCCCGGGGCTAGCGCATCGCCGAAGTCGAGCAGCTTGATCCCGCGACGCCGGCAGCCGATTCCGGCGCCGACCGCACCGAGTGCGACCGCTCCCCAAATCCCCAGGCCACCGTCCCAGATGTAGAACGCCTTGATCGGATCCCTTCCTGGGAGGAAGTACAGCTCGGGATCGGTGATGACGTGATAGAGACGGCCGCCCACGATGCCGAAGGGGACCGCCCACAGCGCAATGTCCATCACGTCGTCGGGATCACCGCCACGTGCCTTCCAGCGCCGTTGGGTCAGCCAGATCGCAACGACGATCCCGGCAATGATGCACAGTGCGTACGCCCGGATCGGGACGGGCCCCAGGTGCCAAACCCCTTGGCTCGGGCTGGGCAGATACGCCAATGTCATTGCGTCCTCGTGATCAGTTCACCCCTGGCCCGAATCGGCCCAGTGTCCGCACCTCGGTCGGACAAGAGTCAACCTAGCGACTTCCCGGACCGGCTGTCGCCACCAGGCACTGCACTGTCTCGGCCAGGCGGCGACGCTTGGGTGCCACCCGGTCGCGGTGCGCCGTCGAAAAGCGTGGCTGCCCGCTGCTTTAGGCGAGCAGCTCACCGCGGGCCACTAGCTACACCCGACAATCCGGAGGGCACCAAAGGCTTTCAGACGACAGCAACCCGTTTGCTAGTTGCGCAATTGCTTGACGCTTTCTTCGAGGGCGGCGACCTCGCCGGGCCCACGCGCGGTCCTTGGCCTCGACCAGACCACGCTGAGGAGGTGATGCCAGCCCCATTCTCAGCGTGAGCACAGCGTGGCCTATTCACGCTGTACCCATGTCGGAGAAGTGCACCCGCGGGTTTCGGGTTCGTCGGTGTCGCACTTTCTGGGAACGCTGGCCCACCCGGATCGCCGTCATTGTCATGTTCGTCGCCGTTGTGAGCGTGGGCATGTACCCCAGCCTTGAATCGGTCCCGGGGTATGCGCCATGGCAGGACAAGGCATCGACGGTGATGCGGAAGATCGGGCTCGGCGGTCCCCTGGATGCGTTTGAGAACTGGGTGTATCGCAGTCACCCGCCCTCCGACACGGCGCCGGACGTGCGCGGGCGCTTGACCGCTAGTGGATCCTCCCCGGCCACCTACCCGTACCTGCCCCCGCTGGCGGTGACCGCCGACGGTCGAGGTTGGCATCCAGTTACCCGTTCACCCGGCGGCCCGACGATGGTTTACACCGCGCTGATCCAGCCCGATCACTTACATCGCAGCGTCGTCGTGGGTGTCGCATTGATTCAATCCGACGCAGTCCGGGCACATCTGGTCGCGGGTACAGCCGAGCCGCCGGGTACCGGCTCACCGGGGCGGATTCCACCTCGACGACTGGCAGACGTGGTCGCCGCGTTCAATTCCGGCTTCAAGATGAGTGCGCACCCCGGCGGTTTCCTTCTGAACGGCAATGCCGTTCGTGATCTCGTCGTGGGGAAGGCCTCCGCGGTCATCGACGACCAGGGCCGGCTCACCGTTGGCCAGTGGGGGCGCGACGTGAAGATGAGTCCCCACGTTCGTTCGGCCCGCCAGAACCTCGCCCTCATCGTCGAGGGCGGGCGACCTGTGCACGGTCTGGACCGCAACGCCGATCTGCGCTGGGGCAGCGCGAAGAATCAGCTTCAGTACACCTGGCGATCCGGGCTGGGAGTGACCGCGCACGGCGACGTGCTGTACCTGGCTGGCGACAAGCTCAACCTCGCCACGCTCGGCGCAGCGCTCGCACAGGCGGGCGCTGTCACGGGGATGGAACTCGACATCCATTCGGGGCTAGAGTCTTTCAGCGCATGGCAGAGCGATGGCACGGGCGTAGCGCGGCCACGACGCCTACTGTCGACGATGAGCGGACCTGCGGGCCGCTTCATCGATCCCGACCTCCGAGACTTCTTCTACTTCACAACGGCGGGTGCTGCCGAGAATGCCCCGGGCTAGGTATTAGCCGTCGGACTGGTCGGAGGCGATGAGCACGGCGGTGTTGTTCTATTCCGGCAAGCGCGGGACGCGGTTGATGGTGCCAATGGCGGCCGTCCACGCCGTGCCGCGGCGCTGCAGGTCGGCCCGAGATGGCCGGGCGGTGTCGTTCACGTGCGCCTCTCCGTAGGACTCGAGACACCAAACTGGACGCAGCCACTCTCACACCGCGGTGAGCATGCCCGCGGAGAGGGCGACGATGAGCGCCGTTGCGAGCAGAAGGCGGTAGCCGACGAAGTAGGTGATCGGGTGCCCGGAGACGAATCGCAGGAGCCAGGCGATCGAGGCGTACGCCACGACGAAGCTCACGGCCGTGGCCACTGCCGTCGCCAGCCACCCGACACCGGCGGCGATGTCGCTGGCCGACGTCGCCGCTTCGTAACTACCGGCCGCGACCAATGCGGGGATCGACAGGAAGAACGACAACCGAGTCGCCGCAACGCGATTGAGTCCGACGAACAACCCGGCGCTGATCGTCGCGCCCGACCGCGAGACGCCGGGTATGAGCGCGACACATTGGAGCGCGCCGATGATCAACGCATCCCGGAGCGTGACCTGGTCCTCGGAGCGCCGCTGCGTGCCGACCTTCTCGGCGGCGTACATGACCGCGCTCCACACGACGAGGGCGGCCGCGACGACCCAGAGGTTTCGGAGCGGCCCGGACACGTAGTCCTTGGCGAGGAAGCCCACGATGCCGATCGGGACCGATCCGATGATCACCGCCCAGGCGAGGCGGTAATCCGCGCTGGCGCGAGCCGAACCGTCGCGAAGTCCTCGGAACCACACCGTGATCAACGTGACGATGTCGCGCCAGAAGTAGATGATGACCGCGAGGATCGCTCCGGTCTGGATGATGGCGGTGAACGCCGTCACCCCGGCGTCGTCGATGGCCAAGCCCATCAATTTCTCCACGATGGTCAGGTGCCCCGTGCTCGAGACCGGGAGGAACTCGGTAAGACCCTCGACGATGCCCAAGACGACGGCTTGGAAGATGTTCACTGCGGTGTTCTCCAGATCTGCGGCAATGGTCGACACGGGCGGTCAAACCACATCACGGCGTTGCTGAGGAATCGTTGAGGACGAAGAATCAGACGACCGCCTCGTCGACGAATTGACGCTCGAACGGCGTTCCCGCTCGGACTCACCGAACGCCGCTGCGTTGGGCGACAACGGGATTGCCCGGGACGCGTCGGATCGATGATGTCACCGATGCCGGATTTCGACACGGCTCGGGAAGGGGGCGATCAGTGTCACGGGTACGTCGCCGTCCGCGGCTGCCCGATTCGTCGGCGGGCACGCCCGCAGGTGTGCCGTGGCTGATTTCAACGGCGCGGATGGATCGGTTCGTTTGGCGTTTCCTTCGGCGGCGGGCCTGCGTTGACATCAACGACGGGTCCGACTTACGGTAGCCGAACCTTAGTAAGGCTTGGCTTGTCATTGACGCGGTGAGGACGACGTGAGTTCAGTCGATATTGCGATCCTGGGTGCGATCGCGGGCTTCACCATCTTCCTCGGTCTTCCGATCGGCCGGCTGCGCAGTCCGTCGACCGGAACGCGTGCCCTTCTCAATGCGACCGCCACGGGTGTGTTGCTGTTCCTGTTCTGGGACGTGGTGTCACATGCCGTGGATCCCGTGGCGGCGGCGCTGACGGCCGTTACCCGTGACGGCACCGGGAGTTGGGGACGGTTCGCCGCTTTGGCGGCGGTCGCCATCGGTGGTCTGGCGCTCGGACTGATGACCTTGGTGTACTACGAACGCCGGACGGCGGGTGCGGGCGCACCGGGCCGCCGACACGGACCGGGGGCGGCCGGGGTCGCCGAGTTCACCGAGCCACGGGTCTCCGATCCGGTCGCCACGGCGCGGCGGTTGGCGATGCTCATCGCGATCGGTATTGGGCTGCACAACTTTTCGGAGGGCTTGGCCATCGGCCAGTCTGCTGCCTCCGGTGAGATCAGCCTTGCGGTGCTGCTCATCGTCGGGTTCGGGTTGCACAATGCGACCGAGGGTTTCGGGATCGTGGCGCCGATGACGGGCCAGTCGGAGCGGCCCAGTTGGGGATTTCTGGGGTTGCTCGGGGTGATCGGGGGTGGCCCCACCGTGATCGGCACCATGATCGGGCAGTCCTTCGTCAACGACACGCTCTCGGTCGCGTTCCTGGCTCTGGCGGCGGGGTCGATCCTCTACGTCATCGTCCAGCTGCTGCGGGTGGCGCACAACATTGGCCGACGTGAACTCACGTACTGGGGTCTGCTGCTCGGGTTGTTGCTCGGATTCGCCACGGACTTCGTCATCGTCGCTGCCGGCGCCTGAAGGGTGTCAGTTGGGTAGCCGCCGGTTGAGTAGCACTGCGGTCAGGGCCGCCACTGCCAGCACCACCGTGCCGAGCCGCAGCCAGGGCACGCTGGCGTCGCCCTTGATGGTCTCGTAGCCGATCTGCTGCTGGAGGGTGGTGAAGACGTCCTTGAGCTGCGTCAGGCTGGACGCGCTGTAGGGCTGTCCGCCGGATAGGTCGGCGATCTTCTTCAGCATCTCGTCGTCGACGGGCACGGGTAGGCGCTGGCCGTTGAGGTCGACGTAACCGGACTTGGTGCCGAACGACACGGTCGAGATCGGCACCCCCTGGTCCTTGGCAGTGCGGGCCGCGGTGTAGGCCCCTTTCGGGTTGTCTGGGTTCGTCGGGGTCGTCTCCTTGCCGTCGGACATCAGCACGATCCGCGCGGGCGGCGGGGTATCTCCGCCGCCGATCACGGCGCCGACGGCGACGATGGCCTCCAGGGCGGTGACGATGGCCGCGCCGGTCGCGGTGCGGTCGGCCACCTGCAATTTGTCGAGGGCGACCTTGGTGGCGTCACGGTTGGTCGTCGGGGACACCAGCAGCGTGGCGGTGCCGGCGTAGGCGATCAGGCCGAGGTTGATGCCGGGGGTCAGTTCGTCGGCGAACTGTGTGGCGGCCTCCCGGGCGGCCACCAACCGGGTTGGCGCCACGTCGTCGGCGCGCATGGATTGCGACACGTCGATCACCAGCATCACCACCGCGCGGTTGCGCGGAATGCGCACGTCGCGGGCGGGGCCGGCCATGGCGATGGTGAACAGTGCCAGCGAGGACACCAGCAGGATCGCCGGCAGGTGACGCCAGCGCGTCGGGCGCGTTGGAGCCACGCTGTCGAGCAGTTCCATGTTGGCGAAGCGCAACATCCTGCGGTGCCGTGTCAGCTGCATGCGGACATAGAGCCCGGCGAGTCCGAGGACGACGAGGAGGAACGAGAAGAACCACGGGTTCTGAAAATCCGTCAGGCTCAGCGTGCCCAGCAGCGGCACCGTCATGGGCGGCACGTCATGTCGGCGACCGGTCCGTTGCGCTAGAGGTCGCGGATGACGGAGATGGCGGGCCGGTGGGCCGCGACGACGGCGATCGCGCTCACCGCGCCCAGCGCACCAACCGTGAGAACGGTGACCGATCCCAGATAGAGCCACGGCACGGCGATCGTGTCGGGCGGCGGGTCGAAGACCCCGGTCAGTACCTTGACCAGCATCACCGACAGCACGGATCCCGTCAGCGCGCCCGCGGCGAGCCCGACGACGGTCAGTACACCGGTTTCACTGAAGATCATGGCGCGCAGGTGTCTGGACTTGGCGCCCAGCGCCGTGGCGATGGCATAGGTGCGGCGTCGTTCGGCCAACCCGAGGGCCAGCACCAGGCCGCCCGCGCCGACGGCGAGGACCAACGCGAAGGACAGTTCGATGCGGGTGAGGCCAGCGAGGTCCACCGCGGTCAGGCTCGATCCGACCGTGTTGCGGACCGTGGCGATGTCGGTGACGGCGGCGGAGGTGCCGACCATGGCCTGGATGCGGGCGGCGACTGCGGCGCTGTCCTTGCCGCCGGTGTCGACCAGGAAGGCGCCGGGTGCACTGGAGCCGGTGTGCGCCGTGATGTAGCTGGCGTTGGCGACGAAGAAGCTGTCCTTGGGGGCGGTGGGGAACTCGTTGACGACCCCGACGTAGTGGAACGTCACGGCGTGGGGTTGGTCCGATGCCGTGTCGGTGATGCGCAATGTGACCGGATCGCCTATTCGGAGTTGAAAGTCCTTCACGGTCTCGGCGGAGACCAGGATGGAATCGGGCTTCGCACCCAAGGTGCCCATCAGGTCGGCGGCGGTGGCGCCGGGAAAATAGCTGTCCTGCAATGCGGTAGCCCGGGTGATGGTGGCCGGGCGTACGCCGTAGAGGTCTTGCAGATCGGCGCCGATGTAGGCGAAGCGGTGTTGGATGGGTTCGACTGCCTTGACACCGGCGACCTTCTCCAGCGACGCGGCCGTGCCGGCGGCCACCGCTGCTCCTGGTGCCGGGGTGACGGTGACGTCGGCGCCGTTGGTCAGCTGTGCATCGGCTTCGGCCTGTTGGCGGTAGGTGGCGTTGAACGTGGCGGTGGACGCGGCGAAGGCGATGGCCAGGGCGAGTAGCACGATGGCCCTGACCAGCGGGCGGCGTTGGCGGGACAGGCTGTTGGCGGTGATGCCCGAGAGCCGCCCAGTGACCGGCCGCAGGACGCGGGCCAGGACTGAACGCCCCGGTCCCAGCAGCAGGTCGGCGACCCGCCAGGTCGCCAGCGCAGCCCCGAGCCACAGCAGCGCCGGCCCGGCGAAGGCCCAGTAGGACACCGAGATGCTGGGAACTCCCTCCGGAGCCAGGACCAGCTGGTATCCGACACCGGTAGTGGCGGTGAACACCAGACCCGCGGCGATGAGGATTACCGCGTCCAGGCCCAGCCGTGCCCACACCGGGTAGCCGGGCCGCTCGATCTGGGTACGCCCAGCGGCGATGGTGTGTTCGCGCAGATCGCGGCGGGCCGGCAGCAGCACGGTCGCCGCCGCGACGACGATTCCGGCGAGAGCGGCGCCGAGGTACCACGCCCACGCGGCGCCGACCGTGGCACCCACACCCGTGGATCCGAACGCGAGATAGTTCACCATGGTGGCGCCGAGCAATCCGACTACCGAACCGGTGGCACCGATGGCAGCGGCTTCGACAGCGGCCAGCCCGAGCAATTGCCGCGCGGAGGCGCCGCGGGCCCGCAGCAAAGCTTGCTCGGCGCGACGCCGGCCGGCGCCTGCGGAGGTGATCGTCGCGGTCAACAGTGCTGCCAGGACCGCGCCGGGAACCCCGAGGAACAAGAACAGCACCACGGCGTAGGCGGCGTCGCCGCGGGCGGCGTCCAGGCCGGCGCCGAGGTTGTCGCCGACCACGGCGCTTCCGGCGCTGCGGGCCTCGAGATTCTTCGCCGCCGCGCTCACCGTGGCGTAGGCCGCGGCGGGGTTGGGCGGCAAGGCGTGGTTGCGCTGAACGTGTATTTGGGTGGACACCAGGTCGGGGCGCGCGGCGGCCAGCGGATCGAAGAACTGATGCCATTGTGCGGCGGTGAGCAGCACCACGTTGTCCGGCGGCGCGGTGGGTTGCGCCCCGACGGGTGCACCGACGGTCTGGAACAGCGAGTTCGCTTGGGGCAGGTCGACGACGCCGGCGACCACGGCGCGGGCGGGGGGCAGCCCGGCCCGGCCGATGGTGACGGTGTCGCCGGGGGCTGCGTGCAGGTTCGCCGCGGTCTGCTGGGCGATTAGGACCCCGGTGTCGGCGCCGACGAGGGTGCGGATTTCGGCGGGAAACATCGTTCGGTAGCCCGGTGGCAGCCCGAGGACCATGCCGGGGCCGGTGTTCTGGGTGCTGGCACCGCTGCTCAACGACAGGCCGCTGGTGTGGGCGAACCCGACGGTGGAGCTGCCCTGTACGCCGGGGCTGGCGGCGACGAGGCGGGCCACCTCCGCGGTGTTCGCCGCCGGTGTGACCTGGATCTGCCAGTCCACGGCCACGGTGCGCACGGCCCGCTCGGTCATGGTGGCCTGTGAGCGGGTCAGGAATGATCCCAGGCAGGCCAGCAGCGCCACCGCGATCGCGACGCCGAGGGTGGCGGCCAATAGTCGTGCGGGGTGGCGCCGGAGCAACCCGGTCAGCCAGATGCGGGTCATCGATGCTCCTCGTGGTCGGCTCCGTGGATGCCGTGCAGTCGGCCGTCGCGCATGGCCCACTCGGTGGGCAGTCGCCGGGAGATCGCCGGGTCGTGGGTGGAGACGATCAGCGCCGCACCAAGGTCGTCGGCGGCCTGCAGCAGCACGCCGATGACTAGCGCGGCGGCCCGATGGTCGAGTTGGCCGGTCGGTTCGTCGGCCAGGATCAGCCGTGGCGCCGCGGCCAGTACGCGGGCTACCGCGACTCGTTGGGCCTGTCCGCCGGAGAGTTCGTCGGGTAATGCATGGGCGAGGTCGCCGATGCCCAGCCGGGCCAGCGCGTCGCCAGCCCGCACCATGGCCTCCGGTTCAGAGACATCCCGGAATAGCAAGGGCAGGCAGACGTTTTCGGTGACGTCCAGGGCGGGAAGTAGGCTGGGCCCTTGGAAGACGACGCCGATGCCGACCAGACCGGTCGTGGCATCGACGTCGATTCCTGGCCAGGTCACGATTCCCGAGGTGGGGGTGTCCAAGCCGGCCATCATGTGCAGCAGGGTGGACTTGCCCGAACCCGATGGACCGGTCAACGCGACGCGTGCACGCGGCGCTACCGCGACGGAGACGTCTCGCACCGCGACGATCGTCGCTGCCCCAGCGCCGTAGGTTCTGCCGACTCGATCCACCCGCACCAACGCCGGGTCGTCGAACCCCGGGAGCGCGGGTGCGACCGCCGGGCGGGGGCCGTTCACGCGACGACCTGGCCGTCGGTGAGGGTGATGACCCGGTCGGCGATCGCCGTGACGGCTGGGCTGTGGCTCGCGATCAGGATCGCGGTACCGGCGTTGGCACGGCCGCGAAGCAGGGCCAGAACGTCGGCTTCGGTGTCGCCGTCGAGTTCACCGGTCGGTTCGTCGGCCAGCAAGATGACGGGGTCGTTGGCCAACGAGACGGCCAGGCCCGCTCGAGCTGCTTCCCCTCCAGACAGCTGCCCCGGATACGACGCTCCCCGATTGGCAATCCCCAACGAGGCCAGCAGCACGCCTGGATGAGAAGCCGGTGTCAACCCGGCGATGTGCTGGGCTATCACGACGTTCTGCGTCACGGTCAAGTGGCGCAGCAGGTTTCGATCCTGGTACAACACGCCGATGCGGTGGGCCCGCAGCCTGGAGCGGAGGCGTTCGGGTTGGTGGCTGATCCGCACGCCGCCGACGCGCACGGTACCGCCGTCGGGCTCGTCGAGCCCGGCCAGGCAGGCAAGCAGGGTCGACTTCCCCGACCCTGACGGGCCGACGATCGCGACCAGCTCGCCAGGATGCAGCGTCAACGACACTCCGCGCAACGCCAGGGTCTCCTCGTCGCCGGCTCGGAAGAACCGGTACAGCGAGGTGGCCTCCAGCGCGGGCTGCTGGTCTGGCCGGTCGATGGTTTCCGCCGAGGTGTCCATGGTCGGCATCCTCATCGGGGCAGCCAGGTGAAGGAGTCGGTGACGATGCGCCAGGGGTCGACGTTGTCGGCGCCGACGGGCCCCGCCAACGTGGCGACCACGCCGCGGCCGGATTGAGAGAACTCGTAGCGTTCTACCGATTGCTGGACCGATTTCCCGGTGACTGGGCTCGGCGGGGAGTCCGCCTGGTAGGTGATGAGTATCACCTGGCCTGCGGGCCGCGACACGGTACTGACCTTGCCTGGTACGAATCCCGTTGTGGTCGAAACGATCTGGGGGACTTCAACCGATTGGGCGTACGACTCGGTGGGCTGGTAGAAGCCGGGGTGTGCCGCCAGGGTGATGCTGTTGAACTTGTCGCTGAACGTCACCGTCGAGCCGGATTGGGTCTGCGCCCACCCCTCGGGGTACTTCACCGTGAACGAGCGATCCGCCGCGGTGTAGACCACGAATGCCTGATTGTCGGGGATGTCGCCCTGGGGATTGACCTCCGGGGCTTGGGGGGCGGCGGTGCCCGACTGGGCTGTTGAGGATCCGGCAACTGGAGGCGTCGTACCCGCGCATCCGCTCGCGGCCACCACGGCAGTAACACCCGCAATCGCGGCGATGATGATTTTCTTGGTGCTCACTGGAGTTCCCTACTCTGGATCGACGACTGGGCCTCGGTATTGGCCGGCGCACCGACCACGGCCACTGGTGTGACCCGTACCGAGATGGTGCGGCAAGGACGCTGTGATAACGCTGAATGTTGTGCAGGATTGCGCTTTGCCGCCGGATAGTCATAGGGCGGGCAGGCATTCTTGGAAACGCGCCGGACGTTAGGGACTGCCCTCAGTTCACTTGACTGGTAGAGGTGAGCCGTCCGAGGCGTTGTTGGCGCCGCTTGCGGTGAAAGGTACCGCCCTACCGTGAACCTGACCCCACCGGAACCCCGGCCCGATTTAGCAGCGCACATGGACGTAGACGGTCTTGTGCGTCTGTGAAGGGGCCATGCGGCCGTGAATCTTCAGCGATTTTCCGTTGTTGTTCGTCGGGCCCGGGCGCACCGAGACCACCGAGCACTGCGCTGGCGCGCCACCACCGACGGTGGTCATGATGACCTCTGCGCCTTGGGCTTCCAGACTGTGGACCGTGGTGGTAGCCGATGACTGGCTCGACTGTGCGGCGGTCGCCCCACCGGCGGACCCGAGGGCGGCGGCAGCGAGGGCAGTCGTGAGGAGCGTGGTAGCGGCGAACGTGTTCAGTGCCATGGTCGTACTTCTTTCGTATGAGGGGTTCGACCCGGGCATCCAAATGCCGGATCGGTACAGTCGGGCTCATCACGGACCACTTCCCGTCCGTGCTCGGCAGGTCCAGGCACGACGTCGATTCGCCGCTGCTCATCGTGGTTAATCCTTGTTGCTCAACCACTTTGGCCCGCTGACATCAGCATCCAGCCAGGCCGCTGAAGTGGCGCTGAGCCCGTCTGAAGGCCTTCTCAGCCAGCCCGGGTGAGCGCGCGCGACTAATGCCGCCAATGCGGCTCGGCGTTCACGCGAACCGAGAAATCAGCGATCGTCATCGGTCAGCCATGCAGTGGCATTCGGCGTAGCTCCGTTGAGTCCTCCTGCAAACCCGTCCTGCGTACGAGTGGCGGGTTGGTTGACGCAGTCGCGTCCACAACCTGTGACTGTTCTCAGGCTGGTTCAGCACCAGCACAACCTCCATTGGGCACGGTGAACACATCGCCAGAGCGGCGAAAAGATCGACCGAAGGGAACCCCAAAAGTGATGAACCGCAGCAGAAATAGGATTGTGGCGGCGATTGGCGCGGCGTTGGCCGCCGGAGCGATCGCCAGCGGTGTCGGGCTCGCCAACGCCACACCCACCCCCGCCCCGCCACCCCCGCCCTCGACGTCGGTCATCGACACCCCTGAGGCGGGCGACACCCCCGACGCCCCGGGCGCCCCCGACGTCGCCGAACCCGGCGACACACCCGACGTTCCCGGTGCCCCAGACACCGACAACGCTCAGGACGGAGACCAGAACGGTCCCGAAGTTCCCGACACCACCGTCGCACCCGCGCCGCCGGGACGCTGACCGCACCACCGTCCGCGACTGTTTCCCCCCGCAGCGGCGGGCCCGTGAAAGCGGGCCCGCCGCCGCACGACACCAGTTCGACGACGCTGCTCCAGACCCGGTTGCGCACCACTGGGATGCCGGATCTGACAGGGTTAGCCGCTCAGGGCCGGAAAATCGTGACGCGGCACAACCAGTGGCGGGCCGCTCATTCGACGGTGTCGCACGCGCAGGAAAGGCAGCCGGGATGCGGGTTTTACTCGTCGAAGACGAATCGGTGCTCGCGCAGACCCTCGCCTCGGGACTGCAGGCCGACGGCTTCGCCGTCGACGTCGCCGCAGACGGCGTGGACGGGCTACACCAAGCCCGCACGATCGACTATGACGCCATCGTGTGCGACATCATGTTGCCCGGCATCTCCGGATACGAGGTGGTACGCCAGTTGCGGGCAGCAAAGGTGTGGACCCCGGTGCTGATGCTGACGGCCAAGGACGGTGAGTACGACGAGGCCGACGCCCTCGATCTGGGGGCCGATGACTACCTGACGAAGCCGTTCTCCTACGTCGTTCTGCTGGCACACCTGCGGGCGGTGATCCGGCGCGGCAGCCCCGAACGGCCCGTCGCCTTGACCGCCGGGGACCTGCTCCTGGATCCCGCGACCCGCACATGTCGCCGCGGCGCGATCGACGTCGAGCTGACACCTCGCGAATTCGCCGTCCTGGAGTACCTGATGCGCCGCCGCGACGAGGTGGTGTCCAAGACCGACATCATGGCCCACGTGTGGGACAGCTTCTATGACGGTGACCCCAACATCGTCGAGGTCTACGTCGGCTATCTGCGCCGCAAGATCGACGTCCCGTTCGGGCGGCGCAGCATCGACACCGTCCGCGGGGCCGGTTACCGGCTGCGCGACGACACCCCCCGGCCAGCCCGCCCATGACAATCGGCACCCATGCCGCCGGTACGCCGCACGGCCCGTCGTGGTGGCAACGGCGCTCGCTGCGGGCCCGGCTGACCGCCGCTGCCACACTCCTGATCGCCGTGGGAATGGTGACCGCTGCAGCGTTGCTGGTGTGGCGGGTACACAGCGTGCTCGCAGCCGACCAGGACGCCAACCTCACCCGGCAGATACACCTGATCGCCGACGACGTCGCCGGCGGGGACCCCATCCAGCGGATGCTGCGCCCAGGTGAGTCGACCGTGATGCAGATCCTCGACGGCACCGGCAAGGTCATCAGCAGTTCGGGCGACATTGACGGCCAACCACGGCTGTTCTTCGCCTCACCCGGTGCCACCGACCCCACGTTGAGCACCGTCACCGCGGAGGCGTTGGATGACACGCCCTACCGGGTGGCCGCTCTGACCTCGAACTCGCCCGCGGGTCCGGTCAGCGTGTACGTCGCCTCCCCGACCACACCCCTGACCAACAGCGTCACCCAACTGGGCACCGCCCTGCTGGTGGGTGTACCGACGATGATCGCCCTGCTGGCCCTGGTGGGGTGGTGGTTGCTGGGCAAGGCGCTGCAACCGGTGGACACCATGGGCCGCCAGGCCGCCGCGATCCCCGGCACCGATCTGCACCGCCGCCTCGAGGTGCCCGCCGCCCACGACGAACTCGGGCGGCTCGCAGAAACGTTCAACGACCTGCTCGCCCGCATCGAGGTCGCCGCCGACCGGCAACGCCGCTTCGTCGCCGACGCCGCCCACGAACTACGCACCCCGCTCGCGGCGCTGCGCGCGCGTCTGGAAATCGATCTGCGCCACTCCACGGCCGGCCCCGACGTCGCCGACAGCCAACGCATGGTGTTGGGACAAGTCACCCGCCTCGCGGACCTGGTCAACGACCTGCTGCAGCTGGCGCGAATGGACGCCGACCCGCAACTGCAGCGTCGGTCCGTGGACCTCGAGGACCTGGTGTGGGACGCCGTACGCGATGCCCGAGAGCACACCGCGCCCCGCATCGACACCACCGGCATCTCCCCAGTACGGGTGCTCGGCGACCCGGCCACCCTGCGCCGCGTCGTGCGCAACTTGCTGGACAACGCCCGCCGCCACGCCCACCACACCGTGACCGTACGACTCAGCATCGACGCCGCATCCCCCAGCGCCGCCGCACAGCCCGGTGCCACTCAACCGACGGCAACACTCACCGTCGCCGACGACGGCCTCGGCATCCCCACCACCGAGCGGCACCGCGTGTTCGAACGGTTCGTCCGTCTCGATGACGCCCGTGCCCGCGACGCCGGGGGCGCCGGTCTCGGCCTGGCCATCGTCGCCGACATCGTCGCCGCGCACCGTGGACGGGTCTGGGTCGAGGACAACCAGCCCGGCGCCCGATTCCACGTCCAACTGCCCGCGATGTCCGAACCCGACGGCGATGCGACCCGTTCGCGCACCTGTTGATAAGTGCCGGTCTGCTCGCCGAGGCATCGCGTCCATGGGCGGCTGGACTGTGCTGTTCTCAGAACACTGCCTGGCCCGACGACTCGAATCGGTCAGCGGAGCCGTCTCGGTCGCAGTGTCTGGCCCAGCCGTCGGGCAGCAGCCAATCGTCGGTGCAACGATCGCGTCGGCCCCTGGACCAGCCCACGCAGCCGAATTTGGGGTTTGGTGTCCTCGGAGAGAGCCGGAGCCGCATCGTTCGCCCGCTGATCACGCCGTGGTGAAGGTGGCATCGGTCACCGTTACGCTGCCGTTCGGGGCGAGAGCCTTGACGTCGAAGACGTACTGGACGCCGGTCTGCAGCCACCCGTCGGGGACCGCGATGCTGGTCGCCGACGCGGGCAGGTCGATGGTGAACTTGGGGTTCGCGAGCGCACCCTCCGGGGGTGCCTTCTCCGGTTCCACCTCGACGTGGATGCGGGTGGCGCCGGTGACGGGTTGCCACCGGATGATCAGACCGTTCACCGGTACGCCGGTCGTCCCGGTGGTCGGCCCGAGGATGACCGGTGGCGCCAGTAGGTCGTAGGACAGCGTCGATGGGGCGTCGAGTCGCACGCCGGCCACCGTCGTCGCGGTGAACGTGTAGGTGCCCGCGGGGAATGCCTTCTTCAGGTCGGCGAGCTTGGGCTCGGGGCCTTCGAGGGTAACGTCGGCCTGACCGATCTTGCCCACGTCCTCGAAGCGAAGGTTCTGGACGGTGCGCCCGTCGGGTGCCGTCACCGTCAACGTGGCCATGGGGGCGGTCGCGCCGGCGTTGACGAACAGTTGGGCGTCGTCGTCGACGGAGCTGTACATCACCCAAATCTTGGGATCTTCGAGCGCCGGCGCCTCCGCGGAGACTGATGCCGTTGTCGGCGGCGAGTCGGAAGTCGCAGCAGGCGTGGCGGACTCCGTGGCTGCCGGGGTCTGCTGCCCGCACGCCGCCACCGACGCCGCCAGGACAAGGAGCGACATGGTAGCGGTCACCCGTTGTCGTGGACCGCTCATCGGATTCCTTTCGGGCGTCGATGTCCGGCGGTCCGCCGGGTGGGGGTCATCCTGACCGCCCGTACCTGTGGACACGCTGAAGAGCAGTCCGGTTCGGGTTCAGGCCATGAGGTGGTGTCAGCCCAACGCATGGTTCTGCTCACGCGTCCTGCAGGAGCAGTGCGCCGTTGGGTTGCTGCGGTTCGCCGGTACGCACCGGGACGGGCAGCGCAGTGAGGGGGTGGCGCCGGACGTGGACGGCCTGAACGGTGATCAGGGCGATCAGCACCGCGAGCAGGGTGGCCGACGTCCACATCGTTCCCCAGGCCAGACCACCGTGGTCGCGTGGTTTGCTCAGGAAGTCTCCGACGGTGGCGCCCAGGGGCCTGGTGAGCACGAACGCGACCCAGAACAGCACCATGGCGTTGATCCGGGTGAAGAAGTGCCCGGCGAGCAGCAGCAGCATGATCGCCGAGAGGATCAGAGCGCTATCACGGAAGCCGAGTCCGAGGCTGTCGGCGAGGAAGTCGCCGCTGGAGGTGCCCAGGCTGTTGGAGATCAGGATCGCCACCCAGAACAGCAGCTCCCCGCGGAAGGTGGCGACGTTCTCCACGTCGAGGGTTTGCCCGCTTCGCCACCAGATGACGAACACGATCGCCAACCCCGTGGACAGGATGATCGCTCCGCCGGTGTAGCCGATCCCGGCGGTGCGATTCATGTAGTCCGACAGGGTGGTTCCCGCGGTGCTGGTTAGGGCGATCACCGTCCAGAACAGTGCCGGGTGGAAGCGGCGCGCCTTGAGCTGGAACACCACCGCGACCACGAACAGCGCGAGGAAGATGCCCGTGGCGACCAGGTAACCGACGTGCAGGGTCTGGGCCAGCAGATCACCCCCGGTCTCGCCCAACGTGGTGGCCACGATCTTGAGCACCCAGAACATCAGCGTCACGTGCGGCAGTTTGCGCATCACCATCTGGACCGGGTCGGAGGACCCCGCTCCCGGCTCACGGTCATGGTTCGAGGACATTGTTTCTCCCTTGCGATTCTGTCTAGTGCTGCGGCAATGACCGCGATGGTGGTGCTGTGTCGACCGCTCCGATGGTGAGCTCGGTCGTTCCTAGCGGGGATGAACGGATCAAAGCGAACCGTCGATCACGTTGGCGGACCGATCGCCGCCACGATGCGGTGTTCTCCCGGATGACACGTGCCAGCATCGCCAAGGACCGCTGTAACGCCCCTGAAAGTAGCTGAGAGCTCCTTCAGGTCAAATGGCTTTGTTTGCCGACCACCACGTGCCCGCGCCCATCCACGAGACGCCACGCCCCACCGAACCCGACGCGCGAGGGCTGCAGTGCCCGAATCAATTGAGTGCCATTCGAACCGGATAGAGACAGCCCGCGACCACGGGTGGCCGGTCAGCCCGGCGAAGTTCAGCTATGCCCTTTGGCTTGCCCCGAGGCGGCCGGCGGTCCGCGGTGGCAGATGCGTCGCGGTCGATCAATGTTCCTCTTCGCCGCGTCAGCTCGCATCCCCGCAAGCGACACGGGTTGCGCCGCAGCAGGGCTAGAACACTATTGGGCAGGGGATCTACATCTATCGCGACGATCTCAGAGTGCGGTTACAGACCCGGCAGCGTTGCGGTGTGTTCGACGACGACGGCTTGGAGCTTCTGCGGGTCGAGATGCAGGCGGCTCAGGATGGTCGGCGCGATCTGCGCGGTCTCGACCGGTGACGGGTCCTGGCGAGAATTGATGCCAGGCCCGGCCACGATCAGCGGGACGTTGCGGTCGGCTGGGGTGACGCCGCCGTGCTCGGCGATCTTCTTCGTGCCGCTGGTGTACACCGTCCCAGGCTGAGTGCTGGCGTAGAGGTCCGGGACTCGTGGATCCCCGGGGGCGGCGCCGAAGAAGGTAGCCGCGTCGGCACCCGCGTAGATATGGTCGGTGCCGGCGGCGGTGAACGGCTTGGGTTTCCCGGCGATGTCGGTGCCCTCGCCGGCGGTGCCACGCAGCCGGTCGGCGACGAATGCCGCCGCGGTGGGTGATCGATCAGCCAGCCACATGATCATCGCGTCGTCGTTGACGGAGTGGACGACGAGATCCGGGACGTCGGGGTGAGTGGTGGCCCATTCGGCGTTGATGGCGTCGATGATCCGGCCATCGTCGATACGGGTGAGCGTGTCGGGCTTGATCGGGGATTGGCCGTGTTTGGCCGACACGATGATCGTCGTGGTGTCCGCAAGCCCGGCGGCGTCCAGGGCAGAGACCATTCGCCCAATCTGGGTGTCCACGAAGCCGATCGCGGAAGCGAGCACCGGGCCAGGGGCCTGCCCGTCGGGACCGTAGCCGCCGGGTTGTCCGCCAGACGCGGCCAGTTTCTCGGCGGTGGACACCGACTGAAAGTTCATGCCAAACACCGATGGCGTACCAACCTGTTTGCTACCCGAATGATCCTTGCCGGCAGTCTCGTTGGCGATGGCATCGACCTTGTAGGTGTCATAGCGCTGGGTGAGGGCGTTGTCGTCGGTCCAGCTGTCAGCGTCCTTGCTGCCCGCGGGATTGCTGTCGACTTCCGGGGTGAACAGATCGTCGATCGAGGATCCGCCGTGGCCGCCGAGGATGACATATGCAGGGTGCTTGTCCGACCAGGCAGTCCGCAGCCCGGCGTCGTGGGCGACGGCGAAGACGGTGTTCACCTTCAGATAGTCGCCGGGCATCAGCGGCTTGCACGAGGCGGGATCGACGGGCAGCTTCGCGGTATCGATCACCTCGGTCGGCGTACCGGTCATCTGCAGGACCCCGTCGGGCAGGTTCGCCAAACCCTGACCGCCATCGATCTTGGTGACGTCCTTGTCCAATTCCTCGGTGAAACTCACCGTCCCGCCAGGTGTCGCACCGGCGCAGTTCGTCGTGCCCGGCTCCAAGAGGTCGTGCGCGAACGAGTCGTCGTAGTACACCCCGGTCGTGCGTGGGTTGCCGCCGGTCACCTGCGCCAACAGACCGGGGAAGGAGTCCGAAGGTACCGGGGTTTGAGCGTTCGTGTAGCTGATGCCCCGACCGCTGAGCATCGCCAGGGCCGAATCCGGATGGGCCCGAACGTAACCCGCGAGATCAGACTGATGCATGCCGTCGACCGACAAGAGCAGGACATGCTGGGCATCATTTGAAGGTGGCGCCTGTTGGGGTGCGTTGCTCCCACATCCAGCAAGAGAGAGCACTAGCGCAACGCAGGCGACGGAAACGGCCTGCTGGGATCGAAACGTGGGCACTTGCGCTCCGCCGGTCGTGGGATACGTGTCCGCTGAAGCCTGAATTCGCGTGGTGGACGGGGAATTAACGGAGGATGAAGTTCGGCTCCGGTCTTCTCAGTGTTTCTTCAGGCACGCTGTGTTAGCCGCAGACCCGGCGGAGGCCTGAGAAGTGGCAGCCTACTGCTCTAGTGCGTGTAACGCCTGGATTGGGCTGGCATCCTGGTCACCGGAGACGCTGCCGCGTAGTCAGGCAGACGGTACTACCGTCAACGAGCCACGGGTGTCGAAGAATCGGCGGACGAGTCGATGTTCCATGGCCTGAAGCTGGTCGAGTTCTCGCCGCAGTTCCAGAGACCTGGCGTGGATGGCCCGTGCCGCCCTCAGGGCCCCGTCCCGGGCTGCGTGGGCGGCGTCGATGTCCAGAGCGGCCAGTCGGGCGTCGCACTCGCTGATCAGCCTTGCCAGCATGTCGGCCACGGCAGCGGCCTGTGCCTGGTCGGCCTCGGTGGGAGGTCGATTAGAGGGGGTTCGAGGCGGGGTCGGCGAGATGGGCAAGCTTCTCCTTGGTGTGCCGTTCGACGAACAGAGGGACGAAGTCGCGGATCTTCGCCTGGTCGAACCGGTGATGCGTCGTGCCCACCATCTCGTTCACGGTGTCGGCGGGCGCCTGGGGGAACCCCGCTCGCAGCCGATCGACCACCTGACCGATCAAATCGATCCTCTTCGGCGCTGACACCCATGCCCAACAGGGTGTGGCACCGGTAGTGGTTCCCACAACCGGAATGAACGATGAGCAGCCACACAGGCAACGGCAGACCAACACCTCGACCTCCAGGATGTGGTGTCCAGCCCTGGTGCCCGCCGGCGCCGAAAATCGGCGCGCCGGGGCCCCGTGACAGCCCCGCCCATCAGCAGGTGCCCTAAATGTTTACCCAGCAGGTGAACGCAGACCGACATCACCTACCCACCGTCGCTCGGCCGCCTAAACTCTGCACGCGGGGGCTTGCCATCTGGCCCGGTGTCGCGCCGCGCGACGGGGAGGTCGCGCGCCGCGGTGCCAACCCAGCCGACATAGCGCTTCCGTGCAGTGATGTCGTCGGCCACCCATGTGCGCCACGAAGTCACACTCACCTTCACGTCCTGCGCATGACCCTCCCGCACTGGACAGGATGAATACTTCGAGCTGGCACTCCCGTTACAGATAGAGCGTCAGGGGCGTTTCCCGATCACCGCCGCGGTGCACAGGATGGTTGAGCGCATCAGCTCCCACGGCTTGCGTGCCGAGACAAGCTGGGGCTCAATGACTCTGATACACGGGCTGCGGACGTGGGGATCGGACGTGCGTTGCTTCGGCTCTCCGATGCTTGGTTTAGGCGATGTGCCGGTGCCCGTTCGTTCTCTCAGCGTTCGTTCAGCGACGTGTCGATACCGTCCGGCGTTGTGACTGAGACAACGAGATCCGAGGCCGCCAGTACCGGGCGGGTGATGCTGAGCAAGGTGCCCGAGATCACGGTGTGGTTCTGGGTCATCAAGATTCTGTGTACGACCGTGGGGGAGAGCTTCGCCGACTGGATCAACATGACCCTAGGGGTTGGCCTCAACGCCACCGCACTGATCTTCACGGTGGTCCTGGCCGTCGTGTTGGGCTGGCAGCTGACCCTGAACCGCTACGTGCCGTTCGTCTACTGGTTGACCGTCGTCGTGGTGAGCGTGACGGGAACGCTCTACACCGACATCCTCACCGACGATCTGGGCGTCCCGCTCGCCCTGAGCACCGGCGTCTTCGCAGCAGTGCTGGCCGTGGTGTTCGGCGTGTGGTGGGTCCGGGAACGAACCCTATCGATCCACAGCATCACCACGTTGCCGCGAGAGTCGTTCTACTGGCTCGCCATCCTGGTCACCTTTGCCCTGGGCACCGCGGCCGGCGACTGGACGCTGGAGCTCACCGGCTGGGGACCGGGCACGTCGGTCCTCTTGCCTGCGGGGTTGATCGTCGCGGTCGTCATCGGCTGGCGGCTCGGAGCGAACGCGGTGCTGTCGTTCTGGTTGGCCTACATCCTGACCCGTCCGCTGGGGGCGAACCTCGGTGACTGGATGGGTTTCCCACCCGAGCAGCAGGGCCTTGGATTGGGTACCGCGGTCACCTCCCTGATCTTTCTCACCGCGATCCTCGGCACAGTCGCGTACCTCACGGTCACCCGCAGCGACGTGGCCGACGAGCCTGGCTCAGCCCAAAAAGCCTCCGCGACAGAGAATCCGGTCCGGGAACGCATCATGCTGGGGTACTACTCCGTCATCGCCGTAGCCACGGCAGCCCTGCTGGTCTGGGCGGCCGGGCAGCCGCATTCGACCGCCGCAGCCAGCGAAGCGGAATCGGGCCCGACGGTCACCGTGACGCTGGCGCCGGGGCAGTCGGCGACCGGGAAGTTCCCCCCGGCGGACGTGGCCAACTTCCGCACCATCGTGGCGGACACGCTGAGCAAGGTGCAGGCAGGCGACCAGGCGGGTGCCACCGCCCGGATCAAGGACCTTGAAACCGCGTGGGACGACGACCAGGCGACCTTGCAAGCACTCGACGACACCGGGTGGAACGCCCTCGACGGCCAGATCGACCACGCGCTCAAAGCGGTACGAGCGGGCACCCCCGACCCCGGGACCGAGACGCAGACCCTCACCACACTGCTGAACTCACTGAAGTAGGAGCAATGTCGCGATGACCACCGTGCACGGGCTGCCCGCCCATGTCCTGCTCGTGCACGTCATCGTGGTGCTGGCACCTCTGGCCGCCGTCCTGGCCATCATCTGCGCCGTGTGGCCGGCAGCGCGCCGCCGACTGGTGTGGCTCGTGCTGGCTCTGGCCGCCGCCGCCATGGTGATGACCCCGCTGACGGCTGACGCCGGTGAATGGCTGGAGAAACGCGTAGGCCCCTCACCGCAGCTGCACACCCACACCCAACTCGGCGACACGATGATCTACTTCTCCGCCGCACTGCTGATCGCCGCGCTCGCACTCGGCTTCTTGCACGTCCGCGAGAACCGCGACCATTCGATGAAACCCGGCCTGCACTGGGTCCTCGCGACGGTCGTGATCCTCGTCAGCGTGGCAGCCGGTGTGCAGGTGTACCGCATCGGCGACTCGGGTGCGGCCGCCACGTGGGGTGACCAGATGGCCGAGCCCACCGGTTGATCGAAGCCCTCACAGTGATTGAGAGTCATTGCGCCCGTTCGATCTTCGGGATGCACGCCGGCGGGCAGTCCTCAAGGTCCGCGCGCACCCCCAGGGCGAACAGGACGACGTTCCTCGAACCGGGGTGTCGACCGTCCCGCGGGGGCGCTGCGGCGACGCGCTCACACGACGACGCCCGCGATCTGCTCTACTGACGGATGGATCGTCGACCAAGGGGAGGGCAACGTGCGAATCCTGCTGGTGGAAGACGAGCCCCGACTGGCCGAGACCATCCGACGTGGGCTGGTCGCCGAAGGCTTCGTCGTCGAGGTGGCCCACGACGGCCTCGCCGGGTTCGAGGCCGCGGCCGGCGGCGGGTTCGACGTGCTGGTCCTGGACATCATGCTGCCCGGCAAGAGTGGGTACGACATCGTGCGCGATCTGCGCACCGCCGCGGTGTGGACACCGGTGCTGATGCTCTCGGCGAAGGACGGCGAATACGACCTGGCCGATGCGTTCGACCTGGGCGCCGACGACTACCTGATCAAGCCGTTCTCCTTCGTCGTACTCATCGCCAGGCTCAGGGCACTGTTACGCCGGGGGGCCCCGGCGCGCCCGGCGGTTCTCACCGTCGACGACCTCGTGCTGGACCCGTCACGACACCGGGTCACCCGCGGCGACGTCGAGGTCGAGTTGACACCTCGCGAGTACGGGGTGCTGGAGTTCCTCATGCGCCACGCCGGTGTGGTGGTGACCAAGCAGGAGATTCTGCAGTCGGTGTGGGACGTCAACTACGAGGGCGACGACAACATCGTCGAGGTTTACGTCGGGTACTTGCGCCGGAAAGTCGACGTTCCCTTCGCTTCTCGCACGATTCACACCGTCCGCGGTGTCGGCTACCGGCTCGCGTCGGCGGCGACGTAGCTGTCGGGGTTGGCCGGCACGGTCACGGTGATACGGGCGCCGCCGCCGTCGCGGTCACCGATCTCGACGGTGCCGCGGTGCGCGGCGACGATTTCGGCGACGATCGCCAGGCCTAGGCCGCTACCGCCAGCATCTCGGGCGCGGGACGCGTCCAGGCGCACGAAACGGTCGAAGACGCGGGTCCACTGCTCGCGCGGGATGCCGGGTCCGTCGTCAGCGATGGTGAGCACCGCAGTGCCTCCGCGTACGCCGCAGTGCAGCTCGACGGTCGTGCTCGCGTGTCGTGCGGCGTTGTCGACCAGATTTCGGACCATCCGCGCGAGTTGCCGCGGGTCACCGGTGACCCGCGCGGCCGTGATGAACGACTGTACGGTCACCCCGGAATTGCCCTGCAGCCGAATGTTTTCGACCTCCAGGATGTCATCGAGGTCGACGTCGTTGACCCGGCCGGGGAGCTGCCGCTCATCGGCTCGGGCCAGCAGCAGGAGGTCCTCGATCAGATCGCGCATACGCTGCGCTTCGGGAATCAACGATTCGTCGATCAACGCGGCGTCGAGCATCTCCGGACGATTGTGGGCAAGCTCGAGGGCGGTGCTGATGGTCGCAAGTGGGCTGCGTAACTCATGCGAGGCGTCGCTGACGAAGCGACGCTGCGCGGCGTGGCCGGCCTGCAGGCGGGCCAGCATCTCGTTCATCGTCTCTGCAAGGTGCGCAATCTCATCTCCGTTGGGCGGCACGGGAACCCGCTCGTCGAGCTGCTCGGTGGAAATCGTGGCCACCCGTGCCCGGATCCGCTCCACCGGACGCAGCGCCCCGCCAATGAGTACGTAGGTCGCCCACGCGACCACCACCACGAGCACTGGGCCGCTGACGCCCAACAGCACGGCGACGGTGGCGAGGGTCGTCTCGACCGGTTCGCGGTCGCCGCCCACCAGCACCGTGACCGGGCCTGCCGGGGTGACGCCGCGCCTAGCCGACATCCAGTAGTCGCCGCCGCCGGCGGTCTGGATTCTGCCCAGAAACATCGATTTCCCCGGCGCCACCGTCTCCGATACAAGTGGCGTCACCGGCGCACCGACGGAGGCGGCGACCACCGCACCTCGCCCATCGAGGACCTGGATGACGCCGACCTGACCATCGGTGCCCAGCAGGCCGCGATCGAGATCGGCTGGGGCATCACTGCGCAACTGTTCGACGAGTTGGCCGGCACGGGCCTGCGCCGCTTGCTGAGTCGATGCTCGCAGCGTGTGGTAGAGCACCAACAGCATTGCCGCAGAAGCCAAGCCCATGCCCAGGGTCACCACGATCGCGGCGGCGACGGTCGAGCGGGTACGCACCTTCCACCGCGCCACGTGAAATCTGGACGAGGTCACGGCCGGCGCCGGGTGGCTCGGCGGAGGCTGAACACCAGCAGAGCACCGACGGCAACGATCACGATCCACCACGTTGGAGCTGCAGTCGTCAGGCTGAGCACATAGGTCAGCGCAAGGGCGACGCCAACGCCAACGGCCACGCGCCAATCGTCACCGACGACGAACCCGTACCAGAACGCCCCGAACGCGCGGATCCGTCTCATCATGCGGGGGATCCCTTCTGGGCGTCAGCTCGCTTGTCCGCCAACTGCTTCCGTAGGCCACGACGCCGAAACACCGCCACCAATATCACGGCATAGAGGCCCACCCCGGGGATCAGCACGAGCAACGCCAGATCCGATCCCGGCCAGTGCGCTCCGGCGCCTTCGGCACCCCAGAACATGCCAAACGCGGTCAGCATGACACCGACGACGAACTTCATGCCGTTCTCCGGAACTCGCGCGAGGGGCGCCCGGACCGCCACCCCCGCGGCGGCCACCACGAGCACGGCAGTCATTGCCGCGACTGCGGCCAGCCCGACGTTGCGCTGATTGCTACCGAAGGTCAGCACGATGAAGACGACTTCCAAGCCCTCCAGAACGACGCCCTTAAAGGCGAGGGTGAAGCCGTACCAATCGGGGACCAAGCCACTGCCCGACGGAGCCGGTGAGTCCTGCGCCGCCGCCAGCGCGGACTCGAAGGCCGCGGTCTCATCGTGAAGGGCCTTGTACCCGCTGGCCCGCAGGATCGCCTTGCGCAACCACTGCAGTCCGAAAATCAGCAGGAGTCCGCCGACGACGAGCCGCAATACGTCGAGCGGAATCGCTGCCACTGCCGGCCCGAGGGCGGCGACGATCACTGTCAGGGTGAGTAGGCCGGCGAGCAGCCCGGTCAACGCTGAACGCCACCCGCGGCCGATGCCAGCGGCAAGGACGATCGTGAGTGCCTCGACCGCTTCGACGGCGCACGCGAGGAATACCGCGATGAAGAGCGCTGAGTTACCCACCGATCCCTGCCTCCACTCTAGGTAGCGACGGCGGTCGCCGGCCCTGACAGCGCGAGTGCACCGCCCCGGTCGTCGGTGTCCGAGGGTCCCATCATGCGCTGATAAGCGACGAAGGCCAGCACCACGGCGGAGCCGCCGAGCAGCAGACCTCCGCCGATGTCGGTCACCCAGTGCACGCCGAGGTAGACGCGGGTCAGCGCGACGGCCGCAGTGACAGCTCCCGCCAAGACGATCGCCACCCCGGACACCGCCCGCCCGCTGTGGTGGCCCATCACCACGGCCACGGCACCCATCAGGGCCAGGGTGCCGGTGACATGCCCCGAAGGGAACGACGGATCAGTCTCGACGACCAATTGCACGGCCTGGCTGGGACGGTGGGCACCGACGATGATCTTGGACAGGGTACTGAGGGCGCCTGCAACGGCCAGCGTCGTCACAATCAGAATCGCCGGCCGCGGCGAACCCCGGCGCCACCACGACAAGCCGGCCGCGACGACCGCGATCACGGCGACCCCCACGGGACTACCCACGGTGGTCACCGCGATCGCGAGCGACGTAAGCCCCGGGGTCCGATGGCCCACCATCCAGGCCAGCACCGCGTGATCAAGCACGGTCCCCGCGGCGGCGCGATGAGCAACGAACCCGAGCCCGACGAACAGCGACCACAACACGGCCACCATCGTCGTGATGGGCGCGGGCCGCGGTGCGCTGGTGGGTTCAGTCATCCCTGCAGTGTCAGTGGTCATTGCTGAATGACCGCTGAGAACGGCCACAACCAGGAGGTTGTCCCGCCCCCGCCGCTGGCGGCGGGGGCGGCGGGGGCGACGAGGACAGCAGCCAGAAGTGTTGCCGAATGCGATCGGAGACACCAGGGCGGAACGATGGCAGCGCACAACGGGTGTCGCGCCGACTCGGTGCGGCGCACATGGCCCTGTTGGGACTCTCGGCAATCGAGTTGCCCGTGACGCAACGCAAGCGTCGACTTGTGTTGGTGCACGGCACACGATCGAGCTACACGGAACAAATTGCCGGTGTACTCCATGGCTGGCAAGCTGCGAATGTGACTGATGACGATCGACACCGTCGCCTCGACGCGGTCGCGGACGCGATTGCGGCGTCGGATGACCCCACGCTCAGTGGCTGGCTAAATGAAGCGGATCAGTGGGACGTCACCGTGCACCGGGACGGACAAGCGTTCCTCGATCACCTCGACGCCCTCTCTCGCGAGGCGGACTGCGATGAGCAACTGAACGCGACCAACACCCGCTCCGATTAGGCGATCTTCATCGGTTGCAGATGCTGGTGACCACCTCAGGGCAGACGGCCGAACTGAATCAGCCAAACTCATCCGTTAGACGGGGCTCATTATCAATGACAGTTATCCCTCAAAGCAGCGGAATATCTTGCGGCAGTTGGGGGTAGGTTCCTTGTGGGGCGCGGCGTAAGAAGGCTGACGGGTTTGCTTCGTGCCGCAAGACGCCTCTTCGGTCGTGCTCGGTAGGCTACGAAGTTGGCTACGGTGGTACGCAACACGTACTTGGCTTCTCACCGATGTTGGCCGAATTCCACCTCTGTGCGGACGTCTGCGAGCCCGAGCCGCATTCCGCGCGGTCGTCCCGTGGACGTCATGCCGCCGCCGCGCTGACCCTCGGAGTTCCGCTGGTCACCAGGAACGCCGACGACTCGACCGGCTCGGCGTCGAACGACGGCGGCATCAACGTGCACTATCGACTGATGGCAGCGCGATATCAGCCGCTGCTGGCCGCGCCGGAGAAACGAAGCCGATCTGCTTGCAGCGGGCGGCTTTGGGGCAATGGTCTAGCCGGACGCGAATGCCCGCTGGCGCTCGCGCAATGCAGCGGGCAGCGTCTCAGGGAAGCGTCGATGAAGGTTGTCGATCAGGCGATGCACTTCATAGAGGTCCCGACGCAACTCGGACTGTTGGCGTCGGTCGCATTGCTGTCCTCGCGCTGAATGTCGTCGGCCGCGTCGCTCGACGATTTCGATCTTGCGTGACACGTCGGCAACCTGTTGGTGCAGCTCTCTCAGGAGTGCTCGCGCCTGCGCTTCCCCGGCGTCACCGACCATGCTGGGATCGTCTCATCAATTCTTAATTTTCGCGCGCATGACGTGTTCCCGGCGACATCGGCGCGGACACGCCACACGGTCCCCGCCGTATGCAGGCGTGAACGGCATCAGCGCTTGGGCGGCTGCTTCTTCGCGAGGTACGCCTTAGCGGCCGCAGACCGACGGTGGCCGGCCGGCACGATCCTGCCCTCCAACTTGGCCGACGCTTTGATTGCCCGCACCCCGGCCCTCTTGACGGCAGCCTTCGACACCACGACCTTCTTGGGTGTGTTGCGCTCCATCACTCAACCTCCGTGGACCATGGATTGTGCTCCAAATTCTACCGACCCGGAACCAGCGGTGACCACGACGTTTTCTGGAACTGCAAACGGCGCGTTTTGCGTTCGGTGTGTAGCCGCCCACGACGATCAACACTTTCGGCTGAACATCGAATTGGAGAGGCCAGACTCAGGTGGAAGAGTGAAGCCGATATTGCAGGAGCGGATCCCGGGCCCCGAGGTGTCCGAGGTGGAAGATGACAAATTGAAAGGATTTGCAGAGGAAGTGCTTCGGCACAGTTAGTCGATTCCCGCGCCGAGGATGCGGTCGCGGTCCGTCGACGGTGCGATGTCGGGGGTGCGCCATCCGAGTGCGAGGTGGCGGCGTTGGGCGGAGCGGACGGCGCGCGCCGCGTTGTCGTACTGAGTGAGGAGCTGCTGCCAAGGTTCACTGAGGCGCTTGCGGCCGAGGCGGTCGGCCAGGGTCACCGCAGGCGTCGACGCCAGGAGCGGATCGTCGGGCGCGGACGGGGTGACTGTGAGTGCGTTGCTCCACGGCAGCGAGCGAGTGAGCAGCTGCACTGCCGAGGAGCTGGGCCCGCGGCTGGTGCCAGGGTCTAGAAGGATGAGTCGGGCGTTTGCGGCCGCAGCGTGGCGGGCAAGTGTGACGAGCTGGTCGGGCTCGACGGTGGCGGGGTCGTCGATGACGACGATGGCGCCGGGCGGCAGGGCCCATTGCTGTTCGCTGAGCTGGTGGTGGGCGTGGCTGACGGTGGTGATGGTGTCGGCCAGCTCGGCGTCACGGGCTGCCGCGGTGCTGGTATCGGTGGCGCTGAGCCACAGCACTTTCCGGTCGTCGGCGTTGGCGGTGTGGCGCAGGGAGTAGAGCGCGGCGGCGGTTTCGCGGTCGGTGATGTCGGCGCGGACGACAGCGAGTCGATACGGAAGTGCGGCCAGGGATTTGAGCCGATCGGCGCTCTGGGGTTCGAGACCGGACAGTGCCGCGTCGGGGATGAGCAGGGGAGTGCGCTTGGGGTCGAGGTGCCCGGCGACCTGGAGGAGAGCGACTTCCGAGCGTGCCGATTCGAGGAGCTGTTCGAGGGTGTCGGAGGTGGCGGTCTGCGCGGCCGCGAACGCGGTGGCGATGTCGCGGTCGGCGCGTTCGAGTTCGCGGCGAAGCACCTCGCGCCGTTGGCGTAGGGCGGCGCGAGTGGCGAGGTCGGTGTGCTCGGCGTCGCCGCGTGCGGTGGCGATGTCGCGCTCGGTGACGATCTTGTCGGCGCCGCCGGCGGCCGCGGCGCGGGCGGCCTGGGCGGCGGCGATGGCCTGCTGGAACTGCAGGGCGGGCGGCTGAGCGGGGAGCAGGCCGGTGTAGAAGGCGATGTCTTGGCGGGCCGAGGCGATGTCGAGGTCGGCGGCGTCGGGGGTGGCCAGTAGGAGGTCGAGCTGGGTGCGTGAGTGTTCGATGAGGCGCAGGGTGTCGCTGTAGGTGGCATCGGCGTCGGACCACTGCTCCATCACGTCGGTGACGGCGTGACCGTAGGGGCGGTCGGCGTCGACCTGGCGGCGCATGCGCAGCAAATCGTCGGCTGCGGCGCGCACGGCCGGGCCATTTCCGGCGCGAATATCGGCATCCAGAGTTTTGATTTCTTCGCAGACATTCCGGTACTCGTCGCGCAGCGCGGTAAGTGATTCCATGGTGATGCCCAATTCGGGTGTAGGGCGATTTGCTGAGTGGTCTTCGAATTGCAGACCGGCATATTCTTCTGACCCGTATTCGCAGGCGTCGATGTCTTCCCGCGGGGCGAGGTCGAAGTATTCGTCGAAGGGCGGATGCTCCTCGACGTGCGCGTAGGGATCTTGCGGGTCGGGCGGGAACAGTGCTTCCTCGGCGGGATCCGGCGGCGCGTCCTGGGGGGCGGGCAGGTCGGTGAAGTCGACACCGAGGCGGGCCTGCAGGCGATGGGTGAACGCATCGACGGTGTAGGTGATCAGCCGGGCGTAGTCGCCGGGCGGGATCCGGTGGTCCTCGTCGGTGGCGGCGTCGGCGAGCTGCTCGGCGGCGACGTGCAGCAGATCCCGCGGTGTCCACTTGTGCGGGTCGGCGGCACTGATTGCGGCGACCAGCCCGGGCCAGGCGGGATCGGACGTGATGGTTTCCGCGAGCGCGGTCCCGAACACGACGTCGATATCGGTCACCCAGGGCGGGCGCAGCCGCGAATGGGTGGTGGCCAGCGTCGCGGTCGGGGACAGCGCGCCGGAGATGCGCCACCACAGAGCCGCGGCGGGCAGCTCGTCGGGCAGCGGCCCTTGGCGTGCGGCGGTGGTGATGATTTGGCGCAGCTGCGGGGTGATGCGGGCGGCTTGGACTAGCTGGGTGGCCAGCTGTGGCCAGTAGGCATCCGAGCGCAGGCGCGGGTCGATGGCGTCGATGAGGTCGTTCCAGCGGGTGGTGTCGGCGCTGTTTCGGCCGATGTCGTTGGCGGCCTGGCGCTGTAGGGCTGCCTGCACGCCTCGCGTGCGCACCGGGAACTGGCGGGCACCGGTGATGCGGGTGTCGGCGTCGGCGACCCCGGTGGCGGCGCGGAACACTGCGATTTCGGCGGTCAGCATCGGGTTGACGGTGATCAGCGGCCGCGCCCAGGCCGGGGTGGTGGCGTTGGTCCAGCCCCGTGCTCGTTCGCGGATCTCGGTGGCCAGTTCCTCGACCAGCTTCTCGCGCCGGGCCAGATAGGCGCCCCACTGCGGGTCGTCGGCCAGCGCCTGGGGAACGGCGGGCAGCCAGCGCAGCACCCCGATGCCGGCGGAATGCGTGCCGGCGGGGTCGATGCGGTGATCCAGGACCGCGGCCGGATCCGCGGCGTCTGCGACGCTGCCCTTGGCCAGCGCCTCGGTCAGCAGCTCGCGCGGGTCAGCCCCGCGCAGGGCGAGGATGGACAGGTTGCGGCGTAGTACCGGCCAGGCCTCGCGCTGGCTCAACTGGGGAATCACATCATCGGCGATGGCATCGAGGCGATCTCGGGCACCGGCACCGAGGCGGTTCTCGGCGGCGGTACCCAGTGCGTCGTAGTACATGTCGGCCGCGGCTTGCAGGCGGGCGGCGGGGTCGGCGGCTTGGCGGGCGGCGGTGGTGGCCGAGACTTGGGCCCCGTCGCGAGCCAAGATTCGGGTCAGGACGTCGACCGCGGTGTCGGGGTGGGTGGCCTTGGGGGAGAGCAGCCGGTGCGGGTCGCCTTCTGCGGTCGAGAGGTATAGGTGGTTCTCGTCGGTGCCTCGGGTCAACGCGACGTAGAGGTGCTGGCGGGTCAGCATGTCGGAGCCGACGATGTGGCAGGTGCCTCCGGTGTCGCGGCCGCCGGCGGTCAATCCCTGCGCGGAGTCGATGGTGGCGGCATAGCCCAGCGTGACGTTCGAGGCGATGTAGTCCGCCGGCAGCGTGACGATGCGTCCGCTGCGCAGATGGCGGGCTTTCACACCGCCATCGGCCAGGACTTCGGTGATGGTGTAGCGGTAGCCGTTGCGCACGAAATCGTTGCGCCCGATCGCGATACGGCGATTGTTCTTACGGGTGCGGATGGTGTCCCCAACGCTGGCGTGCAGCTGATCGGCCAGCACCACCGTGGGCGCCTTGGCCGCCTCGGGGTCGGCGGCCAGGCGGTCGAGGCGGGCCCGGGCGTTGAGCTCGTTGATGACGTCGTTGGTCGGGGCGAGCAGGATCGAGTCCCCGCCGGCGGCCAGGTCGGCCCGCCACGCCTCGTAGGCCATGTCGGCGGCGGTCTCATCGGTGCCGACATGGATGCGGTGACGGTCGATGTAGAAGGCGATGCCGGCCGGATCGGCGTCGTGCAACGCCAGCCCGGCGGCGGCCTCGGCCGGTGACTTGAACCGGACCACTTCGGACAAGGTGAGGGCGTCGGTGGCCTGGGCGATGTCACGCAGAATGCCGCCGGCCGAGATCGACGAGAGCTGCCCGTCATCACCGACCAGGCGCACGCTGGCGCCCTTTCTCAGCGCGTCGCTGATCATGGCGTCCAGCCCGGCGGTGGCGGCCTTGCCGGCCTCGTCGACCACGATCAGGGTGTCGGGTCCGACACGGCTGAACCATTCGGGCACCCGCGATGTTGCGGCCTTGGCGGGATCGGCCGACCACACGTACTTGTCCAGGGTGTCGGTGGTGGCGCCCAAATCCTCGCCGAGCACGATCGCCGCGTCCGCAGTGGGGGCCAATCCGATGACGTGTCCGCCCGAGCTGCGCCACGCGTGCGCAAGGGCTGCCACGGCCGTGGTCTTGCCGGTTCCGGCCGGAGCCAGCGCGAGTGCGACACGACGCCCCGCGGTGGCCATCTCGGTGACCAGCGCGGCCTGGCCGGGGTTGAGCGTGCGCCCTCGCGCCGCCGAATCCGCCAGCGCCAGTTCGACGTCGGCGGCGGTCGCGACACGGCCGTCGCTGCAGTGCACCGCGTCCAGGATTCGACGCTCGGCGGCCAGCATCTCGCGGCTGGTGTAGAGCGCGACGCCGTGGCGGCGGTAGACGCTGGCACCGTCGCGGCGACGCAATGCGACAGGCTCGCCCAACTCGGCGTGTTCGACGCGGGCGTGCGGCACCGAGAAGCCCTCTCCGAGGGCGGTATCGGTGAGTCTTTCGACCAATGCGACATCGTGCGCCACGTCGTGGGCGCGAGCCATGCGCAGCGCTTCGGCACGAACGTGGTGGCGCTGCCAGGTGGAGCGGGTTTCAGCCACCGTGGCGATGAGTTCGCCAGAGCGCGACGCGATCCATTCCTCGTCGATCGTCACGGCCTCGCGGGTGGTCTGCGGTGCGGCCAAAGTGTCGGACAGCATCTGGTTCACGCCGCGTTCTCCAAGGACCTCGACGGCTTGCGTGCGCCACTCGTGGCGCTGCTCGCCCAGCGAGCGCGGCTCGTGCTTGGCTTCGCGCGACTCCAGGGTTGCCTGCTGGGCCAGCGCGATGATCTCGACGTTGGTCGGTTCGCGTCCGTGATTGGCCTGAAACTGCTTGGCCAGCTCGGCGGTGCGGGACTTGATCGCCGCACGGCGACTCGACCACCGTTCCATCAATTTCGCTGACATTCCGACGATTTCACGCACCGGGCGTTTGCCGCGCCCACGGGACTGTTCGGCGAAGCGCACACCCAGCCTGGAGATCAGGTGAGCTTCCAGTCGGGTGTGGTACAACTCCGAAGCTGCGACGGTGACGCGGTGCAGGGGTTGGCCGTCCAACGCGAGCCAGCGGCGCACGCCGTTGGCGTCGACATAGGACACCTTGTTAGAGATCGCGACGTGGGTGTGCAGGTCGGGGTCCCCGGCGCGGGAATCGCGGTGGGTGAACACCGCGGCGATGAGCCCTTCGGTGTCGACCTGGGCGATACCACCGGCGCCGGTGCGGGTGAATGCGGCCTGATCCTGCAGCCATTCCAGGACGTCGGCCACGGCCGCATCGTGAGCGGCTTCGATCTGCTCGGACACCGGTAGAGGGGCGATTGCCCACAGTGCGGATACCGATTTCACCGGCGAGAACGTCAGGTCATAGCCGGCCACAGCGGTGGTCTTCGCGCGGGTGTTGCGGGCGATGAATCCGGACAGTTCGCGATCATCGGCGGGCGGGCGACCGTACTCGTCGCCGAACAACTCGATGGCGACCCGAGTGCGGATCTGCGAGCGGATCTCGGGGTTGATGGTGGCGTTCCAATGCGCGCCGACGTCGGCGTTGTGGTCGCGGAATGCCACCGCCAAACGGCGCGCGAACTCCGGCTCGCCGTCGCGGACCTGGAACTCGCGTCCCAGGCGGCTGGCCGCCCGCTGGCTGCCCATGTCGCGGCCGGTGACGTAGGTCTGAATGCGTTCGGCATTGGGGTGCAGGCCCACTCCGTACAGGGCACGCATCTGGGCCTCGCTGACCCCCGACCCTTGCTCGACGGTCCAAATCTCCTCGCGGGCAGCAGGACTGACTTCGCAGCGACCGGTGTCGGACAGGGCTGCCAGGCCGCGTCCCATCCAGCGGCCCGGCGTCTCGCCCTTGGCGGAGTAGTAGTCGGCCAGCGTGGAGCGGCCCCGCTCGGTGCTATCGGCGGCAGCGACCTGCCGCACCAGGTACAGGTATCCGTCCCCGGCGGTCAGCTTGTGCAGCGTCATCACCATGACGCGCACCCAGGTGTCCGCATGCGCCGCACGCTACGAACTCTGCGGTCGGCGCAGCCACCACCAAACCGGAGATTCTTAGAAAATTCTTAGAAAGCCGGTCAACCTGAGTGCAAGAGGTGTGTGGTCTGTTGGTGGGCCGTGGGAGGGGCCTGTGAGGGGGTGAGCTGAGTGGGCGATGAGGCGGTGGCGAGGGGAAGGGCTGAATGGTTGGTAAGCGGGGTGCGGTGGTGCGCTAGGGGCGGCGACGAAAAATTGGTGGATGACGAATGTGGCTGCGGTGGTGGCACGCCGGGCCCGACCGGTTTTATGGTCCCGGTCATGACAGCAGCAGGAACGTCCAAGTTGGAAGCCCGGCGACGGGCAGTGGAAGCGGCCCGGCGGGCCAATGAAGCGCGCGCTGCGCGGGACAAGGCGAACATCGAGGATGCCGCGACCTATCTGGTGGCGGTCGGCAGGATTGCCGAGGTCGAGACCTGGAAGAAGGAGCGCCTCGCCCGGCTGCGCGAGCAGGTGGATGCCGAGGCCGGCAAGCGCGTAGCGGTGCACCGGGCCGAGGCCGGCGCTGCGATCGTGCGCATGCAGGACCGCGGTGAGACGCTGGCCACCATCAGCAGCCGGACGGAGGCGGGCGTCGGCGAGGTTCGGGCGATGCTGCGTCACGCACCGAAGCCCGAAAACTTCACGGCGAGCAATGGTTCGCATGCACTAGGCGTCGGAGAGAAGGGCATCGGCTGTTCCGAGGGTGGTGATTCGACCGCCAATGAACCGCCAGCCGCTGCGGCTACGGCCTACGCACGGACTGCCGTGACGAGGGGCCCTGCGATGACGACGCAGGGGATGGGACGACCAGGGTGATCGACGACCAGGTGGACCTGGGCGGCGGTGAGATCCCTACGGGCACGTCGCGCTTCGACGAAGCGCGCCGCGAGCACATGATTCGCACCAACGTCGAACGCGCGGTGGCCGCGAGTGATCGTGGTGCGGTACGGAGAAGGGTCTTGATGCGTTCGAAGAAGTGCCGGGTGCGTGCGCAGCGATGTGGCGCACCAGTGCGTACGGCGACGCTGTCAGTGACGCCGCGCAGGGTGCTTTGGCCGCGCCCTGTGCGGACCTGCGCACGTAGGGTCGGCGGACATGAGAACCGCAGGTCGGCTGACCGTCGAGCGGGTCCTGCACTCCGTGGAGATCGCACGGCTTCACGGCACGTCGTTTGCGGGCCAACGGCATCGGACTGCACATCTGGACTAGCGCCATCGGAGCGGACGGTTACGTTCGTTTCTGCCTCACCCGCGACGGCGTGGGGTTCTGTGCCCGTCTTGACAAGTACGCGTTGACGATTGCAGGCGGCTCGGTGGCCGCTGGAGTGCGCGGATCACACGAATGCGGCAACCCGGTGTGCGTGAAGACCGCGGCCGAGACAAGGGCGCGACGGCACGTCGCGTCCGGCTCCCCGGTCGACACTATGAAGCGCATGGCGCGGACGCGTCGCAGCACTGTCGCGGTTTGTCACGTCGCCCGACTGTTGGGGCGTGCGGCGCACTCAATCGGTGGCGCTGTGCGGTGGAGAGCGCGACGGCTGGGACGGGCGGCAGTGGACGCGGCGCTGCTTGGCGACCAGCCGATGTTGTGGCGAGTGAGCGAGCGAGCTGAGGGACGGCGGCAGGGGGCGTTGGACGCGCCCTAGTAGTACCCGCCGGAGCCGGTGGTGTTCAGTGTCGCAATGTCGAGCTGGGCCCGGTTATGCGCGCGCTGTGGGATGGCGAGAAGCGCTCAGCCGCGCTGGAGCAACACGCCGGTAGGTGCGGGGATAGCTACGGATATCCACGATCGGGGGCGGCAAAGAATCTAGCCAGGACACTCGGCGATGGCGGCTACTGTGCCCTAGCCGTCACCCCGCCTAGGTCGGAGGGCGGAAGTTAACCAGTGACCTCGACTGACCGCACACCCTCAATGACGTCAGCGAGCACCTGCTCGACCGACAGACTCCGCGCGGCGGCATGCTTGGCGTCGCGCTCGGAGTTCCGCATGGCGCATGGCGCATTGAGCAGGAGCAGATGGCCGTGCCGGTGTGTCGGAACGCGTAATAGCACTTGGTGGCAGGTAACCGCGGCGGCCGACGGGATGGAGGATGCGGAGGAAGGTTGCAGTGGTCGTAATTGAGCGCGTGGTGCGCGTCGACGGCGAGTTCGCCGCGGGCGAGACGGACCCAAAGCCGAGCATGGGCATCGGTGCGGGACAAGGCACGGCCTGGGGGGACAAGTGTCCCCTGCCCATTACCCCCGGATGAGGACTGACAGGGGCAACGGTGTCTCCACTGAGTCCCGTGGCCTGCGCTTTCGGGCGTGTATGCGTGTGCACGTGGCAGGAGAGCCCGACAGCGCGCAGTGTCGCTGTTGCTCGCTTTACGGTGAGAACTTATGTTGCATTCCAGAAGTCCGAATGAAGTTCGTCGCACTGTCGGTCTGGCGACGTACAATCGGACGGATCTGTTCTGCGAGTTGCGGATTGATCCAGGCCTTGTCTGCTGATCGGACGCAGTTCGCAAAGGCAACGAATATCGAAGGGCGCCAAAGTAAAGGAAGACTCCGATGCAGATTCGAGTTCACGATCTGGCCAAGGAACTTGGTGTGACCTCGAAAGAATTGCTCCTAAAGTGTTCGAACTACGGAGAGTTCGTCAAGTCTGCAAGCAGCACCTTGCCGCCTCGGTTGGTCATCAAGCTCCGTGAGGACTTCGGCGAGCGGCTGAATCCAGTCAGCGCCGAGGATTTCGGAGCATCGGCCGATATCCGCCGCGCTGCTACGGGTGATGGTGACGGAGGATTCGCAACTGCGTATGAGCGGGCTCGTCGGGCCAGCCGACCGGCCAACACGTCTAACAAGCCGGGTGCGATCGAGAACGCAATCTTTCGGTACGCAATCGATCCTCGGCGAAACAAGCTTGGTAGCTATACCCCGGAGGAGCGCGACCGTGCCGAACGATTGGCCAAGATGTGGGCGGCCACCTGGCTATCGGATCTCACCGACTGGATCAGAGTGTCCGGTGGCGAGCATTCAGACTTGGCGGTCCGCTTTTCGCAAGAGGGGCTAGTTGCGTCTGAAGTTGAGCTGCGCTTGGGATTCGGCCGTATCGATCCGACCCAGGACACGATCTTCAATCGAGTCGCAAGGGGCACGATGGGGTTCAAGGATGCCGTGCGACAGGTTCAAGATTTCCGACGCTCAGAGCGATCCACCGGATCTTGACCGGCTATAGCCCTCAGGTTCAATCGTGTTGACGCACATTGGTGCAGTGCGACACACACCGGCGTCGCCACCCACCTATTTGCTCGGGATGCGAGCGGTTGTGACGGCTGATCCAATAGCATTGTGGCCCTTGATACTCGACTCAACCACCGCCAGGTCGAGGTACTTCGGTGGATCAGCGACGGATGTCCCGACGGGCGCTGGACGGACTTCACGTACAAAACCACCGCATCAGCCCTGCAATCTCGCCGGCTCGTCGACGTTTCCAAGCGGGGTGGGACGTGGAGTGCGTCGATCCTGCCTGCTGGCACGCATTACTCAACCAATGGTCGTTATCCGCCAGCGCATTGGCCAACAAAGCGCGGCGCCGTCGCCGTTGATCTCGATCGAGTCGACCCGGCATCAGTGCAGTCGAATCGGGTGCATTGGAGTCCGCCACCTCCCCGCCCGGCCAAGCCCTCCCCGCCCGATGGGCTGACCCCGACGCGCACGCTAGTGAAGGACATCATCGATGCAGGCGGCATCTTTGAGATCGATACTAAGGACGACAACACCAGCTACCGCAGTCTGGTCGGCATCATCAACCGGCGTGGCATGGCTCCCGACGGTCAGGAAGTCATCATGCTGACGGGCCGGAGCTATCACCATTTGGTGTTCCGGCTGTCGAAGGTGTCGGTCTGGAAGACAGCGCCGCCTGCTGAAACGGTGGCGGCTGAGCGGATCGGACGGTGGCACTCAGACGTGGCGACCCTGCGGACGGAAAAGCGCCTCGACGCCGTCGAGAAGCCGCTACGCGACCGCGCCTTCCGGCTGCTGCACGCGCTTGCCCGAGAAGCCGAGGCACGCGGTCACTCAGTCCGCCTCCCGAAGCAGCGGGTGCAGGGCTACGCCCAGGAATCGAGCCGGCTCGTCGGTGATCTCATCTTCAAGGTCGAGGGAATTGAATGTTCGGTGGATGTCTGGCAGCCGAAAGATCGAGTGCCCCATGTCCCGACGCGCGAAGAGGTCGAGCGGGAGAAGAAGTACTCTTGGCCGCCCTCGAGGTATGACTACGTTCCGTCTGATCGCCTCAGCATCACACTCGATACCAGCAGTCGCTGGTCGTCGAAACTCACGTGGCCGGAGACGAAGACGCTGTTGTTGCAGTCGCGGCTACCTGATGTCATGACCACCTTCCAACGCTGGGCGGTCATCGATGCTGAACGCCAGGAGATTGAACGGTGCGCTGAGATCGAGAAGCGCGAACGGCAGGCACGTGAGGAGGATCTGGCCCGCCAGGCATACGTTCAACATGCACTTGGCGAGCGGCTCGTCGCGGACATGAAGGCCTGGGAGCTGAGCGGCCGATTGCACGGATACGTGGCCATCTTGCGCGATCGAGTCAATGCCATGACGAACGCGGAGGATCAATCCGCAGCGACCGAGTGGCTGGACTGGTGCGATCGCTACGTTGCCGACCATGATCCTTCGACGAAACCGATCGTCATGCCCACGGTGAAGCCGGCGGCCTACAGCGAGGTGGCGGAGTTTCGGAAGCGACTGGGGTTTACTTCCGGCTATTGGTGACGATCTGGTCCGTTCTACCCCGCGAAGTCGCTCGCCGAATCATCCAAAGTGTCGGTCCTACTGGTTAGTCTCGAAGCGCACGGACAGGTTCGGGTTGAGGTTTGGGCTTCGGAAATACTCTTTGAACTGGGAGTATAGGTTGACGGAGTTGGCAAAATGAAAACGATATTCAATTGTAGAAGACCGATGGAGAACCGCCTGTGGCCTTGAAGAAATCCGACTTGTATACCTCGCTCTGGAAGTCCTGCGACGAGCTCCGCGGTGGCATGGATGCAAGTCAATACAAGGACTACATCCTGACGCTGTTGTTCGTGAAGTACGTGTCGGACAAGGCCAAGGCCGACCCGAATAGCCTGATCGACGTACCCACCGGCGGTTCGTTCGATGACATGCTCGCCGCCAAGGGCGACAAGGAAATCGGCGACCGAATCAACAAGATCATCGCTGCCCTGGCCGAAGCGAACGGCCTGCAAAAGGTCATCGACCTAGCTGACTTCAACGACGAAGAAAAGCTTGGCAAGGGCAAGGAGATGCAAGACCGACTGTCCGCGCTAGTCACCATCTTCAACGACCTGGACTTCCGTGGCTCCCGCGCCGAGGGCGACGACCTTCTCGGCGACGCCTACGAGTATCTGATGCGCCACTTCGCCACCGAATCTGGCAAGTCAAAGGGTCAGTTCTACACGCCCGCTGAAGTCTCGCGAATCCTCGCCAAAGTGGTCGGAATCAGTACCACCACCAATCAGGACCAGACCGTGTACGACCCAACCTGCGGGTCCGGCTCGCTGCTGCTGAAAGTCGCTGCCGAAGCGCCACGCGGCATCACTATTTATGGCCAAGAGAAGGACAACGCCACCTGGGCGCTGTCACGAATGAACATGATCCTGCACGCCAATGAAGTGGCCGACATCCGCAAGGGCGACACCATCACCAGCCCTCAGTTCACCAAGAACGACCAACTGCAGTCCTTCGACTTCGCAGTGTCCAACCCACCGTTTTCGGTCAAATCCTGGAGCAACGGGCTCGACAAGGACTACGGCCGCTTCGAGTTCGGCCGGCCACCCGAGAAGAACGGCGATTACGCATTCCTGCTGCACGTGCTCAAGTCCCTGAAGAGCACCGGCAAGGGAGCGGTCATCCTGCCGCACGGCGTCCTGTTCCGCGGCAATGCCGAGAGCACCATTCGCAAGGAACTGCTCAAGCGCGGCTACATCAAAGGCATCATCGGCCTGCCGGCCAACCTGTTTTACGGAACCGGCATCCCGGCGTGCATCGTTGTGGTCGATAAGGAGCAAGCTGCGGCCCGCGCTGGCGTGTTCATGATCGACGCCTCCAAGGGCTTCATCAAGGACGGCAACAAGAACCGCCTGCGCTCCCAGGACCTCCAAAAGATCGTCGATGTCTTTAATAAGCAGACCGAGGTTGACCGTTACTCGCGGATGGTGCCGCTCGCCGAGATCGCGGACCCGAAGAACGACTGCAATCTCAACATCCCGCGCTACATAGATTCATCCGAGCCCGAGGAAATCCAGGACCTCGACGCTCACCTGCACGGTGGCATTCCCGAGCGCGACCTCGATGCCCTAAACGGCTACTGGGATGCGTTCGCAAGCCTCCGCACCACGCTGTTCAGCCAGAATCGGCCCGGTTACAGCGATCTCGCGATCGACGTCGCGGACGTCCAGCAGACTGTGCTGGACTCAGCCGAGTTCAAGAAGTTCGCGGCCGAGGTCGGCGCTAAGGTCGGCCACTGGTTCGCAGCGCACCGCGACGACCTCGCCGCAATCAACAAGAAGACAACCCCTTCCGACCTGATCGGATCTCTCGGGGATGACCTATTGGCCCGCTTTAAGCCAGTCGCGCTGCTCGATGAGTATGACGTTTACGAGCAACTGATGAGCTATTGGCACAACGTCATCCACGACGACGTCTTCCTCATCATGAACCAGGGCTGGCTCGATGCCGCCAAACCGCGAAAGACAATCGAAGACAAGGACCGCAAGCTTTCTGAGGCACCCGACCTGGTCGTCGGGTCAGGACGCAGCGCCAGTAAGTACAAAATGGACCTGATACCGCCGTCGCTCATGGTGGCGACCTACTTCGCCGAGTACCAGACTTATATCGACGAACTCGGCACGGCCGCAGAGGAAGCCGTCCGAGTGGTCGAGGAGTACACGGGGGAGCACGCTGTCGAGGATGGCCTCCTCTCCGACGCGATGGACGACGAAAAGATCAGCAAGGCGCTGACGACGGCACGGCTCAAGGACGCCAAGAGAGAGGGTTCTGACCCCGACGAGGTTAGGGCCCTCCAGCACCTGATCGAGCTCTATGACGCCGAGGCGGCAACAAAGAAAGCGGTCAGGGAAGCACAGGCGGAACTTGACCTCGCCGTACTCAAGGAATACGACAACCTCACCGAGGGCGACGTGCAATCGCTTGTGCTCGACGGCAAGTGGCACCATACGGTAGCCAAACGAATTGAAGGCGAAGTTGATTCGCTGACGCTCGCACTTGTCTCGCGGATCGAGGACCTCGGTGAGAGCTACGCGGAAACGGTTGGCGAACTCGACACCGAAATGGCGAAGCTCGCAGGCAAAGTTGCGGCACATCTTGCCGACATGGGGTTCATAGCATGAGTAAGGCGTCTAAGCTGGAGTTCACCGAGGACTGGCAAGTGTTCGCGCTTGGCGATTTGTTGAAGTTCAGTAATGGGATCAATGCCGACAAGTCGGCCTATGGATCGGGCATTCCGTTCGCTAATGTTCTTGAGGTCATCACACACCAGTCGTTAACCCCGGCCGATATTCCAGGTCGAATTACCGTGACACCGAAGCTGTTGGCACGCTATGAGGTGCAGCGCAACGACATGCTGTTCAATAGGACGTCGGAGACACAGGACGAGGTCGGACTGGCATCGGTCTATTTAGGGAACGAGCCGATTGTGTTCGGTGGGTTTGTCTTTCGGGGCCAGCCGCTAAGCGACGAGCTTGACCCAAGCTACGCCAAGTACGCACTGCGAAGCCACGCTGTGCGTAGCCAAATCATGGCTAGGGGTCAAGGCGGAATCCGGGCAAACATCGGTCAGCGCGATCTGAAATCTGTGACCGTCACATTGCCACTGCTCGTCGAACAAGGCGCTATCTCGAACGCCCTCGATGATGTCTCCGAGCTGATATCACAAATGGAACGGCTGATCGCCAAGAAGCAAGCGATCAAGCAAGGGCTGATGCAGCAGCTGTTGACAGGCCGAAAGCGGTTGCCGGGGTTCGCGGACGAGTGGCGGCAGTCAACCGTCGGCGAAGAGTTCGATGCCCAGCTTGGCAAGCGTCTCGATGCTGCAGTGAGTCGCGGAGTCCTCAAGACATGCATCAACAATCGGGCAGTGCGTTGGGGACGGGTACTGCTGAACGAAGCTGTCGAAGCGCCGCTCACCGACGCGGACATCCCAGTATTGAGGTTGGTATCGGGCGATGTCCTCATGTGCGAGGGCGGTGAAGTCGGCCGCTCTGCCGTGTGGCGCGGTGAGCTCCAAGAGGCGTACTTCCTGAACACACTTCACCGACTGCGGTCGAAAGGGGACTTTAATCCGTATCTCCTGGTTGCGTTTTTTGAACGATGGGCTCGAACGCAAGAACTATCCGCGGTTGTGGGGAAGGCGACGCTGGCGCATCTCACCAAAGAAAATCTTTTGAGGGTCCCTGTGCCGGTGCCGGGCCGTGACGAGCAGGAACGCATTGCGGCTATCTTGATTGATGCCGACGACGAGCTGGACGCGCTGGGGTCACGCCTGACCAAGGCCCGCGACATTAAGGCCGGCATGATGCAGCAGCTGCTTACCGGCCGTACCCGACTTCCTGTCGCGGAGGTGGCGTCATGAGTGCCGGAAAGTCCGTTCGTCTGTTTCTCGCCGACGGGACTCCCGGAGGCCTTCTTACCGCAGAGATCATGAACTGGACGGGCCACGTTGTGGCGGCACCGCGGTCGGATTTGGGTGCGTTGGTCAAACGGCCGGAGGCTCGTCGCACCGGTATCTACATCTTGCTCGGCGATGACCCAAACAGCCTCGGCGGAACAATTGCCTATATCGGCGAGGGCGATGATGTGAGCAAGCGCCTCTACGAGCACGCGCGCCCGGCTGATCAAGGTGGAAAAGACTTCTGGGAGCGCGCGATCGTTCTAACGAGCAAGGACTCGAATCTCACGAAGGCCCACGCCCGGTATTTGGAGTCGCGGCTAATCGCGCTGACACAACAAGCGAAGCGCGCACTGCTCGTCAACGGCACCGCTCCGACACCCCTGCCACTTCCCGAGGCTGACATCTCAGACATGGAGTACTTCATCGCTCAAGCGAAAATCGTGCTACCGGTGCTGGGTGTGAACATGCTGCGGTCGGTGTCCGCCGCACAGCCTGCTGGGCAGACGGTAGGGTCCGCCGAGGTGTCTGGGACACAAGTGTCGCCTCTCTTCGAGATGACGCTGAAGAAGTCCGGGATCACCGCAATTGCTCAAGAGATCGACGGCGAGTTCACGGTGCACGAAGGGTCACAGGCCCGTGCTGAGTGGACCGGCGTCGATGATGGCTACAAACGACTTCGTGAGAAGTTGGAGAAGGACGGCACTCTCGGCCTATCTGGTGACGGTGCGTCAGCGTTGTTCACCCGGGACCACGTCTTCGCCTCGCCGTCTGCGGGGGCCGCAGTTGTAGCGGGGCGAAGTGCGAACGGCCGCAATGAGTGGAAGGTCCAGGGGACTGGCGTTTCGTTCGGTTCATGGCAGAGCCAGGGCGTCGATCAGGCGCTGACGGAGGCTAGTTCATGAGCAACGTGGGCCAAATCGAGCGCAAGACCCAGGACCGCGTCGCTGAGTTATTCCGTAAATTGCTGGACTTCGAGCACCTTGGCAACTGGGAACACCGCGACGGCAACGCCAATGTCGAGGTCGAGTTACTGACCCGAAATCTGCGAGCCCGAGGCTACGACGACACATTGATCACCAAGGCGATCAGCAAGCTGAAGAGCGATGCCTCACTGGGCGGTGGCCGCAACCTCTACGAAGCAAACCGTGATGTTTATGGCCTGTTGCGTTATGGGGTCAAGGTCAAGGCTGGCGTTGGCGAACACTATGTAACCGTCTGGCTGATCGACTGGGCCACTCCCGCGGCGAACCACTTCGCGGTCGCTGAAGAAGTCACCATCGCTGGCAATCACGCTAAGCGTCCCGACATGGTGCTCTATGTCAACGGGATCGCCCTCGCCACCATCGAACTGAAGCGATCGAAAGTTGTTGTTGCCGAGGGTATCCGACAGACCATCGGCAACCAGAAGGCTGAATTCATCCGACCGTTCTTCACCACTGTCCAGCTGGTCATTGCGGGGAATGACGTTGAGGGCTTGCGCTACAGCGTGATCGACACTTCTGAGAAGTACTGGCTGTCTTGGCGTGAGGATTCCGATATCGAGGCGCCGCTCGACCGTGCGCTGACGCAGCTGTGCTCTAAAGCGCGATTCCTTGAAGTCGTGCACGACTTCATGGTGTTTGACGCGGGAGTGAAGAAGACCTGCCGCCACAACCAGTATTTCGGTGTCAAGGCGGCGCAGGCGCGGATCGCACAGCGTGAAGACGGCATCATCTGGCACACACAGGGATCAGGCAAGTCGCTGACGATGGTGTGGCTGGCCAAGTGGATCCGCGAGCATCAGGATGACGCCCGGGTGCTGCTGATCACCGACCGGACCGAGTTGGATGATCAGATCGAGGGAGTCTTCGGTGGGGTCAGTGAGACGATCTACCGGACCACATCCGGCGCGGACATGCTCGGCGCCCTTAACCGGAGCGACCCGTGGCTGCTTTGCTCACTGATTCACAAATTCCGTGCCTCTGAAGGTGTCGAGGACCGTGACGACGGCGAAGCCGACCTGATCGCCGAACTCAAAGCGAAAATTCCGAAAGGCTTTGCCGCTAAGGGCAACATCTTCGTTTTCATCGATGAAGCCCACCGCACTCAGTCCGGCAAGATGCATGAGGCGATGAAGCAATTGCTGCCAGGTGCGATGTTTATCGGCTTCACTGGCACGCCACTCCTCAAGGCCGACAAGGCCACCAGCATTGAGACTTTTGGCCGCTTCATCCACACGTACAAATTCGACGAAGCGGTCGGTGACGGTGTCGTGCTCGACTTGCGCTACGAGGCGCGCAACGTCGATCAGGACCTAACCTCGCCTGACAAGGTCGATCAGTGGTTCGAAGCCAAGACGAAGGGCATGACCGATCTGTCCAAGGCCGAGCTGAAGAAGCGCTGGGGCACGACGCAAAAAGTTGTCAGCGCTGAGCCGCGTTCACGCCAGATTGTTAACGACATCTTGCTCGACATGGACACCAAGCCGCGCCTGATGGACGGTCGCGGCAACGCGATGTTGGTTGGAGCAAGTATCTACCAGGCCTGCAAATTCTATGACCTTTTCTGCCAAGCTGGCTTTAAAGGCAAGTGCGCCATCGTGACCTCGTACGAACCGCAGGTTGGCGATGTTTCCGAGGAAGACTCTGGTGCTGGGGCAACGGAGAAATTGCGTCAGTACGACATCTACCGCAGGATGCTGGCCGATCACTTCGGCGAGTCCGAAGACGCAGCGATGGGCAGGGTCGAGCAGTTCGAGACGGACGTCAAGCGTCGCTTCATTAATGACCCCGGCCAGATGCGATTGCTCATCGTGGTTGACAAGCTCCTGACCGGCTTCGATGCGCCGAGCGCCACCTATCTCTATATCGACAAGAAAATGCAGGACCATGGGCTGTTCCAGGCCATCTGCCGTGTCAACCGCCTTGACGGTGACGACAAGGATTACGGCTACATTGTCGACTACCGCGACCTGTTCAATTCCCTGGAGTCAGCCATCACTGACTACACCAGTGGCGCGTTAGACGGCTACGAGAAACAAGATATCGATGGCCTGCTAAGCGACCGCTTGGAGGGTGCCTGCAACGATCTCAACGATGCCCTTGAGAGGATCCGCGCTCTATGTGAACCGGTCGCGCCCCCGAAGGACACGCTCCAGTACCAGCAGTACTTCTGCGCAGCCGAGCAGGGCGATGCCGAGCAGTTGAAGGCAAACGAACCCAAGCGCGTCGAGCTATACAAGTCCGCTGCCGCGCTGACGCGCGCCTACGCCAACCTCGCCAACGAGATGAACGCCGCCGGGTACAGCGACGCTGAAGCCGCAGCAATGAAGGCCGACGTCGCCCACTACGCCGCGGTGCGTGACGAGGTTAAACTTGGTGCTGGCGAAGACGTCGACTTCAAGCAGTACGAAGCCGGTATGCGACACCTGCTCGATACCTATATCCAGGCCAGCGCGTCCGAGACCGTTTCCAACTTCGAGAACACCGGCCTCATTCAGCTGATCGTGCAAACGGGCGCCGGGGCCATCGACAAGTTGCCGCCTGGTATCAAGAAGAGCCCCGAGGCAGTCGCGGAGACGATCGCCAACAATATGCGCAAGCTCATCATCGACGAGCACGCCACTAACCCGAAGTACTACGACAAGATGTCGGCTCTGCTTGATGCCCTGCTCCAAGAGCGCCGTAAGGGTGCACTCCAATACAAGGGCTACCTTCATAAGCTCCTTGAGCAAGCAGCCAAGCTCGGCAAGGGCGACTCCGACACCGTCTATCCCGCTTGGGCCGACAACGGCGCCCGCAGAGCGCTGATCGACTTCGGCTGGCCTGACCTGTCTTTCGCGATCCAAATTGACACTGCGATCCTGACGAGCAAGCCGCACGACTGGATCGGCAACCCGTTGAAGGAAAAGGTCGTCAAGCGCGCGATTCGCCGCACCCTTCCCTCGGACTTCGACCGGCTCGACGAACTGTTTGAACTATTGAAGGCACGGCGTGAGTACCAGTAGTGCCTACCTCACCGTCAGCGGCATCGACGTCGACGTCGTCTACAAAGACATCAAGAACCTTCACATCGGTGTCTACCCGCCATACGGACGCGTCCGTGTCGCGGCACCCCAGCGTCTCGACGAGGACCGTGTGCGCTTGGCGGTGATTCAGCGCCTGCCGTGGATCAAGAAGCAGCGTAAGCAACTTCAGGAAGTCGAACGGCAGTCAGAACGCGAGATGGTCACCGGTGAATCCCACTATGTCTGGGGAGTCCGCCACCGCCTCAGGGTGATTGAACGGCCCGGCCGTGCGCATTTTGAGGTCGATGGCGAGCGACTTCTGCTCTATACGCCAGCGGGGACAAGTGCTGAGCGGCGGCGCATACTCCTCGATCGTTGGTACCGTCATCAGATCCGAGCCGCGATTCCGGACCTGATCGCGCTCTGGGAGCCGATCCTCAACGTGTCGGTGCCCCGCTGGAGCATCCGACGCATGAAAACTAAATGGGGCTCATGCAACCGGGAGACCGGACACATCTGGTTCAATGTGGAGCTTGCGAAAAAGCACCCAGACTGCCTGGAGTACATCGTCGTTCACGAAATGATGCACTATTTCGAGCGGAACCATGGCGACCGATTCGCTAAACTGATGGACGGTGCGATGTCCGACTGGCAAAGCCGTCGGGATAGGTTGAATGGGGCGCCACTCGGTGATGAGACTTGGGATCGCCAGCTGTGACAGAGGTCTGAGCACGCTAAATTCGAGCGGTACTTTAGGTGAACCCGTACGGATACAAAGGAAAGAATCAGCCGTCGGCGCTGTGCGGAATTCCGGCCGGAGTGATTAGGTTTATGCGTAGAAACTACTCGTTAGCGCTTGCCTTTACGGAAACGAATCGCGGCGGAGTTGACATCAGCGCCCATGCGATCTAACGGTGAGACAGCAAACTGACTGTCAAATATCGTCGTCAATCCCCAGCGAACTGAGCTTTCACCTTGTAGATAAAATAGACCGAATACTGGTAGCCGCCGCGGACCTCGCCATCCAGCGCGTCGTAGCCGACCAGTGCACCTTTCTTCGTCAGGAAGTCCTCCGAGACCGGAGCGCCTCCGGTGCCGTCCGCGTTGCACACGAAGTGGTTTGTGCAGATCATTGCCGAACCCCTGACGTATGCCAGATTGAACGGTTGATTGCTAATGAACGACACGCCGCCGTAGACCTGACTGGGTATGGCGTTTGTGGAGTCGATGAACCCGTTGGTAGCGATTCGACGTCCCGTACACACGGGCAGCGACACGGATACTCGGGTGCCCTGGGCCACCAGGTCTGGGGAGTGGTCGCCAGCACTGTTGTGGATGTACAGCCTTAAGACATAGGTCTTGCCGCGTTCGGCTTGAACGTTGAACTTCCAGTTATTCGGCGGCGGCGTGTCTTCCCGCACGCTGTACGGGTGCCGCTCGTCTCCAATGACCTCCGGAAAATTGTCAAGGTTGAACGAGGGGAAATCACTCAGCTGGTCGCGCGACAGAAGATTGCGCGCCGGGCCCCAACCCGACGACTTCGTGTCACTGCCGTCTGCGGAGCATCCGACGTTCTTGTTCGGCGGGAGCGGAGGATTAGGAGACGCGTTTGAGATCGTCTGTCCGCCACAGAATTGCAGGCACGCGACGTCGACGTTGTTGGTTGTCGATTTCCCGTTCCAGATCTTGACACCAGAGATCGTGACCATGATCGAGGGTTGCGTCCATCAAGGTGGTGTACGAGTCGGACCTGATCAGCGGTACCGGCGTGTCGTTGCCGAATGATTGAAGGTCATCGCGTGATTCTTCGAGAGACCGTCCAAAGTCACTCGAGCAAAGAAGGAACACACGCGATGACCGCTGCCCACGATATCGACTTGCCGGCCGTGTTGGCCGATCGACTCACCACCACCCACCCCGACGTGCTGCGCGAGCTGCTCGCCACGTTCATCCACACCCTGATGGGCGCCGAAGCCGACGCTCTGTGCGGCGCCGGATACGGCGAGCGCAGTGC
>NZ_RCZG01000023.1 GCF_006439015.1 Mycolicibacterium hodleri | reverse complement strand
ATAGGCCGCGGGCCCATCCCACACCGCAAAAGCTTTCCACCACGAGACATGCATCCCATGGTCATATTCGGTATTAGACCCAGTTTCCCAGGCTTATCCCAAAGTGCAGGGCAGATCACCCACGTGTTACTCACCCGTTCGCCACTCGTGTACCCCGAAGGGCCTTACCGTTCGACTTGCATGTGTTAAGCACGCCGCCAGCGTTCGTCCTGAGCCAGAATCAAACTCTCCAAACAAAAACAACCCACGATCCAAGACCGCAAGCAGAATCCGAATCAGAACAAGCCTGACCTAACAAAAAGACACCAAAAACTGGCATCAAAAAAACAAGACCACCCCCACCAAAGGAAGACGAGGAGTCCCCCACGAGGATGGCCAACAACAACAAACAAAAACCACCAAACACACTATTGAGTTCTCAAACAACACACCCGGATTTCAGGCAACCCTGCCAATGTACTTCACATCGGAGGTGACGTCAATCCTCGTCCTTCCGGTCTTGCGACCGGGGCCGTAGGCACTGAATAGAGACTACCCCGGGATCGCTCATATCCCAAAACCGCACGCCAAGGGGTGGTTCTGGCCGAAAAGCTATGTCACGCGCTCGATTTCGGCGCCGAGACTGACGAGGTTCTCCACGAACAGCGGGTAGCCCCGATCGATGTGGAAGACGTCGTGCACCTCGGTGTCGCCGTCCGCGACCAAGCCGGCAAGCACCAGCCCGGCGCCCGCGCGGATGTCAGACGCCCACACCGGCGCGCTCGACAGCTGGGGGATGCCACGCACGACGGCATGGTGACCGTCCGTCCGCGCGTCGGCACCGAGTCGGATCATCTCTTCCACGAAGCGAAAACGAGCCTCGAAGACGTTCTCGGTGATCATTGACGTGCCGTCGGCGATGCAGGCCAGTCCAATCGCCATCGGCTGCAGATCCGTCGGGAACCCGGGGAACGGCAGCGTGGCCATGTTCACGGCCTTCGGCCGCTCGTACTGGACGATGCGGAACCCATTGTCGTGCTGGGTCACGGTGGCTCCAGCGTCATGCAGCTTGTGGAGCACCAACTGCAGATGCTGCGGGTCGACTCCCGTGATCGAGATATCCCCCCTCGTCATCGCCGCGGCGATACCCCACGTGGCAGCGACGATGCGATCACCGATCACGCGATGTTCGGTGGGATGCAGCCGGCCGACCCCCGTGATGGTCATCGTCGACGAACCAGCCCCCGAGATCAGAGCACCCATCTGGTTGAGCATCGTGCACAGGTCCACGACGTCGGGCTCCCGCGCGGCGTTGTGAATCGTGGTCACGCCCTCAGCCAAAACGGCGGCCATCAGAATGTTTTCGGTGGCGCCGACCGAGGGGAACTCCAGCTGGATCTCCGCACCCCGCAGGTGGTCCGCCTCGGCGACCACGCAGCCGTGCTCAATGTTGCAGCGCGCGCCGAGCTGCCGCAGACCCGCCTGATGCATGTCAAGCGGTCGCGAGCCGATTGCGTCACCCCCTGGGAGCGCCACCTTGGCTTTCTTGCACCGACCCACCAGCGGACCAAGGACGCACACCGAGGCGCGGAACTGCCGCACTGCCGCGAAGTCCGCGTCGTACTTAAGCTCATCGGGCGACGTGATCCGAACGATGTCGCCGTCGAGTTCGACCGTGGCTCCGAGACCTCGGAGCACCTCCGCCATCAGCGGCACGTCGAGAATGTCGGGACAGTTCGTGATGGTGCTGGTGCCCTCTGCCAGGAGCGACGCCGCCATGAGTTTCAGCACGCTGTTCTTTGCTCCGCCGACGGCAACTTCGCCCGACAACCGGGTACCACCGGTCACCACGAATCGCTCGGTCACGCGGCTCAGTGTAAACAGCGGACTCGGCTGAAGTCTGTTTCTGCCGGTGGGCCCAGGTACGGTTTGTTCATGGCAGTCCATCTGACCCGCATCTACACCCGAACCGGCGACGACGGATCGACCGGCCTCAGCGACTTCAGCAGAGTGTCCAAGAACGATCCCCGGCTCGAGGCGTACGCCGACTGCGATGAGACGAACGCCGCGCTTGGCGTTGCGGTCTCCATGGGCGCCCCCGACGAACGACTCATCGGCGTCCTGCGGCAGATCCAGAACGATCTCTTCGATGCCGGTGCCGACCTGTCCACCCCCGTGGTCGAGAACCCTGAATACCCGCCGCTGCGGATCACCCAGGACTACATCGACCGACTCGAGGGGTGGTGCGACGAGTTCAACGAGCCTCTGCCTGCGCTGAATTCGTTCATCCTGCCGGGCGGCACCGCATTGTCGGCGCTGCTGCACGTGGCGCGCACCGTGGCGCGACGGGCGGAACGTTCGGCATGGCGAGCGGTTGAACACCACGGCGAGTCGACCACCGTGCTGCCGGCGAAGTATCTGAACCGGCTGTCCGACCTGCTGTTCATCCTGTGCCGAGTGGCCAACCCGAACGGTGACGTGCTCTGGCAGCCGGGCGGCGGTCAGAGGGACTAATTCGAGCGGCGACGCGCACGCGGCGATGGCCGTGACTCGAGCCACGACGTGAATGCGGTCAAGGCTCCCCTGTCGAGCGCTATCTCGTAACCCCTGCGGCTTTCGGGGTCGGTGTCTCGCAATTCGAGGACGACGATCTCGCCAGTCATGATGTCGAACTCGTCGCCGCGCGGCGCACGTCGCGACACCACTTCGATGCCGCGTCGGGAGAGCCGACGATCCGGCCACCACCGCAAGCTCGATAATCGATAGAAGCCAGCCTCACCACCGCGATAGCGCACTACGCCATGGCGCCAACCGTGTCCACCCACCGCTGGCACATCACGCAGGATCGCCGCCGAGCCGCCGACCTGACGCAATTTCCACAGCCGGTACCCAAGCGCGACGACGACCAGCAACAGCACGCCGATCAGCGCGACCATGACCACCATGGACGCGCTCATCGCCAGCTCAGTCGAGTTCGCCAAGGGCGCGCAGCCGCGCCCTTCCCCACGCTGCGGTGCGTTCGTCGTCCGATTCGGAATCCTGCCTGGCCTCGTCGGCGTTGATCTCCGACTCCAACTCGGCGTTCTCGACCAGGATCCGGATGGCTTCCTCGGTCACGGACAGAAAGCCTCCGTCGACGGCGATGCGAAGGTCGTCCTCACCCTCCCGCTCGACGCGCACCATGGCGTCGTCGACCAATTGGGCCACCAGCGGAATGTGCCGTGGCAGGATGCCAATCTCGCCTGACGTGGTGCGGGTGAACACGAATGTCGCGTCGCCCGACCACAATTCGCGCTCGACGGCCACGATCTCGACGTGGATTTCAGCCATCGGTCACCACCTTTCGGCTTGCAGGAGGGTCACAACTTCGCGCCGAAGCTCTCGGCCTTCTTGGCCAGATCGTCCAGGCCACCGATGAGGAAGAACGCCTGCTCGGGCAGGTGGTCGAACTCACCCTTGGTCAGCTTGTCGAAGGCTTCGATGGTTTCCTTCAGCGGCACCGTCGAGCCGGGCTGACCGGTGAACTGCTCGGCCGCCATCATGTTCTGGCTCAGAAAGCGCTCGATGCGGCGTGCCCGGTTGACCAGCTGCTTGTCCTCCTCGGCCAGCTCGTCGACACCGAGGATCGCGATGATGTCCTGAAGGTCCTTGTAGCGCTGCAGGACTCGAATGACTTCCTGGGCGACGCGGTAATGCTCGTCGCCAACCACCGCCGGGTCGAGAATCGTCGAGCTGGAGGCCAGCGGGTCCACCGCCGGGAAGATGCCCTTGGAGAACACCGCACGTGAAAGCTCCGTGGTGGCGTCCAAGTGCGCGAACGTGGTCGCCGGCGCCGGGTCGGTGTAGTCGTCGGCGGGTACGTAGACGGCCTGCATCGAGGTGATGGAGTGGCCGCGGGTGGACGTGATGCGCTCCTGCAGCTCACCCATCTCGTCGGCCAGCGTCGGCTGGTAACCCACCGCGGACGGCATGCGACCCAGGAGCGTCGAGACCTCGGAACCCGCCTGGGTGAACCGGAAGATGTTGTCGATGAACAACAGCACGTCTTGCTTCTGCTCATCACGGAAGTACTCCGCCATGGTCAGTGCCGACAGGGCGACCCGCATACGCGTGCCTGGCGGCTCGTCCATCTGTCCGAACACCAGGGCGGTGTCCTTGAGCACGTCGGCGTCGGCGAGCTCGACCCAGAGGTCGTTACCCTCACGGGTGCGCTCCCCCACGCCGGCGAAAACCGAAGTGCCACCGAAGTTGCGGGCGATGCGGTTGATCATCTCCTGGATGAGCACCGTCTTGCCGACGCCGGCTCCACCGAACAGGGCGATCTTTCCACCGCGCACGTAGGGCGTGAGCAGATCGACGACCTTCAGGCCCGTCTCCAGCATCTCGGTCCTCGGCTCGAGTTCGGAGAATGGCGGCGGCTTGCGGTGAATCGACCAGTGGTCGAAGTCCTCGCCGTAGCCCGGCTCGTCGAGGCAGTCGCCGAGGGCGTTGAACACGTGGCCCTTGACACCGTCGCCGACGGGCACGGAGATCGAGGCGCCGGTGTCCGTCACCTCGACACCGCGTACCAGGCCGTCGGTGGGCTGCATCGAGATGGTGCGCACCAGGTTGTCACCGAGATGCTGGGCCACCTCGAGGGTCAGCGTCTTGGCCATCTGCTCGTACGTAATCTCTGCGTGCAGCGCGTTGAACAGCTCGGGCACTGAGCCGCGCGGGAATTCGATGTCGACGACCGGGCCCGTGATGCGGACCACGCGACCAGCGGTCTTGGAATCTTCTGCGGTGGCAGTCATTGTCTCTTCGCTTCTCTTCGCTTCCGGGGATGTGTATATCGAGGTCTACTTGGCGTCGGCGAGCGCGTTGGCGCCACCGACGATCTCACTGATTTCCTGGGTGATCTGGGCCTGACGCTCGCGGTTCGCCTCCAGCGTCAACGCCTTGATCAGATCGTCGGCATTGTCGGTGGCCGACTTCATCGCCCGACGACGCGACGCGGATTCCGATGCCGCGGCTTCAAGCAGCGCCGAGTAGACGCGAGTGGCGATGTAGCGCGGCAATAGCGCGTCGAAGAGCTCCTCGGCATTCGGCTCGAAGGAGAACAGCGTCTGCGGGCCGGTCTCAGGCTCGCCGACGTACTCGATCACCATCGGAGCGATCCGCAGGGCGATTGCCGATTGCGAGAGCATCGATTTGAACTGCGTGAAGACGATGTGCAGTTCGTCGACACCCAGGATGCCGTCGTCGCCCGCGTCGTCACCCTCGTCGTCGACGCCAGCCATGAATGACGTGACGAGCACGTCCGCGATCTCGCGGGCCTGTTCGTACGTCGGCCGCTCGGAGAACCCGGTCCAGGAATCCTTCACCTCACGCTGCCGAAAGCTGTAGTAGCCCAAAGCTTTTCGACCCACCGCATAGATTACGGGAGTCTTGCCCTCGTCGCGGAGCAGCGAGAAGAGCTCTTCGGACTGCCGCAGCACGTTGGCGTTGTAAGCCCCGCAGAGCCCCCGGTCGGAGGACACGACGAGCACACCGGCGCGCTTGGGCGACTCCCGCTGGACGAGCAGCGGGTGGTCCAGCGCACTGGCGCCCGCAAGCTCGGTCAGCATGTTGGTGATCTCGTTGGAATACGGCCGAGCTGCCTGAACGCGCGCTTGGGCCTTGGAGATCCGCGACGTCGCAATGAGCTCCTGGGCCTTGGTGATCTTCTTGATCGACCCAGCGGAGCGGATGCGTCCGCGTAGCTCGCGCAGTGTGGCTGCCATCTCTCCTACCTACTTCTTCTTCGGCGCCGGCTTGCGGACCTTTACCGATTCCTTTTCGACGTCCTCTTCGTCCATCGCCTCGGTCTCGGCCTCGTTGACGGCAACGGAGCTACCGTCGGTGGCAGCGAAGCCCTTCTTGAAGTCGTTGACGATCTCGGTCAGCTTGTCCTGGGCCTCTTCCGGGAACTTCTTGGTCTCCCGGATGTCGTTGAGGATTCCGTCGTGGCTGGCCTCGACGTGCTCGAGCAGTTCGGACTCGAAACGCTGAACGTCTTCGACGGGCACCGAATCCAGGTGCCCCTTGGTGCCGAGGAAGATCGCGATGACCTGCTGCTCGACCGACAGCGGGCTGTATTGGGGCTGCTTGAGGAGCTCCACCAGCCGACTGCCCCGCTCGAGTTGCGCCTTCGACGTCGGATCCAGGTCCGACGCGAACGCTGCAAACGACTCCAGTTCGCGGTACTGCGACAGGTCCAAACGGAGACTTCCTGCCACTTCCTTCATCGCCTTGATCTGAGCGGCACCACCGACGCGGGACACCGACACACCCACGTTGATGGCCGGTCGCACGCCCTGGTTGAACAGGTCGGACTCCAGGAAGCACTGACCGTCGGTGATCGAGATGACGTTGGTGGGGATGAACGCCGAGATGTCGTTGGCCTTGGTCTCGATGATCGGTAGGCCGGTCATGGAACCGCCGCCCAGTTCGTCGGACAGCTTGGCGCACCGCTCCAGCAGACGGGAGTGCAGGTAGAAGACGTCGCCGGGGAAAGCCTCGCGACCCGGCGGACGACGCAGCAGCAGCGAGATCGCGCGATAGGCGTCGGCCTGCTTGGAGAGGTCGTCGAAGACGATCAGAACGTGCTTGCCGTCGTACATCCAGTGCTGACCAATGGCCGAACCCGTATAGGGCGCAAGCCACTTGAAGCCGGCCGGGTCGGAGGCCGGGGAAGCGACGATGGTGGTGTACTCCATCGCTCCGCCCTCTTCGAGGGCGCGCTTGACGCTGGCAATCGTGGTGCCCTTCTGGCCGATTGCCACGTACACACAGCGCACCTGCTGCTTGGGATCACCGGTCGCCCACGCCTCACGCTGGTTGAGGATGGTGTCGACGCAGACCGCGGTCTTGCCGGTCTTGCGGTCGCCGATGATCAGCTGACGCTGGCCACGACCAATCGGGGTCATCGCATCGATGGCCTTGATGCCGGTCTGCAATGGCTCTTCGACGCCCTGGCGCTGAACCACCGACGGTGCCTGCAACTCAAGCGCGCGCCGGGTGTCAGTGGCGACGTCGCCCTGGCCGTCGATGGGCTGCCCAAGCGGGTTCACCACGCGTCCGAGGAACGCGTCGCCCACGGGTACCGAGAGCACCTCCCCGGTGCGCTTGACCTGTTGGCCCTGCTCGATCTTCTCGAAATCGCCGAGGATGACCGCGCCGATGGAGTGCTCGTCCAGGTTCAGTGCGACACCGAGCACGCCGCCGGGGAACTCGAGGAGTTCCTGCGTCATGACCGAGGGCAAGCCCTCGACGTGAGCGATGCCGTCACCGGCGTCGATGACCGTGCCAATTTCTTCGCGCTCGGTATCGGCGGAGAACGAGGTCACGTACTCCTCGACGGCACCTTCGATGTCAGCAGCGGAGATTGTCAACTCTGCCATGTTCTTGGTCTTCCTACCTTTTGATGTGAATTGTGGTGGTCGGGGCCGGGATTGTCGTTTCCTCGCGCAAGCGCTCGTCAGTCCGGTAGCTGGGTCTGTGCCGCGGCCAGGCGCGATGCGATGGAGCCGTCGATCACCTCGTCACCGACGGTGATCGAAAGTCCGCCGAGGAGGTCGGGATCGACGTGTAGTTGAACGGCCACCGGGTGTCCGTAGATCCGGGTCAACAACTCGACCAGTCGGGTGCGCTGGGCATTCGAGAGCTCTGCGGCGGCATCGACGTGTGCGACGACCTCACCGCGTCGAGCCACTGCCAGCTCGGCCAGGTCGACCACAGCCTCGTCGGCTCGCTCACCACGGAGGTGGCCGATCGTCTGTGCCAGCAGTGCTGCTGCCGTCCCGGTAAGGCCGGAGCCGTCGATCACCTTGTTCAGCAGTTCGACACGGCCGGCTGCCGGCGCGGTGTAGTCGCTAAGCGCAGAGGAGAGGCGTGGCTCGGAGTCGAGGACGCGACCGAAGCGGAAGAGCTGGTCCTCGACCTCGTCGACCTCGTCGTCAACCTCGGCGCGCTTGAGCAGGGCCAGACGCGCCGTGTGCTCCACCCCGTCGACCAGGTCGGCCTCCGCGGACCACCGCTGCGACGCGGCCGTTCGCAGCAGTTGCGCCGTGTGCTCGTCCACCTTGCCCGAGAACAGCCGGTCTACCAGACGTATCTTCGCGTCCGGGTTGTCGGTGGGCTCCGCCAGATGCTTGGTGAGGCTGGGCTCGGCGATGAGGACCGCGACGACCGAGCCGAGTTCCTCGGCCAGAGTCGTCAGACCAGGCGACCGGAGTTTGCCTGCGACATCGTCGAATTCGCTGGTGAGCGAGGCGAGAGCCTGGCGGCTGGCGGCGCGGAGCCGGGCCGCCGAGCTCGTTTCGATCGTCGCGCTCGACGGTGCCATCTGATCGAGCTCGTCGAGGAAGCGGTCGACCGTCGCCGCTTGCGCAGCTGGGTCGGCAATGTGTGCGCGCACCATTTCGTCGGCCTTCTCGACCGACTCTTGGCCGAGACCCTGCCGCAGCTGTCGAATGAGCTGTTGTCGCATGAGCTGAACCTGTTGCGCGCCTTGACCCCTCAGCCGTTCGGCCTCGACACCGGCCTGCTCCTCCAGCTGGCTCGCAATGCGCTCCGAGTCATGCCGAGCCTCGTCGGTCACCTTGGACGCCTCAGCCTCGGCGTCCTTGAGCGCCTTGGCATGCATTGCGTCGGCGTCGGCGAGTTTCTTCGCCGCCTCGGCACTCTCGGCAAGCGCGGTACGGACGGCGTCCTGCTGCTTCTGCATCAACGTCCTCACCGGGGGGGCCACGTAGCGCCACAGGATGTAGACGATGACAGCGAAACCGATCAGCTGACCGATGAATGTCGACATTTAGCGGCTCCCACCTGAATTCACGTCAACGCCGAGGATGCGGCTCGCCAACGTGGCAGACAGGCCGTCCACCGACGATTCGAGTTCGGACTGCGTCGATGACCGCTGTTCGGACAGTTGTGCATCCGCTTCGCGTACGGTTTCTGCCACCTCGCCGCTGGCCTCGGCTCGCTTGTCGTCGATGACCTGCCGACCGGCTGCACGAGCCTCGTCGCGAATGGACGACGCCTCGGTGCGCGCACCGGCCATCGCCTCGTCGTAGTCGGCTTGTGCAGCCGTCACCTGTTCAGCGGACTTGCGTGCGTCCGCTGTGGTCTTGGCGAGCATGGCCTCCCGCTCGGCGAGCACCTTGCTGATCGGTGGCACAACCCATTTCGTGATCACGCCGAGCACGATCAAGAAAATGATCAGGATGGCGAAGAAGGTGCCGTTGGGGATCAGGAAGTTATTGCCCCCGCCGCCACCTTCTGCCGCCGCCAGTAAGTTGACGCCGTCCGGTAGGACAGTTGAGCCGAGTTCTTGCATGCTGACTGGCTACTACTTCAGGCCCGGCGTGGCGAAGACGAACAGCGCCATGAACGCCAGGTTGATGAAGTACGCGGCCTCGACCAGACCGACGGTGATGAAGAACGGGGTGAACAGGCGGCCCTGCGCCTCGGGCTGCCGGGCGATGCCGGAGATCAGTGCGTTACCGGCGATGCCGTCGCCGATACCCGCGCCGATGGCGCCGCCACCCATGATCAGTCCACCGCCGATGAGAGCACCGGCCGTGATGAGGGCGTTTGGATCCATTCCTTTTTCCTCCTTGTGAGCTGGTGACTGTGCCACCAGGACTGCTTGTCGTACGGGGTCAGAGCAGGCTTTCTACGCGAAACAGGTCAGTGCGCTTCCTCTTTGGCGTCGTGTTCGTCGTGATCGAGTTCCATCGATTGGCTGAAGTACAGGATTGTCAGCAGCGCGAAGATGAAGGCCTGAATCAAGCCGACGAAGAGGTCGAACGTCTTCCAGATGGCATTGGGTGCCCACTGGATGTACCAGGGGAACATCGCGATGAGCGATACCAGAATGCCGCCGGCGAAGATGTTGCCGAAGAGTCGCAGTGCCAGCGAGATCGGCTTGGCGAGCTCCTCGATGATGTTGATGGGCGCCATCAGCGTGACGTGTCCCTTGACGAGCTTCTTGGCATGGCCCCACGCGCCGCGACGCCAGACGCCTGCGGCGTTGTAGCAGATGAAGACGAAGGCAGCGAGCGCGAGCACATAGTTGATGTCCGACGCGGGCGCCTTGATCAATTCACCTGCAGCGCCGTCGGAGCCGCCGTATTGGACCGGCAGCACCGCGAGCCAGTTCGACACCAGGATGAAGACGAAGATGGTGACGGCGAGCGGAAGCACGAAGGGCGCGATCTTCATGCCGATGGCGGCCTCGACCTGCTGGCGCATCTGAATGGTGATGGCCTCGAAGAACAATTGCACTCCGCCGGGCACCCCGGTCGACGTGACCTTGGACTTCAGAAAGAACGCCAGCGCAATCACGATGACGGCGGCAATCGACGTCGAGATGATGGTGTCGCCGTTGAAGGTCATGCCAAGGAACTCGAACACGTACTCGTGGGTCCCGACGTGAATCGGTGCTCCACCCTCGGCGGCGAGGAAGGTCTCATTCATTGCCGTCTGCTCAATCCTTCGATTCCGATGCGGAAACTTCTTCGACGTCCAAGCCGTTGGCGCGGATTTTCTTCATCACCGGGATACTGGTGCTCATCACCAGTACCGCCTGGAAGATCGCGAGCCCGAAGAGCACGGCAAGGCCGTCATGCTTCTTGAACACGATGGCAATGGTCAAACCGATGGCCGTGATGACCAACAGTCGCATCGCGGAGTTGACCGCCATCTTCTTCTTCAGCGGATGGTCCTCAGCCGTGATCGCCTCGACGGCACGGCGTACCAGCAGCGCATTGAGCAAACCCAAGCCCAAACCGACCCCGAAAAACGCCCCGAAGAAGATGTGGCCCATGAACCCGGAGGCCAAGAGGGCCACTCCGGTGAGCGCCACACAGACAATCAGCAGGCGCATCGGCCGGAATGCCACGGATGGGAACACCAACGGCGCGTCCTGCGCTGGCGTCGTCACTGACTCACCTCAATCCACGCTTTCACGGAAGCTGTCCCCTTTGACAAACAATGATCCGGCGCGTGCCCGCTGAGCGTATCGGAGGGCGTCGGTCGCGCTGGAATCACCCAAGGGGTAGCTCCCTTTTGTCGGTCGTACATCGGCGCCGATCGGCTTCTTCACACCGATGGGCCGGGCCGGCAACCCGCGAGGTCTTTCGGGTTCTGCAGGCACCGTACCACATGGTAGGCACCCCAAAACGGGGTCCTACTACTTTGCGTCGTACTAGTCAGTCTGGCAACTCGCTGGGAGATTCTCGACTCCGCCGAAGCAGTGGAATCAGGGTGATGACGATGGCGACCACGATCGCCGCCAGCATCACCGCCCCGGTGTAGCGGGGGTCGAAGAAGATCGTGCTGGCCGCCCCGAGGGCGACGATGCCCACCCACATGTAGATCAACAGCACCACCCGTCGGTGCGAGTGCCCGATCTGGAGCAGCCGGTGATGCAGATGCATCTTGTCCGGACTGAACGGGCTGCGTCCGGCGCGGGTGCGGCGCACGATGGCTAGCAACATGTCCAGGGCGGGCACGAACATCACCGCGACGACCAACAGGAAGGGAGACAGCAGCGCGAACACGTCGCGCGCGCCGTAGGCGTTCTGGGAGATCGGCCCGGCGGCGGTGGTGGACGCCGCCGCGAGCATCAGTCCGATCAGCATCGAGCCGGAGTCACCCATGAAGATCTTGGCCGGATGGAAGTTGTGCGGCAGAAAGCCCAGACAGGCACCCGCCAGCACCACCGAGATCACCGCGGGCGGGTAGAAGAGCACGTCGCCCCCGTGGTCCCGAAGCAACCCGACCGAGAAGATGCAGATGGCCGCCGCCGTGATGAGGCCCAAGCCCGCGGCCAACCCGTCGAGACCGTCGACGAAGTTCATGGCGTTCACGATCGAGACCGTCAGCGCCAGCGTGAGCAGTATCGAGGTCACCTGATCGAGCACGATGGTGCCGACCCCGCCGATCGGGATGTACAGCACGCTCCACGCCACGCCCATCGTGACCAGGACGCTCGCGGCCGTGATCTGGCCGGCGAACTTGGTCAGGGCATCGAGACCCCACCGGTCGTCGATGAGCCCGATGACCATGATGAGGCCCCCGGCCACGACGACCGCAGGCATGCCCGACGAGTAGACGAAACCGCGGGTAAGCGCGGGCAACTGCGACGCGAGGAGCACGGCGGCGACGACGCCGACGTACATCGCCAGGCCACCCATCCGGGGGGTAGGCAGCACGTGGACGTCGCGTTGGCGCGGGTAGGCGACGGCTCCCAGGCGAGTGGCCAGAGCGCGCACCCAGCCCGTCGCGAAGTACGTGACGGTCGCCGCGGTGAGCCCGACGAGCGCGAGTTCGCGCAGCGGGACACCGGCACCGCGATCGGACAATGCGAGCAGGCCCTCCACGCGGTGAAATGTACTGGACCGACCTGAGGCCTAGGTGGGCGTCACACCCGTGAGCGTCTCCGCCTCGATGCCGAGGACGTCGGCGATCGCCGCGGCCGTGACCGGTCCCTCGCGCAGCAGGCGGGGTTGCGCGCCCGTCAGGTCGACGATCGTCGACGCCGTACCCTGGGCAGACGGCCCAGCCTCGAGGTAGACCTCGACCAGGTCACCGAGCTGGTCACGCGCGTCCGCAGCGGTCACGGCGGCGGGCCTGCCCGAGATGTTGGCGCTCGATACGGCCATGGGTCCCACCTCGCGAAGAAGCTCGATCGCGACCGGGTGCAGCGGCATGCGCAGCATCACGGTGCCCAGCGCGTCGCCGAGGTCCCACTGCAGCGACGGTGCTTGCTGCACGACCAGACTCAGCGCCCCCGGCCAGAAGGCGCGAATGAGTTGTCTCGCCGATTCGGGCACCGAGTACACCAGGCCGTCGATGGTGTGCCACGACCCGACGAGGACGGGCACCGGCATGTCGCGCCCGCGCCCCTTGGCGGACAGCAGTGCTGCGACCGCTGCCCCGTCGAACGCATCGGCGCCGACGCCGTAGACCGTGTCGGTCGGCATGACCACCAGACGGCCGCCCTTCAGCGCGCTGATCGCCGATGCGATGCCGACCGGCCGCTGGGCCGCGTCGGCGCAGTCGAACGTTTCACTCATGCGCGATCCCGCTCCGCTTCTCGCTGGAAATCATGCGCGATCCCGCTCCGCTTCTCGCTGGAAGTCATGTTCCCTAGCCTGAACCCTTCCGCCTCGCCGTGACGAACCGGGGGCGACCGGCGAGATCTCGACGCGACGTCACCTCGGTGAAGGCGCCTGACTCCTCGAACAAAGCGACGGTCGACGCTGCCGTGTCGTCGTCGTGTTCTACGGCGGCCCACGCGCCGGGACCGAGCAGCCTGGCGGCCAGCGTGACGATGGGACCGATGACCTGCATTCCGTCAGACCCACCGAACAGCGCATGGGCCGGATCGTGCTCAGCCACCTCGGGAGCCAGAGCGGCGCCGTCCGGAATGTAGGGCGGGTTCGACACCAGCAGATCGACACGACCGTCGTGCTCGCCGAGCAATCCGACGACGGTGACGTCGGCGTGGATCAATTCGACCGCGCGACCGTCACAGTTGCGACGCGCGTAGTCCAGCGCCTCGGTGGAGTCGTCGACTCCGACGACACGGGCACCCGGCGTCGCATCCGCCAGCGCCACGGCCAGCGCCCCCGACCCGGTGCAGAGGTCAACGATCAGGGGTGCTGGTGGCAGCCGTTGCTGGAGAGCCCATTCCAAAAGTGATTCGGTTTCGGGACGCGGGATGAACACGCCGGGACCGACTTCGAGCACCAGCGGACCGAAGGCAACCGAGGCCGTCAGATGCTGCAGGGGAATTCGACGGGCGCGCGCATCGACGACGGTGCGGTAACCGTCGAAGAACGACTCGTCCGGGTCGTGGAACCTCAGCAGGCCGCGATCGATGCCGGCGACGTGCGCGGCGAGCAGTTCGGCGTCGACGATTGCGCTGTCGATCCCCTCCTGCGCCAGCGTGCGGGCCGCCTCGTCGATGGCCCGCCGCAGACGCGTCATGTCTCCTGCAGCCTGGCGTGCCTGTCCGCGGCCGCCAACGCGTCGAACATCGGGTCGAGTTCGCCCTCGAGAACCTGGTCGAGGTTGTGCGCCTTGAATCCGATTCGGTGATCGGTGATCCGGTTCTCGGGAAAGTTGTAGGTGCGGATGCGCTCGCTGCGGTCAACCGTGCGGATCTGGCTGGCCCGATCGGCCGACGCGTCGGCTGACGCCTGCTCCTCGGCGAGCGCCTGCAGTCGGGCGGCCAGCACGATCATGGCGCGGGCCTTGTTCTGCAGTTGTGAGCGCTCGTTCTGGCACGTCACGACGATGCCGGTCGGCAGGTGCGTGATGCGGACCGCCGAGTCGGTGGTGTTGACGCCCTGACCGCCCTTGCCGGAGGACCGGTAGACGTCGATGCGCAGATCCGACTCGTCGATGGACACCTCGGCCACGTCATCGGGCTCCGGATACACCAGTACGCCGGCCGCGGACGTGTGCACCCGTCCCTGAGATTCGGTCACGGGCACCCGCTGCACGCGGTGTACGCCACCTTCGAACTTCAGCCGCGACCAGACGCCGTCGGCGGCGTCACCCTTGCTGGCGATCGTAAGGGTGGCGTCCTTGTAACCCCCCAGATCGGAGAAGGTCTCGTCGAGCACCGTCACGCTCCAGCCATGCCGCTCGGCGTAGCGGATGTACATCCGAGCGAGGTCGGCGGCGAACAGCGCCGACTCCTCACCGCCCTCCCCCGACTTCACCTCCATGACGACGTCGTTCCCGTCGTGCGGATCGCGGGGCGCGAGCAGGTCGGAAAGCTGGGTCTCGAGTCCGGCGACGTGAGCGGCCAAGTCGGGAACCTCGGCGGCGAACGACGCATCCTCGGTCGCCAGTTCGCGGGCGGCCTCGAGATCACCGCGCGCCGTCTCCAACTTGCGATGGGTGGACACGATCGGCGCGAGCTGCGCAAACCGGCGCCCCACCTTGCGGGCAGCTCCCGCGTCGGCGTGCAGAGCCGGGTCGGAGAGCTGACGTTCGAGATCGGCGTGCTCGGCTACGAGCGCGTCGACTCTCGTCGCCGAATCGGTGGCGGCCATCGTGCCCTTCCTCCTGAACGGTCAGCAGAACGCAAGCGGCGCCCGTCCCTGGCACGAATGCGTCGGAACGGGCGCCGTTTGGCTGACTACTTGTCGGTTGCGGCCGTTTCGCCCGCACCGGCGCGCTTGCCGTAGCGCTTCTCGAAGCGGGCCACGCGGCCGCCGCTGTCGAGGATCTTCTGCTTGCCGGTGTAGAAGGGGTGGCACTGGGAGCAGACCTCGACCGAGATGTTGCCGCTCTCCTTGGTGCTACGCGTCTGGAAGCTGTTTCCGCAGCCGCAGACCACGGTGGTTTCGACGTACTTGGGGTGAATGCCCGATTTCATGTTGGTCCTCTTCTATCGTTGGCCGCCGGGTCGCCTGAGATCCTGACCTGAGTCTTCAGACGTGAACCGGAACCGAGGGGTCGACGGTCGATTATGCCAGGTCAGCCGCCAACCTCCTAAACACTGATGCGCCGGCACCTATTCCGGCTGCATCGGTCGTCGTGCGCAGCGGCATCGGAGTGAGCCGCGTTCAGGGTGAACTGACCGCCACGACGAAACTGGTGCCGTCTCGCTTCCACACGACACGGCCCGCCGGTTCGACGCCGAGACCAATCAACTCGCGCTTGAGGATCTTGTTGGTGGCCGTGCTCGGGAGGTCGTCGGCGACCCACACGTAGCGCGGCCAAGCCTTCGGGGACAGATCCCGCTGAGCCTTCAGGAACTCCTCGAACTCGCCGGGGGCGAGCTCGGCGTCGTCGCGCAGCACGATCGCGGCCATCACCTGGTCGCCGACGAACTCGTCGGGGACCGGGTAGACGGCCACCCGACTGATTGCGTTCAGCCGCAGGAGAATTCGCTCGATCGGTGCGGTGGTCAGGTTCTCCCCGTCGACACGCATCCAGTCAGCCGTGCGACCCGCAAGGTAGATCCAGCCGTCGGCATCGCGGTAGGCGAGATCACCCGACCAATACATCCCGTCACGAAGACGCTGGTCGGTGGCGCCGGGATCGTTGTAGTAGCCGCGGAACAGCCCGCTGCCGCTGGTGTTGACCAACTCCCCCGTCGCCGCGTCGGCGTTGAGCAGTGCGCCCGTCACGTCGAACTGCGCGACGTCGCATTCGACGACGGTCTCGGGGTCGTAGATGGCCACCCCGGGAAATCCCTTGCCGATCGAACCGGGCGGGCAGTCGTCGGGCCGGGTGATGATCACGGCCGTCTCGGTCGAGCCGAAGCCATCCCAGACAGAGCAGCCGAAGCGGCGGCCGAACTCCTCGATGTCGCGGTCGGCGGCCTCGTTGCCGAACGCGATCCGAAGGGGGTTGTCATGGTCGTCGGGCTGTTCGATCGTCGCGAGGATGTAGGCCAGCGGCTTGCCGACGTAGTTCATGTAGGTGGCGCCGTGCCGGCGGATATCGGGCAGGAACCTCGACGCCGAGAACGCGGCGGGGACCATGGCAGCTCCAGCGCCGAGCGCTACGCTCCAGCCCGCATATACGGCGTTCGAATGGAACAGGGGCATCGCCAGGTAGCACACGTCGGAGTCGGTGAGTCCGTATCGCGCGACGAGCGCACTTCCGGCGAACAGGACCATCGCGTGCGGTACTTCGACCGCCTTGGGTTCCCCGCTAGTACCCGAGGTGAAGATCATCATGAACGTGTCGTCGGGGCCGACCTCGCGATGTGGCACCAACTCTGGCGCGCCGCCGATCAGCGCCGCCCAGTCGTCGGTCGACACGTCGATCACCGTGACGCCGGGCAGGTCGACGTCATCGAGCAGGTGCCGGTGGGCGGGGTCGGTGAGCACGAGCTGACAGTCGACGCGGGCGATGTCACGGGCCAGGGCATCTCCTCGACGCGTGGTGTTGATGCCGCACACCACGTACCCGCCGAGGCCGGCTGCCGCGAGCGCGGTCAGCATGTCAGGGGTGTTGCCCATCAGGACGCCGACGTGCAAGGGCCGGGACGGATCCGCTGTCGCGATCACGGCGGCGGCCTGCGCGCGCGCGGCGGCGATGTGCTCGCGCCACGTCCATGATGCGTCGTCGCCCTTGATGGCGATCGAGTCCTGGTCGGCCCTCGTACTGAGCAGCTGCTGGAGTGTGTCCGCCATCGTCGGCTACCTCAGTTCCAAGTATGAACAGAATCATCGAAGTGTCTACTAGCGATCTGTCACACGGTACCGTCTGGCAACAGGCAGAATGCATCCGTCCCACTCCGCCGCGCTGAGAAACGAACAGGAGTCCGCCGTTGACGAGCGCTACCGCACCCCGGCCTGCGTCGAAGAGCGTGCGGGACCGCCTCATCGATGCAGCGGAAACGTGCCTGCGTGCCAAGGGCATTCGGTCGACGACGGTGTCCGAGGTCGCCGAGGTGGCAGGCGTTTCGCGGGGGTGGCTGTATCGACACTTCTCCGACAAGAACGCGCTACTCGGGGCCGCGATCGTGCGACTCAACGACGCCTACTGGTCGGACTCGCACGCCATGCTGGAACAGATCGACGGCCTCGACGAACAGATCGCCGCGGGGATCAGGCACGGGCGCACCGCCTACGCCGACCCGGGCGCCCTCCTGATGAAGCTTCGCGTAGAGGAGCCGGAGGAGTTCGCGGCATGTGCTGGCGCGGGCGTCCAGGGTCTGGTGCCAGACCTTGGCGAGTTCTGGTCCAGATACCTCGTCGCCGCCAGGGCTCGCAACGAGATCCATCCCAACGTGGACATCGCGGAAGCATCGGAATGGGTTGCCCGGGCGCTACTTTCGCTGGCCACGGTACCGGGGCACCAGCTCGATCCCACCGACCACGACGCGGTGCTCACCCATGTGCGTCGCTACGTCATGCCCGGCCTTCGGGCCGACCCGGCGCTGGCCTGACGTCATTCGACTGGCGCTCATCCGCCTCGACCGTGCCAATCCATCCGCCTTTACGGCGTGTCCCGCATGACATCGCACGGTCGCGGGTCATCGGAACGCAAAAACCCCCGACGCCGTTCGGTGAGTTCCCGGCGCGGGGGTTAGTGCAGTTCGGCTGCTAGTCGGAGTCCACGCCTCCCGGGGTGGTCTTGGAGACCTGCACCAGGAACTCGTAGTTGTTCTTCGTCTTGCGCAACTGGCTCATCAGTAGGTCGATGGCCTGATGCGAGTCCAACCCCGACAGGACACGCCGCAGCTTGTGCACGACGGCGAACTCGTCGTTGGACAGCAACAGCTCGTCCTTGCGGGTACCGGACGGGTTCACGTCGACCGCCGGGAACACGCGACGCTCGGCGATCTTGCGATCCAACTTGATCTCGGCGTTGCCCGTGCCCTTGAACTCCTCGAAGATGACCGTGTCACCGGTCGACCCGGTCTCGACCATGGCCGTGGCGATGATCGTCAGCGAGCCTCCGTCCTCGATGTTGCGGGCCGCGCCGAGGAATCGTTTTGGCGGGTACAGCGCCGTCGAGTCGACACCACCGGAGAGGATGCGGCCGGAAGCGGGTGACGCGTTGTTGTAGGCGCGTCCGAGCCGGGTGATGGAGTCGAGCAATACGACGACGTCCTTGCCCTGCTCGACGAGACGCTTGGCGCGCTCGATGGCCAGTTCCGCAACCGCGGTGTGGTCTGACGGCGGCCGGTCGAAGGTCGAGGCAATGACCTCACCCTTCACCGAACGCTGCATGTCGGTGACCTCTTCAGGTCGCTCGTCGACCAGCACCACCATCAGGTGGCATTCCGGGTTGTTCGTGGTGATCGCGTTGGCGATGCTCTGCAGAATCATGGTCTTGCCCGCCTTGGGCGGCGAGACGATCAACGCACGTTGGCCCTTGCCGATCGGCATGATCAGGTCGATGACGCGCGTGGTCAGCCGGTCGGGAGTGGTCTCCAGACGCAGGCGCTGATTCGGGTAGAGCGGGGTCAGCTTGCCGAACTCCGGGCGGTTTCTGGCGTCCTCGACGGGACCGCCGTTCACCGAGTCGAGCCGGACCAGCGGATTGAACTTCTGCCGCGGATTCTGGCTGCTGTTGCCTCCGCCGGTGGCCTCACCCTCGCGGGCGACGCGAACGGCGCCCGTGATTGCGTCGCCTCGACGCAGGCCGTTCTTGCGGACCATGTTCATGGAGACGTAGACGTCATTGGTGCCGGCCAGGTAGCCGGAGGTACGGACGAACGCGTAGTTGTCCAGGACGTCGAGAATGCCCGCGACGGGCTGGACGACGTCGTCTTCGCGCAACTCCGTGTCGCGGTCGTTGTTGCCACCGCCCTGGGCGTCGCCGCGCTCACCGCGCCGCCTGCGATCGCGGAACCGCCGACCACGCCTGCCCTGACGTCCGTCGCCGTCATCATCGTCGTCGTTGTTGCTGTTGTTCGAGTTGTTGTTGTTCGCGTTGTTGTTGTTCGCGTTGTTGTTGCCGCGGTTGCCGTTGTTGCCGCCGTCGTTGCCCCTGTTGTTCTGACGGTCCGCGTTGCGGGGGCTGTCGGACTGGGCCGCGTCTTTCTTGTCGCCGACGGTCTTGTCGCTCTGCTCGCCGCCCCTGCCGGGCCGGTCGGCGGACTTCTTCTCGGCAACCTTGTCCTCGGGCGACTTCTGGCCTTCGGGCGACTTCTGCTCGATTGTGGTGTTCGCCTCGGGAGCTTTGTCCTCAGCTACTTCCTTGACGGCCTGCCCGCCGGACTCCTGAGTCTCGACTGCGGAACCTGCCCCTCGAGACGCACCTCGTCGCTCCCGACGTGGGCGGGTGGGCGGTTCGGCGGCGTCGACGGGTGCGGCGGCGTCGGCAGCAGGTGCCGACTGCTCGGCGACCGCCGACGTGGGCTCGGCGGCTTGCGTCGCCTTTGCGCCTCCGCCATTGGTCTCACCGCGATGCTCGCGGATGGCGGCGATCAGCTCGCTCTTGCGCATACCCGAGGAACCCTTGACGCCGAGTTGGCCGGCCAGCGCTCGAAGGTCGGGAAGCACCATAGCGGTCAGGGCGGTCGGGCGGTCACCCGAGGCTGAGACGGAGCCGGACGCGCCTCCCGCGTCCGGCGCGACGGCCGATTCCGTCGATGCAGCCGAAACCGCTTCCACGGTTGGTGAATTCACGGTGTTCGACAGGTCGACGTCGTCGCTGCTGCCGCTAGCCGTGATGAGGTCCGTATCAGTCACGGATTTCCTTTCTTTCCCTCGCTGATCCGATTCTGCGAGGGTTCGTCGCACTCAGCAGATCCGCTGGGTGCCGGCTACCGAATGCCTTTTGGTATGCCTTGGAATGCCTTTTGGAATGCCCTAGTCCCACCATTGCCTGTGCAACCATTGCTGCTGCAACGGTGATCGCCGGGATTCACCGCAGTGCGGAGAACCGTCATCCAGGAGAAGGATTGTGAGTCGTCCTAATGTAGGCGCAGGCACAGACGCTGCGATTGCTGGACGAAAGCGAGAATAACCCGCATCGTCGCTGGAAGCAAGAAACACGCCACATCCCCATGGGACAACTGTCAACTCTCAGTCCCGGTGATGACTTGGACGTCGACGCTGACCGCCTCGGCCGGTGCCCAGCGAACATGCTGGCCGACCAACATTTCCTTCACGGAGAACCCGTGTGCTGCGCCGTACTCCACTGCTCGTGCCGGCAATTCCGGCTCGGTGCTGAAAGCAAGGATTGCAGGGCCAGCGCCCGACAGCACCGCTGCCACGCCACAACGACGCAGAATCTGTAGGTATTCCGCGGACGCAGGCATCGCCGCGGCTCGCTGCGGCTGGTGAAGGCGGTCCTCCGTGGCCGCCATGAGTAAATCGGGACGCTCGGTGAGGGCCACCACTAACAGCGCAGCCCTGCTGAGATTGAAACGAGCATCGGCGTGGCTGACTTGGCTGGGGAGCACCGCCCGCGTCTCCGCCGTCGACGAACGTTCCTCGGGAATGGCGGGGAACACGTGAATGTCCGGGTGCAGTCGCAGCTGCGCTGCGGCGTAGCGGGGTTTGGGTCCGTCACCCTCGGTCCACGACACCACCGTGCCACCAAGCACGGCCGCGGAGGCGTTGTCGGGATGGCCCTCGAACTCTGACGCCAGCTGCACGAGGTCGGCGTCCGACATGGGAGATGAAGCAGATTGCACAATGAGGCCGTTCGCCGCTGCGAGCCCACCGACCACGGCGGCGGCGGAGGATCCCAACCCGCGCGAGTGCGGAATCATGTTACGGGAGCGGACAATCAATCCGTTGGCACGCACACCCGCCGTCCGCAGGCCGTGTTCGATGGCGCGCACCACCAGATGGGAGGAGTTCAGCGGTACCTGGCCTTGGCCCTCCCCCTCGACTTCGATGACGAGACCGGAATCAGTTGCCTCCACATAGATTTCGTCGTACAGACTGAGTGCCAAACCCATGCTGTCGAAGCCGGGGCCGAGATTGGCGCTAGACGCGGCCACGATGGAGGTGGCGGCCACTCCAGCAGGCAGGATCTGCATCACCAACGGTTCACTCCCGCTACGCCAATCCGAGCTCGGCCGCGACCGCGATCGGATCCACGGCGATGGCGGTCACGGGAGGCAGTTCCTTCAACGCGGTGTCGGGGTCCTTCAGTCCGTTGCCGGTCACCGTGCACACCACGGTGGAGCCCCTCTGTACCCAGCCGTCCTCGATGGACTTGAGCAGGCCCGCGACACTAGCCGCCGAGGCTGGCTCGACGAACACGCCTTCGCTCCGCGCCACCAGGTGATACGCGGCGAGGATCTCCTCATCCGTCGCCGCCAGGAACCGGCCGTTCGACTGCTGCTGCGCTTCGACGGCAGAGTTCCACGATGCGGGCGAGCCGATCCTGATGGCGGTGGCGATGGTTTCGGGGTTGGAGACGGGCTGCCCGGACACCAGCGGAGCGGCGCCGGCCGCCTGGGCGCCGAGCATGCGTGGGAGCTTCTCCGCCAACCCATCGCGGTGATACTCGGTGTAGCCCTTCCAGTACGCAGTGATGTTCCCCGCGTTGCCGACGGGCAGAGCGTGTACGTCTGGCGCTTCGCCGAGGGCGTCGACGATCTCGAACGCGGCAGTCTTCTGGCCTTCGATCCGGTATGGGTTGACGGAGTTGACCAGCGACACCGCCGGGAAGTCCGCAGTCAACTTGCGTGCCAACTCGAGACAGTCATCGAAGTTTCCATCGATCTGAATGATCTTGGCGCCGTGCATGACCGCCTGCGCGAGCTTGCCCATGGCGATCTTGCCCTGCGGAATCAGCACGGCGCAGGTGATTCCCGCCCTCGCGGCATATGCCGCCGCCGAGGCCGACGTGTTACCGGTCGACGCACACAAGACCGCCTTCTGGCCGCGGGCCACCGCTTCGGTCACGGCCATCGTCATGCCACGGTCCTTGAACGAGCCGGTGGGATTGAGCCCCTCCACCTTCAGATACACCGTGCAGCCGGTCTGTTCGGAGAGCCGCTTGGCGTCGAGGAGCGGCGTACCGCCCTCCATTAGCGTGATCGGCGTCCAGCCGTCTTCGACGGGCAGCCTGTTGCGATAGGCGGCGATCAGACCGGGCCACGGTCGGTGCACGGCACTCTTCCCCGTCACTTCGCTCGCCCCGGTCGCGTGCGAGGTCATTCGTTGGTTCCTTCCAGTCGCAACACGCTGTTGATGCTGGACACGACATCGAGATCAGCAAGGGCGTCGACAGTTTCCGAGAGCGCCGCGTCTGTGGCCCGGTGAGTGACGACGACGATGCGAGCACCGCAACGTTGACCACCCTCGTCGACCATGCCCTCCTGGCGCACCTCCGCGATGCTGACCTCGCGCTTGCCGAATTCGGCGGCGACAGAGGACAGCACGCCCGGCCGGTCGGCCACGTGCATGCTCACGTAGTAGCGAGTCGGGATGAACCCGATGGGTGCGATGGGCAGTTCGGCGTACTTGGACTCGCGTGGCCCCAATCCGCCCTGAACACGATTGCGGGCAGCCATCACGAGGTCGCCCATCACGGCCGACGCCGTCGGCGCACCGCCAGCGCCTTGCCCGTAGAACATCAGCCGCCCGGCGGCCTCAGCCTCGACGACGACCGCGTTGAACGCGCCGTTGACCGAAGCCAGCGGATGCTCCAGCGGCACCAGCGCCGGATAGACGCGGGCCGAAACACGCTGCTGGCCCTCGTCATTGATGATGCGCTCACAGATCGCGAGCAACTTGATGGTGCAGCCGAGCGCCCTGGCCGACTCGAAGTCGGCGGAGCTGACCTTGGTTATGCCTTCGCGATACACGTCGTCGGCAGTCACCCGGGTATGGAACGCGATCGACGCCAGGATCGCAGCCTTCGCGGCCGCGTCGTACCCTTCTACGTCGGCCGTCGGATCCGCCTCCGCGTAGCCGAGCGCACTCGCATCGGCCAGGGCCGACGAGTAGTCCGCCCCCGTCTCGTCCATGGCGGAGAGGATGTAGTTCGTCGTGCCGTTGACGATCCCCGCGACGCGCAGCACGGTGTCACCGGCCAACGACTGAGTCAGTGGCCGGATGACTGGAATGGCGCCCGCCACGGCAGCCTCGAAATATAGGTCGGCGCGAGCCCTTTCGGCGGCTTGCGCCAACTCGCCGGTCGACTGCGCCATCAGTGCCTTGTTGGCGGTGACCACCGACTTGCCCCGCTCCAACGCCGCCAGGATCGCCTTGCGTGCCGGTTCTACGGGGCCCATCAGCTCGACGACGATGTCGACGTCGTCGCGGGACACCAGTGCGTCGATGTCATCGGTCAGCAGCTCGACCGGTACGCCGCGGTCACCAGCCACCCGCCTGACCCCGATGCCGCGCAGTTCGAGTGGCGCGCCGATCCGGGCGGCGAGGTCGGCTGCGCTCGCCTCGATGATGCGCACCACTTCGCTGCCGACGTTGCCGAGTCCCAAAACCGCTACACCGACCGGCTTCTCGTTATCTACCATTAGTTGGTCACCTCCAGACTCAAGAGATCGTCCACCGTTTCGCGGCGCAGGACGAGTCGCGAAACTCCATCGCGCACGGCGACCACGGCGGGACGGCCAAGCAAGTTGTACCTGCTCGACATGGAATAGCAGTAGGCACCCGTTGCAGCGACCCCGATGAGGTCACCAGGTGCGACGTCGTCCGACACATAGGTGTCGCGGACGACGATGTCTCCGCTCTCGCAGTGTTTTCCGACGATCCGGGCCAACACGGGCGCCCCCTCGCTGGCGCGCGACACCAGACGGGCATCGTATTCAGCGGCGTAGAGCGAAGTCCGGATGTTGTCGCTCATCCCGCCGTCGACGCTGACGTAGCGGCGGTGCGCCGTTTGACTGACGGCGACGTCCTTGACCGTTCCCACCTCGTAGAGCGTGACGGTGCCGGGCCCGGCAATGGCGCGACCCGGCTCGACGACGAGCTTCGGCGCGGGCAGTCCGACGGCGGCCGATTCGTTGACCACGATGGCGCCGATCTTGGCTGCGAGGTCCTCCATCGGAGGCGGATCATCTTGCGGTAGATAGGAAATACCCAGTCCCCCACCGAGATCGACGATGGACATCTGCGCGGTCTTCTCGACGCCGAACTCCGCGATCACGTCGCGAAGCAGCCCGATCACGCGGTGAGCGGCGAGTTCGAAACCGGCGACGTCGAATATCTGCGAGCCGATGTGGCTATGCAGGCCAACGAGGCGCAGGTGGTTGGCGGCGAACACCCGGCGCACCGCATCCATTGCCGCACCGCTGGCCAGGGAGAGACCGAACTTCTGGTCTTCGTGTGCAGTCGAGATGAACTCGTGGGTGTGCGCCTCGACGCCCACGGTGACGCGCACCAGTACGTCCTGCAGCACACCCGCCTCGCCGGCGATGGCATCGAGTCGATCGATCTCGGTGATCGAGTCGAGCACGACGTGCTCGACACCCGCCTTGACGGCCATCGCCAGCTCGTCAACCGACTTGTTGTTGCCGTGCAAGGCAATCCGTTCGGGCGGGAAGTTCGCGTTGAGCGCGACGGCGAGCTCGCCGCCGCTGGCCACGTCGAGGGACAGCCCCTCTTCGTCGATCCACCGCGCGATCTCACTGCAGAGAAACGCCTTCGCCGCGTAGCGAACGTGTTCACCGCCACCGAACGCGCAGGCGATGTCGCGGCAGCGGGACCGGAAGTCGTCCTCATCGATGACGAACAGCGGCGTGCCGTAGTCCGCGGCGAGTCGAGTAACGGATACCCCTGCGATCGTGACCTCACCGTCAGCGGTACGGACGGCGTTGCGCGGCCACACGTTCGAGGCGAGTGCGAGCATCTCGTCGGTAGTCCGCGGACACGCTGGCGGATTGCCGTGGCGGGTGTCCTCGGCGTGGCGGGGACCGGCGGGATGGGCCATCACATGCGCTCCGGCGCGCTCACGCCCAGGATCTCGAGGCCGTTGGCGATCACCTGACGGGTGGCCTGGCACAGGGCGAGGCGAGCCGCGTGAAGGTCGGTCGACGTCTCGTCGCCCTGAGGGAGCACCCGGCAGGAGTCGTAGAACCGGTGGTAGTCACCGGCCAGATCCTCGAGGTACCGGCATACCCGATGCGGTTCACGAAGCGACGCAGCCGTTTTCAGCACCCGGGGGAAGTCGCCGAGGGTCCGCATGAGCGTGCCCTCGCGGTCGTGGGTGAGCAGTTCGAGGTGTGCGGTGCTTGGGATGAGACCCAACTCGGCCGCGCTTCGGGCCAGCGCCGACAACCGTGCGTGCGCGTATTGCACGTAGTACACGGGATTCTCGCTGGACGCGCTCGACCACAGGGCGAGATCGATGTCGATCGGGGTGTCGACGGAACTCCGGATGAGCACATACCGTGCCGCGTCGACACCGATCGCCTCGACGAGGTCATCGAGGGTGATGACGGTGCCGGCGCGCTTGCTCATCCGCATTGGCTGGCCGTCGCGGACGAGATTGACCATCTGCCCGATCAGCACCTCGACGGTGTCGGGATCGTCACCGAGCGCGGCGGCTGCGGCCTTGAGCCGGGCGATGTATCCGTGATGGTCGGCGCCGAGCATGTAGATGCAGAGGTCGAATCCGCGCTGACGCTTGTCGAGGTAGTACGCGAGGTCACCCGCGACGTAGGCCGGGTTGCCGTCGCTCTTGATGACGACCCGATCCTTGTCGTCGCCGAATTCAGTGGTGCGCAACCAGCTTGCGCCGTCCTTCTCGTAGATGTTGCCCGTCTCGCGCAGTTTGGCGATCGCCTGCTCCACCCGGCCCGAGGTATGCATCGAGTCTTCGTGGGTGTAGATGTCGAAATCGGTGCCAAAGTCGTGAAGCGACTTCTTGATGTGCGTGAACATCAGGTCGACACCCTTTGCGCGGAACGTCTCCCGTTGCTGCTCAGCGGATTCGTTCAAGACGTCGGGGGCCGCGGCCACCACCTGCTGGGCGATGTCGGCGATGTAGCTGCCCGCGTACCCGTCCTCAGGGGTCGGTGCCCCCTTCGCCGAGGCGATGAGCGAGTTGGCGAACCGATCGATCTGGGTGCCGTGGTCGTTGAAGTAGTACTCCCTGACCACCTCGGCGCCCTGTGTCGAGAGAAGGCGACCAAGTGCGTCGCCGACGGCGGCCCAACGGGTTCCACCGATGTGGATCGGTCCGGTGGGGTTCGCAGAGACGAACTCGAGATTGATCTTCTCGCCTACTAGTTCCCCGGACCAACCGTAGGCGGACCCGGCGTCGATCACGTTGTCGACGACGACGCCCTGGGCGGACGCCTCGATGCGTAGGTTGACGAAGCCCGGCCCGGCGACGTCGGCCCCGGCGATGCCGTCGGCACCCGTCAGTGCCGTCGCCAACCAGCCGGCCAGCTCGCGCGGGTTGACACCGACCTTCTTGGCCAGCTGCAGCGACAGGTTGGTGGCGTAATCGCCATGCTCCGGGTTGCGCGGCCGTTCGACGACGACCGTCTCCGGCAGGGCTGCGGTGTCGAGCCCGTGCTCGGCAAGTACCGCGGCAGCGGTCGTCTTTAGCAGCTCGGCCAGATCGGCTGGGGTCACGGGGCACCATCCTATGGTCTGAGGTGGCGACTACCCGAATCCTTTCCGGCGGGCAGGAGCGCAGCGACCGGGGAATGTCACGGCGGGCAGGAGCGCAACGACCGGGGAATGTCACGGCGGGCAGGAGCGCAGCGACCGGGGAATGTCACGGCAGGTGCCGCCACCCGGGAAGCCATCGGCCCGTCGCGCATGCGTTAGGCTGTCGAGGCCCAATGGCGCAGTGAACGTCGTTCTCCGCGCCCCCGTAGCTCAGGGGATAGAGCGTCCGCCTCCGGAGCGGAAGGCCGCAGGTTCGAATCCTGCCGGGGGCACCACGTCGAAAACCGGCTCTGACCAGCCAGCATAGGTCGATCCGATTAACCCGCCCGGCAAGGCTCAACAATAGTCCAACTATCTGGTGCTCTCCCTGGTCCGCGAGTTTCGTTAGCTACAGGTCCCGCCCGCCACAAACCCGCCCTGGCGGGTCAGTCCGAAGCATCGAAGGCCGTGCGCTAGTTTCGGTCAAAGGATCATTCTGCGCGGAGAGGGGACTTCATCGTGGCCGAGGCTCTAGATTATGGCTTGGATACTGATGCAGGCGACTGGCGGCAAATTGAATCTGAAACAGAGGACGTACAAATCGACGAGTATGACCTTACGACCTCGCCTAACGATTTTAACGTACTGACTATCTACAACTTCATCAACTCTGGTTCAGTCATCATACCCGGCTTTCAACGAAATTACGTGTGGGACAGAAAGCGCGCGTCGCGGCTAATAGAGTCGCTAATTATTGGCCTGCCCGTACCGCAAGTATTTCTGTATGAAGAGGATCGAAACAAATTCTTAGTAATCGACGGTCAACAGCGACTGATGACCGTTTATTACTTCATGTCGGGAAGATTTCCGCGCCGCGATAAGCGATCAGAGCTTAGGCGGCTCTTCGACGAGTACGGTCAGATACCTGATGGCGTCCTTCATGACGACGCCTATTTCGAAGCGTTCAACCTTCAATTGCCCGAAAGCGGTCAGGGCATTCCAAATAAGTTCAACAAGCTGAACTATCAAACACTTGGCGATCACAAGATGCAGTTCGAAATGCGGACTATCCGAAACATGATCGTTAAGCAACTGCGGCCTAGTGGCGATACGTCATCCGTCTACGAAATGTTCAATCGCCTCAATACGGGCGGCGTAAATCTAACCCCACAAGAAATTAGATCGAGCCTGTTCCACTCGCGCTTCTATGACAATCTTTACCAGTGGAACATGGACCCCCGCTGGCGCGAATTACTTGGACAGGAACACCCTGACTTGCATATGCGCGACATTGAGGTCATGCTTCGCGCTTTTGCGATGGCGCGAAGCGTCGACACCTACGCGCCGTCGATGGTGAAGTTCCTCAACCGCTTCTCCAAAGAGGCACAGCGGGAGGGACCGGAGGCAATCGACGAGTTCGGCTCTGACCTTGATTGGTTCCTATCGAAGGCAACCGACATACCACGAAGTGCCTGGCTTACGAAACAACAGAAGTTCCTCGTAAACCTGTTCGAGTCGGTCTTTGCTGCGGCCGTGCGTTCGCGCGCCGAGGGCACTTTAATACGACTCGATGCGGGCGCAATATCGCAAGTGCGCGAGAGTGAGGACTACATCAAGCACTCGCAAGAGCGCACGACAGACACGGAGAACGTGAAGGGAAGGTACCGGGCAGCTTACGGGGCGTTGACACAGTGACCGGATCAATGCCCGAGCCTGACGTCGTTCAAGAAGTTTTCAACGACCACGCGGCGATAGTCGCGCATCTTCAAGCTGCCGGAGAGCTTTCTTACTCGACCACGTTGGAGTCGACGTTTCCAAAAGTAATGCTGCTTTCCTCAGCAAGCAATCTTGAAGAGCAAATTAAAAGGGCTGTCCTCGATTTCGTTAGGCGCACAGCCGGCGACTCCGACGAACTTGTCAGCTTCATGAGGAATAAAGCGATCGAACGCCAGTACCACACTTTCTTCCAGTGGGACGGCAAGAATGCAAATCAATTTTTCGGTTTGTTCGGTGAGAACTTTAAGCAACGTATGAAGGATCGTGTCGACGCTGATCCAGATTTGAGACAATCGGTTCGCGATTTCCTTGACCTAGGTAACGCACGAAACACGCTTGTTCATGGCGACTACGCCGCCGCCGCAACCGACAAGTCGGCGCGCGACGTCCTGTCGCAGTATCACAGTGCGTGCGCCTTCGTTCGGTGGCTAGACGCTAGCTTTGGCGCTGACACAATCGAGACACCGCCGTAGGGTCAAAGAGCGTGTTGACCCGCAACTTCTTCGTCCGACCGAATCAGTTCACTAGCCCGATACTGCTCAGCCTCGGCTGACTCCTTGAACTCAAGCAGGTTCCCTGCGATATCCGCCAGTTCCGACTTCACTGCGGATGGCGTGGTGTAGAAGTACTCGCGCCTGAGATTGACACGGTTGACGCGCCCGCGAGCGAACCTCCGGTGCAGTTCCGCTTCAACACCAACGGCATCGTCAGAGAAGAAGAGCGCGTGAACATCGAACCCGAACGGAACAGAGGCATCACCAAGCTCGCGCACGCGATCCATGGGGTCAAGCCGTCGAGTCATGCCGATCTTGACTATGCCGGGACCAAAAGAACCTACGTTGCTGATGACGTATACGTATCCCGCGCGAATGTTCGCGGCTCTGTAGTCGTTGTCTGCAATCCGGCGGTCGATCTCAGCGAGTCTCGCCGAAAGGTCGTGCCGCTCGTCGTCCCGGCCATCGCCCGTCAAAGCTGCCAGGACAGCGGCATAGTGCGCGCGTTCCTTGTCTAGACGCTCGCGTTCGGCCCGTAGTTCTTTTTCAGCCTGCTGTTCCTCGCGCAGACGTGCACGCTCTTCGCGAGCGGCCTCACGTTCCTCCTGCACCTTCATCTGATAATCCGCAGCGAGTTCGAGTTCGCGAACCCGCAGCGCGTGATATTCCGGGTTAATCTGCATCTCCATCATCGCGGCGAACCGTGCGATCGATGCCGCAGCACCGTTTAGGCGCTTTTCCGCAGCGGCAAGGTTTCCGGCTTTGACGTAGCGGACACAGTTCTCGGCTTCGGCGTTGTAAGCACGCAGCATCAGTTTGGCGAGATCAGCAGTCATCTTGCGACCCTTCGCCAATGAGTTGTCGAATGTAAATCTCGTGGACGCCTCGATGGCACGATTTTCAGAGATGAACAGGCGCTTCTGACTGTTGATCGACTCCAAGGCATCCTGATAGGCAACCGCCGATTCCAACGGGTGCCGGTAGTTGTATATCCCTACGTCGTGGAGAGCTTCTACGCCGCGTTCCAGCATCTCGATCTGCACCCGCGCGTCGTCGTACTGCTCTCGCAGTTGCCGGTTCTCCTGGATGAGTGCAGCGATCTCCGGACTCGAATCACTCTGCCAGTGCGTCATCGGATTCCGCTCGCGGTACTGATCGGTTTCAGCCCGTGCGCGTTCTTCGAGACGCTTGACCGCATGTGAGCGAGAGTCTCTGCTGGATCGACGTTCCGAAGGTCATAACGCAGGAACTCTTTGCGGTCAGCAGCAGCTGCGACAAAGGGGAAGACGTCGTTCAACCCTGTTGCTGGGTTGGCTGTCTCAGTCTGAACCACAAGCGAGACGGTCTGAATCCGTTCATCTCGGTCGCTCTCGAACACCTCATGGAGTGTCCGGATGGCAACGGCGGCGACGGCTCCGTTGTATCGATCTCTTTGATCCTTTTGACTGCAGACGGTCTCCGTGATCTCATCGGACTTCGCCACGTACCTGTAGGACTTCACGGTGGGCATAGCCGACGGCGGTGGGACAACGACCGTCACGATGAGCTCGCCTAGCTCCGCCTCAAATTCGTACTCGTAGTCAACTTGGAATGCCGCGGGGTAGGCCGAATTACCCAGGACCATCCCAATGTATTCGACGATCGCATCGGGATCACTCGCCGCAAGCGACTTCTGGAACGCATCGAGCCTTTCGTTCGTCTCGGCAACGATGCGTTCACGCTCAGCGCACTCAGTTTGGTAGACAGCCCGTGCTGCCTGCAGGTCTTTCGCCCGCTTTGCGTCTGCCGCCGCGTGCTGCTCAAGAAGTTTGGCGTTCGTAAGCGGCAGTTCGCGGTGCACATGGTCTTGCCACTTCTGGTGTTGTGCGGACCACTGAGCCTGCGCCGCTGCGGTCTCTTGAGCGTGCTTCTGCTTGCCGAAGACTTTCGACAGCCCAGTCGGGGGAGGTGGTGCGTTGAACTGCGGCTCAGCTGGCACTTGGTGAAGTTTGGGCTTGGGAAGTGGGGTTTCAAGGTCGGCGCGCGAAAATGGTGGATGCTGCGCCGACTGCTTGAGCGAATCGACGTCCACGTAGTCGTCAACGTCCAACGTGGCGCTCAGAATCGAGTCAATCTCATCAAGCGTCTGCACGGCGTCTGCTGTCTTCATCTGCGCCGTGGCAACTTGCAACGCCTTATGGGCACGGATCGACTCGGCTGTCGATCTCGCATGCATACGTTGGGCCGCCGCTAGTTCGCGCTCATACTCGCGTCGAAGCCGCGCTTCCTCGCGAACCGCGCGATTGTGCGCTTGAACTGCGACAACTTGCTCGCGGCGCAGTTGCTGTTCCCGTACGCGTTGTTGGTGCTGCAGCTCGGCAAAGAATCCCCGTCGTCTCCCCACGCATCAGATGCTACTTATCGGTACCGACGTCGTTGAACCCAATCGGCGATTCATCATGGAAGCCGCGCGGGCTAGCTCAATACATCGACGTCATTCGTTTGCCGGCTGAAATTCCGACGTAGTACTCGGCGCTCTTGCGGGTGCGCAGCTTCGCTCCGACGTGGACGCCCGCGTACTCGCCGCCAGGGCCGACCCGACCGACGCGCACGGTGCTCCCCGCTGAACCGCGTACGTAACGCGGACGCTTCCGATTGATGCGCTTGCTCACGCGTTTCGTTCGGGATCGGCCTGTGGAGGCGAACCGGCCCCTGGCATCGCGCTTGTAACTACGCCTGCCCATCGGATACCTCTTTTCGTCAGATGACGGGTCGACGCCCGACACCGCGGGCGAGTCTCGCTCTCGGTTCGACCGGCGGTGTGCGGCCTGTGTAAGTACTCGGTTCGCTGCCGCGACCGGCGCTGAATTCGCTGGCGTGACTACGACGCATCTCCCGTTCCGTCTCCCCCAACGAGCCGAGGTCCAGGGCCAGCAGATCGGGCACAGCAAGCCGGTTGGTGGTGCCGCTGCCGGGACACCGCCCGGCGTCACGAATGTCCACCGCTAGCTTGTCAGGCCGAATGCGCCCTTGGGCGGCGCGGTGTAGTTGGAGCTGTCGACCACTTGGAGGCATACCGCCGCCGATCGATGCCGGGTCCCGACGCCGAACGATCGTTGGCTGAAGCTCTCTACGATCGGATACGGCCCACGCCCCGATATCTGCCGCAGACCCTGATATGCGGCGTTCTCATGCTGACGCACGCCGATCGCATTCATAAGGCTGCTCGGACCATTCGTCGCAACGATGGCGACGTAATCGGCTGGCACGAAGTTGCTTTGGATCAAGTACGCCGGGCCGTAGGAACCGAGTACCGGCAGACCGCCGAACTTCGCCGGGGCGGGCTGGCCGATGATGTTCTCCTCTTGAAGATACGGCGGTGCATCGATGGAAGGAATGAAGTCAAATTTCGACACCGGAACGTCTTCGGCGTCCTCGCCAGTCTCAGCGGGTCGCGAGGCCTTACCGGCACGCCATCCCTGGATGTCGTCGGCCTGATCGGGGTTGGCCAGAATCAACAGCTGCGAGCTGGACTCCTTGGTCCCGTAACCCTTGCGGGTGATCTGTTGAAACGCCATCTCCACGTCGAGCGAGTCCAGCCGCGTGGTCTCGGTTGCGTGGTAATGCGTCTCGGATGCATCAAATTCGCGGCCTAGGTGCGGCAGTGGCGCAAGGCCATCGGTGCCGTTCCATAGCCCGTAGCAGGTGTGGCCCCACTCGTTGCGCTCGGGGTTGGGATTGAACAGCCGATGCAGGATCGTGCCGGTGACGCGCTTGCGGTCTGCGTAGACGATGGAGTCAATGACGGCGCGAACCTGTTCAGCCGACGCCGATCGCAGGAACTTCCAGCTGAACCGGTTCGCCAGATCAAAGTCACGAAACGTAAAGCCCAACCGCAACGCGTTGGCCGGAGAGTTGGCGCCTTTCGGGATGCCGAGTTCGGATGCTTCCTCGAAGTCGGGAGCACTGATCGACTGCGGCACGATGGAGGCGGTTTCCGTGTGCCAGTAAGAGATCAGATTCACGATTGCCGTGCGTTCGTTGTTCTCGATGTCAAACAGGGTGAGCAGTTCCGACCACAAATCATTAAGCGAAGTGCCATCGGAGGTCTGATTGACCAGAACGTCACCCTCGACGTTGATGCCGTAGTTTCCGTTCGGCGTCGTCCCGCCATAGATCGGCCAGGCCGCCAACGCCGCATCCCGCGCGCCTACGATCTGTGTCGGTACCACGGTCATACAAAGCGCCTCGATTCCTGTGGATCTTTTGTCATCGATCTTACGCGCATTTTCACTCCGAATGCGTTGTCTACCAACACATGTACGCACAACGCGCCCAGGTCGAGGTAGTGGCCCATCAGCGCCAACCGTGGTAATCTGACATCAGAAACAGGGAAGCCGCCCGCGCGAAACCGGTTGGCACACAGGAAACATCAATATCCATCGACTTAGCGGAAGGTGTGCCCCCTTGTCTCGCTTTCGAGTGCCCAGCCCCACACAATCACACCGGCCAACACGCGTTGATTCACCCGCTTGCTTGATCTCCACCATCGAAGCGGCAAAGCGCCTTGGCGTATCCCCCAGCGCGTTGCGTAGCTACGTCGCTGACGGATTGATTCCTTGCCGACGCGTAGGCCCAAAGTTGCTCAAGTTCGACCCCCGTGAAGTCGAGCAGTTCGCGCGTCGCGTAGACAACCGATGAGCGCCGTCGATCACTTCCAGGGCGATCCCGTGCGAATCGCACGGCGGGCACACGATGAGATTCAACAGGCCGAGGCCGAACGTGTCGAACGCGTCTGCGCTGCGTTACGTGCCATGCCTGGCCTCACCGATGAAGCGGCACGCATGTTCGCAAAGACAATCCTCAACCACCTAAACGAACCACTCGAAAGGGAAGTACCGCGATGCGCAGAGGCAAACCACAGAAGAGCGTCTCGATTTCGCCAATTGTTCGGATGGAGCCAGCTGACCTAGAGCGTCAGGGTAAAGCCAATCAACGCCGGTGCTCGGAGATTGACCGGGAGCAGCGCCAGCAATCCGACCGGGCCGAGGTAGCGCGTCATCGGCTCGATGAAATGCCCCGCGGCATGGCGGCTTTAGCAGATGTCGAAGCGATCAGGGCCAACCGGCCCGACGCCGAGACGGTGGCGTTGGCAGCCAAGATCGCCCACGCCGAACGGTCTGCCGAGGCCACTGCGGAGGCGTACCTCGTCAATGCGGGTGGGTTGATCGAAGCGCTGCACCACTGCTTGTCGTTCTCTCAGGAGTTGCAGAAGCTCGCTCTCGATGCACGAACGCGTTCGATGACGAACCACATGGTTGGCCCGAATGGTGAGAAGCCCACCGGCACAACGATCAACGCCTGGCATCAGAATTTGTTGACTCACGTCCTCGTCCATGCAACGAGCCGCCCGAACGTGCGATGCATCCTCGATGACATCATCAGCTTCGTTGACGTTGTCAGAGAGATTGGCGGCGACGTCCACTGTGACGCCGCTGAGGAACCGTTCGTGAAGTCACTGGCACCTCACTTCCCACCACGGTTCAAGCTCGATTGCATCGCGCAAATGGCAGAAGATGCAGCGACACAACGGAAGTGCAACGACTACAACGGTAAACGCGAGCCGGTATCAGTCGGCATACTGCTGCCGGTGGCGTTTTCGAATGAAATCGTGGTGTTAAAACTATGCTACGGTCACGCGCTTGCATTCGCTGCGAAGTATGGAATTCAATTGCGCAACTGCGGCATTGACGAACCGTGGGAATCCGTAGGGAATTACTGGTGAATTGCACAGCATCTCCCTGGGACTGAAACACGCTGTTAGGCAGCAGATTTCAGCGGGGCAAAACCCGGTACTGAGGGGTACCGGGGTAGTGTGACCTACACATGAAAAACCCGCCCGTGGTGTGCGGGCGGGAATTCCACAGAAACGAAGTCCTAAGCCATTAGGACACATACGACGACCGACTGACGAGGAAGATCGACGATGATTAGCATACCCCAGTGGTACGACACTAGTGGCTACACACACCTGACTGCATTGACTTCGGCGCATTGTTGGCGCTGGTCGGACACGCCGAGACTGACCGCGTCGTCGTCTGCCACCAGCCGGTCGGCGGCAAATTCATCGCGACGAGCTTGAAGGGCATTGCAGCCGCCGTCGCCCACGCCGGCCACCTACAAGTGGATGCTGATGTGTGGTTTGGCGTCAACAGCCTGCGTGCTGACGTACTCCCGGGCCATAAGGGTACCGAGGCCCAAGTTGCGGATCTGGTGGCGCTGTGGGCTGATCTAGACGTCGGCATAGGCAAGTGCCACGACGACGCGACCGCCCGCGTGATCATCGACGCGCTATCGGACGTACTCGGGACAGCGCCGACCGCCGTCGTGTTCTCCGGTCATGGCTGGCAGCCCTACTGGCGGTTGAGCGACGACCCTGGCGAAGAGTTCGGTTCTGAACAGGCCATGGCCCTGATACGGGGGTGGGGCAACCTGGTCGCCAAGATCGCCGGAGACCACGGGGCCAAAGTGGACGGTGTCTACCACCTCGACCGAGTCATGCGGGTACCGGGAACGCTCAACTGCAAGGAACCCGATGACCGGGTGAAGACCTTCGCGCGATCTTGCGGCGGTCAACCCATCACCGTGACCGACGTGCAAGGGGTGCTCGACGCCCACAATATCGCCGAACCTAACGCAAATGGCGAGGGCACAAGCACCGGGCACGCGCTCACATCGCAGTCGGAGGAACGTCGCGACGGTGAACCGTTCTCCCGTGGTCGACTGATCGCTCGCGTAGCGAAAGCTCCCAATGGCAAGCGCAACAACACGCTCTTCGGAGCTGCGAAAGACGCTGTCAAGCAAAGTGATTGGGACACCGACATGAAGGCGGCATTGACCGACGCTGCGCGAAAGGCCGGTCTGCCGAGTCATGAAATCGCTAACACGCTGGCTTCGGCAACCAAGGGAGTCGCGTGCAAGCCGTTTTTCCCCGACCCTGACACGTTCAAGCTTTTCCTCAAGAATCTAAAGAAGATGACTGCACCACAACAGATTACGGCTAATCGGCCCGAACTATATGACGCCAAGATCAGCGAATACGTTGCCAGTCGCTATCTGTCGACGTTCTGTCACTCGGGGCCGTTTGGGTGGATGCATTGGGCGGGTAAGCGCTGGTGCAGCGTGGGTGAGCCGTTGGTGACAGAAGCCGTGCGCCTGGGCGTGCTGGCCTTTCACCGGGAGGAGACCAATCTCTTTCAGAACGGCACAATTACAGCTGATCGCTTGAACGCCACTACAAAGCTATTGAGCGCCAACAAGATTGCCGCGATTGTTCGGCTCGCCAAGGGGTACCTGTCGGTAGCCGATGAGCGCTGGGACGCTCACCCCGATCTGCTCAACTGCGCCAACGGCGTCATCGATCTGCGCACCGCAACCTTGCGGGATCACGATCCCGCTCTGATGCTCACCAAACTGTGCCCGACCGAGTATCGACCTGGCGCGACCCATCCCGACTGGGACAGTGCACTCGAAGCAGTTCCCGAAGACGCACGGACTTGGCTAGGCGCCAGATTGGGCCAAGGACTGACTGGCTACACCACACCTGACGACGTGCTGGTCCTCCTCAAAGGCGACGGCGAGAACGGCAAATCCACCGTCGTCGGCGGTCTCCTGGCCGCTGTGGGGAGCGATTATGCGATCACCTTGCCGGAGCGGGTGCTGCTGGCCCGTCCTAGCGATCACCCAACGGAGCTAATGACGCTGCGCGGTACTCGCCTGGCGCTGATGGAGGAACTGCCCGAGCTGGGCCATCTCAACGTAAAGCGACTCAAGATCGTTTGCGGCACCCCACGACTGACGGCGCGGTACTGCGGGCAAGATTCGATGGAGTGGGACGCCACGCACTCTGTTTTCGTCACCACCAACTACTTCCCCCGTGTCGACGAGTCCGACCATGGGACGTGGCGACGACTACGCGCGCTCGACTTCCCTTACCGCTATCGCAAGCCTTGTGAAGGCATCGAATCTCCCCTAGACAAAACGGGCGACCCTGGTCTGAGACAACGACTCCGCGACGGCCAGGACAAACAACATGAGGCCATCCTGGCATGGCTGATCGACGGTGCGATGGCCTCGTACCAAAACTGGCGGGTCTTGCCCGCTGAACCTGCGTCGGTGACCGCGTGCACCGCCGAGTGGCGGGGTCGCGCCGATCACATTCTCAAGTTTTTATCAGAGGAGATCGTCTTCGATCCTGGCTGTTACATGGCAGCAACCGACGTTTATTCGCTGTTCGAACACTGGACGAAAGACCAGGGTCACGTGGTCTGGTCGGATCAAACGTTCGCAGCGCGTTTCGCCGCTCATGAACGGGTCAAGTCTGCGGGAATCGAGAAGCAGATCGTTCGGTCGACGCGGAGGGGGCAGACGCTGGTCAGGCCTCGGCACACTGACTCCGCGCTACCCAAGCAATTCCACGCGTGGCTCAGTGTCAGGCCCAGGCACGGTGAAGACGACTTTGACACATGGGTCGAGAAGCGAAGGTAGAAAGTGCTTTTGGCCAGCGAGGACTACGACAAGTGTGACGGAGTGTGATGGGGTTCTTCGGCGATGCTCATGAAAGTCAATGTTTAGAGGCGTCTAAAAGCCTCATCACGCCCCATCACACTTGCTTGCACAACCACACACAGCACGCCGCCCATCAGGATGAAGACAAAGATGACTGACCCATCGAAGGAAACACCTGTCGAAGGCCGCGACTGGTCGAAGTCACCCGTACCGCATCGCCAATGCACCGCGCACAAGAAGGACGGCCAGCAGTGCAGGAATGCGGCGCTGCGCGGGGGGACGGTCTGCAAATTTCACGGCGGCGCAGCCAAGCACGTCCGTAATGCAGCGCGGGTGAGACTCGCCAATGCAGCCGACCGGATGGCCAAGGAATTGCTTCACATGGCAACCGGCGACAAAGTTTCGGATGCAGTCAAGCTCAACGCAATTCGCGATGCCCTAGACCGCGCTGGACTCAAGCCCGGCATTGAGATCGAAGTCACGGCCAAGCCCGTGGATCAAATCATTGATCAGATCGGCCCAATGCAAGGTGGCAGTCGTGACGCGTACCGCCGTGGGATCGCCGATGGAACCGATACGGGATCAGATCAACACACACCCGCCCTTGTGATCAGTGACGAGCCGGTCGACGCCGAAGTGGTCGATGACTTCGACGTGTACGCCCCGCTGCGCAATCAACAGCATGGCGTCCACACGGTGACATCCGATGGCGACGCTTGGCCACCAGCGCCGCGCACAGCGCCGGGAGCCGAGGATGTAGACGACTCACTCGACCCGTTCGCCACCAGCGGACCGCCCACCGACACGATGATGAGTATTGAGGATGCCGTGGCTGTCGAGGCCAAGCACCGTCGCCGAATCGTCGCGGAGCGCCAGGCCGACGCAGCCGTAGCGCGCGAGGCGTACCAACGCGAACGCGCTGATAGATTCGGCCTGCCGCCAGGCCGATCAGGCTAGCCCCGCAGGGTTAAAACCTGCGGCCAATGACCCGTTATTGCAGGTCAGCGCACTTCCGCTGAATCACTCAACAATGTCTCAACTATTAGTCAAAACTAGGTCAGACGAATCACGTTGTGCTGCAATGGTTTCAGCGCGCAGCACTGACAACGCATCGGCCACGGCGATGTCACGGCCCGATACTTGGCTCTGATAGATGACGCTGGCCTTCATCGTGGAATGCCGCAACCGGGCCATCGTCTCGGGCAGGTTGCCGACGCGCGCTGTCATCGTTCCCGCGAAGTGGCGCAGATCGTGCACGCGCATATCTTCGCGGCCGATCGATGCCAGCGCCGGTTTGAACACGTCTTTGGCGAACACGCGATCGTTGACATGGCAGCCGCCGCGCGCGGGTGTGAACAGCATCGAATCGGCGGGCTTGGCGACGTGTTCGGCAAGGTGCGCTTTGATGTCTTCGCGGATGTGCGGCGGAATCACCACCTTGGCGGGCTTCCCGTCTTTGGGCATGTCGATCATGCATTTGCCGCTTCGATGGGTGACACCACGCGCCACCGTCACAACAGTGCATTCGACGTCCAAGTCTTTTCGGCGCAGCTCCGAGACTTCGCCATAGCGCAGACCACACCACGCCGAAATCAGCACCAGCGCGCGGAACCGAGCGTTCTTGGTTTCACTGCCGAGCGCGTCGGCGATGGCTTCCAGTTCGGGAATGGTTGGGACGACGGCCTGGCGCTTCGTTTTAGGATTCGATGCCCGTTCGATCATGCAGGGATTGCGTTCGACCAACCCGTCTCGCACGGCGGTATTGCAGATCATATTGAGCAGGCCGTAGGCGTGAGCGTTGCGGACCGGGTGCGCGCTGCCGAGGCCGGAGAACCACGAACGCACTAAGGCTGGGGATAGGTCGCGTACCGCGTACTTCCCTAGCTTCGGCTCGATGTAATTGGCTAGGGACGCCTCGTAACCGATTCGGGTTCGCGCTTTCAGGTTGCGTTCACCGATCACCGTCTTGCGTAATCAGCGACTGAGACCGCTTCGGCCTTGATTTCCTCGGTGATGACTTCGGGCGGTTTCCACGACGACAGTCCCTCGTCGCTCGCGGCGCACCGGTCGATCCGATCCTTTTCTTTGTTCAGCCAGCGTTCGGCCATCATCTTCGAGTCAAATGTGATCGGCGCGAAGTGTCGCCGCAGATCGGGACCAACATAGGACGCTTGGAACCGGGCCGATCTCGTCGGCTGCTTGCGAATTGATCCCCACTCGCGCGGGTTTTTCTTGCCTGCCATTTCCAGCCCATCCCCTCTGCAATCTCACCTAAATCCCGGTAGGAATCCTGCGGCCCATTGCGTTAACCAGCTGGTTTGCTGATTCTCAACAATGCTCCAACGATGCCAGCCATTCTACCCCGTGCGAGCTGTGCGTGACGGGCGAACGTCGATGGGGTGAAAGATGTTGGTCATCAACGTTATTGCTGATCAGCGCACACACCAGCGTCGGATCGGACGGCACTTTCGAATCCTGCCGGGGGCACCATCTGATCAGCGCAGATGCGAATCCGCGCAAGATACGCACAACTAGGTGACCCGAGGCGGCTCCAACTGAATGGAGCTGAGCCATGACCACTGTTACCGCACCAACGAACCCGTATCGCAACGTCGCTGCGCCCGCCGGCGCTGTCTGGGTCGACGAGTGGGAATGCGAAGGCGACGACCGCGGCCGCATGTTCAATCACCACAACCATCGACGTGGGCGAGGTGTCATTGACGATTCAGGGCATCCAGTACGTGTGTGGAGCGACGGGTCGCAGCATCCTGTTTCGGCTCGATCCGGAGATAGCGGCGAACGGGGCCGACCTCACGGTGCGGGACGCCCGCCGACTCTCGGCGATGCTGCAGAACTTCGTCGACACCTGCGAACCACTCGACGAGGTGGCCCGAGACCACCACCGAACCAAGAACGGGCATCGTCGACCGTCACGGCTATCACCTCAACCTTGTGCACGAACCGCGACGACGAGTTCGACATGCATAGCGAGGCCGAACCGTACTGCTCCCATCAGGTGACCAAAGTCAATGTCATTCCCGAGGCTGACGTCGTGAAGTGCCAGGCGTGTGTTAACGCGACGAGGTCTTTCACCCACGGCCAGTTCACGACGGTGCAGCTTGGCGAACTGGAACGCCTCCACGACGGCGTCGAAATCGCCGTCGAAACGTGGCACGGCCCCGGATCGCACTGGAGGGAACAGAAGATCCCCATCACGTCGGACACCGCCCGGTCGTTGGCCGCCGCACTCATCCGCGCAGCTGACATCGAACAGGGTCTGACGCGATGACGGGATTGTTTCACTCCCGCGACATTGACTATCTGCGCGGCCAGTTCGCCGACAGGCTCGACGCACATTCCATCCGGGACGGGTCACCCGCGCTGCTCGCCGCCGCAGTCGCACGACTAGATCTGCACTTCGCCGAAGCCGGCACGAACACGGCAGCCGTGCTGAAGCTAGTCGCCAAAACTGGTGGGAACCGTATGCGCTAGCGCCGCGTCCTAATCTGTTTTTCGGCCCGTCACTCACTCAGGGTGGCGGGGCCGAGCTCTTTCCGAAGTTGCTGCGGGTGAGCAACGGTTGCGATGTAATTGGTGCTGTAAGTCAGCCCAATCCACGGGGAGAAACGGGGGGTTTCATGACCGGGGATAGGTTTCCTGATGTGCGGTGGGGTTCCGAGTCGGCACCCTTTCGCGGTGTGATCAACGCGTTTGCTGCGACGCGACTTGGTTCTCGGTGTATCCGAACACTGGTCCCGTTGGACCGTCGAGTCCTTAGCCGAACGAAAGGGCGCTATACCGTGCTCGGCCCCTTCGGATTGCCGTTGCTCTTGCTGACCACGGTCGGCAGCAAGTCGGGTCAGCGGCGGGAGTCGCCGCTGATCTACCTGCGAGATGGGGAGCGCCTTCTTCTGTTCGGGAGCAACTTTGGGCAGTCCATGCACCCCGCCTGGTCGTCGAACCTGCTGGCGAACCCGAACGGTTGGGTCACCATGGGGGGACAAGAAATCCCTGTCATGGCTGAGCAGCTCTTCAGGGACGATTACGACCGCGCCTGTCAGAAGTTCATGGCATACCTCAAGGCCTATCCCGCCTACCGGACCCGAACTGATCGCGAGATTCGAGCCTTCGCGTTGACCCGTCAATAGACGCCTGGGAGTGCCAGGGCTAGGACGCGACCCAGGTAAATGCAGCGTAGGCAAAGGTGGGACCGCAGGCGGCACCTCGTGAGGTTCGCGAAAATTGCTGATGCGAACGGCCGCGGGACCGCTCACGGCTGAGCAGTGCGTGCCGAGCGGCAGACCGTACATCGTGCCGCCGCATTGTCGGCACGTCCATGTGAGGTGGCCGCCACCGTGTCCCTGCAAGCTGCGTGGCCGACGAGGGTGCGGTCGGCCCTAGGCGGTTTTCACTCGGGCAGTGCGTGGGGGCTGATCAGCAGTGCGCCGATACGCTCAACGACTTTGCACGCAATGTCCGCGGTCGAGAGCGCCAACTACCGGGGACAGCTTCAGATCTGACCAAGGTCGTCGCCGACTGGTTGGACGACATGGCCGACCGTATGCAAGTTCTGATCTTCTTCTGTTAACTCACTGTGGATGTCCTTGGGCGCTGCACGATCTGCGTCACATTGCCCTAGCGTCGGACCACCAACTAGTGAAGCGAAAGTGGGGAAAATCGATGGTCAGGATCGTTTCTTTGGGAAATACATTACTCGTCGCCGCGGGGTTGGCGGTAAGCGCGCTGGGCTTCGCGGGCGTTGCTGCGGCCGCGCCTACGTGCAGCGGCTCGGTTCCGGGAGCGTCATCACACCAGGCCTTCTCAAACGGCCCAGCGAGTTCGGCCAACTGCGAGGATGCCGACGACACAGGCACGTCGAGCATGGTCAAGATTGCTACTGCCGGCTCGTATTCGAACGGTAGCTCTACGCTCACGGCCACTCCACAGAAAACTACCTAGCTTCGGCGCGCTCGCTTTGCGTCGCCCTCGGTGACGGTGTGCGCACCTTGTTGGCGGTCGCGCTCCGTCCCGAGGAACTCGTTGCTCGTTTCAGAATCCGTTGGCACGCTTGAGTTCTCGGATCTGCTGCTCGAGATCCTTTACCCGCGCAGACTTTGAGGTACTGACCCCCGGCGCGTGCCCGTCATCGATGTCGGCCTGGCGCACCCTAGAGCGCACCGACTCGATGCCACACCCGAGTTGGCGGGCGACCCGCTGCACCGTCCCGTGATCTACCCCCAACTCTTCCCTCAGAGCCCGCACCATCCGCACAGCGGGGGCCTTCTCCTCCGGGGTGTACGACGACACCGATCCTGTCAGCCAGCACCGGACGAGCCGCCACGACTAGTGACAGGCGACTCAGTGCTGTCACCCGACGGTTGTCACGACGCCCGGCAACCGCGTTGGCAGACGGATGGGCGGCAACCGCCCAGCTTGAGTAGGGGCATGCGCCCAAGCCGTCGACGAGCGCGAGCGCCGCTGCGCCGCAACACAAACGTGAGACTTCAGGCATTCTCCATGATCCACTGCGCGGTGAAGCGCAGCATTACCGGAGTTTCTTCGACCATCTGTCGACCGACGAGGCTCTCGATCTTGCCGCCGACCAGCGGAACTTTGACCTTCGCGGTCGCAGTGCAATTCAGGCGGGAGCCACTCGGCGGCGCCGCGAGCAACACCGTGCCGGATCCGGAACCCGGCGCGCCGCGCGCCGCGGTACTGACTTCTCCGCGCACCAAGCCACTACCGACAAGGCTCCACGTCTCGTCTTGCACGACTGCCAGATCACGGGGATACAGCTTCGCGAATAGCCCGGGCATCAAATCGTTTCGCAGGTCCTGGACGATGACCACATGGACAGCGCCACTGGTGTCGATGGCAAACGAGTCCAGCTTCCCGATGCCGCCGAAGGTCGCCAGCCGTGCCAGCCAGTAGTCCTCCTCGGCAAACGCCGAGTGAATTTCTTCGACGCTGACCGTGGATTCGACCGAGAAGTCGAACGTTCGTGCCATGGCAGCAGATTAACGCCGTCGGTCCCGGCAGGGATCGAATCGGACGTACTGACTTGGACGGTCGAATGCACCGCAAGGAGCGGCCTTCGGCGGGACCTCATCTGCTGATCCAAGACCCCTTTTGCCAGCCTCACCGGGTGCAGCCGTCTCGGGGGCTACTGCCTGGCGGCCATCGCCGCGGACGACGGTCCGGCCGTTCGCTCGACCAGTGCTAGTGCATGCGCGCGGCGTAGCTTTCCCGACGGGGTCTTGGGAAGGACGCCTGGACCCAGCACTAGGACGCAACGCGGTCGCGCATCAACGTCCGAAGCGACCGCGTGGGCGACCTCGCGTTCGATGCGGCGCACCTCTGCTGGATCGTCGAACGCCTTCGACTCCACCGCGACCGCGAAGGACTCCCGCGACCGCCCGGCATCGAGTCGCACAGCAATGGCACCCCCGGGCCGAACCCCTTCGACCCGTGCGGCAGCCCGCTCGACATCGGTCGGATAGATGTTGCGTCCGGCCATGATTATCACGTCCTTGGCGCGGCCGCAGACCACGATGTGTCCGTGTTCGGTCAGGTAACCCAGATCACCCGTGTCATACCAGCCCTCTTCGTCCTGGCTGGCGACGAAACCACCCGCGGTGACGTACCCACGTGTCACCGGCTCACCCCGCAACTGAATCACCCCAACGTGGCGCCCCGGCAATAGGCTGCCGTCCTCGTCCACGATCCTGGCTTCCAGTCCGCCCAGCGGCGGGCCCAGCGCTGCGAGGCGGCGGATATTGCCCATCGTGGCCGGCAGCGCCCTACGGAGCATCGCCAAGTCATCGCCGTCGACCTCGTCGACCATCAGGCCGGCACCGCACTCGGAAAACGACACTGCCACCGTCGTCTCGGCCATGCCGTAGGCGGGAATGATCGCCTCCGGCCGAAGACCGAACGGGGCACCGGCCTCACAAAGATCCTCGACGTCGGCGGGCTCGACCTGCTCGCCACCCGACAACGCCCACCGAAGCGTGGAGAGATCGAATTGACCACGTTCAGCATGCTTGCGAAGCCTCTTGGCCAACAACGAATAAGCGAAGTTCGGCGCCGCGGTCATCGTGCCGCGATATTTGTCGATCAGCTTGGGCCACAGCAGGATATCGCCTAGAAAATCCATCGGTGTGATCTTGATCAGCTCGGCGCCAAAGTACATTGGCACGGTCAAGTAACCGGTCATGCCCATGTCGTGGAAGAGCGGCAGCCAGCTCACGATCACGTCGGTGTCGATGTCGAACTGGGCACCAACGAACATTGCCTCGGCGTTGGCAACGACGTTGCGGTGAGTAATCGAGACCGCCTTCGGGCATCCGGTCGAACCGGATGTCAGTTGCAGTAGCGCCAGATCTTCCTCGTCGGTGTCGACGGCGGTGACTGGAGCATGACCAAGCAGGTCCTCGACGGTTACCACCACGATGCCACGGTCGGCCAACACCGGCGCCGCGGCCATGAATGGATCGGACACGATCACGACCTTTGCCTTGATCATGTCGATTGCCGTGATGGTGTCCTGCGCCCACACATGCAAATCGGCGCGCGGCGTCGGCTGATGCAACATCGTCAAGCTGGCGCCCCGCATCCACAGACCCTGTGCACTCGGCGCAACCTCGACGGGGGCGCCGGCCAGCATGCCAACCGGATCACCTTGTCCCACATCGACTGCGGAAAGTCCTCCCGCGATCCGGCGTGCCCGCTCGTGCACTTCCAGCCAGGTGTGCCGCACCGGTGCCTGAGGCTCGCCCGTGACCATGCCGTTGCCGCTCGTTCGAGCATTGCAGTACATGTTCTCGGTAAGCCTGCTCACCAGCTCCCCCGCGCTCTGGTAATCCGATCGCGGTGACCTCCCTACCAGCAAGGACCGCGACGCGAATGTATAACTCATCCTGTCCCCGCGCAGGCGATTGAACAGTAGTGAGGGTCCGCGGATGGACACGGGCTTCCGGCTTCATACGTTCAGCGATGCTCGACGAGGATCGTGCCGTGATGACGACACCATATGTGGTGGCGCAGAGGAAACAAGCCAAGAATGACGGCGGTCGGGCTGGTGCGCAGCAGCAGCTCACCAGGACGTCCACGGGAGCGCGTCCGTCGAATCGTGGAGAAAGGTGCCACAGACCGGGCCGCGTCGTTCGATGTCTAGGCGCGCCTCGACGGCTTCAGCCCGGAGTCAACGCGGCTCTCGCCGCACGCTGAGGGCTCTGCCGGAGGACATCCGACGGGCTTCGTCGAGATAGAGGGTGCCAGCGCCTAGCTCCAAAGGGACTGCACGGATGTGCAGTATCCATTGTTGCGCAACGCCTTCGATTCCCATTGCGCATGTAACGGGACGGGGTGGATCATGACGTGAGAATGATCCACCCGCGGTCGACGCGGGCCAGGCCGGGCTCCGCGTTCGACGAGATCGCCGAGATCGCCGAGATCGCCGAGATCTGGAATAGCGTTTCCGCCGCCGTTGACGGCGGGCGACCGCAACGCGAACCGAATCTCTAATTAATGTCGCCTCCGTCAGAGGAACCCGCTACGCTAGCGCGCACAAGAGATAGTTCTCAGCTGGATGCGCGACAGAATTAGTCACCAAGGCAACGTGCGGGGGGAAATCCCTGCCCTCGCATACGCATTCGAGGGCGGGGCAGTTCAATTCTGCATGGTCCTGAGCCAAGGGACCAGGAGGCCTCGATGACGGTTTCGGTCCCCAACAATGCAGACGTCCCCGAATTGGTTACCCGCTGCGTGGCAACGATGAGCCGTGCCAGTCCGCTTGGCGACCGGCGGCAGGCGGTGCTCACCCTCACCCCGCTCAGGCTCGAGTGCAGCCTGGCTCACCAGTGGAATAACTGACAGAGGCACCAGTGTCACCGCTATTTCATACGACGCGCTCGGCCGAAGCCGGCGGCCTCTTCCCATGGTTGGGCGGCTTCATCGTGCGGCGGCCGTGGGTCGTGATCGGGTTATGGGTTGCGCTCGCCATCCTTCTGCCTCCGTTGTTCCCAAACCTGGCGGAGGTAACCCAGAAACAACCCCTTTCGCCCCTGCCCACCGCCGCCCCGGCGATCGTCGCGAACAAACAGATGGCCGAAGCGTTCCCCAGTTCCGGTACGGAAGACAACGTGCTCCTGGTGCTGCTCACCAACGAGAAGGGGTTGGGACCTGCTGACGAAGGCGTGTACCGAACGTTGATTCAGCGCCTGCGTCAGGACAACCAGGACGTCGTGATGCTCCAGGACTTCGTCAGCACACCGCAGTTGCGCCAGACGCTCAGTAGTGAGGACGGCAAAGCCTGGATCCTGCCCGTAGGCATTGCAGGCGACGTTGCTTCTCCGGAGTCGAACGCCGCCTACCCAAGGGTCGCCGGCATCGTCGAGAACACGGTTGCAGGAACCACGCTGACGGCAAACCTCACCGGAACAGCGGCCACCGTCGCCGACGTCATCGACGTCAGTGTGCGGGACCAGGTTCGGATCGAGACCGCGATCATCACCTTGTTGCTCGTGATCCTGCTGATCATCTACCGCAATCCGATCACCATGTTGCTGCCTTTGATCACGATCGGCGTCTCACTGACCATCGCGCAGACCTTTCTGGCCGGATTCTCCCTATTGGGTCTGGGTATTTCGAGCCAGACCCTTGTCTTCCTTAGCGGAATGATCGCAGGCGCGGGAACGGATTACGCTGTCTTCCTCATCAGCCGATACCACGACTACTTGCGGCAGGGAGCCGATTCGGATCAAGCGCTGAAGAGCGCATTGAGTTCCATCGGTAAAGTGATCGCTGCGTCCGCGGCGACGGTGGGCATCACGTTTCTTGGGATGACCTTCGCCCAATTGGAACTGTTTTCGACGACCGGCCCGGCGTTGGCAATTGGGATCGGTGTGGCCTTCATTGCTGCAGTGACATTGCTGCCGGCCATCATCGTGCTCACCGGGCGCCGCGGATGGATCAAACCACGCCGCGAACTCACCACTCGTTTCTGGAGGCGGGCTGGAATACGAATTGTTCGCCGCCCCAAAGCCAACCTCGTCGCCAGCCTGGTGATATTGCTCATCTTGGCTGGCTGCGTGGGGGTGGTCCGCTATAGCTACGACGACCGCAAGGCTTTACCGGACGCGGTCGAGAGCTCCATCGGATATGCGGCGCTGGACCGGCACTTCTCCCTGAGTTCGATGATTCCGCAGTACCTCTTGATTCAATCGCCACACGATTTGCGGACACCGGAAGCGCTTGCCGACATGGAACAGATGGCGAAGCGGGTGAGCCAACTGCCCGGAATCGCGGCAGTCCGCGGGGTGACCCGGCCCAACGGCGAACCGTTGGAAGCCGCCAGCACGACGCGTCAGGCCGGCGAGGTGGGCAGGCGGCTCGACGACGCGTCCGTGCTGATCAGAGACCGCACCGATGACCTCAACCGACTGGCCACGGGGTCTGACAAACTGGCCGAGGGCATGGCCCTTCTCCGTGACCAGATCACGAAGTCGACGGCGGGTATCAGCAGCCTCCTCGGCACGCTTACGGCCATCCAGAAACAGCTTGGCGGGCTCGGCGGTGGCGACAAGACGCTCGGCCAACTGGGCAACGCCGAACAACTCATCGACAGCATGCGCGGGCTCGGCGACGCGATGCAGGCGACCTTCGGCAACATGACCACGAACTTCGAGTGGATCGATCCCGTCGTCATCGCGCTCGACGGCAGCCCGTACTGCGACGGCACTCCGGTCTGTGCCGCTGCGCGTGACCAGTTCCACAAGCTGCAACTCGCCCGCGACGACGGCACCCTCGACAAGTTCATGGGCCTCGCCAACCAGCTGCAGTCGTCTGGGCCGCTATCGAACTTGTCGCAGACGGTGACTGGACTGACCGCATCACTGCGGTCAGTCACTGGTCCACTCCAGTCCTTGGGCCTGGCCGGATCTGGCGGACAGTCATCGGGGCTGTTCGGTACTGGTGGCGGCAAGTCCGGCCTCGGCGACATGAAGCAAGGCCTAGATCAGCTTGCCGATGGGAGCCGACAAGTGGCCGACGGAGTGCAACAACTGGTCGAACAGACCAAACGGATGGGTACCGACCTCGGTACCGCGTCCGCATTTCTGCTGGCAATGAAGAAGGACGCGACCTCGCCGTCGATGGCTGGGTTCTACATCCCGCCGCAGGTGCTGACTTCGGACGACTTCAAGAAGGCTGCAGCTTTCTTTATATCGGCCGACGGGCATGCGGCGCGGTATCTCATACAAACGGAATACAGTCCATTCAGCACCTCAGCGATGGATCAGGTCAATTCGATCACTAATACCGCACGGGGTGCTCAACCCAATACCGCGATAGCCGATTCATCGATATCGATGACCGGATACTCGGCCACCCTCGGCGACGCACGAAATTACTATGATCACGACATCCGATTCATCATCTTGCTGACCGTCATCGTCGTGCTTCTCATCCTGATCGCTCTTCTTCGCGCGATCGTTGCGCCACTATATCTAATTGCATCAGTGATTATTTCTTATTTGGCGGCGCTCGGCATCGGTGTTGTCGTGTTTCAATTCATACTTGGCCAGGAATTGCACTGGAGTGTCCCGGGGCTTGCATTCATCATATTGGTCGCGATGGGTGCAGATTACAACATGTTGCTCATTTCCCGAATCCGTGACGAGTCTCCGCGCGGAATACGTTCCGGCGTCATCCGAACAGTCGGCACCACCGGCGGTGTAATCACGGCAGCGGGTCTCATCTTCGCCGCGTCGATGTTCGGGTTGTTGTTCGCCACTATCACCACGAACGTCCAGATCGGATTCGTCGTCGGCATCGGCATTCTGCTGGACACCTTCCTGGTGCGCACCGTCACCGTACCCGCGATGGCCGTACTGGTCGGGCGAGCCAACTGGTGGCCGTCACGATGGACGCCGAACCAGCCGCCACCGGCGATTAGCGCCGAACGGCTATCCGCGCCCGATGCGGGATGAACGATGGCCGCCCATGAACACTCGGGAAAGTCCGAGCCACGACGTGCCAGGGGCCCGAGCACTCGTGGGCGGTAGCTTGACCAAAATCCTTGCTAGGGCTAGCGACAGCCTGCACCATTGCCACACGGGAAGGAGAACGTTGTGACGATTCCTTCAGGTCCAGGGCCGGTCGACCCGTTTGACGACCGTCGCGGCAAGGTGGACTTCACCAGCGTGCGGTGGGGATCGGTGGAGTGGACGATGCTGTGTCTGCTCTACCTGCGAGCCAGCGAGAGTCGTTTGGACCAACCCATTCTGGGCGATCACTTCGCCGCGAAGGACGTCGCGCGCATCGACTACGACTTCGCGCGCATCCATCGACGCGTCCGCCCTGATACCAATCAGTTCATGGTGGCACTCCGTGGCGCACAGTTCGACGCCTGGATCACCAACTATCTCGAGGCCCATCCGGATGCCACCGTGCTTCATCTGGGGTGCGGCTTGAACAGTCGTCCATTCCGCTTGGCGGCATCGGAGGGCGTCCGGTGGTTCGACGTCGACCTTCCCCAAATCATCGCGTTGCGACGCAAGTTGTACTCAGAATCCGAGAACTACCGAATGATCGGCTGCTCGGTGACCGATGCCGGCTGGCTCGAAGACGTACCCACGGGCGGTCCCGTCGCGATCGCCGCTGAAGGCCTCCTGATGTATCTGACCCCACCCGAGGTAGCCGAGCTCCTCCACCGATTGACCGAACGATTCGACGGCGGGGAGCTTTTCGCGGATCTGGTGTCGAAATGGGGTCCACCACTGTCCAAGGTCTCGGCGTCCGGTGTCATCAAGTGGGGCACCCGTGACGGTGGTGAGATCACGGGCTGGGATGCCCGGCTGCGCCTCATCGACGACCGCTCAGTCCTGGCCGGGTTCGACGAGATTCCGCTTAGCCGACAGCGATCGCTCTATCGCAGGCTTCATTCCATCCCGGCGATTCGAAACTACGACAGGGTCTTCCGATACGCGTTTTAGTTAGCACTGCTCCCCAAACGTGATTTGGGGTGGGATGATCGGCCGCGACGACTCCAACCGAGACGCACTAGGCCGTCCCAGATGGTCGCCACGGACACGGGGCCCCTCCTAGAAACATTGCGGTGCTGAGCGGTTTCGGTAGTGATCTTGATTCAGCCCTGATCCGGGCCGCATCGTAGTCGACGACCTCGTGACAGAAGTTTGCCAACCCCGACGAGCCAGGGCTGTTCACGTCATCGGGGCCGTCGTTGACGTTTACGGCAATTTGCCAATTCGCCTGGCGGCCGCTGTTGGCAGGCAGTACCGTTTCGAAAGGTCAACGCATCTCACTTGATGGCCTGGAGAACAGATGAGCATCAATCCGTTCGACGACGACAACGCTCGCTTCCTCGTCTTGATCAACGAAGAGGAGCAACACAGCCTATGGCCGAGCTTCTCCGATGTTCCAGCCGGCTGGACGGTGGTGCATGGCGAAGCCGACCGCGCTGCATGCCTGGACTACATCGAAGAGAACTGGACCGACATTCGGCCAAAGAGTCTGCGCGACAGGCTGGCTGGGGGCAAAACCTAAGTTAATACACCGGCTGGATTTGGGGGGAACGGTCGGATGGAACATGACGACCAGGCGCTGCCGCTGACGCGGCGGCAACTAGACATATGGCTTTCGCAGGAAACTGGTCGCTCCGGCACGGAGTGGCAGCTGAGCTTGTTCGCAAGGATCGACGGCACGGTCGAACGCGGCACCCTCGAGCGAGCGATCCGGCTCGGGCTGCAGGACGCCGAAGCATGCCGGGTCGCCTTCTTCGAGGCGGACGGCCAAGTCTTCCAACGGGTGATCGAGGACCCGGATGTCGAGCTGATATTCCATGACTTGACCGGTTCTGATGATCCGGTAGAGGAAGCCAATCGGTTGGCATCGTCGATCCAACGAACGCCGATGCCGTTCACCGGCCCGCTATTCAGATGGGCACTCTTCCGAACGCGTGTGGATGAGTACTACTGGTTTGCGTGCTGTCATCACATAATCGTCGACGGACTGTCCATCTTGCTGGTGGGCCGTCGGATTGCAGCCATCTACTCTGCACTCATTTCTGACACGCCCATTCCCGCGGCGTCCTTGGGCACGCTGCAGGAACTCGTCAGCAGCGAGCTGGACTACGAAGCATCCACCGAGTATCTGGAAGACCAAGCCTATTGGGCGCAGAACCTTCCCAAGGAGAGCGCGCCACATCATCGGCTGCCTGGAGCCGTGACCAAGCAGGATCCTTATTGGCCTTGCACGCCGGTGCAATTGGACCCGTCGATCATTGGCCGAATCAAGGAACTGTCCAAAGCGTTTGGCGTCCGTCGTTCGTCGGTCATCACCGCCGCATGCGCACTCATGGTGCAGGCATGCAGCACCGACAGCTCCGAGGTAGTGCTCAATTTCCCAGTCAGCAGGCGGGTGCGTCCAGAGTCGACGAGCCTGCCCGGAATGGTCGCCGGGGTCATTCCGCTGGTACTGGACGCGTCGCCGGAATGTTCGGTCGCCGAATTCTGCAAGCACGTTGATACCCGTATACGAGAAGCGTTGCGGCATCAAAGGTTTCCGGTACACGTTCTCGAAAGTAAAGGGAACCTACACGGCCAGGTGCAGGCGGAGAATCGGGTAATCGTCAACTTCGTCCCGTCCCGACTCACGATGAGCCTCGCGGGTGTTCCGACAACGGCGACGTATACGACCTTCGGCCCGGTAGGTCACTTCGGGCTGTTCTTTCTCGGAGCCGGTGATCAGCAATTCTTCAGCGCCGCGGGCGCCGGACAACCGTTCTCAAACTTCGAGCCCTCAGATCTAGCGGGGCTGTGGCAGCGGGTATTGGCCGCCATGATCGCCGATCCAGGGCAGCGGCTGTCGTCGATGGACGTACTGCATGCCGGTGAGCACGCCCGGCTGGCTGAGAACGGCAACCGCGCGGCGTTGAGCCAACCCGCGGCGCCGGTGTCGATTCCGGAACTATGGACAGCGCAGGTGGACCGGGCGCCGAATGCGGTGGCGCTGGTATGCGGGGAGCGTTCGTGGTCCTACCGCGAGGCTGAGGAGGCCGCCAACCGGTTGGCGCACCTCTTGACCGACCAGGGTGTGGGCCCCGGACAGTGCGTCGCACTGATGTTCACCCGCTCGGCCGAGGCGATCGTGGCGATTCTGGCGGTGCTCAAGACCGGGGCGGCCTATCTGCCGATCGACCCGGCACTGCCTGCGGAGCGAATCGAATTCCTGGTTCATGATTCCGCCCCGATAGCCGGGGTGACCACTGCGGCCCTACGCCCGAGGCTCGACGGCTGCGGCCTCGCGGTCATCGACGTCGCCGACCTCCGCATCGAAGCTCAACCCACGACTGCACCGCGCGCGCCCGCCGCCGATGACATCGCCCACATCATCTACACCTCGGGTACCACCGGTATCCCCAAGGGAGTAGCGGTCACCCACCACAACGTCACCCGGCTGTTCGCCTCCCCGCACGTCGGTATCGAGCTCGTGCCCGGGAAGGTGTGGACGCAGTTTCACTCGTATTCCTTTGACTTCTCGGTGTGGGAGATCTGGGGTGCGCTACTGCACGGCGGGCGACTCGTGGTGGTCCCCGAGACCGTGGCCCGCTCGCCAGAGGACTTTCACGCCCTGCTGATAGAGCATGACGTCGGCGTCTTTAGTCAAACCCCATCGGCGGTGGCGATGCTATCGCCCGAAGGCTTGGATTCGGCGGCGTTGGTGATCGGTGCCGAGGCCTGCCCGGCAGAGCTGGTCGACCGGTGGGCGGCCGGGCGGGTGATGTTCAACGTCTACGGCCCCACCGAGACCACGGTGTTCGCGTCGATCAGTGCACCCCTGAGCGCGGGGTCGGGTGTGCCTCCCATCGGTTCTCCGGTGCCGGGGGCGACGTTGTTCGTCCTGGACGGCTGGTTGCGGCCGGTGCCGTCCGGTGTGGTCGGTGAGTTGTACGTGGCCGGTTCGGGCGTGGGGGTCGGCTATGTCGGCCGGTCCGGTTTGACGGCTTCGCGATTCTTGGCGTGCCCGTTCGGGAGGCCGGGCGCACGGATGTACCGCACCGGAGACCTGGTGTGCTGGGGTGCTGATGGGCAGCTCTATTACCTGGGTCGCAACGATGACCAAGTCAAGATCCGCGGCTACCGCATCGAGCTCGGAGAGGTGCAAGCTGCACTTGCCAGGCTGGCAGGGGTGGACCACGCCGTGGTGATTGCCCGCGAAGACCACCCCGGCGACAAACGCCTCGTGGGGTACGTCACCGAATCACTAACCGGGACAGTCGATCCTGCCGAGGCGCGCGCCGCGCTGACCGAGCGACTCCCGCCCTACATGGTGCCCGCCGCGGTGGTCATCCTGAAAGCCCTGCCCATCACGGTCAACGGCAAACTCGACACCCGCGCACTTCCTGCCCCCGAATACCGCGATGTCGATCGGTATCGCGCCCCCGGCAGCGCGATCGAAGAGATGCTGGCCAGCATCTACGCCGAGGTGCTCGGTGTCGATCGGATCGGTGTCGATGATTCGTTCTTCGAGCTGGGTGGGGATTCGCTGTCGGCGATGCGCCTGGTTGCCGCGGTAAACGTCGGCTTGGATACCGGCCTGTCGGTGCGAACCTTGTTCGAGGCCCCCACGATCGCCCAGCTCGCACCCCGGATTGGAGCTGAGGGGGTTGGTCGCGCACCGCTGGTAGCCGTCGAGCGGCCCACGGTGGTTCCGCTGTCGTTCGGCCAGAATCGATTGTGGTTCCTTGGTCAGTTGCACGGGCCGTCCCCGGCCTACAACATGGCGATCGCATTGCGGTTGGGTGGGCGCCTCGAAGTCGACGCGTTGGAGTCGGCGCTGTCCGACGTGGTGGGTCGCCACGAGAGTCTGCACACGCTGTTCCCCGCGGTTGGAGGGATTCCCCGGCAGCTCGTGGTGGCGTCCGAAGGGGCTGACTTCGGTTGGAATGTCGTTGATGCCAATGGCTGGTCGGCGGCCCGGGTGGAAGACGCCATTAAGGCCGCGGCGGCTCACGCCTTTGACTTGGCAACTGAGATTCCGTTGCGGGCGAGCCTTTTTCGGATCAGTGACGATGAGCATGTGTTGGTGGGTGTGGTGCATCACATCGCCGCGGACGGTTGGTCGATCACTCCGCTGGTGCGTGATCTGGGGGTGGCCTATGCCGGCCGGTGTGTGGGCCAGGCACCCAGTTGGGCACCGCTGCCGGTGCAGTATGCGGATTACACGCTGTGGCAGCGTGCGCAGTTCGGTGATCTCGACGACGGTGACAGTCCCATCGCCGCGCAGCTGGCGTACTGGCGGGATGCGCTCACCGGGATGCCCGAGCGTTTGCAGTTGCCCACTGATCGGCCGTATCCGGCGATGGCCGATCAGCGTGGCGCGACGGTTGCGGTGGACTGGCCGGCGGAGTTGCAGCAGCGGGTGCGCGAGGTGGCCCGGCAGCACAACGCCACCAGTTTCATGGTGGTGCAGGCCGCCCTGGCGGTGTTGCTGTCTCGGCTCAGTGCCAGTTCCGATGTGGCGGTGGGGTTCCCGATCGCCGGGCGCCGCGACCCCGCGCTCGACGAGCTGGTGGGGTTCTTCGTCAACACCCTGGTGCTCCGGGTCGAGGTCACCGGCGACCCCACCGTGTCCGAGCTGCTGGCGCAGGTGCGCCGACGCAGCCTGGCCGCCTTCGACCACCAGGACGTGCCCTTCGAAGTGCTCGTCGAACGGCTCAATCCCACCCGCTCACTGGCACATCATCCGCTGGTGCAGGTGCTGTTGGCCTGGCAGAACTTCGCCGGGCACGACAACAGTGCCCCCGCCGCCGGACTGGCTCTGGGTGATCTGCAGGTCACCCAGGTACCAGTCGACACCCGAACTGCCCGAACGG
>NZ_RCZG01000022.1 GCF_006439015.1 Mycolicibacterium hodleri | reverse complement strand
CTGGCCACTGCGATCGATCAGGACGGCCCCGCACCCGATGACCGCGAACGCGCCCGCAAACGCGAGATCCACCTGGGCCCGCAAGGCCCCGACGGGATGAGCCGCATCACCGGCTGGCTGGATCCGCAGGGCCGCGCCACCTGGGAACCGGCTCTCGCCAAGCTCGCCGCGCCAGGGATGTGTAACCCCGAGGACTGCGAACCGTGTACCTCCGGCACGCCCAGTCAAGCGCAGATCGACGGCGACACGAGGAGCCTCGGGCAGCGTCAGCACGATGCGTTCGTCGCGATCGGGCGCAGCGCGCTCGCCTCCGGTGAGTTGGGTCAGCACAATGGCCTGCCGGTCACCGTGATCGTCTCCACCACCGTCCAAGACCTCGAGAAGGCCGCCGGGTCCGGGGTCACCGCCGGAGGGACCCTGGTCCCGATGGCCGATCTGATCCGGATGGCCAGCCACGCCGTCCACTACTTGGTCGTGTTCGACAAGCACACCAACGAAGCGCTGTACTGCGGACGGTCCAAGCGCATCGCCCCCAAGGCCCATCGCATCGTGCTGCACTCCCGTGACCGCGGCTGCACCAAACCGGGCTGCACCGTGCCCGGCTACGGCACCCAGGTCCATCACGTCAACGGCTGGGCCACGGGCGCCCACACCAACATCGACGAAGAAGTACTGGCCTGCGGCGCCGACAACCGCCTCGCCGAAGAGGGCTGGACCGTCACCATCCGCAACGGGGTCGTCGAATGGATCCCACCCCCCGAAATCGACGTCGGGCAAGCCCGCATCAACTACCTCCACCACCCCGAACGCCTCCTCACACCGAAAGATGAGGCGCCGAGCGATGGGACGCAACCCGCTCGCGGGTCACCTTCGGCGGTTAACGAAGACGGCGCGGACGCCGCCTGACTGCCTACGGCGTGAACCGCGTCGCTGGCGGCCTACCCGCGCGGCAGGCCCAGGATCCGCTCGGCGATGACGTTCAACTGGATCTCCACAGTTCCGCCCCCGATCAGGAAGGCGGGCACGAACATCTCGTTCGACACGACGTCGGCCGGCGCATGTCGCAGGCTGGCCTCAGGGCCGATGAGATCCAGGGAGATGGCCGCGGTCGTGCGACCCAGTTCCGCCGACGCGACCTTGACCACCGACGCGCCGGGGCTGAACAGATCGCCGTGCAGCTGCCTTACCGACTCCCGATAGTTCAGCGCCGCAACGCCCGTCGTCTCGGCGACGATCTCACCGAGCGCCGCGACGGCGTCGCCGCGGTCACCGAAATAGAGGCCTTCGGCGATGATGCGGCGGACCCGATCGTCGTCTCCGAGGGTCATCACCGAGCTGATCGTCGTCCGCTCGTTGAGCAAGGTGGTCATGGTCAGCGACCAGCCCTCGCCGCGCTGCCCGAGCAGTTGGTCGTCGGGCACGAAGACCGCGTCGAGGAAGACCTCGTTGAAGTGGGCGTCGCCGCTGGGCTGCTTCAGCGGACGCACGTCGACACCCGGTGCGTGCATGTCGACGAGGAAGTAGCTCAAGCCCCGATGCTTCTTGGCCGCGTCGGGTTCGGTGCGCGCCAGACAGATCGCCCAGTGCGCAAGATGCGCATCCGAGGTCCAGACCTTCTGACCCGTCAGCGACCAACCGCCGTCGACCTTGTCGGCCTTGGTTTTCAGGCTCGCGAGGTCAGACCCTGCCTGCGGCTCGCTGAAGAGCTGACACCAGACGATGTCGCCACGCAGCGTCGGCCCCGCGAACCGCTCTTTCTGTGCGTCCGTGCCGTGGGCGAGAATCGTCGGCACCGCCCAGTCACCGACCATCACCTTGGCCGGCGTCAGCTCCCGCCGCGCATACTCTTGGGCGACGATCACCTGCTGGGCAGCGGTCGCACTGACACCCCAGGGCTTCGGCCAGTGAGCCGCGACCAGACCCACCCCGGCGAGGAACTCGCGGCGCCGGCCTCTCGTGTACACCTTCGTCGGATCGTCGGTACTCGGTTCGTCGGCGGGCAATGCGAGTGCGTCGTCGAGCACACCGCCGACCCACTCCCGGAACTCGGGGTCGTCGGTTTCATTGGCGGAGATCGTGAAGTCCCGTTTGGCACCGAGTGCGACCTCGCCGAGGTTGCGCACCGCCGTTCGCACCGAACCCGCCTGTGCTGCAACGCTGATCGCCCGCCGCCAATAGAGGTGGAGGTCGTGCTCCCAGGTGACGGCGATACCGCCGTGCATGGTGATCGCTTCCATAACAGCGTCATTCGCCCGCCCGAGGCCGACGATCACCGCGGTCTCTGTGGCGATCCGTTGCTGATCGGCGTCCTGACCGAGGCTGCGGATGACGTCTGCCGCCACTGCGGACGCCAACTCCTCGGTGACGAACAGCCGTGCGGCCTTGTGCTTGACGGCCTGAAACATGCCGATGACCTGGCCGAACTGCTCACGCACCTTGGCATACTCGACGGATGCCTTTCGGCACCACTGCAGTACTCCCGCCGCGTCGGCGGCCAGCAGTCCGACCACCACGGCGCGGGCGGCGGTCGCGTCCACTCCCGCGATCTCATCGCCGCGAGGCACGCGGACATCGTCGAGTTTCAGGCGACCGACGTCGCGAGTCAGGTCCGTGCCCTCCAACGACTCTCGGGTGACACCGGGTGCGTCGAGATCGAGGTGCAGCCAGACGACGCTGCCGCCCGCGTCACGTGCACCGACGATCACGACGCCCGCGGACAACAGGCCGAGCACCGGCAGGGTCGACCCCGAGAGCGTCCATTCCTCGTCGTTGCGCAAGGCAGAGACTCCATGCGACGGCTCGACGATGGCTCCGGTGGCGCCCCCCGCAAACTCCTCGAGCAGCGCGCGACGCTTCGCGCCGTCAACGCCGAGTGCTACCACCGCGCTGGCCATCACGGTCGGCAAGAACGGCCCGGGCAGCAGTGCGGCGCCGGCGGCTTCGACGATGACCGCCAACTCCTCGAGTCCACCGCCCTGCCCCCCGAACTCTTCGGGGAGGTGCACGGCGTGCAGGGCTTGGCGGACCAATTCGGCCCAATGCGGCTGCACGACGCCTGCCGCGAGTTGATCGAACACCAGACGCGTCGCCGAGGTCGGTGTGTGTCGCGCGGCGAAGCCCGTGACGCTCTCGGCAAGTGCCTGGTGATCGTCCGTCAGAGCGATGGCCATTCAGCGCACTCTAGAGGGAGAAGTGGTCGTCGATGATCCCCAACCACACCTGCGCTGAGTCGATCGCGACCTTCTCGCTGATGAACGCGTGCTGAGTTCCGGTGTAGACGTCGCGGAAGGCCCGCTCGAGCCTGCTGCCCTCGCGGATCGACGTCGTGCCCGCCACCAGGTGCGCCCACTGTGCGCATTCGCGGGCCACGTCGGTGGCATAGACGGCAGCGACCCGCATGTCGACCCGCAACGTCGGCGTCAGCTCATCGCCCGTGGCGACGGCCGACTCGGCGGTGGTGAACGCATCGAGCACCAGAAGCCGCGCGGCCCGCCATGCGGCAACGTGATGCGCCAAGCCCTTCTGGAAGGTGGGGCGGCTGGCCAGCGACTCCATGTCGCTCATCCGGTACTTGGTGGCCGCCAGCTCCTGGACATCGTCCAGCATGCTCTTTGCGACACCGAGCGCCCAGGCCGCGTGGCCTGCCGCGGTCACCGGCATCATGCCCATCCGCCCCGCCGGTGACATGCCGCGCAGCGGCTCGGTGGTGAACAATCGGAAGGTCCGGTACTCGGGCACGAAGACGTCGGCGACGTTGTAGTCGTAGGACCCGGTTCCCTTGAGCCCCTGTACGTTCCAGCCATCGGTGAAGTTCACTTCAGCGCGGGGTAGCAGCGCCACCATCAGTTCCGGGATGCCCTCACTGATCCAACGCATCTCACCGTCGTCCATCGGGATGAAACCCGCCGCGACGTACTGCGCGTGCCCGGTACCGGAACCGAAGCTCCATGCTCCGGTCAGCCGGTAGCCGCCGTCGGTGACGGCGCCCTGCCCGTTGGGCGCGAACTGTCCACCCATGGTGACGTGGTTGTCGTTGGCGGTGAACACTTCGGCGAACCCCTGCTCGGGAAGATATGACGCTGCAGCGAACGACGACGGTAGGTTCGCGATGCCCGTCCATCCGAAAGACCCATCTTGCCAAGCCATTTCGATCCAGGTATCGATCATCTCGGTGAACGACGGTTCCGTCCCGCCTGCGTCTGCGGGGTTGAAGGCCGTCATCAGGCCGGTGGCCCACATCTGGTCGATGATCGCCGGTGACATGGTGCGCAACCGCTCGGACTCCGCGGCCTCGGTCCGCACCAGATCACGCATCCCGCGCGCTGTTGCGACGACGTCGTCCTGCACGTGCGTTGTCAGGGTCATGCGCAAGACGCTACCGCCGTGCCCGCCGTCAGTTGACAGCTTTCGGAAACTGTTCACTGACGGGCGTGTGATCGGCGACCATGCCGCGGTGCATGACGCGATCGCCGATCACCCCGTCGTGGTCGGCGCGGTGCAGGACGCATCGGTTGTCCCACACCACCACGTCTCCGGGAGCCCAGGAGTGGCGCAGCACGTTGTCTTCGCGCGTCGAGTGGTCGAAGAGGAACGAGATGGTGTCCCGAGCCAGCCGCGGCCGCATTCCGCTGATCGCCGCACACCGCTGCGGGGCCGACAGGTACAGCGCGGTCCGACCGGCTATCGGGTGGATGCGAAACAGCGGGTGCACCGCCGACGCCTCCTGCCCCTCGTCGAGTTCCAGACCCGTCACGACGTGGGTGACCGTGCGGCCATCCAGCCACGACCGGATCTTGGCGGGCAGCGTCTCATACGCCGCATACTGGTTGGTGAACAACGTCTGCCCGCCGTGCTCGGGAACAACCACCGCGCGTAACGCCGTGTAGGCCGGGGGCCTTCGCACATAGCTGGTGTCGGTGTGGAACGTCGACCGCGGTGGCGTCTTGCGGCCGACGTTGCTGATCACATTGAGGTCGGGCCATCCCGGTACCGGCGTCTCGCCCTCGGTGAAGGCCGTCTCGCCGAAGCTGTGCAGGAAGTCAAGGAAGCCATCGTCGTCGACGTCCTGCCCCCGGAACACCAGGACGCCGTGCTCGGCGAGCAGGACGCGAAGCTCATCCACCTGCTTCTCACCGATCGGGCCGACCCGCAGCCCGGTCAACGTGGCGCCGACGGGTGTCAGTGTGTCGTACTGAGGCACCGGGCCCCTCCCAGATCGAGCTCACCCAGTGCGTCCGCGAAGAGGTCGCGGACCGAGACACCGGCCGCCGCGGCCATCACGGCCACGACGCTGGTGGGTGCAAACGAGCAGTAGGGCCCCGCCTCCAGGAACCACGGCTTACCATCCGGATCGATTCGGAAGTCGAACAGGCTGTAGTGCCGACATCCCAGCGCCACGTGACACCGTCGGGCGGCGGCCCAGACGACGGCGGTGATCGGGTCGTCCTCGGGCACGATCCACGCCCGGCTGGAATCCTTGGCGACCAGGTACAGGTCGCCGTCACCGGTGCGGTCGAGCTTGTCGTCCCGCCCGCGAATGGGCTTGGTGGTCGAATCGACCGCATACTCCTCGAGCGGCAGGCACACCAGCTCGCCGTCGCGAACGACGATGCCGCACCGCACTTCTCGACCGAGCTCGACGTAGGACTCGACCAGTGCGGCTCCGCCGTGGGCCATCGCGAGATTCACCGCGGTGTCGTACTCACCGGGATCTCGCACCAGCGAGACGCCCACCGAATTGTCCGCGTCGACGGGCTTCACGACGACCGGAAGCGCGAGGGACGACCATTCGCCGGGCCGCAGCACAGCACCCTCGGGCACTGCGACGCCTGCCGCGGCCACGATCGCTCTGGCCTTTGCCTTGTCGGCCGCGATCGCCATCACCTCTGGCGGATTCCCCAGACATGGAATGCCGAGCAGGTCGAACAGCGCGCGGTAGGTGGTCATCCCGGGCAGGCAGAACATCTGGGGCACGACCACCTGGGGGCGCAGACGTGCCAGGTGCGCAACGGCTTCGGGCAGCGCCATCGTTTCCGCCGAGGCAAGGGCCTCGGTGCCGAGGTCCACCGGGAATCGCCACCTGCCGTCGGGTGAGACGTATGCCAGATGGACGTCGTAGCGGTCGGGGTCGCAGAGTGCGTCGAGGCAGGCTTCGGCGTAGAGGCGCGACAGCTCAGCGTGAAACTCGTCGACCGCGGAGCCGACGAGATGCAACACGGAGGTGGGCACGTCAGTCCCCTCCCGGCTCGACGAGCTTGCCGATGTTGAAGTCGATCCGGCTCCAGCCTCGGCGGCTGCGCAGGTTCCCGATCAGCAACGACGGGATCTGTAGGTGATGAACCATCAGGTAGGGCAGTGGATCCCACCACGTGAAGATCGCATCCTTGCCGCTGAGGATCGTCTTGAGCCTGCTCGGACGATCCGGTTGCGTCAGCAGGCGCCACAGCTCGTGATAGATCCAGTACGTCGGACGGGCCCCCGGCCGGGGCGTGATGACGGGGTGTCCGTCGTCGAGGTAGGCCGAGGCCACCTGCGGGTGGTCGTAGAACATGGTGATCGCCGAGTGGGTGCGCGGATTGCACTCGATGGCGTACGCATGGCCGTCCGGTCCCTCGATGAAGTCGAAGGAGACTTGACCGGTGAGGTCGAAGGCGCCGACGAATTCCTCAACCCACGAACGGATCTCAGGCTTGTCGATGTCCTCGTAGTTGATCTGGAACGCCGACGACTCGCAGCACCCGTACACCTGCAACCACCCACGCCGGACCGTGCCGTGGGTGCAGAACTCCTTGCCGTCGATGAACTCCTGCAGAATCCACGGGTCGTCCTCGGAGATCGACAGCGAGCGTGCGAATGCGACGTTGCGCTCCGGAGTCTCGCGCGACAACCGAGTGAGGTCCATTCGCCCGACCGGGTTGTAGGCGATTCGCTTGAGGATGTAGCTACGGCCCTCGGGAAAGTCGAACTCCGCGACCTGGCGGGCATCGGTGATCCGACGGAAGTCGGGGACGCGCAGGCCGAGAGAGGCGGCCGCACGGGAGAACGCCGCCTTATCGTCGAGCATGTGCACGGTCTCGACTCCGACGTGCACCACCTCGCAGACGTCGTCGAGAAGGCATCGTGCCCGCGAGTCATGAACGCTCGCAGCGGGACTCGATACCGGGACGAACACGTCGACGCGCTCGTGTCTGGCGACCTCGAGCAACGCCTCGGCGTAACCGGGCGACGTTGGTTCCGGTACGCAGTGAAACGCGTCGACCGCGCGGGAGAATCTGTGACCGGTGAAACGGTATTTCGCGGACTCGACGAGGATGACCCGATGTCCGGCCGAATGGAACGACCGCGCCAGTTGCAGCGCCTTGGTCATCTTGCCACCGCTGATGAGAACGGTCTTCCTGGCCCCGATCGTCCTGTGGACCAGGGGGTTTCGCCTTCGACTCAGCAGCGCGGCGGCTACCAGCCCGAGATCGACGGGAAGCGTCAGGAGCAGCCCGGCGAGAGTAACGACGGTGCGACCGGCATTGGCACCCCGTCGCCGAGGCACACCGGCGGCGGTCGGGGTGCCGAGGTCCAACAGAGCGGTCACCCCTGCGTCCTCCGGATCAGGGTCAGGCCGTCGCGCAGCGGTATCAACACCTGCTCGACGCGTTGGTCGTAGGTGAGGGCCGCGTTGAATCCCGCGATCGCCGCGCCGTTGCGGGAGATGTCGACGTCCGCGTAGGGCTCGCCCTGGAGCAGGGTGTTGTCCACTGCGATCACCGCGCGCGGAGACAACAGCGTGCTGCCGAGCAGGAACTCCACATAGTCGAGATAGCCGGGCTTGTCGGCGTCGATGAAGACGAAGTCGAATTCCAGCCCCTCCCGAGCCAGGCGACGTAGCGTATCGATCGCCGGTCCGACCTCTATCGCGATCTTCTGCCCCGCCGGCGAGGCGTCGAAGCACTCTCTGGCGAAACCCGCTACCGCCGGATCGATTTCGCACGCCACGAGCACTCCACCATCGGGCAACTCCTCCGCCATCGCGAGCGCCGAATACCCGGTGAACATCCCGATCTCCAGAACCCGGGTGGCGCCGGCGAGGTGCACCAGGAACTTGAGCGTCTGACCTTCGACGTGGCCCGACAACATCTCTTGCTCGAGGTGAATCCCCCCTCCTGATGTCGAGGCCCAATCCGTCTCACGTGTCCTGCGCGCCAACTCCGCCAACGCGGTCGACTCCGGACTCGTGCATTGATCGAGGTACGGATCGAGGCCCGACGCCAGATCACGCGCCTGCCTCAACCGCCGCGCAAGGGCCGGGTCTACGCCGGGGACCGCGCCGAGTTCACGACACAGCTCCCCGAGTTCTCTGGCGAGGATCGTCGAAGGCGTCACCGGCCGGGCCGCTATCGCCCTGCCTGCGGCACTGGCAGGCAGCACCGCAACGTCGTTCATGACTCGTCGTCCTGCTCGGCCACCGTGAACACGTCGACGCCGTCGCCACCCCGGGGGTAGTCCAGGCAGATCTTCTTGTGCAGCGTCAATGTGTCGGCGAGCTCACCGGTGGTGACGTCGTTGAGGAAGCGGCACCGTCCGATCGGGTCTGGGATAGCCGCCCGGAGCTGGCCGTCACGAGTCTTCAGGATCGATGCCGTCGCCACTTCGAGCAGCTCCGGCGTCAAGTACTCGCTGTCCAGCGCGAGGCCCAGCGAACTCATCACGCCCAGCACCCGGTCACGATCGGCGACGGTCAGATGGCCACGCTTCTCGGCGAGGGTCGTCGACAGCGCCATGTCGATGTTGATCGCCTGGCCGTGGAAGAACGGCACGGCCGGGGTGAGCTCCAATGTGGGGCTCCACGTGTGACCGAATGCGATCACGCGATCAAGGTCGATCTCGTGCAGGTTGGGCGCCTCGAGTTCCAGCATCGTGGCGATGGCCTGGTGGGTGACGCGCTCGCCGGCCGCCCGAACTTCGGGTGTGCCGTCGAGATGTCCGAACCGCGTGTGCAGCAGCTCTGCACCGTGCTGCTCGAGCAGCTCGAAGATCTCCGAGTTGCCGACGACCGAAATCTTGATCAGCTCGGCCATGCCGTTGCGGACCTGGTCCTCGGGCAGGGTCTTGAGGAACGAGAAGTCCAGCAGCACCTTCTGCGACGCGTGGTACGCCCCCAACCGGTTCTTGTGCTTGCCGTAATTCACGGCGACCTTGATCGACACACTGGCGTCGATCAGGCCGATCAGCGTGGTGGGAATCCGGATGTACGGAGTGCTGCGCCGATAGCTGGCGCAGGCGAATCCGGCGACGTCGGTGGTCAGGCCTCCGCCGACCACCAGCACCGGCTCGGTACGCACCAACCCGAAGGCGTCGAACTCACCGACGATCCGCTCGAAGGTCTCCAGCGACTTGGCCGTCTCCCGGATCTGCACGGGAACCACGGTCAGGGCGATGTCGTGATGATCGAAGTACGCCCGGATGTCGTCGCCGTAGATCTCGTAGACCGCGTCGTCGACGACCATGAGTGCCCGACCGTAGGGACGGTAACTGTCCGCGAGGTCGGTGCTGTCGAGGGCGAATACGCCATCGACGTACACCAGGTCGTACTCGATCTTCTCGTAACCAGAGACGTGGAAGGTCCTGTCGCTCACGGTCACTCGGGCTTGCATGTTGCTCATCGTGATGCTCCTCGGTAGGGGTTCGTCGTAGTTCGAAGGTGTGCGTCAGGACGTGGCGATGCCGATGATGCGACCTGCGTCCAGCGCGTCGACGGTCTCCGCGGCGTGAGAGAAGTCACCACCGCCGGTGTTCTCGTTGGGGAACGCGATGCACCGGATGCCCGCGGCGGACGCAGCACTGACCCCGCCGACGTTGTCCTCGATCGCCACGACGTTGCCTGCGTCCTCACCGAGCCGCTCGAGCGCGAACTCGTATGCCGCGGGATCCGGCTTCGGGGAGGTCACCGTGTCGCGATTGACGATGAGGTCGAACATCTCCGCGCTGATGTGCGGCTGAAGCGCCGCGAGCAGGGCATCGATGTTGCCCAGCGAGGTGGTGGTGACGAAGCCCAGCTTGTGGTCGTTCCGCTTGGCTTCCTGCACCGTCTCAACGACGCCGGGTCGCGGTGAGACGGAAGACGAACGGAGCAGCTCCTGGAAGATCTGCGACTTCCTGGCGTGCACCGCGGCGGCGTCGACGTCGGCTCCGCGGGACGAGGCATACTCCTCGATTCGCTGCGCGCCGCCATTCGAGCCCAGCATCGAGGTGTATTCGTCGCGCGACCACTCCCAATCGAGACCGTAGGCCTGGAACGCGTCGTTGAACGCCTGGCGCTGCATTTCCGAGGTGTCGGCGAGAGTGCTGATCGAGCCAAAGAGGATTGCGGACATGGGGTTCCTTCTGCCGGTCGGGTGAGTCGACGCCGCGCCGGGGCTTGACACCGCACGTCGAGAAAATTGATTCCCCGTACACTATTGGTCTAAACGTTCAATAGTGCAATAGCTGACCAGTACTGGATTTAGAGTGCATCAGTTAACTTCGCGTTCAGGTCTGCGAACCGAAGTGACCACAGAGTCGATGAAAGTGACGGATACCGATGACACCGGTCGAGGGCAGCAAGGCTGGAGACAGCGGCGAAGACGCCAGGGTGTCGCGCACGCGCGTCGACGTCGCTAGGGCCGCCCTCGAGCTCCTGACCAGCGAGGGTTCCGACGCGGTGACCCACGCTCGCGTCGCCGAGATCGCCGGCTACTCCAAGACCACTCTTTACACGCACTGGCCCGCGCGCATCGATCTGATCGCGATGGCGATCGAGAGCCTCGGTGAGATGCCACACCACCAATTGACCGGCGATCTGCGCGCCGACCTCATCGGAGAGCTCAAGGTCTTCAGGTCCGGCGTGGTCGACATTCGACTGGATCGGGTGCTCTCCGGCATGGCGGAGTGGGCGTCAGTCGAGCAGATGGCGCAAATCAGGAACCGGGTCAACACCGACGGACAGCATCAGATGTACGCGATGCTCGGTCAGCGCTTCTCGGGCGCTGCCCTCGATGCCGCGGTCTCGATGCTCACCGGCGTCGTGGCGTGTCCGGCCATCATGTTCGGGACCGTGCCCGACGACGACGTGATCGAGGCGGCGGTCGACGTCGTCTTGCACGACCCGGCAGGTGGTTGACGCCCCGCGGAACCTACTTCTCGTCGAACAGGCGCAGTTCGGACGGCTCTCGGAGCAGTCCCTCCAAGATCTCGTTGCCCTCGACGTTGTAGGCCTGCGCCATGTGCTCGTCCCACGCCGCACGCGAACGGAACATCTCGAGCATGACCCACGAATCGGGGTCGTCCTGCGACTGGACGAGGTGCATGAACACACAGCCCGGCTCCTGTAACGTGTTGCGGCGCATCGACTGTAGTTGCGCCTCCGCCTCGGCCCGCCGGTCGAGGCGAGGTCTGATCGTGACGACCAGGAACAGCGGGCCGTCTGTCATCGGCCGGCAATCGGGACGGCGATGGAGTTCTGCAGCGTGTCGATGAAGGCGTTGGCGTTCTTGCTCTGCACGAACGTTGCGACGGCGTCGTACATGGCCTGCTGGAAGCCGGACGGCATGAGCTCACCGTGCGTGATCGACAGCACGATCTCGTCCCCCCACAACGACTTCGACGCCTGCCGCTGATACTCGGGCAACGAGGACACGTCTACGTCGCTGCGGATCGGCACCGAGCCCTTGACCTTGTTGAAGGCCAGTGAGGTCGCCGGGTCTGCGATCGTCTGGAGGAACTTCATCGCGTTCATCCCATCCTTGGCATCGGACGAGACGACGAAGGTGTCCACGATCGCCAGATAGGAACCCTCGGTTCCCGGGTAGGCGACGTACCCGAAGTCCTTGCCCTCCGCCGCCTTGTTCGCCACGAGTTCGCCGTAGACGGAGTCGTTCATGGACAGGAAGGCGCAGCCACCGGTGGCGAGCTTCTTGGCGGCCTGATCCCAGGTGAGGCCACCGGCGTTCGGGTCGGCCTGTGCGAGTATCTGCCCGAATCGGTTAAGGGCCTGCCTGACCTGGCCGCCCCGCCAGTCGAACTTGTCGTTGCGAATGGTGTTCCAGCCGTTCGTCCCGACCACGCCGAGCAGGGTGTTCTCGAAGAGTTCTGCAGCGGTGAACCGGTCCTTTCCACCCAGGCACAATCCCGTGGCGCCGCTCGCCGTCACCTTCGACAGGTCGTTGGCGAAGGCATCGGCCGTGTATCCGGGACCGGGAGCCGCGATGCCAGCCTTACGCAGAACATTCTCGTTGAACCACAACACGTTTCCGCGGTGCGATCCCGTCGGCACGCCCCACTTCTTGCCCTTGTAGGTTGCCGCGTCGAGCAGCCGCGGTGGCATCGCCGGACCCAGGTTGGCGCCGTCGTAGATGGCCGTCGCGTCGGCGAGGCGGCCCGCATCCACCCAGGCGCGCAGGGAACTGCCGAGGAAGGTCTGCCATACGTCCGGGGGATCGCCCGCTTGCAGGCGCGCGGCGAGCGCCACCTGGACGTTGCTCCCGCCGCCACCGGCGATCGACCCGTCGGTCACGTTCACGTCGTGGTTGTCGGCCTTGAACGCGTTGAGCAGAACTTCGAAGGCCGGGCGTTCAGAGGGCGATACCCACCATGACACGACGTCGAGCTGATCGGTCGGATCGGAGAAGTTCGCCTTCTGGCCGCCGCCACACGCCGCGAGGACGAGCGTCAGCGCCACGATCACATAGCGTTTCATGCCGGTTCTCCTACTTTGTGAGGTGCGGCCTTCAGGTCGAACAGCGCGAAGCTCGTCACGACCGCGAAACACAGGGCGGGCACGATGAAAGAGATCGCGGGGCTCGTCGCGTCGAGGATGGCGCCTTGGATCAAAGGCATGATCGCCCCGCCCACGATCGCCATGACGAGGCCGGCGGCGCCGAATTTCGTTGCGGGGCCCAGGCCCTCGAGTGCTACCCCGTAAATCGTCGGGAACATCAGAGACAAGCAGAACGACACCGCCACGACCGCGGTGACGCCAGCCACGTTCGGTGAGAACATGGCGAAGATGCAGAGCAGGACGGCCAGGCTGCCGAGCACCGCGAGCACCTTCGTCGCACGAACCTTGCCTATTACCCACGTCATGACGAACCGCGAGATGAGGAAGACGATGAGGCTGACCTGCAACAGGTAACCGCCCAATTGCAATGATCCGTTGAGCGCCTGCTGCGAGTACTGGATCAGATAGGTCCAGGTGCAGACCTGAGCCGCGACGTTGAAGAACTGGGCCACCACCCCGAACTTGTAACGCCGGTTCGACAACAAGATCTTGAGCGGGCTCCTCCCGTCGAGGTCGCCGGACTCGAACTCCTCGACGATCGGTGGCGACTTCTTGATCGCGATCACCAATCCGATGGCGATCAGCACGAAGCCCAACCCCAGATAGGGGCCCATCACCGCGCCCAGTTGGCCGGCCCGGATCGATTGCGCCTGTCCCGGTGAGAGATTCGCCATGTTCATCGGCTCGTCCAACTTCGGCAGGATCAGCGTCGCCGCGAGGAACACGCCGATGTTGGTGCCGACCGGGTTGAACGCCTGGGCGAAGTTGAGGCGTCGCGTCGCCGTCGACTCGGGACCGAGGGACATCACGTAGGGGTTGGCGGAGGTCTCGAGAATCGAGCAGCCGGCGGCGATGGCGAACAACGCGACCAGAAACGCCTCGTAGGTCATGATCTTGCTCGCGGGGTAGAACGCGATCGCGCCGGCGGCGGCAAGCAACACACCCGAGAGCAGACCGGCCTTGTATCCGAACTTCTGGTTGATCAGCGCAGCGGGAATCGCCAGCAGGAAGTAGGCGCCGAAGTACGCCAACTGCACCAGTGACGCCTGAAAGGTGTTCATCTCGAAGATGCGCTTGAACCCGGCCACCATCGGCGTGGTCAGGTCGGCGGCCACGCCCCACGCGGTGAAACAGCAAATGAGAACGGCGAAGAGCACCCACATCTTGGGGTATACCAACGGCGCCTTCTCTCCCGTTGGGGGCGCATCCGATGGTTGTTCGGCATGCTCTGTCGTCGTCATACCCGCCGCCCCTATCCCGTGAGAACGAGTGGACACTCCACTGTGATGTGGATCACTCATTTCTTGTAATACACCCCATTGCGCTCGGATGGGAACCGTTGCGACGAAGAGAAAGCCTTCGTGCCCATTCGGGCGCGCACCCGTGCCCGACTAGTCCGACTTCGTGCCCGTTCGTGTGCGCCGCCGCGTCGAATCCATGTAGTGGCGTTGGGGTTTGACGCACTCAGTCGACGAGGCGGGCGGCCGCGCGGTCCCGCATCGCTCGGTCCGGCAGCGCCGCACCCGGCCGCGCCACGGTGAGCGCCGCCGACAGGGCAGCAACCTTGAGCACCTGCCGAAGCTGATCGGTGGTGATGCGCCGCAGATGCTCGCGGCGGTGTCCGCCGAGCAGTTCGGCACTCCATAGAGCGTCGACCAGGCCCGTCATGAAGGCATCGCCCGCACCCACGGTATCCACCACCTCGGTCGGATAGGCCGGTATGCGCTCGGAGCCGTCGGCGCAGACTGCGTACGAACCGTCGGCGCCCAACGTGACGGCGACCATCGCGGGGCCGAGCGCGAGCCATCGCGCGGCCAGGTCCTCTGGTGAGGTGTTAGGCGCGAGCCAACGCATGTCCTCGTCGCTCGCCTTGACGACGTCCGACTTGGCGACGATGGACTCGACGTTCGCCAACGCCTCTTCTGGGTTCGCGAAGAACTCCGGCCGAATGTTCGGGTCGAAGGTGATGGTGGTCGTCGGTGCGTACGTCTCGATCAACGTTTCGACGCCGTCGGCGCCCGGCTGCAGTGCGGTGGCGATGGAGCCGGTGTGCAGCACGGGTCGCGCGGTAGGTGCCGACTGAGGGGAAACGACCCATTCCAGGTCGAATGTGTATTGCGCAGAGCCTTTTTCGTCGAGCTCGGCATGCGCCGTACCGGTCCGCGACGCCCCCTGGCTGCCCGGGGCCAACGCCACCCCGCTGTCGTGCAGATAGTCGGCTATCCGCCGACCGCGGGGATCGTCACCGATCCAGGTCAGGAACTCGACCGGCCTGTCGAGCAGCGCCAGCCCGAAGGCAACGTTGAGTGGGCTTCCGCCGACGTGCTCACCGAGCGGCTGACCGTCGTGGGATACGACGTCGATGAGTGCTTCCCCCACGACCAGGGCCTTGTCCGTCATCGCGCTCCCCAATCCACGACGGCGTCCGCGGCGTCGCGTATCGAGCGTATCCCCGAGGCCGGACCCCGAACGGCCAAACGAGCTGCCTAGTCTGGAGATTCACTCGGCTCGATCTCGGGCGGCGCCGTGGGAGGGGCCTTGCCCAGCCACTCCTTGAGGCGGGCGAGTTGGCTGACGACCAGACCCACGCCGAGGAGCAGCGCCACTACGATGACGATCACTGCGGTCAACCGGCACCCCTTCTCTCCGAATCCCCCAGCCTAGAACCCCTGCAGGTCCTTCAGCGCCCGGATTGGTTCAGCCCCGTGAATGGCCGCCCTCATCGCGCTCTCCACCGAGCTGTCCGAGACGAACAACATCTCGTCTCCCGCCTGTAGCACCTCGTCTGGTGCAGGAAGGATGACGCTGCCACCGCGGACCAGGGTCACCATGGCGGTGTTGGCGGGCAGGTCCAGATCGCCGATGCGTCGCCCGACGAGCGGATTGTCTTCGGGCAGCGTGAGTTTCGCCAGATCTGCCTGGCCCTGACGCAGCCCCATCAATCGCACCAGGTGGCCAACGTCGATGGCGCCTTCGACCCCGGCCACCATCGCACCCGGGGTCGAAACCGCCACGTCGATCCCCCACGCCTGGGTGAACAGCCACTCGTTGCGGATCTCGTTGATGCGGGCCACGACTCTGGGCACGCCGAACTCGGACTTGGCGAGCAAACCTACGACGAGGTTGGCCTTGTCATCGCCCGTGGCCGCGATGAGGACGTCGCACGTCTCGGCGCCCGCCTCCTCCAGGGTGGCCACCTCACACGCGTCGGCGAACAACCAGTCCGCCCCCGGGACCACGTGCGGCTCGAATTTGCGGCGTTCGCGTTCGATCAACAGGACCTTGTGACCGTTGTCGAGCAGTTCTTGAGCGACGGATCGGCCGACGTTGCCTGCGCCGGCGATTCCGATGCGCGTCTTTCGCTCTGCCACCCCACCATCTTCATCCATCGGGGTGCCTGCCCGTTGCCTACCGGCGTTGCCTTCCGCCGTCGCCACCGTCTGCCCGACACCGAACCGGTGCCCGTCCTGAAATACTGACCGCACACTCCGGTCGGCGCACCAGGTCGTTCGCCGCCTCGTCCTGCCCGCCCTGACCGCCCCTCCACGTCCGAACGGGAACGCATTGAGCCTGCACGAGCTGTACCTGGCCTTGCTGATCGGCGGCTTCGTGCTGCTGGCCAGCATCGTCGGGACCCGGGTCGCCACTCGCGTGGGGTTCCCCAGCCTGCTGCTGTTCCTGTTGGTCGGCGTCGCCATCGGCGAGGACGGCCTCGGACTGCAGTTCGACAACGTCGAACTCGCCAGAAACATCGGCACCGCGGCGCTTGCCGTCATCCTCGTCGAGGGTGGTCTGACGACGCGCTTCGCCGATATCCGCAAGGTACTGGCACCAGCTGGCGCACTGGCCACCATCGGGGTGCTCATCAGCCTGGTGGTCACCGCCGCCGGTGCGCACCTGCTGCTCCGCATGGACTGGCAGCTCGCGCTGCTGCTCGGAGCCATCGTGTCGTCCACTGACGCGGCGGCGGTGTTCTCGGTTCTGCGTGTCCTGCCCCTGCCGCGGCGGGTGGCCGGTCTGCTCGAGGCCGAGTCGGGCTTCAACGACGCGCCCGCGGTGATCTTCGTGCTCATGTTCAGCGCGGTGCCCTTTGTGTTCGAACCGGAGAGCGCCGTCGCCGACCTGGTCTACGAGCTTCTGGCCGGGTCGGCGATCGGGCTGGGCTGCGGGTTCGTCGGTGCGTTGGCGCTGCGGCGAGTCGCTCTGCCCGCATCGGGGTTGTATCCGATCGGAACGTTCGGGCTCGGCATCGTGGCGTTCGCGGCGGCGGGCACGGCGCACGCCAGCGGCTTCATCGCCGCCTACCTGGCCGCGGTGGTCCTCGCCAACTCCGGGCTGCCGCACCGGTCAGCGACCCGTTCGTTCGCCGAGGGGCTGGGCTGGCTGGCGCAGATCGGCCTGTTCGTCCTGCTCGGGCTGCTGGTCGATCCCAGCGAGCTGGCCGCAGACGTGGTGCCCGCGATCGTCGTCGGACTGGTGCTTCTCCTGGTCGCGCGGCCGCTGTCGGTGGTGGGCTCACTCGCCGGGTTCGGCATTCCGCTTCGCGAGAAGGTCTTCCTGTCGTGGGCGGGGCTGCGCGGGGCGGTCCCGATCGTGTTGGCGACATTCCCGATCGTCGAGGGAGTGGCCGACAGCAACCGCCTGCTCAACATCGTGTTCCTGCTGGTGGTCGTGTTCACCCTGGTACAGGGCCCCAGCCTGCGACCGCTGGCGCATGCGCTGCGGTTGATCCCTCGCGACTCCCCGCGCGAGATCTACGTCGAGGCCGCACCGCTGGACGTCCTCGATGCAGAGCTGTTGACGTTGACGGTGCGGCCGACCTCCCGCCTGCACGACGTCACGGTTCTGGAACTTCGTCTGCCCGACCCCAGCGTCATCACCCTCATCATCAGAGACGGCCACACCTTCGTGCCTCTGCCGGATACCCGCATCGAAGCCGGCGACGAACTGCTGATCGTGACCACCACGAAGACACGGGCCGCGGCCGAGCGCAGACTCCGCGCGGTCAGTCGCCGGGGCAAGCTCGCGTACTGGTTCGACGAGTACGGCGAGCCTGAGTGACGTTCCAGTGACGTCCCGCGCACCGACGAGCTAACGAGATCGACGTTGTGCAGAGAAAGTGCGAGAGAGCACCCTGCACAAAGCGGATCTCGCGAGCCAGGTGTAGCAGCAACCCGATTGTGACGAAGCGCTCATCTGCTGGAGGAACCCGCGCCGCCCTGTTACGTTCGGTGAACGCTCGTACACTCAATATCTGAGTACAGGCCCATGACGAGCGTCTCAGAGGGTTCTGCGGCGTTTCATGGTCGCGGACGCCTGGCACCCCCGCGATGGAAGGGCTCGAGCGCATGAATGCACAGATGAACGGCGTCACGGGCACCCGGGCGACGAAGCGCACGCAGCCACGCGCCGTCGCCACCCGCCGACGCATCCTCGACTCGGCGATCCGTCTCTTCGCCGAGCACGGATACACCTCGACCGGGACCCGGCAGATCATCGCGGACTCCGGCATGACCGGCGGCGCCTTCTACCATCACTTCGAGACCAAGAACGCGGTCGCCAGCGCGATCTTGGCGGAGTCGAGCGCGAAGGTCCATGCGGCCTTCCTCTCCGCCGATGCCGACGGTCCGGCGTTGGAGGCCGTCATCCGCGGCACGTTCGCAGTCGCTTCCCTGCACGTCAACGACGCGGGCGCGCGTGTGGCATCTCAATTGATGCACACCGTCGGCACCTCGGCGGGGGCGGCGACCCGCTACTACTCGACGTGGGTGAACGCCCTCGGTGCGCAGTTCGCGCGCGCGCAGCTGCAGGGCGACGTGCGCAGCGACGCCGATCCGGAAGTGCTCGGGCGCTCGATCGTCTGCGCCGCGTACGGGGCGTGGGCCGTGGCGAGTCTGACTGTCGACGACCCCCGGATCACGCGCCAACTGACCGACCTGTGGGAGGTGCTGCTACCGGCAATCCTGGTGGCAGAGGCGGTCCCGCACTTTCGCGACTTCCTCGGGGCCCAGAGCCTCACCCCGCGCACGTCCGAGGCCGCCACGAGATGAGAGATTTCAGTGAACGCGTGTGCTCGGAAACCATTCAGCGCGACGTGGACAACGAGTCGCCCCGACGCTGAAGGTTCTCGCTGACCTCCTGCTGCCACACCCCGTTTGCGTGCGTGGTGTCGACTTCGAGCTCGAACCTGGCCACCATGTCGTCGGTCACTTCGGCGACGTCGACGTAGAACTGCTCGTACCAACGTCGATGCTGATACACGGCGCCGTCCTCCTCGGTAAGCAGCGGGTTGTCGATCCGCGTCTTGTGCTTCCACACCTCGACGTCGTCGAGGAACCCCTCACCGAAGCTCTTACTGAGCGTCGCGGCCAGTCGTCCGGCCTTGTCCTCGGGTAGGCCCTCGATCTTCTGCACGGCGACACCCCACTGCAGGACGAACGAATTCTGGGTGACCGGGTAGTGGCAGTTGATTAGCGCCACCTCGAGAGTGAAGTCGGGTGCGACGTCGTTGTGCAGCCAGTTGATCATGTAGGCCGGGCCGAAATAAGTCGCCTCCGACCGGAGATTCGTTCCCTCCCATAGCTTTTCATAGTTGTTCGTGGTGTCGGGGCGCGCCTTGGACTCCATGAACTGGCTGGCCGCCTGCCCTTCGATCACGTTCTTGAAGTACGTCGGATAGGCGCGGTGAATGTAGAAGAAGTGCGCCATGTCGACGTTGTTGTCGACGATCTCACGGCAGTGCGACCCCTCGATCAGGATCGAGTTCCAGGTCCACTCCGACCATCTGCCCTCGTCCATGCCCTCGATCGTCGGCGGGGTGAGCTCGGATGGCGGTGTCGAGCCCTCCGGGTCGTGCCACACCAGTAATTGGCCGTTCACCTCCTGGCCCAACCACTTTCGCGTGCGTGCCAGGCGGGGGGTACGGCGAGCGTAGGGCACCTCGACGCAGCGACCAGTCGAACCCTGCCAGCGCCAGTCGTGAAACGGGCACGCCACGGTGTCGCCCTTCACCGTTCCCATCGACAGATCCCCGCCCATGTGTCGGCAATAGCCGTCGAGCACGTGGATTTCGCCTTGGGAATCGGCGAACACCACCAACCGGGTACCGAACGCGTTGATCCCGTGCGGCGCGCCATCGCGGAACGCCTCCGCCAGACCCAGGCAGTGCCACCCCCTGGCGAATCGTGTCATCGGGGTGCCCGCGTCGATCTCGCGAACCTGTTCAGCAGCAGTCATGGGAATCCTTCCGGCGGCCTGGCCGACACCGAGTTAAGCACATGCGCTTAATCTGCGGCGGGAAACGCCTAGGATGCCTCTCGTGGATCGTGGTTCCCGTTCGAAGGACGCGCTGCTCGACGCCGCCGAACGGCTCATCGCCGAGCGCGGATTCGAGGTGCCGCTTCGCGACATCGCCCAGGCGGCGGGCCAGCGGAACAACTCGGCCGTCAACTACCACTTCCGCAGCAGGCAGGACCTTCTCGACGCCGTGGTGGCCCGTCGGCTACTGCCGATGGAACTCGAGCGGGAACGGATGCTCGGCGAACTCGACGAGCGTGACACCACAGACGTTCACGCGCTGATGCGGGTCCTCGTCCTGCCCCTGTTGAGCCTCGAGAGCACGCACTACGCGCGGTTCCTTCAGGTCGTCGGGACCCGGCTCAGGACCGAGCCACACGATTCCGCGGAGACCGCCTGGCCGCGCGTACTCGACGCGCTGTCGCACGCCGTACCCGTCGCCGACCGCAGAGTGCGACGCCGCCGCGTCGCCGCGGTCGCCACGGCGATGTTCGCCCTTGCGGCGGAGCACGAGCGCTCGGCCCATGACGGGGACCCCGAGGAGATCGTGCACATGCTGGCGGCCATGCTGACCGCCACCAGCCCGCGCCTAGTCTGAGTCGATGAGCCAGGAGCCCTTCGTCCCAGTCGATTTCGAGGTACCCCGCGAGCTACGCACCGTTCGGTTCCGGCTCGAACCGCTCGGTCCGCAGCACAATGCCTCCGACCACGCCGCCTGGACGTCGAGCATTTCGCACATCCAGTCCAGCCCCGGATTCGTCGGATGGGGCTGGCCTCCGGACGCGGGGATGTCGGCCGAGGCGAACCTCGCCGACCTGGAGCGCCACGCCGACGAGTTCGAGCGCCGGGTGGCATTCGCCTATACGGTGCTGCGGCCCGACTCGGAGGACGTGATCGGCTGCCTGTACCTCAACCCAGGGGAGCTGTCGGGCGCGGTCGGCGCATGGTCGTGGGTTCGGGCTGACGTCGCGGACCTCGATCCCGTTCTGCGACAAGCTGTTCGCACATGGCTGGCGGACGCCTGGCCGTTCGACGAGGTCGTCTACGCGGGCTGAATCCGCGCCCTACGGCTTCAGGATCACCTTTACGCACTCCGGGCTGCGGGCCGCCACCGCGGCGTACGCATCGGCCGCCTCGGCCAGCGGGAAGGTGTGCGTGAAGATGCCGTCGGTGCGTAGTGATCCGCTCGCCAGCAGGGGAAGCAGATCGGTCCACGTCTGGTGGATGGGTGCGGTCGTCATGCGCACGGTGAGGTTGCGCACCAGTGCCAGCAGAATCGGCATCGGATAGGGATTGAGGTCGTGCACGCCGAGTACGGACACCGTGCCCTCGGCCCGCACGCAGGCCAGGGCGTCGTTGAGCGTCGCGTCCAAGGCGACGGTGTCGATGACGCTGTCGGCCCCGCGGCCACCGGTGTGTTCGAACACCGCGGCCACCGTCGGCCCCTCGAGGGCGGTCGCCCCCGAATCGACGGCCAAGGCCCGCCGGCCCGCCACTGGATCGGCGGCAAGGACCGTGCCCGCACCTTGGGCGAACGCGGCGCGGACGGCACACAACCCGACCGCACCGAGTCCGATGACGACGACCGTGCCGCCCGGCGGAATGTCGGCCTTCTTTGCGCCGATCCAGCCGGTCGACAAGTTGTCCGTCAGCAGCAGGGCGGCTTCATCGTCCATTCCCTCGGGGATTCGGAGCAGCTGGAAGTTGGCGTTTGGCACGGCAACCGCCGTCGCCTGACCCCCGCCGAGCCCGCCGGATCCGAAGACCTGCATCCCCTGGATGCAGGTGACCGGATTGCCCATGGCGCACCCGTCGCACTTTCCGCACCCGGTGACCGATGCCGTCAGCACCCGGTCGCCGACCCGCACGGTCGACACCTCGGGGCCGACGTCGAGCACGGTGCCGATGAATTCGTGACCGACGGCCACCCCGTCGCCCACGGGCAGATCGCCGTCGTAGAAGTGAAGATCGGAACCGCAGATCGCGGCCGATTCGACGCCAACGACGGCCCCGTCGGGGCCTGGCGGAACCGGGTCGGGAGCCTCGCGAACCTCGACGGCGCCGGGACCGGTGATGACGACGTTGCGCATGTTGGCAGACGCTACCGTCGCATCTCGCCCGTCGAGCCCGATATGGAGCCGGATCATCCCGACCGGCTGGACGTGATCTTCGTGGTCCGGGCGTTACGGGTGCGGGGTGCCGTCTTGTTGGTCTCGCAGCGAGAGACGGTGACCGAGGATGTCGCTGGCCACTGCGGTGGTAGACCGTTGCTGCGCGTAGGCATGGGCCTTCACCGAGGGTGAACTCCAGCTCGTCGAGCTGTCGGGCGACCGTGTCGCTGGCATAGAGCAGCTCACGTACCTGCCGTGACCCGGTCAGGATCGCCGCGGCTGCGCCGTCGATGCTGGTCGAGTGGACCAACTGATCGCATAGCGCGCGGATCCCGCTGCCCAGCGGATGACTACCAGTCGCACCGCCGTTGGCGGCGTGTGGTGACTCTCCATGCCTCGCCAGCCGTGCGTGGATGGCCCATCTGACCTCCCGCACGCACCCAGTCGCCGCAGAACCAACACTCTGCACACGTGAAGAACCGTCACCGACTTCATGGGTTCGACGGTTTGAACCGATCGCAGCCGGGTAAGTTTCGTCCACGTCAATTGGGCTCCTGAGCGGCGCAGCTACCAACTACCAAGGAGACGCCGGTGGACCCCGTCCTTGCCAGAGCTGCCATCTTCCAAGGTGTCGAGCCGGGCGCGGCGCGCACACTGGTCTCGCAACTCCGTCCGGTCGAATTTCCGCGTGGACACGTGTTCTTCAACGAAGGCGAACAAGGCGATCGGATGTACGTCATCATCGAAGGCAAGGTCAAGATCGGTCGCCATTCCCGCGACGGACAAGACAGCTGGTTCACTCTGCGGGGACCATCGGAATCGTTCGGCGAACTGTCGGTGTTCGACCCAGGCCCGCGAACGTCGACGGCGACCGCGCTCACCACGGTGTGCGCCGTGCCGGTGGAAGGCACGGTACTGAGAGCTTGGATCGCGGACCATCCCGAGGTCGCCGAACGACTACTGCGCGTGCTGGCGCGGCGATTGCGCCGCACCGACGACACCCTTTCCGATCTGATCTTCACCGACGTGTCAGGGCGGCTGGCCAAACAGCTGCTGCAGTTGGCGCAGCAGTTCGGCGTGCAGGAGAACGGCGCACTGCGGGTCAAGCACGACCTCACGCAGGGTGAGTTAGCGCACCTGGTCGGGTCATCCCGGGAAACGGTGAACAAGGCGCTCTCCGACTTCGCAAGTCGGGGCTGGATCCGGTTGGACGGCAAGAGCGTCGTCATCACCGAATCCGAGCGTCTGGCGAACCGCGCGCGCAGGTAGGCGCGCCGCCGACGGTCACCGCCGCCCACCCAATGACTTCTCCGTACCCTGGACGAGTGAGCGCTGCACCGGCTTCGACCGTCGTCCTGGACGACCGCTTCTCCCGCGAGCTGCCGGAGATGGCCGTCCGATGGCAGGCTGCCGACGCCCCCGATCCCCGATTGCTGGCACTTAACGAGCCGTTGGCGGCTGAGCTCGGCCTCGACGCGTCCTGGCTTCGGAGCGCGGACGGACTGGCATTCCTGGTCGGCTCGGCCGTCCCCAGCGGGGCCAACCCCGTCGCGCAGGCCTATTCGGGACATCAGTTCGGCGGGTTCGTGCCCCGCCTCGGTGACGGTCGGGCGCTGCTTATGGGCGAACTCGTCGATGTCGACGAGCGCCTCCGCGATCTCCACCTCAAGGGCTCGGGACGGACGCCGTTCGCGCGTGGGGGCGACGGGCTGGCTGCGGTGGGACCGATGCTGCGCGAGTACGTCATCAGCGAGTCGATGCATGCCCTTGGCATCCCGACCACCAGGTCGTTGGCCGTGACCGCGACGGGGCGAGCGGTGCAACGCGACGCCCTTCTGCCCGGTGCCGTGCTGGCGCGCATCGCAAGTAGTCACCTTCGCGTCGGGAGCTTCCAGTTCGCGGCTGCCACTGGTGACCTCGACCTGGTACGCCGCCTCGCCGACCACGCGATCGCCAGGCACTACCCAGAGGCAGCGCAGGCCGCACAGCCCTACCTGGCTCTGTTCGAATCCGTCGTCGCCGCTCAAGCATCGCTGGTGGCTCGATGGATGCTCGTCGGGTTCATCCACGGGGTGATGAACACCGACAACATGACGATCTCGGGAGAGACGATCGACTACGGGCCGTGCGCCTTCATGGAGGCCTATGACCCGGCCACCGTGTACAGCTCGATCGACCACGCCGGGCGCTACGCGTACGCCAATCAACCCGTCGTCGCCCAGTGGAACCTGGCCCGCCTCGCCGAGACCCTGCTACCCCTGATCGCCGACGATCAGCAACGCGCCATCGACCTGGCCGTCGCGTCCCTCGGCCGCTTCAGCGCTGCCTACGACGACGCCTTCTCCGCGGGCATGCGCACCAAACTGGGGCTGCCCGCTGGCGACGGCGACGACGACGCATTGGTCGCGGATCTGCTCGTGCAACTGGAGCAGAGTCACGTCGATTACACGTCCTTCTTCCGCAGCCTCGGCGCCGCGGCACGCGGCGACGACGAGCCCGCCCGTGGGCTGTTCGTCGACCTCGCACGTTTCGACGCCTGGCTCGCCCGATGGCATGCCCTGGCGCCCGACGCCGCGGCCATGGACCGCGTGAACCCGCTCTACATCCCGCGAAACCACCTCGTCGAGAATGCCCTCGCCGCGGCGACGTCCAACGATCTGGGCCCATTCACTCGGCTTCTCGACGCGATCACGTCTCCCTACGACGAACGTCCCGGCCTCGAGCAGTACACCGCGCCTGCGCCGGACGACTTCGGGCCCTACCAAACATTCTGCGGCACTTAGGGATTGGTCGGCATCACGCGCCCAACAGCGGGGGCCACCCACTCGCGCAGGAGCGGCGCAGATCCTCAACACATGATCAGCGTGTTCGCCGAACAGCTCGGCGTCGTGCTGCCTCGACCAAGAGTACGAACGCCGACAGCGTCTGCCAGCCGATGATCGTGTAGACGCTCGTCCGCTCCCACACCGCGCCGGGTAGGAGCACTGTCGTCGACGTCGTTGTTGCGACGGCCAACGCTGCGAAACTCAACAGCCCTGACGCGCCGAGCCCCACGGAAGCGACCTGGTAAGCGCCGGTCGCACTCACCGCTGGTGACCCGGTCAGGATGGCGGCGTTACCTCCCACGATGGCCACCGTCGCACCGACGACGTGCACCCATGCGGTGCTTGCACCCCCGCTCGGCACCGCGGCGACAACGACGTTGCCGACTGCGTTCGCGGCGGCGAAACCTACGAAGCGGGTCTGCCCGCGGCCACCGGTCGCGCGTGTCACCAGCACCGCGCCTGCGCAGAACAGCGTGCCCTGCACCACGAACGCGGTGTTCATCAGATAACTCAGCGGTGAATCCGGCCGGCCAAGATCGCTGATGAAGTCTCGTCCGTAGCGGTATCCGGGAAGGCCCATGGCAGCGGCGTATTCGAGGCTTACATAGGCAACGCCGGCGCCAAGCCAGCACGCGGCCGCCCCCTTGACGCTCAGCTCGGCACTCCCAGTGCCACGGTGAGCTCGAGAATCGTTCGCGGGTCGTGCAGCCGGTCGCCGTACAGCTCGCGCAGCTGTGTCATCCGATAGCGCACCGTCTGAGCATGCACGAAGAGATCGGCGGCGACGGCATCGCGCTGCCCCTGGTGCAGAAGCCACGATCGCAGCGTCTCGGCCAACCGATCCGCGGTGTTGGGGCGCAGATCTGCCAACGGCGCCAAGGCTTGGCGGCGCAGATCGGCCAGTGCTTCCCGGTCGGCGGTCAGCACGAGCTCGACGAGGTGCTCGTCGGTGTCGATGATGTCCTCGTCGAGGGTCAAGTCACGCGCCCGCAGTGCACGACGGTATGACGACTGGGCCTGCGTCCACGGCCTAGCCGGTCCCACCAGAGCCCGCCGACCTTGCAACGCCGACCGCAGCTGGCCACGGTGTCGGCCGTCCAGATCGGGTACCAGCAGTACTGCCAACGACTCCGAGGCTTCGACGCCCGGCAGATCCTCACTCAGTTGCAGCGTCGACTGCCCGAATCGCGCTGCCAGACCACGGGTTTGCGCCTCCGCCACCAGGACGGCGGTCAAGGTCTCCGGTGGGTGCCAGTCCGCCTTCTCTGCGCTCGCCCGCAACGTCTCCGCCGGCTCGCCGGCAAGGAGTTGCTTGACCAGCCGCTCGAGATAGCGCTGTCGAACCCGTCCCGTGGTGGCGAGTTCGTCGGCGTGACCGGCGACGCTGGACGCCGAGAGTTCGTCGATGAACGCGAACACCAGTTCCGCGAATCGCGCCACGGTGTCGGCGGTCAGTCCGGCCGCCACGACGGTGGCCGACAGTTCGCGCCACGCCACCCTGGCGCCGACGCGGTACGCCGAAAGCAGGGCATCCATGGTCCGCCCCTGACGCGCCTCACCGCGGCCCAACTCGTAGGCCCCGTCCAGGGCCGGCGACAGCGTCGCGGCCGGATCGGAGTCATGGGCGCGGATCGCCAACCGGAGGAAGGCGCGGAGCGCCATCCGGACGGCGTTCTCGATGGTTTGCCCCATCCGACCGCTGAATGCGCGTGTGTAGCTGGGCACCTCGACTGTGATCGCCGTCACGGTGCGCTCGGCCATCCTGGGCAGGATGGCCTGCAAGTCGGCGACGACCTCGGCGGGCAGGTCGAGCCCGCTGAAGCGGAGTTCAGACGACAAATCGTTCCTTGCGAACAAATTAGTGAAGATCATTCACGCTTGATGGTCAAGACTTTATACCTTGATCGCAGGCAGAGTGAACTCATGACAACGACAACACCCCGCCCGACAGCCGTCGGCGTTCTACGGGACCGCGTCATGAAGTTCGCCGAGCGGGTGACCACCCCACTGGTGCCCACCGACTACCTCGACGTCATAGATCCCATGCGGTCCAGCGCCGACCTCCGCGGCCGCATCGTCGCCATTCATCCGGAGACCCGCGACGCCGTGTCCGTCGTCATCAAGCCCGGCCGCGGCTGGCTCGGTCATACCCCCGGCCAGTACGTCCGCGTCGGGGTCGACGTCGACGGCGTCCGCCAGTGGCGGGCCTACTCGCTGACCTCCGAGAGGTCGCGGCGGGACGGCTGCATCGCCATCACGGTGAAGGCCATCCCGGACGGCACGGTCAGCAATCACCTGGTGCGTCGCGCAACAGCCGGCACCATCATCCAACTCGACCAGGCCGCAGGCGAATTCACACTCGGCCCCCAAGTGCCGGCCAAGATCCTGTTCCTCACCGCGGGCAGCGGCGTCACGCCCGTGATGGGAATGCTGCGCAACATGACCGACGCCGACGCGGACGTCATCGTCGTCCACTCCGCTCCGACCGCGGACGACGTGATCTTCGGCGGCGAGCTCCGCCAACTGGCCCGCCTGGGTCGAATCACATTGGTGGAGAAGCACACCGACACCGACGGCATGCTCGACGTCGGCGAGCTCGACGACCTGGTCGGCGACCTCGCGGAACGACAGACGTGGGCGTGCGGTCCGGCCGGCATGCTCGATGCACTCGAATCCCGCTGGGCAGCGGATGGCATCGCCGACCGCCTGCACACCGAGCGCTTTCGTCCCACCATCATCACCGCGGGCGAGGGCGGCGAAGTGAACTTCTCGAAGTCGGGCACCGTCGTCGACGCGGGTGGCGCCGAGACGCTTCTCGACGCCGGCGAGGCGGCAGGCGTGCTGATGCCCTCCGGTTGCCGGATGGGCATCTGCTTCGGCTGCGTGGTTCCGCTGCGCCAGGGCGCCGTTCGCGACCTGCGCACCGGCGACGTCACCACGGCCGCCACCGGTGACAACGTCCAGATCCAAACCTGCGTCTCCGCCGCCGCAGGCTCGTGCGACATCGAACTTTAATCAAGGAGATTCGACATGACTACAGCTGACATCAGCACCAACCCCACGACCGCCCACCTGACCGCCGAGGACATCGAAACCCTCGGTCGCGAGCTCGACGCGATCCGCGAGCAGGTCATCGCCAGCCGCGGCGAACGCGATGCGGCCTACATTCGCAAGGTCATCGACGGCCAGCGCAAGCTCGAACTCACCAGCCGCGGCATTTTGCTCTTCTCGCTCTTTCCGCCTGCCTGGATCATCGGCACGCTTGGGCTGTCGATCTCGAAGATCGTCGAGAACATGGAGATCGGTCACAACGTCATGCACGGTCAGTGGGACTGGATGCGCGACTCCAAGATTCACTCGACCACCTGGGAGTGGGACAACGCCTCTCCGGCCGAGATGTGGAAGCACTCGCACAACGAGGTCCACCACACCTACACCAACGTTCGCGGCAAGGACCACGACCTGGGCTACGGCATCATGCGCGTGGACGAGAACCAAAAGTGGGTGCCCTTCTACGTCGCCCAGCCGCTGTGGAACTTCATCAACGCCTGCTTCTTCGAGTACGGCATCGCGGCGTACGACCTTCAGATCGGCAAGTACCTCAAGGGCCGCACCGACAAGGCCGACTTCCAGGCCAGGGGCAAGCGAGTTCTCGCCAAGATCCGCAAGCAAGCCACCAGGGACTACGTGCTGCACCCACTGCTGTCGGGACCGTCGGCGGTGACCACCCTGACCGCGAACCTCACGGCCAACCTGGCGCGCAATCTCTGGACGCACTCGGTCATCATGTGCGGACACTTCCCCGAAGGCGTCCAAACCTTCGAGAAGCACTCGATCGACGGGGAGACCCGCGGCGAGTGGTACCTGCGCCAGATGCTGGGTTCGGCCAACATCTCGGGAAGTCGCCTGATGCACTTCATGTCCGGCAACCTGTCGTTCCAGATCGAACACCACCTTTACCCCGACCTGCCCAGCAACCGCTACGCGGAGATCGCACCGAAGATTCAGGAGCTGTTCGAGCGCTACGGCCTGACCTACACCACCGGATCGCTGCCCAGGCAGGTCGGGTCGGCATGGAAGAAGGTCTTCAAGCTGTCGCTTCCCAATGACTTCGCCCGCAAGGCCACCTCGGCGATCGCACCAACAGCCGTCACGAACGTGGTGTTCGGCAAGCCCGCAGCCGAAGACGAGGCCAAGGCCGCGTAACCCCTGAGCCACGTGCGATTTGTGCACACAAACCCGCGCTCACCGCGGGCGCGTGTGCACAAATCGCAGTGAAGCGGTGAAAATAGATTGTGAGCGCTCGCAATCTTAGGTACAGTCGGGTCATGCCCTACGACGTGATCGTCCGCAACGGCCTGTGGTTCGACGGGTCCGGTGCTCCCCCGCTGGTCAGGACTCTCGGTATCCGTGACGGCATCGTGGAGTCAGTGTCCGCCACCGCCCTCGACGAAACCGGCTGCCCCGACGTCATCGACGCCGACGGCAAGTGGATCGTGCCCGGCTTCATCGACGTGCACACCCATTACGACGCCGAGGTGCTGCTCGACCCGGGGCTGCGCGAGTCGGTCCGCCACGGCGTCACCACCGTCCTGCTCGGCAACTGTTCACTGTCCGCCGTGTACGCGAACAACGAGGACGCTGCCGACCTGTTCAGCCGGGTCGAGGCCGTGCCCCGCGAGTACGTCCTCGGCGCGCTCAACGAGAAGAAGACCTGGACCACCGCCGCCGAATACGTGGAGACCCTCGACGCCCTGCCGCTCGGCCCGAATGTGGGCTCGCTGCTTGGACATTCGGATCTGCGTACCGCCGTGCTCGGGCTCGATCGCGCCACCGACGATACCGTCACGCCGACGCAGGCCGAACTCGACGCGATGACCGCCAAGCTCGGCGAGGCACTCGACGCCGGCTTGCTCGGCATGTCCGGCATGGACTCGGCGATCGACAAGCTCGACGGTGACCGCTACCGGTCCCGTGGCCTGCCATCGACCTTCGCCACCTGGCGGGAACGACGCAGACTCATTGCCGTGCTTCGCAAACGGCACAGATTGCTGCAGAGCGCGCCCGACGTCGCGCGGCCGTGGACGGCACTGCTGTTCTTCCTGTCGAGCAGCCGCATGTTCGGCCGCCGCGACGGGGTGCGGATGAGCCTGCTGGTCTCGGCGGACTCCAAGGCGGCGCCCGGCGCGGTCGGTGTCTTCGGCCGAGGTACCCGTCTACTCAACCGTGTGCTCGGCTCAAGCGTCCGGTTCCAGCACCTGCCCGTCCCGTTCGAGCTGTACTCCGACGGCATCGATCTGCCGGTGTTCGAGGAGTTCGGTGCGGGCACCGCGGCATTGCACCTGCGGGACCAGTTGGAGCGCAACGAGCTCTTGGCGGACACCGGGTACCGCCGCGAGTTTCGTCGCGAGTTCGACCGCAAGAAGCTCGGACCGACCCTGTGGCACCGCGACTTCCACGACGCCGTGATCGTCGAGTGCCCCGACGACTCGTTGATCGGCAAGAGCTTCGGGACGATCGCCGACGAACGCGGCCTGCACCCGCTGGACGCCTTCCTCGACGTCCTCGTCGAGAACGGTGAACGCAGCGTGCGATGGACGACGACCGTCGCGAATCACCGGCGACGCCAGCTCGACAAACTCGCGACCGAGCCGACGGTCCACATGGGCTTCTCGGACGCGGGTGCCCACCTACGGAACATGGCCTTCTACAACTACGCACTCAGGCTGCTCAAGCGTGCACTCCAGGCCGACCTGGCGGGGCGCCCGTTCATGACCCTCGAGCATGCGGTTCACCGACTCACGGCCGAGGTCGCCGACTGGTTCGGTCTCGATGCGGGCACCCTCCGCAGAGGCGACCGCGCCGACTTCGTGGTGATCGACCCGGCCGGTCTCGACGACACCGTCGACGGTTACCACGAAGCGACGGTCCCGTTCTACGGCGGGCTGAGCCGCATGGTCAACCGCAACGACGCCGTCGTCGTGGCCACGGCCGTCAACGGCCACGTGGTCTATCGCAATGGCGAATTCCGCGACGGCTATGGCGAATCCGCCAGGTCTGGTCGATTCCTGCGCGCGTCTGGCGCGAGTCTACCGACCGCCGACGTCGCCCTGCGCGCCTGAGGTGGCCAGGACCCAGCAGGAGCGTCGCGAGGAGACCGTCTCGCGACTGCTCGATGCGAGCATCGCCACGATCATCGACGTCGGCTACGCCAGAGCGTCCGCGGCCGTGATCACCGGTCGCGCAGGACTTTCCGGCGGGGCGCTGTTTCGTCACTTCGATACGATGGGCGACTTCATGGCCGCGACGGCCCACGAGGTGATGCGCCGTCAGCTCGATGCCTTCGCCAAGCAGGTAGCTGAGATACCACCCAGCCGGCCAGCACTCGAGGGTGTTCTGTATGCGATGCGGGACATCACCGGAAACGACACCAACGTCGTGATGTACGAGCTTCTGATCGCGGCCCGCACCGACGAAAAGCTCAGGGGTACTTTGCAAGACGTCCTAACCGAGTACAGCACCCGGATCTTCGACACGGCCCGCGCGCTCCCGAGTGCGGACCAGTATCCCGAGGGAACGCTGGCGGCGGTCGTGGCCCTGCTGACCAACGCGTTCGACGGCGCTGCCATCGTGCGCACCGTCCTGCCCCAACCGGAGATCGAGGAAGGACGCATCCCATTGCTCCTGGCGATGCTGACCCCGAACGAATCGAGGGCCGATGACTGACCGCATTCAGCACTTTGCGAATGACGGGTTCACCTTCCCCGTCACCGACGCGGGACCGATCGACGGCCAGATCGTGGTGCTGCTGCACGGGTTTCCGCAGACGTCGACGTCCTGGGACATGGTCTGCGAGCGATTGCACGCGAGTGGCTACCGGACACTCGCGTTCGACCAGCGGGGTTACGCGCCCACTGCTCGGCCGAGGGGTCGCTTCTCCTACCGGATCAGCGCACTGGTCGGTGACGTAGCCGCACTCCTCGCCGCGGTGGGCACACCGGTGCACCTGGTCGGCCATGACTGGGGAGCCGTCGTGGCATGGGGAACGGCCGCGCGCCATCCCGGACTCCTACGTACTCTCACCGCCGTGTCCGTGCCACATTCGCGGGCCTTCCTGCGCTCGCTGGTGAGCAGCAATCAGGCGCTGAAGTCGTACTACATGGCGATGTTCCAGATTCCGTGGTTGCCCGAGTCGTTGCTGAGCCGATACCCGAAACTGGCCGATCGCGCGCTTCGGCACAGCGGAATGGATGCCGAGGCGCTCCAACGAGTGCACGCGGACATCATCGGCACCGGGGCGTTGCGGCCTGCGATCAACTGGTATCGCGCGATCCCGTTCAGCAGCCGCGCCTATCTGCGAAAGGTGTCGGTCCCCACCACCTACCTGTGGAGCACGAGTGACGTCGCGCTGGGTCGGCGCTGCGCCGAGTTGTGCGAGCAGTACGTGACCGGCCCCTTCCGGTTCGACGTCACCGATGGTTCGCACTGGCTTCCAGAGGAGGCACCGGACCTGCTGCACGACCTGATCGTCGACCGCATCAAGAGCTGAGGCCGGCGTTCACGAAGTGTTCAGTATGTAAATTCATTGTTACGGACATGTTGCGTCTAGAGTGTGGTCATGGACGACAGGTCAGTGTTCTTCGAGGTCGAGGCTTTGCGCGCCGATCGCTCGCGCCCCATTCTCTCGCCGGCCTCGCTTGAGGTTCACGTCCGCGTGATCGACCATCTCGCGCACGGCACCGGCTCCAACTTCATTGCCGACGAGGTCCTCGACACGCTCGCCCACGGCAGGGTCTCCACGATGGCCGCCATCGAGTTGTCCCTTGCGGGTTGGTGGCGTCGATTGGACGGCGGCTATGTGATCGTCGACCAGGAATTGATCGCCGCGATGTCGCACAGCCCCGCGCGGCGGCGATTCGGCGCGGCATGCCGGCGGCTATGGAAGATCCTCAACAGCGAAACCGTCATTCCGCTGTAGATACTCAGGCCGCCGATCCCTCTCGACTGGGCATCACGAGATCGGGTAGTGGCAGCCGACAGATGCGCTGCGCCTCTTCGACCGACATTCCAAGCAGCGTCAGTACGTGCTCGGTAACGGTGTCCGCGGCCTCGGCGTCGTCGCGATCCGGCTCCTCGTGGAGTAATTGACCGAGCCCCAGCAGCGCACCGCCGACGACGGCCATGGCAAGCGTCAGGTCCCTGACGTGGAACCTGCCCGCATCGATGCCGGCGCTGACGTCGCGCCGCGCCCGAGGGGCGATGCCCCGGTCCGAGGACAGCAACGCCAGCCCACTGGACAGCAGCACCTTGCTCTCCTGGGGACGTTGCCGGAACATCCGGCCGGTCAGGCGGAAACTACAGGCAAAGGCCTCGGCGGGGTCGTCCAGCGACGTGGTGAGTTCGTCCAGGAGGGCGCCATGCACGTCGAGCACCTCGGTGAGTGCGTCGTCGAAGAGTTGTTCCTTGCTGTCGAAGTGGTTGTAGAAGGACCCCATGCCGACGTCTGCCGCCTGGGTGATCTCGAGGACCGGCACGTTGAGCTTGCCTGCCGCGATGAAGGATTGCGCGGCCGCGATCAACGCTGCCCGCGTCCGCTGCTTGCGCCTGGCCACCCGATTCGGCGGTTGGTCCCGCGAATCGGTTGTCGACGTCGTCATGACCATCTCCTTCCCGCAATCGATCGATCTTAGCGTCTTCCTCATTCTTGAGGAATTCGTCAGTTTAACTTGACCGAAGTCGGCAGCGTATGTGACGATTTCGTCAGGTTGGCGAAAGGAGGCGCGGATGAGCCAGCGCGTAGGGACGCATCAAGGGCTGCACAGCGAGCACGGATCCCTCCCGGGGGAGCACCGCGACCGCTCCCGGAATCCGGTGATCAAGGTGCACGACATCGCCTGGTTGGAGTTCGAGAAGCCCGACCTCGTCCGGGCGGAGGCGTTCGCCCACGCCTTCGGATTCGCCACCGTGTTGCGGACCGAGGACCAACTTCACCTGCGCGGCACTGAGCCGGCGGCTCCCTGCTTGATGGTTCGCAAGGGCGGGCGGTCGCGATTCGCCGGGTACGCCTTCACCGCGCACGACGAGGTCGACGTCCTTAGCCTGGCCGACACCATGGGAGCGCCGACCCGCACCCTGCCCGAGAGCATCGGCGGAATCGCAGTCGATCTGCTCGACCCGAGCGGCATCCCGGTTCACGTCATCGCGGGCGCCCACGCGCTGGCACCGCTGACTCCTCAGACCCCGCACATTCTGAACGTTGGCCGTGACCTGTTGCGCACCAACGCAACCCAACGCCCGCTGCGCATCCCGGCCCGGGTGCAACGCCTTGGCCATGTGGTGCTGCAGAGCACCAGATACGTCGAAGCGCTGAACTGGTACCTCGACAACCTCGGCATGATCGTCAGCGACTTTCTGTACTTTCCCGGCCAGCGCGACCAGGGCCCGGCGATGAGCTTCATGCGCTGCGACCGGGGCGCCACCCCGGCCGACCACCACACCCTTGCGATGGCTCTCGGGCCGCGGAACCGGTACGTGCACTCGGCGTACCAGGTGGCCGACCTCGACGCGCTGGCCGCCGGCGGCGAGTACCTGCGCGAGCGCGGATACCACCGGTCGTGGGGCATCGGTCGCCATATCCAGGGCAGCCAAATCTTCGACTACTGGCGCGATCCCGACGGTTTCCTCGTCGAACACTTCACCGACGGCGACATGTTCGACGACACCCTCGAACCAGGGTGGGCGGCCTTCACCGCCTCGGGGCTCGCCCAGTGGGGACCACCCGTCACCAAGGACTTCCTCGGCATCGCCCCCGGCCGGGAGTCAATCGACGAACTGCGATCGATGGCGACCGCAATTCGCCACCGGGACAACGAATTCACCCTCTCCCGCCTTGCGGGACTGATGAAAGTAGCAACCTCGTGACCACCACCTTGCTCCGCACTGCCGACGCCTGGTACGTCCAGACCGACACCGGGGCCGTGACGATCGACACGTCGGCGACCACCACCGGGGAACTGCTCCGCGACCGAGTCGCCATCGACGCCGCGGCCGGGGGCGACGGCGGCGTCCCCGTGGAGACTCTGGCGCTGCTATCACCGGTGACCGCACCGTGCCGCGTCGTCGCGCAGATGACGAACTTCACCTCCCACGTCAAGGATTCCGGCATGGACCCGAAGACGGTCCCACTGACCTTCTTTCGCAAGGCATCCGGCTCGATCAACGGCCCGAGCGACGACATCGTCAAGCCCGCCCATGTCCGTTTCATGGACTACGAAGTAGAGATCGGCCTGGTCTTCGGTCGGGAACTGCCCGTCGGCACCACGCTCACCGAGTCCAATCTTGCCGACTACATCGCCGGGCTGGTCGTCACCAACGACGTGTCGGCCCGCGACGTGCAATTGCCCAAAACCCAGTTCTACGAGGCGAAGTCGTATCCTACCTTCACCCCGGTCGGTCCCGCGCTCGTTCTTCTCGACGCCGACGAGCTGATGCGCTTCGGCGAACTGCGACTCCAACTCAGCGTCAACGGCGAGGTCCGCCAGAACTCGGTCGTCGCGGCCGACATGATCTATCGCCCGCTGCGCGCGCTGCAGGAACTCACCCGCTTCCAGCGCATGGACGTCGGCGACCTTCTGCTCACGGGCACGCCCGCCGGCACCGCGCTGAGCGCGCCGCCCAAGCCCATCGAGATCATCGGCTCGCTAATCCCGCCAGCACTGAAGTGGAAGTCCTTCTTCAAGAGCCAGGCCAGGAACCCGAAGTATCTGCACGATGGGGACATCGTCGAAGCGACGGTGGCCACCGACGACAAGGCGATCGACCTCGGCACCCAACGTGCGGTGGTCAGGTACGCGTGACCGCCCAAGACGTTCCGCACGTCCCCGTCGTCATCGTTGGCGCGGGGCCCACTGGCGTTACGGTCGCAACGCTGCTTGCTCAGTACGGCGTCGACTGTCTGGTACTCGACCGGTGGGCGGGCGTCTATCCTCGGCCGCGCGCGGTGCACCTGGATGACGAAATCTTTCGCATGCTCGCGCGGTTGGGCATCGCCGACGAGTTCGCCGCCATCTCGCGGCCTGCTCTCGGATTGCGACTGCTCGACAGTTCCATGACGACGCTCGCCGAGTTCACCCGCGACACCGGGTTGAGCCGCAACGGATTTCCGCAGGCCAACATGTTCGACCAGCCCCAACTCGAAGCGCTGCTACGCACCAACCTGAAGCGACATCGCCGCGCGGAGTTGCGGGGAAACGCCGAGGTGACGGACATCGCCTATCTCGCCGATGGTCGCGTCCGCATCACCTATGCCGCTCAGACCAGCGGCAGCGGACACGCCGTCGATGCCGACTTCGTGCTTGGCTGCGACGGCGCCAACAGCCTCGTGCGGACTCGAATCGGTTCCAGTATGGAGGATCTCGGCTTCGAGCAGCGCTGGCTGGTCGTCGACGTGGCGACCGCGGCGGACCTGCACCAGTGGGAGGGCGTCCATCAGGTGTGCGACCCGATCCGGGCCGGCACGTACATGCGCATCGGTGCGCACCGCTACCGATGGGAGTTCCGCCTCCTCAACGACGAGACCGCGGCCGACTTCGAGACCATCGACACGCTCGCGCCGCTCATCGAACCGTGGGTGGCCGACGTCAGTGCCGAGGACCTCGAGCTGGTGCGCGTCACCGAATACACGTTCCGAGCGCAACTCGCCGACCGCTGGCGTCGGGATCGCGTCTTCCTACTGGGCGACGCCGCTCACCTCACCCCGCCCTTCATCGGTCAGGGCATGGGCGCCGGTGTGCGCGACGCGATGAACCTCGCCTGGAAGCTGGCAGGCGTGCTCGACGGCTCACTGCCCGACGCGGCATTGGACACCTACCAGCAAGAGCGTAAACCGCATGCCCGCCACATGATCCGTCTGGCTCTCGGCGTCGGACGGTCGATGACGGCCGGTGGTGAGCTCGGCAGCCTGGTGCGCCGGTTCGTGGTGCCGCAGCTGCACCGACTGCCCGGCCTGAGCGCCAAGCTTCTCGACAGCCAGACTCCACCGCTGCGGCGGACGAGGTTCGTCGTCACGTCCCGATCGCCGTTCAATCTGGCAGGCCAACTTTGCCCCAACCCGGTCGTCGCGGGCGACGCGCGTCTCGACGCCGAGCTCGGCGACGGATTCGCAGTCGTGACGACGAGTGTGCCCGGGCCCGTGGAACGTGCCCTGATCGAGCAGCGCGGTGCTGTCCTCCACGTCACGGCGCCGGGCACCGAGCTCGCGCGGTGGCTTCACCGTGGTCGGGCCACCGCCGCCATCGTTCGGCCCGACCGAACCGTCATGCAGACCGGCCGCCATGTCGGCGCCCTCTGCGGCGCCCTGCCCGCATCCGAGTCGGCGGCGAGATTGAGCCAATGACCAAGATGCACAACGGCGTTCCCGTCTACGGCCGAGACGTCTACGCCACCGACGCGATCCTCGACCCCCATCCGCACTACACCCGGATGCGCGATCTCGGCCCCGTGGTGTGGCTCCCGAAGCAACGCGTCTACGCGTTGCCCCGCTACCCCGAGTGCAAGACCGTCCTGCGCGACGACGCGACGTTCGTCTCCGGCAACGGCGTCGCGCTGAACGGGTTCATCAATCGCCTCTCCCGCGGGACGACCCTCAACAGCGACGGCGCGGAGCACGACGCGCGGCGCAAACTCGTCGCGCACCGGATGCTGCCGCGGGCACTCCGTGCGATCAGCGACGACGTCGATGCACAGGCCGCATCGGTCGTCGATGCCGCGCTGGCCAAGGGGGAGGTGGACGGGGTCGCCGACGTGGCGATGGCGTTGCCCATGGCGGTGGTGCCCGACCTGGTCGGCTGGCCTCGCGATCAGCGCGACGACCTCTTGCCATGGGGCGGAGCCACCTTCGACGTCCTTGGGCCGTTCAACAGGCATTCGCTCAAGGCGATGCCCGGCGCCCTGCAGATGTTGCGCTTCGCCCGTCAGGTCGTGCGCAAGCGCGCCATGATCGAGGGAAGCCTCGGCCACGACGTCCTGCTCGCCGCCGACGCAGGCCAGATTTCGCACGCCGACTGCTCACCCCTGATGGTCGACTACATCGCCCCTTCGCTGGACACCACCATCAGCGCGATCTCGAATGCGCTTTACCTGTTCGCCGCTCATCCCGAACAATGGCAGCTGCTGCGCGACGACCCGGCCCTGATCCCCAATGCCATCAACGAGGTGGTGCGTTATGAGTCACCACTTCGGGCGTTCTCCCGAAAGACGTTTCGCGACAAGGAGATCGGCGGTACCACCATTGCGGCAGGCGCCAGGGTGCTCGTCGTATACGCGTCGGCCAACCGCGACGAACGCGAGTGGGATGCCCCTGAAAAGTTCGACATTCGTCGGGACGCCACCCGCCACCTCGGCTTCGGGCAGGGGACGCATTCCTGCGCGGGTCAGGGCCTGGCCCGGCTCGAGATGACCGCCATGCTTCGCGCTCTCGCCGAACGGGTGAAGCGCATCGAGCTGACCGGTCCGCCGACCTGGGCGATCAACAACATCATTAGGCGCCACGAGCGATTGCCCATCACACTGTTCAGCGTCTAGAGGGGCAGACGCTGAAGGGGCGGACACATCATTCATCGAGACGGCCATCGCACGGTGTCGTGGACCGTCGTCGTCGTCGGTTGCGTGCTGGCGGTCGTGGCGCTGTTCGCCCAGCACCTCCTGGTGCCCTTCGACGCGGGCGCACACATGGGGCTGTTGACCAACGGCGGTGACCTGGACATCTATCGCCACGGTGGCCTCCAGGTGCTTCACGGCGAGCCGCTCTACGCCGCGAAGGTACCGCCGGGCGGCTGGTTCACCTACCCTCCCTTCGCCGCGATCAGCTTCGTCCCAGTCGCACTCCTCACGTTCGGCGTGGCCAAGGGGCTGTGGATGTCGGCGTCGTTCGCCGCGCTGGTCGCGACCATCTGGCGCTGTGCCACGACGCTCGGCTGGCGCTCGGACCGACGGCTCGCGCTGCTCAGTGTCGCGCTGGCTGTGGTGGCACTCGACATCCAAGCCGTTCGCGGAACGCTGTGGCAGGGCCAGATCAACGTGGTTCTGATGGCGATCATCGTTTGGGACCTCACCCGGCCGAGCGGCTCCCGCCTGCGAGGCTGGTCCGTCGGCGTGGCCGCAGGAATGAAGCTGACAGCGGTCGTTTTCGTGCCGTACCTTCTGCTCACGCGACAATGGCGGGCCGCAGCCACCGCGGTGAGCGCCGGCGCCCTCACCGTGCTGCTCGGTTTCTTGACCCTGCCCGCGGATTCGGCCGAGTACTGGTGGCACGCCGTCGTCCAGACCGACCGCATCGGTCCGCTGGCCCACATCGGCAACTACTCGTTCGGCGGGATTCTGGCCACCCTCTCGGCCCCCGGCCCGATGCCCGCGAGCTGGTGGGCTGCCGCCGTCGTATTGGCTTGCGCCCTTGGTTTCTCGGCGGCGTTCCTGGCAGACCGCTGCGGAGGTCGACTGCTGGCCGTCACGATCGTCGGCTTGCTCTCGTGCGCGATACCGCCGTTGGCGTGGGGGCACCACTGGGTGTGGACCGTACCGCTGTTGGCACTCCTGGTCGATCGTGTCGCGCGCACCTACGGGCACGCTCGCCTGAGGTGGGCGGCGGCCACCGCGGTGGTATACCTGCTGGTGTTCATGTGGTTCACCGCATGGGCGTACCGCGTGGCGATCGACAGAGCCGCCTACGTTCCGAGCCAAGCCGGGGCGATCGGCGCCGCAGTCGACGAGATGACCAAGCTGGAGCGGCTTCTCGTCGTCGCCGGTCACCCCGCGCTCTTCGTGGTGGTCGCGTGCGCCACCCTCGTGGCAACCCACCGAACGCAGGAGGGTAGAAAACACTCATGACACTGATGGACATGTTTCGTCTCGACGGCAAGGTTGCCATCGTCACGGGCGCATCGTCGGGACTCGGGGTGGCCTTCGCAGAAGGGTGTGCGCAGGCCGGAGCCGACGTGGTCCTCGCCGCCCGGCGTATCGAGAAGCTGGGCGAGACAGCCGAACTGGTGACGTCCGCGGGCACGCGGGCATTGACGGTCCAAACCGACGTCACCGATCCCGAGCAGTGCCGAGTGATGGTCGATCGGGCGATGGCGGAATTCGGCCGCGTCGACGTGCTCGTCAACAACGCCGGCGTCGGAACTGCCGTCCCTGCGACCCGCGAGACCCCCGAGGAGTTCCGTGCCGTCGTCGACATCAACCTGCACGGCTCGTACTGGGCGGCTCAGGCGTGCGCCGGCGTCATGACACCCGGCAGTGCAATCGTGAACATCTCCAGCATCCTGGGGCTGACGACAGCCGGACTTCCCCAAGCCGCCTACAGTGCGAGCAAGGCCGCCATCGTGGGGCTGACGCGGGATCTGGCTCAGCAGTGGGGATCTCGCAAGGGCATCCGCGTCAATGCGATCGCGCCGGGATTCTTCAAGTCCGAGATGACCGACCAGTACCAGCCCGGCTACCTCGAATCGTTGACCGGTCGCTTCATCCTGCCCCGGATGGGCGATCCCGCCGAACTCGCCGCGACGTTGGTGTGGTTGGCGTCGCCAGCCGCCGGGTACGTCACCGGCCAGACCATCGCCGTCGACGGCGGTGTCACCATCACCTAGTGCAATTCGGCGGAATTCTCGAGCTGATCCCTGATGCAGTCCAAGTTGGCCTGCATGTTCCGCTGCCACTCGAGGAGTCGCTTGGCCACGATTCTGCCCTCGAGTTCGGGTCGCGCGGCGATCGCTGGTGTCAGCCCCGACGGTCCCGGCCCCATCCGAGCCCACTGTCGAATGAGCACGCCATCACCGGTCGGTTCGACCTCGAACGCCCACGTCGCGACGGGACCGTCCCGACCGATGACGTTCCATACCCAGCGGCGGCCCTCGTCGACTTCGACGATCTCGCACTCGGTCTGCCACGAGCCCATCGCCGCGCGTTCGTTGAACCCACGAAACCGTGCACCCACCGCGACACCGTCGGCGTCCCCGAGCCACTCCACCCTCTGCAACTCCGACGAGCAACGCGCTGGTAGCTCGATGTCGGTGACCAGCTTCCATGCGGCGGGGACGTCACACGTGACTCGCTGCGTCACCTCCACCGTGGGCTGATCGCGGTAGCGCATGCACCGCAGCCTGCCATAGTGCAAGGAACGCATCCCCAGAATCGATCCGAGGAGTGACAGTGAAGGTCGGAGCCCTCATCGAACCTCGCGCACCCGGCGCGGCGGAGTTCGCCGTCGCCGCGGAACGCCTCGGTGTGGCTTCGCTGTGGGTCCCCGAGGTGTGGGGATACGACGCGCTCACCGGCCTGGCATTCCTGGCCGCCAAGACCACCGACATCGGGCTGGGAACCTTTGTCGTGCAATTGGGTTCCCGAAGTCCGGCACTCCTGGCGACGTCGGCCTTGAGCCTGCAGGAGTTGTCCGGGGGACGGTTCACGTTGGGCCTCGGCACCTCCGGGCCCGGCGTGATGGAAGGTTGGCACGGCGTCAGATTCCGACGGCCAGTGCAGACCACGCGCGAGACCGTCGAGATCATCCGAATCATCAGCCGCGGGGAGCGCCTCGAGCATTCGGGCGAGATCTACCCACTTCCGCTTCCGGACGGCGACGGCAGCGTCCTGCGGCCACTGGTGCGCCCCGCCCACGTGCCGGTCTACAACGCGGCGATGGGTCCGCAGAATCTACGTCTCACCGGTGAAGTCGCGGACGGCTGGCTCGGCAACGCGTTCATCCCGGAGGCCTCCGAGGTCTTTCTGGGCCCGTTGCGCGAGGGTGCCGAACTCGCCGGGCGCACACTGGCCGACCTCGACCTCGTCGCACCCGTCGCGGTCGAGTTCGCCGACAGCCGAGAAGAGGGCGACGCCGCTGCCCGCAGGCACGCCGAGGGGTACGCGTTCACGATCGGCGCGATGGGCGTGCGTTCCGGAGGGCAGGAGCGGAGCGACCCGGGGAGATATTCCGGCCGGAACTTCTACAGCGACGCCTTCAGTCGACTCGGTTACGGCGACGAGGTGCGGACGGTCACCGAACTCTGGCGGGCCGGAAGGCGTGAGGAAGCTCGCCGGGCGGTGCCGCTGGACCTCGGTCGACTCACCAACCTGGTCGGCACCGACGACGCGATCGCCGACCGGATCGGTCGGTACCGCGACGTCGGAATCACCACTCTGCTGGCCAAACTCGACGGGGACTACGACGCTCAGCTCACGGCACTGGAACGGCTCATCGCCATCGTCGCGGACCAGTGACGGCTCCACGGCGCCGCGACGGCACGGCCGCAGGCCCGGCACTGCTGGTCGTGGCCGCCGCCACGTCGCAGGAAGTCGGGGCCGCCTTCGCCGTCGGTCTGTTTGGTGCACTGGGGGTAGGTGGGGCGACCTTCGCCCGATTCGCCGTCGCGGGTGCGGTGCTCTGCATCGCCGTGCGCCCGCGAGTCCGTCATCTGACGCGTCGCGCCTGGGGTGCCGCAGCGGCCTTGGCGATCTCGCTCGCCGCCATGAATCTGTGCTTCTACGGGGCGATCTCACGCATCCCGCTGGGAATTGCGGTGACTATCGAGGTCCTCGGTCCGCTGGTGCTGTCCGTCGCACTGAGCCGACGCGGAATTGCATGGGTGTGGGCGCTTCTCGCGTTCGCCGGTATCGCGGCGCTAGGCGTGACGCCGAAGCAGACGGGCCACCTTGATCTGATCGGCGTGGCATTCGCCGCTGCGGCGGCTGTGAGCTGGGCGGCCTACATCGCCGCGACTTCTCAAGCCGTGCAGATCTTTCCGAGGCTCGACGCGTTGGCGATCGCCACCGCTATCGGCGCACTCCTGGTGGCGCCCTTGGCCGTCGTCACCGTCGACGCCGAAGCGACCCTGCACTGGCACATCATCGCGCTGGCGATCGCCGTGGGCCTGATGAGTTCGGTCCTGCCGTACTCGCTGGAACTGTGGTCGCTGCGCACTCTGCAGCCGGGAACCTTCGCGGTGCTGACGTGCCTGTCCCCGGTCGTCGCCGTGCTCGCCGGGTGGGCGGTGCTCGATCAGTCGCTAAGGCTGATCGATTGCGTTGCCATCGTGCTGGTCACGTTGGCCTGCGTGGGCGCAATGCGCTCTTCCCGCCGCCCACGTCGACAATTACCCCCCTAGGGGTGTACCGGTACCCCCTCAGGGAGTGTGAACTGGTGTCAGCGTCGAGCAACCGCTCGACCTCCCGGTATCGAGCGCTCCACGGGGCGCGAAACCGAAAGGCACACAACATGCTCGGACTCATCGTCAGCATCGTCATCGTCGGTCTCATCGCCGGCGCCGTCGCACGCCTGCTCATCCCCGGCAAGCAGCACATGTCCATCCTGATGACCATCGTGCTCGGCGTCGTCGGTTCCTTCGTCGGTGGCTTCCTCGGGTACTTGATCTTCCACAAGGACGCCGCCAACGGGTTCCTACAGCCCTCCGGAATCATCGGATCCATCATCGGCGCCGTCGTCGTGATCCTGATCTGGAGCCGCGTCGGCGGGCGCAGCACCACCCGCACCAGGTAGTCCGTCCGAACGAAGAGGATCGACCCCGATGTCGACCGGGGCCGATCCTCTTCGTACGTCCAGTGCCGCCTGAGACTAAGCCGCGACGCCTTGCAGCTCCTTGATCGCCGTGCGCAGACCGCGCCGCTTGCCCGTCTTGGGATCCATCCCGAAGCTCTCGCGCACGCCGTCGCGGATGCGGAACTTCAACTCGGAGTTGGTCTCCGGCGCGTCGTCGGTGGTGCCCTTGAGGAACCGGTCCGGCAGCGCGAGCTTCGCGATCGTCGCGAACGACTGCCAGTACTGCCGCAGTATCGGCCCCGTGGTGTACGGCAGGTCGTACTTGTCGCACAGCGCCCGAACCCGCACGCTGATCTCGGCGTAGCGGTTGCTCGGCAGGTCCGGGAACATGTGGTGCTCGATCTGATAGCAGAGGTTGCCGCTCATGAAGGCCATCACCGGTCCGGCGTGGAAGTTCGCCGAGCCGAGCATCTGGCGCAGGTACCACTCGGCCTGCGTCTCGGTCTCGTACTCCTCCTCGGTGAACTTCTCCGCGCCATCGGGGAAGTGGCCGCAGAAGATCACCATGTAGGACCAGTAATTGCGGATCAGGTTGGCGACCACGTTGGCGCTCAAGGTGTGCTTCCACGCCGGTCCCGTCAGCGCCGGAAATACGACGTAGTCCTTGCCGACCTGCTTGCCCACCTTCTTGCCGATGATCTTGAGGTCCTTGCGCACCTCGCCCATCGACTTCTCACCCTTGCGCCACTTGGTGGTCTCCACTCCGTGCAGGGCTACGCCCCACTCGAAGAGCGTGCCCAACAGGAAGTTGTAGATGGGATTGCCGATCATCCACTTCTCCCAACGCTGATCGCGGGTGAGCCGCATGATGCCGTAGCCGATGTCGTCGTCGAGACCGACGATGTTGGTGTACTTGTGATGGATGAAGTTGTGCGACTTCTTCCAGTGCACCGTCGGGGACGTGGTGTCCCACTCCCACTCGGTGGAATGGATCTCCGGGTCGTTCATCCAATCCCACTGACCGTGGGTGATGTTGTGTCCGAGCTCCATGTTCTCGATGATCTTGGCGGTGGCGAGCGCAGCGGTACCTGCGGTCCAAGCAAGTTTGTCTCGGCTCGCGAAGAGCGCGATCCTCCCGAATGCGGCCAGGCCGCGCTGCAGTTGGATGGTCTTGCGGATGTACTGGGCGTCGCGCGCTCCGCGCGACTCCTCGATGTCGGCCCTGATGGCGTCCAACTCGCGCCCCAGCTCCTCGACGTCCTCGGGGGTGAGGTGTGCGTATTCCTTGATGTCACTGATGGCCATGTCGTATCTCCTTAGATGTTGAGGGTGCAGTCGCCGGACGCGGCCGATATGCACGTCTGGATTCGGTCGCCTTCGCCGTGCTCGTTACCCGACCGGACGTCGCGCACGTGGCCCGACTCGAGCGGCAGCACGCAGGTCTGGCAGATGCCCATTCGGCACCCGAACGGCATCTGAATGCCGACCTTTTCGCCGGCCTCCAGCAGTGAGGTGGCGCCGTCCACCTCGACCTTCTTGTCGGAGATGGCGAACGTCACCGTGCCGCCCTCACCGCCCTTGTCGGTCCTCGCGATGACGAACCGCTCCATGTGAAGCTGGCTCTCGGGCACCCCGGCGTCGGCCCACACCTTCTCGAGCGTGTCGAGCATTGCGGGCGGGCCACATGCCCAGGTCGACCGTTCCTTCCAGTCCTCGACTACATCACCAAGGGCAGCAAGGTCCAGGTGGCCCATGTCATCGGTGAACTGCAGATGCAGCCGGAAACCGTCTCGGTCGTTCTCGAGCTGGCGAAGTTCGTCGTGGAAGATGACGTTCGCAGCCGACGGCGCCGAGTGCAGATGAACGATGTCGCAGTCGTGGCCTCGCGCCTGGATGGACCGCAACATCGCCATCACCGGTGTCACCCCACTGCCCGCCGTGATGAGCAGCAGCTTCGCGGGCGGAGGGTCGGGCAACCTGAAGTCACCCTTCGGTGACGCCAGACGAACGATCGTTCCTCCCTTGACGCCGTTTACCAGGTGAGTCGACAGGAAGCCCTCGGGCGTCGCCTTGACGGTGATCGAGATCAGCTTCTCGTCACGCACCGGAATCGACGTGAGCGAGTAGGAGCGCCAGTGCCACTTACCGTCGATGCTCAAACCGATACCGACGTACTGACCCGGCTGATAGTCGCCGGAGAAGCCCCAGCCCGGCCTGATCACCACGGTTGCGGTGTCTTCGGTCTCCTTGCGCACCTCGACGACCTCGCCACGAAGCTCGCGTGCCGACCACAGCGGGTTGAGCAGGTTGAGGTAGTCATCGGGCAACAGCGGCGTGGTCGCTCGCGCGGCCAATCCGCGCAACATGTTGATCCGCTTGTTGGACCCAGCCTCGACGTTCCTGGCGGGCTTCTCACTCCAGCGGACGAGGCTTCGCAGTGTCGGAGCCATTTAAATCAGCTCTCGATCCTGGTTTGTGCGATGTTCGGTGTACACATGTACACCAAAGTACCCATCGGTGTCGCAGTTCACACGCCAGCCGCCAAAACGTATCGGGCGAATGTTTTTTAGAGGTCGGACGGCATGCTCGACGGCGAAATCGCACCATCTGGCGCGCTGTCGAGGACGATGTCGACGCCGGTGTCGTGCTTGGTCGTCCTCATGAAGTCGTCGATGATCTCCGAGACCTCGTTGGGCGCCTCGACGTGCGCGAAGTGTCCGACACCGGGCAGCACCTCCAGACGGCCGCCGGGACGGGCGGCCATGGCCGCGTGCCCATGCTCCACGGGGATGATCTCGTCGTCCTCACCCCAGATCGCCAAGGTCGGTAGCTCGGCGCGGACGTGCAGACGATTCAGGGCGCTGACGGCCTGGCCGCGGTAGTCGACGACGGAGCGCAGCGTGCGCAGGAAGGCGTCGCGGGTGGGCCGGTCGGAGAAGGACGAGTAGGCGCGCCAGATCTCGGTTGCGCGCGGGTTGCGCATCCCCGAGGAGGTGAACCAGGAGCCGATCTTGTTGCCCGCCTTAAGGACCGGTGAGGGTGCGATGATCGGCAAGACGAACTCGGCGCCTGGCGCGGACAGTAGCCGTAGGATCCAGCCGACGTCGGAGCCGAGGCCACCGCTGCTGATCAGAATGAGGCGTTCGCAGTAGTCCGGGTGCTGATAGAGAAACTGCATGGCCACGCCGCCACCGAGGGAATGGCCCACGATCGTCGCCTGGGCGATGCCGAGTTCGTCGAGAAGGTCGCGCAGCGACACCGCGAACGCACCGAGCGAGTAGTCGCCACGGGGCTTCACCGACTGACCGTGGCCGAGCAGATCGGGTGCCACGACCCGGTAGTTCTTGGCGAGGCGAGGGATCAGCTCCCGCCACGCGTCCGAGCTGCCTGCCATGCCGTGGATCAGCAGGAGAACCTCGCCGCTGCCCTCGTCCCGGTAGGCGACCCGTTCTCCGTGCAACTCGAGGAACTTCATGTCATTCATCGTCGATCTCTCCAGTTCGGGTCGATCTCAGAGCGCCTTTGCGCTACTCGCCGGTAACTTCCGAGCCTGCACCATCGAGGCGGAGCCGTCAACGTGGACGTGGCCAACCCGGCGTTGCTAGCCGGGTGTGATCTGCACGGGGATGCCGTTCAGCACCGACGTTCCCGACAGTCGGTCCATCGACGCCCCGTCGTTGAGCTGGTTGACGTTGACCCCGGGGTGGTCGGCCGCGACGGTCATCCTGGTCCCGTCAAGACCGTGGCCCCATCCGTGCGGTAGGGAGACGACGCCGCGCCGGATGCCGTCGGTGATCTCGACCGGTGCCTCCAGCTTGCCCCCGGGTCCGGTGATGAGCGCCGAGTCGGTGACGCCCAACGCCACCGCATCATCCGGATGCATCTGCAGCGTGCAGAGGTTCGAGCCACCCGACAGTGCGGGCAGGTTGTGCATCCAGCTGTTGTTGGAGCGCAGATGCCGCCGCCCGATCAGGACGAAGTCGTCGGCGCCGCGGTTCAGGGAGTCCCGCAGCCTCGCCACGTCGGCGACCAATGGCTCGGGCGCGAGTTCCACCTTTCCCGACGGTGTCCGCAACACCTCCCCCAACCGCGGGCGCAGCGCGCCGTAGTCGATGCCGTGTGGCGCGGCCTTGAGGCGATCCAGTGTCAAGCCGCCGGCTTTTGCGCCGAAGCCGTCGCCGTAGGGGCCGAGTCGCAGCATCATGTCGAGTCGGCGTTCGTAGCCGGGGCCTGGCGGCAACATCGCGGTCAGCTCGTCGACGTCGCGCCCCGCGACCGGGGAGTCCGGATCGCCTGTCTCCTTGGTCAGAGTGGTGGCGATGACCTGATCGTCGACCACGGCGGTGTCGTCGAACGGGCTCAGCCCGAAGAGCACCAACGCGAGACGGGAGAGGATGTCGGACTCGCTCGGCTGGCCGGGCGCCAGCGGTAGAGCCGGTTCCGAATACCGCGCGTTGTTGCGGACCGACGCGTTGCTCAGGGCCACGTCGAAATGCGCGGTGCGCGACGGAGGTGGGGGCGGCAGGATGACGTCGGCGTGGCGCGTCGTCTCGTTCAGATACGGGTCGACGCTCAGCATGAAGCGAACACCTTCGAGCGCGCGGCTCAGTCGCTCACCGTCGGGCGCGGACAGGACCGGATTGCCCGCGATGGTGATGACGGCCTCGACCTTGCCATCGCCCGGGGTGTCGATCTCCTCCGCCAGTGCCGCGGTGGGGAGTTCGGAGAGGACTTCCGGGTGGCCGGAGACGCGGCTGTGCCAGCGTCCGGTGCGAAAGCCCCGCCCCGCTCTGGGCGGGCGCGGCGCTTGCGCGACGGGCGACTTGGGGAACATGGCCCCGCCAGGACGGTCCAGGTTCCCGGTGAGGACGTTCACCACGTCGACCAGCCAGCTGCCGACGGTGCCGAACTCCACCGTGGACGTGCCGATCCGGCCGTATACCGCCGCCGACGAGGCAGCGGCGATCTCGCGCGCGATGATGCGGATGTCCTCGGCCGGGACGCCGCAGTGGGCGGCCACGTCCTCGGGGGCGAACGCGTCGGCCAGAGTGCGTACGACGTCGACGCCGTCGACGTGCGGCTCGAGCTCTCCAAGGTCGACCAGATTCTCGTCGAACAGGGTGTGCACCACCGCGAGCAGCAGCGCGGCATCCGTGCCGGGCCGCGGCGCGATGTGTCTGTCCGCCATCGCGGCCGTCCTGGTGCGAGCCGGGTCGATTACGACGAGCCGGCCGCCGCGCTTGTGAAGGGCCTTCAGTTTCCCGCCGAAGTCGGCGGCGGTGGCCAGACTGCCGTTGGACACCAATGGGTTCGCCCCGATGACGACGAGGTGATCGGTGTGGTCGAGATCGGGGACGGTGAACGCCATCGGATTGCCGAACATGAGGCCCAGCGACACGTGCTTCGGCATCTGGTCGAGGGTGCTCGCCGAATACACCTGCCGGGTGCCGAGCCCACGAACGATCAGCGGCGCGTACAGGCTGCCCGCGATGGTGTGGGCGTTCGGATTGCCGAGGTAGACCGCCACGGTCTGTCCGCCGGTGTCGGCGAGGACGGCGCCGAGTCCTTCGGCGGCGGCGGCGAAGGCCTCGTCCCAGCTGGCATCGACGAGTTCACCGTCTCGGCGGACGAGGGGGCCGGTCAGACGGTCGGGATCGGAGTCCAGCTCACCGAAGCTCGCACCCTTGGGGCAGATGAAACCGGCGCTGAAGACGTCCTCGCGATCCCCGCGAGCCCCGGTCACCACGCCGGCGTCGTCGTCCACCTCGAGGGTGAGCCCGCAGGTGGCTTCACAGAATGGGCAGATGCGCAGGGCAGTCCGGGTGGTGGCCATGTGCGCATTCTGCATCAATCGCCTGGCTTCGAGACGGTGAACGAGTGCGGTCAGGCGGCCGGTCGGTCCTGGGGACGTGTCGACCGAACACGTGCACCGATCAGCTGGTAGTACCTGTCGAGGTATTTCTGCATCATGACGTTCTGCGAGCAGTGCGTCTCGGCGCGGAGTCGCGCGTCTGCCCGAGACAACGACGCAGCGTGCCGAATCGCCCGGGTCAACTCGTCGGGGTCGTCTGGGCGCGCCAGGCTACCGCTGGACCAATCGAGAATCTCGGGTATTCCACCGCGGGCGAGCGCCGCAACGGGGGTTCCGCAGGCGAGCGCTTCGGCGACGACAAGGCCGTACGGCTCCTCCCACCGGGGCGTCACCAGTGCCACGGCGGCGCTCCCGACCAACTCGGCCAACTCGTCTTGGCGGAGGTGGCCCTCGTACCGGACGTCCGGACCAATGAGGGGCTTGACCTCGTCCTCGAAGTACGAGGCATCGCCGATCGGACCGGCGAAGCGCACGGGGAACCCCGCCCGGCGGGCGGCGACGATCGCCTCGGTCACGCCCTTCTCGGGCACGATCCGTCCCGACCAGACCGCGTAGTCACCGCCTGCGCCGGGACGCCACGCGGTGAGGTCGATGCCGTTGGCGATGACGGGGACGACGCCGTTGACCGGTAGCCATTGAGCGGCCGTGTAGGCGCTGACCGCGGCGAATGCGCTCGCCACGCCGCCGGGGAGCGCCACGGCGGATTCCATCCACGGCAGCGGCGGGGTGTGCAATGTGGTGAGCATCGGCATCGGAACCGTCCTGGCCAGGGCCAGGGGGATGTAGTGCAGGCTGTGGTTGTGGACGATGTCGAACGAATCTCGCAGTGGCCCAGCAAGTTCCAGCATCACTGAGACGTAGGCGTGCGTCTCGTGCACCGTCCAGGCGGGAGTGAGGTAGTCGTCGCGCGACTGCGGTGTCATCTCGAAGGTGTGCACGGGCAGTACGTCGTACGGCAGATCGGTCGCCGAACCCGGAGCCGCGAACAGCGTGACGTGGTGTCCGAGCGCCGCGAGGGCGTGGGCGACCTGTGAGACGTGCGCCTCGAGTCCACCGGCGAAGGGCTGACGAACGGCGAACCGGGACGACGCGAGCAGGGCGATGCGGAGACGTCGGTCGCTCATGCGGCCACCGCCGTCGCCATCGCCCCGACGTAGAGGTCCACCATCCGGTCTCTCACCCACTGCCGCTCCCGTGCCCGCCCGCTCCGCTTCTCGCGATCCTCACCGACGGTTCGCGACGTCTGTACGCCGAGGCTGACCGCGCGCCGAAGCTCTGCGCCGTCGAGACCCGTTGGGCCGTAATCGAATACCGGTCCCGGGTGCTGTTCGACGAAGAAGCCGCAGCGCGGGCTCACCACTGTGGTTCCCGCGTCATGACACGCTTCCGCCCATCCGGAGTGGGTGCCGAATCGGTAGGGCAGCACGACGACGTCCACCTCGAGGAGATAGGCGGCGAGTTCGTCATCGGTGAATCTTGGATGCACCCGGACGTCGACCCCGGCACGGCGGTACTTCGCGAGCCGTGCCATCGAACCCCCTCCGGCAGGCGCACCATTTTCGTCCAGATCGAACCTGACGACGCAGGCGGGAAGGTCCCCGTCAAGCAGGGCATCGAGGATCGGCCACGGCTGAACACTGGCGCGCAGACCCTTGCCGTGGATGCCGATCACCGGAACCCGTCGCAACGCGCGGGCCACCCCCACGCGCTCAAGCGGCAGAACGTGCGGATGGGGAAGGACGACGGCGTCACGGCCCCACCGGCGGCGGATCACCGACGCCGCTCCACGGGTCAGCGTGATCACCTCGGTGGCAGCGGGCACCAGCACGTCCAGTTGGGACAGGTGCAGGGTCGGATCGGCGAAGTGAGGGTTGTGCAGGTCGTGCACGGTCAGCACCAGCGGTATGCGGGCGCGGCGGAGGATGTCGACCACCCCGCGCAACTCCTCGGCGGTGAACTCCTCGAAGCCGAAATGCACGTGCAGCACGTCGAAGGACCCGAGGTGCCGAAAGAGGTAGTCGGACTCCAGAAACCGCGGCGGCCACCACTGCCCCGGCGTCGACGCATCCCGAGGGACCGGGTCGGGCAGCAGATGGATGCGCGACGGATCGACCACCGAGTCGACGTAGGGATGGCCGGACGGCACCGAAGCCAGGGTGAGCACCAGACCTCCCATCATCGGTATGGCACACCCGTCGGCGACCACCGTGCACTCATTTACCCGGTCCTCGTCCGCTCACGCTGCCCGCTAGCGTGATGTAGTGCACATGACGTCGGCGAGGACCCGGCACTTCGGCGACTTCTACGGCGAGGGCCCCGACTCGACCGGGCCGCTGTGGCTGGTGGTCGGCAACTGTCAGGCCGAAGCGCTGCGAATCGTCATCGACGGCGTCGCGGACCGCCCGTATGCGACGGTCCGCATGCCGCCGGTGCACGAACTCGAGAGATCCGACCTCCCGTCGCTGCGCCGTCTACTCCGCAGGACCGCCGTGCTGCTGTGCCAACCGATCAGGGCCGGCTATCGCGATCTGCCACTCGGTACCGAGGAGCTGGCCGCCGAGTTGCCGAGCGCGGCGCAGGTCGTCCGCTGGCCGGTGATCCGGTACGCGGGACTTCATCCGTTCCAGGCGATCGTGCGCAACCCCGCCGACCGGAGCCTCGTGCCACCGGTGGTGCCCTACCACGACCTGCGCACGGTGGTCGCGGCCCGCGACGGGAGGTCCGACGACGACGAATGGGACGTGGCGGTGGACCCCGAGGGCTTCGTCGCGGTCGCCGATGCGAGCCGGGCCGAGCTCGCGCACCGGGAAGACCTTCAGTGCGACGTCGAAATCTCCGACGTGCTAGTTCAATACGGTGCCGAGGCAGCACACACCATCAATCATCCTGGCAATCGAGTGCTGACCGAGTTGGGACGCCGTGTCCTTTGGACGCTGAACGTCGACCTCCCCGTCGAGGAACCACCAAAGACTTTGCTCGGGTCCGTCATCGCACCACTGGAACGCCGTGTGCTTGCCGCCCTGCACCTCAACGCGCCCGAGCGCAGACGGTGGCTGACGGACGCGCAGCAGTTGACACCGGATTACGTGCACCGCGTCCAGTTGCAGTGGTATCGGGACAATCCGGAGTTCGTCCCGCTTGCCCTCGCTCGCCACTCACGGACTCTAGAACTGCTGGGCATCGGTTCGACGGGCGCCGCGTGACCGCGAACCCCACCCACCTGGTGGTCGGCCCGCCGCGGCACGGGGTGGTGACCTTCGCGCTGGACCTCGCCGCCTCCCTCGACCGGGGGAACCGACCCGCCCCCACGGTCCGGGTCGACGATTGGACCGACCTCGACGGGGCCTTGGATCGCGTCGGCCGCACCGATGGCGTCCATCTGAACTTCACCGACCGCCTCTTCGGCTCGACGCCGCGCGACGCGGCCGACCGCGTGGTGGACCTCGTCGGTCACTTCACCTCCGCGGGCGTGCGCGTCACCGCCACGCTGCACGACGTGCCCCAGCCTGCTGACGGTGGGAACTACCACCAGCGCGTCGCCGCCTACCGCACGGTGTGCAGCGCAGTGCACGGACGCGCGACCAACAGCGAGCACGAGCGGTCATTGCTCGCCGAGAGCAAGGTCGCCAGGTCTGCCGACGTGGTCGTCGTTCCCTTACCGCTGCATCTCGGCGAGGCGCCGTCGTCCCGTCCCCTCGTCGAGCGGCGCAGCGTTGCCGTGCTGGGCTTCCTCTACCCCGGCAAGGGGCACCGCGAGGTGCTGGCGGCGATGGCGGACCTGCCGCGCGACGTGGAGTTCGTGGCCGTCGGCGAACCCTCGGCCGGGCACGCCGATCTGGTGGAGCACCTCGCGGAGTCCGCCCGTGCGGCGGGTAGGCAGTTCACCGTCACGGGCTACGTGCCCGACGAGGCGTTGTCCGCCGCGGTGCGTCGGGTTTCCGTGCCGATCGCCCATCACCGGCACGTCTCGGCGTCCGGTTCCCTGAACACCTGGATCGCGGCGCACCGCAGGCCCCTGGCGCCGGCGAACCGCTACACGATCGAGCATGCCGCACGTCATCCCGGAACGCTGCGGTTGTACCCGGACACCGGCCACGGAATGAGGGACGCGATCGCATCGGCCTTGGACGACCCGGACTCGACGTGGTTGACGGCCGATGCCACTAGCGGATCGGCGCCTGCGGACACCGCTCGGCTCTACATGCAAGCGTTCGACCGGTGGCATGACTGACTCACTCACCCCGTCCTCACTCACCCCGTCCTCACTCACCCCATCGCCGATCGCCCTCTCCGACGGCCGCTTCCTGGTGCCTGCGAACCGGTGGGACCTCCTCGACGACGTGCCGGGGCGCCCACAGCGGATCGCCGTCGTCATCCCGTTCTACGAGCAGCACGTCCAGCTGGCAATGCTGTTGGCGGCGCTGGAATTGCAGACCTATCCTCGCGAGTTGGTGGAGATCGTCGTCGCGGACGACGGGTCGGCGACCGCGCCGCGCCCGGACACCGAATTGAACGTGTCCGTGGTCCGACAGGCCCGCAACGGTTTTCGCGCTGCCGCGGCGCGCAACCTCGGCACACGTGCGACGACGGCACCGATCCTGTGCTTCCTCGACTCAGACACCTACCCCGAACCGGGCTACCTCGCCGGCATCGCCCGGCTGCCGTCGCTGCTGCCCGACGCACTGGTCGTCGGCAGGCGACGCCATGCGGCCATCGAGGACTGGACTCCCGATGACCTGCGGCAGTGGTGGTCGGGCGGGCCGGCACCGCGACTCTTGGAGGAGCCGCGCTGGTTGATCGACGCCTACGCGCACTCACAGCGTCTGCTCGCCATCGATCACCGGTCCTACCGATACGTCATAAGTTCGGTCATGGCCTGCAGCCGCCAACTCTTCGAGGACATCGGAGGATTCGACGAGTCGTTCTCACGCTATGGCGGTGAGGATTGGGAGCTCGCCCACCGCGCCGTCACCGGTGGCGCAGTCCTGCAATACGTTCCCGAAGCCGTCGCCTGGCACGCCGGGCCGGACTGGGCAGCCCGCGACGTCAGCGAGCGCACCGCGGCGAAGAATCGCGAGTCACTCGACGTCGCTCGTCTGGTGACCGATCCGGATGCTCGCCGCCCTGGGCTGCGGTATGCGATACCCGAGGTCGCCGTCGAGATCGACACCACGGACCACACCGTCGGCTCACTCGTCGCGACCGTGGCCTGCTTTCTGCATCTCGACGTCGGCGTGTGGCTGGACGGACCGTCAGCCGCCCAGCGTCGTCGCGAACTCGGTGACGACGATCCCCGCATCCAGGTCGGTGTCGTCCCGCAGGGCGTCCGGCGGCGGTGCCGCTTCGTCGTGTCGACCCGCGGCAGGCCCGTTCTGCCACGCTCCGCGGCGTCGCGACTAATCGCCGCCTGCGCGGAACGTGGCGTCGGGGAGGTGCACTCCCGCGTGGAAGACGCCGCGGTCACATGTCGTTCTTCGTGGTCGCTGAACCGAGTCCGCCGATGGAGCACGACGGTGGACCCCGAGCTGCTGCGGGGACTGTATGAGTCCATCCGGTTACCCGCGAGCGAGCTGGGGTTGAGTGAAGGCCCACCGGAACCTTCGTTGGCGTGGTGACTCGGTGCGATTGATGTGCTCGGGTAGCGGGCATCCCCCACCACATCGATGACGAGAGGTTGGCCCCTTGATCGGCTACTACGTCCATCACCACGGTCGGGGTCACCTCGCCAGGGCGACGAGCATCTGTGCACACCTGAGCCGCCCCGTGACGGTGCTCACCTCGTTGCCCCTCGCCGAGGAGTGGCCCTTCGACGCGGTGGTCGAACTCCCCCGCGACGACGGCGACGAACCGGCCGTCGACGCCACCGCATCCGGTGTGTTCCATTGGGCGCCGCTGCATCACAGTGGGTTGCGGATGAGAATGCGGCAGATCGCGGAGTGGGTCGCGGTGGCCCGCCCGGCGGCGGTCGTGGTCGACGTGTCGGTGGAGGTGGCGACATTCCTCAGGCTGCTGGGCGTACCGGTGGTCGTGGTCGCGATGCCGGGCGAGCGGACCGACCGACCGCACGAACTCGTCTACGAGCTCGCCGACCACATTCTGGCGGCCTGGCCGCGTTCCCTGTATCAGCCCGACTGGTTGCGCCGCTACGACTTCAAGACGTCATACGTCGGCGGCATCAGCCGCTTCGAGGGTCGGTCTCACAGCGGAGCGCACCGGGACGGACCCCGCCACGTATTGACGCTGGGCGGGGCAGGAGGTTCGACGGTCGACGTCGCGATGATCGACCAGTACGCCACCGACCATCCGCGGTTCCGCTGGAGTGCACTGGGAGTCGCGGGCGCGCGGTGGAGCGATGATCCATGGGACGAACTGTGCGATGCCGACGTGGTCGTCGCCCATGCCGGGCAGAGTTCCATCGCCGACATCGCCACCGCCGCCCGGCCTGCCATCGTGGTCCCTCAGCCACGACCGTTCGACGAACAAGCCGTCACCGCAACGGTGCTCGGTCGCTCGGGACTGGCGGTGAGCTTGGACGGCTGGCCGCGGTCGGGCGAGTGGGAGCCGCTCATCGATCGAGCGCTCAGGTTGGACGTCGATGAATGGCGGCGTTGGCAGACGGTCGGCGCACCTGCTCGCGCGGCGGCGGCAATCGACGAGGTGGCTGCCCGACGAGGTCCGGTCTCCGCCGCGTGAAGACGGCCGTGGTGACTGTCGTGAGGGGTAGGGCCACCCACCTTCGCCGCCAACTGGAGGGGCTGGCCCGCAGTCACGACCAACCGGCCGACCACGTCGTGGTCGCCATAGACGACCACACCGTCGCCGCGACGGTTCGAGCGAGCGGCCGTGCCTGCCGCATCGTGGACCTCCCGTGCCCGACGGCACGCATCCAGGTCGCGAGCGCCCGAAATCTCGGTGCGCAGACCGCCATCGACTCCGGGGCAGAGTTGCTGGTGTTCCTCGACGTCGACTGCATACCGGCTCCGGACTTGATCGGCCGCTATCAGTGCGCCGCAGGGGTGCCCGACCACGCGAACAGCCTGCTGTGCGGACCGGTGACCTATCTCCCGCCACCTGGGCCTACGGGGTACGACGTGGCCACGATAACGGCGTCCGCCGATCCTCATGCCGGGCGGCCGAGGCCGTCGGGCGATGAGATCGTCGGGACGTCCGACTACCAACTCTTCTGGTCTCTATCCTTCGCGGTGAGGACGCCGACCTGGACGAGAATCGGCGGCTTCTGCACCGAATACAGCGGGTACGGCGGCGAGGACACGGATTTCGGTCAGGTCGCTAAGTCAATGTCGATAGCGATGTGCTGGGTCGGAAATGCCCATGCCTTCCACCAGTTTCATCCGGTCTCGGATCCACCCGTCGAGCACCTCTCGGACATCCTGGTGAATGCCAACGTCTTTCACCGGCGCTGGGGATGGTGGCCCATGCGCGGCTGGCTCGAGCAGTTCCAGGCGGCGGGACTGATCAGCCGCGACGCCGACGGTCGCCCGCGGCTGCTCTGACGAGGCTCAGCGGGCCCGCTTGGCGAGCCGTTCCGGGTCGAGGATCACGACGCTCTTGCCCTCCACCCGGATCCATCCGCGCTGACTGAAGTCGGCGAGCGCCTTGTTGACGGTCTCCCGGGATGCGCCGACCAGTTGGGCGATCTCCTCCTGCGTCAGGTCGTGCGTCACGCGCAGCGCGTTGCCCTCCTGCGCGCCGAAGCGCTGCACGAGTTGCAGCAGTTGTTTGGCCACGCGGCCGGGCACGTCGGTGAAGATGAGGTCACCGAGGTTGTTGTTCGTGCGCCGAAGTCGACGGGCCAGCACGCGAAGCAACTGCTCGGCGATCTCGGGACGGCCGTTGATCCAGGCACGCAGCGCGTCACGATCCATCGACACCGCGCGCACCTGGGTAACCGTGGTGACGCTCGACGTCCGCGGCCCGGGATCGAAGATCGCCAACTCGCCAAACATGTCCGACGGGCCGAGGATGGTGAGCAGATTCTCACGGCCGTCCGGTGCGCTGCGAACGATCTTCACCTTGCCGGAGACGATGATGTACAGCCTGTCACCGGGCTCGCCCTCGACGAAGATCGTGTGTCCGCGAGGGAAGTCGATGGGCTGAAGTTGGGTGATGAGAGCGGCGACCGCACTGGGGTCGACCCCTTGCACGATTCCGGAGCGAGCGAGGGTGTCCTCCAGGTCGTCGGGATCGACTGCCGACCTCACGCCTGCCCCCGACGGTCGCGATGACGGCTGACAGTTTGTGCGCACATACGTGTGAGCGTGACGGTGCCGATCACGTTTGTAAAGCCTAGGATCTGACTCGCCCATCGCGTTCGTGAATCCTGGGTGATTCTCGGCGGGCATTGTCAAGCGGTCAGGACATCATTCGGTGCTAAGCGGCTTGGGTGAGGAGTGCGGCGAGTCGGTCGGCGGGAGTGTTCAGGTCGAGGGTGGGTCGGGGCCTGGTGTTGAGTTTGTCTTGGACGCGTTTGAGGTCGGCCTTGGTGTGCACGCTCAGGTCGGTGCTCTTCTCGAACCAGAACCGCAACAACCGGTTGGTGTTCTCGTTGGTCCCGCGTTGCCATGGCGAGTGCGGATCGCAGAAGTAGACCGGTGCTTGCAGCTGCAGCTTGACCTCTCGCCAGTTGGCCATCTCA
>NZ_RCZG01000021.1 GCF_006439015.1 Mycolicibacterium hodleri | reverse complement strand
CGGCGAGCAGCGGCGCCAACGGCTCCCCACTGAACGACTGGCGGGGACCGAGCTCCTTCGCTTCGGCGAGGCGGCGGGCGGCGTCCTTACCCGAGATCCGTAGCCGCTCGGTCAGCACCGCCTTCAACGACTTGGCACCCAACTGCACCGCGGAGGCCTCCCGTTGCAGGCGGGCGATGATCCGATGCTCCAGGGCCGGCAGCCGCCACGCCACCGCCTCCAACGCACCCAGCAGCTCCAACAGTTCGGAGTGGGTGAACGCCCCGCAGTCCAGCTCGGCCAACTCCGCCGCGGCCGCCACATACGCGGCGACCGCGGCGGTGACCCGATCCGAACTCATACCCGAACACTAGTTCGACCCACCGACAAGAAAACCCGCCGATGTGAATCGTCGAAACTGAAGTTGCACAACGCCTTACGCGCTGTGGACAACTCATGCGCCTGTGGATGGTTCGTGCACGCTGCCGCCATTTCTGGTAGCGCGAGGGCGGTGAGCAGGCCACCCTGATCCTGCAGCCCAACGACACCCTGGCAGCGTGACACACGTTCCCCGATTCGTCGAAGATGGCGCTGGCGTCGCTGCTGGAGATGATGTGGGCCGACGAGTTCGTCGACGAGCGAGACGCCCGCTTCATCAACGACCGGGTACACGCCAACATCCCGGTGACGGCACGTTCTCGGTGGTGCCGCAGATGAAGGCTGGCGTGACCGACTCACACCAGCTGCGCAAGATCGCCGAGGTCACCGACAAGTACGACGTCCCGATGATGGAGCTGACCGGCGGCCAACGCATCGACCTGTTGGGCACCCGGAAGGAAGACCTCCCCGGGGCGTGGGCCGATCCGGACATGCCCTCGGATTATGCCTACGGCAAGAGCCTCCGCACCGTGAAGACCTGTGTCGGGAGTGACTTCTGCCGCTTCGGTGTCGGCGACTCGACGGCGTTGGGCATCGCCCTCGAGGAGCGTTACCAGGGCTTGGCGAGCCCGGCGAAGATGAAAGCTCGCCGTCACGGGGTGTCCCCGCAACTGCGCTGAGGCACTGTGCAATGACCTGGGCGTGGTCGCGGCAGAAGTCATGACGCTGACCGGACGCCTCCTTCAGTACCGGGAGAGCGCCAACTGGCCCGAGCGCACCTACGCGTGGGTGCCACGGTTCGGAATCCAGCACATCCGCGCCGTGGTGGTCGACGACGCCGAGGGCGTGGCCGCGCAGCTGGATGCCAATATGGCGAAGTCCGTTGAGGCATATCGTGATCCGTGGCTGGACGGCAAGAAGCCGACGAGTGAGGGGCAGTTCCGCCCGTCGCTGCCGTTGCCGCCACTCCCTCAGGTTCCGGTCCGATGACCGAGATCACGATCGGCCGCGCCGACGACATCCCATTCGACTACGGACGCACGTACGCCGACGACGGCGAGCAGATCGCCATCTACTGAATGCGCGACGGCACCCTGAGGGCGATCGGCGCGGTATTTCCGCACGTCACATCTTGGCGTAGCGAGCGCGGATGAATCCGTAGCCTCCGTATGCGGCGATTCCCACCGCGGCGAGCAGAAGCAGGAACTTGCCGAAGGGGGCTGCACCCAAGGTCTTCACCGCACCGTCGACACCGGTGGCCTTCGATGGATCGGACGTCAGGGTGGCGACGATCACCAGCAGCCCCACGCCGATCAGGACCAGTCCCTTGGCGACGTAGCCGACGATTCCGATCCAGGTGATCGCCGAACCGCCCGCAATCTCGAGCTCGTCCTGGAAGCCCTTGGTGACACCCTTGTACACGTGGTAACCGCCGACCGCGATCAGCACCAAGGCGACGACGATCAAAACGGCCTTGCCCCAACCCGATTGCATCATCTGCGCACTCAGCCCGGCGTTCTGCTTGCCGCTCGACTCGCCACTGCCCATGGCGAACTTGGCGGCGGAGAACGCCAACGAGAGGTACACCACGCCGACTGCGCCCGCCTTGAGGCGATCCTTCATGTCGCGCTCGATGAACGTCTCGACGAGCTGCCAGACGCCGAGCGCCGCGAGGACGACGGCCGCCACCCAGAGCATGACCGCCCCAAACGGTTGGGCAGCCAGGGTGGCCAGTGCTCCAGACTGATCCGCGCTACCGCCGGTACCGAGCGCCAACTGCGCCACGATGAAGGCGATGAGCAGATGCAGGAGACCGCTCGCCGCATAACCGCCACGCGCAACCCGCTCGAACCAGTCGTTGTCTTGAACGTTGGCGGCTTTGGCACGCGTGTCAACCATCCGGCGGGAATACCCTGAGGCACCTGACTCAAACCAAGAATTTACGACTGCGCAGATAAGGGTTCTAGACCTCGGGTTTGACCGCCAGCACCGGCTTCTGGCATTCGAGCAGTAGCTGTTGGGAGACACTTCCCAGCAGCAGCTTGCCGACGGGATTGCGGTGCCGGATCCCGATCACCAACAGCTCGGCGTCGGGGCGGTCCATGACCGTCAACAGTGCGTCGACGGGATCGATCCCGACGGGCTGGGTCAGTTCGTACGCAAGCCCGCTGTTCTTGAGCCGCTCCTCGACGTCGTGCACCTCGGGCGCACCCGCGAAGGCCGGGTCGACGTACGCATCACCCTTCGTCGAATTGACCACCAGCAGTCCCGTACCCCGGAGCGACGCCTCGGTCATGGCATGCGCGAGAGCGGCCTGGCCGTACTCATCCGCCGTGTATCCGATGACGATCACTGAGCCTGCGCCTTCTCTCTTTGGTCCTTGTCGTCCTCGACGATTAGGAGGGTCTCCTCGCTTCGGTGCATCAGCCTCAGCACCAGCGGGGCCAGCAGGAGCAGCGCCATGCAGACGTACACGACGATGGCGACGGGTTCGTTGAACAGGCTTCCCCAGTCCCCGCCTCCGAGCTGGAGGCTCTGCCGCAGCTGACGCTCGATGCGCGGCCCGAGGATGACGCCGATGATCAACGGAAGCACCGGTAACCCGAACCGCCGCATCATCAACCCGAGCAGACCGAAGATCAGCAGCAGCGCGAGGTCCAGTGGCTGGATGTTGACGGCGAATGCGCCGAGAGTCGCGAAGAAGAGAATGCCGGCATAGAGGTACGGCCGCGGCGTGCGCAACAGCTTCGCCCACAGCGGTGCCAGAGGAAGGTTGAGTACCAGCAGGAGGAAGTTTCCGATGAAGAGGCTCGCGATGAGCGTCCAGATCAGCAGTGGCTCCTTGGCGAACAGCGTTGGGCCCGGCTGGATTCCGTACGACACGAATGCGGTCAGCATGACCGCGGCCGTCGCGTTCGTCGGAAGACCGAGGGACAACATCGGCACCAGCGTGCCTGCCGCCGAGGCGTTGTTGGCCGCCTCCGGACCGGCGACCCCCTCGATGGCACCCTTGCCGAACTCCTCCGGGTGCTTCGAGAGCTTCTTCTCGGTGATGTAGGACAGGAACGTGGGGAGCTCGGCGCCGCCCGCGGGCAGCGCGCCGAACGGAAAGCCGTAGGCCGTGCCGCGAAGCCAGGGCTTCCACGATCTCTGCCAGTCGCTCTTGCCCATCCATGGCCTGCCGACGGGGATCACCTCCGCCGGCTTCTGTCGCAGGTGAGCAGCGACCCACAGTGCCTCGCCGAGCGCGAAGATCGCGACCGCGATCACGACGATGTCGATGCCGTCGGACAGCAGCGGTAGGCCGAAGGTGGCCCTCGCCTGGCCGGTGAGGGAGTCGATGCCGACCAGTCCGATCGCGAGTCCCAGCAACAGCGAGATGCAGCCGCGCAGCTTCGACGAACCGAGCACCGCCGTCACCGCGACCAAGGCGAACAACATGATCGCCAGGTAGGACGGCGCGCCGAGGGTGACGGCGAATCGCGAGATGGCCGGGGCGAAGAGAGCCAGAAGCAACGTCCCGATGGTGCCGGCGACGAACGACCCGATGGCCGCCGTCGCGAGCGCCTGCGCGGCTCTACCTGCCTTGGCCATCTTGTTGCCCTCGATCGCGGTGATCACCGAGGACGACTCTCCTGGAGTATTCAGGAGGATCGACGTCGTCGATCCGCCGTACATGCCGCCGTAGAAGATGCCCGCGAACATGATGAACGCCGCACTGGGGCTGACGTTGTAGGTGATCGGCAGCAGCAGGGCCACCGTCATCGCGGGTCCGATGCCGGGCAGAACACCCACCGCCGTCCCGAGCAATACGCCGATCACGGCGTACAGGAGGTTCATCGGCGTCGCGGCCTGCTCGAAGCCCTGGAGCAGCCAGCCCATATTGTCCAACATCAGAGGATCCCATCCAAAATGCCTGCGGGCAGCGGAATTCCGAGCCCCGAATAGAACGCATAGAAACTCGAGACGCTCAGAATGACGCCGATCACGATGTTGCGGACGTAGTGGTTGCTGCCGAGAACCGTTGCGCAGGATGCGAACATCAGGGCGCCGGTGACCGCCCAACCGAGCGGGTTCACCAACAGGATCGTGGCGACGAAGATCGCGACCAGCAGCCCGACGGTGCGCCAGTCACTGGGCAGGTCCGGATCGATGTCCTCCCCCGCGTCGGCCTCACCCTTCGATCCCCGCGGGATCGCAACGGCCAGGACGGCCGCCATCACCAGCAGACCGATGCCGATCACCATCGGGAAGAGCTTGGGCCCAACGGGATCCACCTTCGCGAACCCAGCGGGCAGAGTGAGCGCGTCGTAGACGACGAAGGCGCCGACCGCGACGAGCACCACACACACCAGGTACTGAGCGCGGTCCACCGAGCGTTCTTGCGGCTTCTCGATCGGTTCGGTCACAGGAGCCCCAGTTCGGTCAGCGTCGTCGAGACGCGCTTGTCTTGGTCGTTGAGAAACTGTTCGAACGGCGCTCCGGTCATGAACGCGTCGGTCCAGCCGTTCTTCACCAGCGCCTCCTTCCACGCGTCGGTGGCATGGAGCTCTTCGAGAGCCTTGACCAGAGCCTTTTTGGAGTCATCCGAGATGCCAGGCGGGGCAAGGACGCCGCGCCAGTTGGTGAAGGTGAGATCGACGCCGGCCTCCTTCAGCGTCGGCGCGTCGACTCCCTCGACACGCTCGTCGCCTGAGACTGCCAGGACTCTGACCTGGCCGGCTTCGATCTGGTCGACGTATTCGCCGAGGCCTGAGGTGCCAGCGGCGATCTTCTTGCCGAGCAGCGCGGTCAACAGATCGCCGCCGCCGTCGTAGGAGATGTAGTTGACCTTCGTTGGATCGACGCCCGCGGCACGCGCCGTCTCCATCGGGAACAGGTGGTCGGGACCGCCAGGGGAGGAACCGCCGCCGACGGTGACCTTGGAGGGATCGGCCTTCCACGCGGCGATGAAGTCGGCGAGGGTCTTGAACGGTGAATCGGCGGGCACGAGGATGCCCTCCTGCTCCTCCACGATCTTGGCCAGCGCGGTCGCGTTCGTCGCGAGCGCCGACGACCCGTTGGTGTACACCGCGCCGACCACGCCGAGCCCCATCATCATCATGAGGTCGCCGTTGCCCTTCTCGTTCATCAGCCGGGCCATCGCCACCGTGCCACCGGCGCCGATGACGTTGAAGACCTCGACGCGACCGGTGATGTCGCTGTCCTCCATGATCTTGATCGCGGTGCGGGCGGTCAGGTCGTAACCACCACCGGGGCTGTTCGGGACCATCATCCGCAGCCGGTGCAGCCCGGGCTCGTCGCTGCCGCGCGTCACCCCACAGCCCGAGGCGAAGGCCGCGGCAATTGCGAGAGTGATGAGGAACGCCAGGGTGCGGATCGTTCTCATTGGTCGTGTTGTCATTTGGGTCGTCGCCATTCGCTTGACTGTGATGCTCAGCAATACTGAACCCCGAAGTGACTCGGGTCACTCTTGAGGACGCAAAGGAAGTTGTGGTCATTGCGGTCACCGTGGAGCAGGAGAAGCCTGGCCGGACAGTTCCTGGCTTTCCAGTTGGTCGTGGTCGCCGTCGTACTCGTCGCCGTCGCCGCCGTATCGGTAAACCAGTCCACCAAGGAATTCCGGGATGTACGCGGGCAACGGATGATCGCCGTCGCGGAGAACCTGGCGTCGACCCCGATCGTCCGTGAGCGTTTCGCCGATCCCTTCGCAGCCCAGATCCTGGCTCCCGACGTGGATCGCGCCGTCGCACTCTCGGGCGCGGGAGTGGCCGACCTCGCCGATCCGAGCGGCCTCGTCAGGGTGTCCTCGGACCCGTCGCGGATCGGGCAGATCCTGGATTTGAAGGACAGCGGGGCCAAAGAGGGCCGAGCGTGGTTCGGCGATCTCGACGTCGACGGCGTCCACAGCCTGGCGGGCCAGGTGCCGATCAACGACGTCAACGGGGTGGTGCTCGCCATCGTGTCGGTGTCGGAACGGTACCCGTCGGTGTGGCAGTTACTCAGTGGCGCGGGTGAACGCCTACTCCTGTACCTGGGACTCGGCGCCGCGCTGGGGATGCTGGCATCGTGGTTGCTGTCGCGCCGCATCAAACGACAGACCCGGGGTCTGGAGATCGCCGAGATCGCCAGCCTCGCCGATCATCGGGAAGCGTTGCTGCACAGCATCCGTGAGGGAGTGGTCGCCGTGAACAACGACGGCGTCATTACGGTGCTGAACGACAGTGCGCAGGCGTTGTTGGACGTGACGCCGACCGCAGTGGGTCGGCGGGTCGCGGAAGTCGGCCTCGACCCGGCGGTCACGGAGTTCCTGTTGTCCGGCGAGGACGGGCGGGCCGCCCAGTCCGATGTCGTCATCGTCACGGGCACCCGGGTGCTGGCCCTCAACCGCCGGTCGGCGACCAGCCAGGGTCAGCGCATCGGTTCCGTCACCACCATGCGCGACAGCACCGAACTGGCGTCCATGCAGGGACAGTTGTCCTCGCACAAGAGCGTGACGGACACCCTCCGGGCGCAGACCCACGAGTTCGCCAACCAATTGCACACCATTTCCGGGTTGGTGCAGCTCGGCGAATTCGATTCGGTGCACGACTTCGTCGGGGCGTTGACCCGCAGACGCGCGGAGATCAGTGACGCAGTGACACAACACATCTCCGATCCAGCCGTGGCCGCGCTGCTGATCGCCAAGACGACGCTGGCCGCCGAGAGCGGCGTCGCGTTGACGATCGCGCCCGACTCCCGCCTGTCGGCCCTCGATCCGGCGCTCGCGACCGATGTGATCACGTTGCTCGGCAACCTCATCGACAATGCCGTCGACGTGTCCGAGGGCTCGCGCGAGGCTCACGTCACCATTCACCTCGACGATTTGGCGGGCATGACCATCTCGGTCACCGATTCGGGACCCGGTGTACCCGAACACCTTCGGGAGGCAATCTTTGCCCGCGGCGTCACGTCGAAGCCCGAGGTTCCCGGCGGACGGGGAATCGGCCTGGCGCTCGTCCGCCTGGTCAGCGCGCAACTCGGGGGCATGGTCGACGTCGCTGATGCGCCGTCCGGAGGTGCCTGCTTCCGGGTGACGCTGCCGCCGACACGACTGGTCGACCATGCGTGACGTGTTGGTCGTCGACGACGACTTCATGGTCGCGGAGATCCACCGCAAGTTCGTGGACCGCGTCGAGGGCTTCACCACGGTCGCGGCCGCACGCACGGGAGCGGAAGCCCTCGAGATGGCGGCGGCGCTCGAGCCGGATCTCATCCTGCTCGACGTCTATCTCCCCGACATGACGGGCTTGGAAGTGCTGCAACGCTTGCGCTCCACTGGTGACCGCATCGGCGTCATCATGATCACCGCCGCGCGCGAACTCGATACCGTCAGCGGTGCACTGGACGGTGGTGCCGCGGACTACCTCATCAAACCGTTCGAATTCCCCCAGCTTCGCGCCAAGCTCGAGGCGTTCGCGGCCCGCGCCGAGGCACTGACCTCCGCGACCGGAGCAGACCAGTCACTCATCGACTCCCTCTTCGGAAGTCCTGGCGCTCAGCCCCCCGCAGAACCGGAGGCGCTGCCAAAGGGACTCGGCGCAGTGACGGGGCAGCTGGTGCTTGACGCCGTCCGCGGCGCCGGCGAGGTCTCAGCAGCCGAATGCGCTGAGCTGGTGGGTATCTCGCGGGTCAGTGCACGTCGCTACCTGGAGCACTACCTGAACACCGGCGCAGTGGAGCTGCGATTGCAGTACGGCGCGGGCCGCCCCGAACGACGCTACCGCTAGAAGGGTGGCGGTTCTGGCTCCTTCGTGGACTGGCACTGCAACACCACCGAGACGCGCCGCCACAGCACGCTGCGGAACAATGGCGGTCATGACGCCGACCGCCGAGAGCACCCGAGTCGAATCGCTTCGTGACGCCGAACTCAAGGCGCACCGATTGTTCGACGAGGTGGTCGCCCGCGGACTGATCGCAGTTGGCGTCAGTGAACGTCGCCTGAGCGACCAGATCCGCGACCTGGCCGCGGACATGTTCGGAACCACGAAGTTCTGGCACAAGCGCATCGTCCGCGCCGGCGCCAACACCATGGAGCCATACGCCGAGAACCCACCCGATCGCACATTGGCCGCCGACGACATCCTGTTCCTCGACTTCGGTCCCATCTTCGCCGAGTGGGAGGCCGACTTCGGCAGGACCTACGTGCTCGGTGACGACCCGACCAAACATCGACTCGCCGAGGACCTCCCGCGGATCTGGGAAGCGGGGCGGGCCCACTTCGCCGACAACCCCGACATCACCGGGGCGCAGCTGTTCTCCTTCGTCACGGGAGTGATCGCGGACGCCGGCTGGGGCCACGTGGGCGAACACGTGGGGCACCTGGTGGGTGAATTCCCACACGTGCGAGTCGACGGCGACAAGGTGGAGAGCTACATCGCGTCCGGCAACACCAACCCGATGCGGAGGTTGGACGCGGCGGGCCAGGACTGCCATTGGATTCTCGAGGTCCACCTCGTCGACCGGGAACGCGGATTCGGAGGGTTCTTCGAACAGCTCCTCGACATCCCGTCGCAGTGACGCGGTGCGGTCTACCACGAATCGATCACCGACCCGCGCCTCGACTGCGATGCTCTGGGCCATGCCCTTCCGTCGATCGCTTGGCGTCCTGGCCTGCGCGGGACTGCTGCTGACCGGATGCGCGCCGGTGCCCCAGGCGCCGGAGAAGTCCACCTCCGAGGCCGACGGCGAGCGGGCGGACGCGGTGATGCGGATCGTCGACGACGTGATGAAGCAATCCCACCTGAGGTCCGTCATCGTCCGGGTGACCGAGGACGGCAGGGAGATCGTCACTCGGGCCGTCGGCGAGTCCATGACCGGAGTTCCTGCCACCACGGACATGTACTTCCGCAATGGCGCCGTCGCGATTTCGTACGTGTCGACCCTGCTGCTACGCCTCGTCGACGAGGGGAAGATCAGCCTCGACGACAAGCTCTCGACGTGGCTGCCCGAGGCACCGCACTCGGACCGGGTCACACTGGGTCAGCTCGCGCAGATGACCTCGGGCTACGTCGACTACGTCATCGGCAACACCGCGATGAACGAGGCGCTGTACGCCGATCCGTTCCGGCAGTGGAGCACCAAGGAACTACTCGACTACGCCGTGAATCGACCGCTGCTCTACCCGCCGGGCACCAACTGGAACTACGCGCACACCAATTACGTGCTTCTCGGGTTGGCACTCGAGAAGGCCACCGGTGAACCGATGGCGAAACTGTTGTCGGACATGGTTTTACGGCCCCTCGGCTTGACCAACACGGCGAACTCCGATACCGCTGAAATTCCATCGCCGGTGCTACACGCCTTTACCTCGGAGCGCCGCTCGACGCTCAGGATTCCCAGTGAAACTCCGTTCTACGAGGAGAGCACCTATTGGAACCCGTCGTGGACGATCACCCACGGCGCCATCCAGACGACGAACATCTTCGACCTGGAGGCCACGGCGGCGGGCATCGGCTCCGGCAAGCTGCTGAGCGGCGAGTCATACGAGAAGATGGTGTCCACCAACTTGGAGGGCAAGACCCGGGCCCAGCCGGGCTGCCCCACGTGCGCTCCGATGACCGACGGCTATACCTACGGGCTCGGCATCGTTATCTCCGGCGGCTGGCTGCTGCAGAATCCGATGTTCGCCGGCTACTCTGCCGTGGAGGCCTACCTGCCGGAGAAGAAGATCGCGATCGCGGTGGCGGCGACGTTCGCACCCGAGGCGTTCAACGATCAGGGCGACTATTCGAACACCTCCGAAGTGCTGTTCCGCCGGATCGGTGCCGAAATGGCCCCCGACCGGGCCCCACCCGCGCCAGCTGCCAAGTAGAGGCCAATTCCCCGTATCCTCTAGCGGTGGCGAAGAAGGTGCTGTTCCTCTACAACGACCCGACTGCTCCCGAGGCGATGCTCGGTGAAGCATTCACTGAATGTGGTTACGACGTTGAGATATTCGAGGTCGTCACCCCTGCCCAAGCCGCAGATCCGGCGTTCGACGTGACACTCCCCGACCCGCAGGACTACGACGTAGTCGTTCCTCTTGGATCTCGCTGGGGGGTGAACGACGAGCTGGCGTGGATGGCGTCTGAGGCGGCGATGGTCCGCGACGCGCACGCCGCGGGTGTGCCGATGCTGGGCGTGTGCTTCGGCGGTCAACTCCTCGCCCATGCGCTCGGCGGCTCGGTCATTCGGTCCCCTGCGCCCGAGATCGGCTGGTACGAGCTTGATTCCGCGCGCGGCGACCTCGTCCCCCGTGGGCCTTGGTTCGAGTGGCACTTCGACCGGTTCACTATCCCGGACGGGGCGATCGAGATCGCCAGGAACGGTAACGCCACCCAGGCCTTCGTCATGGGCCGGACGATGGGCATCCAGTTCCATCCCGAGGTGGACGAACGGCTTCTCGAGGTGTGGCTGGAGGGCAGCGGCGGGGACGAGATCGCCCAATTCGGGCAGACCGCCGACGAACTGCGCAGCGCCACCAAACGGGAACTGGAGGGCGCCACCAAGCGGGTGCACGCACTGGTCCGGGCGTTCACCGAAACGGTGGCTCAGGGCTGAGCGTGTCCCAATTGGTGACCGAGAGCCTGCCCGATCACCGGCTGACGGAATCGATGCCCGACCGCCTGCAGCTTGGCCGGGCTCACGCGCTGGTCGGCTTCGGCGAGTTCGCGTGCGCCCTGGCTGCCGAGCAGTAGCCGTGGACCGAACGCGGGTACGGGCACCAGCGCGGGCCGGTGCATGGTGTGCGCGAGCGCCTTGGTGTAGTCGACGTTTCGCACCGGGTTGGGTGCCACCGCATTGACGGGCCCGGTGAGACGGTCGTCATACAGCGCCCGGTAGTAGACGTCGATGAGGTCGTCGATGCCGATCCAGGACAGCCACTGCTCCCCGCTGCCGAGCCGTCCGCCCAACCCCGCGGCGAACAGCGGACGCAGGAGTTTGAGCGTGCCGCCACGGGCCGCCTGCACGATTCCGGTGCGGACCGCGACGACGCGGAGCCCGGCATCCATCGCAGGCGCGGCGGCGGCCTCCCACTCGGCGACCACGTCGGCGAGAAATCCGTCGCCTCGCGAACCGTCCTCGTCGAGGACCTCATCACCGCGGTCGTAGCCGTAGTAGCCGATCGCCGAGGCGGTCACGAACGTCCGCGGGCCATCCGTGCCGTGGGCTGCGACCTCTGCGAGCTTCCGCGTCGGCTCGATGCGGCTGTCGCGGATCGCCGCGCGATGAGCGTCGGTGAACCGGCCGGCGATCGACGTGCCCGCCAAGTGCACGACGGCGTCGACTCCATCCAACAGATCGGAGGCGGGGTCATCGGGACTCCACCTCCGTTCGTCGGGGCCGTTCGCAACGTCCCTGACCAGGCGGATCACCCGGTGACCACCGGTGGTGAACAGCGCCGTCAGTGCCGAGCCGACGAGACCTGACGATCCCGTCACCGCGATGGTCAGCGGCTGCAGACCCGCCTCGGCGGCGTCGCGGTGCGCGGCGAGATCGTCCGCCAGCTGACGGTGGCGGTAGACGAAGGTCGACCTGAGGGCGGCGGCGGGCACCGGCGCCTCGACGCGATCGTGGACGCGGGTGGCGTCGGGGCCCTCGGCGCTGAAGGAGTGGGTGTGGCGCCACGTCCCGATGATTCGGGGGGGCCACGATCTGAAGCCGTCCGACGAGAGCTCGTCGACGAAGCGGTGTGGCGGGTCGTAGTCGGCGCCGTCGTGTTGCGCGACCCAGCGCAGGCCGGCGGGGAGTCCGAGCACGGCTTGGCCGTCGGCCAACGACGTCGTCTCGGCGACGACCTTCATCGGCTGCCACGGCGGAACCAGCCGGGGCATGGCGCCAGGGCGGGTATGCCAGGCGAACACTTCGTCCAGCGGATGGTCGACGACGCTCTCGTACTCGATTCCCACGATCTCCATTCGTAGCCCCTACTTCGACGGATGGCGAATCCGGCCAACCGACGAGGGTACGGCTCCGAATCCCGAGGGTGACTTCGAATGTCAAGGCGGGCGTCCTGGTGCTCCCCGGTGGACGGCCCAAGAGTGAGGCGCCATCGCGGCCCTGGCAGCTGGCCAACCTCCGCATCGAACTGCTGGCTCGGTCGTTGCGCCGCAGGGTCGGAGCCGGGGTTGAGGTCCGACGGGTGCAGTACCGGCTCAGGGGCTGGAACCCGCGGTCGCTCGACGCGCTAAGAGACGCCCGAATCGCGCTGGACGAGATGCGCGGCGTGGTTGACGACGGTCTGATCGTCGTGGTCGGGCACTCCATGGGTGGGCGTGTCGCAGCACACCTCGCCGCGGAGGGAGGCGTCGCGGCCGTGGCGGCGCTAGCCCCCTGGTGGCCGGACGACGACGGTGACCTGATCCCGCCGGGATGCCGGCTGCTGACCCTGCACGGGAGCGCGGACACCTGGACCGATCCCGCGGCGTCCCGGATCCAGACGTTGCGCGCCGCGTCCCGCGGCGTGGACGCGGAGTGGGTGGAATTCCCGGGAGCGGGTCACTTCCTGCTGCGGGGATACGCGCGGTGGCACGGTCTCACCGCCGAGTTCGCCAAGGCGCAGTGGTCGGAGCGTTCGCAGGCGTAAAGCGCGGAAATGTCAGTCGCGCTTGGGTTCTGAGCCACCGTCATCAGGCGATCCGGTGCGCGCCGATTCAGTGCCGACGCGAGCCGTCTCCGCATCGTCGGCGGCCTCGACCGGTTGGTCCTCGACGGGTTCCTCCGGGTAGTCCTCGGTCACTTGGGACTCCGTGACCGCAGGCGTGACCGTGGTCTGATCGTCACGGTCCTCGACGTCGGTGTCGGCGTCCCCGCCTCGGGAGCGTTCCCGGAGCGCGTCGACGATCAAGAGCACGACGCCAATCACGCTGGCGCCGATGCACACCCAAGCGATCAGTTCATTGCTGGTGACGACAGCGGTGACCAAGGCCGCAAGGCCGATGACGGCTAGGACCAACGCAACGATCAACATCAATCAGCCGATCAGTTGTTTCCTCGGTTGAATTGGTTGAAACCGCCGCCGTCATTGTTGGCCGTCGAGTCAACCGGTGCCGCCGAGCCGCGCTGGCCCAGCTCTTCGAGCTGCGACTCCAGGTACGTCTTGAGCCGCGTGCGGTATTCGCGTTCGAAGGTGCGCAACTGTTCGAGGCGGCCTTCGAGCACGGTGCGCTGCTGGTTGATGGTGCCCATGATCTCTGAGTGCTTGCGCTCGGCGTCGGCTTGGAGTGCGTCGGCCTTGTCCTGCGCTTGGCGCAACTGCGTCTCAGATCGTGTCTGGGCATCAGAGAGCATGGCGTCGGCGCGTGCCTTGGCCTCGGCAACCGTGGTCTCCGCGCTCTGGCGCGCATCGTTGACCATGGCGTCGGCCTGTGCGCGAGCATCCGCGAGCATCTTGTCCGACTCCGCCTTCGCGGTGCCGGTGAGGCGGTCCGCGGTGTCCTGCGCGAGGCCGAGGATCTTCGCCGCCCTGATGTGCGACTCCTCGCTGGCCGGAGCGGCGGCCGGCTGAGACGGTGCCTCGTAAACCGGCTGCTGGGCTGCGACGGGCTCCGGCTCTGGCTCTGGCTCCGGCTCGGGCTCCGGTTGCTGATACTGCGGGATTGACTGGGTCGCTTGCAGGCCGCTGCCGGACCGCGCACTCGAGAGGTCCTGGTCCAGCTCGGAGACGCGCTGACGAAGGTCGGCGTTCTCCTCGATGAGGCGGGTCAGCTCATTCTCAACCAGGTCGAGGAACGCGTCCACTTCGTCCTCGTTGTAGCCGCGCTTGCCAATGGGCGGCTTGCTGAACGCGACGTTATGGACGTCGGCTGGTGTAAGCGGCATTGTCTGCCCCCTTGAGGTCTGGACCGTCAACCGGTGTCAAGTATTAAGCCATGCTGGAAGTAACTGGCGCCCATCCTGTCACAGTAGACCCGGCGGTTGCATATGAGGTCCAGAAATAAGAGCGAATTTCACAGTACGACGAGGCGACGACTTCCCGAGCACATCCGCTCTCGCTACCGCGACACTACTGACTCCATGCCAACTCCATACCGATGAACGCTGCGAGCAGAAGCACCATTATCGACAGGTCGAAGCGCACCGCACCTATCGTGAGCTGCGGAATGATGCGCCGCAACAATTTCACGGGCGGATCGGTCACCGTCATGATGACTTCCAGGACCACGACCATGAAGCCTCGTGGGCGCCAGTCTCGGCTGAAGGATCGGACGAATTCGACGACCACCCGTGCGATCAGCAGAAGCCAGAAGGCGAACAGTACGAAGCCCAGGATCGAAAAGAACAGCGACAACTGGGCGACCTCACTCCAGGCGGTGGTGACAGTGGGTAGAGCTGGGATGCGAGTCGGACGGGACTCGATTCACCGTCAGCCTACCCGTCGTCAAGCGCACCACCGGGTGGTCACTGATGGGCGTAGAAGCCAGCCTCGGCGATTCGCTTGCGCTCGTCCGCGGTGACGTCGACGTCCGCCGGCGACAGGAGGAATACCTTCGTCGCGACCTTGTCGAACGACCCGCGGAGCGCGAACGCCAATCCTGCGGCGAAGTCGACGAGCCGCTTCGCGTCGGCGTTGTCCATCGAGACCAAGTCCATGATCACCGGGGTGCCGTCGCGGAAGCGCTCGCCGATGGTGCGGGCCTCGCTGTAGTCCTTCGGACGCAGGGTGGTGATCTTCGCCAACGGGCTGCCCGCCTCGAATAGCTCGGCCATGCGGCGCGGCTCCATCGCCACGGCGCCGTGGGTGGCGCCGCGCAACGTGTTGAAGCGCGGACGCTCGAACTCCCGCCTGGCACCGCGAAAGGTGGGCTCATCCAGGTAGCCGCCGCGGTAACCCGCTGGGGCTCCGGCCATTTCACGCTCGAACTCGCGTCCACCGGGACGATCCATTCGATCGTCGTAGCCGCGGCCCTCGCCGACTCGGGCATAGCCCTCGTCCTCGAAGCGGTCCTCGCGGGGACGGCGGGGGTAAGCACTGCGCGACGAGCGATCTTCGTCGTCGTAGTACTCGTCGTCGAAATCGTCCATCGGTGCCATACCGAAGTAGGCCTTGACCTTATGCAGTGTGCTCATCGGAGACCCTTCTGATGACTGAAATCTGTGTTGTCCGTGATGAAGATGTGACTGGAGTGACTACTCAGGGTGACGTTAGAGGACGTTGACCCATAAGCGCGGTACCGACACGCACGCACGTTGAGCCGTGTTTCACCGCCGTCTCGAGGTCTCCGGACATACCTGCCGATAGACCGAGCCGCTGCTGGTAGAGGGCCTGTATCCGGCTGAGTTCGCTCTCCAAACGTGCGAACGATTCCTCGGCGTCGGCGTGCACCGGCGGGATGGCCATCAGGCCCACGAACTCCAAGCCCTCGGCCCCGTCGGCGAGCGCGCACAGTTCGTCCACGAGATCCGGCCTGCTCACGTCGACGCCGCCGCGTTCCGGATCGCCGTCGAGACTCAACTGGAGGTAGACGCGCAGCGGTTCGGCCCGTCCACCCTCGGCTAGCGCCTCGGCCGCGGCGCGACCCAAGGCCGAGACAACGGCACCCCGATCAACCGAGTGCGCGGCATACGCCCATCGCGCCACCGCCCGCGCCTTCTTGCGCTGAATGCTGCCGATCATGTGCCAGCGGATGGCGGGCACCGAACCGCGCGATGAAAGGTGAGCGGCGACTTCGCTGACTTTGTTCGCCGCCTCCTGTTCACGCGACTCGCCGAATGCCTCGCATCCCAAGTGAACCAATTCGACGATGTCGGATACCGGAAAGAACTTCGTCACGGGCAGCAGTTCGACGTCGGCGACATCACGACCAGCCGCCACCGCAGCGGCATCGACCCGCGCCCGCAGGACGGCAAGCGATTCTGCGAGTTCGGCGGCGCGCGAGGTGCTCATTCCATCCACACCAATGATGCCAACCGTCCGGTGGGGGCGGCGCGACGATGACTGAACAGGTCCGGATCGTCGACGGTACAGCGCGGGTCGACGTCGATCTGGGTGATGCCCAATTCATTGAGTTGCTTGGCGATTCCGGATCTCAGGTCGAGCCCAGCGGTCCCACGCGCCGTCGTGGTCCGACTGCCAGGCACCGCCTCCTCAACCTCATCGGCCATGGCGTCGGGCACCTCGTAGTTACGGCCGCTCACGGCGGGGCCGAGCAGAACCGAGACATCCGCAACGTGCGCACCTCGCGCCACCATCGACTCCACCGCCCGCGCCACGACGCCCTTTTGCGTGCCGACACGACCCGCATGCACGGCGGCGATGACGCCAGCACGTGCATCCGACATCAACACCGGCACGCAATCGGCGGTGACGACCGCCAGTGCCAACCCGGGAGTGGCCGTCACCAGTCCGTCGGCTTCGTCGATGGCACCTTCGACCGGGCCGTCGACGGCGACGACGCGGTCCCCATGCACCTGGTTCATCCACACGATCCCGTGCTCACCCAGCCCGATCGCGGTCGCAAGGCGGGCTCGATTCGCGGCCACCGCGGCCGGATCGTCGCCCACGTGGTCGCCCATGTTGAACGTGTCGAACGGCGGAGCCGAGGCGCCACCTGAGCGGGTGGTGGTCACACGTCTGATGCGAAACGTCACGGTTTCCAGTATCGACCCACGCCGTCGAGGGCTCCCTGATCAGTGCCGCATGAAGGGTGGCACGTCGACGTCGTCGTCATCGTCACCGCCACCACCGATGCTGACCGTCGCACCGTTGGTGTGCAGCGGAACGCTCGCCGGATCGGGATCGAAGGCGGACGGCGGCCTCAGTCTGCCCGCGCTACTCGACGCGACGGCCGGTCCCGCTCCCACCACCGGCTTGCGGTTGGGGCCTGCGGCATCGAAGCCGGCCGCGATCACCGTGACGCGCACCTCGTCACCGAGCGAGTCGTCGATCACGGTGCCGAAGATGATGTTGGCCTCGGGGTGCGCAGCGTCCTGTACCAGTGACGCCGCCTCGTTGATCTCGAAGAGGCCGAGATCGCTGCCGCCTGCGACCGACAGCAGCACGCCCTGGGCGCCCTCCATGGAGGCCTCAAGCAGAGGCGAGTTGATCGCGGTCTCCGCCGCCTTGAGAGCGCGTCCGTCGCCGCGCGCCGAGCCGATGCCCATCAAGGCGGTGCCCGCACCCGACATGACGCCCTTGACGTCGGCGAAGTCCACGTTGATGAGACCGGGGGTCGTGATCAGATCGGTGATGCCCTGAACACCGTTGAGCAGGACCTCGTCGGCGCTGCGGAAGGCGTCCATCAGAGACACGGCCGCGTCGCCCATCTGCAACAACCGGTCGTTGGGGATGACGATCAGGGTGTCGCAGCTTTCGCGGAGCGCGGCGATGCCGTTCTCGGCCTGGTTGCTGCGGCGCTTTCCCTCGAAGGAGAACGGCCGGGTGACGACGCCGACCGTCAGAGCACCGAGCTTGCGGGCGATGGTGGCCACCACGGGCGCGCCACCGGTGCCGGTGCCACCACCCTCACCTGCGGTGACGAACACCATGTCGGCGCCGCGGAGCAGCTCTTCGATGTCGTCCTTGGCGTCGTCGGCGGCCTTGCGTCCGACTTCGGGGTCGGCGCCCGCGCCGAGGCCGCGGGTGGAGTCGCGTCCGACGTCGAGTTTGACGTCGGCATCACTCATCAACAGCGCCTGCGCGTCAGTGTTGATGGCGATGAACTCAACGCCCTTGAGGCCTTGCTCGATCATTCGGTTGACGGCGTTGACGCCGCCGCCACCGATGCCGACCACCTTTATTACTGCGAGATAGTTGTGCGGGGGTGTCATCGGTAGTCTTCCTCCTGTGCAAACTCTCAACCTCAACCATAGGCTTAGAGTTATGTCAAGTAGTTGCGCGCAAACAGAACGGTAGGGCGATCACCCGAGGTATCCGTGCAGGCGCGCCGAACGTGTCGCGGGAATTTCCGACGTTGACGTGGTGGTGCGCTATTTAACCGTCGGCAGATCCGGGCTGGACACGTCATATGTGGTACCCGGCTGGGTCAGAAGTGCCCCCAACTTCAGCGCCTTCTCGTCGGTCCGGTCCGTCGTACCCCAGATCACCTGTCGACCGTCGAACAGAGTCAGGGTGATGGATGCGACCGACGGCGCCGCAATGCGGCTCACCTGCCCCGCCACCTCGGGCCGCAACGCCGTGAGGACCTGGAGCGCCGCCAGGGTGGGCAAGTCGCTGGGCCCCGGCGTGTCGACGTCCAGGTACGGCAGGCCCGGCGGCGGGGGCGCCGTCGCGAAGTCGACGCCATCGCGGTCGAAGAGGTGCGGACCGTCCGGATAGTCCTTCACCACTACGGGCACCCGCTCGACGATGGTGATCTTCAGCGTCGAAGGGTATTCCCGCTGGACCCTGGCGCTCGCCACCCTGCGAATGGTCGCCACACGTTCGGCAACGGCATCGGTGTCGATCTGCAGCAGCGGAGTGTCCGCCGGGACCGCTGCGGCCTGCTGCACCTCTTCCTGCGTGATGGTGTTGAGGCCCGTGATCGCCGTGACGCGGGCCGACATGATGGGCGTGAAGTACAGCAGCAGGCCCACTCCGACCGCGATGACGCTGACCAACGCCGACCACATCAGTACCCTGAGGCCCCGAATGAGTCCGCGCGCAGGGGGTTTCGGCTGGTCGACCGGCCGACCCGCGACGCGCCGCTTGGCCTCGCGCCTGGCGTGCTCGATCGCCGTCGCACGGTCCTGCGCCGCGCGCCGCTCCTCGCGCTCCCGCCTGGCTCGACGCCGTGGTCCCTCGAAGTCCGGTTCCTCGTCTTCCCCGACGTCTTCCCCGATGTCTTCCCCGACGTCTCCCCCGACCTCCCGATCTTCGACGGCGTCGCCGGGAACTGCCTCATCGGAGACGGCGTCGGCGGGCTCGACGGGCCCTTCGACGTCGAGTCTCTCCGTCGTCCCTCCGGTGTCGGACCCCTCGGCGGCGTCGGTCGGTCCGGTCACGACGACCGCGCCTGCACCGCGGAGAGAATCTCCCTGCCGAGCAGCGTCACGTCGCCCGCGCCCATCGTCACGACGACGTCACCCGGCCGCGCCGAACCCGCCACCAGATCGGCGACCGCGGAGAAGTCGGGGACGTATCGCACGGGAACGGTGACGTGCTCGGCGACGCTGGCTCCGCTGACACCCGCGATCGGCTGTTCGCGTGCCGCGTACACGTCGAGCACGAACACCTCGTCGGCGAGGCTCAGCGCCTGCCCGAACTCGCGGGCGAAGGTCTGGGTCCGCGAGTACAGGTGCGGCTGGAACACCACGACGGAGCGGCCGTGCCCGGCCACCGCCCGCAGCGCCTCGAGGGTCGCGTGTACCTCGGTCGGGTGATGCGCATAATCATCAAAGACGCGGACGCCCGCCGCCGTTCCCACGGACTCAAAGCGTCGCCGGACGCCTTCGAACGTGGCCAGGCCGTCGAGCACGGTATCCGCATCCGCGCCCGCCTGGACCGCTGCCAGTAGCGCTCCCAGCGCGTTCAACGCCATGTGCCTGCCGGGCACCGCCAGCCGCATCCCGCGTTGATGGTCCTCCCCCGCCAGTTGGATCGTGGCCACGCTCCCGGTGCCTTGTTGTTCCCAATTGATCAGCCCACCAGCAAGTTTCGAGCCTTCGCCGCTGGCAGGACTGCCGTAGCGGAGGACTCGCACACCGCCGGCCACCGCACGTTCGGCCAAAGCGGCGGAGCCGGGGTCATCGGCGCACACGACCAGGGAGCCGCCCGGTCGCAGCCGGGCGACGAACTCGTCGAACACCGCGGTGTAGGCCTCCGGGCTGCCGAAGAAGTCGAGGTGATCGGCCTCGACGTTGGTGACGACCGCGACATCCGGGGTGTATTCGAGCAGTGATCCGTCGCTCTCGTCGGCCTCTGCAACGAAGCAATCGCCGCTGCCGTGGTGCGCGTTGGTCCCTGCTTCTCCGAGGTCACCGCCCACGGCGAACGACGGGTCGAAGCCGCTGCCCTGCAACGCCACGATGATCATGGACGTCGTCGTCGTCTTGCCGTGCGTGCCGGTGACCATCACCGTGGTGTAACCCTCCATGAGGCGGGCGAGGACCGCAGGCCGGAGGATGACCGGAATACCGCGGCGCGCCGCTTCGACCAGCTCGGGGTTGTCCTTGGGAATGGCGGCGTGCGTGCTCACGACGACGCTCGGTCCGCCGGGCAACATATCGAGCGAGGACGCGTCGTGGCCAATCCTGACCTGGGCGCCGCGGGCCCGCAGCGCGGCGACGCCACGCGACTCCTTGGCGTCCGACCCCGACACCAGGCCGCCGCGGTCGAGCAGGATGCGTGCGACGCCGGACATTCCGGCTCCTCCGATGCCGACCATGTGCACGCGCTGCAACTCGGGAGGCAGTTCCCGCGTATTCATCGTCTCTGCTCCCGGCTGCTCCTGGCGACGTCGAGCGCCACTTCGGCCACCCTGACGGCGGCGTCCCGATGCCCGGCCAGCGCGGCGGCCGTCGTCATCGCCGCTAGCCGACGCGGATCCCCGAGCAGAGCGCGCGCGGTCGTCGCGACGAAGGCGGGGGTCAATTCCGCGTCTGACACCAGGAGCCCGCCGCCCGCACCGACCACCGGCAGCGCATTGAGGCGCTGTTCACCGTTGCCGATCGGTAGCGGTACGTACACGGCGGGCAGGCCCACCGCCGTGACCTCGGCGACCGTCATCGCGCCAGAGCGGCAGATCGCGAGATCGGCGGCTGCATACGCGAGGTCCATCCTGCTCAGATACGGCACGGCGACATAGGGCCGATCGTTGGCCGCTGGCTCGCGAAGGTCGAGAACGTTCTTCGGACCGTGGGCGTGCAGTACCGAGATTCCCGCCGCAGCAAGGTCTTCGGCCGCCCCCGCAACCGCACGATTGAGGGACTGCGCGCCCTGTGAACCGCCGAAGACCAGCAACACCCTGTCGTCGTCGGCGAATCCGAAGTGGGCGCGCGCCTCGGCCCGCAGCGCCATCCGGTCCAGGGACGTGATGGCCGCGCGGACGGGCACGCCGACGAGCTCGACCCGTCCCAGGCCCGGATCCGGCACCGCGGACAGGACGCGCTGCGCCGAACGGGCCCCGACCCGGTTCGCCCACCCGGCACTGGCATTGGCCTCGTGGATGACGACGGGCACCCGCCGCCGTCTCCTGGCGCCACCGCGGGCTGCCAGATAGGCGGGCAGTGCGACGTAACCGCCGAACCCGACGACAACGTCGGCATGGACGCCGTCGAGGATGGCGCGCGTCTGGCGGACTGCCTCCCGGACCCGCAGCGGAAGCCGGACCAGGTCGCCGGACGGCTTGCGAGGGAACGGGACGGGCGTGATCAACTCCAGGTCGTAGCCACGCTCTGGCACCAGCCGCGTTTCCAGCCCACGCGCAGTGCCGAGGGCGGTGATGCGAACTCCCGGGTCGAGCGCGACGAGGGCGTCGGCGACGGCCATCGCGGGCTCGATGTGCCCGGCCGTGCCACCACCGGCAAGGACCACGGAGATGCCGCCGGATTTTCTTCCCGCGTCGCTTCGCTCCTGCCCGCCGGAATCAGGCTTGCTCACCCGTAACGCTGACCTTCCAGAGAGCGAGCCCGTCGACTCGGTTGACGCTGACGGTCTCCATGATGCCCTGACCCCCTCGCCGTCCGGTCAGCCGCATCCGCCCTGGTGCGCCTGGGATCGTCGATAGGTTTGCGAGCCGGCTTCGGTTTGGCCTTCTTCGAGGTCGGCTTGCCCTTGGAGGGGGGTTTGGACTTAGAGGCGGGTTTGGACTTCGGCTTGACCGGTGCGGCCTTGTCCTGGCGCGTCCGCAGCCGGTCGCGCGCCGACTCCAACCGGGTTGGCACATAGGGCTCGGGCAACGGTAGTCGCAACAGCCGATTGAACCGGTCCTCGCGCCCCGCGCGGAGCGCGGCCACCGCCTCCGGTTCGTGGCGCGCCGCATTGGTGATGATGCCCAACATGAAAAGCGTTGTGGCGGTCGATGTTCCACCCGCCGAGATGAGGGGAAGCTGCAAACCCGTCACGGGCAGCAGGCCCACGACGTAGCCGACGTTGATGAACACCTGGCCCAGCACCCACAGCGTCGTCGTGGCCGTCAGCAGTCGCAGGAACGGATCCGCCGACCGCCGCGCAATCCGCGTTCCGGTGTAGGCGAACAAACCGAACAGACCAAGGAGACCGATCGCACCGACGAAGCCGAGTTCCTCACCGATGATCGCGAAGATGAAGTCGTTGTGCGCGTTGGGCAGGTAGTTCCACTTGGCGGTGCCCTGGCCGAGTCCGTCCCCGAAGATACCGCCATTGGCCAGCGCGTAGCGCGCCTGCCGCGCTTGGTAACCCGAGCCCTGCGTGTCGGCGCCGGGGTTCAGCCACGATTGCACGCGATCGGACCGGTAACCCTCGGACATCGCGAGAATGCCTGCGGCGATGACGACGGCGAGTAGCGAAGTCAGGAAGACCCGCAGCGGAAGTCCGGCGTACCACAGCAACCCCAGCAGGATGATGCCGAGGGACACCGTCTGGCCGAGGTCGGGCTGGAGCACGATGAGCAGCAGTGCAACCACGGCGCCGGGCACCAACGGGAAGAGCATCTCGCGCACCGACGCGCGCTCCATGCGACGCGCCGCGAGCAGATGCGCGCCCCAGATCGCAAAGGCAATCTTGGCCAGTTCCGATGGCTGCATGGAGAAGCCGGCGATCACGAACCACCCGCGAGAACCGTTGGCCTCCTTGCCGATTCCCGGAATCAGCACGAGAATCAACATGATGATCGTGAGGAGGAACCCGGGGAACGCCATCTTGCGCATGAAGGACACCGGCGTGCGCAGCGCGACGTAGAAGGCGACGAGTCCCACGATCGTCCACAGCAACTGCTTGGCAAAGATCGCCCACGGTGAGCCGTCCTCGTCGTAGGAGTGCACCCCCGAGGCCGACAGCACCATGATCAGACCGAGGGTGACGAGCAGCGCTGCGACGGCGATGACCAGATGAAACGAGGTCATGGGACGCCCTAGCCACACACCGAAACGGGTCCGCGGGGCATCGGTCGCGACGTTCGCGGTTTCGGTGACCCGGGGCTTGTCGGGTCGCAGTCGGGCGAAGATGTCCATCACCGTCGCTACCGGACCGTTTCGATCACATGAGTCACAGAAGCAACATCAGGCTCATTTGTCCCTCGCACCCCAGAATCCTCCCCCGTCACACGTCGAGGCAGGCGGACATCCGCCGCGTGTCGCGGAATGGGCCGAGCGGTCAGGCTGCGACCCGCGCCCACTGAGAGCCCGCTACGCCCCGACGCTGGCCAGCCATTCGCTGTAGAAGAGGGCCACGCCGAGCCCACACGCAATGGCGGTGAGGAGCCAGAATCGAATGATCACCGTGGTCTCCGCCCAGCCGACCAGCTCGAAGTGGTGATGGAACGGCGCCATCCGAAAGACCCGTCGTCCCGTCGTCCGGAACGCCAGGATCTGCACGACCACCGACATGACCTCCGCCACGAACAGCGCACCCAGCACGATGGCGAGCATCTCGGTGCGACTGGTCACCGACAGCCCGGCGATGATGCCGCCAAGGGCCAGTGAGCCGGTGTCGCCCATGAATATCTTCGCGGGAGCGGCGTTCCACCAGAGAAAGCCGATGCAGGCGCCCGCCGTAGCCGCGGCGACGAGCGCCAGGTCAAGCGGATCCCTGACGTTGTAGCAACCGAGTCCAGGGCTGAAGGCGCACGCATTGCGGAATTGCCAGAACGTGATCAGGACGTAGGCCGCCGTCACCATCGCCATCGCCCCGGCGGCAAGGCCGTCCAGGCCATCGGTGAAGTTCACCGCGTTGGACCAGGCGCTGACGAGGACGACGCAGAACAGCACGAACACCGCGGGCGCCAGCGTCACGGTGGCGATCTCGCGGACGTAGGACAGCTCCGGGCTACCGGGGGTAAGACCGTCGTCGTTGCGGAACTGCAGGACCAGCACGCCGAAGAGCACCGCCGCGACGAGTTGGCCCACCGTCTTCGCCGTCTTGTTCAGGCCGAGATTGCGCGAGCGCCTGATCTTGATGAGGTCATCGATGAACCCGACCCCGCCCAGCGCCGTGGCGAGCCCCAGCACCAGCAGCCCCGAGGCGGATGGCCCCTCGCCGTCGAGCGCGAGCCCCACCAGGTGCGTGCCGAGATAGCCGGCCCAGATACCCGCGAGGATGGCGACGCCGCCCATCGACGGCGTGCCACGCTTCTTCTGATGGCTCTGCGGGCCGTCCTCGCGGATCTCGTGGCCGAACCCCCGCCGCGTGAACAACCGGATCAACGCGGGCGTGAGAAGGATCGACACAGTCAGCGCGATGCCGACGGCGATGAGTATCTGCCTCATCCGGTTTCGTCTCCGCCGTCGCACGCGAGGGCGTCGGCCAACGCACCCAGACCCGTTGAGTTGGAGGCCTTCACCAGCACCACGTCTCCCCCACGGAGTTCGGCACGCAGGAGCTCCAAGGCAGCGTCCGCGTCGGCGACCATGGTGGATTCACTTCCCCACGACCCCTCCATCACCGCCCCGTGATGCATGGCGCTCATTGACCTCCCGGTTCCGACGACGACCAGTCGAGACACATCTAAGCGCACGGCCAGTCGACCGATGCTGTCATGTTCGGCGATCGCGTCGTCGCCGAGTTCCGCCATCTCCCCGAGTACGGCCCAACTCCTGCGCCGATCCGCTCTCTTCTCCCGTCCGCCCTGCGCCATCCAGGCCAGAGCCTTCAGGCCTGCGCGCATCGAGTCGGGGTTGGCGTTGTACGCGTCGTTGATGATGGTGACACCGTCCGCCCGGGTGCCGACCTGCATCCGATGCCGGGAGACCGGTCCCGCTGCCGCGAGTGCATCGACCACCTGCTCCAGGGATGCACCGCACTCCAACGCGACGGCCGCGGCGCACAGCGCATTGGATACCTGGTGGTCGCCGTGCACTGCGAGCATCACGTCGGCCTGCCTGTCGGCGGTGTGCAGGGTGAAACGCGCCCTGGCGAGTTCGTCGAGCAGGATGCCGTCCGCCCAGACGTCGGCGGCAGGAGAGCGTCCGACACGCACCACCCGCGCGGCGGTCTTCTCGGCCATCGCGGCGACGACCGTGTCGTCGGCGTTGAGGATGACCACGCCGGACGCCGGAACCGCTTGCGGTAGTTCGGCCTTCGTCGCGGCGATGGCCTCGCGCGAGCCGAACTCGCCGAGGTGGGCGGTCCCGACGTTGAGCACCACGGCGATCGACGGTGGGGCGATGCGCGCCAGCGCGGCGATGTTGCCAGGGTGCCGCGCCGACATCTCGAGGATCAGGTAGTCGGTCGCAGGTGTTGCCCGCAACACCGTCCACGGGTGACCGAGTTCGTTGTTGAACGAGCCAGGCGGCGCCACGACCTCACCGAGCGGTGCGAGCACGGCGGCCAGGAGATCCTTGGTCGACGTCTTGCCCGACGAACCGGTGACCCCGACGATCACCAGTCCGCCGGCGACCAGTTCCTGTGAGACGGCCGCGGCCAGCTTGGCCAATGCCTCCAGCACGGCGGCGCCCGATCCGTCGGCGTCGTACTCGAGCACGCTGGCCCCGGAGTCGACCGGGGCGGAAACAGAGGGGACGACGATGGCCGGCACCCCGACCGGGCGAGCCGCCAGTACGGCCACCGCACCCGCGGCCACCGCACCCGCGGCGAAGTCGTGCCCGTCGGTCCTGGCGCCGGGCAGGGCCAGGAACAAGCCGCCGGAGGTGACAGCGCGCGAGTCGAACTCGACGCTTCCGGTGACGTGCGTCGTCTCGGCATCCTCAGGAGAGATGTCGGTCAGTTCGCCGCCGACGATGCGGGCGATCTGAGCCAACGTCAGATCGATCACTGCTGCGCTCCCAGGGCCCGTAGAGCTCGAGCCAATTCGTCGCGATCGTCGAACGGCCGCGTCAGGCCTTGGCTCGTCTGACCCGCCTCGTGGCCCTTCCCGGCCACCAGTACGACGTCCCCGTCCCGAGCCCAGGCGACGGCAAAGTCGATGGCGCCGCGGCGGTCACCGATCTCGACGACCTCGGCCCTCCCGCCGGCTGCCCCAGCGACGATCGTCGCCCTGATGGCCGCAGGGTCCTCGTCACGAGGATTGTCGTCGGTCACGACGGCGAGGTCCGCCAACTCCGCTGCCGTCTGGCCCATCGGTGCCCGCTTTCCGCGATCTCGGTTGCCACCGGCGCCGAACACCACCGCGATCCTGCCCCGGGTCTGGGCGCGCAACGTCTCCAGCACAACCCGCAGCGCCCCGGGTTTGTGGGCGTAGTCGACGAGGGCGAGGAAGCGCTGGCCGCAGTCGATCGGCTGAAGCCTGCCGGGAACCGTCGCCGCCCGCAGGCCCGGTGCCGCCTGCTCAGGCGACACCCCAACAGCATCGAGGAGCGCCGCCGCCAGTAGACCGTTCGCGACGTTGAAGGTTCCGGGAAGGCCGATGCGCAGTTCGTGGTGAACGCCAGCCGGGTCGACCGCCAGGAACTGCTGGCCACCCCCGTCGACGGTGTCGAACCTCTCGACCCGCCAGTCCGCGTCCTGGCCGGAGACACTCACGGTGACGGGCCCGTCGGCGCGGGCCGCAATGGTGCGCCCGGCGTCGTCGTCCACACAGACCACGGAAACGTCTGCGTGCGTTGATGACTGAGGATCGAAGAGCCGCGCCTTGGCATCGAGGTAGTCCTCCATCGTCGAATGGAAGTCCAGGTGATCGCGCGACAGGTTCGTGAAACCACCCACTGCGAAGTGCACGGCATCTACCCGACCCAATGTCAACGCATGGCTGGACACCTCCATCACCACGGTGTCGACGCCTCGTTCGACCATCACCGCGAGAAGCGCCTGCAAATCTGGAGCCTCCGGCGTGGTCAGGGCACTGGGCTCGTCGCGCCCGTCGATGCGGATGCCGACCGTGCCGATCAAACCGGCCACCCGACCTGCCGCACGCAAGCCGGCCTCCACCAGATAAGTCGTGGTGGTCTTGCCCGACGTACCGGTCACACCGATCACGCGCAGGCGCTCCGAAGGCCTGCCGTAGACCGCGGCCGCCAACTCGCCGAGCACGGTCCTCGGCGCGGGGTGCACCAGGACGGGGACGGCGACGCCGGCGCCCATGACCGCGACCCCTGCCTCGTCGGTGAGCACCGCGACGGCACCTTGGCGCACGGCGTCCTCGGCGTATCGGGCGCCGTGCGACGACGCGCCTGCGAGCGCGGCGAACAGATCGCCTGGGCCGGCGTCCTGGCTGCGCAGCGTCACTCCGGTAACCCGCACGTCCGTCTCACCGGAACCCTCGAGGGGGACCGCCCGCGCGAGCCCGGCCAACGTCGCGAGGCCTTCACCGGCAGGACGGGAGGGACGCAAGTTCATGGCGATGACACCCTACCGGCCGAGGACCCTGGCCTAACCAAACCTCGACACGGTCGCTCAACCCTGTAGGACGAGCGGCGGACCGGGATCGGGCGACAGCGGCACGTTCTCCCGCTGCAGCAGCCACGCCGAGAGGTTGTGGATGAGCGGCGCGGCCGTCGTGCCGGGGGAACCGTCGGCGGTGCGGTGCGGATTGTCCATCATCACGCCGACGACGTAGCGCGGGTCGTTCGCCGGAACCATGGCGGCGAAGGTGATCCAGTAGACGTCGTCGTAGTAGCAACCGCACGCAGGGTTGATCTGCTGCGCAGTGCCCGTCTTGCCCGCGATCTGATATCCGTCCACCGCAGCGCCGGAACCCGTCCCCTGCTGGACGCCCATCGGGTCCTTCTGGATGGTGGCGCGCAACATGTTCCGCACCGTCTGCGCCGTCTGGGCCGAGACCACGCGCACGCCCTCGGGCCTCGGCTCGTCGGTGTGCGTGCCATCCGCGGCGATGGTGGACTTGATGATCCGCGGCGGGATGCGGACACCATCGTTGGCAATCGTCTGGTACATGCCCGTCATCTGCAGCAGGGTCATCGAAAGCCCCTGTCCGATGGGTAGGTTGGCGAACGAGCTACCCGACCACTGGTCGATCGGCGGAACCAGGCCTGCGCTCTCGCCGGGCAGACCGACACCGGTGCGCTGCCCGAGACCGAACTTGTCGAGCATCTCGGCGTAGCGTTCCGGGCCGATCCGCTGGGCCAGCATCAGGGTTCCCACGTTGGAGGACTTACCGAACACTCCGGTCGTGGTGTACGGCATGATGCCGTGCCCCCACGCGTCCCTAACCGTGACGCCGCCCATGTTGATGGAACCGGGAACCGATAGCACCTCGTCGGGATTGGTCAGATTGTTCTCGATCGCCGTCGACGCCGTGATGATCTTGTTGACCGAGCCCGGCTCGAACGGTGAAGAGACCGAGAGGTTGCCCAGTTGCCGGTCCTCTTGGCGTCCGATGTCCTGGCTGGGATCGAAGGTGTCATTGTTCGACATGGCGAGGACCTCGCCGGTCTTCGCGTCCAGCACGACGGCCGAGACCGTCTTGGCGCCCGACAGGTTCTTGGCCTCCTGTACCTGCTGCTGCACGTAGAACTGGATGTCGTCGTCGATCGTGAGCTGGACCTTCGACCCGTTGACGGCGTCGTGCCGGTTGCGGTAGCTGCCGGGAATCACCACGCCGTCGGACCCTCGGTCGTAGGTGACCGACCCATCGGTGCCCGCCAGCTTGGAGTCCAGCGAATCCTCGAGACCCAGCAGCCCGTGGCCGTCCCAGTCGATGCCGCCCACGATGTTGGCCGCCAGCGACCCGCCTGGGTACTGGCGGATGTCTTGGCGCTCGGCACCCACTTCCGGGTACTTCGAGGTGATGGCGTCGGAGATCGCCGGGTCGACCGCGCGGGCGAGGTAGACGAAGGAGTCCTTGCCCGAGAGCTTCTTGTACAGGGTTTTGGCGTCGGGCTTGTTGTTCAGCAGACCCGAGACGCCCTTGGCGATCTCACGAAGACGTGTGACGGGATCCGGCGCATCCGGCACCTTGCCCTGCGCCTCGACGAGTTCCTTCTGGATCTTGGCCGGTTGAAATGTCAGCGCGCGCGCCTCGGTCGTGAAGGCGAGCTTGTCGTCGTTCCGATCGACGATGCTTCCCCGGACGGCCTCCTCCACGTCGGTGACCTTCAGCTGGCTGGCAGCCTCGGCGCGGAGTCCCGCGGCGCGTGGCACCTGAAGCATGAAGAGCTGAACTGCCGCGATGACCAGCACGAGCAGGATGACGCCGTTGCCCATCCGGTGGCGGAACGCAAAGGAGGAACTGCGAGGTCCGTCATCGGCGATGGGCTTGCGCGTGCGCCGCTCGTTCGCGGAATGCGCCGTGCCAGGACGACTCATGCGGGGGCGCCCGGCGCGGGGGCCTCGACGACCGGTTCGACGCCGGGCGGAGGACCGGGCAGAGCGGGTGCCTGAGGCGTCTCCAGGTGCGGAGCCGGGGCGTCGAGTGGTGCCGCCGGCGCAGGAACCGGTGCAACCGGGACGGCCGGCGCGACCGGTTCGCCCGCTGCAACCGGGGCAGCAGGCGCGCCCGGAACAGCCGGTATGGCGGCACTCTGGCCGGGCACGACCGGTGCGGTGGAGTTCGCAGGTACGGCGACCTCCGGGTTGGGCACCGCTGCGGCACTCGGTGGCAGATGCACCGCGACCTCACGCGGATCGACGACGCGAGGCGCGGGCCGAGCCGGAGGCGCCGGAGGTGCCGGAGGCGAAGGATCAGGCAGTGGACTGTTCAGCGGTGGCGGCTGCACACCCTCAGCAGGCTTGGGCGTGCCGACGACCATCCAGTTGCCGGAGGGATCCTGCACCAGGTGCGCCGTGTCCCTCGACGGAATCATCCCGAGATTGCGCGCTGCCTCCGCGAGGGCAGGGGCGGCCTGCGCCTCGAGCACGTCACGCTCGAGACCTTCCTTCTGCTGCATCAGTGCCTGATTGACCTGGCGCGCACGGCCCAGCTCGTAGGACCGCTCCGCGGCATCGGTGGACAGCCACAGCGTCACGCCGAGACCGACGCCGAGCGCTCCGATGACCAACACCACGAACGGGACCCTGGTGACGAACCGACGCGGATCGAGTTCGATGGCGGCCAGTTTGAACAGAAGCCGCTCCCGAAGCGGCGGCCGAATGACCTTGGGAGCCTTCGCCTTGCGGGCCTTGGAGCGTGCCTTGGCCTGGGCGGCATTCTTCGGCCTGACCGGCCCCTCTACTGGACGGGGCGTCGGACTGTTGTGCGGCCTGGAGCGTTCGGGGCGCTGGGGACGCTGCTCCCGAGTCGACCGGCGACCGCGCGGCGGTGCCTCGGCCGTACGGCGCTTCGCCGCGGCTTCGCGGGGCTTGCGGGGCTTGCGTCGGCTTTGGTCCTTGGTACGCATCGGCTCTCGTCGCTTGGCCATCACGGACCTTCCCTTCTGACGATCTTCTCCGAGGTCCGTTTCTCCAGAGCTCGCAGCCGTACCGATGCGCTGCGCGGGTTGCGACCGATCTCGTCGGGCCCCGCCTTCTCTGCGCCACGGGTCAATGAGACGAAGTAGGGTTCGTGCCCCGGAAGCTCGACCGGCAGCCCCGCCGGGGTACGCGACGCCGTCGCGGAGGCGAACTCGCCCTTGATGATTCGATCCTCGAGTGATTGGTAGGCCATGACGACGATCCGTCCGCCCTCGCGCAGCGCATCGAGCGCGGCGGGCACTGCAGAGCGCAGGGAGTCCAGTTCGCCGTTGACCGCGGTACGCAACGCCTGGAACGTGCGCTTGCCGGGATGTCCACCGGTGCGGCGGGCGGGTGCCGGGATGACGTCGTACAGCACTTCGACCAGCTCGGCCGTCGTCTCGAACGGCTTGCGCTCACGCCGCCGGACGATTTCTCCCGCAATGCGGCTGGCGAAGCGCTCCTCGCCGAACTCCTGCAAAACTCGCGTCAGGGCTCGCTTGTCGTAGGTGTTCAGGATCTCGGCCGCCGTCAGGGGCGCGTCCTGATCCATCCGCATGTCGAGTGGAGCGTCGTGGGAGTAGGAGAACCCACGCTCGACGCGGTCGAGTTGCATCGAGGAGACACCGAGATCGAAGAGCGCGCCATCAATGGTGGGGCTGGGAGCTCTGTTCTCCCAGAACCCGTCGTATCGGGTCTGGACGAAGGTGACTCGGTCACCGAACGGCGCCAGACGTTCACCCGCGATGGCCAGCGCGGTGCGGTCACGGTCGAGGCCGATGAGATGCAACCCGGGCAGTTCGGTGAGGAAGCGTGCCGCGTGGCCACCCGCACCGAGTGTGGCGTCGACGAGGACGGCGCCGGATCCGTCGGCGCTGCGGCGGCTGAGTGCGGGCTTCAGCAATTCGACGCATCGGTCGAGGAGGACCGGATCGTGCGGGTGATCGTCAGGCATAGCAGCACCCTTGCAAAGCGTGTCTGCCCTTGCATCGAGGTCTCTGTCCGAGGTCACGGACCTGGCGTTGGGGAAGTACGCCAGGGCCGGTTCGGGCAGAGGCCACCATGCAGGGACTGGGCCGGTCTCAACGGTCGGATTAGATGATGTCGCGCAGGGTGTCATCGCTGGCCGCGGAGAAGTTCTCTTCGTGGGTCTGCTGATAGGCCTGCCACGCTCGTGCGTCCCAGATCTCGAGGTATTCGATCGAGCCGATCACCACGCAATCCTTGGAGAGGTCCGCGTACTGGCGGTGGTCGGCCGACAGGGTGATCCGGCCTTGCGCGTCGGGGTGTTGTTCGTCGGTGGCTGCCGCGAGGTAGCGAAGGTAGGCCCGAGCATCCGGGTTACTACGCGATGCCTGCGAAGCCCGTTCGGCGAGCTTCTCGAATTCCGCTCGCGGATAGACGGCCAGGCTGTGGTCTTGACTCTTGGTGACCATCAAACCCCCTGCCAGCGCTTCGCGAAATTTCGCGGGCAGCGTAAGCCGCCCCTTGTCATCCAGCTTGGGCGTGTAGGTGCCGAGAAACATCCCGCCACCTCCAGCGCCCCTGCTCCCGAGGCTCCGATCACCCCGTTGCCCGCCACATTACCCCACGATCCCCCACTTTGCTCCATCTCTTGGCCAAAGTCTGGTCACAAGCCCCACTGCGCACCACGCAGCAGGACTTTCCTCTCAATACCACCCGCTCGGGATCAGGGTGTTCGACGCAAAGATGCAGCTAGGTGCCCCAAGGCCCGCGGTGGGGCGTGGTGGGGAGTGGAGTCGGACCGGTCAAACGGTGGGGGCCTGCCACGGCGTGTCACGCGGCGTGGACGTCACAGGGCGTGAACATCAAAAAGGGCAGCTCCGCAACGGAGCTGCCCTGACGTCCTGCGACCCTCATTCCTCGAAGCGGCGGCGGAACCTCTCCTCCATGCGACTGGAGAACGAATTGTTGCCCTTGACACGCTTCTGCCGAGCGGCACCCGGTTCCGGCGCAGCGCCTTCGCGGCCACCCGCCACCCGCGGACCCGTGATCGCGAAGACCACGCCGCCGAACATAATGATGAACCCGATTACGCTGACGATCAGGAAAGCGTGATTGACGTTGGCGTAGAACGGGACGCCAGCCACCAAAAGGCCGAGGCCGACGAGGAACAGCACCGCGCCTTGCAGCCGCCGCCGCGCAGACGGCGCCCGGAGGTTCCCGCCGCGCACACTCGACGCGAACTTGGGGTCCTCGGCGTAAAGAGCGCTCTCGATCTGGTCGAGCATGCGCTGCTCATGATCGGAGAGTGGCATCCGTGCCTCCCATGTTGCGTCCCTGCTGCGCCCGCGAAGCCGCGGCCGTGCGTTCCAACCCCGTACACCCGCGATTGCGGGGCACATGATCATCATGATACGAGCAGAATCTGACCCGTACCACCTAGTTCACCGAGACGCTTGCTCCGACCCGTCGAACCGAGTTGTGACCGATTGTAGTTGGTTGCCTGCCGGTCGCGAGATACCGCATCACTGACCGGATAATGACGTCGACTCGGCAATAGCGCGAAGGGTACGAAAAGGTTGGCCACGTTCCTCATCGACCTGTCACCCGGCGACATGCAGCGGCGCCTGGGAGACGCACTCGGCATCTACGTCGATGCGATGCGATATCCCCGCGGCACCGAGGCCCAACGCGCCTCGATGTGGCTGGAACACACCCGTAGGAAGGGATGGACGGCGGTCGCCGTCGTCGAGGCACCGGACCGCTCCCCCGACGATCGGGAGGCACCGACGTTGAGCACGGCACCCTTGCTTGGTATCGCATACGGGTACTGCGGCGCCCCCGATCAGTGGTGGCAGCAGCAGGTGGTGCAGGGCCTCGAGCGAGGCGGCGCAGGCACCTCACGCATCTCCGACCTCATGACCAGCTACTTCGAGCTCACCGAGTTGCACATCCACCCCGAAGCGCAGGGCCGTGGCCTCGGCGAGGCGCTCACCCGGCGCCTGCTGGCCGGACGCGACGAACCGCACGTGTTGCTTTCCACACCCGAGATCACCGGGGAGGCAAATCGCGCCTGGCGGCTGTACCGGCGCCTGGGGTTCACCGACGTCATCCGCGGCTACCACTTCGCCGGTGACCCTCGGCCGTTCGCCATCCTGGGCCGGGAACTACCGCTGTGAACCCTCGGGTCTGGCACCATATCGGGGTGCCACACCGCCGGAAACGCCTGCTCGCCCTCCTGTTGCTGGTGCTCCTAGCGCCCATGATCGCGGGGTGTGTGCGGGTGCGGGCCTCCATCACCGTGTCGCCGGACGATCGGGTGTCGGGCCAGATCGTCGCGGCCGCCAAGCCGAAGAACGACCAAGACAAGGGTCCACAGCTGCTCAACAGCCTGCCCTTTAGCAACAAGGTTTCGGTCTCGTCCTACTCTCGCGACGACTACGTCGGTTCCCAAGCCGTGTTCTCGGACCTTACGTTCGCCGAACTGCCACAGCTCGCGAACATGAATCGCGATGCCGCGGGGGTCGACATCTCCCTGCGTCGGGCCGGCGACCTGGTGATCCTCGAAGGCCGCGCGGACCTCACCTCGCTCAGCGACCCCGAGGCCGACGTGTCGCTCAACGTCTCCTTTCCCGGTGACGTGACGTCGACCGATGGCGACCAGGTCTCCTCCGACGTCGTCCAGTGGACGCTCAAGCCTGGCGTGGTCACCACGATGAACGCCCAGGCCCGCTACACGGACCCCAGTGCGCGGTCGTTCACCGGCGCCGCGATCTGGCTGGGTCTCGCCACCTTCCTGGTCGCCGGAATCATCGGCGGCATCGCCTGGACGAGCCGCGATCGCAGCCCCGTCATCCCCAATCCGAACGAGTGACCCAATCCGAACGAGTGACCCAATTCGGAAGAGTCATGCGACTCCCCGTACCGCCCTGACTTGCCACGCATCGGTCGGCACGCTCTACTCTGAAGGCACTTTGGGTAGCGAAAGGGGCGCGTGCTGAGCGTGGAATCTGCCGCGGCACCGTCGGCCATGGAGTTGGCAGGCGCCGTCAGCGAACGATTGCGGGAGTATCTCCGCACTCGTCGGAACGACGCTGCCTACATCGGCGAGCACTACGCCGAGATGACGGCCGCACTCGAGGCGTTCGTCCTGAACGGCGGCAAACGCCTGCGTCCGGCGTTCGCCTACTGGGGCTGGCGCGCCGTCGCTCCCGCCGGCCGCACCGCAGATTCCGATGTCCTGCTCCTATGTTCCGCGCTTGAGTTGCTGCATGCGTGCGCACTGGTGCACGACGACGTCATCGACGCCTCCGCCACTCGCCGCGGCCTGCCGACGGTGCACAAGCTGTTCGCCGAGCGCCATCGGGAGAGGAACTGGCACGGTTCGTCCGAACAGTTCGGCCTGTCGACGGCCATCCTGCTGGGCGACCTGTCACTGGTCTGGGCGGACGACATCGTCACCTCGGCCGACCTACCGCCCGACGCCCACCGCCGCGTCCAGCGGGTATGGGCCGACATCCGCACCGAGGTGCTCGGCGGTCAGTTCCTCGACATCGTCGCCGAGGCCAGTGGCGCGGAGACCGTCGCCTCCGCGATGAACGTCAACACCTACAAGACTGCGTCCTACACCGTGTCTCGGCCGCTGCAGTTCGGCGCGGCGGCAGCCGCCGACCGCCCCGAGGTGCAGGCCACCTTCCACCAGGTGGGCACGGATCTGGGGGTCGCATTTCAACTGCGCGACGACGTCCTTGGCGTGTTCGGCGACCCCGAGGTCACGGGCAAGCCTTCAGGCGACGACCTGCGCTCGGGTAAGCGCACGGTGCTGCTCGCCGAATCCCTGGAGCGGGCCGACAACGCAGATCCCCTGGCGGCCAAGCTGTTACGGACGTCGATCGGCACTGACCTCTCCGACGCACAGGTCCGGGAGCTGTGCCAGGTCATCGAGTCGGTGGGTGCGCTCGCCGCGGTCGAGAGCCGCATCGAGTCACTCACCGGGCAGGCCGAGGCGCTTCTCGACGCCGCACCCATAGACGTCAACGCCAAGGTGGGTCTGGCTGAGCTCGCCAGATTGGCGTCGAACCGGTCCGCTTGAGGCGATGACGACTCCCGCACCGGCCGCCACGCATCAACCGAGAACCGGACTCGGCCAGCGCATCTCGCGCCTCACCTCGTTTGCGGTGTCTCAAGAGGGTAGGCCAGCTCTCCTCGGGTGCCTCGGCGCAGCCTTGATCACCATGGGCGGCCTCGGCGCAGGCAGCACTCGACTGCACGACCCTCTGCTTGAGTCGATCCAGCTGTCGTGGCTTCGCTTCGGCCACGGCCTGGTGGTCTCCTCGGTGCTGCTGTGGGGTGGGGTCGCGGCCATGCTGGTCGCCTGGCTGTGGCTCGGTCGACGGGTCGTGGACCGCACCGCCACCACGTACACGATGCTGGCGACGACCGGATTCTGGTTGACCCCGCTGCTTCTGAGCGTGCCGGTGTTCAGTCGCGACACCTATTCCTATCTCGCACAGGGCGCACTGCTGCGCGACGGATTCGACCCATACGTCGTCGGTCCCATCGAGAACCCCAACCCGCTGCTCGACGACGTCAGTCCGATCTGGACCACTACCACCGCCCCATATGGTCCGGTTTTCATCCTGGTCGCCAAGTTCGTCACCCTGTTGGTCGGGGACCACGTCATTGCTGGGACCATGCTGCTCCGATTGTGCATGCTGCCGGGCCTCATCATGCTGATCTGGGCGGCGCCACGGATAGCGCGCCACATCGGAGCAGAAGGTCCCGCCGCACTGTGGATCTGCGTCCTCAACCCACTGGTGATCATTCACCTGATGGGCGGCGTCCACAACGAGATGCTGATGGTTGGACTGATGATGGCAGCCATCGCACTGACCTTGCAGAACAGACCCGTCTGGGGTGTCGGCATCATTGCGATCGCGGTCGCGGTGAAGGCCACCGCGGGCATCGCCCTGCCGTTCATGGTGTGGATGTGGATGCACCGCTTGCGCGACGAGCGCGGTCTTGGGCCCGCCCGTGCGTTCGGGGTCGCCACGGCGGCCTCTGCGCTCATCTTCGTCGTGGTGTTCGCCGTCCTGTCATGGCTCGCCGGCGTCGGACTCGGCTGGCTCACCGCGCTCGCGGGTTCGGTCAAGATCATCAACTGGCTCACGGTGCCCACCGCGGCGGCGAACCTCATCAACGCGATCGGCGGCCTGTTCCTCCCGGTGAACTTCTACGCCGTGCTCGAAGTCACCCGCATCGCCGGCGTGGCAATCATTGCCATCACACTTCCCCTGCTGTGGTGGAGATTTCGACACGACGACCGTCAGGCGTTGACCGGGATCGCGCTGGCGATGCTGGTCGTGGTGCTGTTCGTCCCCGCGGCGCTGCCGTGGTATTACACGTGGCCGCTGGCCGTGGTGTCTGCACTGGCGCAGAGCCGGAGGGCGATCGCGGCGATCGCCGGTTTCTCGACGTGGATCATGGTGATCTTCAAACCCGATGGGTCACATGGCATGTACTCGTGGCTGCACGTCGCCCTGGCCACGGCGTGTGCCGTGGCGGCGTGGTACTCGCTGGCGAAGTCCCCGATTCCGGAGTCTCGCGAGGCCGACAAGGCTCAGCCCGCTCAGTAGGCCATCAGTAGGCCATCGCCTGAGCTCGCCGCACCACCTCACGCGCCTGATGCGAATGCAGCGCGTCCACCGGCCGCGCGTTGGGCTGAACCTCTCCTGCACCGTCCCTGCTGATGGCCAGCGAGGCGTCGGGGGTAAACAGCCATCGCACGATCTCGGTTTCGTGATAGCCACCGTCGTGTAGCACCACCAGTAGACCCGACAGACTCTTGACGACGTGTCCGTGGGCATCGAAGAAGATCTTCGGGACCACCAGAACCCCGTCACGCCGCACCCCGATGAGGTGCTTCTGCCGAAGATGTTGATGCACCTTGGTCACGGGGACGCCAAGGATGGACGCCACGGTTGGAAGGTCGTAGACGGCTTCGTCAGGGTCCAGAACGTCATCGGCAGCCGGAATGTTGCTCACGGGAGCAAGTCTAAGATGCACGCGTGGATACCAGCCAGCGATCGGACCCGCTCGTCGGCATCGTTTTGGACGCGCGCTACCGGGTGGACGCCATCATCGCCACTGGCGGAATGTCCTCGGTGTATCGCGGACTCGACCTTCGGCTGGACCGACCGGTGGCGCTGAAGGTGATGGATTCGCGCTATGCCGGCGATCAGCTGTTCCTCGCCCGGTTCCAGCGTGAAGCCCGCGCGGTCGCCCGGCTCAAGGACCCCGGCCTCGTCGCGGTCTACGACCAAGGCCTCGGAGATGACGGAGGCGGCCTCCCGTATCTGGTCATGGAGCTGATCGAGGGCGGCACGCTGCGCGAGCTCCTCCGCGAACGCGGCCCGATGCCGCCCCACGCCGTCGCCGCAGTGCTCTTGCCCATCCTCGGCGGCCTTGCCGCGGCCCACCGGGCGGGTCTGATTCACCGCGACGTCAAGCCGGAGAACGTGTTGATCTCCGACGACGGCGAGGTCAAGATCGCGGACTTCGGATTGGTCCGTGCGGTCGCCGAGGCGAAGGTCACCTCGACGAGTGTGATTCTCGGCACTGCCGCATACCTGTCACCCGAACAGGTGGGCACCGGCGATGCGGGCCCAGGCAGCGACGTCTACGGCGTCGGCATCCTCGCCTACGAATTGCTCACGGGCACCACCCCGTTCACGGGTGACAGCGTTCTGGCGGTCGCGTATCAGCGCATGGACAACGACGTGCCGCCACCCAGTGCCGCGATCGCGGGCGTACCGCCGCAGTTCGACGAGATGGTCCGACGGGCGACGAGGCGCAATCCCGACGACCGGTACGCCGATGCAGCCGCCATGGGCGCCGCTCTACACACGATCGTCGACGAACTCGGCCTACCGTCGTTTCGGGTGCCCGCACCCTTCGACTCGGCACAACACGTGGCGTCGGAGGAATATCACAGCCGCGTCCAGAAGGACGGCCGCGCCACGCAGACCAACCCGCCTCCGACGCCGCCGCGTCAGCACACCATGGAGATGCCACGCGGACCCGACGACTGGCACAGGGCCGAGAACCGTTCCACACCAGGACAATTCGCTGGTGTCGACATCGACGATCTGGAATGGGCCAGGCAACGCGGCCGCCGCGTCTCGTTGTTCTGGCTGGTGGGCATCCTGACGCTCACCGCGCTCGTCGCCGCAGGCGCGTGGACGCTCGGCAGCAACCTGCAGTCCCTGCTCTAGCAGGAGGTTGGCCCTCCCCGGGTCGCTGCGCTCCTGCCCGCCGGTTGGTCCTCCCCGGGTCGCTGCGCTCCTGCCCGCCGGTTACCCCCGCAGCATCTCCGCCACGAGGAACGCCAACTCCAACGACTGCTGCGTGTTGAGCCGCGGGTCGCACGCGGTCTCGTAGCGGCCGGCCAGGTCGGAGTCCGAAATGTCCTGTGCGCCACCGAGACATTCCGTGACGTTCTCACCGGTGATCTCGACGTGAATGCCGCCGGGGTGGGTGCCAAGCGCGTGGTGCACCTCGAAGAAGCCCTGCACCTCGTCGACGATGCGGTCGAAGTGCCGCGTCTTGTACCCGGTCGACGATTCGTGGGTGTTGCCGTGCATCGGATCGCACTGCCAGATCACCTGGTGTCCGGTGGCCTGCACCTTCTCGATGATCGGCGGCAACAGGTCGCGGACCCTTCCGTTGCCCATCCTGCTGACAAGCGTCAGGCGGCCCGGCTGATTGTGCGGGTCGAGTCGTTCGACGTACTCCACTGCCAGCTCAGGTGGGGTTGTCGGACCGATCTTGACACCGATGGGGTTGGAAATGGTCTCCACGAACGCGATGTGGGCGCCGTCGAGTTGACGGGTGCGGTCGCCGATCCACACGTAGTGCGCCGACAGGTCGTACAGGCGCGACTCCGGCGCCTCGGAGGGGAACTCGTTCGACAGCCGTAGCATGGCCCGCTCGTAGTCCAGCACCAGCGCCTCGTGGCTGGCGTAGATCTCGGCGGTCTGTAGGTTGCGGTCGTTGACCCCGCACGCGCTCATGAACCGCAGCGCGCGGTCGATCTCGGCGGCCAGCGCCTCGTACCGGGCGCCTGCGGGCGAGGTCCGGACGAACTCGCGGTTCCAATCGTGCACCGACTCCAGCGAGGCAAGTCCCGAGGAGGTCAGGGCCCGCACCAGATTCATGGCGGCGCTGGCGTTGGCGTAGGCGCGCACCAGACGCGAGGCATCGTGAGCGCGGACCGAGGCATCTGGCGCGAATCCGTTGATCATGTCACCGCGGTAGGACTTCAACCCCAGCGCGTCGATGTCGGCCGAGCGCGGCTTGGCATACTGACCCGCGATGCGGGCAACCTTCACCACGGGCATGCTCGCGCCATAGGTCAGCACGACTGCCATCTGCAGCAGCGTGCGGATGTTGGCCCGGATGTGGGGCTCGGTGTTGTCGACGAACGTCTCGGCGCAATCGCCGCCCTGCAGTAGGAACGCCTCGCCTCGCGCGACGTCGGCGAGTTGCTCTTTGAGTCGCTCGATCTCCGAGGGCACGGTTACCGGTGGCACGCTCTCCAGAACGGTCCGCATCGCCTTGGCCTGGTCGGCGGGCCAGCTGGGCTGTTGGGCAGCAGGCTTGGCCAGAGCGGCATCGAGCCGCCCGCGAAGGTCGTTCGACAGCGGCGGTAGCTCCGGCAGCTGGTCGATGGGTACGTCGACGGTCCAATTCACCCGTCCATGGTAACCGCGCGCAGAAGCGGGTTTTGCCACCCGTATCTTCCAATAGCCGCAGTTCAGGCCCGTGCCGCCCACGCCCCGTCATCGTCGTCATCCTCGTCGGAGACGTCGTCGGCGGTCATCAGGCGGTACCGCGCCAAATTGTGCTTGGCGTCGACGAGCGCGTCGTGAGCATCCCGCGGTCTTGGTGGCATCCGCGGGGAGCCCCGCCCCTCCCAGAACTGTCTCAGCTCCCTGGTGAACCGCGGGACCGCCGGCGGAAGGTCGGTCATAGGTCCCCAGAGCTGGCAGAGCACCACGTGGTCGTAGGCGCCCACCCACGCCCAGAGTTCGATCGTTTCGTCACCGTCGATGTCGAAGAAGTCCTCGAGGTCCGAGCGGATCTGGCGCCGAGACCGCCACAGCTTCGACGCGGGCGACGGAAGCTTGGGCAGGACGTTCTTGCGCACCCAGGCGCCCGCCCGCTCGGGATCGAATTCCGTTGAGATTGCGTAATATTCGCGACCGTCTTCGGCTGCGACCCCAATCGAGATCAGCTCGATCGTCCGGCCGTTGTCGATGAACTCGGTGTCGTAGAAATAACGCATCAGGCGGCTTCCGTGGTGCCGGCGGCCGGCGCCGGTGCCGGGTGGACCTCACGGTCGAGTTGGGCCTCGACCTCGTGGTCGTCGGGGAAGTGTGGCTCCCCCGCGATGACGTGCTGCAGCCAGAGCTTGGCCGAGACGACGGGACGGCGCAGTCGCCTCTCCCGCTCGAGCGAGCGATGCATCCTTCGCGGTCTGTTCGTATAGCGCCACCGCGCCCACGGGGCGTGCGGGCGCGAGACCCTTATCGCGCCGATGATCAGGAGCGGTGTGATGAACATCCCCACCAACCCCGTCCACACCTTGCCCTTGAGCAGCACCACCACCGCGAGTGCGAGGGTGAGCAGGGCGATTCCGACCACGGTGGCGCGGGCCAGCAAGGTCTGGTCTTCACGCCAGATGTCGATGTCGAAGAACGACAGCGGGTTGAATCCGAGGATCAACAGCCCCGCCACCGCGACGGCCGCGAACACCGCGTCCACAGAGGTCCGGCCGTCCTCGGACCAGTAGACGTCCTGTAGATGCAGGATCAGGGCGAACTCGTCCAGAACTAGGGCCGCGCCCATCCCGAAGACGATTGCGGCCACGGTGAATTCGGGTACCCCACCGTCGACGGCGAGGGTCACCATCGTGACCCCGGAGACCATGACGAGGATGACGCCGATGATCGCGTGGTGGATGTGGACGGTGCCGTGGCCGATGTTGCGGGGCTGCCACCACTTGGGCGGGGTGTCGTTGTCGGCGTTGTGGCGGATGTATCGGACGATGGTCCGGGTCACGAGAAACGTCAGCAGGAACGAGATCAGGCACCATAGGAGCGGCAATCGACCGGGCGGGATCGCCAGGTCGAGCCCGAAGTCGAACTTCCAATCGTCGAACACGGGCAAAACTTACGCCGACCAGCGCGCGCCGTGGACAGGATGGTCCCCGACGCGCCGACTGGCACCGATACTCTTGACCGCGAGATGAGAATTCGGCAGCTCCTTGGCGGCCCGCCAGGGATTAGAGCCCAGTGGGCACGCGTGGCGTGGCCGCTGTTTCAGCTGCTCACCATCGGCGCCCTGGTCTGGGCGGGCTGGCGACTGTTGGCCACCACTCCGTATCGCATCGACATCGACGTCTACCGGATGGGCGGCCGCGCCCTTCTGAACGGCGACTCACTGTACGACGACCTGTTCGACACAGTGGCAGGTCTCGGCTTGCCCTTCACCTATCCGCCGCTTGCGGCCGCAGTCTTCTCCCCTTTTGCATGGTTGTCGTTGAATGCGGCGAGCGCGACGATCACCGTCATCACGTTTGCGCTGCTGCTGGTCACCACCGTGATCGTGCTGACCCGGCTGCGGGTGTGGGAGACGTCGGATTCGGTGGGAGGAAAGGCGTGGCAGAGGCGGTGCTGGCTGGCGGCGGCGATCGTCGCCCCGGCCGTGATCTACCTGGAGCCCATTCGCTCCAACTTCGAATTCGGCCAGATCAACGTCGTCCTCATGACGCTGGTCGTAGCCGATTGCGTGCCACGCAAGACGCCGTGGCCGCGAGGACTGCTGCTCGGCATCGCCATCGCACTCAAGCTGACCCCGGCGGTGTTCCTGCTGTACTTCCTGCTCCGTCGGGACACCAGGGCACTGTTGATGAGCCTGGCCTCAGCCATCGTCGCCACGGCGATTGGATTCGTGGTGGCCCCCCGCGACTCTTGGCAGTACTGGACCGAGACGGTGCATGACACCGACCGCATCGGAACTGCCACCTATCTCACCAACCAGAACATCGCCGGTACCCTGGCCCGCCTCGGCATCGGTGAGACTCCGCGATTCGTGATCTGGCTGATCGCGTGCTTCGCCGTGCTGGGGTTGACGGTGTGGGCGGTTCGCCGCGTCCTGCGCTCGGATGAGTCTTCTGCACTCCGCACCGGTGAACAGCACGTACTCGCCTTGGCGTGCATCGCGATGTTCGGGCTCGTCGTGTCGCCGGTGTCGTGGTCCCACCACTGGGTGTGGGCTCTTCCGACCGTTCTGGTGACCGGTGTGCTCGCCTACCGTCACCGCAACATCGCAATGGGCCTGATGAGCGCGACCGGTGTGCTGCTGATGTATTTCGCTCCGATCCACCTAATGACTGAGCATCGGGAGACGTCCGCGACGCTCTGGCGCCAGCTGTTGGGAGGTTCCTACGTGTGGTGGGCGCTCGTCCTCATCGCCGTATCCGGATCAGTCACGCTGCGAGCGCGAGACGGCGCGCAGGCGAGCGTGGACGCTGCGCCGGCGCACGCCGCGCGTTAACCCGCGGCAGCTGTGGGAATGCGCGCGGGCGGCTTGCCGTCCGACTGGCCAGCGCCACCGTCGAGCGACACTTTCACGTCCGCGGCGTACAGGTCTACGTAGTCCTGACCCGAGAGCTGCATGAGCTCGTACATCACCTCGTCGATGACGGCGCGTTCAATGAAGCGATTGCCCGCCAATCCCTCGAATCGGGAGAAGTCCAACGGCTTGCCGAACCGGACCTCAACGCGACCGAACCTCCACATCTTCGACCCTGGCGGGTTGACGGCATCAGTGCCGACCATCGCGACCGGGATGACGGGGACTCCGGTTTCCAACGCCAAGCGGGCGATACCGGTCTTGCCCTTGTAGAGGCGTCCATCCGGTGAGCGGGTGCCCTCGGGGTACATGCCGAGCACCTTGCCCTGGCCCAGGATGCGCTTCGCGGTGCTCAATGCGGCGAGAGCGGCGTCTGCGTCGGTCCGGTCGATCGGCACCTGCCCGGCGGCGGTGTAGAACCAGCGGGTGAACCAACCCTTGATTCCGGTGCCGGTGAAGTACTCCGCCTTGGCCAGATAGGTGATCCGGCGTCGAACCACCAGGCACTTGTAGAAGCTGTCGGCGACGGCAAGGTGGTTACTGGCGAGGATGACGGCACCGGAGTTCGGAACATGCTCAAGCCCTTGTACTTTCGGGCGGCCCAGCAAGGTCAGCAGCGGGCCCATGAAGATGTACTTGAACAGCCAATACCACATCGAGCCTCCTGCTGCGGGCGCCCGGACGGAGCCTTGCGACAACTGTACCCAGTTGGGGCTCAGTCCTCGACGGTGACGGGGATGTGCTGATAGCGGCCGGGTCCGGAGGGCGGCGGATCGCCGTCGGGTCCCGAACCGTCCGGGGAGGGACCCCCCGGTCCGGACGGGTCGGGCGGTGCCGGGGTCTCGGGTCCGCCTCCCTCGTCCGAATCCATGGCATCGGTCACCGCGCGGACGACGGCCAGCAGCGCGACGCTGTGCTCGGCGAGCACGGTCAGCAACGGGTGACGTTCGCCGGTCACCACGGCTGCCAGGGCGCACACCGGGCACCACACCTGTTGGCACTTGCCCTCGCCACCCGACGTGGCACGGGTGGCTGCCACCCTCACGGCGGGGTCGAGACGCTCCAGGATGGATTGGGCCAATCGACGCAGCTCGGGGGGAATGTCGGTGTGGAACTCGCTCACGCCGGCCACACCTCCGGATTCGGTCGAAATCGCACCGTCAATTCGCTTCCGCGCAGCTGGGCGTCGACCACGGTGCATCTCCGCAGAACGGACGCCAACCGAACGCGGCGACGCATGCCGCCGGCGCTGATGATCAGATCGTCGTCGACCCGGCCCAAGCTCAAGGCGCCCGGATCGACCTGCGGCAACTCTAGCCGCATTCGATACACCGCCTGGAGTCCGGTTCCTGATTCGCGGTCGACAATGGGCCGCACCGGGCCCGGCGGTGCCGAGCCGTCCCGCAGCCTGGCGCTGTCGAGCAGCTCGGCGAGTGCCTTCGGTCCGATCGGCTCCCCCGCCAGGTGCGGGACGAGCACCAGCTTGACGTCACCGATCGTCGCGTCCAGCTCGCCGAGGACCACTCGCTGGTCGGCGATCCGCTCGGTGTACCAATCGAACGCCGGGTGCTCGGGGAGGTTCCGATACTCGAAAGAGTCGTCCTGCACCAGGAACTGATTGACGATCAATTCGTCGACCGACACCCCCATCAGCACCAGCGAGCCCAACGTTCGAGCCGCTTCCGCCGCCACTACCCGCTCGGCGGTCAACACGAGGTGCGCGCTGACGCGCGATGAATCGGTCAGCAGCTCACCGAGACGATCGGTGGCCACCGCGATCCGTTCCAGCAACTCGACGATCCCCGCCGATCCGGCATCGCCGGCGGCCAGGGAAAGCCTGCGATGCCGTGGCCAGGCCCGCTCGAGGTAGAGGCCGAAGGTCGCGGGCAGCGTGAGCATGCGCATCGCGTCCGCCGTGGACGCACAGTCGACGACGACGTGATCCCATTGACCCGACGCGGCGAGCTCACCGACCTCGTCGAGACCGAGCACCTCCTGGATCCCGGGGAGTGCCGAAAGCTCCTCTGGAGCAACGTCTCCAAGATCAGATTCTGGAAACCGGGCGGCGATCACGCCCGCCACCTGGCGCCACCGCTGCTCCAGTAGCGCCAGGGTGTCCAAGGCGAGGGCGTCGAGGAACCCACCGCCGGCATCGGAGTCGTCGGCGAAGACCCTCGTCGGGTGTCGCTCACCCGTCGGGACCACGCTGGTGCCCAGCACGTCGCCCGTGGAGTGCGCCTGATCGGTCGACACGATGAGCACGCGCAGGCCGTTGCGCGCATCGCGTACCGCAGTGGCCGTCGCCAGCGTGGACTTGCCCACTCCGCCCTTGCCGACGAAGAGGCTGATCCTCGCGGCGCCGGTGGGATCCCTGCTCTCAGTCAGCCTCGACTCGTTTCTTGAGATCCTTCAGCGCAGTGTCGGTGAGCCTACGCTCAGCCTTGCGCTTGAGCAGTCCGATCATCGGGATGACCAGGTCGACCGACAACTCGTAGGTCACTTCGGTACCAGAACCCTTGGGCGAGAGCAGATATGCACCGTCAAGGGCTCGCAGCAGCGAACTGGAGACCAGCGACCAGCGCAGCGAGGCGTGGTCGGCCGGCCAGGTGTAGGCCAACACCATGGTGTCCTTGAGCACGGCGGCGTCGAGCATCAACCTCGCGGTCTTGGGATAGCCGTCGTCGTCGGTCTCGAGGACCTCGGTCTCCTTGTATTCTGCGACCCAGTCCGGGTAGGAGCCGATGTCGGCGATGACGTCCATCACCGTCGCCGGATCTGCCTCGATGTAGATCGTCTGCGCAGTCTTGTCCGCCACGTGATCACTTCCCCGGGTCGTTAGTGCGCTACTTGGACTCACGTCCTTTCGGACAGAAATGTACCCGCACCGCTTAAGGGACGGCTCGCCGTGCTTACGCCAGTCGGGACACTCCGACCTGACGCGACTCCTCGAGCTTCTGCTTGACCTCGAACGCCATCTTCTTGCCAGCCACTCGGCGCTGATGGTTCGCCTTGGCGAGGTTCATCTTGGCCAACTGCCAGGCCGCCACGCCCGAGGGTTCGGCGTGAAGGAAGTAATGCAGGATCACGCCATCGGATGACGCCTCGAGCCAGATCTCCATGGTGCCGGTGAGTGCACCCGTGATGGTCCAGCGGTGGCCTGCGGGACCTCTGTTCTCGACGACGGTCAGCGTCAAGTCGGGCCACCATCGTCGCCAACTGGCCGGATCGGCGATGGCAGCGCCTACGTTGATGGGGTCTGCGCACACGAACGTCTCGTCCGCGACCTGGATGCTGTTCATCGCTCCCCACCTTCACACATGCGCTCACGTCGATCTTCGGCGGCCGACTACGCTGGGATGACAAACTATCCGCCCGCCACGGGCAACCATCCGAAGAGGGGTCGAGATCGTGCGCGAGTTCAGTGTCCCGGCATCGTTCACCGTCGGCGAGCACGACACCGTCGTCAGCTCAGTGTTCTCCCACGCCGCGGATGACCCCGACCACGTGATCATTCAGCGCCTCGTCGACGGATCCTGGACCAATGTGACGTGCGCCCAGGTGGCCGACCAAGTTCGTTCGGCCGCAATGGGTTTGATCGCCGAGGGGGTACAGCCGGGTGATCGGGTGGCAATCCTGTCGGCAACCCGATACGAGTGGCCGATCATCGACTTCGCCATCTTGTCCATCGGTGCGATCACCGTCCCAATCTATGAGACCAGCTCGGCCGAGCAGGTGCGGTTCGTGCTGTCCGACTCCGGATCGGTCGCGGTGTTCGCCGAGACCGACGAACACTTCGGCAAGGTCGAGCAGCTGAAGGGTGAACTGCCCGATCTGCGTCATGTGTATCGCATCGACGGCACGGGCCCGGCCGCCCTCGACGAGCTTGCCAGGATCGGCAAGGACACCACGCCAGAGACGGTTACGGAGCGGCTCGAGGCCATCGAATCCGGGGACGTCGCCACCCTCGTGTACACGTCGGGGACCACGGGTAGACCGAAGGGCTGCCAGCTGACGCACTCGAACCTGCTGCACGAGATGCGCGGCGCCAAGGCCTGCTTCCCGGCTCTGTTGGACAAGGGCGAGAAACTTCTGGTGTTCCTCCCCCTGGCCCACGTGCTGGCCCGCGCCATCACGATTGCGGCGTTCAGCAACAAGGTCACGCTCGGGTTCACCAGTGACGTCAAGAATCTGGTGCCCACACTCGGGGTGTTCAAGCCGACGTTGGTGGTTTCCGTGCCCCGGGTGTTCGAGAAGGTCTACAACACCGCCGAACAGAACGCCTCCGACGGCGGTAAGAACAAGATCTTCGCCGCCGCTGCCAGCACCGCGATCGAGTGGAGCGAGGCGCAGGCGTCCGGCGGGCAGGAGCGAAGCGACACGGGGAAGAAGTCCGGCGGGCAGGAGCGAAGCGACACGGGGAAGAAGTCCGGCGGGCAGGAGCGAAGCGACACGGGGAAGAAGTCCGGCGGGCCCGGTCTGGTGCTGAAGCTCAAGCACGCAGCCTTCGATCGGTTGGTATACGGCAAGCTACGGGCGGCCCTCGGCGGCCACTGCCGCGCGGCGATCTCCGGTGGGGCGCCACTGGGCGCCCGGCTCGGGCACTTCTACCGCGGCGTCGGCCTGACCATCTACGAGGGCTACGGCCTGACGGAGACCAGTGCGGCGATCACCGTGAACCGCGTCAGCGACGTGAAGGTGGGCTCGGTGGGAAAGCTGCTGCCGGGCAACAGCATGCGCTTGGGCGAGGACGGCGAGCTACTCGTCTCCGGCGGTGTCGTGTTCAGCGGCTACTGGCACAACCAGACCGAGACGGACGCAGGGTTCACCGACGGCTGGTTCCACACCGGCGACCTCGGGGCGATCGATGACGACGGCTTCCTGACCATCGTCGGCCGCAAGAAGGAGATCATCGTGACGGCGGGCGGCAAGAACGTCGCACCCGCACTGCTCGAGGATCGCCTACGGGCCCATCCGTTGATCAGTCAGGCGATGGTCGTCGGCGACGCGCAACCGTTCATCGCGGCCCTCATCACCATCGACCCCGAGGCCTTCGGTGGTTGGAAGCAGCGCAACGGTAAGGATGCGTCGGCCACCGTCGGCGATCTCGCCGAGGATCCCGATCTGCTCGCAGAGGTCGACCTGGCCGTCAAGGACGCCAATCAGGCGGTGTCGCATGCCGAATCGATTCGCAAGATCCGCATCCTGCCCGTCGACTTCACCGAGGACACCGGCGAACTCACCCCAACCTTGAAGGTCAAGCGCAAGGTGGTCGCCGAGAAGTTCGCCAGCGACATCGACGCCCTCTACTCGAAGACTGGGCACTAAAAGACCGGGCACTAACCGGTCAGCAGGTCTGAGAGGCGCTCGGCCTTCACGCGCCATTGCCAGTTGTCGACGACCCACCTTCGGCCCGCCCTGCCCATCGCCGCGGCGCGGTCGGGGTCGGCCAACAGGTCGCCGACGGCGGCCGTGATGGCGCCGACGTCCCAACCGTCGACCACCAGACCCGTCTCACCGTCGATGACGGACTCCGGCGCGCCACCGGAATTGCCCGCGACTACGGGTACCCCCATCGCCGACGCCTCCAGGTAGACGATGCCGAGGCCCTCGACGTCGAGCCCGGAGCCACGGGTGCGGCAGGGCATCGCGAAGACGTCGGCCATCGCGTGGTGGGCGGGTAGCTCGGCGGCGGGCACCCCCCCGGTGAACACCACGTGCTCCGTGACGCCGAATCCATGAGCCAAACGGCGAAGGTCATCTCGGTAGGGACCCCCGCCGACGATGACGAGCACTGTTCCCGGAACGCGCTGGCGGATCGCCGGTAGCGCCCTGATGAGCATGTCCTGCCCCTTGCGTGGCACCAATCGCGATACACAAACGACGACGGGACGGTCGCCGAGTCCGTAGCGTGCCCGCAGCTCTGCCCTGGCCACCGAGTTCGGCTCGAACCGATCGGTGTCGACCCCTGGGGCGAGACGCTCGAGCGCGGCTGCCGGACCGAATGCGGAGGCGAACCGGCTCCGGGTGTACTGACTGATGAAAGTGATGACATCGGTGTCGTTACCGATGCGCCGCAAAGCCGTTCTCGCCAGTGGGAGCATCGACCAGCCCACCTCGTGCCCGTGCGTGCTGGCAATCACCCGCTTCGCGCCAGCATCGCGCGCCAGCGTTGACAACAGCGCGAGCGGCGCTGCGGCGCCGAACCACACCGTGTCGACGTCGCGGCTCTTGATGAGCCGTCGCATCCGCAGCGCCACCGAGGGCTCCGGAATCATCAATGTGGTCGGGTGCCGCACCACCTCGAATGAGGACTGCTCGGCTTGCCTGGCTTGTCTGGCTTGTCTGTCGTAGTCGCCGGCACCCTTCCACTTCGGCGCGTAGACCGTGATGGTGTGCCGACCGGTCTTGACCAGTTCCCCGACCAAGTTCTCCAGATAGGACTGGATGCCTCCGCGGCGTGGCGGAAAGTCATTCGTCACCAGCAGGACTCGGGCCATCGCTATCCGCCGAGCCAGGCGCGCCACGCGGCGAGTACCTGCGGTGCGTCCGCCCCGAGAGCGCCCTTGATGGCCATCATCTGGTCGGGGTGGCCGGTCCCGCATGCGGTGACGTACAGCTTGCGCAGCGACTCGGCCCCGTAGCGACTCGCGACGAACCGACTGAACCACCACGCCCTGTCGTAAGCCAGCGACCGGACCTCACCGGGAGTGTCCAAGTCCGCGTCCGTCGGTAGCGTCCCAAGTTCGGTAGCACGCTCGGGTCCTGGCATCGGGGTCGGCGGTCTGCCGACGAAATCGGCGACCCCCTCGGTGAGCCAGCGCGGCGCGTCAGCCGCTGTTCGTGCTCTGGCGGCATAGTGAAAGAGTTCGTGGCGCAGGACGATTCGCAAGGTCGCATCGCTCATCGAGCTCGCTCGCGGCGCGAAGACGATCCGCTGCGCTGTCGTCGCGGCGGCGATGTCCGGCTCGCCGGCGGCGAGGGCGCGGAACTCCTCGTCGGTGCGGGTGAGCACCACGACGACGTTGCGGGGCCAGTCATCGCCCCAAAACGCCGTGACCGCGTCGGCGGCGCCGTCCAGTTCGCTCCACACCCGGCTCTCGAGATCGGCCGTCTGGACCCCTCCCAGCGCCATCATGGAGACGGTGCGACCGTCGCGAAGGGTGAGTGGGTCGGTAGGCGTCGTCGGCACGTCGAGGGCTGCGCGGGTTGCAGTCGGTGGTCCCTGTTGGGCCGGCCGCGCATCACCCAGCGGATGCGAGACGAATACCACCGCAGCGGCCAACTCGGCCAGCAGGAGCAGGCCGAGCAGCGGCCGCTCAGTAACGACGGACGTTGTGAATCGGCGCATTGCCCACCGGGGCGACCCGCACCGGTGTGCCGTACGTGGAGGCGTGCACCATCATCCCGTCGCCGATGTAGATGCCGACGTGCGAGGCGTCCGAGTAGTAGGTGATGAGGTCGCCGGGCTGCATCTGGTCCATCGACACCGGCTGCCCGCCCTGCGCCAGAGCCTGGCTCGAGTGCGGGAGGTTGACGCCGGCCTGACCGAAGGCCCACATCACGAGACCCGAGCAGTCGAAGGAGCTCGGCCCTGCCGCACCCCAGGAGTACGGCGAACCGATCCGGGTCAACGCGGCCTGAACGGCCACCACGCCCTCGCCGTCTGCGGGGGGAGCGATGACGGCACCCTCGGGCGGGGCCAAGTCGCCCGGATTGATGCCACCGGGGGCGTCGGCAAGGACGTCGGGCCCGTTGGCGGGCGGCGGGGCGTCCGGTGCCGGCACGGGAGCGGGAGGGGGAACCGGCGGGATCGCTGCCAGAGCCTGTCGCTGGGCCGGCGTCAGCGCGGTGTACTGAGACTTGACGATGGCCATCTGCACTTGCAGTTTGCTTTGCTTGGATTGCAGGTCGGCGCGCACTGCTGCGGCCTGCTCGGCGGCCGTCTTGGCATCGGCGGCCGACTTGGCGGACTCCAATTCGGCGTTGTTGGCCAGCACGCTGCTGCTCTTGAAGTTCTTCATCTGCATCGACATCTCGGTGGCCATTACGCGTTGCACTGCAAGTTGATCGATGAGGCCCTGCGGCGAATTGGCCGTCAACATTGCGTCCAGTCCGTCGGTGCGACCACCCATGTACTGGGCTGCAGCAACTCGGTCGACGGAGGTTTGGAAGGTTGCCAACTGCGCCCTAGTCGTATCGACCGCGGCGAGGTCGGATGCGTGTTTCTGCTCGGCAACCTGCTGCAACTGCAACTTGTTTCCGAGGTCCAGCTCCGCCGTATGCATGGCCTCAGTGGTCTGTTCGGCCTGCCGCGAGAGTTCGTTGAGCTTTGCCATGGCGTCGCCCGCAGGGTCGGCCTGCGAACTCCCGGCAAGGACACCCCCGAACACCATCAGTCCGGCTACGGCACAAACAATCGGTCGCCGAAGTCCACGTGGGCTTCGGTGCATTGCGTCAAACCTCAAGATTTCGCGTCCTTCAACTGCCGTTAGCGAGCCGCTCGAACGTGCGTTAGGTCTCAGTCAGGTTACGAAACGGCATCGGGGTTGTCCAACAGAGGACGCAAATTTAACAGGCTCTACGGGAATTTTTCGTTGCCGATGACGTCCGCGGCCGTCAGGCGACCCCGTCTGCGTGCCTCCGGTGAATCGGAACCAACCGTAACCGAGGCGCCAATCCGGCGTCTGCGAGCACCTCCAGTGCTTGGCGCTCATCCGCCAGCAACGTCTCTGGAACACCCAATAAAACACTGACGACGCAGTCCTGGCACCCGTGTCCGCGCACCGCGCAGTCGTCGCAGTCGATGTGAAGGGTCCCGGCATCGAGCCCCGATCGATCTGGCAGGTCCGGTCCCGTCTCTGCTCGAGTCATCGCCGAACTCCTTTCATTCGAGTCACGGCGCACGTTAACGACGACCACCGACAAGCCCGCACACCGCGAATGACAAAAGTGTGAGCAGGTGTCGGTCGGTGGGCCTACGGTCCCAGCCATGGGCCAGCTGAGCTTCGGCGACGTCGACGCGGTCTTCCGTGACGATCCGGCCGGACTGCCCGAGGGGCTGGCCGAGACGCCGTTGCGCGACACGACCTTCGTCATCGTCGACCTGGAGACCACCGGCAGCCGGGCCAGGGGCGACGAGAAGGGCAACGGCTACGACGCGATCACCGAAATCGGCGCCGTCAAGGTGCGCGGCGGCGAGGTGCTCGGCGAGCTGGCCACCCTCGTGGACCCTGGTCGTTCGATCCCCCCGCAGATCGTCGCACTGACCGGCATCACCACGGCCATGGTGTTCGACGCCCCGACCATCGACTCAGTGCTGCCCGCCTTCCTGGAGTTCTCCCGGGGCGCAGTGCTGGTCGCCCACAATGCCGGTTTCGACGTGGGATTCCTGCGTGCCGCGGCGGACCGTCTGCAGCTGCCATGGAAGCGGCCCCCCGTGTTGTGCACCGTCAAGCTCGCGCGGCGGGTGCTGACCCGTGACGAGGCACCGAGCGTTCGACTATCTGCGCTGGCGCAGCTTTTCGGAGCCAGCACCACGCCGACGCACCGAGCCCTCGACGATGCGCGCGCCACCGTCGACGTGCTGCACGCCCTCATCGAACGCGTCGGCAATCAAGGCATCCAGACGTTCGCCGACCTCAGGGACTATCTGCCCGACGTGACACCCGCTCAGCGGCGCAACCGCCATCTGGCCGCCGCGTTGCCGAGGCGGCCCGGTGTCTACCTGTTCCGCGGTCCCTCCGAGGAGGTGCTGTACGTGGGCACCGCGGTCGACCTGAGACGCCGGGTCGGGCAGTACTTCACCGGCGCCGACCCGCGTACCCGCATGAAGGAGATGGCGTCGTTGACCACGCGGGTCGACCACGTCGAGTGTGCGCACGAACTCGAGGCGGGCGTGCGCGAACTCAGACTGCTCGCCGCGCACGCTCCCCCTTACAACCGGCGGTCCAAGTTTCCGCACAGATGGTGGTGGGTGGTCCTGACCGACGAAGCCTTTCCCAGGTTCTCAGTCGTCCGGTCGCCCAGACACGACAGGGCGGTCGGCCCATTTCGGGTGCGGGCCGACGCCGTGGAGACTGCCGCACTGCTGGCCCGTTTCACCGGCGTGCGAACCTGCACCACCCGACTGGCCCGTTCGGCGCTGCACGGGCCGTCCTGCCCCGTCCGCGAGCTGTCTCCCTGCCCGGCCGAACGCGACGTCACGGCACTCGCCTACGCCGCCGACTCCGCACGGGCCGCCGACCTCATCGCCGGAGCCGACGACTCGGCGCTGTTGCAAGCGCTCACCCACATCGGTCAGCTGGCGGCGCACGGTAGGTACGAGACCGCCGCCCGGTTGCGCGACCACACCGCCACCGCGATCGACACCGTGTGGCGCGGTCAGCGACTACACGCGCTCGTCGCAGTCGACGAACTGGTTGCCGCCAGCCCGGATGGCGCTGGCGGCTGGCACCTCGCGATCGTCAGGAGCGGCCAACTCGCCGCGGCAGGCAACGCGCGCCGAGGGGTGCCGCCGATGCCGGTCGTGGACGCGATATGCGCTGCTGCGCAGTCGATTTTGCCTGCCGACGCGCCACTGGGAGGCGCGCTCGTCGAGGAGACCGCCCTCATCGCACGTTGGATGAGCCAGCCGGGAGTGCGCATCGTGCGAGCCGACACGGCCACCGGGATCGGCTATGCCACGCCGATCACGGCGGCGGGCAGGCACGCGGCGTGGGCGGCGGCGGCGCGCTCCGCGCGAATGGCAGCCAAGCAGACCGAGGCGTTGGGCTCAGAGCTCATGAGTGAACCGCACCCAACGCGCGAGCAACTCTTCGGCCGCGCCCGAGTCGATCGCGTCGGCGGCGCGGGAGAGTCCGGCTTCCCACGCAGGCACCCATTTGGCGTCGCTGGATAGGCCGGCGTGCGCCACCATCGCGCCCCCCGCGTTCAGGATCACCGCGTCGCGAACCGCACCCTTGGCGCCCGCGAACACTTCGCGGACCGACGCGGCGTTGGCCTCGGCGTCACCGCCCGTCAACTCGCTCAGGTCGGCGCGCTCGAAACCGAAGGCGCCCGGGTCGAACGTCAGTCGCTCGACGGTGCCCGCCTGCACGCGCCAGATGGTGCTCGTCGTCGTCGTGGTCAGTTCGTCAAGGCCGTCGTCGCCGTGCACCACCAGCACGCTGGAGCCGCGTGTCGCGAACACCCCTGCCATCACCTCGGCGAGATCGGCCCACGCACATCCGATCAGGCCTGCGCGGGGCCCCGCCGGGTTCGTGAGCGGCCCCAGGAGGTTGAAGACGGTGGGGACGCCGATCTCACGACGTACCGCCGAAGCGTGCCGATACGACGGATGGAACTGAGGGGCGAATGCGAACCCGATACCCACCTCTGCAACGCACCGCGCCACCTCCTCCGGACCCAGATCGATGCGCACGCCGAGGGCTTCGAGCGTGTCGGCTCCGCCGGACAGCGACGACGCTGCCCGATTTCCGTGCTTGACGACTGGCACGCCGCTCGCCGCCACCACGATCGAGGCCATCGTGGACAGATTCACGGTGTTGGCCCCGTCACCGCCGGTGCCGACGACGTCCACGGCGGCCGTTCCGATGACGTCGGTCGGCACCCGGCGAGCGTGCCGGAGCATGGTGTCGGCGAGTTCCTTGACCTCAGCCGAGGTCGGGCCCTTCATCTTCATCGAGACCGCGAAACCGGCGATTTGAGCCGGCGTCGCCACGCCGGTCATGATCTGGTCCATGGCCCATCCCGCCTGCCCTCCCACGAGCGCGCGACCGGTGGTCAGGCGGCCGAGAATCTGCGGCCAGGTCATCGAATCGAGAGACGTCACGAATTGATTATTACGAATGTCGTGCCCCGGGTGGAGTTGGACAACTACAAAGCGTCATACTTCAAGATGTGACGAGCGCTGTAGGGACCTCGGGAACCGCGATCACTGCGCGTGTGCATTCGCTGAATCGTCCCAACATGGTAAGTGTTGGCACCATCGTGTGGCTTTCCAGCGAGCTGATGTTCTTTGCTGGGCTGTTTGCGATGTACTTCACCGCGCGGGCGCAAGCCGCCGGTAACTGGCCACCGGCCCCGACCGAACTGAATCTGGTGCAGGCGGTACCGGTGACGCTGGTGCTGATCGCGTCGTCCTTCACCTGCCAGATGGGCGTCTTCGCCGCCGAACGCGGCGACGTGTTCGGACTCCGACGCTGGTATCTGCTGACCTTCTTCATGGGCGCGTTCTTCGTCGCCGGTCAGGGCTACGAGTACTACCACCTCGTCAGCCACGGCACCACGATCCCCGGCAGCGCCTACGGGTCGGTGTTCTACTTGGCGACCGGCTTCCACGGCCTGCACGTCATCGGCGGTTTGATCGCCTTCCTGTTCCTGCTCGCGCGTACCCGCATGAGCAAGTTCACCCCGGCGCAAGCCACCGCTGCCATCGTTGTGTCCTACTACTGGCACTTCGTCGACATCGTGTGGATCGCGCTGTTCGCCGTCATCTATTTCGTCCGATGAGAAGGGGCTCGATGACCAGCAAGTCTCGCCGGCGGCTACGCAGGCGTGTGTCAGGCGCAATGCTGCTGCTGACCGGACTTCTCGTGGCGGGTGGCATCGCAGCCACGCTGACACCCAAGCCGCAGGTCGCGGTCGCCGACGAGTCGGGCCTGGCGCTGCTGCGAACCGGTCAGCAGCTGTACGAGACGGCCTGCATCACGTGTCACGGCGCCAATCTTCAGGGTGTGCCAAATCGCGGCCCGAGCCTCATCGGCGTCGGCGACGCATCGGTCTACTTCCAGGTCGGCAGCGGGCGCATGCCCGCGATGCGCGGTGAAGCGCAGATCGCCCGCAAGCCCCCCATCTTCGACCCCCATCAGGTCGATGCGCTCGGCGCCTACGTGCAGGCCAACGGCGGAGGACCCGTCACCCCTCGGGACGCCAACGGCGCGGTGGCCGACAGCAGCCTGATCGGCAGCGACGTCGCCCGCGGTGGCGATCTCTTCCGCCTCAACTGCTCGTCGTGTCACAACTTCACCGGCAAGGGCGGCGCCCTGTCGTCGGGCAAGTACGCGCCGCCGCTGGATGAGGCCACCCCCGCGCAGATCTACACCGCGATGCTGACCGGTCCGCAGAACATGCCCAAGTTCTCCGACCGCCAGCTCAGCCCGGAAGAGAAGAAGGACATCGTCGCCTACGTCCGGATGGCTTCCGAGACTCCCGATCCGGGCGGCTACGGCCTCGGCGGCTTCGGCCCCGCGCCAGAAGGCATGGCGGCCTGGATCATCGGGATGGTCGCCGTCATCGGCGCCGCTCTGTGGGTGGGATCGCGCGCATGAGCGACAACGTGAACGAGAATCCGACCGACGAGCAGTTGGCGAAGATGACGCGCGAGGAACTCGTCGCGCTCGGCGGAAAGATTGACGGCGTCGAAACCGTCTTCAAAGAGGCGCGCTGGCCCATCGAAGGCACCAAGGCGGAGAAGCGGGCCGAACGCACGGTCTCCTACTGGCTGCTGTTCGGCGGCTTCCTGGGACTGGCGCTGCTGCTGGTGTTCCTGTTCTGGCCGTGGGAGTACCAGCCGTACGGCTCCGCGGGCGAGTTCGTCTACAGCCTGGCCACGCCGCTGTACGGCGTGACGTTCGGGCTCTCGATCCTGGCGATCGGGATCGGCGCGGTGCTCTTCCAGAAGAAGTTCATTCCCGAAGAGATCTCCATCCAGGACCGCCACGACGGCCCGTCCCCCGAGATCGAGCGCAGGGCCACTGCGGCCAACCTCACCGACGCGCTGGAGACCTCGACCATCAAGCGCCGCAAGCTGATTGGCTTGTCGCTTGGTATCGGACTCGGCGCCTTCGGGCTCGGCACGGCAGTGGCGTTCATCGGCGGCATCATCAAGAACCCGTGGAAGCCGGTAGTTCCGACCGCAGAGGGCAAGAAGGCCGTGCTGTGGACGTCGGGCTGGACTCCGCGCTTCACTGGCGAGACGATCTACATGGCGCGCGCCACCGGCCAGCCCGGCAGCTCACCGTTCGTCAGGATGCGCCCAGAGGACATCGACGCAGGCGGCATGGAGACGGTCTTCCCCTGGCGGGCGTCCGACGGCGACGGGTCGACCTTCGAGTCCCACGAACTGCTCACCGAGATCGCGATGGGCGTGCGCAATCCGGTGATGTTGATCAGAATCCGGCCCGAGGACATGAGCCGCGTGGTGAAGCGTCAGGGTCAGGAGAGCTTCAACTTCGGCGACCTGTTCGCCTTCACCAAGGTCTGCTCGCACCTGGGTTGCCCCTCGTCGCTGTATGAGCAGCAGACCTACCGCATCCTCTGCCCGTGCCACCAGTCCCAGTTCGACGCGCTGCACTTCGCACGTCCCATCTTCGGCCCGGCGGCTCGCGCTCTGGCCCAGCTTCCGGTGACCATCGACAAGGATGGCTATCTGGTGGCAAACGGAAACTTCATCGAACCAGTCGGACCGGCATTCTGGGAGCGAACGTCATGAGCCCAAAAATCGCTGAAATAGCTGCAGCCCAGGGTGATGCGATTGATTCGCGGTATCACCCGTCGGCGGCGGTGCGTCGTCAGTTGAACAAGGTGTTTCCGACGCATTGGTCGTTCCTGCTCGGGGAGATCGCGTTGTACAGCTTCATCGTGTTGCTGTTGACCGGTGTGTACCTGACCCTGTTCTTCGACCCGTCGATGGCTGAAGTTACCTATCACGGGGTGTACCAGCCGCTCAACGGCATTCAGATGTCGCGGGCCTATGAGACCGCGTTGGACATCTCCTTCGAGATTCGCGGTGGGCTGTTCGTCCGCCAAGTCCATCACTGGGCGGCGCTGCTGTTCGCGGCCTCGATCATGGTGCACCTGGCCCGGGTGTTCTTCACCGGTGCGTTCCGCCGTCCCCGCGAAGCCAACTGGGTGATCGGCTCGCTGCTGCTGATCCTGGCCATGTTCGAGGGCTACTTCGGCTACTCCCTGCCCGATGACCTGCTCTCCGGGACCGGGCTGCGGGCCGCGTTCTCCTCGATCACCCTGGGCATGCCGCTGATCGGGACCTGGCTGCACTGGGCACTGTTCGGCGGCGACTTCCCCGGCGAGATCATCATCCCCCGGCTCTACGGCCTGCACATCCTGCTSATCCCGGGCATCATCCTGGCGTTGATCGGGGTGCACCTGGCSATGGTGTGGTTCCAGAAGCACACCCAGTTCCCCGGGCCCGGGCGCACCGAGCACAACGTCGTCGGCGTGCGGGTGATGCCCGTCTTCGCGGTCAAGTCCGGCGCGTTCTTCGCGATGACCGTCGGCGTCCTCGGGCTGATGGGCGGCCTGCTGCAGATCAACCCGATCTGGCAGCTCGGCCCCTACAAGCCCTCCCAAATCTCGGCCGGCTCCCAACCCGACTTCTACATGATGTGGACCGACGGACTGGCCCGCATCTGGCCGGCSTGGGAGCTCTACCCCTTCGGRCACACCGTGCCCGCCGCCGTCGCGGTCGCCCTGCTCATGGGCCTGGTGTTCATCCTGCTCACCATCTACCCGTTCCTGGAGAAGAAGTTCTCCGGCGACGACGCGCACCACAACCTGCTGCAACGCCCCCGCGACGCCCCGGTCCGCACCGCCATCGGCGCCATGGCCATCGCCCTGTACATCGTGCTGACCTTCTCGGCGATGAACGACATCCTCGCCCTGAAGTTCCACATCTCCCTCAACGCCACCACCTGGATCGGGCGCATCGGGATGGTCGTGCTCCCCGCGATCGTCTACTACATCACCTACCGGTGGGCGATCAGCCTGCAACGCTCCGACCGCGCCGTCCTGGACCACGGCATCGAGACCGGCATCCTCAAACGCCTGCCCCACGGCGCCTACATCGAACTGCACCAACCCCTGGGCCCCGTCGACGACGACGGCCACCCCCTGCCCCTGCACTACCAAGGCGCAGCGCTACCGAAACGGATGAACAAACTCGGCTCCGCCGGCGCCCCCGGCACCGGCAACTTCCTCTACCCCGACCCCGAAGGCGAACAAACCGCACTCGTCGACGCCGCCCACGCCGCCGAACACCGCGCCCAAACCGCCCTCAAACAACGCCAACACACCAACGGCTCCAACGGCAACGG
>NZ_RCZG01000020.1 GCF_006439015.1 Mycolicibacterium hodleri | reverse complement strand
TGGCGCACCGTCCGACGATGCACCTTGTGTCGATCCGCCAACTCACGGATCGACCGCTCATCGAGCCGGTGATCTCTCCTGATGTTCTCGAACAGTTCCACGCGTGACCGCATCCTGACCGACCTCCCTGACGACCGCCGGGGACGACGAACGACAGGAATGATCTGAACGAGGGTGGGGCCAACATTGGTGACGACACACCGCACCCCACCCAAGCGGAATGCTCACCACCCCGCCGGGGCCAAAATTCGTGAAGAGCACAGACCAAAGTGGGGCCAAGTCAGGTGACCACACTCACACTGGCCCATGCGTGGCGCAGCTCCGGCGGACATGTCCTCGGATTGGCCCCGACCGCGGCCGCGGCGATCGTGCTCGGGGAGGACCTGGGCGCGACCACCGACACCCTCGACAAGTACGTCCACTGCACCGATCCGGACAACGCCGCCATGTTCGGAACACCCCGGTGGTTCACCGACATTGGCCCCGACACGTTGATCGTCCTCGATGAGGCCGGCATGGCGTCGACCGCGGGTCTGGACGCGATGATCACCGACGCACTCGCCAAGGGCGCGAGTGTCCGGCTGGTCGCTGATGACTGCCAGTTGGCATCGATTTCGGCTGGCGGGGTGTTGCGCGACATCGCCACCGAGACCGGGGCACTGTCACTGTCGGAAGTGGTGCGGTTTCACTCCCGCGCCGAGGCCGCCGCGTCGCTGGCGCTGCGCGGCGGCGATCCGGCCGGGATCGGCTTCTACATCGATTCCGGGCGCATTCACGTCGGCACCGAACAGACCGCCGCGGATACCGCGTTTTCGGCGTGGCTGGCCGACCTCGACGCCGGGCGCGACAGCCTGCTCCTGGGACCCACCAACGCGATCGTCGACGACCTCAACGCCCGCGCCCGCACTGCGCGTCTGGCCGCCCTCATCGTGGCGGATCCGAACTGGCGGCCGGGCCGGGAAACCGTGCTTGCCGACCAACTCCGGGCCAGCGTTGGCGACGTCATCCGCACCCGCCGCAACGCCCGCTGGCTGCCCCTGTCGGGCACTGATCACGTCCGCAACGGCTACACCTTCGACATCCTCGATGTCGCCCGTGACGGGGCGCTACGGGCTCGCCATCGCGGCACCGGACGGGAGATCACCCTGCCGGCCGACTACGTGACCGAACACGTCACCCTCGGCTACGCCGCCACCATCAACGGCGCCCAGGGCTCCACCGCCGGGCACAGCTGCCACGTCGTGGGTGCTGAGCACCTGAGCCGCCAACAGCTCTACGTCGCCCTCACCCGCGGCCGCGCCGAAAACCATCTCTACCTCTCGACCGCCGAAGCCGACCCGCACCGCATCCTGGCCCCCAAGGCCACCCACCCCGACACCGCCGTGGACGTCCTGTCCCGGATCGTGGCCCGCGACGGCGGCCAGGTTTCGGCCACCACTGCCGCCCGCCAGGCCGCCGACCCGACCCGCAGGCTGGCCGCGGCCGCCGACATGTTCACCGACGCCCTCGGCGCTGCGGCTGAGCACCAGCTCGGCGCGGGTGCCCGCGACCGTCTCGACGCCCTCGCTGAATCCGTACATACCGATCTCAGTACCTGCGCGGCGTGGCCGGTGCTGCGTCGTCGCCTCGCTATCCGGGCGCTCTCCGGGGCCGATCCCGGCGAACTGTTGGCCGCCGCCCACGCTCGAGGCGGCCTCGACGATGCCGCCGACGCGGCCGCGGTGCTGGACTACCGCATCGATCCCACCGGTTCCGCCGGCCGCGACTGCGGGCCGCTGCGCTGGCTGCCCGCCGTCCCCGACCCTCTGGCCGGCGACCCGCAATGGGGCGACTACCTGCGCCGCCGCGGAAGTCTCGTCGAGGAGCTGGCCGCGCAGATCCGCGAGCAGGCCCGCGCCTGGACCCCCGACACCGCGCCGAGCTGGGCGCAGCCCCTGGTCGCGGCCAACCCCGTCCTGGCCGCAGAAATCGCCGTGTTCCGGGCCGCCACCGGGGTCGAGGACGCCGACACCCGCCTCACCGGCCCGCCCCAATACCCGGTGGCCACCCGCGCGATCCAAGACCTGCTGCAACGCCACGGCACCGACGCCATCGAGCGCGACGGCGCCGACCCCGACCGTTTCAATGACCTCCTCGACGATATCGACCCCCGCATCCGCACCGACGCCTACTGGCCGACACTGGCCGCCCACCTCACCGATGCCGCCCGCGGCAACGACATTCGCGATGCTCTCACCGACGCGGCACGCCAAGGACCGCTGCCCGATGAGATGCCCGCCGCGGCGTTGTGGTGGCGGCTGGCCGACGCGCTGTCCCGCGCCGCAGCCCTGCCCGATCGGCACGTCGTCGACCATGCCACCACCCAGGACGAAGGCGTGCCCGCAAGCGTTGCCGCTGAGCGTGCGCTCGTCGAGGTCCTGGCCGCCTCCTGGCGCAACGCCGACCCGCTCCCCCTGGCGCGGCCGCGCACCGACCCCGCCGCGGTCGCGCTGTCGGTGCCCTACGTCGTGGCCACCGTGGCGGCCGAGCGCTATACCTCCGAACTCGCCGAAGCGATCCACGCAGCGGCCACCGACGCGAACCGCCGCCACGTCCGGGTCACCGCGATACCCCAACCCGATCGGTTGAGCCTCAACCACCTCGCCGAGCAGATCACCATCCACGAACCCACTCGGCGCGGTCCGGTCATCGTCGTCGAGGACGCCGCGGCCGCCGACCCCGACGCCCTCGCGGCCGTGGCCACCGCCCTGGTCCCCGCACACGGCCGACTCCTACTCATCGACAACGGACAGCCAGGCAGCGCCCGACGACTCCTCGACGGACTCACCCTCCCCTGGGCTGAAAACACCCGCCCCGCAACGGGCATCGACAATCCCAGACTCGCCGCCGCCGCCGACGAACACCGCGCCCTCGCCGCCCGCAGCTGGCGCACCCTCACCACCGGACCCACACGCGATCGAGGCAGAGACCGAGACCGTGGACACGGCCTCGACATCGACTGACGGACACCCCCACCGCACCCGGTATATATCGTTGACGGTATATACCGGACTCGATATAGTGGGGGTGTGGGTGATGAGTGGTGGATCATGCTCAGCGGCGAAGTGGAACGCTGGTATGCCGGTCTGTCTGAAAGCGAACTCGCCCAGGCCGATCAGGCCCTCGACCGGCTCACCGCCGAGGGCATCACCCTAGGCATGCCGCACAACCGCTATCTCTCAGAGAAACTGTGGGAGTTGCGGTTTCGCTGCGGACAAGTCAACCAACGCATCACCTACACCGCCGACCCCGACCGCCAGCTGGTCACCCTGACCACCTTCCGCAAACAACGCCAAAGCGAACGCAACGAGATCACCCGCGCACGCAAAGCGCTACGACGCCACCAGACCAAGAAGGGATAACCCAGCCATGGCCGTCAAGACCGCCACCGCGAAGAAGACCGCTGCCCCGAAGAAGGCCGCCAAGAAGGCCCCCGCCGCTGCGAAGAAGGCTCCCACCTCCAGCGGCGGTCGGGTCGATTACCGAACCGCCCGCGCCCAGCGCCAGGCCGCCCTCACCGGCGCCCAACGCCAGACCTACGAGCAGGCCTATCACGACGCCGGCCGGGCGATGGACCTCGCCGAGCTGGTCTACACCGCCCGCACCGAGGCCGGCCTCACCCAAACCCAGCTCGCCGCAGCCATGAGCACCAGCCAATCCGCCGTCGCCGCCTGGGAGAACGGTGCACGCACCCCCGGTATCGACGCCCTCGAACGGCTTGCCGCAGCCTGCGGGAAACGCCTGCGCATCGCCATCACCGCCGCATAACCCCGCGCGTTTACTGGGGAGGTCAGGAGCACCTCGGCGTCGACTGCCACTTGTGCGGCAGCAGGGCTGAGCACTCTGCAACAGCGGCGGGAAGGCTCTCCCCGATTCTGCGCAACAGTGGCTCGCAGTTGGCATCGTCAAAGCCCATGCAGGTCAAGTCCTTTAAGCACGACGCAATGGTGTACGGGAGTACTGGTGCAGGCACTTTGCGGTAGAAGCTGGCCACCACCGCGTCGGCGTAGGCGTCGCGCACTGCGATGTAGGCAGCATCGAGCAGGTCGTGGACGACCGTGGCATACCGGCTCAGTTTGAGTTGCAGTTCCGGGGCATCGACGTCACCCCGCGAGGACAAGTAGTCCTCGGCATGGGCGAGTGAGCTACGCCAAAGGTCCTGATGGGTAACGCGGTAACGACTACGCGGCTCTAGCCCCACTAGGTATTGGACAGCCTCGACAGCCTCGACGTCCGATGGAAAGTGTGCATCCGATCGGCATGGAAAGTGTGCATCCGATCGGCGCTGTCGCACGTGGTCCTGAGCTGAAGCAATAGCAACATTAGGTCCATGAGTAGAGGCCACCAGGTCTGCTACCGCCGCGGCAAGCCCTGCGTAAACAGTCTCCAACGGGGCGGCATACGACTTCAGCGGATACACGACGTCCAGATCAGTGAACTGATCGTTCGGGATGGCGGTCTGACAGGCGCGGGTCCATTGAGCTGCCAGGCCGACGAAATTCGCCAAGTCGGCATGGCGCAGGCCAAGCTCTAGCCCCTGATACTCCGCGTCCACATAGGAATGTTGCTCGGTCGTCATCACAGGCCCAGGTCGTCTTCGACGCTCACCAAGGCTCGGACTATCCCGTCGTACAGATCGGGGTCCCCGATAGCGGCTGCGGCATAGCACATGTCGGGGAGCGGGAGAGGGCGAGTGGCCCAACCGCTGATGTGTTCGGCGGTCCGTGCGATCCGCCAGTGTGCCCGGTAGCTGGCCAGCTCTTGGCTGCTGTCACTCTCCCGGGGGTGGCCTGCCCCACCGGTCGCGAACGCCGGCTTGGACATGGCAGTGGCGCCGTTGAGGATCTGAGCTTCCTCGTTGTACTCGGTCCACTGCTGCGAGCTGGGCTCGCGGTCACTCCCGCGAACCCCCCAGATCTGCCGCAGCGCATCAGGGATCTCAATGGCCTGGGCCTGGGTGGTCGCCCCCGCGATCAGCGCCGCGGTTACGTGCTGGACGATCCGGTCCTGGCAGATCGGGTCGGCGTCCATGACACGCAGCAGCCGCGGATACACCTCAGGCCACAGCACCGCCAGCCGGTGCACGTGCATGCCGTCGAGCACCGGGGCGGGTATCTGAACCCCAGGTTGCAGCAGCGGATTGGTTTCTCGGGTGCACGCCGGCGGATGCTCCACCCCCGCATCCCGCAGCGCGGGCGACGGGAGTGTGCTCGCAGCAGCCACCAGTTTCCAGCCCCACTCAGCACGAAGCTTGGCGTACTCGACGAGGACCCGCGCGGGATCGGCCCAACCGAACCACAACTGCCGAAAGTCATCGTCCACCAACGGGTCTGTGGCCAACACCCGCACCGAACGCGGAACGAACACCCCCGCCGGGATGTACCCGGCTCCGTCGTTGGACGTAATGACTGTCTCGGTGACACTCGGGGACCGGAGCACTCCGACCGCCCACCCCGTGAAGAAACTGCCCGCCATGTAGGAGGCGTGCTGGAGCTTCCAGACCAGCTCCTTGACGGCCGCCGCATCCGGCGACTCGCGCCGCTCCTGAGCGGCCGCCGTCTGGCCCGCGGCCACCACGCTCGCTGGAATCAGAGTCGGCCCAGCACCCACACCCGCGGGCGACGGGGAGGGAGCTGAAGGGGCATTGCCGCTAGCGCCGAGCGTGCCAGCCGGCACCGTCGCCGCAGGAGGCGGAACAGCCCCGGCCGGGGGTCCCATCGAGCCCGGCGGAAGCATCATCGGCGCACCACCGCCGCCGGTACCCGTTCCCGCCCCGGTAGGAGCTGCGGCGGGGGCCGCGGGGGACACCATGCCTGACTGAGCGGCAGCCGGTGACACGCCACCACCCGCTGTCGCCGATACCGGCGACGTCTGCCCACCGGCCGACAGAGCCGGTGACGGACTCGCTGGAGCTGGCGGGGGCGCAGCAGGCATTCCCCCACCAATAGCCCCACCGGTCGACAACCCCTGGTTGAAGGCTGCAGCAGGTGACCCCGCACCCGTGCCCGGCACCCCACCTGCACTCGGCAATCCGCTTCCAGCACCAGGCATTTGGCCCACCCCGCTACCCAGCGGATTGGATGATCCCATCCCCGGCATACCGCCACTTCCCAGGCCGCCCGGCATCTTCGGCACACCGCCACCCATTCCGCTGCCGCCGCCCATACCGCCCATACCGCCCATACCGCCCATCGACGGCATACCGCCACCGCCAAGCGCCGAGGCCGCCGGTGATGAAGCCACCCCTGGCGTCGGCTGCGTCACCGGCCCGGCCGCGGCCTTGATCGCCTCGTCGCCTGTAGCCGTCTTGATCCCAGGACCAACTCCCGGCTGAGTGGTTGACGTACCTGCAGGATCGGTCGGGGCGTCGTCCACAGGCTTGGGTGCGTCGGCCCCGGCTTTCCGCTTTTCGGTGTCGCTGTAGGGGTTTTCGTCCTGTGCAATACCGGGCGACGTATGGTCGACGGGCTGAACTGGTGGAGCTGCGGGAACGTCGCCCCACTTCGTCAAAAGGTCTAGCGCCCTTGTGTTGTCGGTGCTTGTCTTGAACGAGGTGTGGGAGGCCATTGCCGCGGTTACTCCCGCCTCGGTCTGGTATCGGGCTATGCCGTGGTACTGGGTCACCAGGGCCTCGGCTTCGCCTGGGAGCTTCGCGCTCGCGATCTTGGCGTCCGCCTCGCGGACGAGCTGCTCCTGCCCCGAGCGCGTATCGCGCAGCACCGTGGCGATATCGGCGCACTTGTTGGCGCACTTGTCGTGCCATTCGGCGATCGTCTTGGCTTCCTCGGCCAGCACCGCGCCCGCCCGGTGCGCTTCGTCGAAGCCCTGCGAATCGGCGGCATCGCGGAACGCTGCGTTGTCCTGGACGATCTGCTGGTGGATCCCGTTCCACGTCGTAGCACCCGACCGGTAGGTCTGCTCCTGGGTGTCCCAGTGCGCAGCGTCGGGCGGTTCCATGTCTGGCGTAACGATCAGCCGCCCATACGATCCCGCAGACCCTCCGACAGCAGGCATCAGCGCAACCCGCACTCGGACGTGATGGCATCGATCAGATCGTTACCGCGTTTCTGTTCGCGATCGGCCTCGTCCCAGTGCCGCATATTTAGCGCGTGCAGCATGTCGATTCTCGTTGTCATCCAGGCACGCAGAGGCCTCGCCGTTGAAGCTGGTGTGGCGTCAGTCAGTTGCGTACGCAGATACGAGACCGCAGCCATGCCGGTACGTTTCTCCGTGGCCAATGCGGCGAGGCTCTCCGGGCTTGTCCAGCTCTGCTCTATCGCCTCGGCGCTGGACCTGCTTGCCAGCGCCGTCGCCCGTGCCGCCCGATCCCACGCCGAGCAGGCCGCCGACTTAGCGGCCTGGGTGTCGCTGCTGCTGTAGGTGGGTGGTGGCGAGAGGACCACGTTCACTGTGTGCTGACTCGGTTTGATCGGGTGGGCGAGGGCCAGGCCGCTGGTCACCACGGCACCTACTGCGACCGCGAACGCCGCCGTGGCGGCGGTGATCCCGGTGCGGTGACGCCGCCGGTCCCTCATGGTCATGGCACGACGGTATCGCGGGTGAGTGACACTGGGCCACCGCCGCGGGCACATTCGAAAGGGCGACTTTCCGCAGGTCTGTTGCCTATAGATAACACCGGGCGAGTCAATGCAGGTGACGGCGGGTGTGTCTAAAATGACGATTAAAGACGCACTCTCATGCCATGATCAGCCGCCGTCGAGCTTGTCGAGGAGTGCTCCGGCGACAAGGGCTGTGGCGCGAGCGACAAGACGTGCCTCGGCGGGGCTCAAAGCGGCGGTCTTGCGTGGCGGATCCGGCTTTCCGTGACCGGTACCGGCGTCATTCCGAAGCCGGTTAACCGCGGTAGCCAATAGGAACAGGCATTGGTGCACTGCACGGTGCGGGTCGGGATCGAGCTTCGGCAGCTCTGTGGGTGTGGCCATGCCAATCGCGGTAAATGCGCTAGTCAACGTGACTGGGAAGTTGTCCGACACCGAGTAGTCGCCGAGAAGTTCCTTCAGAACGTGTCGGGCTGCGGCTTCATCGAGTTCCTTTCCCGTGCCCACTTGTAGTGGAGCGTCGTCGGGGTTGGAGTTGATCCTGTCGACGTAGCTGCGCAGCTCGGCGGTGAGTTCTGTACCGCTGAGGTTGTCGATGACGGTCTGTCGTACCGACCCGTCAGGATCGAGAGTGAGCCCGAGCGGAACGAAGGCCTGGACGAGCTGGGTCACCCTCCCGCTCCCGGCATAGCTCTCGCTGTCAGGGTTGAAGCCCCCGTGAGCACGACAAAGCCCCACGAGTTCTCGGGCTAGCGGCAACCCCGCGGTCATGGTGTGTGCCGCCGGCGAAGCGAACACATGTCGGACTCGCTTCATCTTGCCCAAGTGAGTCCCGTCCGATGTTCTTCCGTCTGGCGCCAGGTCGAGATGACCGAGGCCGTGGCGGGTGAACGCGTCGCGGAGCTGATTATGTGAAGGGCTGCCTGGGACATCGAAGAAGGGGCCAAGTGCCGCGCCCAGCTCTGTCAGGTTCACGGTTGCCTCGGCTTCAGCACTGAGTCGACGAGGGGCGCGGAGAGGTACCGGTATGCCGTTGCTCGGCTAATGCCGAATGCTTTGGCGAGTTCGTGAACGGGTTCTCCGGTCTCAGCGAGACGACGGAGTTGTTCCTGGCGCTCGAGGGCGAGTTTGGCGGGCTTGGTGGCTGGCAGGCGGCGCGCTCGCCTGGAGTCACGGGAAGCGGCACGGCGCTCGCGGCCGAGTTCGAGTTCAAGCTCGGCCAGGGTGGCCATGATGGCGGCGACTGCACGGCCTGTTGGTGTGCCGGTGTCTATGCCTTCGCGTAGGGCGCGCAACAAGATTCGGCGTTCGCCTAGCTCCGCGATGGTGCGGGTGACCTCGGCGACGGAGCGCCCGAGCCGATCGATGGCGGTGACGACCACGGTGTCGCCCTCGCGGGCGCAGTGCAGCAGGGCGGTAAGGCCTGGCCGGTCGGTATTCATCGCGCCCGAGAGTTTGTCGGTAAAAATGTGGCTGGATTCGACGCGTTGGTTAACGAGCGCGGTCAGCTGCGCATCGAGGTCCTGGCCCGCGGTGCTCACGCGGGCGTACCCGAGAATCGTTGTCACGCTCACCACCGTCTCATTGCCCTCCGACAACGAGGATCTGAGACACGCGGTGTGAGACAAGAAATGAGACACCGCCACCTGGCGCTATGCGACCACAACGCGGGCCGCTCAGGGCTGTCTCGTTTCTCTAAAAACGAGACGGCGCAGTCCGAAGCGGTCGCGGTCAACTTGGCTCAGATACGGTCACCCGACGCCAATGAGGGGACGTGCGCGGTGGGCGAGTTCGACAGTGTCGTGCAAGCACGGCGATCGATCAGGTTATTTCACCCAGACAAGCCCGTCCCGAGGTCACATGTCATCGGGGCACTGGAGTTGGCCCGGCGCGCGCCCTCGAACTCCAACACCCAGCCCTGGCATCTAGTGTTGGCCGAAGGCGCTGCACGCGAGCGGCTGGTCACCGCGCTGCTGAACGAGTCCCGGACGCGCGAGCCCGCGATACCCCCAGTGCATGCCGACTTTGAAACCTTCAAACGCGAACTAGGAGCACAGCTTTACGGAAGCCTCGGCATTGGCCGAGACGACGCCGAAGGGCGCCGAAAGGCCATCAGACTCAACTGGCGGTTCTACAACGCTCCGCTGGCCGGCATCGTGTGCATGCCCCGCGACCTTCACCACGTCGACAGTCTCGGCGTCGGCATGTACCTGCAGACGTTCATCCTCGGACTTACCGCTCGGGGGCTAGGCACCTGCGTCCAGATGCTCATCGCCGGATTCCCTGACGTCGTGCGCCAAACTCTCCAGATCCCTGACCACTACGAGATTCTGTGCGGTCTCGCCATCGGCTACGCCGTCGAGGACTTCGCCGCCAACAACCTCGACGTCCCTCGTAAGCCAATCGACGATACAGCGGTGTTCCTCGACCTGTAAGCCACGCTAAAACGGCCTCCTGTCGAGACAGGATGCGATCGACCTCGAATCTCTAGTTCCGAGATAAAAGGTCTGTAGTCGCCAATGAAGGCGCGTTGCTTCCCACTGTGCGGCCGGGCGCAGTATGAGTCGCCGCTGGGGTAAGAGACCAGTCGCGTTGTTTCCTTCACGGCAGGGTGCCGCGGCCTGCCTGACCACCACACCCTCGACCAATACCGCACCAAACGACGTCGTACGGGAAAGTAGCTTCCGACACACCTGTATTACTCGCGCTATGCGGTGGTGGGATTTTCGTAGCCGGGGGGTTTGTCGTCACCGGCACCAGCCAACGCGGGCTGGGCGGAGCGACGGGCTCGCAGGACAACCGCCGCCACGGCGGCGGCGACCGCCACCCAGAAGACGGCATCAGTCCGCGTCAGCACCATGCCCCGCCAATCCCTGGGCAGCGCATTCACTGGCCCCCGTCGCGACTCCTTCTCAGCCATGATCAGCGGGTCGCTCAGCATTGACGATGTCGAGTTCGTGTTGTGTACGCCGCTCCTCGCTGACATGTTTGGCCTCTTTGGCGTGTTCCCGATGGTCTGGGTGCACCTGTTCGGTGGGCACCATCACGTCGTCGAGGTCGGCTGCATCGTCTGAGGTCATCTCGAATCGGTACCCGTTCTGACCTCCGTTCATTCGACACCCAGGAGTGGTCGGGGTGCGGCCTTGTGGCCGCGCTAGCCGTCCAACCACGTGTCGACGAAGGCGGTTCGGTCGTGGCCGAGGGCGACGTGGTCGCGCGCGATTGCAGGTCAGCAATGCTGCGACGACGTCAAACGTGGTCCCCCACAACAATGTGGACGTAGACGCGATCGACCTCGGCCCCGCTCAGATGGGACGCGCGGCAGCAACGAGCTTCTAGGCCGCCGCGTATCATCGGGCACCTGTGGAACGGCGCGTCGTGGGGCTTGGACACTTTGCCTCACTCGGTCGGCTCGTTGAGAGCACGCGACACTGGTCCCACTTGTGTGCCGCCGCTTACAGCTGAGCGCTGACCGACTCCCGGGTCTTGCGAATTTTCTTGAGATCAGCCTTGAGGTCTTTCACCGTGGCACGGTGTGCAGTGACGTCCTTCGTCAACGCCTTAGCGGCCTTCTTGTGCCTCTTCAGCGCGGTATGAAGGGTGTTCTCGCGCCGCTCAACGGTACGCAGCACCCTTTGCGCGGCGGCCACGCTGGCCGCTGGAGGCGCGGACGTCGACGACGTCGTCTTGACCTTGGCCGCGGTGCGGGTCGAGGATCGCCGGCTAGTCGAACCCTTCCCATGACGGCCAGTGGTTCGAGCGGGAGGTGGCGCCGTCGTCGTTCGGGACGACTTCGACGCCCCGCTCCGTTTTGGTCTCTGTGCGGAGCGGCTGCTCTTGCGGGGGGTGGCGGTCTTTGCGTCGGACTTCGTCGGTGTGGCCATCACGATCTCCTCATCACTGCACGTCGTTGTGTGGTGTTCGGTGGGAGTACCCGGTTACGGGCTGACCAAGCGGACGCGGTTCATGAATCGGCTGCGGTGGCCGCGTTAGGTTGGCCGCGCAGCGGGTACTTGCAGCTTCAACGGAGGTCTGGGCCGGTCGGATCTTCCCGAACCGAGAATGGTGGCGTCATGCGGGATGCGTTGAACGACATGTGGCGGGAGGTCCTCACCTTCGCCCCGAAGCTGGTGGCGTTCCTGTTGATCCTGATCATCGGGTTGATCGTGGCGAAGCTGATCTCCACGGCTGTGGACAAGATCCTGGAGCGGGTGGGATTCGACCGGGCCGTAGAACGCGGTGGGGTCAAACGCGCCCTGGCCAACAGCCAGTACGACGCCTCTTCGATCGCGGGCAAGATCGTCTACTACGCGTTAGTGCTGTTCGTGCTGCAACTGGCGTTCGGGGTGTTTGGTCCCAACCCGATCAGCGTCCTGCTCTCCGGGGTGATCGCCTTCCTGCCCAAGCTGTTCGTCGCACTGGTCATCGTGGTGGTGGCCTCGGCTATCGCCGCAGCGGTGCGAGACCTGTTGTCCAACAGCCTCAGTGGGCTGTCCTACGGCCGGATGCTGGCCAACCTCGCCAGCATCTTCATCCTGGGTCTGGGCGTCATCGCCGCACTCAACCAGGTGGGCATCGCGCTGACCGTCACGTTGCCGGTACTGGTGGCCATCCTGGGCACCGTCGGCGGCATCCTCATCGTCGGCGTAGGCGGCGGATTGATCAAACCAATGCAGGGACGGTGGGAGAACTACCTGACCAAGGCCGACGAGGAACGCCGTAACATCGCCGACAAGGTGCGTTCTAACGACACCCCCGGCGCTCCGCGGCATACCGGCCAGGTCGGGGCGTCGTCAAACTATTCCGAGCCGACCTACCAACAGCCCACCCCGCCACCGCCGTATGACTACCAGCAGTCCGGCCAACCCGCACCCGGATACTCCCAGCCCGGATACCCGCAATCGGGCCCACAGTCCGGGTACCCGCAACCCGACCCACAGTCGGGTTACCCGCAGCCTGGCCAACACCCCGGGTACCCGCAGCCCGGCCCCCGGTCCGGACCTGGTCACTGACCCTCGAGCGATCAGCGGCTCCCTGCCCGCATCGTCCATTCATTCGCCATAGGAGGGTTTCGTGACCGGCATAGCCGTCCTCGTCGCCGCCCGGCCCGGCAGTCAAGGTACGTCACGAGCCGTGTGGGGACGTCGTGGTTAACGTCACGGGAGAGCTGCTCAGTCAGACCGCCGCCAATCTGACGTTGCTGATCACCGACGAACTCCGTCGGTACCCACCGCAGGTGATGATCGACGTGTCGGCGGTCACCGTGATTGACCTACCGGGCGCCAACGCTCTGTTGCTGGCAACCGGCATGGCCGCCGCGTCCGAGGTCCCCCTCTACCTGCATGGTGCCCGGAGCGGACCCGTGGAGTCGGTGCTCAAAAACCTCGACCTGCTCGACCTCTTCGAATCTCGGTAGTTCGGGGCGGGGGCCGCCCCAAACACCTGCGGGAAGGCCGATCACGACCGCGGTTGGTTGTCAGCCATGGCGGCGGGGTACCTGCCCAGGATGGTTGACCACTGCTTCGCCTTTCGCTTCGCCAGGTCCTATCAGCTCGCCGCCTTTCCCTTTGGTGTCACACCGTCGACCTGCGACGTCCAGCTTGGCGATGACCGACTAGTGGCGCGGTTCGGTCCCTGGCGGACCGAGATATTGCTGCAACACATCACCAATGTGTCCATCACCGGCCCGTATGGGTTCGTGAAGACGGCCGGTCCGCCCCATCTCACGTTCGGCGATCGAGGACTCACCTTTGCGACCAACGGTGACCGAGGTGTCTTCATCGAGGCCAGGGTGCCGTTTCGCGGTATCGAGCCGATCGGCGTGCTCCGCCACCCCAACCTCACCATCACCGTGGCCGACTGCGACGCCCTCTCCTCGGCACTGCGGCGTCACGGCGCACGCTAAGTCGTTGCGGCCCTTGGCCGCCGACCGCGAAGGTTGTGCTGAGGGGGTGTCGTCACCGCGAGCAGCCGACCGAGACAATTCTGGCCTTCGGTGGTGAGGGCAGATCATCTCCTCATTGATCGCTGGTTTCCCGGGGCGACGAGCGGGAAATGCTCCTTAATTGCGAGATTCATTTTCCGACTCATGAGGAGGCAACGATGGCGTCAGTGACCAAATCCGTCGACGTGGAGGCACCCATTGCGGCGGTGTATGACCAGTGGACACAGTTCGAGTCGTTCCCCGAATTCATGGGCGGGGTCGATGAGATCACCCAAACCGATGACACCCACACCCACTGGGTCACCAGCATCGGCGGGGTGACCCGCGAATTCGACACCGAGATCACCGAACAGCACCCTGAGGAACGCGTCGCCTGGAAGAGCACCGACGGCACCACCCATGCCGGGGTCATCACCTTCCACCGACTGGGTGACACCACCACCAAGGTGACTGCCCAAATCGACTGGGAGCCCGAAGGTTTCGTGGAGAAGGCCGGATCGGCGCTGAAATTCGACGACCGACAGGTGCAATCGGACCTCGACCGGTTCAAGGACTTCATCGAGGACCGCGGCCGCGCAACCGGCGGGTGGCGCGGCGACGTGCAAGCCGGGTGATTCGCACCCAGGAGACTTGTGGATCACGCGAGTTTCGGGAAGGTGTGCGACCTATGACGGGTGGTCTCGAGAGCGCGGACGTGCCTCCACTGTCGGTGACGTCACGCCGTCGCCGAACCGACGAAGGATTAGTCAAAGGCGTTACCCGGCTGAAGACGACCGTATAAGGGTCAAACTGCGCCCAGATCCGCGTCTTGAGTTCGCGAAGATCATCGTCACTCGCCGACAGAACAAGGGCGAGCACGTCGACCGCGAACGCAAGCTGCGCGACGCATGCTGCCATTTGGTGGCACGCACGGTCATTCCCGACCTTGAGGCGCGCCAGACGCGCGCAGCGCAGAAATGCCCATGCACCGCGATAGGTCGATCAGCATTGCGTCCATCACGGACCAAGCCCGAGACGCATCTTTACGAGAACGCGGGTGCTAGCACGTCTAGCATTGACAAGCCTGAGCCAAGGACCTATCGATTACGTCAGCGTGGAATTGCGACGAACCTGGGCTTCGGTCTAATTACGGCATGATCTCTAAACATGCTCGAGTTCGAGTTCGATCCGTCGAAAACGCGGCAAACTTGGCCAAGCACGGCATCGATTACGCTGCGACTCAAGCCATGTGGCGAGATCCATGCCGAATTTAAGTTCCTGCACGTACGACGACGAGTCGAGGTGGATTGTGATCGGTGAGGCCGCTGGCCAATGCTGGTCAGCAGTAATCACGTACCGACACCACTACGTCCAGATCATCTCGGTACGCCGCTCCAGAGAGGGCGAGGTCGCAATATATGGAGGCTGAAGAGTTCGACAGGCGGTTCGACGCCGGCGAGGACATGTCCGCCGTTCTGGATACTGCAAGGGCGCGGCACCCCGGCGAGGAGCACCGCCGCGTCAATGCGACTTTCCGGCATGGATGATCGCCGAACTGGACCGCGAAGCCACCCGCCTCGGTGTCACCCGGCAAACACTCATCAAGGTTTGGATCGCTGAAAGCTCGACCACGGCGACCACAGCGCAGCCTGACCGGGGACGCCCATCCCTATCAGCCGCGCGGGTAGGTCGCGCGGCGCGACGGAACGCACTGCCGCAGTTCCGGTCCCCTGTGGGATGGTGGCCGCAAAGAGTGGTAGATACTGGCCACTTGGTTCAACATCGTTCCGAACGCCCCGCACGTGTTTCTGTCCCATCCCCGAGGGCATTACCTTCGACAGCGGTGGACTGCGACGAGATTGCGCCGAACGTCTTTCCGTAGGCGATCAGGGACCCAATCCTCGTGTTAAGCAGCAGCGCCCGCCCCACATCGCCGACCAATTCCAAATTGGCAACCAAACCCGTCGTTGATGACGGGATGTGGGCTGCACGTCGATTGGCCGTACGCTGCATCTGGCGAAGCGTGCGACAGCGAGCGTTACAGTTGGTCGCGCAGATCGCGTAGCGTCTTCTCTAGAATGCGTGACACCTGCATCTGCGACACACCAATGCGTTCGGCGATCTGGCTCTGCGTCATGGAGTCGAAGAACCGCAGGTAGAGCACGGTGCGCTGCCGTTCCGGTAGGGCCACGAGCAGCGGACCGACCGTCTCCCGGTCGGTGATCAGGTCGAACGCGGGGTCGACGTGGCCGACGGTGTCGGAGACCTTCCGTGGTGCCGCACCGCCGCTGGCAACGGGTGCGTCGATCGAGTGCACCCGGTAGGCATCGGCGGCCAGCATGCTCTCCACGACGTCCTCGCGACTCATGTCGAGATGTTCGGCGAGTTCGCTAGCGGTGGGCGCCCGCCCCAGTGACTGCATCAATTCCGTCCTTGCCCGTGTCATGGTGGCGTGTCGGTCCTTGAGTCGACGCGGGACGTGCATCGACCAGCCAGTATCACGGAAGTGCCGTCGCACCTCACCCATCATGGTGGGCACGGCGAACGCCACGAAGTTCGAGCCCATGGCGGGGTCGAACCTGTCGACGGCCTTCACCAGACCCAACCTGGCGACCTGCACCAGGTCCTCGATGTCCTCGCCGCGGCCGCCGAAATGGCGCGCAATCCGGTCGGCCAAGCCCAGACACCGGTTGATGATGCGTTCTCGCTGCCGAGCCGCCTGAGCAGATGAGCTGCCCGTTCGCTGCAACTCGGTGAACATGGCTAGCACGTCGGCGTACTCGTCGAGGTCCCTGGACGCCTTGCCCGTCGCCGTCGTGGTCACCAGGTTGACTCATCGTGCCGCCGCGCCAGAACGGGTGCGGCGATTTCATGCTGAGCCCGGCGGCCAGCGGCCACGGAGCGTAGATGGTCACCGAATCCACCGCGGGCACGGCTCAGGCGACGATCAGAGGTCAGGACCGGATTGTGCGGGTCCCACGCGATTACGGCTCCGCGCGCGGAGAACCGGTCCACCAGGTCGATGTCCTCCTCGCACGGCAGTGACCGAAATCCGCCTGCCTGCCAATAGGTGTCGGCTCGCATCCCCAGATTGGCCCCGTGTACGTGACCATGCACGTCACCGTCACCGACCGCGTAGAGCTGGTCGTAGTGCAGCCGGGTCGCCGAGGAATGTTCCCGCCAGTCGACCGTCACCGTGCCGATGGCCACTTCCACCCCCGCGCGGTAGTGCGCCACCTGTTTGGCCAACCACGTGATCGGCACGCAGGAGTCAGCGTCGGTGGTCGCGAACCAGGTACCGGCATCGGCTCTAAGGGCGACGGCGCGAAAGCCGGCCGCCCGGGCTACGCCGACGTTTCGGGAAGTGATTCTCACCGTGCGAACGTGCCCGGGCAGCACGTCGGCGGAGCCGTCGGTGCACGCATCCAGTACCACCACCACCGTGACGGGAACCTCGACGAGGCGAGCAGCGTGGGCCAACCTCGACACGCACCGGGGCAACCGTTCGCGTTCATCGTGGGCCGGGATGACCACCACGATGTGCTGAAGTGACGCGTCGACGTCGAAGGCGGCCACATGTGCTCCTCACCCGCGCTGGTTGAACCGTGAGACGCCGAGGGCTAGAGCGACCCGCGTGATTCATATCCACGCCGGCCGCGGACGAAACTTCACCCCCGCGCAAGCTCGCCAGTACAGCCCCGCCCGCTGATTGGTCTGCGAGGATGCACCCGAAACGGGACGGCCGTCGACGACAATGCCCGTGGTGATGCTGCCCTTCGCTCATGCGCTATGGACGAGCCGTTGAGAACTGTTCCGCCTTGTGGCTGGCGGCACCCTGACGATGCTGTAGGACACACTGTTTCAGTGTCCCGCAGCACCGTTGGGGGTGCGCCCCGATGGGGATGTTGCGGGCACCACCACGGCGGTGATCATTCCTGGCGGCCGCGGGACCGTCGCAACTCGCGGCCACGCGCGATGTCCTGCTCGTCCTTGGCCTTGGTCTTGTCGACGACGCGGGTGTCCCGGGGCGGCAGCTGTAAGTCTTCCTCGGCGGCAATCCCGGCCTGGAGTTGGCGGCCGCGTTCGAGCTCCGCGTCAAGCTCGGCGCCGAACAACAAGGCGAGGTTGGTGATCCACAGCCACAGCAGGAACACGATCACCCCCGCTAGCGCACCGTAGGTCTTGTTGTAACTGCCGAAATTCGTGACGTAGAGACCGAAGACGACGGAGGCGAGGATCCAGGTCAGGATCGCCACACCCGCACCGACGCTCATCCAGCGGAACTTCGGTTGCTGCACGTTGGGTGTTGCGTAATACAGCGTCGCCACCGCCAAGGTCATGAGGATCACGATGACCGGCCAGCGCGCGATGCTCCACGCGGTGACGGCGACGTCACCGACGCCGATCGCCGAACCGACCGCGGATGCGACCGGCCCGCTGACGGCGAGCAGGAACGCCGCGATTGCCGCCAAGACCAAGCCGCCGAGGGTGATCAAAAGCTGCAGGGGCCGCAGCTTCCACACCGGGCGCCCCTCCTCGATCTCGTAGATGCGGTTCATGGCCCTGCCGAATGCGCCGACGTAGCCCGAGGCAGACCACACCGCCCCGAGGATGCCGACGAGCAAAGCGACACCGGCTGAGGGGGATTCGACGAGTTGTTCGATCGGGGCGCGGAGAGTGTCGACCGTCGAGCTGGGACCGAGGTCCCCGACGAGTTGCAGCAACGTATCAGTGGTGCGCTTGCCCTGACCGAAGACACCGAGCAGCGACACCACCACCACCAGTGCGGGAAAGATTGACAGGACGGCGTAATACGTGAGCGCCGCAGCGAGATCGGTGCATTGATCCCCGCCGAACTCACGGGCGGTCTTGCGGAGTACGAAGAAGACCGACGGCTTGGTCAGATCAGTCGGTGAGTCCGGCTTGCGGGGGTCGTCCGGCTCTGGAGCGTGCTCCTTGTTCATGGTTTCGTCGGTCGAGGTCTCGTCGGCGCTCATGGGCATTCCCGGACGACCATGTGGCGGAGCATGGTCAGCTTCCCGGCCATTCGCCGGACCACTTCTCGAACAGCCGCGCACCTTGGCGGTCGATCACCGTCTTGACGACGGAGTAGATCGCGCCCTGAATGGCGGCGGCTACCAAGATCTCCCTGAAGGGGTAACTGGTCTCCAATGGCTTTGGCGGATCGGACTTCTCGCCCGGTGCGGCGTGCTTCCACACCTGCTTGAAGATCACGCTGGCAACGAGGCCACCAAGGACCGAACCCAGCAGCCCGATGGGGCGATACAGGATCTTCGCGGTCGCGCTGGGTGCGTTCACGGTCATGAGATCTCCTTCGGCTGTGTCATGACAGTTCTACTTTCGACGTCGCCATACGAGAACCCCCACGATGACGACGACCAACGCCGATGCGCCCACCGGCACGACGAGACGCACCGAACCCTCGTCGTCGGTGGCGGCGTCGACGACCCGGGCGCCAACCTCGGTCCCCTTTGCCTGAACGGTGTGCGCTTTGTCGACCAGGAGCTCCTTGGTGTCGTCGACCCTTGCCTTGGCTTGTGCCTTGACGTCGAGTTTCGCCGTCAGGGCTTCCACGGTCTGGCCGAGTTCGTTCCTGGTCGCTGCGATGTCGGCGTGAATGTCATCGACGCTGGCGTCGGGGCCGGGTTCCGGTTTGTCCTGCTCGGGGTTGGTCATCGACGGGCTTCCTTTACTTCGTTGATGTCTTGTTTGACGCTGGCCATCGTCTGCTCGGGCAGGGGCTCGGTCTTCTGAAGCTGCTTCTTGCTGATCAGACCCGCGATGCCCGCCGCAACGAACAGCAGGACCCCGATGGCCAGGGCCGCCGCCCACAGCGGCAGCACCAGGGCCAGGCCGGCAATGGCCGAGGTGACGAGGGTCCCCAACCCAAGGATGGCCAGCAGACCCGCCACGCTCAGCAGGCCGGCTCCGAGGCCCGCGTGCTTGGCCGCCTCGCGGAACTCGCTTGTCGCCAACTTCATTTCATCGCGCACCAACCGCGACGTTTGCGACGACAGCTGATTGACCAGCTCACTGATCGAGGAATCCGGTGTCTTCGGTTTGACGGTCATTGCGTACCACCCTGGGTTGGTCTCTGACCAGTTCGTGGGGTACCACGCTGATCGATGTTCCCCCGAAGTGCCCCAGTCGCCGAGCGCTAAAACATTGCGTCACTATTCGATGCTCCGACGATTCGTCACGCATACCTGAGGTACCTCCGCGCCCTGGCAGAGACCAACGAACAGCCTGACCTCGAAGACGTGAGGACGCCGACTGAAGTGAGTCACCCCAACGGGTGAAGAGAACGTCTAGGAGGCAAAGCACCTCGGCGACGACGCCGAACTTCGGGCGCCGTGCCCGTCACGAACGGGACGTCGTTCACGGCGATCTGATCGGCGATGACCGGCCACCCCCATGTCACCGGCGGCGCAACGTCAGCAGTTCGCCGGTCACCGTCGAGTCCGCCAATAGCTGGCCGATCAGTTGGGATTGACGTTCGGCCAGTTGCCAGGCGCGTTGCCCGCGGTGGCGATCGGCCAATTCCGCGGTCACCTTCTCGACGCGGCTCTGCCACTCGGGTGTCGGGCCGGCCATCTCCTCGGTGCCGCGCCAGTCCTCGATGCCCAGTCCCGCCTTCTCCACGAGGCTTAGAAGCCTTGCCTCGGTGGGGAAGTGGTTGCCGTCGGGGTGCGGGAAGGGTTCCGACGATCTGGCCACGAAGACCAGCAGTCCGATTCGACCGGTGGGCCGAACGACGCGCCGCAACTCGGTGAGCAAAGCGAGTTGATCCGGCACGGTGCACAGCACCCCCAAAGACCATGCCGCATCGAAGGAGTCGTCCCCGACGGGCAGAGCCAGCGCCGACGCCCGCACCACCGGATGACCGAACAGGGAGCGGGCGGCGCGGCAAGCACCCCGTTCCGGTTCCACCAGCAGCGGGCGGACCGATCGCTGCCGAACCGCGTACGCTGCCGGGCCTCCCATGCCCGCACCACAATCCAGCAGGGAACCTCCATGCGAGAGGTGAAGCTCATCGATCAGCCAGTCCAGCACCGCCAGGCTTCCGCTGCCCCGACAGGCGGCCGGAATCTTGAACGACGATCCGAGGTCGGTCGCCACTTGGGCCGTCCATTCGGCGAGGGTGTCGAACTCGGCCGCCATTGCCTCGCTCACGACGCCACCGCGGCCCGGATGCGCGCACCGACTTCGGCCTTGACGTGCGCTCCAACACGCGTGCCTGCCCCCGAGGCCAGACCGGAGACGTTGACACCTGCGACGCCCTCGATCGACAACAACGCGCGGGCCTCGGCGACCGCGGCCTGAATGCCCGCCTCTACCGGATCGGCGGCGTTGACGACGTCATCGACGATCCGTTGATCGAGTTCCAGACCGGGCAGACCCTGCAGGACCGCAGCGGAGACCACGTCGGTGAACACCGCCACCGCCGCCAGCACCGGAATCGTCAGCCCGGCCGTCCTGGCGGCATTCACGAACTCCTCGACCAGGGCGGGGCTCGAGGCGTGATTGAGCACCGCGATGCTGGCCCCAGCGCGCTGCTTCTGAACCAGGCGCGCCGGGCGGGCACCAACCGGGGGTGCGGTCAGCGTTTCCGGTACCGCCGCCACCATGTCCAGTTCGTGGGCCAAGGCGACCAGTCGTGGACCGTCGAGGTCGAAGGTTTGTGTGACGTCGGGGCGCACGTCGTAACCGCGGCCGTCGCCGGTCACGCAGAACACGGTCTGCACACCCACGTGCTTGAGGCCCCGCAACTCCTGTTCCAGGACGACGCGGTTGCGGTCACGACACGACAACGTGATCCACGGCTGGACCCCGCCCTCGAGCAGCAAGCTGCTCATCAGGGTGGGCGGGAAGTCGGGACGATTCTGGTGCTCGCCGACCAGCACGGCATCACAGGAGCAGGCCAGGACCGCTGCGGTGGCCGCCAGATCGGCGGGATCAAAGGGGCTGCAACTGAAGTCGGTGAGGATCAGCGGGGCGCGGACCGGTTCTGAGGTGACGTCGGGACCTGTCCACGGCACGTAGTCGGCGAACGTGCACGCGCCCGGGCGCATCTCGCACTGACCGTCTACCCGAACGCCCCCGCACGGCCCGAACGTCATCCGCTTCGGGCACGTGTACACCTCGGGTTCGCTCACCGTCATTCCCAGGCAGGGTGTTGCGTCGGCATGACGCGGCACGTACCCCGCGCCAGCCGGGGGCAATCATCACGGACGCCGGGGACCGCAATCTGTCCTGCGTGCGAGCTGACCCCCTCGTCTACGCGCAACACCGAAAGTCGTGGAAGACAATCCGAACGACCTCACCGCCCACACCATGCTAAATGAGCTGGACCCAGAGACAGTCCAGCTATTCGACCGTGTAACGCAGCGTGCTCGAGAGTTCGCCGAGCCGCAACTCAGACGAGGAATGATGCGAGAAAGTGGCGTCAACTGGAGCCGAGCGGTCAGCGCCCTCCTGAACGGCCCCCAGTTTCAAACCCACGGACAACCTATCTCGTGGCAGGATGCGGCTGATCCAAAGATAGATCTCACCGTCGACTACCTATCGCCGAAAGAACCACTCTGGGAGGAGCTTTGGGCTCTGTACTGCCTTCAGGTGATCGCAGTCGGCAACAAAAATGCTATTCGAGTCTGCAGTTGCCTCGCTCTGCATCGACAGCCGAGCGGTCTGAGCACTCGGCGAGACAAGATTCGAGACCGTGCGACCTGGCCGGTTCGCACCGAGTGATGGTATCGACAGTAATGTCTTCTTTCTCTCCAAACGGGATCGGTGTCGGCGGAGCGCCCGAGCTTATGTTTGGCTGACGCACTAGCTGGCCGTTGGGCAGATGAGCCTTGGTTCGGTGCCGGAAGCGTTGGTATGCCGCTCCGCGCCGCATTCCGAGGGTTTCCCCGATGGATTGCCACGAGACGCCGCTGTCCTTGGCCTCCTGCACGACTGCCCGCAAATCCTTCTGCGCGAGCGCGAGAAGGTCTGAACGTTGATCCCGTTTGGCCGAAGCAATCAAGTCGGCGGCGTCTCTGATTCGCTGGAGGGCGACCGCATCGCCCTTACATCGCAACACCAGCCGGTTCTCTGTGTTCATACATCTCCCTGACAACAGGTTCGCGTAAGTCTAGCAAACGTTCTGCTCGTCCGGACAGGATCAAGAACTAGGTAAATCACCTAATGATCACACCTGTGGCATTGCCAGCTTCGACGTGACTGGTTACCCGTGGCTACGTCACCTTCGCCTCTGCCGCGGCTGCGCCGGTATCGAGGTTCGGCTCGTGCCGGGGAACACCACGCGTGAGGCTGTCTCAGGCCTTACGGTAGTGAACGACGTAGATCGCCGACCAAATGAGGCCACGGTGTCCGAACCCCTGAGAGCGTCGGTACGACGAGTGCCCGATGACGACGCCGTGGCCTGGGAACTCACTGCCGCTGCGCGCCAGCATCTGAACAAGCCCGACGCCGACCGGATCTACATTGCCATCGGTGTCGGGGACACGTTCGACGCGATCGACGCTCTGCTTGGCGTCATCGCACGGGATCACATCCCCCTCGGCGATGAGCTGGTGGCCACCGTTGCCAGCTGGCTGGACTGCTACCGCGGCCAGGACGCCGAACTGCGGCTACGTCAACTCCTCACCGAAATCGAACACCGATCGCCGCAGTCAGTGTCCGGTTTTGACGACGGTTCCGAATCGGCACTCATCGCCGCCCGGGACCGTCGGTCCAGCTGATTCGCGCTTCGTACCGAGCCCGTCCTCAGGCCCCCGAAGAGTCACGCGGCTCAACGTCCCCCAGCAACCAGGGACCCCTCGGAGTTTCGGCCACGGTCGGTAACCACGGACATTACGGATCACAGACCTTGGTGTCGTACTGCAGCACGTGCGTCGATCATCGTCGCTTATCGTTTGATCGTGACCGAACCGTCCGTCCCCGAGTGGGTCCAGTCGCTGGGCGAGTTGGCTACGGACCTACAGAACCGGGACGGCACCGAGTCCACGCTGAGCTCGATCGTCGCGAGCGCGGTCGGCCTGGTCCCGGGGGCGCGGTGGGCCGGGGTCTCGGTGATCACCGACGGGGCGATCGAGGTCGCGGCGTCGACCCATTCGCTGGTCGCCGAACTCGACGAGATTCAGGTCGCCGTGGGCGAGGGGCCATGGACCAGTGCGCTGCGCCAGCATCGCAGTGTGCACGTCGCCGACATGGCCACCGACACGCGGTGGCCACGCTTCGCCAGCGCCGCGGTGGCCCGCGGAGTGGGAAGTTCACTGTCGTTTCGGCTGTTCGCCGAGCAGCACAGAGTGGGCGCACTAACCCTCTACGGCAGTGAAGCCGGGGCATTCACGGCGGACTCCCTCGTCATCGGGGACCTACTAGCCCAACACGCCTCGCTGGCAATGATCGGCGTCGCCGTGGAGGGACAATTCAATCGCGCCCTGGCCACGCGTGACGTCATCGGTCAAGCCAAGGGCCTGATCATGCACCAACAGAACCTGAGCGGTCTGGAGGCCTTCCAACTCCTGGTGCGGACCTCGCAGAACGGCAACGTCAAACTCGTCGACGTCGCACGCTGGCTGGTCGAGCAGCACGAAGCGTCGCTTCGGGGAGGCCGCCGGTGACCACCGACGATGCCGCTGACGACGGCCATGGGTTCGCGCTGACCAACGTGTTCGGCGCCGACGCCGAGGTCGGCGCCGACCTCGCCAACGTAAATTGGGCGGCCACCCCGCTCGGTGCGCCGTCGGGGTGGCCGCTGAGCTTGCAGACCGCGGTGCGGATCCTGCTGCGGTCCCGGTTCTCCATGTGGATGGCCTGGGGTCCGGAGTTGACGTTCTTCTGCAACGCGGCCTACCGCCGCGACACCCTCGGGGAGAAATACCCCTGGGCGCTGGGCCGGCCCGCGAACGAGGTGTGGGCTGAGATTTGGGATGACATCGGCCCCCGCATCGAGAAAGTCCTGTCCACCGAGGAGGCCACCTGGGACGAGGGTCTGCTGCTGTTCCTGGAACGCTCGGGCTACCCCGAAGAGACCTACCACACCTTCTCCTACAGCGCGCTCAGCGACGACCACGGAGCGGTCGTGGGCATGTTGTGCGTGGTCAGCGAGGACACCGACCGGGTAATTGGTGAGCGCCGAATGACCACGCTGCGTGACCTGGGATCCGATCCCAGCCTGCTGCCCTCGGAGGAGCAAACGCTCCGGTTCGCCGCCGAACGGCTGGGCCGCAACCCGCGTGATCTGCCGTTCGCGCTGATCTACCTGTTCACCGAGGACGGCGGGGCCCGGCTGGCCGCCAGCAGCGGACTACCCGCCGGGCACCCCGCCGCACAGCCGGTGATCGACGTCGAAGCCACCACCTCCGCCACCTCCGCAGTGTGGCCGCTGGATCGGGCCCTGTCCGGCCAGCGGACGGTGGTGGCACTGACCGGCGCGCCGTTCACCGACCTGCCCAGCGGGGTGTGGCCCACCCCCCCAGCTCAGGCGCTGCTCGTGCCGCTGGTCCAGCAGGGCGTCGCGCCGTACGGGTTCGTGGTCGCCGGACTCAACCCCTACCGGGCCCTGGACGAGGACTACCACGGGTTCGTCACCCTGATCGCCGCGCACGTCGCTGCGGAGATCGGGAGCGCCCGTAGTTATCGCACCGCGCAGCGCCGGTCGGCCGAACTGGCCGAACTCGACCGCGCCAAGACCGCGTTCTTCACCAACATCAGCCACGAATTCCGCACCCCGCTGACGTTGATGCTGGGTCCGGTCGCCGACATCCTCGGAACCGGCGATGGTATCGACGAACCGACCCGCCATGAACTAGAGGTGGTGCACCGCAACGGTTTACGGCTGACCAAGCTGGTCAACACGCTGCTGGACTTCACCCGCATCGAAGCCGACCGGATGCAGGCCCACTATCAACCGGTGGATTTGGCCGCGGTGACCGCGGAGTTGGCCAGCGGGTTCCGCTCGGCCGTGGCGCGGGCGGGGTTGGAGTTGGTAGTGGACTGCCCGCCACTGGGCGAGCCGGTCTACCTGGATCGCGACATGTGGGAGAAGGTGATCCTCAACGTGTTGTCCAACGCGGTGAAGTTCACCTTCGAGGGCGCCATCACCGTGGCGCTGTACCGCGAGGATGCCGACGCGGTGATGACCATCGCCGACACCGGCATCGGCGTCCCCGCCGCCGAAGTGCCGCGATTGTTCGAACGGTTTCACCGCATCCCGGCCGCCCGGGCCCGATCCCACGAGGGCAGCGGCATCGGCTTGGCGCTGGTCAAGGAGTTGGTCGGTCTGCATGGCGGCGCCATCAGCGCCGCCAGCACCGAAGGTGTTGGCACCACCTTCACCATCCGGCTCCCGTTCGGCGCAGCACACCTGCCCGTCGATGCGGTCGCGAATGCACCCGCGTCGACGGTCGGTCCCGCGCCGCGCATCGGCATCGACCCCTACCTCGCTGAAGCGCTGCGCTGGCTACCCGGCGACGGTGCCCCATCCACGACCGACGACGACCCGGTGGCAGCACCAGACGTGGGCGGGGCGCAGACCGAAATTACCGGCGCACCGGCGCGGGTGCTGGTCGCCGACGACAACATCGACATGCGCCACTACCTGGCTCGGCTGCTGCGCGAGGCCGGCTACGACGTCGACGAGGTGGGCGACGGGCGACAGGCCCTGGACGTCATCGGAATCCGCACCCCCGACCTCGTCGTCAGCGACGTGATGATGCCCGTCCTGGACGGCCTGGAACTGCTCGCCGCGCTGCGCAGCGACCCCCGCACCGCGGCCATGCCGGTGCTGCTGCTCTCCGCGCGCGCCGGTCAGGAAGCCTCCATCGAAGCCCTGGAGTACGGCGCGGATGACTACCTGGTCAAACCGTTCGCCGCGGCCGACCTGCTGGCCCGGGTCCGGGCGGCCCTCACCCTGGCCCGGCTGCGCACCCACCACGTCCGGTGGCGCACCGCGTTGATCGACTCCCTGCAGGAAGCGTTCTTCGTCTGCGACGCCGACGGCACCGTCATCGAAATCAACACCGCCTTCACCGAGGTACTGGGGTTCGGGCCCGAAGGCGTGCCCTATCCCGCCGTGCACCCCTGGTGGCCCGACGCCGACACCGACCCCGAGGCGCACCGCCACGTCGCCGATGCCTTCGCCGGGCTGCTGACCCGCGAGCACGGGGTGTACACCGTGCCGGTCACCCACCGTAACGGGCACCGTCTGTGGGTCACCTTCAGCTTCGCCCACGCCCAAGACCCTGACACCGGCCGACGCGTCGTGGTCGGCACGCTGCGCGACGTCACCGCCGAGCACTACCGGGTGCGACGCCAAACCGCACTCGCCCAGCTGACGCACGCCCTGGCCCAAGCCGACACCGTCGATGACGCCCTACGAACCACCGCCGACGAGCTCCGACGACTGTGGGGTGCCCGCCGCGTGCTGACCGTCACCTTCCCCTCCTCACCCACGGTCAACGGCGCACCGCAGGTCCTGGGCGCCGGTGACCCACACCTTGGGTGGATGGAGCTGCCCAGTTCGACCCGAACGGTCATCGAGGCCCTGAGCCACACCAACCTGCTGAGCCCCGCCAGCACCGAACCCGGCTCGGCCGGGATCGCCGTCGCGCACCCCGACGGCGTGCTGGTCATCTGGATCGACCTGGCCGAGCACCGACCGTTCACCGCCCCGGACGAAACTCTGCTCACCGTGCTGGCCGGGCACCTGACTCAGGGTCTGCAGCGCGTGCACCGCGTCGACCAACAACGCGAAACCGCGGTGGCGCTGCAACACGCCATCCTCGGACCCGCGGCCCTGCCCTCCGGGTTCGCCGTGCGCTACCAGCCGGCCACCCAACCCCTACAGGTCGGCGGCGACTGGTACGACGTGATCGACCTCGACGACGGACGCGTCGGGCTGATCGTCGGCGACTGCGTAGGACACGGACTCACCGCGGCGACGGTGATGGGCCAACTGCGCAGCGCGTGTCGGGCGCTGCTACTGGAACGCCCCGACCCGGCTGCGGTCTTGACCGGGCTGGACCGCTTCGCTGCCCGACTCCCCGGCGCCCGCTGCACCACCGCCTTCGCCGCGGTCCTCGACACCTCAACCGGTGAACTGCTCTACTCCAGCGCCGGGCACCCCCCACCGATCCTGGTGCACGCCGACGGCACCACCGGCACCCTCAAGGACGGGCGCGCCATACCCCTGGGTCTGCGACCCGGCCGCCCCCGACCTCAGGCCACCACCGTCCTGCCCGGCCGGTCCACCGTCCTGCTCTACACCGACGGCCTCGTCGAGCGCCGCCGCCAATCCCTCGACGAGGGCATCACCCGCGCCGCGGACACCCTGCGCGACGCCACCCGCACCCACGACCTCGACGCCCTCGCCGGGCACCTCGTCACCACCATGGCACCCGAGGACGGCTACCCCGACGACGTCGCCCTGCTGCTTTACCGCCAACCCGCACCCCTGCACCTGAGCTTCCCCGCCCACGCCGCCCAGATCGCCACCACCCGCACCGCCTTGCGCACCTGGCTGGGTAGGACCGAGCTCTCCCCAAACCAGATCCAGGACCTCCTGGTCGCCGCCGGGGAAGCAGTCACCAACGCCGTCGAACACGGCCACCGCGACCAACCCGAGGGCACCATCACCCTGACCGCCCGCACCCAAGGCAACGACCTGCACGTGAGCATCACCGACACCGGCACCTGGAAACCGCCCGTCACCGGCCCCGACCGCACCCGCGGACGCGGCTTCACACTCATGCACGCCCTGGCCCACGACGTCACCATCCACTCCGATGACACCGGCACCACCGTCGACCTGCACTCGAGGATCCCCTGATGACCACCCCCCTGACCCTGACCAGCAGCCACCGCGACGACGGCACGCCAACGCTTCACGTCACCGGCGAAATCGACCTCGACAACGTCGACGCGTTCACGACCGCCCTGCACGACACCCTCACCCACGCCAGCCCCCACACCACCATCACCGTCGACCTCGGCGCCGTGACCTACCTCGACAGCGCCGCCATCAACACCCTGTTCACCCACGCCGACCACGTCCAGATCATCGCCAACCCCCTACTCATGGCCGCCCTCACCATCACCGGACTCACCGACCTCATCACCATCACCCCCACCACAGCCAACGACTGATTCGCTATAGCAAGCACGCGACTCGTTGTTGGCGCAGAAGTGCGTGTTCGCGGTGTGCTCATCGCTCGAACCGGTGGCCGTCACGGCCCGTCGACGACGCCATGATCCTGGCCACGGCGATGAAGCAGACGATAGGCAGCCCCCGCTAGCTGCTTAACGATGAGAGTTGCCCTGACCTACCGCCCTGACGAGGGGGCGAGACGCAACTTGCCCAACCCCACCGCTACACAACAAATCCCCTGGATCCTCACCATCAAACCCACCTCGGATCGACGACAGGGTCCTGTTGTTCGTGTGATGAATACGTGATTCTTGAACAACCGTTGGTCGCCGCCTGCTGCCACCCAATCTCAGGCCAACCGGTGTCATGTAGCGCCGTACGTGCCAGATGACCTGTGGTTCACGACCTAGATTTCTTCGTGACCGCTCTGGGTACCCCCCGGACAAGACGGACAACGGGAGTGCAGATGGGTGACGGTGTGCAGGCGCGCTCGGCTCGCGGTGTCAATGGCATCTCGGTGGTCGCTGAGCTGTCGGGACTGGATCCGCAGACGCTGCGGTCCTATGAGCGGGCGCAACTTGCTCTCTCCGGTCCGCACAGTGGGTGGCACCCGGCGCTACAGCGACGATGATCTGGCCCAGCTGGGCAGGATCACCGCGTTGCTGAGCGAGGGCATCAACCTCGCGGGCAACGCCAAGGTTCTGGACCTGCAGGACCGCAACGCCCATTTGGACGCCGAGTTCACGCGGCTGCGGAAGGCGACGACGCCCCGGCCGCGCCACGAACACGCAACGGTTTAAAGAAGGGATTCGACGACATGCACGGCCACGACCAGCATGACCAGCACGACGATGCCTTACGGGTGGCGATGTCGGAGTTGACCCGCCATCACCTCGATGCGGCTCCCGCCATCGAGGACACCCTGGCGACGGTGACCGCCGCGGCCGTCGAGTACATCGATGGCGTCGACTACGCCGACGTCATGCTGGTGCGCGACGAGCAGTTCGAATCACGGGCACCGACAGCGGCGCTGGTCATCGAGCTGGATGCCGCGCAGCTACGGCTCAACGAAGGTCCATGCCTGCATGCGGCGCTCACCGACACCGTCGTGCACTGCCCCAACCTCTCCGACGACGAACGCTGGCCACGATTCGCTGCGGCCGCCGTAGACGCCGGTGTGAACCGGATGACGTCGTTTCCCCTATACCGCGATCGGCGCGGCGGCGGCGCACTGAACCTGATGGGCCGCGACACCACCGAGGTGGACCGCGAAGGACACGCGATCGCGGCGATGCTGGCCACCCATGCGGCGATCGCCCTGATCACCGCCGATCGGCTCGCCCAATTTCAGACGGCGTTGGCCAGCCGCGACCTGATCGGACAAGCCAAGGGCGTGGTGATGGAACGCTTCGACCTCGACGCCGACGCCGCCTTCAAACTGATCACCAGATTGTCCCAGAACACGAACACGCCGATACGAACCCTCGCCGGTCAAATCACCACCGGGCCACCAACCTCCGTCACAGCCCCGCCCAAACAGACTGTCACGACGGACGCACCGCGCTGCTGATCCAAGGGTTAACGGGTTGACCGGGTCCTCACGTGGTCGCCGAGGGCCGGACCCCTGGGTGTCTGGGTTTGGTGGCGCGGATGACGGCGATGCGTTCATCGCGGCGGTCGAGGTCGAGCAACCCGGTGCCCTCCAACCAGCCCGCCCGGGCGTGCATCACCGGCCCGAACGGAATCACTTGCGAGGCAACGACGTCGGCTGACAAACCAGCTGAACGCAGGCAATGCACCGTCTGATCGATACCGGCGAACTCCGACTGCGCCAGCAGCAGGGTGCCGTCGATGGTGAGCAGATCCGAGGCGTAGGCGCACAACTGATCGAGGATCAGGCGACCGTCCCGACCGGCATCCCAGGCCCATGCTGGACCCGCGTGCGCGGGGATCACCTCGCCACCGGTGTGTGGTGGGGTCGGCACGTACGGCGGGTTGGACACCACGACGTCGTAGGGCCCGTGCGCGACCGCCCGGTCGATGGGGCCGAGTCGGGCATCGACGAGCACCCCTGCCGCGGCGGCGTTGTCGCGGGTGCATTGCACCGCGCGGGCTGAGATGTCCCAGGCACTGACGCGCGTTGCCCCCATGCGGGCGGCGGCGATGGCAACGATTCCGCTGCCGGTGCACAGGTCCACGACGGTGCGCCCGGATACGCCGGTGGTCCGTTGCAGTGTGTTGATCAGCAGGTGCGAGTCCTGCTGCGGTGTGTACACCCCTGCAGCGACCGCGACGGGAAGGGTGTGGGTGAGTACAGCGGTCACGGGTGCCTCCCGGGATCCTCAGCCGGGACTCTCCACGGCGCAACGAGGGTCATGCCCCGAAACCATGGCTCGGAAACCGCGCCGTGATGGCTCTCCCGGGGCACCGCCGAGCGGTCACTCCGGTGGGCGACGTTCGTGTCCTGGATGGCCGTGGGTGCGGCGCCGTTCCTTCATCTCGGCCTCGAAGACATGGCGCACACCGTGTTGTAGTTGGTCGCGAACATCTCGTTCGTGATCGCGGAACACCGACCAGTAGTTGTCGTCGAAGTCTTCGACGATCTGAAAGGTCCACCGCCCGTGTACGACGTTGCGGCCCACCAACTCAGTGCTCAACCGGTCGGCAACCGGACCATGGCCGGCGGCGCGCAACTTGTCACACGCCTCACCGAGGGACAAATCAGCCCGGCCCATCAACTGGTGAAAGGAATATAGGTGCCCCCGAGCGCGCTCCACCCACTCCAACGCCTCCGACACCGCCCCAACGGCGTCGACGGTCTCGTCAGTGACCCCATCCGGTCGACGGCCAAGACCGTCCGGTTCTGCGTCTTTGGCGTGCTCCATGACTCTAGGTTTACCCACCTGCACTGGAAATGTCGCCCGGTTTCGTCAAAGGAAGATGGCACTCCCCGCGCACAGACCGCCCGCACATTTCGCGCTCGCGATCCAGCGTCCACGCTGCCGTCGACCAACACGCCAATTACGTTCACGGTCATGGCTGATCATCAGATTTTCGTCACGGCTCCTCCTGGATTGACCGCCACGCTCAAGGACGGCACGCAGTTGCCGATCGTCGCCTTGCGCATCGACGGCCACGACCTCCTCCCCTACTACCTCGAGAGTGACGGGAGCGTCGACCAGGCCAGCCCTACGGTGCCGGTTACGGTTGCCGCCGCATGGAATTTGCAGCCGTGAGGTGAGACGCCGGTGGCTATCCTGAACTCGTGACGAACACGGGCGGTGACACCGGGCTGGAACCCACGTCCCCGCGCCGCTTCGGCCAACTGCCCGACCTTAATGTCTCAGATGACTTCGACGAGCCGCTACCGCAGGATGAAGTTGCTGCTTGGGAAGCGTCCGACACGTCGGCCCAGGGCGACAGCGAAGCCCCCGACGAATGGCCCATCGACGAACTCGACGACTGGCCCTTCGACGACCCGTCCATTGATGTGGCAGCCCTTCATGAGTCGCTGCGGGAATCGGACGCTGACCTCGCAGCCGGCCGCACGTTTGGCGAGGAAGAAATTCGCGCTCGCTACGGCTTGCCGAGACCAGACGCGAGCGGCGGACCCGTCGCCGATCCTCGCTGACCGTCCCCGCTGGGCGCGTCTCCGCGCCCGCCGCATGGCCTTTGTAGCGCTATGACGCTCGAACGCTGTAAATCACTCCCTACGGAACGCTGGGCGTCCTCGGTTGCTGCACAAGGACTTCGTGTACCCGACTCTCCCATTCTGGACCCAGTCCTTGACTTCATGGCAGATCGAATTCAGCAGCGGCAGTTGCACTTCGCGTGGGACGAACGAGGGCGGTGACATCAGGCTGGGACCGCTTTCTTCGCCGCTTCGGCTACCTGCACGACTCGGCGTCTAGCTGGCGGGTTTAACTCCAACCACATCCCGTACAGGATTGTTAACGGGTGGTGTCCAGTCTCGGACGCTGCCTCGATGGCCGCCCAGGACCGTGATAGCGCACGCCGCGACACGCCGACCGCCGACGCGCAGCGCGCCGCTCGCTTGGCCACCTTCCGAGACCAAACGGCACAGGGGGACAGCGATTTACCCGTTGAACAAGTCTTCGAGTTGAACGTTGATGTACTCGACGACTCCTTCATCGATGTGCCGGGTCTGCGCCTTATTGCGTCACTACATCGAGCATCTTCGGCCCCAGGGCCGCATCGAGGTCGTCAAGGCTGAACGTGCGCTGAAACGCCCACGTGACATGACGGGCGCAGACTGAACGAGTCGCGAACTACGTCGCAGGGGCGTCAGGTGTAAGCGCCTGACGTACCGCACATCAGAAAAGCATGCCCCCGGTGACGTTCTCATGTGTCGAGAATGACACGGGGCTGAAATGGCTTGCCTGCGTTGAAGTCATGTTCGAGTCTCTCGCACAACTCCAAGATTGCCTTGCGGATGAACCTCTGCTGCTGGCTGATACCGGTAAGCGGCTGGGTCCACGTGATGGTGTTGACCATACGTTCTTTCAACTCCTCGGGCAGCGACAGCAGAATGTCAACGGACTTCCGGCTCGGAACGCTCTCAACCATTGAGCTGTCCTTGTCTGCGACTGGCAACCAGTGAACGCGCTTCGCAGAGAGCGGTGCTGGTACCGCTCGACTCACATTCCAGGGGTCTTGAGATCAGAGAAACCGGGTGTCGTGTCAACACCGGCATGCAATGGCTGTAGGTCACACTTGGGCAATGTACTACTAGTAGGGCAGATTGTTGCGACCTCGTCGCCATTACTGGGGGGCGTGCCTACGCGACCCGGTCAAAACGATCCCGACCGGGCCGCCGCATGGGCAACACACCGCAATACAGTCGGGGAGACAATCCGCGCCTTGCGCCTAGCCCGCGGAATGACCCAGGAGGCCCTCGCCCTCCAGTCTGGGGTCACTCGTAACGTGTTGATCGACGTCGAACGCGGGCGCCGGGGACTGCTTTATGAACGCCTCTTCGACATCGCCGACGCACTCGGAGTACCGGCCAGCGAGCTGCTTGACTTGGATTTGGAGTCGTAGCCAGCCACGACAAGGTTAAACAACCGCCGTTCAAATATGCCCCTGCGGTGTCGCCATTTGTCCCTGACCGACTGAGACAGTTGGCGAATATCGTTGTTCCATTGCGTCTCTGGTCAGAAACTCGCCGATGCTGGTGGACGCAGAGTCCCAAAGTCTCCTACGCTCCGAACCATCGCTATCAGGCATTTGCAAGATAGGACCGGACGAGTTCATGGCTAGCCCTCCGCACATGCCGAAGCACTTGACCTAAGGAGGTGAATTAATATGCAAAGCAACACATTTGACACGCTGCCACTTCTCCTACCCGTACCACAGGCAGCCAAGCTGCTGGGAATTAGCCGCGCTTCGGCTTACCGGCTCGCAGCCACAGGAGAGCTCCCGTCACGGCGACTGGGTGGTCGCATATACATCGTCACCGCTGAACTGCGCGAGATTGTCGCGGCATGAAGACGTAGAGACTGTCAATACAAGTTGATCATGCGACCAAGGGTGCGACAGTACCCATTCAGAGCTGGCCTTCACTAGGCTGACCCGTCGGCCTCCAACCAGAGGAACGGACAAAGGTGACCTTCGAAACGGGTATGGCCTCGGACCACAGCCAAGCTCAGCAGACAAATCGCTCGCGGCGAGCTGAGCCAATCACTAAAAGGACCTCAAGGAGCGGCTCGGTCACCTACGAGTTCCGAGCCGACGTCGGCAGCAAGCCTGACGGCACCCGCGACCGCAGGCGGTTCACCTACCGAACCCTGGCCGAAGCAAAGCGCGAATATCGCCGCATAACAACCGAAGTCGCCACCGGGTTCTACACTCGGAAATCGACGCAAACGGTCGCCGAAGCATGCGACGAGTGGCTGGCTGGGCGTCGCGGAATCCGGAGCGTGACCCTCCAGGGCTACACCTACGACCTCGCAGCTGTCCGCCGCTACCTGGGTGGAAAGAAGCTGCAGCAGCTGACCAAGGCCGACGGCGACGCACTGGTGGAGTGGATGCTGACTCAGGGCCGCAGTTCGACCAAGCGATATCGCCCCGGCAGCCTGGCGGCACGCGTGGCCGAGCTGATTGGCAGCCACCCCGATGGCATCGCCGCCGTTGACCTCGCGGCCGCATTTCCCGACCGCGACGTGCACACCTGCGTGGCTGGCCTGCTCAGAGCGAACCGCGTCACCCGTATACGTCGCGGTGTCTACGTTCTGAACGATCCGAAGAACGCCGAACCAACCGCGAGAGGTGTCAAGCCCGTTACCGTGCGGTCGACACTGACAACCTTTGGAATGGTGGTTCAGTCCTTCGTCGACCAGGGCGCGCTCACCCGAAACGTGATCGCGCTCGTAGAGCGTCCGGGCGATGAGCTCATCGACGACAATCCTGAGACCTCGAAATCCTGGACGCTCGCTGAGGTCGAACGGTTTCGGACATCGGTGCGAGAGGACAGGTTGTTCGCCTGCTGGCTGCTGAGCTGCTACGGGCTGCGCCGCTCCGAAGTGCTCGGCATTCGGTGGTCCGCGCTTAAAGACGACACGTTGTTGATTCGCCGTAGCAGGGTGGCGGTCGGGAAGGAATCCGTGGAGGGCATGCCCAAATCTCGGCGCAGCCGCCGGGACCTTCCCTTGCCGGCCGAGCTGGCCGCCGCCCTGCGAGAGTTGAGGGCCCTTCAGCAAGACGAAGCCCGAGCCTTCGGGAGTCGGTGGTCCGACGATCGTCTAGTCGCGGTGCGCGAGGACGGCTCTTCAATCCGCCACGAGTGGTACTCCGACGAATTCCAGCGCCTACGCGAGCGTGCCGGCCTGCGCCGCATCCACCTCAAGGGTCTCCGCAATACCAGCGTCAGTCTCATGTTGGCCGGCGGTTTGCCGGTGCACGTCGTCGCCGCGTGGCACGGCCATGATCCGGCGGTATCACTGTCGATCTACTCCGATGCCCAGCGTGATGACTTGCGCGCCGCCGGCGCCGCACTCTTCGGGTGACCCTTGGCCCAACGGCTGTCGCTTGGGACACTGTTGGGACACTAGCCCGAACGCGAGCAACACCCGGAGAACACAAAACCCGCTCCGACACTGGTCGGAGCGGGTTTTCGTTGTCGGGCTGACAGGATTCGAACCTGCGACCCCTTGACCCCCAGTCAAGTGCGCTACCAAGCTGCGCCACAGCCCGCGACACTGCCGGGATCGCCGGCAGCGGTCGAAATGCTACCGCAGCGACCACCAGCAATCCCAACCGCATTGAATTCGCGTCGGCAGCATCGCTCGAGGGTAGTAAGGAGGCGTGACCTCGAAGACGCGCGACGACACTCCCCTGTGGCTCTTCGCCGACCAGCTCGGACCGGCGGTCTACGGCGGCGAGCACGCGCACCGCGAAGTGCTGCTCGTCGAGGCGACCTCGGCGCTGCGGAAACGTCGGTATCACCGCCAGAAGCTGCACCTCGTCCTGTCTGCGTTGCGCCACGCCGACGAGGACCTCGGCGACCGCGCCACCCTGCTGCGGACCGACACCTATACCGCTGCCCTGGAGCAGTACGGTCGTCCGGTCCTCGTCCACGAACCGACGTCACACGCTGCAGAGAAGTTCGTCCACCGCATGCGCCAACTGGGTCTGGTGGCCGACGTGCTCCCGACGCCGACTTTTGCGTTGTCCCGCAAGGATTTTCAGCATTGGGCGGGCAATCGCCAGCGGTTCCGCATGGAGGATTTCTACCGCGACCAGCGCCGTCGTTTCGACGTGCTCATGGACGGACGCGAGCCCGTCGGCGACAGGTGGAACTACGACGAGGAGAACCGCGAGTCTCCGCCGAAGAAGCAAAAGACGCTCGGCCTGCCAAAGCCGTACCAACCGCGCGAGGACGATGTCGACGAGCAGGTGCGCCGCGACCTCGACCGAATGAACCTCGACACGGTCGGAGTGGACGGGCCGCGACTGTTCGCCGTCACCCCCACCGAGGCGCGTCGTGCCCTCAACCGCTTCATCGAACACCGTCTCCCGGAGTTCGGCCGCTACGAGGACGCCATCATGAGCGACGACTGGGCCATGTCGCACTCCCTGCTGTCGGTCCCACTCAACCTCGGCGTACTGCACCCGCTCGATGCCGTCGAGGCCGCGGAGCAGGCCTACCACCGCAGGGACGCTCCCCTGGCCGCCGTCGAGGGCTTCATCCGGCAGATCCTCGGCTGGCGTGAATACATGTGGCACCTGTACTGGCACTTCGGCCCCGAGTACACCCGCAACAATGCCCTGGGAGCCCATGCGCCGCTGCCGGATTGGTGGACGAACCTCGACGCGGACTCCGTCACCGCGGCGTGTCTACGCGACGCGATCGGGGGCGTCCGTGACCGCGGCTGGAATCACCACATCCAGCGCCTGATGGTGCTCGGGAACCACGCCCTGCAGCGCGGCTATAAACCCGACGACCTCACCGAGTGGTTTGCCTCCTCCTACGTCGACGGCTTCCGGTGGGTGATGCCGACCAACGTCGTCGGAATGAGCCAGCACGCCGACGGCGGCCTGCTCGCCACGAAGCCGTACGCGTCCGGTGGCGCGTACATCAACAAGATGAGCGATCACTGCGGCGACTGCGCGTACGACCCGAAGAAGCGCCTCGGCGACGACGCCTGCCCATTCACCGCCGGCTACTGGAACTTCGTCCACCGTAATCGAGACATGTTGGCCAAGAACAACCGCACTCAACGGGTGGTCGCCAACATGGACCGCCTCAAGGATCTCGACGCCGTGCTCGAGCAAGAGGCCGACCGCCAGGCGTTTTGACGCGTCGGCATACGATCGATCCCATGGCCGATGAACTCGCGATCACCGACGTTCCCTTCACCCATGATCCGTGGGCCGCGGCCCGGGACCGCTACGACGCGATGCCCTACCGGCGCGTGGGATCGTCCGGTCTCCTCCTCCCGGCGATTTCGTTGGGTCTCTGGTACAACTTCGGCGACAACCGGCCCTTCGACGTCATCCGGGAAGTGCTGCGCCGCGCCTTCGACCGCGGCATCACCCACTTCGATTTGGCCAACAACTACGGCCCGCCGTACGGGTCGGCCGAGGAGAACTTCGGCCGGATGATGCGCCGCGACTTCAAGCCCTACCGCAATGAAATGGTCATCTCCACCAAGGCCGGTTGGGACATGTGGCCCGGACCCTACGGTCAGCTGGGCAGCCGCGCTTACCTGTTGGCGAGCCTCGACGAGTCCCTCGACCGCATGAGCCTGGACTACGTGGACATCTTCTACTCCCACCGCATCGACCCGGTGACGCCGCTGGAGGAGACCATCGGCGCCCTCGACACGGCCGTGCGGGCGGGAAAGACGCGCTACGTGGGCATCTCGTCGTACTCGGCGGCCAAGACGGCGGAGGCGTCGGCCATCGCGCAGCGCCTCGGCACGCCGCTGGTCATCCACCAGCCCTCCTACTCCCTGTTGAACCGGTGGGTCGAGGGCGGGCTGACCGACGAGCTCACCAAGGCGGGCATGGGCGCCATCGCCTTCACGGCGCTCGGCCAGGGCCTGCTGACCAATCGCTACCTGCAACGCGCCGCGGCCGACGTCGACCGCGCCACCGCGCGCCCCACCTTCGACGACGAGTTGGTCACCGACGAGGTACTCGAACAGCTCCGGGGTCTCGCGGCCATCGCCGAGCGTCGCGGCCAGTCGCTGGCCCAGCTCGCGCTGGCCTGGGTGTTGCGCGACCCCGCGGTGACCTCGACGCTGATCGGCGCCTCCAGCGTCGAGCAACTCGACGAGAACCTGGGTGCGCTGGACAACCTCGAGTTCACCGCCGACGAACTCGCCGACATCGACCGGTACGCCTCGGATTCAGGCATCGATCTCTGGCGTGAGAGCTCGGACGTCTAAACGGCCAGCAGCCGGTACAACCCGATCAGCCCGACCACCACGATCACCAACCGCAGCGCGTTGGGCGACAGCCGCCGCCCGTAGTGCGCACCAAGGAACCCGCCGAGCAGCGACCCCACCGCGATGAGGCCCGCCGCCAGCCAGCTGATCCGGTCGAACGCCACCAGCGTGTAGGCCGCCGCCGCCACCACGTTCACCAGCAACGACAGCAGATTCTTGGCTGCGTTCATGCGCTGCATCGACTCCGGCAGCAGCGCGCCCATCACGCCGATCAACAGGATGCCTTGGGCTGCAGTGAAATAGCCGCCATAGATACCGACGGCGAACGTCCCGAGGACCAACAGGGCCATCCGCTTGGTCGACACCGGTTGCGTCTCGTCCGACGACCTGCCCCGCGCCCACGCCTGGATCCGCGGCCCGAACACCACCAGTAGCAGGGCACCGACGAGCAGCACCGGCACCACCGAGATGAATACCTTCTCGGGCAGGTGAAGCAGCAGCCACGCACCGATCACCGCCCCGAGCAGCGACCCTGGGATCTGCCACTTCAGCCGGTCCCACTGCCCCTCGAGTTCCCGTCGGTACCCCCATGTGCCCGAGATGCCGCCGGCCACCAAGCCCACCGCGTTCGACATGGTCGCCGTCACCGGCGGATAGCCCAGCGCCACCAGGGTCGGGAAGGTGATCAGCGTGCCGGAGCCGACGATCGCGTTGATCGCTCCAGCCCCTACGCCTGCCAACGCGATCAGGATCATGTGGGCGACGGACATCGATCAAACCCTATCGGGCGGTGAACAGACTGCCGTCAGCGCGCGTCGGCCGCCGGCTGCGCGTCCGGGATCTGGTTCAGTGCGAAACTCGGTGCCTTCGACAGCCTCCAGGCAAGGTAAACGAATACCGCCCACACGATGACGATGCCGCCGTAGATCAACGTCGACCACGGTGACGCGACCGCGAAGTACTTCACCAGCTTCTGTGAGTTGGTCAGCACGACGATGCCGCCGACTGCGGCACCCAGTAGCGCTGGACTGATCCGGCTGACCAGCCACGCCGCGAAAGGAGCGGCGATGATGCCGCCGATGGCCAACCCCAGCACGATGGGCAGGTTGTCGAGGAACTCCGACCGTAGGCCGACCAGGAACCCCAGCGAGGCCGATACCGACACCAGGAACTCTGACGCGCTCACCGACCCGATCACCGTGCGCGGCGCGGTCTTGCCCCGCGACAGCAGCGTGCTGGTCGTCACCGGTCCCCAGCCGCCGCCACCGGACGCGTCGATGAAGCCACCGAACAAGCCCAACGGCATCAGAAACTTGGCGCCGTGCTTGGTGCCGCCGGCGATGATCCCGGGCGGGGTGCGCAGCGAGAACCGCAGCAGCACGTAGACGCCGATCACCAGAAGGATCGCCGCCATCACGGGCGCGGCGTCCTCAGTGGACAGCGACGACAGCACCGTGGCCCCCGCGAAAGCCCCGATCGCGCCCGGTACGCCCAACTTCGCCACCAGGCCCCAGTCGATGTTCTTGAACCGCCAGTGGGAAAGGCCCGACGCCAGCGTGGTGCCCACCTCAGCCAGGTGGACCGCCGCGCTGGCCTGAGCCGCCGCCACACCGCTGAGCACCAACAGGGTGGAGGCGGTGACACCGAACGCCATGCCCAGCGCGCCGTCGACGAGTTGGGCGCCAACGCCGACGAGGGTGAAGATGAGGAGCGACCGCACGGGGTTCGGCTACTTTCGATCGAATCGGCGCCGAGGGCGCCAAGAGTTGCATGGACGCGAGTCAAACTCGCGCGCAACACCATTCGTCGAAGGCGATGAAACGCCGGGACGGCCAGAACGGTTCGAGGGCACACATTGCGGATGGGGCGGTACGGAAGGCCCGTTCAGCCATGTCCCACTCCTCTCGACTCGCATACGCGGTCACAGTACAGATACCCGCTCAAGACAGACACCTGATCAGCGCTTTTGATTCCCGCGCTTCTCCCGCACCCGCACGTTGATCTTGATGGGGCTGCCGTCGAATCCGAACTTCTCCCGCAATTTTCGCTCGATGAACCGTCGGTAGCCCGCCTCCAAGAACCCGGAGGTGAAGAGCACGAAGGTGGGTGGCCGAGCCGTCGCCTGGGTGGCAAACAGGATCTTGGGCTGCTTGCCCCCGCGCACCGGCGGCGGCGTCGCAGCCACGATCTCCTTCAAGAACGTGTTCAGCTGCCCGGTCGAGATGCGCTTGTCCCAGGACGCCAGCGCCCCTTCTAGCGCAGGCACCAGCTTCTGCACGGCCCGGCCGGTCTTGGCAGAGATGTTCACCCGCTGTGACCACTGCACCTGCTCCAGCGACAGATCGATCTCGCGGTCCAGCAGGAAGCGTCGGTCCTCGTCCATCAGGTCCCACTTGTTGAACGCCAACACGACGGCCCGGCCCGCCTCGATCACCATCGAGAGCACGCGCTGGTCCTGCTCGGTCAGCGGCTGCGACGAGTCGATCAGCACGATGACCACCTCGGCGGCGTCGATTGCGCCGTGCGTGCGCACCGAGGCGTAGAACTCGTGACCGCTGGCCTGGCCCACCTTGCGGCGCAGACCCGCGGTGTCGACGAAACGCCACAACTTGCCGTCCAGTTCGATCAGCGAGTCGACGGGGTCCACCGTGGTGCCTGCGACGTCGTGCACCACCGACCGCTCTTCGTCGGCGAGCCGGTTGATCAGCGAGCTCTTGCCGACGTTCGGCTTGCCGACCAGCGCTACGCGACGGGGACCGCCGGTGGTCGAACCCATTTCGGAGACCTCGGGCAGCACCTCGAGCACCGCGTCGAGAAGGTCGGCCACGCCTCGGCCGTGGATCGCACTGATTGAATGCGGCTGCCCAAGGCCGAGCGACCACAGCAGCGCTGCCTCGGACTCCATCTTCTCGTTGTCGACCTTGTTCGCAGCCAGGAAGACGGGCTTGCCCGCACGCTGGAGACGCTTGGCCGCGGCCTCGTCGGCACTGGTGGCGCCGGTGACCGCATCGACCACCAGGATGATCGCGTCGGCCGTGCGCATCGCGACGGTCGCCTGCTCGGCCACCAGTTGCTGTAAGCCCTTTGCGTCCGGTTCCCAACCGCCGGTGTCCTGGACCATGAATCTGCGGCCCAGCCAATTCGTGTCATAGGACACCCGGTCGCGGGTGACGCCGGGGATGTCCTGCACGACGGCTTCGCGGCGACCCAGGATGCGATTCACCAGGGTGGACTTGCCGACGTTCGGCCGACCCACCACCGCGACCACGGGCGGCGGTGCGTAGTCCGCCTCGAGGTCGCCAATCTCGATGCCGTCGGGCGGCAGCTCCCAGTCGCCCTCGTCGACCCAGGTGCCATCCGAATCGAGCGAGCCTTCGTTGTCGCTCATCTGGAGGCTCCCGCTCGCTGCTCGACGAGGTCGAGAAGGCGCGCCACGGTCTCGGATTGGGACATGTCACTGCTGTCGACGACGACCGCATCGTCGGCTGCCCGCAGCGGTGACACCGCGCGGGTGGAATCCAGATGGTCGCGACGCTGCACGTCGGCCAGCACCGCGTCATAGTCGTCGACGAGGCCGGACTCGACGTTCTGATCGTTGCGCCGCCGGGCCCGCTCCTCGGCCGATGCCGTCAGGAAGACCTTCACGTCGGCGTCGGGCAGCACGACGGTTCCGATGTCACGTCCCTCGACGACTACGGCCACCGAGCCGTCAGCGAGCTCGCGCTGGCGGTCCACCAGCCGGGTTCGCACCTCGGGAACAGCCGACACCGCGGAGACCGCCATGGTGACCGCTTCACCGCGTATCTCCACCGAGACGTCCTCTCCCCCGAGGAAGTAGAGGTCCTCGTCGGGGTCGAAACCGACGGCCAGGTCCACCTCCGACGCCAACTCGGCCACGGCGGCAGCGTCGTCGGGATCCACTCCCGCGCGCAACACCGCCAACGTCACGATTCGGTACATCGCACCGGTGTTGAGGTAGCGCGCGCTCAGGGCCCGCGCCAAACCCCTTGACACCGAGGACTTCCCGGTGCCCGCCGGTCCGTCGACGGCAATCATCAACGGTCCGCTCACATTCCCACCGCCTTGTACAGTTCGCCGACCTCTTTACTGGTCAGAACTCGAATGCTGCCGGGTTTCTGTTCGCCCAGCGACACCGTGCCGATGTCCGTCCGAACCAGGTCGGTGACGGGAAAGCCGACTGCGGCCAGCATGCGCCGCACGATCCGCTTGCGGCCCTCGTGCAGGGTGACCGTCACCAGTGACTTACCGGGAATCGAGTCGACCATCGCGAAGTCGTCGACGTGAATGGGACCGTCGTCCAATTCGATGCCCGCCTTCAGCTTCTTGCCGAGCCCGCGCGGCACCGATCCGACGACGGTCGCCAGGTACGTCTTGGGCACCTCGTAGGAGGGATGCATCAGACGGTGCGCCAGCTCGCCGTCGTTGGTCAGGATCAACAACCCCTCGGTGTCGGCGTCGAGGCGCCCGACGTGAAAGAGCTTGTTGTGACCGCGAACCCGGTACTCGACCAGATCGCCGACACACGGCCTGCCCTGGTCGTCGGACATCGTGGAATGCATCCCGCGCTCTTTGTTGATCGCCAGGTACACCATTGTGTCGTCGACCCGGATCTTGACGCCATCGACGCGAATCTCCGAATTCTCGGCGTCGACCCGGGTGCCCATCTCGGTCACGATGTGCCCGTCGACCTCGACCCGACCGTCCCGGATCATCCGTTCGGCGACGCGGCGAGACGCCACTCCCGCCTGCGACAGCACCTTCTGCAGTCGGGTGCCTTCATCCTCGTCGGCCATGTCAGTCCTTGTCCACGTCGAAGGCCAGCGGTTGATTGTTCGGCACCACGCCGAGTTTCACGAATCGCGGCTCGTCACCGAGAGATTCGGTGATGTCGTCAATGTTGTCAACGTCCGGCAGCAGCGGAGCGATGTCGGGTAGATCGGTCAAGGTCGACAGCCCCAACCGCTCCAGGAACAATTCCGTCGTCGCGAAAGTCGTTGCGCCCGTATCGGAATCGGTACCCGACTCGATGATCAGCCCGCGGGCCAGCAGGGTGCGCATCACCGCATCGCAGTTGACGCCACGCACGGCGCTCACCCGGACCCTGCTCACGGGCTGCCGGTAGGCCACCACCGCGAGCGTCTCCAGCGCGGCCCGAGTCAACTTCGAGCGGGTGCCGTCGAGCAGCAAGCGTTCGACGTACGGCGCATATCGCGACCTGGTGTACATGCGCCAGCCGCCCCCCGCTTCACGCAGGTCGATACCGCTGTCCCGTGCGGTGAAGTCGTCGGCCATCACCTGCAGCTTGGCTGCCACCCGGTAGGCGGGCTGCTCCACTGCCGTCGCGAGTGCGTCGACCGTCACCGGAGTGTCTACGATAAGCAGGAGCGCCTCGAGTACCGCACCGAGTTCAGCGTCCTCCATCTCGGGTTGATACGCGCCGTCGATACCGAGATCGGCACCCGCGTCCACACCCAGATCGAGGGCAGGGGCTGGCTCGGGATGCTCGTCAGTCATGGCGCGTTTCTCACTCTTCCACCGCCGTGGCCAGGTACTCGCTGGTCGGGCTATCCCCGGTCCACGAAACCTGCAGCACACCAAGCGGTTCTGGCTGGTCGAATGCTACCGCGTTGGCGCGGAACAATTCGAGCAGCGCCATGAAGCGGCCAACGATCTCGATTGTCGCCTCACAGTCGGACACCAGCTCCGAGAACGACGCCCACGTCCCGATCCCGCGCTCGGAGAGCATGCTCAGCAACCGCCGTGCCTGCTCGGGAACCGACACGCCCTGCACGTGCAGGTGGTCCGTGCCCACGGTCGGCACGGGTCGCGGGGTGAACGCGGTGGCCGCGATCTGGGCGAAGCTGTCGGCGTCCACGCCCAGCATGACCTCGGGTAATAGGTCGGAGAACTGTTCCTCGAGCGATACCGCGCGCGGATAGCTGCGCAGCGCGGCGGCTTCGAGTTCGGCGAACATGACCGCCACGTGCTTGAACGCGCGGTACTGCAGCAGTCGCGCGAACAACAGATCGCGAACCTCGAGCAGCGCCAGATCCTCTTCGTCATGAACTTCGCCCGCGGGCAGCAGCCGAGCCGCCTTGAGGTCCAACAGGGTGGCGGCAATCACGAGGAACGCCGTCGTCTCGTCGAGCGCCAGCTGGCGACCGATGTTCCTGGTGTACGCGATGAAGTCGTCGGTGACCCGATGCAATGCGACCTCGGTCACGTCCATGCGATGAGCGAAGATCAGCTGCAGCAGCAGATCGAAGGGGCCTTCGAAGTTGCTCAGCCGAACCTGGAAACCAGTCTGCGACGGCGCCTCCGGTGCCGGCGAACTCACGCGCCGAACCGGTCGATGACCTCACGCGCCAGCGCCCGATATGCCAGCGCACCACCGGATTTGGGAGCCCATGTCGTGATCGGTTCACCGGCGACGCTGGTCTCTGGAAAGCGCACGGTACGGGTGATGACGGTGTCGAACACCAGATCGCCGAACTGTTGGAGCACGCGCGCCATCACCTCGCGCGAGTTGACGGTGCGTGGGTCGAAGCGGGTGATCAGGATGCCGCCGATGTCGAGCTTCGGGTTCAGACGGTCCTTCACCTTGGCTACGGTGTCGGTCAACAGGGCCAGGCCGCGCAGCGAGAAGTACTCGCACTCGGTGGGGATGAGGACGCTGTCCGCGCAGGCCAGCCCGTTGACGGTCAGCAGACCGAGCGACGGCTGGCAGTCGATCAGCACGTAGTCGTAGCGATCCAGCACCGGGTGCAGCGACCGGGACAGGGAATGCTCGCGGCCGACCTCGTTGACCAGCTGGATCTCCGCTGCCGACAGATCGATGTTGCTGGGCACCAGGTCCATGCCCTTGACGCGGGTCTTCATCAGCACGTCGTCGATCGACACCCGCGGCTCGATCAACAGATTGTGCACGGTGTGGTCCAGCTCGTAGTGCGGCACGCCGAGCCCCGCGGACAGTGCCCCCTGCGGGTCGAGATCGACCAGCAACACCCGCCTGCCGTATTCGGCGAGGCTGGCGCCGAGATTGATGGTGGAGGTGGTCTTGCCTACCCCACCCTTCTGGTTGCACATGGCGATGACCTTGGCCGGGCCGTGGATGCTCTTTGGTTTCGGTTCCGGGATCACTCGGTTTGGTCGACCTGTGGGGCCCAAGTCGTCGGTAGGCCCTGCGCCGTCAGTGGGATCAGCGTCGTCGGTCACGAGGAACCGCCGCCGGTTGGGCAACCTTCGGGCTTGGCGAACATCGCTTGGAGTTTAACGGGATGAGAACGCCGTGGACGCCAGACCCGCGAGGCAACAGTGGGGAACTACGAGTAATCGCCTGCCGTTAGGGTTGCGGGCATGGGCTGGAAGCAGCGTCTGCCGTTCCTTCGCTGGTCAATGGTGCGCATGGCGGTCGCCATGCCGGGCTTCCTGAAGACCGGTCAGATCGGTGACGGGCGTGAGGAAGCCACCGCCAGATACGTCGAGGCCAACGCCCGCCGGAACGACGTCGATCACGTGCTGGACACCATCGACGAATTCGCCCGCGAGAAGTCGATGCTGATGAACGTGGGTGATGAGAAGGGCGCGTTGCTTGACGCAGCCGTGCGACGTGCCGACGCCACCCTCGCCCTGGAGCTCGGCACCTACTGCGGCTACGGCGCCATGCGCATCGCCCGCGCTGCCCCCGACGCCAAGGTGTTCAGCGTCGAGTTCGCGGCCGCCAACGCCGCGATCGCCCGCCGCATCTGGGCCCACGCGGGTCTTGCCGACCGGATCACCTGCGTCGTGGGCACCCTCGGTGACGGCGGCACGACGATGGACGCATTGGCCAAAAGTGGATTCGCCGCAGGCACTCTCGATCTGTTGTTCATCGACCACGACAAGAGCGCCTACCTTGCGGATCTGCTCGGCATCCTGGAGCGTGGCTGGCTGCACACCGGGTCGATCGTCGTAGCCGACAACGTTCGCGTACCCGGCGCCCCGAAGTACCGCGCCTACATGCGCGAACAGCAAGGCAAGCTCTTCGACACCGTCGAACATGCCACCCACGTCGAGTACCAGACCCTATTGTCGGACCTGGTCCTCGAGTCGGACTATCTGGGCCCCTAGAAGAGCTCGTTCTTCTTGGGTCGGTTGGCCTCGGCGATGGCCCTGGCGATGCGTGCCGCCATCCGCTCCGCCTGTTTCGATGTGTATCCGATCAGCGACGGCCGCGACCACAGCCCCAGAAACCACAGCCCCGGCTCAGCGGGGACGTCGCCGCCCACGGTGGGCATGCCCGCGTCGCTCAGCACCCCGAGATGGCCGACGAGCGGTTCCAGCCCGCAGCGATACCCGGTGGCGGCGATCACCACGTCGGCATCCAGCCGCGTGCGGTCGGTGAGTACCGCGGCATCGTCGTCGAACGAGGTCAATGGGGCCACCACCTCGATGGAGCCGTCTCGGACCGCATCTATGACCTCGTGATCGACGAGCGACGGCGCGACCTGCAGACGATGCGCTCTGCTGAACGGCCCCTCCTCGGGGATCGGCAGGCCGAACTCGCTGAGGTCACCGAACGCCGATGTCCGGGCCCGACGTGAAATCGCGTCGGCCAGTCGCGGCGGCGCATGGAACAACGGGCGTGAGACGACGTCGTTGGACCGGCCCGCAGGCCCGCACCTCGGCATGACGTTCGGCGGGGTGCGCACCGACAGCCACACCTTGGCGGCTCCCCTGGTCACCAGATCGTGGGCGATCTCCATGCCGGACGAACCGGCGCCGACGACCAGAACGCGCTTTCCTGCGTACGGGGTCGGGTTCCGATACGCCGAGGAGTGCAGCACCTCACCAGAGAACGCCGGCGCGCCGGGCCAGTCCGGCAGCACCGGGGTATTCGCATAACCGGTCGCGACCACGACGTGCGCGGTGCCGATGATGCCGTCCGGGGTGACGACGCCCCACCCGCTGGGCTTGCGGCGCACGATCCGCTCGACGGGTGTGCCCAGACGTAGCTCGATACCTCGCTCACCGGAGTGCTCTTCGAGATGTGCTACGACCTGATCGCGTGTCGGAAACAGTGGAGTCCCCTTGGGGTACCGCCGCTTTGGCAGATGCGAATATCGTTTGCCGGTGTTGAGTCGCAACCGGTCATACCGCGACCGCCACGACGCCCCGACCTGCTCGCCGCGGTCCAGTACCACCGATTTCACCGAGAGGTCACTGAGACACAGCGCCGCGGCGAGCCCCGCGAGCCCTGCCCCGACGATCACGACTTGGTTCTCTGGTTCGTTCATGGCTAACGGGCCCGCGGATGCGCGCCCGCCCACACTTCTCGTAGCGCGGACACGGTCACCAGCGTGTAGATCTGCGTGGTGGTCACCGAGGCGTGACCGAGCAGTTCCTGCACGACGCGGACGTCGGCGCCGCCCTCCAGGAGGTGCGTCGCGAACGAGTGCCGCAGCGTGTGCGGGGACACCGACGCGGAGATGCCCGCCCGCTCGGCGGCGTCCTGCAACACCTGCCACGCGCTCTGTCGAGACAATCGGCCGCCGCGGGAGTTGAGGAAGATCGCACCTTGGGCAGGAGCGAAGCGAACAGGGGACAATCCGGTCGTGCCCTTGCCGCGCCGGGCGAGATCCGGGCGACCGCGAACGAAGTAGGCGTCGAGTGCGCTGACCGCGGGCCTGCCGATGGGCACCAGTCGCTGCTTGCCGCCCTTGCCGCGCAGCAGCACCGACCGCGAATGGGTGTCCACGTCGTCGACATCGAGGCCCACCGCCTCGGAGATCCGCGCGCCGGTCGAGTACAAGACCTCCAACATCGCGCGATTGCGCAGCGTCAGAGGGCCGTCGGTCTCGCTTTCACCGCCTGCCGCCTCCAGGAGCGCGACCACTTCGTCGAGGCTGATGCTCTTGGGCAGCCGACGGGTAGGAGTCGGCGGCTTGACCGCGCGCGCAACGTCGAGCGTCGCGAGGCCCTCTGCGTCGGCGAAGCGGTGGAATCCGCGGACCGCGATGAGGGTGCGCGCAGCGGAGACCGCCGACAGCGGCACGGTGCCCTGATCTTCATCGCCGAGCCGCAATGACACTAGGAAGTCGGTGACGTCCTGCTCGGCGACCTTGTCGACGTCGGCGATGCCCCGAGTTGCGAGGTGCGCAACGTAGCGGCGCAGATCCCGGCGATAGGAGCTCAGGGTGTTGGCGGCCACGCCCCGTTCGATCGTCAGGTGGTCCAGGTACCCCTGAAGTTGCTCGTCCAGGAGGCTGAGGTCTGGAGCGGAGCGACCGGGGATCTGGTCGGGCGCGGCCGTGGTCACCTGTCGGCCTGCCGGGCGGCGAACCTGGTGGGCTTGTCGGGCCAGGGTGCGTCGATGGGACGCAACGCCCGCACGTCGCGGTCGATCGAGTGGGCGGCCAGAATGCCAGCCACGGCAAGTGAATTCACGATGACACCGCTGAGCACCATGTCGACCGCCTCGGCCAGCGCAAACCAGTGGAGTGTCAGATCGGCCTCTTCATCGTGCGCCTTGGGCCTGCCGATGTCGGTGAGTCCCGTCGCGAGGTAGATCCGGACGCACTCGTCACTGAACCCCGCCGCGGAGATCACGTCGACCAGGACACCCCAGTCGCGGGCTTTCAGTCCCGCCTCCTCTTCGAGTTCACGGGCAGCACTCAGATGCGGTGGTTCACCGCCGATGTCCAACAGTCCGGCGGGCAGTTCCCACAACCGCCGTCCCACCGGATGGCGATACTGGTAGATCATCGCGACGTTGCCGTTCTCGTCCATCGCAACGATGCCGACCGCACCGTAGTGTTCGATGACCTCGCGCCGTGCCGTCCTTCCGTTCGGCATGCTCACCTCGTCGGCGCGTAGCGCGAAGATCTTGCCGACGTAGACCGTTTCGCTGGCGATCGTGGTGAAGTCGTGGTCAGGCACGGCGTGTGGGTTCTGACAGCTCGGCACCGTTGGCTCGTTGGGTGGCGAGCTCGACCGGTAGACGTTCGGCCGCCTTGTACTCCAGGGCCGCCCCCACGAATGCGACGAACAGGGGGTGCGGCCGCGTGGGCCTGCTCTTGAGCTCCGGGTGGGCCTGCGTGCCCATCAGGAACGGGTGTACGGCCGAGTCGTATTCGACGAACTCCACCAGGTGACCGTCCGGCGAGGTACCGGAGAACCGCAACCCGCTCTCGGCGATGCGATCGCGGTAGGAGTTGTTGACCTCGTAGCGGTGACGGTGCCGTTCGGACACCTTGGTCGCCTGGTAGGCCTGCGCCACCAGCGAATCCTCCTCCAGCACCGCGGGATACGCGCCGAGGCGCATGGTACCACCGAGGTCGGCCTCCCCCGCGACGATGTCCTGCTGATCGGCCATCGTCGAGATCACCGGATCGGGTGTGTCGGGATCGAATTCCGCGGAGTTGGCGTCCTCGATGCCGACCGAGCGGGCTGCCTCGATGACGATGCACTGAAGGCCCAGACACAACCCCAGCACCGGAATGCCGTGCGTGCGTGCGTACTTGATGGCTCCGAGCTTGCCCTCAATGCCTCGGATGCCGAACCCTCCCGGGATCAGCACGCCATGAACGTCGTTCAGGGCCATGGCCGCCCTCGGGTCGGTCTCACAGTCGTCGGAGGCAACCCAACGGATCTCGACCCTGGCGTGGTGCCTGAACCCGCCGGCGCGCAGCGCCTCGGCAACCGACAGGTAGGCGTCCGACAGGTCGATGTACTTGCCGACCAGGGCAATCCGTACCGTCTCCTGCGGCTCGTGCACGCGCCGGAGCAGGTCGTCCCACTCGGTCCAGTCGACGTCGCGGAACGGAAGGTTGAGCCGCCGCACCACATAGGCGTCGAGCTCCTCGCGGTGCAGAACCTTGGGGATGTCGTAGATCGACGGCGCGTCAGGGGTGGAGATCACGCCGTCGATGTCAACGTCGCACATCAGCGCGATCTTGTTCTTCAGCGGCTCGGGCACGTCGCGGTCGCAGCGCAGGATCAGCGCATCCGGGCTGATGCCGATGCTGCGCAGCGCGGCCACGGAGTGCTGCGTGGGCTTGGTCTTCAGCTCGCCCGACGGTGCCAGGTACGGCACCAGGGACACGTGCAGGAAGAAGACGTTGTCACGGCCCACCTCGTGGCGCACCTGCCGAGCCGCCTCCAGGAAGGGTAGGGACTCGATGTCACCGACCGTGCCGCCGATCTCTGTGATGACGACGTCGGGACGGTGGCCCTTGTCGTCGGGCTCGGCCATTGCCAGGATGCGGCGCTTGATCTCGTCGGTGATGTGCGGGATGACCTGGACGGTGTCACCGAGGTATTCGCCACGCCGTTCCTTGGCGATCACCGTCGAATACACCTGCCCGGTGGTCACATTGGCCGATCCCGACAGATTGCGGTCCAGGAAGCGTTCGTAATGGCCGACATCGAGGTCGGTTTCGGCACCGTCCTCGGTGACGAACACCTCACCGTGCTGGAACGGGTTCATGGTGCCCGGATCCACGTTGAGGTAGGGATCCAGCTTCTGCATGGTCACCTGCAGGCCGCGCGCGGTGAGCAGCTGGCCGAGACTACTGGCGGTGAGCCCCTTGCCCAGAGAGGAGGCAACACCGCCACTGACGAAGAGATGCTTCGTCGTGGTCTGCGGGTGCCTGCGTAAAGATGGCAAGAGCGACCTCCGTGGCGAATGGCTTGGGGCCTGCCGACCCACGGAAACTCACCCTAACACCGAGTCCGACAAGTCGTGACTGACGCGCCGGTCGCGCAGGGCAGGAGCAAAGCGACCGGGGACTGTCCCGGGGGGCTACTGAGCGATGGTGACCGAAGACGCACCGCGACCGATGCCGTACTGCCCCGGCCGCCCGCCGCCCGCCATGTCCTGAAGGGCCAGCACGGACGTGATGCGACCCGATTGGCTGTCGACGTCGTCGACCGTCGCCACCATGCCGGCGAGGCTGCTGTCGGCCCTGATCACTGCGACAGCGCCCGTCCCGCTGGCCGACCCGTCACGTCCCGCGACCAACGTTGCGCCATGCGGCGCCAGGCCCGCAGCGAAGCGGGCCACGGTCGCGCCTTGATTGCCCGCATCATCGGCCAACCCGCCGCCGGTCACGACAAGCGCCGAATCGGCCGCGCCGATGCGGTCGCTGCCATACGTGACGAAACCGGTGTCGCGCAGCGCCGCCAACACGGCGTCACGTTGCGTGTCATCAACTGCTGGCGCGGCCGGATCCTTACCGGTCAACAAGGCGATCCCGAGGAGGTCGCCCGCCTGCGATCCTTGATCCACCGACGTCGTGCTCAACTGCCGACCCGCGGGCACGATCGGCGAATTGACCACGGACAGAAGTTTCTCCGACGAGTTGGCGTCGACGAACTCCTGCGTCAGGACGATCGTGCCCGTCACCACTCCTCCGGCTTCGCCGACGAGCCGCGACGTCGCCTCCACGTCGTCGTCGGCGGCGTCCGGCGTGCGGAAGACCACCACCGACTTGCCCTTCAACGCATCGCGCAGAATCCGTGGTGACATCTGTGCGTCAAACTCACCTGCAGCGCTGAGCTTCTCGTTGAGAGCGTTCTTCTCATCGGTCAGACCGCTGATCTGGTGCTGCATCTGGGTCTTGTCGTCCTTGAGACCCGCCAGCAGCGTGTTCGACAGCAGACCTGAACCCAGCGCAACTCCAATCGCCAAGGCGAGGAAGACGGCCGCCAGCGAGATCGCATGCGAGCGTAGGGAAATCATGAACCCTCCCAAGAAGTGACTAGCGGCGGGTCAGGAGACCAGGCCCTGCACCCAGAGCGAGAACTGATTCCAGTAATGGGTCACCCACTCGATCACGACGGCGTCCGCACGCGATACCCACAGCGCGGCGATGACGGCGAGCAGCATGGCGAGTACCAACAGGGCGATTGCGCCGCCGGACACCCTGCTTCGATACAGCGTCGCGACGGCCTTGGCGTCGACCAGTTTCTCGCCGACCTTGAGGCGGGTCAGGAACGTCGACGGGTTGCTCTGCTGACGCGAACGGTCGAAGAACTCCTCGATGCTGGCGTTGTGGCCCGCGGTGACGATCAGCGATGCGCCGTGGTGATCGCACAGGAGCATGGCCAGGTCCATGGCCGAACCGGCAGCCGGAAACGTCATCGCACCCACGCCGAGGTCCTGGATGCGTTCGAGGCCCTTGGCGTGACCGTCGGCGTCCGCGGGTAACACCACCTGGGCGCCGGAGCGCAGCACCTCGACGCTCATCTCCTCGGGATCGCCGACGATCAGAGCGGGACGGTGACCGGCCTTGCGCAGCATGTCTGCGCCCGCACCGACGCCGACCAGCACCGGCTGATACTCCTTGATGAACGGCTTGAGCGCCTTCAGATCCTCGGCGGAATCGGCCTCGTCACCGACGATGACGACGTGCCTGCGGTGCAGGTCGACATCGATGTCCGGAATGCCCATGCCGTCGATCAGCAGCGGGCTCTCGCTGCGGATGAACTCTATGGTGTTGCCCGCGAACGCTTCAAGGTGCGCGACCAGACCGGTCTTCGCCTCGTGCATGAGGTCGTGGATTTCTTCGTCGGTGCGCTCGGCACCAAGGGCGATACGGCGGTCACCGGAGTAGACGCCACCATTGTGCAACCGGATCTTGGCGCCGTCCTTGATCTTCTTGAACACGTCGGGACCCGCCTCGTCTATCAGCACGACGCCGTTGGCGACCAGCACCTCGGGTCCGAGATTCGGGTAGCGACCCGAGATCGATGGGGACGCGTTGACGACGGCGGTGATGTTGGCGTCGACCAACGCGTCGGCCGTGATGCGGTCGAGGTCGAGGGCGTCGATGACGACGATGTCACCGGGGCCTACGCGTCGCAGCAGTCGGTCGATGTCGCGATCGACGCGGGCCGTGCCGGACACGCCGGGTCGGGAGCCGGCATTACGCGAAAGCAGCGCTGACATCTTCATGGAGGGGATTCTGTCGGCCAACCCTCAAGTTGAGGTGGAGGCGCGCCGTAACACCAGCCTCAGAAGTTACCTTCTGTCACATCCGCAACACGATGACGCCGACGGTTGGGTCTCGAATTTTGGTCCGGCGGAATCCCAGACGGCGGATTCCTACTCGGCCGACTCCCTTTGGGCCGCCTCGAGTAACTCCCGCGCATGCGCTTTGCCGCTGTCCGACTCGCCGAGTCCCGCGAGCATCCGTGCCAACTCTCCGACCCTGGCGTCGTCGTCGAGCCGATGCACCTCACTCGACTTGCCCTTTCCGGTACTGCTGTCCACGACGAGGTGCACGTCGGCATACGCGGCAACCTGCGGCAGGTGCGTCACGACGATGACCTGATGCGTCCGCGCCAGTCGCGCCAGCCTGCGCCCAATCTGCACGGCAGCGCGGCCGCCGACACCAGCGTCGACCTCGTCGAACACCATCGTGGTGCCCTCGGCCGACGTGGCCAACACCACCTCGAGGGCCAGCATCACCCGCGACAATTCGCCGCCGGACGCACTCTTGGCCAGCGGAAGCACGTCGGACCCGGAATGCGGGGTAAAGCCGAATTCGACGGCGTCTACACCGTCGTGCCCGGCGTGCACCACGTCGCCAGATGCCAGTTTCAGCGGGGCCGAATCGTCGACCCGCGCCGACAGCGCGCCCACCCCAATGGTGAACCCCGCTCCGGACATCGCCAGACCGGCCAATTCCGCCGTCACCGCCTTGGACATCGCCTTGGCGGCCTTGCTTCGCACCTTCGTGACGTCGGCAGCCGCCGCGACGACCTTGCCCTCGAGTTCGTCGACTCGCGTCGCCAGCGCCGCGAGAGCTTCTTCGGAGACGTCGAGTTGGGCCAACCTCGAGCGGGCATCCTCCGCCCATGCCAGCACGCCGTCGACGTCGGCCGCGTACTTGCGGGTAAGACTGCGCAACTCACCCTGGCGGGACAGTTTTCCCTCCAAAGTGCTTGCATCACTGGGTAACTCGGCCAAATAGCCGCCGAGCTCTCCTGTCACGTCGCTTGCGATGGCGAGCGCCTCGCCCAGCCGATCGCCCAGCGCCCGCAGGGTCGAGTCGTCGGTCCCCTGTAACACCGCCTTCGCCTGACCGATCCAGTCGACTGCTGACACCGCTCCCTGAACCGGCTCATCCAGCTCGCCGGAAAGTGCTACTCGCGCCGTCTCCCCGGCATCGCGCAGGGCGTCCAACTCCGAGAGTCTGCGGATGTCGGCCACCAGCGCCTCGTCCTCACCGGGCTGCGGGGCGACGGCGTCGATCTCGCCGAGCCCGAACTGCAACCGGTCGGCCTCCAGCGTCAGTTCACGCGCCCGCTGCCGTCGGTCGACCAGGTCCCGTCGTTGCGTCAGCCAGTCGTCGCGGAGGCCGCGGTACCGAGCCAGCGGGGCGTCGACGTCGGCGAACCGGTCGAGCGCCGAGCGCTGGTGGTCGGACCGCATCAGCCGCAGCTGATCATTCTGACCATGCAGCGCAAGGAGTTCGGTGGTGAAGGTGCTCAGCGACTTGGCGGGCACACTGCGTCCCCCGAGGTACGCGCGGGACGGGCCGTCACGGCTGACCGAGCGCGCGGCGATGACGCTCCCGTCGTCATCGCGGTCCGCACCGGAGGAATCCAGGATCTCGTCGATGCGGCCTGCCACCGTCCCGCCGAGTTCGGTGGTCGTGAAGCGGCCTTCGACGACGGCGCGTTCCGAACCGGACCTGACCCGGCTGGCGTCCGCCCGAGCGCCGCCGAGCAGGTGCAGCCCGGTCACGACCATCGTCTTGCCCGCGCCGGTCTCCCCCGTCAGGACGGTGAGCCCCCGGTCGAACTCGGCGGTAGCAGCCCTGATCGCACCGAGTTCCTGGATTCGGATCTCAGCGAGCACTCTGCCCCCGCCAGCCGGTGATGGGCAGTTGGAACTTGCGTACCAGTCGGTCGGTGAACGGCGCGCTATCGAGCCGGATCCACTTGAGCGAGGTACCGCAGCGGGTCACCTCGAGGCGCCCGCCGGCAGGCACCATCATCTCGCGACGTCCGTCGCAGAACACCATCGCGTCGTAACCGCTTGCCTCGACCTCGATGGCGATCGACGCGTCCGGGCTGGTCACCATCGGACGCGCGAAGAGGGCATGAGCATTGTTGGGCACCACGAGGATCGACTCGAGGTCGGGCCAGAGAATGGGGCCACCCGCCGAGAACGCGTAGGCCGTGGAACCCGTCGGCGTGGAGACCAGGACACCGTCGCATCCGAACGCCGAGACGGGACGGCCATCGACCTCCAGCACGACCCCGAGTACGCCGAGGCGCGGACCCTTCTCCAGGCTGGCTTCGTTGAGTGCCCAGCCGCGCTGCTTGATCTGGCCGTCGACGCGTACGACTATGTCGAGCGTCATGCGCTTCTCGACGCGATAGTTGCGGTTGACCACCTGATCCAGCACGGTGTCGATCGCGCCGGCCTCGGCCTCTGCCAGGAAGCCGATGCGACCGAGGTTGACCCCGAGTACCGGGATCTCCACGTTGCGCGCAAGCTCCGCGGCCCGCAGGAAAGTGCCGTCGCCACCGAGCACCAGGACCAACTCACATCCTTCGGCGGCGCGCTCGTCGGCGTCGACGACCTGGATTTCGGTGCCGAGTGCGCTGATCTCGTCGGCGCTGAGATAGTACGGCTCGTGGTCGACCTGTTCGGCCGCGAGCACGCGGAGCCCGATCCCGTTCGCGCTGAGTACCTTCTCCACCCGTCGGGCGGTTTGGGTGGCCTCGTCGCGGCCGGTGTGGACGACGAGCAGGATCTCACGGTCGCCGGTCATTGTGGCCCTTCTTCGATGGCGCGACGCACGGCGTCCTCCAGCGCGTCGCCCAGGAGGGGGTGCTCGGTCTCGGCGCGGAGGAGTAGGAAGAACTCGACGTTCCCCGACGGGCCTGGCAGCGGGCTCGACGTGACATCGACGGTCTGCCAGTCGAGTTCGGCGGCGCGACGCGCGACTGAGAGCACCGCGTCGGCCCGTACCGCGGGATCCGAGACGACACCACCCGGTCCGACGCGGTCCTTGCCCACTTCGAACTGTGGTTTCACCATGGGAACGATATCTGCGTCCGCCGACGCGCAGGACACGAGCGCGGGCAAGACCGTCGCCAACGAGATGAACGACAGGTCGGCGACCACCAGGTCGACCGATCCGCCGATGGCCTCGGCGGTCAGCGCGCGGACGTTGGTGCGCTCCATGACCGACACTCGGGAGTCCGATCGCAGCGACCAGGCGAGCTGTCCATAGCCAACGTCGGCGGCGACGACCTCGGCGGCGCCGCGATCCAGCAGCACCTCGGTGAAGCCGCCCGTCGACGCACCGGCGTCCAGACAGCGGCGGTCCGCTACCGACACATCGAATGCGTCCAACGCCCCGATGAGCTTGTGCGCGCCGCGCGATACCCAGTTTCTTTCGTCGGTCGCCGTCACCGTGAGCTTCGCGTCGAAGGAGACGGCGGTCGCGGGCTTCCCCACAGGCATTCCATCGATGCTGACTCGCCCAGCGTCGATCAACTCCGCCGCCTGCTGGCGGGACCGCGCCAGACCACGCCGGACCAGCTCGGCATCAACGCGAGCGCGCCGAGTCACGTGTGCTTACCTCTCGACTGATTCCAGCGCCCGGACCAGCAAATCGTGTGCCGCCTCCAGCCGAGCCGCGATGTTCTCCACGTCGACGTGGGCGGAGTCTTCGGCATTCGGATCGGGCAGCTCGGCGAGCAATGCCGCAACCTGGGCACGGATCTGGTCGGGATCGGTCGTCATCTCGGCGTTCACGCTAGCGGATCGCCGGTAGTGGTCAGCGACCAGCGTTCCAGCGCCGCGCGGGCGTAATCGTCGCCGCCGAGGATCGCGAAGCGCACGCCGTCCAGACTCGACTCCCACACCGCGCTTGCCACGGCGCGCACGACGCTCAGTGAATCGCCTGCCTCGTCGCCGGTGTGGTGCACGGTGGCGTCCTGCGGTCCGATCTCGACGCGCCAGGCGGGGTGCGGTCCAACGCGCAGCGCGCTGCTGTCCGCGTACAGCGACCGCAGGTCCTCGGCCAGGTAGCCGGGACGTTCGGCGGCGTCGGCGTAGACCATGTCGGCGGCCGTGCTGACACCGGTGAGGACCAGAAGGCTCGGCAGCCCGGCGGCGTTGGCACCGGAGATGTCGGTGTCCAGTCGGTCTCCGACGACCAGTGGACGTTCGAAGTCGCCCCGGGCCAACGCATCGAGCAGCAGTGGTGGCTGCGGCTTGCCGGCCACCTGTGGTCGCTGGTCGGTGGCGGTCTCGAGCGCGGCGACCATGGACCCGTTGCCGGGTAGGAGGCCGAGTTCGGACGGCAGCGTCCGATCCACGTTCGCGGCGACCCAGAGGGCGCCGCCGCGAATGGCCAGGGCGGCTTCGGCGAGATCGGCCCATCCGGTCTGAGGCGAGTGCCCCTGGACTACTGCCGCGGGCTTGTCGGCGAACTTGCGCACCGGCTGCAGACCGACCTTGCGCACTTCCTCCGCCAGAGATTCGGTGCCGATGACCAGAACCGTTGAGCCCGAGGGTATTTGCGACGCCAGCAGACGCGCCGCACTCTGCGCGCTGGTGACGACGTCGTCAGCCGCTGCGGCGAACCCCATCGCGACGAGGTTCTTCGCGACTTCGTCGGGTCCGCGCGATGCATTGTTCGTGACGAACAACGTACGGGCTTCGATGGTCGCCAGGGTGTCGACGGAACCCTCGGTCGGCTGCTGTCCCCGGAACACGGTGCCATCGAGGTCGAGCAGCAGGCAGTCGTGTTCCTGCGCAAGTGTCGTCATGTCAGCCGAGCTCCGCGATTCGCTCATCCGCATCGGTCACACCGTCGATGTCCGCCGCCTCGGTGTTGATGAACCATTGCAGCGCTTCGTCATTGCGGCCCAGCGCCAACAGGGTGTCGGCGTAGGCGTAGAAGAGTCGGGTCGCGGTCAACCCGGTTCGCTCCGGGTCGAGCGCCGGCGTGGAGAGCGCTGCGAGTGCCTGCTCGTGTTGACCGAGATCCGAGCGCGCGCCCGCGACGACGATTCGGAGTTCATCGGCGTCATCGCCGGTGAGTTGCTCGGCCTCGGGGGTGCGGGATAAATCGATCGCTCGCTGGGGGCGGCCGACACCACGCTCGCAGTCGGCGATGAGCGGCAACAGAGGTGACCTGCTGCCCATCCGCCGGGCGGCCCTAAGCTCCGAGAGCGCCTGCGCCCAGTCACCGCAGTGATAGGCCGCGATCCCGACGGCTTCACGCACGGCGGCTATTCGGCCGGATCGGGTGCGCGCGGCCTGGGCATGTTTCAACGCCAGTTCGGGATCTACGTCGATGAGGTCACCAGCGGCGACCAAGTGCTTCGCCACATAGTCGGCGGTCGCCTTGTCGAGGGTCATGAGCTCGCCGCGGACGTCCGGGGCCAACTGTCTGGCCTCGACGTCCGCGGGGATCGGCGGTGCATTCTTGTCCGAACGGGGGTCGTCGGTGCGCGGCTGTCTCGGCCGTGCGCGATCGGGTCCCGACGAACGCGGCGCACCACTGCGATCACTGGAACCGGAGCCCCGTCGCGGATCCGCAGAACCCCGTCGTGGGGCGCCGGCGCCGGGCGTCCGCGGAGGCCGTCGCTCGTCGCCTCCGCGTTGCGTGTCCTGGGCCACGTGTGCCTTCCCTGTTACTACTCGCCGTCTCGCAAAGGATACGGCGACATTCGATTACGCGCGACGAATGCCTAATTGAATAGCATGTCGCTAAAAGAGAATCACCCCCCACGCAATTGTGGGGGGTGATTCTTAAAGGGTGTTCGGCGGTGTCCTACTTTTCCGCCCGTGTGGGCAGTATCATTGGCGCTGGTAGGCTTAGCTTCCGGGTTCGGGATGGGTCCGGGCGTTTCCCTGCCGCTGTTGCCGCCGTAACTCTATTTTATTTGCAGCCCCGGTGTTATTTGGTGGTGGGGTGTGGTCTGTTCGATTCTTGGTGTGGATTCGTGGTTGCGAGGTCAGTTGTGGTGTTACACGTTTTTAGCCCAATGGGTTTTCTTTTTGGGTGTGTGTAAGTTTTCGGCCGGTTAGTGCCAGTTCCCTGCGACTATTACTAGTCTTCTAGGTCTGGTCTATCGATCCCGTGGTCTGCGGGGGGCCTTATCCCACTTGATGGGTGAGAAACCTGGTCTTGGAAGAGGTTTCCCGCTTAGATGCTTTCAGCGGTTATCCTGTCCGAACGTAGCT
>NZ_RCZG01000002.1 GCF_006439015.1 Mycolicibacterium hodleri | reverse complement strand
GCTGACCCGTCGCGTAGGCGTAGATCATCAACGCCAACAACATGTCCGGGTCATACCCAGCCCTCCCGACACCACCGGTACGACGACACGCGTGCAACGCCGAGGTATCGAGCTGCTCGACCACATCGAGCACGAACCACACCAAGTGATCACCAGCCAGCCAGTCCGCCATGTTCGGCGCCAGCAGAAACTCCTGATCGCGTACCACCGGTCGATAGCCCCTCGCCATCAACCAATTGTCCACGAGCAACAGACCCGCCGATCACTCCGACACACCATTACGCAACAGCCACTCACCACGGGTTTGCGTGCACAAATCACAGGTTGGCAAAGACGTCGTCGAGCATGGCCGGAGTGAGTCGCCCCGTGAAGGTGTTCTGCTGGCTCGGGTGGAAGCTGCCGATCAGCGTGACGTCTCCGAGTGTCGCGACCGCGTGGTGACCGAACTTGGGCAGCGGTCTGCTCACGGTGCCGCCGCCGGCGCGCACCATGTCCAACGCCACCTTCCACGCGAACCCGCCGAGCGCGACGACGGTCCGCACGCTGGGGCGGACCAGCCGCCACTCGGCATCCAGCCACGGAGCACACGTCGCACGTTCCTCCGGCGTCGGGGCGTTGTCCGGTGGCGCGCATCGGACGGCAGCGACCACGCGAGTGTCGTTGAGCGTCAATCCATCTGCTGCATCGACACTCAGCGGCGAGCTGGCCAGGCCGGCGCGGTGAAGCGCGGCGAACAGGAAGTCGCCGCTGCGGTCACCGGTGAACACGCGACCGGTGCGGTTGGCCCCGTGTGCAGCAGGCGCCAGGCCCACGATCAGGATCCGCGGCGTGGCCGACCCGAAGCCGGGCACCGGTCGCCCCCAATACGGTTCGTCAGCGTAGGACCGGCGTTTCTCGACGGCCACCTTCTCGCGCCACTGCACCAGCCGACTACAGGCCCGACACGTGCTGACCTGCGCATCGAGTAGCTCGACGGTCCCCGCCCGCGTGGCCATCGTCCGGACCCGCGCGGCCGTCGTCACCACCGCCGTGTCCGGAAGCGCAGGATCCCCCGGCCAACCGGACCCGGCGGGCACCGGCGAGTCGAAGGGTTGGCCCGTTCGCGGATGCTCGAGTGTCACCCAGCCACTGTGCACTGACCGCCACAATCGTTCGCGGCCCGGGTGAGCCCGCTGTTAGATTCAGCCGCGATACCTCATGATCACCACGACGCAGCGCCCGCTGTTCCTGATCTTCTTCGCTGCGCTGACGGCCGGCGCGGGCAACGGGATCTCCCTCGTCGCGTTTCCGTGGCTGGTGTTGCAGCGCAACGGCTCTGCCGTCGAAGCCTCGATCGTCGCCATGGCCGGGACGCTGCCGCTACTGGTGGCCACTCTGATTGCGGGGGCGGCGGTCGACTATCTGGGCCGCAGACGGGTGTCGATGATCTCCGATGCGTTGTCCGCGCTGTCAGTGGTCGCGGTCCCCGTGATCGCCCTGATCTTCGGCGCCGACGCAATAAACGTGGCGGTGTTGGCCGGCCTGGCAGCGCTCGGCGCCTTCTTCGATCCGGCAGGCATGACCGCGCGCGAGACGATGCTGCCCGAGGCGGCGCAGCGGGCGGGGTGGACGCTCGACCGCTCCAACGGCGTCTACGAGGCGGTGTTCAACCTCGCCTACATCGTCGGCCCCGGCATCGGCGGCCTGCTGATCACCACGCTCGGCGGCATCGACACCATGTGGGTCACCGCGGGCGCCTTCGCGCTGTCCATCTCCGCCGTCGCCGTTCTGCGACTGCAGGGGGCGGGCACCCCTAACCGCGAGCACATGCCGCAGGTGTGGGCGGGTGTCGTCGAGGGCCTGAGGTTCGTGTGGCACTCGCCGGTGCTGCGCACGCTGGCGTTCGTCGAACTGGCCGCCACGGGCTTGTACATGCCGATGGAGAGCGTGCTGTTTCCGAAGTACTTCACCGACCGCAACGAGCCCGCGCAGCTCGGCTGGGTGCTGGTGGCGTTGAGCGTCGGCGGTCTCGTCGGCGCCCTTGGCTACGCCGCGCTGTCGAAGTACGCGAACCGTCGGACGATCGTTCTCGTCGCCGTCCTCGTTCTCGGCGTCTCGATGACCGTCATCGCGTTTCTTCCGCCGCTCCCGGTGATCCTGGTGCTGTGTGCGGTCGTCGGCCTGGTCTACGGACCGATGGCCCCGATCTACAACTACGTCATGCAGACCCGCGCACCCGCACACCTGCGCGGCCGGGTGGTCGGCGTGATGGGGTCACTCGCCTACGCGGCGGGCCCGCTTGGTTTGATCGTCGCGGGACCGCTCGCCGATGCCGCAGGCCTGCACGTCACGTTCCTCGCACTGTCCCTGCCGATGCTGGTGCTCGGTGCGGTCGCGATCTTCCTTCCTGCACTGCGTCATCTGGACCGCGAGCCCGAATCACCGACTGCCGCAGGATGAGAATGACGCCGCCTACGATCGGTGCCATGGACTCCGTGCTGGACGACCTGATCGCCGACCTACCCAACGGCACCGTGGTCACCGACCCTGACATCGTCGCGTCGTACCGACAGGACCGTGCCGCCGACCCGAACGCAGGCACCGCCATGGCCGTCGTCCGGCCGCGCCGCACCGAGGAGGTACAGGCCGTCATGCGCTGGGCCACCGCGCATGGCTTGCCGGTGGTCCCCCGAGGGGCAGGCACCGGGCTGTCCGGCGGTGCGACGGCTCTCGACGGTGGCATCGTGCTGACGACCGAGCGGATGCGCGACATCACCGTCGACCCCGTGACCCGCACCGCCGTGACTCAGCCCGGTCTTTTCAACGCCGAGGTGAAGAAGGCCGTCGCCGAGTACGGACTCTGGTATCCGCCCGACCCGTCGTCGTTCGAGATCTGCAGCATCGGTGGCAACATCGCCACCAATGCGGGCGGCCTCTGCTGCGTGAAATACGGCGTGACAACCGATTACGTCCTTGGCCTGCAGGTCGTGCTGGCCGACGGCACCGCCGTGCGGCTGGGCGGGCCACGGTTGAAGGACGTCGCGGGCCTGAGCCTCACCAAGCTGTTCGTCGGCAGCGAGGGCTCGCTCGGCATCATCACCGAGGTGACACTCAAGTTGCTGCCCACGCAGCACCGCGGCTGCACCGTCGTCGCGTCGTTCGCCGACGTACAAGCGGCGGCCGACGCGGTCGTCACCATCACCGGCAAGATCCGGCCATCGATGCTCGAGTTCATGGATGCAGTGGCCATCAACGCCGTCGAGGACAAGCTCAAGATGGGCCTCGACCGCAAGGCCGCCGCGATGATGGTCGCCTCGTCCGATGATCGCGGCCCCGCCGGCTCAGAGGACGCCGCGTTCATGGCGCAGGTGTTCACCGACGCCGGCGCCACCGAGGTGTTCTCCACGTCCGACCCCGATGAGGGCGAGGCCTTCGTCGCCGCACGTCGCTTCGCGATTCCCGCCGTGGAGGCGAAGGGGTCGCTGCTACTGGAGGACGTGGGCGTGCCCCTGCCCGCCTTGGCGGACCTGGTGTCCGGCGTCGAGAAGATCGCCGAACAGCACGCCTTGATGATCTCGGTCATCGCCCACGCCGGCGACGGCAACACCCACCCGCTGATCGTGTTCGACTCCTCCGACCACGCCGAAGCCGACCGCGCGCAGACCGCATTCGGCGAGATCATGGACCTCGCAGTCGGCCTCGGCGGCACCATTACCGGCGAGCATGGCGTCGGCCGACTCAAACGGCCCTGGTTAGAGAGCTATCTGGGTCCCGAGGCCATGGAGCTCAACCACCGCATCAAGAAAGCACTCGATCCGGACAACATCCTCAACCCCGGCGCGGCGATCTAGGTCCGGCACGTCAGCTCGGCGCCACCTCTCGACCGCAGCAGCCCAGTACGAACAAGACCGCCCCGACAGGTGCCCCATTTCAGTCATCTCGTCGATTCCTTTGTGTGAGGGCGTAATTCGCCAAGCGATCCGGATGGCTTCCGGCGACGACACAACTATGTCGCGGTGTTGACCTGGCGTATGTCCGACGAATGGTGGAGCGAACGGATGAACTCGGATCCACCGAACGGGGGACAGTCGGCTAATTGACAAGCTGCCCGATCTGTCGTACCCATAAGACATGACAGCGAGTTTGTCTCATGCCACACCGCCACGGTTCCACCTGGCTACCCCAACCACCTGGACCGATCCGTGGCCGATGTACCGGGCGCTCCGAGACCACGACCCCGTGCACCACGTCGTGCCATCGGACAAACCCCACCACGATTACTACGTGCTCTCTCGCCACGCCGACGTGTTCGCGGCGGCACGTGACCACCAGACCTTCTCCTCGGCTCAGGGTCTGACCGTCAACTATGGCGAACTGGAAATGATCGGACTGGCGGACAACCCGCCGATGGTCATGCGAGACCCGCCGGTGCACACCGAGTTCCGCAAGTTGGTCTCCCGCGGATTCACACCGCAACAGGTGGAGGCCGTCGAACCGAAAGTCCGCGAGTACGTGGTCGAACGGGTCGAGCGCATCCGCACGAACGGCGGTGGCGACATCGTTGCCGAGTTGTTCAAGCCGCTGCCGTCGATGGTGGTGGCGCACTACCTCGGTGTGCCGGAGGCCGATCGCGACCAGTTCGACGGGTGGACCGAGGCGATCGTCGCCGCGAACACCGCCGAGGGCGGGATTGGCGGGGCACCCGGAACGCTCGGCGACGCGCTCGGCGGGATGATGTCGTACTTCACCGCACTGATCGAACGGCGACGGACGGAGCCCTTGGAAGATCCGGGCGACACCATTTCCCACCTGGTGGCGGCCGGAGTCGGTGCCGACGGCGATATCGCTGGGGTGCTGTCGATCCTCGCGTTCACCTTCACGATGGTCACCGGCGGCAACGACACCACGACCGGCATGCTCGGCGGCTCGGTGCAACTGCTGCATCAGCGGCCCGATCAACGAGCGCTGATGACCGAAAACCCCTCTCTGATAGCCGATTCCATCGACGAATTTCTGCGACTCACCTCACCCGTCCAAATGCTGGGTCGGACCGTGACCCGGGACGTGATGATCGGCGACACAGCCATCGACGAGGGCCGCCGCGTGATGTTCCTCTACGGCTCGGGTAACCGCGACGAGCGGCAGTACGGCAGCGACGCAGGCGAACTCGACGTCACCCGCAAGCCGCGCAACATCCTGACCTTCGGCCATGGTGCCCACCACTGCCTCGGTGCCGCCGCGGCCCGCATGCAGTCGCGCGTCGCCCTCGAGGAGCTCGTCACGCGCATCCCGGACTTCGAGGTCGACGAGGACGGAATCGTCTGGGCTGGTGGCCCTTACGTGCGGCGGCCGCTGTCGATCCCGTTCACGGTGACCTAGTGGCCCTCGACTGGCTGGCAGAACGGCGGACCGAGGTCGCTGCCGAGCGAATCCTGGACGCCGCCGACGAGCTGTTCACCCGGCAGGACGCTGCGACCGTTGGGATGAGCGAGGTCGCCATGGCCGCCGGGTGCTCCCGCGCGACGCTGTACCGCTACTTCGAGTGCCGCGATGCGCTCTACACCGCCTACGTCCACCGGGAGACGAATCGGGTGTTCCGCGACGTCGGGGAACGCATCGCCGCCGGCGGCGACCCCGCCGAAAGACTGGTCGACGCGGTAATGGCATCGCTGCACGCGGTTCGTGAAAGCCCTTCGCTCTCTTCGTGGTTTACGCCCACCAAACGCCCCATCGGCGGCGAGATGGCCGAGCGCTCGGAGATCATCGGGGCGCTCACCGAGGCCTATCTGCGCGCGCTGGGCGTGGACGACGTCGAGCGCCGCGCCCGCTGGGTGGTGCGAATCCTGGTCTCGCTGCTGGTGTTCCCGGGACGTGACGACGCCGACGAACGGGCCATGCTCGAGGAGTTCGTGTCACCCGTCGTGATGTCGACGCGAACCGGACCGGCCCACTAGCCGCTACTGGCGCGCCATCGCGATCCGAAAGCGCTCGTCGGGGTCGACGTAGTGGTCGGCGTCCTTGGCGTCCTCGCCCAGATCGATGCGTACCCAGTCGATCTTGCCGTTGAACTTACTGGTGTGCGCGGTGTAGTCAGGGCTAACGGTAGTGCCGGTCTCGCGGCCGACGTCTGTCGTCTCGTCAGCCGAGAAGATGAAGCCCTGGGTCTGCTCGACGCGACCGCTGCCGACCTCCTTGCCGTCGTAGTAGAGCGTGACGTTGCCACCCTTGCCCAGGCCGCCACCGTCGTAGGCGAACTCCATGCGCACCTGGGTGGTCCCAGTCGGAACCGGCTCTGTTGCCTCGATGTCGAAGGACTTGATGCCGAGCACGTTGTAGTGGAACTTGGCCCGCCCCTCCTTGGCGTAGAGGCTCCATCCGCCGAACCTGCCACCTTGGGCGATGATCACGCCGTCGGCACCGTCGTCCGGCACGTCCACCTCAGAGGTGACCGCGAACGACTTGTTCTTGATGTCGACGACGCTGTTCTCGGATAGCCGGCCCATGTTTCCGAACAGCAATTGGCTGTTGCCCTTGATTAGGGACGGTCGACCGGCCGTCGTCGGGTTGATGCGTTCAATCTGGCGATCATCGAGCGGAAGCACGTTGTACTTGACCGCCTCGATCAACCAAAGGCGCTGTAGCTCGTGCAGTTTCTCCGGGTTGTCCTTCGACAGGTCGTTGGCCTGGGTCCAGTCGACGTTGCCGTCATAGAGCTCCCACACGTCGTCGTCGAAGGCGGGCATTACCGCGCCGCCCATCGCCCACGGCGTGCGGTGCTTGGTCACCGCGCTCCAGCCCTTGTGGTAGATACCGCGGTTGCAGAACATCTCGAAGTACTGGGTCTGGTGCCGCTCCGACGCGTCGGCGTCGTTGAAGCTGTAGAACATGCTCGTGCCCTCTAGCGGGCTCTGCATCACTCCGTTGACGAACGTCGGTGCGGGAATGCCCGCGGCCTCCAAAACCGTAGGCGCCAAGTCGATCACGTGGCTGAACTGGTTGCGGTGGCCGCCCTTGTCCTTGATCCCCTTGGGCCAGTGCACGATCGTGCCATTGCGGGTACCGCCCCAGTGCGAGGCCACCTGCTTGGTCCACTGGTACGGCGAATCCATCGCCCACGCCCAGCCGACCGCGTAGTGGCCGTAGGAGCCCTCGCCGCCGAACTCGTCGATCTTGGATGCCAGGAACTCGGGGGTCTCGATGTCGGCCAAGCCATTGAAGTTGGCCATCTCGTTGAACGAACCCTGCAGCGTGCCCTCCGCCGACGCCCCGTTGTCGCCGACGATGAGGTAGACCAACGTATCCTCGAGGACGGGTTCGAGAGCGTTGAGCAACCGACCGACGTGGTGATCGGTGTGCTCCATGAAGGCCGCATAGACCTCCATTTGACGCTCGAGCGCCGGCCGCAACGCCGGATCCATGTCATCCCACGCCGGGATCTCCGCGTCGCGCGGCGTAAGCACGGCGTCGGGAGGGATGACGCCCAACTCCTTCTGGCGTTCGAACGTGATCTCGCGCTGCTTGTCCCAGCCGTGGGCGAACTTGCCCTTGTACTTCTCGATCCACTCCGGAGGCACGTGATGTGGGGCGTGCGTGGCACCGGGGGCGAAGTACATGAAGAACGGCTTGTCGGGCAGCAGTGCCTTCTGTTGGCGCGCCCAGTTGATCGCCTTGTCGGTCAGGTCCTCGGTCAAGTGATATCCCTCGGCCGGGGTCTTTGGCGGTTCGATCGGCGTGGTGCCCTCGTACAGCGCTGGGTCCCATTGGTTGTTCTCACCACCGATGAAGCCGTAGAAGTACTCGAAACCGCCGCCGCCCGTCGGCCACGCGGTGAACGGTCCCGCGGGACTGGTCTGCCAGACCGGGACCTCGTGACACTTCCCGAACTGCGCCGTCGAATAACCGTTGAGCTTGAGCGTCAGCGCCAGCGGCGCCTTGGTATTGGGCAACACCGACGTGTAGCCGGGCGCCGCGGTGGCGGTCTCGGTGATGTTGCCCATCCCCACCGAGTGGTGGTTGCGGCCGGTCAGCAGCGCCTGACGCGTCGGTGAGCACAACGCGGTGGTGTGGAATCGGTTGTACTTCAGGCCGCCGGCTGCGAGCTTCTCGAAGTTGGGCGTCTGGCACGGGCCGCCGAAGGCGCTACTGGCGCCGAACCCGACGTCGTCGATGAGGATGACGAGCACGTTGGGAGCGGTCGCGGGCGGACGTACGTCCTTGATCGGCGGGTAGCTGGTGTCCGGATCCTTCGCATCGTACGTCGTCAGCCCCACGTGTGCGACGTCCGGAATGGGAAGGACGTCGCGCCGGACCGATGATGCCTGTTCGGAAGAACTCACCTATTGAATCCGCTCTCTGAAGGGATCGCCGCTCAGGCGATCTCGCACCGCGCTGCTTGGGCCCGAGGAGGCCAGGATATGTCGAAAGGTCCGACGCCGTGGTGCTTCCCACACGATGGGCGCCGCGACGAGTGTGCTGACTCTCGTCGAGATTTCACCGGTCCATCGACGACTCGCCGCACAGTCGAAGCCGAACGCCTACGTCCGCACCCGCGTCACGCGATGCAACAGCCACGCCAGCGGGACCGTGACCACCAAAGTGACCACGAACAACCAGAACATCGAGCCGGTGTAGATCGGAAAGCGCAGGATCTCGACCATCACCAACTCCATCGTGACGAGGTGGATCAGGAAGATCTCGTAGGAGATCTCACCGAGGAACACCATCGGCCTACTCGCCATGAACTGCTGGTACCAGCCGCGCCCGCCGTCACGGCCCCGAAGCGCCAACGGGGCCACCATCAGCGTCGAGATGACGGCGTAGAACAGCGTCTTGATCAATCCCTCGCGGAGTTCGGCGGGCGACGTCGTCGGTGCGCCGGCGATCGGGGTGGCGGCGATGAAGTAGCAGGCCAACGCCAGCGGTACACAGACCGTCGCATAGGCCTTCACCCCGAGTGGGAGCAGCGCAGCGAGCAGCATGCCGCCGATGAACCACATCAGGTAGGTCGGCAGCCACAGTGGTGCACCGTCGGGCAGGAAGTCCGTCGCGTGCACCAGCACCAGCCATCCCGGGGAGATGGCCGCGAGGACCACCAGGCCGAGCACCAGCCGTACCGGGTGCCACTGCCTGCGACACAGCACCACCACCAACAGGTATGCCAATATCGGCAGCGCCACGTAGAACGCCGCCTCGACGGCGAGGCTCCACATCTGGGTCAGGCCCTGGTGCAGGTAGGAGAACAGATAGTCGTCGGTGTAGATCTGCGTCAGGGTCAGGTTGCGAAACAACCCCATCCACGTGTGGCCGGGATTCGGCCCCGCCGTGCGGAAGTGATACAGCAGGTATGCCGCCAGGACGGTGATCACGTAGGCCGGCATGATGCGACGCACCCGGTGCCAGGCGTAGCGGCTCAACGACGGTGGCACGTACGGCCGCTGACCGTCGGTCCGGGCGGCCGCGCGCACCCACGGCGCGAACAACAGGAAGCCGGACAGCACGAAGAAGATCGGCACGCCGATCTCCAAGCGGGAGTAGATCAATCCGACGTAACCGTGGGTGTACTTTCCCGTGGTGTACGCGGCATGCGTGAGCATTACCAGTATCGCGGCTACCGCGCGGATGCCGGTTAGGGAGGCTACCCGCCCCGATGCGCGCCCAGATGAGTCAGTCGCCGTCACTTCGACTTGTGCTGGTGCTGCGGACCGCGATCGGGTTGCAGATTGATCAGCACACCTGAAATGCGGGTCTGCTCAAGCTTTTTTAGCGTCTCCCTGGACAGCTTCGCGGGCAGCTCGACTGTCGAGTGGTCCATCTTTATGGTGATGTGGCCGAAGTCGCTGCGGTGCAACCCACCTTCGTTGGCGATCGCGCCGACGATGGAACCGGGACCGACCTTGTGCCGCTTGCCGACCGCGATGCGGTAGGTCGCCAGATCGCTGCGGACGTTGTCGCGGCGCTTGCGCGGCGGACCGTCATCGCGGTCCGGACGTTCTCGGCGCTTCTCCGGCGGCGGCTCGGTCATGAGGAACTCGCCACCGCCGCGGCTCTGCACCGCCAGCGCGGCGGCGATCTCGGCCGTCGGCACGTCGTGGTCGCGCTCGTACCCCTCGATGAGCTTTCGGAACAGTTCGATGCCCGGGGCGTTCAGGGCCTCGGTGATCGATTCGCGGAACTTCTCCACCCGCTTGTCGTTGACGTCGTCGACTGACGGCAGCTGGGACTCGACGAGTTTCTGCCGGGAGACCCGCTCGATCGAATTCAGCAAGTGCTTCTCGCGAGGCGTGACGAACAACACCGCCGCACCCGACCGCCCGGCCCGCCCGGTGCGCCCGATCCGGTGGACGTAGGACTCGGGATCGTGCGGAATGTCGTAGTTCAACACATGCGAGATGCGCTCGACGTCGAGCCCGCGGGCCGCGACGTCGGTGGCGATCAGGATGTCGATCGTGCCGTCCTTGAGCTGGGCGATGGTGCGCTCGCGCACTGCCTGGGCGATGTCACCGTTGATCGCCGCCGCGGAGAAACCCCTGGCCCGCAGCTTCTCGGCGACCTCCTCGGTGGCCTGCTTGGTGCGGACGAACACGATCATCGCCTCGAACGGCTCGACCTCGAGAAGCCGGGTCAGCGCATCCATCTTGCGGGGCCCTGCGACCTGGATGTAGCGCTGCGAGATGTTCTCGGCCGTCGCGGTTTTCGACTTCACCGTGACCTGTACGGGGTCGTGCAGGTACTTGGAGGTGATCTTGCGAATGGCAGGCGGCATGGTCGCCGAGAACAACGCCACCTGCTTGTACTCGGGCGTCTCGGACAGAATTCGTTCGACGTCCTCGGCGAAGCCCATCTGCAGCATCTCGTCGGCTTCGTCGAGCACCATGTAGTCCAGGTGCGACACGTCGAGGCTGCCCTTCTCGAGGTGGTCGATCACCCGACCGGGTGTCCCGACCACCACCTGGGCGCCGCGCTTCAGACCGGCCAGCTGCGGGCCGTAGGACGAACCACCGTAGATCGGCAGCACGTTCACCGGCAGGTGCGCGCCGTATCGGCTGAACGCCTCGGCGACCTGCAGTGCCAACTCTCGCGTCGGGGCCAGCACGAGGGCCTGCGTGGTGCGGCTGGAGGTGTCGATTCGCGACAGGATCGGGATGGCGAACGCCGCGGTCTTGCCCGTTCCGGTCTGCGCGAGGCCGACGACGTCGGAGCCCGCCATCATCGGAGGAATCGTGGCGGCCTGGATTGCCGACGGCGACTCATAACCGACGTCGGCGAGCGCCCGCAGCACCGATGGGTGAATCTGCAGGTCAGCGAAGGTTACTTCGGCGCTCGTCGCGTCGGGTTCATCAGAGCTCATCGAGTTGGCAGTCTACGGGTAGTCCCCACTCTTGCAGCCGCGATGGCACGCAGAGGCGGTACGGTTGCGCAACGTGAGGTCCCGATGAGACGCCGGCGATGGTTCCCTGTTCTGGTGGCGGTAGCGGTTCTGGCCGGGTGCGGTTCGAGCGATTCGACGGTGTCCAAGACACCTGAGGCAACAGTGGCACCGGCTCAAACTGCACCGCCCGCACCCGCCCCGACCGTTGCCTCCGGCCCGTCGCCGACTCCAGCGCCCCCCGATCCGTGCGCGATCGACCTCGCTGCGCCGGAGATCGCCAAGGCCGTATCCGAACTGCCTCGCGATCCGCGCAGTGGCCAGCCGTGGAGCCCCGAACCCTTGGCAGGCAACTACAGCGAATGCGCGCAGCTATCGGCGATCGTCATCACGGCGAACACCAACATGGCCAACCCGAACACCCGCGCGGTGCTTTTCCACCTCGGCAAGGTCATCCCCGAGGGGGTGCCCGACACCTACGGCTTCAACGGCATCGACGACGCGGCCACCACCGGCGATACGGTCGCCTTGATGTATCTCAACGACACCAGCGGACTCAAGAGCGTGGTGCGGTTCCGCTGGAACGGCAACGGAGTCGAGCTGGTCGGCAACACGGGCTAGTTCGCGACGCCCGAGTCGTCGGTGCCCTGACCTACAGTCGAGCACGTGTTCGTCATGGACGACGGCGTCGTCTACAGCGCTTCCGACCTCGCTGCCGCGGCGCGGTGCGAGTACGCGTTGCTGCGCTCGTTCGACGCGAAGCTCGGACGCAGCCCGCAGATCCTCGTCGAGGACGACCTGCTCGCCCGCACGTCGATGCTGGGCGACGAGCACGAGCGTCGACAGCTCGATGACCTTCGCGCAGAGTTCGGCGACGTCACCGTCATCGGCCGCCCGAAGTACACCGCCGCGGGACTCAGCGCCGCGTCCGACCAGACGATGCGCGCGGTTCAGAACCGTTCGCCGGTCATCTACCAGGCGGCAATGTTCGACGGCCGCTTCGTGGGCTTCGCCGACTTCCTGGTGTTGGACGGTGACCGGTACCTGCTGCGCGACACCAAGCTCGCTCGCTCGGTGAAGGTCGAGGCCCTGCTGCAGCTCGCGGCCTACGCCGACACGCTGGTGCGCAGCGGCGTCCCGGTGGCCGACGAGGTCGAGCTGGTCCTAGGCGACGGCACGGCCGCGAGCTACCGGGTCGACGAATTGCTACCGGTATACCTTCCGCGGCGCGCTGCGCTGGAGCGGCTGCTCGACGATCACCTTGCGCGTGGGAGGGCGGTCAGCTGGGAGGACGAGCACGTGCGCGCCTGCTTTCGCTGCCCGGAATGCAGCGTCGAGGTCCGCGCTCGCGACGACCTGCTGCTCGTCGCAGGGATGCGGGTGAGTCAGCGCGCCCGCATGCTGGACGCCGGCATCACCTCCGTGCACGAGCTGGCGGAGCACGACGGCACAGTGCCCGAGTTGTCGGCACGGACGGTGAAGGGACTCGTCGCGCAGGCCCGGCTGCAGGTCGCGGAGCGGGTGGACGGAAAGCCGCCGTATCTCGTGGTCGATGCCCAACCCCTCATGGTGTTGCCGGATGCCGACAAGGGTGACGTGTTCTTCGACTTCGAGGGCGATCCGCTCTGGACGGTGAACGGCCGCGACTGGGGCCTCGAATATCTGTGGGGCGTCCTCACGGTCACCGACGAGTTCACGCCGTACTGGGCACACGACAGGCCTAGTGAGCGCCAAGCTCTGGTGGACTTCCTTGCCATGGTGCGCAAGCGACGCAAGAAGCATCCCGGCATGCACGTCTACCACTACGCCGCCTACGAGAAGAGCACTTTGCTTCGGCTGGCCGGGCGCTACGGCGTCGGCGAGAACGACGTCGACGAGCTTCTGCGCAACGGCATCCTCGTGGATCTCTATCCGCTGGTCCGCAAGAGCATTCGGGTGGGTGCCGAGAATTACAGCATCAAGTCTCTGGAGCCGCTCTACATGGGCAACGAGCTTCGCAGCGGTGAGGTCACCACGGCGACGGATTCCATCACCCAGTACGCCCGCTACTGCGCCCTTCGCGACGACGACCAGGCCGACGACGCTGCGATCGTGCTCAAGGAAATCGAGGACTACAACCGGTACGACTGCCGATCGACGCGACGACTGCGGGACTGGCTGATGGCCAGGGCCATCGAGTCGGAGGTACCGCCGCGCGGTCCGCAGCCCGTACGCGACGCCGACTCGCAGGCACCGGTAGACGTCGCCGATGCCCTCGAACGCAGGCTGATGAAGTTCGCAGGCGACGGTGTCGAGGAGCGCACCGCCGAGCAGACCGCCGTCGCGATGGTGTCGGCGGCACGGGGCTTTCACAAACGCGAGGACAAGCCGTTCTGGTGGGCGCACTTCGACCGCATCAACAATCCCGTGGATGAATGGGCCGACAACGGAAACGTCTTCATCGCGGAACGCCACGAGATCGTCGCCGACTGGCATCAGCCGCCGCGGGCCCGTAAGCCACAGCGGCGTGTGCGACTCTTCGGCGAGATCGCGACCGGTGAACTCGGCAGGAACATGTACGCCCTGTACCAGCCGCCAGCCCCGATGGGTTTTTCCGACGACCCGGATCGCCGCGGGTTCAACGCCGTCGAGGTGATCGAATGCGACAACCCCGAGGCGCCCACCGAGGCGGTGATCGTCGAGAAGCAGCCCAAGGACGGTGACGTCTACCGCCAGATTCCGTTCGCTCTCACGCCGGGCCCGCCGATCAACACCAAGCCGCTGCAGGACTCCATCGAAGCGACCGCCGCCCTGATCGGTGCGGGACTACCGAGCCTTCCCGACGACGCGATCACCGACATTCTGCTTCGCCGTCCGCCTCGTACGGTCAGCGGTGGCCCACTACCCCGCACCGGAGTCATCGCCGACGACATCACGACCGCGCTGATGGATCTCGATTCGTCTTACGTAGCGGTACATGGGCCACCGGGCACCGGCAAGACCTTCACCTCGGCGCACGTGATAGCCGACCTGGTCAACGACCATCACTGGCGCGTCGGCGTGGTGGCGCAATCGCACGCCGTCGTCGAGAATTTGCTCAATGGCGTCGTCGAGGCCGGGGTGTCCGCCGACAGTGTCGGCAAGAAGAAGAAGAAGGCGGGCTCAGCGCCGTGGCGGGAGCTGGCCGAAAAGGAATACCCGTCGTTCGTCGCCGACCACGACGGATGCGTGATCGGGGGGACCGCCTGGGACTTCGCCAACGAGCACCGTGTGCCCAGGCACTCCCTCGACCTCCTGGTAATCGAGGAGGCCGGTCAGTACAGCCTGGCCAACACCATCGCGGTGGCCACCGCCGCCAGGAACCTTCTGCTGCTCGGCGACCCGCAGCAGTTGCCGCAGGTCACCCAGGGCACCCACCCCGAACCCGTCGATCACTCGGCGCTGGGGTGGTTGGTCTCGGATGGATCGGCAGGCCAGCACACCCTGCCGAGGGAGAGGGGATACTTCCTCGAACTGTCGTATCGCATGCATCCCGCGGTGTGTGGGCCGGTGTCGCGGCTGTCCTACGACGGCCGTCTGCACTCGGCGGAGCACGTCAGCGCCGCCCGGCACCTCGAAGGCGTGACCCCCGGCGTGCGGGTCCTCGAGATCGATCACGACGGGAACTCGACGGACAGCCCCGAGGAGGCCGACGCGATCATTGCCGAGATCGAACGACTCCTCGACGCGCCATGGACCGACGAGAAGGGCACGGTGCCGCTGGGCCAGCGACACGTGCTGGTCGTCACCGCATACAACGCGCAGGTGGTCACACTACGGCGACGACTCGACGCCGCAGGCCTCACCGGGGTCGAGGTCGGCACGGTGGACAAGTTCCAGGGCAGGCAGGCGCCAGTGGTGTTCGTGTCGATGACGGCGTCCTCCGCTGACGACGTGCCTCGCGGGATCTCGTTCCTGCTCAACCGGAACCGACTCAACGTCGCCGTGAGCCGCGCCAAGTATGCGGCGGTCATCGTCCGATCGACGCTGCTGACCGACTACCTGCCAGCCACGCCGGACGGCCTGATCGACCTCGGCGCATTCTTGGCCCTGTCATCGTGTGATACACCCTCGGTGTGAGCGACCCGCTTGTGGCAAGGCTGACCGACCGGCTCGCTGCCATCGTCGGCGCCAGGTATGTCACCACGGATCCGGACGTCCTGGCCGGCCGGTGCGTTGACTACACCGGGCGCTATCGGGGCAAGGCAGCCGCCCTGGTGCGGCCGGGGTCCGACGACGAGGTCGCGGCCGTGCTGCGGATGTGTCGTGACGCACGCGCGTACATCACCGTGCAAGGAGGACGGACCTCGCTGGTCGCAGGCACCGTCCCCGAGCACGATGACGTCCTACTCTCCACCGAGCGACTGTCGGCCATCGGTGAGATAGACACCGTCGAGCGGCGAATCCGGGCCGGCGCAGGGGCCACTCTGGCGGCCGTTCAACGCGCCGCGGTCGATGCCGGTCTGGTGTTCGGTGTCGACCTCGCGGCCCGCGACTCGGCAACCGTCGGCGGAATGGCGTCGACCAACGCGGGCGGGTTGCGGACCGTTCGCTACGGCAACATGGGCGAGCAGATCCTCGGCCTCGAAGTGGCCCTCGCCGACGGGTCGGTGGTGCGCCGCCACAGCGAGGTCCGCAGCGACAACACCGGCTACGACCTGGCGTCCCTCTTCGTCGGCGCGGAGGGCACCCTCGGGGTGATCACCAGCTTGGATTTGCGACTGTATCCCACTGCCAGACAACGTATTACGGCAATTGCCGGATTCGACGACCTCAACGCTCTCGTCGACGTCGGACGCAAATTCCGCGACACCGACGGCATCGCAGCCCTGGAACTGATCGACGCGCGGGCCAGTGCGCTCACCGCCGCGCACCTTGGCGTGGGCGCGGCCGTCGGCGGCGCTTGGCAGTTGCTCATCGAACTCGCAGGAGACGTCGACCATACCGACGTGTTGGCCGACCTTCTCAACGACGCCGACCTGATCGGAGAACCCGCCGTCGGCATCGACACCTCCGCCCAGTACCGACTCTGGCAGGTTCGAGAGGCAGTCGCAGACGTGCTGGGCGTGTACGGGCCGCCGCTGAAGTTCGATGCCTCGCTGCCGCTGTCGATGATCGCTGAGTTCGCCTCTGCGGCAACCGGTCTGGTTGCCGGGTACGCGCCCGACGCGATCCCCGTGCTGTTCGGTCACATTGGTGAGGGCAACCTGCACCTGAATCTGGTGCGCTGCGTGCTCGACGCCGAGGCCGAAGGTGCCCTGTACTCGGCGATGATGTCGTTGATCGCCGCCTGTCGCGGCAACGTCAGCAGCGAGCACGGTGTGGGAACCCGCAAACGGGACTACCTGACGATGTCGCGCACCGACGCCGACATCACCGCCATGCGCGCGCTGAAGACGGCCTTCGATCCGGAGGGTCGGCTGAATCCCGCGGTCCTATTCGACTGAGTCAGTCGCGCACATGCATCGAATGCCTACCGTAGGTACCCGGATCCTCGTCGCGCCGGTCCTCGACGCGAGAGTGCCTTCCACGCCGCGGTGACGGAGCAGGCGGGACTCGGAGGTCCTGTTCCGCCTCGACGTGAAAGCCATTGTGGGCAAGACCGATTGGCTCGCGATCCGAAGCGGTCGCGCGGGGCGTGTCGTCCAGCAGCTGGTCGAGCATGCTGCGCCAGGGGGCATGTCCGTTGCGCTGGGCAATGGGTTCGGGTTCGGGTTCGGGTTCGGGTTCGGCGGTCGGCGCCACCGGCCCGTCGTCCATCAGGCTGTGCCACGTCTCGACTCGACCGCCGCGCCAGGTATCGGACGGCGCTGGCAGCGGGTGCTCGACGTGGGCGACGATGGGTGCGGTCGCACTGTCGTCGGCGGCGGTCACGTCGTGCACCGCAACGTCGAAGGTTCGCGGCAGGGCCCGGGCGGGCTCGTTCCACTCGGCGACCCGTTCGACTTCTTCACCCCTGGAGGACCAGTCCACGGTGTACTCGAAGTAGTCGTCGTCGTCGGGAAAGTAGTCGGGCTCGACATCGGTGCGGGCGGCGATCGCGCGGCGCGGCGCGGCGACAGATCCTCCGGCTGTCCCCTTCAGGAACAGCGCGGCGATGACGCCGAACAGCGCGACGAACGCCGGCAAGAGCAGCGACTGGGAGAGCGCGGTCGCGAACGGTGCGTGCAGAAAACTGGGCAATCGCGTCACGGCGCCCTGGCCGACGCCCGGGTCCAACGCGGGAGGCAGAGTGGAGCTGATCTGCGACGTCATCAGCGCGGCCATCCCCGCACTGCCGAGCACGCCGCCGACCTGCCGCGTCGTGTTGTAAACCCCAGAGCCTGCGCCCGCCAGCTGCGCCGGAAGGTTGCGGGTGGCGGTGGCCGCGAGCGGCGACCAGATGAACGCCATGCCGATTCCCATCAGGATGAACGGCAGCAGCAGTCGCCAAATCGGTGTCGTGGGCGTCATCTCGATCGACAGCCACGTCAAGGCGATCGCCAAGGCCGAGAAACCGAATCCGACGATCGGACGGGGATGCGCGCGGTCGACGAGTTTGCCCACGAACGGCGCCAGCACTCCGGTCGACACCGCCATCGGCGCGGTGAGCAGCGCGGACCGGGTCGGGGACAACCCGCAGACGGCCTGCGCGTAGAACATCACCGGCACGATCATCGCGGTCACCGCGAAGCCGATGACCGCGATCCCAACATTGGACATGCTGAAGTCGTTGTCGCGGAAGATCTTCAGTGGGATCAGCGGCTCGTGGGGATTGACCGCCTGCCAGTAGACGAAGCCCGCCATCGCGGCCACACCGGTCAGCAGCAAGGCCCAGATCCACGGCCTCCAGTCGTGCGACTGGCCCTCCTGCAGTGCAAACACGATCATGAGCATTCCGACGCCGGAGAGGGCGACGCCGAGCACGTCGAATCCGTGCTTTTCGGTGGGCAGCACCGGGACGAAGACGTAGGCGAGCACCAGCCCGACGACACCGATCGGCACGTTGACGATGAAGATCCACTGCCACCCCAGGCCGTCGACGAGGACACCGCCCGCCAACGGTCCGACGAGCGTGGCGACGCCCGCGGTGGCACCCCACACGCTGAGCGCGACGCCGCGCCGCGCGGCAGGAAAGATGCGGGTGATCGTCGACAGCGTTTGCGGCGTCAGCAGCGCCGCGCCGATCCCCTGCACGGCTCGGGCCGCGACGAGGGTCTCGATGCTGCCCGCCAGGCCGCACCAGAGCGACGCGGCGGTGAACACCGCCAGCCCGACGAGGTACATGTTCCGAGGGCCAAAGCGGTCACCGAGTCTGCCGGCCAGTAGCAGTGGCACCGCGTAGGCCAACAGGTAGGCGCTCGTCACCCAGATGACCGCGTCGTAGTCGACGTCGAGGGCATCCATGATCGACGGGTTGGCGACGGCCACGATCGTGGCGTCGAGGAGGATCATGAAGAAGCCGACGAGCAGAGCCCACAACGCGTTCCACGGATCGCCGGACCGAGGCCGCAACAGCTGCCGCACCACCGTCATCGCGATGCCTCGGCGTTCGGCATCGCGGCAGGAGTCGTCGCGGCGCGTGGTACGGGCGAAGGTGTCGGCGAAGGTGTCAATGTCTGCAGCATTTATTCGGCCAAGCATTGCGATGCGATGTGCGCCGACGCTACGGATCAGCCCGATTCACGACAAGTCGTCGACGTCACGCCTTGGGCATACCGCACGGATCACGCCGCATCCGACACGGCACGGGCAGGCACATCCGCGTCGCCTTCGGACGCCGAGACCCCCACCGCGAGCAACGCCAGCAGCGCGATGACCGAACCCGCCGTCATCACCGCCGCGAGTGCCAATTCGTCGTTGCCGAGCACGCCGACCAACGGGGCCACCGCCGCACCCAACCCGAACTGGCCGGCACCCAGCATCGCAGCCGCCGTGCCCGCGGCATCCGGGTGACGCGACAGCGCAACGGCGGGCGCATTCGGGATGACGAAGCCCATCGCTGCCAGAATCGCCCACACGGGGAAGACGAAGGCGTAGATGCCGCCGACGTCCGCCGCGGCGAGTCCCACGAAGACGACCCCCGAGACAGCAGAGGCCGCCAACGCCCAAACCGTGATCGTCTGCGGCGTGAAGCGGCGCAGGAGCACCACGTTGAACTGCGTGGCACCGATCAACGCGACCGCACCTGCGCCGAACACCAGCGCGAATGCCTGTTGACCGAGGCCGTGGCGGCCCTGGAGCACGAACGAGGCAGCGGCGATGTAAGCGAACAGCCCGGACATGCCCAGCGCGGCGACTAGCACCAGAATGACGAAGCGCCGGTCGCGCAGCAGCTCGCCGTACGTGCCGAGAATGCCGCGCACGCGCAGCGGCCGTCGGTGCGACACCTGCAACGTCTCCGGCAGGGCCAACGCCGCCAGCAGCAGCAGCAGACCGGCCAGCACCACGAGTACCGCGAACACCCAGTGCCAGGAGAAGCGAAGCAGAACGGCAGCGCCCAAGGACGGAGCGACCACGGGGGCGACGCCGAGCACCAGCATCAGCCTCGACATCACCGTCGCGGCGGTGGAGTCGGAGAACAGATCGCCGACGATCGCGATCGCCACCACCATCGCCGCGGCCGCACCGACGCCTTGGAGCCCGCGGGCAATGCCCAGCACGAGAATGCTGGGGGCGAATAGACACAAAAGCGACGCCAGCATGTGCAGCACGATGCCCGCCATCAGCGGACGCCGACGACCGAGCGAATCCGAGAGCGGGCCAATCACCAGCTGACCGATCGCCAGACCCGCCAGCGTGCCGGTCAGCGTCAACTGCACCACCGACGAGGACACCGCATAGTCTTGGGCGATCCGCGGGAGCGCAGGCAGATACATGTCGATCGTCAGCGGGCCCAGAGCCACCAGAAGACCAAGGATCACGATCATTCGGGTCTGGCTAGGGACCTTCTTCCCGTCGATCATCCTCGACTCGGTGGGTGCAGCACTCTCGAGGTCCACGAATCCTGATGCTGCCATGAAAGTGATTAGCAAGGGTTACGAGCGTTTTCTTCCCACGGCGAACGGTGACCGACATCACCGTCGGGCACGCAGAGGGGTCGCGCTTCGTTGGAACGGCATCACGACGGGATAGCCTGAACGTGCCCGTCCGTACAGGAAGGCCGTACATGAGCGCTCGTTCCAGCGCCAAGAGCAAGCTGCCGGCTAACTTGGACGATGATCCGAGCGTCGCCGCGCGCGCCCTGTCCCAGATCATCGAACGCGGCGCGCGCGTTCAAGCCCCTGCGGTGAAGGCCTACGTGCAGCGGATGCGGGACCAGAATCCCGACGCGACACCCGCCCAGCTCGTCGAGAAACTGGAGAAGCACTATCTCGCCGCGGTGATGGCCAGCGGTGCGGCAGTGGGGTCGGCTGCGGCCTTCCCGGGCATCGGCACGCTGGTGGCCATGTCCGCCGTGGCCGGGGAGACCGTGGTGTTCCTGGAGGCGACGGCGGTCTTCGTGCTGGCCGTCGCAGAGACCCACGGCATTCCCGCCGAGCATCGAGAGCGACGCCGCGCGCTGGTGCTCGCGGTCCTCGTCGGCGACGACGGCAAGCACGCGGTCGCCGATCTCATCGGCACGGGTCGCACGGGAGGTGCCTGGCTGGCCGACGGCGCCGCGTCGCTCCCGTTGCCTGCGGTATCGCAGCTGAACGGTCGGCTTCTGAAGTTCTTCGTGAAGAAGTACGCGCTCAAGCGAGGAGCGATCGCGTTCGGCAAGATGCTCCCCGTCGGCATCGGCGCGGTGATCGGCGGCGTCGGCAACCGTGCAATGGGCAAGAAAATCGTCTCCAACGCCCGCGGGGCATTCGGCAGTCCGCCGGGGCGCTGGCCCGCGACGCTGCACGTCTTGCCCGCGTTGCAGAAGCCCGCGTTGGAGAAGTAGGGAGGGTGCCCGGCTGGGGTCTGTCTGGACGGCATCGAGCCGCCGTCGACGCCTGCTCGGTGTGACAAAAGGCGTTGGCCGTTACTGGTCGCGTAGGAAGCGCTAGCCTTTATGCGGCGAAAGAGCGAGCGGCAGTCGGCGCGCCCGCGGAGTTAGAAGGAATCGAGGCGAGTAGCTGCCGTGAGCAGTTCACCTTCACCGTTCGGACAGAACGAGTGGCTTGTCGAGGAGATGTATCGCAAGTTCCGGGAGGATCCCTCCTCCGTCGATCCGAGTTGGCACGAGTTCCTCGTCGACTACTCACCCGAGCCGACCAATGAGACGGCGGCGAGCGGCAACGGTCACGCCTCAGCTGCACCGCCCGCGAAGGCTGCGGTGAGCGAACCCACGCCCGAACCAAAGGCCGAACCCGAGCCCGCCAAGGCCAAGGCCGAACCCGCCAAGGAGTCCGCCAAGGCCGCCCCCGCGAAGAGCGAAGCCAAGGCCGAGCCCGCCAAGGCGGCGCCCGCCAAGGCCGCTGACGACAAGCCCAAGACGTCCGCGGAGCGTCCTGCCGCGGAAGGCGACGAGGTCGCGGTTCTCCGCGGCGCGTCGGCCGCCGTCGTCAAGAACATGAACGCTTCGCTGACCGTGCCGACGGCCACCAGCGTGCGGGCCATTCCGGCGAAGCTGATGATCGACAACCGTGTCGTCATCAACAACCACCTGAAACGCACCCGCGGCGGCAAGATCAGCTTCACCCACCTGTTGGGCTACGCCATCGTGCAGGCGATCAAGAGCTTCCCGAACATGAATCGGCACTTCGCCGAGATCGACGGCAAGCCGAACGTCGTCACCCCCGCTCACACCAACCTCGGTCTGGCCATCGACCTGCAGGGCAAGGACGGCAAGCGCCAGCTAGTCGTAGCCGCTATCAAGCGTTGCGAGACAATGCGTTTCGGGCAGTTCATCGCCGCCTACGAGGACATCGTGCGTCGGGCGCGGGACGGCAAGCTCACCGCAGAGGACTTCGCGGGCGTGACGATCTCGTTGACCAACCCGGGCACCATCGGGACCGTGCACTCGGTGCCGCGTCTGATGAGCGGCCAGGGCGCCATCGTCGGCGCGGGCGCGATGGAGTACCCGGCGGAGTTCCAGGGTGCCAGCGAGGAGCGGATCGCCGAGATGGGTCTCGGCAAGCTGATCACGCTCACCTCGACCTACGACCATCGCATCATCCAGGGCGCCGAGTCCGGCGACTTCCTACGCACCATTCACAACCTGCTGCTGTCAGACGACTTCTTCGACGAGATATTCCGTGAGCTGGGCATCCCGTACGAGCCCGTCCGATGGCGCATCGACAACCCCGACTCGATTTTCGACAAGAACGCGCGGATCATCGAATTGATTGCGGCGTACCGCAATCGCGGCCATCTGATGGCCGACATCGATCCGCTTCGACTCGACAAGACCCGCTTCCGCAGCCACCCCGACCTCGACGTGCTGACCCACGGACTGACGCTGTGGGACCTGGACCGGGAGTTCAAGGTCGACGGGTTCTCGGGCGCGCAGTACAAGAAGCTTCGCGACGTGCTGTCGGTACTGCGGGACGCGTACTGCCGCCACATCGGCGTGGAGTACACCCACATCCTGGAACCCGAGCAGCAGAAGTGGATTCAGGAACGTGTCGAGGTGAAACACGACAAGTTCACCGTCGCCGAGCAGAAGTACATCCTGAGCAAGCTCAATGCCGCGGAGGCGTTCGAGACGTTCCTTCAGACGAAGTACGTTGGGCAGAAGCGTTTCTCGCTGGAGGGTGCCGAGACCGTCATCCCGATGATGGACGCGGTGCTCGACCAGGCCTCCGAACACAACCTCGACGAGGTCGTCATCGGCATGCCGCACCGCGGTCGGCTCAACGTGCTGGCCAACATCGTCGGCAAGCCCGCCTCGCAGATCTTCTCCGAGTTCGAGGGCAACCTGAACCCGAGCCAAGCGCACGGCTCCGGTGACGTGAAGTACCACCTCGGTGCGACCGGCAACTACCTGCAGATGTTCGGCGACAACGACATCGACGTGTCACTGGTGGCCAACCCGTCGCACCTCGAGGCCGTCGACCCGGTTCTCGAGGGTTTGGTACGCGCCAAACAGGACCTGGAGGAGTCCGAAAACGGTGCTGACGGCCCGGAGAAGTTCTCCGTCGTGCCGCTGATGCTGCACGGCGACGCGGCCTTCGCCGGCCAGGGCGTGGTGGCCGAGACGCTCAACCTCGCGCTGCTGCGTGGGTACCGCACGGGCGGCACCATCCACATCATCGTGAACAACCAGATCGGCTTCACGACCTCACCGCTGGACTCCCGTTCCTCGGAGTACTGCACCGACGTCGCGAAGATGGTCGGCTGCCCGATCTTTCACGTCAACGGTGACGATCCCGAGGCGGCCTCCTGGGTGGCCCGGCTCGCAGTCGACTTCCGTCAGCAGTTCAAGAAGGACGTCATCATCGACATGCTGTGCTACCGCCGCCGCGGGCACAACGAGGGCGACGACCCGTCGATGACGCAGCCGGGGATGTACGACGTCATCGACACCAAGCGCGGGGTCCGCAAGACCTACACCGAAGCGCTCATCGGCCGCGGCGACATCTCGATCAAGGAGGCCGAGGACGCCCTTCGCGACTACCAGGGCCAGCTCGAACGCGTCTTCAACGAGGTCCGCGACCTCGAGAAGCACGACATCGAGCCGAGCGAGTCGGTGGAGTCCGATCAGCAACTGCCCGCCAAACTGAGTACGGCAGTGGACAAGTCGCTGCTCGCCCGGATCGGCGACGCGCATCTGGCGTTGCCGGAGGGCTTCACCGTGCACCCACGGGTCAAACCGGTGCTGGAGAAGCGCCGCGAAATGGCCTACGAGGGCAAGGTGGACTGGGCCTTCGGCGAGTTGCTGGCGTTGGGAACCCTCCTCTCCGAGGGCAAGCTGATCAGGCTCACCGGCCAGGACACCCGCCGCGGGACGTTCACCCAGCGGCATTCGGTGATCATCGACCGCAAGACCGGCGCCGAGTTCACTCCCCTGGACCTGCTGACGCTCAAGGAGGACGGCACGCCGACCGGCGGCAGATTCCTGGTCTACGACTCGGCACTATCCGAATACGCCGCGGTTGGGTTCGAGTACGGCTACTCCGTCGGCAACCCGGACGCAATGGTGTTGTGGGAGGCGCAGTTCGGTGACTTCGTCAACGGTGCCCAGTCCATCATCGACGAGTTCATCAGCTCAGGCGAGGCCAAGTGGGGCCAGCTGTCGGACGTCGTCCTGTTGCTACCGCACGGCCACGAGGGTCAGGGCCCGGACCACACGTCGGGTCGCATCGAGCGGTTCCTTCAGGTGTGCGCCGAGGGTTCGATGACCGTCGCCATGCCGTCGACTCCGGCGAACTACTTCCACCTGCTGCGCAGGCATGCACTGGACGGCATCCACCGGCCGTTGATCGTCTTCACCCCGAAGTCGATGCTGCGCAAGAAGGAAGCCGTCAGCGACATCCGCGACTTCACCGAGCAGAAGTTCCGCTCGATCCTCGAGGAGCCGACCTATACCGACGGTGACGGCGATCGCTCGAAGGTGACACGGATTCTGCTGACCAGCGGCAAGATCTACTACGACCTTGCCGCCCGCAAGTCCAAGGACAGCCGCGACGACGTCGCGATCGTGCGCGTCGAGCAGCTTTACCCCTTGCCGAACAAGCGCCTGCGGCGCACCTTGGACGAGTACCCGAACGCCGAGCAGTTCTTCTGGGTGCAGGAGGAGCCCGCCAACCAGGGAGCTTGGCCGACGTTGGGACTCGCGATGCCCGAACTGCTTCCGGACAAGCTGACCGGTATCAGGCGCATCTCGCGGCGCGCGATGTCGGCGCCGTCATCGGGTTCGTCGAAGGTGCACGCCGTCGAGCAGCAGGAGATCATGGACGAGGCCTTCGGCTAACCGGCCCCCTCGCGATGGGCCCGCACGGCCCGGGTAGAAGTAGTGCCGCCGCTGTTGCCGCGGGCACCGGAACCAGAAGTCGCCAATCACTCCGTGCTTTCGGCATGAGCGCGAATCTGACCCGGCGTTGTCCGCATCAAGCGGTTGACCACCCGGGTGAGGTGAGCTTGACTGGCGAAACCCGCCTGCAAAGCAATGCTGGCGATGGACAGGTCTGTCGAGCGAAGCAGCTCTGTGGCGAATTCGCAGCGCAACCGCACCACGTACTGATGCACCGGCACACCCGTTGCCGCCTTGAACGCGGCCGCGAACGTTCTCCGAGGTAAGCCCGCTTCGTCGGCAATCCGTTGCACCGGCCAGGATTCGTCGAGGCTCGCATTGACCAGCGACACCAACGTGCGGACCTCTTCGTCGGAGAGTCGTGCGTTGCGAGACGTGGCCGCAGACTCGCGCGCGAGCCTCAGCAAGTTGTCGAACACCACGCCCACCGCCCATGTCCGGGACGGCGCGGAAGCATCGACGTCGGTTTCTAGCCGCCGGATGACCTCGGCAATCAGCGGGTCGCGGACGGGCCGGCGCAAGAGCGGTGTCAGATCGTCGAGGCCTCCACCACCACACTGGCGAAGGAGCGTGATCGCGTACGGCGGTGCCACCTGTAAGAGCGTCAGCTCGCGACCGTCCTCAATGCGGAATGCGGTGGGCCGATCGGGCAGGCTGAGCAGGAGGTCACCGGGCCGGGTGAAGACCCGGTGCAATCCAAGGCCGAGATCGAGGTCAGCGAACGAGCTGCCGCGGCGCACCAGTCGCAGTTGAATCAGACCCGTTGGTGGATGGGCATACTCGCCCGCGGCGTAGAGCACGCGGGACGTACTGAACGGCAACCCCGTCGGCATTGCCGGGTAGTCGGCAGTCACCTGCCTTGTGTACCACGCGGTGGCTGCGGGTGCCCGTGCCCGCGGATCGTGCAACGCCGGATCGTGAAAGACGTCTGCCACCGGCGGGCGGCATCATCGTTGCCACATGAAGGGACGACGATGGCCGGACAGCCCGCAGCACATCGTGACGTCGAACTCGTCGCGGTAAGCCATGACGTCATTGCGACATGGCCGATAGGTACGTTCTTGGAGAACATCGCCGTCATCGGCGATGACGAGTTCGTCGTCTCCGTCCACAACAAGGCCGAACTGCACCGCGCAACCGTTGACGGACGAAGCCACGAGTGGGTGTCGATGCCGGCCCCGCCGGCGGGCATGATCGTGTCTGATGGGGTCATCGTCGTTGGCGGCGAACCGGGCGCGGGGCCTCATCATGTGTACCGCGTTACCACCGGTGGCCGCGTCGAGGATCTCGCACCGGTACCGGATACGTTGTTCCTCAACGGTTTTACTTCCGGACCAGTCGGCATTGGATTCACGGTCGATTCAATTCTGGGAGTGGTGATCGCGATCGACCTGGCAACGGGAGCGTCGCGCGTCGTGCTGCGTGACGATCTGCTGACCAAGGTCTCCGAGGAGCCGATGTTGCCGGGCGCCAACGGGATCAAGGCCGGTGACGACGCCCTCTACCTCACCAACACCGATCGGGCCCTGGTGCTCAGGGCGCCGCTCGACGCCTCCGGAATGCCGGTCGGCACCCTGGACATCGTGGCGGAGAATCTGCGCGGGGACGATCTCGCCGTCGCCGCGAACGGCGACCTCTTCGTCACGACTCACATCCACAACACCCTGATCCGGCTCGCGCCAGACGGCACACGCGTTGCCGTCGCCGGGCCGCTGCAAGGCATGGCCGGCAGTACGTCATGCGTGTTTGGAAGGACACCCGCTTCGCGGACGAGCCTATTCGTCACCACCACGGGTGGAATGGTGATGCCGCAGGACGGTGTGGTCCAGGAAGCGAAGCTGGTTCGGCTCGACGTCGGTGTCGCCGGTCGTGACGGCTGAGCGGGAGAACGTGTGCTGAACGTACTGATGGTCGTCACGAACCACGGCGACATTGACGGCAAGCCAACGACGGGCGTCTGGTTCAGCGAGTTCTCCGAGCCCTACGCAACGCTCGTTGATGCAGGCGTCAGTGTGACCGTAGCCAGCCCACTGGGAGGTCCTGCGCCCGTCGATCCCCGCGGCTACCCCGGCAGACACGAGATCGCCAACGTGCGGGACGCCCTAGCGGCCTTGAACGCGACTGTGCACCTCGACGACATGGGGATCGAAGCCTTCGACGGGGTGTTCTTCCCCGGCGGCCACGGCCCGATGTTCGATCTGGCGACCGATGCCACGACGAAGGCCTGCATCAGATCGGCGTGGGAGGCGGGCCGACCCGTGGCTGCGGTCTGCCACGGTCCTGCAGCGTTGCTCGGGGTTGAGTTGTCGGACGGATCGACGTTGCTGGCTGGTCGCAGAGCGACAGGTTTCACCCGCGGGGAAGACGCGGAGGACGCGCTCTACTCTCATATGCCGTTTTCGCTGCAGGATCGCATGGCCGACGAGGGCTCGGTGTTCATCGAGAAACCCCCTCACAGTATCCACGTCGAGGTTGACGGTCGCCTGGTCACCGGCCAGAACCCGGCCTCTGCCGCGGCCACCGCGGAGGCGTTCCTGTCAACGATGATCCGGTTGAGCGTGTGATGACCCGCTACCTCATTGAGTGCACCATCGATGAAACCAGGCTCGAACTGTTGGCGGCCAAACGCGCGGAACACTACGAGTTCCTGATCGCCCATCGGGACCAGATCGTCTTCGGAGGTCCGGCCCGCGCCGAGGAGGGCGGTCCGCCTCAGACCATGGTGATGGTCGTCGAGGTCGCGTCCACCCAGGAGGCGCGGCGCTTCATCGCCGACGAACCCTACAACCGCAGCGGTAGCTTCTCGAAGGTGGCGGTGAGACCCTGGAGTCAGGTCATTCCCGAACTCACGTCTCGGTCGCTTCAGACCACACTTGAATCGGCGCGGTCGGCGGAAGGCGGATCCGGAGAGTAGGACTGTTGGGCACCTCGCCGGTCGCGCGAAAGACGTCGGCCCTGGCCTCCATCTGAGCACCAAGACCTCCTTCGCGTTCCTGACTCCTTACCCGCCGCCCGGCGGTACCGCCGGTACTGGCTAAACTCAATGCGAATTGCGTAACCAACAACAGGAGTGTGTATGGAGGGCTTCGCCGGGAAAGTCGCCGTCGTCACGGGAGCCGGATCGGGAATCGGGCAGGCGTTGGCCGTCGAGCTGGCACGCTCCGGTGCGAAGGTCGCCATCAGCGACGTCGACACCGAAGGACTCGCCGTCACCGAGGCACGGCTGAAGGCCATCGGCGCGCCGGTCAAGGCCGATCGCCTCGACGTCACCGAGCGCGAGGCGTTCGAAATCTATGCGGACGCGGTCAAGGCACACTTCGGCAAGGTCAATCAGATCTACAACAACGCGGGCATCGCGTTCACCGGCGACATCGAGGTCTGTTCCTACAAGGACATCGAACGCGTGATGGACGTCGACTTCTGGGGCGTCGTCAACGGCACGAAGGCGTTCCTACCCCACCTGATCGAGTCAGGTGACGGCCACGTCGTCAACGTCTCCAGCCTCTTCGGGCTCTTCTCGGTCCCCGGCCAGTCCGCGTACAACGCCGCGAAGTTCGCCGTGCGTGGATTCACCGAGGCGCTCCGCCAAGAGATGATGGCAGCCAAGCGCCCGGTGAAGGTGACGGCCGTGCACCCTGGTGGCATCAAGACCGCGATCGCGCGCAACGCGACGGCCGTCGAGGGCATCGACCCGCAGGAACTCGCGAAGGTGTTCGACAAGAAGTTGGCCAGCACGACACCGGAGAAGGCGGCCAAGGTCATCCTCGACGCCGTCCGCAAGAACAAGGCACGCGTCCTCGTCGGCGCCGACGCGAAAGCGCTCGACATCATCGTCCGGATCACCGGTTCGGGCTACCAGCGACTGTTCTCGTCGATGATCGCCAAGGCGCTGCCGAAAGTCCACTGACGGTGCAGTGGTGAGTGGCTAGCGGCCGAGCGGGTGAGCGGCCAGCCACTCCTCGGCCACGGCGCCCGGGTCGGTACCCGACGCCACCTTGCCCAGCATGTCGGCCAATGATCCGGTGTCCAACTCCCCCGCGATCTCGTTGAGCGACAACACCTGACGCTCGTTCAGCTCGTTGCGGCGGTAGAGCGGCACGACGTTCTCCGCGAGGATCGCCGAGGTCCGATCGCTGAGCACGACCACGTCGTCCGGCGTCTCGGGGACGGCGCTCGACGTCCATGCCGCGTCGATCCGCCCCGAACGCAGGGCACCGACCAGCGCTGAGGCGTCCGGGAATTCGACGGCGGAGGGCAGTCGGCACGTCGCGACGGCGGCCGGTGAGCGGTCGCCGACCACTTTGCCGACCGTCAGCCCGGGGCAATGCTGCACCAGCGCCGCGACGTCGCGTCTGCCCCACGCACCCGCCGTCGCCTCCGTCACGGCCAGTGCGGGCTTGTCCTCGGCGGACTGCGCGTAGTCACCCGCACCGATCCCCTCGGGCAGTGACGAGATCATCGACCGATACACCTGCGCGGCTGCGCGGGCCGTGGCGTTCGGATCGAATCGCGTCAGCAGACGCCCCGTGAATCCGGGCACCACCTCGACTTCGCCGGTGTCCAGGTCGGTCAGCGGATCGGCGCTCTGCTCGACGTGCGCCGGACTCCCATAAGAGCGCAGCGCTGCCGCATACAGATGGGCCAGCAGCGTCGACGCAGCATCCGGGGCGGCTCCGACGGCGACGGACGGCGCCGGCGGCGCACCCCCGCAGCCGGCCATCAGCAGAACGGCAAGCAGCACCGCCACCCGCCGAAGGGCCATCGCGCGACTCAGAGCTTCGAGGCTGCCGCCACCGCCGCAGCCACAGCCGGGGCCACCCGCGGATCCAGCGCGCTCGGCACGATGTGGTCGATGGCCAGCTCATCGCCGACGACGGAGAAGATCGCCTCGGCAGCAGCCACCTTCATCGCCTCGGTGATACGGCGGGCACCGGCGTCGAGTGCACCGCGGAAGACCCCGGGGAACGCCAGCACGTTGTTGATCTGATTGGGGAAGTCGCTGCGTCCGGTGGCCACGACGGCCGCGTACTTGCGCGCCGCATCCGGGTGGATCTCGGGATCGGGGTTCGACAGGGCGAAGACGATGCCGCCCGGTGCCATGGTGGCGATGATCTCTTCGGGCACCACACCGGCCGACAATCCGAGGAACATGTCCGCGCCGTCGAGCGCCTCGGCGATGCCGCCCGTGCGTCCGGCGGGGTTGGTCGTGGCCGCCAGTTCGGCCTTGAACGGGTTGAGGTCGTCGCGGCCGCTGTTCACGATGCCCTTGCTGTCCAACAGCGTGATGTCGCGAATGCCCGCGGCGAGCAGGATGTTGGCGCAGGCGACGCCGGCGGCTCCGGCGCCGGAGATGACCACGCGCAGCATGTGCATGTCGCGATCGAGGATCGTGGTGGCACCCCGCAGCGCAGCGAGCACGACAATCGCCGTGCCATGCTGATCGTCGTGCATGACGGGACAGTCCAGCGCCTCGATGACACGACGCTCGATCTCGAAGCAGCGCGGGGCCGAGATGTCCTCGAGGTTCACCGCGCCAAACGTCGGTCGCAATCGAACGATGGTCTCGACGATCTCGTCGGGGTCATTGGTGTCCAGCACGATCGGGATCGAGTCGAGGCCGCCAAAGGTCTTGAATAGGGCGCTCTTGCCCTCCATCACCGGAAGCGATGCCGCGGGACCGATGTTGCCAAGGCCGAGGACGGCACTGCCGTCACTGATGACCGCGACGAGACGGTTGGCCCAGGTGTACTTCGCCGCAAGGGTGTGGTCGGACGCGATGGCCCGGCTGACCTGGGCGACGCCCGGCGTGTAGGCGATCGACAGGGCGCGCTGACTGTCCAGCGGCGACTTCAACGCAACGGAGAGCTTGCCTCCTTCGTGAGCGTCGAAGATCGCGGCGTCATCGATGACGACCTGGGGCGTGCGAACCGCTTCAGTCATCGCGTCAGGTTACTTCACCCAGGGTTCGCGCTTGGCCGGGTTGACCTCGTGGGCCAAGCACTCTCAGCCACGGGGCGTACCATCTTCCACGGCCTGTGTAGGAGCGTGACGTCGCTGCTCCGCCCCACGGAGGAGGTTGTTCGTGCCATCGTTCCGCGCCCTGCAGCCATCTATGCTGAGGCCGACGAACCGTCGAACGCCGGAGCTGGACAGTCATTCGATCCACGTTCCCGTCGCCAGGGCGATGGTCGATTGCGGCGTGTACGCCGATGGCAGACGACTCCCGGGCAAGTACACGCACGCCGCCGCCCTGGACAAAGTCCGTGAACTCCAGATGGCTGGTGTGCGGGCGTTCGTCTGGGTCGGCCTGCACGAACCCGACGCGCATCAGATGCAGTCCGTCGCCGACGTCTTCGGCCTCCACGAACTGGCCGTCGAGGATGCCGTTCACGCCCATCAGCGCCCCAAGCTGGAGCGCTACGACAACACCCTGTTCCTGGTGCTCAAGACCATCATGTACGTCGAGCACGAGTCCGTGGCCAAGGCCCGCGAGATCGTCGAGACCGGCGAGATCATGATCTTCGTCGGACCGGACTTCGTCGTGACGGTCCGGCACGGCGACCACGGCGGGCTGGCCGGAGTGCGCAAGCGGATGGACCACAACCCGGCCAACTGTGCGCTTGGGCCCTACGCCGTGCTCCATGCGATCGCCGACCACGTCGTCGACCATTACCTCGAGGTGACCGACCTCGTCGAGTACGACATCGATGCGATGGAGGAGAACGTCTTCTCCCCGACCAGTGACACCGACATCGAGCACATCTATCTGCTCAAGCGGGAAGTCGTCGAGATGCGCAGAGCGGTCGGCCCACTGAACCTCGCCCTACAGCGCCTCGGATCTGACCACAACGATCTGATCTCCAAGGAGGTCAGGCGCTACATCCGCGACGTCGTCGACCACAACACCCAGGCGTCCGACCGCATTGCGAGCTATGACGAAGTGCTCAGCTCGCTGGTGCAGGCCGCGGTCGGCAAGGTGTCCATGCAGCAGAACATGGACATGCGCAAGATCTCGGCGTGGGTGGCGATCGCCGCCGTCCCGACCGCACTCGCGGGCATCTACGGCATGAACTTCGAACACATGCCGGAGTTGGCGTGGACATACGGCTATCCCACGGTGCTGCTGGTGATGGCGACGGTCTGCTCAGCGCTGTACTTCACCTTTCGCCGCAACCACTGGCTGTAGTCAGCGCGGCTGGGCGGCCGGACGTCGTGGGTCACGGACGTCGACGCCGTCGGTGCGCCACGCTTCCCGCATGGCCTCGGCACCCTTGAGTCGCACCCACGCCGCCTCGGTCGGCGTGATCGGCGTGGCCGACAGAAGCACGACCGGGTCACTGGGTTCGGGCAGTTCGACGTCGTCGATGTCGCTCGCGCTCAACAACACCGCGGTGAACGGCGACCCCTCCCACAGCGGCGTCTCGAGATCGACGAGGGCATCCGGGGCGAGTACCAGCCCCTCGACGGCCGGTGAGGCCGCGACCACGGCGATCGAGCGCGCCAAACCGGCCGGCGTCGGACCTCGCAATGCGACGACGACTTCTGCGCGCGGCCCGCTTGCCGAGTCGACGACCATTGCCGTCGGGTCGAGCATCGGATACCGCGAACACCCCAGCGAGACATGGTGATGCGTGCCATCCGCGTCGGGCCCGTAGCGCAATACCTCGATCGAGTCAGCACCGAGAAATGTCACGCTCGCAGCTGCAGGATCGCCGGTGACGCCGATGCGATCGAAGTACTCGCGCAGACGCGCCCGGACCTTCTCCAGAACGTCGGTCATCAGGCGGGTGGTATCGACGGGTTGGCGCCGGTGTCCGCGTCGAAGAGCGTCAGTTTGGACGTGTCGAACGCGAGCTCGGCGTTCTCACCCGCCACCACCTTCGATTCGGCGGGAACCCTTGCCACGAACTGGTTCTCGCCTGTGCCGGACTCGGCGCTCAACTCCGCGAGCTGGGCCGCCCGGGCTGCTTCGCCCTCGGTCCGGAAGTGGATGTACCTGTCCGAGCCGAGCGACTCGACGAGGTCCACCGATACCGGGAAGGTCAACGCCCGGATTCGGGCGTAGGAGTCGATCAGCGCTGCATCCTCGAGGTGCTCCGGTCGGACGCCGACGATCACGTTGGCGGGCGTGGGATGTCGGGCCAACATATCGTGCACCTCGGTGGTCAGCGTGATGTCACCGGAAGGCAGCCGCACGCCGACGTCGGTCAGGGCGGCAGGGAAGAAGTTCATCGACGGCACTGGTCGTTTCCGGTGAGTCTGCGCGCCAGTTGCAGTCGTTGATCGTCGGCACCTTTCGGCACGCTGATCTGCTTGATGGCGAAGCGGCCGCCGAGTTCGTCATTGCAACGCTTGGCTACCGCGGTGAAGGTGGCCATCTCGTTGGCCGGAGTGTAGTAGTTGATGACGATGCCGTCACTCTGGCCACCACCCGCCGACACCATCGACGCCGTCGTCAGTCCAGCCGACGCCGCAGCGCATAGCCGCCTGAAGCGCACCGCCATCTCCCGTCCGCAACCATGTCGCCGCCGGGGCGGCTCCGGGTCCCATGTCGCCGCCGGGGCGGCTCCGGGCGAGTTGCTCCCGCGCGCAAACCGTAGAGCGAGTTATGCGCCATGCGCAACACTTCCGCGCCAGCGCGTCGCAATTCGTGACGGCGCAGCAACCTCGACGTCTCTCACCTGGCATGGGTGCGCAACCTTTGGCGCGGTCCGGCAAGTCGGCGGCGCACCGACCGTCAACTGCGCCGTCGGGTGTCAGATCGTCAAGCGCGCCAAGATGTCCCGGCCCTGTTCCGCGCTCTGCGGATCGCACAGCACGTCGTAGCGTCCGGCAACCAGCTGCATCGTCGAGCTGAAATCTCTTGTGCCCCGCGCCATCGCGTACTGGAGCCCGGACGTGATGAGGCCGAAGAACACGCCGGCGACCAGGCCGGCGATGAGTGCGCCCCAGGGGCTCGGACCGAAGAACCCGAGGACGAGCCCGATGAACAGACCGAGCCACGCGCCCGTCAGCGCACCACCCCCGAGCACTCGTGGCCACGTGAGCCGGCCGGTCACCCGCTCGACCTGCATGAGGTCGACACCGACGATTGTCACCTGCTGCACCGGAAACTGTTGGTCCGACAGGTGGTCGACGGCACGCTGCGCCTCGGCGTAGGTGGGGTACGAGCCGATGGGCCAACCCTTTGGCGGGGTCGGCAGCGAAGCGAATCCACCGCGTCCCGGATTTCGGCCAGCCCGCCCTTGATTCTGAAGTGGGTTCGTCATCTTGGGTCCCTGTCATGTCGTGTTCGAGTGGTGCCGCATCGTTCCGCGATCGTTCCGCGCCTCCATTGTCAACGCTCGGCATCCCCGATAGGTGCCTGTCGACCAACGAGCTCACGGATTTCGGCTCCGTGAGTTGACGCACGACCCTTGCGGTCAGCTTTTCGGCGAACCAGCAGGTCAGCTTCTATCATTCTCGGCGACGGTCGGCTGGTGCCGATGGATTCGGCGCGTCTCCGCGAGCGCTAGGTTGGAACCCCGGACCGTGCTCTCGGGCATGATCGTAATCGTGATGGGATTGAACACGCTATGACCACAGGATCCGATGAACCGGAGCACGGCCGGGAGTACGCCCCATTGGAGGATGTCGCGCCGCACCCCGATCCCTATGCGACAGTGGACTATCGGTCGGACGGGGTGGAACCGCCGCCCTACGCCGCCCAAGCCGACTTCCAGCAGGCCGAGTACCCGGCCGACTACCCGCCCCCGAGCTACCAGCACCCCGGATATCCCCAGATGGGCTACCAGCAACCGGGATACCCCCAGATGGGCTACCCGCCGCCCGGCATGCCGGCGCCAGGGTATCCCCCCCAGTATGCCGGCGGATACGGCTACCCCTATGACCCCTACGCCCAGGGCCGGCCACCGGGCACCAACGGCAAGGCCATCGGGGCGCTCGTCACCTCCCTCGCCGGACTGGTCTTCTGCGGCCTGCCCTCGGTGGTCGGACTGATCCTCGGCATCATCGCGATGCGCGAGACGAAGCGCACCGGTCAGGAGGGTCATGGCATGGCCTTGGCAGGGGTCATCGTCGGCGCGCTCGCGGTCGCGGGTTGGCTGCTCTACGCGGTGGTCATCATCTTCGCGATCGCCGTCACGTCCCCCTCGCCGTACGGTTACTGACTCGGTGGTTCGAACCCGTCACCCGTGCGGTCCATCCCGGCAGCCCGACCCTTGCCCGCGATGACCAGTGCCATCTTGCGACTGGCCTCATCGATCATCTCGTCGCCGAGCATCACCGCCCCCCTGCCGCCACCGCCTCGCGAGGTGTGCCACTCGTAGGCTTCGAGGATCAGTTCGGCGTGGTCGTAGTCGGCTTGGCGAGGACTGAATATCTCGTTGCCCGCCACGATCTGATCGGGATGCAGAACCCACTTGCCGTCGAAACCGAGCGCCGCGGCACGGCTCGCTACCCGCCGGAACGTCTCGACGTCGCGCACCTTGAGAAATGGACCGTCGATCGCGTTGATGCCCCGCGCACGCGCAGCCACCAGGATCCGCATGAATACGTGGTGATACGCATCGCCCACGTCGTAACCCTCCGGCTGTTCGCCGACCACCAGGGTGCGTATGTTCAGACTCGCCATCATGTCGGCGGGGCCGAGCACGAGCGCCTGCACCCGTGGTCCCCCCGCGATCGCATCCACGTTCGTCAGACCCTGCGCGTTCTCGATCTGCGCTTCGATGCCGATGCGCCCCACCGGCAGTCCGTGGGTGATCTCCAGCTGGGTCAGCAGGAGATCGAGAGCCTGCACGTGGGCGACGTCAGTCACCTTCGGCAGGACCACGATGTCGAGGTGGGCACCCGCAGACGCCACCACTTCGATGACGTCGGCGTGCGTCCACGGCGTCGTCCAGTCGTTCACACGCACGCCTCGAAGCTGGCCCGCCCAGCCGCCTTCGGCCAGTCCGGCCGCTACTTGAGTGCGCGCTTGCGCCTTGGCATCTGGCGCGACCGAGTCCTCGAGATCCAGGAACACCTGATCGGCGGTCAAGCCCTTGGCCTTCTCGATCATCTTCGGGCTGCTGCCTGGAACCGAAAGGCACGTTCTGCGGGGGCGATATCGATTCTCCACGGCATCACTCTCTACTCTTTGTTTCATGGTGGCGGTGAACAGGGTCTATGCGGCCCGACTATCGGGGATGTTGGTACTCGGCCCCGACGGTGAGTCGATCGGCCGCGTCCGCGACGTGGTCATCAGCATCGGCATCGGCCGCCAACAACCGCGCGTACTCGGCCTCGTCGTCGAACTGCTCACCCGCCGAAGGATTTTCGTCGGTCTGCTGCGGGTGACGGCGATCGAGCCCAACGCCGTCACCCTGACCACCGCCAATGTGTCACTGCGCCGCTTCGCGCAGCGACCTGGCGAGGTTCTGGTCTTCGGTCAGGTGCTCGACACCCGCGTGCGCGTGCAGGATCCCGAGCTCGAGCAGCTCGCCGGCGTCGACCTGGTCGTGGTCGACCTCGCGATCGAGCAAATCCGCACGCGGGACTGGATGGTGACCAGGGTCGCGGTGCGAAGCCATCGCAGGCTGGGCCGCCGCACGTCCGTTCACATCGTCGACTGGCAGAACGTCACGGGCCTCACCCACTCGGCGATGTCACTGCCCGGTCAGGGCGTCGCCTATCTGCTGGCACAGTTCGAGGGGCAGCGGCCCATCGTCGTCGCGGATGCCATCCGAGATCTGCCTGCCAAGCGCCGCTATGAAGTCGTCAATGCCCTCGACGACGAACGTCTCGCCGACGTCCTGCAGGAGCTCCCCGAAAGCGAACAGGCCGACTTGCTGGAGCGGCTCGACGCCGAGCGCGCCGCCGACGTCCTGGAGGCGATGGATCCGGACGATGCGGCCGACCTGCTCGGCGAGTTGGGCGCGTCGGCGGCAGAGGCACTATTGGCCCGCATGGATCCCGAGGACTCCGAACCGGTGCGACGCCTGCTGAAGCATTCACCCGACACCGCGGGCGGCTTGATGACTCCGGAACCGGTGGTCCTCGGTCCCGGCACCACCGTGGCCGAGGCCCTGGCACGGGTCCGCGATCCGGAGCTCACCCCCGCCCTTGCCTCGCTGGTGTTCGTCGCGCGGCCGCCGAGCGCCACCCCGACGGGCCGCTACCTGGGCTGCGTACATCTGCAGCGACTGCTGCGGGAACCGCCTGCGGCCCTGGTCAGCGGGATCATGGACTCCGATCTGCCCAGCCTGGATCCCGAGACCTCACTGGCGGCCGTAACTCGGTACTTTGCCGCCTACAACCTGGTTTGCGGTCCCGTGGTCGACGACGAGAAGCACCTACTCGGCGCCGTCACGGTCGACGACGTGCTCGACCACCTGCTGCCGCATGACTGGAGAGCTCGGTCCGAAGATCCCGAGTTGCCCAGTGAGGGTGACTTCACCGACGTCCCGGCCCCGACACCCGGAGGTCCGTCGTGAGCGACCTGTCAGCGCGACAGCGGCTCGATACCCCCCGGACGCGCCGCAGGCGTTTCACCCCGCGAGTCGACATCGAGGCCGTCGGTCGATTCAGCGAGTCGATCGCACGGTTCCTCGGCACCGGTCGCTACCTCGCCATGCAGACGGTCATGGTGATCGTGTGGATCGCGCTGAACCTGTTCGCTGTCGGGCTGCGGTGGGACCCCTATCCGTTCATCCTGCTCAATCTGGCGTTCTCCACCCAGGCGGCGTATGCCGCACCCCTGATATTGCTGGCGCAGAATCGTCAGGAGAACCGCGACCGGGTGTCACTCGAGGAGGACCGGCGTCGCGCCGAGCAGACGAAGGCCGACACCGAGTACCTCGCGCGGGAACTCGCGGCGCTGCGCATCGCGGTCGGAGAGGTCGTCACACGCGACTATCTGCGCCGCGAACTCGAAGAGGTGCGCGAGCTTCTCGACGAATTGAAGTCGAGGAAGCCCAAGAAGAACACCGCTTCGAGGAGCCAACGAAACTCGGACGAACCCGACTAGACCATTGCTGCAACACGCGCAACAGGAGTAGGTATGGTGACCTGGTTCACTGAAGTTTGCCGGTCTTCACCGGCACCATAGCTGGTCATTGCGGATCTAGGACGGTCGAGTGCACATAGGAGGCGGGTCCGCCTACGCAGAAGTGCGACGTCGAGCGCGTCGCGTGGTGCGCACTCCTGCCTTCGGCGTTGCCGTGATCGTTCCGTTGGTCCTTCTGCTGGCGGTCGGCGCCTCCGCGCCGTCGCCCAGGCACGCCGTCGCCGATGACGGCATCACGCCGTTGGCGGCGGTGGCTCGCACCGGTGACGACGCCGGCGTCGTCGTCGTGGCGGCCACCAGAATCCCAACCCCGTTCCGCTTCGCGATGGCCAACCTGTCGGCTCCGCCGCCACCGATCGTGGTCAATTCGCCAGGCAGCGTAGGCATTCCGGCGATTGCACTGAGCGCCTACCGCAACGCCGAACGCATGATGGCGTCGGCCTATCCGGGATGTGGGGTGAGTTGGAACCTGCTGGCGGGAATCGGCCGCATCGAGTCCGTGCACGCCAACGGCGGCGCCACAGATGCGCAGGGCAACCCCGTGCAGCCCATCCTCGGACCCACTCTCGACGGGACCCTCGCCGGCAACGAGGTGATCGTGCAGAACGTCCAGGCGGGCCGGATCACCTACGCGCGAGCGATGGGCCCGATGCAGTTCTTGCCCGGCACCTGGGCGAGGTACGCATCCGACGGCAACGGTGACGGCAAGGCCGACATCCAGAACATCTACGACGCGTCGCTGACCGCAGCCAGGTATCTGTGCAGCGGCAACCTGAACCTTCGCGACCGTTCGCAGATACTCTCGGCGATTCTTCGCTACAACAACTCGATGGCGTACGCCCAGAACGTGCTCGGCTGGGCGGCCGCCTACGCCACTGGTGTGGCGCCGGTCAACCTGCCACTCATCGGAGTCGCTCCGCCGATCGGAGGTGCGCACTTGGCCAGCAACCCCGAGGGCCTCGGCCCCGGCATCGGGTTGCCCGCCAACGATCCCCTCGCGTCGCTGGGCGTCATGAACCAGTTGGGTATCGCTCCTGGCCCCGGCGCGGGTGTTCCCCCCGCACCGCAGCAGAACTGCCAGGTCTTCTGCCTGACCCCGCAAGCTCCGGCACCGCAGCAGAACTGCCAGGTCTTCTGTTTGACCCCGCAGCCAGTGGCGGCGCCTCTCCCGATGGGCCCGCCCGCACCCCAGTTCCCACCGCCGCCATTCGCGCCGCCACCCCCACCGCCGCCATTCGCGCCGCCACCCCCACCTCCGCCGGTGGCGTTGGTCGCGCCGGGACCGCCGCCGACGGGGCCGGTACCAGGTCCAATCAACTGAGGGCTGCGCCTACACTCGCGGTTGATGTCTCCGCAATCAAAGATTGACGCCGATGGCCTGCAATCGGCCGTGCGATCGGCCCTGTCCAAGGTCATCGACCCCGAACTTCGCCGGCCGATCACCGAGATCGGCATGGTCAAGGACGTATCGGTCGACCCCACCGATGGTGCTGTTCACGTCGAGATCTACCTGACCACGTCGGCGTGCCCGAAGAAGACCGAGATCTCCGATCGCGTGAAGCAGGCTGTCGTCGACGTGCCGGGCACGGGTTCCGTCAAGGTCACCCTCGACGTCATGAACGACGAGCAGCGCACCGAATTGCGCAAGCTGTTGCGCGGCGATTCCCGTGAGCCCGTGATCCCCTTCGCGCAGCCCGGATCCCTGACCCGCGTGTACGCGGTGGCTTCTGGCAAGGGCGGCGTCGGCAAGTCGAGCATCACGGTCAATCTCGCGGCGGTGTTGGCTGCGCGCGGACTGTCGGTCGGTGTGCTCGACGCCGACATCTACGGGCACTCGGTGCCGCGCATGATGGGCACCTCGGACCGGCCCACCCAGGTCGAGTCGATGATTCTGCCGCCCATCGCCCATGACGTGAAGGTCATCTCGATCGCGATGTTCACGCAGGGCAACACCCCTGTGGTGTGGCGCGGGCCAATGTTGCATCGCGCGCTCCAACAATTCCTTGCCGACGTGTACTGGGGCGATCTCGACGTGCTGCTGCTCGACCTCCCCCCGGGTACCGGTGACATCGCGATTTCTGTGTCGCAGCTGATCCCCGGCGCCGAGATCCTGGTGGTGACGACGCCGCAATTGGCGGCCGCAGAGGTCGCCGAGCGCGCAGGTGCCATCGCCTTGCAGACGCGTCAGCGGATCGTCGGCGTCGTCGAGAACATGTCTGGCCTGACGCTTCCCGATGGCACGGTGATGAATCTCTTCGGCGAGGGCGGCGGCAAGCAGGTGGCCGAAAGCCTCACCAGATCGATGGGCGCCGACGTGCCACTGCTGGGTCAAGTCCCTCTAGACCCCGCGCTCGTCGAGGCGGGCGACTCGGGTGTGCCCTTGGTGATCAGCGCACCGGACTCGGCGGCGGGAAAGGAATTGCGCTCCATCGCCGACGCGTTGACCTCACGCAAGCGCAGCTTGGCGGGAATGTCGCTCGGCCTGAACCCGATCGGCCGTTAGGTCGCGTCGCTGTCGAACGGTGTGACCCCGGGCTGACGTGGCTCCGTGTTCGCCTCCGCCGGTGGCTGAGGTTGCGGTTGTCCCCGCGATACGGGCTTCTGCGGCTGATCGACTGGCTTGTCGAAGTTTCCGGTCAGGAACGAGTCGTCACCGTCGAGCAGGTGCTTGGTCAGAGCGGCCCGCGGCGTCATGCCCCGCAACTTCTGTAGCTCGCTAAGGGGCTGGCGCAGGTCCTCGAACTCGGGACCGAGATCCTCGCGCAGCTGACTGGTCGCGCCGCTGAGGTACTCGCGGACCTGACGCAGCGTCCCGGTCGTCCAGCGAATGGCACCAGGAAGCCGTTCGGGCCCGAGAATGACCAGGCCGGCCACGACGAGCACCAGCATCTCGCCCCAGCCGACGTTGCCGAACATCGTTACGCGGCAGGGTTGTCGGTACCGGGGTTCACCGTCAGCGTGACGGGGCGCCCGTCGCGGATCACCTCGATCGGCGAATCCTGACCGATCTTGAGCTGGCGCACCGCGACGACCATCTCATCGGCGTCGGCCACCGAACGGTCGCCCACCTTGACGACGACGTCGTTCTCCTTGATGCCAGCCCGGTCCGCGGGACCGCCTGCCACGACGTTCTTGATCAACGCGCCGGAGGCAACGTCGTTGCTCACCGACACGGCGTTTAGGCCGAGCGTCGGGTGCGACATCTTGCCGTCCTTGATCAGGCCATCGACGACTTCCTTGACCTCATTCACCGGAATGGCGAAGCCGAGACCGCTTGCACTGTCCGACAACGACTTTCCGGCCGTGTTGATGCCGATGACCTCGGAGTTCATGTTGATCAGGGGGCCACCGGAGTTGCCGTGGTTGATCGACGCGTCGGTTTGCACGCCGTCGATCACGGTGTCGGTGTCCGAGCCGTCGCCCGACAGCGGGACGGGGCGGTGCAGTGCGCTAATGATGCCGTGGGTGACGGTGCTGCGCAGGCCCAGTGGCGCGCCGGCCGCGATCACCTCTTCACCCACCCGGAGCTTCTCCGAGTCGCCAAGGCGGGCGACCACCAGCTTGTCGACGTTGTCGACCTTGAGCACGGCGATGTCGGTCTTCGGATCGCGGCCCACCAGGTTGGCCGGGACCTCGTGGCCATCGTTGAACACCACGGAGATCTTGTAGTCCGCGGGGTTCTTCGCGGCATCGGAGATGACGTGGTTGTTGGTCACGATGTAGCCGCGACCGTCGACCACGACGCCGGAGCCCTGCGATCCCTCGCCCTTGCTGAGAGCCTCGATCGTGACGACCGAATCGGCGACGGCCGTCGCCACGTCAGCGAACCTGCTGGTCGGCTCCTCTGATTTGCCATCCGTCTTCAGCGTCACCTTCGACGTCGTGAAGGCGGGGACGATCTCGGCCGTCTTGTTGCCGATCACCCCACCGATGCCACCGATGATCAGCGCCACGATCACGATGACTCCCAGAGCGACCCAGGAGACGCGGCCGCCGAACAGGACGTCGCGAACGCCTAGCTTGCCCATCGGCACCGCACTGGCGGCGACTGGCGCCGGCGGGGGCTGCGCGGGTACCCCGAGGGTGGGCGTGGCGGACGGATCGCGCCACGGATCGTCGGGCTCCTCGGGAAAGTCCCGGTCATGCTCGGCCTGGAGTGCGCCCGCGTCGGCAGGATGGCGTTGCAGGGTGTCCGACGCCCCGTCGGGACGGCCGAAGGCATCGGCGAGCACCGCATCGGGCGCCTGATCCCTGGGGGTGTACTCACCTTGATCGCGGTGCTTCTCCTCACCGAGGAAGGACCCGGTGACCCCGTCTGGCCGTCCGAAGGCCCGGGTCTGCGCCGGATCCACGGGCGGGCGCGAGACGGGCTTCGGCTCCATGCGGGGACGATTTCCGAACTGGTCCTGGTTGGTCACCCGTGTTCACTCTCCGTCAGAGCACACGCCATCACCGACGCGCACCATTGCATTTTGACCCGACATCCACCCTACCGGCGTTTGCGGCGACTACGTGGCTCGCCAGCAGCAAACTGAGTGGCCACATCTTCCACCGGCGGCTCCAGCGGGGCATGGTGCGGGATCTCGGACAACGCACCCAACAACGACGTCGGGATGACGATGGGGCACGAGTCCCGCAACGCTGCGCGAGCTTGCCCCTGGGCATCAACCTCGGCCGAACACTGCGGACATTGCGACATGTGGTGGGCTGCCCGCAGGTGCGCGCTCATCCGCAGTTCGCCGTCGACGAAGGCGGCGATGGCTTCCGTGGAGAGGTGCTCGGTGGACCCGAACCTGCGAGGGCCTACGGGCTGGTCGCTCTGCGACGCGAAATGAGTGGGTAGCCAAGAGAATGCACGGCGGAACACGTCACCCGGGTCGGCCATCGACCAGCTCCTCTCTCGCGACCCATTCAGTCCAGTGGACCACATGGGACGCCTTCGCGTTCGAATGTAGCGCGGCTCGCCGCCATTGAATCCCACGAGGACGAAGCCAGCGGGTCAGGCAGTCCTCGAGGAGTCCTCGGCGAAGGCGTCCGGATGGTTCGCCAGGTACTCGCGCAGCGCCTGACGCCCGCGATGGATACGGCTGCGAACGGTGCCGAGCTTCACACCGAGTGTGGCACCGATCTCCTCATAGGACAGACCCTCGATGTCGCACAGGACCACCGCAGCACGGAACTCGGGCGGCAAGGAGTCCAACGCCGCCTGCAAGTCGGGGCCCAACCGGGAGTCGTGGTAAATCTGCTCGGGATTCGGGTCATCGGCAGGAACGCGGTCGTAGTCCTCGGGCAGCGCCTCCATCCGAATGCGACTGCGCCGCCGGACCATGTCCAGGAACAGGTTGGTCGTGATGCGGTGCAGCCATCCCTCGAATGTGCCGGGCTGGTAGTTCTGCACTGACCGGAACACCCGGATGAAGGTCTCCTGGGTCAGATCCTCCGCATCGTGCTGGCTGCCCGACAGCCGGTAGGCCAAGCGGTACACCCGGTCGGCGTGCTGCCGGACCAGCTCGTCCCAGGACGGCATGGTGGTCTTGTCGCCGGTGGCGTCGAACACCGCGGTACCCGACATCTCCTCCGACGGCTGAACCCAGTCGCCATCGCCGGATTGCTCGAAGTGCGCCATGAATACGGGGGACGTGCTTGAGGTGGTCGTCGGATCCTCCAGATCACTCGCGCCGGTGCCGGGTGTGATTCCCGTTCCAGCTCTCGCGGAAACTGCATTATCGCCCTGGATATTCCCGGGTGCCCAGCGCCCGCCGTTTTCCATCCGCTTACGGTCCCCGACCGTGGTGAGGTCCGCATATGAGCAAACTGAACATTTCCTGAGAATGTCGACCACGCACCTTGCGAACTGCGGAAACCAGCCGAATCCCCCCATAATCTCACCCCCGGGCGCGGGCGTGTCGGGGCGCGAACCGATCTGCGTTCGCTCTACGCTGCGGGCATGGCCAGCAGCGATGATCCCATGGGTCAGACCGAGGGCACGGAACCACGGCCGAGCCGAGCTGATGCGATCGTCGCGCATGCCGAGAACTCCATCTCCGAAGACTCACTCACGGCTGCTGCCAGGGAGCGCGCCGACGACAGCGGCGCCGGAGCCGTCACCCCTGCAGTCGGCGCCCTGTTGAGCGTGCTGGCAAAGGTGGCGCGCGCGAAGGCCGTCGTCGAAGTCGGTACCGGCGTAGGCGTCAGCGGACTCTGGCTGCTCTCGGGGATGCGTGAGGACGGCGTACTGACCACGATCGACGTCGAGCCCGAGCATCAGCGTCTTGCCAAGCAGGCTTTCGCCGAGGCCGGCATCGGACCGTCGCGGACCAGGCTGATCACCGGCCGCGCGCAGGAAGTACTGACGAGGCTCGCAGACGAGTCCTACGACCTCGTGTTCATCGACGCCGATCCCGCCGACCAGCCGCAGTTCGTCGCCGAAGGTGTGCGACTGCTGCGCTCCGGCGGCGCAATCGTGATCCACCGCGCCGCTCTGGGTGGGCGCGCCGGTGATGCCAGCGCCAGCGACCGCGAAGTGACCGCGGTGCGCGAGGCCGCGCGGATCATCGCCGAGGACGAACGGCTGACGCCGGTATTGGTGCCACTGGGTGATGGCCTGTTGGCCGCCGCCCGCGACTGACCGTATTCGCGCGGTCGGCCCGCACCCTCCCTCGCTCCTGCTTGGCTCCCTCTTGACGATTGACTGAACGCGCGTTTAGCATACTAAACATGCGTTCAGCCGACGATCTGACTGCGACCGCGCGCATCCGCGCCGCGGCCATCGAGCAGTTCGGTGAGCACGGGTTCGACGTCGGACTGCGCGTCATCGCCAAGGCGGCGGGTGTCAGTGCCGCCCTGGTGATCCACCACTTCGGCTCGAAGGACGGCTTGCGACGCGCGTGCGACGACTTCGTCGCCGAATCGATCCGCACCTCCAAGAGCGAATCCATCCAGTCGTCGGACCCGGCCTCGTGGTTCGCCCAGTTGGCGGAGATCGAGTCGTTCGCCCCGTTGATGGCCTACTTGGTTCGCAGCATGCAATCCAGCGGAGACCTTGGAAAGTCACTGTGGCACAGCATGATCGACAATGCCGAGCAGTACATCGAAGAAGGGGTGCGGGCGGGCACCATCAAACCAAGCCCAGACCCCAAGGGCCGGGCAAAGTTCCTGGCGATGGCCGGCGGCGGCGGCTTCCTGCTGTACCTGCAGCTGCACGACAACCCAACCGACATCCGGGCCGTCCTGCATGACTACGCGCAGGAGATGGTGCTCCCCGCCCTCGAGGTCTATACCCACGGCCTGATGACCGACTCGACGATGTACGACGCCTTCACGGCGCAACGCGCCGCGGGCATCCCCATAGCTACGTCTACGGAGGAATGATCGATGACGACGAATGACGGCAGTACGCCCGCGATCGACGTGCGCGGCCTGACCAAGAGCTTCGGTTCGGTGCGAGCACTCGACGGACTCGATCTGACGGTGGCCGAGGGCGAGGTGCACGGCTTCCTGGGTCCCAACGGTGCGGGCAAGTCGACGACCATCCGCGTCCTACTCGGACTGGTGCGTGCGGATTCCGGCACCGTCCGGTTGCTCGGCGGCGATCCGTGGCACGACGCCGTTGCATTGCACCGTGAGATCGCCTACGTACCAGGCGATGTGACCCTGTGGCCGTCCCTAACCGGTGGCGAGACCATCGACCTGCTGGGCCGCATGCGCGGCGGCATCGACGAGAAGCGGCGCGCGCAGCTCATCGAGCGCTTCGGCCTCGATCCGTCGAAGAAGACGCGTACCTATTCGAAGGGCAACCGGCAGAAGGTCTCACTCATCTCCGCGTTCGCATCACACGCCCGGTTGCTTCTGCTCGACGAACCGAGCAGCGGCCTGGACCCGCTGATGGAGAACGTGTTTCAGCAGTGCGTCACCGAGGCCAGCAATGCCGGCGCGACGGTGCTGTTGTCCAGCCACATCCTTGCCGAGATCGAAGCGCTGTGCCAACGGGTCACCATCATCCGCGCAGGCAAGACGATCGAGAGCGGCACGTTGGAGTCCCTACGGCACCTGTCCCGTACGTCCATCAAGGCCGAGATGATTGGCGATCCACGCGATATCGAACGCCTCAAGGGAATGAAGGGATTGGCAGACGTCAGCGTGGAGGGGCACACCCTTCGCGCGCAGGTTGACGGCGAGAGTCTAGGCCCGCTCATCAAGGCGCTCGGCGACGCAGGCGTGCGAAGCCTGGTCAGCCAACCACCCACCCTGGAGGACCTCTTCCTCCGCCACTATGACGTCGGCCAACCAGCTGAGCCGGTGACGGCATGACCATCCTGGATCGCCCCCACCATCCCGCGCACCAAGCGCGTTCGCGCGGCTCGGTGTTCTCGGGAACCCTCGGGCTGCTTCGCCTCTACCTCAGACGGGACCGGATCGTTCTGCCATCGTGGGTGCTGCTGCTGTCCATTCCCCTCGGCTCGGTCTATGTCGGCAGCATCGCCGCCGTCTTTCCCACGGAGGCGGACCGTGCATCGTTGGCCGCCACGATCATGGCCAGCCCGGCCCAGCGCGCGCTGTACGGAAACGTCTACGGCGACAGTCTCGGTGCCATGGGCATCTGGAAGGCAGGCATGTTCCACGTGCTAATCGCCGCGGCCGTGATTCTGACCGTCATCCGTCACACTCGAGCCGACGAAGAGTCAGGCCGGACGGAGTTGATCGACTCGACCGCGGTCGGCCGCTACGCCAGCTTGACTGCGGCATTGCTGCTCGCGGGTGGTGCCTCGATGGCGACCGGGCTGATGGGGACGGCCGGCCTGCTATGGCAGGACGTGCCCGCCTCGGGGTCATTGGCCTTTGGCCTCGCACTGACGTGTACGGGCTTGGTGTTCACCGCCATCGCAGCCGTCTCTGCCCAGCTGTCGGCGAGCGCACGTTTCGCCCGCGGTACCGCTTTCGGTTCGCTGGCAGCGGCATTCACCCTGCGGGCCGTCGGTGACGCAGGCTCGCGGGCCGAATTTCTGTCCTGGTTCTCACCGTTGGGGTGGTCGCTGCAGGTGCGTCCGTACGCGGGCGACAGGTTCTGGGTGCTGCTGCTGCACCTCGGATTGACGGCCGTGCTGCTCCTCGTCGCCTACCAATTGTTGGCCAGGCGCGACGTCGGCGCGGGGTTGCTCGCCGAACAGCCGGGCGCCCCTCGGGCCGGATCGACTCTGCGCGGCGTCACGACGTTGGCGTGGCGGCTCGACCGCGGCTCGCTGCTGTTGTGGGCGGTCGGCTTGTCCCTGTACGGGCTGGTGATCGGCAGTGTCGTCAACGGCATCGGAGGCCAGATCGGCGGTAGTCAGTCGGCACAGGACGTCGTGGCACGCCTTGGCGGGACCGCCGAGATGGAACAGGCCTTCGTTGCCATCGCGTTCGGCTTGCTGGGCATGGTGGCAGCGGCATTCGCCGTCTCGTTGACGCTGCGACTGTTCCAGGAGGAGACGAGCCAACGAGCCGAGACGCTGCTGGCCGGTGCCGTCAGCCGAACCCGTTGGTTGGCAAGCCATCTGGTGTTCGCCATCCTCGGGACCGCCGCTGCGATGATGCTGGCTGGCCTGCTGGCCGGGTTGACCTATGGTGCCGCGGCAGACGATGTCACGGGCAAGCTTCCGATGGTGCTCGGCACGGCAGCCGTGCAGCTGCCCGCCGTCTGGTCGTTGGTTGCGGTGACGGTCGCACTCTTCGGCTTCCTCCCCCGTTTCACACCGGCCGCGTGGGGGGTTCTCGTCGCGTTCATCGCGGTGTATCTCCTTGGCTCCCTGTCGAACTCGCCGCAATGGCTATTGAACCTCGAGCCGTTCGCTCACATCCCGCACGTAGGCGCCGGTAGCTTCGATCCGACTCCAATCTGGTTCCTCCTTGGCATCGACGCTGCCCTGATCACCCTGGGCACCATGGCCTTCCGTCGCCGCGATCTGCGCTGAGACACCAGCGATGAAGCTCGTCGTCCAAACCCTTGCATCGATGGTGTCCGGTGTTCTGTTCTTCGGCCTTGCACTGTTCCTGCCGGCGTGGACCTTCGATTACTGGCAGTCGTGGGTCTTCATCGCGGTGTTCATGGTGGCGACGCTCATTCCGAGCATCTACCTCGCGGTGAAGCATCCGGCTGCCCTGCAACGCCGGTTGAAGGCGGGTCCGGCGGCAGAGACGCGGCCGGTGCAGCGCGTCGTGATGACGGCGACATTACTGGCGGTGGTGGCGCTGCTGGCGCTCAGCGCCGTCGACCACCGCTTGGGCTGGTCGTCGGTGCCTCGGCCCATCGTCATCCTGGGCGACGTCCTCGTCGGGATCGGCCTGCTAGTGGCGCAACTCGTCGTCGTCCAAAACGATCATGCTGCCGCGACCATCAGGGTCGAGTCGAGTCAGGAACTCGTCTCGACCGGGTTATACGGCGTGGTGCGGCACCCGATGTACCTCGGTGCGCTCGTCATGATGCTCGGTACGCCTCTGGCCCTGGACTCCCTGTGGGGCCTCGTAGTGCTAATTCCCGCCTCGGCCGCTCTGACGGCCAGGATCGTCGACGAGGAGAAGATGCTCACCGAGGAGTTGGCCGGCTACGGCGAGTACACGCGCCGCGTGGGCTACCGCCTACTGCCCGGCGTGTGGTGATCCGTGGGTGACGTTACTTGTCAGCCCGGCCGGCTCGGCTGCCGCTCGAGCAGCATTGAAGTCGCGTTCGCCGAGATACTCGCCTGGAACAAGGCCGCCTGATTCAGGTCCAGTTCACGTGCAGGACCGATGCGGGGATCACTGACGGGCTCGCGCGACGTCGGTCGGTGCAGACCCGCAATCCCATAAGATGCGATGGCTCGGCGGATATCGCTTCAGCGGGCGTCCGTCTGGGCGGCCCTGCCACATGGCCCACACGATCGACACGACCAGAATCGAGTCCAGCATGATCCACAAGCCCTGCCCCGGAGGAGGCAAGCCGTGGACAGTCGACATCGCCGGAAAGCCGATCTGTCCACGGTGTCGTCGAGCGCTCAGCACCGTGGCAGGCAAGGGCCGATCTCTGAAGAACGTGCCAACGGTTCCGCCGCACGAACGCCCCGGAGGTGCTGGGCAGAAACGGCAGCGCGGCTGAGCCGATCCATGGCCGAGTCCGAGTTCCGCGCCTTTGCCTTGCAGCGGAACGCATCCCGCCCCTCGACGCGACAGTGACGGGCAAGCTGAGACACGGTGACACGCGTCGATTGGTAGCGGCGCGGCACTCGAGAGTGCCGGACTTCGGACGACAGAAGTTCCATAATGGCGAGGTGGAACTGCTCACCGGCGTAGGACTGGCGAGCGCTGCCGGGTTGAACGCCTATATCCCGCTCTTGGCGATGGGACTTCTCGGCCGTTTCACCAGTGTGGTCAACCTGCCACCCGGGTGGGCCTGGTTGGAGAATGGCTGGGTCCTGCTGATCGTCGCGGTGCTGCTAGCGGTTGAGGTGGTTGCCGACAAGATTCCCGCGCTGGACAGCATCAACGACGTGATCCAGACCGTCGTCCGGCCCACGTCGGGTGGGATCGTCTTCGGCGCGGGCACCGCCTCGCAGACCGCAGCCATCACCGATCCGGGAGCGTTCGCATCGTCGGGGCAGTGGATCCCCATCGCTATCGGCGTCGTCGTGGCACTGGTCATGCACCTGACAAAAACGGCGGTGCGGCCCGTGGCCAACGTGGCGACCGCAGGAGTGGCGGCCCCCGTGTTGAGCACCTTCGAGGACATCGCCAGTGTCGGTTTGGTGTTCGCAGCGATCCTGCTGCCCGTGCTGGTGTTGGTGGTGTTGGTGCTGATCGCCTGGGGTGCGTTCGCGTTGTGGCGCCGAAGGCGGCGACGCGCGGCATAGAGCGATCGAACGTGCGCGAGGTGTCTTCGCCGGGTGCATCGCCGACCCGACACGGCACGTTCGCGGGGTAGGCCTAGATCCAGATGCCCTTGCCGACGGCCACCACGCCACCCGCGCTGATCGCGAATCGCTCGCGGTCCCGCTCCAGGTCCACCCCGACGTGCTCGCCGGGACCGACGACGACGTTCTTGTCGAGGATTGCGTGGCGCACCACGGCGCCCCGGCCGATGCGCACGCCCGGCATGATCACACTGCCCTCGACGATCGCACCATCGTCGATCACGACGTTGGACGACAGCACCGAATTGCGGACCGACGCGGCCGAGACGATGCTGCCTGCACCGACGACCGACTCTTGCGCCGAGCCGCCGTTGACGAACTTCGCGGGAGCGAGGTTCTCCGGCTCACCCCGGATGGGCCAGCGTCGGTTGTACAGATTGAAGATCGGATGGACTGACACCAGGTCCATGTGCGCGTCGTAGAAGGCGTCCAGCGTCCCGACGTCGCGCCAGTAGCCGTGGTCGCGTTCCGTCGAGCCAGGCACTTCGTTGTTCTTGAAGTCGTAGACGGCAGCTCTCCCGTCGGCCACCAGACGCGGGATGATGTCGCCGCCCATGTCGTGGTCGGAGTCGTCGTCGTCGGCATCGGCGCGGATAGCGTCGATGAGCACCTTGGTGGTGAAGATGTAATTGCCCATCGACGCGAACGTCTGCTCGGGATCGTCGGGGGTGCCCGGTGGGTCGGCAGGCTTCTCGATGAATTCCCGGATTAGTCCGGATTCGTCGGCGTCGATGCAACCGAACGCCGTTGCTTCGGCACGCGGCACCCGGATTCCGGCGACCGTCGCACCCGCCCCACTCTCGATGTGGAACTGGAGCATCTGCTCGGGATCCATCCGATAGATGTGGTCGGCACCGAACACGACGACGTAGTCGGGGTCCTCGTCGTAGATGAGATTGAGCGATTGCAGGATTGCGTCGCCGGAGCCGGTGTACCAGCGCGGCCCGAGGCGCTGCTGTGCGGGCACCGGGGTGATGTACTCCCCGGCAAGCCCCGATAACCGCCAGTTCTGCGAGATGTGGCGGTCCAGCGAATGCGACTTGTATTGCGTCAGAACACAGATCTTCAAATAGCGGGCATTCACCAGGTTCGACAACACGAAGTCGATCAGCCGGTAGGCGCCACCGAAGGGAACCGCGGGTTTGGCGCGGTCCGCGGTCAACGGATACAGGCGCTTGCCCTCGCCGCCGGCCAGGACGATGCCCAAGACTGTTGGCAATTCCTTCATGGGTCAAACCTATCGGCAGCCAGGGGTCGCGGCTAGGCATTCACACGATTGGGCCACTAATTTGACCGCGACTTCTTTTCGGACTGTCGGTCAAGACAATTGGGTCCGACTCACCCACCGGCACCGCAACCGTGAACTACCGTCGTATCCATGCGAGTGGCGATGATGACGCGGGAGTACCCACCGGAGGTGTACGGCGGCGCGGGCGTACACGTCACCGAGCTCGTCGCGCAGCTGAAGACCATGTGCGACGTGGACGTGCACTGCATGGGCGCGCTCCGGCCGGGCGAGCCGGACGTCTTCGTCGCACAACCCGACCCCAAGTTGGACGGCGCCAATGCGGCTTTGACGACGCTGTCCGCGGACCTGGTGATGGTGAACGCCGCGGCGGGCGCGACCGTGGCGCACTCCCACACCTGGTACGCAGGCATGGCCGGGCATCTCGCCTCCATGCTGTATGGAATCCCGCACGTCTTGACCGCGCACTCACTCGAACCGATGCGGCCGTGGAAGGCAGAGCAACTCGGCGGCGGGTACCGGGTGTCGTCGTGGGTGGAGCGCACCGCGGTCGAGGCGGCCGATGCGGTGATCGCCGTCAGCTCGGGCATGCGCGACGACGTCCTCGCCGCCTATCCGGCATTGAATCCCGACCGAGTGCACGTGGTTCGCAACGGTGTCGACACCGAGAAGTGGTATCCCGTCGAGCCTGGACCGACGCTGGAACGCATCGGCGTCGACCCGACCCGACCGATCGTCGCCTTCGTCGGGCGCATCACGCGCCAGAAGGGCGTCGCGCACTTGGTCGCCGCCGCGCACGAGTTCGCGCCGGACGTGCAGTTGGTGTTGTGCGCCGGCGCGCCGGACACGCCGGAGATCGCCGCCGAAGTGGGCGGGGCGGTGGAACGACTCGCCAGCTCACGCAGCGGCATCTTCTGGGTGCAGGAGATGCTCCCGGGCGATCAGATTCGTGAAATCCTTTCGGCAGCAACAGTTTTCGTCTGCCCGTCGGTGTATGAACCGTTGGGCATCGTGAATCTCGAGGCGATGGCCTGCTCGACCGCGGTGGTCGCCTCCGACGTCGGCGGTATTCCCGAGGTGGTCAACGACGGCGAGACGGGCGTGCTGGTGCACTACGACCCCGCCGACGCCACGGGTTTCGAAGCCCGACTGGCCAATGCGGTGAACGCACTGGTCGCCGATCCCGACCGGGCCGGGAACTACGGCAGAGCAGGGCGTCAACGGTGTATCGACGAATTCTCCTGGGCGCGGATAGCCGAGCAGACCTTGGAGATCTACCAGAAGGTCTCCGGCTAGCAGGGACCCGAATCAGCAATCAACTGCTGGGCGCGGTGACATTCTTCAATTCTTCGCCCAGTGCGGCGGCCTCATCGGGTGTGAGCTCGACGACGAGGCGCCCACCACCTTCCAGTGGTACACGCATCACGATGCCCCGCCCCTCCTTGGTTGCTTCCAGTGGACCGTCGCCGGTCCGGGGCTTCATCGCCGCCATCGAGCGCTCCCTTCCGCATGTTCCGTCCGCGCACGCGGAACGGGTCGGGGCCGAGACTGCCCACCCGGCGACAGCACTCGGCACTGAACTGATCTTTCGACCATTGTTCCCTATCCGCGCCCCCCGGTGTGCAAAGACCCGGCTTAGACACCGCGCGGAACGGTCGGAACCCAGCACGAAGCGAGGTGGTCGTCCACCATTCCCGTGGCCTGCATCAGCGCATACGCCGTCGTCGGGCCGACGAACGAGAACCCCCGTCGCTTGAGTTCCTTGGCCATCGACGTGGACTCGGGCGTGACCGCAGGGACCTGCGACATCTCGGCCGGACGCGGCCGCGACTCGGGAGCAAAGGACCACAGCAACGCACTCAGTTCGACGTCGAGATCGGCGACCGCGCGGGCATTGGCGATGGTCGCTGCGATCTTGGCGCGGTTGCGCACGATCCCCGCGTCCGCCATCAGCCGCCCCACGTCGGCATCGGCGTAGCGAGCGATCTTGGCAACGTCGAAGTGGTCGAATGCGCGGCGGAAGTTGTCCCGCTTACGCAGGATGATGAGCCACGAAAGCCCGCTCTGAAACGCCTCGAGCGTCATCCGTTCGAACAGCTCGCGACTGCTCGTCAGTGGCCGGCCCCACTCGGTGTCGTGGTAGTTGCGGTAGAGCACCGCGTCGTCGGTCGCCCAGCGCTCACCGCTGAAATTTGCCCAGCCGCAACGAGTTCGACCGTCGTGGTCGAGGCCGACGGTCACCGCTCGCCGCGTCCTTCCACAGTTGCGACCTGCGCGCCGCGTCCGTGGGCGGCATCGGCGGGCACGTCGTCAGGATCGTCATCCACCTCGGTGTCGTAGCTATCGTCCAGCCCGGAGTCGGAGTCGGGGACGAAGTCGTCGATGCCGTACGCAGCGCGAAGGGCGGCGACCTGACCCCGCAACTGGTCGAGTTCCTGACCCAGCCTCTCGAGCGCCCAGTCCACCTCGCCGGCTTTGTAGCCGCGCAGCGTCTGGCTGAACTTGAGCGCCTCGACGTCTGCGCCCGTGACGTCAGACGCAGGCAGCACGGTGGCGGTGGTGGCACGCGGCAAGGGCGGCAACCGTTCACCACGGCCGAAGAGCACGCTGCCCACGCCGAACAACACGATCGCCACCAAGATCAGCACGACGAGGTACAGGAGGATCAACGTCACGATGTCGATACTGCCTGAAACGACCGACGCGAGGCGTGGCGGGCGGCGAGCAAAAGGGCAGCGACGCGGGGAATCAGCGCGGTCGCAGGGTCACCATCGGGGGGCGGTCTGCCAATGACACCGTCGAGGTGCGGGGGGTGTAGTCCTCACCGTCGGCGAAGAACTGCGTCAGGCCAACACCCGAGTCCGACACCCCGCAGCGGGACAGCAGTGTCGCGATCACCTGACGGCTCATCGCAGCCAACTCCGTCAAGGGCCGGTTCCGATGCGTCCGGACGCCGAGGTTCACCTGTGCGATGGCGTCAAGGCCCAAGCGGTCGTAGGTGTCGATCAGCAACCCGATCTCGACGCCGTACGCCGGCGCGAACGGCACCGCCGTGAGGAGTTCACGGGTGCCCGCATACTCACCGCCCAACGGCTGGAGCAGGCAGGTCAGTTCCGGGCGCAGTGCGGCCAGCAGCGGTCGGGCGACGAGTTCGGTGACGCGACCGCCGCCGTTGGCGTCCTCGCTGCCGCTGACCTTCAACGGGCGACGGTAGAAACCCTTCACCAGGTGCACGCCGTCGGTCGTCAGCAGCGGTCCCAGCAGCTTGGGCACGAACATCGGATCCGGGTCAATGAGGTCGGAGTCGACGAACACCACCAGGTCACCAGTGGTCGCCGCGAGTGAACGCCACAGCACCTCACCCTTGCCGGGCTGAGGCTCGACCTCGGGCAACGCGGCCTCGCGACTGACCACCCTGGCACCCGCGGCAACCGCGCGAATCTCGGTGTCGTCGGTTGAACCCGAGTCCAGCACGATGATCTCATCGACCAAACCGCCCAGCAATGGCGTGATGGTGTCGACCACCGACGCGACGGTCTCCTCCTCGTTGAGGGCGGGCAGCACCACGGAGATGGTCCGCCCTGCCTTGGCCGCCTCGAGCTCGGCGATCGTCCACGTTGGTCGGCGCCACGTGTGATCGGTCAACCAACGGTGTTCTGCGATGGCCTCAGCGGCGTCGAGTTCAGGTGTCAAGCTCATGCCAGTCCCCTTACGGTCCGCGCCGGTGGACGCACGCCCTGGATCGACGCAACCATTTCGAGTACGCGTCGTGTGGACCCCACCTCGTGGACCCGGAACATTGCTGCACCCGCCTGCGCGGCGAGCGCAGTCGCAGCCAGAGTTCCCTCGAGGCGTTCGGTCAAGCCCACACCCAGAGTCTCCCCGACGAAATCTTTATTGCTCAGCGCCATCAGGACAGGCCATCCGGTATTTACAAGATCTTTTACATGACGCAACAAACTAAGGCCATGATGAGTGTTCTTACCGAAATCGTGGGTCGGGTCGATCAGCACGGCGTCCCGCGCGACCCCAGCCGCGACGGCGCGCTCAGCCGCGGCCGTCACCTCGGCGACGACGTCGTCCACCACTCCACGCTCGGACAGCCCATAGTTGACCCGGAACGGTCGCGTACGTGGAACAGCGCCTCCGGTGTGCGAACACACCAACCCGGCACCGAATTCTGCAGCGACCTCGGGCAGCCCCGGATCGGACCCGCCCCAGGTGTCGTTGATGATGTCCGCCCCGGCGGCGCAGGCCTGCTTGGCCACCGACCCACGCCAGGTGTCCACGCTGATCAGCTGATCGGGATAGGCGCCGCGGAGCCATTCGATGAAGGGCACCACACGGGCGATCTCCTCATCGGCGTCCACCACCACACCAGGCCCGGCCTTGACGCCGCCCACGTCGACGACGTCGGCACCCTCCTCGATGACCCGGTGCGCGGCGGCCTTGGCCGCCTCGTCGGTGAACGTGGCACCGCGGTCGTAGAAGGAGTCGGGCGTCCGGTTGACGATCGCCATGATCATGGCGCGATCCCCGGCGATCGGGCGGCCCAGAAACGTCCCCTGCATACCTCCAGGCTACGGCGATGCGATTTCGGCGCAATTACCCGCGATGAGCGCGGGTTTCAACACGCAAATCGCACGCTACTTGGGGCGCTTGCCGTCGACGACCTCGGACGGGTAGGCGTCGTAGAAGGGCACGTAGCCCTCCTCGCGGCCGGCCAGCACGTACACGGGGTCGTCGACGTTCTCGTCGTCCTGCCCGCCGTACCCCTGCTTGCGCAGCTCGACCTTCTGACTCTTGAACGTCGACGTGTGCGCCAGGGTCTCGGTGATCCGGACGAACAGAGGGACCGCGTAGCCGGGCAGATGCTCGTAGGCGGACTTGGCCAACGCCTTCCCGTCGAATTCCTGGCCGTCCTTGAGCTGGATCGCGACCATGCCCGCCTTGCCGCCGGCACCCTCGACCTCGACGCCGAACACCGTGCACTCCTCCACCTGCGAGTCCGTCGACACCGCGGCCTCGACCTCCGTGGTCGCCACGTTTTCGCCCTTCCATCGGAACGTATCTCCAAGACGGTCGGTGAACGCGGCATGGCCGAAGCCCTGAGAACGCATCAGATCGCCGGTGTTGAACCAGACGTCACCGTCCTTGAACGCATCCCTGATGAGCTTCTTCTCGCTGGCGGACTTGTCGGTGTAGCCGTCGAACGGCTGGAAGCTGCTGACCTTCGACAACAGCAGGCCCGGCTGACCGCTCTTGACCTTCCGGACGCGGCCATCCTCCCCTCGCACCGGCCCGCCGGTCTCCTCGTCGTACTCGACGAATGCGATTGGTGAGGGGCAGATACCCGTCGTCTTGTCGACGTTGAAGACGTTGAGGAAGGCGGTGTTGCCCTCGCTAGCCGCATAGAACTCGCAGACCCGCGAGATACCGAACCGCTTGGTGAAATCGTCCCAGATGGCTGGCCGCAGACCGTTGCCCGCGATGACGCGCACGCGGTGCTGACGATCGGTCGGCTTCGGCGACTGATTGAGCAGGTAGGCGCAGATCTCGCCGATGTAGACGAAGGCCGTCGCGTCGGAGCCGATGACCTCGTCCCAGAACTTCGATGCCGAGAATGACTTGCCGAGTGCCAGCGTCGAGCCGGAGTTGAGCACCGAGGACAGCGCCACCGTCAGCGCATTGTTGTGATAGAGCGGCAGCGAGCAGTACAAGGTGTCGTCACTGGTCAGCCTCATCCCGAGACCCCCGAAACCGGCGAGCGCACGCAGCCACCGGTAATGGGTCATGACACTGGCCTTCGGCATCCCCGTGGTCCCCGAGGTGAAGATGTAGAACGCCTTGTCCTTGGCGAGGACGGCTCCGGTCGTGGCCGGGTTGGTGGCCGGCGCGGTGGCCGCCTGTTGGATCAGCTCGTCGAGCGTCATCAGCCCGTCGGTGCCGGCGCCGCTTTCGCTGATCGGCTCGATGAAGTCGGTTTCGGCGACGACCGCCCTGGCTCCGAGCAAATCGATGCTGTGGGCGAGCACCTTGCCGCGCTGGTGGAAGTTGAGCATTCCGGCGACGGCCCCGCACTTGACGACGGCGAGCATCAGCAGCACCGAGTGGGGCGAATTGCGCAGCATGACGCCGACGACGTCACCGTGACCAACGCCGCGCGCGGCGAGCACGGCCGCATAGCGGTTGACCGTCTCATTCGCCTCGCGATAGGTCAGCTGCTGGTCGTCGAACTTGATGAACAGCTTGTCGCCATAGCGGGCGGCCCGTTCCTGAAACACCTTGCCGATCGAGGTCTTCGCCGTCGGGCGGGCTAGGAAGCCAGTCACCACACCGCGCGCGATGACTGGCGCGTCCTTCAGCAGTCCCGGCAATCGCGGGGCGATGTCCAGAAGTCCGACGTTGCTGCGGGTACCCGATTTCTCGTCGCTCACGAGCCAACCCTATCTGTGTGTATTCGCCGTCACTCCTGCGGTGCGCACGCGTCCAACGCCGCCCCGACGTCGGAGACGACGATCAACCGATCCATCGCACCCACGCCGACGTAGCCAGTACCCACCAGACCCCGCAACCACTCAAGCAGCCCGTCGTAGTGGCCGATCGGATCGATCATGACCAACGGTTTGGAGTGCATCCCGAGGTAACCGGCGGTCCATGCCTCAAAGAACTCCTCCAGCGTGCCGATGCCGCCGGGCAGTACGACGAACGCGTCGGCCCGGTCCTCCATGACCTGCTTGCGCTCCCGCATGGTGTCGGTGACGATCAGCTCGTCGGCGTCGACGTCGGCGAGTTCGCGGTGGACCAGAGCCTTGGGGATTACGCCGATGGTGCGGCCGCTGTGCGCCCGCGCCGCGCCCGCCACCGCACCCATCGCGGACACGTTCCCGCCGCCGGACACCAGCGCCCAACCGCGGTCGGCGATACCTGACCCCACGTCGGACGCCAACTTCAGCAACTCGGGATGGGTCGGGCCCGAGGCGCAGTACACGCAAACCGCCCACGGGCCCCGCGGTTCTGGGTCTTCTCGAGTTTCGGCGGCCACGGGTGCAAGGTACCCGGCGCGGGCCCTCGAACCGACGAGTTCGCCAGTGGGCGCGGGTTCGACCGCCATACACTGCGGCGGTGCCCAAGGGACCAGATGGGACGGCCGCCGCCGAGGAGGCGTTGGGACGCGGCGACCTCGTCGCTGCCGAGGAGTTTGGCCGTGCGGTGCTCCGCGACGGGGAATCGCTCGCGGCCCGTCTCACGCTCGCCCAGGCGTTGGCCTGGCAGGGCCGCGGGCGCGACGCCGACGCGGTGATGTCGGAGGTCGACGAGGCGGCACTCAGCGAACCCGAGTTGATGGCGTGGGCACTCCCGCGGGCGGCCAACCAGTTCTGGATGCTGGACGAGCCGGAGCGGGCCACCGCGTTCTTGAACACGGTCAGGGGCAGGGTGACGTCGGAGGGCGCGGGCGCGACACTCGACGCGTTGCTCGGCACGTTCACGATGAACGCGGGCAGCCCGGAACGTGCGATGCAGATCGCCCGCGCGGTCTTGGACTCGCCGAACGCAGACCAGCAGGCCATCGGCTGGGCTGCCGCCGCGGCGGCACTCTGCAACGCGCGGATGGGTGACTTCGCCGACGTCGACGACCTTGCGGCGCGGGCCATCGCAGCCAAACACCCCGGGCTGCTGCGGTTCACGAGCGCATTCGGGCAGACGACGGCCCTGATCATGTCTGGGGAACTCGATCGGGCGCAGAAACTCGCGGAGGACCTCGTCGACGGCTCGGAGCCACCACAGCCAAGCCATGCAATCGGCCAACTCCTGGTCGCCGACGTACTGATCACACGCGGTGATGCTGCGGCTTCCATCGCCCTGCTGCAGACCGCGACCGCCGCGCTAGCCCCGACGGGTTACTCGTGGGGGCCGCTGGCGTGGATGTTGTTGGCGCAAGCGCTCGGTCAGTCCGGTCGGATCGCCGACGCGGGCCGGATGCTCGCGAAAGCCGAAGCACGCCATGGCCTCAAGTCGATGCTCTTCGCGCCCGAGCTTTCGTTGGCGCGCGCCTGGACGGCGGCGGCGCGTCGCGACGGACCCGGGGCGGTCAACGCTGCACGCGAGTCGGCCCGCGCCGCCGAGCGCGGCGGCCAATCGGCGGTCGCCTTGCGGGCACTGATCGATGCGGTCCGGCTCGGCGACTTTCGCGCCGGCGACGCCATCGAGCGTCTGGACGTTAACTGCGTCGTGGCCCCCATGGCGCTGTCGTATGCGCGGGCATTCACCGCCGGCGACGCCGGCGCGTTGGACCAGGCCGCAGCAGCCTTCGACGGAATCGGCATGCGAGGGGTTGCGAGAGACGCGACCAAGCAGGCAGCGGCGGCGCGGGGCTGACGTCTGGGTCCGGCCGCCGATTCCTGCGATCAGGGGTAGCTGAGCGGAACTAGGATTGGCGTACTCACAGCGATCAAGGGGGTTTCCGTGGGCGTGCTGGACGCGTTCATGTCGACGTGGTCCTCGGCACGCGAGACGTTCGGCCAAGGTGTGCCGCAGACGGGCGAACGATTCGACGAGAGTGGCAGCTTGATGCGACTCCAGACGACGGTGGAGTCGGCCGCGCCGGGGTCGCGCTGGACGGGTACCGCAGCTGCCGCCTACGACGCTGCCAATAAGGACCACGGCAAGGTGTTCGCGCAGTTGGCCGATCTCGATCAGCGGCTCGGCAAGCACGTCACTGCATCGTCCCAAGTGGTGGCGTCCGGGCGCCAGGATCTCGACGCGGTGCGCAAGTGGGTGCTCGACGCCGCCGCGTCCGTGCCCCCCGGCAAGAATCGCGAACAGCTGCTGATGCCCATCGTGCAAAGAGGCCTCGGTCAGGTGAGCCAGATCGTCACCAAGTCCAACGGCGAACTTTCGGCGATCGGCGGCCAGATCCGGACGATCGGCAACGAGTACCAGGCCCTCGGCAACCAGAAGTTCGGCCCGAAGGAGGGGGTCGGCGACGCAGTCCTCGGCAGCGAGGGCGAGGACGGCGACACGAAGCGATCGCCACACGAGCAGGGAGCGGCAGACTCCGCAGCACTTCAAGACGGCACCCTGACACCCGAACAGCGCGAGCGCCTGACCAGCAACACGCAACTGACGCCTGCGCAACAGGTCGCCTTGGACCAGGGAAACTTGACCCTGCCGCCCGAACGCATGTCATACCTTCAAGGCTTCTCACGCGAATTTGGGGACAAGACCCCCACCGAGATCAAGGCGATCATGGACAGGTCCGGTGCAGATGGCGGCAAGGTCGCGGACGCGTTCCAGCTGGCGTCGAACCCGAACGTTCACACCGGGCTTCCGGAGACGAACCCACCGTCGATCGACCATCCCTCCAGCGGTGGCACGTACGCGCTCCCCGAAGGCATACAGAGGGTGCTCGACGGTCCGGCAATGACACAGCCAATGTCGAGCGGTGTCTTTCAGGATGGCCGATGGATCGTCCCTCCAGAGCCGACGGGACCGCTGCAGCCGACCCAAGGTTTGAACGACCTTGCCAACATCGTCCAGCAGGGCGACCGAAGTTTGCAGCACGGAACAGCACTCGACTCCGGTCTGATGGCGAAAAGCCAAGAGATGCTGGAAGTATCGAACCAACACTCCCAACTCGGCCCGGCCGATGACGCACCCCGCTGGTATCACGACAACGTCGACCCGACGCTGCAGAACATGTTCAACGCGGTCAACGCGGACGACATGGTCATCCACGACGCAGTGACGGGTCCGGGTGGTGAACACTTCCTGAACGACCTGACCAACCATCAGTGGCAGGACGACGGACTCGCAGCGGGTGGACTCTTTGACTGGGTCGGAGCGGACGCCGCCGACGACCCGACCGGCCGAGCCGCCCAGACCGCACACGCCCTCGCCGAATACACCAGCAGCCATCACTCCGACCTGCTGAACCTCGAAAGCACCAGGGGCATTGGGGCCGAAGGCCAGTCGCTGGGCCAGGTCAATCCCGAACTCACCCGGGATTGGGCGCGCGCATTCTCGCCATACTTCGACGACATGGTGGGCAACAACACTGGCGGCAACGATGGCCTCTTCGCGCCGCTGGACCCAGCCGATGGCACGAAGACCGAGCCCACCAACACCAGGAATCTGATGAGCGTCTTGATGTCGGACCACCCGCCCATGGATCAGCAGCCCGGCTCGGGTGCACCGAAGACCGCGAGTGAAATCCTCTTCGACAGCACGCAACAACACGTCCACACAGCCTTCGAGAACGCCGCACTATCGGCCGTACCCGGCGGTCCCGTGACCGACGACTATGCCATGCAGTCTGCGGGCCGACTGCAAGCGGCGCTCAACCTCGGAAGTTACGACGAGGCGGCATCCAGGCTCCACAACACGTTCCAAGCCCAGCACGAGTCGTGGCAGCTGCAGGGCAAGCTGTACGACCTAGGAGCCGGGTTCGTCGACCAATACGGAGCCCCAGGAGCCGCGGCAAGCGACATTGCCGCGTTCGGCAAGGACTTCGTCATCGGACCGGAACCAATCGAGGGGAAACCTCCGAACGTCACCATCCCTGGCACCTTTCCGACCGAGCGCTTCATGGCAGAAGTGTTAGCCCACAACGGTGCTGGAGATATGTCTGCACTCGACGGCATCTACGACAACGGGGTTCTGAACGAACCACCGGGTCAAAGCGGTACCGCTGACTACCGCGATTACCACAACGCCATTAAGGCGTACCTCGACTCCATTGGAGAACCTGGCGCCACCAATGACCTCATGCAGACCTACTGGAACACCTACACGTCCTCGGTGTTCGGGGCGACCTAGGATCGGTGCACATGGGGAAGTTGTTGGCGACCGTGATCACTGCTGCGCTGCTCAGCGCCTGCGGGCAGTCAGCGCCGACGACTGACAACCCGGCATCGTCGACGGACTCGGCGCAGGGCCAACAGTTCGCGAATTGGCCCGCGACACTGAACGACTTTCGCTTTCGCTGGACCGCGGCACCGGGCATCGACCTCACGAAGGGGCCCAGCGTCCTGATACGCGCCTACCTCGAATCCTACGAAGTCGCCGAGTACACGTTTGATATCGCCAAGGTCTATCCAGGCTTTCTCCGCGCTACGCCCCCCAATGCCGACACAGACGCCCCGGGCGCTCTCATGCAACACATCGGTATCCGACCGCTGGGTTACTACAACACGAAGACGCCAGGGGATGCGCGCCCGCACTTCGGTTTCCTCCCGTTCCACGTTCTCGAACTGGCGCCGTTCGCAAGCGGATGGGAAGCAACAGTGTGCACTGCGGAGTACGGGAGTTTCATCGAGAGCACCACGCGACCGGGAAAGTTCATTTCCCTGGCAACGGACGACAAGACGGGCAAGCCTCCCAAGTCAGGCCCCACCGTCGGGGTGTACGTCTACCGCATCGAGTTCACCGAACACGATCCGCGCGTCGGACTCACCCCCCCGCAATCGCCGAACGTGCCGCAGATGGGGCCATCGCCGGCACCTGCCATTGACGTTTTCGGCAACTGGTTCGTCACCGCCGAGAGCATCGGGTTCTGGGGCCCCGTCGGCCAAACCGACAAGCCCCCCTTCCCAAGCCCGGAGCTCGAGCAACGCTGTGCGGACAGCATGCCGCAGAACGAGGCCGAACGGACGGCCATGATGACCGGCTACAAGGACACGCCCCCCGCACACGGCGACCCGGTGCCGGGATGGCCACAGCAGAGCAATTAGGGCATCAGCGGGAATTGCCGCCGATAGCACTCTCAAACCGGCCATAGAATCAGCTGAGATCGACGAGGCGGGGAGGGTTCAACATGGGAGGCGAGTTCTCTCTCGACAGCGCCGGCCTTGCGCCACTGGCCGACATTCACTCGCAGGTGGCTGACGGTCTGTCGCAGCTCGCTGGGGCGGGCGGGCCACGGGCCACGGACGTAGCGCAATCGTTCGGCAACATCGCGTTCGCCGTGAACACGGCGCTCGACGGCGTGACGCAGAGCCGCGCCAGCACGTTCCGGACCACCAAGGGCGCCAGCGACACCATCAAGGAGTTACTCACCACCGCCGACCGGATGTACGCACAGGGCGACGAAGAAGGTGCGGCGAAGCTCAAGGCTGCGGCGGAAGTGTTGGAGGGTTCCAGCGCCGCGGGAGCCAGTAGCGGGGGGTCCGCGGGCGGTTTGGGGTCCACGGACGCCGGTGCAGGCGCAGGCGGCGGTGCTGAGATGGCGGGCCAGATGGCCAGCCAAATCGGTCAGCAGGTGGGCCAGTTCGCTCAGGGCATGGCCCAGGCGGCGCAGGGCCTTGCGCAGGGCCTCGCTCAACTACCACAGCAGGTCATGCAGGGCGTTCAGGGCATCGTGGAGTCGGCCACGAAGGGAGCCGACGCCACCAAGATCGACAGCAAGGTCGACACCAAGACCGACAGCGGGATCGACGCGGAGAAGGCCGTCGAGCGCGACGACCGCACAGGCGAAGAGGACGAGGCGGCGAAGAAGCGCGCCGACGAGCAGCGCCGTGCGGCCGACCCCACCGAGGGCGCGCAGCCGGGTCAGTCCCCAGATAGCGGCAGGGCTCCCGTCGCACCGCCCACACCCGAACGTCAACCCGCACAGACTCGCCCACAACAGTTCTCGCGCTAGGTCAGCACCCCGTCGGCGAGTCGAAGCCGGCGCTGCACACCGATCGCCTCCAGGAAACCTTCGTCGTGGCTCACTACGACGAAGGCACCGCGGTATGCGTTCAACGCCGACTCCATCTGTCGGACGCTGACCAGATCGAGATTGTTCGTAGGCTCGTCGAGTAGCAGCAGTTGCGGCGCAGGCTCGGCGTTCAGCACGCACACCAGCGTGGCCCGCAACCGTTCACCACCCGACAGTGCCGCCACCGGGAGTTGCAGGGCATCGCCGCGAAAGAGGAACTGCGCCAACAGATGCATGCGGCGGGTGTGCGTCAGCCTCGGCGCGAACGCGGCGAGGTTGTCCGCGACGGTCCGATCCTGATACAGCAGGTCGAGCCGTTGGGATAGGTAGGCGATGCGGCCGTCGGCCCACTGCACGTCACCGTGCGTCGGGCGTAGCTCACCGTTGACGATCCGCAAGAGCGTCGACTTCCCCGCTCCGTTGGGCCCGGTCAGCGCAATTCGCTCGGGCCCGCGGATGTCGAGGTCGATCCCGTTGTCCGCGAACAGTTCCCGACCATCCACCTCGAACCGGAGACCACGCGCGATGAGAACCCCACGACCCGCGGGCACCTCGGTGTCGGGCAGGTCGAGCACGATCGCGTCGTCGTCCCGCAGCGCGCGTTCCGCGTGATCGAGTCGGGTTCTCGCGTGGTCGACCCGCTTGGCGTGCACGTCGTCGGACTTGGCGGCCGACTCCTGGGCGTCACGCTTGAGCTTGCCGGCCACGATCTTCGGCAGACCGGCGTCCTTGACGTTGCGCGCGGCGGTGCTCGATCGCTTCGCCGCGCGCTCGCGACTCTGCTGCATCTGGCGTTTCTCCTGTTTCAGCAGCTGTTCAGCGCTGCGGACATCGGACTCCGCGGATCGCCGAGCCGCCTCGACGGCGCTCGTATACTCGGTGAAAGTGCCTCCGTAGAAGACGATCTCGCCGCGGTGTAGCTCAGCGATGCGATCCATCCGCCCCAGCAGTACCCGATCGTGGCTGATGACCAGCAAGGTGCCGGCGAAGTCGTCGAGTGCTGCATAGAGCCGGTGCCTGGCGTCGACGTCGAGGTTGTTGGTCGGTTCGTCGAGCAGCAGCACGTCGGGCCGCCGCAACAGTTGCGCCGCGAGCCCCACCGACATCACTTCCCCGCCGCTGAGGGTGCGCAGCGGCCGATCCAACGTCAGATCGGTCAGGCCCAACCGGTCGAGCTGGCCGCGCAGCCGGTCTTCGACGTCCCAGTCATCACCGACCGCGGTGAAGACCTCCTCTGAGAAATCGCCGCCAGCCAAGGCGTCGAGCGCGGTGATGATCGGCGCGACTCCGAGGACGTCCGCGACGGTTCGTTCGGCTGCGAGAGGTGAGAACGGCTGCGTCTGCGGCAGATAGCCCACGGTGCCGTCGACGACGACGCCACCCGCAGCCGGGCGGTACTCCCCCGCGATGAGTTTGAGCAGCGTGCTCTTACCCGCACCGTTGGGTGCGACGAGGCCGGTGCGGCCGCCGGGCACGGTAAACGACAGGCCATCGAACACCCGCGTGTCGTCGGGCCAGGAGAAGGACAGCGTGGAAACCACGATGGAAGACATGCGAGAGATCTCTCGGTGACTCGGTGACTCTGGGGAATGATCGGACGGGTTCCGTTATCCGGAGGAGTCGTCACCCAGCATGTCTTCAGCCCACCTCGTGTCGATTCGACGTTCTCCAACCATGCTAATGGCGCGCGTCAACCAGATTTCCGTCGAGATATTTGCGTAGCATCTCGCTGACTGCGGTGATCTGCCTGACGTCCACGCGTTCGTCGATGCGGTGGGCCATGTTCGGGTCCCCGGGGCCGTAGTTGACGGCGGGAATCCCGAGTGCGGCGAATCGCGCGACGTCGGTCCAGCCGTATTTGGCGCGCACCTGTCCGCCTGCGGCACGGACGAGGGCAGCGGCCGCCGGCTGGGTCAGCCCGGGGAGCGCCCCAGCGGCGGCATCGGTGCGTTCGACGTCGACGTCGAGCCCGTCGAGCACCTCGTGGACGTGGGCGACGGCCTGCTCGATGCTCCGGTCGGGGGCGAACCGAAAGTTCACGGTCACGGACGCGGCATCGGGAATGACGTTGCCCGCGACGCCACCGTCGATGCGCACCGCGGACAGCCCCTCGCGGTAGGTACAGCCGTCGATGTCGACGCTGCGCGGCTCATACGATGACAACCGATCGAGTACCGCCCCGAGCTTGTGGATGGCGTTGTCGCCCAACCACGATCGCGCCGAATGCGCCCTCATTCCGGCCGCCCGGACCATCACGCGGATGGTGCCCTGGCAGCCGGCCTCGATGAAGCCGCCCGATGGCTCCCCGAGAATCGCGACGTCGGCCTGTAACCAGTCGGGGAGCTCGCGTTCGATGCGACCGAGTCCGTTCGCGCTGGACTCGATCTCCTCGCAGTCGTACATCACCAGAGTGATGTCGTGCGACGGCTCGGCGATGGTGGCAGCGAGGTGAAGGAAGACAGCGTCACCGGACTTCATGTCCGAGGTGCCGCAGCCGAAGAGTTCGTCGCCCACCAATCGGCTGGGCACGTTGTCCGCCGCGGGAACGGTGTCGAGGTGTCCGGCGAGCAGTACGCGCGACGGTCGACCGAAGTTGGTGCGCGCCAGCACGGCATCGCCGTTGCGGATGACCTGGTAGCCCGAGGTCTGCGCGCGCAGCGCGGCCTCGACCTCGTCGGCGATGCGCTGTTCGTGCCGGGACTCGCTGGGGATGTCCACCAGCGCAGCCGTCAGCGCGATCGGATCGGCGTGTAGGTCCAGCACAGCTAGTCACTCTAGAGGTCCGGCTACGGCGCACCCCAGCTCGTGGGCCTACCTGTACACCCGACCCTCGCGAGCCTGACGAAGTGCGCCTGACATCCAGTAGCCTCGTCCAACGTGACTTCAGCATCAGGCGTCGGCGTGGCAACGATTGCGGCCGATGGAACGGTTCTCGATACGTGGTTCCCCGAGCCGGAACTTGCCGACGACGATTCGGGAATCGTCGCAGGCACGAATCGGCTCTCCGTGGCCGAGGTGCCCGAGACGCTGGGCCTGTTGGAGGGTCGCGACGACGAGCGGGACGTCGAGACCGTCATCGTGCGCACGACAATCGCATCACTCGACGACAAACCCGCCGACGCCTTCGACGCCTACCTGCGTTTGCATCTGCTCTCGCACCGATTGATCTCCCCGCACGGCGCCAGCATGGACGGCGTCTTCGGCGTCCTGGCGAACGTGGTGTGGACGAACTTTGGGCCGTGTGCCGTCGACGGGTTCGAGCTGACCCGCGCACGGTTGCGGCGGCGCGGACCGGTGACCGTGTATGGCATCGACAAGTTCCCCCGCATGGTCGACTACGTGGTGCCGAGCGGTGTTCGGATCGCCGACGCGGACCGGGTGCGCCTCGGTGCGCACCTGGCGGCGGGGACGACCGTCATGCACGAGGGCTTCGTGAACTTCAACGCGGGCACGCTGGGCACGTCGATGGTCGAGGGCCGTATCTCGGCGGGCGTCGTGGTCGATGACGGCTCCGACATCGGTGGCGGCGCCTCGATCATGGGCACCCTGTCCGGTGGCGGCAAGGAGGTCATCTCGGTGGGCAAGCGTTGCCTGCTGGGAGCCAACTCCGGGCTGGGCATCTCCCTCGGCGATGACTGTGTCATCGAGGCGGGCCTCTACGTCACCGGCGGCACCAAGGTCACGACCTCCGATGGTCAGACCGTCAAGGCGCGCGACCTGTCCGGGGCCAACAACCTTCTGTTTCGCCGTAATTCAGTGTCTGGTGCGGTCGAGGTGGTGTCACGCGACGGCACGGGCATCACACTGAACGAAGCGCTGCACGCGAACTAGCGCCTATCGACATCGCGAAACGCGCATCATCGCCGCCCCGTGCGCGGGAACCGTCTTTACGATGTCGGCGTTCGTCGTGGTGTCCGAGTGCTCCCATAGATCGCGCACGGCGTAGCAGTCGGCCCCCGACAGGCCGATCGCGTGGACATCGGTCTGGATGGCGACGGGTGCGGCATCGGCGTTGAACAACGCCACGGCCACCGAACCATCTGCTAGAGGTTTGACGATCACCCGCGGATCGTCGAGCAGCGGTAGACCTTGCAGCACCAGCGGATCTTGATCGACGGCGATGACGTCGCGGTTGGTCAGGATGGCCCTGGTTTCCTCGTTCATCGATCGGACGTCGTTGCCCGCCAGCAGTGGGGCGGCCAGCATCGCCCACAGCGAGAAGTGCGCGCGTTGCTCGACGTCCGTCAGATCGGGCCGCTGCGGCCCCAGTGCCATCGTGGGGTGCCCGTGCACGAACTCGGACCACCCGATGCCGACCACCAGCATGTCCGGGTCGTTGATGTGCTTCGGGCCGTCGTGCGGGGCGACGGGACCGGCGGCGGTGAATGCCTGGCTGACGCCCGCCAGTCCCACTGCCGCAAGGCCCGCGTCACCCCAGGCGGGCACCAGGTCCATCGCGTCGCGGCTGACGTCGGCGATGCGGGACCAGTCGTACTCCGATCCTGCCTCGGGTTCACCGGAGCTGTTGGGGTTGATGCTATAGCGGATGTGACGACCGCTGTCGCGCAACGCATCCCGCATCGCGGCGAAATACTTCACCTGTTCGGCGTGTCCGGCGTCCAGGCGGCACCAGTCGTACTTGAGATAGTCGACGCCCCAGGCGGCGAAGGTATGCGCGTCTGCACGTTCGTGACCGGCCCCGCCGATCCGGGGGTCTTGACCGCATCCCTGGTTGAACGGACTGTGGTAAATACCGAGGGACATGCCGCGGTCGTGCGCATACCTTGCGAGCGCGGCGATTCCATGGGGAAAGCGCTCGGGGTCGGCACGCAGGTTGTCGTTCGCATCGCGCGTGGGCGCCGCCCAGCCCGCGTCGAGATTGACATAGCGGTAGCCGGCATCCCGCATGCCCGAGGACACCATCGCGTCGATGGTGCCCTCGACGGACTTCTCAGTGAGGGGGATGCCGGAGTTCCACGAGTTCCACCCCATCGGCGGGGTCAGGGAAAGGCGTGGTTCAGGAGTCGGTGGACTACATGCGGCGAGGACACCGACGCAGACCAGCAAGCTCCACAGTCGACACACGCGGTCATCCTGACACCATGATCTGTGCGGGAGGCGTGAAGTTCCTGTGGAACCGGAGCCCGGCGGTCGGGCGATGAGAGCGGGTCAGTTCTCGGCTGCCAGGACGCAGAACTCGTTGCCCTCGGGATCTGCCAGCACGACCCAGGATTCGTCGCCCTGCCCGATGTCGACGTGCCGCGCACCCAAGGCGACCAGGCGGTCTACCTCGGCCTGCTGATCGTCCGGCGTGAAGTCGAAGTGGATGCGGTTCTTCACGACCTTGTCATCGTGGACGGCGAGGAACAACCAGTCCGGACCCACCGCCGCGCGCAGGATGACGTCGCCGTCGTCGGTGGTCTCGGCGGGCCATCCGAGCACGCCTGCCCACCACTGCCCGAGCACCTGAATGTCTGCCGCGTCGATGCACACCTCCGTGAACCGCAGCGTCATGAAAGCTCCTTCTTGAGAACCTTGCCCATGGCGTTCCGGGGAAGGGCATCGACGACGCGAACCTCACGCGGTCGTTTGTGCGTCGAAAGCTGTTGGGCCACATGGTCGATCAGCTCTTTCGGCGCGGCGCTTCCGACGACGAAGGCCACGATCCGTTGACCGAGGTCGGCGTCGGGCAACCCAACCACCGCGGCCTCGTCGACCCCCGCGTGCCCAAGCAGGACGGTCTCGATCTCTCCCGCGCCGATGCGATAGCCGCCGGACTTGATGAGGTCGACGGACTCCCGTCCGACGATGCGGTGCATGCCGTCGCCGTCGATGACGGCGACGTCGCCGGTGTGATACCACCCGTCGGCGTCCAAGACCTCCGCCGTGGCGTCGGGCCGGTTGACATAGCCGTCGAACAAGGCCGGACCGCGAACCTCAAGTCGCCCAATGGTTGCCCCATCGTGCGAAACTGGCGCGCCGTCGTCGTCGGCCAGCCGCGTCTGCACCCCAGCGAGTGGAAGCCCGACCCAGCCGGGACGACGTTCGCCGTCGACCAGCGTGCTGAGCGTAATCAGCGACTCGGTGCTGCCGTACCGCTCGACGGGGGCGTGGCCTGTCAGACGCACGAGGTCGTCGAACACGGGGACCGGCAGCGGAGCGCTGCCGGACACCAGCAGTCGCGCTGACGACAGCGCCAGGGCGGCATCGAGGTCACTGACGACCCGGGACCACACCGTCGGGACTCCGAAGTACAGCGAACCCCCCGCCGCCGCATAGGCAGCAGGCGACGGCTTCCCCGTGTGCACGAAGCGGTTTCCGATGCGAAGCGACCCGAGCAGGCCGAGGATCAGCCCGTGCACGTGGAATAGCGGCAGGCCGTGAACCAGGGTGTCTTCCGGCGTCCACGCCCAGGCCGTCGCGAGCGCGTCGATGTCCGCTGCGATGGCGCGCCGGCTGATCACCACGCCCTTGGGCGGTCCCGTCGTGCCCGAGGTGTAGATGATCATGGCGGTGGCATCCGGTGACGGCTCGGCATACCGGTGCCACGACCGCGCATGCAGACGAACGGGGACGTGCGGCAGTCCCTCGGGTTCGGCTGGCACCTCGCCCAACCATGCCACCGCTCCGGAATCGTTCAGGATGTGGCGGCGCTCGGCTGCACCGACGTCGGCGGGTACCGGGACCACCGGCACCCCCGCGATCAGGCAGCCGGTGACGGCGAGCACCGTCGTCGCAGTGGGGGTGGCGAGGACGGCCACGCGGCCGGCGCCCGCGACGCGCTCGGCCACGGATGTCGCCGCGCCGACGAGGTCGCTTCGGCTCAGAGTCGCGCCATCGATGCGCACCGCATCGCCGACGTCGTGACCGGCGGCAACGGCCGAAGGATTGAGCGAGGCCAGCAGCACACAGGGAGGCTACCGTGCTGGATTGCTTCCCGGGTCGCAGGTCGGCACGCATCTTCGCGGACAACCGATACTGGTCGGGTGGATCCCATCGAACGCGTCGGCTCGCGCGTGGTGTACCGGAATGCCTGGATGATCGTGCGCGAAGACGACATCCGCAGGCCGGACGGCAGCGTCGGCATCTACGGCGTCATCGACAAACCGACGTACGCCCTGGTGATGGCTACCGACGGCGACCGGTTCCGGCTCGTCGAACAGTTCCGCTATCCGATCGGGGTGCGGCGATGGGAGTTCCCACAGGGCACTGCTCCGGGAACCCTCGACGGTGAGGAGCCCCCGCCCGCCGAACTCGCCGCGGGCGAGCTCCGTGAGGAAACGGGACTGCGTGCCACGTCGATGGTCGTCCTCGGTCAGCTCGACGTCGCGCCGGGGATGAGCAGCCAACGCGGCTGGGTGTTCCTGGCGACCGGAATCACGGAGGGTGACCACGAGCGCGAGGTGGAGGAACAGGACATGCACAGCGAGTGGTTCACCGGTGAACAGATCGACCGGATGATCGTCGACGGCACGATTACCGACGCACAGACGATGGCCGCGTGGATGATGCTGCGGCTGCGCGGATAGCGGGCCGATTCTCCAAGCGCAGCCTCGGCGAGGCGTCTCAGCGCCGCCGCTCGGTCAACGCCCGCAGAAAGAACGTCAGATTGGCGGGCCGCTCGGCGAGTCGACGCACGAAGTATCCGTACCACTGGGTGCCGAACGGCACGTAGACCCTGACGTGGTTTCCCTCGTCGGCAAGCCTGCGCTGTTCGCCATCGCGGATGCCGTACAGCATCTGGTATTCGAAGTCGTCTACGCCTCTGCCGAATTCACGGGCCATGGCGGGCACCGCGTCAATGATCGCCGGGTCGTGCGAGGCCACCATCGGGTAGCCCTCGCCCGACATCAGCACGCGCAGGCACCGCAGATAGGAGTCGGTGACCTCGTTACCGTCGCGGAATGCCACCGAGGCGGGCTCGTCGTAGGCGCCCTTGCACAGGCGGATCCTGGCACCTGAGGCCGCGAACTCCTCGCAGTCGCCTTCGGTGCGCTTCAGGTATGCCTGCAAGACCGTCCCGAGCCAGCCGAAGTCACCGCGCAGATCGCGCACGATCGACAGCGTGGAATCGGTGGTGGTGTGGTCCTCTGCGTCGACGGTGACCCAGGCACCGACATCGCGCGCCTTGGTGCAGATGACATGTGCGTTCTCCAGGGCGATCTTCTCGCCGTCGCGCGGCAGTGCCTGCCCCAGCGCCGAGAGTTTCAGGGACACCTCCAACGGTCGCGGATCGTCTTGCGTCTCGCCGCGTTGGGCAAAGGCGTCGAGCACCTCGACATAGGCCCGCACGGTCGCGTCTGCCGCGTCGGCGTCGGTGACGTCTTCACCGAGGTAGTCGATCGAGACGAACCGGTGGGAATCCCGAAGTTCCGCAACCGAGGTCAGTGCATGCTCGACGGTTTCACCCGGGACGAAGCGGTGGACGACCTCGCGGGTGACGGGCAGCCGTTCCGCCGTCCGGCGGAGTCCATCGGACCTCGCGGCGGCGAGGATGGCTGGGCGTGCGACTTTCTGAAAGAGGCCCATCGTCATTTCTCCATGTGGGGGTAGTCGTGGTTGACCGGTGGGACGAACGTCTCCTTGATCGAACGTGCCGATGTCCAGCGCAGGAGATTGAGAGGGGAGCCGGCCTTGTCATTGGTCCCAGATGCCCGCGAGCCACCGAACGGCTGCTGCCCGACCACGGCACCGGTGGGTTTGTCGTTGACGTAGAAGTTGCCTGCGGCATAACGCAATCGGTCCTCGGCGGCCAGCACGGCCGATCGATCGTCAGCGATGACGGCACCCGTGAGCGCGTACTTCGATCCGGCGTCGACGACGCCGAGTACATCGTCCCAGCAGTCGTCGTCGTAGACGTGGACGGCCAGAATCGGACCGAAGTACTCCTGCGAGAACGCCTCGTCGGTGGGGTCGTCGGACAGTAGCACCGTGGGCCGGACGAAATAGCCTTCGCTGTCGTCGTATTCGCCGCCGACGGCGATCGTCACCCCTGCCGCACCCTTCGCCCGCTCGATGGCGTTGACGTTCTTGACGAAGGAACGTTCGTCGATCAGCGCGCCGCCGTAGTTCGACAGATCCGTCACGTCGCCGTAGGCGAGCTTCGCGGTGGCATCGAGGAAGTCGTCACCCATCCGTTGCCACACCGACCTCGGCACGAACGCGCGCGACGCCGCCGAACACTTCTGCCCCTGGTAGTCGAAGGCACCGCGAATGAGCGCCGTGCGCAAGACGTCTGGTCGGGCCGAGGCGTGAGCGACCACGAAGTCCTTGCCGCCGGTTTCACCGACGAGCCGAGGGTAGGTGTCGTAGCGACTGACGTTGGCGCCCACCTCACGCCACAGATGTTGAAACGTGGGAGTCGACCCGGTGAAGTGGATGCCCGCCAGCCGCGGATCCGCTAGCACCACCTCGGATACGGCATAGCCATCGCCCGTCACCAGGTTGATGACACCCGGCGGAAGACCGGCCGCCTCGAGCAGCTGCATCGTCAGATATGCCGAGAACGTCTGCGTCACCGACGGTTTCCACACGACGGTATTGCCCATGAGAGCCGGCGCGGTCGGCAGGTTGCCTGCGATCGCGGTGAAGTTGAACGGGGTGATGGCGTAGACGAAGCCTTCGAGGGGGCGGTAGTCGGTGCGGTTCCAGACGCCGGGTGCGCTCATCGGCTGCTGCGCCATCAGTTGCCTGGCGAAGGCCACGTTGAAGCGCCAGAAGTCGACGAGCTCACACGACGCGTCGATCTCGGCCTGATAGACCGTCTTGGACTGGCCGAGCATCGTGGCGGCGGCCAGCTTGTCGCGCCACGGCCCGGCAAGAAGCTCCGCGGCGCGAAGGAAGACCGCGGCCCGCTCGTCGAACGGTGTCGCCGCCCATGCGGACTTGGCCGCGATCGCAGCGTCCACCGCTGCGCTGGCCTCGGCGTGACCGGCATTCGTCAGGGTGCCCAGCACGGCGCGGTGGCGATGCGGCTGGACGACGTCGATTCGCTCGCCACTGCCCATCGTGTGCCTGCCGGCGATCACGTGCGGCAAATCGATGGGCTCGGCGGAGTTCATCGCGGTCAGCTCGGCGACGAGCCTGCTGCGTTCCGGACTGCCGGGGGCATACTCGCGCACCGGCTCGTTGGCGGGAACCGGAACGTCGGTGACGGCCGCGAAGGCATGCGATGTGCTCATGTGACCAGCGTCTCGTATCTCAACGCCTCACCCGTTGGCCGATCGGACAGACATTGATGGACATCGCAGTAAGATCGGCCAACATGAAGGCAGCCGGAGTCGGACTCGGCCAGCTGCTGCTGGCGTTGGACGCAACCATGGTGACCTTGGTGGAGGCCCCGCGCGGACTGGACCTCCCGGTGGCATCGGCGGCATTGATCGACGCCGACGACGTCCGCCTCGGCCTGGCAGTCGGCGCCGGGTCGGCCGACGTGTTCTTCATTCTCGGCGTCGGCGACGACGACGTGCTCGCCTGGCTGGTGCAACAGGAGGCGCGGCGGGCGCCGGCCGCGATCTTCGTCAAGGAGCCGTCAGATGCTGTAGTCGCTCGTGCGGTGGCCGCGGGCACAGCCGTCGTCGCAGTCGAGCCGAGGGCACGTTGGGAACGGTTGTACCGCCTCGTCGACCACGTCTTCGAGCACCACGGCGACCGGGCCGACCCGCTGTTCGACTCGAGCACCGACCTGTTCGGGCTGGCACAGTCGATCGCCGACCGCACTCACGCGATGGTGAGCATCGAGGATGTCCAGAGCCACGTACTGGCCTACTCGGCGTCCAACGACGAAGCCGACGACTTGCGCCGGCTATCGATCCTCGGCCGCGCGGGCCCGCCGGAGCATCTCGCGTGGATCGGCCAAGCGGGCATCTTCGACGCGCTACGCGCCACCGGTGACGTCGTCCGCGTCGGCGCTCGACCCGAACTCGGCTTGCGGCCTCGGCGTGCAGTCGGAATCCATCACGTGGCGGCAGATCATCGGCGTGGCCCGGCGTTCGCAGGCACCATCTGGCTACAGGAGGGCACTCGACCGCTGGCCGAGGACGCCGACGACGTGCTGCGCGGCGCCGGGGTACTGGCCGCGAGGATCATCTCCCGCCTGGCCGCCACGCCATCGATGCATGCGGTGCGGGTCCAGGAACTGCTCGGGTTGCGCGACGCCGCATTCGACGACGCCGCCGTGACGGAGGCCGCGCGCGAGCTCGGGATCGTCGCCGACGGACGCGTGGCGGTGATCGGATTCGACGGGGCCGCAGGTGCACCCGCTCGACTCGCCGCTGTCCTCGCCCTGAGCGCCAGTGCATTTCGACGCGACGCCCAGGTAGCAGCGGGCACGTCGCGGGTATACGTGTTGTTCCCGCACACCGGCAAGGCCTCCGCGGTGTCGTCATGGATCCGCGGCACCGTCGGCGCTCTGCGGTCCGAACTCGGATTGGAGCTGAGGGCCGTGATCGCCACTCCCTCAACGGGTCTGGCGGGTGTGGCGGCTGCGCGCGCCGAGGTGGACCGCGTGCTCGACAGCGCCGAGCGGCACCCGGGGGCGATCGGTCAGGTGACGTCGCTCGCGGAATCGCGCACTACTGTTCTGCTCGACGAGATCGTCACGATGATCGCCGCGGACGATCGGCTCGTGGATCCACGCGTGGGTGCGCTGCGCAACAAGGATCCGATGCTGGTCGACACCCTCCGTGCATACCTGGACAGCTTCGGTGACGTCGCCGCTGCTGCCGCGTGGTTGCACGTGCATCCGAATACCGTCCGCTATCGGGTGCGCCGGATCGAGGAGGAGTTGGGCAGCTCACTGGCTGATCCCGAGGTCCGCCTGTTACTTTCGCTGAGCCTGCGGACGAGCTAACTCCTTGCGCGAGTGGCTAGTTATCGCACGCGAAATCGGCCGAACCGTAGGATAAGTGGCCGCTCGGCGCGCTAGGAACTGAGCCGTCGAGCGGCCGCGTCGATCCGCTCGTCGGTCGCCGTCAGCGCCATCCGGACGTATCTCCCGCCGCGTGGTCCGTAGAACTCCCCCGGTGCGACCAGGATGCCGCGCTCGGCCAGCGACGCGACGGTGTCCCTGCAGGGCTCACCCCGCGTTGCCCACAGATAGAGGCCGGCCTCGGAGTGGTCGACGGTGAACCCGGCGCCGAGGACCGCGGCCAGCAGCACCTCACGCCGATGCGCGTAACGCTCCTTCTGAACCTCTTCGTGAGCGTCGTCGTCGAGAGCGGCCACCATTGCCGCCTGGATCGGCGTCGGCACCATCATCCCGGCGTGCTTGCGCACCGCGAGCAGTTCGGCCACCACCGCGGGATCGCCTGCCACGAAACCCGCGCGGTAACCGGCCAGCGACGAAGTCTTCGAGAGCGAATGGATGGCGAGCAGTCCGGTGTGGTCGCCGCCGCACACCGAGGGGTGCAGCACCGAGACCGGCACCGCGTCGGGATCCCAGCCGAGGCCGAGGTAGCACTCGTCGGAGGCCACCAGCGCCCCTCTGCTACGCGCCCACTCGACGACCTTGCGCAGGTGCTCCACACCCAGGACCGCGCCCGTCGGGTTGCTCGGCGAGTTGACGTACACGAGTTTGGGGTTCCGCGGCCCAAGTTGCGTCAGCGAATCGGCCGCCACCACCTCGGCACCAGCCAGGCGCGCGCCGACCTCGTAAGTGGGATAAGCCAACTCGGGGACGACGACGACGTCGTCGGATCGCAGATTGAGCAATGTCGGCAACCAGGCGATGACTTCCTTGGTGCCGATGACCGGCAGTACGGCGTCAGCAGCGAGGTCGGTGATGCCATAGCGACGCCGAAGGGCATTGACCGCGGCCGCCCGTAGCTCCGGAGTGCCCGCCGTGGTGGGGTAGCCGGGGGCGGAACTGGCGGCTGCCAGCGCATTCCTGACAACCTGGGCCACTTCATCTACGGGGGTGCCGACAGAGAGGTCGACGATCCCGTCGGGGTGCGCCCTCGCAACTGCCGTGACGTCGGCCAGCGTGTCCCAGGGAAATACCGGCAGCGACGCCGATAGCGAACTGGTCGGCTTCGCTTCGCTCAGCTCTCCTGCTCCACTGGTCGGCTTCGCTACGCTCAGCTCTCCTGCTCCACTGGTCGGCTTCGCTTCGCTCAGCTCTCCTGCTCCACTGGTCGGCTTCGCTTCGCTCAGCTCTCCTGCTCCACTGGTCGGCTTCGCTTCGCTCAGCTCTCCTCGCCCTGCGGGGGCATGTCCTTGATCACCTGCGGATCGTGGTCGGTCTGGCCAACCTTCGACGCGCCGCCCGGAGAGCCCAGTTCTGCGAAGAAGTCGGCGTTGTACTGCGTGTAGATATTCCACTGCTCCGGGACGTCGTCCTCGTAGTAGATGGCCTCCACCGGGCAGACCGGCTCACACGCGCCGCAGTCCACGCACTCGTCGGGGTGGATGTACAGCATGCGTGCGCCCTCGTAGATGCAGTCGACGGGGCACTCTTCGATACATGCCTTGTCTTTGATGTCGACACAGGGTTCGGCAATGGTGTACGTCACTGATGTCTCTCCTGTCCAGGGGGCTACTGGTCGGTTGGGACCTGGGTGGGACCCCCGAGAAGCCGAAGCAAGTATGCGTTGCGCATACCTGCACGCCTGTCTCAGTGTGTCCTAACTTGACGCGCCACCCGAACGGGTAACGCGTGGTTGCTGATACTAGCCGTCGCACATACAAGTCGCCTAGTCACCTTTCCGCGTGTCAGGCGAACCCAGGAATGCAACTAGTTGCATAGGACCGGCGGTATCGCATACGCTGCCGAGCGTGGCACTTCCGCACGCGATCCTGGTGTCGCTAAGCGAACAGGCCGGCTCCGGTTACGAACTGGCCCACAGGTTCGACCGATCCATCGGGTACTTCTGGGCTGCCACCCATCAGCAGATCTATCGGACTCTGCGAACGATGGAGGACGACGGCTGGGTGCATGTCGACGTCGTCGCCCAGCACGGCAAGCCGGACAAGAAGAAATACGGAGTCACCGACGGCGGACGTGAGGAACTGAGTCGCTGGATCGCCCAACCACTTACCGCTAGGGGCAGCTCGGTGACCGACTCGCGAACGCGCGACCTGGCGGTGAAGATCCGGGGAGCCTCATACGGGGACGTTGACGCGCTGCGCGCCCAGGTTGCCGAGCTGCGCGAGGAGAGAGCCCAGCTCCTCGACACCTATCTTGGTCTCGCGAAGAGTCAGTTTCCCGACCCGTCCGCACTGGCGGGCCCCTCCTTGCACCAATACCTGGTACTCCGTGGCGGGATCCTCGCCGAGGAGGGCTCACTGCACTGGCTCGACGAAGTACTGACCGCCATGGGGGGAATTCGATGACCACACCAAGCTACCCGAACCTGTTGTCCCCCTTGGACCTTGGCTTCACCACATTGCGGAACAGGGTCGTGATGGGTTCGATGCACACAGGCCTCGAGGACCGAGCGCGCGATACCGATCAACTCGCCGCGTACTTCGCCGAGCGCGCGCGTGGCGGAGTCGGCCTCATCATCACCGGCGGCTACGCCCCCAACCGCACCGGATGGCTGCTGCCGTTCGCCGCGCAAATGGTGTCCTCGTCGGAGGCCAAACGCCATCGCCGCATCACCGCGGCCGTGCACGACGAGGGTGGCAAGATCCTGCTACAGGTCTTGCACGCGGGACGCTATGCCTACCATCCACTTTCGGTGAGCGCGTCGTCGATCAAGGCGCCGATCAATCCGTTTCGGCCACGCAAGCTCTCATCAAGGGGCGTAGAGGACACCATCGTCGACTTCGTCCGTTGCGCGCTGCTCGCCCGCGAAGCCGGCTACGACGGCGTCGAGATCATGGGCAGTGAAGGCTATCTGCTCAACCAGTTCCTGGCGCCGCGGACGAACAAACGCACCGACGCGTGGGGTGGCACCCCCGAGAAGCGGCGCAGAATGCCCGTCGAGATCGTACGTCGCACCCGTGAGGCCGTTGGCCGCGACTTCATCATCTGCTATCGAATGTCGATGGCCGACTACGTCGACCAGGGTCAGAGCTGGGACGAGATCGTCGCCCTGGCAACCGAAGTCGAGGCGGCCGGCGCCACCATCATCAACACCGGGATCGGGTGGCACGAGGCCCGGGTGCCGACCATCGTGACGTCGGTGCCCAACAGTGCGTTCGTCGACGTCAGCAACGCGGTGGCGGAGCACGTGGGGATACCCGTGGTGGCGTCCAACCGGATCAACATGCCGCAGTCCGCGGAACAGATCCTGTCCGACGGACGGGTGCAGTTGGTCTCGATGGCACGGCCGCTCCTGAGCGATCCCGACTGGGTGCGCAAGGCGGCCGCTGATGCTGCCGACGAGATCAACACGTGCATCGCCTGCAACCAGGCCTGTCTTGATCACGCCTTCGTGCACAAGACCGTGTCGTGCCTACTCAACCCACGGGCGGGGCACGAGACGAAACTGGTATTGGGGCCGACGCGACGCGCCAGGCGGGTCGCCGTCGTCGGCGCCGGGCCCGCCGGCCTGTCCGCGGCCGTGACGGCGGCCGAACGCGGGCACACCGTGACCCTCTTCGAGGCGGGCGCTGCGATCGGTGGCCAATTCGACTTGGCCCGAAGGATTCCCGGTAAGGAAGAGTTCAATGAGACCATCCGCTACTACACCACCATGCTCGCGAAACACGGTGTGCAGGTGCGGCTGAACACGCGAGCCGACGTCGTGGAACTGGCACATTTCGACGACGTCGTCCTCGCCACCGGCGTAGTGCCGAGGATGCCTGACATCCCTGGCATCGACCACGCGATGGTGCTGTCCTACACCGAGGCGATCCTTGGTAGCCCGATCGGCAAGAGCGTCGCGGTGGTGGGCGCTGGCGGTATCGGGTTCGACGTCAGCGAATTCCTCGTGACCGACGAGAGCCCCGCGCTGAACCTCAAGGAATGGAAGGCTGAATGGGGTGCTTTGAATCCTCCCGAGGCCCCGCAGGAGACCCGTGGTGCCCTGACGGAACCCATTCCGCTGCCACCGGCCAGGGAGGTCTTTCTGCTGCAGCGAACGAAGGGTCCGCAGGGCCGCGGCCTGGGTAAGACGACCGGCTGGGTGCACCGGGCATCACTGAAGGCCAAGGGCGTGCAGCAACTCTCGGGCGTGAACTACGAACGCATCGACGACGACGGCCTGCACATCAGCTTCGGCAAGGATCGTTCCGACCCCAGGGTGCTCGCCGTCGACAACGTCATCATCTGCGCGGGCCAGGAATCGCTGCGAGATCTCGAAGATGGGTTGCGCCGCATCGGGATCGACCCGCACGTCATCGGCGGTGCGGACGTTGCCGCGGAGATCGACGCCAAGCGGGCAATCCGTCAGGGCACGGAACTCGCCGCCAAGCTGTAGGTCCCCTCCCCGCGAGCAGACGCAAACGTGCGCACAGTCCGGCGTGTCGTGGCACATTTGCGTCTGCTCGGCAACGGGTCAGGCCTGCTTAAGGGCCTCGATCTCGAGGGTGATGGTGACCTTGTCGCCAACGACGGCGCCACCGGTCTCCAGCGGCATGTCGATGTCGATGCCGAAGTCCTTGCGGTTCAACACGACCGATGCGTCAAAGCCGGCGACCTCGCCATGGCCCATGCCGGGGTTGACACCGTTGAACTCAAGCTTGAGCTCGATGGGCTTGGTCACGCCCTTGAGGGTGAAGTCACCGGCGAGGACGTAGTCGTCACCGTCGGCCCGCACGCCAGTCGAGACGAAGGATGCGGTCGGGTACTTCTCCACGTCGAAGAAGTCAGCCGACTTCACGTGCCCGTCACGCTGCTCGTTGCCCGTATTGAGCGAATCGACGGCGATCTCTGCCGACACCGACGGGGTGCCGTCCTCCGCGACGACGACCGCGCCGCTGAACGTGCCGAAACTGCCGCGCACCTTGCTGACCATCAGGTGGCGCACCGAAAAGTTGATCGACGAGTGCACGGGGTCGACGGCCCAGGTGCCGGTGCTCAGGGCACTCGCTACGGATGCAGTCATGTCTACGTCTCCTTGGCTTGGGGCCGGCTTCTCCAGCACCTCAACAGCTTAAACGGACCATAGTCCGATTTTGTTCCGGACTGCGGTCCGAATTTGTCAGAGGAGAGCCGTCACGGCAGCTATCGGTAACCGGGGCGAACGGTGCCCGTCCCGGCCGATCATGTCGTCGTTGACCACCAGTGCGTTCAGCACCGCCTCCTCGACGGACTGGACGACAGCCGCGTAGAAGGCATCCATCCGGCCCCACGGTATGAAGGTCATCGTGCCGAACTCATCGTCCGCGGGCGGGTCGGCCGGGAACCCACTCTGCAGGCCGTCGGCATCCGCCGTCGAGAACGCCAGGAAGATGTCGCCGGAGAAGTGGCTGCCCGTCGTGCCCGTCCTGGCCAACCCCAGCGGCACCCGTCGGGCGAGCGCCTTGCACTGCCCAGGCAGAAGGGGCGCGTCGGTCGCGACGACGGCGATCACCGAGCCCGCGCCGGGAGGTGCCCGGAGCCCCAGATCCGCGGCAAACCAGTCGGAGTCCATCGGGTTGTCCTCGGTGAGCATCGGGCCCACATGCCGGCCTGCGACGGTCAGTTCGTGGCGCGCCCCGAAATTCGCCTGCACGAAGGCGGCCACGGTGAAGGCGTGGGCACCGTAGTCGACCACCCGCGACGCCGTTCCGTTCCCACCCTTGAACTCATAGCAGTTCATCCCCGTACCACCGCCGACCGAGCCCTCCGCCACCGGTCCAGAAGCCGCCGCGTCGAGCGCCGCCTCGACGTGTTCCGGTCGCACGTGAGCGCCGTTGATGTCGTTCAGATAACCGTCCCACGTCTCGCCACACACGGGCAGCAGCCATTGACGAGCGAGCTGGGGACGGACGCGGTTCACCCAACTCACCACGCCGGTATGACAGGCACCGACGGCATGCGTGTTGGACAGCACGACGGGCAGATTGAAGGCGCCGACCTCCTCGATCCAGGTGGTGCCGGTCATCTCGCCGTTGCCGTTCAGGGTGTGCCAACCGGCGGCGCAGGGCCGCCCCAGACCGTCGCGTCCGCGCGGCAGGATCGCGGTGACGCCGGTACGCACCGGGCCGCTACCGACCTGGAGCGAACCGTCCCCCGCGATGAGCGTGACCTCTCCGACTTCGATGCCGGGCACGTCGGTGATCGCATTGAGCGGACCCGGCCGACCCGTCAGCGCAATGGCGAGTCCGCGGGCGCGCGGGCGTCCGTCGGTGGTGTGGGTCTGAGGTGAGGTCACACCTTACGATTAGCACGCTCGGGCGGTGACGGCACGCCGTCAGCGGCCGCCCCAGACCGATTCCGCGCCGCTGTGCCCGATGCGGGCGACCGTCACGATCGAGGAGACCCCGACGACCAGCGCGACGATCGCGACCACGACCGTGATGGCCTTGCGGGGCGTGTCCGATCGGCTCTCGAGCCAGTGCAGCGCCGCCAGCGCCAGTGCGACGACGAGCAGTGCGGCAGAGAAGTAGATCATCCAGTCGCCGCGCTCGGCGTGCTCCTGCAATATCGGGCTGACGACGCGCCGCTGATCCTTCAGCCACTCGCCCGCATCCGTGGTGATGGGGGTGAGGATCGTCGTCGTACCGGCGAGGGCGACGACCAGCCATACGAGCCGGCGACGCGCGGCGGGCCAGAACCCGCACAAGATCTCGAGTACGGCCGTCAGTGGCGCCAACACGACGATGGCGTGAACCAGCAGCGCGTGGGCGGGCAACCCCCAGATCGTGGTCACGGCGTGCTCCTGTGGCTCGGCGGGTGGACCGTCTTCTGTATACGTGCCGAGACTGGCAATTCGTACATGACGCGCTGGTGGCGGGTCAGGCGGCCAGGGCGTCGTACGTCGTGGTGCGCTGCCGCGCGGGCCTTCCGATGCCCTCGGCGATCGCGACGAGTTCTTCCACGGACTTCGCCGACCCGTTCTCCGAGCCCGCCATCCGGGAGATCGTCTCCTCCATCAGCGTGCCGCCCAAATCGTTGGCGCCGCCACGCAACATCACCTGGGTGCGCTCGACGCCGAGCTTGACCCAGCTGGTCTGGATGTGGTCGATCCTGCCGTGCAACATGATTCGGGCCAAAGCGTGCACCGCTCGGTTGTCACGGTGCGTCGGACCGGGTCGAGCCCCGCCCGCCAGGTAAAGCGGGCTGGACTGATGAACGAACGGCAGCGGCACGAACTCGGTGAACCCGCCGGTACGGTCCTGGATGTCGCGCAGCACGTTGAGGTGCCCGACCCAGTGCCGGGGTGTGTCGACGTGGCCGTACATCATCGTCGAGCTGGAGCGCAGACCGACCTCGTGCGCAGTGGTGACGACGTCGATCCACGCCGACGTCGGCAGCTTGCCCTTGGTGAGCACCCAGCGGACCTCGTCGTCGAGGATCTCCGCGGCCGTGCCGGGTATCGACCCGAGCCCCGCCTCGCGCAGCTCGATAAGCCAGTCCCGTGTAGAGGTGCCACTCTTGGTGACGCCGTTGGAGATCTCCATGGGAGAGAACGCGTGGACGTGCATCGAGGGCACCCGTGCCTTCACCGCACGCACCAGATCGGCGTAGCCGGTGACGGGGAGTTCGGGATCGATGCCGCCCTGCATGCACACCTCGGTCGCGCCGGCGACATGCGCTTCCCACGCCCGGTCGGCGACGTCGTCGGTGGACAGCGAGAAGGCATCCGCATCGCCCTTGCGCTGCGCGAACGCGCAGAATCGGCAGCCGGTGTAGCAGATGTTGGTGAAGTTGATGTTGCGGTTCACCACGTATGTCACGTCGTCGCCCACGACGTCCCGCCGCAGCGAATCAGCAAGCGCGGCAACCGCATCCAGGGCTGGACCGTCCGCAGTAGCGAGCGCGTGATACTCGTCGTCACTGAGCCCGGCCGGGTTGGCCTCGGCCGAACGCAGGGCAGCGAGTACATCGGTGTCGATGCGCTCGGGCGCGCGGGCGGCGAGCTCGCTCACCTTCTCCCGAATCGACTCCCAGTCGCCGAACGCACTGCCCAAGTCGCTGCGCGTTTCGGTCAACCGCCCCTCGGAGTCGATTGCCGTGTTCAGGTCGGTGCGGCCCAGCGACTCGGTCGCTTCGTCGGGTTCCTGCCACGGCCGACCCTCCGGGTTCACGTCGCGCGCGAAACCGGTATCGGGATCGGCAAGCGCGGCCACATGGCCCCCAACCCGCGGATCGATCCACGCCGCGCCGGCCTGTACGTACTGCGGCTGAGCGGTCAGTCGCTGCACCAGGTCGTAGCCCGCCTCGGCGGTGACGGCGGCGAGTTCGTCCAGAGCGGGCCACGGCCGTTCGGGGTTGACGTGATCGGGTGTCAGCGGTGAGACGCCGCCCCAGTCGTCGACGCCCGCGCCGATCAGTGCCAGGCACTCCTCGCGCGACACCAGATTTGGCGGCGCCTGAATGCGCATCTTCGGGCCCAGCACCAACCGGGTGACGGCGATGGTCGCCAGGAAGTCGTCGATCCCGGCGTCGGGCACACTCGCCATTGCGGTGTGATCCTTGGCCCGGAAGTTCTGCACGATCACTTCCTGAACGTGGCCGAACTCCTTGTGGGAGCGGCGAATCGCATGCATCGTCTGGGCACGTTCGGTGAGGTTTTCGCCGATGCCGACCAGCAGACCGGTGGTGAACGGCACCGACAGCCGACCGGCGTCGTCCAACGTGCGAAGGCGTACGGCGGGATCCTTGTCTGGGCTGCCGTAGTGGGCCAGACCCTTCGTCTCGTACAGTCGCCGCGACGTGGTCTCCAGCATCATGCCCATAGACGGCGCGACTGGCTTGAGTCGGGAGAGCTCCGACCAGCTCATGACGCCGGGGTTCAGGTGTGGCAGTAGGCCGGTCTCCTCGAGCACCCGGATGGCCATTGCTCGGACGTAGTCCAGCGTCGAGTCGTAGCCGCGTTCGTCGAGCCATTGCTTGGCCTCGTCCCACCGCGTCTCCGGCCGGTCACCGAGGGTGAAAAGCGCTTCCTTGCAACCCAACTCAGCACCGCGACGCGCGACGTCGAGAATCTCGTCGGGCTCCAAGTACATGCCCTCACCGGCCGCGCGCAGCAGACCGGGCACCGTGACGAACGTGCAGTAGTGGCACGTGTCACGGCACAGGTGCGTAATGGGAATGAAGACCTTGCGGGAGTAACTGACGGGCAGCCTGCCGGTGGGACCGTACCGACCCGCCGCCTCTAGGCCCGCATCGCGCACCCTGGCCGCGCTCGCGGTCAGGTCCTCGAGGTCGGAGCCACGCGCGGTCAAGGCGATCGCGGCTTCCTCGACGTTCAGCGCCACCCCGTCGCGTGCGCGTCGAAGGACGCGGCGCAGGGCGGCAGGACTCGGCGTCGCGATCGGGTTCGCGCTTGCAGAAACCGATGGGACGACGGGGTTGGGCAGATCGGCACCGCGCTGGGGGTTCAGAGCCACTCCCCTGTAACCCCGCTGTCGTCGATAATCATCCGTCCGTCCCACCATGTGAAACCGTTGCCCCTGGCATAGGGGTCACAGTAGTACCAGCATTGCGACAGGGGGCGGGCCGTCGTATGAACCGGCGATCGCGATTCTCGCGTCGGTCCCTACGACCTCGCAGGTCGCGACGTCACCCGCCAGAGCAGGTAAGCCGGCGGAGCGCCGCCGAGCACGATGAACACCACGGGCGCCATCTGCATGATTCCCGCCCCGCTGAGGACGATGTCTCCGCCGGGCCCGCCGAGGGTCAATGCCAGGGCCGTCGCCAGCCAGGCCCACAGCGGTAGCGCCGCCAGCCGGGGGGTCGGCGCCCATTGCAGAGCAGCCCACACCAGCGCGGCGTTGACCAGTCCACTGATCACAGCGCTGATGGGTACTGGAATCGCACCGACGTAAAGCGGAAGCAGCAACGCGCCGGCGATTGCCGACAGGACGCCGTCGAGGGTCAGGGCGGCGAGGACGGCGAACCGCGCCGAGCCAAGGGATCGAGTGGTCAGGTGGGGACGCTGTCGAGCAGTCCCACCAGCGAGCCGATCACCCACTGATAGCTGTCCAAGCGGTCCTGCCAGTGCTGCAGGTTGGGATCCAGGTCCGGGTCCATCGCCATCCCTTCCTCGGGGCCGCTGAGTGATCGCAGCGTACCCCGTCCCCCCGCGGCTATCCCAGGTTCAACCCGGCAAGAAGGTCGGTTTCCCAGCCGCGGCCATCCCGCTCGCCTGCCTCCCCCTCGACGAGCACGAAGTGTTCACTGCCCGCTATCGGAAGTGCGATGCGGTTGGAGAGCGCGCAGGCACGGCCCCCCGCTGTCACCGTGACCTGCGTTGCGTGCGCCCGAAGGGCAGCGATCTTCGCGTCACGGCTCTCGGGCGCGTCGACGACGGCGTCGATGTCGGCGTCGGCATAGGCGAAGGGGAACGCGTCGGCCGAGAGGACGGTCCAGTCGGCGGGCAGGTCCATCGCGGCCAGTTCCCGGGCACCGGCGTCGACCGCGCTGTGCGCCGTGACGGTCCAATAGAACTTGGGAACCCGCCAACCACCGCCCGGCTGGTCGGAGTGGGCCGCCGCGGTCAACGCCGCCGTCGTCACCTCGTTGGCGTGGATGTGGTCGGGGTGTCCGTAGCCCCCATTGGGGTCATAGGTGACGACGACGTGTGGCCGCAGCTCGAGGATGATCGCGACGAGCGCTCCGACCGCCTCCTGCGGGTCGGCGTCGACGAACCTCTGCCGATGCCGCGGCGGGGTGCCCTCCATGCCCGAGTCCCGCCACCGACCGGCGCCACCGAGGAACGTGGGGCCGTCGACGCCCAATGCCGCCAGGGCCGATGTCAACTCGCCGATGCGGTAGCCGCCCAACTGGTCGGCACCGTCGACCGCCAGCTGCGCGAAGCGCTCGCCGATCACCTCGCCCTCCTCTCCGAGAGTGCAGGTGACGACCTGCACACGGGCACCCCGCGCGAGGTAATGCGCGATGGTGGCGCCGGTGGTCAACGTCTCGTCGTCCGGGTGGGCGTGGACGAACAACAACCGCGGATTCTCCATGGGCACAAGATAGATTCACCCCGTGACGCGGCGCACCATCGAGTACGGATGCGCCGTCGTAGTCATCGGGCTGCTCGCGGGGGTCGCCGGCGCGGCGACCACCCTCCTGCTGCACTGGGTCGAGCACCTCGTCTACAACTATTCCTTCGGCACGCTGTTGACGGGCGTCGGGCACAGCAGCCCGGTCAGGCGTGCCGTCGGTCCCATGATCGGCGGCGCACTCGCCGGTTTCGGATGGTGGCTGCTGCGACGCCGCGGCGACGTGCCCGGACTGTCGGCGACGATCGCCGAGCACCGGCCGATCCCGCGGTGGCGGATGTCCATCGACGCGGTGTTGCAGGTACTCCTCGTCGGTTCTGGTGCGTCACTCGGCCGAGAGGGTGCGCCCCGTCAGCTGGCGGCGGCGCTGGGCGACCTCGGCACCTCGAAGTGGTCTCTGACCCCTCGCGACCGCGAGATCCTGCTGGCGTGCGCGGCAGGTGCCGGCCTCGGCGCGGTGTACAGCGTGCCGCTCGGCGGAGCACTGTTCGCGGTGCGTATCGTGCTCGGTACCTGGCATCCCCGGGCGGTGGGCACGGCACTGATCACGTCCAGCCTGGCGGTCGCAGTGTCCTCGCCCGTGACGCATCTCGAGCACGCGTTGGTGTGGCCCGATCCGACTCTCTCGTACCTCTTCGTATTCCTCGGGTGTGCCATCGCGCCGTTGGCCGTGGCGGTCGGATTCGCCTTCGACAAGGTGATGACACTGGCTCGTCCGAAGCCCCAGATCCGGTCCTGGACGCTGATTCCCACCATCGCCGTGGCTGGCCTGGTCACCGGTGTCTGTTCCATCTGGAGGCCGGAGTTGCCTGGCAACGGCCGCAGCATTCTCACGGTGAGCGTCGATGCGGGCCTCACGCTTGGCGGCGCAGCCGCGCTCCTGTTCCTCAAACCGCTGCTGACGGCGCTGTTCCTCCGCACGGGTGCGGTCGGCGGCATGATCACGCCCGCTCTGGCGACCGGTGCCGCGGCGGGCACGGTCGCCACCCTGGCACTGAATCAGTTGGCAGGCACGCACATTCAGGTCGCTGCGGTGTCGCTTGCGTGTGCCGCCGGCGTACTGGCCATCACTCAGCGCGCCCCGGCCTTCGCCGCGCTGTTCGTCTGGGAACTCGCACGCCCACCGCTGTGGTTGATCCTGGTCTTCGCCGCGGCGGCGTTCACGGCTCACGGCATTCGGCTGCTGCGCGAACGCAACCCTGCCAAAAGCTGACCCCTACCGGGGACCCTTCACCCATGTGCCCGCATCGCCCACGATGCCGACGGGGACGGCACCCGTGAGGCTCACGTTCTGCACGTTGGGCGCTGCGGCGACGATGGTGGTGTCCTGCAGGATCGGCAGGACGGTCGACATGTTCCAGAGTCGCGGTTCGACGGCCGCGAGCACGTCGCCGATCGGCTGGCTGCCGTCAAGTGCGGCATCGATGCTCGGTTGGATGCTGCGGTCGCAGATGCCGGTCAGGTTGCTGGGAGCCTGGACGAGCTGGTCTGGTCCCGGCGGGATGGTCGATGAGGGGGTGGTCACCGTCGGGGTGGTGACCGGTGGCTTGCTCGTCGTCACCGTTGTCGTCGTCGCTGGCGGGGCTGTCGGGGTTCCGCCGGGCGGAGCGGTGGGCACGGGGGTGGCCTCGAGGGCGGCGCAGCCGAAGCGGGATGCAAGAGCCGTCGCGAGGTCGCCGCCAGCCTGCCGCCAGCCGACGATGGCGTCGACGCGGTTCTCTGTCAAGGCGTCGCCGTAGAGGGTCGGCGGATCGAGGGCCAGCACGGCCGTCGAGATGCCCACGCTGCGCAGCTGGTCGGCGGCGGTGTTCGCCACGGCCACCGACGTCGGATCGTTGGTGGCGACCCCGATCACGAACGTCAGCTGTTCGCCGTCCTTGCTGATGCGGCCGAGGGCAGGAGGGGGCGAACCAGGCGTCGGGGGCGGCATCGGAGTGGTCGTCGGCACCTCCTGCTCGACGGTGTAACCACTGGCCCTCAGCAGATCCAGCGCGGACTCCCGCGACAGGGCGGGCGGCGCGGTCGGGACGTAGCCGGGGTCCGACGGTGAGCGCACCTGCGACTGCGCGAGTGTCACCGTGTTGTCGCTTCCGGCGCCGACCGCGGCCAGAAGGTCGACGTCGAGCAGGCCGAGGATCGCCTTGCGCACCTGGGCGTCCTGCAGGTCGGGCTGCTGTGCGCGCAACGTCACCTGCATCACGCGCGGGGTGACGATGCGTGCGGTGCGGACGTCCGGGATCGCACCCAGCTGGATGAACGCCGCCTGCCCACCGTGCACCTGTGCGACCTGCGTATCGCCGTTGCGGATCGAGTCGGCGAGAACGGCGGGCGCGCCGCCGCGCCGGAACAGGATCTGGTCCGGTTTGGCCGGCTCCGCCCAGTAGCGGTCGTTGCGCGCCAGCAGGATTTCGTCGCGCTGCGGGTCGATGCTGTCGACGCGGAACTGGCCGCCGGTGACCGGTAGCGCGCGCAGCAGGCCCGCCGCAAACCCGCCTGGGACATCCTTGACGATGTGGGCGGGGAGGATGTCGTTGAAGAGCTCCCGCCACGCCGGGTAGGGCTGTGCGAAGGTCACGACGGCGGTCTTGCCGCCCTCGACCGACTGAACTCCGGTAATCAGGTCGTAGCCCGCGGGGTCGACCACACCGGGTTCGCCGACCATCTGCTGCCAGAGGTACCAGTAGTCGTCGGCGGCGATCGGCGCGTTGTCCGTCCACTGCGCCTCCGGCCGAATCTTGTAGGTGACGGTGAAGGGGTCCTCGCTCGTCACCTCTGCGGACTCCAGCAGGGTCGGATCGAGTTCCCAACGCGAGCCGGTCGCCGACTTCGGATCGGGTATCGGCCGGAAGGAGCTCGGCAGCACCAGTGATGAGATGGCGGCGTTCACCGGCGACTGGTCCGACAGCAGATGCGGATTGAATCCGGGACCGATCGCGTCGATCGCCATGATGATCTGCGACGCCTTGAGCGGTGGTGGAGGCGTGCTCTCCGCCGTCTCCGTACTTTGCGGCGCCGGCGGCGGACTGACGGTGCACGCCGTGACCAGCATCAACGTCGACGTCAACGCGCAAGCGACGTAGCTGAAGCGTCGCAGAGTCGTCGGCACGCCCTTCAGGCTAACCGCAACAGGGTGGGCCGTTCGACGCCGCTCGCCGATGCCCGACGTCAGCCGCGGGTCTTTGCCCGGGCCTTGCTGCGCGCCCGCAGACTGGCGTTCAACTCGACCTTGCGGACCCGCACGATCTCGGGCGTGACCTCGACGCACTCGTCCTCGGCGCAGAACTCCATGGCCTGCTCCAGCCCCATGTCGAGCGGGCGGGCCAGCGTCTCGAAGACGTCGGCCGTCGACGAACGCATGTTGGTCAGTTTCTTCTCACGCGTGGCGTTGATGTCGAGGTCCTCGGCGCGTGGGTTGATGCCGACGACCTGACCCTCGTAGGTGTCCTGGCCCGGCTCGACGAAGAATTGGCCACGGTCGGAGAGCTGGGTCATGGCGAACGGGGTGATCTTGCCGGTGCGGTCCGAGACCAGCGAACCGGTGTGGCGGGCTCTGATCTCGCCCGCCCACGGCCGGTAACCGTCGAACACCGCGTTGGCGATGCCCGTACCGCGGGTCAGCGTGAGGAAGTCGGTCCGGAAGCCGATCAGCCCACGGCTGGGGACGATGAAATCCATCCGCACCCATCCCGCGGCGTGGTTGGCCATCTCCTCCATACGGCCCTTGCGACCGGCCATCAGCTGCGTGACGGCGCCGACGAACTCGTCGGGACAGTCGATGGTCATGGCCTCGAACGGCTCGTGCAGCTTGCCATCGACGGTCCGGGTGACCACCTGCGGCTTGCCGACGGTCAGCTCGAAACCTTCGCGGCGCATCTGCTCGACGAGGATTGCCAGCGCCAACTCACCACGGCCCTGCACCTCCCAGGCGTCCGGACGGTCGATGTCCACGACCTTGATCGACACGTTGCCGACGAGCTCGGAGTCCAACCGCGCCTTCACCATTCGTGCGGTCAGCTTGTGCCCGGAGACCTTGCCGGCGAGCGGTGAGGTGTTGGTGCCGACGGTGACCGAGATCGCGGGCTCGTCGACGGTGATGCGCGGCAGCGCGTGCGCGTGGTCGACATCGGCGAGGGTGTCGCCGATCATGATCTCCGGCATGCCCGCGACGGCCACGATGTCGCCCGCGACGGCCTCGTCGGTGCTGGTCCGCTCGACGCCCTCGGTGGCTAGCAGCTCGGTGATCTTGGCGTTCGTGATGACCGGATGGCCGTCCACCTCACGCATCCAGGCGACCTGCTGACCCTTTTTGATGCGGCCCTTGTAGATGCGGATGAGCGCCAGGCGGCCGAGGAAGGCCGACGCGTCCAGGTTGGTGACCAGCGCCTGCAGTGGAGCCTCCGGGTCGCCCTGCGGCGGCGGGATGTGCTCGAGCAGCACGTCGAAGAGCACGTCGAGGTTGTCCCCGTCGGGGTTCTCGCCGTTGGCCGGTTGGTTGGTGCTCGCGATGCCCGCCCGGCCGGAGGCGTACAGCGTCGGCAGCCCGAGCGCGAACTCGGCCGCCTTCTGCGCGTCCTCGTCCAGATCCGAGGCCACGTCGAGCAGCAGGTCGTGGCTCTCGGAAACCACCTCGGCGATGCGGGCGTCGGGGCGGTCGGTCTTGTTGACGCACAGGATCACCGGTAGGTGAGCCGTCAGCGCCTTGCGCAGGACGAAGCGGGTCTGCGGCAGCGGCCCCTCTGAGGCGTCCACCAGCAGCAGCACGCCGTCCACCATCGACAGACCGCGCTCCACCTCGCCGCCGAAGTCGGCGTGCCCGGGGGTGTCGATCACGTTGATGACGGTCATGCTGCCGTCGGGGTTCTTGCGGTGCACGGCGGTGTTCTTCGCCAGGATCGTGATGCCCTTTTCCTTCTCGAGGTCACCCGAGTCCATCAGGCGCTCGACGGAGTCGTCGCCACGGTGGGTCAGCGCACCGGACTGCCGCAGCATGGCGTCGACGAGGGTGGTCTTGCCGTGGTCGACGTGAGCGACGATGGCGACATTGCGAAAATCCGGGAGAGCATCCACATCAAGATTGTCGCAGCGTGGGTACCGGATCACGAAAACGAGGAAGTGTTCTCCCAGAAATCGAAAGGACTGAGTGAAGCCGTCCGAGATCGCCTCCCTCACATCGAAGGGGAAGTGCTGCCGCAGCAAACCGCGCTGTAAACGTTGTCCGCTCGTCCTTCACGAGCTCCGCAAGGCGGAGCGGTCGGGCCTGCGCGGCAAAGAGCTGGACAAGGTCGTCAAACGCGCCAGAAAAGCCTGACTACCTCGGTGAACATCGGCGTACGGTGAAGATATGCGTCGCTGATTGGAGGTAACGATCATGACCGTGTTCGAAGTAGCGACCATCGCCCTGGTCATCGTTCTGGCTAGTGTCGCGACCGCGGCCATCTACCTTGGTCTACTGAACTGGATCGGCGGGTATTACATCGTGCGGTGTGCGGCATGTCACCACCTGACCGGTTCATCGGTTAACAGCGCGCAGGGGTCGTGCCCGCATTGCCGACATCCCACGCTGCTGCACCCGGTGTACGCGGCCCGACATCCGCAGAGTGTGAGAGTGGTGGGCGACCGGCTCAGGTACTGAGACCCTTGCCTGGCCGCGCCTGACCAAAAGCAGGCCGTGTCGCAACGACTTTGGCAACGAGGCGGACGCCCGGAGACCGGCTTGGCTAGCCGGACCGCAGGACGGCGACGAGGTCCGGCAGCCAGCCGCGGTCGGCGGGCACCCAGGCGAGCGCGTCGAGCTCGTCGGCCGTGACCCAGCGCAACGCGCGGTGGTCGCGGGGCCGCACGCTGCCGCCGATCCGAGTGACGAGGAACGCGCGCAGCGTCATCTCACCGCTCAGGGCGACGTCGGCACCCAGTCGCGCCCCGACGGCGACCGCGACGCCAAGTTCCTCGTCGAGCTCGCGAACCAGGGCATCCGCGTCGCTCTCACCCTGCGCCACCTTGCCCCCGGGCAGCTCCCAGAGGCCCGCCAGTTCCGGGGGTCGTTCACGTTGCGCCACCAGCAGGGTCGCTCCGGAGATCAGTGCACCCGCGACGACGATCTGGTTCGGCACGCAGCGACGGTATACCTTCGAAGGATGGCTGTGTTGACCGACGAACAAGTAGATGCCGCACTGCCCGGACTCGACGGCTGGGAGCGCTCAGACGGGGCCTTACGGCGATCGATCGAGTTCCCCGCATTCCTCGATGGCATCGACGCCGTCCGCCGCGTCGGCGAACACGCCGAGCAAGAGGACCATCACCCAGACATCGACATCCGTTGGCGGACAGTCACTTTCGTAATCGTCACGCATTCCGAGGGCGGGATCACCGACAAGGACGTGGCGATGGCGGGCGACATCAATCGGATCGTCGGCTGACCGCAGCGACATACGCGAGGGTCGCCAGCGTCGCCATGACGTAGAGCGAGCCGGCGGCCAACGCGTACCAGGGTCTGTCTCCGTGGCTCGTGAACGTCACCACCCACGGTGGGCCGAGATACGCCAGCGCCACCCACGCCCAGCCGACGGCGCGCGTCCGCGTGTGCATCGACCCGAGCACCAGCCACATGACGAGCGGCAGCATCCACACCCAGTGGTGCGTCCAGCTGATCGGCGACATGAGCAACCCGAAGAGCATCACCACCACGATCCGACCAAGGGGATCTTCGGCGCCGATCCGCCACCACGCCAACGCGCTCAGCACCGCCGTGATCGCGACTGCGACGATCAGGAGCGGGCCAAATCCGCCGTCGTGCCCCGTCAACAACCCGATGACACCGCGTAGCGACTGGTTCATCGGCGACTTCACCACGCCCACCCGGTCGGCGTTGCCGAGCAGATCGGTGAAGTAGAACCGGGACTGAGCTCCGCCGACCGCGATCGACGTCGCCACGGTGGCGGCGAACACCGCGGCGGAGAACGCGACGACCCGCCAGCGCCGGGCGCCGAGGAAGTACAGGCCCGCGACGGCGGGCGTCAGCTTGAGCCCGGCCGCCAGACCGACGAGCAGCCCGGAGAGCCACCACCGCTGGCTGTACACCGCCCACAGCACGGCGAACATCAGCAGCGCGCCGACCTGGCCGAGCTCGAAGAGATGGCGCATCGGCTCGAACCAGATCGCCAGCGCGGTCCAGGCCATCGCCTGCCGGGCGTCCGGCCTACCCAGCAGCTTGAGCGCGAGCACAGCAGAACCGTAGAGCGCCGCGACGATGCCGAGCTGCCAGCACAGGCCGACGAGGGGAAACGGCAGAAAGTGCAGCGGATAGAACACCAACCCCGCGAACGGCGGATAGGTGAACTGTAGCGGGAGGGGTGGGATAGCCGGGTGGTACACGAAGTCGTAGAGGCCGCCGCCGTTCATAGTCGCAGCGCCATCGACGTAGACGTGTAGGTCGATGAAGTTGGTGCCGTTGGGCACCAGGTAGGTGATGCCGAATCGCACGAGCAGGCTCAACGCGAGCAGGTACGGCGCAAGGACCGCGATCCGGTTCGGCGGCGCATCGATGCTGTCGGGTACGACCTCTGGCTGTCTGGTGATCCGTACGACTCTAGTTTTCCCTCGTCGCTCCGCTCGCCCCAGGCAGTTTTCCCCCGTCGCTCCGCTCGCCCCAGGCAGTTTTCCCCCGTCGCTCCGCTCGCCCCAGGCAGTTTTCCCCCGTCGCTCCGCTCGCCCCAGGCAGTTTTCCCCCGTCGCTCCGCTCGCCCCAGACAGACCGTTCGGTCACCATCGGCCGTCGTGTCAGTAACGGTTGCATAAATGCCACACGTGTCACTTGAGTAACTCCAGTAACTCCGTAGCTTCGGTTGCAGACGAGCCGTCAACCGATTGGGAGAACCATGCGCTTCACTAGAAAAGCCCTTGCCACCAGCGTGATTGCCGCCGCTTGCGCGGTTCCCGGCGCATTGTTGTTCAGCGCCACCGCGGCCGCCGATCCGGTTCCCGCGCCCGCGCCGGCGATGCCCAACCTGTCGGGCATCCCGTTCCTGAACCAGCTCACGCCGGCGAACGCGCCCGCGATGCTCCAAGGCCTCGCGTCGGCCTTCACGGGCGCGGCGGGTGCACCGGCCGCGGCCCCCGCACCGGCACCGGCAGCGACCGCCTCGGTCACGCTGCCACAGGCGCCTGCCGCTGCCGTCGCGGCTCCTGCAGCCGTGTCCCCGACCGCAGGTCTCATCCCGACGGCCGACGTCCAGATCCCGCAGGTGGCCGCGAACCCCCTGCCTCTGCCGCCGGAGCTCAGCTTCCCAGGCGATCTCGTGTCGTTGATGCCGGCGGGCACGCCACTGGCGAACCTGCTGCCGAAAGCGCCGGTGGCAGCGCCCGTCGCAGCGGCCGTCGCACCCGTCGCGGTTGCGCCCGCCCTCCCCGCGGTGGCCAACCCGCTGGCAGGGATCTCGCCGCTGATGTTCCCCGTCGCAGCGTTGCCCTGACACATGCCCCACTACGCCGCTGAATCCTACTAATCACGGGAGAGTCATGCCTTCGAAGAGAACGTTGCTGATCGCGCTCGGTGCGTCGGCCGCGCTGACGCTGGGCGGCCAACCGGTCGCCCACGCCGATCCTGCGCAGCCGCTGCCGATGCCGATCAGCGGTCTTCAGGCTCCGGGCCTACCCGCGATGGAGAGCCTGGGGCCTGCGATTCAGCAGGCAGCGGGCGACCCGACGAACGCCGCGTCGATGTTGATGGCCGCGGCGGCGGCGTTCGCGGGCAACAGCGCGACGTCGTCGGACTCACAACACATGGCGGCGGCTGTGAACCAGTTCGTCGCCGATCCTCAGGTCGCACACATCCCTGCGGCAGGTGCGGTGCCCGGAACCGAAGCGCACCTCCCGCAGGGGGTCGACCCGGCGAATGCGGTGGGACCTGCACCCGAGGCGGCACCGCTCGCTGCCGTCCCAGCTCCCGAGGCGGCACCGGCACCCGCACCCGACGCGGCGCCCGCTCCCGAGGCGGCACCGGTACCCGCACCCGATGCCGTGCCCGTAGCGGCAGCCGTTCCGGGTCCGGACGGCGCGCCAGCACCAGCACCAGCCCCGGCATTCGGGCCGGACACCCCCACGACGCAGGACTTCATGTATCCCTCGATCGGCAATGGGTGCCTGAAGGACGGCGGAAACGTTCTGGCAACCGCGATCTCGGTGGCCGGGCCCGCCTCGATCCCGAAGCCGGGTCCCGCCGCGGGTCAGACGGCGTACGTCTTCACCGCGATGGGCACGCCGGGACCCGCCGCCGAGCAGAAGCTTCCGCTCAACGTCACCTGGGTCAACCTGACGACGGGCAAGTCCGGCACCGCCACCCTCAAGCCGCAGGCCGACATCAACCCCGAGGGCCCGACGACACTCACCGTGATTGCCGACACCGGCTCGGGCAGTATCATGTCGACCATCTTCGGCCAGGTGACCACGACCGAGAAGCAGTGTCAGTTCATGCCGACGATCGGTTCGACCGTCGTCCCCTGAGACCAACCGCTCCGGTCAGTACGCCATGAACAGGATCATCTCGCGGTCGTATTCCCGGCCCGGGTGCGCTTCGGAGAGATGCTTCTGAGCCTGCTCCACCAGGTCGTCCTCATCGGTACCCGTGATGGCCTCCCCGCAGGGACAGCTCAAGTGTGTTTTCGCCATGCCCTCACGATCCCACGAGCATGATGGTGGCATGGAGTTGTACGACGTTATGCGCACGACCGGGGCTGTTCGCCGCTTCACGGGTGATCCCCTTCCCGATGACGTCCTGGTCCGGATCCTGGACAACGCCCGTTTCGCGCCAAGCGGTGGCAACCGTCAGGGGGTGCGGGTGATAACCGTGCGCGACATGCCGACTCGTGAACGACTGGCTGAGCTGTCCAGTCCCGGTGCGCAGCGATATGCAGCCCAGATCGCCAACGGCGAAGCGCCGTGGAACCCCTTGCAGCCGTGCGGCGTCGACGCCGCGGCGGTCGAGGCAACGTCGGTCCCGCGCGGCGGGGGCGGCACGCTGCTGGACTCCGAGGTGGTGCTGGTGATCTGTCTCGACCTGAACGTCGTCGCCGCCTTCGACCAAGACCTCGACCGCATCGGCGTGATCAGTGGCGCGTCGGTGTATCCGTTCGTCTGGAACGTGCTGCTCGCCGCTCGCAACGAGGGTTTCGGCGGCGTGTTGACGACGATGGTCGTCGCCCAGGAACCACTGGTGAAGGAGCTGTTGGGAATCCCCGACGACTACGCGGTCGCGGCGGTGCTGCCGCTCGGCAGGCCCGAGCATCAGGTGCGCAAGCTGACTCGCAAGCCCGTAGCCGAGTTCGTCACCCGCGAACGGTTCGATGGCGAGGCGCTCTGAGCCTTCGCGGTGGCCCTCAGGCCTTCGCCTTCGCTGCCGCCTTGGCGGCCTTCTTGTACGACCGCACCTTGTCCAACGATCCCTGGTCGACGACGTCGGCCACCGACATGTGCACGCCCGACTTGCCGTAGTCGCCCGCTGCCTCCCGCCAACCCATCGGCGTCACCCCATACTGCTTGCCCAGCAGCGCCAAGAAGATCTTGGCCTTCTGCTCACCGAAGCCCGGCAATGCCTTGAGTCGTCGAAGCACCTCGGCGCCGTCGGGGTCACCGGAGGTCCAGAGCGCAACCACGTCCCCGCCGTACTCGTCGACGACGGCCTGCGCCAGCGTCTGCAGCCGCTTCCCCATGGATCCCGGAAAACGATGCACCGCAGGCTTTTCCGAGAACAGCGCGAGGAAGGCGGCTGGGTCGTAGGCGGCGATCTCGCCGGCGTCCACCCCACCCATGCGCTCCGCGAGCTTGCGCGGCCCGGCGAAGGCCACCTCCATCGGAATCTGCTGATCCAGCATCATGCCGACCAGCAGCGCAAAGGGATTGGACTCCAACAGCTCATCAGCGGCCGGATCTTGCACTAGCTGCAATTTCGCCATCGCGCCAGTCTAAGGTGGCTTCACCGGAAGGCCCTGCCCCGACCGTGCGAGGTGACATGCCGGGCGAGATCGCGATCGCGTTTGCGGCAGTGCTGATTCTGGCCACCGCGGCAGCCGTCGTAGCTGTGCGCACACGCCGCGTGGTCACCACCCCCACCGAGCGAGCCGTGCACGCAGCGCTGCACACCGCATCCCTTGCTGCGCACGCCCTACGGCACGGCCTCGACGCCGACTCGGCGCAGCGGGCAGCACCGGTGCTCAGAAAGCTCACCGGCGCTGATGCCGTCGTCGTCTACGGCGCATCCGGCGAGCATCTCGCGCATGATCCTTCTGACCGATCCACGTGGACGACCGATGCGCTCGCCGCGGCCGCGGCGATCGCCGACCAGGCGCTCACCGGCCAGCGGCGGATCATGTCCGCCCACCGAGCGGGCGCGATGGTCGCTCAACCGCTGTTGACAGACGACGGCGACGCGCTTGGCGTGCTCGTTGCGGTGACGTCCAGACAGCCTGGGCCCGGCATGCTCGGCGCCATCGGCGAGGTCGCGAGCTACGCGGCCAGCCAACTCGAGCTCGCAGACCTCGACGCGTCGCGCGCCCGCCTCGATCGCGCCGAGGTGCTGGCCCTGCGGGCCCAGATCAGCCCGCACTTCATCTACAACGCACTCAACACGATCGCGTCCTTCGTCCGCACCGACCCCGGTCGCGCCCGCGAGCTGATCCTCGAGTTCGCCGACTTCACCCGCTACTCGTTCCGCGCGGCGGGCCAGTACACGACCCTGTCGGACGAGCTGGGCAACATCGACCGTTATCTGACACTGGAACGCGCTCGGTTCGGCGAGGCGCTGACAGTCCGGCTTCAGGTCGCGCCCGAGATGCTGGCGGTCGTCGTTCCGTTCCTCGCTCTGCAACCGTTGGTGGAGAACGCCGTCCGGCACGGATTTGCGGGACGGGGCGGGGGCACCGTCGAGATCCTCGCCCGCGACGATGGCACCGACTGCGTCGTCACCGTCGAGGACGACGGCATCGGGATGGATCCGGAGGCGTTGCGATCGGGCCCGGCCGACGCGCTCGCCGCCGGAACGCAGGACGTCAGCAGCCATTCCGCACACGTGGGTCTGACCAATGTGGACCATCGCCTGCGCGCGGCATTCGGCAACGATTACGGTCTGGTGGTCGAGACGGCGTTGGGCGCGGGGACCAGGGTCATCATGCGAGTCCCGAAGTTCGCGTCGGGTGTCCGGGCCGACGGAGGTGCTTTCGGATGAGCAGGGCGTCACACGGCACGACCAACAGGCCACTCGTGGTGCTCGCCGTCGACGACGAGGCGCCCGCCCTCGACGAACTGGTGTTCCTGCTGCGCGAACACTCCGACATCGCCGAGGTGTTGCAGGCCGCCGACGCGACGTCGGCGTTGCGAGAACTCAACGGACGCAGCATCGATGCAGTGTTCCTCGACGTCAACATGCCGGGTCTGAGCGGACTCGAGTTGGCCGGGGTGCTCGCGAACTACTCCTATCGACCGGCGGTGGTGTTCGTGACGGCCCACGACGACAAGGCGGTCGAAGCCTTCGACGTCGGCGCCGTCGACTATCTGCTCAAGCCCATTCGCCAGAGCAGGCTCGACGAGGCCATCCGCAGGGTCCTGGCCGCACCGGTGGAGCACGGGCGCGAGGAAGCGACTATCGCGAGCGATGACGACGAAGACGCCGACGTCATCCCCGCCGAGATGGGAGGCATCACCCAGCTGGTGCCACGGGACACCATCGGATGGGTGGAGGCCGAAGGTGATTACGCGCGACTGCACTCCGAATCCGGCGCACATCTGGTGCGGATACCCCTTGGCGCGCTCGAATCCCGTTGGCGGGAGCGGGGTTTCCAAAGAATTCATCGTTCCTACCTGGTGGCGCTCCGCTTCGTCGTCGGCGTGCGCACCACCGATGGCGCCGTGCTGGTGCGCCTGCGCGCCAATGGTGCGTCGCCTGCGGTCGAACTGCCCGTGAGCCGTAGGCAGGCCCGCGAGCTTCGCGACCGGGTCATCCGGGAACCGATGCGGCAGCTGCGGCCGGCGGATCCGGGGAGCGACCGATGACGAGCGGCCGCCCGCCTCGCGAGCGTGTGATCCTCGCCGACCGTCGAGGCGCCCGGGTCATCCGCACCCGGGTCGAAGTGCAGGAGCAGACGCAGGTCGGCGATGCGCTGGTGCGCGGACTGGTGCGCACCCAGCTCGGATTGGCGCTGAGACTGGCCGCGGTCGTCGTATGCACGGTCGCCTTGATTCCCCTGACGATGGGGCTCTTTCCCGAGATCGCCGCCGTCCACGTCCTCGGCATCCGGTTGAACTGGCTGATCCTTGCGCTGCTGGTCTACCCCGTTCTGTACGGCGTGGGAAGGCTCTACGTACGGTTCGCCGAGCAGGGCGAGCGGGACTTCGTCCGCGTCGTCGACGGCGAGCCGTGACGGGTGCCCCGCTGACGGCCGCCGCCTTGCTCGCCGCCGCGCTGGCGACAGTCGGCATCGGTTTCTACGGAATCCGACTGTCCAGGACGACGTCCGACTTCCTGGTCGCGTCGCGCAGCATCGGTCCGCACTGGAATGCTGCCGCCATCTCGGGCGAATATCTTTCGGCTGCATCATTTCTCGGCGTCGCCGGGCTGATCGCCAAGTATGGCGCCGACGCACTGTGGTATCCGGTCGGCTTCACTGCCGGATATCTGGGATTGCTGCTGTTCGTCGCGGCACCGCTGCGCCGTTCGGGCGCCTATACGGTGCCGGACTTCGCCGAGTTCCGCACCGGGTCGGCCAGATTGCGCAAGGTCGCGATGCTGGTCGTGGTGGTCATCTGCACCCTTTACCTCGTCCCGCAATATCAGGGGGCCGGCCTCGCTTTGAAGACTCTTCTCGGCTTCCCGGTGTGGGTGGGACCTCTGGCCGTCGGCGCGATCGTGATCGTCAACGTGGTCGGTGGCGGGATGCGGTCCATCACGTTCGTCCAAGCCTTCCAGTACTGGCTGAAACTCACCGCGATCGCGGTACCCGCACTGGCGCTCCTGACCCTCGTCGCTCGCGACGGCACCGACCTGGACGGCCCACTGCCTCCGCTCGTCCAGCAAAAGACCACCGTCACCGTCGAGACAGACGTCGTGGTTCAGGTCGCCGAACCCGCAGGCATCACCGTGACCGGCGACGTCGACGGCGCTCGGGTCGACGGCGCGCCCTTCCCCTCGCCTGGCCCATACACGCTGCAGCGTGGGACGACGCTCACCCTGGCGGAGGGCTCGGCCACGCCGGTGGTCGCCGGGGCGCCGAGCGCAGGAAGTGACTGGCTGGCGTCAGGGCGCGGTCTTGGTGGCAATCACCCCTTATATCAAGTGCTTTCGATCATCGTCGCCACCTTCCTCGGCACGATGGGGCTCCCGCACGTTCTGGTGCGCTTCTACACCAACCCCGATGGCCGCGCGGCCAGGCGCACGGCGTTGGCAGTCATCGCCCTACTGTCCCTGTTCTACCTATTCCCCACGCTGCTGGGCGTTTTCGCCAGACAGTTCGTGCCACAACTCCTCATCACGGGCACCGCAGACGCGGCCGTGCTCCTGCTCCCCAGCGCCGCCATCGGAGGCGGCGCGGGCGCGGCCCTCGCCGCACTCGTCGCGGCGGGCGCCATCGCCGCATTCCTCGCGACGTCATCCGGCTTGCTCGTCAGCATCGCGGGGGCATTGTCGACCGACGTGTTGCGCGGTCGCGTGCGCGACTTCCGGGTCGCCGCACTCATCGGTGGGGTGGTGCCCATTCCGCTCGCACTTCTGGCGTCGTCGCTGGAGCTCTCACGCAGCGTCGGCCTCGCCTTTGCCGTAGCCGCGTCGACGCTGTGCCCCCTGCTGGTGCTGGGAATCTGGTGGCGGGGCCTGACGAGTGTCGGAGCGGCGAGCGGACTCGCCGTCGGCGGCCTGGCATCTGGAGTGACGACGACATTGGCGATCACCGGAGGGATCGACGAGCGCCTGCTGGGCGGCTGGCCCGCCGTCGTGGTCGGCTACCCCGCCGCCGTGACGGTTCCGCTGGCCTTCTTGACGATGGTGGTCGTCAGCCTGCTCACGGCGTCGTCCAGACCGCCCGACGTGGCCAGGATCTTCGCCCGCATGCACGTCCCCGAACGTCTGGGGATGGGAGTCGAGCGACTTCCTCACGACTGAGCTCCACCGCTCGTCGCCACCGACGAACCGCTCACCGCAGGCCATCCCGGTTTCGGCGTCCGACGTCACGAACACGATGGGGATGTGACCTGAATCTCCATAGGCTCACCCTTGATTCTCCCCACAAGTGTCAGGAGTACAGCGGTGACGACCACCGATAACCCACCGGCCAACACGGCGCAGCAGTTCGTGGACATGCAGGCGAGCCCCGAGTTCCAAGAACTCCGGACGAGACTGCGCCGCTTCGTCTTCCCGATGACGGCGTTCTTCCTCGTCTGGTACGCCACCTACGTGCTACTCGGCGCCTTCGCCCACGACTTCATGGCGATCCAGGTCTTCGGCAACGTCAACCTCGGCCTGCTGATCGGCCTCGGCCAGTTCCTGACCACATTCGTCATCACCGGGGTCTACGTGCGGTTCGCCAACCGCGAGCTCGACCCACGCGCAGCCGCGATCCGCGCCGAGATGGAAGGCACCGAACAATGAACCTCCTCGCAGCAGGCGAAACCGTCGGCAACCCCGTCGCCAACATCGGGATCTTCGCCCTCTTCGTCGTCATCACCATGATCGTGGTGATCCGGGCCAGCAAGAAGAACCAGACGGCAGACGAGTTCTTCACCGGCGGCAGGGCGTTCTCCGGCCCGCAGAACGGCATCGCCATCGCAGGCGACTACCTCTCGGCGGCCAGCTTCCTCGGGATCGCCGGCGCCATTGCCGTCTACGGCTACGACGGCTTCCTGTACTCCATCGGCTTCCTGGTCGCGTGGCTGGTCGCGTTGCTTCTGGTCGCCGAATTGTTGCGCAACACCGGCAGATTCACGATGGCCGACGTACTGAGCTTTCGGCTCAAGCAGCGTCCGGTGCGGATGGCGGCCGCGACGTCGACCTTGACCGTGTCCCTGTTCTATCTACTGGCGCAGATGGCGGGCGCGGGCGGACTCGTCGCACTGCTACTCGACGTGAAGAGCCGGGGCGGTCAGTCGATCGTGATCGCCGTCGTCGGCATCCTGATGATCGTCTACGTCCTCATCGGCGGCATGAAGGGCACCACCTGGGTGCAGATCATCAAGGCGGTGCTGCTGATCGTGGGCGCTGCGATCATGACGGTGATGGTGCTCGCCAAGTTCGGGCTGAACTTCTCCGAGATCCTCGGCTCGGCGCAGACGGCCATCTCGGGGTCGACGAACAAGGCCGTCGCAGCACGCGACGTGCTGGCCCCCGGAGCGCAGTACGGCGGGTCACTCGAGTCAAAGATCAACCTGCTGTCACTCGGGCTGGCGCTGGTGCTGGGCACCGCGGGCCTTCCTCACGTGCTGATGCGGTTCTATACGGTGCCGACCGCCAAGGAAGCCCGCCGCTCGGTGGTCTGGGCGATTGGTCTCATCGGTGCGTTCTACCTCTTCACCCTGGTGCTCGGCTACGGCGCTGCGGCACTAGTGGGACCCGACCGCATCCTCGGGGCAGCAGGCGGCGTCAACTCCGCGGCCCCTCTGCTCGCGTTCGAACTCGGCGGCGTAGTTCTCCTTGGCGTCATCTCCGCGGTCGCGTTCGCGACCATCCTGGCGGTCGTCGCGGGCCTGACGATCACCGCGTCCGCGTCGTTCGCGCACGACATCTATGCCAGCGTCATCAAGAAGGGGAGGGTCACCGAGGCCGAGCAGGTCAAGGTCTCGCGGATCACGGCGGTGGTGCTCGGCATCTTCGCCATCGGGCTGGGCATCCTGGCCAACGGCCAGAACGTCGCGTTCCTGGTGGCGCTCGCGTTCGCCATCGCCGCGGCGGCCAACCTGCCGACGATTGTCTACTCGCTGTACTGGAAGCGCTTCAACACCCGCGGCGCGCTGTGGAGCATGTACGGCGGTTTGATATCGACTTTGGTGCTGATCATCTTCTCCCCCGCAGTATCCGGCGCGAAGACGTCGATGATCTCCAGCGTGGACTTCGCCTGGTTCCCACTGTCCAACCCCGGCATCGTGTCGATTCCGCTGGCCTTCATCCTCGGCATCGTCGGTACCGTCACCTCGAAGGTGCCGGGCGATCCCATCCTGAACGCCGAGATGGAGGTCCGGTCGCTCACGGGCGTCGGCGCGGAGAAGGCCGTCGCGCACTGAGCTCGGACGCCGAGACTGCGGAAGATGACGCATTCCTCCAGAATGTCGTCATCTTCCGTGGTCTCGGCGCGGAATGCCGCTGCCGCGCGATGGCGTTGACCGCCGTGTGCCTACGATTGCCCGAGTGAGCGAACCGAGTCCCGCGTCCACCCGCCGTCGGTACGGTCTCGCCCTCCTCGTCTACGCGTTCACCGCCGTCATGATGGGCACCACGTTGCCCACGCCCATGTATGCGCTCTACGCCGACCGCATGCACTTCTCGGTGCTCACGACGACGATCATCTTCTCGACCTACGCCATCGGCGTCCTGACGGCATTGCTGGTATTCGGGCGGTGGTCCGACGCGATCGGCCGGCGTCCGATGCTGCTGGCCGGGGCAGCGTTCGCCCTGGTCAGCGCGGTCGTCTTCCTGCTGGCCGATGACGTTCCGCAATTGCTGGTGGGGCGACTGCTGTCGGGTCTGTCGGCCGGTATCTTCACCGGGACCGCGACGGTCGCCATAGTCGAGGCCGCCCCCGACGATCAGCGCGATCGCGCCACCGCTATCGCGACGGTCGCGAACATCGGCGGGCTAGGATCGGGACCCCTGGTGTCCGGGCTGCTGGTCCAGTACGCGCCGCATCCGCTGCGCTCTCGTTCGTCGTGCACATCGTGCTGGTCGCGCTGGCCGTCGGCGCGGTTCTGCTGGCACCCGAGACGTCCTCGCGCACCGGACGCCTTGGTTTCCAGCGACTCTCGGTGCCCGTTGAGATGCGGCCGGTCTTCGTGACGGCGGCGACCGCGGCGTTCGCCGGATTCGCCGTCACGGGGCTATTCATGGCGGTCGCGCCCGCGTTCGTGAAGTCCGTGATGGGCATCGACAACCACGCCGTCGCCGGCGCAGTGGCAGGCTCTATCTTGGCTACTTCGGCGGTCACCCAGCTGTTGTCGCGGCGGATCACCCCACGGCACGCCGTCGCCATCGGTTGCGCCATCCTCGTCGTAGGCATGGTGATTTTGGCTGCGGCGCTGAGCCTCTCGTCCCTGTGGGTACTGCTCACCGCCGCGATCGTGGCGGGTATCGGGCAAGGCATGAGCTTCAGTCGCGGTCTCGCCTCGATCACCGCACTCGCCCCCGCCGACCGCCGAGCCGAGGTCAGCTCGACGTACTTCGTCGTCGCCTACGTCGCGATCGCACTGCCCGTCGTCACCGAGGGCTTCGCGTCTCAACACCTGGGCCTGCGTACCGCCGGCATCAGCTTCGCCATTGCCACGGCGGTGCTCGCCGCGATCTGCCTGGCGGCGATCGTCTTTCAGGAACGACGGTCCCCCGTCGCAGTCTAGGTCGCGGGCTCTAGCCGCTCTTGCGGCGGAACTCCCGATGAGCCTCCGCGGGACCCGTCGAGCGAGGACCGTGCTTACGCCCACCGTCCTTGTGTTCGGAACCTCCACCGGCGTTGGCCTTCTTGCGTTCCAGCGCCTCCCGGAACTTGCGCTTCGTCTCGTCTTCGGAATCCTCGGCCATGCGTTGAGACTAGCCTGTCAGCGCATACCCGGCGGCATTCCATAGAGGTGGGATATCGGCATCGTCATCAGCACGCGCCGATCGTCGACCATCGCCCGCCGGTAGTCGTCCCAGTCGGAATGCTCCTTGCCTGCGATGTTGCGGTACAACGTGATCAGCCCCTCGACGGTCTCGTCGTCAGGCTTCGACGCGGGCGGCGTGAGGGTGACGTCACCCTCGGCGACCGCATACGACCAGCCGTCGTCGGAGGAGACGTGGATCGACGCGCGGGGATCGCGGCGCAGATTGCGGGTCTTGGCACGTGGCTCGGTGATCGACACCCTGATGGCGACCTCGCGGGCATCGAAGTAGTAGGAGACGTTCGACAGTTGCGGGCGACCGTCCCGTTTGATGGTGGCGAGAACGCCCAGCGAATTGCAGGCGATCAAGGCCAACAGCTTGTCGTCGAACACGTCGCGCGTCATGGCCGCCAGCGTACGACTGCGCCGTGCGCGGGCGGCGGGAATTTGACGCCTGGGTCCCTACGATGGGCTCATGACCACGATCGACGGCACCACGTTGGACGGTGTCTCCGCCACCACGCTGTGGACTTTGCACGGCCGCGGTACCGAGGCCAAGCGGTCTGATGGCGTGATAAGGGATCCATGGGCGGTCACCCTGCTCGATTCGATCGACTACGACTACCTCAAGTTCGGCAGGCCCAATCAGTCCTTCGGCCTGCGCGCCTGCGCATTCGACTCCGCTACGAGTCACTACCTGACGGCGCATCCGAAAGCCTCGGTGGTCGCGCTGGCGGAGGGCTTGCAGACCAGCTTCTGGCGCTTGGACCGCACTGGCGTCTTGGCCGAATCCACCTGGTACTCAATCGATCTCCCACCCGTCATGGAACTCAGAAAGCAACTGCTGCCCGACGACGACCGGATCGTCGAACTCGGGCAGTCGGCGCTCGACCGCTCCTGGATGGACCGCGTCGATGCGACGAACGGCGTATTCATCACCGCAGAAGGGCTGCTGATGTACCTCGAGTCGGAGGACTCGCTCGGCCTGATCGCCGACTGCGCGGCTCGCTTTCCCGGCGGCCGGATGATGTTCGACTCGCTCCCGCGCTGGTTCACCGCCCGCACGCTGAAGGGTGTCAAGCTCTCGGAGCGTTATCTGGTTCCCGTGATGCCGTTCGGCCAGTCCCCCGACGAGGCGCTCGCGATCGCGGGCACCGTCGATGGCGTGCGGGTGGCCCACGACGTCGCGTGGCCGCCCGGTCGAGGCCTCTTCAAGATTGCCGCGGCACCCGGGGTGGATCGTGTCGGCGTACTGCGGCGCAACCGTCCCAGCATCACGCTGCTGGAGTTCGGATGACGCGATACGTGGCTTTTCTCCGCGGCGTGAACGTCGGCGGGGTCAATCTGAAGATGGCCAACGTCGCGGTGGCGCTCACCGATGCGGGGTTCTCCGACGTGTCGACCGTGCTGGCCAGCGGTAACGTACTGATGACGAGCAGCGCCAAGGTCGACACGGTTCGGAAGAATGCCGAGAAAGCGCTCCGCGACGCATTCGACTACGACGCCTGGGTCCTCGCCTACGGGCTTGACGCCGTCCGAGCCGTTTCGGACGCGTTCCCCTTCGAGCGCGAGGTCGACGGCCACCACTCCTACGTCACCTTCGTGACGGAAACCGATGTACTCGACGAACTCGCGGCGCTCGCCGACGAGGCGGGTCCCGAGGAGAAAATCGAACGCGGCGATGGTGTCGTCTACTGGCAGGTGCCCAGGAGCGGCACCTTGGACACCACCATCGGCAGGACGATGGGCAAGAAGCGCTACAAGTCGTCAACCACCACCCGCAATCTGAGGACGATCGAGAAGGTCATCGAGAAGAGCACCGCCAGCTGACTTGGGTACATTCGCCATGGTGAGTTCACACCCGAAGATCGACGTCGCCCTGACCGGCGTCTCCGAGACCGCGTTGTTGACGTTGCAGGTGCGCGCGCACGAACCCCGCAGGCCCGACTCCATCATCGACGATCCGATGGCGATCCAGCTGGTGGACTCCATCGAGTTCGACTTCGCCAAGTTCGGGTACACCCGCCGCCAGGACATGGCGGTGCGGGCACTGGCGTTCGACGACGCCACCCGCAGGTACCTGATCGACCATCCCTCGGCGACGGTCGTCGCGCTTGCCGAAGGACTGCAGACCAGCTTCTACCGCATCGATGCCGGTGGCGTCGGCGACCAGTTCCGCTGGTTGACAGTGGATCTGGAGCCCATCACCAAACTGCGCGAGCAACTGCTGCCGCACCTCGATCGGGTAGCCGTATGCGCTCAGTCAGCGCTGGACTACAGCTGGATGGACCTGGTCGATACCGACGACGGTGTGTTCATCACCGCCGAGGGCCTGCTGATGTACCTGGAACCTCATGACGCGATGGGCCTGATCACCGAATGCGCCCGCCGCTTTCCTGGCGGCCGGATGATGTTCGACCTGCCGCCGTCGTGGTTCGCTGCCCTGGCACGGCGCGGCGGCCTCCGGACCTCGCTGCGCTACCGGGTACCGGCGATGCCGTTCGGACTGTCGGCCTCCGAGGCAGCCAAGCTGGTCGACGTCGTGCCAGGAATCCGATCCGTCCACGACCTGCCCTATCCCGCGGGCCGCGGTCGCGTCCTCAACACCCTGATGTGGGCGGCCCATCGGATTCCCTTGCTGGACCCGATTCGGCCTGCTCTCACGTTGCTCGAATTCGGCTAGCCGAAGGCGGTTTCGACGTACCGCAGCGCGTCCGCCTTGCCCACCCCCAGCGCCTTGGCCGACGCCGCGTAGGTTTGGGCCGCCGTCGCCATCGCGGCGTCGGCTGGGTCGACCCGCGCGACGAAGGTGCCGAATCGGCCCCGCGTCTCCAGCAGTCCGGCCGCCTCCAGTTCGCGATAGGAACGCGCCACGGTGTTGACCGCCATGTTCAGTTGTTGCGCGAGGTCACGCACCGTCGGCAACCTGGTCCCCGGCGGCAGCCTGCCGTCTCGAACGCCCCCGATGATCTGCCGTCGCAATTGATCGAACAGCGGCCTGCCGCCCTCCGAGTCAACGCGAACCCACTCCCCCAAATCGGCCACGTGCCCAGTATGACGAAAAGCGGCTAGTTTGGTGTCGTGCGAGTGACGGTGCTCAGCGGAGCGGGGATGTCCGCGGAGAGCGGCGTCCCGACGTTCCGCGACGTCGAGACGGGGCTATGGGCCAAGGTCGACCCCTACGAGATCTCCAGCTCCGACGGCTGGCGCAGGCATCCGGAGAAGGTCTGGGCCTGGTATCTGTGGCGGCACTACATGATGAAGTCCGTCGCGCCGAACGACGGTCACCGAGCGGTAGCGGCCTGGCACGACGGCGCCGACGTCCACGTCGTCACCCAGAACGTCGATGACCTTCACGAGCGCGCGGGCAGCAGGCAGGTGTATCACCTGCACGGCAGCTTGTTCAGTTTCCGTTGTGACCGTTGCGGTTTGGCGTATCACGGCGCGCTGCCCGCGATGCCGGAGCCAGTAGACACGGTCGAGCCCCCGATGTGTGCGTGCGGTGGCCTGATTCGGCCCGACGTGGTGTGGTTCGGCGAGCAACTACCCACGGCGGCCTGGGACCGATCGGTGGAGGCCGTCAGTCGGGCTGACGTGGCGATCGTCGTCGGGACGTCCTCGATCGTCTACCCGGCGGCGGGACTGCCCGAGCTGGCGCTGGCCGAGGGGATTCCCGTCATCGAGGTCAATCCGGAGGAGACGCCGCTGTCCGATCGAGTGACGGTCTCACTTCGAGAGACATCCGCGACGGCGCTGCCGGGACTACTGCAGCGACTGCCCGCGCTTCTCGGCTAGCCCGGCCGCACCGCCCGGCCGATCGCGGTCTCCGAGACCGGCAGAGGTACCCATGCGGGCATCATCCACTCCCGACGGGCGTCGCTGACCTCGAAGCCGGCGTCGAGGATCGACCGTTCGGTGTCGCGATGGGTGTGGCAGTTGCCCAGTAGCCGCGGCCAGAGCGTGGCGTCGGCGATCTTCTGAAGCTGCTCCCGTGGACCGGTGCTGGCCACGTGCTCGAGATATCGCAGTTCACCACCGGGTCGCAGCATCGAGAACAGCTGCCGCAGAACGCCGTCGGGGTCATCGACCGAGCACAGGACCAGCGAGCAGACGACCGCGTCGAAGGGATCGCCAGCCTGATACTTCTCCACGGTGTCGGTGCTGACGGTGATGGGCACGGAGGCCTCGTGGGCGGCCTGCCGTGCGATGACGGCGAGGCGCCGCTCGGGCTCGATCGCCACCACCTGGGTGACCGTCGCCGGGTAGAACGCGAAGTTGGTCCCCGTCCCTGCGCCGACCTCCAGCACCCGGCCGGACAGCCCGACAAGATTCTCACGGCGTAGTTTGCGGATCGACTCTGGTTCGCGGGTCGACATCCTCGACCACAGTCGTGCGAAGAACGGGTTGTCGACGGTGTCAGTCATCGTTGAGCTCCTTGATCATCTCGACTGCTCGCCGGGGCGGCACGTCTGGGCCAATCATCCCCGACACGATGCGCCCGCACACCGCCGCCTGCAGGACCCGGTCCGCGAACTCCTCGGTGTCTCCGAACGGCAGGTAGGGCCGCGAGATCATCAGTGCCGCGAGACCGTGCGCCACCGTCAACAGCTCGAGCGCGGCCACCGTCACGTCGCCCTCCGGGTAGGTCCCCTCGTCGACGAGCGCCTGCACCGATCCGACGAGATGCTCGAATGCCGAGCTGTTCAGAGTCAGGTCGACGTCACTGCCCTGCCGCGGCTCGCCCATGGTGGCGATGCGGTACAGCTCCGGGTTCTGCCGCGCGAAACGGATGTACGCCAGCCCCTGGGCGCGCAATCGGTCGATGGTCGACGGCTGGTCGCGGACCACGCCCTGCATCACCTCGTCGAGTGCTTCGAAGTATCTGGCGCACACCGCATCCAGCAGGGCGTCCTTATCGGCGAAGTGCAGATAGATCGACGGTGGCGTGACACCGACCCGGTGCGCGACCGAACGGATGGACACCGCCTTGGCGTGTCCGGTCTCCATCAGTAGACCTGTTGTGGCGTCTAGGATTTCGTCGCGCAGTTGGTCGCCGGAACCCCGCGGGGCGCGCCGGCGTTTCGGTGGTCTCACAGTCACGATTCGCTGATGCCGATCCGCCGGTGCAGTCTGACCAGTGAGGCAGGCGCCCACCAGTTCCAGCCACCCAGCACGTGCATGAAGGCGGGCACCAGCATCATCCGGACGAGGGTCGCGTCCACGAGCACCGCCAAAGTCAGCCCGACGCCGAACATTCGCATGAAGGACACTTCGGCGGCTATCAATGCGGCGAATGAAATCGACATCACCACGGCCGCGGCGGTGATGACTCGGCCGGTGTGCGCAAGACCGAGTGCCACGCTCTCGTCGTTGGCGTCTCGTTGCGCTGCGCGGGAGCCGCCTGTGGGCGGTCGCAGTCTCAGCCAGAATTCCCGGATGCGCGCCAACAGGAACACCTCGTAGTCCATCGAGAGACCGAACGCGATGCAGAACAGCAGCACGGGCATGTTGGCGACCAGCGTGCCCGTCGAGGTGGTGCCGAACGCACCGAGATGGCCCTCCTGGAAGATCCACACCAGGGCTCCGAACGCCGCGGTCAACGACAAGACGTTCAGCACAACGGCTTTCAGTGGAAGTACAACGCTGCCTGTCAGCAGAAACAGCAGGCCGAAGGTGATGGCGGCGATTAGGCCGAGCACCCAGGGCAGACGGGTGGTGATGGCATCGACGCTGTCGCGATTGACCTGGGCCGTGCCCGCGAACTGCACCTCGCGACCATCGGGCCCGGCGACGCCGTGCAATTCGTCGAGCTGCGTCTCGGACGCATCGGAGAACAGTGGCGCGCCGCTACCGACCGTGAGCAGTGCGCTGCCGTCGGAGACACCCGTCGCCGCGGTTGGCGGCCCGACCTTCTCACCGGCGACGAAGGTGCCCGTAGGGGCGGAGACCGACGCCACGCCGGGTACCCGCGACAGGTCGGCGGCGTAGCGCTCGACGGCGGTCGCGGATAGTCCGTTCGCGTCCGGCACCACGACCGCCACCGCGGAGTCGGAGTTGTTGGCGTAGTCGTCACGCAGTTGGTCGCCCACCTGGTGCGCCGATGCCGTCTCGGGGAGTACGCGGTCGTCGGGAAATCCCCACTTGACGTCGAGGAACGGGGCGCCAAGCGCCAGCAGTAGCACCACTACGGCCAGTCCTACCGGAACGGCCCGATGCGCGATGGCCTTCGTCGAGCGGTACCAGAACAGTTGCTCGACGGGTTTCGGCGCCGGTGCGGTCCTGCGGGTAAGGCGGCGTAGCAACCTGCGAACGTCGAGACCGTCGAGCCGGTCACCGAGCAGCCAGATGGCGGCCGGAGTGACGATCACCGCGGCGACCGCGGCGAAGCCGACCGTGGCGACGCCCGCGTAGGCGAAGGACTTCAGGAAGTACATCGGGAAGAGAAGCATCGCGATCATCGACAGTGCGACCGTCGTCGCCGAGAACAGCACGGTGCGCCCCGCGGTCGACACGGTCCGCACCAGCGCCCGGTCCCGCGGTGCGCCGTCGGCCAGCTCGTCGCGGTAGCGACTGATGATTAGAAGGGTGTAGTCGATGGCGAGTGCCAAGCCCATGGCGGTCGACAGGTTGAGGGCGAAGATCGAGACGTCTGTCTGCAGCGTGATGAGCCTCAACACCGACATTGATCCGACGATCGCGAGCCCACCGACGAGCATCGGCAGTGCCGCGGCGACGAGACCGCCGAAGACCCAGACGAGAACCAGGAAGCTCAGCGGAATCGCGATCGACTCCATCAGCAGTAGATCCCTCTGGGTCTGGTCGTTGATCTGGGCGTAGACCATCGCCGATCCACCAGCCCGCACCGTGACGCCGTCACGGTCGTGGACGACTTCATTCGACAGTGCCTTGGCGTACTTCTGCGCGTCGTTCTCACCGCCGGTGATCCCGGCGACGATGAGGCCCGACCTGCTGTCCTTGCTGGTGAGGTCAGCGGCTGCCTGCGGCGGCACGGTCCACGCCGAGGTGACGTCGGCGACGTACGGCGAGTGCTCGAGGCGGTTGACGATGTCACGGGCGACGACGCTGGCATTCCGGCTCGCGACGCCGTCGGGTGACGTCACGGTGACGAGCAGCTGCATGTCGCCTTGGTGGAACTTCTCGGCGATTAGCTGGGTGGCCTGGGCAGATTCCGAGCTGGGGTCCTGGAAGCCGGCGGCGGACAGACTCTTGGCGACGGGGATTCCATACACCGCGGCAGCGACCATGACCAGCAACGACATGACGAGAATGCGTCGTGGAGCGGCGATGGCGAGCAGGGCGATCCGGTGTAGCACGCAGCTCCTCTCGGTCGGTAACGACGATAACTTATCGGCGATAACTCAACAACGGACCTGCCTTCGAGGTGGTCGCGATAGCTGCGTCCGTCGCGACCTGGATCCTGCTGAACGGCACCAACCCTCTGCGCGTGAACGACCCGGCTGGCTCGAACCCTACTGGGAGGTAAGTATTGCCAGGGTTTTGCGAAACGGGACTCAAAGAACTCTTAATGGTCGTTGTTACTGTTCAGTACATGTGGATCGACGACACCAGTGCAGATGTCATCAAGGTTGACTTCGAAGCTCTCTATCACGGGGACTTCCTCGTCGAGGGTGACTGCTCAGAGCAGTTCCCCGACCTCGCTCAAGCGGTCTGACGACTGCCGGGTTACACCCCGGACCGTTGGACCCATCGACTGAAGAAGTGCCCCCAACGGGGCACGATGAGTTCGTTCGTATCACCGGCAGCCGCCGACGCTAACCCGTCGGCGGCTTCTCTTTAGCTGGACCCCACTGCCGACGTCGATTCCGTGACCATGGCCCCGAGGCGCCCGGTGATCAGGTCCTCCGCCTCCCTCACGATTCGCGAGATCAGTTCCTCGCACGTGGGAATGTCGTCGATCAGGCCCATCACGGTGCCCACGCTCCAGATGCCCGCGTCCAGGTCGCCATCGTCGAACACCTTGCGACCGCGCACGCCGGCCACCAGATCCTTGACGTCCTCGAACTGCCCGCCGTCCTTGAGGATCTCCACCACTTCGCGCGAGACCACGTTGCTGGCGACCCGGGCGGTGTTGTGCAGGGTGCGGAAGATGAGCTCGGTGCCACGCTCGTCACCCGCGACGATGGCTTCCTTGACGTTCTGGTGGATGCACGACTCGACGGTGCACATGAACCGCGTGCCCATGTTGATCCCGTCGGCTCCCAGTGCCAGCGCCGCGACCAGTCCGCGGGCATCACCGAACCCGCCGGAGGCGATCATCGGGATCTCGATCTGCTTGGCCGCGGCCGGAATCAGCACCAGCCCCGGCACGTCGTCCTCACCAGGGTGACCGGCGCACTCGAAACCGTCGATGCTGATGCCGTCGACACCGAGGCTCTGAGCCTTCACGCCGTGGCGCACCGAGGTGCACTTGTGCAAAACCTTGATTCCGTGGTCATGAAACATCGGCAGGTGTGGGGCCGGGTTGGACCCCGCGGTCTCGACGATCTTGATGCCCTCGTCGACGATCACCTGGCGGTACTCGTCATACGGCGGCGGGTTGATCGACGGCAGAATCGTCAGGTTCACCCCGAACGGCTTGTCGGTCAGCTCACGGGTCTTGCCGATCTCGCGCGCCAGCTCCGCCGGTGTGGGCTGCGTCAGAGCGGTGATGAACCCCAGTCCACCCGCATTGGCCACGGCCGCAACGAGTTCCGCGCGTCCGACCCACTGCATGCCGCCCTGGGCAATCGGGTGCTCGACACCGAAGACCTCGGTGAACTTCGTCGTCAGGGTCATCGCGGTGCCATCCGGATCGCACCGTCCAGACGGATGACCTCGCCGTTGAGCATCGGGTTCTCGACGATGTGCTGGGCCAGGGCGCCGTACTCGTCGGGATCGCCGAGTCGCGCCGGGTGCGGCACCTGTTGGCCGAGTGAGCGCTGCGCCTCTTCGGGCAGCGAGCCGAGCAGAGGCGTCTTGAACAGACCCGGGGCGATGGTGCAGACGCGGATCAGGCTGCGCGAGAGATCCCGCGCGATCGGCAGCGTCATGCCCACGACGCCACCCTTGGACGCCGAGTACGCAGCCTGGCCGATCTGACCGTCGAACGCCGCAACTGATGCGGTGTTGATGATGACGCCGCGTTCCGGGCTCGACTCGGGACCGATCGGCTCGGTCTTTGCGATGCGCTCGGCGGCCAGCCGCAAAACGTTGAAGGTGCCGATCAGATTGACCTCGACGACCTTCTTGAATTGGCCAAGAGGAAACGCGCCGTCCTTGCCGAGCGTCTTGATCGCGTTACCGATGCCCGCGCAGTTGACGTTGATGCGCACCGGTCCCAGCGACTCGGCAACCTCGAGCGCCTTGGTCACCGACTCCTCGTCGGTGACGTTGGCCGCGACGAAGCGGGCGCGCTCGCCCAGTTCGGCCACCGCTTCCTCACCCTTGAGGTCGATGACGACCACGCTGGCGCCGGCATCCAGGAGCCGCTTGGTAGTGGCCAGGCCTAGGCCCGATGCTCCACCGGTGACGACCGCCACGGAGTCTCTGATCTGCACTGATCTCATTCCTTCCCGAACGCGCTGGAGGCAGACGCCCGCCAGCCAACCCACTGGTTGGTGGGGACTATACCCAGTCGCGGAGTACGGCATCGGCATCGGAGCCCTTGCCGCTGACGGGCGTCGGAGGCTTGCTTCGCGAGAACCGGGGTGCCGGGGCCGGCTGCAGGTTGTCCCGGTCGAGGAAGAAGGTGTCGCGCTCGGTGATGTGCGGCTCGGTCTCCACCTCTCCGAAGCTCAGCACCGGGGTGACGCAGGCGTCGGTGCCGTTGAAGACCTTGGCCCAGTGGTCACGGTCGTGCCCGGCGAACGCGTCGGTGAACGTCGCGCGCAATTCCGGCCAGCGGGCGACGTCGTTCTGACCGGGCAGCGTCGCCGGGTCCAATCCGAGGCCCGCCAGCAGAAGCGCGTAGAACTGCGGCTCGATGGAACCGACCGCGACATACTTGCCGTCGGCGGTCTCGTAGGTGTCGTAGTAGGGCGCCCCGGTGTCGAGCATGTTGGTGCCGCGTTCGTCTGACCACATTCCGTTCGCACGAAAGCCCCACATCATCTGCACCAGCACACTGGAGCCGTCGATCATGGCGGCGTCGACGACCTGCCCCTTGCCGGAAGTCTGCCGCTCCCACAGCGCGGAGAGGATACCGACGATGAGGAACATCGAGCCGCCGCCGAAGTCACCGGCCAGGTTCAACGGCGGGACGGGCCGCTCACCCTTGCGTCCGACGGCATGCAGCAAGCCGTTGAGTGAGATGTAGTTGATGTCGTGGCCGGCCTGCTGCGCCCGTGGTCCGGTCTGACCCCAGCCGGTCATGCGGGCATAGATCAGTCGCTCGTTGACCTTTGCACAATCCTCAGGACCGAGGCCGAGGCGTTCCGTGACGCCTGGCCGGTAGCCTTCGATCAGCACGTCGGCCTTCTCGATCAGGCTCAGCACCAGGCCGCGACCCTCGTCGGTCTTCAGATCGGCCGCCACCAGTCGTCGATTCCGGAGCGTCGAGTCATGCGACGTGGCAGGCACTCCGCCGCTCTTGCCCGGTCGCTCGATGCGTACGACGTCGGCGCCAAGGTCGCCCAGGATCATCGACGCGTGCGGCCCCGGTCCGATGCCGGCCAATTCCACGACCCTCAATCCTTGCAATGGTCCAGCCATCGTTCACGTCCTCCTGCAGTTGACCCCAGTTGACCGCGACATAGCTTACTTGTATAACCAAGTCGACCGACCGCGGGCCTCGCGCCCGCTCAACCAGAGGCGGGCATGACCAACTCCGAGACCAGCACCACGTCCTACGCCGGCACCGGCGATCTCACCGTGTCACTCAATGACGGCGTGCTCGCGCTGACGCTGAACCGTCCCGACAGCCTCAACTCCCTGACGGCGCCGATGTTCCAGACCATCGCCGAGGTCGTGGAACGCGCCGCCGACGATCCGCTGGTACGGGTCATCCGTCTGGATGCCGCGGGTCGAGGATTCAGCTCGGGCGCCGGCATCGGCGCGGCCGATCATGCCAACCCCGGCGCCAACGGTGCTCCCGGCGACGTGCTGCTGGCGGCCAACCATGCCGTCCGCGCGATCGTCGCGCTGCCGAAGCCGGTCGTGTCGGTTGTGCAGGGTCCCGCCGCGGGCGTCGGCGTATCACTGGCAATCTCCGCCGACATCGTCCTGGCCTCCGAGAAGGCGTATTTCCTGTTGGCGTTCACCAAGATCGGGCTGATGCCCGACGGCGGAGCGTCGGCACTCGTCGCCGCGGCGATCGGACGCACCAGGGCGATGCGCATGGCGCTGCTGGCCGAACGACTCTCCGCCACCGACGCTCTCGCAGCAGGTTTGGTCAGTGCCGTGTATCCGGTCGATGATCTCGAAGCCGGCGTGAACGCGGTAATCGAGACATTGAAGTCCGGCCCGGCGATCGCGCTGCGAAAGACCAAGCAGGCCGTCAATGCGGCGACCCTGACCGAACTCGAGGGCGCACTGGAACGCGAGACCGACGGACAGCTGTCGCTGCTCTCGTCGCACGACTTTCGCGAGGGCATCAAGGCCTTTCAGGAGCGGCGCCCCGCCGTGTTCACCGACGACTGACCGGGACGCGGCTCCGACCACCAACACGTTCTCAAATTCCATATCGCCGGCGATATCATCGCCCGCTTCGGGCGTGTGATATCGCTGGCGATAACGAGTTTGCGAACAGGTGGGTGCCTCGCCCCGGGTCCGCCGACCCTGGGGACAACCTTTGTCTGCAGCCGCGACCTGTCGGACCGATCCGACAGGATCAGCCCATGAGGAACTACACCTATCGGGCGCAGTGGTCGGTGGAGTCCGGCGACTACGTCGCGCTCTGCCTTGAGTTTCCGATGGAATCCGCCCGTGCGCCAACGGCTCCCGAGGCGATCACCGCCATCGAGAAGACGATTTCCGATCTCGTCGCGGAGTACGAGAGGGAGGACACCGACCCGCCCCCGTCGCTCACCGATCGTCAGTACAGCGGCACCTTCCTGATCCGCACGTCGTCGATGCTGCACGGGCGACTGATGGTCGAATCCGCCGAACAGGGCGTGTCCCTCAACCACTGGGTCGTCCAGAAACTGGCCGACCGAGGACCGGTGGCGTCCACCGACCCGTTCTTCTGAGCCGAATAATCGTTCGACGGGGATGGGGTCCATCAGCCACCATCGTTAGGTGAGTGCGCATTTCGACGTCGAGCACCCGGTGGAGTCCACCGGCGGCTGGCGCGTGCTCGCACCCTTCCGGTTCCGGGAATACCGCCTGCTGATCAGCGCCCTGTCGGTCTCGATCTTCGCCGAGGGCATGTGGGCGGTCGTGATGGCGATGCAGGTCATCGCACTCGACAACGACCCGGCGTCCTTGTCCCTGGTCGCGGCGTGCCTGGGCGCCGGCCTGGTGGCGTTCGTCCTCGTCGGTGGCATCGCAGCCGACCGGATTGATCAGCGCGCCATCATCATCACCGTCGAGGCGGTGAACATCTCCGTCGTGCTGACCGTGGCAATCATGAGCTCCCTTGGCGTACTGCGAATCTGGCACATGGCCGCAGGGGCCGCGATGCTGGGCATCGCGGCGGCATTCTTCTTTCCCTCGTACAGCGCGATGCTGCCCCGAATTCTGCCCGCAGACCAACTTTTGGCGGCGAACGGCGTCGAGGGCGTCGTACGACCGGTGCTCGAACGCGCGGTCGGCCCGGCGGTGGCGGGTGTAGTGGTGGGCGTGACCTTTCCCGCAGTCGGCGCCTACGCCGTAGCTGCACTGTTCGCAATCGGCCTCGTCTTGTTGGTGATCACCCGTCCGGTGAAAGTCGTTGCCGCCCAACATGACGTGAAGCAGGCACACGTGCTCGGTGATATGCGCGACGGCTTCCGTTTCATGGTGCGCACACCCTGGCTGCTGTGGACGCTGCTGTTCGCGAGCATTTTCGTGCTGGTGGTACTCGGCCCGATCGAGGTGCTACTGCCGTTCATCGCCCAGCAACGCTTCGAAGACGGCGCGCGGACGTACGGCTTCGTCCTGGCGGCCTTCGGAATCGGCAGCGCGATCGGCGCGCTGGGAGTCTCGTCTGGCCGACTGCCGCGTCGCTACCTGACGGTGATGATGGTGATGTGGGGAGCAGGCTCGTTGCCACTGGTTGTCGTCGGCTGGACGTCGTCGTTCCCCGTGATGGCGTTGGCGACCTTCATCGTCGGCGTCACCGACGGCGCGGGCAGCGTGATCTGGGGGACGCTGCTGCAGCGGCGTGTGCCGAGGGAGATGTTGGGCCGGGTGTCGAGCCTGGACTTCTTCGTCTCGCTGGCGTTCCTGCCGGTGTCGTTCGCGATCGCCGGTCCGCTGTCTAAAGTCGTGCCGGTGGGGACGATATTCCTGGCAGCCGGTGTGGTCCCGGTGCTGCTGGCGGCCATTGCGATGGTTGCGGCGCGGATGCCCCGCGACGAGATCCAGAACCCGTTGCGGTAGAGGATCAGACGCCGAACATCGGCGGCAGTGCGAGCACCATGACGAGCCCCCAGAAGAAGTGGGTAAGCATGGGCGCGAGCACGCCGCCGGTGATTCGGCGCTCGTAGGCACACACCGCGCCGAGAATGATCCCCGCGAACCCGAGCATCGGGTTGCCCGCTGCGGACACTGCCAAGGCGTACACGATCGTCGATACCACCTCGGGGTGGAACCTCCCGAGTGAGCTGTAGAGCGCGCCGCGGAAGAACATCTCCTCGGCGACGCCGTTGATCACGGTGATCAGCACGACCAGCCACAGCGCACCATAGTTGGCGTATTCGAGCACCTGGACGATGTAGTCGCGAACCGGACCGATCTCGCGACACACCAGCCCGCCGGCGATGAACACCGCGCCGAGCGCGACGCCAATCCCCGCGCCGGTGAGCACGGGACGTCGAACCTTCCCACGGAACGTCACGAACCCGAAGTGCAGCGGCCCGGAGAGCCTCGCACCGATCGCCCACACCGCGGCCAATGCGAAGGTCAGTGCGAAGAACGACTTTTCGCCCGGTGTGCTCCTCAGCGAGATCCCAAGCAGCGTCGCACCCAGAATGAGCACGACGACCACCACGACGCGGCGCCTGCGGACCAGCGTCGGCGGCTCGTCGTGGGGCGCGGCCGGGGTTGCGGCGATCGCGCCGATCTCGGAGAGGAATCCGGTCACGACAACCCCTTTGGCGCCAGACCGATCAACGTGTCGAGACCCGTGCGCATCCAGCCTGCGACGGGGCCGGGCACCAGGCAGAGCAGACCGAGAGCGGGGTGGGCGATGGACGGCGTGACCGTCGACGCCAGGTTGCGTATCCGGGTGACGTCACCACCCGCCCAGTCGGGGTCGGTGTCGGCTAGGTGGTGGGGGTCGGTCAGCTGAGTGACGGGCAGCCGTCGGTTGCCGGACAGTGACAGCATGATCGCGTCCTCGATGCCCACCGCGCCGCCGGGTGGATCGTCCACCAGGCCGTGCAGGCCATCGTTGGACGCGGTCATCGGATAGTCGAGCGACTCCACGAGATCGGCCGCAAGAGCGTGGGGAACCGGCACGAACAATGCGGCCACCTGTGACACCAGGCCCATGTACACGTCGGGCATGGGCACGCCGCCGCGCCACTTACCCGACACCCGTGCGTAGGTCAGCAGAAGATCGCCGTAGGTGGTGGTCTCGGGACCGCGGATGTCATACGACCCGGCCGGAACTCGGTCGGAGTCCGCCGCCGCGACCAGGTAATACAGCACGTCTCTGATCGAGATCGGGTCCAGCGGATTGTGCGCCCAGGGCGGCATCGGAATCAGCAGGAAGCGGTCCCCCACGGCGCGCAGCATCTCGAACGACGTCGACCCGGCCCCGATGATGATGGCGGCGCCGAGCCACACCACCTCCGCACCGCCGTCGATGGTCAGCGCTTCGGCGACCTCGGCGCGGCTGGTGAGGTGCTCGGACAGCTCATCCCCCTCTGGCACGAAGCCACCCAGATAGACGATGCGCTTGACGCCTGCGTCTTTGGCGGCTTGGGCGACGTTGGCTGCGGCGGCGTTGTCCGCGTCGCGATACCCGGGCTGCCCGATGCCGTGCACCAGGTAGTAGACGACGTCGATGGGACCGGCGACGACGAAGGCGCTCGAGATCGATTCGGGATCCGCTGCGTCGAGCATGACCGGGGTCACGTCGTCGATCCAGCCGAAGTCCCCAAGCCGTTCGGGGCTGCGGCTGGCGACGGCCACCTGATGACCGTCGCCGAGCAGGGAGGCGACAAGTCGAGAGCCGACGTAGCCGGTGGCTCCGGTGACGAGTGTGCGCATGGGTTTCACCGTAGGTAGGTACCCGCGCGAATGCTATTCCATCGCGGTGCGGTGCATGTCACTCAAGTGCTCGTAGACCTGCGCGTTGGCGCGATTATGGGTGACCTCGTCGACACTGAGCTCGCGACGGACCTTGCCAGGCACTCCCGCTACCAGCGAGCCCGGCGGAATGACCGCTCCCTGCGGGATGACGGCGCCGGCGGCGACCAGCGATCCGGCGCCGATACGAGCGCCATTGAGAACGACGGCGCCCATGCCGATCAGGCAACCGTCTTCGACGGTGCACCCGTGCAGGACCGCGTTGTGGCCGACGCTGACACCCGCCCCGATGGTGGCGGGGAAGCCGGGGTCGACGTGGACCGTCACGTTGTCCTGCAGATTGGAGCCTTCGCCGATCTCGATGGGCTCGAACTCGGAGCGCAGGACTGCGCCGTACCAGACGCTGGCTCTGGCCGCGAGCGTCACGGGCCCGATGACGGTGGCGTTGGGCGCCACCCACGAGTCGGCATGCAACTGCGGCGTGCGCCCGTCGATCGACAGGATGAGCGGTTCTGGCATGGCCGAGATCCTAGCGTCGGCAATCAGACACCTTGATATACCTTGCGATAGCTGGATGGCGACATCCCGACCCCGCGGCGAAGATGGTGTCGCAGGTTGGCCCCGGAACCCAGACCGGCGAGTCGGGCCACCTCGTCGACGGGCAGGTCGCGGGACTCCAACAGTTCGCGGGCGCGGTCGACCCGCCGGCTTCGGATCCACGCCCCCGGCGCCTGACCCGTCTCTTCGCGAAAACGGCGGTTGAAGGTGCGCAGGCTCAGGTGTGCATGCCGGGCCAGCCGGTCGACAGTCAGTTCCCCGCCGAGGTGCCGCAGCGCCCAGGCACGGGTCGCCGCGGTGGACGAGTCGTCCAGCACGGGCAGGTGCCGGTCGATGAATTGCGCCTGACCGCCTTCCCGCCACGGCGGCACGACGCAGTACCGCGCTACCGCGTTGGCGACCCTCGCGCCGTGATCGGAGCGAATGACGTGCAGGCACAGATCGATTCCCGCGGCGAGACCGGCGGACGTCAGCACATCGACGTCGTCGACGAAGAGGACGTCCTCGTCGATGTCCACCCTCGGGTGGAGCCTTCGCAGGTCCTCGGCGTACTTCCAGTGCGTGGTCGCGGGCCGATCGTCGAGGATGCCGGCCGCGGCCAGCACGAAGGCGCCGGTGCAGATGGACACCAACCGGGCGCCCGGCCTGATCGAGTCGAGCGCGGCCCGCACGAGTGGCGTCAGGACACCGTCGATCCGCACCGACGGGAACCTGGTGCCGGGAACGACCACGGTGTCAGCGGTGGCCAGCGCGGCACGGCCAGCGGCAGGCGTAATCGCATAACCGTGGGTCGTCATCACCGGTTGCTCGTCGAGGCCGCATACCACCACGTCGTAGAGCGGATCACCGTGGTCGTCCACGGCTGCGCCGAACAACATCGGAGCAATCGACGCGTCGAACCCGACAACGGGAGGCAGCAGCAGAACGGCGATGCGATGCGGCTCAGCCGCGTCCAGGACCATCCCGCCATTTTGGCATGTTATTGACGAATGGTGGCATTCATGCCACTGGCGTCGGTCCCGTCCCAACCAGCACAGTGTTCGGGTGACGGTTCGCGGCGATCTTTCGGAACGAGACACAGGCACGCATCGTCCCCGCGTCCACTGGGCCTGGGTGGTGGCCGCCACCAGCTTCGTGGCGATTCTCGGAGCCGCGGGCTTCCGCTCGGTGCCCGGCGTGATGATGAACCCGCTGCACCAGGAATTCGGCTGGTCGCACGGCACCGTCGGGCTGGCGATGTCGGTGAACATGACGCTGTTCGGGCTGACGGCGCCTTTCGCCGCCGCCCTGATGGATCGGTTCGGCGTGCGGCCGGTGCTGACGACGGCGCTGCTCCTGATCTCGGCAGGGTCGGCGCTGTCAGTGACGATGACGGCCAGCTGGCAGCTGGTGCTGCTGTGGGGCGTGCTCGTCGGCGTCGGGACTGGATCGATCTCGATGGGCTTCGTGGCGACGATCGCCACCCGTTGGTTCGAGGAGCGCCGCGGGCTGGTCACTGGCGTCCTCACGGCGGCCAGCGCTACGGGCCAGCTGATCTTCCTGCCGGTCATCGCCGAGGTCACCACACGCCACGGCTGGCGGTGGGCCTCGCTCATCGTCGCGGCTGCAGCGCTGAGCGTCGTCCCGCTGGTTTTGGTGTTCATGCGTAATTACCCCGGGGACCTGGGACTCACCGCCTACGGGGCCACGACCAGCGTGCCGGCCGTGGTGCCGGCGGGAACTTTTCGGGCCGCGTTCGACGGGCTGCGGATCGGTGTGCGGGTGCCGGCGTTCTGGCTGCTCGCGGGGAGCTTCGCAATCTGCGGGATGACGACCAACGGCCTCATCGGTACCCACTTCATCCCGGCTGCCAACGACCACGGAATGCCCACGACGGTCGCAGCCGGACTGCTCGCGACGATCGGAATCCTGGACGTAGCGGGAACCATCTTCTCCGGGTGGCTGACAGACCGCATCGATCCGCGGTTGCTCCTCGTCGTCTACTACACGGGCCGAGGGATCTCGCTGCTGCTATTACCGTCGCTGCTTTCCCCTCACGCCGAGCCGAGCACTTGGGTCTTCGTCTTCTTCTACGGGCTGGACTGGGTGGCGACCGTGCCGCCGACGATCGTGCTGTGCCGCGGTTACTTCGGCGCCCGCACGCCGGTGGTGTTCGGCTGGGTGTTCGCCTCGCACCAACTCGGAGCCGCCGTCGCCGCCGCAGGCGCCGGGTGGTTGCGCGATCTCCAGGGAAATTACAACCTCGCGTTCTACTTGGCTTCGGGGCTGTGCGGCGTCGCCGCGATACTCTGCTTGAACGTGCGAAAAGCCCAGCTCAGCGTGCCTTAGTGCAGGCCGCGGTGCGATCTTGACTTTGCCGTTTCGTGATCTGAGCCCTTACGCTTCCCCAGGTGCCGCCATGAGAGTCGGGCTCTGGGTGGCCCCGATCAAAACGTTGAGGAGCCGAAAGTGAAGACTCGCACCAGTCGAGCAATAGGAGTTTCCGCCGCGATCGCTGCGATCGCCGTGTCGCTGCCGTTGGCCATCACCGCCCAGGCAGACCCACCACCCACGACGACAGCCACCGCCGCGCCCATACCGGACCCCCAGGGTGACTGCGATCCGCTACGCGCCGAACTGAAACCCACCGGCGCCACGACGGCGAGCCTGAGCACGCTGCCCGTGGGCCAGGCGCTCGCCAAGATCCCCTCGCTGAGCACCTTCACGTCGGCGATCAACGGCGGCCTCAATCCCGAGGTCAACATCGTGCCCGTGCTCGAGAACGGCCCGTACGTGGTCTTCGCGCCGAACAACGATGCGTTCGCCAAGCTGGATCCGGCGGAGTTGGAGACGCTGAAGACCGATCCCGCCGCGCTGACCAAGCTTGACTACTACCACGTGTTCCTCGGCCTTCTCGGGCCTGGCGACGTGGCGGGTCAACGGCCCACCCAGGAGGGCTCGGAGATCAAGGTCACGGGCAAGGACGGCGACATCAAGGTCAACGACACCACGAAGGTGATCTGCGGCGGCATCCAAGCTAGCAACGCCAGGATCTACATCGTCGACACGGTGCTCGACCCGAACTCGCCGCCGGAGCCGATCACGCCGACGACGTCCTTCGCGGGCACCGGTAAGCCGGCAACCCCGACCAGCACCGCGACCACCGCCCCCGCACCCCAGCCTGAGGGCTAACCACCTCCGACATGATGGCTTCGGCGCGCTACCGTTCCCTCAGGAACGGTTAGCGCGCCGAAATCGCTTGGGGGGCGTGGCTATAGGCCAAGGTCGCGGCCGATGATCTCCTTCATGATTTCGGTCGTGCCGCCGTAAATCGTCTGGATGCGAACGTCGACGTAGTCGCGGGCAACCTTGTACTCGTTCATGTAGCCGTAGCCGCCGTGCAGCTGCACGCAGTTGTCGACGACGCGCTTGGCCAACTCGGTGCACCACCACTTCGCCTTGGACGCCTGCACCGCCGTCAGCTCACCGTCCACGACGGCCCGTAGACAACGGTCGACGTACTGCTCCGCGATCTCGAGCTCGGTATCCATCTCGGCCATGACGAAGCGGTTGTGCTGGAAGCTGCCGATCGGCTGTCCGAAGGCCTTGCGGTCCTTGACGTACTGCAGCGTGTCGTTGAACGTGGCGCGGGCGCCCGCGACGGCGGCGATCGCAATGGAGAGCCGCTCCGAGGGAAGGTTCTGCATCAGATGGTAGAAGCCCTTGCCCTCCTCGCCGAGCAGGTTCGCGTTCGGCACGCGGACGTTCTCGAAGTGCAGCTCCGCGGTGTCGGCGAAGTGCTGGCCCATCTTGTCCAGCTTGCGTCCGCGGGTGAAGCCCTCCATGTCGCGCTCGACGATCAGCAGCGAGAAACCCTTGTGCCCCGCTTCGGCATTCGTCCGCGTGACCACGACCACCAGGTCGGAGTTGATGCCTGCGGAGATGAACGTCTTGGAGCCGTTGAGGATCCAGTCGTCACCATCGCGGACCGCCGAGGTCTTGATACCCGCGAGGTCGCTGCCAGCGCCGGGCTCGGTCATGGCGACCGCGCCGATCAGCTCGCCGGTGATGTAGCCGGGCAGCCACCGTTCCTGCTGCTGCTCGTTGGCCAAGTTGGCGAAGTAGGGACCGACGATGTCGTTCTGCAGACTCAGCCCGGGCGAGGCCGCGCCGTACTTGCTGAACTCCTCGACGATCACGGCGTTGAACCGAAAGTCGTCGACGCCGCCGCCGCCGAACTTCTCGGGCAGATTGAACCCGATCAGCCCGTACTTGCCCGCCGCGACGTACGCGTCGCGGTCGACGATGCGGTCGCTCTCCCACTTCTCGGCGTACGGCGCACATTCCTTCTCGAGGAACTGACGAGCGGTCTCGCGCAGCTGCTCGTGCTCTTCTTCGAAGATCAATCGCTTCATGTTCGTTCTCCTACGGTGCTTACTTCGCCTGCCATCTGGGCTCGCGCTTCTCCGCGAATGCCAACGGCCCTTCCTTCGCGTCCGCCGAGCGCAGCACTGCGCCCATCTCGCGCATGGTCCTGGTCCAACCGGCTTCGTCGCCGGTGATCACGCCGTCGTCGATGCCTGCTGCCACGCGCTTGCTCGCCCACACCGCGAGCGGTGCGTTCACGGTGATGCGTTCGGCCAGCGCCAACGCAGCCTCGACGACCGTGCCGTCGGGCACGACCTGGTTGATGAGACCCCAGGTCAACGCATCGGCCGACGACATCGGCTCGCCGGTGAACAGCAGTTCCATCGCCACCTTGCGAGGAAGTTGATCGACGATGCGGAACACGCCCCCGGCCGCCGCGATCAGACCGCGCTTGACCTCCGGCAGACCGAACATGGTCCGCTCCTCGGCGATGACGAGGTCGCTGGCCAGCGCCAGTTCGGTTCCGCCACCGAGCGCAGTGCCGTTGACCGCGGCGATGGTGGGCTTGTCGATGACGTGTTGCACGTAACCCGCGAACCCCCACTCCCCGTGCTCGGGGTGGTAGAGGTTCTCCCGCCGCGAGATCGCCTTGAGATCGGCTCCTGCGCAGAATGATTGACCTGCACCGGTGATGACGACCGCGCGGATCTCGGGGTCGTGCTGAGCCTCGTGGAGGGCGTCGCCGACACCGGTGCTGACGGCGGCGTTGACGGCGTTGCGGGCCTCAGGCCGGTTGAGCGTGATGAGCAGGACGTTGCCCCGCCGCTCGGTGAGAGCGGCGCTCGACGACGAAGGAGGAGTCGAGCCATCCAGCACGGCGGCATCGGCGTTCTCCGTCACAGTAGCTCGAGGATGGTGGCGTTGGCCTGTCCGCCACCTTCACACATGGTCTGCAGACCGTACTGAATTCCCTTGTCCCGCATGTGGTACAGCATCGTGGTCATGATGCGCGCACCGGAACCGCCGAGCGGGTGGCCGAGCGCGATCGCGCCGCCGTTGGGGTTCAGCTTCTTCTCGTCGGCGCCGATGTCGTTCAGCCAGGCCAGCGGCACCGGTGCGAACGCTTCGTTCACCTCGAAAACGCCGATCTCGTCGATCGAGAGGCCTGAGCGCTTGAGCGCCTTCTGCGTGGCTGGGATCGGGGCGGTGAGCATGATGACCGGATCGGCCCCCGCCAGGACTGCGGTGTGCACCTTGGCAAGTGGCTTGAGCCCCAACGACTTCGCCTTCTCTGCCGACATGAACAGCAGCGCGGCCGAGCCGTCGGAGATCTGGGAGGCATTGCCCGCATGGATGACGCCGTCTTCCTTGAACGCCGGCTTGATGGTCGCCATCTTCTCGACCGTGCCACCGCGGCGAATGCCCTCGTCCTTGAGCACGGCGCTTTCTTGGCCGTGCTCGTCCTTTAGCTTGATCGCCACGATCTGGTCGTCGAATGCACCGGAATCCTGTGCGGCGGCGGCCTTCTCATGCGAGCCGAGGGAGAACTGATCCAGGGCGGTGCGGTCCAATCCCCACTGCTCGGCGATCATCTCGGCACCGGTGCCCTGGTTCGGGGTCTGGGTGTAGCGGGCCCGGAAGGCCTCGGGGTACGGGTGCCCACCGTTGGCCAGCGACGAGCCCATGGGGGTGCGCGACATCGACTCGACGCCGCCGGCGACGACGACGTCATAGTGTCCCGCCACCACGCCTGCGGCGGCGAAGTGCACCGACTGTTGGCTCGACCCGCACTGCCGGTCTACGGTCACGCCCGGCACGCTCTCGGGCCAACCCGCCGCGAGCACGGCGGTGCGGGCGATGTCGAGCGCCTGCTCGCCGGCCTGCATGACACAGCCCCAGATGACGTCGTCGACAAGCGCCGGGTTGATGCCCGCGCGCTGGACCAGGCCATTGAGCACCTGCGCCGAGAGATCGCCGGGGTGAACACCGGACAGACCGCCGTTGCGCTTGCCGACCGGCGATCGGACCGCCTCTACGATGACGGCTTCAGCCATGGAACATCTCCTTCGGTGGGGTTGGATCGGCGCCGAGTGGTCTTGGCGACCGGACAGTCTTACCACCGAACGTAGAACAGGAGGTTTACTAGGTCAACCTACTGGTTGGTAGGTGATGCCAGGCTTTCGGCGGCTCCGCCTACGCCCACATGGTTTACTGAGTTGTACAACCGGCCATACCGGCCGATAGACCCGGGAGACCCGTTGGCTCGCAACACGCCCTTGGCGCCCATGATGGGCCCGGATTCCGTCGCGCAGCGTGGTGGCACGGCGATCCGCTCCCCCAAGACGGCCGAGCTGGTCGCCGGAACCCTACGGCGCATGGTGGTCGACGGCCAGCTCAAGGAAGGTGACTTCCTCCCGAACGAGGCCGAGCTCATGACGCACTTCGGAGTCAGCCGACCCACGTTGCGCGAAGCCGTGCGGGTGCTCGAATCCGAACGGCTGGTCGAGGTGCGGCGCGGTTCCCGCACGGGGGCCAGGGTTCGCGTGCCCGGCCCGGAGATCGTCGCACGTCCCGCGGGCCTGCTCCTCGAGCTGTCGGGTGCCACGATCGCCGACGTGCTCGTCGCACGATCGGGTATCGAGCCACTCGCGGTGCGACTGCTCGCAGAGACCGCCTCACCTGACGCACTCGACGAGTTGGAGGCGATGCTCACCGGGGACATTCCAACAGGCTGGCAGTCGGGTCGGCTGGCCGAGGCCACCGGCGAATTCCACCGCAAGATGGTGGAGTTGTCGGGCAACGCGACCCTGACGATCATCGCGGGCATGCTGCACGAGATCACCGTCCGTCACACGGCATTCGCCATCAAGGAGCACCGGCAGGTGACGAAGGCGGAGTACGGAAAGCTCACCCGCTCCTACCGACGACTGATCACGTTGCTTCGCGACGGGGACGGCCTAGCCGCCGAGGCGCACTGGCGAAAGCACCTCGACACCGCCCGCGACCTGTTGCTGCAGGGCATGGAGGACGTCAAGGTCCGCGACGTCATGCAGTAGCGGTATCCGCCGACCACGTCACGTGCACGGGAACGTCGTCGGCCCACGGCTGACGGGTGACCATGTCGGCGACCTCGACGAAGCCGCGCTCGAACTCACCGGTCGCCGCGTCGACCAGTCGGTACTCCTGCTGTTGCTTGTGAATCGGCTGCGCGTCGAGCAGCACCACCCGCACCTCGCCCGGCTCGAAGTGGCACCGCTCCTGCATCGCGGCGATCAGCTGCTCGTTGTGCATGTGGCCGTCTCCGAAGTTCCAGCCGATCGCGGTGCTGCAGAGTCGTTCCCCCTCGGTGACCACGTAGTCGGCTTCGTTGCCGTCCGCCATGGCGCGGTGCACGAGGGTGAACAGCGCCCGGCCGTGGGTGTTCATCGCTCGGAAGGCATAGCCCGAGTGCAGCATGACCAGCGCCTGCTCAGGGCTACCGTAGATCCGCTCCACCTGAGACTGCGGCATGCTCGCGATCGCCACCAGGCCTGCGTTGATCTTCGCCTCTGCCGACGGCTTCATGCACCACTGGGTGGTGTCCCAGTTGCCCGCGTAGTAGCGCATGCCGGGAAGGAAGGAAACCTTGCGCGGGAACAGGTTTCCGAATACCACGGTGCCCGCGACCACGGCGAACAAGAGGATCGGCAGCGGGCTGGTCAGATCACCGAGGCCGACGCCCGCGTGCCCGACGAATAGCGCCAGCACGCTGAACATCATGAAGACGTTCCACTCCAGCGGCACGCCCATCGGGATCGACGACAGGATGCCGAAGTGGAAGATCAGCATGACGATCGCCGCGATGATCGTCGGCCAGCCGCCGTGGGAGAAGAACAGGACGAGCGGCACCAGTCCCTCGACCGCGGTGCTGAAGTGGGCAACGATCCGAGATACCCGACCCGGCCGCAGGTCGTCGGGGAACTTCTCGAAGAACGCCCGCTTGAACGCGCGGGTCCGCACCAGCGGACTGTTCGACATCATCGTCGAGATGACGAAGGGGAAGTGCTTGTTGAGCTTCGAGGTGGCCGCCCCGATCCAGATGACCAGACACACCAGCTTCGCGGCGACGATCATGTCCACCCCGCCGAACAGGAAGGCCACCGTGAACGACGCATATACCTCGCCGCGGGCGGCCAGGAAGATCACCTTGTCACGAAGGCCCGCAATGGCGAGCAGTCCCAGAATGGCCCAGATCTGCCACATCGGCAGGATGCCGACCGTCGTGCCAAGCGCCGCGATGGGCCCGGTGCCATCCGAGAAAAGAGCTATCAGCAGCAGCACCAGCAACGCTGCGTAGAGCAGGGCATCCAACGGCGTGCGGGCACTACCGCGGGTCAACGGTATCCGCGTCGGCCACGGTGGCAGCCGGATCGTCCCCGGCCGCAGCCAGTAGAGGATCGACCCCATCGGCGGGAAGAAGCGGTTGTTGAGCGGCCCGAAGCCGCAGCCGAGGCCGATCACCTCGAAGAGCATCGTGTAGAGCACGACCTTCTGGAACACGATCGGCTCGTCGTACCAGGACGCGAAACCGTCCAACCCTCCCAGCCCCGTGGTGCTCGACGCGAACAGCGCACCGCCGAGGACGTATAGCAGGATCTTCACGACGTAGAAGAGGTGCAGCACCACGGGTGTGCCGAATCCGACCTCGGCCCAGTGGCCGGCCAGCGGTCGGATCCGCTCGGCGCGGGTGCCCTTGCTCCATTCGGCGAAGTCGACCACCGGTAAATCGGGCTTGAGGAATCCCATGCGGGCCAGACTAGAACGTGTTCCTGTTTCGTTGGGGCGCTTTCCCCACCCCGAGGGGAGGGGTCAGGCCTTCGGCGCAGGGGGCCGATAGAAGATCGCCAACTGGCCGATGCCGCCGGCCAGGCCCAGCACCACCGCGATGAGCAACCCGAACCACCCGTGCAAATAGTCGTACACACCGCTGGTGTGAAACAGCGCGTAGTCCAGGCTGAGCTTCCCGGCTCCCGTACCGGCGACGGCGACCGCGGCGACCGCGAGGATCAGGTTGTACTCCCAGCCCTCCTTGACGATGAAGAAGCCGTTGTGACGATGCACCGTCCAGGCCGCCACGAACATGAGCGCGACGAAGCCCGCCGCGGGGATGGGGGTGAGCAGGCCGAGCGCGAGCCCCAGGCCGGCCGCCATCTCGGTCGATGCAGCGACGCGGGCGTGGAAGATGCCGGGCTTCATACCCATGCTGTCGAACCACCCAGCGGTCCCGGCGAGCCCGCCCTTGCCGAAGAACTTGTTGTATCCGTGCGCGGCCATGGTGAGGCCGAGCACCACACGGAGCAGGAGAAGGGCGAAATCGTAGGCAGTCACGAATGCGAATCTAGGACATCTGTTAACCCCTTCGCAGCCCGCATCCACAATGGGCTGGCCCGGCCGAGGATTCGCACCCGCGGCTCGCCATCTCGACGCTCAGGCCTTCGCCAGGGCGGCATTGAGGCGCGCGACATAGTCGTCCATCCCGCCGGGACCGCCGAGCGCCGATTCGGCCGCATGCACGCTGACTGTGACGGTGTCGCCCACACCGACGACGACATGGGTCAGACCCATCATCGGAGACAACCCCGCGAACGCCGCCGCCATCACGACGGGTGCTCCCCCGAAGGCGAAGTCAGCGACACCGCAGTTCACACTCGAGACCACGGTGTTACCCGTCACGGCCGCAGGGCGGACGTCGGGATCGAATCGTGTCATTCCCCAGCGCAATAGCCGCGCCGGTGTCGCCGCGAATGCGAGGTCCGCCGCGCGCATCGCCTGGTGTTCGGCTCGCACTCGCCTGGCGGCGAGATCGGCGGCGATGTGGGCGGTCCGCTCATCGGCGGTCAGTTCGGGGTACAGGCCGACGCCGACGTTGCCGAAGTGGTTGTACGCCAGGCGGGGTAGCGGCTTGGTCATCGGTACCTCGGCGCCCAGGGTCGACGGATCGTCCCCGAGCGCGCCGAGGTGACCGGCCAGCGCCACCGACACTGCCGACAGCACCGCGACCGTCACCGTCGAGCCCGACAGCTCTGAACGTCGCCGGGTCACGGTGCGCAGTGCGCGAGGCCCCGCTGGTCGGTCGTTGGTTCGCAGCAGCGGCCGAAGCTCCGCCTGCGCGGGTACATCTCCGGACTCGACGTCCGCGAGCATGTCGCGGTACGCCCTCGCGGCGCGAAAGCCCGCCAACGGCAACGCAAACGGACCCGCAGATGGCGGATGAATCCCGGGCACGTGGCCACCTGCCCTGCCGAACATCAGCGCCGCGTGCGCCGACGTGCGTCCACCGCCACCGAGCGCGTGCGAGATCTGCAGTACCGCAACGCTGCCGGGGCCGTCCACGCCAGGCACGCCGAGAATGTCGGTGAACACGTACAATCGCCATGCCGCGTCTGCCGCGTCCAACTGTTCGGCGATCAACGCACAGACCTCGGTCAGGCACCCCGCCCATGTGCGGTCCTCGATGGCGTGCGCGATGAACTGCGAGCGATCGACGCCGCGCCATACCCACGACGGGTAACCCCTCGAGCCGCGATCATTTACGCGCAGTGAGAGATCGGTGCAGCTGCGACCGCGGACCTCGCACTCGCCGAGTGTGTATTCCAGGTCGGTCGGCGCACCCGCAAATCCAAACAGGAGGAACGTGTCGTTCGGAATCTTGGATGCCAACCAGAACGTCTGCGCATCGGCAGGCGTCAATCGCTGGTTGGTCATGGTTGCAGGCTAGTTTCCACTTCCGATGAATTCGGTGATCAACCGGGCAACGTCGGCGGGTCGGTCCAGTTGCATGAAGTGCCCAGCGAGTTGGACGATCTCGGCACGACTGCCCGGCGGTAACGCTGGCTCCACCCACTTCGTGTAATCCGCCGACATGCAACCGTCGTCGGCTCCGTGCAGGTAGAGCGTCGGCACATGCAGAGGCGACAGCCAGTGCTCGTGCAGCTCGGCGTAACGCGGCGGCGGCTTGCTGCCTCGGATGGCCGCCCGGTAGTAACCCAGCGCAGCGCGCCAGCTCTCAGGCGCGCCGATGGCGTCGCGGACCAGCGCCACGTCCTCTCTTGCGTCGTAGGACGGTGACCATTGCCGCCACAGTCGGGGCACCACGAAAGACGCGGAATGCTCTGGCAGGACGGGCAATTGGAAGTACATGATGTACCAGCTCCGCAGCAACTGCCGAGGCAGCTTGGCAATCAAGCTCCCAGCGTCGGGAATTCTCCCCAGGGGCCGAAACGTGTCGGCGGGCGGGACAGACATGAGGACGGCCTTCTGAAACGGGCTGTCGGGCATTGCCGCCAGGCCAGCGCCGGCGATCGCGCCCCAATCGTGTCCGATGAGTACGTCTCGACCGGTCGGGCCCGCGGCCTCGAGCACGCGCAACGCGTCGTCCATGAGGGCGCCGACGTGATAGCTGCCGTCGGTCGACGTACTCGACGGGGCGTAGCCGCGCATGAAGGGCGCGACGACCCGCCAACCCGCGGCCACCAGGAGAGGCGCCACCTTGCGCCAGCCGTGTGCGGTGTCGGGAAAGCCGTGCAGACACAGAGCGATCGGGGCATCCTCCGGCCCCCACGACAGTGCCCGCAGGTGCACGTCGGGGGTGGCGACGTCGATCCAGTCGGGTTCACTCACCGAGAGCTCCTAAACCGGGGTGAAATCGGAGATCAACCACTTGCCGCCGACCTTCTCCAACGTCACGCGGACGCTGGAGGCCGTGTCGGTGGGTGCGCTCGAACCGACTACCACCGCCTGATTGACGAACACCAGGACGACGGCCCGGCCGGGGTCCGCCGAGACCGACCCCACCCTGGGAACCGTTGCCAACGCGGAGATCTGCTGCTGCTTCGCACCGGGGATCACCACCTCGTTGATCAACGACGTGTACGACTCGCCAAACCCGCCGGTGAGCAGATTGCGCGCATCGTTCAGCTGTTGCTCGACTTTGTCCGACGTGTACGACAGCAGTGCGACGGTGCCCGTCGAGGCGGCCTGGGTCGCCTCAATGCGGGCGGTGGCACTGTCGCGCGCCGAATTGTCCACGTATTTCAGGAATCCCGCGGCCATCGCGAGGATCAGCGCGATGCCGGGCACCACACCGTAGGCCAGGACCCTGCTCCAGTCGATGGCCGGGCGGTGCCGGGATTCCCCGACCACTTCGGCCTCGTTGGTCGCGTCGGTGACGTCGGAGTCGTCGACCACCTCGGGTTCCTCGACGGCGTCGAGTTGATCGTCGCCGGTGGCCGGCTTCTCGTCATGGGAATCTGTCATGGCACGAACTCCACGTTGGACACCTTGGCTTGGTCGTCGATCTCCTGGACCAGAATCCGCATGCGCCAGGCCCGCGGTTGTTGTTCGGGCTGGCCGACGATCATCGACTTAACGGTGATGGCGACGAGCACTTCAGCCTGGGTCGACGTGTCTCCCTTCTCGAGGGCCGCTGCGGTCACCGTGCCCACCGACTTCGACTTGACTTGCTTGACTACGTCGATGAACGACGGGGCGCGCTGCTGAAAGTCGTCGTAGAAGGTCCCCGTCGCCGAGTCCAGGATGCGCTGCACGTCGGCGTCGATGTGTTCGTAGTCGAGCGTGGTCAGGTTGATGGCCCCTTGCTGCCCGACCTGGAGGAACGTGTTCCGCTGCTGTTCGAGATTCCTCGACTGGTTGGCGCGGTAGCCCAGCCAGCCGGTCAAGCCGCCGAGAGCCAAGACCGCGACCAGTCCGGCGATGAGCGCCCACCGGAGGTTCGAGATGGCCGCGCGTGAGTCGTCCGCGGTGCCGTCGGGAACGCTCAGGTCGTCATCCTCCCCGGATGCGTCATCGATGGCGTCGGCTTCTGGGCTGTCGACCGTGTCGACAGCGGACCGGACCTCGACGGCCGTGGACTCCGGTTCCCGCGACTCGGAGGGGGCAGCGTCATCGTCTGCCATGTTTGCTCCTCTGCGGCGCCGCGCGCCTGGTCGGCGCGTGTGTGGACTTCATTGTCGGGTCCAACGTACGTGTCCCCGACTGGGAGATGTCGGTCGGCCGCGGCGTAGCCCACTCGTCGCTCCGCCAGTCAGGCGTCCCGCACGGCGACCTCCAGAACGACGATTTGGATCTTGCGCATGCCCTCGCTGAAGGGAAACTGCGGGCCACCGTTGATGCCGATGAGCCGTTGCCCGTCGAGCACGAACGTGCCGGACACCACGTCGCCGGGTGTTCCCGGGTCCGCATCCGTATTGCGATGGAGGGCTTCGATCGACGAATTGGGGAACACCGTCGTGTAGAACTCGGCGGCCTCTTCGAGGTCGTTGTCGAACCAGAGTGACGGCGTGATCGATGGCATCGGCATGGCCCTTCGGTTCCGGGTCTGTTCCTCCTTGCTGACCGACGGCGTCGGCGGAACTCATCGTCGCCACGAGGCCCACGTCGATCGGCGATTCCCGCCTGGGTAACGTGAGGCCGAACTCGGTGGAGAGGACCAGCGTGAGCACCCTGAGCAGCACCTCGAAGACCGTTGAGTTTCGCGGCATGGACGACCTCGCCCTGGTCGCCGATGAGTGGAACCGCGATGCGGAGTCCGCTGCCGACCGGCCGGCGATCTTGATGCTGCACGGCGGTGGCCAGAACCGGTATTCGTGGAAGAACACCGGGCAGATCCTCGCCGACGGCGGATTCCACGTGGTGGCACTCGACAGTCGCGGCCACGGGGACAGCGACCGCTCGCCGACCGCCACGTACTCGGTGGAGGCGCTGTGCGCCGACACGCAGCAGGTGCTATATCAGATCGGCAAGCCGACGGTGCTGATCGGCGCCAGCATGGGCGGGCTCACGGGCATCCTCGCCGCACACGAGGCCGGGGCCGAACTTGTCACCAAGCTTGTGCTGGTCGACGTCGTACCGCGGTTCGAAAAGAATGGCAGCGCCCGAATTCGTGACTTCATGTTCAGTGGTGTCGACGGCTTCGGTTCCCTCGAGGAGGCCGCCGATGCCGTCGCTGCATACCTTCCACACCGCACCAAGCCGCGCAGCCCGGAGGGGCTGAAGAAGAACCTGCGACTGCGCGACGGTCGTTGGTACTGGCACTGGGACCCGGCGTTCCTCACCAAACCCGACGACGACCCGTTCATCCGGATGGACATGCTCGAGCAGGCCGCGATCAACCTCGAGGTTCCGATCCTGCTGATTCGCGGGAAGCTGTCCGACGTGGTGAGCGCCGAGGGTGTGCAGGACTTCCTCGCCAAGGTGCCGCACGCGGAGCTGGTCGAGCTCTCCGAGGCGGGCCACACCGCGGCGGGAGACGACAACGACGCCTTCAGTGAGGTCGTCGTCGAGTTCGTGAACCGGTGACCGGCGCGCACCGCACCATGGGCTTCAACTTTCTCGAAGAGCCGGAACTCCCCGCTCCCCAGGTGGGTGAAGAGCAGGCCGAGCAGCTGCTGTCCAGGCACTACGGCCTGACCGCACGGGCGGAATCGCTTGGCAGCAACCAGGATAGAAACTTCCTGGTGTTCGATCCGGCGAATCAGCTGATCGGCGTGCTGAAGATCGCCAATCCGGCGTTCACTGCGCTCGAACTCGCCGCGCAGGACGCGGCGGCCGACGCCATCGCCACGGCTGAGCCGACGCTGCGCGTCGCGGTGCCGCTGCCGAACCTCGCAGGCGACGTGGCGACGACCGTTACCGACCTACTCGACGGCACGGCCCACGTCAGGCTGCTGCGGTTCCTGTCGGGCGGGACTCTGGTCGACACCGGCTATCTGGCACCCGCCGTGATCGCAGGCATGGGCGAGCTGGCGGGACGCGTCAGTCGCGCGCTCGCCGACTTTCGCCATCCTGGACTGGACCGGGCTCTGCAGTGGGATCTTCGCTTCGGTCACGACGTCGTTCGCGCGCTGATCTCGCACGTCGACGACCCCGTGCAACGCGACCGCATCTCCACCGCCGCCACCGAAGCCTGGTCGCGGATCGAACCACTGGTTGACGAACTCCCCAGGCAGGCAGTCCATCTCGATCTCACGGATGCCAATGTCGTCGCCTCGCACACCGACGGCGGTACTCGACGCCCGGACGGCATCATCGACTTCGGCGATCTGTCGGACACCTGGGCCGTCTGCGAAGTCGCCATCACGCTCTCCTCGGTGCTCGGCCATTCGGGCGCCACGCCGACCTCGATCCTGCCCGGCATCAAGGCGTTTCACGCGATCCGACCGCTAAGCGTCGCCGAGGCCGAGGTGATCTGGCCGCTGCTCGTCCTGCGCACCGCCGTGCTCATCGTCAGCGGAGCCCAGCAGGTCGTGCTCGATCCGGACAACGAATACCTGACCAATCAGTCCGACGACGAGATCCGCATGTTCGAGCAGGCGACGTCGGTGCCGGTGGACCTGATGACGGCCGTGATCCGAACCGAGCTCGGTTTAGCCGGGGTGCCCAACGCCGTTGGCGGCGAACCGCTGATACCCGGGCTGGATGCCGCCTCGGTCCAGACGATCGACCTGTCCACCGACTCCGATGTCTTCGACACCGCAGGCGGAGACATTCTCGCGCCAGGGCTTCAGGATTCCTTGGCCCGGGTGGCCGTCGACGGCGGCGCGACGCTCGTCGTCACCCGCTTCGGAGAGCCGAACCTGACGCGCGCTCCCTTGCTGAGCCAGGACTCACCCGACGTCGTCGCCACCGGGCTGTCACTGTGGCCGGCCGAGGCCGTCGCGTTGATGGCCCCGTGGTCGGGCGAGGTGCACCGCTCGAACGGTGAATTCACCCTGCGCGGAGTCGATTACGAGATGACGGTCACAGGCGAGGCCGCCGCGGACCGCGTCGAGTCGGGTGCGAAGGTGACGACGGTCGCGCCAGGTGAGTGGACCATCGTGAGCATTCGACCGGCGGGCGCACCGGTGGCACCGGCATTCACGACGGCCGAGCTGGCGCCGGGCTGGCTGGCGCTGTCTCGCGACCCGCGGCCGCTGCTCGGTCTGCCGGAACTGCCGGACGCGGGAGCGCGAGACCTGTTGGCACGCCGCGACCAGAGCTTCGCCAGAGTGCAGGAGCACTACTACGCGAACCCGCCGCAGATCGAGCGCGGCAAGCGCCACTACCTGATGTCGACGGCGGGTCGGGTGTACCTCGACATGGTCAACAACGTCACCGTCCTCGGCCACGCCCATCCTCGGATTGCCGATGCCGCCGCCCGCCAGCTGCGCAGGCTCAACACCAACTCCCGCTTCAACTACGAGGCGGTCGTCGAGTTCAGCGAACGTCTCGCCGCCACCCTGCCCGTGCCGCTCGACACGGTGTTCCTGGTCAACTCCGGTTCGGAGGCAAGCGATCTCGCGCTGCGGCTGGCGATAGCGGTGTCAGGTCACCGCGACGTGATCGCGGTCGGCGAGGCTTACCACGGGTGGACGTACGCGACCGATGCGGTGTCGACCTCGACCGCCGACAATCCGAATGCCCTCACCACGAGGCCGGACTGGATTCATACGGTGGAGTCGCCCAACAGCTTTCGTGGCACCTACCGGGGTGACGATGCTGCCCGGTATGGGCCCGACGCCGTCGCCAAGGTGTCCGAACTCGTCGCGGCGGGTCGCCCGCCGGCGGGGTTCATCTGCGAATCGGTGTACGGCAACGCCGGCGGCATGGCCCTGCCCGACGGGTATCTACGGCAGGTCTACGCTGCCGTGCGCGAGGCGGGCGGATTCGCCGTCGCCGACGAGGTCCAGGTCGGCTACGGCCGTCTCGGCGAATGGTTCTGGGGGTTCGATCAGCAGCAGGTGGTGCCCGACATCGTGTCGATCGCCAAGTCGACGGGCAACGGCTACCCGCTCGGCGCCGTCATCACCAGCCGTGCCATCGCCGAGGCGTTCAGTTCGCAGGGCTACTTCTTCTCCTCGACCGGCGGCAGCCCGCTGTCGTGCGCGATCGGCCTCACGGTGCTCGACACACTGCGTGACGAAGACCTGCAAGGCAACGCATTGCGGGTGGGCGGCCACCTCAAGGCCCAGCTGATGGCGCTTCGCGACAAGCACCCGATCATCGGCACGGTACACGGGATGGGGCTCTACCTTGGCGTGGAGATGATCCGCGACCAGCACACCCTCGAGCCGGCTACCGAGGAGACGGCGGCCATCTGCAACCGCATGCTGGAACTCGGCGTCATCATCCAGCCGACCGGCGATCGCCAGAACATCCTGAAGACCAAGCCGCCGCTCTGTCTCGACGTGGCGGGCGCCGACTTCTACGTCGCGACGCTGGACCGGGTACTCACCGAGGGCTGGTGAGCTCGAGGATCGGGGTTACCCATCACCGGTCGGGTGCGGCAGCGTTGCCCGTTGGCGTGTTGCCTTCGGCGTGCGCGACATCCCCGATCGACCGCCCCGTCAACGGGAACGGAAGGAATCGAATGCGGTGGATTTGCGGGTGAGCTCGACGAACATCGGTTCGTGGCCCGGCTCGGCATCGACCGCCGCCCAGATTCGGTCCCGGCCGGCGGACGAAATACGAAGCAGCGCAGGGTTGTCTACTGCTGACAACAACGTATCGAAGTCTTCTGCGGAGGCCCGCAACGGCCTGGGGTTGGATTCATCCAACGCGCGTTTCACCACCGCAGCCATCGGCCCGATACCGAACAGACGAAGCGCCGTTTCGTAGTCTCCGCCAAGGATGTCGGTCAGATCGAGAGCCTCGCGCAGCCCGACTTCGGCGGCCATCACGAATGCGTTGGTGATCAGCTTGTAGATCACGCCAGAGCCGGCCGCGCCGACCCGCTCCACCTTGCCAAGGGAGGCGAGCACATCCTCGGCCTGCGTGACAACCTGCGGATCGCCCCCGACGAGAAACGTCACCGCCTTTTCCCTGGCATATCTGACACCGCCGACGATCGGCGCGTCGAGCACCAGCGCCGCCGGGTCAGCCATCCGGCGGACCTCATCCAACACGGCCGGCGTAGTCGTCGAACAGATGACCAGAAGCGCGCCAGGACGAAGTCCTTGCAGGATTCCGTTCTCGCCGAAGTGGGCCGTGGGAATGTCGTCGGACATCACCAGGCTCAGCACCACATCGGAATGCCGTGCTGCATCCGCCGGTGACTCCGCTGCCGTCGCTCCAGCCGCCACTGCAGCACGGAGTCGAGACGGGTCGGGATCGAATGCCCACACCGGGTAACCCCCCGCGATGAGATGTGGAAGCATCTCCGAGCCCATGTCGCCAATACCGACCATGCCGATTGCGGTCATTGCATTCTCCTCACTACGAAAGTTGTGATGCCGAGTCGCATTCCGGGATCGGACACCTTGGCTCCGCCATCGAAGCTGCCAGCTGGAGGGTCGGGCGGTCGCCAGCGCGAGACGTCATTTCCTGCTCAAGCAGAACGATGAACTTCGGCGACGTAACCGCCGGGAAACTCCAGCACTGCGCTGTCCCCACCACCGACCCGTCCCCGGGGCACCAACACGACGGCGCCCGCGGCGGTCGCCTTGCCGACGGTCTCGGCGACGTCTCCAACGGCGTACCCAGCCGTCTCACGGCCGAACGGATAGGGCAGGTGGCCATCACTCACCGAGACCACGGTGTTCCCGTACGGCGAGGTGACGTGGATCTGGCGGAAGGTGGTTCCCGGTTTTCCGATGACCGCTCCGTCGGTCTTCGGGTCATCCGCGGCCACAACGCCACCGGTGAATCGCAGATAGGAGCTGAGGAATGCATCCACCGCATCCGGTGACAGGTAGACCCGATTGTCCGGAATCGTCTGCAACGCAGGGTAGGACGGTACCGTTGTGTGCCAGTACAGCTGCGTATTCACGCCACCGGGGAACTCCACGATGGCGTCGCGTCCGATCGGGTCATCGAACGGCGCGACCTGTAGCACGGCTCCGCTGTCGCGTGCCTGCTTGACTCCGGCATCGAAGTCCCTCAGCAGCCAGCCGGTCCGCTCGGACCCGAACGGATACGGGGTTGGCGTGACATATCCGAAAACCGACAGGGTGCCCACCGGCGAAAGGATCAGCTGGGACCTCGTCCGGCTCGCCGTCGGGGTCACGTCGACGACGCTGGCCGGCTTGGTCGTGCCGCCGAAGGTGGCAAGCCAGCTGTGTACGAAGTCGTCGAACCGGTCCGGCGCGACATAGACGTGGACCGAATCATATTGGGGTCCAACTGCTTGGGCAGCAATAGCCGGCGTGTTCGACGTGGAATTAGCGGGCGGTGCGGCGCTCGGCGCGGTTCCGCATGCGCCCGTGATGAGCATCCCCGCGGTCAACAGCACAGTCCCCAACCTCGGCCACGACCATGTCACCATCACAGCACCCCGGCGAGGTCCGTGCCGACCCAGTCGGCAAAGGATTGCCAGCCGACGTGCGGGTAGCGGGCACGCAGTTCCGCAATGTTCACCGTGTAACCACCGCGAGCCAGGAATCCGAACATCGCCCGCATGTCCGCCGAAGCGATCTCCGCGGGGTCATCGGTGATCAGCTTCACCGGTCGACCGAGCGCGTCGGCCAGCACTGCCGCCATCTCCCGTGGTGTCGGGCTGTCCGACGCGATGTCGATGCGGGCGCCTCGGAAGTGCTCGGGATTGGTCAGGACGGTGGCGACGAACCGGCCGAGATCTCGCCGAGAAAGTTGTTGGAGTCCCACATCGGCCGGCAATGGAAGCTCGAAGACCCCGGCTCTGATGTCGTCGATTCCACCGAACATGTTGTCGTAGAAGTACGTCGGTCCGACGACGGTGTGCGATAGGCCTGAATGCGCGAGCGTCTCTTCGACGACGGCCTTGCTGTCGAAGTGCGGAATGCCGGTGTGTTGGTCGGCGTCGGCCACCGAGGAGAAGACCAGGTGCGGTACGCGTGCGGCCAGGGCGGCCGCGATCATCGTTCTGCCCTGCGCTATCTCAGCCGACGGGCCATCCTCGAACGGCGTCGTCAGCGCATAGGCACCGTCCACCCCGGCGAAAGCCGCCGCCACCGATCCCTCATCGAAGAGGTCGGCTGCCATCACCTGGGCGCCGGCCGCGATCAGGTGCCTGGCCGCCGGCGAGTCCGTGCGTCGGCTGATCGCCCTCACCTGTGCGCCCTGCTCGAGCAATGCGGTCGCTACGGCGCCGCCCTGTGCACCCGTCGCTCCCACCACTGCATAAAGTCCTTGCATCGTCAGCCTCTCCCGTCCTCGTCGACCGATACCAACCCACGTCGGTTCAGCGCGCATCAATGAACCTGTTGGTATTGATGATCGGGCCAACCACGATATGTGGATGGAAGTCAGTAGTAATAGTGCTCCCGAGCGCTGGATCGCGACACCTGCACACCGTCCATTGTGGCGGCCCCGCTCGCCGGGGTCTTCCCCACTGGCGCCCATTGCATACTCCCGCTAGCCAGTCGCACGCCGTCCAAGGGGATCACGGTGCAATCGGTTCGGCGGCAAGTCCACACAACGATCGCCCCCGCTTTGGTGTCGGGTCGTTGATACCCGTAAGCGCCGAGCCGCAACGACAACCGCGTGATAGCCGCGACGGCTCCGCTCATGCTGGCCGAATGCGACGCCTGGCTTATTGAGAGGTCGCTCGGCGTACTAGGCGGGCAAGCGTCCGTTCAACGTAGATGTGAGCTCGGATGCCACGTAGGAGCGGGCGATGTGCTTGATCTCATCGTCGACGGCGGCGCGGATCACCTTCTGCGCACCCAGTCCGTCGATGAGGATCAGCACGCGCCGTGCCGCGGCATCGACGTCAGGGACGTGGAAGTCGCCGGACTCGCGGCCCGCGAGGATGAGGTCGCCGATGAGCGCCAGCCAGGCGTCGGTCAGGGCAGGTACCTCGGCGGCCAGCGTCGGATTCCTTCTGCCGAGACTCCACGCGTCGAGCCACAGCGCGCTTGCTTCCTCGCTGACGTCGCCGAGCGCGTAGTCCAGTAGGGCGTCGATCCCTTCGGTGGGCGTCCGCGCTGCGCCGACGTGCGCCCGCGCGGTATCCAGGTCAGCCGTGGCGGCGGTGCGGAACGCGGCCGCGATCAGTTGTTCCGCCGACGAGAAGTAGTGACTGACCAGCCCGGGGGTGACTCCGAGATCGGTCGCGACGCGGCGCAACGTCACCGCGGAGAGCCCGTCGGCCTGACTGATCTCCACCGCCTTCGCCAGCAACTCGCCGCGCCGCTCGGCGGGCAGTTTGCGCTTGGCATCACGGACGTTGATGGTCACTACGAAGGTCCCCTCTTGACGAATCCGGTTTGTTATTGAACACTACATCAACACTATTGACGTACCCCTCAACAAGCCGGATCGAGAACTCATGACTGCTACCGCGTCACACCAGGATCTGACGGACGCACCGGCCGACGATCACGTCGGCATGGTCGAGACGGCGGGCGTCGAATACCTGCCGGAGGAGGCTCGCGACTCGCGGCCCCGCAACCTCGGCGCCGTCTTCCTCGGGGCCAACCTCACCTGGACCAACGTCGTATTCGGTGCGTTCGCGATCCTCTTCGGACTCTCGTTCTGGCAGACCGTGTCGTCGATGGTCGTCGGCACCGCGATCGGCACGCTGGCCGTCCTTCCCACTGCGACCATCGGACCACGCACCGGCACTAACATGACTGTCTCGAGTGGGGCCTTCTTTGGCATCCGCGGCCGGTTGGCTCGGGTCTGGCGTTGGCCATCGCGCTTGCCTTCGCCGCGGTGACGGTGTCGACGAGCGGAGATGCCCTAGTGGCAGCAGGCCATCGACTGCTCGGGACAGCCGACTCGCATGCAATCCACGGCATCGCCTACGCCGTCGTCGCCGCGCTCATGGTCGGCGTGGCACTGTACGGCCACGCAACGATCGTGGCGATGCAGAAGATCGTCCTGCCCGTGGTCGGCACGCTGATGGTGCTCGGCTTCCTGGCCTTTGCGGGCAACGTCGACATGGGCGCGTCGGGCGGCGACTATGTCCTCGGCGGCTTCTGGCAGACCTGGACGCTCTCAGCCGTGCTGTTCGCCGCCGCCCCGATCTCCTACGGCCCGACGATCGGCGACTACACCCGGCGACTTTCGCCAATTCGGTTCAGCGACAAGCAAATCTGCGCGGCGCTCGGATGCGGCATGTTCGTCGGTGTCATGCTGCCCAGCCTCTTCGGTGCGTTCACCGCAATATCGATCGCAAACCCGACGGGCTCCTATCTCGACGACCTGGTGACCGCCTCCCCCGCCTGGTTCGTCGTGCCGATCGTCGTGATCTCACTGCTCGGCGGTCTCAGTCAGGGAGTGCTGTGCATCTACGCCAGCGGCCTTGATCTCGAGGGACTGACCCCGCGCCTTCGTCGGACCCAGACCACCGTCATCACCGCCGCGGTCGCGATCGTCCTGCTGTACGTCGGGGTGTTCGTGTTTGACGCGGTCGAGTCGGTCACCGCGATGACCATCGCGCTCAACGCCGTCATCACACCATGGGTCGCCATCCTCGCCATCGGCGCACTGCGCACCCGCAGCTACGACCCTACCGAACTGCAGGCCTTCGCCCATGGCCGTCGTGGCGGGCAGTACTGGTTCACGGGCGGTTGGCACGTGGGCGCGGTCGCCGCGTGGACGATCGGCGGCGCATTCGGCCTACTGGCCGTCAACACCGCGCTGTACGTCGGCCCGTTGGCCGACATCGCCGGTGGCGTCGACCTCAGCACCATCGGGTCCGCGGCGATCGCGGGGTTGATTTACGTGGCGTCGGGCCGTTTCATCAAGGCATGACAACCGATCCCGACACCATGGTCACCGAATTCTGCCAGCTGTGGTCGACGCCGAATCTGGACGAGATCGTCGACTATTTCACCGAAGACGCCGTCTACCACAACATTCCGATGCAGGCGGCCGATGGACGCGCGGCCATCAGGGAATTCATTGCAGACTTCCTGGCCGCGGCCGACGGGATCGACTTCATGGTGCACCGACAGGTTGCGCAAGGTGATCTGGTGATGAACGAACGCACCGACGTGATGCGACTCAAGAACGGCCGTGAGGTCGCGTTGCCGGTGATGGGCACCTTCGAGATCCGCGACGGACGCATCGCCGCATGGCGGGACTACTTCGATATGGCGATGGTGACGGCGGTTTTCGCATAGGCCACCGCGATACCGAAATTTCTTCTGTCACTTGGGTTTCAGTAGTCACATCAGTGGGTTGTCTTGTCGGTGGTTCGAACTAGTGTTCGGGTATGAGTTCGGATCGGGTCACCGCCGCCGTCGCCGCCTATGTGGCGGCCGCGGCGGAGTTGGCCGAGCTGGACTGCGGGGCGTTCACCCATGCCGAACTGTTGGAGCTGCTGGGTGCGTTGGAGGCGGTGGCGTGGCGGCTGCCGGCCCTGGAGCATCGGATCATCGCCCGCCTGCAGCGGGAGGCCTCCGCGGTGGAGTTGGGTGCCAAGTCGCTGAAGGCCGTGCTGACCGAACGGCTACGGATCTCGGGTAAGGACGCCGCCCGCCGCCTCGCCGAAGCCAAGGAGCTCGGGCCCCGCCAGTCGTTCAGTGGGGAGGCGTTGGCGCCGCAACTTGCCCAGACGGCCGCCGCCCGAGCCGCCGGGACCATCGGCCCCGAGCACGTCGAAATCATCCGCGGCTTCGCCGACAAACTGCCCGCCTGGGTCGACCCGATCACCCGCGAGCAAGCCGAGACCACCCTGGTCGACGTCGCGACCGGACTGGGTCCCGACGAGTTGCGCAAGGCATCGGCGAAGCTGACCACCTGCATCGATCAGGACGGCCCCGCCCCCGATGACCGCGAACGCGCCCGCACACGCGGGGTGTACTTCGGTCCGCAAGGTCCCGATGGGATGAGCCGGATCAGCGGTTGGGCCACTCCGGAGTTACGGGCCACCATGGAACCGGTGAATGCCAAGCTCGCCGCGCCCGGCATGTGCAACCCCGAGGACGAACAGCCCTGCACCTCCGGCACACCCAGCCAGGCGCAGATCGACGCCGACACCCGCAACGTGGGGCAACGCCACCACGACGCTTTGATCGCCGTCGGGCGCTCGGCGTTGAGTTCAGGGGAACTCGGCCAGCACAACGGACTACCGGTCACCGTGATCGTCTCCACCACCGTCCAGGACCTCGAGAAGGCCGCCGGGTCCGGGGTGAGCGCCGGCGGCACCCTGCTCCCGATGGCCGATCTGATCCGGATGGCCAGCCACGCCGTCCACTATTTGGTGGTGTTCGACAAGCACACCAACGAAGCGCTGTACTGCGGACGGTCCAAGCGCATCGCCCCCAAGGCCCATCGCATCGTGCTGCATTCCCGTGACCGCGGCTGCACCAAACCCGGTTGCACCGTGCCCGGGTACGGCACCCAGGTCCACCACGTCAACGGCTGGGCCACGGGCGCCCACACCAACATCGACGAAGAAGTCTTCGCCTGCGGCGCGGACAATCGCCTCGCCGAAGAGGGCTGGACCGTGACCATCCGCAACGGGGTCGTCGAATGGATCCCACCACCCGAAATCGACGTCGGGCAAGCCCGCATCAACTACTTCCACCACCCCGAACGCCTCCTCACACCGAACGACGACGACACGTAGTGCACGTTCGCGCGATTCGGTGCCTCGGCAACGAATAATCGAGCGGTGACGCTCCCAATGGTCGCGATCTACGGCCTGCTCGCCGTCGCAGCGGCCGAGGCGATTGCGGTGATCGTGCTGTGGCGGAGAATCTCACACCGCGATGAGGAACTGGCCGAACTCCAGCGCAGGCTGGACACCCGCACCAACCTGATGTCAGGCGGTCGCGAGGCTGTGAAGACCGTCTGGCAGACCGCCAACATCCTCCGCAAGGAGGGATTTGGCGCGGCCGTCCGCTCCAACATCGAGGACCTCGCCGACTGGGCCGCCGTCGAACGCCCCGACCTTGCCCGGTTGGCGCTGAACGGGCGGGTCGCGATCATGTTCTCCGACATCGAGGGATCGACCGCCTTGAACGAACGCATCGGCGACCGTGCCTGGGTCCGACTGATCGACCGGCACGACAAGATGGTCAGCCGCAACGTGAGGCGCCATTCCGGATATGTCGTCAAGAGCCAGGGCGACGGGTTCATGATCGCCTTCGCGCAGCCGGAGCAGGCAATCCGGTGCAGCGTCGATGTCCAGCGCGAACTAGCGAAGCGGCCCAACGGTATTCGAGTTCGCATCGGCATTCACGAAGGCAAGTCCGTTCGGCGCGGAGACGATCTGTTCGGCCGCAACGTCGCGATGGCGGCAAGAGTTGCCGCGGCCGCTGAGGGCGGCGAGATCCTGGTCAGCGAATCCGTGCGCAAGGCCTGCCACGACTCGGACGTCGGCGACGTCTCCTACGACGACGGCCGCGACGTCGAACTCAAGGGGTTCAGCGGAACTCACCGGCTGTATGCCGTGCAGCCGTGGACCGGCTAGTCGGACGAGCCGGACTCCGCCAGTCGCTGATGGAGCTTCGCCCGGATGTCGTCTGGCGTATACGCGTTTCGCTTGCGCTGGCCGCGCGCGACCAGCGCACCGCCCGCGACGACACCCGCGACGCCTGCCAGCCCGACCCACTTCCATATGCCTCGCATCGCCCTAGTTTGCCTAAGCTGCCCTGGTGAACGCGAATACGGTGACACTCGAACACGCGCTGGCCGAAACCCGGACGGGCGACATCTGGCTGTTCCGCGGCGAGTCGGGGCCGGACCGGGCGATTCAGACGATGACCAACGCCCCCGTCAATCACGTCGGGATGACGGTGGCGATAGACGATCTGCCACCGCTAATCTGGCACGCCGAACTCGGCGACAAGCTGGAGTGCTTGTGGAGCGGCGGCAATCACCGCGGTGTACAGCTCAACGACCTGCGCCAGGCGGTCGAACGGTGGATGCTCACCTACGGACAGCGCTGCTGGCTACGGCAGATCACCCCGTACGCCACCCGCACACAGGAAGACGACCTGCTGCGCGTCATCGCGCGGATGGACGGCACCGCGTTCCCCACCACGGCCAAACTGACGGCGCGGTGGTTCCGCGGGCGAATTCCGACGGTGGCCGACTGGACCCGCGGCATCCCGATTCTCGACGACCAGGTCAAGAAGGCCGCCAGGCGCAGGCTCGCGGAGCGCCGCAAAGTCGGGCTGGAAACCGCGTACTGCGCCGAGACCGTAGCCGCGACATATCAAGAGATGGGCCTGCTGACAGAAGTGAAACACACCAACTGGTTCGATCCCGGCAAGTTCTGGAGTGGCGACACGCTCCCGCTCGCCCCGGGCTATCGGCTTAGTGACGAGATCTCCGTCGTCCTCTGAGGCACGCACATCCCGTAGGTTCGAACCATGTACCGAACCGCCGCGGTGTTGGCCGCAGTTGGGATTGGGTTAGCGGGTTGCGCGGGGATCGGAGACAAGTCCACTACGTGCAAGGAGTTCAACGGCATGAGCCAGGACAGCCGCAGCGCCACGATCGCCAACGTCCTCAAGGCGCGAAACGGTCGCAACGGCTCCACGTCGGACGTCCAATCGGCGGTGCAGCGGACTATTGCCTTCTGCGAGCCGAACGCCAACCAGAACAAAGTGATTGACGAAGCGGGGTAGCTGGCTCAAGCAGTCCCAGCGGGTCGGTCTTCGGGAGGCTTCACCTCGGCCGCACCCGTCCAACGATCACTGGCAGCGGTGTGGACGGCGGCTGCCGCTTCGGCCGATTCCCGATCCGGATGCGGTGGCTCGATGGACTTGCGGTCGCCGTCGACGACGTGCACGACCATCCAGCCGCGGTCGGTCTGTTCTATTTCGATGGTGAGCGTGTCCGGAGTTTCTTCGGTAGCCATGTCTGTGACTACCCGTGACACAGGTCACTAAACGAGTAAAACTAACCGGTGGTCGCCGTTGACAGAGCACGTACCACGGAGTGTTTCTTCGGTCCGGGCGAATATCTGTTGCACAACATCGAGAACATCGGCGAGACCGAACTGATCTTCAGCACCGTCGAACACCTGGAGAGCGCGAACGCCGCGCTGCCTCTCGACCAGAATCAGGATTCGTATGCTCACCTGTTCAATCCGCTGACGCTGCGCGAGGTGACCTCCGCCCACCGGGCGTGGATGTCGCCGATGATGCAGTTCGCCGCTGCACCGGACGGGGACGACGTCGGCACTCCATTGGACTGGCACCTGCAACACCTGGGTTCGCCAGCTGCCGCCGGGGTTGCGCTCGTCATGGTCGAGGCCACCGCGATAGATCCCGTCGGGCGAAGCCGTGTCTACGATGTCGGACTGTGGAATGACCGCCAGACCATGGCCTTTCGGCGGATCGCGGACTTCTCGGCGCAGGGATCGGTGCCGGGCATTCAGCTCGTCCATGCGGGCCGCAAGGGCTCGACGGGCCGGCCGTGGCCGGACGCGGATCGCGGCCCCGAAACCTGGGGCACGGTCGGCGCGAGCCCGTTATCGTTCGGACGGCTGCCCAGCCCCTCAGAGCTGAGCATCGACGAGGTCGAGTCGATCGTGCAGTCGTTCGCGGCATCGGCACGACGTGCCGCCGTAGCGGGCTTCAAGGTGCTGAAACTCCATGGGGGCCATGGATATCCGATCCATCAGTTCCTCTCGCCCAACTCGAACATTCGCACCGATCGGTACGGCGGCTCGTTGGAGAATCGCATGCGGTTCGGACTGGACGTCGTGCGAACCGTCCGGCAGAGCTGGCCAGCCGGGTTGCCACTGTTCTTCCGGGCGTCGGCGACGGACTGGCTCGGCAGTGACACCGACGATCCCCGGCCGGGTTGGACGGTCGACGACACCGTCGAGTTGGCCTCTCGACTCAAGGAACTCGGTGTCGATCTGATGGACGTGTCCTCCGGCAGATCAGCGCCGCACGCGCGGATACCCCGTTCGCCGCTCGGGTCCGCAAGGAGGTCGAGATCCCCACCGCTGCAGTGGGAATGATTACCGAGCCCGAGCAGGCAGACGAGATCATCTCCTCCGAGCAAGCCGACGCAGTGTTCCTGGCCAGGGTCCTGCTCCGTAACCCGCGTGGATCTGGCAGGCCGCCGATCGACTTGGAGCCACCCTGCGCCACCCGCCGCAGTACGCCGGGGCGTTCGGGTAGGGCGACCCACGTCGCCCACCGCCGCCGCGCCCCGGTGGGACTGCTAGCCTCACCGGACGATGGGGAGTCCGAGCACCTTCGAGATCGTGGTGATGGATGGTGCCACTGCGTCCACGCTCTCGCAGATTTTGCCGCTGCTCCTGCTCACACTGATGGTGGAGCTGCGCCGAACCGCGCTACATCGCGCCTTCTCCGTGGTGATATTCGGTCTGTTCTTCTTCGCCTTCGGCATCATCGAAACGGTGCTGGTGCTCTCGATCGACGGCATGCTGTACCCGTTCCAGTGGGGCGATCTTCTCTCCGCGCTGGCGATCTTCACGCTGTTGACGATGATCTTCGTCATTTCGTTCATCGAGCCGAGGGCTCCACGCGAAGGCGATCCCCAGGCGAACGATGGAAATGGTCTCTAGGCGCGGATGACGTACGGTTCACGCGCTCGTCACCGGTGACTTGCGATCCGCCGCGGGGTCTCGACGGCGCGGACCGCCACAGCCGGGGCGTCGCCGCCGACGAACAAGTCATGCCCCCGATTGGGCTCGTCGAACGGCTCCGCCAACTCGGGCGGTGGCGGACTTGGTAGTCAGACCCCGGCCGTGGCAGCTTTGAACATTTGACCACTTTTTTGGCGACGGCGCTAGTACTTTTCGTTGAACTTTAGCAACTATCGGTTACCACGCGAAAACCGAGATGATCAGGTACTAAGGAGACAACGCGCCCGTTGGGCAACCCGCGCAAAATGGCAGTCAGAAGCCGCGGCGCGGCCTTCGGTCCGGCCGCCGTGATCGGCGCGCGACCTTCTCACGCGACGCGCCGAAGGCCTCCGCGAAGCCGATAGACAGCAACTGATTGACGTTCCAACGGATTCCGGACCTCGATCCTGACACCGGCAGGGTGGTAAGTCGGACGGGAAGATTCACCAGCCCGAGCATCCGGTTGATCCGACGCCGCTTGGCCCGCCACTTCAGCATGAAGCGAAGACCGAGGCACAGTGCAGACAAGACGACACCGATCCAGAGAATCGCCGCCAGCAGATAGATCACCTCGACTGCGGCCATTTCGACAAGCGTCCCCCATCGCGATCGCGTGTGGGTCACGGGCGAGGCACACCTAGGCCACGAAGGGGCGACGACTTCCAGGTAGCAGGAGGGTGACATGGAGGACAGCAGTGACGACACCGGCGAGCCGGGGCACCACGATGAAACATGTCCGAAAGAGCTTGAGAACAAACAGGAGACGATCATGAAGATCACGTTCGAGTACGTCACATCCGCCTTGGCCGCAATCGCCATCGGTGGAGCGGTTGCCTTGGCGCCCATCGCAAGCGCCGAAACACCGCCCACCCCTTTGCTCAGCGCCGAAACCCCCGCCGCCATCGGCGGTGCCGGCACCGATCCCCTGGTGCCGTTCGGCACCAATCCCGAAGTCCCCCGGCTGGGGTATGTCGACTCGAGTCACGACGATGCCAACACCACCAGTGGGGAGGTGGACCTTCCATTCTGATGGGTCAACGACCGCAATCCGATCGGACCGTGTCCCGCCGACATTCCATCGGGGCGCCGACGGCCTCGGGCCCGGTGTCACGATGCTTTACGGTGCACGGCCTGCCGACCGACAGACCTTCCTCCCGAACATGCGCCGCCGGAAACCCGAACCGGGCCTGGACCGCAACATGCTGTTTCTGTTGGCCACCGCCAAGCTGAATCAGGCAGAACGATTCGGGTTCGGACTCGGCGAAACCTACGGCCTCAACAGCGACGAAGGTCTCCCGCCTGGGACCACGTCAGGGCGTGGCGGGCCGATGCCAATGCACCTGACACCGGAATACCCATGCTTGCCAACGACGTGCAAGCCTACGAGATCGCCATCGTCACGCCGCCTTTCGACTGACGGGCCTTGGACGTTGCTCGCTGATGTTGATCCGAACCCGAACTCCACCGGCGTCGCGGTCACACCGTCCCGCGAGCGGCCCACGCGGTAGCGGTGACCGTGAACGGGCCACTGCCCAGCCGTTCGCGAGCCACTCCTTCGAGACGTGCGCGAGCCTCATCATCGAGTTGCTGGAAATAGGCACCGGCAGGTCCGACACCGAGTGTGTACGGCTCCCACCACTCGTCAAAGGTCGGATGGACCACATCGACCGCAATGGAATCTTCTTCCACATCGCGGAGGCCAGCGGCTTCGAACAGCTCAGTCAGGTGCCCCTCGTGTGCCCCCGACAGGAGCGCTTCATCCTCAACGCTAGGGGCCATCACGTGTACCGCGTCCCAGAACGGCGCCAGCGCGCCTGTCGGCCCGTCCCACACGCATGCTGCGACGACGCCGCCACGCCGAGTGACGCGCGCCATTTGTCTGACGCCGACTACTGGATCGGTCATGAAGTGCACCACCAATTGCGCAACTGCCGCGTCGAAAGCGGCAGTGCCATAGGGCAATTCCTCCGCCGCGCCTTGCCGCACGTCAACGTCCGGAAAGCGGACCCGGATCGCGTCGACGAACGGCGGTGAAGGATCGATCGCCACGACCACGGCTCCGACCGACAGCAAATGTGCCGTCAGAGCACCAGGCCCACAACCGACGTCAAGCACCTTGTCGCGTGCCTCGACACCGACGAACGACGCAAAGACCGCCGCGAGAGGCTCTGCGTATCTACCCATGAAACGGGCATATGCCTCCGGCGGCACAGCAAAATTCACCACACCATACTACGTCGTAGGTCCTCTAGGAGAGCTACTTTTCGCCGTCACTGGGACATCGCCGCAAGGCTCGCAGTCACCGAGGCTCGCGGCCAGCTCTTTCCCCACCGAGCCGCATCGCGGCTCACACAGACTTTGCCTATTAGGCAAGTCTATTTGGCACTGCTGCGCTGGCACCACCACCATTGAATGATGACCGACGCCGGTCCGTCGGGCAGTGTTCATGGTGTCGAGGTGTCCGAGACGATGCTCAGTCAGGCCGCGGGGCGATACCGCCGCGACATCGCAACCCAGCGGCTGTCTTTGCATTCCGGGTCGATGACGCAATTGCCCTTCGCCGACGAGGCATTGCACGGCGCCATCACCGTCAACACCATCTACTTCGTCGCGGAACTCGACAAAGAGTTCGGGGAGCTTGCCAGGGTGATGAATAGCCGGGGTCGCCTCGTAATCGGACTGGCCGACCCCGATGTGATGGCAAAATTGCCATTCACGGGACACGGGTTTCATCTCCGTCCGGTGCCGGACGTCATCGACAAGTTACGCAGTGCCGGCCTCACAGTCGAACACCGTCAGATTGGTGAACACGCCAACGCGCCGCACCTGCTGATCGCCCACGCGTCACGTGAAACGTCGCGAACGACTGCGGGCCTCGATCGAAACCGCCTTTCGGCTTCGATCGAACGGGACCGCCCTACTACTTTGTCTTAGAAGTTTGTCCGTGGCGGAACTCACCACGTCGCCGTCGACCGAGCGGGAAATCAGATTGACGTGTGGCCATAGCAAACCACGACGGTCAGGACCGGACCGTTCGTCATGCCTTGTAGGTGGCTGGCGAGTCCCATGCGCGGATTCTTCACCGCGGGGACCGCAACTCCCGTGATGAGTCCGAGTAGGAAGAGGATCAGGCCCGCAGCGAACAGGAGCGTCTGCGTCGTCGAATCGTATGGAGCTAAGCCACCTCACACAACGATTGACACGTTGCCCTTGCGGCGGCTCACCGCTACCCCTTGCTCGTCGACGTTGATCCGAACCGGAATTCCACCACGTCGCCGTCGACCATCACGTACTCCTTGCCCTCCATGCGCACCTTGCCCGCCGCCTTCGCCGCAGCCATCGACCCGGCGGCGACCAGGTCGTCGAAGGAGACGATCTCGGCCTTGATGAAGCCCTTCTCGAAGTCGGTGTGGATAACACCCGCGGCCTTCGGGGCGGTGTCGCCTCGGTGGATCGTCCAGGCCCGTGACTCCTTGGGCCCGGCGGTCAGATAGGTCTGCAGCTTGAGCGTGTGAAAGCCGGCTCGCGCCAATGCGTCCAAGCCCTTCTCGGTCTGGCCGATCGACTCCAGCAATTCGGCGGCGGACTCGTCGTCGAGTTCTTGCAGCTCGGCTTCGATCTTTGCGTCGAGGAACACCGCGTCGGCCGGCGCCACCAACTCGCGCAGTTCGGCCTTTCGGGCGTCGTCGGTGAGCACCGACTCGTCGGCGTTGAAGACGTACAGGAATGGCTTGGTGGTCATCAGATTCAGCTCGCGCAGCAGCGAGGCGTCGACTCCGGCGGCGAACAGCGTGGTGCCCCCGTCGAGCGTGGTCTGCGCAGCCACAGCGGCTTCGTGAATCGGCTTGCGCTCCTTGTTGTTCCGCGCCTCCTTCTCCAATCGCGGCACCGCCTTCTCAAGCGTCTGGAGATCGGCGAGAATCAGTTCGGTCTCGATGACCTCGATGTCGGATTTCGGGTCGACCTTGCCGTCGACGTGCACGACGTCGTCGTCGGCGAACACCCGGACCACCTGACAGATGGCGTCGCACTCACGGATGTTGGCCAGGAACTTGTTTCCGAGCCCGGCCCCCTCCGACGCGCCCTTGACGATGCCTGCGATGTCCACGAACGTCACCGGCGCAGGCACGGTCTTATCCGACGAGAAGATCTCGGCAAGCTTGTCGAGGCGAGGATCGGGCAGCGCCACCACGCCTTCATTCGGCTCGATGGTGGCGAAGGGATAGTTGGCGGCAAGCACGTCATTGCGCGTCAACGCATTGAATAGCGTTGACTTGCCGACGTTGGGTAATCCGACGATTCCGAGGTTGAGGCCCACGGGTTGGAAAGTGTAGGCCCCATCCAGAGGCACGCCCGCGCGTGCTGTCAGCGCTCATCGCACCATTGCCGGTACGGTCGACGTGTGTCAGGACTGCGCGGACGGTCGGCGGTGGCCGCCGACCATCGATCGGCGCTGCCTCGCGTCCCCGGAGTTCCCTGGTGGGGCGCGGCCCTCTTGGCAATCGGCCTCACCGCCATCGGCGTCGCCTTCGACGCTGGAAGTGGCACCAACGAGCTCGGCGCGGTCTTCACGGTGTGCTTCGTGCTCGGTTGCGTCGCAGCGGTACTTGCGGTCCGCCAGTCCGGTGTCTTCACGGCAGTGATCCAGCCTCCGCTGATCTTGTTCGTTGCCGTTCCCTTCGCGTACTTCGTCTTCCACGGCAGCACGTTCACCGGGATCAAGGACACCCTGATCAACTACGGTTACCCGCTGATCGAGCGGTTCCCGCTGATGTTCTTCGCTTCCGCCACCGTCCTGCTGATCGGCATGGTCCGCTGGTACGTGGGCACGGCGGCCAGACGAGCGGCGCCGCCGGAGGACGCCGATCCGACCGTCGAGGCGGCGGATGACGCGGCGGCATCCACCGCGCAGGCGAGTTCGGGCCTCAGGAAGCGCAGGAGCAGTCGCACGACGGCCCGCGCTTCCGCAGCGACTGCCTCTGCCGCAGCAGCAGCCAGTGCCATCGAGGACGAGGCCCCGCGGACGTCGCGCCGGACCTCGAGAACGGCGGCCACCGCCTCGGAACGCTCGACGGGCGCAGCATCGGGCACGGGTTCCAGACGTTCGCGGCATTCCCGTCCGCCCGAGTCCGAGAACGTCGAACCCGCGCAGAGCCGGCCGCGGCGACGCAGCACTCCGCCGGTCGATCCGCCCGCAGAACCACGGCGGCGCCCACGCTCAGGCGAACCGCGTGAACGCCGGCCACTCCCACCAAGGGACCGGAGAAGCAGCACCCACGATCGATCGGAGCGTGAGCGCTACGACCGCCCTCAGCGCCGCGAGCGTCCGGAGCCCTCCGAGCGGGCCGAGAGACCTGACCGCGCGGAACGTCCGCAGCGGCGACCCCACTCAGCGGACTACGAACCCTACGACCCCCCGTCGACCCGCCGTCCCAACGGGAGCAACGGCACCCACCACCCCGTTTCGCGGGTGCGGTATCGCGGGTCTGACGAGGGCGAGTCGCGGACCGAGCATCGGTCGACGCCGCGTCGGCCGCGGCACTCGGCACCCGACTCCTGGGAGTACGACGTCTAGGCGTTGCGCTTGGGACGGATGGCGCGCGGCAGCGTGAACACCAGCGTTTCGTTGGCGGTCGTCACGGGCTGCACCGTCGAGTATCCGTGCTCGGCTAATCGCTCGAGCACCCCGCGCACCAGCACCTCGGGCACAGACGCGCCTGAGGTCACGCCGACGGTCGTCACGCCGTCGAGCCAGGCGGGATCGATGTCCTCGGCATAGTCCACCAGGTAGGACGCATCCGCACCGGCGCCAAGGGCCACCTCGACCAGGCGCACCGAGTTCGAAGAGTTGCGCGAACCGACGACGATCACCAGCTCGCACTCCGGCGCCATCACCTTGACCGCGACCTGACGGTTCTGGGTGGCGTAGCAGATGTCGTCGCTGGGCGGATCCTGCAGTTTGGGGAAGCGCTCGCGCAACCGCTGCACCGTCTCCATGGTCTCGTCGACGCTGAGCGTGGTTTGCGAGAGCCAGATGACCTTGTTCTCGTCCCGCACAGTGACCTTGTCCACCGAGTCGGGGCCGTCGACGAGTTGGACGTGGTCGGGGGCCTCCCCGGCGGTTCCGACGACTTCTTCGTGGCCTTCGTGGCCGACGAGCAGAATGTCGAAGTCGTCGCGGGCGAACCGCTTGGCCTCGTTGTGCACCTTGGTCACCAGCGGGCAGGTGGCGTCGATGGTGAGCAGATTGCGTTCCGCTGCCTCGACGTGGACCGTCGGCGCAACACCGTGCGCCGAGAAGACCACGATGGACCCCTCGGGGACCTCACTGGTCTCCTCGACGAAGATGGCACCCGCCTTGGCCAGGGTCTCCACCACGTGCACGTTGTGGACGATCTCGTGCCGGACGTACACCGGTGCCCCGTGTTGTTCCAGCGCGCGTTCCACGGTTTCGACGGCGCGATCGACGCCCGCGCAATATCCTCGCGGCTCGGCAAGCAACACTCTTTTGCCTTCGACTGGCGCGGCGACCGACACGGTCGCGCCCGGCATACCCATGTTGATCGTCTCCGGCATGCCTCCAAGGGTACTTACCCGGGGCGTTCGGACACCACTTGCGGACCGCCCAACCCCATCGCCCGTACTCTTGCACGCATGGCTACTGCACCATATGGAGTCCGTCTGCTGGTCGGCGCCGCGATGACCGCGCTGGAGGAAACTCGCAGGCTGCCGCAGACCGTCATCGCCTACCCGATGACCATCGTCAGCCAGTTGGCGCAACTGGTCATGAAGATGCAGCAGGACGTCGCGGACCTGGTCAACAGGGGCGACGAGACGCTGGACCAGCTGTTCCCGCCCAAGGACGAGCAACCGGAGTGGGCGACGTTCGACGAGGACGCCGAGGATGCAGCAGTCGACGACGATGACAGTCAGACCCCCCGTAACGGCGAGCGCCTGACTGAGGGCAGGTTCGCGCTGTACAGCACCGGTGAGCCCGATACGCGTGAGGAAAAGCCAACCGGCAAGGCCTCATCGGCCACCGCGGGCATCGTTTCCGAGCTGGACTACGAGTCCCTGACCCTGGCCCAGTTGCGGGCCCGTCTGCCGTCGCTGAAGGTGGCCGATCTGGAAGCGCTACTGGCGTTCGAGGAGTCGACCAAAGCGCGCGCGCCGTTCCAGACGCTGCTGGCCAACAGGATCACCCGCGCGTCCGCCAAATGATCCCCGTCGCTTCGCTCGCCCCGCCGACCCACCCCGTCGCTTCGCTCGCCCCGCCGACCCACCCCGTCGCTTCGCTCGCCCCGCCGACCCACCCCGTCGCTTCGCTCGCCCCGCTGTGACCGAGCCCGCTCAAGGCAAGTCTCCCGACAATCCGTGGCCGGTTCGCTCCGTCGCGATGATGGTGAAGGACTGGATCGATCGGCTCGGGACGGTGTGGGTCGAGGGGCAGATCGCGCAACTGAACGTTCGGCCGAACTCCGGCACCGCCTACATCACTCTGCGCGATCCCGCCGCCGACATGTCGCTGCAAATCACGTGCCCTCGAGACCTGGTCTACAACGCACCGGTGAAACTGGCCGAGGGCACGCAGGTGATCATGCACGGCAGACCGAACTTCTTCGTCGGTCGCGGCTCGTTCTCGCTACGGGTCAACCAGATCCGCGCCGTCGGCATCGGCGAGCTCTTGGCCCGCATCGACCGCCTTCGCAAGCTGCTCGACGCCGAGGGGCTCTTCGATCCTCGTCTGAAGCGACCGATTCCGTTTCTTCCCAGCACCGTCGGATTGATCACTGGCCGCGCATCGGCAGCCGAGAAGGACATCATGTCCGTGGCCGAAGCGCGTTGGCCCGCAGTGCGTTTCGCCCTGCGCAACACGATCGTTCAGGGGCCGAGCGCGGTGGCTCAGATCGTCGATGCCCTTCGCGATCTCGACGGCGACCCCGCCGTCGACGTCATCGTGCTCGCCCGCGGCGGCGGCAGCGTCGAGGATCTGCTGCCCTTCTCCGACGAGACGTTGTGCCGCGAGATCGCCAAGTGCTCGACACCGGTGGTCACCGCTATCGGCCACGAGCCCGACAACCCGCTGTGCGACCTGGTCGCCGATGTGCGCGCCGCCACGCCGACCGACGCAGCGAAGCGCGTGGTACCCGACGCGGCGGCCGAACAAGCGCTAGTGACCGACCTGTGCCAGCGCAGCGCCCGCGCCCTGCGCAACTGGGTGCACCGCGAGCAGCACCACGTGAGCCAACTGCGCAGCCGACCGGTGCTGGCCCAGCCACTGGCGGCACTCGACGCCCGCGCGGAGGAGATCTACCGGGCCAGGGCCACCGCCCGCCGCGACGTCATCCGGCTACTCGAGGCAGAAACCCGAGGCGTCAGTCACTTGTCGGCGCGGCTGGCCACACTGGGACCGGCCGCGACCCTGGCACGTGGCTACGCCGTGGTCCAGGTCGTGTCGGACGGGATGGCGGTGCTCAGATCGACGGCGGACGCTCCCGCAGGAACCCGGCTCCGCATCCGCGTCGCCGACGGCGCCATCACGACGGTCAGCGAGGGATCAGATGAAGCCCATTAGTCACATGGGGTACGAGGAATCTCGCGACGAGCTCATCGAGGTCGTGCGCCAGCTCGAGCAGGGTGGGCTGGATCTCGATGCCTCGCTCCAGCTCTGGGAAAGGGGTGAGGAGCTGGCCAAACGATGCGAAGAGCACCTCGCCGGCGCCCGGGAGAAAGTCGAGAGGGCGTTGGCCTCCAGGAACGACGAGGAAGCTTGAGAACGCAACCATTGAACCCCTAGTGGGTCGAAACTGGAACACGTTTCAGTTATCCTCGTCGCATGAGTCACTCAACGCCGACCACTGACCTTGGCCGCGTTCTCGTGACGGGTGGCTCCGGCTTCGTCGGCGCCAACCTCGTGACGAAGTTGCTCGACCAGGGCCACCAGGTCCGCTCCTTCGACCGGGCACCGTCGCCACTTCCCCCTCGCGACGGGCTTCACACCGTCGTCGGAGACATCACCGACGACACTGACGTCGCGCGCGCCGTCGAGAACGTCGACACCGTCATCCACACCGCCGCGATCATCGATCTGATGGGCGGCGGTTCCGCGCCGGCGCGCGAGCGGAGCTTCGCCGTCAACGTCGGCGGCACCAAGACCTTGGTGCACGCGGCGCAGGCCGCCGGCGTACGGCGATTCGTCTACACCGCGTCCAACAGCGTCGTGATGGGCGGTCAACGCATCGCAGGCGGTGACGAGACCCTGCCCTACACAACGCGATTCGCCGACCTCTACACCGAGACCAAGGTCACGGCCGAGAAGTTCGTGTTGGCCGAGAACGGGTCGGGGGGCATGCTCACCTGCAGCATCCGGCCCAGCGGCATCTGGGGACGCGGCGATCAGACCATGTTCCGCAAGCTGTTCGAGAGCGTCCTCAAGGGCCACGTCAAGGTGCTCGTCGGCAGCAAGGACGTCAAGCTCGACAACTCCTACGTGCACAACCTGATTCACGGTTTCATCCTCGCCGGTCAGCATCTGGTGCCGGGCGGCTCGGCTCCCGGCCAGGCGTACTTCATCAACGACGGTGAACCGATCAACATGTTCGAGTTCTCGCGGCCGGTCATCGAGGCATGCGGGCACCGTTGGCCGCGGTTCCGAGTGTCGGGACGGCTGGTCCACAAGGTGATGTCGGTGTGGCAATGGCTGCACTTCCGCTTCGGGCTGCCCCAGCCATTACTGGAACCCCTTGCGGTGGAACGCGTCTACCTCGACAACTACTTCTCCACCGCCAAGGCGGAGCGCGACCTGGGTTACCGGCCTCTGTACACGACCGAAGCCGCCATGGCCGACTGCCTGCCGTATTACACCGATCTCTACGCCAAGATGAAGGGCGCGGGGCTGCCAATACCTGCGCCGGCATAGTCTGCGCTGCGAAGATGATGCAAGGCCTGACAAGTCCGGCCCAGCGCGCATAGCGTTGTTACGCACGGTCGATTCGACTGCGCGACATCTGAGCAAGGGAACTCACCATGCGGGCGGCGCATTGATGCTGGACTCCTGGGCAAGCGGCCCCACCAAGACGGCGATCGTCGACTTCGTCGAGCGCGTCACCACCGACGGTCCGGACTTCGTGGCCCCCGAGGCGCGAGTAGCGGTCTTCGACAACGACGGCACCCTGTGGTGCGAGAAGCCGATGTACATCCAACTCGACTTCCTGCTGCGCCGGTTCAAGGAGCAGGCCGATGCCGACCCTGCACTGCGCGAGCGCCAACCGTACAAGGCCGCCTATACCGGCGACCTGCAATGGCTCGGTGACACCGTGACCAAGCACTACCAGGGCGACGACACTGATCTGAAACCCCTTGTCGCAGCCATACTCACGGCCTATCACGAGATCACCGTCGACGAGCACGCCAGCCTGATCAACGCCTTCTTCGCCGACGCCCTGCATCCGACGCTCGGCAGGCCATACACCGCGTGCGGTTATGCGCCGATGGTGCAGCTGCTGCGCTACCTGGAGGACAACGGCTTCACCACATACATCGTCTCCGGCGGTGGACGCGACTTCATGCGGCCCATCACCGGCCCGCTGTACGGGATTCCACCGGAGCGGGTGGTCGGCAGTTCAGTCGGCCTGGTCTACCGCGACGGTCACCTCTACACGACCTCCACGCCAGAATTCCTAGACGACGGCCCCATCAAACCGGCGCGGCTGTGGAGCCGGATCGGCCGCAGGCCCATCCTCGCCGCCGGCAACTCGAACGGTGACATCGAGATGTTGCAGTTCACCGAAGGGTCGAGCGGACCCTCGCTGCAACTGCTCATCCTCCATGACGACGCCGATCGCGAGTTCGACTATGTCGCAGGAGCGGAAAAGGCGCTGGAGTTGGCGAAGACCGGCGGCTGGACCGTCGCGAGCATGAAGAACGACTGGACGGCCGTCTTTGACTAACAACACCGTTCAAGTAGCGCTCACAGTCGCGGACGGCACCGCTTCGTGACCGCCAGTGCTATCTCGACGACTGACGGCCTCGTCTGGATTCCGCCGCAGACCGCGGTGCTGGGCTCCGACGCGCACTATGCCGAGGAGGGCCCGACCCGCGAGGTGACGGTCGACGGCTTTTGGATGCAGACCCACCAGGTGACGAACGCCGACTTCGCCGCATTCGTCGACGCGACCGGCTACCTCACCGTCGCCGAGCGGCCGCCGAATCCCGACGACTATCCGGATGCACCGCCAGAGAACCTGCAAGCCGGGTCGATGGTGTTCCACCGCACGCCGGGACCGGTCGATCTGCGGCACCTCAACCAATGGTGGTCGTGGACGCCCGGCGCTTGTTGGAACCACCCCCGCGGTCCGCGGTCATCGGTGCGGGGCCGCGAGCAACACCCTGTCGTGCACGTCGCCTTCGACGACGCGGCGGCATATGCCGGATGGGCGAACCTCGCGCTGCCGACCGAGACGCAGTGGGAGGTCGCGGCCCGAGGTGGCCTGGACGGCAAGACGTATACCTGGGGTGACGAGCCGGAGAGGACTGGCGAGCGCCTCGCGAACTACTGGCACGGCGAGTTCCCGTATCTGCCCGACACCGGCTACGGCACGACACAACCGGTCGGAAGCTTCGCGGCGAACGACTACGGCCTCTTCGACATGGCGGGCAACGCCTGGGAGTGGACCACGGACTGGTGGGCAGAGGCCACCACCCTCGAATCATGCTGTGCGGCAGATAGTTACGATCCCAACCAGCCGCAATTCAAGATCGGTCGCAAGGTCGTAAAGGGTGGATCGTTCCTGTGCGCGGACAGTTACTGCCTGCGCTATCGGCCTGCTGCGCGCCGTCCGCAGATGGTCGACACCGGAATGAGCCACATTGGATTCCGCTGCATAGGTGGTGCCTGACTCTGGTGAAGAACCACCGTCTAGGCAATGATGCCTGGAACACGTTCTAGGTTGACGAGGGAGTTACATGACGGACGCGGTGCTGGTAACGGGCGCCTTCGGGCTGGTGGGATCGTCCACCGTGAAGCGGCTCGCCGCCGACGGCCGACGGGTGGTCGCCACCGATCTCGACATCCCGGCCAACCGCAAGGCGGCGGAGAAGCTCCCGCCCGGCGTCGAGGTGCAGTACGCCGACCTGACTGATCCCGCCGCAGTCGACGCGCTGATCGCGGGTATCGCACCGGCGGCCATCATCCACCTGGCCGCCATCATCCCGCCGTTCATCTACACGCGTAGGGGTCTCGCCGAGAAGGTCAACGTCGGCGCCACGGCGTCGCTATTGACTGCCGCCGAGAAGCAGCCCAGCCCACCGCGGTTCGTGCAGGCGTCGAGCATCGCGGTATATGGCGCCCGCAACCCGCACACCCACCCCGACGTGCTGACCGCGGAGACCCCGCTCCATCCGGCCGACGTGTACGGCGCCCACAAGGCAGCGGCCGAGAAACTGGTCCGCGCATCGGCGCTGGACTGGGTGATCCTGCGACTCGGCGGTGTGCTGACCGTCGACCCGGCGGCGTACATGAAATTGGACAACCTGTACTTCGAGGGGCTGCTCCCCACCGACGGCAGGCTGCAGACCGTCGACGTGCGCGACGTGGCCAGGGCCTTCGCCGCCGCCATCACCGCGGACGCGGTCGGCGAGACGTTGCTCGTCGGCGGCGACGACACCCATCGACTCATCCAGGGCGACGTCGCCCCGGCCATGGCAGCCGCGATGGGCCTCGTCGGCGGGCTGCCGACCGGGCTGAAGGGCGACCCGAAGAGCGACGGCGACTGGTTCAACACCGACTGGATGGACACCGCCCGCGCCCAGGAAGTGCTTCATCACCAACATCATTCGTGGCCGGAGATGCTCATCGAGACGGCCAACAAGGCGGGCGCCCGGCGCCACCTCCTGCGCATCGCCGCGCCTGTGACCAAGGCGATCTTCACTCGACGTGCGGCCTACTACGGCCGCACCGAGCCCTACGCCGACCCGTGGGGCGCGATCGCCAAGAAGTGGGCCGATCCTCGACCCGACGAGGGCACACCGTGAGGAACGAGCGAGGACCGGAGCGAATGGGAGTCGAGCCGTGAGAACCGAAGACGACCGCGAGTGAGGATCGCAGCGAGGAACGAGCGAGGACCGGAGCGAATGGGAGTCGAGCCATGAGAACCGAAGACGACCGCGAGTGAGGATCGCAGCGAGGAACGAGCGAGGACCGGAGCGAGTGGGAGTCGAGCCATGAGAAATGCAATCGTCGTCGGAGGCGCCTCCGGCATCGGCTGGGCGTCGGCGCAGGCGCTCGCCACCGATGGGTATCGGGTCGTCATCGCCGACATCAACCTCGAGGGCGCCAGGAATCGTGCAGCCGCACTGGGCGATCCGCATCGCGGGGAGTTCGTCGACGTCAGTGACGAGGACTCCGTCGCCGCGCTCTTCGAGCAGACCGGTGCCGTCGATGCCGTCGTCAGCTGCGCGGGGTTCTCGACGATCGGCCTGATCGTCGACCTGGCCGTCGAACAGTTCCGGTCGGTCATCGACGTCTGCCTGACGGGCGCCTTCATCGTCGCCAAGTACGCGGGCCGCCACCTCAACGACAACGGGTCGCTGGTGTCGATCTCGTCGCTCAACGGCCGCCAGCCGGCCATCGGCATGGCTGCCTACTGTTCCGCAAAGGCCGGGCTGTCGATGTTGACCCAGGTCGCCGCCCTCGAGCTCGCGCCGCGCGGCATTCGGGTCAACGCGGTCGCACCTGGCTTCGTACACACCCCGCTCACCGAAGGCGCCGCCATGGTTCCCGGCGTCGTCGAGGAGTACGTCGAGAACACGCCACTCGGCCGAGCGGGTACGCCGGAGGACATCGCCGAAGCCGTGTTGTTCCTGACCAAGGCGTCGTGGCTCACCGGCGAGGTGCTCGACCTCAACGGCGGCGCCCACATGAAGCGCTACCCCGACATCATCGGTCACGTGATGAAGATGGCCTCACCGTAGGATCGCTCGGTGCCCATGACGACCGAGTTCACCGCTTCGCAAAAGCGTGCGCTCGCCATCACCACCCTAGCCGCGCTGGTGTTCGGCGCGTATTTCCTGCGTGGCTACTTCATCGTCATAGTGGTGGCCACAGTCACGGCCTACCTGTTCGACCCTCTCTTCGACTGGTTCCAAAGGCGTTTCGGCAAGGGCCTTTCGGTCGCGTTCACCGTGTTGGCCGCGCTCGGCGCGGTCATCATCCCGCTGGGCCTGCTGGCGCTGCTGGCGTTCGTGCAGATCTCGGCAATGGTCCGCAGCATCTCCGCATGGGTGGCGCGCACCGACCTGAACTCCCTCGGCGACAAGGCCCTGGAACTGGTCAACGGCGCCCTCCGCAAGATCCCGTTCCTGCACGACTTTCAGGTGACTCCGGAACTGCTGCAGGAGCGAATGAGCACTTTCGCGCAGCACGCCGGCGAGTACGCCCTGGGCTTTCTGCAGAATGCGGCCGGGGGCCTGGCAGGCGCGGTGACGGCGGCCGTGCTCTTCATCTACGTCCTCATCTCCCTGCTCAGCAACCGCGAACGCGTGCAGACACTGATCCGAAAGCTGAACCCGCTTGGCGAGGAGGTGACCGATCTCTACCTCGACAAGATGGGCGCGATGGTGCAGGGCACCGTACGTGGCCAATTCGTCATCGCGCTCGCACAGGGCATTGCGGGCGCCGCGTCGATCTACGTCGCCGGCTTCCACCAGGGCTTCTTCATCTTCGCGATCGCCCTGAGCGTCCTCTCGGTGATCCCCCTCGGCGGCGGCATCGTCAGCATCCCGTTCGGAATCGGAATGATCTTTTACGGCAACGTGTTCGGCGGAATCTTCGTCATCGCATGGCACCTGGTCGTCGTCACCAACATCGACAACGTGCTGCGTCCGATACTCGTCCCCCGCCAGGCCCGACTGGACTCCGCACTGATGCTGCTGGCCGTCTTCGCGGGCATCACCATGTTCGGTTTCCTGGGGATCGTCATCGGCCCGGTGCTCATGATCGTCATCGTCACCACGATCAGCGTCTACCTCTGGGTCTACAAGGGTGTCCCGCTCGACGACCCCGATGAGGACGGACCTAAGGAGCCGGGGCGCCTCGCCAAGCTGACGACGCGCGCGCGGGAACGCTTCGGACCGAAGCGGATCACGGCGACTCAGTCACCCACGACTAAGCCGCGAACAACCGCTCCCTGAGGAACGCGACGACCCGCTTGCGCGCCTCGTAGGCAGGGTTGCCGTCGACTTCGCGGACCTGATCGGTGAGCACCGAATGAGCCATCCGGCCGATGCCGTCCGGATTGCCCTTGGACGAGTCGATCTCGATGACCTCGAAGGCATCACCGAGCCTGGCTTTCAGCGTCGTGAAGCGATCGCGTGGCGACATCGAGTCCTCGCTGAACCGTAGGCCCATCGCGCACAGACCTTCGTCGGCGGCACGGCGCTCGATGACCTTCAGCTCACCCTCCGACAGGCCGGGGTCACGGCGCTGACTCGGCGTGAGAGGCAGGGGCAGCGACGGCTGGCTCATGATCGGCGCCAGCACGCTTTCGTCGACGGCCGCCGCGAGTGCGAAGCCGCCGGTGAAGCACTGCCCGATCACGCCGACGCCCTTGCCGGGCGTGGTGGAGTTGAGGTCACGCGCCAACGCGCGGAGGTAGTGCGCGACGGGCCTGTCGGCGTTGGTGGCGAACGCCGCGAACTCCTTCGTCACGCATCCCTTCACCAGCACCCCCACCGTGCCCGGACGTACGGCGGGCAACCCCGGCGTACCGAACAAGGAGGGCGCGGCGACGGTGAAACCGTTGTCCACCAGATGGTTTCCCAGGGCCAGCACACCGGGGTGCAGACCGGGCATCTCGGGGATCAACACCACCCCCGGGCCCTCGCCCTTGCGGTAGACGTCGTACGTGAAGCCCGCGGCGGTAAAGGGCGCCGCCGTCCATCCGGTGAGATCAGCTTCCGGTGAGGACATGTGGCACTCCTAGCGGACGGGTAGCGGCGGCTGCGACTGCGTTGCCGCCGCCAGCGTACGGTACTCGTCGGTACCCGCAGGGCCCGTCACGGCGATCTGCGCGGGACCCGTCGGACCCTTCAGCCGCGTCGTCCAGATCGGCCGCGAATCCTCGCCGCCCTCGTAGACGATCCACTGCACGCCGTCGACGTTCTGTGCACCCGTCGGCGCGACCTCGGTGTCGATGGACCTGACGAGGCTCGGCTCGTCGGCGTCGCTCTGCGTCAAGCTGATGAACATGCCCGTCGGCGCCAGGAACCCGATGCGTGAAATGACGGCCCGTGCCGGCTTGCCCGCCGCATCCTTGCGACCGCCGTCGATGCTGCCGCGCGAACCGGAGTTGGCGTGCCAGCCCGCGGGAAGCGCAGGCAGGCGAATCGGAATCTTGAGGGTCTCGGCGTCCGCCTTCAGCGCAGCCTCCGTGTCGTAGGGCATGACAGGCGCCGGACCTGGGCCGTTGGGCGCAAACGAGCACATTCCGAGCACGCCGGCGAGCACGATGCACACCAGCACCAACGGCGCCATCGACCAGAACATGTCGCGGCCGTCCTGCAAGAGCCGCGCCTTGGCCGGTTTCGGTTCCGGAGCCGCCTGGGGTGTGGTCACCCTGCCAGTATCCCTGTTCCCTGACCGGGAACGGCTAATGGGAGAATCTGCAGCCATGACTTCTTCAGATGATCTTCGCGCAAGCGGCTCATCGACTTCGGACGCTCCTCGCGCAAGCGGCTCATCGACCTCGGACGCTCCTCGCGCAAGCGGCTCATCGAAATCACGACGCGAAGCCCCGGACCGCAACCTCGCCCTCGAATTAGTGCGCGTGACCGAGGCAGGCGCGATGGCGGCGGGCCGTTGGGTGGGCCGCGGCGACAAGGAGGGTGGCGATGGAGCCGCCGTCGACGCGATGCGCGAACTGGTGAACTCCGTCTCGATGCGCGGCGTGGTCGTCATCGGCGAGGGCGAGAAGGACAACGCGCCGATGCTCTACAACGGCGAGGAGGTCGGCAACGGCGACGGGCCGGACTGTGACTTCGCCGTCGATCCGGTCGACGGCACCACGCTGATGGCCAAGGGCATGCCCAACGCCATCTCGGTGCTCGCAGTCGCCGAACGCGGCGCCATGTTCGACCCGTCGGCCGTGTTCTACATGAACAAGATCGCCGTCGGTCCGGATGCCGCCCACGTCCTGGACATCACCGCCCCGATCGGCGAGAACATCCGCAGGGTCGCCAAGGTTCGCAATTCCACCGTCGCCGACATCACGGTGTGCGTTCTGGACCGACCCCGGCACAACCAGCTCATCGAGGACGTCCGGGTGACCGGCGCCCGCATCCGGCTCATCTCCGACGGCGACGTGGCCGGCGCCATCTCCGCATGTCGACCCGACTCGGGCACCGACATGTTGGCCGGCATCGGTGGCACGCCGGAGGGCATCATCACCGCCGCCGCGATCCGTTGCATGGGCGGGGCCATCCAAGCGGTCCTTGCGCCGATCGACGACGCCGAACGGCAGAAGGCCATCGATGCGGGCCATGACCTCGACAAGATCCTAATGACGGAGGATTTGGTGTCCGGGGAGAACGTGTTCTTCTCGGCCACCGGGGTCACCGACGGCGATCTGCTCAAGGGCGTCCGATACTTCGGTGGTGGCTGCACGACGCAGTCCATCGTGATGCGCAGCAAGTCCGGCACCGTCCGAATGATCGACGCCTACCACCGCCTGTCCAAACTGAACGAGTACTCCGCAGTCGACTTCTTGGGCGACACGACCGCCGCGTACCCACTGCCGTAGATCTCGCCACACCCCCGCACCACCGACGAACACATCACCGACGAACAGGGAGCAGATGTCCGCCGACAGCGCAGTCGACAAGGCCGCCGAATCCGAATATCGCATCGAACACGACACGATGGGCGAGGTGCGGGTGCCCGTCGCCGCGCTGTGGCGGGCGCAGACCCAACGGGCCGTCGAGAACTTCCCGATTTCGTTCCGGCCGTTGGAGCGCACCCAGATTCGCGCGCTTGGTCTGCTCAAAGGCGCTTGCGCGCAGGTGAACAAGGATCTCGGCTTGCTTGACGCGGAGAAGGCCGACGCGATCATCGCCGCGGCCGCCGAGATCGCCGACGGGCAGCACGACGACCAGTTTCCGATCGACGTCTTCCAGACCGGGTCGGGCACCAGCTCAAACATGAATGCCAACGAAGTCATCGCGTCAATTGCGGCCAGCTTCGACCCTCCCGTGACGGTGCACCCCAATGACCACGTCAACATGTCGCAGAGCTCCAACGACACCTTCCCGACAGCCACCCACATTGCCGCCACGGAAGCTGCTGTGCGGCATCTCATTCCGGCGCTGGAATTGTTGCACGAGTCGCTCGGCAACAAGGCCAGGCAGTGGCGCACCGTCGTCAAGTCCGGTCGCACTCACCTGATGGACGCCGTGCCGGTGACGCTGGGCCAGGAATTCGGTGGTTACGCCCGCCAGATCGAGGCCGGCATCGAAAGGGTCAAGGCCACTCTCCCGCGCCTCGGCGAACTGGCCATCGGCGGCACCGCCGTCGGAACCGGATTGAACGCACCCGACGGGTTCGGCGCGAAAGTCGTCGACGTGCTGGTCGATCAGACCGGGATCGCCGAATTGCGGACGGCCACCGACTCATTCGAGGCGCAAGCGGCGCGCGATGGTCTGGTGGAAGCCTCCGGCGCGCTGAAGACGATCGCGGTGTCACTGACCAAGATCGCCAACGACGTGCGCTGGATGGGCTCCGGACCGCTCACCGGCCTCGGCGAGCTTCAGCTCCCCGACTTGCAGCCGGGCAGCTCGATCATGCCGGGAAAGGTCAACCCCGTTCTGCCCGAAGCAGTTACGCAGGTGGCGGCCCAGGTGATCGGCAACGATGCCGCAGTCACCGTCGGCGGTCTGTCGGGAGCCTTCGAGCTCAACGTCTACATCCCGATGATGGCGCGCAACGTGCTCGAGTCGTTCACGCTGCTAGCCAACGTGTCGAAGTTGTTCGCCGCGAAGTGCATCGACGGCCTCATCGCCAACGAGCAGCGCCTGCGCGAGCTGGCCGAGTCGTCGCCGTCGATCGTGACGCCGCTGAACTCGGCGATCGGCTACGAGGAGGCCGCGAAGGTCGCCAAGGAAGCACTCAAGGAGCGCAAGACCATTCGGCAGACGGTCATCGACCGCGGCCTGATCGGCGACACGCTGTCGGAGGAAGAACTCGACAAACGCCTCGATGTGCTGAAGATGGCGAAGGTAAGGGACGGCGACTAGCGACGAGATCGGGGTTGCTCATCGAGGGAGTTGCGGCGGCGGCGTCGCATCTGGCGTCTCCACCAGCCACCTGATCCCCGGCCATGCCGTGAGGCTGTGCAATACCAGGCTCAGGGTCACAGTCACGGCCACCACCTGGGTGATCAACCTTTCCTGCTCGATCTCACCCCGATTGATGATCAGCACACCCAGCACCAGCGTGCCGATGCCACGCGGGCCGAACCAGCCGATGAACAACCGATTCCGGGCAGGCAGGTCACTGCGGACCAGCGCCAGACTGACCGCGGCCATGCGCACCGCGAACAGCGCCAGCACGGCGAAGATCACGACGCGCCACCCGGCGTCGCGCCAACCGATGATCACCGCGTAGCTGCCGAACATCGCAAACACCATCAGCTCCAGCAGTTGACCGGCAGCCACGGACACCTGCATGTCGGGCGTCACACCGGTGCGCTTCGCCATGAACGCGAAGGCGAGTCCGCCAGCGAATGCGGCGACGAACCCACTGCCGTGCAGACCTTCACCCACCTGGAAGCAGACCAGGGCGACGGCGAGGGTGGCCAACTGCGCCCACGTGTCGCTCATCCATTCGCGCCTCTGCGACCTGGCGATCACCAGCCCGCCTACTGCGCCGATGACCAGGCCGACCGCGACCGACACCACCTCGGTGCGGACGAGGAACATCGTCCAGCGGCCAGTGTCCGGATCGGTGTTCTCCGACGCCAACGCCAGCGCAGCGAGCATCGTCGCCAGGGCGAACCCGTCATAGAAGCCGCTCTCGGTCGAGAGTGCGTGACGGACGCGCTCCGGGATGCGCTTGTCCTCTAGAAGCGCATCTATGAGCGCGACCTCGGTGGGCGCGACGATCGCCGCCAGGCACACCGCCTCCCAAAGCGGCATCACCGGTAGCACGAGCAGCGCAGTCAGAGTCCCGAGCGTCAGGGCCAATGGGATGCCGACCACCAACAGTCGGAAGGTGACTTCGCGCCGCCTGAACACCACGGACAGATCGAGTTGCGCGGCCTGGTTGAACAGGATCACCGTCAACGCCAATTGGGCGACGACGGTGAAGCTGGAGGCATCCGTCCCGATGTCGATCACGCCGAATACGTAGGGCCCCAAGATGATGCCGAACAGAACGAAGATCAGGGCGGGTGCCAGATACCAGCGCTTCACCAGCCCGGAGACCAGCGCGTAGCACAACACCAGAATGGTCAGGACGAACGCGGTGTTGGTGTGCATCGAGTCGGTCAGGCGCCGTTGTTGACGCCACCCGAGTTCGCCCCGGGAATGTCGGTGATCGGAAGGTTCGGCATCGGTGCGGGCGACGGCGTGTTCGGCAGCGACGGTATCTCGCCGGGAGGGATGTCGACGAGTCCGTTGACGGGCGGTCCGTTGTCGCGGCTGCCGTAGGTGGAGCCGGGCGCCCTCTCGCCGAGCATCTGCGTGACGGTCACCATGTGATAGCCGTTGGCCTTGAGCACCGGGAGGAACTGTTCCACCAGGTCGACGGTCGACGAGTAGGTGTCGTGGAACAACACCACCGAACTCGGCTTGATCTGGGTCATCAGCATGTAGCGGGTGGCGTCCGTATTGGCGTCGTTGGCCCAGTCGAACGGGATGACGTCCCAGTTGATGTCGGCCAGACCCTGCCTGCCCGCCTCGGCGAGCACCTGATCGTCGACCAGACCTCCGGCTGTCCGGACCAGCTTGGGGCGCTGACCCGTGGCCGACTCGATCGCATCACTGGCCTTGCTGAACTGGGCGGGGATGTCCTCCAGCGGAATCGCCGTCATGTTCGGGTGCTCCCAGGTGTGGCTGCCCAACTCCATGCCCGCCTCGACGACGCGCTTGGCCCCTTCGGGGTTGGCGGCCACCTTGTTGCCGATCTCGAAGAACGTCGCCTTGGCGTCGTTCGCCTCGAGAATCTGCAGCAACCGGTCGGTATAGGGGCTCGGACCGTCGTCGAACGTCAGCGCAATGCACTTGACCACCGAGCAGTCGACTTCCTCGGCGGCCTCGGCAGGGGTCGCGATTCGCACGTGGCCGGTAAGGCCACCGACGACCACGATCGCGACACCCGCACACACACCGATCACGACGCGCCAGTACGTCCATGACGAGTTGGGCCGCTTACGCACGCTGGCAGCCTACCGAGCCGCGGTGTGCGCACGCTCGCCCGCGCTCACCGCGGGTCGGCGTGCGCACACCGCGCTCGGGCGTCACGGCAGGGCGCCGGGGCTGAACTCCTCCAGCATCTCTGTCACCAGCGCGGCGATCGGCGACCGCTCGCTGCGCAGCAGCGTGATGTGGGCGAACAGTGGATGACCCTTGAGCTTTTCGATGACGGCCGCGACACCGTCGTGCCTGCCGACCCTCAGGTTGTCGCGCTGAGCGACGTCGTGGGTGAGCACCACCCTCGAGCCGGCACCGAGTCGGGACAGCACCGTCAGCAGCACGTTGCGCTCCAGGGATTGCGCCTCGTCGACGATCACGAACGAATCGTGCAGCGAGCGGCCGCGGATGTGCGTCAGGGGCAGTACCTCGAGCATGCCTCGGGCGTGGACCTCGTCGAGCACTGCTGGGCTGGCGAGCCCCTCCAGGGTGTCGAAGACGGCTTGCGCCCATGGGCCCATCTTCTCGCTCTCGCTGCCCGGCAGGTAGCCGAGATCCTGACCGCCCACGGCGTACAGCGGGCGGAAGACCACCACCTTGCGTTGGGTGCGGCGCTCCAGCACGGCCTCAAGACCGGCACACAGCGCCAGGGCCGACTTGCCGGTGCCCGCCTTTCCGCCGAGCGAGACGATGCCGACCGACTCGTCGAGCAGGAGGTCCAACGCGACCCGCTGTTCAGCTGAACGCCCACGCAGCCCGAATACCTCGCGGTCGCCGCGGACCAACTGCACCCGCTTCTCTGCGTTCACCCGGCCCAGGGCGTGGGAGTTTCCGCCGAGCAGGCGAACGCCCGTGTGGCAGGGGAGGTTTCGAGCCTCCTCCAAGTCGATCTCGCCATCGGAGAAGAGCGCGTCGATCTCGTCGGCGGCGACGTCGACCTCGGCCATGCCCGTCCAGCCCGACGTGACGACGTCCTGGGCGTGGTATTCGTCGGCGGGCAGGCCGACTGCGCCTGCCTTGACCCGCAGCGGGATGTCCTTGCTGACGAGCGTGACGAGCTTGCCCTCGGCGGCGAGGTTGGCGGCGCACGTGAGGATCCGCGCGTCGTTGGTACCGGTACGGAAGCCCGCGGGCAGGACTGTCGGATCGCTGTGATTGAGCTCGATTTGGAGCGTTCCGCCTTGGGTGCCAATGGGAATGGGTTGATCGAGACGTCCGTGTTCGAGTCGGAGGTCGTCGAACATCCGCAGCGCCTGCCGCGCGAACCACCCCAGCTCGTGGTGGTGACGTTTGGCTTCCAATTCGCTGATGACCACCAGTGGTACGACCACCTCGTGTTCGGCGAATCGGTTGCATGCCCAGGGATCGGACAGCAGCACGGAGGTGTCGAGCACATAAGTTCGAATTGAGGTCCGAACCGACGATTCAGTCACGTGGCGCTCCTAGGTCCGTGCGGCACCGCACGAACTCCCTCGGCGGAATACCGCGGTACCAGGACCGGGGCCGGTCCCGTCTTCGTCGAAACGACGGGTACCGCCCGGATAGCAGAGCATGTCAGCCATCGAAAACGACGCTACCCCCGTCGCGAGGATTGCGCCGCGCAGGCGCGCCGTGGCCGAAATGTGACCACCCGGTTAACTAACGGGAGACGAACTCCGTGAGCTCGGGAGCGTCCGCGACGCCCCAGTCGGCGATGCGATCGGAGAGCACCTTCCGCAATGCGACGTCGTCGAAGATGCCCGCCTCGGCTACGACGCGGACCTTGTCCTGATATGCGTCGATGTCCGCACCGATGGGCTCGAATGCGCCTGCCCGGCTGGCGATCGCGGTGATCGTCTCGCTCCGCTGCGTGGTGAGGCAGTGCGCGACGAGGTTGGCGAAGAACTCCTCGTGGCGCTCCTCGTCCCTGGCGATCCGGCCGACCATGTCCCGCAGCACCGGTTCGGCGATCTGGGCCTGCAGGTTGCGACTGAACACCGCGTGGGCGCGCTCCAGGAAGGCCATGAAGACCAGCGTCTCGATCTGGCTGTACGAGTCGGCGCGATAGCCCTTCATGACGTGCTGGACGCGAACGTCCTCGTTGGCGCTGGGGTCGATCTCACGCGTCACGACGAGGTAGTTGCGCAGCGCGACGGCGTGCAGGTGCTCCTCGGCGGTCCATCGGCCCAGCCAGCGGCCCCACTTGTCGTCGAGGATGAAGTGTTCGACGAGTTCGCGATGATAGCCAGCCAGGTTGTCCTTGACGATGAGCAGGATCTCCAGCGCATCGGTGACGGGTTTGGGCAGCGTCACCGACGACGAGTCCCAGTCCTTGCCCCCGAGGAAGGCGAAGTTCTCGCCTTGATCGAAGGGCACGAAGTCGTGCGCGTACCAGAGTTCCTCGGTCGCGATGTGGCGCGACAGATTCTCATCCACGATCGGTTCGAGTTCCAGGGTCAGCGCGTTGGCTACGGGCTTGTCTGCCATGAAACTAACTGTAACCCGTGGACACACGTTCCTTGAAATTGGGTTCGGCGTGTCCCGGACTCGGGCAAGCTACAGGGTCAGACCCGGGTACAGCGGATTTGCGGCGAGCAGCTCGGACGCGGCCGCATGCACGCGGGCGGCAGTACCGTCGGCCACCAGGTACTTGGCCTTCGAGGAACCGTCCGGCTGAGTGTTCTTCAGCACGTCGACGACCAACTCGGCCACTCGGTCGAAGTCGTCGGGACCGAATCCGCGGGTGGTCAGGGCCGGAGTGCCGAACCGGATGCCACTCGTGTACCACGCCCCGTTGGGGTCGGCTGGAATCGAGTTCCGGTTGGTGACGACGCCGGCGTCCAGCAGCGCCGACTCGGCCTGGCGCCCGGTGAGCCCGAACGACGTGACGTCCAGCAGCACGATGTGGTTGTCGGTACCACCGGTGACCAATCTCGCACCGCGCTTGAGGAAGCCGTCGGCGAGCGCCTTGGCGTTGTCGGCGATGCGCTGCGCGTATTCCTGGAACGACGGCTGGCGCGCTTCGGCGAACGCAACGGCCTTGGCCGCCATGACGTGCGCCATCGGGCCACCGAGCACCATCGGGCAACCCTTGTCCACGGCGTTGGAATACTCCTTGCTGGCCAACACCAGACCACCGCGGGGGCCACGCAACGACTTGTGCGTCGTCGTCGTCGTGACGTGAGCGTGCGGCACCGGATCCTCGTCGCCGGTGAACACCTTGCCCGCCACCAGGCCGGCGAAGTGCGCCATGTCGACCATGAAGGTGGCGCCGACCTCGTCGGCGATCTCGCGCATCTTCGCGAAGTTCACCCGACGCGGATACGCGGAGTAACCGGCGACGAGCACCAGCGGCTTGAACTCACGCGCTGCGGCGGCGACCTTGGCATAGTCGAGCAGGCCGGTCTCGGGATCGGTGCCGTAGCTGCGCTGGTGGAACATCTTGCCGGAGATGTTGGGCCGGAAGCCGTGGGTGAGGTGGCCGCCCGCGTCGAGCGACATGCCCATCAGGCGCTGGTTGCCGAGCTTGGCGCGCAGCTTCTCCCAATCGGCCTCCGACAGGTCGTTGACGTTCTTGGCACCGAGTTCCGCGAGCTCGGGCGCTTCGATGCGGGTGGCGAGAATGGCCCAGAACGCCACCAGGTTGGCGTCGATGCCAGAGTGCGGCTGCGCATAGGCGTACGGTGCGCCGAACAGCTCACGGGCGTGCTCTGCTGCCAGCGCCTCGACGGTGTCGACGTTCTGACATGCGGCATAGAAGCGGTGGCCGATGGTGCCCTCGGCGTACTTATCGGAGAACCAGGTGCCCATCGTCAGCAGCACCGCGGGCGACGCGTAGTTCTCACTCGCGATCAGCTTGAGCGAATCACGCTGGTCGGCAAGCTCTTTGCGCGTCGCGTCGGCAATGCGCGGTTCGACGGACTCGATGACCTTCAGGGCGGCGGCATAGGCGACGCTCGCGGTCTCGGCGTACTCGGCGCCTAGCGCGCCGGGAGATTTGGTCACGGAGATCACCGAGTCTGAAGTCATGGTGTCCAGCGTAAACCGAGCGGTGAAGCGGTTGGCCGCGCGGCTACCTCACGCGACGTCGGCCCGGAGCGCCGATGGCACTAACGGCTCGTCGAGCAGCCTGCCGAATCGATCGATCAGCGTCACCCCGGCCGGGCGCGCATCCAGCCACGCGCGCAGCAGCCGATAACCCTCGACATAGGTGCTCGTGTAGGCCCGCCACAACGGCGACGAAAGAAACCGCAACGACTGCCTGGCACGCGTCTCGCTGGTCAGTTGCCATCTTTGCAGGAACGCGACGACGTCGTCGACGTCGCGGTGCTCGTCGTGCAACATCAGCGCGGCGTCCTGACGGACGTCGGCCAGCGCCGCAGCCGCCTGCGAGACGGCCACGGCACGTTCACCGTCGAATCGCAGGCCCAGGTCGGCGTAGATCTCGGTCGCCCAGGCACCCCACCCCTGCCCACCCCCCGTCGCTCCGCTCTCCCCATCCCCGATCGCGGCGTAGAGGGCCAGGTCGGCGAGCCCCTCGGCCATCAGACACTGCGGAGTGTTGACCAGGAAGATGGTCTGCTCCGTCTGCCCGTCCCGCTCGACGAGGCCGGATTCCTTACGGCAGTGCTCGGTGTGATGACCGGGATACGATTCGTGCGCCACCAGCCGCGGCAAACCCGACATCTGCTGTTTGAGGTCGGCGTTGACGGCGACCGTGGACCGGTAGTGGCCCTCGTAGTAATTGAAGCCGGACCACGGTTTGTCGGTGACGATCTCGTAGTTGATCGTCTCGGCGTCCGGCAGCGGGAAGTCGGCGCGGACTCTGTCGCGGAGCGCGCTGGAGAAGGCGTGGATGCATTCCTCCAACCGTTCCGGGGGGATCTCCTCGCCGCTGCGGTAGCTCTGCATGCGCTCGGCGAGATCGCCGGTGCCGCCGAGCGCCTCGTCGAGCTTGCGATGCGCCTCGCGGTAGGTGTCGGGATCGCCCTTGGCGATGTCGATGTCGAAGTAGTCGTGCACCTCCTGAACGAAGCCGACGTCTTCCCCCGCGAACTTGCGCCCGGCACACGCCAGCGCTCGTAGGTGCGCGCTGATGTAGTCGGCCCGCTGGGAGTCGAGGCCGTCCGCGCCAGGCAGTTCCGCGATCAACCGCTCCGCCTGGCGTGCGAGGTCGGCGGGGTCGGGCGGCGGCTCGGATCCGACGACGGCGCGCAGCGCGGGATCACCGGTGAACGAGTCGACATAGCCTTCCTCCACGCGGTCGAACCTCAGACCGAGTAGCAGGTACTCGCGTATCAGGGTGCTTGAGTCCATCCCATTAGCCATGTGCTCAACCGTAGGTGCAAGACTGGCCGGGGCCGAGCGAAGCGACGGGGAGTGTGGCCGGGGCGAGCGAAGCGACGGGGAGTGTGGCCGGGGCGAGCGAAGCGACGGGGAGTGTGGAGGCCATGGCGCGGACCAGCGAGCCGAGTCCATACGTCGAGTTCGACCGGAGTCAATGGCGTTCGCTTCGAATGTCGACTCCGTTGAAGCTGACCGAGAGCGAGCTCCAAGGCCTGCGCGGCCTCGGTGAGCAACTCGATCTTCTGGAGGTCGAAGAGGTCTACCTACCGCTGGCTCGGTTGATCCACCTACAGGTTGCCGCGCGCCAGCGACTCTTCGCCACCACGGCCGAGTTCCTCGGCGAGCCGCAGCAGAACCCCGACCGGCCGGTGCCCTTCGTCATCGGCGTCGCGGGCAGCGTCGCCGTCGGGAAGTCCACGACCGCCCGCGTGCTTCAGGCGCTGCTGGCGCGGTGGGAGCACCATCCCCGCGTCGACCTCGTCACGACCGACGGTTTTCTCTATCCCAACGCCGAGCTACTACGGCGAAACCTCATGCATCGCAAGGGTTTTCCAGAAAGCTACGACCGACGCGCGCTGATGCGCTTCGTCACTGCGGTGAAGTCGGGATCCGATCAGGTGTGCGCGCCGGTGTACTCGCATCTGCTCTACGACATCATCCCCGGCGAGAAGATGAACATCAGGCACCCGGACATCCTCATCCTCGAAGGTCTGAACGTCCTGCAGACCGGCCCTGCGCTGATGGTGTCGGACCTCTTCGACTTCTCGGTCTACGTCGACGCCCGCATCGAGGACATCGAGGGCTGGTACGTCTCGCGGTTCCTGGCAATGCGGGCCGGCGCGTTCGCAGACCCGCAGTCGCACTTTCACCACTACTCGACGCTGACCGACGAGCAGGCACTCTTCGCGGCGCGCGACATCTGGCATTCGATCAACCGGCCCAACCTGATCGAGAACATCCTCCCCACACGCCCCCGAGCCACCCTGGTGCTGCGCAAGGACGCCGATCACGCCATCAACCGGTTGCGACTCCGCAAGCTCTGACGCGATTTAGAGCTTGCGGAGGCCAAGGTACTGCAGGTCGGCCATCACCAGCGTGAAGACACCGCTACCCAGCGTCAGCACGATGCCGACGGTCGTGAGCGGCCAGACGCCGGCCAGGACGACGGCGATCGCCGCCACCGTGAAGACGGCATTGCCGACCGCGATGACGAGGCCGGCCGTCCGGACGCTCTCCCGCAGCGACAGGCCGAGCACGGCCACGCCGTACGCGATGAAGAAGGCGCCGATCGAGTACTCGAGAGTTGCCGTCGTCCCGGACATCTCGGCGATGCGGGGCGCCATGGCGATGCCGACGATACCCACGATGCCACTCACTATGGCGTCGAGTCTCAAGGCGAACCGCAGGAGTGCATCCCTCGTGCTGGCGGGGGCGGTGGTGGCGGATGTTGCTGTCATGACTTTCCTTTCGGGCGAGGGGTGAGAAGGCCGGTGCGGGCCGCCGCCGTAACCTCTTGCGGAAGCGGCCACGCACCGGTTCGGATGGAGTCACGCCAGCCGGCGCACTCCGAGGTACTGCACATACGCCAGCGCGAGGGTGGCGGCCACGGTGGCGAGCACCATCGCGACTCCCACCCCGGTGAGCGGCAGCACATCGGCCACCAGCACCGAGATGGCGCTGGCCGCGAACATCACGTTGGCGACGACGATGCCCACTCCGACGCGACGGACCAACGGTGCTGAAGCCATGGCGTAGAGAGCCGACCCGTAGGCGACGAGCGCGGCACCCGCGAGCCACTCCGATGCGGCTGACAGACCCGACAGTCGAGCCAGCGGGTCGGCGGCCATCGCGAGGAGCAGACCCAGCCCCGCGCAGAGTGTGGCGTCGGCACGCATCGCGAAGCGCAGTAGCGAATCCGAACCGTCCGACAATGGACGGGTGCTGACGGTGGCGGTCATGGCGGGCTCCTCGGCGTTGAGGCATGTTCTTGGAACGCCTCAAACACTGCTCGAGTGCTACTGCCAGATCGACACCGAACGGTGCCAATCACTGCCAACGGCTGGTCAGGGCGTCGCAGCCACCCGAGTCCCCCGCAAGTCGGCGGCGATGACGCGGGCAGCTGTGTTCTGCCAGTTGTGCAGCGAGCGCTGCGGCACCTCGGTAACGAACCACTGCCACGCCTGCTTGGCGACGGGGTCGAGTCCAGCGGCCGTCGCGTTCTGCGCGTAAGCGCGAACGCCGACGACGTACGGAAAGTAGAGCGAGTTGTAATGGCGCCACTGTTCGGTGATTCCGAAGTCCCCGCCGTCACGTGGCTTCAACGCGGCAATCCGGTCGGCGAGTAGCGCCCTGAGCTCGTTGGCCCGTTCCAGCGGCTGATCGGGCGCCCCGCGGCGAGCCAGTCGCTCGTCGACGACCTTGAGCGCCGTCAACGGGCTGGCGACGAGTTTCGACAGGTCCCCGTAGTGCCCGAGTGCGCGGCGGGTAAGCCGGACGAACGTCTCGTCGTCGACAGCGTCGAGTGGGTTCTCGGACCGAAGGGGTAGCGCGGCTTCGGTACGGCGCAGGGTCGCGCGGTCGGCCCGCAGCGTGGGCGATCTGGAGAACGCGAGCCGGTCCAACATCCCGGCCAACGGGTCCGCCATGACGTTGATCCCGATCGCGATGGCGAGGCTGGTGAACAGCAGCACGGACAGCGCTGCGTGTTCGTCGGTCACCGCCATGCCGATGAGCACCTGGCCCCCGAAGAGGACGGCAACGACGACGCTGCCGGTGAAGGACCGCAGCATGTCGGCTCGCAGTGCCTGGCCCTCGTCGAATGCATCCCACAGGGCGACCGCGACGCCGAGCAGCAGTACGTCGAACCCGGTGGATGCCAGCGCCAGCCAGCTGGGTACCAAACCCAGCGGAATCACCAGGATGGCGTTGCCCAGCGCGAAGAACAGGGTGGCGACGACGGCGACTCCGGTGACCGAGCTCGGCCTGCTCCCGCCTGTCAGGGCCCTGACCATCGCACCGAGGGTGGCCAGTGAGATCACGGCGAACATCACCCAGTGGCCGGTACGCAGCGGACCGTCGACCGAGCCGGCCATCGCGGCGCCGGACAGCGCAAGGCACGCGACGGCCGCGACCATCAGTAGCTCAACGGCGCGGCTGCGCCATGTATCGCCCGGTCGCGATAATTCCAGCAACACCGCGAACCACGCCACCCCCGGCACGACGACGAGATAGACCTCGACGTGGCTGAGCACGTCGGTGAGTGACGTGGCCAGGTGGCGGACGGCGTCCAGCGCCACCACGACGGCGAAACTGGTCAGGCCGATCGCAGCGAGGACCAGCACGGGCTTTCGGGGGTCGCGCGCCAACAGGTACAGCCCGAGCCACCAGCTCAGGGCGAAGACCACCGAGGACATCGCAGTCATCAGATCAGTCTCGCACTAGTGGCCGTATCGGCGGCCGCGCAACGTGTAGTCGCGCAACGCGCGCAGGAAGTCGACCCGCCGGAACGCGGGCCAGTGCGCCTCGGTGAACCACATCTCCGAATACGCGCTCTGCCAGAGTAGAAATCCCGACAGCCGCTGCTCGCCGGAGGTCCTGATCACCAGATCGGGATCGGGCTGACCGGACGTGTAGAGGTTCTCGGAGATCGCCTCGACCGTGACGGATTCGACGAGCTGCTCGGCAATCGCCCCGTTGGCTAGCTCCTTGCTCAGCAGTGCACGCACCGCGTCGGCGATCTCCTGTCGTCCGCCGTAGCCCACCGCCACGTTGACGTGGAAGGCTCCCGCTGGTGCCGAGCCGACTGTGCCATCGACGGCGTCGCGCAAACGGCGCGCCGACTCCTCGCCGAGCAATTCCAGATCGCCGACGGTACGCACACTCCAGTGATTGATGGGAGCGCAGATCTCCTCGACGACGTCGGTGATGATGCCGATCAGTGACGCCAGTTCGGCAGGGTCGCGTTGCAGGTTCTCGGTCGAGAGCAGGTACACCGTCGCCATCTCGACGCCTGCCTCCTGACACCAGCGGAGCATCTCGGCGATCTTCGCCGCGCCCATTCGGTAGCCGTAGCTCACATCGTCGTGACCCTCGTCACGGGCCCACCGACGGTTCCCGTCGCACAACACGGCGATATGCCTGGGCAGTTGAGATTTCGATCGCGTCAACTGGTGGCGCAGCCGCGCCTCGTAGACCCGGTAGGCCGGTTCCTTGAGTCGCGGGGGAATGAGTTCCACAGGGATCGAGACTACTGTCAACGGTGGCTGTACCCATGCCAGATAGCGGAGGCGACATGGCCACTTCGATCGACACGGCCGACTCAGATTCGCCGGACGTCACACACCGGGAGGCGGAGGATCTGCCTGAGGCGGTCGCCGAAGGCGTCGCGCAGATCCTCGGGAGGCCGCGCGCACGCGGCTGGATTCACCTGTACTCGGCGATCGTCGCCGTCATCGCAGGAACGGCGCTCGTGTCGGTGTCCTGGGCGCTGGTGGGTACCCGCGCCGGGCTCGCCACGCTGCTCTACGCGTTCACGATCGTCGCGATGTTCGCGGTCAGCGCGACCTATCACCGGGTGACCTGGGTGTCGCCGACCAAGCGCAAGTGGATGAAGCGCCTGGATCACTCGATGATCTTCCTGTTCATCGCGGGTAGCTACACGCCGTTCGCCCTGCTGGCGTTGCCGTCGAATCAGGGCATGGTGTTGTTCTGGATCGTGTGGGCGGGCGCGATCGCGGGCGTGCTCTTGAAGATGTGCTGGCCGTCGGCGCCCGCCTGGGTCGGCGTTCCGTTATACCTGTTGCTTGGGTGGGTCGCCGCGTTCTTCATCGTGCCGATCATGCACGGCGCGGGAGTCGCGGCCTTGGTACTACTCATCGTCGGCGGCGCGCTGTACAGCGTCGGCGGAGTGCTCTACGGCCTCAAGTGGCCCAACCCATGGCCGACGACGTTCGGTCACCACGAGTTCTTCCATGCGTGCACGGCCGTGGCCGCGATCTGTCACTACATCGCGATGTGGTTCGCCGTCTTCAGCGGCTAGTCCCCCGGCCGCGCCCGGCGAAGGTCAACGCGCCCAAATCGCTGAGGAAGACTAGAGCTGGGTGACGTTCTCCGGGCCCCAGTAGGCCTTCATCGAGGCGATCTTCGCCCCATCGTCGAACGTCATGACACTGATGATGTCGATGCGCATCTTGCCGCCCTCACCGAGGTCGATGGTCAGGTTCCAGTAGAAGGCCGCCTCGTGACCGAGTGCTCGCAGCGTGACGACGTCGGCGACGGCCTTGACGCCCGCCACGTTGGCGTAGAAGCCGCGGATGGCTTGGCGCCCGATGTGCACCTCGCCGCCGACCGGGTCCTCGACCGTTGCATCGTCGGCGTACAACTCGGCGATGTCGTCGACGCGGCCCTCGCCGACGAATTCCAGGTAACGGTTGATGGTCTGGGCGATCAGCTCGGCGCTCGGCATGTGCGGCACGCTACACGGGCACGCCAGACGCGGCAGCGAGATCTTCCGCGGTCGTGACGGGCAGATCGCAGAGGTGGCCACGACACGCATCGGCGGAGTCGCGCCCGCCGATTCGGTCCCGGTCGATCAGTGACTCCGACGTAGCTACCGCTCCCTCGACGATCGCCCAACCTGGCGTGATGGCTGCCCAGAGGGTGTCAGCCTCCACCGTCCGGACGCCCGCCCTGGTCGACACCGGCATCGCCGGGCTGGCCGACCGTTCCCTCGTCGACGGCTTGGTCCGGTTCCGGGTGCTCGGGGTCGAACGACGCCGGCAGCTTCTTGAGGTGCTTGTTCATCGACCACACCAACAGGAACGTACCGATGAGCAGGATGACGACGATGACGAGGCCGAAGGGGCTGGACTTTCCGAAGTCCGGGCCGGTGTCGCGGGGCACCTCGTCGGCGAGCAGGCCGGCGATCATGACGAACGCGTCGGTCACGGGTCGATCCCTGCGAACAGGTCGTCCTCGGGAAGCGTCGCGGGTACGCGGGACCGGGCGAGTTCGTACTCCTCGGTGGGCCACAGCCGCTGTTGCCACTCCATCGGAGTGGTGAAGAAGAAGCTCTTCGGGTCGATCTGGGTGGCGTGCGCGCGCAGGGCATCGTCGCGCTTGGCGAAGTACTTCGCGCACTCGACGCTCGTCGTGATGCGGTTGGCCGTGACGTCCAGCTCGGGATCCCAGTCCTTGAGCCACTTCTCGAACGGACCCAACTCGCCGTTCTTAGCGAACTCATCCTGGAACAGCTGCATTCGCTTCCGCAGGAAACCGTGGGTGTAATACAGCTTCGAGATGTTCCACGGCGCGCCCGCGTCCGGGTAGAGCCGGTAGTCGCCAGCCGCTTCATACGCGGCCATCGACACCTCGTGACAGCGGATGTGGTCGGGGTGCGGGTAGCCGCCGTTCTCGTCGTACGTGGTCAGCACGTGCGGCTTGAACTCGCGAATCGACCGGACCAGACGTTCGGTGGACTCGGCCAGCGGGACCAGCGCGAAACACCCGTCCGGCAGAGGCGGCAGGGGATCGCCCTCCGGCAGCCCAGAGTCGATGAACCCGAGCCACTCGTGCTCGACACCGAGGATCTCGGCGGCCCTGGCCATCTCGTCGATCCGGATCTCGTGGATCCGGCCGTGTACCTCGGGCAGGTCCATCGCCGGGTTGAGGATGTCGCCACGCTCGCCGCCGGTCAGCGTGACCACCTTCACGCGGACGCCTTGGTCGACGTAGCGGGCCATCGTGGCGGCGCCCTTGCTCGACTCGTCGTCGGGGTGGGCGTGGACCGCCATCAAACGCAGTTCGCTCACGTGTGCCTATCTTGATCGGTACCTAATCGCTTCAGCCATGGTCGTCACGGTTCAACCACTTTGGGTGCCCCTATAGTTCCAGTCCTAGTGGAACCATCCGAACTCAGACCCCATGCAGACCTTCGTACGGAGGGACTTTCACTCTTCTCATGATCGAGCGCCCCGCCGCACGCTACGGACGGCAGCGGCTGAACCGCCGTTCCCGCCGACGAATCGCAGCGATCCTCTCCCTCGTCATCGTCGCGGCCGGAGTGGCCCTTGCGCTGGTGGCCTATCAGCGGCTGGGCACCAGCGAGATCAAGGGTGAACTCGGGGGCTACGAATTGATGGATGGGGAGACGGTGCAGGTCACGATCAGCGTCACCCGCCAGGACCCGTCACGCCCCGCGGTGTGCATCATTCGTGCCAAGTCGATCGACGGGGCCGAAGTGGGGCGGCGCGAGCTCCTCATAGCACCGTCAAAACAGGCAACGGTGCAGGTCAATGCCTTGGTCAAGTCGACGCGTCAAGCAGTGGTCGGTGACGTCTACGGCTGCGGATTCGACGTTCCGAGCTATCTCGTGGCACCTTGACGACGTTTTTCCCGAAGAAGCGTCGGGCAACCGGCTGACGAACGCCGAACAGCCATTACGTGAAAATTCGCTATCGCGGCGGTGCTAAGCTGGAGCGCGTACACGGTTCCTGATGGAGCCGTGTATTGCTGCTTTAATGCGCTCCGCAGCGCCTGCGATCGCGGCAACACGGACAACTTCCACCCTGACAGTGCGAGACGAAGACAGGAGCGCGACGACATGACCGACACCCAGGTCACCTGGCTGACCGAAGAGGCATTCGACCGGCTGAAGGCCGAGCTCGACCAGCTCATCTCGAACCGACCGATCATCGCTGCCGAGATCAACGACCGCCGCGAAGAGGGCGACCTCCGCGAGAATGGCGGCTACCACCAGGCCCGCGAGGATCAGGGTCAGCAGGAGGCCCGGATTCGTCAGCTTCAGGAGCTGCTGAACAACGCGAAGGTGGGCGAGGCGCCGAAGCAGTCCGGCGTCGCGCTGCCCGGCTCGGTCGTCAAGGTCAAGTTCATCGACGGCGGGGACACCGAGACGTTCCTGATCGGGACGCGCCAGGAGGGCGTGACCGACGGCAAGCTCGAGGTCTACTCCCCGAAGTCTCCGCTCGGTGGTGCGATCATCGACGCCAAGGTCGGCGACAAGCGAAGCTACGTAGTGCCCAACGGCAACACCATCGAGGTCGAGCTCATCAGCGCGGAGCCGTACCACTCGTAGTCTGACCCTCCCGTCGGAGGCCGGGTGCCTTACGGTCCAGGCATGGCGCAGATCGCCGAGGACCTCCTCCTTCTCCTGCTGGACAACGCGACGGCTCAACCCGCTCTTGAACGCGAGCGATGCGAACGCGTGCTGGCGGCCGGGGTGTTGTTGGATCTGGCGCTCGCCTGCCGAGTGCGGCCCACCGTGCCCGGAGATGCAGTGCAACCGGGCAGGCTCATCGCACTGCATGCCAGTGGACCGACCGACTCCGTCGTCGAACCGGCTTTTCAGCTTCTGCAGAGGCAGCCGTTGTCCCCGGACCGCGCCATCACCAAAGTGAGCAAGGACGTCCAGGAGAACGTGGTGCGGCGCCTCGAGCAGCTAGGCCAGATCAGGCGGGTTGAGGTCGGGTCGAGCCGACGCCGCCCGCTCTACGCATGGCCGTTGACTCATCGCGATCGAGTCGCCGCGGCACGCACCGATCTGTTGTCGGCACTGTTCGACCGTCGTCCGCCCAGGCCCGCCACGGCGGCGATCGTCACCGTGCTGCATGCCGCGGACGGACTCGGCGCTCTCTTGAGCCTCAACGACCGCGGATGGCGGTGGGTGCACTCCCGGGCGACCGAGATCGCCAGCGGCAGCTGGGTCGACGAGTATCCGACGGCGCTGCCCGAGATAAATCTGGCGATCACCGCGTCGGCGTTGCGCTCAACTCTGACGTAATGCCTGTTCCAGGTCGCCGAGCAGATCTGCGGCGTCCTCGATGCCGACGGAGAGCCGAACCAGGTCATCTGGCACCTCGAGCTGCGACCCGGCCGTGGAGGCGTGGGTCATCGCGCCTGGATGCTCGATCAGTGACTCCACGCCGCCAAGCGACTCGGCGAGGATGAAAATCTCAGTGCGTGAGCACAGTCGTTGCGCGGCGTCACGACCGCCACGCACCCGGATGGACACCATGCCGCCGAAGCCAGACATCTGGCGCGCCGCAACATCGTGGTTGGGATGGGTGGGCAGTCCGGGATAGAGCACCGTCTCGACCGCCGGATGGTCGGCGAGGAACTCAGCTACCCGAGCCGCGTTCTCGCTGTGCCGTTGCATGCGCAGCGGGAGGGTCTTCAGCCCACGCATGGTCAGGTAGGCGTCGAACGGCCCCGGTACTGCGCCCGCGCCGTTCTGGAGAAACGCGAAGGCGTCGTCGAGTGCCTCATCGTTGGTGAGCAGCGCGCCGCCGACGACGTCGGAGTGCCCGCCGATGTACTTCGTCGTCGAGTGCAGGACGATGTCGGCGCCAAGCGCCAGCGGCTGCTGCAAGGCCGGTGACGCAAACGTGTTGTCCACGAGCACCTTCGCCCCCGAGGCCGACGCCAGTTGCACGACGCCGGCAATGTCGGCGATCGACAGCAGCGGGTTCGTCGGGGTCTCGACCCATATGAGCTTGGTGGCAGGCGTGATCGCGGCGTGCACCGCGTCGAGGTCGGGCAGCGCGACGGGCGTGTGTGTGATGCCCCAGTGCGCGAACACCTTGTCGATCAGCCGGAAGGTGCCGCCGTACGCGTCGTCGGGAATCACGACGTGGTCGCCGGGACGCAGCAGGGCTCGCAGTGCGCAGTCGGTGGCGGCCATCCCCGAACTGAAGGCTCGCCCGAAGGTGGCGCCCTCGACGGCGGCCAAGCTCTGCTCCAGCGCCGCGCGAGTCGGGTTGCCGGTGCGGGCGTACTCGAAGCCGCCGCGCAGCCCACCGACGCCGTCCTGCGCGAACGTGGAGCTCGCGTAGATGGGCGCATTGACTGCACCGGTCGCCGGATCGGGCCGGTAACCGGCGTGGATGGCCCTGGTCGCCGGGCCATAGGCACGGTAGGCGTCTGCCTTCGAACGCTGCTCACTCATCGTCAATCAGGGTAACGGTGTCCGATCCCCGCGAGCGTCGGTGTAGAACAAAGAGCATGTCCACCACGATCGAAAGTCTCCTCGACCTCGACTCCCTGTTGACGCCCGAGGACCTCGAGCTGCGCACGATGGTCCGGCAGTTCGGCGAACAGCGGCTCCGCCCGAACATCGCCGAATGGTTCGAGACCGGTGAGGTACCGGTCCGCGACCTTGCTGTCGAGATCGGCAAGCTGGGCCTGCTCGGCATGCACCTGCAGGGGTACGGCTGCGGCGGCTCGACGGCCACCGCGTACGGCCTGGTGTGCCAGGAACTCGAAGCCGTCGACAGCGGCCTACGCAGCCTGGTGTGACCTCCTTGGGCTGAAGGGGCACAAGATGTCGCTCCGGGCTTCGGTGACCTCTGAGTTCAGCCTCGACGACGTCCGGCTGCCCGACGACGCGAAACTGCCTGGGGCACGTGGCTTGTCGGGTCCGTTGGCCTGCCTCTCCGAGGCTCGGTTCGGCATCGTCTTCGGATCCGTCGGTGCGGCGCGCGATTGTTTGGAGACGACGCTGGACTACGTCGGCTCGCGCGTGGTCTTCGAGAAGCCGCTGTCGGGATACCAGCTGACTCAAGCCAAGATCGCCGACATGGCCGTCGAACTGGGCAAGGCGCAACTGTTGGCTCTGCACCTCGGCAAGCTCAAGGACGACGGGCGGATCAAGCCCGAGCAGGTGAGCGTCGGCAAGCTCAACAACGTGCGGGAAGCCATCAAGATCGCCCGTCAGTGCCGAACGTTGTTGGGCGCCAACGGAATCACATTGGAGTATCCGGTGATACGGCACGCCAACAACCTGGAGTCGGTGCTGACCTACGAGGGCACCTCGGAGGTGCACCAGTTGGTGATCGGTGAGGCGTTGACGGGCGTCAGCGCCTTCCGCTGACGCCCATCGCCGCCGCGGTCACAGCGGGACGGCGACGGTCCTGATCAACTTGTCGACCAGGGTCTGGCGCTTGGGATCCCACAGCGGGAAGAGGACGGCGATGAGCCAGACGATGCCCGCCAGTCCGTAGGCCACCAGGTATACGAATTCTCGGAGGACGGACTTGCCGAAACCGATTGGCTGCAACGTGTCCTCACCCACGACCTTGAACTTCATGATGCGCTTGCCGATGCTGGAGCCCGTCCTGCCCTGTCTGAGGCCGAGGTTCCAGACGACGAAGGCCAGCGCCAACAGCTCGAGCACGGCGAACAGGATCCACGCCAATCCGCTCGGGCCATTGTTGCCCGTGGCGCAGAAATCACCGAGCTGGTACTCGGAATCGTCGGTGATGCAGACGGTCTCGACCTTCTGCATGGTGACGAGGACGATCGCGCCGATCGCCGAGAGAATGGCGATCGGTATCCAGTCGATGAGCCACGCAAGCACACGCGTCAGCCACGGCGTGTACTGCTCGGGACCCGCTCCGTAGGCGCCACCAGGCGCGGAGCCGAAGCCGACTTGCTGAGGCGGCGGGTATCCCCCACCGGGAGGGGGCGGCGCATATCCCCCACCCGCAGGCGGGGGCGGCGGGTAGCCACCACCGGGCGGCGGCGGAGGCGACTGGTAGCCCCCTCCCTCGGGCGGTGGGTAGCCGTCGCCGGCAGCGGGCGGAGGATTGGTCATCGTGCGTCCTTACGTGTTCGAGTGCGGCTGAGGGCTCCAACGAAGGGTCCGCGCGTGTCCCGTGGCTTCGGTGGAACCCCCGTCCACGGCTAGGGGGTAAGTGGTGCGACGGTGCCTCCGGTGAGCTTCCGATAGGTCTGCACCAGGAACAGTGCGGCTACCGGGCCTGCCACCAGAAGTCCTACACCACACACCAGCGCGCCGACGGTCACGATGACGCCGATGATCAACCACGCGAGCAGCACCTGCAGGAAGTTAGACTTGACGATGTCGATGCTCGCCTTGATGCCGTCGACCGGCGACAAGCCGCGGTCGACGATGGACACGGTCGTGAAGATCGTGAAGATCGCGATGACCAGACCGGGGATCACGCAGAGGAGGGAACCGATCGAGGTGGCGATCCCGACGAGCACGCTCGCGATCAGGACGCTGCCGACGTTGCGCGGCTTGAAGAACGTGCCGATCTCCACCGACTGCCCGTTCGCGATGTCCAGCACGCCTCCGTAGTAGGCGGACGCAATGGCGCCGCCCGCCACGAACAACACCAGCCAGCCGATGATCAACACGATGATGCTCGCGACCCCGAAGCCTGCATCGTAGGAGTAGCTGAAGCCGCTGTCGGAAGACCCGTAAGACGTCGTCGACGTGGGCGACAGGGCGCCCGCGCCGAAGGTGACGATTCCGTAGATCACGGCGAGCACGACGGCGTAGACCAGCGTCGGCACGATGAGCGTGACGGCATTCTTGCTGAACTTGTTCCACGACCACGAGAACGCCTCGCCGATGTCGACCTGCGGACCACCGGCTGGCGGATATCCGCCATACCCACCCTGTTGCGGATAGCCACCCTGTTGCGGGTAGCCGTAACCCCCTTGGGGTGGAGGCGGTGACCCGTAGCCGCCCTGCGGCGGCGGAGGCGGATAGCCGCCCTGCGGCGGCGGAGGCGGATAGCCCGACTGTGACGGCGGGCCATATCCGCCTTGCGGTGGCGGTGGTGATCCGTAGCTACCCGGCGGCGGTGGATAACTGCCCTGTGGCGGCGGGTAGCCGCCTGGCGGCGGATAAGCGCCCTGCGGCGGTGGCGGCGGATAGCTGCCCTGCGGCGGCGGTGTGTTGTCGCCGTCCTCGGGCGGCTGCGGCGGGTTCGTCACGGGTGTTTCACCTTTCGACTGATTTCGGTCCGGTCTCGCTGAGCGCAATCCCGTTGGTAGTTAGACATATAACGCGGTGAACGGAGCCATCGGCAGATTCCGGACGACGAACCAGACGGACACGAGCACCAAGGCGACGACGGCGGACCACCGATGATGCTGCCAGCTGCCGATTCTCCGATCGACGATGCGGCCGTAGCTCCACGCGCCAAAAGCCCAGAGTAGGAACAACACCGACACGAGGCCGAGGGCGTTGAAGCGCGCCGCGCCGAAGACGTCGCCGTGCATCAGGCAGTAGATCATGCGCAAACTTCCGCACCCTGGACAGTCGATCCCCAACAACGCCTTCGTGGGGCACACCGGGAGCGGTCCGCCCGCCGACATCGGGTCGCCCAGCCAGACGGCGCCACACACCACGCCGGCCGCCACCACTACACCGAGCGGAGCGGCCAGCGGTGTGAGTGGGGACGATCGGCGCGTGTCCAGCATCGATCGGCTGGCTACTGGTACGAGAAGGCGCTGGCGCCGACGACCAGGGTGAAGATCAGGTAGATGACGCCGACGACCACACCGGCGATGGCACCCCAGATGGCGAACTTCTTGGCGTCGTCAGCCGACTTCTGCGCCTCGGCGTAGCGTCCCTGACCCCACAATCCGGACACCTGGGTGGCCTTGACGATGGACACGATGCCGAGCGGGAGGCAGCACAGCACCGTGACCAGGATCCCCCAGACCAGATTGCTGTCGGGCTGTCCCGTCGGCCCACCGGGGAATCCGGGTCCACCCGGACCGCCGGGGCCGGGTGGTGGCGGGTAGTTGCCGGGGGGAGGCGGAGGGTAGTTTCCGGGCGGGGGCGGCGGATACTCGGTCATGGACGCCTTCCAGTGGGCAATTTGCTGGGCCTGAGCGCTGTTACCCTACCTGAGAACCTGCTCACGCAGACGGCCAAAAACCGATCTTGGTTACCCAATGATCAACAGGGCCAAACGCGGAATACTTGCCTTTGCTAACGGTTTTCGATGATCGCGGCAGGATGTACCACTCGTCGGGTAAGCGCCCTAGCGGCGCACACTTCCCTCGGACAGGAATCCCAGCAGGTCGTGGCGGGTAAGCACCCCAACGGGCTTTCCTTCCTCGACCACCATCACGGCGTCGGTGTCACGCAGCTCCTTGGCAGCCGAGCTAACCAGCTCGCCCGCGCCGATGAGCGGCAGCGCCGGGCTCATGTGCTGCGAAACGGCATCGGCCAGCTTTGCCCGGCCCTCGAACACAGCGGACAGAAGTTCGCGTTCCGACACGCTGCCCGCGACTTCACCTGCCATCACCGGAGGCTCCGCGCCGACCACCGGCATCTGCGAGACGCCGTACTCGCGCAGGATCCCGATCGCGTCGCGCACGGTCTCCGAGGGGTGGGTGTGGACGAGGTTGGGGAGCGCCCCGGACTTGCGGCGCAACACGTCTCCGACCGTGGACTGCTCGATCGAGCCATCGAGCCTGTCACGCAGGAAGCCGTAGGACGACATCCAGGCGTCGTTGAAAATCTTTGAGAGATAACCTCTTCCGCCGTCGGGAAGAAGAACCACCACGACGGCGTCCGGCCCAGCTCGCTCGGCGACGCGGATCGCAGCCACGGCGGCCATCCCGCAAGATCCACCGACGAGAAGTGCCTCTTCACGGGCCAGCCGTCGCGTCATGTCGAACGAGTCGGCGTCGGAGACCGCGATGATCTCGTCGGAGACGGACGGGTCGTAGGCCGACGGCCAAAAGTCCTCTCCAACCCCCTCGACGAGATACGGCCTACCGGTGCCGCCGGAGTACACGGATCCCTCGGGGTCCGCGCCGATGATCTTCACCGCTCCGCCGGACACCTCCTTCAGGTAGCGCCCAGCCCCGGTGATCGTCCCGCCCGTCCCGACGCCCGCGACGAAGTGCGTGATCTTTCCGTCGGTGTCGGCCCAGATCTCCGGACCCGTCGTTTCGTAGTGGCTCGCAGGTCCGTTCGGGTTGGAGTACTGGTCCGGCTTCCACGCGCCGTCGATCTCGCGGACCAACCGGTCGGACACGCTGTAGTAGCTGTCCGGGTGATCGGGAGGCACCGCCGTCGGTGATACCACGACGTCGGCGCCGTACGCCCGCAACACGTTTCGCTTGTCCTCGCTGACCTTGTCCGGGCAGACGAAGATGCACTTGTAGCCGCGCTGCTGCGCCACCAACGCCAGACCCACACCGGTGTTGCCGGACGTCGGCTCGACGATCGTGCCGCCGGGCCTCAGTTCACCGCTGGCCTCTGCGGCATCGATCATCTTCACCGCGATGCGGTCCTTGGAGCTGCCGCCGGGATTGAGGTATTCGACCTTGGCCGCTACCAGACCGGCGCCTTCGGGCACAACGGAGTTCAATCGAACGAGAGGCGTATTGCCTATGAGCTCACTGACATGACCCGCGATTCGCATGCGTTCATCGTGTCAGGCGCGCGGTCCGGTTACCAGGTCGCCTCTCGGATGTATTCGCCGATCTGCTTCAGCGACCGCGTAGCCTCCTTCACGGCCGGCGCCGCCAACTGGAAGACGTGCATCTGACCGGGCCAGATGTGCACTTCCACCGGTACGCCCGCAGCGGCGAGCATGTGAGCGGCCTTTCGCGCGTCATTGAGCAAGACCTCGGAGCCGGAGACGTGGATGAGCGTCCGCGGTAGACCGGTCTCGATGTGGTCGAGCGGTTCGTACACCTGCTCGGGCTGGCCGTCGACGACGTGTCGCCTGGCCGAGGTCTCCACCAGTTCGACGAGCGCTTTGAACGCCTTCGGCGGGAACATCGCGTCCGATCCGATGTTGGGGTGCTGAGCGCGACTGTCGTTGTCGATCTCGAACAGCGGCGACATGGTGACGACGGCTGCGGGCAGCTCGTCCTCGTAATGCAGCCGCTCGGCCAATGCCAGTGACAGATACCCGCCGGCCGAATCGCCTGCGAGCACGATCTGGTCTGGCTCGTACCCCTTGAGCCGCAACCACTTGTACGCGTCGTAGCAGTCGTCGATCGCCTGGCCGATCGAATGCTTGGGGATCATCCGGTAGTTGACGACGAGGGCCGGGCTGTCGGCGAACCGGGACAACGCGGTCACCAGGCGGCCGTGCGAGTTCGCTCCGCACGTCAGGAACGCGCCGCCGTGCAGGTAGAGGATGACGCTGCGCTTGCCGTCGGCGGGCAGCACACCCGCCGCCCTGATCAGCTGCGCCGTGCAGTTGGGAAGGCCGATGGTGGCGCGAACCGTGCCAGGTGCCGGTCGCATCACCCGGGCCGCGAAGTCGACCAAGCCGAACGGCCACGGCATCCGTGGCGCGTAGCTACCCACCGCGATTGTTGGCTTAATCGTCATCATGGCGCCAAGAGCAAACAATCGGCCGGCGATACTCGGGCCGTCCTCGACCACCTCTACGGGGGCACCGTCACTGACGGGGAATCTGCGAGGTTTACGCACTCTAGCAGCATTGATGGTGCGGCCGGAGGGTCCAAAGACCTTACTTGGTGCGGTCATCGTCACCACTTCCCTACATCGTTGTAGTGCCCGGTGCGGTTAATGCTTAGCCGACCCTAGGTAACTTAGCTTGGCACCGTCGGATTGTTCAACAAATAAAGAATTGCGTTTCGTACCGGACTTGATACCGCAACGTGACCGCGCAGCCGCTACCGGCACGCGGACATCCGCGGATCCGCCCCTAAACTGATCACGTGGTCATTCGTGCACCGCGTAGGTCGACCATTGCCCTGGCAGCGGCAGCCACGCTCGCATCGACGGGTTCCGCCTATGTCGGGGCCCGCAACCTGCTGCACGTCCAAGCCGACCAGGCCCGCCAAGTCATTCCCAAGTCGTGGGAAGTCCCGCCGCGCGCCGACGGCATCTATGTCCCCGGTGGCGGACCCGTCTCGAAGTGGCAGCGCGGAGTGCCGTTCGATCTCCACTTGATGGTCTTCGGCGACTCGACGGCGACGGGTTACGGGTGCGTCGTCGCCGATGAGGTGCCCGGCGTTCTCATCGCCCGCGGGCTCGCCGAGCAGTCCGGCAAGCGGGTCCGGTTGAGCACCAAGGCGATCGTCGGTGCGACGTCCAAGGGCCTCTCCGGGCAGATCGACGCCATGTTCGTGGCCGGTCCTCCGCCCGACGCGGCAGTCGTCATGATCGGTGCCAATGACGTCACCGCGGTCAACGGCATCGGACCCTCGGCACGCCGCGTGGGCGCCGCGGTACGTCGCCTGCGGGGCAGCGGTGCGGTCGTCGTGGTGGGCACCTGCCCGGACTTCGGAGTCATCACCGCGATTCCACAGCCGTTGCGCCTGGTCGCGCGGACGATCGGATTGCGCCTGGCTCATGCGCAGGCAGGGGCCGTTCGCGCCGCCGGCGGTGTGCCCGTCCCGTTCTCGGCCCTGCTGTCGCCGGAGTTTCAGAAGGCGCCGGAGCAATTCTTCTCCGATGACATGTTTCATCCGTCCGCGGCTGGATACGCGCTCGCGGCCCAGCAGTTGCTGCCCGCGCTCTGCAAGGAGCTCGGCGAGTGGTCGGCCGACTCGGACGTCGAACCCGCGCTGGAGTCGCGGGCGGGTGAGGACTCCGTGTTGGCCCGCGTCGCCGGGATCACGCGGTTCTGGCGGCGCACGACGGGCGTACCCGCGCCGATCGTCGCTTCGGTGACGGGCTAAATTCGCTCTAGCTTTCACAGTTGCCAACGCCGCCTCCAGGAGTGCTCATGCCCGAAGCCGTCATCGTTTCGACCGCCCGTTCGCCGATCGGCCGCGCCAACAAGGGGTCCCTGGTCGACATGCGACCCGACGACCTCGCCGCCCAGATGGTGCGCGCCGCGTTGGAGAAGGTGCCCGCGCTGGATCCCCGCGACATCGACGACCTGATAATGGGGTGCGGTCAGCCTGCGGGCGAGGCGGGCTTCAACGTCGCCCGCGCGGTGGCCGTCGAGTTGGGCTACGACTTCATGCCGGGCACCACGGTCAACCGTTACTGCTCGTCGTCGCTGCAGACCACCCGGATGGCGTTCCACGCGATCAAGGCGGGCGAGGGTGATGCGTTCATCTCGGCGGGCGTCGAGACGGTGTCCCGCTTCATGAAGGGCAGTGCCGACGGCTGGCCGGACGCCAAGAACCCGAACTTCGCCGACGCGCAGACCCGTTCCGATCAGGCCGCGGCCGGCGCCACCGAGTGGCACGACCCACGCGAGGATGGCCTGCTGCCGGACGTCTACATCGCGATGGGCCAAACGGCCGAGAACGTCGCGCTGTTCACCGGAATCAGCCGCGAGGACCAGGATCACTGGGGCGTCCGTAGCCAGAACAAGGCCGAAGAAGCGATCAACAGCGGCTTCTTCGACCGCGAGATCGTTCCGGTCACGCTGCCCGACGGCACGGTCGTGTCCAAGGACGACGGGCCGCGCGCCGGCACCACCTACGAGAAGATCAGTCAGCTGAAGCCGGTGTTCCGGCCCAACGGCACCATCACCGCGGGCAACGCCTGCCCGCTCAACGACGGTGCCGCCGCCGTGGTGATCATGAGCGACACGAAGGCCAAGGAGTTGGGGCTGACACCCTTGGCGCGCATCGTGTCAACGGGCGTGTCAGGACTGTCGCCGGAGATCATGGGCCTGGGCCCGATCGAGGCGTCGAAGAAGGCACTTGCCAAGGCCGGCATGGCGATCGGCGACCTGGACCTCTACGAGATCAACGAGGCGTTCGCGGTTCAGGTCCTCGGCTCGGCACGCGCGCTCGGTATGGACGAGGACAAGCTCAACGTGTCCGGTGGCGCGATCGCCATCGGCCATCCATTCGGCATGACGGGCGCGCGGATCACGGCCACGCTGCTGAACAATCTGACGACCTACGACAAGACCTTCGGTCTGGAGACCATGTGCGTCGGCGGCGGTCAGGGCATGGCGATGATCATCGAGCGCCTCAGCTAGTTCCGTTGAAATAGCGCTGACAGTTCGATCCCGCGCCAATTCTGACTGTCAGTGCTATCTCGACATCCAGGCCCGCTCCACGCGCCGCAGGACGTCGGGTTCTCGCTCGCCCGCGACCACCCGAACGTGCTTCCACCCAAGGTGCGCAAGGTATTCCGAGCGAATGATGTCCTTGCGCCACCGCGGCTTTTCACGGTGGTCATCACCGTCGTACTCGACGGCGATGCGTTCGTCCTGCCAACCCATGTCGAGCCGGTACATGGAATAGCCGTCGGGCCCGAGGAGCGGAATCTGCGTCTGCGGTCGCGGATAGCCGGCTCGGATCAGCAGTAGCCGCAACCATGTCTCCCGTGGAGATTCCGGCTCCGGCGTCGACTAGGTCCAGGACGCGGTCGACCCGACGCAACCCCCTGACATGCGGATGCCGTTGTGCGAGTTCGATGACGTCCGCTGGCTTGAAAACCGTTGCCCGAGCCAATGCGTCGAGCCGGGCGACGGCATTGCCGATGGAGCCGCCGCGAGCGAGGTCGAACGCAGTGCGCTCGGCGGTCGTCAGCGTTAAGCCCCTACGCACGGTCGTTTCGCCATCCAGCAGGGTGTCGCGACGCGTTACCACGCCGGGAGCCGCCCGGTTGTTGGCCCAGATCAGTTCGACCGGCATATTGACGTCAACCCACTTCGCACCAAGAATCGCCGAGGCCGCAGCTCCCGCGATCACTCCCTCCCGGCCCGTCCACAACCAGCCGGCGGTAATCCGGTCGCACAGCGTTGGTTCCGCGGTCAGCGAGCCGTAGACGTCGGGAAGCAGCCGCCGGTAGCGGCGCCTGAGGTCGTTTACACCGAGTTCGCCCGCCGCAACCGCCTCGCTACCGATGAAGATGGAGTCCACCGTCGCAAGATGTCAGCTGCGTGACCGACGCTGCCGAATCCATCCACAGCCACGTTGAGATAGCGAAGACAGTCGAAAATCGCGGCGAGAGCGACTGCTAGCGCTATGTCAATGGTGTTCGAGCACAGAGAAAGCCCGTTCGCCGAGGCGAACGGGCTTCCTGGGTAGGGCTGCTAGTCGTTGGAGAAGTAACTCAGCAGCCGCAGGATTTCGAGGTACAGCCAGACCAGCGTCACGGTCAGCCCGAGTGCAATGCCCCAGCCCGCCTTCGACGGAACGCCGGCGCGGACCATCTGATCAGCCGCGTCGAAGTCGATGAGGAAGCTGAACGCCGCGAGCGCGATGCAGAGCAGCGAGAAGCCGATGGCGATGGGGCCACCGCTACGCAGTCCGAAGCCCTCGCCGCCGCCGACGCCGAAGAGGGCGAGGACGATGTTGAGCAGCATCAGGGCCATCACACCGAAGAGTCCGGCGATGATCATGCGGGTGAACTTCGGCGTGACGCGGATGGCGCCCGTCTTGTAGACGACCAGCATGCCGAAGAACACACCGAGCGTGGCCACGATCGCCTGCGCGATCATGCCGACACCGCCGGTCGAGTACATGTTGGCGATGATGAACGACACCGCACCCAGGAACAGACCCTCGAGCGCCGCGTAGCTCAACACGATGGCCGGGTTGTCCTGCTTGCGGCCGAAGGTGGCTATCAGCACTAGCGCCAGTCCACCGAGGGCGCCGACGAGGGTGAACGGCATCGCCAGCGCTACGTTGCCCTGCACCAGGAAGTAGGACACTACGGCGACGGCGGTGAGAACGGCCAGCGTGATGCCGGTCTTGGTGACGACGTCGTCGATGGTGAGCGGTCGGGAGACCGCGTTCGACTGGTCGGTGTAGGGCTGAGCCGCATAGGGGTCAGCCTGTACTGCGGCGGCGCCGTAGCCGGCGGCTCCGTTACCGAATTGGGCATATCCGCCCTGCTGTTTCGGCAGGGAACGGAATACCGGGTTGCTGCTCTCGCGCACCGTCGGTTCCTCTCGTGTGCATTTGGCCCGTCGGGATGACGAACATTGACGAACATAGGGTCAACGTGCGGCGACTCGGGCGGGTTCCCGGCCGCGTCGGTGAAACTGTGAACTTATTGAGAAAGGTTACCCGTGTCGATGGGACCTGGGGTCACGATCTAGATTGCACACCGTGGCTGAAAACGAGGACATCCTAGTAAATGTCGAGAACGGCGTCGGTCTCGTCACCCTGAACAGGCCGAAGGCCATCAACTCGCTCACCCACGGCATGGTCACCGACCTTGAGAAGGCTCTCAGGAAGTGGGAGAACGACGACTCGGTGCAGTCCGTCCTACTGTCCGGTTCTGGCGAGCGGGGCCTCTGCGCGGGTGGCGACGTCATCGCGATCTACCACAGCGCCAAGGGCGACGGCGCCGAGGCGCGATCCTTCTGGCACGACGAATATCTCCTCAACGCCTACATCGCCCGGTACCCCAAACCCTATGTCGCGGTGATGGACGGGATCGTCATGGGTGGCGGCGTCGGGGTCGCCGCGCACGGCAGCGTCCGCATCGTCACCGACACCACCAAGATGGGTATGCCCGAGGTCGGCATCGGCTTCATTCCCGACGTAGGTGGCACCTATCTCCTGTCGCGGGCGCCGGGCCTCCTCGGTCTGCACGCAGCGCTGACGGGCGCGCCGTTCTCCGGGGCCGACGCCGTCGCGATGGGGTTTGCGGACCACTTCGTGCCCCACGGGGAGCTCGCCGAGTTCACGGCCACGCTCGTCGCGGACGGCGTGGACGTGGCCGTGTCCAGGTTCGCCGTCGAACCGCCCGCCAGTCCCCTTCTGGCACAGCGGGGCTGGATCGACGAATGCTACGCGGGCGAGACCGTCGTCGACATCGTCGCCGCGCTGCGCGGGCACGACGCGGGCCCGGCCAGTGACGCCGCCGACAAGATTGCCGGCCGATCCCCCATCGCATTGGCGGTCACCCTGGAGGCGGTGCGTCGGGCTACAAAGCTGGATACGCTGAAAGATGCTCTACGCGAAGAGTTTCGGACGTCGTGCGCAGCTCTACGGTCGTACGACCTGGTGGAGGGCATCCGCGCCCTGCTCGTCGACAAGGACAAGAACCCGAAGTGGCAACCACCGACCCTGGCATCGTGTTCACCGGATCTGGTTGAGGCGTACTTCGCACCCGCCGAGCCCGATCTGACATTCCCCGAGGAGGAGCAGTAGACATGACCTACGAGACGATTCTGGTGACGCGCGAGGGCCGCGTCGGGACCATCACGCTGAACCGGCCGAAGGCACTCAACGCCCTCAACAGTCAGGTGATGACCGAACTCACCACGGCGGCGGCCGAATTCGAGGCCGACCCCGGCATCGGCGCCATCATCGTGACCGGCAACGCGAAGGCCTTCGCCGCGGGTGCCGACATCAAGGAGATGGCCGACCTGTCGTTCGCCGAGGTGTTCGCCGCCGACTTCTTCGCCACGTGGTCGAACTTCGCCGCCACCCGCACTCCGACCATCGCAGCCGTCGCGGGCTATGCGCTCGGAGGGGGCTGCGAGCTCGCGATGATGTGCGACATCTTGATTGCCGCCGACAGCGCCAAGTTCGGTCAGCCGGAGATCAAGCTCGGCGTGCTCCCGGGTATGGGCGGTTCGCAACGGCTGACCCGTGCCATCGGCAAGGCGAAGGCGATGGACCTCATCCTCACCGGACGCACCATCGACGCGGCGGAGGCCGACCGCAGTGGCCTGGTGTCGCGCGTCGTGCCAGCGGACTCGCTTCTCGACGAGGCCAACTCCACCGCCGCCACCATCGCGGGGATGTCGTTGTCGGCGTCGCGGATGGCCAAGGAGGCCGTCAACCGCGCGTTCGAATCCAGTCTTACGGAAGGTCTTCTCTACGAGCGACGACTGTTCCACTCGGCATTCGCCACCGAGGACCAGACCGAGGGCATGGCAGCCTTCACCGAGAAGCGCCCACCGAACTTCACGCACCGTTAAAGTGCGTTCGTGACGGAGACCGAGACGAAGACCAGGGCAGACGACTCGGAGCCCGCGGCTGAGGTGGACACCGCTGCACCCCCGGCGAAGTCGGACTGGTGGGTCCGCCACTACACGTTCTTCGGTACCGCGCTGGGCCTGGTGTTCGTCTGGCTGTCGATGACGCCGTCGCTACTTCCCCGCGGCCCGCTGTTCCAGGGTCTGGTCAGTGGTGCCGCGGGCGCGATCGGTTACGGCATCGGCGTATTCGCCGTCTGGTTGATCCGCTACATGCGATCGAAGAACATCAGCCCCCCGGCGCCGCGGTGGGCGTGGATCGTGCTCGTCGTGGTTGGTGTCGTCGGCCAAACACTTTCGATCATCTGGTTCCACGTCTGGCAGGACGACGTACGGGACTTCATGGGCGTGCCCCGGTTGAGCTTTTGGGACCATCCGCTGACCGCCGTGCTGGCGATCGTCTTCCTGTTCGCGTTCGTCGAGCTCGGCCAGCTGGTGGGCAGGTTGGTGCGGTTTCTCGTCAGACAACTCGAGCGCGTTGCGCCACCTCGGATTTCGGCGGTGGTGGTGGTTACGCTCCTGCTCGCGCTGAGCATCGCACTGCTCAACGGGATCGTGGTGCGGGGTGCGATGAGTACCCTCAACAGCACGTTCAAATCGGTCAACAACGAAGAGAATCCGGACTTCGCCGCCCCGACCACCGCGTTGCGCTCTGGCGGCCCCGCATCGCTCGTCACGTGGTCGTCGCTCGGCCACCAAGGTCGCGTCTTCATCGCGGGCGGCCCGACGGTCGAGGACCTCGACGAGTTCAACGGCGGGCGAGCCATCGAGCCGATCCGCGCCTACGCCGGGTTGAACTCAGCCGACGATTTCAAGGCGACCGCCGAGCTCGCCGCGCGCGAACTGCAGCGCACCGGAGGGCTGAACCGCGCGGTGGTTGCAGTCGCGAATACCACGGGCACCGGCTGGATCAACGAGGCCGAGGCGTCCGCTCTGGAGTACATGTACAACGGCAACACCGCCATCGTGTCGATGCAGTACTCCTTCCTGCCGAGTTGGCTGTCGTTCCTCGTCGACAAGGAGAATGCGCGCCAGTCCAGTCAGGCGCTCTTCGAGGCGGTGGACGCGTTGGTGCGCGAGATGCCCGAGGCTCAGCGTCCCAAGTTGGTGGTGTTCGGCGAGAGCCTCGGCTCGTTCGGTGGCGAGGCGCCATTCCTGTCCCTGAACAATCTCATTGCACGCACTGACGGCGCGCTGTTCTCCGGCCCCACGTTCAACAACACCATCTGGACGAATCTGACGCTCAATCGCGACGCGGGTTCACCGGAATGGCTGCCCATCTTCGACAAGGGTGAGAACGTTCGGTTCGCCGCCAAGGCGGAGAATCTGGGCCGACCGGCGGAGCCGTGGGGTCAGCCGCGTGTGGTGTACCTGCAGCACGCGTCCGACCCGATTGCGTGGTGGAACCCCGATCTGCTGTTCGCCAAGCCGGATTGGTTGCGCGAACCCCGGGGTTACGACGTCTCACCGGAGATGGAGTGGATTCCGGTGGTGACGTTCCTCCAGGTATCCGCCGACATGGCGGTGGCCGTCGACGTCCCGGACGGCCACGGTCACGTCTACGTGCGCGACGTGGCGAATGCCTGGGCGGCGATCATGCAGCCCCCTGGCTGGACGCCCGAGAAGACCGAGAAGCTACGGCCGCTCTTGCGTTCCGACGAGTGATGTACTGAGCAGTTCCAGCACGCCTGCCGAGTTCATCGCGTGATAGCCGCCGATGACGTCGGTGGCGCGGTGCAGGCCGAGCTCGACGAGTGACGCTGCGGCGAGGCTCGACGTGTAACCCTCCGAGCAGAGCACCACCCACTCGACGTCGTCGTCGACGGCCTGCGGCAGTCGGGCCTCGCTGGTGGGGTCGCAGCGCCACTCGAGGACGTTTCGTTCGATGACCAGCGCGCCGGCGACGTGGCCTTCGGAGGCCCGCTGTGCGGCGGGACGGATGTCGACGAGCAGAGCTCCGCGTGCCAGCGCGGCGGGTACGTCCTTGGCCTCGATCCGCGTCAGCTTGTCCCGTGCGGACTCCAGAACAGCGTCGATGCGACTCGGCACTAGTCCCCCTCGGGCTTGTCGGTCAGCTCGGTCCGGTCACGACGCAGCGTGTTCCGTTCGGTGACGTCGTAGTACGACATCGCGGTCAGCGGCGGTGAGTAGGCATGCACGCTGAGGGTGGGCGTGCGAACACCGATGGGCTCGGAGGGTGCCCAGACGACGTCGTGGACCCAGCCGAGGGGGAAGCCCGCCTGACCCCCGGCCGCGAGCCGCCGTTCGCGTAAAGCCTCACCGTCCCAACGGGTTTCGACGAGCGCACCGGAGACGACCGTGAGCGCGCCCAACGACCCGCCGTGGTCGTGGAGTTCGGTGGACCGCTCGGGCACCCAGCTGATGAGCCACACGTCGAGCTCGTCGTCACCGTGCAGCCGGGTGAACCACCGCTCATCGGTGGGTGTCCCGCCCGGCGGCAGCGCGTGGTCGTACCGACCCGACAGCACATGGTCGGCGGCGACGTCGGTCGCGTGCAGTAGGTCGGGGACGCGGAGCCGGGTGGGGGCGACGCCGGACGGTGGGAAGGAAACGGCAAGAGACATGTGAACGGGACTCCAGGTGGACCGGGAAGAGGGGTCGATCAGGGGGCGGGCGTCAAGCCCTGCAACACTCCCGACAGATGGTCCGTTCCAACACGGTGGTGAGTGTTGCATAGATTGGCTGCATGCGCAGCTACCCGATATTCGCCGTGGCAGCCCTGGCAGCCCTTCTCTCCGGCTGCTCCGCCAGTTCGGACCAGGGCCAATCCACCGGCCAGTCCACCCCTTCGGCGTCAGGACCGTCGTCGATGCTCGTGACGACGCCAACCACGTCGCCGGCCTTCGACAACCACACGGCCGCCCCTGGCGCGCTTGGGGTATCCCCCAGCGGCGTCACGACAGCGGTGGGGACGCCCGCCGAGTCGACCGAGGACGAGTACTTCCAGGCCTGCCACGCTGCGAAGATGTGGATGCTCGAAAAGGGCGGCGACCGGAAGGCACAATTCGAGCCTTACCTCGAGAGCCTGCAGAAGTCAGATGCCGCGAGCCCCGGCACGTTCGACTCGCCGTGGTCCAAGCTGCCTGCGGCTCGACAGTCAGCCGTGATCGTGGCGGCCGACGCCGCCGCGAACGATCTGTGCGGCTGATGGACTTTCAATCACGGTGCTGAAAATGCGTTACCGATGAACCGAAATCACAGGCGCACAAACAATTAGCGCGTCTATGCGTTGTGGCTTTCATCACAATGTTCGGTACGCTGTGTCCCTCATCACTATTGGAGGGCCAATGATCGGACCAGAGAACGGCAAGCTGGGTCAGCCCCGGACTGCGATGCCGCCTGCCTCCGGTGGGTCGATCAATGGCATGCGAGTGCTGTTGGGCCTCCTCCTCCTCTTCATCGCCGTCGGCGCGGTCATGGGCGTCATCGTGGCCTTTTCCAGCGGACAGCCGACCATCGCCCTGATCATCGGCCTGGTCGCCGCCGCCTTCTTCGCGAGGGTGGGCTGCTAGCTCCCGTTCACCCGACGCGCGACGCGTTCACGCCCTTGGGCGCCCTCGGAACCCGGCCACGCTGGAGGACTGCCACCGTTTCGCGGACGTGACACGGGAAGATGAACCCATGCGAGTCGCGCTTTGTCTGGGCAGCGGTGGCGCCCGCGGGTACGCACACATCGGCGTCATCAACGAACTACGCGATCGTGGGCACGAGATCGTGGGCATTTCGGGGTCGTCCATGGGCGCGCTCGTCGGCGGGCTGGCCGCCGCAGACAAGCTCGACGACTACACCTCGTGGGCAACCTCTCTCACCCAGCGTGCGGTACTGCGGCTTCTCGATCCATCGTTGACGTCCGCCGGCGTTCTGCGTGCGGAGAAGATCCTCGACGCGGTCCGGGAGATCCTCGGCGAGGCAGTGATCGAGGACCTTCCGATCCCGTTCACGGCGGTCTCCACGGATCTGGTGGCGGGCAAGTCGGTGTGGCTGCAGCGTGGGCCGGTCGACGCGGCCATCCGGGCGTCGATCGCAATACCCGGAGTGATCAAGCCGCATGTGCTGGACGGGCGACTACTGGCCGACGGCGGCATCCTCGATCCTTTACCGATGGCACCGCTCGCCGCGGTCAACGCCGATTTGATCATCGCCGTCAGCCTCAGCGGGGATGATCCCCGTGTCTCCCAACCCGCTAACGGACCCGGACCCACCAATGATCTGCTGAACCGAATGTGGCGCAGCACAACGGCTTTGCTCGATACCGGCACGGCCCGCACCCTTCTCGACACGCCCGCCGCCAAGACGGTGCTCAGCCGGTTCGCCAATGACGGAGTCGAGACCGACGACCACGACGATCACACCGAATTCTCGGTACCCAAGCTCGGCGGGTTCGAGGTGTTGAACCGCGCCATAGACATTGCGCAGTCCGCCTTGATGCGGCATACGCTCGCGGCCTATCCGCCGGACGTGCTGATCGAAGTGCCCAGGACAGCGGCCAGAAGCCTGGAGTTCCACCGCGCCGAAGAGGTCATCGACATTGGTCAGGAACTGACCTCCGCCGCGCTCGACACCCTGGTGCCGAAGACCTCACACCCCTAGGAAGCGTGCGATGCGCGTCGCATCCCGGCGCCCCTGTGCGCGACCGGCATTGGCCGACGGAATCCGGCACGCCGGATCGAGCGGGTTGAGCCCGAAGGCGGTGATCGACTCAGCGTCGGCGTAGACGGCAAGCGTCTCGCCGGGGAAGGCCGCGATCTCGGCCACCACTCCGTCGCCGAAGGGCGACGGCACCGTCTCGCTCGATGGCACCAACACGACGACCGCATCGCAGTCCGAGGCCGCCGTCATGTTCACGGTGCTGCCGACGCCACCGTCCATGAATCGTCGGTCGCCGACGGTGACCGGAGGCCATGCCCCTGGGACCGCGCAGCTGGCCGCCACGGCGTCCACCAGGCCGATGCCTGAGTCGCGGTCGATGACTAGCAGCTCACCCGTGGCGACGTCGACGGCCGTTACCCGTAGCACCCGGTCCGCCCATTCCCGAGAGGGCAGCCGATGGCCGATCACGGCCCTGCGAACCGGTTCGGCGACGGTCTCGGTGGCCACCGCGATCGCACCGATGCGCTGTAATTTCTCTTCCTTGGTGCCGGGAGTCATCATTGCCGTCAGGAACATCTCGGTGATGTCATCGATGCTCGTGCCGGGGTCGATCTCGTGAGAGTCGGACGACACCTGGGCGGCGAAGAGATCGGCGAGAAGGGCGCCGCTGCTGATCTGCGCAGCCACCGTCGACCCGGCCGACGTGCCCAGCAGAACGTCGGAGTCGAGTAGCGCGCGGGCCGCGTCGGGCGCCTCGTCTGCGACGCCCTGCATGATTCCGGTCTCCCAGGCGATGCCCGCAAGGCCCCCACCGGCCAATACCAGCCCACGTCTCATCGTCACGGGAGCCGAGTGTGCCAGGCCCACTGAGGTGGCGTCCGCATCAACCCACCAGCTGGTTCGACAGCTCCTCCAGCGACTGGCGGGCGTAGCCGAGCCAGAGCTTCCCGAAGACGGGCAACGCCGGCGCGACGAGTGCGGAACGCGGGTGAATCGTCCAGCGCCACGTGACCTTCGTGCCAGTGCCAACGGGCTCGAACGCCCATAGTCCTTCGATGTGCTCGACCAGCGGCGCCAGGGGCCCCTTCACGTCGGACAGCGTGTAGCCGAACGACCGGGGTACGTCGTACGACGTCAGTACCTCACGCATGCTGCCGCCGCCCCTCAGGAACACGGTGCGGCTCTTGCCGACTTCGTCCCAGTCGCCGGTCTGGCCCTCGACCGTCTTGATCGGCGGAATCGGGCCGTACCAGCGATGGAAGAGTGTAGGCAGGGGAATCGGGACGGTGCCGTCGAACGCCGCATCTTGGGTCACGGGTATCGCCCGTGATTGCTCGACGACCATCGGCTGCGTCATGATGGAGATGGTACCCCCGGGTACCGCGACGCGCGACGAAGGGATCCAGATGGCTGAGACGATGAGGGCACAGCGCTTCTACGCTGACTCCAAAAGGATTGCGGTGGAGGATGTTCCGATACCAGAGCCGGGCCAAGGCGAGGTCCTGGTCAAGGTGGCGTTCTGTGGCATCTGCCATTCCGATCTGAGCCTGATCAATGGCACCTTTCCCTCCCAGCTGGAGGTGGTGACGCAGGGCCACGAGGCGTCGGGCACCGTCGCCAAGCTGGGGCCGGGGGTGACGGGATGGGCCGAGGGCGACCGTGTGGTGGTCGCCGCGGGGCGCCCCTGCGAGGAGTGTCCGAACTGCCTTCGCGGTGACCTCTCGAACTGCCTGCGCATCCGTCTGATGGCCTTCGCCTACGACGGGGCTTGGGCGGAATACACGGTGGCACAAGCGTTCGGCCTGACCAGGATTCCGGACAACGTGCCGCTGGAGCAGGCCGCGATCCTCGCCGACGCGGTGTCGACCCCCTACGGCGCGGTGGTGCGTACCGCCGAGGTCGGCATCGGCGAGTCCGTCGGAGTGTGGGGCGTAGGCGGCCTCGGCACGCACATCGTCCAGTTGGCCCGACTGGTAGGCGCGGCTCCGATCATCGCGGTAGACGTCAAACCCGTCATCCTGGATCGAGCGCTCGCAGTAGGCGCGGACTACGCCTTCGACGCCCGCGACGCCGACCTCCACGACAAGATCGCCGAGGCCACCGGCGGTCGCAACCTCGACGTCGCCTTCGATGCGGTCGGGCTCACGTCCACTTTCGAGCAGGCATTGAACAGCCTCACGGTCGGCGGACGACTGGTCGGCGTCGGGATGAGTGCCGACACTCCCTCCATCGGACCGACCTCGATCTTCAACCTCTTCCAGCGCCGAGTACTCGGCCACCTCGGCTACCAGAACGCGGACATCGGCACATTGGCCAACCTGGTCTCGCGTGGGCGCCTCGACCTGTCGCGTTCGATCAGCGACATCGTTCCGCTCGAGGACGTCGCAAAGGGTATCGAGAAGCTCGAGACCGCCGACGGTGATCCGATCCGAATTCTGATCCAGCCGTGACGGATCCGGCGGATACCTTCTCGAGTCGCGCCGCTCCCGGTCTCCGAAACAGAGTCGCACTACTCACCGGAGCGTCCGGCGGCATCGGAACGGCCATCGCGCGCCGACTTGCCGAAGACGGCGTCGACCTCTGCCTCGCATACGGCACGCACGGCGAGGATGCCGAGGCCGTCGGCGCGGATGCCAGGGAGAGGGGACGACGAGTGACCGTCACCTCCGCCGACCTCTCCGATCCCGAGGCGCCCGCGGCCCTCGTCGCACACGCGGAACGCGAACTCGGACCGGTAGACCTGCTCATCGCCAATGCCGGGATCGCCGACGTAAGAGGTTGGCAGAAGATCGATCTCGCATCTTGGAACGCCACGTTGGCAGTGAACCTGACGGCACCGTTCCTACTTTGCCAACAGGTGCTGCCCGGCATGGTCGAGCGTGGGTTCGGTCGCATTCTGTTCGTCTCGTCGGTGGCCGCCTTCACCGGTGGCGTGGTGGGCGCCCATTACGCCGCGAGCAAGGCCGGTCTGCACGGACTCATGCACCACCTGGCGCCGCGGGTCGCGGCCGACGGTGTCACCGTGAACTGCCTCGCTCCGGCCTTGGTGGGCGGGACGAAGATGTTCCCCGCCGATCCGGAGACCGGTACGCCGCCGGTGCCGATTCCGGTCGGGCGCATCGGCATGCCCGACGAGATGGCCGACATGGCCGTGACGATGCTGCGCACCGGCTACCTCACCAACAAGGTGATCACGGTCGACGGCGGCCTGATACCCCGCTAGTCAGCGCAGGTGCGGCGCCGCCTTGCCACTGATCAACGGCAGATCGAGATAGGTGGCGATACCGGGCGCCGCGGCGCACACCGCCGGTATCGAGTTGACGCAGTGCGCAGCCGTCGCGACGATCCCGTTGTTGCTCTCCAGCCCTTCCTCAACGCTGTCGGGCTGAAAGCCCTTGACGGTGACGGTGAAGTCGGGATTGCCCTTGCACTCGATCTCGTACCGCTCGCCCGCGGGTCCGAAGGTCCATGCGGGATCGAGGTGCTCCTGGCCCATGAACCAGTTGACGGTGACGCGAACCACCACCTCTTCGCCGACGAGCGCCTCCCAGTGGAACTTGCGGCCCGCCACCTGTCCTGGCTGGATCGCGCCCATCGGCGAGTCGATCGGTGCCGTCGCCACCGCGATCTCCTGAGTGGCACGGATCTTCGGGTCGGCAGCAAAGCCCATCTCGTCGACGCACATTCGCACCGACTGCATGAACCCGCCGTCGAGCAGCTTCTGCATCGGACCGGTCAGCGCCTTCTCGGGGGTGTCACCGAAGCCCATCACGTAGCGCAGCACGTCTGGCGCGTCGTACGTGCGCAGATCTGAGAACTCCTCGGCACGAACGAATGTCACGCCAGTCGACATGATCGAGAACAGCAGGGGAAACTTCTCGCTGATTCCGCCCGGTGCAATTCCGGTGCCGTGCAGGGTGACGCCGGCCTCAATTGCCGCCGCGCGCAGCGGAGCGGCCTCCTTCTCACCCGGATAGAACCAGCCCACCGGGGTGACGACGTTCTTGCCGGACCGCAACAGCGCCGCGACTTCATCGGGGTTGGGCATCAGCGGTGAGTAGACGACGGCGTCCGCCTCAAGACCGAGGATCGCCTCGACGTCGTTCGTGGCGACCACCCCCAGCCGTTCGCATCCCACGATCTCGCCGACGTCCTTGCCGCTCTTGGCCTCCGAATGCACCCAGCATCCGGCCAACTCGAGGTCGGGATGTTCGAGCACGCCCTTGATCGCGGCGACGCCAACTCCGCCCGTCGCCCACTGCACCACTCGCAACGCCATCGTCACTCCCCTCGGGCAAGAAACTAGAACACGTTCTACTCAAGATCTACACCACTTGGCGGCGCCGGACTGCACGATTGCCGGTGATGGGTCTCGACGTCGCACTCCGCGCGCCCGCGCCTGGGTCTCCAAGCTTGCGCTGATGATTTCCGGGTGGGCACCGCCACCACGCATTAAGGTATTTCCTGGCAGAAGGGGCACGTGCCACCGGTCAGCGCAAGGAGACATCAGATGACCGAGCCGAAGTCGCGCGAAGGCACGATGTTTGGCCACTACCGCCTGCTGCGGCTGATCGGCAAGGGCGGCATGGGCGAGGTCTATGAGGCCGAGGACACCGTCAAGGACCGCGTCGTCGCCCTCAAACTCCTTCCCGAGGGCGTCTCCAACGACTCGGTGTTCCGCAAACGCCTTCAGCGCGAAGCGCATTCGGCCGGGCGCCTGCAGGAACCGCACGTGGTACCGATTCACGACTACGGCGAGATCGACGGCGTGCTGTTCGTCGACATGCGCATGATCAACGGGTCGGACCTGCGAAAGCTGCTGAAGAACTTCGGGCCGATGACCCCGGCGCGGGCCGTGGCGATCGTGCGACAGGTGGCGTCGGCGATCGATGCCGCCCACGAAAGCGGAATCATGCACCGCGACGTCAAACCCGAGAACATCCTGATCACCCGCGACGACTTCGCGTATCTGGTCGATTTCGGCATCGCGAACGCGGCGACCGACGAGAAGCTGACCGAACTGGGCACCGCAGTGGGCACCTACGCGTACATGGCGCCGGAGCGCTTCACGAATGACGACGTCACCTACCGGGCCGACATCTACGCGTTGGCCTGTGTGCTGTACGAATGCCTCGCCGGTTCACAGCCGTACGGGGGCGACAGCGTCAGCGTCATCATCACGGCACACCTGATGCAGCCGATTCCCCGGCCCAGTGTCGAAAGGCCAGGGATACCTCCGGCATTCGACGACGTAATCGCACGCGGCATGGCGAAGAATCCCGGCGAACGCTTTGCCACCGCCGGGGATCTGGCGGCGGCAGCCACCCACGCGCTCACGCCGCGCGATCAGGACCAGGCGGCGACGATCCTACAGCGCGGCGAGGCAGCGACCATGCCTCAGGGCCTGCCAGTGGACCAGGCAGCCACGATGACTGCCCCACCGCCGCCCTACCCGCCGCCCTTCGGGTCGACGCCGCCCCCCGGCGCGTCTCCCCCGCCGTACCCGGTCACCCCACCTCCGTACGCGACCCCCCAGGCCTATGGGATGACCCCGGGGTCCTTCCCGACACCGCCGCCGCCGCCGCCGCACTGGAATCAGCCCCCGCCGGGCCCGAACCCGCAGGGCGGCAAGAAGACTCCGTGGGTGCCCATCGTGGTGGTGGCCGGGGTGCTGGTGCTGCTACTGGGCGCTGTCGGCACCTTTCTGCTGACCAGGTCGGACAGCGCGGACAGTCCGACCGTTACGACGTCGAAGAAGACGTCTACGGCGCGTGAGAAGCCGTCGACCACACGCACCACCACGCCCCGCACGACGGACGCCGGCGATCCCACCGGCTTCGACGCCCAGTTGATGGCCTTGATTCCGCCGGGCTATCCGGCGAGCGTGTGCGAGAAGGCTGTTCCACCCGCGGCGGGTGCATTGGCGACCGTCGACTGCCGCCAGTCCACCCAACCGGGTGGGCCTGCGGCCGCTCGCTACTCGATCTTCGCGAACAAGGACACGATGGATCAGCGATTCGAATCCTCGATTGGGGAGAACGAGGAACTCCTGCGCTGCCCCGGCGCGGAGGCCAATTCGCCGACCACGTGGCATTACAAGAGCACCCCCGACGCCACGGCCGGTTCGATCGCGTGCGGCACGTATCAGGGCCACGCCGACGTGGTGTGGACCCAGGACGACGATCTCCTGTTGGCCGACGTCCAGAGCGACGACATGGATGGCCTGCACGACTGGTGGCTGAACTACAGCTGAGCTCCGCTGTTATGTTGCTGGAAAACGCAGCGTAGCGAAGGGGTAGGTCATGGCCAGGAAGAACAACCGAGTGTTCGTCGTGGGCGTAGGGATGACGAAGTTCGAGAAGCCGGGCGGACGCGCAGCTCGCGGAGCGGACCATGAAGCCGGACGCGCAGCTCGCGGAGCGGACCATGAAGCCGGACGCGCAGCTCGCGGAGCGGACCATGAAGCCGGACGCGCAGCTCGCGGAGCGGACCATGAAGCCGGACGCGCAGCTCGCGGAGCGGACCATGAATCCCGCCGGGAGGGGTGGGACTACCCGCAGATGGCCAACGAGTCGGGCACCAAGGCGCTCGAGGATGCAGGCATCTCCTACGACGCCGTCGAACAGGGCTACGTCGGATACTGCTCGGGCGACTCGACGTCCGGCCAGCGCGCGCTCTACGAACTGGGCATGACGGGCATCCCGATCGTCAACGTGAACAACAACTGTTCCACCGGTTCCACCGCGTTGTACCTGGCGGCGCAGTCCATTCGTGGCGGGCTGGCCGACTGCGTCATCGCGCTGGGCTTCGAGAAGATGCAGCCGGGCTCACTCGGCGGTGGCGCCGATGACCGCGAGTCACCTCTAGGCAACCACGTGAAGGCGCTCGCGGAGATCGACGAGTTCGCGTTCCCGGTGGCGCCGTGGATGTTCGGTGCGGCGGGTCGCGAGCACATGAAGAAGTACGGCACGACAGCCGAACACTTCGCGAAGATCGGCTACAAGAACCACAAGCATTCGGTGAACAACCCGTATGCGCAGTTCCAGGAGGAGTACAGCCTCGACGACATCCTGGGCTCTAGGATGATCTCCGATCCTCTGACGAAGCTGCAGTGCTCGCCGACCTCGGACGGATCTGGTGCGGCCATCGTGGTGAGCGAGCAGTTCGTAGACGACCACGGGCTTGCCGGTCAGGCCGTCGAGATCGTCGGCCAGTCCATGACCACCGACTTCCCGAGCACCTTCGACGGCAGTGCGGCCAACATCATCGGCTACGACATGAACGTCCAAGCCTCCAAACAGGTTTACGACCAGTCGGGTCTAGGCCCCGAGGACTTCCAGGTCATCGAACTGCACGACTGCTTCTCGGCCAACGAGCTGCTGCTGTACGAGGCGTTGGGTCTGTGCGGTGAGGGTGAGGCTCCCAAGCTCATCGACAACGGCGACACCACCTATGGCGGACGCTGGGTGGTCAATCCATCGGGTGGGTTGATCTCCAAGGGCCATCCGCTGGGTGCGACCGGTCTGGCTCAGTGTGCCGAGCTCACGTGGCAGCTGCGGGGCACCGCCGACAGGCGTCAGGTGGACGGCGTCACCGCCGCCCTTCAGCACAACATCGGCCTCGGCGGCGCAGCGGTCGTGACGGCGTACCAGCGCGCCGAACGCTAGTCGCGGTGTTCGTGCACCTCGTACTCGCCTTCGGCGTGCCTGGCGCGGATGGTCTTCTTGTCGTACTTGCCGACGCTGGTGCGCGGCACCTGATCGACGAACGTCCAGCGTTCGGGTAGCCACCAGCGAACGACCTTGTCCGCCAGGAACTCCCGCAGCTCGGCCGGTGTCACCTCGACGCCCTCGTGCAGCACGACAGCGGCCAGTGGTCGCTCATCCCAGCGATCGTCGGGCACGCCGACCACCGCGGCTTCCAGCACTGCGGGGTGCGCGATGAGGTGGTTCTCCAGGTCGACCGACGAAATCCATTCGCCACCGGACTTGATGACGTCCTTGGCACGATCGGTCAGGGTCACGTAGCTCAGCGGATCGATGCGGCCCACGTCGCCGGTGCGTAACCAGCCGCCGGCGAACTTGGACTCGTCGTGGTTGCGGTAGTAGGAACCGGTGATCCACGGCCCGCGCACCTCGAGCTCGCCGACCGCCTTGCCGTCGTTGGGAAGCGGATCGCCTGCATCGTCGACGATGCGGACCTCGACGCCGCACATCGGCTTGCCCTGGGTCGAGCGCAGCGCCCAGTGTTCCTCTTCGGAGACGCCGGGCGGCGGCCACGCCATCGTCGCCACCGGTGAGGTCTCGGTCATCCCCCACAGCTGTCGAATCTGGACGCCGAACTTCTCCTCGAAGGCCTTCATGAGCGACACCGGTACCGCCGATCCGCCGCACGACACCAGCCGAAGCGACGAGATGTCATGGCCGGGAGACGATTCCAGGCGGTGCATCACGTCGTTCCAGATCGTCGGCACCGCACCCGCGACCGTGGGCCGCCGGGTCTCGATGACGTCGATGATCGACTTCGCGTCCAGGAAGCGATCGGTCAACACGAGGTCGGCGCCCGCCATCAACGTCGCATACGGCAGCCCCCACGCGTTGGCGTGGAACATCGGCACGACCGGAAGCACCGAGTCCTCGGCACCGATCCCGAGCGTGTTGGCGGTGCACGTGGTCATGGCGTGTAGGTAACTCGAACGATGGCTGTAGACAACACCTTTCGGATTGCCCGTCGTCCCGCTGGTATAGCACATCGCCGCCGCGTCGGTCTCGACGATCTCCGGCCAGTCGAACTCCGGGGACTTGCCCGCCAGCAAGTCGTCGAAGCGCACCACGGCCTTTCCCGACTCCGTCAGCGGCGTCACGTCACCCTCACCGACCGCGATCACGGTGTGCACGGTGTCGAGCAACGGCAGAACTGGCGCGAGCTGGGCCGTCAACGACAGGTCGGCGATGATCACCTTGTCCTCGGCCTCGTTGGCGATGTAGGCGATCTGCTCCGGCGACAGCCGGATGTTGAGGGTGTGCAGTACGGCGCCCATGGACGGCACCGCTAGGTACGCGGCGAGATGCTCGGCGTTGTTCCACATGAACGTGCCGACCCGGTCGTCGCCGGTGATGCCCATTTCGCGCAGGGCATTGGCCAACCGGCCGACCTGCTCGCCGAGTTCGCGATAGGTACTGGTGCGGTAGCGACCCTCGCCCATCGCGGTGGTGACGGTGCGATCGCCATTGACCGCACAGGCGTAACGCATGATCGTGGTGACGGTCAGCGGAACGTCCTGCATCGTGCTCTGCATGTGAGCTCCTCTTCGTGTTGGCCGCGATGCTAGTGGCGTCGAGGGCCGATGTTGGCGGTTCGACCAGCGTGGAACGAAACGGCCACCACAGGCGATGTACAGGTGAACGATTCATTCAGTAGATAGGGGGCGCAGATGCGTCCATCATTGATCTTCACCACATTGGCCGCTTCAGCCGCAGCCGTGTGTTTTTCCCTCATTGGCCCCACCGCCGTCGCCCATGCCGACAAGACGGCGCAGGAGACGATCGACCAGCTGCAGTCCGAGGGCTACACCGTCAACGTGGACCGGGTCGGCAGCGGTCGGATCGAGGATTGCGAGGTCACCAGCGTCCGCAATCCACAGACCCAGACGCGACCCGTGCGCGACTACTACGGCCCGAGGGATGCGAATGGCGATCGTAGATTCCGCATCATCCAGGTCGTCGTCAGCCAATCGATCTCCGTGTCGCTGAACTGCTCGAACTGAGCACTGGGCAGCAATCGTGTTCCCATGGCGAGCCGCATAGTGAAATGATTGCCGACAACCAGACGGGAAGGCGCCTCATGCGTACGAAGTTGACGATCGCCGCGGCAGCCATCGGGGTATGCGGAGCCGCCTTGGCGCCGGCGGTGTTGGCCAGCGCAGAATCGGCGCAGGAGACGATCAGCAGACTCCAGTCCGAGGGCTACACGGTGACCATCGACAGGATCGGCACCGCACCGGTCTCGGAGTGCCAGGTCACCAGCGTGCGCAACCCGCAGAGCGTGTCCCAACTCGTCCCCTTCGTTGGTCCCGGCAACGGCGGTGATCGCGTGCTCGTGCAGCAGCAGACCAGCCAGAGCATCTCGGTGTCTCTGGACTGCTCGCGCTGACGTCCACTCAGCTCAGGTGGAAGGACCCGGCCGGGGCTGTCCCGACCGGGTCCTTCACATCGTGCGCCCTATGCCGATGCAGGGAGTGTCGCCTGCGCAGGCTCTTCGACGCGTGACTCGTGGTCGTCCACCATGTTTGATTCGTCGAACGGATCCTGGCCGCTGAGAACCCTCTCGACCTGATCGCCATCAATGGTCTTGGTCCACGAGCCGACCAGCATCGTGGCGACGGCGTTGCCCGAGAAGTTGGTCACCGCCCGCGCCTCTGACATGAACCGGTCGATGCCGACGATCAGGCCGAGGCCGTCGAGCAGATCGGGACGGTGGCTCTGCAGTCCGCCTGCCAGCGTGGCCAGGCCGGCACCGCTGACGCCTGCGGCGCCCTTCGAGGCGACGATCATGAACACCAGCAGGGAGATCTGCTCGCCGAGTGCCAGCGGCTTGCCCATGGCATCGGCGACGAACAACGACGCCATCGTCAGGTAGATCGCCGTGCCGTCCAGGTTGAAGGAGTAGCCGGTTGGCACCACCACACCGACGGTGGTCTTCTCAACGCCCAGATGCTCCATCTTGGCGATCAGGCGGGGCAGGGCCGATTCGGACGACGAGGTGGCGAAGATCAGCAGGTACTCCCGCGCCAGGTAGCGGACCAGCCGGAAGATCGACACGCCGGCTACCGCGCGGAGCAGGACACCGAGCACGCCGAACACGAACAGGATGCAGGTGATGTAGAAGCCGAGCATCAGCGTTAGAAGTTGCGTGACCGCACTCCAGCCGGTCTGGCCGACGACGTTCGCGATCGCACCGAAGGCACCGATCGGGGCCAGCCACAGGATCATGGCCAACACCTTGAACACCAGCTTCTGGACCGCTTCGATGCCGCGAATGATGCCCTCGCCCGCGGAACCCATTCCCTGCAGCGCGAATCCGACGAGCAGCGCGATGAACAGCGCCTGGAGCACGTTGCCCTCGGTCAGCGAGGAGAGCAGCGAGGTGGGGATGATGTGCTGGACGAACTCCATCAGGCCGCCCGCTTCGTGAGCGGTTTCGGCCAATTTGCTGCCCTTGCCCGCCGTCGACTCCAGGTTGAGACCCGTGCCAGGGCTCAGCAGGTTCCCGACCACCAGGCCGATCGCCAGCGCGACCGTCGACATCGCCAAGAAGTAGACGAACGCCAGACCGCCAACCTTGCCGACGGTGGCGGCGGCCCGCACCTTGCCGATGCCCAGCACGATGGTGCAGAAGATGACCGGGACGATCATCATCTTGATGAGGCTGACGAACATCGTGCCGAGGACGCCGACGCTCTTGCCAACGTCGGGAGCGAGCAAGCCGACGGCCACACCGGCGACGACCGCGACGATTACGGCGATGTAGAGCCAGTGCGTGCGGTCACGCTTCTTGGGTGGGGACGACGTGTCCAGTTGGTCGGTCATGACGGAAGGCTCCTCGTGAGATGGGTCGTGCGGCGAATGTGTCCTGCAAGCATGGTGTTCCCTCAAGTGATGCAGGTCACGCTTTAGTTCATTACGTTCATCACGAACCGTCGCGAGCTCGCGGCCGGTGAGTTTTCTGCGCCGCCGAAGTCTGCCCTCACGTACTCAGCACATCGCCGGAAGTCGCCCGAACAGGAGCCAGCGTGACCAGAACGAACCTTTCGATGTCGATCTCCGCCGACGGTTACGTCGCGGGGCCGGGGCAGTCCGAGGAGCACCCGCTCGGCGTCGGCGGCATCGCACTGCACGGCTGGCACATCGGACCCGCCAGCGATCATCCAGTCAACCGACGGGTGGTATCGGACATGATGGACGGCATCGGAGCAACGATCATGGGCCGCAACATGTTCGGACCGATCCGCGGTGAGTGGCGCGATTCCGGCTGGAGGGGTTGGTGGGGCGAGAACCCGCCGTACGGTTGCCCGGTCTTCGTCCTGACCCACTACCCGCGCGAATCGATCGACATGGCGGGCGGAACCACCTTTCACTTCGTGACGGACGGAATCGAGGCCGCCTACGCCCTCGCCGAGGCTGCCGCCGATGGGCGGGACATCTCGATCGCCGGAGGGGCCTCCTGCGCCCGCCAGGCGATCAGCGCCGGCCTCGTCGACGAGATCGACCTCCAGGTGAACCCGGTCATCCTCGGATCGGGTGAGCGACTCCTCGACGGCTTCCCCGCAGGCCGGCCCACGCTCGAACTCGTCCGGGTACTCGAGGCCCCCGGCATCGCCCATCTGCGCTACCGCGTGATGCGGTGAGTCATAAGGTGGATTCGGTGACGCGTTTCGCCTCCGGTCCCGACCTGGCGAGGCGATAATGACGCTGATCGCCCACGTCTCCGGCTTGGGGTAGAACGAGGTCGCAGTCCGGAGGTGTGATGCGCACATGGTGGCCGCGCTCGTTGGCCGGTCAGGCGATCGCCCTGCAGATCGCGGTGATCGTCGTCGTCGTGCTGGTCGGGAGCGTGCTGGCCCTGCTCGACGCCCGCCGCGACGGCGACTCCGCGGCGCGCCAACAGGTGGTGAGCATCGCGACGGCGCTGGCGGATTCCCCCTCGACGGCGCAGGCGATCGAATCCGGGCGGGCCACGCAGATTCTGCAGCCCGTCACCGAGGCGGTGCGGACGAACACCGAGATCGCCTTCATCACGATCATGTCGCCAGACGGCACCCGGTTCACCCATACCGATCCCAGCCAGATCGGCGGTCACTACCTCGGGACGATCGAACCCGCACTACGCGGCGACACGTTCAGCGAGGTGTACACGGGCACGCTCGGCCCGTCGATCCGAGCCATCGTGCCAGTGCGCGACTCTACGGGCCGGGTGATCGGCTTGGTCTCCGCGGGCATCACACAGCAGACGCTGGTGCAGCGTTGGCGCGACCAGTGGCCGACGATCGCCTCCGTCGGCCTTGCGGCCCTTGGCCTTTCCCTCATCGGAGTGTGGGCAATCCGGCGTCGTCTGCTGCGCCAGACACACGGACTACGGCCCGACGAACTACGGGTGATGTACGAACATCACGACGCCATCCTGCACTCGGTGTCCGAGGGGCTCGTCGTGCTCGACCGAGACGGGGTGGTGCTCGTCAACGACGAAGCCCGCCGGCTGCTGGGGCTGACTCCGGGACCAGTGACGCAGGCGGAGCTGCCGGAGTTCCTGCGCGCCTATGCCCCAGGCGCCCGCGACGAGGTGCACGTCACCGACGACAGAGTGCTGGTAGTGAACCGTTCACGGGTTGCCGACTCGGCCCACTCGGAAGTGGTGACCGTCCGGGACCGAACCGAATTGCAAGGTGCGCTGGGTGAATTGAGCTCGCTACAGATATTGACCGACTCGCTGCGCGCCCAGGCGCACGAGGCGGCCAACAAGCTGCACACCGTGATCACGATGGTCGAGATGGGCAGGCCGGACGACGCGGTCCGATTCGCCACTGACGAGCTGGCGCTGTCCCAGCGCCTGGTAGATCGCTTGTCGCACGATGTCGGCGACCCGGCGCTCGTCGCACTGCTGCTCGGCAAGACGGCTCAGGCGGACGAGCGCGGCATCGCCCTCACGATCACCGAAGAGACCCACCTGCCGTCGGACGCGGACGACGTGCCGCTGTCGGCGCAGGAGATGATCACCGTGCTCGGCAACCTGATCGACAATGCGATGGACGCGTGTGACCGCGCGGATCCCTGGGTGGAGGTGACCATTTCACTGCACGCGGAGGACCTGCGGTCCGCGGAGTTGTTGCTGCGCGTGGCAGACAGCGGTGCGGGGATGGACGGGGACGCGTTCGAGCGGGCGATGCAGCGCGGCTATTCGACCAAGTCCGGCGTCGAACCCGAGCAACACGGCCTCGGTCTGGCGCTCGTCGCCCAGGTGGTGCGCCGCCATGGCGGAACGCTGACTGCAGACGTGACATACGGATCCGTCGTCACGGTGACGGTGCCGGAGAGGGTCGAGTGATCTCCGTGCTGATCGTCGAGGACGATCCCCTCATCGCGGAGGCTCACCGTACGTATGTGTCGCGGCTGGAGGGCTTCTCGGCGGTCGCGGTGGCCCACACGGCCCGGGACGCCATGTCGACCGCGGCGCAGGCGTCGACTGCGCAGACGCCCATCGACCTGGTCCTTCTGGACCTCGGGTTACCGGATGCCAGCGGCATAAGCTTGGCATCGGCTTTGGCCGGGCTAAGGCCCGCACCGGACATCATCGCCATCACGTCCGAGCGTGATCTGGAGATGGTGCGTGCCGCAGTGGCCCATGGCGCTCTTGCGTACCTGTTGAAGCCCTTCACCTTTGCGGCCTTTCGCGACAGGCTGGAGCGCTACCAGCGATACCGTTCGGCCCTCCCATCGGGGGTGGACGCAGCTAGCCAAGCCGAGGTCGATCGTGCGATGGCGGAGTTGCGGATCGCGGGTGACAAGTCCGTGGCTCCGAAGGGAGCCGCCACGCAGACCAACGACGACATCGCTCGTGCGATTCGCGACAACGCCGACGGTTTGACAGCCGACGTCGTCGCGAAAACGGTTGGGGTGTCGCGGGTTACCGCGTGGCGCTATCTCGAACGGCTGGCTGACGACGGCACCGTGACACGACACACCGACTACGGCGGCGCGGGCCGACCGAAGACTCGCTACCAGTGGCGGTAGGGGTCTCTCAGACTGCAGACGCGAGTTCGCGTGGCTGCGGTGCCACGAGCGACGGCGCGGTGACGAACTGCGAGTAAAGCATCGGAGTCGGCGACGCGATCGCATAGGCGGTGACGCCGGAGTCGTAGTCGGCGACGTACAGCCGATCGCCGCGCAACGCAATTGCAGATGGGCGCGCGCCCACCGTTAATTCTGCCACGACGGTGCGGTCGTCGGTGTCGACCACCGCGACGTGGTTGTAGTCGACGACGTACGCGCGGGCGCCATCAGCGCTTAGGGCGAGCTGCGTGGGCGCCTGGGCGACGCTCATCACTCCGGCGATCTGGTTCTTGACGAGGTCGACGAAGTACAGCGCGCCCCCGTCGACGATGTCGGAGGTCAGTACGTAGGCAGTGCTGTCCATTCCAAGCTCGAGACCGCGGATGGGGGCACCGATCTCCAAAGTGGCGCGCACACGTGATGATTCGACATCGACGGTCATCAGACGGCTGCTGCGCGCGTCTGACACGGCGACGTAGAGGCGGCGGCCCGAGGCGTCCAGGCGCAGCGCGTCGATGGTGGCGTCGGCGCCCTTGGCCACGTAGATGGTGCCGACGCGCTCAGCGAGGACGTCGATGACGGCGATGTCGACGCCATCGTCACCTGCCCGGCCCGCATAGACGAGCTTGCCGTCGGCGCTGGTCGTTACGGCCGTGATGGTGAACGAGAGCGGATATTCCTTGACGACCTCGCTGCTGATGGTGTCGATCACCGCGATGGCGTCGTAGCTGGCCGACGACACCGCGACGAACGCGCGGTCGTCGGAGACTGCGACGGTGGTGGGTTGGCCAGTGAACACACCGCCCTGTACGGCCAACGTGTCGGCGTCGAGGACGGCGATCGAGTCGTCGCCGAAGTTGGCCACCACGACGGTGTCGCCGTCGATTGCGATGTCGGAGATCGGGCCGCGCCCGACTGTCGCCGACTTGAGCAGAGCGGCATCTCGGGTTTCCACGGTGACGCTATTCGAGCGCGCAAAAACATTGGCCATAATTCTCGGCACCTCCGCCGGCATCACTTGGGCCGGCAATCGATTCGATCTGGTCGACGCCCCAGTGGGAGCGTGGTCGAAGGTAAGTGTAGCGACGAAAGATCGCGTTCCCAGGGGCCTGGATCTAGGTCCGGGCAGGGCTACCTCCAACCTCTCAGGACACGCTTAGGAAATGGTTCGTTATGGCATCGTTATCTTCGCGTGGCAATGACATTGACAGCATCTAGCTGCCAATTTGCAGCTATGGCAACCAGCGTTAAATGGCCCTGAGCAGTAGTTCAGGTAAGAAATTCTTAGCTTCCGTCGTCAAAGTGAGCGACAGATCACATGGCGACACGACGCTCTTTCCGAGACCCGAAGATGCTCCATTGGCCCAAGTGGCCAGTGAGGTTGCTGTGGTGTTCAGGGATCAACCCGTCAGATCTGCTGCGCGATGCGATGACTCAGCCCTGCTCGACAGTGTTCGAGTCGCCCGAGTTGTCGATCAGTGGAGCGCCCGACAGATACGTCACCCGGTTGTTGAAACCCGACGCGCTGATGGTCGCCGCCGCGTCGACGGTAACGGTGTTCTCGACGCCGGAGACGGATACGCTCCGGCACTGTCCGGTGATCACCACCGTATTGCTGACACCGCTGACATTGACGATGCTGTCGTTGCAGGCAATGGTCTTGTCCTCGCCGATACCTGCCACGCTGACGTCACCGCCAGGAGGGCCGGCCGGCACGGGAGGTCGGTTGCCACCGGTGCTACTTTGCGGTGCGTCGAACGGCCCGCCGCCACCGGAAGCGGTCGGGCTGCCTGCGAAGGTGTCGACGATCGAGTCGACGTTGGAGAACACGCCGGCGAAGAGGACGATCGTGCCGCCGATGACGGCCATCAGCACCGCCGCCACCACCCCGTAGACGATCCATCCACGCCCCGTTCCTGCGTTCGCGGGCATCTGCCCGGTCGGGAAGGGCGCGCCGTAGTACGACGGCGGCGCCGAGTACGGGGATTGCGCTGCGGCGTAGGGAGGGTGCTGCGACGTGTACGGGGGTGGCGGAGGCAGCGGGGCGTTTCCGCCGCCGTAGGTTCCCGACCCGACCTCTGATGAGCTCTGCGTCAGTTCCGACGACTGCGCACCGAGGGAGCGTTCCAGGTCCCGTATGCGGGCCTCGGGATCATCGGGCGAACTCATACGCCGATGTTGGCACACCGGATGCGCCTGCGGCACGGTCTTGGCACCATTCGAGGACCGTCAGATCAACTGGCGTTGCAGCGGATCCACCAGCGCGCAGGATGACTCGGCGAAAATTGCGTCGCGAGTGGCTAATTGGACTTCAGAAGTTGCTGCGATACCTCGAGCATCAGGCGCCGCGGCGTGAATCGATAGCCGGTAGCCAAGAGGGCGTTCTTCAACCCCGAGACCACGGACGGAGACGACTTGTCGAGTGCGGCCATCGCCGTGTCGACGACCTGCTTCGAGGTCTGCCTGCCGCTGGTGAGGAAATCTTCGCCGGTCCTTGCGAAGAACTCGGTCTCGGTGGCGCCTGGGCATAGTGCCAGCACGCGAACACCGCTGCCATTGGCCTCCTTCCACAAGGCCTCGGTGAACGACAGCACGAAGGCCTTCGTTGCGCCGTAGACCGCCATCCCCGGTGTCGGCTGAAATGCTGCGGTGGACGCGACGTTCAGCACCAGCCCGTGGCCCGCCTTGATCATCGCGGGTAGGTAGAGCGCGGTGAGTTCTACCAGCGTCACGCAGTTGAGCTGGATCTGGGCGGCGTTCGCCGCCGCGTCTTGACCGGCGAAGTCGCCGTGCAGGCCCACCCCCGCGTTGTTGATCAGGATGTCGACCCGGCGCCCGAGGTCATCGACTTTAGAAGCCAGGTCGGCGGCCGAACCGGGGTGTGACAGATCCGCGGCGACGACATCGATCTCCAAGCCGGGACTGATGCCGAGCAGCCTGCTGCGCAGTTCGGCCAGTTTGTCGGCGCGGCGCGCGACGAGGACCAGGTTGACCTGGCGCCTGGCCAGCTGGAGTGCGAACTCCTCGCCGATCCCGCCACTGGAACCGGTGATCAGCGCGGTGTCGTTCTTGAGGTCCATATGAATACTCCGTGCAAGTCAGGTTTATGAGCGAAAGGATTACGGCAATCCTATGGTGAAGGCATGACCTCGGGAAGCGTTCCGGATTACCCGCAGATGGCCGCGGTGCGCGGCCGTGTGGAGCCTGCCCCGCGGCGCGTTCGCGGCTTTGTCGGTGGTCGTGAACTCTTCGACACGGTCGCCGCGCGCTACGTGTGGGAGGTTCCGTTCTACCCGCAGTACTACATACCGCTTGCTGACGTGAACACCCACCTGTTGACGGACGAAAAGCGTTCGCAGCGAGTGCAATTCGGTCCATCGACACTGCACTCGGTTACGGGAAGCACCGATGGCGAGCCCACGGTGCGGGTGTTCGACGCCGACGGTGACGGGCCGGTCGCGGGCTTCGTGCGGTTTGAATGGGCGACCGTCGAGTGGTTCGAAGAGGACGAGCCAATCGTCGGCCACCCGCGCAATCCCTATGTCCGCGTCGACGTCCTTCGTTCGCACCGCCACGTCAGGATCGAACTCGACCGCACGGTCCTGGCCGAGACCCGCAGTCCGATTCTCCTCTTCGAAACCGGCTTGCCAACAAGGTATTACATCGATCGAACCGATGTGTCGTTCGAACACCTCCAGCCCAGTGACACCGAGACGCTGTGCCCGTACAAGGGGACCACGACGGGTTACTGGTCCGTGCTCATCGGAGACGCCGTCCATCAGGACCTCGCGTGGACCTACGACTACCCACTGCCGTCGGTAGCGGCCATCGCCGGCCTGGTCGCCTTCTACAACGAGAAGCTCGACATCGTGGTCGACGGCCTCAGGCTGCTGCGGCCCAGCACGCACTTCGGCTGATCGGGCAGCGCAGTTCCGACCAAGCGATTTGTGCACGCGCGCCCGTGATCACCGCGGGTTTGCGTGCACAAATCACGGGGGTGGCTCCGTCACATGCCCGGAATGCCGAGGCTGGACAGTCCCGTCATTCCGCGCAGACCCATCTGGGTGCCCTGACCCAGCCAGTCACCGTTGGCCAGCGACGACATCATCGACGGGCAGTACATCGAAATGGCAATGCTGGTGAACAGATTGGCCATTCCCGGCGAGACACCGTTGGTGCCGCCCATCTGCGATGCGATGGAGGCGAAATTGCCGCCCGGCTTAACGAGCAGAGGACAGATCGACTGCGCCATCGTCACGGCCGTGTTCGGATCATTCACTGAAACGCCGGATGTGGTGAGCGCCGACAGGAACGTGTCACTTGCCGCATCAGCATTCGCCGGTGCTGGAGCCGCGCTGGCTGCGACGACTATGCCCACCGAGATGGCCATCACGCTGGTGGCTCTCGCCGACACGTCGATGAAGCCCGAAATGACCGTCATGGTGTCTCCCGTGTGGATAACGAAACCAAATCACTGCTGTAACTTCTGGAACACTGCTCTACTTCAGTAACATTTAGAACACGACGCGGCCACGGTTTGCGCGCTATGCGTTTCATGAACGGGCCTCGGCGATGCTCGGTGCAACACTCCCCGGCCTTCGACCCCCGCACTGAACCCGATGGCGCAGCACCACTCGAAAGTCGTCGAATGGGCAGACCCCAGTGATCGATGAGAGGATTTCCAGCGTGGTCGACGACGCGGGGAACGCTCAGGCACGGGCACTCCTGCGCGAGATGTACGGGCACGTGGCCGACATCTCTCACAAATTGGAGGCCGCGGAAGCGCGCAACCGGCGTTCGCGTGCTCGCGGGAACACCCGCAAAGACCCTCTCGTGGGCGCTCTGCGGCGTGAACTGTACGAGGCGCATCGTTTGATCGACGGACTGCACCGGCGCTACCCGCAGACGATTCCGGAGTCACGCGGTTCCGAGAGCGGCCGTCACCGTCGGGCGGTCGGTGTGTCGTGGCCGCGGTCGACGATCTCCAGCTGATCTCCATTCAACCTCCATGCAACGAGGTACCACAAAGCCGGACCATTCATTCGAGTCACACAGCACGCGCTGAGTCGGAACGTCTCCGATGTGACACGAATGAGAGGAACGAACATGCGTACCGCATTGTGCATCCAGGCAGCAATTGCCGCATCAGCCATCGGAGTCGTTGCCCTGCCTGCCATTCCGGCCAGGGCTGCCGAATCCGCGATCGTCACGATCGGCCAGCTGAAGGCCCAAGGCTTCGACGTCAGGCTCGATCGCATCGGGAGCGCGCCGCTGGAGCGGTGCGTGGTCACCGACGTCCGGAACCCGCGGGAGCGGACGGAGATCGTCCGGGTCGACAGTTCGGGCCGCGACCGTGTCATCCCGGTCGTCGTGGCCAAAACGGTCACGGTGTCGCTGGACTGCTCGAACCGATAACGTCCGCGACGGAATGGAGGGGCGCATCCTGACGTCGTTGATTGAGATCACCTCAATCGGCCACACGGAAGGGTGCAGATGCGCGTAGGAGTGGTATTTCCCCAGACGGAACTCGGCGGAGACGTCGGCGCGGTCCGCGCATACGGCCAGCGGGTCGAGGAACTGGGGTTCACGCATCTGCTGGCCTACGACCACGTCGTCGGCGCCGACCCCACGATCCACGTGGGCTGGAACGGTCCCTACGACATCCGTACGACGTTTCACGAACCGCTGGTGATGTTCGGTTTCCTCGCCGGAATCACCCACTCGCTCGAGCTGGTGACGGGAGTGATCATCCTCCCGCAACGCCAGACGGCGCTGGTGGCCAAGCAGGCCGCCGAGGTGGATCTGCTCAGCGGCGGACGCCTCCGGCTCGGCGTCGGAATCGGCTGGAACGCCGTGGAATACGAGGCGCTTGGCGAAGACTTCAGCACCAGGGGCAAGCGGTCTGCCGAGCAGATCGATCTGCTCCGTCGGCTATGGACCGAGCAGACCGTCACCTTCGACGGCACGTTCGACAAGGTGACCGGGGCCGGCCTCGCGCCGCTGCCGATTCAGCGCCCCATCCCGATCTGGATCGGTGCCGCGTCGGCTCCCGGTTACCGCCGGGCCGGGCGTCTCGCCGACGGCTGGTTCCCGATGATGGAGCCGGGGCCCCGACTCGACGAGGCGCTGGCCGAGATCGAGCGGGGCGCGACGGAGGCGGGGAGAGATCCGGCCACGATCGGCATGGAGGCGCGCGTGACGTGGAAGGGCGACGGCGACGCCGTGGCGCACCAGATCGCGGCGTGGGCGAAGGTGGGTGCGTCGCACCTGTCGGTGAACACCATGGGGGCAGGTCTTGCGACGGTGGACGAGCACCTCGACGTGCTTGCCAAGGTTGCCGAATCGCTCTAGCGGCTTGACGGGATCGGGCCGTCCTCGTGGTTAGGCTCGACGGGTCATGACCAAGCGTTGCGTACTACCGATACTGCTTTGCCTTCTGCTGATCGGTTCGACGAGTTGTTCGCTGTTTTCGAGTCGAGGCCCGGAAGACGGCTTCCGCGCGTTCGCCGACGCGCTGGCCCGCAAGGATGGCGGCTCGGCAGCCGCGAACACCGACGATCCGAACGACGCGAGCGCGGCGATCACCTCGATGTTCAGCGGCATGGGCAAGGACGCAACGCTCAAGGTCGACGTCAGCAAGCCCGGTGACGACGAAAAGACCGCCAAGCTGACCTATTCGTGGTCATGGGGACCGAACAAGAACCTGACCTACAACACGACCGCTACGGCGACGCAGTCCGGCGATGACTGGCGCGTCCACTGGGATTCGATCGTGCTCAATCCGAAGCTGCAGCCCAGGATGACGTTTCAGTACAGCGACGACAAGAACTTCCTCACCCCGGTCACCGACCGAGACGGACAACCGCTGATGACGTGGCAGACGATCGGCGTCGTCAATCTCACGCGCGACCACCTGGACTCCGCCCCCGCCCTCGCATCGCTGCTGCAGAAGTTCGACGCCTCGGTGACCGCCGAGACCATCACCGCGCAGTTCACCGCCACGCAGGATGACGTCGTGACGGTGATCAAGCTGCGCCAGGAGGACCTCACCGGGGTCAGCGATCAGCTCGAGCAGATCCCCGGTGTCGCCGTGGCCGAGCAGGGTGCGCTGCTCACCGCGAACCGCGACCTGTCCTCGCCGGCCATCGATGGTCTGCAGGCGTTGTGGCAGAAGGCGATCGACGCGGCCGCGGGATGGTCGGTAATGCTGGTGGACGACAAGGGCCAGCCGACCGAGCAGCTCACCGCGACACCGCCCGGCGACACCCCACCCCTGCGCACCACGCTCGACCTACGACTGCAGCTGCTCGCCCAGCAGGCGGTCGCCGCCGAGCCCCGACCCGCGGTGCTGGTGGCGATCTCACCGTCGACAGGTGGCATTCTGGCGGCCGCGCAGAACGCCGCGGCCAACGCGCAGGGACCGATCGCCTTCTCCGGTTCCTATCCACCCGGCTCGACCTTCAAGACCATCACGACGGCCGCTGCGCTACAGGCGGGCCTCGCGACGCCGACGACCCCGGAGGCCTGCCCCGGAACGGTGACCGTCGAGAACCGCACGATCCCGAACGAGGACGAATTCGATCTGGGCATCGTGCCGCTGTCGACCGCGTTCGCCAAGTCCTGCAACACGACGATGGCCGCGTTGGCCGACAAGCTGCCCGCCGACGCGCTGCCGAACATGGCGCGGCTGTTCGGCATTGGTGTGGACTACGCCATTCCCGGACTCACCACCATCACCGGAAGCGTTCCCAACGCCGACACCCCGGCACAGAAGGTCGAGAACGGAATCGGCCAGGGCACCGTCACGGTGAGCCCCTTCGGGTTGGCCGTTGCCGAGGCGAGCCTGGGACACGGTTCGACGATCACGCCCACCCTCGTCGTGGGCGAGAACACGACGGCGAACACCCCGTCCGCTCCGATCCCGCCCACGATCGCGGACGATCTGCGCGCAATGATGCTGCAGACGGTGTCCGACGGTACAGCGACTGCGCTGCAGGACGTTCCGGGTCTCGGTGGCAAGACGGGTACGGCTGAGTTCGGCGACAACACCCACTCGCACGGTTGGTTCGCCGGCATCACCGGTGACATCGCCTTCGCCACCCTCGTCGTCGGCGGCGACACCTCTGCGCCCGCCATCACGGTGACCGGTGACTTCCTGCGCCCAGCCGCCACGGGCTGATCCGACCCGCGGGCCCGGTCGCAGTATCGTGCCACTATGCCGACACCACTGACGATCCTGTTCTGGCCGGAGTCGGCGTACGGACCGACGAACCAGTGCATCGGCCTCGCCGCCATCCTGCGCGACCGCGGCCACACGGTCGTGTTCGCGGCCGAGAGCTCATGGGCAGGCAAGCTCGCGCCGCTGGGTTTCCTCGAAGAACTCGTCGATCTGGCGGAGCCCGAGCCGTCGTCAGCCGGTGACGACGACGCCGGAAAGTTCTGGACCGACTTCATCGCCGAGACCGCTCCGGAGTTCCGCAAGCAGACGATCGAACAGCTCGAGTCGTTCATCAAACCCACCTACCAGGCACTGACCGACGGCGCGAAGTACTGCGAAGCGCGACTGCGCGAGATCGTCGCGAAGCACCGCCCCGACGTCCTGGTCGAGGACAACGTCGTGCTCTTCCCCGCGCTGGCGACCTCGGGCGCCCCGTTCGTGCGCATCGTCTCGTGCAGTCCGCTGGAAGTCCCGGGTCCCGGAGTGCCGCCACCGTTCTCCGGGCTCCCCAGCGCCGAGGCCGACCAGTGGGACGCCTACCGCGCCGAATTCGACCGAACTCACCGCGCTCTGTGGGCCGACTTCGACGCCTGGGTGCAGGCCCAGGGCGCGGAGCCGCTGCCCGAACTGGAGTTCATGCCGCGGACCAACGCGGCGAACCTCTACGTCTATCCCGCCGAAGCGGACTACCTCGAGGCCCGGCCGCTTGACGCCAGCTGGACGCGGATGGACTCCAGCGTGCGCGAGACCGACGAGGACTACGTGGTGCCCGCTGAGATCGCCGAGCGGCCCGACGACAGTGCGCTCGTCTACCTCTCGCTGGGTTCGCTCGGCGGGGCCGACGTCGAACTGATGCGTCGGCTGGTCAGCGTACTTGGCACGACCCGGCACCGCTTCATCGTCAGCAAGGGTCCGCAGGACGATCAGATCACGTTGCCGGACAACATGATCGGCGCCCAGATGCTCCCGCAGACCAAGGTGATCCCGCAGGTCGATCTGGTGATCTCGCACGGCGGGAACAACACCACGACCGAGGCGCTGCACTTCGGCAAGCCACTGATCATGCTGCCGCTGTTCTGGGATCAGTACGAGAACGCGCAGCGCATCGACGAACTCGGGTTCGGAGTGCGGCTGAACACCTACGCGTTCGCCGACGCCGAGTTGACCGATGCCGTCGAGCGTCTGCTCGCCGACACCGACCTGCGGACCCGGCTGGACCGGATGGGTGCCGACATCCGCGGTCGCGACGGATTGCGCGTGGGCGCCGACGTCATCGAGCAGGTGGGTGCACGACACCGGGGTTCGGTTGACTGAACCGGTCGATGCGCTGAACCTCACCGACGACAAGCGCCTGGCGATCGTCACCGGCGCCGACGGTCTCGCCGCCGTCCCGGAGGCACGCGACGCCGACCGCCGATGGCGGCGCGCACGAGCGGGCGACGGGGTGGCTGAGGCACTACTCGAACTACTGGCCCGCGGTTCGGCGACGCGGGGAGCGTTCTCGATCCGGTCGTGGACCTCGCGAATCAGCAAGGGAGAGCGGACCGTCGGCGTCGACCAGACCAACGAGTCGGTAATCGTCGGTGACGTCGCCGTCGTCAAGTGGGCGACCCACCTGCAGGACGGACCACACCCGGCACCGCGACGGATCAGCGTGCTGCGCCACGGCGGCTTCAAGGGCATGCCCTCACCGTGGGGCGTGATCACCTGGGAACCTCCCAATGGTGCCGCAACCTTGGCGGCCAACGTCGACGACTACCTGCCCGGCGCGGTCGACGGGTGGACCTGGGCGGTCGACCTGATCACCGACGCCGCCAGAGACCATGACTGCGCTCCCCTCGCGGCTGCGACGCGCAGAGTTGGCAAGGTGGTCGCGGAACTACATGCGGCGTTGTCGGAGACGGCGACACTCGCCTCCCGCACTGATGCGGCACGGTGGCGTGACGGCGCCTTCCACACTCTCGACACCGTCTGTGCCCTGAACGATGTCACCAGCACTGCGTGCGCACGCACATACCGCCTTGACATCGAGAGGATCCTCGACCGACTCGGCGGACTCGCCGGCACCCCGGTCATCGAGGGGCACGGCGATCTGCACGTGGGCCAGATTCTGCGAAGCCAGGGTCGTTTCCTGGTGACCGACTTCGACGGCAATCCGGTGCTCGACGCGCCGCAGCGGATGCTGCCGATCCCCACCGCACTCGACGTCGCGGGGATGACCCAGTCGTTGGCGCACGCCGGGATCGTCGCGGCCAAGTACACCTCCCTCGAGCCGGCCGCCCTCGCCGCAGCCGACGCCGCCGGCCGCGCGGCATTCCTCGACGCCTACGCGGACCGCCTCACGCGCCTCGGCCACGCCGACCTGTACGACCCGCGTTCCCTGGCGGCTTTCCGCGTGCAACAGGTCTTGCGCGAGATCGTCTATGCCGCAAGGCACCTCCCTCGATGGATGTACGTTCCCGACACGGCACTGCCCGCACTTCTGCACGAAGGGACGCCAGAGTGAAGCCAGACGGTTTCGTCGCCGATCTCCATCGCAAGCCCGACGTTCTCCGTCGCCTCGCCGCGACGCTGGCCGACGGCAATCCGTGGGAGCAGGTGGTGCCGACGCACGTCGAACGGGTGGTCCTGCTCGGCATGGGTTCCTCGGCATACGCGGGAGGGGTTGCCGCGGCCAGGATGCGCGCGCGGGGCTTGGTGGTCTCGTCGGAGCTGGCGTCGTCTCGGCTGCTTCCTCATTGGGGCAGTGGCACTCTCGTCGTCGCGACGTCGGCCAGCGGCGGGTCGATCGAGACGCTCGACGCCCTGGGCAGACTGCCAGACGCGGTCGACACCATCGCGCTGACCAACACACCGGGGTCGGCGATCACCGAACACTGTTACGCCGTCGTCGACCTTGACGCCGAACCGGAGATCGGCGGAGTGGCCTGCCGCAGCTATCAACACACCCTGGCTCTGCTGCTGGCGCTCGAATGCCATCTACTCGGCGAGGACACCACCGCACTGTCGAACTCGGTCGCTGCCACAGCCGAGGCGTCGGCACACCTCATCGACGCCGAATCCGATTGGCGGCCAGTGTTGTCCGAACTCCTACTCGGCCCGGCCGGCACTCACGTCGCTGCGCCGGCGCACCGGTACAGCTCGGCTCAGCAGGCCGCCCTTATGCTCCGCGAAGGCCCGCGTCTACCAGCGGTCGGATGCGAGACCGGAGACTGGAGTCACGTCGACGTCTACCTGACCAAGACCACCGACTACCGTCTGCTGGTCTTCGCCGGCTCAGCGTGGGAGTCACAGCTGGCGGAGTGGACCACCTCACGCGGCAGCACCGTCGTCGGCGTCGGAGGCGACGTCCCCGGCGCCAGGCACCTTCTGCGCTACCCCGGCGACGACGACGATGACGTGCGGCTGCTCACCGAGGTGCTGGTGGCCGAACTGATCGCCGCAGCGGCATGGCTGGCAGTGAGATGAGTCCGTCGAGACGCCAGGTGCTCAAGTCCGTTCTCGCCGCGCCCATCCTGAGCTTCGGGACGTTGGCTGCGGCGCAGGACGGGCCGCGCGCATCGGCGACCACACCGCAGCTGATCGACTTCGCGGAGCATCTGGTCACGCCGGATCAGATCAGTGCCGCGGGCTACGCTGGTGCAGTCGTCTTCGTCTCCGAGTCTCGGCCGGGCGCGAACTTCGACTTCAAGCCCGTCACCCGCGGATACGCCGACGCGTTGCGCGACACCGGCCTTCACGTCGTCAGCAACTATCAGTTCGGCAAGCCGGGTTGGCCGACGCCCTCGGACTACACCCGCGGGTACGACGGCGGCGTCGCGGACGGCCAGACGGCGCTGCGTCTGCACGCAGCGGCTGGCGGTCCGGCGTCAGCGCCGATCTTCTTCAGCGTCGACGAGGACATCGACCGTGACACCTGGGAAACCGTTGCCGTCGAATGGTTTCGAGGAATCAACTCGGTGGTGGGCGTGGGCCGCACCGGGATCTACGGACACGCCCGGGCGTGCGCCTGGGCAGGCGGGGACAACGTCATCGGGGACTCCAGCACGCCGGCCCGTCGATGGGCTTGGCAGACCAGAGCCTGGTCTCGCGGCGAGCGCGAGCCCACTGCTGTCCTCTACCAGACGTCCATCTTCACCGCCTCGGATCCCGCCGTCGTCCTGAGCGGCACTCACGTCGACACCGACGACATCCTCGCCGCCGACTTCGGCCAGTGGGACCTCGATCGGTGAAGCTAGGTGACCGCCTGCGGCGTGACGAGGAACTTCTCCCCGGTCGCCCGCTTGACGTAGTTGGTGAAGGCGTCGGGGCTGAGCATCCCGGCGAGGGACACCTCTCGGGTGTAGGTGCTCGCGAACGTCGTGGTGAGGCCGGCGGCCACGCGGGCGCGAAGTCGCGCGATGGTCTCGGCCCCTGCGCTTTGTAGGAATGGGGTGAGCAGCCAGCCACCTATCCCCCACGCCATGCCGAAATTTCTGATCAGCGTCGTCGGGCCGGTGTCGAGTCCGCCGTAGATGTAGACCTGCTTGTGAACGGTGGAGCCGTAGCGCGAGTATCCGCCGCCGGCCTCCGTAGAATTCGCCGCCTTCTCCATGCCGTTGAGGATCTGGCTTGCCAGCGTGCCTCCACCCGTCGCGTCGAACGCCAACGTCGCCGACGTCGCCTTCAGTGCCTCGACGAGGTCGTCGGTGAACGTCGGCGACGACGAGTCGCAGACGTGGGCTGCGCCCAGTGACTTGAGAATCTCCGCCTGTTCCGGCTTGCGAACGACGTTGACCAGCGGTATCCCGTCTTCCTTGCAGATCTTGACGAGCATCTGGCCCAGGTTGGACGCCGCGGCCGTGTGCACCAGACCCGAATGCCCTTCGCGCCGCATGGTCTCCACCATGCCGAGCGCCGTCAGGGGGTTGACGAAGGACGACGCCCCGTCCTTCGCGGAAGTTCCTTCGGGCAATTCGAGACACGCGCCGGCATCGACGACTCGGTACTGCGAGTACATCGCGCCGCCGGCCATGCCCACGGTGGTCCCGAGAAGGGCTTGTGCCGCTGCCGACGAGCCCGCGGCCACGACGGTGCCAGCACCCTCATTACCGACGGGGAGCGACTCGCCGAGTCGGGCCGACAGCGCGTCGACGGCCCCGTCCCCCAATGATGTGGTGACGATGGGGCGCTGCGGCGTACCCGTGACGGTCGCGGTGGTCATGTCCGCGGTGGCGACGAGCAGTCCGAGGTCCGACGGATTGATCGGCGAGGCTTCCACGCGGACCAAGACCTGGTTCTCGGCGGGAGCGGGCACCGGAACGTCGTGCAGAGACAACTCCAGCGTGCCCTCCGAGGTCACCAGGGACCTCAGTTCCAATGCGGTGTCGGGCAAGTCTGCGGTCATTGGGTGTACCTCATTCCCGTGGTGGTCTGCATTCCACCATGGGAACCCGTTTCTCGGTCAGATATCTTCCCGGCTTGACCCCGTGGTCAACAATCGAGCTCTTCGACGGCCGCGGGGATGATGTCCATGGCCGCGGACACTGTCACCCGGAGGTCGTTCATGACCATGGGGATCGCATCGGCTGTGGGCCTTCCGACGCCGACGTATCGGCACACCTTGTAGCCCTCTGTCAGCAATTGTTCGCTGGTGAGGTAGGTGATTCGTGGTTGGAGCTGCTCGAGGTAGTGACCCTGACTGGCCGCCGCCGTCGGGGCGGCGCCGACCGCAATGCCGAGGGCGAGGGTAACTGCAAGCAATGGCTTCATTGTCTACCTCCTAGTCCGCTACCCTATATTTCCACCGGCGGATTTGCTAGGCGTTCTGCCGGGAGAATCCAAAATTTCTCGCTGCGGTCCAACCGCGAGTGCGTCGGCACCTGCGGATCGGCGTGGAACCGGACGTCAGACCATTCGCTATTGACGCAGCCGTCAGGGCAGAAGTGGATCGGCGATGACCTGGGACGGAATGGAAGCAGCTGATCGTGCGCGGACGGCCACCAACCCGCCGCCGATGACCAAAGCCATGCCCAGATACGTGAACGGGGTCGGCGAGTGATCCCAGACGATCCAGTCGATGAGCGCGGTGAAGACGATGACGGAGTAGATGAACGGCCCCAGCTTCTCTGCCGGTGCGTAGCGATAGGCCACGACGATGAGGACCTGCGAGAACAGCTGAGCGAAGCCGAGAGCGACCAGCCACGGCCTGGCTCGCGCCGGAAATTGTTGCCAGTCGAACGCCGCAATGGGGGCGGACATCACGGTGGAGAGCAAGAAGTAGTAGAAGAGGATTCTGGTGACCGGTTCGGTTGCTCCCAGCCAGCGGACGGACATCATCGCCACCGCAAGGAACACGGCGCCTGCGAGCGCCGAAACCTCGCCGACCGCGAAGCCGTGATCTTGCGGCTGCAGCACGAGAATCACTCCGGCAAAGCCGATGCCGGCGCCCGCCCAGGTCGCCTTCGCCACCTTCTGTCGGGTCACGATCCAGGCGATCAGCGGCATCCAGAGCGGGGCGCTGTAGGTCAGCAGTGTCGCGTTCGCAAGCGGTATCTGCGTGATCGCGAAGAACAGCGAGTACCAGCACGCGGTACCGGTTGCCGCGCGCAAGACGTGCAGCCCGAGCTTGCCCGTGCGCAACGAGGTCCATCCGCCACGCAGCACCACCGGTGTGATGAACACGAGGCAGATCAGGTTCTGGAAGAGCAGGATGACGCCGGTCGACGTGTACCGCCCCGACGCCTTCGCCAACGCGCCGACCAGGGCGACGCAGAGGAACGCCGCGGTCGTGAGAATCGCTCCCAGGCCGAGGTTCTCGGGGCGGTGCCCTACCTTGTCGCCTGGCATCTAGACCTCCGCTCTAGATCACGGGCTTCGGTGTCGACCGCTTCGTCACGCCGTTGAGCAACAGGGGCGAGACGATGTCGAGTGCCCGAAGGGCCAGCGTCTTGCGGGGTGCGATTCGGATCGGTCGGGTGCGTGCCGCGGTGACCAGCCACTCCGCGGCCTCGTCGGCGGTGAGCGCGGCGAGACCGTCGTAGGCGCGGGTGGGGGCGATCATCGGGGTGTCCACCAAGGGGTAGTAGATGGTCGTCGAGTGCACACCCGAATCAGCCAATTCGTTGTCGATGACACGGCTGACGGCGCTGAGAGCGGCCTTTGAGGCGTTGTAGACGCTGAACAGCGGCGAGGACTCCGGCATCACGCGCCAGCTCGAGATGTTGATGATGTGCCCGTCGCCGCGCTCGACCATCCCGGGCGCCAGGCCCCGGATCAGGCGCAGCGGAGCGTAGTAATTGATCGCCATGGTGCGCTCGACGTCATGCCAACGTTCCAGCGAGTCGAGCAGCGGTCGCCTGATCGAGCGGCCCGCGTTGTTGACCAGGATGTCCACCCGGCCAACGGCCTGAACCAGTTCGTCGACGGCGTCCATGTCGGTCACGTTCGTCGGCATCGAGATCGCGTGTCCGCCTGTCGCCGTGATCTTTTCGACCACCTCGGTAAGCAGGTGCTCGCGGCGTGCCACGGCGATCACCGTTGCCCCCTTGGCTGCGAGTTTGGCGGCACCGACCGCGCCGATGCCGGACGAGGCACCCGTGAGCAGGATCCGCTTGCCTCGCAGATCGACAGACGTACGGGCGGGCAGCCGTGGCATGGGGCGCATCCCGGCGAGTCGCATGGCACTCTTCAGCCGCAGGCATGCGCCACGAAGTTCAGTTGCCGCCGGGAGCTCGGCCCCGTCGTACCCAATTCGCAGTGCGGCCATGGTCCCCTCCCGGCTGAACGCCCCCCAGAGCATATTGGCTGCGATGTTGGGTTGGTGGGGCAACTTGCCATCTGGGACGTCTTACCTCCATGACCGGGGCGGCGCGATGCCGAGTTCGTCGAGGAGGTGACGGACACGGCTTTCGACGTCGTCGCGGATCGGGCGGACGGCGTCCACCCCTTGACCGGCGGGATCGGGCAGATCCCAGTTCTCGTAACGCTTTCCAGGGTAGAACGGACAGGCGTCACCGCACCCCATGGTCACGACGACGTCGGCGGCTCGGACGATCTCGTCGGTCCAGGGCTTGGGGAATTCGCCGGTGATGTCGATGCCGACCTCGGCCATCGCCTGGACCGCCGCGGGATTCACCTGGTCGCCCGGTTCTGAACCGCCCGACCAGGCCATTCCCTGACCGCCTGCGAGGTGATTGAAGAAGCCCAACGCCATCTGAGACCGGCCCGCGTTGTGGGTACAGAGAAACAACACGGCGGGCTTGCCGTCGCTCACGGTGTGCGCCGATCCGGCACGGGACTGGACGATCGGGCCTGCGGCGCGAAGCGCGATCGCAACGCCAGAGAGACGTAGACGAGAGCGACGAGCACGGGGACCTCGATGAGTGGGCCGACGACGCCGGCGAGCGCCTGCCCGGAGCTCGCGCCATAGGTGGCGATGGCCACCGCGATCGCGAGTTCGAAGTTGTTGCCCGCCGCGGTGAATGCCAGAGTGGTGGTCCGCTCATAACCGAGCCCCAGTAGGGCTCCCAGCAGATAGCCACCACCCCACATGACGGCGAAGTACGCCAAAAGCGGAAGGGCTATGCGCACGACGTCGAGTGGCCGGTTGATGATCTGATCGCCTTGCAGCGCAAACAGAATCACGATGGTGAAGAGCAGGCCGTACAGTGCCCAGGGTCCGATCCTTGGCAGAAACGTCGACTCGTACCAGGTGCGGCCCTTGGCCCTCTCGCCCAGACGTCGCGACAGGTACCCCGCCAGCAGGGGGATGCCCAGGAAGATCAGCACGGACTTGGCGATCTGCCACGGGGAGGTGCTGATGGTGGTCTGTTCCAGCCCGAGCCAGCCGGGGAGCACGGACAGGTAGAACCAGCCGAGGACGGCGAACATGACGACCTGGAACATCGAGTTGAGCGCGACGAGGACGGCAGCGGCTTCGCGGTCTCCGCAGGCGAGATCGTTCCAGATGATAACCATGGCAATGCATCTGGCGAGACCGACGATGATCAGGCCGGTGCGGTACTCGGGCAGGTCCGGAAGCAGCAGCCAGGCCAGCGCGAACATGAGAGCAGGGCCGAGTACCCAGTTGAGGATGAGGGAACTGACGAGGAGATTGCGGTCACCGGTCACCGTGCCGAACCGGTCGTAGCGCACCTTGGCCAACACCGGGTACATCATGATCAGCAGCCCCACCGCGATGGGCAGCGAGATGCCGTCGACCTGAACGTGATTCAACGCCGAGCCCAGGCCCGGAACCAGCCGGCCCAGCAGCAGGCCGATCACCATCGCGATCCCGATCCACACCGGCAGGAAGCGGTCGAGTCGGGAGAGCTTGTCGATGACGGCGGGGTGAGAATCGGCGTCGACGCGAGCGTTCATCCGAGGCTCAGCAGCACGCGTTGGTCGAGGCCGCCTGATCGGCGGCGGTGCCGCCACAGCAGACACTGCCCTCGGCGGTAGCACCCTCCGCGTGTTCCGGACTGGTGCCGAAGGTGTCCGAGTCGGCGAGAACGGTGTAGACCTCCCACTTCTCCCCGGCGGGTCCGGTGACCCAAACCTTGTCCTGCGTGGCGAAGCAACAGGTCGTGCCGATCTCCTCGTCGGTGAACAAACCCTCACCGGTGAGCCGGCCAATCTCGGCGTGCACCGTTGCACTGGACTCGACCTCGACGCCGAGATGATTGATGCTTCCGCCTTTTCCTGGGTTCTCGAGCAGGACCAGCTTCAGCGGCGGCTCGACGACGGCGAAGTTCGCGTAGCCATCCTTGACCTTGGCGGGCCCAGTGTTGAACAGCTTGGAGTAGAACGTAATTGCCTCATCGAGATCGTCGACGTTGAGGGCGAGTTGGACTCGGGACATGATGCGTTCTCCCCTACCTGTGAGACTTATATCGAACTATATGTAGCAGTCACGATGCCACCTTTTCGATATATGTCAATCTATGGCAGTATCAGATCGTGCCCAAGACGCTACCGACGATCGACATGTCCGCGCCGGTGTGCTGTGCGCCCGTGGCCGCCGGACCCATGAGCGACGACGACGCGCTGGAAGTGGCGTTGCGCCTCAAGGCGCTCGCAGACCCGGCGAGGGTGAAGATCATGTCGCTGCTCTTCAGTTCCGTTGTGGGAGAGGAGAACAGCGGTGACCTGGCCGCGGCGCTCGGACTGACCGAGTCCACCGTCAGCCACCACATCGCCCAGCTTCGTCGCGCCGGGTTCGTCGTGTCGGACCGGAAGGGAATGCGCGTCTTCCACCGGCCGGCCCTCGACGCGTTCGGGGCGCTCTGTTCCGTCCTAGACCCGAGTTGTTGTAGGTAGTGGGAGTCGACGGCAATGAGCATCGGCACGGCCGACGATCAGCCCGGTAGCGCCGATGGGGCGACCGGACCCATTCCGACATCACTGCCCCCCCACGCGGGCCTTCCACTGCTCGTCCTGCATCGCGTAACGCGGGTTTGGCGCGGGCGGCTCCCCCATCTCGTAACGCTCGAGGTCGAAGCCTCGCCGTAACGGCGTACGCAGGAAATCGCGAATCACCCGGCGGCGGTTGACACCGGTGCGCCGGGCGAACGGCATACCGGCATATCGAGTCACTGTGACCTCGAAGGGTTCGGCAGGCGTGCCGGTCACCTCGGCGACCACGTCATTGGGGGCGCCGTAGGCGAATGCGCCTTGCTCGTGGTCGACGATGTAGTGGCGAAGAGCCACCAGGTCCGCTGGAGCGACGCCCTGCAGGCGCGCGGCGCGATTGAACATCCACCACGGCATGTCGAACGCCCTGACCCGACGTCCCAGCACGCTGCCGATGACGGGGACCATGTCGTAGGCAGACATCAATGTCAGACCGGTCGGCCGATAACGCTTTCCGCCGTGCCGATCGGGATCGGCCAGCGCCGCCACCGCCACTCGGGCGATGTCCTCGTTGGCCGGCGGCGCGTTCTTGCTGTCGCCGGTGAGCACGGGCAGCACGCCGAGCACCGCCGCGAAGTCCATCAGACGCAGATAGTTATCGGCGAAGTAGCCGGGGTTCACGATGGTGTGAGCTATCCCGGGGATTGCGGCGAACATCTGATCGATCAGCCAGCTCTGCCGCGTCGCCAACGCGGGGTGGTGGGGGCCGGCGAGCCATTGACTGAGTTGCACCACGGATTCCAGTCGCGCCTGTCGCGCGGCGACGGCGAAGGCGGCAGCACTCTGCACCATGAACGGGTCGAAGAACCCCACGTGGTAAACGCGCTGTGCACCTTTCATCGCATCGAACCACTGATCCGCATCAAAAACGTCCACGATCGATGTTTCTGCACCGCGGGCACGCAATGCCGCACTGCGGGCGTCCTCGCCACGGACTGCGGCCCGCACGGGATAGCCCCGAGCCAGCAGGAGATCTACGACTGCGCCGCCGGTTTTCCCGGTGGCGCCGGCTACGAGAATTGTCGGGTTGTTCATCGGGTCCAGTCCTTTGGATCAGGCGGCAGTCCACGAACTGGAAGCCACACGCGAATTTTAGAGTTTGTCCGTACTCCTAGTAGCGTATGTATATACTCTAAAATGTCAAGCAGCATCGAAGGGAGTTCTCAGTGCGGGTGTCGCAGCAAGAGAAGGACCGCAGCCATCAGCGAATCGTCGCCAGCGCAGCACGATTGATGCGCGAGCGCGGCCTCGACGGGGCCGGCGTCGCCGAAGTGATGAAGGACGCCGGAATGACGGCCGGCGGTTTCTACCGTCACTTCGCAAGCAAGGATGACCTCGCCGCCGCAGCGGTCGGCGCGGCGTTCGAGCAGACGCTGGCAAGGTTCGATGCGCACGACGAACACGCACAGACCGTCGATACCGTCGCCGAGTTCGAACGCTTCTATCTGTCGGAGAGTCATGTCGACAACCCCGGTTACGGCTGTCCCATCGCGGCGCTCGCCGGGGAGCTGAGTCGCAGCCCGGCGCTGGAGACCCCGATGACCGCCGGCGTCGAAGCAACGATCGCGCGGCTCACCGCTGGTCGCAGCGGGTCGCCGCGCGACGATCGCGCCGAGGCCGCGGCCCGACTCGCGATGATGGCAGGCGCCGTGGCGATCGCGCGGGCCAGCGACCCGGTGACGGCCCAGTTCGTGCTCGGCTCAGTCCGAGAACGGCTGGGGCTCGACGATCCGACGCCACCGCGGCGGACGGGCAGCAACCAAGGAGACGAATCATGACCTACACCGAACGCAATGTCGCAGGGCAAGTCGCAACAACCCTCGATGCCATCGACGCCGGCACTCCCGTCACCACGGAGCACACCGGACTCCTAGACCAGTACCACGCCGGCGGCGTGGGCGCGGTCGACAAGCTCATTACCTGGCTGGCGCTGTCACCCGGCGACACGGTCATCGATGTCGGGTCGGGATTCGGTGGGCCGGCCCGCCGGATCGCCGAACAGACTCCCGCTACGGTGGTAGGAATCGACATCACCCCCGCCTACGTCGATGCGGCCAAAACCCTCACCACCCGAATGGGTTTCGCGGACCGCGTCGAGTTCCGACACGCTGACATCATGGACATGCCCGTCGACCAACCGTACGACGCCGCCGTCACCATGCACGTGCAGATGAATGTCGAGGACAAACCCGCGTGGTTCGCTGCGATCGCCGCCGTCCTTGCCCCCACGGGTCGACTCGCCGTCTGGGAAGTCTGCACCACCGATGGCCGACAACCACCGTGGCCGATGCCCTGGTCCCTCGATGGCTCCGATAGCTTCCTCTGCACCCCAGCCGATCTGAAGCAAGCCATCACGTCTGGCGGTTTCGACGTCGTCGAGTGGGAGGACGAAACCGCTTGGGTCAACGCGTGGTCCGCTGCTACCCTCGACGACGACGCTCCACGGCCCGGATTGATCCTCCCGATGCTCCTCGACGACGGGTTGACCCGGGTGGTGAACTTCGCCGACGCCCTGCGAGACGGCACCCTCACGGTGATGCGAGGAGCCTTCACCAAGGCTGCGCCGTAACGACATTCGATAGTCGGGCTGAGCTCACCGACCCCGTTCCGAAACGTGCTCCCGGACGTAGTCTTCGAGAACTTGGCGGATCGCCGCACGACCCCGGTGGAGAAGTACCCGCTGATTTGCAACGCTGACATCGAGTAGCTCGCACACATCCGCGGAGTCGAATCCGAGAATGTCTCGCAGTGTGACTACGGTGCGTTGTCGGTCGGGTAGCTTGTCCAGCTCGCGCTGGGCGACGTCACGCAATTCGGTCGCGAGCACCGATCCTTCGGGACCGTCCGGGAACGGTGTCGGCGGCTCCTTCCAGGACCCGGCGTTGGGTTCTCCCGCGCCGTGGAAGCGTTCGGGCGCGACGGTGGCGCCGACGAAGGCGGCCATGGCATCGGTGTCGCGGCGTTCCCGGATGCCGCGAGTCTTCGCGATGTTGATCGTCACCGCAAAGAGCCACGTCCTCAACGAGGATCTTCCTTCGAACCCAGATACTCCCTTGATGAGGGCAATCCACGTCTCTTGCACCACCTCCTCGGCAATCGAGTGATTCGGCACGTACCCGCGGGCCACCCTCAACAGCGCCGGGGTATGTAGCTCAACGAGTTTGGCGAAAGCCGCGCGGTCTCCGGCGCGTAACGCCGCGATGAGTCGCGACTCGTCGGCCACTTCGGTCACCACGATCCGGCCGTCTCCGCGAACGCCTTCAGGAGGCGGGCCCGGAACACCGGGTCAAGCTCGTCGTCGTCCAGCGTGCCCACCGTCTGCACGGTGATGCGCAGCTGTTCGAGATAGTCGGAGCACCCGTCGCAGCGCCGCAGATGCTTCTCGAAACGGGTCCGGGTGTCGAAGTCCAGGGCGTCCTCGAGGTAGGCGGTGACGAGTTCGACCATTTCCTGGCATTGCAACCGTCGTCGCATGGAACTAGGCCGTAGGCGGGCGATCACGCGCCGCGCCGCCACGGCAGTGACGCGCCAAGCGCCGCCCGAATCAATCTCGTCCATCGAGCCTCCGTCATCACGATCCGCACGGCGGGGTCAGCACACCCGGCGAACGTCGGGCCGAAGTACGGCGGCTACCGTGCCCACGGGGTGCACGCTCCCCGCCTATGTGTGTTGAGAAGTCGCCCCACCGTTACGCCGCACTGGTGGCCAATGCAGTGGTGGCCAATGCACTGGTGGAACACCCGGCACCTGTTCCGTAACGCGACAACTGTCGGCACGCACTACCTGCATGTGATCTGTCATTCCAATGCCGAGTGGAGCTACCGCGTGAGCAGCCCCGAGATCTTTCAGACGCCCGCCGCGTTGCGTCGAGTCCTCACCAATTCGCCATGCAGCGGACGAACGGCGACATTGCGGTGAACATCCATCGGCGCAGCTTCATCGTGCGATCCGCCGCCGCCAGCACCGCAATGACCGTGTCCCAACATCTAGAAATGGCCGTGACAAGGCGTGCGCCAAGCGACTTTCCAGTACGGGTGGTCGAGCAACTCGTGGGGCGCAGGGTTCCGGCTGGTGTGGCCCGCACCACGATCGGCCACCTCTCTCAGGCGAGCCTCGCCGCAATGGCCGTCATGCTCGCAGACCAGACCCGTCACACGAGCGCAGCGCCGGCCGTCGTCCTGATCTCCACGTCCCTCGTCGTCGCCGACGCCGTTCTCGGCCGGATACTCGGGCTGGCGGACGCCCCGTGGAATTGGCCGCCACGTGACGTCTCCATCGAACTCTTGCACAAGACGTCACTGGCCGTGGCCGCACGCGCACTGAGCAGGGCCACCCGCGAGATCGCGCAATCCTGACCTGAAACGCTGCACCGCGACGGCTCGGACCGTGTCCCTCATCGGGGCCCGTTGTCCGACAAACGATTACGTGTCAGACCCTCAGAAGGTCATGCCACCGGTGACGGGTACCGCGGTCACCTTCTTGCCGTCCATCTCCATGGTCCATGTGCCAAAGGTCATGGTCGGTGCCTGTTGCATCCGCTGCTCCAGCCGCTTCTGACGAACCTCGTCCTTGAACTGCTGATCCTGGGTTGCGATTGCGTCCGTCACCTTGTGGTCACCGGGTGCGCTGTTGTTCATGACCCCCACCAGACTGCGGTCGGGTCGCGCCACCCACGTGGCGCGGCTGGTGCCGTGGGCGGCGGTGTAGATGCCGGCAGGCGCCTCGACACGAGATGCGGCGAACCGTTGGGGGGCGGCGCCCTCCTCGTTCATGACGAGTTCACCATCGACCTTGGATCCGTCGTAGGACGCCGTCAGGTGATCGGCGAAGGTCGAGGTCAAGTCCATTCGGCCGTCGGTCTGCGTGCCGAAGAAGTACGCCTCGTCGTTGATTCCATTGGTGGCGTATGCAACGACCCTGTCCCCTTCGACGGCGATTGCCATGGTCGTCATCGCCGACGGGTGGTCGGCAGCCATGTCGGAGATGAAGTTGGCCATCGCCGGCATGGCGCTGCCAATACTGGCTGGTGTTTCCGCGGCCGGAGTCCCATTCGTACCGTTGGAACATGCTGCCAGCGTGCTCACCATGATGATCGCGCCGGTACCCAGTACCAATGAGCGCGTGTACGTAACGATCGACTTCAGTGTCATGTGCTGCTCCATCTGCGGGCGTCTTGGCTCGGTCAACTGTTGGTATGTCGTGCCGTGCGGCGCGTTACACCGAATTGATGAATTCCTCTGCGCCACATCGGAATGTCGGGCGGCCCCACCCGCAGTTCCGGTATGGAGCCGGACCGTGCTGACGGTGGGTTGCCCGCCGATGGCGAGTCGCATCGGAATGGGAAGGGCTGGTGTCACGGCTTCGACGACTCGCGGTGACCCTGAACGGCTAGCATCGGTTCCCGATGACGGGGACCACGGACGAAACGTCGCTCATTCTGGCGCTACGCAATGGCGACGAGGCGGTGTTCGCCCAGTTCGTCGACCAACACAGCGCATCGATGTTGCGCGTGGCATGCGGTTACGTTCCCAACCGAGCGATTGCCGAAGAGGTCGTGCAGGACACCTGGATCGCGCTGCTCAAGGGAATCAACGGGTTCGAAGGCCGCTCGTCCCTTCGCGGTTGGCTCTTCACCGTGCTGATCAACATCGCCAAGACCCGCGGGGTCCGCGAGCGCCGCGACGCCGACGTCGCAATCGCGGCGTTCACCGGTGGCACGGTCGACCTGGCGCGGTTCCGCACCGCGGGGGATCCGTTGCCCGGCCATTGGCGAGACGACGAGGCACCGTCGCCGTTCCCCGACACACCGGAGGGGTCGGCCTTGGACAAGGAACTCGTCGAGGTGGCTCGTCGCGAGATCGACAAGCTGCCGCAACGCCAGCGAACCATCGTCACCCTCCGTGACGTCCTCGGCTTCGAGTCACGGGAGGTATGCGCACTGCTCGACATCAGCGCCGGCAACCAGCGGGTTCAGTTGCATCGTGGTCGAGCCGCCATCCGTCAGGTGCTCGAGGACTACCTTGGAGGTAGATCATGAGCACCGGCCTGATGGACTGCGACAAGCTCGTCGAACTCGTCACCGACTATCTCGACGATGCCCTCGACGTCGACACCCGGGCCCGATTCGACCTTCACCTCCTCGAATGCGACGGCTGCGAGAACTACCTGCAACAGTTCCGAGCGACCATTTCCATCGTCGGTCGACCCCACCCCGATGACATCGACCCCGAATTTCGTGCTCGGCTCCTCAATGCCTTGGGGGACTTCCAGTGAACAGGCCGATCACCGCCGGGCGGTGCGGCGCAGAGCCAGCGGCGGCTCTCCCCCACTCCGCTGATGCCTCACACGCGTAGTAGCGCGGTTGCCGCCGACCTGAAGAACGACGGTGGACGCGACGCACGGATCCGCAGAAGTCTGACTCCGGCGAGAACACCGCGAATGACCCAGCCCTAGCAGCCGTCTGGGCAGGCGATGTCGACGTAGGCTGTCGGATTCGCAACACTTGCCGAATCCTTCGTCACGTTGGTGATAGCGCATTGGGTAAGATTGGCACTCGGCGTCTTGTTGAATGACACACTGTAACCTTCGCTTTGCAGGCCGTTGACAGTCGCGTCTGCGCCGCCAGCGGCGGCGGCACCGCCGGCCAGCCCTATGGCGGCAGCCGCCAGGATACTGGCGCCGGCAGCGGTGATGGTGAACTTCTTCATGGTCTCATCCCTCGGTATGTGCTCAATGGAGATCGGTACACTCTGTAGTGCGCGGATACTTGCACATCGTTACGCGTCAATTGATGTGCGGCAGCGGTAATTTCAGATTCGTTGGGCGATGTTCGACGCGTGATGCACGGGATCTCGGTGCGAGCCGATGGCACAGAAGTGCCCTCTTGAGACTCCGGACACCGCGAACTATTTCGCGTTCGGGCAAGCCACGTCGACGTAGGCCGTGTCGAACTCGTCCGGCTCCATCAGCATCATCATGACGGTCGCCGACGTCATTGCGGCGCCGAATGTGGTGATACCCGTGACCTTGCACTCAGAAAGGGGGACGTTGGGCCGCCCTTCGAGATAGTTGACCGATACGGTGTAGCCCGCGGACTGCAATTGGGAGACGGCATCGCTCGCCGAGCCCCCGCCGGCCACCGGAAGTACCGGGTCCGCACTGGCTGTCGGCGCGGCCGCCAGAACGAAGGCGCTGGCACCAATCGCCCACACCATCCAACGTCCAGCTCGGATTGCCTTGGTCTCAACGCTCATGTTCCTGCTCCACTTCCCGTTGTTCATAGCGAGTCACACCCGTTCCGAATTGGGTGTCCGCTCGACGGCTCAGCGTTACGCGCGACCACGAGCTCGAAAGGGTCACCGGACGTCACGGCGTCGCGGAGCGCGGAAACGAGTATCACCCTGTGCGCGTCCGACATTCACCACTGACGCAGTCGGCTAGACCGCCCACGGCGCGGGCTACCAGCCGTGCGTTAACGACGAGTGTCTTCTCAATGTACGGAAGCAGAAGAACACACCAGGCGAACGTAATCGCAGGCTCGAACCACTGTCCATAAGACGAACGGTCTACGCGACGCGATCAATGCCATTGATACTCAAGCGATCCTGCTCCCTCCGATTGGGCGAACCCCGAGGTCCTACCGTACGGATCGGCCGCGCGATGGTCGAAGTCCGTGCTGCGGGAGTGGCTGTCAAGCTGGGAGCGCCGACATGCCCCAATTCCGCACACCGGGAGTCAAACGGCGGATTGCACGGGTGGGCTACTCACTAACGCGGATCGTCCTGTGTAGCTGGTCATAGAGCTCGCCCGCCTCGGTGATGGCAGCGATCAACCGCTCCCGGTCCGAGGTGTCGCACTGGCCTTCCCCGCCGATGTGTAGCCAACGCGTGATCTCGCCGTGGTGGTTTTGCTCACCTGCCACCTCCACCCAGATGCCAGCTATGTCCCACACTCGGGTCAGAAAGTAGCGCCGCCAGTCGCCCTCACCGTGTGAAGACCAGGGATCGCATGAAACGGCATCGTTCGGTAGCGGCAAGTGCGCGAATCGGTACGCCAGTTGCTGCTCATCGGCGGTAAGAATTCGCACCAAGCACCTCAGATCCACCACGTTTGCAAGGAAGAATTTGCGGGGAGCGGGGTTCTCGGCCAACCAGCTAGCAGACTAGCGATCAAGAGATGTGGCGTCTACTGCCACTTCGCTAATGGCTGAGGCGGTAGGTCGTAGTTGCCGCTATCAGTAATTTTTCATCGCCCCCAGTGAGACCCGAACCGACACTACCGCCGGTCGCGTTTCTCGAAGTTCTAGGACTGCGCCGCGTGAGCGGTGACCACGGCGCGGCGATCAAGTCCTCCACGTAGACCTCCAGCTACTCCCACGCCCACACGACGGCAGGTGTGTCCGGGGCGCTGATCGGTAGTCGCAGAGAACAGCGGAACGGGCAGCGCGTACCTGCCGTATCGGTCGAGCCTCAGCTCCGTCGCAGCGTTGCGTCGATGAGGACGTCCAGGGTCTTGGTCGTGCCAGGCCGGGTGATCCCGAACTCCTTGGGTGTGATGGACACTTCGACGGTGTAGCGCGGTACCGGCGATCCGATCACCCGGACGGCGTGGAAGCTGATGGGGCGGGTCACGTCGCGGACCCGCAAGTCGCCGACGACGTCGAGCCCGGTGGCGGTCTCGGCGACCGCGGTGCTTTCGAATTGCAACGTCGGAAAGCGCGCGCTGTCGAACACGTTGTCCGCGCGCAGATGCCCGTCGCGCATCTTGATGCCGGTGGCAATGCTGTCGGTGTAGACGGTGACCGCGACCGAGGACTCAGCCGCCGATGCGCCGACGGTGATCCTCGCCTCGTATCGGCTGAAGTGGCCGTTGACCTTAAGTCCGAGAAGCAATTTCGCTTGGAAGCCGATCGACGTCGCCGCGGGATCCAACGTCCAATGTCCCTCTTCCAGGGCGCTGTTCGCAGACGAGGTATTCATCGCTACACCTTCATTCGTGGCGCTCTATCGAACCCGCCAACTCGAGGACCGTATGGCTGAGCGTAGCGGACGCCCCTGCGGCTGCCCGGTGGCGCTCCGCAGCAAGGAAATCGACGGTCGGCCCCTTCGATCGTGGGTACTGGGACGGCCTGCGTCTCGAGCATCCGCCATGACGGATGGCAAGCCGCCGGCGAGGTCGCCGTGACGCGCGGCCCCGGACCGATCCGAACGGCGGCTGGGTCGACGGCGGCGCCAACTGATCGGGAACCTCGTCCAGTCATGAATGGGGCTACGACCTCCCCGACCGGGAGACCGCGGTGGACGAGTTCGACGAGGATCGCCGAGGAGCAATCGTCAGCGAGGAGTCCGGCAACCAGAGACGGCCCCGACCGTCGCCGCCACTTCCTTGGGGCGGGCGATGATCGGGGCCGTGGTCCGTTGCGGTTCCTGGTGTCGTTGGTGTCTCGGTCTCATACCTGCAGGAGTCGGTCGAAGAACTCCCGGTAGCGCTTGAGGGCGACGCGGAGATCCTCAGTGGACGCTTCTTCGCCGCGACCCCAATTGCCTTCCAGACGAGCGCGGACGTCGGTGAAGCCGCTCACGAGTTGCCCGAGGACGTCGGAGACGAGCCCGTCGGCTTTCTCGACACACGCCCTGGGGTCGTCGACGAAGGCGGCCTGCACCTCGCCCCATTGGGCCCGCAGCGAGGTCAGTAGCTCCGCGGCGAACAAGGGCTGCTCCGAGGAGGGTTCGACGTGTGACCGACCCGGGCCGGCCGACTCGGGCGAGGATTCGGTGTCGGTGCTCGGCGGCTGTGGGTGAGCGGCCGATGAGTTCGCCTGGTCGGGCTGCGCGTTCACCGTCCCCGCGCCGAGGTCTTCTCTAGGCGAATCCGTATGCCTGACTTGATGATCGGCCGGCGGGGCTGCCTGCTCGGCTTCCCCGACGGTCGGAGTGGGCTCGGTGTAGTGGTCGTTGGTGGTCATGATTGTGCTTCTCCGTTGGTGTCCGTGTGTCGTCGTGGGGTGTGCTGGCCCGAACCCTCGTCGAGCAGCTTGTCGAACAGGGCGCGGTAGTGCACGAAGGCCTGCCGCTGCGCCTCGGTGCCGACGTCGCCGTACTGCTGCGCCAGGTGGATGGCATGCCCGGCCCGGTATTCCTCGACCACGGTCGGATGGTCGACCGAGATGTCGGCGGCACGCTCCTCGAAGTCGTCGACGGGGTAGCCCCGTTCGTTCATTACTTCGGTGACCAGACGGTCCGCGTCACCGACCGCCTCCGACGGGGTGTCGACGAACGCGGTTTGCACGCGGCGCCACCGGTCGGCGTAGACCTGGGCCGCCTCTGCGGAGATCGCCACGACGTCGAGTTTGGCGCGATGGTGCTCGCGCTCGGCGAGCTGCTTCTCGGCTACCCGCGTGTCACCGGTCTGCGACACCGTCCGCTGGTACTCCGGACCGAACCGGTGCTTGAGACCTCGCTCTTCTTGCGGCCGCTCCTCGACACTGCGAGGACCACCACGGCTGCGACGATCGCGATGATCACCGCGATCGAAATCCATTGCCAAACAGGCATTTTATCGCTCCTCTCTACTGGTCGTGTCCGGGCGGTCAGTAGTAGTGCCTGCGGCCGCCAACGGCCCGTCCGGCGGATCCGAGGATCGCCAAGATCACACCGACGACGAGCAGGATGACGCCGACGACCAGGATGAGGTGGGCGAAGGCAAAGGTGGGGACCAACGTGGGGAGCAAAAACCCGAGGATGATGAGGATGACTCCAAGAACGATCATGGCAACGCCTTTCGTGATGTCGCGCCGGTGGCGCGATGCGTTCGGTCGGTCGAGCGGTTGCCCGGCGCATTCACCAGTCGACACCCCTAGGGAGGGTTCCAATACACCCCAAGGGCGGTAATCTTCGCTTCATGCCCGACCCCGCAGACGGTCCGATCACGGTGGCGTTGGTCGACGACTACGACGTGGTGGTCGCCGGCGTTGCCAACATGTTCGACCGCTATCGCGACCGCGTCGTCGTCGCCGAGCTGGACGCGACGATGCCCGTCGAGGACGTGGTCGACATCGCGATGTACGATTCGTTCGCCCAGCCGGAGTCCGATCACCATGAGATCGGCGTGCTAGTGGCCAATCCGCGGGCGCGCCGAGTGGTGGTGTACACGTGGAACTTTCATCCCGACCTCATCGCCAGCGCCAAGCAGCACGGCGCGCGCGGCTATCTCTCCAAGACGTTGCCGGCCCGAGAATTGGTCGCAGCGCTTGAGGCCGTGCACGCCGGCGAGACGGTGATCAGCGATGCCCCGGCGCGAGCGCGCAGCGCGGTCGGGCTCGACTGGCCCGGCCGCGGCGAGGGACTCAGCGATCGGGAGTCGGAGATCTTGGCGCTCATCACCCAGGGCAAGAGCAACGCCGACGTTGCGAAGCTGACCTACCTCAGCCCCAACACGGTGAAGTCCTACATTCGGACCATCTACCGCAAGATCGACGTCGGGAGCCGGACCCAGGCCGTCCTATGGGGAGTGGCGCACGGCTTCACCCCGGACCACCACCGCATCGAACATTGGAAGGGCGGACCATAGCTCGCGGATCGCCTCCACCCGGCCTGAACGGAGCACAACCAGCCCCGGTCGGCGCCACGGCGGCCTCCGCAGTGAGCGAGCGATCGCCCGCCGTCGTCTGGGCGCGTACACGAACGGCCTGCCGACTCGGCCCCTTCGTGCCGATACTGCACCATGAGAAGCGCCAAACTCTACTGGGCAGGGGCGGAAGCAGCAAGCGCCTTGTAGAACAGCACCATGTCATCGCCTGCGGCGTAATAGTCACGGACACGGGCGGTTTCGTCGTAGCCGCTCTTGCGGTAGAACCCTCGGGCGCGCGCGAATTCGGGGAGTCCTGATGTTTCCACCAATAGGATCCGCTGCTGGTTCGAGCGGAGGTCATCCTCGACATGCTGCAGCACTTTTCCCCCACAACCGTGGCGCTGACGGTCAAGTCGGACGGCGATCATGGTCAGATACCACGTTCCGTCAGTCGCTGTTGCCGGCTCGTAGTAGGCGACGGCGACGGGGCCATGGTGTTCCTCGGTTGCGATAACGCAGACGTGACCGGTCGCGTTCTTGCCGCCGAAGTATTCAGCGAGCATTGTCTCCACGACCGGCGCATCGTCAGCGGAGAACAGTTCGGAGTCGACCGCCAGACGAACCACATCCGGCACGTCCATGGGGGAAATCAGACGGATCACGCAGCAACTCCCGATCGATGTTCGTCAATCTTTCGCATCGTATGTGTGGAAACACCTGACATCCGTTACGCAGGGGAGGTTCAGCCACACCACTTCACAAAATCAGGTTCTCAGCGGAGCCAAGTTACTCAGGGCGGATTCCAGTGAACGTCGCAGCAGGACGGATTGCACACTAGTCGGGTGAGTGTTCTGCCCGCGACGGGCTCACGACCAATTGTTGGATCCGTTCCTTCAGTCTCTGCGAGCGGTGGCTGCTGGTAATTGTTCTGATTGGGTTCCGGTTGCCGGAGACACGCGCGCCACGAATCGCGATCTTCAAGCAGCGTCTGCCACTCTTTCTATCTGCGACGCGACGATTTTCGTTATCGTGCCCGTCCCACCAATCCGTTGCATACACATCTTTGCTGGCCACCTTCTTGCTCCTGTCCTTTCCAATTCCGATGGTCTTCGTGGTGTTCCGGAGGTGAAATGCGGGCAGCAGAGACCCTTGACCCTTGGGTATGGCCCCCGAGCGTCGGCCGATTACCGGCCAAGCCATTCCATTGGCCTTCTTCGCACAGCAGCTGCCAGCCGCCGGCAAAGTTTGCGGAGGATGACCGGCGATTTAGCTGCAAACGTCGCACGGCGACAGTTTTGAATGCGCTGACTGAGCGTTGGCCAGGTGTTACGCTCTCGACCGCAATCCGCTGGAGATCTCTGATTGGCGGTTCAGGGGGTCCGCTCTTGGCCGAGGGAGGCTTGGAGATATTACGAGTCCACCAATCCTCATGCCTGTTCGCCCCGAGAAGTGGTGCGCGCTAATCCAATTGAGTACGCATAGCCTTCTCGTTCAAGGCGTTGCCACGCCCTCCCGGCTCGCTGTAGACGCGGTGCCCCCACTCGGTCCGCTGGTGTCGCGCGGAGCGCCGCGTGACTGAGCAGAGGGCGGAGCCCGTTTCGCGGGAGCCGGAGGCAGCTGCAGTGGCGGCGTTGCTGAAAGCGGCGGCAAGCGAGCCCGCCGGGCTGGTCATCACGGGCGAAGCGGGCATCGGGAAGACGACGCAGTGGCTTTCAGGTCACCAGGAGGCCCGCGCACTGGGGTTTCGGGTGCTGTCCGCACGTGGCGACCCGAGCGAGGTGCGGCTGTCGTTCGCGGCCTTGGCCGATCTGCTCGACGACGTCGAGCCGGGCGTCATCGAGCAACTTCCGCCAGTTCAGAGAGGCGCGCTGAATCGAGTGCTGCTGCGCGGCAACGACGGACCTGCAATGGACGAGCAGGCTGCAGCCGTAGCGTTTCGGTCTGTGGCGGAACACCTTTCGTCAGAATCACCCGTGCTGATCGCCATCGACGACCTGCAATGGCTGGACACCGCCAGCAAAGCTGTCGTGCGCTTCGCCACCCGTCGGCTATCGGGCCCGGTCGGCGTCTTCATCACCGTCCGAACGAGCGATTCGGACGTCACGGACTCGGGGTCGTGGTTGCAACTGCATCACCCCGACGCGGTGACAAGGGTTCGGATGGCTCCGCTGTCCGTGGGCGGTCTGCATCAACTCGTCTCGAATCGATTGGGACGAGTGTTGCCTCGGCCCAAGATGATGCGGATCTTCGAACTCTCCGGCGGAAACCCGATGTACGCGTTGGAGCTGGCGCGCGCGGTAGCCGACGGCCGCGGCATCGACCGGCAGTTGCCGGATACGTTGGCCGCGTTGGTGCGTGCACGCGTGCAGGGCGTCGACGCCGAGACTGCCGGGCTCTTGCTGGCCGCGGCGTGTACACCCGAGGCGACAGTGGAATCAGTTGCCGCAGTTACCCATACCTCCATACCCCGGGTTGTCGAGCTGCTGGAAAGCGGTGACGCTGCACGCATCGTGTCGATCACCGGCGACCGGATCCGGTTCTCCCACCCGTTGCTGGCCTCCGGTGTGTATACCGGCGCCGGCCCTGCGCGACGGCGGGATATGCATCGCCGACTGGCCGAGTACGTCGACGTCCCGGAACTGAGAGCACGCCATCTGGCCTCGGCCGCGGTCAGTGGTGACGACGCCACACTGAACGCCCTGGATGCAGCTGCGGCGGTCACCCGCGACAAGGGCGCGCCCGCCGCGGCGGCCGAGCTGCTCGAGTTGGCCATCGGCCTGGGTGGAGATACACCCGTACGACGAATCCTGGCAGCCAAGCATCACTTCGAAGCGGGCTCCATCACGACGGCCCGTCGGCATCTGGAGGGTACGGCCGATCTGCTGCCCCCGGGAGTGTTGCGTGGCGTCGCGGTCATGCTTCAGGGCGCCGTCGACGGATATGACGGCAGTTTCACCGCCGCCGTAGAGGCCTTGACCGAGGGTGTCGGCCAAGTCAGTGACCATCCCAAGCTGCGGCTTCAAGGATTGATGTTGCTTGCCCCCGCCGTCGGAATCACCGGACGCATGAGCGAGTCGGTCGAACTCGCGCGCCAAGCGATGCGCTCCGCCGACGACATCGGTGACCCAGGACTACGCAGCCAGGCGCGAGCCGTCTATCTCAACATCAGTGTGCTGTTCGGCATGGACGTGGATCGCGCCGTGCTTCAAGAAGCGTTGAGTTGGCAGGGGGACGCCGATCCGATCAGCTCCAACATGCGCGCCGATGCCATCGCTGCCCTGATCGACGCCTGGGTCGGAGAGTTGGACCGCGCCGAACCGGGGATGCGAAGGGTCAAACAGCAAGTCGCCGAGCGGGGCAGCGAAATCGATGCCTTGTGGGTGGACAACCACCTGACGATGATCCAGCTATGGGCGGGCCGCTATGACCAGGCCGCACTGACGGCCGACGAGCAGGATCGCCGTGCCGATCAACTCGGTGGCCACCATGCTCGCCTGATTGCGACGACGTGTCGCGCCGCAGTGGCCGCCTACACCGGTCAGATTGCTCAGGCGCGGTCGGCCGCCACGATCGCCATTCAGCTGGCACACGACACCGGCGGCCTCTACCTGGCCGCCTACCCCACGACCAGCCTGGGCCTCCTGGAGGTGTCCCTGGGCGATTATGGGGCCGCACTCGAGGTCCTCGAGCCGCTGTTGAAGTCCTTCGAGCCGCAGCACGGCATGGAAATCGCCACCGGTGGCTGGCTTCCGGATGCCGTCGAGGCACTTGCCGGCCTCGGGCGCATCGACGAGGCCGAATCATTGGTAAAGGTGCTCCACGACAATGGGACTCGGATGAACCGGCGATGGATGCTCGCGGCGTCCGCCCGCGGTCGCGCCCTGTGTCTGGCTGCCCGCGGCGACCTGGCCGAAGCCGAGCAGGCTGCCGCCGACGCGATGGAGCATCACGCGCTGTTGCCGATGCCGTTCGAGCGGGCCCGCACCCAATTGCTGCTCGGGCAGTTGCAGCGACGACGTCGGCGTCGCCAAGACGCGACGGCAACCCTGTCGGCGGCATTGAAGACCTTCGAGACCATCGGCGCCCCGCTGTGGGCCGACCGCGCGCGTGGCGACCTTGCCCGACTAAACCGGACGGAGAGGCGCTCACGATCGAACTTGTCTCCCGCCGAGCAGCGTGTCGCCCAGCGGGCGGCCGACGGCTTGTCGAACAAGGAGATCGCCGCCGAACAATTCCTGGCGATCAAGACCGTCGAAACGACCCTCAGCAGTGTCTACCGCAAGCTTGGCATCCGGTCCCGCGCGCAATTGCACGCCCGCTTGGATGGCGATGATTTCAGGGAAAACCCTGATTCGCGCTCGGCCCGAACTCAGTAGCGTTTCAGACATGGCTAGTCCGGAACCCCCGCAGCGATGCTTCCTCGCGGAGTGGTACCAACCCGCAGTGGTCAACTCCGACATCGATTACGTGACAACTACTCTTGGCGACTCCGCCGCGCATCTCAACGACCAGGGTCATCCGGTTCGATTGTTGACCGTGTTCACCGTGCCCATCGATCAGGTGCTCTACGGTCTGTACGCGGCCGAATCAGCCGATGACATCACCCATGCCTGCGAGAGCGTCGGCTGGCCCGTGGACCGCATCACCGGCGGGGTTCACACCCGGACGCCCCGTGATTGTTAACTGGTAGCTCACGGGGAGCCCGCGCCCACGGTCCGCGGTGTCTCCGACCGGTGAAGGAGCACTGCCAGGACCGCCGCGATGATCAACGGCGCGGGCACATCACCGAGCAGGTGGCCGCGTTCGTTCGAATCGGATAGCGCCCGGACCGCCATGATCGCGGCGTGGACGATGCTGGAGGCCACGGTGAACCTGATCGGACTGCGGCTGGCGAGGGGATCCCGGGTGGCCATCAGCAGGAAGACCCCGCGGGTGGCATAGAGACCGATGATCATCGCCAGATAGTGCGAGCCCCCGTGCCCCCATTGCGACCCGGACGGCCACACCCTGGTGAGTGGGTAGACGCCGACCACGAAGATGACCCCGACCATTGCGACCGCCACCCTGAGCAGACCAACCGGTCCCCGGTTGCTCGGTTTTCCGTCGGACATTCCTCGTTTTTCGCACTCTCCGCCGTCGTCCTCGGAAGCTTCCGCTCGTTGGTCCGCTGCCGATGCCGCCACGACCGACCCAGATCGCGCGGATTCCGGACAATCGCGGCCGCAGGCCCTAATGCTCCCGAGGCTGGTGCAAAACATCGGCAACCGGGTCGTACCCAAACCGATCGCAACGGCCAGCCGCTCGACGTACTCGGGAATACCGCCAATCCGGCAACTTGGATCGACCGGACCAATGTGCTCGAAGATGCGGCCGACCTGTACGACGAGACGTTTCGCCCTGATCCCGAACAGCAAAGACCGCAACTGGTTTCAGGCGTTATCAATGGACTGGCGCTGATTGGCGTGAACTTCAGCGTTCCGGAGGGCGAACTGCGGGAGTGGCTGGCGCGACTTCTGCTGTCGTGGAACGAGAACTACGGCACCGAACTCATCACCACCGATATCGAGCGGCCTATTCACCCCGACTTAGCTCCGTCCTCGGGTCGCTACGCTCCCAACTCGAGGTCGCGGCGTCCCGCCGGTTCGAGCGCCGCGCCCACTGATTACTTCGGCGATCGCCCGGTTGGTCAGTCCGCGAGCCACCACGAGGCGGCGAGCTGAGCGGCATTGCGCCAGAAGCGATAACGACTCATGGCACGCAAGCGGCTGCATCGAGCCACCTCACTGTCGACCGACGCCAGGTCCACTGGCGAGAGTGCACGTCGTGGCCGATCCGGGCCAATCGGCCCGTTCGCCGCTCCCGTTGCCCGCAAGCTGCGATGCTGGCCCCATGGCTCACCTCGGCGCTGACGATCATGTCGTGCGGCTACGGGATGGGCGATCGCTGGGTTTCGCCCAGTATGGGGACCCCGATGGGGTTGTGGTTGTCAACGCGCACGGCGGCCTCGTCGGCCGACTCGACGTAAGTGCGGCTCGACCATTCGCCGAGCAGGCAGGGGTTCGACTGATTTCACCTGATCGGCCAGGGATCGGGCTGTCCGATCGCCTACCTGGACGCACCCTGCTCGACTGGGCCGACGATATCTCCGAGCTTTTGGACCAGCTTGGTATCGAACGCTTTTCAACGATGGGCTGGTCGATGGGTGGCCAGTACGCCGCGACACTCGGGTACGCCATGCCAACGCGAGTACGGCGCGTCGCGATCATCGCCGGAGCCTTACCCCTGACCGAACCGGGTGTGTTCTCCCAGTTGCCCCTGTTCGACCGCATGTACACCCGACTATCGCAGGGCGCACCGTGGGTAGCGCGACAATGCTTTCGGACGATGGCGTTGATGGCCCGTGCGGCGCCCACACTCAACGGCCGACTCGCTACGTGGGGTCTGGGTGGGGCAGACGCGAGTGTTCTGCGATCGGAGGGCTTCGACTCGTTCTCGGCGATGTCGTATGAGGGGCTGCGACGGCCCTCTGGTGTCGTTGACGACTACCGAACGTGGTTGCTGCCGTGGGGATTCGCACCCGAAGACATCGACGTACCGGTCGACGTTTGGTCTGGAACCGAAGACCCACTCGTTCCCTCTGCCTGGGGAGACGAACTGGCGCAGCGGATTCCGAACGCGACACACTGCCGTCGTACGGGCGGTCACTTCGTGGCGCACCTGCATTTCGCGGAGCTCCTCGACACGCTCACGAGCTGATGTCAGCACCGGCAGTCCCTTCGCTCGGAGACACACTTCGCTGAGTTTCTGGCCGACCCCCAGGCGTTGGTTGCCTTCGGCGAGGGATACACGTCTCTGCACGTTTACCCTTCACCCGGCGCAACCGCCGCGGCTAGGACCAGTTCACGAACTCGTGGTTCGCAGAGTTTCGCCGCCACGGAGGGTGTCGTGATCCCTGCGATCGAATGACCGACGATGGCGACCTCATCAGCCCAGCCCTATCGATGTCAGCGACGGGCCCTGTACACGCCGCTTACACCGAGGGCCGCGCCGCGAGCGCGTTCGGTACAGGCGTCCGGCATCGTGGGGAAGCAGTCATGTAGGTGACCGCGTACGCCAACTACACGTCGCCAACTATCAAGACATAAGGGACGGGGTGTCATGGCCCAGCTTTCAAAAGATTTTTCGCTTCAACTCGATAGCGAGACGACCGAGCGCAAGGACTGGCCCAACCATGATTGGTACGGGCAACCGAACGGCGGCAGCGAGTTCTCCTGGGGGCCAGGGCTTGTGCCGCGTGACTTACGACCGCCGCTGCAGCGACGAAATAACCAATCCGAGCAGGCCGCGAATCGTCCCTTTGAAAATGTCCAGCAGGTCGAAATGGTCCCGCCACAACGCCACTTTCCCGTCCCGGACCTCGAAGGTGCCGCACGCCCAGAAGTCCGCCCGGAACCGGCCGATGATGAGTGAGTCGGTGCGCTCGGTGAGCACCGTGGTCCCCTCGCTGGCGATTCGATGGGTGACCACATCCCAGTTCAGGAACGGCAGGCGCTCGGACATGAAACGGAAGGTCTTCACAATCTGCTGGGCGCCTCGCATGGTGGAGTATCCGACGTTGCGGAAGACAATGTCGTCGGCCATCAGTCCGCTGGCAGCATCGAAGTCCCGATCACGCATGACGGCGTAGAGGAACGCCTCCACGACATCCGCCGATGCAGTCTTCTGCAAATCGGCGGGCGGTTGGCAGTCATCGCCTCACAGTAACCGGCTAGCGCTGCTCTTGGCCTTGGTTGCCGCGCCAAGTTAGCTACCGCGCCGACCTCGCCGCCGCGATCCCGCCGCGCGCCGGGGTGAGAAGGGTCGCCGCCGACCCATCGGTCCCGATCACGCGTCTACCTGCGCTTTCCGGTGCCCCCAGTCGGACTCGAACCGACACTGTGCGGATTTTAAGTCCGCTGCCTCTGCCAATTGGGCTATGGGGGCGTTACACCCATAGGGACGGTACCCAACCGTCGCGGCGCGTTGTAGCACCGATCCCCACGAAGGCGCCCCAATCCGTACGTCCGTCAGCGGTCAACGTCGAGACATGTTGCCGCCCAATGAATGTCGAGTAGGGATTACTCGCCGTCGCCACCCGGGGACGGCTTCGTAACGTGCCGGCGTCCTTGGCCGCACCCGTTACCTCATGCGGACCGGCTGCCGCCTCAGGCCCGGTCACCGCGTCGGGGGGTCGTGGGTCGTGGGTCAGACACGTCCTTGACGGTGTGCTTGATCGAGGTGGTGGGTTCCGACTTCTTGGGTGGGACCGCTGCAGCACTTACCTTCGATACGTCCAGGGCCGGCACCGACGGAGCCGTGGGCCGATGAGTGCGAACGCGATCGCGCTCGCCCCGACGAGCGAGCGCAGTTCCCGTGGTGATCACGGCCGACCCGACACAAACCCCAAACTTGCGATCTCCGGCCAACCACGCCGAGCGCTAACGTGCGGCGCGCCCCGCGCGCCGGCGGTATGCAGGATGTTGACGAATGCGGCAGTAGCCGGACTCGGAGTTTCCTGGGCACCATCCCCGCCGTCCGGCGAACTCAAGTTTCGAACGTCGACCTCGATCAGCGGACGCTTTCCACCGTTACCGAGGTGTCAGGGCTAGCGCGGGCCGCGGAAACGACCACTCGGCGCAGGCGTCGGCCACCGCGTCCTCGATTACGGCCGCAAGTGCTTCGGGCGCCGATCCCAACGCGCCCGCCACAATGAGTCGGCCCGTGACGACTCCGGCGTCGCGACGAATCCGCGCCATCTCGGCGATCGCCGCGTGGATCGGCGACCGATCCAGCGGGCAGTGCAGTCCGACGAGATCGAGCCGATCCGACGCGCACACGGCCGCGATCGCCGCGCCGAGATCAGGAGTGTCGACGTCGACGAGAACTTGCTGACGCCGCCGCGCGTAGTGCTCGAGCACGGGAATCTGCTCGCAGGAGTCGACGACGAACTGCCGAACGGATGCGTTGACCGCCCACCGGATCGGAGCCCACTGACCGCCATCGCCGTGCATGACGAGTCGTGCGGATCTGATTCCCGCCGAAACTGCCAGCGCCAGTTCAGAACTGGATCGGGCGGTTACCGTGACACCGTGCCGCCGCACCCATCGCGCCACCTCGGCGGTCGTCAGTTCCTCCGCCCGACACATCACCGCGACTGCAGGCATCGCCTTGCGGTAGCCGGCGTACATCGACACCGGATCGACGTCTGCGGGTACGTGGGTGACGGCGCGCAATCGTGAAGCGGGGAAATGCTTCTGACGGTGCCAGGACTCGGCTACTAATGGCATGGCCAACGATGACGCCGATTCGACGATCCGGACGATTCCCTGTCGGAGTCTTGACGCGCCGGGACGAAAACTTGACGACATCTTGACGGCCACCGGTGAGTGGACCTAGCCGAGGCCTGGGGGCCACAGAGGAACAACACCCCCCACCGCGGAGAACGCCAGCAGCGACCGTAGGTACCTGGTCCAGTGCTGGTCTTGGCTGGAGTCCACCCCAAACGATGCGGTAGACGACGGTCTCGACGCGCCAGTCGCGGTTCGACGAATAGACGCGCGCGACGAAGTCACCCAGCGGAATGTGCAGCAGCACCACGATGACGGCGATGGTGGCGAGCTGGAGCCACGCCGCAGGCCCCCACTGGCTAGGGCTGTCGATGATGTGACTCCTTCATTAGTCGGTCGCTGCCGACCAAAGCTACGAACCAACCACCCCTCAACCGAGTAGCCCTACGGTTTTCCCACGCCACCGGCACCGTTCGTTGACGAGATCCTGACGACTGGATCGGGTCAGGGATCGACCGACGCACGGACCACCGTAAAGATCCATCAACTGGCCTCTAGCTGGACATACGTGTCCGAGGTCACCGCGTCCGCAAGGACCGCGTAAATGAAGACCCCGCGGGCGTCAAGAAACCGTCAAGGCGGACCGATTCCGTAAGGGTTCGGCGTTGAATCCTGAGTCGGCCCATCTATCGGGCCCGACGAAATGGAGACGAGATGTCCGTGGTGGTGTACGTCGTGCTGACGGTGGCGATCTTCGCCGTCCTCGGCCTGGTGCAGAAGTTGGTCGAGCGACTGTGAGCTTTGAAAACACCGTAGGCCTGGTCCTCGCGGTCGGCCTTGCGCTGTTTCTCGTCGCAGCCCTGCTGTTCCCGGAGAGGTTCTAGTGAGTACGACAGCAGCGGGGATCACCTTCCTCGCCCTCCTCATCCTGGCGCTGGCCGCCGCGCACGTGCCCCTCGGGGACTACATGTATCGGGTGTACAACTCCGACAAGGACTCTCGCGTCGAGCGGGTGATCTACCGACTTATCGGCGCTGACCCCAAATCGGAGCAGACCTGGGGCGCCTACGCTCGCAGCGTGCTCGCCTTCTCGGGCATCAGCATTCTGTTCCTGTTCGTCTTCCAGCTGGTCCAAGGCAAGCTGCCGCTACACCTCAACGACCCCGCCACGGAGATGACGCCGGCCCTGGCGTGGAACACCGCGATCAGCTTCGTCACCAACACCAACTGGCAGGCCTACTCGGGTGAGAGCACCCAGGGGCATCTCGTTCAGATGGCCGGCCTGACGGTGCAGAACTTCGTTTCCGCGGCAGTCGGTATGGCCGTCGCCGTTGCACTGGTCCGCGGGTTCGCGCGCCGTCGCACCACCGACCTCGGCAACTTCTGGGTTGACCTGGTACGCGGCATCATTCGCATCCTGCTGCCCATCGCCTTCGTTGCAGCGCTCATCCTGGTCGTCGGCGGGGTGATCCAGAACTTCCACCTCCACGACCAGATGGTGACCACCCTCAACGGCGTCCAGCAGACCATCACCGGCGGTCCGGTCGCCAGCCAGGAGGCCATCAAGGAACTGGGCACCAACGGTGGCGGCTTCTTCAACGCCAACGCCGCGCATCCCTTCGAGAACCCGACCACGTGGACCAACTGGATCGAGATCTTCCTGCTCCTGGTGATCAGCTTCTCGTTGCCGCGCACGTTCGGCCGCATGGTGGACAGCAAGAAGCAGGGCTACGCCATCGTCGCCGTGATGGGCACGATCGCCCTGATCAGCGTCACGCTGATGAGCTTCTTCCAGCTGCAGGCGCACGGCACCAACCCCACCGCGATCGGCGCGGCCACCGAAGGGGTCGAGCAGCGATTCGGCGTCTTCGACTCTGCGATCTTCGCCGACGCAACGACGCTCACCTCGACAGGTGCGGTGAACTCGTTCCACGATTCCTACACCAGCCTCGGCGGCATGATGGCGCTGTTCAACATGCAACTCGGTGAGATCGCGCCCGGTGGAACGGGTTCCGGGCTCTACGGCATGCTGATCCTCGCCGTGATCACCGTGTTCATCGCCGGGCTGATGGTCGGCCGGACACCGGAGTACCTCGGAAAGAAGATCACCCCGCGCGAGATCAAGTTGGCGGCAAGCTACTTCCTCGTCACACCGCTACTGGTGCTGGTCGGCACGGCGACCGCCATGGCGCTCCCGGATCAACGGGCCGGCATGCTCAACAGCGGTCCACACGGCCTCTCGGAGGTGCTGTACGCCTTCACTTCTGCCGCCAACAACAACGGTTCGGCCTTCGCGGGCATCAGCGTCAACACGACCTGGTACAACACCGCTCTCGGTCTGGCGATGGTGTTCGGCCGCTTCCTGCCCTTGATCCTGGTCCTGGCGTTGGCGGGCTCCCTCGCCAAACAGGGGTCTACACCGGAGTCGATCGGCACGCTGCCCACTCACCGACCACAGTTCGTCGGCATGGTCGTCGGCGTCACCGTGATCCTCGTCGCCCTCACCTTCCTCCCCGTGCTCGCGCTCGGGCCCCTCGCTGAAGGAATTCACTGACATGTCGGTAACCACCACTGAGGCGGCACCCAACCGCCACGAGCCGAAACCCAAGGGCGGCAACGTCAAGGGCGGCCTGCTCGACCCCAAGATGCTGCTGAAGTCGACACCCGACGCGCTGCGCAAGCTCGACCCCCGCACACTGTGGCGCAACCCGGTGATGTTCATCGTCGAGATCGGCGCGGTGTGGAGCACCGTCCTCGCCGTGCGCGAACCGACCTGGTTCTCCTGGCTGATCGTGTTCTGGCTGTGGGCGACGGTCGTCTTCGCCAACCTCGCCGAAGCCGTCGCCGAGGGCCGTGGCAAGGCCCAGGCCGAGAGTCTGCGCCGCGCAAAGTCCGACGCCATGGCCCGCCGCCTCAGCGGCTGGACGCCGGGCGGCACCGGAACCGAGGAGGAGGTCGCCGCGCCCCTGCTGCAGCAGGGCGACATCGTCGTCGTGGAAGCCGGCCAGTCGATCCCCGGCGATGGTGACGTCATCGAAGGCATTGCCTCGGTTGACGAATCGGCCATCACCGGCGAATCTGCTCCGGTCATCCGCGAGTCCGGCGGCGACCGGTCCGCGGTGACCGGCGGCACGACGGTCCTGTCGGACCGCATCGTCGTCAAGATCACCCAGAAGCCGGGCGAGAGCTTCATCGACCGGATGATCGCCCTCGTCGAGGGCGCCAACCGGCAGAAGACGCCGAACGAGATCGCGCTGAACATCCTGCTGGCCGCGCTGACCATCATCTTCGTCTTCGCGGTGGCCACCCTGCAGCCGTTGGCCATCTTCTCCAAGGCCAACAACCCGGGTGTGCCTGATTCTCAGGCCCTCGACGGCAACGGCGTCACCGGGATCGTCATGGTGGCCCTGCTGGTCTGCCTCATCCCGACCACGATCGGCGCCCTTCTGTCCGCCATTGGCATCGCAGGCATGGACCGACTGGTGCAGCGCAACGTGCTCGCCATGTCGGGGCGCGCCGTGGAGGCCGCGGGTGACGTCAACACCCTGCTCCTGGACAAGACGGGCACGATCACACTCGGCAACCGCCAGGCGGGCGCGTTCCTCCAACTGCCCGGCGTCACGCCCGAACAGTTCGCCGATGCCGCCCAGCTCTCCAGCCTGGCCGACGAAACCCCCGAGGGGCGCTCCATCGTCGTCTTCGCCAAGGAGCGGTTCGGCCTGCGAGCCCGCACGCCAGGCGAGTTGAACAACGCCAACTGGATCGAGTTCACCGCCACCACCCGCATGTCGGGCGTCGACCTCGAAGATGGCCACCAGCTGCGCAAGGGAGCGGCCGCCTCGGTCGCCGACTGGGTGCGCTCCAGCGGTGGCACCGTGCCTCCGGAACTCGGAGGCATCGTCGACGAGGTCTCCGCCAGCGGCGGAACGCCACTGGTGGTCGGCGAGGTGCGCGATGGCCTGGCGCGCGCGCTCGGCGTCATCCACCTCAAGGACGTCGTGAAGGAGGGCATGCGCGAGCGGTTCGACGAGATGCGCCGGATGGGCATCCGCACCGTGATGATCACCGGCGACAACCCGTTGACGGCCAGGGCAATTGCCGACGAGGCCGGTGTCGACGACTTCCTCGCCGAGGCCACTCCCGAGGACAAGCTGGCGCTGATCAAGAGCGAGCAGGAGGGCGGCAAGCTCGTCGCCATGACCGGCGACGGCACCAACGACGCGCCCGCACTGGCCCAGGCCGACGTCGGTGTCGCGATGAACACGGGCACGTCGGCGGCCAAGGAGGCCGGCAACATGGTTGACCTCGACTCCGACCCGACCAAGCTCATCGAGATCGTGGAAATCGGCAAGCAGCTTCTCATCACCCGAGGAGCCCTGACGACGTTCTCGATCGCCAACGACATCGCCAAGTACTTCGCGATCATCCCGGCGATGTTCGTCGCACTGTTCCCCGGCCTCGACCTACTGAACGTCATGCGCCTGCACAGTCCGACGTCGGCGATCCTGTCAGCGGTCATCTTCAACGCCATCATCATCATCGCGCTGATCCCGCTCTCGCTGCGCGGTGTGAAATACACCCCGAGTAGCGCGTCGAAGCTGTTGAGTCGCAACCTCTCCGTCTACGGCATCGGCGGCATCATCGCCCCATTCATCGGGATCAAGCTCATCGATCTCGTCGTCCAACTCCTTCCTGGGATGTCCTGAACATGAACGTTTCCAACCTCATTCGCCAACACTGGGCCGCACTGCGCGCACTCCTGGTGCTCACCGTGATCACCGGCGTCGCCTACCCGCTCGTCGTGTGGGCCATCGCCCAGCTTCCAGGTCTCGACCACAGGGCGCAGGGCTCGATCATCGCAGTCGATGGGAAGCCGGTCGGCAGTTCGCTGATTGGCCAGTCGTTCACCGACGCCAGCGGAAACCCCCTGCCGCAGTACTTCCAGAGCCGACCGTCCGCCGCCGGAGACGGCTACGATCCGCTGGCCACCAGCGCCAGCAACCTCGGGCCGGAGGACATCGTGGACACCCCCGCCGACCCCGCCCAGGTGGCGGCGGGCACCGATCCCGCTGACGCCGGGTACAAGGCCAGCCTCCTCACGCTGGTGTGTTCGCGCAGCCTGGCCATTGGCGCGCTCGAAGGGGTCGACGGGTCGCGTCCGTTCTGCACCGGCGACGGAGTCGGCGCCGTGCTGTCCGTCATCGGCCCGCGTGACGCGCGCGGCAACGTGGTGAAACCCACCCGGGTGGTGAGCCTCAACCAGCCGTGCGCGATGACCAAGGCACCGTTCCTCGACATCTACGAGGGCGTCAAGGTGGAATGCGCGAAGTTCGGCGAGGACTACACGATCGGCCAGATCGTGCCAATCCGGGGTGCGGCGCCCGCCAGCCCGGCGGTGCCCGCTGATGCCGTGACCGCCAGCGGCAGCGGGCTGGATCCCAACATCTCCCCCGCCTACGCCGACATCCAGGTCGGCCGCGTCGCCAAGACTCGTGGCATCAGCGCCGACGAGGTGCGTAACCTACTGGCGGACAACACCTACGGACGCGATCTGGGCTTCATGGGCGAGGCGAGGGTGAACGTGCTGGAACTCAACCTCGCGCTCGATCAGAAGTATCCCGTGAGGAGCTGAGCGGGCAGGTGGATGATGAGGATGTGAGTGCCACCCAACCCGGAATCAAGCGCGGAGAACTGCGCATCTATCTGGGTGCGGCACCCGGGGTCGGCAAGACGTTCGCGATGCTGGGCGAGGCTCACCGCCGAGTGGAGCGCGGCACCGACCTGGTCGCCGCGGTCGTGGAGACCCACGGCCGCAAGAAGACCGCCGATATGTTCGATGGCATCGAGGTCGTCGCACCCCGGTACGTCGACTACCGGGGTGGGCGATTCGCCGAACTCGACGTGCCCGGGGTACTGGCCCGCCACCCCGAGGTGGTGCTCGTCGACGAGCTCGCCCACACCAACACCCCTGGCAGCAAGAACGCGAAACGCTGGCAGGACGTCGAGGAGTTGCTCGCGGCGGGGATCTCCGTCATCTCCACCGTCAACGTCCAACACCTGGAGAGCCTCAACGACGTGGTGGCCCAGATCACCGGGATCGAGCAGCAGGAGACCGTGCCCGACTCGGTGGTGCGCGGGGCGGCTCAGATCGAACTCGTCGACATCACCCCGGAGGCTTTGCGGCGCAGGCTCTCTCACGGGAACGTCTATGCCCCCGAACGCATCGACGCCGCCCTGAGCAACTACTTCCGGCGTGGGAACCTCACCGCACTGCGCGAACTCGCGCTGCTGTGGCTCGCCGACCAGGTCGACGCCGCACTGTCGAAGTACCGCGCCGAGAACAAGATCACCGCTACCTGGGAGGCCCGCGAACGGGTCGTCGTCGCCGTCACCGGCGGACCCGAATCCGAGACTCTCGTCCGACGCGCCTCCCGCATCGCCTCCAAGTCGAGTGCCGAACTGATGATCGTCCACGTCGTGCGCGGCGACGGCCTCGCCGGGGTCTCCGCCCCGCAGATGGGCAAGGTACGGGAACTGGCCACCAGCCTCGGCGCCACCGTGCACACCGTCGTCGGCGACGACGTTCCCGCCGCGCTGCTGGACTTCGCCCGCGAGATCAATGCCACGCAGCTGGTGCTCGGAACGTCACGGCGATCGCGCTGGGCCCGCATCTTCGAGGAGGGCATCGGCGCGGCGACGGTGCAGCACTCCGGGAAGATCGACGTCCACATGGTCACCCACGACGAGACCGCGCCGGGCGTGACGCTGGCGTCGTTGACGCCGCGGCAGCGCCACCTCACGTCCTGGCTGGCTGCGGCCATCGTCCCATCCGTCACCTGTGCGGTCACGGTGTTCTTCCTCCAGCGGTTCCTCGGCATCGGCGGCGAAAGTGCTCTCTTCTTCGTCGGCGTGCTGGTGGTTGCGCTGCTCGGCGGGGTCGCCCCGGCGGCGCTGTCCGCCCTGTTCTCCGGGCTCCTGCTCAACTACTTCCTGGTGGAGCCGAAGTACACCTTCACGATGGCCGAACCCGACAGCGCCGTCACCGTCGTAGTGCTGCTGGCGGTCGCGGTGGCGGTCGCGGCCCTGGTCGACGGCGCGGCGAACCGGTCGCGCGAAGCCAGACGCGCCTCCCAGGAAGCCGAACTGCTTGCGCTGTTCGCCGGCTCCGTCCTGCGCGGCGCCGATCTCACCACGCTCCTGGAACGGGTCAGAGAGACCTACTCCCAGCGTTCGGTGAGCATGCTGCGGGAGGGCCCCGATGGCTCCTCGATCGTCGCGTGCGTCGGCGACGATCCGTGCGTCGACGTCGATTCCGCCGACACCGCCGTAGAGGTCGGCGACGATGAGTTCTGGATGCTGATGACCGGCAAAGCGCTCACCGCCCGGGACCGCCGAGTGCTCGGCGCGGTCGCCAATCAGGCCGCCGGATTGATCCGACAGCGCCAATTGATCGAAGACGCCGGTCAAGCCGAGGCCATCGCCAAGGCCGACGAACTGCGCCGCTCGCTGCTCTCGGCCGTCAGCCACGACCTGCGGACGCCCTTGGCCGCCGCGAAGGCATCGGTCTCCAGCCTGCGAAGCGTCGACATCCACTTCTCCGCCGAGGATACCGCCGAGCTGCTCGCCACGGTCGAGGAGTCCATCGATCAGCTGACGGCACTCGTCGGCAACCTCCTCGACTCGTCGCGGCTGGCTGCCGGTGTCGTGAAACCCGAGCTGCGACGGGTGTATCTGGAGGAGGTCGTGCAGCGGTCGCTGCTCGGAATCAGCCGGGGTGCCGCCGGATTCGGCGGTTCGGGAGCCGACCGGGTCAAGGTCGAAGTCGGCGACGCCGTGGCCATGGCCGACATTGGCCTGTTGGAACGGGTGTTGGTGAACCTCATCGACAATTCCTTGCGCTACGCGGCCGACGGTCCGGTGCGCGTCAACGCAGCGCGGATGGGCGATCGCGTGGTGATCGCCGTCGTCGACGAGGGTAAGGGCGTCGCACGCGGTGCCGAGGAGCAGATGTTCGCACCGTTTCAGCGCATGGGCGATCACGACAACAGCACCGGTGTGGGCCTTGGCCTTTCGGTCGCACGCGGGTTCGTCGAAGCCATGGGCGGGACCATCGCTGCCACGGACACGCCCGGCGGCGGACTGACCGTCGTGGTCGACCTCGCCGCTCCAGGGGATGACCTGTGACCACCAAGATCCGGGTACTGGTGATCGATGACGAGCCGCAGATCCTGCGCGCCCTGCGCATCAACCTGTCCGTGCGCGGGTACGAGGTGGACACCGCGGCCACGGGCGCGCTCGCCCTGCGGGCCGCCGCCGAGCACAAGCCCGACGTGGTCGTCCTCGATCTTGGCCTGCCCGACATGTCCGGCATCGAGGTGCTGGAAGGGCTGAGGGGTTGGCTCACCGCACCCGTCATCGTGCTGTCCGCGCGCACCGACTCCTCGGACAAGGTCGAGGCGCTCGACGCCGGCGCCGACGACTACGTCACGAAACCCTTCGGCATGGACGAGTTCCTCGCCCGACTGCGGGCCGCCGTACGCCGCGGCACCGCCGCTTCGGAGACAGACCAGCCGGTGATCGAAACATCCTCGTTCACCGTCGATTTGGCTGCCAAGAAGGTCACGAAGAACGGCGCCGAAGTACATCTGACCCCGACCGAGTGGGGCATGCTGGAGATGCTGGTCCGCAACCGAGGCAAGCTGGTCGGCCGCGAGGAGCTGCTCAAGGAGGTGTGGGGGCAGGCCTACGCCAAGGAGACCCACTACCTACGGGTGTACCTGGCGCAATTGCGGCGCAAGCTCGAAGTCGACCCCAGCCATCCCAAGCACCTGCTCACCGAGGCAGGCATGGGCTACCGATTTCAGGAGTAGGACTAGCGCTCTGCCATCAACTTCGCGGCGACACCGACGAGCGGTTCGTAGAGGTCTAGCACCACCTGAGGATCGTCGGCGAGCAGGGCGTGGGTCACCAGGGTGGCGATCGCCGCAACGAGAGCCTGACAGGCGAAGCGATCCTGATCCGACCGGGCATCGAAGACTTCGGCGACACCATCGACGAACTGCTGCTGCATCTGTGCGCGCTTGGCGATGGCCTCCGAGCCTGCCGAGTACACGCCGATCAGATGGGTGCGGGACAGGTCCTGATCACTCGCCATGATCGCCAGGTAGGTCCGCAACAGGCTGCCGAAGCGGTCCATTGGAGAGCCAGTCCAGACCGCTTCGCGCATCGCTTCGATCACCGCGGCTTGTCTGCGGCCGAAGCTCGCCAGGAAGCAGTCCTGCTTGGAGCAGAAGAGCTCATAGAAGGTCTGCCGCGAGACCCCAGCGCTCTTGATGATGTCGGCCACGCTGGTGTCGGAGTATCCCTTAGCTGACATCACGGTTTCGAGCGCACCGAAGATGCGATTTCGCTGGTTGTTCCTTACCTCGTCACGGCTGAGCTGGTGCCGTCCAGGACTGAGTCGCTTGCTGACGTTCATCCTCGACCTCGTTCGCCGCGATCTCCCTCGAGAATCTCGAGTGTAGGCGCGCTGACGGCGCGCCAGCGATTGCTAATGATGAACGTCATTGTTTATATTTGCCGTGCACGGGCGGGTCCAGAGGAGGGGACTGGATCCGCCCGGTCGTCGCGGTCCTAGGGTCCCGCCTTGACCGCCTGCAGCGTGTAGGTCATCGGCATCCGCTCGCCGCCCTCGGTCAGGACGAACTCGCCCTCGAAGTCAGGGCTCGCCGACATTGCCTCGTCGAAGAAGTTCCACGCCAGTTCCCGATGCTCCTCGAAGCCCGTGATGGTGAGTCCGGCGTCGAGAAGCGCCGAGAAGATCTCACCCAGACCGTGGTTGAACACGATCGATTCCGGGGACGGCACCGCGCCCGATCCCAAGTAGCTCTCGTGCTCGACGAACAGCGTCCCGGGAGTCTCGAAGTACGGGTACTCGATCACCAGCAGGCCGTCGGGACGGGGATCGCTCATCGCCCACAGGACCGGGTGCCCCTCCCTGACGAACAGGCGACCACCCGGCCGCAACAACGCGGCCACGATGCCCGCCCACCGCCGAATGTCGGGCAGCCAACACAGCGCACCGATGCCGGTGTAGACGACGTCGGTGCAGCCGGGGCCGAGAGCGTCGACCGCGTCGTGCACGTCCGCCTCGACGAAGGTGACATTGGCACCAGCGCGAGCGGCCAACACACGTCCCGCCTCCACGGCGGACGGCGAGAAGTCCAGTCCAGTAACGGATTTCGCACCCAACCGGTCCAGCGACACCGTATCGGTGCCGATGTGACACTGCAGATGCACGACGTCGAGCCCGTCGAGCCGTCCGAGCCGTGGCAGGTCGTAGCGCACTACCGGTGACAGGTAGGCGGGGTCGTCGAAGCTCGCGAGGTCGTAGCCGCCCACGCCGGTGTGCATCGGCACCCGCGACTCCCAGTTCGCCAGGTTGATGGCGCGCCAATCATCGGTCATGCGATCAATCTTCAGACCGCGGCGCCCATTGTGTGGGTTTTCGTCGAATCGCGGCCATTCTTCGACGAAAACCCGCACAAGCGATGCGCGAACTCAGCCGGTCTCCTCCGCGAGCGCGATCAGCTTCGCCCGCACCAGATCCGGACGCTCGTCGATGACGAAGTGTCCGGAATCGACCGGTTCGAAAGTGTAGTCGTCGGCGTTGGCGGTCTCGGGGTCGGCGAGTGACTGGTGCACGGCGAAGTCTCCCGTACCGAAGAGCACCCGAATGGGTACCGTCACGCGCCGGTTCTCGGGATGGCGCGCACTCGCCGGTACCTCGCGCAGCAGGAAGGTGCGGTAGGTATCCCTCGCCGTGCGCGCGACTACGGGGTCGTGGAACCGCTCGGTGTACACGCGGACGATCGCGGGGTCCAGGCGATGACTCTTGGGTCCGCTACCGAACGCCATCCGCTCGATGATCTTGGTGCGCTGGTGCACTTGCACGCCGACCGTGGCCATCATGGGTTGATAGGTCAGCAATCGCCAGAACGTCGGCAGCAGGACGCGCGGGGTCACCCAGGGGTGCGCCATGTTCATCACCAGATAGCCGTCGAACCGCTCCGGGGCGGCAAACAGCATCCGATATCCCACGAAGCCACCCCAGTCGTGGCCGACGAGCAGTACCCGGTCCAGACCCATCGCGTCCATCAACGCCAACACGTCGGCGGCGACGTCGTCCTTGGCCCATCGGTGCGGCGCAGGCCCAGACCACCCGTAGCCCGGAAGATCGGGAGCGATGATGCGCAGGCCGGGCGGGGGGTCCGCGAGCAGATCCCGATACACCCAGTGGTGCTGCGGCCACCCGTGCAGCGCAAGCACGGGTCTGCTATCTTCCGGACCCGACTCGGTCACGTGGAAGCGCACCCCGCGGGCCTCCACGTAGGACCTTCGCACACCCTCGATCGGCGGCACCTGGCTAGTCACGAGTCCAGGCTATGGGACTCCCGAAACCAGTACCCTGCCGGTATGGCCGGGTATCGCGAATTGTTCGACGCCAGTATCGAAGACGCCCGCACGTTCTGGGCCCAAGCAGCCCGGGCCGTGACATGGATCCGGGCCCCGCACACCGTTCTCGACGACACCAATCCGCCGTTCTACCGGTGGTTCCCGGACGGCGAAATGAACACGTGCGCGAACGCCCTCGACCGGCACGTCGCCGGTCGGCAGGACGCTGGGCAGGAGCGGAGCGACTCGGGGAATCAGAGGGAGCGGAGCGACTCGGGGGAACAATGGGGCGGCCGTGGTGAGCAGACCGCCCTGATCTACGACTCACCGCTCGCCGGCACCATGCGCACCTACACCTACCGGCAGCTACTCGACGAGACTTCCCGCTTCGCGGGCGTCTTGCGGGGGCTCGGCGTGGGAAGGGGCGACCGCGTCGTCATCTACATGCCGATGGTTCCCGAGGCCGTCATCGCGATGCTGGCATCGGCCCGCCTCGGCGCGGTCCACTCGGTGGTGTTCGGCGGATTCGCTGCGCATGAACTAGCCGCGCGCATCGACGACGCCCGCCCGGCGGTGGTCGTGTCGGCGTCGTGTGGCATCGAGCCCACCCGCGTCATCGACTACAAGACGATGATCGACAACGCCCTCGATCTCGCCGAGCACACCACGCCCGCGTGCGTCATCCTCCAACGCGATCAGGCTCCGTGCGAGCTCAAGGCCGGCCGCGACGTGTCGTGGACCGATGCGATGGCCGACGCGCATCCCGTCGATCCGGTGCCGGTGGCGGCGACCGATCCGCTCTACGTGCTCTATACCTCCGGCACCACCGGCAAGCCCAAGGGCATCGTCCGCGACAACGGAGGCCACGCCGTCGCGTTGCTGTGGACGATGCGCCACATCTACGACATCGAGCCGGGCGACGTGTATTGGGCCGCGTCCGACGTCGGCTGGGTCGTCGGCCACTCCTACATCGTCTACGGGCCGCTACTGCTCGGCGCGACCACGGTGCTCTACGAGGGCAAGCCGGTGGGCACCCCCGACGCGGGCGCATTCTGGAGGGTCGTCGCCGAACACGGCGTGAAGGCGCTGTTCTCCGCGCCCACGGCCATGCGCGCCATCAAGAAGGAGGATCCCGACGCCGCTCATCTGGCCCGCTACGACCTCTCGACTCTGCAGTACCTGTTCCAAGCGGGCGAGCGGCTGGACCCCGGCACCTACCACTGGGCGTCGGAGAAACTAGGCATCCCCGTCATCGACCACTGGTGGCAGACCGAAACCGGTTGGTCGATTGCCGCGGCGCCGATGGGTGTCGAGCCGATGTCGGTCAAGCCCGGCTCGGCGACCGTGCCGATGCCCGGTTACGACGTGCACGTCCTTCGCCCCGATGGAACGGAATGTGATGCAGGAGAGGAGGGGTCGATCTGCATCAAGCTCCCGCTGCCCCCTGGCGCGCTACCGACGCTGTGGGGCGACGACGAGCGATACGTCGCCTCGTACCTGTCGGCGTTCCCCGGTTACTACCTGTCCGGCGACGGCGGCTACCTCGACGAGGACGGCTACCTGTTCGTCATGGGCCGCACGGACGACGTCATCAACGTGGCGGGCCATCGGCTGTCGACAGGCGCCATCGAGGCCGTGCTCGCCACCCACCCCGCCGTCGCCGAATGCGCGGTGATCGGTGTCGCCGATGCCATCAAGGGACAGGTACCGCGTGGTTTCGTCGTCCTCAAGTCAGGCGCGTCAGCTGACGGTCTGGTCGACGAGTTGATTGCCGCGGTCCGGGACAACATCGGGGCGGTAGCGAACCTGAAGCGCGTTGACGTGGTGTCCGCACTGCCGAAGACCCGGTCGGGCAAGATCCTGCGCAAGACCATGCGCGGTATCGCCGACGGTCGCGACGAACCCGTGCCGTCGACGATTGAAGACGTCGACGTACTGGAAGCGCTGACTCCGATCCTGCAGTCCTGATGAACAACTGACACCTTGGCCGGAGAGGTACCGCCGCAGAGTGATCCGAACTATTGTCGAATCGTCATATGTGGATGTTCGACTGATTCAGTAGAGGTGGATTGCCATGGGAATCCCAGATCGGAAGGCCGGCGGTTGTCACTGCCACTGCAATGCGTGTGATGGTGGTCATCACTGCGGGAACCCGCCCAACTGCAACGTGAAACGCTGAGGCTTATTCGCCGAAGGCCGGGTTAGACCTCTGCTGCCGTTTCGGATTCGGTCCTCAACCAACTCGGGAACGGCAGCGGAGCTCCCTCGGAGCGGTTGCTATCCGCGGCGAAGAACACCAGGCTCGCTGCGAAGCTGATGAGAGCCACGGCGCCGAGGATGCCGGCCAGCGCCGAGTCGCCGTCGCCGAGGGCTACCACTGCGATCACGGTCGCCACGACGGTTCCCAGTAACGTGATCAATCCGCCGGTCGCCAAAATCTCGGCGGCGGGATCGTCGGTGTCGCGGAGGCTCTGATCGGCCACGGTATTCTCCTTCTCACAACCCTGTTCACTTGGGCTCACCGTTTTTACCCGCGGCCGTGGTATTCAAAACGTGTTGCGCGATTGCCGAAGCTACGGGATCGACAGAGCTATTCCGTCGAGGATGTCGTGCTCGCTGACCACCAGTTCGTTGATTCCTGCGCGCTCGCCGAGAGCACGTGCCAGCTCCTCCACCACGATGGCGCCGCCACCAATGACGTCCACCCGCCCTTCGTGCATGGGTCCGAGCGCGGCCCGCTGGCGACGGGTCATCGCCAGCAGACCGCCGCAGACCTTCTGTAGGTCGTCGAATCCGACACGGGCAAGATGAATGGCGTCGGAGTCGTAGGTGGCCAGGTTCATGGCCAGGGCCGACAGCGTGGTCATGGTGCCTGCAACGCCCACCCACGTCCGGGCCTGCTCGACGGGTACGGCGTCGAATGCCGCTGCGAGCCCGTCGCGGACGACGGCTCGCGCATCGGCGATCTCGGCCTCGGTGGGCGGATCGGACTTCAAGCATCGCTCCGTGAGCCGAACGCAGCCGATGTTCGCGGAGTAACTCGCGAGGACATTGGTCCCCGTCGGGGCGGTTCCGTCTAGTTCGGCCGGACCGCCGAGCACCACCTCGGTGGACCCTCCGCCGAGATCGACGACGACGAATGGCGCTGCTGCAGGGTCGAGTTCACCGACGGCTCCTCGGAAGGACAGCTCCGCCTCCTCGGTGCCGGTGATGACCTCCGCGACGGCGCCTGGCACCGCGGCATCCAGCACGTCGGCCGTCATCGCGAAGAACTCGTCACGGTTGGCTGCGTCACGGGTCGCCGACGTCGCGACCATCCGAACGGTGGACACCGAATGGGTCTGCAACAGCGCGGCGTAGTCGGTCAGGGCCGCGCGGGTCCGCGCCAGGGCGGGCTCCGCAAAACTACCCGTCGCATCGACGCCTTCACCGAGGCGCACGATGCGCATCTCGCGGTGCACGTCGCTGAGCCGCGCCCCGGAGTCGTCGCGGACGACGTCGGCGATCAGCAGCCGGATGGAATTCGTACCGCAGTCGATCGCAGCGACCCTAGTCACCTGTCCACACCTTTCGATCCAGGATGCCTGCCATCGCAGGCTCGACGGCCAACACAGCCAGCGCCTCGTCACCGAAGGGGTTGACTCCCGGCCCCTTGGCCAGCGAGTGCGCGATCACCACGTGCAGACACTTGACGCGGTCGGGCATGCCACCGCCGGAGAATGTCGTACCCAGCGACTCGAGGGCATCCCGTTCGGCGAGAAACGACTCGTGCGCACGGCGGTAGGCGTCGGCCAATTCCCGGTCGTGCGTGAGGCGTTCGGTCATCTCGCGCATCATCCCCGACGACTCCAGCCGGCTGGCTGCCGCGGTCAGGGCGGGATGCGTCAGGTAGTACAGCGTCGGAAAGGGGGTTCCATCGGGCAGTTTCGGTGCGGTCTTCACGACGCCGGGTTGGCCGTTGGGGCAGCGGTACGCGATCTCCAGTACCCCGCGCGGCTCGCGGCCCAGCTGGAGCGCAACGGAGTCGAGGTCGACTTGGTCAACCACCGGGAGGCGGTGGGACGGGGCGGGGCGGTGGCGCCTCTTGGCCAGAAGGCAACTCAGGCACCTGCGGAATCTGTGAAATCCCATGCGGCGCATCGGCAATTGTATGCCACAGCGAGGTGTACCACGGCTGACCGCTTGGCGGCGCCGCCGGGCCGACGTCGGGAACCGCGACAGCCACGTCCCCGGGCGGCAACTGAACCTGGTATGGGATGTCGCCCGGCATGACGAAGCCGAGCCGCTCACGGGCCTGCGCCGCGATGTATACCGGATCGCCGAGCTTGATCTTCTGCTGCTCCAAATCGGCTATCTGAGAACGCAACTGGGCCTGCGCTTCGACGAGCTGCTTCATCTCGGTGCGCTGCGCGAAGTAGGTCCGCACCGGCCCGGCGATCGTCAGCGTCAACACGCACACCACGGCCGCCAGGATCGCGGCGCGTCTGGCAGCTGATCCCAGCCGTTGGTCCGACTGCTGCTCGGCCGCCTCCGCGATCGCCCTCCTGATCGGTTCGATGACGCCGGTGGCGTCATCGTCCGCAACGATCTCCACCTCGACCTCGGCCACCGGCGCGGGCCGCGGCTCGATTGCACGCTGCTCTCTCCGGATCGGCGATGCTCCACGCGGCCGACGGCCACCCTTCCCCGGCCCCGACGCAGGAGGGCGTCGCTTGGGGTCGGGCCGCTTCGCGTCTGGCATCGCCTGTAGCCTCCGCGCCGACTATCTCGTCTCGAGGGCGAACCGCGGGAACGCCAGGTCGCCGGCATAGCGTGCGGCGTCACCGAGTTCCTCCTCGATCCGCAGCAACTGGTTGTACTTGGCGACGCGCTCGCTGCGGGCGGGGGCACCGGTCTTGATCTGGCCGCTGCCCACGGCGACGGCCAGATCGGCGATCGTGGTGTCCTCCGTCTCGCCCGAGCGGTGGCTCATCATCGTGCGGTAGCCACTGTTGTGGGCGAGCGCCACAGCGTCCAATGTCTCGGTGAGCGTGCCGATCTGGTTGACCTTCACCAGCAGCGCGTTGGCCGCGCCCTTCTCGATGCCCTCTTCGAGTCGCTCGGGGTTGGTCACGAACAGGTCGTCGCCGACGATCTGGACGCGGTCACCGATCGCGGTGGTCAGGGAGACCCAGCCGTCCCAGTCGTCCTCGGACAGCGGATCCTCGATCGACACCAGCGGGTAGGCGTCCAGTAGCCCTGCGTAGAACTCCGTCATCTGCTCAGCGGTGCGGGTTTCCTTCTCGAAGGCGTATCCCGTGCCGTCGGTGTAGAACTCGGTCGCGGCCACGTCGAGCGCCAGCGCCACGTCGGCACCCAGCTTGAGGCCGGTCGCCTCGATGGCCGAGCTGATCAGGTCGAGCGCCGCCGTCGTGCCTGCGATGTCCGGCGCGAAACCACCCTCGTCACCGAGGCCGGTGGCCAGGCCCTGCTTCTTGAGGACCGACTTAAGCGAGTGGTACACCTCGGCGCCCCACCGAAGCGCCTCCTTGAAGGACGCCGCGCCGATGGGTGCGACCATGAACTCCTGGACGTCGACGCCGGTGTCCGCGTGGGCGCCACCGTTGACGATGTTCATCATCGGAACCGGGAGGATGTGAGCGTTCGGCCCGCCCAGGTAGCGGAACAACGGGAGCCCGGCGCCGTCGGCGGCGGCCTTCGCGACGGCCAGCGACACCCCGAGGATGGCGTTGGCGCCGAGGCGGGACTTGTCCTGCGTGCCGTCACAGTCGAGCAGTGCCTGATCGACGAGACGCTGGTCGTCGGCGTTCAGGCCGATGACGGCCGGGGCGAGCTCGGTGAGGACGCCCTTCACGGCCTTTTCCACGCCCTTGCCGCCATAGCGGTCACCGCCGTCACGCAGTTCGACGGCCTCGTGCTCGCCGGTCGAGGCGCCCGACGGCACCGCGGCGCGCGCAGCGGAGCCGTCGTCGAGCACTACCTCGACCTCGACCGTCGGGTTGCCCCGTGAGTCGAGAATTTCTCGCGCTGCGATCTGCTCGATGACGGGCACTGACGTCTCCTCGCGTGGTACTGATGGACTGGTCTTGTACTGGTCTTGCACTGGTCTGTCATGGACGTGCAAGGACTCAGCCTAATGGGGGCTGATCGGCGTTGCGTTGACGGTATCTAGAGGCTGGCGAATCTCCCCGCCGGAAGAGCTACAGCGAGTGTCCTTCGGCGTAGGCGGTCGCCCAGTCGCGCACCGTTCTGGCGTATTGGTCGGAGAGGTTGTATGCCCGTAGCGCGTCCATCCATCCCCGCGGCTTGGCGAGGTCCTTTCCGCGCCAGCACAGGTAGCCGGCCGCGGACAGTGCAGCGTCGTCGATGTTGTCGGGATCGACCTTGCCGTCGTTGTTGGCGTCGACGCCGTAGAGCTTCCAGGTCTCGGGAATGAACTGCATGGGACCCATCGCCCTGTCCATCAGTGGGTCGCCGTCGAGCTTGCCGCCATCGGTGTCGGGGATCGTCATGTTGCCCATCGAACCGTCGAGCCGGACGCCGCGGATGGGCGGTGTCACGTCGCCGTTCGGACCGACGACGGCCCCGCGGTACGTGCCGTGGTGGCTTTCGACCATGCCGATCCCCGCCAAAGTGGTCCACGCCAGGTGGCACTTCGGGTTCTCCACCTCGGCCACCCGCGCCGCGTAGGCGTAGGCCTCCAGCGCCGTCACCGGAATGCCAAGGGCCGGGGCACGTTCGGCGGCCCAGGCGTGCAGCTGGTCGGCGGGCCGACCGTTGGCGTGGGTATCCACCTGAGGCACGGCGTCACCCGGCGGTGGCGGCACGCCCTCGGGAATCGGGATGCCCGTCTGCCACGAACAGGACGACGCCATGAGCAGGGCCGTAGCGACGACAATCGCGACGGCCCGCAGCCAAAGCACTGGCGACACCGGACTCCCTTGACACCTCGGATCCTTGCCATCGTCCCATGTGTCTCGATGGGCTCCCCGTCGCCGTTTGACGCGGCGTGCCGTTTCCTGCTTCATCTTGCTAAGGTGAGGCACACCTAGCTTTGGTTAGGCAACACTTTGTATTCCCTCGTAGCAAGGACTCGTGCATGACCACGGTCGGACACCTTTCGACGTCGCTTCTGGCTGCCGGTCCCAGCGTGTCCTCGCAACTCTTCGGAAGCGCGCTGATCGGTGTACGCGAAGGTCTGGAAGCCGCCATCGTCGTCACCATCCTGGTGGCGTTCCTCGTCAAGTCCGGCCGCCGCGACGCATGCAGGTGGGTGTGGCTAGGCGTCGGCGCCGCGATCGTCATGACGGTCGGGGTCTTCCTGGCGATCCAGTTCGGCGAGAACACCATCTCGGGCCTCAGCGCGGAGGCCATCGCGGGCGTCGCATCGATAATCGCCGTCGCAATCGTCACGACGATGGTGATCTGGATGAAGAAGGCCGCCGCGAGCATGTCCGGTCACCTGCGAGGCGAGATGTCGAAGGCGCTCGAGGCGGGCGGTTTCGCCGTGCTGTCGCTATCGTTTCTGGCCGTCGGCCGTGAGGGCGTCGAGACCGCGCTATTCATGGTCGGGTTCGCCGACGCCAAGACCCGATGGCCGCTGACGGGTCTCGTCATCGGCGTGCTCATCGCCGTGGCGATCGCGTTCGGCATGTACAAGGGCGCCCTGAAGATCAACCTGGCCAAGTTCTTCTTCTACACCGGCGCGTTCCTCATCGTGGTCGCGGCGGGCATCCTGTCCTACGGTATCGGCGCGCTGCAGACCGTGGGCTGGCTTCCCGGGCTGTCCAGCCGCCCGTTCGACATCAGCTCCTGGTTCGACTGGTCGTCCTGGTACGGCCAGGTCATCCAGGGCGTCTTCAACGTGACCCCGACACCGACGTGGCTGCAGTTCCTCAGCTGGGCGCTCTACCTCGTCATCGTCCTCATCGTCTTCCTGCGCCCCACCACGGCGCCCGCCGGCAGCTCAGATCCCGTTCCCGAGCCGCAATCAAGCGCCCCATCCGAAAGGTCGACCAGGTGAAACCCTCTGTCCACGTTCCCCTCCGCACGACGAGGACCGGCGTCGCCGCGGCGGCCGCACTGCTGACGGGCATCGCCCTCGCCGGTTGTCAGGCCAAGGAACCCGAAACCCCCGCGAGCAGCGGCGAGAACTCCCCCGTAGCGATCACGGTCAATGCGTCCGACACGACGTGCGAACTGTCCGGCACCGAGAGCCTGACCGGCCCGAGCACCTTCGTGATCACCAACAACGGCACCAAGGTCACGGAGTTCTACGTCTACGGTGCGGGCGACCGCGTGATGGGCGAGGTCGAGAACATCTCCCCCGGGCTCGAGCGCAAGCTCGTCGTCCAGTTGACGGAGCCGGGCACCTACCAGACCGCGTGCAAGCCGGGCATGACCGGCGACGGTCTTCGCGGCGACTTCACGGTCACCGGCGACACGGTCCACATCGACACCGAGGGCAAGTTCGCCGATGCCGCCGGCAACTACAAGCGGTACGTGAACAGTCAGACCGAGGCGCTGATCCCAGCCGTCGACGTGTTCGTCGCCGCCATCAAAAACGGTGACGTCGCCGCCGCAAAGGCCCAGTTCCCGATCGCCCGCACGTACTACGAGCGCATCGAACCCGTGGCGGAGTCGTTCCCCGACGATCTCGATCCGCGCATCGACCTCCGCGAGGCCGACCTGGAGCCCGGGCAGAAGTGGACCGGCTTCCACGCTCTGGAGAAGCAACTGTGGGTGACCGGCCTGCAGCCGGACCCCAATGCGCTCGCCGATCAGCTGGTCGCCGACGTCAAGGAACTCAACGACCGCGTCACGGCGCCAGACTTCACGATCGACTCCACCCACATCGCGGGCGGCGCCCAGGGACTGCTCGACGAGATCTCGTCGAGCAAGATCAGCGGCGAAGAGGACATCTTCAGCCGCACCGACCTGTGGGACTTCTTCGCCAACCTGCAGGGCTCGCAGACCGCGGTCGCCTCGGTGCGACCTATCCTCGACGAGCGCAAATCCGACCTCGCCAAGTTGGTCGACCAGCGTTTCGCCGAGTCGGAGGCACTGCTCGAGAAATACCGCCGCGGTGACGGATTCGTCTCCTATGACACGGTGACCGAGCCTCAACGCCAGGAGCTTTCACGCTCGATCGACGCGTTGTCCAAGGAAGTCAGCCAGGTGCAGGGTGTCATCGCAGGACAGTAGGGGCGACGTCGCTCCCGCCGATGCGGACCCGACGCGCAGCGGGCTGTCGCGCCGCAAGCTGTTCGGGGCGGCGGGAGTGACCGCAGCCGTGGTCGGCGCGGCCAGCGCAGGTGCGCTGGCCGGCCGGGCGTCGGCCACCAGTACCGCATCCACCGAACTGCAGGGTGCGGTCCCCTTCCGCGGCGAACACCAGGCAGGGATCGTCACCGCGGCGCAGGACCGCATGCACTTCTGCTCCTTCGACGTCATCACCGACGACCGCGAGGACGTCGTGGCGATGCTCAAGGAGTGGACGGCCATGGCCGAGCGGCTGACGCACGCCGAAGAAGCCGTCAACCACGGCGCCGTTGGACTGAATCCGTATGCTCCGCCCGCGGATACCGGTGAGGCTCTTGGCCTTCCGGCATCTCAGCTGACGTTGACGATCGGCTTTGGTCCGTCATTCTTCGTCAAGGACGGCAAGGATCGATTCGGCACCGCCGACAAGCGTCCGGAAGCGTTGATCGATCTGCCCAAGTTTCCGAACGAGACGATGGACCCTGGTAGGAGCCACGGTGACATCTGCGTTCAGGCCTGCGCCAACGACCCGCAGGTCGCCGTGCACGCGATTCGAAACCTCGCCAGGGTCGCATTCGGGACGGCCGCCGTGCGCTATTCCCAACTCGGTTTCGGTCGCACGTCCTCGACCACGCGTGACCAGGCGACACCTCGAAACCTGTTCGGGTTCAAAGACGGAACGTCGAACCTCAAGGCCGAGGACACCGATGCGCTTGATCAGCACGTCTGGGTGACCGACGGTGACGGTCCGGCGTGGATGACGGGCGGCACCTACCTGGTGACGAGGCGCATCCGGATGCGCATCGAGAACTGGGACCGCACCACTCTCCTCGAGCAGGAGCGGGTGATCGGGCGACTGAAGGGCTCCGGCGCCCCGATCGGGTACGCCGACGAATTCGACCCGCTGGACTTCACCACCAAGAGCTCCAAGGGGACTCCCCTCATCGACATGGCCGCTCACGTCAGGCTCGCATCGTCGGACCATCTCCGCGGCATCCAGATTCTCCGTCGCGGTTACAACTTCACCGATGGCACAGACGGTTTCGGCCACCTGGACGCTGGCTTGTTCTTCATCGCGTTCGTCCGCGACGCGCAAACGTCATTCGTCCCGATGCAGATGGAACTGTCGCGCCACGATGCGCTCAACGAGTACATCACGCACACCGGCACCGCACTGTTCGCCTGCCCGCCGGGACTTCGGGAGGGTGACGCGTCGGGCTACTGGGGCTCGACTCTGCTGTCCTGATCCTCGGAATCGAGTTCCTCGGAGTCCAGCTCGGCGGTCGGCCAGTGAGCGCGCCATTCCTCCTCGCCGACCACCCCCAACCGAGGTTTGTCGAGTTGCTCGTGAACGTCGGCACCGCGGCGGCTCGCGATGATGTCCTGCTCGACCTTGCGGACGGTGTCCATGAACTCCAACGTCGCTGTGCGCAAATGGTTCTCGGGGTCTCCACCCGGTGCCAGCCCGATCGACAACACTTCCTGAGGCACCAGATCGATGGGCAGGCCCGCCGCGGTGACCCGTTCGAGGACCTTCTGCGTGAGCGCCAACGCGGGCTGAGCGGTGGGGATGTCGTCCACTGAGGATCTGCGAGCCTTCACGGATTTCTCGAGGGCCTTACGCTCTTCCCACTGCGCCAACTGGTCGTCGAGCGAAATCGACTCTCCGGCAAGCACTGTCGGAACCCGATTGGCCAGCTTGCGCACCAATGTCTGGGCCACGTCGTCGATGCCGAACGGCAACTCGATGGCGTCTTCGGCGATGCGGGCATGGAACAGCACCTGCAACAGCACGTCTCCGAGCTCTTCGCGCAATTCGTCGGCATTGCCGCTGCGGACCGCGTCGAACAATTCGTAGGTCTCCTCGAGCAGATACCGCCGCAGTGAATCGTGCGTTTGCTCTCCCTCCCATGGCCCGGAGGTGCGCAGGGTGTCCATGATCGCGACGGCGTCGAGGAGCCTCTCACCCGCGTGCGGAGCCGGCGCGGAGATCAGCGTCTCGCCAGCGGCCAAACGTGCCTTGACCATGGGGTGATCCGGGTCCGAGGACAGCAGGACCGGCGCGTCCTCGCCGGTGTACGCGGGACGGGACGCTGGTAGCGACCACGGCACCCTGACGGGCATCTCCTCGGTGTACTGGACGTCCCCGGCAAGTAGTGTGATGGCCTCGACGGGCACCGACGACGGGCGCCGCGGGTCCACCAGAACGACGGTCACCTAAATCCTCGCCGGTGGCGCAGGTCGCTTGTTCATCCGGGGGTACCTCCGACGTTCGTTACATCAACCTCCGTTTGAGGCCTTCCATCAAGTGCCAACAGCAAACCTGCTACGACGCGCAGCAATTCAGCATCGCGCACCCGCGGCGCTCCGACACCGCTTCCGACGCGGGGAATCGGAATCGTGATGGTCGACGTCGTCGCACGATAGGTCGCCGAGGGATACATTCGCTTGAGCCGGAGTTGCTGTGAGTCGAGCAACGCCCATGGGGTGACCCTGATCGACGACGCCGACGCGGCCGTCACCTCGGTGACTCCGTACCGACGGCACAGCAGCCGCAACCGGGCGGCCGCCACCAGGAGCAGCGCTGGCTCGGGCAACGGCCCGTAGCGGTCGACGAGTTCTTCAACGACCGAGTTGACCGCGAAATCGTCCTGAGCGGCCGCCAACCGGCGGTACCCCTCCAAACGCAACCGGTCACTGCCGATGTACTCGGGTGGCAGGTGAGCATCGACCGGAAGATCGATCCGAACGTCCCTCGGTTCCTCAACGGCTGCAACGGTTTTACCGTCGATCACCGCGCGATATGCCTCGACGGCCTCACCCACCAGGCGCACGTACAGGTCGAAGCCGACCCCGGCGACGTGGCCGGACTGCTCGGCGCCGAGCACGTTTCCAGCGCCGCGGATCTCGAGGTCCTTCATTGCGACAGCCATGCCCGCGCCGAGCTCGTTGTTCTGCGCGATGGTGGCGAGCCGGTCGTAGGCCGTCTCGGTCAGCGGCACCTCGGGCGGATAGAGGAAGTAGGCATACCCGCGCTCACGGCTACGGCCGACACGGCCCCGCAACTGGTGTAGCTGCGACAGGCCGAACGTGTCGGCGCGCTCCACGATGAGGGTGTTGGCGTTGGAGATGTCTAGCCCCGTCTCGACGATCGTGGTGCACACCAGGATGTCGTACTCCCGGTTCCAGAAACCCTCGACCGTGCGCTCCAACTGCTCCTCGGGCATCTGGCCGTGTGCCACGACGACCCTGGCCTCGGGGACCAGTTCCCTTACCTTGGCCGCGGCCGCATCGATGGTGCGAACCCGGTTGTGAATGTAGAAGGCCTGGCCGTCGCGCAGCAGTTCGCGCCGCAGCGCCGCGGCCACCTGCTTCTCGTCGTGGGGTCCGACGTAGGTAAGCACCGGGAACCGTTCCTCGGGCGGGGTGAGGATTGTCGACATCTCCCGGATGCCCGCCAGGCTCATCTCCAGGGTTCGCGGGATGGGCGTGGCACTCATCGTCAGAACGTCGACGTGGGTGCGCATCGACTTGATGTGTTCCTTGTGCTCGACGCCGAACCGCTGCTCCTCGTCCACGACCACTAGGCCGAGGTCCTTCCACGTGACACCGGTCTGCAGCAGTCGGTGGGTGCCGATGACGATGTCGACCGAACCGTCCTTCATGCCCTCGAGCGCCTTGCGCGAGTCGGCGGGATCGGTGAACCGCGATAGACCCTTCACGGTCACCGGGAACCCAGCCATCCGCTGCGTGAACGTCTGCAGATGCTGGTCGGCAAGCAGTGTGGTGGGCACCAGCACCGCGACCTGCTTGCCTGCCTGCACTGCCTTGAATGCCGCCCGCACGGCGATCTCGGTCTTCCCGTAACCCACGTCGCCACAGATCACCCGATCCATCGGCATGGGCTTCTCCATGTCGGACTTCACCTCGGTGATGGCGGTCAGCTGGTCGACGGTCTCGGTGAACCCGAACGCGTCCTCCATCTCGGCCTGCCACGGGGTGTCCGGGCCGAATGCGAAGCCGGGTGCCGCCTGACGCTTGGCGTACAGCGCCACCAGTTCACCGGCGATCTCACGAACGGCCTTGCGCGCCTTGGTCTTCGTGTTGGTCCAGTCGCTGCCCCCGAGCCTGCTGAGGTTCGGCGGCTGGCCGCCGACGTAGCGCGACAGCTGATCGAGCGAGTCCATCGGCACGAAGAGCTTGTCCGAGCCGCCGCCCCGCTTGGCCGAGGCGTACTCGAGTACCAGGTACTCGCGTCGCGCGCCTCCAATGGTGCGTTCGACCATCTCGACGAACTTGCCGATGCCGTGCTGATCGTGCACGACGAGGTCACCGGCCGTCAGCGCCAAGGGGTCGACGACGTTGCGGCGCTTGGCGGCCAGCCGCTTGCCCTCGGTGGCGGCCGCCCGGTTGCCGGTCAGATCCGACTCGGTGATCAGGACGAGCCTCGCGCCCGCCAGTACCGCACCGTCGTGCAGCGGCCCCTTCAGCACACCGACCACACCTGCGGACGGGGCGGCTCCGGGCTCCAACATCGTTGCGGGAACATCGGATTCGCCGAGCTGCTCGACGACGCGGTGTGCGGTACCCGCGCCAGGGGTGACGATGGCCGCGAATCCCCCGGTGCTTACGTGCGCACGCAGCATCGCAAAGATCTCGTCGAGATTGTTCTGCTGCCCACGCGCGGACGGTGCGGGGCGGATGTCGAGCTCGATGGCTGCCGGACCCCCGAGCTGGCTCAGCGTCCACCACGGGTGTCCACCCTCTGCGGCGGTAGACCGGACGTCGGCGAGGTCGCGGAATCCCGACCCTCCGAGCTGCTCGAGGTCGATCGGGGCGTCGGCCCCCATCGCGGCGACCGACCACGACGCCTCCAGGAACTCGCGGCCCGTCTTGACCAGATCGGCGGCCCGGGTGCGCACCTTCTCCGGATCGCAGATCAGCATCGGGGCACCCGCGGGCAGGTGGTCGGACAGCAGCGTCAGCTCGGTCGGCCGCAGCACCGGGAGTAAGGCCTCCATGCCGTCGACGGGGATGCCGTCCGCCAGCTTGGCCAGCATCTCACCGATGGTCTCCCCGACGCGGTTGTCGTCGTGCGGTTGCTCCCCGGCCAACACGGCCGCCCGCCCGCGGACGTCTTCGGTCAGCAGCAGTTCGCGACATGGCAGCGCGATCAACGTGTCGATGTCCAGTTCGGGGATCGAGCGCTGGTCGGCGACGGCGAACATTCGCATCTCGGAGACCTCGTCGCCCCAGAACTCGACGCGCACCGGGTGCTCGGCCGTCGGCGCGAACACGTCGAGGATGCCGCCGCGAACCGCGAACTCCCCGCGCTTGCCGACCATGTCGACCCGGGTGTAGGCCAGGTCGACGAGCCGGGCCAGAACGCCATCGAAGTCGGCTTCCGCTCCGACGGTCAAGATGACCGGTTCGATGTCGGCGAGATCGGGCGCCATTGGCTGAAGCAGCGAGCGCGCCGTGGTCACGACGACGCGAAGTGGCGCACCGAACCTGGCGTCATCGGGATTGTTGAGCCTGCGCAGCACCATCATGCGAGCGCCGACCGTCTCGACTCCGGGCGACAGCCGCTCGTGCGGCAACGTCTCCCACGACGGGAACATCGTGACGACGTCGCCCAGCACGGCGCGAAGTTCCGCGGTCAAATCGTCGGCCTCCCGCCCCGTGGCGGTGACCACCAGCAGCGGACCCGCCTCGGCGAGCGCAGCGGCGACGAACAGGCGGGCACCGGCCGGCCCGTGCAGGGCCATTTCGGGCACGCCGTCGGCAGCGCGCGCCGTGAGGTCGGCCAATCCTGGATCGGACAGCGCGAGGCCGACCAGACCCGCCATCGGGGTCTGGACATGGGTGTGCCCCGATGCATTCATGGTGTGCACCATCCTAGTCGTCACTCGCATCACCCCGTCGAGTGGCCACTTACGCCACCGGAACGTTGAAAAAGCGTGGAATAACAGGCCATTCGGCGTCGAGAACTACTGGGAATCGTGCAGCTCCGGGTCTGCCTCCAGATGAGTGAGCCCGTTCCACATCAGGTTCACCAGGTGCGCGGCAACCACTTCCTTCTTGGGCTCCCTGGTGTCCAGCCACCACTGCGCGGTCATGGACACCGACCCGACGAGCGCCTGCGCGTACAGCGGCGCGAGCTGGGGGTCGAGTCCGCGGCGGGAGAAGTCGCCGGCCAGGATCGACGCCACCTGGCTGACGGCGTCGTTGAGCAGGCTCGAGTAGGTGCCGGAGGCGATGCTCGCCGGGGAGTCGCGGATGAGGATGCGGAAGCCGTCGGTGCGCTCCTCGACGTAGGTCAGCAGAGCGAGTGCCACCCTTTCGACCCGCACCCGTGACCGGTTGTTGGTCAGCGACGAGGTGATGCCGTCCAGCAGTGCCGACATCTCGCGGTCGACGACGACGGCGTACAGGCCTTCCTTGCCGCCGAAGTGCTCGTAGACGACCGGTTTGGACACATTGGCCCGCTGGGCGATCTCCTCGACGGAGGTGGCGTCGTAGCCGCGCTCGGCGAACAGCGACTTGGCGATCTCCACCAGCTGTTGGCGACGCTCGGTGCCCGTCATGCGCGCTCGAGGCGCGCGCACTTCCTTCTCCGGCACTGCCACGTCCGCCAGCCTAATCCCCGGGTCGCTTCGCTCCTGCCCGCCGGATCTAGGGGCCGCCCCGTGCGTGCGTGAATCCCCGGTCGCTTCGCTCCTGCCCTCCGCCCGACTAAAGTCGTTCCCGCAGTCCGTCGTGGTGTAATCGGCAGCACCTCTGATTTTGGTTCAGATAGTTCAGGTTCGAGTCCTGGCGACGGAGCCCGAAAGCACGCGATTTCGGCGTGATTGGCGGCGGTGAGCGCCGCTCAGCTCGCCGAAATCGCACGAAGGAGCCCTATGACGACACGAGACGAGACTGCGGTCATCGTCCTGGCGGCGGGAGCCGGCACCCGGATGCAGTCCGACGTGCCCAAGGTTCTGCACACACTGGCGGGCCGCAGCATGGTCGCGCACGCTCTGCACGCGGTGGCGAAGGTCTCGCCGCGGCACCTCGTTGTCGTGGTCGGCAAGGACCGCGACCACGTCATCCCCGCGGTGGCCAGCCTGGCCGAAGAACTCAATCGCACGATCGACGTCGCGGTTCAGGACGAACAGCTGGGCACCGGACACGCCGTCACCTGTGGTCTGGCTGCTCTCCCCGACGACTTCGAAGGCACCGTCGTCGTGACGGCGGGCGACGTCCCCCTGCTCGACGCCGACACCCTGGCCGGGCTGATCGACGACCACGGCAGTAAGGCCGTCGCTGCGACGCTGCTGACCACGACGCTCACCGACCCCACTGGCTACGGCCGAATCCTGCGGACGCAGGACGGCGAAGTGACCAGCATCGTCGAGGAGGCCGACGCCACCGAGTCCCAACTGGCGATCCGCGAGGTCAACGCCGCCGTTTATGCGTTCGACGCCGCGACTCTGCGCTCGGCGCTGACCAAATTGCGCTCCAACAACGCGCAGCGTGAGCTCTATCTCACCGACGTCATCGAGATCATCCGCCGCAACGACCAGCAGGTACGCGCCAGGCACCTGGATGACAGTGCACTCGTGGCGGGCGTCAACGATCGCATCCAGCTGGCGGACCTGCATCGCGAGCTCAACCGGCGCATCGTCGCCGACCTGCAACGCGGCGGCGTGACCGTCATCGACCCGGCCACGACGTGGATCGACGTCGACGTGACCGTCGGCCGCGACACCGTCATCGCCCCCGGTACGCAACTGCTCGGCACCACCCAGATCGGCGCGCGCTGCCAGATCGGCCCCGACACCACCCTGACCGGCGTCACCGTCGGCGACGGCGCGACCGTGATTCGCACCCAGGGTTCGTCGTCGACGATTGGCGACGCCGCCGTCGTCGGACCGTTCGCCTACCTGAGGCCGGGCACCGAACTCGGCGCCGAAGGCAAGATCGGCACCTTCGTGGAGACCAAGAACGCGACCATCGGCGCCGGAACCAAGGTGCCACACCTGACCTACGTCGGAGATGCCGACATCGGCGAGCAAACCAACATCGGCGCCTCCAGCGTGTTCGTCAACTACGACGGACAAACCAAGCAGCGCACCACAATTGGCTCTCATGTGAAGACCGGGTCGGACAACATGTTCGTCGCGCCGGTGACCGTCGGCGACGGCGCGTACACCGGTGCGGGCACCGTCGTGCGGCGTGACGTACCACCCGGCGCGCTCGCCGTCTCGGCGGGACCGCAGCGCAACATCGAGGGCTGGGTCGCACACAAACGGCCCAACAGTGCCGCGGCCGAAGCGGCCAGGAACGCCGGTGCCCGCGAGGACCAAACGGACACCTGACGTTGGCATTCCGGCAACCCGACCACGCGGGCCCAGAATCGCTACGTACCATTGCCCCCGTATCGATCCCCGACGGCAAAGGCAGCTCCCAGTGGCCACGGACTGGACCGACAATCGCAAGAACCTGATGCTGTTCTCGGGCCGCGCGCATCCCGAGCTCGCTGAACAGGTCGCCAAGGAACTGGACGTCAGCGTCACCGCGCAGACGGCCCGAGACTTCGCGAACGGCGAGATCTTCGTCCGCTTCGACGAGTCGGTGCGTGGCAGCGATGCCTTCGTCCTGCAATCCCATCCCGCGCCACTGAACAAGTGGCTGATGGAGCAGCTGTTGATGATCGACGCGCTCAAGCGTGGCAGCGCCAAGCGCATCACCGCGATCCTGCCGTTCTACCCCTACGCCCGGCAGGACAAGAAGCACCGCGGGCGCGAGCCCATCTCGGCTCGCCTCGTCGCCGACCTGTACAAGACCGCGGGGGCCGACCGCATCGTCTCCGTCGATCTGCACACCGACCAGATCCAGGGCTTCTTCGACGGGCCCGTCGACCACATGCGCGGCCAGTCGCTGCTGTGCGGGTACATCCGCGACAACTACGCCGATCACGACATGGTCGTCGTCTCCCCCGACTCCGGTCGCGTGCGCGTCGCCGAGAAGTGGGCCGACTCATTGGGTGGCGTGCCACTCGCCTTCATTCACAAGACACGCGATCCGATGGTGCCGAACCAGGTGAAGTCCAACCGCGTGGTCGGCGACGTCGGGGGCAAGACCTGCATCCTCACCGACGACATGATCGACACCGGCGGCACCATCGCCGGCGCGGTCAAGCTCCTCAAGGAGGACGGCGCTGCCGACGTCATCATCGCCGCCACCCACGGTGTGCTGTCCGATCCCGCGGCGCAGCGTCTGGCCGACTGCGGGGCCCGCGAGGTCGTGGTCACCAACACGCTGCCGATCGGCGAGGACAAGATGTTCCCCCAGCTGACCGTGCTGTCGATCGCGCCGCTGCTGGCCAGCACCATCCGCGCGGTGTTCGAAAACGGCTCGGTGACGGGACTGTTCGACGGGGATGCGTGAGATGAGCGGGCGCATCGGGGTGCACTCTGCTCACCTCCGGGCCTCGGCCGACCTCCGCGAGACTCCGTGACGTTGGTCCGCGCGGCAGTCGTGCTGGTGACGGCGATGGTCGTCGCGGGCTGCTCGGCGGGGGGTGACGGTGCCTCGTCCTCGGCCCCGACCTCGTCGTCAGCGCCCGCAGCGACGACGAGCACGATTCCCACGATGACCCCGTCACCCCCGCCCGCCACGCCACCGACGGGGAAGCCGATGGCGTTCCGCGACTATCTGGCGTCGATCGACGTCACCGGTGTCCCCAAGCACCTCGACGAGACCCCGGGCCTCGCGGTCACCGTGCCCGTCCCCGACGGTTGGGCGCAGACCAACGATCCCCTGTTCGCCACCGGTGTCGAATACGTGCAACCGGTCGGCACCGAGGGCGACGCCCCGTCGGTGACGTTGATGGCGGTCGAGCTCGACGGAGCGTTCGACCCGAGGGACGCCGTTCGGCATGCCAACGCCGATGCGTTGCCACCTACCGCCACCGGAGTCACCGAGTCATTCGACGACTATGACGGCTTCCCGTCGGCGGCGACGCAGGGCGTGTCCGGCGGAACACAGCACTACAACCGGATCGTCATCGCCGACGTGCCGTCGACCGGAAAGCGCTACCTTGCCCAGCTCACCGTGACCACCCCAAAGGATCAGCTGATCGCCTCGACGCCTGCGCTGAACACCGTCGTCTCGGGCTTCAAGGTGGCGGTGTCGTGAGGCGTCTACGGATCGCGGCAGCCGCACTCGCCACGGCGCTCGCCGTCGGCGGGTGTGGACCGTCGGCGCCTGACTACAAGTCCATCTGGACGACGACCACGTCGACGTCCACCACTGCGCCCGATGCCGAAAAGCCCGTTTCGATCTCGACGTGGTTCGAACAGAACAACGTCACCGGAGCGCCCGTTGCGCCCGACAAGTTGACCGACCTGACAGTCACGGTTCCCGAGCCGCCTGGCTGGAAGCCGTACTTCAACGTGAACCTCTCGCCGGGCACCCGAACCATCGCCAAGGGCGACACCTATCCGACCGCGATGCTCCTGGTGTTCCAGTTGGACGGGAACTTCGACGTCGCACAAGCGCTGAAGCACGCCAACGGCGACGCCGAGCTGTCGGAGAACTTCAAGCAGCTCAACGCCTCGGACGCCAACTTCCGCGGCTTCCCCTCGTCGATGATCGAGGGCAGCTACGACCTCAATGGTCAGCGGATGCAGAGCTACAACCGGATCGTGATCGCCGAAGGCACCCCGGCCCGGGCCAACCTGCCCGGGCAGAGATATCTGGTCCAGCTCACCGTGACTGCGTTCGCCGACCAAGCGCAGGCCGACGGGCCGGACATCCAGGCGATCATCAAGGGCTTCACCGTCGCCAAGAAGTAGGACTCGTCGTCAGGGCCTCAGCTCGGCGGCGGGCTGGAGCGAAGCGACTTGGGGCTTATGGTGGGCGGCATGAGTGACTGGACCGCAGCAGACCTTCCCACGTTCGCCGGACGGACCGTCATCGTGACAGGCGCCAACAGCGGGCTCGGTGAGGTGACCGCGCGCGAACTGGCACGCGTCGGCGCCAAGGTCATCGTGGCCGTGCGCAACCTCGACAAGGGCAACGCCGCCGTGACGGGCATGACCGGTGACGTCGAGGTCCGCAAGCTCGATCTGCAGGACCTGTCCTCAGTGCGGGCCTTCGCCGACACGATCGACGCGGTCGACGTGTTGGTCAACAACGCCGGGATCATGGCGGTGCCCTACGCACAGACCGTCGACGGCTTCGAAAGCCAGATCGGCACCAACCACCTCGGACACTTCGCTTTGACGAACCTGCTGCTGCCCAAGATCTCCGAGCGGGTGGTGACGGTGTCGTCGATGATGCACCTGATCGGGAAGATCAGCCTCAAGGACCTGAACTGGAAGTCGCGCCCCTACTCCGCGTGGCTGGCGTACGGCCAGTCCAAACTGGCCAATCTGCTCTTCACCAAGGAGTTGCAGCGCCGACTCGACGCGGCAGGCTCGACGGTGCTGGCGGTCGCCGCCCACCCGGGCTACTCGGCCACCAACCTGCAGGGCCACGCCGCGGGCAAGATCAGCAGCACGCTCATGTCCCTGGGCAACAAGTTGGCCACCGACGCCGACTTCGGCGCCCGCCAGACGCTCTTCGCCGCATCGCAGCCGCTGCCCGGCGACAGCTTCATCGGACCGAAGTTCGGCATGGCAGGGCCGACGGGCCTGTCTGCGCGCAGTCCGCTGGCCAGCAACGCCAAGACCGCAACCGCGCTCTGGGACCTGTCCGAACAGCTCGTCGGAGTCGGATTCACCCTCTGATTTCGTGGCGGCACCCCGCTTGCGCTAGCCTTGCGGACGATCACGGCGAGGGTGGACCGATTCGGCCCACCGTTATCGACGGGAAACGATTCGCAGCACAGCTGCTTCTAGTCGCCCTCACCGTGCCACCGAGACCAACCGGCACAGGAGCGACAACACATGGCCAAGACTGCGTCCCACGCATCCAACAACCTGACGGCAGAGGTTCGCGCGACGACCGGCAAGGGCGCATCGCGTCAGGCCCGCCGCGATGGCAAGGTCCCCGCCGTCCTCTACGGTCACGGTGCCGATCCGCAGCACCTCACGCTGCCCGCCCGCGAGTTCGCAGCCGTGCTGCGCAACTTCGGCACCAACGCCGTGCTTACCCTGGACATCGACGGCACGGAAGCCCTCGCGCTGCCGAAGGCCATCGACATCCACCCGATCCGTCGCAACATCCAGCACGTCGACCTGATCATCGTCCGACGCGGCGAGCGGGTCACCGTCGAGATCAACGTCATCGTCGAAGGCGAAGCAGGCCCGGACACCCTGGTCAACCAGGAGTCCAACACCATCGAGATCGAGTCCGACGCGATGTCCATCCCCGAGAGCCTCACGCTGTCGGTCGAGGGCATCCCCGCGGGCACGCAGTTCCTCGCCTCGCAGGTGCCGCTGCCCGACGGCGTGACGCTGATCTCGGATCCCGACCTGTTGGTCGTCAACGTCATCCAGGCGCCGACCGCGGCGGACCTGGAGTCCGAGGGTGCCGGCGAGACTGCCGACGCACCCGCCGGCGGGGAGACCGAAGAGACCGAGGGCGAAGAGTCCGCCGAGACAGAGTCGGAGTAGTTTCCGATGGCCGAACCACTGCTGGTGGTCGGCCTCGGCAACCCCGGGCCGCGGTACGAGACGACGCGCCACAATGTGGGCTTCCTCGTCGCCGACATCCTCGCCGCTCGCCTCGGCTCGGGGTTCAAGGTGCACAAGAAGTCCGGCGCCGAGGTGACGACGGGTCGTCTCGGCGGGCGGTCGATAGTGCTGGCCAAGCCGCGCGTGTACATGAACGAGTCGGGACGACAGGTCGGCCCGCTGGCCAACTTCTACTCGGTGGCGCCGGCCGATGTCATCGCCATCCACGACGAGCTCGACATCGACTTCGGTCGGATCCGACTCAAGTTGGGCGGTGGCGAAGGCGGCCACAACGGGCTGCGCTCCGTCGCATCGGCGTTGGGCACCAAGAACTTTCAGCGCGTCCGTGTCGGAATCGGACGCCCGCCCGGCCGCAAGGACCCCGCCACTTACGTGCTGGAGAACTTCACCGCCGCCGAACGTCCCGAGGTCGGGACCATCTGCGAGCAGGCCGCCGACGCTACCGAGTTGTTGATGGAACTGGGTCTGGAACCCGCGCAGAACACCGTCCACGCCTGGTAACCCCAACCACCCTCGCGAGCAGGTGGGGTCGAGATGCTATCAGCGGCCGGCGATGCCACTGTCGACCACCTTTACCGGCTTGTGCGGATACCGCTTCTCGGCGTGCGCCTTGGCCGCCGAGTTCGGCAGTACGTAGAGCGTCTCCCGTTTGGCCTGAAGCGGTTTCAGCACCAGGTCCATGAAGCCCTTGCGGTCATCGAGGTACGGCTCGATGACGTCCTCACCCGCCGGGCACACCGCCAAGCAGTAGGCGGCCTTGTAGTTCGCCTTGAACGACAGGCTCTGCCACATCGACGCGTTCTCCGAATCGGTGACGCGAGAGCGGAAGTCGGCAGCGTCCTCACTGTCGGCGATGGTCTGCACGTAGTCGGTGAAGCCGCCCATGAACTCGCGGTAGTTGTGCACCGAGCAAGCGACGAAGTCGAACTCGCCGTGCTTGCCGATGGCCCCGACCGGGCACGCCGCGACGCACAGTTTGCATTCCAGACACGGTGAATAGTCCAGCGGCTCACCGTAACTGCTGATGGGCGCGTCGACCAGAATGGTGGCGAGCAGGATGAAGTTTCCGTACTTCGGATGGATCACGTTGCGATGGATGCCCATGACGCCGAGTCCGGACGCCACCGCGACCGGCTTGTGTGCAACGACCCAGATTCGGCCGGGAAAGCGGTCCATCTCCATCGGGAACGTCGCCGACGGGTTCAACGCACGGTGCCCGGTGTCCTGCAGGGCGCGGGTGATGCGGTGTGCGGCCTCGTTGATGATTTCGCCGGTGCGGTGGAACTCCTGGTTGGCGACGCTGCGCGCGACCGATCGGACGTTGTCGCGATTCATGCGCACCACCAGCGAGATGTAACTCTTGGCGCCGGGCAGCGCGGATTCGACGTGCTCGAGTTCGGACTCGAGGTCGGGATTGCCGACGCTGGCGAAGGCGACGTCGTCGGCACCGGCATCGAGGCAGATCGCGCGCAGCCAGTCGGCGTCGATCACCGCTGGCGGCGGTTCCGTTTTGCGGGCGAGCACCTTGCGCACGGTGGGGTGGTCGGCGATTCGTCCCGGAACGCGATCCGTCATACTAGGTATAGTACGCAATACTCAGCTGCCGTAAAGATCCGGCGGGGGTCCGTAGGGATCGCGTACGGATCGTCGCCCCCGCGCTCGGCGCGGCGTAGACCTAGAGACATGAACGTCTCGACCCACGAACCCCGCTGGCGTCGACTGCTGGACGGCGGCCACACCTGGGGTTCACTGGCCGTCTCGCCAACGCGGTACGGCGTCACCCGCTACCGCCTCGTGGTGTTCCCTCCGGGCATGTCGGCAGATGACCGGATGCTGCTGCGCGTATGGCGCTCGTGGCCGGTCTGGGGAATGACGTTGTTCCTTCTCCTGGAGATCCTCCTGGTGCCCGCCATCGGCGCTAGCTCAGCACTCGCGACCTCGACGGCCGTGTTCCTCGGCACAGGCGCTGCTCTCGCGGCCATGACCGGCGCCACCCGCGGCGACGTGCGGACCCTGTCGGCGGTCCGTATGGCGGGTGTCGACGGCACTGCCCTCGCCGAGGGATTCGCCGAGCTGTGTGCATTGGTGAACGACCTGGCAGGGGCCGACTGCGAACGTGTCGACGGCGAGATCGACGCCGTCGAGCACGAACTCCTGGTGTGGCGCGTCTACGACCGGATGGCCGCCGACACCCACGCGCGCACCTAGTCCGACGTACGACGGGCGTAGGCCCGCAGCGCGAACGGCGCGATCACGGCCGTCATCATCAGCGACCACAGGACCGTGGCCAGCACCGGATGGTGCAGCGGCAACTGTGCCTCCGGAGGCGCCGCCGGGCCGTTGCCCCACAGTTCCCGCGTCGCCTGGGCCAGCGACGAGACGGGGTTCCACTCGGCGATCACCCGCAGCCACTTTGGCATCGGTTCGGTGGGCGCAAAGGTATTCGCGAGGAACGTGATGGGGAACAGCACGGTGAACATCACCCCATTGACCGCCTCCACCGACCGCATCAGCGACCCGACGAGGATGCCGAACCAGATCATCCCGAAGCCGAACACCAGGATCAGCGCGAAGGCCAGCGCAGCCTCGCCGACACCACCCCTGATGCGCCAACCGATGCACAGCCCGGTGATCGTCATGACCACGATGCCGAGCGACGAATGGATCAGGCTGGCGATACTGCGGCCGATGAGCACCGAGGACCGTCGAATGGGCAGCGACCGGAACCTATCGATGATGCCCTTCTCGACGTCGGCGGTGATGCCGGACGCGACGACGAAGGCGGTGAACACGATGGTCTGGCACATGATGCCCGGCAGCAGGAATTCTCGGTAGGACGCGCCACCGGTGTTGGCGATGGACGCACCGAAGACGAACGCGAACAGCAGCACGAACATGATCGGCTGCACCGTGACGTCGCTCAGCATCTCCGGCATGCGCTTGGTGTGGATCATGTTGCGCTTGACCATGATCCAGGACTGCTGGAACACGGAGGTCTGTTTCGTCTCGGGCCGCGAGGCATCGACGGCGGGTCGTGGCGCAACGGTCGTCATACTCGGCTCTCCTCGTTCTCGTCGTCCTCGGCCCGGTGTCCGGTGAGGGACAGGAAGACGTCGTCGAGGCTCGGCCTGGACAGCCCAATGTCGTCGACCTCGATCCGGCTGTCCTGCAACCAGCCGGCAACCCGCGTCATGTCGGCGATCCCCTCGGCCGCCGCGGTGAGCCGGCGCGCTCCCGCGTCGACGTGCACCTCGATGCCCGCCCTGGCCATCAGCTCGCGAGCGGTTGGCAGGTCCGCGGCGTGGGAGACCGTCACCACCAGGCTGGCGTTGCCCGCCTGCTGCTTGAGTTGCAAGGGTGTCCCCTTGGCGATGATGCGGCCACGGTCCATCACGACGATGTCGTTGGCGAGTTGGTCCGCCTCTTCCAAGTACTGGGTCGTCAGCAACAGGGTGGTGCCCCGAGAGACCAAGTCGCGCAGCACGTCCCACAGGTCGATGCGGCTGCGCGGATCCAGCCCCGTCGTCGGCTCGTCGAGGAAGAGCACCGGTGGCGAGGCAATCAGGCTGACCGCCAGGTCGATGCGCCTGCGCATGCCACCCGAGTAGGACTTGACGGGCCGGTCGGCCGCGTCGGCAATCGAAAACTGCTCCAGCAGTTGATCTCCGAGCCGGGCGACGTCCCGACGGCCGATGCCGTACAGGGCGCCGATCATGCGGATGTTCTCGCGGCCGGTGAGAAGTTCGTCGACCGTCGCCGCCTGCCCCGTGAGACCCATGTTGCTGCGCACCATCGCGGGATCGGTGCAAACGTCGTATCCCGCTACCCGCGCGGTCCCGCTCGTCGGCTCGGTGAGCGTCGTCATCATCCGGACGGTGGTGGTCTTGCCTGCGCCGTTGGGGCCGAGCAGCCCCAACACGGTTCCCTGCGGCACGGTGAAACTCACGCCGTCGACGGCGGGCCTCTCGTCGGGATCGTCGCCGAACCTCTTGACCAGGTCGACGGCCTCGATGGCGGGAGCAGTCATGGGTCAACCGTAGCGACGCACCCCGACGACCGGCCACCGCATTTCCTCGCACGCGGTCAGACCGGCCGTGACGAGCGGGCGCGAAATGCCAAGCGGCTACGTGACGAGCGACACCGAGTTCGCGCGGCGCAGCTTGCCCGACGGGGTCTTGGGGATGGTGCCGGGTCCGAGAACGACCACGTTGCGTGGCCGCACGTCGACCTCCGTCACCACCTCGTGGGCGACCTGGTGCTCGATGCGACGCACCTCGATGGGGTCCTCCCAGGCGTTGGACTCCACTGCGACGGCGAACGTCTCACGGGAGTGGCCCGCGTCGAGCCGAACCGCCACGGCGCAGCCGGGCCGGACTCCCTTGACGCGACCGGCGGCCCGCTCGATGTCGGTCGGGTAGATGTTGCGACCGGCCATGATGATGACGTCCTTGACCCGGCCGCAGACCACGACGTGGCCGTTCTCCATCTGATAGCCGAGGTCGCCCGTGTCGTACCAGCCGTGCTGGTCCTGTGCGGGCAGGAAGCCGCCCATGGTGATGTAGCCGGGGGTCAGGGACTCACCACGAAGCTCGATGACGCCAACGCCGCGGGCGGGCATGATCTCGCCGTGATCGTCGACGACGCGCGCCTCGAGGTCACGCAGCAGTGGACCGAGCGAGGCCAGTCGTCGGGTGTTTCCCTTGGTCGAGGGCACGGCGCGGCGTAGGGCGGCCAGCAGATCGGCGTCGACCTCGTCAACCACCAGGCCGGCGCCGCACTCGGAGAACGACACCGCGAGCGTGGTCTCGGCCATGCCGTAGGCGGGCAGAATGGCGTCCGGCCGCAGTCCGAAGGGCTTGCCTGCGTCGAGCAGGTCCTCCACGTCAGCAGGCTCAACGGGCTCGGCGCCCGACAGGGCGAAGCGCAGGGTCGACAGGTCGAACTGTCCCGGCTCGGCCTGGTTGCGCAGGCGCTTGGCGAACAGCGCGTAGGCGAAGTTGGGCGCCGCGGTCATCGTGCCCTTGTACTTGTCGATCAGCTTGGCCCAGAGCAGCGTGTCGCGCAGGAAGTCCATCGGCGTGACCTTGACCAGTTCGGCACCGAAGTACATCGGGATGGTCAGAAAGCCGACCATTCCCATGTCGTGGAAGCAGGGCAGCCAGCTGACCATGACGTCCTTGGTGACGTCGTACTCGGCGCCGATGAACATCGCCTCGGCGTTGGAGTGGATGTTTCGATGCGTGATCTGGACGGCTTTCGGTGACCCCGTAGAACCAGACGTTAGCTGCATCAGGGCGAGGTCGTCCTCGTCGGTGTCGACGGGATCAATCGGCTCGGCCGCGAGAAGGTCGGAGATCGTGAGGACCTTGATGCCCTTCTCCTCGAGCACGGGGATCGCGATGAGGAACGGCTCGGACACGATGACTGCCGTGGCCTCGATCATCCCGATCACGTTCATCGTGTCCTCGGCCCACACGACCAGGTCGGTACGCGGCGTCGGCTGGTGCAGCATCGTGAGGCTGGCGCCGCGCATCCACAGTGCCTGCGCGGTGGGAGCGATCTCCACGGGGAAGCCGGCCAGCACGCCCACGGCGTCGCCGGGACCCACGCCGGCGGCGGCCAGGCCGCCCGAGATGCACCGTGCCCGCTCGTGAACCTCACCCCAGGTGTGGCGCACCGGCTCGTGCGGCTCACCGGTGACCATGCCGGTGGTGACCGTTGCTGCGTTGCGGTACATCTTGTCGGTGAACCTGCTCACGACAACCTCCTGGGTCTGAGGAGCTCGGCGTCGGCTCCTGTGTTGGCTTCGATGCCGACGCACGTCTTACTGCACTTTTTCCAATGGTCCACCCGTTCGCGCGTGCGCGACCCGCGGGACGCGTGCACGATTGGGGTGCGGTTTAGTCTCAAAACGGGTGTTGCGGAGCAACGGTTGCGGGCGACGCGTCGAGACGCGACTTCGCATGCCCAGCCAGCGACCACGGGACCGGCGCCACCGCTGCTTGCTCTCCCACCGGAGGCCCCGGCGGGGGATGTCGTCGCGCCGAACTCGAAACCGCTAGTCTTCACCGTCGATCATCTTAAGAGAATCTTAAGTAACTGCCAAACCAATCCGCTGATTGAGGTGTGGGTCACACGGTACGCGAGGGCGCGGGGACGACGCGGGCGCCGTGCACCGGGCCGCTGGCCGCACGGACGGTCCGACATGCCCCGGCGCCCGCCAGCTGAGCGGCCACGTCGACCGCGGCGGCTGCCGACGGGCACAGGAACGCGCATGTCGGCCCCGAACCGGACACAATGCCCGCCAACGCACCCGCGTCCACGCCTGCCCGCAGCGTGCGCCGCAAACCGGCGTCGAGACTCAGCGCGGCGGGTTGCAGGTCGTTGCCCAGCAGCGGCGCCAGCTCGTGCGGGTCACCCGATGCCAGCGCAGCGAGCAGAGGCTCTGGATCCTCCAGTCGCGACGGCTGCTCCCTGCGGGAGTCTGCCCGCAACCGGTCGATCTCGCTGAACACCTTCGGTGTCGAGAGGCCGCCGTCAGCGAAGGCCAAAACCCAGTGAAAGGTGTTGCGGGACAGAACAGTTGCCAGTTGTTCACCGCGTCCGGTGCCGAGTGCGGTACCACCGTGCAGTGCGAACGGCACGTCGCTACCGAGCTCGGCCCCCAACGCATGCAGATCTCGACGGGGCACCCCGAGCTCCCACAGCGCGTTCATCGCCACCAGGACGGCCGCGGCATCGGCACTGCCGCCCGCCATGCCGCCCGCCACGGGGATCGACTTCTCCAGGGAGATGGCGACGTCCGGAGCGCGCCCGACGTGGTCGGCCATCAGTTCCGCGGCGCGCCACGCCAGATTGCGATGATCCAGCGGTAGAGACTCCCGGTCCTCGCCCTCCCGGTCCTGGCCGAAGCCTTCCCCCGACAACTCCAGTGACAACACGTCGGCGTTGCGCACGGTGATCTCGTCGAACAACGAAACCGCGTGAAACACCGTGGTCAGTTCGTGATAGCCGTCGTCACGCAGATCACCAACGGCGAGGTACAGATTGACCTTGCCGGGCACGCGAACGGTGACGGACCCAGTCGATACCCACTCGGCGGCAGTGTCGGACTGGGGCACGTACAGACCCTAACGTCGCACCGCTACGACTGGCACGGAAGTGGTGAGATGTCGCTCGTCGTTCCGTCCGGTGCGGAGCCCTGCATAACCCTAATCTGTGAGGGTGCTGGGGCCGATGGATACCTTCGAGGACTACGTGGTCGACGGTGTCGTCGGCCACGGAGGTTCCGCAACGGTCTATCGAGTTCACCACGCCGCGGCGCCCGACGACGCGGTGGCACTCAAAGTGCTCGACTACCACCACCACGACCCGGCCCACCTGACCCGACTGCTCCGCGAGTTCGAGTTCGCCAAACGCGCCGCGCACCGCCACGTGGTGACCATGTTCGACTGCGGCCCAGGCTGGCTGACCATGCAACTGGTCGGCGGCGGCACTGCGTCCAGCCTGGCCTCCCGGGACGAACGGCTCACCGCGCTCGCTCAGATCGCAGATGCACTGGACCACGCGCACACACTGGGCATCGTGCACTGCGACGTCAAACCAGCGAACATCCTTGTCTCCAAGCCCTTTTCCGACGACGGCGCCATACTCACCGACTTCGGCATCGCCAGGGCAGTCACCGACGGCATCGCGCTTCGACCGACGCATGTCGAAGGATCACTGCCCTACGTGGCGCCGGAGGTGCTTCATGGGCACCCCCCCTCGGCGTACTCCGACGAATACGCGTTGGCCTGCACGACGGTCGAACTGCTCACGGGTTCACCGCCGTTCACTGCTCCCACCTCGACGGCCCTGGTCAACGCTCAGGTGAACAGCGCAGTGCCGAAGTACTCTCGCCGCTACGACTGGATGCCGCGAGCCTTCGACTCGATTCTCGCGAAGGCGATGGCCAAGGCGCCCGAACGTCGATATCAGTCCTGTTCGGAGCTGATCTCGCTGATCACGCGCGCCATCGGATAAGTCCGCGCTGATACCCAAGAATCATTACTTAACGCAACTTTTACCAGGCCCGGTCGCCGTTCACGGCCACTGCAGTTAACTTCGGCAAATGACGACTGAATCGCCGACCGCCTACGACAATTCGGCGCTTGCGCACGAAGAAGAGGGGTACGACAAGGGTCTGAAACCTCGGCAGGTACAGATGATCGCCATCGGTGGCGCCATTGGCACGGGCCTCTTCATGGGTGCCGGCGGCCGTTTGGCCAGCGCCGGACCAGGTCTGTTCATCGTCTACGCCATTTGCGGCGTGTTCGTGTTCTTCATCCTGCGCGCGCTCGGCGAATTGGTGCTGCACCGCCCGTCATCGGGCTCGTTCGTCTCCTACGCGCGCGAATTCCTCGGCGAGAAGGCGGCGTACGTCGCAGGCTGGATGTACTTCTTCAACTGGGCGTGCACGTCGATCGTCGACGTCACGGCGATTGCGCTCTACATGCACTACTGGGGCACCTTCGAGGCCGTACCGCAATGGCTCATCGCGCTCATCGCGTTGGTCATCGTGTTGACCATCAACATGATCTCGGTCAAGTGGTTCGGTGAAATGGAGTTCTGGGCCGCGCTGATCAAGGTGGTCGCCCTCGTCACCTTCCTGGTGGTCGGCATCGTCTTCCTGGCGGGGCGCTTCAAGGTCGAGGGCGCGGCCACCGGGCCATCGGTGATCACCGACAACGGCGGTCTCCTACCCAACGGCGTGCTGGCCCTCGTCGTCATCACCTCCGGTGTGATATTCGCCTATGCCGCAGTCGAATTGGTCGGTACGGCCGCCGGCGAGACGGAGAACCCGGCCAAGATCATGCCGAAGGCCATCAACTCGGTGATCGTCCGTATCGCGGTGTTCTACGTTGGTTCTCTGATCCTGCTGGCCCTGCTGCTGCCCTTCACTTCATACAAGGCGGGTACCAGCCCGTTCGTCACCTTCTTCTCCAGCATCGGAGTCGAGGGAGCGGGCAGCATCATGAACTTCGTGGTGCTGACGGCGGCGCTGTCCAGCCTCAACGCCGGGCTGTACTCGACCGGCCGCATCCTGCGCTCGATGTCGATGAACGGCAGCGCGCCGAAGTTCACCTCGAAGATGTCCAGTCGCGGTGTGCCGTGGGCAGGTATCGCGCTGACGGCGTGCTTCACCGTGGTGGGTGTCTTCTTGAATCTGGTCGTACCCGCCGAGGCGTTCAACATCGCGCTGGACCTCTCGGCGCTCGGCATCATCGCCTCGTGGGCCACCATCGTGATCTGCCAGATCCAGATGTACCGCTGGTCGCAGAAGGGGATCCTCGAGCGCCCGGCGTTCCGGCTCTTCGGCACGCCGTACACCAGTTACGCCACTCTGGTATTCCTACTGGCGGTCACGGTGCTGATGTGCGTTGAAAACTACTGGAACGCCATCGCGTTGGTAATCATCGTTCCGGCACTCGTCGGAGGTTGGTACGCCGTCCGCGGCCGGGTGATGACAGTCGCGCAGGAACGCGTGGGCATCACGGGCAACTACCCCGTCTACGCGGAGACGCCGCTGCAGGACGAGTTCATCGCGAAGGACGCACGGGAAGCAGCCAAGCGGGCCAAGAAGGACGAGGGCAGCTAGGGGTCGAGAGAACCAGAACCCGGACGTCCGGGTGGGCTGAGCGCCAGTCGTTCAGTACACGCGGACGTTCGGCTTTGGTGGCGCGTCCTCGACCTGCCCCGAACGCTGCAACAGCCGCACGAAGTCCGCGATCCCGAGTGTCTCACCGCGCCGGGCCGGGTCGATGCTGGCCGAGAGCAGTCGCTCTGCGGACTCGTTGCCCGAGCCGGCCCACTCCGCGAATGCGTTTCGAGAGGTCTTGCGACGCTGCGAGAAGGCGATGTCGATGAGGGCGAACACCTTCTTGCGGAACTCGTCGTCGGTTGGCCACGGGGACGTCTCGTACCGGTCGATGCGGACCAGGCCCGAGTAGACCCGCGGAATCGGCCAAAAGACCGTCGGCGAGACCATCCCGTGGCGGCGCACGTTGCCGTAGAAGCGCATCTTCGCGCTGGGCACGCCGTAGTCCTTGCCGCCGGGTTCGGCGGCGAGCCGCTCGGCCACCTCGGCCTGCACCATGACCATGACGGTCCGGATCGTCGGGAACTGGGCGAGCAGGTGCAGAATCGCAGGTACGGCGACGTTGTACGGCAGATTCGCGACGAGCGCGGTGGGCTGCTCGTCCAGGTCAGCCGGCATCAGATCGAGGACGTCGCTGTTGAGCACGACGAGCCTGTTGATCTCGCTGTGTGAGTGCTCGGCGATCGTCTTGGGGAGCTGACGTGCCAGCACGGGGTCGATCTCGACCGCCGCAACCTTGGCGCCTCGGTCGAGAAGCGCCAAAGTTAGCGAACCCAGACCAGGGCCCACTTCTAACACGACGTCATTGCGATTGACCCCGGACGCCGACACGATCCGACGCACGGTGTTGGCGTCGTGGACGAAGTTCTGTCCAAACGCCTTACGTGGCCGGAAGTCGAGTTCCTTGGCCAAATGCCTTATCTCGGTCCGCCCGAGGAGCCGAATAGTCAGCGCACTCCCAACCTTCCACTACACACGGGCCACGCCCCCCAGCCTTGGCGAGCTCGTGTAACTTCAGCAATCGCGATCTGCTCCTCCCTGGTAGCAAGATCGGCCCGCTGAGCATAGCGCACACCACCGTTGCGCTCCCATGTGTTTTGGTCAAATTGGACCCCACCATAAAATCCGTTGCCGGTGTTGATAGCCCAATTACCTCCGGCTTCGCAGCTCGACAGCGCGTCCCACGTGGCCCCCTGGCTCACCGGGGGCACCTCGGTACCGGGTTTCGCGCCGATCCTGATCAGTCCGTCGCGAGCCGGAACGATGACGACATTGGCTACTGGCAGCCTGCCCGTTTCCACTCCGTTGACCGTCGCCACGGTGTAGGTGACGTCCTGAACCCCCGGCATTCCGGGGTCGTCGACGACCCGACGGCTCATGTTCAGCGTGACGTCGGGGACCTCTGCGTTGGCGGGCGCCAGCGGCACCCTCTCGGTCAACCTCGCGGCGCGAATGCGGGTCACCTGGATCTGCATCCCGTCGGTCACCGGGGAGTTGGCGGCGGGGACGACGGTGTCGTTCTGCTGCAGTGGCACGCCCGCGGCCTTCAGGAAACCGGCGACGTTGGCCGCGGCGAGCCGGACCGTTCGAATCACACCAGCGTCGTTGATCTGCACGATGCGGGCACCCACGACCGGCAGGGACATGCCCTCGAGCGGCAAGCGACTCGCTCGCGACGCCGCGACGGGAGCGGTGTCGGTCATCGACAGCTGCGCGAGCGCCTCCTGCACGGTCGACGCCGTGGTCCACACCTCGCGGCTGTTCTGCCCGTCCAACGAGATCTGCAGCGGGCGACTGCGCCGCAGCACGATCGTCTCCGACTGCTCGACGTCTGCGTTTGCCGCAGGGTACAGATCGTCACGCTCACCGACGTCGAAACCATTCTCCTGGACGACATCGATCACGTGCGACTTCATCGTCGACACCGTCACCGATGCGCCGTCGACGGTGAGCGTCACCGTCTTGTGGGCACCCACCGCGTACCCGCCGGCAAACGTCAACGCAACGAGAAGCGTCCCGACGAGCAGACGCAACTGAGGCGAACGCGCTTCATGGAGCTCGTGCAAACAGTTCACAGAAACTTTCCCGATCATCTGGTCGACGACGAATGAACGTCCCAGGCCGACCACGGCTATTACAGAACGGTAACGAAGACCCCTGGCGGCAGCAACTCGCCGTCAGCTGCGGAACCCGTAGGTCCGGAAGGCGTTATCGGACGTCTCGCGAGCGACCTCGATGTCCGGTCGGCCGACTACCTCGGCCAATGCCCTCACGGTATACGGGAGGCAGTACGACTCATTCGGTGCCCCACGGAACGGATGCGGCGTCAAGAACGGCGCGTCGGTCTCGACGAGAAGCTGCTCCGGCGGGATCAACGCGGCCGCTTCCCGGAGGTCCTTGGCATTGCGGAAACTGACCGTGCCCGACAGGCTCAACAACCACCCCGCGTCGACGCAGGTGCGGGCCATGTCCGATCCCGACGAGAAGCAGTGGAAGATCACCGCTTCAGGAGCGCCCTCACCGGCTAACACGTCGAGGACGGCGGCGTCGGCGTCGCGGTTGTGGATCATCAGCGGCTTCCCGGTGCGCTTGGCGAGGTCGATGTGCCAGGCGAACGCCTCGCGCTGCTGCGCGGGCTCCGCGCACCCCTCGAGCTTGCCCGGCCAGAAGAGATCCATGCCCGTCTCGCCGATCGCAACGACGCGTGGATGGGCGGCCAGCTGTTCGATCTCCGCCTTGGCGGCGTCGGTCAGAGCGTTGGCGCGTGTCGGGTGCAGGGCCACGGCGGCGTAGACGCGGCGGTCCCAGTCTGCGGCGCGGGTGGCCCAGCGTGCCGACTCCAGGTCGTCGGCGATCGTGACGACGGCCAGCACGCCTACCGCCTCGGCCCGATCGAGGATCGCCCGCACGTCGTCGGCGTCGGTCGCCCCGCATGCGTCGAGGTGCGTGTGGGCATCGACCAACGGTGCGAGCGGCTCGGGGGCGGGCGGTGCCTCGCCCCGTCTTCGATTGGAACTCACACCACACAATAAGGTGAGTCCAAATGAGCCTGATCAACTCCTCCGGCGCAGGAATGCGAACTCCCGGGGATCCGTACTACATCACCACCGCCATCGCGTACCCGAATGGCGCCCCGCACATCGGCCACGCCTATGAATACGTGTCGACCGACGCGATCGCGCGTTTCAAGCGTCTCGACGGGTTCGACGTCAGGTTCCTCACCGGTACCGACGAACACGGCCTCAAGATGGCGCAGACCGCCGCCGCCGAGGGGATTCCCACCGCCGAACTGGCCCGGCGAAACTCCGATGCCTTCCAGGCGATGCAGGCCATGCTCGGCATCTCCTTCGATCGATTCATCCGGACCACCGACTCCGACCACGTCGAGGCGTCCATCGCGATCTGGAACGCGATGAACGCCAGTGGTGACATCTACCTGGACTCCTATTCCGGCTGGTATTCGGTGCGTGATGAGCGGTTCTTCGCCGAGGACGAGCTCGAGGAGCTCGCCGACGGTACGAAGGTCTCCACGGAGACACGCACTCCCGTGACATGGACCGAGGAGCAGACGTACTTCTTCCGCTTGTCGGCCTACGCCGAAAGACTGTTGGCACACTACGAGGCGCACCCCGAGTTCATCGGACCGGACGTGCGGCGCAACGAGGTCGTCAGCTTCGTGTCCGGCGGGCTCCGCGACCTGTCCATCTCCCGGACCACGTTCGACTGGGGTGTGCAGGTCCCCGACCATCCCGATCACGTGATGTACGTCTGGGTGGACGCGTTGACCAACTACCTGACGGGCGCGGGTTACCCCGACACCGAGTCCTCGGCGTTCGGTCGCTACTGGCCGGCCGATCTGCACATGATCGGCAAGGACATCATCCGCTTCCATACGGTGTACTGGCCTGCGTTCCTGATGTCGGCCGGAATCGATTTGCCCAAAAGGGTTTTCGCACACGGCTTCCTGTTCAACAGCGGTGAGAAGATGAGCAAGTCGGTCGGAAACGTGGTCGACCCTGGTCAGCTCGTCGAGGCGTTCGGGTTGGACCAGGTACGTTATTTCCTCCTTCGCGAAGTGCCCTTCGGCCAGGACGGTAGCTACAGCGAGGACGGCATCATCAGCCGGATCAACACCGATCTGGCCAACGAATTGGGCAACCTGGCCCAGCGGTCGCTGTCGATGGTCAACAAGAATCTCGACGGGGTCGTCCCCGCGCCCGGCCCGGTGACCGACGAGGACGCCGCGCTGTTGGCGCACGCCGACGGTCTGCTGGACAGGGTTCGCGCCCAATTCGAGGTGCCCGCCATGCACGTGGCGCTCGAGGCGATCTGGCTGATGCTCGGGGCGGCCAACCGCTACTTCTCTGCACAGGAGCCGTGGGTGCTGCGCAAGTCCGACGCCGCTGCTGATCAGGAGCGCTTCGGCAGCGTGCTCTACACGACCCTCGAGGTAGTGCGGATCGCCGCACTGCTGATCCAGCCGGTGATGCCGGAGTCGGCGACCAAGCTGCTCGACCTGCTGGGACAGCCTGACGACCAGCGCGAGTTCTCGGCAATCGGCACGCGAATCGCGGTCGGCGTGGCACTTCCCAAGCCGGAAGGCGTGTTTCCCCGCTACGCAATTGAGTGATCTGCGTCACACCCGCGGGTAGTGATGTCACACTTCGGTGCTCGGAGGTGTCTCGAGGACATGACCAATCACAGCCAACCCGCCAAGGTCCCACCCACCAACGTCGTCGTCATCGGCGGCGGATACGCCGGCGTCATCGCCGCCAACCGCCTGCGTCGCCACCCGGCAACCAGCCCCGGGTCGCTGCGCGCCGACCCGCCGAAGGTCGCCGTCACCCTGATCAACCCGAGGCCCGAGTTCGTCGAGCGGATCCGGCTGCACCAGGTCCTCACCGGATCCGATGACGCGGTCGTGGACTACGCGGACGTCCTCGCCGACGACGTCCGCCTGCTGATCGACACCGCGGAGGTCATCGACGCGGCGGCGCGCTCCGTCACGCTCGGCTCGGGTGACGTCGTCGGTTACGACTACCTGATCTACGCGGTCGGCAGCACCGGCGCCGAACTGACCGTTCCCGGAGCCGCCGAATTCGCCTACCCCCTTTCGGAATGGGAGCACGCCGAGCCGTTGCGTGCGGCGATGGCCAAGCTCCATCCCAGCGCACCCGTGGTGGTCGTGGGCGCCGGCCCGACGGGTATCGAGGTCGCCGCCGAACTGGCCGAGGAGGGGCAGGCAGTGACGCTGGTGTGCGGCGACGTCCTCGGCCCGTACTTCAGCGAGTCCACCCGACGGGCGGTGACCAAGCGGATGCGCGCCCTCGGCGTGACCGTCGTCGACGGGCCGGGGGCCAAAGTCACCGAGGTGTACGAGGATTCGGTGTTGTTGGCCGACAACCGCGCGCTGCCCGGCGTGTTGACCATCTGGACGGCGGGTTTCGGCGTGCCCGGCCTGGCGGCCCGCAGCGGCCTGACCACCAACGCCATCGGGCGACTGCTGACCGATGAGACCCTGACCAGTGTCGACGACCCATACATCGTGGCCGCCGGCGATGCCTGCGCTCCGTCGAACCTGCCCCTGCGGATGAGCTGCCAGGCCGCGATCCCGCTGGGCGCGCAGGCAGCCGACACCGTGCTCAGCCGGATCGCAGGCGCCGAGCCCACCTCGGTGAATCAGGCGTTCACCGGGCAGTGCGTCAGCATCGGCCGCAAGGCGGGTGTCATCCAGCTGGCGCACCTCGACGACCGGGCCTTGAGACTCCACATCGGCGGACGAGCAGCTGCGTCGATCAAGGAGGCGGTCTGCAGGGGAACAATCGGTTTCCTGGCCAAGGAGGCGCGCAAGCCCGGTTCGTACTTCTGGCTCAAGGGCGGCAAGCGGGCTGAGCACCTGGCGGCGGCAGAGCAGGCGGCAGCGGTCCGATGAACACCAGCGAGCACGCCGAGCGGTTCACCAGCCTGCGACCGCTGCTGTTCACGATCGCCTACGAGATCCTCGGCACGGCAACCGAATCCGACGACGTCCTGCAGGAGAGCTATCTACGATGGGCGAAGGTCGACCTGGGAACCATCCAGGACACCAAGGCCTACCTGGCCCAGCTCGTCACCCGGCAATCGCTCAACGCCCTACGCGCTCAGGCCCGCAGGCGCGAGGAGTACGTCGGCCCGTGGCTGCCAGAACCGCTACTGCTCGACTCCGCCGACGCGTCGTCCGACGTCGTTCTCGCGGAGTCGGTGTCGATGGCGATGATGGTGGTGCTGGAGACGCTCAGCCCCGACGAACGCGCGGTGTTCGTGCTCCGCGAGGTGTTCGGCTTCAGCCACGAGGACATCGCCTCCACGGTCGGCAAGTCCACCGCGGCGGTACGTCAGATGGCCCACCGCGCCCGCGAACACGTGCAGTCCAGACGCAAGCGTTTCGAGCCCGTCGACCCCCAGCGGTCGCTCGAGATCACCGCGCAGTTCTTCGCGACCGCGTCGACCGGTGACGTCGATGCGCTCATCTCGATGCTGGCGCCCGACGTGGTGTGGACCGCGGACAGCGACGGTAAGGTCAGCGCGGCCCGTCGACCGGTCATCGGCGCGGATCGGGTGGCACGGCTCATCCTCGGCCTGCTGCGCTTCACCGACGATGGCGGCCGCGTCGAGCCGGCGTTCTACAACGGCGCCCCCGCGCTGGTGCTGTACCTCGGTGACAAGCTCGAGGGCGTCATCTGTGTCGAGATCACCGACGGACTGATCTCGCACTTCTACGCGATGCGCAATCCAGAGAAGCTCGGCGGGGTCAAGGTCCCCCGGGAGATCTCGCGATCGGCGTGACAAGCTAACGCGATGCGGGTCGACCGGATCGCCTTGTCGCGCAGCGCCCCGCAGGTGCTGCGGTGCGTGGCCGCCGCGACGTCGCGTCTCGGCCTGCCGCCACCCGCCGCACTCACCGGCACGTGGTTCGGCTCCCGCGCAGTGATCGCACCGAGCGTCGCCATCGAACCCGTCGACGTCACGAGCGTCTTCGATGTCCAGCCCGGTTCCCGGCGCGAGGAAATCGGGGGCGGTTGGATCGGTTACCTGTCGTACCCCGACGCCGGTCGCGACGGCGCCGCCGCTCGGATCCCAGAGGCTGCGGGCGGCTGGACCGATGACGTCCTCCGTCAGGACATTAGCGGAACCTGGTGGTATGAAAGCCTTTCCGGCACTCCAGCGCCGCCTTGGCTCGTCGGCGCACTGGCCGTCGAACCCGCGCCGAGCACTTGTCAGATCACGTGGGGCGAGGCCGACCGGGACGCCCACCGGGCGGGGGTGCTCGCCTGCCTGGAGGCCATCGGGGCGGGCGAGGTGTACCAGGCGTGCGTGTGTACTCAGATCACCGGAAGCGTCACCGGCTCACCGATCGACTACTTCGCCGACGCCGTCGCGCGCACCGCCCCCGCACGCGCGGCCTTCGTCGCGGGAAATTGGGGGGCGGTGGCCTCGCTGTCCCCCGAGCTGTTCCTCAGCCGCATCGGCGACGCCCTGGTGTCGAGCCCCATCAAGGGCACCCTGCCGCTCGACGAATCGCCATCGGCGTTGCGCGACTCGGCGAAGGACGTCGCCGAGAACATCATGATCGTCGACCTCGTCCGCAACGACCTCGGTCGCGTCGCCGTCACCGGCTCCGTCACCGTGCCCGACCTCCTGGTGGTCCGGCGGGCACCGGGCGTATGGCATCTGGTGTCGACGGTCGCGGCACGCGTCGACCACGACGTGCCGATGTCGACGATCCTCGACGCCACGTTCCCGCCCGCATCGGTCACGGGGACGCCGAAGGGCCGCGCCCGCCGACTTCTGACGACCTGGGAGCCGTTCCGACGGGGAATCTATTGCGGGACGGTGGGTTTGGCGTCACCCATCGCGGGGGCCGAGCTGAACGTCGCCATCCGAACCGTCGAGTTCGACGCCGCTGGACACGCGGTACTCGGCGTCGGCGGAGGCATCACGGCCGACTCGGATCCCGACGCCGAATGGCGCGAATGCCTGCACAAGGCGGCGCCGGTCACCGGAGTCGGCGCCGATTCAGCCGCGAGCTCGCAGGACCGCCTCGTAGAGCTCACGCCGTGACGGCGCCCCCGGGTTCTCGCCGATCACCGCCGCACATGCGTCCTTGACCCTGGCGCCGCCCTCCACCAGTTCGTTGACCTCCGCCACCAACGTCTCCAGATCAACGCGGGGCCGGGCTCCCGCCACGACGACGGTGATCTCGCCGAGCACGCCGTCGGCGGCCCATTCGGCCAGCTCGGCCAAGGTGCCGCGCTTGACCTCCTCGTGCGTCTTGGTCAGCTCGCGGCAGACCACCGCCAGTCGATCCGCGCCGAGTTGGATCACCGCATCGGCCAGGCACTCGCCGAGACGCCGCGGAGACTCGAAGAACACCCACGTACGTCGCTCGGAGGCCAGCGTGTGCAACCACGTCAGCCGCGCGGCGTGCTTGCGCGGCGCGAAGCCCTCGAAGCAGAACCGGTCCGACGGCAGGCCGGACACCGCCAGGGCCGTCGTCACCGCCGACGGACCTGGCAGGCAGCTCACCGTCAACCCCGCGGCGGCACACGCCGCGACCAGTCGGTAGCCCGGATCGCTGATCAGCGGCATGCCTGCGTCGCTGACCACCAGCACCGTCGCACCGCCCGCGATCTCCTCGACGAGCCACGGCACCCGCGCCGCCTCGTTCTGGTCGAAGAAGCTCACCACCTTGCCCGTCGGCGTGACGTCGAGGTTCTGCGCGAGGATGCGGATCCGTCGGGTGTCCTCCGCGGCGACCACGTCGGCGTTGCCCAAGGCCTCGATGAGACGCGCGGAGGCGTCGCCTGCCTGGCCCAACGGCGTCGCGGCCAAGAGCAGTCGACCTGGTGTCACACCGAACAGAATACGATTGCTCGTGTGACCGCCCCGCCCATCGAGCCCGACGTGGCCGCCGTCGAGCGCAATCGCTCGGTCCCGGTCATCAGCCCGGGTCCCCTCGCGCCGATCGGCGACTTCGGGCCGCTGGACCGGATGCAGGGCTGGGCGATGACGTCGATCATCATGGCGTTGGCGGCGCTGACGCGGTTCCTCAACCTCGGCTCGCCCACCGACGGCGGCACCCCGATCTTCGACGAGAAGCACTACGCACCGCAGGCCTGGCAGATGCTTGGCAACCACGGTGTCGAGGACAACCCCGGATACGGCCTGGTGGTGCACCCGCCAGTCGGCAAGGAACTGCTGGCGCTCGGGGAGGGGCTGTTCGGTTACGACGGCCTGGGCTGGCGATTCGCCGGGGCGGTCTGCGGCGTCGTCATCGTGGTGCTGGTGGCACGGATCGTTCGCCGAATCACCCGGTCGACACTGATCGGCGGCATCGCCGGTCTACTGCTCATCGCCGACGGCGTCAGCTTCGTCTCGGCTCGTACCGCGCTTCTCGACGTCTTCCTGGTGGTGTTCGTGGTGGCGGCGTTCGGCGCGTTGATCGTCGACCGTGACCAGATGCGGGCGCGCATGTACGACGTCCTGTTCGAGGGCCGTATCGCCGACACTCCGTGGGGCCCCCGCCTGGGTGTCCGGTGGTGGCGGTTTGGCGCGGGCGTGCTGTTGGGCCTGGCCGTCGCGACCAAGTGGTCCGGCCTCTACTTCATCCTGTTCTTCGGGTTGATGACGTTGGCCTTCGACGTCTCCGCGCGGCGGCAGTACCGCGTGCCGCGGCCGTGGCTTGGCACGCTGCGCCGCGACTTCGCTCCTGCGGTGTACGTCTTCAGCCTCATCCCCCTCGGCGTCTATCTCGCCTCGTACGCCCCGTGGTTCGCCTCGGAGACGGCGGTCGACAGGCATCAGGAGGGTCAGGCATTCGCTGAGGGCGGCCTGATGCCGAACGCCGTCCGGTCCCTGTGGCACTTCACCTACGGTGCGTTCAAGTTCCACTCCGGTTTGACCAATGCGGCGGGCAATCACCACCCGTGGGAGTCGAAGCCGTGGACGTGGCCGATGTCATTGCGGCCCGTGCTGTATGCGATCGATCAGGACGGGGTGGCGGGTTGCGGCACTCAGTCCTGCGTCAAGGCCGTGATGCTCGTCGGCACGCCGGCCCTCTGGTTCATCGCGGTGCCCGTCCTCGCCTGGGCGCTGTGGCGGTCGTTCGTCAAGCGCGACTGGCGGTATGCCGTGGCGCTCACGGGTTACTGCGCCGGCTATCTGCCGTGGTTCGCCGACATCGACCGGCAGATGTACTTCTTCTACGCCGCGCCGATGGCACCGTTCCTGGTGATGATGATCGCGTTGATCCTGGGCGACGTGCTCTATGCGCCACGACAGAATGCCGAGCGCCGAACGCTCGGTCTACTCGTCGTCTGCTTCTACGTGGCGGCCGTGATCACCAACTTCGCGTGGATGTACCCGATTCTGACCGGTCTTCCGATCTCGCAGGCAACCTGGAACATGCAGATCTGGCTGCCGAGCTGGCGCTAGCGCTCTCTCCGGGCACCATACCGATCTGTGCGCTCTGCGCATTTTCGACGCTGCGGCTGCTATTCCTCCCGCCACCGTTCTCAGCCACCGCCCTAACGCAGAATCTGCGTGGCCGCAAAGTCGACAGGTCCCCACGGCAGCGCCATCTTCTGCGCTGCGGCTGCGGTTCAACGGCTCCGCGCCCTAAACCACGACCCCGGTGTCAAGAAAGCGCAAAGCGGCCAAAACGGCTTGTCCTCAGAGAGGGTCGGTGCGCCCATCCCCAGTCGGCCCGTCATCCACAGTCTCCGGCGGAAAGGGCGGTCGGGATCGCGCCACCGTCACCCCCGCCCCGAAACATCTCAGGCATGCAGAGGCCGATCATGGGGACCGAGGCGCTCGCCGGCGCCGAACTGACGCGGGGTCAACTGAGGTGGAACTACCGGGCCGTCCACCCAGACGTCTACATCGCAAAGAACCAGAAGCGGACGCTGTACGTCAACACGTACGCGGCTTGGTTGTGGACCAGGCGGACGGGGATCATTGCGGGTCGTGCCGCCGCCGCGATGCACGGCGTCTACGGTATGGATGCCTCGACTCCCATCGAGATGATCGGACCGCATATCCGGCACCAGCGGGGCGTCGTCATGCGCGAGGAACGCATCGGCGGCGACGAGGTGCAATCCATCGGCGAGCTGAGGGTCACCACGGCTGCTCGTACCGCGCTCGATCTGGGTAGACATCTGCCTCGCGATCTCGCCGTGCAGTACCTCGACCAATTGGCGCGGGCCGCCGACCTGACAGAGGCAGCCGTCGCCCCGCTCATCGAGCGGTACCGCGGAGCACGCGGTCTCCCCCGGGCCCGCGTCGCGCTGTCCCTCATGGACGGCGGCACGCGACGGCAGGAGGAGACGCGAATGCGCCTGCTAATGCACGATTTCGGGCTGCCAGCGCCGCGAACGAACATCGCGCTCACCGATGGCCGCGACACCACGGTGATCGGCATGGGCTGGGACGACGTCAAGCTCGGGGTCAGTTACTTCGAACCGCCTCGGCCGGGGGGCTGCGCTGCCGTCCAGGATCTTCGGCATCACGAGCTCGTCGCCCGCATGGGGTGGACCGAGATGGGGTTCATCAATTCCGGCCATGGACGGTCGGTGGGATATCACGTCCGCAACGAGTTGCACCGGCGAAGGCGGCAAAACCGATGATGGGACCTACAGCGGATCGCGGGCCACCGGGCAGGACATGCACCGCGGACCGCCGCGGCCGGTACCGAGTTCAGATGCCGAGATCGGCAGCACTTCGATACCCGAATCTGCAAGGCGCGCATTGGTTTCCGTGTTGCGTTCGTAGGCCACCACCACACCTGGCGCCAGTGCCAGGGTGTTGTTCCCGTCGTCCCACTGTTCGCGCTCGGCGGTGATGGGATCCAGGCCGGTGTCGATCACGCGCAGCTTGTCGATGCCCATCGCATCCGCCGCAGCATCGACGAACGGCGCAGCGCTGGTGATCGACACCCCATCCGACTTCTGCCGAATCGTGAACGCCGACAGGGAGTCGACGATGTTCGGGTACATCACGACCGCGTCGACGTCGACCATCGTGCACACGGTGTCGAGGTGCATCTGGGCGCGTTCCTGCGCGATGGGCACGGCCAGCACCGTGTGTGCCAGTCCGTCGTCGAACAGGCTGCGCGCCAGGGCTTCCGCGCCGGCGGGCGTCGTCCGCTCCCCTACTCCGACTGCCACCACGCCCGGCGCCAACAGAAGCACGTCGCCGCCCTCCACCGGGGCGGAACGCGACTCGTAGGCCCGCCGCACTCCGAGAAACCTGGGATGATGCGCGTAGATCAGATCGGTCAGCGACGTCTCGCGAATGCGCGCAGGCAGGGCCAACGACGTGATCGCCACCCGCGGCCCGATCCAGAACGACGAATCCCTCGTGAACAGCAGATTCGGCAACGGATCGATGACGAAATCGGCGTCGTGGTGCATGCACTGCACCAGCGACAGTTCACCGCCGAGGAACGGCAACTCACTGAACGTCATTCCTGCCATCAGGATGCGCGCCAGCGACTCGACGTCGAGTGTGCGTAGATACGCCGAGAGTTCCTGGGCCAGAGGCAGTCCCAACCGACGGCTGTCGACCGCTGCGGAGATGCCCTGCATTCGGGCCGCACCGCTGGCGAGAGCCTCGGTCAAGAGGTTGGCGAGCAACAACACCTCGACACCCCGCGAGCGCAACAGTGACGCGAACGCATCGTGTTCTTCTTGCGCACGCGCCACCCACGGCATTCCGTCGAACAGCAAGCGATCGTTGTTGCGGGGGGTGAGGCGCTGCAGTTCGGGCCCCGGCCGATGCAGGATGACGACCCGAAGCGGCCCCACCTCCGAATTGGCGCCCAGCGTCGTCCCTGTCATGGGTAGCACCGTAACGCGAATCGTCACCTTAACTATCGTTGAGGTCATGGACATGCTCGAGCTGACTCCCGGCGAGATGAGCCATCGCAGCGGCGTGGCAGTGTCGGCCCTGCACTTCTACGAACGCGAGGGCTTGATCGTCAGCAGACGTACGTCGGGCAATCAGCGCCGCTACGCCCGCGAGACCCTTCGCCGCGTCGCGTTCATCCGAATGTCGCAACGGCTTGGCATTCCACTGGTCCGCATTCGCGAAGCGCTGTCGACCCTGCCCGCCGATCGAGTCCCCACCAGCAAGGACTGGGCCCGACTCTCGGCGGGCTGGCGCTCCGACCTCGACGAGCGAATCGTGCACCTGCAACGCCTGCGCGACAACCTCACCGGCTGCATCGGCTGCGGCTGCCTGAGCCTCAAGACGTGCATTCTGACCAATCCCGACGACGTTCTCGCGCAGCGCGGCCCTGGCGCGGCCAACCTGTGAATTCGAACGCCTGTGCGATAAACTCGCCCCCGTGGCAGGGATCGATCTAGCGATTCAGGAGGCGCTCTTCGACCACGACGAGCGCCGCGAACTGGGCAACGGTGCGTGGATCGACGTCAGGGCCGGCTGGTTTACCCGGGGGCAGGAGCGCAGCGACCGGGGGGTTGACACCCAAGGGCAGGAACTCTTCGAAGAGTTGAGTGGCGTCATCCCGTGGCGTGCCGAGCGGCGGCAGATGTATGACCGGGTGCTCGACGTGCCGCGGCTCGTCAGCTTCCACGACCTCGTGTCCGAACCCGCACCGCACCCGGCGGTCGCACGATTGCGCGTGCGCCTCAACGACATCTACGCCCGTGAACTGGGTGAGCCGTTCACCTCCGCCGGGCTGTGCCTCTATCGCGACGGCAGCGACAGCGTCGCCTGGCACGGCGACACGGTGGGCCGTAGCCGTACCGAGGACACGATGGTGGCCATCCTCAGCCTTGGTGCCACCCGGGCTTTCGCGCTCCGTCCCCGCTCCGGCGGCCGGTCCCTGCGCCTTCCGCAGAGCCACGGCGATCTGCTGGTGATGGGCGGTTCGTGTCAGCGCACCTGGGAACACGCCGTGCACAAGACGGTCAAGCCGACGGGACCTCGGATCAGCATCCAGTTCCGCCCGCGCGACGTGCGCTAGCCGCCGCGCACGGCCTTCACGGCCGCGGAAAGCAGGTCGCGGGCGCGTTGAGTGTCCACGGGCACGACGGGCTTGTTCGGTTCGACCAGCGGATTCGCCGTCACGATCACTCTGAACGTCGAGAAGCTGGCGAGATAGTTGTAGAGTTCGCCGGTCGCGGGCTTGCCGCCGACCACCGTCTGCACGACGCGGTGCGTGCCGAGCGTACGCACACCATCGATCGTTGGAGACTCGACGACCTCGACGAGCCCACGCACTCCGCCGCCGGCGAAGGCCACCTTCTGGCAGGCCTCGCCGGGGTCGGGAAACTGCAGCGGCTCGGACGTCTCGACGGCGATCGTTATGAACCGGTTGCCGTCGCCCTCGGCGGTCGTCGCCGCCATGTTTCCCTTCAGCCCCGGCGGCACGACCAGGCCCGTCGCGACCTTGGCGCAGTCCGGCGGATCGAACACCGCGCCCTGCGGAAGGGCTTGCGGCGCAAGCAGTCGTGGGTCTATTCCCGTCGGTGCCACGGTGCTGACCGTGAATTCGGGCCCGAAGCTCGACCTCACGTCGAGCACCTTGGCGATGTCGGCCTTGGAATCGCTCACCGACGAACCGCTCGAGCACGCGGCCATCACGATCGCGATGGCGAGGGTGAGGATCGTCCTGAGCATCGCCGCCAATCTACCCGCCCAGGAGGCGTCAGCCGCGGATCGCCGCCACCGCCTTGACGAGGAGGTCCGACGCGACATCCTCTCCGAGCGACGGCGCGGACGAACCGGGATCGATCACCACCGTCACGGAGGCCGCGTGGTCGTCGAGGTAGGCGATGAACGTCTGGGCATGCGAATGGGTTTCGATCCCACCCTCAACGGTGGTGGTGGCATCGGTGATCATGCCCACCGTCGCCGCGCCGTCGATCGCAGGCGGGTGGACGAGGGTAACGACACCCCTGGTGTGCCCAGCCGACATGCGCCACGTGCCGCAGGTGTCCACCAGTGACTGGTCCAGGCCGACGGTTTCATCGGCCACGACGGCATAGACGATGCCGCCGACGCCGGAGGCGGACCAGCCGTGCACGGCATGGAGACCGGCCGGATCGGCGAGGCTCCCACACGCCGACGGCTCGGCCGTCCAGGCCGGACCGAAGCCCCAGAGCGCGACCGGTGCGGCCCGGTCGGGCAATGCCGAGAACTCGTAACCCGTTGGCAGAGCGGCACGCACCCGATCCACCCTCGCAGGGTCGACGTCGACCACGGCCGTCGACGTCGGAACCGCCGCTCCCGGCGCCGCGGGAGTGGCGGACTGCCCACAGGCCGCGCACAGTGCGATCGCTACGCAGGACGCGAAGACGCGCATGCAGTCTTGCTATCACGGCTACGCTGACTGACGCCGACATCGTGGCGGGACGCGCCGAGAGGACATGTTATGTGCACCCGAGTCTTGTGGAATACCAATGACATCGCCGTCCTGACCGGTCGCACCATGGATTGGCCCGAGTCGACGGAACCACTGATCGTCGCCTTCCCGCGGGGCCGGGTGCGCGACGGCGGACTGATGTTGGGTGAGGTCGCCGTCGCCGACAACCCGCTGCGCTGGACCAGTACCTACGCCAGCCTGGCGACCAGCATCTACGGCATCGGCACCGTCGACGGCTTCAACGAACGGGGTTTCGCCGCACACGGTCTGTATCTGCAGTCGACCGACGTGGGTGTCCGCAAGCCGGAGATTCCGGGACTGCACATCGGAATGTGGGTGCAGTACCTGCTCGATCAAGCCTCCTCCGTGGCCGAGGCGTTGGACCTCGTGCAAGGAATCCAGCTCGTCATGGTGAGCGCCCATGGCTTCGAGGCGACGATGCACCTCGCCATCGAGGACGCCGGAGGGGACTCGGCGATCCTGGAGTTCGCCGCCGGTGAGCTCGTCGTGCACCACGGGCGCGACTTCACCCTGATGACCAACGACCCGACCTATGCCGAACAGATGAATTTGCTCGCAGCACAGGATTTTTCGCACCCAACCAGCGAGCTGGCCCTTCCCGGCAATGTCAATGCCGTCGATAGATTTCAACGGGCAGCCTATTACTCGGCGTTGCTGCCCAAGCCGGTCGACGAACGTCAGGCGGTCGCAGGCGTCATGGCGATCATGCGCAACGTCTCCGTGCCCTTCGGCGCGCCCTACGCTGATTTCGGTGTCTACAACACCGAGTACCGATCAGTCTGCGATCTGAGCAATCTCACCTACTACTTCGAGCTGACGATCAGTCCGAGCGTCATCTGGATGGAACTGGAGGGTCTCAACCTGGACGAAGGGGCGCAGGCGCAGGCGATCGATCCGTACGACGAGTCGTTGACGGGCAACGTGACGCAGCGTTTCGCCCCCCGCGACGTCGGATTCTGACAGCATCCGCCATTTTGGCGTGTACGTTCGTTTTGCCGACCGTCGGCTCGACGCGCTTGCCCCGACAGGAGACCTCGTGAGAAAGCACATCACCGCCGGCGGTGGCGCCGCCGTCGCCTTCCTCGCACTCGGACTGGCCCTCTCAGGTTGCGGGTCGGACTCAAAGACCGAATCCTCATCTGCGTCCTCGTCTGCGTCCTCGTCTGCGTCCTCGTCGACTGAGTCCTCGGATGCCAGCACGCCCACCAGCAGCGCCGCACCCACCAAGGCGGCAGGGACCAATCCGACCATCGCGGATTACATCAAGCAGAACGGCATCACCGAGACCCAGGTCAAACGTGGGGATCCGGGTGCGCCGACGCTCGACCTGCCGACGCCGCAGGGCTGGGAGAGTGCAGGGCCCAAGACGCCGGAGGGCGCCTACGGCGCGATCGTCTTCGCCGATCCGTCCATGGCTGCGGACCCGCCCTCGATCGTCGCGATCATGTCCAAGCTGACGGGCAACGTCGATCCGGCCATGATCTTCAAGTACGCGCCTGGCGAATTGAAGAATCTGCCCGGCTACGAGAGCGCGGGTGACGGAGGCGACGCCAAGCTCGGCGGGTTCGACGCCTACCAGATCGGCGCCACCTTCGTGAAGGACGGCACCAAGCGACTGATCGCGCAGAAGACCGTCGTCATTCCGGCCGCGGACGGCAGCGGCATCTTCGTCCTGCAGCTCAACGCGGGAGGCACCGAAGATCAGATTGGACCGCTGATGGACGCCACCTCGGTCATCGACGAGCAGACCACCATCACGCCCTGACGGACTTCCAACGACTTTCCAAGCGGTGTTGACTACGATCCGCCGCAAAGTCACCGCACGGCAAACCCGAGGAGAGACGCCATGACGTCTGCCCAGCAATCCCTACCCGGCGAACCTCCTGCCCCGCAGCGCGGGCAGACCCGCGACGAACGCGGCCGTGACGTCAGCGAAGCTCAGGCCGAGGCGGAGGAGCAGACGTCGAAGTGGAAGCGGTTCCTCCACATGATGAGCCCGCGACTGGTCTGGTCGATGGCCGAGGGCTACCCCGTCGTCATCAAGCAGTTCATCCAGTTCTGCCTGATCCTCATCTATCCGGCCTGGGTCTTCGCGGTCCTGGTCGGAGGCCTCTTCCAGCTCGCCTTCTACGTGACGGTCTATCCGCTGCTGTGGCTCCTCTTCTGGCCGGTGCGCGCCCACCAGAAGAAGAACAATCCGGAGGAGTACGCGGCGAACCGGGCGAAATACGCGAACAAGAAGTGGTACGAGACGTAGTGGGTCTCTTCAGCCGCTCCGGCGGCGTCACCGTCGTCGTCTCGCCGGGCATCGTCACCCCGCGCCAGACCGTGCAGGCGACGGTCACCACCGACAAGCCCATCGACAAGGTCAGGTCGGCGCGCCTGGACTGGGGTTACGCCAACTTCTACCAGTACCACTGGGCAGGCAAGGTCGACTCGGTGGCGGCAGCGGGCAACGACACCATCTGGACGGCCGATCAGGTCGGCACCAATTACGGTGGCGACCGCGACACCGACGACTGGGTGAGCGTCATCGCCGAAGAGCTTCCGATCGCGACGGGCGAGTTCACCGGCGCGACGTCAAACTTTCGCATCCCGTCCTGGGCACCCGCGTCGTCACCGTCGATCGCCCGCTGGGAATGTCGGCTCACCGTTGACCGCAGCGGCCGCGATGTCGACACCCGCGGAGAGTTCACCGTTGCCATCGGCACCGCCGACGTCGAGTCGTACACCGAACCACTCGAGCGGATCTCCGGTGCGGCGGAGACCGTCATCGACATCACGCTGTCCAAGCCCGTGTGGCGAGCCGGTGAGACCATCACCGGCCGGGTAACGCTGAACCCCACCATGGATCTGCCCGACGGTGACCTCGCTGTGTCCTGGCAGCGCGACCGGGAATCGCATCCGTTGACCCGCGCACCAGGACCGGGCGGCCAGCTAGACGGCCGGATCGTGACGCTGGGCAAGCGAATTCCGTTGCCCGCCAACGTCCCCGTGGTTTGCGAGTTCGAGATCCCGCTTCCCGAGGACGCGCCACCCACGGCAGCCGCGGTGCACTCGTCGATCAACTGGTTCGTCCAGGCCAGGATGATGTACGCCGGTTTCAATGGCCACCAGCTCGAGCGGGTGCGGCGCCCCATCGTGGTGGTCAACGCACCCTGAGGGTCAGGCCCTGGAGATCGCGGACGCCTCCGCCACCTGCTCGGCCGTCGGCCGCACGCCCGTATAGCGCTCGAACTGCTCCGCGGCCTGCAAGGCGATGACCTCCGCGCCCGTCACGACGTGGACGCCGGCGGCGCGGGCCGACTGGATCAGCGGCGTCTCCGACGGGAGCGCGACGACGTCGAACACCGTCTGCGCTTGCGCAATGGTGGCCTCGTCGAAGGCCTGCTCGGATGCCTCGGACGCGCCGGCCATGCCGATCGGGGTGACATTGACGATGACGTCCGCGACGTGGGTGCCGACGTCCGTCGCATGGTCGTAGCCGAGCCGGTCGGCCAGAGCGCGCCCGCTCTCCCGATTGCGTGCGATCACGATGCCAGACGCGAGGCCATGATCGCGAAACGCCGCGCCCACGGCGCTGGCCATCCCCCCGCTGCCCCGGATCAGCACCGTGTCATTCGCAGCGAGATCGTGTTCGTCGATGAGCCGCTGCACGGCCAGGTAGTCCGTGTTCGACGCTCTCAGGTACCCGTCATCATTGACGATCGTGTTCACGGAGTTGATGGCGCGGGCGGAGGCCTCGACCTCGTCGACCAACGCGATGACGTCCTCCTTGAACGGCATCGAGACCGAACAGCCGCGGATCCCGAGGGCCCGTACGCCGCCGATCGCGGCCGTGATGTCGGTGGTGGTGAACGCCTTGTAGATGAAGTCGAGTTCGAGCACGTCGTACAAATGGTTGTGGAATCGCGTGCCGATGTTGCTGGGCCTGGCCGCCAGCGACATGCACAGCCGCGTGTCCTTCGAGAGAGGTGGGCGGCCCATCAGCCGACCGCATGGATCACTTGACGAGCAGCGGCGACGATGTCCCGGTACAGCTCGGCCGGCAGCGTCAGGTCGCGCATCAGGGGTACGTCGAAGGTCGTCGTAACGACGCCCAGGTCATCGCGGTGCCACTGCGCACCGTAGCGATCGAGGATTGCTCTCATCGCCAGATTGTCCGATAGCACCCTGGCCGTGAATCGCCGGATGCCCTCACTGCGTGCCGCCACCGAGACGGCTTCCATCAGAAAGCTGCCGATCCCCCGACCCTGGTAGTCGTCGCCAACGATGAAAGCGACTTCGGCCACGGTGGGATCTTCCTCGCGGACATACCTCGCGTCGGCCACGATCGGCGAATTCATGCCCGCCCCGTCGGTGAGCACCCAGACGAAGTGGTCGACGTAGTCGACTTCGAACAGGTACGCCATCAGCGTCGCAGTCGGTGCGCGGGTCGTCTGAAAACGGCGATAGAACGTCTCGCTGGAGAACTGAACGGGCCCATGAACGGTGCGCTCGTTGTCCCCGGGGAGCACGGGCCGCAGGTGCATTACCGTCCCGTCCCGCAACGACACCGGAATGGGTGTGACGAAGGTGGCCAGCCGCTGCCGTGCCGTGCGCACCAGTTTGTCCATCATGTGCGGCATGTCGAGAAGGGCCGCGATGGCCTCCCTGCCGCCGGCCCAGCCGCTGAGTGGCTCCGTCACCGTGACGGTCGCGGTCCGCGGCGCATCGCGCAGAAGGGCGATCTCTCCCACGATGAGTCCAGGCGTCACTTCGACTTCGACGGTCTCGCCGCCGGCACCTGCGTGCACGATCGAGGCCCGCCCCGAGCCGATCAGCAGAAAGGAGTCGGCGTGCTCGCCCTGCCGCATCAGGATCTGACCGGGAGGTGCGGTGAGAGGGCTCAGTAGCGCAGCCAGCGGGACCAGACTGGCGGTTGGGCAGCCCGCAAAGAACTCCAAGGCAGCCAGTTCGTCGGCGCTGACGGTGATGGAGTCCGCCACGTTGACGACGTTACGTCATGACTTCCCGAGGATCACTGAATTCCGACGGCATCCATCGGTGGTCCGTCGAGGTTGCTGACCTGTTTGTCGGCGACAGCAGTCGCGATCGCAGTCCCGTCGCGCACGATCCCGACGATCGACACCTCGTCGTTCACTGCGAACGACGCCCCCGTACCGCCGGCCAGGCTGCCACTCTCGGTGATCGCATTCGTCTCGGAGTTGATGACGTACGTGCGCGCGAAGCCGTCGACGCTCTGGGCTGTCACCGACGTGGGTGAGACGGCCACGATCTTGCCCTGCTGGCTGACCGGCTGCTGCACGGCGGGCGCCGTCTGAGTGACGTCGCGGACGGCGGTCGCGCGGTCGTCGCCGACGTGCATGGCGATTGCGGCGGTGAGGGCAACGAAGAAGCCCACGAAGACCGCGACGGTGACATAGCAGGCCGAAGATCTCCCTCGGGTCTGCCGCAGATGCTTTGATGCCATGTTCGGCCGTCACCTTCCGCTCGACTGGGTGCCGGTTACCCACGATCACCCAGCAAAAAACCAGCACAACCGACAGCGAGAGTGCATTGTTCGACTGGCGAGTTGGTACTAGGCTCGACCACAGGTTGAGCTACCAGCCTTCCGATGACGTCGTCGACGCCCGGCACTCATTGCGAGCGGCGCCCTTGGGGCATGGCTTCGGCCAAGGCCCATTCTCGTGACGGAGTCTCGTTTCGAGCACTTTGGTCCGATGGAGAACACCGTGTCCCTAGCCACCGGCACACATTCCGGTCAGCCGACTCAGCCACGCGAACGCGTGGAGTTCGCCAGCTCGGTCATCCGTTCGTCCATCGTCCGCGTCACGGTCACGGGTGAGATCGACGCGGCGAATGCACTGAGCCTCAGCAAGTACGTCGAAGCCGAGTTGGAGACGATCAGTCGCTTGATCCTCGACCTACGAGCGTTGACTTTCTTTGGCACGCAGGGCTTTTCGATCTTGCACCGAGTCAATGTCATGTGCTCGCGGCACGCCGTGAACTGGGTGGTCTTGAGCGGTCGCGAGGTCGACCGCGTGCTCCGCATCTGCGACCCCGACGGCGGACTCGCGGTCACAGACGCCATGGAAGAGGCGATCACCGCGGTCGTGCGGCCGCCGCGCAGCCACCTCAGGCTGGTGTCGAACCGCTAGCCGACAGCGCCGGGAACGCCGGTGCGGACGGCGACGGACTCCGTCGCCCCCTTCTGCCACACGTCGATGACCACGTCGTCGTCGCGGTATCCGGCCACCGCGTTCAATTCGCGCGTCGCACCGATCAGTGCGTTCGCCTGGTCACCGGAGAGCGGATAGTCAGCCACCGGGTGCCGCCAGTGCGCGGCGACGACGGTCGCGCCGGCGCCAAGGCGCGCACACTCGCGATCTAGCACGCGGCGCAGAGTGGGTCCGGAAAGGTAGTAGGCCACCTCGGAGATCAGCACCAGATCGACGTCGGCCCCCGGCCAATCGGAGTCGAGGGACGACCGTTCGAGGGTGAGATTCGGCCGCTGCCCGACGCGCTCGCGAGTGGAGTCGAGCGCCGATTGCGCGACGTCATAGGCGGTGACGTGGTCACATCGATCGACGAGCCGTTCGGTGACGGTGCCGATGGAGCAGCCGGGCTCAAAGGCATGCCGATAGCGCGCCTCGGGAAGCATCGCCATCGTGATCGCGTACTTGCGCTGCTCGTACCAGCGCTCGGCCAGTCTCCAGGGATCTCGCGCGTCGGCATAGACATCGTCGAAGTAGCCGTCGGGAAGTCGGTCCATCAGCGGATCACCGCCTCCCCGACCGCGAACAGTCGTTCCAACACGAACGGTGGCAACACCACGTCGGTGCCGTCCTCGTAGGGCACCAGCTGCGACTGGAACGTGGCGGCCGCCTGACGTTTGCGAGTTGACGCCCCTTGGTCGTTCGGCGCCATCGCCATGCGGTGCCAGGGCACCGCGTCATCGCCCGGCCGCGCCCAGTGCCACATCCACACGGGGTATTCCAGTAGCACGGCATGGGTCCCGGAGATGGCGGCCGCGGCGCTGCGGCCGACGGCCTCGTGATCGGGATGACCGTCCCCGCGCCAGGTGGCGGCGCACCACGTTCCCGGCGGGCCCGCCGTGACCAGGTCGGCCAGGCGCACGGTCAATTCCGGCTCCCGGTCGCACAATTCGCCGTCGGGCAGCCCCAGGCAGACCGGCTCGCCGAGACCGAGAATCTTCATGGCGGCGCGCAACTCCGCGCGGCGGTCGCGCTCCAGCCATCGTCGCTCCCGAGGTGACAGTCCCGGCACGGAACCACCGCCGTCGGTCGCGGACACGACGGTGACCTCGACCCCTCGCGAGCGGAGCAGCGACGCCGTGGCCCCGAAGCCGAGCGTCTCGTCGTCGGGGTGGGGGGCCACGATGATCAGGGCGGGACATTCGGTGAGATCCAAGGCGGGAATCCGATGCACCCAGTCACGCCACTCGTCGGTCGGGGTGCCGCCGCCCGAGATGGGTCGCGCCGCGAACCTGCTCCCGTTGCCAGAAGCCATGCCTGTCGTGCTCACCGGGCCGCCGCTCGACCGAGAGCGGCCAGATCACGTTCGGCATGGCTCTGGCGTACGTAGATCGTGAGGTCGGCGACCCGCTGGGCATGTTTGGCGTCCAGTACCAGCGGCGCCGGGCCGAGCGCCCGTCCCGTCCGCACGATGGCCTCATCGACGGCCCGTTCCACCACGGCGCGGACGCGGCGTGCGACGAGTTCGGCGCGAGCACCGTGCGGCTCGGCGTCGACGAAACACGCTGCAGACACCAGCATCGCCTCCGCTGCAGCGAGCGCGGCGTCGACCGCACCGAGGTGCGCGTGGACGTGGACGTCGGTGGTGGCTCCTTCGTGCTCGTCGGCCACGGCGTGATAAAGGGGGGTGGCGACACCACGCGCACCGCCCAGCCAGCACGCCGCCACCCCCATGGCACCGTGCCAGAAGCCCGGCCTGGAGAGATACTCGCCCGGTAGGCCCACCGGAACGCCGACCGCACCGCTCAGCTGGACCGAACGGGTGTCGCTGTCGTGCATGCCGACGTTGTGCCAATCGTCCGCCATGGGCACCACCCCGTCTTGGCCCAGATCGACGGCATACAGCCCGCGCGCGTTGTCGTCGCGTCGCGCGGTGATGAGCGCATGCGTGCAGATGCCCGCGCCGGAGCACCATGCCTTGAGGCCGTCGAGTACCACCCGCCCGTCATCGTCTTCGCGAACGGTGACGACGGACTGCGGGGCCTCCGCGGCCCATACGCCCCAGAGCTGTTCCGGGGCCGGTGTCGGCCCGCCGAGTTCGGCCAGGATCGCCAGCGCATCGGTGTGCGCCTCGGCCAACCTGCCTGCGACGACGTCGTTCTCCGCCATCGCGGCCAGTTTCCACCACCGCGAGCCCGTGCGGCCGGAACCCGGTGCGGGCAGCTGAAGTTCACCGGCTTCGAGCCAGCGCCGGACCAGTGCCGCGGTCACGCCACACCTTCGTGTCGCGACACGCCTCTGAGATACGACGCGAAACCCCGCGGCGCCCGGCCCTCGCTTCGGGCAGAGGTCACCACCGACAGGCCGACGTCCCGGTGGATTCGATGGCCGGCACGCTCGAAGCGCCGCACCAGGTCGACGTCTTCCCCGGACTCCAGAGCGGCGAATCCGCCGATCTCCCAGTAGGTGTCTGACCTGAAGCCCATGTTTGCGCCGTGGACGTGGTCGTGCCCGCCACCCTGCCTGCGCAACTTGGCGCGGTAGGCGGCCAGATAGCGATGCATCGATGAGGCAGACCAGTGCCGCCAATTCGTCACTCGGACGACGCCGAGCACCATGTCGGCATCCGCATCCAGCTGTCGCATCAGCCAGTCCGAGTCGACGCGACTGTCGGCGTCGGTGGTGGCATACCAGATTCGCGCTTCGGCATCGCACAGGCTCCGCGCATATCTGAAGCCCGCATCCCGCGCCGCACCAACGTTCTTCGCGTCGACTTCGACGAAGTGCACGTCGGCACCGAATTGCCCTGCCAGGGCGGCACTTTCATCACTGCACGCGTCGAGCACCACAATGGTCAGCACCGGGACGGCCGTACACATCGCGGCGGTCAAGACCGCCGTCAGGCACTCCGGAAGATTCGCCGCCTCGTCGTGGGCTGGGATCACCACCACCGCGCGATCATAGTTTTGCCCGCTGGGTTTCACCTCGATTACCTACCCGGCCGGGCCGGGTCGAAACCAGACCGGCCTACAGGTGGGGGGCTTCCTTGATCTTGCTGTCTTCCTTGCCTGCGGTCTGGCAGAAGGCCTGCACCGAGACCTTGGTCCCGGTGATCTCGAGCTGAGCCGCGTCGGTCCCCTTCTCGTCCTTCAGCATCTTCGAGACCGCCGTCTGCTGGTCGGCGTCGTTGGCCGCCAGATAGTCCTTGCACGACGTGTCGCCGCCCTCGACCTTTGCACCGCAGCCGCTCAGCAGAGCGCCGAACGTCAAGGTTGCCGCCACCGCGCCCGTCATCACCTTCATGCGCTTCAAGGTCAAATCCTCCTGCAAGGTCACTGTGACCGCCATGGTCTCCCTGCATGTGCCCCGCGGGCGGCGCCATGAAACGTCTTGCACGTCCCGCCGCCCGGTCAGCCGGTCGCAGGCCGACCGGATCCTGGCCCCCACGCGTTTCGCCGCGACACAGCGGGGGCACGTGTGCCCAATGACCGCTCCCGCAGTGCTCTTCGACATCGACGGAACGCTCGTCGACTCCAACTACCTCCACGTTCACGCCTGGCAGCGGGCGTTCAGCGAGGCCGGGTTCGTCGTGGAGTCATGGCGCATTCACCGTGGAATCGGCATGGACGGTTCGGCTCTGGTCGACGAGCTGGTACCGGGCATCTCGGACGACTCCGCCGCTCGCGCCAAGGAGCTCAACTCTCGCTACTACCAGGAGCTGACCGGTCTTCTCCGGCCACTCCCCGGCGCTCTTCGACTGCTGGACATGGTTGCGGACATGGGGCTGCAGGTCGTCCTGGCGACGTCGGCACCCGAAGACGAACTGACGGTGCTTCGCAAGGTGCTCGACCGCGACGACATCGTGTCCACGATGACGTCGTCGGAAGACGTCGACACCGCCAAACCCGAGCCGGGCATCGTAGAAGTGGCACTGCAACGGGCAGACGTGGACGCCAAGCGCTCGGTGTTCGTCGGCGACTCGGTCTGGGACGTCCGCGCCGCGCGTCGAGCCGGGGTGTCGTGCATCTGCCTCGAAACCGGGGGAACCGACAGCCGACTGCTCGAGGCCGAGGGGGCCGCGGCGGTCTTCGAGGGTCCGCAGGAGCTCGCCGATCGCCTGCCCGAGACGGCCATCGCACGGCTGGGTGCGGGCTGATCCACACCTTCTTTCACGCAGGCGGAATCACCAGTTCCGTGCTGCGTTTCAGCGCACTCGTCACGTCTTTCTTGCCTACGGCACCGTAGGTCAATCCTGCTGCCTGCGAAGGGCTTCGGGCTTGTGCACGGCCTCACCGCCACTCTTGTCGCTGCGCACGAGGTATTGCGGATCGTCCTTCGAGGCGCGCACCGTGCGCTTGGCCGCCGTGGTGTCGTGGGTGATCTTCTTCTCGACCTTGCCCTCGGCGGTCCCGCCGTGACTGTCCCACTCGACCTGATCGCCCGGGTGAAGTTCATCGTTTGCCATGACTCGGGATTACCCACCGTCGGCCGAACGAAAGCATCGACGCGGGAGGCCGCATGGAAGGATGGCCGCGTGGACGTGCGCAGGAGGAACCACGTGGCGTTCGCCGGCCCCGAGTCGGGAACGACGGTGATGCTGGCTCACGGCTTCGGCTGCGACCAGAACCTGTGGCGCTTGGTCACCGCCAGGCTGCAGGACCTGTTTCGCGTCGTCCTGTTCGACCACGTCGGATCGGGACAATCCGACTCTGGCGCGTGGAACGCCGACCGCTATGCGTCACTGCAGAGCTACGCCGACGATATCCTCGACATCGTCGAACAGCTCGATCTGCACGACGTGGTCTTCGTCGGCCACTCGGTCGCCGCCATGATGGGCGTGCTCGCCGTCGCGAAGGATCCGACCCGCTTCGCGAAGTTGGTCCTGCTGACGCCGTCGCCCTGCTACCTCGACCACGACGACTACATCGGCGGCTTCTCACCCGACGACATCGACGAGCTCCTCGAATCCATGGAGAGCAACTACCTCGGGTGGTCACGCGCCATGGCGCCGAACATCATGGGGACCCCTGATCGCCCTGAACTCCAGGAGGAACTCACCGACGCCTTCTGCCGCAACGACCCCGCGATGGCCCGGGTGTTCGCCCGCACGACGTTCCTCTCCGATAACCGCGCGGACCTTCCCCGAGTGCTGATCCCCTCGCTGGTGATCGAGTGCGCACACGACACCTTGGCGCCCCGTTCAGTCGGCGCATACACCCACCAGCACATCGCCGGCAGTGAGCTCGTGACGATCGACGCCACCGGGCATTGCCCGCAACTCAGTGCGCCAGGCGAGACCGCGGCGGCGATCGCCGCGTTCGCGGCCGACACGTGACGGGTGGCATCGACGATCTGCGGGACGCGTTCGACAACGCGCCGTGCGGTTATGTCGTCGCCTCTGCCGACGGGGAGATTCGCTCGGTGAACGCGACCATGGCGTCGTGGCTCGGCCGCCCGCGCGACGCGCTCGTCGGCGCCCCGTTCACGACGTTGCTCACTCCCGGCGGCCGCATCCACTACGAGACCCACTTCGCGCCGATGCTCCTCACATCGGGCATGCTCAGCGGCGTTGCCGTCGACCTCATGGCATCCGATGGACGGCGAATCCCCGTCCTCCTCACGGCGAATGTCAAGGTAGGCCCCGACGGACAACCCGCCCTCGTACGCATCGTCGCCGACAACGCCACCGAACGTAGGTCCTACGAACGCGAACTGCTCGCCGAGCGCAGACGCGCCGAGGAGGAACGCAGCCGCGCCGTGAGCCTCGCTGAGACACTGCAACTTTCGCTGCTTCCGCCGTCGTTGTCTCCGCCGCCCGGTCTCGAAGCGGCGGCGCATTACTACAACCCCACGGCCGGGGACGTCGGCGGCGACTTCTACGACCTGTTTCCGCTGTCCCGCGAGAGGTACGGCTTCTTCCTCGGAGACGTCTGCGGAAAGGGAGTCGCCGCAGCGACCCTGACGTCACTCACCCGGTACACACTGCGGGCCGCCGCGGTGAACGACGAACATCCCGTCGGCGTCCTGCGGACCCTGGACAGCGTCCTGAAGCAGGACACCTACGCCGAGCGAGGATGGTTCTGCACCGTGCTCTTCGGATTGATCACCGCGAGCGCCGACGGCATTGACGTCGAGATCGCCACCGGCGGCCATCCGACACCCCTCCTTCTGCAGAGCGACGGCAGCGCCCGTTACGTGTCGACCGAAGGAGGTCAGGCGGTGGGGTTGTTCGCCAAGCCGAGGTTCACGTCCGTCCGGATCGGACTGTCGCCGGGAGACACTCTGGTGGCCTACTCCGACGGATACACCGAGGCGCTCACGGGGATCGGATCGGAGCGCTATGACGACGAGGGCGGACTCCTGCGGTTCGCCGCCGCACACTCACCCAACGACGCGTGCGGAATCGTCGCGGCCATGCGCGCTCTCGTCGACGACCTTGGCGCCGGGGTGGAAGATGACGCCGCAGTCCTGGCTCTCGGGGTTCCTCGCAGCTAACCGAGGTCGAAGTTCATGGTCACCGTGGTGCCCGTCGACGTGCCGTCGAGGGTGACGGCGCCACTCACCGCACGCATCAACGGAACCCCGCGGCCGCGCGCCCGGGGGTTGGCGTCGGGCAGCTTCCACGAGCCGAAATCGGCTATCCGGATCGATATCCCGCGTCCTCTCGCCTCCGCACACACCAGCATGCGCCCCGGCTCGCTGGCGCGGTAGCCGTGCTCGATGCTGTTCGTGCACGCCTCGTTCACGACGAGCACGATGTCCCCGGCGAGGTCGTCGGGGATGCCGGTCGCCCTCAGCCATGTGGTGAGCCGGCCTCTGATGTCGCTCAGCTGATCGGGCGTCGCCACGACGTCGATCTCCAGCGATGCGGGCGGCCGACGGTACACCACGATCGCGACGTCGTCGTCGAAACCGTCCTTCGGCGCCAGCCGGCTCAGCACGGCGTCCGCGACGACCTCCGCCGGAAACTCGATGGTTTCGGCGAGCACTTGGCCCGCGTAATGAATGCCGTTGTCGATCAAGCCTTCTCGACGCTCGACGAGCCCATCGGTATACAGCATCAACGCGGCGCCCGCCGAGAGGAACTTCGAGGCCTCCGGCCGGGGACCGGACTTCTGCACCGCCAGCGGCACGGAGGTGGCGCCGGTCAGCGTTTCAGGTGTCGCACCGGGCACCGCGAGCAGCGCAGGAACATGCCCTGCGCTGCTATAGGTCATCTCCCCCGTGTCGGTGTCGATCAGGCCGACGAAGACGGTCGTACAGTAGGCGCCCGAGATGAGGGCCGCCGCAGAGTCGAGTTCGTCGAGGAGTCGACCAGGCGTGGTCCCGTTGACGAGCAGCACCCGCGCCGAGCTTCGAAGCTGCCCCATCACCGCGGCTGCCGACAGTCCGCTGCCCACGCAGTCTCCGACGACGATGCCGATCTGATGGTCACCGACTGCGAGCACGTCGTACCAGTCGCCTCCGATCTCGAGGGGTGCGACCGCGGGCTCATACCGCACCGCGAAGCCGACCGGTGGCTTCGACGTCGGCAGCATGGTCCGCTGCAGGGTTAGCGAGGCCTCCCGCGCCATCTCGAACTGACGGACGTGCTGAATGGCCAGGCTGAGGTGACCGACGAGAGCCGTGACGAGGAGTCGGTCGTCCTCGCCGACGACGTGCGGTTCGCGGTGCTCCAACCACAGTGCGGTGGAGCCCGCTCCGGAGAGCACCACCATCAGCCCCGACCACGGCTCTGACGGCCCCCCTGCGCCGATCGCCCGCACCGACAGGGGCGGCGATTCGAGCGCCTCCTCGAACTTCGCCTGCAGAAACGGGTCGAGTTCTCGCCAACCAATCGGTTCCGGCATGCCTGCGACCTGAACCTCGGGATCAACGCCCGCCTTCGTCCACGTGACGGCGACGGCCCGCTCCAGGTCGATCGCCGACCGCAACTCGTCGAGCACGATGTCCAGCACTTCGGCGACGCTGGTGGCAATGCCCACCGCGGTGGCCAGCCGCACCACGGCGCTCTCGCGGGCCGCCGACGCCCGCGACGCCGTGATGTCGCGGATCGTGCCGACGTATGCGGCCCGCTCGTCGCCGCTGCCGGTCACCGAGTTGATGCTCACCTCCGCCCAGGCGATTCGACCGTCCCGGTGTCGAACCGGCGTCTCGGACTGCAGGCCGCCCTCGTCGATCAACTGGGAGAGGCGCTGGCTCGCGAGGTCGAGATCGACCAGCCACGGGTACGGCCATTCGTAGGGCAGCCCCTCGGCCCCGCAGCCGGTGATGTCAGCGAAGGCTTCGTTGAACTCGATGATCGTGCCTGCGCGGTCGGCGACGAAGAAGCCCTCCTGCAGTGAGTTCACCAAGGCGGTGCGGAACGCGAAGCGGTCGATGGATGCGCGAGTGGCGACGTCGATTGCGGTCAAGGTGTGAAGCAGTAGCGGTAATGCCGCCGCCCGGGATGCGGCTGGGGTTTGCTCGACGAGCTTGAAGTGATCTTCGACGATCTCCGCTGAGCTCAGACGCTCTCGAACAGCTCGGAGACCGAGGTCGCGACCAGTCGCGACGCTCGCCTCGCCACCCTCGTCCAGATGCCGTCGAAGCGCTTTGGCGTAGTTGCCGCGGAAGTCGTCAGCGACCATCAGGTGCAGTCCCTGACGCGGGCGCCCGGTGCGGGCGCGTGAACGATCACCTCGGTGTGTTCCCACCGAATGCGATTTGCAATCGTGCCGGCGGAAGTCGTCGATTTCAGCTGCGCGGGCGCCCCTCGGCGAGTCATTGATCTTGACACTAGCCTGGTGGGTGAGGCGTCGCCGCACACCCGTTTGACGTCCCGCGGAGATCGCGGGCATTAGGCTCTCGGTGTCGCCACGACGATGTGCAAGACCATGATCCGAGTTCGTTAGGGAAGGGATGGCCGTTGTCGCCAGCCGATGCGATCTCGACCTCGGTCGAGCTTCGGGAAGGGATCACCGTGCTGTCGTTGGACGGGGTGGTGGATCTCGCCACGTCGCCAACACTCGAGCAGCAGCTGACCGAGTTGATGGACGATGGACCGGCTGCTCTGATAATGGACCTCACGGCGGTGACGTTCCTTGCATCGGTCGGGCTTCGTATCCTCGCCGAGACCCATGAACGAATCGGCGGCAACGGCAAATTCGCGGTCGTGGCCAGTGGCCCGATCACCGCGCGCCCCATCCAGCTGACCAAGCTCGACGAATTCCTGGCTCTCTACCCGACGGTCGACGACGCCGTCATGGCGCTGGGCGCCCACTAGATCGTTCCGCGGTACCGCGGCGACACCGGTACTGTCGGAAGGCTGTCAAGCAGGGGCAGCAGATTTTTGATGCGCTGTTGCAACGTTCGAAGGATGTGGATGCCGGTGGCCTCCCTGCGCGCCCCCGATCCGACGGCCCCCAATCCGACCATCGGGCTCCCCGCCGACGTCCAGCCTCGGCCCCTTTCGTTGTTGCTGGTCGAGGACGACCGTGGCGACGCCCTACTCGTCGAGGAACTCGTCGCGGATGCCAACATCGACATCCAGATGTCGTGGGCTCCGTCGATGGCCGATGCCGAGCGCGAGTTGGCCAGAATGCGTCCCGACTGCGTTCTGCTCGATCTGAATCTGCCCGACGCGAACGGGATCGTCGCGCTCGATCACATCACCAGGTGCGACCCGAACATCCCGATCGTCGTGCTCACGGGGCTTAACGACGAGCACTTCGGTGTCTCGGCCCTCGCTTCCGGTGCGCAGGACTATCTAGTCAAGGGTCGCGTCGAAGCCGACGTGCTGCGGCGGGCTCTGCTCTATGCGATCGAGCGCAAGAGGGCCGAGCTCACCGCCGCGGACCTGCGTTCCAGCGAATTGAGAACCCAGGAGAACGCTCGCCTCGAGCGCGGGCTTCTGCCCTCCCCGCTGCTTCTCGACGACCCCGGCGTCGACATCATCGCCAAGTACCGGCCGAGCCGCGAGAACGCCCTCCTCGGCGGAGACTTCTACGACTTCGTGCAGACACCGGACCGGACCGTGCACGTCATGGTCGGCGACGTTGCCGGGCACGGTCCCGACGAGGCCGCCCTTGGCGTCGCACTCCGCATCGGCTGGCGCGCGCTCACGTTCGCCGGCCTGCGCGGGTGCGAACGCATGCGTCAGCTGGAGCGGATCCTGCGCGCCGAGAGTCCCGGCAGCGCCATCTTCGCGACGGTGCTCAGCATCGCCCTCTCGCCCGACGATCTCAGTTTCACCGCGGTCCGCGCTGGGCATCCCGGCATGTTGATGCACGGTTCCAATTCGGTCGAGTGGCTCGAGCCACCTGCGGGACCGGCCCTCGGTATCGGAGGGACGAACTGGCCGGTCAGTGAATGGGAGCTGCCCGTGGGACACGGCCTGCTTCTGCTGACCGACGGACTGTTCGAGGGCCATGCCGGGGTCGGCAACGAGCGCCTCGGCGAGGACGGGCTCTTGAAATTGGCCCAATCGCTCGCGAGCCGGTCGGGTGAGGATTTCGTCGACGCGCTCATCGATAGTGCCGAAGAGCGGGCGGGAATGCACGGTGGACTCTCCGACGACGTCGCCGTCGTGCGAGTGGAACGGACTGCACGGTGACTCACACGCCGACTCCCCGGAGTACCTCCCCGCTCACCGTGCAGGGCTGGCAGACCTTGGTGCTGTCCATCATGGGCGTACTCGTTCTCGGCGCGGGCATTGCGGGCGGGCTCTTGCTGCATCAGTACGACGAGGTGTCCCACGAACTGATCGACGGGGTGCAGCCGTCCCGCTCCGCGGCGTTTCGACTGCAAGCGGCGTTGCGTGATCAGGAGACGGCGGTCCGGGGATACGCGATCTCCGCCGATCGCCAGTTCCTCGACCCGTACTTCGCCGGTCGGGAAGCCGAGGCCACGGCGGCCAGCGACATCAGGCAGCTCGCAGCTGATGAGTCCCCGCTGACGGTCGACCTCGACGCGATCGAACGGGCGGCCGAGGCGTGGCGGTCGTCGTTCGCCGAGCCGCTCGTCGCCAGTGTCCGACCCGACGATCCGGCTGTGATCAACGGTGCGCTCGCTGATCGCGGCAAGGCCGAATTCGACCGCATCCGTGGACTCTTCGACATCCAGAACAAGCACCTCACCGAAGCCCGCGAGGCCGGGATCGCACGCTTGGACGACCTTCGATGGTGGCGCAACGTTGTCCTCGGAACCATCGTGGTTGTGCTGCTGGCGACGGCGGCCGCCCTCGCGGTGGTGATGCGAAGTGCGGTCACCCGTCCTCTAGCCTCGCTCGCGGCGTCGTGTCGACGCATCACCGAGGGCGACTTCACGGCGAAGATCGTCCCGCAGGGGCCGAAGGACATCCGCGCCATCGGCGTCGACGTCGAGAACATGCGGCAACGCATCGTGGCCGAACTCCACTCATCGCGTTCGGCCGAGGAGCAACTGGACGGGCAGGCCATCGAATTACGTCGATCGAACGCCGAGCTCGAGCAGTTCGCCTACGTCGCGTCGCACGATCTCCAGGAACCGCTGCGCAAGGTCACGGCGTTCTGTCAGTTGCTCGAGAAGCGGTACGGCGACAAGCTCGACGAACGCGGCATCGAGTACATCAACTTCGCGGTCGACGGCGCGAAGCGCATGCAGGTGCTCATCAACGACCTCCTCACGTTCTCGCGCGTCGGCCGACTCAACTCCGCGCTGACCGAGGTGGAGCTGGACTCGGGGCTGGACGACGCGATCGCCAACCTGGCGATCGCGATCGAGGAGTCGGATGCCGAGATCGTCCGTCCCCACGAGCCACTGCCGCGTGTCGTCGGCGATCCCACCCTCCTTGCGATGCTGTGGCAGAACCTGATCGGCAACGCGATGAAGTTCCGGCGGGAAGGTGTCGCGCCCCACATCGCAATCGAATGCCAACGGGACGCCGATGACGACTCGTGGTCGTTCACCCTGACGGACAACGGCATTGGCATCGCGCCGGAATTCGTGGACAAGGTGTTCATCATCTTCCAACGGCTGCACGGTCGCGATGCCTACGGTGGAACGGGCATCGGTCTGGCCCTGTGCAAGAAGATCGTCGAGCATCACGGCGGCACGATCTGGATCGACACGTCCTACACCGAGGGAACCCGGTTTCGCTTCACCCTGCCCGTAATCAAGCCCACCGCCGTCGCGGACGACGAGTCCGCGGCAACTCTGGAAGGAACAACCCCATGACCCTCGTTGCCCGCCCGATCGACGTGCTGCTGGTGGAGGACGACCCCGGAGATGAGTTGATCACGCGGGAAGCCTTCGAGCACAACAAGATAAAGAACAATCTGCACGTCGCCCATGACGGTGAGGAGGGATTGGACTTCCTCTACCGACGCGGCGCCTTCGAGAACGCACCGACGCCCGACCTGATCCTGCTCGACCTCAACCTGCCGAAGTACGACGGTAGGCAGCTGCTCGAGAAGATCAAGTCCGACCCGGACCTCAATCACATTCCGGTCGTCGTCCTCACCACTTCCGCCGCCGAGGAGGACATCCTCAAGAGCTACAAGCTGCACGCGAACGCGTACGTCACGAAGCCCGTGGATCTCGACCAGTTCATGAACGCGGTTCGCCAGATCGACGAATTCTTCGTTCAGGTGGTGCGGCTTCCGCAGGGCTGAGCCATCAAGGGCGTCATCCTCGTCATCAGAAGGGGCCGGGGGCAGGCCTAGCTATCGGGGTCGAGTCCGAGCAGCCGTGGCACCAGATCCACCAGGTTGGCGCGAAGCACGTCATCGTCGAGGTCGGTGACGAGCGGGTTGACCACCGATCCCGCGATGGCCGCCGACATGATCGCCGCGGTCACCCTGGCCTGCGTGTCATCACGCTGGTCGAGGAGCACCCCGTAGAGCCTGCTGATGAATCGTTGGAACGGCGGGTGCTCGCCGAGGATGCGCACGATGACGGGATCGCTGGTGAGGGTGCCGACCCACTGGCGTCGAGCCACCGCAAGGTCGATCAGCTGGATCAGTAGGGTGCGGCGGGCCTGCTGGCGCCGTTCGTCGGCCTCCGCGGCAATCAGCGCGTCCTCCAGGATGGCCAATTCGTTCTCGGTGACCGCGATGACGATCTGATTCTTGGACTTGTATTGGTGGTACACCGCGGCCTTGGTCACCCCGATGGCGTCGGCGATCATCTGCAGCGACGTACCGCTGACCCCATGTACGCCGATGAGGTCGAGCGCGGCCGTCAGGATGCGTTGCTGAGGACGGGTCCGCACGATCGTGCTGAACTCCCTGTCGACGAGTTCATCCTCGGTCTCCACCCGGCCAGGTTAGTCGAGCCGGTCAGTTGCACTCCGCGCCAAGATCCTTCGCCCGTGACGATCGGTACCCAATTGCCCATGCGGCGAGTGAATCACTGGAGGTGTGGGTACCGTCACGTTCATGAAGCTGATCTCGCCGACCGACTCGATGTTCCTCATCGGCGAATCCCGGGAACACCCGATGCACGTCGCGGGCCTGCAGCTGTTCAAGCCGCCCGAGGGCGCCGGGCCGGAGTTCATCCGCGACATGTACGAGACCATCGTCAAGAACGATGAGTTTCAGCCGACGTTCCGCAAGCATCCCGGCAGGTTGCTCGGCGGCATCTCGAACGTCGCCTGGGCGATCGACGAAGACGTCGACATCGACTATCACCTCCGCCGCTCTGGACTTCCTCGGCCGGGGCGCGTGCGCGAACTCCTCGAGTTGGTGTCACGACTGCACGGCACCCTCCTCGATCGACACCGACCGCTGTGGGAGGCGAGCCTGGTCGAGGGACTCGAGGACGGCCGCTTCGCGGTCTACACGAAGGTTCACCATTCTCTGCTCGATGGAGTGTCGGCCCAGCGACTGATGATCCGCTCATTGACGTCCGACCCCGACGACCACGAGATCCGCGTGCCGTGGACGTTGGGTCCAAAGCCGAGACGCAACGGTTCCGTGGGCCGGTCCGCCCTGCAGTCGATCACCGGCACCGTTGGATCGCTGGCATCACTCGCACCCTCGACGCTGTCGATCGCCAGGGCCGCGCTGCTGGAACAGCAACTCACGCTGCCCTTTCGCGCCCCCAAGACGATGTTCAACGTTCCCATCGGTGGAGCAAGGCGGGCGGCCGCGCAGTCGTGGCCGCTGGCGCGGATCAGGGCCATCAAGACGGCTGCGGGCGTCACGGTCAACGACGTCGTACTTGCCATGTGCTCCGGGGCACTGCGCGCCTATCTCATCGAGCGGGAGGCGCTGCCGGACACGCCGCTGATCGCCATGGTGCCGGTGAGCCTGCGCAGTGAGCACGAACAGGATGCCGGCGGAAACATGGTCGGCACGATTCTGTGCAACCTGGCCACCGACATCGCGGACCCCGCCACCCGACTCGACGCGATCAGCATGTCGATGCGCGACAACAAGAAGGTGTTCGCCGACCTTCCACGCACGCAGGCTCTCGCGCTGTCGGCCTTCCTGGTGTCCGGCATAGCTCTCGGGCTATTGCCTGGATTCGTGTCGACGGCGCCACCCCCGTTCAACATCGTCATCTCCAACGTGCCCGGTGCGCGAGAGCCGATGTATTGGAACGGCGCCCGGCTCGACGGGAACTATCCGCTATCCATCGCGCTGGACGGCCAGGCGTTGAACATCACCCTGACGAACAACGCCGACAACCTCGACTTCGGTCTCGTCGGCTGCCGTCGCAGCGTGCCGCACCTGCAGCGACTGCTGATGCACCTCGAGGACTCGCTCGCCGACCTCGAGAAGGCAGTATCCGTCTGATGTCGGCGCCTGAGATCTAGTACTTGCCGAAGACCAGGACCACGTTGTGACCGCCGAAGGCAAAGGTGTTACTCACCGCGTACCGGTAGTCGGATCGTCTGGGTGGGCCGGTGACCACGTCCAAGTCGATACGCTCGTCGAGATGCCTCAGGTTCAGGGTCGGGGGCACGACGCCATCGCGCAACGCCAGCACCGTCAGCGCCGCTTCGATGGCACCGGCAGCTCCGAAGGTGTTGCCGAGCGCAGACTTTGGGGCATACACCGCGGGGCGGTGACCGCCGAACACCCTCTGCATGGCGGTCGCCTCGATGAGGTCGCCGGCCACGGTGCCCGCGGCATGCGCGTTGACGAGGTCGATGTCGCCGGGTTCCAGGCCTGCTAATTCGATCGCGCGCGCCAGGGCGTGGGCTTCCTGTTCGGCATCGGGGTCGGACGCCATCGCGTCGTATGCGTCTGAGGTGGTGGCCGCGCTGAGTACCCGGGCCAGGATTCGTGCGCCCCGCGCCTTGGCGTGAACCTCGGTCTCCATGATCAGCAGCGCGCCGCCCTCACCGAAGACCATTCCGTGGCGGTCCCGGTCGAACGGTCGACAGGCGCCCGCGGGATCGTCGTTGTCGGTCGACATGACGCCGTCGATCTGGGAGTACGCCACGATGGGCACACCCTCGATCGGCGATTCAACCGCACCACATATCACGACGTCGGTGTCGCCGAAGACGATCTGCTGCCACGCCTGGGCGATTGCACCCGCACCGGTGGCGTCGGCCATCATCGGCGCCTGAACGCCGCCACGCGCCGCTCGGTCCAGGCCGATCGCCGCGGCGGGCCCGTTCGGCATGAACATCTGCACGGCTAGGGGTGACACTGCCCTCATGCCTCGATCCCGCATCGCGATGTAGCCGAGGATCATCTCCTCACCGTTTCCGAAGCCCGCGCCCACCGACACCGCGAGCCTGGTGGGGTCCATGTCGGGGGCTCCGCAGTCGGCCCAGGCCCGGCGACCCAGTACCACGGACATCTTCTGCAGGTAGGACAGGCGGCGTAGTTCCACCCGACTCAGATCTGTGTCGAGGTTCTCGACCAGTTGAGCGCCGATCGTGACCGGTAGGCCGAGGTCCTGGACGAACGAGCCGGACAGCTGGCGGACGCCGCTGCGGCCGTCCAACAGTGCAGCCCAGGTGCCCTCGGCATCGCTCGCGAGCGCGTCGGTCATTGCGAGTCCCGTGATGACCACGTCGGGAAAGTCGCTCAGCATGTGAACCTGCCTTTCAGGTGTGGACACCGATTCTCCCGTTCCCCCCGGGACGGCACACACGGGGGATGGCATTCCCGTGGTCGTCGGCCCGGACACCCCGCAGCAGCACGACTCTCAGTCGGCGCGGTCGCGTATTCGCGCCGGGTCGATCCTTACCGGCGGTCGGACAACGCCGTCCATCGGCCCTATTCCTCGCCTCCAGCTAACAAATATGGCAAGTCGGCATCTGATTGCCAGCACTGCAAATATTCGTCCGCTCATATGTGCGCCAGTGCCCTCAGCTGCCATTATGCGATGGAACTGACTCTCGACACGCGCACATCGGGCGGGATATCATTTGCAGAACGTCAGGGAGTTATGAAATGACTGCTACCGATACGAAGGCAAAGCCGCACGGTGTTCGCGTCACGACCGCGATGCGCGGGGTCGAATTGGCCGGCAACGGGTTGGTCGCCGCCAAACGCACGCGCTCAGTCGCGCTGATCGCGCGCGCCGAAGGCGAACTCCAAACTGCGGTTGACGCCGCAAGGGATCTCGACGTCGAGTGGGGTCGGATCGGCTCGGCACTCGGAATCGCTCGAGGCAACGCGTATCAGCGGTATCGAAGGAAGCCGCCCATCAACTCGATGCCGGGCACCGGTCCGCGCGCTCAGCCGCGCTCCCTCTGAGGGGCGACAGACCGAATCACAGGCGAGAGTTGTTGTCCACCAGACGAAGCCGGTCCCGACACCCTCGGGGGCGTCGGGACCGGCTCAGTATCTGTGGCAGGACCACCTCTACAGGCAGATGGCCTTGTTAATCGAATAGCTGTCGTTCACACGGCTCAGCCGGGCAACCCCTGCTGCTCAACTGGAAGGGGTGCGGGGCCCTTGATGCTGGGCTGCGCCATGGGAATCGGCGGGGTGCCAGGCGCGGTGGTGACCGTGCTGGTGGTACCCGTCAACATCTCCGAATCGGCCATTGCCCCAGGTGCGGCCTGGGCGATGGTCGCCCCGACGATTCCAAGAGTGACCACGGCGCCTCCGGCGATACCGGCGAAGGTCCTTGCGCTGCTTGACTTGATCATGCGGATAACCCTTCTCAAACGTGTACTAGTTGTTCGACTAGTTCGACGAAGAGGAGGTTCGATTTATTCCGCCGCGCCCACACGAACACTCGACGGTGCTACCTCGGCACCGCGTTCAGCACCAGTGCGATCGCACCTTCACCAGGCGCGCACCCAGTCGACGAGCATGTCCGCGGGATAGGTGCCACCGGCGGGATCGCCGCCACCGGAACCGGCGACGGCAAGGTTGAGCATCGGAGCGAGCTGGTAACCGGGATCGTTGAACGGCCAGTCGTCGAGGGAATTGGCCGGGACGGCGAAGTAGGGCTCGGCACCGTCGACGTAGTCGCGCCAGAAGTACAGGCCCGTGTCGTTCCAGGTGCAGCGCCAAACATGCCAGGCGCTGTCCACGTCGAACGGCTGAGTGGCGAACGACGTTCCGTCCAATCGGGCATGGACGGTGGTTCCCGACGGCCAGCTACCGTTCCCGTACCACTCGACGAGGTCTACTTCTCCCCCACGCACGGGGTCGTTGTTCAACAGCCACCAGGCGGGCCAACACCCCAGCGTCAGGCAGTCGAACTTCACCCGCGCCTCGAAGGTGAGGCCCATTCCGCCCCGCCAGTTGCCGGTGAGCTTGCCGCCGAAGTACTTGCCGTCCTCCTTCGTCGCCCGGATCACCAGGTTGGAGTTGCCGTCGAGGAACACGTTCCTGCGGTCGTTGCGGTACTGCCCCATGTTCTCGGGGCGGTCCCAGAACACTGGATTCTTGATGGTCTCGCGGGCCGTCGAGATGGTCCACTTCGCCGGATCCGGAGCCGAGCCCGCCGGGCCATCGAATTCGTCGTGGAAGAGGAAGGTGGGCGTGGCCGTCTGGGGAGGCGGCACCAGCGGCGGCGTTTGCGTCCCCGAGGGCAGCGCGCCCGCAAGGGGCACGGGCATGGCGGCGGCCAGCAGGCCCAGCCCCGACATGAACAGAAGGTTGCGTCGATCCATCTCTGGCACAGCGACACACTAAAGCCCAAACGACGGATAGGGCGCGATTCGCGGCGGTGATTGCCGTCGTTGACTTATGCACCGGATCGTGAGCAGCGCGTTTCCCCAGCTCGGCGCGTCTGCCCCGCGGAACTCGGCCGTCACCGCAGCCACCCGACCAAGGCCCCTGCGTGAGCCACCCGTTGTGCTCACGCCACGGTTCCTGGCCAGCAGCCCGACACCGTGCGACAGTTCCCGAATGACGGGAAGTGTCGCCGTGGTCGGCGCCGGGCCGGCCGGATTGGTCGTAGCGCGCTGGCTGCTCTCGCAGGGGTTCGAACCGACCGTCTTCGAACGTGATCACGTACTCGGCGGGCAGTGGGCGGGACTGCCCGGCCGAAGCGGCGTATGGCCGGGCATGCACACCAACACGAGTCGTGTCTTGACCGCCTTCAGCGATCTCGAGCCTCAGAGCAACGAGGTCTTCCCTTCGAGCGGCGAAATCCTCGACTATCTGCACCGGTACGCCCAGAAATTCGAGCTGATCCCACGAATCCGGTTCGACAGCAGAGTCGAACACCTCGGCCGAGACGACGGCGGGTGGCTGGTGCGCCATGCCGGCGCGGAGGAGCGGTTCGACCGAGTCGTGGTGGCCAGCGGCAGATTCCACCGATCCGTCATCCCGCCGGTTGCCGGCCTGAACACCTTCAGCGGCTCGGTAGGGGTGTCCTCAACCTTCGACTACCGGGGTCCCGAATCCCTTCGCGACAAGCGGGTGCTGGTCGCCGGCTCCGCCGTGAGCGCTCTCGAGGTGGCGGCCGAGGTTGCCCAACTCGGCGCCGCGCGAGTCGTCGTCACCCAGCGGCGGCAGAGATACGTCCTACCCAAGTTCGCCGCCGGAGTGCCGTCGGATCATCGGATCTTCACGCGCTACGGAGTGCTGGCGAACGAGGCCCTGCCGGCACCCGAGATCGACCGGCAACTGAAGGAGATCGTCGTCGAGGCCGGGGGCAGCCCAGAGCAGTACGGCGCACCGGCACCCGACCCGTCCCTCTTCGCCGCCGGGGTGACGCTGAGCCAACAGCACCTGCCGCTCGTCGCCGAAGGCCGGATCGCGTTGCGGCCGTGGATGACTTCGGTTGCGGGCCCGACGGTGACCTTCACCGACGGGACCGTCGAGGACTTCGACGCCGTGGTGTGTGGCACCGGATTCGAGCTCAGCTTGCCGTTCCTGAGCGATGACGTCAGGGCCGTCCTCGACCTCGATCCCGCTCATCTCGACGCCGACCGCTACACGTTTCACCCAGAGCTCCCCGGGTTGGCTTTGATGGGGATGTGGGATCAGTCCGGCGGTTACTTCGTTCCGTTGGAGTTGCAAGCCAGGTGGATCGCGTACGCCTGGGGTGGCGCGATTACCGCTCCCACCGCGACGGATCAGCGACATGCGGTGCACGCATATCGCGCGCGGCGGGGATTGCCACAGAAGACACGAATGAACCTGGTAGCTCTCACCTTTGCCCGCGCGGCGGGCGTCGAACCCTGCCTCGACAACTGGCCGGACCTGCGCCGCGCTCTGTTGTTCGGCCCCCTCGCGCCGAGCTGCTTTCGTCTGGAGGGTCCCGACGCTCGGTCCGACGCCCCGGCGCGCTTTGCGCGTGACGCCGCCGCGTTCGGCGCCATCACGTCCAACGAGCCGACCGAGCGTGAACGACGGTACTGGTCGCTGGTCCAGGCCGCGGCGGGCCCGTAGGCGACGGGAGGGCCGTTCTCGTCCGCCCCGTCGAGAGTCGGGACTACGGTTGGCTCGAAGTGCCAGCCCGTCCCACGACACGAAGGATCCCGACCATGACCGTGAGCGTCGGGATTGGCCCGGTCGGCTTCGACGACGTGGTCGCCGTCGCGCGCGAGGATGCCCAGGTCGCGCTCTCCGAGGAGGCGGCCGCTGCCATCGACACGAGCCGCGTCGAGATCGAGGCGCTCGCCAACGACCCCACCCCGGTGTACGGCGTCTCGACCGGCTTCGGCGCCTTGGCGACGCGGCACATCCCCAAGGAAAGCCGCACGCAGCTGCAACGCAGCCTGATCCGTTCGCACGCCGCGGGGTCGGGTCCCGAGGTGGAGCGCGAAGTGATCCGCGCGATGATGCTGCTGCGCCTCTCGACGCTCGCCACCGGACGCACGGGCGTGCGCCGTGACACCGCGCAGGCCTATGCCGACCTGATCTCGGCCGGCCTGACGCCGGTGGTGCACGAGTACGGCAGCCTGGGCTGCTCCGGAGACCTGGCGCCACTGGCACACGTAGCGCTCTCGGTGATGGGCGAGGGCTACGTGCGAACGCGCACAGGTGAACTCAAGCCGTCCGCCCACGCCCTCGCCGAGCACGGCCTATCCCCCGTGACGTTGGCCGAGAAGGAGGGGCTCGCCCTGATCAACGGGACCGACGGGATGCTCGGTCAGTTGGTCCTCGCCTTGACCGACCTCGACGACCTCCTGCGACTTGCCGACGTGGCCGCTTCCATGAGCGTCGAGGGTCAGCTCGGCACGGACCGCGTGTTCGCCGCCGACCTGCAGCACCTGCGCCCACACCCGGGCCAAGCCGTCGCCGCGGCGAACATGACCCGCCTGCTCGCCAACTCGCCGATCATCGCCAGCCACCAGACCCCCGACTGCACGCGCGTCCAGGACGCGTACTCGCTGCGCTGCGCACCCCAGGTCGCCGGGGCCGCGCGCGACACGGCGGCACACGCGCGCGCCGTCGCCGAGCGGGAACTGGCCAGCGTGATCGACAACCCGGTGGTCACACTCGACGGCCGCGTGGAGTCCAACGGAAACTTCCACGGCGCCCCGGTTGGCTACGTCCTCGACTTCCTGGCGATCGTGGTGGCCGACGTGGCCAGTATCAGCGAGCGGCGCACCGATCGGTTCCTGGACGCCAACCGCAGCCACGGCCTCAACCCGTTCCTCGCCTACGACCCGGGCGTCGACAGCGGCCACATGATCGCCCAGTACACCCAGGCCGGCATCGTCTCCGAACTCAAGCGGTTGGCCAACCCGGCGAGCGTGGACTCCATCCCGTCCTCGGCCATGCAGGAGGATCACGTCTCCATGGGGTGGTCCTCGGCGCGCAAGCTGCGCCGCGCCGTCGACGGGTTGACGACGGTGTTGGCGATCGAGGTGCTCACCGCCGCCCGCGGTCTTGACATGCGCATGCCCTTGAGCCCGTCGCCCGCGACGGGCGCTGTCATCGGCGTCGTCCGCGAGCGCGTCGAGGGACCGGGCCCCGACCGCTTCCTGGCACCGGAGATCGCCGCGGTCGTCGCAATGGCCCGCTCCGGTGCACTGGTCCGTGCCGCCGAAGGTGTCGTGGGACCACTCAACTAGACGATCGGAATGCCATGACTGCCAACACCTCTGGATCCCGCACCGTGCGCGCCGCCCGCGGCACCGACCTCACGTGCAAGGGCTGGCAGCAGGAAGCTGCGTTGCGGATGCTAATGAACAACCTCGATCCCGAGGTCGCCGAGCATCCCGAGGACCTGGTGGTCTACGGCGGAACGGGACGCGCCGCCAGAAGCTGGGAGGCGTTCGACGCGATCGTGGCGACGCTGCGCAGCCTGGAGAACGACGAGACCATGCTGGTGCAATCCGGTAAGCCGGTGGGCGTCTTCCGCACCCACGAGTGGGCGCCGCGGGTGCTCATCGCCAACTCGAATCTGGTGGGCGACTGGGCGAATTGGGAACACTTCCGCGAGCTCGAGGCGGCCGGGTTGATGATGTACGGCCAGATGACGGCAGGCTCCTGGATCTACATCGGCACCCAGGGCATCCTGCAGGGCACCTACGAGACCTTCGGGGCCGTCGCCAAGAAGCTCGCGGCCTCTGGTCGCCATCAACACAGCGGTGGCACGTTGGCGGGCACCATCACGCTGACCGGCGGTGTCGGCGGCATGGGCGGCGCGCAGCCGCTGGCCGTCACGATGAACGACGGTGTCGCGATCTGCGTGGACTGCGATCCGACCCGCATCGACCGTCGCATCGAGCAGCGCTACCTCGACACGAAGGCGGAGTCCATCGACGAGGCGCTGCAGATGGCGGTGGAGGCCCGGGATGCCAAGCGCGCGTTGTCGATCGGGTTGCTCGGCAATGCCGCGGAGGTGTTTCCCGAGCTCCTCGAACGGGACGCACCGATCGACATCGTCACCGACCAGACGTCGGCGCACGACCCGCTCTCGTATCTCCCGATCGGGATCGCGTTCGACGACATGAAGAAGATGGCCGACAAGGATCCGGGCTACTTCACCGAGCAGGCTGAGGCGTCGATGGCCAAGCAGGTCGCCGCCATGGTCGGGTTCATGGACAAGGGTGCCGAGGTCTTCGACTACGGCAACTCCATCCGCGACGAGGCCAGGAAGGCCGGATACGACCGGGCCTTCGACTTCCCCGGCTTCGTCCCCGCCTACATCCGCCCGCAGTTCGAGGAGGGCCTCGGCCCGTTCCGCTGGGTGGCACTCTCGGGTGACGCCAAGGACATCGAAGCCACCGACCGGGCCATCCTCGAACTGTTTCCGGACAACGATCACCTGCGTCGCTGGATCACCATGGCCTCCGAACGGGTCGCCTATCAGGGCCTGCCCGCCCGCATCTGCTGGCTCGGCTACGGCGAACGGCACAGGGCGGGATTGCGTTTCAACGACATGGTGGCCTCCGGCGAGCTGTCCGCCCCGATCGTCATCGGCCGCGACCATCTGGACTCCGGTTCGGTGGCGTCGCCCTACCGCGAGACCGAGGCGATGGCCGACGGCTCGGACGCGGTCGCCGACTGGCCCCTACTCAATGCCCTGGTCAACACCGCGTCGGGAGCATCCTGGGTATCGATCCACCACGGCGGCGGCGTCGGGATGGGTCGGTCCATCCACGCCGGGCAGGTCTGCGTGGCCGACGGAACCGCCTTGGCCGCAGAGAAACTCGAACGTGTGCTGACCAACGATCCCGGCATGGGCGTCATCCGCCACGTCGACGCCGGCTACGAGCACGCCACCCGGGTGGCCGCCGAGCGCGGCGTCCGGATCCCGATGCAGGATCGGCCGTGACCACTTTCGACTCACTCTGGGAGTCCATCCTCGACGTCGGTCGTGACCCCCTCAGCGGCGGCTATCGCCGATTCGCTTGGACCACAACCGATCTGACGCTGCGCGAATGGTTCACCGGCGAAGCCCAGCGTCGCGGGATGACGGTCGAGGAGGACCGCAACGGAAATGTCTGGGCGTGGTGGATGCCTGCCGGGTGGGTCGGTGACCCGCGAGGAGCCTTCGTCACCGGCTCGCATCTGGACTCGGTGCCCGACGGCGGGGCCTACGACGGCCCCCTCGGCATCGTGTCCGCGTTCGCTGCGATCGACCTGCTCGTTGCGCGGGACCTCAGTCCCAAGATCCCGGTCGCCGTCGTGGCCTTCGTCGACGAGGAGGGTGCCCGCTTCGGCGTGGCCTGCATCGGGTCACAGCTCTCCACCGGCGCACTGACCGCCGAGCGCGCACTGAACCTGCGCGACGGTGACGGCACGACGCTGGCCGAGGCCCTGCTCGCCGCCGGACGCGACCCCGCACACCTCGGCCCCGACGAGCGGCTAATCGAACGGGTAGGCGTCTACGTGGAGCTGCACGTCGAGCAGGGGCGCGCCCTCGATCTGGTCGACAAGCCGATCGCCGTCGCGTCGTCCATCTGGCCGCACGGCCGCTGGCAGTTCACCTTCGGCGGTGAGGCCAACCATGCGGGCACCACCCGCCTCGTCGACCGGCGTGATCCGATGCTGACGTTCGCGTCGGCCGTGCATGCCGCGCGCGCTCAGGCCGTCTCGCATCGGGCGGTGGCGACCTTCGGCAAGGTGCGCGTCACGCCCAACGGGTCGAACGCCGTTCCGTCCCAGGTGCAGGCGTGGCTCGACGCCCGGGCGGCCGACGAGGCCACGTTGTCGGCGATGGTCGCCGCGGTCACCGCGGATGCGACCGGTCAGGCTGCCGCCGACCGGACTGACCTGGCCGTGGAGGTCGAATCCGTCTCCCCCGCAGTGCTCTTCCCCGACCCGCCACGCCAGCGGATGTTGCATGCCCTGGCGACTCTCGGCGACGTTCCCGTTCTACCGACTCAGGCCGGGCACGACGCGGGCATTCTGTCGACCACCGTGCCCACCGCAATGTTGTTCGTGCGCAACCCCACCGGCATCTCCCATTCTCCGGACGAGTACGCCGAGATCGGCGACTGCCGACGCGGGGCGGAGGCACTGGCCGACGTGATGGCCGAGTGGGTCACCGGATGAGCGCAAGCCCGTCGACGTCCCGGTGGTGGTGTGAGCACGCCTGGCTCGGCGGGGACCGCGTCGCCGAGGGGGTCCTGGTCACCGTCGTCGACGGGATCATCGACGGCATCCAGCCGGACAGCCCACCCGCCGATCACCGACGATTGCGCGGCTTGATCCTGCCCGGTCTCGCGAACGCCCACTCGCATGCGTTCCACCGCGCCCTGCGTTCGAGAACACAGCGTGACCGCGGGTCCTTCTGGTCGTGGCGCGACCTGATGTATCAAGCGGCGGATCGACTCACCCCTGACCTGTACCGCGATCTCGCCCGCGCGGTGTATACGGAGATGGCGCTGGCCGGGATCACGGCCGTCGGCGAGTTCCATTACCTGCATCACGACAACGGCGGCACGTCCTATGCCGATCCCAACGCGATGGGCCACGCCCTCATCGCCGCCGCCGCCGAGGCGGGCATCCGGATCACTCTGCTCGACACGTGTTATCTCCGTTCCGGTGTCGACGGCGCCCTACTCGCCAACGGTCCGCAGCAGCGGTTCGGCGACGGTGACGGCGACCGCTGGGCGCAACGCGTCGAGGCCCTTCACCGCGACTCGACCGACTATGACCACGTATTGATCGGCGCGGCCATACATTCCGTCCGTGCCGTACCGGTGGCGGACATGTCGTCGGTCGTACGGTGGGCGGCGAACTCGGACGCGCCCCTGCACGTCCATTCCTCGGAGCAGACCGCCGAGGTCGAACAGTGCCGCGCCGTTCACGGCTGCACGCCCACCGCGCTCATGCGCGATCACGGCGTTCTCGGCGACCGCACCACCGCGGTGCACGCCACTCACCTGACCGACACCGACGTCACCGACCTGCGCGACAGCGGCACCGGTGTCTGCTTCTGCCCCACCACCGAACGCGACCTCGGCGACGGCGTCGGGCCCGCACCCGACCTGTTGGCGGGACCGGGGCCGTTCAGCCTGGGTTCTGACAGCCACGCCGTCATCGACCTGTTCGAGGAGGCCCGAGCCGTCGAACTCGACGAGCGACTCGTCCGCCGGGAACGAGGTGTCCTACCGGCATCCCGACTGCTTGAATCCGCCACTCGCGACGGCCATTGGGCCCTCGGCTGGTCCCGGGCCGGCGAATTGCGCGTCGGTGCGCGCGCAGACCTGGTGGCCGTCGACCTCAACTCCGTACGCACCGCGGGCGGCGGCCCGACCGTGGAGAACGCCGTCTTCGCCGCCACGGCTGCAGACGTGACCGACGTCGTGATCGACGGAAGAGTCGTGGTCACCGATCGGCGGCACCGGCTGGTCACCGACCCGGGACGCGAACTGGCAGATACGATTTCCGCAGTCCTGGGGGAATGATGAGCGTTCTGTACGACAACATCGGTGAACTGGTCACCAACGACACGTCGGTCGGTGACGGGTCGCCACTGGGAGTCGTCACCGACGCAGCGATCCTGGTGGCCGACGGCCTCGTCGCATGGGTTGGCCCCAGCGCGGCCGCCCCCGCTGCCGACTCGTGCGTCGACGTCGGCGGCTGCAGCGTGCTGCCGGGATTCGTCGACAGCCACGCGCATCTCGTCTTCGCAGGCGACCGGTCCGCGGAGTTCGCCGCCAGGATGAGCGGACTGCCATACGACGGCGGCGGAATCAGCACCACCGTCGAAGCCACCAGGAACGCCACCGCGGCGAGCCTGTCGGACAATCTCGACAGGCTCGCGGCGGAGCTGGTCTCCGGCGGCGTCACCACGTTCGAAACCAAGAGCGGCTATGGCCTCGACATCGGCACCGAGGTGCGATCGCTCGAGATCGGGCGCCGATTCACCCCCGAGACGACGTTTCTCGGCGCGCACGTCGTCCCCCCCGAATATCGCAGCGCGAGAGACGACTACGTCCGGCTCGTCGCCGGCGAGATGCTCGCAGCGTGCCGACCGCATGCCCGCTGGATCGACGTCTTCTGCGATCGCGGCGCCTTCGACGTCGACGAGACACGATTCATCCTCGAAGCCGGAATCGCAACAGGCCTGCTCCCCCGGCTGCACGCATCGCAGCTCGGACCCGGTGACGGCATCCGGCTCGGTGTCGAGCTTCGCGCCGCGTCCGTCGACCATTGCACATACGCCACCGACACCGACATCGAAGCGCTGGCAGCGGCGGACACGACCGTCGCCACTCTGCTGCCAGGTGCCGAATTCTCCACGCGCGCAATCTGGCCCGACGGCCGGCGTTTCCTCGACGCGGGCGTGACCGTCGCGATCGCCACCGACTGCAACCCCGGTAGTTCGTTCACGACGAGCATGGCGTTCTGCATCGCCGTCGCCGTCCGCGACATGGGTTTCACGCCAGCGGAGGCCGTCTGGTCGGCCACTGCGGGTGGGGCTGTCGCGCTGCGCAGGGACGACGTCGGCAGCCTCGCGGTCGGCATGCGCGCCGATTTCATCCGCCTTGCCGCACCGTCGTACGTGCATCTCGCCTACCGGCCCGGCGTCCCGCTGGTTTGCGACGTCGTGACGGCGGGAACCCTCTGCAGGCCAACAGAATCGAGGGACGTTCAGTGACGGGTCGAACCATCGTCATCACAGGTGCCAGCGACGGCATCGGCGCCGCCGCTGCCAAGCGGCTCAGCAGGAGCGGCGAGCACGTCGTCGTCGTCGGGCGCTCGCCGCAGAAGACGGCGGCGGTCGCCGCCGACATAGGGGCCGACCACTTCCTGGCGGACTTCAGCGAACTCGCGCAGGTACACAGATTGGCGGACGAACTGTTGTCGCACTACCCGCGCATCGACGTTCTGGCCAACAACGCCGGCGGCATCATGGGCGAACGCCAGGTCACCGTCGACGGCCACGAGAAGACATTTCAGGTCAACCACCTGGCCCCCTTCCTCCTGACGACCCTGCTCATCGACCGGCTCGTCGAGTCCAAGGCCAGCGTGCTGAACACGTCGAGTGTGGGCAACAAACTGTTCGGCCGCGTCGACGTCGACGACCTGGAATCCGAACGCGGCTACCGCTCGCAGAAGGCCTACGGCACCACCAAACTGGAGAACATCCTCTTCACCAAGGAGCTCGATCGCCGTTACCACTCGGTCGGAATCTCCACGGCTGCATTCCATCCCGGAAATGTGGCGTCGAATTTCGGCGGCGAGTCCAATGTGCGATTGTTCCGTATGGTCTACCGCACCCCACTCAAACACCTGGTACTGGTCGGCTCCGAGCGGGGTTCCGATCTGCTGGTCTGGCTGGCCTCGGCCGCGCCAGGGCGGGACTGGGTAACCGGCGAGTACTATTCCGGCCACTCGGTCGCGAAGGCCAACAAGCAGGCTTACGACGCCGACCTGGCCCGCGAACTCTGGGACCGCAGTGCCGCCATGGTCGCCACCCCGCAGAAGGGAGCGGACTCGTGACCGTCACCGTCGTCGATGCCGGGCCCAACCAGGTGAGCCGCTCGGTGGACGTGAACGCCCCCGCCGCCGAACTCTTCGCGATCGTCGCGGACCCACGTCGGCATCACGAACTGGACGGTTCCGGCACGGTCGGCGCCAATCGCGCGGCTCCTCCGGAGCTAGTAGCGGGCGCCCGATTTTCCACCAAGATGAGGATGTTCGGCGTGCCCTACCGCGTCACCAGCGTCGTCACCGCCCTCAAACCCGACGAACTGATCGAGTGGCGCCACCCGGTCGGACATCATTGGCGCTGGGAGTTCACCGCGCTCACGCCCACCACTACCAGGGTCACGGAGACGTTCGACTTCTCGGACGCCGGTCCGGTGAAGGACGCGTTGAAGTACTACCGCCGAACGGGTTTCGTGAAGAGCAACGCCAAGGGCATCGAGGCGACACTGACGCGACTGTGCGACCGCTACGCTCACGGAGGCCCGTAGAGGTTTCCCTTCCGGATGTCCTCGCGGCACGCGATTCGCGATTTCCCGGTCTGCTCGACGCACACGCGAACTTGGTCTTCGATCCCCGCCGGATAGACCACGGCGTCCGGTCCGGGCGTGACGGTGGGCGATGGCACCACACCGGATACGAGGGACCACATGACGTCGTCGCTGGGAGGCAGTCGGGCGCAGTAGGCCTTGTCCCCGGTCTCGGTGACGCCGGCGGCCCCGAGGACTTGGCAATCCGCACCGACCAGGACGACGGGCACGGCCGGCGCGGACGGGGGTGGCTGTGCGACGACGTTGCTTTGCTGGCGCGCGATGAGAATGGCCGCGACGACGCCCCCGATGAGTATCAGTGCGACCAAAGTCGCGGAAGCCACTCCCAGCCAATACATCCGGCCCTTGGATTGTGCGCGAGAGTGGCGCGCCGGTACATGGCTCGCCAGCATCGTGTCCTCGACACCCGCAGCGTCGAGTTCACCGTCGAGGTGCCGCGCGAGCGCCTTCGCGAAATCGGTGCAGGAGTCGTAGCGGTCATCGGGCGCCTTCGCGAGCGCCTTGGCCAGCACGGGACCCAGACCGGACAGTTCGGGTTTGCGGTCCGCGATCGCCGGCGGTGGAGCGCTCACGTGCTGACTGATCACGACGGCGGGATTGCGGTCCAGGTACAGGTGCTGGCCGGTCAGCAACTCGAATGCCGTTGCGGCGAGGGAGTATTGATCGGCCCGCCCGTCGAGGGTCAGCCCCATCAGCTGTTCTGGCGCGGCGTAGGCAACGGTCCCGACCGCCATGTTGGTTTCGGTCAGCCCGCTGGAGTCGTCGACCCGCCGCGCGATGCCGAAATCGGCCAGTAGCACCCGCCAGCCGCCGGTGTCCTGTGGCGCCAGCAGGATGTTGGCGGGCTTCACGTCACGGTGCAGCAGTTGACGCTGATGGGCGTAGTCCAGGGCGTCGGCGACGGCGCGGATGATCCGCACCACGTCGGCGGGCGGCATTCCGCGGCGATAGTCCGTCTCCAAGAGGAGCTGACCGGCGTCGGTGCCCTCGACGTAGTCCATCGCGATCCACAACCGACCCTCGTCCTCGCCGCGGTCGTGGACGGTGACGATGTTCGGGTGCCACAGTGCAGCGACGTTCTGCGCCTCACGATTGAACCGCTCTCGGTACTCGGCATCGGTCGACACGTTCAGCGCCATCACCTTGAGGGCATCGCGGCGCGGCAACCGTGGGTGCTCCGCCAGGTAGACCTCGCCCATGGCGCCCGCACCCAGTAGACGCGAGATCACGTATCCGGCGAACGTCTCCCCGGTGGCCAATGGCATGCGAGGCATCCTACTGAGGCAGCCCTGCCTGCCCACTCGGACGTTGTCACATCACGGCCATGGCTCACTTCGCCGGCGCCGTGAGGTCATAGACGGTGTCGGACCCGACGGTCGTCGGCGTGAAGTGGGCGGCCACCCAGGTGGAGATGTCCGGGTGGGCTGATCGCCCGCTGAATCCGCCGGGTTGGTGCTCCTGCGACGGGGCGACGTAGTAGCCGATCCGATGGTTGGCGACGTCCAGCTCGAATTCACCGAGGGTCGGAACCGGGTCGCTGCCGCCGAACCCGCCGATGGCCATGACCGCGGTGTCGGTCGACAGTTCGAGGCCCGCCGCAGCGTTGGACCGGTTGATCGCCGCGGAGAAGTCGGTGTGGGTGGCCCGAAGCATGGCCTCCAATTGCGGGTTGTCGGCGTCCTGCCCCCAGCCCCCACCGCGGTGCCCGTCCGATCGGGCGGGGCCCACCATGGCCATCCCCCCGTTGTGGGAATGACCGATCGTCGCGAACGAATAGGCGGCCGCACCGAGAACCCCGCCACTCAGCCCGATCGCCAGCGCTGCCACTGCAAACCGCTGCCGCGACACCGACGTCGTCGCCACCAGGAGGCAGAGGGCGGCGGCCACGGTGACCGCCAGGATCGCCCAGCGCAGCGCCGGGAACCATTCGGCATTGCGGCCCAGGATCCACCAGCTCCACACGCCGGTGCCGAGAACCATCGCCGTGAGGCCGCCACGACCGAACCAGGAGTCACGCCTGCCCCACATCTCGTGAACCCCGATCGCGACCATTGCGCATACGGCGGGCACGAACGAGAGGCAGTAGTACGGGTGGACCATGGTCTTCATGTAGCTGAGCACCAACCCGTCGACCAGCATCCAGACGCCGAACACGATGGCCCCCGCCCGGACCGGATCGGTACGCGGCGCGCGGCCGCGCGAGACTACGACCAGCGCAAAGGCCAGCAGCGCCGCGGGCAACAGCCAACCGATTTCGAAACCGAACTCACCGGTGAACAGTCGGGTGAGGCCCTGCGAGTCGCCGCCGAAGCCACTGAACCCGCCGTGATGGCCGTGGTTGACCTCAAACGGTGTGCTCGCCGTCGCCCCGATCACCGGGTTGAGCTGAAAGGCCCTGGTGCCTACCGAGTCGTTGCCAAGAACCCTCGCGAAGCCGTTGTAGCCGAGGACCAGATTCATGAAGTTGTTGTCGGTAGACCCGGCGATGTAGGGCCTCGACGACGCGGGCCAGACGAGGGTCAAGGCGACGAACCAGCCCGCCGCGACGAGGAACGCCGCGAGGGATCCGCATAGATGCAGCAGCCTCTTGCCGACGGTGGTCGGGGCGGCGATCAGATAGACCAGGCCGATCGCGGGCATCACCATGATGCCTTCGAGCATCTTGGCCAGGAACGCGAAGCCCAGCGCGGCGCCGGCCAATGCGATCCATCTGGCGCTGGCGTGCTCCAGCGCCCGCACCGAGCAGTAGACGGCGGCCATCATCAACAGCACCATCACCGCGTCGGGATTGTTGTACCGGAACATCAGAGCCGCGACCGGAGTCAACGCGAAAGCCGCTCCCGCGAGCAGCGCCGCATTCGGACCGCTGATCCGGCGAACCGCCGCGTAGAGCAGGGCTACCGTGGCGACCGCCATCAGCGCCTCGGGAATCAGCATGCTGGCGCTGCTGAACCCGAAGATCTGCCCGGACAGACCCATGACCCACTGCGACACCGGTGGCTTGTCGACGGTCATGAAGTTCTGCGTGTCCAGCGAGCCGAACAGCAGTGCCTCCCAGTTCTTCGAGCCCGCCTGCGCGGCGGCCGCATAGAACTGGTTGCCCATCCCGTTGACGGTGATGTTCGGTAGGTACATCGCCGCCGTCCCAGCCAGGAGAACGGCGAAGCCGAAGCGGTCCTTCTTCCGGCTGATAAACAGGTGCTTTCGCGTCGGCTCGACCGCGTCGTCGCTCGCCGGAACGGGCAGTTCCAATGTCGTTGTCACACTGCCAGTTAGGCAGCCCCACCGTAGATGGACCTGTGAGGAACGGCTGAGACGCCTGGGATGGGTGTATTCGGGTGGCGAGATGGGTGATTCGAAACTCCACGCGTGACGTGCGCCATAGACTTGCACCACCAGAGCAAATGGCTCAATGAGGAGCGTAAACCGATGACGATGACCGAAACAGACGTCCAGGCTAGAACATCCTTCGAAGAGGACCTCGCCGCGACGCAGCGGTACATCGACAGTCCACGCTTCGAGGGGATCGTCCGCCTGTACACGGCGCGTCAGGTAGCCGAACAGCGCGGCACCATTCCCGCCGACTACCCGGTGGCGCGCGAGGCAGCGGGAGCCTTCTACGCCCGCCTGCGCGAGCTCGCGTCGGCGCAGAAGAGCATCACCACCTTCGGGCCCTACTCGCCTGGCCAGGCGGTGACGATCAAGCGGATGGGCATCGAGGGCATCTACCTCGGCGGCTGGGCCACCTCCGCGAAGGGTTCCATCAGCGAGGATCCGGGACCCGACCTCGCCAGCTACCCGCTGAGCCAGGTGCCCGACGAGGCGGCGGGGCTGGTGCGCGCACTGCTGACCGCCGACCGCAATCAGCAGTATCTGCGGCTGAAGATGACCGACGCGCAGCGCGCCGCGACCCCTGCCATCGACTACCGGCCGTTCATCATCGCCGACGCCGACACCGGCCACGGTGGTGACCCGCACGTACGCAACCTGATCCGCCGCTTCGTCGAAGCCGGCGTGCCCGGTTACCACATCGAGGATCAGCGTCCCGGCACCAAGAAGTGCGGACACCAGGGCGGCAAGGTGCTGGTGCCCTCGGACGAGCAGATCAAGCGACTGAACACCGCGCGTTTCCAACTCGACATCATGCGGGTGCCGGGCATCATCGTGGCTCGGACCGATGCCGAGGCGGCCAACCTGATCGACAGCCGCGCGGACGAGCGGGATCAGCCGTTCCTCCTAGGCGCAACCAACCTGAAGGTGCCGCCGTACAAGGCCTGCTTCCTCGCCTTGATGCGCAGCTTCCACGCACAGGGCGTCACCGAGCTCCGTGGCCACCTGCTCTACGCGCTTCCCGACGGCGAGTACGAGGCCGCAGACGCGTGGCTCGAACGTCACGGCATCGCAACTCTCGTCACCGAGGCGGCGGCGGCCTGGCAGAAGGGCGAGCATGACGGCCAGCTCACCTCCGTCGACGACCTCTTCGACGGAGTCGAGTCGCGCTTCGTCGACGCCTGGCAGGCCGACGCCGGACTGGAGACCTACGGCGAGGCGGTGGCCGAGTTGGTGGCATTCCGTGAGCGCGAGGGCGAACCGCTCGCAATGACCCCTGCGGAGTGGCGTGAGTTCGCGAAGACCGCGTCCCTATATGCCGCCCGCGAGAAGGCCAGGGAGTTGGGCGCCGACGTTCCATGGGACTGCGAACGCGCGAAGACCCCGGAGGGCTACTACCAGGTCCGCGGCGGTATCCCGTACGCGATCGCGAAGTCGCTGGCGGCCGCACCGTTCTGCGACATCCTGTGGATGGAGACCAAGACCGCAGACCTCGACGATGCCAGGCAGTTCGCGCGAGCGATCCGCGCCGTCTACCCGGACAAGATGATGGCCTACAACCTGTCCCCCTCGTTCAACTGGGACACCACCGGCATGACCGACGATCAGATGCGGGCGTTCCCCGAGGAGATCGGAAAGATGGGCTTCGTCTTCAACTTCATGACCTACGGCGGCCATCAGATCGACGGCGTCGCTGCGGAAGAGTTCGCCACCGCGCTTCGGCAGGATGGCATGTTGGCGCTGGCGCGGCTGCAGCGCAAGATGCGCCTGGTCGAGTCGCCGTACCGCACCCCGCAGACGCTCGTCGGCGGGCCCCGTAGCGATGCCGCCCTGGCTGCATCTTCGGGGCGCACGGCCACCACCAAGTCGATGGGCAAGGGGTCGACACAGCACCAGCACCTCGTGCAGACAGAGGTGCCGAAGAAGCTGCTCGAGGAGTGGCTGGCGCTGTGGAGTGAGCACAACCAGCTGGGCGAGACGCTACGCGTGCAGTTGCGCCCGCGGCGTGCTGGCGGCGAAGTCCTCGAGCTCGGAATCTATGGCGTCAGGGACGACGGTACTCACGACAACGGCGAGGAACTGCTCGCCAACGTCCTCGTCGATCCCATCAAGGATCGGCACGGCCGCAGCATCCTCACGGTGCGCGACCAGAACACCTTCGCCGAGGCGTTGCGGCAGAAGCGCCTGATGACGCTGGTCCACCTGTGGCTGGTGCACCGCTTCAAGGCCGAGGCGGTGTACTACGTCACGCCGACCGAGGACAACGTCTATCAGACCGAGAAGATGAAGTCCCACGGCATCTTTAGCAACGTCCACGAGGATGTCGGGGAGATCGTCGTCGCCGACGTGAACCAGACGCGCATCGAGGAACTCCTGGCGCCCGGCCGCGAGGCGCTGATGCGGTTGATCCGCAAGGAGGACTAGCGCCGCTCGCACATTCATAGGAACTTCTTGGCCTCGGCTTGGGCGCACATTAGGTCGGCCGAGGACCTTGGAGCCATGAGTGCATTCACCAACCGACGCGCCGCCTTGGCCGTCATGTTCGTGCTCGCCTGCGCGACGTCGCTGGTGCTGCTCGACAACTGGCTCGGGTCACTGGTGGCGATCGCCGCCGCGCTCGGTGTGGTGGTGATCGCCGAACTTAGCTGGCATCGCGCGATCAGCACGGCAACGTCGGCAGGTCTGGTGGAGCCTCGGCTACGTTGAGTCGGCGTTTCTCGGCAAAGATCGCGGCGGGCGTAACTAGCGGTTGAAGCTAGGCGACGCAATCCGTCACCCGTAGGTGGGCCGTGAGGAAGACTCCGTCGAATACCGACCGTTCGGGAAGGCGTGAACGACGCGAATTTCTGACGCGGAGGTCACAAACCTGCGGGTCCCCCGCAGATCTTCGGCGTCAGTACGGTGGAACGCATGAAACATCTCGAGGTCGACGGGCTCGGACAGGTCAGCCGGATCGGACTCGGCACCTGGCAGTTCGGCGCCAAGGAGTGGGGATACGGCGACGATTACGCGGCGGGAGCGGCCCGCGACATCGTGGCTCGCGCTCGCGCCCTCGGCGTCACCCTGTTCGACACGGCCGAGGTGTACGGGTTCGGCAAGAGCGAGCGCATCCTCGGCGAAGCGCTCGGCGACGAACGCGCCGACGTAGTCGTCGCAAGCAAGATCTTCCCCGTCGCCCCGTTCCCACCGGTGATCAAGCATCGCGCCCATGCCAGCGCCCGCCGACTGCAGCTCGACAAGATCCCGCTCTATCAGGTCCACCAGCCGAACCCGCTGGTCCCCGATTCGGTGATCATGCCTGGGATGCGCAGCCTGCTCGACGACGGCGTCATCGGTGCGGCCGGGGTCTCGAATTACTCACTCGCACGGTGGCGCAAGGCCGACGCCGCGCTGGGCACGCCCGTGATCAGCAATCAGGTGCACTTCTCGCTCGCCCACCCTCAGCCGCTCGACGATCTGGTTCCCTTCGCCGAGCGCGAGAATCGGATGGTGATCGCCTACAGCCCACTCGCGCAGGGCCTTCTGGGCGGCAAGTACGGCGTTGACAATCGGCCGGGCGGAGTCCGGGCGACGAACCCACTGTTCGGCACCGAGAACCTTCGGCGAGCAGAGCCGCTCCTGAACACATTGCGCGAGGTGGCGGCCGAGGTCGACGCCGAACCGGCTCAGGTGGCCTTGGCCTGGCTGATCAGCCTGCCGGGCGTGGTGGCCATACCCGGTGCGTCTAGCGTCGAGCAACTCGAGTTCAACGTCGCCGCCGCCGACATCGAACTGAACGCGGATACGCGCGACGCGCTGACCGCCGCCGCACGCGCATTCCGACCGGTGTCCATCGCGCGATTCGCCGCCGACACCGTCCGCGAGAAGCTGGGCCGCTGAGATCCACCACCGGACACCGAGCCATGGACACACCTCGGCGCGCGGGGGTGTCAGGACCGCGACCGCTCGTGACGGGCGCCTCGGGGAACGTCGGAGCAGGCCTGGTCGATATCGCCTCCGCCAACCGTCGTGCTAGCCGATGGCCGCCCGGTCGGGGACGTATGTGCGCTGCGCCCACTGAAACACCTGCCACCCGGCGACCTCGTCGAACTCGTCGTGGACCCGGCGCGCCGACTCGGTGCTGATGGAATGGGCGTCACGTGCCTTCATCTGGACCTCGGCGCAGCACTCCATCAGCAGGAAGTAGCCCACCGCCGAGTCTATGGTCGACCCGACCGTCAGTAGTCCGTGGTTTCGCAGGATCACCCCGCGCGCTCCACCGATCGCCGCCGCGATGCGCTTGCCGCCGTCGACAGACGAGATGCTGACGTCCTCGTCGTCGAAGATCTCGTGGTCCACTCGGCAACCCACCAAATTCCCATGCCGACCACCTGGCTTGAGCGCGGCAGTGGCCGTTCACCCAATTAGCCATTAACCAATGGCCAGGATTGTCCGTTACTGTTTAGACGTGCTATTCGGCCGTTCCCATGAGTTTCCCCTTTTCGGTTCGGGCACCGGCTCCCCCGAATTGATCTGACGATGTCGGTTGCGGCGAGACGCTGGCTTCATTCGGAGGACCGCTATTACTGGATCACGTCATACCTGGCGACCAGAGGCCTTCAACGCGCCACGTGCCGACTAATCGCCGCCAACATGCTCGCGTTGAGCGCGATTCCGCTGATCCTGATGCTCAGTGATCTCGGTCCGAAGGGATCGCGCAATCGGTGGCTCGCCGTCGCGGTCTCGGTCTGCTGCATCGCGATGGCGTCGTTGTGGTTGAAGTCCAGTTGGCCCACCCGACTGCAATCGCGATTGTGCGTGGGGATCGGCAGCATTCTGATCGCCATAGCCTGTCTCATCGACGCGAACGCGGCCATCGGCCTCGTCGGTGCCGGCGCCTTCGTGGTGGTGGCGGCGTTCACCGCGATGTTCCACGATGGGTGGCTGTTGGCGTACACGTGGCTGGTCGGCGCTGCGACCCTCCTCGCGCTCGCGGTCCGCGTCTTCGGTTTCGCACCCGCGGTCGCCATCGCCGGAATCGCACTCTTCACGATCATCAATGCCTTCGTGGTGTTCATCTGCCGCAGCGTGATCCGCCTCGTCGACACCGACGTGCCATACGGCGAACTCGAGCCGTTGACCGGGTTGCTGACGCGCGATGCTTTTTCCGACCGCGTCGCCACCATCGTCGCCCGAGACAGGGTAAACGACCGCTTCCTGGCCATCGTCGTCGTCAGCCTGGACAGTTTCTCCCTGCTGACGGCCATGAGAGGCGACGCCGATGGCAATCAGGCCCGGGTGGCGATCGGGCACCGGATCAGCGAGACGCTTCGTCGCGACGCCGTTTTAGCCCACATCGGTGAATCCGAGTACCTCGTTGCCGACACGTTCCACACCACCGACGCCACCGTGCTCACCGAAAGACTCCACCACACCGTTCGGACGTCTCCCCATCGATTGACCGCGAGCATCGGCGTCGTGCTCACACCGCTGAACCAACTCGTCGGGCACCCGCCGCACGACGTCGTCGAGGAACTCATCACGATCGCCATGACCAACGTGTACACCGCCCGCATGGACGGCGGGCACAGCACTCGGACCACGGCCAATCCGCGACTGACCTCGCTCGAGGACCTCGACTCCGATGGCTGGGACGACGACCTGTCGGCGTAGGTGCGGCCAGCAAGGGCGAAGCGAGTGGAAAGGCGGGCGGTGATGCAGGAGCGAGCCCCGTCCCGCCCCGGCGAGGTGGCCGGAATGGACGTCGCCACGGTCGATCGACTGTTGTCCACCACCCGGGCAGTCCGCAAGAGACTGGATTTGACCCGCCCCGTGGAACGCTCGGTACTCCTCGAGTGCCTGCAACTGGCGATGCAGGCCCCCACGGCGAGCAATTCCCAGAATTGGCGGTGGCTGGTTGTCACGGATCAAGACAAGCGGGCGGCGATCGCCGAGATCTATCGCAGTTGCGCCGGCGACTACATGGCCCGCGCCGCAGAGAGTGAACGGGACCCACAGACCCGCCGTGTCTATCAGAGTGCGGATGCACTGACCGGAATCCTCGCCGAGGTGCCCGTCCACGTCATACCGTGCATCGAAGGGCGCCTCGACGGCCAATCCCAGCCAGTCGCGGCAGCTGCTTGGGCTTCGATCATCCCGGCTGCGTGGAGCTTTCAACTCGCCCTGCGGTCGAGAGGACTCGGCTCCGTGTGGACCACACTGCACCTGTTCAAGGAGGGTGAGGTCGCCGAGCTGCTCGGCATCCCCGATACCGTTACCCAGGTCGCGCTGTTTCCGGTCGCCTATACGATCGGCACCGACTTCAAGCCCGCCACGCGTCCGCCTGCCGAGACGGTGACCTCGTGGAACACATGGGGCCAGCGGTAGCGCATTCCTGCACAGTTGTCAGCCGGCGTTGCCGTCGTCGGGCGGGGTGGCATTTTCCGTCACTTGCTCACCCGCACCGTCGGGGGCGGTCGATGTGTGCTTGGTCGAATTCGTGGCCAACCGGTTTGGTTTCACCAAGTTGCCACCTGTCAAATCCGTTGCACCGGTGGGCTTTACGGTCGAAACCAGGCGTCGGGCCGTGGCGACTCCCTGGTCTGCTGCACCGATTGCCTTCTCTGCCGCCGCGGCGAGTCGATCGACATAGTTGGAAGATGGCGTGGAGGGTGCAGTCTCGGCTTTGGCTAGACCCGTAACGGAGCCGTTGGTCTTCAGCGGCGCGGTGGTGCGTGTTGGAGCAGGCGCACTGGTGTTCTCGGGAGCCACCGTCGCGTTCGTGAGCGACGAGGTCGACTGTGTCGTCGTGGGGAAGGGAGCGGGGCGGTTGTAGGCCTGTTCCACCTGGGGTTTCAGCTGCGCGTTGAGCGAATCGGCCAGGTCGGTAAGCCCTATCGTCCGCAGCCCCTCGAGCATGGGGAGGTTCTGGGTCGGCACCGTGACGTAGGTGATGTTGCCCTCGGTGTAGACGGCGTTGGCCGGGTCGTTGAGGTCTATGTCCGAGTAATCGCCGTGAAGCAAGAAGACTCCCGCGGTCGAATTCATGACGGCCAGCCAGTAATAGCGACTCGACGGGTTGTTGGGGTAGTCGGCGGTTCCTTCGTACTGGCGGGCGACGTCAATCACCTGATATTGGCTTTGCGGCCACATTTCCACTAGCGCGGGGTTCAGGCCGAGCGCCTTCGCCGGCTCGACGAGGCTGCCTCCGTAGGCACGGGTCTCGTTGGCGAGCAGCACGAACGTCAGGTTGTCCGGGCTTGGCGCGGTCGGGTCGTTGGCGTATTTCTTCACCCACTGTTCGGCGACCTGCGCCCCTTGGCTGTAGCCATACACGATCGTCGTGGGGTTGATGGGGTTGGAGGTGGACTTTTTGATGTCGTTGTTCAGTTCGGTCACGCCCGCGGGGATCGAGTACACCGGGTAGTTGATCGCCGTGCAGGTGTTGGGGCTCTGGCACATGGACCCTTGAAGCTGGGTCGGCAGGAAGCCCACCACGGGGCTGAGCGTCCAGACCGTTGCGGGACTGGGCGTCGGCGGCACCGTGGCTGCCCCGGCTGACGTGTGAGCCAACAGGGGCAGCAGGCCAGCCGCGATCAGAGCACCGTTTGCTACTCGACTTACCGGGCTGATCTTCCTGCGGCGATGGGCACCCACCTCGCGCGGCGCATCCCCGCTGGCCGCATCTGAGCGGCATGTCTTATTTGCATTCTTGGCAGAATTAGGCACGAATGAATCCCCAAGTGAACTGATGACCGACCCCGGACGATCTGCGGAAATTGCGGGTTCGCGGTTTGCTCTACGACCCGTCAGCTACCAGTGTGGCGCACTGAGTCCAGGACAGGAAGATCTTGGGGGCCTCGAGTCGCCGCCGTAAGAAAGTGTTCACCCGACGAGCGCCCGACGACCTGCCGTCGAGCGCGAACGGATTACCGAAGCTGGGGTGAAGTATCGCGGCGCCGTCCTCGGCCCGCGACCGCTAGACGATGAGCTCGTTTAGCGCCGAGCGAGCACCGCGTTCCACGAACAAGGGAACGAAGTCGCGGATGGGGCGACCGTCGAAGCGCGCGTAGCAATCGTTGACGACGTCCACCACCTTCTCGCCGGGGACGCTGGGATACTTCCGGGCCAACCTGTCGACCACTTGGTCGATGACCGTTCGTTCGCTCGACTCGATCACTACTCGAGGTTCCCCCTCATTGCCCGTACCGTCAACTCCGATCCCCAGCCCAGGATCATGGTGGCGCACTCTCGTCGATGCATCACGTCGAACTACGCCGGCAGCCCGCGTCGAGAGTCGGTCACTGCTGCCACGTCGACGTCGGGGGCGGGGTGCCACGCGTGCAGCGATGGCAGCAGAACGGTCTTCTTATAGTGATGTTCGGCCATTCGCCGCAGGATGTTGTCGAGGACGACCACGGCGTCGTTGATGTGCGGACCCTTGTTCAGCATCACGCATTCAGCGCGTTCGCTCATCGCCGCGTCGCTGATCTCGGCGCGAGACGGGTTGCCCGTCTTCGCGAGCTGCTCGAGTACCTGGGTCGCCCAGATCACCGGCAGGTGCGCTGCCTCGCACAGCCACAGGATCTCCTCTTGTAACTCGGCCAGCCGTTCGTAGCCGCACTCCACGGCGAGATCGCCGCGCGCGATCATCACTCCGACGCGTGGATGGCGCATCAGCGTGAGGAAAAGCTGCGGAAGATGCTCGAAGGCCCGCCGGGTTTCGATCTTCAGCACGATTCCCAGTGCATCACCGCCGCGGAGGGCCAACTCGTCGAGCAACCGCGTGACATCGGAAGGGTCGCGCACGAAGGACATTTCGACCAAGTCGGCCAGCTCCACCACACTGGCCAGGTCCTCGACATCCTTCTCGGTGAGAGCGGAGATCGGGAGGTCGGCCCCCGGCACGTTGATTCCCTTACCGGCGCGGAGTCGAGAACCCGCATCGGCGGCGTGATCGATCCGCAACCCCAGGACAGCAGCGTTCGCGCTGACGACCTTGCCGCGTATCCGGCCGTCGTCGAGGTGCACCGCCTGCCCGACGAGTACATGATCGAAGAGCTCGGGCAGCGTACAGCCGATTCGGGGTGTTCGGCCGGTGAGGACCGGCGCCGGTGAGCAATCCCTGGTCAGCTCGAGGATGTCGCCGCGATGTAGGACGAGGCTCTGCTCGGTTTGGGGGATCTCCCCGAGATGGGTCGAATCCTTGCCGCCCTCCACGTGGAGCACCGATCCGGTGGCGAGGTAGGTGGTCTGTTCGAATGTTGCGACGAATCCCATTGCTTTGCTTGATGTTCGAGACTTGTCGTCCAGTGCTATTCGGCGCTTCGAACCACGGGTGTCGTGCAGATGAAGGACGTCGCCGTCGTGGCGGCGGCTGAGCCACTTTCCGCAGACGGGCAGCGACACCATCCCGACGTCCGGCGGGTTGGTCGGGTCTTCGGCTGCGGTGAGCCATGCCTGCGCAGGCGCGACGACCTGTCCGAGGGCGTTCCTGCGAGGTTTGAGTTTCACGATGCGAGGCCCGGACTCCAGCGGTCCGGTTCGCAGCTTGGGGCCGCCGAGGTCCATCGCGATCAGGCATGTCCGGCCGGTGGTTTCGGCCGCCTGAGCAACGTGGCGCGCCATGGAGCGCCACGCCACCACATCGTCGTGCGCGCAGTTGATCCGTGCCACGTTCATGCCACGTTCCACCAAGCCGAGAACCAGGCCGGCGTCGGTGCCCGCCGCGGCGGGCAGTGTGACCATGATGCGGGTCCCGCGATCGAGCGGGTCCGGTCCGAGCAACTCCCGCGTCCGATTCCGAAGCAGTTCGGGGCCCTGGTTGACGAGCACACCGTTCAGAACGGGTTGCCGCCATTCTTCACCGAGCATCGCTCCGATGGCCGCCCGCACCAAATGCAATGTGGCCTCGACGTGCGGCTCGCTGCGGCCAAGTGACGAAAGTCCATGAGCTGAAAGTAGCGCCTGCAGATCGCGCAAATCCAACTGCCGAATAGCCCAGTAGTGCAACATATTTCGGGCACTCGGTCGGTGCTCGGGCGCGACGGCCGCGAGCCAGTCCGACCACGACGACTCGGCCATCGTCAGCCGGTTCAGGAGGTCGTCGACGTCGTCACGCATAAGGGACAGCTGCCGCCGCGTGATGTCAACGTCGGTGAGCGTACTCGGCACGGGGTCTCCTCTGTTTGGCGCTGACCGTGTGGCGAGCGTCTGATGTCACCTGACCCGAGCCCATGGCCGGAAGACACCGGACCGCCGGTCAGCCATGGTCCGTGCGAGCAGGTCCAGTTGCTGGGCTGCGGTGCCAATGCTCGGCCGCTCCGCCGGCCAAACCTAGAGTCGAAAGTCCCGCCGTTGGCGTGACCTGAGCGACACTTCGCAGTACATGCGCTCCTTCTTGGAGACCGGCAGAGCCGTCGCCTCACGATCACCACGGTTCCTGGCGGAGAGCTCTCCGGGGCGACGCGTCCTTCCGGCTCTGTGGTCGAATGTTCGACGACCGGCATCGCCCTGCCCACCGACTACGCCGCCGCGGTCACGACGGAGAGTCGTCCTGCGTCGCATTCACAGGGAGTCAACATGAACCAGCCCGTCGGCCAGGTACGCGACACGGACCAGACGAACGATTCGGTCAGCCGTTTGCGCGCCGCCTATGACCTCACTCCATACGACTCGGATGCCTTCCCTCAGTCGGCGCCGGAACAACTCGCCGCGATCGCGCATGTCTTCGGACTTCCGACTCCCCGGGTGTCTCAGGCTCGCGTGCTCGAGATAGGTTGTGCCGCAGGCGGGAACCTGACGCCGTTCGCGTCGACCCACCCCGGTGCGCAGGTCGTAGGGGTCGACCTCTCGGAGGTGCAGATCGGCCAGGGACGAATGCGTGCGCAGGCCCTGGGCCTGGACAACGTGCAGTTCGTCGCGGGTGACATCGCGGACGTCGACACGAGCGGCTGGGGGCAATTCGACTTCATCATCGCCCACGGCGTGTACAGCTGGGTGCCGCAGAACGTGCAGGAGGCCATTCTGTCGACGTTCCGGCGCTTACTCTCGCCCGACGGCGTCGCCTACGTCAGCTACAACGTGTATCCGGGCTGGAAGGCCAAGGAGGTCATGCGCGATGCGATGATGCTGGCCAGCGGTGCCAGCACCACTCCGCAGGACAAGGTGCGCGAGGCACGCGCGATGGCTGACTTCCTCCAGGACGTGGCTCCACAGGGCGGTGTGTTGGCCAGGGTGCTAGCCGAATTCCGCGCCCGCGACGAAGGTTTCGGGGACACCTACCTACTGCACGACGAACTTGAGTCATTCAATGCGCCGTGCTACTTCTACGAGATGGTCGGGCGGGCCAGCGCGCACGGTCTCGCCTACCTGGCCGAAGCACGTCCCGAGACGATGTTCCCGTCCAACCACGGCCCGAAGGTCGCCGAATACCTGGCCGAAAAGTGTTCAGGTGTGCAAGTGCTCATGGAGCAATACCTGGATTTCGTAGCCAACCGGACGTTCCGGGAATCGCTGCTGATTCATGCCGAACGCGCACCGCAGATCCGTTACGATCTGCACCCCAGCCGTTTTAGTCGACTGCACTTGGCGGCGTGGACACCACCCGTCGAGGGGACGACGCGGATGGATCACTCCCGCCAAGAATACGAGGTCGCCGATGGCGCGACGCTATTCACCAACGACCCCGGTCTCAAGGCCACCCTGGAAGCACTCAACGCCCGCTGGCCGTGGACGCTGTCCCGGGATGAGCTGATCGAGGAGGTGGGGTCACGACTCGCTGCCGCAGGATTCGATCCGAGTGCGGACCTTGCGGGTCACGTCGACAACCTGCTGGGAGTGCTAATCGCACAGGGCCAGGCTCGGTACCGTCTGGATCCGGTTCTGCCGGAACAGAGCTCGGTTGATCTGCTGAGCGTGGACACAACGACGAGACGGTTGGCGGAGTTGACGCGCGATCAGGACGACGCGTCGATCTTCAACTTCTGGCACGAAGCGCTGCTCCTCTCGCCAGTGGACCGTCACCTTGTGCCGCTGCTCGATGGCACCCGTGATCGCACGGCACTGCTGGACGCGCTAACGGCCATTGTCGGTGAGCGGTCACTCCAGATCGAACGACACGGAAAGCCGGTCCCCGACGAAGAGCTACGCGAAGCCCTGGCCGAGGAGGTCGAATCCCTTCCGGAACGTCTGACCGAGATGAAACTGATCCGCATCGATTGAGGGGATGACGTCGACACTCCGCCGCGCGGAGCCCCTAGGTGGGTGTTTGGATGAACGGTGAACAACGTTCTTTGCGCGCATGGTGCTCGCACCGATCGCCGTCGCAATGATGTTTGATATGAACACCTTCGTATCCGTGTACGTCGACTGGGCGGCAACCGAGCACGACGTGCAGGCGGCCATCGCGACTCTGCCCAAGCCAGCGGGTGTGTCCCGTATCACCGTGGCTTCGACCTCCGATACCTCGGGTGGTCGAACAGCGGTCGCTCTGACCGGATGCTTCGATCAAGAGACTCATGGCCACCGCATCGCCCGGCAATATGCTGCACAGCTCTCGGCCGCGCTCGGACTACCGGCGTTCGCGCTGAGCGACCTGATTCGCGCCGGTCACTCGGAGTGGTGATCGACTCCTCCAGAAATTGGTCGTCAAACAGTCGGTGCAGACGTCGAGCGGCGAGACGAACCGTTGAACTCTCACCCGCACGTTCTCCACGTCGTGCCCTGGCGTCACGACCCACGAGCTGCGCCACGCAGCCATGAGCCTCGGTGAAAACGTCGTGAGATTCGGCGGATCGCCTCCACATTCAACATGTCCGACCGCGAAGTGCGGGTTACGGTACGTCGATGACAGCCGCCGGCGTGGATGACGACGACTCGTCGATGGCAGCCGACGCCATGCAGGCGGCGTACTTCCGAGGAACGCTCGCCGATGAGCGGGAACTCATCGCCGCCCACGCCCAGAAGCATCGCGACGAGGTGGCACGGCGAATAGCGGCAGGCATGATGTCTGGCATTCCCCATCTGCGGTCGCAGGTGCGCTCTCACGAAGCGGAGTTGCGCTACCTAGATGGACTCATCGCCAAACTCGACCGCAGGTTCGCCGCGTTGTGGGCTGCACGGGACTAACCATTGATCTGGGTCAACCGAGTTCTCGCCCCCCGCTCGACAAACAGCGGTACGAAGTCACGGATGGGACGCCCGTCGAAGCGGGCGTAGCAGTCGTTCACGACGTCAGCCCACCTTCTCGGTGGCCGATCACCGTCCGTTCGCTCGACTCGATCACGCCGCAAGGTCCCCTCCCGTTCACCGAATCGTCAACTCCCATGCGTGTGGACGAAATCGCCCCCGGACGTCATGGATTCAAGGCGCGAACATTAGGGTTTGATGAGACCATCACCTCATGGAAGATGACAGTGGCGTGGCGCAGGCGCGAGAACTGTTGCAGGAGTTGCACGGACAGGTGGTCACCATCTCGCAGAAGCTCCATTGCGCCGAGAGTGCTCGTCGGCGTACCTCCACTCGCGGGGCGATGATGCAGCATCGCCAGGCATCATTTCTGCGCCAGGAACTTCACGAAGCGCATAGGCTGATCAACGGCCTACACCGCCGTTTCCCCGGCGCCCTCGATGCTGAACAGGCCGTGCGATAGCTCATTGAACTGGTCACGCCAGGCAAGATCGCCGACACAAATACCTCGTGCGCGACGGTGGCCAACTCTTGTGAACGCCGCTTCCGCCGGTACCTAGTCAACTTCTGGGGCCAGGGCGAGGACCCGCCGTCCCTCCAACGTCCGGTCGCGACCAAGTGGTCGACAAACGTGAACACCGGGCAGTGGTAGGGAGTGGTCGGTGAAACCCATCGGTCAGCGGCGCGCTGCTCACATTAAGTTGTCATACTTGATCCTCGGCAGTCAGATCACTAGGCAGGTAGTTGTGTTGGTTCGTTCCGTAAGGCTGGTTGTGGGGAATTGACGACTTCGAGATTTGTCGGTCGCGTGGGGGGACTAGCGGTCGCCCTCGGAGTGGGCGCGGTGATCTTGGCGAGCTGCCCGCTCGCCTCGGCCGACCCAGATGCCCCGCACACCACTCATTCGTCTCCGAACGCCTCGCAGACGGGGAGGGCCGCCTCGGCATCCTCTGATGCCACGGCGCCGGCGTCGCCGTCACCCGGAAAGAACAAGAGCCACAAGAGGATTCCGCGTAGCGACGGGTTGTCGTCGAGGCCGATTGGGGTGGACCGGCGCTCTGCAGTGCCGCCTTCCTCATCGACGACCAGCGCCAAGGGCGCAACCCACCGGGTTCGGGTGATGACGCCATCAACCTCGACCCCGCGACCAACGCCACCATCGGCGCCGACCGCGGCTGCAGTGCCGGCGCGGTCATCGGTATCTGCGCCGAGGTCGCAGGAGAAGCTGAGCGCGATCATCGCGGCGCCGGCCCTCACCCCAGGTGTCCGCGACCTCGCCCTTACCGCGATAGCCGAACTTGCGTTGACGATCTTCGCCACGGCTGTCGTCGAGCCGGCGAGCCCGACCACGGTGACACCCACGCTGAAACTCAACGGTTACGACCTGGTTCCCAGTTCGCCCGAAGAAGTCCGCTCGCTCTACGGACGGTGGACGTACGTACCGGGTGCGCCCAGTACGGTTCAGGGGGAACAACAATTCGAGGTGGTAGACCCGACAAATAGCACCAACCAGGGCACCTTTGACGCACTCCTGACTAGGGGTGTCGGTTACAAGTACGTGGGGCTCCTCGTCACCTCCAACGACGGAAACAACGTGGGCACCGCCGACGGGCAAGTCCCGCCGGTCGGCTCCGTGATCAACAGCTTCGCCGGCGGGTTCTTCGGGTGGTCGTACTCCGCCATGCCCTCGCCGACCGGCGACGTCATCTCGTTCACTGTGCGGACGCCCTTCGGGACCATTCCATTACCCGTGTCCTTCGATGCGGCCAAAGGCATCGCCGACCACTCCGTGGACAATAGGCCCATCGAACTCACCAACGGCTACAGCATCGCTCCTGCAGACCCCTTGGCGGAAACCTTTACCGGCACCAGCGGAATCGCGCCGTTCTTCTCATCCGTTCAGGGGCATCAGGTGTTCAGCGTTTACGATTCGGCCGGTGTAGCGGTCGGTAGCTTCGAGGGTGCCTTCACCGCCACTGCGGACATTCTGGGCCTCAGTACCCAGGCAATCCTCGTCACCTCCAACGACGGCCCTAACGTGGGCACCGCCGCCGGCCAGACTCCGCCGGTCGGCTCGGTGTACAACGTGATCTACAACAGCGGCACAGACCGCGTTCTCTACTCGTCGTTGCCGTCGCCGGCGGGCGACGTGATTTCGTTGATAGAGGTGAATGGCAACACGGTCTCCAACAACGCCCGGACCCTTCTCGATGCATCGGCACCGCCATCCGTTGCGTCGCTACCGGCTACGCATGGCCAGAGTTTCGTTCCGGTTTCCCCACTACGGCCCGTCGGGATCAACGGACTCCCGCCTCGCGAGGTGCAAGTCCAGGGTTATCAGCAATTCGACGTCCTTGATTCGGCTGGTACCACCATCGGAAGTTTTGACGCCGACGTGATGCGCCAATGGGACTTCCTCGGAATCAGCAGCGAAGCAATCCTCGTCACCAACGACACGACGGGCACCACGGGCACCGCTCCCGGGGACGTTCCGCCGGTGGGGTCGATATTCAACTACGTCTACTTCGGCAAGGGCAAAGTCGGCATCGCTCGCGTCGCCATGCCCACGCCATCCGGCGACGCGATCTCGTCCAAACTGTTGACGCCCCTGGGGAACATCCTCATTCACTCACGTAACAAACACGTCGCCGATCGCACCGCAGTCACGTTCTTCGATCCATTTCGGCTTTAGCAACGGCGGCCAATCGAAACCGCCACTCCCAGTCGGAAGCATTCCGACCGAGGCTATCTAAGCCACAAGCAGGTGGTTGCTCTCGCATCTGCGGTTGGGCGAGGTCATCTGGTTCCTCGCGCGATGACCGTTGCCCACAATATCGACCGTTCGTGTTGCTTGGTCGATACGCGCGCATTAGCGACGGTCATCTGACCGAGATCGCTCGCCGGCTCATCGACAACGCCGCTAGCCGCGACCTTCGTCGTGACGGCCATGCGCAGCGTCGCCGATCCGACCAACTGACTACCTCAGAAGCTCGCCATGAGGGCCGCCAATGGCGCTCTGCGACGGGTTGTCGGCCTGCGACGCCTTTGCGCCCGAATCTGATCCTCGGCCGCGTCGACTTGCCCGAACTCGCGCTCGGACGCGGTTTCTGGAGCACCGTCGGCCGTCGCGGTCAGGAATCGGTCCGGGAACGCCAACTTCACGATCGTCCGCAACGTCTGCAGGTACTGGCGGGTCAGCGAGCCCGTGGTGTACGGCAGATGGTATGTGGCACATACGTCTTTCACCCGCCGGGAGATCTCGGCGTATCGATTGCTGGGCAGGTCGGGAAAGATGTGATGCTCGATCTGGTAGCAGAGGTTGCCGCTCATGAACGCCATCACGGGTCCTGCGTCGAAATTCGCCGTTCCCAACATCTGACGCAAATACCAAGCCGGTTTGGTCTCACCCTCTAGTGTCGCCGCCGTGAACTTCTCGGCACCGTCAGCGAAGTGCCCGCATGAAATGACCACGAACGCCCACACATTGCGTAGGAGGTTGGCCGTCACGTTGGCGGTCAACGTTCGGCGCCACCTACGTCCGCTGAGCAGCGGGAAGAGCGCGTAGTCCTTGCCCACCTGACGGGCGGTCTTGCTAGCAAAGGCCTTGACGGTGGCAGACTTGTCGGCGGCCGTCGATGCGCGTTCCTTCTCGGAGTGGAGGTCGTGCAACGCAATGCCCCACTCAAACATGATCGCCATCAACAGGTTTCGCAGTGGCTGTGTTAGGTGGGCGGCCTTCCACTTCTCGTCGCGAGTTACCCGCATGACGCCGTAACCGAGATCCTCGTCCACGCCAACCACGTTGGTGTAGACGTGATGGCGGTAGTTGTGGGAGTAACGCCACTGCGACGACGGACCCACCATGTCCCACTCCCACGTGGTGGAGTGGATTTCGGGGTCGTGCATCCAGTCCCATTGGCCGTGGCCGATATTGTGCGCGAGTTCCATGTTCTCGATGCTCTTCGCGATGGCGAGCCCGGTCGTCCCCACGACCCATCCGACCTTGCCCCTACTGAGCCCGATGACGAGCCGCGACGCGATGTCGAGACCGCGTTGCCACGCGATCGTGCGGCAGATGTAGGCGCGATCCCGTTCGCCGAGCGAGCCTTCGACGTCGGCGCGGATCTGCTCCAGGTCGGCGGCGAACGCCTCTAGGTCGGCGGGGGTTAGGTGGGCGTACTTGGCGACATCGGTGATAGCCACGAGAGTCTGTTCCTTTCGGACGAGGTGCTCGCCCGGCACCGATCGCCCCACCCCGGTACGCAATCGGAAGTTACGGCGGCCGGAGTAGACGTGCGACCTTAGGGGCATACCCGCCGAGTCGCGGCCAAAACAGTACGAGACACAGGACACCTCGGTCACGGCTTGAGCCACCGCCACGGTGCGGTCACCATCCGTGTGAGTCGGGAACTCTATCGGGGATCGCGGCGACGACCCCGGGCCAGAGCCGTTCGTCGTAGTCGCCACCCGACAATCAGCCCCTGCCTTCACCTTGGGCGCCCACGCATCGATGTCGGCCGCGACGCTGTCGTAGTCCTGCCGCGCATCGAGGTATCTTGCGCCACGTCCGCGAGGCACGACTGCTATGCACACCGCGAGAGCCCCCGCCGATGCCTTGAGCATCGACGGGGGCAGTCGTTGGTGATGCCATCCACTCGACCCACGTCTCGTTGCGACGTTCAACGGCAACCGCGTGGGCCGTTAGTCGTATTAGGCGTCGTCGTGGTGACGGCTGCCGGACTTCGCCAGACCGCGGCTCACCATGTAGCCGATGGTCAGCAGCACCACGTAGAACCACGCGCGATCGGCACGGAAGTAGTCCTCGTGTGCGTCGACGGTCTTGACCAGGAACGACGCAACGAGCACGCCGATGACCGCCACGACGTAGACGATGAATTCCGTTGTCTTGAAGGCAGCTTTGGTCTCGTCGCTACGCCGCGCTGGGACCCGAGCGGACTGCGGCTCTGCTCCGTAAGCGATCGGCGCGGAGGGCCGGTTGGCAGTGGTCGGGTTGTGTGAAGTGGTGGGATTGTTGGTGGTCATGTAATACTCCTTTTGGGGCGCGGGTCGATACAACCCGACGATGGATTTGTGCAACCTTCAACAACGCGAATATGCGGATCGTGCGACGAATGGAATGTCGTCGCTCACAACGCATTTGCGAAGTGAAGCCACGACCTGACATGTCGCAATTGACTGGTGTGAAGGAAGTCCGGCGTCGAGCAGAGGCTCACGGAATATCGAGCGGCAAGACACCCCGGACTGAGTTGATACCAACATTCTGTAGCACCAACATGGCCAACGATACTCACGAGTAGCCTCGTTGACCAAATTGCCGACCGTTAGCTGCCCTAAAGACGGCCTGCTGCATCCCGTGCATCAGCCATCGTCGCTCGACTGACCGCGATGGCAAAGAGAAGTCGAATCATTCAGCAGGCCAACATAACTAGCGGTACACACTCCTGCGCTTCCGCGGCCTGCCGGCCACTTCACGACGACCGAGGGTCCGAGACGGGAGATAGCCTGATGCCGATCTCGCATCGGAGCGCCAGCGCCGCGACCCATCGACTCTGATCGGATGAGCCCCGATCAGCTCTGAGTGGCCGTACCCGGCTGGCCCGGCCCGTCGGGTGCACTGGCGCGACAACCGCCGTCTGCACGGTTCCGTGATGACGCGCCGCCCGCAGGCGATTCAACAGCCCAATCGACCGGAAATTTACTGCAGCTCAGTGCAACTGAGATTCAGTGCTGGCTCGTGTTGCGAACCGGGATTCCGCTGTGAATGCGATGCCGTGCTTGCGGTGAGGTTGAGCGCGCCAAGATCGTCGCCTTCGACGAACAGCTGAAGCAACAGCGTTCTGTGCACACCGAGATCAGGTGCAGCGCAGGCGAGCCGCGGCCATCGCTTCTCGGTGGCCGTGTCCTGGGCAATGGGTTCGGTCCCGTTCTGCGGAGATACCCTAGTGCGGCGTTCGCAAACCGTTCGTCGGGCCACCGGCCCGCGCTCAGAATGCCCAACGCTTTATTGGTAACGCGATTCGTCGCTCGTCAGCGCCGGGACACCAGCAATTCAAGCCGGTCCAGCAGGGCCTCCAGAGACTCCTCGAACTCGGTGGCGCCGCAGTCCTGCGACAGCGTGGGCTGCAGCCGCTTCAGGTGCGGGTAGTCCGACAGAGCCCGTTCGGAATGGTGTGCATTGTCGAGGATTGCGTCGTCCTCCGAATGCAGTTGAGCGCCACGGGCAGAGACCTCCAGCAGGAGCTGACCCAGCAGAAATGTGGTGTAGGAGCGGTAAGCCTCGACAGCGGCAACGTCGTCGAATCCGTAGCAGATCAACGTGTCGAGAAAGGTTTCCATCCAGCGCAGGCTGCGCAACGGAGGCCGCACCCACGGGATCTCTGGCGGCTGGGTGGCAACCAGCGGAAAGACATCGGGATGATCCAACGCGATCTGGCGTACCCCGTGGGCCAGTCGCACCAGGTAGTCCTGCCAGCCATCCTCCTGGCGGCGGGCGGCAAGTTGGTCGACCAGAAGGCGGTCGACGATGTGCTCAACGATTCCAGTGAGCAGATCACCGCGGCTATGCACGTATCGGTACAGCGCCATTGCCTCCACATCGCACGCCGCGCCCAACCGACGCATGGTCAACTTGGACAGCCCGTGGTGATCGATGAAGTCGATCGCGGCGTCCAAGATTAATGCGCGACTGAGCCGCGGCGGGTTATGACCGTCTCCATTGGTGTCCGCCGCCGTATCGACCCCGACAGCCTCAGACGGCTGGGCGGACCCGTCGTCATTCATCGAAGATCTCCCTTGCTTGGTAGTCGCGACGACCTACCAAGACCAGGTTAGTCACGACGGCGGACCAACCGACACCGCCCGTTGACCCGAGTGCGACCCGGGGACTCCCACCCTGTTTACAACGTAAACAACCCAGGGTATTCTGCGGTTGTCTGGCTTGAAGCCTCCGAGCGGGCAGCAAATCACGCCGCGCCACGCATAGCGCGCCCGATGCCGGGAGATCCCATGACGTCGATCAGTGCCGTTGGTTCCGCCCCACATGTGAGCGCGACGCTCGCCTCGACGATGAGCAACGCGGCCTACCCGCTGCGGGCCACCATCGAGCGCAGCGGCTCAATGGTGCTGCTTCGCGTCGGTGGGGAAGTCGACGCGCACAATGTGGCCACCTTCGCGACGCTACTGAGCCAGGCCGCCAGCGCCACCACCGCGCCAGGGCCACTTCTCGTAGACATCAACGGGCTCGACTTCGTCGCATGCTGCGGGTTCGCTGCTCTGACTGAGCAGTCAGCCGAATGTCAGCGCCGCGGAATTTCGCTCTGCCTGGTCAGCAGTCGGCCCAGCACCGCCCGCATCATGGCCGCCGGCCGATTCGACGCCGAGATGTCCCTCTATCAGGATGTGCAAGCTGCGCTGGAGTCTGATCGCCGCGTCGGACAGCGACGGCCGCTAGGAACGGCTGACACGGCGATGGTGAGCTAGCCGGGCGAAACCCGATCCTAAACAAAGACTTTCGAAACATCGATGTCGGTACCGTACCCGGCCGTCAGTTTGCCGCTACGACCGTCGGGAACGGAACGTCATCGCGTGCATGGTTTCCGGGGAGACACGGTGATGAGCCTTCGAACCCGGGTTAGCCAGCGGTGGTTGATGGAAAGAAACCTGGCACGGGTTATGGCCTTGGCGAAGCCACGGTTGGTGGAGCTGCCGGGAATCGAACTTGGCACAAAAATTCGTACTGACCTGTGCAAACGCCCGACCGAAAGTGGCACCGACCTGGGCTCAAAACGTGGTGGGTTACTTTGCCGGCGCTATGTATAGTCCGATTCGCCTTCGGCGTGTACCGCCTTCGCTGATTCTGCCGCCGCTTGCAGCCGGGTGACGATGCGATCGGGATCGATCTCCTGGCCACGCCGGTTGTTCGCGTCGGCGTCGAACGGTAAGCGGACTGCCACATCGGTGCCATTGGGGTCGCGGTACCACAGGCGCACTCCGCTGACGTCGTCTGTGGCGCGGTGGTGGCGGGAGCCGATCGCGACGAGTCGCCTGTGGGTGTCGAGGGCAGCGATCGCAGAGGGGGCCGACACCGTGAGTGAAATGACCCCAGCGACTTCGGGATTGGCGTTCATCGCAATGTCGGAATGCTCGATAACTACCCGTAGTCCGGCTGTCTCGACGACCGCTGTTCGGTGACCGACTGTGCGTGGATCCGCGCCGAGAAGCGTTCCCCACCAGGCTCGCATCGAATCCCACTCATGGGTCATTAGGACAATCTCATCAACGCGTGGGTTCATAGCGCTCCTTGACGGTGACCGTCAGACCTAGTTGATCGAGCGCGGCGCCGAGTGCGTCGGCGTACCCACCACTCGAAGGTGTAAGCACTGCGGCGATGTGAGAATCCGGGCGCAGCAGTAGCGCCTGTCCTGCCGCCAGCGAATGCAGCGGCTCTCCGCACGCCGCGAGGTCGACACCGATCACCGCCAATGGGTGTCCGACCGCAATCTGCGCGTCGCGCCAACCCGACTCGTGTTGCAACGTGGTCAGAACCGTCAGCGTGTCGCGTGCCGGGAGGTCGAGCGTGGAGACTCTCGTTCCGGCGTACTGGACCCACGCGTGTGGTAGCCGCCCCCCAACGCGCACGATGGGCGTATAGAACTCGATGTCCACTAGGTCCTCGGATATGTCGTCCTCGTTGAGGAATCCGCTGTCGTAGTGCACGCCGAGATCGAGTCCCCACGTCCGGTAATGGCTACCCTGGCCGGCGATTACCTCGTGAACGCGGCGCCGGATGCGTTCTCCGACACGACCCCGGGAAGTGGCCACGGCAATCCGCTGCAGTGCCACCGCCATGAGGGCGGCCAGTATCCGGCGTGTCGCAGTGCGCGGCAAAGCAGCCATCAGTCGGGACTCGGCCAGAGCCCGCAGTGCGCGCATACCTGATCGCGGCAATCCGAGCGCGTCGAAAACATCCATCAGACCGTCGAAGTTCTTCACTGAATGCTCGCTGTTGGCGGTGCCGATCGGTCGACGTTCCGCGTCGTAGGTGTCGAGAAGATCAATCGGAGCACGACCAGAGATTTCCCACGCCAGTTTCCAGGCCAGGTTATGGGCATCGTGCACGCCGGTGTTGAGTCCGAGACCGCCGGTCGGCGGGAAGCGGTGCGCGGCGTCGCCGATAAGGAAGGTACGTCCTTTACGATAATGATTGGCGATCTGCGCCGTCATCGCCCAGCTCTGCACCGAGTGGATGTCGACGACCAATTCCCTGTCTCCCAACGCATCTCGAATTTTGCGCCGACAATCGTCGGCGGTGAAGTCCTCGAGACGCTGAACCGGCGGGAAGTAGGGAATCTGGAACACGAAGTCATCGGGTGAGCTGTGCACGATGATGATTCCAAGCCCGCGTGGGGTGAACGTGAAGATGACGGGGCCTCGGCGTGACCACAGATAGGGACGCAGGTCGGCGCTGAAGTGAACGCTGATCACGTGTTGAAGCACGGGGCCGCGCACTTGAAGTCCGCACGTGCGCCGGACATGGCTGCCCGCACCGTCCGCGCCGATCAGATACCGACCTGTCGCTACCCACTCGCCATCGCCGTCTGGGCCGGTGACTCGAAGTTCAACGCCATCGGAGGTTTCGCGGTGGCTTTGATACACGCTGCCGCGGTGGAACTCGACCCGTTGACAAGCGTCGAGCTGATCCCACAGCAGCTGGCCGAGTACGTGTTGCGACAGGTTCGCTGCCCGAGTAGGGCTAAGGGTCTGAAGCAATTGGGCTTCAGTCGATTCAGGATCGTAAATGGTGATCCGGCCCAGTTCGGGTCCGGTCAGACTGGTGGCATAAATGCCATCGCGCAGTTCGTAAATCCGCGAGCTGAGGCGGCGCACATCGTGTTCTAGGCCCAGTTCACGGAAGACCTCCAGTGTGCGTGTGGAGAGCACATGCGCGGCCGGGTGGGTCGACTGGGCCGCGCGGCGTTCGACTACGAGGGTGTCAATTCCGTGTTCGGCGAGTAGCAGAGCGGCCGTCGCTCCGGCTGGACCGGCACCGACGATCAGGACCCGAGAAGTGCTCATGTCACTACCCCGTCGCGCTGAACTCGGAGTCCATCACGCCGGCCATCAGCGGACTCACGGAGTTCATCATCCTCGCCCCCTAAAAGCTGCGATTGCGGGAGTCTATAACTTAGGGCTGAACCGTTGGCGGTTCATTCGCATCTGTTGTCGAGCTGGCCAGCACGGGCTCGGTGATCAAATCCCTGCGTGTCAGGGTGAGTCCACCTTGAAAGATTCCGAATCATCGCGCTCCTCGGCCCGATGCGACACATGATCTCGCCAACGCCCTGACACTTACGGAAGCGGTTCTGAAGTCATACGATGCGATGGGATGAGACATGGCCAGAGCAAGTTTCTGGGGAGACTAGCCGACCTCGTCGGCCGGAACGCCTATCTCGTTTTCGGCATCTGGATCCTCGTGGCGGTCGGCCTCAACCTGGCTACCCCTCAACTCGAGCAAGTTTGCCTCGAGAAATCCGGCCCCCTTATCCCTGAATCGGCGCCATCGTTGGTCACTCTCAAGGAGATCGGCACTCAGTTCGGCGAATCCCAAGCGTCGGCAATCGGATACCTCGTGCTTGAGGACAACCGCGGATTCAACGATGTGGACCGCGCCTACTACGACGACATGGTCGCCAGACTTCGGGCCAATCATTCCGAGATCGAGTCGGTTCAGGACCTCCTGCCTGACCCTGCGACTATCCACATCGCCGCCAGCCAGGACGGCAAGGCCGTATATGCGACTGTGCGGTTCTACGGTGGGCTGGGCGGGACCCCCCAACGAGCAGGACAGCAGTTTGTTCGTGGATTGATCGACCACACTCCAAAACCCGATGGCCTATCGGTTTATCTGACCGGCCCGGCGCCAACGATAGGTGATGAGATCGCGGCCCAGGAGCATTCGATCGCCCTCATCACGGCAGCGACGGTGGGAATGATCGTCGTGTTGCTGCTATTCGTATACCGTCGACTCAGCACAATCCTCGTACCGTTGCTCAGCGTCGGCTTGGCCCTGGGCATTTCACGCCCCATCGTCGCACTCTTGGCATTGCACACCAACCTCGATGTATCCATCTTCTCGGTGATGCTCCTCGCGGCGATTCTTCTCGGGGCCGGCACGGATTACGGAGTTTTCCTCCTCAGCGGCTACCACCAAGGGCGTCGGCGAGGGATGTCGACTCACGAGTCGATCGTGGCGTCCGCCACCGAGACATCGGGCATCATCGTGGCCTCCGGCCTTACCGTGGCCGCGAGTTGCGCGGTGATGTCGGCGACTCAGATCAGTCTGTTTCGAACCACCGGATTGCCGTGCTCGATAGGCGTGATTGTCGCCGTACTCGCTGCGCTGACGCTCGTTCCGGCTCTTCTCTCAATTCTCGGACGCCGCGGCTTCGCAGAGCCGAGGGCCGAAGGCTCGTCTCGGTACTGGCGGCGTGTTGGTGTTCTGATCGTCCGTCGACCAGGCCGGGTGCTCGCGACGAGCATCGCCATCCTGCTTGCGCTAGCGGCACCGACGCTCTGGATGGTCACCGGGTACGACGAACGAGAAGTGCAGCCGGCGACGACACCGAGCAACCAGGGCTATGACGCCATCGCCCGGCACTACGAGCCGAGTGCACTTACGCCCGACGTCATACTCATCGCGGCGGACCGCGATCTCCGGAATTCCGCCGACTTCTCCGCGCTGAACTCGGTTGTCAGGACTATTCAAAAAGTCCCCGGGGTGAGCGAGGTGCTGAGTCCCACCCAGCCGGAGGGTAAAGCGATTCCGGAGTTCACCCTGAGCGGCCAAGACCGGCAGCTTGCCGACAAACTCAGCGCGGCAATTCAAGGGCTGGCGGAAAGTCAACCCAAACTGCAGCAGCTCGAGCAAGGAACTCAACGGCTCAGCGACGGCCTTGGCCAACTCAGTGCGGGCAATGCACTAGCGGCCCAAGGGGCCGGGCGAATCCTCAGCGGCATGAAGCAGCTCCAGAGCGGACTGTTTTCCGCCTCCGGCGGATCCAACGATCTTTCCGGAGGAACCGATCGGCTTGCCGATGGTTCGAAGGAGATGGCGGATTCCATCGATTCCATGGTTACTCCGATCCTCACACAGCTGGATACGTTCGTCCCCCCTCCGCCCAACGGCATGCCCTGTGAACAGGGCAGCAACTGCGGGGAGGTCGACCAGATGGCGGCCTTGGCTCAGGACACATCGCTCGTTGGGCGGGTCCGTTACCTGCTCACCCAACTGAAGGTCGGCTCCAGGCAATTGGCGGACGGTAATCGTCGTGTCTCGGATGGGTTGCGAAAACTCCAGACCGGACTGGCCGCCGCCTCGGACGGAACCGACCACCTCACCGACGGTCAAGCGCTGCTTACCAGCAAACTCAGTGAGATCGCTGCCGGCGCGGACTCTGCCCGATCCGGAATGAGGCAGGTCGCGGACGGTGTGAAGCAGATTTCACCGCAAATGCAAGATCTCCTCGTCGGCCTGACCCAGGCTCGCGACTTCCTCAGCGAAGTCGGCGCCAATGTGAGCGGTGCTGATGCGGGTTTCTATGTTCCTAAAGGTGCATTTCAGGATCCCCGCCTGAAGCAGGCAATGAGCTATTTCATATCCAAAGACGGACACTCCGCGCGGCTGCTGGTTTTCGGTAATTCCACGGCATATGAGAAGAGCGCCCTCGGTCGTCTTGATGCGGTCATCAATTCCACAAATTCGGCGCTGGCAGAGACCACGCTCAATGGCAGCCGCATGGAAGTCAGCGGTGTCGCTGCTGGATTTAGGGACTTGCAACACATGATCGGCAGAGACTTTGCGATTGTGGCCACATTTGCGCTGCTCTTCATTTTCATCATCCTGGCATGGCTGCTCGGCGGCCTGATCGCGCCGATGTATCTCATGATCACCATTGTGCTTTCGTATTTATCAGCTGTGGGCATCGGCGTTTTGGTCTGGCAGATCCTGCTCGGAATCGACCTCTACTGGGCGGTACCGCTCGTGTCCTTGGTCGCGCTTGTCGCCGTGGGTTCCGACTATAACTTGCTCTTCATGTCGAGAATCCATGCGAATTCGATGGTAGGGACTCGTTCAGGCATCATTAAGGCATTTACGGCGACTGGCGGCGTCATTACCGTGGCCGGTGTTGTCTTTGCGGTCACCATGTTGGCCATGTTGGTCAGCCCCGTTTACACCGTGGCCCAGATCGGCTTCACGATTGGAGCAGGTCTGTTGATCGATACATTCGTGGTACGCACCCTCACCGTGCCGGCCGTCGCAGCACTTCTCGGTACCAGAACCTGGTGGCCCAGATGGGGTCTTCAATCTTGAGCGGGCAGCAACTACTTCGCCGTCATTGAACTGGCGGCACTGCGGTCTCAAATCTGCAGGCGTGTCCTAACTCCGGGCGCTGCGGAAACGATGTTAGGACGAATTTGAACCGACTGGGGCTGCTACTCGTTTCCCCTCTATAGAGGGACTCCTGGCTACGGCAGTCGTGCCGGGAGTGCGCGAAAGGTATGTGTGAGTAGTTCGTGCCGTGCGCGCCACCGTCAGATACGGTCACCGTGGGCTCGCAGTCCATGGGCCGGATTGCGGTGGTATATGACCCGGTTGAACAACAGGGGGATCTGATCCGTCATGCCGATCGAATATGAAGTCGAACGCGACATCGTCGACTACCTAGGCGCGCACTACGGCCTCGAACCAGATCAGATCACTGATGAGTCCACGTTGGACGATCTGGGAGTCGATTCGCTCGGACTTCTCGCCATCGCGGACATCGTCGAGAACAAATATGCCATCTCGCTCAACGACGAGCGGATAGCTGGAGTGCGGACACTCTCCGGCTTCAAGGATCTCATCCTCGTGAAGATCGCCGGCAAGGCCTGACGGCCAGCGCGGCCCCTCTTGACAACCCGATCATTGGAGCCTCCTCGGATGAGTGCATACATCACCGCGACCGGCGCTTTTCTCCCCGGCTACCCAGTACCCAACGACGAGATCGAAGACTACATCGGCAAAGCGGGGCATGCGTCCTCTGACCTGAAGGATCTGATTCTCGCGAATTGCGGAATCAAGACGCGCCACTACGCGATCGACAAGAATCAACAAACCGTCATGTCGAACGCGGCAATGGCGGCTGGCGCGGTGCGCGTTGCCGCCGAGCGCGCCGGACTCGGACCCGACGACGTTGAACTGCTCACGGCGGCAACGACTGTGCCCGATCTGATGGGACCCGGGCATGCCAGCATGGTGCACGGAGAGTTGGGCTACGGACCGCTCGAGATCGCGACCACACACGGCATCTGCAGTTGCGGGATGATGGCGCTCAAGAACGCGTACCTGCAGGTGGCGATCGGCGAGAAGCGCAACGCGATCTGCGTCGCCAGCGAATTCGCGTCTCGCGGGTTCAAGAGCACCCGCTACGAGGACATGACGGCGGTCTCGGACGACGGGGCGTTGCCGATGGAAGTCGCGTTCCTGCGCTACATGCTCTCCGACGGTGCAGGCGCGGCGGTGATCGAGAGCACGCCCGTGACAGAGGGAATCAGTCTTCGCATCGACTGGATCACGCTGACGTCGTATGCGAACACGGAACAGGCGTGCATGTACCTCGGCAGTAACGACAACGCTGCGTCGAAGGTCTGGGGCGACTACCCGACGGTGGCAGCCGCTGCGGCCGACGGTGCGATGGCTTTGCGTCAGAAGCTGTCCTTATTGCCGCATCTGGTACGCGTTGGCATCGACGAGTACGAACGCCTCCGCGCCATGGGGAAATTCGACCCGAGGAGGGTGACGTGGTTCCCCGCGCACTACTCGAGCGAACGCATGAAGACTCTGATGATCGGCGAGTGCTCTCGGCGCAACATCGACATGGGCCGTCCCGAAATGTGGTATAGCAACCTTACGAAAATCGGAAACATCGGGAGCGCCGCCATCTTCGTCATCCTCGACGAGATGATGACCGAGGGCCTGATCAACGAGGGTGACACGCTGTTGTGCATGGTGCCGGAATCCGGCCGATTCGCGGTGTCGTACATGCACCTCACTGCGGTGACGGCGGCTTCCAAGTCGGAATCGCCGGTATGACACAGGCTTCCGGGCCTCCCCCGGCCGAGCAACCTGCGCCTCGGGCGGTGGTCTACCTCTATACGCAGACCGGACAACTACGCGAGGTCACCGAGGCGTTGACGACGCCGCTGGCCGAACGCGGCTGGGACGTCCGCTGGGTGGACGCTCAACCGCGCCTCGCGTTTCCCTTTCCGTGGCCGACTCGGCGATTCTTCGGCGTGTTCCCGGCATCGGTAGATCCGAAGGCGCTCGTGGAACTCGTCGAACCGACAGGAGGCTTCGAGACCGGACCGGACGAATTGGCGATCCTGGCCTACCAAGTGTGGTACCTGGCGCCCTCGCTGCCCATCCGCTCGCTGCTCAAAGCGCACCCCGAAGCCTTCCGGGATCGAAGGGTCGTCTCGGTGATCGCGTGCCGCAACATGTGGTACTCGGCAGCGATCGAGGTGTGCTGGCTGCTGCGATCTGCTGGTGCCCGGTCGGTGGAGGTAGTCGCCGCGACCGACACTCGGCCGCAGGCCATAACATTCGTGACCACCTTGCGCTGGCTGCTCGCCGGCAAGCGTGAACCCTTTTTGCGGTTCGGACGGGCGGGAGTCGGTGCCGACGAACTCGAACGGGTCACGGGTGTGGGTCGGCGTATCGCCGAGTCGCAGCACTGTTCGCAAGATGCGGCGCCCATCGTGCCCACCTTGGCAGCAGCGGACATCCTTGCGGGCAAGGCGTTTCGGAGGTGGGGCGCAATTGTCAGGTCGGCGGGGCGATTCGGCGCGGTGGCGCAGGCCGCGAGCTTGGTGACCTTTGTGATTGGCCTCGCCATCGGCATCGCGGTCGGCCTGCCGGTGATCGCCTGCGCGGCAGTCGCAGGCGGTACGCGGTTCAACGCGGGGGTGGGTGCTTACGTGCATCGCCGAATCTCGTTCGGTGAGGCAGCCGCCGACCAGGCAGTGGCCGGGAGACTCCGATGACGGAGCAGGGTTCGGAGTTCCAAGAACTTGCCCACTGGCTGACCATGAAGGTGGCTTCTTACCTCAATGTTCCGCCGCACACGATCGATGTCGAGACGCCGTTGGCCGATTGTGGGATCGACTCCGTCTTGGCGATGAAGTTGTGCACGGACCTCGAGCACGAGAAGGGATTCGCCGTCGATACCACCATTGTGTGGGATCACCCGACCATCGAAGCAATCGCGACCCATCTGATCGCCGAGCGAGCCGCGCCGTGACGGCGTTCGCCGTGGTCGGCATCGACTGCCGCTTCCCGGGCGCGCCGGATAAGGACGCGTTCTGGCGATTGCTGATGGACGGCGTCGTCACCGACACCGAAGTGCCCTCGCAGCGTTGGGATGTCGACGCCTACTACCGCCCCGACGGCGCGGCCGGATCGATGAACACCCGACGCGCCCACTTCATCGACAACGTCGATGCATTCGACAACGACCATTTCGGCATCGCACCGATTGAGGCGGCAGCACTCGACCCGCAGCAAAGACTGCTCTTGCAGACAGCTTGGCGCGCACTGGAAGACGGCGGAATCGATCCCCGATCGCTGGCCGGCACCCCAACGGGGGTATTCGTCGGAATGATGTCCAGCGAGTGGACCAGCCTCCAGCTGCTCGACTACCCCGAGGTCACTGCATTTCGTGGTGCGGGCAGTGGCTACTTCATGACGGCCAATCGCATCTCATACCACCTGAACCTCACCGGGCCGAGCATGGCCATCGATTCCGCCTGCTCGTCATCGTTGATGGCCGTGCACCAGGGCTGTGCGGCGCTTCGCGCTGGGGACACCGACACGGTCATCGCCGCCGGTGCGAATCTGCTTCTCACACCGGCGCTTTCGATCTTTTACACTCAGGCCGGGCTGTCCGCGCCAGATGGTCGCTGCAAGCCGTTCGGACAGAGCGCCGATGGCATCGGCCGTGGCGAGGGCGTGGCCGCAGTGGTGCTGCGCCGACTCGACGACGCCATTGCCGACGGCCAGCCGATCTACGCTGTGGTGAAAAGTTCAGTCACCAACCACGATGGCCGCAGCAACGGAATCACCGCCCCGAATCGCAGGTCGCAGGTGGAGCTGATGCGCCGCGCACTCGCGCTTGCGGAGGTCGAGGCAGAACAGATCAGCTTCGTCGAAGCACACGGCACCGGCACTTTTCTCGGCGACTTGATCGAGGCCAACGCGCTGGGCGATATCCACGAGGTGCGCGGCGGCAAGCCCTGTCTGCTCGGTTCAGTGAAGGGGAACATCGGCCACACCGAGGGCAGCGCCGGGATTGCGGCGTTCATCAAGGCTTGTCTGGCGCTGCACCACGGCGTGCTGCCCCCGACCGTGTTCGGCGACAGCGCCAATGCGGGATTGCGGCTCGACGCACATGGGCTGCGCCTTGCCGACAGTGCGCAGCAATTGCCTGTGCACGGGGTGTTCGCCGGGGTGAGTTCGTTTGGGCTGGGCGGCAGCAACGTGCACGCGGTGCTGGAGTCGGCGCCGGCCACAGCGGTGGCCGACCCCGGCGCGACAGGTGTCCTGATGCTATCGGCGCCCTCTGAGCAGGCGCTGCGGCGCAACACCGCTTCGATCGCCACCGCGCTGGAAAGCCTCGACGATCAGGAACTGGCCTCGTTTTGCCGCACCACCAACGTCGTCAAGCGATCGCAGCGTCATCGCCTCGTGCTCGAAGGCAGCCGCGGCCTGCTTGTCGATGGGCTGCAGGAGTTTCTCGCCGGTAACCGGCCCGATCTGGCGTCGTCCGCTCCGATGCGCAAGGTCGCCGCCGGAGTTGGGCTCATGTGCTCAGGGCAAGGGACTCAGTATTCGGGCATGACCCGGTCGCTCCGCGACGCCAACCCCGTGTACCGGAACCATCTGGACGTCGCAGCGGCCGCCCTTGATCCGTACCTGGCTTCGGGTCTGTACGCGGCGGTCTTCGGCGACGATCCCGACTCCGCTCACACCAGCCTCGCGCAGCCGGCTTTGTTCGCGGTGTCCTACGCGTTGGGAAAGACATTGCTGCAGAGCGGGATCCGTCCCGTATTCGGCATCGGCCACAGCGTCGGCGAGGTCGCCGCCGCCTGCCTGGCGGGTGTGCTGTCAGTCGAAGATGCGGCCAGGCTCGTCGCAGTCAGGGGACAGCTGATGGGCGCGTTGCCCGCCGGTGGGGCGATGCTCGCGATCGATCTCACCGTCGAGCAGGCCGCGGCACTGATCGCCGACAAGCCCGGGTGCGTGATCGCCGCCGTCAACGGGCCACGCTCGGTGGTCGTGTCTGGTGCCGCAGACGAGGTCAGCCTGGCCCATGACGCCGTTCTCGCGCAGGGTGGCCGAGCGGTGAACCTGACGGTCTCGCATGCCTTTCACTCGCCGCTGATGGAGCCCATGGTGGCGGAGTTCAGGCACGAGATGTCGGGGCTGGCGCCGAGTCCGGCGGAGTTTCGGCTCTTCTCCACCGTTCTCGGCAGGGAAGTCGAGGGCCACGAAATGGACACCGACTACTGGGCCAACCAGATCTGTTCGCCGGTGCGGCTCTTCGACGCCGTCCAGGCCGCAGTCAGCGCGGCAAGTACCGACTATGTCGCCGAGGCGGGTCCACGATCCACGCTGCTCGCGCTGGCCCGACAGTGCGGACTGCCGCCGCAGACCCGGTCGCTGGCATTGTGCAGCGGACCGGATTCCACTGGAATGGAGCTCCTGGGCGTAGCTGCGACATTGCTGCGCGACGGGTACTCGCCCGACCTGTCGCCGTTGTACGGCCGGCCGGTCGGCCAGCTGCACCGGATACCGCCGTACGTGTTCGGCACCTCTAGTCGGTTCTGGTTCGACGGCGAGGCTGCCGCCGCCGTACCGAAGGCCGTGACGAGCCACCTGCGCGAACAGACGGCACAGCCCGCGGCGGTAACGCCCGTCGCCGAGCGCCAACAGCCTGCGCAGGTGCCGACCGCATCGGAGGGTGCGATCCTGGCGTTGATTGCCGATGTCGGTGGCTATTCGGTCGGCCAGCTCGCCCGGACCAGCCGGCTCAGTGATGATCTGGGCTACGACTCGCTGCTGCAATTTCGCCTTCTCGACCGGCTACGGGCTGACTATCCACATCTGGGGCACATCTCCATCGTCGAAGTGCTGCCGAAGATCCATAGCGTCGGAGACGTCGTCGACTTCGTGGTGGAACGGCTCGGTTCGGACACTGGCGTGATCCAGTGACTCTCTCGGTAGTCGAAGTTGCACGCATTCTGGACAGTGCGGCGCGGGACAGGGTCTGATGCGATGAGCATCTTCACCCGCGACGTTTTCGCCGCTGCGGCTTCGTCACCGCACGGTTTGAATGTCGGCACGCTCGCCGATCCCGTCAGGTTGACCTGGCGCGAGGTCCACGAACAGGCGAAGCGGATGGCCGGAGCCCTGGCCGCCAAGGGAATTGGCTGCCACGGCTCGATCGCGGTGCTAGCCGCCGAGGCGGCGGACGTCGCGCCACTAGCGCAGGCGATCTGGATGCGGCGCGCCGCGCTGACGATGCTGCAGCAACCGACACCACGCACGGATCTGGCGGTCTGGCTTGACGACACGGTGCGGGCGATCCGAATGATTCGCGCCGACGTGGTTGTCGTCGGAGAGCCGTTCCTGATGGCGCTGGATCACCTTGCCGCCCGCGCTGTGGCCGTGTGCACCGTGGAGTCCATGCGCGGCGCTGGGTCGATCGAGCCGGAGGACGCCAATGAGGCGGATATCGCACTGCGGCAGCTCACCTCGGGGTCGACCGGCACACCAAAGGCGGTGGAGATCAGCCACGGGAATCTGGCGGCGACCACCGTGGCGATCAGCGCGGGCCTGAACGTCGACGTCGATCGGGACGTAAGTGTGAGTTGGCTCCCGTTGTCCCACGATATGGGCATGATCGGGTTTATCTGTGTCCCCATGCAATTGGCGCTCGAAGCCGTCGTGCTTACGTCTGATCAGTTCCTGCGGCGGCCGCTCGTATGGGCCGAGTTGATCAGCAGGCATCGGGCCACCCTCACCGCGGGACCCAATTTTGCCTACTCCATATTGGCCCGCGTTCTGGAGCGGGCCGACCCGGCCGCCATTGACCTTTCGTCGCTGCGGGTGGCGATCAATGGAGCCGAGCCCATCGATCATCGCGACGTAAAGAGTTTCGCGACGGCGGGTGGGCGTTTCGGGCTACGGCCGAGCGCGCCGATGCCGTGCTACGGGCTCGCCGAAGCCACGCTGGCGGTATCCTTCGGCGCGCACGAAGACCCGCCGATCTTCGACACGGTTTCCCGGCAGGCCGTCTCGGAATCCCGCCGCGCGCGGCCGGCTCCCTACGGCGCTGACGACGCTGCGGACGTGCAGCACATCGTGTGCTTGGGACTCCCATTGACGGGCATGGATGTGCGCATCACCCGGGACGGAATAGCGCAGGGGCCCAGAGATATTGGCACCATCGAACTTCGCGGTCCTGCGGTTGCTGACCGCTATCTCACAGCCGACGGCATCGTTCCACTCCCCCGCCATGACGGATGGTTCGACAGCGGCGATCTCGGTTACCTCGACGAGGAGGGGCGGGTCCACGTGTGCGGCCGGACGAAGGATCTCATCATTGTGGCCGGGAAGAACCTGTATCCGCACGATATCGAACGAGCGGTCGCCAGCGTCAACGGTGTGCGCGAGGGTTGCGTGATCGCGCTCCGGGTTGACACCGAGCCTGAGGGCTTCGTTGTGATGGCCGAAGTGCGTAACGCGGACGAGGAGGACGTGCGCTTGCGGATCAGCCGCGACATCGTAGCCCGGTTGAATCACCACGTTGGGCACCCGCCGCGCGAGGTACGGTTGTTTCCCGCCGGAACGCTGCCGAAGACATCGTCGGGCAAGCTGCGCCGGAGCAGCGCTAGAGCGCTGCTCTGATCGATTCCGAGAGACAAGGCTGACGACCCTGCTCGTTGCCGTCGACGGCCCGCCACGTGGGCTCGCGCAAATCACACCCCGTCGGTCGGTCGGAGATTATTTCAGTCACGCGGGCGTTGCTTCGACAACGCTGTACGGTGAGGCTGTTTGCACTATCCGGTTCATCCGAAATCCGCCTTGCCTAAGCAGATCTCGGTATTCCGCGGCGTCGCGTTCGCGGCCGTTCGCATCCAGCAGCATCTCCACGTCACTCCACTTACCCGCGAAGTCACGGTCGTGCTCGGGGAGCACCATCTCCACTAGCAGTACTGTCGAATCCGCACCGGCGGCCGCACGCACGTTACGCAGGATCGCAACGGCCTGCTCATCAGGCCAGTCGTGGATAACGTTCTTGAGGACATAGGCGTCGCCGCCGGAGGGAACGCTGTCAAAGAACGACCCACCTTCGACGCGCACCCGGTCTTTGATTCCCGGCGCAGAGAGTAGCGGGGGCGCACCCGCGACGACCTCGGGCAGGTCATAGAGTACGCCCCGCGCGTTCGGTGTTGCGGCCAAGATGGTGGACAGCAGCGCCCCGTGCCCACCGCCGACATCAACGATCGTGCGGTACGGACCGAAGTTGTATCCGGGAACGAAGGCATGCGCCGCCAGGCCGGCGAGGTCGGTCATCGCGTCGTTGAAACCCTTCGCGAGCTCGGGTTCATCCCGGAGATAATCGAATCCGTCCTTTCCGCGCAGTTGCGGAATGATCGGCTTGCCCGTCCTGACCGATTCGACCAGATAACTCCAATGCTCCCGGTGTTGCGGCGAACCGACAAAGCGCGCATACGCGTTCATCGAGAACCGGGTGTCCGAGCGAAGGGTTTCACCGAGAGCGGTCAGCTCATATCTTCCGCCGCGACGCTGGCGGAAGATGCCACGGCTGATCAATGCCCGCATCAGTCGCCTGAGGGCGTCGGGGTCCGCACCGACGCGGTTTGCCAATTCATCCAAGGGCAATGGACGTTCGGCGAGGGTGTCGGCGATGCCAAGTTCGGCGGCCGCTTGAATTGCCTGCGATACCCATGCAGCCATGATCATCTCCAGCATCGCCACCGGCGCGGGCGCCGATCGTCGATGAAGTAGATAGAGGTAGTCGCGAAGACGCTCGCCAATACGCGCCACTTTGGCGGGTGGAATCTTGATATCTCTTGGCATCGCGTCTCCCCCGCCTTTACGAACGAACTACCGGCCATAGAAGACAACGCGCTGACGTTGGGAAATGTTCAACTCCCACGCGTCATGCCCATTTGCAGTCCAGCTGCCGCGAGCCGTCAGTGCGTTCCGCACAGCCCGGGCAGCAAGGCCAGCCCTCAAAACCTAGCGGTACTACACGGGGGCGCGGAAGAGGGATCTTCTCGCGAAGCCGGCACCGTGTAGGACGCCGCTCGCCAAAATCCGCGCCCAGTTGTCTGAACTAACCCGGGGTAGTTCAAATCGCATCGGGCGCGAACGAAGAACAGGGTTCGAGTAAAGACACCGAAGTGTCCGAAAAGTGGAGCTAAGGGGAATCGAACCCCTGACCTTCTCGATGCGAACGAGACGCGCTACCAACTGCGCTATAGCCCCTTGTACCGGTAGCACAGGCTACCAGTGCCGGTGTCCCCCCAGAAAATCCGAGCTACTGACCGGCAGCGTGGGGCAGGTCGTACTCGCTCGCGAACGGCGCGTAGTCCAGGTGCTCGAAGATTGGATCCTCGTCGTCGATCTCCAGGACCACCGATCCGGGCCGACGAAGCCGCGCTGGCACGACGTCGAACTCCATGTCGTTGGTGTTCTCGACGCCGAGGTGCGACCGCCTGATTCGCTGCGCGCGCCTGCGCCGCACCTGCTCCTCGATGCGCGTCTGGCGGCGTAGGTAACCGAGGTAGAGGATGGTGAAGGCACCCACGGTGCCGCACACCCACCAGAACGTCGACGACATGAAGTAGGCCGCGATCGCGGTGACCAGCAGCAGCACGGCCGCCGCCATCAGCATCCGCTTGCGGAACGCGAACTTGCGGGCAGCCACCCTGGTAGCGGTCGTGGATTCGTGGCCAAGGCGCCGCTTCTGAGACTTCGTCCCTGCGACATGAATGTCGGGTTCCGACGACTCTTCGACCCCGGAGGTGTCGTCGACGTACTCGTAGTCGTAGTCCGTGTCGTCTTGCGAGACGGCGGCGAATTCGTCGGTCATCGCTTCTTCGCTCGCGTCGACTTCGACTTCTTCCTTCTCGACGTCGTCGAGCTCCTGCAGATCGTCGAACGTGAACGTCGCAGTGCTGTCGTCGAACTCCAATGGCAACTCGGGCTCTTGATCGAAGGCCAACTGCGCGGACGCGCCGAGCGGCAGGGCCCCGGAATCCTCCTCGACGACGTCGACGTCGAGGTACTCGGATTCGGCCTGTACCTTCGCGGCGGCCATCACCACGACTGACTTGCGCGGCGTCGCGACGGGCTCGGCGTCCTCTTGCTCGTCGTACTCGTCGAGGTCATCGTAGGTCGGACGCCAGTCCGGATCGCTGTGATGGCCGGCAGCCGGCTTGCGGCGGCGCAGCAGTCGCGCGCCACTCGCGGTGTTCAGCACGCGCGTCGCGAGCGCTACGTCGCTAGTACGACGAACGGTGTCTCGCTTGCTGACCAGCATGGGCACGAGCACGAACAACCAGAGCACCACGAGAGATATCCACAGAAGGGATTGGGGAATGCTTGGCATGTCGCCGGCTCCTTTCCCCGTAAGACTAGGTCCGTGACCAGCGCGTCCGGGGGCGACGCGCCGAGGTCAATTACACACCTGTAATTCGACTCTTACAAGCACATCTGTCCCTTATGTCACAACTGCCACACGCCTATGCCCAACTCGCGCGGCCATCGCGGACCAGCGCCGAGGTTGCCGAGCCCGCCAACTCTTCGATCGTGATCGCCACCAGAAGGTGATCGCGCCAAGCCCCCTCGACCTCTAGATAGCGCTTGAGAAGACCCTCCTCACGAAACCGGGCCTTGGCCAGCACGGCCCGACTTGGGGCATTCTCGGGGCGGACGGTCGCTTCGATGCGGTGCAGACCCACCGGCCCAAAGCCGTGATCGAGGCCAAGCGCCAGCGCGGCCGTCGCCACCCCGCCACCGTTGCGCTCCTTGGCCACCCAGTATCCGATCCAGGCCGACCGCAACGCCCCGTGCGTCACGTTGCCGATCGTCAGTTGCCCGCAGAATTCGCCATCGAGTTCGATCGCGTAGGGCAGCATCCGACCCCTTCGAGCCTCAGCGCGAAGCCCGGAACAGATCGACGGCCATGCCGAAAGGGTGTGGCGCGCTTCCCAATTCAGTTCGGCGACGGGCTCCCAGGGTTCTAGATGGGCCTGATCGGCCAGCCGGATGCGGCTCCACACCGCGCCATCGCGCAGCCGCACCGGCCGCAGCCGAACGAGACCCGCGGGCACCCGCAACGGACCAACCGACTGTGGCCAACCGGGATGCATCGACGTCGAGCGCCACAAGTTCATGTCCGGACTTCGTCAGCCGCGTTGGGCCAGGAAGGCCACGTCGACAATCTCACCGGTGCGGACCTGCTCGGCGTCGCTGGGAATCACGACCAGGCAGTTCGCCTCGGCGAGCGTCGCCAGCAGGTGCGACGACGCCCCGGGCGCCCCGCCGAGAGCCTGCACTAGGTACTCACCCGTGTCCTGGTCACGCATCAGCTGACCGCGGAGGTAGCCCTTGCGCCCCGCCACCGACGAGATGGGCGACAACGTGCGGGCCTGGACGACGCGCCGAAGCGGCTGCCTCTTGCCCAGCGACATGCGGATGAGAGGACGCACCATCACCTCGAACACCACCAGCGCGCTCACCGGATTGGCAGGCAACAGGAAGACGGGCACCCCGTCGCGGCCCAGTTGGCCGAAGCCCTGCACTGACCCGGGGTGCATGGCGATTCGCGCCACCTCCATGTCGCCGAGATCCGAGAGGACGGCCCGCACACTCTCGGCGGCCGTACCACCCACCGCGCCTGCGATCACCAACACCTCGGCGCGGTTGATCTGCCCCTCGACCACGTCGCGCAGAGTCTTCGACTCGGTGTCTACGATGCCGACGCGGTTCACCTCGGCTCCGGCGTCTCGGCCCGCCGCTGCCAGCGCATAGGAATTGACGTCGTAGACCTGCCCATTGCCAGGAGTCCGCGCGACGTCGACCAATTCACCGCCGACGCTCATCACCGACAGCCGGGGGCGCGGATGCACCAGCACCCGCTCCCGCCCCACCGCAGCGAGCAGGCCCACCTGCGCCGCGCCGATGATGGTTCCCGACCGGACGGCCACGTCACCCGGCTGAACGTCGTCACCCGTCCGACGCACGTAGGCACCCGACCGCACACCGCGCAACACGCGCACGCGGGAGTCACCACCGTCGGTCCAGCGCAACGGAAGCACCGCGTCGGCCAATGTGGGCATGGGTGCGCCCGTCTGCACTCGCGCCGCCTGGCGGGGTTGCAGTCTGCTTGGCGTCTTTGCACCGGCTTCGATCAGACCCATGACGGGCAGGCTGACGTCGGCGGCACGTTCGCTCTCACCGTCATCACCGGACTCGATGCCAAGGACGTCGACGCTGCGTACCGCGTACCCGTCGATCGCCGCTTGGTCAAAGCCCGGCAGCGGGCGTTCGGTGACGACCTCCTCGGCGCACATCAGTCCCTGCGCTTCGGCAATGGCCACCCGCACGGGCCTCGGCGCCACCGCGGCGGCAGCCACCCTTGCCTGCTGCTCCTCCACCGAACGCACTCAGGTGCCTCTCTTCAGTCGCGGAGCCCCCACCGTAGTCAGTTGGTGCCCACGCCCAATCGCTCGACCAACCAGCGCCGCAATTCCGGACCGTAGTCGTCACGTTCCAATGCAAAGTCAACCGCAGCCTTGAGGTACCCGCCGGGATTTCCCAGGTCGTGTCGGGAACCTCGGTGCACCACTACGTGAACGGGATGACCCTCCTCGATCAGCAGAGCGATGGCGTCGGTCAGCTGGATCTCACCGCCGACTCCCTTCTGCACCCGACGCAGCGCATCGAAGATCGCGCGGTCCAGAACGTAGCGACCCGCGGCGGCGTACAGCGACGGGGCGTCCTCCGCCTTCGGCTTCTCCACCATGCCCTTGACGCGCAACACATTTGGATTGACGGCGTCGGGCACCACCTCTACGTCGAACACGCCGTAGGCACTGATCTCGTCGGCGGGCACCTCGATGGCGCACAGCACCGACCCCCCGCGTTTGGCGCGCACCTTCGACATGGTCTCCAGCACGCCCGTCGGCAACACCAGATCGTCGGGCAGCAACACCGCGACGGCATCCTCTTCGGGTAACAGGCTCGGCTCGACGCAACTCACGGCATGTCCGAGACCAAGGGGTTCGGCCTGCACCACCGACTCGACCTTGATCAGTGCGGGCGCGCGACGCACCTTCTCCAACATCAGGTGCTTACCGCGGGCCTCCAGCGTGCCCTCGAGGATCAGATCTTCGACGAAATGCGCGACGACGCCGTCCTTGCCCGACGAGGTGACGATGATGAGCCGCTCAGCGCCGGCCTCCGCCGCCTCTGCGGCGACGAGCTCGATGCCAGGCGTGTCGACGACCGGCAGCAACTCCTTCGGCACAGTCTTCGTCGCAGGTAGAAATCGTGTTCCCAAACCGGCGGCCGGAACGATCGCGGTACGTGGGATCGGCACCAATGCCCGTGTCGTCATCGTTCACACCATAACGGCATCGGCAGCGTCCAACCGGGTAAGCCCTGCATGTCTTACATGAGATCGTGGAGCCGTGCCACCGTCGAAGGCTGAACTGCGCGCCTCCATCCTGTCCGCCCGCCGCGCAGTCACCGCCGACATGCGCAGCGCCGAGGGCGATGCCCTTCGCAAACACCTGGCCGAGCTGGCACGACCAGAGCACACGGTCTGCGCCTACGCTCCCGTCGGCTCCGAACCCGGTTCGCCCGCCATGCTGGATGCGCTGATCGCCGGTGGCGTGAGGGTCTTGTTGCCCGTCGCGCGCGACGACGATGCCGGCGCCCCTCTGCCGCTGAACTGGGGTGAGTACCGAGGCGAGCTGGTTGCCGCCCGGTTCGGCTTGCTCGAGCCACCCGAACCCTGGCTACCGGCTGCGGCGATCGGGACCGCAGCGATGGTCGTGGTCCCCGCTCTGGCAGTCGCCCGCGACGGTGTCCGGCTCGGAAGGGGCGCGGGCTTCTACGACCGTTCGCTGGGCCTGGCGGACCCCGAGGCGCTGCTCGTCGCGATGGTCCGTGACGACGAGGTAGTCGACCACCTGCCCGGCGAACCGCACGACGTGCCGATGACGCACGCGCTGACTCCTGGCCGCGGCCTGGTCCCGCTGGGCCGGCACTAAAAGCTGGCGAGCCTTCTCAATCGCCTCGTTCCTGCTTCGCCGAGACGCCGTCACGTGGCCACCACGACGGCTGGACGACTGCAACCGGAGCCGGCGCCGCGGGAATGGCACGACCCACGTGGCGGTTCTAGCACTTGAGCCGTTAGAGTGCTAACAAGTTTCGTCATCTCTCGGAGGTTTTGGTGCCGACTTATTCCTACGCATGTACCGAGTGCGACAACCGATTCGACGCGGTGCAGGCCTTTACCGACGATGCTCTGACGACCTGCCCCCAGTGCTCGGGGCGGTTGCGCAAGCTCTTCGGCTCCGTCGGCGTGGTGTTCAAGGGCAGCGGTTTCTATCGCAACGACAGCCGCGAATCCTCCAAGAGCACCATCAATGGCTCCAGTGGTAGCAGCGAGCCCTCCTCGTCTTCCGAGAAGTCTTCCGAGAAGTCTTCCGAAAAGACGTCGGACAAGTCCTCCGACAAGCCTTCGGACAAGGCGAAGTCGACGGAGAAGGCGTCGAGCTCCTCGTCCACCTCGGACAAGTCGGGTTCCAGCTCGAGCTCGTCGGGCAAGTCGAGTTCTGCCACCGCCGCATCCACCTGAGAAGTTATCCACAGGTCACTGCGCGCCCCCTGCCGCGGAGGACGTCCGCTGCCTAGCGTGGTCGTATGGGGGAATCACTCAATCCGTCGGTGACGTCGCGCATCGCCCATGGGTTGCGGCCGGACTGGACGCGAACGGTCGCCTTCCGGCGCGCGGCCGCCGGCGGACTGGTTGTGCTGGCCGCCGTGGCCGCATTGCGCCCAGATCCGTCCGACGGCCGAGCTGACGTCGTCGTCGCAGCGCACGACCTGTCCCCGGGCGTCGAGCTGGTAGCCGCGGACTTACGCACCGAATCTCGTTTGGCGACAACGATTCCCGACGGATTCCAGACGGCTACCGACGATCTGGTCGGTGCCACCCTCACTGGACCTGCTCGCCGCGGCGAGGTGATCACCGACGTGCGGGTGCTCAGCTCGCGGCTCGCCGCCGCAACCATCGGGCCGGATTCGCGCATCGTGCCCGTGCACCCTACGGACGCTGCGCTGCTCGATCTGGTGCGTCCGGGCGACGTCGTCGACGTGGTCGCCCTGTCGGAGACGGCCGGCGGCACCGCCGAGAACCGTCCGCGGGTGGTGGCCACGAACGCCGTGGTGGTCCTGGTGTCCGCCAAGACGAAGGACGTAGGCCGCAATGGGGTCGTGCTGGTTGCGCTCCCGGTACTAGCGGCGACCGAGGTGGCAGGCGCCTCGTTGTCGCAAGCGATCACGCTGACGTTCCACTGAGGCCATCGAGAGGGCGATCCGCCACGCCTGGTCTCCACGGCTAGCGTTGTGCACCTGAGGTGAGGCGCAGGGCCGAACCGCACACACAGGAAGGAGCCCGTAGGTGCTGAAGGGGTTCAAGGAGTTTCTCGCCCGCGGAAACATCGTCGATCTATCCATCGCGGTGGTCATCGGCACGGCGTTCACTGGGCTGGTCACCAACTTCACCAAAAGCGTCGTCCAGCCTCTGATCGACGGTATCGGAGTCGGCAAGGACGCGGACTACGGCATCCTGCGGATCAGGATATACGGCGGCCAGAGCATCGACCTGAACGTTCTGCTGTCCGCGGCCATCAACTTCATTCTGGTCGCTGCGGTCGTCTACTTCTTGGTGGTCGTCCCCTATAACCGCCTCAGGAAGAAGGGCGAGGTCGAGCAGGCCCAGGACACCGAGTTGAGTCTGCTCACCGAGATCCGCAACCTGCTCAAGGACGGAACCAGCGCCGAGACCGTCACCGGCCCCGGCACGGGGCCCAGCCCCGACACGGCCGAGACCACCAGCGGCGACAGGTAACGCCCGCTTTCACCACCGACGAAAACAGCCCCCGGCTGGAAGCCGGGGGCTGTTCTCGTTGAACTAGGGAGTTAGTTCATGTTCCACGGTTCGCCGTACGTGGTGACGCTGTCACCGGTGGAGGCGATGAGCCGTGCGAACGGACGCAGGAGCACGCCGCCGGCAGCGCCGGTGACCGTTCCGTGGGCGTTCGAGACCGCAACCCCGCCCGAGGCTCCGGAGACGTCGACCGAGAAGGTCGCGACTTCCTGGATGCCGGGGCCGTTGCCCAGGTCAGCGCTGATCGACACACCCGGGAGGATGTTCGGCGTGATGATCTGGATGGGGGTGGCGACCGTCGCGTCGTCGAACAGGAAGTTCGGCGTGGTGTAGCTGAAATTGATGCCCACACCCAGCGACCAAGGGAAGCCGATCTGGTAGCCCAGCTCCAGCGTTCCCGAGAACTCGTCGGCACCGGGGCCTGCAACCTGGAACTTGGCCCGACCCGAGTGGAACCACTCACGGGTGAGGCGGTTGCGGTCGAGCGGGAACACACCGTTGAGGAAAGTGTCCCACTGCTGGACCGTCAGGGTTCGGTCCTGGCCATCGACCAGGCTCAGCTCGTTGTCCAAACCTGCGTGAGAGGTGCCCGTGCTGGTGAGAAGCGCCGCGAACGCTGCTACCAGTGCGACCAGCACCCGACTGATTGCCTTCATGTTCTCCCTAGCTTGTCGTGACGGACCCGCGAGTCCGCCGTTTCCTGTGAGTGCCCGGCTCTACCGCTAAACCTGACACCTCGCAAGGCCTCCATGTGAGTGGAATTAGAAACCTCACATGTTGTTCTTACGTAATGCTCATCGTTGACAGCAGAAACATAACGGTGAGGCATCCACCGGGCAACGCGTACAAATCTCACCGGCGAGCTGTCTCCCGCGCCCGACGAAGTTTGCCCGATCGGTTCGGCTTGGAACGCGCCGGGTCCGCGAACCCCTCGTCCACGCTAGCGATCGCGTGCACGCCTATACATCAGGGCATGTCTGCAGTGTTGTTCAGCCGGTTGGCATTTCCCGCGCGTGATGCGAAATGACAGCTCAGCCGTGGTGTGGCGGCACGTTTTCCCGCAGCCACTCGTCGCGATCGGCCTCGCCACCGAACGGGGAATAGTCCCGCTCGTCCTTGGTGGTTTCGGGAAGTGAATCACCGAAAATCGCGTTAACTGAACGCTCGTCCGGCAGCGCCTGATCCCTCATGGCCGCCACCCTGTGTGACGAAGATCACACCTAGGCCCCTGTTGCTGTTCACACTGCGTTAACACAATCTGGCGAACTCCATCGCTAACTGACGGCATCACGAAACACCTCGCGAGAAGCGAGACGCCACTGCCGTATGCGCCGATGACGCCAAGAGATTAGATGTCCAAGCTGGATAGCTGGCCGATGATCTGGACAGCGAGCGGACCCAGCGTGGCCATGCCGTCGCGAACCGCTCCACGGGAACCGGCGATGTTCACGACCAAAGTGCTGCCCGAAATGCCAGCCAGCCCGCGAGAGACTCCCGCATCGACGATGCCCGCCGACAGGCCGGACGCACGAAGAGCCTCTGAAATGCCCAGGAGCTCGCGGTCGAGGATCGTCGTAGTGGCCTCGGGTGTGACGTCACGCGGCGTCACACCGGTGCCGCCCACCGAGACCACCAGGTCCACGCCGCCGATGACAGCCGTGTTCAGCGCGTTGCGGATCTCGATCTCGTCGGCCGAGACGACCACCACGCCGTCGACGACGAACCCCGCCTCACCTAGCAATTCGTTGACCAGCGGACCACTGTGATCCACTTCGTCTCCGTGTGCCGTCCGATCGTCGACGACGACTACCAGCGCGCGACCCACCAATTCACCTGGTTGCTCCATGATCTCAACCGTATATCCCACCGCCGACGGCAGCGCAGCCGTCCTGAGGTCCGGGCGCCCGGGCGCGACGGTCACTGCTGCGCCTTCCCGAGGGTGACGTCCACCGTCTGCGGCTTCCCCGTCGAATCGAGGTAGGTCAGCGTGACCTTCTCACCGGGGGCCTTGGACCGCACGGCCGCGACGAGAGCATCGGCACTACTTATCACCCTGTCGTCGACCTTTGTGACCACGACGCCGCTGGGCAACCCCGCCCCCGAGGCCGCGCCGCCAGCGGTGACGTCAACGATCTTGGCACCGTCGACACTCGCGTCATTGCCGACCTGGACGCCTAGCGACGCATGCGATGCGGTGCCGCTCTGGATCAGTTCGTCGGCGATCCGCTTGGCCTGGTCGACGGGGATCGCGAAGCCGAGTCCAATGGAGCCGCTTTGGGACTGCGCCGAGTCGCCGCCCAGCGTGGCGATGGCGGAGTTGACGCCGACGAGTTCGCCGTTCATGTTCACCAGCGCGCCACCCGAGTTGCCTGGGTTGATCGCGGCGTCGGTCTGGATGGCGTCGAGAACGGTGTTCTGGTTCCGTGCGTCACCCCCGGCGGCGACCGGCCGGTTCAACGCGCTGACGATGCCGGTGGTCACCGTACCTTCCAGCCCGAGTGGCGAACCGATGGCCACGACGTCCTGGCCGACGCGGAGATTGCCGGACGACCCGAGCGTGATCGGGGTCAGCCCGGAGGCTCCCTCGGCTTGAACCACGGCGATGTCACTGCTGGGATCGGTGCCGACCACCTTGAAGCTCGTCGTCGCGCCGTTCGCAAACGTGAGCTTGGTCTGAACACCCGCGGGAGCCCCTGGTCCCCCGTTGGCGGCCGCCACGACATGGTTGTTGGTGAGGATGAGGCCGTCAGTGGACAGGATGATGCCCGATCCCTCCTCGGACTGCCTGCCGAGGTCGGTTTCGAGCTTTACCACGCTCGGGACCACCTTGGCCGCCACCTGCTCGACCGAACCCGCGGGAAGGCTGGCCGCAGGCACGCTGGGGGCGGCGCCGTTGATCGACGACGTCAGCGAGGGCCTGCCAGGCTGCACCAGTGTGGCGACACCACCGCCAATTCCCGCGGATACGACGGCGATCGCCAAGGCTCCGACCGTCAACCGGCCTGCGCGGGAGCGCTTCTGGGAAGCCGCGGGCGGGATCGGCATCATCCGCGTGGGATCACCGGTGTGATAGGGATCCTGCGGGCCACGGTAGGACTGCGGAGGTTGGGTCGCGTATCGCCAGTCGAAGGATTGCTGCTGCTGATGGGCGCCCATCGAGTGCTGGCCGGGGTAGCCCGGAACCGAGCCTTCTTGCGCGCCGGGCCGATGCCCGGGCGGCGGTGGCGGGGAGTACCTCGGATGGTTCGTCATTGCGACTTTTTGCTCTTCTTTCGAGTCGTAGGCGGCAATCTGTCATGAACAACGAAGGCAGTCCCTCGACAGTGCCCCCCTGGGCTGAGAATCCACTTAGAGATCGTTCGGGGCTTGCCCAGACTTTCTCGCGACCAATTCCGCAGCTCACCCATTGTCCGCGCCGGCCGGCAGCCCGTCCACCGCACCGCCTGCGCGTGTCGCGGCCATGCGGTCACCGTTCTCGGGCAGCAACCGGCCTGGCAGTACCAGATGAATCGACGTCCCCGGCGGGTCGCCTCCGGGTACCGTGTCGTCGATTCGAAGCGCACCACCATGTTTCACGACGACCTGCTTGACGATCGCCAGGCCAAGACCGGAGCCGGTCATCGCCCGCGCCGCCGTCGACCGGTAGAACCTCTCGAACACCAACTCGCGCTCGTCGGGCGGAATACCTTGACCGAAGTCCGACACCACCAGTTCGGCCTGCATCGGATCGACCTGCGCCATCCTCACCGCCACCCGGCCATTGGGAGGGCTCCACTTCGCGGCGTTGTCCAGAAGGTTGAGCACCGCCCGCGACAACCCCGCTTCGTCTCCGTACACCTGCCACCGGATGGCCTGGACGTCGAACTCGATGTCGTTGCGGCGGCGGCGAACTCGTTCGAGGCTGCGATACACGACGTCCGACAGGTCGACAGGCTCGTGAATCGTCACACCGGCGTCGTCCCTGGTGAGGTCAACCAGATCGCCGACCAGGGTGGACAGTTCTTCGATCTGCGCGATCACGTCGGTGCGCAGCCCGGCCATCTCCTCATCGGGGATGCTGGGCGCACCCGGCGCCATCGACGCCATGAGTAGTTCGACATTGGTGCGCAACGACGTCAACGGCGTACGCAGCTCGTGGCCCGCATCGGTGACGAGACGGGCCTGACGTTCCCGCGACTCGGTGAGAGCTCGCAGCATCATGTTGAACGCCTCGGTGAGACGCGCGAGTTCGTCACTGCCGTGTACGGGTATGGGTCGCAGGTCGTCGGTTCTTGCGACGCGCTCCGCGGCGTCGGTCAACCGCGCCACGGGTCGCAACCCCGTCCTGGCGACGGTGCCACCTGCGATGGCAGCGACCGCCATGCCGAGTCCACCGACGATCAAGAGGATGGTGCCCAGCCGTTTGATGACCTTGCCGGTGGGATCGAGGCTCTTCGAGATCAGCAGTGAATCTCCGCTCGGCAGGTGAACTGCCAACACGCGCTGAAAGTTCACGGTGCGCAATGACATTCGAAGCGTGCCCTCGATGACGCCCTTCTCCGGCGCGCCCAGCGGCAGCGTCTGATCCTCCTGGTTGGCCGTGTAAATGGACCGGCCCGGCATGACGAACATGGCGTTGACGTCGGAGTACGCCGTACCTTCGATCGCCTTGCCGGGGTCGACCGCCAGCAGACCACTTTCGATGAGCAGGCGTGCGCGGATCTGCAACTGGTTGTCGATGTCGTCGTAGAGGGCTCGGGACACCACCGCGTAGACGGCCAGCCCCATCAGGATCACGACCATCGCCACCATGGACATCGCGAGGAGCATCACCCGCCAGCGCAGTGAGACCGAACTGGCATCGTGCGTGACGTGGGCGTGCACGTCGACGGTTCGGTTCTCACGCGAGCGCCACCAGAACGGCGATGTGGACGACCCCATCAGGGCTCCATCAGGGCGGAGTCTCACGCAGCACGTACCCGACGCCACGCACGGTGTGGATGAGTCTTTGCTCCCCTTCCGCCTCGGTCTTGCGGCGGAGGTAGCCGACGTACACCTCGAGGGCGTTGCCGGACGTCGGGAAGTCGAATCCCCATACCTCTTCGAGGATGCGGCTGCGGGTCAGGACGCGACGCGGGTTGGCGATCAACATCTCCAGCAGGGAGAACTCGGTACGGGTCAGGCTGATCTGGCGTTCGCCGCGGGTGACCTCGCGGGTTACCGGGTCGAGGCTCAGATCGGAGAACGTCATGGCCGCCGAGTCGCGATCGTCGGGCAGGACGCGGCGCCGAAGCAGGGCCCGCATCCGCGCCAACAGCTCTTCGAGCGCGAAGGGTTTGGGCAGGTAGTCGTCGGCGCCCGCGTCGAGGCCGGCGACTCGTTCGGACACCGAGTCGCGGGCGGTCAGGACGAGGATCGGCAGATCGTCACCCGTGCTGCGAAGCTGACGGCACACCTCGAGTCCGTCGAGCCTTGGCATCATCACGTCGAGCACCAGGGCGTCGGGCCGGTCCTTGGTGATCATCTCAAGGGCTTCGAGGCCGTCCTGAGCCAGATCGACCGTGTAGCCGTTGAAGGCGAGTGACCGGCGCAGGGATTCGCGCACAGCGCGATCATCGTCAACCACGAGTATGCGCACAGCCACAGTTTCAACCCAGTGTCTGAGACAAGCCTGAGAGGCGCGCCGCCACCGGGTGGATTTCCCCGGCGGCCAGATGGGTCAGCGGCGGTCGAGGTCGATCAGGCCGAGGCGGGCGGCCTTGAGCAGACGACGCGGCACTTTATGCTGCTGACCTGCGACGTTGACGTTGACCAGGCCGACGGCTTCCGTCTTCCACTGCGCGCGGCGGCTACGGGTGTTCGAGCGCGACATTCTCCGCTTGGGCACAGCCATGGTGGAGCTTCTCCTCGTGAGATTCTTGCATTTCAGGCAGCCGCGCACACCCGGGTCTTCCGGGGCGACGGCAATTACCCATGAGGATAGCCGCTGTGCTGCTCAGCCTCCAAAAACGGGGACGACGCCGTCCTGCACGACGCACAGGACGACCATGTCACGGGTGGTGTAGACCCATTCCACCGCCGTGCCGCACTGCGGAGCGTGGGCCACCTGCGCGACCACCCGGTAGTCGCGCGCGGGGTCGGCGCACGAGACGGCGGTGACCTGCGTCAGGTCCTTGTCGTCCAGGACCAAGTGGTCGTTCGGATAGTCCATGCAGGTACCGACCGGGAACTCGGCCGCCATTCCCGACGACGATGCGAGGGCGGGTGCCGCGCCACCGATGGCAAGTGCAGTCGCAACCGCTCCAACGGCGAGTCCGGCACGAACGTCGGTCAGCGCGATCATCCTGCGAACTATAGGTCGCAATCCCGCTGGCCTGGGGCTTTTCCGCTGCAGTTCCACCGCTGCATCCGCCCCCTTGACGTGGTACCGGTGGTACCGACTAACCTACCGGTTGGTTGAGCCGTCATGGGTGATGGGAGCGCAGTGGGTCCAGTTCGGATAGGCAACTGCTCGGGCTTCTATGGGGACCGTCACGCCGCGATGCGCGAGATGGTGACCGGCGGCGAATTGGACTATGTCACCGGCGACTACCTGGCCGAACTGACCATGCTCATCCTCGCCCGCGACCGGGCCAAGTCGCCGGACCGGGGCTACGCCAAGACGTTCCTCACCCAACTCGAAGAGTCCCTCGGGACCGCGCTGGAGCGCGGCGTGAAGATCGTCGCCAACGCGGGCGGCCTCAACCCCGCCGGCCTGGCGTCCGCGGTGCGCGCGCTCGCCGAGCGCCTCGGACTCGACGTCGACGTCGCTCACGTCGAAGGTGACGACCTGATCGACCGGGCGTCCGAGTTGGGGTTCGGCACTCCCCTCTCCGCCAACGCCTACCTCGGCGCGTGGGGCATCGCAGACTGCCTCACCGCGGGCGCGCACGTGGTAGTCACCGGCCGAGTGACTGATGCCTCGGTGATCGTGGGACCCGCCGCCGCCCACTTCGGGTGGACCCGCACCGACTACGACGCTCTCGCCGGAGCCGTCGCCGCGGGTCACGTCATCGAGTGCGGTACCCAAGCCACGGGTGGCAACTTCGCGTTCTTCACTGAAATACCCCGCGGTGCCGACGGCTTCCGTCCCGGCTTTCCGATCGCCGAGATCGAGGCCGACGGGTCGTCGGTGATCACCAAGCATCCCGGCACGGGCGGCCTCGTCAGCGTCGACACCGTCACCGCTCAACTGCTCTACGAGATCGGCGGCGAGCGCTACGCCAACCCCGACGTCACGCTGCGGGTGGACAGCCTGACACTGGGCGACGACGGACCCGACCGCGTGCGAATCACAGACGCGCGAGGCGAGGCCCCACCGCCAACCCTCAAGGTGTCGTTGAACGCCATCGGCGGCTTCCGCAACGCCATGACGTTCGTCCTGACCGGGCTGGACATCGATGCCAAGGCCGACCTCGTCCGACTCCAACTGGAGGCCGGGCTGACGGTGAAACCCGCGGAGCTGGAGTGGACGCTCGCGCGGACCGACCATCCCGACGCCGACACCGAAGAGGCGGCGAGCGCGCTGCTGCGCTGCGTGGTCCGTGATCCCGATCCCAAGAACGTTGGCCGCCACTTCTCCTCGGCCGCAGTCGAATTGGCCTTGGCGAGCTATCCCGGCTTCACCACCACGGCGCCGCCCGGCGACGGTCAGGTGTACGGCGAGTTCACCCCCGGCTACGTCGACGCCGCCGAGGTGCCGCACGTCGCCGTGCACGCCGATGGCACCCGCACCGCAATACCCATCGCCTCCGAGACCAAAGTGCTGACACCCGTCGACCCGTGCCCACTGCCGGAACCCCTGCCCGCGGGTCGGACCCGACGGGTCCCACTCGGCATCGTCGCCGGCGCCCGCAGCGGCGACAAGGGCGGCAACGCCAACGTCGGGGTGTGGGTACGCACAGACGACGCGTGGCGCTGGCTGGCTCACGTCTTGACGAGCGACAAGCTCCGCGAGCTTCTGCCCGAGACGTCTGAGCTCCCCGTCACCCGCCATCTCCTGCCCAACCTGCGCGCAGTGAACTTCGTCATCGAGGGCATTCTCGGCAAGGGGGTGGCCCACCAGGCCCGCTTCGACCCCCAGGCCAAGGGGCTCGGCGAATGGCTGCGCTCCCGCCACCTCGACATCCCGGAGGAACTACTACCACCCGAAGGCGAGCTCGAGTGAGGATCGCAGCGAGGCACGAGCGAGGACCGGAGCGAGAGGAAGCCGAGTAATGAGCACGAACATCTGGACTACCCCCGAACGCGAGCAGCTCCGAAAGACCGTGCGAACCTTCGCCGAGCGCGAGGTCCTGCCCTACGTCGACGAGTGGGAACGCACCGGCGACATCCCCCGCGAGCTTCACCTCAAGGCAGGCGAGGCAGGGCTTCTCGGCGCGGGCATGCCCGAATCCGTAGGCGGCGGTGGCGGTGACGGGGCCGACGCAGTCGTCATCTGCGAGGAGATGCACCAGTCCGGCGCCCCGGGCGGTGTGTTCGCGTCACTATTCACGTGCGGCATCGCGGTACCCCACATGATCGCCTCGGGTGACGAGCGGCTGATCGAGACCTACGTGCGGCCGACGTTGCGCGGGGAGAAGATCGGCTCGCTGGCGATCACCGAACCAGGGGGCGGGTCCGACGTCGGACATCTGACCACCAGGGCGGTCAGGGATGGCGACGACTACGTCATCAACGGCGCCAAGACCTACATCACGTCCGGCGTGCGGGCCGACTTCGTGGTGACCGCTGCGCGCACCGGCGGGCCCGGTGCCGGCGGGGTGTCGCTCATCGTCGTCGACAAAGACGGACTCGGCTGCTCACCTGGACTTCAAGTCAGCCGCAAGCTCGAGAAGATGGGCTGGCGGTCCTCGGACACCGCTGAACTGTCCTACACCGACGTCCGCGTGCCCGTCGCCAACCTGATCGGCGCCGAGAACAGCGGCTTCCTTCAGATCGCTGGGGCCTTCGTCTCCGAGCGCGTCGGGTTGGCCGCGCAGGCGTACTCGAGCGCGCAGCGATGCCTGGACCTCACCGTCGAGTGGTGTCGCAACCGGGAAACCTTTGGCAGGCAACTGATCTCGCGCCAGTCCGTGCAGAACACGCTGGCCGAGATGGCGCGGCGGGTTGACGTGGCGCGGGTCTACACCCGGGCACTGGTCGAACGGCAGCTTGCAGGTGACTCGAACCTGATTACCGAGGTCTGCTTCGCCAAGAACACCGCCGTCGAGTCGGGTGAGTGGGTGGCGAACGCGGCCGTTCAACTCTTCGGCGGCATGGGCTACATGGCCGAGTCCGAGGTCGAACGGCAGTACCGCGACATGCGCATCCTCGGCATCGGCGGCGGAACCACGGAGATCCTCACCGGCTTGGCCGCCAAGACGCTGGGATACCAGTCGTGAGCCCGCTCACGTCGCTGGTCGACCCTAAGGCACCAGCGTTCACCGACGCCGCCGCGGCCATGACCGCGAAGCTGGCCGAACTCGACGTCGAGCACGCCAAGGCGATGGCCGGCGGCAGCGCGAAGTCCGTGGAGCGGCATCACGCCCGCGGAAAGCTGACGCCCCGCGAGCGCGTCGAGTTCCTGGTCGATCCGGATTCCCCGTTCCTGGAACTCAGTCCGCTCGCCGCGTGGGGCAGCGACTTTCACGTGGGTGCCAGCGTCGTGACGGGGATCGGCGTCGTCGAGGGCGTCGAGTGCCTCATCGTCGCCAACGACCCCACCGTCAAGGGTGGCACCAGCAATCCATGGACACTGCGAAAAATCCTGCGCGCCAATCAAATCGCTCGCGAGAACCGACTGCCGGTGATATCGCTCGTCGAGTCGGGCGGCGCGGATCTGCCGACGCAGAAGGAAGTCTTCATTCCCGGCGGCCAGATGTTCCGCGACTTGACCCGTCTTTCGGCTGCGGGCATCCCCACGATCGCGCTGGTGTTCGGCAACTCCACCGCCGGTGGCGCCTACGTGCCCGGCATGTCCGATTACGTCGTGATGATCAAGGAACGCTCCAAGGTGTTCCTCGCCGGCCCGCCGCTGGTGAAGATGGCCACGGGCGAGGAGTCCGACGACGAATCACTCGGCGGAGCCGAGATGCACGCGCGCACTTCGGGTTTAGCCGACTATCTCGCCGTCGACGAACTAGACGCCATCCGCATCGGCCGTCGAATCGTCGCCCGCCTCAACTGGCAGAAGGCCGGACCCGCACCGCGTTCGGTGACCGAACCGCTGTTCGACGCCAACGAGTTGATCGGCATCGTGCCCGCCGACCTGCGAGTGCCGTTCGACCCACGTGACGTGATCACCCGCGTCGTCGACGGCTCCCGTTTCGACGAGTTCAAACCCCTCTACGGCGGATCGCTAGTGACCGGCTGGGCCACGCTGCACGGCTACCAGATTGGCATCCTTGCCAACGCGCGCGGCGTGCTGTTCAGCGAGGAATCCCAGAAGGCCACCCAGTTCATCCAGCTGGCCAACAGGTCGAACACGCCACTGTTGTTCCTCCACAACACGACCGGTTACATGGTCGGTAAGGCGTACGAGGAAGGCGGGATGATCAAGCACGGTTCGATGATGATCAACGCAGTGTCCAACTCGACGGTGCCGCACATCTCGCTGCTGATGGGATCGTCCTACGGCGCGGGTCACTATGGCATGTGCGGGAGGGCATATGACCCGCGGTTCCTGTTCGCCTGGCCCAGCGCGAAGTCGGCGGTGATGGGCGGTACCCAGCTGGCCGGGGTCATCTCCATCGTCAGCCGTGCCGCCGCCGAGGCTCGCGGCCAGCAGGTCGACGACGACGCCGACGCAGCACTCCGCGCCGCAATCGAGGCCCAGATCGAGGCCGAATCACTGCCGATGTTCCTGTCCGGCAGGATGTTCGACGACGGTGTCATCGACCCTCGCGACACCCGGACGGTGCTCGGCATGTGCCTGTCCGCGATCGCGAGCGGCCCGATCGAGGGGACGTCGAACTTCGGCGTCTTCCGGATGTGACGCCCCATACCCCCGCGATTTGTGCACGGTTGGCCGCGGTGAGCGCGGGTGCGCGTGCACAAATCGCAAGGAAGGCAGCATGATCACGCGAGTTTTGGTCGCCAACCGTGGGGAGATCGCCCGCCGCGTCTTCGCGACGTGCCGTCGCCTCGGCATCGGCACGGCCGCCGTCTACACCGACCCCGACGCACAGTCCCCCCACGTCGCCGAGGCCGACGTCCGGGTGCGCCTGGACGGCCGCAACGGCTATCTCGATGCCACGCAACTGATCGCCGCAGCCCGTGCCGCGGGTGCCGATGCCATCCATCCCGGTTACGGATTCCTCTCGGAGAACGCTGAATTCGCCGCGGCAGTGCAGGATGTCGGCTTGACGTGGATCGGCCCGCCGGTCGCGGCGGTGCAGGCCATGGGCAGCAAGATCGAGGCCAAGAAGATGATGGCCGCGGCAGGCGTGCCGGTGCTCGACGAGCTCGACCCCGAGGCGGTGACCGTCGATCAGCTACCGGTGCTGATGAAGGCGTCGGCCGGCGGCGGTGGACGTGGCATGCGTGTCGTGCGTGATCTCGCCGAGCTGCCCAGGCAGGCCGAGGCCGCACGACGGGAAGCGCAGTCCGCCTTCGGCGATCCGACGGTGTTCTGCGAAAAGTACCTGGCCACCGGCCACCACGTCGAAGTGCAGGTGATGGCCGACGCACACGGCACGGTGTGGGCGGTCGGCGAGCGGGAGTGCTCGATCCAGCGCCGCCACCAGAAGATCATCGAGGAGGCCCCGTCGCCCCTCGTCGAGCGCACCCCCGGCATGCGCGCCAAGCTGTTCGCCGCAGCCCGACTGGCCGCCGAGGCCATCGGGTACACCGGTGCGGGCACCGTCGAGTTCATGGCGGACGAGTTCGGTGACTTCTTCTTCCTGGAGATGAACACCCGACTGCAGGTCGAGCACCCCGTCACCGAGGAGACCACTGGCCTCGATCTCGTCGAGCTGCAATTCTTGGTTGCCGACGGCGGACGGCTCGATCCCGAACCGCCTGCCACTCAGGGGCATTCGATCGAGGCTCGTGTTTACGCGGAGGATCCGGCGAAGGGTTGGCAGCCGCAGGCCGGGCCCATTCACCGCTTCGAGGTTCCGCCTACGGCCATAGAGTTCGGACTCATCGGCCGCACCGGCGTGCGCGTCGACTCCGGAGTGGTGAGCGGATCTTCGGTATCGGTGTTCTACGATCCCATGCTGGCCAAGGTCATCTCCTACGCACCGACTCGCAGGCAGGCCGCCGCGATCCTCGCCGACGCACTGGCCCGCACCCGGCTGCACGGCATCCGCACCAACCGTGATCTGCTGGTGAACGTCCTGCGCCATCCCGCATTCCTCGACGGTGCCACCGACACCGCGTTCTTCGACACCCACGGGCTGGCCGTGTTGGCCGCGCCCTTGGCCGGTCCATCGGCACCCGGACTGTCTGCAGTGGCAGCCGCCCTCGCCGATGCCGCCGAAAACCGAAGCGCCGCAACCGCACTCCCCGGGCTACCGAGCGGCTGGCGCAACCTGGCCTCTGGTTTCCAGACCAAGCGCTACGCGGACGGCGCAGGAGAAGGGCACGAGGTGCGGTATCGGCTGGGCCGCTGCGGCCTCGAACTCGACGGCGACACCACGGTGACCCTGGTGTCGTCGACGCCGACTCGGGTCGTGCTCACGACCGCGGGCGCGGAGATCCCCTTCGACGTTGCGCAGTACGCGGCTGAGATCTTCGTCGACTCTGCGCTCGGACCGGTCCGGCTGACCGCGCAGCCGCGCTTTCCCGATCCGGACTCCGATGTCGCGCACGGCTCGTTGCTCGCGCCCATGCCGGGTGCGGTCACCAAGGTCGCCGCGTCCGTAGGCGACCGCGTCAAGGCCGGCCAGGCCCTGATCTGGCTGGAGGCGATGAAGATGGAGCACACCATCACCGCCCCGACCGGGGGCGTGCTCGCAGAACTCAACGTGACCGCCGGCCAACAGGTCGACGTCGGCTTCGTCATGGCCCGTATCGAGAACCCAGAAGGAGAATCTCAATGAGCTTCACCGAAACCGACGAACAGCAGGAACTCCGCAAGGCCGTCGCCGCCATGGCCGCCAGCTACGGGCCGGAGTACTACCTGGAGAAGGCGCGCGCCGGCGAGCACACGACCGAGTTATGGAGCGAAGCAGGCAAACTCGGCTTCATCGGGGTGAACCTGCCGGAGGAGTATGGCGGCGGCGGCGCGGGCATGTACGAGCTGTCGCTCGTCATGGAGGAGATGTCCGCGCACGGATGCGCCCTACTGATGATGGTCGTCTCCCCCGCCATCAACGGCACCATCATCGGCAAGTTCGGCACCGACCAACAGAAGCAGCGCTGGATCCCCGGCATCGCCGACGGCTCGATCACGATGGCGTTCGCCATCACCGAACCCGACGCCGGCTCGAACTCACACAAGATCACCACGACGGCCCGCCGTGACGGCGACGACTGGATTCTCTCCGGGCAGAAGGTGTACATCTCGGGTGTCGATCAGGCGCAGGCGATCCTCGTCGTGAGTCGAATGGCCGAGGCCAAGACCGGCAACCTGAAGCCGGCCCTGTTCGTGGTGCCGACCGATACGCCGGGGGTGTCCTGGACGAAGATCGACATGGAGATCGTCAGCCCCGAGAACCAGTTCCAGCTGTTCTTCGACGAGGTGCGCCTGCCCGCTGATGCTCTCGTCGGCGCCGAGGACGCGGCGATCGCGCAGCTCTTCGCCGGCCTCAATCCGGAGCGCATCATGGGTGCCGCGAGCGCCGTCGGCATGGGCCGCTTCGCGATCAACAAGGCGACGGACTACGTCAAGACCCGCCAGGTGTGGAAGACGCCGATCGGCGCGCACCAGGGCATCTCGCACCCGTTGGCGCAGAACTACATCGAGATCGAGCTGGCCAGGCTGATGATGCAGAAGGCCGCCACGCTGTACGACGACGGCGACGACTTCGGTGCCGCGGAGGCCGCGAACATGGCCAAGTACGCGGCGGGCGAGGCGTCGGTGCGCGCCGTCGACCAGGCCGTGCAGTCTCTCGGCGGCAACGGGCTGACCAAGGAGTACGGCATTGCATCGGTGCTGACGGCGTCGCGCCTGGCCCGCATCGCACCGGTCAGCCGCGAGATGATCCTCAACTTCATCGCGCAGACGTCGCTGGGCCTCCCCCGGTCCTACTGATGCTCGTCTCGTACGGAGTCGACGGCGCCGTCGCACGACTGACGCTCGACTCACCGCTCAACCGCAACGCGCTGTCGACGGCGCTGGTTCAGCAGTTGCACCAGGGCCTGGCGGCGGTCACGGCCGATCCGAACGTCCGGTGCGTCGTACTCGGTCATACCGGCGGCACCTTCTGTGCCGGCGCCGACCTCGGCGAGGCGGCCGGACGCGATCCCAGCGAGCTCGCGCTCGACAGGGCTCAGGAGATGACCAAGCTGCTGCGGGCCATCCTCGAACTACCCGTCCCCGTCATCGGCGCGGTGGACGGCCACGCCCGCGCGGGTGGCCTGGGCCTGATCGGAGCGTGCGACATCGTGGTCGCAGGGCCCTCGAGCACCTTCGCGCTGACCGAGGCGCGTATCGGCGTGGCTCCGTCGATCATCTCGCTGACGTTGCTGCCGAAGATCTCCGCGCGCGCCGCCGGCCGCTACTTCGTCACCGGCGAGAAGTTCGGTCCCGCGGAGGCCGAGAGGATCGGCCTGATCACGGTCGCCGCGGATGCCGTCGACGCCACGGTGGCAACGCTCGCGGCCGAGATCGCGAAGGGGTCACCGCAGGGACTGGCGTCGTCCAAGGCGCTGACTACGGCTGCACTGCGGGCGGGGTTCGACGCGCACGCCGAGGCACGGACCGCCCAGTCCGCACGGTTGTTCGTCTCCGAGGAGGCCCGCGAGGGCATGATGGCCTTCCTGGAGAAACGCCCACCACGATGGGTCACCGGAAGCGACCCAAACACCGATTAGGCAACTTCTGCGCACGGCACCTTGCATGTCTGAGCGTTCGCCGTAGGCTCGATGGCGATGAGCAATGGAGCGTCGCGATCCGGATCGATGCGAGCTGCTGACACCGATCGCATTGCGGTGGTGCAGTTGCTCACCGATGCCGCCGCTCAGGGTCGCCTCGAGATGAGGGAATTCGAAGACCGCCTCAAGAAGGCGTACGCGGCACAAACGTTCGACGAGCTGGATCGCCTCAGCTCCGACCTCCCCGGCATCGCCACGACGGCGCCCTCGATTGCCCCCGGCCAACCTGCTCCCTCGACGCTGCTGCTGGCGATCATGAGTGGATTCGAGCGACGCGGACGGTGGAACGTGCCGAAGCGGTTGACTTCCGTGGCCCTGTTCGGAGGTGGTGTGATCGACCTCCGCTACGCCGACTTCACTGCAGCCGACGTCGAGATCCACTCGTACTCGATCTTCGGCGGACAAACCATCCTGCTGCCTCCTGAATTGAACGTCGCCGTCAGGGGCGTTGGCGTCATGGGTGCCTTCGACCACGTCGGCGGGGAAGGCTGCCCAGGCGCACCGCACGTCACGATCCGCGGGTTCTCGCTATTGGGCAGCGTCGGCATCAAGCGCAAGAAGCGCAAGGCCCAGCAGTAGCGTCAGCGCCTGCGACGCGAGCGTAGGTAGTCGCCGACGACGGCAGCGCCGAGCCCGTCCAGATCGGGCACGACGACCCGTCCCTCCACCCGCCGGGCCACCTGGTCGATGAAGCGCGCCAGCCCCGGATCACTGCCGAGGCGGAAGATCGTCACCTGCGCACCGAGCCGCGCGATCTCGTCGAAGCCCTTCACGGTGTGCGCGATGGTCCGGGGGTGCGGCGGGTAGTCAAAGAACACAGAAGTACCGCCAACATCGTCGCCATAGTCCTCCAGGTGCGCGGTGGGCTCGCCATCGGTGACGATCAGGACCACCGGTTGGGCATTGGGGTGACGACGCAGATGCCGTGACGCCAGCGCCAGCGCATGGTGCAGGTTCGTGCCCTGCTCGTAGACGCCCTCCAGCCCGGTCAACTCCGCGGCACTCACGGTGCGGGCGTACCGGCCGAAGGAGATGATCTGCAGATCGTCGGAGCGGAACCGCGTGCTGATGAGCTGGTTCAGCGCGAGGGCCGTCCGCTTCATCGGCAGCCAGCGGTTCTCCATCACCATCGAGAACGAGGTATCGACGAGCAAGGCCACCACCGACTGGGTGCGGCTCTCGGTTTCGGAGATCTCGACGTCGTCGACGGTGATCTTCATCGGCAGCTCCGCGACGCCGGTACCGCTGCCGATCCCCCGGTCGCTTCGCTTCTGCCCGCCGGATTGCCGCAGAACGGCATTCGTCAGCGTCCGCGTCACGTTCCACGGCTCGGTGTCGCCGAACTGCCACGGCCGTGTGGCCCCGGTGAGCTCACCGGCGGCCCCGGACCGGCGTGTGTCACGCTCGCCATGGCGTCCCGAAAGTTGTTGCGCCACATCCCGAAGGATCGACTGTCCGAGCTGCCGGATGGCCTTGGGCGACAGTCGCCACTGACCGTCGGCGTCGCGATCCAGGAAGCCCTGATTCATCAGCGCGCGTTCGAGTTCGGACAGGGTGCGCGCATCGATGGCGGCCTGGTCGCCGAGCTGGCGGGCCAGCATGTCGAGGTCGACGTCGTCCATCTGCGCACCGGCGTAACTCTGCGAGAGCTGCTCGGCGAGTTGCTCGAGCTCGCCGATGTCGGCGAGCGCCTGGGCGCCCTCTCCCATCCCCATCGGGTTGTCGCCGTTGAAGCGCTCCGAACCCTGCCAGTCTTCGCCGGGTCGCGCATTCTGCAGGTGCTGGTCCAGCTTGTTGAGCGCGTTGGTCAGCGAGGGCGAGCCAAAGGCCTGCTGCGACAATGCATCCAGCTCCGCACGCTGATCAGCCGACAGGCTGTTTCGAAATCGCTGCGCGGCCGCCGCCCGCTTGGCCAACGAGTCCAGCAGCTCGTCGATGTTCTTCGGGTTCTCGGGGAAGAACTCGCCGTGCTTGGCCATGAACTCGTTGAAGTCCTCGGGCGAGTCCTGACCCTGAGCGTGCTTGTCCAGCAACTCGTTCAGGTCGTCGAGCATGTCGTTGACGCGCTGACGGTCTTCGGCGGTGGCGTTCTCCAACGCTTCCTTCATGCCCGCGAAACGCTGGTCGAGCATCTCGCGGCCCATGAGGTCCTTGATCTGCTCGTACTTCTGCCGCGCCTCGTCGCTGCGCCAGTCGTATTCCGACAGCTCCTGTACGGCCTTCGCTGGCGACGGTGGGAGCGCCTCCAACTGCAGCTCGTTGAAACGAGCGTCGTCGTCGAGCGCGCGGGCCAGTTCCTTGCGCTCGGCGAGCACCGCCTCGTCAAGGAGCTTCTTGATCTCCTGCAGTGTGCCGTCGAGATTGTTCTCCTGCAACAGCTTTCGCCGCTTGCTATTGGCCTCGGCGGCGAGCCGGTCGGCGCCTCGCATGTTCTCGGTGCCGCGTCGCATCAACTCGGCCAGCGCACGTCGCGGCGAACTACCCTCCATGACGTCCTGGCCGATCTGTTCCAGCGCCTCGCGCAGGTCGACCGGTGGTGCCAGTGGGTCGGGCCCGCCGGAGTAGCGCGAATACCGCGACGTGCGCTTAGCCATGGCCGCACTCCTCAACGCAACTCGTCCCTCGCTGCTTGATCGTCGTACGGCTCTCAATCATGGCCGCACTCCTCAACGCAACTCGTTCCTCGCTGCTTGATCGTCGTACGGCGGTCAGCCATAGATCGTTTCACCTTCGCCGGACACCTTGTCGATGCGCTTGGCCAGATACAGCGCCTCAAGCGCCAACTCCAGAGCCGCGGCGCGCTCGCCGTCGGTCTGCGCGCCGAGTCGTTCCGCGACGGCGTCGACCACCGGCAGATCCGGCAACGCGGCCAGCACGTCCTTTGCCGAGACGCGCTCACCCGTCGTCACCGGGGCGCCCCCCTCGACCGCGGTCACCAGCGGCCCTACGTCGAGACCGCCGAGCAGCCGTTGCGCCGTATCGGCCGTCGCGCGTCGCAACAGGTGTTCGAGCACCGCCTGTTCGCGTCCCTCCTCACCGGACTCGAACTCGAGCTTGCCCCGCAGCACGTCGATGATGGTGCCCAGATCGACCACCCGCGCGACGGGATCCTGCTCGCCGAGGATGGCGGAGCGGTGGGTGGCGGCGGCGGCGACGGTTTCGGCCGCGGCGATCGCGAACCGCGCCGATACCCCGGAGCGCTGGTCGACCGACTGCGACTCACGCAGCGCGCGGGCGAAGCGTGCCAGGATCTGCAGCAGGTAGTCGGGTACCGCCGCAGGCAGGTGGGACTCCTGCTTGATGACGCCCACCTCGGCCTCGAGCGCCAGCGGGTAGTGCGTGCGGATCTCGGCGCCGAACCGGTCCTTGAGCGGCGTGATGATGCGGCCGCGGTTGGTGTAGTCCTCGGGGTTGGCGCTGGCCACGACGAGGACGTCGAGCGGGAGCCGCAGCGTGTAGCCGCGCACCTGGATGTCGCGCTCCTCCATCACGTTGAGCATCGACACCTGGATGCGCTCGGCGAGGTCGGGCAGCTCGTTGATCGCGACGATGCCGCGGTGCGCCCGTGGAATCAGGCCGAAAGCGATGGTCTCGGGATCACCGAGGCTGCGGCCCTCTGCCACCTTGATCGGGTCGATGTCACCCACGAGGTCGGCGACGCTGGTGTCGGGAGTGGCGAGCTTCTCGGTGTACCGCTCGCTGCGGTGCAGCCAGGTGATGGGCAGGTCGTCACCGGAGGCGGCCGCACGTCGGATCGACTCGGGCGTGATCGGCGTGTACGGGTGCTCGTGCAGCTCGGATCCTTCGATCACGGGCGTCCACTCATCGAGCAGATTCGTCAGCGACCGCAGCAGCCGAGTCTTGCCCTGACCACGTTCGCCGAGGAGCACGACGTCGTGTTCGGCGATCAGGGCCCGCTCCAGCTGCGGGATGACGGTGTCCTCGAAGCCGAGGATGCCGGTCCACACGTCACGGCCCTCGCCGAGCGCGGCCAGCAGGTTCTCCCGGATTTCAGCCTTCACGCCCCGCTCGCGGTGCCCGGAGGCGCGCAGCTCGCCGAGGGTACGGGGCAGATCGTTAGGTGATGTCACTACTCCACGCTACGACTGTTCGCGTCGACAGGCAGCCGCTACCTGCTTAGAGCGAAATTACGACGTCGTGACGCGGCGCGGTGAGTGGCCAGCTGTCATACGTTTGCGAGCGTTTCGCGTAGGACAACTGGCCAGTCGCGGACGGGTCAGTGCGCGAAATGCCGCGCGCCAGTCAGATACAGCGCGATGCCGGCCGCCTCGGCGGCCTGAGTCACCAGGTCGTCGCGCATCGACCCGCCGGGATGGACGATGGCCTTCACGCCCGCGGCGGTGAGCACCTCGAGCCCATCGGGGAACGGGAAGAACGCATCCGACGACGCGACGGCACCCTTGACCCGATCGCCCGCGCGCTCGACGGCCAGCTTGGCCGCGTCGACCCGGTTGACCTGGCCCATTCCCACACCGACGGTCGCCCCGTCCTTGGCGACGACGATCGCGTTCGACTTCACGGCGCGAACCGCACGCCAGGCGAACACCAGATCCGCGAGGGTGTCGGGGTCAGCGGGCGTGCCGGTGGCCAGCGTCCAGGTGGCGGGATCGTCGCCCGTGGCATCGAGCGCGTCGCGCTGCTGCACGAGCAGGCCGCCGCTGACCTGACGGAATTCGGTGCCGCCGATCGTCGGCTCCGACGCCACCAGCACACGCACGTTCTTCTTGCGGGCCAGGATCTCTACCGCTCCCGGGTCGTAGGCAGGCGCGATGATCACTTCGGTGAAGATGTCTGCAACCGTCTCGGCCATCTCGACGCTCACTGCCGTGTTGGCCGCGATGACGCCGCCGAACGCGCTGAGCGGATCGCACTCGTGCGCCTTGCGGTGGGCCTCGGCCACCGACACCGACGACACCGCGATGCCACACGGGTTGGCGTGCTTGATGATCGCCACGCACGTCTGCTCGTAGTCGAACGCGGCGCGCCAGGCGGCATCGGCGTCGGTGTAGTTGTTGTACGACATCTCCTTGCCGTGCAGTTGCTCCGCCTGCGCCAGCCCCGGCCACGACGAGTCGTCGCGATAAAGCGCCGCCCGCTGATGGGGGTTCTCGCCGTAACGCAGCACCGCGGCCCGCTTCCACGTCCCGCCGAACCACTCGGGTGCGGACGGATCGCCGGCCTCGGGCGCCAAGGTCGAACCCATCCACCCGGCGACGGCTACGTCGTACTCGGCGGTGTGCCGAAACGCCAAGGACGCCAGCCGCTTCCGCTCCGCGAGAGTGAACCCGCCTGCCCTCACCGCGGCGAGAACGCCGTCGTAACCGAGCGGCTCGACGACCACGGCGACGCTGGGGTGATTCTTTGCGGCCGCCCGTACCATCGATGGACCACCGATGTCGATCTGCTCGACGCACTCGTCCTCGCTGGCACCCGACTCGACGGTCTCGGTGAACGGGTACAGGTTGACCACCACCAGCTCGAAGGCCGCGACGCCGAGCTCGTCCAGTGCGGCGAGGTGTTCGGCCTTGCGGGTGTCGGCCAGCAGTCCGGCGTGAACCCGCGGGTGCAGGGTCTTCACACGACCGTCGAGCACCTCGGGGAAACCCGTGACGTCCTCGACCGGCGTCACCGGAACACCGCTGGCAGCAATCGTTTTCGCAGTGGACCCGGTGGACACGATCGCTACGCCGGCCTCGTGCAGACCCCGCGCCAGGTCGGCGAGCCCCGTCTTGTCGTACACGCTGATCAACGCGCGCCGGATCGCCCGCCTGCCGTCGTCCGTACTCATCCGATTGCTGCCTTTCGTCCCGTCCACGTCACACCGCGAGTTGCCATCGCGGCAAGTACTTCCACCAGCAGTCGCCGCTCGACGACCTTGATCCGCTCGTGCAGGGCGACCTCGTCGTCGTCGTCGAGCACCGGAACTGCCTCCTGCGCCAGGATCGGGCCGGTGTCCATCCCCGCGTCGACCAGGTGCACCGTACATCCGGTCACCCGGACGCCGTAGGCCAGCGAATCGGGCACCGCGTGCGGCCCGGGGAAGGCCGGCAGCAGCGCCGGATGCGTATTGACCACCCGCCCGAGAAAGCGCGAAAGGAATTGCGGTCCAAGGATCTTCATGAAGCCTGCGGACACGACGAGGTCGGGCTGGTGCGCCGCCGTCGCCTCGGTGATCGCCGTGTCCCAGGCCTGCCGGTCGGGATGCTCACCGAGTCGGACCGTGTACACGGGAAGTGAGGCGGCCTCGGCGATCTCCAGTGCCCGGCAGTCACGATCGGTCCCTACCGCCACCACGCGCGCCGGGTAGTCGCCGACGGCGGCCTCCAGTACCGATTCGAGCAGTGAACCCGTCCCCGATGCGAGAACGACCAGCCGTGCCGGCGTGCTGGCGGGGACATGAAGCGGGGGCTGCACGCGATGCAGCCTAATCGGAGGAACGCCGCGGCTCGTCGCTGGTGTGGTCTTCCTCGATCAATTGGTCATCGTCGGTGAAGAAGTGCGCCTCGGGGTCGTCGTCTAAGTCGAACACGTCCCGCGGCGGCATCCGGACGGGGGCGGGGCGCGCCGCGGGCTGGACGGTGAGCTGGGGCTCCTCGGGTTCGTCGTCGACGATCTCGGCGACGATCTCGTCGGCGATCTCGTCGTCCACGTCGGCGCCATACTCGACTCCTTCCGCGTCCGGCGCGGATTCCTCGGCGGCAGGCACCGGCTCGGGCTCGGGCTCCGGTGCCCGTTCCGGCGCTGCTGCGGGGGCGGAGCGGGCCTTGGGTCGGCGGGCGATGCCGCCGCTCATCACGACCGTCAGGCCGCCGATCATCACGAACCACAGGAACACCGCAGGACCGAAGGTGGTCTGGTCGACGCCGACGTCACCGAAGTTTCCGAGCCGCCCGCCGCCGGCGTGGCCGAGCAATGCCATCACCACGGCGGCGATCACCGAGGCGACGAACAACTTGCCTGCCGCCTCCGGCAGTGGCACCGCCCGTCTCGCACACTGCTGACCGACGGCAACGGCCGACGCGGCCGCTGCGATCAGCAGGGCCACCCAGATCGGCCCCAACGGAGGGCTGGGCACCGCGGCGAGGACGGGCAGGGCGGGCACATCGCCACCCAGCACGGTGAACGAACTGAATGTGGCAAGCCCGATGTGGGCACTCGACCCGACGGCGACCGCGGCGGTGCCGACGATCACGTTGGGAATGTAGAGCATCGACAACAGCGTCAGGCTCAGTTGCCCGAACGCCGAATCGGTGATCCCGAACAGGGTGTCCATGGTGCCCCAGTGCACGACCATCGACCCTGCGGCGATCACGCCGGATAGCCCGAACAGCGCCAGCACCCCGGTCGATGCCGCCCGGAAGGCGTCGGGCAGCCATGCGGGCACCTGAGGAATCGTTCGCAGCCGTCGGGCCACCCGGATGCCGACCCCGATGACGGCTCCGGCGAAGTGCACCGCCAGTACGGAGCCGAACGCGAGCGTCGCGCTCGGCGTCTGCAGTTCCTTCAGGACCGACGACGCATCGTGGATCACGGCCAGCGCGATCGCGGCGATCAGCAGGGGGCCACCGAGCGCCGATGCCACGATCCACCGGATGACGAACCACGACGTACCCGCCTTGGTGGCGGCCGCGGTGGTGCGGGCAGTCCCAAACACCATCAGGAGCATCGGCAACAGCGGCAAGGCGCCAAGTTCGGCACCACCGATGGACACCGGTACCTGGTGCACGCCCAGCCACATGCTCGCAATTGCGCCGAACGCGCCAGTCATGTCGCTGTTGGCGATCACCAGCTGCACCAACACCACTGCCGCGATGACGACCAACGCGATGACCGACGGCCCGAACGCAACCCTGAGCAGGTCGCGCGCCTGGCGTGTGCCGACTGGCCGGTTGTCCACTAGCTGGGTCGCTCCTCGCACAATCTCGGGCGTGCCAGGAATGCGTGCGCGCCGCTAGAGATTATGACGGGGGCGGGGCCGATTGCGGCGCAGCCTGCGGCTGGGGTTGCTGCGTTTCGAACGACTGCGTCGGCTGCGACCCGCTGGAACTCTGCGGCGACCCGAAGGCCGGGAAGCCCGTCGGAGGCGTCGGCGGACCGCTCTCCGGCTGCGGCCCAGGCTGGGGACCGAACCCACCGGTCGACGGACCACCCTGGTAACCGCCGTACTGCTGCGGCGGGTAGCCGGTGCGTTGCGGCGGACCCTGCTGATGCGTCGGTCCGCCGTGCTGCGGCTGACCGTAATAGGGCCCCGGCGCACCGTACTGGCCGTAGGGGTTCGGCTGCTCGTACTTCGGCTTCGGCACCGGCGCGGTGATGACACCGGCGTCCATGAGCAACCCGGCGACCGCGGCGATCACCTGCAGCAATGCGAGGACGATCAGCAGGTACCAGGGCCAATCTGCATTGCCTGCACCTACGGTGATCACGTCGGACAGGATCAGCAGGAACCCGAGAGCGGCCAGAACGGCCACTACGCCGAAGTGGCTCTTCTGCTTGGGCACCAGGCCGACGCCCGCCAGGAGGCCGGCCAGAATGGCGGCGATCGGGCCGATGGTGGTTCCGCTGTCCAGCGCGAACGTGGTCAGGTAGGCGAGCAACCCGAGCGCCGCGACCGCAATGTCCAGATATTGCGGAATCTTGCTGGGTCCTGCCGGGGCAGCCTCCGACGACGGGCCGAACTGCTGGGTGGGCGCGCTGTACTGCGTCGCCGGCGGTCCGGACGGGTATCCGGAGTTACCGGACTGACCGGATGGACCGGATGGATACGACATGTCCCCTCCTGTGATGGGCGATTCGATCACCCACGCTAGCGCACTGACCCGTGGAGTCGATCCGCGTGCGCGAGGCACCGGCCCTCAGTCCGCCGTCGAGCAAACATGCCACGCTCAGGCCGAAACCAACACCGGCCGCTCGCGCGAATCCGCTTCGGACTGCTCGATTTCGCGCACCAGGGGCAGTACGTTCGCACCGAAGTACTCGATCTCCTCCTGGAAGTGGAGGAAGCCACCGAGGATGAGATCCACGCCCCGCTTGCGGTAGTTGGCGATGCGTTCCGCGATCTGCTCGGGCGTGCCGATCAGCTGCGTGCGGAAGCCGTCGTTGTACTGCACGAGGTCCTCGAAGCTCGAGTCCGCCCACATGCCCTTCTTGTCACCCGTGGAGTTGCCCGCCTGCTGGACGGCGCCCCGGAAGCCTTCGACGGCGGGCTTGTTGGCCTTCTCGATGATCTCGCGGAGGGTGTCCTTCGCTTCCTTCTCGGTGTCCCTCGCGATGATGAAGCCGTTCAGGCCGACCTTGACCTCGCGGCCGACGGTGCGGGCGTGTTCGCGCACGTCCACGACCTGCTCGGTGATGCCCTCGAAGTCCTTGCCGTTGGAGAAGTACCAGTCGGAATACAGACCGCCGTTGCGGCGCGCGGCCGTCGAGTTACCCCCCTGGAAGATCTCGGGGTTGGGCCGCTCGGGCGTGTTGAGTGGCTTGGGCTTCAGCGTGAAGTCGTGGATGCGGTAGAAGTCGCCGCGGAAGTCAACGTCGTCCTCAGTCCAGATCTTGCGCAGCACCTGGAGGAACTCGGCACTGCGGCGGTACCGCTCGTCGTGTTCGAGCCACGGCTCGCCGAGGTGGGTGAACTCGTCCTTGAACCAGCCGGAGACCACGTTGACGGCGAACCGACCGTTGCTCAGGTGATCCGCCGTCGCGCCGAGTTTCGCGAGCACGGCGGGCTGCCACAGCCCCGGGTGGACGGCGGCGATCACCTTCAGTCGCTCGGTAGCCAGTAACAGGGCGAGGCTGAAGCTCGTCGACTCGTGCTGGTACTCGGCGCCGTAACTGGCTTCATAGCGGACCTGGGACAGCGCGTACTCGAAGCCGTTGTTCTCGGCGGTCTGTGCGAGCTTCTTGTTGTATTCGTAGTTCCAGTCGGTTCGCTGCTCGATGTCGCTGGTTACCAGCCCGCCGCTGACATTGGGCACCCAGTAGGCGAACTTGACGTGGTCGGCGATGCGTTCGGTCGTCATGAGCGTCATCTCAACAACCGCGGAGGCCGGCGTCACGGGTAACGATCCGTCAGATTTCAACCACGGCGTCACACCCGGTCCGTCGCGACGACGATGGGCGTCTCGGCGATTCCGTTGAACCGCGATGCCGTCACCGACGTGTACGCCCCCATCGTCGGGCTCACCACGACGTCGCCGACCGCCAGCCTCGGCATCGGGTAGTCGGCGGCGACCACGTCGACGCTGTCGCACGTGGGTCCGGCCAACGTGACGGGCTCCAGCGGGGGTGCCAGGTCCTCGTCATCACCGTCGCCATCGAGTTCACTCAGTGCGAGGATCGGCGGGTGTACGTCCTCGGTCATGACGTTGGAGTAGCTGCCGTATAGGCCGTCGTCGAGGTAGTGCCAGGTACGCCCCGCCCTGGTGGCACTGCCAACCACACTGGTCAGCAACGTCATGCAGTCCGCGACGACGAATCGGCCCGGCTCGGCGAGCATCGTGTACTCGCGGTGACGTCCGAGTACCTCGTCGACGACGTCGCCGATCGCGCCGATGTACGGCATGTCGTCTCGGTAGGACACCGGGAACCCGCCACCGACGTCGATGGTCGACACGTGCAACCCAAGCGTCCGCTCGACGTGTCTGGTCAGCTCGAGCGTCGCACGGAGGGCGTCGCGGTAGGGCGTCACCGACGAGCCCTGGCTGCCGACGTGGAAACTGAATCCGGCGAACCGGACGCCCGCAGCGACGACGTGTTTGACGAGCAGTTCCGCCTCGGTGAGGTCGGTGCCGAACTTGGTCGACAAGTCCGATTTGGCCGCGGGATTCGGGAACGCCAGTCGCACCAGGATCTCGATGTCGGAGTCTCGGCCGGCGAACTTCTGCGCCTCGACCGGGTTGTCGACGACGAATGTGCGAATACCGCTGGCGTAGGCGTGGTCGATGTCCGCTGGCTTCTTCACGGGATGGGTGTAGATGCAGCGCTCCATCGGCACGCCGAGCCGCCTGACGAGATCCACCTCGGCGCTGGTGGCGACGTCGAAGCCGCTGCCGCTGGCGGCCAACACGGTCAGCACAGCGCGATGCGGAAGCGCCTTCACCGCGTAGTGGAGACGGAAGCCGCGGAGATGCTCCGTGAGTAGCGAGTACTGCGCGGCCACCCGGTACGGATCGAGGACCAGCAGAGGGGTGCCGTGCGCCGCGACCAACTCGCGCCAGTGCCCGGCGTGCGCCCGGAGTTCCCTACGCAGCTGCGACCGACGCTGCAGGTTCATGACTCACCTCCAGGGATCTCGGGCGAACCACCAGCAGCCCGCTGAACCGCTCGTAGGAGAAGATCGCCAGCAGGTAGAAGCCGACGTCGGCCACCAGCTTGGCGAAGATCCAGCCGGCGACCATGCCGCCGAAGAGGATCGGCCCGACGTAGAAGGCCAGCGGCCGGATGATCAGGCTGTCGATGACTTCGGCGGGGCCGAACTCGATCGCCACGCTGCGCAGAGCCCGACCGTTCGCGTTCAGCGCGCGAGACATTCGGTGCGACGAGGGATCGGCGCGAAGGGCGTTGCGCACTGCGGCGACGTAGGCGGCGGCGTAGTAACCCACCGAGGCGCCGATGGTCGCGACGACGGCTGCCATCGCAGCGGATCCGGTGACCGAGTAGGCGATCGCAGCGCCACTCATCTCGCACGTCGTGCCCGCAACCTCACACGGAAGATAGCGACGCACCCACTCCCGGAGCTTCTTACCTGTCGAGCGATCGGAATTCATGCATCGAACTGTCCTGCCGAAGAACACCCGCGGCTTGCGTAGAGCACTACCCGAAATTCCATCCGCACTACGTGACGACGTGCCCGCGCAGGGGGCCACCTTGCGCACAAGGACTAGAACACGTTCTAATTCTGGTCATGGACTACGGGCTCGTACTTTTCACCAGCGATCGCGGCATCGCCCCGGCGGCAGCGGCCAAACTCGCCGATGACCACGGCTTCCACACGTTCTACGTACCCGAGCACACCCACATCCCGATCAAGCGGGAGGCGGCGCACCCCACCACGGGAGACGAGTCACTTCCCGACGACCGCTACATGCGCACCCTCGACCCGTGGGTCAGCCTGGGCACCGCGGCCGCGGTGACGTCGACGGTGCGGCTCTCGACGGCTGTCGCACTGCCCGTCGAGCACGACTGCATCACCCTCGCCAAGTCCATCGCCACACTCGATCATCTCTCCGGCGGCCGGGTTAGCCTCGGCGTCGGATTCGGCTGGAACACAGACGAACTCATCGATCACAACGTCCCACCCGCCCGCCGCCGCACCATGCTGCGCGAGTACCTGGAGGCGATGCGCGCGCTGTGGACGCAGGAGGAGGCCTCCTACGACGGCGAGTTCGTCAAGTTCGGCCCGAGTTGGGCGTGGCCGAAGCCAATCCAGTCCCACATCCCTATCCTCGTCGGCGCCGCGGGCACCGAGAAGAACTTCACGTGGATCTCGAAGTCGGCCGACGGCTGGATCACCACACCGCGTGACTTCGACATCGACGCACCCGTGAAACTTCTGCAGGACACCTGGGCCGCCGCAGGACGCGACGGCGCACCGCAGATCGTGGCACTCGACTTCAAGCCGGACCCCGACAAGCTGGCCCGCTGGGCCGAACTCGGCGTCACCGAGGTGCTGTTCGGGCTGCCCGACAAGTCCGAGGCCGAGGTCGGCGGCTACGTGGAGAGACTGGCAGGCAAGCTCGCTGCGTTGGTCTGACCCCTCTCGCGAGCGTGAGTGTCTCCCGCAACACGGACGCTCGCCGTTCGGGCGCGAATCGGGTAGTCGGATACTCGTGGCCAAGCGACCGCGGGCGAGCAAAGTTCATGGGGCACCGGGCTGAACTGCAGCCTGAATGACTCAAAGGACATGCCATGCCTAGCATCAGCCCACTGGTCATCCGAATATTCGACGATCCGCGGACCAACCGCCGCAACGCCAAGCGCGACGAGGAGGGAAACCGCACCCGCTTCGAATCGAAGGGGCGCGTGGCGCGACGGAGGGATTCAGACCAGCGCGGCTAGATTCGTGCCGTCGTCGCCTGCGGTCACCACGATGCGGGCGCCCACCGGGTCACCGTTGCACATCAGTGCCACCAGGTCATCGTCTTCGGTGAGGGCCATGAAGCGGCTGCCGTCGGTGTCGAGTCGTCCGATGATGACGCCCGTCGTCACCGGCCAGTCGTAGCGCACCGAGTACGTCTCGATGGTTCCTGGACCGTCCGCATTGCGGGTGACCGCCACCTTCGGCAAGGCCGCGATGTCGTCCTGCAGCGCCTGGCTGTGGTCGGCCTCCCACTCTGCGTAGGACGTGGAGTACACACCGACGGAGTACTTGCTCATCACACCGCCGTTGGCACCGACCAGACCGAATGATCCTGGCTTGTCGCGCATCTCGGCGACTGTCTCGGCGATGCCGTGAAGCGAGTAGCTGTTGCCGGGGCCACCGAAGTACGGCAGACCGCCGGTGAGAGTGAGCCCCCGCGGGTCATCCGCGGCGAGCCCGAACTCGTCACACACCGCGAAGACCGGGAAGGGAAAGCAGCTGTAGAGGTCGAACGTCGATACGTCGTCGATACCGATGCCTGCGACTCGGAGCGCTTCTGCCACAGCCTGTTTCGCCGAGTAGCTCACACCGACGTCGACGCGGTCCAACAGGTCCTGCTCGGTCTGACTGGCGTGGCCGCGCAGGTACACCCACTTCTCCTCGGCCACGCCGAGCCTGCGGGCCGCCGCCACCGACATCACCAGAGCGGCGGCGCCCTGATTGACGGTGTCGCGCGCCACCAGCAGCCGTGGGTAGGGGTCGCAGATCATCCGGTTTCCGTCGGTGATGGTTTGGATCTCCTCCACGGAACGCTCTACCGGCGACGACGAGAACGGGTTCTTGGCAGCGATTTTGGAGAACGGCGCGAAGAGCTCGGCCATCCGGCGCCGGTACTCCTCGACACCGAGTCCCAACCGAGCCCGTCGCGCGTTGTCGAGTAGGCCGTACTGCACGGGCGCCCCGGTCAACCCATGCTTCGCGGTGTACTCGCTCATGTACTGCTCGAAGCCGTAGCCGCGATCCTCGAGTTGGCCGCCGACGTGCTCGGTGAAGTCGGGCTTGGTCGCTCCGTCCTCGGCGGGCCGGTCCCAGTACTTCGCCGTCGAGCCAGGCTCCGAGCCGAGGATCAACACGACCTCGCGGTCACCCGCGGCGATCGCTCCCGCGAACTCCGTCATCAGCTTCTGCGGGCCATTGCCGCCGATCGGCTCGAGCACTGCGTGCGCCGGGTCGGCGCCGACCCGGTGCGCCACCGAGCGCACGTAGTTGTCCGAGCACCCGAGCGGCGGTTTGCCGAACGGGGTGCAGATCTCGAACTGTCGCAATCCGGCGAACACCTCGATCGCCTGGGCCACGGCGGTGACGTCGGCACCCGTGTCGGCCAGCGCTGCTCGGACGGCCTCGGTCGCCAGCTCGACTGCGGACATGCCGCGGTAGTCGGCGTCGTCGATGCGCTCGGTGAACTGTCCGACGCCGACGACGACGGGCGTCCGCGGATCGACCTGCATTACAGACCTCCTGGCGAGTGTTAGTTTGTCACGCTAATAGAACACGTTCTCATTTCGCCACTTGACTAGTCTTCAGCCATGCGGGTACTCACCCGGAATGGCTCGCAGGGACCATCCCAGGCGCACGGTGTTCATCGGTGTCTGTCTGACGGCGGCGGCGTTCCTGTCGTGCTGGTTGGCCGCGTCGATCCACGTCGTCTGGCTCTCGGCGATCATCTACGTCGCGGCTGCCGTCATCGGCGTCATCGGAGGGTTGATGGCGCTGCAGGACTCCGTCTGAGCGCCACCCCACGCGAAACTGCGGCCAGCTGGTGAATCTCGACGGATTCGCGAGCTGACCGCAGCCTCGGTGTGGTCCTACAGGCTCTCGAGGATCTCGCGGGCCAGCGCAGCCGTGGCGGACGGCGTCTTGCCGACCTTCACACCAGCGGCCTCCAGCGCTTCCTTCTTGCCCTCAGCGGTGCCCGCTCCATCGGAGACGATGGCGCCGGCGTGACCCATCGTCTTGCCCTCCGGCGCGGTGAAGCCCGCCACGTATCCGATGACCGGCTTGCTCACGTTCGCCTTGATGTAGTCCGCGGCCTTCTCCTCGGCGTCGCCACCGATCTCACCGATCATCACGATGATCTTCGTCTCGGGGTCCTTCTCGAAGGCCTCGATGGCGTCGATGTGGGTGGTCCCGATGACCGGATCGCCGCCGATGCCGATGGCGGTCGAGAAGCCAAGATCGCGCAGCTCGTACATCATCTGGTAGGTCAACGTGCCGGACTTCGACACCAGGCCGATCGGGCCCTTGCCGGTGATGTTGTTCGGCGTGATGCCGACCAGCGACTCACCGGGGGTGATGATGCCGGGACAGTTCGGCCCGATGATGCGAGTACGAGGCCCCTTCGCTCCCCCTTTTTCCAAGTTATAAGCCCACGCATACGCGCTGTCCTGCACCGGGATTCCCTCGGTGATGACCACCAGCAGCGGGATCTCGGCGTCGATGGCCTCGATGATCGCGTCCTTGGAGAACGCCGGCGGCACGAAGGCGATCGACACGTCGGCGCCGGTCTCCTTCATCGCCTCGGCAACACTGCCGAATACCGGGAGGCTGACTTCTTTGCCATCCTTGTCGACGTGGGACACCTCAGTGCCCGCCTTGCGCGCATTCACGCCGCCGACGACCTGAGTACCCGCCTTCAGCATCAGCGCGGTGTGCTTGGTGCCCTCGCCGCCGGTGATGCCCTGGACGATGACCTTGGAATCCTTGTTCAGAAAGATAGACATCTGTTGGGTCCCTTACTTGTTCGCCAGCTCGGCGGCCTTGTCGGCGCCGGCGTCCATCGTGTCGGCCTGGATCACCAGCGGATGGTTGGCTTCGGCCAGGATGCGACGGCCCTCTTCGACGTTGTTGCCGTCGAGACGGACGACGAGCGGCTTGTTCGCGTCGTCGCCAAGCTTCTTGAGCGCGCCGACGATGCCGTTGGCCACCGCGTCGCACGCCGTGATGCCGCCGAACACGTTGACGAACACGCTTTTGACCTGGCTGTCGCCGAGGATGACGTCGAGACCGTTGGCCATGACCTCAGCCGAGGCGCCACCACCGATGTCGAGGAAGTTGGCGGGCTTGACGCCGCCGTGTTTCTCGCCGGCGTATGCCACCACGTCAAGGGTGGACATGACCAGGCCCGCGCCGTTGCCGATGATGCCGACCGCACCGTCGAGCTTGACGTAGTTGAGGTCGTTCTCCTTCGCCTTCTGCTCGAGGGGGTCGGTGGCGTCCTTGTCCTCGAACTCCTCGTGCCCGGGCTGCCGGAAGTCGGCGTTGGCATCCAGGGTGACCTTGCCGTCGAGCGCCAGGATCTGATCGTCCGGCGTGCGCACCAGCGGGTTGACCTCGACCAGCGTGGCATCCTCACCGACGAATACGTCCCACAGCTTGGCGATCGTCACGGCTGCCGCGTCGAGCACCTCGGCGGGCAGGTGGCCCTGCTCGGCGATCGATCGGGCAAAGGCTTCGTCGACACCCTTGACGGCGTCGACTGAGACCCTGGCGAGCCGTTCGGGCTTCGTGGCGGCGACCTCTTCGATCTCCACGCCACCCTCGACCGAGCACATCGCGAGATACGTGCGATTGGAGCGGTCGAGCAGGAAGGAGATGTAGTACTCCTCCGCGATGTCACTGGCCTCGGCGACGAGGAGTTTCTTGACGACGTGGCCCTTGATGTCGAGACCAAGGATGTTCTGGGCGTGGGTGAAGGCGTCCTCGGGAGTGGCTGCGTACTTCACGCCGCCTGCCTTGCCGCGTCCGCCGACCTTCACCTGCGCCTTGACCATGACCGGCTTGCCGATTTCCTCGGCGATCGCCTTGGCGCCCTCCGCCGAATCGGTCACCCGGCCCGGCGTGGTGGGTACGTTGTGCTTGGCGAACAGCTCCTTCGCCTGGTATTCGAATAGATCCATGCGCGTTCCGGATCTCCCTAGTCTGTCTGCTTTGACTGTTTGGTTGATTACCTACGTTTCGGCCATAATGGCTCGGGGGAACCTTATCCACACCCGCCGATGTGACCCACACCGCCTACCGTTCGTGTGGTCCATGTCACCGCTGCGTGAAGTGATACAAGTCACAATATCTGGCGGAACATGCTCACGGGTTGCCACCAACATTGGATTTTGGTTAACGTGCCTCTGGTCTAAGTAACGGTACGGTCACGGCGCGAAGGGCATTTCGGTTGGCTGAGCAAGGTACGACTCGACGCTCTCGAGCAGTGCCACCGACCCAGTTCGACGCCACCACCACCGACATCATCCCGTTCAACGAATTCGGCGATCTCGATGATGTCGAGTTCAGCAACTCTTCCGCGTTCGAACGCGAGTCGCTCGTGATTCGCGCCCCCGAGCTCGACGACTTGCATGACACCGACGACCTGATCCCCATGCGATTGGCCGTTCCCTCGCAGTTCCGCCCACGTGCAGGCGAGGACCAGCGTCCCGCCCGGGCGTACCGCGACAGCCATACCGACGTCAGCGACGGCATGGACGACACCGACGTCATTGACATGTCGGCGCGGCGCGGTGTGCACCGCAAGGTCGGCGACGGCACCGTCAAGGCCCGCCTGGTCGCGGTGGCCATGGCCGTAGGGGCCACGGCGGCAGCCGCCTACACGGTGGTCAACTCCAGCGATAAGGCACCCGCCGACCAGATGATCGCCGCGGGCCCCAATGCCTTCGTCGACGGCGGCGCGATCACCGGTTCCGCCGATGGCATGCAGATCGTCACCGTCGCCCCCGTGGCCATGGAGTCGGTGCACAGCCAGGAGCTCGCGAATGGAGCGGCGTTCGCCGCCGAACGTGCCGAACGTGAAGCGCGCCTTGCCCGGCCGATGTACGTCATGCCCGCACGCGGCGTCTGGACCTCCGGCTTCGGCTACCGGTGGGGCGTTCTGCACGCCGGTATCGACATCGCGAACTCCATCGGTACCCCCATCTTGGCCGCCGCCGACGGTGTGGTCACCGATGCCGGACCGACCGCCGGTTACGGCGCCTGGGTCAAGATCCGCCACGCCGACGGCACCGTGACCCTGTACGGCCACGTCAATACCTGGCTGGTCAGCGTCGGCCAGCGGGTCATGGCGGGTGACCAGATCGCCACCATCGGCAACCGAGGCCAATCAACCGGCCCGCACCTGCACTTCTCGGTGCTGAAGAACGGCAAGGACTTCGTCGATCCGGTGCCGTGGCTCGCCGCCAAGGGACTGAGCCCCGGCAACTACGTCGGCTGACCGGTGACCTCCGGCGGACCTCCGTCGGAGGAGACCCGCATCATCCGGCGGCAGCCAGAGGCCGCCCCACCAACTCCCCCTGATTCATCCACACAGCAGACCGGCATCATCCGCAGACACCCCACCGGATCGTTTCCGGCGGCATCCGCTGACCCGCAGACCAGCTTCATCCCGCGTGGCGCTCGCCCGGCCGCCAGCTCGTCGGGCCCTGCGCGTACCCCCTCTCCTGCCGTGCCGTCCGCAGCCGCCGCCGTCAGCATCGTCAGCGGCTGGGCCACCGCGGTGATCGCCACGTCCCTGATCACCGGGTGGTGGGACACCGACGAATTGTTCTGCGTCGCCATCGGTTTTCTCGCCGCGGTGTCGGCGGCAGCGACCATCGGCGGACTCATCTCGCTGCTACTGCGTCGTCGCATTGGGCGACTGCTGATCGTCGTGGGCGCCATCGTTGCGCTGATGATCTTCGCCGGGCTGTTCGTCGCCGGCGCAGACCTGCCGAGGATCGTCTACGCCACCCCGGTGCTACCCGCCGCGAGCATCGTGCTCGCCCTGCTGCCCGCCGCCGGTCGTTGGTGTCGCTAGTACCGTCACAGCTTCTGGATCGGCGCGTGGTTGTGCATCAGCTTGACCCGACCTGCGCTGCCGAAGTCGATGAGCGACATCGCGGATTCACCCATGCCCGAGACCTCCTCCACGCGTCCGAGCCCGTACTTGTCGTGGGTGACGCGGTCGCCCGGCTCCAACGTGATCGCCGGGCGGTTGCGGGCACCTGCCGTGCGGGCCGGTGACTGACGCGGCGTGCCGAACCGCCCTGCCCCGCTGACGGGTACGCCGAACGACGACTGCGGCGCCTCGACGCGACGCCAGTCGATGAGCTCCTGCGGGATCTCACGCAGAAACCGGGATTCGGGATTGAGCATCGGCTGTCCCCACGACGACCGCACCTTCGCACGGCTCAGATACAGCCGCTGCCTGGCGCGGGTGATGCCAACGTAGGCGAGCCGTCGTTCCTCGGAGAGCTCGAGAGGGTCACCGAGGGCGCGCATGTGCGGGAACATGCCGTCTTCCCACCCCGTGACGAAGACCATCGGGAACTCGAGCCCCTTGGCGGTGTGCAGCGTCATCATGGTCACGACGCCCGAACCGTGTTCGGGTATCCCGTCGGCATCGGCCACCAGCGACACGCGTTCGAGGAACTGGGCGAGGACCCCGGTATCGGGGATGTCCTCGTCGACCGGCTCGCCTTCCTGTTCCCGCAGAGCGGTGGCATTCGCCAGATCGATGCTGAATTCGTGTGCGACGCTGACGAGTTCGTTGAGATTGTCCAGGCGTGCCAAATCCTGTGGATCGCTTGATGATTCGAGTTCATTCCGATACCCCGTGCGATCGAGCACGGCCTCGACCAGCACGCCGAGCTCATCGCCAAGCAGGCCACGCAGCTCGTCGAGCAATGCGACGAAGCCGGCGATCGCCTTCTCAGAGCGTGTGTTCAACATCGGCACCCTGCCTTCGGCGGCAGCCTGCAGGCTGTCGTTGAACGATCCGCCGGTGTTCTCGGCATGCACCGCGACGCATGCCTCCGCCCGGTCGCCGATTCCCCGGCGCGGCGTATTCAGGATGCGACGCATGCTCACCGCGTCACCCGGGTTGTCGAGCACGCGTAGGTACGCGACGATGTCGCGAATCTCCTTGCGCTCGTAAAACCTGACGCCACCGACCACCTTGTACGGAATCCCCGCGCGGATGAACACGTCCTCGACTGCGCGCGACGAGTTGTTGGTGCGGTAGAAGACCGCGACGTCTGAGTAATTGATGTCGCCGCGATCGGCGAGCGCGTCGATCTCCTCGGCGATGAATCTGGCCTCGTCGTGTTCGTTGTCGGCGACGTAGCCGACGATCAGTTCGCCTTCCCCGGCGTCGGTCCACAGTCGCTTCTCGCGACGGCCCCCGTTGCGGGAGATGACCGAGTTCGCCGCCGACAGGATGTTCTGCGTCGAGCGGTAATTCTGTTCCAGCAGAATCGTCGTCGCGTTCGGGTAGTCGCGCTCGAAGTCCTCGATGTTGCGGATGGTGGCGCCACGGAAGGCATAGATCGACTGATCGGCGTCGCCGACGACGCACAGTTCGGCGGGCGGCACCCCGTCGGCGCCTTCCTCTAGATCGTGGCCCACCAGCTCACGCACCAGGGCGTACTGCGCGTGGTTGGTGTCCTGGTACTCGTCGACCAGGATGTGCCGGAACCGGCGCCGGTAGTACTGCGCGATCTGCGGAAAGGCTTGCAGGACAGCGACCGTCTCACCGATCAGGTCGTCGAAGTCCAACGCGTTGGCGGCCCGGAGCCGACGCTGGTACTCGCCGTAGGCCTCGGCCACGATGCGAGCCAAGTCATCGTCACCTTCGGACGCCTCGAACGCCGCCTTGTCGGGATCGATGAGCTCGTTCTTGAGATTGGAGATCGAGTTGGCCAGCAGCCGCGGCGAGTACCGCTTCGTGTCGAGCCCCATGTCCTTGGCGATCATCATCAGAAGACGACGCGAGTCGTCGGAGTCGTAGATCGAGAAGTTCGAGTTGAGGCCGGGCAGCAGCGACGCCTGATTGCGCAGGATTCGCACACACGTGGAGTGGAACGTCGACACCCACATGGAACGGGCAGACGAGCCCACCAAGCCGACCACCCGCTCGCGCATCTCTGCGGCGGCCTTGTTGGTGAACGTGATGGCCAGCACCTGGCCGACACCGACGTCGCGGGCAGCCAAAAGGTACGCGATGCGACGGGTCAGCACCGCCGTCTTGCCAGACCCGGCGCCGGCAACGATCAGCAGCGGGGAACCCTGGTGGAGTACCGCCTTGCGCTGCTGAGGGTTGAGTCCATCCAGGAGCTGATCCGTCTCGGTCGCGATCGTCATATCGGGATCAAACTTACCGCTGACCGCAGACACCGCGGCGCAGCCGCCATATTGGGCTTTGCGCGGACGCGGCCCTTGGTGGCACACTCGATCCCGTGCTCAACCAGCATGGACGATTTTTTTACGGGTACCGGCCTGCGGTGCCCGTGGTCTAGCTGCTTCCCCAGAGCCCCGCGGTCCGCATCTGCGATCCGGGGCTCGTCTCTTGTGAGGCCCGAATACGGATGAGACCAGAACCCACAAGAGACCAGAATTCGGAGGAACCACCCGTGAGTATCGAAACCGAACCAACGATCGACATCGACGATCTGCGCCTGGAGATCGACAGGCTCGACGCCGAGATCCTGGCCGCCGTCCAGCGCCGCGCCGAAGTGTCACAGATGATCGGCAAGGCCAGGATGGCCTCCGGCGGCACCCGCCTGGTGCACAGCCGCGAAATGAAGGTCATCGAGCGCTACAGCGCGCTCGGTCCCGAAGGCAAGGATCTCGCGATGATCCTGCTGCGCCTCGGTCGCGGTCGCTTGGGACACTAGCCCTTTCGCCGAGCGTGCGGGTTATGGACGCTTCACCTGGGCTTTGCATCCACAACCCACACACTCGTCGGGCTCAGTTCGTCAGCGCGATGTACTTGGTGTCGAGGTACTCCTCGATTCCCTCGGATCCGCCTTCGCGACCGAACCCGGATTCCTTGACCCCCCCGAACGGCGCGGCGGGATCGGAGATGACGCCGCGATTGACGCCGACCATGCCCGCCTCGATCGCCTCGGCCACCCGCAGCGCACGGTCCAGCCCCTGGGTGTAGATGTAGGCGGCCAGCCCGTACTCGGTGTCGTTGGCCGCGGCGATGCCCTCCTCCTCGGTGTCGAACCCGATGACGGGGGCGACCGGCCCGAACACCTCCTCCTTGAAGATGCGCGCCTCCGCAGGAACGTCGGCGAGCACCGTCGCCGGGTAGAAGTGACCAGGCCCGTCGGGAGCGACGCCGCCGACGGCGACCGTCGCGCCCTTGGCCACCGCGTCGGACACCAGATCCTCGACGGTGGCGACCTGCTTGGCGTTGACCAGCGGTCCCAGCGTCGATGATTCGTCCAGCCCGTTGCCCAACGTGAACTCGCTCATCCGCTTGACGAGCTTCTCGGTGAACTCGGCGCGCACCGCGTTGGCCACGTGGAAGCGGTTGGACGCCGTGCAGGCCTCGCCACCGTTGCGCATCTTGGCCAACAGCGCGCCATCGACGGCCGCATCGATGTCGGCGTCGTCGAACACGATGAACGGCGCATTGCCACCCAACTCGAGTGACAGGCGCAGCAGCTTGTCGGCGCTCTGCTTCGCCAGTGCCTTGCCAACGCCCGTCGACCCGGTGAACGTCAGCTTGCGCAGGCGGCCGTCGTCGATGAGCGCCGTCGTCAAATCGCCTGGCTTGCTCGTCGGCAAAATCGAGAGCACGCCCTTGGGCAGGCCGGCCTCGTCCATCAACTTGGCCAGCAACAGCATCGTCAACGGCGTCTCCTGCGCGGGCTTGATGACCATCGTGCAGCCGGCCGCCATCGCGGGACCGATCTTGCGCGTCCCCATCGCCAGTGGGAAGTTCCACGGCGTGATGGCGAGACACGGTCCCACCGCCGACTTGGTCACGATGATGCGGCCGGTGCCCGCAGGACTCTTGGTATAGCGACCGCCGATGCGGACCGCTTCCTCGGCGAACCACCGGAAGAACTCCGAGCCGTACTTGACCTCGCCCATGCTCTCCGCGAGGACCTTGCCCATCTCCAGGGTCATCAACGTCGCGAATTCCTCGGCGCGAGCAGTGATCGCCTCGAACACCGAGCGCAGGATCTCGCCGCGCTCGCGGGGCGGGGTGGCAGCCCACTCGCCCTGCACGGCAGCGGCGGCGTCGAGCGCCGCGATGCCATCGGCAGGTGTCGCGTCGCCGATGGCGATCAACACCTCGTCGGTCGCCGGGTTGAGCACGTCGAAGGTCGACGACGCGGCGCGCTCCTCACCGCCGATCCACAGACCGGTTGGTACGGATGACAGCAGCTTCTCGATGTCCATACGTCCATCATTTACACCCTCGAAAGCGCCGCCGCACTAGGGTCGACATATGTCTTCCGACGAGCGCTCGCGCGAGGAGCCGATCACCATGGCACCCGTTCAGATTCCCGACATCACCGCGACTCCGGCGTGGAACGCCTTGATCCGTCACCGCGACGAGATCGGCGGCAAGCACCTCCGCGAGTTCTTCGCCGAGGACCCCGCGCGCGGTCGGGAGCTGACGCTGGCCGTCGGCGATCTGTACGTCGACTACAGCAAGCACAGGGTGACGCGCGAGACGCTGAAGCTGCTCGTCGACCTCGCCAAGGCCGCCGATCTCGAGGGCAAGCGCGACGCGATGTTCGCAGGCGTTCACATCAACACCTCCGAGGACCGCGCCGTGCTTCACACGGCGCTGCGCCTGCCGAGGAGCGCCGAGTTGACCGTCGACGGGCAGGACGTCGTCGCCGACGTGCACGAGGTACTGGACGCGATGGGCGCGTTCACCGACAAGCTCCGCAGCGGTGAGTGGACGGGCGCCACGGGTGAGCGCATCAGGACCGTCGTCAACATCGGCATCGGTGGCTCCGACCTGGGGCCGGTGATGGTCTACCAGGCAGTGCGCCACTACGCCGACGCCGGCATCTCGGCACGGTTCGTGTCCAACGTCGACCCCGCCGACCTGGTGGCCAAGCTCGACGGACTCGACCCCGCCACGACGCTGTTCATCGTCGCCTCGAAGACGTTCTCGACCTTGGAGACGTTGACCAACGCGACGGCGGCCCGCCGCTGGCTCACCGATGCCCTCGGACAGGACGCGGTGTCCAAGCACTTCGTCGCGGTGTCCACCAACGAGGAGCTGGTCGACGGCTTCGGCATCGATACCGACAACATGTTCGGCTTCTGGGACTGGGTCGGCGGCCGCTACTCGGTGGACTCGGCGATCGGGTTGTCGGTCATGGCGGTGATCGGCAAGGAGCGGTTCGCCGAGTTCCTGGCCGGCTTCCACATCGTCGACGAGCACTTCCGCACCACCCCACTGGAGTCCAATGCGCCTGTGCTGCTTGGGCTCATCGGTCTCTGGTACAACGAATTCTTCGACGCCCAGGCGCGCGCGGTGCTGCCGTACTCCAACGACATGGCCCGCTTCGCGGCCTACCTGCAACAGCTGACCATGGAGTCCAACGGCAAGTCGGTGCAATCGGATGGGACCGCCGTCACTACCAAGACGGGTGAAATCTATTGGGGCGAGCCGGGAACCAACGGTCAGCATGCGTTCTATCAGCTACTGCATCAAGGCACCCGACTGATCCCCGCCGACTTCATCGGGTTCTCCCAACCCACCGACGACCTACCTACGCGCGACGGCACCGGCAGCATGCACGACCTGTTGATGAGCAACTTCTTCGCCCAGACGAAGGTCCTGGCGTTCGGCAAGACCGCCGAGGAGATCGCGGCAGAGGGCACAAAGGCCGAGGTGGTTCCGCACAAGGTGATGCCGGGCAACCGGCCTACGACGTCCATCCTGGCGACCAAGCTGACACCGTCGGTGGTCGGTCAGTTGATCGCACTCTATGAGCACCAGGTGTTTACCGAGGGCATCATCTGGGGCATTGACTCGTTTGATCAGTGGGGCGTGGAACTCGGTAAGACACAGGCGAATTCGCTGTTGCCGGTACTCACCGACGACGCGGCGCCCGCCGAGCAGTCCGACAGTTCGACCGACGCTCTGGTCCGCCACTACCGCGAGGAGCGTGGCCGCTCCGCCTGACTCCCCTCGCGATTTGTGGAGACTTTTCGGCGGTGAGTGGCTGTCAAACTCCACAGATCGCAAGGCGGACCTGCGCGATGACGCGTTCGGGATACTCGGTGAGGTCCAGCCACGTGAACCTGAGCACCTGCCAGCCTGCCAGTGATATCGCGTTCTGTCGCTTACGATCTCGATGAAAGTCGTCGGCGTCGGAGTGAAAGGCCAACCCGTCGATCTCAACGGCGACCATCGGCCCGACGAACGCGAAGTCGACGTCGTAGCCGGCGACGGCGTAGTTCGCCTTCCACCCGGTGAATCCGGCGCGGTCGAGCAGCCGGGCGAACAGTCGCTCGGCCTCCGAGCGTGCGCCGTTGCTCGCCGCCTGGAGCAATCGGCGGCTGCGGGGCGCACCGTGGCGTCCCTTGTTGCGCAGCTGGGCACGCCACAACCGGGGCAATTCGGAATGCCGACGTTGGAGCGCCGAGTCCATTACTCGAGCACCACCACCCGGACGGCTTGCCGCCTCGATGATGGTGAGGTCGGGTGCCGTGATCCGCAGTCCTCGACGCTCGACGACGTCGACGCTCGCGAGGTCGCGGCGGCGAAGTCTGGTGCCCGCACGATGAGTGAGCCTCCGGTCGCGCGGCACGGTGACCTCGACGATCTCGGGCGCAAACTTGGTCATGTCGAGCCACCATGCGGCCGCCAAACCGCTGGCGGTTGCCTCGATGCCATAGCTCCATACGCTTACCCGAACTCTGGCGGCATCCGTGAATCGATGGTCCTCGGCGAAGAAAACGCCCGGAGTGCAACGCCGCCATCGGCCGGCTCGGACAACGCGATTGACCGCATCGTTCGACATTCCCGCGTCGCGCGCATGGTCCAGGGTGATGACACCATCGTGCTCCCGCAGGTAGTCGTCGAGTGCCAGAGACATATCGAAGTAGACGGCCGCCACCCCGGCGGGGTTCCACCCCTGTGTTTTGTGGAGTGTTTTCGGTGGTGAGCGCCGAAAACACTCCACAAATCGCCGCCCGTTGGGGAGGCTTCAGGCGAAGATCTTGGTGAACCGTGGCGGCAGCACCTTCATCAACTCGACCAGCGGCCACCACGGCCACGCAGGCACGACGGCGCGGCCCTTCTCCTTCTCGATTGCGTCGACCATCGCCTTGACGCCGGTCTCGTTGTCGACCATCAACGTGGTGGTAGCCGACTTCGCCGTCATCTCCGATTCGATGTAGCCGGGCTCGAGCACCGTGATCTTGATGGGTCCCGACGAATACTCCGCGCGGAGCGACTCGCCGAGTGAGGTGACTCCCGCCTTGCTGGCGGCGTAGGCGGCCTTGACGCCAGGCACACCCTTGTTGCCGAGCACCGACGACACCAGCACCAGGTGTCCCCCGCCCGCCTTCGTGAACATCTCCAATGCCGTCTCGATCTGCACCAGGGCCGACACCAGATTGGTCTCGATGGTGGCCTTGTTGGCCCACGGCTTGCCGCCGCCGAGCTGGTAGCCCTTGCCGATCCCCGCATTGACGATGACGCAGTCGATGCCACCCAACTCGTCGCTCAGCTCGGCGAACACCTTCGGCACGGCTTCGTGATCGTTCACGTCAAGCGCGGCGACGACCACCGCGATGTCGGGATGTCGCGTGGTCAGCTCAGCCTTCAGCTCCTCGAGGTTGTCGGTGCGGCGCGCACACAGCGCAAGGTCACGCCCCTTGGAGGCAAACTGGCGGGCCATGCCTGCGCCCAGCCCCGAGCTGGCGCCGGTGATGAGGATCTTCTGGCGAGTCATCCGGGCAGCCTAACCATCCGGCGGGGCGGCGGGCGCTCACGGACGCCGGCCTGGCCCGGCGCGCATGATGGCGGCGAGATCTGCGCGCGAGGCAGCGCCGACCTGCCGACAGGCCCGATATACGTGCCCCTCCACCGTGCGGACAGAGGTGACGAGCCGGTCGGCGATGTCACGGTTGGACAACCCGGCCGCGACCAATTCGGCGATCTCACGCTGACGGCCGGTGAACGGAACGGGCACGACGGGACTTCGCAGCGCCGGTGTGCACAACCCGCCACACTCGTCGGCCAGTTCCTGCGCCAGGGCCGCGGCATAGAGGCCGCGCTTGCCTTCCTGTCCCGCGGAGAACGCGACGGCCGCCTGGGCTGCTGCATCGGCGGCGGTCGCGCGGTCCCCGCTCTCACGGTATTCACCCGCCACGGCGAGCAGACCTCTACCGTCGCCTGCGGACAACGACTCCGCATGCCGCGCAATCGTATTCGCAAGTGGAAGGTCGAGTGAATTGGCGAGCTGCCGCGCTCGGGGCGCACCGGAGGCATCACCCCACTGGACCGCTGCTTGCAGACAGGCCAGTTCGTGCGTCGGTTGACCGCGCTCGGCTGCGGCGACTGCGCCCGCCTGCACGGCCGCGACGGCCTCGGCCAAGGCTCCGCCGGCCGCCAGCGCCCACCCGGTCGCCACGCTTAGCCCGGTGTGCATGAACGAGTAGTCGACGGGGACGCATTGGCGCGCCTCGCTCAGCGCTGCCATCGAGGCTTCCGGTTCCCCGAGCTTGGCATGTGTCTCAGCGAGCGCGAAGCAGCTCGCCGGCCGCAGACCCGTTGTGACGCCGTGCTTCTCGACTCCCGCGAGAGCCTCGTGCAGCAGTTTGGCTGCCCTGGGGAGATCACCGCTGACCAGAGCGGCGTGCCCCAGTAGGAAGGCGAGGTTGGCGTAGGCCAGCCCCGGGACCTCTCGCGCCGAGTCAGCCAACAGATTGGCCGACGTGACGCAGTCGTCGATCCGGCCCGTCAACCGGCATGCGCGAGCGTGCACGCTGCCGAACCAGAACCGCATGTGCGACGCCTGAAACGACGTGGCGGCCCTGGCGAGTGCCCGGTCGGCGACGCCGCCGATGTCGTCGACTTCGCCCATTGCACCGAGCGCCATCACCAAGGCCACCGATGCCATCATCGCGTGAAAGTCGGGGAGGTCCTCAGAGGCCAGTGCCGCACGGGCCTTCTCGGCGGCGACGCTGCACCGGGCGGATACCGCGTCGACGCATGCCTCGATGGCGTGCCGGGTGGCGAGCTCCGCCGGAGTTTCGTCGGAGGCGGCCAACCCCTCGAGGATGGCCCATGCCTCGGTCGGGTTGCCCAGCATCCAGATCAGATTCGCGGCGCGAACGGTCGCCCACTGGTGTTGGTCGCCGCCCCCCGCCTCGCTCAGCTGCCGCAGGACGACCTCGGCCTGCTCACCGCGACCGAGCAGGACCATGTTCATGGCCTGGACCGACGATGCCTCGCCAACCCCACACCCCGCTGCGGCCGCTGAGAAGCGCTCGGCCAACTCGAGATCCAGCAGTGTCATCGCGAACCGTGCTGATCGTAGATACAGCTCCGGATCGGGTTCGAGGTCCGATTCGAGCAGAAGGAGTGCCCGCCGCACCGTTCGGTGCATGTCCCTGTCATCGTGTGCCAGTCGTCTAGACAAGCGACCCCGAATGGTGGAGAGGTACATCTCGCCCGCGGTCGCCCGCCTGAGCTCGCCGAACAGCGGGTGTGCCAGCCGCGCGAAGAGCCCGGCATCCGTCCGCTCGACGGTGATGAGGTGCATCTGCTCGGCGACCGCCACGTCGGCGCGGTTGACCAGTTCGCCCAAGACGTCCACCTGAAGCGGCTCGCACAGCGACAGAGTGTCGACCACCAGGGCCAGCTCTGGTGTCAACCGTCCGAGCTGCTGGCCGACCACGTCGCCGATGCTTGAGGAGACGGCGACGTTCTCGTCCCACATCCACACTCCGGCTACCTGGCGGATCCTCTCGGCGGCCACCTGATCCTTGAGCAGTTGCCGCAGGAACAAGGCATTTCCGCCCGTCAACTTCCAAAACCTTTGAGCGCTACGCGTATCCACTGGGCCATCGAGTGACTTCTCGATCAGGTCGTGGGTCGCGCTCGGGGACAGCGGCCCCAGATCGAGGCGGGTCAACAGACCGTCCCTCCACAGCGCGGTCACGGCGTCGGGCTCGCTCGAGCCCGTTCGCACCGTCACGACGAGGCGCACCCCACGCGACTGCGCAAGGAGGTGAACGACGTGCGCGGACAACCCGTCGAGAAGATGTGCATCGTCGACTCCGACCAGTACGCGATCCTTCTGTTGTTGCGCCACAAGGGAGTTGACGATGTTCCGTACGCTTGCCATCGGGTTTGGCCCGGTGTCGCCGATCAACCCCGTGAACGCCCCGAGCGGCAGGGGTCGCGCGGATTCGGTGCCCACCACCCATTTCGTCCGCGTACCGGCGGCGTCCGCACGGGCCAGCACTTCTCGAGCGAGTCGGGTCTTGCCCACCCCGGCCGGGCCTGCGATGACCGCACCCGAGAATTTGCCATCCCCACCCAGTGCCCTACCGATGTCGGTCAACTCGGCGCCACGTCCGGTCAGGGGGTCGTTGCCGAACACCTGAAAACCATACCGCTCGCAAATTGCGTTTGGGCGGCTTCAGGTGCCCCCAGTCCCCGGGCTGCATCGAGGATGGGTAAACACCGAGGATTCGGTGCGGGCGACTCCTGACGAGCGGCGATCACCTCAACGCTGACGCAATCATGGACTTCGCCCGTCGAGTAGTGGACTACCCCACCTCTGCGCACCCCATTGCATGAGCGGATCCCGACGGCTGAGCTGAACACATCCGCTACCGGGTGGTGTCCAGCCAGAGGACCAGGAGATCGTTGTGAAGACCTATCGAAACGTCGTAGTCGGCACGGACGGAAGCGATTCGTCCCTACGCGCGGTGGACCGGGCCGGGAACATCGCGGCCACGTCGAACGCGAATTTGATCGTGGCGACCGCCTATCTGCCGTCGCGCGAGGATCGCCACGGTGCAAACGCGCTGAAGGACGACGTCTACCAGATCACGGGCAGTGCGCCCATCTATGCACGGCTGCGCGACGCGCGCGAACGGGCCAAGGCGGCCGGTGCCGCCAACGTCAAGGAGCGCGCGGTTCGCGGGGCACCGATCGAGGCGCTGGTCGACCTCGCGAAGGAGGTCGACGCGGACCTGCTGGTGGTGGGCAGCGTGGGGCTGCACACCGTCGGCGGGCGACTGTTCGGATCGGTGCCCGGCAGCGTCTCACGGCGGGCGACCACCGACGTGCTCATCGTGCACACCGCCTGAACGTTCGGCGCAGATTACTTGAGCAGCTTGGACATTCGTCGATCAGCCAAGATCTTGCCGCCGGTCTGACAGGTGGGGCAGTACTGGAACGACTTGTCGGTGAAGGACACCTCGCGCACGGTGTCACCGCAGACCGGGCAGGGCATTCCGGTGCGCGCATGTACCCGCAGTCCAGAACGCTTCTCGCCCTTGAGGGTTGCAGCACCCTGCCCGACGGACCTCGACACTGCGTCGCTGAGCACGGAGATCATCGCATCGTGGAGGTCGCTGAGTTGCGCATCGGTCAGCTTGCCCGCGGTCGCGAACGGCGACATCTTGGCGACGTGCAGGATCTCGTCGCTGTAGGCGTTGCCGATGCCCGAGATCGTGCGCTGGTCGGTGATGACGGTCTTGATGCGTCCGTTGTTGCCCGTGAGCACAGCGGCTAGGTCCTCGGGGCCCAAGGACAGTGCGTCGGGTCCAAGGCTTGCGATCTGCGGCACCTTCATTGGATCGTCGACGAGCCACACGGCGAGGCGCTTCTGGGTGCCTGCCTCGGTGAGGTCGAAGCCGACCGGAGCCGCCCCGGCGGCGACACCAGGCCCAGCATCTCCCGGCTTGCCAAGGTGAACGCGTAATGCGATGGGACTCTTGCCCCCTGGCCGCAGCGGGACCGCTGACAACTTGTCCGACCACCGCAGCCAACCCGCGCGGGACAGATGCGTGATCAAGTGCAGATCGCCGGCTTGCATGCCGAGGTACTTGCCCCACCGGTTGGCGCCGGTGACCGGCAGGCCGTGCAGTGCGGTGGGGGGCGGATCGAAGGTCTTCAGGACGGACAGGGCAGCGACGTCGACGCGTCCCACCGTCAGCCCAACGGCGTGGCGGCGGAGGTGGTCGGCGAGGGCTTCGACCTCGGGTAGTTCCGGCACGACTACCAGGCTAGACGCGGTTAGTCGGGTACCACCAGCGACAACAGCCAGCTGACGATCGAGAGCACGATGGCCGCCCAGATGGCGGTCCACCAGAAGTCGTCGATGTAAAGACCCCAGTGCGTGGTGTTCTCGGTGATCCGAGACGTAATCCAGAGCATCAACGCATTGATGACGACGTGGATCAGTCCGAGCGTCACGACGTACAGCGGTATCGAGATGAGCTGCACGATCGGCTTGATGAACGCATTGACTACGCCGAAGATCAGGGCAACGACGAAGATGACGCCGACGCGCTGGACCGTGGAGTCGCCGCCGACGAACTCGATTCCGGACACGAGCTTGGTGACCACCCACAGGGCTACGCCGGTGAGCCCGGCGCGGAGCAGAAACTGAACCACGCGCCGATCCTGCCATGCCAGGACCGCAAGACCCTCAGGGCCTGAGCAGGTAGGTGTCCATGATCCAGCCGTGGCGCTCCCTGGCGTCGGCGCGAACCGTGGCGATCCGCTCACCCATCTCGCCGACCGTTCCGTCAACCAGGATCTCGTCGGCCGTGCCGAGGTAGGCGCCCCACCATATGCGTGTCTCGGGCGGACAACCGAGAAAGGCGCAGTCACCGTCCAGCATCACCACGGCGGCCCCCGACAGGCCCACTTCGCGGAGCCGTCGACCCGTCGTGATCAGTACCGGCTCGCCGACGTCGTTCAGCGGTATCCGATGACGGGCGGTGAGCGCCTGAATCGCGGTGATCCCGGGGATGACGTCGTAGGTGACGTCGAGGCGCTGGGCAACCCTGTCGAGGATGCGCAGCGTGCTGTCGTACAGCGACGGGTCGCCCCATGCGAGGAAGGCGCCCACACCGTCGTCGGCGAGTTCGTCGAGCAGCGCCTGCGCCCAGAGATCGGCCCGCGCCTCGTGCCAGTCGGCCACGCGCTGCCGGTAGTCGCCCGTCGACGCCCGCAGCGGGTCGGGCAGTTCCACGAAGCGGTATCCGGGTTCGCGGATGAAGCGCTGGCAGATGTCGCGACGGAACAGCACGAGGTCGTCCTCGACGCCGCCCTTGTTGGAGCCCTTGTCGGAAGCGAAGAAGACGTCCACGTCGTTGAGCGCGTCGACGGCCTGAACGGTCACGTAGTCGGGATCGCCCGCTCCGATGCCGATGACGTGAATCCGGCGCGTCACAGAACCGCCAGTATCCGGTACCGGGGGTATTGACATCGTGCGCAAAGCCTCATTAGGTTTCGAAGCATATCGACGCCCCATGTCAGCTGAACGGATGTCAACGATGACACTTTCCCCTGAGGCCGTGCGCCGCACCGCCGCCCCGACTCGCGAGGAGTTCTCCGAACGGTTGCTTCGGGGTTCGGTCAAGAAGTCCTACGAGCCGGTCGTCGACATCGACTGGGACGCACCGCTCGATCCCGACAAATTCTTCCTGCCCCCGAAGTCGGTATCGCTGTACGGAACGCCGTTGTGGGATGGCATGACTCGCGAACAGCAAATCGAGCTGTCGCGCCAGGAACTCGTCAACACCCTGTCGGCGGGTATCTGGTTCGAGAACATTCTCAATCAGGCCTTGTTGCGCGAACTGATGCACGCCGATCCCACGGCCCGCGCGACGCACTACGCGCTGACCGAGATGGGCGACGAGACCCGCCACATGGTGATGTTCGGCCGGGCGATCGAGAAGGTCGGCGGCAAGCCGATGCGACCACGGCGCTATCAGCGGATGCTGATCAACGCCTTGCCACTCACCTTCAGGGGCTCGCTACTCTGGGTGGCCGCTTTGGTCGGCGAGGAGATCTTCGACTCCCTGCAGCGCAACATGATGGATGACCGGGAGCTGCAACCGATCGTGCAGCGGCTCATGCGGATTCACGTCACAGAGGAGGCGCGCCACATCCAATTCGCCCGGGACGGGGTTCGTAAGCGGGTGGCCGAGATGCCGCGGCTGAACCGCATGTGGGTGGCCAACCTCAACGGCGTCGGCGGCCTGTTCTTCCGGCACCTCTTCACCAATGCCGCGCAGTACCGTCGCGCGGGGCTCGATGGCGCAGAGGCTCGTCGACTGGCCCGCCGCAGCCCGCACCGCCACGACGTCCAGGTGCTCGGGTTCGCCCCGCTCGCGGCGTTCCTCTCCGAAGTCGGCTTGATGGGGCCGATCGCCCGCCGACTGTGGACTCGTACGCACTTCCTGCCGGCCGCTTCATCGGCACCCACCCCCAACGACGACGTCCTCACCGAGCAGCGCGACAACGTGTACGACGGTCCCGCGGTGCTCCGCGTCGGCGACACCGATCACTCTGCCAGGGTGCGACTCATCGGGCACCTGGACCCGATCGACGGTCGATACCATTGGCAGGGAACGGTTTTCGGGGCGTTGCCCGACGACGTGCTCAAGCAGCCGAAGGCGATGCTGACCGCGAACGGGCGCGCCGTGCAGGCGCGCATCACCGAACGCACGCCCCAGGGCAACTACGGCGTGGTCGGTGCGGGCTCCCCACCGTTCGAGTGACGGCGCCCGCCGAACCCCACTGCCAGCAACACCACCGCGAACACCCCTCCCACCGCGCCCGAGATCAGCAGCGGAATCGTGCCGTCGGCGCCCCACGAGAACCCGGCCCACAATCCGGCCGCCAACACCGCGAACCCGGTCGCCCCCTGGAACACGCCCTGCGCGCTGGACTGCACGTCCGAGCCCACCAGCGATGAGATCCACGCCTTGCCGACGCCGTCGGTGCATCCGGTGAACAGCCCATACGCCCCGATCAGCACCCAGGCGGCAACGGGGTCGTCGGTCAGTCCGAGCCCGAGATACCCGATCGCGAAGAACACCAGTCCGATGCCGAACACCGCCGCCCGCGGGATCCGGTCGGCGAGCAAGCCTGCCGGATAGCTGCTGAGCGCGTACACGGCGTTGTAGCCGACGTAGGCCAGGATGACCTGGGCCACCGAAAAACCGATCTCGTTGAGCCGCAGCAGAAGCAGCGCATCGGGAAAGTTCACCACCGCGAATGCCACCAGCAGCGCGGTCACCCGCCAGTAGCCGCCGGGCAGCTCACGAACCCGGGCGAACATCCCCACCGCGCGCACCGCCGTGACGACGCGCCGGGGTTCCCGCACCAGGAACACCAGCGCGACGCTGAGCACCGCGGGGATCACCGCCACCCATAGCAATGGCGCAATCTGATGGTCGAGCAACTCGTAGCCGGCCAGCCCCAGCAGCGGGCCGACCACCGCGCCCATGGTGTCCATCGCGCGATGAAACCCGAAGACCCGGCCGCGGTCACCGACCTCGACGTCGGTGACGAGCAGGGCATCGCGCGGGGCGCCGCGCACTCCCTTGCCGAGTCGGTCCACCACCCGGCCGGCGAGCACGCCGGGCCAGGCGGCGAACGCCGCCACCATCACCTTGCCGAGCGCGGCCATGCCGTAACCCGTCGCGATCAGCGGGCGCCGGGCGAACCGGTCACCGAGCGGGCCGGACGCCAGCTTGGTCAGCGATGCCGCGCCCTCGGCGGCGCCTTCGATCGCACCCACCACGGACGGCGGCGCACCCAGTACCGCCGTCAGGTAGATCGGCAGCAGCGGGTAGAGCAACTCGCTCGCCGCGTCCTGCAGGAAGGACACGGCCGACAGCACCCTGACATTCCGGGTGAGCCAGGTCCGTCCACGCGGTGTCACGCTCACGCGTCAATCATGCGCCCGACGATTCGGCACCATCGAACTAGAACACGTTCTAGTATTGCGGCCATGCGGTTCACCTATGCGGAAGCCATGACCGATCCCAAGTACCTGATCCCGTTGGCCAAGGCGGCCGACGAGGCCGGCTACCACGCGATGACGATTCCGGACAGCGTCGCCTACCCCGAGGTGTCGGACTCGAAGTATCCGTACACCGAGGACGGTAACCGCGAGTTCCTGGACGGCAAGCCGTTCGTCGAATCGTTCGCGCTGATCGGGGCGCTGTCCGCGGTGACCACGAAGCTGCACTTCAACATCTTCGTGCTGAAGCTGCCCATCCGCCCGCCCGCGCTGGTGGCGAAGCAGGCCGGCTCGCTGGCCGCGATGTTCGACAACCGCCTCGGCCTCGGCGTCGGCACCAGCCCGTGGCCGGAGGACTACGAGATCATGGGGGTGCCGTTCGCCAAGCGCGGCAAGCGGATGGACGAATGCATCGACGTGATCCGGGGACTCACGTCCGGCGACTACTTCGAGTATCACGGGGAGTTCTACGACTTTCCCGCGTTCAAGATGACGCCCGCGCCCACCAAGCCGGTGCCGATCCTGATCGGTGGGCACGCCGACGCCGCCCTCAAGCGGGCTGCGCGCAACGACGGCTGGATGCACGGTGGCGGTGATCCCGCGGAGCTCGATCCGCTGCTGGCCAAGTTGGCGAAGTATCGCGAGGAGGAGGAGCGGATCGGACTGGCCGGTGAGTTCGAGATCCACGTGATCTCGATCGACGGCTTCACCCTCGACGGCGTCAAGCGGCTCGAGGACAAGGGCGTCACCGACGTCATCGTCGGGTTCCGCATCCCCTACATCATGGGCGCCGACCCCGAACCGCTGGACGACAAGATCCGCAACCTGGAGTGGTTCGCGGAGAACGTGATCGCCAAGGCCGACTAGGCCCGGGTGGCGCCGGCCACCAAGGCGTCGACGGCGCGGGCACTCAGCACCTCGTCGAGCACCATGACGGCACCACCCACGGTGCCGGACTGGCTGCCGTGCGCCGCGGGCACCACCTCGAGGGTGCGGGTGGCCTGCGCAGTCGCGTTGCCGTACAGGGTTTCTCGCAGTCCGGCGACGAAGATCTCGTAGGCACCCGCCATGTCGCCCGCGACGACGACTACCGCCGGATTCAACAGGTTCACCGCCGCAGCGAGCACCTCGCCCACGTATCTGCCGCTGTCGCGGATCATGCGGCGCGCCTCGGCATCACCTTCGTGCGCGATCTCGACGACGTCGCGCAGGTTCCGGACCGAGCGGCCCTGTTGCTGCAACGCGTGCACGACGGCCCAGCCGCCCGCGATGGACTCGACGCAGCCGGTGTCCCCGCACCGGCACGGAAGGCCCTGTGCCGCAGCGATCTTGTTGTGTCCGAACTCCCCCGCAGCCTGCGCGGCACCCCGTTGCAGGACCCCGCCCGCCACGATGCCTGCACCAAGACCACTCGACGCCTTGATGACGAGCACGTCCTCATACCCATGACTCTCGACGATGGCGATGGCGTTGGAGTCGTTGTCCATGATCACCGGCACACCCGAAAGGCGTTGCAGTTCATCGAAGTACGGGCGCAGCGGGACGCCGTCCCAGCCCCGAAGGATCGGCGAGTCCCGGCTGCAGCCGCGGTCGCGGTCCACGGTTCCCGGCAGGCTCAGGCCGACGCCGTACACCGGCAGGGCGGGGAACTCCTGCAACATCACGTCTAGTCGCTTGACGACGTCGGGCATCAGGTCGTCGGGCCCCAGCGCGACCTCCTGGTCGATGTCGGTGACCGAGAGCACTTCGCCTGCGAGGTTGCACACCGCCAGCCGGGTGCGGCTGATACCGATGGCGGCGGACAACACGATGCCCGCGGCGGCGTCGAAGGACAGCAGTGTCGGCGGGCGACCACCGGTCGACGGCGCCTGCTCCCGCTCGCGCACCAGGCCGAGACCCGCCAGCGCGGCAATACGGGAGGCGATGGCCGTGCGGGACAGCCCGGTGTGGTGGCCAATCTCCGTACGCGTGATGTCTCGACGGTCTCTGATGAGAGCGAAGACGTCGCCGACGGAATTTCTCCCGTCGCTTCGCTCGCCCCAGATGGCCATACGAACGATTAGACCCGACAAACGTAAGCTACGCCACTTTTGTGTCCCATGAGACATAAGTGGGTTTGATGGAAGGCGTAAGTGCGTCTACCGTTGTCGCGGTGACCAGATCACTGGAACGACCTTCCGTCCCGCTCTCCGTCGTGTCACCGCCCCCGTCGGTGCGATGGCTGGCGGTGTTCGCGCTGGCCGTCGGCAGCTTCGCCATCGGCACCACCGAGTTCGTTGCCATGGGCCTGCTGCCCGACATCGCGTCGAGCCTGAACATCACCGAACCCATCGCCGGGCACGTCATCTCCGCCTACGCACTCGGCGTCGTCGTCGGCGCCCCCGTCATCGCCTCACTCACCGCGCGCATGCCCCGCAAGACGCTGCTGCTCGGACTGATCGCACTGTTCACGCTCGGCAACCTGGCCAGCGTGCTCGCACCGACCTACGACACCTTGATCGCCGCCCGCTTCATCTCGGGCATTCCGCACGGCGCCTTCTTCGGTGTCGCCGCCCTGGTGGCCGCTCACCTGATGGGACCGAAGAACCGCGCGAAGGCCGTCGCACACGTCATGAGCGGCCTGACCATCGCGACCGTCCTCGGCGTTCCGCTGGCGTCGTTCCTCGGCCAGCACTTCGGCTGGCGCACCGCGTTCGGTCTCGTCGTGGTCATCGGCGCCGCCACCCTGACCGCCATCTGGTACTGGCTGCCCGACCTGCGCTCGATGCATGTCACCAGCCCGCTCACCGAACTCAGCGCACTACGTCGCCCACAGGTGTGGCTGGCGCTGCTGATCGGCATGGTCGGTTTCGGTGGCATGTTCGCCGTCTACACGTACGTGGCGACGACGCTGACCGACGTGTCCGGACTGTCCCGCGCACTGGTCCCGCTGGGTCTGATGATGTTCGGCCTCGGCATGGTGGTCGGCAACCTGGCCGGCGGCAAGATGGCCGACATCTCGGTGATCAAGGGCCTCTACGCCTCCATCACCGCGCTCGGCGTCGTGCTGGCCCTGTTCGTGTGGGCCGCCCACAACCCATGGACCGCGATGCTCGGACTGTTCCTCATCGGCGCCTCGGGTTCGGCGATCGCGCCGGCTCTGCAGACCCGGCTCATGGACGTGGCACACGGAGCGCAGACATTGGCCGCGGCGCTGAACCACTCCGCGCTCAACATCGCCAACGCGGCGGGTGCGTGGATCGGCGGCCTGGTGATCGCAGCGGGATACGGCTACACCGCACCTGCCGCATCCGGCGCAGCGCTCGCCGCCGCGGGCCTGGTGGTGCTGACCATCTCGGTACTGCTGCAACGCTGGACGGAGCGCTCCCGTGCCAACTGAGCAACGGTGGCAGATCAACCTGCACATCTTCGGACTCCGCCTCGACTTCGCCTGGCGGCCCAGGAAGCTCCTGACGAGTTAGTCCCCGTCGTCCTCGTCGGCGATGACGTGGACCGCCGCTTCCTCGGCTGACGCCGCGCCACCGTCGATGCCTGCCTCGCTTCCGAACAGCCCCGCCTCATCATCCGGTCCGGAGCCCTCGTCGGGAGCAACCAGCCGACCGGCGCGCACGTCACCCACCTCGTCATCCCCCGACTGTTCGTCGGGCTCGTCGAGTTGCATCGCCGGGTCGGGCTCTTCCTCGGACAACAGCTCATCCAGGGTCTCGTCGTCCCTGGGCTCTCGCCACCTGTCCGGTGGCGAGTAGCCCTCGTCGAGTAGGTCATCGACACCCCGATCGACCAGGGTGTCCTCCTGCGTCAGCTGATCGGAGTCGGCATCGCCGTAGTCGTTGCTCATCACATCACCATGTCACTGCGCGCCGAGCGCGGCGAGTAGTTCGGGCATTGGCACGGTGGCAATCCCGATCGCGCCGTCGCTGATTCCGTACGGGAGCACGAGCGAGTCACCGTGCACGAGGGCGCCGCAGGAGTACACGACGTTGGGGACATAGCCGTCGCGCTCACCCTCCGTGGGGCTCAGAAGCGGCTGACGCAAGCGACCCAGTACGCGGGTCGGATCGTCCAGATCGAGCAGAATCGCCCCGATGCTGTAGGTCCGCATCGGGCCGACGCCGTGCGTGAGCACCAACCAACCAGCGTCCGTTTCGATTGGGGCGCCGCAGTTTCCAAGCTGTAGCGCCTCCCACGACTCCGTCGGCTGCTGGCACGGCAACGCATCCGTCCAGACGCTCAGCTCGTCCGAGAACGCGATCGCATTCGACTCACGGTCAGATCTCGACAAGGCGGCGAACCGACCGTTGATCCGGCGTGGGAACAGCGCCAACCCCTTGTTGGCGGCCGCACGGCCGACGAGCGGCACGGAGGTGAAGCATCGAAAGTCATCGGTCGCCAAGAGTTGTTGGCTTATCTTCGACCCGCTGTAGGCCGTGTAGGTCGCGTAGAACATGACGGAGCCGTCGTCCTCGACGAATCGGACGAAGCGCGCGTCCTCCATTCCTGCGGCCTCGGCCTCGGTCGACGGCCACAGCACACGCTCGGGCAGGGGGATGCGTTCGGGGAAGCGAACGGCGTACGTCCGGTCGGCGATGGCGCGGATCAGGGCTATCGTCTCGTCTGGGTGGCCGCGGGTGCGCCGATTGGTTCGTAGCCGGGTGAGCCGGCGGTCCAAGGCCAGTCGCGTGAAGTGATCGCCGAGCGCGTCGAGCACGTAATCGGCGGCCTCTCCCGCATCGTCGAGCCGTGCGAGCTCGCTGCGGAACACCGCCGCGTCGAGTACGCCAGACTCGGTCGTCCCGACCGTCGCGAACGGAGCGGGGTCGTCCACCGCGACGCCGCCGCCGGCATCAACCGTGCCGGTCCGGAACCCGATCGAGGAGAGGTGTCCCTCCCCGATGCCGCGGACGCTCATGACGAAACGCACGCTGCCCGAGTGGATTCCGGACTGATCGGGGTGCACGACCACGCTCGGATTGCATAGCGCGGCACCTTCGATCGCGTACTCGCTGGTGAACGTCGCCCCGACCAGCAGCGAGCGCGACTGGGAGAGTTCACGATCGGGGTTCAGCCGGTCGGCGAGCTCGCTGGCATGCGCGCGGAACGTATTGTCCAGATCGCGGTGCCGGTCCGCGAAGCGCGAGAAGACATCATCCAGGGCCGACTGCACGTCGTCTTCGTCGAGGGCGAGGATGCGTCCGAGTACCGCTCCCGCCCGCGAGTCCTGGAGTTCGAAGCCCTCCTGTCCGGGGACGAAGAGACGGGTGATGACCCGCGACGAATCCGCGACAAGCCGGACCGGAGTGCGGGTGGCGAGCCCGGAGTACACGGAAGTCACTGCGACACAGCGGAGAATCGCCGGGCCTGTTGCAACGTCGACAGCACGGCCAGCGTCGACTCAGCGCCCTGATTGCGGTTCACGCGATCGGCGTGCAGGCCGTCGTATCCGCCCCCCGTCGCGGGGTCCCACATCGGCTCTCCGATGTCGTTGGCACCCTCGAACCAGGCAACGGCGGCCGACAGCCCGGCGGTCCAGATCGGCCCGTCATCGATATCCGCGGCGCGGGCGCAGGCGTCGGCGAGCGTTGACACCTCGATCGGCTGCTGATCGAAGGCGGGCCGTTCGTCCCCAGGCCCCCGTCCGTCAGCTGGGCTGGGTGACAGGTGGCCCGCCGCCGATTGATCTTCGACGAGCCATGCCAGCATGTTCAGACCGCGCCGCAACAGCTCGGGCCTGCCGAGCTCGTGCCCCGCGGCGGTCCTCGCCTCTGCGAGAACGGCATTGGCGTATCGGAGCCGCGCCTCCGGCCACGGCCAGTCGGGGTTGACATCCACGTCGACGACGGCGTCGGCGTAGTCGGCGAGCAGCCGTTGCGCAGCGGGGTGCCCCGGTACGACGCCGAGGAGTTCCGCGGCCCCCACGGCCGCGAACGCCATCGCCCTCGGCCACGGTGAACGTCGTTGAGTGGCAAGCTCGAACTGGGCGATCGCCGAATCGCGAACGCCCGTGAGCTCACTTCGGGCGGCCGTACCCAGGCCCCAGATGCTGCGCCCCCAGCAATCCTCCACGGTCGGTTCGTCGATCCACCGGCCCGCCGAGTCCATTCGGTTGCGGTAGGAGCCATCAGGGGCCTGAGCATCGCTCAGGAATCCCAATGAAAGACGGGCGAGCCATTGCACGGCGGGCGCCGGTTCGCGCTCCCGGCTGGCGACGACCAGAACCCTGGCCATGTCGTCGGTGCAGTAGCCGTGCTCAGGTCGTGGCTCGGACAATCGAGCGTGCTCGAAGGTGCCGCGCTCATCGGTCATGCGCAGCAGGTGGTCGAAGCGGGGAACCGGTGTGCCGGTCACACCAGCGCCGGGCGATCGGTCAGCAACGAACGCGCAAGTGTCAGATACCCGTTCGCCACCACGGGCCATGCCATCGCGGGCGCGAGGCGAGCAGCCTCCGCGGCCATCGCGGCAGCGACGTCGGGCTTCGTCAACAGCCGGTGCAGGGCAGCAGCCAGCGCGTCCGGATCATCGTGGTCCACGACGACACCCGCGCCGCTGGCCAGGAGTTCGATGGCGTGGGGAAAGGCGGTCGCGACCACTGGGCGGCCGGTCGCGATCGCGTCGACGAGGACGCCGGAGGTGACCTGTTCGGTCGAGTCGTAGGGCAGCACGACGACCGCGGAGGCCTGGGCCAGCCTCGTCAGCGAGGCGACGTCGCGGTAGTCGGCGTCGAATGACACCGCGGCGTGAACGCCTAGGTGGCGCGCCTGGTCGATGCGGGCGTTACGATATGCCTCGCCTTCTGCGGCAAGGACTTTGGGGTGAGTACGACCAGCTACGACGTAGCGCGGCCCATTGGGTAGCTCGTGGAGTGACACCATGGCGTCGATCACGCGCTCGATACCCTTTCCCGGCCCGAGCAGGCCCCAGGTCAATAGCGTCGGCCGACCCGGTGATCCCGTCGAGACGAGCCGGGCTGGGACGTTCGCGCCATGAGGGATCGTCGAGACCTTCGTGGGATCGACGTCGAAGCCGAGGCATAGGCGTCGACTCGCCGCCTGGGACATCACCACGACCTGATCCGCCAGTGCTGCAATGGCTTCGAGGACCGACCGCTGGTGCGGCGTCGGATCGGTCAGGACGGTGTGGACGACCACGATCGACGGAATGCTCAATCCCCCGATGACGTCCACGACGTCGTCTCCGTCTGGACCGCCATAAATGCCGTACTCGTGTTGCACGATGGCCACATCGCTGCGGTTCAGCAATTCCGAGGCCGCGGCCACTGACGCAGCGGAGTCGTTGACGAGGTCCCCGATGACCCGCGCGCCCGACGCCGAAGCCCCGTCAGCCACCCGAACGACACTGACGTCGGCACCATGCACTGCCAGCCCGTCGGCCAGGGCCGCGCTGAACGTGGCCAGGCCGCAACGGGTCGGCGGATACGTCCCCAGAATGCCAAAACTGGGGGCTTCGACGACGCCGCGGACTGGTGAGGCGGAGCAACTGAATGACGGCGGAGTGTTCAAAGTGGATTCCCAACTGCAGGTTCTCGCGGACGTGCACGACACGAGCAACTGCTCGGCGAGGTCACAGCGGAAGCCGTCCTCATCCCGGACTGGCTGGGTTCCCAACGTGCCCCACGCTACACCTTGGAGGTCCGTCGGTTCGGGTGAGCGAAGTCCGGGCGGGGCAGGCGTATGTCACCCTGGAGTGATGACTGCACGCCATTTCGCCCGGATCTCGGGCGCGGCCGCGGTGGCCGCCCTCGCGCTCACGATCGCGCCAGCTGTCGTACCGACGGCCTCCGCAGCGCCGTGTCCCGACGTCGAGGTCGTGTTCGCGCGCGGCACGTTCGCTCCGCCAGGACTCGGCGGGATCGGCGACGACTTCGTCAACGCCGTTCGCTCGAAGGTCGGAGCCAAGTCCGTCGGCGTGTACCCCGTCGTCTACCCGGCGAGTACCGACTTCCCCACCGCCGTCGACGGCATCCGCGACGCCGCCAATCACATCGAGGGCATGGCTGCGACATGTCCGAACACCAAGATGGTGTTGGGGGGCTACTCCCAGGGCGCGGCGGTCATCGGTTTCGTCACCGCGAACGCCGTCCCCAGCGGCGTGGACCCATCGGAAGTGCCCAAGCCGATGCCCGCGGACGTCGCCGACCACGTCGCCGCCGTCGCCCTGCTCGGCAAGCCGGACACGCAATTCATGGACATGATCAAGCAGCCTGCGGTCTCGGTCGGTCCGCTATACGCGGGCAAGGCCATCGAACTGTGCGCACCAGGTGACCCCATCTGTTCTGACGGAAACGACGGCGCCGCACACACCAGCTACACGAAGATCGGCTTGACCGATCAGGCCGCGGCGTTCGTCGCGGGCAAGGTCTAAGCGCCAGAGAATCCATTCGACGATTGACGGGCGCGACTTCGGGGCATCCATCGACATGGCATTCAAACTCACGTACAGCGATGGTCAGGAATCCCAGTACGACGACGACACCGCGTGGGAAGTCGACGACGGCGTGCTCAAGTTGGGCAAGACCGAGGGCGACTGGACCGTTCTGCTGTCGCCCAGCCACTGGGCCGTGATCGAGGTCGGCAGCGCAAAGTCCTCCGACACCGATGACAAGGACGACTCCGACGAAGACGACTCCGACGAAGACGACTCGGCGAACGACGACAAGAACAGCTAGGCCCCGCCCCGACCCCGAAGTACTCTGAGTCGCAATGACTCTGAGTTTTCGTCGCCATGGGGCCCGTGACCGCGACCATTGACGGGTTGGACGTCGCCGACCCGGTCGAGGCGTGGACCCGGGCCGGCTTCACCGTCGGCCCCAATGCCGTCTGCCGGATTGGCGATGTTCGCGTCCGGTTGCTCGGTAGTGGTCGCGGCCACGGGATCGTCGGGTGGTCGCTGGACGGCCTGCCCGACGACTCGATCCACGACCTCGACGGCATACCAATGACGAGGTCGCTCGTGGTCGGCACGAACCCGGTGGGCCACCCGAATGGTGTCACGGGCATCGATCACGTCGTGCTGATGTCCCCCGATCTAGGGCGGACGGTTCGGTCGCTGGCTGCGATCGGCGTCGATCCTCGCCGGGAACGGGACGCCGACCTCGGCGGGCGACGCATCCGCCAGATCTTCTTCCGGTTCGGAGGAGTGATCGTCGAGGTGGTCGGATCGCCGGAGACGGCGATCGAGGGTGCGTCCACCCTCTGGGGCATCACTTACCTCGTTGCGGACATCGACGAGACCGCCGCGTTCTTCGGGGACCACACGGCACCCATCAAGGACGCGGTGCAAACCGGTCGACGGATCACCACGCTCCGGCACCGGGAGTTCGGGATGACGGTTCGGACGGCGATGATCTCGGCGAGTCGTTGAGCAGACCGCCCGACCCGCTGCATATCCTCTGCGCATGACCGACGCCGCGGATGTGAGCCGGGACGTCGGCTGGGACGTCGTGGTCATTCACACTGACGGCGGCTGCCGACCCAATCCCGGCCCCGGCGGCTGGGGGGCGGTGCTCCGCCAGCGTCATCACGTCCGCGAGATGTTCGGTGGCGAGCCCTGCCAGACCAGCAACAATCGCATGGAGCTGACCGCGCCGATCATGGCGCTGGAAGCGCTCACCAGGCCCGTGACGGTCCATCTCCACACCGACAGCACCTACGTCCGGAGCGGCATCACCAAGTGGGTCCTCGGCTGGGAACGCAACGGTTGGCTGACCGCTGCGAAGCAACCGGTGAAGAACGTCGACCTCTGGCAGCGCCTCCAGAGTGCCTGCGCGCGGCACCAGGTCGAGTGGTTTTGGGTCAAGGGGCATTCGGGGGTCGCGGACAACGAGTTGGCCGACGAGTTGGCGACGCGCGGCATGCAGGAAGCGATCGCCTCTTCGGTGCGTTAGCGGCCTCGAGGCACCCTCCGAAAGATCTGCCGCTCGCGTGGGTTCTGCACGCTACGAGCCTTATGAAACGTCGTTCTATAGGACTCGAGCAGCAACGCCGTCGCGGATCAGGCCTCGGTGTCACCCATGAGCGTCTACAACAGGTTCGAGAACAAGGACGGCTTGCTCGTCGCACTGGCGATGCGGGCCCTGGCCCAACTCGCCGAAGCGATCGTCGTACCCGGTGACGTCGGACCGGTGGAGCGCTTTCGCCAAGCCTGCCACGGTTACCGAAAGGTGGTGGCTGGTCGCGATGTCGTCCTCACTTTGGTCGAGCTCGTCGAGGCGCTGAGAAGTGATGCCCATCAAAGTGATTCGACTGAAGCGGTTCAAACCGCGTGGAACGCGATGCACGGCGCCGTGACGATCGAGCACGCGGGGATCGGTCACACCCCGATGCGAACGTGAGCCTTGAACGGATGCTCGACCTGCTTGTGGGAGGCATCGTCGAATACTCGGGATGACGGTGGTTCTCGAGACGCCGGTCGCGGCCTAGATTTGTCGTAGCCCTCTGCTTTGATGGTGTCATGTCCTCGACGGCAACGTCTTTGGCTCCCAAGGAGCATGTCGGGGTGTTGTTCGAGCAGTTGGCGGAGTTGACCGGTCAGCGCAACGCGATCGACGGGCGCATCGTGGACATCGTCGCCCAAATGGAGCACGACGATCTGGCCGGCATGACCGGTGCCCGCTCGATCGCCGCGCTGGTGGCCTGGAAGACCGGCACCTCACCGCACAACGCCCAGACCATCGCCACCATCGCGCACCGCATCGCAGAGTTCCCCCGCTGCACCGAGCTGCTGCGAGAGGGGCAACTGTCCCTGGATCAGGTCGGCGTCATCGCCGAGCGGGCCGCCGCCGGCTCCGACGAGCATTACGCCGAGCTGGCCGCGGTCGCCACCGTCACCCAGCTGCGCACCGCGATCGCACTGGCACCCCGACCCGAACCGGACCCGACCCCGGAGCCGGAACGCTCGATCAGCAAGACCGTCGGCGAGAAGTACACCACCTGGCGGATCCGGTTGCCGCGGCTGGAGGCGGCGAGGTTCGACGCCGCCCTGGCGTCTCATCGCGACGCGCAGATCACCGCGTGGCGACACGACCACGGCGAGGACCACCCGGGCGACGGTGACGGCGACGGTCACGGCGACGAGGGTGACTCGGGTCGGACGCCGCCGTTCCCGAACACCGTGGATGCGTTCATGGGCCTGGTGGACGCCGGCTGGGACGCCGAGGCGGCGCGGCGCCCACACGGGCAGCACACCACCGTCGTGGTCCACCTCGACGTCGCACAGCGCCTGGCCTCCCTGCATCTGGGTCCGCTGCTGTCCGACGCCGACCGGAAGTACCTGCTCTGCGACGCCACCTGCGAAGTGTGGTTCGAACGCCACGGCCAGGTCATCGGCTCCGGGCGGGCCACCCGCACCATCAGCCGCCGACTCCGCAGAGCGTTGGAGCACCGCGACCGCTGCTGCGCAGTCCCCCGCTGCGGGGCCACCCGAGGGTTGCACGCCCACCACCTGCGGCACTGGGAGGACGGCGGCCCCACCGAACTGGACAACCTGGTCCTACTCTGCCCGTATCACCACCGCTTGCACCACCGCGGCGGCATCACCATCACCGGCCCCGCCGATCGCCTCGTCGTCACCGACGGTGATGGCATACCGCTCGACCCGGGATCGCTGGCCCGCCCACCCACCCAACCCCCACCCGCAGTGACACCCTGCCCCGGACCCACCGGGGAACGCGCCGACTGGTGGTGGTACCAACCCTTCCAACCGAATCCACCACCCACGAGCGACTAGCGGCTCGGCGAGTCAACTCGCCTTGAGTGGATCGCCTTCTCGGGTGCCTGACTTTCGACACCCGCAGCTGCTGACCTACCTTCGATGCCCTGCAGTGTCGCAGTCACTCCCAGACAACTGGCGGAGATGCAGTATTCGAAGTGTGCGGTATTCGTCGAGGAGAGAACAGCTGACGATTCGAGTGCCCGTTTGTGCAAGAAGTCCGAAGTCGCGCAGGCGGATCGTCAACCCAAGTGAGCTGACAGCAGCCAGGCTCCTATCGACGTGCGACCATTGCCCTCGTCGCGAAGGTCGACGGCCCCGGCGTCGGTCGCTCCTGCGAGGGCCTCCGCCGGAAGGTAGGCGTGGATTCGAGCAGGCCGGATCTCGTCGATCACCCAGTATGGTGAAACAGCCTCGCGCAGTTCGTGTTCGGTCACGGGATTCACAGGTCCGTTGGTCGGCATCGAGGCACTGTCGAAGGTCAGAACGTAATACGATGCCCCCGGAGCGGCGGCTGCCACGATTGAGCGCTGGTATCCCTCGCGGGACTCGATTGGCATCGCATGGAACAGCGTGCAGTCGATGATGGTGCCAAATCGCCCGTCGTACCCTGTGAAGTCGCTGATGTCGGCCACCTCGAAGCTCGCGGTGTTCAGGCCAAGGCGGGTGGCCTCTGCGCGGGCCATGTCGACTGCCGTCGCCGATTGGTCCAGTCCCACGGTGGTGAAGCCAAGTTCGGCTAGGCGCAGCGCGGTAAAGGCTTCTCCGCAGCCGGCGTCCAGGACCTCTCCGTGGATGCGGCCGCCCTCGATCAGCGCCGCGATCTCGGGCTGGGGTTCACCGATGCTCCACGGCGGCCGGCCGTTGCTACCCATCTGGATTTGTTCGCTGTCACCACGATAGGCCGATTCGAACATCTCGTTCATTGGTTGCGCCATGTTTCAACTCCCTCCTCGATTGCGAGCGGCCGAGTTCGATCACGATCGGCGCCAGTATTATCTCACTAACTAATCATCTTTACCATTGAGACATTACGGAAGGCTGCCGATGAGGTCAACCAAGCAAGACGACCATGAAGTGCACGAACGCGTCATGCGGCTAACCCAGCGCCTGGTGGCGGAGGCTGACAAGTTCAATAGCGCCTTCGTCGACCGACACCGGATGCACCCCACTGACGTGAACGCCTTGATCCGTGTACGCGTCGGCCGGGAGCAGGGCGAATCAACGACCGCGGGCTGGCTCGGTGTGGCACTCGGGCTGACGTCTGGAGCGGTGACAGCAGTGGTCGACCGTCTCGAGCGCTCCGGACATCTCCGCCGAGTGCGCGATCAGCACGACCGGCGACGAGTAATCTTGGAGAATTCTCCCGGCGGGCAGCATCTGGTAGACCAGTACTTCGCCCCCATCAGGCAGCGAAGTGAGGAGGTCATGGATCGGTTCACCTCCGCCGAACTCGAAGTCGTGAGCCGCTTTCTTGGCGCTACAGCAGCGGCGATGGCCGCTCAACGCGAATCCCTCATCACCGAGCAACACGGCGGGATGACTGCCGGCGCGCAAGCCGTTGTGCCGCGATCCAACTGAATGGACCAATGTCACACGCCGTAATGCATCTGGTGCGATGCTCACTCCCAGACAACCTCGCCGGCACTCTTGTCCGGCCGCATCCCCCGCCAACTCGGTTGGCGCAGCCTGCCATCCGACGTGCGCTCGCTGTAGCGCACCTCCCCCACCAACGTCGGCTCGACGAAGGTGACGCCTCTGGCGTCCGGCCCGGAAAGCCGTCTATTGAAGGGCGGATCCGCCGTATGCAAGGGGGCCAACGTCTTCTTGAGCTTCGCCAAGTCCTTGTCGGTGAAGCCAGTGCCGACCCGGCCGGCGAAGGCCAGTCCGTCGCCCTCCGGCACTCCGACGAGCAGCGCTCCGATCCCGCTGGTGCGACCACCCTCGCCCGCGCGCCAGCCACCGATGACCACTTCCTGCGTCAGCCAAAGTTTGTCCTTGAGCCACGACGACGAGCGGCGTCCCGGTTGGTATGTGGAGTCCCGCTTCTTGGCGACCACGCCTTCCCACCGCTGTGTGCGTGCATACTGCAATGCCTCTGCCCCGTCGCCGGGGAGTTGCTCTGGAACGATCAATCCGCCACCGTCGGCCAACGCCTCCAAAATCTTGCGGCGGTCGGAGTACTTGGCGCGCAACAGCGATCGACCATCCAACGAGAGCACGTCGAACGCCCAGAATTCGATGTTCGCGCCTGCGGCCCGGTTCTGCATGGCGCCGAAGCTCGGCACGCCCGACTCGTCCAAGGCGACGATCTCGCCATCGAGCACGACATGGTGGTCCGCCAAATCCGCTGCGAGCGAGCCGAGTTGGGGAAATTCAGCCGTTACGTCGCGGCCGCTGCGTGACTGCAGTCGCAGGCCGCCGTGGTCGGCGTCGACGAGCAATCGGTAGCCGTCCCACTTCCCCTCGAACGCCCACACCACCGCGTTGAGCTTCTCCACCGAACCGTGGGTGGCCAGCATCGGCGCGAGATCGGCGGGAGTGGGCTGGTGCTGTTCCTTCATCCGGTGCGCGAGCCAGTTCTTGCCACCGGTCTGAATCAGCGCATACCGCCCAGAAATTCGCGACCCGTGCAATGTGACGATGACCTCGCCACCCTTCTCCGCGCCGTCGGGAGAGTTGTCGCGAAACTTCTCGGTCTCGTAGGTGCCGCTGTCCCAGACGACGACCTTGCCACCGCCGTACTCCCCCTTGGGAATGGAGCCTTCGAAGGTGGCGTACTCCAACGGGTGGTCCTCGGTGTGCACGGCGAGATGATTGACGGAGGTGGTCTCAGGCAGGTTCTTCGGTACCGCCCAGGACACCAGTACGCCGTTGCGTTCGAGCCGAAAGTCGTAGTGCAGCCGCCGCGCATGGTGCTCCTGGATGACGAATGTGTCGTCCTTACCCACTGCTGGGGACTTTCGCGGAACGGGTTCTGGCGTCTTCTTCGCGTCCCGCATGCTGCGGTAAGTGGTGAGTTTGTCTGGCAGCGGAGCGCTTTCGTCGAGCGCCGCTAGGAGGTCGCCGTCACGCTCGACCCGCTCCAACACCTCGTCGAAGCGGAGGTGCCGCAGGTCGTCGTCCTCGATCTCCTCCCACGTGCGCGGCGCGGCTACCGTGGGCTGCTCACGACCGCGCATCGAGTACGGCGCGATCGTCGTCTTCGCGGAGCTGTTCTGGCTCCAGTCGAGGAACACCTTGCCCTCGCGGAGGCTCTTCGTCATCGTGGCGGTGACCTGCTTCGGCATGGTCTTCTCGAGTTGCACCGCAATGCGTTTCGCGAGCACCGACGCACCGCGCGAGCTGATCGGCTCCTCGAGTGGGACGTACAGGTGCAGGCCCTTGCTTCCGCTGGTTAGCGGGAACGTCGTCAGGCCCAGGTCGGTGACGTACCCGCGCACCTCGTGGGCGACCTCGCATAGTTGGCGAAACGACACCCCCTCGCCGGGGTCGAGATCGAACACGATGCGGGTCGCGGGACCGGGTTCGGGCCCGTCGAATCGCCACTGCGGGACGTGGACTTCCAACGATGCCTGCTGCGCGATCCAGGCCAACCCCTCGCGCGTGTCGATGATCGGGTAGGTGGTACTTCCCGACCTGTGGTGCACGGTGCCGCGCGCCAGCCAGTCCGGAGCCGACGACGCGAGTTGCTTCTCGAAGAACTCCATTCCACCGACGCCGTTCGGCCAACGCTTGCGCGTGACGGGGCGTCCCGCGATGTGCGGAACCATGGCGTGGGCGATCGCCACGTAGTACTCGAATATCTCGGCCTTGGTGGTGCCCGTGGCCGGGTAGAGCACCTTGTCGGGGTTGGTCAGCTTGACCCGCTCGTAGTGATCCACCATTCCACGCTATTACCCGCTGTAACGTCGTCCTAGTGAAGACACGTTCGTCGATCGGCGCGGTGATCATCGCTGCCGTCGTCTTCGCTCCGCAGGCGGCCGCCGACCCCGCTGACCTGGTGCCGTACTGCTCCGGCGATCAAACGCCGATGGATTCGTCCTGTCGCGTCCCTTCCTCGCAGGTGTTCACCCATGGCGAGTCCGGCCTCTCCCCCGACCTTCCGCTTGGCGTCGACCCCGGGAACGACCCCGCCATCTAGCCCGCTCTAATCGTCGTCCAGCGAGAGCACCGCGAACGGCGCGGTCGGCACTTCGGCGATCGCCATCTTCGCCGCGGAATCGGTGGGGATGACGTCACCTGCCAGCGCAGCGAGCGCCTTGTTGGTGCCGACGTCGCGACCTGCCTTCTCACTGAGCAGCCATCGCACCTCGAGCAGGTCGCAGTACGCCTGGATCGCAGTGCCACGGTGTTGCAGAACTTCATGTGCCAGTTGTTCATACGGGGTCAGTATCTCGATGACCCACAGCCGGGCGGCCGTCCGCTCGTCCACGTCGTGGCCCGCCTCGATGCACAGCTGCGCCTGGTAGGCGTGCAAGTCACCCAGCAGGATCGCAGCCTGCCCCTCGCCGACGTCGAGACCGGTCAGCTCCTGTAGGTGCTGCGCGTGGTACCGGCGGTCGCCGACGGCGACGCGTACCCGCATCCGGCTCGGATCCGATCCATCCGGTTGCAGGGAGAGTTCGTCGACGGCGAAGCCGAGCTCGTTGAGACGGCGGATGGTTCCCTCGACCCGGTACCGGTCGGAGAAGCCGAACACCGGCTCGGCGTGGAGCAGTTCCCACAGAGCGTTGTAACGGACCTGGACCTGTTCGGCCTCGGCGATCAGCGTTTCGTGCATCTCCTCTGGAAGGCCGAGTCGCTCGGCGAGATCGACCAACCCCTCGGCGACATTCTCCACCAGTATTTCGAGGTCGTACCTGCGCTGTCCCCGACTCAGCTGCGGGTGGACCTCGGACGTCTCGGCGTCGACCAGCCATGCCTGCAGAAGCTGCCCATCACGCGAGAACAACGTGTTCGCCAAGGAACAGTCACCCCAGAACACTCCGTGTCGGTGCAGTTCGACCAACAACCCCGCCATCGCATCCAACAAGCGGGCGCGATGCCGTGGCTGGTCCGGCGGAAGCCGCATGAACAGCCTCCGGTACTGCCACGACCCCTCGAGATACCGGGTCACCAGGATCGCGGTGTCGAACTCGGGTTGCAGCACCAGTCCAGCGGGATGAACCGCGGGCAGCCCCATGTCCTCGAGCCGCCGCAGGACCTCGTACTCCTTGATTGCGATGCGCGCGGGCATGTCCTTGACCGCCCAGAGGTGGTCGTCGGCGTCGACGAACTTCACCAGGTGACGACTCATGCCAACGGCGATGTCGCGCAGTGGAACGTCCGGGACAACCCACTCCGAAAGCGGCCTGTCCCAAGGCAACCCGAGCAGATCAGGAGTGGGTGTCCGGAGCCGCAACTCCGGCTGCATCATCTTCAGGGACGCACGCTCAGTTGAGGCGTTCGCCGGTCTCGGAGTGGAACAGGTGCACCGCGCCTTCGGGATGCCGGCGCAGCCGCACGGTGTCGGCCAGGCGAGGTGCCGTGCGCGGGTTGGAACGCGCCACCATCTCGACACCGCTCGCGTGGGTGTAGACGTACGCTTCGCTGCCGAGGTCCTCGACGAGGTCGACGACGACCTCCACGCCACCGGAATCGGTGATCTCGAGTTGCTCGGGCCGGATTCCGACGGTCACCTCCTTGAGGCCCAACTCCTTCAGCTTGGACAGATGATCGCGTTCGAGCTCGAACGTCGAGTCCCCGAGCTTCACGCCGTCCGACGTGATGGGCGCGGTGAACAGGTTCATCGCAGGTGACCCGATGAAGCCCGCCACGAAGGCGTTCGCCGGGCGATCGTAGAGCTCGTTCGGCGAAGCGAACTGCTGCAGCTTCCCGAAGCGCAGGACGGCCACCCGGTCTCCCATCGTCATCGCCTCGACCTGGTCGTGCGTGACGTAGACGGTGGTGGTGCCGAGACGGCGCTGCAACGCGGCGATCTGCGTGCGGGTCTGCACGCGCAGCTTGGCGTCGAGATTGGACAGCGGCTCGTCCATGCAGAACACCTGCGGTTCACGCACGATGGCGCGACCCATCGCGACGCGCTGACGCTGACCGCCGGACAGCTTGGCGGGCTTGCGATCCAGGTGCTCCGTCAGGTCGAGCACCTTGGCGGCCTCCTCGACCTTCTTGCGTCGCTCCTCGGCCGACACCCCGCGCAGCTTGAGCGCGAAGCCCATGTTCTCGGCGACCGTCTTGTTCGGATACAGCGCGTAGTTCTGGAACACCATCGCGATGTCGCGGTCCTTGGACGGCACCCCAGTCATGTCCTTGCCGCCGATCTCGATGCTGCCCTCGTCGATGTCCTCGAGTCCGGCCAGCATGCGCAGTGCGGTGCTCTTGCCCGAGCCGGACGGACCGACCAGCACGATGAATTCGCCGTCCTGGATGTCGAGGTTGAGGTTGTCAACCGCGAGTTTGTCAGAACCCTCGTAGATGCAGGAGGCGTTCTTGTAAGTGATTGCAGCCATTGTGTGTAACTCCTCTACTTGATGGCACCGAAGGAAAGACCACGGACGAGCTTGTTTTGTGCGAACCAGCCGCACAGGATGACGGGGAGCGCGGCCATCGTCGCGGCCGCCGACAGCACGGCCCAGTACTGACCCTCACCGGCGATGAAGCCGACGAGGTACACCGGCATCGTCTGAGCGTTTACCGCGGTCAGGTTCACCGCGAGGAAGAACTCGTTCCAGGCGAAGATCACACAGATCAGCGCCGTCGCCGCGATGCCGGGTGACACCAACGGCAGGATCACTTCTCGCACCGATCGCCACAAACTGGCGCCGTCGAGGCTGGCGGCCTCGAGCAGTTCGCCGGGCACTTCGAGGAAGAACGAGCGCATCATCCAAATGGCGATCGGTAGGTTCATCGACGTGTAGAGGATGACCAGGGCCCAGATATTGTCCAGCAGACCGAGATTGGACACGATCACGTACAGCGGCAGGATAGCCGCAACGACGGGCAGCATCTTGGTGCTCATGAAGAAGAACAACGCATCCGACGTCTTGCGGACGGGCCGTAGCGACAGCGCGAACGCGGCGGGCACCCCCAGCAGCAGCACCAGGATCGTCGACATGCCGGTCGCGAACACCGAGTTCAGCATCGCAGGCCCGATGCCCTGGGAGAATACCGCGGAGTACTGATCCAGGGTTGGTGTGAAGAACAACGTCGGCGGACTGGTCGCGGCAGCGGATTCCGGCTTGAACGACGTCAGGACCATCCAGAACACCGGGAAGAAGAACCCCAGCCCGACGAGCCAGGCCACCACGCCCCATGGGCTGAACTTCTTGTTCTTCTTCTTGCGGACCGGGGCGGCATCTGTTGTCGCCGTTGTGCGTTCGGCAGTGGTAGTCATGGGTTATGCCGCCTCTTCCTTGCCGGAGAACGATTTGAAGATCAATCGGAGCGCGAAGCTGGCGATGATCATCGTGAAGATGACGACCACCACGCCCATGGCGGCGGCCTGGCCCATGTCGAAGCCCAGGAACGCGCGCTGGTAGATGTAGAACGGCAGGTTCGCGCTGGCGACGCCCGGTCCGCCCTGCGTCATCATGAAGATGGCGTCGAACGTGTTGACCAGGTAGACCGCGCCGAGCACGACGCCCAACTCGATGAAGCGCCGCAGATGGGGCAGTGTCAACTCGCGGAAGAGCTGAAATGCGGTGGCCCCGTCGACCCGGCCGGCCTCGAGTTGATCGCGGGGCATCGACGTCAGACCCGCGAGGATCAGCAGCATCATGAACGGCGTCCACTGCCAGATCAATTCGACCATCACCATGGTCAGCGGGAACTGACCGATCCAGTCGACCGGACCGAGGCCCACCAGCGACAGCACCCAGTTGAGGATGCCGTTGGTGGGATCCAGGATGGTGGTCTTCCAGATCAACGCTCCCGCAACGGGGGTGATCAGAAACGGGGTGATCAACAGTGTCCGGACCGCACCGCGACCCAGGAACGCCCGATCCAGTAGCAGCGCGATCAACAAGCCGAACAGCGCCGAGATGAGCACCACCCCGACGATCAGAATGACGGTGTTGCCTGCCACCGACCAGAACTGACTGTCGTTGACCACCGCGATGTAGTTGTTCAGCCCGACGAATTGGCGTGATCCCGGCCGAACCAAGTTCCACGACAGCGTCGAGTAGTACAGCGTGAACAGGAACGGCACCTGCGTCACTGCGATCATGAAGATCAGCGCGGGCAGCAGCGGTCCCCGCCTTCGCCAGCCCTCGGCGCGACTCACGCCGGTGTCCTGGGCTTCCCGGATCTTGCGGACCCGCTCGGCCACTGCCCCCTGACTGGCGTCAGTTTCGGTATCAGCAGTAAGAGTCATCACTTCTCCTGGTAGCTCTTGCCGACGACCTCGGCGTATTGCTGTGACTGTTTGAGAGCTTCGTCGACCGATATCTGGCCGGCGATCGCCGCACTGATCTGCTGGCTCACCCGGGTGCCCAGATCCTGAAACTCGGGAATCCCGACGAACTGCACACCCGTGTACGGAACCGGTTGCACCGTAGGCTTGTTCGGCGACGCGTTGGTGATCGACTGCAGCGTCAGCGGACCGTACGACTTCGAGATCGCCTCATACTCCGGCAGATCCGTGTACGTAGAGGTCCGGCTGCCGGGTGGGACCCGGGCCCAACCCAGCTTCTCCCCGACCAACTTCATGTAGTCCTTGCTGGTCATCCACGAGATGAACTTCCAGGCACCGTCGGGGTTCTTCGCTCCCTTCGGGATGCCAAGCGCCCAGGTGTAAAGCCAACCCGAATTGGGCTTCTCCACGATCGGCGCGGGTAGGTAGCCGATCTTCCCGACCAGGTCCGGGTACGTCTTGGGGTCCTCGAGGACGGAGACCGCCGACGTCGCGTCGTACCACATGGCCGTCTGTCCCTGGCCGAAGAGGTTCGCGCACTCCTGGAAACCGGTTGACGACGCGCCCAATTCACCGGACTGCTTGATGGTGTCGACGTAGAAGTTGACCGCCTTCTTGACTTCCGGGCTGTCGAGTTGCGCATTCCACTTTTCGTCGAACCAGCGACCGCCGAAGGTGTTGATCACGGTGTCCAGTGGCGCGAGCACCTCACCCCAACCCGGCTTACCGCGCAAGCAAATACCCGCATCCGAGACCTGCTTGGCCTTGATGGTCTTGGCCCAGTCCGCGACTTCCTGCCAGGTGGGCTGGTAGCTCGGATTCTGATCGACCTTGATGCCGGCCTGTTCGAACATGTCCTTGCGATACATCAGGAACGACGACTCGCCATAGAACGGGACCGAGTACATATTGCCCTTATATGACAGCGATTCCCGCAGCGATGGGATGAAGTCGGCCTCGTCGTACCCCGGCGTGTTCTTCGCATAGTCCGAGAGGGGAAGCAGCCAACCGTCTTTGGCCCACTGCGGCGTCTCGAAGTTGCTGATCATCGCGACGTCGAACTGACTTCCACCCATCGCGGTCGACATGGTGATCTTGGCCCGCGCCTGGTTCTCGGACAGCGAGATGAACTTCAGCCTGATGCCGGGATTCTCCTTCTCGAATTCCGGTGCTAGTTTCTGCGCGTCCGTCATCTGCGAGTTGGACACCAGGGCGATCGTCACCTCGTTGTCCGACGCCCCGAGACTGCCCGCACCCGAACATCCGGCGGCCAACAGCAGACCGACGGCGGCGGTGCACGCCGAGAGCTGGTGTAGCACCCTTCGCGTCGCTTTCATCTTCACCCCACTCCTCATTGAGTAACCCTTCACTGCTCTAGAAGCCAACGTGCACAATCGATGTCACACACGAACAACTTGGCCAACCCGCCGCGCAGCGCAGCCAGCGTGGCCTGGTGCTTGGGCGGTCCGCTACAGACCAAGATCGTCTTGGAGCACCTGCGGATGTCCTCGAGCGGAACCGACACGGCGCGGTGCGCCAACTCGGTGACGACGGCAGCTCCGTTCGCGTCGAAGAAACGTCCGCCGATCTCGCCGACGGCGCCGAGGGAGACCAGTTCGTCGAGCATCCTGGTGTCGAGGAAGCTGCCCTCGAACAGCGTGGTGGACGTTGTCACGGACCCGACACCGAACAGCATGGTGTCGGCGCGTCGGCCGGCCTCCAGCGTCCGCGAGATCACCGAGTCGCTGCGCATCGAGACCACCGTCGACGGGTCCGCGTAGAGCGGAGCGGGCAACCGCATGGCGCTGGCGCGCAGCATGTCCGCGCCGCGGCTGAGGATGAACTCCATCCCCGTCTGGTATGCCGCCGTCGACATCGCGCCGTCGAGTTGGACCACCACGCGACAGCTGGCCACGCCCGGTGTCAGCGCGGTGACGGCGGCGACCTGCTCCGGGCCCCAGGTGAAACCGAGGACGTCATTCTCGGAGAGGCGCCGCATCAGAAGGGCTCCGGCAGCTCGGCCCAGATGTCCGGTTACGACGGCTTCGGTCAGGCCGAACCGCTGCTCGAGAAGGCGTTCCTCATCGGCATGCAGATCGTCCTTCATGGTCGGCGGGACGACGACCTCGATGCGCACCAGGCCCCGGGCCTTGGCCCTGGCGATCAGCCTGCCCGCCGTCGGCCGGGAAACGCCCAGCTTGGCGGCGATCTCCGCCTGGGTGAGTCCGTCGAGGTAGTAGAGCGTGGCCGCGCGCAGGGCGAGACGAAGGTCCTCAGGCGTCGCACCGCCGTTCGGGGCCGCGTCAGCAGGCGGTTCCATCGACTCCGCTCCTGCCCGCCGAGCCAGCCGTCCGTTCGACGTCGATGTCGCCACGATCTCCTGTTCACCTCTCTCGTATCCTGTGAGCAAAAGCTCAGGGGTGCGTGTAGATGCTCATCACGCTAACATCTAAATGTGACGTACACAACATTCTTGGTTTCCAAACCGAACAGGGCCGATTCACCGGCCACCAGCTCCCGAATGAGGCTCGACGCCGACCGGCTGCGGGGTAGCGTCGAGGAAGTGGTGGTGAAGTCATGAAACTCAACAATGCGTCCCTCGCCGAGATCTCGATCGCCAAGCCGACCTACGACCGAAGCGAAATCGGCGTCGGCATAGTGCATTTCGGAGTCGGCGGCTTCCACCGCGCACATCAGGCGATGTACGTCGACCGCCTGCTCGAGATGGGGCTCGCCAAGGAGTGGGGCATCTGTGGCGTAGGCGTCCTACCCGGTGATCGCAAGATGGCAAAGGTCATGGCCGATCAGGACGGCCTCTACACACTGATCGCGATGAACCCCGACGGCACGCGCGACCCACGTGTCATCGGCTCGATCGTCGACTACCTCTTCGCGCCAGACGATCCGGAGGCCGTCATCGAGCTGATCGCCGCACCGAGCACGCGGATCGTATCGCTGACCATCACCGAAGGCGGTTACGCCATCGACGAGGCCGGACCCGACAGCGTCTTCGGGCTGGTGACGGACGCACTTGCCCGCCGCAAGGAGCGTGGCGTGCCGTCGCCGACCATCGTGTCGTGCGACAACATCGAGGGCAACGGCGACGTCGCGCGAGAGGCATTCACCGCGTACGCCGAGAAAACGCACCCCGAGTTGGCCGACTGGATGAAGGCCAACACCCGCTTCCCCAACTCGATGGTCGACCGCATCACGCCGGTCACCACACCCGACGTCATCGAGAACCTGGCGGCCGACTTCGAGGTCGAGGACGAATGGCCGGTCGCCGCCGAGCCGTTCACCGCCTGGGTCCTCGACGACGACTTCTCCGACGGCAGGCCGCCATACGAGGACGTCGGCGTGCTGCTCGTCGAGGACGTCACGCCATACGAGTTGATGAAGTTGCGGATCCTCAACGCCGGTCACCAGGCCCTCTGCTACTTCGCCTACCTGGCCGGCTACCGGCTGGTCGCCGACGCCGCGGGCAACCCGCTCTTCGCCGAATTCCTGCTCGACTACATGGATTCGGAGGCGACGCCGACTCTCAAGCCCGTTCCCGGAATCGACCTGCCCGAGTTCAAGCGGACAGCCATCGAACGCTTCGCGAACCCCAGCGTGCGCGACACCGTCGTCCGGCTCTGCTTCGGCTCGTCGGACCGCATCCCGCAGTGGCTGCTCCCCGTCGTCAGGGAGAACCTCGAGTCCGGTGAACCCGTCCGGCTGTCCGCGGCCACCGTCGCCAGTTGGGCCCGCTACGCCGAGGGCGTCGACGAGCAGGGCCAACCCATCGAGGTTCAGGACCAGCTGGCGGAATCGCTGGTGCCGATCGCCAAGTCGCAGCTCGAGAACCCGCTGGCGTTCATCGAGAACACCGCGGTGTTCGGCGATCTCGCGCAGCAGCCACGCTTCGTCGAGGCCTACCTGTGGGCACTGGACTCGCTGCACGACGTCGGAGCGCGCGCCACCTTGGAGGCGCTCGCGGCAGGCAAGGGTCCGCGGTGACGAAGCGAAGACGACGTCGAGTGAAAATCGCAGCGAGGCACGAGCGAGGACCGGAGCGAGGAGGAGTCGAGCAATGACGGACAGAGCACTCGTCATCGGCGAGGCCCTGATCGACATCGTCCAGCGTGACGGCCAGGTGACCGGTGAACACGTCGGCGGCAGCCCGTTGAACGTGGCGATCGGGCTCGGCAGGCTGGGTCGCGACGTCGACTTCCTCACCCACATCGGCGACGACGAACGCGGTCGCCGCATCGTCGAGTACGTGAAAGCCTCTGGGGTTCAGCTGGTTCCGGGCAGCACCAGCGCCGCCCGCACTCCGACAGCTTCGGCCACGATCGATGAAAACGGCTCTGCCACCTACACGTTCGACATCGAGTGGCAGCTCACCGGTACTCCCGAGGTGTCACCGCCGGCGGTCGTCCACACCGGTTCGATTGCGGGCTTTCTGGATCCCGGCTGCCTGGCGACGGCCGCACTCCTCGACGCCTATCGCCTCTCCACGACCATCACCTACGACCCGAACGTACGACCTGCCCTGATCGTCGACCGCGAACAGGCGATCTCCCGCATCGACCGGCTGGTCGAGAAGGCCGACGTGGTCAAGGCCAGCGACGAGGATCTGCGCTGGATCGACCCGGCCCGCACCCCCGAACAGATCGCCCAGGCGTGGCACGAATCCGGACCGTCGATCGTCGCGGTCACGATGGGCGGGCAGGGCGCGTTCGCGGTCTGCGCCGCGGGCATCGTTCGGGTCGCCGCGCGCCCGGTCGAGGTGATCGACACCGTGGGGGCGGGCGACTCGTTCATGACCGGGCTCATCGACGCACTGTGGTCCTTGGAGCTGCTGGGTGGCGACCGGCGGGCGGCGCTGTCGCACATCGACGTCGACGCCCTGGAGGGCGTGTTGCAGGCGGCGACGCTCGCGTCGGCCGTGACCGTGGCGCGGGCGGGCGCAGATCTGCCCGATCGCGCCGCTCTACGACTGGGTTGATCCTGTGGGCCATACTGGGTCATGCGTTCCATCTGGAAGGGATCCGTCGCCTTCGGCCTGGTGAACGTGCCGGTCAAGGTCTACAGCGCGACCGAAGACCATGACATCAAATTTCACCAGGTCCACGAAAAGGACAACGGCCGCATCCGCTACAAGCGAGTCTGCGAGATCTGCGGCGAGGTGGTCGAATACCGCGACATCGCAAAGTCGTACGAGTCCGAGGACGGCCAGACCGTCATCATCACCGACGAGGACATAGCCACGATGCCCGAGGAACGTAGCCGCGAGATCGAGGTGGTCGAATTCGTTCCCGCCGACCAGATCGACCCGCTGATGTACGACAAGAGCTACTTTCTCGAACCCGACTCGAAGTCGTCCAAGTCCTACGTCCTGCTGGCGGAGACCCTCGCCAAGACCGACCGCGTCGCGATCGTGCACTTTGCGCTGCGCAGCAAGACGCGCCTGGCGGCGTTACGCGTCAAGGAGTTCGGCAAGCGGGAAGTCATGGTCGTGCACACCCTGCTGTGGCCCGACGAGATCCGCGATCCCGACTTCCCCGAGCTGGACAAGAAGGTCGACATCAAGCCCGCCGAACTGACGATGGCGGGCCAGGTCGTGGAGTCGATGACCGACGACTTTCATCCCGAGGCCTTCACCGACAACTATCGCGTCGAGATGATGGAGCTCATCCAGGCCAAGATCGACGGCGGGGAGGCGTTCGCGGTCGAGGAACAACCCGCGGCGGACCTCGACGAGACCGACGACGTGTCGGATCTGCTTGCCAAGCTCGAGGCGAGTGTGCAGGCGCGCAAGAGCGGTTCTGAGGACGAGCCGGCGAAGACGGCGCCTGCCAAGAAGGCGGCGGCCAAAAAAGCGCCGGCGAAGAAGGCGGCCGCAACGAAGGCACCAGCCAAGAAGTAGCCGGGCGGAGCCGTTACTGGCAGCGCACTTTCATGTCGTTCAGCGGCTGCCGGAGACCTTCGAGATCGGACTTCGTCTGAGGATTGGCGTCGAGGTAGTCCTTGATCTCCTGCTTGACCTGGTCCCGGGGCTGGCCCTTCAGGGTCGAGAAGAACGCGTTGACGTCGGGATGAGTGAAGAAGTACGCCGACGTGGCCGTCGAGACTCCTCCCTTGACCTGCTCGAAATCTGCCGCCGAGCATCCGGGCGCAGGAGGAGGTGGGGGGTCGGCGAGAGCGGACGGAGCCGCGCCGAAGAACACCGCACCCGCGATGGCGCCTGCTGCGATCGCACCTTCCATCACGCGACGCGCGGCTTGTCTGGTGAGCAACATGGATGAGCCTCCTAGGTCTTGGATTTCATTGGTCGCAGCGTCGGCATCGACGACGTCCGCATCAACGGTGGCCGCCGCCACCGCCACCGGTGCCGCCACCGCCACTCGCGCCGCCGCCACCCGAGTGCGATGCGTCGTTGGGCTGTAGGGCCGTTCCCCCGCCGGCAGCGTCGAAGTACCAGTCATTGTCGAATGGATATTGGTCAACGGTCGAAGCTGGTGGGGCGTCGTTGATCTGGACGTTCCCCGGCGAGTCCACGTTTGCCGTCGAGTCGCAGACGGCGACGGCGGGATCGCAGGGTGGGTCCGCAAGGGCCGACGGCGCGGCAACGATCGCCGCCGTGGCACAGGCTGCCGCGAAGAGGGCCGCCACTCCACACGTTCTCAATGGCGATCCAGACGGCATGTCAGATGGCATGTCAGTTCCTCCCCAGGACGTCGATGGCGATCGGTGACCGGAAGGTACCACCGGGCGACATGTCCAATGGGGCGTTCCTGGACTTCAGTGCCAAGGTCGAGAAGCCGATCATCGCAGCCAGTGTGTCGAACCTGCACAAAAGTAGAACGTGTTCTAGTAGCGTCGGCTCACGTGATTCTCGACAGATTCAAGCTCGACCAACAGGTAGCCATCGTCACCGGCGCTGGCCGCGGGCTCGGTGCGGCGATGGCGCTGGCATTCGCAGAAGCCGGTGCCGACGTGGTGATTGCGGCACGAACGCAGTCCCAGCTCGACGAAGTGGCCGAGCAGATTCGCGCAACCGGGCGACGCGCACATGTCGTGGTCGCCGACTTGGCGCACCCCGACGACACCGCCAAGCTCGCCGCAGAAGCCGTCGAGGCATTCGGCAAACTAGACATCGTCGTCAACAACGTCGGCGGCACCATGCCCAGTCCGCTACTGAACACGTCGACGAAGGATCTGCGTGACGCGTTCACGTTCAACGTGTCGACGGCCCATGCGCTCACCACCGCCGCCGTCCCGTTGATGTTGGAGCACGCCGGCGGCGGCAGCATCATCAACATCACCTCGACGATGGGTCGCGTCGCCGGTCGCGGGTTCGCCGCCTACGGAACAGCCAAAGCTGCTCTCGCGCATTACACGCGACTGTCCGCGCTGGACCTCGCACCGCGGATTCGGGTCAACGCCATCGCGCCGGGTTCGATCCTCACCTCCGCGCTGGAGATCCTTGCCACCAACGACGAGATCCGCACGCCAATGGAGAAGGCCACTCCGATGCGCCGACTGGGCGACCCGCTCGACATCGCGGCGGCCGCCGTCTATCTCGCCTCCCCCGCCGGGAGCTACCTGACCGGCAAGACCCTCGAGGTCGACGGCGGCATCACCTTCCCGAACCTCGATCTCCCGATCCCCGACCTGTAAGGAAAAGCCCACGCATGACAATCAGAGTCGCCGCGATCGGCACGGGCAACGTCGGCAAGCACGCGTTGACCCAGCTGATCATCGACCCGCGTTTCGAGCTGACCGGGGTGTGGGTGTCCTCCGAGGCGAAGGCGGGCAAGGACGCCGCCGAGCTTGCGGGACTTCAAGATTCGACCGGGATCACCGCGACCACCGACCTGGACGCAGTCCTCGCCACCGAACCCGAATGCGTGGTCTACACCGCGATGGCCGACAACCGGCTCGTCGAGGCGCTGGACGACTATCGTCGCCTCCTCGCCGCGGGCGTCAATGTGGTCGCTAGCGCCGCGGTGTTCCTCCAATACCCCTGGGGCACACTGCCCGATGAGATGATCGCGCCCATCCAGGAGGCGGCGGAAGCGGGTAAGGCCAGCCTGTTCGTCAACGGCATCGACCCCGGCTTTGCCAACGACCTCCTTCCAATGGCATTGGCGGGCACGTGTCAGAGCATCGAGCAGATCCGCTGCATGGAGATCATCAACTACGACACCTACGACAGCGCCACCGTCATGTTCGACGTGATGGGCTTCGGCAAGCCGCTCGACGAGACGCCGATGCTGCTTCAGCCGGGGGTCCTGAGTCTCGCGTGGGGCTCAGTGGTCCGACAGCTCGCCGCAGGCCTGGGCCTCTCACTCGATGAGGTCACCGAGACCTACGTGCGCGAACCCGCTCCGGAAGACTTCGACATCGCGTCCGGGCACATCGCCGAGGGCACGACCGCCGCTTTGCGCTTCGAGGTACGCGGCATGGTCGGTGGCAAGCCCGTCGTGGTGCTCGAGCACGTCACGCGGATCCGCGACGATCTGTGTCCGGACTGGCCCCAGCCCGCGCAAGTCGGCGGTTCGTACCGCATCGAGATCACCGGTGAGCCGTCCTACGCGCTGGACCTGTGCCTGAGCAGTCCCAATGGGGATCACAATCACGCCGGCCTGGTGGCTACCGCAGCCCGCGTGGTCAATGCGATTCCCGAGGTCGTGGCCGCACCGCCGGGGATCCGAACGACCCTGGACTTGCCTCTCATCACCGGAACAGGGCTGTACGCTGCCAAATGACTGTCAGTCGGCGTAACGAAGGGCGAGCCATGCGGACGAGATACTTCATCGGCTTGATCGCATCGGCCGCCGCGGCAGCGGTCGTGGTCGCCCCCATCGCGTCGGCCGATCCCACCGAGGTGTCCAATCAGCCTGCCTGCACGAGCGTCGGCGGCGGCGGGACCACCGGCACCGGCATCACTCAGTGCCAGACGCCAGGAAACGTCGAGATCTCAGCCGAGGCGCCCGACGTCCCCACCTACACCTACCCCTGGGACGACGAGTTCTACGGACCCGCCTTGATCATCGGTGGCGACCGCCGATAGCTGCCCCTCCGGCCCTGAACCCCCATTGGCCCGACCGCAGGGTTTCGGCTAGCCTAACTTTTCTATTCGCATGGCCGGATGGAAAGGACCGAGTTGTCGATCGCGATCAAGGCACCCAAACGCGCCGCCGTGATGCTGCTCGGACCCGCCTTCGTGGCGTCCATCGCCTACGTCGATCCCGGCAACGTCGCGGCCAACGTCAGCGCGGGCGCGCAGTACGGCTTCCTGCTGGTGTGGGTGATCGTGGTCGCCAACGTCATGGCAGGGTTGGTGCAGTATCTGTCGGCCAAGCTCGGACTGGTCACCGGGCGCACTCTGCCGGAGGCCGTCGCCGCCAACTGCCGGACCCGAACCCGGATCGCCTATTGGCTGCAGGCCGAATTGGTCGCCATGGCAACGGATCTCGCAGAGGTGGTCGGCGGGGCGATTGCGCTGTACCTGCTGTTCGATCTTCCGCTGTTGATCGGCGGCGTCATCACCGGCGGCGTCTCACTGCTCTTGCTCGCCGTGCAGAACCGTCGCGGACAACGCGTGTTCGAGCGCGTCATCACCGGCCTGCTGCTCGTCATCGCGATCGGCTTCCTGACGAGCCTCTTCGTCCAGCCGCCCCGGGTCGACGAGGTGGTCGGCGGCCTGGTTCCGCGCTTCGACGGCGCGGAGAGCATCCTTCTCGCGACGGCGATGCTCGGCGCGACCGTCATGCCGCACGCCGTCTACCTGCACTCCGGCCTCGCCCGCGATCGACACGGCCGGCCGGACGCCGGTCCGCCGAGGCACCGCCTGCTGCGAGCCACCCGCTACGACGTCGGCCTCGCGATGTTGGTCGCGGGTGCGGTCAATTTGGCGATGCTTCTGGTCGCCGCCACCAACCTGCAAGGCATGGAGAACACCAACTCCATCGAGGGCGCGTATGCCGCGGTACAGAGCACGCTGGGCCACACGGTCGCGCTGTTCTTCGCCACCGGACTGCTGGCGTCGGGGCTCGCGTCGACATCGGTCGGCGCCTATGCGGGCGCGATGATCATGCAGGGCCTGCTGCGCAAGTCCTACCCTCTGCTTCTGCGCAGACTGGTCACCCTGATACCGGCCCTCGTCGTACTGGCCGTCGGCGTCGATCCCAGCCGCGCACTGGTGCTGTCACAGGTGGTGCTGTCGTTCGGCATCCCGTTCGCACTGGTGCCGCTGGTCCGGTTGACCAGCAACCGGCAGCTGATGGACGGCGCCGCCAACCATCGTGTCACCACGGCGCTCGGGTGGAGCGTGGCCGGGGTCATTAGTGTTCTCAACGTGGTCCTCATCTATCTGACAGTCACCGGCTGAATGCAGCCCTACTTCGCGTACGGGTCGAACCTGGACGTGACGCAGATGGCGCGACGCTGCCCCGACGCCACGGATCCGCGGACGGCCACCCTTGCCGACCACGACTGGCTCATCAACGAGCGCGGCGTCGCGACCGTCGAGCCGCTCGTTGGCGCCCAGGTACACGGCGTTCTGTGGCAGATCAGCGATCACGACCTGGCGGTCCTGGACAGTGCCGAGGGCGTTCCAGTGCGTTACCGCCGCGACCGGATGACGGTGAACACCGACGACGGTCCGGCCGAGGCGTGGGTGTACATCGATCATCGCGTGGAACCGGGAGCTCCTCGGCCGGGCTACCTGGAGCGGATCATCGACGGTGCGGTCCATCACGGCTTGCCGCCGCGCTGGCTGGATTACCTCGCGCGGTGGGACCCGGCGAAGTGGCCGCGGCGGCTCGAACCAACTGATCTGCCAGCGCCCGAATCCCTTTCGGAACTGCTCTCCAATCCGGACGTGGTCGAGTCCAGCACCCTGCGCTCGCGCTTCGGCTTTCTCGCGATCCACGGCGGCGGTCTGGAGAAGATGACCGACGTGATCGCCGAGCGGGCCGCTCTGGCAGCCGACGCGTCCGTGTACGTCGTGCGTCACCCCGACCACTACCCACACCACCTGTCGTCCTCGGCCTACCGGGCCGGGGAGTCCGAACCCTTGGATGCGTTCCTCGACCACGTCGACGTCGTCGTGTCCTTGCACGGCTACGGCCGCATCGGCCGCACGATGCAACTGTTGGCAGGCGGCGGTAACCGAGGTCTGGCCGCACACCTCGCCGAGCACGTATCCGTGCCCGGGTACGAGGTGGTCACCGACCTCGAGGCAATCCCCCGCGAACTGCGCGGGCTGCACCGCGACAACCCCGTCAACCGAGCCCGCGGCGGCGGGGCGCAACTCGAGTTGACGCCCAGGGTGCGGGGAATCAGTCCGCGAAGTGGTCCCGTCGGCGACGACGGACTGTGCACGCCGACGTCGGCGCTCATCGCCGGGCTGACGTCGGCGGCGAAGGCCTGGCCGTCAGCTGCCGACTGACGCGCAGGGCGAACCCAACTGGCGCAGCGCCGCTCCGACGCTCTCGGCCCGCGGCAGGTCCGCCGCGCCGCCGACCCGCATGACCCGCCCCAGCGCGGGCCCCGCGACCAGCCGCCAACCCACGCCGCCCCTGGCACAGCAGCGGTCCACGCGATGGAGAACGGCCAGCGCAGAGGCACCGTAGAAGTCGACGGCGCTGGTGTCGACGACGAGGCTTCCCGCGACGGCGGCGTGCCGCTCCAGATAGTCCCCTAGCCGCGCGGCATTGCTTGCGTCGACCTCACCGCGGATCGACACGACGAGTGCACCTTGGGTATGCGTCGCCGTGACGCTCGCACCGCCCCACTCCTCGCTGACGCCGATCGAAGTCGGGTCGGGACGATAGAGACGGATGGTGCCGATGGCGTTCATCGCGACCCCCTGAGCTCGATGAGCGAGTGAAACGGCCGCCGAGTACTTGACGTAGGGGCAAGGTACAACGGTATCCGCATGCGTGTGTCGACTTTTGCAACAGCGGAAAAGTCCTACTGTGGCGTCAATAATGAGCTAAACACCGCCGACGGCGACGGATTCGGTTGCCGGGGCCTTCGACAGCAAACGCCGGCTACTCCTCGATGGCCAGCACCGGCGTCGGCCGCTGGAATCCGCGGGTCACGAAGAGCAACCAGCCGAATCCGATCGCCAGCCAGATAAGTCCCACCTCCAGCGTCAGCCAGGACAAGTTGAACCACAGCCACACCGTCAGGACGAAGCCGATCGCCGGCAACACCAAGTTGCTGACGACGTTCTTCTCGCCCTTGTCGATGTAGTAGTGCTTGATGACCGTCAGGTTCACCGCCGAGAAGGCGATCAAGGCGCCGAAGCTCACGATCGAAGCCAGGAAGCCCAGGTCGATCCACAGCGCGACGAGCGAGATCACCGACACCACCAGGATCGCGAACGTCGGAGTCGCGAAGCGCAGCGAGACGTGCCCGAACACCTTGCGCGGCATGATGCCGTCGCGGCCCATCGCATAGAGGATTCTGGCCACCGACGCCTGCGAGGTCAGCGCGGAACCAACGCAGCCTGCGATGTACGCGGCAGTGAAGAACGTGTTCAGGAACTGGCCGCCCGCCGAGGTCATGACGTCCAACGAGCCCGAGTCGACGTCGGCGAACTCGTTGGACGGGAACACCAGCTGCGAGACGTACGACAGGCCGAAGAAGATGGCGCCGCACACCAGGGTCGCGATCATGATGGCCTTGGGCACGCTGCGGGTGGGGTCCTTTGCCTCCTCCGACATCGTCGAGACCGCATCGAAGCCAAGGAAGGAGAGACACAGGATGGCCGCACCCGCGAAGATCGGACCGAGTCCGCCGACGGTGCCGTCACCAGTGAACGGCGCCATGAGGTTGACGTTGCCCGCCTTGGTGATGCTGGTGAACGCCATCACGACGAAGACGACGATGAAGATCGCTTGCAGCGCGAGGAGCAGGAAGTTGGCCCGCGCCACCGACACGATGCCGATGACGTTGAGCACCGTCACCACGACGATCGACACCAGGATCCATGCCCAGGCGGGCACCGACGGGACCGCCGCTTCCATGTAGATGCCGATGACCAGGTAGTTCAGCATCGGGAGGAATAGATAGTCGAGTAGCAGCGACCAGCCAGCCAAGAAGCCGATCGGCGCGCCGAACGTGCGCTGCGTGTACGCGTAGGTCGATCCGGCCACCGGATACGCCGCCGACATCCGGGCGTAGGACCTGGCGGTGAAGATCATCGCCGCGAGTGTGACGAGATAGGCGACGGAGAGTCGGCCGCCGGTCAGCTGGGTGACGATGCCGTAGGTGGTGAACACCGTGAGCGGCACCATGTAGACCATGCCGAACAGCACGAGGGCGGGCACACCTAGTGCTCGTTTGAGATGGCCCTCGGTCTCGACTGATGTTGTCGACGACATGACACGTCCTTCCTAGTTTCCAGATTTACCGAACGAAGGGTCGACCGAGCTCGCCCCGGAGGTACGTGCCACGGATGGCGATGCCGGGTAACTCCAGCGCGGGCGTTTCGCGTGGATCCCGGTCCAGCCACACCAGATCAGCGCTGGCGCCAGAAACCAGACGGCCCCAGGTCTCTTCGGAGAACGCCTGCTCGGCGACACCGGCGGTGTAGGCCCCGAGAGCCCGTTCGACGGTCAGGACCTCCTCGGGTGTCCAGCCGCCCTCGGGATCACCCTCCGGGGTGCGCCGCGAAACTCCGATGGCGATGCCGTCGAGCGGAGCCCCCGAGGACACCGGCCAGTCGGACCCGAGCGCAAGCGGTGCGCCCGACTGGTCGAGGCTGCGCATCCGGTACTGCCGGTCGGCGCGTTCGACGCCGAGGCGCGGGATGGTCAACACGGTCATCAGCGCGTCCATCTGCGCCCAGAGCGGCTGCATGCAGGGGATCACCCCGAGAGTGGCGAAGCGCTCGAGGTCGGCGTCGTCGACCAGCTGCACGTGCGCGATGACGGGCCTGCGGTCGCGCGGGCCGTTGGACTCGATCGCATACTCGATGGCGTCGAGGGCTTGGCGCACGGCGGCGTCGCCGACCGCATGGATGTGGATCTGCAGGCCGAGTTCGTCGACGCGGCGGGCTGCCTGAGCCAGGCTATCGCTCTCCCACACCTGCATGCCGTGAGAGTGGAGGCCGCTGCAGTACGGAGCCAGTAGTGCGCCGGTCTCGTTCTCCACGACGCCGTCCGCGAAGAACTTCACGGTGTGTGCGGTCAGCAGCGGCGAGCCGACCTCCTCCACCCGCCGACGAGCGTCGGCAAAGCCGGACAACTGCGAGTCGAAGTGGCGAGGGTCTGCGTAGAGGGCAAGGTTGAACCGGATGCGCAGGGCGTCGCGCCGCGCCGCCGCGAGGTAGGTGTCGACGTCGCCGGGCTCCACCCAGGCGTCCTGCACCCAGGTGACGCCCCTGGCCAGGTAGTAATCGGCTGCCGTGCCGAGTGCAGCCACCCGGACGTCTTCGTCGCGCGCGGGCATGACGGCGGAGATCAGGTCCACCGCTCCCCACTCGCGCAGGGTGCCGAGTACCGAGCCGTCCTCGCGATGGGGAATCTCCCCCAACACCGGGTTCGGGGTCTCGGGAGTGATGCCCGCCCGCTGCAGCGCAACGGAATTGACCCACATCGTGTGGTAGTCCCAGGCCCGAAGCACCACGGGCCGGTCGGGTACCGCCTCGTCCAGCCAACGTGCGTCGAACAGGCCGCCGGGCGCCAGGCTGCCGTCATACGAGGCACCGACGATCCACTCCTCGTCGGGGTTCGCCTCGCCGTACTTCCGAACCGCCGCGACGATCTCTTCGACGGAATCACACGATCTCACCGCGGGTCCGACGAATTCGAGACCACCAAGCAATGGATGGGCATGCCCGTCGCCGAATGACGGCATCAGAAACCCGCCCGCGAGGTCGACCTCGACGGTCTCGGGCCGTTCAGCCGCCTCCCGATGGGCCGACTCGCCCAGGGCGACGATGACGCCATCGTCGACGAGGACGGCGTCGACCGTCGGTTCGAGGGCCCCAGTCCAGACGGTTCCGTTGCGAAACAGCGTTATCGCCACGGGGTGGCACACTACGCGGAGTCAAGGGATACGCGCCGCCGAACCACGGGTCGAACCGGAGCGGACGACACCCATCCGTCCGTCAACTAGTTACGAATAAAGAACGTGAAAGCAGAAGACCTCAGCGGGCGGTCTGTCGCCGTCGTCGGAAGTGGCGTTGCGGGGCTGATGGCGGCCTACGTGTTGTCGGCCCGCAATCGGGTGACCCTGTATGAAGCCGACACCCGCCTGGGCGGGCACGCGCACACCCACGTCATCGATCGAGGCGACGGTGACGTCATTGGCGTTGACTCCGCCTTCCTGGTGCACAACGACCGCACCTATCCCACGTTGTGCCGGCTGTTCTCCGAGCTGGACATCGATACGCACGACACGGACATGTCGATGTCCGTCAGCGTCCGGCGGGCGGGAGCGCAACGACTCGGGGGATTGAGCCGGCGGGCAGGAGCGGAGCGACTCGGGGGATTGGGCCTCGAATATGCCGGAGCCCGTGGCATCGGCGGACTCTTCCCGTCACTGACGAACCTGGCTCGCCCGCGTTACCTCCGAATGCTCGTCGAGGTCAGGCGTTTCCACCGCGAAGCGACCCTGCTGCTCGACTCCGATTCGGCCGATGAAGACGCCGACGAGACGCTGGGGTCGTTCGTCGCACGCCAGAATTTCTCGCCGTACTTCATCGAACACTTCATGACTCCGTTGGTGGCCGCGGTCTGGTCGTGCGCGCCGGAAGATGCGATGCGATATCCGGCCCGTTACCTCTTCGTCTTCCTGCAACACCACGGCATGCTGTCGGTGTTCGGGTCGCCGACGTGGCGGACCGTCGTCGGCGGGTCTGCCACCTACGTCGAAGCGATCGCCCAGCGTATTCACGAGGTGTCCCTCGGCACACCGGTGCGCTCGGTGAGGCGGGTGCCCGACGGCGTACAGATCTCCGTGGGCGACGGGGCACCCAGACAGTTCGACGGCGCCGTGATCGCCACCCATCCGCATCAGGCCCTGCGCATGCTCGCCGAGCCGACCGCCGCCCAGCGCATGATCCTCGGCGCGATCGGCTACTCCACCAACCACGCCCAGCTGCACACCGACGAGTCAGTACTGCCGCGACGGCCGCGTGCCAGGGCCTCCTGGAATTACCTGGCGACCCCCGACACCGACCGCGTCCTGGTCACCTACGACATCACCCGCCTGATGGGGCTCCCGGGGCCGGGACGTTACCTCGTCACGCTCGGGGGCAAGGACCACGTCGACCCGGCCAGTGTGATCGCCGAGATGACCTACGAACACCCGCTTTATAGTCCGGAATCCGTTGCTGCTCAAGCACTGTTGCCGACGATCGACGATGATCGGCTGGCGTTTGCAGGTGCGTACCACGGCTGGGGATTCCACGAGGACGGCGCCGCATCGGGTCTGCGGGCCGCCGAACGGCTCGGTGCCGAATGGTCTGTTGCGACGAAATTGGAGTCGGTGCCATGTTGACTGCCCTGTACCGGACCCGGATCACCCATCTCCGCCGCTCGCCGGTGCACCACTACTTCGAGCAGAGTGGCTATAGCTGGTACGTCGACATCGACAATCTGCCCCGGCTCCCCGGATGGCTGCAGCCTTTCGCGAGATTCGAAGCGGAAGACCACCTTTCACCGTCGCCTCACGGCGGCGCGGACACCCTGCGCGCGCGGGTCGACGGGTATCTGGCCGAACGTGGCATCGAACTACCCGGCGGTACCGTCACCGCCCTGATGCAGGCAAGGGTCCTCGGCTACGTCTTCAATCCGTTGAGCGTGTTCTGGTGCCACGATGGCGACGGCGTGCTGCGCCACGTCATCGCCGAGGTACACAACACGTATGGGGGCCGCCACGCCTACCTGCTGCCCCCGACCGGGGATAGGCCGGCCGCGGTGAAGAAGGCACTCTACGTCTCGCCGTTCAACGAGGTCGACGGTTACTACCTGGTGCGCGCGCCACGCCCGGACGCCGAGCTCGACGTGACGATCTCGCTTCATCGCGAGAACAAGCCCGCGTTCGTCGCCACGCTCACGGGCGCACGACGCAAGGCTTCGATCGCGAACATCCTGCGGCTCCAGATGGTGGCCCCCGTGGCTCCACTGATGGGCGCAATGTGGATTCGTATCCAAGGTGTCACTCTGTGGGCTCGACGGGTGCCGGTGGTCCCGCGAGCACCCGCGGTCGTCGAAAGGGAGAAGGTCGATCAACTGTGACCATCGATACCACCGGCAATGTAAGCACGACAACTGATCTCGATCGTTGGCCCTCGGTAGCCCGCGTGCCGAGAGGACCCATCAGTGCGGCCACCGCGCAGGTGGCTGAGTCGTTTCTGCGGCGCGCCGCGGCGCGGTTGCCACTGCGCCTGCGGTATCCGGACGGCACCGTCGTCGGCGCAGCCGATCCCACCATGCCGACGATGGACATTCATCGGCCCGCAGCACTGTTCCGCAGGATCGGCCGGTCGGGACTCATCGGTTTCGGCGAGTCGTACATGGCGGGCGAGTGGAGTTCCGAGGATCTCGCCGGCCTGCTCACCGCCTTCGCCAACTCAATCGCCGACCTCGTTCCCCCAGCACTGCAGTGGCTTCGGCCGCTGGCGGTCGTGCGCCATCCGAGCACCATGATCAACAGCCTCACCCAGGCGCGGGACAACATCGCCGAGCACTACGACCTATCCAACGCCCTGTTCGCAGAATTCCTCGATGGCACCATGACCTATTCCGCCGCCCTGTTCGAGGGCTCGCAACCCGCGTGGTCCGAGCTCGAAACCGGGCAGCACCGCAAGATCGACCGGCTGCTCGACTCGGCGCGAGTCGGGCCGGGCAGTCGCGTGCTCGAAATCGGCACGGGCTGGGGAGAACTGTGCATTCGCGCCGCCTCCCGCGGGGCACAGGTGCACTCGATCACGCTCTCGGCCGAGCAGCAACGGTTGGCCCAGTCACGCGTCGCAGCCGCGGGGTTGAGCGAGAGCGTGACGATCGAACTCAAGGACTATCGCGAGGTCGAGGGCTGCTACGACGCCGTGGTCTCGGTCGAGATGATCGAGGCCGTGGGATATCGGTTCTGGCCCACCTACTTCCATACCCTGGACCGGTTGGTGGCTCCCGGTGGGCGCGTGGCAATCCAAGCCATCACCATGCCGCACGACCGAATGTTGAAGTCCCGTAACACGTATACCTGGATCCAGAAGTACATCTTCCCCGGCGGACTGATTCCCTCCGTCGAAGCGGTCGTGGGAATCACCGAGCGCGAGACGCGCTTGCGCACCGTCGGGATGTTGTCCCTTCGTCTTCACTACGCCGAGACGCTGCGGCTGTGGCGGCAGCGCTTCAACCAGCGGCGGGACACAGTGTCCGCGTTGGGATTCGACCATGTCTTCCAGCGCATGTGGGAGCTGTATCTGGCCTACTCCGAGGCTGGGTTCCGGTCCGGTTATCTCGACGTCTATCAGTGGACCTTCGCGCCGACGGGCACCCCGGTGGACGTGCGATGAACTTCGTCGTCGTTTCCGCTGCGTCCCTGGCGATCCTGGTACTGATCTACGGTGCCACGTTCGTCATCGGGCGCCGCATTGGTCGATACAACGTGGTCGACGTGACGTGGGGCGCGAGCTTCGTCGCAGTCGCCGCCGCCGCGGCGGTGGTCGGTACCGGCGACCTCTTCCGCCGCCTTCTGCTTCTGGCACTGGTTGCGGTGTGGGGACTGCGACTGGCGTGGCACATGGTCGGCAAGTCTGCAGGCAAGGGTGAAGACCCTCGTTATGACAAACTTCTGCGCGGCGACTTCTCGCCCGGCAACGTGATCCGCAAGGTCTTCCTGACCCAAGCGGCCATGGCGTGGTTCATCTCGCTTCCTCTGCAGCTCTCCGCCGCCCTCGGTCCCACACCGTCCGCCCTGGTACCGGTGACGATTGCGGGCGTGGCGCTGTGGGTCGTGGGTGTGCTCTTCGAGGCCGTGGGTGATCATCAGCTGCGGCAGTTCAAGGTCGACCCCGCCACCACGGGGAAGATCATGGACCGCGGATTGTGGTCGTGGACACGGCACCCCAACTACTTCGGCGACGCTTCCGTCTGGTGGGGAGTCTGGCTCATCAGCATCGCGGGTTGGCTGTCGCTCTCAACGGTCCTGTCGCCCGTGGCCATGACGTATTTCCTCGTTTACGCCACCGGCGCCCGGCTCACGGAGCGAATCATGGCCGATCGGCCCGGCTTTCGCGAATACTGCGCTCGCACATCGTTTTTCGTGCCGCGGCCGCCCAGATCGCGAATATCATGACTACCGTCTCCGCGCCCAGTACACTACGCGGCGTGACAGCCGATCTCGACGCATTGCTGCGCCGAGTAGCGCAGCAGGACGTCGAAGCGTTTGCTACGTTCTACGACCTCACCCGTGCCAGAGTGTTTGGCCTCGTTGTGCGCGTGCTCCGTGACCCCGGCTATAGCGAGGAAACGACGCAGGACGTCTACCTGCAGGTATGGCGTAACGCAGTGGGTTACAACCCATCGGCTGGAACCCCCCTGGCCTGGCTTATGACGCTGGCGCACCGCAGGGCAGTCGACCGGGTGCGGTCCGAACAATCAGCTAGCCAGCGCGAGTCACGATACGGCGCTGCGAACGTCGACTTGCCCGCGGACCGCGTCGCCGAGACCGTCATTCAGCTCGATGAGCAGCGCCAAGTTACCGCGTGCTTGGATTCCCTGACGGACCCTCAGCGCGAATGCATCCGACTCGCGTATTACGAAGGCCTTACCTATGTGCAGGTATCGGAGCGCTTGTCGGCAAATCTTGCAACCATAAAGTCTCGGATGCGAGACGGCATTCGTGGTTTGCGCAAGTGTCTAGGGGTCTCATGACCGAACCAAACGCCAACGATCTACTGGTTCTGGCCACGCCATACGCCCTGCACGCGATGTCGCAGTCCGAACTGGACGACATCGACAGACTCATCGCTCACGCACCGACACCTGTCGCGATCGCGTTCGCCGACGAGGTGCGGGTGGTGCGGGAGACCATGGCAATGGTGTCCTCGTCGACCGCCCTCGAACCGCCAAGCCAGTTGCGTGCGCGAGTGCTCGCCTCCGTCGATGGCGGCAAGGTGATCGAAATGCGGCCACAGTCGACCCGCTGGCGCACCATCACGTTCGCCGCCGCAGCTGCGGTGGCCGTCGGACTCGGCGCGATCGGCGTCGGAATAGCCGTGCGGCCCGAGCCCAAGCCGACCGCAGCCGAACAGATATTCGCCGCACCGGACGTCCGCACGGTGTCGGGAGACATCCCGAGCGGCGGCACCGCGACCGTGGTGTTTTCCAGAGAACGCGATGCAGCAGTGCTGGTGATGAACAACGTCGAGCCGCCGAAGGACGGCACCGTCTACCAGATGTGGCTGGTGGGAGCGCACGCGGTGGAGTCCGCCGGCACGATGGACTCCGCTGCGGTCGCACCGTCGACCACCGCGGTGCTGCCGCATCTGGACGGTTCGAAGTCTCTGGCGTTCACGGTCGAACCCAGCGGCGGATCGACGTCGCCGACGACCCCGGCATTCGCCGAACTCCCGCTGATCTGACTGATTCACACGCCCTTCACGGTGGCCGCTGTCACCCTCTTGCTGACGCGATGTACTTCGCACAGCTCTAAAGTGCTAGCGCCCGCCACTATCGGGGCCAAACATCGAATTTCACAGGAGATCTAAGCTCGGATGATGGCACCTGACTTTCGTTTCGGGTTCGGTCTGCACGCCGCTCCGCGGCAGTCATCGGTTCAGGACTGGGCCCGCCGTGCGGAGGGCATGGGCTATGACGTGCTGCATGTGCCGGACCACCTCGGTGCGCCAGCCCCCTTCCCGACGCTGATGACCGCGGCAGCGGCCACCGAGACACTGCACATCGGCACCTTCGTGCTCAATGCCGGGTTCTACAAGCCCGCCCTGCTCGCGCGTGACGTCACGGCGATGCGGGACCTCACCGGCGGACGCCTCGAGCTCGGGCTGGGCGCCGGCTACGTGAAGGAGGAGTTCGAAGCCGCCGAGATCCCCTACCCGACGGCCCGGCAGCGCGTGGACCATCTTCGCCACGTCGTCGAGCACCTCGGTGAACACGCCCCCGACGTACCCCTGCTCATCGCGGGCAACGGAGACCGGTTGTTGACGATCGCCGCGCAGCGGGCCCAGATCATCGGGCTCACCGGAGGCGACCCGGCGAGTGACGGCGGGGATCCGCTTGCCGAACGAATCGCATTCGTGCGCAACGCCGCTCCCGAACGCTTCGACGACTTGGAACTGAACATCGCCATCACCGCGATGCCGATTGACGACACCGGCGTGCCCGACCTGTCGATCACGCGTCGGTTCCTGCCCGAACTGACTGACGAGCAGCTGCTAAAGACGCCCGGGGTGCTGTCGGGGTCGACGAACGACATCGCCGACGAAATCCGTCGGTATCGGGACACCTACGGAGTCACCTACATCATCGTGCAACAGCCGCACGCCGAGGCATTCGCAAAGGTGATGGCGCTGCTGCGCTGAGCAGCGGCGTCAACGTGCGCCGAACCACACGTGGCGATGCTGCGCCCGGTTGATGCGCGCAACAACCGTAGTTTCGGCTCCCGCTAGCGGCCGCGGACGGCGTCCTTGAGCCGTTCGCCGGACATCTTGATGCGAGCCTTGACCTGGTCGACCTTGCCCTCGTTGCGTAGGCGCTCGTTGCCCGTAGCCTCGCCGAGGTTTTCCTTGACCCGCCCGGCCAGTCGGTCGACGGTGTGCTTGGCCTTCTTGGAAGTACTCATGGGCGTGTATTACCAAAGCGCCACCTTGGGAAACACTGAGTTGGCAGAGGCTTCGATGACTTCGGTATGCTGCGATCCGGTCCGCCCCCGTAGCTCAGGGGATAGAGCACGGCTCTCCTAAAGCCGGTGTCGCATGTTCGAATCATGCCGGGGGCACCAAAGTTCTCTATTGCGCGGCTCATGAGCAACGGTGATGAGCCGCGGCGTCGGCGGTCTCCCTGAACGTTTGTCCGCCCCCATCACGGGTATGTCGAAGCCACATGACAATTCACTCCCCCGGACCATCCCGGCAGCAAGTCTCTTGACACCCGGACAACTAACCGTCGTAGTGACCGGAGCATCGGGGAATGTCGGCGCAGGCGTCCTACGAGCACTTGCGCGTCACCTGCCCGACGCAGCGGTCGTTGGCGTGTGTCGTCGGCCCCCCATCGAGGGAGGAATCTACGAACGGGTGCGATGGCACGCCGTCGATCTGTCCTCACCCAATGCGACCGCCGAGCTCCAACCCGCCATGCGTGCCGCGGACGTCGTCATCCACCTTGCGCTCGCGGTGCAGCCGTTACGCGACGAGGACTACCTCTACCGGGCGAACGTCCTCGGAACACGGGCAGTCTTGAATGCCATGACCGATGCAGGAATCAAGCAGCTGGTCTATGCGTCAAGCCTCGGCATCTATGCTCCGGGTGCAACGGAGCCCGTCTCGGAATCCTGGCCTGACACCGGCCAGGCGACGTCGACCTACAGCAGACACAAGGTCGTCGTCGAGCGGATGCTCGATCAGTTCGAGCTCAAGCATCCCGAGGTCGCCGTAGCCCGCTTTCGACCGACGGTGGTGGTCCAACGCGAAGCCGCGTGGTTGATTCGTTCGCTCTACCTCGGTCCGTTCGTCCCGCGGGCGCTCCTGAAGGTGCTGCGCCGCCGCGTCGTGCCACTCCTTCCCCTGCCGGCGGGTATTGGACTGCAGTTCGTCCACGCGGACGACGTCGGCGATGCGGTGATGCGTCTGATGCGGCTGCGCGCTCGGGGCTCCTACAACGTCGCGGCGGACGTCTTGGACACCCCGGACGTCGCCGCTTTGGTGGGCGCACGCCCCATCGAGGTGAATCCACGGGTCGTACGTACCGTGGTGTCCATACTCAGCTGGGCTCGCCTGGTGGCGCTCACTCCAGGCTGGTACGACGTGGCCACCAACACTCCTCTCATGGACACCTCCAAGGCTCGTCATGACTTGGGTTGGGCGCCCAGCAAGTCGTCGACGGAAAGCGCCATGGAACTGCTCAACGGTTTGGCCGATGGCGCCGTTGGGGCGAGTGCGGCAACTGGTTCAATGAGCAACCCGCAGAGTTCGTTTCGGACGGTAGCTCAGCGGGTGCACGATACGTCGCTGCTGCTCTGGAGCGCGGCGGCGCTGTCACGGGCGCTCGGACTCCGTCGTGGCGGAGCGTCGGACGCCCTCGTCGTGGCGGCCAACCTTGCCGCCGGAACCCCGATGGCGCTCGATCGAGTCCGCGAGCGACGCCGAGATCCGGTCGCTCTTCTGGCCCCGGTCGCGGTGGCTGCCGCGGTGGCGTCGAGTCTGCGCGGCGGTTGGGGGGCGGTCGCGGCGACCGCCGTGCTTCACGTGCTCAATGCATTCGAACGCGGTAGGCCAGATTCGTAATAATTCTTACGACAATGTGGTTGGCAGACAATGTGTTTGGCAGCGCCGGCAGTGGGTACTTGCGCGCAGTGGCAACTAATGCATGAGCCCGGTCCAGGTAGGTCCGAAACGGTCGTCGTCACCGGCGCCTCGAGCGGGATCGGCAGAGACACCGCACTGCGTTACGCCAGTAGGCATGCACGCCTCGTGCTGGCGTCGCGTTCGCGGGAGACACTGCAGACGGTCGCGAACGAGTGTCTGGCCGCGGGAGCGGCAGCGGTGCTCGTTCAGGCCACCGACATCGCCGAATCGGACCAGGTGCAGCGGCTATTCGACACCGCCACCGCACGCTTCGGACAGCTCGACATCGTCATTCAGTGTGCTGCCATCACCGCGTTCAGCCGGTTCGAAGATCTGCCGGTCGCGGTCTTCGACTCCATCGTCCGGACGAATCTCCTTGGCTCTGCGAACGTCGCACGTTGCGCGCTCGTCCACTTCCAGGGCACGGGCACCGGGCACCTGGTCCTAATCGGATCGTTACTGGGGACGGCGGCCGCGCCGTATCAATCTGCCTACGTCGTCAGCAAATTCGGGCTCAACGGGTTGGTTCGGCTGTTGCGACAGGAGAATCAACACCATCGGGGCATCCGCGTACACGGGGTGTATCCGGGTCCGGTGGACACTCCCGTCTACCAGACCGCCGCCAACTACTTCGGCCGCGCACCCCGCGTCCCGCCGACCGCGGTGAGCCCGGAAACCATCGTCGCCAAGATCGTCCGTGCCACCGGCCGACGGCGGTCCAGCGAGCGCCAGGTCGGCTGGATGAACCGTCCGGCAATACTTGCGTACCGTCTCATTCCGTCGCTCTACGATGCCGCAATCGGTCCCTTCCTGCGAGCCGTCGCATTCACATCTGGCCCAACGGAATCCAACAGCGGCAACGTATACACAGCGCCTCCCGCGGACATCACCGCGCCCGTGATCAACGAGGCGGGTCGACCGGCGAGCTAGCCTTTCAGCCACCGCGCGCAGTGAGCAACACCTTCAACGCTCCCGTCTCCGAGGCATTGCCAAAGACGTCATAGGCGGTCTCGAATTCTTCCAGCCCGAAGCGGTGCGTGATCATGGGCGAGGTGTCCAGTTGGTGGCTGGAGACCAAGCCGATCAGAGTGGGCGTCGAATAGGTGTCGACCAGACCGGTGGTGATGGTCAGATTCTTGATCCAGACGTCTTCCAGGTGCAAGGTGGCAGGTGCGCCGTGAACTCCGATGTTCGCGACGTGTCCGCCCGCGCGTACCAGTCGTACCGCCAGCTCGAAGGTCTGCGGTGTACCGACCGCCTCCATGGTGACGTCGGCACCGAGGCCGCCGGTGAGTTCGGCGATCACTGCCTCGGGATCGGTCGTGGTGGAGTTGATCACGATGTCGGCACCGAACTTGCGAGCTGCCTCGAGACGGGCGTCGGCAAGGTCTATCGCTACGACGTGGCTGGGGCTGTACAACCGAGCGGTCAGGATCGCAGCCAGTCCGATCGGACCGGCTCCGACGATCACCACGACGTCGGCCGGCTGTACCGTCCCGTTGAGCACCCCCACCTCGTAGGAGGTGGGCAGGATGTCGGCAAGCATGATCATCTGCTCGTCGGTCACGCCGTCGGGCACGGCGTAGGTGGAGTTGTCCGCGAACGGGACCCGCACGTATTCGGCCTGGGTCCCGTCGATCAAGTGTCCGAGGATCCAGCCGCCCCCTCCGAGGCACTGCCCGTAGGCGCCGTCACGGCAGTAGCGGCACGTTCCGCAGGCCGTGACGCAGGAGACGAGGACGCGGTCGCCGACTGAGAGTCGTTGCACCCCAGGACCGATCTGGGTCACGGTGCCGACCGCCTCGTGGCCGAGAATGCGCCCCTCGGTGACCTCCGGTACGTCGCCGCCGAGGATGTGCAGATCGGTGCCGCAGATGGTGACCGCGTCGACTTTCACCACGGCGTCGCCGGCGTCGCGGATGACTGCGTCGGGCACGTCCTCCCACGCTCGCTTGCCGGGTCCGTGATAGACGAGGGCCTTCATCGAGTCGCTGCTTTCATCCTCGAATGGTGCGCCCGTACCGGCCGCCCGCACAGCCGCCCTACGGCCCCGTCGACATGCCAAAGGCCCCCGAAAACTGAGGTAGGAAGACCCTAGGCGGGCGGGTCTACTCCGCGCGCGTGTCGATCACGCGCTGCGCGACGTCGGTCAACTTGGTGTTGGTGTCCTGCGAGAGCTGACGCAACATCGCGAACGCCCGCACGTCGTCGATCTTGAACCGCTCCATGATGATGCCCTTGGCCTGCCCGATCCGATCCCGCGTCGACAACGCCGACTGCAACTGCTCACCCTCACGACTGGCCAGGATCGCCGCCGCCGCATGCGCCGCCAAGATCATCCCGATCGACTCCGCCTCGCTGTCCCACAGCTTGGGCTCGTAGCCGAACAGATTCAACGCCCCCGCCGTCCGATCAGCCGTGTACAGCTTGAACGACAACGCCGAGCGCACCCCCAGCTTCACCACCTCGGGCGCATAATTCGGGAAGCGTGGCTCGTCACGGAAGTCGTCGGTGCGCACCACGATCTCGTCCAACGCCGCCTCGACGCACGGCCCCTCGCGATAGCGCATCTGCAATTCGTCGAGCTTGAACATCAAGTCACTGGTCGGCGCCAGGGTCTCGAAACTAATGGCCTTCCCCACCAGCAGCACGCCGGCGAGGTCCACACCGGGAATCAACTCCTTGGCCGTGGCGGTCACGTCCACGAGCACGTCGTCGACCTTCCGCAACGCAGTCACCCGCGCCAACTCCGCCATCCGCAGCGCGAGGTCGTGGTTCTGCAACTTCATGGCAACATCTTGCCCTCTACTGCCACCCACAAGCACGTTTGTGACGTTCGATGACGGGAATGTGTAGTGGAGGCGTGCTCGGGTGTCGACACTCGAGCAAACCCAGGTCCCATCGGTTCAGAAAGGAGCCGATGGGACCGTTTCAGTTTCAGACCGCCAATCGAACAAGTCACTCTGTTACTTGTAGTAGCGTCCGATGGATGATCGGCAGAGACGTGTGGATCCTCGGCGCCCATCAGAGCGACTTCTCGCGAAACTTGACTCGCGAGGGCATCGACTTCGCCGGGCTGACCGCCGAGGTCGTGACGTCGACGCTGCAAGCTTCCAGGATCGACGCAGCCGACATCGGCGTCGTCCACGTCGGAAACGCGTTCGGCGAGTTGTTCGCCGCACAGGGCCACCTCGGCGCCATGCCCGCCACTGTGGTGGACGGTCTTTGGGACACCCCGTCGTCTCGCCATGAAGCGGCCTGCGCCTCCGGCAGCATCGCCGTGCTGGCCGCCATCGCGGATCTGCGATCCGGCGCGTACGAGACGGCACTGGTCGTCGGCGTCGAACTGGAGAAGACCGTGCCGGGCGACATCGCGGCCCAGCATCTCGGCGCCGCCGCGTGGACCGGCCACGAGGGCCAGGGCGCGACGTTCATGTGGCCGTTCATGTTCAGCGAGGTGGCCGACGAGTACGACCGCCGTTACGGCATCGACGAAGGCCATCTGCGGGCCATTGCGACAATCAACTTCGCCAACGCGCGCCGCAACCCGAACGCGCAGACTCGCGACTGGACGGTGCCCGAGCTGATCGCGGGCGACTCGCTCGAAGACCAGGTCAATCCCATCGTCGAGGGCCGGATCCGCCGCTTCGACTGCAGCCAGATGACCGACGGTGGCGCAGGCGTCGTGCTCGTCACCGACGACTACCTGCGCGAGCACCCGGGCGCGAAACCCCTCGCCCGCATCGAGGGTTGGGGCCACCGTACCGTCGGCCTCGGCATGCGCCAGAAGTTGGACCGCTCCAGCCGCGACTCTCCGAGCGGCTACGTCATGCCTCACGTGCGCGGCGCCGTCCTCGACGCGTTCTACCGCGCCCACCTCACGCTCGACGACCTCGACGGCATCGAAGTGCACGACTGCTTCACACCGAGCGAGTACCTGGCCATCGACCACATCGGATTGACCGGCCCTGGCGAATCGTGGAAGGCGATCGAGAACGGCGAGATCGAGATCGGCGGACGGCTGCCCATCAACCCCAGTGGCGGACTGATCGGCGGCGGCCATCCCGTCGGCGCTTCGGGGGTGCGCATGCTCGTCGACGCGGCCAAACAGGTCAGTGACACCGCGGGCGACTATCAGGTCGACGGCGCAAATACGTTCGGCACGCTGAACTTTGGTGGCAGCACGGCTACCACGGTGAGTTTCGTAGTCGGCTCGGCACGAGAGGTCTAACGCATGATGGATGTAGAAGTCGTCGGAAAGTTCTTGTCCACGCTGCCAGAGGACGACGACCACCCCTATCGCACCGGACCATGGAGACCACAGTCGACCGAGTGGGACGCCGACGACCTCACCGTCGAGGGCGAGTTGCCACGCGATCTCGACGGCGTCTACCTGCGCAACACCGAGAACCCGCTGCACCCCGCGATGAAGGCGTATCACCCCTTCGACGGTGACGGCATGATCCACGTCGTCGGATTCCGTGACGGAAAGGCGTTCTACCGCAACAGGTTCGTCCGCACGGACGCGCTCGCCGAGGAAAACGAGGCGGGCGGACCCCTGTGGCCAGGACTCGCCGAACCGGTAAGCCTTGCGAAGCGCGAATACGGCTGGGGGGCAAGGACGTTGATGAAAGACGCCTCCAGCACCGATGTGATCGTGCACCGGGGCACTGCGTTGACCAGCTTCTACCAGTGCGGAGATCTGTACCGCGTCGACCCGTTCAGCGGCGATACCCTCGGCAAGCAGGAGTGGAACGGCGCATTCCCGTTCGATTGGGGAGTGTCCGCGCACCCGAAGGTCGACGACAAGACCGGCGAGTTGCTCTTCTTCAACTACTCCAAACAGGCGCCGTTCATGCACTACGGCGTCGTGGATGCGAACAACGATCTGGTGCACTACGTCGACGTGCCGCTCCCCGGCCCCCGCCTGCCACACGACATGGCATTCACCGAGAACTACGTCATCCTCAACGACTTTCCGCTGTTCTGGGAACCCGAGTACCTGGAACGCAACGCGCACGTGGCGCGCTTTCACCGTGACATACCGTCGCGGTTCGCCGTCATTCCCCGGCGCGGTGACACGTCGCAGATCCAGTGGTTCGAGGCCGATCCGACGTACGTCCTTCACTTCACCAACGCCTACGAGGACGGCGACGAGATCGTCCTCGACGGCTTCTACCAGGGTGACCCCGAACCGTCTGACAACGGCCTCGGCGACAAGTGGCAGCGCGCCTTCCGCTTCCTGGCCCTGGACCGCATGCAGGCGCGACTGCACCGGTGGCGCTTCAACCTCGTCACCGGGGGTGTCCGCGAAGAGCGACTCTCCGACAGCATCAGCGAGTTCGGCATGATCAACCCGGGTAACGCAGGCGCCAAGTACCGCTACACGTATGCCGCGACGGGCAAGCCGGGCTGGTTCCTCTTCGACGGCCTGCTCAAGCACGACCTGCAGACTGGCGCCGAGGAGCGCTTCGCCTTCGATGACGGCGTCTACGGCAGCGAGACGGCGATGGCACCCCGATCGAATGTCGCCGCCGGGGCGGCTCCCAGCCTCGGAAGCACCGGCGAAGACGACGGCTATCTGGTCACCATCACCACCGACATGAACGCCGACGCCTCCTACTGCCTGGTGTTCGATGCCGCCAGGGTTGGCGACGGACCGGTGTGCAAACTGGCTCTGCCCGAACGGGTCTCCAGTGGCACCCATTCGACGTGGGCGCCGGGGTCGGACCTGCGACGTTGGCAGAACACCGATACCGCTGCAGGGGCGATCGGCCTGTAGGTGAACGAGCCGGGTCGGGTCAACGCCGTCGGCCGCATGCTCGGCGTGGTCGGCGACGAGTGGACGTTGCTGATCCTGCAGCAGTCCCTGCTCGGCGTGACGCGCTATCGCAGGTTCGCCGCACGGCTGCCGATCTCGAATGCCGTGCTGACGCGAAGACTGTCGACGATGACGGCCGACGGCCTGCTGAACCGCACCCTCTATCAGGAAAGTCCGTCGCGGTACGAGTACGTCCTGACGCCTCGGGGTCGTGCGCTGTGGCCCGTGCTGACGTCGATCTGGGAGTGGGAACGCCGCTGGGTGCCCGAGCACGCCGAGCGCCTGCCCACCATGCACCACGTCGTCTGCGGCGCAGACTTCTCACCGCGGATCACGTGCCGGACGTGCACGCAGGTCGTGACGGAGAAGGAGTTGACCGCCGTATGGGGGCCCAGCGGATCCTGGCCACGCTCCATGCCAGTCGAGTCGACTCGTCGCCGACCGGGGTCCGGGACGACGTCCCAACGCGCGGGACTCTTCCCAGAGACCATGAGCATCCTCGGCAACCGGTGGGCCTTCGCGCTGCTGGTCTCCGCGTTCGTCGGTACCTCCAGGTTCAACGACTTCACCGAGCAACTCGGCGCCCCACCCACCTCGCTCGCGCACCGCCTGCAGATCTTCACCACGGGTGACGTGCTCCAGGCCAGCGACGGACGCTACCTGCTGACCGAGAAGGGGCGTGCCGCGTTCCCGATCCTGATCACCGCGCTGCAATGGGCCCAACGCTGGTTCGCTTCCCCGGAGGGTCCTGCGGTGATACTGCGGCATACCCAGTGCGGCAACGAGTTCGATGCCGTGCTGACGTGTGACCAGTGCGCCGGGTCCTTGCGCGGCACCGACGTGGAGGAGCGGCGACCAGCTTCCGCGGCTACCTAGGCATCCCCTGAAACGCAGAAGAGCAGTCGCCCAAGTGGGCGACTGCACTTCTGTGCGTTCCGGGAAGGTCTAGGAGTTCTTGGCGGCCTTCTGGCGCGCTTCCTGAGTCTTGGCTTCGGCGCGGGCGCCTTCGGCTTCCGCCTCCTTCTTTGCGACGTCCTTCTCGGCGTCGGCCTTGTCCTGCTGAGCCTCACCCTGCTCCTTGAGGCGGTCATTGCTGAACACGATGCCGAGCACCTGCTTGGCGATGCCAACTGCACCGTCGATGACGCTCTTCACGAGGCTGATGGGTCCACTGTCCGACATTTGTTTCCCTCTTCCGTTGGTGCGCCGACGGTTCATCTGGTTCCGCCGAGTACGCGTGCAACCCATCCTGCAAGCTAGTGCTAGCTGGAGCAAGCACTTGTTAGCATGCTCACTTTGGGTTTAGGCAGACCGTCGAACGGGTTGCTCAGCGAAGCAAACTCCCCGTTCCGGCGGGTGCGCTACATTCCGATACGTCGTGCCGGTCGGTCGGCATCGTCGATCTTGGAGGGTCCGTGCGGGTACTGGTCACCGGTGGCACCGGCTTCGTCGGCGCCTGGACTGCAAAGGCTGCACAGGACGCCGGGCATCAGGTGTGCTTCCTGGTCCGCAACGCCGATCGCCTGCGCACCAGCGCGGAGCAAATCGGTGTCGACATCGGTGACCACGTCGTCGGCGACATCGCCGATGCCGAGACCACCGCGACGGCGCTGCAGGGCTGCGACGCCGTAATCCACTGCGCGGCAATGGTGTCGACCGACCCCGCCCGCACCGACGAGATGCTGTTCACCAATCTGGAGGGCGCCCGCAACGTCCTGGGCGGCGCGGTCGCGGCCGGAATCGACCCCATCGTCCACGTGTCGAGCTTCTCGGCACTCTTCCGCCCCGGGCTGGAGACATTGCACGCGGAGCTGCCCGTCGTCGGCGGGTCGGACGGCTACGGCAAGTCGAAGGCCGTCGTCGAGGCGTATGCCCGCGGTCTGCAGGACGCGGGCGCACCGGTGAGCATCACCTACCCCGGCATGGTCCTCGGCCCGCCCGCGGGCGATCAATTCGGCGAGGCCGCCGAGGGTGTCGAGGCCGCAATCAAGATGTGCGGCGTGCCTGGTCGCAGCGCCGCCTGGCTCGTGATCGACGTCCGCGACCTCGCCCACCTCCACGTCGCGCTCCTCGAGCCCGGCAAGGGGCCGCGACGTTACATGGCCGGGGGCCAGCGCGTACCGGTAGCCCGCCTGGCGAAGCTGATCGGTGACGCCACGAACCGGCCGCTGGTGGCAGTTCCGTTGCCCGACAGTGGATTGCGGGCGCTGGGCCGACTATTCGACGTCATCGGCGACCGGCTGCCGTTCGACACCCCGATCAACTCGGCCGCCATGCAGTACTACACCCAGATGCCCGCGTCCGACGACGGACCGGCCGAACGCGAGCTGGGCATCACGCAGCGCGATCCCGCGGAGACGCTGGCCGACACCGTCGCCGGACTGCGGACCGTCGGCAGGATCTAGACCGGAGTTCGATCCGACGCCTAATTCTCGGGCGGCAACGGCTCGGGTCCGACGCCGATGGTGATGCGCGGCGTGGCCGACGGCGTCAACCACTGCAGCAACGAACGCATCTCGTCACGCTCGACAGCGATGCATCCCCACGTCGGATCACCGTCGGTGACGTGCAAGAAGATGCCGGCAGATCGGCCCGGAATGTGCTGCGGATTGTGTTCGACCAGCACCGCGTAGTCGTATATCTCGCCCGAGGTGTAGAGATTCTCGGCGTCCTCTGACGGCTTGGTCGGCGACTCCACCAGTGTGTTGTAGGTGGGAGAGTCGACGTCCTCGTCCCACCAGTCGTTCTTCGTCACCTGTGTGTACGGCATCGACGTTCCGGGGTTGGCTTCGCGACCGAAGGCCATGCCCAGCGGGAAGGTGCCCGTCGGCGTGCGGAAGACGTCGTCGGCGGATTCCCCTACCCCGAGTTCGCCGAGGTCGGCGTCGATCGGCCCGCGCACCAGCCGCCACGCCGCGCCTGCGCGCTCGTATGCCGCCAGGCTGCCGACCTCGGAGTCCACGGTCGGCGCGGTCACCACGATCAGCTGTTCGGCAGGGGTAGTCATGGGTTCACCGTATGCCGACGGCGCCTCGGCCGCGGTCAGCGCGGCAGCGACGAGTTTGCGGCCCGACTACCGGTCCAGCCGGAACCGCAGGTTGTTCCGAACCGACGGCCATTCGACGTCCAAGATCGAATAGACGACGGTGTCACGACGGGATCCGTCGACCAGCAGCTGATGGCTGCGCAGGACCCCGTCCTGCTTGGCGCCCAACCGCTCGATGGCCGCACGGCTGGTGGAGTTGAAGAAGTGCGTGCGGAATTCGACTGCGACGCAGTTCAACTCGCCGAAGGCGTGACTCAACATCAACAGCTTGCACTCCGAATTCACCCCCGTTCGTCGCACCGAGTGGCGATACCACGTGTAGCCGATCTCCAAGCGCCGGTTGGGCGGATCCACGTGGCAGTAGCTGGAGGAGCCGATCACATCACCGTCGCGCGCGCGCACGACGAACGTCAGACCGGTATCGGGGTGCTGCGCCGCCAGACGTCCGTCGACCCACTCCTCGGCGGTCTCGGGTGTCGGAGCACTGGTGAACCACAGCGGCCGAACATCGCGGGCAGCCGTCGCGATCTCTGGCGCGTGGTCCTGCGTCAGCGGTTCGAGCGACACCCAGCGCTCCCCTGCCAGCACGACGGGTTCGAGGAAGCCGCTCATCGGTTGCGACCCATCTCAGACCACGCCACCACCATGGCCATCACCGATAGGACCGCGGCGACCAGCACCGCAGCTCCGCCAACATAGAGGCCGTAGCCCGCAGCCACCGGCGGCGCCACGTACAGCCGGTAGTACCACAGCACCGCCACCGCGAGCAGAACTGAGATACCAAGTGCCGCAGTCGAAGCCATCTTCGGATACAGACTGCGCGCCGCCATCGCCGCCGCCACGATCAACGTCGAGCTGAGCACGACGATGAGCTGCCCTACGCCAAATCCGTTCGGCGGCACGTGGATCGCGCCCAGCTTTCCGCCGATCGCATTCGCCCGCCCGCCCCCGTCGACGCTGGTCACCAGCCACGGCAGCCACGCACTGACCAGAAGCACCGTCGAGCAGAGCACGACGAACCATCCCGGGCGTAGGCGAGTCATGAGATGAGGGTATCGGGTCGCAGCCCGCGTCGACGTAGGCTGGACGCATGACGGAGCTCCCCGATTGGGCCCGAAAATTGGATCTGGCGCCGCATCCCGAAGGTGGCTGGTACCGCGAGACATGGCGCAGCGAGCTCACCCTCGGGCAGTCCGTTCTCCCGCCCGACTACCCGGGCACCCGCAACGCGGGAACCGCGATCCTGTTCCTCCTGATGCCCGGTCAGCAGTCGGCCTGGCACACCGTTCGCAGTGCCGAACTCTGGCTGCACCACCGCGGCAGCCCGCTCCTGCTGGAGATCGGGCGGGAACGGGACAGCGCCGAGACCCACCTACTCGGAAGCGACGTCGCAGCCGGTGAGCAGCCCCAGTTCGTCGTGCCGCCCGGACGTTGGCAGCGGGCCGTGCCGCGTGACGCCGAACCCACTCTGGTGAGTTGCGTCGTGGTGCCCGGCTTCGACTTCGCCGACTTCTCGTTGGGTGCCCCTACCGACTGAGGAGCTGGACCGCCGCCGACACCAGGGCAGCGTTGTCGGGGGTGACGGATCCATCCGGCAGCTTCAGGGTGTCCTCCATGCCGATGCGGGTCTGCACGCCGCACTCACCTGCGTGCTCGAGCAGAGGCCAACAGCTTTCGTCGAGGCCATGCAACAGCACGGGCGCCGGGGAGCCTGCGGACGCAATCCTCTCGAGCATCGCATCCGCCACGACGACGTCCTCGTGGCCCTGAAGTTCGATCATCACCCGCATACAGTGCTGAGCCATCTTCGATTCGGCCCACGCCGCCGCCGCCTCGAGATGGAACAGCCCGACCTCGACGCCGAGGCCCTTGCCGAGCAGAACCTCCGCGAGCTCGGGTGAGCCCGGCTCGTGCCAGTTCAGCGACGCGAAGTCGGGCAGCACCGTCCAGGCCTCCACCGCGCGGCGCCGCGCGTCGGCGTCGGGCAGCGCCCAGAACCCCGTCGTCACCCCGAGTGGCAGACCAGGTGCCGCAGCGCGCACGGCCGTCACCGCAGCGGCGACCACGTCGGGTTCCAGCGAGTCCCTACCGTCGGAGGCCTTCGGGTGCATGTGGACTGCCTGCGCGCCGGCTTCGTGCGCGGAGACTGCCGCGGCGGCCAACTCCTTGGGCGTGACGGGCAGATTGGGGTGCTGATCAGGGGTGCGAGCACCGTTGATGCACGCCTTGACATAGATCTTCGCGGTAGGCATGCCTCCATCTTCACCCCTCATCGACGAGGTTTCCGAAGTAGCGTCTCCGGAATGGAGGGGCACATAATCGTCTGCGGCGACGATCCGCTGGGTCTGCGGATCATCGAACAGCTGCGGACCGCGGGCCGGGAGATCGCGGTCGTCTTCTCATCGAGCGAGTTGAACGATGCCGGCATTGCGAAGGCGGCTGCGCTGATCTGCGCGGACGACGACGACGCCCTCAACCTCGAAATCGCGCTACTGGCAAGACAACTCAACCCAGACGTGCGCGTCGTGGCCAGGTTGGGGAACAGCGTGCTGCGCGAGGCGGTCGCACTGGGCAACGGCCCTGGCGCGATCCTCGACGTGGCCGATCTGGCGGCACCGTCAGTGGTGGAGGCCTGTTTGTCGCGCACCACGCACTCGATCTCGGCAGCAGGCATTGAATTCGTGGTCTCGGGCACCGACGCGCCACGAAGTGCCACGCTTCGGGAGATCTTCGGCGACCTCGCTCCGATCGCCGTGGTCCGCGGCGAGAACTCACCCACGCCCGGCGAGGTGGTGGCCTGCCCCGGTCGCGACGTCGGCGTCAGCGAAGGCGACTGGACGGCGATGATCGGCACTGCCGAGGAATTGGTCGCCCAGGGCATTTCCGTAGCGCCGCCCGTCGCCACGACGGTCGAGGTCGGGCACCATGGTGCGCGGGGCTACCACCAACATCGACGAAAGCCGCTCAAGCGCGTCCTCGACGCGGTGCGCGCCTTCCGTGACGACGTCAACCCCAACTTCTTCAAGGCTTTCGCGGCATCGATGGCGCTATTGCTCGGCGCGACGGTGTTGCTTCGGTACTCCTTCAACGATGCTCCCACTGGGATGACCTTCATCGATGCGCTGTACTTCTCCGCCGAGACCATTACGACCGTCGGCTATGGCGACTTCAGTTTCATCGATCAGCCCACGTGGCTCCGGCTGTTCGGCGTCGGACTGATGTTCGCGGGCATCACCAGCAGCGCCGTGCTGATGGCCTTCGTCGCCGACCTGCTGCTGTCGCGTCGCATCGCGCAGAACGCGGGCCTGCGCAAGGTGCGCGAACTGCAGGACCACATCGTCGTCGTCGGCCTCGGCACGTTCGGTATTCGCGTGGTCGCCGATTTGAAGGCAGCCGGGCACGACGTCGTGGTGATCGAACGCAGCCCCGACAACCGGTTCCTGTCCTCGGCAGCCGAGCTCGACGTGCCGGTGATCTTCGGCGACGCGACGCTGCCCGCGACACTCGATTCGGCGCGCATCGACGATGCGGTGGCCGTCGCGGTGCTGACGCAGTCCGACATGATCAACATCGAGACGGGCATCGTGCTGCGCGAGCGCCTGGGTGCCCGGTGGAAGCGGTCGGACACCACCCCGGGCGTGCCCGTCGTACTGCGCGTCTACGACCGCGCGCTGGGTGCGGCCGTGTCGCAACGCTTCGGGTTCGAGAACGTGCGCTCGACGGTCGAGCTCGCGGCACCGTGGTTCATCGGCACGGCGATGGGACTACAGGTGTTCGGCACGTTCTCAGTGGGCCAGCAGTCATTCATGGTCGGCGGCGTGGAGGTGGCTCCCGGCAGCGAGCTCGATGGCCTCCGGATGGCCGAGATGTCAACTCAGACCAGGGTTATCGCGATCGCCCGCGGGCCGGGGAACGTCCAATTGCATCCGCGCCGCGACACCCAGCTGTTCGCAGGCGATACCGCATACCTGGTCGGTCCGCACCGCGAGCTGCTGGACACCCTGCACAAGGGTCAACGGGTCACCGCGTGATACCCGGTACCCGCGAGACGGTCTGAGTCAGCGCTTGCGGGCCAGGATCTGATCAACGCCCATCCGGCCCTGCTCGAACGCCAAACCACCGCCGATCAGGTAGAGGCGCCATACCCTGGCAACCTCCTCCCCCTGGAGTGCGACGAACTCGTCGTAGAACGTCTCGAACGTCTCCAGCCAGTGCTCGACTGTCTTGACGTAGTGCTCGCGCATCGCCTCGACGCCGCGCACCTCGAGGCCCGCGTTCTCCAGGTGCCGAATCGTCTGCCATAGCGGCCGCATGTGCATGTCGGGCGCTATGTAGGACTCGATGAACGGCCCGCCTCCCGGTGCAGTGCCCTCGCTCCGCGACATCTGCTGCAGGAGAAGGCGACCGCCCGACTTGAGGGCGCCGAGCATCGTGGACACGTAGGTCGGATAGTTTCCCTCGCCGACGTGCTCGCCCATCTCGATGGAACTCACCGCATCGAACGTCGCGGGCTCATCGGACAATTCGCGATAGTCCTGCAGACGCACCTCGACCAGGCTGCCGAGCCCCTCCTGCGTGACGCGCTCGGCGATGAAGTCCCGTTGCTCGGCCGACAGCGTGATGCCGGTGGCGCGAACGCCGAAGTTGCGCGCGGCGTAGATGATCATCGACCCCCATCCGCAGCCGACGTCGAGCAGGCGCTGGCCTTCCGCCAACTCCAGCTTGCGGCAGACCAGGTCGAGCTTCGCCGACTGCGCATCGTGCAGAGACTGACCGTCGTGGGTGTAAAAGGCCGACGAGTACGCCATGTGGTCGTCGAGAAGCAGCTTGTAGAAGTCGTTGGACAGGTCGTAGTGGTGCGCGATCGCGGCGCGGTCCCGACCGCGGGTGTGCAGCCGCCCCGCCAGTCGCGCCTCTGAGGCAGGTGGCTTCGGCGGCAGCCCAACGGCACCGAGCCCGGCCGCAGCCAAACCGGCACCGGCTTTGTCCCGCAACGGAATCGACGTGCGACGTTTGGCCGACATCGCCCATGCGCGACGGAAGCCGTCGGCCATGTCGCCCTCGACGTCGACGTCACCGGTCACGTACGCGCGGGCGAGCCCCATCTCACCGGGCGCCCACAGCAGCCTCCGCAGCGCCCGGCGGTTGTTGATGACCAGCACCGGACCGTCAGCGGGACCTGCCTCGGTGCCGTCCCAGGCACGGATGCGGACCGGCAACTCGACGCCCGCGCCGTCGCGAACCAGCTCCGCGAGCCGACGGGCGACCGTCACGAGAAGACCGACTTGAAGTTGTCCAACGATTCGCGGATGTCGCCCTTGAGTGAGCTGGCGACGATCATCCCGATCGGCCCGAACAGGGCGGGTCCACCCAGATGCACGTCGAACGTCACGGTCGACCCGGCGGCATCCTTCTCGGCCGGCTTGACCTTGCCCATCAGCTTGACCTTCACGCCGCCCTTGCCGTCACCGTCGAGTGTGAGCGACTGCGGCGGCTTGTAGCTGACGATCGTCCACCGGACCAGGTTCATCATGCCCTTGACCTCGACGACCGACGCCAGCTTGGTGCCCTTCTCCAAGGTCTCCGGCGGCGTGGTGCGCCACACCCGGTGGATGCTCAGCCACTCCTTGTATCGCGATAGATCGGAGGCCGCCTCCCAGGCCTGCTCCGGTGACAGCGGGACGTCGACGGAGACTGACAGTTTGGCCATCGTCTAGGAGGTCGGTGGAGGTCCGGACGGCGCGGCGGGCGGCGGCGCCGCCGGTGGGGTCCTGCCCGCATTCTTCTCGGCGGCCTTCCTGGCGGCGTCCTGCACCTTGTCGACCTGTCCCGCGTACTTGCCCTGCGTCTTCTTGTCGACGGCGTCTCCAACCTTCTCGATTGCCGTGTCGACCTTGTCGGCGTTCTTCGACAGCAGGTCCTTGGCTTTGTCTAGAAATCCCATGGCTCCACCCTAATCACTCGAACTGCTAGTCAGACCGCCAGAGGCGTCGCCGCTCCCCCAGGATCCGCCCCTGCACCCACCAGACCACCTCGATGAACGCCGCCGCGAGGACACCGATGGCCAGCGCCGTCGCCGTCATCGCCGCATCGGAGGGATCGAGCAAGAAGGTCTTCCTGGCCAGTGGAAGCGAGAAGATCACCACGTAGGCCGCCGCCGAGACGGCCACCAGAGCGATCCGCCACCACTCGTACGGCCGCGCCACCACGGCGAGCACCCACAGCGCGCTCACCAGGAGCGTGATCAACGCCGCCGTCGAGGCCTGCATCTGCTGCGTTGGCGTCGAGTCGCGACCCCCGTACGCGAGCAGGTAGCTGACGAACGTCGCGACGCCGACGATCAGCCCACTCGGCAGCGCCGAGGTCATGACCCGCCTGACGAAGCCCGTGTGGGCGCGTTCCCGGTTGGGCGCCAGCGACAGGACGAACGCCGGGACGCCGATGGTGAACCACGCGGCGATCGTCACGTGAATCGGCTGGAACGGAAACAGCAACGGATCCGTGCCGAAGAACTTGGCCGAGAGGCCGGCGAGGCCGACCAGCATTGCCAGCAGCACGGAGTAGACCGTCTTGGTGAGGAACAGATTCGAGACCCGCTCGATGTTGCCGATCACCCGCCTACCCTCGCCGACGACGTACGGCAGGGTCGCGAACCTGTTGTCCAACAGCACGATCTGCGCGACCGCACGGGAGGCGGAGCTGCCCGAGCCCATCGCGACGCCGATATCCGCGTCCTTGAGTGCCAACACGTCGTTGACACCGTCGCCGGTCATCGCCACGGTGTGTCCGCGGGACTGCAGGGCGTGCACCATCTCGCGTTTCTGGTCGGGCCGCACCCTGCCGAACGTCGTGTACTCAACGACAGCGTCTGCCAGAGCATCGGGTTCATCGGGCAAGTTCCGGGCGTCCATCGTCTCACCGTGCAGGCCGAGACTGCCTGCCACGGCCGCCACGGACACGGCGTTGTCGCCCGAGATCACCTTGACCGTGACCTTTTGCGCCGCAAAGTAATCGAGGGTTTCGCGGGCATCGGGCCGGACCCGCTGCTCGAGCACGACCAACGCCGCCGGGGTGACGACCCCCGGCGCGTCAAGCGCGTCGACCGGGGCGTTCGACGAACCGAGGAGAAGCACCCGCAGACCCTTGGCACCGATCCGTTCGGCGACTTCGGCATCGGGCGAAGCGGGGTCCAGAAGCACGTCGGGAGCGCCGATCACCCAGTTGCCGTGTTCTCCAAAGGAAGTGCCGCTCCACTTGGTCGCCGACTTGAAGGGCGCGCTGGCGGTGGCCGTCCAACCGGGAGGTTCACCGTACGCCTCACCGATGGCCTTCATGCTGGCGTTCGGGCGGTCGTCGGCCGCGGCCAATGAAGCCAGCGCATTGGAGACGTCATCGTCGATCAGGGGCTTGAGCTCGCTGAGCCGCATGCCGTTCTCGGTCAACGTTCCCGTCTTGTCGGCGCACACCACGTCTACCCGGGCCAGCCCTTCGATGGCGGGCAGTTCCTGCACCAGGCACTGGCGCCTACCGAGCCGCACCACCCCGACGGCGAACGCGATCGACGTCATGAGGACCAAGCCCTCGGGCACCATCGGTACCAAAGCACCGACCATGCGCAACAACGACTCACGCCATCCGGCATCGGTGGTGAACAGCTGCGTGTAGATGGTCAGGAGTCCGGCGGGGATCAAAAGGTAGGTGATGAACTGGAGGATCTTGTCGATGCCGCTGCGAAGCTCGGACTTCACCAGCGTGAACTTGCTGGCCTCCTCGGCGAGCTTGGCGGCGTAGGCCTCACGACCCACCTTCGTCGCCCGGTACGCCCCACTACCCGCGACGACGAAGCTGCCCGACTTCACCTCGTCGCCGGCGTGCTTGTCCATCGCGTCGGCCTCGCCCGTCAGCAGCGACTCGTCGACTTCGAGACCGGCCTCCTCGATGACCACGCCGTCGACGACGATCTGATCGCCAGGACCCAGCTCGATGACGTCGTCGAGCACCACCTCGCTCGGCGACCGTGGCCCGGTCCCAGACTGCCTGCGCACCATCGGCTTCGTTTGACCGACGATCGCCAGTCTGTCCAGGGTCTGTTTGGCCCGAAGTTCCTGAATGATGCCGATCGCGCTATTGGCCACGATGAGGATGCCGAACAGTCCGTTGATGAATGACCCGGTCGACAGCACGATGATCAGCAGCACGCCGAGAATCGCGTTGATCCGGGTGAAGACGTTGGCGCGAACGATCTCCTCGACGCTGCGCGCCGCCCTGGTCGGAACGTCGTTGGTCTTGCCCTCGGCGACGCGCTGCGCCACCTCGGGTTCGGACAGTCCAACGGCGACCGCGCTGCTCATCGGGTGAAGGTGCCCCTTCCGTCCCCGTCGTAGTACTCCAGTTTCAGCGTGTTCCGATCGAAGGTCGCCGTGGAGACGCTACCGGGTGGCGAGTTCTCGGTGACGAAGCTGACACTGAACACGTTGCCGTCCCAATGGGTCAGTGGGAAGACGAGTTTGGGCCCGATGGCCACCTGAAGTCCACCGCCCCGCTCCGTCACGCGGGCCGGACCCCAGAACGGGTTGGAGTAGACGCCGACGTAACTGGTCAGCGGACCAGGCGGCGCAGGGTTGGCAGGCGGCCGCTTGCCAACGAGCGAGCCGACCGGCGCGATCATCTGCGCGAAGGCGCCCCGGTAGAGCGTGAACCAGTCCTCTCGGACCTCGCCGAACTGCACCAGGTCGGCGAACTCCGCGGTCAGGGCCTCCGGCACCCCGGAGGCAGTGCCGTTCGTCAACGCCACGATTGCCACGTCGGCTGAGGGCAGGATGACGAAGTTGGTGCCAGCGCCGAGCTGGAAGGCACCGGAGTGGCTGAACTGCGTGCGCGCAGCGGCCGTCGTCCCCACGTTGAAGCCGTAGCCGTAGAAACCGGGACGCGCCGCCGCCTCCGACGGCGGACTGGACACGATCTGCGGGGTGAGAGCGGGCAGCAGGGCCTCGGGGTTCACGATCTGCGTGCCGTGGTAGGTCCCGTTGGCCAGCATCATCGTCAGCCAGTGCGTCATGTCGTTCACCGATGAGCTGATGCCGCCAGCGGGCGACTGCGCCTGGGGGTCGCGCACGTAGTCCGGCTGGTACTTGCCGTCGACGAGGGTGTGGCCCACCGCTCGGTCGTTCCTCGAGACGAACTGGTCGAATCGTGAGCTCGTCGACGTCATCCCCAGCGGTTCGTACAGCACGTCCCGACTGAGGTCCTCCCACGACTTGCCCGCCGCCGCGGCCACCGCCTCGGCCGCCGCGGTGAGCCCGAAGTTGGTGTAGGCGTAGGAAGTTCGGAACGGTCCGAGCGGGAAGTCGCGGAGGTGCTCCAAGACATAGCGCCTGTCGTAACCCATGTCCTCGAGTAGGTCGCCTGCGTGATCAGGCAGCCCGGATCGATGCGAATACATGTCCCCGACGGTGACCAGCTTGCTGATGGCCGGGTCGGACAGCGCGAACCACGGCAGCTTGTCAGAGATCGGCGTGTCCCAGCTGATCGCGTTCAGCCCCACCTGATGGGCGACCACCGTGGAGCCCAGCGGCTTGGACAGCGATGCGAGCTGAAACACCGTGTCGGGATCGACCTGGTTGTCCGCACCGTGCCCGTTGCGGACGTCCTTGACTCCGAACCCCTTGGCGTAGATCGTCTTTCCGCCGTGGACGACCGCCACTGTCATCCCGGGTAGGCCCGACTTCGTCATGAGCTCGTCGGCGATACCGTCGAGTTTGGCGACGGCGTTGTCCACGGCCTTGTCGGGCAACGGCATCGCAGGGACGAGCGGTGGCGGCTCGTCGGAGAGCGCGATCGTGCTGGGCGGGCTGGTGGTGGGGTCAGCCGCTGGCGGCGTCGGCGCGCACCCGGTCGACACGGCTAGCACGGTCAACGCGGTCACCAGGGAGATCACGGTCGAGGGGCTCACACCAGCACGCTAGCCGGTCACGCCCTCCACCATGGGTCCAACTGCGAGGGCGCGGATTCGATGCGCTGACCGGGCCTGGGCGTCGCCACCGGGACCCCTTCGCCCGACGCAGCGATCACTAGCCGCTCGACGGGTTCTGACCACGGATGCGGTGCCAGCCGGAACGTCGCCCAGTGAATGGGCACCAGCAATCCGGCGTCAGTGACGTCGCGATGCGCGCGAACCGCCTCCTCGGGGTTCATGTGGATGTCGGGCCAGCCGGGGTGATAGGCCCCCACCGGCATGAGCGTCAGGTCGAACGGGCCGTAGTCGACGCCGATGTCGGTGAAGCTCTTCGTGTAACCGGTGTCGCCTCCGAAGAAGGCGCGGTGGCGCGGCCCGATGATCGCCCACGAGGACCACAGCGTGACGTTGCGCGTCAAGAAACGACCGGAGAAGTGCCGAGCGGGCGTGCAGACCAACTCGAGCTCGCCGAGATGCGCGCTCTCGTTCCAGTCGAGCTCGACGATGCGTTCATCGGGGATGTGCCACGTACGCAGATGCGCACCGATCCCCAGCGGCACGAAGAACTTGGCGCGCTGTGTGAGCGCGAGCTGCCTGATGGTGTCGACGTCGAGGTGGTCGTAGTGGTCGTGGCTGATGATCACGGCGTCGACGGCAGGCAGAGCCTCCAGCGCGGAGGGCACCGGGTGCAGCCGCTGCGGGCCGACGGCACGTGACGGTGAGCAACGGTCACTCCAGACCGGGTCGGCGAGAATGCGGTACCCGTCGACCTCGATCATCACCGACGAGTGGCCGTACCAGGTGGCCGCGAGATCCCCGGCCGACACGCTCGGGTCGGGCGTGACCACGGGGACGGGCTCGGACGGTTGCTGGGCGGAACCGCCGACGATGACCTCACGGACGAGCCCGAACTGTTGGTCGCGGGTCAGGCTGGTGTCGGACGCGGGCTCGAGGTTGACGAACACGCCGTCGCGGTAGTTCGGCGAGCGCTTCGTGGTGCCGTCGATCTCCACTGGCGAGGCACCAAGCGCCTTGGGCGCGCCCTGAAGCGCACCCAGCGCCCAACCGCCGCCGACGACGGCTGCCGTGCCGCCGATCAGACGCGTCGCCCGCCAGAACATCTAGGCGCCCTGGAACTTGGCGGGGCGCTTCTCGATGCGCGCGACCTGCGCCTCGATGATGTCGTTGCTGGACCAAGCCTTGTCGAAGAGCTCCCGGTGGGCCGGCCACGCATCCTCGTAGGCACCGTCGTCGTTCAACACCCGCTTGGCGTGCTGCAACGCCAGCGGCGCGAACCCGGCGATCTCGGCCGCCCAGGCCTGTGCGTCGGCGAGCGTCCCGATGCGGTTGGCCATCCCCGTCAGCAGTGCGTCGTCAACGGACAATCGCTCGGCGGCAATCAACATTCCGCGGGCTCGGCCCGCCCCGACGAGCGAGGTCAGCCGGCGAATGCTCCAGTTGTCGAGCGCGATGCCGTATTTGGCCACGGGAAATTGGAAGTACGCCTCGGGGGCGACGACACGCAGGTCGCAGATCATCGACAGGATCACCCCGGCACCGATCGCCGGTCCGTTGATCGCGCCGATGACGGGGAAGGGGGCCTGGTCGATGGCGATATTGAGCGCTCTCGCCTTGTCGGGCAGTTGGTCGGCGATGCCTTGACCGCCGGAGAGATCCGCGCCAGAACTGAAGACATCACCCTGGCCGGTCAGTACGACCGCCCGGACGTCCTCACCGGCGGCCTTCTCGATCGCCTCACGAAGTCCGTCGACCAACTCATTGTTCAGAGCATTGCGCCGCTCGGGACGCTGCATCTCCAAGGTCAACACGGCGCCGTCTCGGCTAACTCCAATCATGGGGTCAGCCTATCGACCCGCCCGATAGCCTTGCTCCGTGAGCCGGATCAGCGCCGTTGCGCTGCGCGACGCCGTCCTCGACGAGGGGTCGTTTCTCAGCTGGGACGAGGCCGCGCTCGACGTCGGCGCAGACGAGCAGTACCGCGGGGAATTGGCTCGGGCCAGGGCTGCCACCGGGCTCGACGAATCGGTCTTGACCGGCGAGGGGACCGTCTTCGGTCGCCGGGTGGCGGTGGTTGCGAGCGAATTCGACTTCCTCGCCGGGTCGATCGGTGTGGCCGCCGCCGAGCGGATCACCGCGGCGGTGGAACGGGCGACCGCAGAGCGACTCCCGCTGGTGGCGTCGCCGAGTTCGGGCGGCACCAGGATGCAGGAGGGCACCGTCGCCTTCCTGCAAATGGTCAAGATCGCCGCCGCCGTCGAGTTGCACAAGCAGGCGCACCTCCCCTATCTCGTCTACCTGCGACATCCGACGACGGGCGGGGTGTTCGCGTCGTGGGGCTCGCTGGGCCATATCACCGCAGCCGAACCCGGCGCCCTGATCGGCTTCCTCGGGCCGCGGGTGTACGAGCACCTGTACGGCGAACCGTTTCCCACCGGCATCCAGACCGCCGAGAACCTGCACCGGCACGGCGTCATCGATGGCGTGGTCCCCGTCGAACTGCTCCGCTCGACGTTGGACCGCGCACTCACGGTGCTGTCCGATCAACCCGACCCTCCACCCCGAGCACCCGATGCGGAGCCCATCGCAGACGTACCAGCCTGGGATTCGGTGGAGGCCTCCCGTCGACCCGACCGTCCCGGCATCGGCTACCTCCTGCGGCACGGGACTACGGAGCGGGTGCTTCTCTCCGGAACCGGAGGGCATGGCGAGGCGGCCACCACACTCCTGGCGCTGGCCAGATTCGGAGGGCAGCCCGCAGTCGTCGTCGGGCAGCAGCGCGGCGTCGGCGGCGGGCTGGCAGGCCCGCAAGCGCTGCGTGAAGCGCGCCGCGGGATGGCATTGGCCGCTGGGTTGCGGCTGCCGTTGGTCCTCGTCATCGACACCCCGGGCCCAGCGCTGTCGGCCGAGGCCGAGGAGGGCGGGCTCGCCAGCGAGATCGCCAGGTGTCTCGCGCAACTCGTCACGTTGGACACCCCGACGGTGTCGGTCCTTCTGGGGCAGGGCAGCGGCGGACCGGCGCTGGCGATGGTGCCCGCCGACCGCGTGCTGGCCGCCCTGCACGGCTGGTTGGCGCCGCTGCCGCCGGAAGGTGCCAGCGCCATCGTCTTCAGAGACGTCGACCATGCTCCCGAACTTGCTGCGGCACAAGGCATTCGGTCGGCTGATCTGTTGCGCAACGGGATCGTCGATGCGATCGTTCCAGAGCACGTCGATGCCGCCGACACACCGATGGACTTCACTCAGCGACTCTCGGCCACCATCGCGACCGAGCTGCACGCGCTCCGGTCGATGACGGCCGAGGAGCGACTGGCGACGCGGCTACGGCACTACCGCGGGATCGGCCTGCCGGGCGCCTAGGCCTTGCGCCGGAACAGCGCGGCCGGTCGGCCCCGACCCACCGCCACCGAACGTCCAGTGGCCTCGAGTCGCGGCTCCATGGCGCGACGAAACCAGTCCCTCTGCAACGCCTCTCCCGCGACGGCCTCGTGGGCCAGGCGCAGCTGTCGCAACGTGAACTCGGAGCCGAGCAAGCCATCGGGATCCGGCAGAGTGGCGTATCGGGGACGCAAATCATCGACGGCGCGGGTGACGATGCCGCCGTGACCGTAGGGCAGTCGGCGGCCTGCTCGGCGCGGTGTACGGTGCGTCGGCGGTCCCCGCCGCTTGGCGGCGGCTGCTGCACGGCTGGCCTGGTCTGCGGGCCCGCGATCTAGTTGCACTCGCCAATCGCAGCTCGAAGGCGCTGGCCACGTTGACCGATGCGGATCCGAACCCGGGCTTTCGCGCAGCGCTGAAGCGCCTCGCGCCGTAGGTGCGCCGACGTTGATGGCATCCTGGGATGGGTGGACTCAGTGTTGCACTTCGCCGGCAACTTCTGGTGGCTGATCTTTCCCCTTGGCGGGGTGATCGGCGGTGGCGTCAGGGCCGTCAGCGCAGCGAATGAGCGGCGCGCCGAACGACGTCTCGAACGTTACCGGATCAAGCAGCAGACCAAGGTCGCCGTCGCGGAGGCGTCGGGGCGCGGAAAGATCGACGAAGCGGCAGCGCGCCGCGAGCTCACCAGGGTGATGCAGCGCCACGACAGCACGGACGCCCGGTGGCTTGACTACGAGTTGGACGTCGCGAACCTGCTGGACTTCCCGCTGATGACCGACATGCGCGAACCACTCACCGCCGAGTTCCACCGGGCGCGCAGCCGCGCCGATCTATTGCGCCCCGCCAGCGTCGACGAACTCGCACGCGACCGAGACGGCCAGCTCGACTACCGCGACGCCGTCCACGCTTACGTCACGGCGTTCGACGTTGCAGAGGCCGAGGCGGTCCGGCGGCGACGCAGCGACTTCTCGACCGAGGCGCAGGAGCGGTTGGAGCGCGCGCAGCGCCTACTGCGGGTGGCGGCGGACGATGCGGCCACCGCCGACGAGCGCCGGAACGCCTATTCGAAGGCGCAGCGCGAGCTGAACGGGCTGATCGTATTGCCCGCGGTCACGCGGGCAGGTATCGAACGCGGTATCGCCGGCGAAATCGAGGCCTGAGCGGACCCCTCGCTTAGCATGTGGCGCTGACGTTTTCGGCTCTTGGTGGTGGGGTTGTGCACAGTCGGTGGTTCATCCACAGGTTGGCTTGGAGCCGTTTCAGCGGCCGCCTGAAGCCGGCAAATTCGAAAGTATGTTCGATCGTTAGTGGCCCGGACGGGCGGCGTGCGAGGTGCCTCGGCGGTCGGCCAATTCAGCGGCCATCAGCACCTTGTTGGACGGGCTGCCGAAGTAGGTGATCGCACCGGTCACGTCCATGCCGACGTAGATTTTCCCGTTGGGGTAGGTGATTCTGTAGACCTGCTTGAGCCGCGCCATCGGGTGAAGGCTAACCCACGGATCGCAGCCGAGGTCCAGGTCAGTCGTGGCACCAAACGCCGGTGGATTCATGCCACGTTCCGCTGCGTAGGTAGCCCAGGTCGTCCGGCAGAAATCCACGATGATCGGTAATCCCGGAAACGCCGGGCGGCTTCCTGGCTCCGTCGTTCACCGTGCAGGTCCGCAGACCCAAGTCTTTCGACAGCCTCTGCAGCGCCGCGCTCAACTGGAGGAACACCTCTTCGTCGGCCAGTGCGGAGTTCTGGTGTTCTAGCAGACGCAGTCGCTCCCACTGGGCGGCGACGGCGGCGTAGGCGCCGACCGCCAGATGGCCCACGTGATTGACGGGAATCGTGAACATCCGGATGTCGGTGACGCGGTCTTCGACTGCATTCATGGTCTTGTATGCCCCGGATGTTCCTCTCCCAACCTTGAGCACAAACGCTGGACGTATGTCGACGCCGCCGGGAGGCCGACGGAGAGCCGCCCGCCGACTACGCTGACAGCGTCGGGCCGCGCGGCAGCTGCCGCGCTCGTTTAGTGCAGGAGGAGCAGCTCTTTGAAACGCTGCCCTCCGACCGGCACGAGCAGCAGCGGCTTCTCGGATAGCGCTGACTCAACTTGCAGCGGCGGCTACACGAAGGCCGAGGCCGCTATCGGAATCAGTGGTCGCAGCTGTCGCAATCGTCGTCGGATGGGTTGGTCGTAGCGGCGTTGAAAGGTGCACAGCACGTGTCGCCCTTCCATGCGTCAAGGCCCTCTTTGACGGCTAGCGCCGCGATCACCAGACCGGCGATTGGGTCGGCCCATGCCCAGCCGAACAGGCTGTTGAGCACCAGGCCGACGAGCAACACCGCTGACAGGTAGGTACATAGCAGAGTTTGTCTTGAGTCCGCTACCGCTGAAAGTGAGCCAAGTTCGCGACCGGCTCGACGTTGCGCATACGACAGGACCGGCATGACCGCCAAACTGACTGCCGCCAAGACGATTCCAACTGTCGAGTGTCGTGCCTCGCTCGCACCGAGCAGCGACCGAATCGCCTCGACCGTCACGTAGATGGCGAGTCCGAAAAACGAAAACGCGATGATGCGTAGCGCGACCTTTTCACGTGATTCGGGATCGCGACCGGCGAACTGCCACGCCACCGCAGCCGCCGACGCAACCTCAATCACCGAATCCAGACCGAATCCGATGAGCGCCGTCGAGTCGGCCACCGTCCCCGCTGAGATCGCGACGACCGCCTCGATGATGTTGTAGGTAATCGTCGTCGCGACGAACCATCGAATGCGGCGTGCAAGAACTAGCTTGCGCTGCGGGGTCGCGGTCGTCATTCCATCACATTACAAAACCTCGACAGACAGGTTTGCTGCTTGGTCGACCGTTGGGCTCGCGCCCGCATTCCCGGAGTTCCAGGTGAACTCGCGCCCTCCAATAGTCAGCGGGGTGGCGTGTTGGTTGGCGACTGGTTCGGTCCCATCATCCCGCCCGGCCCCGTGTAGCCCGGTCCCATCATCCCGCCCGGTCCCATCTGACCGGAACCGTCACGTTCGCCGTCGTAGCTTCGGTGCCCGCCCGAGGATCGGCCCAAGAAGAACCCCGAGAAGAAGATCACCACCACGATGAACAAGACACCGGCGGTGATGCCCACCCAGGCCAACACGTGGTGGCTCAACCGACCAGGCCGATCATGTCGGTCGTCGACCCGGCGTTGGCCCGTCACGGTGGTCGGTTCGGCAGTGGATTCAGCTGTTTCCGTCATGCCTCGGACAGTGCTGCAGACATGTTCCCGGATGGTAGAGACTTTGGACCCCGAGACGGGCTTCTGTCGCGACACATCCCTATCGGTAACTCTCGGGACCACGGCGTACCCGCTCATGCGCGGTGAGCAGCAGATGGGAGCACGCCGTCTCCAGGTCGAGCCGTTCGTCGAAGGTGAGTGCCGAGACGTCGTTGATGAATTGCTCGGCGAGCAGACGGAGCTTGATCCGACTGGTTCGAGACTGCGACCTTAGGAGGTGAAAGGCGGCGACGCCGTCGATGGCGTGGACGAACATCAGGATGCCCTTGGCCTGCTCGATCGCGGCCCGGTTGGCGACGATTGCGTCGACCTGGTCGTGGGAGTAGTGCGGCATGCCATTACTGTGCGGCGGGGTCTCGGCCATTGATAGTCAGATTCCCACGTCGTGCTCGGTAAAACGAGGGCTGTCCTCCCTCCGAGATGTGCGACACGATGACGTTTAAGTCCCCTCCCAGGTCAGGGCCTGTATTGGGGGCTATACCTTCCACGATTGACGGACGGCACGGTCGACTGGATTGCGCCCGACGGGCAGACCTACCACACCACCCCCGGGAGTCGGTTGCTGTTACCCGAACTCAGCCAACCCACCGCACCCGTCACCACGACCGGCCCGGTATCAACCGCACACCCCAGCGGACTGAGGATGCCACGACGCAAGAGCACCCGCGCCGAGGACCGCGCCCGCCGCATCCACCACGAACGCGACCTCAACCGCGCCGCAACCGAACCCGAGTCCGAAGTCGCGTAGCGGTGAATGGTGGGCCCCAGCCGGTCGACCAACTCGTCGCGGCTCATTTCGACCACGGGCGGAAGCCGCAGTACGAACCGGCACAGGCGAAACATGTTGCTGACCTTGACCGGTCGCTTCACACCGGCCACCCGCGCCCTGGCGGAACGGCTATCGGGATTGGCGTATCGCTGAATCCGGGAACCCCGGCGGATTCCGACCGACCCCAATTCGTCACATTCATTGACTGGTTCATAGGGCAGCATGTTCCCGATGCCGACGGATCAGATCGCAGCCGATTACCTGGTGGTGGGTGCGGGCGCCATGGGCATGGCCTTCGTCGACACCGTGATCGCCGAGTCCGAGGCGACCGTCGTGCTCGTCGACCGCAACGACCGGCCGGGCGGGCACTGGCTCAGCGCGTATCCCTTCGTCCGGTTGCACCAGCCGTCGGCCTACTACGGCGTCAACTCGCGACGCCTCGGCGACGACACGATCGACGCGGACGGCTGGAACCAGGGGTTCTACGAGTTGGCGGGCGCAGCCGAGATCTGCTCCTACTACGACTCGGTCATGCGACAGCAGCTCCTTCCGTCCGGCCGGGTGAGGTACCTGCCGATGAGCGAATACCTCGGGGAGGTTGATGGGACCGGTCGCATCCGCACGCTTGCGGGCCACGACGTCCACGTTGACGTGCGGCGCCGTGTCGTCGATGCGACTTACCTCAACGTCGTCGTGCCGTCGATGCGACCACCCTCCTATGCCGTCGCTCCCGGGGTCGACTGCATTCCTCCCAACGAGTTGCCGAAGCAGACCGCCCGCGACCGCTACGTCATCGTGGGGGCAGGCAAGACGGCGTTCGACAGCTGCCTGTGGTTGCTGCGGCACGGGATCCCGCCCCAGAGGCTCACCTGGATCCGGCCCCGTGAATCGTGGTTACTGGATCGCGCGACGATCCAGCCGGGAATGGCGTTCGCCGGCCGCGTCATCTCCGACTTCACCGCGCAGATGAAGGCGGCCATGAAGGCCGAGTCCATCGACGACCTCTTCGAACGCTTGGAGGTGGCGGGCTGCCTGCTACGTATCGACGAGACGGTCACGCCGACGATGTACCGCTGCGCGATCGTGTCGCAGGCCGAGCTCGCGCAACTGCGGCTGATCGACGACGTCGTCCGAATGGGCCACGTCAGCGCGATAGAGCCCGGGCGGATCGTCCTCGACGAGGGAACCGTCACGACCGACCCGGCCGCGTTGTACGTCGATTGCACCGGCGACGGACTCGGCAAGCGACCACCCGTCGACGTCTTTGCCCCACAACGGATCACACTGCAACCGGTTCGTAGCTGTCAGCCGGCGTTCAGCGCCGCGGTGATCGCGCACGTCGAGCTCACCAAGTCCGACGACGGGGAACGCAACGCGTACTGCGGACCCGTGCCGCATCCCACTATCCCGCTCGACTGGCTGACCATGACGAAGGCGTTTCACGACAACCAGTCGCGATGGTTCGCCGACGCGGAGATGACGGCCTGGTTGAGCCGAGCCCGTCTCAACGTGGTGAGCCATATCAGCTCGGTGACCCCGACGCCGGAGGACATGGAACCCCTGGCCGATCACCTCCGTACGGTCAACGAGAAACTGGACGCACTTCTCGCACAAGCCTGACGACTCGGAGAGACCGATGCAGACGATCGAAGCCGACTACCTGGTGGTCGGTGCGGGGGCCATGGGCATGGCGTTCGTCGACACCCTGATCACCGAGACGGACGCAACCGTCGTGCTCGTCGACCGCAACGACCAGCCGGGCGGGCACTGGCTCACCGCGTATCCCTTCGTCCGACTGCATCAGCCGTCGGCCTACTACGGCGTCAACTCACGCCGCCTCGGCAACGACTCGATCGACGCCAGCGGCTGGAACGAGGGGTTCTACGAGCTCGCGGGAGGGAGCGAGGTGGTCGCCTACTACGACACCGTGATGCGCCAGCACCTGCTGCCCAGCGGACGGGTGACCTACTTCCCGATGAGCGAGTACCTCGCCGACGTCGACGGAGCCGCCCGGATCCGGACGCTCGGCGGTGGGGACTACCGAGTGGAGGTTCGCCGCCGCACCGTCGACGCCACCTACCTCAGCGTCATCGTGCCGTCCATGCGGCCGCCGCTGTACGACGTCGCCGACGGTGTCACCTGCATCCCGCCCAACGGGCTGCCACGCGCGCCCGTCCACGACCGGTACGTCATCGTCGGCGCGGGCAAGACGGCGATGGACAGCTGTTCGTGGTTGATGCGACACGGCATTGCGCCGAAGCGGATCACCTGGATCAAACCGCGCGAGTCCTGGGTGCTCGACCGCGCCGTCGTGCAGCCTGGGCATCAGTTCGCGCGGCGGGTGCTTGCCGACTTCTCGGCTCAGTCCCGCGCGATCAAGCAGGCCACTTCCATCGACGACCTTTATCTGAAGCTGGAGAAATTCGGCTGCCTGATGCGCATCGACGAAACGGTCGAACCGACGATGTACCGCTGCGCGATCCTGTCCCAGGCGGAACTCGAGAACCTGCGACTGATCACCGACGTAGTCCGGATGGGTCACGTGCGTTCGGTAGAGCCGGGCCGGATCGCGCTCGACGACGGCACGCTCGATACCGATCCATCGGCGCTCTATGTCGACTGCACGGGCGATGGCATCGGGCTGCGCGAGGCCACCCCGGTGTTCTCCCCCGGCGCCATCACCTTGCAATCAGTGCGGACCTGCCAGCCCGCCTTCAGCGCGGCCGTCACCGCGCGGATCGAGGCGATGGACGCTGACGACGACACCAAGAACGATTACTGCTGGCCGGTCGAGCACCCGACGAACCCCATCGACTGGCTCACCATGAGCGTTGCGTTCAACCACAATCAGCTGCGCTGGTTCGACGATCCCGAGCTCATGGCCTGGCTCAATCGCGCCCGCCTGAACGCCGTCAGCCACATGCAGTCGGGCGACGAAGACGCCGCGGCAGGCGCGGCGGTGGTGGCCCCTCGGCTGCGGGCGGCCAACGAAAAACTCGAGGAACTTCTGAGTTCGACCAGACTCAATTCGGCTGGGACGCCATCATGATTGCGCGCCGCCGGGTCTGAACCCACAGCACCGCCGTAGCGATGCCCGCCTCGATGATCGCGATCGCGGTGGCGACGATCATCAGAGTCGACATCGCCGTCACTCCCGGCGCGACGACCGTCTGGCCGTGATGGTGGCCGGGCATCGACCAGTGCACCGCCACCATCCCCAGGTTCATCACGGCGACGATGCACCACACCCGTAGCGAGCCCGCCGTCCACAACTCGCGCGCGCAGTAGAGGCAGGCCAACGCCATACCGACGATGAGAACCGCGACGACCGGATTGCCCGTGCCGCCGACCATCAACGCGTGCAGCACCGCCGATGACGCTGCGAGCACGGCGCATCCTCGCCGTCCGGCGACGGCATACCTGCTGGTGGCCGACATGGGCCAACTCTGTCACCAAGGCGACGACGGTGCCACCGGAACGTCAGGCCAGCGATTCGACCCAGGCGCGGTGCAGCGCGGCATATCGGCCGTCGCCAAGGATCAACTCGCCGGGCGGTCCGTCCTCGACGATGCGCCCGTGCTCGAGCACCAGCACCCGGTCGGCAACCTCGACGGTGGAGAGGCGGTGGGCGATCACGACGGCGGTGCGGTCGGTCAGCACCGTGGCTAGGGCGCGCTGCACCATCCGCTCGCTGGGGATGTCCAGCGAGGACGTCGCCTCGTCCAGGATGAGGACCTTCGGGTCAGCGAGGAACGCGCGCGCGAAGGCGATCAGCTGTCGCTGGCCGGCGGACAGCCTGCCGCCGCGCTTGGCCACGTCGGTGTCGTAACCGTCGGCGAGCGCGTCGATGAAGCGGTCGGCGCCGACCGCCTCGGCCGCCGCACGCACCTCGGCGTCCGTGGCGTCGGGCCTGCCGAATCGGATGTTGTCAGCCACGGAGCCCTCGAACATGAAGTTCTCCTGGGTGACCATCACGACGTGCCGGCGAAGCTGGGCTTGCGCCAGGTCGCGCAGATCGACGCCGTCGAGCGTGACCGCCCCGGAGGTGGGGTCGTAGAACCGGGCGATCAGCTTCGCGATGGTGGTCTTGCCCGCGCCAGTGGTGCCCACCAGTGCGACGGTCTGGCCCGCCGGAATCCGCAGATCCAGATCCGGCAGCACCGGTCGATCGGGGACGTAGGAGAAATTCACGTCCCGGAAGGCGATGTCACCCTTGATGTCACCGTTGACCTTCGACAGCTGGACCGGTCGCTCCGGGTCCTGGATGCCTGGCTCCTCGGCCAGCACGCCCGCGATCTTCTCGAGCGCTGCGGCCGCGGACTGGAACGTGTTGAAGAACTGCGAGATCTCCTGCATGGGCTCGAAGAAGATGCGGAGATACAGCAGGAACGCGGTCAGCGTGCCGAGGGTCATCTCGCCGTGCAACACGCGGTACCCGCCGTAGAGCAGCACACCTCCGGTGGCGATGTTGCCGACCAGCCGGACGGCGGGCATGAAGATCGCGAGCAACTTGAACGCACGCTCGTTGATGGTCTTGTAGTCGTCGGCGACGTCGACGAAGATCTGCTGATTGCGCGGCTCACGGCGGTAGGCCTGCACGGCCTTGATGCCGGTCATCGTCTCGACGAACTGCACGATCACGAGGGCGGCGCTCTCGCGCACCAACTTGTAGGTCTTCGCCGACTGGGTGCGGAACCACCAGACCAGCACCACCAGAAGGGGGAAGACGCACAGGCACATCAGCCCGAGCTTCACGTCGAGTACGACCAGCAGCACCGAGGTTCCCAGTAGCGTCAGGATCGCGGTGATGAGACCGTCGAACCCGGTCTGCAGCATGAGCTGGATGGCCTCGACGTCATTGGTAGACCGAGCCACCACGCGCCCAGACGTGTAGCGATCGTGGAAGGCTACGTCGAGGCGTTGAAAGTGCCGAAAGATCCTGCGCCGCAACTCGAGCAGCACTTCCTGGCCGATCCGACCGGAGCGACGCAGGAAGAACATCCGGCTGGTCGCCTGCACCAGCACCACGCCGCACAGTGACGCGACGATCAGGATCAGCTCGCGGGCAGACCCACCGTCGACGATCGGCGGGATGCCGTGGTCGATACCGCGCTGCACCAGCAGCGGCACGGACAAGCGCGCGGCGTTCTCCAACACGATGACGATCGTCAGCAGCGCGACGGCCGTGGCATAGGGCCGCAACAGCCCAACGAGCAGCGTGCGCGCTTCGCGCCGGCGGGAGATCGACTCGTCGATGGGAAGGTCGTCGTCGTCATTGGTGACGGCCCGGCCGCGCCAGTCCGTGGCGCTCATCGGTACCGCCTGCTCTTCGCGCAAGCGCTCATCGTCTCTCCGCCGCTTCCCGTTCACGGCCATCCTCGCGATCCTGGGCTGCTTCGCCCTCGCGGTAGAGGTGGTCGAGCCTGCTCCGCTCCTCGTCCCGCGCCCAGTCACACTCCCGCTCGGCGCCGTCGTCGAGGTCGTCGTCGGCGGCGAGCAGATAGCGATACTCCGGTGCGTCGGCGAGCAGTTCGGCGTGGGTGCCGACGCGGGTGATGGTGCCGCCCTCGAGCAGCCCGACGCGGTCGGCGAGTAGCACCGTCGACGCGCGATTGGCCACCACTACGCCGGTCACCGATGCGAGCACGCGGCGCAGGGCCTCGGTGACGACCGCCTCGGTGTGGACGTCCAGGGCCGAGAGCGTGTCGTCGAGAACCAGGATCGCCGGTGCCGCGAGCAACGCCCTCGCCAGCGAAAGTCGTTGGCGTTGACCGCCGGACAGGCTCATGCCCTGCTCACCGATTCGGGTGTCGAGGCCGAACGGCAGGTCGTAGACGAAGTCGGCGGCCGCGACCTCGACGGCCTGTGCCAACTGCTGCTCGGTCGCATCCGGTCTGCCGAGGCGGAGGTTCTCGGCGACCGACATCGAGAACAGGGTGGGATCCTCGAAGGCCGTCGCAACCGCCTGCCGCAGCGCGGGCAAGGACAGCTCGCGGATGTCACGACCATCGACGAGGATTGCGCCCTCCGTGACGTCGTAGAGCCGCGAAAGCAGCGCTACCAGAACGGACTTGCCCGACCCCGTCGACCCGACCAGGGCGAGCGTCTCGCCGGGTTCGACGGCGAGGTTGACGTGGCGCAGTGCCCATTGTTCTGCGTCGCGGAACCTGAAGCCGACGTCGACGAGTTCGAGGCGCCCGCCGCGGGGAACGTCGCGCCGCGGGCCGTCGGTGATCTCGCGCGGGGCATCGAAGATCTCGGCGACGCGGTTGGCCGCCGTCATGGCCTCCTGGGTCATCGACAGCAGGAAGCCCAGTGAGGCGATGGGCCACACCAGGGACAACATCATCGTGATGAACGCGACGAGCGTGCCCATGGTGACCAGACCGCTGCCCGCCGCATAGGCGCCCAGTCCCAGCACGACGATCAAGCTGACGCTGGGAATGGCTTCCAGCAGCGTCCAGAACTTTGCCGACACCCCGACCTTGCTCACCTCGGTGTCGAATAGGGCGGTGGCACGCTGATCGAACCGCTCGTAGGCGTAATCCTCGCGACCGAATGCCTTGACCACGCGCAGTCCCAGCGCCTGCTCCTCAACGTGCGTGGCGACGTTGCCGGACTGGTCCTGCGCGGCCCTGGACAGCCTGGTGAACTGACGCTGGAAGTGCAGCACGGTCGCGGTGATCGGCACGATCGACACCACCACCACGACCCCCAGCGGCCAGTACATCGCGAGCAGGATGCCGGTCACGACGACGATCTGAATGACGTTGAGCAACAAGAAAAGCAGCCCAAAGGACAGGAACTGGCGGATGGTGCTGAGGTCGTTCATCACGCGCGACAGCAGCTGGCCCGACTGCCACTTGCCGTGAAACGACATCGGCAGGATCTGCAGTCGCGCGTAGAGATCCTTGCGGATGTCGGCCTCGACGCCCATCGTGGCGCGCGAGACCAGCCAGCGGCGGATGAACCACAGCACGGCCTCGGAGACCAGCACGGCCATCGCGGCCGAGCCCAGCACCCACAGCTGCTGCTGATCCTGCTGACGCACGGGTCCGTCGATGACGGCCTTCGTCATCAGCGGGATGGTGACCGTGGCGACCAGGCTGAGCAGTGCCGCGATCAGCATCGCCGTCCACCGCAACCGGTAGGGCTTCAGATACGGCAGTAATCGCAGAATGTCCGAGGACGAACGGATGCTCCGAGGTGGTGGCGCAATTGCGGGTTCGGAGCGGAGTCCCGCTTCGTCCGCGCACGTCACGCCGTCAAGTTTCTCACGAAGCACGTCTAATCAACTCGTCTCATGCGGCGGAGGACTCGTCGCCGAACTGCGTCTCGTACAACTCCGCGTAGCGCCCGCGCCGGGCGAGCAACGTCCGGTGGGTACCCCGTTCGACGATGCGGCCGTCTTCGACCACCAGGATCACGTCGGCGGCACGTACGGTCGACAGCCGGTGGGCGATGACCAGCGAAGTGCGGCCCGCGAGCGCCTCGGCGAGTGCCTGCTGCACCGCAACCTCGGATTCGGAGTCCAGCGAAGCCGTGGCCTCGTCCAGCACCACTACCCGGGAGTTCCCCAGTAAGAGTCGTGCGATGGTCAACCGCTGACGCTGCCCGCCGGACAAGCGATAGCCGCGTTCTCCCACGATCGTGTCCAGACCGTCGGGCATGTCCGCCACCACGTCGCCCAACCTCGACCTGCGCAAGGCATCCCACAGCTGATCGTCGGAAGCGTCTGGGGCGGCCAGGGTCAGGTTCGCGCGGATGGATTCGTGGAAGAGGTGCCCGTCCTGCGTGACGACGCCGACGGTGTCCTTCAGCGATGCGAACGTCACGTCGCGTACGTCGGCTCCCGCCAACCGAACCGCACCGGAGTCGACGTCATACAGCCGCGCCAACAGCGAGGCGATGGTCGACTTGCCCGCCCCCGATGAGCCCACCAGGGCGACCATCTGTCCGGGCTCGGCGGTGAACGAAATGCCGTGCAGCACTTCGTCACCCCCGCGGGTATCCGCTTCTGACAGCACCGCAACCTCCTCGAGGGAGGCGAGTGACACCTTGTCCGCGGAGGGATAGGAGAATCGCACGTCGTCGAACCGGACCCCGACGGGACCGTCGGGCACCGGGGTGGCGTCGACCTTCTCCTGGATCAGCGGCGCCAGGTCCAGCACTTCGAATACCCGCTCGAAACTGACCAGTGCACTGGCGATTTCGACGTGCGCGTTGGCTAGGGCGGTCAGGGGGGCATACAGCCGCGTGAGCAGCAGAGCCAATGACACGATGGCCCCCGCCTGCAGCGCTCCGCCGATCGCCAGCACGCCGCCGAGCCCGTACACCAGCGCCAGCGCGAGCGCCGACATCAAAGTCAGCGAGTTCATGAAGGTGGCCTGCAGCATCGAGGTTCGCACGCCGATGTCCCGGACCCGGCCTGCACGCGTCGCGAACTCCTGGGACTCGCGTCCCGGATCACCGAACAACTTGACCAGCGTGGCGCCTGGCGCCGAGAACCGTTCCGTCATCTGGGTGTTCATCGTCGCGTTGTAGATAGCGCTCTCGCGGCTCAGTGTCGCCATCGTGCGACCGATCCGGCGGGCGGGCAACAGGAACAGCGGCGTCAACACCAACGAGAGCACGGTGATCTGCCAGGAGATCCCCAGCATCACCGCCAGCGTGAGCGCGAGGGTGACCACGTTGCCCACCACGCCCGAGAGCGTGTCGGAGAATGCACGCTGGGCGCCGATCACGTCATTGCCTAGACGGCTCACCAGAGCACCGGTCCTGGTCCTGGTGAAGAACGCGACCGGCATCCGCTGAACGTGGTCGAACACCGCGGTCCGGAGGTCCAAGATCAAGCCCTCGCCGATGTGCGACGAGAGCCAGCGGGTCAGCAACCCCACGCCGGCTTCCGCCAACGCCACCGCCGCGATCACCGATGCGATCAGAACGACCGTGGTCGGTGGTCCGCCGTGGACGATCGCGTCGACCACCCGGCCCGCCAGCACCGGGGTGGACACGGCGAGCAAGGCACCCACCACGCTGACCAGTACGAAGCCGGCGAGACGCCGGTGATGACGCGCGGAGAACCGCCAGATGCGCGTCAGCAGGGCCCGGTTCGCGAGTGCGCGAAGATCGCCGCCGCGGGCATTCCGCTGCCGGTACAAGGCCCGACTGGCCGCTAGTTCCATGCTCATGTAATCACCGTAAAACCTCAACAAAAGCTGAGGTCAATTCCTTACCCGTGTCGCTCTGCCGCTGGACATATCCGTTGGCTCGCTATACCCGTTTTCTGCACTGTGGTCGCGAGTCCGAGGATTGAGCTGCAAACCACGACCGTGATGTGGGCCTCACGTTTGCGGTGATGACCACCTGGCGATCTTGGCGCGGCGGCCGAGATCGTCTTCTGCACCATGGTCGCGTCTTGAGCGGTAGGACGGCGAAGGACGACCGTGGTGCACAGAACGCGCCTAGCGGACAATTCGACACACACTAGGAGAGAGCGGCGGGCCCTCAGACGATGCCGAAGTACCCGATCACGCCGGCCACCGCGACCACGATCAGCGGGTTGACCTTGGTCCGCACGAAGATCAGCGTGCACACCGCGGTCAGCAGGTAAGCCCGCCAGCCGTGGTCGGCGGCCCGGCTCATCACCAGCGAGGAGGCCAGGATCAGGCCGACTGTCAGCGGTGCGAAACCCTTCTCCACCGCGATCCGCCAGTTGGACTGCTCCGCCTTCTGCCAGAACAAGGTGATTGCGTAGACCAACGACGCGGCGGGAATCACCATGGCGACGGTGGCGATCAGGCCGCCGACGAGGCCGCCCAGCACGCCGCCGACCGGCAACCCCGCGGCGTAGCCGATCATCCCGACGATCAAGATGCTCGGCCCGGGGGTGGTCTGGGAGATGGAGAAGAGGTCGGCGAACTGAGTGTCGCTCACCCAGTGGTGCTGACGCACCGCCTGCAGGTGCATGTCCGGGAGCACGGCGTTTCCACCGCCGATGGACATCAGCGACAGTGCGCCGAACATCGCGATCAGTTGAAGGTAGGTGCTCACGCGTCGGCTCGGTCGGCGCGTTGTCGCGGCCATGCCCAAAGCAGGGCGAGGGGGGCGACGACCCCCAGGGTGCCCAGCAGCGGCCAGCGCAGCAAGCCGTTGAGAATGAACGCCGTCGCGAACAATGCGACCGGAACCAGCCCGGTCAGGCAACTCTTGCCGGTCTTGATCACCATCGTCAGTGTCAGCGCGACGGCCGCCGCCGATGCGCCGTGCAGGATGCCCTTGACCGCGGGCACCTCTTTGAAACGGAAGTAGAGGAACGACAGCGTCAGCACGATTGCCAACGGCATCAGGCACAGGCCGACGACCGCGGCGACGGCACCGGACAAGCCACGCATCTTGTTGCCGACGAACACCGCCATGTTCACCTGGTTGGCACCGGGCAGGATTCGGCACATCGTCATGGCCGACAGGAACTCCGCGTCGCCCATCCACTGCTTCTCGACGACGACCACCTCACGCGACCAAGCCGAAAGCCCCCCGCCGAAGGAAGCCAGCGCGATGTGGTTGAAGGTCAAGGCCAGCTCGAATAGCGAGACCCTCTCCGGTACCGGCGCGGCGGCCGCCCCGGGATCATTCATGGACGAGTTCCGGATCGTGCGGGAAGTCGTCCTCGTGATGGGTCGAGGGATCGAGCGGGTCCGGCGGCTCGTAGTGGTGCGACAGCTCCCAATCCGCGTCGAAGACCGCCTTGAGCCGCGCGACGACGGCCGGTTCGGTGATCGTGATGCCGAGTTCTCGACGCAGGTCGAAGGCACTGCGGTCGATGTTCATGGAGCCGACGAGCGCGCGCTCGTCGTCCACGATCAGCAGCTTGGCGTGCACCCTGAGGTTCTTTTGCTTGTGCACCTTGGCGCCGAACCGTCGCAGTGTGCGCAGTGAGGCGAAGGTGTCGAGCACGTCTCCCTCGCTGATGCCGTGCCTGCCACCACACAGGACGTGCACCTTCACGCCGCGGCCGACGGCGGCGGCCAAGTGGTCGAGGATCACCGCATCGACGAACTTGGGGTGCTGGACGTCGATGCGATGCGTGGCGGTATCGATGAAACGGGCCATGTGCAGACGCGAGTTCGAGTTGCTCCACAGCAGGCCCTCGTAGGCCGGGGGCACCCACTCGTCGTGGTTCCAATCGGCGTTGAACACCTCGACGATCTGAGCGACGTGCAGCGGATCGTCGATGATGACGCCGTAGTCCCTGGTGAGGGTGAAGTACTTCAGACACATGTTGAACGTCGCGACCAACGCGGCCCTCTCGTCGACCACGACGGACTTCTCGTGGGTGACGTAGAACTTCGGATTGGCCCACTGAACCGCGATGCCCGCCGCACTGAAGCGTTCGAACGTCTCGTCATTCGCCCGGTCACCGCCGGAGCGGGCCGCGTTCAGCATGACCCTGACATTCACCCCGGCGCGCTTCCGCGCGATGACGGCATCGATGAGGCTTTCGTCGGTCAACGTGAACTGCTTGATCAATAGCGACGTCTGCGCGGATTCGATGAAATCGAGTACCGGACCGAGACCATCGTCCGGTTCGACGATCAGGCGAGGACCGTTCGGCTGCACGAGAGTTGAAGCTAGCACCACCGGACCCCAAATGGCCTTGCCAACGCGTAAATAGACCCGCGCCTACCGCGTCGATGCTCGGGCATCAGGCAAGATGACCCCATGGAGATGGGAGCCAGCGGTACCGCGTCCCCCCGAGTACTCGTGGTGGACGACGACCCCGACGTGCTGGCCTCACTGGAACGCGGACTACGCCTGTCGGGATTTGACGTCAGCACCGCCGTCGATGGCGCCGAGGCGCTGCGGAGCGCGACCGAGACGCGGCCCGACGCGATCGTGCTCGACATCAACATGCCGATACTCGACGGCGTGTCGGTGGTCACCGCGTTGCGGGCCATGGACAACGACGTGCCGGTGTGTGTGTTGTCGGCGCGAAGCTCGGTCGACGACCGGGTCGCAGGCCTCGAAGCGGGAGCCGACGACTACCTGGTCAAGCCCTTCGTGCTGGCGGAGCTGGTGGCCAGGGTCAAGGCTCTGTTGCGACGCCGGGGTGCGACGGCGACCTTCTCGTCGGAGACCATCGCCGTGGGGCCGCTGGAAGTCGACATCCCCGGGCGGCGGGCCCGAGTCAACGGCGCCGACGTCGACCTCACGAAACGGGAGTTCGACCTCCTTGCAGTGCTGGCCGAGCACAAGACCGCCGTACTGTCCCGCGCCCAGCTGCTCGAGCTGGTGTGGGGCTACGACTTCGCGGCCGACACCAACGTCGTCGACGTGTTCATCGGGTACCTGCGCCGCAAGCTGGAGGCCGGCGGCGCACCAAGGCTGCTGCACACGGTCCGGGGCGTGGGGTTCGTCCTGCGGCAGCAGTAGTGATGAGCGCTTGCGCGAAGACCAGAGCGAACTGAGATGAACTCCCTGTCGCGCGTCTTCCGGCGGACCCCGTCGCTTCGGACTCGCGTGGCTTTCGCCACGGCCATCGCAGCCGCGATCGTGGTCGGTATCGTCGGCGCGATCGTCTGGATCGGCATCACCAACGATCGCAAGGAGCGTCTGGACCGTCGACTCGATGAAGCTGCAGGCTTCGCGATCCCGTTCCTCCCCCGCGGCCTCGATCAGATTCCCAAGTCGCCCAATGATCAGGACGCGATCATCACGGTGCGGCGCACGGGAGCTAAGGCCACGTCCAACTCCGACGTGACACTGCCGGAACTGCCCGCCGGATACGCCGACACCACGATTGATGGCGTGCGGTACCGGGTGCGCACCGTGGAACTCACCGGTCCCCAGGGGCCGACGACGGCCGCCGTTGGCGCCACTTACGACGCGACCATCGCCGACACCAACAACCTTCATCGCCGGGTGATCATCATCTGTTCGTTCGCGATCGGCGCGGCCGCGGTAGCGGGGTGGCTACTCGCCGCGTTCGCGGTGCGTCCGCTGAGGCGGCTTGCGCAACAGACGCGGGCCATTGACGTGGGGGGCGCGGCGCCCGACATCGACGTCCGCGGCGCCACCGAGGCGGTGGAGATCGCAGATGCCATCAACGGGATGGTGCAACGCATTTGGGATGAGCAGGATCGCACCAAGGCCGCTCTGGTCTCATCCCGCGACTTCGCCGCCGTGACGTCGCACGAGCTGCGCACCCCGCTGACTGCGATGCGCACCAATCTCGAGGTACTTGCGACGCTCGACCTCGCCGAGGATCAGCGTAAGGAAGTCCTTGGCGATGTCATCCGGACGCAGACGCGCATCGAGTCCACGCTCTGGGCGATCGAAAGGCTGGCTCAGGGCGAACTTTCGACCTCCGACGATCACGTGCCGGTCGACATCACCGAGCTTCTCGATCGCGCCGCGCACGACGCGATGCGCGTCTACCCCGAACTCGACGTGTCGCTGATCCCCGCGCCGACGGTCATCATCTTGGGCCTTCCCGCCGGGTTGCGGCTCGCCGTCGACAACGCGATCGCCAATGCGGTCAAGCACGGTGATGCCACGCGGGTCCAGCTGTCTGCGGTGAGTTCACGTGCGGGCGTGGAGATCACGATCGACGACGACGGCGTCGGAATACCGGAGGAAGAGCGGACGATCGTGTTCAATCGATTCGCCCGCGGCTCAACGGCGTCGCATTCGGGCTCTGGCCTCGGCTTGGCACTAGTCGCTCAGCAAGCCGAATTACACGGTGGCACAGCCATTTTGGAGCAGAGCCCCCTGGGTGGTGTCCGCCTGTTGCTGCGCCTACCCGGTCCGTCCTAGAGCCGCTCGACGGTGATCACGACGCGGAACAGGTGCCCGCGACCTACCGGGCGCCGAGGAGATCGATCACGAAGATCAAGGTCTTGCCGGACAGGCGATGCCCGGATCCCTCCGGCCCATAGGCCTTGGCGGGCGGGATGATCAGCTTGCGGCGACCGCCGACACGCATCCCCGGAATGCCGTCCTGCCAGCCCTCGATCAGACCACGCAGAGGAAACTCGATGGACTGGTTGCGGCTCCACGAGCTGTCGAACTCCTCGCCCGTGTCATATTCGACGCCGACGTAGTGCACTTCCACGTTGCCGCCGGGGACTGCCTCGGCGCCATCGCCGACGACGACGTCTTCAATAACCAGTTCGGCAGGCGCCGGACCGTCGGGAAATTCGATCTCGGGTTTAGTGGCCACGATTCACACGTTAGTCGGGCAGACTGGACCCGTGGCCACGGACTCGAATAAAGACGCCGACATTCTCGCTCAAGTCAACGAACTGGTTTCCGAAGAACAGGAACTACGGGCGAAGCTTCAGCATCGCGAAATCGATGAGACCGAGGAGCATCGTCGACTACGCGGCCTTGAGGTGCAACTGGACCAATGCTGGGATCTCCTGCGGCAGCGGCGGGCATTGCGCGAAACGGGGCAGGATCCCGACCAGGCCACCGTGCGTCCCGAGAAAGAAGTCGAAGGCTATCTAGGCTAGGCCGGCCGGCGCCATGGGTTGCGATCGACTCTCACGGCCGCCTCGATAATCACCATGCCGACAGCTTGGCCAAAATCGCCTCAAGCGACCGCAGTTCCTCACGGCTCAACCTCGCGAGGGGCGCGGGGGCAGGATCCTCCACCCGTTCGATGCTGGCGACGACGCGGCGTCCCTGCTCGGTCAGCGAGATGACCTTGCACCTGCGGTTGGACGGATTCACTTCGCGGACGACGAGCCCGCGGTCCTCGAGATCGTTGACCGCGACGCTGGTGGCCGGCGCATCCATCGTGGCGGCCTCAGCGATCTCCTTGGCCGTCATCGGTCGTTTTGCCAGTCGGCGCAGCACGCGCACTCTGCTGAAGGGCAGACCCGTGGTCTCGATGACGTCGCGCTTCCAGGCGTCGCGGTTGTCGAAGACCACGGCTGCCATGGCGCGCCATACGTCATCGGCAAGAGCGTCATCCGACATTGGCGTCCACCTTGGGTGCGACGTTGCCTGCGATCAGCGGCGCGAGCCGCTCGGCTGACTTGACCGCACGTTCCGACGTCGAGAACAGCCCCAGCGCCGTGATGACGACGCCGAGTCCGACGCACACGAACCAGAGTGGGCGCGCCGCGGCAGCGAAGTCGGTACCCGTGTGCGCGATGGCAGCGCCAGCGACCGAGCCGCACAACGCCACACCGATACTGACGCCGACCTGGCGACTGGTCGACGTCACGGCGGACGCAGCGCCCGCCCGGTCCAGCGGCATCCCGCTGACGGCAGCGTTGGTAATGGGGGCGTTGATCATCGAGAACCCGATGCCGAATACCGCGAAGATCACCAGCAGTGCCCACACCGGGGTCGTCGCCGTCAGGAACGTCAGCAACACCGACGCCGTCGTGATCAGCACCCCGGCCACGAGCAGTGACGGTCGGGCGCCGAACTTGCCGACGAGGCGACCGGACACCGGCGAGAAGACCAGCGCCCCGATGGCGATCGGGAGATAGATGAGTCCAGTGTGCATCGCGGAATACCCGCGTTCACCCTGAAGGTAGATCGACATCATGAAGAGGAAGGCGCCCCATGCCGAAAACGCGCAAACCGCAGTCACCGTCGCCGATGCGAACGGGATGCTGCGGAAGAAACGCAGGTCGATGAAGGGGTCCTGACGCCGTGACTCGTAGCGCAGGAACGCGACCAGCGCGATCGCCGCGATCACCGCGACGGCGATGACTCGGGGATTGCTCCAGCCGTAGCCGGGACCCTCGATGAGGGTGAACACGACGCCGAACAGAAACAGCACCGCAAGGCCCTGACCGACCGGGTCGATGTTGCGCATGGTCTTGGACTTGGTCTCCGGTACGAAGATTGCGGTCAGCACGATGGCCGCCGCGCAGATCGGCAAATTTATCCAGAAGACTGCGCGCCAGCCGATCAGCTCGATCAGGAAGCCGCCGACGACGGGGCCGAGTGCCATCGAGATTCCGACCACCGCACCCCAGAAGCCCAGTGCCCGCGCACGTTCCACGCGGCCGGTGAAGATCTGCGAGATGATCGACAGTGCAACGGGATTCAGCATCGAACCGCCGACGGCCTGGAGGAGTCGCGCAGCGATCAACGTTTCGATGTCGGGTGCCAGGCTGCACAGCAGCGAGCCGACCGCGAATACGACGAGGCCGATTTGGAACACCCTCCGACGCCCGAATCGGTCACCCGTCGCACCGGAGAGCATGAGCAGCGACGCCAGCACCAGGGTGTACACGTCCACCACCCACTGCAGCTGCGACGGCGAAGCGTGCAGATCGGTGCGGATGCTCGGGATGGCGACGTTGACGATCGTCGCGTCCATCGACACGATCAGCAGGCTCAGGCAGCAGGACATCAGAATGATGGCCTTGCGCCGGGGCGTCAGCCCGACTTCGGAGTCGGGCATGGTTGTATTCACACAACTATTGTGGAACCACAACCTTCACGACCACAAGTGACCGCCGAGTGACGTTCGTCCCATGCACCCCACCAGGCAGAAGCCGCTAGCGGCCACCCATGTCGGTGTAGTCGCGCTCGTTGTAGCCGGTGTAGATCTGGCGCGGACGCCCGATCTTGCTCGGCGCCTCGTGCATCTCACGCCAGTGCGCGATCCAGCCAGGCAGGCGGCCGAGGGCGAACAACACGGTGAACATCCGCGTGGGGAAGCCCATCGCCCGGTAGATCACCCCGGTGTAGTAGTCGACGTTGGGATAGAGCTTGCGCTCGACGAAGAAGTCATCGGTCAGCGCGATCTCCTCGAGCGCCTTGGCGATGTCGAGCAACTCGTCCTGGACGCCCAGCTTGCCGAGGATCTTGTCGGCCTGCTCCTTGACGATGCGCGCCCGCGGGTCGTAGTTCTTGTAGACGCGGTGACCGAAGCCCATGAGCTTCACGCCCTCTTCGCGGTTCTTCACCTTGCGGACGAACTCTTGGACGTCGCCTCCGCTGTCCTTGATGTTCTCCAGCATTTCGAGCACGGCCTGGTTCGCACCACCGTGCAGCGGGCCCCACAGCGCGTTGATGCCGCCGGAGACGGAGGTGAAGAGGTTGGCCTGCGAGGAGCCGACCAGTCGTACCGTCGACGTCGAGCAGTTCTGCTCGTGGTCGGCGTGCAGGATCAGGAGAAGGTCGAGCGCCCGGACGATCTCGGGGTCGACTTCGTAGGGCTCGGCGGGAAACCCGAACGTCATCCGCAGGAAGTTCTCGACGAGCGTCAGCGAGTTGTCGGGGTAGAGGAACGGCTGCCCTACCGACTTCTTGTACGCATACGCGGCGATCGTGGGCAGCTTGGCGAGCAGCCTGATCGTCGAGAGCTCGACCTGCTCCTTGTCCAGCGGATCGACCGAATCCGGGTAGTAGGCCGAGAGCGCGTTGACCGCGCTGGAGAGCACCGGCATGGGGTGCGCGTTGCGGGGGAATCCGTCGAAGAACCGCTTGAGGTCCTCGTGAAGGAGCGTGTGCCGCTGAATCTGGGTGGTGAACTTCTCCAGCTGATCGGCCGTCGGAAGCTCCCCGTAGATCAGCAGGTAGCTGACCTCGATGAACGTCGACTTCTCCGCCAGTTGTTCGATGGGGTATCCGCGGTAGCGCAGGATGCCGGCATCACCATCGATGTAGCAGATCGAACTCTTGGTGGACGAGGTGTTGACGAAGCCGCCGTCGAACGTGGTGTAGCCCGTCTTCGCCAGTAGCGACCCCAGCGCGATGGCGTCGGACCCCTCCGTAGCCTTCACGATCTCCAAGTCGATCTCGCCCCCCGGGTAGCGGAGGGTGGCGACCTCGTCGGGACTGGAGTCTTCGGGCACGTTAACCCCTTCTACGGTTGTCGACCGGAACGAAGCTGTCCGTCACTAGTGGAAGGTAGTCGCTATCGCTTTCGTGCGCTTGCGGGGGGTTGACCCCGGCGCACTATTCGCTCGCCCATGCCGACCACGTGCGGCGCAACTGCCCGAAGGTGGCGGACAGCCACTCGCAGGCGAGGCCGGCTCACCCATCGTGGACCGGTAGGGAAGTAGCCGCTGAAGGTTTTCAGCGACCCGGCTCGGGTCCAAGCTCCTCGTGTTCGCTCAGGCCGTGGATCGGCATCTCGTCAGCCAGGTACCGGCGTGGATTCGGCCCCGGCCGGTGGACGATTCAGGTGACTCGACATCCACGCCAACTGCGCGAATGCGTCGTTGAGTCGATGCACCATGACCATCGGCCCCAACCGCGTCGTGTCGGTGTCGGCGATGAGGTCGCCGCATGCGGCCACGATGGTGGACGAGAAGATCACGTTCACCAAGCGCGCGCGACGGTCCTCGACCTCGACGCCCATCCGCTTTGCCAGGACGACCTCGGTAACGCCGTGCCGGAACTCGAGGGCAGCCTGTTTCAGTGCATCCGACGCGTTGATGACGCGCAGCATCAGAGCGATGCGATCGGTGGTCAGCCTGCCCACCTGCCTGCTCGCGACGCGCGTCAGAACGGCGATGTGAGCCTGTCGCATCGCCTCCAAGGGGCCGAGCGAGGCGTCCACGGTCTCGAGCTCCTCGGCCACCACGTGGGCATAGTCGTCGATGAGCGTGAGGAATACCGCGTCCTTGGTGGGGAAATAGCGGCTGAACGTTCGTGGTGACACGTCAGCCGACATGGCGATCTGCTCGACGGTGGTCTGCTCGTAGCCCTGCTTCAGACAGAGCTCAACGGCGGCGTCGATGAGTACTGCTCGCGTCCGACGCTTCTTGCTCTCGCGAAGTCCCGGCGACTCATTCGACACATCGGCCACGAGGAGATGTTAACCCGCTTGCGCACGTGCGACGCAACACAGCGAACTTAGACGCGGTAGCGGACGAACGCCGGCACCAGCAGTGCGGCGATCACGACGCCGACGACCACGAGGGCGCCACCACCCGCGGCCGCCACCGTCGTGCCGATGACCGCTGCTGACGCACCGTGGACGGCGTCGGCCAACCGCGGCCCCCCGGCGACGACGACGGTGAATACGCCTTGCAGGCGACCGCGCAGGTCATCGGACGCCACCTGCTGCAGGATCGTCGAGCGAAATGCCGAGGACACCATGTCCGCCGCGCCACCGATCGCCAAGAAGGCCAACGCGACCCACAACAGAGCGTTCGCATGCCCGCCCGCCATGCCTGCGGCCAGACCGAAGCCGACCATCGCCACGCCCCACACGACGATCGCGATCACCACCGCGAGCCCCTGGCGGTGGATCCGTGGCAGCCAGCCAGAGAACACGCCGCCCGCAACGGCACCGCAGGCAATGGCGGCAGATAGGTACGCCATCGCGGTGCTTCCCTCCACCGGGCCGCCGAAACTCTCGTGCGCCATCTGCGGAAAGAGCGCCCTCGGCATGCCGAAGATCATGGCGATCAGGTCGACGACGAATGACATCAGCACCACCCGGTTTCCTGCGAGGTACCGGAATCCGTCGAACACGGCCCCGAAACCCCACCGCGACGCACCCTGAGCCGTCCCGGTGGGCGGCATCTTCGCCAGCCGGAACGTCGCGACGATCGGGGCGATGCACGTCAGAGCGTCGATCAGATAGAGCGTCGACAGGTCGACGAAGTGCAGGAGCACCCCGGCGAGCAGCGGGCCCACGATCGCGCCGAACTGCATCACCGTCATGTTCAGTGAGTTCGCCGCAGGCAGTTGCTCGGGGGGCACCATTCGCGGGATCGCCGCCGACCGCGTTGGACTGTTGATCGCGAAGAAGGCCTGCTGCACCGACAGTAGGCACAGCACCACCCAGACGTCGTCGAGGCCGAGCGCCGCCTGCACCCACAGCAGCACCGACGACACCGCAAGCCCGATCGATGCGATGACGAGGAGCAACCTGCGGTCCATCGCGTCCGCCCACGCGCCACCCCACAGGCCGAAGACCACCAGGGGCACCAGCGCGAAGATGCCCGACAAGCCGACGTAGGCGGAGTTCCTCGTGAGTGCGTAGAGCTGAACCGGAACGGCGAAGATCGTCAGATTCGCGCCGATGACGGTGACGATGCCGGCGAGCCACAGCCGGCGAAAGTCCGGTGTCCGCAGCGGTGTGGTGTCGGCGAGGAGCCCCGCCACCCTAGGGCTGCAGTCTCTCGATCACGTCCCCGGTGACGCGAATTCGGTTGTGCACCCGGTTCTCGCGGCCCTGCCAGAACTCGACCTCGTCGGGCGCGATGACGTAGCCACCCCAGTTCGGTGGAACGGGTACCGAGTCGACGTCGGCGAACCGTTCGGTGACGTCGGCGAGCTGCTGACGAAGCGCTTTACGAGAGGCGATGGGCTGAGACTGGTGCGACGCCCATGCTCCCAGCTGTGAGCCGCGCGGCCGCTTCGACCAGTAGGCCGCCGTCACCTCCGGAGCGACCTTGGCGACGGCGCCTCTGAGGTGCACCTGGCGCCCGAGGGCATACCAGGTGAAGGTCGCCGACGCATACGGCGTCGCGGCGAGCTGCTTCCCCTTGGCGGACTCGTAATTGGTGTAGAAGGTGATACCGGTTTCGTCCACGCCCTTGCACAACACCGTGCGGGTGACGGGCCTTCCCTGCGCGTCGACGGTGCCCACCACGATGGCGTTGGGCTCCGCCACCTCGGCCTGCTCGGCGTCGGCTAACCACCTGCGCAAGAGGACGATCCAACCTTCGGCCAGCCAGTCGGAGTCGAGATCCGGGCTGCCGTCCTTCTCGGGAGAGCCGTATTCGACGCGCATGCGTGCGAGGTGCTCGTCATCGGGGGGAACCACGATCGCGACGCTACGCTCACCGGTCGATAGGCGGGCTACCGACCGGTAGGGACCGGGTGCGAGAATCTGCTCATGACTAGCGCGTCCGCGGTTCCCGAAGGCTTACCAGAAGGCTTCGTAGAGGGCCTGGAGGGCGTCGTCGCCTTCACCACTGAAATCGCCGAACCTGACAAGGACGGCGGAGCGCTGCGCTACCGCGGCGTCGACATCGAGGATCTGGTGACGCAGCACGTCACCTTCGGCGACGCGTGGTCGCTGCTGGTCGACGGCCGCTTCGGTAGGGGACTGACGCCTGCAGAGCCCTTCCCGCTGCCCATCCACACCGGCGACGTCAGGGTCGACGTGCAGGCGGGGCTGGCGATGCTCGCGCCGATCTGGGGTTATCAGCCGCTCCTCGACATCGACGACGACACCGCCCGCAACCAGCTGGCCCGCGCCTCGGTGATGGCGCTGTCCTATGTCGCACAGTCGGCACGCGGCATCTACCAGCCTGCGGTGTCCCAGCGGAGGGTCGACGAATGCTCCACCGTCACAGACCGATTCATGACGCGATGGAAGGGTGATCCCGATCCCAGGCACGTCGAGGCCATCGACGCATACTGGGTCACCGCGGCCGAGCACGGCATGAATGCCTCCACCTTCACCGCGCGGGTCATCGCCTCAACGGGCGCTGACGTTGCGGCGTCGCTCTCCGGTGCAGTAGGTGCGATGAGCGGCCCGCTGCACGGCGGGGCGCCCGCGCGCGTCCTGCCGATGATCGAGGAAGTCGAACGGTCCGGCGACGCCCGCGCCGTGGTCAAGGGGATCCTCGACCGCAAGGACAAGCTGATGGGCTTCGGGCACCGCGTCTACCGAGCCGAGGATCCGCGAGCGCGGGTCTTGCGAGCCACCGCTCAGCGACTGGACGCACCGCGCTTCGAGGTGGCGGCCGCACTCGAGCAGGCGGCGCTCGCCGAACTGCGTGAGCGTCGCCCGGACCGTGCGATCGAAACCAACGTCGAATTCTGGGCCGCCGTCATGCTCGACTTCGCGGGCGTTCCGCCCACGATGATGCCTGCCATGTTCACGTGCGGGCGCACTGCGGGTTGGTGTGCGCACATCCTCGAGCAGAAGCGGCTGGGCAAGCTGGTTCGACCGGCCGCCATCTACGTCGGACCGGCGCCGCGCAGCCCGGAATCGGTCGAGGGCTGGGACCAGGTCACGACCTACTGAGCTCCCGTGAACACGGTGAAGACGTACACCGCGGCGGCGCACGCGTTCGCCGCGCTCGTCCACGCCATCCCCGAGACATCCTGGGAGGAGCCGGGTCTCGGCGATTGGGATCTACGCGCGCTCGTCGGGCACACCTCGCGCTCACTGATCACCGTCAGCGCGTACCTTCAGCACCCCGCGGATCGCCAAGACGTGATGAGCCCGGCCGACTACTACGTACAGATCCGGTCGTACGCCTCGACTGCCGGCGCGGCGGCGATCATCGAACGCGGACGACAGGCGGGCCGCGATCTCGGGGAGCGTCCCGCTTCAACGGTCGACGCGCTGGTGGATAGCGTTCTGAAAGACCTTGCGGGCGTTGACGATCCGCTCATCGAGGTGATCGGTGGACTGGGCATCAGATTGAGCGACTACCTGCCCACCAGGGTTTTCGAACTGGCCGTCCACGGCCTGGACATCGCAAGGGCGGCCGACGTCGAGTTCGCGCTACCCGCGCCCGTCCTGGAGGAGGCGACGGAGCTGGCCGCCCGAATCGCAGTCGCCTCCGGACAAGGTGAAGCCGTCACGTCGGCGCTCACCGGCCGCGCCGCCCTACCCACCCCGTTCTCGGTCGTGTAGCCGGTCGAAGCCGATCTCGATCAGGGGGTCGTGAGCGAGCGGCGGGTGACCCGCGCCCTGATCGGTGCAGCCGCGACTGTCGTGAAGGGCGTTGCCATCGGGAATTCGGGCTCCAGCGACTGAATCTCGACATGGCGCACGATCGTCGCCAGCGCGAGCGCAAGCTCCAGCATGGCGAAGTGATCGCCGACGCACGTCCGCGGCCCTGCCCCGAACGGCAGGTACTTCCATCGGTCGATGTCTTTGGCGAACTCCGGACCAAACCGGTCGGGATCGAACTCGGCCGCCCGGTCCCAGAGATTCGGATCTCGTTGCAGCGCATAGACACCTACCGTCACGAAGGTGCCTGCCCTGACCCGATATCCGTCCACCTCGATATCCTGCATGGCCAGCCTGCCGTTCATCGCGCCCGGCGGACACAACCTCAACGCCTCGTGAAGTACCTGCACCGTGTAGTGCAGGCTGCCGAGATCATCGGGTGTCAGCCGCCGGTCGCCGACGGCATCGACCTCCGCCCGCAGCCGCTCCTGCATAGCTGGATGCCAGCCGAGCTGCCACAGCGCGTACGCCATGGTCGTGGCAGTGGTGTCGTGGCCCGCGCCCATGAACACGATGAGTTCGTCACGGATGTCGGCGTCGCTGAGCCCCTCCCCGGTCGACGGATCCCGGGCATCGATCAGGGAGCGCACCAACGGGGCGTCGACGTCGGCGTGCTCGCGACACGCCGTCAGCACCTCGGAGGCCAAGGCCCGCAATTCCGCGCTAGCCGCCCGCGCCCGCCGGCGAGCGGGAGTGAACACCCAGGACGGCATTCGCACCGGTTGAATCGCGCGATCGGCGACGTACTTCAACATCACCTGAAGCGGTTGAGCGATCCGATCCGCGTGGTCGTCGAGGTCCAGTCCCAGCACCGAGCGCCCAAGAGCCCGCAGGGTGAGCTTGCGGCACTGGACGTCCAGATCGACTTCACTGCTCGATCCCCAACTGAGGGCAATGGTTTCGGCAGACTCTGCCATCGGTCCGCCGTAGTCGCGAACGTGCTTCTTGGTGAAGAGCGGCTGAAGAAGCCGTCGCCGGGGCAGCCACTCGTCGTGCGGTACGACGAAGAGGTTGGCGCCGATCATGCTTCGCATCTCGTGGTGAAGAGCGTTGCGTTCGACGATGGCGTCGGACGTGCCGAGGACGTCGTGGGCCCCTTGAGGCGACGTCGTCAGCACTATCTCCGGCATCAGCCATGACGGGACCAGCTTGATCCTGGTCACCGGGCCGCCCGCATCACGGAGTATCTCGGGACCGGTGTGGAAGCTTCGCAACACCTCCAGCTGCCTGCGCAGGGGCAACGGATTTCGCGGCGCAAGGGGCAGCTGATCGACCGCTGTGCGCGAGATGGCCTTCGTCATGCCGTCAGCTTCCGCGCAGGCGGGCGCGGGACCTAGAGTAGTTCACTACCTCAGTTCGGGTGTCACGTCGATTCAGAGGTTCGCGACGAGTTTCCACCGCCGGGATGGTCGATACCCATGTAGCAGCCGCCCCAACGAGAGGAACCCATCATGGCGATCGACGTGCAACCGGCCGTGTCCCCCTACCTGATCGTCGACGACGCAGCCGCGGCGATCGATTTCTACGTCGTTGCCTTCGGCGCCGAAGAGCTTGGCCGCGTGCCGGGCCCGGACGGCAGGCTGGTCAACGCCGCACTACGGATCAACGGCTCCGTGGTGATGCTCAACGACGACTTTCCCGAGATGACCGGCGGCAAGTCCATGACACCGAAGGCGCTCGGCGGCACGCCGGTGACGATCCATCTCACGGTGACAGACGTCGAGAGCCAGTTTCAACGCGCGGTCGACGCCGGCGCCACCGTCGTCGCCCCGCTCGAGGACCAATTCTGGGGCGACCGCTACGGCGTGCTCTGCGACCCGTTCGGACACATGTGGTCGATGGGACAACCCATGCGTGAGGTCAGCAGCGAGGAGATCGCCGCGGCCATGGCTCGATGATCGCTAGCGCCTCAACCCCGCGAGCAGTCGCTGACCCACCGATGGGGTGGGCGCAGTCGCGGCGGCGGCGAGCATGTCGGCAACGACGGTGAACTTGTCGCGCGGGCGGTCAGCCCCGCCGCGTGCGATCTCCGCCCTGTCGATCGCCTTCCAGCCCGCCGCATCGACGACGGCAGGCTGGCGGGCGCGAATCAGCTTTTCCAATGCCGACAGCCTGGACGGCGGATCGACGAGGCTTCCGTCGTTGTAGTCCGCCACGAGGTTCCGCACCGTCTCTGCCGCACACGACTTGTTGGTGCCGATGAACCCCGTCGGGCCGCGCTTGATCCAGCCGGCGACGTATACGCCCGCCGCGCCAACGACCCGTCCACCGTCGTTGGGCACGATCGCGGCCGCCTCATCGAATGGCAGATCGCGAATGGGCTTGCCGCGGTAGCCGATCGACGTCAGCACCATACCGGCGTCGAACTGACGCACCTCGTCCGTGCCGGTCGTGGTGAAGACCATTCCCGAGACGCTCTGCTCCCCGAGCAACCGCAGCGGGGTGAGCCGGTAGGCCAGTCGAATGCGGCGCCGGCTGGTCGGAGCCGACGCGTCACCGAGGGTGGCCAGCAGTTCCAGCTTGTTTCGAGTGAGGGGATCCGACTCCGTCGTCAGATCCTTCAGCACGAGATCGCGGTCCTCGGCTGACAGCACCACCTCGTGGGAGGCGGTCAAACCGATCAGCTCAGGAAGGGTGAACGCCGATGCCGAAGGCCCACGGCGCGCCGCCACGATGACTTCCCGCACCCGGGAGTCGCGCAGCACTGCGAGCGCGCGGTCGGAGACATCGGTCCGAGCCAGGTCTTCCGGTTCGGTGGCGAGGATCCGCGCGACGTCGAGGGCGACGTTGCCGTTGCCGACCACCACGACGGATTCGGAGCTCAGATCGACTGGCAGATCGGCGAAGTCGGGGTGGCCATTGATCCAGGCCACCAACTCGGTCGCGGTGCCGCTGCCCGCCAGACCCATGCCCTCGATGTCCAGGCGCCGATCGTTGGGCGCACCGACCGCGTAGAGCACGGCGTGGTGGTGCTCGGCCAGTTCGGCGAGCGAGACGTGCTTGCCGACCTCGACGTTGAGGAAGAACGTGAATCCCGGCAGCCGCGTGACCTCGTCGAACAGCTTGGTGACCAACTTGGTGGTCTGATGATCGGGAGCGACGCCCGCGCGGACCAAACCGTATGGCGTCGGCAACTTCTCGAACACGTTCACGACGACGCCGCGCTGCGTCAGCAGCTCGTCCGCGGCGTACATGGCTGCCGGACCCGAGCCGACGATGGCGACCGTCAGGGGACCAGCGCCGCGGTGGTGCACGGCGGGCGCCTCCATCACGGTTGCCAGCTTCGACGTCGGAGGCAACTTGCCCTCACGCTTCGGGTAGAACGCCGCATTGAGTTCGATGAACACCTGCTGGTTCTCGTCGAGTTTGGTGTCGGGCGCGATGGCGCCGACGGGACACGCGCTGACACACGCGCCGCAGTCCACGCAGGCCACCGGGTCGATGTAGAGCATCTCCGCGGTCGCGAACCCTGGCTCGTCCGGCGACGGATGAATGCAGTTGACCGGGCAGGCGTAGACACAGGACCCGTCGCTGCAACACGACTGGGTGATTACGTGGGGCATGTGCGCCTACGCGACAGACACCAGGTGTTGACGCTGTGGCTCGCTGCGGTAACGGCTGGGCGCGCCGTTGATCCGGCAGATCCGCCAGATCAGCTTGGCGACCGGGTTCATCAAGCCGGTGTCCTTGCACAGCATCCGAACATCACCGAACATGTCGCGCAGCATCTTTCGAGATTCGGGCGACGTGAAGAAGATCTCCTTGCGGACCGACCGCGGGATGTCGAATTCCTTCCAGAACGCTCGCGGCGGCACGATGATGGCCGAGCACAGGAGTCGCATCGTCAGTGGGACGTACAGCGACAGCCAGAAACGCTTGACGCGTGACAGGTGAGGCACTCGCTTGCGCAGGTACTCGTGCGCGAACGAGATGTGGCGCGCCTCCTCGGCGACGTGAATGGCCATCACGCGTTCCATGATCGGATGCAGGGCCTTGCCCTCGCGCAGCACGTTCTTTTGCGTGTGGTCGATCGGTTCCTCGCCGGCAAGGATGCCGAACCAGAACGGGATCGGCAGCGGCCCGGCGACCAACGGGATGACCGGTTGAATCCACTTGAGCAGCCTCGGCATGCCGGGGACATCGGCTCCGATGCGGTTCACCATCTCTTGGAACATCAGGGTGTGGTTGCACTCCTCGACCGCCTCGTGGAGGCAGTACCGGTACTCCGGTGAGTTGTTGGGCGTCCAGAACGCGTACTCCATCAGGCCGCGGATCAGAATCGACTCGAAGTGCAGCCCGACCTTGGCGACGTTGGCTTGGCGCCACATGCCGATCTCGATCTGGCGCTCCTTCGACTGCGCTTGATACCAGGAATGCTTGCCGATCGGATCGGTGGTCGGCAGGATCCAGCGTTCGTCGCCGTCGAGCACCGCAAACTCAGGCGAATCCCAGTCGATGTCGGTGTAAGGATTGAAATTGCGTCGCACCGACCCCTCGGAGAGGGTGGTGAGGGTGTCGACGTACGCGGCATCGTCGGTGACGTCCATGTTCTTGCGCCAGCGGCGGATGATGCGTGTCCGATCCGATTTGGGTGCAGTCTTGACAGCCATACTGAGCCTTCCATGCCTCGCGTGAGGTTTACATTAGTCAGTCTGTTGTCCAGGACGGTACCGGAGGTCCCACGAATTGAACAGGGCATTTTCGTACCTGTGCGCTGATCGGGTTGCGCACGTCACATGTGACACAGATCTCACGAGCGAATGATCCAGCTCAAGACCGAGGCCCAGATCGTCGCCATGGGAGCCGCGGGAGCCGTCGTCGCCGAGGCGCTTCGCGCGGTCATCGACTACGCCGCGCCAGGCCGCTCCACCACCGACCTCGACAGAGTCGCCAGCGACGTGCTGGCCGCACACGACGCGACCTCTCCGTTCCTCGATTACCACCCACGCTGGGCCCCGGTGCCATTCCCCGGCGTGCTGTGCGTCAGCGTGAACGATGCCGTCGTTCACGGCATCCCCACCGACCGAATACTCGCCGATGGCGACCTGGTCTCGGTCGACTTCGGGGCCACACTGCGCGGGTGGTGCGGTGACGCAGCACGAACTGTCGTCGTCGGGACGCCACGGGCCGAGGACATCGCCCTGATCGCGGCGACGGACGCCGCGCTGGACGCCGGAATCGCCGCGGTCAAGCCGGGCAACACGCTCGGCGACGTCGGTCATGCGATCGAGACCGCCGCCCGCGATGCGGGCTACGGGATGCTCGCCAACCATGGTGGCCATGGCATCGGTCGCACGATGCACGAGGCTCCGCACGTGCCCAACGCCGGGCGCCCCGGCGGAGGAATGGCGCTGCGGCCGGGACTGGTCATCGCCATCGAGCCGATGCTGATCGCCGACGGCACCGATGGGTACGTTCGAGATTCCGACGGCTGGACGCTGCGAACCGCGACGGGCGCCCGCGCCGCACACAGCGAGCACACCGTCGCCGTCACCCGCGACGGTGTACGCATTCTGACGAAATAGCGCGGGGATTGGGGCTCCGGGGCGAGCGAAGCGACGGGGATTGGGGCTCCGGGGCGAGCGAAGCGACGGGGATTGGGGCTCCGGGGCGAGCGAAGCGACGGGGATTGGGGCTCCGGGGCGAGCGAAGCGACGGGGATTACGCTGGGAGCCATGGCCGATCTGACGATTCCCGCCGACCTCAAGCCCAAGGACGGTCGCTTCGGCTCCGGCCCATCGAAGGTGCGCCCCGAGCAGTTGCAGGCGCTGGTCGACTCCGCTCACCTGTTCGGCACGTCGCACCGGCAGGCACCCGTCAAGAACCTGGTCGGCCGCGTGCGCGACGGCGTCCGGCAGTTGTTCTCGGTGCCCGACGGCTACGAGGTCATCCTGGGCAATGGAGGTTCCACCGCATTCTGGGATGCCGCTGCCTTCGGTTTGATCGACAAGCGGTCGTTGCATCTGACCTTCGGCGAGTTCAGTGCGAAGTTCGCCTCCGCCGTTGCGGCCAATCCGTTCGTGGGCGACCCGATCGTCGTCAAGGCCGACCCGGGCAGCGCCCCCGTGCCGCAGTCCGACCCGTCGGTCGACGTCGTCGCTTGGGCCCACAACGAGACCTCGACGGGCGTCGCCGTGCCGATTCAGCGCCCCGCGGGGGACGCCCTGGTGGTCATCGACGCGACGTCGGCAGCGGGTGGCCTGCCCGTCGACATCGCCGATACCGACGCCTACTACTTCGCCCCCCAAAAGAACTTCGCCTCCGACGGCGGGTTGTGGGTGGCCGTCATGAGCCCAGCGGCGCTCGCGCGGGTCGAGCAGATCGCAGCATCGGGCCGCTGGGTACCCGACTTCCTGTCACTGCCGATCGCGATCGACAACAGCCTGAAGAACCAGACGTACAACACCCCCGCCATCGGCACACTGGTCCTCATGGCCGACCAGCTCGACTGGCTGAACGGCAATGGCGGATTGGACTGGGCGGTCAAGCGCACCGCCGACTCGTCGCAGCGGCTGTACTCCTGGGCCGAGGAGACGAGCTACACCACGCCATTCGTCACAGACGCGGCGCTGCGCTCCCAGGTGGTCGGCACCATCGACTTCACCGACGAGGTCGACGCCGCGGCCGTCGCCAAGACGTTGCGGGCCAACGGCGTCGTCGACACCGAGCCCTACCGCAAGCTGGGCCGCAACCAGCTGCGCGTCGCCATGTTCCCCGCCGTGGATCCAGACGACGTCAGCGCCCTCACCGCGTGCGTGGACTGGGTCGTAGAACGCCTCTGACGCCGCCCGCGTGTCAGAGGAGGTTACGAGCCGGTAACGACGTAGGGTGACCCCTTGAGCCGCCCTAGGAGGTCGCACATGCGGGAACTGAAGGTCGTCGGACTCGATTTCGACGAGGGCGGAGACGGCACCCGCATCATCTGCGAGACGGCCGAGTCCGGCGAGAAGTACGTCCTGCGTCCCGACGACCGCCTTCGTGCCGCGTTGAGCGGTGAGCGTGCTGTCGCCATGTCAACTCCAGTCGATGCCGAGGTTCCCAACGTGTTGAGCCCCAAGGAGATTCAGTCCAGGATCCGTGCGGGCGCGTCTGTCGAGCAGGTGGCAGGCGCAGCGGGTGAAGACGCCGCCCGAGTGGAGCGTTTCGCACACCCGGTACTCCTGGAGCGTTCGCGCGCAGCCGAGCTGGCGACCGCGGCACACCCGGTACTCGCCGACGGACCCGCAGTACTGACGTTGCTGGAGACCGTGACGACGGCGCTGGTGGCGCGGGGACTCGATCCCGACGCGACGATGTGGGACGCCTGGCGCAACGAGGACGGTCGCTGGACTGTCCAGCTCTCCTGGAAGGCGGGCCGTTCGGACAACGTCGCGCACTTCCGGTTCGTCCCCGGCGCGCACGGCGGCACCGCGACGGCGTTCGACGACGCTGCAGCCGAGCTGATCGACCCCAACTTCGACCGCCCGCCGCTGCGCTCGGTGGCGCCGGTACCGACCCTCGATCTCGCGTTGCCAGAGGTCAGGCCCACTCCCGAACCTGCCGCCCCCGCACCCGAGGCTACGAAGACCCAGGCGCCCGCGCCGAAGCCCCGCACGCGCAAGCGCAGGCCAGAGGTTCCCGGCTGGGAAGACGTCCTCCTGGGAGTGCGCTCCGGCACCCAGCCCTGAGCTCGCTGACGGCTCAAGCGACGAACGATCCGATCGCCATCGCGAGTAGCACCAGCCATCCTGCGGCCACCCCGACCCCGCTGCCGAGCACGAACCACCGCCACACCGGCCGGGTCCGCCAACCCCAGACCGTCGGCGCCAATCCGCCGACGGCCACCAGGTTCAGGCCGACCGCCAACAGTGGATGCACCCGGGTCAGACCCAAGCTCAGGACGACGATCGCGCCAGCAGTCACGGCGGCGACGAACGCGGCCACCGTCAGCCCGGTTCCCCACGGCGTCGCGTCCTCATTCACGTGGCGAGTTTATCGTCGCGCGCGCTCGTAGAAGGCCAGTGCCGCTGCAGTGGCCACGTTCAACGAGTCCGTGCCCCTGGCCATGGGGATCCGCACCCGCACGTCACTAGCCCGCATGGTCCGCGCGTGTAGACCCGGCCCTTCGGCGCCGACGAGGATCGCCACCCGGTCGCGCGCCAGCCCCTCCATGGCGGTCGCCAGCGTCTGCGCTTCGGGATTGGGTGTCATCGCGAGGACACGAAACCCGTTGTCCCGCAACAGCTCGATATCACCGGGCCAACTATTCGCCCAGGCATAGGGCACCAGGAGGGCATGCCCCATGGACACCCGCACGGCCCGTCGATAGAGCGGGTCGGCGCATCCGAGACCGAAGACGACCGTGTCCACGCCGAGGCCCGCCGCATTGCGGAACACGGAGCCGAGGTTCTCGTGATCGTTGACGCCCTCGAGCACCGCGATGGTGCGGGCTCCCTCGATCACCTGTGAGATCGACAGCTCGGGTGGACGCGGCGCCGCCGCCAGCACACCGCGGTTGAGGTGGAATCCGATGACGTCGGCCATCACCTCGGCACTCGCCCGGTAGAACGGAGCCTCGGTCCTCTCGAGGTCGTCGCTCAGCTCCCCTAGCCTGCGGTCGGTGCCCAGGAACCCCCTCGGTTCGAACCGCGACGCCAGCATGCGCTGCACCACCAGCACCCCCTCGGCGATCACGAGCCCCTTGCCGCTGGGCAGGTCCGGTCTGCGGTCGATGCTGTTCAGATCACGGAAGTCGTCCAGCCGGGGATCGGAGGGGTCGTAGACGTCTATTACCTGGGTCAAGCGCCGCCTTCGTCCACGATCGCGGACATCAGATCGGCCGCCGCCACCAGCGTCTTGCGTTGGTCCGGTTGAAGTTCGTCCAAACGCTGCTGAAGCCACTCCTGGCTGGCGCGGCGCTCGATGTCGATCAAGTCGTGGCCGGCGCGGGACACAGACACCAGCACCTGACGCCCGTCGTCCGGATGCGAGCGGCGATCGACGAACCCCAGCTCGGCCAGTGAGGCGATGACCCGGGTCATCGACGGCGGCCGGACCCGCTCGCGGATGGCCAACGCGCCCGGGGTGATCGGACCCTCCTTGGCGAGCGTCGCCAGCGCCGACAGCTGAGACAACGACACCGGTGAGTCCGGACGACGGAAGCGCAGTTGTCGCGCGAGTCGCACCACGGCCAGCGACAGGTCGCTGGCCAGCCGGGCGTCGGGGTCGGTCACGACGCAAACAGTACCGACACGAGCACGGGAATCCACTAGGTTGATCCGGGATGGATGCCACCTCCCCCGAGCCGATCCCGCCACTCCGAGACGATCCGCCGACTCCCCCGGCGCTACCCGACATCCTGCTGGAGCCATGGCCCGTCATCTGCGTGATTGCAGCGGGCTGGCTGGTCGCGGTGACGCTGGCCTTCACGGTCCCCGGATTGCACGACTGGCGCCCCGTCACGGTGGCAGGTCTCGGCGTGGGCGTGTTGGGCACCTCGATCTTCCTGTGGCAACGTAGCGCCGTCCGTCGCGGCTCCCGTGGCGCGCAGCGCGGTATTCACTGAACCCGATGGAGGAGTAATGGCCGAAGCCCTGTTACAGGCCGAGATCGACATCGATGCCTCACCGGAGAAGGTGTGGGCGCTGGTGTCCGATTTCCGGCAGATGCCGCGGTGGAGTCCGCAGTGTCGGCTCATGAAGGCCTTCGGGCCACTTCGTCCAGGAACCAGGACCGTCAACGTCAATCGGCGCAACTTTCTGTTCTGGCCGACGACCAGCCGGGTCACCGAGGTGATTCCGGAACGCAAACTGGCCTTCCGGGTCAACGAAAACAACACCGTCTGGACCTATGAGCTGGAGCCGACCGCGACCGGCACCCGACTGGTCGAGAGCCGCCATGCCGAGAACGGCGTGAAGCCGGTGTCCAATCTCCTGGTCAACGCCGTGATGGGCGGAGTGCCCAGTTTCGAGCGGGAGCTGATCGACGGAATGACCGCCTCTTTGGGCCGCATCAAGGCGGCCGCCGAAGGCTAGGCCTGGGAGGCGGGCTCGGCCTGGGCGGCCGGCTGGGCCTGGGCGGCGGGCTGGGCTAGGTCGAGAACGCCGTCGTCAAACGGATCGAACATCGGCGACCCGATGGTGGCAGGCTGCGGGGTGTCCGAGTGCGCTCCGCAGCCGTACTCGCCCGCGACGACGTGTCCGTCGGCCGACATCTCGTTGGCGCACACTCCGAACAGCGTGCCGAGCGAACCGGAGAGCGACAAGTAATAGGCGCAGTCGCGACACACCTTGCGGGTGGCGCGCGCCATCGGCGAACCCGGCCCGTACTCGCTGTCGTACCAGCGTTCCGCCGCCTCGGTCCGACCCCATTGGCTGAGCACCTGGCTCTTGCCGAATCCCACCTCGGAGGCCAGCTCGTCGAGTTCCTCGTCACCGGAGGACATGTAGCCCGGCACCAGCCGCGGATCGTCGACGGGGGTCGCGAGGAGGTCGCCCGGGCTCAGATCGCCCGGCTGGACCCGGTCGTGCCACGGCACCCATTGCGGCGCAATCAGCGCCGTCGGGCCTGGCACCAGCACCACTTCGCTGATCGTGGCGTGATCTGCACCTGGGTGCGCTGCCACGACCACAGCCCACTGCCAACCCTGATACCCGGGCATGGACGCCAGGAATCGGTGCGTCGCGGCACTCTGGTCGTTGACACTGACACCGAGGTATTCGCCGACGAGACCGTCGACATCGGCACCGCCCTCGAACTCCAAGATTGCCGTGCGCGCCACGTCCACGGCGCCCGTCAGCACCGCTGCCACTTCTGCGCTCGGCTGCGGCTGTTCGGTCACGAGGTCGTCGGCGGCCTGCCCGGCCGGTTCGATCATGCTGTCCATCGCCATCAATACTGCCTGACGCCCTGGGAGCAAAGCCACACCGGCCGCCCTGCGGGCGACGCTGCGCCGCATGGGGAACAATCGACGACGTGACTGGTTCGCGACCCGACCCCTCCGCGGGGCCCGATGACTCGCGAAACCCTCGATACCACCCGCCGCGTCCACCGGGAGGTCACCGCGGCGAACATCCCGGCATGGCGAACTACCCGAGCAGCCCGTCGAGCGCCAACCGATGGCTGCCGCCGATCGACAAGACCCATGGCCCAGGCCATCGCACCGACGCTCACGACCATCCTCCCGGTGGCATCGGGCAGACCGCGGGCAGGCCGAGGGGCGCCGCAGGCCGTGGCCGCGAAATGGGCACGAAGATGTACGGACTCTTCCAGAGAGCCGCTACCGCCGACGGCGCCGACAAGTCGGGCCTGACGGCGCTGACCTACCCGGTGATGGCCAACTTCGCGGCCGACTCCGCCATGGCGGTCGCACTTGCCAATACGTTGTTCTTCGCGGCCGCCTCCGGCGAGAGCAAGAGCAAGGTGGCGCTGTACCTGCTCATCACCATCGCGCCGTTCGCCGTCATCGCCCCGTTGATCGGCCCCGCGATCGACCGACTGCAACACGGCCGCCGCGTTGCACTCGCCGCGTCGTTCGCCGCACGTACCGGGCTGGCCGTCGTCCTCATCGCGAACTACGACCCCGCCACCGGCGGCTTCCCGCCCTGGGTGCTGTACCCCTGCGCGCTGGGCATGATGGTCCTCTCGAAGTCGTTCAGCGTGCTGCGCAGCGCCGTGACGCCCCGCGTGCTGCCGCCCTCCATCGACCTGGTCCGCGTGAACTCGCGGCTGACCATGTTCGGTCTGCTTGGCGGCACCATTCTCGGTGGCGCGATCGCCGCCGGCGTCGAGTACCTGTTCGCGCTCTTCCACCTGCCTGGCGCGTTGTACGTGTGCGTGGCCGTGACGGTCGTGGGCGCCTTCCTATCGATGCGCATCCCGAAGTGGGTGGAGGTCACCGAGGGCGAGGTCCCGACCACGCTGAGCTATCACGGACCCACCGAGACGTTCCGCCGCCTACCTGAGTCTGGGATGTCTGGGAAGACGCGACAGCCGTTGGGCCGCAACATCATTACCGCTTTGTGGGGTAACTGCACCATCAAGGTGATGGTGGGCTTCCTATTCCTCTATCCGGCCTTCGTCGCCAAGTCACACGACGCCAGCGGTTGGGAACAGCTGCGCATCCTCGGTCTGATTGGCGCGGCCGCGGGGATCGGCAACTTCGCGGGTAACTTCACGGCGGCACGACTCCAGCTCGGGAACCCGTCACGCCTGGTGGTGCGCGCGGCCACCGCCGTCACGGTGATGTCGTTGGCGACGGCCGTCTCCGGAAATCTGTACGTGGCCGCGTTGGCCACGCTGGTCACCTCGGGGGCCAGTGCCGTCGCCAAGGCGTCGCTCGACGCCTCACTGCAGGACGACCTGCCCGAGGAGTCCCGCGCGTCGGCCTTCGGACGTTCCGAGTCGCTGTTGCAACTCGCCTGGGTAGCGGGCGGCGCAACGGGAGTGCTGATCTACACCGACCTGTGGGTGGGCTTCACCGCGATAACCGCCGTACTGATCCTCGGATTGGCACAAACCCTGGTGAGCAACGGCGGCGATTCACTGATTCCAGGGTTGGGCGGCAACCGGCCGGTGTTCGCCGAACAGGAGAATCGCGGCACGGCATCGGCGGTGCGCGAGTGAAGCGCGTCATCGTCGTCCTGCTGGCGGTCGCGGTCATCGCGTCCAGCGGTACCGGCGCGCTCATCTGGCGGCTCACCCGCACTCCCGTACCCGAACATCCCGAGATCAGCGCCTTCTCACACGGGCAGCTGGTGAGGGTCGGGCCCTATCGGTATTGCGACGTCTTCGAGATCACCAGGTGCGACATTCCCCGGACGGTCGGCGTGCTGGCCGTCAACCCTCGGAATCCGGTGCAGCTGTCCGTGCCGGCCGCCGTCGCCAGGGCGCCATGGATTCTCATCCGCGCCTACGAAAGCGGCGGATCGGCCGTCGACGAATTTCGGCCCGACACCAAGCTCGCCGTCACCATCCCGACGGTCGACCCTCGTAGGGGCCGGTTGACCGGCATCGCGGTCCAACTGCCCACGCTGGTCCGCGACGAACAGAACAACGAGTTCCCCTGGCCGCACGCGGAGTGGTCCGTGGCGACCGTCTGGCCCTAGGCGGCCGAGTGTCCGGCGGGCACCTGTTCGCCATCGCGCGTCGGCCCGGGCGGAGTGCCCTCACCGAACGGGTTGCCGCCCAACGCTTCCCGGCCATGAGGTGTCAACCAGTTGGCGAGATCCGGCCCCTTCGGCACCACCTGGGTCGGGTTGATGTCGGCGTGCACGACGTAGTAGTGCTCCTTGATCTGAACGAAGTCGATGGTGTCCCCGAAGCCCGGGGTCTGAAACAGGTCGCGCGCGTACGCCCACAGGACCGGCATCTCGTCGAGCTTCTGACGGTTGCACTTGAAGTGGCCGTGATACACCGGATCGAAGCGCGCCAGGGTGGTGAACAGACGGACGTCCGCCTCCGTGATCGTCTCACCCACCAGGAACCTCTGGTCGGCAAGCCTTTCCGACAGCCAGTCCAGCGCGGCGAACAACCGGTCGTAGGCCGCCTCGTAGCCCGTCTGCGAGCCTGCGAAGCCACATCGGTAGACCCCGTTGTTCACCTCGGTGTATATGCGCTTGGCCACCTCGTCGATCTCGTCGCGAAGCGGCTCCGGATAGAGCTGCGGCGCACCGGGTCGGTGATGAGCGGACCACTCGGTGGACAGATCGAGCGTCATCTGCGGAAAGTCATTGGTGACGACCGCGCCCGTCGGCACGTCGACGATCGCGGGCACCGTGATGCCCTTCGGGTAGTCCGGGAAACGCCGGAAGTAGGCGTCCTGCAGCCGCGGGATCTTCAGGACGGGGTCGACGCCGCCGGGGTCGAGGTCGAACGTCCAACTGCGCTCGTCATGCGTCGGGCCGCAAAAGCCGATGGACAGAACGTCTTCCAAGCCAAGAAGTCGACGAACGATGATGGCGCGGTTGGCCCACGGACAGGCGCGGGCGACGACCAACCGGTATCGGCCGGGTTCCACCGGGTACCCGTCGCGACCGTCAACCGTGATCCGGGTCTCGATGTACTTGGTGTCGCGATTGAACTCGCCCGCCTCAACGTAAGCCACGTGACGATTGTTCACCCAGGCGGAACGGAACCGATGAGCACCCCGTTCACACTGGCCCCGCACCGAAACTTAGGCGTCGAGCTCCTGCGCGACCGCCTTGACCACCTCGGAGATGCGGCGGGCGGTCTTGCGGTCCGGGTAGCGGCCCTTGCGCAATTCCGGCTGCACCGAACCCTCGAGCAGCGTGATCATGTCCTCGACCATGCCGTGCAGCTCGTCGGGCGTGTGCTTGTGCTCGGGCGCGGCCGCTTCGCGGCGAGTGCGAACGACGCTCGGGGGCGGTTCGATCACCTTGAGGCTCAGCGCCTGCGGTCCGCGACGCCCCGCAGCGATGCCGAACTCGACCTTCTGACCGGCCTTCAGCTCCTGCACTCCCGCCGGAAGCGCTGAGGAGCCCACGTAGACGTCCTCGCCTTCCTCCTGGGACACGAAGCCGAAGCCCTTCTCGGCGCTGTACCACTTCACCTTGCCGGTCGGCACTGGTCTCACCCGCTCGTCTCGCAATGAACGCGTCCCGCCGATGCAGGACGCGAATGCGATGATCCTACAAGTCGGCTCTGATGGAGTACTGCCCGCGGCCAACCTGATCAACCCCCGCCCGGGCAGGCGTCGGTAGTCTGGGACCACCGATGGAGGAGACATGCGCGTAATCCTGAACGTGGTCTGGTTGATCTTCGGCGGCCTGTGGCTGGCACTCGGGTACTTCCTGGCCGGCATTCTGTGCTTCATCCTGATCGTGACGATCCCCTTCGGTTTCGCCGCGTTCCGGATCGGGATGTACGCGCTGTGGCCGTTCGGCCAAACGGTCGTCGAGAAGCCGGGCCCACGCCCCGGGGCGTTGATCGGCAACGTGATCTGGGTGGTCCTGTGCGGGATCTGGTTGGCCATCGGTCACGTCGTGACCGCGGTCGCCATGGCGATCACCATCATCGGCATCCCTCTGGCGATCGCCAACCTCAAGCTGATCCCGGTGTCGCTGTTCCCGCTGGGCAAGGAGATCGTGCCGACGACACAGGGTGGCTTCGCATGACCGTGACGGCCCTCGGCGTTCCCAGCGTGCGGTCGGTGGCGCGGTCGGTGGCGCCCGGCCCATCGAGCGGACCGCTGGTGGATACCTTCGGTAGGGTCGCGACCGACCTGCGGGTGTCGCTGACTGATCGATGCAATCTGCGCTGCACGTACTGCATGCCCGCCGAGGGTCTCGACTGGTTACCTGGCGACGACCTGTTGCGTCTCGACGAGCTCGAACGTCTCCTCACCGTCGCCGTGACCCGCCTCGGAATCACGGACGTCCGCTTCACCGGTGGCGAACCGCTGCTGTCGCGGAATCTCGAGGGTGCCATCGCGGCGGCCACCGCCTTGCATCCGCGTCCGCAGACGGCGGTCACGACGAATGGCATCGGACTCGCCCGTCGCGCCGTCGCGCTCAAGGCCGCCGGCCTCGACAGGGTGAACGTCTCACTGGACACGGTGGACGCCGACCACTTCGCCCGCATCACCCGTCGCGACCGACTCGCCGACGTCCTCGACGGACTGGCTGCCGCGGCGGCCGCTGGACTGACACCGGTGAAGGTCAACGCCGTGCTCGATCCGGAAACGGGCTTGGACGACGCCGTGGCGCTCCTGCGGTTCTGTCTCGACCACGGCTATCAGCTCCGCATCATCGAGCAGATGCCATTGGACGCGGGACATCAATGGCGACGCGATCAGTCGATCGATGCCGATCGGATCCTGAGCGCGCTACGCCGAAGTTTCGATCTGGTGCCGGACACGGCACCTCGGGGGTCGGCGCCCGCGCAGCTGTGGCGGGTCGACGGCGGGCCGGCAACGGTCGGCGTAATCGCGTCGGTTTCGCACGCATTCTGCGGCGCGTGCGACCGGACGCGGCTCACGGCCGACGGACAGGTTCGCAGCTGCCTCTTCTCGAGCGAGGAGACAGATCTGCGGCGCCTCTTGCGCCGAGGCGCCGACGACGATGCCATCGAGGCGGCCTGGCGTGCGGCGATGTGGGCCAAACCGGCCGGGCACGGGATCAACGACCCTGGATTCGAGCAACCGGTGCGTCCGATGAGCGCCATCGGCGGCTGAGATGATCGACGTCACCGTGCGGTACTTCGCCGCGGCACGGGCGGCCGCGGGGGTCGACGGCGAGACCGTATCCGTGGCGCCGGGAGCGACGGTCGCCGATCTTCTCCACACCCTGAGAACGCGGGGCGAGAAGCTGTCCTCCGTCCTCGATCGGTGCTCGTACCTGTGCGACGGGATCGCGGTGCGCGACGTTCGAAAGGCGTTGGAGACAAACCAAACCGTTGATGTGTTACCGCCGTTCGCGGGCGGATGAGCGTGATATGCGTCACATCACGAAACGGTCACAAAGTGTCACACGCGCCGCTCGGCCTTGAGATTGCCTGGGTAAACATCACGCCTTGCTGCCCTTTTAATGTTCTCTCAAGATTTGCTGGGCGGAGAAACGCCCGCACCTGCTGAAGGTGACGTCCGGCGATGTACCCGTTACGGTCCTATTCCAAGCCACTCGACCCTAATCAGTGGCCCGCCATGCCCAGTTACGCCGAGCTCCATCCGTTGGACATGGTCAAGACCTACCTCAGGGATGGGGGCGGGGGACCCAACCGGTCCACCGATGTACAAGGACTCGGAATCACCTGCGATCACGTATTGATCGCATGCGGTTCCTTGGGGTGAAGCCGAAGCCGAAAGGCAGACGCCGGGCGACCTCTCAGGCCCGAACCCGACAGCTGACCTCGTAGGCGTGGACGAGAGGATCTTTTGTACCCATGAGTGGACGGCATCGCAAGACCACGAGCTCGACGAAGAACGTCGCCAAGATCGCCTTCACCGGCGCCGTTCTCGGCAGTGGCGGCCTCGCCCTCGCCGGTCACGCAGGCGCAGCGACCGACGGCGAATGGGACCGGGTGGCCGGCTGTGAATCCGGCGGCAACTGGGCCATCAACACCGGCAACGGATACCAGGGCGGCCTGCAGTTCTCCGCCGGGACCTGGTCCGGGCACGGCGGTGGCGAGTACGCCCCCGCCGCGAACCTGGCCTCCAAGGACGAGCAGATCGCCGTCGCCGAGCGCGTGCTGGCCAGCCAGGGCCGCGGAGCGTGGCCCGTATGCGGCCGCGGGCTCTCCAGCGCGACCCCCCGCAACGTCCTCGCGGACGCCGCTCCTCTCGACAACCCCGACCTAGGCGGAGACGTTCCGCCGCCGCCGGTCGACGCCGTGCCGCTGGACGCGCCGCTGCTGCCTCCTCCGCCCGCGGACCCCATTCTTCCGCCGCCTGGCGACGCCGTCACGATCGCAATGGACGCGCCGATGCCGCCACCGCCGGCCGAAGAACTGCCACCGCCGCCCGCAGCGGATGCCGTGCCTCTCGACGCCCCCGCGCCTCTTGACGCCCCGCTGCCTCCTCCGCCGGCCGAAGAACTGCCCCCGCCGCCCGCAGGCGACGCCATGCCTCTCGACGCCCCCCTGCCTCCTCCCCCGGGATCGGAACTGCCCCCGGGCCTCGGGCCGCTGATGCTGCAGCGCACACCCGATGCTCCGACGTCGGCCGTCTCCGTCTCGAATTGGGATGTCGCGCCCGGTGGCGCGGCGCCTGCTGATCAGCCTCAAACCTGGGCGCTGCACGCTGGCGACCTTGCGCTCGATCCGGTGCTCCCGGTTCCGGAGCCACCCCTGCCGGCCCCCGATGCCGCAGCACCCGCGCCCATGGCGGCGCCTGCACCGGACCCACTGGCGCCGCTCAACGACGTCAACATCCCCGGCCCCATGTTCGACGCAGCCAACCAGGTGGTGACCGATGGAATCGCGGCTCCGCCGAACGGCATCCAGCACCTCGCCAGCCCGGACGCTCTGCCCCCGGGTTCGACCATGGATCCAAACGCCGCCGGTCCTGCCGAGGGTCCGAACACTAGCTACCTCAAGGACCTGTGGCAGGCGGTCCAGAGCCATGACATCAGTGGCAAGGAAGCACTCGTGATGGGTTTGGCCCAGCGCGGGATGAACACGCCGATCCCGGCGCAGGCTCCAGGTCCGAACGTGCCGATCACCCCGGGCGACCAAGCACCGCCGCCGCCGGCTCCCGCCGATCCGGCACTGCTGCTGCCGCCGGTTCCCGCGAACTAGCTAGGCCGAGCCCACCCACTCGTCGGATCCATCGACGAAGATCTGGTGCTTCCATACGGGCAGGCGCGCCTTGACCGTGTCCACGAGTAGTGCACACGTGTCGAAGGCTGCCCTGCGATGATCGGCGGCGACGGCCGCAACCAGGGCGGCATCGCCGATGTTCAAGGTGCCGATGCGGTGACTCACGGCGAGCGCGCGCACCCCTTGGCAGTCCCGGGCAATCTCCGCCGCCACGTCGGCGAGTATCTGCTGCGCCGTGGGGTGCGCCGAGTATTCGAGGCGCGTGACCGAGCGGCCACCGTCGTGGTCGCGGACCGCGCCGACGAAGCCGACGACGGCACCTGCCGCGCGGTGTTGGACCAGCGCCTCGTGCTCGGCGAGCTCCAGCACCTGCTCGCTCAATTCGGCACGCAGAACGATCGCGCTCACGGGCTGTGGTCTCCTCCACTGAGTTGATCGAGGGCATGCTCCAGCACGTCGGCCAGCACGCCGAGGCCGTCCTTGACGCCGCCGGGTGATCCCGGCAGGTTGATGATCAGCGTGCCGTCGCGGACACCGCACACTCCGCGCGACAGCACCGACGCGGGCACGTGCGGCAATCCCGACCGGCGGATGGCGTCGGCCAGGCCGGGGATCTGATAGTCCACGATGCTGGCGGTCGCGTCGGCGGTCCCGTCCGTCGGCGAGATCCCGGTGCCTCCTGAGGTCAGGATCAGGTCGACTTCCTCATCGAGTGCCTTCTGGAGGGCACGGCCTACGGCGACGCCGTCGGCCACCACGTCGGGCGCAGTCACCTCGTAACCGCGGTCGAGCAGCCAGCTCGAGATGACCGGGCCGGTGCGGTCCTCGTAGACGCCGTTGGCCGCGCGGGTGGATGCGATGATCACCCTGGCCGATCGCATCACGATGGTTGCCACGTCCCGGTCTTGCCGCCGTCCTTGCGAAGCACCGCGATGCCATCGATGGTCGCAGCCGGGTCGACGGCCTTCAGCATGTCGTAGAGCGTCAGGGCGGCGACGCTGACGGCGGTCAGCGCCTCCATCTCGACACCTGTTCGGTCGGTCGTCCGGACGGTCGCAATAATCGTGACATCCGTTGCGCCAATGGAGAATTCGACCTCGACGCCCGTCAAGGCCAGCTGGTGACACAGCGGGATGAGATCACTGGTGCGCTTGGCGGCGAGAATTCCTGCCACTCGGGCAGTGGCAAGCGCATCGCCCTTGGGCAGGCCGCCCGTCGCGATCAGTTCCACGACGTCGGCGCGGGTCCGTAGAAGTCCCGTTGCGACGGCGGTCCGCCTGGTGGCGTCCTTGGCGGTCACGTCGACCATGTGCGCCGCGCCCGATTCGTCCAGGTGCGACAGTCGATCCGGGCGAGCCGTCACGACTACTTGTTGATGACGGTGACCGGGTGCGTGTAGGGCAGGTCCTCGGCAGGTAGCGGAAATGTCAGGTCGCCGAACGGGGACAACGCGCCGGTGCGGTCAGCGGCAAGCTCGCTGACCGCGTGATCGTCATCGTCGCTAGCGGGCCAGCCGTTGTCGACGTAGTGGTTCTTCTGCGGTTTCTTGTCAGCCACGCCTGACATTGTGGCAGGCGTGGCGTGCGCTGGCGAGAGCGGCGGGCAGGAGCGAAGCGACCGGGGGGTGTGACGGCGGGCACGGGTCGGATTCAGGGACCTGGCTTAGGCTGGTACCCAATGTCCGAATCAGCTCCCGTAGTGCCGTTGGGCGCCTGGCTGGCCGAGCTGACCGACGATCAGCTCGTCCGCCTGCTGGAGCTACGACCCGATTTGGCGCAACCACCGCCGGGCTCGGTTTCGGCGCTGGCCGCCAGGGCGCAATCTCGCCAATCGGTCAAGGCCGCGATGGACGGGCTCGACTTTCTTGACCTGGTGGTTCTGGATGCGTTGCTGGTGCTCGGCGCGGATGGCGGCGGCGTGCCGTCGGCCGAACTCTTCGCACTTCTCGGCGATCGGGCGACCCGGGCCGACGTCGACGGGGCCCTCGACCACCTGAGGGCCCGCGGCCTCGTCTGGGGGAATGCGGCGGTGCGGGTGGCGCCGGAGTCGGCGGCGGGCCTGCCCTGGCATCCCGGTCAGGTGACGCTCGAGGCCGACGGCTTGGATCCCGATCGCATCGTCGATCTGTTGGACGGGGTGGACGCGCCTCAGCGCGAATTACTGGAGCGGCTTCTCGACGGGTCACCGATCGGACGTACCCGCGACGCAGCGACGGGCACGCCTCCCGACAGGCCGGTGCAACGACTGCTGGCGGCGAGCCTGTTGCGTCGCGTCGACGAGGACACGGTGATTCTGCCGCGCCTCGTCGGGCAGGTGCTGCGGGGTGAGTCGCCCGGCCCCGTCGGGCTCACTCCACCCGATCCTGCGGCGGCCACGACATCTGTTTCCGACATCGACGCCGCCGCGGCCGGCTCGGCGATGGATTTACTTCGCGAAGTCGACCTGGTCCTCGAAACCGTCTCCGGCTCGCCGATTCCCGAACTCCGCAGCGGCGGCCTCGGAATCCGCGAAATGAAACGCCTGATCAAGAGTATCGGTATCGACGATGAACGGCTCGGACTCATCCTGGAGGTGGCTTCGGCGGCCGGGTTGATCGCAGCGGGCATCCCCGAACCCAATCCGCTCGATGGGGCCGGCTCCTACTGGGCGCCGACGCTGGCCGCTGATCGGTTCATCGAATCACCCACCGCAGCGCGCTGGCACCTGATCGCATCGGCCTGGTTGGACCTGCCCGCCAGGCCGGGCCTCATCGGGGAGCGCGGCCCCGACGGCAAACCCTATGCAGCACTATCGGACTCGCTGTATTCGACGGCGGCGCCACTGGACCGCCGACTGCTGCTGTCCACCCTCGCCGACCTGCCGCCCGGCACCGGCATGGATGCCGCAGGGGCATCTGGTGCGATGACGTGGCGACGACCGCGCTGGGCAGCGCGACTGCAGCTCAAACCGGTCGCCGATCTACTTGCCGAGGCACATGCGGTGGGTGTGATCGGTCGAGGCGCTATCGCCACCCCGGGCCTTCGGCTACTCGCGGCCGAGCCGGAGGAGGCCGTCGTCGCGGCGATGAACCGGGTACTGCCCGCGCCGATCGACCACTTCCTGTTGCAGGCCGATCTGACCGTGGTGGTGCCGGGTCCGCTGGATCGCACACTGGCCGAACAGCTTTCGGTCGTTGCGACGGTTGAGTCAGCTGGCGCAGCGATGGTGTACCGGATCAGTGAGCAGTCGATCCGACGAGCCCTCGACACGGGCCTCAGCCCGAGCGAACTGCACACGCTATTCACTCGGCACTCGAAAACGCCTGTACCGCAGGGTTTGACGTATCTGATCGACGACGTCGCGCGGCGCCACGGCCAGCTGCGAGTCGGCATGGCGGCATCGTTCGTCCGGTGCGAGGATCCCGCGCTGCTGACGCAGGCGATCGCGGCACCGGCGCTCGAGAAGCTCGATGTGCGGGCGCTGGCGCCGACCGTTGCCGTGTCGATGTCGCCCATCAACGACGTGCTCGCCGCGTTGCGGGCCGCGGGGTTCGCACCTGCCGCCGAAGACTCGTCGGGGGCGATCGTCGACATCCGGACCCGCGGTGCACGGGTGCCCACCCCTGGTCGTCGCCGGGGTTACCGGCCGCCACAGGGACCGACGCCCGCCACCCTCGGCGCGATCGTCGCCGTGATGCGCAAGGTGGCGGCCACCCCCAACGACGGAACCCGGCTCGATCCCTCGGAGGCGATGGCGCAGTTGCACGGCGCAGCCCACCGCCAGGAGTCGGTGGTCATCGGCTACGTCGACCCGGCCGGCGTTGCGACTCAACGCGTCGTCGCACCGATCAACGTCCGCGGCGGCCAGCTCACCGCCTACGATCCGGCCGCCGGACGGGTACGGGACTTCGCCATCCACCGCGTGACGTCGGTCGTGTCGGCGGACCAGGGATAATGGATGAAATGACCGAGCAGCGAGATGCGAACCGAGTGAGAGCCCAGACATGACGGACGGCCCCCTGATCGTGCAGTCCGACAAGACGGTGCTGCTCGAGGTCGACCACGAGCTGGCGGGCGCGGCCCGAGCGGCGATCGCGCCGTTCGCCGAGTTGGAGCGTGCCCCAGAGCACATTCACACCTATCGCATCACGCCGTTGGCGCTGTGGAATGCCCGCGCGGCGGGCCATGACGCCGAGCAGGTGGTGGATGCGCTCGTATCGTTCTCGCGCTACTCGGTTCCTCAGCCGCTGCTGGTCGACATCGTCGACACGATGGCTCGCTACGGCCGCCTGCAGTTGGTGAAGAGCCCGGTGCACGGCCTGGTGTTGGTGAGCCTGGACCGCGCGGTGCTCGAGGAGATCCTGCGAAACAAGAAGATCGCGCCGATGCTAGGCGCCCGCATCGACGACGACACGATCATCGTGCACGCCAGCGAGCGCGGGCACATCAAGCAGATGCTGCTCAAGATCGGATGGCCCGCCGAGGATCTGGCCGGCTACGTCGACGGCGAGGCGCACCCCATCGAGCTGGCGCAGGACGGTTGGGAGCTCCGCGACTACCAGGAGATGGCGGCCGACTCGTTCTGGGCTGGCGGCTCGGGCGTCGTCGTCCTGCCCTGCGGGGCAGGCAAGACCATCGTGGGAGCGGCCGCGATGGCCAGGGCCGGCGCGACGACGCTGATCCTGGTCACCAACACCGTGGCGGGCAGGCAGTGGAAGCGCGAGCTGATCGCCCGCACGTCACTCACCGAAGAGGAGATCGGCGAGTACTCCGGCGAGCGCAAGGAGGTCCGCCCGGTCACCATTGCGACCTATCAGGTGATCACGCGTCGGACCAAGGGCGAATACAAGCATCTGGAGTTGTTCGACAGCCGCGACTGGGGCCTGATCATCTACGACGAGGTACATCTGCTGCCCGCCCCCGTGTTCCGGATGACGGCCGATCTGCAATCCCGCCGGAGGCTCGGGCTGACGGCGACCCTGATCCGTGAGGATGGCCGCGAAGGTGACGTGTTCAGCCTCATCGGACCCAAGCGCTACGACGCGCCGTGGAAGGACATCGAGGCGCAGGGCTGGATCGCCCCGGCCGAGTGCATCGAGGTGCGCGTCACGATGACCGAGAACGAGCGCATGATCTACGCGACGGCGGAGCCCGAGGAACGCTACAAGCTGTGTTCGACGGCGCACACCAAGGTGGCGGTCGTGAAGTCGATCCTGGCCCGCCACCCCGGCGAGCCGACCCTGGTGATCGGCGCCTACCTCGACCAGTTGGACGAACTGGGGCGCGAACTCGACGCACCCGTGATTCAAGGATCGACGAAGACCGCGGAGCGCGAGACGTTGTTCCAGGCGTTTCGGACGGGTGAGATCCAGACGTTGGTGGTGTCCAAGGTCGCCAACTTCTCCATTGACCTCCCGGAAGCCAGTGTGGCGGTGCAGGTTTCGGGCACGTTCGGCTCACGACAGGAAGAGGCGCAGCGACTGGGGCGGCTCCTTCGCCCCAAGGCCGACGGCGGCGGCGCGATCTTCTACTCGGTGGTGTCGCGCGACAGCCTGGATGCCGAGTACGCCGCGCACCGGCAGCGGTTCCTCGCCGAGCAGGGCTACGGGTACGTCATCAAGGACGCCGACGACCTACTGGGGCCGGCCATATGAGGGTGCGACGGGTGGTGCCGAACCTCACCGTCGCCGATCTGGACGGTGCGCGCCACGCCTACGTCGAGACACTGGGCCTGGCCGAGGTGATGAATCACGGCTGGATCCTGACACTCGCGGACGCCGACCGCGGCCACCAGATCAGCTTGATGACAAGGGATTTGACCGCACCGATCAACCCGGACGTCTCGGTGGAGGTCGATGACGTCGACCACGCACACACGGCGGCGGTTTCTGCGGGACTGCGGATCGTTCACCCGTTGACCGACGAGGAATGGGGCGTGCGGCGATTCTTCTTCGAGGACCCCTCGGGCAACGTGGTCAACGTGCTGAGCCATCGTTAGCTCAACGCGGGGATGACCTCCCGCTCGAACAACTCGATGCCCGAGCGGTCGTAGGCCGCCTCGGGGAAGTACATGATGGCGTACTCGCAGCCCAGATCGCGCATCCGAGTCAACCTTTCGACGATCTGCTCGGGCGTGCCACTGGCCGAGTCCGGCGAGGTGGCGTTCGCCAGCATGGCCCGCACCGCCTCCGGGTTCGCCTTGGTGTTCTGTCGCACCCGAATCCGCTCGATGCGTTCCGATACCTCGGCCTCCGAGGATCCGACGACCGCATTGAAGTTCGCCGACCGCACGATGGCTCCGTAGTCGGTGCCGACCGCGGCGCAGTGTTCCTCGAGCACCCGCGACTTGTGCACGAAGCCGTCGGGTTCGGAAGTGAAGTTGGTGTACTGCGCGTACTTGGCGGCAATCTTCAGGGTCACCTTCTCTCCACCGCCGGCGATCCAGAACGGAATACCGTTCTCTTGCAGGGGCTTCGGTGCAACGATTGCGCCGTCCACCTGGTAGTGCTTGCCGTCGAAGCTCACTCGGCCGTCCCGCCAGGCATCGCGCATGATCTGCACGCCCTCGTCGAGGCGGGCCAGTCGCACCCCGGCCGACGGAAAACCGTATCCATAGGCGCGCCATTCGTGTTCGTACCAGCCGCCGCCGATGCCCATCTGCACCCGGCCGCCGGAGATGATGTCCACGGTGGCTGCCACCTTCGCGAGATACACCGGGTTGCGGTAGCTCATCGCCGTGCACATCTGGCCGAGTTTGATGCGCGTCGTCGTCGCCGCAAAGGCCGACATCAACGACCACGCCTCGTGCGTCGCCTCGTCGGTGGGCACCGGCACGGTGTGGAAGTGGTCGTAGACCCAGAGCGAATCCCACGCCCCGCCATCTGCGTAAGCGGCGAGGTCGCGCATCACCTCCCATTGTCTTCCCGCGGGGATGTCCACCAGGTCGAGTCGCCACCCCTGCGGGATGAAGAGTCCGAAGCGCATCACCTAACTCTAGTGATCACGTGGTGTCCCCGGGCCCCGGTTCACCGTAGTGTCATCAATGGTGCGCATGTCCGCGATGAGCGAGACAACTCACCCGAAGAGGTGAGGAGGTGGGGTTCATCATCGATGCCACTCCGCAGGGTGCACGAGCCCGGTTCCTCGCCGCGGTCAGTCGGCTCGAGTCCGAGCAGAAGGCGCCCGCACTGCTGTGCAAGGCATGCGTGGAGGCGCTTCCCGTGCAGCGGGCCGCCATTGCGGTACACGTAGACGGCGCAGGCCTCGAGGTGCTCTGCGCCAGCGACGGCATCGCAGAACAGGTCGAGTGGACCCAGATCACCCTCGGCGAAGGTCCGGGGGTGGAGTCAATCGCCGCCGGCACACCTATGGTCGAGTCCGATCTCGCCGATCCGCACGGGCGCTGGCCGACCTTCGCAGCCGACGCCGTGAAGTGCGGGGTGTACGCGGTGGATTCGCTGCCGTTGGAGGTCGGTGCCATTCGGGTGGGCGTGCTGGACCTCTACCGCGACAGCCCGGGGGCCTTGAGCGCCAAGGACTTCGCCGACGCTCTCGCGGTGGCCGATCTGGTGACCGCCGTCCTGCTGACCGTGGGGCGGGACGGGCAGATCACCGAATCGCTGGGGCCGTGGTGGGACCAACCGCTGAGCACCAGGGAAGTTCATCAGGCGACCGGAATGATCGTGGCTCAGCTCGGCGTCACTGCCCACGAGGCCTACGTCCGCATGCAGGGGTTCGCATATGCGCAAGGGCGGATGCTCAGCGACGTCGCGAACGCCGTCGTGTACCGCCGACTGCGTTTCGATACCAATCCGGACGGAGATCCGGACGAGGTGGCACAGCCATTGAGAGAGTCATGAAGGTGATCGATCCCACGGCATCCCGTGGGAAAATCTCAGTAGAGGGAAGGGATTGCGATGGATCGCTATGAGCGTCTAGCGAATGCGTTCGTTGGCTTGGCGGACACGTTGGTCGCAGACTATGACGTCATCGAACTGGCGCAACAGCTCATTGACAGCACCATGACGCTGTTGCCGATTACCGCGGCAGGCATTCTGCTCGGTGATCCCAGCGGCGGCCTGCATGTATTCGCATCGAGCAGCGAGCAGCGGAATTTTTCAAGGTGGATGAGTCCAGAGGGTGTTAGGCGGCTGTCGTGTCGGTCTCCTGGGTGGCGTCTTGGGCTGGTCGGTTGATCCAGACGGTGTCGGGTAGATCGAGGATCTTCGGCGTCGTGGTGGTGCAGAAGCGGTGCGGGTGTCGGGCGCGGGCGTCGGTGAGCACGGTGCGTCGGTTGGTGGCTTTGTCGGTGGCCAACCCGTAGTGCACGTCGGCGGGGGTATGGAGTCCGATGCCGGTGTGGCGGTGTTCGTGGTTGTACCAATTGGTGAAGAGTTCCATGAATT
>NZ_RCZG01000019.1 GCF_006439015.1 Mycolicibacterium hodleri | reverse complement strand
AGGGCGTTCAACCGCACGTCCAAGGCGATCGCGTCGGGGGTGAACAGGGAACCGAACACGGCGGCCAACCCGCTGCCGTCCTCCACGTGCACGTTCAGAGAGCGGTCCCGGGCCCGGGTCTGGGTGCGGCGCAGCGCCAACGGATCGACCTGGGCGACGATCGCGTCGATGTGCTGTTCGGTCTTGGCCACCGACATCGGCTCCCATCCCACCAGGGCCTCGGCCAGCGCGGTGTCCAGGGCGTGTAGCGCGTCGGGGTCGGTGACGTTCGCGCCGCGCGCCACGATCGCCCGCACCACCTGGTAGGTGATCAGTCCGTCGGCGAACAGTGCTTGCACTTTCGGGAAGCGTTCCCGCAGCGCGACCGCGACCAGCAGCAGGTTGGAGGCCACCCCGCTGGTCAGGAGGCCCGCGGCGGCGATGTAGGCGCTGACGGCGTCCCAGTTGTCCAGGCACCACTGATCACGGCTGGCGGACCCGTCGGCGGCGTACGCGGTATCGAGCATGGTGGCCATCGCGGCCAAACGCCGGGCGCACGCCGCGGACTCCACCCGCGACCACGCAGCCACCGCCCCGGCACCACGCACCCCTGCCGTCTGGGCCACCAATTCATCGAACACACAGTCGAATATATCCGGGACCGGCGACAGGTAGGAGAGGTCAGAGGCCCATCTGTGGATGAAACACCAACTGTGCACAACCCCACCACCGAAGCTTGAAACCGTCTGTGCCACATGGTAATCGGCAACTATATTTGATGGGCCGCCTTCGGATGATGCTCGAGCGACAAGGCCACCGACGTCAGCCCGCAGCCTCCACCTCTACCCTGACCGGGTGGCGCACTCCCACTCCCCGTCCTCCGGCCCCGCGCCGCTGGGTCCGCTGGCGGCAAAGATCGTCGTCGGATTGCTCATCGCGATAGGCGTTGCAGTCGTAGCCGGCATGGCCCTGTTGTGGCCGAGCCACCAGAGCGTCGACATCCCGCTACCGTTCCAGAACGCGGAGGGGGGCGCGGTCACCACGGAGGCCGGTCACGTGTTGTCCAGTGCCCAGGGCGCGTGCGGCAGCCCGTCAGCGGGTGCCGTCCTGACATCGGCACCCGTCGCCGCACCGCCTGGCGGCGGCCAGTGCGTGCAGTCCCTCGTCCAGATCGACTCGGGTCCGAACACGGGCGCCGACACATTGCTGGAATTCAGCGGCGGCCCCGGCCAACCGAGCCTCGCCGTCGGGGACGACGTCCGGGTGAGCAGGCAGGTCGACCAGAACGGCACGACGTCGTATGCGTTCTTCGACTTCGAGCGGACGTGGCCGCTCGCAGCCCTGGCCGCGACATTCGCAGTGGCGGTCGTCGCCGTGGCCCGATGGCGTGGACTGCGCGCGCTCGTCGGGATCGTGGTCGCGTTCGCCGTCCTGATGGTGTTCTTACTCCCCGCCCTGCGCGACGGTGCTCCCGCGGTCCCGGTGTCGCTGGTGGCGTCGGGCGCAATCTYGTATGCCGTCATCTATCTGGCGCACGGGGTGAGCCTGCGGACCAGCGCAGCACTGCTCGGTACCCTGGCCGCACTGCTCCTCGCAGCGGTACTGTCCTGGGCGACAATCGAATTGGTGCACCTCACCGGTCTCTCCGAAGACCAGAACAACGAGGTTGCCGCCTACCTCGGCAACGTCTCAATCACCGGGCTGCTGCTCGCCGGGTTCATCATCGGGTCGCTTGGCGTCCTCAACGACGTGACGGTCACGCAGGCATCGACGGCGTTCGAGATCGCCGAACACGGTGCCAGCCGCAGGGCTATCTTCGTCGGAGCGATGCGAGTGGGTCGCGACCACATCGCCAGCACCGTCTATACCCTGGTGCTGGCGTACGCAGGCAGTGCGCTGCCGCTGCTACTGCTCTTCAGCGTGGCGAACAGGTCGCTCGGCGACGTGCTGACGAGCGAAAGCGTGGCCATCGAGATTGCGCGGTCCGCGGTGGGCGGCATCGCGCTGGCGTTGTCGGTGCCACTGACGACGGGTATCGCCGCGGTGCTGGCCACGCCCCAGACCCGGGCAGCCTAAAAGGGCGTTCCGCTGAGCCAGGCATCCCAGACCGCCGAATCGCCCAGCACCTCGATGCCCCCGTCGGCCGCAGCGCGGCGACGGGTCAGCGCCAGCAGCAGATCGACCGCCTTCCCGCGGACCGCCGCTTCGCCCTTGGTGTGGTCGTGTGACCACTGCAGGCCGTCCTCGTCGTGGGTGATCGTCCACTCCCCCGTCGGACCGAGTCCGGCATCGGAGGCGTGCAGGTGCAGCGTCAGCCCGCGCCGCAGCGGTGGCTCACGCAAACTGGCGCTCACCGTGGCGAGCTCGATCCACTCGCTGACCCCGTCGGCGGCGAGTTCGGCGGGCAGGTCGAATTCACCGCCCATGGCCAGCACCGCGTCGGCGCGATGGATAGTCGCCTCGTGGACGCGACGGCGAACCCACCACCCCGCCGGCCGCGGCCCGTTGAACGTCCACACCCTGATCTCGGGCCCGACGCGTCCGACGGCGTCGATCACCAGTTGAGCGCCACCGTTGAGCCACTCGATCGCGCCGTCGAGATCCTCGGGCGGCCTGCCGTCGCGCACCTCCCGCGGATCGAGCGGCTCGTGTCGACGCTCGGCGATGATCTGCGCCGACCATCGATGGCCTCTCCCTACGTGTTTGAGCAGCTGGTTCATCGTCCAGCCTGGGCAGGTCGGCACCTGAGTCTCGGGATCGGCGTTGCGAATGACGTCGCCGAGTGCCCGGGTCTCCTCGAGCAGCGTTGCGCGGAAGTCCACGCTTAGGAACGTACCGCCGCGCGCGCCTCGCCGAGCCTGATCGGCAAGGTCGACCACCCGCGAAGAACCCTGGTGTCGCGACGATTTCCGCCCCCCGCGAGCTGGGCGTCGGGGTAGCGCTCGAAGAATGCCCGCAGACCGACTTCGCCCTCGGCTCTGGCCAACGCCGCGCCAAGGCAGAAGTGTCTGCCTCCGGAGAACGACAGGTGCTTGCCTGCGTTGTCGCGCGTGACGTCGAACCGGTGTGGGTCCTCGAACACCTCGGGGTCACGATTCGCCCCGGCCAGATAGAGGACGACGGGCTCGCCGGCAGCGACGGTATGTCCCGCCACCTCGGTGTCGACGAGCGCGATCCTCGCACTCAACTGCACCGGTGACTCCAACCGCAGAATCTCCTCGACGGCGCCCGGCCACAGCTCGGGGTCATCGAGCAGCATGGCCAGCTGATCCGGGTGTTCGAGCAGGATCCGTATCCCGTTGCCGAGCAGGTTCACGGTGGTTTCGAACCCGGCCGCCAGCACCAGACCGGCGGTGGCCCGCAACTCCTCGTCGTTGAGGCGGGTGCCCTCGTCGCCGGCCTGGATGATCTGACTCATCAGGTCCTCGCCGGGATTGCGCTGCAGGCGTCCGAGGTGCTGGGCCAGCCACGAGTTGAATCCATCGAGTCCGCTCTCCACCTGCAGGTATTGCTCCCACGACAGCCCGACGTCGAGGCTGGGAGCGGCGAGTTCACCGAATTCGAGGATGCGGGGGCGATCGTGATCGGGCACACCGAGAATGTCGCCGATGACGGTAACCGGCAGTTGAGCGCAGTACCGTTCCACCACGTCGATGCTCTCCGTCGGCCCCGCGTCAATTCCATTGAGCAGATCGGTTGCCGCCTGCTGCACTCTTTCCCTCAGTGCCGCAACGGCTCTGGTGGTGAAGACCGAGGACACCGTTTTGCGGTAGCGGGTGTGCTCGGGCGGCTCGACGGACAGCATCGACGGCGGCAACAGAGGATGCAGCCGACCCTTGACCGAGGTCTTCTGCTCCAACCACCCCAGTGGACCGGGCAGCGTTCCGCCGATCGCCGTGACGGTGAAGTCGTCGGAGCGCAACAGTTGATGGGCCAGCGCGTGGTCGGCAGTCAGCCACGCCGCGCGCCCACGCACGATTCGCCCGCGTTGGCGAAGTTCGTCGGCGAAGCCGCCGGGATCGGCGCGTACAGCGGGGTCGGCGATGAGCCGTCCCTGCATATCGCCGCGCTTGGCGCCGAAGGACGCAAAACCGCGGATGACCCCGTGCAACGCGAACCAGTGCAGACGCTGCTTGAGCTTCAGTCCGTGCGCACGTGTCATGTCACGAGCTTAAGCACCGGTCGTAGATCGTCCAACCGGTCGAAGAGTTGCCACACGTACGCCGAGGTGCCGTTCTCCCGGTGCTCGTGTAGGTCGGCGAGTGTGGGGTCGTTGCAATACCCGTCGAACGCATCCTTGTCCGGCCACTCGACCAGGATGAGCACCTGTCGCCCGGCAACCTCGCCCACCACGTTCTCGCGGAACTTGCCGAGCGCGACCACCTGTCCGCCGTATCTTGCGACCTCCGCGACCGAACGCTTGGAGTAGGCCAGATATTCGTCGCGGTTGGCGACGTCGAACAGATTCAGCGCGTAGACCGTCATGGCATCCAAGCTACGACGCGACTGGTCCCGCCGTCGCAGCGAGGCGCCTGCCCAGTGCGAACATCTGCCAGCCCGCGCGCTGCCAGATGTCCACGTCGAGGCAATTGCGACCGTCGACAACAACTTTGGCACGGACGGTCGCAGCGAGCTCCGCAGGGTCGAGGTCGACGAACTCCTGCCACTCGGTGAGCACCAACACCGCGTCGGCTCGATCGCACGCGTCGAGGATCGACGTCGAGTAGTTCAGCGTCGGGAAGATCCGCCGTGAGTTCTCCATTGCCTTCGGGTCGTAGACGTTGACCGTCGCTCCATTGAGTTGCAGCAGTCCCGCGACGTTGAGCGCGGGCGAGTCGCGCACATCGTCGGACTCCGGCTTGAACGCCGCGCCCAGGACGGCGATGTTGGCGCCGAGAAGCGATCCACCACAGGCCTTGGTGGCCAACTCGACCATCCGGGTGCGACGGCGCATGTTGATGCTGTCCACCTCGCGGAGGAAGGTCAGTGCGTGGTTGGCGCCCAGCTCGCCGGCGCGGGCCATGAACGCGCGGATGTCCTTCGGCAGGCAACCTCCTCCGAATCCCAAGCCGGCGTTGAGGAATCGCCTACCTATTCGCGGGTCGTAGCCGAGGGCGTCGGCAAGTAGCGTCACGTCGGCGTCGACGGCCTCGCACACCTCGGAGATGGCGTTGATGAACGAGATCTTGGTGGCCAGGAAGGCGTTCGCCGACACCTTGACCAGTTCGGCGGTCTGCAGGTCCGTCAGCAGCAGCGGCACGCCCTCGTCGAGCAGCGGCGCATACAACTGACGAATGGCCGCCTCAGCCCACAGCGAATCCCGTTGCACGCCAAGCACGATGCGGTCCGGATGCAGGGTGTCGTGGACGGCGAAGCCCTCCCGCAGGAACTCGGGGTTCCAGGCGATCTCGACGCCGACCTCCGCCGAGGCCAGTCGGCGGGCCCGTTCGGACAGCTCAGCCGCCGTACCCACCGGCACCGTCGACTTGCCGACGATCACTGCGGATCGCTTGAGCCGCGGCACCAGCGTATCGATCACCGCGTGTACGTGGCGTAGATCCGCGCCGTATTCACCCTTCTTCTGCGGGGTTCCGACTCCCAGGAAGTGCACGTCGGCGAAGTCTGCCGCGGCGTCGTAGTCGGTGGTGAACTGCAGGCGCCCCGCATCGAGGTTGTCGCGCAGCACCTTTCGCAGCCCGGGCTCGTAGAACGGGATGTCACCCGATGCCAGCTTGGCGACCTTGCCGGGGTCGATGTCGACGCCGATGACCTCGTGGCCGAGTTCGGCCATGCCGGCGGCGTGGGTCGCGCCAAGGTACCCCGTACCGAACACAGTGCATCGCATACTGCCTGAATAGGCCGCCGCGATGAGCTAACTGCAAAGTGACACTGAGCGGCAGACCAACGCTGAGTGTCCAGTGAACTCCGGCGCGGGCGAGCGACCGAAGAAACTCGGGACTAGTTCCGACCTCCGCCGCCAGGGGCGCAGAAGATCAGGAAGCAGTTGGATCCGCCACGGCCACCGCCGCCGCGCCCACCATTTCCTGGCCAGCCGTCATCACGACCCGAAGAGCCCTGGTTGCTCGGTGTCTGGTCCCACGGGTTCTGCTGCGGGTACTGGGGGTACTGCTGCTGCGGCGGGTATTGCGGATACTGCTGCTGGGGCGGGTACTGCGGGTACTGCTGCTGGGGGTATTGCCCGTACCGCGGATATTGCGAGTATTGCTGCTGCGGCGGGCTGAAGATCCGCGGAACCAATGGCGGTACGACCTCGGGGACGGGCGGGGCGACCACGGGCACCGGATCGGGCAACGGTGGCGCGGCAGGAGGATCCGGGATGGGGGCCGGCGCCGCTTCCGGTGCCGGTGCTGGCGCTTGGGCGACGTAGACCTGACGACGCGGCGCCGGCTCCTGTTGAACGACCGGGACCGGCGCCTTGATGGTCTCCGCTGGCGGCGCTGGCGCTGGCGCAGGAGCGGGCTGCGCGATTTCCGGCAGCGGCGCTGCGGGCGCTGCCGCGTTGGGAACGATCGCACTCTGGCCCGGATCGGGTCGCGAGTCGGCGGTCGGCCGGATACTGACGGCAAGCGAGATGACCAGCGCTATGACACCTAAGACGAAGACCGACGTCAGGGCGCTGCCGACCAGGAGAAACGGCTTGCGCCCCTCCTCGGCCTGCGCGTCGCCGAAGTCATCCCCAAAGTCATCACCGAAACCCATCTCGTCGACGAGCGGAGCGCTGGCCCCGACCAAGCCGATCTGGGTCTCGGCGCCGGCCAGACCGGGATAGCCGTTACCCGCCGTCACGCCGTCCGGGTCCTGCGAATAGGCGAGTCCAACGGTGGACGCATCGAAGATCGGGGCGCTGGCCGCTGCGAGTGCCGCTCCGCGAGCAAGCGCCAGACCCGACTCCTCGGGGGCGTTCACCGGGATCGCGACGAGGTCCTGAAGGTGCGTCTGGACCGATGCCACGTCGACGCCGGAGCCGACAACGAACATGCCCTGCGGTGGCGAGTCCTGCGCGGCGACAGCGGACGCCATCTCGGTCAACACGGCCAGCGCATCGGTGCTGTGCAGGCTCTGGCTGAGCACCTTCACGATGGAACCGTCGTCGGTGCGCACGACCGACAACGTCGCGGTGTCGCGGTCGAGGAAGAGCAGACCGGTGCTCTCGTAGCCCACCGCACGACCGGCGGTCTGGGCAAGCGCGCCCGCGGCGTGGAGTTCGGAGACCAGGATCGCGTCGTCGATACCGGCCGCGGCGAGGGCATCACGCAGTTCGGACGCCTCGGCGTGGTCGCTCCAGGTGACGCCGATCGCCTTGAGTTGATGTCCGCCCTCGCGGGCGCTTTCCAGGGTTCCCTGGATGGCCGCGACTACTTGAGCAGATGCGGTTGCTGACTCGTCGGACGATGTCACGTCGAACGTGTCGTGGTCGACGATGGCTCCGTCGCCCTTGACGCCCTCTACCAACACCATTCGCACCGTCTTTGGCGTCAGAGACACACCAAGCACGATGTCCACGAAGGCCTCCAGGTTATAGCTCTATGTCGGATATTGGTCTTCCAAGGGCCTCAACGCAACAATGGGGCCCGATGTTTCATCGCCATCGTCGGCGAAGTCGTTACAGCGGGCACGGCGGTTTTCAGCCTTATTTTCGACCCTACCCCCGTCGGCGAAGTCAGTGCCTGATGAAGTTCTGGTAGGACCGAGACGGGGTCGGCCCGCGCTGCCCCTGATACTTCGATCCGACCTTCGCGCTGCCGTAGGGATGCTCGGCGGGACTGGTCAGACGCAGCAGACAGAGCTGGCCGATCTTCATTCCGGGCCACAGCGTGATCGGCAGGTTGGCCACGTTGGAGAGCTCGAGGGTGATGTGGCCGCTGAAGCCGGGATCGATGAAGCCCGCGGTCGAGTGGGTCAGCAGCCCCAACCTGCCGAGAGATGACTTGCCCTCCAAACGTCCGGCAAGGTCGTCGGGCAGAGTGCACAACTCCAATGTCGAACCGAGCACGAACTCTCCCGGGTGCAGGACGAAGGGTTCGCCTTCTGCGGGCTCGACCAGTGTGGTCAATTCGTCCTGCTGCTGAGCCGGATCGATGTGGGTGTAGCGGGTGTTGTTGAAGACCCGGAACAGGTTGTCGAGGCGGACGTCCACGCTCGAGGGTTGGACCAGATCGTCGGCAAACGGGTCGATGCCCAGCCTGCCTGCGGCGATTTCAGCCCTGAGGTCGCGATCGGAGAGCAGCACCCGACGAGCGTATCGGCTGGTGGTGATAACCTCTCAGACCACCACCGCCGATGTAGTTCAATGGCAGAACATCAGCTTCCCAAGCTGAATACGCGGGTTCGATTCCCGTCATCGGCTCCACGAAAGTCCCGGTCAGAAACGCAGCAAGTGCCTAAACCGACAGAGTTCCAAAATTTCTTGACCGCCGTTTGACCGTGAGGCGGTGGGGCCTATCTCTTCGACCCGTTCCTTGCCGTGCAAACATCGAACCTCGAACCTCGATCCGCTGCCGCACCAGATCGACGCTGTATATGGCGAGATGCTGCCGAGGCAGCCGCTGCGGTTCCTCCTGGCCGATGACCCCGGAGCCGGCAAGACGATCATGGCCGGACTGTGCTGCAAGGAACTGATGATCCGCGGCGACGTCGAGCGCTGTCTGGTGATCGCCCCCGGCAGCCTGGTGGAACAATGGCAGGACGAACTATGGCAAAAGTTCGGGCTGAATTTTGAGATCTTGACCAGGGAGGCGATCGAGGTCAGCCGTAGTGGCAATCCGTTCGCGGAGAAGCCACTTTTGATTGCCCGGCTCGACCATGTTCGGGTCGGGTATCAGCCCCGGCTACGTCAACCAGCTGTCGATCGTGGCGGCGGGCATCTGCGACCGCGTCGACAAGATCACGGTGAACGAGGCCGCCGACACCACGTTCTACGACTCCCCCGCGACCGAGAAGCCGGTGGGCTTCGGCCAGCCGATCGACCACCCCGAGCTGCAGGCGATGACCGCCCATGGCACGGGCGTGTTCGGCGAGGCGGTCCGGATGGTCGCCGACGCGCACGGCATCGAGCTCGACGAGGTGCGCTGCGACGCGAGTACGCCAAGACCACCGAGGATCTCGACCTCGGCTCGTGGACCATTCCGGCGGGTTGCGTAGCAGGGGTTCACGCCAGCTGGCAGGGGATGCTCGGGGGCAAGTCCGTCGTCGAGATCAACGTCCGGTGGCGCAAGGGGCAGACGCTCGAACCGGATTGGCAGATCGATCAGGACGGCTGGGTCATCGAGGTCGCCAGGCGGCCGACGGTGACCTACCGCTGATCCTGCCGGCTGGGTCGTGCCGGTCGATTAGCCCGCACCCCACGCTGATCGCCCACCGCCACGCCGGTCTGCTCACCGGACCGCGATGTTGCAATGGTTGGCGAAAGATGAGATTCGTGATGACACCTCGAGATTCAGGCGGGACCATCACGAAACGCGTAGCGCAACCAGGTACGGGCAAGCCTCCCGGACACGACGGGGGGAGCGACGAGTCCGGAAGCGGGCTGGCCGGATCGGTTGCCGCCGGACCAGGAGTCCTCCTGGCCCCCTGCGTCACGGTTCGGCATGCGCGCCGGGACGATCCCGTGGCCGGTCTGGTGTACGACGCGGCGCCGGAGGCTTACGGTGCAGCCACGGGGTCCGAGCAGGCTGCGCGGGCGGCGATCGAGCAATTGTGGCGCACGCCTGGGCATTCGGCCAGCTTCGAGCATGCCCTGGTTGCCGAGATCGGCGGCCGAGTCGTCGGTGTCCTCATCGGCTTCCCCGTCCACGATCGCTACCGGTTGCATGCTGCCCTGCTGCGCAAGGGTTTACGGTACGCGGGCGTTCGGCGGTGGCCGTTGCTGCTTGCGGCGCTGCCACACCTGGTCGCCGCCACGCCGCGGCCGCCGCGGCGCGCCTATTACGTCGGCACGATCGCCGTAGCCCGCCACGCGCGCCGTCGTGACGTCGCGTCGACTCTGGGGCACCACGCGGAACTGGTCGCGCAGAGTCAGGGTTTTCCGTTCATCGTCGCGCACACGGGCTCACGACACCTCACCGCGCGGCGAGCTCTGGAACGCTACGGCCTCAGGCCGATCAAGGACCGCCGTTGGGGCTACGTGCTCTATGTGAAGCCGGTCGACCCGGCAGCCTCGGTGCCGCGGGAAGTGTGACGGTGTCCATCGTCATCCTGGCACTACTCATCGTCGTTTCCGACTGGTTGACAAAGGAATTCGCGGTACGAAAACTGGCCGGCCGGCGCGGTTCCCTCCGGTTGGTGACCGCTGGCCGCCCGGTACTGCGGCGCCCAAAATCGCCGCCCGGACTCGTCGTATGGTGGGTCTTGGGCGTGGCATGCGCGATCACGGCGTTGGCGTGCGCGCCAGCGCTACGTGAGGACTGGCTGTTGACCGCCGGGGTCGCCGCCGCGCTCGCGGGCGCCGCCGGCAATCTGGCCGACGGGTTGATCCGAGGTGCCGTCGTGGATTTCGTTGCGATCGGCCACTGGCCGGCGTTCAATCTGGCCGATGTGGCGATAGTCGGGGGAGCGGCAGTTGCCGGCCTTTCGCTGCTATGACCCGGCTGCCGCGCAGTCACCCGACCCGATGACCGCGGGGCAGTAGCCGCATGCGCCGGGTCCTGTTCCACGTTGGTGGGCTGCGTATTTGGGCCTATCCCGTGATGCTGTACGTGGGGCTGGTGTGCGGCTTCTACGCGATGTACGCATTGGCACCACGTTTGGGCATGGGGCGCGTGTCGGCCTCGATGGCGGCGTTGATCCTGTTCCTACCCGCGGTGGCGGGTGCGCGCATCTGGTTCGTCCTCGACCACTGGGCCGTCTATCGCCATGACCCCCGCCGCATCTGGCGCCACTCCGACGGCGGCATGACGTTGTACGGCGGTTTGCTTCTCGCACTGGTGCTTTCGCCCCCACTGTTGGCTGCACTCACGCTTGGATTCATCGCTTTCTGGGACGGCGCGACGTTGACCATGCTCGTCGGGATGATCGTCACGCGGGTCGGCTGCCTGCTCAACGGTTGCTGCTCGGGGCGGCGCAGCGAGGGCTGGCTGGGTCTACGTCTGCCCGACCACCGGGGCCGGTGGGAGCGCCGGTACCCGGTCCAGCTGCTCGAGATAGCCGCCGCAACGGCTCTGCTGGCGGTGTCGACGGCGTTGCTTGCTCTCGACGCTCCACGCGGCACGATCTTCGTCGTCGCGCTAACCGGATATGCCGGTGCCCGGTTGGCGATCGACCCGTTGCGCCAGCGCCCGCCGACCATCGCGACCGGTCGCCGAACTGCCCTGGCGGTCTTCGTCATCGGCGCGGTTCTGGCGTCAGCCGTGGGCTACTTCGCGACGGGATCGTGACAGGCGGGGCATGCGGCCCCGACGGTTCGCGCGGTGCTCACGATTGCGTATACGTCAGCTGAACGGAGACCGTACCGGTGGTGTCGAACGACGGGAGCGGGTCTTCGAACGGGCAGGAGTCGACCATGACGCCATCGGTCGCGGCCGAGAACAGAACGGCGTGTGTGTAGGTCCCTGGGTCGGCTTTGATGACGCTCGAGCCGGTCACGTCGTCGTTGGCGACGGACGCCCATTGAACGGACTCGCGCGAATACACAAGAGCGGGCCCGGAAGGGGCCTCGTTCTGCGGATGCTCAGCGTCGGTGCCCGGATCGCCGGTGGCCAGCCCGAGATAGCCGCCCTGCTCGATGTAGGCCTTAACCAGCGCCTGCTTGGTGGCGCCGATCTGAATTGTCATGTGAGTGCCGTTCCTTCCCTGGTTCGTCCTACGTTTGGCGGGCAACGACCCAGGCCGCGCCGTCCGCGCCGTCGCCGCCGTGCGCGAGGAAGCCGCCGGCTCCCCCACCGCCGGGCCGCAGCCCTGGCTGTCCGGCGCTGGGCTGGTCTGCCCCGCCGGTCTCCGTCGTACCGTTCAGGCTGACGCTCTGCGGGCTCGGGCCCTTGCCGTTCGCATCGGGGCTAGCGCCCCCGGCGCCGCCGCTAGCGGTCTGTGGCGACATCCCGGCCGCGGTGGCCGTGGTGTCACCGCCGGCAGCGCCCTGTTGGGCTCCGGCAGTTCCGGCCGCCCCGCCCGCCCCCACCGTGATGGCGATGGATGTCGTAGTCCGTGGGATCGCCACCATCCCTTGGGCCGGTTGGCCCTGGCCACGCCAGAGCGGAACGGGCGTCCACGAACCACCTTCGCCGCCCGCGCCCCTCGGTTGGCCGACATCGCCGCCGCCTCCAGCGCCGAGCAGGAAGACATCGATGTAGTTGCACCAGTCCGGGATTTCGTAGCTCAGCGAGCCAGGTTTGGTGAACGACGCGGTCTCAGGGTCATGCGTTGGGGTGAACACGGCGACGGCCGACAAGGTACCCGAACCGCTGAGTACCCCGACTGCCCTGTGGTTTTCGTCCTCCGGCGGTTCGTCGCCGCCCTGTTCGAAAACACCGAAGTCCTGGGTGCAACCGACGAATCGGACGGCAGACACGATGGCGGCGATCAGCAACGGTGCGGCGAAGATGACCGAGTAAGTCATTGCGACTCCTGTCAGGACGTAGCGATCGGTCGGGCCGGTTCCTGCGCGACTCATTGCGCGTCGATCGCCTACGGTCGGCAACATTCCGGTCCGCTGAGCGGACCGTCAGTGGGGCCACGAGGTCGGGAGTAGGTGGCGATGGAGTCGAATTCCCCTGCGGTCGTGAACGACTGTGTCGATGACAGCGCGATGGTGAACCCTCCACGAAAACGTGGCCGGGTAGCATCCGGACCTCGCTCACCAGAGTCCGTCGAGCACCCCAATCCCCCCGGGAGGATCGCCGTGAGGTACGCGTCAGCAAACCCGTCAGGCACGAGTCGGTGACGTCCTGATGTACATCGGGATCGTCGTCAATCTTCTCGCGCGGAAGAACAGTGGCGATCCGGGAGCTCGCAGCGCCGAACTGCGAAGCATTCTCGGCCCCTGGGGTGAGGTGCACGAAACTCGATCCATCGACGAGCTCCGCCTCGTCGTGCAACGGCTCGATCCCCGGGTCACCCACCTGGTCAGCGATGGCGGCGACGGGTCACTGCACTGGTTGATCAACGAGATACGCTCGAAGATCGGCGATCCGGCGTGCTGGCCGACGTTCATACCGACCAACGGTGGCACCATCGACTTCGTCGCTCGCAAGGCGCGGGTGCACGGGCCAGCCGATACGATCGCCCGCGCGCTGTGCGCGGCGGCCGCGGCGGATCGCCCACCCGGGGAAGTCTGGCTCGACAGTCTGGCACTCGACGGCGTCATGGCCGACGGCGCTGCGTTTCACCGGGTCGGCTTTGCCTTGGCCGCCGGCGGTGTGGGCAACCGGTTCTTCGACCTGTACGAGCAGGACCCGAATCCAGGCCGTGCAGCCATGATGCGCATCATCATCCGCACCGTCCGCGACTACGCCCGTACCGCGTTAGCTCTTACCCGATCGGACCAAACCGGTTACGCGGCAACATTTTTCATGCCGACTCGAGCCCGAGTCTTCATCGATGGCGACGAGGTTCCGACGCGCAGCCACAATGCCTTGCACGCCGGCGCGTTCGACGTGAATCTGGCTCGTATTCTTCGGGTCTTCCCGAAGGCCAGCGACCCGGGGGCACTGCACTTCCAGGCCGGTGAGTTGGCTGCGAGGAGCATCATCGCGCAGCTTCCCGCGCTGGTCGCCGGACGCACCATCCGTGGCCAGCGGCTATGCGACGTCAACGGCCTCGAGATGATCATCGAGGCCGAAGACGACCCTCTCTCACCGATCATCGACGGCGAGCGGTTCCCCGGGATCGCCAGACTCACGGTGCGCGCCGGACCACGCGTTCGCATCGCTCAGGTGGGCTGACGACGGTTCACGCCGACACAGAGCTGCCGGCGGATCTACCTGCCTACGGCAACCGCGCCGCAATGCTCCGGGCGGTATGAACCACCAGATCTCGAACGCGCGCAGTTGGTTTGCCAACGCCGAAGAGTGCGGTCACCGCGGCCGTGCAGGTTCCATCCGGCGACCACACCGGGGCGCACACGCAGCAGACTCCGGGAAAGACGTCCTGATCGTCGACGACCGTCGCGTGGGGCTCACGGACCGATGCGCGAAGCCGACGCCATTCGCGCGCGGACCAGCAGTCGGGCAGCATGACGACGCTGTCGGTTCGCGCAGCATGGAGGACGCGTCCCGTAGCGGTCCGTGCGGTCGACACCGCATCCGCCGGGCTCGACAGGTAGGCGAGGCCGTTCGGCACGGTCGCACAGATGACCCGCAGTCGGCCCTCGTGCAGAATTCGCAGTGACGCCATGGCGCGTGCTTGGACCGCCAGACTGTGCACCGGCGCCTGCCCGGCTTGCCGTAGCGCGGGGTCAGGTTGCCAGCGCTGCCCCATGTGGCCGATCCGGGGTCCGATGTAATAGCGCCGCTGCACCCGCTGCACCGCGCCCAGGTCGGTCAGTTGCTCGGCGAGCCGATAGGCCGAGGTCTTGGCGAGCCCGGTCGACCGCGCCAGCGCGGTGAGCCCGAGGCCGTCCTCGGCGTCGGCAAGCGCGTCCAGGACGACAAACGCACCGTCCAGCACGCCGCGGGTGGCGCGACCCTCCGACGTGGGCTCGTCGGCAACACACGACTCTCGCGGGACTTCTACAACTCTCGAGGGCATCACCACGGTACGACTTCCTTCGATTTCCAGCGAGAAAGAACGCGGCACCGCGATCTTAAGCTTGCTTGGGTCCGAGTGATGCGACTCTCGCAATGTCTGCCGACATCGGCGGCGGTCGACCACCCGGTAGACCAACGCCGGGCAACTCGCCTACCCCTCCCGCCGGATGGGGTTCAGACGTGAATCAGCCACCCCCGATAGCAGATTCCGTTGTTGCACAAAGGGTACCGAAGCGCTCTGCGATGCTCGCCAACCTTCAGCCGTCTTCCCAGTTCGCAGCCACCTTCTTACTCGGCTGGACGCGTGGCGGCTCCCCCGGCATCTTCGGAGTGCCTACCTGCTGTTGGCCATGCTCACCTGCGATATGCAGGTCACGCGGGTCTGCCATGCGCCGAGTTATCGGGCGAGAACTCGCCCTAATGTTGCGGTTCGAGCCGGCTAGCTGAGCTAGATATTTCGAAGCCGCTGGCCGCCTTTCGATTTGCTTGGTATGTGGTGTTGCAGTTGGGTTTTGGACGTGCCGGTCGTGAACATCTGTCATGGAACACGCATTTCGTCCCACGCGCGTGTCGCAATGAGGCTGCGACTCTCCCAGCAGCACCCCGTGCTGACGGATGTGAAAATGCGCAGACCCCAACGTGTTGCCCACGGTTCCGGCGACCCCTTGACCCCCAGTGTCAATTTCGGCCCTCGTGGGCTTTCGCAGGTGTACCGTCTGCCCAGCTCAGCCTCATCATGGTTCGTGGGCGAAGATCGGCGAAGACCCCGGAATAGGCAGCGGTTGCTGTACTCGTTGCTGTGCGGGGTTGAGCACCGCTCTGGCAGCGGCGTCCACCATGCGCGGATAACGTCTGCTAACTCCCAAGTCGGCCACCTAGTCTGGGTTTCATGGGGGACTTCCTGGATCTGTTCGCTCGGCTAGACCCCGACCCGAGGGTCCGTGGCAAGCAGTTCGAGCACGTCGGCAATCAACGCCTGGTCCTGGGAGTGCGTGTAGAGACGCATCGTCAGGCTGGCGCCCTTGTGTCCAATCCAAGCGGCGATCACGCGGCGACGAGTTCCCGGCCCCAGAGGTGTTTGATCATCGGCAGGAGCCGCTGACTCATCGACGGCGTGAGCTGTCTTACACGCCTATCGTCGTTACGCACCTCGACATGCGGTTTGGCCTTGCCTCCGAAGGACGGCTTGTGGAGCGCGACGAACAACGTCCCGTAGCCGCCCCTGAACTGTTGTGGGGCGACACGTGACACCGCTGGGATCCACATCAGCGGTGCGCCTCCCAACGTTCGAGAGTGCTTGTGGTTCGGGGCGACGCAGTGCGGTCTGGACGATGATTAGGTCGGTATGACTGTCTGCGTGGTGGTGCCGGCGGCGGAATCGTAGGTGGTGATGAGGGCGTGGCTGCCGTCGGGAGTCAACACCGGTGAGCCCACGAGGTTGCCGGTGAGGATGATGCTGCGGGTCTGACTGCCGGTGCTGGTGTCGATGACCGCCACGTGGGTGGTGGTGGCGTTTGAGCTGGTGATGATCGCGCGGCTGCTCTTGGGGATGAATACCGGCGGGGCCGCGGGGTTCCCAACCAGGGTGACGGTGGTGCCGGTCTGGGTGCCGGTGCCGGGGTTGATGACCGCCACCCAGGTGGCGCCGCCGAACGAGGTGGTAACCAGGGCGCGGCTGCTGTCGGGGCTGAACACCGCTGAACCCGTGGTGTTTCCGGGGAGGGTGACGGTGGTGCCGATCTGGTCGGGCCGCTCGGCGCTGGTGTCGACGACCGTAACGAAGGTGTTGGTGGTGGTGGCTGAGCTGGTGATCAGGGCGCGGCTGCTGTCGGGGCTGAAAACCGCTGAGCCCACCGGTTTCCCGGATATTTGCAAGTTGCCGATCAGGTCGCCGTTGCGGCCGTCGAAGACAGAAACGACGCCGGTCACACTCGGGTCGCTGACGATGTCGGCGTAGTTGACAACGATGCGGCTGCCGTCGGGGCTGAACACCGGTGAGCCCACGAGATTTGCACCCTGGCCCGATTGAATCGTCCTGGTGCCGGTTCGGGTGTCGATGAGCCTCACCCAGGTGATGTTGCGGAACGATTCGTAGCTGGCGACGAAGGCGTGGCTGCGGGTGGGGCTGAACACCGGTGAGCCCACCAGGGTGCCTTCGACGAGGAGGGTGTTGCCGGCGCCTGTGCTGGTGTTGACGACAGTCACGTAGGTGTTGAAGCCGTTCGAGGTGGTGATCATGGCGTGGGTGCCGTCGGGGTTGGACACCGGTGAGCCCACCGGGCTGCCGATGAGGGTGATGGTGGTGCCGGTCTGTTTGCCGGTGAAGGTGTTGACGACGGCAACGTAGGTGTGTCCGTCCTTCGACGTGGCGATGACGGCGTGACTACCGGTGGGGCTCAACAACGTTGAGCCTGCGGGGCTTCCAGCTATGGTGAAGGTGGTGCCGGTCTGTCTGCCGGTCTGAGTGTCGACGGCCGCCACGGAGGTGACGTCGCGGACCGAACTGTAGGTGGTGAGTACGGCGTGTCTACCAGTCGGGCTCAATACCGGCGAGCCCACCGGATTTCCGGCCATGGTGAAGGTGGCGCCGGCCTGGGTGCCGGTTTGGGTGTCGATGACCGCCACGGATGTGGCGCCGCGTGCCGAATCATAGGTGGTGAGGACGGCGCGGCTGCTGTCAGTGCTGAACACCGCTGAATTCACGGGGTCCCCGGCCAACGTCACGATGCTGCTGGCCTGTTTGCCGGTTTGGGTGAAAACGACCGCAACGGAGGTGTAGCCGCCAGCGGAGGTGGTGAGCAGGGCGCGGGTGCCGTCGGGGCTGCGCACCGGTGAGCCCACCGCGCTACCGGACAGTTTCACGGTGGTGCCGGTCTGGGCGCCGGTGGTGGTGTTGATGACCGCCACGGAGGCGGTGGTGGTAGCCGAATCGTAGGTCGTGAGCAGGGTGTGGCCGCGGGTGGGACTCAACACCGGTGAGCCCACCAGGCTGCCGGACAGTTTCACGGTGGTCCCGGCCTGGGCGCCGGTGGTGACGTTGACGACCGCCTCGGAGGTAATGCCGGTGGCCGAATCGTAGGTCGTGAGCAAGGTATGGCTGCCGGTAGCGTTCAAGACCGGTGAGCCCACCAGGTTGCCGGACAGTTTCACGGTGGTCCCGGTCCGGGTGCCGGTGCGGGTGCTGATGACCGTCACGGAGGTGATGGTGGTAGCCGAATCGTAGGTCGTGAGCACGGTGTGGCTACGGGTGGGGCTCAACACCGGTGAGCCCACCAGGCTGCCGGACAGTTTCACGGTGGTCCCGGTCTGGGCGCCGGTACTGGTGTTGATGACCCCCACATAGGTCGAGGCGGTAGCCGAATCGTAGGTGGTGAGCAGGCGGTGGCTGCCGGTAGGGCTCAACACCGGTGAGCCCACCGCGCTGCCGGGAAGGGTGAGATCGCCGGTCACGGTGCCAAGACGGGCGCCGGCGGTGACGGTGGTGATGAGCGCTGCGGCGGCGGGTTGGCTGCTGTGGACTGGGCTGACCGCGGGCGACGGAGTGCCCGCAGCGGCGGTGCGCCGGGTATACAGCGCCGACAGCATCGTCGATGTCGGCGGCGTTCGAGGGACGGCGGGGCCGTCGGCGAGGTTGGCTGGGTGGAGGCCCACAGCCGTGCTCGATACCCGCGCCAGCGCCGTGACAGCGGTGGCTGGCACCGGCGACACCGTCACTGGCGTGGGGGTGTTCGGGGTGGCAGTGAACAGCGCAGACTTCCTTGACGACTTCTCGCTCTCCTTCGTCACGGAAGAAGGCGATGAGTGCGCGTCACCGGATGGGTCGCTGTCGGGCGTGGAACGCGGTGGTGCGCCTTTAAATCCGCTGGACGCGGCGTCTGTGTTGGTGGTGGGGGTGGCGGCGGGGGATCCGGCGGCAGTGGATTTCCTGGCCCCGGCGGTTACGCCAGCCGCGCTGGACGTGGCACCAGAACTCGTCGAACTGGCGACTCCGGACTTAGTGTGGCCAGCGGCGCCGGTGGAGGTGTCGGCGTGGGCCACCGCCGAGCCGCTGGCCAATGCCGCGCCGACACCAAGGGTGAGGGCGCTTGCCCTCAGCCATTTGTAGGGCTCGATCCTTCGGTGTTTGCGCACACGGTGGCGAGCTTTGCCGGTGCCGCGGGTACCGACGACGTGAGATGCCGAATGCACCCCCTTGGACAGCGGAGCCCCGCGTTCCAAGAGCTGCGCCTGCGCGATTGCAGCGAAGATGGTTTCGAGGTCCCCCGCATTATTTACCACCTCGCCTAATTACCACGTCGAAACGCTAGCGTTGGCAGATCGACTAAAGTCCCAACCCTTGACAGCTGCCTTTGTGGAGAAGCTGAAGGAGACATTGAGCATTGTCGGAACGACTTGTACGCAAACACCGTTTGGTACTAATGCCAGCCGATCTTGTAGCGCTTCTACTTATGCACAGCGACGACGACACCGCATCTACGAGGGCCACCAACAGCCGCGCGACCGCGTCGGGGGGAGGGCCCCTCGAAACTTCATGATCTACCACCTAGCGACAAAGTGTCGCTAGCGAATCTGGCCGGCGAGGGCTGGACTTCAACATTCAACATAAAACGCGATGTCGGTATGCAGCCCGGTGCGCTTTCCCCTCAACGGTCATGGTTGGCAGGCGACGGCTGGTAGCGCCTCACCTGCTAGAACACCGTTCCCCCATAAGTGCCGTCGCCAGCAAACGGCCTGTTGGTGGTCGTTCGAGACGAAGAGTCAGTCAACTGCTCGATGTCACGACAGTGTCACAACTGGAGTCGATTCGTATGGGCGCGCATTGACTTACGTGGATGTCGTTCTGCTGTTGGACCGCTTCTACGGACACCCACCGACAGCCACGGATGCCTCGTATCGACTTCCCAAGCTGAATAGGCGGGTTCGATTCCCGTCATCGGCTCCACGTTGAGCAGCGATTTCGCCCGGTAGCCGCCCCGCACCTCGGCTCTGTACCCCGCATGTACCCCGGGCCCCGCGTCGAATTGAACCTCTTCGCCTTCATCCCCTTCGATGATCGAGTGGTCACCCAGCGGGTAGCCACGCCCCTCGCAGAAGCGCACAATGGACACCAAGTCGGCCTCGTCGTCGTGCCAGGTGTTCGCAACTGTGCCGATAGCCCTGTCTACGGGTCGCCCCCCGCGACCACCAGCACCCTTGCACCGGGTTGGTAACCGCTCATGCGCTTGCCCCGAGTTCTGTTGCGCGGGTGGCGCTCGCGCAGATGCGGTGCACTGTGGTCGGCTGCCACGTCGGCACGCCCGCTGGGGACAAGATGCCCTCCGCTTCCAAGGCGGTTACGAACTTGGCAAAGCTGAGACCAGCCCTGCGGTCCAATATGATTCGCCACGACACCAGGCTTGGCGAGCCTGGGCCGACCAAGGCGCTCGCTTAGCGGCGAGACCAGCCTTGGTCCGCTCGGAGATCAGTTCACGCTCACACTGGGCAAAGTTGACTAGATTCATAGCCATCAAGCGGCCCGCTGCCGTCGTCAAGTCGACGCCGAGGTATAAAACGACCAGCGACCAGCCCTGTGTCTGGGCGGCTTCGATTATGTTGGCGGAGTTAACAATCGAACGCGACAACCTGTCGAGCTTGGCGACCAGGAGGCCATCGCCCTGCCCGGAGGCGAGTAACGTCAACACTTCTCGCAACTGCGAGCCGATTACCTTGCCCGTCACGCCTGCGGCGGTGAAGTGCTCCGTGTCCCAGCCGCGTCGCTCTGCCTCGGCATCAATGGTCGCGCGCTGGGCCTCCAACCCGTTGCGCTTCTCGGCTGTTCCTCCGTACTCACTCGCGTGTAGCTAAAGAACAGCTTGTCTCCACTCACTCCGGTTCCTCTCGTCGCGGCGGAAACCTTGCATTTCGACCGGGATCGCCTCAATCGCCTGCTAGAAGAGTTCCCCGCCTTCCGCACGACAATGGCCGAGACGGTCGTTCGGCATTCTCTGCACGCGGCGACATCCGAACCGGCATAGCGGCATTACGACTCCGGCGCGGCGGGCGACCAAATTACGGCGCGGGTGACACGGCTACGACCAGCACACCTCATAGAGCCGGTGCAGACCTGGCAGCCCTTTGAGCTGCTCCTCCCGAGCCTCTCCGAACGTGAATTCGTGACTGCCGGCAACGAGCTCTCGCAACACTCCCGACACCAGAATTTGGCTGCCATTCGCGGCTGCTGCGATCCGGGCCGCCAGAATCACGTTGCGCCCAAAAAAGTCCTGCTTTTCTCGAATCACTTCGCCGCTGTGCAATCCGATCCGGACGCGCACTACTTGGCTGCCGGACTGGTCCCTCCTCACCGCCAGATCGCGCTGAATCGCGACCGCGCACCGCATCGCGTTGGTCGCGCTGCTGAACGCGACCATGAACCCGTCGCCTTGCGCCTTGACCTCGAAGCCGTGGTGAGCAGCCAAATGTCTTCGGATGAGGGTGTTGTGGCGTTGCAGAACCTGTAGCCACCGCTGATCGCCCAGGTGGTCGGTCAGCACCGTCGAACCTTCGATATCGGAGAACATGATCGTGACTGTTCCGTCGGGCGCGGTCGCCGCACGAAGGTCGGGCCGGTCCATCCCGACAGACAGTGCGACGTCGTCCAGTGCCGACCACCCTAAATTCGACCTCTGCTCCTGGTGCTCCGTGCGCAGCCGGGTTAGCCTCCCGGCCTCGACCCGCATGCCGGTCTGCTGAGTGAGGGCAATCCCCTGGTCGATCAGACCCATCGCCTTGTCCCGATCTCCGGTTTCCGGCGTACCCAGGAGCATGCGTGCGTACTCGTAGCACACGCGGGGTGTCAGAAAATCACAGCCGATCTCTGCGTTGCGCGAGAGCGCGCCGTCGAAATGGTGCGCGGCGTCCCCGTGACGTCCCGCTGCTGCGGCGGCGAAGCCGAGGAACGCGTGGTTCGAGCCGAGGCAACCCGCCGCGGCCAAGAACAGTGTGCAGTGGTCCGCATACGGTGCCAGCATCTTGTACAGTGCGCTCGCCGACTGGCTGTCACCGACGGCGAGCGATGCGACCGACAGTGCGCAGACTGAGGTCAACCAGTCGCCGCTGTGCCGTAACCCCTCGAAGTCGTCGGCCGCCAATGCTTCGTACCTGCTGCGGGCCTCGTCGAGATGGCCGGTCTCGGTGAGCAGCCACACGTACGCCGACGGCCACGCTTGGCCGTAGCGGGCGGCAGCATCGCGACCCGCATCCGTCAGCTGGTCGAGGCTCCCGTCAGCCACCCTCGTCAAGAACGACTGTGCGCCGAAGACGACCGCCGCGACCTCCCGCTGCGCACGTTGGCCGATGGTCAGCGCCGCGCCCGCCAGCCGCTCGGACTCCTTGAACCGCCCCCGCATCAGCGCCCGCATCGTGCGGAACACGGCAGTCTGCCAGAGGTATCGCGGCTGCCGTAGTTCGCCGGCCAGCCGATCGCAAGCCGCTATCTCCTCATCGACCCCGGTGAAGTTACCGAGCTGCGCCAGCGCGATCAGCCGCAGGTGGTGACCCTCGAACTGCACATCGCGATCACCGACGATCCGGGCCAGCCGCACCATCTCCTCACCCGACGCGACCGCCTCGTCGATTCGGTCGGGGCCTAGGGTCGACCACTGGCGGCTGTGCATGGCCAGCAACAGGATCTTCGTATCACCGACCCGCTCGGCCATGTCGGTCGCCTCGGCGCTGGACCGGTCGGCGTCCTCCAGCGCACCCCTGGAGCGCAGCTCGAGCGCCAGCCGAGCAAGGACTGTCACCCGCAGTGCACTGTCGCGCGACGGCAGCGCTTCCAGCGCCTCGGTTAACATCGCAACCAGCTGTTCGTCGGCCCGATCGGTTATCGAGTAACCACCGGGTCCGCCGCCGTATCCCAGCGCTGCCCGGGCGTAATGGTCGTAGAGGGCCAGCTCACGCGCCATTCCCGCCGCCTCACGGAACGTCTCGCGGGCACCTTCGGCTTCACCGGTCCGCCAGCGGGCGTCGCCGAACGCCAACAGCAGATCGCAGCGACGCTGCGGTTCGTCCGGAAGCGCGTCGAAGAGCCGCAGTGCCGTCTCATACAGGCCCACCGCATCTTCATAGGCATACGTCGCCGCGGCACGTTCGGCTGCCCACCAGGCATAATCGGCCGCCTTGGCAACGTCACCCTGCGGTGCGGCCTTCGCCAGATGGTAGGCAATCGCCGAAAGATGGGATTCGATTCTTTCGTCGTAGAGCTCCTCGAGGGCTTCACCGGCCGAGAGGTGCAGCTCGCAGCGACGCGACGTCGGCAGGTCGTCGTAGAGCGCATCGCGGGTCGCACCGTGCGCGAAGACGTACCGACCAGGTTCCCCGGCGGCCTGCCGCACAATCGCGCCGTCCAGTGCGGGCTGCATCCGCGCCAGGACCGTACCCGCTTCGAACCCGCTGACATGCGTCAATACCTGCACGCCGAACTCACGACCCACCACCGCCGCCGTGGAGAGCAGCTCCATCGTGTCGGCCGGAAGCTTTGCCAATCGATGGGAGACGACCTCACGGACACCCCGCGGGATTCCGAGCTCAGCGCTGCCGCGAATATCAGTCACCCACCGGCCGTTACGCCAGTCGAGCACTTCTGAGTCGATCAGGTGGCGAATGATCTCCTCGGTGAAATACGGATTCCCTTCCGCCTCAAGGCAAACGGCGTCGGCAAGCGTCAGTTCGTCGCGTTGTTCGAGCGGCTGCTGTAGTACGGCTTCGAGCATGATCTTGACGTGCTGATCGGACAGTCCGCGCAACTTGATATGCACATAACCGCGCTCCTTGCTGAGCGCAGGCAGCACCTCGGCCAAATATTGGTCATTGCTCAATTCGTCGTCACGGTAGGTCGCCAGCAGGAACACTCGCGAGCGGGCCAACTCGCGGACAACGTACTCCAGCAGCATCAGCGACGGGCGATCGGCCTGTTGTAGATCCTCCAAAAATATCGCGATTGGCTGACGGTCGGAGGCTCCGGTCACGAACCGCGCCACAGAGTCAAACAACCGGAACCGTGCCTGTTCTGGATCCAAGGGCGGCGATTCGGGGATCTCGGGCATTCCCTCGCGCACCTCGGAGACGATCTGTGCGATCTCGAACGCACCGGAACCTAGGTCGGAGGCGACCGTTTCAGCGTGGTCGCGAGCGTAATTGCGGATCACCTGCACCCACGGCCAGTAGGCGGGCGCGCCTGAGCCGGAATAGCAGCGGCCCCACAGCACCTGTGCACCGCGCAGCGCCGCGTATGCCGCAGCCTCAGAAGCGAGCCGCGTCTTGCCAATCCCCGCCTCCCCACCGACAAGTACCGTGCGACCGCGCCGGCCGATCGTGTCGTCGATGGCCGCACGCAACGTATGGGTCTCGCGCTCACGGCCGATGAAACCGCTGTCCATGATCCGGTCGAGCGCAGCCACGTCGTGCGGCGCGTGGTCGCCCACGGCGACCGCGGCGACCGCGGCGGCGATCAGGCCGAGCGCGTCACCGATCTCGGACGCCTGGTGCGGGCGGGCTTCCGGCGACTTTGCCAGCATCCTGATGACCAACTGGTCCAACGCTACCGGCACACCGGAGCGGTGCCCGCTCGGGGCGATCGGCGCAGTCGAAACATGCTGTGAGACAACGGCTGCTGCCGATTCACCCACGAAAGGTGGTACACCACAGAGCAATTCATACATCAGGGCGCCCAGAGAGTAAATATCCGAGCGCGCGTCCGAGCCCCGGCCGAGACTCTGCTCGGGAGGCATGTAGGCCACCGTTCCGATCACGGTCCCCGCTGCCGTGACCCGTGTCCCGCCTTCTGCGGCCGCGAGCCCGAAATCACCGATTTTGGCTGTGCCATCGGGCGCCAACCACACATTCTGCGGCTTCAGATCACGATGGACCACCCCGTGCGTGTGGGCGTGCGCGAGCCCACTTGCGATGTCACCCCCGATCCGTACGACCTCCTCGATCGCGAGTCGGTGATCGGTCGCGTCGGCGAGCAGTCCGTACAGGTCTCCACCCGACATGAACTGACTGATCAGATACAGCTGCCCAGCCTCTTCGCCAAAGTCATACACGTTGACGACGTTCGGATGCTCGCCGAGCTTGGCCATCGCAGCAGCCTCCGTACGCGCGCGGCGCAGGGTGGTCTCGTCAGAAGCATCAGCTTTGTATATGGCGGCGGCCACCTCGCGCTGCAGTCGTGAGTCCACGGCGAGGAAAACCCGCTTGCCGGCCCCCTCGCCGAGCAGCCGGCCCAGTGTGTACCTCCCGTCCGCGAGCATCTGCGGGACAGGGTTGCTCACCGGTACGGGCCGGGCCCTTCTCAACTCGGCACCACAGTCGTCGCAGAACCGCTGAGAGCCCGCCTTGCGCGCATGACACTGCGGACATGTAACGTCCGCTGCGATCACGGCGCCGCAGGTGCCGCAGAATCTAGCCTCGGGTCTGTTGCGAGCCCCGCATTCGCTGCACTTCGCGCCCGGTCCGAGGCTCATGGTCTGTCTACCTCAGCGCCGCACCCGGCAGGCCGCCGACCGACAGCGTTCCCGGGCCGGCGTGCATCGCCACGACAGGACCTAGTTCGGAGACGAATTCCGGCGGCGTGCCGAACACCGCCTGCAGACGGTCGACGAGCTCCTGCGCGTCCTGCGCCGCATGCGCATGTTGCACGAACCAGCGGTCGGCTCCGACCGCGCGGCGCTGCCGCATCAGCTCAACCAACCGCTCGACACCGAGTCGACGCGCGCGTACCCGCTCGACGGCCTTGATCTCCGAGCCCACCAACAAAATCGGCTTGAGGTCCAGCGCCGAACCGAGCCACGCGGCCGCGGTGCCGATCCGCCCGCCGCGCCTGAGGTACTCCAACGTGTCGACCAGGAACCACTGCCTGACCTCTTGGCGCGCCTGCCGGGTGCGCGCGACGACGCCAGCGGCGTCCTCGCCCGCGGCGGCCGCACGAGCGGCCGCGACCGCTTGCATCCCCAAATGTCCGGCCGTACCCGCCGAGTCGATCACTACCAGCCGATCGCCGCCGCGTCCCTCAGCCTTTAGCCGTGCCGCCGCCTGCCGAGCCACCTCACAGGTGGGTGACAGGCCGGAAGAAAGCTGCAGCGAGACGACGGCTCTGTGTTCGCACAGCAGCGGTTCGAAGACTGCGATGAAGTCCTCAAGGGTCGGTGGGCTCGTCGTTGCCGCACCCTTCGACTGGTCCACTTCGGCGTAGAACCGTTCGAAATCGCCGTCGAACTGCGATTCGCGCAGCCCACGTCCAGGCAACTCGTGGCCACCTTCGGGCGATGACGAACCATCGACGTCGTAATACAGCGAGATGACGGTGAGGTCGAGGCTGTCGACAAGCGCACTCGGCAGGTAGGCGGTGCTGTCAGTAACCACCGCGACGTCAGCCACACACACCCCCCACAAGGCCTGTACATCCCCACCTGTCCCCTGCTTTGGTGTCGAGGACAGTCACCGACCTTGGCGCTCCAGCCGGATCGACGTCCGGCGGGGTTTGTCGGCCGCCGCCGGCGCGTCAATTGTCTTGAGAGTCTATTCCTCATCCTGGTGAGCGGGAAGCTATTGGAACCGCGTTCGCCGGATTCGCGTAGCCGGGTGCCATTGGCGTCCCACGAACACCGGAACCGATGGACGCATCGTCGAAACGCAGCGCTGAGCCTTGAGCTGCGCTCGGGATGGCTTGCTCGGGGAGATGGAGTATTGAGGACCCCCCTTGAAGAAGGGGCGACCGAGTTGATCTCTTCGCAGACGTCGTGGTGGCTAAGACTTCAACCAGCAACGGTTCTGGGGTATCAGCGCCTCCCGGCAGTAATGAGCCGCGCCCGCAGACCGGCCTCCCGGGACCGCCGCGCTGCTGAATCCCGACGCCCGCAGCGGCGCGAAGCCGTCGAACTTCGCGGCCTGCCCTGCCGCAGCAACCGCCCACGCCCCGCGCTTGCTGTTGGGGAGCAGGCCCATGCCCTGAGATAGGTCCGCGGCCAGCCCAGGCGGTATTGGATCTCGGTGAGAGTGCCATCGCCTTAGAGCACGGACTGCTGATCCGCCAAGAACTGTTCACAGAAGGTTACCGACGCTTCCAGCTCAGCGATTGCCGCCGACCCGCCGAGGCCAATCGCCGCTCACTGGCTCGAGCATGCTCGACTGGCGTAAAGAGTAGGCCCGCCCGTACCCCGACCGAACCCGTACCGCGCCCTTACCGGAATCGAACCCGTGGCGTTACCTAGACGTACTGAAGTGCACTTGAGCAGTGCAAACGCGTGTGCTCCCTAGCTCTCCGACCAGTGGTTATCGCTCACCCGTTCGGGCGTCGAAAATGCCGCCAAGCTGAACACGCGGGTTCGATTCCCGTCATCGGCTCCACGTCCATCCACACCTATTGCCCGCAACGAATAACTCGCGGGACGGCTGAGGCTCGCTCACAGCGCAGTGGTCAGCGCCACCGACCCAACGATCGCCACCCGGACCGGGATGGTGAGGGTACCGCCGTGGCCGTCGTCGACGGTGATGTCGAAGGTGTCGAACTTGTCGCGGCGCGGCGCACCGGGGGTTCCGGCTGCAGTGCGGGCGGCGTCGGTCGGGCGGTAGTTGAATCCGCCGCCGCTTTCCACGATCACGTCGCCCTTCTCGGTGAGCCCGGTGCCGCGGAACGTCAGGACATCGGAATCGGCGTCGGTGGCCGACGCCGTCCCGGATACCACCCCGGTGGATTCGTCGGTGGTCGCGGTGAACATCCCCCTTGTCGGGGCCTTGTTGGCCGCCGGCCCGACCGCCACCGTGACGGCGATGTCGAGGGTGCCGCCGAACCCGTCGGCGGCCGTCACGGTGAAGGTGTCCTGGGTGTCCGCGGCGGTCGCGGTGTCCGATGCGGCCTGGTGGCGGGCGCTGTCACTGGGCTTGTAGGTGAAGCTGCCGTCGGCGTCCACGACTACGCTGCCCTTCGCCGTCACGCCGGATCCGCTGTAGGTCAACGCATCCCGGTCCGGATCGGTGGCCGAGGCGGAACCGGTGACGGTGCCGGTGAACACGCCAGGAGCGCTGGCGACGAACGTCCCGTTCGTCGGCGCCTGGTTGGCGCCGCCGAGCGGGGTGATCGCGACCCGCACGGTGAGCAGTGTCGTGCCGCCGTGTCCGTCGTCGACGCTGACGGTGAACGCGTCGGCCTTGGCGCGCGGTCCGGCGAACGGGCGGGTGGCCGCCTCGCGCGCGGCGAGGCTCGGCACGTAGGAGAACAGGCCGGTGCCGTCGTCGAGGCCCAGGCTGCCCTTCCGGCCGCCCGACACGATGCCGTAGGTCAGCGTGTCCCCGTCGGCGTCGACGGCGACCACGCGCCCATCGACCACCCCGGTGTTGGGATTGGTGAACAGGTCCGTGGTCGACGCCCCGGCGGGGGCCACGTTCGCGGGTTTGATCCGGACGGTGACGTTCACCGTCGTGGTGCCCCCGTGATCGTCGCTGACCACGACGCCGAAGGCGTCGACCGTGTCACGGCGCGGTGCGTCCGTGGCCGCGGCGTCGTGGCGGGCCTGGGCGGTGGGGGTGTAGACGAAGCCGCCCCGGTCGTCGATGGTCACGGTGCCGCCCTTGGCCGAAAGCGGGTCGGCAGTGAACGTCAGCGCGTCCTTTTCGAGGTCGCGGGCGCGAACCGTGCCGGTGACGACGGGGGTGAAGGGCGAGTAGCGCGTCCGCACCGTGGCCGTCGGGTCGGCATTGCCGGGCTTGATCCGGACCGACACGGTCACGGTGGTGACGCCGCCGTGTTCATCGGAGACCACGACGTCGAAGGTGTCGCTCTTGTCTGCGTCGGTGGCATCGGCGGCGGCGGCCGCATGCCGGGCCGCGTCGGTGGGCGTGTAGACGAAGCGGCCGTTCGCGTCGATCTGGACGGTACCGCCCTTGGCGGTGGGCAGGGCGGTGTAGACCAACGGGTCGCGGTCGGCGTCACGGGCGATGATGCGGCCGCGGACATCGCCGGTGAAGGACGGCAGAGACGCCCGGGCGCGCGCGCTGGGTGGCGCGTCAGCGGGCAGGATCACCACGGCGACGGGCACGGTGAGCACACTGCCGGTTCCGTCGCTGATGGTGAAGACCACGCTGTCGGCCTTGGCAGCGGCATCCGCGGCGATGGCCGAGGCCGCGTGGCGGGCAGCGGCGCTGGGTGTGTAGGTGAAGGTGAACCCGGTGCCGGTCGGGGTGAGGACGACGTTGCCCTTACCGGGCGTGGCCGCTGCGTAGATGACGGTCTCGGCGTCTGCGCCGGTGACCAGGACGGAGCCTGTGACCACACCGGCGGCGTCGGGCGGGTTGACCACGGGGGTCGCGGAGATCTGCCCGGGGGCCAGAGCGGTGGGTGTGGCCGTGGCGCGCTCCCCGTCGTCGGCGGCGCCGAGCTGGCGGCGGGCGGCGGCAGCGAGGACCCACAGCGAGGGCGCGGCGGCCGGTGCCTCGGGCGACCCGTCGCGACCCAGCAGGGAGTCCAGCGCGGTGCGCAGCGTGACGTGGGAGCGGGCGGGTGCGGAAGCCGCAATGACGACCGGTGCGGCGCCGAGGTCGTCGACGACGGTGGCACGCGCTGTCGGCTCCGGTGGGGTGGGTGTGGTCCCCGCCGTGATCTCGGTCGTGGTCTCGACCCGATGCGACGCGTCGGTGTCGGGGCGGGCGCGGTGCTTCGTCGCCGTCGGCGAGGTGCTATCGACGGCGTGCGTTGCGGCGCGGCGCTTCTCGGCCGTGGTGGGCCTCGACGTCGTGCGGTGGCGCGTCCCGCCGGATCGGGCGGACGGACCGCCGGCGTCACTTGCCTCGGCGTCCGAGGGTGCGGCACCGGTGGCGCGCGGGCCGGACGCGGCTCCCCGGCCGGGCCTGTTCTTGCCCCGCGACATCTTGGTCGTGGTGTCCCCGGCTGACGGGCCGGCCGAGACACCTGGCGAACTGTCCGATGACGCGCTGGCCGATGCTCCTGCGTAGTCGGCTAAGGCCACCGCTGGCGTAGCACCGATGCCGATACCCACCCCCAGCGCGAAGGCTAGGGCCCCGATACGTCCGATGTGCTGTGCATACGCCATGGCAATGCCCCCCGACAAATTACCTACGTGGTCAATTCGGGGGTCATCTTATGGGTTACAGCAACATCACAGGCGTTGCTTCGCGATATCTCACCGAGCGTGCCAACAACCTGATTGACACGTAGTTAGCTAGCGCCGGGCGGCGCCGGGCAAAGGCGACGTCAGCGCCGCAATGCGACCGGCGAGCGTCGTCGCCCGTCCATGGACCACGCAGCCGCCCCCGTCTTTGCGAGCAGAAGGAACCCGATGCACATCAGGATCGCGAGCTCGCCGCCGTTGCCACCGACCAGCCGCTATGGGAAGCCCTTTCGACCCTCGAGATAGCTTCCAAGCTAAAAACGCGGGTTCGATTCGCGTCATGGCCGGCAGAGGACTGCACCCTAGCCGGCGAGCTCTTGGGCGGGGTAGATCTTTTCGATGATCCGGGCGAACGGCCCCGTCTGCATTTCCACGAGCACCCGGAACGACGGCTCCGCGGTGCTCTGAACGATGCTCTCGTCTGCCGAGAAGAATCCGAATTCAGTTTTCAGAACCCGGCCTTCGTTCACATAGGGTTGCGCCAGCACCTCAGCGAGCGCCCGCTCCTCTGCCCGTTGTTGCAGCGCCGCAACATCGAAGGCCGAATCCTGGCGAGCCACCGAAACGACTTCGCGCAGCACGCTTCTCACCCGGCACACCTCTCGGTCGCCATTCAGCGTGACCTCGATGACGCCGCCGGTGCCGATGGTCGCAATCCCATCGACGGTCTGCCGGAAGACGACAGTCACGTGTTTGACTCGCGGGTCCGTGCTGTTGCCTGATTCATCAGCGCTAGCGACCATTGAATGGCGGACGTCGGACGCGACCACGGCGACGTCGGTGTTGGCGACATCGACCTTCAGTCCGCGGAACGCCTCTTCCCTCCCTCGCACATATTCCGTCGCGGCCGTCACAGCCTCGTCATCGGAGAAGTCGACGATCGATGGCGACGAAAAGGCCGGGAACGTGAGATCGATGCTGCCGGATCGCGTGTTGTAGATGAGCACCGCACCGTCGCGGGTGCGATGGCATACGTTGTCGCCGCTCAGCGTCGTCTCGTCGATCTCCACCGGTTGACGGGAGCCCAGTTGAGCCACCAGTTCTGCGGCGCCTTCGGGGCCTCGTGGCGCACCGAACTGAAGTGTCATGATCGGCGCCATCGACAGTTGAAGTCCCCGATCGAGCGTTCTCGCGTCATACCAGCTCCAGGCGATCGATCTGCCCGAGATTGCATCGAGCTGAAAGTACTCTTCGTTGTCTCGCGAGGTTTCCGCGGTTGCCATGTCAGGCCCAAACCAGGCCGCCACCGGGCTCTGGTCATGACTGACTCGCCAACTCGCATCCAGAAACGAGTCAGTCGTCTTGGCTCCGGTCTTCTTCCAGTTCTCAAAGAAGTACTTACCGTATGCGTCAGAATCGACGATGTTCGTATGGTATCCGAATATCGCACGTACTCCCTTGGCCGTGCGGAACCAGACGGCACCCGGATTCACATTCCTCACCGACTGGCAGGTGGAGAAGAACATATAGCGCAAATCGTTTTGGCCGAAGGACATTTGGGTCGACTTCACCGTGCAGCCGCCGTGGCCCGTTCCGCCTGAGCTCATCGTGAAGGTGCTGCCCGATGTGACTCCGTGGGATGCGATGTACCCGAGCACGACAGAGTCCACGCCGTCGAAGCCCGCCGGAAGGTTACTCGCCGCGTAGTGGTCTGAGCTGCTCATGAAATCGTCAGCCCAGACGTCCCCATTCCCGTAGACGAAGTTCTTTTCCTGCCAGGCCGCGCGGCCGTTGACAAACCCCCACGTGTCGCCGCGGGTAGCGGGTAGGTCGGCGTTGCCACACGCGCTGTGGTCGACGATGTACCACCCTCCGAGCCATTCCTGTGCAGCCCGCAATACTTCAGGCTCAGCCAACGGTTTGACCGTGCCAACGCCGGCAATGTTCTTGTCTTTCAAAACATCTGCAGTGGCGCGCTCATCCATGAGAACATCCGACATCAGTTGCCTCCGTATAACGAAATGCGTGGAATTCGACTTCGCCCGAAGTTACGTGCGCGTGTGGGTGCGCACGCGAGTAGTCGACTACGTGTTTCCCGGAATGCCGCTACGCGATCGGCTAGGGGCCGATGTCGAGATCGACGTTTTGCGGATGGCGACGCGTAATTTGGCTGCACAACGTCGATTTGGCCTGAACTTGGGCATGATCGGCGGACCGGTGTTGGGATTGCTCTCGATACCCTGCTACAAACGACCCTAGCCGGAGCGTTGTCCAACTCCGATCAGCGCCCGTGTCGATCGAAGAAACTCCACGACGTCTCCGATTGGTCGAAGGCGTTGGTGGCGACCCCCTTGAGCGTGGGGTATGGCAGGCCGCCGGGCCAGAGGTGGCCACCACCCTCCACCTGCAAGGAGACGACTTCCGTGCCGTCCGCGCAGCCGCTGGCCGTCGCCTGGTCCACCGGGGCCGACCCGGGCAGCGTCGCATTGGCCACGTCGCTCGGGCAGCGGTCCAGGGCTCTCCACCGGGCCGCCATGTTCGGCGGTGACACGATGTCGCTGGTGCCGCCGGCGCCGCGCATCATCCCTCCACCGAAGGGGACCAGTGGGTCGGCAGTCCCGTTCGTGACCATGACGGAGATCGGCCGCGACGGCTGGCATCCCACATTGCTGCCCAGCGTCGCCGCGACCGGCGCGATGGCGGCGAAGACATCAGCGCGGTCGCAGCCCAGCCGGTTGGCCATGAAGCCGCCATTGGACATGCCGGTGGCGAATACGCGACCCGGGTTGATGCCGTACTGAGCCACGAGGTTGTTCGCAAGAGCCGCCAGGAATCCGGTGTCGTCGACGCCTTGGCGATCCGGTGCGGATGCGCCCCGGCCGTCGGCCCAATTCCGATCGATCCCATCGGGATAGACGACCGCGAAGCCGTGTTCGTCGGCGACGTTGTCGTAGTGGGTGAGGAGCTCCTGGATGCGGCCCGTTCCACCCCCACCGTGCAGATTGACCACCAGTGCGCTCGGGTGTTCGACGCCGGGCGGTACGTACAGCGTGTAGGTGCGGGTCAGGCCGCCGTATTCCATTTGACCGTCGACCGCGCCGAAGGCGTTGGCGGCGCAGGCCGTTGACCCGGCGAGAAGAACCATCGTGGCCATCACCGCAGTCCGAAGTCGCATGACAAAACGATATGCCTGTTTTCGGCGACGCAACTGTGGGGACGCTGAATGGACGCCCCCGGACCACCAGAACGCGTGCGATCGGCAGCGGCCGGCCAGTCGGGGTTGACGGAGCTCCCCACCGCGGCGCAGGGTGATAACCGTCACAGCCCAACCTGGTACACCCGGCAGAGAGGCCGCAGCCCATGACCACGAGGGACAAGTACACAGACGTGCCCACGCCGTTCTCGTGGGAGGTACCCAGCGCCGGCGACGCACGCTTCACCTGGGAGTACGACGACGGCCGCGCCCGGCTCCTGTCCCTGTACCAAAAGGGAAAGGACAAGCAGTGGGACGCCCAGTCGCGCATCGACTGGTCGCTTGACGTCGACCCCATGAACCCGATCGGGCTGCCCGACGAGTTCCATCCACTGTTCGGCAGCCCGATGTGGGAGGCCGCAGACGACAAACGGCACGCCGAGATGCGCCAGCACTTCCAGGCCTGGCAGGTTTCGCAGTTCCTGCACGGCGAGCAGGGGGCGATGGTGTGCGCGGCCAAGATCGTCGAGGTCGTGCCGGACATGGACGCGAAGTTCTACGCGGCCACTCAGACCATGGACGAGGCCCGGCACGTCGAGGCGTTCTCGCGGTTCCTGCAGGAGAAGATCGACCTGGTCTACCCGATCAACAAGAACTTGACCGCCCTGCTGGAGGACACCCTGCGCGACTCGCGCTGGGACATGCCCTACCTCGGCATGCAGGTCCTCATCGAAGGGCTCGCACTCGCCGCATTCGGGGTGCTGCGTGACATGTCGGCGCCAGGCTCGCTGGCCAAGCAGCTGCTGGCCTACGTCATGCAGGACGAGGCCCGCCACGTCGCCTTCGGCCGAATCTCGCTGAAGGACTACTACTCTGCGCTGACCGACGCCGAGCGGGGCGAGCGTGAAGAGTTCGTCGTGGATGCCTGTTACCTGATGCGCGACCGGTTCCGCGGCGAGGAGGTCTTCGAGACTCTCGGCATGGACGTCAAGGCGTGCGCCGAGTGGGTCGACACGTCGCCGTTGATGATTCAGTTCCGGTCGCACCTGTTCAGCCGCATCGTACCGATCGTCAAGGACATCGGGTTGTGGGGAGACAAGGTGCAGAAGGCCTTCTCGGACATGGGGGTCCTCGACATGGGCGGCTTCGACATCGAGATGCTGATGAAGGCCGACGAAGATCAGGCCGAGTCGCTGGACAAGGCCCACGCTGAAATGGCCGAACGGGCTGTCGAGGTGGACGAGGTGATCGCGGCGGGCGCGGGCTAAACCCGAGACCTAAACCCGAGCCCTACTTCAACTGGAGGACGACGGCGTAGCCGTCATGGTCGCCGGTGGTGGTGGTGTCCGTGTTGTAGGCGTTGTCCAAGGGGACCATGCCGACGACCGTCGCCCTGCCGCTGAGAACGAGCTTTGTCGCCAGTGCAGTGCGAGCCATGTCCGACGAGACGTAGAGGTGCGCGGGATGAGAGTCGTAGGTGCCGAAGTCTTCGGTGCTGAACGAGGCGCTCCAGACATACCCGGTGCTGGTCTCCACCGGATCGGGTCCGAACACTCGGCCGTGATCGTTGGTGACCAGGAACGAGTTGTCGGAGAAGCCTTGCAGGAAGCCCTTGGGCAACTGGCCGTAGGTGACGTCATCGATTTTGCCGCGAAAGCCGTTGCTGTGTATCGGCCGAGCCGGGAATCCTGACCAGGACATGGCCGCGTTGAGTTTCCGGGTGGCAGCCGCTTTGGTCTTCGAGGTCGGGTCGACGATGATGACGTTGATCGGTTCCAGGAGCGTTTTGCCGTCGTACAACTGGCCGCCGTAATCGGAGATTTGCCCATTGGATTCCAGCATCCACTTTCCGATTTTGCCATAGTCCGTTTGTGCCTCGTCGGCAGGATTGGGCGCCTCGGTGGCATTAGCCGGATCGACGTTCGCAAGCGTCTGCGCCGAGGCGAAAGACGCCGTAGGTGAGGCGAGATGTGCGGCGAGGCGCTCGATTTCGCGACTGATCAGTTGCAGCGCGCCCAGCACCATCGGCATCGGCGCCGCCGGTGAACCACCGGTGCCGGCCGTCGGCGCAACGCCGAGGGCGCTCAAGAAGCTCGAGACGACCGTCGCGACGGGGTTGGCAAGGCGCGGCGTGTCTCGTGTGCCTGCAGCCCGCGTCGGCGCAACGAGACTCAGCCCGTGCACCAGCCCTGTGGCCGCGACCGTGCGTGGCTGCTGCCGCAGTGGCGCGTCCGTGGCAGGCACCGACTGCACCCCGACGAGTTCATTACCGCCCCCAGTGGCCGTGGGAAGGTCATCGGGTGCGGGCATGGTCCGAGCCGCCGCCGAGACGTGGGTCCGGTTGCTCCCCGTCGGAGCTCTGCGGGCTCGCGTCGGCGAGCTCGCGCCGGTCGCACGGTCCACCTCGAGTGCCGTTTTCTGGCGCAGGACCCTCGAGGCCACACCGGCGCTCGCGTCATCGGGACCCCGCACCGTCAACGTTCCGTTGACTCCCAGCACCATTTTCGGCACACCCAATAGCCCGGGCTTGCGACTCTTGACGCCGGGAGATCCATCGGTGGCTACGTCTGCTGTCACGCCCTTGTCGGCGTCCGGGGCTGCTGATGACACTGCGCCGGCGCTGCCAGCCGTACCGTTGTCTGCGGATCCTTCGGCGTTGGCAACCCCTGCGCCGCCGGCCACCGCCGCGCCGACTCCCAGCGCCAGCGCCAGCGCACCAACGCGGCCGATGTACTTGGCGGAGCCGACCGCCGTGACTCCGCTGGACATTCCCTGCTGTGCTGCGATGTAGGAAGCGCTATGCCGCCCCATGGCCAACCCCCGTCCCGTGTTTCCCACCGAGCGCCATGGACTCGCCGCGGTTCTCAGCCCGTTTCTCGATACCCGGTTCACTACAGATGCAAGCTCCGGTTAGCAAAGGAGCCACGTCAATCTATCAGCTGAGCGCTCCGGCAAGGGATCGAGTTTTGGCAAATGACGAGCGAGACCAAAACTGCCCGTTAAGCAAGACCAACGATTGTGCGCGAGCGACGAGGCTACGGACAACCAACGCGGGCCAACGGATCAAATCGACAGTGCGTCGGCGGTACCGGCAACTCGATGGATACGCGATCCCGCCGTCGATAGCGCGGTCGAACTGCCAGCGCTCGCCGACAACCGACAACACCGTCGACCATCCGTCCGCAAGATGACGCCCCACTGACGTCGGTGACAATTCGTACCGCGAGCCAAAGGCGCAGGTTAGGGTTCGGCGTGTGATGTTGAGACGCTCGGCGTACTGGTTGGGGGCCGCGTGCGCGGGTGCGTGCATCGCGCTCGGCGGCGGATATGGCGTTGCCGCGGCTGCCACGGACTCTTCCCACGGTGCAGGTTCGGCCAGTCAGCCGGCCGCACACGGCTCCGCCGGCGCCGCCGAGGGCACGGACGCCTCTGCCAATCGGGCGACGAAACGGGCCACGGATCCGCCGTCCAGCAAGCACCGGGAACCACGCGTCAAGCTCAACGAGGTGCTCAGTCGTCACCGTCGTTCAGGGCCTTCTACCAGCGCGACGGACCGCGCTCCGACCGATCCACGACGTCATTCGGCCGCGGCCGCGCGGGCGGGGAAGATGGCCTCGGTTCAGAGCTCAACGGCGTCCGCCACCAACCCGCGCACGCCCGGCCCCGTCGCGGCCGCGGTGTCAGACGTGCTGTCGGCACTCGGTGGGTCGGCACGTCCCAAGTCGGCGGCGGACTTCCCGCCGCTGACTCAATTGGCCGATACCACGGCCCAGGCCACGGCAGCCCCGACCGCTGGATCTTCGGTGACCGGCGTCAAGACCGGCCACGCAACGTTGACCATCCCGGTCGGCTCCAACGGTTATACGACCCGCGCGGATTGGTACTTCCCGACCCAGGCGAGCGGTTCGGTGTCGGCGACCGGCGTCATCTGGCTGCAGCACGGCTTCCTCAACAGAAAGTCCTTCGTCTCCGCGCTGGCCGCGACGCTGGCGCAGCAGACCAACAGCATCGTCGTGGCGCCGAACGTGTCGTCGTTTCCACTGCGGTGTGCCGGCTGCTGGCTCAATGGCGCACCGACTCAGCAGGCTGTCGCGACCATGTTCCTCGGGGATCGGCTGGCGCTGAACACGAGCGCGACCGCAGCCGGCTACCTGGGCGAACTACCGCAGGACTTCGTCCTTTCGGGTCAGTCCGCCGGTGGTGGCTTCGCCACCGCGGTCGGTGGCTACTACGCGGCCGACCCCACCAACAGTGGCAGCCTTCGCGGGGTGGTGATGTTCGACGGGTTCGCGTTCGGCGGGGTTGTCCCGAACGCCCTGCAGAGCCTGAATGACCCCCACATCCCGGTCTATCAGGTCGCGGCACCGCCCCAGTTGTGGAACATGTTCGGGGCCACGACCAATGAGCTGGTGGCGGCCCGCCCGGACGAGTTCGTCGGTGCGACGCTTGCCGGCGGCTCGCATGCCGACGCGCTGCTGGGCAGCGGTCCGCTCATCGACCTCTTTGTCCAGCTGGTGACGAAGTTCTCCCCGCCCGGCAACACGGCGGCCGTCTACACGCTGGCCACGGGCTGGATCAACGACTTGTATCAGGGCCTGGGTCCCACCGACGGCACCGGCATCTACGGGTATCCCGATCAGTTCATCGTCCTGGGTGACGCATCTGCAGTCGTGCTTGGCCCGCCGCCGGTCGTCGACCTCACCAAGTACCTCGACACCTGGTACGAGGTAGGCAGCGTCAAACAGTTCTTCTCGATCGGCTTGGTGAACACCAAGGCCGTGTACACCCTCAACCCCGACGGATCCATCAGGGTCGAGAACTCCGGCAATTACTTCTTCAACAACGGACCGGAGTCGACGATCGTCGGCTCGGCGTTGCCGGTTGATGACACTGACAACAAGCTCAACGTGACATTCTTCGGCCCGGCTTCGGCCAAGCCTCCCGGCAACTACTGGATCGTCGACCTCGACCCCGACTACCAATGGGCCATCGTCAGTGACCGGACCGGCCGCACGGGGTTCCTACTCAGCCGGACCCCCACCGTCTCGGACGATTTCTACGCCGAGCTTCTGGATCGGGCTTCGGTCAAGGGCGTCAAGGGACGCATCACTCCGACCCGGCAGCCTGCAGCGGGGCCTACCACGGTCTCGGTCTAGGGACGGAGGCGCCGTCGTCGAGAGTCCGCACGACGACCGGGGCGCAGGCTTTCTGAGGGACTTCGTTGGTTCTTGAGGGTTCTCTATGTGTTCATTCACTCGCGGCGCGCCCGGTTGACTACTGTGTCAGGATTTGCCAGTGGGGAAATTGGGAATTGCGCCGATGGTCGCCCTGGCCGCGCTGACGATGTCTGTGATGTCGGCGACCGCGCCGGAAGCAGCCGCTGAACCGTGCCCCGACGCCGAGGTGATCTTCGCGCGCGGCACCACCGAGCTGCCTGGTGTCGGCCCCGTCGGCGAGGCGTTCGTGGACTCGGTACGTGCCCGCATCGGCACCAAGTCGGTCGGCGTGTACGCCGTTGACTACCCCGCCACCACGGCTTTCTCGACCGCTATCCAGGGTATCGCCGACGCCCGCAACCACATCCTTGCCACCGCCGCGAGCTGTCCTGACACCAAGATGGTGCTCGGCGGCTTCTCCCAGGGCGCGGCAGTGATGGGTTTCGTCACCGCGAGCGTGGTGCCCGATGGTGTTGCACCGTTGGACATCCCCACTCCGATGCCACCTGAAATTGCCGATCACGTGGCGGCCGTCGTGCTGTTCGGAAAGCCATCGACGCGCTTCATGAAGGCGATCAACGACCCAGATGTAGTCGTCGGGCCCAATTACACCGCCAAGGCCAGTGAATTGTGTGTCGACAACGACTTGGTATGCGACGCGCACGGACGAAGTTTCTCCGCGCACAACCAGTACGTGGAACTCGGCCTCGTAGATCAAGGCGCGGTATTCGCCGTCCAGCGGCTGCAAGCCAGCTGGACCGCTGACGAGGCTGAGCCATCTACGTCAACCCCCGAGGCCCTGTCCGCGCCGGTGCAGGCCGTAGCACAACCGCAACACACCGAGTCGACGGCCGAGACGCTTCCCGGTCCGGCGCCACTCCCCGGCCCGGCCACCTTCACGCAGACTTCGAGCGGCGCGCCCGCGGCCTGAACGCGCTCAGGCCATGCCCGGGTGTCCGCCCGGCCGCTGACCCTCTCGATCGCCCTAATCGGCGCCGCGGAACACGGCAGGCACCGTGAGCAGAAGGATCTTCAAATCAAGTGCGAGCGACCAATTCTGGATGTAGTAGTTGTCCCACTCGACCCGGTCTGCGATCGACGTTTGGCCGCGCAGGCCGTGCACCTGCGCCCAGCCGGTCATTCCAGCTTTCACCCGGTGGCGTTCACCGTAGCGGCGAATCTGAATCTCGAAGTACTCGACGAACTGTGGCCGTTCGGGACGCGGGCCAACCAGACTCATTTCTCCCTTGAGGACATTCAGCAATTGGGGCAGTTCGTCCATCGACGTTGACCGCATGATCTTGCCGATCGCAGTTCGCCGATCTTCGCCCTCTACGCCGCCCGGCGCCGAACTCGACAGTGGCGTGAAGTGGAGATCAGAAACACTTGGCGGCCGCATGGTGCGGAACTTGAGACACTGAAATACTTTGCCGTCTCGTCCAATTCGGTCCTGACGAAAATAGATCGGGCCCGGCGAACTCAGGCGAACCAACAGGATCAAGCCCAGGAAGAGCGGAGAGATCACTAGCAGACCGAGAGCCGCGGCAATTCGATCGAAGACGTGCTTGACGGTGAACTGCCAGCCGTGTGGGTCAGTGTGCGGTAGCGCCAACAGCGGGAGTCCACCGATATGTTCAACGAAGGCTCGGTCGCCCACCACGTCGAACATGCGGGGGACGACCCACACGCGCATGTTGTGGCGGTGTCCAACCTGAACGACGCGCGTGAGTAGTTCGTCGGGCAGCTGGGTGAACGTGATGAGCAACGCCTTTGCGCCCGTACTCCGAATCACCTCGTCGATGGAGTCGGGTGGCCCAAGGAGTGGAACTTCGGGATCGGGCGCGAATCTCGGGTCCAACTCCGACTTTGGTGACTCGACATCGATGATCCCGATCGGTTCCAAGCCGTACTCGGGTGACATCCTCAATCGCTCTATGACTCGGGTTGCGACGACTCCCCTGCCCACGATGAGGGTCGGGGTTTTGAATCGACGATGTCTTTGCTGTTTCTTCCGAACGACCGAGACGCCCAATCGTGCCGCTGGCATGAGCAGACCCGCAGAGATCCACACTCGGGAAAGACTCTCGCCGGAGGGCCCAGCCAACCCGCCCAGGGTCGCTAGGCTCAACAGCAGAACGATGGCGAGTGCGATGTTGGTCTCGACAGGTCCGATCTCATCGATGAAGCTCCGGTCGAGTCTGCGACGGTAGAAGGCGTGCAGCCCCAGCAGGATGACGACGATCGGCACGAAGAGAGCAGCCCCCCACGGCGAGGCGACGTAGCCCGTCCTAGACGACCACCACAAACCAACGGCAACCGCCAGCGACGCGGACAAGATGTCGATCGCGACGGTGGTCATGGTGCTCGAGGAACCGTAGGACACGAATTCGAAGAGCGACGTGCCTCTCGCGGATCTACTACGGAGAGGCACCGGGCCCGTCGGCGTTCCTGAGATGGGCAACGTCCGTATCGCCATGGTGGTCAGGTCCTCGACGGGACGCGTCGAGTGAGGACCACCCGAATATCGGCCCGCGGTGCGCAGCCGGCGTCGCCAACCATGGAGTTGGAAGCGACCGTGTGTGTAGGCCGCACGTTGATTGCTCGCGGGTTCGTCATATCAATCGACGGAAGATCTTGTCGCTCGCAAGATCGGCCATGTCCTGCAGAACGATGATTTGACCGCTCGTCCAATCTCGAGGGCGGTTGTCCCAGCTGAACAAGGTGCCGACCGCCTTGTCTTCGTCGCTGAATAGCGGGACGCCTGCGTAGGCACCGACCTCGCCGCTGATCACGGCCGGATGATCTGCCAACAGCGGGTGCATGGTGGCGTCGTCAACGATGAATGGGATACCGCTCGCCACCGTGAACATGCAGATGGACATCCCAACTGGACGCCAACGCTCGCTGGTCGGCGGTGCGACATTGCATCCGATGAGAAATTGTCTGTCGCCGTCGAGCAACGAGACCGCAGCGAAGGGCGTGTTGAGCGCCTCTGCGGCCAGGGAAGCGACACCATCGAGCATGGCGGACGCACCAGCCTCCATCAGACCGGTCCCCCTAAGCGCATCCAGCCGAGCTGGTTCGCCCAACGAAAGTCGAATCACAGAATCGAGAGCATCTGGGTTCGCCTCAATTAGTTGAAAGAGCCGATGCGATGCAATGTCGTCTACACCAAGTCCAACAACCGTCGCGACGAGCCCTTCCCTGATTTCGCGCCGTTCGGTTTCAGAAATAGGCTGAGTTGCAGAAATACTAGCCACCTCCGCACTGATCGCACTCGTCTGATAGCTCGCGTCTCTGACTGGGCGATAATAGTCGGCTAGGAGACATCTAGGCGACGTGATGATAAATCTCGCACTATGCGAGATGTGGCCGAATGCAATGCCATCCGGGGGCCGAAGACGCTGCAGGTGACTCGCGTTCGGTATCACCCCTGGCATGCGCGCAGTGTGCGGCGGTCCGGTGCGGATTTGCACGGCCCACCTCGGCCGATGAGTTTTAGGGACAGGCGTTTGCTCAATCTGCAATCGCGTGTCGAATCGAGCCGCTGGCGCGAAACCGATAGTGGCATCGTGTGCGACCAATAAAGCGAAACCTAGCTGTTCAGGCCATCGACGAAGCGGACGGGGAGGGTTTAGGTCGACTTTGCAGTTCAGCTGTTTCCATTGACTGTCTTAATTCGCCTAAATCCCCAGTCGTATCCGAATTTAGATTCTTCGACACAACCTCCGGGGCTGACCACCAGGATTCAAGCTCGTCGGCGCACCGCCGACGCAATTCAGTACTTGAAGTTACGAAGCGAGAACCCACTGCTCAGCGGTCACCGACGACCTATTGTGATCAGGGCGTATCCGTTGAAGTCTCAGTTGCTGGTTTCAGTTGCTCGGACAACGGCCGAGTCAAGAAGGAGCGTGATGAGCGACTTCAACACCCGCACGATCGGATCTGATGTCACCGTCATTCAGCCGAAGGGTCGACTGAACATGGGAGGAGCCTCCACGCTGCGCAAACAGCTACAAGGGATCGTAGACGGCGGCAGCAGTCGCATCGTGGTTGATCTCAGCGCCACCGAATTCGTCGATTCGTCGGGGCTGGGCGCCTTGATCTCCGGGCTCAAGATTGCGCGTCAGGCCGGTGGCGATCTGCGCATCACGGCGACCCCGGCGCAGGTCACCACCGTGCTGGAGTTGACCAACCTCAACCGGGTGCTGCCCACATACGACTCGGCAGACACTGCGTTTGATGACTGAGCATGCTCTGGAGACGGTGACCGGGCCAAACACCCTGGCCCAGATGCAGCACACTCTCGATGCGGCGTGGGCCGCTGACGACGTCCCGGAATACACCCGGATGTGCATGGACCTTGCGGTGAGCGAGATCGGTACCAACATCATCGAGCACTCGAACGACGGGCAACCGGTGAAGCTCCGGATGGTGGTGACGGTTGAGCGGGAGACCGTCTCCGTGGTCCTCAATGACGATGCCCGGTCCGTGGCGGTCGACCTCGGCCAGATGACTGGGATGCCGCACGACTCCTCCGAGCGGGGCCGCGGGCTGGCCATCGCTTATCGCGTATTGGATCAGCTGTGGTACTCCCGCAGTGATCAGGGCAATCACTGGAGGCTGACGCGGAAACGGTTTGAATGAGCGGCGTGAGCACAGCTAGCTCATCAGGCGCGGTGGGTTCAGATCGTTTACCAGCAACGTACGTCGACGACAGGGACATTAGCCTGGCGTCGCCGAATGACATGTGGTCGCCAACGCCACGACGATTCCGCTGGAAGGTTCCGAACCCGGTCTTCATTGCTGGCATGCTGCTGGCCGTGCTCGCAGTAGGCGCGCTGTCGGTGAAGACCCAACCAGCCACGTCGCCGACAGCGGCATGGTGGCCCGCCGCCGGGATTGCCCTCGCCCTCGGCATACGGTTCCCGCGACGGTACACCTGGATCCTGGCGGTAGCGGTCGCTGCAGTGACGCTGCCGGTGGCGCTGTGGGCGGGACGGCCGCCGCCGCTGGCCATCGCGTTGTCGGTCGCAGTGAGCATCGAAATGATAGTCGGCACGTTACTGCTGCGCGGTCGTCAGGATCGCGCGCCCACCCTCTACACTCCACGAGATCTCGGCAGGTTCCTGCTGATCGCCGTTGCCACGTCGGTGCTCTACGCCCTGCTCGCCGCAGGATCCTCCTGGCTGCTCGGAGACATCGCGGGCGCGTGGGACCGGCTTCTGACTTCAGCGCCCAAGCATGCCGCTGGGATGCTCTTACTCACGCCGCTGTTCATGGCGCTTCCGCGCCGCCTGCACCGCGCAAGTTACGTCGAGTCGGCGGCGCAGTTGTTCGCGGCCCTCGCGGTCGCCGTCGCGGTGTTCGTGGTGAACGAGTCGCCGCTCTCGCTGGCCTTTCTGATGTTCCTACCTCTGGTGTGGGCGGCACTTCGGATGTCGACGCGATTGCTGTTCCTCGTGATGTTGGTGATCGCGGTCATCGCCTCGGCCGGCAGCGCCTACGGCACGGGCCCGTTCTCCTTCGACCGCCTGGGAATAACGGTCGGGACCGTGACACTGCAGGTCTTCCAAATGTCGATGGTAGTGGTCTTCCTCGCGCTGTCGCTCGTAGTGGGATCTGAGCGGGCGACGTCGCTGCGACTCCACGAGAGTGAGCAGTTGTTCGTCAAGAGCTTCAACTCGTCGGTCGCAGGCAAGCTCATGGTGACCCGTGGGCCCGTCCACTGGACCGTGGACCGCAGCAACCCGTCGGCACGAGAGTTGCTTCCCGGATTGGCCGACGGCGTCGCCCTTGACGCCGTGCTCGGTCCTGATGCCACTGGCATGCTTGCGGCGGCCGCGGATTCGCTCGTCGTCGGGAACGCGCGTCTGGCGTTGCCCCTGGCCGATGGCCGTAGCCTCGATGTGAGTATCGCAGTAATTACCGAGCGGGCGACTGGAACCTTGTTGACACTGCACTTCAACGACATCACGGAATCGCTGCGGGTGCGTCAGCTCGAGCAGGATGAACTGAACCGGGCCGCCGAAGTACAGCGTGCGCTGCGACCGGACGAGTTGCCGGCGACCCCTGGCTGGACGCTCGGCACGTGTGCGACTCCGGCACGTCAGGTGGGCGGCGACTTCTTCGACCTACGCATGTGCAAGAACAAAATGGTGGCGAGCCTCGGTGACGTCATGGGCAAGGGCATGGACGCGGGCATGCTGGCGGCCGCGACGCGCGCCGTGCTGCGGACCCACGATCCGAGCAGATGCCCGTCGGAGGTCGTCACCGAGACCGCGCGTGTCCTAGGCGGCGACCTCAAGCGGATCAGCGCCTTCGTGACCCTTGCCTATGTGCTTGTCGACATGAACTCTGGCGACTTTCTCTTGACCGACGCCGGGCACGGCTTGTTCTTCATCGCCCGGGCCGAATCAGGACAGATTGAACGGATGGCTTCCGACGACATGCCGTTGGGGTTGGGTGAGCGGTGGGCAGCGATCGCTGGCAGATTGGCACCCGGGGACATGCTCCTGCTCGTCAGCGACGGCGTGCTCGATCTGTGGGGCGGCGCCGTCGACGAGCTGCAGGAGGCGATAACCGAGTGCGCCAACCGAGATGGAATCAGCCCGCAAGCATTCGTGGACGAGCTGTGCGCGGCACCGGGCGGAGATGTTGACGTTGATGACGACGTCACCGCAGTGGCATTGCGGCGCGAGCGATGAGCCCGCAAACCGCACTTGGCGTTGCACTTTGGGTTTGCCGGCCGGCCGGTGGCTGACGGAGCCGAAGCCGGAACCCGACGCAGCGGCTAGGCTGTAGACACGTAAACGGGTGGGGAGTCACCAACTCCCTGCACACGCGTTTTGGGCCAAGACCTCGCCGATTCGCGACCACCATCAACCGATGAGGGCCGTCCGAACCGACCAGAAAACCGATAACACGATGGCCATCTCCGACGTCGCCGAATACGCCCATTTGAGTGAGTCCGACCTCGATTCGTTCGCCGCCGCCCTGGACGACATCCGCCGCGACGTCGAAGCCAGTCGCGGCAGCAGAGACCGGGCCTACATCCGTCGGACGATCGCTTTTCAACGCATGCTGGACGTAGCCTCTCGGTTGGTCATCGTCGGCACCAAGAGTCGGCGGGGGTGGTGGCTCGGCACTGTTGGCCTGGCGGCCGCCAAGAGCATCGAGAACATGGAACTCGCCCACAACATCGGCCATGGCCAGTGGGACTGGATGAACGATCCCGAGATTCACTCCACCACGTGGGAGTGGGACATGGCGGGTCTCTCGTCGCAGTGGCGCTACTCGCACAACTACCGCCACCACGTGAACACCAACGTCGTCGGCGTCGACGACGACCTCGGCTACGGCGTCCTGCGGGTGACCAGGGATCAGGAGTGGAACCCGAGCTACCTGTTCGCGCCACTGCGAAGTCTGTTGCTGGCGTTGGGCTTCGAGTGGGGCATCGCCTTGCATGACCTGTACTCCGAACAGGAGCGCTTGGACAACGACGTCCCGAAGTCCGTTCACAACCGTGCTCTGCTGCGCAAGATCGGCCGCCAGACGGGCAAGGACTACGTGCTGTTTCCGGCGCTGAGCCTCAAGCGTTGGCGCCGCACCCTCGGCGCCAACGTCGTCGCCAACGTGCTGCGCAACATCTGGGCGTACGTGGTGATCTGTTGCGGGCACTTTGCCGACGGCGCCGAGAAGTTCACCCCGGAGACGCTGGAGCACGAGACCAAGTCCGAGTGGTACCTGCGACAGATGTTGGGCAGCGCCAACTTCGACGCCGGACCCGTGATGGCCTTCATGAGTGGGAACCTCTGCTACCAGATCGAGCACCATCTGTTCCCGGACCTGCCGAGCAACCGCTATGCCGAAATCGCCACCCGGGTGCGGGAGCTGTGTGCAAAGTATGACCTGCCCTACACGACCGGTCACCTGATCCGGCAGTACTACCTGACCGTGCGGACGGTGTTCAAGCTGGCACTCCCGGACAGGTTCTTGGTAGCAACCGCGGACGACGCCCCAGAGACCTCCTCCGAGAACAAGTTTCGCGCTCAGAGATTAGGACTCCAACAGCTGCAGCAGGTACGCGCCGTAACCTGACTTCAGCAAGGAGTTGGCGCGCTCGGCCAGTTGACCGTCGTCGATGAATCCGAGCCGCCAGGCGACTTCCTCGGGCACGCCGATCTTCAGCCCCTGCCTGCGTTCGATGGTACGAACGTAGTCACTGGCATCGAGCAGCGAGTCGAAGGTGCCGGTGTCGAGCCACGCCGTGCCGCGCGCCAACACCTCGACGCCGAGCCGTCCCTGGTCGAGATACGTCTGATTGACGTCGGTGATTTCGTACTCGCCACGGCGCGAGGGTCGAAGCGACCGAGCGATCTCGACGACGTCGTTGTCGAAGAAGTACAGCCCCGGCACGGCATAGTGCGACTTGGGCGTCGCCGGCTTCTCCTCCAGGGACAGCGCTCTGCCCTCGTCGCTGAACTCGATGACGCCGTATGCCGAGGGATTGGCGACCCAGTACGCGAAGATGGCGCCGCCATCGACATCGCGAAAGCGGGCCAGGCTGGTGCCCAGACTGGGGCCGTAGAAGATGTTGTCGCCCAGGATCAATGCGACCGAATCGCTTCCGATGTGGTCCGCACCGACGACGAAGGCCTGCGCGACACCATCGGGTTGATCCTGCACGGCATAGGTGATGTTCGTGCCGAACTGCGAGCCGTCTCCGAGTAGCCGGGTGAACGCCGCTACGTCACCCGCCGTGGTGATGACCTGGATGTCGCGGATCCCCGCCATGATCAAGGTCGACAGCGAGTAGTAGATGAGCGGCTTGTCGTAGACGGGGAGCAACTGCTTGCACACGCCCATGGTGATGGGGTATAGGCGCGTCCCCGTGCCCCCAGCCAGGATGATTCCACGCATGGAAGCACCCTAGACAGTGACCCTGGCCCTACCCCGGTCCCGGGCTGCCACCGGCGCCCGGGGCGTCGGGTGCACTGGCGGGCGGCCGTGTCACCGTCTGGGTGACGGTGCTGGTGCTGGTGCTGGTGCTCGTGCTGGTACTGGTACTCGTCGACACGGTCGTGCTCGTGCTGGGAGGGGTCGTCGTGGTCGTCGTTGGGCTGTCGGTCGTCGTGGTCGTCGTCGATGCCTCGGTGGTGCTACTCGGTTCGGCGCTCTGCGTCACCGTCCCGGTGCCGACCGTCGGCGCTGGCACGATCGAGCCGTCGGACGAGGTCGAAGACGTGGGCGTGCTCGTGGTCGACGTCGAACTAGACCCGTCGCCGCCGGTCAGCGACACAACGGCATAGACGATCAGCGCGATGACGAGGACGCCCACCGCACCGAGGCCGACGAGTCCCGGTGGGGTGCGGTACCACGGCTGCGGAGGCTCCGGCGGCAGCTGCTGCTGCTGACCAGACGGGTCCTGCGCTCCGTATGGGTCCTGCGCTCCGTAGTTCGCGTAAGCCGTCGGCTCGCTGTAGGCCTGCGGCTCGCTGCGTGGGTAGCTGCCGTACTGCGTCGGCTCGCCATCGGAGTAATACGGGTCCTCTGGGGGTCCGCCAGGACCTTCGTTACGCGCCACGGGTTTCGATGGTAAACCAGTGGCGTCCGGGCTCCCCCCTTCCCCGCTGTGCAGTGGCCTGCCCACGCGAGCTCGAATTCGGGGTTGACGCGATAGGTACACGCGCGCGATCGACGACGCGTTTGCGCCCTTCAGCAGCGATTGACCTCTCACAGAAGTGATCTCGATGAAAGCGGCGTCCGTCTGCCTCGATTCGACCTCCACCGCCGTGTTGGCCGTAGGGGTCAAAGGGGTCGAACCGGCACACGCCGTTAGCTACGGGCCGATGAAATACCCGTACCCCGGGCGGGATGTCAACTCGGCCGTCACGTCGTACACACGACCGGCGTGACACCCCCGAATCGCCCCCGCCAGGAAAGTTTTTTTCGCTGGCCGTCTCAACCCGCACGCTCGCTACCCATGGGTACGCCTGGACAGCAGTGTGGTTTTTCCGATCAAGAGGCCATTCAGCAGGAATTATTCCGGCCGACCTGTCATGGATCTACTCCCGCTGTCGCCGTCTCAGCAACTGGAATCGCGCATGACCGCGTCCAGAGCTTCCTGGGACTTTGCAGGCCAGAGGGTTGCAATCGGGTGTCGAATCCTGAAAGTCCGAGTTGCCATCCGCGGTATTTCGGAAAAGATGCAATGGCACCCCGACAGGAGGCGTACAGGTTATGAGCACCGTCGGGACATAGATCTAGCCAGACAGACCAGGACGAACGACCAAGGGGTTCACATGAGCAAGTTGCGCAGGGCGGTGACCGTTGGTGTCGTCGCGGCGCTGGCCACATTCGGAGTCGCCGCATGCGGGGGCGATTCCGACACCAGCAGTAGTGGCGGCGGTACCGGGGGCGAGATCAACGTCTCGATGACGTCGTTCCCCGACTACGTCGATCCCCAGCTGTCTTACACGGTCGAGGGCTGGGAGGTGCTCTGGAATGTCTACACCCCGCTGCTGACCTACAAGCACGCCAAGGGCGAGGAAGGCACGCAGGTGGTGCCCGGCCTGGCCAAGGACATGCCGAACGTCTCGGCGGACGGCAAGACCTACAAGCTGACCCTGCGTCCGAACATGAAGTACTCCGACGGCACGCCCATCAAGGCATCCGACTTCACCTACGCCATCCAGCGGTTGTTCAAGGCCAACTCCGGCGGCTCGGTGTTCTACGAGGGCATCGTCGGCGCCAAGGACTACGCCGACGGCAAGGCGCCCACCATCAGCGGCATCACCACCGACGACGCGACCGGTGACATCACCATCGCGCTGGAGAAGCCGAACGGAACGTTCAACAACGTGCTGGCACTGATGTTCGCCGCGCCCGTCCCGCCCAGCACGCCGCTGGACAAGGACGCCACCAACACCCCGCCGGCGTCGAGCGGGCCCTTCATGATCTCGAAGGTCGAAGCGCCGCAGACGTTGACGATGGAGCGCAACCCGAACTTCAAGACCGTCAAGGACGCCGGCGCGACGGAGGTCACCGACGCAAACGTGGACAAGATCACCGTCACCCAGAACAAGAGCAACTCCGCGCAGGTGACCGGCGTCGAGCAGAACACCATCGACTTCATGGTCGACCCACCCGATGCCGACCGCCTGGCCGAGGTCAAGTCGAAGTTCGGCGAGCGGTTCAGCCTGAACGACTCGATCAACACCTACTACTTCTTCATGAACAACAAGACCGCGCCGTTCAACGACGTCCGGGTCCGCCAGGCGGTCAACTACGCCATCGACCCGGAGGCGCTCAACCGCGTCTTCGGTGGCCGCCTGCATCCCACCCAGCAGATCCTGCCGCCGGGCATGCCCGGGTACGAGGAGTACAAGCTGTACCCCGGGCCCGACATGGCGAAGGCGAAAGCGCTTATCGCCGAAGCCAATCCGACGGACAAGGACATCACCGTCTGGACCAACGACGAGCCCGACCGCAAGCGCATCGGCGAGTACTACCACGACCTGCTGACCCAGCTGGGCTTCAACGCCACGCTGAAGGTGGTCGCCGGCGACGTGTACTTCGCCACCATCGGCAACACGTCGACACCGGACCTGGACACCGGATTCACCGACTGGTACCAGGACTTCCCGCACCCGGACGACTTCTTCCGACCGCTGCTCAACGGCGCGAACATCCTGCCGACGAACAACAGCAATTACTCGCAGGTCGCCATCCCGGAGAACGACGCCAAGATGAACCAGCTCTCCGAGCAGCAGCTGACCGACGACGTCAAGAAGCAGTACGCGGCGTTGGACAAGGCCTACATGGAGCAGGCGGTCTGGGCGCCGTACGGCAACGAGCAGAAGAGCACGTTCGTCTCCGATCGGATCGCCTTCGACAAGACCATTCCGCATCTGCTGTTCAATGAGGACTACTCCGCCTTCGCGCTCAAGTAGATGGGCGCCCCGATCGGGGACGTCGAGGCACCCGGCATTCCGCCGGTTCCCGTCGGCGTCCCGAGTGAAGTCGTGCGGGGTCGCAGCCCGTGGTACCTGGCGTGGATCCGGTTGCGCCGCAACCGGTTGGCCCTGGGCTTTGGCGTGGTCTTCTTGTTGATCGTGCTCGTGTGCCTGGCGGCACCGCTGTGGGCCGACCACGTCGCGCACACCGGGCCCAACGAGAACCACATCACCGACAAGATCATGGTCGCTGGGCAGGAGGAGTACGTCGTCTCGCCCGACGGCACGCCGATCGGCCCCGGGCTGCACGGTCGCTACCTCCTCGGCGCCGACCAGAACGGTCGCGACGTGATGGTGCGACTGCTCTACGGCGGGCGGACCTCGATCTTCATCGGTGTCGTCGCTGCGGTCGTCACCACGGTGCTGGCCGTCCTCGTCGGCCTGCTGTGCGGGTACTACCGAGGGTGGATCGACTCGATTCTGTCCAGGGTGATGGACGTGGTCTGGGCGTTTCCCGTCCTGCTGCTCGGCATCGCCCTGGGTACCACGCTGGCTCTCGGCGGACTCAAGATCGGTGGGCTCGCCATCGCAGGCGACTCGCTCTGGATCCCGATCATGATCATCGGACTGGTCTACGTGCCCTACATGGCGCGGCCGATCCGCGGCGAGATCCTGGCCTTGCGTGAGAAGGAATTCGTGGAAGCCGCTGTCGCACAGGGCAAGGGCTCGGTTCAGATCATGATCTCGGAGCTACTGCCCAACGTGGTGTCGACGATCATCGTCTTCTTCACCCTCAACATCGCCAACAACATGCTGTTGGAGTCGTCCTTGTCCTTTCTGGGGGCAGGCGTGCGGCCACCCAATGCGTCATGGGGCACGATGATCGCCGACGGGTACCAGACCATCTACACCGCACCACATCTCACGATCGTGCCCGGCGCGATGATCGTCTTGACGGTGTTGTCGCTCAACGTGTTCGGCGATGCACTGCGCGATGCCCTGGATCCACGTGCCAAGATCAGGCTGGAGCACTAGCCATGTTGCGATTCGCCATCCGGCGACTGCTCGGGATGACCGCCGTCCTCTTCGCGATCTCGCTGATCGTCTTCCTCATCTTCAACGTGATTCCGAACTCCGATCCCGCCCAACGCATTGCGGGCAAGAATGCCAACCCGGCGCTCATCGGCCGCGTGCGGGCAGACCTCGGTCTGGACCAATCGCTACCGGTGCAGTACCTGACGATGATGAAGCGGATCTTCACGGGCACGCTCAAGTCGTATGCGAGCTCGCAGAACGTCGGTGAGCAGATCTGGAAGGGGCTGCCCGCCACGCTGTCGCTATGCATCGGAGCGGCCGTCCTCTGGATGGCGCTGGCCGTCGTGTTCGGCTATCTCAGCGCCGTCCACGCGGGCAAGTTCACCGACCGGGCACTGACCATCGTGGCGCTGGTCGGTATTTCGGTGCCGGTGTTCTGGCTCGCTGCAATCCTGCTGTACTACTTGAGTTTCAAGGCCCAGATATTTCCGACCAGTAGCTACGTGCCACTGACCAAGAACCCCGGCCAGTGGGCATATCACCTGGTGTTGCCATGGATCACGCTCGCGGTGCTGTTCGTCGGGTTCTACAGCCGCGTGTTGCGATCCAACATGCTCGACGTGATGAACGAGGACTACGTCCGGACGGCCAGGGCCAAGGGCATCAGCGAACGGCAGATCCGCATCAAGCACGTCCTGCGCAACTCGATGATTCCGATCATCACCCTTTTCGGTCTGGACTTCGGTGCGGTGGTTGGCGGCGGCGCCATCCTCACCGAGACGGTGTTCAACATCAACGGCGTCGGGCTCTACGCCGGCCAGGCCATCGGTAGCCTCGACCTGCCACCACTCATGGGCGTCACGATGTTCGGCGCGTTCTTCATCGTGTTCTTCAATACCGTGGTGGACGTTCTCTACGCCTTCCTCGACCCACGCATCCGACTCGGAGAGGCGGCCCCCGCATGATCCTTTCCGTGCGAGACCTCAGCGTTAGTTTCGCCACCGACGGCGGCGTGGTGCGCGCCGTCGAAGGCGTCTCGTTCGCACTCGACAAGGGCGAGATACTGGCCATCGTTGGGGAATCCGGTTCCGGAAAGAGCGTAACCGCGCAGACCATCCTTGGTCTCACCCGTGCGCCCAATGCGACGATCACCGGCTCGGTCGAGTTCGACGGCCGCGAGCTCACGACATTGGGCGACGACCAGCTGCGGGACATACGTGGCAAGCGGATCGCGATGATCTTCCAAGATCCGATGACGTCGCTGAACCCCGTCTACCGCGTCGGTGAGCAGATCGTCGAGATGATCCGGGCGCATCAAAAGGTCTCCAAGCGCGAGGCCCGAATCAGCGCCATCGACATGCTGCGCGCCGTCGGCATTCCGAATCCTGATCGGCGCGTCGACGACTACCCGCACGAATTCTCCGGCGGTATGCGACAGCGGGTGATGATCGCGATGGCCTTGGCCCTGGATCCCGACGTGCTGATCGCCGACGAGCCGACCACCGCACTGGACGTCACGGTGCAAGCCCAGATCCTGCGCCTCCTCGAGCGACTCAACCGGGAACGCGGACTCGCGGTGGTGCTGATCACCCACGACCTCGGCGTCGTCGCCGAGATCGCCGACCGGGTTGCGGTGATGTACGCGGGCCAGATCGTCGAGGATGCGACGCTGGAGAACCTCTTCTACGATCCGCAGCACCCCTACACCTGGGGTCTTCTCGGATCACTGGCCCGCCTCGACCAACCGCGTCCGGTCCGGCTGGCCCAGATCGCGGGATCACCACCGTCACTGCTGCATCCGCCCACCGGCTGCCGCTTCGCCGCTCGGTGCCCGCACGAATTCGACAAGTGTGCCGAGCCACCGCCGCTGCACGGTGATCGCTGCTGGCTCGATCCCGCCGACAAGCGGCGGCTCCGCGACGTGGACGGCCGGATAGGACTTCGGAAGCCGGTGGCATCATGAGCGAGCCGCTTCTCGAGGTGACCGACCTCGTCAAACACTTTCCCATCAAGTCGGGGATCGTCGTCGACCGCGTGGTGGCCCACGTCAAGGCAGTCGATGGCGTGAGCCTTACCATCAACGAGGGTGAGACCCTGGGTCTGGTCGGCGAATCCGGTTGCGGCAAGTCCACTCTGAGCCGTGCGATTCTCCAGCTGACCGCGCCGACGTCGGGATCCGTCCGCTTCTGCGGCGAGGAATTGGTGGGTCGATCACGGCGCAGTCTGCGACCGGTGAGGCGACAGATGCAGATGATCTTCCAAGATCCCTATGCGTCCCTGAACCCACGCAAACGCATCGGCCAGATCATCGGCGAGCCGATCGAATTGCACGGGCTGGCCAGCGGCCGCGATGTCAATCGTCGCGTCCAGGAGTTGCTCGACCGCGTGGGCCTGAGCCCCGAGCACGCCAGTCGCTACCCGCACGAGTTCTCGGGCGGTCAGCGCCAGAGGATCGGGATCGCGCGAGCGCTCGGCCTGCGCCCGAAGCTGATCATCGCCGACGAGCCCGTCTCTGCGCTGGACGTCTCCGTACAGGCGCAGATCGTCAACCTCCTCAAGGACCTCCAAGAGGAGCTCGGCCTTTCGTACCTCTTCGTCGCACACGACCTCGGCGTGGTCCGCCACGTCTCGGACCGCGTGGCCGTGATGTACCTCGGACGAATCGTCGAAAGTGCGCCCGCCGCAAAACTTTACGACCATCCGATGCATCCCTACTCGAATGCGTTGCTCTCCGCGGTGCCGATCCCCGATCCGAAGCTCAACGTCGCGCGAGAGCGGCTGGTCCTCGAAGGTGACGTGCCTAGCCCGATCGATCCGCCGTCGGGTTGCCACTTTCACACCCGTTGCCCATGGACCACACAGGTGTGCGAAGTCGACGATCCCCAGCTAGCCGAGCTCGAGGCCAATCACGTGGCCGCGTGTCACCATCCACGAAATCTGGTCGAGCAGAGCTGAGTTGGTCAGGTCGCCGGGGTGGGGGTTGGGGTAGCCGTCGCAGCAGCTGCTTTGGCCGCGGCGTCGGCTGCGGCCTTGGCGGCCTTCCCCTCGGGACTGGCCGCGGAGAATCCCGGGGTCTTCGCCGACGCTTCGCCGTCGTCGCAGTTCAGGGAGACGAGCAACTGGTTCGTCGCTGAACCCCCACTATTCTCCGGTGGAGGCACGGTGCGCGCGACTGTGTTGGTCACCTGACAGTCGGGCCACGCCTTCTGATCACCGACGACGGTAGAGACCACCGGCGTCAGGCTCGCTCCACTGATGGCGGTTTGTGCGTCGCTGTACTTCTGGCCGACCACGTCGGGCGTCGAACCAGCCTGCGCCACACCGGCGCCCCACAGCACCATCGTCGCGGCGGCCGATGCGGTGAGAACCGCACCGGCGGCGAGGGTGCGCACGTCAGCCGCCGCTCTTCGGAACGGCTTTGACGATCGCCTCGACCGACGTCGGAGTGGTCCAGGTCGCGGTGGCACCCATCGTCATGGCGTTGTCCGTGGGCTGGACATAGGTGGTGTTGGCCGGAGCGTCGCCCGAGCCGGCCAACTCGATCCCGGTGGGGCTTGCGTGTCCGTAGCCAAGGCTCAAGGCCCCCAGCGTGACGAACGCGGCGGCTCCGGCCAGTCCCAGTGATGTCTTCTTATCGATCATGGAACAGATCGTGAACCGCTCACCCGCGGAGACGCTGGAACGTGACTGTGACCTTGCTTGTCGCGCCTTTCGGCTCACAGAAATCAGTACGGGAACTGAGGCTGCTGGTACACCGGCGGCTGGTAGGGCTGATACGGCGTCGGGGTCAGGGCCGGGGTCGACGGTACCTGGATGGGGATCGGGACGGGCACGAAGGGGACGGTGAGGTAGCTGGTGGTCATGGTCGGCGTGCTCGACGTCGTAGTGGTCGTGGTCGTGGGCGTCGTGGTCGTGGTGGTCGTCGTGGTCGTGGTGGTGGTAGTCGGCTGCGTCGTGGTGGCCGTCGTGACCGGGCGCTCGACGGTGACGGTCTCGGTCGCTGGCGGCGGTGGTGGCGGTGGTGCCTCGCTGGTGACGGTGACGATGTTCTGCGGCGGCGATTCGGTGGTCGGCGGGGGCGGCGGCGGTTCGATCCTCGTCGGGGGTGGCGCCGGTGGCGAGGTGGCCGTCATGGGCGCCATCGTCGTGGTCGGGGTCGGTTTCGTCTCGTCCGTCGCACTGGTCAGCGCAACGGCAACCCCGCCGACCGCGATCAGCGCCACCACCGCGGCGGCGCCGAAGATCAACTGCGGCAATCGCTGCCACGACCGCGGCTCATCGTCATGCCCCGAGTGATATCGGTCGACGACGGGGGTCGTGCCGGATTCGGCATAGGGATCGGCGTACGGATCCTCGCCGATGAACGGAATCGGATCTCCGACGTTGTCATCGTCTTGGGACCAGGCCAACGCGCGGAAGGTCGACGAGTCGGGGGGTGCAATCGCTCCGGTTCCCGCGATCAACGGGGTGGGAGCGACACCGGTCTGCGCGTCGGCGTCCGCGCCGTAGGCCGCGAAGAGCGCGGCACCTACGGCGGCGTCGAGTGCGGGCTGCGGGGTCGCCACGAAGGTGCCACGGGGTCCCTCGGTCAGCCTGCGGATGATCAGCGGGATGCTCGCCCCACCGCCCACTGCGACGACTGCGGAGACATCGGCCGACGCAATTCGGTTGCGCCGCAACGATTCATCGAGTTCGGACAGTACCGCCGCGAGTGGCGCCTCCATCAATGCGTCGAGTTCATCCCGCGTCACCCGCACCGTGGACCGATGTCCGGGAAGCTCGATGCGGACGTCCGCCGTCGACGATTCGGACAGTAGCTCCTTGGCGCGCCTGCATTCGTCGCGCAGGCGAGTCAGCGATCCGACCGATGCGGTGTTCGCCGGATCGACGTCGCCTGCAATCCCCGCCAGCACCCGCGCAAGGAGTGCCTGATCGATCTGGTCGCCGGAGAACTCCGTCAGCCGCGTGGTGTCGATCGACTCGAACGATGCGGCCGCATCAGCCAGCGTGACGCTGGTGCCTCCGCCGCCGAAGTCCAGCAGGGCGACGACGCCCCGCACGGGGAGTCCGGGATTGGCCCCGAGTGCGGCCAGCGCCGCGACGGCATCGGACACCAGCCGAACCGGAACGCCATTCGGGGCGAGGCTCGGCGTGGTCCGCATCGCATCGCACAGCGAGCGGAGCGTGGCGCCGTTCCAGTGCGCGGGCACGGCGACGGCGATCTGGGACGATGCGTCGCTGCCCGCTTCGACGACCATGGCGTCGAGCGCCTCGACCACCAGCAGCTCGGCTCGGTACGAGGTGCCGTCGTCGGCGATCAACGGGACCGGGTCTCCGACTCGCTCGACGAAGCCGCTCAGCACCTGGCCGTGACGGGGCAGCACGGATCGCCGCGTGACGGGTTGATTGCCGACCCGGGCCGCAACCATGTTGGTCGTTCCGATCGACAACCCCAACGGGTCGCTCATGACGTCGACCACGATAACCCGAGCAGCCGTCCCCGTGTGTCGGACACTCCGCGGTGACGCCAACGAACAGCGTTCTGCCAGCATGGTTTTGGCATCACCTGAGTCGCCCCTTTCGCCTTGCGACCACTGCGGTGACAGAGGTGGACCCCGGCACCAGGGCGAACGCATGAAGACCAATTCTTTGACGCATCCGTCAACGACACTCGAGCCGGAACCCTATGACGCCGGTCGTCATTGTGCTGCAATGACGACATGGGTGACATCGAAGACATTCAGCGCGTCAAGTACCGGTACCTGCGCGCGCTCGATACGAAGCACTGGGACGATTTCGCGGACACGCTCACGGAGGACGTAATCGGTGACTACGGCGAATCACTCGGGGAGGAGCACCACTTCACCGATCGCGACACGCTCGTCGAGTTCATGCGCAACGCGATGCCTGCCGACGTCATCACCGAGCACCGGGTGACGCACCCCGAGATCGACGTCGACGGCGACGAGGCGACCGCGACCTGGTATCTGCAGGACAAGGTGATCGTCCCGAAATTCGACTTCATGTTGATCGGCGCGGGCTTCTACCACGACCGCTATCGGCGCACACCCGACGGCTGGAAGATCAGCGTCACCGGCTACGACCGCACCTATGACGCCTCGCTGTCGACCAAGGCCCTCGACTTCAAGGTGAAAGCCGGTCGGGCCGTGAACATCTGACGGTCCCAGTCGAAGACGGAAGTCACTGTGAAACGGCGATGAGCGCGCCGGGGCGAAGCCACTTCATGATCCCGACCAACGTCTCGTCATCGATGGCGACACATCCGGCGGTCGGTCCTCCGTCGGTGCCATGTAGGAAGAACGCGCCTCCGTTGCCCGGTACCCGCTGCTTGTTGACGCCCATCACCACAGCGTGCTTGTACTGCGAGATCTGAAGGTTCTCGGTACCACTGCTGGGGTTCGTGTCGAACGGGCACTGCGCCTTCTTGCAAACCTGCATCGTGTTGTAGGTCGCGCTCTTCATGTCTCCGTCCCACCAGTGGTCGGGGCCCACCTGGACGTACTGCAGGCCGCCTCCGGGGTTGGGGGCCGTCCCGAAGGCGAAGTCGAGGGTGAAGACGCCCATCGGGGTCAACATTTGACCGTCGTGCGTCTCGGGGGCCATCCCCGCCGCCCCGACGTAGGCGGGGATGCCGGCGGCGACGGCCTGCCAGCCTGCCGCAGACCGCTGGTACACGTCGACCTTCGCCTTCGAACCGCCCACGCCGACAACCGATATGACCTGGGTTGCGTTGCCCACGCTCGGGGCGAACCACGGTGTCAACTCCGCGCGCGCCGACGGCGCCGCGGTCAGTCCGACGACCAACGCGCACAGCGAGATCAGCAGTCGGCGCACGGCTTCAACGTCAACACACCACGTCGTCAAGGTCAAGTAAAGGTTTAGCAACGATCGACGGACTGAGAAATGAGTTGTGCCCAAGGACCTTTCACGATCCGACTAGGTTGGGTGCAATGGAGCTATTGCGAAGACGTGGAATCCAGCACCGCGGCATCCGCCAGATCGGTGAGGGTCTCGGCACGCTGGACCGCGAAGTCTTCGAGGCCATCGCGGAGTCACCCAGCCCACTGCTGGATGGCTTCATGCCACGGCTGACGGCTGCTGCCGACCACTCGAAGCTGTGGTTTGCGATCGCAGCCGCGCTGATGGCCACCAAGAAATCGTCTGTCCAGCGCGGCGCTGGGCGTGGCGTGGCATCCCTGGCCGTGACCAGCTTGGTCGCAAACCAGCTGGGCAAGCGAGTGTGGAAGCGGCCACGCCCGGAATGGTCGACGGTCCCCGTGCTGCGCCGATCCCGCCACATGCCGACCTCCAACTCGCTGCCGTCGGGCCACTCCGCGAGCGCGGCGGCGTTCGCCGTCGGCGTCGGCCTCGAGAGCGCCCCCGTCGGTCTGGCAATGGCACTGCTCGCCGGAATGGTCGGTATCTCTCGCGTTGCGACGGGCGCGCACTATCCCGGCGACGTATTGGCCGGCTTCGGCCTCGGTGCCGCAATCGCCGTGGCAGGCGCCCGGATAGTCCCGCCGATCGTCGAAACGCGAGTACCGGTCACCGACCCCCTGCGGATCGGCACCATTCGGCGGCCGGACGGAGCGGGGGTCGTCCTCGTCATCAATCCGGCCTCTGGCAGCGGCACCGGAGCACGGGTCATCGACGAGGCCCGCGAGGCGCTGCCAAACATGGAGATCGTCGAACTCGACAAGGACGACGACGTCGACGAGATCATGCGCTCGGCGGCCGAGCGCGCCGAGGTCCTCGCCGTGGGCGGTGGCGACGGAACCGTGGCGTGCGCGGCCGGGGTGGCCCTGGCCGCCGATCGTCCGCTGGCCGTCTTCCCGGGCGGCACGTTCAACCACTTCGCCAAGGACATCGGCTGCGACACCGTCGCCAGGACGGTCGAGTCGATCCGCGAGGGCAGCGTCGCGTGCGTCGACGTCCTCCGTCTCAACGAGACCGGGACCGTGATCAACACGGCGAGCATCGGTGCGTACCCCACGTTCGTGCAGAAGCGGGAGAAGCTGGAGCACCGAATAGGAAAGCCACTCGCCGGGGTGTACGCGATGTTTCACACGCTGCGGCGCGGCCAGCCGGTCCGCATCCACTACGACAACAAGACCGTCCAGACCTCGCTGTTCTTCCTCGGAAACTCCTCGTATCTGCCGTCGGGCTTTGCGCCATCACGTCGACTGCGGATGGACGACGGTCTGATGGACGTACGCATCCTGGAGACCGAGAAACGGTTCAGCACGCTGCGCATTCTGACGTCGCTCGCGCTCGGTCGGCTCGTCCGCAGCCCGCTCTACCACGAAATGCGCGTACCGGAATTCACCTTCAAGTCGGTCGATGGACCGACACTGCTCGCCCACGACGGCGAGCTCGCCGACGAAATCGACGAGGCGACCTTCACCGTCCGATATCGGGCGCTACCGGTCTTTCGTCCGCTGCCGTGACTCGCGCTCCCCGCAGGATCACGAGGCACAACGCGAGGTAGAAGTAGCCAAGGGCCCAGCCGGCGATCACGTCGGACAGGTGATGCACATTCAGAGCGACCCGCCCGACCCCTACTGACACGACGATGACGACCCCGGCCGCCACGAACCACGTCCACAGCTCTCGGCGGACGTACGGCAGGAGCACCACCGCCAGCGCCGGCACCGCGACCATCGTCCCGACGGCATGACCGGACGGAAACGACGTCGACAACGCGTCGACCATGGCGGTGTCCGGCCGCGGTCGATCGGCCAGACGCTTGAACACCTCGGTGAGCACCCCCGAAAGCTCGACGCTGACGAGGAGGAACACCGCGACGCGGACCTGGCGTTTCACGAAGGCGTAGACGATCACCCCGGCGGTCAGCACCCGAAACGTCACCGGTGAGAACACCGTGCACCATGCGTCCCAGAAGGCCACCCAGCCGTGGTGCTCGACGCCGATCCCATGGCCGATCGCCAACGTCGACGTGTCGGCCGCCGCCAGCCAGCCCCAGCCCGACACCCAGCCGCACCACATGGCCACGTAGACCGCTGCGGCCACCAGCGCTAGAACTGCTAGCCACCGGGGTCTCGTCACAAGTCACGTTGTACCACCTGTAACACCTTGCACAGCTGTGACGAAGAGATGAGTAGCGCCCGCGCTGCCATCACAACCCCGACTCTTGATGGCAGTGCGGGCCCTTTTTCGCATGCGGTGGGAACACCGCTGTGACATCCCGGAAACAACGCGGTCTTAGCTTTGCTAACCATGACTCAAGAGCTCAGCAAGGAGCCGGACGCTCCAGATGAAACGGATCTCGACGCGGGCCTAGATCAGATGACGGCCACCAAGGAGACCTTGGAGGACTACACGCTGCGCTTCGCACCGCGCAGTTACCGCAAGTGGTCGACGCGGGTGGTGGGCATCTCGGCACTCGGCGGCATCGCGTACCTTGCCGACTTCGCCATCGGCGCCAACATCGGCATCGCCTACGGAACCACCAACGCGTTGTGGGGCATCCTCATCTTCGCCGTCGTGGTCATGCTGACCGGTTTCCCGGTCGCGTATTACTCCGCGCGCTACAACATCGACCTAGACCTGGTCACCCGCGGCAGCGGCTTCGGTTACTACGGCTCCGTGGTCACGAACGTCATCTTCGCGACGTTCACCTTCATCTTCTTCGCCCTCGAGGGCTCGATCATGGCCCAGGGCCTGAAGCTCGGATTGGGCGTTCCGCTGTGGCTCGGCTACGCGGCATCGACGCTCATCATCTTCCCGCTCGTCATCTACGGCATGAAGGTGCTGTCTACGTTGCAGGTGTGGACGACGCCGCTGTGGCTCGTTCTCATGGTGGCGCCGTTCGTCTACCTGGTGGTCAGCCATCCCGAGTCAGTCAGCTCGTTCTTCGCCTACCAGGGCGAAAACGGTGTCCAGGGCTTCGATCTCGGCTCGACCCTGCTGGCCGCGGGCGTCTGCCTGTCGCTCATCGCGCAGATCGCCGAGCAGAACGACTACCTGCGCTTCATGCCGCCCCGCACGCCCGAGAACAGCCGTAGCTGGTGGACCTGGCTGTTCCTGGCGGGCCCGGGTTGGGTCATCTTTGGTGCCATCAAGCAGATCGTCGGCCTCTTCCTCGCCGTCTACCTGATCGCCAACGTCGCCGACGGCGCAGGCATCGCCAACCAGCCCGTGCATCAGTTCCTCGAGATCTACCAGAACTTCCTGCCCCCGTGGTTGGCCATGACACTGGCCGTGGCGCTGGTGGTCATCAGCCAGGTCAAGATCAATGTGACGAACGCCTACTCCGGCTCGCTGGCGTGGACCAACTCGTTCACCCGTGTCACGAAGACCTATCCCGGTCGCCTCGTGTTCCTGGCCTTCAACCTGTTGATCGCCCTGGTTCTGATGGAAGCCAACATGTTCGACTTCCTCAACACGATCCTGGGCTTCTACGCCAACTGCGGTATCGCCTGGGTGGTGGTGGTCGCCTCGGACATCGTCATCAACAAGTTCCTGTTGAAGCTCTCCCCCATGCAGCCGGAGTTCCGTCGCGGCATGCTCTACAACTTCAACCCGGTCGGGTTCGTGTCGATGTTGGCTGCCGCGGGCGTGTCGATCCTGGCGTTCTTCGGCGGGCTCGGCGAAGCCATTCGGCCGTACTCGCCGCTCGTCGCGATCGTCCTCGGCTTGGTGTTGCCGCCGATCATCGCGATCGCGACGAAGGGCAAGTACTACCTTCGCCGCACCGATGACGGAATCGACCTGCCGATGCTCGACGAATTGGGCAACCCGTCGGATGCACACCTCAAATGCCATGTCTGCCATCATGATTACGAGCGGCCGGACATGCTGAAGTCGGCGAGCGTCGAGGGCTACATCTGCTCGCTGTGCTTGTCCACCGACAAGACCGGTGAGAACGTGTTGCCCGCTCAAACGTAGAACGCTTCACGGAAGGACGGCCATGGTCGATATTCTTCGACCATGGCCGTCTTCTTGCGCAAGATGCTCGGGATCGGCGCTCTGCCCGACGACATGCGCGCCCAGGCCGAAGCCGAGGGGCTGCTCCACCTAGCGGAATACGTGCCGATCACCTTCCGCTTTTCCGGCAAGATCCCCGGCAAGGTGGCCAAGGGGAACCTCAGCAGTTACGTGGGCGCGCTGGCGCTCACCAGGCTACGAGTATTGGCCACGCTGTCGTCGGTCCCCAAGAAGGCGGGCAGATCCGTCGACCACTCGTGGAACGCGGCCGGCGGCTCCATGGTGCAGGCCACCATCGACGAGTCGGGACTTCTGCTCACCGTGCCTGACATCTCCGCCGTCGACCCGTGCTTCGCAGGCTCGGTCTCACTGCACTACAAGGCGCCCCTGTCCGCCGACGTGCTGAGTCAGCTGCCCGAACGGTCCTTCGCCTTCGACGTTCCGGCGAAGTTCGTCTACTCCGTGTGCGGAGTGCCGTCCAGGTAGACCCACAAGCCGCCTCGCCGTTCGAACTGGCTGCGCTCGTGCATCATTGCGTCGTCGAAGAACGCCGTGAACTCCACCTCTCCCTGCTGGTCATCGGCGGAACCGGCGACGACGTCGGTGATGTCGAGGCCGTGCCAGACGACGTCGGGATCGACCGTCACCGTCGCGGGCCGCGTGCGCGGATGCCAGGTGCGGAAGAGATAGTCGGCGTTACCCGTGGCGTAGGCGGCATATCTGGACCGCATCAGTTCCTCGGCCGTCTGCGGGTGTCGCTCACCGTGGTGCAGTGGTCCGCAACACGCCTCGTATGCGGCGGCGTAGCCGCACGGGCAGGGTCGACCGAACGGATTGTTCACTGCCATAGCCTGCCATCCCACTACCAGAAACGTTGGCGGCGCGCAGGAACCATCCACAGGCGCGCGAGTTGTCCACAGCACGTAAACCCTTGTCTCTCTTGAGTTTCAGATGTCGGTGGTTCGAACTAGTGTTCGGGCATGAGTTCGGATCGGGTCACCGCCGCGGTCGCCGCCTATGTGGCGGCCGCGGCGGAGTTGGCCGAACTGGACTGCGGGGCGTTCACCCACTCCGAACTGTTGGAGCTGCTGGGTGCGTTGGAGGCGGTGGCGTGGCGGCTGCCGGCCCTGGAGCATCGGATCATCGCCCGCCTGCAACGCGAAGCCTCCGCGGTGGAGTTGGGTGCCAAGTCGCTGAAGGCCGTGCTGACCGAACGGCTGCGGATCTCGGGTAAGGACGCCGCCCGCCGCCTCGCCGAAGCGAAGGAGCTCGGTCCCCGCCAGTCGTTCAGTGGGGAGCCGTTGGCGCCGCTGCTCGCCGAGACCGCGAACGCGCGCGCCAAGGGAGCCCTCGGCCCCGAGCACGTCGAAATCATCCGCGGCTTCGCCGACAAGCTGCCTGCCTGGGTCGACCCGATCACCCGCGAGCAAGCCGAGACCACCCTGGTCGACGTCGCGACCGGACTGGGTCCCGACGAGTTGCGCAAGGCATCGGCGAAGCTGACCACCTGCATCGATCAGGACGGCCCCGCCCCCGATGACCGCGAACGGGCCCGCAAACGCGGGGTGTACTTCGGTCCGCAAGGTCCCGATGGGATGAGCCGGATCAGCGGTTGGGCCACTCCGGAGTTACGGGCCACCATGGAACCGGTGAATGCCAAGCTCGCCGCGCCCGGCATGTGCAACCCCGACGACGAACAGCCCTGCACCTCCGGCACACCCAGCCAGGCGCAGATCGACGCCGACACCCGCAACGTGGGGCAACGCCAACACGACGCTTTGATCGCCGTCGGGCGCTCGGCGTTGAGTTNCGCAAGGTCCCGATGGGATGAGCCGGATCAGCGGTTGGGCCACTCCGGAGTTACGGGCCACCATGGAACCGGTGAATGCCAAGCTCGCCGCGCCCGGCATGTGCAACCCCGACGACGAACAGCCCTGCACCTCCGGCACACCCAGCCAGGCGCAGATCGACGCCGACACCCGCAACGTGGGGCAACGCCAACACGACGCTTTGATCGCCGTCGGGCGCTCGGCGTTGAGTTCAGGGGAACTCGGCCAGCACAACGGCCTACCGGTCACCGTGATCGTCTCCACCACCGTCCAAGACCTGGAGAAGGCCACCGGGTCCGGGGTGAGCGCCGGAGGCACCTTGCTCCCGATGGCCGATCTGATCCGGATGGCCAGCCACGCCATCCACTACTTGGTCGTGTTCGACAAGCACACCCGTGAACCGCTCTACCTCGGCCGCACGAAACGCTTGGCCTCGGTGGGGCAGCGCATCGTGCTGCACTCCCGTGACCGCGGCTGCACCAAACCCGGCTGCACCGTGCCCGGCTACGGCACCCAGGTCCATCACGTCAACGGCTGGGCCACGGGCGCCCACACCAACATCGACGAAGAAGTCCTGGCCTGCGGCGCCGACAACCGCCTCGCCGAAGAGGGCTGGACCGTGACCATCCGCAACGGGGTCGTCGAATGGATCCCACCACCAGAGATCGACGTCGGCCAAACCCGCATCAACTACTTCCACCACCCCGAACGCCTCCTCGCACCGAAAGACGACGACGCGGCGTAGGGGCGGGTCAGATCGACCCGGGCATGCCGGTGCCCATCGATGGCATCGCCATCGGCGGCGGGGTCATGACGGGCGGAGCCACCATGGGTGGCGGCGCAATGTCTGGCACGGGCGCAGGTGGCGGCGGCGCAGACGGCGGAGCATCCGGGCCCTAACAGTTCGGATCCTCTGGCTGGATGGTGCACGAGGGATCCGTCGGATCGGTGACCGGGACGTATGGGCCGCCAAGACACTGCGGGCACCACGGCGTCACCAGGCACGCAGGACAGTCCGGACGGGTGGGCACCGCAGGTCCGGGGCTCGCGTGTGCCGTCGCCACCCCCGCCCTGAGCCGAACTGTTGCCGATTCGCCCGAGAACATGTTCGGTATATCAACGATGACGGACAACGTGCTCCTCGTGCACTGGCACGATCTCGGTAGATATCTCGGCGCCTACGGGCACGCCGACGTATGCAGCCCTCGACTCGACCAACTGGCCGCCGAAGGCATTCGCTTCACACGGGCCCACGCCACCGCCCCACTGTGCTCGCCGTCGAGGGGTTCACTGTTCACCGGCCGCTATCCCCAGAGCAACGGCCTCGTCGGGCTCGCCCACCACGGCTGGGAGTATCGCGCTGGAGTCCGCACCCTGCCTCAACTGTTGTCGCAGTCAGGTTGGCACACCACGCTCTTCGGCATGCAACACGAAACGTCGTCTCCCGGTCGGCTCGGATTCGACGAGTTCGACGTCTCCAATTCCTTCTGTGAATACGTCGTCGAGCAGTCCACCCAGTGGCTTGAGAACGCGCCGGCGACACCGTTCCTACTGACCGCGGGATTCTTCGAGACACACCGGCCATATCCCCGAGACCGTTACGTGCCCGCGGACGCCGAGACCGTCGAACTCCCCGACTACCTCCCCGACCTGCCGGACGTCCGAGAGGACCTCGCCGACTTCTACGGCTCGATCACAGTCGCCGACGCCGCAGTAGGTCGGCTGCTCGACACCCTTGCTGAAACGGGACTCGACTCCTCGACGTGGGTGGTGTTCCTCACCGACCACGGACCGGCCCTTCCGCGCGCGAAGTCGACGCTCTATGACGCGGGCACCGGGATCGCCATGATCGTGCGACCCCCGACACGGCTCCCCACGCAGGGTCGGGTGTACGACGAGCTCTTCAGCGGGGTGGATCTCCTCCCCACGCTTCTCGGCGTGCTCGGGCTGCCTACGCCTGACGACGTCGAAGGGCTCTCGCACGCCGCCAACGTGCTCGAGGCAGCCACCGACGCCACCCCCGTGCGCAACGAGGTCTACACGATGAAGACTTATCACGATTCGTTCGACCCCATCCGGGCGATTCGCACGAAGGACTTCAGCTACATCGAGAACTACGCCAATCGGCCGCTGCTGGACCTTCCGTTGGACATCGAGGAGAGCGCGCCCGGCCGCGCTGTCGCGCCACTGAGTGCAGCGCCGCGCCCCGGCCGAGAGCTCTACGATCTACGCACCGACCCGACCGAGCAGAACAATCTGCTCACCGGTGCGGTGACCGGGGAAGCGCAATCGACCGCCAGCGAACTGGCAGCGCTTCTCAACGAGTGGCGCGAGAATACGAACGACGTCATCCCGTCCGAATTCGTGGGCACCCGCATTTCGGCTAGATTCACCGAAACATATAGACATATTAACGGATTGGGTTTGCCCAGCCGCTCCGCGCGGGCCGCCGAGCGTGGAATCGACGACGCGGTACGGCCGACGCAATAGTTGCGCTCGTGGCGACTCCAATGGTGTCGTGGCGGATGAATAGGTGCCGCCGTTCGGATCCAGTTAGGCTCTCGCGCATGGCCTTTCCACCCGCCTATCTGGTTCTCGCCTCGCAGCGCAGCGGCAGCACGTTGCTCGTCGAGTCGCTGCGCGCGACGGGGGTGGCAGGCGAGCCGCAGGAGTTCTTCCAGTATCTCCCGACCACCAGCATGTCGCCCCAGCCCCGGCAGTGGTTCGACGGCGTCGGGGACGACTCGATCCTGCGACTCCTCGACCCGCTCGACGAGGGCAAGCCAGATCTCGCCCCACCCGAGATCTGGCGCGACTACATCCGCACCGTCGGCCGCACCCCGAACGGCGTGTGGGGCGGCAAGTTGATGTGGAACCAGACTCGGCTACTAGAGCAGCGCGCGGCAGGCCTCCCCGACCGGTCCGGAACCGGTCTGCTCTCGGCGATCCGTGACGTGGTCGGCACCGATCCGGTCCTCGTCCACGTGTACCGCCCCGACATCGTGTCGCAGGCGGTGTCGTTCTGGCGCGCGGTGCAGACCAGGGTGTGGCGAGGCCGACCCGATCCCGTCCGTGACGCCCGCGCGGAGTATCACGCCGGTGCCATCGCGCACGTCGTGACCATGTTGAAGGCTCAGGAGGACGCTTGGCGGGCGTGGTTCGCCGAAGAGGGGATCGACCCCATCGACGTGTCCTATCCGGTGCTGTGGCGCAATCTCACCGAGGTGGTGGGCACCGTTCTCGAGGCACTCGGCCTCGACCCGAGACTCGCCCCGGCGCCCGTTCTGGAACGTCAGGCCGACCAACGGTCGGACGACTGGGTGGATCGTTATCGCAGCGATGCGGAGCAAGAAGGCCTTCCGGTATGACGGCTCCGGCGCAGGATGCCACCCACGTCGAGGAACTGCGACTGCTCGAGGCCGAGTCGGTGCACATCATCCGCGAGGTGGTTGCCGAATTGCAGCGACCCGTGCTGCTGTTCTCGGCGGGCAAGGACTCGATCGTGCTGCTCCGGTTGGCCGAGAAGTCGTTTCGGCCCTCTCCCCTACCGTTTCCGGTCCTTCACGTCGACACCGGACATAACTTCGACGAGGTCATCGACTTCCGGGATCGGAGGCTCGGCGAGCACGGCCACAAGCTGATCATCGGCTCGGTGCAGGAGTCGATCGACAGCGGACGCGTGCAGGAGGTGGGCGGACCGGCCGGATCGCGCAATCGGCTGCAGACCCGCACCCTGCTCGACGCACTGGAGGCCGGCGGCTTCGACGCCGCGTTCGGTGGTGCGCGTCGCGACGAGGAACGCGCCAGGGCCAAGGAACGCATCCTGAGCTTCCGCGACGAGTTCGGCCAGTGGGACCCGCGGGCCCAGCGGCCTGAGCCATGGTCGCTCTACAACGGCCGGATCAAGAAGGGCGAGCAGGTCAGGGTGTTCCCACTGAGCAACTGGACCGAGCTCGACATCTGGCGCTATATCGAGATGGAAGGCCTTGAGCTGCCATCGATCTACTTCGCGCACGAGCGTGAGGTGGTGGACCGGGACGGCATTCTGCTCGCGGTGTCGCAGTACGTGCAGCCCGAGGGCGACGAGACCTCCGCGGTCGAGTGGGTGCGATACCGCACCGTCGGCGACCTCACCATCACGGGCGCCGTCCGCTCCCACGCGACCGACATCGCCGGTGTCATCGCCGAAATCTCCGCGGCCACGGTGTCGGAACGTGGCGAAACTCGCGCAGACGACCGGACGTCGTTGGCGGCCATGGAAGACCGGAAACGCGAGGGCTACTTCTGATGAGCGCTTGCGCGAAGAACCGAGGCTTGTGATGACCCGCCAATTGCTTCGCATTGCCACCGCCGGGTCAGTGGACGACGGCAAGAGCACGCTCATCGGCAGACTCATGCACGACACCGACAGCCTCCCACTCGATCACCTCGAGGCCGTCACCGACGACGAGGGCGTCGCCGATCTGGCGGCACTGTCGGACGGTCTGCGCGCCGAGCGCGAGCAGGGCATCACGATCGACGTCGCCTACCGCTTCTTCTCCACCGACACTCGCAGCTACATCCTGGCCGATACCCCCGGTCACGAGCGGTACACCCGGAACATGTTCACGGGTGCATCCAATGCGCACGTGGCCATCCTGCTCGTCGATGCTCGGGCGGGCGTGCTGCGCCAGACTCGGCGTCACGCGAGGATCGCAAAGCTGTTGGGCATCAAGCACTTCGTGGCGTCGGTCAACAAGATCGACCTGGTCGCCTTCGACCAGGCGCGGTTCGACGAGGTTTCGGCGGAACTGCAGCAGATGGCCGCGCGCCTCGGCGGCGCCGAGCTGTCCGTCATCCCCATCGCGGCCAAGCACGGCGACAACGTCGTCCATCGCTCCGACAGCACCCCCTGGTACACCGGGCCCACACTGCTCGAGTACCTGGAGGGCATCGAGCTGACGGCACCGCAGCCCGAGGCCGCCAAGCTGCGGCTGCCCATTCAGTGGGTGTCACGCCCCACCGCGGACGAGCGTCGGCGCTACACCGGACGCCTGGCCGCCGGAACGGTCAGCGTGGGCGACACCGTCGTATCGCTCCCCGCGGGCACCCGGTCCACCGTGACGGGCGTGGACACGCTCGACGACGAGCGTACGACTGCCGTTGCACCACTGTCGGTTTCGATCGAGTTGGCCGACGACATCGACGTGGGCCGCGGCGACGTCTTCGTCAGCGGCGCCGACGACGCCAAGCCACCGGTGTTGGCTCGCGAGCTCGACGCCACCGTGTGCTGGTTCACCGAGACTCCGCTGCGCGCCGGCGATCGGGTGGCCCTGAAGCAGACCAGCAAGACGGTGCGCGCCACGGTGCAGGCCTTGCACACCCGGCTGGACCCCGAGACGCTCGACGAGCTCGACAACCCGATTGAGTTGTCGATCAACGATATCGGCGAGGTGACCCTGCGCACAAGCTCGGTGGTGGTCGCCGACCCTTATTCCGAGAACCGAGACAGCGGCGCATTCATCCTGATTGACGAGACATCAAACGACACCATCGGCGCAGGCACCGTCATCGAGCCGCGCGAGATCAAGCCAGGCACCCACGCGCGCAACGACATTCGTTGGCATCCTTCGTCCTTGGACCGAAATTACCGGTGGTCGGCAACGAAGCAACGCGGTGCCACCATCTGGTTCACCGGCCTGCCCGCGTCGGGCAAGTCCACGGTCGCCGTCGCCGTCGAACGCGCGCTCGTCGAGGCGGGCGACGTCGCCTACCTACTCGACGGTGACAACATTCGCCATGGCCTCTCCGACGACCTCGGCTTCACTGCGGGTGACCGCGCCGAGAACGTCAGGCGGGTCGGCCATCTCACGCGCCTATTCGCGGACGCCGGAGTGGTGGCGCTGGCATCGCTGGTCTCGCCGTTGAAGTCGGACCGGGAGATCGCCCGCGCTCTCAACGAGGCGGCGAAGCTGCCCTTCATAGAGGTGCACATCTGCACGTCCGTCGAAGAATGTGAGAAGCGGGATCCCAAGGGCCTCTACGCCCGCGCGAGGGCAGGCGAGCTGAAAGGCCTCACCGGCGTGGACGCTCCCTATGAGCCGCCCGAGAACCCAGATCTGGTGCTCGACACCACCGGCGCCGACATCGACGATCTGGTGGCCAGGGTGCTCAAGGTGCTCGAGGCCAAACGCCAAGTGCCCTAGCGCACACTCGAAGCCGAACCACCCCGCTCGACATCCGTCCCAGAAATAGAGCGAAACCTCGAGCCTCCGTCGGCTACAGTTCGGCCATTGACGGTGGCGAAACTTTCGAGATGGGTGGACCTCGGTGACTGGCATGTCGGTGCTCGGCCGAATTCCGCGGGTCCGCACCTTGGGATTCCAGTCGAAACTGCTCGTCATGCTTCTGACGGTGAGCGTCATCTCGGTGCTGATCGCCGGGGCGATCGGCTACGTGTCCGGCACGAATTCCCTCCGGACCACCGAATATCAGCGCCTCACCCAGCTGCGGGAATCGCGGGCGCGCGAAATCACCGCCTATTACCGGTCCATCACCAACGGAGCGTCGATCGTGACGCACGGCGCCACGGCGGTCGGCGCGTCCCGCGACTTCAACGCCGCCTTCGCCGAACTGCAGACCGCACCTCTACCCGCGGGGGCCCAAGCGGCAGTGTCGAACTACTACCAGACGATCTTCGGCCCGCAGTTGGCCAAGGCCACCGGCAAGGACGTCGACGCGACGTTGTTCGAACCCACCTCCAACGCGGCGATCTATCTGCAGAACGCCTATACCGTGCCCGCTCAGGGGGATTTCGATGCCGCGCTCAAGGTCAATGCGACGGGTGATCCAAGTGCGTGGTCGGCTGCGAACGCGCGCTATCAACCCTTCTTCGCCGATCTGACGTCACGTTTCGGATTCGAGGACTCGCTGATCCTCAATACCACCGGCGACGTCGTCTACAGCGCCTACAAGGGCACCGACCTCGGCACGAATCTGCTCACCGGTCCGTACAAGACCACCAAGCTCGCGGATACCTATCGTGAAGCGGTGCAGGCGGTTTCGGTGGACGAGACGTTCGTGTCGGACTTCGAACGATACGCCCCCTCGTACGGCAAGCCCACGCCCTGGGTGCTGACACCGATCGGCAGTGGCGGGGTCATCACCGGGGTGCTCGCCCTGCAGCTGTCGATCGATCAGATCAACGACGTGATGACGGGCAACGAAGGGTGGGAGTCGGACGGGCTCGGCAAGTCGGGTGAAACCTATCTGGCCGGTCCCGACAAGCTGATGCGCTCGGTGTCGCGGGAACTGCTGACCGACCCGACGAACTACGCGCAAGAGGTGGTCGCAAACGGCACGCCAGAGGATGTCGCCGCGCGTGAGGTCGACGTCAAGGGCAGTGTGCTCCTGCAACCGGTGGACACGCTGGCGGTGAACCGTGCGCTCGTCGGCGAATCCGGTGTCACCACCGCCGCGGACTACATCGGTCCTGAGGCCCTGGTCGCCTACATGCCGCTGGACATCCCCGGTCTGGAATGGGTTCTGGTGGCCAAGGTCGACGAATCGGAGGCGCTGGCACCTGTCAACGACTTCGCCCGCAACATCGCTCTGTCCATCGCTGCGATCGTGTTGGCCGTCTGCCTCATCGGACTGCTCTTCAGCCGGATCTTCACCCGGCCGCTGACCCGCCTGGCCGACGCGGTGCGCCGGGTCAGCGGCGGTGAGCGCGGAGTGGCCGTACCCGTCACCACCAAGGACGAGATCGGCGATCTTGGTGCAGCTTTCAACGACATGAGCAACGCGTTGGAGGTGAAACAGGAGCTCCTCGACGAGCAGCGCCGCGAGAACGACGAGCTGCTGGCCAGCCTGATGCCCGAAACCGTCGCACGGCGCTACCGCGAGGGTGAGGAGACCATCAGCAGTGACTTTCGCGATGTGACTGTCATCTATGCCGAACTGGTCGGATTCGACGCCTTCTCACGCGCGACGTCGTCTGACGATTCGGTCGGTCTGCTGAACTCGATCATCGAGGGCATCGACGAGGCCGCCGAGCGACACGGAATCGAACGAGTTAGGCATCTGCACAATGGATTCCTCGCAACCTGCGGCCTGGTGGTGCCGCGGGTCGACCACGCCAGCAGAACCGTGGCGTTCGCGAGTGAGCTCACCGAGATCATCGAGCGCTCCAACTATCAGCACGAGGCGCAACTCGCGATCCGGGCCGGGATCGACAGCGGGGCGGTGTCCAGCGGCCTCATCGGTCAGCGCTCCAAGGTCTACGACCTATGGGGCGAGGCCGTGGACCTGGCACACCGCGTGCATGCCGCCACCAACGGTCCCGGAGTGTTCGTCAGCAGCAGAGTTCACGATGCACTGGACGGCATCTACGCGTTCACCGAGTCGGGGACGGTCCCCGGCGAACGGGGTAGCGAACCGATCTGGTCCCTGGACCTGACGGCGCGGCGAGTGTGATGTCGTCCCTCACGGGCCAGTCCTGGTTCTGGCCGGCGCTGTCCATCGTCATCGGCTTGCCAATCCTGCTCCTGGTCTTGACCGAGCTGTACGGCTTCCTGGCCCGACGGCGTAGCAGCTATGCGAAACCGGTTCTACTGCTGCGCAACTACGTCCTGCCGGCGTGCGCACTGTTCATCCTGATCGATCAGGTCGAGCGCACCAACGTGGAGGGGAACTGGGCGCGCATCGCCGCGACGGCGTTCGGTTTCCTGGTGATGCTGTTCCTGCTGTCCGGTGCCAATGCCGTCCTCTTCGGCGAGGCCCGCGAGGGCAGTTGGCGCAAGCGACTGCCCACGATCTTCATCGACCTCGGGCGCCTGATCGTGATCGTCGTCGGGGTCGGGGTGCTGCTGTCCTGGGTGTGGGGTGCAGACATCGGAGGCCTCGTTACGGCCGTCGGCGTGACCTCCATCGTGATCGGGCTGGCGGTGCAGACTGCAGTGGGTCCGGTCATCGCCGGGTTGCTGATGCTCTTCGAACAGCCATTCCACATCGGCGACTGGCTCGACACCGACGACGCCAAAGGCCGAGTGGTGGAGGTTAATTGGCGATCGGTGCACATCGACACCGGCAATGGCATTCAGATCATCCCCAACGCGACGCTGGCGACGGGATCCTTCACCAACCTCAGTCGGGTCACCGGCGCCTCCTTTCGGGCCACCGCCACGCTGACCTTCTCCGCGGCAGACCCGCCCGGAACCGTCACTCGCACATTGCTTGCCGTCGCGCAGTCGCTTCCGGCGAGGATGCCCACTCTTTCCGCCCAGGTCACCGCACTCGGCGAGGCCAAGTACAAGGTGTCCGTGCCGGTGCGCACCCCCGCCGACGAAGGCACGGCGCGCAATCTGCTCCTGCACCGCACCTGGTACGCGGCGCAGCGCGCAGGCCTGCACCTCGATGGCGCCGACTGCGAGCCCCATGACCACGTCGACTACGTGGCCCAGAAGCTTCGGTTCATAGCCGCCGCACTGGGTCTGGGCGACGAGGCCGTCGCCACGATGACCGCCCACGGCCGTCGGCTCGCCTACGCCGAGGGCGAGACGATCCAGGGCGCCGATACCGTCCCCGACGCAATCGGATTCATCACCGAAGGCAGCGTGGCGATGGTCGTGTACGGCGGGGACGGTGGGGAGTTGACCATCGGCCATCTCGGCGTCGGCGACTACATCGGCAGCACCGCGCTGACCCGGCAGCGGGCGGTCAGCGGAGTGGTCGCGACCGCGGACACCACCATTGTCTCCGTACCCCGCGACGCGATCAGCGAAGTGGTGCGGGCCAACCCGCGATTGGCCCGCAGCCTCGGCGAGGCGATCGAGATGCGTCGCGCCGCCGCGTCAGCCGCGCTGGCCGACGCGAACCAAGGGCCGCGCTGAGGTCGGCCGCTAAGCCACCCGGGCGACGACGAAGATCCGGCGGAACGGGAAGAGCGTGCGCCCGTCGGGCCGGGCCGGGTACCGAGCATCGAGCACCGGGATCAGCTCGTTGCGGAATCTCTGCCAATCCTGCTCGTCGAGAGCACCTTTCACCGGGGTAAGCGCAGTGCCCGTAATCCAGTCCAGTACCGGATGTTCGCCGGTGAGCTCGTGCACGTAGGTGGTCTCCCAGGTGTCGACGGCGCAGTCGGCATCGCTGAGCAGCGCGGCGTATTCGACCGCCGAGTCCACTACCTTCCCCACGCGAAACGGGATGTCGCGCAGGGCATCCAACCATCTCGGGCTGCTCGCCAACTCGCGCACCGCAGCGTGTGAGGGGGCGTCGAAGTTGCCGGGCACCTGCATCGCGATCCACGCGCCGGCAGGCAGCTCACCGGCCCAGCGGACCAGCAGCTCCCGGTGGCTAGGGACCCACTGCAATGCCGCGTTGCTCAGTACCACGTCCGTGTCGGGCTTCGGCGCCCATGCCTCCAGTTCGCCGAGGCTCGCATCCAGCCCGCGCGCGCGGGCCGCGTCGACCATCTCCTGCGAGCTGTCGACGGCCTCGATGACGGCGTCCGGCCAGCGGTCCGTCAGTGTCAGCGTCAGGTTCCCCGGCCCGCAACCGAGGTCGACCACGCGACGCGGCGATTCGGCGCCCACCCGCGAGAGCAGGTCGTAGAACGGACGCCCGCGGTGGTCCGCGAAGGCCAGGTAGACATCGGGGTTCCACATGGTGACATCCTGTCTGACGATGGACGAAGCAAAGGCCGTACGGGCAATCTGGGAATCGTTGGAGTTGCCGGGCATCGTCGACGTGCACACCCATTTCATGCCGAAGCGCGTCATGGACAAGGTGTGGCAGTACTTCGACAGTGCCGGACCGCTGGTGGGTCGGACCTGGCCGATCGCTTACCGCACCGACGAACGCGATCGGCTCGAAACGCTGCGAGGTTTCGGCGTCCGCGCCTTCACCTCGCTGGTCTACCCCCATAAGCCCCAGATGGCTGCCTGGCTCAATCAGTGGGCCGCTCAGTTCGCGTCGACCACGCCTGACTGCCTGCCGACCGCGACGTTCTATCCCGAGTCGGGCGCCGAGGAGTACGTCACCGCCGCGATCGACGGCGGCACCCGGGTGTTCAAGGCCCACGTCCAGGTCGGCGGCTACGACCCGACGGACCCGCTGCTCGACGGAGTGTGGGGAGTGATCGAAGAAGCTCGGGTTCCCGTCGTCATCCACTGCGGCTCCGGCCCACAGCCGGGGGCGCACACGGGGCCCGAGCCGATCCGTGAGGTGTTGGCCCGCTACCCCCGCCTGTTCCTGATCGTGGCGCACATGGGCATGCCCGAGTACACGGACTTCCTGGACCTCTGCGAGACATACCCCGAGGTAAGACTGGACACGACGATGGCCTTCACGCCGTTCATGGAGGAGACGGCGCCCTTCCCGGCCGACGACCGATCACGCCTCGTCGCGCTTGGTGACCGAATCCTGTTCGGAAGCGACTTTCCCAACATCCCGTACGGCTACCTCGAGGCCATGCAGGTGCTGACGACACTGGAGGACGTCGACGCCGACTGGCTGCGAGGCGTGTTCCACGACAACGCCGCACGACTCTTCGGACTGCCGATCCACAGCTGATTGGCAGCGACCGGGGGTTAGCTGCATTCGTGACTATCCGGTGGCCACGCGCGGGACTTGCTGCCCTGCTGGCGTGCACCGCCGCAATGTATCTGTGGGACCTCGCCGCGTCCGACTACGGCAACGCCTTCTATGCCGCTGCAGCGCAGGCCGGCTCACAGAGTTGGTCGGCGTGGTTCTTCGGGTCGCTCGACGCGCGAAACTTCATCACGGTGGACAAGCCTCCGGCGTCGCTGTGGGTGACTGGCCTGTCGGTGCGCCTGTTCGGCATGAACAGTTGGTCGGTGCTGGTCCCCCAGGCGGTGATGGGCGTCACTGCGGTCGCGGTGCTGTTCGCGGCTGTCCGGCGGGTGGTGTCCCACCCCGACCAGGGGGCCGTCGCGGGTCTGATCGCCGGTGCCGTCCTGGCGGGTACGCCCGCGGCCGCGCTGATGTTCCGCTTCAACAACCCCGACGCTCTCCTGGTGCTCCTACTGGTGGTCGCTGCCTACGGTCTCGCGCGTGCCGTGCAGGTGGCGTCGTGGCCGTGGTTGACCCTCGTCGGCGTCGTGCTGGGCACCGCGTTTCTCACCAAGATGCTGCAGGGCTTCCTGGTGCTGCCGGGATTCGGACTGGCGTATCTGACGGCTGCGCCGACGGCGTGGCGAAATCGATTGCTGCACTTGACAGGAGCCCTAGCCGCGTTGGTCGTCTCGGCCGGTTGGTGGGTGCTTGCCGTACAGCTGACACCAGCGACGGCGCGGCCGTACATCGGCGGTTCGACGGATAACTCGGTGTTGAACCTCGCCTTCGGCTACAACGGATTGGGTCGGCTGGAGGGACACGAATCGGATTGGGGCGCAGCGACAGTAGGGGCGAGAAACACCTCGACCGGTCTACACCGGCTGTTCACCACAGAAATGGGCAACGAGATCTCCTGGCTGCTGCCCGTCGCGCTGCTCGCCGTCGCCTTCGGCGGATATCTCGCTGCGCGCGGCCGACTCGGCCGTGACGAGTGGGCGGCACTCCTATCCTGGGGCGGTTGGCTGCTGGTGACGGTCCTGGTCTTCAGTTACATGCAGGGCACCATCCACCCGTACTACACCGTCGCACTGGCACCCGCGATCGGCGCGCTCGTCGGCCTCAGTACGCTCTGGGCCTGGCGCCTCCGAGCAGGGTGGGACGGCCGGATCGCGATGGCGGTCCTGCTGGGAGTGGGCGGATGGTGGTCGTCGGTCCTGTTGCGGCACAACCACTTCGGACCCGTATGGCTGCCGACGGCGCTCCTGCTGATCACTCTGACTGGAGCGTTGTCCGTAGCCGTCGGACGGCGGTGGTGGATGGCCACGGGGCTCATAGCGGGTGCCTCTGCCGCAGCGGCGGGCACGGTCGCATTCACCGTCGCGACGGTCGCGACTCCGCATCACGGCGCCATTCCCAACGCCGTGAGCCTTTTGCGTCCGGCACCGGGGCTGGCCGAGCGGGTCGCAGCCGGCGGGTGGACCGGTGACGAAGCCACCAACGGCCAACTGGCGAAGATGCTCACGACCACGACCACGCCGTGGTCGGCAGCCACCAACGGGTCGCAGTCAGCAGCAGCACTGGAGCTCGCGACCCGGACGTCGGTGATGGCGATCGGCGGGTGGAGTGGTGACCCGACGCCCACCCTCGCGCAGTTCATCGACGACGTGCACGCCGGCAGGGTCGCCTACTACGTCGAAGCCGGCCGTGGCGGGGCGGCTCAACCGCAGGGACGGGTGATCCGATCGGAAAACCACAGCGCGTCGCACAGCAGGGAGATCGCCGACTGGGTGGCCGCCCACTATCCGGCCATCACGGTCGGCACGTCGCTGGTGTACCGCCTCGAATGAACGAGTGGGCGGGCGGGTTAGCATCGCGCGTGTCCAGTTCGCAGCCCGACGTCGCCGCCAACGTCGATCCCCCCATCCCCGTCCCCGACGTCGCAGGCGCCGATGCCACCCGTGGCGGCCTGCCGCGGCGCGTCGACCTGACGATGCAGCAGAAGCTCATCGTCGACTCGTCGGCGATCGCAGATCTGGGCCTACGGACAGCCATCGCCTCGCTCGTCGGCGCCGCCATGCTGCCCCGCGTCGCCAGTGCGGCGTTGCGGCCCAGAGATACTCGGGCCGAACGTGATGCCGCGAGCTTCTATGCCGAGCTGGGGGCGGCGAAGGATCCGGAGCTGTCCTTCCCCGCGCCCACGGAGCCACCGCGGGTCGCCTCGCGGCCCGCGAACCCGATCGCCGAGTGGACAGCCCATGGCCCCGTGCACAACATCAGATTCAGGAGCAGCTTCGAGGCGATCAACCCCACGGTGCGGGAGAAGCGGCGCGGGTACGAACGCAACAACGTGGTGCATGCCCAGCACTGGCAGCACGGCGACGGTCCGCGTCCCACACTCTGCCTGATTCACGGCTTCATGGGTTCTGCGTACCTGTTCAACGGGCTGTTCTTTTCGCTGCCGTGGTTCTACCGCTCGGGTTACGACGTGCTGCTCTACACGCTGCCGTTCCACGGGCGTCGCGCCGAGAGGTTCTCCCCCTACAGCGGTTACGGCTACTTCGCCGACGGGATGTCCGGTTTCGCGGAGTCGATGGCACAGGCGGTCCACGACTTCCGCTCGGTGCTCGACTACCTCGAGCACACCGGCGTCGACCGGATCGCGCTGACGGGCATGTCGCTCGGCGGGTACACCTCGGCACTGATAGCCGCTGTCGACGACCGCATCCAGGCCGTCATCCCCAATGTTCCGGTCGTCACGCCGGACGCCGCGTTCGATGACTGGTTTCCGGCCAACCTTCTGGTCAAGGTGGGCAATCGGGTGACGGGCACCAACCGCGAAGAATCCGCTGCCGCGTCGGCCTACCACTCACCGCTGAACTACGCGCCGCTGATACCCAAGGATCGGCGGCTCATCATCACCGGTCTCGGCGACCGTCTGGCACCCCCGGAGCAGGCCGAATTGCTCTGGCGGCACTGGGATCGCTGCGCGTTTCACTGGTTCCCCGGCAACCACGTGCTGCACGTCAGTCAGCCGGACTACCTCCGCAGGATGACGCGCTTCCTGCGCCCCTTCATGTTTTCCTGACGGCTTTCACGAGGAGCCCGCTCCCTTGACGGCGCTGACCAGACTGTTCGCCGCCGCCATGGGACCGGCATCCGGGTCATCGGGCGGTATCGGCCTTCCGACATCGGCGAGGTAGCCGGACAGCGGCGTGGCGGTGGCGTGCCAGCCGTGGGCGCCGAACCACTCCTCGGCCGGCGCGATCTGCTCGTTGTAGATGAGGGTGAAGAAGGTGCCCGACTGGCCGGCGTCGCGTTCCTCCTTTTGCTTGGCCGCGAAGACCTGGTCTGGCATGGGCCTGCCTTCCTCGACGGCCACCCAGCTGCCTGAACTGGAAAGGGCGTCGATGCCTGCGAACAACTGCTCCTGGGCAATCGCGGGCAGATAGATGAGGAGCCCTTCGGCGATCCAGGCGGTGGGAATCGAGGGGTCGAAACCGCTGTCGACGAGCGCCAGCGGCCAGTCGTCGCGCAGGTCTACGGCGACCTCGCGGCGGTCGGCCCGCGGGGAGTCCCCATGTTCGGCCAGCACGTCACGCTTGAATTCCAACACCTTGGGTTGGTCGAGCTCGTAGACCACCGTCCCGCCCGGCCACGGCAGTCGGTACGCCCGCGAGTCGAGCCCTGCCGCGAGGATGACGACTTGGCGCACACCGGCCGCGACGGCTTTGGCGAAGTACGCGTCGAAGTACCTGGTGCGCGCGCCTTGGAAGGAGACGAAGTGGCCACCGAACTCCGTCTCGAGGAGCTGCGTCCCGTGGCTGCCCGAGGCCGTACCGTCGAGCACGTCGCCCACTCACCACCGACGGCCCTGCAGAAGATCTCGGCGTACGGGTCCAGCGCCAGGGGCTCGGGCTTCTGCGCCTCCAATGCCCTTGCGGCGGCGACGAACAGGGCCGTCGACCCCACGCTGGTCGTGATGTTCCAGGTGTCTCGTCCATCTCGGTCAGGTCGCACGTCTGCCGACCCTACGCGGGAAACCGGAACTGGCTACACCAGTGGGCGGCCGGTCCTGATCCGCCAGTCGAGATCCTTGAGGAGGACGTTGAACGGGAACTGCCGGACGAACCGAGGCGACAGGTGAGTGGCGGTTCTCAACACATTCATCAACTGGTCGAAGCGCCGCTGCCTGCGGGCATCCCACTCCAGCTGCATTTCATCCCGGAAACGTTGGGGCAGAAAGCCGGTCGTGATCAGCAGCGCGAGGTCCTCATTCCAACGCTGCAGTGGTCCCGGCAGCTTCACGCCGCGAACTCGACTGACTGCAATGGGGTACAGATACTCGCGGACGGTGTCGTCGATGTGCACCTTGGCAAGCTGTTCCCGCCAGTAGGCGTCGAAGGCGGCGCGGTCGACAGGCCACATCCCCGCCGGCACCTGCAGGGTGGTACCCAGCGACATGCCCTCGGCATAGTGGCGATCGGCGGTCTCGTCGTCCATCTCCCCGACGAACGTCCGATATGAGTCGACGGCGCCCTTGTACAGGCATGCGGCAACCCACATCTGCAGGTCTTGGTCGAAGGCGTTGTACTGCACCGGGCTCTCGTCGGTGGAGTACACCTGCGCGTGGACCTTGTTCACCGCGCGCCGGAACGCGGCCTTCTGGTCGTCGCTGCCGCTGCCCGCCACGGCCAGGTAGGTGAACGTGGTGCGGGCCCTCTTGATCGGGTGACGGTCGACCCGGCCGCTCTCGACCCGACTCTCCAGCACCCCGTAGCCAACGCCCGGCCTGGCCATCTGCATGATTACGTTCGCGGGACCGAGTAGCAACCCCACTCCGAGCAGGCCCTCGTCGAGGCTGGGACCGCGCCGCTCGAGCGACCTACCGTCGGTGACAGACACTGGCCAACCCCTCATCCGCGCATCTGATAACACGTGTTCTCAGATATTGCACCGGCGCCCGACGGGTGTCAAGATCGTGGGCATGGCGAAGATCCGGCCGTACGGCGGAGTGCAGGCCAGCGATCGCGTGGCCGAACGCAGGCGCCGGCTACTCGACGCGGGCCTCGAACTCCTCGGCGGAGCGGACGAGCCGAGCGTCCTGACCGTGCGTGCCATCTGCGGCGAGGCCGGTATCACCGCACGCTACTTCTACGAGAGTTTCACCGACAAGGACGAACTGGTCGCCGCGGTCTTCGACGGAGTCATCGCCGACATCGCCGCGACCACCCAGGCCGCCGTCGCGGCCGCGCCAAGCGAGGAACAGAACCGGGCGGGCATCGCCAATCTCGTCCGCGTGATCGCCGACGACGCCCGCGTCGGCCGTCTGCTGTTCAATCCGCGATTGACCAACGCGGTCCTGGCGCGCAAACGCGCCGAGGTCGGCGGCGTCTTCGCCCTGCTCTCAGGCAAGCACGCGGCGAGCGCCTATGAACTGCCGGACAACGGATGGACCACATCCGCCGCGCACTTCGTCGTCGGCGGTGTCAGCCAGACGATCGGCGCATGGGTGTCGGGATACGTCCGACTGAATCAAGGCCAACTGGTGGATCAACTCACCCGGATCCTCGACGGACTCACCCTCGCCGCCCGCGAAGTGGACCGAACCTAGCTGACGGTCGGCAGTACCGGTCGGCGATCCGCGTTGGTCCTAGGGACCGTGACCGTGTCGCTCTCGGTAAATTCCCTAGTCCAGCAGGCGAACTCGAGGGTGATGCCATCGGGGTCCTGAAAGTAGAACGAGCGGACGTAGACGCCGGGATGCAACGCGGCGGACACCTGCGCCGGACTCTCGTCGTGGTTCAGCACTGGACCGACGCGTACGCCCTTTTCCTTCAAGCGCTTTCGATATTCGTCGAACTCGTCCGCAGGCACGTGGAACGCCAGGTGATTGAGTGAGCCTACGGCGCTGACGATCTCGCCGATACCGGGGATCGCCGCAGGGGCCGAGATGCCGGGCACGCCGTCAGGCGCTTCGGCGAACCAGAAGAACGCCACGCAGTCCCCATTGCCCGCATCGAAGAAGAAGTGCTGTCCCAGGCCGCCCGGCAGATCGAGCGACTTGACCAACGGCATGCCGAGAACGCCGTTGTAGAAGGCGACCGTCTTCTCCATGTCGGCGCACACCAGAGCGGCATGATTGATGCCGCCGAGTTCAAATTCGGAGTTGGTGTTCTCGGGTTTGATCATGGCGGCACTCCGGTCTGGTCACAGAACGAATCTGAATCTAACATCGGGTTCCGTGCAGGGTCGTCGACCGTGCGGAATGACGTCGAGGGGTCGGCGGATTTTCGGCGTGAGCCAACACAGTCGACGCCGATTACTACGAAGGGGCTCACCGTGACGAGGAATGCCCCGCCGTGGTGACACCAGGAGTGTCGCGCGAGTTCATCGGCATGGACTCGCCCACTGCGCGCCGTGCCGGCTCGGGCGGACACCCCTGCCAAGGGGTCTACTACCGGGGGGTGGGACGCAAGCCCAAGGTGGCGATGATCGCCACTCACTACCAAATCGACTTCTCCGAGCACTATCTCGCCGACTACATGGCGACCCGCGGCATCGGCTTCCTCGGCTGGAACACCCGATTCCGCGGCTTCGAGAGCAGCTTTCTACTCGATCATGCCCTCGTCGACATCGGCGTCGGCGTGCAGTGGCTGCGAGAGGTTCAGCACATCGAAACGGTGGTGCTGCTGGGCAATTCGGGTGGCGGCTCGCTGATGGCCGCCTACCAGGCACAGGCCGTCGACCCGCACGTGACGCCCCTGGACGGCATGCGGCCCGCGACGGGACTCGGCGACCTCCCTGCGGCCGATGGCTACATTGCCAGCGCGGCACACCCCGGCAGGCCCGAGGTGCTCACGGCATGGATGGACGGGTCCGTGGTGGACGAGAGCGATCCGATCGCCACCGACGCCAGTCTCGACCTCTTCGACGAGCGCAACGGCCCGCCATTCTCCGCCGAGTTCATCGAGCGTTACCGCGGGGCACAGGTCGCCCGCAACCACGCAATCACGGACTGGGTCGAGGATGAACTCAAACGTGTTCGAGCAGCCGGCTTTTCGGACCGCCCCTTCACGGTGCTGCGCACCTGGGCCGATCCGCGGATGGTGGATCCGACACTCGAGCCCTCGAACCGGCCAGCCAATACCTGCTACGTCGGGCGGCCGGTGAAGGCCAACCGCTCGCCACACGGCATCGCGGCGGCGTGCACTCTGCGCAGTTGGCTGGGCATGTGGAGTCTGCGTACCGCGCAGACCGGCGCGGAACCGCACCTGGCCCGCATCGACTGCCCAGCCCTGGTCATCAACGCCGATCAGGACACCGGCGTGTACCCCTCGGACGCCCGTCGCATTCACGAGGCGCTGGCCAGCGCCGACAAGACCCTCCGTTCGATCGACACCGACCACTACTTTACGACGCCCGGGGCACGCAGCGAGCAGGCGGATACCATCGCGAAGTGGATCGCGAAGCGGTGGCGTTAGCCGCGCCGACCCCGCCGAAAGTACGGTTGTTGACGCGACACGCCGAGTAGCGCGTCAACAAGCGGAGTGTCGGCGAGAGGGCGAGAGAGGAAGCACTGTGGCGGTGAAGGTTCTGGCTCATTTCACGCCGGGCGACAAGGTGCATGAATACCTGGCGCCTCAACGGGATTGGCTGGACATCCGCTACTGCGGTGAGGACGACGAAGACACCTTTCACCGCGAACTGCCCGAGGTCGACGTCATCTGGCACGTCCTGCGCCCCTTGTCCGCCGATGATCTCCAACGCGCCACGCGATGCCGCCTGGTGCACAAACTGGGCGCGGGCGTCAACACCATCGACGTCGCCGCCGCGACCCGGTTGGGCATCGGCGTTGCCAACATGCCGGGCGCGAACGCCCCGTCGGTGGCCGAGGGCACGGTCCTGCTGATACTCGCCGCATTGCGTCGGCTGCCCGCCCTCGACCTCGCAACCCGTCGTGGCCGCGGCTGGCCGTCCGACCCCACCCTCGGCGAGACGGTCCGCGACGTCGGCGGCTGCACGGTCGGCCTGGTTGGCTACGGCAACGTCGCCAAGCAGGTCGAAAGGATTGTTCTCGCCATGGGCGCCACGGTTCGGCACACCAGCACCCGTGACGACGGCACCGCGGGTTGGCGCACGCTGGCAGAGTTGCTCTCCGAGAGCGACATCGTGTCGCTGCACCTGCCGCTCACCGAGGAGACCTCGGCCCTGCTGGACGCCGACCGGCTGGCCCTGATGAAGCGCGACGCAGTGCTCGTCAACACCTCGAGGGGCGCGATCGTCGACGAGTCCGCGTTGATCGACGCACTGCGCGAACGGCGACTCGGCGCAGCGGGTCTGGACGTCTTCACCGTCGAACCCGTGCCCGCCGACAATCCGCTGCTGTCCCTCGACAACGTCGTGCTGACCCCGCACGTCACCTGGTACACGGTCGACACCATGCGCCGATACCTGGCCGAGGGCGTCGACAACTGCCGCCGCCTGCACGACGGGCGGGACCTGGTGAACCTGGTAAATCAGGTGGCCGCCCGGCGGCCATGACCATCGCGGTACGCTCGGTCCCAACCCACCGGTTGATTCAAGGAGACCAGCGCATGCCCATCGCGATCCTTTCCGAACACAACGACCTGGCCGACTCCGTCCGAAACCTGGTCAAGCGCGTCGCGCCGTCCGAGGTGCTGCACGAAGCCCTCGAGACACCCATCGCCAACCCGCCGACCTACTGGAGGGCCGCCGCCGAACAGGGCCTTCAGGGGCTGCACCTCTCGGAGAACGTCGGCGGCCAGGGCTTCGGCATCCTCGAACTCGCGATCGTCCTGGCCGAGTTCGGTTACGGCGCGGTTCCTGGCCCGTTCGTGCCCTCCGCGATAGCGAGCGCACTGATCTCCGCGAACGACCCTCAGGACAAGCTGCTCGAAGGACTCGCCTCGGGCGAGACGATCGCGGCCTACGCCATCGACTCCGGGCTGACGGCCACGCGGCAAGGTGGCGGCCTCGTCATCCGCGGTGAAGTCCGCGCCGTCCCCGCCGCCGCCCAGGCGTCGTTGCTCGTTCTTCCCGTATCCATCGATAGCGGTGAGGAATGGATCGTCCTGGACGCCGACCAGGTCGAGATCGAACCCGTCAAGAGCGTCGACCCGCTACGTCCCCTGGCGCACGTTCGCGCCAACGCCGTCGAGGTCGCCGACGATCGTGTGCTGTCGAATCTGAGCCGCACGAGGGCCCGCGCCATGATGTCGACGCTGCTGTCCGCCGAGTGCATCGGGGTCGCCCGCTGGGCTACCGACACCGCCTCGGAGTACGCCAAGATCCGCGAACAGTTCGGCCGCCCGATCGGGCAGTTCCAGGCCATCAAGCACAAGTGCGCCGGAATGATCGCCGAGACCGAGCGGGCCACCGCCGCGGTGTGGGACGCCGCGCGGGCCATCGACGAGGTGCCCGAAGCTGCGAATGGCGATGACGCCGCGTACGAGTTCGCCGCCGCCGTCGCCGCCACACTCGCGCCCGTCGCCGCGCAGCATTGCGCCCAGGACTGCATCCAGGTGCACGGTGGCATCGGCTTCACGTGGGAACACGACACCAACGTGTACTACCGCCGCGCGATCGTGCTCGCGGCGTGCTTCGGGCGGGCCGCCGACTACCCGCAGCAGGTCATCGACGTCGCCACCACGACGGGAATGCGTTCGATCGACATCGACCTCGATCCCGACACCGAGAAGCTGCGCGAGGAGATTCGAGCGGAAGTCGCTGCACTGAAGGCGATTCCGCGCGAAGAGCGCAACACCGCGATCGCCGAGGGCGGTTGGGTGCAGCCGCACCTGCCCACGCCGTGGGGCCGCGCCGCGTCGCCGATCGAGCAGATCATCATCGCCCAGGAGTTCTCGACGGGCGCCGTGAAGCGACCGCAGATGGGCATCGCCGCGTGGATCATTCCCTCGATCGTCGCCTACGGCACCGATAGCCAACAGCAGCGGTTCCTGCCACCGACGTTCCGCGGCGAGATGATCTGGTGCCAGCTATTCTCCGAGCCGGGTGCGGGCTCCGACCTGGCCAGCCTCACGACGAAGGCCACCAAGGTCGACGGCGGCTGGCGGATCACCGGCCAGAAGATCTGGACGACCGGTGCACAGTTCTCACAGTGGGGCGCACTGCTCGCCCGAACCAACCCCAGTGCGCCCAAGCACGGCGGCATCACCTACTTCCTGCTGGACATGGCCAGCGAGGGCGTCGAGGTCAAGCCGTTGCGCGAGCTCACGGGCAACGCGATGTTCAACACCGTCTTCATCGACGACGTCTTCGTGCCCGACGAGATGGTGCTCGGCGAGGTGGACCGCGGCTGGGAGGTCAGCCGCAACACCCTGACGAACGAGCGGGTGTCGATCGGCAGTAGCGAGCCGCCATTCCTGGCCAGCCTCGACCAGTTCGTGGAGTTCCTCAAGAACGGGCACTTCGACCAGATCGAACAGAACGAGGCGGGCCGCCTGATCGCCGAGGGCCATGCCGCCAAGCTGCTCAACATGCGCTCGACACTGCTGACGCTGGCAGGCGGCGACCCAATGCCCGCCGCCGCCATCAGCAAGTTGCTGTCGATGAAGACCGGTCAGGGCTACGCCGAGTTCGGGGTGTCCTCGTTCGGCACCGACGCCGCGATCGGCGACCTTGGCGAGCTCTCCGGCAAATGGTCCGAGTACCTACTGGCCGGGCGCGCTACGACGATCTACGGCGGCACGTCGGAGGTGCAGCTCAACATCATCGCCGAACGCTTGCTTGGACTGCCGCGCGACCCGTAGGCCGCCCCCGGCCTATCATCGCCGGACGACCGATTGATGGAGGTCTTCCGACGAGCGCCGACGTCACGCTGCGCCAGCTGAGGTACTTCGCCGTGCTCGGCGAGGAGCTGAACTACCGGCGCGCGGCGGAGAAGTTGTTCATTACGCAGCCAGCGTTGTCCACGGCCATCAAACAGCTCGAGCACCAGACCGGTGTGACGCTGTTACGCCGCAACACCCGTGGCGTGACACTGACCGAAAGCGGCGCGGCCTTCCTCCCCACCGCAGTCGAGGCGCTCCGTGCCGTGGACATGGCCATCGCCGACCTGATCGCGTCGACGAAACGCAATCGCTCTGTCCGACTGGGTTATCTGATTGGGACCGGCGCTGACGTACTTTTCAGGTTGGTTCGGTACTTCGAGGCCGCCTACCCCGAAATCAGGGTCGAGCCGCGGGAATTCGACTTCTCCGACCCGACTGCCGGCCTCGGCGACGGCACCACCGAGGTGGCGATCATCAGACCCCCGGTCGATCTGCCCGAACACCGCATGCTGATCCTCGATGCCGAGGACTGGGTGGCCTGCCTTCCCCGTGACCACCGATTCGCACACCGGACCGAGGTCGCCATCGCCGAACTGCTCGACGATCCGATCGTCGTCGCACCGGGTAGTGCTGGCCGCTGGCGCGACTACTGGATGGCGATGGACGCGCGCGACGGCACGCCGCCCACGATCGCGGCCGTCGCCGCAACCTACGAGGAGGAGACGACGACGGTGGCTCGCGGTCTCGGCATCAGCTTCACCAGCGAGGCAAGCGCGCGACTCTACAACCGGCAGGGCATCGTCTACGTCCCGATCATCGATCGGCGGCGCAACTACACCGCGCTCGCCTGGCACCCCGGCCGGTTGAGCAACGACGCGGACTCGCTCATTCGCCAGGTTCGTGACGAGTGGAGCTTCGAGGACGGCCAATCCCCCGAACGACCGGCGACCTTCTTCTGATCAATCGGTTGATGGCTCGGCTCACTGATAAATCCGATTTATCAGTACATCAGAATTCCGAACTTCCGCCGCCGCCCCCACGTGGGGTTGTCTCGAGTCATTCGACTACGAGGTCGTGGCTTCCCTCCCTCTGACGTTTCCCCGATCTGGAGCACCCGATGACCGACACCGCCCCACACGTCACCTCATCCCCCACCGACGATGAAGACGCCAAGCTCGCAGAGTTTGGCTACACCCAGAAACTCGACCGCTCGGTCGGCCGACTCGCGTCCTTCGCGATCGGCTTCGCGACCATCAGCGCGACGACGGCGGTGTTCACCGGCTTCGGTGCGGGTTACTTCACTGCGGGCGGACCGTTCGTGTGGACCCTGCTGCTCGCCGCGGCGGTGTTCGTGATCTGGACGCTGATCGCGGCCGACCTGACCGCTAAGATCCCGCTCGCCGGCTATGCCTACCAGTGGACAAGTCGCATCCACGGCTCGGTGCTCGCCTTCTTCACCGGCACGCTAGCCCTCGCAGGCTGGATTTGCGGCATGACCGGCGTCGGCTACATTCTGTCCGGCTACCTCGGCAGCCTGTTCGGCTGGAACATGGGCCAGACCTCGCAGATCCTCGTCGCCATCGGCGTGATGGCCGTGTGCATGCTCATCAACCTGTACGGCGTGCGGTTCGCGACGATGGTCAACAACATCGGCGTGAGCCTCGAGTTCGTCATCACGGTCGGGGCCACGATTCTCGTCGCGATCGTCGCCTTCTCCTCACCGGACAACCACCAGTCCGTCTCGGTGCTCTTCACCGGCGGCACGTCTGACGGCAGTAGTCCGTACGTCCTGGCCTGGCTGGCCGCCTCGCTCGGCCCCTTCTTCGGACTCATCGGAGTGGAGGCCAGTGCCGACATCGCGGAGGAGACCGTCAACGCCCGCCACGTCATTCCGCGCACGATGTTCTACGCGTTGACCGCCTCGATCGTCATCGAGTTCGGCATGTACGTCGTCTACGTGCTGGCGATCAAGAACCAGGACGCCGTCCAAGCCGCCACCGCAGCGCCGATCGAGGAGATCATGACGCAGCAGGTCGGCCCGGTCATCAGCAAGATCGTCGTCGCCGTGGCGCTCACGAACGTGTTGGCCTGCATCCTGGCCAACATCCTGGTGGCCACTCGGCTGACCTACTCGATGGCTAGGGACAACATGCTGCCGTTCTCCCACGTCTGGCGGCACGTGTCCCCGTCGAACCGCACACCCACGTACGCCGTGCTTGGCATCTTTGGCTTCTCGACAATCCTGCTGCTCTCCGCATTGGTCGCCGAGAAGGCGTTCTTCCTCATCCTCGGACTCTCCTCGCTGGCGGTCTGCGCGATGTACCTCCTGCAGACAATCGCAGTCCTGATTGCCAACCGCCGCGGCACCATTCCGACGGCCGAGCCAGGAACGTTCGACCTCGGCAAGGCCCGCGTGCCGGTCGCCGTACTCGCGGCGATCTGCTTCACGCTGGTGTGCGCCGCGCTGATCTTCCTCCCGCAGTTCGCAGGCAACGGCTACGTGTTCGGTGGCCTGCTCGTGCTCGCCACGCTCTGGGCCTGCACCGGACTACGCAAGCGGCTGGCCACCGGCGAGGCCGGACCGAACTACGCCAAGACCCATACCTCCTGAATCTCCCTACCCACCAAAGGAATCAAGCATCATGACCGTCGTCATCCCCGCTGTCGGATCCAGCAATCTGGTCGCCGTGGAGCCGGGCGCCATCCGTGAGGAGACGCCCCCCGGCTCGGTGATCCAGTACAGCGACTACGAATTGGACACCTCCAGCCCGTTCGCGGGTGGCGTGGCCTGGATCGAGGGCGAGTACATGCCCGCCGAGGAAGCCAAGATCTCGATCTTCGACACCGGGTTCGGACACTCCGATGTCACCTACACCGTCGCGCACGTGTGGCATGGCAACGTCTTTCGGCTCGGCGACCACATCGACCGTCTCCTCGATGGCGCGGCCAAGCTCCGCCTGGACGCCGGCCTGAACAAGGACGAGCTCGCCGAGATCACCAAGAAGTGCATCTCGATGTCGCAGCTGCGCGAGTCGTTCGTCAACCTGTCCGTCACCCGGGGCTACGGAAAGAAGAAGGGCGAGAAGGACCTATCCAAGCTCACCCATCAGGTCTACATCTACGCCATCCCCTACCTCTGGGCCTTTCCGCCCGCCGAGCAGATCTTCGGCACCACCGCGATCGTGCCCCGCCACGTCCGCCGCGCCGGCCGCAACACCATCGACCCGACCATCAAGAACTACCAGTGGGGCGACCTCACCGCGGCCAGCTTCGAAGCCAAGGACCGCGGTGCCCGCACCGCCATCCTGCTGGACTCAGACGGCTTCGTCGCCGAAGGACCCGGCTTCAACGTCTGCATCGTCAAGGACGGCAAGCTCGCATCACCGTCGCGCAACGCCCTGCCGGGCATCACCCGCAAGACGGTCTTCGAGCTCGCCGAACAGATGGGCATCGAGGCCACCCTGCGCGACGTGTCCAGCCGCGAACTGTACGACGCCGACGAAATCATGGCCGTCACGACCGCCGGCGGTGTCACCCCGATCAACTCGCTCGACGACGAGCCGATCGGTGGGGGAGAGCCGGGCCCGATGACCGTCGAGATCCGGGATCGCTTCTGGGCGTTGATGGACGAGCCCGGTCCGCTGATCGAGGCCATCCAGTACTAGCCGAGCGAGACGAGGTCCTTGACGTCGTCGACCGGCAGCATGCCCTCGACCCAGGCGTTGACGTTCATGCTGGTGAGGTTGATCCCGCCGCCGTGGTTGTCCAGGAACGCGGTGTCGGCGGCGTCGCGGCCGGTGGCGATGCGCACCATCGACTGGCGCGGCGCCAGACAGGTCGCGTCGACCACCCGCCACGTGTCGTCGACGTATGCCTCCGCGACGGCGTGGAAGTCCATCGGATAGCACCCGGGCGCATACACGGCGACCAGTCGGGCGGGCACGTTGACCGCCCGCAGCAAGGCGATCACCAGATGCGCGTAGTCACGGCACACGCCCTGGCCTGCCAGCACGGTGTCGGCCGCGCCGTCGATGGGGTCGCTCGAGCCGGGTACGTACTGCAGTCGGGTGCCAACCCAGGACGACACCTTCTCCAGAAGCGTCGTCGACTTCGCGAGGTTGCCGAATTCCGTTGCGGCGAAACCGTAGAACTTGTCGGCTTCGGCATAGCGGCTGGGCCTGAGATACGTCGAGAGGTCGATCTCGGCGACCGGGGCCGGCTCAGTCTGGCCGATGATGGTCGCCGAGTAGTTCGCCAACACGGTTCCCTTGCCCGCATCGAACTTGTGGATGCGGGTGCCGTGCTGGCCGACTAGCTCCATCGGCTCGATTGCGTTGCCATTCAGCGTGAATGACAGTTCTTCGGTTACCTCGGCACCCGGTTGGGGTGCGACGGCTATCTGGAACTCGAGGGTCGTCGGATCGAATATCTCGACCTGGAGTTGCGCGCCAACTTCGCGTCTCACGGGCTCACTACTTTCGTACGTCTAACGGGGAAGGGGACGCGACAAGCGCATCATGTCGGCACATCGTTACCCGGGGAAGACGAGAGGCAAACCTCGAACGCGCAGTCGCCGGCTACACTCACGCCGACGTGACGCCCTGAAGCTTAGGGGATGATCGAGCCCACCTGCCCACCGTCGAACGATGAACTGTTACTCCGCGTCACCCGTGTCATCGGCACCGCCGACGGAGACGTCCTTGAGCTCGCGCTTGAGGATCTTGCCGGTCGGGTTGCGCGGCAACTCGTCGAGGAAGACGACCTCGCGCGGAACCTTGTACCGAGCCAGGTTGTCCTTCACGTAGGTCTTGATCGCGTCCTCGTCGATGGAGGCACCATCGGCCTTCACCACGAAGGCGCGCAGCCGGTGACCCCACTCCTTGTCCTCGACGCCGAGCGCGGTCGCCTCGACGACCTCGGGGTGCCCACTGATGAGGTCCTCGACCTCCGCCGGGAAGACGTTCTCGCCGCCGCACACGATCATCTCGTCGTCACGGCCACTGACGTAGAGCAGACCATGCTCGTCGAAGTAGCCGACGTCGCCGGAGGACATGAGGCCGTCGATGATCGCCTTGTGACCGCCGCCGGTGTATCCCTCGAACGGGAAGGTATTGCCGACGAAGATGCGGCCGACTTCGCCCATGGGCACCTCGATGCCGTTGTCGTCGAACAACTTCACCGTGACCCCCTTGACGACGGGGCCGACGGTCGACGGGTTGATCAAGAGATCCTCGGGGCGGGCAATGGTCGCGAACGCAATCTCCGTGGACCCATACAGGTTGTACACGACCGGGCCGAGGTCCTTGAGAGCACGGGAAGCGAGTTCGCCGCCGAGCTGTGAACCTGAGACGAAGACGATGCGCAGGCTCGACAGGTCGGGCTTGGGGCTGGTCTTCTCGAGCTCGTCGAGGATGCGGGACAACATCACCGGCACCACGACCAACGCCGTCACGCGATTCTTCTCGATGTCGGTGAGCACGGTGGCCGGTTTGAACCGCCGGCGCAGCACCAAAGTGCTACCAAGCATCATCGCGATGGTGGCGTGCAGGAAGCCGAGCGCGTGGAACATCGGCGCGGGGAGCGACGTCAGTTCGCCGGATTTGAACGGCACGTGCGACAGCACTCCGCCGATCGGCGCCAGCGAGGGCGGGCTGCTGCGGTTGGCGCCCTTGGGCGTTCCGGTGGTGCCGCTGGTGAGAATGATGATCTTGGAGTGAGCGGTCGCCTTCGGCGGCGGGTCGGACTTGCTCCTAGCGATCAGGTCGGCGAGTGTCTCGTCGTTGCTCTCGGCCAGCTCGTCTTCGGAGGCCGAGTCCGACGCATCGACCTTGTCCGGATTGGTCGGCAGCGCACGCAGCTTGCCCAGCTCCGGATCAGCAGCAGAGCACGCCTTGGTGTATTCATCGTCGTGGATGATCAGCTTTGCGCCCTCACGCTCCGCGACCTCCTTGATCTGAGGGCCGGAGAACTCGCTGTTGAGTAGGATCAGCCGGACGCCCACCTTGGCGGCGCCGTAGAGCGCGATGAGGAACCAGCGGTGGTTGCGGATCAGCAGTGCGACCCCGTCGCCACCCTTGACTCCGAGACCGATCAGCCCATGGGCGACGGCGTTGGCGGAGTGGTCGAGTTCGGCGAACGTCAGCTCTCCGTCGTCGTCGATGATCGCTATGCCGTTGGGATTTCGGCGCGCGTTGAGCGCAGGGATCATCCCGAACTCGCCCCATCGCCTGATGTCGGCGAGCATGGCGGCGACGTTCTGCGGCGATTCGAGCTTGAGTGCACCGGCCTCGAACATCTTCCTGGCATAGTGCAGTTCGGCCGAGCCACGCTCAAGGTATTGCTGCACCTTGGCCGCTGCTTGCAGGGGAAGTTCCGTGAGGTTGGGCATGGACCCACAATATGTGACGGCCGTCGCACGTGGGACCGCTAGTACCGGACAACTATCATTGCCGACATGGCGTCTTCGCTGTCGATGGACATCGGCGGAAGGAGCTTGCGGGTCACCAACCCCGACAAGGTCGTCTTTCCGGATGCCGGCGTGACCAAGATGGCGCTCATCGAGTACTACCTGTCCGTCGCCGACGGTGCGCTGCGAGGCGTCGCGGGCCGCCCGATGGTCTTGAAGCGATTCGTCAAGGGCATCTCCGAGGAGGCGGTCTTTCAGAAGCGGGCTCCCGAGAAGCGGCCGGAGTGGATAGACGTCGCCGAGTTGAAGTACGCCTCCGGCACGTCGGCCAAGGAAGCGGTCATCGACGACGCAGCCGGCCTGGCGTGGGCGGTGAACCTCGGCTGCGTCGACCTGAACCCGCATCCGGTTCGTGCCCACGATCTGGAGCACCCCGACGAACTGCGCGTCGACCTCGATCCAATGCCCGGCGTGGAATGGGGGCAGATCGTCGACGTGGCCTTGGTAGCCCGCGACGTGCTCACCGACTATGGCCTGACGGCATGGCCCAAGACCTCCGGATCGAAGGGCTTCCACGTCTACGCCCGCATCGAGCCGAACTGGCCCTACCGGCAGGTGCGGTTGGCGGCCGAGACCATCGCCCGCGAAGTCGAGAGGCGCGCACCGGATTTGGCGACCAGCAGGTGGTGGAAGGAAGAGCGCGAGGGCGTCTTCGTCGACTTCAATCAGAACGCCAAGGACCGGACCGTCGCCTCGGCGTACTCGGTGCGCTCGCGGCCGGACGCCAGGGTGTCCACGCCGTTGCGGTGGGATGAGGTGCCCACCTGCAGACCCGAGGCGTTCACCGTCTCGACGGTGCCTGGGCGCTACGCCGACATCGGCGACCCGTGGCAGGGGATGGACGACGCCCCCGGTGGGCTGGAGGGTCTGCTGGCCCTGGCACGTGAGCTGGGTCCAGCGGAGAAGGCGCCCAAGGGATCGCGACGCGGAGACGATTCGCCGGGTCAGCGTGTTTCCTCGAAGCCTCTGATCGAGATCGCCCGGACCAAGACCAAGGGTGAGGCGACGGCTGCACTTCAGACGTGGAAGGCGAAGTACCCGGCGGCGGCCGAGCGACTGGAGCCGATAGACGTGCTGGTCGACGGCATGCGTGGCCCCAGTTCGATCTGGTATCGCGTCCGCATCAACCTGCAGCACGTGCCGGAGGACGAGCGACCGCCGCAGGACCAGCTCATCGCGGACTACTCCCCGTGGGAGCGTTACTCGGGCGCTCAGTGGCGCCGAAGCTGAACATCCTCGGTCCCGTTTGCTGACAGCGTGCCAGCGAACTCTTAACGATGTTTTAGGAGTTACTCCCCGGTACCTTATTTTGGTCGCCTAGCTTTAGGTTCACGTCGACGTGAAGGCATCGCTGCCTCCTCACTCGGCAATCACCGAAGGGAGGCAGTGCCATGACCGTTACGAGCACCAGCTCAGCATCGAATTCCCGCTTCCGCTACGGAAATCCGTCGGTCGAGTGCAACGGAGCCGAGCTTCACAAGCAGTGCCGCCAGCTAGCCACCGTGCTGACAATCACGGGCGCCATCGACGAGGTGAACGTCGAACTCGTTGCCGCGCAGGCCAAGGGTTGCATCATCGCGGAGAAGCCCTTCATCCTAGATCTCAGCGGCGTGACCTCATTCGCTGCACAGGGAATCGCTCTACTCGACGTCATCGATGAGGCCTGCCTCGCGGCGGGTGACGAATGGTCGTTGATCGTCAGCCAATCGGTGTCCAGGACGCTGCGACTGTGCGGCGTTGATGACATCTTCCCGGCGACGCCGTCGGTTCCCGATGCCCTGCACCACTTCTCGGATGTAGCCGGCGAGCGCCGTCGCATCCTGCCCATCCTCACCAAGTCCGCCTGACCGCAAGGGATACTCGACATGCTGATTGACGTCCGCTGGCTTCGCTTCCTCATGCACCGCCCCCACAGGGCCGCCCCGGCTGCTCGCTGATACCGGGTCGGGTTTTCGCACCGACTCACGAATAGCCCACCTCCGGGAGACTCACTCCTCAGAGGTGGGCTTTTCGCTGTCGGTTGCCGAAGCGCAGCAGCATCGCGACCCACGGAACCGGGACGGCTCGACGATCTGGACCTGGGCCATTACTTCGACGTCCGTGTTTGACGAAGGCTGACGCCGGGGTAAATACCCTCGGTGACCGAACGCGACGAATTGGTTCCGGTGGAACATCGTGAAGCCGCAAGCCCGAGCCGAGCGATGCCCACCAGCGGTGATCCCTCCCTCGAACTCTTCGGGCACGGCTGGACCCCCAAGGGGCGTTCCACCGATCCCGACTCCTACCGGGGCCGACACCGCGCCGAGGATCTCTAGCGAAGTCGGGCCGAAAGATAGGGCGCCGTCCTGCTCTCTCGCGACGTCGCGACGTCCTCCGGGGTGCCCGAGGCGACCACCCGACCTCCGGCGTCACCAGCACCGGGACCGAGATCGATCACCCAGTCCGCGCCGGCGACCACGCCCATGTCGTGTTCTGCGACGACGACCGTGTTCCCGGCGTCGACCAACCGCTGCAATTGCAGCTCCAGCAGTTCGACGTCGGCCGGGTGCAAACCGGTGGTCGGTTCGTCGAGGACGTAGAACGTGTGTCCGCGGCGGGCCCGTTGCAACTCGGACGCCAGCTTGATGCGCTGCGCCTCACCGCCGGACAGTTCGGTGGCGGGCTGGCCCAGCCTGAGATAGCCCAGTCCGACGTCACGCAGCGTGGCGAGGCTCCGTACCGCGCCGGGCACGTCAGCGAGGAAGTCGACGGCTTCGTCCACGGTCATCGCGAGGACATCGGCGATCGTCCGATCGCGATAGCGCACCTGCAGGGTCTCGGCTGAATACCGGGCGCCGTGACACGTCGGGCAGGGCGCGTACGTGCCTGGAAGAAAAAGCAATTCGACGGCCACGAAGCCCTCGCCCTGGCACGTCGGGCAGCGACCGTCGGCGACGTTGAAGGAGAAGCGACCCGCGGTCCACCCGCGGCGGCGGGCCTCCGCCGTCGCCGCGAAGGCCTTGCGGACGGCATCGAACATGCCGGTGTACGTGGCGAGGTTCGACCGAGGCGTGCGTCCGATCGGCTTCTGATCCACGGTCACCAGGCGGTCGACGACCTCGATGCCCTCGACCGTCACCCCGACGCTGGCATCGAGATCAGCGTCGTCGATCGGGGCGTCGGACTCGGTTGAATCGGTGTCCTCTGCTGCGACGTCGTGGGCACCGAGGTGGCGCGCGATGACATCACCGACGACCTTGCAGACCAGGGTGGACTTCCCCGATCCGGACACGCCGGTGACCGCGGTGAACACCCCCAGCGGAATCTCGACGTCGAGATCTCGGAGGTTGTGGAAGCACACTCCACCCAGACGCAGCGTTCCCGACGCCGCCCGCTTCGGCCGACCTTCGGTCACCGCGTCGCCGAAGAGATAACGCCGGGTCACCGACGCGGGCACGTCGGCCAACCCCGACACCGGCCCGCTGTAGAGCACCTCCCCACCGAGTTCGCCGGCACCCGGCCCGACGTCGACGATCCAGTCCGCACGCCGGACCACGTCCATGTCGTGCTCGACCACGAACAGCGAATTGCCTGCTCGCCGAAGCCGATCCAGGACGTCGAGCAACGGCTCTGCATCGGCGGGGTGCAAACCTGCCGACGGCTCGTCGAGCACGTAGAGGACTCCGAACAAGCCGGCACGCAACTGTGTCGCCAGGCGCAGCCGTTGTAGCTCGCCGGGTGACACGGTGGGTGTCCGGCGGTTCAGGCTCAAATAACCGAGGCCGAGATCGACGAGGACCTGGATGCGCGCGACGAGGTCCGCCGCGATGACGGTGGCCACCTCCGTCAGCTCGCCCGACTCGGTGGACTCGTAGGCCGCCTCCGCATCGACGCGGGTCGCCGCCGGTTTCAGGTCCGCCGACAAGTCGGTGAGCGGCATGGCGACGAGGTCGGCGATCGTGTGCCCGGAGAAGGTGACCCGCAATGCCTCCGGCCGCAATCCGGAGCCGCCGCACACCGGGCATTCGACACTGTCGACGAACTGCAGCACGCGACGGCGCATCATCGCGCTCTGCGAGTTGGCCAGGGTATGGCGCACGTGGCGTTCGGCGCTGGAGAACGTGCCGTTGTAGAAGTAGTCCGCCGTCACCGGATGCCGGCTCGGATCGATCTCGACGGTCGGTTGGTCGTCGGTGAACAGTATCCAGTCGCGTGTTCGCCTCGGGAGCTTCTGCCACGGCTTGTCGATGTTGTAACCGAGGGTGATCAGGATGTCACGGAGATTCTGGCCCTGCCACGCACCGGGCCACGCCGCGACCGCACCCTCGCGGATCGTCAGCCCCGGGTCGGGAACCAGCGTCTGCTCGGTCACCCGGTGGATGCGGCCAAGACCGTGGCACTCCGGGCACGCACCGATGGCGGTGTTCGGAGAGAACGAGTCGGAGTCCAGTCGTTCGGTGGCACCCGGCGGGTACGTGCCCGCCCGTGAGAACAGCATGCGAAGGAGGTTCGACAGCGTCGTCACGGTGCCGACCGTCGACCGCGACGTGCCCGCTCCCCTGCGCTGTTGCAGCGCGACCGCCGGCGGCAAACCGGTGATGTCGTCGACCTTCGGAGCCCCGGCGGGCAACAGCAGGCGGCGCGCATACGGAGCGACGGACTCGAAGTAGCGACGTTGCGCCTCGGCATAGACGGTGCCGAACGCGAGGGACGACTTGCCGGAGCCGGACACCCCGGTGAAGGCGACGAACGCGTCGCGGGGCGCAGCGACGTCGACCGACCTCAGGTTGTGCACCTGCGACCCGAGCACGCGAACGAACGGATCGACGGTTTCCTGCGGCGTGGACACACAGCCAGTGTGGGGTCCACCCTGGACGACGACCAAACGCCGAAGGAGGGTCGCACTCCATGTCCCTCAACGTCTACCGCGCCCCATTGCGGTCCCGTCGGGACGACGTGGACCTACGGGCGACGATCGAGCGCGCAATTCGACTGCAACTCTGCGGCTTTGGCGGCGTGATTCATCCCGCCCCGGAGTGTGTCGCCGCGGCCGGCGTGGCGGAGGGATCCTCGGTCTGGACCAGGCACCATGACCTGCTGTCCAGGCTCGGAAGGTTCAGCGGCCCGACGCCGTCGACCTGATCGTCGACTCGGCAACGAATACGCCCACCTCTGAGAAACTTTCGCTCAGAGGTGGGCAGTCGTGTCACAGGTTGCCCGGATCCGGAGGGTCCGCCGTCAGTAGTTGTTGCAGGTGTTGGCCACCTGGGCGATCAAGCCGCTGAACTGGGCCGCCGCTGGATACGCCCGGACCTTGTCGATCTTCGCCTGGCGCCCGGACGGCGGGGTGTTGACCAGGTCCTGGATGAACCCATTGGCCATGGGACTGCTTTCGAGCGCATTCGCGGCGACCGGATCCTCAGCGTTGAGCGCCGCTATCACCTGGGGGTAGGTGCACGTGGAATTGACGATCACCGAGTCATCGGGTGCGGCGGAAGCGATCCCGCTGCCAGCCATCAAAACCAGGGCCATCCCACCAAAGCCAGCGGCCACCTTCGTTGTCAATGCCATTTCCTCCACCTTCCAACACGCGACTGCGACGGCAACATCGTCATGTCGCCACAGAGTTTAACCGTCTGCAAGGTGGTCTGTGTGACAAGATCGCTGCCGGCGAAATCGGGCACTCGCGTTGGCTGGACGCTTACCTACTCGGCTTCGAGGTCATGGCTGTCGACGAAGACGAGGTTGTCATCGTCGAGCATCACCGCCCACCGCCGGGCCGGCCCCGCAATGCGGTTGCCACCAATTTCGACGGGAACGCCGACCGAGTCGCCGAAGTCGTCGACGACGACGCCGTGAACCTCGCGGTCCGAGCTCGGGAACACGCGCACGCGCGCGGTAATGGTGACCCCGGCGGGCGTGTCGCCATCGCCGTTGGCTGCGAGTTCACTCATGGCCGTTCCCCCATCTCTGACGATTGCGCCGATCGCCCACATTCTCAGCCAAAGAACACCCGCGCAACCGCACTTCGGCCGTAATCGACCCATTCGTCAGAGGAACGCCTACCCTACGACGCCGGGTTTGTCAGCGATGCATTGCCGCGACGGTGATTCCGAGCTCGCGCAGACGGGCGTGATAGGCGTCGACACTTGCGAGCTTGATGTCTTCGTATCCCCTGACCAGATCGGGTAGGGCTGCCACTTCGACCGCATGGTCGTAGTCGGTCGCGTCGAGCTCGGCGGCCAATCGCCCGACAATGGCCGCGTATTCGTGGATCAGGCCTCGCTCGACCCTGCGGACGTGGGCGTAGCCGAACGGGTCGAACTTGGATCCGCGCAAACGCTTCCCCTTGGCAAGGATGCGCAGTGCGACGTGGCTTCGTGGGCCGAGGCCGATCTTCTTCTTCCTCCCAAGGGCTTTCAGCATCGGCGGGTGCAGCTTGTACGTCAGATTCGCACCGTCCGGAATCTCTTCTCGGACATGCTCGACAAACTGCGGATCGGTCAGCAGTCGCGCCACCTCGTACTCGTCCTTGTAAGCGGTGAACTTGTAGAGGCCCTTCGCGACGGCTTCGCTGAACTCGGTGCGATCGGTGACGGCGCGCTCGGCGGCCCACACTGCCTGCAGCAGTATGACGTACCGCCGGGCCACCTTCTCGCTCTGGAACTGGATCAGGTTCGCGGCTCTGCGGGAAGCGAGATCGCCCAGCCGCCCGGTGAACGTGGTGTCGGCGAAGACGCGCGCAGGCGGTGGGAGTGCGGGCCGATCGCGCGCCGGCGAAGCCGCATCGCCGAAGCGCGTCGGGTCGGCGATGGCGACGCGTCCCCATCGAAAGGCGGCGCGGTTGGCCTCGACGGCGACTCCGTTGATCTCGATGGCCTCCTCGATGCATGCGGCGGGAAGCCCAAGTGCCCCAGTCTGATACGCGGCCCCGACGACCAACATGTTGGCTACGGCCGTGCTACCGAACAACGTCTGAGCGGCCACGAGCGCATCGAAGGAGTGCACACTGCGTGACGCCTGACCCAACTCGTGCAGCAACAAGGGCGTCTCCGGATAGTCGACCGACTTGTCATACACCATCTCACCGGTCGGCGTCTTGCTGGTCGAGGCAACGGCCACCGTCCTTCCGGAGTCGCCGTACGCCAGGTTCTTGGCATCAGCGGCGGCCAGCAGGTCGAAGGCCAAGACACAGTCCGCGCTACCCGGCGTCAGCCGGTTGGACGGAGCGAGGCCGCCAGGGGCGAACCTCAGGTGCGACACGACGGGACCGGCCTTCTGACTCAGCCCGATCTGGTCCAGGCCCTCCACCTCGTAGCCGGCGCGCAACGCTGCGGTGGCGAGCACCTGGTTCACCGTGACGACCCCGGTGCCACCGATGCCTGCCAGAAAGATGTTGTGCGTCGAGGTGATCGGGGCGACCTCGACGTCGGGGAGAATCGGCGCCGCGGGCGGCGCGGGTCGTGTCCGACCCCGTCGTTCCGCTCGCCCCGCCTTACCGGATGGTTGCACGTCGACGGTGACGAAGGACGGACAGTCGCCATCGAGACAGCTGTAGTCCGTGTTGCAGGACGTCTGATCGATGCGGGTTTTGCGACCGAATTCGGTGTCCACCGGTTGCACCGACAGACAATTGGACTTGACTCCGCAGTCTCCACATCCTTCGCAGACGGACTCGTTGATGAGGACGCGGGTGGTGCGGGTGGGCAGCGTGCCACGTTTGCGTTGCCGCCGGGCATCGGCCGCGCAGTGCTGGTCGTAGATCAGGACGGTCACGCCCTTTACGTCGCGCAGTCGCTTCTGGGCGTCATCGAGACGGTCGCGGTGCAAGACGAGGGTGCCCTTGGCCATTGTCCGCTTGTTGTGCCGACGGGGTTCGTCGGCACAGACGATGATCCGCTTGACGCCCTCGGCCGTCAGCTTGTGGGTCAACTTCGCGACGGTGAGGGCGCCTTCTGCGTTCTGGGCGCCGGTCATCGCGACGACCTCGTTGTAGAGCAGTTTGAAGGTGATGTCGACGCCCGCGGCGACGCAGGCCTGGACCGCGAGTTGGCCGGAGTGGAAGAAGGTGCCGTCGCCGATGTTCTGGAATATGTGGCCGACGTCGGTGAAGGGCGCCTGACCGATCCACTGGCTGCCCTCGCCACCCATCTGGGTGAGACCGACGACGGCGCTGTCCTTCCGATCGGACATCGTGACCATGGTGTGGCATCCGATCCCGCCCCCCGCCATCGATCCTTCGGGGACCGCGGTGGATCGGTTGTGCGGGCAACCGCTGCAGAAGTGCGCCGCCCGCCGCGCCGGCAGCACGTCGAGCGTCAGCACAGGGGGACGGGGCTTCTTCAGCTCGAGTCGGTCCTTGAGCACGCGGCCCAGCGGGGCAAGCAGGCGCCCGGCGGTGAGCTCGCCGCCAGCGGGGATCAAGAGCCGCCCCGAGTCGTCCTTCTTCCCGATGATGTGGGGTGCACCCGTTGTGCCATAAAGGATTTCCCGCATCTGAGTCTCGATGAACGCCGTCTTGTCCTCCACGACGAGGACGACGTCGAGGCCATCGGCGAAGGATCGGACGGCGGCCGGTCCCAGCGGGGTGGGCATCCCGATGCGAAGCAGCCTGACACCCGCACCATGAAGCGCACTGTCGTCGGCACCGAGATCGCCCAGCGCTTGGCGCACCGAATCGAAGGTCGGACCCGAAGCCGCGATTCCGAACGTCGCGCCCGGGGAATCGAGTTCGACCACGTCGAGTCCGTTGGTGGCGCCGTAGGCGCGCACCACCTCGGCGCGGGGCCCGTAGAGGTCGGCCTCCGCGTCCAGGCTGTCGGCGGGTGCGGCCATCGGACGCTGCCGGTAGACGAAGGGCGTTCCCTCCCATGACACCTGGGGCACGACGATGTCGACGTCGGCCATGCCGCCGTCGACGGACCAGGCACCGTCTGCCACGTCGGCCACGATCTTGAGTGCGACGACACATCCCGAGGCGCGCGACATCGCCACGCCGTGCATGGCCATCGTGACGATCTCGCGGGCGTTGCGCGGGAACAGCACCGGTATCCCGAGGGCGGCCAGCGACCGTTCGCTCACCGCGGGGACTGTCGAGGACTTCGATGCCGGGTCATCGCCGACCAGAAGCAGCACTCCCCCATGGGGATTCACGCCGTACATATTCGCGTGCCGCAGCGCGTCCGTCGCCCGGTCCAGCCCCGGCCCCTTGCCATACCAGACGCCCACTACTCCGTCGTAGATGGGCGTGCCCATGGGCAGCACGGCCTGGCTGCCCCACACCGAGGTCGCAGCGAGTTCCTCGTTGAGCCCGGGAACGAAGGTGATGTCGTGGTCCTGCAACACGTCGGGCATGCCGGTCAGCATGCGGTCGACGCCTGCGAGTGGGCTGCCCTGATATCCCGAGACGAACGTCGCCACCCGCAGACCTGCGCGTGCGTCACGCTCGTGTTGTTCGACCAGCGCACGGGCGATGGCCTGGACTCCGGTGAGCACCACCGCACCCGACCCCGAGCGGTAGCGGTCGCGCAACTCGTAGGGCTGACGGTCCGGGCGACGGACGTCGAGAGCGGTCATGTGGACGCATCTCCTCCGGCGTAAGGGGCTTATTGCTGCCTCAAGGGAACCATCGGTATGCAGATCGAGCAAGCAGGACGTCACCCGTTGAGCATGTTGCCCATTTTCGGCGAAGTGTGACGTGCGATACTGAGCGACATGACGCGGCTTGATCGCACCGATGCGCGGCTCCTTCTGGCGATGTGCGACGCACCCCGCGCCACCGGGGTGCAATTGGCTGCAGCGCTCGGCCTGGCGCGCAACACGGTTCAGGCTCGACTGTCGCGCTGGGATCAGGAGAAGGTGCTGGCACCCATCGACAGGTGCGTATCACCTCGCGATCTCGGCTATCCCCTCAAGGCATTCATCACCGCGGTGGTCGATCAGCACCGTCTCGACGACGTCATCGTCGAACTCGAGACCATCGCGCAGATAACCCAGGTCACCGGACTCTCGGGTGCCGCTGATCTGCTGATCGGGGTGGTCGCCACCGACGCCGACGACCTCTACCGCGTCGTCGGACTGGTACTCGCGGTGCCTGGGGTCGAACGGACGACGATGTCGGTGGCCATGCACGAAGTCGTTGCCTACCGCACGAGACCTCTGCTGGAAGAGCTCGCGCGCAAGGGCTGAACGCGCCCTACGCCCCCGCCAGGTCCTCGATTCTCTTCAGCGCCACGGCACAGACGGTCAGATAGAGCGGAGCCCACGTCGGCACCCCGAACGAGACGCGGCAGCCACTCGTCAGCGGTGCCACTGTGTGACGGGTAGCGGGAACGCCGAGCACCTTCCAGGCCCACGACCGGCCATCGTCGAACTCGGTGATCTCGAACGGCAGTGCCACCCCGACCGGCGTCCAGACCTTGCCTCGCGATCCAAGCCGCAACGGTCCGGGATCAGTTAGTTCGGCGCGCCGCACCGTCGGCCCCCACTGAGGCCATGCGTCGAGATCGGTCAACACGCGCCACGCAGCCGAGGGTGCCGCCGACATGGAGCGCGCGGTGGTCAACATTCGTTGCGGTCCGAGGTCATGGCAGGGAGTTATCCCCGGCTATGCGACCGGCCAAACCATTCAGGCGAGCCGCTGCTCCGCGCCGGGATCTTCGGCGTGTTCGCGTTGCGCTCGTCCTTCTCAGCCGCCAGGAACCGTCGAACCCATTCGACGGAGACGAACTCACCGAACCGTCGAGGGTCGTCGATGACGTGGTGATCCCACTGGCCCACCTCATCCTTACTGACGTCCTTGCTGACGTCCTTGCTGACGTCCTTGCTGACGTCCTTGCTGACGTCCTTGCTGGTGACGACGACGGGGCCGACGAAGATGTTCCCGGCGAAGGCGAAGTGCCGGGTGCGGCCGTCCAGAGTCACCAGGTCGACGTCGTACCTGACGTGTCCCGCCTCACCTGGCATTCTCCTGATCTGGTGCATTTCTCTCACGCTCAACGACCACCTTCCCCCGGCGACTCAGGATTCGCGATGCGCGAGCTAACGTCAACGGTGTTGACGTAAGGAGTGGGCGGATTGGCTGAACCGCGAACGCAGCGGGCGTCGGGACGACGTCGCCGGCGTACGCAGACGGGCACCGAACTGTCGAGGGACACCTACCTCGATGCTGCGGTCAACCTCATCGAGAAACGGGGCGCGGGCCTGCTGAGCACTCGGACGCTTGCCGCAGCCGTCGGAGCCGACCCATCGGCCCTCTACCGCCACTTCACCGGGATCGACGGCGTGCTGCAGGCAGTGGCAGACCGGATGATCGGCACCGGGTTGGATCGGTGGTCTCCGGGAGAGGACTGGCTGACGTCACTGGCTGCCCTCGCACGCGCCCTCTTCGCCGTCTACGTGCACGAGTTCCCTCGAGCCGGATACGCCCTGGCGAGCCGGACCACCGGACTCCCCAACGAGATTCGCGCCGTGGAACTCACGCTCGAGCTGCTACATGAAGGTGGCTTCAACGACGAGTCCGCCGCGAAGTGGTTCGTCACTCTGTCCGACTTCATGCTCGGCCAAGCGATGCTGGAGAGCGCGTTCGTCAACCTACCGTCGGACATCCAGAACGCCGACACGGCGTCGTGGCTGGACCTGGCGACGCGTCTTCCCGAAGAAGCGCACCCCCACACCGAGGCGGCGGCTCCCCACCTGAGCTCGTTGATGGTGCGGTCCTCGTTCGAGAGATCGCTCGAACTGATCCTTCGAGGCCTCGCCGCGTCTCCGCGACGTTGACACCTCGACGGATCAGACCGCGGCGGCCGACTGTCGCAGACCGTGGTGCTTCCTCGTCGTGGCCAGGAACGTCGCGACCTCCTGTGCGCAGCGGCTGGCGTGTGACGCATCGACGAGATCGAACGCATGGCCGGCCCGGGGTACCTCGGAGTACTCCACCGGGTTGCGCGACTGCGCGCTCAGTGCGGTGTAGAACTGCCGTGCCTCGTCGACCGGAATGATCGCGTCGTGCTCGCCGTGAATGAGTAGGAAGGGGGGCGCATCGGCGTGAATGCGCGCCATGGGCGACGCGGCAGCGTAGATCTCCGGGTGACGAGACTGGCTGCGCCGCACGACGACCCGTTCGAGGAACCCCTGAAAGTTCCGGCGGGTGGGAGTCGAGCGGTCCTCCCAGTCGTAGCGGCCATAGATTCCGACGACCGCATCCACCGACGTGTCGGCGTCCTCGGCGAGTTCGCCGCGGAACCTGGGGTCACCCGCCGTCAGACCGGCCAGTGCGGCGAGGTGACCGCCCGCCGAGCATCCGGCGATGGCGACGAACTCGCGGTCGCCGCCGTACTGGTCGATGTTCGCGCGAGTCCACGCGATCGCTGCGTTGACGTCGGCGATGTGTCGGGGCCAGCGGTGCACCGGCGACACCCGGTAGTCCATCGTCACGCACACCCAACCCTGCTCGACCAGATGCGACAGAAGCATGTGCCCCTGAAGCACTCGGGTGCCCTGCACCCAGGCACCTCCCGGCACGAACAGCAGCACCGGCGCGTCCGGAGGCAAGTCAGGCCGACGCCACACGTCGAGGAGCTGCGCCGGGTGATCACCGTAGCGAATCGAGCTGCTGTACAGGCACTTCCGGCGCTGGCCACGGGCCAGCAGATAGGGCGGCACGAGCCCCGCGGCGCCTCGCCCACCGGGATCGGCCGGGCCATCCGACGTAACCGGGGCCACGGACCGGCGATTCCGCGCGGCGCGGACGGCCGCGGGTGCGTAGTGGCCGCCCCAGAGCGCCAGCGCCGTCAGACCCGCGAACGGTTCGAGGTGCTTGCCCACCACGGGCAGTGACGAGTACATCCTGGTCGCGGCCAGCACGACCTCGATGGGATGCAGCCGTGCGATCCGGCGGTTCACCGACCACGGTGTCGAGACGTTGACCTCGGCGGTCGGCGGCGTGATCGTCACCGGTTCACCGCCCCAGCGCTTCGCGCGCGGTCGTGTCGTTCGCGCACGACAAGCAGTCGGCAGTATCGATGCTGCTTTGCGCACACACCAGGCAGATGACCGGAACCACGGCGCACGTCCTTCGCTGGCAGGAGACGGACGCCGCCTTGGCTGCGGCGTTGATGGACCACTACCCGCAGGACTGTGAGATCAAACACCCGTGGTGCGTAGTCTCGGGATCGTGAGCAACGATCGCACGAAAGTGCTCGTCATCGGGGGCGGGTTCGGCGGACTCTTCTGTGCGCGCAGCCTGGGCCACGCCGACGTGGACGTGACACTGCTCGACCGCGCCGCCTGCCACGTCTTCCAACCCCTTCTCTACCAGTGTGCGACGGGCACACTCAGCGTCGGGCAGATCAGCCGTTCGCTGCGCGAGGAACTGGCTGAGCATCGCAACGTCACCACCCTCCTCGGCGAGGCGGTCGACCTCGATGCAGAGGCGCGTCGAGTCATCGCGCGTCGCCCCGACGACACCACCTTCACCCTCGAGTACGACGTGCTCGTCCTCGCCGCCGGCATGCGGCAGTCGTACTTCGGACACGAGGAGTTCTCCAAGTGGGCCCCGGGCATGAAGACGCTCGACGACGCCCTGAGCATCAGACGTCGGCTATACGCCGCGTTCGAGATCGCCGAGACACTACCCGCGGGTCCTGAGCGAGACGGGTGGCTCACCTTCGCCATTGCCGGCGGCGGACCGACCGGCGTCGAGTTGGCCGGCCAAATCCGGGAGATGGCGACCCGGGCACTTGCCAACGAGTTCCACAGCATCGAACCCGAAGACGCTCGGGTGCTGCTCTTCGACGGCGGCCAATGCGTGCTCTCCGGCTTCGCGCCGGGATTGTCGGCCAAGGCCGCCAAGATCCTGGAACGGTTGGGCGTGGACCTGCACATGGGCGTCCACGTCACCGACGTGCGCCGTGAGGGCATCACCGTCACACCGAAGGGGGGCGGATCGGACGAGGAGTACGCGGCGCGAACGGTGCTGTGGACGGCCGGCGTGGAAGCCGTGCCGTTCGCCAGACGGGTCGCCGAGGTGCTCGGCGCGACCTCGGACCACTCGGGGCGCATCGCCGTCGAGGCCGACCTCTCCGTGCCCGGGCACCGTGAGGTCATCGTCATCGGCGATCTGGTTGGCCGCGACGATCTCCCCGGCGTAGCCGAGAACGCCATGCAGGGCGGCCTGCACGCCGCCGGCTGCATCCGTCACGACCTCGCGGGCAAACCCCGCAAAGACTTCCGGTACCGCGACCTCGGTTCAGCCGCCTACATCAGCCGAGGACACGCGCTCCTCGAAGTCGGACCGGTGAAGTTGGCAGGCTTCTTGGGTTGGCTTGGATGGGGATTCATCCACATCGCTTTTCTCACCGGTGTGCAGAACCGGATCAGCACCGTCGCCACCTGGCTGTCCAGCATCGCCCGTGCGCGGCGGACGGACCGAACCTTCATGCTCGGTAGCCCGGCCAGCCACGAGCAGCCGTACACCTGGTCGGCGTGTGGTCCCGTGTCGACCGAACGGAAGCAACTTCGCACCTAGTGGGTTGATGGCAGGTCAGGATGGGTATAGCTCCCGTGCAGGCGGACGTCGAACCGCCCACGACGGAAGGCTTCGGCAATGAGCACGATTGTCGAGAGGGGCATTTCACGTTGCCCGCGGTGCATGGCCCTGACCGACTACTGCTTCCGCGAGGGCGACACCGGCTTCTTGCGCTACGAGGTTTCCTGCGCACCCTGCGGCATGGTGTACGTCGAGGATTGCATGCCATCATTCGAGGATGCACCCGCCGCGTAGCGCTCGAACGGCACCATGATGGCCGCCGACATCACCATGTTGATCCTCGCCGATCACCAATGGTTCCGCGAACAGTTCGCCCGGCTCGACTACCTGCAGGCCCGTGCCACAGTGAAAACCGATGCGCTCGAACGGGTTTGGCGCCCGCTGGCCGACAAACTCGACGTACACGCCTACCTCGAGGAATTGATCTTCTACCCACAGCTGTTGCAGCGTGGAGTTGACGACCCCGAGGGTGAAACGCTCGACGCGATCGGCGATCACAACGACATCCGCGACGGTGTCCGAGACGCCGATGCGGTCGAGGTCGGCAGCTCCGAATGGTGGTCAGCGGTGGGCAGGGCCCGCGCAGCCAACGACGAGCACATGGGCGAAGAGGAACGCGAGGGGTTGTCCGACTTCCGCCGACACGCGCCCGCCGGCCTGCGCGAAGCCCTTGGTCGCCAATACGGCGAGTTCATGGCGGAGCATCCGACGACCGAGGGCTTGCCAATCGAGGACCGCGACCCCGCGGCCTACGTCCAGGACGCCACGCCTCATTCTTCGCCGCGGGTGAGCGACACGTCCCTGCGCATCGGCAGTCTCAAGGGACGTTAGTGGGGAGTCGCCTTCACCGACGGCACGGCCTTGCTAGCAGAAGGAGTGAGCTCGGCTTGCCGGGTGTGTGGCGCGGTGCACCTCGGGCGACCTCACTTTGTCGACAACTGCGAGCCTTGGCGTAGGTCGTCAACGTATCGTCTCGCCTCGGCGACGCCTGAGGGTTTAGTGCTGATCTTCACCCTTGCCGATCTTCGCCGCCAACTGCAGTGCGCGGTGTTGTAGCACCTTGGCATTGGCCACGCTGACACCCAATTGGACCGCTGAGTCTTTGATCGAGCGGCCTTCCAGAAACCGTACTTCCAGGATCTGGCGGTAGTTGTCGGGCAGGTGTTCCAACACCACGGCGACGCGCTGTGGCGCGGTGCAGATGGCGTCCTCGCTGTCGGGAGTGGCGGGGTGGTCGTCATCGATCGAGGTGATCTCGCGGCCCAATGTCGACCGCCAGTGCGCGGCCAGTACCGTCCGCGCGGTGGCGCGCAGATACGATCGCACCTCGCCCTGGCTGGCTGAAATCTTCAGTGGTTTCAGCGCGGCCAGGAACACCTCGGCGGTCAGGTCCTCGGCGTCGGCCTGGTTGCCGACTCGGGCGAAGATCGTCCGGTACACCCAGGTCGCGTTGTCACGGTAGACCGCCTCCCAATCGGCATACCGTCCGCCGGGGATCACCCGCAGGACCGGTGGCGAGGTGCCGGGGTGGTGGTCCGTCATCACACGCCGCCTGTCGATTCAGGAAGTTGTCCCGCGGAAAATGATGTACTGCCAGCAGGTACAAAAATAGTGCCCCGGATGAAACATTCCGGGTGGAAAACCGCCCAACCGCCGCGAGACGGCGAGTATGTTTTCGCGCCGCTGTAACTCGCCGTCCTACTTATCGGTGACGAGTTCAGTGGTGACGAGCTGCATCTGGAGGTACTGATGTTCGCCAATTTCGGTCCGGCCCACTGGGCGGCCCTTGCCGTCGTGATGATTCTGCTGTTCGGTGCCAAGAAGCTGCCCGACGCGGCCCGCTCACTGGGCACCTCGCTGCGCATCTTCAAATCCGAACTGGGTGAGCTGCACGACCACGCCACATCTGTGGCATCGAAGCGGGTCGCGGTCCCGGCCGCGGAGCAGGCCGACACCTGGGTTGGACCCGGCTAGTTCCAGGGTCGGTCAAGAACGACATTGCCAGCCGGGGGGCCGGCTGGGCGCCATGAGAAATCGCCGAGGAACCGCTAGGAACGAGGGTCGGTGTAACCCGGGTCGCTATTCATTAGCAGGACGCAGATGGTGTCCTGACGTGACAGGCGGGCGATTGGTGTGATGGCGGCACAGCGTGAAGGTGGGGCTCTGCGTGTCGTCAGGCCGGTAGCCGCTGAATCCGATGATCGGTACAGCGATTGGGAGGCGGTCTACCGCGACAATGCGACATGGGTGTACCGGACGATCTTCGCTCGCGTCGGCAATCGGGCTGACGCCGAGGACCTGACCGCCGAGGTGTTTCTGGCGGCGCTGAAACCGCTGAGATTATCCGTGACGAAAGCTGAAGTCCGCGGGTATCTGCGCGCCACCGCGCGAACGGTGCTGGCCGCGCACTGGCGCGAAACCCTGGGCCGTGAGGTCACCTCGATCGACGACCTCACCGCGGCGGCTCCCGACAGTGAGGAGGCCATCAGCACCGCGCCGCACCGCGTCGCGCAGGTCTTCGAGACGCTGCCGGAGCACTACCGGAAGATCCTGGATCTACGCTTCCTGCAGGGCCGGTCGATCAAGGATTCCGCAGTCGCGCTGGGCGTGAGTGTCGCGAACGCCAAGGTTTTGCAGCACCGCGCTCTACGCTTGGCGGCACAGGTCAACGAACAGGACAAGCGATGAACGCGCGTGGGTTGCGGCGCTACCTTGACGACCTGCTGGGCGGGCGCCGCCCCCGGCCGTTTGAGCCTGATGACTTCGAGGCCGATCAGATTCGGACTGCGATCGATCTGCAGGCCGCCCGGATGGGCGCCGACGCCCCGCGGCAGGAGTTTCTGACCGATCTGCATAGCCGGTTGGCTGCACAGATGCAGGACACCCCGACATCGGCGTCGGTCACGCGGATACCGGCCGCGACGCGTCGTCAGGTGATGGTGGGGACCACGGCGGCGGCCGCAGCCGCGGTGGGTGCGGTGGCTGTGGACCGCTTCGCCATCCGTGGGAACGACACGCCTGCCCCGAGTGTCACGGCCACCGGCGGTGAGCTCACCCCGAATGAGGGCAGCTGGCAGCCGGTCGCAAAGAGCGCCGACGTCTCCGGCGACGGCGACATGCACCCCTTCGAGGTCGGGTCAGTCGTCGGATTCGTCCGACGAGTGGACGGGCAGCCCGAAGCAGTGTCGGGGGTGTGCACCCATCAGGGTTGCCGGCTGTGGTTCGACAAGCCCGATGACCGGTTGCGGTGCCCGTGTCACCTGACATCGTTCTCCCCGCAGGGGCAGGTCTTGGCCCATCAGCTGTCGATCGCGCCGTCACCGCTACCCACGCTGAAAGTCCGCGACAACAACGGTGCGATCGAGGTATTCGCACCCGTTGAACCGACCCAGCCGACCTGACGCCGCCACGAAAACGTTCGGCCAGAGCCCGTACAACACGTCAATTCTTTCAGCGCCGCTCTGGCGTTCAATCAAGTCTGGCCCGGTAGCAGCCTGCCCGGGCACCAGTTCGTCGTGGACCTTGCCCCCCAGCTGCCAACCAACCAGCCGAGCCCACCACACCCACACTACGGGCACGGCTGTCAAGATTCGTAAACCCCTGTCGGACTGCATGTATGTCCGCGGATGCCACTGAACTGTTCCTTGACGGAGCGCACTGGTCACGTGCACGGATGACGATATCTCCAACGAAAAATTGTTCTCAGCAACATATCTGACGAATAGGAGTCCACGCGACACCATCGCGTGGGCGGCTCAAGCTGTAACCCGTGGCCCTATCTATAGGTGTCACAGTTCAAGAGCGCGAGCGCGATACTCGCTGCGTAACAATGGAGTTCGATCGTGAATACGTTCATCATCACCACCACCACCGCTACCGTTGCTGCCCTGGCCGCCGCCGCCCTGGGATTGGCCGGCCCGGCCACCGCAGCCGCCACCGGCCCCGGTGACGCCCAGGACACCGTCCACGCCCTGCAAACCCAGGGTTACAGCGTGCAGCTCAACGGGCCGGCGGCCAGTGTCCCGCTCTCGCAGTGCACGGTCACCGGCATGCACGGAATGCCCAATGCCAACGCCGATCCGACGCAGTTCACCACCGTCTACGTCGACGTCTCGTGCCAGGACGATTCGTAACCTTTGCGTGAGCACCCCCGCGTGCAATCACCGGTTCGGCGAATCGTTTCCGATCGGTTCGACCGTCAACCAAAGCACCCGCACGACTTCAAGACACCACCCGCATTCAAGGAAGCGCACGATCATGAAGAAGTTTGGATTAGCAACCGTTGTCGCCGGCTGCCTCGCCGCAGCCATCCTGGGACAGGCTGGCACCGCCGACGCCGCCGCGGCCGGTACCGGCACCGCCCGAGACACCGTGAACGCCCTGCAGGCCAGGGGATACCACGTCATCATCACCAAACTGGGCTCCGCCCCACTGGACCAGTCCACCGTCATCGCGGTCCGGCCCGGCCAGACCTACTCCCGCACCGACTCCGGTGTCGCCGGTGCCGGCACCGACCTGGTGACGACAGTCACCGACCGAACGGTCTATGTCGACGTTCGGTAGCGCCAAGGTGGCCACCGATCCTCATGCTCGCGTCGGTCTGTCCCGGCGCACCGCGCTCGGTCTGGCGGCGGTCGTCGGCATGGGGGTCGGTGTGTCATCTCCCGCCCTGGCTGGTCCTGGCTCGACGGGTCAAGGCGATCCGATCAAGGCCGTCGCCTTCGACGCGTTCACCGTGTTCGACCGCCAGCCAGTTGACGCCGCCGCCGCCGAGGATGTCTTCCCGGGGCACGGAGCCGGGCTGACCGACGCGTGGAGCGCGCGGCGGTGCGAATGCACGTGGCTGCGGACCTCAGCGGCACCTACACCGACTTCTGGACGGTCACCCAGGGCGCGCTCGAATTCGCCGCTCGCAAAACAGGGCTGGAGCTCACCACCGCAGGCCGTGAGCGACTGGCATTGCTGTCCAACGCCACCGCGATGATGCTCGACGCCTGGGTGCAGAACTCAGACCGCGCGGCGTGTTCGACCCTCACCTGAACACCGATCGCGTCCACGCGTTTCAAATCCGACCCCCGCGCGTATGCGATGGGGTGAGCGCATTCGGCGTTCCTCGCGCACAGATCGCGTTCAGGCGCGCGGCGGGTGGGACGCGGCCGGCGCCAGCGGCCAAGGCTTTCGGACGTTCTGGGTCAATCGAATCGATTCCCCTGCGGAACGGCTCGGCGTCGACCCGAAGGGTTCCGGCGCCGAGCTCAACGACTTGGTGGAGTTCATCGACCAACGCCGGTAAAGCGAAGCCGTGCAACGACTCCAGGCGTCGGAGAAGCCGGAACGGTTGGACGCCGGTCACCACCGACCTTGCCCATGAGCCGTGGCGGGGCGTCGCCCGCGCGGTGGGCCAACGGTGGGTTGCCCGACCGGGCAGGACGACACGGGAAGCACACCTTCGACGGTTGGCTGACCGACGAAACCGTAAGCCCCACCGACCGGCGTGGTGTAACCCGCCGCCCTATCTCTTGGTGAGCGCTCCGCAGTCCGCCGGGCGCCTCCACGATCATCACGGAAGGTGCACTCCCGTCATGCCCTCACTCATTGTTCGCGCCCACGCTCCCCGGCGGGGTGGTGCGCTCGCGGCGCTTACCGCGGCGGCCGCTCTGTTGGTTGCCGGGTGTTCGGGCTTCGGCTCCGACGCTGCGCCCCCGACGAACCCGTCGGTCACCTTCGGCGCGCAGGCCAGCACCACCCCGGGATTCGCCGGAAACGGGACGGGTGGCCCGGCGGCGCCAGCACCGGGAACCAGCGCGGGCACCGGCGGGGCGGGCGTTCCGGTCAGCGGCCCGTCGATCGGCATCGACAACTTCATGTTCGCCCCAGTAAAATTGACCGTCCCGGTGGGGTCCACCGTGACGTGGACCAATCACGACGGGGAGCCTCACACCGTGGTGGCCAACGACGGTTCGTTTCACTCTCCGGGCCTGGACACCGGCGCCACCTTCAGCTTCACCTTCACCACTCCCGGCAGCTTCGACTACATCTGCTCGGTCCACCCATTCATGCACGCCACCGTGTTGGTGACCAAATGAGCGGCGAAGACAACGATCCGCAGGGCATGACGCGGCGCCAATTGATGCGGCACTCCGCCTGGTTCGGCGCAGCAGTCGTGCTGACCGTGACCGGCGGCGAAGTGATCTCCCACATCGCCGGATCGACCCTAGCCGGCGCCGCGCAACCCGTCGGCCGGCCGGCGTTGCGTTTCGTGCAGGTCAGCGACAGCCATATCGGGTTCAAGGGCACCGCCAACCCCGACGTCACCAACACCTTCACCCACGCCATCGACCAGATCAACGGCTTGGCCTACGCTCCGGACTTCGTGATCCACACCGGCGATTTGACGCACCTGGCCACCCCCGAGCAGTTCGACCAGGTCAAACAGATGATGACCGGGCTCAAGACGCCGCACGTCTTCACCGTCCCGGGTGAACACGACTCGATCGACGACGGCGGCCAGAAGTATCGGGCCGCGTTCGGCGCAGGCACCCAGGGTGCGGGGTGGTACAGCTTCGACATCGCCGGGGTGCACGTGATCGGGCTGGTGAACACGCTGAACATGACCAAACTCGGCCACCTGGGTACCGGTCAGTTGGAGTGGCTCCGCAAGGACGTCGCGCCGCTGTCGGGTGACACCCCGATAATCGTGTTCAGCCACATCCCGCTGTTCGCGATGTACCCCGATTGGGGTTGGGGCACCGAGGACGCCGCCCAAGCCCTGAGCTATCTGTCCCGGTTCTCCTCGGTCACGTGCCTCAACGGCCATGTGCATCAACTGTTCACCAAAACCGAGGGCAACGTGACGTTCCACAGCGCCACCACCACCGCCTACCCGCTACCGCACCCCGGTGATGGCCCGGCACCCAAACCGCTGACGCTGCCCGCCGGGCAACTCGCCGACGTGCTCGGCATCCGGGAGGTCAGCTACGTCAAGGGCCAACAGGCCCTCGCGCTCAAAGAGGAGAAACTGCAATGAGAATCGCCGCGACCGAGCTCTCCACGCGAGTTGGGATCAGTGCGTCCCTGGCCATCAGCGGAATCGTCCATGCCTATCTATACGTCGACAGCTACCGGTACGTCCCGATGATCGGCGCCTCGTTTCTGTTGCAGGCCAGCGTGTCCTGCGCGTTGGGCGTGCTGATCCTGGTCGGTGGGCCGGGGTGGTTGCGCGTCGTGGCGGCGGCCCTGGCCGTCGGTGCGCTGGTCGGGTTCGGGTTGTCGCGGACCGTCGGGGTGTTCGGGTTCATCGAGATCGGCTGGGACCCGGCCCCGTACGCCGCGGTCAGCGTGATTGCCGAGATCGTGACGCTCGTCCTGTGCGCGGTCTGGTGGATCGCCGCCCGCAGGGAGCGCCTCGCTCAGCGCTCCCCTGTGCTCTCCACCCTGCCGGTGTAGGCGCCCCGCAACACGACGATTCTCGACACCACCGGGGCCGGGAACGACGCTGAGCCGATGGTCTGTGTCCCGGCGCCCATCAGGTCAGGCATGCCACGGCCTCGCCACCCATCACCCGATAGGAGTTACCCCATGACGCTTGCATCAGTCACCCTCGTCGCCGAACTGGGCTGGGTGTTCGGCGACCACCACGGAGAGTGACCCGGCCACGGCGCCGCCGACCGCGCCGGGCGCAGGCCTACACCGCCGGTGGACCGCACACGGTGATGCTGTTCTCGCCGTACAGCGGCGACGTCATCGAGGACACCACCGGTAGACAGCCTGGGAAGAAACGAACTTTCTGGTACCGACGACACTTGTCCATCGGTCGTGTCGTTCGACAACGACACCCAGACCAAGACCTACGACGCCCCGCCGTCCAACGATGACCTCGTCGCCTTCCTCAAACCGTTTCGTCCAGCCCTGACCAAGCAGGCAATCCGTTGCACCCTCGACCACATCGACGCACTGCTTGCAGCGCACCAAGGAGAACATCACTGATGACAACGACCACGCCAACCAGCACGTCGGGACCGAAGGGTCCCCGCCGTGTCGACGAGAGTCAACGCGGCGGCGCGGCATCGGTCGCCCCGATGCGCCGCAGTGGCGGACACGGCCGGCGCGTGCTCGCCGCCGCCGCGATGGTGCTCGCGGTCATCGCAACGGTGCTGCTGGTCCTCGCCCTGACCCGGCAGGGTGCCGAGCGCCCGAGCGGCGCCATCAGGATCCCGGCGACACCGATCGCCGGGGCCACCGGCGGGGACAGCCCGCCGCCCTGGCCCGCCCCCACTGACGTCGCCGCCGCCGTGGCGCGGTCCGGGCTACCGCTGCTGCGCGCAGAAGGCACGGCCCTGCACATTCACGCCCACCTCGACGTCTTCGTCGACGGCACGCCCGTGGTCATTCCCGCCGGTATCGGGATCGATGAGCGCGGCGGCACGATCAGTCCGCTGCACACCCACGACAGCAGCGGAGTGATCCACGTCGAGTCACCCATCCAGAGCACATTCACCCTGGCCGAATTCTTCTCGGAATGGAACGTCACATTGTCCGCATCGCACATCGGCGGCCTCTCCGTCACACCCGGCTCCCCGCTGCGCGCCTACGTCAATGGTCACCGGGTGCCCGGAAATCCCGGCGCCCTCACGCTGCACAACCACGACGAGATCGCCGTGGTCTACGGATCCATACCCGCCCACATCCCCGGCAGCTAGAACTTTGTCGACCTCCAAAGCACTGCAAACCAGTCGGAGACGCCGCGCTGCTGCGGATCGCCTCTCAGGTTCGGTGTCTGAAACACTCTGCTCCCCCGGTGTTTTCGAGATCGCGGACCGGTCAAACAGACCGGGCCTGCCCAGTGGTGGGTCGCCTCGGCAGATGCGTTGATCGAGAACGTGATCGGCCTGCTTGAGGCCTACCGCGCGCGTTGAGCGTTCCGGGGGTCGTCGCGTGCCCATAGGCGCACCCGCAGAACGACATTGCGGGCTGGCGCAGGTGAACGACCACGCTCCGGGCCGTGGATTGGTCCCCATCTGCTATGACGACGTGATTCACGACCGCAACAACATTCGCCTCTCGCTCTGCGTCTCATGACAGTGGCACGGGATAAGACGGTGTCCAGCAGGAAGATCTCAAGCGCGCAGTGAGACTGCGCATTTCGCCCGAATGTAACCCTCGCCCCTACCTATTCGTAGGAGTCAATCGTGACTCCGTGACGGCCAAAAACGCGAGCGCCGCTCGGCGCACGAATACGAAGGATTTGCGATGATGAAGAAGGTCACGTTACCCATCGCCACCGTCGCCACCCTGGCGGCCGCCGCCTTCGGATTGGCCAGTCCAGCAGGGGCAGTCGGTGGCCCTGGAGGCTACGGCAACGCTCAAGACACCATCAACGCCCTCCAAGCCCAAGGCTTCAACGTGCAGCTCAATGGGGCTGCGGTATATCCACTCTCCGGATGCAAGGTCACCGGAATCGAGGGAACGCACAACGACAACATCAACTCAGCCGGGACCCTGATCGACCCGACGAAATTCACTACGGTATGGGTCGACATCTCCTGCAAGGGAGGGTGATTCGGGCGCCTGAGGCCTCGATGACGACCTGCTCTACCTGCAACACGCACGCATCAGACATGTATGCGCGCGGTGATCTCCACCATGACCCACGACCCCCGTCTCGCTGACGCCTTCCGCGCCGGTGTCATCGATTGGCGCAGAACGCAGATGACCGAGCTGTTGCACCGTGGGATCGAGCGCGGGGACGTCCGCGCCGACGTGCCGATGGACATCGCGTGCGAACTGGCCCAAAGCGTGTTGTTCCACCGCCTGCTCATAAGAGGTGAACCACTTACCGATCAGCTGGCTGTGCGCCTCGTCGACGAGGTACTCATACCGCTCACCGCCCCGTGAGCCCGGCTCACAGCCGGGAGCAGCAGCTCGACGTCAGGTCGCCGCAGCCGCACTGACAGCGTCGAGCCAGCTCACGGCATTCGTCTCAGGTGGGGTGTCCGGGTGGGCGTCGGTCACCAGTGACTAGAACGTCTGTAGGGCTTGGCTGGTCAGATGGACGAGGTCGGTCGCGGCGGCTCATGACGAGTTGCTCAAGGCGACTCGAATCCGATTGCGGTGCAGTCGCTTCGGCCCTGACCGCCGAGGCGATGAGGTGGGCATCAGTCGCTGCCCCCGGGTGAGGAATTTGGCGAAGCCGTGAGTGGCTGCTCTCCGGGCACGCCGCGGGTCCACGGCTCGATCACGTGTAGAAGGCATCGAGGACGCGCTCGTTGTGGTCGGCCACCACGGAGCGTTTCACCTTCAGCGACGGCGTCAGCTCACCGCGCTCGATGGACAGATCGTGGTCGAGCACGGCCCACTTCTTGATTGTTTCCCACCGATTGAGTCCGCCGTTGAGCTTGGCCATGTACCCATCGATCAGGTCCCGCACTTCCGGCGCGTGGACCAGCTCCTCATAGGTCGCGCCCTTGAGCCCGTTCTCGGCTGCCCACCCTGACATCAGGTCGGCATCCAGGGTAATCAAGGCTACGCAGAAGTTGTGCGCCTCCCCGAACACCATGAACTGGCTGGCATAGGGACACAGCGCGATGAACTTTGCCTCGATCGCCGGCGGGGCGATGTATTTGCCGCCGGAGGTCTTGAAGATCTCCTTGATCCGGCCGGTGACGGTGAGGAACCCGTCGGCATCGATGGTGCCCAGGTCGCCGGTGCGCAGCCAACCGTCGTCGGTGAACGTGTCCGCCGTCGTGTCGGGCAGATTGTGGTAGCCGTCCATCACACAGGCGCCGCGAATCTGGATCTCCCCGTCGTCATCGTCGATGCGTATCGACGTGCCATCGAAGGGCAGGCCCACGGTGCCCAACTTGTAGTGATCGGGGCGGTTGACGCACGCCCCGGCCGCGCTCTCGGTCATGCCGTAGCCTTCCAGGATCAGCAGGCCCGCGGCATGGAACCACTCGCCGATGTCGCGGTTCAACGGTGCCGCGCCGGAGATGAAGAACCGGATGCGCCCGCCGAACACTTCACGTACCTTGCTGAACACCAGGCGATCGAAGAGCAAGTACAGCAGCGACATCGGCAGCGGCACGGCCCGGCCGGCGCGCCGTCGGCGGTCCACCCGCAGTCCCACGGTGAAGGCCGCAGCGAACAGCCGGGCCCGCAGACCTCCCTGGGATTGCTGGGTGGTGATGATGCGGGCGTGCGCCTTCTCGAAGATGCGGGGTGCGGCGCCCATGACCGTCGGTTTGACTACCGCCATGTTGTCGACGATCTTGTCGACGCGACCGTCGATCGCGGTGACGAACCCGCACGCCAGCTGGGCGGCGATCAGGACCTTGCCGAACGCGTGGGCCATCGGCAACCACAACAACTGCACATCGTCCTCGCGCAGCAGGTTCATCGCGACGATCGTCGTCGCCTCATAGGCCCAGGCAGAATGCGACAACCGCACCCCCTTGGGCGCCCCGGTGGTTCCCGAGGTGTAGATCAACGTCGCCAACTGCTGCGGGGTGATCGCGCCCGTCCGGGTCCGCACACCGGACGGATGCTCGAGCAGATACTTCTGCCCCAGCTCGGCCAGCTCTGCCAGGGTGATCACCCACTCGCCGTCGCCGGGGCCATCGAACAGCACCACCTTGGTGAGGTTGGGCAGCTCGGTGCGGCGTTCGGTCAGCTTCGCCAGCTGCCCGGCGTCCTCGGCGAACACCACTCGGCTTTGCGAGTCGGCCAGGATGTAGGCGATCCCGTCGGCGTTGGTGCTGGGATACACGGTGGTGGTGGCGGCTCCGGCACACATGATCGCCAGATCGGCCAGAATCCATTCGTATCGCGTACTCGACGCGATACCGATTCGCTGCTCGGTGTCGATGCCCAGCGCCAGCAGGCCGGCCGACAAGTCCTCGACGCGGTCCGCGGACTGCTGCCAGGTCGCCGAAACCCATTCGCCGGCAACGAGATAGCGGAAGGCCTCGCTATCCGCTGACTTCTGGACGCGGTCGAGAAACATCGACGCCACATTCGTCGCCGTCGTGGTCGTGGATAGGTGGTCGGCATCAATGGTCATCCGCGTTCCTCGCGTTCGTGGTAGTCATCCCCGGTAGAGCGCGGCCACGACGGTGATCCCCGCCCCCACACAGACGAACAGCGCCGTGCTGCCCACTTTCGGTTGCACCGACTCCAGCGCCGACGCCAGTGCAGCGGTGTGCGCACCGGCTAGGGCTTGCGACGGCGACGCGACCCGCGCCGCGGACACGCCCAGCCGCTGCGCCAGTGCAACGGCGAATCCGGGAACCGACGCCGTCGCGACGAGCAGATCGACTTCGCCGAGGTCAACCACCCCGTCCGCCACGGCCTCGCGGACGGTCGACTCCGCGCACTCAAGGGCCCGATCGGCGTAGGACTCCGCGATGTCAACGCATAGGACGTTTCGTCCCTGGTCGCCGTGCCCCGGCCGGGTGTCGTCCTGCCAGGCCACGCTGCTCTGAAACAGCCCGGCGAATTGGGGGAACGTCGCGTTCCGGAACGCCGTGAACCCCGCAGGGGAGTCATCGGTGCTCAAGAGCACCGCGCCGCCGACCGCGGGAAAGCCGAACCCTTCGGAGACGCCCGGGTCGGGGTCGATGTCACTGGCGACCACCATCCCGAGCTTGACCGTTCCCGACGCGAGCAGGCCATCGGCCAGTTGAATGCCCGACAACATGCCACACCCCCCGTTGCGGACGTCGAAGGAGAACGTTCCCTGACCGAGGCCCGGCAGCTCCTCGGGGTTCGCGCCGATGTCCTCCTGGATCAACGATGCGACCGCCGGCTCGCTGATGCCCTTGTCGTTATAGATGCCAGCGTTGATGAGCAGGTTCACCTCCTCCGAGGTCCGCTTCGCGCGCTCCAGACACAAACGGGCGGCTGCATCGGCAAGCTCCAGCGCCCCCGACGACCCACCGTCCGCGGTCGCGGTCGCCTCAATGATCGTGCCCATAGCGCCCCACCAATTGATCGACCGTGAAGATCACGATGCCTACCTCCAGACCCGAAGCAAGCGCAAGCAGCAAGACCCTGTCCTTCGGGGCGAAGCGGCCCTCCGACAGATACTTTCGCAGCGCGAGAAAGTGCGTCGTCGATGCCGTGTTGCCCAACTCGTCGACGGTGATCACCACGTGTTTGGGCGTTGAACCGAATCCCTCGGCGAACCCGGCCATCGCCTTGTTGATCGCCCGCGCCGAGGTCTGATGCGGGATCAGATAGTCGATCTCGTCGAACTTGAGCCCGGCCTGATCGAGCACCTCCCGAAGCAGCGGGGCCGCGTCCTTGATCGCGACCTTCTGGATCTCGCGGGCATCGGTGTGCATCGTCACCCCGGGGCCGATCGTGGCCGGGAATGCCACACACAAGCGGCTGTACTCCGAGAGCGTGGTGAACCCAGCCACCTCGATGCCCGCAGCGCCGTCGGGGGCCCGTTCGAGAATCGCGGCGGCGCCGGCGTCTCCAAGTGTCAGCCCGGCGAGCTGGTCGTCCATCACCGTGCGGATCTCCTGCGCGGCGTTGCGCCCCAGCTCGGAGATGTACTCGCCACTGACGACCATCCCACGGCGAATCCGGCCCTGCCGAATCAGGTCATTGAGAATGAACACGCCGGTGAGCATCCCCGCACACGCGTTCGAGATGTCCAGGCCGACCGCGCGCTCGGCACCGAGCGCTGCCTTCAGCGCTACGTTCACCGGCGGCTCGAGCTGCAGCCGCAGGCCACCGACGTGGCGGCTGATGCTCGACACGATCAGCACGTCCAGGTCCGCGGCAGCACAATCGGCGTGGGCCAACGCGTCGCGGGCCGCGCCGAGCGCGAGCGTGTACGAGTCCTCGCCCGCCCCGACGACACGGCGCTCGCGGACACCGGTCAGCCGCTCGAGGTCGATGTCGGTCCGGTACTTCGTGCTTGCCATCAACTCAGCGGTGGTCAACCGCCGCTGCGGAATCGACGCTCCGATCGCCGCGAACCGGCTCGTGTACGACTGACCACCGGGCGAGCCGTCGGCACCGCCCTCCAACGCCATCCAATGGTTGCTGCCGCTTAGCGACATGGCGCTGGTCCCTTCCATGCAGCCGGTCTTGCCGGATTTCTTCGGAAACGTTCGATTGCGAATCGGGCGGTCATGCTCTCGACGCTTTGTGTTCACCACGTTCCGCCGGCCAACGCGTCGGCCGATAGGGCATTTAGACCCCGCGGCCCGCCCTACGGAGACGATTGCTTCAAAGGTCCCCCGTGGTGATGACCTCCGCCTCTGCCCGGGGCCCGCGGCGAGGTCCATGGTGGGACTACGACGTGTGCGGAGGTCGCTAGTGGAGCATCTGACAGTCCTTGACGCGAGCTTTCTGGAAGCCGAGGATTCCGACCCGCATGTCAGCCTTGCGATCGGTGCCATCTCGGTGATGGAAGGACCGCTGCCCGACGAGGACGCTCTCGCTTCGGCATTGAGGAAGCGCATGCTGACCATCCCCCGGTGTCGGCAGATGCTGCGCACGTACCCATTCGATGTTGGCGCGCCGGAATGGGTGGAGGACGCCAACCTCGACCTGGCCCACCATCTGCGGCGCGCAGCGGTGGCGGAGCCCGGTGATGACCACGCGTTGTTCCGGCTGGTCGGCTACATCATGGAGCGCAGGCTGGACCGGGATCACCCAATGTGGGAGTGCTGGGTCATCGAAGGACTCGCCGACAATCAGTGGGCGATCCTGATCAAGTTGCACCACTGCATGGCCGACGGGATCGCGGCAATGCAAGTAATCAGCGCCATGTCCGATGACGGCGGAGGTGACACGTTCGCCTCGCAGATTCGCGCGGCCACCGAGCCCGACCGGGCCCGGATCGCGCTGCCAAGGCTCACGCTCGACCCGCTCGCATGGATACAGGGGGCCTGGCACGCCTCGAACGCGGTCGCCAACGTCTCTGCACGGGCGATCGACGTTGCGGTGGGAGTCGTCAGGGGGGTGGTTCGCCCGGCGGCTGCGTCATCGTTCATCGGATCGGTCAACACCATGCGTCGGTACAGCGCCGCGCGGGTCTCCCTCGACGACGTGACGCAGGTGTGCCACGCCTACGACGTGACGATCAACGATGTCGCTCTGGCTGCCATCACTGACAGCTATCGCGCCGCGCTGATCCGCCGCGGCGAGCAGCCCAAGCCAAATTCGGTCCGCACCCTGGTGCCAGTGTCGGTGCGCTCGAACGACGCCGTGGGCCAGGCTCACAACCTGGTCTCGGCGATGCTGGTCTACCTGCCCGTCGATGAGGCAGACCCGGTCAAGCGGTTGACCATCGTGCATACGCGCTTGAGCAAAGCCAAGGGCAGTGGACAACGCCAGGCCGCAAGCCTGATCGCCACCGGGGCGGACTACCTCCCGTTTGCCGTGAGCGCAAGGGTGGTTCGCGCGCTTGCGCGATTGCCCCAACGCTCTGTCGTCACGGTGACGACGAACGTTCCCGGTGCCCGGCAGCCGGTACGGGTGCTGGGCCGCAAGGTTCTGCGGGTGCTGCCGATTGCGCCCATAGCACTGCAAGTGCGAATAGGGATCGCCATATCGAGTTACGCCAGCGATCTTTCGTTCGGCATCACCGCCGACTACGACACCGCACCCGATGTGGACCAACTGGCCGAGGGCATTGAATCGGGGTTGGCCCACCTGGTGGCGAGCAGCAAACGCCCGCCGCGCTCCAGTGTGGGGACGGAAGGGTGAAACGCTCGATGCGGTAGGCGTCGGCAGCTCCGAATGGTGGTCAGCGGTGGGCAGGGCACTCGCAGCCAACGACGAGCACATGGGCGAAGAGGAACGCGAGGGGTTGTCCGACTTCCGCCGACACGCGCCCGCCGGCCTGCGCGAAGCCCTTGGTCGCCAATACGGCGAGTTCATGGCGGAGCATCCGACGACCGAGGGCTTGCCAATCGAGGACCGCGACCCCGCGGCCTACGTCCAGGACGCCACGCCTCATTCTTCGCCGAGGGTGAGCGACACGTCCCTGCGCATCGGCAGTCTCAAGGGACGTTAGTGGGGAGTCGCCTTCACCGACGGCACGGCCTTGACGGGGGCGATCGTCCCCGTATAGGTCAGCGTCGTCGTTTCACCGGTTTGCATCGAACCGCCCGACACCAGGGCCGTCTTACCGTCGCCGGGACCACCCGCTGCGCCGCCGATGATTCCCATCGCGAGCAGCGCAGTACCGCCGATTATGGCGGCCTGCGCCTTTCGGCGGTCGGTTCGCTCCATGTTGATCCACCCATCGTCGCCGATCACGTGAGGTCAATTAGGCGCGTCACTCTCCTCGTCAGAGTGGAGGCCAAGCAGATTCACAGGACGTTGGCATGCGAGAGTCAGCAGCGGTTCAGCGAGAACGCTGGCGCAGGCCCCCCGCGGCAGATCGCACCGCCTCGGTGACGGCGTCGATCGTCAGGATGTCAAGCTTCCAGCACTGCCAGAACAGGGGCACGTCGAGATGGACGCCCGCGATCCGGACGAACGAACCGTCGGCCAACGCCTCCGCTGCCGACTGCTCTGGGTACATGGCCCAGCCCAGCCCGGCGAGCAGCGCCGCGCGAAAGCCCTCGGCGGTGGGCACGCGGTGCACCGGCCGGTCGATGACTCGCCGAAAGGCCTTGCGCATCAGCATGTCCTGCAGGGCATCCTCCCGATTCCACGCCAGTGAGGGAGCGGCAGCCGCGGCTGCCACGGTGAAGCCCTTAAGTAGATGGCGTTCGACGAACCCCGGACTGGCCACCGGCACGTACCGCATCACGCCGAGGGACTCCACGCGGCAACCAGACACGGGAGTGCGCTCAGTGGTGACTGCGCCCATCACCGCACCCTCCCGTAGAAGTCGTGCCGAGTGGTCCTGGTCCTCGATCTGAATGTCGAACAACACGTGCGGCAGGCGGCCGAGGAGCGCGGTGAACCAGGTCGACATCGAGTCGGCGTTGACCGCGAGTGCGACCCGGGTCCGGTCCGTCTGACCGCCGCCCATCTCGGCCAGGGCTTCTGACTCCAGCAATGCGGTCTGTGCCGCCAACCTCAGTAGCGGAACGCCCGCACTCGTTGGGGTACAGGGCTTCTCCCTCCTAACCAACACCTGTCCGACGCCGTGTTCGAGGGTCTTGATGCGCTGGCTGATCGCCGACGGTGTCACGCTCAGCTTCGACGCCGCGGCATCGAAGGAGCCCAACTCGACGACAGCCGCTGTCGGTTCTCAGAGATCATGGCGGAAGCCGACTCTGCCACCTGCATGTTTGCAGAATTCTCATCAAAATGGCGGACACGTTTTTCTCATCTTTGTGGCGGATCCTAGAACCGTACGGTTGTGCAGGTAGTAAGTGAAAGCGGGGCAGCGCCTTCCAATGCGGCCTTGCGCTCCAGGGTGAGGGTGCCGTTTCTGTTGTCGCGGCCGCCGGCGGGTGACCCACCAGCCCAGTGACCGATGTCCGGCTACTGATTCAGGACTCGCGTCGTCGATTCATCAGGTGGTGTAGTCGAGGCTGGTCATCATGCCGGCTTCTTGGTGATAGGTGTTGTGGCAGTGCAGCATCCAGGTACCGGGGTTGTCGGCCACCAGCCCAACGGTGAGGGTCTGCATGGGCAGCACGATGGCGGTGTCCTTGCGGGCACCCCGGCTGCCGTCGGCCCGCAAGATCTGGAAGGTGTGACCGTGCAGGTGCATCGGATGCCACATCATCGTGGTGTTGGTGAACGTCAACGTGGCGCGTTGTCCCTGGGTGATGGCCAGCGGCTGAGTGTCGGCGAAGGCGTGGCCGTTGATGGTCCAGTCATATTTGGCCATGCCGCCGGACAACGTGGCGGACAGGGCGGTGTCGGGTTTGGCTGGTCCCAGATCGACATCGGTTGTGGCGGTGTACATCTCGACCGTGCCCAGGCGTCCGCCAAGTTCGGGGGGCTGGAAGGTGGCCTCGGGGGCAGTCCCGGCCGCGGTGGACAGCAGGGCGCGCGCCAGACCGTTCTTGCCTTCGGCGAGTGCGACGAGCGGGAAGACGCCGTCGCGGGCGGTGACGGTGACGTCGTAGCGTTCCCCCATGCCGATCAGCAGGGCGGCGACGTTGGTGGGCACGATCGGGTAGCCGTCGCTGTGGGTGACGGTCATGGTGTGCCCGGCGAGTGCGACCCGGAAGGCGGTGTCGGAGCCGGCGTTGATGATCCGGATCCTGATGCGCTGCCCGGGTGTGGCGGTGAAGGTGTTGGGAGCGGCCGGAATTCGTCCGTTTATCAGGTAGTACGGGTAGCTGACGTCCCCGGCGTCCCCACCGAGTAGCGGGCTGGTGCCTACCCCGGCCATGGCCGACATCCCACCACCCATTCCCGGCATTCCCGGCACCTGATCGCCGGCCGGTCTCGTCGGGGCGTGCAGGTCGTCGTAGATCTCCGTCGGGGTCTTACCGATCCCGTCGGTCCAATCGTCGAGGACGACGATCCACTCGGCGTCGTAGGCGCCCGGTTCGCGGGGGTCGTCGATGATCACGGGCAGATACAGCCCGGTGTCGGCGTCCAGGCCGGTGTGGGGGTGAGCCCAGTAAGTGCCGGGGTGAGCTGCGGTGAACCGGTAGGTGAAATCGGTACCGGGGCCGATGTCCGGGGTGGCCGGTGGGGCGCCGTCCATGTCGTTGCGCAGCGCGATGCCATGCCAGTGCACCGAGGTGGGGTGATTGAGCCGGTTGGCGACGGTGACGGCGAGTTCGTCGCCGACGATGGCCCGGATCACCGGTCCCGGAAGGGTCGCGCCGTAGGCCAGGGTCGCGGCCAGGGTGCCGCCCAGGTCGATCGTCTCCGGCCGGGGGGTCAGCGAAGCGGTGACGGTGCGCCCGGTGTGCGGGCGGGCCGCCTCGGCCGCAGCGATCGCGTCCTTCGACGGGGTCGCCGCACTCGGCGTGGGGGCTGAGGAATCACTGCATCCGGCCAACGCGAACCCGCCGGCGAGGGCGGCCCCGGCGGCGACGAACGCCCGCCGGCTCACGTGGACGCGTTCGGCGGGGGATCCAGTCATGACATGTCCTCGTGGGTGGTGTCGTGGTCGTCGGTGGTGAACGCGTCGTGGCAGCGATCGGAGCAGAAGTAGTACCGCTGGCTCTCGCGCACGGTGGTGGCCGGGGCTGCGGAGATGTCGACCTGCATTCCGCAGGTTGGGTCCTTCGCGTAGCCCACCCCGCCGCCGTGCTGCTCCCGGGTGCGGTACAGCCAGTACAGCACTGCGAACCCGGCGAGGGCGACGATGTTGAGGATGGTGGTGTAGTTCCAGTGAAGCCCCTCCATCGCGACCATGCGGGGGCGAGTGGTGGGGATCAAACCCAGTGGCCTGAAGAGGTATTCGACGGCCAGTCCGGCGATCGACATGATCGCCCAGAACACGACGAGCAGCCGCAGGGTGAGCCGGCCGCCGTAGTACTTGCGGTAGATCAGCAGCAGCGGCAGGGTGATCAGGTCGGCGAAGACGAACGCGATCACGCCACCGAAGCTGATCCCGCCGACCCACAGTGCGGCGGCCAGCGGGACGTTGCCGATCGAGCAGACGAACGCCAGGATCGCCAGCAGCGGCCCGAGCACCGCGTTCTCCAGCGAGGACCAGAATCCGTGCCCGGTGAGGAACAGGGACTGCCACACCGCGGTGGGGATCAGCACGGTGGCGAACCCGGCGACCAGGAACCCGATCACCAGTTCCTTGCGCAGCATCGTCAGGTCGCTGATGGTGTAGCCGGCGGCGTCCGACCAGCCCGCCCGCGAACGCATCCGCTCCCGCACCGGCCGCCGTTCCGGTTCCGGCTCGTCGTCCCCACCCATGTCGTGGTGGTCGTGCTCATCCCCACCCGTGTTGTTGTTGCGGTGGGCGTGCTCGTGCCCTTCTTCCTGAGCGCCGCCGTTGAGCTGGGTGCGGGCAGCATCAAGCCATTCGTGTGGGACGACGCGGGGCAGCGCCACCGTTAAGAGGACGATCATGATGGCGCCGCCGACGAACTCGGCCAGGGCGAACTGCCAGCCGATCAGCAGCCACAACACGATGCCCAGCTCCAGCACCAGGTTGGTGGAGGCGAACATGAACACCATCGAGGCGGTGAAGTCCGCGCCGCGGGCGAACAGCGACTTCGCCAGCGCCGCAGCGGCATACGAGCACGACGAGGACACCATCCCCAGGAACGACGCCTTGCCGACCGTGCCGGGGCGGTGATCACCCAGGGCGGCCTGCATCTGTCCACGGGAGACGAACGCCTGCACCGCCCCCGAGAGCCCGAACCCCAGGACCAACGCCCACAAGGTCTCCCAGAACATCGAGACCGCCTCGTACAGGCTGTCCCCGACCGCACTCACCACGCCCATCACCGGTTACCAGCCCGTCGGATCGGGTCGCGGCGTCGGGTCGGCCCCGCCACGACGGCGGCGCCGGTCACGCCAGAGCGCGGCCAGCTCGGTGATCACGAACCGCAGCCGTCCCGCCGGGCCGGTGTGGCAGTCGGGGACACCCCCGTCGGCGGGCGGGCACACTTGATCGTCGGATTCCTCGGGGCGCTGCGCGCGGGTCACGACTTCACCAGCCGAGTGATGGCGGCGTGGGCCTCACGTAGTTTGAGCTGGGCTTCCTCGCCGCCCCGGCCCGCGGCCTCGGTCACGCAGTGGCTCAGATGGTCCTCCAGCAGCGCCAAGGCGACCGCCTGCAACGCTCGGGTGGTCGAGGAGACCTGGGTCAGCACATCGATGCAGTAGGTGTCGCGTTCCACCATCCGGGCCAGGCCACGGACCTGGCCCTCGATGCGGGCCAGGCGGGCCAGCAGGGCGTCCTTGTCGTCGACGTACCCGGTCATCGCCACCTCCCCATCGGACTGTACCCCTTACCCCCACTGGGTATAAAGTCGCGACCCACGGTGTCTCGGTTGCGAGGATTGGGCCAGCACCCTCGATGAGCTCCGGGCGGCGAGATGACGATGGCAGCCGCGGCCACCCAGAATCCTCGTGCAGGGCGGAGTGCGGGGGTGGCACTGGCCGCGGGAAGCACGGTTGCCCGCCGTGCCGGATCTGAGCGGCGATCGCCGGTGGCCGTCACAGGTCGAGTACGACGGGCTCGGCGGGTCGTGAGCAGCAGATCAGGACATTTCCCTCGGCGGGTGGTACCAAGGGTTCGGGGTCGTAGCGGACGGTGCCCGACAGCAGCGCGGTCTCGCAGCTGTGACACACCCCAACGCGGCAGGACCACCGGGTCGGCACGTCGCACGTTTCGGCGAATTCGAGCAGGCTGGTGTTGGGCGGCCCCCAGGGGGCCGAGAGGCCGCTGCGGGCGAATTGAACAGCGGGACCCGGCCCGGGCAGCCCCACCGGTGGGTGCGGGGGGATCGACGTGGCGGCGATCCCGGGGGTGAGTGCGGCTGCGGCCCCGAACAGTTCGGTGTGGACGCGCGCCGGATCCAGCCCGTAGGTGACGAGTCCGGCGCCGAGTTCGCTCATGAACGCCGTGGGTCCGCACAGGTAGGCGTCTGCGTCGCGTGGGAGGCCCAACCCTCGGAGAGCCTCGGGCGAGAGCCGGCCCTGCTCGGTGAAATCGATGCCGCGTCGGTCAACCGGTCTTGGGCGGCTGTAGAAGACGTGAGAATGGCTGCCGGGCAACCGGTTCAGAAGATCACCGGCTTCCTGGGCGAATGGGTGTTCGTCGCCGTCGCGGGCCCCGTGCAGCCACCACACCTGACGAGTCGAGCCCGCGCTGGCAAGGGAATGCAGCATCGACAGCACCGGGGTGGCCCCGACACCGGCGGACAGCAGGATCACCGGGGAGCCGGCGTCGATCAGGAAGAAGGTTCCTCGTGGTGCGGCGACGTCGAGCCGGTCACCAGTATGGACGTGGGCGTGAATGTGGCTGCTGGCCTGTCCAAGTGATTCCCGTTTGACGCTGATCCGGTATTCGCCGGAGTCGGGGCGGTTGGACAGCGAATAGTTGCGGATCAATGATGCACCAGCTGGGTCGGGATACAGCCGCAGCGTGATCGACTGGCCGGCACGCCATCCCGGAAGAGGTTCCCCGTCGGGGGTGACCAGTGACACCGAGCGGACGAACCGGCTTTCGTCGTGGACCGCGCCGACGCGCAACGGCCGGAACCCAGTCCATGCCGGCGGCGGGCTCGCGGCGCCCGTCAGACCGACGTTGCCCGCTGATCCTGACGTTTTCTCGGGCTGATCCGCCAGGTCCCGAAGAGACCCTTGCCAGCCGGGGCTCAAGGCAGGGATGCGCAATGCGCGTTGTAAGGCGTCGCGTGGGTGTCCCGGAAGGTAGAGCAGTGCGTCGATCTCGGCGACGGTCACCCGTTCGGGCCCGGAGCTGATCTTGACGATGTCCTGGCCGGCTTCGACTTCGCCCTCGGTGATGACTCGGCAGTAGAACCCGGGGCGCCGATGCGACACCAGCAGCGCTGCCATCCGCGGTTCGCCGATGCGCAGGCCGGCGCGGTAACAGGTGACCCGAGGTTGGGTGACCTCGAAGACCGCCTGCCCGATCTGGTATCGGTCCCCGATGCACACCTCGTCGTCGGGGAGCCCGTCGACGGTCAGGTTCTCACCCAAGGTCCCCGGGGCCAGGTCGCTGCGGTGAAACTCCTTGGCCCAGTGGCGGTAGGAGTCGAGTTGATAGACCAGGACGGCGCGGTTCTCCCCGCCGTGGCCGGCGAGGTCCCCTTGGCCGTCGCCGTCGACGTTGAGTCGGCGGACCATCCGGGGCCCGGTCACCGGGTGCTTCCACGCGCCGGTGTACACGGTGCGGTCGTTCCAGGCGATGTCGCGGGGCATGCCAACGTTCACCGACGTCAAAGTGGCCATCCCAGTTTCCTTTCCGCGGGGTGATCGATACTCGTGGTCACTCAGCCGAAGCCGGGCGTGACGGACAGGGTGGTGACGATGATCGCGGTGGCGATCGCCATCGAGACGACGTTGCCGATGAACGGGTGGAAGTCCTTCGGTAGCCGTCGGGCGACCGCAGCAGCGAACGGCGGCCCGATGAGCGCACCGAGAACGGCCCCGGCGATGATGGCTTGGGCGGTACCGCCGAACGCGAGAACCGTTGCCGGAGCGATGGATACGACGGGAACGAAGGTGGGATACCAACCGTAGGTGGCCCACTGGCGGTGCCACAGGGTGACGGCCAGCCCGGCAGTCAGGACTTGGGCGATCAACAACCTGGGCAGCAGGTTCCCGACGTCGCCTTCCATCGCGGGGTTGAGCAGATAGCTGATGATGGTTCCGGCCAGTAGACCAGCGCTGGCCCATTCGTTGCCGATGAACTGGGCGTCGGTGAAGTCGGCCAGCATGCGGCGTGCCAGCCACCGCGGCCCTTGCCGGGCGGTGTCCACGAAGTGGTGCGCGGATCCGGCGGTGCAGCGCGGGACGACGACTCTCGCGGCCGGCATCCAGGGCAGGTGCCGGCACAACGCGAACGCGATCAGGGCGCTGAGCGCCATCCCGGTGGTGGCACCGACGACAGGGGGAAGCCCCAGCGGACGGCACCCGAAGTTCACCGCCACCAACGCAATGGGCGTGCTCAGGACGGCACCCATGACCGCCCCGGTCAACACGACCGAGCGACGCCCACCATAGACCAGGACGACGGCCGCCGGGACCGACGCGAATGGAACGAAGGTGGGCTGCCACATCCCGGTGACGGCGATCGTCCACCCCCACGCCAGATTGCTCAGAACCAACCCCAGGGCGGCGCTGCCCACCGCGCGGCCGAACAGGCCGGTGCCGGAGGTGACGGGGAAGCCCATCCAGTGTTCGTTGGCGGTGAAGGCTCGGTGCGCGGCGTATCCGCCGAGCAGCATCAGCGCGCCGGCCAGCGCGGAATGCGCGTAACCGGGTTCGGTGGTGTCACCGAGCGTCCAGGCGAGAAACGACAGGACGTGGGAGTAGTCGCCATGCCATCGGGTGTATCCGGGCATGACCATCGGTGAGGACGGGCGCAGTCCGGCCAAAGCCAGAAGCATCAGCGTCGCGACGCCAACGATCAGCGCCACCGTCACCCACAAGACGATCGCCGGCGCACGTTCCCTCGCCTCGGGATCTGGGCGGCGGGGGCTGCCCGGGACTGGGGTTCTCACCACGTTGCCATCGTGGGTCGATGGTGGCGGGCTAGTCACGGCGGTCGAGCTCTTCGCGAAGCCGGCCGTTCTCGGCGCGCAGCGCGTCGAGTTGGTCGCGCAGCGGTGCCAGGTGGTTCTCGAGTTCGGCGATGGTGAACCGTGGGGTGATGTGTTGGGGGCAGTTCCAGTCGAACGCGTCGACGGAGATGAGGACGGCGCGTTCGATCACGGCGTCGTAGGCAGGGTCGGCGAACGTGGTGATCAGGGTGGGGTCCTGTTCGGCGGTGACGATGCGGGCGTGGCCGTAGATCTTGAGTCGGCGTTGCTGGACGTAGTCCATCGCGATCAGAGCGACCCGGTCGTCGCCGGTTAGGTTGCCGGTGCTGACGTACTGCAGGTTGCCGCGGAAGTCGGCCCAGCCGATGGTGTGATCGTCGACGATGCGCACGAGACCGGCTGGGCCGCCGCGGAATTGGACGTATGGCCAGCCGGTGTCGCTGACGGTGGCGAGGTAGAAGCTGTCGCGTTGTGCGAGATACTCCGTTTCGTCCGCGGTCAGCGCGTCGACGCCGGGTGCGGCTTTCCCTTGAATCCGTTTGCGGTCGTAGAACGCTGCGCTGCCGTGTTCGTTCTGGATGTCGCGGACGTGGTCGGTGAACGCGATGGTGCCGTAGTGCTTGCTCACCGTGGCCCCCTTTCTGACGGTGGTGATGCCTGCCGCGTCGGACCGCGTTGGCGGGGAAGACTGGGAGGGCGCCGGTGGCGTCCCGGCCACAGGTCCAGGCGCAGACCGATTGGGGCGCCGATGATTCGACGACGAAGACGTGGGCTGCTAGGGCGGTTCATGGTTACCGGCCCCATCCGCCGTCGGGTTTCCGCGGAACGATCCAATGCCCATGTGGAGCGGTTGCGAGTACGGCAGCGATACCGGCCTCATCGAACGCGGTGACGAAATCGTCTAGACCTTCGCTGAGATGGGACCAGCTGTCGACGTGCGCGGGGATCACCACCTCGGCCGCGAGCAATTCAGCGGCTGCCGCGGCCCGCTGACCGGTCAGGGTGAGGGGTCGACCGCCGCTCTTCGTCGGGACGCGCGCGGCACCGGCGAACAAGACGGCGATGTCGATGTTGCCGACGCGTTGGGCGATTTCCTTGACGACGCCAATGGATGCGTTGTCACCGCTGAGATAGACGGTCGGAACATTGGCTGCGGATAGTACGAATCCGGTCACCTCGGCGTTGACGTGGCCGGTGGAGTCCCTCTGCCCATCGAGGGGGCCGTGGACAGCCGGGACAGCTTGCACGGTAAGGGGGTTCGTGGTCTGGCTGGCCGGCAGTTCGAGTGACTCCCAGGGTTCTAGACCCCATGCGCGCGGTCCCAGTCTGTGGGCGGCGCGGGGGTGGGTGATGAGCATGGGCGCGCCCAGCGCCACGCGACGGCCTTCGGTGTCGAGATTGTCCGGGTGCTCGTCGTGGCTGATCAAGACCACGTCGATGTGGCCCAACGACGCCGCAGCGACGGCCGGGCCGGCCGTCTTGGTCAGGAACTGGACAGCGCCTGGCGGGTCGAACACCGGGTCGATCACGATCCGCCATCCCGCGATGTCGATCAGCGTGGTGGGCCCGCCGACCACGCTGAATCCACCTTCGCGGCGGCGATCGTCCACCAGATCACTCATGACCGCTCGACTCTCATCCTCGACGGGTACCGGGTCGAAATATGCTTCGGGGCGTCTGGTGGTGCCGCCGCATGCTTGATGTACCTGTCCTTCTAGACAGGTGCCGACATGGCGTTGACGACCTCCGCGGTGGAGACGACGGAGTGCGCCAAGAAGGCGTAGTTGACGAGTGCTGCTTGGTAACCGTCGCCCCGGGTGGGGTGTCGGGGTCCAGCGGTGGCGTCGCGTACGACGGTGACCTCGAAACCATTTTCGAGCAGGTCGCGTAGATGGGACTCCACGCACATGTTGGCGAGCATGCCGCCGAGGATGACCTTGGAGACGGCGCGTTTACGCAACTGCAGGACCAGATCGTTGCTCTGCGGGCTCCAGACCTTGTGCGGACTGGCAACGACTGTCGTCCCGTCCTCGATGTAGGGTTTGAACTCTTCGAGCCAGTCGGCGCCGGATCCGATGAAACCGTCCAGCGTGAGGGCTCCGCTGCGGGCGAAGGTGTGGGTGCGGAACTCATCTGATTCGAGCGGTCCGTTGAACAGCCAGGTGCTGTCGGTGGGGTAGAAGTAGTGCGGTGAGATGAACACCCCGAAGCTCGACGCCTTGGCTGCGGCGAAGATGTCGAGTAAGTGCGCGACGGTGTCGTTCTCGGTGACGCTGGCCCCGACACTGTCCCAGTTCTTCCCGGTGGGACTCAGTACGTCGTTTTGCGGGTCGATGATGACTACCGCAGTGTCGGTATTGTCGATGTTCATGGTGGGCTCTTTCTGCGACTAGCGGGCAATCGGAACGTGACAAGCTGGGCGGATCAGGCTTTGAGGAAGGCCAAGAGGTCGGCGTTGATGGTGTCGGCGTGAGTGGTGGGCATGCCGTGGGGGAAGTCCTTGTAGCTGACGAACGTCGAGTTCTGCAGCAGCTCCGCGGATTTAGGGCCGGCGGCGACGTACGGGACGATCTGGTCGTCTTCGCTGTGCATCACCAGGGTCGGGATGGAAATCTTTCTCAGATCGTCGCGGAAGTCGGTCTGGGAGAACGCCACGATGCCGTCGTATTGGGCCTTTGCGCCCCCGATCATGCCTTGGCGCCACCAGTTTCCGATGATGGCCTCCGAGGATTCCACTCCCGGTCGGTTGAACCCGTAGAACGGACCCGACGGCAACGCCCGGTAGAACTCCGCCCGGTTCGAGGCGAGTTGCGTCTGCAGATCGTCGAACACCGCTTTGGGTAGCCCCTCCGGGTTGGTGTCGGTCCGGACCATCAACGGCGGCACCGCGGAGATCAACGCGGCCTTCGAGGCCCGGGCTTCACCGTGGCGGGCCAAGTAGCGGACCACCTCCCCGCCACCGGTGGAGTGCCCGACGTGGATGGCGTCGTGCAGGTCGAGGTGCTCGACGACCGCGGCCAGATCATCGGCGTAGTGGTCCATGTCGTGGCCGTCACCGGCCTGGGTGGAACGACCGTGCCCACGCCGGTCGGCGGCGATGACCCGATAGCCGTGAGTCAGGAAGAACAGCATCTGGTTGTCCCAGTCATCGGCCGAGAGCGGCCAGCCGTGGCTAAACACGATCGGCTGACCCGAACCCCAGTCCTTGTAGAAGATCTCGATGCCGTCAATGGTGGTGACAGTGGGCATGTGGTGCCTTTCGCAGTTGTGGTGTGCGGTGGTTCGGGAGCTAGATCTGGACTTCTCCGCCGCCGTAATAGTTCGGCGGGCGTTCGTGCGTTCGGTGCGAGCGGGATGACGGTCAGGACCTGCACGATGACAGGTACTTCAATGGAGGACGTGCCGGGCTGCACCTCGGCGCGCTCCAGTGTTCCGGCGAGCTCGCGGACCGGTGGCGGAGTCGCGGTGGGGTCGTCACCGGCTGTCATGTCGAGCCTCCTCGGGGTGTGGACTGACTTCGTCGGGATGGGCGGTTTGGATGAATCCGCTGCCACGGGCCGCCGACAGGGTGGACAGCTGCGCATGAAGTGCTTCCCGGAGCTGCCAGAGGGGGTTCTCCAGAAGCTCCCCGAAGCTCGGGAAGGGGTGTACCACGTCGGCGAGCACTGCGACTGGGGTGGCGGCGCAAATCGCTTGGGACAGCACCGAGATCCATTCCTCCGCGTTGTGGCCCATGCCGGTCGCGCCGATCAGACACTGTGTTGCGGGGTCGGCGAGCAGTGTGATCCAGCCTGCGGGTTGACCGTCGATGCTTGATCGGACAGCGGCAGTGCCCATCTCGGCGCCCGCGGTGACCGGTTCGATACCCGCGTGGCGGGCGGAGGCGATGGTGTGCCCGGCCGCGGCCAGTGTGGGTTCCACATAGACCGCGCGGGGGATCGATGCGTAGTCGGCGCGCACGCGGTGCCCGCGAAGGTTGGCCGCGACCACGCGACCCTGGTAGTGCGAGGTGTGGGTGAACGCCGATTTGCCGGTCACGTCGCCGATCGCCCACAGATCCTCGGCACCCACGGCGCGGCACTGTTCGTCGATCGGAATGACCGCGCCGGGCACGAGGTCCAGGCCAACATGGTGGAGCCCGAGGCCCTCCACCCGCGGGATGCGTCCAGCGGCGAGGACGACCTGCTCGACGGTCACCCGCCCGCCCGTGCTCAGCTGCGCCTCGGCGCGGTCACCTCGCTTGGCCACTGAGGTCACGGTGGTTGCGGTGCGGACGGCAACACCGAGTTGGGTGAGGGCGTCTTCGACGTCTGCGCTGGCGCGGGGCTCTTCGGCGGGAAGCAGGCGCGGTGCACGCTGGGTCAGAATGACCGCGACGCCGAAGGTGGCGAAGAGAAAGGCCAGTTCGCAACCCACCGCACCGCCACCGACGATCAGCATGCTGCCGGGCAGGGTGGTGGTGCTCAGCGCGTCGTCGCTGCTCCAGACGGGCACCGAGTCCAGTCCCGGGATGTCGGGTCGGACCGGCACAGAACCGGTATTGATCACCAAGTCTCGGTAACGCAACCGGCGGCCATCGACGTCGAGGACGCCGGGTTCGATCAGCTGACCGTGACCGCGCACCAGGACCGCCCCGGTGTGGGCAAGCGCCTCGGCGTTGATGGTGTCGTCACGGTGATGCACGATCGAGTCGCGCCGCTCGCACGCCAACCGGTAGGCCTCCGAGGCGGGGACCCGCCCAGTGAACAGTGCCGACTGTCGGGGATCGGCGCCCAGCTGCCAGACCCGGGCGGTGTGCAGCATCGCCTTGCTGGGCACGCACGCCACGAACGGGCAGGCCCCACCTACGAGGGACTGTTCGACCACGGCCACGGAGCGCTGCCCGACCGCACCCCAGATCAATTTCGCACCGGCGCCGCCGCCCAGGATGACGACGTCGAACTCGTCCGGCCAGCTCGCCATGCTGCAGTCTCGGTGGTGCTGTCGCGGCGGGTTAGTTCGCCGTCGCGGCGACCGGCGTGTTGGCCAGCGCGCGGGGGAGGAAGTCGCGGATGTAGCCGCTGATCTCCTCGCCGTGGGTTTCGAGTGCGAAGTGCCCGGCGTCGAGGAGGTGGAATTCGCCGTTGGGGAAATCACGGCGGAACGCTTCCGCACCGGGGGCGCCGAAGATTTCGTCGTTCTTGCCCCAGGTGACCAACAGGGGCGGTTGGTGGGTACGGAAGTACTCCTGGAATGCGGGGTAGCCGTCGAGGTTGAACTGGTAGTCCCAGAACAGCTGCAGCTGAATGGCGTCGTTGTCCTTGCGGTCCAGGCCGAGTTGGTCGAGCGCCCAGGCGTCGGGGGCGATTCGGTCGAGGCGGTCGGCGGGCACGCCGTGGGTGTACTGCCAGTAGGTGGTTTCCGGGGTGAACTTCTCCCGGACTCCCTCTTCGTTGGCGGCGCGGTCCTTGGCGTGGGCGAACAGGATGTCCCAGAACGGGGTGAAGCCCTCCATGTAGGCGTTGCCACTCTGGGTGATCAACGCGGTGATCCGTTCGGGCCTGCGGCTCGCGATGCGAAGACCGATCGGGGCGCCGTAGTCGTGAATGTAGATGGCGAACCGGTCGAGGCCCAGATGAGTGATCAAGCCTTCGGTGATGTCGGTGAGACGGTCGAAGCTGTAGGTGAATTCGGTCGTCGTCGGCATCGACGAGCGGCCGAAACCGATGTGATCCGGTGCGACGAGGTGGTAGTGATCGGCCAGGGAGTTGATCAGGTTGCGGAACATGTGCGAGCTGGACGGAAACCCGTGCAGCAGAAGCAATGTCGGGTTACTCGGATCGCCGGCCTCGCGGTAGAACACCTCGAGTCCCTCGATCGTCGCCGTCTGATACCGCGTGGCAAAAGCACTCATGGGCATCCCCTGTTCGGGTAGCTGCCGTCGCTGCTCAAGCGGCCGGCAGGGTGGTGGGTGGTGTGTGGTGTAAGCGNCCGTGCAGCAGAAGCAATGTCGGGTTACTCGGATCGCCGGCCTCGCGGTAGAACACCTCGAGTCCCTCGATCGTCGCCGTCTGATACCGCGTGGCAAAAGCACTCATGGGCATCCCCTGTTCGGGTAGCTGCCGTCGCTGCTCAAGCGGCCGGCAGGGTGGTGGGTGGTGTGTGGTGTAAGCGATGCAAGAGACGAGTGTCCTGTGTTCTGCTGGTGGTGCGTGCCGTCGTGAACGACGCTACGAGAGCCTTCCGTCCATGTCTAGAACGACTTGCGTCAATTCGTGACGGATCGGAGTGCCGCCACGTCGGCCTCGCTGGTCGTCGTGAAGCAGCGGCATCGGCGGCGGCCGGGCCACCTACGGCTGGTTTCCCACCTTCGTTCCCGTCGCATCCATTGCTCCAGCAACGGTTCTGGCATTCGGCGGTACCGTCCAAGCCATCATCGCCGGAGCCATTCTCGGTGCGCTCGCCGGGCCGCCGTTCGTTGCCGCGGTCGCCCGACGGCTTCCGGTGGACTTCCACCCGTTCATCGGCGACGTCGTCTCGATGGCCATCGGCACCGCGATCATCGTCGCCGCCCTGTCGCTCACGCCTGGCTTCGGTTGAGGTTCGACGAGTCACGATCACCCCGCGGAAAGCAAACTGGGATGGCCACTTTGACGTCGGTGAACGTCGGCACGCCAGGGAACATCAACTGAGCGACGGCCGGCACCAGCGGTTCGGAAACACCCATTCAATCGTCGTCGATCACCAACGTGAACTCGTTGAGGTCGATGTCGAAGACATAGCCGAATACGTGTACCGCTGCGGGCACCGCCGCTGACTGACGGAGCAGATCCACGTCGTACCGCAGCGATGATTCGAGATGGCCGATGGCAAGGCTCTCTGTCCCGTACGTCTGCGAGAGGTCCACACCTTCTTCGGCGTCATAGGCGTCGAACAACCCCCGTGGCGTGAAGCTGCTCGTCCCGCAGTTGGTGTGATGGGCGACGACGACGTTCTCCAGCCCGAAGAGGTGGTGCCCGATGGTAATCGAACGCAGGGCATCGACGGCACGGCCACCCGCCACGACGACGGGAAAGATGGTCGCCGTGCTACCCACCTTGCTGCCGTGCTCGTCGAGGATGAGATCGCCGGGATAGGTCTCCTCAGGCCACAGGTTGGCCAACTCAACGGGGATGGCGGCCGCACGCGGGTCGTAGCAGTAGATGACGATGGTTCGCAGCGGGACGGCATTCGTGAATGCTGCGCGTGTTGCCGTCTCGTTGTAGCCCGGCTGCTGTGAATAAACGAAGCGATCCAACGTATTTGGATCGGGCGTAACCGTCATGCGGTCTCCTCGGCAGTCGTAGAAGTCCGAGAACGCAGCGGCGTTGGGATGTATTTCATGCGTCCGGCGTGAACGTGTAGGTATCACCGTGGGCGAGATAGTGAAAAGCGGTGTCTGCCGTTGACGTCTCTGCTGCTGCTTGGAAGTCGTCGAGCCCGGACATGAAGACCGAGTAGTCGTTGTAGTGGATGGGGATGGCGGTGCGCGGCTTCGTGATTTCCACACAGCGCACCGCCTGCGCGCCGGTCATGGTCACGACCGTGACGAACAGGGTGGTCCCGCCGGCGTGGATCAGTCCCAGGTCGATTCCGGGATAACGGACTGGAATGTCGTGCAGCCGTTCGTGCAGCATGGTGTCGCCGGTGATGTAGAGACGGAACAGTCGGCGCTCGGCGCGGTAAAAGTCGAGAATCGTGCCGTTGACCGGCATCAGCATGTCGGCCAGTTCGGCGATGTCGATGTGCTCGGCTGGCATCGCCGTCACCTCGAGCCGAGCGTTGCCCTTGCGGATCGTCTGGGTCTGCCAAGTGCCGAGCGCATGGCCGTTGTCAAAGCCCAACTGGTGCAGCTGCTCGATGGCATGGCTGGTACTGATGATCGGGACGTTCTTGTCGAGTTCGCGGGCTGCGACGTCGTCGAAATGGTCGCCGTGGTAGTGAGATAACACAATTAGATCGAGCGGTGGAAGGTCAGCGACCTGGCAGGCAGGGTCGACCTCGCGGCGGGCATAGATGCCGTGCCCGAGGTCGGCGTGCCCGCCCTTGTGCAGGAATGCCGGGTCGGTCAGAATGGTGAACCCGGCAAATCGGATCAGTGTGGTGGCGTTGCCGATGAAGTACACCTCACCGGTGTCGTAGTCGGATTCAGGTCCGGCCGGAAGCGTCAGGACCGCATTGGTACCGCGGTCTTCGTTGACACTCGCGGTGCTGTCTATGGCGGGGGTAGTGCTCATGAGAGGCCTTCCTCGGGGTGTGAAGCACGATCGAGCGGATGCACTTGGGCAGTGGCACGGCGTTGGGCTACCGAGTCATCGCCGCCGACCGGCGCGGGCACGGCCGTTCCACGCAGACCGGCGAGGGCCACGACATGGACCACTACGCCGATGACCTGGCCCGCGGTCATCGAGCATCTCGACCTGCACGACGCCATCCACGTGGGGCACTCCACCGGCGGTGGCGAAGTGGTCCGCTACCTGGCCAGACATGGTGAGCACCGAGTCGCCAAGGCGGCAATCATCAGCGCCGTCCCCCGTTACCAACGCGGTCTTTCCCTGGAGCAGGGTCATTGGTTGGCTCGCTTCCGTCCGGTGTAGTCGCGGGCGACGGTCCATCGCTGCGGTGCTGTTCGCCGGGGCTGATGGTGGGCGGCGCCGGCATCGGGTTAGTTCGCCGTCGCGGCGACCGGCGTGGTGGCCAGCGCGCGGGGTAGGAAGTCGCGGATGTAGCCGCTGATCTCCTCGCCGTGGGTTTCGAGTGCGAAGTGCCCGGTGTCGAGGAGGTGGAATTCGCCGTTGGGGAAATCACGGCGGAACGCCTCGGCGCCGGGGGCGCCGAAGATTTCGTCGTTCTTGCCCCAGGTAACCAACAGGGGCGGTTGGTGGGTACGGAAGTACTCCTGGAATGCGGGGTAGCCGTCGAGGTTGAACTGGTAGTCCCAGAACAGCTGCAGCTGAATGGCGTCGTTGTCCTTGCGGTCCAGGCCGAGTTGGTCGAGCGCCCAGGCGTCGGGGGCGATTCGGTCGAGGCGGTCGGCGGGCACGCCGTGGGTGTACTGCCAGTAGGTGGTTTCCGGGGTGAACTTCTCCCGGACTCCTTCTTCGTTGGCGGCGCGGTCCTTGGCGTGGGCGAACAGGATGTCCCAGAACGGGGTGAAGCCCTCCATGTAGGCGTTGCCACTCTGGGTGATCAACGCGGTGATCCGTTCGGGCCTGCGGCTCGCGATGCGAAGACCGATCGGGGCGCCGTAGTCGTGAATGTAGATGGCGAACCGGTCGAGGCCCAGATGAGTGATCAAGCCTTCGGTGATGTCGGTGAGACGGTCGAAGCTGTAGGTGAATTGGGTCGTCGTCGGCATCGACGAGCGGCCGAAACCGATGTGATCCGGTGCGACGAGGTGGTAGTGATCGGCCAGGGAGTTGATCAGGTTGCGGAACATGTGCGAGCTGGACGGAAACCCGTGCAGCAGAAGCAATGTCGGGTTACTCGGATCGCCGGCCTCGCGGTAGAACACCTCGAGTCCCTCGATCGTCGCCGTCTGATACCGCGTGGCAAAAGCACTCATGGGCATCCCCTGTTCGGGTAGCTGCCGTCGCTGCTCAAGCGGCCGGCAGGGTGGTGGGTGGTGTGTGGTGTAAGCG
>NZ_RCZG01000018.1 GCF_006439015.1 Mycolicibacterium hodleri | reverse complement strand
GATCTCGATGCGTTCACCGAAGCTAAGTCGGTGGCCCCTCCCGCCCGGCCGACTCAGGTCACCGGGCTCTGCCAGACCCTTATCGCCCTTGCCCTGCAATAGTCGCATCGCCCCAGCTTTGCGCCACAGATACCAGCCAGTGTTACGCGACACGCCGAGCCGCTCCTCGGCGCGAATCACCGGCGTACCGGCACACACCAGATCGAAGAATTGCCTACGCAACGCAGGGGAGTTCTGGAATCCATTCGGCACGACAACCTCCAAAGATAGAACGTTGCCTTGACCGTATGAATCTGCCCCCGCATGTTCTGCCAGGTTTCACGAACGGCGAGTCACTACACCCAGTAGGGCACGCGGGACCGATACTGCCGCATGGCGAAGGCCGTCACGGTCCAACCGATGATGGTCAGCGCGATGACCACCACCCAGTGCCGCAACTGCTGATCGGCGCCCAGTAGCGGAGCCCGCACGATGTCGACGTAGTGCAGCAGCGGGTTGAACTCGATGACCTTGGCCCAGGGGCCCGCACCTTGCTGGCGCAGTGTCTCGTCGTTCCAGATGATCGGTGTCACATAGAACAGCAGCTGGACCAGGCTGAACAGCAGCGGGCTGATGTCGCGGTAGCGGGTCGCGAGGATGCCGAAGCACAGCGCCACCCAGACACAGTTCAGCGCGATGAGCGCCAGCGCCGGGATGAACGACAGATCGGTCCACTTCCATGGCTGCGGGAAGATGATCGCGATGATGACGAAGATGACGATGTTGTGTCCGAACAGGATGATCTGGCGCCAGACGAGACGGTAGACGTGCACGGACAATGGCGTCGGCAGCTGCTTGATCAGACCCTCGTTCGAGACGAACACGTCGGCGCCCTCGAGGATCGAGGCGTTGATCAGGTTCCAGATGATCAGCCCGAGCGTGACGTAGGGCAGATGTTCGGCCAACGGCAGGTGAAAGAGCGTGGAGTACAGCCCTCCCAGCGCGACGGCCATGGTGCCCGTTGCGATGGTGATCCAGATGGGCCCGAGGACGGAGCGGCGGTAGCGCTGCTTGATGTCCTGCCATCCGAGATGCAGCCACAGCTCGCGCTTGCTGAACCCCGTGGCGAGATCGGCCCACGCTCGCGCGAAGGTCTTCGACTGCGCTGCCGCGTCGGTGAAGGTCACGTCGATTCTCTCCCGAATTTCTCGTTTCGACCCAGACGACGCAGTCGCAGCCACTCCTTCAGACCCGCCGGGTCACGGCGGGTCACCAGGAAGAACCAGCCGAATCGCAGCCACTCCTGGGGGATCAGTCGTCGAAGCCCTGGCTGCGAGAGGAGGTAACCGCGATTGCGATAGGTGAAGTAGCGCTTGGTCGCGTCCTCGGGGTATTGGGTGTGCATCCGGCCGCCGAGGATCGGCTTGAACTCGTCTGATCCCTGCGGGTGCAGGTACACCGCGTCCAGGCAGGTGCCGAATGGCAGCCCGGACCTCACCAGGCGGCGATGCACGTCGTACTCGTCGCCGCGGATGAACAGCCGAAGGTCCGGCACTCCGACGGCTTCCAGCGTCGACGCGCGGAACAGGGCGCCGTTGAACAGCGACGCGATGCCGGCCAGCAGGTCGCCGGACCCATCGGTGCGAAGCTCGGAGACCCGCCGCCGCCAGGCCAGGCCACGGCGAAGGGGAAACGCCAACCGGGTGGGATCGGCGAGATCGCACACCATCGGTGACACCTCAGCCAGCGAATGTCTTGCCGCACAGTCCAACAGGGTGCTCAGGACATCGGAGTCCGCGGGCCGTCCGTCGTCGTCGGCAAGCCAGACCCAGTCGGCTCCCATGGACAGCGCGGTGAGCATGCCGAGCGCGAATCCGCCTGCCCCGCCCAGGTTGCGGTGGGATCCGACATAGGTGCTTGGAACGGGTTGCGACGCCACGAGGTCCCTGACCAGATCGTCGTCGTCGTTGTCGATGACGATCACGTGGTCGGGTACCCGGGTCTGGCCGGTGACCGCCTTCAGGGACAGCGCCAATTCGGCCACGCGCCGGTGGGTGACCACCACGGCGATCACGACATCATGCTCTTCGCGCGAGCGCTCATCGAACTCGCTCACGGAGCCAGCCCCTCGCGCGCGTTTTCCTCGAGGATCTCGCGTACGTGGTGGGCGGCGTCGTCGCCCTCATAGGCGCGCACCACGTCCTCGATGCCGCCGGTCATCCTGATGGTGCCGTGGTCGATCCACATCGCGGTCTTGCACAACCGGGCGAGGAATTCATTCGAGTGACTGGCGAATACCAGGATCCCGGATCGTGCCACCAGCGCCTGCAGTCGAGTGCGGGCCTTCTTGAGGAACTCGGCGTCGACCGCGCCGATGCCTTCGTCGAGGAGCAGGATCTCTGGGTCGATGCTGGTGACGACACCCATGGCCAGACGCACGCGCATACCGGTGGAGTAGGTGCGCAGCGGCATCGACAGGTAGTTACCGAGCTCGGTGAACTCGGCGATCTCGTCAACCTTCGCCGCCATCTGCTTGCGGGTCTGTCCCAGGAACATGCCGCGGATCACGATGTTTTCGAATCCGGAGATCTCCGGGTCCATGCCGACGCCGAGATCGAACACCGGAGCCACCCGGCCGCGGACGGTCGCCGACCCGCGCGTCGGTTCGTAGATGCCCGACAGCAGCCGCAGCAGCGTCGACTTCCCGGCTCCGTTGTGGCCGACCAGGCCGACCCGGTCACCCATCTCCAGCGACATGGTGATGTCGCGAAGGGCTTCGATGACGACGACGTTCGACTCGTTGCGGCCGATCGTGCCGCCCGCCTTGCCCAGGAACGCCTTCTTCAGCGATCGCGACTTGGCGTCGAAGATCGGGAACTCCACCCAGGCGTTCTGGGTGGCGATGTGCGGATCGCCCACAGCTAGAGGTACTGCCCGGTCCCTGGGCCGGAAGGGCCCCGCTGCCCCGGCGCGCCCGTTCCGGGCGGCAGCGCTCCCTGACGCATCTGTTCGAGTTGCGCACGGGCCGCCATCTGTTGGGCGAACAGGGCCGTTTGAATGCCGTGGAAGAGGCCCTCGAGCCAGCCGACGAGCTGTGCCTGCGCGATCCGCAGCTCGGCGTCCGACGGCAGGCTGTCCTCACTGAAGGGCAGAGCGAGCCGCTCGAGTTCCTCGCGCAACTCCGGGGCCAGCCCCGCTTCGAGTTCGCGAACGCTGCGCGCATGGATCTCGCGAAGTCGGCCGCGGCTGGCGTCGTCGAGCGGAGCCGCCCTGACTTCCTCGAGAAGCTGCTTGATCATGGTGCCGATACGCATGACCTTCGCCGGCTGCTCGACCAGATCGGTCAGCGACTTGCCGTCGGCGTCATCGCCCATCCTCGACATGTCACCGAGGATCTCAATGTCATCGACGTTGCCGTCTTCGGCGCTACTGGTCACTTCTGTACTCCCTCGGGGGTCTGCTTTCCCTGCCACTCATAGATGCGGTCCTCGCCGTTGTCGTAGATCTTCTTCCACGACCTCGACTTGTCTAGCGACAGTAGCCCGTCCGGCATGACGAACCCGCGTACCACCGGTGTGCTGGTGATGACGTACCGGATGTTCAGCGCGCGAACCGCCTCGGCAACGCGAGGATCGGTGTCGGCGTCATCGGCGTAGGCCCAGAAGATGAAGCGGTGGTAACCCGGGCCCTGCTGCTGCGGATAGTCGTAGTGCGTCCACAGTGGGTGAAGGCCGGAGACGGCATACATCCAGGCCGTGCCGTCGATGTTGGCGTTGCCGATCAGGGTGTCGCGGGCGCCGGGGAGGGTCGCCAGATGGGCGAACGCCTCGAGGTCCCTGTCGTCGACGATGACCTGGTCGTACTTCTCTCCGAGCAACCGTTCGTGTCTCGGGAGGTAGTGCCAGGCCAACCCGAGCGACAGTGCGACGAGGATGATCGCCGTGACGGCATGGCCGACGCGGGGCGTGAGTCGCGGAGTCAGTCGCCGGAGTCCCGCAAGTGCGGCCGTCGTCAGGGTGAACGCCGCGATGCCCGCCATCGGGGCGAGCAGCATCGCCACCACCGCCGAGAGCCTGCGCGGGTCGCTGTAGAACAGGTCGCTGAACGTGCCGGTGACCGCGCCGAGGGGGCCGCCGAACGGCGCTGAAGAGTGAACGATCGAGAGGACCAGGACCAGCCAGACAGCGGCTGGCCACCAGATCCGCCGAACGATGAGAATCAGGAAACCCATCGCGGCGAGCGCGATGAGGACGTTCTGGATCGGATAGTCGTTGAGGTGGCGGGTGTGCTGCACGACGGCGTCGAAGAGCGCCCTCTTCTTGCCCTGGTGCGTGACGAACTCGTGCCCGGCGATGATCTCCGCTTGCTGAAGCACGCCGACGAACTGGGGGAGGAGTAGCGCCGCCGCCGGCAGAGCCACGGCCACCAGGCTGACGAAGTCGGGGAGGCGTCCGCGGACGGGCCGCCAGAGTCCCTCGCACAACCACCACGCCGTGACGAACACGACCGTGACGACACCGCCGGTGATGTGGACCGAGAAGACGCCGAGCAGGGCGAGCACCGCCAGAGGGATCCGGTCGCGGTGCCTCAGCGCCGACACGATCAGCAGCATCGTCGGCGCAGCGAGGCCGTATGCCGCGAGGTTGGGCATGGAGGCGGTGTCGAACTCGACGTAGGGCACGGCCGTGAACGACGCGGCTAGCGCCGCTGCAGCGGCGGCGGACCCCGCTGCCTGCCACTGGCTCACGGCACGCCCGCGAAGCAGATGCCAGGTCAGTGCCGCCGCGCTTACCGGGAACAACCAGGCAGCGACCGCGAGCGAGTTCAGCGTGTACGCGGCGGTGGCGGTGGCACCGGTGAGTTGACACTGAATCGCGGCGAGCGCGTGGAAGGTGGACGGGTAGTACAACGCGTCGTGGGTTTCCACGTTGCGTAGCTCGCCCATGTGGGTGGGTGAGGCCTGACCGGTGTCGAGGATGAACTCGATGGTGTTCGCGTGCCAGACCGAGTCCCAGTTGCTGGGAATCGATTGCCAGTGAGGCATGCCGCGAATTGCTGCGAAGGTGATCAATGCCGCGCCAAGCACGACGCCCAGCGCGACGACGAACGCGGGCCAGGCCGTCATCGGCTCGCCGGCGGTGGCGGGGTGACGTCTGCTCGCCAGCACCGCGTGCACAACGGCGACAATGCCCACCACGATCGCGAGGGCGAGCAGCGCGGTGCCGAGGTTCCACGGGATTCCGAGAGCACCCATGGGGAGGATCGCGAGGGCGACGGTGCCGTAGGTCAGAGCCGGGCCCACGGCGACGGCGATCGGCCAGCTTAGCTGAGCCGTGCGCGCAACGATTGCTCCAGGGATGACGAGGAGGAGCAGGGCGACTAGCACCCCGGACGCCAAGCTCACTGCACTAGTATGACCACGCAAGTGAATTGGTCCGCACATGCGCGTGCGCTGCGGGCACCACCGACATCAGTACTCCCAAGGCTCGAAGGTGGCTGGCATGGCATATGACGTCGCCAGGGTGCGTGGTCTGCACCCGTCCCTGGGCGACGGCTGGGTGCACTTCGACGCGCATAACGGGATGTTGCTGCCCGACTCGGTGGCGACGACCGTGTCGACCGCCTTCCGCGGGTCGATGACCACGGGCCAGGGGCCCCATCCCGCCGCCGCGCGGAGCGCCGCGGTGCTGCAGGCCGCCCGGCAGGCCATCGCCGACCTCGTCGGAGCCGACCCGCGTGGCGTCGTTCTCGGGGCCGACCGCGCGATCCTCCTGACGTCGCTCGCCGATGCGTCGGCGTCGCGCGTCGGGCTGGGGCACGAACTGGTCGTCACGCGTCTGGACGACGAAGCGAACGTCGCGCCGTGGCTGCGTGCGGCGAATCGCTATGGGGCGAAGGTCAAGTGGGCCGAGGTCGACATCGAAACCGGCGACCTCCCCGGCTGGCAGTGGGAGTCGCTGATCGACAAGTCGACCAAGTTGGTCGCCGTCACGTCGGCGTCATCGGCCATCGGCGCCGTCAACGATTTGCGGCCGGTCACCAAGCTGGTGCACGAGAACGGCGGCACGGTGGTGGTCGACCATTCGACCGCAGCGCCGTACCGACTGGTCGACATCGGTGAACTCGAGGCTGACGTCCTCGCGGTCAACACCGTGGCGTGGGGAGGGCCCCCGATCGGTGCGCTGGTATTCCGTGATCCGTCGACCATCGAATCCTTCGGCGCGGTGTCGCTCGACCCGCTGGCCACCGGGGTCGAACGACTGGAGATGGGCATCCACCAGTTCGGCATGCTTGCCGGTGTCGTGGCCAGTGTCGAGTATCTGGCGAACCTGGATGAGTCGGCGTCGGGTACGCGTCGCGAAAGACTTTCCGTCTCAATGCAATCGGCGGCTGGTTACATGGACCGGTTGTTCGACTATCTGCTGACGGCGGTGCGCTCGCTGCCGCGGGTGATGGTGATCGGGCAGCCCGAGGAGCGCATTCCGCTGCTGAGCTTCGCGCTGGACGGCGTGCCTGCGGAGCGGGTCGTTCAACGGCTCGCCGACAACGGTGTACTGGCCGCTTTGAACACCACGTCCAGGGTCCTCGACGTCATCGGGGTGAACGACATCGGCGGTGCCGTCACGGTGGGTCTGGCGCACTACACGACGATGTTCGAGGTGGATCAGTTGGTCCGCGCGCTCGCCTCACTCGGTTGAACGAGCTGCCTCAATCCCGCACGCGCAGAAGAATTTTGCCGTGCGCATCGCCGGATGACAGCAGCTTGTGTGCCTCGGCGGCCTCTTCGATGGGGAGCTCCGCGCCGATGATGGGGCGTACCCGTCCGTCGGCGATCATCGGCCACACGTTGGCCACCACCGACTCGACGATGGCGCTCTTGCCCGATGGGCCGTCCACGGGTCTCGAGCGCAGCGCCGTCGAGATGACCGCCGCGCGCTTGGCCATCAACTTGCCGAAGTTGAGTTCGCCCTTGAGGCCGCCCTGGAAGCCGATGACGACCAGTCGGCCATCGGGCGCCAGCGCATCAATGTTGCGATCGAGGTAGGACGCGCCCATGAGGTCCAGGATGACGTCGGCGCCCCGACCGTCGGTCTCGGCCTGGATTCGCTCGACGAAGTCCTCGTTGCGGTAGTTGATGGTGATGTCGGCGCCCAGTGTCCGACACACCGAGAGTTTCTCTGCCGAACCCGCGGTGACGGCGACGCGGCATCCCAGTGCGTGAGCCACCTGAGTGCCGTGGGTCCCGATGCCGCTGGCACCGCCGTGGAAGAGCACCGTCTGGCCGGCGGCCAGATGTGCCGTCATGCCGAGATTCGACCAGACCGTGCACGCGACCTCTGGCAGCCCGGCGGCTTCGTGCAGGCCGACCCCGTCGGGTATCGGCATCACCTGACCAGCGGGCACGGCGACGCGCTCCGCGTAGCCGCCTCCCGACAGCAGCGCACACACCGGTTCGCCAACAGCCCAGGCGGTGACGCCGGGACCGAGGTCCGATATGCGCCCGGACACCTCCAAACCGATGGTCGTACTGGCGCCCGGCGGGGGTGGGTAGTTACCTGCGGCCTGCAGCAGGTCCGCACGATTGATCCCGGCGGCGACGACGTCGATGACGACCTCACCGGCTTTGGCGGTGACGTCCGCAACGTCCCGCCAGGCCATGTCAGTGCCGGATTCGGCGACGATCGCGCGCATGTTCATAACGCTACTACCCGACGGCTACGGCCCTACTATGTCGCCATGGAGGGCACCATCCGGGGGCGGACGGCAAGCTCGATGCCGGGCCTCGACATCGCCGAACAACGGGCCTGGCAGCACTTTCTCGAGTCGGCGCTGACCTTGTATGCCACGTTGAACCGGGAGTTGGTGGACGTGCACGGCCTGATGCTGAACGACGTCCGACTTCTCGACTTACTCGCGAACTCGGCGACCGGGTCGGCTCGGATGGGCGATCTCGCCGATGAGCTGATGTCGTTGCCCAGCAAGGTGACTCGCCAGATTCACCGGCTCGAGACGCAGCGCCTGGTGCGCCGGTGTTCCACTCCCGAGGACGGCAGGGGAGTGCTCGCGACCATCACCGACGACGGTCGCGACGTATTGCGCGTGGCGATGTGCACCTACGGCGATGGCGTGCGGACCCACTTCCTCGATCGGCTCTCGCGCCCACAGACCGTGGCTATCGGCGAGAACTGCCGACGGATCGGGGCCGCGCTCAAGTCCGACGAGACGCCCGCGAGGGTGGGTCGGGTGGGAACCACTTAGGCTTGTCCACGGTGGCGTGGCAGAGCGGCCTAATGCACTCGCCTTGAAAGCGAGAGACGGCTAACACCGTCCGGGGGTTCAAATCCCTCCGCCACCGCTCTTTCGAACAGCGTTCGCCGACCGTGCGTCCACGGTGTCCTTTCGGCCTGAATCCCACCCTCACCGCCTGCTCGACCGCTACCGTCGTGTCACGCTAGTTTTGACGAAGACGACAATTGGGACGGAGCTTCGGATGAGGGTTTTCCCAGTGGCGGCCTGCGGTGCGACGGCGGCCATCCTGACGATCGGGCTGATTACGGCGAGCGCCGCGCTGGCCGAGCCGGGCAACTACGCCGGGTTGCCGGTCGACCCGAACATCATCACCGATTCGACGGCCTATATCGCCGCCGAGCCGACGCTGAACCCGGACGGCCAGCCTGGCGTAGAAGCGGTATTCACCCATCGCGACAGCAGCAGGAGGATCACCGACACCATCCTCGTCCTGTCCGACCCGGCGGCGGCGTCGGCAGCTCTCGAGGGAGCGACCCCCGTCGTCGTCACGACCATTCCCGGCGGCGGAAGCGAACCCGCCCCGGTGGGCGCAGGCGGAACGATCGTCACGGGCGCCTCACCCGACGGGACGCAGTCCGTCACGGTGGTGCGGTTCACCGAGGGCGGCACGGCGGCCGTCATCGAATTCAGCGGTGCACCATCCGATCCCGTGCCTTCGGACCTGGCCGTGGAGTATGCGCAGAAGCAAGCGGCCGCGATCAGGGACGCCGGCGCGGTCTAGCAGGGATAGCAGGCGAACCCGCGCCAGCCGTCGTGCCAAATCCAACCGGGCCCGCAACCCATCATTCCGGTGGTGCCCGCGCAATCCATCATCTGCACCGGCGCCGACGGCAGGGTGGTCACGGCGGGACGAGGCGGGGTCGGCACAACCTGTGCCGCCTGTGCGAGAGGTGTCATCGCGAACGTGCCGATCGTCAGCGCCGCAGCGGCGACCGTCATGCCGATTTTCCGCATCGAAGCTCTCCTCAATCGGTGAAGGACGTGCGGTGGGAGACGTTACGCGGAGAGCATCCTTCGCGGGACGAATTTGACGTGCCCGTCAGCCCCCCCCGGCTGCTACTCGCCCGTGAACTGAGGCGGCCGCTTCGCGAACATCGCGGTGATGCCCTCGGTGAGATCCTTCGATGCCAGGAACGCGGAGTTCCACGCTGCCACGTACCGAAGGCTCGCCGACACCTGTGCGGTGCGTTGCTCGTCAAGCACGTCCTTGATGCCCCGCACCACCAGCGGCGGGTTCGCGGCGATCTCCTTGGCGGTGGCGTGTGCCGCGGCCAGCGAGGCGTCGGCATCGGGGAAGACGTCGTTCACCAAGCCGATCTTCTCGGCCCGCGCGGCATCGATGTCCTTGCCCGTCAGGGCCAATTCACGCAGATGGCCCTCGGACAGGATCAGCGGCAGGCGCGCCAGGCTGCCCACGTCGGCGACCATCGCGAGCTTGACCTCGCGGACCGAGAACTTGGCGTCGGCGCTGGCATAGCGGACATCGACGGCGGAGATCAGGTCGACGCCACCGCCGATGCACCAGCCGTGCACGGATGCGATCACCGGGGTGCGGCAGTCCGCGACCGCGGTGATCGTGTCCTGCATCGCCTTCAACTTCGTGTGGAACTCGGTACGCGGCTTGGCCATCGCGCCTTCGGCCAGCACGGGGGCGAGGGTGCCGCCCATCGCCGCGAGGTCGAGGCCGTAGCTGAAGTTCCTTCCCGAACCGGTGAGCACGATGGCGCGGACGTCGGGGTCGGCGTCGAGTGCGCTGAACGCGACGGGGAGTTCGGCCCAGAACGCCGGACCCATCGCGTTGCCCTTGCCGGGACCCACCAGCGTGACCCGTGCGACGTGAGCGTCGACGTCGATGGTGAGGGATTCGTATGCATCACCCATGCCAGGAAGGCTACGGCTAGCCGGGAGAGCCTGGGGCCGTAGGGCTGCGTTGGGGCGGGCGTTAGGGCGGGGTTCCGCCGAGCAGGATCTCGGCCACGGTGCTTTCGGGCAGGAACGTGCACACCGCATCCGCGAGTGTCTTCGCGATCTCCGCGTCGCCGGGACTGAGCACCGAGGTCTCGTCCTTGAGGATCTCCTCGATGACCGCGGTCTTGCTGGCCGAGTCGAGGCCGACGTATTCGGCGCAGGTGACGCTGAGAGCATCCCCTGGTGGCGGGGCCTCGGATGACGTCCGCGGTGATGACGTCCGCGGTGAGGACGTGGTCGGCCGAGACGATGTCGAGACCCGGGTGGACGAGCCGGCTTCCGTGGTCATCGCCACCGTCCCCGGGGTCGTGCGGTCACAGCCCGCGACGGCGCCTGCGACGACGAATGTCGCCACCGCGACCAGAACGCGAGTCCTCATCTGAGTGACGATAGGGCTTAGACCCGTTCCAGGTAGAAGTACAGGTGTCGCGGCGAGCCGGAGCTGTCGTCCAACGAACCCTTGCCGTTCATGATGCCAAGGACGGCGTTGTCGTCGACCTTCTTGAAGTGGTCGTGCACCGGCGCACCGTCGTACACCATGGATGCGGTCACCTCACCGCGGAATTCCTCGAGCCACAGGCTCGCCTCGCCCTTCATGGCCTCGGTGTTGGAGAACTTGTTCCCGTCGGCGTCCAGACACACGAGCGGCTTGGCGTCGGACGCACAGATGAACGTCTTGCCGAACCAGTTGAGCTGGGTCATGAAACCGTTCGCGCGGTGGCCGGTCGCGAACTCTCCGCCCTTCCACTCGCCGATCATGAAGTCAACGGTGGCGGGCTGCAGAGTGTCCCAGAAGGCGTCCAGTTCGGCATCGGGAATCTCCCCGGTGCGTTCGGTCAACGCGGCGAACGTCTTTCGTGCAGTGCTCAATGTCGTCCAATCCAAGCGGTCGCGAACTCGAGGAAGGCGTCGTTTTCGTGTGGCGTGGACACGGTGACGCGCACGCCGTCCTGGCCGTAGGGCCGTACCAGCAACCGATTGTCCGCAGCGCTGTTGACGAACGCGTTGGTGCGTTCGGCCAGCGGCAACCATACGAAGTTCGCCTGCGACGGCGGCACGGTGTACCCGGCCTCGCGCAGGATGGCCGTGACCCGGGCCCGTTCGCCGACCACGGCGTCGGTGCGCGCCAGCAGTTCGTCGGAGGCGTCGATCGACGCGATGGCGGCGGCCTGCGAAACACTCGTTGCGGTGAACGGCACGTAGACCTTGCTCAGGGCGGTGATGACGTCGGGATCACCGACCGCATATCCGATGCGCAGACCGGCGAGGCCGTAGGCCTTCGAGAACGTCCGCAGCACAACGACGTTGCGGTGCGCGCGGACCAGACCGAAACTGTCGGGCCGCATCCCGTCGCGGATGTACTCGACGTATGCCTCGTCGAGCACGATGAGGATGTCGCTGGGCACCGCTGCGACGAAGCGAGCCAGTGCGTCGGGGTCGACGACGGTGGACGTCGGGTTGTTCGGGTTGCAGATGAAGATCAGGCGGGTGCGTTCGGTGATCGCGGCGAGCATGGCGTCGAGGTCGAACGTGTGGTCGGTGAGCGCCACCTGCAGCGGGGTTGCACCTGCGGTGCGGACCTGCAGTGGATAGATCTCGAAGCTGCGCCAGCCGAACATCACCTCGTCGCCGACGGAGGACGTGATCTGGATCAGCTGTTGGCAGAGGCTGACGGAACCGCTGCCCACCGAGATGTGTTCGGGCGCGAAGGCGCCGTCGTCGAGATGCTTGGCGAGGCGCTCCTTGAGCTCGACGTACCCGTTGTCGGGATAGCGGTTGATGGAGTCCGTCGCCGCCGCGATCGCAGCACGCACGCTGGGTAGCGGACCGTCGAAGGTTTCGTTGCTGGCGATCTTGATGGCGCCGGGCACCGTCTTGCCGGGTGTGTACGCGGGCAGATCTGCCAGCTCTGGGCGTAGGCGGGCGGTCACGCGAACAGTCTAGGGGTGCTCGAGATTCTGCTTTGCCTTCCGTGCTGCCGCCTGTGTACGCTTCCTCCTCGGCGGTTCTGGGGTTTGCCTTCATGTCCGGTACCCTCGGGATCGGTCAGGAGGCGTGCCAGAGCGGCCGAATGGGACTCACTGCTAATGAGTTGTCCGTCTTAAAGCGGACCGGAGGTTCAAATCCTCTCGCCTCCGCCACGGTTGGTGCACTCCACCCGGAAAATTGAACAGCACGCGCCCGTAGCTCAACGGATAGAGCATCTGACTACGGATCAGAAGGTTGGGGGTTCGAATCCCTTCGGGCGCACCAAGGTTCGAGTTGCTTTCCGTCTTCGTGAAGACGGTCCCAATGCGTGGTTGACGACAGTTTTGAGACCACCGTCGATGGTGCGTTCGCGCATCTGGCAGATCAAGTGGCCGCCATCCGCGAGAAACAAGCGCGCTCCCCTCTCACAGTGGCGGTGACCGCCAGGGCTCATCACCGCACCGGGTCGTCGGCCACGTCGATCTCGCCGGTCTGGCCGGGGTGGTGATCGACGGAATCTCATCCCGCTGGCGCGTGGTGGGCCGTTCGGTTCAGCGCCGCCCAAGGTAGGCGCGGAGGTTGGCGATGAGCAATGCCAGCGCTGCGAGCAGCAGGAGCGCACCGATGGCGACTCGCAAGCTGGTGACGAGCAGGAACACCATGCCGGCGATTGACGCCAGCACACATAGCCCGAGCACGAAGGCGACCACCTTGCGGCGCAGCACTGCTTCCACCGCCATCACGATCAGCACCGCGGCTACGGCAACCCTTATCGACGAGGTGCTGCCGAATACCAGTGCGCCACCGGCCAGCGCCAACAGCGCGGACAGCGACACTTCGGTCCAGAACCGCAATAGCAGGCCCGGCGGTCGGTCGGGGTCGACGTTCGGCAGCGCTCTGCGGCGCAGGTGAGCGTGTACACCTGCTACAGGCGGCGCCTCCTGGCGTGCGCGGTTCAGAAGCTCCCGTTCGATCACGACGGCCCGGCGGGCAGCGCGAAGCTCCTCGGTTGCGGCTTCCTGCGCCCGGAGCGCCCGGACCGCGCCGGTGGCCCTGCGCCTGCCGGCAGCCAGCGTCGGGAGTGACGCTGCCACGGTCACGTTCAACTGTTGCAGGACGGCTTCGTGCGCAGCTAGCTCGGCAGTCAATGCCGCCCGCTTCTGCTGCAACTCGGTCAGCCGGGTATCCACGGCGCGGTGGTAGTCGGCTGCGGTGGCGGGCACCTTCGCCAGGCCGGCCCAGCCCACGGGGTCCGCCCAGGACGGACGGATGGTGCCGTTGCGCTCATAGCGCGGTCCTGCGGGTGCGCGTTCACCGCCGAACGGATCGTCTGTGTCCAGCCCCCACAAGCCGCTGAAATCGCGGACCCACGGAGTTTCCGCGTTGATCAGGACCGGCGTCCAGGGGTGCACGGTGCCCGGCCCGATGTGGGCCCCGTCGCCGCGCTTGTAGTCGACATAGGGGATCCCGACACCGGGCGCCGGGCGATCGCGGGTCCACGGGAAAAGCGCTCCGCGGGCCCTGCTGACTGCCGCGAAGAACCGGCGCAGCGCCGGTGGTTCGACACGCACCAGGTATTCCCCTGGCAGATAGGCGCCGGAATGGGATCCGGCGCCTGAATACACGACCGGGTGGGTGTCGTCGACCCAGGTGATGTCCGGGTCGTCGTAACGCCGCCGCAGATCGTCCCCGGTCTCGTCGTGCGAGGAGAACGCCACCCAACCCACTCGCAGGACATCTGATCCGTCCGGCCGGCTCGCGGGTCCCGCGTCCTCGACCACAGGCACCAGGAATACCGTGACCTGCTCCCAGTCAGCCTCGTGGTCGTTGACGCCGCCGAAAGTCGACCGCCAGTCATTCATCGCGTAGAAAAACCAGTACTGCACGACGACGTAGCCACCGTGTGAGCTTATGTGCGCGTAATACCGGAAATTCGTGGCCGCCGCGGAATGCCGATAGCGGCGGTGCAGTGCCGCCGTCAAGCCTCCCGGCACAGAGCCGCGCAGGATCAGCGAGAACCGAAACAGGGAATCGATGATCCTGCCGAGCAGCCCGACCGCGGCAAACCGCGACGTGCTCCGGAACCGGGCGCGGTGTGGATCCCGCCGCCACTGCCGTAACTCGCCTGATTTGAGCGGGGCCGGGACATAACGCAGCTCCAGAGTGGTGCCGACATCGGTGCGGGCGTAGGCGCACAGCACTTCCAGGTCCAGATCGCCGTGGTCGACCAGACGCTGGCGTTCTCCCTGCCCGGCAGTGCGGCTCCACAGCGCCGCTTGCTCGACGTAGGCATCCACGGCCATCGGGAAAAACAACTCACCCTCGGTGAAGCGGACCACCGGCTCGTACCGGCGCACCAACTCGACCGGATCGACTCCGGCCGGCACAGGCGCGGCGTGGGGGGCCATGGCTGCGATCCTGGCACGAGCCCGGCGGCATCCGGTCAGAAGGGGAGCGAGGCAGGGCTGGCTGTCGGCGTCCAACAAAAAATCCCCTGAAATCCCGCGCCGCTGCGCCGATGCGGTCGCGCCAGGGGCTCTCACACCCACGTGCGGCAGTTCTGACGACAACGACGACGCAAGTCGGGCTTCCCGATACCTCCGCCCTCAAGACAGCAGAACTCGAATCGTGCCCGGTCGTACCATCGGTCTGTGTCTACGCGTCAGAACGTTGGGGACGTGAATCCCTTCGGGCGCACTTCGCGTCGGCGTACCAGGGTGTTGGGTGACTTCGCAGCTTGGGGGTGCGCCATGAAACTGATCGGTACGCTCTCCATTGCTCTGACCGCCGCCCTCCTCGTCCCTGCCGATCCGTCGCGGCCCCAGATCACCCTCGCCGACCACACCGTGGCGATGGATCCTCCCGCGGATCCAGGCAACGGGTCGCTGCCCGTCGGGGACGCGCTCACTCCGTTCGACATCCAGGACCCGGCGATCGGGCGTCTTGAACCCGCCCTGCTGCACGCCATCCAGGCCGCCGCGACCGCCGCCGCGGCCGACGGCATCACCATGACCATCACCTCGGGCTGGCGATCGCCGGAGTTTCAGCAGCGACTGCTCGACGACGCCGTCCAGACCTATGGCAGCTTGGGCGCGGCGCGTGAGTACGTTCAGACGCCGGAGATGTCGAAACACGTCATCGGCGAGGCGGTCGACGTCGGCGGCGTGGCCGCCGATCAGTGGCTCATCGCCAACGGCCCGATTTTGGGGCTCTGTCGGATCTACGCCAATGAGCTGTGGCACTTCGAACTGGCGACCGATGCGTCGGGCAACTGTCCGCCGCTACTGCCCAACGCGGCTAGCTGAGAGCCGTTGGATGCGAGGATGGGCGCATGGCATCCTCCGTGATCGAGCGCTGGCACCACTTCATCGACGGCGGCCATGACCCCGTTGTCCTCGACGCCCTGCTCGACGATGACGCGGTGTTCTACTCGCCTGCGGTCTTCTCGCCGCAGGAGGGTCGCGCGAAGACCGCGATGTACCTCCGGGCCGCGGCGAAGTTGTTCGGCGGCACGGACTTCCGCTACGTCGAGGAGTGGGTCGGCGAGCGGTCGGCGGTCTTGGAGTTCGCCGCGACGATCGACGGAATCTACGTCAACGGAATCGACATGATCGCATGGAACGAAGACGACCGGATCGTCTCCTTCAAGGTGATGATGCGACCGTTCAAGGGCTTGCAGGTGATCATGCCCAAGATGGCCGAGTTGCTGCAGACTGTCTAGCGGGACCGCCGACGGGCGCCGTGAGTCCGATGCCGAGACTGATCGTCTCGGCGGGCACCGGCGGGCTGAAGTAATGGCCCTGAGCAAGGTTGCAGCCGATTGACCTGAGCAGGTCGGCGGTGGCCTCGTCCTCGACGCCCTCCGCGACGCTGGTCAGTCCGAACGAGTCCGCCAGTTCGATCACGGAGCGAACGATGACTGCCGCGCGTTCGTCGTGCAGGATCGGTGCGATGAATTGCCTGTCCAGCTTGATTTCGTCGACGGGCAGTTCGTGAAGGTAGGTCATGGCCGCATAGCCGCTGCCGAAGTCGTCGATGGCCACTCGGATGCCCGACTCTCGCAGCCGGTCGAGGACGGTTCTGGCTCGGACCACGCTGGCCAACAACACGTCCTCGGTGATCTCGACGGCCAGAGATGCCGGCGACATGCCATGCTCGGCGAGCACGGAGAGCACACGTGCGGGCAGTTCCTCGTCGTTCAACGAAGGGGCCGACAGGTTGATCGCGACCGGAAGGTCGACGCCCGCCGCCTGCCAGCCGGCGGCGTCCTCCACGGCACGGCGGAGCACGAGGTCGGTGACGGCCTCCATCAATCCCTTCTCGCGGACCAGCGGTAGGAAGTCAGCGGGTTCGAGGAGTCCGAACTGCGGATGCGGCCAGCGGATCAGTGCCTCCACGCCGACGGCCAATCCCGTCGACAAGCTGAACTTCGGTTGATGGACCAGCCCGAGTTCGTGTTCGTCGATAGCCCGGCGGAGGTCCTCCAGGAACTGGATGCGCCCGACGCCAATCTGTCGTCCCGTCCTCTTCTGCTGACTGGGCAGGTTCAACTCGGTGGCGTCGAGCCGCATGTCGGGGGTGAAGCTGCGAGTGCCAACGTGCGCGCGTTTGGCCGAGTACATGGCGAGGTCCGCGCGCTTGAACAGCTCTTCTGCCGAGACGTCGGCGTCTGAGGCCGCCCTAGCCACCCCAATGCTCAACCGCATGTGGATCGTTCGGCCGGCCACCACGAATGGCTCTTCGAACGCCCGGACGACACGTTCGGCGATCTGTTGGGCGATCGCAGGGCCGTCCTCGACGAGGATCGCGAACTCGTCCCCGCCGACCCGCGCGACGGTGTCCCACGGGCGGGTGGCGGCGTGGATGCGGGCACCCACACTGCACAGCAGATCGTCACCGACGGGGTGACCGAGGGTGTCGTTCACGAGCTTGAAGTCGTCGAGGTCGGCCAGCAGCACGCAGACGGCGGCCCCATTGCGCGCGCGGAGCGCCATGGCGTGCGTCAGTCGATCCGTGAACAGCGTGCGGTTGGCCAAACCCGTCAACTGGTCGCGAAGAGCGAAGTCTTCGACGGCGACGAGCAGCCGGCGGTTGTCGGCGAGCAGCAGGAATTGGCGGGACAGCGCGGCGAAGATCAAGACGAGCCCGGCGATGAGGACCGGTGGACTGTGGCCGGTTAACGCCTCTCGGGCGCCGATGAAGATGGCGAAGGGCACGGGTGCATACGGCAGCCAGAGCGACATCCAGGTCGGTGCCAGAGTTGCCGAGGTGCGGGCTGCTCCCTTGCGGCGGGATAGGAGGCCGCACAGGCCGATGAAGTACATGCCGACCACCCAGCCCAGGATGACGAAGGTGCTGGGCCCCAGCCCACGGGAGCTGTAGTAGAGGAATACAGTGTCCGACGCGGCGATCGACACCAATCCGGCCGTCATCAGGAGGGACGAGAGTCGAAGTCCGGCACGCGCTCGGGCCAGCAACATTACCGCGATCGTGATCATGGCAACGTCTGCGAAGACGGCGAAGACGGCGAGGGCAATGGACGCGAGGAAGGGGTTTGCGACGTCGAAGAGATTGTGCAGAACGATGTTCCAGGACACCACGAATAGCGAGGTGGCCGTGATGATGCCGTCCAGCAGCACCCGAAGGCCTGAACGCAGACCCCCGTACGGGATGAACACCGCGGCCGTGCAGACGCCGATCGGCAGCAACAGGTAGGCCGAGCCGAAGATCGTTGCGGCGTACGCAGAGGTGCCTGCAATCAGGTGGAAGTACAGCGTGGCCAGGTCACCGACGAGCCAGCCGGCCAGCCCCACCAGCAGGCACGACCACGCGAGCCGTTGCCGCCCGTCGGAATGGCGCAGCGCCCGCACGGCGCACCCCATGGCGAAGACGACGCTGAGGATCGAACCGACGAGGCTGACCACGGACGTGACTTCGGCGCCGCCCCAACCTGCCAGCAACCACACCGCAAACGCGACGAGCGTGGCGGAGGACATCGCGATCACCCAGTGGAGCGACTGCTTTGCCATGGATCCCCCGGTTCGATCTGGACGGCACGGGTGTAGCGCAGTGCAGTTCGATGATCGCCGTCAGCTTACGTCGTGCGGCAGATTAACTACTAGCAACGTGCTGGCAGGCAATGTAGAGAACGACGTCTAGCGTGACGGGGGTGGATTTGTTGTTGATCGCAGATACCCACCTGCCGAAGCGGGCCCGCGACCTTCCCGCGTCGGTGTGGGAGCAGGTGGCTCGGGTCGACGTGGTGTTCCACGCCGGCGACTGGGTGTGCACGACCCTGCTCGACGAAATCGAGGCCAGGGCCAACCGGGTGGTGGGCTGTTGGGGCAACAACGACGGTGAGGACCTGCGGCGCCGGCTACCCGAGCGGGCCGACGTCGAGCTTGAGGGAGTGCGCTTCACCGTCACACACGAGACGGGTGCCTCGACGCGCCGGGATCAGCGGATGGCGACGCTGTATCCCGACGTCGACGTCCTGGTGTTCGGGCACAGCCACATCCCGTGGGACACCACCGCAGAGACGGGTCTTCGGCTGCTCAACCCCGGCTCGCCAACCGACCGCCGCAGGCAACCCTTCTGTACCTACATGACGGCGACCGTCGGCGGGTCAGTCCTGTCCGACGTCGAGTTGCACCGGGTCTGACGGTCAGCCGGGCTGATCGACGGCGGGTTCGACGGAGGCGTCGTCGTCGAGATCCGGCGAGCGGTGCGGGGGAGAGCCGAAGGTGACGTCGACCGTTTCGAAGCCCTTGCTGCGCTGAGCGGCAGCCTGTCCGGCGTACACCTCGCGATCGGCCGCCGTGAGGTCGACGTTGTCGGTGAACGGCGTGAGCAGGGCCCGCGGGTGCAGCCGGTCGACGCGCACCACGTTGATCACCGCGCAGAACACCACCAGCGTGGCGGTGACGTAGAGAAACGCCAGCATGCCAAGGACCAACGCAAACACCCCATTTGTGGCATTGGCGCTGGCGATCACATGGCCGACGTACACGGCGCCGAAGGACTGAAGCAACTGCCAGCCGAGGGCGGCGATCACGGCGCCCGGAGCTACCTGCTTCACCGTCAGGTCCCGATCGGTGCTGATCCGGAACGCCAGGATGAACGCGCCGGCGTTCACCGCGACGGACGCCGCCAGGATGGCGATCTTGAGACCGTCCCCGAATACACCGGTGCCGCCGCTGATCGCCGACAACACCGTCGTGCCCAGGAGCGCGCCGCCGACGGTGCACAGCAGCAGTAGGCTCCGCGCGCGCCCCTTGAACGGGTCGGGGCGATTATTGCGAGGTACGGACCACACCGTGTTCATCGCGTTCTGCAGGGCCTGGCCCACTCCGAGGCCGCCGTACAGGGCACCCGCCGTTCCGATCACGACGCCGGTAACGCCGCCGCCGATCTCCTTCGGTTGACCGAGCTGCGAGCCGATCACGGGGAACTGGCTCAGCGCCGAATTGAGGATCTGATCGCGCAGCGCCGGGTGCCCAACCAGCAGCCAGCCCAGAACGGTGGATAGCAGCAGCAGCAGGGGAAACAGTGACACGAACGCGTAATACGCGATCAGTGCTGCCAGATAGCCGCCCTGGTCGTCGATGTACTTGTAGAGCACGGCGAGCGGAAAGCCGAGCAGTCGGTGCTCGCGCTGGACGGCATCGAGACGATCGGCGATGTCCACTGCACACTCCGTTCGTCACCGCCGAGTCACGGCTGGCCGGGGGATACCCCGCGGACGGCGAGCCGAATCGGCGACCTAGGGACCGCCGCGCCAGTGGTCGATGCGGTGGTGATCCGGGGTGAAGCCGTGCTGGACGCCCCAGAGCACGGCCTGGGTTCGACTTCCGACGCCGATCTTGCGATAGATCGTGCGGATGTAGGACTTGACGGTGTTCGGGCTCAAGTAGGTCAGCGCGGCGACTTCGGCGTTGTTCTTGCCCTGCGTGATCAAGGCGAGGACTTCGGACTCGCGATCGCTGAGCCCTTCGGCCCGGCCCGGCCAGTCGGTTCCGACGGCGCTGCGACCGCGTGGGGGGACGTCGCTGATGACCATCTCGCCGGCGTGCACGGCCTCGAGTGCGCCGACCAGTTCGCGGGCGGGCAGCGTCTTCGATAGATATCCGTGCGCGCCGTGTCGGCGTGCGCTCTCGATGAGATCTGGGTGGAAGTTCCACGTGTAGACCACGACTCGTCGTGCGCGCGGATTGGCCACCAGGACGCCGATCTCGTGGTGATCGGACTCCGGTTGGGCGAAGGAGTCATAGAGCGCGATGTCGACGGCGTCGCTGACGGCGGTGGTCGCGTCGATCTCGGCGACCAGCACGCGGTCGCGGTAGCGGTCGAACATCTTGGCCACGCCCATGAGCACCACGTCGTAGTCGTCGACGAGTGCCACGGTGATCGGTCGTTTCGGCGCTTGAGGCATGCCTCTACGATTACCGCCTTAGGGGTGTAGCACAACCCCCCTAAGGGGGTCTTTGATCGATATCAGCGTCGAGCGCCGCTCGTCGCCTCGTCAGAAGGGCTCACCATGATCGTTCTCGGGATCGTTCTCATCGTCCTTGGGCTCGTGCTTCCCGCCCTCGTCCCGACCTTCGCCTTCGCCCACCTTCTCTTGGTCGTCGGCGTCATCCTCCTCGTCGTCGGCATGATCCTCGCGCTGCTGGGATCGAGGGGTCGCGCCGTCGGAGGTCGCAGGCACTACTACTGATCGGCCCTGTCACGGCAGATCACCCGCGGCCTCGACGCGCTCAACGTGCGTCGAGGTCGCGCGTCTCTTGGAGTGAACAGCGTGTCGATTCGCTCCGACGAAGGTGTTCAGGTGGCAGTGTCGGCGGCATGGATCAGAAGCCGCCCACCGCCGTCATCGAGTCAGCCCATACCAAGCATCTCAAGGGTTTTCCGTTCTCGGACAACCGCGATTTCGCCGACGCCGACCGCGGCTTCATCGCAGCCTTGGAGCCGTGCGTGGTGAAGGCCGCCGACGGACGTGTGGTGTGGGACAACGACGTATACGGATTTTTGACCGGCGATGCGCCCACCTCGGTCCACCCCAGTTTGTGGCGGCAGTCGACGCTTGCGGCGAAGCAAGGGCTCTACGAGGTGGTCGAAGGCGTGTACCAGGTCCGGGGTCTCGATCTATCCAACGTCAGCTTCATCGAGGGTGACACCGGCGTCATCGTGATCGACCCGCTGGTCTCCACGGAGACCGCCGCGGCCGCGCTGGGCCTGTACCGCGCCCATCGCGGGGAGCGAGCGGTCAGCGCAGTGATTTACACCCACAGCCACGTCGACCACTTCGGCGGCGTACTCGGGGTGACGACGCAAGCCGACGTCGACGCGGGCAAGGTGGCGATCATCGCCCCCGAGGGATTCATCGAACACGCGGTGCAGGAGAACGTCTACGCGGGCACGGCGATGACGAGGCGCGCCGCCTACATGTACGGCACCGTGCTGGCCCGCGGCCCACAGGGACAGGTTGGTTGCGGCCTGGGGCAGACTCCATCCAATGGTGAGGTAGCCATCATCGTGCCGACCGTCGACATAGCCACCACCGGCGAGACGCACACCATCGACGGAATCGACATCGAGTTCCAGATGGCGCCGGGCACCGAAGCGCCCGCAGAGATGCACTTCTACTTTCCGCGCTACCGGGCGCTGTGCATGGCCGAGAACGCGACCCACAACCTGCACAACCTGTTGACGCTGCGCGGCGCGCTAGTGCGCGATCCACACGCATGGTCGGGCTACCTCACCGAGGCGATCGACAAGTTCGCGGACCGCACCGACGTGGTGTTCGCCTCGCACCACTGGCCGACCTGGGGTGAGGAGCGCATCGTCGAATTCCTTTCTCTGCAAAGGGATCTGTATGCCTACCTGCACGACCAGACGTTGCGGCTGATCAACCAGGGGCACACCGGCATCGAGATCGCCGAGACGTTCGAGATGCCGCCTGCGCTTCATGCGGCGTGGCACACACACGGTTATTACGGGTCGGTCAGCCACAACGTGAAGGCGGTCTACCAGCGCTACATGGGCTGGTTCGACGGCAACCCGGCGCGGTTGTGGCAGCACCCGCCGGAGGCGATCGGGCCGCGCTACGTCGCGGCCATGGGCGGCATCGACGGCGTGGTGTCGACCGCGCAGAAGGCCTTCGACGCGGGTGACTTTCGTTGGGCAGCAACGCTGCTCGACCACGCGATCTTCACCGACGAGAACCACGCCGCGGCCAGGGCGTTGTACGCCGACACCTTGGAGCAGTTGGCCTACGGCGCGGAGAACGCCACGTGGCGCAACTTCTTCCTGGCCGGGGCGACCGAGTTGCGCGACGGCAACTTCGGCACTCCAACCCAGACGACATCGCTGTCGCTGGTGTCGCAGTTGACCCCCGAGCAGATGTTCGACAGCTTCGCGATCAGCATCAATGGGCCGAAGGCGTGGGGCCTCGACCTGGCCATCGACATCACCTTCGACGATCTGGACGCCAACTATCGGCTCACCCTCCGCAACGGAGTGCTGGTGTACCGCAACGCAACCGCCGATCCGACGACTGCGACGGCCACGGTCACGGTGGCGAACAAGCTGCGCTTGTTGATGTTCGCGACCGGAGACACGACGTCACCCGGTATGGAGCTGGCGGGCGACGCCACTGCCATGTCGTCCCTTCTTGGGGTGCTGGACAAACCCAACCCGAGCTTCAACATCGTCACGCCCTGACGCCCCACGCCACCCGCGATTTGTGGAGTTTAATCGGCGGTCAGCACCGATCAAACTCCACGAATCGCGCGGGAAGTCAGGGGAGGCCGCCGTCGACCCGAAGGATCGAACCGGTCGTGAAGCTTGATGCATCGGAGGCTAGAAACAATGCAGCGCCGACGATTTCGGCTGGCTCTCCGGCGCGCTCGAGCGCGAGGTGGCCGAACATGTTCGCCTCACCGCCGAGGTCCCAGGCCTTGCTGACGTCGGTGAGGAACGGGCCCGCCATCAACGTGTTTACCCGGACGGTCGGGCCGTAGGCCTTCGCGAGCCCCTCGGTCAGCACGTTCAACCCCGCCTTGGCCGCGGCGTAGGGCAGCATGTCGGGGGCCGGTCGCAGCGAGCCCGCCGAACTGACGTTGATGATGGAGCCGCCGCCCGCGGCGACCATCCGCTCTCCGACGAGCGCCGATAGTCGGAACGGACCCTTGAAGTTCAGGTTGACGACGGCGTCGAACAGCTTCTCGCTCACCGAGGTCAGCGATTCGTAAAGCGGTGACATACCCGCGTTGTTGATGAGCACGTCGACCTTGCCGAACCGGTCGTAGGCGGCGTCGACCAGGCCGTCTAGCTGATCCCATCGCCCGACGTGCACCTGGTAGGGGAAGGCGGTCCGGCCCGTCGCCGCCGAGATTTCCTCGGCCGTGCCGACACACGACTCCAGATCGCGGCTGGCGATGATGACATCGGCACCCGACTTGGCTGCGCCCAAGGCCATTTCGCGCCCCAAACCGCGACTGCCACCGGTGACGAGCACCACGCGGTCGGTCAGGTCGAACAGCTCGTCGGCGTAGCCCATGTGATTGGTCCTAATCCTCGGCTGCGCGGGCCGTCTCGCGAATCACCCGGTGAACGAAGCCGAGCTTCTCGGCGACGGCGAGAGGAATCTCGAACGGATAGAGGGGATTCTTGCCCATCGCGGTGTTGACGCGGTTGAAGAACATCGACATCCACCGCCAGTCAAACAGCATTCGCTCGATGGGCTGATCGTCGTAGGTCTCCAACGGGACGATGTCGCGGGGCGCCGCGAAGCGGACCCGCTCGGCGAGCAGCACCATGCCCGCCTCGCGGCTGGTGTCGATGGTGTCGGCGATGTGCAGGTAGTGGGCAAAGCACTCGGCGAAGTCTTCCCACGGATGCATGGTGGCGTACTCGGAGATGAACGACTCGTCCCAGTTTGCGGGCGCACCCGATTTGTAGTGCCGCGCGATCGAATCGGAGTAGCTGGCCTGTTCGTCACCGAATAGTGACCGGCAGTCGTCGAGGTATTTCGCTGCGCCAGAGCCGGTTTCGACGAGGATGTTCTGGTAGTAGTGGCCTACCTCGTGGCGGAAGTGCCCGAGCATCGTGCGGTACGGCTCGCCTAGCCTCACCCGCAGCGCCTCGCGGTAGGCGTCCAGCGACTCCACCACGTCGATGGTGATGACGCCACCCGCGTGGCCGATGATGACCTTTTCGCCGGTGGTGTAGCTCGACAGCAGGTCGAACGCCAGCCCGCCGTCGCGGCGCCAGAACGGGTCGATGGGCAGGCCGATGTCGTCGAGTTGGTAGACCAGCCTGCGCAGAGCTGCGGCGGTGGGCACCAACTTCTCGCGCGCCAGGGTGTCGTCGGCCGCGGGTTCGCGTCGGATCAGCGAGTCCGCCAGGCAGCGGCCGCGCTTCTTGAACTCGTCGTGTTCCTCGGCCGCCAGCCAATTGCAGCCGAGCGTCACGTACTGGGTGCATCGCACCCATCGTTGCCCGTCGAGCACCGCCGTCCCGTCGACGAGGGACACCATCGACTTGGTCGGCAGGTGGAAGCCCAAGGTGGTCTGGCAGTTGGCGCACCGGTCGGTGTCGAACGCGGTGAACTCGCTGCACACAGGACAAGCGAATGCGCGCACGAGCCATATGGTGTCACGGTGCAACTGCTATTGGTCCGACATGCGCTACCACTCCGCAGCGAAGCCGGTCAGGGTTCGGATCCCGACCTGTCCGCCGAGGGCATCGAGCAGGCCAAGCGGTTGCCCGACGCGCTGAGCCGTTTTCCGGTCACCCGTGTGGTGAGCAGCCCGCAGCGCCGGGCGATTCAGACGGGTCAACCGCTCGCGGACGCGCTGGGTCTTTCGATTGAGATCGACGAGCGCCTCGCGGAGTATGACCGCGACCTGGCGCACTACACGCCCATCGAAGAGGCCTCGAAAGAAGACCTGCAGCGGCTGATGGACGGCCACCTCCCCGGTGCGGTGGACGAGGACGCCTTCCTCGCCCGGGTCACAGCGGGGATCGACGACGTCGTCGCAGCTGCTGGGCACGATGAGACCGTGGCGGTGTTCAGCCACGGCGGCGTCATCAACGCCATGGTGCACAGCATCATGAAGACCGAACGGCTGCTGTGCGTACAGGTGGACTACGCAGGCGTGACGCGGCTGCTGAAGTCCCGCGCGGGAGGACTCGGCGTCGCCTCGATCAATGGAACCGAGCACGTATGGGATCTGCTGCCGCGGAATCTTCGGTGGTGAGCGCTTGCGCGAACGGCCAATCGGAGGGGTGGTAGACAAGTCCAGTGACCACGGATGCCTCGACGTTGGACGGACTAGACCTCGGCGCGCTGGATCGGCATCTGCGCTCGATCGGCATCCCGCGCGACGGTGACCTGCGCGGCGAACTCATCGCCGGTGGCCGGTCCAATCTGACGTTCCTGGTCTTCGACGATGCCTCCAAGTGGGTATTGCGGCGGCCGCCGCTGCACGGGCTGACGCCGTCGGCGCACGACATGGCCCGCGAGTACACGGTCGTGGCAGCGCTCGAGGACACGCCGGTACCCGTCGCGCATCCGGTGACGATGCGCAACGATGACTCCGTTCTCGGGGCTCCGTTCCAGATGGTCGACTTCGTGCCTGGCCGCATCGTGCGCTACTCCGAGGAACTGGCCGCCCTCGGCGATCAGAGCACGATCGACGCCTGCGTCGACGCCCTGATCAGGGTGCTGGCGGATTTGCACGCGTTGGATCCGAACGCCGTCGGCCTCGGCGACTTCGGCAAGCCGACGGGTTACCTCGAACGCCAGGTGAGACGTTGGGGCGGCCAGTGGGGCCTGGTGCGGCTGGAGGACGACCCGCGTGATGCGGACGTGAAGCGACTGCACGCGGCGCTGGGAGAAGCGCTTCCGCCGCAGAGCCGGACGTCGATCGTGCACGGGGACTACCGCATCGACAACACGATGCTCGACGCCGTCGATGCGACCAAGGTGCGGGCGGTGCTCGACTGGGAGATGTCGACGCTCGGCGATCCCCTCAGCGACGCGGCGCTGATGTGCGTGTACCGCCATCCGATGTTCAACATGGTGCACGCTGATTCGGCGTGGTCGTCACCCCAGATTCCGGCGGCCGACGAACTGGCGCAAAGGTATTCGGTGGCGGCCGGTCAGCCTTTGAACCATTGGGATTTCTACATGGCGCTGGCCTACTTCAAGCTGGCCATCATCGCTGCGGGCATACAGTTCCGCGACCGGATGGGCGGCGCCACGGAGTACGGGGACAAGGTGGGAGAGGCCGTCGCGCCCCTGGTCGCGGCGGGCCTGGCCGAGCTCTCCTGGCAGCACACGCGATCGAGCCCTTAGCGGAGGGCGGCCTTGTAGTTCTTCTTGGCAGCGCGGCGCAACTGCACGATGCGTACCACGCCAGCGAGCGTGGTGATCAGTCCGCCGAGCACGGCGGCCCCCAGCAACGCGACGCCGAGTGGCAGGCTCCAGTCCCAGCCGAGGAAGTGGAATGTCCCCGCGTCGGTGTTCTGCGCGATGAAGATCAGAAGCACGATCAGGATCAGTAAGCCGACGATCAGGGCCGACCACAGCGCCGCAGCCCTGGTGAAGTGCACGGCGTTCTCGGGTGCCGGCTTGGCGGCCGGGGTGTCGACGGCCGGCGCTTCGGACTGAACCGGATCCTGCGGGCCGGGACGGCTCGAATCGACGGGCGGGACCTGCGGATCAGTGCTCATGGCTCCATCCTTGCCCGTTTTGGCCGAGTTGGAAACCAGCGGTACCGGGTGACGACCAGCTAAAGCCGAGCGGCATGCTGGCAACCTGGTTAACCTCGCACGAGGCAGGTGACGCCGAAAGGACTCCTCAGTGAACCCGGCACGACGATCCAAGCGCAGAAGCAGTCTGGCCGTTTTGGCAGCGGTCCTCGTCCTGGCGACCGCCGCCTGCGGCAGTTCGAACCCGTTGGGCGGAGGCGAGATATCGGGTGACCTGAAGACGATCGCGATCGGCTCCGCCGACTTCACGGAATCGACGATCATCGCCGAGATCTACGCGCAAGCGTTGGAGGCCAACGGCTTCGAGATCAGCAGGAAGTTCAACATCGGCAGCCGCGAGGCCTACGTGCCGGCCGTGCAGGATCACTCGATCGATCTGATTCCGGAGTACACCGGAAGCCTGCTGCAATACTTCGACCCGGAGACGAAGGCAACGGATCCCGACTCGGTGGAACTGGCTCTGACGCGGGTGTTGCCGGGCAGCCTGTCCGTCCTCACCCCATCCGCCGCCAACGACCAGGACACCGTCGCGGTCACGTCGGAGACCGCCGCGAAGTGGAACTTGAAGACCATCGCGGACCTTGCAAAGTATTCGCCGCAGGTGAAGTTCGGCGCGCCATCGGAGTTTCAGAGCCGCAAGGAGGGACTGCCGGGCCTCGAGGCGGCCTACGGCCTGAAGATCGCGCCGGGAAACTTCGTCGCGATCAGCGACGGCGGCGGGCCTGCAACCGTTCGTGAACTCGTCGAAGGGCGAATCACCGCCGCCGACATCTTCAGCACGTCGCCGGCGATCGAGCAGAACGGCCTGGTCCCGCTTGCTGATCCGAAGAACAACTTCCTGGCCGCGAACGTCGTCCCGCTGGTGGCTTCGCAGAAGATGTCGGATCAACTCAAGACCGTGCTCGACGCCGTCTCTGCCAAGCTGACGACCAAGGCCCTCATCGAGATGAACACCGCAACGTCCGGTAATGGCGGCCTCGACCCCGAAGAAGCGGCCCGCAAGTGGGTTCAGGACAACGGGTTCGACAAGCCGATTCAGGGTTAGCCACGAGCGCTCGCACGAACAGCAGAGGGTAAGCACACATGATCAAGTTCGACGCCGTGACCAAGAAGTATCCGGATGGCACCGTCGCCGTCGACGACCTGAGCGTGGAGGTACCCGACGGCATGCTCGCGGTGTTCGTCGGACCGTCCGGCTGCGGCAAGACGACCTCGATGCGGATGATCAACCGGATGATCGACCCCACGTCCGGCACCTTGACGGTCGACGGCGAGGACGTGACGAAGGTCGACCCGGTAAAACTGCGGCTGGGAATCGGCTACGTCATCCAGAGCGCCGGGTTGATGCCGCATCTGAAGGTCGTCGACAACATTGCGACCGTGCCCGTGCTGAAGGGTGAGTCCCGCCGCGCCGCCCGCAAGGCCGCCATCGGCGTGATGGAGCGCGTCGGGCTCGATCCGAAGCTGGCCAACCGGTATCCGGCGCAGTTGTCCGGTGGGCAGCAGCAGCGCGTCGGCGTCGCTCGCGCCCTCGCAGCCGACCCTCCGATCCTGCTGATGGACGAGCCGTTCAGCGCCGTCGACCCGGTGGTCCGCGAGGAACTTCAGACCGAGATTTTGCGGCTGCAAAGCGAATTACGCAAGACCATCGTCTTCGTCACCCACGACATCGACGAGGCACTGAAGCTCGGCGAGAAGGTCGCGGTCTTCGGTCGTGGCGGAGTGCTCGAGCAATACGACGCGCCAGCGCGCCTACTGTCCAACCCAGCCAACGACTTCGTCGCCGGCTTCATCGGCGCCGACCGCGGTTACCGCGGGCTGCAGTTCTCCCCCGGCAGCGGGTTGCCGCTGCACGACATCAGAACTGTTGAGGAGGCCGGCGTCGACTCGCTGGACCTCGGGCCCGGCGACTGGGCGCTGGTCACCAGACCCGACGGCTCGCCGTACGCGTGGATCGACGTGAACGGCGTTGGCCTGCATCGCCAGGGAAAAACGCTGTACGACAGCACCATTGCCGGCGGCTCGCTGTTCCTGCCGAACGGCACCATGCGGTTGGCGCTCGACGCCGCGTTGTCCTCGCCCTCCGGTCTCGGGGTTGCCGTGGATGAGCGCAAGCAGGTGATCGGTGGCGTCAAGGCCGATGACGTGATCGCCGCCTTGAAGGCAAAGCGAAAGACCACGTAGGTGAACTACCTCCTCACACACCTGGGCAAAGCTTGGGATCTGACGCTCATCCACCTGTGGCTGTCGTTGCTGCCCTTGGTGATCGGCCTGCTGATCGCGGTGCCGCTGGGTGCGCTGATCCAACGAAAGACGGTGTTGCGTCGGTTGACCACCCTGACGGCGAGCATCATCTTCACCATCCCGTCGCTGGCCCTGTTCGTCGTGCTTCCATTGGTCATCCCTACGCGAATACTCGATCAGGCCAACGTCATCGTCGCTCTGACCCTGTACACCGTCGCACTGCTGGTGCGGGCGGTCCCCGAGGCGCTCGACGCCGTTCCGCCCGTCGTGCTCGACGCCGCGACGGCCGTCGGCTACAAGCCGCTGACGCGCGTTCTGAAAGTCGAACTGCCGCTGGCGATCCCGGTGCTCGTCGCCAGTGTTCGCGTCGTCGCCGTCACCAACATCTCGATGGTGTCGGTCGGCTCGGTGATCGGCATCGGCGGTCTCGGCACCTGGTTCACCGAGGGCTATCAGGCCAACAAGAGCGACCAGATCGTCGCGGGCATCATCGCGATCTTCGTGCTCGCGATCGTGGTGGACACGCTGATCATGTTGGCAGGCAAGTTCGCGACGCCGTGGGTGCGAACCGACCGACGAGCGAAGGCAGGCGCCCGATGAACTTCCTGCACCAGGCACTGTCCTACATCTTCACCGCGGCCAACTGGGCCGGCGCCGAGGGGCTGGGTGCGCGGATCCTCGAACACCTCGAGTACACCGCCGTCGCGCTCGTCTTCTCGGCGCTCATCGCGATCCCGATCGGGCTGCTCATCGGTCACACCGGACGCGGCACGTTCTTCGTCGTCGGCGGCGTGAACGCGCTACGCGCCCTTCCGACGCTGGGCGTGCTGCTGCTCGGCGTGCTGCTGTGGGGCCTCGGCCTCATCCCGCCCACGGTGGCTCTGATGCTCCTCGGCATCCCGCCGATACTGGCGGGCACCTACTCGGGCATCGCCAACGTCGACCGAGCCGTGGTGGACGCCGCGCGTTCGATGGGCATGACGGAGTCCCGGGTGCTGCTGCGTGTCGAGGTGCCCAACGCCTTGCCACTGATCCTCGGCGGGGTGCGTACGGCGACGCTTCAGATCGTCGCCACCGCCACCGTCGCCGCATACGCGAGCCTCGGCGGACTTGGTCGCTACCTGATCGACGGCATCAAGATCCGCGAGTTCTACCTCGCGTTGGTGGGCGCGCTCGTCGTCACCGCGCTGGCGCTGATTCTGGATGCCGTACTGGCGTTCGTGGTGTGGCTCTCGGAGCCGGGCACCGACAGATTCCGGAAGATGCCACAGCCGCTGCTCGGCGATGAGGTCGCGCTGGAATCCCGCTCGACATCACGATCTGACGGGCTTTCGCAAGGCGGCTACGCAGCACGGGGCCCGTCGCCTACGGTAGGGGCATGAGTGAAGCAGACCGCTCTGAGTCGAAGGACAACTGGCCGGCAATCCTGACCTGGCGCGCGCACGGCGTTCCCCGCATGGAGTCGGTGAGGGTCCAGCTGTCGGGCAACCGCATCAAGGCATATGGCCGGATCGTCGCCGCTGCGACGCCGTCACATCCGGCGTTCAGTGCGTCCTATGACCTGGTCACCGACGACAGTGGTGCCACCAAACGCCTGTCGCTGACGGTCACGTTGGCCGAACGGGAACGCCAGCTCAACATCGCCCGCGATGGAGAGAACATGTGGCTGGTGGAGGACAAGCAGAATAAGGGCATGCGTCTGCCGTACGGCGGCGCTCTGGACGTCGACGTGATCTACAGCCCGTTCTTCAACGCGCTGCCGATCCGTCGTACCGGGCTCTACCAGCGCGGTGAGTCGATTTCGTTGCCGGTGGTCTACGTGCGCCTCCCGGACCTGACCGTGGAGACCGTGACCATCGAATACTCGAGCGAGACGCCGAACCCGGCGGCCGGTATCAAGTTGAAGTCGCCCGTCGCCGAGACCACGATCACGGTCGACGACGACGGATTCATTCTTGACTATCCGGACCTTGCAGAGCGGATCTGAGCACACCACCCGCACGCCCCGCGGCGGCGAGTTCCTGACGCCAGCCGTTCTGGCCGACGACGATGTCACGGATCTGCGGTCGGTCGTAGTCGTCGTACCGCGTCCGCGCCGCGTGCCCCGATCCGACGAGTTCCGCGACGGATCCGGTCGCGGCGAGGCCGTCACGGGCGCGCGTCAGTAGGTCGATCGCACGGTCCAGCACGGAACCCAGCGGTCCGGCGTTGGCCTCACACATGGCGCGCACCAGCTCGGGTGCGGTGGCCGCGACCCGGGTGCCGTCGCGGAACGAACCCGCCGCCAGCGCCCACGCCAGCGGCACGTCGGCTGCAGTGGAGGCGAGGGTCTCGGCGAACAGGTGCGGCAGATGTGAGATGGCTGCGGCCGCCGCGTCGTGTTCGTCGGAGCGGGCCGGGACGACGAAGCTCCCGCAGTCCAGCGCCAGGTGCATGACCTCGGCCCACACGTTCGCATCGACGTGGTCGTCGACGCTGAGCACCCAGGGTGCGCCGGCGAACAGCTTCTCGTCGCCCGCGGCCCAGCCCGAGTGGGCAGTTCCGGTCATCGGGTGGCCTCCCACGAAGCGGTCGAGTAACCCGTGCTCCCGAACCGCTTGCAGGACCGCGACTTTCACGCTGGTGACATCGGTGAGCGGGCAGTTCGGCGCCGTCGTGCGGACGTGGTCGAGCATGGTGGGCAGTGCAGGCATCGGCACAGCGAGGACGATCAGCGCACTCTCCGCCGCGGCCCGTTCCAGCGCTTCGGTGATGTCGGCGGTGGCGTCGAATCCGTCGAAGCGCGCGGCCTGCACACCGTCGATCGACCGGTTGTAGCCGAAGACCTCGCGGCCCGCGGCCGTGGCTGCTCGCAGCAGCGATCCGCCGATCAGGCCAAGGCCGAGTACGCACGCTGGAGTCAGCACCTTCCAAGGTTGACACATCGGTATCCCGCGCGAGCGCCAGGCGTGATCGTGATCGCTGGTCAAAGCGCGCGAACTGGGACTAGCGTGGCGTCCATGGGAGCACAGCGGGCACAGGCGCAGAAGCAGGCCGTGGATCTCCCGGATGGATTCGGCGTGGCAGTCGTTCGCGAGGACGGCAAGTGGCGGTGCTCGGCGTTGCGCAGCAGCGCGTTGACCAGTCTGTCGGCCGCCGAAACCGAGCTCAGGGAACTGCGGAGTGCGGGGGCCGTGTTCGGGCTGCTCGACGTCGACGACGAGTTCTTCGTGATCGTGCGCCCCGCCCCCGCAGGCGCTCGACTGTTCCTGTCGGACGCTACGGCGGCCGTCGACTATGACATCGCCAGGCAGGTGCTCGAGAAGCTCGACGCGGACATCGATCCCGACGACCTGGAGGACGAGGATCCCTTCGAGGAAGGCGACCTCGGCGTGCTGTCCGACATCGGTCTGTCCGAGGGCGTGCTGAGCATCATCCTGTCGGAAGACGACTACGCCGACGAGCAACTCTCAAGGATCGCCCAGGAGATGGGCTTCGAAGACGAAATGTCGGCGATCCTGGACACACTCGATCGTTGACGGCCGACGACCACCTGATCCGTCTCGCGCTGGAGGCGGCCTCCGCCGTCGGTCCCCGCGACGTTCCCATCGGCGCGGTGGTGTTCGGCCCCGACGGCACCGAGTTGGCGCGCGCCGCCAACGCCCGTGAGGAACTCGGCGACCCGACGGCGCACGCGGAGATTCTGGCCCTGCGGGAAGCAGCCAGGGTGCTCGGTGACGGCTGGCGACTGGAGGGCGCGACGCTTGCCGTCACCGTCGAGCCATGCACGATGTGCGCCGGGGCGTTGGTCATGGCGCGCGTCGCCCGGGTGGTGTTCGGTGCGTGGGAGCCGAAGACCGGTGCGGTCGGCTCGCTGTGGGACGTGGTGCGCGACCGACGGCTCACGCATCGGCCGGAGGTCCGCGGTGGCGTGCTCGCCGATGAGTGTTCGGCGCCGCTGACGAAGTTCTTCGCGCGACAGCGTTCGTGAAATGTAGGCGACAATGCCCCCCGTTTTACCGCCCAGGCTTCACAAACGTCGGCGATTAGGGGCCGTGCCGGGTTCCCGGTAAGCTGCCCGACGGTGGCGTGTCCGAGCGGCCTAAGGAGCACGCCTCGAAAGCGTGTGACGGGTAACCCCCGTCCGAGGGTTCAAATCCCTCCGCCACCGCCACGACCGCCCTCCTGTTCGCGCAGGCAGGGCGGTTTTTGCATGGCACAGTGATGTCAGAGCTAACTTCCGCGCAACCGGGGAGGCCAAGATGCGGAACGTCCTGATAGCAGCGTTGGTGTTGATCGGCGGGGTGGTGGGACTGTTCCTTCCCGTCCACGTGTTCGATGGCATCAGTTCGACGGTCGCGTGCGGAAATGCAGTATCGGTCGATCACGTCGCACCACTCGCCCCCGCCGTGCCGAGCGCGCCCACCATCGCGCAGGCCATCCCGCATGCCGACCTGACCGCCGCGTGCGATGCCGCGATATCCCGTCGCCGGCACTGGGCTGTCCCTCTGGTCATCGTCGGGGCAGTCGGTCTTGTCATCGGAGTCGTGGCACTGACCCGACGCCGAGGCGTCACACGCGGTCGGTGATCACGCCAGGATTCGGCGGACCTCGTCGGCCAACGCAGCGCCCAGGTCGCGATTGTTCTGTTCGGTGAAGTGGACGCCGTCGCTGCCGTCGGTGCTGATCACCGAACCCGCGTCGAAGTAAGCGATCTTCATGTAGTCACACAGCGCCCGATATGCATGGGCCAGCTGCTCCGACTTCTGCTGGCCACCTTCGAATGTCATCTGGAACCACGGGTCCGGCATCGGAGCCAGAGGAGGCGGGGTGACGACGAGTACCGCCGGGGCCGGGTAGACGGTGCCCACTCCGCCCGCGGAGCCGAGGACCTGCGCGACCAGCAACCCCATCCCCGACGCGATCTCGAACGGCGTTCGGTGGAAGTACGCCTTGGTGTCGTTGGTGCCCAACATGAGGATGACGAGGTCGAGCGGCAGATGGCTGGCGAGCGTAATCGGTAGGTGCGCAGCGCCGTTCAGCCGCGGATCGGTGGGGTCGTCGACGTTCGTGGTGCGGGCGCTGAGGCCCTCTTCGATCACCGCGTAGTCGTCGCCGAGGCTGTCGGCGAGTACACCGGTCCAGCGGACGCCGCGAGGGAACCGCGTCGTGGGCGCGGTCTCCGCGGCGGGCACCCAGCCCCACGTCAGCGAATCACCGAAGCACAACACCGTCTTCTCGGTCATGGGAGAAGCCTAGCGAGCGAGCCGTGCCTCGGATCGGGGTCAGGGCAACAGGATGTAGGACATTCCGGGTACCTGCACGACGTCGCGACCGTTGAAGACACCGACGCCGCCCAGCTGAGAGTTGTTCATCTCGGTCACGTGAATCACTGTGCCGGCGGAACCTGGGGACACGGAATCCACCCACGCGACGTGCCCTACGCTGCCCGCACCGGCGACTCCCGGTGGGAACACGACGATCGAACGGGCCTGAGCGTCGTCGACCACGGTCCAGCCCGCAGCGATCGCCGAGTCCCGCCACGCCATCGCATCACCGCGCATCGCGGGATACGACCCGCTCGCCTCGAACCACTTTTGCGCAGCGCCCCAGGTGCACTGGCCGTCCGTCCCCGGATTGATCCCCTGAGTCCTGCCCGCTGCGCGTCCGCCGTTGGCGACCTGTGCTGCTTCGACAGTGGCGCCAGCGTCGGCCGCCGCCCGAGGCACTTCGGCGTTCGACTGCATGCCAATTCCGGCGAGGAATGCAGCGATGGCCACCGCCCCCACTAGGTGCTGGGCGGTCCTTCGTGTGTGCGATCCAGTGTCGATCACCGTAGGTTCTCCTGCCGTCGTTTCCCCGACCGGCATGCATGGGGGCCTTGGCAGACCCTCACGCACGACAATCAGATCACGATTTGGTCACGGATGAGAACTTTTCGGCGGAAGCGCTATCTCCGGCGGTGTGCCGAGAACCGGTTTCGCTGGATTGTTCGCCGGGTAAGGGGCGCCGAATGACGTCACTGTGGCTCGCTGATCACGCGGCAATCTCGAATACCTCCCCTGAACCGTTGTCTGGCGAACCGTCGGCCGACGTGGTGGTGGTGGGTGCCGGGATCACCGGGTTGATCACGGCGGTGCTCTTGGCGAGGTCGGGCAAGGACGTGCTGGTGCTGGAGGCTCGCACGGTCGGGGCGGGTGCGACCGGGAACACGACCGCGAAGATCAGCCTGCTGCAGGGCACCAAGCTGTCGAAGATCGTCGCGAAGCAGGGAGCGAAGCTGGCAAGCCAGTATCTGGACGGCAATCGCGAAGGCCAGGCCTGGTTGCTGCAGTACTGCGAGCAGCGTGGGATCGACGTGCAACGCGAGGACGCGTACACCTACGCGCAGTCACCGGACGGTGTCCAGGCGGCGCTAGATGAGCTCGACGCCGCGAGGTCGGCCGGTCTCGACGTCGAATGGGCCGACGACGCCGACGTGCCGTTCCCCTTCCGCGGCGGCGTCCGGCTTCGAGAGCAGGCTCAGTTCGACCCGATGTCGTTGCTGGACACCCTGGTCGAGGAACTCCAAGCGCATGGCGGCCGACTGGCCCAGGGTGCGCGTGTGCGGCGCGTGTCCGGCCTCGGCGCAAACCTGCGGCTGCGGGTGCGGACTTCCGACAACGCCGAAATCAGCGTCAGGACGGGACAACTCGTGCTGGCAACGGGAGTGCCCATCCTCGACCGGGGCGGATTCTTCGCCCGACTCAAGGCGCAGCGGTCCTACTGCATGTCGTTCACCGTGCCCGGCGACGTCACCAGAGGGATGTACGTGTCCACCGACTCCCCGACCCGGTCCGTGCGCTACGCCCCGACATCGGATGGCGACGCGCTCGTCGTCGGTGGCGCCGGCCATCCGGTCGGCCGCGAGAAGGGTCCGTCGGAGGCGCTCGAAGAGTTGGAGAAGTGGACCGCACTGCACTATCCGGGAGCGATGAAGACGCACTCCTGGTCGGCGCAGGACTATACGCCCGCCGACGGGCTGCCCTACGTCGGTGCGATTCTGCCCGGTCTCGACAGCATCTGTGTGGCAACGGGATTCGACAAGTGGGGCATGTCGAACGGGCCCGCCGCCGCGCTCGCTCTCACCAGTCACATCCTCGGGGGTCGGATGGATTGGGCCGGTGCGTTCGCAAGCTGGAGCCCGCACGAGCTGTCGGGGATCACGACGGCGGCGCAGTCGAACCTCGAAGTGGGCTTCAACCTCGCGAAGGGTTGGGTCACCCCGCTCACCGCGTCGTCCGAACGACCCCCCGAGGGGTGCGGCGTGGTCAGCGGACCACCGTGGCATCTGCAGGCGAAGAGCACCGTCGACGGCGTCGAGCACGTCGTGTCCCCGGTGTGTCCGCATCTCGGCGGGATCGTGAACTGGAACGACGCCGACAAGTCTTGGGAGTGCCCGCTTCACGGTTCGCGATTCGCCGCCGATGGCACGCTCCTGGAAGGACCGGCCACCGGCGACCTCACCCGCTCGGTGTGAGCCCGTCAGGGTTCGAGGATTATCTTGACGGCGCCGTCCTGCTTCTTCTGAAAGATCTCGTAACCATGCGGCGCCTGCTCCAGCGGCAGGGTGTGCGTGGCGAAGGTGTCGACCCCCAGCGGGTCGTCGTCGGTGAGCAACGGCATGATGTCGTCGACCCACTTCTTCACGTTGGCCTGTCCCATTCGTAGCTGAATCTGCTTGTCGAACATGGTGATCAGCGGCATGGGGTCAGCTGCGCCGCCGTACACGCCGATCAGCGAGATGGTGCCTCCGCGACGCACGATGTCGATCGCCGCGTAGACGGCGTTGAGCCGGTCGACCCCCGCCTTCTGCATCATCGGCTTCGCGATCGCGGACCTGCGTGGTCTCGCACTGGGTGAACAGCTGCTTGTCGCACATGTAGCAACTGCCGCAGGAGATCTGGAACGGGATGACGACCCGATCACCCACCGCCAAGTTGGTCACCGCGCTTCCCACCTCACGCACGATCCCCATGGGTTCGTGACCGAGGATGTCACCGGCGTTCATGAATGCGCCCAGTGTCTCGTACAGGTGCAGGTCGGACCCGCAGATGTTGGTTGACGTGATCTCGATGATCGCATCGGTGGGTTCTTCGATCTTCGGATCGGGCACGGTGTCGACGCGGACGTCGCGCTTGCCGTGCCAGGTGACTGCTCTCATCGTCGATTCCTCTTGTCCTCGTTGGTGAATGTGTCGGGGTCCTGTCGTTCGGCGATCATCGCCAGCCGCCACGTGCACTCCCGGTTTCGCGGCGCCACCCCGGCCAGCTGCACCGCGTCGGGTATCCAGCGCAGCGGCACCGAGACCGCGACCTCTGTCATATCGATCAGGCAGCCGCCGCTAATGTCCCTCAGTCGCATCGTGATTCGTGCCTTTGCGGCTGGGCGAACCTTCGCCAGCAGCACCAACTCGGCGCCGATCACACAGCTTTCGACGACCGTCTCGTCGTCGATTACTGCGGGCCAGGTGCCGATGGAGTGCGCGATCCGCGATCCGGGCGCAGGCCAGTCCGGGCTGACCGCGCGTATCCGGCTGTTGCCCACCACCCAGCCCGAGTAGGTCCAGCCGTCGGCCAGCACGTCCCAGACCCGTTGCCGGCTGGCTGTCGTCTCTCGAGTCACCGTCATTGTTCGCGTCCCGTCTCTCAGTTTCAGATGATTGGGACGTGGCTGGGTGCGCCCGGTGGCGACACGGCCGCCTGTTCTCGCCGTCATTCACCATCCCGTGGGCACTTACCCCCTGTACGCATCCGTAAGCGCAGACGGGCCGACCATTCTCGCCACGGCATCCGGCGTCAGCGAGCCAGCTCCTCACGGATCGCGGCGACGAAGGCGTCGATGTCGCTCTCGGTCGTGTCCCAGGAGCACATCCAGCGCACTTGGCCTGCCGCGCGGTTCCAGTCGTAGAAACGCACGCGCTCGCGGATGCGGTCGGCCGCAGCGTTGGACAGCACGCCGAAGACTGCATTGGCCTGCGTCTCCTGGCTGAAGGTCAGGCCGTGGATGTCGCCGTCGGCGATCCCGGACTCGAGCGACCGTCGCAGCCGTGTCGCCATGGCGTTCGCATGCGCGGCCGACCGCAGCCCGAGCCCATCCTCGAAGAGGGCCAGCAGCTGCGCACTCGGAAAGCGCATCTTGCTGGCCAGCTGCATGCTGAGCTTGCGCAGGTACACCATGCCCTCGACGCGGGTCGGGTCGATGACGATCACGGTCTCCGCACCGAGAAGGCCGTTCTTCGTGCCGCCGAAGCTGAGGACGTCGACACCGGCCTCTGTGGTGAACTCGCGGAACGGCACCCCGAGGGCGGCCGCGGCGTTCCAGATACGAGCTCCGTCCATGTGCACGGCCATGCCGTGCCCGTGTGCGAAGTCGGCGATCGCGCGCACCTCGCCGGGTGTGTACAGCGTGCCCAGCTCGGTGCTCTGGGTGATGCTGACGGCCAGCGGCTGGGCGCGGTGCTCGTCGCCCCAACCCCATGCCTCGGTCGCGATCAGCTCGGGGGTCAGCTTGCCATCGGGGGTCGGCACCGCGAGGATCTTCAGGCCGCTCACTCGCTCCGGCGCACCGCCCTCGTCACCGTGGATGTGCGCGGTCGCCGTGGTGACGACAGCGCCCCAGCGCGGCAGCACCGCAGTGAGCGCCACGACGTTGGCGCCAGTGCCGTTGAACACGGGAAAGGACTCGGCGTCATCGCCGAACTCGGTGCGGATGACTTGCTGCAGCCGAGCCGTATAGACGTCGCCGCCGTAGGCGACCTGGTGACCGCCATTCGCCACGGCCAGTGCCGCCAAGACCTCGGGGTGCACTCCCGCGTAGTTGTCGCTGGCGAAGCCGCGGGAGCCGGTGTCGTGCAGGGTGTCGACCATCGAGCCAGTCTCGCAGGCACCCTCGAAGTGTCGCCGGGTCGATCACTCAACAGCTGAGTTCGGCGTCACCGGTGATGACGCGCCTGGCGGCCGAATTGACGGGGATCGCGGCCGACGCTCCCGTGTCCGCGCGCTGGATCGTGCACGCGGTGTTGTCGTTGGTCTTCCTGCCCGTCGCCGACGCCCAACTCGAACGAGAGATGTTGCAGCGCTTCGTCGCCCCGGCCGTCGAGGGGCATGGCTAGCTGATGTTCGCGAATGCGTCACGCCGGACCGTTGGCGTCATTCTCTCGGTGCGGTTCTGAGTTGATCCAACAGGTCCCTCGCGGCGTCCGTCCGGGCGCGATTGCTGCCCAGTGCGCTGGCGAGCAGGGCCGCGCGCCGCGACCGGACGATGTCGATGTTCTGCTTGGCCAGTGCGGTGACGAAGAGGTTGGCGGTACGACCATCAGAAGGATCGCTGCGTCGCTCGACTAACGCCTGCTTCTCCAGCGCGCGCAGTGCCGCACTGAAATTGCTGCTGCGCATTCGTACTTCGTGCGCGACGTCGCTGGGCCGGCACCCGGGATGCCGGTCGACGTATTCCAGCACCGCCGCTTCGATCATCGACAGCGGGACCACGGTTTCAGCTGCCTGATCCCAGGACCGGATCAGCCGCGCGGCGTGCATGATCGCGTCCGCCAGGTCGGCAAGGGCCGTCTCGTGTTCGGCGGTCATGGTGGGTGCGGCGGTGCGGCTCATGCCGTCGACTTTACGCCGATCCGCCTATTAATATATAGTTATCAAAACATAGCTATAGAAGGACCTACCTTGAACACACGGATCGATCTCGCCGAGGGCAGTGCCGAGCAGTTGGAGCGCTTGGTCGCGCCGCACGCGCCCCGTCCGCCCGTCGGTGGCCCGTTACTGCTCGTTCTCGCGTTGTTGTCGGCCGTGGCCCCGTTCGCCACCGATCTGTACCTCTCCGCGTTCCCGCTCATGACGACCGACCTCGACACCACCGCCACGGCGGTTCAGCTGACCCTGACAGCCTTCCTCGTCGGTATTGCGCTGGGGCAGTTGCTCTTCGGGCCGTTGTCCGACCGATTTGGCCGGATGGCACCGCTGGTGGTCGGCTCGCTGCTGTGCTTGGCGGCCAGCGCCGCGACGGCATTGGCGCCCACCGTCGAGATCCTGATTGCCGGGCGCTTCGCTCAGGGCATCACGGGTGCGGCGGGCATGGTGATCGGCAGGGCCATCATCTCCGATCTCGCCGTGGGTGCTGCCGCGGCGCGGGCATACAGCCTGATGATGCTCGTCGGTGGCGTCGCACCCGTCGTCGCACCGGTGCTCGGCAGTGTGCTGGTGGCTCCACTCGGGTGGCGCGGCGTGCTCTGGGTGGTCTTTGGAATCGTCGCGGCCATGTTCCTCGGAGTCATCGCCGTCGTTCGAGAGACCCATACCAGCGAGCGTCGCGCCACGGCGCGAGCCGACCGCGACGGCTCGCCGTCGACGCTGCGTGCCCTAGTTTCACGGGTATACATCGGTAATGCGCTGGCCTTCGCCTTCGCGTTCGCCACGATGATGGCCTACATCTCCGCCTCGCCCTTCGTCTACCAGGTGATGATGGGGTTCAGTGAGGTGCAGTATGGAATTGCGTTCGGAGTCAACGCTCTTGGGTTGGCGGCGATGAGCGCAGTGTCAGCCAGGCTCGCCGGGACCCGGTCGATCCAGGCGCTGGCGGGAACGGGACTCCTGCTGTGCCTCTCGGCCACCGTGACCATCGCCGTCGTGGTGGCCTGCGGAGCCCCCTCGTGGCTCCTGGCGCTCCCGTTGTGGGTCGCGGTATCGAGCCTCGGTCTGGTGTTCGGCAACGCTACTGCGCTGGCCCTAAGCGCGGTTACCCGCGCGGCCGGTTCGGCCTCTGCGGTCCTGGGCGCCCTGCAGTTCGGACTCGGCGCGCTCGTGTCACCCCTCGTCGGAATCGGCGGCGAACACAGCGCAGCGCCATTGGCTGCCGTGATGTTCGGCGCGATCGCACTCGCCTGTGTTTCGTTCGGGTGGGCAGCGCGCGTCCGGCGATAGCAGGCTCAACGTCGCGACTTCGGGCTCTCCGCCGACCAGCGGAACGAGGTGACCCTCGGGTCCTGGTTCACGACACCGAGGCTCTTCTCGACGTCGGCGTCGTCGCGGGTAAGGGTGGACATCTCGGCCCGCACGTCGATCTCGCCGGGGGTGGAGGTGGTGGACGACCGCAGCGAATTGAGCTGGAAGGCGGGTCGACCGGCCGCGCCGACGATGACCGCCCGCACGTCGGCTTCGGCATCCGGACTGCACACCACCTCGACGAGGTAGTCGGCAGCCGGGTTCTCGCGGCCACCCCACAGATGCGCTCGGTCCATCCTCGTGGCCAAGGGAAACAGAAATCCATTGGCGGCGATGATCACGACGGTACCGGTGAGGGCCTCGCGCCACATCCACGCGCCCGCGAGTGCACCCACCGCGGCGGACGCCCACAGGGTGGCGGCAGTGTTCAATCCGGTGACGGACGAACCCTGCTTCATGATGACGCCAGCGCCGAGAAAGCCGATGCCGGAGACGATTTGGGCGGCGACCCGCGTCGGATCGCCTGCACCGCCGAAAGAATAACCACCCAGGATCAGAAAGAGTGCGGCACCAAGGCTGACCAGGGCCATGGTCTGCAGGCCGGCCATCCGCGATCGCCACTGGCGTTCGATACCGATCGCCACACCCAGGATGGTCGCCAGCCCGACGCGGACCAGCATGTCGATGGCGATCACGCTCTCGGCGCACCGATCATCGTCAGTTGCAGCCGCTCACGCTGACGTGGCGACCGTTCACGCCGATGCAACCACTGACTGGCGGCGGCGGTGGTGGCGGGGGTGGCGGTGGTGGGTAGTCCTCGGGGAACGGGGCGTAGTAGGCGGGTGGCGGCACGTACGGCGCCATGACGTCCGAGAGGTTCGCGCACCCACTGACTGAGACGCGTCGACCCGCTGACACGCAGACGTCAGCTGCTGCGACGCCGGCGTCGCAGATCGTCACTAGCGTGCCGAGGGTCATCGCCACCGCCAGCACTGCGCCCGCTCTCGACGTCCGCGACCTTGGCCGGTGATTCATCGGAAACTTCTCCTCGCTCCGCGCACCGGATGATGAACGGTTCCTGCACCCGGGTGTCCTGGATCTGAAGGCACCGTATTCCCTCCGCGACTAGATTAGGGGTAATTGACGTCTAAGGGAGGTCCCACCATGACCGCGACCGTTTCTACCCAGCCCAGGTATCAGGTAGTCAACCCTGCTACCGGCGATGCGGGGCAATCATTTGACTTCGTCACCGCCGCAGAACTCGAGGCGACGTTGGCCGCGTCGGCCGAGGCATACCGTTCGTGGCGGGACGTGCCGATTGCCGAGCGGGCCCGCATTATCGCCCGAGTGGGAGAACTCTTCAAGGAGAATTCCGCTCGTCTCGGCGCCATCGCCACCGAGGAGATGGGCAAGCCGCTCCCGGAATCGGTGGACGAGGCGGACTTCTGCGGCGACATCTTCGGCTACTTCGCCACGGAGGGGCCTGAGCTAGCAGCCGATCACGAGATCAAGACGTTCGCCGAGGGCAAGGCCTACGTGCAGAGGCTGCCCATCGGACCGTTGCTGGGCATCATGCCGTGGAACTACCCGTTCTACCAGATCGCTCGGTTCGCGGCCCCAAACCTGATGCTGGGCAACACCATCATCCTCAAGCATGCCGAATCCGTGCCGAAGTCGGCGCTCGCCGTGCAGGAACTCATGGACGAAGCGGGAGTGCCCGCAGGCGTTTATCAGAACATCTTCGCCTCCTATGACCAGGTCGAGGAGATCATCGGCGACCCCCGCATCGTCGGCGTCTCGCTGACCGGTTCGGAGCGAGCGGGATCGGTCGTGGCCTCGATCGCGGGTCGGAATCTGAAGAAGTGCGTCCTCGAACTCGGCGGCTCCGACGCGTACGTCGTGCTGGACTCCGATGACGTGAAGGCATCGGCGGATCTTGCCTGGGACACCAGAATTGGAAACACCGGTCAAGCGTGCAACTCGAACAAGCGAATGATCGTCACCAGCGACATCTTCGACGGGTTCGTCGAACGGCTCGTCGAGCGGGCGAAGGATCTCAAGCCCGGTGACCCGGCCGAGGCGGCCGACGGCACGTTCTCGCCGCTGTCGTCCCGCAAGGCGGCCGAGTTACTCCACGAGCAGGTCCAGGACGCCGTCTCGAAGGGTGCGACGCTGCATGCCGGCGGTGTGCTCGGTGATGGACCCGCGGCGTATTACTCGCCGGCGGTGCTGACCGGCATCACCCCGGAGATGCGGGCGTACCGCGAAGAGTTGTTCGGCCCGGTGGCGGTGGTGTACTCGGTCAGCAGCGACGAGGAAGCGCTGACACTGGCCAACGACTCCGACTACGGGCTCGGTGGCGCGGTGTTCAGCACCGACACCAAGCGGGCCGAGAGGGTGGCTCAACGTCTCGAGTCGGGCATGTCCAATGTGAACACGCCGGCCAATGAAGGCCAAGAGGTGCCCTTCGGCGGCGTCAAGCGCAGCGGCTTCGGACGTGAACTCGGTCCGCTCGGGATGGACGAGTTCGTCAACAAGAGGATGTACTACGTCGCCGACTGACGATGTTTATCAACACATTTCGATCTACTGGCACTGCGCTATCTGAGCGGAGCACCAGCGGGAGGCCCGGCGAAGTCGCTCTTCGGGCCTTCCGACTGGATGCCCTCGGCTAGGACGCCGCTGACGCCGTTTCCGAATGGGCACTAGGCGAGGCGTCGGGAGTGCTGCTCGAGCTCGGTGCGGTGCCGAGCTTCAGACGGTGGCGACCGACGTAGCCGCTGCTCGGGTTCGTGGGCTTTGGCTTGGAGGTCGTCGTAGCGTTGGACGACGACGCCGACGACGCCGACGAAGCCGACGAAGCCGTAGTGCTGCTGCCCGTTGCGGTAGCTGAGCCGTCATTCGCGTCCGACTCGGTGGCAGTCGTCTTCGTCTTGGCGCTCTGCTTTCTCACTGGCAGAAGGTGGACCCTTGGCGCCGGGGCAGCGGTCGTTTCCGACGTATCCTCCGCCGACGGATCCGGTGTTGTGCTTGCGCTCTGGGTCAGCGCCAACGTCTTCAGCGGCGACGACGTCTTCGCGTTCGTCTTGACATTCTGCGATACGGCCGCAGCGCCGAAGTCGCCGAACAGCTTCTGGATCGCGGCGACATCGGTAGCAATGATCGTCTTGGGAAGCTGCGCAACGGCTTTGAACGCCGCCTTTTCCTTCGCAATGGCGGCCTGGATCGCGGCCGGGATCTGGTCCGACTTGCCGCTGACTACCAGGCTGTACACCGTATTGGGCAGGATCAGGATGCCGGTCAGCCCACCAGTCACCGTCAGAGTCGTGATCAGGTTCTGCAGAGGCAGCCCGAGGACATTCAGTGCATCCGCGAAGACTTGCTGAGGAGCGACGGCAGCCGAGGCAGTGGGAACGACGTCGACGGTTTTGGACGTAGTTGTCGGAACTGCGGTGGCGACGACGTGGGGGCCGAAGTCGCTCAGCAATTTCTGGATGGCCGCGGCGTTGGTGGCAGCGATCGTCTTGCGAAGCTGCGCCAGGGTGTGGAACGCCGCCTGTTCCTTGGCGATGGCGGCCTGGATGGCGGCCGGGATCTGGTCCGACTTGCCGCTGACTATCAATGCGTACACCGTGTTGGGCAGGATCACGATGCCGGTGACCCCGCCGATGGCGGTGAGCCTCGTGATCAGGTTCTGCAAGGGCAGACCAGCAACGTTCAGAGCGTCGAGGAACACCGTCGAAGCGGGCACGCTGAGCGACGTCGACGCCGCGGTGAGCGTGTAGCGCTCGGAGACAGTCGAGATGGACGTCGCCGGCGGTGCCGCCGCAACGGTGTGAGGCGCAACCGTTCCCGACGAGGCCGCGATGCACACGGTGCAGACGCTGGCCAGTAGTGAGGCGGAGATAGGACCCTTCACGGCAACTCCCGAGTTCGAGAAAGAAAGCGATTTTGACAGGCCGACAGTAACCGGGCAAAGACCGAATCTCTAGCGTGTAAGCGGCTGTTCGAAGCGCTCGTTCCTTGCCCACGGCGCCCAGCAGCCACAACCAGGAAAATGGATTGCGGTGAACCCAAGAATTCAACCGCGGTTCTTTTAACGTTTATTGGAGGCGGTCGCCGAAACCGCTCGTTGAGCGGGCGTGAGAGCCGCCGCGGCGGTGCCGGACGCGGGTAAATTAGACCGTTGGCCTGTGGCGATGATCTTCGTTGTTCATCTCGACGTGGGTCGCGCGTCATGTTGCGTTTGCTTCCGCGCTTGGCGCACAGTAAACGGTCTGTGGAATACCGTGACCGGGAACAGCCGCAGGACCTCTTGGTTTCCCCGATTTAATCTCGTAAAAGTCAAACGAGTCCTGTTTTGGTGTGCGATCAATCGATCGCCACCAATGGACAGGTTGGCGTATTCATTGGTTATCGGTGCGGCGTCGGGCCCGGGCTCGACGCTTGCCCTCGTGCATGGCGGCCACCCGCGCGACGGGGATGGCGCGACCCTGTTCTATTAGGTCCGGGGGTAGCCGCTGCGGTCTTGGCATGGTCTCTGCCCAGGGATCGCGGCCGGCGAGGACGTCGATGGCGGTGTGAATCGTGAAGTCGCTCGGGGACACGTAGTCGAGATCGGACCAGTCCACCGGAAAGGACACGGGTGTACCCGGCCGCAGGCGCGGACTGTAGGCCGCCGCGACGGTCGCCCCGCCGGCCCTGGTCGAGTCGACGAACACCTTGCCTTCTCGGTCCTGCACGATGAACGCGGTGGTCGCCAGCTCAGGGTCCAGCGCCTCGGTGCGGACAGCCAGCGCGCGGGTGGCCGCGGCGACGTCCTCGACCGGAGTCGCTCCGTCGCTGGAGTCGATTGGGACGAACACGTGAATTCCCTTGGCCCCACTGGTCTTCACCGCCCCCGCCAACCCACTATCAGCTAGCGCTCGACGCACCAGATGCGCGACGGCCACCACCGCCGCGAAGTCATCGTCACCGGGCGGATCCAGATCGAGAATCAAATGCGTTGGCCGGTAGATGTTCTCGGCCAGACCAAGCGTCGGGTGAAATTCGACAGCGCGCTGATTGGCCAACCACAGGAGCGTTCGCCGGTCGTCGCAGAGCGCATAGTTCACCTCGCGGTGTGACGCCTCCGCCCAGATGGGCACCGTACGCACCCAGTCCGGCGTGTACTTCGGGATGTTCTTCTGCATGAACGGCGCCCGGCCGCGCAGCACTCGCAGCACCGTGAGTGGGCGGCCGGTGAGTCCGGGCAGCATACGATCCGCGACCGCGTCGAGGTAGTCGATGAGATCGCGCTTCGTGGCTCGCGCCTCCGGCGTCAGCGGCTGATCGAGGTTGGTCAGATCGACGCCGTCGCGCCGTTCGGTGGTACTCACCGTGCCATCGTGGCATTTCTGGCCGGCGGTACGCCGCAATCGTCTCGGCGACAACCCCCGACGGCTAACCTCCTGTCGTGGACTTCATCGAGAGCGTCGAGCTCGTCGCCAAGGTCATCGATGGGGTCGGTGTCGCGATCATCGCAATCGGTGCCGTGGTGGCAGGCGGGATCACCATTGGTCGACTGCTGCGCAAGGCTCCCGACACATATCGATACTTCCGCGAACAGCTCGGCAGAACCATCCTGCTCGGCCTCGAATTCCTGGTCGCCGCAGACATCATTCGCACCGTGGCGATCACCCCGAACGCGCAGAGCGTGGCCGTGCTCGCTGGGATCGTGGCGATCCGGACGTTCCTCAGCTTCTCCCTGGAGCTCGAGATCACCGGACGATGGCCCTGGCAGAGCCAGCCCCGCGCGACCGACGTGGCGCCGGCTCAGACCTGACTACGTGCCCGACGCGGTCGTCGCGATGCCGCCGTCGACCGGGATGACCGTCCCCGTCAGATACGAACCCGCGCGGCTGGCGAGGAATACGGCGATTCCGGCCATGTCGTCGTCCCGTCCGATGCGGCGCAGCGGCGCGGACGCCGCGATCGCCTCGCCGAAGGCATCGAGCGTCGCCGCCATCATCTTCGACGGGAACGGGCCGGGTGCCACCGCGTTGACGGTGATGTGTTGCGGGCCCAGCTCACGGGCAAGCACGCGGGTGAGCTGATGCAGTGCCGCCTTGCTGCTGGCGTACGAGTACACGGGCAGTCGGCTGACATGGATGGCGTCGATACTGCCGATGTTGATGACTCGGGCGGGGTCGTCGGCGGTGCCCGCTTCCCGCAGCGCGGGCAGTAGCGCCTGGACGAGCCAGAACGGAGACTTCAGGTTGAGGTCGATCACCTTGTTCCATGCGGAGTCCGGGAACGATTCCAACGGCTCGCCCCACGTCGCGCCTGCGTTGTTGACGAGAATGTGGAGGCCGTCGGAGTCGGCGGTGACGAGGTCGGCGAGGCGCTGGCATTCGTCGTGCCTGGACAGGTCGGCGGGAAGGGCGCGTACGTCGCCGAACTCGGAGAGCAGTTCCACCGCGCGATCGCACGCATCGGCCTTTCGGGAGCTCACCACCACGCGGGCACCCGCTTGGAGAAGGCCGCGGGCCATCATCAGGCCGATGCCACGGGTTCCTCCGGTGACCAATGCATACTTACCCGTCAGGTCGAAAAGCTCTGTCTGCGTAGTGGTATGGCCGTCCACCATGGTTGCCTTCCGTCGTGTATGCCGTCCTCGCCGTCCTGAGGCGGACGAGCGAATGTGGGGGCAACGATACGTTCGACCCGGCAGGGGTGACGGAGAGTCACTCATCACGGAGTCGTCTCGTCGCCACCCCGACCGGTGCTTGGGCGTAACGTCTCGGTATGTCTCGTTGCCTGGCGGTGCTGGCCGGTGCCGTCGCGGTTTCGGTAGTCGGCTACGCGCCCGCGGCCGCGGCCGACCCGTCGTCGTCCGCCAACGGCCGGAGTGCCAGCACCGTCGTCGACGACCTGGAATCGCAGGGTTACAACGTGCAGATCAACTGGGTCAACGGCTTCGATACCAAGCCGCTGTCAGACTGCTGGGTCACCGGGGTCAACAATCCGGGAGACACGGCGCCCACCGACGGCACGTTCACGACCGTCTACGTCGACGTGTCCTGTCCCAACGGGGACGGCGATCGTGGCAGCTTCGGCATCGGTGTGGGCATCGGGTAGCGCTATCGCAGCAGCTTGGACTCGATCGCGTCGGCTACGGCCGCAGCCTCCGTCACCGTCGACGCGTCGCGCGTGCAAGCTTGCACGTCGATGACGACGTTGTTGGCGACCGCCAACACGCGCTGGCAGGACTCGACGCCGGTGGCGGTGCGCCTGGTGAACGGTATGGCCAATTCGGCATCGGTCTTGGTCAGGTCGCCGCTTCGCCACTTGGGCAGCGGCTTGTCGTTGAGTGTGATGTTGACGTTGTGATTGGTGCACTTCGACCAACGATCCGCGGACTGCGCGAAGAAGTCCCGCGCGGCGTCGGTCGAGGGATAGTTGACGACGGATTGCACGACGAGGGTGTGCCAGTCGTCCGTGTCCGGTGATCGAAGGAGCTCCTGGCGAAGGGCGATCCAGCCATCGGAGCCGTAGACCCCGGCTTCGTTGACCTGCCAGATTCCCAGGCAGTTGAGGTTGGGCAGGAGATTGCGGTGATCGCTCATCGTCTGAACGCGGGGATGGGCCACCATGCCACTGCTTCCCGTCAGGGAGTCGATCTCGTTGGTGCTCAGCAGTACTCCGTCGAGCGCATTGGCGGGAACCAGATCCGGAGGCGACGAACCTCGGTCGTCCTTGCCGGAGCAGCCCGTAAGTGCCGTCACCGCCACACCGAGTGCGAACGCTCCTACGGCGACGCGCTTCACCAGGCGTCAGGCATGAGTGCCGGCCGCAGCGCAGGCTTGCTGAGCATTGGTGGCGTCGGTGTTCATCTCGGTCGCCGTTGTATTGAGGCTCTCGCCGGAGATGTGGAGCGCCATCTTGAGGAGCAGCTTGGTGGCGTCCGCTGACCAGGACCGCATCGGATCGGCGACGCTGGGATCGAGTCCGGGCGTGTTCGCGGAATCCATTGCCACTCCGGCGGCCTGGCGCAAGGCAGTGCGACCGACCTCGTTGCTGCTCTGCACGGCCGGGTCGTTGTAGTCCGACCCCTCGAACGAGTCGGAGAACTCCCCGTAGTACTGCGCGGCGCCGTCCAGCGCCTGAGCGAAGTTCCCGCACGCCGTGACCGCGGGCGCCTGAACGTTGTCTGACATCGGCACGGCGTCCACCTGAACTGCGGGATTGTCCGGAGCTCCGTCGTCGGCGAAAGCCGTTGGCACGAAGATAATTCCCATGCTCAGGGACATCAAGGACCCGGCTACCGCCCGCTTCCAGACGCGTGATGACCTCAAGATTTCCTCCAAGCTAGTCGGTCTCGCAGTCGAGCCAGCACGACGCGCGAGGGGGCCAGCTCGCCGGCCGAAGTGGCCGACCCTGCAGCAGGTGATCCTCGCGTCGGGCACCACTCGACGTTCACGGTGGGACAGTCGGGTGTCCGACTGGTGAACGGCCAGCCAACGTGCGACATCCAATGGCAATCCATCGGATGTCATCAACCTGTGAGACTGCCCTGGGGATGAAACATCAAGGTGCGTAGATACTTAGGGATCTCTCATCCCACGCTCATTGGACGGCAATGAGGCGAAATGTGTTAGCCCGCCGTTAACCGCCCGGCAACCCTGCCATTGGATGCTCCGTCGCGACAGATCCGTTATCTGCTTGAGATTGTGACCACGAGAGGCGCCGATTCACTCATGTTGAACCGTTTTGCGACGCTGGCAGTTGTTTGCATTGCGATCCCGGTCGGAATCGCGCCCGTGGCGCTGGCCGACCCGCCGCCTCCCGACCCGGCCGTCCAGCCGGTCGGCGTACCCGGGCCTCCGGTGGACACCGGTGCCGTCCCCTCGGCTGCCCCCGGCATCCTCGACACTCCGGATGGTTGGCACCTCTCGGTCGTCGGAAGCAACGAGACACAGTTGCCGGTGGCACCTCTCACCACCGCTATCTCCTCGCGTGAGTACCTGATCTCGGGCACGTTCACCGGGACGATCACGGGCGGTGGCAAGACCAAGCTGACCGGTGGCTCGATGGAGGCCGGCGAGCAGATCGGCTGCGGCATCATCTCCGACGAGACCGAGATCAACCCGGGCGCAAGCTTCACGCCAGGCATTGGCATTCCGTTCACCGGAAACGTCACCGGCGGCTTCGGCGTGAGCCTGCAGGCCAAGGTGTATCTGAAGCCGGGCACCGTCACCACGGTCGCGCTCGACAAGAAGTCCTTCAAGGGAACGTCTACCCGCATCACCTTGAACGGTGTGCGGGTCAAGACGGACCAGTGCGCGGGACAGTCCTTCATCCGCTCCTACGCCACGCTGACGAGCTCGACCGACAACACCGATGACGTCATCACCTACCTCGGTGTCACCAAGTCCGTCTAGCAGCCAGCCGTCCCCTCACTACTTGAAAGGCTTTGCAATGTTGAATCGTGTCGCTCTACTGGCTACGGCTTGCATGCTGTCCTCGATGGGCACCGCACCCCTCGCGTTGGCCGACCCGCCGCCGCCGGACCCAGCCGTAGTCCCCGTCGGCGACGCCGGTCCGCCGGTCGACAACGGAATCGTCGGCTCGGCGCCAGCCGGGGTCGTCACCACACCCGACGGCTGGACGCTGACCGTTGCGGCGGCCAACGAGACCGAGCTTCCGGTGGCGCCCCTTACCACCGCGCTCTCCTCGCGCGAGTACCTGGTGGGCGGCACTTTCACCGGAACGGTCAGCGGCAGTGGTAAGACCACGCTCTCCGGCGGCGTGCTCGAGGCGGGGTACCAGATCGGTTGTGGCATCGAACTCGGGCAGGTGCGCCTCATCGGTCAGGCTGGCATCAGCACCACGGGTTCATCGCTCACGGGCGGGATCGTGCCGACGGGCGTCAGCTTCCCCCTCTCCGGCACCATCGAGATCCACCCGAAGCCGGGCACTGTCTCGACGGTCACGGTGGACAAGAAGACCTTCAAGGCCGCACCCGTGCGAGTCACGCTGAAGGACACTCACATCAAGGTCGACGGTTGCGTCGGTCAGTCGTTCCTGCGGTCCTACGCGACGCTGACGAGCTCGACCACCGACACCGACGACGTGGTCGCGTACTACGGCATCACCAAGTCGGTCTGACGTCCGACCACCGTTCGACAATGCGACGCACCGAAAAGCGAGGCACGTGAGAGTGATTGACCGACATCGGATCGCCGTTACGGCGTTCGGCCTGCTCGCCATCGGCGCGGCGGTCGCCTTTCCGGCGACCGCCGTGGCCGACGATCCTCCCCCCGATCCAGCACTGATAATTCCCGGTGATCCGCCGCCGCCACCCCCGGGCCCGACGGTACCCATGCTGGGCCAACTCGGCCCAACCGGACTCAACGTACTGGCGCAAAGCAATGCGGTGCCGGTTCCCGGAACGTTGGGTGCGCCACCGGTCGTGGGTCTGGATCCGACCACGGTGTTGGGTCTGAACGGGGCGCCCGCCGCGCCAGGGGCGGGCGCCGTGACACCCCCAAACCTGAACGTGTTCAACAACTCCTACGGGGCCTCGGCTCTGAACGACGTGCCCTCCGCCCCAGGGCAGGGCCAACAGTTCGACGTTGCTCCGGGCAACGAGAATGCGGACGTCAGTCGACGGGAATGGTTCGGACGCTGGATCGACCTCCAGCGTGCCGGGCGAACCTACGGCGGACTGGGGCAGGCCCCGCAACAGCAGCTCGGCCAGCCACTTCCAGGTACCGCGCCACCGCCGGGTACGGTCATCCCGCCGGGACTGGTGCAGTTCTTGCCGGACCCCGCGGACGGGCCGACGCCGCCTCCCGGACTGATTCTGCCACCGCCCCCCGAGGGCTGATCCGCCCGCCGGCCCGCTGTCGTCCGGCGTGCTACCTCGATGAGGCCTCGCGCTTCCATACGACGAATCCCCCACGAGCGATATCGCTCGCGGGGGATTCGGTTGTGTGCGTTGGGGTTTAGCTGATCCCGACGACTTCCTGTGCAATGTTCGCCACTCGGGCCTGCGCAGCAGAGACGACGCCCTGACGCTTCTTGTGCGACTCCTCGTACGCGAGCACTGCGCGGACGTCTGCCGCGTCGGTCAGAGACTTGATCTCGACGACGGCCTCCGTCACGTTGAGCTCGTCGTAGCCGTCGATCGGCAGCTCGCTCGAATCGAGTGAACCCGAGGCTGTCCGCACGGCGTGCAGCACGTCGGCAGCCTTATCGGCCCCACCGTCTCGGATGACGTTCTCCGCGGTCTCCAGCGCCGCGTCGCGGGAAGCTGACACCGTCTTGGCCGCCACGTCACCGACGCGTCGACCGCGGTTGACCAATTCGCTCAACGCGATGGGAGTCGAGCGCACGGTCTCGACCGCCTTGTCCAAACCCCTGACGGACCAGTTCATCGGCACGTTGATCAGCTGGATCGCGGTACCTGTGGCTGCCTGCAGGGGAGTGCGACGCAAGGCGGCCGGACCACCAAGGGCGTCCTCGGCGAGAACCGTGGTCAGCCAATCGACCGTCGCGGCGTGAGCAGTCACGAGGCGCTGGGCCAGCTCTTCCACCTCGGACTGCTTGGCGGCCACCGCAAGAGCCTTGACGTAGCGGGCGCGATCGAAGAGCTGGTGCTCCAGTGCGAGGTCCCCGAGGAGTGCCTCGTCGAACGGCTGCGCCTGCTCGGTCAGTGCCTTGACGGCTGCTGCGGCGCGCCCGAAGAACGGGCCGATCACGTCGGGGTGTCCGCCGAGCTTGCGGATCGCGGCCTCGATGGCCTCAGCGCGCTCACGCCCGTTGGCGGCGTTCTGGGTGAGTTCCGTGCGTACCGCTTCGGTCCGGGCCTGCAGGACCCGGGTCTCGGCGACCTGGATTTCTGTGTTTGTCAGATCGAGCACGGCGCGCAGCTGTGCGATCAGGGTATTCGTGGCTGTCGTCATTATCTTGGTTCGCCCCTTCGGCGTTGATGGACTTCTCGGCGCGGGGTGCACCTCCTCTAGTGGCGTACCCGCCAAGCCGACTGGTAATCGTGCGGTCATCACGTTGTGGGAAAGGTCTCACACTTACGGCGTCTCCGAGTTTCCGGCGCCGCCACACGGGTATGGAACTCATGTGTCTATCGCAACCACCAACCGCGACCCAAGACTTCCGGCTGCCGTGGGTCCACTGTCGGGGGCGGTACTCGAGCTCATCGCAGGTCGGCCGCCACGGAGGAATCTGATGCGGATCGACGCGCCGGTGGTCAACGTAGATCCCTACGGCTTGGATCTGCATCTGGCACTTCATGTCTGTTATGAACTGCACTACCGCGGATTCGCCGACGTCGATGCTCGATGGGAGTGGGATGCGGGACTGCTACACCTGCGCGCCACCCTCGAGGAGGTTTTCGAGGCGGCCCTTCGGCGTGATGTCGGCGAGGCTGACGAGACGGAAACCGCTCAGTCCGTGATGGACTCCCTGTCCGTCGAACCCGTTGACGGCGAAGGTTTGTCATATTTTCTGCGGGACGAGGGCACGTGGGAGCAGATGCGCGAGTACTTCGTGCACCGCTCGATCTACCACCTCAAGGAAGGTGACCCGCATGCCTGGCTGATTCCCCGTCTCGGGGGTCGGGCGAAGGCGGCGTTCGTCGCCATCGAGTACGACGAGTTCGGCGCCGGCCGCGCCGAACGGCTTCATCAGCGTCTCTTCGCCGATCTGCTGGACGGTGCCGGCCTGGACTCTGGATATCTGAGCTACCTGGACTTTGTTCCTGCCGAGTCGCTGGTCGTGGTGAACCTCATGTCGATGTTCGGACTCCATCGAGCATCGCGGGGTGCCGCCGTCGGTCACTTCGCATCGACGGAGATCACGTCTCCGCCGGGATCGTATCGGCTGGTCCAGGCGCTGGAGCGGATGGGCGCTGCCACATCTTGCATACGTTTCTATGCCGAGCACGTCGAGGCCGACGCGGTGCACGAACAAGTCGTTCGCACAGACGTGGTGGCTGATCTGGTGGACGGCGAGCCGCATCTGGACCGTGACGTGGTGTTCGGGATCCGGGCGAGGGACCTGGTCGAGGACCGGTTGTCCGCCCACATGATGAAGAGTTGGGTGTCGGGCCACTCGTCGCTACGGCGAACGCTGGTCTGATCGTCGTTCGGAGCGCGTCCTCTTGCGATGGCTGGTGTCGCACAGTGGGTAGTTCTTGCTTCGCCGACACGTACAGATCGCCACCATGAAGCGGTCGGACTCAACGACCACGCCGTCGGGCGTCTCGATTCGCACCGGGCCCTGCACCATGATGGGTCCACCCGCAGTCAGGCGCACGACACGGGTGTCTCCGTCGGCCGATGTCGAATCATCGCTTGTCGGCACGGATCACCGTCAACTCTTCCTCGCGGCACCCGATCGTGGTCCGGCCCGTGCGCTCCAGCCACTCCGATCGTGACGTCAGCACGGGACCGAACGGAATGCGTTGACGGGCAACCACACTGGCGCGAAGTCCCGCTGCGGTAAGGGCTGCCAGTGATTGGTCGACGCCGGTGAACTCCGACTGGACGAGGAACAGGGTGCCGCCGTCGGTCAATAGCTGCGGCGCCGCTGCGCACAGGGGATCGATGACGAGGCGGCCGTCGTGACCGGCATCCCATGCTTGGGCGGGGCCGTCAACCGGCGGTAGCCCGGGGCTGACCGGTACGTACGGTGGATTGGCCAGGACGACGTCGAAACGGCCACGTCCCACGGCGACTGCCCACGAGCCGAGGACGACCTCGACCGTCACACCTGCTGCCGCAGCGTTGGTCCGACTGCAATGCACGGCCTGCGGGCAGATGTCCCACGCGGTGACGCTGGCTGCGCCGAGGCGGGCTGCCGCGATTGCGACCACTCCGGTGCCCGTACAGAGGTCGAGCACGGTTCGCCCTTCGAGAACGACGTGCTGCTCCACTGCGTCGATCAGCAGTCGTGAATCGTCCTGCGGGTGGTAGACGCCGGGCGTGAGCACGGCGACGTTGCTCAAAGGGGGTGCGGTGATCGTCACCTCTGGCAGTTGCCCGCGCCGACGAGGCCCGAAACGGAAAGGCGTCGATCCGGCGTGACGTCAGTCGGGGGACGAGTCCGCCATCTCGGAGTTGGAATCACCCTGCAGCCGGGCGTTGTCCGCCTGCAGTTCAGTGTTCTGACTCTCCAGAACGAGGATGCGAGCGACGCCCGCCAAGTTGACGCCGGCCCCGATCAATGCGGTGATCTGCCGAAGCCGTAGGAGATCCGCCTCGCTGTAACGTCGGGTGCCGCCCTGGGTGCGGGACGGGGTGAGCAGACCGCGCTGCTCATATAGGCGGAGTGTCTGCTGGCCGATTCCGCTGAGCTCGGAGGCAACGGAGATGCCGTAGACCCCGCGCTCGGACCGCGGGCTTTCTTCGATCAACTCGGCCTCGTTTCGTGTGCTCGTTACCTTGCGGTGAAGCGCTCCCATGATATAGATAGTCTGTTCCAATGGACACAAATTTACTTCCCCAGACCCCGGAGGTGATGTTGCCACCGCTGTTTGTCGTCCTTCCGTGCCGCGGTGCGGTAGCCCCCGCGTCCACAGTCGAGCAGCGCTGAGATGCTGCACGCCGACGAGTCCCCAGGCGCCCACCGGTCGGACGCCCAGGACCGTCCCGCGTCGCATCGGACCGGTTTCTTTCGCTTCCTACTCGCCGACCAGCACTGGGAATGGTCGCCGGAGGTGGAGCAGATGCACGGGTACGGAACAGGTGAGGTGGTGCCCTCGACCGAGTTGGTGCTGTCTCACGAGCATCCCGATGATTGCGGCCACCTAGCGGCGACTCTCGAGGAGCTCGTGCGCACTGCGAGTCCGTTCAGTGCGCGGCATCGGATCATCGACGTCCGGGGCGAGGTGCGCGAAGTGATCGTGGTCGGGGACAGTGTGCTTGACGACGACGGGGAGGTGATGGGGACCGAGGGCTACTACGTCGACGTGACGCCGTCCGAACATCGGGTCCACCAAGAGGCGGTGACTGAGGCGGTCACCGAGATCACGGAGAATCGCGGAGGAATCGACCAGGCCAAGGGCATGCTGATGCTCGTCTACCACATCGATGCGGAGGCGGCGTTCGACCTGCTCAAGTGGCGGTCGCAGGCCAGCAACGTCAAGCTCCGTGCCATCGGCCAGCAGATCGTCGCTGACTTTTTGACATTGACCTACTCCGACGTGCTGCCGCCCCGATCGAGCTACGACCGGCTTCTTCTGACGGCTCACGAGCGAATCAAGGACGACGCGGAGCGAGGGACGGGGTCGGACTGAATTCCTGGCGGCGCCCAGGTTTCGAACGTACGTACGACGGATACTCCGATAGCGGAGGTGATGTCAGTGAGCAATGATGCGCAACAAGCGCCACACGAGACAGCAGAAAAGGATACGTCGGAGTGGGTCACCGGTGACGAGCCGATGACCGGACCGCAGCGCAGCTATCTGCACACGCTGGCGCAGGAGGCCGATCGCGATCTACCCGACAACTTGACGAAGGCGGCGGCATCGGACCTGATTGACGAACTGCAGCAGCAAACCGGTCGCGGCGCGTGACACCATGGCGACGTGCCCGGTTCGTTGCCAGACGGCTTTCCCGTCACCGCGCCGCAGCTGCCGCGGCCCGTCTTCACGCAGCAGCACTGGAGTGACCTGACGTTCGTGCACTGGCCGGTGGACCCGCACGCCATCGAGCACCTGTTCCCGGGCGGAACCCGGCCCGATGTGTTCGGCGACGGGCTGACCTACGTCGGTCTGGTCCCCTTCGTCATGAGTGAGTTGGCGCTGGGCGTGCGGCGCCCGATCCCGTACTTCGGGCACTTCCTCGAGACCAACGTCCGGCTCTACTCGACGGATGACGAGGGCCGTCACGGCGTGCTCTTTCGCTCGTTGGAGACGGCGAGGTTGGCCGTCGTGCCCGTCACCCGCACCGTCCTGGGGACGCCGTACACCTGGGCGAGCATGCGGCTATTTCGGGACGGACAACGAATCACGTATGACAACGTCCGTCGGCTGCCGCAGCGCGGCCTGAGGAGCCGGGTCGCCATTGAGGTGGGCGCCAGGGTTGATCCCACGCCCCTGGAAGTCTGGCTTACGGCCCGATGGGGGGCGCACACGCGCAAGGTCGGACGGACCTGGTGGGTGCCAAATCAGCACGCGCCGTTCCCCTTTCACGAGGCGAACGTCCTGGAGTTGAACGACCAGCTGGTGGCGGCCAGTGGTGTGACGCCGATGGGCGAGCGGCTTCGCGCGCTGTACTCGCCCGGCGTGCAGACGAGTTTCGGTCGACCGACGAGGCTGTGAACTCGTGACCGACAGGTGAACACCAGGAAACCAAGAGGTTGAGCAGTTGGCGGGTCGCCTTGGGGCCCGGAATGATTGAGTAAATGGATGCGTTCGTGTCGGTCTACGTCGATATGGGAGCCCGGGCTGACGACGTCCGGGCGGCCGTCGATGCGTTGCCCCTGCCCAGCGGTGTCGTCGAGGCCAAGGTCTACGGCGAGGCCGTCACCGACACGTTCGGATGCCGGATGGCGGTCGACCTCACCGGCACGTTCGACGAGAAGGTCGACGGCCTTACCATCGCCCGTGGATATGCCGCTGAGCTATCGGCCGTACTCGGCGTGCCTGCCTTCGCGTTCTACGACCTGCTTCGCCGCGACTACCCGGCGAGTTGACGTGCCTCAGATCACCCGGGATCTGCCTGCGTCCAAAGCCATTTCGATCTCAGACCAGGTGCGCCGCAGGATCTCTGCCACCGGCAGCAGTTCGGTGATCCGGGCAGACACCTGACCGGTATTGGCGACGCTGGCGTCCATGTCGCCGTCGAAGTAGAGCTTCTCGATTCCCTTCAGTACCGGTGCGGTGGGATCCTCGGTGGCCAGTTTCACCGCCAACCCGGTGCGGAGCACGCGCATCGTGGGGTTGCCAGGAAGGTTCAGCATCACCGTGCCGTCGTCGGATGCGGCCACGATGGCGTCCTTGAAGTTCGCGTGCACGCGGGCTTCCTGGCTGGCGAGCATGCGTGTACCCATCTGGATGCCCTCGGCACCCAACACCAGTGCCGCCGCTGCCGACCGCGCGTCGCAGATCCCGCCCGCGGCGAGGATCGGAAGGTCGACGGCCTCGGAGACCAACGGCAACAACACCATCGTCGAGGCGCTCAGCGCTGACTTGAACCCGCCGCCCTCCACGCCCTCGACGACGAGGGCGTCGACGCCTGCGTCGGCCTTCTGTGCTCCCTTGAGTGACCCGACGACGTGGATGACGGTCATTCCCGCATCGTGAAGCAGTTCGGTGAACAGCGCCGGATCACCGGCGGAGGTGAAGACGTGACGCACGTCGGCGGCGGCCAACGCATCCACGATCGACGGGTCCCGCTTCCAGCCTTGAATCATCAGGTTCGCGCCGACCGGTCGGTCTGTCAGTTCGCGGACCCGGTGCAGGTCCGTGCGACCCTCCTCGGTCAGTGTTTCGATCACGCCGAGGCCACCACCCTCGGAGACGGCGGCCGCGAGTTCGGCGCGCGCAATGTAGGTCATCGGTGCCTGCACGACGGGATAGCGCACGCCGAGTAGCGCCTGCACTCGATTCGCCATTGCGACTACCCCTGGTCCGCGAGGGCTGCCAGGGCGGGGCCGTACATGGTGTTCTTGATGGCGCCCAGGGTGCCTGCGTCCTTACCCCCGAGTGGTGCCAGCATTGCGACCGCCGCGTCGGTGACGGCGTCCTCGGACGCAATGGCGTCGACGATGCCGAACCGGAGTGCGTCGGCTCCGCCGAAGCGGCGACCGGTCGTCATCGAAGCAACCGCTGCCGCCGGGGTGAGCTTGGCCTGGATCAGCGCGGCCATGCCCGATGTGAACGGGATGCGGATGTCGACCTCGGGGAAGCAGAAGAAGCCCCGGTCGTCGCGCATGACGCGATAGTCGTGCGACATCGCCAGCATGGCTCCCGCACCGAACGCGTGCCCGTTGAGGCCCGACGCGGTAGGCATCGGCAGTGTCAACACGCGGGCGAAGAGGGCGTGGACGCGACCGACGTAGAACTTCATCTGATCGCCATGCGCCAGCAACCAGTCGAGGTCCAGGCCGTTGGAGTAGAACTTTCCGGTGCCCGTGGTGACGAGCCCGCCGGCACCGGAGGCCTCGATGTCGTCGAGGTGGCCGTTGATGTCGTCGAGGAAGCCGAGCGAGAAACGGTTCTCGTCATTGCCCAGGTCCAGCACGGCGATCTGGTCGGTGTAAGTGACGGTGATGGACATTCGTTCACTCCTGGGGAGTTGTGGACGGGGGAGGTGGGCCGTCGGTGTGCAATGGCGTGGACCGCAGTCTCGGGGTGGTTCCGTGCCCATGCGTTTCTGACGCTGCCAGTTGCCAAACGTAACTCAGCCTCGTTGCGGCAGAACGGTTCACCCCGCAGGCACGGCGATATGGCGCTATGGCGCCTTGGCGAAGAACACCCGGTGATACCCGTCCTGGACGCCGCGTCCCGTCTCGTGGAAGCCTCGCCGCGGGTAGTACTCGAGATTCTCCGTCATCGCCGCGTTGGTGCACAGCCGAATCTCCGGCAGACCCAACTCTCTGGCATCCAGGTCGGCACGCTCGAGCAGGGCTCGTCCGTGCCCGCCGCCTTGCGCCGTGGGTGCTACGGCGACGACGTCGAGCAGTAGATGGTCCGAGTGGTCCTGTGTGACGAGGACACCGACGATCTCACGCCCGTGGTCGATGACCCAGACCCTCGAGGTATGGAGCAGTTCGTCGTAGTCGGCGGTCATCGGCGCAGGCGGCTTGCCGATCCGTTCGACGTACCTATCGAACGCCGCCACCACCAGTCGTTCGATCCCGTCGACGTCGTCGTCAGTCGCCCTCCTCAGCCGCGGCTCGCTCATCTGGCGACTCTAGGCGGCTTCGTGAGCCGAGACCGGTCCTCGCGGACTCCGACGCACCCCTCGGAACGCCGGAGTCGGCTGAGTACCTCTGTGACTGCTGCCCGAGCTACGGGCAGGTGAAGTCCAGTTCGAACGGCTTCTTGGTCGGCTGCATCGGGTTGGCCATGTCGATGCCGACTGCATTGCCGGTGATCTTGTAGGACTTGCCGTCCTTGGTGGCCGTGGCGTCACCCTGGCCGCCGCCGACCGCCAGCGTGATGCCGTTGACGTTGCCGAGTGCGACCGAGGTCACGGTGGGCGAGTCGCCGTCGCTGATGACCGCGGCGATACCGGTCATCGCCTCGCCGATCGCCACATTCACGTTTCCGCCCATGGTGCTGCACACGATGGAGCCGCCGACGTCCTTGGATTGGCCGTCGATGGTGACCTTGGTGCCTGCGCTCGCCTCGGCGCTCGACGACGCCGCGCTGCTGCTGCTCGACGACTCGCTCGAACTGGAAGACTGACTCGATCCCGACGAAGACTTGTCTCCCGACGAACAGCCCGCCAGCCCGGCGACGACGATCGCGGCGCTACCTACGGCAACCAGCAAACTCTGCTTCACCAGTGTTCTCCTTTGGTCTCTGCGATCCGTCAAGATCAATGGATCGTCCAAGGCAGTATGGTGCGCCTTTTGTCAGCCGACCTGGGATTGCGCGAAAAAACTTCTACGGATCTGATGGCAATTGGGTGGCATCGACCGGCATCTTTCAGCTACTGAACGATTTACGACCCGAGCTCTTCTGATCGCAACCCTCAGCAGGCCACGTCGATGATGAACGTTCCGCTGGTCCGGATCGCCGGTTGCGAGGTGAAGAAACCATCGGCCGTGCCCGAGATGGTGTAGCTGCGGCCCGTCCTGGTGACTGTGGGCGCGCGCCCGAATCCGGCGGTGTAGTCACCCGTGAAGCCGCCGAGATTTCGGATTCTCACCGATTGCGCGGTGGTGGAGACCAGGGCGGTCATGCCCGATTGGCCGTTGCCGGTGACGATCGTGGTCACCGGTCCAACCACGGTGCAGGTGACCTGGTCGGTGATACCCGTGTCGGTGTCGTTGACAGTGACGTGTGCGGTGCCGAGAAGCAGCGTGCCCGGGCGAGTCTCGGCCGGTGGCGGTGCCGAACAGCCCGCCACCCAGGCGGCCATCGCGACGGCGACGATCAGCAGCGAGCGCATCGTGTGAGAATCTACAGCGGTGAGCACCCCGTCATTCTTCGAAGTCGAGGCGCATTTGCCGGGGCGAGCCGGGCGGGCCGGCGTCATCCACACCCCGCACGGCGACATCCGTACACCGGCGTTCATTGCGGTCGGCACGGCGGCAACCGTGAAGGCGGTGCTGCCAGAGTCCATGAAGGACGTTGGCGCGCAGGCAGTTCTAGCCAATGCCTATCACCTGTACCTGCAGCCGGGACCCGACGTCGTCGACGAGGCCGGCGGCCTCGGTGCATTCATGAACTGGCCTGGGCCGACGTTCACCGATAGTGGCGGCTTTCAAGTGCTCTCGCTGGGGGTCGGTTTCAAGAAGGTGTTGTCGATGGACGCGGGGCGCGTCCAGGCCGATGACGTCATAGCCGAGGGCAAGCAACGACTGGCCCACGTCGATGACGACGGGGTGACCTTCCGGTCGCACACCGACGGCTCGACCCACCGTTTCACTCCCGAGGTGTCGATCGGGATTCAGCATCAGCTCGGCGCGGACATCATCTTCGCGTTCGACGAGCTGACGACTCTGATGAATACCCGCGGTTACCAGGAGAGTTCGGTTCGACGCACCCACGACTGGGCGGTGCGCTGCCTCGCCGAGCACCGTCGTCTCGGCGTCGAACGGTCGGACAAGCCGGCGCAGGCGCTGTTCGGCGTCGTCCAGGGGGCGCAGTACGAGGACCTGCGACGCCAGGCGTCGAGCGGGCTCACCAAGATCGTGGACGCCGACGGCCGCGGGTTCGACGGCTACGGCATCGGCGGCGCGCTGGAGAAGCAGAATCTGGCCACCATCGTCGGCTGGTGCACCGAGGAACTGCCCGACGACAAGCCACGGCACCTGCTCGGCATCAGCGAGCCCGACGATCTGTTCGCCGCCGTCGAGGCGGGTGCGGACACGTTCGACTGCGTGTCGCCGTCACGGGTGGCCCGCAACGCCGCGGTGTACTCGGCGAACGGCCGCTACAACATCACCGGTGCACGCTACAAACGTGACTTCACTCCCATCGATGCCGAATGCGATTGCTACACCTGCGCCAACTACACGCGCGCCTACATTCACCACCTCTTCAAGGCCAAGGAGATGCTGTCCTCGACGCTGTGCACAATCCACAACGAGCGCTTCGTCATTCGCCTCGTCGACCAAATCCGGTCCGCGATCGTCGCGGACGACTTCGACGAGCTCCGTGAGCACGTGTTGGGGCGCTACTACTCGTCATAGCGCACCTTCTTGGACGTGTGCACAATAAGAGGATGACCACCACAGCGGAATCGCATGGCTTGTTGGTTCGGCTGCTCGATTCCTCGAATCGCGCCGACCCCTACCCCGCGTACCGCGAGATACTGGACCGCGGACCGATGGTGATATCGGAAAACAACCTCATCGTCTTCTCGTCCTTCCAGGATTGCGGAGACGTCCTGCGACATCCGTCGTCGGCGAGTGACCGACTGAAGTCCACCGTCGCGCAGCGCGAGATCGCCAAGGGGGCCCAGCCGCGGCCGTTCGGTCAGCCCGGCTTCCTGTTCCTCGATCCGCCCGACCACACCCGCCTCCGGAAGCTGGCTCAGCAGGCATTCGCTCCGAAGCGAGTCAAGGCGCTCGAAGGCGACATCACCTCGATGGTGGCCTCGCTGCTCGACGACGTGGCCGATGCGGGCCCGTTCGACGCCATCGCCGATCTCGCACATCCACTGCCCGTCGCGGTGATCTGCCGGATGCTCGGAGTCCCGATCGAGGACGAGCCGGAATTCAGCAGGGCCTCCGCGCTGCTGGCCCAGGGCCTCGACCCGTTCGTCGCATTCACCGGCGAGGTCCCCGACAGCTTCCGCGCGCGCATGGAGGCCGGGCACTGGCTGCGGGGCTATCTCGGCGGACTCGTCGAGGAGCGTCGCGCCGCCCCCCGCGAGGACCTGATTTCAGCCCTGATCGCCGCCGAGGAGGACGGCGACCAGCTGACGTCCGAGGAGATCGTCGCCACCTGCAACCTGCTGTTGATCGCGGGCCACGAGACGACCGTCAACCTGATCGCCAACGCGATCCTGGCGATGCTGCGCCAGCCGCGGTACTGGGCCGCGCTCGGTGCGGATGCCGACCGGGCGTCGACGATCATCGAGGAGACGCTGCGGTACGACCCGCCCGTACAGTTGGTCGGCCGGACGGCCGCCGACGAGATGACGATAGGCGATGTCGTCGTACCCAAGGGCGACACCATGATGTTGCTATTGGCAGCGGCACAACGAGATCCGGACGCGTTCGACCGACCCGACGAGTTCGACCCGGATCGAGAGGGCCTCCGACACTTGGCGTTCGGCCACGGCGTGCACTTCTGTCTGGGTGCACCACTTGCCCGGTTGGAAACCCGGGTCGCACTGTCGGCGATCACCGCACGCTTCCCGAACGCGACGCTGGCCGGCGAGCCGGTCTACAAGCCGAACGTGACGCTGCGAGGGTTGGCCTCGCTCCCCGTCGCCCCCTAACGCGTCGCCCCGCCCCGCGATTTGTGGAGCGTTTTCGGCGCTCACCGCCGAAAACTCTCCACGAATCACTTAGTGAGTTCAGCGATGACGGCGTGCGCGGCGCGCTCGCCGGCCTCGACGGCGCCCTCCATGTACGCGCTCCAGTAGGTCGCCGTATCGGTTGACGCCCAATGGATCACGCCGATCGGCTCCGCGAGCGCGTGACCGTAGGTGGTCCACACGTGTGGACCGTGGTTGGCGTTGTAGCAGCCGCGGGTCCACTGCCGGTCCGACCACTCGCCGTCGATGTAGAACTCGGGTGTGGCGGCCTTGTCGCCGAAGTGGCGCACCAGCTCGGCCGTCAGTGCGGTCCGCCGCTCGTCGATGGGAAGCCGTCCGAACGTGCGGGCCTGGTCGCCCTCCAGGAACAGCAGGATGACGCCGTGGTCGTCGCCGGGGCTGCAGCTGTCGTTGGACATTCGCGCCGGTCCGACGTCGGAGATCAGTTGACCGTTGAATCCATCTGCGCGCCAGAAGGGTTCGTCGTAGACGAAGAAGGCCTTCATGGCCGAGCCGTTCGGTAGCCGCTGGGTGAGTTGATCGCGGATGCCGGATAGCGGAGGGTCGTACATGATGCGTCCAGCCAAGGTCGGGGAGATCGCGACGATGACGCGGCGGCCGCGTGCCACCAGCCCGCCGCGGCAGTGCACCGAGACGCTGTCCGCCGTGTGCTCGATCAGTAGCACCGGGGCCTCGAGCACGATGTGGTCGGCCATCAGCGCGGCAAGTCGACGCGGGATCTCAGCGGTGCCGCCGACGAAGCGCGTCGTCTGGGCGCCACCCTCGGACTCCGCGAAGAGTTCCGATGTCACGCCGCAGGTCTGGATGGTGAAGAGTAAGTGCAGGAAGGACACCTCGACGGTCGGTACCGCGAGGATTCCGACGGTGCAGATCTCGAGCAAGGTGCGCGCGATGGGCGAAAGTCCCTGCGCGTCATACCAAGTGCCCGCGCTGATGACGTCCCATTCGGCGGCGCGCGGCGCCAGCCACGGCGCATCCACCGGTACGTCGGCGGCGAGCTCGTCCAGCCGCCGCAGGACGCGCTCGAGCTCGGCAAGCTCGTCGGCGAAGCGCGCATGGAATGCGTTCTCGCGCAGCACACCGGAACCGTCGAGGTCGTAGGACGTCTCGCCCTCGTCGTACTGGGGGAAGGTCTGAACTCCGAGCTCGGCGGCGAGGCGGAACATCCGTTCGTGCGTATCGCCGATCCACTGTGCTCCCAGATCGACCGACACCCCCGGCAGCACGTCCTCGGTGAGAATGCGTCCGCCGACGCGCTCGTCCGCTTCCAGGACCAGTGGCACCAGCCCGGCTTCGAGCAGGGTGCGGGCGGCGATCATTCCCGAGAGACCCGCACCGACCACGATGACGTCCGCTTCGAGGTTCGTTGGATGTGCCATGCATCCACCTTCTCGCACCCACCCCGCGAGCGTGCGTGTCTGAGCGAAACACGCCAAGCCATCTTGCGACGTTGTTCACGTTCGCTTGGCAGCGGAAGCTCGTCACGGCGGAGGTACGTTGGATGAATGAGTGGTGACGGACGGCGCTACGTGGTGATCGGCGGGGGTCTGGCCGGTCTTGCCTGCGCGGTCTGGTTGGCCGAGGCGGGTAAGGACGTCACCCTCCTCGAGCGGCGTGCTCGGCTCGGCGGGCGCACTCACGCGATGCACGCCGAGCGGGTCGAAGATCGAGCGGACAACGGACAACACGTCATCGCCAGCGGATACGAGCACCTCTTCCGCTACCTCGCCAGCGTCGGTACCCGCGACTTCGTCGTCTTCCCCAGGACGTCGACGCTTCGCTGGCCGGACGGGCGCCAGGTGACGGTGCAGACCTCGGGGCTCGGTGCCGTGCGCACGCTGTTCGGCGTCCACCCTGACGCCGGCATCGCCGATCGGCTTCGGGCGGCTCGCGCGACGGTGCGGCTGGGGTGGCAGGCCCTGCACCCGCCTCCCGACTTGGCCGATCTCACCACCGAACAGTGGTTGCAGCGCGTCGGTATGCCCGCACCCGCGCGAGAAGCGTTGTGGGACTGGCTCGCCCTTGGCATTGCGGCCGAACCGGTAGCGCGAGGGTCGGCGAAGGTGTTCGCCACCGTGATGGCCACCGGTTTCCGGATGGCTGTGAAACATCGAACGCCGGTGAACATCGGATATCCCACGGTCGACCTCGATACCCTCTTCGTCTCGGGCGCCCTCAGAGTGTTCACCGAGCGCGGGGTCACGGTGCGATACCGGGCGGTGGCCCGGCGTGTGCAGATCTCCGAGGGCGCGGTCACCGGTGTGCTGCTGGCCGACGGAACGGTGGTACCGGCCGACGACGTCGTGTGCGCGGTGCCGAACTCGAACATCGTCGGGCTGCTCGACGAGCTACCGGAACATGACGAAATTTATTCCGCTGCAGATGAATTGGGCTACACGCCAATCGTCAGCACCAATCTCTACCTGGACCGTCCCCTCGGTACCGCATCGGCGTTCGAGGGGCTGATCGGTGGGACCGGCATCATCGACGAGGTGTTCGACCGGCAGATCATGCACGGCAGGAGTACCGACCACGGATGGCTCTACTGTCTGACCACCAGCGGCGCCTATGAGCAGATCGGCCGGACAGGTGACGACATCGTGTCTGAACAGATGGCGCTGCTGCGGCGCTACTACCCGGCTGCCGCCGACGCCGAAGTCGTGGAGGCGCAGGTGGTCAAGATGCCCAAGGCCACCTTCGCCCAGGTCGTCGGCATGGATTCCCTTCGCCCGCCGCAACGAACGTCCGTGCCGTCGCTGGTGCTGGCGGGAGACTGGACCGCCACGGACTGGTCGGCAACCATGGAGAGCGCCGCTCAAAGTGCCGCCCGGGCAGTCGACTTGCTGCTCACACGCCCCTAGCGACCCGCAGACCCGCGCGCTCGCGGCAAAGGGGCGAGAGGGCTAGAGCGGATTGAGGATCCGGTCGAGGAACTGCCTGGTGCGATCTTCCTTCGGGTTGCCGATGACCTCGTCCGGTGTGCCCTGCTCCAGGATGATGCCCTGATCTGTGAACAGCACCTGGCTGGAAACCTGCTTGGCGAACTGGATTTCGTGCGTGACGATGACGAGCGTCCACCCTTGCACGGCCAGCTCCTTGATCACCCCGAGCACCTCGCCGACCAACTCCGGATCCAGCGCGGAGGTCGGCTCGTCGAAGAGCACCAGCTTCGGCTTCAACGCCAACGCCCTGGCGATGCCGACGCGCTGCTGCTGGCCGCCGGAGAGTTGATACGGGTACTGATCCCTCTTCTCGGCCAGCCCGACCTGGTCGAGCAACTCGACGGCCTCGGCAACGGCCTCGTCCTTTGGCCGCTTCTGCACGATCACCGGGCCCTCGATGACGTTCTGCAGCACCGTCTTGTGCGGGAACAGGTTGTGCCCCTGGAACACGAAGCCGCTGCGCGACTGGAACCGACGCACATCGGGTTTCGGTGTCGGCGTGGAGAAGTCGATCTCTACGTCGTCGACCCGGATCACGCCGGCATCAGCCCGGTCGAGCGCGTTCAGCGTACGCAGCAGTGTCGTCTTGCCAGATCCCGACGGCCCGATGATGGCGGTCGCCGTGCCGCGCTGGACGGTGAACGAGACGCCCTTGAGCACCTCGTTGTCGCCGAACGCCTTCTTGACGCCCTTGGCGGTGACCCGATACTCGATCTCGCTACCTGCATTGTCGGTCATCGAGCCACGTACCTTTCCAGTCGGTTTTCAAGGCGGCTCTGGCCGAACGAGAGAAGCAGGCAGATCACCCAGTAGTAAACGGCCGCCGTGCCGTAGAGGGCGAAGAACTCGAAGGTCGGCGCGGCCACGTTCTGTGCGGTGCGGAACAGTTCGGTCACCAAAATGGTAGACGCGAGGGAAGTGTCCTTGACCAAGGAGATCAGTGTGTTCGACAGCGGCGGCACGGCCACCCGCGTGGCCTGCGGCAGGATGATGCGGCGCAGGGCGCCAACGTAGTTGAAGCCGATCGTCTCTGCCGCCTCCCACTGACCCTTCGGAATGCTCTGAATCGACGACCGGATGATCTCGGCGGCATAGCCGCCCACGTTGAGGCTGAACGCGATGATCGCGGCGGGGAACGGATCGATCCTGATGCCGAACTCGGGTAGCGCGAAGAACACGATGAACAGCTGCACCAGTAGTGGGGTGCCCCGAATGAGAGAGATGAAGAAGCGCGCCACGCTCGAGAGCGCCCTGTTCTTCGACAGGCGAGCCAGAGCCACCCCGAGCGCGATGACCAGGCCGACGATGAAGCTGATGATCGTCAGCGGGATGGTCACCGTGATCGCCGCCTTGGCCAGTGGCCACAAGTTGTCGGCGATGAGCTTCCAGGCCGAGCGCGGCTGCACCTGCTCCTGGCCCGCCTGGGCAGGCGCTCCGGAGACGTTGGCCTTCAAGTACTTGTTGGAGATCGTCGCCAAGGTGCCGTCGTTGCTCAGATCCTTGAGTGCTTGGTTCAGCTCGGGCAGGAGCCCGCTGTCCTTGCGGGCGGCGAAGCCCTGCTCGCTCTTCTCCTGGGTCTCCGCCGCGATCTTGACCGTGTTGTCCCCGGTCTCGGCGAGGTACTGGTAGACCGCGATGCTGTCGTTGACGACGACGTCGACACGGCCCTGGTTCAGCAGCTTGATGGCCTGGGCGAAACCGTCGACGGACTCGACGCGGGCACCGTTGGCACGGGCCAGTTCGGCCCAGTTGCTGGTGGGGTTCTCTGCGGCGACTTTGCCCTTCAGGTCGGCGAGCGATGTGATCGATGGGTCGTCGGCCCTGGTGACGATGACGCCCTGACCGATCGCGTAGGGGTCGGACAGGTCGTACTTCGCCTTGCGCTCGTCGTTGATGGTGACCTGGTTGGCGACGATGTCGAATCGGTTCGCCTCGAGCGCCGCGAACATCGAATCCCATGGCGTCTCGACGAACTCGACCTGCACGCCGAGCTTGTCGCCGACGGCCTTGGCGACGTCGACGTCGTAGCCGACCAGTTGGCCGCTCTGATCGTGGTAGCTGAACGGTGCGTACACACCCTCCGTGCCGACCCGCAGAACGCCTGCGGACTGTATACGGTCCGCCCTGTTCGAGTCCGGCGCCCCGCAGGCCGCCGCGCCGAGCACCGCCGCCAGCAAGATCACCGCGAGCAGGGCCCGACGTAGGTTGAAGGTCACCGGCGGAACCTAGCAATCACCTGCACGCGAGAGAAGGGTTCTGCTCACTCGGGCCGATATGTCCAGGGCTCCCGCGGCAGTCGCACCGGATCGAACTCGGCCAGCATTCCCGTGAGGGCCGCACTCTCGAAGCCAAGTGACTCGGCGATCTGCGTCATCGCCCGCGCAGCGCCCACGTCGCCGACCGTGACCGCACCGTCGCGTTTGGCCAGTCTCTTGCCTTCGGTGTTCACCACCAGCGGCACGTGGGCGTAGACCGGCGTCGGATATCCAAGCAGCGAGCCCAGGTAGGCCTGCCGCGGTGATGATGCCAGCAGGTCGTGACCGCGGACCACTTGATCGACACCCTGAGCGGCGTCGTCGACCACCACCGCCAGGTTGTAGGCGGGCACGCCGTCGCCGCGGCGCAGCACCAGGTCGTCGACCACCCCGGTGTAGCTGCCGTGCAGCACGTCCGTGACGGTGAACTCACCGACCTCCGAGCGGAGCCGAACCGCGGGTGCTCGGCCCGAGGCGCGGCGGGCGGCGTGCTCGGCGTCGGTGAGGTTGCGACAGGTACCGGGGTAGGCGCCCTCGGGGGCGTGAGGTGCGCGCGGTGCCTGCTGAATGTCCCCTCTGCTGCAATGACATTCGTAGGTCACACCGCGACTGACGAGGTCGTCGATCACGGCGTCGTAACGCGACTCGTGCGCCATCTGATACTCGGGTGGTTCGTCCCAGTCGAGTCCGACCGCGGCGAGGTCGCGGAGTTGACGTTCCGCGACGTCGCCGGAGGTACGGTCGTCGAGATCCTCGACGCGGATCAGGAAGCGGCGGTCAGTTGACCTCGCGAAGAGCCACGCCAGCACGGCCGTGCGCACGTTGCCGACGTGCAGGTCCGCCGAGGGACTTGGCGCGAACCGGCCAGTGGGGCTCATGACCGCAATCTAGCGTTCTCGACACCGGAGCCGTCGTCAGCTCTGCAGCGCCACCGTGGCGGCGGCCGCGGGTGAGTGCACGGCGATGCCGCGGCCCTGCGCGGTGACCGCCAGGCGCGTGCGATCCCCCCGGAACAGGTCGCGGGAGAACTCGCACGGCGCATCGTGCTGGTCGTAGGTGATCCGGGTGATCAGCAGCAGCGCCGCCTGGGGCTTGACGGACAGTGCGGACGCCTCGTCCGGTGTGGCGTTGACGGCCTCGATCCGCTCGTCCGCCCTGGACGGGACGAGACCGTAGTCCTCCTCGAGGATTTCGTAGATCGATCCGCCGAGCTGCTTTTCGAGGAGCCCGGGGAACGCTTCGGCGGGAAACTGCGCGATTTCCAACGAGATCGGCGATCCGTCAGCGAGGCGGACGCGCTGGATTTCGACGACGAAGTCACCGGCGCCGAGGTCCAACGCCTTCTGGGTGAGGACGTCGGGCGCGGTGATCTTCGTCGACAGCACCCGTGTTCCCGCGACATAGCCCTGGTTGGCGAGGAATGCCGGTACCCCGACGACGTCGGACAGGCTGCGCTGCACCTGCGCGTGGCTGATGAAGATGCCACCCGCGCGGCCGATTACCCGGTGGACGAGGCCTGCCTCCTCCAACGCCGCCAGTATCTGGCGCAGACTGGCCCGGCTGGTGGAGTAGTGCTCCGCGAGATCGCGTTCGCTTCCGAGTTTGGCGCCGGGAACGCCCGCGTTGATGTCGGCGACGATGCGACGCCGCAGCTCTTCGGACGGCTTCGGCAACATCACTCCTCTCGCGATTTGGTCAGTCCAATTACGGGGGCTCTGAACTACTGCTCGGCGATGGCCGCCTGCGACTCGGGCAGAATCTGGCCACCGTCCACGACGAGTGACTGGCCCGTGATGTATCCGGCTTCGTCGGTCGCGAAGAAGAGTGCGGCGTTGCCGATGTCGGCGACGGTGCCGAGCCGTCCTGCGGGGACCGCTGCCGTCATCTGGTCCATGTACTCCTGGCCCATGTCGACGAGACCCTCGGTGATGATGTTGCCGGGCAGCACTGCGTTGATCGTGATGTTCTTGGGTGCCAACTCCATTGCCGCAGTGCGGATGAAACCGAGCTGGGCGGCCTTGCTGGCGCCATAGTGCGACCAACCGGGATACCCGGTGAAGGGGCCGGTGATCGAGGACGTGACGACGATGCGTCCGTGGCCGCTGTCAGTCAACGCGGACAGCGCGGCCTGCACGATGTAGACGGTGCCCTTGAAGTTGACGCCGATCACCTCCTCGATGTCCTCAGGGGTGAGGTCCTCGATGCGGCCCGACGGGAAGATGCCCGCATTGGCGCACACGATGTCCAGCGCCCCATGCCGTTCCACCGCCGTGGCGACCACCCGCCGGCAGTCCTCGGGGCTCGTCACGTCGGCAGCCACTCCGGTCACGGTGCCGGACTTGCCTGACAGCTCGGCGACGGCAGCGTCGACGTCGGCCTGATTGCGGCCGGTGATGACGACGTCGACGCCCGCGGCGGCGAACGTCGCGGCGATGCCCTTGCCGATCCCCTTGCTTCCGCCGGTGACGACGGCGGAGCGGCCCTGCAATGAGTTGAACATGTCGTGATGCCTTTCAGTGGAAGGGAATCAGGCCAGCCTGCGGCCGTCGAAGCTCAGATAGCGTTCCGCGAGTTCGCAGCTGCCCCTGGCGTACGTGATCGACATCGCCTGGGACTCCTTGGAATGGCTGTGCGAACCCATCCACGCCAGTAGCAGCATCCTGCGCAGCAGGACGAACGACGGCAGCATCGCCTCGTCGGTCGCGGGCAACGTCCGACGGGTCCGGTAGCCCGTCGCCCAGGCGTCCTGCCACTCGGGCACGGCTGGATCGTCTTCGAAGAAGGACACCGCGGTACCGAAATCATAGATGTGCCAACCGAAGCCGCAGTCGTCGAAGTCGATCACCGTGATGGCGTCCCCGTCGATGAGGAGATTGGCCAGTCGCAGATCGGCGTGGACGAGACCGAAGACCTCGGGCCCCGTCCCGTACTCGAGGAGCCGTCGCTGCAGCAGTGCGACTGCCCGGTCCAGCGTGGTGGTCTCGGGCTCACCGACGCCGGTCGCGTCCTGCCAACGGCCCCAACGGGGTTGGTCACCAAGGCTGTGGCTCCAGTCCCAGGAGAAGCGCCCGAAGCCGGCCGGGCGGGACCACGATGTCGAGTGGTCGTGCAGTGCGGCGGTGATCTGTCCCAACGTGTGGAAGTCCGCGACGGTCAGCGTCTCCTCGTCGGGTTCGGCGCCCGCGATCATCTCGAAGTGCACGACGTGGCGGGCGGTCCCGTCCTGATCGACGGTCACCATGCGGCGACCGTCGTGCGCGGGGAGCACCGTCGGCACCGTGACGTCGCCATCGCGTTGCAGGGCGTCGAGCCAGTCGAGTTCGGACTCGATCTCGTGGGGGAGGTGGTAGCCCTTGCGGTGCACCCGCAGAATCGACTGCGCACCGGTGTCGGCGTCCGTGACGGCGTAGGTCGCGTTCTCCGAGAGGTTCAGCAGACGCAGGCTCGAGTTGGGGGGCAGGTCGTACTCGGCGAGAGCGCGTTCGGCGACGTCGACGTCGTCGGCGACGAAGCCCCCGTCGGAACCGCTGCCAGTCCGCTCTTCGCGCAAGCGCTCATCGCCCACCGGGTCAGCTCGCCATCGCCGTGGCGCCGGCCTTGCCGATCGCAGAACTCAACCGGTCCAGCACGTCGTCGCACAGCTCGCGACTCAACAGCAGGCCCGGCTTGAACTGCAGCACACGGGGATCCAGCGTCGAGAAGATAGCCCAGACGCCGTTCTCGTAGAGCTCGCGCATCACGAACTTCGCCCCCTCCGGGTGGTTGAACTCAAGCCCGATCACGACGCCATTCTGTCGGATGCCGACGAACCAGTCCTGGTGGTCGGCCTGGATACGGGCCAGACCGTCGGCGAACACGGCCGCGATGTGGTGGACCGACGAACGGACCTCGGGGCGGCCCGTGATCTCCAGTGTCTTGATGGCGGCGACACAGCCGAGCTCGGCCCCGCCGAAGGTCGAGATGTGCGCGAAGCCGTCCTCGTCGAGCCACTGCGCGGCCCGCTCGCCGAGCATGGCCGCGGTGATCGGATACATGCCGCCCGACAGGCCCTTGCCGGCCACCATGATGTCGGGCTCGATGCCGTGCTTCGTGATGCCCCACATCTCACCGGTGCGCATCAGGCCCGTCTGGACTTCGTCGGCGATGTAGAGCGTGTCGTGTCGTTCGGTGAGCTCCTTGACGGCCTCGAGGTAACCCGTTGGGGGAAGCGGGAATCCGTACGTGGCGGGAATCGTCTCCATGATGACGGCCGCGACGTCGCCACCCGCGAGCGCCTGCTCCATCGCATCGACGTCGCTGAAGGGCACCTGCACGAATTCGTCGGGCCGATCGGACAGGAACAATTTGGAGAAGCGGTCGTCTCCGGTGGCGACGGCCAGCCCGGTGTGGCCGTGGTATGCCTTGATGATCGAGACGATCTTGCGACGCTGGGTGGCGTGCCTGGCGCTTTTGAGCGCAATGTCGATCGCCTCGCCGCCGCCGGATCCGAAGGCCACCTTGGTGATCGAGGCGGGTGCCGAGTCGACCAATCGTTGAGCCAGCGCGGTGCGGGCGACCGACGGGAAGTGGTGATTGCCGACGTCGAAGTACTGCATGCCGTCGATCAGGGCGGCCATGATCTCGGGGTTACGATGGCCGAGGTTGTACGTGCCGCCGTTGAGGTGCATGTCGATCAGTCGCCGACCGTCCATGTCCCAGAGAAAATAGCCGTCTCTACGGTCGATGACCAGGTCGACGCCGGCGTCGGTCCAGAACTGCGTCTTGTTCGGGTTCCAGTACTTCTTGGCTTGCTCGAGCACCTGAGCCTTGGACTCGAACGAGAAGGTTCCGTAGTCGTACACGAGGCTCCCTGCCCTGGATTCGTTGAGGCCGCACGGTCACCCTAAAAAACGCAACCATTTCTGTCAAATGGACGACCAAAACGGTTGCACGGCGATGGCGTTGTACTTCAAGCTCCGTGACCCGCCGTGGTGAGAGGATGAGGGCCGATGATCCGGACGACACCGGGTCGTCGGTTCCACCAGAGGAGGATCAGCCCCGTGGATGACGTTCAGGCCCGCGACGCAGACCTCGACCAGGGTCGGATGCGGATCCTCGACGCCAAGCCGGTGAACCTCGACGGGTTCAGCGTCACCAACCCGGAGCTCGGACTGGTCGCCATGCGTAGCCCGTTCGATCCGGAGCCGTCGCTCGAGGTGAGTGACGGCGTCGTCGTAGAACTCGATGGCAAGGCCGCCGATGACTTCGACGTCATCGACGAGTTCATCGCCCGGTATGGCCTGGATCTCGAGGTCGCCGAGGAAGCCATGGCGCTCGATGACCGGGCCCTGGCTCGAATGATCGTCGACTTCAACGTGCCCCGCGCGGAGGTGGTGCGTCTCGTCGGAGGCATCACGCCCGCCAAACTGGCGCGCGTCGTCGCTTTGCTCTCCCCGGTCGAGATGCAGATGGCGATGACCCGCATGCGCGCGAGGCGCACGCCGAGCAACCAGGCGCACGTGACCAACCAACTCGACGACCCACTGTTGATCGCCGCCGATGCGGCCAGTGCCGTCGCCTACGGATTCCGTGAGGTCGAGACGACGGTGCCGGTGCTCGGCGATGCGCCGTCCAACGCCGTCGCGCTGTTGATAGGTAGCCAGGTCGGCACTCCGGGAGCCATGGCGCAGTGCTCCATCGAGGAGGCGCTGGAACTCCGGCTGGGTCTGCGCGGTCTGACCAGTTACGCCGAGACGATCTCCATCTACGGCACCGAGCAGGTGTTCGTCGACGGCGATGACACTCCCTTCTCCAAGGCGATCCTGACCTCCGCCTACGCATCCCGCGGTCTCAAGATGCGGGTGACCAGCGGCGGTGGGGCCGAGGTGCTGATGGGCGCCGCCGAGAAGTGCTCCATCCTGTACCTGGAGTCACGGTGCGTGTCGTTGGCGCGGGCGTTGGGCTCGCAGGGCGTGCAGAACGGGGGGATCGACGGCGTCGGCGTGGTCGCCTCGGTGCCCGACGGCATGAAGGAACTGCTCGCCGAGAATCTGATGGTCATGTTGCGTGATCTCGAGTCTTGCGCGGGCAACGACAATCTCATCTCCGAGTCCGACATTCGCCGCAGCGCGCACACCCTGCCCGTGCTGCTGGCGGGCGCGGACTTCATCTTCTCCGGTTTCGGATCGATCCCGCGCTACGACAACGCCTTTGCGCTGTCGAACTTCAACTCCGACGACATGGACGACTTCCTGGTTCTGCAACGGGACTGGGGAGTCGACGGCGGCTTGCGCACCGTGCCCATAGAGGAGCTGGCGCGGGTCCGTCGTCGCGCCGCCATGGCCGTGCAAGCGGTGTACCGCGATCTGGGACTGGCGGACTTCGACGACGAGCGGGTCGACGCCGTGGTGGTGGCCAACGGATCTCGCGACCTGTCGCCCGGCGACCCGAAGGCCGTCGCCGAAGCGGCCTCGGCGATCGAGGCCAGACAGTTGACCGTGTTCGACGTCATCGCCTCGCTCAAGCGCACCGGCTACGACGAGGAAGCCGACGCCATCATGCACCTCACCCGGGAACGCCTGCGCGGCGACCAACTTCAGACGTCGGCCATCTTCGATGCCGACATGCGCGTGCTGTCGAAGATCACCGACCCGAACGACTATGCCGGACCGGGCAGCGGTTACGCGCTGACCGAGGATCGCCGCGCCGAGATCGACGCCATCCGGCAGGCGCGGACGGCGGCCGAATTGACCGCCGATCAAGCCGAGCACCGGGACCACGTCCGGCTCGTCGACGTGGAGACTGCCCGGCAGGGAGGCGATCCCCGCGAAGTCTGCATCGGACTCTCACCCGCGCTGGGCCGAACGGTCTGGCTGTCACTGTGCGGGCTGACGATCGGCGAAGTGCTGCGGCAGATTTCGGCCGGCCTCGAGGAGGAGGGTTGCGTGCCGCGTCTGGTTCGAGTCCGCTCGACGATCGACGTCGGCCTGATCGGGCTGACCGCCGCTCGACTGTCCGGCTCGGGAATAGGAATTGGCTTGCAGGGCAAAGGAACCGCTCTGATCCACCGCCGCGATCTGGCGCCGCTGGCGAACCTGGAGCTGTTCAGCGTTGCGCCGTTGTTGACCGCGCAGATGTATCGCGAGCTCGGCAAGAACGCGGCAAGGCACGCCAAGGGAATGGCTCCGGTACCCATCTTCACCGGCGGCACCGACGAATCCATCTCGGCCCGTTATCACGCGCGGGCCGTCGCGCTGGTGGCGCTGGAGCGCGAGGCCTGCGAACCGGGCCAGGCACCGGTGACGGTCGGGGTGAGGCGATGACCGACGCCGAGTTCACGGTCGAAGCCGCACTCGACGGCAATTTGGGCCTGTCCGATCTCCGGATGAAACCGGCGACCCTTGCTCATCAGGCTGTCGTCGCCGAAGAGGGTGGCAACCCGCAGCTGGCCGAGAACTTCCTACGGGCAGCGGAACTCGCGCTCATCGACGACGAGGACGTCATGCAGCTGTACGAAGCGTTGCGTCCGCACCGCTCCACGGCTCAGGAGTTGGAGGCGTTGCGTGTTTCGCTCGAGGCGCGGGGGGCCGCCCGCTGCGCAGAACTGGTGCGCCAGGCAGCCGATGTCTACGCCAGGCGGGGTCTGTTGCGGTGACGGTCGTGGTAGCCGGGGTGGACGTCGGCAACCACACCACCGAGATCGTGCTTGCCCGTGTCACGGGGAACGCGGTCGAACAGGTCGCGCACGGCCAGGGACCGACGCGGGGCCGCAAGGGCTCCAGGGAATCGCTTGACGGCGCTGCGGCGTTGTTGCGCAAGCTCGAAGTCGAGGCAGGCGTGGCCGCCGACGAACTGCTCCTCGCCGCGCTGCGACCGGTGGACACCGCGACTGCGCCGCTACCTCCGCCGTCGTCACCCTCGTCGCCAGTGCGGAGCTTGCGCGCGGTCGACGCCAGCACCCCTGCGGGTACCGGCTTCGGGGTTGGTAGGCACCGTCCACTGAGCAGCCTTTTCGGCGAGGTAATCACTGGCGCTGCAATTGTTTCCGTTGATTCATCGACGGACTTCGAGGTAGCGGCTCGGGAGATCTCTGCGGCAGTGGAACGCGGCTGGGACGTCGTCGGGGTGATCGCCGCGCAAGACGATGCCGTCCTGATCCGCAACCGGATCTCGATCGACGTTCCCGTCGTCGACGAGGTCACCCTGGACGGCGTGGAGCCGGATGCGTTGATCGCGGTGGAGGTCGTCGCCGAGGGCCGCGCCTACCGTGCGATGGCCGATCCGATCGCGCTGTGCGTCGCACTCGAACTCGGGCACGACCACATCCGGGACGTCGCGGAGTTCACCCGGGAACTCGCGGACTCTCCGGCCATCGCGGTGACTCGCCGGACCGGGCCATCCGAACCTCCCTCCGCCGACGACGATTACGTCGACTGCATCGTCGACGGTCGCCTCGCGCGGTATTCGCCTGCGCAGGCGCACAGCGTCCTGCGGCTCGCACCGCCGGGCAACGTCGTCGAAGTACGCCTGAAGTCGATCGCGACCGCGCAGGACGGCATTGCCGTCGACGACGCGTTCTTCACCGACCTATCGTCGATCGACAACGGGGCATGGCTGCGTCGTGGCGTCGCCGACGCTCGCGGCACCGTCGTCGCACTGCTGGCCGCAGATCTCGTCGCCGACGCGGCAACGATCCTGCAGGAGTTGACCGGTCGTGCGACCCAAACTCTTGCGACCGAGCCCGACGCCGCAGCCGTCGGCGCCCACACGACACCTGGATTGCCACCCGGCACCATCGTCTGCGACATCGGCGGCGGCACCATCGACCTGATCGGTGCGGACCGCGCCGTGACGGCTGCCGGTGCGGGAGAGGCGATTACCACCGCGGTGGCCAGGGTGCTCGGTATCCCCCGAGCGCTGGCCGAGCGCGTGAAGCGAACACCTGCGTTACGCGTGGAGGGTCCGCACGTCGCGCACGAGGAGGACGGCCGCCGACTGTTCCTCGACAGCCCTGCTCCCGCCGACGCGATCGGTCGGTTGTGTACGCGCGGAAGTGCCGGTCTGGTGCCGTTCTCGAACAAGCTGGCCGCCGAGGAATGGCGCAGCCTGCGACTTGCGATCAAGCAGGAGACGGTGGCGGCGAACATCGTTCGGTGCCTGCGGGCTTTCGAGGCCACGCCACCCGCGTTGGTGCTGGCCGGCGGCGGGGCGCTCGACGACGAGCTGCTGCGCACCGTCTCGGAAGCCTTGCGCGCGATGTCGGTGGTGGTGGGCCGGGCGAACATCGATGGGCTGCACGGACCGCGGTTCGCCGTGGCGTCGGGGTTGGTGCACCTCTACGCAGCCGAGCGCTGAGACAATCCTCTGCGAGCGTGCGTGTTGGTACGCGACACGCCTGCCAGGTTGCACGCACGTACGCGTCAGCTAAAACCCCTGTGTCACTTGGGTTTCAGTAGTCACATCGGCGGGGTATCTTGTCGGTGGGTCGAACTAGTGTTCGGGTATGAGTTCGGATCGGGTCACCGCCGCGGTCGCCGCCTATGTCGCGGCCGCGGCGGAGTTGGCCGAGCTGGACTGCGGGGCGTTCACCCACTCCGAACTGTTGGAGCTGCTGGGTGCGTTGGAGGCGGTGGCGTGGCGGCTGCCGGCCCTGGAGCATCGGATCATCGCCCGCCTGCAACGGGAGGCCTCCGCGGTGCAGTTGGGTGCCAAGTCGTTGAAGGCGGTGCTGACCGAGCGGCTACGGATCTCGGGTAAGGACGCCGCCCGCCGCCTCGCCGAAGCGAAGGAGCTCGGTCCCCGCCAGTCGTTCAGTGGGGAGCCGTTGGCGCCGCTGCTCGCCG
>NZ_RCZG01000017.1 GCF_006439015.1 Mycolicibacterium hodleri | reverse complement strand
GCTCGTCGGAGCCGGCGGCGGCCCGCTCGGCGATGACGCCGACCTGATCCAGGGACAGGTGACCCTCTCGCAGCAGCTCGGTGCAGCGGGGGAACTCTGCGATGCGGTGCGCGATGGTGGCGATGGTCTGGGCGTTGTGCGGTGAGGTGCCGGTCTTCCAGGCCACCAGCGCGGCGATCGAGCGGGCACCGGTCATGCCGGCCAGATCGTCGTGCTCCATCTGGGCGACGATGTCCACGATGCGCCCGTCGATCGCGTTGCGCTGACCGGTCAACTCCGCCAACTGCTCGAACAACACGTCGACATGCTCCTTGGGAGCCAAAGAGGTTGCCGTCGAAGACATGACACCATCCTCGCAGAGGGCTATGACAATTCTGGGCGGCGTCCTAGACACCGTCGTTAACGCGCGTCAAGTGACCGGCGCGGCCGGAGGGGTATCGGCCGCGTCAGCGGGTTTTGCGTCATCGGCCGCGTCAGCGGGCTTTGCGTCAGCGGGCTTTGCGTCAGCGGGCTTCGCCGTACGCTGACCGCGCGCTGCTAGCACCCCGGCCGCCGACGTTGCCGCGATGGTGACGATCGCCCCCAACATGAGCGCCGCCGGTTCGCCGGGGAGCAGCAGCTGTTCCTCGGTACCGAGGGTGGCAGCCGCGACGGGCACGCCGAGTTGCGCCGCGGACAGAACGGCAAGCGTCAGAGGCTGTTTCAGCAGTCTGCCCACCGCGTGCGCCAGGACCGCCCCCGCGCCGAGCGCAACTCCGAGCACGATGTACTGCGGGTGGCCGGCCAGGTCGCGCACCTGAAGTGAGGCTCCCAGCCAGACGAAGAACAGCGGCGCAAAGAATCCCTCGGTGATGCCGAGCAGCTGGCGGGCCAGTCGCCTGGGCTCGCCGATCGAGGCGACCACCAGACCCAACGCGAAGCCCGCCAACATGATCGAGACGTGGGTGCCGACCGCCAGCGCCGCGAGGCCGAAAAGCATCGCCAGGCTGAGCCGCAGCTCGAGGGCGAACTTCTGTTTCTCCGAGTACTCGTGCAGCCGCTTGCGAAGGCCGTTGTCATTGGCCCAGCGCAGCGCGGCGAACATGATGACGGCCGCCACCGCGATCGCCGCCGCACCGAGGGCCGCCCGCGGTGCCCGCGACGGATCGATGACCAGGGGCAGCAACACGATGCAGGCCGTGTCGGCCACCGCGATCTGTGCCGTGACCGACAGCACCGGAGGCCCCGTCAGGCGCAGGCCGTCGATGATGGGAAGGGCGAGCGCCGCCGAGGACGAGGCCATCAACACGCCGTACAGCGCGGCGTGCCCCGTGTCGAAGACCGCCGCCAACCCGACACCGAGAACCGCGGCGACCGCACCGACCAGCACTACCCGCACCAGCGCCGCAGGCGCCGCCGAACGCATCGCCCGATCCCTGACCGGAACGTGCGTCCCGACGACGAACATCACCAGGGCGAAGCCGATGTTGGCCAGCAGTTCGAAGGTGGGTTCAGAGTGGTCGATGAGGCCGAAGCCCGTCTTGCCCAGGATGATTCCCACCAGCAGCTCGCCGACCACCGCGGGTGGTCGCAGCCGCGGCACTGAGGCCAGTAACGGGCCGACCAGACCCGCGACGACCAGCAGCGCCAGCGTGCCGAACCCGAGTGTCGTCATCTCAGGCCGTTGTCTGCCACGACACCAAACGACAAGGGATGGGGGTGTTCTCGTCGGTGAGATAACTTGCGCAGACGCGGTGGTATCCGTCGGCGATCTGCAGGGCGACGCCGTCGAGGGCCCTGCCGCGCACCAGCAGGATCGGCGAGAGTTTCTTCCCGGCAGCGATCTTCGCGAGATCCGTCTTCACGCGAGGGTTCGTCTCGGACAGCAGCGCCAGGCCGGCAGCCCGCAGGACGTCCTTGGCCTTGCGTAGGGACGTATCTGCGGTCTTGAGGGCCTGGACCGTCGGCGTGATGACGTCGAGTTCGCTGATCAGACTCAGATAGTCCGCCGCGGCATCGTAGTCGTGTTCCTCTGGAACGTCGAGCCACTTCACCGCTGCCATCCGGACACAATAATCCCGTGCACTGTCAGTGAGGTGCCAGTCCGTCAAGGGTTTTCCCCGATTCGCCCCGCAGCACGCGGAGATATGGTGACAATGTGGGAGCGTCGGGGGCGGCGTTGGTTTCTCAGGTATTCCGGGGGGATGCATGATCACTACTCATCATCGGACGTCACCTACGAAGCTCGCGTCGGTGTCGCGGAATGCATCTGACGCAGACGTCGAGTCGGCCTTCGGTCGCATGACGCTCGACGAACTGAGCCGGATGCAGGACGTTCTCTTCGAGCAACTCCGCTCGGGCCTGCCGTCCACCGAGCAGATCGCAACGGCCCTCGAACGCCACGATGCCGACGTGGCTGCCTGGTTTCGCGTCCGCGACTCCCGCGGTGAGGCGGTCAAGGTCGTCATGCTGCTCGGCGCCCTCGCGGTCGCGATCGCCTGGCTGACGCACCGGCACATGGCTGCTCCGAGCCCGCGGATTCAAGAGGCCATCGCACGCGTCCGCGAAGACCACGTCTACATGCTGCCCATTCCTCGTAGTGACCCGTGCTTCTGCGGCAGCGGCAGCCTCTTCAGGGCGTGCCACGGCAGACCGCCGATAGCTGCGCCGGCCGTCTGACGTCGGCGGGACTAGTTCTTCTCCGACCACCGGAAGACGGCGAGGCAGCCGACGAGACCACCGACGCTCCACGCCAATAGGACCAGGAAGATTCGCCAGTGCTCCCAGGTGCCTGCCGGCTCGAAGGCCACCATGTCCGGCGGCAGCAGCACCGACCGGAATCCTTGCGCCAACCACTTGACGGGAAAGATGGAGCCGATGGTCAGCATCCAGATGGGTAGGACCACGAGCGGCACGTAGGTACCCGAGATGAACTGCAGTGCCACCGAGGGACCGTTGGTGATGACCGCCGCCGATACCGCGTTGCTGGCGAAGTTGCTGATGAAGATGCCCAGCAGGGAGCAACTGACGACGCCGAGGACGAAGATCCACGTCAACGTGAACCAGCCGAAGACGTCCGACGGCAGCCGGAGCTTGAACACGAACACCCCGACCGCGAGCAGGATGACCGCCTCGGCGAAGCTGACGATCGCCACCAGCATGATCTTTCCCACGAAGTAGGAGGCCGCGGTCGTCGGCGTTCCGCGGAGTCGCCGCAAGCCCCCGGTGTCGCGATCGGCGGCGATGCTGATGCCCAGGTTGATGAACGACGTCGACAGGATTCCGTAGGCGAGCATGCTCGCCGCGATGACGGAACCGGTGCTGGTGTCGCTGTTGGGCAGCTTCGTCGTGAAGATCGACCCCAGCAGCAGACAGATCACCGCCGGCATCGAAAAGGTGAGGGCCACCTGCTCCGGCCGCCGGTAGAACATCTTCAATTCGGGGACCACTCGGGAGAAGCCGATCCGCAGCACGGACGGCAGCTCGTCCGACTCGGTCGCGCGGTGCCGAGGCGGCGAGGCGTCGTTCGCGCTCTGGACCGCCATCACGCCAGACCGATCAGGTGCAGATACGCGTCTTCGAGCGTCGGTCGCGTGATGGTCAGCTCGGCCAGTTCCGCCCCGTCCTCGCTGTGCCGCCTGACGAGGTCGGTCGGATGCTCCGTCGTCTCCACGTGAACCTCGCCCCCCTGGACCCAACGGACCGTCGCAGCCGAGCTCACGTGTCCGGTCAGCCGTGTCGGCGAGTCCACTGCCACCACTCTGCCGCCCGCCACGACGGCGACCCGGTCCGCCAACGCGGCGGCCTCCTCCAGGTAGTGGGTGGTCAGCAGGATGGTGGTGCCGTCTGCGGCCAAGAGCCTGATGAGATCCCAGAACTGCCGTCTGGCTTCGGGATCGAACCCGGTCGTCGGTTCGTCGAGGAACAGGAGTTCGGGTCTGCCGATGATGCCGAGAGCGACGTCGAGCCGACGGCGCTGACCCCCGGACAGCGTCCGCACCCTCGAGCCGGACACCGACCCCAGCCCGACGAGATCGAGGACCTCCCCCGGAACCCGGGCATTGCCATAGCAATTCGTGAACATCTTCACGGTCTCGGACACCGTGAGCATCCCGGCGTCGCTGGCTTCCTGCAGGACGATGCCGACCCTGGCGCGCCAACTCCGGCCCGCGGTGCCGGGGTCCTCGCCGAGCACTCGCACGTGTCCAGAATCCCGGGCGCGGTTGCCCTCGAGGATTTCGATGGTCGTCGACTTGCCAGCCCCGTTGGGACCGAGGATCGCGAATACCTCGCCATGCCCGACGTCGAGATCCAGATCCCGTACCGCGTGCACCCGTCCGTAGGTCTTCGACAGACCGCGGACGTGTACCGCAGCCGGTCGATCCGATTGCCTCACAGCCGTTTCGGCGCCGCGGCGGGAAGGACGCGGGCGCGGCCTGCGGAGCTCACGACTGCGGTCCTCCCGTTTCCTGCTCGGCGCCGTGGCCCTCGAGCTCGGCCAGCAGTTCTCGGAGGTCGGCCTCGGACAACTCCTCCATCAGCCGGTCGACGTCGTCGTCGGACTCGCCTTCGGGGTCGGTCTGGGCGGATTCGGTCGGCTGTTCCGTTACGGCGGGCACGTCGCCGTGCATCGACTCGAGCTCGGCGAGTATCCGGGCGCCGAGTGAGTCGACGCTCACGCCCTTGAGGATCTCGAGGACCGGCAGGTCGATCGCGAACATCGTGTTGATCCTCACCCTGAAGTCCATCGCCATCATCGAGTCCAAGCCGATGTCGTCGAGAATGGCATCGGCTTCGATGTCGGCGACGGCGCAATCGAAGACGGCGGCCACGGTGTGCCGAACGTGCTCCGTGACCACGACGATGCGCTCGGATTCCGGAAGTGCTGCGATGACGTCGAGCATCGAGGAGTCACCGTTCGTCGGCGAGGGATCCGCCGCATCGAGGTCGGCGAACATTCGTGGCAGCCGCCCGCTGTGCCCGGCCTGCCGGGCTCGGCCCCAATCCGCGCTGATGGCAACGACGTTGGGTGTCTTCTGGTTGATGAGCCGATCCAGGATCCGCGCGCCAGATGCCGGCGTGATCAGCTCGATACCCCGCTGCGCATAGAGCCGCTCCAGTTTCAGCTCCTCGACCATGCCCACCGACCACGGACCCCACCCGATGGTGAGCGCAGGCAGTCCCTGCGCCTGGCGGTGGTGCGCGAAGGCGTCGAGGAAGGCGTTCGCGGCGGCGTAGTTGCCCTGGCCGGGCGATGCGATCGTCGACCCCGCCGACCCGAACATGACGAAGAACTCCAGGTCGTGCCCCGCGAAAGCGTCGTGCAGCACGCGAGTTCCGATGGTCTTGGGCGCCATCACCTTGCTGAAGTCCTCTTCGCTCATGTTGACGAGGAGTTGGTCGTGAACGGACCCTGCGGCGTGGACTATGCCGCGGACCGGGCGGCCTCCGTCGCGGGTGTGGTCGTGCAACCAGGCCCTCACCTGCGCGCCGTCGGTGATGTCGACACTGGCGGTGCTCACCTGAGCGCCGAGGCGTTCGATCCGTCGAATCACCTCGACGGTGCCGAACTGTGGGTGGTCCTCGGCCAGCTGCGGCCAGCAGTGTCTCGGCGGAATCTCGCTGCGGCCCAACAGGACAACGTGCCGGGCTCCGTGTTCGGCGAGGTAGGTGGCGACGGTCCGGCCGAGAGCTCCGGCTCCACCGGTGACGACGTAAGCCCCGTCGGGGGTGAGCTTGGTGGGGAACGGCTTCGTCAGACTTGCGCACGGGCGCAGCCGCGGGACGAACGTCGTGCGGCCGCGGATCGCGATCTGGTCCTCGGACCCGTCGCCGAGGAGATGCTCGCAGATGCGCGCGGCGGTGTCCTCCCCGTCGTCGGCGTCATCGACGTCGATCAGACCGCCCCACTGTCCGGCGAACTCGTGGTGACCGATCACCCGGCCGAGCCCCCAGACGGCGGCCTGGTCGACCGCACACACCTCGGTTCCCGGAGCGGGTTGCGCGTTGGCGGTGATCACGTGCAGACGGGGCTTGACGGTGTCGTGCGTCGCCAAGGCCTTGACGAGACGAAGAATCGTCAAGACCCCCAACGGTTGATCCTCATCGGCGGCGACGTCGAGCGGCCAGCAGTCGACGATGCCCGCGAGGTCGGCATGCGCGCCGAGGTGACCTTCGATCAGGTGGTCCAGCTGCTCGGGACACCGAGGGTTCAGCAGGTAGCCGCCGTCGAGTTCGGTGAGCGCGTCGACGGTTTCGTGGACCACCGTGTGCACACGGTGGCCGCGGCTGCGCAGGTGCTCTGCGAGGGTCGTCCCCACTCCGGTGTCGTCGACGAAGACCAGCCAGGACGTGTCGACCGATGCGTCGGCGCCCGGCGGATCCTGCCCGTCGTCGGTCCGTTCGCACCACTGAATCTCGTACAGGCCCTTGTCAATTCGCTCGGACGACATACCGGACGAGGAGCGCAGTGACTGCACCGTGAAGCCGCTGAAGACGGCCAGCGGCTTGCCGTGCCGGTCGGCGATGGTGATGTCGCTCTCGATCTCCTCCCTGGTGGCCGAGACGACGCGAACGTGGACGGTCATGTCCTCGGTGGGCGAACCGTAGACGGCGCTGTGCCGGATCCGAGTCGGCAGGTACGGGCTGTCGTCCGTGTCTTGGCCGAGGACGGGCAGGCCGAAAAGTGCCTGAAAGGCACCGTCGACGAGGGCCGGGTGGAACCGGTACCGGCCGAGGTCGTCGGTGATGGGTTCGGGGATGGCGATCCTAGCGACCGTCCAGCCGTCGCCTCCGGTGATGGTGCTGACGGACCGGAAGGCGTCGCCGTACTCGAAGCCGATGGTCTGGGTGCGGGCATAGAAGTCCGCGCCGCTGGTCGGGGGGATCAGGTCCTCGCCGTAGGGGGCCTCGATGTGGCGGGGCGACGTCGACAGCGTGTTCAGTTCGGCGGTCGCCGTGATCGTCCACTTGAGGTCCCCGTCGGCCGTCGCGGTGAACGCCGCGAACTCCAGGGTGCCGTCGGCCTCGTCGAGCGTGGTCCTGATGATGGGGTCGCAGGTGTCGTCGAGGATGAGGGCGCGATGCAGCACCAGGTTGTCCACGCCTAGGTCGGTTCCGTAGGTCTCCTTCGCGGCCGCCAGGGCCATCTCGATGAACACCGCCCCGGGTACCACGACGCTGCCCTGCACCCGGTGATCGGCCAGGAACGGGATGTGGGCGGTGCTCAACTCGGCTTCCCAGGTGGGATGCACGCCGCTGACCGGTTGCCCCAGGAGCGGATGCACGGGGTCGTAGTGCAGGTCTTCGGTACTCTCTGGGCTTTCGTTCCAGAATCGCTTGGACTGCCAAGCATACGTGGGCAACTTGACCAGTCGTGCCGTCCCTCGAGGCGCCAAGGCGTCCCAGGCGACGTCGTGGCCGTGGGAGTGCAGCGCGCCAACACAATTCATGAAGCTGCGGGCATCGTCGTCATTGCGCCGCTGGCTCGCCAACACCGTGGCCTTCTCGGTTCCGGCGGTCTCGAAGATCGACGCCGCCAGCACGGGATGTGGGCCCAATTCGACGAAGTGGGTGTACCCGTCGTCCAGCATCCGCCGGATCGCGGGCTCGAAGAGCACCGTGGCACGGGTGTTCTGCCACCAGTAGGCGGCGCCTGCGGCGTATCCGTCCAGGCGTTCGCCGGTCACCGTCGAATAGAGCGGGATTGTCGCCGGGGCCGAGGACAAGCCCTCGAAGGCGCCGTAGAGCTCGTCCTTCACCATCTCCATGTAGTGCGTGTGGTACGGCACCTTCCCGGCGAGATATCGATTGAAGATCCCCGCCTCGTCCAGCTGGCGGGTGATGTCATCGAGGACGTCGCCGTCGCCCGCGATGGTCACGGCCGATGGGCTGTTGATCGCGGCCACCGACACCCGCCGTCCGAACTCGTCGAGCGTCTTCTCGTCGATCGTCCGCATCAGCGTTTCCGCGTCGAGCCCGACGGCGAGCATCCGGCCCAGTCCGCTCGTCCGCTGCTGAAGCCGGCTGCGGTGATAGATCACCTCGATCGCCTGCTCGAAGGTCAGCAGACCGGCGAGATGATGAGCGGCCACCTCACCGGCGCTGTGGCCGATCACGGCGTCGGGTTCGACGCCAAAGGCCTTGAGTTGCTTGGCAAGTGCGACCTGAATGGCGAAATTGGCGGGTTGCGCGATGTTCGTATCGCCCATCCGGGAGTCGGCCTCGTCGCGGCGTAGTTCCTCGATCAGGGACCAGTCCGTGTAACGGGACAGCTCGCGATCGCTAGCCACGATGCTCTCGGTGAACGCAGGGAAGACGTCGAGCAGACCTCGGCACATCTTCCACCACTGGGGGCCCATGCCCGTGCAGACGAACGCGAGCTTGGGTGCCGTCGTCGAGGTCCGCCCCACGGAGATCTCCCCGCCGTCGGCGAGCGCCTGCAGTTGCTCTCGGGCGTCGGTGATGCTGTCCGCGACCAGGCTACGGCGGTAGTTCAGGTGGGCGCGTCGCTGACCAAGGGTGTATCCGAGATCCGAGAGGGTGGCCTCGGGGTGCGTGCTCACGTGTTCGGCCAACTGCCGGGCCATCGCCACCAGAGCCTCCTCGCTGCGCGCGGAGATCGGCAGCACGGCCAACGGCGGCTGCTGCGTCTGGCCCCGTGTTGGGGCGGCGACGGCCGAGGGCGGCTCCGCGAGCACGACGTGGGCGTTGGTGCCGCCGAAGCCGAATGAGTTCACGCCCGCGATGCGTCGCTCGCAATCGGGAAAGGGACGGCCGGTTCGTGGCACGTCGAGGTTCAGGTCCTCGAGCGAGAGATGTCCGCTCGGCTCGTGAAAGTGCAGATTGGCCGGGATGTAGCCGTGTTTAAGGACCAGTGCCGTCTTGATGAGCCCGGCCACTCCGGCACCGGCCTCGAGGTGACCGATGTTCGTCTTGACCGACCCGATCACCAACGGCGTCGTGGCGGGCCGGTCGAGGGCCAGCGCGCTGGAGAGCGCCCGCATCTCGATGGGATCCCCGACCGGCGTTCCGGTGCCGTGTGCTTCGACGTATCCCACGGCGGTCGGGTGGACGCCCGCTCGTCCGAGGGCGGTGCTGATCGCTGCTTCTTGCGCTTGTTCGCGGGGCACGGTGATGCCGTCGGTGTGGCCGTCCTGCGACACGGCCGTGCCGAGAATCTGGGCGTAGATCTCGTCGCCGTCCCGTAGTGCTCGGGCGAGAGGTTTGACGACGACGACGGCGCCACCCTCGCCTCGGGCATACCCGTCCGCGGATGCGTCGAAGGCCTTGCTGCGACCCTCGGGACTGAGGAATCCGCTCTTCGATTCGGCGATCGCCGTATTGGGGCCGACCATGATGTTCACGCCGCCGGCCAGGGCGAGGTCGCATTCGCCGTTCCAGATGCTCTGTGCCGCCAGGTGTACCGCGACGAGCGAACTCGAGCACGCGGTGTCGATCGTCATGCTGGGTCCGCGGAAGTCGAAGGCGTACGAGATCCGGTTCGCCAGCATCGTCATCATCATTCCGGTGGACGAATGCGTCTTGAACCGGTATCTACTGGTGCGGCCCTGGTTCTGCAGGAGTTGATAGTCGAGGGTGAAGCCGCCGATGAAGACCCCCACGTCGGTGCCGGCCAACCCGTCCGCCGGTATTCCGCCGTCCTCCAGCGCCTCCCACGTCACCTCCAGCAGGAGTCGCTGCTGAGGGTCCAGCAGGTGCGCCTCGCGCGGCGAGATGCCGAAGAACTGGGGGTCGAATTGGTCGATATCGCTGAGGAATCCGCCGCGGCGGGTGACCATCTTCCCGACCTTGGCCGGATTCGGATCATGGAATCGCGCGGCGTCCCAGCGGGCGTCGGGGACGACGCGGGTGGCATCGGTTTCGCTGCACAGCAGGCCCCAGAAGTCCTCCGGGGACCTGACCTCCCCGGGCAGGCGGCACCCGATTCCGACTATCGCCAACGGCTCGCGAGCGCCTTCTTCGGTGAGCATCGTCATCCTTTGCCCTCGCCACCCCTGTAATCAGCGTCCATGATCACGCACATGTCACCAGCCTTGGTGGTCGGCATCTCCTCGTTGCACGGCACATTTGTCGAGTACTTCGTATTGACGGCAGCGTTGGATGGGCGTCCGGGGGGATCTTTCGGCCGCGCAGCGCAACGGCAGGGGACGTCCGGGTGGAGATCAACGACGCGGACGACCCCGCTCAGGTCAAACTCGGTCGGAGCTCGCGCTCAGTGGTGAGGATCCACCCGTGATTGACCGGGTTGATCGCCTGTTCCCGACGGTAGACGGCGCGCAGATCACGAAGGAGCGGGTCCCGTTGCCACGCCTGGGCCTGCCGCATGACGTCGTCGTCGGCGAACGACGACGACTTGTCCGCGAGCACGGTCTCGATCAGCTGACCCGCGACTTGACGCAGCAGCAGGGCGTTGGCGTCGAACTGCTCGGCGAACTTCGGTGCCTTCCCGATCATCGACGTGTGGAGCACCGCCATGAAGTTCAGGGGCCGGTACAGATCGAGGAATTGCGCCGCTGATTCGCCACTGTCCACCGAAGCCCATTCTCGAAAGAACAGCTGGACACGATTGCTGAGTTCGATGAGCCCTTCCAGGTACGGCACCACCTCGGGATCGTCGGCGACACTGACGAACCGACCGTTGCTGTAGAGGAAGCCGACGAATCCCCAGTAGAACGCGATGTCCCAGACCACTTTGGCCCCCATTACGGTCGGCGCACCCATCAGGGCGTACTGATCGCGATAGATGTTGAGCCACATGTCGGTCAGCGATCGAAACAGCGAGTCGTCGATGGCGGCCCGTGCCACGACGTCCTCGCCGTCGAGCTCGCGGGAAATCATGTCGGTGATGAGGCCGTTGCCGATCGCGACGAGATCCAGCCCCGACGAGTACAGCGGATCCAGGAAGATTCCGGCGTCGCCGGTGAGGCACCAACGGTCCTTGCCGTCGAACGCCTTCGTCACGCTGTGGCTATACTTCTTCATGACCCTGAAGTCCATGATCAAGTTCTCGTGCTTGACCAGTTCCCCGTGGCACTGCGGTTCGTGCTCACGAATGAATGCTCGGGCCTTCTCCAGTGTGTTGAACTCGTCGAAGGCGTGAAAAGCAGGATCGGCGACGATGCCGACACTGGTGGCGCCGGACGCCAGCCGGATGAGCCAGACCCAGTAACCGTCACCCATCAGGTGGTTGGTCGACATGGCACGCTCACCCTCGATCAGGCGGGCGTGCCAGTCCGGGTCGTCGCTCCACTGTCCGACGTCGATCTCGGCCGCGACGCGAAACCACGCAGCGCTGCACTCGTGCCCGTTCGGACGCTTCAGGTCCAACTGTCGGGGCAGTGTCCGGTTTCGACCCGAGGCGTCGACCACCCAGCGCGCCGTCGTCCGAGTGCTGACGTCTCCGCTTTGCAGGGAGATCGTGTGAGGCCTGTCCTCGGCACCGAACTCCACCGAACGGACTCGGGCTTGGGCGATGTCGACGCCACTGGCGAGGCAACGCTCGGTCAGCTCGTTCTCCAACCTGCCGCGGTCGATTTGATAGGTGGCCAGCGGCACGAAACTGGAACCGCCAACCTCCAATCGCTGGGTGATGTCGGTGTTTCCCTCTCGCGAGAAGAACATTCGCAGCCCCATCTTGCGGATTTGCGAGGTGCGCAGGTGGTCGCCCAGGCCGAGGCGATCACGCAGGTAGTGCGCAGAGACCTCGACGGTCGATTCACCCACCGTGTGGGTGATCTCGGCTACCGGGTGTGGAGTCGGCTCGACGATCTGGATTCGCGTGGCCGGGCGTTCGCTGCGGAGCTCCAGCGCCAGGGTGAGCGCCGCTACGCCACCCCCGATGATGGTGACGTCGTGGTCGGCGGCGGAGTGATCGGCCTCGGCCAGTCGGGTCTTGATGCGCCTGGCGAGGGCTGCCCGGGCCTCCGAGTTCATCTGCGAAAGTTGCGCCTTGGCGTCCACGCGTGTCCTTTCCTTGAGCGAGATCGACGAATCCCCGACTGGTTCGGGACGATACCTGAAAAGGGCTTCGACCAGCGCCGAAGCGCGCCCAAGTGACTTAGCGGCGGCCGCGACGGCAATGCCCCGACAACGCGCGAACGAGCGTCGAGCAGTTAGCCACGCCGAGAGCTTCGTCAGTGATTCGTCACAGGATTCGGTACCGGACTTACGGAGCGGGACGGTCACACGGGCCGCCTCACCGGGGCCGGTGTCGCCTCCGGCGCGAGCTGCCGGTGCCGTCCGTAGACCCATTCGAAGATCGGCGACGCCATGAGTGTGGTGACGATCGCGACGAGCACCAGAATGGTGAAGAGGGTGGGCGTGATGATGCCTGCTTCCAAGCCGATGTTCAGAAGGATGAGGCCGATGAGGCCGCGGGCGTTCATCAACGAACCCAGCGCGATGGCCTCGCGGATGGGCACCTTCTTCAGCCGTGCGGCCACCGTGCAGGCAATTCCCTTGCCTGCGATCGCCACGACGATGAGGCCAAGCGTGACCGCCCACAGGGTCGGGCTGTTCACCAGGCCGATCTGGGTGTTGAGCCCCGAATAGACGAAGAACAGCGGCAGTAGAAACGTGGTGACGAGTGGCTCGAGGTTGTTCGTCAGGTGTTTTGCGAAGAAGCCGGATGGCATAGCGACGCCAAGGATGAACGCGCCGAAGATGGCGTAGATGCCGATGACGTCGGTAAACCAGGCGCAGGCCATCAGCAGGATGAGTACGACGCTCAGCATCGGTGGCGTAATGGTGTTGCGGCGTTCGGCCATCGGCCCGAGGACCCCGAGCGCCCGGCGTCCGATGGTGAGGACCACCACGGTGTAGAGGACTCCGCCACCGATGGCGACCACGGCCATCACCGGGTTTCCGCGGTGCATGGCGAGCACCGTCGCCAGAATGCACCAGGAGACGGCGTCGTCGGTGGCGCCGCAGGCCAACGCGAGCGTGCCCAAAGACGTTCCGGTGAGCCGCTTTTCGAAGATGATTCTGGCAAGCATGGGGAACGCGGTGATCGCGATCGCCGCACCGAGGAACATCGCGGCCAGGATCGGGGCGACGCCGTCGGCGAAGTAGCCACCGCTGTTGAGCAGGGGCACGGCCACGATGGCTCCCAATACGAGCGGCGCGAGGATGCCTGCCGACGAGACCGCCACGGCGGTACCCGCCCGGTGCTTGATCAGGTCGATGTCGAAGTTGAGCCCGATGAGGAACATGTAGAGCACCAGGCCGATCTGCGCGACCGTGTACAGCACGACGTTCGATGCTCCCGGCGGAAACAACGCCTGCTGTACGCCTGGCGCGATCTGACCCAGCAGAGAGGGGCCGAGGACCACCCCGGCGATCATCTCGCCGACCACCTGCGGTTGTCCCACGCGTTGCGCGATGAGTCCCACCACACGGCAGGTGGCGAGGATGACGGCCAGCTCGAGGAAGAAGTGGATCGCTGTAGCTGCAGGCATGTCAGCTCCTACGGGTCGAGGGTGCGAGGTCTCGCAGGGTGATTCGCCGACGGACGTCCTTTGGATTGATTGCAGACGGGCATTTCTTCACGTCGTCTCCGCTTCCAAAACGTAGGAAGATGAACCGATGCCGTCGCGCCGCCACTCTGTATGGGGGTCCAAGCTTGCGGTCAACCGTGGCGGGACGTCCCAACAGAGCATCGTTGACGAACTGCGGCGCGTCATCCTCGATGGCGCGGTACCACCCGGATCTCCAATCCCGGTCAGCGAGGTCGCCGACCTCTTCGGTGTCAGCCCCATCCCCATCCGCGAGAGTCTCAAGACATTGACTGGTGAGGGACTGGTCGCGCACCAGACCAACATCGGCTACGCCGTCGCGCAGCTGACCGCCAGCGAACTCGCCGAGATGTACATCGTGCGTGAGACTCTCGAATCCGCGGCCCTTTCCGCAGCGGTCGTCCGCGCTACCGCCGCCGATCGCGCCCACGTCGCGGAGGCCAATCGACTGCTCGAAGACGCCGTCACGGAAGACGACCCCCGCACCTACCACCGGCAGAGCCGCATCTTCCACATGGGCTTGACGCGGCCATCGGGCATGCTCCGGCTGATCCACATGCTGGAAGCCGCCTGGAACATCACCGAACCGGTTCAAGTAATGGTGCACGTCGAGCACGCTCAGCGCGCGCGGCTGCATGAAGATCATGGCGAGATGCTCAGTGCGTTCCTCGACCGCGACGTCGACCGACTGCTCGCGTCCAGTGCTGCGCATCACCGCAGGTTGAACGAGGTCGTTGCCAGCCTCCCCGCGGACACGGGGCTGGTAGCCGACTGAGGCCCCGCTCGTGACGAGGGCGTGACGCGACAAAGATATATTTTCGCCGCAACGGCCCTGCAACAACTCACCGCTAGCTTTTCCCAAACGCTTTGCATCATGTGCAGGCAGATCAGGAGCTAGCAATGACAGACGTGAAAGAGCCACCGCCCAGCGCCGTGATTGCCGCGGGCGACATGGTCGAAGCCGCGGGCCACCCCGTCGGCGGTGGGTTGATCAAGGATCACTACGACCCGCAGCTGACGAACGAGGATCTCGCGCCCCTGGCCAATCAGTCGTGGTCGACGTACAACATCTTCGCCTTCTGGATGTCCGACGTACACAGCGTCGGCGGCTACGTCACGGCAGGCAGCCTCTTCGCACTGGGTCTCGCCAGCTGGCAGGTGCTGATCGCGCTGCTGGTGGGCATCGTCATCGTCTACTACCTGTGCAACCTGGTCGCAAAGCCCAGCCAGCAGGCGGGCGTCCCCTATCCGGTGGTGTGCCGCAGCCCATTCGGGGTGCTCGGCGCCAACATCCCCGCGATCATCCGTGGCTTGATCGCCGTGGCGTGGTACGGCATCCAGACCTACCTGGCCTCGGCGGCGCTGGACATCGTGCTGCTGAAGCTGTTCCCAGGTCTGGCGCCCTATGCCGACGTCGAGCAGTACGGCTTCACGGGGCTGTCCCTGCTCGGCTGGGGCAGCTTCACCCTGCTGTGGATCCTTCAGGCCGCGGTGTTCTGGCGCGGCATGGAATCCATCCGCAAGTTCATCGACTTCTGCGGACCCGCCGTCTACGTCGTGATGTTCATCCTGTGTGGTTACCTGCTGTGGAAGTCCGGCTGGCACGTCAGCCTGAACCTTGGCGGCGAGAAGAAGGGCAACTCGCTGGTCATCATGCTGGGCGCGATCGCCCTGGTGGTGTCGTACTTCTCCGGCCCGATGCTCAACTTCGGCGACTTCGCCCGCTACGGCAAGAGCTTCGAGGCGGTGAAGAAGGGCAACTTCCTGGGTCTGCCCGTGAACTTCCTGGTGTTCTCGCTGCTGGTCGTCATCACCGCGGCGGCCACGGTACCGGTGTTCGGCGAACTGCTCACCGACCCGGTGCAGACCGTTGCCCGGATCGACAGCGTGACCGCGATCGTGTTGGGCGCCTTGACGTTCAGCATCGCGACCATCGGTATCAACATCGTCGCCAACTTCATCTCGCCCGCGTTCGACTTCTCAAACGTCAGCCCTCAGAAGATCAGCTGGCGGATGGGCGGCATGATCGCCGCCGTCGGCTCGGTGCTGCTCACCCCGTGGAACCTATACAGCAACCCGGAGGTCATCCACTACACGCTGGAGACCCTGGGTGCGTTCATCGGGCCGCTGTTCGGCGTACTCCTTGCGGACTTCTACCTGGTCCGCAAGCAGAAGATAGTCGTCGACGATCTGTTCACCATGTCGAAGACCGCGAACTACTGGTACAAGGGTGGCTACAACCCGGTCGCCGTGGTGGCGACGATCATCGGTGCGGTCCTCGCCATGGCTCCCGTGCTGCTCGGCGGCATCGTCTTCGGCATGGCAGGCGCATCGCAGTACAGCTGGTTCATCGGCTGCGGGGTGGCGTTCGCCATCTACTACCTGCTGGCCACCCGGGGACCGTGGCGGATGTCCGCTCTGCGTCTCGCCGAGGGAGCCACGCTCGTCGACGCGGAGCACGATCCGGCCTAGCTCCGTACACCTCTGCGCGAGACAACTCTGCGCGAGCAGACGCAAAAGTGCCCGACACGCCGAGCGCCGAGGCACTTTCGCGTCTGCTCGCACGTAGCGGGCTAGGGGAATGGTTGCATCACGATAGTTTCCGATATATCGTCAACGTATCGGAAACGCATTCGGCGTTTCCCGGCCAAGGAGACACCACACATGAACACCCCCTTTTCACCCAATGAGAGCCCATTCGGGCCAGCATCCCCCGGCGGTTTCGGCTTCAGCCCCGTCGACCGGCGTGCGCTCCACGAACAGCGCCGCCATGCCCGTCGCGAGTTCCGCGACCACATCCGTGAGCACCGTGGCGACGCCGGCTTCGGAGGCTTCGGTCCCGGACGCGGCTTTGGCGGACCCGGCTTTGGCGGACCCGGCTTCGGTTTCGGTCCCGGCGGCGGCCCGCGTGGCGGCGGCCGGCGGGGCGGCGGTCGCGGCAAGCGCGGTGACGTGCGCGCCGCGATCCTCAAGTTGCTCGTCGAGCGACCCATGCACGGCTACGAAATGATCCAGGAGATCGCCGAGCGCACCCAGGACCTGTGGAAGCCCAGCCCCGGCTCGGTGTACCCGACCCTGCAACTTCTCGTCGACGAAGACTTGATCGTGGGCACGGAGAGTGACGGCAGCAAGAAGCTCTTCGAGCTCACCGACGCCGGTCGTGCCGCCGCCGAGAAGATCGACACCGCGCCTTGGGACGAGATCACCGAGGGCTGGAAGCAAGAGGCGCCGGGCGCGCTCGACATCCGCAGCGCCGCCGGCCAGCTGATGGGCGCCATCAAGCAGTCTGCCTTCGCGGCCTCAGCCGACCAGCAGAAACGCATCGTCGACATCGTCAACAATGCCCGCAAGGAGATCTACGGCATCCTCGGTGAGTCCGAGTAATCAGCGATCTGAAAATTTTCACCACCGGGAGTGGCGCATTCGGATTGATGCGCCACTTCCGCGGTTGCATGAAGGCATGACGACCTTCCAGCTCGGCACGTTCACGGTCAATCGCGTCGGCTTCGGGGCCATGCAGCTCCCAGGACCCGGAGTCTTCGGTCCGCCGCGCGATCACGACCAGGCCATCGCCGTACTCAGGCGGGCCGTCGAACTCGGCGTCAACCACATCGACACCGCACAATTCTACGGTCCCGACGTCGCGAACGAACTCATTCGCGAGGCGTTGCACCCCTACCCCGCCGACTTGGCGCTGGTGAGCAAGGTCGGCGCCCGCCGCGACGCGAAGGGCAACTGGATTCCAGCGGCGCAGCCCGACGACCTTCGCGCCGACATAGAGATCAACCTGAGCGAGCTGGGCGTGGACCAGTTGGCCGCGGTCAATCTGCGCATTCACAACTCCGCCGATCCCAGCGCGGCAGCAGAGGTCGACCGTGAACTGTTCGACCGGCAACTCACCGCGATGATCGCCGCCCGCGACGATGGCCTCATCGGCGGCATTGGGCTCAGCAGCATTACCGTCGAGCACTTGCAGATCGCGCTGGACCGGACCGAGATCGTGACGGTGCAGAACGCCTACAACCTGGTGGACCGGGCATCGCAATCCGTCCTCGACCTGTGCACCGAGCGGGACATCTCGTTCGTCCCCTTCTTCCCACTTGGCTCGGCCTTCAACGCCGAGAACCCGGTGCTGGGCAACCCCGCGGTGACGCGGGCCGCGGCCGAGCTGGGCAAGACACCCGCCCAGATCGCGCTCGCATGGACGCTCTCGGTCGCCCCCAACGTGCTGTTGATCCCCGGCACATCTTCGGTCGCCCACCTGGAGGAAAACCTGGCCGTCGCCGACATCGAGCTACCCGCCGACTTCAACCCCTAACCCCGGGCTACGACGGCGTCGTGGCAGACGCCAGCGATCGCCCGAACCCGACGACGTCGTACCGACTCACCGCTACAGTGACGTGGTCGGGTCATCACCGAGACCGGAAGGTGCCGTTGATCAACGCCTTTGCGATTGCGCGCGGCCGTAGGGTCGCAACGCTGGCCGCCGTGTGCGCCGTTGGCCCGCTACTTTTGTGCGGGATTGCCCGCGCCGATCCCGTCGCGCCCGCGCCCGACCCGCAGACGGCGTGTGAGGCGCCCGACTTCGGCGGCGTGTTCGTCACCGGGCCCGCTTCGCCGGACGGGACTACGCACGATCAGTGCCAGTACATCGTCGAGGGTCATTTCTATTACGACAACTACGACAACGGCACCTATGCCGGCACGCTCGTCTACCGCGACGGCGCGAGGGTGCCCACTGAGCGCCCGGTGATGCCGGAGATGTTGCAGGTCCCGGGCGGGCACCTGCCGGTCGTCCCGTTCCCCGGGCAGTTCTGACTCGCCGCCGCCCATCATGAAGTGCATGGGCCAGTCGAACGTCGACCTCTCAGACATGCCGCGTGGCGGCCCGACCGCGTCCTGCCTGGATCGCTTTTTGGAGACCGACCGGCTCGAGTACCTCGACCGCGACTCCGATGATCCAGGCGTCGACTCACGCAAGCGCAGCGTGATCCGGGCGCTCGAGCTCATTGGCGACTGGTTCGGCAACCACGAGAAGTTCGCTCACATGGTTCTCGACGAGGTGGCCGAGGTTCCCGACCCCCGCATCCTCGAGCTGGGGTCGGGGCACGGCGGCCTGTCGGCGAAGGTGCTTGAGATGCACCCCACGGCGCACGTCACCGTGACCGACGTCGAGCCGGACTCGATAGCGGCGATCGCCGCAGGACCCCTCGACGCCGACGACCGCGCCACCGTCCGTGCCATGGACGCCACGGCCATCGACGCCGCTGACGGCGCCTTCGACCTCGCGGTGTTCGCGCTGTCGTTTCACCATCTGCCGCCCTCACTGGCATCGCGCGCCATCGCCGAGGGCACCCGGGTCGCCCGCTGCTTGTTGCTCATCGACCTGCCGCGCCCACCCGCGCCGCTTCATCTCCTGCGAGTGGCGACGATGGCGCCGTTCGCGCCGTTCGTTCCGTTCGTGCACGACGGGGTCATCAGTTCGCTCCGGGCCTACAGCCCGTCGGCGCTGCGTGCTCTCGCCGCACACGCCGACCCCGCCATCGAACTCAAGCTTCGCGGTGGCCTCGTCAGCGCTCAGGTGGCGGTGGCCTCGCGGAGTTGACGGCTACGCTCGAGTCGTGCCGCACGTCCCGGTGTCCCGCTCCGCGATACTCGAGCACGTCGCGCGGATCGACGCCGAGAAGTACGCCCGGCGGCGCAACTACACCGACGGCGGAACCCGCATCTCCGCGTTCCTCACGCGCGGTCTGGTGTCGCTCCCCGAGGTCCGCGACGTGGTACTTCAACGGCATACCCCTGGCCAGGCCTATAAGTTCGTCTTCGAACTGGCCTGGCGCGAGTATTGGCAGCGCGAGTGGTTGTTCCGCGGTGACGCGATCTTCGCCGACGTGAAGCTGCGACAACACCCGGTCGACTCCACCCGGATGCCGCGTGCCGTACTCGAGGCACGCACCGGGGTCGAGGCGCTCGACATTGCCGTCCGCGACCTCTACGCCTGCGGCTACCTGCACAACCACGAGCGGATGTGGTTGGCCGGGTTGATCTGCAACGCCGCCCGCACCCACTGGTGGGAGCCCAGCAGGTGGTTGTACTACCACCTGCTCGACGGCGACCCGGCCAGCAACACCCTGTCCTGGCAGTGGGTGGCCGGCACCTTCGGTCACCAGAAATACCTTGCCGCCCAAGAGAACATCAACAGGTACTCGGACTACCGGCAGCACGGCAGCATCATCGATCACGACTACGACGTGCTCGCCGAACTACCCGTCCCCGAGGAACTCTCCGGGCGCGCCGACCTCGAATTGACGTGGACGCCGCCGCAGAGTGAGGCGCTCGCGATCGACCCGGCCAAACCGACGGTGCTCCATCACTCGTTCTGGCTCAACGCATCCTGGCGCGCTGACCTCGATGCGAATCGCGTCGTCCTGCTCGAGCCCAGTTGGTTCGCCCGTTTCCCAGTCAGTCCGCTCGTCACCGACTACATCATGCGCTGCGCACGCGAGATTCCGGGCGCACGGTTGGTGGTGGCCGAGTTCGACGACCTCCGGCTGAGCGGTGACGTGTTCTTCATGGACCATCCTTCGGTTCCGCACTGGCGCGGTACGGCTGATGAGATGCCGCGGTTGTTTCCCCACGTTCCGAACAAGTCGTACGGATCCTTCACGAGCTATTGGAAGCAATGCCAAAGAACGAACAGGTGAAGGACTGCGTCGTCTGCGGACGGCCTTTCGCGAACCGGAAGAAGTGGCGGCAGCGCGGGCAGTGGGAACAGGTGATCTACTGCTCCGAACGGTGTCGCCGAGCGGCGAAGTGAGGCAGTCCGTTCGCACCGGTCTCGTCAGACTTCAGGTCGTGGCGACCTGACGCCGATAGGCTCGAACCGTGGGTGCCACTAATGGGTGATGACGTCACGCAGACCGAATACAGCCGGGAACAACGGCTCCAGTATCGACGGAAGGTTCAGCTCAGCCTGGACGTGTTCGAGACGATGCTCACGCAATCGAGCTTCGACTTCGACCGCCCACTGACGGGCATGGAGATCGAGTGCAATCTGGTCGATGCCGACTACCAGCCTGCCATGACCAACCGCGAGGTCCTCGCCTCCATCGCCGACCCCGCGTTCCAGACCGAATTAGGCGCCTACAACATCGAATTCAACGTGCCGCCGCATCCGCTGGCGGGCCGCTCCGGCATCGAGCTCGAGTCGCAGGTCCGTGCGAGTCTGAACGCCGCAGAGACCAAGGCCAACACTCACGGTGCGCACATCGTGATGATCGGGATCCTGCCCACCCTGATGCCCGAGCACCTGTCGGCCGGTTGGATGAGCGACTCGACGCGATATCAGGCGCTCAACGACTCCATCTTCACCGCGCGCGGTGAGGACATCATGATCGACATCAGCGGACCCGAGCGGCTGACCTTGCAGTCAGCTTCGATCGCACCCGAATCCGCCTGCACCAGCATGCAATTACACCTTCAGGTGTCGCCCGCCGACTTCGCTCGAACGTGGAACGCCGCTCAGGTGTTGGCCGGGCCGCAGCTCGCACTCGGTGCCAACTCGCCCTACTTCTTCGGTCATGAACTGTGGGCCGAGACCCGCATCGAGCTGTTCGCGCAGGCCACCGACACGCGACCAGATGAGCTCAAGACACAGGGTGTTCGACCGCGAGTGTGGTTTGGCGAGCGGTGGATAACGTCGATCTTCGACCTGTTCGAGGAGAACGTCAGATACTTTCCGTCACTGCTACCCGAGTTGTCCGACGAGGACCCGGTGGCTGAGTTGGCCGCGGGCCGCACGCCGACGCTGCCCGAACTGCGGTTGCACAACGGCACCATCTATCGCTGGAACCGACCCGTCTACGACGTGGTGGACGGACGACCGCACCTGCGTGTCGAGAACCGGGTGCTGCCCGCAGGTCCCACGGTGTTGGACATGCTTGCCAACTCAGCCTTCTACTACGGCGCGCTTCGAGCGCTGGCCGACGATGAGCGGCCCGTCTGGACGCAGTTGAGTTTCGCTGCGGCAGAAAAGAACTTCGTCGCAGCGTCGCGCAGCGGCATGGACGCTCGACTGTACTGGCCGGGACTCGGCGAGGTGACGCCCGACGAACTGGTGCTGCGCGAGTTGCTTCCCCTTGCCCACGAAGGCCTCGAACGGTGGGGCGTGTCTGCGGACGTCCGCGACCGCTTCCTCGGCGTCATCGAGGGCAGGGCCAAGACCGGCCGCAATGGTTCGGTGTGGCAGGTTGAGACGGTCCGCGGCCTGCAGGAGCGCGGCCTGGCCCGACCGCAGGCCTTGGCCGAGATGTTGCACCTCTACTGCGAGCGGATGCACAGCAACGAACCCGTCCACACCTGGAACGTCCCGTCGTGAAGGGAACCTGGTGCGCGGCAATGGCCGTGGGCATGGCACTCGTGGGCTGCGAGGCGAGTCACGCCAACGCAGACCCCGTCGCCGTCGCCCTGGACCAGGTCTTCACCCTCGGCGGCGGACGGGAAGCCCTCATCGACGGCGAGGACCTACGCCTGCGCTTCGCCGACGTCCCCGAGGACTCCCGCTGCCCCGAGCGCGTCGAATGCTTCTGGACGGGCCAGGCGCGGGTGCTGATCGTCGTCGAACCCGACGGAAGTGAGCCAACCGCCCTGGAGTTCAACACCAATCCTGCTCCAGGGCAGACGATTTCGACGGTTCGGGTGGATGAATACACGGTGGAGATGACGTCTCTCGACCCGTACCCACAGTCACCTGAAGAGCCGATCGAGCTCGCGGACTATCGGATCGGCCTGATGGTGAAAAAGGACTGAGGGCCGACGACCGAGGCGAAGGCGTACGTTGGAATTCGTGATCGATTCGATGGACTCCAACGTCATGGACTGGGACAGTGCCTACCGAGCCGACGGCGAGTTCGTCGCAGCGCCTCCATGGAACATCGGTGAGCCACAGCCCGAGTTGGCTGCGCTGATTGCCGCTGGCAAGGTACGTGGCGACGTGCTCGACGCCGGTTGCGGGCACGCGGAGCTGTCGTTGGCCCTGGCCGCCGACGGCTACACCGTGATGGGCATCGACCTGGCGCCGACCGCGGTCGCAGCCGCCACGAAGGCCGCTGAGCAGCGGAACCTACCGAATGCGACCTTCCGGCAAGATGACATCACCGGGTTTACCGGCTTCGACGGCAGATTCGCCACGATCATCGACTCGACGTTGTTCCACTCGCTGCCCGTCGAGGGCCGTGACGGCTACCAGCAATCGGTCCATCGCGCGGCGGCGCCCGGAGCCGTCTACTACGTCCTCGCGTTCGCCAAGGGCGCGTTCCCGGCCGAGTCGGAGCAGAAGCCCAACGAGGTTGACGAGGCAGAATTACGTGCAGCAGTGGGTAAGTACTGGCAGATCGACGAGATCCGCCCAGCCTTCATTCACGCCAACATGCCGTCGGGACCGAACGCACCGTTCCCCGTGGCGCCCCACGACCGCGACGACAAGGGTCGGGCGAAGATGCCCGCCCTCCTCCTGACGGCGCATAAAACGGTCTAGAGCGCTCGGTCCTTCAAGCCCAGGTCGCGGCGGAAACCGTCGGGGATGATCAGATCGTTCGCAGAGAGATCCTGGATCGAGGACGACCCGAGGCCGAGTAGGGCCGAGTCGATGCCGCTTCGCATGATGTCGAGCACGTTCTCCACGCCGACCTGACCCCCTGCAGCCAGTCCCCAGAGGGAGGCGCGCCCCAGCATCACGGCACGCGCCCCGAGAGCGAGCGCCTTGACGACGTCACTGCCACGCCGGATACCGCCGTCGAGGACGATCTCGACGTCGCTGCCCACAGCGTCGGCGATAGCAGGCAGTGCGCGAATCGGCGCAGGGGTGCCGTCGAGGTTGTTGCCACCGTGGTTCGACACCGAGATGGTGGTGACGCCCGCGTCCACGGCGCGGCGGGCGTCGTCGACCCGCATGACGCCCTTGAGCATGAAGGGTCCGCCCCACTGCTCCCGTAGCCACGCGACGTCCTCCCACGTCGGCAATGCCGTCTGCATCCACTCGCCGTAGGCACCGAAGAAGGTCGGGGCGGGCCCGCCGCCCTCCGAGAGGTTCGGGGCCGTCAGATCCGGCACCTTGCCCGTCTTGGCGAAATCGAATAGCCAGCGTGGTCGTGCGATGCCCTCGGGTGCGAATCGCAGCATTGCGCGCAGATCCATCTTCTCGGGGATCGCCGGGCTGCCCCAGTCGCGTCCGTTGGAGAAGGACCAGTCCGACGTCATGATCAACCCGACCGCACCGGCGGCTCGCGCGCGTTCCATGCGGGCCACCAGCTTGTCCCGCCCACCCGTCCAATACATCTGGAAGAACGTCTGCGGGTTGGCGGCGGCGACCTCCTCGACGGGCTTGCTGGCGAACGACGAAAGACTCATCGCGGTGCCACGGGCCGCAGCGGCCCTCGCCACGGCAACCTCGCCATCGGGATGGACCGCCTGAACACCCGTCGGCGAGATGAACACCGGCAGCGAGATCGCCTGTCCCATCACGGTTGTGGACATGTCACGCTTGGCGGACAGGCCGGCGACGTGCGGGGCGAAACCCAGCTCACCGAATGCCGCGGTATTGTCCTCGGTGGTGATGCCGCGTTCCGAGCCGGCCACCAGTGCGCTATAGACACTCTTGGGAAGACGTTTGGCCGCCCGTCGCTGGGCTTCGGCAACCGTTTCGAACCATTCGGTCTTGGCCATGATCGAACTCCTCACCACCGACTACTTCAGCGGCAGCGGTGTTCTCGGTATGCGGACACCACCACGCTATGGCAACCAGCGGCTGGACGACACTCGCCAAACGGGCAGTCGACTACCCATCCGGGCGGGTCTCGAACCCCACCCTTTCGGGGCGCGCGGGAGGGTACTCGGTGCGAATAGCGTCTACTGACAACGATCTTCCACGAAGGGGAACGGCCATGACCATGCTGTCGTCCCCGCCCGAAGTCCTGGTGACCCGCCGCACCGGTGCACACCTCGACCATACGAACGACACCGCGCTGTGCACCACGACGTTCTGCACCAGTCGTTCCGATGGGGTGCTCTCGGTCCAGCACGATCTCGACCCCGACGAGATCTCCGACGAGCTTGCCGTGTTGCTGGCGACCGAACTCGACGACACCGGCGTGCTGCGTGGACAGTCCGAGTTCGAAGCGGTGTTCACCGGGGTCGTACGATCCGCCGCCGCAGGCGAGGAGGGCTGGCTTGCCTTCTACCGCAACTCATTGAACCGACTGGAACAGGGTTCGGCGGCCTTCGCGCCGGTCCACCAACACGCCGCCTCGCTGGTCGTCGGTGGCGACGTCGTCGACCTCGGTTCGTGTTTCGGCTTCTTCCCGCTCCGGATGGCGGCGGCCGGCCTGACCGTGACCGCTACCGACATCAGCGGCTCGACGATGGATCTGCTGGACCGGGTCAGCGGGCCACTGCGACGGACCGTACGGACCCTGACCTGCGACGCGGCCTGCGTGCCGCTCCCCGATGGCGCGGCCGACACCGTCACGGTCCTACACCTGTTGGAGCACCTCGACCCGGCGGCCGCCGGATCCGTGCTGCGCGAGGCGATGCGGTTGGCCCGTCGGCGAGTGATCGTGGCGGTGCCGTTCGAGGAGGTGCCGCGGGCCTGCTACGGGCACGTCCAACGCTTCGACGACCGCGTCCTCAGGGTGATCGCCGACGCGTGGAGATCCGCGGGGGTGCGGGCCGGGGTGCACGAATACCACGGCGGCTGGCTCATTCTCGACCGCTGTTGTCTCACCCCTCAGCCGCGATTTGTGCACCCGCACCCGCGGTGAGCACGGGTTCGGGTGCACAAATCGCGACTGGTCGAGCTAGATCAGGCCGCGCTTGCTGGCTGCGTACACCGCTTCCGCGCGCCTGCTGACCTCCAGCTTGCGCATGATGTTGCTGACGTGGAACTTGGCGGTGGTGGCCGAGATATAGAGCTGCTCGCCGATCTTGTTGTTGGACAACCCCGTTGCGAGCAATCGCAGGACCTCCATTTCCCGTTCGGTGAGCTGTTGGCGGGGCTGGGTGCGCCCGGACATCGACCGCACCACGGCGGCGGCACTGCGCGAGTCGAAGGCGCTCTCCCCTGCCGAGATGGCCCGGATGGCACGCACCAACTCGGTGGTGTCGACGTCCTTGACGACATATCCGCGGGCACCTGCGTGCACCGCACGGACCACGAGGTCCTCATCGAGGAAGGTGGTGAGCACCAGAAGGCCGATGCCGGGATGTTCGGCAGACAGTTTGCCGCACAGGGAAAGACCTTCGAATTCCGATCCCGCCGACAACTTCAGGTCGAGCAGCACCACGTCGGGCGTCGTTGCTCGCACGACGCCCTCCGCCTCCGCCTCCGACGAGGCCTCGCCCACGACGACGAGTCCGCGTTGGCGTTCCAGAACCGAGCGCAAGCCCTCACGAAGAATGGCGTGGTCGTCCACGAGCACCAACCTGATGGTTCCGACCGTGACGTCAATGGCCATGGCCGGACCTCTTCTCTGCGACCACGGGCACGGTGGCCACGACGCGGACCCCGCCTATCCGCGAACGCCGCACCTCCAGGGTGCCACCGTGCTCGCGGGCGCGGGCCAACATGTTGACCAAACCGCGGTGGCGACCATCGACGTCGTTGGCCTCGGAGAGACGCAGCATCATGCGGAGCTTCTCCGGCTCGCCGGTGCCGTCGTCGGCGATGGCCAACGTGACTCCGTTGCGGCCGTAGTTCAGTCGGACGATGGCCCTGGTGGCGTTTCCGTGCATCGCGGTGTTGAACAGCGCCTCACCGGCGATTCGCAGCAGTGCGTGTTCCAGGTCGTTGGGGAGTTCGACGGCGCTGCCAACGACTTTCAACGTGACCCGTAGATCTTCGGGCATGTGCACGGTCGCCAGCTGCTCGAGCATCTCCGGCAAGCTGGACCGCTGCGCGTCACCGGGATGGTTCAAGGCGTAGATAGCAGACCGCAACTGCTCGACCGCGGAGCGGCTCAGGTCCTTCGCAAGATCGAGCCGTTCGATGAGATCGTCTGATCGCGAATGCGATTCGAGCTCGCTACGGCACACCTCGATCTGCATTCCGGCCGACAGCACCGTCTGCGCCACGCTATCGTGCAATTCTCGCGCAATGCGGTGCCGTTCCAAATCGAGCACCTGATGGCGTTGGGCCGCACCGAGTTCACGCTGCGTGGCGATCAACTCTGCGTTACGCGCCTCGGACTCGGCGAGCAACGCCTGGGACTTGCTGAACAGCGCACAGTTCTGCAGGGCGACCGCGGTCTGGCTCGACAGGATCCGCATGACCACCTCATCTGAGCTGTCGAGCGGACGACTGCGCGGAGTCCACGCCGCAAAGGCGCCGATGACGTTTCCGTCCAGTTCGATCGGCACGTGTGCGTGCTGGCGTTCGATCACCGGAAGGCGGAACTGCGCGAGCTGACCCCGAAGGATGTCGTTGAGCCGGTTGAGTACGGCATCCGGCAGGTGCGGTCCAGGATCCATTGCCCCGGAGATGCCCTCGAAGGCGTAGACGATGCCCGCCGAGTCCAAGATCAGATGGCGCGGGCTCGCCTCGGGGAGTGCGCCATCCGCAAGCGCTAGCAGAATCCACTCGGCGTCGAGATGGGTGCGGGCCGCTTCGGCCACCGCACGGACGAGACTCTCGGGTCCCTCGACGGTCTGGACGAGCGCCCGCGAGATGGTGTCGAACGCCGCGACGACACGATCCAATCGCTGCGCTGCGACTCGCAATTCGGGATAGAACGTGCCCTTTCCCGAGCGTAGCCCGGTGAGCTGCTCGAGATCCGGCGGCCTGGCACCGCCGCGGCGGTCAGGCGCTCGCGAGAGTTCGGAGGTCACATCGCTGCCCGAAACAGTGCTTGTATCTGCATCTCGTCGGCCTGACGGGGGTTGGTGGTCATGCAGGCATCCTGCAGCGCGGCCGCCGCCAGGCGTGGCAGGTCGTCGTCACTGACCCCCAACTGGGCGAGCCCGCGCGGCACCCCGACCCGAACGGCCAGTTGCTCTATCCGATCGGCAAGGGCCAGTGCGGCTTCGGCGGCAGGTGCGCGCGGATCGGCCACCCCGAGATACGCGGCGATCGCCTGGAAGGGGTGCGGATCGTGTTCTGCGTTGAACCGGATCACGTGAGGCAACAACACTCCGTTGATGACACCATGCGGAAGGTCCAAGAGCCCGCCCACCTGATGGCTCATCGCGTGTGCCGCGCCGAGAATGGCGTTGGTAAAGGCCAATCCGGCTTCGAGCGCCGCCTGTGCCATCAAGATCCGCGCCGACATGTCCGCCGGCCGGTCCATGGTGGATACCAGGTTGTCGATCACCATCTGTACTGCGCGCAGCGCATGATGGTCGGTGAGCTGATTGTGCCCAAGGGACACGAAGGCCTCGATGCCGTGGGTGAGGGCATCGAGTCCCGTTGCCGCATTGAGCCATTCGGGCATCGTGGTCAGCAGTCGCGGGTCGATCACGGTGATGTCCGGCACCAGCGAGCGCCCCAGGATGGTGATCTTGGTGTTGCGGGTGGTGTCGGTGACGATGCAGAACTGGGAGACGTCGGCCCCCGTCCCCGACGTCGACGGCACGACGACCAGCGGCGGGATGGGCATCAACGCCTTGTCGACGCCCTCGTAATCCAGGATGTTTCCGCCGTTCGCGGCCAGGATGGCCACACCCTTCGCGGCGTCGATCACCGATCCGCCGCCGACGGCGACCAGCACATCGCAGGCGTGGGTCCGGTAGAACTCGTACCCCGCGGCGATCTCGTGATCCTTTGGGTTGGGCGTGAGCTGGCTCCAGACGCGAGCCTCGACACCCTGCTCCCGCAGGTGGCCGATCATCTCGTCGGCCCACCCGGCGTCGATCAACCCCGAATCGGTGACAAGCATGGGACGCAGCGCGCCGAGTCGCAGAGCGGCGTGCGCCGCTTCCACCATCGAGTCGACTCCGAAGACGATCTCTGGGGCATGAAACTTCAGCACCCGACCGGGGGCGAGCCCACCGGCAGGGCGTCGCTCCTCAGGTCGTGGCACTCGAGCAGAATCCGGGTAACACGCCCACTCCCCATCCAGTTCCGCCACAGCCCTGCCTCGACTACTGCTCGTCCGGCGCACCGATTGTGACCCAGCCGACATCCTCGGATCCACAGTACGACCTCCGCATTGCTCAGCCAACCGCGGCGATCCGGGGCTCATCGAGTCCCCACCGGGGTGGCGAACTCCACCGCCGCCCGCTCGAGCCCACTGAGGTCACGCACCACGCGCACCCGGTCGCAGTACTCCGCATACGCCGGCAGGTCGCAGCTACCGAGCCCCCACGAGTATCTGGGCTCCGGTGTCAGCCAGACCGTTTCACGGGCCCTGCGGGTGATCTCCTCGAACGCGGCCAGATTGGGGTCGTTGGCGTTGTTGCGGCCGTCCCCGAGGACCACGACGGTGGTCCGCCTCGTCACCGCAGACGAGTGCTCGGCGAGGAACTCCCCGAATACGCTGCCGTAGTCGGAGTTCGCGTCGACGTCGATCACGTCACCCCCGAAGATCAGGCCAAGTGCGCGTTCGCTCGGATAGTCGCGGAACAGCTCGCTGGTCTCGGCGACGTCCGCGACGAAGGCGAAGGAACGCACCTGGGTGAACAGGTCCTGCAACCCGTGCACCAGATTAAGGGTGAATCGCGACGTGGCCCGCACCGACAGGCTCACGTCGGCCAGGACCACCAGGCGGGGCCGGTCCTCGGCACGGCGCACCGTCACCGGGACGAACGGTATGCCGTCGAACCGCATGTTGCGACGCATCGTCGCGCCGGAGTCGACGCGGCCCGCCGCGGCGGTACGGCGGCGGTGGGTCAACGCGCCGTGCAGACTGCGCGCCAGCCTGCGCAAGGAGTCCTCCAGGTCGGCGCGCTCCACCTCGCGAAGCCGCCCCGACCCGGAGAGTGAGGCTTCGCGTTGTTCCCGGGTTTCGACGATCCTGTTCTCCAGTGCGAGCAGTGCCTCCAGATGTCGTTTGAGAGCCTGCGGCAGGTTCTCCAGCACCCCCGTCAGCCGCTTGCGCAGCGCCGCGGCATCCGCTTCGTCGCCCTCGTTCGCGAGCTCGTTCAGTTCGTCGAGCCAGCCCAGCAGCGCATCCTGTTCGGCGATGGTGAGGGAGGCGTCGACGCTGGTCCCGGTGGACGACGACAGCGTGCCGGGCGGGCCTGCGCCGTGCAGCCGGTCGGCGGACAGTTCGACGCGGTACTTGTTCTCGTCGAGACCCGCACCCTCCTTGGAGAAGACGATCTGGTCGGTCAATGCCGCCAGGTCGATCTTGTTGGCCTCCTGGTGCAGGTTGTACTGCTGCGCGAGGTCCTCCTGCTTGAAGTAGTCCTTGATATTGGCGGGCTTGCCGTGTTCGTGGCCCTCCTCGGGTTTTTCGCTGGGCTCTTCGGACAGGGTGAACGATTCGAGTTCGCCGGTGTCGACGAGATCGTCGTGAGCATGGCTGTGGCCCGCACCGGCGTCATCTTCTCCACCGACGCGGATCAAGGAGAAGAACGCGTCGAAGATCTCGTCGAACATCGGCTCGTCACGCTGATCCTTGACGAGCGACACCCGCAGTGCGGTGCGCAGGACGGCCCGCGACGACAAGACACCGGGCTGCCCGGCGCACCGCATCGCGTCCAATGCCTCGGGTATCGAGACTCGCAGGCCACCGAGACGCAGGAGCCGAACGAAACGGTGCAGGGTCGCTTCCACGAGTATCGCCTAGAACGGCCTACGACGGCCCAGCGACGCGGTGCTGCTGGGTGTTCCGTAGTAGCCGTTGGTGAATCGACCCGGTTTGTCCTTCGCCTGCCGCACGGCCTTGCCGTCGGGCTCCGGCTCTTGATCCTGGGGGGTGTCGTGGGAATGTGCGTGCGCCCCGTGGTCATGCCCTAGGTCATGTGCGTGGTCATGTCCGTGGTCATGGTTGTTATGCAACACCGCAGGGACTTTCGCATTCGGATCGACCAACCGCGGCAGCGCATCGAGTGCCTTGCGCACGTCCTTGTCGTACTTGACCACGACCGACACCGTGTCGGACAGCACCTTCGCGGACAACTCGTCCACCCCGAGCACGGCCAGGGTGCGGGCCCAGTCGATGGTCTCGGAGATGCTCGGCGCCTTGCGCAGATCGAGGTCGCGCAAACCGCGGACCACGTCGACGAGCTGCGCGGCCAGCGCCTCGGTGAGGCCGGTGTCCTTGGAGCGCACGATCTCCAATTCACGCTCCGAGGAGGGGTAGTCGAGAAACATGTGCAGGCAGCGACGTTTCAGCGCAGCCGCCAGATCGCGAGTGTTGTTCGATGTCAGGACCACGTACGGTGCGTACTTGGCCTTGAACGTCCCGATCTCGGGTACCGAGACCTGATACTCACCAAGCAGTTCCAACAGCACAGCTTCCAATGCCTCGTCGGCTCGGTCGATCTCGTCGATCAGCAACACCACTGGCTCCTCTGATCGAACCGCTTCCAGGAGTGGCCGCGAAGCCAGGAACCGGTCGGAGAAGAACACGCTCTCCTGCTTGCCGATTCGATCGACGGCTTCATCCAAATCGGCGGCATCCGCGACCAACTGGCCGATCTTCTCGCGAAGGATCTGCGTGTACAGCAGCTGCTTGCCGTAGTCCCACTCGTACAGCGCCTTGGTCTCGTCCTGGCCCTCATAGCACTGCAGCCGCAGCAGGCGGCGGCCGGTCGCCGCCGCCAGTGCCTTGGCCAGCTCGGTCTTGCCGACGCCTGCCGGGCCTTCGATCAGCAGCGGTTTGTCGAGGCGAGTCTGTAGGAAAACCGTTGTGGCAAGCCGCTCGTCGGCGATGTAGCCCTCGCCGGCGAGTGCCTCGCGCACACCTTCGACGGTGTCCAACATCAGGAGAGGAGATCGTCGAGGTCGCCGTTCATGCAGTGGTCGACTACCGGACGGACCAGATCGAACGTGCACTCCTTGGCATTTCCGGGGGTGCAGGCGTCACCGAGCACGTGATTGGTGATGCGGTCGACGTCAGCCTTGTCGCCCTTGATCACCGGCGCGTTCTCGTAGAACTTGGTGGGCCCCTGGCCCAGCCGGTTCTTCGAATAGCTGTCCTGCTTGACGTCGGTGAACTTCTCGATGATGTTGACGTCGCGCAGCAGCCGGATGGCAGCGGCCAGCGCAGCATCGGCGGCCTGTACGTCTGTCATGCCGTAGGTGTCCACGCCCATCGCCTCGGCGATGTCGGCGAACCGCTTGTACGCCGCCGACATGTTGAACGCCCACACGCGTGGCAGCGCGATGGCGTTGTTCAGGCCGTGGTGAGTGTCGTAGAACGCGCTTATCGCGTGCGAGATGGAGTGGATGATGCCGAGGCCACCGGAGTTGAATGCCTGTGCGGCAATGTATTGCGCATACATCATGCCTTCGCGACCCTTGAGGTCCTGGCCGTTCCAGGTGGCCTCGCGCAGGTTCTCGGCGGTCAGCTTGATGGCGCGGATGGCGTTGCCCAGCGATGGCTCGAAGTTCAATCGCGAAACGTAGGGCTCCGAAGCGTGCGCCAGTACGTCGAAACCGCACTGCGAGGTGTAGTCGACGGGGCAGCTGAAGTAGAGCACCGGATCGTCGATGGCCAACGTCGCCACCGACGCGTCGTCGAATGCCACGTACTTGTGCGGGTTGTCGGGGTCGGTCGTGGTGTCGGTGATGACGTAGGCCCATGACGTCTCGGACCCGGTACCCGCGGTGGTGGAAATTGCGATGTGCGGCGGGTTCTTCGGGTTCTCGGACATGTTGAAGCCCTCGAAGTCGTTGACGTTCCGACCGTCGTGAGCCACCGAGATGCGAGCGCCCTTACACGCGTCGTGGGTGGAGCCGCCACCGATGGAGACGAAGCTGTCGCATTCGTTTTCCTGAAACAGCTTCACCGAGTCCATGACGTTGTAGTCCTTGGGATTGGACTCGACCTTGTCGTACACCACCACTTCGAGGCCGTGCCATTTCAGCGACTCCGCCATGTTGTGCACGATGTCGGTCCCGCGTAGGCCCGACGACATCAGCAGGATCTTCTTGAAGCCCATCTTGAGGGCCTCTGGACCGACCATCTCATGGGCACCCGGCCCCATCATGGCTCGGGGGAAGGGATGAAACTCCTTGATGGGGAACGGCTTGAGTAGGTCTTCGACCTTCATGATGGGATCCTCTCCTGGTCCAACTCGCGCAGTGCTACTGCTGTCGGTCACCAAGGTAGGCACGCGAGTGTGGCGCCGGGAACACCTTGACTGCAAGTCCGAATGCTCGGGCAGCACGAGTCGGGACGACCGGACAGGGTGCACCTGCCCGTTCGGGTAGGTCTGGCAGAATTGCCGAGCATGGCGGATGTACTGCGATTCACCCTTCGCCAGCACATCGCGCTGTTCGTGAATCGGTACACCTTGATCGGCCGCTCCATCGACGGTGCCGAAGGATCGGTGCTCGCGCACGCCCAGCAGAAACGCTTGGCCGTCAGGAAGCACGTCACCTTCTACTCAGACGAAACGCGCACCGAACCCCTCTTTGGCTTCGCTGCCCGCAGAGGGCTTCAACACGGCGGCGCCTACGACGTCACCGACGCCGATGATCAACCTCTCGGTGAGTTCCGCAAGGACTACACCAGATCGCTTCTACGCTCCACCTGGAACCTCAGGACCCGCGAGGGGCTGACGGCGGTTGGTCAGGAACGTAGCCGTGGTGTCGCCATCGCCAGGCGATTCCTCGACAGCACCGGCGGGGCCGACCCGCTGCGCTACCACTTCGACTTCGTCACCGGTGACGGGCTGGTGGTGCTGACGTCCGAGCGCCAACCGACGCTGCGCGACGTCTACTAGGTCACCATCCCGGTCCTCACCGACGGCCGACAGCTGGACTGGCGGGTGGGCGTCGCCATGGCCGTCGCGCTCGACGCCCTGCAACGCCGCTGAGAATCAGCCAGTCAAGGCATTCACCGCCGCGACCACCGCCTGGACTTCATCGGCGGTGAGGTCGACGTTCGGTGACACCCGCAGGGCCGGCCCGACCATCTCGCGGGGTGCGCGCTCTACGCCCACGGCGGTGGTGACGATGCGGTGTTCGACGATCAGGCGGGCACGGACGTCTCGGGGGTCCACGCCGTCCGGTGGGATCAGCGTCGTGATGGCACTCGGCTCGTCGACGGATTCGACGACCCGCCAGCCGGGTACCTCGGCGAGCGCGGTGCGGACCTGCGCGCCGACCTCGCGGAGCCTGGCCCTGACGAGCTCCGGACCCGCCTCGACGTGTTCCCCGAGTGCAACCGAAAGTCCCACCTGCGCAGCGATGTTCGCCTCGGCGTGCACGATCCGCGCGAGGGTCTCGGCGCTCAGCACCCCGGGCCGCGCAGCCAGCATCCCGAGGCCGCGAGGCCCCGCCGTCCACTTGCGGGACGACCAGTACACCGCGTCCGCGCCGAAGGTGGCGCAGTCGAGGTGCGCGAACGCCTGCGCGGCGTCGACGATCAGGGCGATGCCGTGCTCGCGGCACGCCGCGGCGATCGCCGCGACCGGCTGGACGGTGCCCCGATGGCTGCCGAGCGCGGTCAGGTGCACCACCGGCGGAGGATCGGATGCCAGCGAGCGGACGGCGGCATCGGGGTCGAGCCGGCCGGCGTCGTCGACCGGTAGCGGGGTGACCTCGAACCCGTGGCGGGCCATGGCGACGAGGTTGGGGCCGTACTCCCCCGGCAGGCACGCCAGCCGCCTGGCGCCCTGCCAGTCGCCGAGCAAGAGGTCCAGCGCGTGGCTGGCGCCGGTGGTGAACACGACGTCGTCGGCGGTGAATCCGGTGAGGGCCGCGACCGCGGCCCGGCCGGCTGCCAGCACCGGGGCGGCGGCCTCGGCGGCCGGGTAGCCGCCGACCTCGGCCTCGTGTCTGGCATGCGCGGCCGCGGCGTCGATGACGGCGAAGGACTGCCGCGAACAGGCTGCGCTGTCCAGGTGCACGCCCGCTACGGGCGGCCGAGCCGACCGCCAGTCGTCGGCGAGGGTCATTTGACGGCGAGCGACAGCCCGAAGTCGCCGGCGGCGTCGGTCCAGAACGCGGTGCGGCGCAGGCCCACCGCGGCCAACTCCTCGGCCACCCCCTCGGGCCGGAACTTGCAGGACACCTCGGTGAGCATCTCCTCACCGTCGGCGAAGTCGACGGTCATGTCGAGATCCGCGATCCGTACCCGCTGCGATCCGCTTGCGCGCAACCACATCTCGATGCGCTGCTGGTCCGGGTTCCAACGGGCGACGTGGTCGAATGCGTCGAGGTCGAAGTCCGCGCCGAGTTCCCGGTTCACCACCGCGAGCACGTTCTTGTTGAACTTCGCGGTGACCCCGGCGGCGTCGTCGTACGCCGCGACCAGCCGGTCGACGTCCTTGACCAGGTCGGTGCCCAGCAGCAGAGCGTCACCGGGTTGCAGACTGTCCGAGAGCGCGCCGAGGAACGCCGCCCGGGGGCCGGTGGTGAGATTGCCGATCGTCGAGCCGAGGAACACCACCAGGCGGCGGCCAACCAGCGGAATCTTGCCGAGATGCTCCTCGAAGTCCCCGCAGACGGCGTCGATCTCGACACCGGGGTACTCGGCTGCGATCGCCTCTCCCGCCGACTCGAGGATCGTTGCGTCGACGTCGAACGGGATGAAACGCCGCAGCGATCCGGCCCGGTGCAGCGCGTCGAGCAGGATGCGCGTCTTCTCCGACGTCCCGCTTCCGAGTTCCACCAGCGTGTCGGCAGCCGACTCCGCGGCGATGTCCGCGGAGTGGGCGCGCAGGATCTCCGCCTCGGCTCGTGTCGGGTAGTACTCCGGCAGGCGGGTGATCTGGTCGAAGAGCTCGCTGCCCACCGAGTCGTAGAACCACTTGGGCGGCAACGACTTCGGGGAAGATCTGAGACCGTCGTGGACGTCGCGCCGCAGGGCACGGGCTGCGGAGTCGGCGGCGAGATAGTTGGCGAGCGTGATCGTCATGACGATCCTTTCAGTGGAGTCACTTGGAGTCGAGAGTCGGTGACGTCGACGAGGTGACGGTCGGGTACGTCCTGCCAAGCGGGGTCGTCGTCATACGGTTCGCTGGCCACCACGACACCGTCGTCCCTGCGCAGGATCGACAGCGTGTCCCCCCATGTGGTGCCCCGAAGTCGAGAACCGTTGGCGGCCAGGATGTTCAGGCGGGCGTTCGGATCTGCTTTGCCGACCTCGGCCACCGTCTCGCCGAGCGCGTCGAGGCCGCGGTCGAAGATCAGCGCCGCAAGCAGCGCACTGTCGACGGTGGACTCCGCGGCCGCCGACGGTGGCAGTACCGACCGGTCGACCACTCCGTTGTGGGAGAGCAACCACTGCCCATCGGTGAACGGCGCCGACGCCGACGGTTCGATGGGCATGCCCACGGTGGCCGAACGCACCGCGGCGATGACGCAATGGCTTTCGATGGCAGGCGCCACGGATGCGAACGAAGCGTCACCCCACAAGGGAGCAGCGCTGCGCCACCGGCGCGCGGTGTCGTGGTGGAAGAATCCCACGCCCCAGCCGTCCGCGTTGATCGTGCCGTGCTTCTGTCGACGCGGTGAATAAGATTGCACGACAAGGCCGTACGGCTGATCGAGGACGAGCGATGACACAGACGTGGGTGCGCCCAACCAGCCGAGGTGCCTACACATCACGCATCCCAGGCCAACCGCAGACCGGAGAAGATCTGCCTGCGGATCGGATGATCCCAGTTGCGGAAGCTCGGCCGCAGAATGCTCGCGGCGACCGACCACGCGCCGCCGCGAAGGACTTTGTAGTCGCCGGCCCCGGCGCCCTCGAAGAAGGGTTGCGAGTACTGCTCGTAGAGCATCGACGTGAACCCGGGCCACGGCCGCAGCGCAGAGGTGGTCCACTCCCACACGTCGCCCAGCATCTGCTCGGCGCCGTAGGCCGATGCCCCGGCGGGGTAAGCCCCCACCGGCGCGGGTCGCAGCGCTACGCCACCCAGGTTCACCAGTGCGGCAGTAGGTTCCGATGCGCCCCAGGGGAATCTACGGCGTGAGCCCGTGGCGGGATCCCAGGCGCACGCCTTCTCCCACTCCATCTCCGTGGGAAGCCGGGCACCCGCCCAGGCGGCGTATGCCTCGGCTTCGAAGTAGGAGACGTGCTGCACGGGTTCGTCGGCGGGGACGTCCTCGACGTGGCCGAATCGCCTTCTCGTCCCGCCGGCTGACCAGAACTTCGGCGCCATCAGATCGCCCTCACAGCGGTGCGCCCAGCCGGCCTCGGACCACCACTGCGACTCGCGGTAACCCCCGTCGTCGATGAACTCACGCCACTCGCCGTTCGTGACGGGCACGCGCCCGATCCGGAAGGACGGCACGTCGACGACGTGGGCATCGCGTTCGTTGTCCAACGAGAGGGGCTCGTCGGCGGCCGTCACGCCGAGGACGACGGGACCACCCGGTACCGACACGGACGTACCGGCCACGCCCGCGCGCCCCGGCGGTAGCGGCGCGCCACGGTCGAGGACCGGCGGGCCGGTGCGAATGCTCAGCGCCTGCAGCATGGTCTCGTCGTGTTGGTTCTCGTGGCTGACCACCAAGCCGAAGACGAAGGCGGGGTCGACGCCCGTACCATCCTCGGCCGGCAGGACATCAAGTGCGTCAAGGGCTTTCGCTCGGACGGTATCGCAGAACGCTCGCGCGTCGGCGGGCGGCAGCAGTGGCAGATCGACGCGACTGGCCCGCGAGTGCGCGAACGCGTCGTACAGGCGTTCCACTTCCGTCGACAGCAGGCCGGGACGCCGGGCGTCGTTGCCGCGAAGCAACCACATCTCCTCCTGCCAGCCGATGTGGGCGAGATCCCAGACCAGCGGGCTCATCAGGGGGTCGTACTGGCGCATCAGCTCCGCGTCATCGATCTCCACCAAGCGCAGCGTGCGCTCCCGGGCCGAGGCGAGATCTCTGGCCAGCGCCTCTCGCGCGATCACGCCATCACTCCTGCCGATCGGCGCACGGCAGCCCGAAGTCCGCTGCCGACGACGAGGTCGGAGAAGTCATCGGCCGAACTCCTACCCCGCTCCACCTGACGCAACAACCTCTCCATCGACCCCTGCAGTTCCGCCGGCGCCGATTCGGCCGCGGTCCGTACACAGCGGAGGGCGGCGGCCTGCAGGCGACCGTCGCCGAGGCCGACCCTGGCCGCGAGGTCCCACTCGGTGGCGACCGGTTCCGTGGCCTCGGCGGCGAGATCGGCGGCGGCGGGATCGTCCAGCAGCGTGGCCAGGGTGAAGACCACGGCGGGCCACACCTCGTCCGGCGTGCTGTCGAGGTAACGGATCTCGAGGAACCCGCGCGGGCGCACCGGCGGGAACAGCGTCGTGAGGTGGTAGTCCAGATCGCCGACGGTCGGGCGTCGACCGCCGAGCAGTGCGCGGCCGTCTGCCCAGTCCGCGAACGGGACCACCTCGGTCATCGGCACGGTCTTGGAACCCTGCACCAGCATCACCGGTGCCTTCAACGCGTAGCTCACCCAGTCGGCGCCGGGGTCGTGGCCGCTGGCGCCGAGCACCGGCCCGCATCGAGCCGAGTCGAGCTGGCTCCACACGCGTTGCCTGGTGCTGCGCCACCCGGAGGGCTCGCCACAGAGCAGCGGCGAATTCGCGGAGATGGCGATCATCGTCGGCCCAAGGGCATGGGCGAGCCGAACTCGGTCCGCCCAGCCCGCGCATGGGCCAGCTTCAACGTTCAACTGCACCGATGCCGTCGACGTCATCATGGCGGCGCCCGCGTCGGTGGTGCCGCTGGCCGCGAAGAACCGCTCCATGGCGCGGTAGCGGTCGCCGGGGTTGACCCTATGGGGTGGTCGAAGCGGGTCGGCGCCGAGCAGCACCAGGCCGAGGCCGTGCTCGGCGAACACGTCTTGCAGCACGGCGCGGTCGGATTGCATCGCGGCGATGGCGGGCCGTACTCCCGCGGCGGGCAGTCCGGACAGTTCCACGGCACCGCCGGGCTCGACCGTGATGGGGCTTCCGCTCGGCAGCGGGGGCACCTGGGCGATCACCTCGGTGAGTTCATTCCAGGACGGCCGCCTCATGGGGTCGGCGATATCGAAGCAGTGCGCCTCGATCTCCAGTCCGACCCGACCGATGGGACCGTCCTTCAGGCAGTTCTCGCCGATCCGTCCGGCCGCATCGTCGGAGTCCACCAACTCGGCTCCCGCCGATCCGCCGGGACGGGTACCAACCAGGTCTGCGGTGGTGGTCACGTCAACCATCCCTCCGAGTCGCCGCGCGGGGTCCCGGCACGGCATCTGTCGTCATCGATTGCCCCTCATCATCCAAAGGGAACCGACAAAGTCGTGCTAATTTTCCCGTCACCGACTGCTGGGTGCCCGCACAACGGGGAACCGTTACTGACCCAGCGTGTTCTGCATCGCGCCAGCCAGCACGTTTACGGCCGGCCCGCCGTTGCCAGGTTGACAGACTTTCGCTTGCAGCAGAACATTTTCGCGCAGCCTGGTTTGAACGAAACATCGCCGATCAACACCCGCCTCCTGCTTCACCCACACGGCGTCCTGTGCCGTCGGCGCAGCGCCAGAGAACGACCACACCTGCGTGACGAAGTCATCGAGGTGCATCGCGGTGGTCTGCCCCGCGCATCCGACGGTCCTGTCCGTCACGCGGTGGAAGGCCCGGCTGGCGGCGTCATTCGTAGCGAACACTCCGACCGCCTGTTTGACCAGATTGGTGTCGTCATCGGCGGCGCGTTGGGCGACCGCACCATTGAACGACGCCAGATCGGGATCGCCGTAGACGTCGGGCAGTCCGATGTCGGCCCAGTTGTTGCACACCGGAATGTCGACGTAGAAGGCCTGGAAGGGCGCGGTGAACGTCGACTCCCAGGCCATCGGGGCGCCGACGACGTTGCCGACCGACCCCTTCCCGAGCACCGCATAGGACACCACGCCCGGATCGGACGGGCGGGCGTGGGCCACCGGCGCCACCGCGAGGCCAAGGACCAACGCGGCCCCCAGAACCCCCAGGCGGGCGCGCATCAGACCTTGGCCGACAGCTTGACGTCGATGTTGCCGCGGGTGGCCTTCGAGTAGGGGCACACCCCGTGGGCCTTCTCCATGAGATCGTCGGCCGCACTCTGCTCGAGGCCCGGCAGGTAGCCGATGAGGTGCGCCGTCAGTCCGAAGCCACCGTCGGAGTCATTACCTATGCCGATCTGGGCGGTGATGCCGCTGGCGTCGTCGATCGAGATCTTCTCGTTCTTGGCGACCAGACGCAGCGCGCCGAGGAAGCAGGCTGAGTAGCCGGCCGAGAACAGCAGTTCGGGGTTGACGCCCTCGCCACTGCCACCCATCTCCTTGGGTGGACGGGTGTCGAGGTCGATCTTGCCGTCGGCGGAGGTGATGTGGCCGTCGCGGCCTCCGCCGGTAGCCGTGGACTCTGCGGTGTATGCGACTTCGATGCTCATGCGTTCGATCATGCCAGCCGTCGTCTACCGCGAAGAGGCCGTGGCCGAACCTTCAGAAGATGGTCAGCGTGCAGTAGGTCCGAGGGGGCGACGGATAGGGCCATGCGTAGTGGCCGACGGCCGCGGGGCACGCCTGCTGGTCGCGGACGTCGAGGCGCTGGGTGACCTGGACGAGCAGCCCCTGCTGACCGCGCTCGGCGCAGTCAGCCAACTGGAGCATTCCGATCGGCATGTCCATTACGTAACAGTGGTTGGCGACGAGGTTGGGCACCAGGCACAGCTGGGTCGTCGACGAGTCGGCGAATTGCGTTGGTACGTGCTGGTATTCGGCACTCGGACATGCCCCCGACGCATCTGCCATGGCGCCCACGGTGTAGCTTGGATCGGCCGTGCACGACACCTTGTCGGCGGCGAGCGCGTCGGGCGTGTCCCCGGCAGCTTGGGCCGGAATGGCGACGCAATCTCCGACGGAGAACACCTTCGCCAATCCACGCTGAAGTTCCGGCTCGTGCAGCGAGCATCCGCTCGTCACGAGCAGAACCGCGCCCACCAGCGCGACCAGCACCATCTGCACGCGCGTCATGGATAGCGACATTGTCACGAATTGGGACTCGTCGCCACATGTTCACCAAAGTTCTCAATAGTCCCACAGACCCCATGAGAATCACAGCTTTGGCATTCGCCCGGCGTGTCGCACCGCGACTGTGCGAACTCATCCGAATCGACGGCGAGCCGCGAACGAGTCCGCACAGTCGCGCGCGGGCGCTAGCCCTGTCCGGCGCGCACGCCTTCCTCGACCTTCTTGCCCAGATCCGGGTCGACGTTGCGCCAGTACTCGAACACTCGGGACAGCACCGGTTCCTTCACGCCGTCCAAGACATGACCGACAATGTTGCCGACCAGGCGTTCGCGCGCGTCGTCGTCCATGATCTCCCGCACCAACGTGCCCGCCTGGCCCCAGTCGTCGTCCTCGGCCCGCAGTGCATAGGCCGTGCGCACCATGTCGCCGTCGGCCATCCAGTGCACCTCGGCGGCACGGACGGGATCGGCCACCGGACCGCCCATCGAGTTCGGCGCGTACACCGGGTCGGTAGCGAGCTTGATGCGCATCGCCCCGTCCTTGGAGTATGCGTTGACCTCGACCTTCGGCTCGTTGACCGGGATCTGCTTGTAGTTCACCCCGAGTCGCGCGCGGTGCGCGTCGGAGTACGAGAACCCGCGCGCCAGCAGCATCTTGTCGGGCGACAGTCCGGTCCCTGGCACGCCGTTGTTCGGCTCGAACGCCGCCTGCTCGATCTGCGCGTGGTAGTCGACGACGTTGCGGTTCAACGTCATCGTGCCCACGTCGATCAGGGGGTAGTCGGAGTGCGGCCACACCTTGGTCAGGTCGAACGGGTTGTAGCGGTAGGTCTTCGCGTCCTCGAACGGCATGATCTGCATCTTCAGAGTCCAGCTTGGGAAGTCGCCCGCTTCGATGGTGTCGAAGAGGTCCCGCTGGTGGTAGTCGCCGTCCTCGCCCGCGATCCGATCGGCGTCCTCCTGGGTGAGGAAGTCGACGCCCTGGTCGGAGATGAAGTGGTACTTCACCCACGACATCTCGTCGTTCGCGTTGACCCAGCTGTACGTGTGGCTGGAGTAGCCGTTCATGTGCCGCCACGTCTTGGGGATCCCGCGATCGCCCATCAGGTAGGTGACCTGATGCGCCGACTCGGGCACCAGGGTCCAGAAGTCCCACTGCATGTTGTGGTCGCGAAGGTTGTTGGCGGCCATCCGCTTCTGGCTGCGGATGAAGTTCTGGAACTTCATCGGGTCCCGGATGAAGAACACCGGGGTGTTGTTGCCGACCATGTCGAAATTGCCCTCGGACGTGTAGAACTTCAGCGAGAACCCACGCGGGTCACGCCACGTGTCTGGGCTGCCGCGCTCGCCGGCCACCGTCGAGAACCTCGCGACCATCTCCGTCTTGGCGCCCGGCTGCAGGAACGCGGCCTTGGTGTACCGGCTGACGTCATTGGTCACCTCGAAGGTGCCGAACGCGCCGCCACCCTTGGCATGGGGCTGCCGCTCCGGGATGCGCTCCCGGTTGAAGTTGGCCATCTGCTCGATCAGGTAATGGTCCTGCAGCAGAATCGGGCCGTCCGGACCAACGGTCAGCGAATGCTCGACGCTCGGTACCGGTGCGCCTCCATCCGTCGTTGCGATCTTCTCAGTCATGTACCTACCCATCTCGTCGTGGTCGCGGCCACTCGGGACTGGGCCGCGATCGCCTTGAAGGCACCACTTCTTCGCAGTACCCACGATCCACCGAATACACGCAAGAAGTCGGTGTTCGGCCCCAGGACTTCTGGGCAAGGCCGAGGACGGGGATGCCCCGCTCACCCCGGGGGTGGGCAGGGCATCTCGTCGGTGGACTCGTCAGCGACCGGGCTGGGTCGGCGGGACGGCCGCGGGGCCCTGGCCGGAGCCACCGGGACCGCCAGGACCGAACTGGCCACCGCCCGGCCCGCCCTGAAAATTGGGGCCCGGGAACACGAACGCCGGTCCCGGCCTCATCATCGGACCGGGGCCCCACATGGGCGGACCGTCGCGGTGCTCCATGGCGCCGCCACGATCGTGGCCATACCCGCCACCGGCGTGCTTGCCCGAGTGGGCACCGAGCATGAAGCCGGTGCCGAAGATAACGGCCACGATGACCACCGCACCGGCTGCGATGCCTACCAACGCGGCGACCTGGTTGAGCCGGCTCGGTTTCTGCACCGCAGGTGCAGGCTGCGGCTCCGCATAGACGGGCGGCGACGCGTAGGGCGACGCAGCCGGCATCGGCTCCTGCATCGTGCCTTCCGCCACTGGGATGGAATCGGTTGAATCGTCTGGCTTGTCACTCATGTCGACCATGATCCTCGCGCCAACCAGGGCGCCCGCTAGCTATCACCTATGAATCAGCTATGTAGGGCCGCCGCCAGCCGAGGTTTCGCGGGATGCCGCACGGGAGACCCAGACCCGCATGGAACAACAGAACACACCTCCGCCCACGCCGAAGGACGCCACGAAGGCCACCGCGGAACAACGCGAGCTTCAACGACAGCTCGACGACAACGACGGGGATCCGGACGCACCTGCACAGCACCAGGATCGACACCAGGTCGCCGACGAGACCTAGGCGAAAGCCAGGTGTGGTCCAGGGCGACCCGAAGTCCTCCGAATCGGCCCCTTCACGGAAGGGCGATCCCATCCGCGTCCGAGCGAGATTCCGCGTCTGTGCGCGGTGCGGGTTTCTGCTGGTACATGTTGGCGTCGGCCCGACGGAGTAGGCCCTCGGCGTCGGCAGTCCCGCCCCGAGTCCAGCCGACGGTAGCGGTCAGGGCTACCCGCCGCCTCGTCGCTACCGGCTGCGTCGTCGAATAGGTTCCCGTGAGTGCGGCACGGACGCCACCGGCGAGCGCAGCCACCTCCCCGTCCGTGTTGGCATCGGGGACGAGCACGACGAACTCGTCGCCGCCGACGCGATATGCAGAGTTGGGGGGTGTTACCAACTTCGCGAGACGCCCGGCCGCCGCAACGAGGACGGCATCGCCGGTCGCGTGCCCGAAGGTGTCATTGACGGATTTGAATCCATCGAGATCGGCGAAGACGACCCCGATGGTCGCCTTCGGTTCTGCGCCACAGAATTGCGCCATGCACTCGTTCAGGGCGTGTCGATTCTGCAGCCCGGTGAGGGAGTCGGTCAGCGCGAGCTGCGCCAGCTCGGCTTCGGCGCGACGCCGGGCTGTGACGTCGAGGAACTGCGCGACGATGACGTCGTCGCCACCGTGTCCGCCGGCGACGAGAACGGCGTTGCGCTGCATCCAGATCGACGTCCCGTCGCGACGAACGTAGCGGCGCTCGGAGGCGACTTGCGAATTGTTCTGCAGGCGCGCCAGTTCGGCATCGGCGGATGGGCGGTCGTCGGGATGGACGAGATCGCGAAAGTCGTTGCCCACCAGATCTTCAGCGGCGTAGCCCAGTAGCGCGCACAGTGCCGGATTGATGCGAAGAATATGGGCCGATCTGGTCAGGACGGCCTCGCCGAAGGGTGCATTGGTCATACTGATCTGGAACAACCGGCGGGCTTCGTCCCGCTCTTGTTCGGCCTCGACTCGCGCGGTCACGTCGGTGACCTGAACGTAAAAGCCTCTGACTTCGCCGTCGACGATGTCGGGCACATAGGAGGCCTGGGTGTACCGGGTCATGCCCGCGCTGTCGATCAGCGTGCGCTCGAAGAGTTGTTCCTCCCCCGCGAGTGCTTTCAGGATGTAGGGCAGGTTGAGTTCGTAAACGGCTTCTCCGAGAATGTCGCGAATATGGCGTCCCCTCGCCTCGCTCGGCGTGATCCCGAAGTACTCGAGGTATGCGTCGTTGGCGATCACGTTTCGCATGTCACGGTTCCAGTATCCGATCAATGCCGGGAGGCGGTTGAGGAGTAGGCGCAGTCGACGCAACTCCTCGACGGGGCTCATGGCTTCGGCAAAGGACGACCGGCGGTCGCTTTCGCAGTCATCGGCGTACCCTCCGACCACTCGCCGCTCCCGCCCATCGACGTCGACAAGATGTATGCCACCTCGGCGCGTCAGGAGTGTCCTGAGACGGAGGTAATCGCGTTGTCAGTCGTCCCCGATGGGAAATCTACTCCGGCGTCAGATTCGCAGCAACGTCCGAGTGCGGGGGACACCGAAGGAGACCTTCGTTTACCGCAGCGGGTTGACCGCGAACTGAATGACCCGATACGGCGCATTGTCGGCCTGCGGCGAGGTGTTCCACTGGCTGACGAAGACTCGCAACTCGTCGAGCGTCGACCCTGGTGAGAGGTAGCCGCCGTAGGGCTGGGCCAGTCGATTGTCCTCCGGTGGTGGCAATTCGTCCGCGGCGACGGGCCATGCACCCGCGAACACCACCGTCGTCACGGGCGCGGTACCGAGTCCCGTCGGGGCATCGGCGACGCGAACCTCCATGTTGCCGTTGCTGGCGTTGAAGTAGGACAGCACCGTCTTGCCGTCGATCTGGCGGACACTCGTCTCACCCACCCTGTCGCCCCACAGCGGTATGGGAGCCTTGCCCCATACCCCGCCGCCTGACCACGCCTGCCAACTCGAGCGGTCGGTGAACGACTGAGGAGTCGCGCGATACAGAACGGCGGGACCGCTTCGGTCGAAGGCATTTGCGACGACGTAGACCCATCCGCTCGGCGAATCCGCGGTGGGGATCGGATCGTAGTAGCCACTGATCTGCGACTGTCGTCCACCTGCGTAGGACGCTGGCCTCTGGGACTTCGGCACCGTCGCCCAACTGCCTTGGAACGGGGTCGCCTTCACCAGTCTGGACGTCGATGGAACCAGATCCTTGGTGGTGGTGACCAGCATGTAGTTCTCGCGGTTGATCTGGACGACGCCTGCGGGGAGTTGCGAGGATCCAGGTGGGGCCGGGTCGGCGAGCAGGGGATCGTCCGTACCGGTGACACCGAAATAGCGCACGCCAGTCGGGTCGTCGACCGAGTCGATGTCGACGTGCAGGGCGACGGGCGAGAAGTGCGGCCCGAAGGCGACACCCTGTCCGGCGAAGCTGTCCCCGCATACCTGCAGCAGCCCGCTGGGAAAGTCCATGAATTCGCAGAGGTCCGTGGCACCGATGCCGTAATCCCTTGTTGGCGTGCCCGTTCCAGCTACCGGACCGAGCCGGACCACCTGACCTGGCGCCAACGGATGCAGCACGGGCCGGGGTACGGGTGCGGGCGGATCAGCAGCGGCGTTCGGGAGCGGGCACACGCAGATCAGCGCCGCGACCACCGCCCATGACCTTCGCACCTACAGCTGGGAGGCGAGAAGCTCGGCGATCTGAATCGTGTTCAGCGCCGCGCCCTTTCGAAGATTGTCTCCCGAGACGAACAGCGCCAGGCCGCGTCCGTCAGGGGCGCCTGGATCCTGACGGATGCGCCCGACCAGTGAATCGTCAGTCCCGGCGGCCGCCAACGGGGTCGGCACGTCCACCAACGTCACCCCAGGGGCGGACGCTAGCAATTCCCTGGCCCGCTCGGGGGAAAGTGGCTGCGCGAACTCCACGTTGATCGACAGCGAATGTCCGGTGTACACCGGCACGCGCACACAGGTCCCGCTCACGAGGAGGTCCGGAATGCCAAGGATCTTGCGGCTCTCGAACCGCAGCTTCTGGTCCTCGTCGGTCTCACCGGAGCCGTCGTCGACCAGGGAGCCGGCCAGCGGCACCACGTTGAACGCAATCGGTGCGACGTACTTGTGCGGCGCGGGGAACTCCAACGCCGACCCGTCGTGCACCAATTGCTCACTGTCCTCGACGACCGCGCGCGCCTGACCGAAGAGTTCCTCGACACCGGCCAATCCGCTACCCGAGACCGCCTGATAGGTCGAGGCGATCATCCGAATCAGGCCAGCCTCGTCGTGCAGCACCTTGAGCACCGGCATGGCGGCCATCGTGGTGCAGTTCGGATTGGCGATGATGCCCTTTTCGAGAGACCGAGCGCGGCCTCCGACATCCCTCGTGAAGTTGACCTCCGAGACCACGAGTGGGACGTCGGGATCCTTGCGCCACGCCGAGGAGTTGTCGATCACCACGGCGCCCGCCGCGGCGAACCGCGGCGCCTGGACGCGGGACATGGTGGCACCAGCCGAGAACAGTGCGATGTCGATGCCGGACGGGTCGGCCGTCTCGGCGTCTTCGACCTCGATCTGCTGTCCCCTGAACTCGAGCTTCTTACCCTGCGACCGTGCCGACGCGAAGAACCGCACACTCGTCGCGGGGAAGTCCCTTTCCTCCAGCAGCCGGCGCATCACCTGGCCAACCTGGCCGGTCGCGCCGACCACACCTATGTTCACCATTTAGAATCCCCGTCGCTTCGCTCGCCCCGGCACCTAAATGCCCGTTCCCGCGTACACGACGGCTTCCTCGTCGCCGCCAAGATTGAATGCCTCGTGCAGCGCCGAGACCGCCTTGTCCAACTCGGTGTCCTTGACGAGCACCGAGATTCGGATCTCCGAGGTCGAGATGAGATCGATGTTGACACCAACGGCGGCGAGTGCCTCGCAGAACGTGGCGGTGACACCGGGGTGACTGCGCATGCCGGCACCGATCAGGGACACCTTCCCGATGTGGTCGTCGTAAAGCACTTGAGTGAAGCCGATTTCGTGCTGCAACGACGTCAACTTCTCGACCGCCGCTGGGCCGTTGTCACGCGCACAGGTGAACGTGATGTCGGTCTTGCCGTCCTCGATCTTCGAGATGTTCTGTAGCACCATGTCGATGTTGACGTCGGCGTCGGCGACAGCGCGAAAGACCCTCGCCGCGTAGCCCGGAACGTCGGGCAGTCCGACCACGGTCACCTTCGCCTCACCACGGTCGTGCGCGACTCCGGTCAGGATGGCGTCTTCCATCGGGATGTCCTCCATCGATCCTTTGACGAGCGTGCCCGCCTTGTCTGAATACGACGATCGGACGTGTATCGGAACGTCGTAGCGTCGCGCATATTCCACGCACCGCAGCATCAGCACCTTCGCCCCGCATGCCGCCATCTCGAGCATCTCCTCGAAGCTGACGGTGTCCAGGTGCCGCGCGGTGGGCACGATGCGCGGGTCGGCGGTGAAGATTCCGTCGACGTCGGTGTAGATCTCGCACACGTCCGCGTGCAATGCGGCGGCCAGCGCGACGGCCGTGGTGTCCGACCCGCCGCGGCCGAGGGTGGTGACGTCCTTGCTGTCCTGGCTGACGCCTTGGAAACCGGCGACCAACACGATCAAGCCCTCATCCAGTGCATCGCGCAACCGGCCGGGGGTGACATCGATGATCTTGGCGTTTCCGTGCGTGCCGGTGGTGATGACGCCGGCCTGCGAGCCGGTGAACGACCGGGCGTGTGCGCCGAGAGAGGAGATGGCCATCGCGACCAGCGCATTGGAGATCCGCTCCCCCGCCGTGAGCAGCATGTCCATCTCACGCGGTGGCGGCGCGGGGTTCACCTGACGCGCCAGATCCAGCAGGTCGTCCGTGGTGTCACCCATGGCGGAGACCACGACGACGACGTCGTTGCCTGCCTTCTTGGTTTCGACGATGCGCTCGGCGACGCGACGGATCCGGTCGGCGTCCGACACCGAGGATCCACCGTATTTCTGGACGACGAGCGCCACGAGTCACCCTTTCCGTTCTGGGAGTCCCATAAAGGATAAGGGGTCTGCGCACCCGGGTTTCCCTTCCCGCCCGGCGGTGGCGTGCGACTACCGTTCGTCGATGTGACTGACCGGCTGGCCGACACCCGCGTACCGATCCACGAACCGATCGCCGCGCGCTGGAGTCCCCGAGCGTTCGATCCCGACGCGACGGTCAGCATCGAGCAGTTGACTGCGGTGCTGGAGGCCGCCCGCTGGTCGGCGACCTGGGGACAGCGACAGCCGGTCCGGTTCATCGTCGGTCTCCGCGGCGATGAGACATTCGGCACACTCGCTGCGACGCTGAAGCGCGGCAATGCGTACGCGCATGCGGCGGGCGCACTGATCCTGGTCTGCGCCGACGAGGGCTCCGACGAGAAGACGGCGCTCTACTCGTGCGTCGACGCAGGCGCTGCAATCGCCAATGCGAGCATCGAGGCCGTCGTACGGGGTCTGGTCGCGCACCCCATGGCGGGCTTCGACACCGACGCGGCGCGTACCGCCTTCGACGTTCCCGAACACGTCAGGCCGCTGGCGGTGCTGGCGATCGGGACGCTTGGCGACTATGCGACAGCCGACGAGGCGATCGTCGACCGGGACTCCCGGCCCCGCGAGCGCATGCCACTGGACCAGGTCGCGTTCTCGGGGCGGTGGGGGTCTGCGTTCACTCCGGGCACGTCTTCGCCAGCTGTCTGACCTGGGCTTCGAATTCGTCGTTGAAGGCGGTGACCACCATCGCCACCGCGGGCATCGCGGCGCCCGGTGCGGTGCGCTTGCTCTGAGCGTCGAAGTCGAGGCGGGCCCGGACGAGTCGCGCGGCAGTACCCGCCATGTCGCTCGCCTGCCCTGCGAGTTCGGGCGCCGTGACCTTCGCCGCCCGGTCTGTCAGGCCGTCCACCCAGGCCCGGTAGTCGAGCTCGCCGGGGTCGGTCGCCGCCTCGTAGGACCCGGCTTCGGGGACGTGGGTCTTCGCGTTCAGCTTGTCGATTTCGGTCTTGTTGAACGACAGCAGCTCTCGTACCGGCGCGCACTCAGCCGAGGAGGGACCGCGGAAGAACACCCACCAGATTCCGGTCCCGACGAGCGTGGCCGCCAACACCACCGCCGTCGTCAGTGGCCGCACCCGTTTCACACGTCGATGCTGACACAGGCCATCGCTGTGATGTCACTGTGAACGTTTTACGTGCCCGCAACACCACGATCCCGTCCACGTAACAGAAACATTGGTTACTGCCAGTGATCGGCCCCACGGGGGGCCGCACCACCTATGGAGATGTCAATGGATGTAGTCGACACAGGCACTACGGCATTCATGCTGTGTTGCATCATCGGGCTGACGCTCATGATTCCCGGGCTGGCGCTGTTCTACGGCGGCATGGTCTCGGTCAAGAGCTCGACGAACATGATGATGATGACCTTCGGCGCGGTCGCCGTCGTGGGCGTCCTCTGGGTGCTCTTCGGGTTCTCGATGGTCTTTGGCACCAGCTACGGCGGCTTCGTCGGCAGCTTCACCGAGTTCGCCGGCATGAAGGATCTGCTCGAGTCGCAGACGACCATCTCCGGGCTTCAGGTCAGCCTGTTCGCGCTGTTCCAGGCACTGTTCGCCGCGATCACCGTCGCACTGATCTCGGGCGCCGTAGCCGACCGGATGAAGTTCGGCTCGTGGATGGTGTTCGCCACGCTGTGGGCCGTGCTGGTGTACTTCCCCGTCGCCCACTGGGTATTCGCGTTCGACGGCGTGGTCACCGAGGATTCCGTCGGCGGCTGGATCGCCAACAGCCTCAAGGCAATTGACTTCGCCGGCGGTACCGCGGTGCACATCAACGCGGGTGCTGCCGCTCTCGCGGTCGCGATCGTGCTCGGCAAGTCGGCGATGTTCGGCCAGTTGCGCAAGCCGCACAACGTACCGCTGACGCTGCTTGGCGCGGGGCTGCTGTGGGCCGGTTGGTACGCGTTCAACGGCGGTTCGGCCCTGGCCGCGGGCAACTCGGCCGCGATCGTCATGGTCACCACCTTCGTCGCCACCTGCGCGGCCACCCTCGCGTGGTTGGCCGTCGAGAAGCTCAAGGACGGTCACGTCACCGGCGTCGGCGCGGCGTCCGGCGCCATCACCGGCCTGGTTGCCATCACCCCCGCCTGTGGTGCGGTCACGCCCATCGGAGCCATCGCCGTCGGAGCCATCGCCGGCGCGGTCTGCGTGTATGCGGTCGGCCTCAAGGAGCGGTTCGGCTACGACGACTCGCTCGACGTGGTGGGTGTCCACCTCGTCGGTGGTGTCATCGGCACCGTGCTGATCGGCTTCTTCGCCAGCGCGAGCATGCCCAACGCCACCGACGGCGTCTTCTATGGCGGCGGCTTCAGCCAGCTGTGGAAGCAGATGATCGCCGCGGGCGCGGTGATGGCCTACTCGTTCGTGGTGGCGTTCGCGATCGCCTACGCCATCAAGAAGACGATGGGCATCCGCATCTCGCCCGAGGACGAGGAGAGCGGCATCGACGCCAAGCTGCACCGCGACGCGGCGTACGAGCTGCAGACCGCATGACGAACGCTCGCGCGAGGAGACGTCGGCACTGAAACCGGCCCCGACCGGCACGATTCGCCCCGAGCCGGTCGGGGCCTTTCGCGCTGCACACGGTTTCCCACGGTGATACTTTGATTACCAACGAGAGACAAGGACGATGATGACTTCCACCGGCACCGAGCTTGCGGACCTCGCACGCGAGGCAGGCACCACGTTCATCCTTGCGCTGTTCGTGGATTTGCGCGGCAAGCCGTGCGCGAAGCTGGTGCCGGTCGAGGCCATCGATCTCCTCGCCACCGAGGGCGTCGGGTTCGCCGGATACGCCGTCGGCGCCATGGGCCAGGAGCCACGAGATCCCGACCTGATGGCGATCCCCGATCCCTCCTCGTTCACCCCGATCCCCTTCATCAAGGAGGGGTTGGCGCTGGTGCACTGCGATCCGCACGTCGAGGGCAAGCCGTGGCCGTACGCGCCCCGCGTCATCCTCAAGTCGTTGATCGCCCGGGCAGCCGAGGCTGGGTTCGAGCCCTGGGTCGGCGCCGAGGTCGAATACTTCCTGCTGACCCGTAATCCCGATGGCAGTCTGGCCACCGCCGACACCGCCGACACCGCCGCCCAACCCTGTTATGACGCCCGGGGCGTCACCAGGATGTACGACCACCTGACGACCATTTCGACGGCAATGAACCAGCTGGGTTGGTCGAATTACGCCAACGACCACGAGGACGGCAACGGGCAGTTCGAGCAGAACTTCCAGTTCGCCGAGGCGTTGATCACCGCGGATCGCGTGGTTACGCTTCGCTATCTGCTCTCGATGATCGCCGCGGAGCGCGGCATGATCGCGACGTTCATGCCCAAGCCATTCGCCGATCGCACCGGAAGTGGCCTGCACCTTCATCTTTCGCTGACGAGCAGTGGCGCGGCGATGTTTCCGGGGGATGAGGCCTCCGACGGCCACGGACTGGGCCTGTCATCGGTCGCCTACTCATTCATCGCGGGCATTCTCGATCATGCATGTGCACTGCAGGCCGTGGTCGGTCCAACGGTCAACTCGTACAAGCGAACCGGCGCCCTCACGACGACGTCGGGAGCCTCCTGGGCACCCAGGCTACCCACCTACGGCGGCAACGATCGAACCCATTACATCCGGGTGCCTGACGATCAGCGCATCGAACTGCGTGGTGGCGACGGGTCGGCCAACCCGTACCTCGCCATCGCGGCCGCCCTCGGGGCCGGCCTCGACGGCATCGCGCGCAACCTGGACCCCGGGCCCATCGGCGCCGTCGGCGAAGGCAGCCGCCCACTTCCGCCGACACTGCTCCACGCCATCGACGACATGGTTGGCGACGACGTGATCACCGGCGTGCTCGACGCGGTCGGTGATGGGGTCGCGGAGTACTTCGCCGACCTCAAGCGACAAGAATTCTTCACCTACCATGGCACGGTCAGTCCGTGGGAGGTCGAGCAGTACCTGACCGCCTTCTGAGCAGCTACATTTCAAGGGAGACAGGCGATGTGCGGAATCGTGGGATTGCACCTACGCAATCCCGAGCTCTATCCGCGGCTGGGTGAGCTGCTCAGCGGAATGCTGTGCGAAATGTCCAACCGGGGTAGCGACTCGGCGGGCGTCGCGGTCTACGGCGATCCTCGGTGGACGCCACCGGGACGCGGATGCGTGTCGCTGCTCGACATCGGTGCGGAGGCCGGCGCGGTGGGCGTGGCCGTCGGTTCCGAGGTGGGCCTCGACGTCGACGTCACGATGATCGGCGACACCTACCTGCTGACCTCGGACAAGGACTCCGAGTCGTTACTAGCGGCAGCCAAGGTCGTCTACCCGGAGGCACTCGTGGCCGGCTTCGGCGCCGACCTCGCGGTGCTCAAGGGCGTCGGTGCGCCCGCCGACCTGACCGCCTCCTGGGGACTGACGACGGCCCGGGGCTGGCAAGGCGTCGGCCACACCCGGATGGCGACTGAGTCCGCCGTTACGCCGTCGGGTGCGCACCCGTATGCCGTCGGCCCGGAACAATGCCTGGTGCACAACGGATCATTCGCCAACCACGCCACCATCCGGCGCGAATTACAATCCGCCGGAGTGCGATTCGACAGCGAGAACGACACCGAGGTCGGCGCGCGATTCGTGGCGAGCAGGCTCGCTGCGGGCCGCAACGTGGAGACCGCATTGAAGGAATTGTGCGCCACGTTCGACGGCTTCTACACCCTGCTGGTCTCCAACCGGGATTCCTTCGCGGTGGTCCGCGATGCGATCGCGTGCAAGCCCGCCGTGATCGCCGAGACCGCCGACTGGGTGGCGATGGGCAGCGAGTACCGGGCCCTCTCCGGACTGCCCGGCGTCGAGAAGGCAGCCATCTGGGAGCCCGAACCGGAGGTGGTGTACGCGTGGCAACGCTGACGTACGACCTCGGGCAAGTCCCCCTGCGGGAGGTCAACTCCGCCTTGCACGCGCCAGACCTCAACGGCGAGTTCGTGATCGAGAATCCCGCGGGCGCGCACAACGTCGCAGTCGGAGTGGACGCCGACGTGACGATCACCGTCCTCGGACACGTCGGCTATTACGCGGCGGGGATGAATCAGCGGGCGGAGGTCACCATCGTCGGCAACGCGGGCACCGGCGTCGCGGAGAACATGATGAGCGGCAGAGTCTGGGTAAAGGGCAACGCCTCGCAGTCCGCGGGCGCAACCGCCAACGGTGGACTTCTGGTGATCGACGGCAATGCCGCTGCACGGTGCGGTATCTCGATGAAGGGCGTCGACATCGTCGTCGGCGGCGACGTCGGGCACATGAGCGCGTTCATGGCGCAGGCCGGACGAATGGTGGTGCGCGGCAACGCGGGCGATGCACTCGGAGACTCCATCTACGAAGCCCGCATCTATCTCCGCGGTGACGCCAAATCGCTGGGCGCGGACTGTGTGGCCAAGCAGATGCGGCCCGAGCACCACCAGGAACTCGGCAATCTGCTCGCGGCCGCCGGTTTCGGGAACGACGACACCAACGCCTACACCCGTTACGGCTCGGCCAGAAACCTCTATCACTTCCACGTCGACAACGCTGCGAGTTACTGATGAACGAAACCTCCGATGACAGAGCGCGACTAGGCCTGCGCGAATCCGCCACCTTCGATCGCCAGACCATCGCGGCCATCCAGCGGGCCGCGGAAACGGGCATCTATGACATCCGCGGCTGGGGGGCCAAACGACCTCTGCCCCACTTCGACGACCTGCTCTTCCTCGGCGCCTCGATGTCGCGCTACCCACTAGAGGGCTACCGCGAACGTTGCGACACCGACGTGGTGCTCGGCAGCCGAAATGCGAAATATCCACTGCATCTCGATATCCCGGTGACGATCGCAGGCATGTCGTTCGGCGCACTGTCCGGGCCAGCCAAGGAGGCACTGGGCCGCGGCGCCAGCGCCGTTCGCACCTCGACGACGACGGGCGATGGCGGGATGACCGTCGAGGAACGCGGCCAGAGCAAGTACCTGGTGTACCAGTACCTCCCGTCGCGCTATGGGATGAATCCCGACGACCTTCGCAGGGCTGATGCCATAGAGGTCGTCCTCGGCCAGGGTGCCAAACCGGGCGGCGGTGGAATGCTATTGGGCCAGAAGATCTCCGAACGCGTCGCGGGGATGCGGACGCTTCCCGAGGGCATCGATCAGCGCTCGGCGTGCAGGCATCCAGACTGGACCGGACCCGATGATCTCACCATCAAGATAAACGAGCTGCGCGAGATCACCGACTGGGAGAAGCCCATCTACGTCAAGGTCGGCGCCTCCCGCACGTACTACGACGTGAAACTCGCCGTCCATGCGGGCGCGGACGTCGTCGTGGTCGATGGCATGCAGGGTGGCACCGCCGCGACGCAGGAGGTGTTCATCGAGAACGTCGGAATCCCCACGCTCGCCGCCATCCCCCAGGCGGTACAGGCGCTCGCCGAGCTCGGCGTGCACCGCAGCGGCGTGGGAAACCGGGAGGTCCAGCTGATCGTCTCGGGTGGCATCCGCAATGGCGCCGACGTCGCCAAGGCGATGGCACTCGGCGCGGATGCCGTCTCGATTGGCACCGCGGCCTTGATCGCACTGGGCGACAACCACCCGCGCTACGCCGCAGAGTACGAAAAGCTCGGCAGCGCAGCGGGTTTCTTCGATGACTTCCAAGACGGCACCGACCCGACCGGGATCAGCACCCAGAATCCCGAGCTGGCCGCCCGATTCGACGCGAAGGAGGGCGGCCGCAGGCTGGCCAACTATCTGCGGGTGCTCACGATGGAGGCGCAGACCATCGCCAGGGCCTGCGGTAAGGCCCACGTGCGGCATCTCGAACCGGAAGACCTGGTCGCCGTCACCATCGAAGCCGCCGCGATGGCGCGGGTGCCGCTCGCCGGTACGGACTGGATCCCCGGGTTGCGGCCATGAGCGACACCGCGGAGGTCGTCATCGTCGGCGGTGGCATCGAGGGCGCAGCCGCCGCGTGGGCCCTATCCCAGCGTGGCATCACCGACGTGCTGGTCGTCGAGCGCGACACCGTCGGGTCGGGGATGACGGGCAAGTCCTCCGGCATCGTCAGGTGCCACTACGGTGTCAGTTCGCTGGCCGCGATGGCGACCGTGGGCCTCGAGGTGTTCGAGAACGCGCAAGCGATCTTCGGCCACGACATCGGCTTCCACCAGACCGGCTACGTCGTGGGAGTCGGCGAGGCGAACGTGGAGTCGCTGCGCAAGAGCTTGGCGGCCCAGCGTGCGGTCGGTGTGCAGACCGAGGAGATCGACGTCGCCGACGTCGCCGAGATGTGGCCCCACGCGGACCTGGAGCCGTTCGCCGCCTTCGCCCACGAATCCCGCGGCGGGTTCGGTGACGGATATCGGACCGCGCAAGCATTGGCCGTGTCGGCGCGCGAAGCGGGAGTCCGCATCCGCCAGGGCGTGGCGATGACCGAGCTCGTGCTGGACGGTGACCGAGCGGTCGGCGTGCGACTTGCCGACGATACCGAAGTCACTGCGGGCACCGTCGTCGTCGCCACCGGAGTCTGGACACGGGACCTGTTGTCGCCCTGCGGAATAGACGTGCCCATTCGCGTCGTCCGCGAGCAGATCGTCATGATCTCGCCAGGTGTCGACCTCGGCCCCGTGCCGGTCTTCTCCGATCTGGTGTCCCTGCAGTACATCAGGCCGGAACCAGGGGGAGAGGTTCTGTTCGGCAACAGCGACCTCTCCCACGTCCGGGATGCCGACCCCGATGACTACCCCAACCGGGCCAGCGAGGAGTTCGTCGACGCGACAATCGACCGGGTCGGCACCCGCTTCCCCGGCTTCTCCGACGCCGCCATCACCGGCAGCTATGCCGGCTGTTACGACGTCACACCCGACTGGAACCCAGTGATCTCGCGAACCGGGATCGACGGTCTGATCGTCGCCGCCGGTTTCAGCGGACACGGCTTCAAGATCGCACCCGCGGTCGGCAAGCTCATCGCGGATCTGGTGACGGACGGGCGTAGCGCCGACCCGCGGATACCGGAGACCGACTTCCGATTGTCGCGATTCGCCGAGGACGATCTGCTGAAGACGCCGTATCCGTACGTCGGCGCGGGTGAGATGCGATAGATGACTGACGTTCCCCTCCTCCGCAACGAGTCCGGTACCGCCCGCGACCGAGATCCGAGCGAGCCCGTCGACGAGTTGGAGTTCGAGGCCGCCATCGGACGCAACGTGCGCCAGCTCCGCCAGCAGCAGGGCCTCACGGTCGCGGAGATGGCCGCCCGAGTCGGCATCTCCAAGGCCATGATGAGCAAGATCGAGAACGCTCAGACCTCGTGCAGCCTGTCGACGCTCGCACTGCTGGCCAAGGGGTTCGACGTTCCGGTCACGACCCTGTTCCGCGGCGCCGACGTCGAGCGACCTGCGGCGTTCGTCAAGGCGGGCACCGGGGCCCGCATCGTCCGCAACGGCACCCGCGAGGGACACGAGTACCAACTGCTCGGCTCGCTGCGCGGCGAACACAAGCGGCTGGAGTGCCTCGAGGTCACGCTGTCGGAGAAGAGTCAGACCTATCCGCTCTTCCAACATCCGGGCACCGAGTTCATCTACATGCTCGACGGCGTCATGGACTACAGCCACAGCCGGTCGGTGTATCGGCTTCATCCAGGAGACTCACTGCAGCTCGACGGCGAGGGCGCGCACGGCCCGGTCGACCTGGTCGAGCTGCCGATCCGCTTCCTCTCGGTGGTCGCCTTCCCTGATTCGCACGTCTAGGGGCCGTTTGGCGGTCCGGCGACTCGGGAGTAACGTGACCTGCGTGCAGCGGACGCTCCTTCTCGGACGCCGCGGCGGGGTCTGATCCAGACTGGCTTCCCGTCGCGGGTGGTCTTGATGCGCCGGTCTGAATCTCTTCCAGACGAAACCGGGAGCCCACCGTGAACAACCCCAACCCCCATTCGATCGACTCGTATACCTCCGCGCGCACCATCAACACCCCCTCCGGCGCGGGCAACCCCGGCCAGCCGGTGTGGAACACCCAGCGCGGAACGTCCATGCCCGTCAGCCGGTACCGGCCGTTCGCCACTGAAGTTCCAGGGGGGAATCCCTCTGCGCCCTTCGACCGCACCTGGCCCGACAAGGTCGTCGACACCGCGCCCATGTGGTGTGCGGTCGATCTGCGCGACGGCAACCAGGCGCTGATCGATCCGATGAGCCCCGAACGCAAACGGCGCATGTTCGACCTTCTGGTCCGCATGGGTTACAAGGAGATCGAGGTCGGCTTCCCGTCGGCCAGCCAGACCGACTTCGACTTCGTGCGGGAGATCATCACCCAGGGCGCGATTCCCGACGACGTGACGATCCAGGTGCTGACCCAGTGCCGACCCGAACTGATCGAGCGGACGTTCGAGGCCTGCGCGGGGGCGCCGAGGGCGATCGTGCACTTCTACAACTCGACGTCGATCCTGCAGCGGCGCGTCGTGTTCCGTGCCGATCGCGACGCCGTCAAGGCAATCGCGACCGACGGCGCCAAGATGTGCGTCGCAGAAGCCGCGAAACACCCTGATACGCAATGGCGTTTCGAGTACTCCCCCGAGTCATACACGGGTACCGAACTGGAGTACGCCAAGGAGGTGTGCGACGCGGTCTCGGAAATCGTCGGCGCCACTCCCGAAGCTCCACTGATCGTCAACCTGCCCGCCACCGTCGAGATGGCGACCCCGAACGTCTACGCCGACTCCATCGAGTGGATGAGCCGCAACCTGGCTCGCCGCGACTCGATAATCCTGAGCCTGCACCCGCACAACGACCGCGGAACTGCCGTCGCTGCAGCCGAATTGGGCTATCAGGCCGGGGCCGATCGGATCGAGGGCTGCCTGTTCGGCAACGGTGAGCGCACCGGCAACGTGTGCCTAGTGACGCTGGGACTGAATTTGTTCAGCCGCGGCGTCGACCCGCAGATCGACTTCTCCAACATCGACGAGATCCGCCGCACCGTCGAATACTGCAATCAGCTGCCCGTGCACGAAAGGCACCCGTACGGAGGCGATCTGGTCTACACCGCGTTCTCCGGCAGCCATCAGGACGCCATCAACAAGGGCTTGGACGCGATGAAGGTCGATGCGGATGCCTCCGACTCCGACATCGGCGACATCCTCTGGCAGGTGCCTTATCTGCCGATCGACCCCAAGGACGTCGGCCGCACCTACGAGGCCGTCATCCGGGTGAACTCGCAATCCGGCAAGGGCGGCGTCGCCTACATCATGAAGGCCGACCACGGCTTGGCGCTGCCGCGGCGACTGCAGATCGAGTTCAGCCAGGCGATCCAAAAGATCACCGACGGTGAGGGCGGCGAGGTGTCCCCGAAGGAGATGTGGGACGTCTTCGCCGACGAGTACTTGGCGCCGATCAAGCCGCTGGAGCGCATCCGGCAGAAGGTCGACGCCGCCGAGGAAGACGGCGGAACCGACACCATCACCGCGGTGGTCAAGGTCGACGGTGTCGAAAGGGAGATCGTCGGCGCAGGGAACGGCCCACTCGCAGCCTTCGTCGACGCCATCGGCACAGTCGGGTTCGAGGTCTCGGTGCTCGACTATTCCGAGCACGCGATGTCCTCCGGCGAGGAAGCGCAGGCCGCGGCGTACGTCGAGGCGTCGGTCGGCGGTAAGACCGTCTGGGGCGTCGGCATTGCGACCTCCATCACGACGGCGTCGTTGCGGGCCGTCGTCTCTGCCGTCAACCGCGCCTCGCGTGATTAACTGACGCCTGCGCAACCCGCGCACTGGCGACGTTTAAGGAGTAGACGTGAACTGGGGCTCTACCTGGGATTTTCTGTGGCACTTCCTGATCATCTTCGCGTGGATCGCGTACCTGTTGGTGCTGTTCCAGATCCTCACGGACCTTTTCTGGCGCGACCACAAGACATCCGGCGTCGTGAAGGCGATCTGGGTCGTCTTCCTGTTTCTCATCCCGTGGTTCACTGCGTTGATCTACCTGATCTTCCGCGGCCAGGGCATGTCCGTCCGGGCACACGAGGCGGCGGTTGCGGCCAAGCAGCAGACCGACGACTACATCAAGCAGGCCGCCGGACGGTCGCCCGCCGAGGAGATCGCGCACGCCAAGGAACTGCTCGACGCAGGCACCATCACACCGGGCGAGTACGACTCACTGAAGGCGAAGGCACTGGCCTAGTCGCACACGGACACCAGCAGTCGTTCCATCAGCCCGGCCGGGTCTCCCGCGCCGGGCTGATTGCTCAGAACAGGGCGAACTGGTCGCCACTGAGCGTGGCGTCGCTGAACTCCTCCACGCCGGTACCCCCGACGACGTGCTGCAGGAGCCCCATGAAGTCCGCGTCGCTGACCAGCGGAATCCCCATTTCACCCGCTTGGTAACCCCGGCCCTGATCCGGTTCGAGCTCATCGCAGATCACCAGCGACGTCTGCTGATCGACGGTGTCCGAATACGCCAACCCGGCGTACAGAATTCGTTCGATCAGTTCTTCGTAGGTGTGGGAGACCTCGGATGAGAGCGCTACCCGCATGCCCTGCACCAAGGGGCGGCCCGCGACGAACCGGCCAGGGTTCTGGAAGTCGCACGGCAGCCTGGCCGCGATCGTCTTCAGCGGCAGGAGCTCTTCGTGTGTCACCTGGCCGTTGGGCCAGCGGCGTCGCTTCACGGGGCGGACCGGTAGCCAGGCCTTGCGGTCGTGCGCGCCCGCCAGGGACGGCTTCAGGATCTGGGCCAGTACCAGCGCGTCGTCGAGCGCGTCGTGCGGCCGCATCTGCGTCACGCCCCAATGGGCGGCCAACGTCTCGAGCCGCAGGTTCTCGATACCCAGGTCCAGCCTGCGCGCCAACTCCACCGTGCACATCACGGTGTCGACGGGCAGCTGCGCCCCGACGAGTTCGGCTTCGGCGGCCAGGAACGCATAGTCGAAGCCGACGTTGTGGGCCACCAGCGTGCGGCCCTCGAGGACCGAGCTCAGCTCGCCGACGACGTCCGCGAAGGTGGGTTGCCCCTCCAGCATCTCGGTGGTCAACCCGTGGACGTGGGTGGGGCCGGGATCGACACCGGGGTTCAGCAGGCTGGAGAAACTGCCTTCGACGTTGCCGTCGTCGCCAAGAGCCAACGCCGCGACGCTGACGACGCGGGCCTGTCGCGGGTGGAAACCGGTCGTCTCGACGTCCACGACCGCCCAGCCCGCTCCTGGCTCCGTCGCCGGTCGGCCGAACGTTTGGCTCACGTTTCGAGGATGGCACGGCCCTCGGACATATTTGGCCAACACTCGACGGGCGACGCCGCGTGTCGCCTCCGGAGTTCGCGCCTTTTAGACTCCCGGGGATGGCCATCTCCCCGCGTGGACGCGTCGCGCTCGGCGCGGGCGCGGCGGCGCGTTGGGCTTCGCGCGTGACCGGTCGCGGCGCAGGGGCGATGATCGGCGGCCTCGTCTCGATGAAACTGGACCGCTCGATCCTCAGCCAGCTCGGCGCCGGGCGCCGCAACGTGGTCGTGACCGGCACGAATGGCAAGTCGACCACCACCAGGATGACGGCCGCTGCGCTCGCCACCATGGGCCCGGTCTCCACCAATGCCGAGGGCGCCAACATGGACGCGGGTCTGATCGCGGCCCTCGCGGGCACCCGCGACGCGACTCTGTCCGCGCTGGAAGTAGACGAGATGCACGTGCCACACGTCGCCGATGCCGTGAACCCGGCGGTGATCGTGCTGCTCAATCTGTCGCGCGATCAGCTCGACCGCGTGGGTGAGATCAACCACATCGAGAGAACTCTCCGCGATGGCCTGGCGCGCCATCCAGGTGCCGTCGTCGTAGCCAACTGCGACGACGTACTCATGACCTCGGCCGCCTATGACAGCCCCGACGTGGTGTGGGTGGCGGCCGGGGGCAGCTGGGCCAACGACTCGGTGAGCTGCCCGCGCAGTGGCGAGATCATCGTGCGGGAGCAGTCGCACTGGTACTCGACCGGCACCGATTTCAAGCGGCCTACGCCGCAGTGGTCCTACGACGACGAGAACGTCTACGGACCCGATGGCCTCACCCTGCCGATGACGTTGGCGCTGCCCGGCGCCGTCAACCGGGGCAATGCGACCCAGGCGGTCGCGGCCGCCGTCGCCCTCGGTGCCGATCCTGCGGCCGCGGTCGCCGCGGTGTCCCTCGTCGACGAGGTGGCTGGACGCTACCGAACCGTGCGGATCGGTCAGCACACCGTCCGCATCCTGCTGGCCAAGAACCCAGCGGGCTGGCACGAGGCGCTGTCGATGGTCGACAAGCACGGCGAGGGAGTCGTGATCGCCGTCAATGGTCAGGTCCCCGATGGGGAGGACCTGTCGTGGCTGTGGGACGTCCGCTTCGAGCACTTCGACGATACGACCGTCGTGGCGGCCGGCGAGCGTGGCACCGACCTGGCCGTCCGCCTCGGGTACGCCGGCGTCGGCCATACGCTGGTGCACGACACCGTGAAGGCCATCGCGTCGTGTCCGCCGGGCCATGTCGAGGTCGTCGCGAACTACACGGCATTCCTGCAACTGAACCGGCGGCTGCCGCATGACTGAATCGAACGTTCGAATCGGACTGGTGCTGCCCGACGTGATGGGCACCTACGGCGACGGCGGCAATGCCGTCGTGCTACGACAACGCTTGCTCCTGCGGGGTTTCGACGCCGAGGTCGTCGAGATCACGCTGGCCGACCCGGTACCCGACTCACTGGACCTCTACACACTCGGCGGCGCCGAGGACTACGCCCAGCGGCTGGCGACCAAGCACCTAATCCAGTACCCAGGCCTGCAGCGGGCCATCGCGCGTGGCGCTCCCGTGCTGGCGATCTGCGCGGCCATCCAGGTGCTCGGACACTGGTACGAGACATCGTCTGGTGAACGGGTGGACGGTGTCGGCGTGCTGGACGTCACGACGTCTCCGCAGGCGAAGCGCACCATCGGCGAGGTCGTGTCGCAGCCGCTGCTGCCCGGCCTCGACCACCGTCTGACGGGTTTCGAGAACCACCGCGGCGGAACGGTTCTGGGTCCGTCGGCCGCGCCGCTCGCCAAGGTGATCAGCGGCGCGGGGAACCGCGACGGGGACGGCTTCGATGGTGCCGTGCAGGGCAGCATCGTCGCGACCTATCTGCACGGCCCGTGCCTGGCCCGCAACCCGCAGCTGGCGGACCACTTGCTCTCGCGCGTGGTGGGCGAGCTGGCACCGATCGAACTCACCGAGGTCGATCAGTTGCGGCGGGAACGCCTGGCGGCTCCACGCCGCGTCTAGGGCCAGTGCCGAGATCCACGTTATGCAGCCAAAGTGCGAAAGAACCTCTGCAATTCGTTGATCTCGATGCGGCAGCCGCGACTGACCAACGCGCTCTCGACCCGCGCCAGCCACTGCGCCGGACGCTCCTCGGCGATCACCCGGATGATGATCCAACCCATCTCCTCGAGCATCCGAATGCGCCGAATGTCCTTGACGTACTGGCGGCGATCCTTCCGGTGGTGATCTCCGTCGTACTCGACCGCGACCTTGAACTCCTCCCATCCCATGTCCAGGTACGCAACGGCTTGCAGTCCATCTGCAAACACGGGAATCTGCGTCTGAGGTCTCGGCATTCCGGCATCAATCAGCCACAACCTGATATGACTCTCCCGGGGCGAATCAGCTCCCCCGTCGACCAGCGGAAGCAGTTCTCGCAGCTGCCGCACGCCGCGCGCGCGGGGGTAGCTGTCGGCCAGCTCAACGACCGCGTCGATCGAGAAGCGCTGGGTCCACATCAACGCATCGAGCCGCGCTAGCGCTTGCGGCCGCTTCTGATGGCGGCCGAGGTCGTATGCCGTGCGCACTCGCGTGGTCACCGGCAGTCCGGAGGCCCGCGTTACCTCGTCATCGGCGACCTTTTCCAGCCGTGGGATCAATCCGGGCTGCGACCGACACTTCACTCCGACGAGTTCGATCGGCTCCGTCGGGTCTACCCAGGACGTCTGGTGAAGAGCCGACGCAGCTACCCCGGCGACCACCCCGCGCCGACCCGATGCGAGCCAGGCCCCGATGGCCCGGTCGCGCAGCGACAATTCGGTGCCCCTCGGGACGTAGACGCCGCGGTAGATGGTCGTATACCAGCGCTGCAGTTCATGACGCGTGACTCGTCCAGCCGCCAATGCTTCGCCGCCTAGAAATACCTCACCCATGCGGGAATGGTGCGGCAGGGCGCCGACAACCCCGCACGAGATCGACGTTCTGCAGACGAAGTGCGAGAGAGCGGCTGCAAAAAGCGGATCTCGCGCGGCCCTACAGACCGAGGTCGCGCAGGAAATCCGGCTTGTAGGCCTCGAGGATTACGTAGCTGGGGTCGGGCACGGGCGCATCCGGCGCGTCATCGGTGACCACGTCGCCGTCCGAGGGATCAACCCACGCCTGCGCATCCGCGCTCCACCGCGTCGTCGTGTACTCGGCGGTGATGCCGTCTGCGACGACCAGATCACGCACGTTCTGCTCGGCCGCGCGGGCATCCTGCAGGCTGTGGGTGTACAGCTGGATCCGGTTGCCGTCCCGCGTCACCGTCACCCGGCTGCCCAGGCGCTTGCGGGCCTCGTCGTCGACGTTCAGCGACCTCAGCCGCTCCCAGAACGACAGGTGGTGGGCCTCGTCGCCGAGTTCCACCTCGACCTTGAACTCCTCGTCAGGCATGAGCGCCAACCTAGGCCATCGCCCTGCGGCCCGTCAGAGCGCGTCCCAGTGTCAATTCGTCGGCGAACTCCAGATCGCCGCCCATCGGAAGGCCGGACGCTATCCGGGTCACCGTCAGACCGGGAATGTCGCGCAGCATGCGCACCAGGTAGGTGGCCGTCGCCTCGCCTTCGGTGTTCGGATCGGTGGCGATGATGACCTCGGCGACGTCCACACCGTCGACGCGCTCGCCAATTCGGTTGAGCAGCTCGCGAATTCGCAGCTGATCAGGTCCGACTCCCGACAACGGATCGAGTGCACCGCCCAACACGTGGTAGCGCCCCCGGAATTCACGGGTGCGCTCCACGGCCGCGACGTCCTTGGGCTCCTCCACGACGCACACCAGCGAGGCGTCCCGTCGCGAGTCAGAGCAGATGCGACAGCGGTCGTCGTCGGAGACGTTTCCACAGACCGAGCAGAACTTCACACCGTCACGGACCTTGCCTAGAACGGCGGTCAGACGGTCGATGTCCGGCGGCTCTACCGATAACAGGTGGAAGGCGATGCGCTGGGCGCTCTTGGGCCCGATACCGGGGAGCTTGCCCAACTCGTCGATCAGATCCTGGACCGGACCTTCAAACATGGCGGTTCAACGTCACATACCCGGCAGTTCGAGCCCGCCGAGCCCCCCGGCAAGCGGACCCAGCTTGCTCTGCGCCATCAGGGTGACCTGCATTGACGCGTCCTTGATGGCGCCGATGACGAGGTCCTGCAGAGTCTCGATGTCGTCGGGGTCGACGACCTTCGGGTCGATCGCAACGCCGACCACCTCGCCGCTGCCCTTCATCGTTACCTGCACCAGACCTCCGCCAGCCTGCCCGTGCACCTCCGCGATGGCGAGTGCCTCCTGCGCCTCCATCAACTGCTGCTGAACCTGCTGAGCCTGCGCGAGGAGCGCCGACATGTCGGGCGGCTGGCCGGGTTGCATTCCGTAGGACCCCTTAGCTTCTGGAATCAAGTGAGTAGCAGTTGGGTCTCGACTTGATTGCTGTCGTGCGCACGTGTCGTTTTGCTCTTCAAGCTTAGTCGTCCTACGGGCTACGTTGGCGCCGTGCTCGTACCCGCCTACCTACGTGTCGGCGCCGCTTCGGTCAAACGCATCTCAGCTGCGGTGGCCGCCGGCTTGCTCGTCGCCGCCTCGCTCGGACCCATCGGACTCCCGACGGCCGTCGCCGCCCCGTCCAACATCGCCGGGATGATCGTCTTCCTCGATCCCGGCCACAACGGCGCGAACGACGCATCCCTGACCAAACAGGTCCCGACGGGCCGCGGCGGGACGAAGGACTGTCAGACGAGCGGGACGTCGACCAACGACGGCTATCCGGAGCACACCTTCAACTGGGAGACGGTGCTGCGCATCCGCCAGGAACTGACCCAGTTGGGCGTCCGCACCGCGATGTCGAGGGGCGACGACACCAGCGTCGCCGCCTGCGTCGACGAGCGGGCGGCGATGGCAAATGCGCTGAAGCCGGACGCGATCGTCTCGATTCACGCCGACGGCGGCCCTGCCACGGGGCGCGGCTTCCACGTGAACTACTCGTCACCGCCGCTCAACCAGGTGCAAGCGGGGCCGTCGGTCCAGCTGGCCCAGACGATGCGCGACCAACTGCAGGCCGCGGGCCTCATGCCCGCCAACTACATCGGCCAGGGCGGGCTGTATCCGCGTGCAGACCTGGCTGGGCTCAACCTGGCCCAGTATCCATCGGTCCTCGTCGAGCTGGGCAACATGAAGAACCCTGCCGACACGGCGCTGATCGAAAGCCCGGAGGGCAGGCAAAAGTACGCCGACGCGGTAGTGCGCGGCATCGCCGGTTTCCTGGCGACCAGGCCGCCGCGAGCGGCCGTCTAGGTAACTGGCCCGACTCCCTAGATCGACTCGACCTGTTTCTTGAGGTTCTCCAGTACTTCGGCCTGGATCTTGCGCAGGCCCAGGGGTGCGAACGTCTTCTCGAAGAAGCCCTTGACGCCGCCTGCCCCCTGCCATGACGTCTTCACCGTTACCGACGAACCGGATCCGGCCGGGGCGACCGTGTAATTGGTCACCATCGTCGAGTTGGCGTCCTTCTCGATGACGGTGTGGCCCGCGACGTCGACGCTGGCCTTGACGTCGCGGACCCGCGACTCCGTGGCCTGCAGCTTCCATGTGGCGACGGTGCCTGCGCCCTGTCCGCCCTCGAGAACCTGGTAGCCGCTGTAGTGCGCGGAGAGGATCTTCGGACGAACCGTCTGGTAATCCGCGACCGCTGCGAGCACGGCATCGGGTTCGGCGTTGATCAAGACAGTGCTTGAGGCGCTGACCTGTCCCATCGGTGAAGACTCCTAGATCGGGGTGTGAACGGGTGTGTTCCAGGGTTGGTGCGGTCGCATCGGGTGCCACCGGGGTCTAGCGTATATCTGTGACTGTTGCATCTATCGAAGCGCAGTCGGCTCATGCAGCGGGTGTGCAGAGACTGCTGGCCAGCTATCGCGCCATTCCGCCGAACGCCACGGTGCGGCTGGCCAAACCCACCTCGAACCTGTTTCGTGCCCGGGAGAAGGCCAGCGCCAAGGGGCTCGACGTCTCGGGTCTCACGGGCGTGATCGCCGTCGATCCCGAGGCGCGCACCGCCGACGTTGCGGGCATGTGTACATATGAGGACCTGGTCGCCGCCACCCTCCCGTACGGGTTGTCGCCGTTGGTGGTGCCACAGTTGAAGACCATCACCCTGGGCGGCGCGGTCACCGGGCTCGGCATCGAATCGGCGTCCTTCCGCAACGGTCTGCCCCACGAATCGGTACTGGAGATGGACATCCTCACCGGGGCGGGCGAGATCATCACCACTAGTCGAGATCTCTGCTCGGACCTCTTCTATGCCTTCCCGAATTCCTATGGGACGCTGGGCTATACGGTGCGACTGAAGATCGAGTTGGAACCGGTCAAACCCTTCGTCGCGCTACGACACTTACGGTTCACGTCTCTGACGGACCTCGTGGCGACCATGGAGAGGATCGTCGACACGGGCGGCCTCGATGGCGCGCCCGTTCACTATCTGGACGGTGTGGTCTTCAGCGCTGACGAGTCCTACCTGAGCCTCGGCGTGCAGACCTCGACGCCCGGTCCCGTCAGCGACTACACGGGAAACGACATCTACTACCGATCCATCCAGCACGGATCCGGGGTCAAGGAAGACCGCTTGACGATTCATGACTATCTGTGGCGCTGGGACACTGACTGGTTCTGGTGCTCGCGGGCGTTCGGCGCCCAGAACCCGACGATCAGGCGGCTCTGGCCGCGCCGCTACCGGCGTAGCAGCTTCTATTGGAAGCTGATCGGCTACGACAGACGCTTCAATGTCGCCGACCGCATCGAGAAGCGCCACGGGCGACCCCCGCTGGAGCGTGTCGTGCAAGACATCGAGGTGCCGATTCGCCGTACCGCCGAGTTCGTGGAGTGGTTCCTGCACAACGTGCCGATCGAGCCCATCTGGCTGTGCCCGCTGCGCCTGCGCGGCGACGCGGAATGGCCGCTGTACCCAATTGCCGGGCATCACACCTACGTCAACATAGGCTTTTGGTCTTCGGTGCCGGCCGGCTCGGAAGAGGGTGAGACGAATCGCCTGATCGAGGAGAAGGTCAGCGAGCTCGACGGCCACAAGTCTCTGTACTCCGACGCCTACTACTCTCCCGACGAGTTCAATGAGCTCTACGGCGGCGAAACCTACAACACGGTCAAGAAGGCCTACGACCCTGACTCACGTCTGCTCGATCTGTACGCGAAGGCGGTGTTACGAAGATGACGACCTACAAAGAGGTTTCAGCGGATTCGACGGCATCCGGCAGGCTCACGCTCGCCGAGGTTCTGGAATTGTTCGCTGCTGGTGATGACCAGCCACTGAAGTTCACTGCTTACGACGGGAGTTCGGCGGGACCCGACGATGCCGAGATCGGTCTCGATCTCCGTACGCCCCGCGGCACCACCTATCTGGCGACGTCACCGGGCGAGCTGGGCCTGGCGAGGGCCTACGTCTCGGGTGATGTGGAGATGCTCGGGGTACACCCTGGCGATCCGTACGATCTGCTGCGCGCATTGGCCGACAAGCTGGATTTCAAGCGCCCCTCGGCCCGCGTGCTCGCCAACGTCGTCCGGTCGATCGGCTTCGAACACTTGCGCCCGATCTCCCCGCCGCCGCAGGAAGCGTTGCCGCGCTGGCGACGTGTAGCGGAAGGGCTGCGGCACAGCAAGACTCGCGATGCAGATGCGATTCATCACCATTACGACGTGTCGAACACCTTCTACGAGTACGTGCTGGGGTCGTCGATGACCTACACCTGCGCCTGCTACCCCGACGCTGGTGTGAGCCTCGAAACGGCGCAGGACAACAAGTACCGACTGGTGTTCGAAAAGCTGCGCCTGCAGCCCGGCGATCGGCTGCTCGACGTCGGTTGCGGCTGGGGCAGCATGGTGCGCTACGCGGCGCGTCACGGCGTGAAGGCCATCGGTGTCACGCTGTCCAAGGAACAAGCGGCGTGGGCACAGAACGCCATCGCCGAGGAAGGCCTGTCCCATCTGGCCGAGGTGCGCCACGGTGACTACCGCGACGTGCGAGAGTCGGGTTTCGATGCGGTGTCGTCAATCGGTCTGACCGAGCACATCGGCGTACAGAACTACCCGTCGTACTTCCGGTTCCTCAAGTCCAAGATGCGCACTGGCGCAATGCTTCTCAATCATTGCATCACCCGGCCGAACAATCGCAGCGGGGCTTCGGCCGGTGGTTTCATCGATCGCTACGTGTTCCCGGACGGGGAGCTGACGGGTTCGGGCCGCATCATCACCGAGGCTCAGGACGTCGGACTCGAAGTGGTGCACGAGGAGAACCTGCGCCAGCACTACGCGATGACGCTGCGCGACTGGTGCGCCAACCTCGTCGAGCACTGGGATGAGGCAGTCGCGGAGGTCGGTCTGCCCACCGCCAAGGTGTGGGGCCTCTACATGGCTGGGTCCCGACTGGGCTTCGAGACGAATGTCGTTCAGCTGCACCAGGTATTGGCAGTCAAACTGGACAACCAAGGCGGGGACGGCGACCTGCCGCTGCGCCCGTGGTGGACGGCCTAGCGTCGTCCAACTTCCCGCGTCGTCAGCGAGCGTCCTCGATCCGGCGCGCACCCAACTCGCTCTGCAATAGTTCCAGCGCGACCTCCTCGGGGTCACGCCGTGGCCCGGCTTCTTCGTGGACGGCTTGGGCGAGCATGCTCTCCTCGTCGTCCTCTTCGGGCGGTGGTGGCGGCTCGGCGACCACCTTGTGAGGTCGAGCAGCAGGCGCCGACGCGGTGGGCGATCCGGCCTCGCACCGGATGTTCCAGTTCACGCCGAGCGCGTCCTTCAACGCATCCCGGATGATCTCGACGTTGCGGGCCTCGTTGAGTCGGTTCGCCAGCGGCGCCGACACGTGACTGAGAACGAGGGTGTCGCCCTCGACGGCGAGCACGATGGCCCCGTCGAGCATGACGTCGGTGGGGCGTCTGCGTTCGCGGACCTTCTCCCGGATGGTCGACCACATGGTGCGCACGACGGCGGCATCGGGCTGGCCCGCAGCAACCGGCGCCGGGGAGGGCGCGGCGGGGGCGGCGGGTGGTGGAGTCGGTGGCGCCGCGCGCGGCGGAGGCGGCACGACGGGCGTCGGCGGTTCCGGGCGAGGCACCGGCGCGACGGGGGTCGTCTCGGGTTGCTCCAACTGCGGCTCCGGGGCGGGCGGCTCGGGAGAGGTACTCCTGCGGGTGAACTGCTTGCTGGGCGTGGGCTCGACTGTCTCGACCGCCTGCGCCGCCTCCCCCGACGGGATGGAGACGTTCATCCGGGTCTCGATGCGCTCGATGCGTTGCAGCAGAGCGGCTTCGGTGTCACTTGCCGATGGCAGGAGCAGCCGCGCGCAGACGACCTCCAGTAGAAGCCGAGGTGCGGTGGCGCCACGCATCTCGCCGAGGCCGGCGTGCACCACCTCGGCGTAGCGCGTCAAGGTGGCGGGGCCCAGCCGCGCAGCCTGATCCCGCATCCGCTCGATGACGTCGTCGGGCGCGTCGACGACACCCCGCGTCGCGGCGTCGGGTACCGCCTGCAGCACGATCAGATCGCGAAACCGCTCGAGGAGGTCGGTGGCGAAGCGACGCGGGTCGTGGCCGGCGTCGATGAGCGACTCAACCGCACCGAAGAGCGCGCCGGCGTCACCGGCGGCCAGAGCGTCCACGGACGCATCGATCAGCGCTAGATCGGTGGCGCCCAACAGGGCCAATGCCCGTGGATACGCGACCAGCTTGCCGTCGGACCCAGCGAGCAGCTGATCCAACACGGACAGCGTGTCGCGTGGCGAGCCGCCGCCCGCGCGGATCACCAGCGGGTACACCGCGTCGTCGACGGCGACGTCCTCCTGCGCGCAGATGCGCTCCAGCAGGCCGCGCATGGTCTTGGGGGCGAGCAGCCGGAACGGATAGTGGTGGGTGCGCGAACGGATCGTGGGCAACACCTTCTCGGGTTCCGTCGTCGCGAACACGAAGATCAGGTGCTCCGGCGGCTCTTCGACGATCTTCAGCAGCGCGTTGAAGCCTGCCGTGGTGACCATGTGCGCCTCGTCGATGATGAAGATGCGGTACCGCGACTGGGCAGGGGCGTAGAACGCCCGATCCCGAAGTTCGCGAGTGTCGTCCACGCCGCCGTGGCTGGCGGCGTCGAGTTCGGTGACGTCGACGTTGCCCGGACCGCTGGGCCCGAGTGCGACGCATGAATCGCATACCCCGCACGGCGTCGCGGTGGGCCCCTGCTCGCAATTCAGCGAGCGGGCCAGGATGCGCGCCGACGACGTCTTACCGCAGCCGCGCGGGCCGGAGAACAGGTACGCGTGATTGATCCGGCCGGACTCGAGCGCGGTCGACAGCGGCTCGGTGACGTGCTCTTGGCCGACCACCTCGGCGAAGGACGCTGGTCGGTACTTGCGGTAGAGAGCCACGGGGTCAGGCTACCGAGGCTCGGTGACGCGCTGCGCCCTAGTCGCGCTCCAGCAGCGACTCGGTGGCGGCGAGTAGCGCGCACGTGGCGAGACCGTCGATCGCCTCGGCCAGGTCGGGCGTCGACGGGAACGACGGAGCGATGCGAATGTTCTTGTCGTCCGGGTCTTTCCGATAGGGGAACGATGCACCCGCCTCGGTCACCGCGATACCCGAGTCCTTCGCGAGCGCGACCGTGCGCTTGGCGGTACCCGGCCAGACGTCGAGGCTGACGAAGTACCCGCCCTTGGGATCCGTCCACGACGCGATCTTCGACTCCCCCAGCCGGTCCTCGAGAATCTCTCCGACGAGGGCGAACTTGGGCGCCAACAGTTGCTGGTGGCGCTGCATCTGCAACCGCACCCCGTCGGCGTCGCCAAAGAAGCGCAGGTGGCGAAGCTGATTGACCTTGTCGGGTCCGATGGTCTTCTTCGCCGCGTGCTGTAGGTACCACGCGATGTTGCCGAGCGAACCGCCGAAGAAGCTCACGCCCGCCCCCGCGAAGGTGATCTTCGAGGTCGACGCGAAGACGTACGGCCGGTTCGGGTTGCCCGCCTTGGCCGCCAGGCCCAGCACGTCGACCTGTTTGACGAAGTCGTGTGTGAGCGTGTGCACAACGTAGGCGTTGTCCCAGAACAGTCGAAAATCGGTTGCCGCGGTGGGCATTTGAACAAGCCGCCGAACGTTTTCCCAGGAGTAGGTGGTGCCAGTGGGGTTGGAGAACACCGGCACGCACCACATGCCCTTGATGGCCGGGTCTCCTGCGACGAGTTCCTCGATGAGGTCGACGTCGGGGCCGTCCTCTCCCATCGGCACCGGGATCATCTCGATGCCGTAGCTCTCGGTGATCGCGAAGTGACGGTCGTAGCCAGGCGACGGACAGAGGAACTTGACGCCCGTGCCGTCGCGCTGCTCCTCGATCCATGGCCGCACCGAGTCCACACCGCCGTGCAGCAGCGAGAACACCACGATGTCGTGCATGATCTCGAGGCTTGCGTTGTTGCCTGCGATGAGGTTCGGCACCGGGATGCCGAGCAGTTCCCCGAAGATGGCGCGCAACTCCGGCAGCCCGTGCAGACCGCCGTAGTTGCGGGTATCGGTGCCGTCACCGTCGCGGTACTCGGTGCCCGGCAGCGCCAGCAGGTCGTTGGACAGGTCGAGTTGCGCCGGGGACGGCTTGCCACGCGTGAGATCCAAACCGAGCTTCTTGGCCTGAAGATCTGCGTAGTTGCGACGCTGCAGCTCGTGCTGCGCCATTAATTCGTCACGTCCGAGGGACAGAAACGACACGGCAGGCCTTTCATTGGGGCCGTGAAAAAGGGCCGTGAACGAGAAAGGGGACCCCGCGCACCCGCCAGAGCCCATTGACCCTTGCTGCCTTCCGGCCCTGGGGGAGTTCACAGGATGGACGCCGCGCGGGGTCCGATGTGAGTGTAGTACCCGCGACGTCCGGCCCTCGCGTGAAGGGGACGCGCGCTGCTCGTGAAGAGCAGGTGGTCGGGTCGGCTACCATGGCCCGCGGAGGATTCGCCTAGTGGCCTATGGCGCTCGCCTGGAACGCGGGTTGGGTTAATAGCCCTCAGGGGTTCAAATCCCCTATCCTCCGCGCTGGTCGGGGTGCGGCCAGGCCAGAGTGCCTGGTCGCGTCCCGGCCCTCGAAGGCCTCACCGAACTCAAGGAGGAGCATGCGGCGCTGGATCGCGGTCCTGTGGCACGCATCGTTCTTCGTCCTCGCCGGGGCTCTCTATTTCTTCTTCGTACTGCCACGCTGGTTCGAGCTGACCGGCGCTTGGCCGGTTGGCCTCGGTCTGGCGATGCGCATCGCGTGCGGGGCGCTCATCGGTCTCGCGGCCCTGCCGGTGGTGTTCACGTTGCTGCGGACGCGCAGGCCGGAGTTCGGCACACCGCAGCTTGCCCTCTCGCTGAGGTCGTGGTCGATCGTCCTGCACGTGCTGGCTGGCGCGCTCATCGTGGGCGCGGCCATCAGCGAGAATTGGGTCAGCCTGGATTCTGCCGGCCAGACCCTCTTCGCGATCTACGGCGCGGCCGCCGCGGTCGCCATCCTCGGTGCGCTGGCCTTCTATCTCGCGTATGTCGCCGAACTGCCGCCACCGCCGCCGAAGCCGCTGCGACCCAAGACGCAGACGCGTCGGCGCGGTGGCGCGGCCAGGGGCGACGAGGGCGCTGAGGGCGATAAGAACGCCGAGGTCGAGACGGACGCCTCCGACGACGTCATCGATGCCGACGGGTCCGAAACTGCGGACACCGATTCAGACCAGGATGCGACCGAGGACGTCATCCCCGCGCCGGTCACGCTCGAGAAGCCCGATGACACCAGCGAGTCCCCCGAGGCCGGCGAGGCGACTGAGGCCACCGGGACGCCTGAGATTCCTGAGGCCCCGGAAGCCGCTGGCGCCACGGAGACCAGCGCGGCCGAGGGCGTCGGCGCCGACGGCATCGGTAACGCCCAGGACCATGAGACCGATGAGTCGGATAGCAGGTTGCGCAACCGGCGACCGAACGGCAAGTCGACGTCGCGGCTGTTCGGGCGTTCTCGCCGCGGAGTAGCCCTCGAAGACTGACGCCCCGGGGCCGGTTAGTCGACAGCCCACGGTGTCACCGTCAGAATTGTGGGTAACGCAAGCCATGACCGGGGGAAGGTAGTAAATGCGCAGGTTCCACACCAGGTGGCGGCTCGTCATCGCGGTCGTGGCGACGATGGCGTCGGTGGCGTCGATGTCCACGATGTCCACGATCGCCGCACCCGCGCCGGCTTCCGCCGTGCCTGCGGATCTGACAAGTGTCGCCGCGCAGGTCGAACCGGCCGTTGCCCGCATCGACACGACCATCAACTACCAGCGCGCCATCGGCGCAGGCACCGGCATCGTCCTGGACCCCAACGGTGCCGTGCTGACGAACTTCCACGTCGTGCAGGGTGCGGACAGCATCACCGCGACCGTCGCGGGACGGGCCTACCAGGCCGACCTCATGGGCTACGACCGCAACCGCGACATCGCCGTCCTGCAGCTGCGTGGCGCGGGCGGCCTGCCCGCCGCGGCGCTGGGCGATTCCTCACAGCTCGCCGTTGGCGATCCCGTCGTTGCGCTCGGCAATGCCAGGGGCTCGGGTAGTCCGCTCACTCAGGAGGCAGGCGAAGTGGTCGGCTTCGGCCGCACCATCAACGCCAAGGACGAACTCACGGGCGCCTCGAATCAGGCCACCGGATTGATCGAGATTGCCGCCCCGGTCCGGGCGGGTGATTCCGGCGGGCCAGTGGTCAACTCTGCCGGACAGGTCGTCGGCGTGACGACGGCGGCGACGGTCAACTTCCGGATGGATCCCGGGGGCTCCGGCTTCGCCATCCCCATCAACGATGCGCTGGCCACGGCGAACCAGATTCGCTCCGGGTCGCCGACGAACACCGTACACATCGGGCCGCCGACACTCCTCGGCGTCGGGGTGAACTCCCGTGACCAGCCGGAGTCACTGCCGGGCGTCATCATCTTCGAGGTGCTGCGGGGCGGACCGGCGCAACAGGCCGGCCTGCACGACGGCGACGTCCTGCTCAGCATCGACGGCGAGCAGCTGAGCTCGGCGACCGCCCTCACCAACGTGCTGGACCGCCACTACCCCGGTGACGTCGTCGACCTGGTTTGGATAGACCGCGCCGGCGAGCAGCTGAACGGCAAGGCCACCCTCGGGTCCTGAGTTCGACCAATGTGGCCGACGGACCGGCCCGCACTCCTATGCTGAGCGAGTGCCAAACACATCGTCGTACCGGGTCGTGCAGTGGACGACCGGCAATGTCGGCAAGAGTTCCGTTGCCGCGATCGCACGCAATCCGTCCCTCGAACTCGTCGGGTGCTACGCCTGGTCGCAGGACAAGGTCGGTCGCGACGTCGGCGAGCTCGCGGGTATCGAGCCGCTGGGAATAGCTGCCACCAACGACGTCGACGCACTACTGGCCCTCAAGCCCGACTGCGTGGTTTACAACCCCATGTGGATCGATGTCGACGAGTTGGTGACGATTCTGTCCGCGGGGATCAACGTCGTGGCCACCGCGTCATTCATCACCGGCCACAACCAGGGCGAGGGCCGCGACAAGATCGCCACCGCCTGCGAACGCGGCGGGTCGACGATGTTCGGCTCCGGCATCAGCCCCGGCTACGTCAACCAGCTGTCGATCGTGGCGGCGGGAATCTGCGACCGGGTGGACAAGATCACCGTGAACGAGGCTGCAGACACCACCTTCTATGACTCCCCCGCCACCGAGAAACCCGTCGGCTTCGGCCAGCCGATTGACCACCCCGACCTGCAGGCGATGACCGCGCACGGCACCGGAGTGTTCGGTGAGGCCGTGCGGATGGTCGCTGACGCGCTCGGAATCGAACTCGACGAGGTGCGCTGCGAGGCCGAGTACGCCCAGACCACCGAAGACCTCGACCTCGGATCCTGGACCATTCCGGCGGGCTGCGTCGCAGGCGTGCACGCCAGGTGGCAGGGAATCGTCGCCGGCGTTACCCGCGTCGAGATCTCCGTGCTGTGGAAGAAGGGCCAGACGCTGGAACCGGATTGGCCCATCGAACAGGACGGCTGGGTCATCGAGGTGGCCGGACGGCCGACGGTGACCATGAAGGTCGGCTTCCTCCCGCCACCCGACTTCGAGGCAACGACTCTCGAAGAGTTCATGGTGCTTGGTCACATCATGACTGCCACGCCACCGCTGAACGCCATATCCGCGGTCGTCGCGGCCGCGCCGGGCATCGTCACCTACAACGACCTGCCGCTCATCCTGCCGCGCGGCGTGGTGCCGGTCAGCTGACAGGGTTGCCCTTCTCGTCCCAGTGTGCGGCGACCTTCTTGCTCGGCTGGACGCGCGGCGGCTCGCCCGGCATCTTCGGGTAGCTCGGCGGATAGGGGAGATCGCCGAGGCCGCGTTCCTCGTCGGCGGTGACCATCTCAAGGAGTGGCTCGATGGAGTGCTCCACGCCATTGATGTCTGCCCACGGATCATCCCGTGCTGCAACGAGATCCGGCACCGTGGCGATGGTGAAGTCGTCGGGGTCGGCCGTCGCCAGATCCTTCCACGACAGCGGTGTTGACACCGTCGCGATCTGGGTGCGACGGGCCGAGTAGGCAGAGGCGAAGGTGCGGTCCCGCGCGTTCTGGTTGTAGTCGATGAACAACCGCTGCCCGCGTCCTTCCTTCCACCACGACGTCGTCACCCTGTCCGGCATGCGCCGCTCGACTTCACGAGCCAACGCGATGCCCGCCCTGCGGACGTCGATGAAGTCCCAGTCCTGCGCGATGCGAATGAAGACGTGCACGCCCCGACCGCCCGATGTCTTCGGGTAACCCACGATGCCGAGCTCGTCGAGTAGGGGTTTCAGTACGTCGACGGCGATCTCGCGGGCGTCGATGAACCCGGTGCCCGGCTGCGGATCCAGGTCGATTCGCAGTTCGTCGGGATGCTCGGTGTCCGGACAGCGCACCTGCCAGGGATGGAACGTAATGGTGCCCATCTGCACCGCCCACGCAATCGCGCAGGGGTGCGTCACCTTCAAGGCGTCCGCTGTTCGTCCCGACGGGAACGTCACCTGACAGGTCTCGAGATAGTCGGGATGCTTTGCCGGCACGCGCTTCTGGTAGATCTCCTCCCCATCGATGCCGTCGGGGAACCGCTGGAGATGCGTAGGCCGGTCTCGCAGCACAGCGAGCATGGGCTCGGCGACGGCGAGGTAGTACTCGAAGAGGGTGCGCTTCGTTCCGCCGGCGCCGAGCTTCGGGAAGTACGCCTTGTCGGGGCTCGTCAACCGAACGGCGACCCCGTCTACGTCGACTTCTGTTGCAGGACTTGCCATCTCTAGCCCTCCAATACGTCGGACAGATCGTAGTGCAACGGCACGTCGAGCTGAGCAAACGTGCAGCTCGACGGTTCGCGGTCCGGGCGCCATCGGACGAACTTCACGGCATGGCGGAAGCGCACACCGTGGCCTGATGTCGCCGGCTGCCCGGCTCCGTGCCCTGATGTCGCCGGCTGCCCGGCTCCGTGCCCTGATGTCGCCGGCTGCCCGGCTCCGTGCCCGGTGTTGCCCTCCATCTGGTCATAGGCCACCTCGGCGACCTTCCCCGGACGCACCGGGATCCACCGCTTGTCGGCCGCGGAGTTCCAGCGGCTTGGCTCGCCGTCATTGACCTGATCGCCCTCGCGAAGCGGTTCCAGGTCGCCAAGGAGTTTGATGCGATCCTTGACGCTGAATGATGCTGCGCCACCGACCATCTGAAGTTCGCCGTCCTCGCGATACAAACCGAGCAGAATCGACCCGACGCCCTCCCCGCTCTTGTGGATGCGGTAACCGATGGCCACGCAGTCGGCGTCGCGCTTGTGTTTCACCTTGATCATGTCCCGCTTCCCCGGCAGATAGCGGCCGTCGAGTCGCTTGGCGATCACTCCGTCGAGCCCCGCACCCTCGAAGGTGGTGAGCCACTGCGTGCCGAGCTCCGGGTCCTCGGTGGTGCGGGTGACGTGGCACCACTGCTTCTCGTGGACGCTCTCGATCAGCGCGTCGCGTCGCACCCGGAACGGCTCGTTCATCAACGAGGTATCCCCATCAGCCAGCGCGTCGAACCCGATGAAGTGCGCTGGAGTCTGCTCGGCGAGCATCCTGATCCGGCTCTCGGCGGGATGGATTCGCTGACTGAGCGACTCCCAGTCCAGCCGGACGCGACCCTCGACCTCCCGCGGGACGACGACCTCGCCGTCGAGGACGCACCGCGGAGCGAGTTCGTCTCGCAGCGAGTCGAGCAGTTCGGGAAAGTAGCGGCCCAGGTCCTTACCGTTGCGCGACAGCACCATGACGTCGTCGCCGTCGCGGAACACCAGCGCACGGAAACCGTCCCACTTCGGCTCATATGACCAGACTCCCGGGTCATCGGGGACTTTGGCGGCCGCCTTGGCGAGCATGGGTTCGATCGGGGGCAGGACCGGGAGGTCTGCGGAAGAAGGCACGTTTCCATCCTCACGTATGCGCGGGTCGCATCAGGTGAAGACTTCCCATGCGCGCCGAATTCATCACCCGAGGACAATCGCCAACGGTGCGACGATCGTCGGGATGGCACGCGGGCGAACACCGCCGGCTCGATTCATCACATCCGGCCCGCGGCAGGATCAGTGACGACTGGCTCACCGCGTTCGAGCGCAACGGGCAGGTGCGGCCGGCTGTCAACGGACCGCAGCGGGCGACCGGCCGTCTCACGCATGGTCAGGACCGTCGCAAGGGACGCGGCTGCCGCTGCGATCACGTAGAACGCCGGGGCCAAGTCATTTCCGGTCCGGTCTGCCAACCAGGTGGCGACATACGGTGCCGTGCCGCCGAACAACGCGACCGATACGTTGTAGCCGATCGAGTAGCCGGTGGACCGCACCCGTGTCGCGAACAACTCGGCGCCGGCAGCCAGCGACGCGGACACGAACACCGCCTCGATGGCTGCCAGCCCGGCATGGGCGCCGATCGCGGCTGCAAGTGAGCCGGCGTTCAGCAGCAGAAACAGCGGGTAGGCGAGCAGGGCGAATCCAATGGCACCAGCCATCAGCAACGGTTTTCGGCCGATCCGGTCCGACAGCGCGGCCAATGGCAGGATGAGCAGCAGCGCAACGACGCTGGCCACCGTGATCGAAATGAACGCGTCGGTCTTGGTGAAACCGAGCGTCTTGGTGAAATAGGTTGGCAGGTAGGTGAACACAACGTAGAAGCCGACGTTGTGAATGATCACCAGACCACCGATCTGCAGGATCGGACGCCACGCGGTTCGCATCGCTTCCCTCAGGGGCGATTCGGCTACCTCACCGGTCTCCCGGAGCGCCTCGAAATCCGGGGTGTCTCTCAACCGCAGCCGGATGTAGAGACCGACCACGCCGAGGATTCCGGCAATGAGGAACGGGATACGCCAACCGTAGGCGTCCATCGCGCTCTCGGACAGCATTGCCTCCAGCGCGGTGACGGTCACCGACCCCAACAGGAACCCGATCACCACCGACCACACGAGGAAGGCGACGACCAACCCGCGGTGTCGGGTGGGAGCGAATTCGGCCAGGAAGCAAGCTCCGCTGCCATATTCGCCGCCAGCCGAGAAGCCCTGCACACATCGCAGGATCACCAGCAGCACCGGCGCCGCGACCCCGATCGTGTCGTAACTGGGCACCAACCCGATGCCGAGGGTCGACAGCGACATAAGAACGACCACGATGGCCAGAACTCGTTTGCGGCCGATCCGGTCACCGAGGGGTCCAAAGAAGAAACCGCCGAGTGGACGCATGAAGAAGGCGACCGCGAAGACCGCAAACGTGCTCAGTAGCGCCGCGGTGCCGTTGGCCGAGGGAAAGAACTTCTCGGCGATGTAGGTGGCGAGAAAGCCATAGATGGCGAAGTCGTACCACTCGACGGTGTTGCCGATCCCCGCTCCGACGATCGCCTGGCGAAGCGAACTCGGCTCGACCTCGCGGTTCCCGGGCGGCGTACCGGCGCTCGACGTGTTGGTAGCAGACATACCACTCCTCCCCTAGCAATGCTGTGTTGTTCCCGCGAACGCCACCGCGTAACCGCCATGCGGAAGCCGTTACCTCGTCGCAACGTCTCAGAAATCGGGCCGGGGAATCCCGCAGATCCCGTCACTCGACAACTGGGAGCACCACATGACCGATTCGCTGGCCGAACACGCCGCCGCCACCATCTCCAAAGGCATCGGAAGGAGAGGTTTCGCACAGGCCGTAGCCGGGCTGATCGCAGGTGCCGGCATAGCAAGCACGGCAGCGTGTTCGTCCTCGGAGCACGGCGGTGGGGGCGGCACGTCTTCAGAGGGCACTGCGACACCGGGCGCGGGTCCGATCCTGCAACCGGGAACGGGGACCAGATCCGGCGATCACTATCTGAGCTCTGAAGCCGACAAGGTGTTGTGGGGCTACGTCCCGACCGTCGAGTCGCAATCGGTGTTACGAATGGGATCTGGCCAGACCGTGACCATAGACACGGTGTCCCACGAGGGAATCCTGGAGGATCAGGGGCGAAACCCGCGCGCGTACTTTGGTTCTCACGGAGTCGCCGAATCAGATGTGCTTCAGGATGCGGTGGACATCGCATCGGGCTACAACCGCACACCGCGCAACTTCGACGTCGACGGGCCACACGTCGTCACCGGACCGATCTTCGTCGAGGGCGCTCGGCCTGGGGACGTCCTGAAAATCGAGACCTTGGAGGCGACTCCTCGCGTCCCATACGGCGTGGTCTCCAGCCGGCACGGCAAGGGTGCGCTGGGAATGACCGCCAACCGCGAGGCACCGGCGGGCATCGGTCTCGACGAGGTCATGCCGCCCGCAGCGACCGATGGCAGGGAGACCAAGGACCCGACGAAGTACCGCAACATCTCCACCTTCACTGCCGTCGAAAATGGTCACGGCGTGATGCCGTTCGGCACTGCAGCCGTTCGCTTTCCGCTGCGGCCCTTCATGGGGATGATGGGTGTCGCCTATACGAGCGCTCCCGGCCTGACGTCGCCGAACGCCAACTCGATCCCACCTACTCTGGGCGGCGGGAACATCGACATCGGTCTGCTCGGTCCCGGCTCGACGTTCTATCTGCCGGTGTTCGCCGACGGCGCCTTGTTCTACGTTGGTGATCCTCACATGGCGATGGGCGACGGGGAAGTCGCGCTCACCGCCATGGAGGGGGCGTTGCGCGGGACGTTCCGGTTGACGGTCTGCAAGAAGGGCAGCGGTGACGCACCGTCGGTGTCCTTCGTGTATCCCTTTGCCGAAAACCAGGATTCGTGGATCCCGATTGGCCTGTCCGACCCCGACGGTGCGGCCAACGGCCAAGGTAGCGATCTCAACGTGGCGATGCGTCGCGCAGTCGTCAACGCATTGAACTTCTTGGAGGATGACCGCGGGATGGACCGTCCCACCGCGTACGCGTACCTCTCCGCTGCCGCAAACTTCTCCGTCAGCCAGGTGGTCGACAAAACCGTAGGCGTGCACGGCCAGATCTCGAAGAGCCACTTTGCATAGCCGCGGGCGCGAGCAGAGCAGCGAGTCAGGACGTGCGCCCCAGGATGGCAGCGAATTCGGGGATGCATCCCATACTGCACACGATCGGCTATGACCGCGCGCTGCATGGTATTCGAGCCGATAAGCGCACGGGATACAGCCCTCGACTCGACACCGCCGGCGAGTCTGGCCGTCGTCGCGACATCACCAAGTCGACCGATTCATGAATCGGGTTGACGCGCTCCGACGCGAGCGCACCGACGTGTTGGCGCTATGCCGTCAGTTCAACGATACGGATTGGGCCGCGCCCAGCGCGGCGAGCGGGTGGCGGGTGCAAGCCGTCATCGCACACATGGGGTCGGTGTCTCACGCCATGTTCAGCCCGTCTGCTCTGAAAGTTCTGCGCATCAACGATATTGAACGCGCCAACGACAACATCGTCGACCAGCGCCGCGGTTGGTCACCACAGCAGACGCTCGCGGAATACGAACGCTGGAGTCAACGATCGATCAGATTTGCCCAAGTGATCAGTCGGACGCCGATTGCGGGAGCCCCGGTACCGCTGGGCACGATGGGCCGGTTCACGTTGTCCTCGGTACTGACCTCTGCCCCTCCAACCCCGTATCGCCTCGCTGGCCGGTGCGGCCCAACACAGCCAGCAGCACCGCGCGACAATGAGGCATGCAGCTGCCCCTGATGCGCCGGTGTCCCCGGCGCTGGCCAAGTCGATGGCAGAGATCCCGCCCAAAGCTTCCTACGAGCCGAAATGGGACGGGTTCCGGTCCATCTGCTTCCGCGACGGCGAGAAGGACTGCCACGGGTTCACGAATGGTCGAGGGGCAGTCCGAGGGCGGGGACGAGCACTCTGTGCAGGTAGCCCCGCATGGCGTCTGGAGATCGGGAGGCCGCGCTGTCGATCGTCAAGAGTGACAACTCGAATCGCAGATAGGTCTCGGTCATCTCGTCGAGGTGTGGTGCCCGTTCCGGGAGGTATTCGACGATGGGCTCGAGGTAGATGCGGGCGCGGGCAATGACCTCGGGCGTGAGCACGCGGTTGCGTGCGTCGGGGTCGTCCAGTGCAGGAAGCATCGGAGAGATGGCGGGGTTGCGACGGAACTCCTCGATGGCGGCCATGCACAGGTCGACGACGAATCCGGCTGCGGTGGAGTTCTTCCGGGCTTCGGAGATGATCCGGGTGCTGGCTTCAGTCGCGGCGCGCTCGATGGCTGCACCGATGATCTCTTCGCGGCTGGTGAAGTGGTTGTAGATGGTTTGGCGGGATACGCCCGCTTCGCGCGCGATGGCACTGAGGGACGTGCGCTCGAGGCCCAGCTTGACCAGGCAGCGGGAGCCAGCCTCAACGATCTGCGCCTTGGGGTCTTCGGGTGCGCGGACTCCGTGCCACGGAACGGTTCTGGGCCGGACCTGTCGCTCAGTCACCCCGGTCCCCCTCCACCGCATTGAGCCACTCGTGCTCGATGCACGCTACTCAACCGTGGCCGAGATCTGGTCGCCGACAGGCGACGTGACCCGATAGTGCTGCGGATGGGGCTGGCGGACGCGGCGCCGGTAGGTGCGCATGGAGCCGTGCCAGTTGTGGATGTCATTGCCTCGATCGTCGTGGTACCAGTTGCGGCAGCCCGCCCAGATGGTTCGGGATTGCCTGGTTCGAATTTCGTCGAGGAACTCGCGGTAGGCCGCAGTGCTGATCTCGACCGTCGACCCGGGCTGCGTCGAGAGGATGTCGGCCGCGGCGATGACGTGGTCGGCTTGGGCCTCCATCATGTACACGATCGAGCCGGCGCCCAGGTTGGTATTGGGACCCCACATGAGGAACATGTTCGGAAAATCGGGGACGGACAGCCCCAGGTAGGCTCCGGCGCGATCGGTCCAGTGCTCCTGCAGCGTGCGGCCGTCGCGGCCGCGAATCACGACGCTGCTCAGGAACTGCGTCGTCTCGAATCCGGTGGCGAAGATTATGACGTCCGCGGGATGGGCCGCGGCTGCGGTGCTCAGGCCAGTTGCAGTGACGCCGGTTATGTGATCGGTGACCAGCGCGACGTCGGCGCGGTTCATCGTCGGGTAGAAGTCATTTGCGATGGGGATCCGCTTGCACCCGATCGGATAGTCCGGGGTCAGCGCCGCCCTCAGTGCTGGATCGGGCACTTCGCGCCTCAGCTGCCGAGCGTGCATTCTCTGCAGAAGCGTCATCGTCGTCGGGAAGCGCCAAAACGAGTAGTTGAACATCTCGAAGGCTCCCCAGATCGCTCCGCGCGCAACCAGTTTGGCAGGGCTAATCCGCCGGTAGACCCGGTGGAGTCGGTCGGTGTAGACCTTCTCCGGCTTGGACATGACGTAGGTCGCCGACCGCTGGAACACTGTCATCTGGTTGACGGTGTCGGCGATGGCGGGGATGGCTTGGACCGCACTGGCGCCAGTGCCGACGATGGCGACCCTCTTGCCGGTGAGGTCGACGGAGTGATCCCATCTGGCGGTGTGAAACGTCGGTCCGCCAAAGGTTTCCAATCCCGGCAGGTCGGGAATCGACGGCAGGCAGAGATGTCCGACGGCAGGGATCAACAGATCGGCGCGCTCTTGGCTGCCGTCGGCCAGCGTGATGATCCACTCGGTGCCCGACCACTGCGCCTCGGTGACCGCGGTGTTGGTGCGGATCCGGGATGCCAGTCCGGCCTGTTCGACGCACCGGTGCAGGTAGGCCTGGATCTCCGGGCCGGGCGCGAACCGGCGCGACCAGTCGACGTCCTGGGCGAAGGAGTAGCTGTAGATGTGCGAGGGGGCGTCGCAGGCTGCTCCGGGATAGGTATTCGCCTGCCATGTACCCCCGACTTCGGGTGCGCGCTCGTAGACGATCACGTTCTGATAGCCCGCGGCGTTGAGCTTGAGCGCCGCGCACAGGCCGCCAAAACCCGCACCGATTATGGCGATCGGCACGCCTCGAGCTTGGCCGTGCGGGACCGTCACCCGCCGTCGTGTCCTGGTCATAACGGACATGATTGACACTTAGGGTCGTACATGTCAACCTGTAATCCACACCACGTTGGGCAGGTTCCCGTGCCGGCTCACGGTGCGTCCGACCAGCACGCTGCACAGCCATGCACGACGAATTGAGGTGCCTCGATGGGGTTCTTGACCCAGGACGTTCCGCCGCTCGACTTCGAGCAATGGCGCAAGGGCACCCGCGCCGAGCGGATCAAGCCGATGGCGCGGCACTGGGCCGAGACTGGTTTCGGCACGCCGGTCGCGCTGCACCTGTTCTACGTGCTGAAGATCGTGGCGTACGTGTTCGTCGGCTGGCTGATCGTGTTGAGCACCAAGGGAATCGACGGCTTCACCAACGTCGCCGCATGGTACTCCGAGCCGATCGTGTTTCAGAAGGTCGTGCTGTACACGATGCTGTTCGAGGTCGTCGGCCTCGGCTGCGGCTTCGGGCCGTTGAACAACCGGTTCTTCCCGCCGATGGGCTCGATCCTGTACTGGTTGCGGCCGGGCACGATTCGCCTACCACCATGGCCCAACCGAGTGCCATGGACCAAGGGCAGCGCCCGAACACCGTTCGAGGTGCTGCTCTATGCCGCCCTGCTGGTGATGTTGGTGCTGGCGATGTTCTCCGACGGCACCGGCCCGATCCCCGCCCTCGGTTCGTCGGTCGGGGTGCTGCCGACGTGGCAGATCTGGACCATCCTAGGGATCCTGGCGGTACTCGGCCTACGGGACAAGGTAATCTTCCTGGCCGCCCGGGGCGAGGTCTACGCGGCACTGACGGTGACCTTCTTGTTCGCCTCCCACAGCGTGATCGACATGATCGTCGCCGCGAAACTCGTCTGCCTGGTGATCTGGATCGGCGCCGCCACCTCCAAGCTCACCAAGCACTTCCCATTCGTGATGTCGACGATGATGAGCAACAACCCCGTGTTCCGACCCAAGTTCATCAAGCGGAGGTTCTTCAAACACTTCCCCGACGACCTTCGGCCCGGTCGGCTGTCGCGGCTCTTCGCCCACACGTCCACCGTCATCGAGATGGGAGTGCCACTGGTGCTGTTCTTCAGCCACGGCGGCTGGCTGACCGCGATAGCCGCGTTCGTGATGATCTGCTTTCACCTCGGCATCCTCAGCGCCATCCCCATGGGCGTGCCGCTGGAGTGGAACGTGTTCATGATGTTCAGCGTGCTGACGCTGTTCGTCGGACACGCCGGCCTCGGACTCTCCGACCTCCACGGCCCATGGCCGATCGTCCTCTTGGTCGTCGTCGCCGGCATCGTGGTGCTGGGAAATCTGTTCCCCCGCAAGATCTCCTTCCTCCCGGGGATGCGGTACTACGCGGGCAACTGGGACACCACCCTGTGGTGCCTCACCGACTCGGCCCAGGAGAAGATGGACGCCAACCTCGTGGCGATTCCCAGCATGCCGGCCGCCCAGTTGGAGAAGTTCTACGGCAGCGCCGAAGCAATCGAGATCCCGCTGTACATGGGATATGCGTTCCGCGCCTTCAACACTCATGGTCGTGCGCTGTTCACCCTGGCCCACCGCGCGATGGCGGACCGCAGCGAAGACGCCTACACCCTGCGTGACGGCGAGGTCATCGTCAGCAACGCGATCGGCTGGAACTTCGGCGATGGCCACATGTCCAACGAGCAACTCGTCACCGCACTGCAGGAACGCTGCGGGTTCGAACCCGGCGAGGTGCGCGTGGTGATGCTCGACGCGCAGCCGATCCACCGTCAGCAGCAGGAGTACCGGCTCGTCGACGCGGTGACCGGTGAGTTCGAGCGTGGCGTCGTGCGGGTCGCGGACATGGTGACCCGACAACCATGGGACGACGACATTCCGGTTCACCTCACCTGGTCCGCAGCGCAGGCATCCACCCCGTGACCGATGCCGTCGTCATCGGATCCGGGCCCAACGGCTTGGCGGCCGCCGTACGGCTCGCGCAGGCCGGATTGCGCGTCCTGGTCGTCGAGGGCGCCGACGAGATCGGAGGAGGGACCAGATCGGCAGAACTGACGGTGCCCGGACTGCTACACGACGTCTGTTCGGCAGTCCATCCGTTCGGGGCGGCCTCCCCGTTTCTGTCGTCCCTGCCACTAGCCGACTTCGGATTGCATTGGCGCCGTGCCGAAGTCGACGTCGTACATCCGCTGGCCGACGGATCGGCAGGGGTGCTCCATCAGTCCCTGGAGATGACCGTACTGGGGATGGGCGCCGACGGAGCCCGCTGGAAGTCGGTGTTCGGGCCCCTGGTCGACCGCGCCGACGCTCTGGTCGCCGACGGCCTTGGCCCGCTGCTGCGGTTGCCGTCGCACCCGCTGGCCATGGCCCGGCTCGGCCTGCGTGCCGGCTTGCCCGCGACCGCACTGGTCCGGTTGTTCCGGACCGAGGGGGCCCGCGCCCTGTTCATGGGCTGCGCTGCGCACCTCTACCGGCCGTTGAACGGCTTGGCCAGCGCGTCGGTGGGGACCATGATGATCGCTGCCGGTCACCGGTGGGGTTGGCCGGTCGCGCAGGGCGGCTCGGCCGCCATCAGTCGCGCGTTGGCCGGGCTGTTGGAGTCCCTCGGCGGCGAGATCGTCACCGGTGTCACCGTGCGCTCGCTGAACGACGTTCCGCGCGCGGCCGTCACGATGTTCGACACCACCCCAGAAGCCGTCACCGACATCACCGGCGACCGGATGCCGGCCCGGCGAGCGAAGGCCTACCGGCAGTTCCGGCACGCGCCGGCGGCGTTCAAGGCGGACTTCGCGGTGCGCGGCGGCATACCGTGGGTCAACGAGCACGCACGGCGGGCCGGCACGGTGCACCTCGGCGGCTCCGCTGCCGACATCGCCCGATCCGAATCCTCGATCAGCCGAGGTGTGATGCCGGAGAACAGCTTTCAGCTGATCGGCCAGCAGTACCTGGCCGATCCCAGCCGCTCGGTCGGCGACGTCCATCCGGTCTGGACCTACGCGCACGTCCCACACGCCTACCCCGGCGACGCCTCGGAACTCCTCATCGGGCAGATCGAAGAGTTGGCGCCAGGCTTCCGGGACCGCATCGTCGCCCAGCACCTCACCTCGCCCAGGCAATTGCAGGACGAGAACCCCAACTACGTCGGCGGCGACATCGTCGGTGGACGCAACGATCTCCTTCAGGTATTCGCCCGGCCCGTCCCGGCGAGAAACGGCTACGCCACCGGCATCCCCGGCATGTACCTGTGCTCGGCGTCGACACCCCCGGGAGCCGGCGCACACGGTATGTGCGGCTACCACGCTGCGACGAGCGCCCTCGAATACCTTCGCGGGCTCAAGCGCTGAACCGTCTCCGTCATCGGCGGATACGGTCTGAACCCATTCCCGTTCCCCACCTTGATGTGTCTGGTCCGCAGCACCACGCTGCGGATGACCACCGCACCCGTGCAACGCACCTGGCCCGAACTCGTAACCTTGGTCCAATCCGGGCGTTTGGACACCGCGGTGGCCGCGCGCACCGCCCTCTGTGTCAAGGTGGTCCTCACCCCGTAAAGCCGGCCGGCGGTCAGTCCAGGGCGACGCCGAGTTCCTGAGCGAAGACGCGGATCATGTGCTGGACGCCAATCTCGTTGCGGCCGATGATCATGTGGTCGTGCTGGCCTTGCCGGACACCCTCGCCACATTGCGGCAACATGACGAAGTCCTCGTCACGTACGGCCGCATGGACGGCGTTGAAGATCATGTCGTAACCGCCACGGGTGGCGTCGTCGGCAGCGGGCACGCGGGCCAGCCAGCTGTGTCGGACCGTGCAACGGGTGGGCGATCCGGCAGGCAGGATGTCGATCACTTCGACGCCGACATTGCTGTTGGCCAGAACCAGGTTCGGGTAAATCCAGTAGATGACGCCCATGTTGTCGCGGACGTCCCAAGAGGCGCTTGGATCACTCTCGACGTTGGTGATCCAGTTGAAGGGAAAGCCCATCCGGTGATGCTTGCCGTAGGCGTCGTGAATGGATGTATTGGCGAGCGCACTCTGCCCGATGATGCTGTCACCGTGAACGAATGGGAAGTGATAACCCTCGGCGAATGCTTCCAGGCCGCCCTTCCAGGACACCTCTGAGGTGAACTCGCGATGATCGTGGTAGCCGAACGACGCGTAGTCGATGGCAGCCAGTTCTGCACCCAGCGGTCCGAGATGTTCATCCACGTCGATGTCTGCGTCGGCGCTGAGCACCGCCCAGATGAAACCGTGGCGTTCCTGGTTGGGCAACTCGACCAAACCGTAGTCGGCCTTGTTCATGCCCGAGAATCCGGCGCTCCCCGGGACGGTGAACAGCTTCCCGTCATTCTTGTACGTCCACGCGTGGTACGGGCAGGTGAAGCGGGTGGCACTCCCTGAACCACACGCCGGCATGGCGCCGCGGTGTCGGCAGTAGTTCAGGAAGACGTGGCTCTGACCGTCCTTGTCCCGGGTCACCAGCAGCGAGTCGCCCAGCACCGAACGGACCACGTAGTCGCCTGCTTTGGCGACCTGAACACTGGACACGATGGCCAGCGGGACGCGCCTCAGGATCTGGGATTCTTCGATCTCGGTGATCTTCGGATCGCGGTAGTAGTGCAGCGGCACTCGCAGGACGTCCGTCGCCATTTCGGTGGTCTTGTCCAGTACCACTTTCAAGGCACGCCTGGTCAATTCGTTGTCCAGCACACTGGTGCGGACGTCCTCGCCGATGGTCACAGGCACTCCAGTCTCGCCGTCATTGCCCGACCATACACCTAGGACGATGTGGATTGTCGGAATTTTGAGGGCTTGCCCCGGTAACGTTCGAGGGATGCCCGCCTCGGATGGTGATTGTTGATGCGCACACATGGGTGGTCCGGAGCGACGCCCGCCGACGACGACGAGGCGATCGCACGCATCCTCGATGCGGCAAAGCGTCGGATCGATTTGGTCGGCAAGGACTTTGGCATCTCCGAAGTCGCCAAGGACGTGGGCGTCACTCGCCAGACCGTATACCGCTACTTTCCCAGTACCGATGCGTTGCTGTTCGCGACGTCCGTTTCCGAGGTCGGCCCGTTTTTGGACGGGTTGGCCAAGCACGTGCACGACATCCACGATCCGGCCGACGCCGTGGTGGAGGGTCTCGCCCACACGCTCGAACGACTTCCCCACGAGAAGTACCTGAGCTTGGTGCTGACCCCGGGAAAGGCCAGCGCCTTTTCTGCGGGCGTCACCTCCGACATGGCAATGTCGGTCGGTCGCTCGCTGCTCGAGAGGTTCAACGTGGACTGGGTCGGCGTAGGCATCGTCGACGATGACCTCGACGGGTTGGTCGAGTTCATGCTGCGGATCTTCCAGTCGCTGGTCATCGACCCGGGACGCCCGCCGCACCAAGGTCGGGAGCTGCGGACGTTCCTGCGCAGGTGGGTCGCTCCCGCGATCTCCGGGACGGTCCCCGCGTCGCCGTCGCCTCCGTCCACGAGACAGCAACCAACCAAACGGGCCGCGCAGAGTAGAACGGGCCGCAAAGCCAGAGTCGCACGGTGAGGCGATGAAGCTGCCCGTCATGCCTCCGGTGTCGCCGATGCTGGCCAAGTCGGTCTCCGCCATCCCACCCGATGCCTCCTACGAACCGAAGTGGGACGGCTTCCGATCGATCTGCTTCCGCGATGGCGAGGAAGTCGAGCTGGGCAGCCGCAACGAGAAGCCGCTGACCCGATACTTCCCCGAACTGGTCGCCGCCATCAAAGCCGAGCTCCCGCCACGGTGCGTCATCGACGGTGAAATCATCATTGCCACCGACCGTGGACTGGACTTCGACGCCTTGCAACAACGCATTCACCCAGCCGACTCGCGGGTGCGGATGCTCGCCAAGAAGACCCCTGCGTCCTACATAGCGTTCGACTTGCTCACCTTGGGCGACGACGATTACACCGGGCGATCGTTCACCGAGCGCCGCGCCGCTCTCGTCACGGCCTTGGCCAACTCGGGCCCCTCAATTCACGTCACCCCGGCGACCATCGATCTCGCGACCGCGCAACGTTGGTTCGACGAGTTCGAGGGGGCCGGTCTCGACGGGGTCATCGCCAAACCGCTGACGATCCCTTATCAGCCCGACAAGCGGGTCATGTTCAAGATCAAGCATCAACGGACCGCCGACTGCGTCATCGCCGGCTACCGAGTGCACAAGACCAGCGACGAGGCTATCGGCTCACTGCTGCTCGGGCTCTACACCGACGACGGAAACCTCGCCTCGGTGGGCGTCATCGGCGCGTTGCCGATGGCCAGGCGACGGCAATTGTTCGCCGAAATACAGCCGCTGGTAACAGCTTTCGACGACCACCCATGGAAATGGGCCGCGCCCGAACCCGGCGAGCGAAACGCGCGCAAGAACGAGACCTCACGGTGGAACGCTGGCAAGGATCTTTCGTTCGTGCCGGTGCGACCCGAATGGGTGGTGGAGGTCCGCTACGACCACATGGAGGGGCGACGCTTTCGCCACACCGCGCAATTCAACCGCTGGCGCCCCGACCGTGACCCCCGCTCATGCACCTACGCCCAGCTCGAACAACCACTCAGCTTCGGCCTGGGCGACATCATCCCCGGGCTCATCAAGCAGGGCGGAAGCTAACGCGCACGACGGCATGTCGGTGGTCGATCGTAGGTTCTGTGCGTGCAGGTCTCGACGGCGTCGTCGCCACGCCACTGACTGTGACCTACCCGTCGGACAAGCGCGCCATGTACAAGATCAAGCACCGGCGGACCGCCGACTGCGTCGTCGCCGGCTACCGAGTGCACGAAGACCAGTGTGGTGCCTTGGCCTCGATCCGCGTGATCGGCGCCTTCCCGATGCCCACGCGGCGCCAGCTCTTCACCGAACTGCAGCCGCTGGTGACCGCATTCGCTGAGCATCCGCGGAACTGGGCGGCGCACGCCGCGAAACCACCGACGTCTCGCAAGACCGGGGGTTCACGGCCGACCTGAGAAGGTTTCGACGCCTTCGAATCACTGCGCGCGCAAACGTGGTCAGCGCGATCGTGAAGTGGCTTTACTGAGGCACGTGACCATTACTCCCCACGTGGCCATCGATGCCAATTGCGAGGCGAACGCCGTATCACCAGCGGCGCGCACCGCACTTTGGGCGAGTGTCGTCGGTACCACGATCGAGTGGTACGACTTCTTCCTCTATGCGACCGCTGCCAGCCTCGTCTTCAATAAAGTGTTCTTCCCCGATCAGAGCTCATTCGTGGGGACGATGCTGTCGTTCGCGACCTTCGCGGTCGGCTTCCTGATCCGACCCGTCGGGGGATTCGTCTTCGGCCACGTCGGTGACCGGATAGGCCGCAAGAAGACGTTGGCCCTCACGATGTTCCTGATGGGCGGGGCCACTGCACTCATGGGCCTGTTGCCCACCGCCGCGCAGATCGGGGTCCTCGCCCCGATCCTGCTCCTGCTGCTGCGGATGGTTCAGGGCTTCGCCCTCGGAGGTGAATGGGCTGGAGCCATCCTGCTCGCGGTAGAGCACGGCCCACCGCGTCGAAAGGGCCTGTTCGGCAGCGTGCCTCAGATCGGACTGGCCATGGGGTTGGCGTTGGGCACCGGAGTCTTCGCGCTGCTGCAGATCGCGCTTCCCGACGACGCGTTCCTGGCCTACGGATGGCGCATCGCGTTTCTCTTCAGCATCGTCCTGGTGGGCTTCGGCATCGTGGTGCGGCTTAAGGCCAGCGAGACACCGGCCTTCGAGAAGATCCGCGGCGAGGACGAGCTATCCGTGGTTCCGATTCGTGAGGTCTTCAAGCCACCGTCGCTGCGACCCACGGTGCTGGGCATGCTGTCGCGATGGGGCGAAGGCGCCGCCTTCAATACCTGGGGAGTCTTCGCAATCTCGTACGCGACCGGCACCCTGCACCTGGCCAGGGTTCCTGTGCTGATCGCCGTCACGGTCGCCGCCCTGGTGATGGCCGTCCTGCTACCGGTGTCCGGCCTGCTGGCCGATCGGTTCGGTCCGAAGTGGGTGTACGCAAGCGGCATCGCCGCCTACGGTCTCGCCGTCTTCCCGGTGTTCGCCCTGTTCGACACCGGCAGCATCACGTACTTCGCACTGGCAATGGTGTTGGTGTTCGGCGTGATTCACGCATGGTTCTACGGCGCCCAGGGGACGCTATACGCCTCGCTCTTCCCGACCCGGATCCGCTACACCGGACTATCGACGGTGTACCAACTCTCGGGCGTTTACGCCTCCGGCCTGACGCCCCTCATCCTCACTGCGTTGATCGCCGCGGGTGGCAACTCGCCGTGGCTCGCCTGTAGCTATCTGGTGGCCACGGCCACCATCGGCGTGGTCACCACCCTGCTGTTGCGACCGCGACCGATTGCCGAGATCTAGCCGCTGACAGGCTTCTTCGACCGCCCCTACGCCGCGTCGTCGTCTGGTAGTGCGAGGAGGCGTTCGGGGTGGTGAAAGTAATTGATACGGGCTTGCCCGACGTCGATCTCTGGTGGTGGGATCCATTCGACGACCCCGTTGCGGATGGTGACGGTCCAGCCCTCTTCGGCGAGGCGATTGTCCGCGCCGCAGGCCAGTACTTCTTCGTCGATGTTGGTCTGGCCGCCCGTGGCCCAGCCGTTGACGTGATGGACCTAGGTGCCGTAGCCGGGCACGGTACAGCCCGGTTTGGTGCAACCGCGGTCACGCGCATGGAGCACGATGCGCTGCCCGACCGAGGCCAAGCGTTTCGTGCGGCCGAGGTAGAGCGGCTCACGGGTGTGCTTGTCGTAGACCACCAAGTAGTGGACGGCGTGGCTGGCCATCCGGATCAGATCGGCCATCGGGACCAGGGTGCCGCCGGCGCTCACCCCGGACCCGGCGGCCTTCTCCAGGTCTTGGACGGTGGTGGAGACGATCACGGTGACCGGTAGGCCATTGTGCTGACCCAACTCACCCGACGCGAGGCCGGTGCGCCCGATCGCGACGAACGCATCGTGCTGACGCTGCCCGAGGCTCCTCGTGTCGCCGTCGATCTGCGCTTGACTGGGCGTGCCGGAGGTACACGGTTCGCAGTCCTCGGGGTTACACATCCCTGGCGCGGCGAGCTTGGCGAGAGCCGGTTCCCAGGTGGCGCGGCCCTGCGGATCCAGCCAGCCGGTGATGCGGCTCATCCCGTCGGGGCCTTGYGGGCCCAGGTGGATCTCGCGTTTGCGGGCGCGTTCGCGGTCATCGGGTGCGGGGCCGTCCTGATCGATCGCAGTGGCCAGCTTGACCGCGTCCTTGCGCAGGACCTCGGGTCCGGTGAGGCCGGCGATGTGCACCAGGGTGGCTTCGGCTTGCTCGCGGGTGATCGGGTCCACCCAGCCGGGCAGCTTGTCGGCGAAGGAGCGGATCACCTCGACGTGCTCGGGGCCGAGGGCTCCCTTGGCGCGCGCGTTCGCGGTCTCGGCGAGCAGCGGCGCCAACGGCTCCCCACTGAACGACT
>NZ_RCZG01000016.1 GCF_006439015.1 Mycolicibacterium hodleri | reverse complement strand
CCGCTGACCCGTCGCGTAGGCGTAGATCATCAACGCCAACAACATGTCCGGGTCATACCCAGCCCTCCCGACACCACCGGTACGACGACACGCGTGCAACGCCGAGGTATCGAGCTGCTCGACCACATCGAGCACGAACCACACCAAGTGATCACCAGCCAGCCAGTCCGCCATGTTCGGCGCCAGCAGAAACTCCTGATCGCGTACCACCGGTCGATAGCCCCTCGCCATCAACCAATTGTCCACGAGCAACAGACCCGCCGATCACTCCGACACACCATTACGCAACAGCCACTGATCGCCGATGAAGCTCCACAAATCTGCGAATTGAAAGGCACCGCTGGCGCGGACACGGGCACTCCACCGGCGGCGGCGAGGTGGTTCGCTTCCTCGCCCGCCACGGCGAGAGCCGGGCGTCGAAGGCGGCCGTCATCAGCGCAGTGCCCCCGTTGATGGTTCAGACCGAGGCCAACCCGGAGGGTCTGCCGAAGTCGGTGTTCGACGGCCTACAGGCTCAGCTCGCTGCCAACCGCTCGGAGTTCTACCGCGCATTGCCATCGGGGCCGTTCTACAACTTCGACAAGCCCGGGGTCGAGTCGTCGGAAGCCATCATCGAGAACTGGTGGCGCCAAGGCATGATGGGCGACGCCCTGCCGCACTGTGACGGCATCGTCGCATTTTCACAGACCGACTTCACCGAGGACCTGAAGAAGATCACCGTCCCGACCTTGGTGATGCACAGCGTCGACGACCAGATCGTGCCGTACGTCGCCGCGGGCCCGAAGTCCGCCGAACTGCTGCAGAACGGCACCCTCAAGACCTATCGAGACAACTTCCCGCATGGCATGCCCACCACGCACGCCGACGTCATCAACGCCGACCTGGCGTCACTGTGAATATGCCGTCCAACTGGACAGGTCGTAACCATGGCCGTCGCGCCACGTCGTGAATGCGGCGGAATCGTCGGCCAACACCAGCGGGGCAACGAGATCGGTGCGACGCCCGGCGATCAACCGCTGTTGGTCCATCCACCAGTCCGGATTGCCACGCGTGGAGATGTCCAGGCTCACCGCAAGGGCATCGTCCACCGACGCGACCGACGGGGGCTGCGCGTCCACCGGATTGATGGTGAACACACCGCTGGAGCCTTGGGCTCCGCTGCCTACCGAATTGGCGACCACGGTGTAGGCCTGACTGGTCTTGGCGACGGCGTACCACAGACACATGGTATTCGACGGAAAGCCATGTGCGAAAAGACCTTCTGACTCCTGTAGCGGCCCGCCGTAGCTGCCGTCCCAGTTGGTCGGGATCGCGATGAGGTCGGCCCGGCGCATCGCAAGGACGCCGCTGGCCTCCGGAAAGCGGGTGTCCTCGCACAGCAGCATTCCGATGCGGCCGATCGCGGTGTCGAAGACGGGCAGGTCGTCACCTGCAGTAGCCCACGTATATGCCGGGTCCAGATGGCACTGGCGATAACTTCCGACCACCTTTCCATTGGGCTCGATCAGCACCGCGGTATGGAATAGCGCATCGCCAGCGCGCTCGACGTGGCTGCCTACGACGAACCTCTGCAGCCGAACTGCGAAATCCGACAGCACCTGGACGGTGCGGCCGAGTCCGGATTCAGCCATGTCGGCGGCTGCTTCGGCATCGGCGGGCACACCGCTGACGGTGAAGGCGGGAAAGACCACCAGACCATCACCTGCGTCCGCCGGCAGTGCCAGGACCTGAACGTTCGCCCGCTCGATGTTGCCAGCGGAATCACCGGCCACCAACCCGTATTGCATTGCCGTGACTGTCAGTTCGTGCGATCGCCGCGACGCCTGAGTATCGGTGGGGGCCCGGTAGAACGCAAGGTCTCCGTACAACTCGGGACGCCTCCGTCGCAGCGTCGCCCGCTGGTCATTGGCATACAGCCCCGGGTCGATCTCGCCGTAGAGAATGGAGCCGGGATTGGCAGCGGTGAGGTTCTGATCGGTGGCAGGCAGGTGCCCGGTTCGCCGACCGTCGGCCTGCCAGATCGACGCCGAACCTCCGTACACCACGGATATCCCCGTGGCCGGGTTGCTCTCGACGTTGTTGCGGTCAGAAGCCACCATCGCCAGGCCGTTCCAGGCCACCAGCTGTTGTACGGCAGCGATGGTCGAGTGGTTGCCCTTCGATTCGGCGCCGAGCTGGGTCAGCACGCGGTCGCTGGAGCAGATATAGGCAATCAGGTCAGCACCTTTGAGTGCCGGCAGGCGAGCGGGCTCCCAATAGGTGTCGTCGTAGCAGATGATCATGCAGATTCGACCGAGTTCGGTGTCGAAGACGGGATAGCCGGTGTTGCCGGGGGTAAACCACATGACGTCGCTGGGGTTCAGCCCGTTCTTGCGGTACTTCCCGAGATAGCCGTCCGGCCCCACCAGTGCGCCGGTGTTGTACGTCAGGCGGGTGATCGGATCGACCTCGGCGATGCCGATGGCGACGTGGCAGCCGTGCTTGGCGCACACCTCCGCGATCGCGTCCGTGCCGCGGCCCGGCACGGTGTCCATGTAGGGCAGGAACTGGTCGAGATCCCGATAGATGTAACCGGACAACGCCGCTTCGGGAAGCACGATCAGCTTGGCGCCGTTCGCCGCGGCCTGCTCGGCGATGGCGCACGCGCCCTTGATGTTTCGCTCGAACTCGAACAGTTCGGGATTGAACTCGACGGCGGCGACCTTAAACGGTGTGAGCACGGTGCCGCACCTCTTCCCCAAATCTACGAAGTCGAGCAGTGAAGGGGCTCAGGCCTCGGCCGGCTCGTGTTGCGTGAGATTCCGACGCAACCAGTCCACCTGGGTGGCGAAGAACGCCCGCGACACCGGCGCCTTGGGAACCACGCCGTCGAAACCGTGGAACGCGCCGGGCACGACCTCGACTTCGCACGGCACCCCGGCGCCCGTCAAGCGTTCGGCGTAGGCCAGGTCCTCATCGTGGAACAGGTCGTTGGTGCCCACGCCGATCCAGGCTGGCGGCAGACCGCTCAGATCTGAATTGCGGGCAGGCACCGCAACGTTCGGATCGGCGTCCCCGAGGTAGCTGGACCACCCGTAACCGTTGGACTTCTGTGTCCACAGGCGGTGGTGGTGGTCGTCGAGGCCCTCGCGGGTGGTCGAGCGGTCATCGAGCATCGGATACACCAGCAGTTGCGCCGTGACGTCGATCTCGACTCTGTCGCGTGCCAGGAGCGCCAGCGCGGCGCCCAGGCCTCCTCCCGCACTTGCGCCGCCGATCGCGACCCGAGTCGGATCGACCGATGGCAGACCCGCCAGCCAGGACAGAGCGGCGTAGCAGTCCTCGAGTGGGATCGGATACGGGTGTTCGGGTGCAAGGCGATAGTCGACGGCCGCGACGCTGACGTTCAGTTCCCTGGCGAACCGACGACAGATGACGTCGTCCTGCGCCGCACTGCCGATGAGGTAGCCACCGCCATGGATCCACAGCAGGGCAGGCCCGGTCTGCGGCGCGTTCGGCGGTTGATGAAGACGCACCCGGACGCCTGCGGCGAGCGTCAGTACGTCGACGTCGGAGGGGGTGCGGCGGTCCATCAGACGCGACGCCACCCGGAACACCGGCAACGAACTCGGTGTGATCATGCTGCGGGGGATCAGGCGGGCGGAACGCTTCAGATCGGGATGAAAGTCGGCCACCCGACCGACACTACTGACCTCCGTCTTGCAGGGAGGGTCAATCTCGGTCGTTGAGCAGCGCTTCGAACGCCACGCAGACGGCGTTCTTGGCGGCCGGTCTGTGCGCTGGTGGTAGGCACCTGGGCGGCGCTGGCCGCACGGGAGGCGCCCTCGTGGCTGAGCCGACTCACCGATGCGGTGTTCCACCTGCCCATTGCCGTGCCATCGGTGGCGATCGGACTCGGCCTGCTGATCGCCTTCAACGCGCAGCCGTTCCTCCTCGGAGGCACCCGGTGGATCGTGATTCTCGGTGCGGCTGCCGGCCTCGCCGTCACGTTGTCGACGGGTGAATTGGGCGCCACGGTGATGGTCTATCCCGCGACGTGGAAGACGTTGCCCGTCAGGATCTTTGCGCTCACTGACCGCGGTCGCGCGTTCCAGGCGGCCGCGTGCACGACGATCCTGTTGCTGGTCACCCTGGCAGCTCTGGTGGCGTTGGGTCGCCTTCGCGGTCGGGCCGCCCTGCGTTAGCGGCTCGCGACCGTGCGGTTTCCTTCGCGACACGCCGTGCCGCGCGGATGAAATCGCACGCTCGAGGCCGGCGGTGCCTGGTCAAGCGGCGGGCGGCACGTACGCGGGCGGTGTGACCGGCGGGACACCGGGGATTTCCAGCACTCCGGGCGTGGGCTCCGGGCCCGCCTCGCTGGGAGGGGTCGCGGGTCCAGGAAGCGGGCCCTGGGGCGGCAACGGTTCGGGAGTCGGCGTCGGTACCACGGCTGGTGACGGTTCGAGTGGTGACGGTGCCGAAGGCGGTGACGGTTCGGTGATCGGTGGGGCTTCGGTGCTTGGCGACGGCGGTACCGGCGGCGGTACCTCGGTGGGCAACGGCCCCACCGGGATTAGCGGCTCCTGGTAGACGGGCGGCGGCAGGGGCGGTGGCGCTTGGGACGTGCTTGGCGGTGGCGCCGCTGGCGGCGGAAGGTCGGCGGGTGAGAGGGTTCTGGCGCTGCCGGTGGTGGGCGCCCAGCCCTGCTTGGCGGGTCTGCCGATGCTGCACGACACCTGCCTGCTCCCCGCGGCCCAACTTGCAGGAGACAAGGTCTCATAGGCGAGCGTCAGCCCTGACTTGGCCAGCCTGGCGGGCGCCAGGTAGGCATCGGCCATCCGCGTGCAGGCATCGGTGATGTACGGACGCTGGTCGGCATCGGACGGCGCACTCCCGGGGAACCGTTCGGCGAGGCTGACGGCGCCGGAGACCTCGAGGCCGTGCGGTGTCGAACAGTCGACGGGGATGTCCGTCGAGCGGTTGGACGAGTCAATGCCAAGGCAGGTACCGGCCGGCCAGACCTTCGACTGATCCAGGTCTACGATGCGTCCCTTGAAAAGGACGGGCTTGCCCCCTGGGCCGAGCAGTTGGAGTCCACACAACAAGTTCCTGGCATCGGTGTTGCCGTCCTTGGCGTCGCCCGCCCAGAGGACGCTGATGGTGAACCGGCTGTTCGGGTCGTAGCGCGTGCCGAGGTACTCGCGTACGGCGAGCTGGCACGGCTCACCGAAGCTCGTCATGCCGACGGGCTTGGCCACCTCGAACATGTGGTCGGATCGGCACTGGACGAATGACGGCTTCTCCGGCGCGTCGGGGGGCCAACTCAGGCACGTCCCGGTGCCCGCATTACTGAACACGACGCTGGCACGGCTGCCGACGTCGGCCGCCGATCGGGTCTCCGGGGTCGCGGTGAACAACTGGATGACACCACCGACGAGCAGCGCGATCATCGCAAGGGTGAGGATCCCACGGCGGTGGGCACGGGCACGCCGGCGCTTGGCCTCCCGGTCGGGGCCCGAGCACTCGTCCTCGAGCGCTGCGAGTACGGACGCAAGATCCGGGGCACACTTGCCTGCCTGAGGATTCCTCACCGCCCACCGGCCCGTCGAAGTGTCGGCACGTACCCACTTTCCGTGACGGTGACCTGGCGAAATTTGCTAGCCACGGACATAGAGCTTGGCACAGGCAGTGGTGGCACGCTACGTCTGCAGCCGTACCGTGACCAGGTTCAACGTCATACTGTGTCTCGGTTACCCGTGATTCGGCGGCCCGACTGCGTCGCGCCCCTACTTCAGGAGCGGATCCCGCGGGAGGCCGAGGATTCGTTCGGCAATCGTGTTGCGGGTGATCTCCGAGGTGCCGCCAGCGATCGTCATCGCACGATTTCCGAGGTAGGTGGTCGTCAAGGACGGAGTCCCGCCGACGACGGCGGCCGTTCCGGCAAGGGCCATGCCCAGCTCGGTGAGTCGCTGCGACTGCTCGGCCACCAGCAGCTTCGTCACGTTGCCCTCGGGGCCCGGCTCGGCGCCTTCGATGGCGCGGGTGACCCGCCTCAGGTTGAGCAGACGCAGCGTGTGGGCCTCGGCGATGACCTCACCCGCCCGTCGTGTGTGAGCCGCGGCGATCTCGGCAGGCGCTTCGTCGAGCAGCGCGATCAGGTCGTCCGAGGTGAACCCCGTCGAGGCTCCCGAACCACCGCCAATCGACACTCGTTCGTTGCCGAGGGTGGCGCGCGCCACCAGCCAGCCGCGGTTCACGTCGCCGACCACATCGGAGTCGGGAACGAACACGTCGTCGAAGAAGACCTCGTTGAAGTGGGCGTGCCCGGTGAGGCCCTTCAACGGATTGACCTTCACCCCAGGCGCATTCATGTCGATGGCGACCATCGTCACGCCCGCATGCTTGGCTGCGTCGGGATCGGTGCGCACCGTCGCAAGCCCCCACTGGCACTGGTGCGCGAGGCTGGTCCACACCTTCTGGCCGGTGATCAGCCAGCCACCGTCGACCTTCTTGGCTGCCGTGCGGACGGCGGCGGCATCGGAGCCGGCACCGGGCTCGGAGAACAGTTGGCACCACATCACGTCGCCGCGGAGCACCGGTTCCACCCAGCGCTCACGCTGATCGTCGGTACCCGCCTGCGCAATGGTCAGCGTGACCCAGCCCGTGATGCCCATGTCGGGCCGCTCGACGCCGTTGAACCCCCCCGTCGCTTCGCTCGCCCCCGGACCGAACTCCTCCTCGATCACCAACTGCTCCAAAACCCCTGCGGCGCGGCCCCATGGCTTCGGCCAGTGCGGCACCAGGTAGCCGGAATCGACGAGGAAGTCGCGCCGCCTCTCCGGTGGCAGGGACTTCCAGGTCGCGACGGCTTCGCGGGCGGCAGTCCGGAACTCGTCGGCGTCGGATGGCAGCGTGAACGATGCGGGGTGGGCCCGACCGCTGCGCTGGCCCTCGACGACGTCGACGAGCGGATCCGCCCCGTCGGCCAGGATCGCCGCCAGGGTACGGGCCCGGCGCAGATAGAGGTGCGCGTCGTGCTCCCACGTGAAACCGATGCCACCGTGCAGCTGAATGTTGCATTCCGCGTTGAGAACCGCCGAGCGGATGGCGTTCGACGCGGCGACCGCGGCCGGGAACCATGCGCTGTCCAGATCGTCGGCCCTGGCAGCGTCCCAGGTCGCCGCCGTGGTCTCCTCGGCGTTGACGAGCATGTTGGCGGCGTGGTGCTTGACCGCCTGGAACGTACCGATGGTGCGGCCGAACTGCTCACGTACCTTGGCGTATGCCACGGCCATTTCCAAGACGGCCCAACTGATTCCGACGGCTTCGGCGGCCGCCAGGATCCGGAACACCGTGCGGGCCCTCCGCGCCGCTCCACGAATCGTGCAGTCTTCGGTGACGGTCACGTCGTGCAGCGCCACCGAGCCGATGCTGCGGGTGGTGTCCAGTGACGGCAGAGACGTGACCGTAATGCCGTCGGCAGCTGCGTCGAGGACGATGACGTCGTCACCGGCGATCAAGACGAGTACGCCGGCATCGGGCGCGCCGAGCACCGCGGCGCTCTCGCCCGTCGCCGTCAGGTCCGACCCGACGGCGATGCCGTTCGGCAGACCGAGCGCGCCGATCACGCGGCCGTCGGCCAGCCCGGGGAGGAGTCGAGCTCTCAGGGCATCGGTACCGCAGCGGTCGATCACCGCGGCGGCTGCCACGCTCGACAGGAACGGTCCCGGGCAGAGCTCGCGGCCCTGCGCCTCCAGCACGATCGACAACTCGGACAGACCGAACCCGGACCCGCCGTACTCCTCGGCGATCGCCAGACCTGGCCAGCCGACGGCGACGGCCGCCGACCACACGTTCTCGGGGTGGTTCCCTTCGCCGCCAAGGGTCGCTCTTGCTGCGGCGCGGCTGCTCAGTCGACTGAGCTGGCCATTTGCGGCAGCCGCGAGTTCGCGGTGTTCGTCGGTGATTGCTAGTGCTGCGTTGCTCACGTCATCGACTAAACCACCGCCACGTGCCTACTGAGCCTGTGATACACCTCACAGCGCTAGGGGCGACGTGCGCTTGGTAGACAACTTTCCCTAGTTGTCGTGTACTCGCCGGTAACCGGGGTATGTTCGGTCGATGACGGCTCGACCGGACACGCGGTACCCAGGACCCACGATGACCACGCGGTTGCGTTGGCTGATGAAGGCGGGACCGGCCGATTACATGCTGGCGATGAGTGTCGCCGCGACGTCATTGCCCGTGATCGGCAGGCACCTCGAACCGCTCGGTGGCGCCACCGCGATGGGCATCTGGGGCGTGCGGCACACGCCGGATTTCGTCACCGCCGCGGTTAAATCCTGGTTCACCCCGGGCATCGGTGAGGTCAAGAAGCAGGAGCGCGACGCGACCAACGCCGTCACGGAGGCGGCGCTGCGCGGCGTGGTGCCCGCCAAGGACCTCGACATCACCTGGCCTTCACCCGAGCGCACCCCGCCGGTGTGGAAGGCGCTCGAGCATCGGCGCAACGTCTACCGATCCTCGGTTCGATACGGCGACAGTCCATCTCAGCTGCTCGATGTCTGGCGGCCCAAGGAATTGCCGGTCGAGCCCGCTCCCGTGATGATCTTCCTGCCGGGTGGCGCGTGGGTACACGGGGGCCGGATCCTGCAGGGCTACGCGCTCATGTCGCATCTGGCCGAGATGGGCTGGGTGTGTCTGTCGATCGACTATCGGGTCGCACCGAATCATCCTTGGCCGCAGCACATCACGGATGTCAAGACCGCCATCGCGTGGGCCCGTGCCAACGTCGACAAGTTCGGTGGTGACCGCGACTTCGTGTCGGTGGCCGGCACGTCGGCAGGCGGTCACCTGGCGGCGTTGGCCGGACTCACCCCCAACGACCCAGATATGCAGCGCGACCTGCCAGAGGGGTCCGACACCGCGGTCGATGCGGTCGTTGGCATCTATGGCCGCTACGACTGGCAAGACAAGTCCACTGTGGAGCGGGCTCGATTCGTCGACTTCCTGGAGCGGGTCGTGGTGAAGCGCAAGATCGCCAGGCACCCGGAAATCTTCCGGAAGGCCTCGCCGATCGCCCGTACGCACGCCAGTGCGCCACCGTTCCTGGTAATCCACGGCAGCGGGGACACGGTGATCCCGGTGCAGCAGGCGAGGGACTTCGTCGAGAAGCTGCGGGGTGAGTCGCGCTCGGTCGTCGGCTACGTGGAGTTGCCGGGTGCCGGGCACGGCTTCGACATGACGGACGGGGCTCGCACCGGTTCGATGGCCACGGCAATTGGCTTGTTCCTCAACGAGGTTCATCGAAACCAGGCGATGGCGCGGGCAAAGCAGGTTATATAGCCGCGTGAAGAGGCTCAGCGGGTGGGACGCAGTACTTCTGTATAGCGAAACACCGACCGTGCACATGCACACGCTGAAGCTGGCGGTGATCGCACTCGACGAACTCAAGGGCCGTGCGTTCGGCGTCGAGGACTTCCGCAAGGTCATCTACGGCAGGCTCTACAAGCTCGACCCGTTCCGCTACGAACTGGTCGACATCCCGTTCAAGTTCCACCATCCGATGTGGCGAGAGAACTGCGAGGTCGACCTCGAATACCACATCCGGCCGTATCGGGTTGACAGCCCGGGGGGCAGACGCCAGCTCGACGATGCGGTCGGCAAGATCGCCAGCACGCCGCTGGATCGCACCAGGCCGCTGTGGGAGATGTACTTCATCGAAGGCCTCGCCGACGGGCGGATCGCCGTGCTCGGCAAGATCCACCACGCGTTGGCCGACGGCGTCGCCTCGGCCAACCTGATGGCACGCGGGATGGATCTTCAGACTTCGCCCGACGACCGGGATTCCTACGCCACCGATCCCGCCCCGACGAAGTCCGAACTCGTCAGGACGGCCTTCGGTGACCACCTTCGCCAAATCGGACGGCTGCCGGGCGTGATGCGGTACACCGCAAAGGGGATCGGCCGGGTACACAAGAGTTCGCGCAAGTTCGGCCCGGAACTGACCCGCCCGTTCACTCCGCCGCCGAGCTTCATGAACCACATGGTGGACGGGATGCGGAGATTCGCCACGACCACGCTGGCGCTCGCCGAAGTCAAGGAGACGGGGAAGTGCTTGAACGTCACCATCAACGACATGGTGTTGGCGATCTCGGCGGGGGCGTTGCGGGGGTTGTTGCAGAAGTACGACGGTAAGGCTGATCATCCGCTCTTGGCTTCTGTCCCAGTGAGTTTCGACTTCTCCCGGGATCGCATCTCGGGCAATTACTTCACAGGGGTCATGATGACGCTTCCCGTGGAGATGGAGGATCCACTCGAGCGGGTGCAGGCAGTGCACGACGCCGCGGTGTCCGCCAAGGAGACGCACCACTTGATGGGGCCCGAGTTGGTCAGTCGGTGGTCGGCGTACTTCCCACCGGCGCCGGCTGAGGCGATGTTCCGTTGGCTGGCCAACAAGGACGGTCAGAACAAGGTTCTCAACCTGCCCATCTCCAACGTGCCAGGCCCTCGCGAGCATGGCCGGGTCGGCGGCGCGCTGGTGACCGAGATCTATTCGGTGGGTCCCCTCACCACCGGCAGCGGACTCAACATCACAGTGTGGAGCTATGTCGATCAACTCAATGTCTCGGTGTTGTCGGACGGAGCCACACTGCAGGATGCCCACGAACTGACCGACGCGATGGTCGAGGCGTTCATCGAAATACGGCGTGCCGCGGGGCTTTCCGAGGAGCTCACGGTCGTCGAAGGGGCGATGGCGCCCTAACTGAGGCATCACGACGTGCCACGAGGAACCGATTCGATCGCGACACGGTCACGGATGGATACCAAGCAGCTACTCACTCAGCCCAAGAGTCCCACCGTTCACTATCGTCACATCTGCCCGTTGCTGACGTCGCTGCGACGTCCTCGGTGAAAGGTGTGACATGTCGCCGCGTCGTCGATTCGCCCCCGCATCGATGGCGTCGGCTGTCACGATCGGGCTCTGTGCGGTCATCGGCGTGACACCACCGCTGGCAAACGCCGAACCGTGCGAGGGCGCCGCGGCGGCGGCCCAGCCTCTGCCCGGTCAGGCGTTCGAGATCCCGAGCCCGTCCGGAATCTCGCCGTTCAACCGTCCGATCGGACACAAGCCCGTCGGTGCGAACGACGCTGCCCCGCTACCCAAGTTGGGACTGTTGCCCGCCCTCCTCAAGGCACTCACACCCCCGGCTGCGCCGGTGCAGAAGGAGGCCGCCGTGGTCCCCTCGCCCCGCCCTGGTGGCACGGTGGCCCAACCTTCGGAGGCGGCTGAACCGGCGCCCGTAGCAGCACCTGCGCCGGTATCAACGGCGCCGCCCGGGACATCGCTCGTCGGCTGGGTGACCGGACCGGACAGCCCCAACGACACGATCAAGAAGTTCGCCGTCACCGGGACCGACCTCGGGATCATGTGGGACAACGGCGATCCCGCCAACAACCAGGTGCTCATGGCCTTCGGCGACACGAACGGCTACTGCGGCATCCCCGGTAAGCAGTGGCGATACAACGCGCTGTTCCGCAGTCAGGACCGGTCCCTGGCCAACACGGTCGCCGTACCCAATGGCGCAGTCGCCAAAAGGTATTCGGGCTCGCCGGTGTGGCGACCGGGCATCTCGAAACAGATCATCAACACCATCGGACAGGCGCCTCAGGAGACGGGCATCATCCCAACCGCGGGTGTCGCGGTGGGACGAAACCAGTACCTGAACTTCATGTCCATCAAGAGTTGGAACAGCAACGGGGCCTGGTCGACGAACTACTCGGCGATCGCGATGTCCCCCGACAATGGCGAGTCCTGGGGCGTCTACCCCGGAACCATCCGTACGCCGGGATCGGGCAACGAGAACTTCCAGATGGGCGCGTTCCTCAAGCCGGGTCCCGGCGATGACTACCTGTACACGTTCGGCACACCGAACGGACGGGGCGGGTCGGCGTACGTCGCGCGGGTCGCGCCTGCCCTCATTCCGGACCTCGCGAAGTACGAGTACTGGAACTCCGGCAGCAACACCTGGGTACCCGGCGATCCGGCGGCCGCGACGCCCGTCATTCCCGGCCCGGTGGGCGAGATGTCGGCGCAGTACAACACCTATCTCAAGCAGTATCTGGTGCTCTACTGCAACGGGCCGAACGACGTCGTCATGCGGACCGCTCCCGCTCCGCAGGGGCCGTGGGGTCCCGAGCAGGTGCTTGTCACGTCGGGTGAATTCCCGGGCGGGATCTACGCGCCGTACCTCCACCCGTGGTCGACGGGCAAGGAGCTGTACTACACCCTGTCGCTGTGGTCGGCGTACAACGTGATGCTGATGCACACGGTGCTGCCCTAGCCGCGCTTGGCCTTCACCCAGTCGAGGAAGTGGGCGACCGCGGTAGCGGTGTAGTGCCCGTGCGGTGAGCCGAAGAAGTCGAATGCGTGCTGCGCGTGCGGTATCTCGGCGTAGACGACGGTGTTGTCGGACTTCTGGTCGAGCGCGTCGGCGAACTCCCGGCCTTCGATGACCGGAATGATGGAGTCATCGGTGCCGTGCAGTACGAAGAACGGTGGCGCATCCGACCGCACCTTGGTGATCGGCGATGCGTCGAGATACACATGCCGGTTCTCACTGAACCGCTTCTTGACGATGTATCGCTGCAGAATCGCAATGAACTCGGCGCGGCCGGTTCCCTCGCGGGAGAACCAGTCGTAGCGACCGTAGATCGGCACCGCCGCCACCACCGACGTGTCGGCGTCCTCGAAGCCCGGTTGCCACTGCGGCTCGTTGGGCGTCAGCGCCGCCAGCGCCGTCAGATGACCGCCGGCCGACCCGCCGGTGATTGCGACGAAGTCTGGGTCACCGCCGTACTCGGCGATGTTCTCCTTGACCCAGGCGATCGCACGTTTCACGTCGATGATGTGAGCGGGCCAGGTGTTGCGCGGACTCACCCGGTAGGCCATCGACACACAGATCCAGCCGCGTTCGGTCATGTGGGTCATCAGCGGGTACGCCTGCGGACGCCGCATCCCGATCGCCCACGCGCCGCCCGGCACCTGCAACAGCACGGGTGCCTTTCCGTCGCGGGGGAGATCGGCACGATGCCAGACGTCGGCGACGTTCGCACGATGCGGGCCGTAGCGAACGATGTCGTTCTTCCGGACGTACCGGTGTCGCGCCCACGACGTGCGGAGCACTCCGCCGCGCCGTCGGCGTCGCTCCTCGGCGGCTATCTCCGCGTAGTCATCGCCGAGGGTCTGGCGCAGTGGCGCTTCGAAGAAGTCCTGCGACGTCATGCTGCGGCGGTAGACGAATCCCATCAGGCCCCAGGCGATCACGGTAAGCGCCAACGCGATTCGTCCGCGCGGGCTCCTGAAGTCTCCGCGCAGACCGCGTCGCAGCGCATCGAGCATCGACGCTCCGACCACGACGGGAGCCGCCTCGCCGGTCGGCCAGCCGAAGGCGAACACGGGCAACGTCACGTATCCGTCGCGGCCCAGCGGGCGCACGGCATTGGCCGCGTTCACGACTTCGGCGGCGGCGCGAAGCAACGTGTGGCGCTTACGGCGTTTCAGCACCATTGCCGCCATCGCCGTCCGCGCCGTCGTTGCGAATGAGTTCTTGGAGGTCACGACGAAGGATCTTGCCAGTGCTGCCGCGCGGCAAGTCGGCGAGCACCGTGATGTTCCTCGGCACCTTGTAGTTCGCCAGGTTGACGCGAACGTGGTCCTTGAGGATGTCGGGCGTGGCAGCGGCGCCGTCGCCGAGCACCACGAAGGCCACCAACCGCTGACCGTACTGCTCGTCGTCCGCGCCGAGGACGAAGGACTCCGTGACCTCCGGGTGCGACGCGAGCGTCTTCTCCACCTCGATGGGATAGACGTTCTCACCACCCGAGACGATCATCTCGTCGTCGCGACCCACCACGAACAACCGTCCGGTTGCATCGATGTAACCGACGTCGCCGCTCGACATGTAGTCGTCGTCGAAGTCCTTGGTGGCACCCGAGGTGTAGCCATCGAATTGCGTCGAATTGCGCACGAAGATGGTGCCGACGTCCCCCGTCGGCACCTCGCGGCGGGTGGCGTCGAGGATGCGGATGTCGGTGCCCTCGGCGGGCCGGCCGGCGGTGTCGGGTGCGGCGCGTAGATCGGCGGGTGTCGCGGTGGCGATCATGCCGGCCTCGGTGGCGTTGTAGTTGTTGTAGATCACGTCACCGAAACGGTCCATGAACGCGGTCACGACGTCAGGACGCATTCGCGAGCCCGACGCGGCCGCGAACCGCAGGGAGCGGCCGCTGTACCGCGAGAGAACGTCGTTGGGCAGAGCCATGATTCGGTCGAACATGACGGGGACAAGGGCCAATCCGGTGGCGTGATGCCGATCGACGAGCGCGAGCGTGGCTTCCGGGTCGAACTTCCGGCTGGTGACGATCGTGCACGCCATGGTCGCCGCGAACACCAACTGGGAGAAACCCCAAGCGTGGAACATCGGCGCGACGACGACCGTGACTTCCTCGGCGTGCCAGGGGGTTCGGTCGAGAATGCCCTTGAGGACCATCGGGCTGCCGCCGGAGTGGCTGGCGCCCTTGGGGGTTCCCGTCGTGCCGGAGGTCAGTAGGATGACCCGGGACTTCTTCCCGGCACGGTCTGGTTGGCTGCCGAAGTGTTCGCCGATCATCGTCTCGACGGCCAGACCGTGGTCCTGAGTGTCCCGCCACGCCACGATCCGCACGGCGTCCGGGTTCTCCGCCAATGCGCGGTCGACGGTCGGCGTGAACTCTTCGTCGTACACGACCGCATCGACGTTCTCACGCGAAACCACCTCCGCGAGAGCAGGTCCCGCAAAAGACGTGTTGAGCAATAGCACGTCGGCACCGATGCGGTTGGCGGCGATCAACGACTCGACGAAGCCCCGGTGATTGCGCGCCATGATCCCGATGACGCGCGGGGCGCCGCCGGGCAGCGCTTGCAGTGCGGCGGCGAACGCGTCGGCGCGCTGGTCGATGTCACGCCACGTCAGCGTGCCGTGCTCGTCGACCAGGCCGGCTCGATTTGGGCAACGTTGAGCTGCGCTCGCGAAACCCGAGGTGATGCCCATGTTTTCGCGCGCCATCGCGGCGCCCATGCGGACGTACTTGTCCGGCCGAAGTGGTGCGATGATCCCGGCCCGCACCATCGTGGTGAACAGACCGATCGTGCCGGTGAGTGAGTCGGTGATGCCCATGGTGGTCAGCCGAGGACGGGAAGACGTCGTTCCCGAGCCAGTTCGTCGGCGGCCTTCTGCATGACGTGGCGGACGTGAGCGTCGACCTCGTCGACATCGGGATCCTCGCCGAACTCGGCCACGATGTCGATCGGCGGCAGCACGCGCGTGACGATCTTCGTCGGCAGGGGAAGGTTCACTGGGAGCACGGCCGACAGACCGAACGGGAAGCCGAAGGAGATCGGCAGAATCTTCACGCGCAACAGCTTGTCCAGCCGCAGCGTCTTGGCCATCCACTCGCCACGGGACAGGAACAGCTGCGCTTCCTGACCGCCGATCGACACCGTCGGCACGATCGGCACGCCGGCGTTCAGGGCGGCCCGCACGTATCCGGTGCGGCCGTCGAAGTCGATCTTGCTCTCGGAGCGGGTCGGTCGGTAGACGTCGTAGTCACCGCCGGGGAAGACGACGACGACGCCCCCGGAGCGGAGCGCTTCGTCGGCATTGGAGTGGTTGGCCGGGATGAAGCCGGTTTTGCGGAACACGTCGCCGGTCGGGCCTGCGAAGATGATGTCGTGGCTGAGGGTGTAGACCGGCCGGTCGAAACCGAACCGCTCATAGAAGCCGGTCGCGAACACCGGGACGTCCATGGCGAACAGCCCACCCGAATGATTGCCGACCACGAGAGCGCCGCCCGGCGGAAAGTGGTCGAGGCCGTGTACCTCTGAGCGGTGATAACCCTTGATCAGCGGGCGGAGCCAACCCATCACACGTTCGGTGAGGATTGGATCCCATTTGGTGACGGCGCTTGGTTCGACCTCGGTCGGGTCGATGTCGTCCGCGTTCACGGATGCCCCCTCCGGCGAAATGGAACATGTTCCAGTTTTAGAGTACCCGGGGCCGGTGTGACGCGGAAATCACCTGTTCAACGATGTATCCACAGGCGGGACGCTAGATGGAGGTGGCGAATTCCGACGTGTAGAACTCCGCGGGTGTCTGAGATGACCCGGACGGCCGCTCGACGATGACCCAGGCGCCCGTGGCGCCGGACTGCACCGGCCCCTGGAACGTCGTACTGCCGACGCCGGCCGCGTCGGTCTGCAACCCGCCGACGATCACGCCGGGCGCGCCGGCCTCGCAACCCATCGGGGAACGTGGAACCTGAATCACTCGGACGTCGTAGTGGGTGTTGGGCAACGCGGTGGCCATGTCGATGGTCGTGATGACGGCGCCGGAATGCGCGCCCACGTGGGCCGTCGCGCGGGCATCGCCGACGGCGTCGACCCATTTGAGTAGCGTGCCGTCACAGGCGCGCCAATTGCTCGACAGCGGCATCACGGACATCGACACGTCGACCGGAGCGGCCGAGGCGGGCGGAGCGGCCAGCGCCGCAGTGGGGAGCAGGGACCCTACGCCGATCAGGGTCGCCGCCAGGGCGACAAATGTCGTCGACGTTAATTTGGTCATAACTCACCATACTGCCGGTCCCGATGCGTACCACGCTGTACCCCACGTCACAAAAGATGTGTGACTTTGTCGGATTTCGCATTGAAATCCGATCTGGACGGCCGATCGGTCCGTGGAGCGGGTCGACGACGACGAAATCCGCCGGTTGTCTACGAGCCGACGACCAGGTTCCACGCGTCGTCATCGGCCAGCGCCATCCGCCCAAGCCGCGTCGCATGCTGCCCCGTGGTGCCGAACTCATCGGCCCAACTCCGCGCCCGCATCGTTGCCAGCCAGAGCTGATGCTCGGCGGTGACGCCGATGGCGCCGTGCAGCTGGTGCGCGATCGTGGTCACCGGCGCGACCGCACGGCCGACCGCCACCTTGGCGACGGTCACCGCGAAGTCGGCCCGCGGGCTGTCGAAGCCGTGATCGTTCGCCGCGGCGATCGCCAGCGCCGTTGTTGCGCGGCTCCGTTCGACCTCGCCGATCATCGCCGCCAGCGAATGCTGGACGGCCTGGAACGCGCTGAGCGGTCGGCCGAATTGGACGCGTTCACGGATGTGCGCGGCGGTGAGGTCTACCGCTGCGTCGAACGCGCCGACGATCTGCACACACCGCGCCCACGCGCCGCGCCTCAGGAGTTCGTCGCCGACGCCGCGGGGAAGCCGGGCGACCCCGTCGAGCGGCAGATCGAACGGCAGGTCTCCGCGTGGCTCGCCCGCCAGGTTGTAGCCGCCCGCCGCCGAGCCCGGATCGAGAACCGCCACGAACGTCGCATCGGCCGACATCGCCGCGAGCACCACCGGTCCCACCGCGGGCCACGGCACGTCCGCAGCGGTGCCGACGATCCGACCGTCACGCGCCTCGACGTCGGCCACCGCCACCGTCAGAGGTCCCTCGGCAGGTACCTCTTGGTCGGCCTTGCCTGCCAACCATGCCGCGAGCAGATCGGTTTCTGCGATCGGCACGGTCGCCGCGTGGCGAGCCAGGCCACCGAGCACTACCGCGGCATCGGCCGGATTGGCGTCCTGTTCGCTGGTCAGCCTCGTCAGCCCGGAGGTCTCCAAGACTCGCCACAGGTCCTCGTCGAAGGCCTCGGGTAGCGAGTGATGTCCAACGCGCGCGGCGGATGACCGTTCACCGATCTCGTCGACCAGGTGCTTGAGTTCGTCGCTCACGTCGCCACCTTCGGTGCCTTGGCGATGAGGCCGCGAAGAACTTCGTTGGTGCCGCCACGCAGCGTGAACATCGGCGAATGGACCCGTGCGGTGGCGAGCAATGCCTGCAGACGCGCCCGCTCCCGCCCGTGAACGCCGTCGATCAGGTCTGCGGCCCGCTCCACCGAGTCCTGCTCGAAGCGGGTGCCGAGATCCTTCACCAGAGCAGCCTGGGTGTTGGCATCCGCTCCTGCGGTCAATGCTCGCGCCACCGACACGGACAGCTGGCGCAGCGAGATCATCCGCGCCATCAGGTCGCCGACGTCCGCGGCGGTTCGGTCGTCGACGTTCTCGCGGCGCAGCGCCGCGATGATCTCGAACAACATCAACGCCGTGGACAGAAAGCGCTCGGGTCCACTGCGTTCGAAGCCCAACTCGGAGGTGACCTGGTGCCAGCCGGCGCCGATCTCGCCGAGCACCTCGTCATCGCTGAGCCGGACGTCGTCGAACAGCACCTCGTTGAAGTGGTGTTCGCCGTTCATCAGCACGATCGGGCTGATGGTGATGCCCGGCAGGTCGGTCGGCACGATGAACTGACTGAATCCGGCGTGACGATGGTCGGGGTCCAGCGGGCTGGTGCGAGCCAGGACCACGATCTGGTGGGCGAGGTGTGCGCCGCTCGTCCACACCTTGGTGCCGTTCAGCCGCCACCCGTCGTCCGAGCGAGTCGCCCTGGACTGGACGGCGGCCAGGTCTGAACCCGCGCCATGCTCGCTCATGCCGATCGCCGAATACAGCCGCCCGGACGCGATGCGCGGCAGCAGCCGCCGACGTTGTTCTTCGGTCCCGTGCGCCAACAGTCCCGGTGCCACCTGGCGGTCGGCGATCCAATGTGCACCCACCGGGGCGCCATGGGCTAGCAGTTCCTCGGTCACGACGTAGCGATGCAGGTAGCCGGTTCCGTCGGTCGGCGCCCGCCCCCCATATTCGACGGGGATCGTCAGCCCGATGAAACCGGCCTCGGCGAGTCGGATGCTGAACTCGGTGTCCCAGCTGGACAGCCACGAGTCGACGGCGGGCGTCCACCCGAAGGAGTCCCGATCGGCCGCCAGGAACGCCCGCACCCCCGAGCGAAGCTCGGCGAGATCGGCGTCATTGGCACATAGCGCATCGAATTCGCTCACTGGATAGCCGAGTCTAGTGCGGTGCCGAGACGGCGGGAAACACTATGTCGCTTCCCGTTGCGCCGGGTCATACTCGGTGACTGTGCGCGATCAGCTGCGGAGGAACTGACATGGCATGTGTCTACTACACCGCGTCGAGTCTCGACGGATTCGTCGTCGACGAAGCCAACAGTCTGGACTGGCTCACCTCTCGCGCGGTCGACGCGAACGGTGTCTTCGGTTACGAGGCCTTCGCGAAAGGTGTTGGGGCACTGGCCATGGGAGCGTCCACCTACGAGTGGTTACTCCGTAACCAGCCCGGTGACTGGATGTACGAGCAACCGACCTGGGTGCTCACCCACCGACCCGAGATCATCGCCGGCGGCCACCCCGTCCACACCTACGCGGGCGCGGTCGCCGAACTGTACCCCCGCTTGGTGGCCGCGGCGGCGGGAAGGGACGTCTGGGTGGTCGGTGGGGGCGACGTCGCGGCGCAGTTCGCCGCCGCGGATCTCATCGACGAGATGATCGTGAGCTATGCGCCGTGCTCGCTCGGCGCGGGTGCGCGTGTCCTGCCGCTGCGCTCCGAGTGGGTGCTGCGAGAGGTGGCGCGCAACGCCGACTTCGTCTGTGCGCGTTGGACGAAGGCGGCCTAGAGTTCTGCAGACGGCAGCCCGAATCGGTGCACGAATTCCCGTGACTTGATGAGGAATTCGATCTGCTGCGAGACCTCGTGCAAGGGACCGGCGGTACGCGTCGCGCGGCACAGCACCACGGCGCCCTCCAGTGCGGCGATGCACGTGACGGCCAGCGACCCGGCATCGGCGTCACCGAACCCGTCGGCGACGAACGCGCGTGCGAGGGCGTCACGCCAGCGAGTGAAGATGTCGCCTGCGATCGCGGTCATGGCCGGGTCGTCGTCGGCCGAGCCGATCGCTGCCGCGACCACCGGGCATCCTGCGGCGAAGTCGCCCTCGCCGAGAGTGCGCTCCCAGAACGCGACGAATTGGCGCACCAGCGAGAGGCATCCTTGGGCGGCGGCATCGTCGATGAGCGCGGTGATCGACTCGCCCGCATACCGAAGAGCCTCGGTGAGAAGCTGACTGCGGCCACCGGGAAAATGGTGATACACCGACCCCCGCGGGGCGCCACTGCGGGCAAGTACTTCATCGATCGTGACGCCTGCCGCGCCCTTCTCGCGCAGCACCTCGGCGGCCGTGAACAGCATCCGATCACGTGTCGACCCGCGCTTTTTTGCGGCCTTGGCGGCGACTGCCATCAGGCCGCGGCCCCCGGGTGGCGTTGCTTGCGCTGGCGCCACTGCGTCAGGCGCGGAGTTCGCAGGACAACGTCGGGGCGGTCATTGGCCTTGTACGTGAACCTGCGGCCTAGGACGTTGATCTCAACGGTCCACATGGGTGCCTCCCTAGCTATGCCATCGAGCATAAAACGAGTAACACAGCGAGGCAACGAATGTATTCCGTGTCACATGATGAGGTGGTGGACGCCACGGCGTCTCGTGACGGATCACGCCTCGCCTTACCATCATTATGGTGCCGGGCATAATTAGGGGCGAGGTGGCCACCGGGCACGGAGGGTGTCCGCGCCCGCGGCAGCGATCTGCTGTTGGCCGAGCACGCGGGACCCTGCTTCGAGCGCAGGTCCGCTCGGTCTCGTGGTTGCCGACGCGTGATCGGACTACGCTCCATGGCGCAGTTCGAATCGGGAGGGCGCTAGACATGGGCCACTACAAGAGCAATGTGCGCGACCTCGAATTCAACCTCTTCGAGGTGCTCGGTCTTGAAAAAGCCCTTACCAGTGGCCGGTTCGGCGGTCTCGAGGCCGACGACGTCCGCAGCATGCTGCACGAGGCCGCTCGGCAGGCTGAGGGTCCGCTGGCCGCGTCGTTCGAGGAAAGCGACCGGAACCCGCCGACGTTCGACCCGGAGACTCATTCGGTGGCGCTGCCAGAGGCGTTCAAGGAATCGGTGTTGGTGTGGCAGCGGGGAGAGTGGACGCGCATCGGGCTGGCGGAGGAGATCGGCGGCCTGCCAGCGCCCGCGATGGTCAGATGGGCGATCAACGAGTTCCTTGTCGGTGGCCTGCCCGCGGCATTCTTCTACCTCGACGGACCACCGATGATGGATGTGCTGTTCGAAGTGGGCAACGAGCAGCAGAAACATTGGGCGGCACTGGCGGTCGAGCGCAACTGGGGCGCCACCATGGTGCTCACCGAACCCGACGCCGGGTCCGACGTGGGTGCCGGACGCACCAAGGCCATCGAGCAACCCGACGGCACGTGGCATCTCGACGGCGTGAAGCGCTTCATCACCTCCGCCGATTGCGACGACCTATTCGAGAACATCGCTCACCTGGTGCTCGCGCGACCAGTCGGCGCGGCAACCGGCACCAAGGGGCTCAGTCTGTTCCTGGTGCCGAAGTTCATGCCCGATCCCGTGACGGCGGCACCCGGGGAGCGCAACGGGGTTTACGTCACCGGACTCGAGCACAAGATGGGTCTGGCGGCGTCGGCGACATGCGAGCTGACGTTCGGTCAGCACGACAGACCCGCGATCGGCTTCCTGGTGGGCGACCGTCACGAAGGCATCGTGCAGATGTTCAAGATCATGGAATTCGCGCGAATGGCGGTGGGCGGCAAGGCTATCGCGACCCTATCGACCGGCTACCTCAATGCGCTGGAGTTCGCCAAGACACGCGTCCAGGGCACCGATCTGACCCAGATGGCGAACAAGACGGCGCCCAAGGTGACGATCCTGCACCACCCAGACGTCCGTCGCTCCTTGCTGATGCAGAAAGCGTATGCGGAGGGTCTTCGGGCGCTCTACCTCTACACGGCGGCCCATCAGGACGACGTCGTCGCCGAGTTGGTGTCGGGTGCCGACGCCGGGGTGGCGCGGAGGGTGAACGACCTACTGCTGCCGATCGTCAAGGGTGTCGGGTCGGAGCGGTCGTACCAGTATCTGTCCGAATCGCTTCAAACACTGGGTGGTTCAGGCTATCTGAAGGACTACCCGATCGAGCAGTACGTGCGTGACGCAAAGATCGACTCGCTGTACGAGGGCACCACGGCGATCCAGGCGCAGGACTTCTTCTTCCGCAAAATCGCCCGCGATCGCGGCGTGGCACTGGATCACGTACTGGGCCAGGTTCTGGGCTTCGTCGAAAGCCCCGGCGGCAGGCCCGAACTGGCCACCTCGCGCGCCGCGCTGGCGACGGGGTTACTCGACGTGCGCGTGATGGTCGCCGCCCTGACGGGGTACTACGTCGCGGCACGTACCGAGCCACACCAGGTGTATCGCGTTGGCCTGCAGTCGGTGCCGTTCCTGCTCGCAGTCGGTGACCTGCTGATCGGGTGGTTGCTGCTTTGGCACGCCGAAATCGCGTTGTCGGCTCTGGACGGGCAGCCGTCCGAGCGCGACCGAACTTTTTATCAGGGAAAGGTAACCGCCGCAACGTTCTTCGCGATGAACGTGCTGCCACGCCTCGGCGGTGAGCGCCGAGCGATCGAAACCACCGAGCTGGCGGCGATGGACCTGGCGGCAGAAGCCTTTTAGCCGACGTTCTCCAGTGCGACCAGGGCCGCCGCCACGGCGAAGTATTTACTGCTGCCGAGCTGGCGGACCGTCTTTATTTGGAACGCCTCGTCGAGATGTTTGGCGTCCGCGTCCGTCACGCCTGCCAGAGCTGCCGGCGACGCGTCGAGGATCTCCGCGAGCGACTTGCTCTCGTAGGCCTTGTCGAGGGCCTTGTCCAAGTCAACTGATACCGCCATGCGTCACTCCTTCGTTGGTGCTCCGAACGGAGCGCCAACGCTAGTGAGTCAATCTGGCAGTCAGCTGGCGGCGAGGTGAACGACTACTACGGCGTGTAGCCGAAGGGCAGCAGCACGCTCTTGGACTCGCAGTACTGCTCGATGCCCTCGGGTCCGTTCTCGCGGCCAATGCCCGAGTTCTTGTAGCCGCCGAACGGCGCACCGGGATCGAATGCGTACATGTTCACCGCGTAGGTACCGGTGCGGATCTTCTTGGCGATCTCCAGCGCCTTCGGGAAGTCGGTGGTGTACACGCTGCCGGCCAGCCCATAGGCCGAGTCGTTGGCGATGCGGACGGCATCGTCCTCGTCGTCGAACGGAATCACGGCGAGCACCGGGCCGAAGATCTCCTCCTGCGCGATGACCATCGAGTTGTCCACGTCGGCGAACACCGTGGGCTGGACGAACCAACCGCTGTCCAGGCCCTCGGGGCGACCACCGCCGGTGACGATGCGCGCGCCTTCCTCGACACCCTTCTTGATGTAGCCCTCGACCCGGTCGCGCTGCTTCTCCGAGATCAGCGGGCCGATCATGGCGCCGGCGTCGTCGGGCAGCCCGATCGGCATCGCAGCGACCGCGGCCGCTAGTTTCTCGACGACCTCGTCGTAGCGCGACCGCGGTGCCAGAATGCGAGTCTGGCCGACGCACGCCTGACCGCAGTTCATCAGCCCGGAGAACACCAGCATCGGCAGCGTGGAGTCCAGGTCGGCGTCCTCGAGGATGATCGCCGCGGACTTGCCACCGAGTTCCAGCGTGCAGGCCTTCAGCTTCTCCGCCGCGATCTTGGCGACCTCCCTGCCAACGCCCGAGCTTCCGGTGAACGTGAACTTGTCCAGCTCGGGGTTGGCAGTCAGGGCACGGCCGGTTTCGGCGCCGCCGGGCACGATCGAGAGCACGCCCTCGGGGAGTCCGGCCTCAGCGAACATCTCCGCCATCGCGAAGACGGACAGCGGCGTCTCGGCAGCGGGCTTGAGCACGACGGTGCAGCCGGCCAGCAGGGCGGGGCCCAGCTTGTTGGCGGCCAGGAAGAACGGCACGTTCCACGCGGTGACTGCGCCGACGACGCCGATGGGCTCCTTGAGCACGAGCGTCTGTCCGTAGATGCCGTCGCGGAGGTCCTGCCACGTGAACTTGTCTGCAGCCCCGACGTAGTAGTTGAACGATGACATCGCGGCGCCGTACTGCATCATGTCGACGATCGTCGGCGGCTGGCCCGTCTCGGCAGCCAACAGGAACTTCAGCTCGTCGGCGCGCTCTTCCATGATCTTCACGGCGGCACCGAGAACGGCGGCCCGCTCCTCGGGCGAGGTGTGCGGCCACGGGCCCTCGTCGAACGCCTTGCGGGCGGCCGCACAGGCGGCATCCACGTCGGCGGCGGCGGCTAGCGGCACCTTGCCGACCAGCTCACCGGTGGCGGGCGAGTGCACTTCGATGACGTCGGACGTGGCCGGCTCGACCCACTTGCCGCCGATGAACAGCTTGTCCCACTGTGTTCGATAAGCCGCGGCCGCGGCGGGTGTCTCGGTGGCAGTGCTCTGTGTCATGGCCGTCACATTACCCATCGATGCGCCACACGAGAACCTGTTGCAGTTCAGCGGTTCAGGTCGGTTGCAACACCAGCACCAGGTTGCTGATTAGAAACTCCCGAAGCAGGGGCGTCCGCGTCATCCACCACGCCCATCGGGGGTGGTAGCGGGGAAATGCGGCAACGAGCATCCCGGTGCTCGCCGCCCATTGCAGCCCATCCGCCGCGGAGACCGCAAACAACGACGAGCCGTAGTCATTCTTCGGTCGACGTCCGTGTTTGCGGGTATACCGCTCAGCGGCGCGCGCACCACCGAGGTAATGCGTCATGCCCATCTCGTGGCCCCCGAACGGGCCGAGCCACACGGTGTACGACAGCACGACCAGCCCGCCAGGCCTGGTCACCCGCAGCATCTCGCGGCCCATTTGCCACGGGTCCCGGACGTGCTCGGCGACATTGGAGGACAGACAGACGTCCACACTGTCGTCGGCGAAGGGCAGCGCCATCCCCGAGGCGCGGACGAAGCTTCCGGTGCCCCGATCCCGGGCCGGCCCGGCGTGCATTTCTGAAACATCCGGCTCGACGCCCACGTACTCCAGGCCGGCGCACTCGAACGCGGTGGCGAAGTATCCGGGGCCACCACCGACGTCGAGCAGCGTTCGGCCTCCGGGGCCCACGCCGTGCAGCGCCGTCCACAACGCGGTCACCAGCGCAACCGTGTCGTCGGCGAGGGCGCCGTAGAACCGGGGCGGATCAGTTTGCTCGAACCGGAACTCGCCGAGCAGTCGCACAGAGCGCGCCAAGGTGGCCTGGCCTGCGAACAGATCGGTTACTGACACCCATCAACTCTATTCAGCGCCGAGTGGCCAGTTGTCATGCGGTACAGGGCGAGAAGCGTGTCATAACTGGCCACTCGCGCGGGGTTTAAGCTGGTCGCAATGTCCGTCCACTCCGTCCTGCTGCTGTGTTGGCGCGACACGGGTCACCCGCAGGGCGGCGGCAGCGAAACCTACCTCCAGCGGATCGGCAGTCAGTTGGCGGCCGACGGGGTCGACGTCATGTTGCGCACCGCCCGCTATCGAGGCGCACCCCGGCGCGAGGTCCTCGACGGCGTCACCATCAGCCGCGGTGGCGGTCGCTATGGCGTGTACGTACGGGCGGGTGTGGCGATGGTGGCGGCGCGCTTCGGACTTGGCCCGTTGCGCGGCGTGCGCCCCGACGTCGTCATCGACAGCCAGAACGGCATTCCCTTCCTGGCGCGGCTCGCGTTCGGGCGGCGGTCCGTACTGCTCGTTCACCACTGCCACCGCGAGCAGTGGCCAGTCGCGGGCCCACTGATGAGCAGAATCGGCTGGTTCGTCGAGTCCACGCTGTCGCCCCGCCTGCACCGCGACAACCAGTACGTCACGGTGTCCCTGCCCTCGGCCCGCGACCTCGCCGATCTCGGGGTCGATCCCGGCCACGTGGCCGTGGTGCGCAACGGTCTCGACGAGGCGCCCGTGGACACGTTGACCATGCCGCGGTCGGAGACACCGCGGGTGGCGGTGCTCTCTCGGCTGGTGCCGCACAAGCAGATCGAAGACGTCCTCGACGCCGTGGCCCGACTCGTGCCACGATCGCCTGCGCTGCATCTCGACGTCGTCGGCGGCGGTTGGTGGCACGACCGCCTGGTCGCGCACGCGTCGAAGCTGGGCATCGCCGACGCGGTGACCTTTCATGGGCACGTCGACGACCGCGCGAAACACGAAGTGCTGCAACGATGCTGGGTGCACGTGTTGCCTTCGAGGAAGGAAGGTTGGGGGCTCGCCGTGACCGAGGCGGCTCAGCACGCCGTGCCGACCATCGGCTACCGGTCCTCCGGCGGACTGATGGATTCGATAGTCGACGGCGTCACCGGTCTATTGGTCGACGACCACGACGAGTTGGTGTCGCGCATCGAGCAACTGCTCTCCGACGACGTGCTGCGTGAGCAACTCGGTGCAAAGGCTCAGGTACGCAGCGGCGAATTCTCATGGCGTCAAAGTGCGGACGCGATGCGCGTCGTCCTCGAGTCAGTGGTCGACGGCGGGCGAATCGGCGGTGTGGTCTGACGTCGTCGGGTCGGTGGCCGGTGTGGGCGGTGCGCTGACCAACGTCGGTGTGCCACCGATGAAGTCGTCCCAGTGTCGTCGAACGGGTGCCCACCGATGGTCGAATGCGGCGGCCCGCCGCTGCGCACGAGCCCGCTTCGCTGCGCTGTAGCGCCAGCGCGCCCACGGCGAGGTCGGCCGGGCCAGTCGCACGGCGGCGACCCACGCGACGGGGGAGATGAACAGGCCCATCAACGCCGTGGGGTACTTCCCCTTGAGGGCCGTGACCGCCACCAGGACGAAGTTGGCGAGCAGGACGACGACCGCCGCGTAGCGGAACGCGGCGATGTTGGCGGGCAGATCAGGAACTTGGACCGGGGACACCCCGACGGTGGCCAGTCCGACGCAGGCGGCCGCCAGGGTGACCACGTTCACCGACAGCTGACCCTCCTGCGACCAGTACACGTCTTGGAGTCGGAAGATCATCGCGAACTCGTCGAGCACCAGCGAGGCGCCCACGCCCACCAACAACGCTGCAAAGTAGGTCCACACCGAGAGGGGCGGTGAACCGATTCCGGTGAAACCACCCACGATGAGCAGCACGACTCCCGGGGTCGAATGGTGCATGTGCACACCGCCGCTGCTCACGTTGTGGAACGGACCCTTGCCGGCGCGGATCAGACGAGTGATGGTGCGGGTGGTCAGGAAGGTCACGACGAACGCGGTGAAACTCAGCAACAGCGGTCCCTTGTAGCCATCGACCACCTCGTACTGCCACCAATCGGTGAGCCAACTCATGGCGCTAGTACACCGCACCCCTGCGACGCCGCGCGACCATCGTGGCGAGCATGCCCGCGGCGCCCGCGATGAGGGCGGCCAACCAGACCAGGTGCGCGGCGATCATGACACCTCGGTTGGAGGAGCCTGGGCGCTCGCCCCCGACCCGGTAGACGGTGACGTCGTCGTCGGTGAACGCGACGGGAAGCGCCAGACCGGGTGGGTCGCCGCCCTCCACGACCACCCAGCCGACGCCTGCTCGAGCCAGCTCGTCGACCCTCGCACCGCCCTGCACCAGGCGTTCCACCTCGCGCGCACGCACCCCCTCACCGGGCACGGTCTGCCCGCCGATGTTCAGATCGCCGGTGGTGAGCACGTCGGCGGACACCCAACGCGGGAGTGGGTCGAGAACGGGTGCGTCACCCGCCCATGGGTAGTGGCGCATGCTGTCGGGGGGGAGCACGGCGACAGGCCGGGGATCGGCGTTGATGAGCGCCGCCGCCGTCGCCCAACCCGGCGGGTAGCGCACGGGGGTCACCTTCCCGCCGACGCCCCAAGCCAGGTCGGGCAGCACGGCCAGCAAGGCCAGGCAGCACACCGCCGCCGTGACACCCCTCGGCACCCTGCGCTGGAGGGTGACGACGGTCGACGCCCCCGCGATGGCATATCCCGGCAGTGCCAGGGCTACCCACTTCTGGGCGTCGCGCAGCACGCCGAGGCCGGGCACGGCACGGACGACCGCCTCCACCGCAGCCAGTCCCGGACCGGTCGCCATCAGGGCGGGCGCCACCACGGCGACAACGGCCAGCGCCAGCAGCGGTCGCGCGGCCGGAGAACGCATCGCCGTCGCCACGCCCGTTGCGACCACCACCACCAGCACGGCGGTGGCAACGATCGCGAAAAGCGTTGTACGGGAGGCGGGTACGGCCTGGGCATTCCAGATTCCACCGAGTCCAGCGAGGCTCACCAAGGTACCGAGGCCCGGCTCGGCCCTAGCGGCGAACTGGGGTACCCCGGCCGCCTGGGTCATCGACAGCGAGCCGGCCATCACGGGCGCGACGAGCCACGGCAGCGCGCTGAGAACTGCAGCGCCGAGGGAGATGGCGGCGCACAGCCATCGAGACCGGCCAGCGCCCGGTGCGGCGCAACTCACCAGGGCCACGGCTGCCGCGAGCATCAGCCCCGTCGGCGTGAGACCGGCGAGCGCGATCCAGAACAGCACCGGCCACCATGCGACGTCGCTGCGCGCTCCACCTCCGGTACGCAGCCGCAGCACCGCGGCCGCCACCCACGGCAGGCAGCCGTACCCCACCAGAAGGCTCCAGTGCCCTTGCAGGAGTCGTTCGGCGACATAGGGATTCCACACCGCTAGCGTCGCGGCAACGAACTGGCCGGGCATCCCCGCGGCGGGAACCGCGACCGCCCCCAGTCGTGCCGCGCCCCAGCCCGCGAGCCATAGGCCTGTGATGAGCAGCAGCTTGACCACCACGCCGCCGTCGACGACGTGCGATGCCATCGCCACCGCGAAGTCTTGCGGCAGTGCCCGCGGCGCAGCCTCGGTGAGTCCCAGTGCGGCGTCGGTCAGATACGCAGTTGGGGTCGACACCGCGTCACGCAGAAGTAGGTAGCCCGGTGCCAGCAGTGGCGCAGTCACCGCAAGTGAAAGTGCCAACGAGTAGGTGGGCATCGCCAAGCCTCGGAGGGCTGGAGCGTAGCGACCCGGGGGACGCAAACGGAATCGAGCGATCAGACCGGTCGGTCCGGCGGCGGATCCGACGGCCTCTGCGTGGGTATCTTCTCGGTCGCGGCCTCGGCGGCGGGCATCGGCCCGGTGTCGGTGGGACGTCGACCGAAGAAACCGTGGCCCGTGTCGTCGAGGCCGGGGTCGATCAGCGCGGACTCGGCTCGCAAGGTGAACGACCCGAGCAGGACGCCGCCCACCAGGAACACCAGGCCGAGGGCGGTGAACGTGATCGGCAGGATTCGGCCCCACAGGGCAACGACGTCGCCCTCGTCGCGAGCACTGGCCACCTGCGCCTCGACCGTCTGTTCGTTGGTCGTGACCTTGTAGTCGGCGAAGGTGACCTCGGGCTTGAGGGCGTCGCGGGCGTAGTAGTGGAAGCCGTGTTCCTCGGCCTTCACGATGGTGCCCGATACCGGATCCACCCAGAAGGTGCGCTGCGCGGCGTAATAGCGGGTCATCGTGATCTGCTCTTCGGGGTCGCCGGGCAGGCCCCACAGCACGGCGCGCGCAGAAACGACGCTGTCGGCGTCGTCGCCGTACAGCGAGGCGTACTTCACGGGATCGACCAGCTTGCCGTCGGCGTCGTATCCGACGTTCTGGGTGAAGCGGAACGTATTGAGCCCGTTGACGTCCTCTTCGCCGTCGTAGTTGGCGTCGTACGCCTTCTGCGCGATCGGATCGAAGTACGGGTAGGTCTTCTTCTCGGTGTCGAACGGGAAGCGGTAGGCCAGACCCTCGTGCGGCAGCGCGACGTTGGTCGGCGGCTGGGGATCGTCGATGCCTCGGGGCTTCTGCACCGAGCCGCCCGGGTTGGTGTCGCTCGACACGGCCAGCGCGGTCTTGCGGTCCAGCGTGACGGTGTCGACCAGGGCCAGCAGCAGTCCGTTGTCCTGCTGCTTGTCGGTCCGGCGCACCGTGTTACCGACTTGGAGGGTGACGACGTCGGCATTCGACGGCGCCTCGACGCTGATCTGCTGCTGAAGCGAGACGGGCGCATCCTTGTCCACCACGAACTTCTGACTGTTCAGTGAAGCGGGGTCGAAGACCGTCCCGGTGCCGTCGCTGACCAGCGTGGTGTCGATGTCGAGCGGGATCTTTGCGATCTTGCCCTTCGTGTACGTGGACAACAGAAGAGCTGCGATCAGGAGGGCGGCACCGAGTCCCATGAGCCCGCACGCCGCGATACGCAGCGCCACAGCGCGGTTCAATCCGTGCCTCCTTCTCGTCGCAAGACGACTCCGACCACGCCCTCACGTGCGCCGAAGGCAGCTGGGGCAAACCTGCTCGACCCTAACAGTCCACGCAGAGGCCGGTGCTCAGTCCGAGGTCATCGGGCACACTGGTCGGCGTGAGCGAGCGCGCAGCGGACCCGGGGGAGGTGTCCGGAGGGCAGGAGCGAAGCGACCCGGGGGAGGTGTCCGGAGGGCAGGAGCGAAGCGATCCGGGGGACATCTCCGGCACGCGCAGTTTCCTGCCGGCCGTCGAGGGCATGCGGGCCTGTGCCGCCATCGGCGTAGTGATCACTCACGTGGGCTTTCAGACCGGGCACACCACGTGGAGCACGGGTCGCCTGCTCGGACGCTTCGATCTGGCCGTCGCGGTGTTCTTCGCCCTCTCGGGGTTCCTCCTGTGGCGCGGTCACGCCGCGGCGGCGCGCGGACTACGTTGCACCCCGCCCACGGGCCACTATCTGCGGTCGAGAATCGTCCGCATCATGCCGGGCTATCTGGTGGCCGTCGTGGTAATTCTCACTCTCTTTCCCGACACCAACGCCGACCTGACGGTATGGCTCGCCAATCTCACGTTGACGCAGATCTACGTGCCGTTGACGTTGACCTCAGGACTGACGCAGATGTGGAGCCTTTCGGTCGAGGTGACCTTCTATCTCGCGCTCCCGTTCCTGGCGCTGTTGGCGCGCCGGCTGCCCGTGCGTGCTCGAATCCCGGTGATCGTCGGGGTCGCCCTGGCCAGTTTCGCGTGGGGTCTGATCCCCTTCTCGGTGCCGTTCGGCGTCAATCCGCTAACGTGGCCACCCGCGTTCTTCTCCTGGTTCGCTGCGGGGATGCTGCTCGCCGAGCTGACGGTCAGCCCGGTGTGCTGGGCGCACCGCCTGGCCCGTCGCAGGATTCTGATGGCCGTCGTCGCGCTCACCGCGTTCGGCCTGGCCGCGTCGCCGCTCGCCGGCCCCGCTGGCCTGGCCCCTGGCACACTGGGCCAGTTCCTAATCAAGGTGTCGATGGGCGCGGTGGTCGCGGGTGCGCTGCTGGCGCCCCTCGTACTCGGCCCGGGGGCAGGAGCGGAGCGACCCGGGGATGGTCAGGGGAGCGACACGTCGCACCGATTCCTCGGCAGCACGACGATGGTGACGCTAGGACGATGGTCCTACGGATTGTTCGTGTGGCACCTGGCGGCATTGGCCATGGTGTTTCCGGTGATCGGGGAGTTCCCGTTCAACGGGCACATGCCCGTGGTGTTGGCGCTGACGTTGGTGTTCGGCTTCGCGATCGCCGCGGTAAGTTACGCGCTCATCGAGTCGCCGTGTCGGAATGCGTTGCGGCGCTGGGAAAGACGGAATGATGTGACGCCGCTGGACAGTTCGGTCAGCGACTCGCCCGAGCCCGCGGTCGCGTGCTAGCTGGATTGCGCGGCCCGCGCGCTAGCTGGATTGCGCGGCCCGCGCGATGACCTCCTCGCGGACGGCCGAACGTCGGGCCTTGCCCGCGTCGTCGCGCAATGGCCGGTCCACGAACTCGACAGTTCGCGGCACCTTGTAGCCGGACAGTCGTTCCGATAGGAAAGCACGCACCGATTCCGCGTCGAGGCCGACCGAGGCCTGTACCAGGGCGTGCGGCACCTGTCCCAGATCATCGTCGGGGACGCCAACGGCCAAGCAGGACAGAATATCCGGGTGCTCGGCGAGCGCGGACTCGATCTCGGCCGGATAGACGTTCCGGCCACCGACGGTGAACATGTCGACACGTCGGTCGGAAAGGTAGAAGAACCGCTCCGAGCCGTCGTCCTCGTAATAACCGAGATCACCGAGCGAGTCCCAGCCGTCTCGACTCTTGGCGGTCGTGCCGACGTAGCGGTAGGTCGGTGCACTTCCTGGGGCAGGCCGCATGTAGATTTCGCCGACGACCCCCGGCGAACACTCACTGCCGTCATCGTCGAGAACCTTCATCTCACCGGCGACGACGACCCCCACTGTTCCTGGGTGGGTCAGCCACTGATCGCCCGAGACGAACGTCAACGCTTGAAGTTCGGTGCCGCCGTACAGTTCCCAGACGACTTCGGGGGAGAGGATGTCGATCCACGCCTGCTTGATCACCGGCGGGCACGGCGCGGCGAGGTGCCAGAACCGCCGGATCGAGGACAGGTCGTAGGCGTCCGGGTCGGCGCGATACACCGGCAGCAGTCGCTGCATGACGGTTGGCACCGTCGCCAGGAACGTGACGCGGTGTTCGGTGACGAGGCTCAGGAACTCGGCGGGCTCGAACCTCGGCATCACGACCAGATGATGGCCCAGCAGCAGGCCCGCCGCCGCGGTGGTGAACCCGGTGTTGTGGTTCAGTGGCACCGAGAGGAGGTTGACGTCTCCGTCCTCCATGCCCAGCGGATAGCCGATGAGAGCGGGGATCCGGCTGTCGCCGCCAGCCTCGATGAGCTTGGGCCTGCCGGTGCTGCCCCCAGAGGTCATCGACTTCCACACCGGCGAAATAGCCTCTGGCAGGGGCGCGTCGGATAGCGCCGCGTCGGGGGCGAAGTCCGCGGGCACGCTCGGAACCTGACCGCGTGGGTCCACACGACCGACGATGAGCGCGCGTGGTTTCAGATCGAGGATGCCGACCAGCTCGGCGTCGGGCAGGCGCGCGGCCAACGGTTGCGGTATCGCACCCAGCTTCCAACATGCGAGGCACGCCTGGATCCACTCGATCGAGTTCGGCATCGCGATCGAGACGTAGTCACCCGTCCCGACGCCGATTTCGGCGTACGCCCTCGCGAGTCGGTTGGTTGACGCGTCGAGTTCGGCGCGACTCAGGGTGCGCCCTTCGCAGGTCACGGCGGGAGCGTTGGGCGCGGCCTGCGCGAGCGTGGAGACCTGGGTGCTGATCGGCGGGACTCCGGCGACCACGTCAGTAGCCGCCCCGGGCGGAGAAGATATTGCGTGGATTGTCGACCAGCATGGTGGTGAGTTGCTCGTCGGTGACGCCCCGTTGCTTGAGCGCAGGGATCACGTCGTCGTGGATGTGCAGGTAGTGCCAGTTGGGCAGCGCGACGGGGAGCGTCGCCTCTGGGAGTGCGTCGAAATAGCAAGAGGCGTCATGTGACAACACCATCTTGCCGGCATGGCCGCGTTCGCACATCGTCGCCACAGTGTTGACGCGGTCTTCGAAACCGAGGAATGCGTCGACCCCGAACCGGTCCATGCCGAGGTAGGAACCCTCGGCGATGAGCTCCTCGAGGTAGGCGATGTCGGTGGTGTCTCCGCTGTGTCCGATGACGACTCGGCTCGGATCGACGCCCTCGTCGGCGAAGATCCGCTGTTGCTCGAGTCCGCGCCGGGTTGCGGCGTGCGTGTGGGTCGAGATCGGGACGCCGGTCTGCCGGTGCGCTTGCGCGACGGCGCGGAGCACCCGCTCGACGCCCGGCGTCACGCCGGGTTCGTCGGTGGCGCACTTGAGGATCGCCGCTTTCACGCCGGTGTCGGCGATGCCGTGCTCGATGTCGCGGACGAACATCTCGACCATCGGCTCCGGCCCTCCTAGGGGTGCTCCCGGACCGAGGTAATGGAAGTACATCGGGACGTCGTTGTAGGTGTAGAGCCCGGTCGCGACGACGATGTTCAGCTCGGTCGCCGCGGCGATGCGAGCGATGCGCGGGATATAGCGACCAAGACCGATAACCGTCAGATCGACGATGGTGTCGACGCCGCGGGACTTGAGCTCGTTGAGCCGTACGATCGCGCCGGCCTCGCGTGCGGCCCCATCACCCCAGTTCTCGGGGTAGTTCTCCATGATCTCGGTGGTCAAGATGAACACGTGTTCGTGCATGAGTGTCACGCCGAGGTCGCCGGTGTCGATGGCGCCGCGAGCGGTGTTGAGAAGGGGCACTCACCCGATGTTAGGGACGTTGGCACGCGCCGAAGGTGAAATCGGGACCACCGATGCGGCGAGCGCGGCCACCGAGATCAGCGCCAGCAACTGCACGCCCCAGGCGTGGCCGATGTAACCGTCGACCGACCGCCACGGATATCTGCTGAGCACCGCGCCCGCCAGGATCAGCCCACCCGCCGCCGCGCCGAGAAGGATCTGTTCCGAGCCCACCGGCCTGGCCCGTAACGCGTATCGCATCCCGACCGCCGCTCCGACGACCAGGAGGCCGACGACACCCGAGACGAGGAAGCCCAGGCCGAGCACCGCGAGACTCACGCCAACCGACCCTGGTTGCCACGGGCGGGTGGGCTCGGTAGGCACCGGTTTCCGACGGACGGGGACGAACGCGAGCAGCAGCAGCAGAGGAAGAAGGGCCAGCCCGCCGAAGAGGCCGATGCGATAGGTCGTATTGGAGGCGAACGAGAGGGTGACGGTGCCCGAGGTGCCCGCGGGAAGGACCCAGCCCTGTTGCCACCCGTTCACCGTGATCGACGTCAAGGTCGTGCCGTCCGCGGCGCGCGCGGTCCAGCCGGGGTTGATGCTCTCGGGCACCACCAACACCCGCTGCACGCCCGATGCGGTCACGTCGACCTGTCGGTGGTCGGCCCGCCATTGCGTCGTAGTCGCGGGAGTCGTTGAGGCACTTGGCAATGTCGCCGCCAAAGGACCATTCAGCTGGACGCCGTCCGCGACGAACGCCGGTCCTGGGCTGATCACCAGCTCCTGTTCACCCGCGGGCAAGGCGATCGTCGACGACCCGCAGGGACTGGCCGCGATCGGTTCGGCGTCGAGGAGGGCGCCGACGGTGGTGTTCACCGATGTCTGGACGAACTGGCCTGCGACGCCGATGATCGGCCCCTTGCCACAGGGGAGCTCGATTCCGCGGGCGCGGTTGCGGGCGGCGTCGGGGGCGGCGATCGGCGCGCCCCTGCCGTCCAACGCAGTGACCTCGGCCAGCCCCGGCGGCTTGACCTGATCAAAACCCAAGGCAGTGCGGTCGATGACGTCATTCCAGTCGAGGATCGAGATCTTGACGGTGTCGGTGACACGAGGTGCGAGGGGGACGGTCTGCGCGCCGTTCGGCGTCAGCGATCGCACCTGCGGACCATCGCCGAGATCGATGGCGACCAACGTCGGATGGGCGGGCAGCTCTGACTGGCTCGGGGTCAGCCGCAGCGCGGAAACCTCCGTCGGCCGTGGGAGTTTCAGTGTCAGATTGGCCGCACCGCGGTGCTGAACGATGCTTTGCGGGGCGGTCCACGAGGTGCGCGGATCGCCGTCACCTGCTGCATAGGCGGAGCCGAGCACGTCGATGACATCGGCGTCGCCGAGCTCGCGGGCGGCGCCGGTTTGAGCGATCAGGTCGGCCAGGTTGGGACCCTGTCGCGCTCGCACCCACACCGTTGGCGTCACCTCCATGGCGTCGGGCACCGACAAAGTGCGACTTAGGTTGACCGGCTCCTCGGGAGACAGGGCCATGGTCGCGGCGCACCGAACTCCGTCGGGTCCGTCCGCACACGCTGAGCGACCAAGCAACTCCGAACCCAGATCCCATTGGGCGACAGCCGATCCCGGGGGTGGGGGTGGTACGTCGATGGTGTGCCGAAGGCTCAACGGTTCGGCGAATCCGAAGGCGTCGTACTGCGTGATGGTGAAGTCGGTGATGCCGAATTGGACGCCAGGAGATCCGTCGTCGGTCGCCACGGCGGTGAATCGCACCCATGGGGTTTCGCCGATGGGGAGCGCGCCCGACAACGGCTTGCCGGCCTCGTCGAAGCGCAGCGTGCTGGTGCCGGTAGCGGTCGACACCTCGATGCGCCGCACCTGAGCACCGACGGCGGTGGCGCTCGGCGTAATGCTGAACGCCGCGTTGGCGATGGGGCGGTCGAAATCGACCTGAAGCCATTGGCCCACAGCCGCTTGCAGTGAGTTCGACACCCAACTGGTCGCGGGGTCCCCGTCGACAGCGGCCGCCGCGCCCGCCGCGGGCGCGACGTTCGGTAGCGCGGTGGAGTCCGCCGCCGAACTCGACACCGAGAGCCTGCCCCCCGGCCACCGTCCGTAGACGACGGCAGCGCCCCCGGCGGGGTAGTCCATGACGCGGTTGAACGTGTTTCGCGTGTCACCCGGTGCGCGAACGGCGGACGAGTGGTCATCCACGCGGCCGTAATCGGTTTCACGGGCCACCGGGTTGTCGGTGACCGTCACGACCGGCGTCGGCAACCCGGCGGCGCGGGCGTCAGCCGTCAGCAGCGTCGGCCCGAGCGGCGCCTGACCGAGTAGCCGGCGTCGTTCGTCGATCCGCAGCAGCGCTTCGGGACCGCCGTCGATGCGCGCCATCGCGTCGGCGTCGGTGAGGTACGGGCGCACAGGTCTCGCCCCGTCGACCCGGTAGATCTCCACCGCCGGATAGCGCGGTCGCAGCCCGCTGTCGGTGATGAACCCATCCAATGTGCCGGGCCCGACGGGATCGCCGAACTGCGCGACCTTCGTCAGCCCGCCCGAATTGTCCAAGACGCGGTGCACCAATAGCGGGCGGGCTGAACGCGACGTCTCGGGGTCGAGGTCGTTGCGCACGACGAGGTATGAAATACCCTGTCGGACAAGCGTATCGGCAAGTCCAGCGGACGGCCTCCCGGCAGCGAACAGTCGCTGTACCGAGTCGAGGGCGCGGATGGTCGCCGGCGGTGTCAGAGGAATGGAGTCGCGGACTCCCCAGGGACTGTTGCCGAGCACCTGCAACGGCTCGTCGTGGCTGTTGCCCCACACCTGCGTGGCGAATGGTGCACCGGGAACCACCAGAACGCGCCCCGGGGCGGGTTCGTTGTGTTCATCGAGCCAGTTGGCGGCGTCGTGCCAGTACTGCGGAATGGCGGCGAAAGTGCCCGGCGGAGTCAAACGCCCGGTCCACGCCAACGATGTCGCCACGGTGAGTGCGACCATGACCACGGCGCCGACGGCGACCCGCTTGTCGCGTTCAGGATGTGCCAGTGCCTGAAGCCACTCGCGCCGAGGTGCGCTGCCGGGCAGCGGAACGCGACTCAGAAGATGCGCGACACCCAGCACCAGCGGCAGCCTGATCAGCGGCTCGAGTTTGTGAACGTTGCGCAACGGAGTGCCGTCGGCGTCCAGGAACGCCTGCACGTAGTGGGCGAATGGGCTGCCGAGGCCACCGGAGTAACCGACGGCCAACAAGCCGAGGCCGGTGAGGAGGATCGTGATCAACCGGCCGCGGGCAGGCATCGACCTCAGGGTCAGGCCCGCCAGCCCGGCTGCGGCCACCAGCGTCGTCGCCAGCACGGCGACCGACCCCGTCACCAGCGACGCGCCCGCGGTCGCGTTCGGTGCGACGAACGGCGTCCAGCTGTACGTCCCGCGCAGCACCTCCACCAGCGACAGCCACTGCGTGGTCACGCCGGACGATTCGATGAAGTCGAGGAACGGGGGGCTGATCCGGCCGAGCATGAAAAGCGCGACCACCCACCACGTCACGGCGAGCGCCACGGACAAGGCCCACCACGCGGTAAACCGCCACCACAGCCGGTTCGGACGGTGTGCGGCCCACCAGATCAGGGCCGCCAGGCACGCCGTGAGGGTGGCGACCGCGTTGACGGCGCCCATCAACGCGACGGCCAGCGCCGACCTGGCCGCCAGCACGCGCACGGGCCCGGCTCCCGGTCCACATGTCGCCGGCGGCCCGGCTCCCGGGCCACATGTCGCCGGCGGCCCGGCTCCCGGGCCACATGTCGCCGGCGGCCCGGCTCCCCGCAGCGCGAGCACCACCGGCAACAGCACCCACGGCGCCAGCATCATCGGCAGCGTCTCCGACGAGATCGCGCCGAGCGTCGTCAGCACCCGGGGTGACAGCGTGAATGCGAGCGCCGCGATGACCCGCGAGCTTGGGCTGCCGATGTTCAGGGCTTCAGCCAGTCGAATCAAGCCCCAGAACCCGACGACGAGGAGCAGCGCCCACCACAGCCGCTGCGTCACCCAGCCAGGCAGCCCGATGGCATCGCCGACGAGGAAGAACGCGCCGTGTGGGAAGAGATAGCCGTAGGCCTGGTTCTGTGCCTGTCCGAAGGGGAGGTCGCTGTTCCATAGATTCGCCGCGCGCGCCAGGAACCGCAGCGGGTTGGCGGTCAGGTCGAGCTTGGTGTCGGGGGAGATCTCCCCTGGCGATTGAGCGAAGGTCAGCGCCAGTGCGACGGCTACGACAAGCCACAACCAGCGGCGGCTCAGGGGTGCAGCGACGTGGGATTCAAGTTCGGGGGGCAGGAGCGTAGCGACCTGAGATTAGGTTCGGTCGCCGTACTCGACCCTGTTGAGCACGGATGACCCCGGGTCGCCCGCCTGTAGCGGCGGCTTCGTGTCCTGCTGAACCATGAGCGTCACCCCGAAGATGGCGGCGGCGCCGAGCAACAGTCCGACGACGATGCTGGCTGCAGCTGGCAAGACGAACCTGTCCACTCGGCCAAGGTAGCACCGCGGGCGGCTAGTACAGAACTACGACGGCATCGCGGCCGCCGCGGCAGGTGATCCATGGATCGGAGCCTTCTGCCGAACAGGTGACGAAGAAGTCCGAGCCGACGCACGCCGCGCCCTCCGCGCAGGGGATGGCGCCGGCGGCGACGACGGACCGTGTCTCACGACTCGGGTCGGCGGCGTCCCAATAGGCTTTCAGCACGTTGCTGACGAAAGCGCAGGTTGCCGCTGGGCTGCCGCGCACGCCCTGGCTTGCCCAATCGGCCTGCCCGGTGATTTGATATCCGCCCTCGCATTCCTCACCCGTCGGATCGGCGCCTCGGATCGGCGCCGGCATGGGCCGGCCTCCCACGCCGGTCGTGGTGGGTTCCGCGGCCGCGGGTGGCGTCAGAGCGCTGCTCGACGGTGAACGCGACGGTGATGAGCCCGCGCTTGATCCGACGCTGCCGCCGCGGGCGACGACGACCACCAGTACGACGATGAGCGCGAGGAGTGCGGCCACTCCGGTGAACGCCCAGATCCGGCCCGCTCCGACGGCTCCGTCGTCGTCGGGTTCCGCATCGAAGGGCGGGTCGGACATCTGCGGCGGCGGGGAGAGCTGACTGGCTGCCATCGTCGGTGCGAACTCGGGTTCGACCTCCAGATCGAACCCGTCTTCGGGGCCCGGCTCCTCCGCGGACCAGGCCGGGACGAAGAGGGCAGGCATTCCCGAGCCCGTCGTCGGCCGCGCGAGGTGCTCGGTGGGAGCGTGGGCCGCCGGGTCGGCGACGGGTTGCGCCTGCGTCGCGGCTGTCGCGGCATCACGCAGCGCGGCCGCGAAGTCCAGACATGCGTTGAACCGCTGCAGGGGGTCGACCGACAGCGCCCGCATCAGAGCTGGATCGAATGCGGCGAGGTCCTGGCGGGTGTCGCCAAGTGGGGCAACCGGTTTCGGATGGGTGCTCGCCTCCAGAGGCTTGCCACCCAGCAGGTGATAGGCCGTGGCCGCCAGACCGTACTGGTCGGCTCGGCCGTCGGTGACACCCTCGCCTGCGGCGTCGACGCTGCGGGGAATGCCGAAATCCGTCAACACCACTCGCCGTCGCCGGTCGCCGGTAAGCAGAATGCTGGCCGCCGTGACGTTGCCGTGCACCGAGTGCCGTGCGTGCGCATAGTCCAGCGCGTCGGCGATCGACGTGACGATGTCGAGGACCTTGTCGGCGGCCATGCCGGTGTCGTATCTGTCTCGTATCAACGAGCCCGCGTCCGTGCCGTCGACGAAGTCCATCGACAGCCACAGCAGGCCCCGGTATTCGCCGTGGTCGTGCACTCCGACGATGTGGGGATGCCAGAGCGTCGCGGCCGTGTCGGCATGGCGCAGGAAGGCGGCACGGAATCGCTCGTCGGACGAGGCAGCGGCGGGCAGGACGCGCAGGGCGTCCTGGCGCAACAATTGCGGATGCGCGGTCAGATACACCTCGCCACGGGCGCCCGCAGCGAGCTGTCGGACCACGGTGTAGCCCGCGAACACGTCCCCCGAGCGCAGCGGCATACGCGCGAGATTACCCAGCACGGCGACGGGCGTCGCCGACGCTGCACGCTACGATTCGGCCCATGCCGCTGGGCCGTAATTCACAGGATGACTCCAGGGGCGCCAGCCAACGATCCACCATCGTGTCGATCGTGCTCGCCGTCGCCGTCATCGCCGTCGTCGTCGTGGGCAGTGTGTACTTCGTCAAGCACCGCAGTGCGTCGGTCGATGCCCCGGACGCGTCGACCCCGGGCGCGTCAGCGGCCAGTTCGGCGCCTCTACCGCCGCCGGGCCCACCTGCCTGCGGCGAGGGCGATGCGCTGCTGGCGGCCATGTCCACCCGCGACAAGCTGGCCCAACTGCTGATGGTCGGTGTCACGGGCGCCGACGATGCGCGCGCGGTGGTGGCCAAGGACCACGTCGGCGGCATCATGATCGGAAGCTGGACCGACCTGACCATGATGGGCGATCCCCTCAGGGAGATCGCCGCCTCGTCAGGTCCGCTTCCGCTGGCGGTGAGCACCGACGAGGAAGGCGGCCGGGTCTCGCGGCTCAAGAGCATGATCGGCGTGCAGCCGTCGGCGCGCGTCCTCGGTCAGACGGCGTCGGCACAGGAAGTACACGACATCGCGCTGACCCGCGGCCAGGCCATGAAGGCCCTGGGCATCACCATCGACTTCGCTCCGGTCGTCGACGTCTCCGACCAGGACGACGACACCGTGATCGGAGACCGTTCGTTCAGCGCCGACCCCGCGAAGGTCACCGCGTACGCGGGTGCGTACGCGCGGGGACTCCTCGACGCCGGAATCACGCCGGTGCTCAAGCACTTTCCCGGGCACGGTCACGCGTCCGGTGACTCGCACTTGGGGGGTGTGGTGACACCGCCGCTCTCGGAGCTGATGACCAACGACCTGGTGCCCTACCGGGAGTTGGCCCAGTTGCCCGGAACCACCGTGATGGTCGGCCACATGCAGGTCCCCGGACTCACCGGTGCTGATCCCGCCAGCCTGAGCGCACCCGCCTACGGACTGCTGCGCAGTGGCGGTTACGGCGGGTTGCCCTTCAACGGCGTGGTGTTCACCGACGACATCTCCAGCATGGGCGCCATCAACCAGCAGTACACCGTGGCTCAGGCAGCTCTCAAGGCGCTGCAGGCCGGCGCCGACATCGCCCTGTGGATCACCACCGACGAGGTTCCCGGTGTGCTCGACGCGCTGGAAGCCGCCGTGAGCGAGGGCGGGCTCGACATGAAGAAGGTCGACGACTCCGTGCTGCGAATCGCCGCGCTCAAGGGAAAGAGTCCGCGCTGCGGGGGCTGAAACCGCCGCGAGTGCTTACTCTGGGCTGATGGCAGGTGGAACGAAGCGGTTGCCGCGCGCGGTCCGTGAGCAACAGATGCTCGATGCCGCCGTACAGATGTTTTCGGTGAACGGGTATCACGAGACCTCGATGGACGCGATCGCCGCGCAGGCCGAGATTTCCAAGCCGATGTTGTATCTCTACTACGGTTCCAAGGAGGAACTGTTCGGCGCCTGCCTGGATCGTGAGCTGGGCCGCTTCGTGGAATCGGTGCGCGCCGAGATCGACTTCACCGAAAACCCCAAGGATCTACTGCGCACCGCGGTGGTGGCGTTCCTCAGCTACATCGACACCAACCGCGCCTCCTGGATGGTGCTTTACACCCAGGCGACCAGTTCGCAGGCGTTCGCCCACACGGTGCGCGAGGGCCGCGAGCGGATCATCGATCTGGTCGGCAGACTGCTTCAGTCGGGTACTCGAAACCCTCAGCCGGACACCGATTTCGACATGATGGCCGTTGCGCTGGTGGGTGCCGGTGAGGCCGTTGCGACGCGAGTGAGCACCGGCGACGCCGACGTTCACGAGGCCGCCGAGCTGATGATCAACCTGTTCTGGCGCGGCCTGAAGGGTAGGCCGGCAGAGATTCCCTTCCGAGCAGACGCATAGGTCCCCGTAACCCGGCGTTTCGCGGTACTTATGTGTCTGCTCAGCGGTGCCCTAGAGGGCGGTGACCGTTCCCGTCAGGTGCGGATAACCCTTGGACATGTTGCGCAGCGCCAGTTCCCAGCCATTGGCCACGCGATCCACGTAGAGGCCTACGCGGGCGGGTAGCAGTACCGGCTTGCCGAAGCGCACCGAGTACTCGACGGCGTCGGGGAACTGGCCTTCGATGTTGGCCAGTACGGCTGCGGCGCTGAACATTCCGTGGGCGATCGAGGTGGGAAAGCCGAACAGCTTCGCACCGATCGAACTGGTGTGGATCGGATTGTGGTCGCCGCCGACAGACGCGTATTGACGGATCTGGCCGGGCGTGATGTGCAGGACCGCATTCGGCGGTGGCAGCTTGCGCTGCTTCTTCTGCTCCGGCTTGGGTTCATCCGACAGGCTGGTTCGCTGCTGATGCAGGAACGTCGTCACCTGGTGCCACGCGGTCTCGTTGCCGACGCTGACGTCGGTGATGAGGTCGACCAGCAGCCCCTTGCGGTGCTCCCGCAGATTCTCCGCATGCACCTTGACGCCGACGGTGTCGGTGACGGCGATGGGCCGGTGTTGGGTGATGTGGTTCTCGACGTGAACCGATCCCATTGCGGCGAAGGGGAAGTCGAACCCGCTGACCAGTGACATCACCGATGGGAACGTCAAGGCGAACGGATAGGTCAGCGGCACCGTGTCACCAAACCGCAACCCGGTCACCGCGGCGTAGGCAGCAACGTTGGCCCGGTCGATGGCGAGGTCTGAGACCGTGGCCGTCCGTTGGGGGATCGCGTCCCCGCGCGAGACGAACGGCAATGCTCCGGCGGCGGCCAAGGCCATGTTGCGAAGCCCACTCGGCTGACTACTCATTGTTCCCCTTGTCGCTTCGCTCCTGCCCGCCGTCACCTCACGCCCCCAACATGGCCTGGCCGCACACCCGAATGGTATTGCCGGTGACGGCATTCGAGGCGGGACTGGCGAAGTATGCGATGGCCTCGGCAACGTCGACGGGCTGGCCGCCCTGGAACAGGGAGTTGAGTCGACGGCCGACCTCACGGGTGGCCAAGGGGATCGCCTCCGTCATCTTGGTCTCGATGAATCCCGGTGCGATGGCGTTGATCGTGATGCCCTTCTCGCCGAATATCGGTGCGAGGGCCTGCGTCATACCGATCATGCCTGCCTTGGTGGCGGCGTAGTTGGTCTGGCCGCGGTTGCCCGCGATGCCCGCCATCGAGGAGAGACCGACGACGCGGCCACCCTCGCCGATCGTGCCGTTGTCCACCAAGCCCTGGGCGAGCCGTTGCGGGGCGAGCAGATTGACCGCGACGACCGAGTCCCAGCGCCCGTCGTCCATGTTGGCCAGCAGCTTGTCGCGGGTGATGCCGGCGTTGTTCACCAGTACGTCGGCCTTGCCCCCGTTGAAGTCGGAGTAGTGCTCGCGCAGATGCTCGGTGATGCGGTCGACGGCGTCGGCGGCGGTGACGTCGAGGGCCAGCGCCGTTCCGCCCACCTTGGTAGCCGTCTCGGCGAGTGCCTCCGCTGAGTTTTCTACGTCGATCGCGACAACCTTGGCCCCGTCGCGGGCGAAGACCTTGGCGATCTCGGCGCCGATGCCTCGGGCGGCGCCCGTCACCAACGCGACCTTGCCCTCGAGCGGCTTGTCCCAGTCGGCCGGTGGCGCCGAGTCCTTGGCGTCGACGTAGAACACCTGCGCATCGACGTAGGCCGACTTGGCCGACAGCAGGAATCGCACGGTCGACTCGATGCCGGTGGCCGCAGGTTTGGCGTCCGCGGCCAGGTAGATCAGTCCGATGGTCGCGCCGTGTTGCAGTTCCTTGCCGAGCGATCGGGTGAACCCCTCCAACGCCCGTTGGGCGATGCGCTCGTCGACGCTGGCCGTCTGGTCGGGCGTGGTTCCTATGACGACGACGCGTCCGCTGGAGCCGATGTTGCGGAGCACCGGGGTGAAGAACTCGCGCAGCGCCTTGAGTCCCTCGGGGGTGGTGATTCCGGTGGCGTCGAAGACCAGGCCGCCGAACGTGTCGGCCCAGCGGCCGCCGACGTTGTCACCGACGAGGTCATAGTCTTCGGCCAGTGCGGTGCGAAGAGGTTCGGCGACGCGCCCATCGCCGCCGATCAGCAGGGGTCCGGCGAGTGCCGGCTCGCCCTCGCGGTAGCGCCGGAGGGTCTCCGGCTGCGGGACGCCCAGTTGCTTGGCCAGGAACGACCCGGGACCGGAGTTGACCACTTGCGAGAACAGGTCGGAAGCCACAGAGCTGCCTTTCGGGGAGAAACGGGTACTTACTGAAGATGGAGTACCCAGGACTGTCGTATCGGTCACGAACTTACTCCAGAGTAAGAACGGTGGGTAGTATGACCCCCGACACCCAGCAACCACATTCAAGCAATGGAGATGAACGTGGCCGACACTCAGTCCCCGCGCACGGCAACCCGTCGAGTGGCAATTCTCGGCGGAAATAGGATTCCCTTCGCACGCTCGGACGGCGCCTATGCAAACGCGTCGAACCAGGACATGTTCACTGCCGCACTCGGCGGCCTCGTCGACCGGTTCAACCTGAAGGGTGAACGCCTCGGCGCTGTAGTCGGCGGTGCGGTGCTCAAGCACAGCCGCGACTTCAACCTGATGCGGGAGTGCGTGCTCGGCAGCGCACTGTCGCCGTACACACCCGCCTACGACCTGCAGCAGGCCTGCGGCACGGGCCTGCAATCGACCATCGCGGTGGCCAACGGGATTGCCCTCGGCCAGTACGACTCGGCGGTGGCGGGAGGCGTCGACACCACCTCGGACGCGCCCATCGCATTCGGCGATGACCTGCGTCGCGTCCTGCTGGGTCTGCGTCGCGCCAAGTCCAACGTCGATCGGCTCAAGCTGGTCGGCAAGTTGCCCGCCGCGATCGGCGTCGAGATCCCCACCAACGGAGAGCCCCGCACCGGCATGTCGATGGGCGAGCATGCTGCCGTCACCGCCAAGCAGATGGGCGTGAAGCGCGTCGACCAGGACGCGCTTGCCGCGGCCAGCCACCAAAACATGGCCGCGGCCTACGACCGCGGATTCTTCGACGACCTCGTCAGCCCGTTCCTTGGTCTCTACCGCGACAACAATCTGCGTGCCGACTCGACGGCCGAGAAGCTCGCCAAGCTGAAGCCGGTTTTCGGCGCGAAGAACGGCGATGCGACCATGACGGCAGGCAACTCGACGCCGCTGACCGACGGCGCCTCGGTGGCGCTGCTGTCCACCGATGAGTGGGCCGCCGAGCACGGGATTCCGGTGCTGGCCTACTTCGTCGACGGCGAGACGGCGGCGGTCGACTATGTCAACGGTGACGACGGTCTGCTGATGGCGCCCACCTACGCGGTGCCGCGACTGCTGGCCCGCAATGGCTTGGCGCTGCAGGACTTCGACTTCTACGAGATCCACGAGGCGTTCGCGTCAGTCGTGCTCGCCACCCTCGCGGCCTGGGATTCCGAGGAGTACTGCAAGGAGCGGCTCGGCCTCGACGCCCCGCTCGGCACCATCGACCGATCGAAGCTCAACGTCAACGGGTCCTCGCTGGCGGCAGGTCACCCCTTCGCTGCGACGGGCGGACGCATCGTGGGGCAACTGGCCAAACAGCTGGCGGAGAAGAAGGCAGAAACTGGACAGCCAGTACGCGGCCTCATCTCGATCTGTGCGGCCGGAGGCCAAGGCGTCACCGCGATTCTGGAGGCGTGATGGCTCCTCGTCGGCGGGTGTAACGGCCGACGACGAGAAGTCGATACGTGTAATAGCTCCGTGTTGCCGTCTGACCCCCCGACCCGACGGCAACACGGGGCACTTACTTTTAGCCAATGGTTCGCATACACGTTCAGCGCACGATTGCCGCTTCTCCGGAACGCGTGTTCGATTGGCTGGCCGATCCGATCAACCTGACTGCCGCTCGCCTCATGCTCCGCGCCCGCTGGAGCGACGCCTCGACACCCGGCACAGGTGCGGTACGGGAAGCGATCGCGGCAGGCATGTGGTTACGCGAGGAGATCACGGCGTACGACGCCCCTCGGAGCTACTCCTACCGGATCGTGCGGTCGATTCCGCCGCTGGATCACGAAGGCGGCACCGTCTCCTGCTCTCCGTCGGGCGATGGAACGCACGTCGACTGGACGACCACCTACACCCATCCCGTCCGTACAGGCGGAAAGGTGCTGGAGGCGCTCACCGCGCCTTTGCTGCGCTCGGGGTTCGTCCAGATTCTCGCCGGCTGCGCGAAGGCGCTCGAGGGTTAAGCAGGCGGCGGGTCCTTGTACGCCTTGATCGGACCCGCATTGGCGGGTGGCGCCGCGAATAGGTTTCCCTGCACGCTGCCGCGCGCTGTCCTGACGGCGACCAGCCCCCACGTGCCGAGGAGTCCCGCATAAGCGATCACCGCGGCCACCTTGAACGCCGGCAGACCGGTGTGCACCGCCAATTGCGTCGTGCCCGTCACGAACGTGCCGACGGGGAACGTCAGGCTCCACCACGTCAGGGCGAAGGGCATCCCGCGTCGCAGCGTGCGCACCGTCAACTCGGCCGCCAGCACGATCCACAACATCGCGAAGCCCCACACGGGCACGCCGAACAGGATCGCGAAGACGTTCATGGCGTTGGCGAGTTCGGGTGGCACCGCCAACGCCGCCGCCGTCCCGAGCAGCCCCGCAGCCGTGATGCCCTGCCCCAGCGGACCAAGGACGATCCAGAGCGTCGGCACCCGCGCCGTGCCGGAGGTGCCGTAGAGGGCCAGCCTGCTCCAGATCATGCTGATGATGATCAGCGCCGCGATCAGCGAAAGTCCGAACATGGCGTAGCAGCCGTACAACATCGTGGTACGTCCGGTGCCCGGCGCCATGTGCGGGATCAGCAGGGCACCCGCGGCGGCCGACACCATCGGCGGCACCACGGGCATGAGCCAGCCACCGAAGGCCGCGTCGGGTTCGACGTTGAGCTGGGTGAACATCAGGAAGGGGATCGTCGCTGCCGTGAAGAGACCGCCGATGGTGCCTGCCGTCCACAACACCCAGGCGAGGTCGACCGCAATGCGCGCCCCGATCAGGTCCTTGCCGATCAGTACTGCCCCCGACCCGACCGTCATCAACGCCATGGGGGCGGCACCGTAGAAGTGCGCCATCTGCGGGTTGCGGGAATGGGCCCGCGCCACCGTCGGATGGCGGAACCACTGCACCGTCACTGCTACCAACAGGACCACCAGCAGGGCGGCGGCCACCACCCACACGACACGGGAGAACACGTGCAGACCCGGCGCGTGAATCGGCAACGTCGCACCCGCGGTCGCGACGATGCCCGTGCCCATCACCGAGGCGAACCAGTTGGGCCCGAAATTCTGGAGTCGCGCCGCTTCGGTCGTCATGGTTGGTCTCGTCATGCTTCGACATTGAACACCCTATGGCGGGCAGCGGTCGTCATGCTTCGATGTAGACCGGCGAACGCAAAGGAGCGTGCGAGTCATGCAGGTCAGTATGTTCGGGCAACTCAGTGGAGCGGGTATCGACAACCCGGTCGAGGCATGCGTGCAGAACCTCGCGATGCTGCGCGAGGAGGGCTTCCGTCGGCTGTGGATGAGCCAATTACCGTATGAGCCAGACCTTCTCACGGTGCTGGCCGTGGCGCTGCGCGAGGTCGACGACATCGAGGTTGCCACCGGCGTCGTCCCCATCCAGAACCAGCATCCGATGCAAATGGCGCAACGAGCGCTGACGGTCAGCCTCGTCTCGCACGGCCGGTTGATCCTCGGCCTCGGCATGACACACCAGGCCGTCACCGAGGGCATGTGGGGAATTCCGTGGGACAGGCCGGTGCGCAGACTGAACGAATTCCTCGACGGCCTCCTGCCACTCCTGGCGGGTGAACCGGCCGCCGCGGAGGGCGAGATCCTGACCACTCGCGGCGCGTTGATGATCGGGGGTGCGCCGCGGCCCGACGTGTACATCGCGGCGCTCGGTCCGCAGCTGTTGAAGATCGCGGGCCGTCGCACCGCGGGCACGTGCACCTGGATGACGGGGCCCAAGACGTTGGCCGGGCACGTCACTCCGTCGCTGCGGCAGGCTGCCGCCGACGCGGGGCGGCCCGAGGATGCGGTCCGGGTGGTCGCCTGTCTCCCGGTGAGTGTCACCGACGACGTCGACGGCGCGCGCAAACAGGCTGCCGAACAGTTCGCGATGTACGGGTACCTGCCCTCCTACCGGGCCATGCTCGATCGCGAAGGCTATGCAGGCCCCGAGGACGCCGCGATCATCGGCGACGAGGCCACCGTCAAGGACCGGCTCGCCGAATTGAGCGCGGCCGGGGTGGACGAGTACGTCGCCGCCACGTTCGACCACTCGCCCGAGGGACAGGCCCGCACCCGCGCCGTCCTGCGGACGCTCGACGACTGAGGCGGGTGCCGGGCGTCCGCGAGATCCACGATTCGCAGATCCCTCCTCGCACAACCCCGGCAAAACGTCGATCTCGACGTCCGCGCCGGGGTCAACTGCCCGTCGCGGCGATCGGAGCTCCTGTCGGCAATGCAACGGCCGGGACGCCCGGCGTGTGCAGGGCAGCCGCCAGCCAGGGCAGCGCGGCGGTGAAGACCTGCGTCGCCAGTGGCCAGTCGTGGCGGCCGGTCGTGGGCACGACCGAACACGTGATGCCGTTCGCCCTACCGAGTCCGCACAGCGTGTTCGCGGCCTGCGTTTGATCGGTGGGCATGCCGGCGCCGTCGCGACCGCCGAGTCCGACGGCGTCGTTGCCCTGGGCGAACTGGTGTCGGGTCGGGGTGTCCGTCGAGATGGCGAACCACCCCGAGACTCCCTGATAGTTGCCGTGTTTGGCAATCACCGTCGACGGGTCGAACTCGGCCCACGTCGCTGCGTTGCCGCCGTACAGCCGCTCCACCGTCTGGTCCTTGGTGCCCGCGTTGGGACCCGTGTCGCCGGCGATGTCGACGAAGCTGCTGAACAGTTCGGGATGCATGACGGTCAGGTCGACGGCGCAGGTGCCGCCCATCGACCAGCCGACGATGCCCCAGTCGGTGCTCGCGGACCTGGTGCCGAAGGTGGCGTTGACGTAGGGCACGACGTCCTTGGTGAGATGGTCGGCGACGTTGCCGCGGACGCCGTTGACGCATTCGGTGTCGTTGTTGAACGATCCGCCGGAGTCGACGAAGACCAGGACGGGTGCGTTGCCGCCGTGTGACTGGGCGAAGGCGTCGACGATGGATGCGGCGTTGCCGGTGCGCAGCCAGTCGGCAGGGGTGTTGAACTCGCCGCCGATCATCATCACCACCGGCAGCTTGGGGGCTGGGTTCGAGGCGAACCACCGCGGGGGCAGGTAGACCAGCTCCGTCCGGTGCTTGAATCCCGATGCGGTGGAGGGGATGTCGACCGGCACGACGCTGCCGTGGTCGGGCAGGGTGCCCGACTTCTGCATCGCCTGCACGGTGTCGAGGTCGGTTTCGTCGGGCAGTGGGCCCGCGGTGAGCTGATTCCACGCGACCTGCACGGTGGGGAAGTAGCCGACCCAGGTATTCAGGGCCAGGCCGGTGCTCAACAGGCACAGCGGGACGGCGACGATCGCGGTGACCCGTCGCCACCGGACCCCGCGCCAGCCCAATATCGCTGCGGCGAGCGCGAACCCCGTCAGACCGGTCCACACCCAGAGCGAGTCTGGCGCGGGGTCACCCGCCATGCCTTGGGAGTCGACGTACCAGTGCGCCCACGCAGCCACACCGACTCCCACCGCAATTGCGACGGGCAGCCAGACCAGACGCCAGCGACGCGTCCGCCAACCAACCGCGGCGACCAGCATCAAGACCGCGACGATCTGGACGGTCAGCGGCAGCCAGCCCTGCAGGAGCGACAGTCCGTGGTGGTAGGGCGCAGGAGCATCGGCGGCCAGGAGTTGAACTGCCAGATTTCCGGCAGGGTTCGCAACTGAGTTGGACACGAGCACCGTCCCATGGTGTCCAACGAATCTGTACGCCAGCTTTCAACCCGGCATGAAGCCGGTTGGCAGGCCGCTCTACAAGGCGTGCGCAGCAGCCGCTAATCGCCGGTTCATCGGCAGCATCCGTCCTACCTCATGATCGCGTGGACGCATCGAACGGGAAGCCGGTCAGACCGCGGTCGATCGCTGCGAGACTGGCCTGCGTGCGATTCTTGACGCCCAGCTTGGAGTACACGCGCTCGACGTGATTGCCCGCCGTCTTCTCTGCGATGTACAGCTCGGCGGCGATTTCGCGGTTCGATCGTCCTTGCGCGATCAGCCGCAGGACCTCCACCTCGCGGTTGGTGAGCCCGGCCGGCCAGGGCGTTCGCCGAGCCACCCGGTGCCCCGCTGCCGCCAAGACGGCTTCCACCGCCTCGGCGTCGAGGCGTCCGGCGCGCGCCTCGCGACGCACCTGATCGGCTGCGCCGCTTGAGTCCAAAGCCGGCCGATGTGGACGAGGCTCGAGCAGTCGGCGATAGGCTACCGCGGCGGCGAGCAACCGGTCCTGCGGGGTCAACTCGGTGCCGGCGATCCCCCGGGGAAAGCCGGACCCGTCAATCCTCTCCCTGTGCTTGGTGGCCAGAGACACCACTGATTCCAGGCCGCTGACCCGGCTCAAAATCCGGCCGCTGAGATACGGATACATCTGGACCCGCTCCCATTCAGCCGTGCTCAAGGGTCCCTTCTTCTCCCAGATCTTGTTGGACACGCCCATTCTTCCGATCCCGTGAACGAGGCCCGCCCGGTAGAGGGATTCGATGTCCGTAGCCGACATGCCCAGGTGTCGCGCTGCCCCGGCGACCAGGTCAGCCACGCCACGTGAATGTCCAAAGGTGAATGGACACTTGAGATCGACGAAATCACCCATTGCCCTGAGTATCTCGTCGAGTTCGCCATCGCTCAGGGACTGGTCCCGATCTGGTGCCTGCGCCAACGAGGCGGTCCAGACATCCATGTCGAGCAACCCATCCACGATCGCGTCCGCGTCACTCTCGAAAACCTCCACCACGGTGGGGCTGAACTGAGTGCCACGCCGGGACCGGACGACGTCGACCACGTGTTCGACGCCACCCGCGCGCAAATGAACCTCGATGACGTCCGCGACGTGGACGATTTGGACCTCGACCGGGATGTCTTCTCCCCGAGCACCGTTCGGCAGTCCTTGCCCGTCCCAGCGCTCGAAGACGAAGCCCAGCGCCTCTCCGACTCGATTGTTCAGGCCCATCCGATCGGAAAGTACTCCCGCGGAGCTGCAATGCGAATGGATCAGTCTGGCGATCTGACCCCGCGCGGTGAGCAGAAAGGCCGCCGAACGGATACCGTGTGCCCAGCCCGGCAGATCCCGTGCCGTGTGGCTCATCATCAAACGCAGAAACGGCAGCCCCGCCATGTCCACTGCGTAAGTGTCTGCACGCCAAGCGATGTCGTCGCCGAATAGCTCCCAGAGTTCGTGGGAGTCGGCATGACAACCAATCCACCCCACCAGGTTGGCGTAGTACATCGTCGCCCGTTGCTGTGCGTCGAGGCCCATGCGGTCGGCGATGCGACTCGCGATCAGCGACGACCGAAGCATGTGTTCCATCGGCTGACCCAGACCCAGGTCGATTGCCAGCGACACCGCGGCCAGCAACTCAGCTCTGCGGGGACCCGGTCCCAGGCTCGGAATGGTGTTCGGGTGCACCCCGTCATTCTCTACCCCAATGGGAGGGTCTCTGCTCTAAAGCCCGGATGTCATTGCACGTCTTGGCTCATCAGATCCATGGTGTAGCAGACCGCTGTTCCATCGAGTACGACCGTTCCGTCATCACGAGTCACGGTGTTCAGAAGTCGGTGATCGGCTTGTCTTTACGCGTCGCCGTCACCTCGACGCGCCCGGTGATGGTGTCTCCTGGGCGCACGGGGGCTTTGAACGCCCAGCTCACTTGGAGGAATACCGTGCCAGGGCCCGGAAGCCTTTCCGCAACCACGGCGTTGAGGATCGCGCTGGTGATGCCGCCCTGCACGACGATCTCCCCGAATCTCGAGGCCTTGGCCGCGGCGTGGTCATAGTGCAGGGGATTCCGGTCTCCACTGATCTCGGTGAACACTGCGATGTCCTTGTCATCGACGGTGCGCGAGAGTTCCGCCGTCTGACCGACGAATGGGCTCGTGCGCGTTGAATTCCTGTTCATGGCTCTCCTTCGAGGGGTGTGGTTGGTGCTCTGCGGCGCGCAGGACGCACATCGCCGCGGCGCCGATCAGGGGGCCGGTTGTCAGTAGCAGGAATGCGTACTGCCAACCGATGAGGCCGGCGACGAGCGGGACCAGTTGGATGGTCACGACCGTCACTAGGAAGCCCACGGCGGGCTGCGCGGTGAGCGCGGTGCCGACGTATCGCGGGTCTGTCGTCTCGCTGAGTGAGGTGGAGAAGACGCCCGAGTCGGCGATGACGGCGGCACCCCACACCAACAGAAAGACGGTGAGAACGGCCGTCGGAGCGGCGAAGAAGACCGGTGATGCCGCGCAGCACGCCCCGCTGATCACCAGTGCGGCGATCGCGGCAGGCGGGCGCCCGAAATAATCCGATGCCCACCCGCCCAGAAGGCATCCGGCTGCACCGGCGACTCCGATCGCGACGAACACGATCAGTCCGGTCGAGGGGGCGGCCGTGTCGCCCCGTTGGGCGCGGCCGGCGGCGACGAACATCGCCAGCCAGGTCCACAGGGCGTAGAGCTCCCACATGTGCCCGAAGTAGCCGAGGCTCACCAATCGGGGTCCGCGGTGGACGAAGATCGCCATCGCATGGCGCGGATGAGGGGTGATCGCCCCGATCTCCAGCTGCGGGCCCGGCCGAATCAGGGTGACGGCGACGATCGCAGCGACTGCGGTCAACGCCGCGGCCGCGAGCATCACAGTGCGCCACGGCAACTGTCCGAGCCCGCTGATGAGATGCGGCAGTGCGGAGCCAATGGTGAGGGCACCCAGCAGAATCCCGAATGTTCGGCCACGGTCGACGGGTCGCGACCACGACGCCGCGAGCTTCATCCCCACCGGATACACGCCGGCGAGGAACGTCCCGGTGAGGAATCTCAACGGGACTGCCGCAGCGAGACCGTTGGCGAACAGTGCCAGTACCGCCGTGCACGTTGCGGCGCACAGCGCGCTCGCGGCGAGCAACAATCGTGGCGGGGTGCGATCGGCGAGGTTGAGTACAGCCGAGGCGACCGCCCCGACGACGAACCCGATCTGCACCGAGGCGGTCAGCCACACCGCAGCCGCCGAGCTGATGCCCCATTCCGCGCGCAGACTGGGCACCACCGCGGTCGCCGAAAACCAAACACTGAGGCCCAACACTTCGACAAGCGCGACGAGCGCGCGCTGTCGATTAGCTCGGGACAGAGTCATCGACGGCACCCGTTCACGCGGCGGGCTCTTGGTCCAGCTCGAGCAGTGCGTCGACTTCGGGTCGCATGGCCTGACTCAGGTCCCGAAGATGCGCGCGCAGCTCGGCCAGGTCCCAGCGGTAGCTCGCGATGCGCTCGGTGATGTCGAACAGAGGCTCGGAGAGTCGATCACGCGTGTGCTCGTAATCGGTGATGGCATCGAGCTGGGATCCCCACGAGCGCGGTGCCTCGAGTACCGCGCGAGCGAGCAGGTCCGCGTCGCGCAGCGCGTCGGTGATGCCGTGCGCGGTGATGGGGTCCTTGAAATAGGCGGCGTCGCCGACCAGCGCCCAGCCCGGGCCCGCTGCGGCGCGGATCCAGCCGGGCTGGCCCGGGTAGGCGCGCAGCGTGCCGACGGGTGGCGCGGCGCCGATCGACCGCGCCACCTGCGGGGTGGCCTCGGCGAGCAGCGATCGAAAGGTGGCGTCGAGGCCAGCGGACCGTTGTTGGGCGAACCTGTCGCTGGCGGTGCCCGCCCGTACGCATGCCAACCCGTCGCTGGTGGGGACCACGCCCGCGGTCACCCCCGGGCGATACGCCCAGTGGTAGCGATCGTCTGGGAGTTCGGCGAAGTAGCCATAGACGATCGCGCCAGAAGCGCTGCCGCGACGTCGATAGGGGGCGTCGACGGCTCGGGCTATCGTCGAGTTCCGTCCGTCGGCGCCGATGACCAGCGGTGCGATGGCGCGAAAGCGAGTACCGGCGCCACGGTCGACGCCCTCGACGCCGCACACCCTGTCACCCTCGCGAACCACACCTACCACGCGTGCCTGCATGCGAATCTCGGCGCCTGCATCGTGGGCCGCTCCGAGCAGTAGCGGGTCGAGGACTGTTCGACGTGGTGCACGTAGCGCGGAAATGCTTCCGCTGGAACGGATGTCGACCTTCTCGATCTCGTCGCCGTACTCGAACTCGGTCGAAAGGATGGCCGGAGTCCCGGCGGCGACGACGGCGTCGAGCAGACCCCAGCGGTGCAGTTGGAGGACGCCACCCCGCATGAGGGCGTGCGTTGACAGCGTGTCGGTGCCGGGCCGGGTCGCCTCGACGACGAGCACGCGCATGCCGCCGCGGGCGAGCAGCATCGCGGTCGCCGCGCCTGCACAGCGGCCGCCGACGATGATCGCGTCGTAGTCTTCGTAGTCCATGTGATGTTCCTTAGTTCGCATCGAGGTAGTGGGCTAGGTGGCCGCTCAGATCTGCCGCATCGGCAGCTGCGCCGTCGATGAAGCTCGATTTGCGGCGCCGCATGAATGGCATCCCCATCAGGTAGAGGCCGGGGGTGGCGGTCGCGCCGCCGTCATGGCGGATCTGACCCTTCTGGTCGAAGACCGGAACGTCGAGCCAGGACATGTCTGGCCGGAATCCGGTGGCCCAGATGATCGTACGGATGGCACCGGAATTGAGGTCCATCGTCAAGGGGACGGTGGCCGGAACCGCCGTGGGGGCGAAACGTCTTGGCGGATCACCACCGTCGAAACCGGTCGTGAACGCCCATGCGTCAATCGTGTCGAGCAGACGTCCGAGCTTCTGGTCTGCCAACGCGAACATGTTCGGCAACGAGCCGGAGAATTGAGCGATCCCGTCACGGATTCCGGCCAATCGCCCAACGAGTTGGATGCCCAATCCGATCAGCGAATTGAGGTCGATGGTCACCCGCTCGGATGATCCGACGAGCTGCATCGACGGAAGTCTGCGGGACCGGACGAGATCAGGCGTCTGGTCGTAGCGCTCGTCGAACAACCCCGCGGCGTCCATCCACCACAGGATGTCCTTGCCGCGATAGGTGCGCGGCATGCGGACGTGCTCCCCAACGGCGACGGTGACGTCCCTTCCAGCTCGGTGCAGTTCCGCGGCGATCTGAATACCGCTCGCCGAGGCGCCGACGACGAGAACCCCACCGTCGGGTACCTCGTCCGGGTTGCGGTAATCCGCCGGGGTGAGCGAGGTGATGCCCGCGGGTACACCGGATTGCAGCGCAGGAACATTGGCGACGGCGTTGGCACCCGACGCCAACACGACCGACCGCGCATGCCACGCATCCTGATCGGTCTGCACCACGAACCCGCTGTCGGTCTGTCGCACCGACGTCACGGTGGTGTTCGCGCGGACGGGCGCCGCGGTCTCCTTGGCGTAGCGCTCGATGAAGTGCACTACTTCGGATGCCGCGAGATAGCCGTCGGGGTCATCGCCGCGGTAGGAGTGCCCCGGCAACCGGGCCATCCAGTTGGGGGTCAGCAACCGCATCGAGTCCCACCGCATGGTGCGCCACGAGTCCGCTACCTCGCCGCGTTCGAGGACCACGTGGTCGATCGAACGGTCGGCGAGGCAGCGGCTCATGGCTAGGCCGCTATGTCCGGCGCCCACCACCAGGGCGGTTGTCTTCAGCATGATCGGCCCCTCTGTCTCATCGCCTGGTCAGGCCACTTCGACGGTGACGTCGGTGGGGTTGGTCAGGATGTCGTAGACCGCCGAGCGCTTCTGCGATTGGGCGACAAGCGCTTTGATCTCCTCCGGAGTGGCGTCGGCGTCGATCTGGTAGCACACCCGGACACCCGTGAAGCCGTTGCGGACGTCGGGATCGGCACCAAGGATTCCCCGAAGGTCCTCATCGGCCTCGACGGTCGCCTGCACCGAGTGCAGCTTGATGCTGCGATGTTGGGCGATCGACGCGATGCCCGCGGTGAGGCAGCCGCCCAACGCCACCAGGACGTACTCGACCGGGCTGATGCCGTTGTCCTGCGCGGCGAACGCGAGCGGATGGTCGATGTCGTATGTGAACGTGGTCTTGTGGTGGTGATGGCTGCCGAACCCGTAGAAGGTGTCCACCGTCGAGCGGCTGTGGGTGCCGCTGACCCAGGAAACCGCTGCTCGCCAATGGAACTCGGCCATCTCCGGTGCCTCGGCGAACGACTCCCGAGCGCCCACGAGGGCCTCGACGTTGACGCCGTTGTCGACCGGGGTGTGCATTGTCGTCATGAACTTCTCCATTTCTCTTGGTGTCCGGTTTCCTTTTGGATCCGGTTATCCATCCTGTTGACCAACAACAGAATTCATCTCTGACCCGTAGTGCACCGGATGGTGCCTTGCTGGATCGAAGTTCTCGAACGCGACGTTCGCCAGCGCGAACAGCCCACGTTGGGGAAGCCAGAAGTCGCCGAGCTGCGCTTGACGAAGAAGGGGAAGGGGGGAGCCGAGGTCGGCGCCACGCAGGGTCGCGGTGCTGCGTGAAACCGTCCAGATCATCCAGGGCGCCGCGGCGAACCGCTGACCGTTGGGAGCGGTTCCGGCCATCCCCATGCGCCCGGCCCCGAGCATCGGCCCGGCGGTTCTGGCCATCATCCGTCGGAGAGACTCGCCGCGACCGGCCGCCGCCGGCAGTCGACGACCCAGCGCCGACATCAACAGCGTGGCGGGCGTGCCTGCCAGTTCGAGTCGCCACTCGAGCAGGCCTGGCACGCTCACCCGAAACGAGGTTGGTCCGTCCCAATGGATTTCGATCTCGGTGTTCAGCGTCTGAGCGGAATCCGACGCGAAGTACCGTGCACAACTCTGTTCCGGTGCCGCATCGGAGATGAAGGTCCACTGGCCGTTCGGCATGCGATGCCAGACACTTCGATACCCGGGGCCGATCGTCGTCGCGGCCATGTTCCGCAAGGCCAGGTAGTGCCCGCTGGCGAACGGCAGGCCCATTACTCCGTAGCCGGTGGCTCGCTCGTCGCTACCGGCCCAGAGGATGGGATTCCGCTGCAGTTCCAGCGCCGCGTCGCGCGGGTTCTCGAAAATCGTCATGCCGAAAGCATCGACCTGGCGGCCCGGTCAAGGCATGAGGCATCCACCCCATTTTCTCACCAGTGTTCTCCGGCCACCGGTGTCGGGCGGACGGGATGAACGCAAAAGGCCCCCGCCGAAGCGGGGGCCCAGAGCGTCGAGTGGTGAGACTTAGAACGAAGCCTCGTCGAGTTCCATGATCTCGTTGTCGATGTTGTCGAGCACCAGACGCGTGCTGGTCAGCAGCGGCAGGAAGCTCTTCGCGAAGAACGAGGCGACGGCGATCTTGCCCTCGTAGAAGGCCTTGTCGGCGCCGGTCACACCCTCGTCGAGCTTGGCGATGGCCACGGCGGCCTGCTTCTGCAGCAACCAGCCGAGCACCAGATCGCCGACGCTCATGAGGAAGCGCACGGAACCGAGCCCCACCTTGTAGATGTTGGCGGAGTCTTCCTGCGCCGACATGAGGTAACCGGTCAGCGTGGCGGCCATGCCCTGGACGTCTGCCAGCGCGTTGGCCAGCAGTGCGCGCTCGGCCTTGAGCCTCCCGTTTCCTGCCTCGTCCTTGATGAACGACTCGATCTCGCCTGCGACGAAGCCCAACGCAACGCCCTTGTCGCGGACGATCTTCCGGAAGAAGAAGTCCTGCGCCTGGATGGCGGTGGTGCCCTCGTACAGCGAGTCGATCTTAGCGTCCCGGATGTACTGCTCGACCGGGTAGTCCTGCAGGAAGCCGGAACCACCGAAGGTCTGCAAGCTCTCGTTCAGCTTGGCGTAGGCCTGCTCCGAGCCGACACCCTTGACGATCGGCAGCAGCAGGTCGTTGACCTTGCTGGCGAGCTCGGGCTCGATTCCGTGTACGGCCTTGGCGACCTCGGCGTCCTGGAACGTCGCGGTGTACAGGTACAGCGCACGGAGGGACTCGGCGTATGCCTTCTGCGTCATCAGCGACCGGCGGACGTCCGGGTGGTGCGTGATGGTCACGCGCGGCGCGGTCTTGTCGGTCATCTGGGTCAGATCGGCGCCCTGCACGCGGGTCTTGGCATATTCGAGGGCGTTGAGGTAACCGGTCGACAGAGTGGCGATGGCCTTGGTGCCCACCATCATTCGCGCCTGCTCGATGACGTCGAACATTTGCGCGATGCCGTTGTGCACCTCGCCGACGAGCCAGCCGACGGCGGGGGTGCCGTGCTGGCCGAGCGACAGCTCGCAGGTCGCGGAGACCTTGAGGCCCATCTTGTGCTCGACGTTGGTGACGTAGACACCGTTGCGCTCACCGGGCTCACCGGTCTCGAAGTCGAAGTGGTACTTCGGCACGAAGAACAACGAAAGGCCCTTGGTGCCAGGTCCGGCGCCCTCGGGGCGGGCAAGCACCAGGTGCAGGATGTTCTCACCGAGGTCGTCGGCGTCACCGGAGGTGATGAAGCGCTTGACGCCGTCGATGTGCCACGAGCCGTCGGGCTGCTGGACAGCCTTGGTGCGGCCTGCGCCGACGTCGGAGCCCGCGTCGGGCTCGGTCAGCACCATCGTCGAGGTCCAGCCGCGGTCGGCAGCGAGGATGGCCCACTTCTTCTGCTCTTCGGTGGCCTGGTGGTAGAAGATGTCCGCGAAACCGGCACCCATGGAGTACATGTACACGGCGGGGTTCGCGCCCAGTACGTGCTCCATCAGAGCCCACTGCAGGGCGCGGGGCATCGGCATGCCGCCGAGTTCCTCGCTGATACCGATCTTGTCCCAGCCGCCGTCCGTAATGGCACGCACGGACTTCTTGAAGGCGGCCGGCAACGTCACGGTGTGGGCGTCGGGATCGAAGATCGGGGGGTTGCGGTCGGACTCGGCGAACGAATCCGCGACCGGTCCCTCGGCGATTCGGCTGATCTCCGCGAGCATCTCGCTGACGGTGTCGGTGTCGAGATCGGCGAATGTACCCTCGCCGAGAACCTTGTCGACGCCGAAAACCTCGAACAGGTTGAATACCTGGTCGCGGACGTTGCTCTTGTAATGGCTCACGATGTCTCCTCGATGAGAAATGCGTCTGCGGTTGGGTACTAGGGCTAAGTTACCCACCAGTAACTGCTGGTAACTATACCGGCTGGTAACTTGATCGCAAAGTAGTCTTGGGCAAATTTATGGCGGCTAACCAACCCGACGGTTGATTGGGAAGTTGCAGGAGGCGAAAGATCGCCCCTGAGCTGGGCATTCCACCAAGTGTGATGTCTGCCACGAGACGCTCCAGCATGCCGTTAGGGTGGGGCGAATGAGGCGCGTGGTGGTATGGGGAACCGGCAACATGGGGTCTACGGCGATCCGGTCCACCGTCGCATTTCCCGGGCTTGAACTGGCCGGGGTGATCACGTCGTCGACCGCCAAGGCGGGTTGCGACGCTGCGACGTTCGCCGGGCTCGACGCCGACACCGGCGTTTTGACCACGACGGACGCCGACGCAGCACTGGCGGACTGCGACGCGGTGGCCTACATGGCGTCGGGCGACATCCGGCCCGAGGAGGCCGTGAACGACATCGAGCGGTGCCTGCGCGCGGGCGCTCACGTCGTCACGCCGTCGCTCTACTCCCTCTACGACCCGCGGTCGGCGCCGCGGGAATGGGTCGACCGCCTGACCGCCGCTGCCGAGCACGGCGGCTCCACCCTGTTGGTCAGTGGGGTGGACCCGGGCTGGGCCAATGACGCGCTCGCCGTGATGGCCGCCGGTCTGTGTACCGGCATCAAGACGATCTCTTGCCAGGAGATCTTCGACTATTCGACCTACGACCAGCCCTATGCGGTTCGGGTCAGCTGCGGTTTTGGGGGCTCGATGGACAAGGTTCCGATGATGCTACTGCCGTCGGTGCCAACGATGGTGTGGGGCGGCAACATCCGGTTGATCGGTCGGGGGTTGGGCCTCGAGATCGACGAGATCACCGAGGTCGTCGAACGTCTGCCGCTAGAGGAGTCGGTGGAGAACGTCATGGGTCACTTCGAGAAGGGCAGTCAGGGCGCCTTTTGGCTGAAGATCATCGGCTGGTGTGCAGGCAAGCAGCGCATCGTCATCGACCACATCACCCGCATCGACCCGGCGTGCGCCCCACACTGGCCCCAGCCCGACGATGCCCATTTGGGAGGCGTCGGCGATCACCGCGTCGTCGTCGACGGAGATCCCCAGTTGACCATTGTCAGCCGCGCCGACGTCCCCGGTGGAACGCGGGCCGACGGCGGCAACACCACGGCCGCGAACCGGCTGCTGGGAGCCATTGAATGGCTGGCTACCCAGAAGGCAGGCATCTACGACGGCCTCGACGTGCCGCTGCACACACCTCTGCCGGCGTCGGTTGAAGCGACGCGTTGGGCCTAGGAGACCTCCGATGGTCGGATAGTCGAACACCGTGGTCGCATTGATCGTGAACGCGCCAACGAACTGACTGTGCAGCCGGTTGCGAACTTCGATCGCCATCAGGGAATCGCCGCAGGCGGCGACGCGAGCCGGAGGAGGTTCTGCACCTCGCGCCGGAGCAGCGGGTCAACGGCGCGATGTCCGTGTTCTCAAGTGCCGCGCCCTGATAACGGACTCGGGTGGATGGGCGCGACGAGTTGATCCGGATGTGATGTGACGCCGGTGACGCTTCAACCCCGGCCGTCCATACTCTCCATGCTGCACGGTCGCGCCAGCCTGTCGGGGCCAGACGTTGCCGTCTCCGTCGGCTCGGCTCTCGGCAGCTTGCACTCAACGAGATCTAAAACCGGCGCCGGTGCGGCCCCGCCCACCGACCTGGCGGCACACGGCGGCCAAGCCCGATGGGCGGACTCAGACGTGGCCGCCGCGCACCAAATCGTGTGAAGATGGAGTTGCTATGACCGGCATCAACTTGAATCCGACGTCCCTTCGCGAGGCCTACGGGCACTTTCCATCTGGCGTGATCGCGATCGCTGCTGAAGTGGATGGGGTTCGAGTGGGCCTTGCGGCGAGCACCTTCGTTCCGGTGTCGCTCGATCCGCCGCTGGTGTCGTTCTGCGTGCAGAACACGTCGACGACGTGGCCCAAGCTGAAGGATCTGCCGTTCCTCGGGATCAGCGTGCTCGGCGAGGCCCACGATGCCGCCGCCAAGACCCTGGCCGCCAAGACAGGCGACCGCTTCGTGGGGATGGAGACCGCGACCTCCGAACGCGGCGCACTGTTCATCCACGGCACCAGCGTGTGGCTGGAGAGCGCCATCGAGCAAGAGATCCTGGCCGGCGACCACACGATCGTCGTGCTGCGGGTACACGACATCACCGTCCACGACGACCCGGAATTTCAAGCGCCCATCGTTTTTCATCGCAGCGCGTTTCGCCGCCTCGGCGGGTAATGCGCTAGGGCAGCTCTAGACCGCGAGTCGCACGTGTCGGAACAGGGGCCTACGGCAAGCTGATCTCGCGGCAAGGGACGTCACGGTCGTGCGCCGAGCTCCTCGCGGTAGCCCTGGATCCGACGGTCGAGTTCTGCGGCGTCCTCACGCCTGCCGTCTTTTCGGGCCAGCTCGGCACGCGCGGTCAGCTCGCGGATGGCGGTGCGAATGTCGTTGACACTCTTGGTTTCTCCAGCACTCATAGCGGCAGCCCTTCCTCATCGATTGGCTGCCACGAGCCTACGCCGCTAGCGCTTGAAGAGTTTGTTTCCCAGCCACACGATCGGGTCGTACTTGCGATCGGCGACGCGCTCCTTCATCGGGATCAGGGCGTTGTCGGTGATCTTGATGTGCTCCGGGCAGACCTCGGTGCAGCACTTGGTGATGTTGCACATGCCCAACCCGAAGTCCTCTTGGGCCATGTCCTTGCGGTCCACGGTATCCAGCGGATGCATGTCCAGTTCGGCGATCCGCATGTGGTAGCGCGGCCCGGCGAAGTTCTCCTTGTTCTCTTCGTGGTCACGCACCACGTGGCAGACGTTCTGGCACAGGAAGCATTCGATGCACTTGCGGAACTCTTGGCTCCGATTCACGTCTTCCTGCTGCATCCGGTACTCGCCGGGCTGAAGATCCTTCGGCGGGGTGAACGACGGGATCTGGCGGGCCTTTTCGTAGTTGAAGGACACGTCGGTCACCAGGTCGCGCATCACGGGGAAGGTCCGCAGGGGGGTCACCGTGACGGTCTCGTCCTCGCCGAACGTCGACATCCGCGTCATGCACATCAGCCGCGGTCGCCCATTGACCTCGGCCGAACACGACCCGCACTTGCCCGCCTTGCAGTTCCACCGCACCGCGAGGTCGTTGGCCTGGGTGGCCTGCAGTCGGTGGATGATGTCTAGCACCACCTCGCCGTCGTTGACCTCGACGGTGTAGTCCTTCAGTTCACCGCCGTCCCCGTCGCCGCGCCAGACCCGCATGCTCGCGTCGTATGCAGCCATGATCAGCCCTTCCGTTCCGGATGCCCGGTCAATTCGGAGTCGGTGTAGTACTTCTCGAGTTCGGAGAGCTCGAAGACCTCGAGCAGATCCGGTCGCATCGGGACCTGTTCCTCGGGGATGACGGTGACGCGGGGAACCATCGCCTCGCTGGTAGCCACCTCGGTGGTCTGGCATACCAGTAGCTTGTTGCGCCAGGTGGCGTCCATCGACGGATGGTCGTCGCGGGTGTGGCCGCCGCGACTCTCGGTGCGCTCCAGTGCGGCCTTCGCCACGCACTCGCTGACCAGCAGCATGTTGCGCATGTCGATCGCCAGGTGCCAGCCCGGGTTGTAGACCCGTCCGCCCTCGACGGCGACGTTCTGCAGCCGACCCCTGAGCTCGTCGAGCTTGGCGAGCGCCTCGTGGATCTCCTCTTCCTTGCGGATGATGCCGACGAGGTCGTTCATCGACTGTTGGAGTTCGGCGTGCAGGGTGTACGGGTTCTCGGGGCTTTCGTGCGCTTCGTAGGGTGCCAACGCCATCTTGGTGGCTTCGTCGATGGCGTCCTGTGGCGGCTTGGGTCGGTCGGGCAGCGCCCGCACGTAGTCCGACGCCCCAAGTCCGGCGCGCCTGCCGAACACCAGCAGATCGGACAGCGAGTTGCCACCGAGTCGGTTGGAGCCGTGCATGCCACCGGAGCATTCACCGGCCGCGAAGAGTCCGGGAGTCGCGGCGCCGCCGGTATCGGGATCGACCTCGATCCCGCCCATCACGTAGTGACAGGTCGGGCCGACCTCCATCTCGTCCTTGGTGATGTCGACCTCGGCCAGCTCGATGAACTGGTGGTACATCGAGGGCAGCCGACGCTTGATCTCCTCGGCCGGCATGCGCGAGGCAATGTCGAGGTAGACCCCGCCGTGCGGGGTGCCGCGACCCGCCTTGACCTCGGCGACGATGGCTCTGGCGACCTCGTCGCGGGGCAGCAGGTCAGGTGTGCGACGGGCGGAGTCGTTGTCCTTGAGCCACTGGTCGGCTTCTTCCTCGGTCTCGGCGTACTGGCCCTTGAATACCGGGGGGATGTAGTTGAACATGAACCGCTTGCCCTCGGAGTTCTTGAGCACCCCGCCGTCGCCGCGCACGCCCTCGGTGACGAGGATGCCCTTGACCGACAGCGGCCACACCATCCCGGTCGGGTGGAACTGGATGAACTCCATGTTGATCAGTTTCGAGCCGGCCCGCAGTGCCAGGGCATGCCCGTCGCCGGTGTACTCCCAGGAGTTGGACGACACCTTGAACGACTTGCCGATGCCACCGGTCGCGAGCACCACGGCGGGAGCGTCGAACAGGATGAAGTTGCCGGTTTCGCGCCAGTATCCGAACGCGCCCGCGATGCGATCGCCATCCTTGATCAGGTCCGTGATCGAGCATTCGTGGAAGACCCTGATCCGCGCCTCGTAATCGCCGAGTTCGGCGAAGTCCTCCTGCTGCAGCGACACGATCTTCTGCTGCAGCGTGCGGATGATCTCCAAGCCGGTGCGGTCGCCGACATGGGCCAGCCGCGGGTAGGTGTGCCCGCCGAAGTTGCGCTGGCTGATCTTGCCGTCCTTGGTGCGGTCGAAGAGCGCCCCGTAGGTTTCCAGCTCCCACACCCGGTCCGGGGCTTCCTGTGCGTGCAGTTCGGCCATCCGCCAGTTGTTGAGGAACTTGCCGCCACGCATGGTGTCACCGAAGTGCACCTGCCAGGAGTCCTTGGTGTTGACGTTGCGCATCGCGGCGGCGCAGCCGCCCTCGGCCATCACCGTGTGCGCCTTGCCGAACAGGGACTTCGTCACCACCGCGACGCGCAGGCCACGTTCGCGGGCCTCGATCACCGCGCGCAGTCCTGCCCCGCCGGCGCCGATCACGACCACGTCGTATTCGTGCCGCTCGAGTTCAGCCATGAATCAGTGCCCTCACTTCGTGGTGAATATTGGTGCTAGTCAATCGAAATCAGCCGATGAATCTCAGGTCGGAGATGGTGCCGCTGGCGACCAACATGACGTAGAAGTCGGTCAGCATCAGGGTGCCGAGAGTGATCCATGCGTACAGCTTGTGGCGGGTGTTCAGCTTGCTCACCTGGCCCCACAGCCAGTACCGCACGGGGTGCTTGGAGAAGTGCTTGAGCCGTCCGCCGACGACGTGCCGGCACGAGTGGCAGGACAGCGTGTAGACCCAGAGCATCACGACGTTCACGATGAGAACGACGTTGCCCAGACCGAAGCCGAACCCGGTCGGTGAGTGGAACGCATTGATCGCGTCGTAGGTGTTGATCAGCGAGATGATCCCGGCGATGTAGAAGAAGTACCGGTGCGTGTTCTGGATGATCAGCGGGAACTTGGTCTCGCCGGTGTACTTCGCGTGGGGCTCCGCCACTGCGCAGGCGGTTGGGGACTGCCACACCGAGCGGTAGTAGGCGCCACGGTAGTAGTAGCAGGTCAGCCGGAACAGCAGCAGGAACGGCAGCGACAAGAACGCATAGGGGATCAACGAGAGCGGTCCCGTGGTGGGCAGGAGCTGCGGCCAGAAGTCGCTGGCTTCGCCGCACGCCTTGCTCAGGCACGGCGAGTAGAACGGCGTCAGGTAGTGATACGCCGGGACGAAGAAGTGGTCCCGTTGGAACGCCCGCACCGTCGCATAGATCACGAACGCAGCGAAGCCCAGGTCGGTGATCAACGGCGACTTCCACCAGGCGTCGGTGCGTAGTGTGCGCTGTTTGATCTGAGCTCGCGTCGGCGAGAAGACACCTGTGCCGGGGCGGTCGGCGGTGGGTGCGCTCAAGGGCTTTGCCTCACTTCGTTGTGTATGCGGTTAGCTGTCAATCGAATGGAGAAGGACTCATCGGGCCGTCGTCGTCGACGTCCTGCCAGAAGTCGCTGGCGTACTGCGTGTCGGGAATGCCGATCTTCTCGACGTTGTGGTGATGGTGACTTACTCCACGGGCGAGATTCAACTCCTCGGCATCGATGTCGAGCCGGTCGATGTCGTTTTGGATGCGTTCTGCGTCGTTGACTATGCGACGCATTGCCGTGCTGTCGCCGTAGCGTGAGGCTAGTGACGAAACGCAGCGGCGCAGGCCCCCGATCAGCTCGTGTAGCTGGTCGAGTTCAGTGGTAGTGGACAACGGAGTTGACCTCCTTGGGCTGAAGGGTGTCAGGGATCACGGTACGACAATTAATGCTAGTCACAGACCGGGTTGAACGTGATGAGGGTCACGTCGAGGAGCGAAGGGTGGGCACATGTCCAAAGAGATCTTGCAGGAGCGCGCGACGGCGCTGAAGGCGTTGCACGTACCGGGTGACCCGGTGATTCTGCCGACGGTGTGGGATGCCTGGTCGGCCAAGCTCGCGGTCGACGCGGGGTTTGCCGCCCTGACGATCGGCAGTCATCCGGTGGCCGATTCGGTGGGCAAGGAGGACGGCGAGGGCATGTCCTTCGCCGACCTGACGGCGCGGGTCGCCCAGATCACCGGCGCTGTCGACGTGCCGATCTCGGTCGACGTCGAGTCGGGGTACGGCGAGGCGCCCCAGCGACTGATCGATGGCTTACTCGAGGCGGGTGCGGTGGGCCTCAACGTCGAGGACACCGTGCACAAGGAGGGAAAGCGATTGCGCACACCCGAGGAACACGCCGCACTGGTCGGTGAGCTCCGAAAGGCGTCCGACGCGGCAGGTGTGCACGTGGTGATCAACGCCCGCACCGACCTGTTCGTGCGCGCCGACGGTGATGAAGCGGATCGTGTCGACCGTGCGATCGCCCGGCTGAGGCTCGCCGCGGAGGCCGGCGCGGACAGCCTCTATCCCGTGGGGCGGCACGATCCGGACACCATGCGTCGGTTGACGTCCGAACTCCCATTGCCGGTCAACGCGATCGCGATACCGGACACCGACGATCCCGCAACGTTCGGTCCGCTCGGGGTCGGTCGGATCAGCTTCGGCCCATTCTTCCAGCGGGTGTTGGCCGGTCACGCGGAGACGCTGCTGGCCCGCTGGCGCTGACGCGTTCAACTGCTGTTCGACCGGTCGCTCTACCATCCCGCCCGTGGACGATGAGCACGACTCTTGGGACTGGCATGATCACCCCGGTGTGACATGGGCGGCGGGGGCGTCCGCGGTGGCCCTGGTCGTACTGCTGGTGGTGGCGGTGCTTTCGACGTCGGACTCGTCGCACGCGCCCCCGTTTGCGCCGCCCGCGCCGTTCGCGGACACCACGTCGAAATCCGCCTATACGACCTCCTCGTCCACGACGAGCTACCCCGTGCCGAGCGTTCAGACCAGCCAGGACAGTGGGCTTCCGGCGGCCCCCGACGGGCCGACCTCTGCCGAACCGTCCACCGACGAGCCCACCTCAACGACATCGACCACCATCTCCAACCCGTACGGCACCACGACGCCGACCAACGCCGGCCACGTCTGAGCGATCTGCCGCCCGGCGTTGTCCGCGAGAAGCGGGTTCAGCGGCGAGTGCCGCCATGCCCGATGCGTCCTGGCGCACCAGGCAGTACGGCTAGAGCGCGCGCAGCATCCGGCTGGCCCGCCGTGGTGACTGATCCCACTGCGCCATCAGGCTGGCCCGGGTGGGCGTGCCCCATAGTTCGATGGTCTGAACAACCCAGTAGACGGCGAACTCGAGGATCAGGGCCGCTTCGACGACGAGGATCGCGTAGTTGAACCCGTCCAGGGTTTGATGCAGGCACACCGCTGCGACCAGGGTCAGCGCCATGGCCGCTGAGATCCACTGATAGATCATTTGATAGCGCCTGCGGTGCGGACACTTGCCGACATCCTGATTGCCCGTCACGAAGGCCGTGATGACGACCGTGAGGATGATGGAGCCGAACATGGCGACCGCGGCGATGCCGTGAGCGTTCAGGCGAAACCACTCTGGGGCCATCACGAGCGTGAGGAGTCCGACCGCCAACAACAGTCGTTGCACCCACACCGCCGCCGTGCCCAGAGCGCTACAGCGCGGCGTGGTACCCGTCCGCCGATACATCCACCACACTGCCGCGCGCGACACGACGAGGGCGATGACGACGGCCCAGACATTGGCGATGGCGGACTGGCCGCCGATGTTCAGATCTGTACTGCCGCAGAAGAGTACGGGGCGAGACGTCGGCACCATGGCGACGACGAAGGCAAGGATGCCGGCCAGGTTCAGCAGGATGTCCTCGGTGTCGTTGCTGCCCTTGTAGACGATGAGCATCGCGCCGATGGCGCAGAGCGCCGCGACGAAGACACTGTGCGCCGACGTGAAGTAGTAGGCGCTGATCGACGTCTGCCAACACGTGGCATGCGACCGTTCGATGAGCACCGCGGCGCCGAGCAATACGATCATCACCGCCATGCCCCCGCGCAGATAGCGGTAGGTGTCCAACACCGCGCTGCCGTTCATCGCACCACCGTAGCGTCGACGGGTGCGAAACCGACGGCTCGACGAGCGATCGATTTATGCGACGCCCACCGGGGGTTCGTCGACGGCCAGTCGGTAGCCGCGCTTCACCACCGTCGTCACGATGTGCTTGTCGCCCAAAGCCGTTCGTAGCCGCAGCACCGCTGTCTCGACGGCGTGCGTGTCGGTGCCACCCCCGGGCATGGCGTGGAGTAGCTCGCCGCGTGACACCACGTTGCCCGGCCGGTGGGCCAGCGCGCGGATGGTCGCCATGCCCGTCGGCGGTAGCTCCTTGACGACGCCGTCGACCAGCACGCAGGTCCCGCGGATCTCCAGCACGTGACCGGCGACCGCGACGGTCCTTGGCTTCAGCAGCGGCAGTTCGTCGCTGATGTGGCGGGCCAGCGCTCCGAGCCGCATCCGTTCGGGCGCGGACGTCGGAATTCCGAGCCGCACCAGCCGACGAGAGGTCACCGGGCCCGCGCACATCGCATGCACGTCGGTCCGCAACGCCGCAAGCACCTCGGACTCGATGCCCATTTCGACGGCGCGCATCAGCATCGCCGCCACCGCAGGCGCCGACGTGAAGCTGACCGCGTCGAACTGGTGCCCGGCCACGCCTGCGACGAGCGCGTCGAAGGAGCCGTTGCGAGGCGCGGGGTGCCGGCGGTAGACGCCGATCGGCACGACTTCGGCACCGGCGGCGCGCAGTTCGTCGAGGAATTCGGGAAATGGGTCCCGCATGACATCCAGTCAAGGCGCCGCGTGTTTCGCAGTGGTTGCCTACCCGTTGCCTGCGCGCATCGCGGGCTGGTCACCACACGTCGCCGTCGCGGTAGTCGCACGTGAGCTCCCCGGTGGTGTCGAGGTCGACGTTCAGTGGCAGCACGAAGACCGACCCGTCGTCGTCGGGGGTGGGAGTCACCCCGGACGGACCGAGCACGGCAGTCGTGCCCTGCCACGGCAGCCAGCCTCGCGAGCCGTAGATGTGTCGGCCTGCCTCCGACGAACTGAGAGCCCCCAGTTGGTACGCGCCGCGCAACACCTGTTCGAGGGCGTCCATGACCGCCATCGCGAGCCCCTGGCCGCGCCAGTCCTCCCGCACCGCGACGGCCTCGAGATAGCCGCAGCGCAGCGCGGCACCCTGGTGGAGCATTCGACGCTGCACCACGGCGCCGTGCGCGATCAGCGCGCCGCGGACGCAGATCAGTGCGTGCATGCCGCCGAGTGCGTGCTCCCAGTCGGCGTCGGTGAAGTCGGTCTCGCCGTCGGCGAAGGCGTCGACGAGCATGCGGCGGGCGTCCTCGCGCGTTTCGCCGTCGAGATCGGACGTGTGAACCAAGCGCGCAGTGTGGAGCACACCTCGTTCCTACCAGGCTGACGGCCTGCGCGGACGCGACCAGTGCATCCGCACGTGTTGGCCCGGCCGCGCCTGTGCCGCCCCGTCGATGTCCCGATCCGCCACGACACCGATCACCGGATAGCCACCGGTCACCGGGTGGTCTGGGCCGAGGATGACGGGCAAACCGTTGGGCGGCACCTGGATTGCCCCACGGCTGGCGCCCTCGCTCGGAAGTTGTCGGTCGGGCCACCGGTGGTGCAAGGGAGGTCCCACCATGCGCATTCCGACGCGGTCGCTGCGATCCGAGACCACCCACTCGGTGTGCACCAACAAGTCCGGATCGGTGAGCCAGTCGTCACGCGGGCCCGGCACGACGAGGAGGTCGAGCAGACCCCCGGCGATGGACGCGACCGGCGCCTGGTCGAGCTCCGGGAACTCGGCGGTGTGCTCTCCGATGGGCAGCACGTCTCCTGGCCTCAGTGGCTCTGGACCGATCGCTGACATCACGTCGCGGCTGCGGGAGCCGAGAATCGGCTTGGTGTCGACGCCGCCGCGGACGGCGAGATAGCTCCGCAGCCCCGAGTGCGGCGTGCCGAGGGAGATCACCTGCCCGTCGTGGACATGGTGAATGCTGTTGGTGCCGAAGCGAAGTCCGTCCACCGCGGGATCGACGTCGGCACCAGTGACGGCGATGGCGACGTCACCTCCGTGCACCCGCGCGGAGAATCCGCCGAACGTGACCTCGATCGTGGCCCGGTCGTGGGGATTGGCGACGAGCCTGTTGGCCAAGGTGTGGGAGCGTCGGTCGGCGGCACCGGAGCGGGTGACGCCCAGGTGCGCCAAGCCGGGTCTGCCCAGGTCCTCGATCAGGGCCAGGGGACCGGTTGTCAGGATCTCGAGGGTCGCCATACCGGTGCCTACCCGATTGCCCGGAACCGGACCAGGGCTCCTGGCACGAGAAGTGCGGGCGGATCGCGCTCGACGTCCCAGAGGATTGCGTCGGTATGGCCGATCAGCTGCCAGCCGCCGGGGGTCTCCCGGGGATAGACACCGCTGAATTCGCCTGCCAGCCCGACGGATCCGGCGGGCACTCTAGTTCGGGGATCGGCCCGGCGAGGGACGTGAAGTCGCTCGTCGCCCCCGACGAGGTAGGCGAAACCGGGGACGAAGCCAGCGAAGCCGACGCGCATCGGTGCCGCGGTGTGGGCGGTGATCACCTCGGCAGGGGAGAGGTCCGTCAGCCGCCCGACCTCCTCGAGGTCCTCGCCGTCGTACACGACGTCGATGGTGACGTCCGCTGTGGCGGTGTCAACGTCGACCGCGGTCGGTTCCACGCGAAGTCGAGCGAGACGGGCCCTTGTCGCCGCCAAGTATGTCGGACCAGCGAGTTCGAGCAGCACGGTGCGGGACGCCGGGACGACGTCGAGGACGCCGAGCAGCTCGGCGTTGCGAAGTGCGTCGCACCATGCGAGTACGTCGTCGGTGTCGTCGAAGTCGAGCAGCAGTGCTCGGTCTCCGTAGTCGTGCACCGCGTCGAGGGACATCACGTTCGTCGATTCAGACCGGGCTGGTGGGGACGGGCTCGTAGGTCGGCTCCCTGCGCTTGATGTACGCGATCACGCGGTACGTGATGGGCAGCATGATTACCTCGACGGCGGTCTTGTAGAGCCAGCCGAGAGCCGTGTATACGGCGAAGTCGTGGAAGGTGGTGATCCCGATCGCACTCGCCGCGATACTGCAGAACACCAACGTGTCGCCGAGTTGGCCGGCAAACGTCGACCCGACGAGACGCGCCCAGAGGTGTTTCTCCTTGGTGCGTTCCTTGATCGCCACGACCACCCAGGCGTTGATGGTCTGCCCGACGATGAAGCCGGCGAGTCCGGCGATGATCAGTTGGGTGTACGCGTGCACGACGTTCTCGAATGCCGCCTGGTTTTCGTAGAAGTCGGCGGCGGGTAGGTAGATCGTCACCCAGAACGCCAGCGCCGCCAACACGTTCATCGAGAAGCCGAGGACGATCGCGCGCCGCGCCGCCTTGAAGCCGTAGACCTCGGACAGGACGTCGCCGATCACGTAGGTCAGGGGGAAGACGATGAATCCACCGTCGGTGATGACCGGTCCGAAGGCCACACCCTTGGTGGCGGTGACGTTCGAGATGATGACCAGGGCCGTGAACACCGCGACGAGCATCGGATAGTAGGCCGAACCCACCTGAGCGAATGCGGTACCGATGCGGTCGGACTTCTCGGGCGTCTTGCTTGTCACCCGGCCATCTTGTCAGGTGAGCGCCTTGGCGATCATCTGCGGTAACCGGTCGGCGACCATCTGGTAGGAGAGCACCGACGTGAAGGCCAGCGCGCCTGCGAGGTCCTTGCCGGTGAACACGTTCCTGTTGTTCTTCGTCGTTTTGAGGGCGGTGAACGTCGGATCGGCGACCAGTGTGCCCTGCTCCTCGTCGCTCTGTGTCTTCCACACGACGACGTCCGCGGCGTCGAGGACCGAGGCCAGTTTGGCGCGCGGCACCTGTGCCCGGTCGTCCTTGACGACGGCGTTGACGCTGTCCGGGGTGGCGAAGCCCATCTGAGTCAGGAACTCCGTGCGCCAGCCGGGCGGGGTGACGTCGTAGGAATCCTGGTAGGTAGTGGCGCTCACGATCACGATCTTCTTGCCGTTGAACGTCGGATTGTTCTTCCCGACGTCGGTGAACTTGGCGTCCACGTCGGCGATGAGCTTGGTCATCTCGTCGAACTTGAACACCGCCTGACCGATGGTGTTCGCCTGGTCCTTCCACGGTTCGAAGAAGGCACTCTGGCCGGACTGCGCGACGGTCGGCGCGATGGCGGACAGCTTCGTATACGTGTCCTGATCGAGACCCGCATTGGTGGCGACGATGAGGTCTGGCTTCAGCGCGGCGATCCGATCGACTTCGATGCCGTCGTAGAGGTTCAGCACGACGGGTTGCGCGGTGCCGAGTTTGGGCTGAGCCCATGGCCATACGGCGAACGGCTCGCCACCGAACCAGTCGGTGATGGCGACGGGCACGACTCCGACGGCGAGCAGATCGTCCTGTTCGGTGAATCCGGCGCTGACGACCCGCTTGGGTGCCGACGGAATCTTGGTCTCGCCGAAGGCGTGTTTCACGGTGACGGAGCCGTCGTCGGCAACCGTGCCGGGTTTGTCCGAACCGCAGGCCACGGTCGTCAAGGCGATGCCCGCGGTCATGGCGAGGAAACTCCGACGGGACCAGATTGGTGACACGAGGCAGAGCGTAATCGGTAACCGGTGGCGCGGCCGCCGAACACTGACGTCATCCACGGCCGAGTCTGCGAGATGGCGATCCCACCGCAGTCTCGGGGAAGTGGGACGCTGCTAGTCCTCGTCGTAATCCTTGACCGCACCTCGAATCTCCTCGAGGGCGCGCTCCCAGGATTCGGCGACGTCGGCGCGTGCCGTTTCGGCGTGTGCGGCGACGTCGCGCCGTTCGCGGCCCAACGCTTCCTTGACGTCCCCACCGCGGGCGGCGACGGTCGCGACGGTGAAGGCCGAGTCGATCGCCGAGCCCGCCACGTTGCCCTGCCCGCGCAGGACTGCCTCGGCGACGTCGGCGACACCACACACGACCGCCTGTGGCAGGGTGGCCTGGCTTCCGACGTATTCGCCGATCGCGGTGCGAACCCGGGTGCCCGTGCCAGTGACGACGCCCCCTACCTCCGCACGGGTATGGGCCAATGCCGCAGGCAGCGTTGCCCCACTGCGGATCTCGTCGATGACGATGACCGGTGCGTGCGCCAGTGCGACGGATATCTCGGTGGAGGCGCCGACGAGTTGGGTGCCCAGCCCCTGTCCTGCGACGAGCTGGCGGTCCAAGATCTGGCGGATGACGTCGCCAGGGGTCGGTTCGAACGCCGGCGCCTCAGAGGCGGGAGTGGCGTCCTGATCCGGGGCGGTGTCGTGTTCTGGCATGTCGATTCCTTCCAACGCGGTCATGGCCACCAGTTCACCTGGCGCGATCGACTCGTGGCGGGCGCGCAGACCAACCGCGGATGAATCCCTCGTGGCGGCGATTGAACCGTTCCCGACGCGGGTAACAACCTCGGGCACCGCTTGGTGCCCTGAGCAAAGGATTCACCCGTGATCGGAACCATCATCGGCGCCATCGTCATCGGCCTCATCGTCGGCGTTCTCGCCAGGCTGGTCATGCCGGGCAAGCAGAACATCGGCGTCATCGTCACCGTCGTGCTCGGCGCGCTGGGCTCGTTCCTGGGTACCTGGGTGTCCTACAAGCTCGGCTACTCCAACCAGAACGGCGGGTTCAAGATCATTCCGTTCCTGGTCGGGATCATCTTCGCGATCGTGCTGATCGCCGGGTACCTCGGCCTCGTCGGTCGTCGTACCGCGACCAAGCGCTGACATGCTGGCCCTTCTCAGCAGTCCGGTCCGCCGGTTCCTGTTGATCACTCTCCTGGTACCCGCCATTGCCTTCGTCCTTCGAAAGATCGGGGTCTTCCTCGAGCGCCGACACGGCGGTCAGCCCACGAGGGTGTCGCGAGCGCTGGTCAAGGCGTCGGGATTCCTGCGCCGCGTCAGCAAGAAGGATGATGACGCCGAGTTGCCGGCCCGCGCCCGCGGCGCTGCTTAGGTCCTGGGCGCTAGGTCCTGGCCGCTAGGTGCTAGGTGCGGATGAACCCCTTGTTGCGCATGAGGAAGTCCGCCAGGTAGCCATCGTGCGGAATCCGGGGCGTCGCGTACTGGGTCGGGCAGCTGCCGCTGTAGACGTTGGTGACGGTGGGGTCGGCGAGGAGATCATCGATCAACGCGTCGTCGGTCGTGATCGCATTGACCACCAGCGAGTTTCGCAGCGGGCCCAGGCCGTCGGCCTTGGTCCAGCCGGACACCCACACGCATGGGAACGGCAATTCGACGTTGATGACGTCGACGTCCGGTCGGCGCATCAGGTGGACTGCGGGGCGTAGCGCGGCGTATCCATCGCCGAGGTCGACGACCACCTGATCGGCACCGAGTACCGCTTCGGTGCCGAGACCCCTACGACCGAGGCGCTCTGCGAGCGCGCGCGCATCGGCCAGCGGCATGGTCGGCAATGTCGCGGCCCCGTCCGCGTTGGATAGCGGTGTGGCGACCGACAGTCGCTCAGCGATGGCACGCGCCAGCGGCTCGGGATCGCCTTCGCAGAGCACCGCAGTGGTGTTGACGCAGGCCATTCCGCCCAGCCCGGCGATCGATTCGACGATGACGTCGAGATGTTCGCGCCAGTCGCAGTCGGCCGTGATCACGATCTTGGTGCGGCCGGGGCCGTTGACCAGCACCGTCGGATCCGACGCGTGCCGATCGGTCACGTCGTCACCGCCGTAGACCATGGCGAGGTCGGCGGCGCGGACGAGCTCGTCGGCGACGGCGTGCTCCGTGGGCAGGCACAGGACGTGCTCGTCGCGAAATCCGGCCTGGCGCAAAGCGATTGTGAGCCGGTGTGCCGTGAAGGGCTCGCGCCGTGACGGCCGGACCACGACGCGGTAGCCCAGCGCGAGCGCCTGCGGCCAGAGTCCATGGACCCCGGGTGCGTTACCGGGGGCGAGCACGGCGAGCACCTCGCCGCGGCGCGCCCACACCGAGCCGCCCCGCTCGTCGACGTCGCGCCAGTCCAGCATCGACCCGGCAGGCTGCGCGGGCCGGATCGCGTCGAAGGTCGTGGCCAGTGCGTCGGCCACCACCTGCCCTCCCGCGTGCGCGACGCGCATCGGAAGGCCGGTCACCCGGCACGTCAGCGCCACGTACTCGGCGAAGTCGAGTCCCGCGATGTGCGCGGTGAGAAACACTTCGGATGCCAAGGCCAGAGCGGACTCCCGCTCGGCAAGTGGCAGCGGCTTCGCCGCGCGCTGGGTGCTGACGGAGCGGGTGACGTAGAGCCGCGGCACCACGCTGAGCTCCGCGACGGGAATCCCGCGGGTGTCGCAGACGAGTTCTGGCTTGCGCGTGCGATATTCGCCCATCGGACCGAGCGCGTCGAGGGCGACGAGGGCCATCGTCAGTACACACCCTCGATGACGGCTCGACCGTCGAACACGGCCACCGGCGCCACGTTGCTGAGGGAATCACCGACGTGCCCGCGGGGACCCGGCGTGCGAATTGCGGTGTCGCGCTCCAGGTTGTTGGGGATCAGCATGCCCTTGCTGACGTGGTTCATCACGACCTGGCCCCGCTCCCCGAAGGGCATCGGTTCGCGGGTCTCGGGGTCGACGACCCAGAACACCACGTACGGCGACCGCGGATCGAAGACGAACTCACCGTCGGCACCCATCCGGGTCACGGCCTGCGACAGGATCATGGTGCTGCCGAAGACCATGGAGACGGCGGCGTGGGGAAACACCTCGCGCAGCACGTCGAGGGTGTCCGCGTCGACGTGGGCACCGCTGAGCAGGAGGTAGCGGATCTTCTCGCTGACGAGGTCGACGAGTCGGTCGTCGCGGGCGAGGGCCTCGAGCAGTGGGGGCGTGGCGTGCAGGTTGGCGACGGACTGGGTTTCGAGGACGAACCGCGCCTGTTCGACGACGTGCTCGACGTAGGCCACCACCTCCGTGGTCGCCTCCCGGGCAGCGAGCTTCTTGACCCAGCGCGGATCAAGGTCGATCGGGTGGAAAGTGGATCCGAGCCGCTCGGCGACCTCGCGGTCGAAGTGTCCGACGCCGTGCGGTCCGCTCGGCATCATGCACAAGAGCCCGCCGCCCGCCACGAAGCCGCCCGCGGTGAAGTCCTCCACCTGCCAGCGAGTGACTTGTTCGACCCAGTCCGGTAGCTGCGCGGTCCGCTTTGGTGCGCCGGTGGTCCCGCCGGACTCGTAGATCCGGGGAATCGGCAGCGGCGATCCGTACCCGCGGGGAACGAGGTCTTCGACCGGCACGTTTCGCAGGTGGTCGGTGAGATTCGGGAACAACGCCAGATCGGCGTACGTGCGGACGTCGGTCAATGGGTCGAAGGTCAGACGCTTGGCCGCACGCAGCCAGAATGGCGAGCCGGTGTCCGTGCCGAAGTGCCAAGCCATCGCGGTCCGTAGGTACGCATCCGGATCGGGCGGTGCCTCACGCGGAACGTCGAGGATGGAGAAGTCCACGTCGCCATCCTGGCGGAGCTCCGCTCGTGAAACCGTTTGATGTTGGCGAACATTCGATGTCCGCGCGACGAACGGCTGGCGTCAGCCCTGCGCGATCCGCTTGTTCGTCCAGCGCGTGAGCCACGCCGGTGAGAACCTGGCGCCCGCGGCCATCGCCTTCGCCTGTCTACCGACGGGAAAGTGCACCTGGTGGATCAACACTGACTTGGTGGCTCTCGTGAACACCATGATGTCTCGTGCGGGTGCATGCTTGAGGGGCATCACGAGGAGTGACCATGCGAATGCTTGAGCGGCTGACCCCGCCCGTCGGTCTGGCGGGGTGCCTTGGCGCACTCGTGGTGGCTGGTGTCGTGGGTGCGCCCACCGCCGCGGCCGGGTGCAACCAATCAAGCGGGACGGTCGTCTGCGCCCAGGGTGACATCCGGGGAACGGAAGCCCCGCCCCCGGTGCAGCCAGAACTCGGTTCCTATGGGTCGTGGTGCAACGGCAACGTGTGCTTCCCCGGCAGCATCCTAGGTATCGTCGTCGCGCCCTAGAGTGCCGCGTCAGGACACCGCGAGCATGACTCCGAGTCCGACCATGGTCGCGGCGATGAGGCAGTCGAGGACGCGCCACGTGCCTGGCTTCGCGAAGAGTCCGGACAATCGGCGTGCGCCGAACCCAAGGCCGGTGAACCAGACCGCGCTGGCGGTCACCGCCCCGACCCCGAAGAGCCAGCGCCCGTCGCGGTGTTCGTTGGCGAGGGCACCGAGGAGCACGACGGTGTCGAGGTACACGTGCGGATTCAGGAACGTCAGCGCCGCACACGTGACGAGGACCTCGGCCAGGCGGGCTGGCACCGCATCCGAGGGCGTCAGCGTGGCAGGCTTCCACGCACGCTTGGCCGCCAGCAGGCCATAGCCGACGAGGAAGGTGGCGCCGCCGAACTTGGCGAAGGTCATGGCGCCGGGGTGCGCGGCGATCAGCGCGCCGACGCCGGCGATGCCCGCGGCGATCAGCACGACGTCAGAGAGGGTGCACATCGCCACGACGGGCAGCACGTGTTCACGCCGGATGCCTTGGCGCAGGACGAACGCATTCTGGGCGCCGATGGCGGCGATCAGGGCAAAAGATGCCAGGAATCCGATGACGAGGGGTGACTGCACACTGTCACGTTAGGTTCCTGCGGCACTGCAGTACAGCTAATGATTCTTCAGTAGCATTAGAATCGTTCATGTGAGCCTGGACGCACAACAGCTCGCCGCCTTAGCGGCTCGCTGCCGCTGTAGATTCCCAATATTTTTTGGCGGACGGCCAACAACGCCGAAAACCGCACGCCAGCAATGATATTCCCCCAATCGCGTCAGTGCAGCAATTCGCTTGAAGGTCAGAACATCCGCCCTCCCAGCATCGCCCCGGACGGGGTGATGGGCTCGTTTCGGTAGATGACCTTTCCCGTCCGGGGGAGATGATGGAGCACATGCAGCGAGAGGACTTCGAGTCAAGGCTGGACGCCCACCACCTCGCCGCCTTGGCGGCGGTGATCGAACTGGGCAGCTTCGATGCCGCGGCCCGATCGTTGCACGTGACGCCCTCAGCAGTCAGTCAGCGCATCAAGTCCCTCGAGCAACGAGTCGGTCAGGTTCTGGTGGTACGGGAAAAACCCTGCCGTGCAACGGCCGCCGGGGTTCCGCTGCTGCGGCTGGCGGCCCAGACGGCGATGCTGGAGGCCGAGGCGCTCGCCGAGGCGACCGGAGAACAGGCGAATCTCGTGCGGGTGGCGATCGCCGTCAATGCCGATTCGATGTCGACCTGGTTCACCACGGTGTTCGCCGACCTCCCCGAAGTGTTGTTCGACATTCGGATCGAGGACCAGGATCACTCCGCCCAGCTGCTGCGCGAGGGCGTGGTGATGGGCGCGGTCAGTACCGAGCGCACACCCGTGCCCGGCTGCCGCGTGCACCGCCTCGGGGTGATGCGTTACCTCGCGGTGGCCAGTCCCGCCTACATCGCGCGGCACCTGCCCGACGGACTCACCAGCGCCAGCGCCTCGACTGCGCCCTCGCTCGCGTGGAACCGTTACGACACACTGCAGGACACACTGCTGCGCAAGGCATTCCGGCGTGCGGTAGCACGACCTGTGCACTACGTTCCCACCGCCGAAGGATTCGCCGCGGCCGTGCGAGCCGGACTGGGCTGGGGAATGTTCCCCGAACAGCAGGCCCGATCCGCAGTCGAGCAGGGATCGTTGATTACGGTCACCGACGTCCACCTCGACGTTCCGCTGTTCTGGCAATGCTGGAAGATCGACAGCGCGCTCATCGCGAGCATCACCGACTCCATCACGTCAGCCGCGCGGAACCCATGACACCCATGAATGTGCGCCGCGCCGCGCACACCCTTCGCAGATTCGGTTACAGAAAGCCGCTTGGAACGTGATGGAGTGCATTCGCACCGTCGAACGGCCACCGTTTATAGGTAATTTCTCTGTGGTCGTTGGGGTTTGAAGCGCCCAGACTGCACCGTCGAGATGAGATCGGCTTGAGTCACCGCTCCGGTCGAGAGCACCGTGCGTCGCACGATCTCACGGATGTCGGCCCCGCTGGTCTCGGGACCGAAATGTGCGGCGACGGCGTCGGTCTGGATGCTCTCGAATCCGGGCACCGCCCGCAAATGGGTCGCCAGGATCTGGGCTGCGGCTCCTCGGGGGTATTCGATGCGCCCGCGCCGGGGAACGCTTCTCGAGAAATGCTGTGGTGGCTTTCGAAGAGTCCGAATGCAGTTGCAGTTGGGTCTGTTTGGCGGCTTCGAAGTCCAGCTGCTCCTCGAATGTGTAACCCCAGAACCGTTGATGGGCATGATTTATCGTCGACACGCTGCCGGCCAGGCGGAGCCGTCTGCACTCCTACTTCGCGACCTGCCCGGGTATTCGACGAGCGACCGCCCCGCGTGGGTACGTCATCGGCTCTTGCGGAAGCAACACATCACCAATGACGGCGCGGGGAATACGTCGGCCGGCGGCGTGGGAACGATCCGCAGGAGTCGCGTACGTCTGCTCGGTCCGTCGCTGAAGACGAACGAGTCACTGAGCCGTATCACGATCGGTGCAGGAGCTACGTGCCCGCCAGCGAATCGCACCGACAAAGCCGCCGGGGGAGCGGCGGTCTCACCGGTGTTGGTGTCGAACGCTTCGGGTCCACGAACATGGGCCGCGGCCTGCAGGACCGTACAACGCACGTGCCCGGTCTCGCCGGCCACGAACCTCGATCAGCGCCTTGTGCTCTCGACCGCGAACAACACTTGTGCTCTCGACCGCGAACAACAGACGACCGACGAACGCGAACACCCCGCCGCGTCCCAGTACGTGCGGTGTGGCCCCGCATTCCGGCCACCCGAAACGACGTTACGCTGTACAGCTGGTCCGTCGCTGGCATAGGCTGCCAGGATGTTCGTCACCACCGACGTCCCGTCGCGGGACATCTGCAACTGCCAATGGCGGGGTGCGACAACTCTTTTTGAGCCGCAGTCGAGAAGGGTTCGCCGTTCGTGAACGGAACATGCCACCCGCTCGGCCCGCAGCTTCGGTCCGATGCATTGCACGAATTCATGTGCTCGACGGAGGCGCAACAGCTCCGCTTCGCGGACCGCACTGCGCCGCTAAAGCTCGGTTTTAGGTGAGCGGCACGCCGTTCGAGTTGGGCGGCAGCGTCGCGGTGGTGACTGGCGCCACTCGCGGCCTCGGGCGGGCCATCTCCCGACAACTTGGCGGTGCGGGGGCTCGCGTTGTCTTGGTCGGGCGTAGTACTCAATCCGATCCGCATCAGGTGCTTCCGGGCACGCTGGAGGAGGTCGCTGCCGAGCTTCGCGGACTCGATGTAGACGTGCTGTCCATCCGGGCTGACCTGAGCACGATCGATGACGCCAGACGGGTCGTCGAGGAAACGTTGGCGTGGGCCGGGCGTTGCGACGCACTGGTGTGCAACGCGTCCTACACGCCGGCAGGAACCTTCTTGGAGGTTCCTGCGAGCCGGTGGAACCTCGGCTGGAACGTGACGGTGACGTCGTCGGTCGTGCTGTGCCAGGGGTTCCTGCCAGGGATGCTCGAGCGCGGGATGGGACGGATCATCGCCGTCGGGTCGGCGAGCGCTGAGTACCGCACCGCTCCGGCCAGCGACTGGGCGCGGCGGCCGGACGGTTACGGAGAGCCGCTGCTATACGGGGTCTCGAAGGCCGCACTGGAGCGGATGATTGCGGGTATGCACGACGAGTTCGGTGGTCGGGGTGTGGCGTTCACCAACTTGCGTGCGGGGGAAATGTCCTCTGAGGCATACCACTTCATGTCCAAGCAGCTGGGAATGGACGGGCCAACCGACCAGGTCCACACTCCCGAGGAGGCAGCAAGGTCCGTGCTGTGGCTGCTGGGACAACCCGAGTCGATCTCGGGTCGCATCGTGGACTTCGGATGGCTGCAGGAGCACGGGGCATTGGCTGTGCGGTAGTCGATGACCCCCTGACGCACCGGCCCTTGCGAGGTGTTCGGATACGACTGCCTCGCCGACCACCAGCGCGAGATCATCGAAGTTCAGGATCGATGGGCATGCTCACAAAGGAGAAACAAGTCATGGACAGGGTTAAGGGCAAGGTCGCGTTCATCACTGGAGTGGGTCGTGGGCAAGGACGGTCCCACGCGGTGCGCATGGCCGAAGAGGGCGCCGACATCATCGGAATCGACGTACTCTGTGACATCGAGAGCGTCCCCTACGCCATGGCGAACAGCGATGACCTCGACGAGACAGCTGCGCTGATCGAGAGGACCGGCCAAAGAGCGATTCTCACCCGCGCCGACGTCCGTGATCGCGACGCCGTCTCGCAGGCGGTGTCCTCGGGAATCGAACAACTCGGCCGCCTCGACATCGTGGTCGCCAACGCGGGCGTGGCTCAAGGCGGCGCACCGCTGTGGATGATCTCGTCCCAGGAATGGCGGGACATCATCGACGTCAACCTGACTGGCGTATTCAATACACTCGCTGCGACGGTGCCGGCAATCCAGGCCAGCGGAAACGGTGGCTCCATCATCGTCACTGCTTCAGGCGCCGGCCTTCGCAGCGTGCAAAACCTGGCCGCCTACAACGCCTCCAAGCACGGCGCCATCGGCTTGGCGCAAACTCTGGCAAATGAGTTGGCGAACCAGAACATTCGGGTGAACGCGGTGTGCCCCGGAGTCGTCGGCACACCGATGGTGACGGCCAATGAGCCGATGTTCAAAGTGTTTCGGCCGGACTTGGAGAATCCGACTCTGGACGACTGCATCGAGATCTATCAGGCCATCGGACCGATGGGGCACCCGTGGGTTGACCCGGAGGACATCTCGAACGCGGTGTTGTTCCTGGCCAGCGACGAAGCCCGGTACGTCACCGGTATCGTCATGCCCGTCGATCAGGGCTCGACCAATCGGGTCGGGTAGCCATGGGGTACTCGGCATGAACGCACACGCTAAAGCGATCTATCTCGCCGACCGCAACCCCCGGCTGACCCACGGTCAGTTCGCGGACCGTTGGCTTGAGCACAACCGCGTCACGACCGGGCTGTGCGGTCGCGTCATGCGCCGGGAAACTGCCGCCGTGAGATACTGCCTGGTCAATCATGCTGGAGACATCCTGGAGGGAGCTTCCGCCGAGCATGACGGGGTAGCACTGTTCGGGCTGCGTGGTCCGTACGCCGTTCCTGCATTTGCAGCCGTCGTCGGCCACACCGATGCGACCTACGCCGACGAGTTGCGAACGTTCAGCCGGCCCGTCAAGGATTTCACCGTTTATACCAGTAGCGACGTCGTGGCGGCTGGACCGGAGACCGGCGTCGTCGTTCTGCACTTCGTCCGGCGCCGAACAGATGTGCTGCCTTCGGATTTCGTCGCAGCGTGGGTCGGGGGGCATCGCGATCTGCTGGCCGGCGGTGGCGCAGGTGGCGGCCGCTTGCGGCGATGTGTGCAGAACCTGCTCGTCGCGCCTGCGCCTCAGGGTTTCGCGTTCGATGGGATCGCCGAATATTGGTTCGACACAATCGATGAGGTCAAGAGTGCGGCCGATGAAATCATAAAATTGCTCGGCGTCGCCGATGAGACCATCGAGGCTGGCGGCAGCCTCCTGTTGGTCGCCGATGTCATCCTCGCGGCGGGGCCGGCCTTCCCGTGAGCGGGTTCGAACAGGTGCTCTAGCCGCCGGACATGATGAGGTCCGCGGCTCGCCACGCCATCGCCATCACCGGGCCATTGAGGTTGCCCGAGATCATCGTCGGCATCACCGAACAGTCCATGATCCGAAGGTTCTGCACGCCACGCACCCTCAAGGCCGAATCGACGACGTCGTCGTCTGACGTTCCCATCATGCCCGTGCCGACGGCGTGGTAACCGCAGTGCCCCTGATCGAGTGCGGCGTCGACGATCGCGTCGTCGGTAGTGACCTCGGTGCCTGGCCTGGTCTCCTCGACAAGGTAGTCAGAGATCGGTGATTCTCCGAAGACGCGGCGCATGGTGCGAAAGATCTTCGCCCCCTTCGTCCGATCATGCTCGGTCGCGAAGAAGTTCGGGTCGATGTCCAGTGGCGCTGCGGGGTCAGCCGAGGTGATGGACACCGATCCTTCGCTGTCTGGCCGTAAGATGAACGCAATCGCCTGAATGCCGGGCTGGCGCTCGAGCCCGAGGTCCTTGCCCGGCACATACGGCGCCGCTGAGAACGGGGCCATCAGAATCTGCGCGTCGGGGCAGTCCAACTCGGGGGACGTCTTGAAGAATCCGACGACGTCATACGCACCGCTGGCCAGCCGACCCGTCATGGTCGCCAGGTACTTCACGCCGGATACCGCCTGCGCAAGAGGCGTGCTCAACGACGTGTTGTATCCGATGTTCTGGTTCAGTCGGTACTGGATGGCGAAGCAACGGTGCTCGAGCATGCGACGACCGACATTGGGGCTGTCCACGACCACGTCCATACCCAGTTTGCGCAGCAACGAGCGATCGCCGATCCCGGATAGCTGAAGCAGCCTGGGGGTGGCAATACTGCCCAGGCAGAGAATGACCTCCCTGCCCGCGGTCAAGGTCTGGATTTCCCCGTGGTGCGTTGAAGCCTCGACTCCGGTGGTCTTATCGCCTCGGAACAGGATCCGGTGCACCGTCGTTTTGACCGCGACTGTCAGGTTCGACCGGTCCGTCACGGGGTGCAGGAACGCCCGCGCCGAACTGACGCGTTGACCGTTCTTGATCGTCCGCGCCGCTGGACCGATCCTTTCGTCGTCGCTGCCGTTGATGTCCTCGGTGGCCGACCAGCCGAGCTTGCCACCCGCTTGAATGAAATCTTCGCAGATCGGTGGCAGTTGGGTGTCGACCGAGATTTTCAGCAGCCCTTCGGTTCCTCGCGTCGGTCCAGCACCAAGTTCGTGATTCTCAATGGTCCGATTCTCAATGGTCCGGAAGACGGGAAGCATGTCGTCCCACCCCCAGCTGGGATTGCCGCGATCAGCCAGCATGTCGTAATCGGCTCGATGGCCACGGTTGTAGATCATGCCGTTGACCGAACTCGATCCGCCAAGCATCTTTCCGCGGAACCAGCTTTCGACGTTGCGACTCGGACCGATCGGGCGAACCGGAAACTGCCGGGTGAGTTTGGATTGGGCAAGATCTGCCAAAACCCTTGGGAATCTTGACGAGCGGATTGCGGCCTCGCCCGCCCGATTCGATCAGAAGCACTGCGTTGTGTGGATTTACGGACAACCGGTTGGCCAGCACGCAGCCGGCCGATCCTGCACCGACAATAATGTAGTCATAGTCACTCATCTGAAGCCAGTCATCTGCTAGGTGTGGGCGGGGCTGGAGATCGACTTGATGCGCAGGTACTCACGGAATCCGGCGACTCCGTGCTCGACTCCGTCGCCGCTGATGCCGTAGCCACCGAATGGTGCGTCAGGGGAGAGGTAGAAGGAGTTGTTGATGTTCACTGTTCCGGCTTTGAGCCGGTTGGCGACTGCCCAGGCTCGGTCCTCGCTGCGGGACTGGACATATCCCGCCAGGCCGTACTGCGAATTGTTCGCCACACGTACCGCCTCGTCATCGTCACCCTCGTAACGGATCACGCTCAGAACGGGCCCGAAAACCTCGGTCTGCGCAATTTCGGAGTTTTCGTCGACATCGACCAATACGGTCGGCTCGAACCAGAAACCCTTACCGTTGCGGTCAATTCGCTTGTCGCCGACCAGGAGGCGGCCCCCGTCCGCGACGGCGCGGTTGACCATTGCCTCGATGCGATCGAGTTGCCCGGCCCGGATGATCGGTGCGACCAAGTTGCCAGGGTCCGTCGGATCACCCCACGGTAGTCCGCTGACGATTGGTCCAGCCGATCTCACCTGCAGGGACACAGGACCCGCATGACGTTCAGTCGCGCAGCGACAGTGGGCCGTCACAGCCCTCCCGCACGCGGTAATCGCGGGTTGCCGCGGGCTGCCCACGAAGTACGCGTGGAGCTCGGAATCGAGGCGCGAGTCTGAGTGATGGCGCGCAGCCCACGGTGTGGTTCTAAGTCGGCTGAGGCTGGGTACTCTGATCGCTCGACGCGGCGGCGACGAGCAGAGTTTCGGGATGGCTTTTGGGTCTGCGCCTTTGCGGCACGACGGCGGAGATCGGCTCTCGGTCGCGGTGTGCTGAGGAGTTTACAGATCAAGCTCACTGAGTCCGGGATGATCGGTCGGCCGAACGCTGGTGTTGTCCCAGTGGAACTTCCGGTCGGATTCTTCGATCGGCAGGTCGTTGATGCTGGCGTGCCGCCAGCGCATCAGGCCGCTGTCCTCGAAGTGCCAGTTCTCATTGCCGTAGGCACGGAACCACCGACCGTCGGCGTCGTGATACTCGTAGCAGAAACGCACGGCGATCCGGTGCCCGTCGTGCGCCCACAGTTCCTTGATCAGTCGATAGTCGAGTTCGCGCTCCCACTTGCCGGTGAGAAACGCGATGATGTCGGCGCGGCCTTGGATGAAGGTGGACCTATTGCGCCACCAACTGTCCTCGGTGTAGGCCTGCGCGACCGCTGCAGGGTTGCGTGAGTTCCAGCCGTCTTCGGCCAGGCGCACTTTCTGTACCGCGGTCTCATGGGTGAACGGGGGGACCGGCGGTCGGACGGTCATGGGCATCGGTTTCTCCTCGGGAATGACAGGTCGACGACAATGTCGATGGGTCGGGCGCAACCGCCCGCTGTTTTCGTTGGGTGATGCCGTGCACCTGGTGGATCGAACATTGGGTGGATCACGATCCGTCCTGCGATGCCGATGATCGTCGGCCCCGCTCGCCATGACGCAATCTCGATGGTGCTGCCGCGGCGGGTTGGTTCATCGCCGTGCATGAACGGTCTGCGGCTGTGTCAAAGCTCTTACCGTAGGACGGCGCCATTTTCGCTCGGTCGATCGTGGTCCATGTGGCGTCCTGCGCACTTGCGGCGATGGCGTCGGCGATCACGGCCTGCTCGAGACCATCGTGAAACGTCGGGTAGTCCGGTGCGGGCGGGGGTCCGCCGGCCGCGACGGCTCGGTAGACGGCGCGGTACATCGCCTTGAACGCATCGGGGTATCCCTGCACGTGTCCGGCGGGGTAGTTGCCGGCGGCGGGGGTGCCAGGGACTGCGCCACGCAACAGGATCTGGTTGGGCTGGTCGCGGTGCCCGATCCATAGTTTCTCGGGGTCCTCGGCACACCACCGCAACGACGCCTTGGACCCACTCAACTCCAGGGAGAGATGGTTCTTGCGACCCGGTGACACCTGGGACAAGGTCAGGACGCCCCGCGATCCGTCGTCGAACCGAATGAGGATGCCCGCGATGTCCTCGGTGTCGATCGGGGTCCGCTCGACGGGGCCGTCCACGGCCGCCGAGAACGTCGCTGCCCCCGATGGGCCGACGGGCCGCAGACGGGTGGGGATCGCGATGGCCAGGTCCGCTATGACTGACTCGATCCGGTTCCCGGTGATGAAGCCTGCGAGGTCGAGCCAGTGCGATCCGATGTCGCCCACCGCGCGCAGCGTTCCACCAAGGCGTGGGTTGAGGCGCCAGTTCCAGTCCGTCTCCTCCGAAAGCCAATCCTGAAGATAGGTCCCGGTGATGAATCTGACGTTGCCGGTTTCGCCGGATCGGACACGACGCCGTGCTTCTTGGCACTGGGGATAGAACCGCTGGATGAAACAGACGGCGTTCACCAATCCCGACGAGTGCGCGACGTCGCAGAGATCGGCTGCCTCCTCTGACGTCATCGCCAGCGGCTTCTCGCAGACGACGTGCTTGCCCGCCTGCAGTGCCCCCAGGGCGTGCTCGTGGTGCAGGTGGTTGGGCGAGCACACGTGCACGACGTCGACGCGGTCGTCGGCCAGCAGATCGCGATAGGCCGGGTACGGAGACGGCAGCCCCAGCGCCGACGTCTGGGCGCTCCCGCGCTCGGGCGAAGAGCCGACGACGCCGAGGACCGGTACCCCGATGCGGCGCAATGCCTCTGCGTGTACCGAAGCCATGAACCCGGTGCCGACGATCGCGGCGCGCACACTGTGATCACTCATGCGCGGAACAGGAATCGTTCGACCTTGCCAAGGCGCAGCACGACGGCGAACGCCACGGCAACCACGACGATGAACAATGCCGACACGGCGCCCAGCGACGGCGAGATCGCCCCCCGCAGACCGGAATACAGGTAGACGGGCAGGGTCTGATCGTCCACCGTGGTGAGCACCTGACTCACGACGAAGTCGGTGATGCTCAGGACGAACACGACGAGCGCGCCGGTGATGATCCCGGGAGCCAGCAGGGGAAGGCGGATGAAGAGGAACTGCTCGACGGGGTCGGCTCCCATGGTGGCGGCGGCGGGCAACAGGTTCGGATCGAGGTCCTCGATCGCCGCGAGAACGGTCCAGAGCATGAAGGGAAAGGAGGTGACGGCGACCGCAAGTGCGACAGCCGTGAGGTTGTTGGTGATGCCGATTCGGCCGTAGACGTCGAAGTAGGCGAACGCCGACACGATGGTCGGGGAACTAAGGCCCAGCGAGAGGACAACGGTGAAGAGCGCTCTGCCGTATGCCCCGACACGAGGAAGCGCCAAAGCCGCCGGTACGCCGCAGCAGACGTTGATCACGACACTGAGCACGGCGACGTACAAGCTGTTGCCCAGGGCCGTCCATACGGCGCCGTTGGCAATCATCTCGCCGTACCAGTGGGTGGTGAAGCCTCGTGGCGGGAACGTGAGGACCTCACCGGCCGAGAAGGACGCGACCAACACCAGGATCGTCGGCACCAGCAGTGGAATGAGTGCGCAGACGGTGACTACGCCGGCGAGGCGGACACGTTTCACTTCCGACCTCGTCGGCGGGGTCGCCCGAGGGTGAGGAGCAGGGCGGTGCCCACGCTGACGATCACCAGCAGAATGATGCCGATCGCCGCCCCCTGCGGCGGGTTGCCCACTGCCAGGTAGCGATCTTGGAGGAAGTTCGAGACGAAGCTCTGCAGACCGCGGCCCAGGATGGCGGGGTCGGCGAACGCGGCCATGGTCAGGGCGAAGGTGGTGGCCAAGGCGGCCACGATCCCGGTTCGTAGCTGGGGGAGGGTGATGCGCCAGAACACGATCCGCGGCGATGCGCCGAGAGTCATTGCCGCCGAACCCAACTCGGGGTCGATGCGCAGGACAGCGGGCAGCAGAACGACCACGGCCGCAGGAAGAAGGGTCTGCACGATACCGATGCCGATGGCCCGTGGGGACCCGAGGATGTGGAGGCCGCCGAGACCGACGTGGGAGGTGACCCACTCCACCGGACCGTTCGGGCCGAGGAACGCGAGCAGTCCGTAGGTGCGGGTGATGTCACCGGTGAGCAGGGGGACGAAGAGCCCGATGAGCAGGGCGAGACGCATCCACCGCCGTGGGCAGCGGGTCATCGTCATGGCGAAGGGCACGCCGATGGCGACCGCGGCGACCGGGAGGATCACGGCCATCAGGAGGGTTCGGGCCACGACGGTGTGGAACTGGGGGTCGGTCAGCACGGCGGTGTACTGCGCCAGTGACCACCCGCCCTGCACGGCGAGGAAGCTGTCGTAGTCGTGCAGACTCCGCATCGCGAGGGCGAGCAGTCCGACGACGAGCGATCCGACCAGCAGCAGGGCCGGGACCAGAGGGAGCAGTCGGCGAAGACGTTCGGGCGTGATCCGCGCGATGACTTCTTGAGTTCGGCTGAGCGCGTCGACGAGGCGCCATCGGAGCGCAGACCCGTTGGAGGGCAGTTCCTTCCACTGCTGGGACACGTAGCGGGTGTGCATGGTCAGTGCTTCGCGACGATGGGGACGTCGGTGGCGTTCCAGGCGACGACCACGCGCTCGTCGAGGTCGCGGAGTCGGGCCTCTTCTCGGGCTGGGACGTGGACGGTGGCGGACACGCCGCAGTCGAGTCGCACCTGGTAGAAGATTCCGTTGCCGTCGAACGCCGCGAACCCGACGGTGCCATCGAGCTGGTTGTCGTAGGTGCGGTTGGCATCGGCGGGGCCGAGCAAACGCAGGCGTTCCGGGCGCATCACGGCGACGGCATCGCCGAGTGGCGCGGACGCGGGCACGGTGACGGTCACCGACGAGTTCGTCAGCGTGCGTGAGCCGTTCGCCGAGGTGACGTGTCCCTCCAGCAGCAGCGGGTCACCGAGGAATCCAGCGACGAACGTGCTGGCGGGCTTGGCGTAGAGGTCCCGGCCTGGCGCGCATTGCACGATGCGCCCGGCTTCCATCACCGCGATGCGATCGCTGACCATGAGAGCTTCGCGTTGGTCGTGGGTGACGTTGACGATGGTCACCCCGAGCTCGCGGTGGATGCGGGTCAGTTCGAGCTGCATGGTTTCGCGCAGGCGTCGGTCCAGGGCCGACAGCGGTTCGTCGAGGAGCAGGATGCGGGGCTGGTAGACCAACGCCCGGGCCAGCGCGACGCGCTGCAGCTGTCCGCCGCTGAGCTCGCCGACACGGCGGGCCTGGACGTCGGGGAGCTGAACCAGCGCCAAGGCGTCGCGGACCCGGGTGGCGATCTCCTTGCGTCCGACCCGGCGCATCCGCAGTGGAAACGCGACGTTGTCTCCGACGCTGAGGTGAGGAAACAAGGCGAGTGACTGGAACACGACGCCGAGATCGCGGGCATGGGCGGGCCGACCTCGCATCGACTCACCGCCGATCAGCAGCTCGCCGCGATCGGCCTCGAGCAGTCCGGCGATGATGCGCAGCAGGGTGGTCTTTCCCGATCCGGACGGTCCGAGCAGGGTGAAGAACTCGCCGTCGGCGATGTCGAGGGACACGTCCTGCAGCACTCTAACGTCGCCGTGGGCCTTGTCGACGTGCTGAAGCCGGATGGCCGCCGCAGGAGCGGTGACCGCGGGCTCCGTCACGGCGGTCATGACCGGCGAGGGTTCATTGGCCGATGGCATTGTCGAACGCCTTCTGCCAGGCTTCGTCGTTCTTGGCCATCAGCGGGATCGGGGCGACGATGGCGTTCTCGGCCTTGAGGTCGGCAGGGGAGCGGGGGAACACCGCCGGGTCGGCGCTCATGTACGCGGGGACGTCGGCCGCGGGATTGACGGGGACGAATCCCAGCTTCGCCGCGACCGCCGACTGCACGGCCGGGTCCAGGACGTAGTTGGCGAAGACCTGGGCGTAGTAGGCGTTGGCGGCGGGGATGCCCTTGTGGATGTAGTAGGAGTCGCCGACGACGTACAGCCCGTCCTTGGGTGCGACCATCTTGATCGGGGCGCCCGCGGCGAGGGCCGAGATCCCCGATCCGGTGTTGCTGATGGCCACCGAGACCGAGCCATTCGTCAACGCGGTGACGACGTCGGCGTTGGAGCCGAGTTGCGCGAGGTTGGGTTTGAGACCCGAGATGCGGTCCCAGACCGGCGCCATTCCGTCGGGTGGGTTGGTCGCCGGGTTCACCCCGAGCGACTGGGCGAAGCCGAAGGCCGTGCTCGAGTAGATGGAGTCGATCGCGATGCTCTGCTTGAGGTTCGGCGTGAACAGGTCATTCCACGTGGCGATCTGGGCGGGGTCGACCTTGTCGGTGCGGACGATGAAGGGGACCGACAGGGTGTAGGGGTTGACGTATGCCCAGTTGTCACCGTTCGCGTTGGCCGGGCGGGCCGTCTCCGCGGTGACCTTGGCCATGTTCGGCGCGAGTTCCGGACTGATCGGAATCGTCCATCCCCGGGCGGCGTCGGTGTAGGCGCGCTGCTGGGCGTTGAAGCTCGCGTCGACGCTCGGGGGCTGTCCCGAGCCGATCTCCTGGTTGAGCTTGGCGTAGCTGACCGCTTCGTCGGTGGTGTCCCAGACGATCGGGATGCCGGTGGCGTCGGTGAAGGCCTTGCCCGCGGTCTCCGCGTACACCTTCTGCTCGTCGCCGGACCAGATGCGGATGACCAGGCGGTCCGGCTTGGTCGCCGGCTTCTGCAGCGACTGTGACGCGGTGGAGCCGGTCGCCTGGGTACCCGTGCTGCTGCCACAGCCGGCCAGGTTGCCGACCGCCAGCACGGCACACACCGCGGCGGCGAGGAGTCCTCGGGAAGCTGTCACGGGTCGACCTCACTAGGAGAAGGGAATGCGGTGTGGACGCCATCGTCGTTTCAGTGCGGAAGCAGTTGTGTAGGTGCTAGCGGCATGAGCGGCGCCAGGAAGCGATATCCCAGGACGAGGGCGTTGGGTTCCTTGCCGAGCATCTCGACGATGTCGGCTTCGCCGTCGATCTTCGACATCGCCGCCGCAGCGAACACCTCGTCCTCGTGCTCGATGTCCACGTTGCCCTCGTAGCCGGCGTCGGTCAGTGCGGTGATGACCGCCCGCCAGTCGACGACGCCCCAGCCGGGTGCGCGGAAACGCCACCAGCCGTTGCCGAAACCACGCAGTTCGCCGAAGGCCTGGCCGTAGAAGCCGAGGACGCCGCGCTTGCGCTCGTCGATGTCGATGTCCTTGGCGTGGAAGTGCACGATGCGATCGCCGAAGTCCTGGATCGCGCGGACGTAGTCGATGCCGAGGAAGACCAGGTGCGAGGGATCGATTTCGAGACCGAGCGCGCGCGACGGGACGGCCTCGAACATCGCGGCCCAGATCTCGGGGCTGTACGCCATGTTCTCGCCGGTGCGGGTCTTGTGGTTGAGCATCGGACAGTTCTCGATGCCGATGCGGATGCCGAGATCCTCGGCCTCGTGGCAGAAGTCGGTGAAGGCCCCGGCGAACGGTTCGAGGCAATCCTCGACCGATCTGCCTGGTGTCTGTCCGGCGAAGGTGCACACGGTGGGGACGTCCATGCGGTCGGCAAGCGCCAGCACCTTGCGGAAGTACCGTTTGTACTCCGCGGCCTCCTGGTCGTCGACGGCCTGAAAATTTGGGTAGTAGCCCAGGGCGGATATCTCGATGTCGCGGGCTTCGAGGTCGGCGCGTATGTCCTTGATCTGGGCGTCGGTGACCTCGTCGGCGTTGAGTGAGGATTGCGGCCAGGCCGACAATTCCACCGAGGTGAACCCCGTTGCCTGGGCGAACTGCGCGATGTCGGGGGTGTAGTCGGTGTAGAAGCCGAGTCTCATCGTTCTCCTCGTGGCGCTTGCTGTCGTTGACGACGCTATGAGAACCTTCCGTCCATGTCTAGAACAACTTGCGTCGATGCGTGACGAATCAGGTGACTCCGCCATCCGCATCGCCTGTCCACCTGTCCTCGTTGCAACGTCAGGTGGTCGCCACCCTGCTGACCCGCGGACCACTACCGCGCGCTGACGTCGCGAAGGCGTTGGACGTCAGTCGTTCTCGACTCTCACCGGAGGTGGGCCACCTGTTGGCCAAGGGAATGGCCCGCGAGACACCTGCCCCGATCTCCACCGGAGGGCGCCGCGGATCCTGGGTGGTCCTCGGAGATTCGCGTTTCGGCGTCATCGCGGGCGCGGACATCGACGTCAGCGGCGTCGCGCTGGTGCTCATGCAGCTCGACGGGACCGTGCTGATGCGCCGCACTGTCGATGGCATCTATCCGACGGACCCGGCGGCGACGATGCGGGCGATCGGTGACGCGCTCAAATCCGAGATCAAGAAGGGCGGCAAGGTACTTCGGGCGATCGGTGTCTCCATCGCCGCGGACGTCGACGGCCTCGGCCAAGTGTGCGAGCCACCACCCACCATGCCGCAGTGGACCGGTGTGTCGATCGGCGAATACTTCACGAAGCGCTTCGCCGTGCCGACCTATGTCGAGAACGACGTGAACGTGTTGGCCATCGCCGAGGGCGCGCGCGGAGGCCCGGCATCGGCGCACGCGACCTATGCGGTGGTCAAGGTGAGCAGTGGTGTCGGATGCGGCCTGGTAATCAATGGCTCCCTGGCGCGCGGTGCCGACGGTTACGCGGGCGACATCGGCCACGTTTGCATCGACCCGTCCGATGAGACGCCGTGCGCGTGCGGCAACAAGGGGTGCCTGGAGGCAGTGGTATCGGCACCCGCACTCATTCGCGGAGCCGAGTCCGCCGCCCACGGCGGCGAAAGCCCGGTGCTGACCGCGATGATGCAGGACCAGCCGGCGTTGACACTCGAAAACCTCGGCGAGGCAGCGCAACTCGAGGACCCGACCACGACGGCGATACTGCGTTCGGCCGGCAGGCACGTGGGCTACGCCCTTGCGGGACTGGTGTCGATGTTGAACCCGTCGGCGGTGTTCGTCTCGACCGGGATCCGCGGTGCGGAAGATCTGGTGCTCAGCGCGATCCGGCAGTGCGTGTATGAGCGGGCCCGTCCTGCCGCGACACGCGGTCTGGTCATCGGAACCTGTCAACTGGGACGAGACGACGGCGCGGTCGGCGCGGCCGAGTTCGCGTGCCGTGGTTTGGTCACGATCGATAGCGCAACGGGGGCGCCCTGAGGGCAGGCCTGGTGCCTCATGAGCCGCGGTGGGCGACGACGGCAGTGAATTCACGAGGAAACGTATGTGGAGTCCCGCAGACGAACCTCGGCCAGCCAGTCCTAGCCAGCGACCTTGGTGACATCGACGCGGAAGCCGGTCGTCCAGGTGATCACCACGGCCACCGAGGCCTACGCCGACGCCGAACATCCGGCCACCCAAGACGTTCGGTGATATCGGTGCTGATGCGGGTGTCTGCGGACTGAAGGGTCTGATGGCTCCGCAGTCATCAACGCTGTGTGCCACGCGCCGTTGACCACTAGGCCGCCCCCGATGCCGCTGCTTCACGACGCACCGACGAGGCCGACGTGGCGGCGCTCCGATCCGTCACGAATTGACGCAAGTCGTTCTAGACATGGACGGAAGGCTCTCGTAGCGTCGTTCACGACGGCACGCACCACCAGCAGAACACAGGACACTCGTCTCTTGCATCGCTTACACCACACACCACCCACCACCCTGCCGGCCGCTTGAGCAGCGACGGCAGCTACCCGAACAGGGGATGCCCATGAGTGCTTTTGCCACGCGGTATCAGACGGCGACGATCGAGGGACTCGAGGTGTTCTACCGCGAGGCCGGCGATCCGAGTAACCCGACATTGCTTCTGCTGCACGG
>NZ_RCZG01000015.1 GCF_006439015.1 Mycolicibacterium hodleri | reverse complement strand
CGTCCCCCACCGAGGCGATGCGTCACACCCTACGAAACCCCGATCAGATGCAGCGATACAAACGCCGCTCGGCCACCGTGGAACCCGTCATCGGACAACTCAAGGACCGAATCGGCTTGCGCCGCTTCGCCCGACGCGGAGTCACCGCCGTCACCGCCGAACTCCACCTCGCCGCCGCAGCGCTCAACATCACCCGCCTTCACCACGCCACCGGATAGCCCGCCGCTCCAGACACAGACCACCACCCAGGAATCGCCACACCCTGCAACCGGCATTTAGCAACAGCCACTGAGCGCGGTGTGGCTCTACACATCGCACTGCGGCCTAGCCTGAGAAGGGTGAAGATCGCGGGCCTGCGCCTGCAGCAGCGTGACGGCGTGTCCTGCGGCCCTGCCGTCGCCGTCGTTGCCGGTGCGCTCTTGAACCCCGGCTACGGTGCCGCCGTCACCGACGCCACCTGGTTCGGCGGTGAACAGGGCAGGGTCCACGCGGCGGCCAATCGGATCTGGCCGCGCGCACTCGGCACCACGCCGTGGGGGATGGCCAAGGCCATCAGCGCGCATGGGACCAGGTACCGCTGGCGCCTGTGTCGCCGCGGAGACTCGCTAGTGGACGTGACGCGGGCGGTGACGTCGCACCGGCCGGTAGCCATGCTCATCGGGAACGCGATCCCGCGGCACTGGGTGCTGATCGTCGCGGTCGACGGCGACACACTGCAGTGCTACGAACCATCGTCGGGAGCGGTGCTGCCGGTGTCCCCGGCGGACATCCGGGGTGCTGGACTCACCCCGCTAGGGTTCCCCCGGGCGTTCGCGTTCGTGCTTCCGCGGTAGAGCCCGCAGGAGTGCCTTTCGAACATATGATCGAACGGTGGGAGAGCTTCAGTCGATCGGCTATCACGGCCAGCCGGTGCAGCAGGCCTTCCGCCGCGTCGATCCGCCGGTGCCCGTCCTGATCGATCTTGCGGCGGTGTTCCCGCGTGAGCCCCACCGCGCGGGCGGCTACAACCCGGCGGGCCTGCAGATGCACGCGATCGTCGAGGGGCGGCTCAGCTGCTGGGGACTCTGTGAGCAGGGGTTCTGGTGGGGGCTGGTGACCTACGAGATCGTCTACGGTGCCAACCGCAAGTCCGTCACCCATTGGATTCCGTCCTGGACGCTGAAGCGCAAGGCCAACGGCCGCCCGTAGGCTGGAGCGATGGCCCGCAAGCTCGCTACCGCCGACACTGTCGACCTCACGGCCTTGCTCGACTTCGTCCGACCCCGCCACCAGATGGTGCTGACGACGTTCCGCTCCGACGGGTCGCTGCAGAGTTCGCCGGTAACCGGTGGGGTGGACGAGGCGGGCAGGATCGTCATCGCGAGCTATCCGCAACGGGCCAAGTCGGCGAACATCCGCCGCGATGCGCGCGCCAGCGTGATGGTCCTGTCGGACGAATTCAACGGTCCGTACGTGCAGGTGGACGGCGCCGCAGAGGTGATCGATCTACCCGATGCGGTGGAACCTCTGGTGGACTACTTCCGGGCGATCGCCGGTGAGCACTCCGACTGGGACGAATACCGACAGGCGATGGTCGATCAAGGAAAATGCCTGATCAGGGTCATACCCGGGCGTTGGGGACCGGTGGCCACGGGCGGCTTCCCACCGGGATAGCCGGGTGGTTCAACGCCTGCTGCGGGCGCGTTCGCGGTAGTCAGGGGACCCGCCGCGTTGCGGCGGCTAGCTCGTCAAACTATAGTCTGGACACATGTCCAGAGCGCAGATTCCGACTCTGGCCGCGGTGAAATAGCCATGCGGATTGCCCTGCTCTCGTACCGAAGCAAGACGCATTGTGGTGGGCAGGGCGTCTACGTCCGCCATCTGAGTCGCGGCCTGGTAGATCTTGGCCACGACGTCGAGGTCTTTTCCGGTCAGCCCTATCCCGAGGGTCTCGACCCGCGGGTGCGTCTGACCAAGGTGCCGAGCCTGGACCTCTACCGCGAGCCCGATCCGTTCCGTGTCCCGCGACCCAGCGAGATTCACGACCGCATCGACATGCTCGAATTGCTGTCCACGTGGACGGCAGCCTTTCCCGAGCCCAAGACCTTCTGCCTGCGCGTCGCGCGCATCCTGTCCGAACGCCGTCACGAGTTCGACGTCGTACACGACAACCAGAGCCTGGGCGACGGTCTGCTGGCGATCGCCGACCTCGGACTGCCCGTCGTGGCGACGGTGCACCATCCGATCACGCGCGACCGCGTGCTCGACGTGGCGGCTGCAAAGTGGTGGCGAAAGCCGTTGGTGCGCAGGTGGTATGGCTTCGCTGAGATGCAGAAGCGGGTCGCACGCCAGATTCCGGAGCTGCTGACCGTGTCGTCGTCCTCGGCGGCCGACATTGCCGAGGACTTCTGCGTCGAGCCCGATCAGCTCCACGTGGTGCCCCTCGGTGTGAACACGGAGTTGTTCCGGCCGAGCGAGGATCGGGTGCGCAACAGGATCATTGCGATCGCCAGTGCGGACGTTCCGCTCAAGGGCGTCAGTCACCTGCTGCACGCGGTCGCCCGGTTGCGCATCGAGCGTGACCTCGACGTTCAGCTGGTCTCGAAGTTGGAGCCCAACGGTCCGACCGAGAAGCTGATCGCCGAACTCGGCATCTCCGACATCGTGCACAGCTCCAGCGGCCTGAGCGACGACGAGTTGGCCGATCTGTTGGCCTCGGCCGAGGTGGCCTGCATTCCGTCGCTGTACGAAGGCTTCTCGCTGCCGGCCGTCGAGGCCATGGCCAGCGGTACGCCGATCGTGGCCAGTCGGGCCGGGGCCCTGCCCGAAGTGGTCGGCGACGACGACGTCTGTGCGCGTCTGGTCCGTCCTGGCGACGTCGACGATCTGACCAGGGTGCTTGGCGAGTTGCTCGACTCCCCTCTTGAGCTGCGCAGGCTCGGCGCCAATGGGCGCAAGCGTGCCGTCGACGTCTTCAGTTGGGAATCCGTTGCTGCGCAGACGGTTTCGGTATACGAACGCGCGATGAAACGGGTGAATGCATGCTGACGGTCGACTTCGACAAGCTTGGAGTCGGTGTGGGCAGCAGCCTCATCGACGTGGGTTGCGGAGCGGGGAGGCACTCGTTCGAGGCGTTCCGGCGGGGAGCCGACGTCGTCGCATTCGACCAGGACGTCGCCGAGCTCGACAACGTCGACGCCATCCTTCAGGCCATGCAGGCCCAAGGCGAGGCGCCCGCTTCGGCGAAGGCCGAGGCCGTGAAGGGCGACGCGCTCGATCTGCCGTACGACGACGGCACCTTCGACTTCGTCGTCGCCTCGGAGATCCTGGAACACGTTCCGGAGGACGAGCGCGCGATCGACGAGCTGATCCGGGTTCTGAAGCCGGGTGGCCGGATGGCGGTTACGGTGCCACGCTGGCTGCCCGAAAAGGTCTGCTGGATGCTGTCCGACGAGTACCACGCCAACGAGGGCGGCCACATCCGCATCTACCGCGCCGACGAGCTCCTGGAGAAGGTTGCCGGTCGGGGGATGCGGTTCGATCACCGTCATCACGCCCACGCCCTGCACTCGCCCTTCTGGTGGCTGAAATGTGCCGTGGGCGTGGACAAGCCGGACAACCCGATCGTGACGGCCTATCACAGGATGCTGGTCTGGGACATGATGGCCCGCCCCTGGCTGACCCGCAACGCGGAGTCGCTGCTCAATCCGCTGATCGGCAAGAGCGTCGCCTTGTACTTCGAAAAGTCAGCCGACCCCAAGAGTCCGGCGGTCTGATCGATGCGGCGTCACGACATCCCCGGCGTACCAGGTGTTCTGACGCCGAAGGAGTGCCGTCAGACGGCCGTGTCCATCGCCGCGACGCAGGAGTCGTCGGGCGCGTTGCCATGGTTTCCCGGTGGGCACACCGACCCGTGGGACCACGTCGAGAACGCCATGGCGTTGACCGTCGGCGGACTGTGGGAACAGGCTCGGGCGGCCTTCGACTGGTGTCGGAACGTACAACGCGCGGACGGCTCGATGCCGATCCAGATGCGCAATGGCGTCCTCGAGGACGGCAACAGCGACAGCAACTTCTGCGCCTACGTGGCCACCGGGGTATGGCACCACGTGTTGATCACCGGTGATCGCGGCTTCGCCGAGAGCATGTGGCCCGTCGTCAGCAGGGCCATTGACTTCGTGTTGACGTTGCAACTGGACGGCGGTGAAATCGCCTGGGCCAGAAGTGAACAGGAGATACTGCCCGAAGCGCTGTTGACCGGATGCGCCAGCATCTACCACAGCATTCGCTGCGCACTGGCGTTGGCGAATTACATGGGTGAATCGCAGCCGGAGTGGGAGGTGGCAGTCGGCAGCCTCGGCCACGCGATCGCCGAGCATCCAGAGTCGTTCAACCTCAAGGACGACCACGCGATGGAGTGGTACTACCCGGTGCTCGGCGGCGCTCTTCGCGGACCTGCGGCCCAGGCAAGAATCGACGAGCGGTGGGATCGCTTCGTCGTACCCGGTCTCGGAATTCGCTGCGTGGATCATCGGCCGTGGGTAACGGGTGCGGAGACGTGTGAGCTGGTGATGGCTCTGGACGCGATCGGTGAATCCGAGAGGGCGCGAGAGCAATTCGCCGCCATGCATCATCTCCGCGAGCAGGACGGCTCCTACTGGACGGGCCTGGTCTTCTCCGATGGCAAGCGGTGGCCCGTGGAGCGTACGACGTGGACGGGCGCGGCGATGATACTTGCTGCGGACGCCCTGTCCTCAACGACCGCAGCCAGTGGCATCTTCCGCGGCGAGGAGCTTCCGCGCGGTCTCGAGGGCGAGTTCGACTGCGCCTGCGCGACAACCGGCCGCTGACTAGCCCAGCCGATCAGTAGGAGCGGTCATGGTGGTGAAATCTGTTGCCGCCGCTGCGCTTTGCGTGGTACATCGCATGGTCCGCGGCACCGATCAGATACTCGACCAGCGGCTTGTGCTGGCGGGCGGGGACACCGTCGAGCGGAGCGCAGGCCGTGCCGACGCTGGCAGTGACTGAGATCGGCAGTTCCGCGACCGCCTCACAGATTCGCTGGGCCAGCGGAGCGGCGTCGCCGGCCCGAGACGTGTCGGCGACGATGAACTCCTCCCCGCCGCTGCGCGCGATGACCGCGGTGTCGTGCGTGCTTGCGCGCAGCGCGTTCGCCACGTCGACCAACGCACGATCGCCGGCCAGGTGACCGTGACGGTCGTTGATCGCCTTGAAGTCGTCGAGGTCGATGACGGCCACCAGGAGAAACATGTCGGGGGAGGGCCGGGCGATGAGCAGACCGAGCACCTCGAGCTGAAACGCCCTCCGATTGCAGAGATTGGTCAGCGGATCCAGGTGGGCGTGCACGAGGTCGTTGCCCAGCGCGCGAATCACCACCTGAATGGCCAGTGGCAATGCGATGTTGACCTGCAGGACTAGGAACAGGTCGACCCCGGCCAGCCCGACGTGTCCCTGCTCCGCCATCCTCACGGCAGCGTAGACGGCCACGCCTGCCGCGACGGCGAAGTTGTACACCACGAACTTCGAGGTGTGGAAGAAGGCGATGTAGCCACCCGAGGTCGCGAAGGCGATACAGCCAACCAGCGAGGCCATCGGATCCGGATACGCCAGACAGGCCAGCGCGATCGAGCCGTTGGTGACCAACGCGAAGACCGCGGACTGGCGCGGCGTCGGCCAGCGTAGCGTCCACAGAATGGCGCCAGCCACCCCGCCGACGAACGCCGTGCAGGTCATGGCCACGGGGAGGGCGGTTCGCGGACCGTCCTCGCTGATCAGAAGCACTACCAGACACAGTGCGAGGGACCCCGCGATGGATGCCATCATGGCGCGGGTGGGCCGGCTCATCCCGCGCGCGTCGAGGTAGCCGCTGAGCCAGTCGTAGTGACTGGGCTGCAGCCACCACCGTCTGAATGCTCCAGCCACGTTCGCCCCCAGTGTCGGTGAGCAAATTATGCACGCCCGTTACTTCGCGACGCACGGATTTGCTGACAGCATGTGTACAGCCTGACCTCGGTAGCGTCGTGAACGAAGTGAGGAGCCGACGACCATGCCCGGATCCAAGGATCACAACCGGTGGGAGTTGTGGACGTGTGCACGCCGCGGGCACATCACCTACGCCCCCGATGACGAAGCACTCGCGCAGCGGCTCAGCGGTACCACCGGGCTCGGCGAGGTGTGGCGCTGCCTGCGGTGCGGCGACTTCACCGCGGGGCCGCCGCGCGGCCACGGTCCTGCGGAGGATGCGCCGCTCGTCATGCGGGGCAAGGCGCTGCGCCAGGCGATCATCCTGCGTGCGCTCGCAGTGGAGCGTTGGATCCGTGCGGTACTGATCGCCCTGGTGGCCTTGGCGGTCTGGAAGTTCCACGGCGCGCAGGGATCCATCCAGTCGACATTCGACCGCGATCTGCCGCTGTTGCGCAGCTCCGGGATCAAGGTGGATCAAATGACCTTGATCCACGAGTTCGAGAGGGCGTTGGCGGCCAAGCCGTCCACCCTCGTGCTTCTGACGCTGGCGTTGGTTGCCTATGCGCTGCTGGAACTCGTCGAAGGGGTCGGACTGTGGTTGCTGACCCGGTGGGGCGAATACTTCGCGGTTGTCGCCACCTCGGTGTTTCTGCCGCTGGAGGTATACGACCTGAGCAGGGGCGTCACGTTGACCCGCGTGGTGACGTTCGGGATCAACGTGGCCGCGGTGCTCTACCTGCTCGTCTCGAAGCGGTTGTTCGGACTTCGCGGGGGCCGCAGGGCTTACGACGAGGAACGCCGCGGTGAGCAGCTCCTCGACGTCGAACGGGCCGCCGCGGAAATCTGACGGGTCGGACTCAGTCCAGATCCTCGCCCGGCGTTCCCGACAGCCGCTCGAGGATGCGCATCGAGCCCATCGCCGAAACCTCCCGGAATGCACCGGTGTCCAGCGCGCGGCGGTACATCCGGTACGGAGCCTGCCCGCCGTCATTGGGGTCGGGGAACACGTCGTGGATCACGAATGCGCCGCCTGGCGCCACCCACCGCGCCCAGCCGTCGAAGTCCTGCTGTGCTGCGGCATCGGTGTGGCCGCCATCAATGAACAAGAGCTGCAACGGACTTCGCCACGAACGTGCCACCAATGAGGAGCTGCCGACGACGGCGACGACGTTGTCGTCCAAGCCGGCTGCGTCGAGAGTGTGGCGCAACGTCGGCAGGGTGTCGAAGAGTCCGGTGACGTCGTCGACCATCGAGGTGTCGTGGTACTCCCAACCCGGTTGGTGTTCCTCGGAACCGTGGTGATGGTCGATCGTGTAGAGCACCCCGCCCGTCTGTTGCGCTGCGGCCCCGAGCATGACCGTGGACTTGCCGCAGTAGGTGCCGATCTCGACACCGACGCCGTCCCGCAGGTAGGTGATCGCCGCGTCGTACAGGGCGCGCCCCTCGTCGGCAGGCATGAACCCGATGACCTGCTCGGCGAGGGCGAAGAGTCGCGCAGCGGGCGGTGGCAGGGCAGTCTCGGTAGAGCTCATGACGGCCAACTTACCGTTGCCGGTGGATGGCACTTGTAGTAGCGTCCAGACACGTGTCCGATCCGGCCTTGGAGTCGACTCGGCGCCGTCTGACCGCCAAGCAGGCCGAGACCGTGGAGCGCCTCGGTCTAGCTGCGGTCGACCTTCTCAATCGTGAGGGATTCGCAGGCCTGACCGTGCGGCGCGTCGCAGCGGAGGCGGGTGTCGGCGCGGCCACCGCATATACCTACTTCTCGTCGAAGGAACACCTCATTGCCGAGGTCTTCTGGCGGAGGCTCGCGGCCGCGCCACCGGCACCACATGACTCCGACGATCGTGCCACCCGCGTCATCGACGTACTGCAACACATCTCGCTACTCGTCGCCGACGAGCGAGACTTCGCAGGAGCGGTGACGAGCGCTCTGCTCGGCAAGGATCCCGACGTCGAGGTGTTACGGCAGCGGATCGGACTGGACATCCGGGAGCGCTTGACTGTGGCGCTGGGGCCGGACACCGACGAGGACGTCATCGACTCGCTGGAGATGTTGTACTCCGGCGCGCTGGTCCGCGCTGGTATGGGATACGTGACCTATCAGGAGATCGCGCGGCGGCTGGAGAAGTCGGCACGCCTCATCTTGAACTAGGTGACAGGCCGAGGATGGCGCGCGCGGCGGTGACGGCGGGTTCGACGACACCACGCACGTCTTGGTCGTCCTCGACGAGCAGCGCGGTCAGCTCTCGCAGGCCGCCCAGCAGAATGAGCGCGAGCTGCCGAGAGATCGGCTGCAGGCCCGCCCGTTGGAACCCGGGGCTGACGCTGAGGCCGACGAGCATGTCGGTGAGATGTTGCATCGCAAGGCGATTCAGCGGTCGGGCCAGATCTCCCAGCGCCGGCGCCTCGCGAATCCAGCTCAGAGTGATGGCCGGCCGCGATTCGATGTGTTCCACGTACGCCTCGACGGCGGCACGGACCTGTTCGTCGGGTACCGCCTCTCCGTCTACCGAGGCCGTAATGTGCGCAACCAGATTCTCGTTGTTGGCGGCCAGCAGTTCGACGAAGCACTTCTCCTTGCTGGCGAACTCGTCGTAGAAAGTCCGTTTGGAGGTCTTGGCGCTTCGGACGACGTCGGCGACCGTGGTGGCGCGGTAGCCGCGTTCGGCGATCGAATCGGCCAGTCCGTCGAGGAGTCGACGGCGGAAGGCACTCGTCGCAGGGTCCTGAGGCGCACCGTCCTGAGGCGCGGGATCCTGAGGCGCGGCGCCCACTGCAGTTGCCGCGGTACTCAATTGGACCTCACCCTCCACCCTTGCGCACATCCGGTACTACGCGGTACCGTACTACATCACAGACCGGTACGGCGCAGTACCACGACAGTTTGGAGTGCTCGGTGAGTGAAGCGACCATCGCAGTAGACGTCACCGTCCCCCCGGCCAACGTTCCGCGAGCGGTCAACCTGCCGCCGAGTTCACGGCTGCCCAACTTCGTCCAGGCGGCCGCGTTCCTACTGTCGCCTCGCAGAACGACCGAGTACATGACGCGCCGCCACGGCGACGTCTTCACCCACAGGGTGCCGGTATTCGGGAACGTGGTGACGATCGCCGATCCGCAGATCGCCAAGCAACTCTTCACCGCAAACACCGACGACGTCGGAAACATCCAGCCGAACCTCAGTCGGATTCTCGGTTCCGGTTCCGTCTTCGCTCTCGACGGTGCAGAGCACAAGCGACGGCGCAAGCTGCTCACGCCACCCTTCCATGGGAAGAGCATCAAGAATTACGAGGTGATCTTCGAAGAGGAGACTCTGCGGGAAGCGGCATCGTGGCCCGAGGGTCGAGAGTTCGAGTCGCTCGAGCCGATGATGCGGATCACGCTGAACGCCATCCTGCGCGCGGTATTCGGTGCCGACGGTGAGCAACTCGATGAGTTGCGCCGCATCATTCCGCCGTGGGTGACGCTGGGGTCCAAGCTCGCCTTGCTACCCGCTCCGTCGCGGACCTACGGGCGCGTGACGCCCTGGGGCAGGCTTGCCGCCTACCGGCGTCGATATGACGCGGTCATCGATCAGCTGATCGACACGGTCAAGGCCGACCCGAACTTCGAGACCCGCGAGGACGTCCTCACGATGCTGCTGCGAAGCACTCACGGAGACGGTTCGGCGATGTCGCGGCGTGACATCGCCGATGAACTGTTGACGCTGCTGGCCGCAGGTCACGAGACCACGGCCGCGACGCTCGCCTGGGCGCTGGAGCGGGTAAGCCGGCATCCGGCGGTGCTCCAACAGCTGGTCGACGAAGCGCAGACCGACGGCAACGAGTACCGCCAGGCGACACTCCTCGAGACGCAGCGGGTACGCACCGTCATCGACCGCGCCGGACGCCACGTGTATTCACCGACGTTCGAACTGGGTGAGTGGGTGATTCCGCGGGGCTACTCGATGCTCGTCGACATCGGCCACCTCCATGGTCTCGCCGAGGAATTCGAGGCGCCCGAACGCTTCGATCCTCAGCGGTTCATGGGCAAGCGGCCGTCGACCTTCGCGTTCATTCCGTTCGGTGGCGGCACGCGACGCTGCGTGGGCGCGGCGTTCGCCAACGTAGAGATGGACATCGTGTTACGAACGGTGTTGCGGCACTTCACGATCGAGAGCACTACGGCGCCCGACGAGAAGGTCCATTCGCGCGGGGTGGCCTACACGCCGAAGTCCGGCGGGCGGGTCGTCCTGCGCCGAATGGCGCAACCGCTCGCCTGATTGGCGTCGGCGAGCCGCCGCTACCAATCATGTGTCACACGGGCGGAGAGTCGGCGCCGCCAGAGCGACGCCGACCTTTGGGCCGTAGAACCTCTACTACGAGGCCGTTTCGCGCTTCGGCAGCTTCCAGCCCGCGCGCGGAAAGTGGCAGGTGTACCCGTTCGGATACCTCTCCAGGTAATCCTGGTGCTCGGGCTCGGCCTGCCAGAAGTCGACCTCCGGGGTGACCTCGGTGACGACCTTGCCTGGCCACAATCCCGACGCCTCGACGTCGGCGATGGTGTCGAGCGCGACCGCCTTCTGGTCGTCATCGGCATAGAAGATCGCCGAGCGGTAGCTGCTGCCGACGTCGTTGCCCTGGCGGTCCTTCGTCGTCGGATCGTGGATCTGGAAGAAGAACTCCAGCAGAGCGCGGTAGTCGGTCTGTGCCGGGTCGTAGGTGATCTCGATGGCCTCGGCGTGACCGGGATGGTTGCGGTAGTTGGGATTGGCGTTCTTGCCGCCGGTGTAGCCGACGCGAGTCGACACCACACCGGGCTGCTTGCGGATCAGATCCTGCATGCCCCAGAAACAGCCGCCTGCGAGGATCGCGGTCTTGGTCGTCATGCCTGTGCCTCCTGTATTTCCCCGGTCGCTGCGCTCCTGCCCACCGGCCTGTGAAGTGAATAGTGCCCGGTACTCGCCATAACCCTCGGCCTCGAGGTCGTCGAGATGGATGAATCTCAGCGAAGCGGAGTTGATGCAGTAGCGCAACCCCCCTGCCTCGCGCGGGCCGTCCTTGAAGACGTGCCCGAGGTGGCTGTCGCCGCGTGCCGAACGGACCTCGGTGCGCAGCATCAGATGGCTGAAGTCGCGCTTCTCCAAGACGTTTACGGCGTCGATGGGCTTGGTGAAACTGGGCCAGCCGGAACCGCTCTCGAACTTGTCGGTCGAGGCGAAGAGCGGTTCACCGGAGACCACGTCGACGTAGATGCCCGGTTCGTGGTTGTCCCAGTATTCGCCGGTGAATGGTCGTTCGGTGCCGTTCTTCTGCGTCACTTTGTACTGCTCGGGAGTGAGAGCGTTCACTGCCGCTGGGTTCTTGTCATAGGTTCTCACCACGCGTCCTCCTAAGGGTTGGCACTTCTACAACCTCACGCGGTGTTGCGTTAGTTCCCGGCGCGGACCTCGTCGACCACCGTCATGATCTCGTCAGCAATGGCCCGAGGTTCATACAGCATCTGGTTGTGCCCGGTGCCTGGGACGACGACGTTCGTGGTGTCGAGGGCCGCGGCCAGCATGTCGTTTGCCTGACGGACCTGGGCCTGCGTGTAGTTATCTGGCTTGAGCTCGGACGGGGCCACGAACTTCTCGGCGCTCAGCACGATCGCGGGTACTCGCGGTAACGGCGGTGCGGCGGCGATTGTCGCGAACGCGTCGTCGGGCAGCACCGACTCCATACCCGGGGGGCCGGTCTGGGCGTCGATGTTGAACGCTGCGTTCTGGTCGGCCCTACCGACGGTCGGCAGGAACTCCGAGGTGGGCTCGGAGAACACCAGGCCGCTCACCAGCTCGGGATGCTGCCGCGCGAGGAGATCGAGGACCAGACCGCCATAGGAGTGGGCGACGAAGACCATCGGCGTCGGAAGCCGGGCCGCGCTGATCAGACTCAGCACGTCGTCGACGTCGGACTGGACGGTGTGCGGCTGCGGTACGGGCGTCGACTGGTCCTCACCGTCGGGCCTGGTGTCGGGCCGGTCGTAGACGCACATCCGCGTCGCCCCCGCCACCATGGGCTGCGCGGATTCGGGACCCAGCTCGATCTTCGCCTCCTCGATCAGGTCATAGGGCGATGAGCGGATCGGGTCAGCCGGCGAGACGGAGGCATTCCACGCCTCGGCATAGCTGCCCTTGCCGGGGATGACGAACACCGTCGGCGCACCCTCCCCCTGGCAGTCCAGGAACAGGCTTCGCCCCCCGCCGATGTCGACGGGACCGGTGAAGTCGGCTGCGGAGGCACTGGGCGCACACGCGATGCAGGCACACGCGATTGTCGCGGTGACGCCGAGCACCAGTGCACGCGCGATGTCCACCTCGTGGACGATACGACCAGGCTCGACAACTGAGGTAGAACGTGTTCTAGTTCTGGGTGTGACGGGTAGCACTTTCAGCCGGGACGAGCTCGTCGACGCGTTCGCCGGGTTCGAGGCCACGGTCGGTCGCGCGGCCGCGACCAGGGACTGGGATCCGTGGGTTGACCAGTACACCGACGACGTCACCTACGTCGAGCATGCGGCGGGGACGATGCACGGCCGCGAACAGGTGCGGCCCTGGATCTGGAAGACGATGGAGAACTTCCCCGGCAGCTACATGACGTCGTTTCCGTCCCTGTGGACCGTGTACGACGAAGCGACGGGCCGCGTTCTGTGCGAGCTGGACAACCCCATGCGCGACCCCGGTGACGGCACGATCATCAGCGCCACGAACATCTCGATCGTCACCTACGCGGGCGACGGGAAGTGGCGCAGGCAGGAAGACGTCTACAACCCGCTGCGCTTCGTCGCGGCGACCGTGAAGTGGTGTGGGAAGGCCGAAGAACTGGGCACGCTGCCGGACGAGGCGGCCGCATGGATGGCCAAGTTCGGCGGTATGACGTGACCGCCCTCGTGATCGGTGCCAACGGCTACCTCGGCTCCCACGTCACGAGGCAACTGGTGGCCGACGGGCAGGACGTCCGTGTCATGGTGCGGGCAGGTGCCAACACGATCGGAATCGACGACCTCGACGCGGCGCGCTTCGTCGGCGACATCTGGGACGACGGGGTCCTTCGCGAGGCGATGACGGGCTGCGACGTCGTCTACTACTGCGTCGTCGACGCCCGTGGCTGGTTGAGGGACCCGGCGCCGCTCTTCCGCACCAACGTGGAGGGCACCCGGAATGTGCTCGAGATCGCCAGCGAGAAGGGCATCGCCGCCAGCCTAAAATGCTTCGTCTTCACCAGCAGCTACGTCACCGTCGGGCGCAAGCGTGGGCGCACGGCCACCGAGGACGATGTGGTCTTCGACGGGGGCGAACTGTCGCCGACCACACGGCTACGAGGTGTGACACCGTACGTCCGGTCCCGAGTCCAGGCAGAGAACCTCGTCATGGAGTACGCCCGCGACCGCGGGCTGCCCGCCGTCGCGATGTGCGTGTCGACGACGTACGGTGCCGGCGACTGGGGGCGCACCCCGCACGGGGCGATCATCGCCGGGGCAGCATTCGGCAAGCTGCCGTTCGTGATGAGCGGCATCGAGTTGGAGGCCGTCGGGATCGACGACGCCGCAAGGGCTTTGATCCTGGCCGCGGAGAAGGGTCGCGTCGGCGAGCGCTACCTGATCTCGGAGAAGATGATCAGCAACGCCGATGTCGTCCGCATCGCCGCCGAAGCCGCGGGGGTGCCGGCGCCCGGTAGGTCCATGGCTCTGCCGGTGTCGTACGCGATGGCCGCGATCGGCAGCATGAAGGCGCGGCTCAAGGGCACTGACGAGCGGATGTCGCTGGAGTCGTTGAGGCTGATGCGCGCCGAGGCGCCATTGGACTGCGGCAAGGCCAACCGCGAACTGGGTTGGCAGCCAAGGCCTGTCGAGGAGTCGATCCGCGAAGCCGCCAGGTTCTGGGTCAGCCTGAGGCAGGCCAAGCACCAGAGCAGACAGTCGGGCTGAACGACGGGCGAACCGCCGGACGAGGGTCGGAGTGCGCGGGAACAGCTCCACCGAGATCACAACGGTATGACGCGGCCGGTGATCTGGTCGATCGCGGCGACGAGTGTCAACGCCGAAACCCGCCTCTGAGCATAACGATTCGCCCAAGGAGTCCCATGGCTCGAGGAACCCCGCTAGACCGGCGGCGTCAGACGAGTGCCGCGGCCGGACTCGCCCCGGCGATGCGGACGAGCTGGCCCGGCGCATAGGTGAGCTGGTAGATGCTGCCGTCGGGGGCCTGTCTCAGGACGACGGACGTGCCGGCCGCCGGATCGAAGTCCTGGACGTCGCCGCACGACGAGAAGTCGGCGCTGCATGTCAGTACCTTCATCCAGCCCTGTACCTCGTCGGTGATGAACACCTTGTCCTGATACGCGGCGCCGAGTAGGCCGCCGTCGTAGAACAGCACCGAGGTGATCGCTGCGCCACCGCCGTTGTGGGCATAGGTGTAGATCGGGTCGATGGACGCGCAAGGAGCGCAATTGCCCTCGGCGTTGGGCCAGCCGTAATTGCCTCCGGCCGTTACGAGATTGAGTTCCTCGAACGAGTTCTCACCGACATCGGTGAGCAGCAGTTCGCCGGTCGGCGTAAACGTCAGCCGGAACGGATTGCGAAACCCGGAGGCGTAGATCACCGGCAGCGCACCTGGGCCAAGGTCCGGGTTGTCCGTCGGGACGGAGCCATCCGGGTTGATCCGGATGACCTTGCCGTGAATGGTCGACAGATCCTGCGCATTCGCCCCGTTCTTGTTGTCGCCCACTCCCCAGTAGAGCTTGCCGTCGGGCCCGAACCCGAGTGCTCCACCGTGGTGGAAGAGCTCCGACCTGTCCGTGGTCTCCAGCAGCACCTTCGGTGACCCGAACTTGACCCTGTCGCCGACCACCGTCAGCCGCGTCAACCGGTCGCGGGCGGTCCTCGTCGTGTAGGCCACGTAGAGGTAGCCGTTGGTGGCGAAGTCGGGATCGACGGCGATGCCGTTGATTCCGCGCTCGCCCTGGGTGAGGACCGGCAGCCTGACCAACGGGCGTCTGGAGACGGTGCCGTCCTCGACGATCTTGATCTTGCCGCCCTTCTCCGCGACGACGATCCGCCCGTCGGGCAGGAATTGGAAGTCCACCGGCCCGTCGAGTCCGCTGGCCACGACGGTTCGGTCGACCGCAGTGGCGGTGGCGGTGGGGGTCTCGGTCGTCTTCGCGCCGCTGCTGCCGAGCGAACTCACTGCCGGTGTCGAGGCGGGATCGGCGACGGCCGTCCTGATGGTGACGGTCTGGACCGGTCTGGTCGGCCGGGCAGCCGCAGTCGGGCTGTCGTTCGCCGCCTGCCGCGCGGCTCGTCTGCCCTCGAGGCTGTCGCGGTGTGCCAGCCGACGCGACTCCCTGATGCTCTGGCGGTTGTCGGACGATGCACTGGCGCGTGGGGGCGTCCTTGGCGCCTCTCGAGTCCGTGGACCGGGCGACGAGTGACTGGTCGCCCCGCCGGAGTCTCCGGCACCGGATTCGCCGGTGTTCGCCGAGGCCGCCCCCGCCCCGATGAGTATCGCGGCCCCGACCCCGAGAGCGAACGCCAATCCCCCGACCCGGCCGACATACTTGGCGTAACCGCTCGGAGGTCGATTGCCCGTTGCGATAGCTGCTGATTCCCCCATGTCGCCTCCTCGCGAATGGGACACCCCGAAGCCCGCAGGTGCTCGCAGCCGCCGAGTGTCCTCGGACTGGACTCTATTCCGCAGGTTTGCCCGGCATGGTGTTTTGGCGGCGATGTCAGTAATACGTCCACGTGTTGAGCAGTGAATCACAACATAGTTCAGGTGAGTAAAGATCCACGCCGACCTAGTCGGGGACCTCGCCGCTCTCGTCGAAAGCCGTTCGTAGTGGCCGCAATACATCCGATAGGTGTTCCGCCGCGAGGCGTTCGTCCGCGTGGTACTCGCGCGCCCAACTGAACGCAAAATCGTCGTTGCCGCACACCGGATGAACCCAAGGGCGTGACAGTGTCGATGCGAGTCGATGCGAGTCGACGGGAGTCGACGTGAATGGTGACGGTGAACTCGGCCAATCAATGGAGTTCGGTGCGGCGCGCCCGTTACGTGTGTGGCCAATGGCACTGGATGATGCAGGAGTGGTTCACACCGGCGTGATTGAGGACAGGCCGACGGCAGCGGCGGAGGAGCTCGGCCAGCTGCGCGTAGAAGCGGTCGGGGTCGAGTCCGAGACGGCGGCGCGCCGGGGCGACGCCGATGACGCGTCACCTCCGGTCGCGACGGAAGCTGCACCTGAGGCACCGTCCAAGCGCACGATGCCGACGGGCAAGGCGACCCGCCAGCGCGCCGATGAGTTCGGGCGGATCGCGATCAAGGCGGGCGCCGTCGTTGCCACGTTCGGTAGAAACGTCGCCCACGTCTGCCGGACCATCGCGAGCTTCGGATGGCACGTCATCAGCGAAGTGCCGCCGGCGCTGCGACTGCTCGGCGCACTGGCGTTGTCCGTCGCTGTCAGTGCCGCCGGATCATTGACCCTCGACAGCGCGCTGGGAGTCACCTGCGCCGTCGTGTTCGTCCCCGGCTTCTCGCTTGCATTCGGCGTGGTTGCGCACCGGTGGTACATCAGCCTCGGCGAAGGACGGGCGCCCAGCACCGACGTGAAGGACGAGACCCCCTCGACGCCGGATTTGCACCGCTCCGTCGAGTACGTGGACGGCAAACTGGCCTTTGCGCTCAGCGCGTTCGGAACGGAGCGGCACCAGGAGGCGGTGGTGGCGCTGATCCAGGCGAAGACCGCGACCGAACTGTCCTTCGGGACGCCCGCCTCCGTCCAGCACGGCCTTCGGCCTCGCATCAGAGATGGGGGCGGATTCCAGACCCCGCGGCAGGATGCCGTGTCGGGCGCGTGACGACCATGATCGGCTCACCCATCACCGGACGGGTAGCTCTCGTCGAGGACGAGTACACACTCGTCATCAACAGAGGCGCCGACGCGGGCGTAGCGCCCGGCATGATCTTCGCGGTTTTCTCAGAGGGAGGCCGGGTTGTCACCGATCCGGAGTCGGGCCGGGAACTGGGCAGGCTCGCGCAGGAGAAGCTGCGGGTGAAGGTGATCGACGTCCACGAGTTGTTCGCCAGGGCGGAGACTTTCAGTGGCGAGCTTGACGGATCGCCCGAGGTGCCGATCGCCAGCTATCTGCGCGTGTCCGAGACTCCACTGTTTGCCGCCGCTTCGATGTTCAGCGGAATGGCCGAGTTGGCACGATATGTCGGCGACTCCATAGACGAGCAGGCGTCAACTGCGACGTCCCCGCCATCGGACGTCATCACGATCAACGTCGGCGACGCCGTCGAACTCGTTGACGCCTCGCCTCCGCGGTGAGACGCCGTCGCACGTCAGGCTTCTAGACGTTGGCGAATAGCCGAAATTCGTTGCTGCAGTTCGGCTTCGGTAACGATCCCGCGGACGATCAGCGAGTGTGCCAGCGAGATCAGTTGATTCTCCGGATAGGGCAGGTCGGAGTAGATGGTCGCCGACAGCGCATCCTCCTCGTCGCGACGCTCCTTGAAACTCGGTGCATCCGAATCGCAGGAGGCCTGGTCCAGAGCGTCGCAGAGGCCATCGAGGCTGGTCTTCCATGGCGGCACTGGATTCTCGACGCCATACTTGGCTGCCATCTTCGGCCACACCTGATTGCGGTCGACGATCTGCTTGATGGCAGCGCTGTCGACAAGCGACACCGAGGCCGGCTCGGGTGTGCTGCTCACGTCACTCTCCGGTCGGGTGCATCGCGGCCCGGGTAGCCGTAATGACGTTGGTGGTCACTCCCGCCTTGGGCAGCGCGACACCAATCAGGCAATCGCGCGTGATGATCTCGACCAGCTGATCCTCGTTCCAGCCATCGGTGCCGGCCGGACGCATCGGCATGACCATGAAACGGTGCTTCTGGTTGGAGTCCTGAACCCGCACCTCGATGTCGTCGCCCAGGTAGAGCCCGAACTCCGAAAGCACTTGGCGCGGCCAACGCACGAGTCGCCTTCGGTAATTGGGTGTGCGGTACCACTCCGGTGAATTCCCGAGGATGGGTCGCGGGTAACACGAGCAGAGGGCACACACGATCACGTGGTGCACCGTCGGCGTATCCGCGAGGATCTGAAAGGCCGTGAAGTCACTTGGGGTGCCGAATCCGGTCGGCTCGAGCCAATCGACGCCGACTTCCGTGCTGGCCGTCATCGGTTCGGTGAGGGCCAGCTGCTTGAAGTCGGGATCGAGCCAAGCGCGGGCCACCAACCGTGCTGCCGGGGTCGGACCGATCTGCTCGGCGAATTCGGTGAACAGGCGGTGCTCCTCGGCGGTGAAGATGCCCTTCTCGATGCACAATTCGCGCAGCGCGATCTCGAGAACCTCGAAGTCGGTGACCTCGTCGACCATGGGCTTGACCGTACGGTCGTGGTCGTGGTCATGCTCTGTCATGGTGGTCCGTTCATCGATCGGTGGACGACGGTGATCAGCGGGCGGCCAGGAGCCAGCGCTCGGGGATCTCGGTTCTGAGGCTGTCGGTCTCGGGTCCCCGGAAGTCGTCCCACAGCTCGGACATCTGGAAGCTGACGACGTAGAACCACTCGGGCTTCGCGTCCGGAATGTCCCAGGTCTCGTCCTCGGCGGCCGGGCTCTCATAGGCCACGGCGGCGATCTCACCCGTGGCGCCCCGCACGTATTCGGGTGTGCGCGTGTAGAAGAGCACCGGCAACTCCCGCACGACGACCGGATCGCCTACCTTGAACTTCGGCTCGCCTGCCTTACCCGCATAGACCTGCGGATCGCCCTTGCCCTGCGCGTGGACGATGTGGCTGTTGCGCCTGACCGCAGAGCCATCGCCTTCGAATTTGGGGCTCGCCGTCAGCGTCCTGCCTGCGAGCCCGCCGGCATAGCGTTCCTTGACCTCGGCCATTCGTTCGGAGAGTTCGGTGAGACCGATGTGATGCTTCTCGACCAGAACTCGCGCGACGGACAGTAGCCAACGCCCGTAGTACGGAAAGCCCAGATACACAGCGCGCTGAACGTCGACGTTACCGATGCGACGCCGTTCCTCGGACAACCAGATACCGCGCCAGGCCAAGACTTCACAGATCACATAGGTCATGTGCTCCCAGTACTCGTAGTCCTTGTTCTCGTATTTCATCGGAGCGTCGGGTTCGCCACCGACGTCGTGCACGGGCTTCATGTACGCAACGAATCGGGCGTGGTCGAGCATGTCGGGAGTAGGTGCGTCGGGCAGCTCGGGATATGAGGACTTGAGCCGCGCTACGAGTTCGAGTTGCGTGGCACGTTCAGCCGCGTTGCTCATGGGCCGTCCTTCGCCGTCGGATGCGCCGATTACTCCGAAGATCGGTTCACACTGGTGACGTGGAACCCCGGCCTAGCTACCGAGCTCCCTAATGGCCGAAGGCTAGCATCGGCACTGGTGAGGGGCAATGGCTTCGGCCGTACCGCATGGAAAGCCCCGCGGTGGAGCACCCCGGTAGGGGTGCAAGCGTTGTCCAACTGAGGCTCTCGCGCACTGAGGATGCCCTCCACTTCTCTCATGAGGCAACAACCCCGCAGAAGACCTGGCGGGCGCGCAGACGTGCTGCGTAGCTGACGCATACGTGGCGCAAAGGTTTGGTGGTTAGCTTCGGGATGGTGAGAGCACCGTGGAACTGCCCGCGCCGGGCGAGTGGTCTGGAGGACCGTCGACGCCGTGACGGGGCCGCCCGCGCCCGCCTTCGTCGACGTCGTCACCGAGGTTCTGTATTGCGCAGGCTTAGCGGAGCCCTCTTCTGGATCGGCGGGCTAGTGGTCTTGGCCACCGTCGGCATGATGGGACGCCGTGCGCGACGGCACGATCCCGAAGGCGTTGATGCTGAGCGCAGTTCGCGTGACTGGGGCCAGATCTGGGAACGATTCACCGTGGCGGCGCTGCAACGTGCGGCCGAGCATCTGCCCGTCGTCGTTCCGTTCCTCAGAGGTTCCGCACGATCGGAGGCGGGCGGGCCCACCGCGGGCGGGTTCGACCTGTCCGTCTTCGGCACCGGCCTGCTCCTCATCGCGCTCGTCGCATTCTCTCTGTGGTGGGGCTCCCGCACCACCAACCTCGAGGCGAAGACGCCACACCGCCGCTAGGCATGCTGAGACCGGGCACCTAGCACCGGCTGGCTTCGGTGACCGTCGTCGAAACCCAGCGCCCACGGCCATCGGCCACGGCCGTCCGCCCATACCAGCTGGACCGCGGTGAGATCCGTGCCCTCGATGGCGATGGCCATCCCCATGTGCGCGTCCGGGTGCTCGACCTCGACCAGTTCCAGGCGTGTTCCCGCCGGCAGGGAGACCTGATCTCCCGGACCGGATTGCCTACCGGTCAGTGCCCGCTTCGCGAAGGTGTTGAGCAGCCACCGGGCACGCTTCGGGGGCAAGCCGGTCACCAGGAGTTCGGGTAGGCCGTGATAGTGCAGACCGATCGTATAAGCGAACGGCCTCCGCTTGTCTTCGACGCACTGCACCACCCAGCCGTGGTCGAGGATCTTTCCGCGAAGCAGGGTGAGGTAGTCGTCCAGCGTCTTCTCGGGATGGTCGCATTGCCAGCACATGGGGTGCCCGCCCTTCTGTCGTTCGTGCCGCGAGTGTCCATCGCGGCGCCGACAGCTACCTGACCCAATCCCGATGTGGTCGTGTTTCATTCACAGTTGCAAGTTAGTCCACAGGCGCTGGTTTCGGTGACGACGACGGCGAGTCCGCGTACCACCATCGTGGCCACGAACCCCTCCTCGTAACCGGGGGTGATGTCGAATTCTCCGGAGTAGGGGATTCCCTAGTTGAACGGCTTCGCGCGACGAGCCTCAGCCCATCCGTCCGACATCGATCAACCGCAGCACCGCCGCGCCCTCCTCGTCGGAGGCCTCCAGATCCACCTCGACGTCGAAGCCCCAATCGCGGTCGCCAACAGGGTCATCCAGGATCTGACGCACCCGCCACACGTCGGGTTGGCGGTCGATGATCAGCAGTGCCGGTCCGCGGGCGTCCGCACCCGTGCCGACGGAGTCGTGCTCGTCGAAGTAGTCGGCACCGATCTCCGCCCAGCGCTCCGTCGTCCAACCTGAGTCGCCGTCGAGCACACCCAGGTCGTACCAGCGGCCGCGGGAGAACAGTTCCACCCGACGGAACAGTGCGTTTCGAACCATCGCGGTGAACGCGCGCTCGTTGCCGGTCAGTGGGCGTGGGCGGGCGGGGACTGTTACCGGGGCGCCTAGGGGCTGGTCCGGGCTGGTGAGCTGCTCCCATTCGTCCAACAGACTCGAATCCACCTGGCGGACAAGCTCACCGAGCCACTCGACGATGTCGGTGACATCCTCCGTCCGCGCTGCGGCCGGCACCCCCGACCGCAGCGCCTTGAAGGCATCGGAGAGGTAGCGCAGCACGGCGCCCTCGGAGCGGGTCAGCCCGTAGACGCTGACGTACTCCCGGAAGGTGAACGCCCCCTCCCACATCTCGCGGACGACGGACTTCGGCGACAGCTGGCCGTCGGCGGCCCACGGGTTGCTCTGCAGGTATACGTCGAAGACGTGGTCGAGCAACTCCTCCATCGGTTTGGGATAGCTGATCTCGTCGAGCAGGGCGATGCGTTCGTCGTATTCGATGCCCTCGGCCTTCATCGCCGCCACGGCCTCGCCCCTGGCCTTCTTCAGCTGTGCCGACAGGATCTGGCGCGGATCCTCCAGCGTCGCCTCGATGACCGAAACGACGTCCAGCGCATAGGTTTCCGACTCCGAATCGAGCACGTCGATGGCGGCGAGCGCGAACGTCGACAGCGGTTGGTTCAGCGCGAAGTCGTGGGGCAGGTCGACGGTGAGGCGATAGCGCCGTCCGTCGGCCTCGGGTTGGTCGAGCCGCTCGAGCACGCCGGCCTGCAGCAGCGAGCGGGCGATGCCGACCGCCTCGCGAATGTGCTTGAGTTGGCGCTTGCGTGGTTCGTGGTTCTCGGTCAGTAGTCGCCTCATCGCGACGAAGGGGTCGCCGGGTCGATCGACGACGTCGAGAATCATCGCCGTCGACACCCGCATGTTGCTGGTCAACGGTTCGGGGGTCGCCTCGACGAGCCGCAGTTGGGTCTTCTCACTCCACGGCACCATGCCCTCGGGTACCTTGCGGCGCACCAGCTTTCGTCGCTTCTTCGGGTCGTCGGCGACCTTGGCGAACTGCTTGAGGTTCTCCACCTCGTGTTCGGGCGCCTGCACGACGACGGTGCCCGCGGTGTCATAACCGGCCCGTCCCGCCCGGCCGGCGATCTGGTGGAACTCGCGGGCGTTCAGCAGGCGGGTGCGGACGCCGTCGTATTTCGACAGCGCGGAGAACACCACGGTTCGGATCGGCACGTTGATGCCGACGCCGAGGGTATCGGTGCCGCAGATGACCTTCAGTAGACCGGCCTGCGCCAGCTGTTCCACCAACCGCCGGTACTTGGGCAGCATCCCGGCGTGATGTACCCCGATCCCGTGCCGGACCAGTCGTGACAGCGTCGAACCGAAGGCAGACGAGAAGCGGAACGCCCCGATCATCTCCGCGATCGCGGCCTTCTCCTCCTTGGTGCTGACGTTGACGCTCATCAGCGCCTGCGCCCGCTCCAGCGCGGAGGCCTGGGTGAAGTGGACGACGTAGATGGGCGCTTGCTTGGTGTCGAGTAGGTCGCCGATCGTCTCGTGCATCGGCGTGGTCGCGTAGTAGTGGTGCAGTGGCACCGGGCGCTCGGCGTTGGCGACCAGCGCCGTCGGCCTACCGGTGCGGCGGGTGAGGTCCGCGCGTAGGAACGTGACGTCGCCGAGGGTGGCCGACATCAGCAGGAACTGAGCGTGTGGAAGCTCGAGCAGCGGCACCTGCCAGGCCCAGCCGCGGTCCGGATCGCCGTAGAAGTGGAACTCGTCCATCACCACCAAGCCGATGTTCGCATCGGCCCCTTCGCGCAACGCGGTGTTGGCCAGCACCTCCGCTGTGCAGGCGATGATCGGCGCCCCCGCGTTGACCGATGCGTCGCCGGTGAGCATCCCGACGTTGGCTGCCCCGAACACGTCGCAGAGTGCGAAGAACTTCTCGCTGACCAACGCCTTGATCGGTGCGGTGTAATAGCTCGGCTGACCGGCGGCCAGCGCCGCGTACAGCGCGCCCGTGGCCACCAGCGACTTGCCCGAGCCGGTGGGCGTGGCCAGCACGACGTTGGCGCCGCTGACCAACTCGATCAGGGCCTCCTCCTGCGCCGGGTACAGCACGGTGCCGCTGGCTTCGGCCCACGCGGCGAAGGAGGAGTACAGCTCGTCCGGGTCGGCGGCCTTCGCGCGCAGGGCGGAGAGGTCGCCGGGATCGTCGAGCAGGGCTGGTACGGGCATCGTGTAGTACAGCGTGCCTGACCGCAATTCCGTTCCCGCCAGCGGAGCGGGTCGCGTCCCCTGCCACAATCGACCGGTGCCTCCCGTCAACGGTCACATCTCGCACTGGTTCGACAAGATGCCCCACACGCGGTCGTGGCTGCCTGGGGACCGCGACGCCGACGTGTGCATCGTCGGCGCTGGTTACACCGGCTTGTGGACTGCGTACTACCTCACGCGCGCCGACCCGTCGTTGCGCATCACGGTTCTGGAGGCACGCTTCGCGGGCTTCGGCGCCTCGGGCCGAAACGGTGGCTGGCTGTCAGGTCTGGTGCCCGGTGACCGGCACGCGATGGCGCGCGAGCACGGCCGCGACAGCGTGCTGGCCTGGCAGCGGGCGCTCAACGAGTCCGTCGACGAGGTCACCGACGTCGCGGCCCGCGAGGGCATCGACGCGGGCATCGTCAAGGGCGGCACCCTGCAGATCGCCCGCAACCCGGCTCAGGCGAAGCGGCTCGCAGCCGAGCTCGCCGAGGAACGCGAGTGGGGTAACGAGGGTCTGCAGGAGTTGACGACCGCCGAAGCGGCGCAACGCATTCGGTTCGATGGCGTGGCCGCGGCCTATCACACGCCGCACTGCGCCCGGATCCAGCCGGCCTCGCTGGCGCGGGGGCTCGCCGACGTCGTCGAAGGACTCGGCGTGCAGATCTACGAGCAGACGCCGGTCACCGAGATCGCGGCGGGCCGGGCGACGACGAAGCGGGGCACCGTCAGGGCGCCGATCGTGTTGCGTGCCACCGAGGGCTTCACCGCGGGGCTGCCGGGGCTGAAGCGGCGGTGGTTGCCGATGAACAGTTCGATGATCGCGACCGAGCCGATCGGCCCCGACGTGTGGGAGTCCATCGGTTGGGATGGTCGCGAGACGGTCGGCGACATGGCGCACGGCTTCTTCTACGCCCAGCGCACGGCCGACGACCGCATCGCGATCGGAGGTCGCAGCGTGCCCTACCGCTACGCGTCGAGGACCGACGTCGACGGCAAGGTTCCCGAGCGCACCATCCGCCATCTGAGCGCGGTGCTGCACGACGTCCTGCCGCAGGTGCGCGACGTGCCGATCGCCCACGGCTGGTGCGGCGTCCTCGCCGTGCCCAGGGACTGGTCGGCGGGCATCGACCTGGACCGGTCCACCGGACTCGGCTGGGCGGGCGGCTACGTCGGCCACGGCGTCACGGCCACCAACCTGGCCGCGCGGACCCTCGCCGACCTGGTGCTGAAAGAGAAGACGCCCCGTACTGACCTGCCTTGGGTAGGTCACCGGTCGAAGACCTGGGAGCCCGAGCCGTTGCGCTGGCTCGGCGTGCGCAGCCTGTACGTGGCCTACAAGCTGGCCGATCGGCACGAGTCCGGCGGCCGCGCCACCACGTCCCCGATCGCCGCCGTCGCCGACCTGATCACCGGCCGGCCCTAGCAATCCCCCGTCGCTTCGCTCGGCCCCTAGCCGTCAGCTCTCTGCCTTCGCCTTCAGCCGCTGCAGAGTCAGCTCGATGTGCTTGGCGTTGGCGCCCGTGCGATCCGAGACCCCGGTGGCGAAGGCCGCGGGCTTGCGGAACCAGCCGGGCCGTCGGTCCCAGGTCTGCTCGGTGACCCGGCAACCACCCTCGACGGGCTCGATGTCGTAGCGCCAGTGGGCCACCGGGACGATCGCGCTCTTGACGTCGAAGGCGAACACCCTCCCCGGCTCGGCGTGGGTGACCGTGCACTTGGTGGTCCACGACTTGGCGCGGTTGGTGTTGTGGCCCTTGAACACCGCTCCGGGCCGGGCGGCACTGCCCTTCAGCCACTCCATCGAGTCGGCCTCCTCGGCCAGTGCCGCCATCGTCGGCAGGTCGGTGATCAGTGCGTACACGTCGGCGCAGCTGGCTGAGATGGTTACCGAGGCACGGGCCGAGGGTTCGCTCATGGCGTGATCGTAGCGAGCCGCGTTCTTTTCCCGGGTCGCTTCGCTCCTGCCCGCCGCGCACTTTTCCCGGGTCGCTTCGCTCCTGCCCGCCGAGCACTTTTCCCGGGTCGCTTCGCTCCTGCCGCCGAGCACTTTTCCCGGGTCGCTTCGCTCCTGCCCGCCGAGCACTTTTCCCGGGTCGCTTCGCTCCTGCCCGCCGAGCGTGGAATCGTGGCCCGTTCTGCGTACGTTGACAAGATCATGAGCCAACGCGCAGTTCACCAGCCCACCGCCGAGCACCCCATCACCGTCACCCCGACGGGTCGACACGTCGTGGTCCGCGTCAACGGCGAAGTCGTCGCCGAGACCGACGCCGCCCTGACCCTGCAGGAGTCGACGTACCCCGCAGTCCAGTACGTACCGCTCGCCGACGTGTCACCGTCTGCGCTGACCCGCAGTGCGACGACCACCTACTGCCCGTACAAGGGCGAGGCGAACTACTACGACGTGAGCGCCGCGGGTACGACGGTGAGCGATGCGATCTGGACGTACGAGCAGCCGTACCCGGCGGTCGCCCAGATCGCGGGTCACGTGGCGTTCTACGCGGGCAAGGCCGACGTCACCGTCGCCTGAGACGTTTTCGGCCTAATCCTTTGGCGATGCCCAGTTCCGTCGGCGTGACGCGCAGCCTGGACTTCGGTGCCTTCTCTGCAGGCCCTGCCAGTCCTTCGATGACGCTCTCCCCGCAGCGCCGCGGTCCCGGTGACCCGTGCTACCAAGTGGTCGAGGGTGCGATCTGGAAGACCAGCCTGCTGTCGAGTGGACCGGTGACCGCCCGCATCGTGAAGTCGGCCCGGACCACCGTCGACTGCGAGGCCTGGGGAGACGGCGCCCCCGAGTTCATCGATCGCCTACCCGCGCTGCTGGGCGCCCACGACGACGCGACCGGCTTCGCCCCCGAGGAGCCGACCATCGCGTCGGCGCACCGCCGCGTCCCGCACCTACGCCTCGGCCGCACGGATCGCGTCATGGAGGCGCTGGTGCCGGCGGTACTCGAGCAGCGCGTCGCAGGCAAGGATGCATTCCGGGCCTGGCGTCTGCTGGTGACCAAATTCGGCACGCCCGCTCCGGGGCCCGCCCCGGAAGGCATGCGCGTCCCACCGCCCGCGGACGTGTGGCGGCGTGTTCCGTCGTGGGAGTTCCACCTCGCGAACGTCGATCCGGGCAGAGCGCGGACGGTCGTCGGCTGCGCGCACCGGGCGGCCGCGCTGGAGCGGCTGTCGTCACGCGCCCCCGAGGAGGCCCGAGCGGCGTTGATGACGCTGCCGGGCGTCGGAGTCTGGACGGCCGCCGAGGTCGCCCAGCGCGCCTGGGGTGACGCCGACGCCCTGTCCATCGGCGACTACCACCTCTCCAACGTGGTCGGGTCGACGCTGCTCGGGCATCGGATCGACGACGAGGAGATGGTGGAACTGCTGGAACCGTTGCGGCCCCATCGGTATCGCGCGGTGCGATTGCTCGAAGTCAGCGGGATGGCCCGCAATCCTCGCTTCGGCGCGCGTCAGGCGATTCCGAATCTGCGCATGCTCTAGTCACCCAAGCGAGCGGCGATCCAGTCGACCAGGGGCCGGGCGGCCTTCCAGTCTGTGCGGACCGCGTCGACGAACCCCGGAGTGTGGATGATCGGCTGGAAGCCATAGTCCTTCGTGATCGTCAGCGAACGGTGCCGCAGCAAATCGATCCGCGGGTGGTCGGCGTCATAGCCGCGTGGTGAGGTCTTGAGGCGGTCGCCGCCAACCGTGAAGCCGGCCCGGGTGAGCTTGGCCAGGATCTTGCCGAGTTGCTCGCCGGTCAGCTCGTTGGCGATGGAGGCCCGGATCCGGCCGAGGTCGGAGGCACTCGCGTCATAGAACCCGGCCCCGGTGCGCACGCCCCGCGCCGCGATCTCGACGTACCACCCGCAGGCGGGACCCGCCCCGATGTAGGCGCCCTGATGCGTCTTGTACGGCGTCTTGTCCTTGGCGAACCGGACGTCGCGGAATGGGCGAAAGACTTTGGCCGTACCGAACTCTGTTTCGAGCGCGGTGACGAGGGCAGTCATCGGTGCTTTCACGCTCGCGAGGTAGATCGCCTTGTGTGACTCCCAGAACGACTTGGTGTTGTCGATCTCGAGGTCGTCGTAGAAGTCGAGGGCCGCCTCGGGGAAACCCGTGAACCCGAGGGTCGACTCCGTCATTCAGCGAGCGTAGCGAGTGTGACGAAGTTGCAGCATCTCCGCCCGCGAAGGGGGTGTAACCCGCCATCGACCCGGGTACGCGTTGCTCAAGCAAGTAAAACGTTGCTTCAAGCAAGCAAAAGAGGAGTCATACACATGCCAGGATTCACCATTCCAGGAATTTCCGACAAGGATGCCCGCGAGATCGCCGGTCTGCTGCAGAAGCAGCTGAGCACCTATAACGACCTGCACCTGACCCTGAAGCACGTGCACTGGAATGTCGTCGGCCCGAACTTCATCGGGGTGCACGAGATGATTGATCCGCAGGTCGAACTGGTACGCGGGTACGCCGACGAGGCCGCCGAGCGCATCGCCGCATTCGGTGTCTCGCCGCAGGGCACTCCCGGTGCCATCCTCAAGGACCGCACCTGGGACGACTACTCGGTCGGGCGCGATACCGTGCTAGCGCATCTCGCGGCCCTGGACTTGGTCTACACCGGAGTCAACGAGGACACCCGCAAGGCCATCCATACGCTCGAAGACCTCGACCCGGTCTCCCAGGACATGCTCATCGGTCACGCTGCAGAACTCGAGAAGTTCCAGTGGTTTGTCCGCGCGCACCTGGAGAGTGCCGGTGGCGAACTGTCCAATCAAGGCGCGGCGACCGAGAAGAAGGCCGCACAAAGGGCGAAGAAGAAGGCTTGACACGAGTAGCGCAAGCTATCTCGCGAGTCGGCAACGGGCCCGCACCCCCGACGGGGTGCGGGCCCGAGCACCGGTTTGCTATGACTCAGTCACCTCCTCATCAAGCGCAGCGTCGCGGACCGGGCGGTCGGCGAGTTCCTCATTGCGGCCGAGCAGGAACGGGTAAGCGGCCCCTGCGATCGCAGCGCCGACGAGTGGCGCCAGCCAGAACAGCCACAGTTGAGCGGGCGCACTGTCACCGTTGAAGAACGCGACCGCAGTCGAACGCGCCGGATTGACCGACGTGTTCGAGATCGGGATCGAGATCAAATGGATCAAGGTGAGGGTCAGCCCAATGGCCAAGCCTGCGAATCCCTTTGGCGCGCGGTCATCAGTGGAGCCAAGGATCACCAGCAGGAAGACGGCGGTCAGAACGATCTCCGTGATCAACACCGCCACCAGTGAGTACCCGCCGGGAGAGTGATCTCCGAAGCCGTTGGCCGCCATGTTTCCCTTCGCGGTCCAGCCCTCCTTGCCCGAGGCGATCACGTAGATGACCAGGCCTGCTACCACGCCTCCGATGACCTGGGTAATCCAGTAAGCAGGCAGCGCCTTCCATTCCACGCGTTTGGCGATGGCCGCGCCAAGCGTCACCGCCGGATTGAAGTGACCACCCGAGATGGTGCCGAAGGCATAGATACCCGTCAGCACGGTCAAGCCGAATGCCAGTGATACGCCAAGGAACCCGATCCCGAGTGCCGTGCCATCGGACGGGAACTTGGCGGCGAAGACCGCGCTTCCGCAACCGCCGAGTACCAGCCAGAATGTTCCGATGAACTCGGCCGCGAGCCGGTGCGCCATCGTCGGTGTGGTCATCACAACTCCTCCCCGGCAGCACGTCGCTGAACTACCCGTGGGCTGAGGATCGCACGCGGCCAGACGCTTTCGGGACGGTCGTTGCCAAATCTTGTCCCGATGGTGACCAATGTCTACCGGGGCGTTACTCGCCCCTCGCGTGTTCGTCGACGGGGTTATTGCGCGAGACGATGAGTGGATCGGTCTTGGTGAAGGGGAAGGTCGGCAGATCGTCGATGTGGACGTTGAACGTTGCCGCGAGCACTTCACGGGAGTACGCGGAAGCCGAAGCGCGGTAGCCGATGTCGCCAGGGGTGGGTTGGTCGAAGAATATCGCGAAGTGCAGCTCCGGGCTATCGATCACCTCGATGTGGTGTGGATAGGCGCGCGGGATGAAGTACACGTCGCCCTGCTTCAGGTACCAGGTGTCGAGGGTGCCGTCCGGATCCATCACCGTCATGCGCGCACCGCCCCGGTGCACGTAGCCCATCTCGGCGGTGATCGGATGCCAGTGGGGCTCGCGCATGCCGTCCTCGCGGATGCGCAGCGAGTACATCGACAGATCCTTCAGCGCGGGCCAATACTGCACGCGCGCAAGGCGAGCCGACCCGACGGCGATGCCGACCGGCGGACTCTGGGCCTCGACGTTGAACTTGTGCGGATCGTCGAAGTGGGCGTTTGCGGGTACCTCTGGATCGCCGGCGCGAGCGGCCAGTGCTGGAGCGGTGGTGGCGCGACGGATCTTGGCGAAGTCGGAAGCCGGTAGGTCATAGGTGTTTCCCAGTACGGCGTCGGTCATGGCGCCGAACGCGGCGGCCAACCCGAAGTCTTCTGGCCGCTCGCTGCGGAAGGAAAGAATGAATTCGGCTGGGTCCTCGCCGATATTCTCGATGTGGTGCAGGGACCCCGAATCGATGTGGAACATCTCACCGGCAGTGATGACGAAGCTCGCAAACCTGTTGTAGCTGTCCAGCACCGACACCAGGGACGTGCCGGACACGCAGTAGGTGAGCTCGTTGGCATTGGCGTGCCAGTGCGGGGTGCGCATCGCCCCGGGATTGAGGACGATCCGTTTGATCGACATGCCCGAGAGGATGGGGAGGGTGTCCGCGGTAACCCGACGGATCGAGCCGAGGTCGGATTCTTCCAGGATCTCGCCCTCGATCAGGGACGTGGCGTGCGTGCTGTGAGTTCTCGCCATCGTGATGCCTCTCGTTCGCCGCGGCTACCCCAAGAGAAGGTAGTGCACCTAGTCGGTGGGTCGGTTGAGATCGCCGACGTTCGTGGTCTTGGCGGGCTATTCGGGGCTCTGGCGGCGCACTGGCGAGTAAGCCATCCTCGAAGGAAGAGACGGCCTGGGACGTGACCAGACGTCGTCAGCGGTAGGCGGTCAGCCGGGCGATGGTGGCGATCTTGCCGTCACTGCCGATGGCTTGGGAGTCGGCCACTGCGCTACGCCTACCGACTCGCAACGCGGTTCCGACGTAACGGGATTGGCCGCCCGCGAAGAATTGTCGCAGGAAGTTCACTCGGAGTGACGCGGTGTTCAGTGGGTCGTCCGCGCGGCCGGTGTTGGCCGCCGCCGAGGCGACTGCTTCGAGCCCGGCAGAGGCGATGCCGCCGTGGACGACGTCGATGCTGTTGTTCAGCGCGCGATCGGCTCTCTGCGGCAGGACGTGTGCGTCGCCGTCCCGAAGGGGGTCGCCCACGGCCATCATCGCCGCGAGCCCGATCTTCGCCTCGGTGGCACCGTTCGGTGTCGGCCACGCGGCGAGCTGAACGGGTGCCTCGATGAAGTAGGACCGCACCGTTCCGGTGCCGATGAGCTCGCCACCGAGGGACAGATCGCATTCTCCGAGTCCGGTCGTGGACTTCGCTCCCACGAACCGGGCGGAGCCGACGACGGGTTCGTCCGGATGACTGGCGATGACGGCTGCGCACGTGGGCGAGAGCTCCAGAGACAGCTCACTGGTCACCGTCCACTGGTCGTCGCCCCGGCGGTCGTGGTTGACCAACCCCGCCGCGTGGTCGACCAGCACGGCCAGCGGGCCCAGGCTCGGCGTGCCCGTGATCGGGCTGATCAGTCCGTACGCGGGCATGGTGGCCACGCAACGGCCCTGCGACTCCTCGTCGGTCTCGATGCCGAACCTGCCGATGGGGGTGTTCAGTGGGTGGCGCATCGTGATCCAGCTTCCCTCGTGCGCCGTTCTCCAGCGCAGGGGAGTGCGAGACCAGTTCGAATCCTTGCCCGGCACAGCGGAATCCGTCCGGTCGGTCGATTCGATGCCGTCGGTCGGCGCGCCGCCTGAACCCCGGACCGGCCGCCAAAGTCCCCGCAACGGCCGTTCCCGGTGTCTAAGAATCCGACCAGGCTTTCCAGCAAATTATTTTTGAAACCAAAAACCCATCAAGAGTTGCTAATTTTCACCTCTATGGCAAAGTCATCGTAAGGATCGTGTCGAGAGTCTGAATTCGATATGGGCAAGTCCTTAGCGTCGAGGGTCGTTCACTGGTCAACCGCAGCAACGGAATTCGCGTCGTCGTCGACGTCCTTGCGTCGCCCGAGGTGATTCGACCGATGGCGCTGGTTAGGCTGGGCTAAGTTGGCATGTCAGGCGGGGTTTGTCATATCGTTTCACCACTCGAGGCGAGTGGAGCGAGTCCCGTCCAATGCTGCACGCAGACCGACCCATCGCCCGCCGGCAACAGCCGTCCATGACGGCTGTCAGCATCAGGCTTCCAAGAAGTGTGAAGGGGCAGGTGGGAATGGCGCCCAGCGACCATGGCTCGAAGCAGGGAGGGCCGAAGCAGGGTCTCTACAACCCGGCCTATGAGCACGATTCCTGTGGCGTCGCGATGGTGGCGGACATGCACGGCCGAAAGAGCCGTGACATCGTCGACAAGGCCATCACCGCGCTCTTGAACATGGAACACCGTGGTGCCCAGGGTGCGGAACCCAACACCGGCGACGGCGCGGGCATCCTGTTGCAGGTGCCCGACGGGTTCCTGAGGGCGGTTGTCGACTTCGAGTTGCCGGAGCCCGGTAGCTACGCCACGGGCATCGCCTTCCTGCCGCAGTCGTCGCGGGACGCCGCAGCCGCTTGCGAGTCGGTGCAGAAGATCATCGAGGCCGAGGGCCTGACGTGCCTCGGTTGGCGCGACGTGCCGACCGACGATTCCTCCCTGGGTGCGCTCGCCCGCGATGCGATGCCGACCTTCCGTCAGGTGTTCATCGGTGGCGCAGCTGGGATGGACCTGGAGCGTCGCGCCTACGTGGTGCGCAAACGTGCCGAGCACGAGCTGGGGACCAAGGGGCCCGGGCAAGACGGCCCAGGTCGCGAAACCGTATACTTTCCAAGCCTTTCCGGTCAGACGTTTGCCTACAAGGGCATGCTCACGACGCCGCAGCTAAAGGCGTTCTACCTGGATCTGCAGGACGAGCGGCTCACCAGCGCGCTGGGAATCGTCCACTCTCGCTTCTCGACCAACACGTTTCCGTCCTGGCCGCTGGCGCACCCATTCCGGCGTGTCGCCCACAACGGTGAGATCAATACCGTCACCGGCAACGAGAACTGGATGCGGGCGCGCGAAGCGCTGATCCGCACGGATGTCTTCGGGTCATATGGCGACGTGGACAAGATCTTCCCGGTCTGCACCCCGGGCGCGTCCGACACTGCGCGCTTCGACGAGGTCCTCGAGCTGCTTCATCTCGGTGGTCGCAGCCTGCCGCACGCCGTGCTGATGATGATCCCCGAGGCGTGGGAGCGGCACGAGTCGATGGACCCCGCGCGCAGAGCGTTTTACGAGTACCACTCGTCGCTCATGGAACCGTGGGACGGTCCGGCGTCCGTGTGCTTCACCGACGGCACCGTGATCGGTGCAGTGCTCGACCGCAACGGCCTCCGCCCGTCGCGGATCTGGGTCACCGAGGACGGCCTCGTCGTGATGGCGTCGGAGGCGGGCGTGCTGAACCTCGACCCGGCGACCGTGGTGCGCAAGATGCGCCTGCAACCGGGCCGCATGTTCCTCGTGGACACCGCACAGGGGCGCATCGTCTCGGACGAGGAAGTCAAGGCCGAACTCGCCGCTCAGGAGCCGTACCAGGAGTGGCTGGACGCAGGCCTGTTCCGTATCGACGACCTGCCGCCTGGCGACTACGTCCGGATGCCGCACCACCGCGTCGTGTCGCGGCAGCAGGCCTTCGGGTTCACGTACGAAGAACTGAACATGCTGGTGGCGCCCATGGCCCGCACCGGTGCCGAGGCGCTCGGCTCGATGGGCACCGACACTCCGGTGGCAGTCCTGTCGGCGCGGCCGCGGATGCTCTACGACTATTTCCAGCAGCTGTTCGCCCAGGTGACCAACCCGCCGTTGGATGCCATCCGCGAAGAGGTCGTGACCAGCCTGCAGGGCACCGTCGGTCCAGAGGGTGACCTGCTCAATCCGAGTGCGGACTCCTGTCGTCAGATCGTGTTGCCGAACCCGATCCTGCGCAACGCCGAGCTGTCGAAGCTGATCTGCGTCGATCCGGACCACGAGATCCGCGGTCACAAGCACGGTCTGCGCGCGGCGGTCATCCGTTGCCTTTACCCGGTGGCAAGAGGCGGCCAGGGGCTGAAGGAGGCGCTTGAGGACGTTCGCGGCAAGGTGTCGGCCGCCATCCGCGACGGCGCGCGCATCATCGTGCTGTCGGACCGTGAGTCGAACGAATCGCTGGCTCCGATCCCCTCGCTGCTGAGCGTCTCGACCGTCCATCACCACCTGGTGCGAGACCGCACCCGCACGCAGGTCGGTCTGGTCGTCGAAGCCGGTGACGCACGTGAGGTGCACCACATGGCTGCCCTCTGCGGCTTCGGGGCGGCCGCCATCAACCCCTACATGGCATTCGAGTCCATCGAGGACATGGTCGACCGCAGAGTCATCACCGACATCAGTAGTGATCAGGCCAAGGCCAACTACACCAAGGCCGCGGGCAAGGGCGTGCTGAAGGTGATGTCCAAGATGGGCATCTCGACGCTCGCGTCGTATACGGGCGCCCAGCTGTTCCAAGCCATCGGCATCAGCCAGCAGGTGCTCGACGATTACTTCACCGGGCTGCACTGCCCGGTCGGCGGCATCGACCTCGAGGACATCGCCGCCGACGTCGCAAGTAGGCACGCGCTGGCCTACCTGGACCGACCGGACGAGCGAGCGCATCGCGAACTCGAGGTCGGTGGCGAGTACCAGTGGCGTCGCGAAGGCGAGTACCACCTGTTCAATCCCGACACCGTTTTCAAACTGCAGCACGCCACGCGGACCGGCCAGTACTCGATCTTCAAGGAGTACACCAAACTGGTCGACGATCAGAGTGAGCGGTTCGCGTCGCTGCGCGGACTGCTCAAGTTCCGTACCGGTGACGACGCCGTGCGCCCGCCCATTGCCATCGACGAGGTCGAGCCGGCATCGGAGATCGTCAAGCGATTCTCCACGGGCGCAATGAGTTACGGCTCGATCTCCGCCGAAGCACATGAGACGCTGGCCATCGCGATGAACCGGCTCGGCGGTCGTTCGAACTCCGGCGAGGGCGGCGAGTCCGTCGACCGCTTCGATCGCGACGCCAACGGCGACTGGCGGCGTAGCGCGATCAAGCAGGTGGCGTCTGGCCGATTCGGCGTGACCAGCCACTACCTGACGAACTGCACCGACATCCAGATCAAGATGGCCCAAGGTGCGAAACCCGGTGAGGGCGGCCAGCTTCCGGGCCACAAGGTGTACCCGTGGGTCGCCGAGGTGCGCCACTCGACGCCCGGGGTCGGGCTGATTTCACCACCTCCGCACCACGACATCTATTCGATCGAGGACTTGGCTCAGCTGATTCACGATCTGAAGAACGCCAACCCCGGCGCGCGTGTGCACGTGAAACTGGTGTCCGAGAACGGCGTCGGCACCGTCGCGGCCGGGGTGTCCAAGGCGCATGCCGACGTGGTGCTGATCTCCGGCCATGACGGCGGCACCGGCGCCACCCCGCTGACCTCGCAGAAACACGCGGGTGCCCCGTGGGAGCTGGGTCTCGCCGAGACGCAACAGACGTTGCTGCTCAACGGTCTCCGCGACCGCATCGTCGTACAGGTCGACGGCCAGCTCAAGACGGGCCGTGACGTCGTCGTCGCCGCACTGCTCGGTGGCGAGGAGTTCGGCTTCGCGACCGCTCCGCTGGTGGTGGCGGGCTGCATCATGATGCGGGTGTGTCACCTCGATACCTGCCCGGTGGGCGTGGCCACCCAGAACCCCTTGTTGCGCGAGCGGTTCAACGGCAAGCCCGAGTTCGTCGAGAACTTCTTCCGCTTCATCGCCGAGGAGGTGCGCGAACTGATGGCACAGTTGGGGTTCCGCACCGTCAACGAGATGGTCGGACAGGTTGGGGCGTTGGACACCCAGCGGGCGGCCGAACATTGGAAGGCCCACAAGCTGGACCTGTCGCCGGTACTGCACGAGCCCGACTCGGCGTTCATGAACCAGGACCTGTACTGCAGTTCCCGCCAGGACCACGGATTGGACAAGGCACTCGATCAGCAGTTGATCGCGCAGTGCCGCGAAGCCCTGGATTCGGGGACGGCAGTGCGGTTCACCAGCAAGATCGCCAACGTCAACCGTACGGTCGGCACCATGCTCGGTCACGAGCTGACCAAGATTCATGGTGGACAGGGACTTCCGGATGGCACCATCGACATCACGTTCGACGGCTCGGCCGGGAACAGCTTCGGCGCCTTCCTACCCAAGGGCATCACGTTGCGGGTATACGGAGACGCCAACGACTACGTCGGCAAGGGCCTCTCGGGCGGACGGATCGTGGTGCGCCCGTCCGACGATGCACCGGCCGAGTTCGTGGCCGAGGACAACATCATCGCGGGCAACGTGATCCTGTTCGGCGCCACCAGCGGGCAGGCGTTTCTGCGTGGCCAGGTCGGCGAGCGGTTCGCGGTGCGCAACTCGGGCGCCCATGCGGTGGTCGAGGGGGTGGGCGACCACGGCTGCGAGTACATGACAGGTGGCAAGGTCGCGATCCTGGGGCCGACCGGTCGTAACTTCGCCGCAGGCATGTCCGGTGGTATCGCGTACGTGTACGACCTGCATGGCACGCTGACGGACAACCTCAATGGCGAGATGGTGGCGCTCGAGCGGCTGGACGACGACGACGTCGAGTGGCTGCACGGCATGCTCGTCGCCCACGTCGACGCCACTGATTCGACTGTGGGCCAATGTGTTCTGTCCGACTGGGAGTCTCAACTGAAGCACTTCGTGAAGGTGATGCCGCGCGATTACCGGTCGGTCTTGACCGCAATCGCCGAAGCCGAACGCAATGGCGAGGACGTCAACACCGCGATCATGGCGGCGGCCCGTGGCTGATCCACGCGGTTTCCTCAAGCACACTCATCGCGAAACGCCGCCGCGCCGGCCCGTCTCGCTGCGCCTGCGCGACTGGAAAGAGGTCTACGAAGACTTCTCCCACGATGTCCTGCAGGACCAGGCCGCGCGTTGCATGGACTGCGGTATTCCGTTCTGCCACAACGGGTGCCCCCTGGGCAACCTCATCCCCGAGTGGAACGACCTGGTCTACAAGGATCGGTGGCGCGACTCCATCGAGCGGCTGCACGCCACCAATAACTTTCCGGAGTTCACGGGACGGCTGTGCCCCGCGCCGTGCGAGGCGTCGTGCGTGCTCGGTATCAACCAGGACCCGGTGACCATCAAGCAGGTCGAGGTCGAGATCATCGACAACGCCTTCGCCGAGGGCTGGGTGGTCCCGCTTCCGCCGGACCGCCTCACGGGCAAGAGCGTCGCCGTGGTCGGGTCCGGTCCCGCCGGACTGGCTGCAGCGCAGCAATTGACCAGGGCCGGCCACCACGTCACCGTCTTCGAGCGTGCCGACCGCATCGGTGGACTGCTCCGGTACGGCATTCCCGAGTTCAAGATGGAGAAGCGCCACATCGACCGTCGCCTCGAGCAGATGGAGGCGGAGGGTACGCAGTTCCGGACGGGTGTGAACGTCGGCGTCGACATCACCGCGGCGCAGCTGCGGGCGGACTTCGATGCCGTGGTGCTGACCGGCGGCGCGACGGATTGGCGCGACCTGCCGATCCCGGGTCGGGAGCTCGAGGGTGTGTACCAGGCGATGGAGTACCTGCCATGGGCGAACCGGGTACAGAACGGCGATCCCGTGGTCGGCGACGATGGTGAGCCTCCGATCACCGCCAAGGACAAGAAGGTCGTCATCATCGGTGGCGGTGACACCGGTGCCGACTGCCTAGGCACTGCGCACCGTCAGGGCGCGGCCAGCGTGCATCAGTTCGAGATCATGCCGCGGCCGCCCGAGGAGCGGGCTGAGTCGACCCCGTGGCCGACGTACCCGCTGATGTACCGCGTGGCATCGGCTCACGAGGAGGGCGGCGAACGGGTCTTCTCGGTCAACACCGAACAGTTCATCGGCAACGACGGGCGTGTCACCGCACTGAAGGTGCACGAGGTGGAGATGCGGGACGGCAGGTTCGCCAAGCTCGAAGACAGCGACTTCGAGTTGGAAGCCGACCTGGTGTTGCTGGCGATGGGTTTCGTGGGCCCCGAGAAGCCGGGACTTCTGGCCGATCTGCGTGTCGAGCTGACCGACCGTGGAAACGTGTCCCGCAACGACGATTTCCAGACATCGGTGGGTGGCGTGTTCGTCGCTGGTGACATGGGTCGCGGCCAGTCGCTCATCGTCTGGGCCATCGCCGAGGGGCGGGCCGCGGCTGCCGGAGTCGACCGTTATCTGATGGGCAAGACGGCGCTCCCGGCGCCGATCACGCCGACGGCGGCACCGCAGCGATAGGCTCCTGCATCCGCTTGCCGCCGCGTCGAGCGCGCCTCATTAGCCACATTAGTCACACCAGAAACATCCGATCTTTGATCGGCGCGCCGCATTGTGTTAGCCGGATCACAGGTGTCTAATAGTGCTCGGGGTTAATGCGCTAGTGTTTCCCCACGGTGAAGCCAAACGCCAACCGCAGGAGTGAACACCGTGTACATCAACCCGATTTCCCGATCGCGAATGGGCCGAATGGCCTGGTCACTGCTCCGGCACCCCGTGAGAAGCCGTGAATTCCCGGCCAAGCACGAGCGTCTGGTAACCGCCGCCGAACTTGTCCGGTACGGCGTCTAGCTCACACTTTTCGGCCCGGAATCTTCCGGGGACGTAAGTTTGCTTAGCTAACATATCTACCTGCGCGTCGGAAAGATGATCACGGCGTGCTGAGCAGTCCCGAATCCCTGATCGCCTCGGCCAGAGGTTCCAGCACCGCCGGATCGTACGGTGGCGGCAAATAGATGATCGCGAGATCCAATCCCTCCGCGCCGAGGGCGATGCAATCCTCGACCACCTTGCGATAGTTGCGGTCCTCGCCGAGCCGGACGTGAGCCGACAGGGTGAGTTCCTTGGGGTCGCGACCGATGTCCTTGCACCGCGCCGCGAGCACGTCCCGCTTGTGGGCGAACTCCTCGGGAGTGCCACCCACGAAGTTCCAGTGGTCGGCGTACTTCGCGGTCAGGGGCAGCGTGCGCTTCTCGCCACTACCACCGATGCAGATCGGCGGATGCGGCTGCTGCGCCCCCTTCGGCTCGTTGCGGGCATTCTTGAGCTGGTAGTACTTGCCATCAAACGTCGTGAGGTCGTTGGTCAGCAGGCTGGTCAACACCTCGCAGGCCTCTTCGAAACGGTCGAAGCGCTCCTTCATGGTGCCGAGTTCGATGCCGTACGCGCCGGACTCCTCTTCGTTCCAGCCGGCGCCGATGCCGAGCTCGAGGCGGCCGTTGGAAATGACGTCCAGTGCCGACGCCATATTGGCCAGCACGGCGGGATGGCGATAGTGGATGCCGGTGACGAGCACGCCGACCCGCAACCGCTTCGTGGCCTGAGCCAGTGCGGTCAGGGTGATCCACCCCTCCAGACACGGTCCAGAGGAGTCCGAGAAGATTGGGTAGAAGTGGTCGAACGTCCAGCCGGACTCGAACACGTCGATGTCGTCGGCGGTCTGCCAGATCGGCAGCATCTCGGACCAAGTGGTGTTCTGGGGGGATGTCTTGAAGGCGAATCGCACTCAACCGAGCCTAGACCCGGAAGCTGAATGTTGGCGATGAGTTTCAGCGCCGGTGCGGGTCGATATAGCCATGATCGACATGACATCGGCGTGCACGCGAACTGCTGACGTGCTGACGGCCGTGACCGAAGACCAACTGGACCGCTCCACACCATGCGAGAAACTCGCACTGCGCGAACTCGTGGCCCACGTAGGTGGGCTGGGGGTGGCCTTCGCCGCGGCCGCCCGCAAAGACCTCGGCGACCTCACCGACAGCCCGCCGGCCGATGGCGGCTATCAGCTGGACGACGATTGGCGCACCCAGTACCCGCGCAACCTAGCCTTGCTCGCGGGCGCCTGGCGCGACCCCGGCGCGTGGGATGGCATGACCCGCGTCGGCGGCGCTGATCTGCCAAGCGAGGTGTGCGGGCTGGTCGGGCTCACCGAGGTCGTCGTGCACGGGTGGGACGTCGCCGTGGCGACAGGCCAGGAGTTCGAGGTCGACGACGACGTGGCCGAAGCAGTGCTGGCCCACCTGGCAAGCTTCGCCGCCGATGGCCCGGTCGAAGGGCTCTTCGGCCCCGCGGTCGAGGTGGGTCCCGATGCCGGGCCCTTCGAACGGGCGCTCGCGTTCAGTGGCCGTGCGCCCGGGTGGAGAAGGGCCTAGCTCGGCGCGACCAAGGACATCAATTCGGTTCCGTCGTCGGATAATTGGACGAGGGTGTCGCCGATCGCCGTCAGCCTTGCCAGGGATCCGGCTGGCCTCGGAATCGACCACGCCAACCTGCACGTGGTGAGGTCGAAAGCCTGGGCCAGATCGTCGGACCTGGCGTTGGTGGGAGCTCGGAGTGCGACCGTACCGTCGGTTCCGAGGTATCCATTCAGGTCGACATTGCAAGGCGCGCCTGCGTCGCCGGTGCGAAGATCGTAGGGCTGCACGCGTGGTGATCCTCCGGTGTCCGCCCCGACCCAGAGTGTCGACCCGATGAGGTGGATGGTGCCGGCCCGATCGGCTGGCAGACCAAGCAACTTGCTCCCCTCAGGCGTGTAGATCCCCCAGTGGTCTCGGTCCTCGAGGATTGCGACTAGATTCGCCGTCGTGTCGGTGGTCTGCAGACCGCCGATTCGCGTCCGGCTGATGGGCTTCGCCCGGCTCTCGAAGAATTGAATGGCCGATGGTTCGCCCTCCCCGACCACCGATGCGGCGAAGCCGCCGTCGAAGAACTTCGGTGTCTGCACGCGCGCATCGTGCGGCAGTTCCAACTGGACGGCGGCACCGTGACCGAGTTCGAACAGGACACTGCCCGATCCCTCGCCCTGACTTTGGAACGCGAGATCGTCGTCGTGGGCCGCAATGATCCCGACGCCGGCGACGAACCACGTGGTGTCGGCGTCCGGGCCGACCCCGTGAACGCCTTCCTTCTCCGTCTGCGCCAGCAGGTAGTCGCCCACTTGCCTGGCCCTTAACCTGTTGCCTTGCAGCTTCATCTCGGACGGCCCGGTGTGCAGGAGTTGGCCACTGATGCCGTCGATGACCCAGGCAGTCGTCGCGTCCCCGTCGTCTGCGAGACACACGACCGAGGTGCCGTTGATGAAGCAACTCGGCGGGTGCGACGTGGCATTGAGCGCCACCGGCGGGTACGGCGCGCGCCCGTGCTTCGGGTTCACCCCCGCCAACCACCACTGCGTCGTGGCCGGGCTCGAACTGCTGGCCAGAAGATAGGTGCGTGGCCCCGACGTCTTGATCACGGGACCAGGGACGTCAGTGCCGTCGGTGGTGAACTTGGCGTCCGCGGGCAGCCCGAGATCCGTGACATTGGACCTCCATCCAGGTATTGGCTGAATCTCCATGGGAGGCAGGAGAACCTGTGCCGGCGGCTGCCAGTGCCAGCGTGCCCACTGCTCCGAACCATCACCGAGGAACCACCACGCCCCGGTGCCGGCCGTGAGCAAGGCGAGCACGACGGCGAGTGCCGCAACGGCGGTCGCCCATCGACGGCGGCGAGCCGGCGGCGCCGGAGCACGGCCGCGATAGCGAGGATCGTTCACGTCGACCAGTCGTGGTTGACATAGCGGGTCGCGAAGACGTGAGCCTTGTCTGCAAGAGCTGTCTCTGGCGATGGCAGACCTAGTTCGTGTTCGACATGGGAACGGGTTCTCGTGCGATCGTGGCCAAGCCGCCGAAGCATGGTGGAGGCAAGCAGGTGTTCGGTCATGTTCGCAACAGCGGCGAATCCCAGGCGCGGTGGATCTCGTCGCCGTCCCAGGACCACTCGGTGGTGTCGTTCACTCACACCCCGCACGCGCCGATGTTCCCAGCGGCAGAGGAGTCGGTGTTCGCGTAGGCGCCGGCAGCTGCCTCGAGCTTCTCCGAGAGTTCGGTCGAGACCCGGAACAGCGCACCACCTGCGTTCCGGCGCGCACCCTCGACTCTAGAGACGGCGAAGTTGGTTGCGGAACATGCGATTCCGTGGGTGTTCCACATGTCTCTCCCAGGATCAACGATGGATCTGTTGGCTCCGGTGATCTGCCCGGCTGCCGTGTCCTGCAGCGTCGTGAGATCCCGGAGGTGGTCCGTCAAGACTTTCAGGTTCTTCTCTGAATCCGTCGACATCGATACTCCATTCGCAATCAGCGCGGCGCGGGTGCTGGCGTTCCGTACGGGGTGGCTGGCGTTGGCGTGGGTAGCACCTCGGGACTCGGCACGGTGTGGGGCGTGTTCGGTTGGGAACGGGATGGTGCCTGGGTACCGTCCGCGGGATCGGGCAGCGGTGTCGCAACGTCGGGACGCGCGAGGGGATGGGCCCCGTCGGGAACCGAGAAGATGTCGCATCCGCCCTGGGGGTTGCCCGACGTGTCCGCGCCCGCATTCTCGTAGGCGCTCACTTGTTCCACGATTCGCAGCGCATTCTCCGCGCTGTTCGTCAGCAGGATTGCCAGCGTGGCGTTGACCGTCGCCATGGCGGCACCGGCTGCCGCTACGTCCATGGTGAATTTGATCGCAGCCGTGGGTGGGGTGGCATTCATCCAGCAGGTGGCCAGGTCGTAATCGGTGAGGTTCCGAGATGTCTCGTCGATTGTCTGGCGCGATCGAGTGATCTGGTCAGCTTCGAGGTCGAGGACCTTGGCGACGGCTTCGTCGGCGGCGCTCACGCCGGACGCGCATCGGCGGTGCGATGCGTTAACTGCGTTGTAGACCTGCGAGGCCGTCCCATCCCATCGATCGGTGTGGGGCCCGGCGGCGATGAGCGTATCGGTGACCTTGGACAAGCGTTGGCTCGAACTACGGAACTCGTCACCGGGGTAGGGATCCCCGGACCCGGTCGACTTCTTCAGCACCTCGATGGCCAGCTGTGCGGCCGATAGAACCTTGGATTCGGCGAGCTTGGTTACCTTGCTGTTCGCGAACGCCCCTGGGACACCGCCCATGTTCAGGCCCAGACTGGCGAGCCCCTGTACTACGTCGTTGGCGTCTCCGATGACGTTCCGGCCGTCATTCAATGCGGAGTGGAAATTGCCTTCGACGAGGTCTTTGGCCAGATTGGGCACGTCGGTCCAGGCGCCGCGCACGCCGTTGATCACGTCGAAGGGAGTCGGTGCCTCGACGGCGTCGAGCATCTTTCCGAGGTCGTCGAGGAGACCCACGCAGCAACCCCCTTCTCCCGTTCGCAAACCCTAACAGCCGATTTTTGGGTGGGTTGGCGGCAGTTTTCGAACTGCGCCGTTCACGGGCACACTGGACCCCATGGACCCAGTCGCAGCGCTGCGCCAGATCGCCTACTACAAGGACCGTGCTCGGGAGGACTCGCGGCGGGTGATGGCCTACCGCAAAGCAGCGGACACCGTCGAGCAGCTCGACGACGCGCAGCGCGACAAGCACGGCAAGGCCAACAGCTGGCAATCGATACCAGGCGTCGGCCCCAAGACGGCGAAGGTCATCGCCCAGGCGTGGGCAGGTCGTGAGCCGGATGCGCTGATCGAATTGCGTTCCAGTGCTGCCGATCTCGGAGGCGGTGAGATCAGGGCGGCGCTCAAGGGGGACCTGCACCTGCACTCCAACTGGTCGGACGGCTCGGCGCCGATCTCGGAGATGATGGCTGCCGCGAAGGCGCTGGGTCACGAGTACTGCGCACTGACCGATCACTCACCACGGCTGACGGTCGCCAACGGTCTGTCCGCCGACCGGCTGCGCGAACAACTCGACGTGATCGATGAACTGCGAGAGACGTTCGCGCCCATGCGAATTTTGACCGGCATCGAGGTCGACATCCTCGACGATGGCAGCCTGGATCAGGAGGATGACCTGCTCGAGCGGCTGGACATCGTCGTCGCCAGCGTGCACTCCAAACTCAAGATGGACTCCGCGGCGATGACGCGTCGCATGGTGCGTGCCGTGTCGGGTGGGCAAGCGGACGTCCTGGGCCACTGCACCGGCAGGCTCGTCGAGGGGAGCAGGGGCACCAGGGCTGAGTCCGCCTTCGACGCCGAGAAGGTGTTCACCGCCTGCCGCGATCACGGCACCGCCGTCGAGATCAACTCGCGACCGGAACGGCGGGACCCGCCGACGCGCTTGATGACGATGGCGCTGGAGATCGGGTGCGACTTCTCGATCGACACCGACGCCCACGCACCGGGGCAGTTGGACTTCCTCGGCTACGGCGCCCAGCGTGCCCTCGACAACGGTGTCCCAGTCGACCGAATCGTCAACACCTGGCCGGTGGAAGAGCTGCTGGAGTGGACGAGGGCCTAATCGGAAAGCATCGGCATCTCCACACCCGGGTCGCGGCCGAGGAGGACGCCCCGCATCACCGACGCGTTGCCGAAGCGCTGCCGCACCGCGTCCATCGCCGAATCGATGGCCAGCCGGTCCGCAGCGGAGCCGGCCGGCCCGCGGCATTCGATGGAGGCATCGAAGGGCAGCTCGAGCTGTTGAGCGCCGTCGCCGTCGATGTTGGACACCGCGAAACCGACCAGTGTCAGGCCGCGCTCGGCGATCAGCGGCCCTGCCGTCGCCACCAATGCCCTTGCCGCGGTGAGGATGTCATCGGTCGACGCAGTGGCGCGTGGCAACGTGTGCGACCGGGTGACCCGGCTGAAGTCGTTGAACCGCAGCCGCAGTACGACGGTGCGGCCGGTGCGGTCGGATCTACGCATCCGGCGCGTGATGCGATCCACCAGGTTTACGACGACCGCGTCGATCTCGCTGTGCGACATGCTGTTCCCCGAGCGTCCCAACGCCCGCTGGGCGCCCACCGAACGACGTCGCACCCCGGTGACGACGCGGCGTCGGTCGATGTTGCGCGACAACGCGTATAGCTGATGGCCCATCCCGCCGCCGACGATCGACCCCAGCATCGACTCGCTGAGCTCGGCGACGTCGGCGACGGTGTGGATGCCGTGTGCGTGCAGCTTGTCGGCCGTCTTGGCGCCGACGCCCCAGAGCCGGCGCACCGGTAGCGGGTGCAGGAACGCCAATTCGCGATCGGGCGGGACCAGTAGCAATCCGTCGGGTTTGCCCTCCTGGCTGGCCACCTTGGCGAGGAACTTGGTGCGGGCGATGCCGACGGTGATGGGTAGGCCGACCCGCTCGCGAACCTGCTCCCGTAGCTGGGCTCCGATCTGCACGGGCGTGCCCGACACGCGCCCAAGCCCGCTGACGTCAAGGAACGCCTCGTCGACGGACAGGGGTTCCACCAGTGGGGTGGTGTCGCGAAACACCTCGAACACCGCGGCGCTAGCCTCCGAGTAGGCCGACATTCTGGGCGGCACCACGATGGCGTGCGGACACAGCTGGAGGGCCTGGCGGCCGCCCATGGCCGTGCGCACTCCGAAAGCCTTTGCCTCGTAACTCGCCGCAAGCACCACCCCACCACCGACTATGACCGGCCGGCCGCGTAGGGAGGGGTCGTCGCGTTGCTCGACGGACGAATAGAACGAGTCGAGGTCGGCGTGCAGAATGCTCGCTTCGCCAGACACGAACACATGTTCCCATCGCAGTCCGACGAATGCTCGTGAATTCACGACACATGAACGCTGGTGACGACACGCCGCCGTGGGACGCCGACGCCTATGTCTCGGGCGAGGGCGAGGGGGCTACTGGTTGACGCCGTAGATGCTGGTCAGCCAGATGTGCGCGAGCGTGTCGACGATCCGGTCCCTGGCGACGGCACCGTCCTCGGCGATGAGCGTCGCGGTCATCGTGCGTTCGTTCATCAGGTTGAGCGACGTGGCGAGATCGCGGGCGGGAAGTGTGACCGGTGCTGCGCCGCGGGCCCGTTCGGCCTCGATGAGTGCGGCCGTCTGGTCGATCCACTTCTGCATGAAGGCCGACCACACCGCTCGAAAGTCGGAACTGGTGGCCAGCGCCTCGGTGCCTGCGCGCGCCACGACGCTGTGTGAGCCGAACGCCGTGAAGAACGTCCTGATCCCCTCGCGGAACGCGCGTCGCGGATCTGCGGGCAATGTCTCCATCGCGCCCTTGAATCCCGTATCCGCACGCTGGATGAGCGGGTCGATCAACGACAGCAACACCGCATCCTTGGAGGGGAAGTAGAAGTAAAAGGTTGGGCGCGACAGTCCCGCGCCCTTGGCCAGGTCGTCGACGGAGATGTCGGCGAACTTCTTGTCCGCCAGCAGCCGTTCTGCGGTCGCGAGAATCGCCGCTTCGCGATCATCGCCCGACGGGCGCGTCGAACGACGTCCTCGTCCGGATCGGGCGGTGCTGGCGGCGGTCACCTCCGACACTTTACTGCATGTCGAATTTATCAACACACTGTTGACCTATTCAACACGCTGTTGATAACGTGTCGGCATGACTGAACACCTCGACGTGATGATCGTCGGCGCCGGCATCTCCGGCATCAGCGCGGCCTGGCACCTGCAGGACCGTTCGCCGTCGAAGACGTACGCAATCCTCGAGCGGCGCGAGAACATGGGTGGCACCTGGGATCTGTTCAAGTACCCCGGCATTCGTTCGGACTCCGACATGTTCACTCTCGGGTTCCGGTTCAAGCCGTGGACGTCGGCCAAGTCCATCGCCGACGGACCGTCGATTCTGAACTACATCAAGGACGCCGCCGCAGAGAACGGCATCGACAAGAACATCCGGTACCAGCACCGAGTCACCGCCGCCGACTGGTCGGACGCCGACCACCGTTGGACGGTGACCGTCGACACCGGTGCCGACGAGATCACCATGACCTGCTCATTCCTCTTCGCGACCACCGGCTACTACAACTACGACCAGGGCTTCTCCCCGACGTTCCCCGGCTCCGAGGACTTCGCGGGCACCATCGTGCACCCGCAGCACTGGCCCGAGGACCTGGACTACGTGGGCAAGAAGATCGTCGTGATCGGCAGCGGCGCCACTGCCATCACGCTGATCCCCGCACTCGTCAACGGCGGCTCCGGCCACGTCACGATGCTTCAGCGCTCGCCGTCGTACATCGGCTCACTGCCCGACGTGGACCCGATCGCGGTCGCGGCCAACAAGTATCTTCCCGAGAACGTCGCCCACGCCATCAATCGCTGGAAGGCGATCGTCTTCAGCACGGCGCAGTACCAGCTCGCCCGAAGGTTCCCGAAGTACATGCGCAAGACATTGCTGACGATGGCCCAGCGCAGACTGCCCGAAGGCTATGACGTCGAGAAGCACTTCGGTCCGCGCTACAACCCGTGGGATCAGCGGCTCTGCCTCGCACCCAACGGCGACATCTTCAAGACCATCCGCAAGGGCAGCGCAGACGTCGTGACCGACACCATCGACACGTTCGTGCCAGAGGGCATCAAACTGAACTCCGGCGAGGTCATCAACGCCGACATCATCGTCACCGCAACGGGTCTCAACATGCAGCTGCTCGGCGGCATGTCTCCGACGATCAACGGCCAGCCGATCGAGCTGACCGAGTTGATGACCTACAAGGGACTGATGTTCTCCGGCATCCCGAACTTCGCCCTCACCTTCGGTTACACGAATGCGTCGTGGACGTTGAAGGCCGACCTGGTGTCCGAGTTCGTCTGCCGCGTGCTGAACTACATGGACGACAACGGTTTCGACACGGTCGTACCCGAGCATCCAGGTGCGAGCGTGGATGAGCTGCCGTTCATGGACTTCGCTCCGGGTTATTTCCTACGGGCCGTGGACGCGCTGCCCAAGTCGGGCTCACGGGCACCGTGGCGGCTCAAGCAGAACTACTTCTTCGATCTCCGGCTGATCCGCCAGGGCAAGGTCGACGAGGAATCCCTGCACTTCACGAAGCACCGTGCGGCCGTGACGGTCTAGCAAGCGCGACCAGCCGCAAAAGTACCCGAAACCCCTTGGTTTCGGGCACTTTTGCGTCTGCTGGCGGGTCAGGCGCTGACGATCACGATCCCGTCGTCGTCGCAGTAGGCGACCTCGCCGGGAACGAAGGTCACACCGCCGAAGGTCACCGCGACGTCGCGGTGACCTTCGCCGGTCTTGGTGCCCTTGCGCGGGTTGGTGCCAAGCGCCTTGATGCCGATGTTCATGGTGCGCAGCGCCGCCGCGTCTCGCACCGCACCGTGGACGATCAACCCCGCCCAGCCGTTCTCGACGGCCAGTCCGGCGATGATGTCGCCGACCAATGCCGTGTGCAGCGAGCCATCGCCATCGATCACCAGCACGCCACCGTCGCCCGGTTCGGACAGCATCGACTTCAGGAGCGCGTTGTCCTGAAAGCAGCGGACCGTGCTGATGGGCCCCGCGAACATCGTCCTGGCACCGTAATCGCGCAGTTGCAGATCACAGCTCCGGACGTCCGGGTAGATGTCGTCGACGAGGTCGGCAGTGGCGCGCGGTTCGATGGTCACCGTTCGATGCTAGCGATGATGCCGTGGCAGCCGAATCGTCAGTCGTCGTTGGTGTTGCGGCGCGCGAGCAGCACCACGACGATCGCCAGTACACCGGCTGCCACGGCGACGGCCAGAGGCAGGCGCGAGGGTTCCGGTCCGGGCCGCGGAATAGGTGTCGGGGCGCTCGCGATGGTCGACTTTGCCTGTGCAGCAGCCTCCTTCGCGGCAGAAATCTCCGGGCGATCGCCGTTGGTGGCAGCGGCAGGCGCAGGCACCGCTGCGATGGGCGGCGGCGGTGGAGCCTTCGTGGCAGGCGCCTTCTTGACCGGTGCGACCTTCTTCGCGGGTGCCTTCTTCGCCGGCGCCTTCTTGGCGGGGGCCTTCTTGACGGCCTTGGCGGGTGCCTTCTTTACCGGCGGGGGTGGTGCCGGAACGGCGCCCGCGTCCGGCGGCTGATCGTTGGGCGGATCGCCCGGTCGATCGTGCTCGTCGGCCATAGTGGCTGCTCCTTTGCAGTTTCGGATGCGAGAGTCGGCGTGCGGTGCGTGTTCGGCAGTGGTGCCCATCATGCCATTTGGTGGCTGCCGCTATCCGGTGACTGCCAACGCGGCAGCCAAAGTCAGGGCGATCGCCATGATCGCCAACTCGACATGGGATCTCGTGCGCGACACGTGGGAGGTGGCGCGGTGAGACCGTGCCGCCGGTAACCACACCGAACGATTTCGTGCCGCCAGTCCCAGGAGGACACTCGTGACGAGCACCTTTGCCGCCAGCACGCGTCCGTACCCGGTGCCGTACAGGTCGGTGGGGGAATTCAGCGTCACGGTCGCGGCTGCCAGGCCGAACACCAAGAGCACGACGACGGACACCAGGGAGGTTTGCGAAAAGCGTGGCAGCACCCTGGCCCATTGGCCACGGTGGGTCACCGTCAACGCCAGGGCAGCCAACGAACCGCACCACAGCGCTGCGGCCAGCGCGTGCACCGCGACCGCCACACCGCCCAACGTGCTCTCGGACAGGTGCCCGATCAGGCTGCGGGCTGCAATGCCGATGGCTGCGGTGCCGATGGCGACGACACACGTGGTGGACGCCGGACGCGCGTTACCAGACGAAACCAGCGCAACCACGCACACTGCCGCGGCAAGGCACACCAGCCCCGCCCGTCCGACCGCGGTGTCGACGGCGAACACCCACGTCGTGCGTACGCCGACCCGGCCGGCCGACGATCCCGCCGCTTCCGCTGCGCCGATGAGTAGTCGGACGAGTTCGGAGATCGCCCACACCGCGGACACCGCGATCAGCGGGTGTGCAGCCCGATCGGCCAATTGGCCGCGGTAGCGTTCGGCGTCGAATGCGGGAACGACGAGAAGTCCCAGTACGGTCATGGCCGCGCCGTCTGAGACCGCCCGAACGACGCTCGCCGCGGCCGAATTCTGCGGGTAGGCCAGGCCCCATGCGACGGCCGCGGCGACCCCGACACACAGGGCGCCCAGGGTCGCCGCCCGTAGGCCGTTCACCCGCGCCGCCGCACCGCCACCCACGCGCCCACGCCCACGATCACGGCCGCCAGCGCCACGAACGGCCACACCGGCACGCCCTTCGCCTCGTCCGCGGCCTGCGCGACCTTGGGTCCGGGGGTGCCGGTTCCCGCTACGGTCAGATCGAATGACCACGACCCGTTGACGACGTGGCCGTCCGCAGAGGTGACCCGGTAGTTCACGGTGTACGGGCCCGTCGGACCGAGCGGCCGCAACGCGACGGTGGCGACGGCGCCTTTGATCTCGGCAGGCCCCGTCGACCACAGGTTGCCATCGGGCCCGACGACGGTCATGCCGGCGAAGTCCGTCTGCAACTGCTCGTTGAACGTGGCGCTGGCCGTGGCGGGCCCGGTCCCGACGGAGCTGTCCGGTGCGGGATCGGCCGCGACGCGGACCGCGTGCGCGGATGCCGTCCCGGCGCCCGCGATCGCGAGCACCGAGAGAATTGCACTGAACAGAGCTGCAGCGATGGACCGGAGGATCATGTCCGGCGGCGTCCCGTGAGGGCTGCCACAACGCCCACCGCAGCCAGGACCAGTGCTCCACCTGCCAGCCAACGCGCCGCGTTGTCGGGAGCCGGGGCGGCCGCAGGGGCGGCATCCGCTGGTTTCGCAGCGCTGGCCGTGGGCGCCGGCTGGTGCTCGTCGGACTCCGCCCCCGTCACACCGGTCAGGTTCAACTCCGGAGCGGGGTGCTCGGGTTCGTCACCGTTGGCCAACGGTGGCTGATCCCATCGCACGACGGTGCCGTCCGAGTAGGTTTGCGTGGCCGGAAGCGTGACCGACGGCTGGTTGGGCAGCGTCACCGACACGTTGAACAGGGCGAACTGGTCGGGTGATATGCCGACCGCGGGACCCACCGTCCAGGTGACCGATCGGACGGTGCCCGCGGTGGCGTCACGGTCCAGCTTTGCCGTCCAACCCGGCATCAGCTCGGTGCGGACCGACGCCACATTGGGTAGCGTTACGGTGAATTCGGTTGTCAATGCGCCGCTTTCAGATTCTCCCGGCACCCGGAAGGTCAGCACAGACGTACTACCCGGTGCCGCGCCGTCGGACTCGACGTGGACGTGGGCCCAGGCCGGGCCAGCGCCCGAGAGCAGTCCGATGGACATGGCGATACCGGCGGCGCCGGTCGTGATGAGGGCGCGTGAGTACGCCCGGTGAATCGATCTCATATCTCGTTGCCTTTTGGTCGTGTGGTCGTGTGGTCGTGTGGTCAGCGGGCGAGGCTGACCGGCGGACCGCGATGCGACAACGACGCCGAGAGCAAGCGCGCGGACTGGAGGGGTTGATCGGCGCTGCGAACGGTGATCGTCGATGGCGCGGCGACGGGGTGGCGCGTGTGACGCGACCTGGCCGTGAGTACGCGTGAGATGGCGACGCATAGATGCTCGCCTACGGCGATGAGCGCTGCACCGACCGCTATCGCCCCGAGGTGGGCGAGAACCATCAGTCCGAACGGTGCGCCTGCCGCGGATGGGTGGGAATGACCGGCGGCACTGAGGAGAGCATGGCTGAGCAGCTGCCCGACGGTGAGCACGGCCACCAAGACCTTGATGTCCGCGGCCGTTCGAATCGTCGCAACGACCGCCCCTAGGGTGACCGCGAACAGCGCGAGTAGGGCTGCCGAAGAACCCGACGGCGGACCTCCGCCCGCCGCACCGTGTGCCGAGACGGACAGCGCTGCCGTCAACGCCCCGGCTGCCACCCCGCGCAAGCGGGCCGCGGGTGCAAGTCTGCCGCGGGGCGCGGCGTCGATCAGACCACTCCCAGACGCGCCATCAGATCGGCCTCGACCCCGTCGAGTTGCTCACCGATCGCAGCGTGCGCCGCCTTGCGGCGCGTGGTCGGCATGTTCTCTGCGGCTGTCACCGCCGCGGACAGGTCGCGCAGGCGATCGGTCATGGCCGTGACGAACTGCTTGGTCTCGGCATCCTTCGGCTTCTTGGCCGCCACTTGAGTCAGCGTCTGCTCGGCGCCTGCGACTCGAGCGGACAGTGATCCACCCGTTCCGGAGAACTGGCCGAGCTGGCCCAACGGCACTCCGAGCCGATCGGCGCGGCGTTCGTCGACGTAGCCTCGGACGGCGATGGCGGCTCGGTAGGCGATCGGCACCACGACGGGGGCCAACATCCGGGAGATCATCAACGTCCGGCGAATTCGTGACGGCGACAGCAGCTTTCCCTCACGAACCGCCTTGAGCTGCGTTTCAGCAACTTTCAGGGCAGCCCTGTCGCTGTCCTTCTGCGCCCGCAGGCTCGCCTTCATCGCCTTGGTTTGGCGCCTCGCATCAGCCTTGATGCGGCGGGCCTCGTTCTTCGCGGAGAGCCGCGCCTCCAGTTTGGCCTTGGCCTTGATGGCCTTGGCCTCCGCACGCCGAATCGCTCGGCTCTTCCGCCGTGTGAACAGGCCCATCCCGGCTTGCCTCCCGGACATCTCTTCGTGATCTGGCGATCGTGGCTGCGCTGGTGTTGCCAACAGTAATGCCGGTCGCGTCAGGATCCTGTTCCGGCCCCGTTCGCCAAGAATCCCCCTGTCACCCAGCAAACAGCAGTGAGGCATTTGTGCAAGAATTGCCAAGGTCGGCGATGCCGACTGGTTGGTGCTGCAGGAGTACCCCTCGGGCGTCGTGAGAGGTGTGGGCACGTGGTTACGCGTTTGCGCATCGCCGCGGCATTGTGTGCAGTGATGTCGGGGCTGTTCATGGGTGGTGCCTACGCCGCAATCGCATTTGCCGATCCCGATGCCGGTCAAGGCGGCGAAATGGGCCGCGCGCCTGCCGTCCCCACCGGTAGCGGCAGCACCGCGCCGACGGCGGGTCGGTCGTCGCTCGACGACACGGCCGAGCCGGCCCCCAGACCCGCCACGACGGCGCCCGAGCCAAGGCCTCGAGTAGGCGACGGCCGCCACGGATTGCCGTCGGGCACCCGCGAGAGCGACCGCAAGGGTCCTGCATCTGGCAAACATCGAGGGGCTGTCGCCAGGGTACCGTCGCAAACAGATTCGGCCCCCAATGGCGAACGGAGTTCGTCGGTGTCGGCAGGACCAGCCCAGGCGGCGGACGTCGAGACGACGATCGAGACGGTCACGCCGGACCTTGTCCCGACGATAGACACGCCGACCGGGAAGGTCCCACCTTCGGATGGGGACGGCGACGAACACGAGGGTTGGCACTGGCCGTGGTGTTGGCCGACGCCGAGGGGGCCCCGCCCGCCACCCGATGGCAGCCCATCTGGAACCGGCAAGGGGGGTGGAGGCGGTGTCACCGCCGGGAAGCCGCCCATCGGCATCGGTATCCCAAAACCGCCGCCGTCGATGCAGCTTCCGGCCACCATTCCCAGGGTGGTGTCACCGAAGCTGCCCGTAGGCTCCGTCGATCCGGAAGTCGATGACACCGGCGGATTGGCCACTGCCGCAGGGGAGTTGCCATTCATGCCCGGTTCGCTGCCCGCGATCGTGCCACCTCTGGGCGCGGGCGACGTCGGAGCTGGCGGTCCTGGGGCTGCGCCGCGGGCAGGATCGCCCGCGGCGCCGAAGACGTCGGGCGGCCCGCAGAACCAGAGTCAGTCGCCCGGCTTCGGTGGCCAGGGTCCGCCGGCATTCCGTGCGGGCAATGGCCCGCTGCCTGCGTCGTACCGGGCCGGGTACGGCGACTACCTGCGCACGGCCGGAATCCGTCAGATGGCTGCAGTGGCGGTACCGGGAGTCACGGGCATCCTCGTGCTCACCGGCGCCGGTGGCTTGATCGGATATCGACAGGCTCGGGCGGGCCACACCGTCGGCGCCGGCGGCGCGGCGCGATTCATGGGTTGACCCGATTGGTCGCTTCAGCGTGGAAGGACAGGGGATAGTGGGACCCAACGAGAGGGGGTTTGTATGCCAGCCAGCCGTCGTGTGACACGCGCAGTAAACGGGGTCCTCGATCTAGCTCCCCGACGCGGAGAAGTATCGCTCGCACGTCTCGTGGAATCCGTCGCAGAGGACCGCGGCAGACCGATCGAGCTCAAGATGGCCGAACTACCGCCGGGAGTCTGCGGTCAGTGGCGGCAGTATGCCGACCGCGACGTCTTCCTGATCCAACAGGGACTACCCGCAGGTGACCGGACATTGGCCCACGAGCTCGGCCACCTAGTACTCGGTCACGAGGGCATCTCCGTGGTGGAAGCGGCCAGGGACCTGACCGAGTTCGCGAGCTCGGATCTCATCGGCTACATGCTGAACCAGCGGACCGGTTGCATGGGCCCGAGCGGTGAGGACCTCGAGCAGGAGGCCGAGGACTTCGCCGCACTGCTCATCTATCGGCTGGGACGGCTGCCGTCCGATCGCGCGTCGATCGTGCAGGTGCGGCTCGGAGAGGCGTTTGGTTGATCGTCTGGGTGATCGCCGGTCTCCTGGGATTGGCAACCGGCCTGCGCATCGGCTGGGCACTCGTCAACAAGCAGTCTCTCGTGAGTGCCGCGATGATCTTGGCGCTCGGCAGCCTCGGACTGGTCGCCGCCCTCAACTGGCAACCGCTGACCCTGTTGCTCGACACGCTGTTCCGGTGGCCCAACGTATCAACGGTGATGAGCCAGGTCGCATTGATTACGTGTGCCGCAGGGAGCTGCGTGATGATCACGTCGGCGGCATCCGAACGCACACCGACGACGATCCGGCGCATCGCCGTCATCCAGTACGGGGTCGCCGCCGTCATCGCGATGTTGACGCTCGTCTCGTTCTTCACCTCGCCCCAGCAGCCAGAAATGGCACCGGAGGAGTATCTGCGGCGCAACCTCGGCTCGGGTGCGATGACCCTGTCGTGGCTTCTGCCGCTGCTCTACGTCATGCTCGCGCTGACGTTGGTGGCGTGGGCGGGGGTACGGCACTCCAACCGCACGCGTCGCGGTCGCGCCCTCTTCGTATTCACCACCGGCGTCATACTGATCGTGCTGGCCAGCGCGTTCTTCCTGTTGAGAGCTGTCGGTACCACGAAGTTCGTCGGCGTCGGCGCCGCAGCGACACTGCTGGGTTGCGCCATGCTCGTCGTGGCCAGTGGGTCCTTGTTGCCCAGCGTCGAGGACTGGTTTGGTGCACGGCGCGAACTACGGGTAATCCAACCGCTGTTGGATGAGTTGAGTCGACGGCATCCCAACGTGGGGATCGGAGTTCGCCCCCGGGGACCCTTGCTGTTCCGCGTGGCCGAGCAGATGTCGCTGATCTCGGACGCGCTGTATCTGGAGGCCACTCGTGCGCTCGAGGGCGACGATGCCGTCGCGCGGACGGAAGCGAACGAGGAACCGCCGGACGTGCCGCCAGATGAACAGTCGCTGCGCATCGCGGAGTGGATCCACGCAGGTCGGGACGTCGACGGAAACGCGGCAGATCCCGAGTTTCCCGGACCACTTTGGCTACGCCAGCCGCCGTCGTATTCGGATCGCGAGTGGATTCTCGCCATCGCCGATCAGTATCGGATACTCGATAGCGGAGTCAGCGTTGCCGCGTCCTGACTGAATCAGACGAGTGATTCGCTGGATTCTTCTCCGCAGACAGCTCCGCTCTGACCGGGCTAATCGTCCAGGTGCTCTTGGCGACGCAGTTCGTCGACCTTCTGAACGAGGTCCTGCTGGGCCTCGGGCGACAGCCCGACGGTGCGCGCCGCAATCCGGCGGATGCCCTCGTCGCGCATGCTGGCCAGCCAGGTCAGCTCCTTATCGAGCTTCTCGTAGTACTCGTCGTCGGTGAAGTACGCCGGCTTGATGCGGAAGAAGTTGGCAAGTGCGGCCATGGTTGCGACCGAGGGGTTGGTGCGGTTGCCCGAACGCAGTTGCGACAGGTACGGCGCCGACATCGTGACGCCCTCGGACTTGAGAGCGGCGATGACCTCAGCAGAGGTGTGTGGGCCGCGTCCCGGGGGGTAGACGGTGTCAAACAGGCGATTCAGCCTGGCGGAAAAAGTCATGCTCATCGATCGGTCCTCCACATAGCGTTACGAGCGGTCATCCTTGGCGGCGTATTTGCTGATCATCGTAGCGAGAGTTCCGCTGGCAGCCAAGTGCAAACCGCGGGAAATTCCGTCACGCCCCACGTTACAACCCCTCGTCTGATCGTCGAGCACCAATTCTCACCAGCGTGGACCTCGCCGAACTGCAGCGCCGCCAGGCAAATAAAGGGCCGAAGCTGTTTTGTGCTGCTCGCGAAACATCTGCGCGCTCGCTCCAGCGACCCCTTTCTCGGCTCCCGGCAATCTGTCAATGATTCGCAGGCAACGACATCGTTAATTTGCTCTGGATGTGAAAGGTATTCATGATCGATAGCTGTCGATATGGCTTTCGCGCACGTCAATGAACGACAGGAGCTAACGGAGTTTGCCGCGTCGGTTGGTCGGCTGACAGTAGCCAATGGGTAGTTCGGCAGATTCGAACGACGAATCGAGTGCCTGGAGCGCCATTTCCCGTGCGGTGTGGGCCTGCCACCAGCCACGCGAGGTGTTCATTCGGCGTGGTGGTCCCGCTCGACCTCTCGGTGGTGATCGACGGCTGGGCCAGCAGTTCTCACGCCGCCAGCAGCATTGCGAGCACGGCGGTATCGGGATGAGTGATGGGGTCGACGCCCACGCGGCTCACCATCGAGGTGATCGTGCCGTCCGACTCGGCCTCCACCCACGCCGCGCGATGGTCGAGACCGAGGTGGGGCAGGCCAGGGAGCAGTACGCACCCCGACGCCGCGCCTGCGCACTCCGGAAGCGACGGCATTGTCTCCGACGGCGGGTGCAACATCAACAATGCGGGCGGCTGCCTGAGCGCGAAATAGCCCGGGGGAATCGCCGAGTCGCCGACTACGGTGCCCTCCGCCATGACGAGTCCGACCGTGCCGGGCGCGGGTTCGTCGGGCAGTTCCTCACGGACGCCGAATATCGTCGTCGTCGAGAGCAACCCAGGAAGCGAAGCCACCCGAACCGCGACGATCAGCAGCTGAGCCCATTCCTTCGTCGAGTCCGGCCACCGACCCGAGACGACGAAGCCCTTGAGGGTTCCACCTGAGTGGAATGGAGCGACTTCGATGGCTCCATGGGATCCGGTATCCATCCTCGCCTCCGATCGGTGCGTCTTGATGCCGCCCGACACGGCTGTGGGTCGATCTCGACAGGATGCGGTAGGCACCGGTTAGCACGCAAGAGGACACGACTGCCAGTAATACAACTGACACGCAGGCGTGGGAGCGTTCTCTCCGTCCCGAGACGGTCCACACCACGCGATAGGAACCCGCTGCGGGCACCAAGCCGAAACGTCGTGAGTCGACGACGCCGGGGGCGTGCGGGTTGTCGGAGCGAGCCTCGAATGTCGCAGCTCGACCCGTGCCGTGCACGTCGCCGACGCGCTTGACGAGCCAGCGCGTGGGCAGGATGGGGTCGGGGAACACCCGCACCTGGCCGCTGCGAGTGGGGATGAAGCGCAGCGCAAGGAGGCCGTCGCCTGGGTGGAGGGCAGGGAGCATCGAATCCTCGACGACTGCGAACCGGCGCAATGGCGACCGTCGAGAAGAATGATTCCCTGCCATGGCCAAAGGGTAAGTTAAACCCATGCTGCTTCGACTCTTCGCCAACGCAACTCCCGCCCACGCCCACTGCGATCTGTACTGCGGTGTCTACGATCCGGCCCAGGCCAAGATCGAGGCACTCTCGTGCCTGAAGACGCTCAAGAAATTCCACGATTCGGACGATGACCACTTCAAGACGCGCGCCATCATCATCAAGGAGCAGCGCGCCGAAGAGGTCAAGCACCATCTGATGGTGCTGTGGGCGGACTTCTTCACCAAGGATCACTTCGAGCAGTTCCCGAACCTGCATCAGCTGTTCTGGGACGGTGTCCACGGCGCGGGTGATGTCAAGAAGTCGACTGACGTCGCCGTCGCCGAGAAGCTGCTGAAGACCATCGATGAGATCTCGGACATCTTCTGGCAGACCGAGAAGGCCAAGGACATGGGCGTGTACCCACCCGCCTGACCACGCAGACCTACCGCAGGGGCCGGCTCAGCGCACCAGCGCTGTGTCGGCCGTTGTCGTTGGCGAGGGCGGACCGTCGGGTCAGGTGAGGACGATGAGTGCGAGGACACCGAGCAGAACCAGGGCGATCAACCCCGCTCGCAGACAGGCCATCACATGGCTGTGCGTATACACCTGCGACGAGGTATTCCACTCCGATGGCGGGACAGCCCCTGGTCCTATCGGATGCGATGCCATCAAAAGCTCCTGACCTGCGCGATCAATCTTGTCCCCCGTGAGATGTGTCACAACCAAGCGTCGTATCCGCGATCTTAGCTCCTCCTCGACCGGCGAGAAAATCGGCACGTCGGCCCTGCTCCGGGCAGCGGTGAGACGAGCATTCGAGCGGTGAATAGTTAGCCTGACGACGCTTTTCGCTAGGCGTCGCAAATCCTGTTGATCCCGCGGGGAGGAGGGCACAGCGTTATCCCCAGGTAATTTCAGGAAAAAGGCAGATTTGCCGGTTCAGAGGCTTTCCCGCTGCTACGAGGCTGTGCATGAACCTGTGGAAACTGTGGATAGGCGACCGATAGCTGAGGCGGTCGTGCCAGCATGGAGAGCATGTCTCCGGCGGTCGTGATGACTGCGGAGGGCACCGATTGGAAAGCAATATTGAGACGAGGTGGCTACGCAGTGAGTGACGATGAGGTGGGGGAAGCCCAGATCGCCGACGTTCCGGTGACCTTCGACCATTCGGTGGTGCTGCTCGACGTCCGCGAGGACGACGAATGGCAGCGCGGTCACGCCGAAGGCGCGCAACACATTCCCATGGGCGACGTCCCCGCCCGCATCGGTGAGATCGACGTCGATGCCACCCTGTTCGTCGTGTGTCACGCAGGCGGCCGATCGCAACGGGTGGCGCAGTATCTCGCGCGCAACGGCTACGAACCGATCAACGTGGCGGGAGGCATGCTGGCATGGGCGGGAGCAGGCCGTCCGGTCATCACCGATGGCGGCTCTGCGGGCACGGTCTGACGGACCGTAGGCTGGTCGCGTGATCCAGGTCTGTTCACGGTGCGCCACGCGATGGAACGTGCGCGACCGTCAGCGTGTCTGGTGCCCACGCTGTCAGGGCTCGCTGCTGGCGCCACTGGCCGAGCCCGAACCGCAGTGGTCAGGCACGTCCTCCACCGGCGCACAGCCGGGGGCTGCCGGCACAGCGACACGACTGCCGTCCGGGTACCGCTGGATCGCGGTGCGACCGGGGGCGGCTCCGCCACCGCGCCGCATTCGGCGGCCTCTGGGGCCGACGCCCAGATATGCGGTCATCCCACGTTGGGGTCTGCAGGATCGGTTCGATCCCGTCACGTCCACGCAACCGGTCGAGCCGCCGAGGACGTCCACGCGCATGGTGGAGGCCACCGTGCTGTTGACCATGATTGCGCTGGCGTTCGCCGTGGTCGTTCACATCGCCAACTACGCGCTCCTGCTCTACAACCGCTCAACGCTGCTCAACCCGATCGTCGCGGGCCTGGCGACGTGGGCAGGCGTGGCAGCCAGCGTGTTGGTGTTCTTCGCGCTCATCGCCACGACGGTAGTGCTGGCGAACTGGCTGATCGCCCGGCGCGCGGTCGCCTACGCGCGGCACGAGATGCTCGATCCGCGGCCTGCGTGGCAGCTGTGGTTGGGCTGCCTGCTGCCGTTGGTGAACCTCTTCTGGGCGCCGGTATTCGTCATCGAACTGGCCAGGGCCGAAGCTCGCCTGACGTGGTTGCGCACGCCCATCGTCGTGTGGTGGTGCGCATGGTGCGCGAGCTTCTTGGTGTCGACGTTCGCCTTCGCGACGAGTTTCACGCGTGACGCACAGGGCATTGCGAACAACACCGTCGCGATCTCGATCGCCTACCTGACCGCGCTCGCCGCGCTCCTGCTGACGATGAAGATGTACCGCGGTTTCGAACATCAAGCCGTCGACCGGCCGGTCAAGCGTTGGGTCATGGTCGGCGCCGAGGTCGCCGAGGGCACGGGACGTGACGAGATGCCGCAGAGCAATGCCGAGGAGCAGGACTCCGAGCCGAAGGACGCCGAGACTGAATCGGCGCCTCGGGTTGAGTCCGACCGGGAAGAACCGGCAGCATAGCTTCATGACTTCGGCCGACGGACCCCTCGGCGGCCACCCGTTCGTGGTGGCGCACCGTGGGGCGTCGGCCGAGCGTCCCGAACACACGATCGCCGCCTACGAGCTTGCGCTGCGCGAGGGCGCCGACGGAGTCGAGTGCGACGTGCGCCTGACCCGCGACGGCCATCTGGTGTGTGTCCACGACCGACGAGTCGACCGGACGTCGACGGGTACGGGTCTGGTCAGCGAGATGACCCTTGCCGAGCTGCGTGAATTGGATTATGGCGCTTGGCATTCGAGCTGGCGGCCGGACGGTGGTCACGGTGACACCGGCTTGCTCACACTCGATGGCCTCATTTCGCTCGTCCTCGATTGGCATCGGCCGGTCAAGATCTTCATCGAGACCAAGCATCCCGTGCGCTACGGCGCGCTGGTGGAGAGCAAGGTGCTAGCCCTGCTCCACCGATACGGAATCGCTGCGCCGGCGTCCGCCGACCTGTCCCGAGCAGTCGTGATCTCCTTCTCTGCGGCGGCGGTGTGGCGGATTCGCCGCGCGGCGCCGATGTTGCCGACGGTGCTACTCGGCGACACGTCGCGATACCTGGGCGGGAGTGCCGCGACGACCGTCGGCGCCACGGCGGTAGGGCCGTCGATCGCCACGCTGCGCGAGCACCCCGAACTCGTCGACCGGGCGGCCGCGCACGGCAGAGCGCTGTACTGCTGGACAGTGGACCACTACGAAGACGTCCGATACTGTCGCGACGTCGGCGTTGCGTGGGTGGCGACGAACCACCCGGGCCGTACCAAGGACTGGTTGCAGAACGGGTTGACGGAAGCTGGGCTCGATCAGCCGGACGCTTAGCTCTTCGTGCCGAGCGCATCCAGGGCGGCCTGATACGGGTCAGACGTTGCCCGCGTCGAGCACGTCCTGTGGTACCGCGGAGTCGGTCGCCAGCGCATGGAAGAGACGTGTCGCCGCATCGGTGTTCCACACGACGACAGAACCCGAGTCGCTGTCGGTGAAGTCGCCGATCGGAACCGTGGTGGTGGTTACCGTTCCGTGCAGCGCCCACGCAAGTCGGGCCAGGTCCCACACGTGTGCGCCCTCGTCGACGGTCACGGCGCCGGATGCCGCGTGTGCCATTGGGTACCAGCGCAGCGGGTTCATTAGGACGGCTGGGCTTGCGGCGCGATGCACGAGGGTCGCCATGAACTGCCGCTGGTTGGTCATTCGATCGAGGTCAGCGCGTGCCGTCGCCCGTGACCGGACGTAGCCCAAAGCGCTGCGACCGTCCAGTTCCTGGCAACCGGCGGGGAGATCGATGCCCGCCAGCGGATCGCTGATCGGCTCCGACGGGCACATCGTGACGCCGCCGACGGCGTCGACCATCACGGCGAATCCATCGAAGCCGATCTCGGCGTAGCGGTCGAGTCGCAGGCCCGTCGCCTGCTCGACGGTCTGCGCCAGCAAGGGTGCGCCCCCGAGCGCGAACGCCGCGTTGATCTTGTCCTCGCCGTACCCGGGGATCGGGAGGTAGGAATCGCGCGGGATGGAGACCATCGTCGGCGCGACGTCCGACCACGGTCCCGGAACGTGCACCAGCAGGATCGTGTCGGTGCGGCCGTTGCCGACGTCGCCTCCCGTAGCAAGCTCGGCCTGCTGTTCGGGGGTGAGGTCCTGGCGGCTGTCCGACCCGACCAATAGCCACGTCGTCCCGCTGCCAGCAGGTGGCCGGTCCGGCAGAGCGGTGAGCGCCGGGATGCGGTGCAGGGACGTGTCGATCCACACCCCGGCGCCGACGATCGCCAACACGGCGACGATCAGCAGAGTGAACACGATGCGTCCCCAGCGCCGTTTCCGCTTCGGTTTCGGAGCGCGGGCCTCGGGCGGAGGATGGCGCGGAGGATGGCGCAAAGGCGGAGGCGGAGGTCGGTTCGCGGGTGGAGGCGGTGGTCGGTACCTAGCGGCAGGTGGCCGTGGCGCCGAGGGGTGTGGCGGCGGGGCACTCGATTGTCCGGCGCCGGAAGGTCGCACGGGGGGTATGGGCGGCGGCCGGTAGTTCGGGTCGCGTCGAATGACCTGCGACGGTTCCCGCGGCGACCGTGGTCGCTGCGGGTCGGGCCCTGGGAAGGGCGGCCGGTATTCGGTCACGGAATGAATGTACGTGCACCGATGGGGCCCGGTTGGCCGCAATCAACCAAGCCAGCCAAGGTGCCCGGCGAGCAGCGCGTACCCCACGAAGGCGACGGCGTCGATGAGGCCGTGCGCCACGATCAGCGGCCACAGCCGTGCCGTCCGCTGCCACACGTAGCCGAAGACCAGACCCATCACCACGTTGCCGATACCCGCGCCGAAGCCTTGATACAGGTGGTATGCGCCCCGCAGCAGACTAGAGGCCATCAGTACGACGACGGGGGACATGCCGAGCTGACGCAGCCGCGTCATCAGGAACGCTACGACGATGACCTCCTCGGCCCAGCCGTTGGCGAAGGCAACCGCCAGCAGCACCGGAATGCGCCACCACGTATCCCCGAGTTCGGACGGCACCACGGACACGCCGATGCCCAAGGCCCGCCCCGCGACGTAGAGGCCGAGACCGGGTATGCCGATGAGCGCCGCAAGGCCGAGGCCGCCGAGTAGATCCGGGCGCCAGCGGAATCGGCCGAGGCCGACACGACTGGGTCCGTAACCGCTGCGCCACAACAGGTATAGGCCAAGCAGGCCCCATGCGATGAGCTGGAACACCGACGCCAGATTGAGTGCCAGGTTGATCAGGTCGATGGGGGATAGCTTGCGGTTGAGCGCCACCTTCTGACCAGAGAGCCCGAGAAGCACCGCCTCGGTCAGGCTGACGAGGGCGGTGTAGGCGGATAGGCCGAACGTCACGGCGAGGACGACGGCGATCTCGAGCCGGATGGTGCGTTTGCGGGGGTCTGTCAGCAGCTCGTCGGTCGGCCCGGTCACCGGAGCTACGGTAGCTGCCCTCGGCTGGACTAGATGCGACGAGCGCGCAGCCCGTTGAGAAACGGACATCCCATCAGCAGACGTATCGCCTGGTTGAGTCCAGTGACGTCGTTGACTGGCGTGGCAAACGGTAGCCGTACGTCGTGGTCACCGTCTTCCGCCTCGATGCGGAGCTGGACGCCGTAGCGGTCGAGCCCGAGCGGGCGTACGCGACCACGTCGCAGTGCCGACGGGAGCCGGTTGGCCAGGCGATCCACCACGTCGCGGTGCGCCGACTCGAGGTGCTGCAGCCAGCCGGGTTCCGATGCGAAGAACGGGTCCGGCTCGGCGTCCAGCAGGCTGCCCAAGGCGACGGATTCGGCGCCCGTCGAGTCGGCGACCACCACGGAGTCGATCTCGAGCCGAAGCAGAACGTACGGAGTGTCACCGCCTAGCGACCGTGTGGGGTCGGTATTCACCTGTAGCAGAGCGGGATTCGGACTCTTGCTGGCGACCAGGTCGAGTAGTTCCGACACATCGGACGTCGGAACGTGGAACAAGCGGCCACTGATCCACACCAATGAGCGCACCGGCTCACGCAGTGGGAGGGGTGCGTAGTCGGTAATCTCCAGCACCGCGTGGACGCCTACCGCATGCGAGGTGAGGGCCATGGCGGCCGGCAATCCATCGGAGGGCGCGGTGATGGCGAACGATCCGTCGTCGAGCAGATGGTGCACCGGCGTGGGGGCGGGCTCAACGCCCTCCACGGCCAGCATGGCACCGCCGCCGCGCGCACATGCGCTTCGGATGCGCTCGGCCGTGGTGGGGGCCGTCTGGGACGTTCCTGCCGTCGCATTGATCATCGAGTAAGCCTTTCGTGGAGTGAGGTAAACCTAACTTAGGGTTACCTCACTTGGTAGCGCAAGGCTTATCGAAATGCCTTCGAGGACCCCGGCGGACGAGCCGATAGTGTTGACCCGTGCCGCGCGTCGCCTATCTGGGTCCACAGGGGACCTTCACGGAAGCGGCGTTGTTGCAGATGGCCGCCGACGGCGCGATACCCGGTGCATCAGCGGGCATCTCCAAGCTGACGCCCCTACCGTGCGACAGTGCCGAGGGTGCGCTCGCCGCCGTTCGCGCCGGTGCCGCCGACTACGCTTGCGCGCCCATCGAGAACTCGATCGACGGGTCGGTCGCCCCGACGATGGACAGCCTCGCAGTCAGTGCGCCATTGCAGATATTCGCCGAGCACACGCTGGACGTCGCCTTCAGCGTCGCCGTCCGGGCCGGCACGACGGCGTCGGACGTCGAGACCATCGCTGCCTTTCCCGTCGCCGCAGCGCAGGTGAAGCGGTGGCTTGCCGAACACCTCCCCGACGCACGGACGGTGCCGACCACCTCGAACGCCGCTGCGGCTCACGACGTCGCGGAGGGTCGGGCCGACGCGGGCGTCAGTACGGCGCTCGCCGCGCAACGTCTGGGCCTTACCACGCTGGCCGACGGCGTCGTTGACGAGGAGAGCGCCAGAACAAGATTCGTCCTCGTCGGTCCGCCGGGACCGCCGCCGGCCCGTACCGGGACCGACCGCACATCTGTCATCCTGAGATTGGACAACGTACCCGGCGCGCTGGTGTCGGCGATGACGGAGTTCGCGATCCGTGACATCGACCTCACCCGGATCGAGTCCCGGCCCACGCGAATCGAATTGGGTACCTACGTGTTCTTCCTGGACTGCGTCGGGCACATCGATGACGATCCCGTTGCCGAGGCACTTCGGGCGCTGCACCGACGTTGTGCAGATGTGCGATACCTAGGCTCCTGGTCGACCGGCTCCGCCGCCGGCGCGACACCCCCGGCGACGGACGAGGCCGCCGAATGGCTGGCCGGACTTCGAGAGGGGCGCGGCACATGACCGGTCGACTCGTACTCGTCCGACACGGACAGTCGCATGGCAACGTGGCTCGTCGGCTGGATACCCGGCCCCCCGGTGCGGCCCTGACGGAGCTGGGCCACGAGCAGGCGCGGACGTTCGGACGCGAGTGGCAGCACCCCGTCGGACTCGTGGCACACTCCACGGCTCTGCGCGCGGCCGAGACCGCAGCACGAATCGGCGAACAACTCGGATTGAGCACGGTTCAGTTGGACGGCATCCACGAGGTGCAGGTCGGCGACTTGGAGAACCGGAACGACGACGCAGCCCACGACGAATTCAACGCCATCTACCGACTCTGGCAGGAAGGCGACGTGGAGGTCCCTCTTCCCGGCGGGGAGAGCGGCCGCCACGTGCTCGACCGATATCTGCCGGTGGTCAGGGAACTGCGTGTGCGGTATCTCGACGACCATGCGTGGACGGGTGACGTCGTCGTCGTCAGCCATGGCGCCGCGATCCGGTTGGTGGGGGCGGTGCTCTCCGGGGTGGACCCGGGCTTCGCACTCGAGCACCATCTCGCCAATACCGAATGCGTGGTGCTGAGCCCGATCACCGACGGACGGTGGAGTTGTGTGCAGTGGGCGGCTAGGACACCACCGTTCGAACCGGTCGAACATCCCGACGAGGATGCATTGCATCCCATCGACCCGATGGGCTGAGTCAGCTCAAGAGACTGCCGAGACGGCGACCGTCACCGCGCATACGCAACCGACGGCCTTGCAGTCGATGCTGAACGCATGTAGCCCGTCTGGGGTAGCACAGTCATCGGTGCACTCGACGGCGGACGACGCGTGGTGCACTAGGGTGCCGTGACAGTGTTCGAGGTCCTCGCGGCACTCGCGACACACACCGGTCATGAGTCCGTTTGTAACACCTCCGACCGGCGAATCCCGGTTGCCGCGCGGGGTTTTGGCCATCCGGTGACTCCGCTCCTGCCCGCCGGTGCAGTTTTCCCGGGTGCAGTTTTCCCGTCACGCCCAGCCGAGCTCGTGCAACCGCTCGTCGTCGATCCCGAAGTGGTGGGCGATCTCGTGAATCACGGTTACGGTGACCTCCTCGATGACGTCGTCCTCCGTGTCACACATCTCGAGGAGGGCGTGGCGGTAGATGGTGATGGTGTCGGGTAGTGAGCCGGAGTACGTCGAGTCGCGCTCGGTCAGCGCGATTCCCTCGTACAGCCCGAGCAGATCGGGTTCGTCGGGATGCCGGTCCTCGACGAGGACCACCACGTTGTCGATCGCCTTCGCGAGCGCCGCCGGGACGTGGTCCAAGGCATCGGACACCAGCTCATCGAACCGTTGCGGGCTCATCCGAACGGCCATCGGCGGTTACGGAGGGGGGCCGGGGAGAACGGGAGCCGGCGGTGGCACTGCTGCCGGATCACCCGGCGGTGGCACGGCTGCCGGATCACCCGGTGGCGGGGGCGCGGGTAGCCCGCCGTCCTGCGGCGGACCCTGCCCGTCGACCGGCGGTCCAGGCGCCGGCGGGGGACCATTCAAGAACGTGTTGCCCTGCGGCGGCGGCGGCGTTGCGGTGTTCGAGTTGGTGGGCGCCTGCGTGCTCTGGGTCTGAGTGGGCGCCACCTGCTGCTGGCCCGGCAGGTGGTTGGTGCCCTGGCTGCTCTGGCCACTCTGGTCGCTGAGATCGATCTGCGACGACACCTGGGACGACGTGTCGACCGGCGGCAGTGGGATCGGCGGCATGTCGAGCCGCTCCTCGGGGATGTCGGGGACGGGGACGGGCGGCTGACCGTTGATCAGCAGCGGACCCTTGGCGCTGTTCAGCAGCGTCGACCATCCGCCGTTGCCCAGGGTGGCTCCGATGCTGCACGACACCTGCTTGCTTCCCGCCGTCCAACTCGGCAGCGAGATCGTGCTGTAGATCAGCGTCAGGGTGGTCTTACGCAGGGCGACGGGCGCCAGGTACGCATCCGTCATCTGCGTGCAGGAGTCCTTGACGAATTGGTCCTGGTCACCGTCTGGCGGGACGGGACCGGGAAACTTCCCTGCGAGATTGACCGAACCGGTGACCTCCATGGCGTGCGGCTTGGCACAGTCCACCGGAATGTCGGTCGGTTGGTTGGTGGCCGGGTCGATGCCCAGACACGTTCCGGCGGGCCAGACCTTCGACTGGTCGATGTCGGCGACCTTGCCTGCGAAGGCCAGCTGCCGGTTGTCCGGGCCTGCCAACTGGAGGCCGCACAGCATGCGCCGCTCGTCGGCCTGGCGCCATGCCTTGTCGCCGGACCAGACGAGGCTTACGCTGAACCGGCCGTTGGGGTCGTACTTCGCTCCGAGGTACTGACGCGCCGCGGCCTGGCATTGCTCCTGGCTGATCTGCTTGATTCGTGCCTCGGATGGCGGCGCCGCGTCGGGGCCGTATTCGGTGCCGGGGAAGGTCGTCATGTCGATCGCCTCGGCGACTTCGAACCGGTGATCATCCTTGCAGTCGACGACCTGAGCCGCGTCGGGCACCCGATCGGGCCAGTTCAAGCAGGTCCCGCTGACGGCATGGTCGAAGGTGTCATTTCCCCGTGCAACCCCGCCCAGAGCCGTCGAACCCGCATTGAGGCCGATCGGACGTCCTGAGTGTCCGCCTCCGGGCAGTGCGGTGATGAGACCGGCGATGAGAAGACCGCCCAGCGCCGTCAGCAGTAGCGCGCGGCGGGTCGACGCGGCCTGCAGACTCTGCCACCAGGCCGTGCGGCCCGACGGCTTCTCGGCATCGTCTACCGCCTGATCCGTGCCCGGTTCCGAGGCGGTGGGTGCATCCAACATCGAGTCCATTGTGACAGGCGCGCCATGGTCTGTGACAAGAGATGCAGATGTAACGTTATGTGGTCGTGCCCGGCTGCGGTGTTTGCCGCTGAATCGCAAGCCCGGGTGCCCCCCGACGGACTGGCCGAACGTAGGGTTTCCCTCGTGATCGACCTCAAGCTGCTGCGTGACGATCCCGACCGGGTCCGCGCGTCGCAAAGGGCACGCGGTGAGGATCCCGCCCTCGTCGACGTGCTGCTGGATGCCGATGCGTCGAGGCGATCCGCGATCTCCAAGGCCGACGGTCTGCGGGCCGAGCAGAAGACGGCGAGCAAGAGCGTCGGCGCGGCGTCCGCCGCGGAACGGCCCGCCCGGCTGGCGCACGCGAAGGAACTTGCCGAGGCGGTCAAGGCCGCAGAGGCGGAGCAGGGGGCGGCCGAGACGGCGTTCACCGCAGCCCACATGGCGATCTCGAACGTGATCATCGACGGAGTCCCGCCGGGAGGCGAAGACGACTACGTGGTGCTCGACACCGTAGGTGAACCGCCCGCGATCGACGACCCGAAGGACCATCTCGAACTCGGCGAGTCGCTGGGGCTGATCGACATGCAGCGTGGTGCCAAGGTGTCCGGCTCCCGCTTCTACTTCCTCACCGGCTATGGGGCGTTACTACAACTCGGCGTCATGCAGCTCGCCGTCAAGCTCGCGACAGAGAACGACCACACCCTCGTCATCCCGCCCGTGCTGGTGCGACCCGAGGTGATGTCCGGCACCGGTTTCCTCGGTGCCCACGCCGACGAGATCTACCGCCTCGAAGCCGACGACATGTATCTCGTCGGCACGTCGGAGGTGCCGCTTGCCGGCTATCACGCCGACGAGATCATCGACCTGTCCGAGGGTCCGCAACGCTACGCCGGGTGGTCGTCGTGTTTCCGGCGCGAAGCAGGCAGCTACGGCAAGGACACTCGCGGCATCATCCGCGTCCACCAGTTCGACAAGGTGGAGGCCTTCGTCTATTGCAAGCCCGAGGATGCCGACGCCGAGCATCAGCGACTGCTGAATCTCGAGCGGCAGATGCTCGCGCAGATCGAAGTGCCCTACCGGGTGATCGATACGGCCGCAGGCGATCTGGGCTCATCCGCCGCCCGAAAGTTCGACTGCGAGGCCTGGGTTCCCACCCAGGGGACCTACCGTGAGTTGACCTCGACATCCAACTGCACGACGTTCCAGGCGCGACGTCTGTCCACGCGCTACCGCGACGAGAACGGCAAGCCGCAAATAGCCGCCACCCTCAACGGCACCTTGGGCACCACCCGCTGGCTGGTCGCCATTCTGGAGAATCACCAGCAGCCTGACGGAAGTGTCCGCGTTCCGGATGCGCTGGTGCCCTATGTGGGAAGGTCGGTGCTGACGCCATGAACGAGCTTGCGAGAGAGTCGTGATGATGAACGAGCTTGCGAGAGAGTCGTGATGATGAGTAAGAGCGAGTTCTCCATGCTCGAACTGGACGAAGCGGAACTGCGCACGTGGTTCGGTTTCGGGGTGGCGGGCAATTTCGCCGGCCATCTCGAACAGGCCGGTGAGGCCGCCGATTTCGTGAACGTAAGGTCCGGAACGGATGAAGGAATCGAAGCACCCAAGGGCATCTTCCCCTGGTACGCACCTGGCGACGACGGTTTCCTCGGTGAGTTCCCGCTCTCGCACGACGCGATCCTGCTTCCCCAGAGCGACACCCCGCTCAACCTGCAGATCGAGCCGGAAGTCGGTCTTGCATGCCGCGTGACCTGGCAGGGCGACACCGTGGTCTCGCTGCAGCCGTTCGCGCTCGGCGCGTTCAACGACTGCTCGATCCGACGTCCGGGTGCCCCGAAGATCAGTCACAAGAAGAACTGGGGCCCGGCCTCCAAGGGCGTGGCGGCGCAGTTCTTCGACGTCGGCGACCTGACGCCCGACGGGCCGACGTCGACGCTGCGGTTGGTGTGCCACCTACGCACCGCTGACGGCACCGAACACGAGTACGGCGTGGACAGTCCTCTGCTGGGCTACTCCTACTACGGCGAAGTGCTTCTCGACTGGATCACCGAGCGTCTGGCCAACCAGAAGGGCTCGGCCGAGACACCGCTCGAGGACGTCGGGGCGCTGATGGCTGCATCGGGGCATCCGTCCAACGTGCTGATCGGCATCGGTGCGACGCGGTACACCGAGCTGGGTGAATCGACCTTCCTGCAGCCGGGCGACGAGGCGATCGTGCGGGTGTACGACACCGCTTCCGACACGTTCTCCGAACTACGGCAGAAGGTCTCATCCCGCTAGGAGGTCGGTGCCGGGTCAGGCCACCTCAGCCGCGGCACGTTCCCCGGAGCGGACGGCGCCGTCCATGTAGCCGGACCAGGCGTCTGCGAATTCTGCACCAGCCCAATGCAATCGGCCATACGGGCGAACGGGCGCAGGTCCTATTGCGCTGAGTACGCCCGGGGCGGGCGCGGGCACACATCCGCTCACATGGGGTTCTTCGCGCCAATCCTGTTCGCAGTAGTCGATGGGCGGTGAAGGGGCGGCCCCGAACAGCTGTTCTACCTCGAGGCCGATCTGTGCCGCCCTCGTCGCATTCGTAACCGTCAGAGGCCGTTCGTCGCCGTTTGATGTCTCCGCGAAACCGCCGAGAAAGCCGACCAGCACGCCGGGGCCGCATGCGTCAGCCGTCGCGTCGAAGAGGATTCCCACCATCCCGTCATCAGTGAACGCCTGGCCGCTGAACCCGCGGTGCCGCCAAAACGGCGTGTCGTAGGCGAGATGGAACTTGATGCCACTGCCCATCGTGAAGGTGTCATGAAGCGCACGCCTGGGCGCAGGCAGGCCTGCACCGAAGTCGATGCGGGCGCACATGCCGGGATCGATGGCGGTGATCACTCGACTGGCCCGCACGGTGCGACCGCCGACCACTCGCACCGTCACCGTGTCGCTCGACTGCTCGACCGCGGTGACGGCGGCTCCGAGGTGAATCCGACTCGGTCCCAGTCGATCTGCGAGGCGGTCGCACAGCGATACCGAACCGCCAACGATCCGCGCGTCCTGTGCTGCTCCGTGCACGCCGGTGAGCTGGTGGAAACCCCCGGCCGAGCGGATCATCTGGGCGATCGCCAGCAGCGAGACGTCATCGACCGACGAACCAGTCGTGGCGCTGACCGCTATTTCCAACATTGTGCGAGCACCTTGCGATCGGGTGTGGCGTCGCATCCAGTCACCGAACGTCTTGGTGTCGAGTTGCCGCGATCGCAGGGGGAGCAACCGGGCCATCAGTTCGAGTCGCGCGACCGCCAACCCGCCGTCGGCCAGAGCATGGAACGGCAGCGGCGGGATGGTGCCGCGGCCGGTGTGCACGGCGCCGTCGACGCGTACGACGTGTCTGCCCTCGGTGTAGGTGGGTCTCAGGGTGAGACCGACTTCGTCGAGCAGGGCCCTGACTCGATGCTGGGTGGGGGCCACCCAGGCGCCGCCTCCGTCGACGGTCACGCCGCCGACCGTCTGACGGAGAAGTCTGCCGCCGATCCGGTCGGCAGCCTCGAGGACGACGACGTCGCGTCCGGCCCGTCGCAGACGTGTCGCCGCCGTAAGCCCGGCCAGGCCGGCGCCTATCACGATGATGTCGTGGATCGTGCTTGCGTTTTTCATATGTACGTATGTATACATTGTGAGTGGCACTGTCAAGAGGCGCTTCTCCGTCGGACACCAAAGCACGACTCCTGGACGCCGCCGTGCGAAGCATTCAAAGCCGCGGCTACGCCGCGACCACGGCTCGGCACGTCGCAGGAGCCGCCGAAGCCAACTTGGCATCCATCGGCTACCACTTCGGAGGCATGGAAACACTGCTCGACGAAGCGCTGATCATCGCGACGGATCGCTGGATTGGACCCCTGCTGGAGATGACGACGCTCGGCGTCGGTGCCTCGGTGCGGGAGCGTCTGGTGTCGGGATTGACAGCGTTCCTCGCATCGTTGCCCGAGAATCGCAACACTGCCGTCGGCTTCTTCGAGGCGCTGGCACGGGCTGAGCGTTCCGACGTACTCCGCGACAGGCTGGCCGAGGGCTACCAGTCGCTGCGGGCGAGCCTTGCCGACGTGGCCTCAGGGGATTCGGCGTACCGTGAAGCCGCCGTCGACGCGGCTTCTGCCGTGATTGCGCTATACGACGGCGTGATGGTGCAGTGGCTGCTGGACCCTCACCGGTCTGTCAACGTCGAAAAGATGGTCGACGGTCTTGGCGAGGCGCTGGTGCCGCGATCAACCCGGCGAGCGGAAGCAGACAAGCAATGAGAGTTTCCCAACTGTGGCGGTTCCCGGTGAAGTCGATGGGTGGGCACCGGGTAGACGCGGTACGCATTGATCGGCGCGGTGTGCACGCCGACCGGCTGTGGGCGATCCGCGATCTGGAGAACGACGTCACCGCGTCGGCGCGACGTGTGCCCAAGCTGCTGGGCTGCTCGGCTGCCTACGTCACGGAGCCGACGGCTGACGCGGGCCCGGGCCGCGTGCCCGACGTGATGATCACCTTCCCGGACGGCGCCGAGTGCGCCAGCTCGGACCCTGCGATCCATCAGTTGCTATCCGAGTTCGTGGGGCGCGAGGTGCGGTTGACCGCGCTGCCGCCGCTGGACGACACCAGTCAACACCGGTTGTCGATGCAGCAGTCGAAGGCCAACTTCTCGGAGGCGGAGGTGCGCCGCGACTTCGGCCTCTCTGAGTCCGAGGCCCTGCCCGACACCACCGTGTTCACCACCAAGCAGATTCTTACTCTCGCTCGGTTCTCCACGCCACCAGGAACTTTCGTCGATCTCGGGCCCGTGCACCTGATGAGCTCGACGAGTCTGGCCTCGCTGTCGGAGAGCGGCGAACCGTACGACGTGCGACGGTTCCGGCCCAACGTGCTGGTGGAAGTCGACCAGCCGGATACGGAGTTCCCCGAGGCGGCATGGGTCGGCGGCGACGTCGAAATCGGCTCCGCCGCAATGCACGTCACGATCCCGACGATCCGCTGCGTAGTCCCCACCAGGCCGCAGCCGGGGCTTGACCTCGATCGTGGACTCACGCGGCAGCTCGTCGATCGCACCGAACGCTTTCTCGGCGTGTACGCAGACGTGACCCGACCCGGTCTGCTGCGGGTCGGCGACGTGGTGTCGATCACGCCTGCCGCATCGCCGAGCGCCGTTCGCCGGGCCTTGACGGCGGTCGAGAAGGCTGCGACGCGCCGGGTGCAGAGCCTGCTGGAGGCGACGGTGCTCCGCGAGAAGGGTTAGTTGTGCTCGAGTAGTTCGTCGAGGACTGCGACGAACTCCTTCGCCCGCAACGGCGTGAAGGCGGGACTGGGTCGGGTGCCGGGGACGTCGAGGGTCACCAGCGTCGACTTGGTCGGACGCCAGAGGTCCAGTGGCAGCCAACGACGCATGTCCAAGCTCCCCCAGATCCGAAAGCGGTTCGTCAGCAGGCCCAGCGACTCCGTGCGGTATCCACGCACCGATCGGAGGGGGATGACCTTCGACGTACCCGACGGAAAGTGGTAGCGGCGCAACGTGATCGCCTGTCGGTCCAGCTGGATCATGCCGTCGTCATACTGGAGGGAGGGAGCGGTCACGCCTTGGCGCTCCTGAGTTCATGGCCCTTGGATGTCAGGCAGCGGCCATTGGTCAGGTCCCACGACCAGCCGTGAAGGTTGCACGTCAACGTCGTGCCATCGACGACGCCGAACTTCGACAGATCGGCCTTGAGGTGCGGGCACCGGCGCTGAATCTCCCAACCGTCCAGGGTGATCGACGCGGAATCGTCGTGGGCTTCGGCGAACCAGCCGTCCGCATATGCGATGCGCTCGTTGGTCAGGCATTTGAAGAACGTGTAGAGGTACTCGTTGTAGCCCCCTACCCGCCAGGCCTTGAAGCGGGTCGACAGGAAGATGGTGTTGACCCAGTCCGGCTCGTCGTCGCGCAGTACGGTGCGGACCAGTTCGGGAGCAATCTCGAAGCCGTATCGGAACTTCTCGTCCGGAATAGCTTCGCGGACAGTACGTTTCGGGAAGTCCAGTACGACGGTCTCCCGGCCCAGTCGCAGCTCGACCGGGTAGCCGATGCCATCGCAGATCTGGTCGCTCTGCAGCATGATCGGCTCGAATCTGGCCCTTAGCGGCTCCAGTAGTGGGTCACCCTCGGCGGCGGCCCAATCTGCCTTCGCGGCGGCCAGTACCGGCGCCATCCGCTGCGCGTACTGCTCGATGTAGGCGGCCTTGCCGTCGGTGAAGATCGACTCGGGGTCGGCGGTCGGGTGGTTTAGCGAATTCAATTGCGCACCAGTGAAGTTCGCGGTAGAGCCGGGAATCATCAGCAGGCCGCGCTCGTGGCCGTTCTTGCGCAACTGGTCGAGGAAGACCATCTGGTCGGGAAAGATGTTCGCCGGATCGCCGTGGTCGTCGTTGAGATCGCGCAGTTCGGCATCGAGGAAGCAGGGCGGGCCCGCCGACGGGACCACCCAGGTGGCGTCGACCTGCGCGATGTACTGCCGACAGCGGTCCATCTGACGTTGGCGCTTCTGGACGCCGAATGCCTCCTTGGCGCGGACCGGCATGTCGTAGACCATCGGATACCAGATGGCGCCGGAGTATTGGAGCATGTGCACGTCGACGTGGCCGAAGGCGTCGTGGAGGACTTCCAGCTCAACGGGGCGCGCGTCGTTCATGTTGAAAGCAGTGGTCACGCCATCTGATACGACCAAGCCAGAGTCGCCGATCGGCCCGTCGGCCGGTGCACGCAGCGCGATGATCATCACGTCCAGGTCACCCTTTGGCCCACTCAGGCGGTGCTTGACCGAGTCGGTGGTCTCGAAGAATTTGTGGAAGCCGAGCGCCTCGAGCGCGCGACGCAGGTCGGGCACTGGGAAGTCCGGCAGCAGGACCACGGCGTCTTTGTTGACGTGGGCGGCCAGGTGAGCGGAATCGAAGTGGTCCTTGTGCAGGTGGCTGACGTACAGGTAATCGCAGTCGCCAAGGCTGTCCCAGTCCAACTCACTGTTGTCCGGGAACGGAAACCACGACGCGAAGTAGGCCGGGTTGACCCACGGGTCGCAGAGGATGCTCCCAGCGGTGGTGTCGATCCGGAAGCCTGCATGTCCGACACTTGTGACCTGCACGTATGACCTTCCTTGCGGGGTTTGAGCGGTGTCGATCCTACGCCGACCCAACGCCTCCCAGCGCTGCGGTGTTCGGGATGCGCTCGTGGTGGGGGTAGCCACGCTTATTCGAACGGCGCGGCCGCGACAGAGCATGAGAGTCGGCTTTCCGACCGGTCCCCGAGGTCGCAGCACTAGGCTGTTGATCGTGGAACCGGTATACGGAACTGTCATCAGAGCCGCGCGCGTGGTGTGGCGACTGCAGGGATTGAAATTCACCGTCTCCGGCGTCGAGAACCTGCCCGTCACCGGCGGTGCCGTGATCGCGATCAATCACACCAGTTACTTCGACTTCACCTTCGCGGGTTTGCCCGCGTTCGAGCAGGGCCGTGGCCGCAAGGTGCGGTTCATGGCCAAGCGGGAAGTCTTCGACAGCAAGATCAGCGGACCGATCATGCGCAGCCTGCGCCACATCCCCGTGGACCGTGACAGCGGCGCCGCATCGTTTGCCGAGGCCTGCCAGAGGCTCAAGGAAGGCGAGTTCGTCGGCGTCTACCCCGAAGCGACGATCAGCAGAAGCTTCGAGATCAAGGAGTTCAAGTCGGGTGCCGCGCGGATGGCGATTGCCGCCGACGTGCCGATCGTCCCGCACATCGTGTGGGGAGCCCAACGCATTTGGACCAAGGGCCATCCGCGAAACATGTTGCGGCCCAAGGTGCCCATCTCGGTAACCGTCGGTGAGCCCATCATGCCGACGCTGCCCGCAGCCGAGTTGACCGCCCTGCTGCACTCGCGCATGCAGCATCTCCTCGAGCAGGCCCAGGTCGCCTACGGTCAGAACCCCGCCGGCGAGTTTTGGGTACCGCACCGGATGGGTGGAGGTGCGCCGACGCTCGCCGAAGCCAACCGGATGGACGCCGAGGAGGCGGCCGAGAAGGCGGCCCGCCGTGACGAGCGCTTGCGCGAGGAGCAATCCGGACTGCGTGACGAGCGCTTGCGCGAGGAGCAATCCGGACTGCGTGACGAGCGCTTGCGCGAGGAGCAATCAGGCCCTGCGCAGCGCCCCGAATCGGACGAGTCCTCCGGGTAGTGGTGGCATGGAACCGGTCTTCCGAGCCTTGGAGATCGTGGCCAGGACCGCGGTGCGAGCCACCGGCACTCGGATCACCTACCAAGGTCTGGAGAACATCCCGGCGGCTAGCGGCGCGGTGATTGCCATCAACCACACCGGTTACCTCGACTTCCTTCCCGCCGCACTCGCCGCCATGCAGCGTCGGCGGCGCATGCGCTTCATGATCAAGGCCGAGATGCAGGACGTTAGGCCGGTCAACTTCTTGATCCGGCACACGAAGACCATCCCGGTGGACCGGCGCGCGGGCGCGGGCGCCTATGCCGTCGCCGTGGAGCGCCTACGGCAGGGTGAGATCGTCGGCATGTATCCGGAGGCCACCATCAGCCGAAGCTTCGAGCTGAAGGAGTTCAAGACGGGAGCTGCACGGATGGCCAAGGAGGCCCACGTGCCGACCGTGCCCCTCGTCGTCTGGGGTGCGCACCGCATCTGGACCAAGGACCACCCCAGACGGGTGGGGCGCGAGAAGATCCCAATTGCGGTTGCGGTCGGCGAACCGCTGCCGCCGACCGTGGCGGTGAACGAGCTGATCGACGAACTCCGCGAAGCGATGACCGAACTGCTGCACACGGTTCAGCAGTCCTACGATCACCCGAAGGGCGCCTACTGGGTGCCCCGCCGCCTCGGAGGTGGCGCCCCGACCATGGAGGAGGCAAGAGTGCGCGAAGATGCAGAGCTCGCCGAACGCGCCCGCAAGGAGTCGGATCGCTAGTGCTGCCACTCCTCATCGCCACCGACGTCGACGGCACCCTGCTCGACGAGGACGAACTCGTGACGTCCCGCACCAGGGCCGCGGTGCTCGCCGCCGTCGCCGCGGGTACACAGTTCGTACTCGCGACGGGTCGGCCACCGCGCTGGATCGCACCGGTAGTGGACGCGCTCGGCTTCGCGCCCATGGCGGTGTGCGCCAACGGCGCGGTGCTGTACGACTCGGCCACCGATCGCATCCTGTCCGCCCAGACGCTCTCCGTCGAGGTGCTCACCGAGCTGGCCGAGGTGGCGACGCGCGTCATCCCCGGTGCCGGACTCGCGGTGGAGCGCGTCGGACGCAGTGCGCACGACGCTGCGACGCCCCAGTTCCTGAGCTCACCCGGTTATGAGCACGCCTGGCTCAATCCCGACAACACCGAGGTGTCGCTCGCCGACGTGCTGGAGGCGCCCGCGGTAAAGCTGTTGATTCGCAAGGCGGGTGCCCGGAGCGCCGACATGGCGGCCGCTCTGGCTCCTCACGTCGGTCTCGGGGGTGACCTGACGTACTCGACCAACAACGGTTTGATCGAAGTGGTGCCGCTCGGGGTCAGCAAGGCGACCGGCGTCGACGAGGTCGCCAGGCCGTTGGGGATCACCGCGGAGGACGTCGTCGCCTTCGGAGACATGCCCAACGACATTCCGATGCTGCTCTGGGCCGGGCTCGGCGTGGCGATGGGCAACGCGCACCCCGAGGCAAAGGCGGCGGCCGACGAGGTGACGACGCCGAACTCGGATGACGGTCTGGCTCGCGTCCTTGAACGCTGGTGGCTCTAGCTCCGCGTCAGGTTCGGTTGTCGATGGGGGTGAACCGTTCGAGTTGGACGGGGGAGTCGCCCTGATCGAGCGGTATCTCGAGGTCGATGCCGTCGATGACTCTGGTGACCGTGCCGTTCTGGCGGTCGAAGTTCAGCGTGCCGTGCTGAAAGTTCTGCACGATCCATTGCGGCTCCTGGATCTCGCCGCTGGTCGGTAGCCCCAACGCGCCGCGTTCGAAGCCAAGCTTCCCCCACGCCTCGTAAATGGATCCGGTGACGGGTTCCGCACCGCTGGCGGGCGACCAGTACAGGGCTCCCTTGTCGAACGTCACGTACCGGGACCCGCCGTCGCCGGGAGTCTCCGGGGTCTGCGGCGCACCGAGCGGGCTAGCCGCACCCCCCATCGACGCCCACTTCAGGAAGATCGCGCCGCCACGCAGCGTATCCGCCAGATCCCTGGGACCAATGGGGGTGTTGAAGTGGGCGGCGGTGTCGCGCAGGAGTGGCATTGCCGCGTAGGCGGCGTTGCCCGGGCAGTCGGTGTTGCCGACGTCGCGGTGGGTGAAGATCGTCGGCAGCGGGACGGCGGTGCCCCTGGCGAACTTCGTGAAAGAACCGCCGGACGAGGTGAGTACGACGGTACCCATCGGGTCGACGTGGTCGAGGCCGAGTCGCCAGCCCAGCAGTCGGCCCGTGGTGCGCAGCTGAATGGGGGTCGGTGGCACGTCGTCGAAGTTGCCGAGCATCGCCACGGCCCAGGTGTCGACGTTGAAGCCGCCGGTGTGGGCGCCCTCGACGGGCCGGTCGATGCCGCCCGCACGTCCCTCGAACACCTGGCCGTACTTGTCGACGAGCGCGTTGTAGGCGATGTCGCACCAGCCCAGGGTGCGCGTGTGGTATTCGAAGATCGAGCGGACGATGCCTGCGGAGTCCTCGGGGGTGTAGTCGTTGCTACCCGCGGTGTGGTGAACGATGCCCGCGCGTATTCCGCTGTCGTACACCGGCTTTCCGCACACCTGTGACTCGTCGGCACCCCATTGGGCCCGTCCGATGATGGCGGGTGGCACGCCAGGTGGCATGGCGGACTCGGGTGGCAGCGACGAGATGTCCACGGGTGCCTGCGGCGGGCTGATCAGCACGGCTTTGATGTCTTGACTCAGCGGGTGTTCGACATTGACGGGGATGTACCCCAGGTCTGGCTTCGGTATGCCCGACCCCGGGGGCGTCACGGCGACGGGTTCGGGAGTTGGTCGACTCACGGCGATCTGGACGTCGGTGGTGCGGCCGACGAAGACTGGTTCGGTGCCGCTCCGGTGGGGAGCGCAGGAATCCGGGGTGACGCATTTCTCGCTGGCGTCGGGGCCGACGCCGTCGAGCGTTTCCGCCTCGTACCACGGCCCCCACGAACCGTCGCCCTTCTTGGCGCGGACGCGGGCAGAGGTCCCGCTCAGATCGTCGGCGGTGAGTGCCACCATCGAAAATGGGGTGTCCTGGTGCAGTTCGCGGACGGTCTCGCCACCTCCCAGACCGGTAAGAGGACGTTCGACGATGAGAGCGGTCGTAGCGAGCGGTGTCCGGTCGGGAGCGTGTGGCGTCCCGTACATGGCCAGCGGCACCATCACTGCCGTCGCCGCGACGGCGGAGAAGAGCAGCGACGGCAATTGACGGCGACACGGCACGGCCCGATGTTACGTATGTGTCAGGTGTTACCAGTGGTTCGACACGGTGTGTTGGCGCACTTCTGCCACGCAACGGCACCGCAGAGCTCGTGATGGCTTCTGCGGTGCCGTTTCGTGGGAAAACTAGGCGCCGGGAACAGCCGCGGCAGCCGCCGCTGGAGCCGCCGCCGCCGCTGGAGCCGCCTGCTGGATCGCTCCCGTGATCATCGGCATGATCATCCCCTTGAGTAGGTCGATCGCCTGCCCGGCACCAAGGGTCTGAGCGGCGCTGCTGATATCGCCGAGCAAACCTCCGCTGCCGCTGGCCGCCGCGGGTGCGGCGAGGCCGAGCGAGGGGTCACCGCCGAGGATCGGGTACGTACCCGATGCCGGATCGAGCCCGATGGGGTCGATCGGAACCTCACCCGCGCCGGGCACGCCCAAGCCAAGGCCGGTGTTGGCGGCAGGCGTCGTCAGTCCGGGCACGGCGCCGGTGGGACTGATCAGCGCCGGATTGGTGAGTGCTGGGTTGGTCAGGCCTGGTGTCGTCAGGCCTGGAGTGGTCAACCCGGGAGTGCTGAGCCCGGGGGTGGTGAGGCCCGGTGTGGTCAGACCAGGCGTGGTGAGGCCCGGCGTGGTCAAACCGGGGGTGGTCAGACCAGGAGCGGTGAGGCCCGGTGTGGTCAGACCAGGGGTGGTGAGGCCCGGTGTGTTCAGACCAGGGGCGGTCAGACCCGGCGCCGTAAGTCCCGTGCTTGCCAGCCCGGGCGTGGTCAGGGTGGTCGCCGCCGGAGCGCCGGATCCCGTCAGCAGCCCGGTGGGCAAAGGCGGCAGGTTGACTCCGAACTGCGAGAGGCCCTGGGACAGCGCCCCGAGCAACTCATTGGGCAGATCGGTGACGAGAGCGGCCTGGACGAACTCGCGGTGCTGCGGCGCTGCGTCGTTGGTGGTGGACAGATCGGACAGCGCGACTACTGCAACTGGACTTGCGACGGCCAGGGCGGCGACTGCGCTCATGGCTGTCGAGAGCTTGCGTCGACGACGGTTGGGCACGGAAGTCTCCTCGTGATTCTGTGTCTGCGTGATGCGGTGACTACGCGTTTGATGGTACGGCTGAGGCTGGTGCGTCTAGAGTGACGATGCGGAATCGTGAGCGAATTGCGACCTGCAGCGGTGAAGCGACCGGCCGAGTACGCAGTCGGGCTGAGACCTTCACGTCGGATACCCTTGCTGCCGATGACAGCTCCTATCTCCCGGGTCGCTGCGCTCCAGCCGGGCCCCTTTGACCTCATCGTCGTCGGCTCCGGTTTCTTCGGCCTGACGATCGCCGAGCGCGCAGCCACGCAGCTGGACAAGCGCGTTCTCGTGATCGATCGCAGGCCCCACATCGGGGGCAACGCCTACTCCGAACCCGAGCCCGAGACCGGTATCGAGATCCACAAGTACGGTGCTCACCTCTTCCACACCTCCAACCAGCGGGTGTGGGACTACGTCAGGCAGTTCACCGAGTTCACCGGCTACCAGCACCGCGTGTTCGCGATGCACGACGGGCAGTCGTACCAGTTCCCGATGGGCCTCGGCCTGGTGTCGCAATTCTTCGGCAGGTACTTCACGCCTGACGAAGCCCGCGCGTTGATCGCCGAGCAGTCCGCCGAGATCTCCACCGCTGGTGCGGAGAACCTCGAGGAGAAGGCCATCTCCCTGATTGGCCGACCGCTGTACGAGGCGTTCGTCAAGGGCTATACCGCCAAGCAGTGGCAGACCGACCCCGTTGATCTTCCGGCTGCCGTCATAAGTCGGCTGCCCGTGCGTTACACGTTCGACAACCGCTATTTCAACGACACGTACGAGGGTCTGCCCGTCGACGGGTACACCGCGTGGCTGAAGAACATGGCTGCCGACGACCGCATCGAGGTGCGGTTGAGCACCGACTGGTTCGACGTCCGCGACGAACTCCGCGCAGCCAGCCCCGACGCCCCCGTGGTGTACACCGGCCCGCTCGACCGCTACTTCGACTATTCCGAGGGACGGTTGGGCTGGCGCACGCTCGACTTCGAGCTCGAAGTCCTGCGCGACTGTGGGGACTTCCAGGGCACCCCCGTCATGAACTACAACGACCTCGACGTGACGTACACCCGCATCCACGAGTTTCGGCACTTCCATCCCGAACGCGCCTACCCGATGGACAAGACGGTCATCATGCGGGAGTACTCGCGGTTCGCCGACGACGAGGACGAGCCCTACTATCCGATCAATACCGAAACCGACCGTGAACTGCTCGGCACCTACCGTGCGCGAGCCAAGGCCGAAACCGCTACCGCCAAGGTGCTGTTCGGCGGACGGCTGGGCACCTACCAGTACCTCGACATGCACATGGCGATCGCCAGTGCACTGAACATGTACGACAACACGCTGGCGCCGCACCTGCGCGACGGTGCGCCGCTCGAAGAAAGCAGCACATGATGAGTGACATCCCATCGGGCGCGCTCGACGCCGGACAGTCCAAGGCGGTCAGCCTGCTGTCCCGCATCATCCTGCCCCGTCCCGGCGAGCCTCTGGACGTCCGCAAGCTCTACATCGAGGAATCGAGCACCAACGCGCGCCGCGCCCACGCCGCTACCCGCACCACGTTGGAGATCGGCGCCGAGTCCGAAGTGTCGTTTGCGACGTACTTCAACGCCTTTCCCGCCAGCTACTGGCGCCGGTGGTCGATCCTCGAGTCGGTGGTGTTGCGCGTCGAACTGACTGGCAGCGCACGGGTCGACGTCTACCGCTCCAAGGCCACGGGTGCACGAATCACGGTGGGGGGCGCCCCGGTCAGGAGCGCAGACGCCGGTTCGACCGCCGCAGGCTCCGCCTCCGACCCCAAGGTCGGCTCCGCCGCCGTCGAGTTCGAAATCGGCCTCGACGCATTCGAAGACGGCGGCTGGATCTGGTTCGACATCACCACCGACACCAAGGTGACGGTGCACCGCGCCGGCTGGTACGCGCCGCAAGCCGCGCCGAGCCGTGCCAATGTCGCCGTCGGCATCCCGACCTTCAACCGGCCGGCGGACTGCGTGAGCGCGCTGGCCGCATTGACCTCGGACCCGTTGGTGGACGAGGTGATCGGCGCCGTCATCATCTCCGATCAAGGCACCAAGAAGGCGTGCGATCATCCCGACTTCGCCGCGGCCGCAGCCCCGTTGTCCACGCGCCTCTCGGTCCATGACCAGCCGAACCTCGGCGGCTCCGGTGGCTACAGCCGGGTGATGTACGAGGCGCTGAAGAACACCGACTGCGAACAAATCCTGTTCATGGACGACGACATTCGCATCGAGCCCGATTCCATCCTGCGGGCGTTGGCGCTGAACCGGTTCGCCGAGAAGCCAACAATCATCGGCGGGCAGATGCTGAACCTGCAGGAGCCTAGCCACCTGCACGTGATGGGCGAGGTGGTCGACCGCGACAATTTCATGTGGACCAACGCGCCGAACACTGAGTACGACCACGACTTCTCCAAGTTCCCGCTGGCCGACGAGGATTCGCGCAGTAGGGAACTGCACCGCCGCATCGACGCAGATTTCAACGGTTGGTGGATGTGCATGATCCCGCGGGCCGTCGCCGAAGAACTGGGCCAACCACTGCCGCTGTTCATCAAGTGGGACGACTGCGAATACGGCCTGCGAGCTGCCGAGCACGGGTACGGCACCGTCACCATGCCGGGCACCGCGATCTGGCACATGGCGTGGAGCGACAAGGACGACGCCATCGACTGGCAGGCTTACTTCCACCTGCGGAACCGGTTGGTGGTGGCGGCCATGCACTGGGACGGCAAGCTAAACGGACTATTGGCCAGCTCTCTCAAGGCAACGTTCAAACATCTTCTGTGCCTCGAATATTCGACTGTCGCGATCCAGAATCGTGCGATCGAGGACTTCCTGGCCGGACCAGAGCACATCTTCTCGATTCTCGAGAGTGCATTGCCAGACGTTCGGAAGATGCGCGAGGCATATCCAGACGCCGTCGTGTTGCCGGGCGCCACCGCGCTGCCCACTCCATCGGGCAGGCGCAAGGTGCACAAGCCGCCGGTGGCGTTGCCCGCCATCGGACTTCGGCTCGGACGAGGCGTGCTGCATCAACTGCGCAAGGAAGATCCCGCGCACCACGAGCGGCCGCAACTCAACGTCGCGACCCAGGATGCCCGCTGGTTCCTGCTCTGCAAGGTCGACGGTGTCACCGTCACGACGGCCGACGGGCGCGGTGTCGTCTACCGGCAGCGGGATCGCGCGAAGATGTTCGCCCTGTTGAGAAACTCACTGCGCCAACACGTTGCGCTCGCGCGGAAGTTCAACAAGATGCGACGCGTGTACCGCGACGCATTGCCGGTGTTGGCCAGTAAGCAGAAGTGGGAGACCGTGCTGCCCCTGTCGAAGTCTCCGGCGGAAGTATCCCGGTGACCGAGACCCTGCGGGGCGAGGATGCGGCACTCGTTGCCGTGCAGTCGACCCTCGCCGGGCGCCCGGGCGTACTCGCCGGCGCGCGTGCGCTGTCGCACTTCGGCGAGCACAGCGCCGGCTGGCTGGGTGTGTCCCTGCTCGGGGCGCTGATGCAGCCGCAACGGCGGCGGATCTGGCTGACTGCTGGAATCGGTGCGTTCGCCGCCCACGCGAGCGCCGTCGTCATCAAACGTGTCGTGAAGCGGGAGCGTCCGCACCACCCATCCATCGCCGTCAATGTGTCGACGCCCAGTCGATTGAGCTTTCCCTCGGCACACGTTTCGTCGACCACTGCCGCATCGATTCTGCTGGCCCGCGCGACGGGACTCCCCCTTCCGTGGGTTCTAGTTCCGCCAATGGCGTTGTCCCGCTTGGTGCTTGGCGTGCACTACCCGACGGACGTGCTTACGGGGGTGGCTGTCGGTGCCGTCGTGGCCAAGACGGTCGGCGCCATCGGCGATCGAGCGGACCGCAAGGAGAAGGGTGGACCCGCATGAGTGAGGAAGCGCCCCCCGTGGCGGGACCGCCCAAGAATCTCGTCGCCGGTGTGATCAAGGCGATCCGGCCACGTCAGTGGGTGAAGAACCTACTCGTGCTCGCCGCCCCGGTGGCCGCGTTGGGGCGCGACGTGCGATTCGACTTCCACGACGGCATCAACGTTCTCATCGCGTTCGTGACGTTCAGCTTGGCGGCGTCGTGCATCTACCTGATCAACGACGCCCGCGACGTCGAAGCGGACCGCGCGCACCCCACGAAGCGCTTCCGACCGATCGCCGCGGGGGTCGTCCCGGTGACGCTGGCATACGGCCTTGCGGTGGTGCTCGGCGCCGTGTCGCTGGGTCTCGCGTGGTACGTCTCGCCGAATCTGGCGCTGGTGATGGCCATCTACATCGCCGTACAGCTCGCCTACTGCTTCGGCCTCAAGCACCAGGCAGTGCTCGACATCTGCATCGTCTCGTCGGGCTTCCTCATACGGGCGATCGCAGGCGGCGTCGCCGCGAACATTCCACTGTCACAGTGGTTCCTCCTCATCATGGCGTTTGGTTCGCTGTTCATGGCGGCAGGCAAGCGCTACGCCGAACTGCAGCTCGCCGAGCGCACCGGCGCAAAGATCCGCAAGTCCTTGGAGAGCTACACCAGCACCTACCTGCGCTTCGTCTGGACGCTCTCGGCCACCGCAGTCGTGCTCTGCTACGGGCTGTGGGCGTTCGAGCGTGACGACACGGCGGGCGGCTCGCTCTATGCGGTATCGATGATCCCCTTCACGATCGCGATTTTGCGCTACGCGGTCGACGTCGATGGCGGAATCGCGGGTGAGCCGGAGGACATCGCGTTGCGTGACCGGGTGTTGCAATTGCTCGCCGTGGCGTGGATCGGAAGCGTCTGTGCAGCGGCCTACTTCAGCTGAGGGGCTGGACATCGCCGCAGCGACCCGGGGAGAAGGGTCGGCGGGCAGGAGCGCAGCGACCCGGGAAGAAGGGTCGGCGGGCAGGAGCGCAGCGACCCGGGAAGAAGGGTCGGCGGGCAGGAGCGCAGCGACCCGGGGAAGAGGAGTGGCGCGCTGGCTCGCGAGGTGGCCGGCCTTCCGTTTCAACCCCGTCGTGCGAATCAGTCTCTGGTTGGGCGTGCTGGCGGTGGGGGTGCTGTTCGCCTGGGGCGCCTGGCAGCGAAGATGGATCGCCGACGATGGCCTGATCGTCTTACGCACCGTTCGAAACCTACTGGCGGGCAACGGCCCCGTCTTCAACGAGGGGGAGCGGGTAGAGGCCAACACGTCGACGGTGTGGACGTACCTCGTCACGCTCGGCGCCTGGATCGGCGGTCCGCTACGTCTTGAGTACGTGGCGTTGGCTCTGGCGTTGACGCTCAGCGTCGCGGGTGTCGTGTTCGTCATGCTGGGCACGGGCCGCCTCTACGCGCCGGGGCTGCGGGGCAGGCGGGCGCTGTTGCTTCCCGCTGGTGCACTCGTCTACATCGCGATCCCGCCTGCGCGCGACTTCGCGACCTCGGGGCTCGAAAACGGCTTGGTGCTCGCGTATCTCGGCTTGGTCTGGTGGATGATGGTGTGCTGGTCGCAGGCGCCCCGCATCAATCCGCCCATGTCGAATGAGCCTCCGCGCAATGCCACGGGTCGAGTATTCGACGGGGCGTTGGCGTTCGTCGCGGGCCTCAGCGTGCTGATCCGGCCGGAGCTCGCGCTGATCGGCGGCCTCGCCCTGGTGATGATGCTCGTCGCGGCGCACGGTTGGCGCCGGCGAGTGCTCATCGTCGCTGCGGGCGGATTACTCCCCGTCGCCTATCAGGTGTTTCGCATGGGGTATTACGGACTTCTGGTTCCCGGCACGGCCATCGCCAAGGATGCCTCGGGCTCGAAGTGGTCACAGGGTTTCGTCTACCTCACCAACTTCAACCATCCGTACCTGCTATGGGTGCCACTGGTTCTGCTTGCGGGCCTTGGCCTCCTGCTGTTGGGCGTGCGAAGTCTGTTGTGGCGCAAGCGCGGTCCGGTCACCAATAGTCGCGGACGGTGGGCCGGCATCGTCCAGAGTCCTACGGCCGTCGTGGTGTTCATGGTCGGCAGCGGTCTGCTGCAAGCGGTCTACTGGGTTCGACAGGGCGGCGACTTCATGCACGGCCGCGTTCTGCTCACGCCTCTGTTCTGCATGTTTGCCCCGATCGCGGTCATCCCCATTGTGCTTCCCTCCGGAATGCGGGCGGTCCGCGGTCCGGGCTATCTATTGGCGGGCGCGAGCGCGGTGTTCTGGTTGGCGGTCGTCGGCTGGTCGGCGTGGGCGGCGAATTCGCCGGGGCTGGGTGCCGATGCGACCCGCGTGACGTATTCCGGCATCGTCGACGAACGCCGCTTCTACGCGCAGGCAACGGGCCACGCGCATCCGTTGACGGCTGCGGATTATCTGGATTATCCGAGGATGCGCGCCGTGATCGCGGCCATCAACGGCACGCCGGATGGCGCGCTGCTGCTCCCTGCAGGCAATTACGACCAGTGGGACGTCGTGCCCGCGCTTCCGCCTCCGCTTCCACCACCTGAGCCGGGCGCGGCACCGGTATTCGCCAATGAACGCACCGGCCCTCACACGGTGTTCTTCACCAACCTGGGGATGCTCGGCATGAACGTGGGCCTCGACATTCGGGTGATCGACCAGATCGGGCTGGCCAACCCGCTGGCCGCACACACCGCGCGGATCGAGGATGGCCGCATCGGCCATGACAAGAATCTGTTCCCGGACTGGGCGGTGGCCGAGGGTCCGTTTCTGCCCGAGCGGCCATACATTCCGCCCTATCTCGACGAGGACTGGGTGGCGCAGGCGAAGGTCGCACTGACGTGCCCGGAGACCGACGCGATGCTCAGCGCGATCCGCGGTCCGCTGGGCCTGAGGCGATTTGCCTCCAACGTGCTCGATGCGTGGCATTTCACGCAGTTCCGGATTGATCGCGTGCCGCGTTATGAACTGGCACGATGCGGTCTGGAGCCCCCGCCGCCGAAGGCGCCGCCCTATGCGGGTCTGCCTGCTACGGGGCCGTGACCCATCCCACGAGATTTGTTGCCCAGCATGTTCGTCTGATTTGGTAACGCCCAGGCACCCTTCAGCCGATAAGCGGTCGAGTGAGTCAACGCTCGCCATGTGCTGTGCCACGGAACCCGCCGTCTCACCGGCGCCGGACATACGAAATTGGATGGTAAGAGCGACCAATGGGGATGACGTCGCGCCTCGGCGCCGCGAGACCAGGGCTTCGGCGCGCGGTCGCCGCCTTCGCCGCAATGGTGTCGCTGCCCGTCATGACGGTGCTCGGCGACGTCTCCGGTGGAACGCCGACGGCGTCCGCCTTCTCGCGCGAGGGTCTGCCCGTCGAGTATCTCGACGTCTACTCCGCGGCGATGGGTAGAAACGTGCGTATCCAGTTTCAGCCCGGAGCCGCCCCGGCGGCGACATCGGAGCCCGGAGCCGCCCCAGCGGCGACATCGGAGCCCGGAGCCGCCCCGGCGGCGACATCGGAGCCCGGAGCCGCCCCGGCGGCGACATCGGAGCCCGGAGCCGCCCCGGCGGCGACATCGGAGCCCGGAGCCGCCCCGGCGGCGACATCGGAGCCCGGAGCCGCCCCGGCGGCGACATCGGAGCCCGGAGCCGCCCCGGCGGCGACATCGGAGCCCGGAGCCGCCCCGGCGGCGACATCGGAGCCCGGAGCCGCCCCGGCGGCGACATTGGAGCCCGGAGCCGCCCACGCGCCCGCCCGGCCCGCTGCGGTAGCCCCACCGAACAAGGCGGTGTACCTCCTCGACGGATTGCGTGCCCAGGACGACTTCAACGGATGGGACATCAACACACCCGCGTTCGAGTGGTTCAACCAGTCGGGTGTCGCGGTGGTCATGCCCGTCGGCGGCGAGTCGAGCTTCTACACCGACTGGTATTCACCGTCGAGTTTCAACGACCAGACCTATACCTACAAGTGGGAGACGTTCCTGACCAAGGAGCTCCCGGCCTACCTCGCCGACGCCAAGAATGTGTCGTCGACCGGCAACGGCGTCGTCGGGCTGTCGATGGCAGGTGGCGCCGGATTGATCCTGTCGGCGTACCACCCCTCTCAGTTCACGTTCGCAGCCTCGCTCTCAGGCTTTCTCAACCCGTCGACGCTCTTCATGAAGCAGGCCATCCGGGTTGCCATGCTCGATGCGGGCGGTTACAACGTCGATGACATGTGGGGCCCGCCCTGGGATTCGGCGTGGAAGCGCAACGATCCCGTCCTTCAGGTCGATCGCCTGGTCGCCAACCGGACGCGACTGTGGATCTACTGCGCCCCCGGCGGCGGACCCCTCGACGAGAACGTCGATCCCGGTCAGTCGGTCAACGCAAACAGCTTGGAATCTCTCGCCATCAACAGCAACAAACGCTTTTCGGAGGCGTACGCGAACGCAGGTGGCAGCAACGCCACGTTCCTCTTCCCGACCGAGGGAAACCATTCGTGGGCTTACTGGGGTCAGCAGCTGCAGGCCCTCAAGCCCGAGCTGATCGCCACACTCAATGGCTGAGCCGGTGACCAGGCAGGACACTCGCAGGAGAGAGCTATTACTCCTGTGTGTGGTTGACTACATCCGCACGCAGCGAGTCTGTCGTGCGGCATTCGAACAGATGGGATCTATACAAGCATGAGTTTCGTAGGGAAGATGGCGCGCCGCTTTGCGGTCGTGGCCCTGGCAGCGGCAACGTTGCCCGGACTCGTTGGCATCGTCGGCGGCTCGGCGACCGCAGGGGCGTTCTCGAGGCCCGGACTGCCCGTTGAGTACCTGATGGTGCCGTCGCCCAGCATGGGTCGCGACATCAAGGTCCAGTTCCAGAGCGGTGGGCCCAACTCCCCCAGCGCGTACCTGCTCGATGGCCTCCGCGCCCAGGACGACTTCAACGGCTGGGACATCAACACCGCCGCCTTCGAGTGGTACGACGGCTCGGGCGTCTCGGTGGTCATGCCCGTCGGTGGGCAATCCAGCTTCTACACCAACTGGTACAAGCCGGCGTGCGGCAAGAAGAGCGGCACCTGCCTGACGTACAACTGGGAGACCTTCCTCACCCAGGAACTGCCTGCCTACTTGGCGGCCAACAATGGCGTCGACGCGACCCGCACCGCGGCCGTCGGTCTGTCCATGGCCGGTTCGGCATCGCTGACCCTGGCCATCCACCACCCGCAGCAGTTCCAGTACGCGGCGGCTCTGTCGGGCTTCCTGAACCCTTCCGAGGGCTGGTGGCCGGGACTGATCAACACAGCGATGGGTGATGCCGGCGGCTACAAGTCCGACGACATGTGGGGCCCGTCGAGCGATCCTGCGTGGAAGTACAACGACCCGATGGTTCCGGCCAACATGGCGACTCTCGTCGCCAACAACACGCGCGTCTGGATCTACTGCGGCGACGGCACTCCGTCCGGGCTGGGCGGCAACAACCTGCCCGCCAAGTTCCTGGAGAGCTTCACGCTGCGCACCAACAAGCAGTTCCAGAGCGACTACATCGCCGCGGGCGGCAACAACGGGGTGTTCAACTTCCCGGAGAGCGGAACCCACGACTGGCCCTACTGGGGTCAGCAGCTTCAGCAGATGAAGCCGGACATCCAGCGTGTCCTGAACGCGGTTCCGACGGCTGTCTCGTAAGCCGTAGCCAAAACGACGAGTAGGCGGCGGCGATCCCCTCGGGGGTCGCCGCCGTCTTTTCGATGAGCGCTTGCGCGAAGAGCAGACCGCTTCGTTTCCGGCGCGGCCCGTCACCGTGATGTGATTCACTAACCGTTGCTGCCCGTGCCCGCGGAGTGAGGCGAGCGGGCGGGGCGCTCAGGCGATCAACAGATTGGTGAGATGGGTATGAGGCTGTTCAGGTTGATGTTCGCCTTGGTTCTGGCCGCGGGTCTGTGGATGGCCAGCCCACACGTTGCGAGGGCCGAGGGTGTCGAGAACCTGATGGTTCCGTCGGCGGCGATGGGTCGCGACATCCCGGTCGCGTTCCAGGCGGGGGGCCCGCACGCGGTGTTCCTGCTCGACGCCTTCAACGCCGGCGATCCCGTAAGCAACTGGGTGACCGCGGGCAACGCGATGAGTGCCTTGGCTGGCAGGGGCATCTCGGTGGTCGCACCCGCCAGCGGCGCCTTCACCCTATACACCAACTGGGAGGCCGACGGCGGCAGGCAGTGGGAGACGTTCCTCTCCCAGGAGTTGCCAGACTGGTTGGCCGCGAACAAGGGCCTGGCGCCCGACGGCCACGGCGTCGTGGGCGCATCGCAGGGCGGAACGGGTGCCTTGATGATGGCCACCTTCCACCCTGACCGCTTCCGCTTCGCAGGCTCGATGTCGGGCTTCCTGACCCCCTCGGCCACCGCGATGAACGGTGCCATCACCGCCGGCATGGCTCAGTACGGCGGGGTCAACACCCAAGCCATGTGGGGTGCGGCGCAGCTCGGTCGCTGGAAGTGGCATGACCCGGACGTGCACGTGCAGTTGTTGGCGGACAACAACACCCGGCTGTGGGTCTACAGCCCCGCCACGTTGGAATGCACCGACCCGGTCGCGATGATCGGATACTGCGCTCAGGCAGCCGGCAGCAACCGCACGTTCTATCAGCATTACCGCGCCGTCGGTGGGCACAACGGACACTTCGACTTCCCGACCTCGGGACAGCACGACTGGGGCAGCTGGGGGCCGCAGCTCGCCGCGATGTCCGGGGACTTGGTCGCCGCCATCAGGTAACGGCACTCGCGGGCTGATTCAGCAAACGCCTTCCGGGGTTCGGTGATGTAAGCCGGTACGTTGGAGGCGTGCATCTCGGCAGACCTCGGACGGCAAGCGTCACGGTGGCCTGCGCGGCATTGATGGTCAGTGGATGTGGCATGGGCGATGACGTCATGGCAACCATCGGTATGCCACCGTCGCAGACCACGGCGGTGGGTGCCAATGCGCAGAACTTCGACGGACCCCCGGTCCTGGGACCGGGTGATGAGCCCGATCTGGTGGTCACACCGGAGCAGCGTTCCTTTCTCGACGCTCTGATGGAGTCGGGCGTAAAACCGTCGAGTGACCTGTCGGCGTTGAACATCGGCTCCTGCGTGTGCCAGGCTCGGGCCGCAAATCAAAGCGATCAGGTGGTGTGGGACTTCATCATGCCGATGGTGCGCGGTGACGTCAGGGATTCGTACGGCGAGTCGGTGGCGGCCCCCGCCGGCCAGGTGAACGCAGCGACCGCCGACTACATTCGCATTGCTACCGACACACTCTGCTAGTAGGAGACCCCCACGTCATGGCCAATACCCGCCGTCGCAAACGCCACCGTGTCCTCGCTCTGACCGCCGCCGGCGCGGTGGCGGTGCTGGTCGGCCTCGTCGTCGTCGGACTATGGATCCTGATGCGCTCCCCGCAATCGCCACCCACCGCGACGCCGCCGACGGCCCAGCCGCCGACCGGAATCACGACGCCCGGTCAGAAACCGCGGCCGGAGTTCCAGGACGCCAGTTGCGCGGACGTGATGGTGCTGTCGATTCCCGGAACCTGGGAGTCTTCACCTCAGCTCGACCCGGTGAATCCGACCCAGTTCCCGATCGCGCTGCTTCTGAACGTGACCAACCCGTTGCGTCAGGCGTTCGGCGAGGATCGGGTGGCGATCTACACGGTTCCGTACACCGCGCAGTTCCACAATCCGTTCGCGGCAGACAATCAGATGTCGTACAACGACAGCCGCGCCGAGGGAACGAAGGCCGCCATCCAGGCGCTGACCGAGATGAATAGCCGCTGCCCGCTGACGAGCTACGTGATCGTCGGGTTCTCGCAGGGCGCCGTCATCGGTGGTGATATCGCCAGCGACATCGGCAATGGTCGCGGCCCCATCGACGCGGACCTGGTGCTCGGGGTGACGTTGATCGCCGATGGTCGCAGGCAGGACGGCGTCGGGCAGAACATCGGTCCCGATCCCGCCGGTCAAGGCGCCGAGATCACGTTGCAGGAAGTGCCGACGCTCTCGGCGCTCGGCTTGGCCATGACGGGCCCACGGCCCGGTGGCTTCGGAGCGCTCGGCGACCGCACCAACCAGATCTGCGGCCCGGGTGATCTGATCTGTTCGGCGCCGGAGGGCGCCTTCTCGATCATCAACCTGCCGAAGACGCTGGAGACGCTCAGCGGCGGGGCGGGCCAACCGGTGCACGCTCTCTACAACACACCGGAGTTCTGGTCCTTCAACGGGCAGACTGCGACGCAGTGGACGGAAGCCTGGGCCCAGGGCCTCATCGACAACGCTCCGCATCCCAAGCACGGGTGAGCTGGGACCGGCACGGATTTGGCCTCTGCCAAAAGGTCACTTAACATTAAGAGAAAAGTAAGAACGACCGCCCTAGAAACACGGCGGGGTGTCGCGCAGTTGGTCCAAAAGTGAAACGCCGCGCCCCGGTACGATCTTGAGGTTTGGCCTTGCCCGACTTCGGGGTGGGATCGGCGTCGACAGGAGAGTGAAATGGGATTCCACAACCCGTTCTTGAAGGACGGCCTAATTAGGTTTCCCGACAGCGGCAACCTGGTCCGACACGTCGAGAAGTGGGCGAAGGTCCGCGGTGACAACCTCGCCTACCAGTTCATCGACTTCTCGACCGAACGCGACGGCATCGCACGGAATCTGAGCTGGCGCGACTTCAGTGCCCGCAACAAGGCGGTGGGTGCCCGACTTCAGCAGGTCACCCAGCCCGGTGATCGCATCGCCATCCTGTGCCCCCAGAGCCTGGACTACCTCGTCGGATTCTTCGGGGTCCTCTACGCGGGCCGGATCGCCGTCCCCCTGTTCGACCCGGCCGAGCCCGGACACGTCGGCCGGCTGCACGCCGTCCTCGACGACTGCCAACCCACCGCGATCCTGACCACCACCGACTCTGCCGAGGGTGTCCGGAAGTTCTTCCGTACCCGGCCCGCCAAGGAACGTCCCCGCGTCATCGCCGTCGACGCGGTGCCCGACGACGTCGGAGCCACCTGGGTGCAGGAGGACATCACGCACGACACCATCGCGTACCTGCAGTACACGTCGGGCTCGACGCGCATCCCGACCGGCGTCCAGATCACCCACCTGAACCTGGCCACCAACATCGTCCAGGTCATCGAGGGCATCGGTGGCGACGAGGGTGACCGCGGCGTCACCTGGCTGCCGTTCTTCCACGACATGGGTCTCGTCACGGCGATGATCCCGCCCGTGGTCGGCCACTACATCACCTTCATGACGCCTGCCGCGTTCGTGCGCAGGCCGGGCCGGTGGATGCGCGAGATGGCCCGCAAGGACGACGACACCGGTGGTGTCATCTCCGTCGCACCGAACTTCGCGTTCGACCACGCCGCAGCGCGTGGCGTGCCCAAGGACGGCGAGCCGCCGATGGACCTGTCGAACGTCAAGGCGGTCCTCAACGGCAGCGAGCCGATCTCGGCCGCCACGGTCCGCCGCTTCAACGAGGCCTTCAATCCGTTCGGGTTCAACCCGAAGGCCATCAAGCCGTCGTACGGTCTGGCCGAGGCGACGCTGTTCGTGTCGACCACCCCGACGAACGAGCCGCCGAAGGTCGTCTACGTCGACCGCGACGAGCTGAACGCGATGCGCTTCGTCGAGGTGCCCGAGGACGCGCCGTCTGCAGTCGCGCAGGCGTCGGCGGGCAAGGTCGGTGTGGCCGAGTGGGCCACCATCGTCGACGCCGAGACAGCGACCGAACTGCCCGACGGGCAGATCGGCGAGGTGTGGATCAGCGGTCAGAACATGGGCACCGGTTACTGGAACAAGCCCGACGAGTCGGTGGCGACGTTCCACAACATCCTGAAGTCGAGGACCGAACCCTCCCATGCCACGGGCTCGCCCGACGATGCGACGTGGGTCAGCACCGGTGACTACGGCGCCTTCCACGACGGCGACCTCTACATCACGGGTCGCGTCAAGGATCTGGTCATCATCGACGGCCGCAACCACTACCCGCAGGATCTCGAGTACTCGGCGCAGGAGGCCAGCAAGGCGTTGCGCACCGGCTTCGTCGCCGCGTTCTCGGTGCCGGCCAACCAGCTCCCCGACGACGTGTTCGACAATTCGCACGCCGGTCTCAAACGCGACCCGCAGGACACGTCCGAGCAACTGGTGATCGTCGCCGAGCGGGCGGCCGGTGCCAACAAGATGGATCTGGGGCCGGTGGCGGACGAGATCCGTGCCGCGATCGCGGTCCGCCACGGTGTCACCGTGCGCGACGTGCTACTGACGCCCGCCGGTGCGATCCCACGAACCTCGAGCGGAAAGATCGGCCGTCGTGCCTGCCGGTCGGCATATCTCGACAACAGCCTGCGCACCGGAAAGATCGCGAACGCATTCCCCGACGAGACCGACTGACGCGGCAGCGACCGCATCGTCGCTACGGGCCGCACGTGCGAAGAACAGAGGACAGTGAACATGACTGACGCCGAAGACGATTCGCAGCCCACGGTGGGAGACGACTCGCCGTCTCCGGTGGCCGAAGAGCGGCCGGCCCGCACCGACAAGACGGTGGCGGAGCTTCGGGAGTATCTGCGCAACTGGATCGCCGATGCGACGGGGCAATCCGCCGACACGATCGACGAGTCCGCTCCGATGGTCGAACTGGGCCTGTCGTCGCGCGACGCCGTCGCGATGGCCAGTGATATCGAGGACCTCACCGGTGTGACGTTGACGGCCACCGTCGCGTTCCGGCATCCCACCATCGAGGCGTTGGCGGCCGTGATCGTCGAGGGTGAGCCCGAAGAAAATGAAGCCGACGAGTCGGACTTCGATTGGTCGCGCACGGTCGACGAAGACTTGGCCAACATCGCCATCGTGGGCATCGGAACCCGGTTCCCCGGTGACCTGAACACCCCCGACGAGATGTGGCAGGCGCTGCTCGAGGGCCGCGACGCGATCACCGATCTGCCCGAGGGCCGTTGGGAGGAATTCCTCAGCGAGCCGAGGATCGCCGAGCGGGTCGCCAAGGCGCGCACCCGCGGTGGCTACCTGACGGACATCAAGGGGTTCGACTCCGAGTTCTTCGCGCTGTCGAAGATGGAGGCCGACAACATCGATCCGCAGCAGCGGATGGCTCTGGAGCTCACGTGGGAAGCGTTGGAGCACGCCAGGATTCCGGCGTCGAGCCTTCGCGGCGGCAATGTCGGCGTGTACGTCGGCAGCTCCACGAACGACTACAGCATGCTCAGCGTCTCCGATCCCGCGGTCGCACACCCCTACGCGATCACCGGCACCGCGAGTTCGATCATCGCCAATCGGGTGTCGTACTTCTATGACTTCCGCGGCCCGTCGATGGCGATTGACACGGCGTGCTCCTCGTCATTGGTGGCCGTGCACGAAGGCGTGAAGGCCCTGCGTGCCGGCGACGTCGACGTGGTGCTCGCCGGCGGCGTGAACGCACTCGTCACCCCGATGGTGACGGTCGGCTTCGACGAGGTCGGAGGCGTGCTGGCACCTGACGGCCGGATCAAGTCGTTCTCGCAAGACGCCGACGGCTACGCCCGCTCGGAGGGCGGCGGCATGCTGGTGCTCAAGCGCGTGGCCGACGCCCGCCGCGACGGTGACGAGATCTTGGCCGTCATCGCAGGCAGTGCGGTCAACCACGACGGACGCTCCAACGGACTGCTGGCCCCCAACCCGGACGCTCAGGCCGAGGTGCTGCGCAAGGCATACAAGGATGCGGGCATCAACCCGCGAGACGTCGACTACGTTGAGGCTCACGGCACCGGCACCATCCTCGGTGACCCGATCGAGGCCGACGCGCTTGGCCGCGTCGTCGGCAAGGGCCGTTCCGCCGACCGGCCTGCACTGCTCGGCGCCGTGAAATCCAATGTGGGACATCTGGAGTCGGCCGCGGGTGCGGCCAGCCTGGCGAAGGTCGCCCTGTCGTTGAAGAACGACAAGCTGCCCCCGTCGATCAACTACGCAGGGCCAAATCCGTACATCGACTTCGAGAAGATCCGGATCAAGGTCAACGACACCACGAGCGAGTGGCCGCGCTACAGCGGTCACGCCATCGCCGGGGTGTCCGGGTTCGGTTTCGGCGGCGCGAACGCCCACCTGGTGATGCGCGAAGTGCTGCCGAGTGATCTCGTCGAGCCGGAACTCGAGGCGGCACCCGTTGCGGCACAGGCGAAGTCCGTGGCCGGTGCCGTGTACGTCGGCGGAGTGAAGATGGACGAGTACGGCGAGTTCGTCGATGAGCCGCTTGCGCGAAGAGAATCGGGCTTCGATGAAGATGATGACGACGATGAAGACGACGGCCTCGACGTACGCGCCAGCGCGGTGGGCGACGAGCCAGAGCTGCCTGGCCTGACCGACGAGGCTCTGCGATTGCTCGAAGTCGCGCGTGAGGAGCTGGACGCAGCCGAGACCGCCGAGCCTACGAAAGCGCTGGTACCGATCGCGGTTTCGGGCTTCCTCACCTCACGCAAGCGTGCCACCGCCGGTGAGCTGGCCGACTGGATCGACGGACCGGAGGGCAGGGCGTCATCGCTCGAGTCGATCGGCCGGTCACTCAGCAGGCGCAACCACGGCCGGTCCCGCGCCGTGGTGCTGGCCCACGACCACGACGAGGCGGTCAAGGGGCTACGCGCGCTGGCCGAGGGCAAGCAGACGCCGCTGGTGCTCGCCGCCGACGGTCCAGTGACCAACGGACCGGTGTGGGTGCTGGCCGGATTCGGCGCTCAGCACCGCAAGATGGGCAAGAGCCTGTACCTGCGCGACGAGATCTTCGCCGAGTGGATCAACAAGGTCGACGCCCTGGTTCAGGACGAGCTGGGGTACTCGATCGTCGAGCTGATCCTCGACGATGCGCAGGACTACGGCATCGAGACCACCCAGACCGTGATCTTCGCCATCCAGGTCGCTCTCGGTGAGGTCCTCAAGGCGCATGGTGCGAAACCCGGTGCCCTCATAGGGCAGTCGCTCGGCGAGGCGGCGGCTGCCTACTTCTCGGGTGGTCTGTCGCTGGTCGACGCCACCCGCACCATCTGCTCGCGTGCCCATCTGATGGGTGAGGGCGAGGCGATGCTCTTCGGTGAGTACATCCGTCTGATGGCGCTCGTCGAGTACTCCGCCGACGAGATCAGAGACGTGTTCTCTGACTTCCCCGACCTCGAGGTGTGCGTCTACGCAGCGCCCACCCAGACGGTCATCGGCGGTCCGCCCGATCAGGTCGACGCGATCATCGCGAGGGCCGAGTCCGAGGGCAAGTTCGCCCGCAAGTTCCAAACCAAGGGCGCCAGCCATACCCAGCAGATGGATCCGCTGCTCGGTGAGCTCGCAGCGGAGCTACAGGGCATCGAGGCGCTGCCGCTAAAGGTCCCCTACTACTCCACGGTTCACGAGGGCGGCTTCATTCGGGCCGGCGGCGAGCCGATCCACGAACTCGACTACTGGAAGAAGGGCTTGCGGCACAGCGTCTACTTCACGCACGGCATCCGCAACGCCGTCGACAACGGCCACACCACGTTCCTGGAGCTGGCGCCGAACCCGGTGGCGCTCATGCAGGTTGGGTTGACCACCGCCTCCGCCGGACTTCATGACGCGCAGTTGATCGCGACGCTCGCACGCAAGCAGGACGAGGTCGACTCGATGACCACGGCCATGGCGCAACTGTTCGTGCACGGCCACGATCTGGACTTCCGCCTGCTCTTCTCCAGGGCCTCGGATGCCTCCGACTACGCGGACGTTCCGCCGACGAAGTTCCGGCGCAAGCCGCACTGGCTCGACGTCAGGTTCTCCGCTGACGGATCCGGCATCCTGCCCGGTACGCACGTCGCGATGCCCGACGGCCGCCATGCCTGGGAGTACGCCCCGCGTGCCGCGACCGATCTCGCCGTGCTGGTGAAAGCCGCTGCGGCAGCGGTACTTCCGGACGCCAAGCTGACGGCCTACGAGCAGCGCGCGATTCCGGCCGACGACGCCCGGCTGGTGACGACGCTGACCAGGCATCCCGGTGGCGCCACGGTGCAGGTGCACGCCCGCATCGAGGAGTCGTTCACGCTGGTCTACGACGCGATCGTGACCCGTGCTGGCCAGGCGACGGCGTTGCCCACGGCCGTCGGCGCCGGTGCTGCGGTGACCGAGGTGGCGACGCAGGTGGCTCCCGAGCCAGAGCCGGAGGATGACGCAGCGATTCTGCACGACAGCCTCACTGCGGGCGCGGGTATCGCGGCGGGCTTCGCCAAGTGGTCACCCGACAGCGGCGAGACCATCGGAGAACGGCTCGGCACCATCGTCGGTAGCGCCATGGGTTACGAGCCCGAGGATCTGCCGTGGGAGGTACCGCTCATCGAGCTGGGCCTCGACTCGCTGATGGCGGTGCGGATCAAGAATCGTGCCGAGTACGACTTCGACCTGCCGCCGATTCAGCTGACCGCGGTGCGGGACGCCAACCTGTACGCCGTCGAGAAGCTGATCACGTACGCGATCGAGCACCGCGAGGAGGTCGACCAGCTCGCCGAGGTGCAGAAGACGCAGTCCGACGAGGAGATCGCCGCGGCGCAGGCCGAGCTGATGGGCGGGGCGACCACGGTCGCCGAGCTCGAGGAGATGCTCGCCGCGAAGGCGGCCGAAAGCGAAGCCGGAGCCCCCGCGCCGGGCACACCTCCACCCCCACCTCCGCCCCCGACCAACCCCGCGGGGCCGTCGGCGGCGACACCCAAGAGCGAGACGACGTCGCCGAACCTGGTCGGCGCCGCGCAGGTGCTCAACCAGCAGGCCGTGGCCGAGGCGCTGAACTCCGACGTGCCGCCGCGCGACGCCGCCGAGCGGGTCACGTTCGCCACGTGGGCGATCGTCACCGGTAGGTCTCCCGGCGGCATCTTCAACCCGCTGCGGTCGCTGTCAGACGATGAGGCGCAGAAGATGGCGCAGCGGCTGACCGAGCGCGCCGAGGGCACCATCACCGCCGACGACGTGACGAACGCGCAGACCATCGAGGAGCTCGCCACGACGGTGCGGGAGTTCCTCGAGGCGGGCGAGCTCGACGGCTTCGTGCGGACCATCCGGAAGCCAGCCGAAGGTCCGTTAGGCGAGGCCCAGGTTCCGGTCTACACGTTCCACGCCGCCGGCGGTTCCACCGTGGTCTACGAGCCGCTGCTCAAACGGCTGCCCGCGGGCACGCCGATGTACGGTTTCGAACGCGTCGAGGGCACCATCCAGGAGCGCGCTGCGCAGTACGTGCCGAAGCTGCTGGAGCTCAACGGTTGGGCGACCGGAGCGACGGGACAGAAGAAGGGTCGACCGTTCATTCTGACCGGTTGGTCACTGGGTGGCGTGCTGGCCTACGCCTGCGCCATCGGGCTCAAACAGGCGGGCGCCGACGTTCAGTTCGTCGGGCTCATCGACACGGTTCGCGCCGGCGAGGAGGTTCCTCAGACCAAGGAGGAAACCCGCAAGCGCTGGGACCGGTACGCGGAGTTCGCGCAGAAGACGTTCAACGTCGAGATCCCCCCGATCCCGTACGAGGAGCTGGAGGGACTCGACGACGCGGGTCAGGTGGAGTTCGTGCTGAACGCAGTCAGAGACGCGGGCGTCCAGATCCCCGGCGGCATCATCGAGCATCAGCGGACGTCGTATCTGGACAACCGTGCCATCGACACCGCGGTGATCGAGCCGTACGACGGCCACGTCACCCTCTACATGGCCGACCGCTATCACGACGACGCGATCAAGTTCGAACCGCGATACGCGGTCCGTCAGCCCGACGGCGGCTGGGGTGAATTCGTGTCCGATCTCGAGGTGGTGGCCATCGGGGGCGAGCACATCCAGGCGATCGACGAGCCGTACATTGCGAAGGTCGGCGCGCACATGAGCGAGGCGATCAACCGGATTCAGGCGGAGGGCGAGGGCAAGTGACTCAGAAGACCACGGCCGAGAAGCTGGCCGACCTCCACGAGCGGCTGGAACTGGCGAAGGATCCCGGCGACGAGAAGGCGAAGGCCCGGCGCGACAAGAAGGGCATCCCGTCGGCTCGGGCGCGCATCCACTCGCTGCTGGACCCGGGTAGCTTCCTGGAGATCGGCGCGCTGGCCAAGACGCCGGGCGACCCGGGCGCGTTCTACGGCGACGGCGTCGTCACCGGTCACGGCACCATCAACGGCAGGCCGGTAGGCGTGTTCAGCCACGACCAGACGGTGTTCCAGGGCTCGGTCGGCGAGATGTTCGGCCGCAAGGTGGCCCGGTTGATGGAGTGGGTGGCCATGGTGGGCTGCCCGATCATCGGCATCAACGACTCCGGTGGAGCCCGCATCCAGGACGCCGCGACGTCGCTGGCCTGGTACGCCGAGCTGGGCCGGCGCCACGAATTGCTCCGCGGGCTGGTACCTGAGATCTCCCTCATCTTCGGCAAGTGCGCTGGTGGCGCGGTGTACTCGCCGATCCAGACCGACCTGGTGGTCGCGGTCCGTGATCAGGGCTACATGTTCGTCACGGGTCCGGACGTCATCAAGGACGTGACGGGCGAGGACGTCTCGCTCGACGAGCTCGGCGGCGCCGACGCGCAGGCCAAGTACGGCAACATCCATCAGGTGGTCGAGTCGGAAGAGGCCGCGTTCCAGTACGTCCGCGACTACCTCAGCTTCCTGCCTGCCAATACGTTCGACTCGGCGCCCCTCGTCAACCCCGGGCTCGAGCCGGAGATCACCCCGCACGACCTGGAACTCGACGCGATCGTGCCGGACGCCGACAACTCGGCCTACGACATGCACGAGATCCTGCTGCGGATCTTCGACGACGGTGACGTGTTCGAGGTGGCGGCGAACGCGGGCCCGGCGATCATCACGGCATTCGCCAGGGTCGACGGTCGCCCGGTCGGCGTGATCGCCAACCAACCGATGTACAACGCGGGGGCCATCGACAACGAGGAGTCGGACAAGGCGGCCCGGTTCATCCGGTTCTGCGACTCGTTCAACACCCCACTGGTGTTCGTCGTCGATACCCCTGGTTTCATGCCGGGCGTCGGACCGGAGAAGGGCGGCATCATCAAGCGCGGCGGCCGGTTCCTGAACGCCGTCGTCGAGGCCGACATCCCGAAGGTGACCATCACGGTGCGCAAGTCCTATGGCGGCGCGTACGCCGTGATGGGCTCCAAGCAGTTGACCGCCGATCTGAACTTCGCCTGGCCGACGGCCCGCATCGCGGTGATCGGCGCCGACGGCGCCGCGCAGTTGCTGGTGAAGCGGTTCCCCGATCCCAATTCGCCAGAGGTGCAGAAGATCAAGGCCGACTTCATCGAGGGCTACAACCTCAATCTGGCGACGCCGTGGATCGCTGCGGAGCGCGGTTACATCGACGGGGTCATCGAGCCGCATGAGACGCGGTTGTTGCTGCGCAGCGCGATCAGGCTGCTGCACGACAAGCAGATCTCCCGGGTGCAGCGCAAGCACGGTCTGACCCCGATCTAGCCCCCGCCACCCCTTTGCCGCGAGCGTGCTCCTCGCAAGCGGGATGCCCACGCCGCTCGAATTGGTGCAACCTGCACCCTGACGACCGTCTTGGCGTTGGATGGAACGCATGTCGAACCACTTCACCGGACTGAGCCTGGGACCACCGCTGGGTGATCAGCGGCTGGATCTCTGCGACCTGTATGCGTTCCCGTCGCCTGCCGACTCGTCGCGCACCGTCCTCATCCTCAACGCCAATCCGCAGGCGGACTTCCTGCACCCTGACGCGATCTATCGTCTCGCGATCGACAACGACGGTGATCTGCGCAACGACATCGCATTCAGCTTCGTGTTCGCCGAACCCAGGGACGGACGCCAAACCGTCGACGTCTACCTGGCCGTCGACGACGACGCTGTCGTACCGGAGGCAGTCGGCGAGAAGATCTTCGACGCCGTCGAGGTGTCCTTCGGTCCCGAACCGCACATAGCCACCTCGGGCGACTTCACGTTCTTCGCCGGTGCGCGCAGCGACGCCTTCTTCTTCGACTTCGACGGGATCAAGAATCTCTTCGACATCACGGGTGGTCGAAACTTCACCTCACCGCATCTGACGGCCGAATCTCCTTGGACGGGCGTCGATTCGAACACGGAAGCCAACGTCTGCTCGATGGTGCTCGAGCTTCCGACCAGTGCTCTCGGCGCCGACCCCGACGTCCGTATCTGGGGGCGTTGCAGCCTGCGCCGCGATGGTGAACTGCTCCACGTCGACAGGGCAGGCCATCCGTCGGTGAGCAGCTTCTTCAACACCGACGACACCAAGGAGGAATACAACGCATCCGAACCGATCCACGATCGCGAACGCTGGATCGGCATGTTCATCCACCTGATGGGCCATACCGGCGGATACACCGACGACGAAGCCGTCGCAGCCATCGACGAGGAGGGCACCCTCCCCGACATGCTGACCTACGATCCGTCCAGACCCGCGAGGTATCCGAACGGACGCGTGTTCACCGACGACGTGATCGATTATCGACTGGCGTTCCTGACCAAGGGGGAGTGTCCCCCGAGCGGCCTGAGCCCGCACCCCGACACGTTGGCGCGGTTTCCGTATCTTGGCCCGCCGCACTGATATTCGGTGCTAGATGCGCGGAAGGTCCAGCCAGTCGTCGGCCGCGAACCGGTCTCCTCGTGCCACCAGTGTGGTGCCGCCGTGCCCGGGATAGTGCGCGGGAATGACGAAGGCGCGCGACCGCGATGCCTCGGTGAAGACGCGTTTGCGGGTTGCTGCAGCGGCGGCCGAATCCACGTCGAACGCGCACGGATCGTCGGGACGGGGAATCTGGATGGGGCAGTGCGTCAGGTCGCCGACGAAGACGGCGGGTTTACCGGCGTCGAGCCACAGCACCGACGACCCCGGGGTGTGTCCCGCGGCGGGCCGAAGCCGCAGCGACTCGCTGAGCGCAAGATCGTTTGCCCACGGCTCGATCTGAGCATCGACGGGAATCACGCTGTCGGCGAACACGTTTGCCATGGCATCGTTGTGACCCGGGCCGTCCGGGCCGAAGTAGCGAAGGTCTGCCTCGGGCATCACGTAGCGCGCGTTGGGGAACGTCGGCACCCACGCCCCGTCGACCAGGTGCGTGTTCCAGCCGACGTGGTCGGTATGGAGGTGCGTGTTGATCACGACGTCGACACCAGCGGGGTCGAAGCCGGCGCGGAGGAAGTCGGCGAGGAAGTTCGTCGACAGATGATCCAGCGGTGGCATGTGGGGACGATGTCGGTCGTTGCCGACGCCGGTGTCGATCACCACGGTCAGCCCGTCGACCTCCACGACCCAGATCTGCATGGTGATGCGCCACTGCTCGGCATCGCGGTTCCAGAAGTCCGGCTCCAAGAGGTCGGCATTCGCGGCCCACGCCTCAGCCGGGGTCCCGGCGAACAACGACGTCCGCATCTCGATCTGGGTCTCCACGACGCGGGTGACGGTTGCCTCACCCAGTCTGATGCGATCGGTCATTCCTCGACACTACGATGCTTCAGATGCCTGACCTCGTCGATCTCTTCAAGCGCTGCGAGGCACTACCGATCGTCGGTGCGCCGCTGCACCGCGGCCGCGTCGAGCTCAGCGGACAGCTCAGCGCCATCGTCTCCGCTGTCGGCTCGCAGGTGGTGGGACTCGTCCTCGACGAGATCGACCTGACGGCGCTGGTGCGCGAACGGGTCGACGTCGACGCGATCGCGGCGGACATCGACATCGATGCCATCATCGCCAGGATCGACCTGATCGGTTTGGCCAACCTCATCATCGAGGGCGTCGACCTCCCGAGGATCATCCGGGAGTCGACCAACAGCGTCACCGCGGAGGTGATGACCGACGTGCGTACTCAGGGGCAACGCGCGGATGACAGGGTGTCCGGCTTCGTGGACCGCATGCTCGGGCGCGGCCAGGCCCCGAATTGAACACCGCGGGCATCGTCAGCCGCAGCGTCGCCGCGGTCATCGATCTGATCGTCGTCGGGGCGATCGTCGGGATCATCTACCTCGGGGTGGCATTGACGCGGCTGATGCTGCAACCCTCCGCATTCAGCTTCCCCGAACTCAACGCCATCTTCTCGACGACAGTGCTGTTCGGCGTTGCGGTGCTGTACTTGACGGGCTGTTGGGTCACCTCCGGATGCACGGCGGGCGCCGTGGTGATGGGTGTCCGCGTGGTCGACACTCGCTCGGCTCGACTGTCGCTGCCGGTGGCCGTCCTGCGCGCGGTGGCGTGCGTAGTATTCCCCGTGGGCGTGGTGCTGGTGGCGGTGGACAAGCAGCGGCGGTCGGTGCAGGACGTCGTCCTGCGCACACGCGTGGTGTACGTGCGGCCCGACGCCTAGCAATCAATACCGCGACGACGGCGCGAAAGTACGAATAGCCCACGCCGCCAACGCAGGTGCGATGATTCACATCTAGGGATTGATGCGGATCTCACCCGGCGAGAACAGCCCACTATGGGTCGCGGTGCCGAGGTCGATCTGCGCGGGCCGTGCGTCGACGACGGTGTCGAACCTGCGCAGCGAGCCCCAGTCGCGACCCCAGTCGCGCGACAGGTAGGTGGCCATCACGTTCTGTCGCAGAAGCAGGTCGGTGATGCCGAGCAGGCCGCCGTTGAGGCCGTCCTGCCAAGTGTCGGTGTCCTTGCGCTTGGCGTTGTAGTCGGGCGAGATCCTGAACTTGGGGACTTCGGTCACCCCGTCGGCGTGCAGCATCGGCTGCTGGCACGGGAAGGCCAAGCCGACGGCCCAGTCCATCAGGACCGGTTGCTGCGAGCCGACGTATTGCTGCACGGACTTGAGTTCGGGGACGCGAGGCGGGGTGACGGCGATCCAGTCACCCGGGGTCAGCGACAGGTCCTCGGCGACGATGCGCACGGTCGTGGCGTCGGCCGGTATCTGCGAGCGGTCGAAGCGCAGATTGCGCCACGACGGGATCGGCCCGAGGTCGAAGGGCACGACGCGGCCCGCCGCGACCGGCGCTCCGTCCGGTCCCGGTCGCGCATACTCCAACTCGACGGTCTGGCCATCGGTGCGGCCGTTGAACACGCTGTTGCCGGAGATGCTGCCCGCTGCGGTGACGACGATGAGAGGGTGGGCGTCGTCGCGCTTCCCTCCATCGGGCAGTTGATACCACGCCGAGGTCAGCTTGCTCTGCTGCTGCGCGGGGCCGCCCAGATAACTGCCCGCCAACGGCACGCGCTTGGGGTCGAGGCCGTACGGAAGCGGAACGGTCGAGGAGTTGATTCCCTTGCTCGACAGCTTGACCGGCGCCTCCCAGTCGTAGTCGGTTCCCGGTGTCGGCAGGTCGTTGCGGATGGCCTCGGCGACGATGCGTTCCGGCACGCCGTTGGGGGTGAAGCCGACGGAGCCGACCCCGCCGAGCGGGCCGAGTGGACCGTAATTTCCGGGAAGCGGCGTCAGGAAGCCCGCGTTGGTGTCCGGTTCGACCAGTACGTCGTCGGCAAGGCCGCAACCGCCGACGAACGCCGCAAGGTTGGATGACGCGTTCGAGTAGGTCCCGTGCTGCCGCACCACGCCCGCGAGCATCGATGCGACGAACACCACGACCATGAAGCCCGCGGTGATCGGGATGGGTGCGGCGGTCACCAGACGCACCAGCCTGCTCTCGTCGCGATCGCGGGCGAAGTGCAGCCAGAACGCCCACAGCGCGGCGACGACGAATAGCGCGAAGAAGATCGTGCTGACGGTGACGCCACCGATCTTCGGCAACGCATTGTTGAACGGCACGCCGTAACTCGAGACGTACCACCAGCCGTTGGTGCTCGAGAAGGTCAGTGCGATCACGAAGAGCACCCCGGCGGCGAACGCCATCCGGTTGCGTGGGGAGCGCAGCACCTCCCGCGACACCAGCACGGTGGCTACCGCGGCCATCGCCGCGCCGACGGCGGCGAACAGGCCGAAGTGATGCACCCATTTGGTGGGGGTGAACATCAGGAAGAACATGGTGCCGAAGATGATGCCGACGAGGCGCCACACGGGGCCGCGGGCGACGCCGGGCACCCGCCCGCGCCGCAACATGATGAACAACGAGGCGAACAAGCTGAGCGCCGTGATCATGAAGCCGAAGCGGCGTGACAGCGAGCCGTCTACCGTCGGCAGGATCAGGTAGAAGTAGCGTAGGTTCTCGGTGTACCAGGCCTGGCTGGGGCCGATCGCGGTGCGAATCCTGGTGGCTTCCAACACCGTTGCCAACGTCTGATCCGCGAAGACGACGGTGAGGATGATGGTGCCCGCCGCCAGTAGTGGCAGCACCAGCGGCCAGGTGCCCACGACGCGATGTCTGCGCACCAGGATGCGCAGCAGTGGACGACCGCCCGCCAGCAGTGCGGCCACCGCGATCAGTCCGGTGGGCTGGATGCCGAGCGTGAAGGCGGCGGAGACGATCGCGAGGGCAGCCGGCGTGAGTCGACCGGAGATGATCGCCCGCTCGATGAGCACGTAGGTGATGAGCGCACCGGTGGCGATCTGGCCCTCGGGGCGCAAGCCGTTGTTGAACGGCATCCAGGCCGCCATCAGGACCAGGCCCGCGGCCCACATCGCAGAGCGACTCGACGCGACCGCCGGGCCCAGCCGGGGCAGCACCTCGCGCGACAGCAGCAGCCAGCACACCAGCGCACAGATCAGGTCGGGCAGGCGCATCCAGATACTGGCGTCGCTGACGTGTGTCATCAGGGCGAATACGTTGTACAGCCAGCCGAACGGATCCTCCGGGCTGCCGAACCAGCGGAAGTAATTCGACATGTAGCCTGCGCGGTCGGCGACGCGAGCCATCTGCAGGATGTAGCCGTCGTCCGATGAATTGGCGCCGATGACGTGCCAGAGCAGGAATCCACCGACCACGACGACGTCCGTTGCCGTGAACGTTCGCCATCGTGACGGGATCACCCGTTGCATGCGCCGACCGTCGAGCTGGTCGAGTCGCCACAGTGCGACGAGAGCGATGGCGGTGGCGACCATCGCCAACAGCATCGCGCTGAGCTTCAGCACCGTCGGCTTGGTGGTGAAGCGGGTGTCGATCGTCGCCGACAGTGAGAGCCCCTGCGGGGCGGGCCCGTTCAGGTCGGTGAAGACGCCAACGAAGTTGGGTCGCAGATTGGGGTCGGAGAACCCGCTGCGGAAATCCTTCTGCGGGTCGGTCGGATCGCTCATCCCCGGGAACGTGGCGAATGTGCCCGCCTCCGACGAGGTGATCTCCAACCGGGTGCACTCTGGGCCCAATGCCCGGTACATCGGCATGGTGGCGACGACGACGTTGCGGTCGGTGACGATGATCCGTTGGTCAGTGATCTTTCGGGTGACGCTGACGAACAGCCCGTTGAGCGCGGCGTCCTTGGCCTCGGGCGGTGCGGTACCCAGCACGATGCCGCCGCCGCGATTTGCCATGTCTCGCAACACGTCGCAGGGCACGGTGGCCGTCAAGGTGACCGGTGTCAGCGTGATCAGTGGCGCGGTCACGTTGTCGACCTGCCCGGCTTGTGGCCAATTCAGCGTCGCGGTCGTCTGTACGACGGGCAGCAGCGGGGTCAGCACTGACAAGACGAAGCCGACGAGGCCTGCGATCATCGCCACCCACCGGGTGGTCTTGGCTCCCGCTCGCAACGAATCTGAATTGCTCACGAGTCCGTCTCCAGTGGCAGGGCTCGGATCGGGCCGCGGCGCGTCCAACCAAGGACCGTCTGGGTGCCCTCGTCGACGGTGACGTCGGGGGCGGTCGCCGCGGGCACGATCCGGTCGTAGCGTTCGATCGAACCCCAGTCTTGGTACCAATCCCCGCTCAGGTACGTCGGGACGGTGGACGTGCGAAGCAGTGCCTGAATGTAGAGGAAGGGTCCGCCGTCGTCAGCGGACTGCCACTGGTTGGACGAGACGACGACCTGCTTGGAGTTCGGCAGGATCCGGTAGTCCGGGAGTTCGGCGATGCCGAGGTGCTGGGACGCCGGCCGCTGGCACGGGAAGTTCGCGGCGGAGGCGATGTCCATCAGCACCGGCGTGGTCGACCCGAGGAACTGTTGCGCGGTCTGCAATGCCGGGACGCGGGGCGGGGTGAACGCGAACCATTGGTCGGTCGACAGGTTCGGGTCATCGGCGACGATCCGAACCACGTTGGCCTCCGGCGGCACGGCGGCCAGCGGGAAGCGCAGGTTCCGCCAGGCCCGTTGGGGCACCAGCGGGTCGATCGGCTCCACCTCGGCCAACGCTCGATAGCTGCCGTCCGGATTACGCGCGCCCCATTGGAGTTTCAGCGACTGACCGTAGTTGAAGTTGCCCTCTTCGTCGGTCGACAAGATGGCGCCCGCGGCCGCGACGGTGAGCAGCGGGTGGTCCGATGTGCGGGGTGGTAGCCCGTACCAGGCCGACGTCGCCTTGGCGGTCGCGTTGTTCTCGCCGTAGCTGCCCATGATCGGCGTGCGAGCGGGGTCGAGCCCGAACGGGAGGAACGCCCGTGAGCCGTTGACGCCCTGGGGGCCGTAGCCGCCACCGGTGCCCGCAGAGAAGCCGATGCCGACGTTGGGCTTGTCGGATGAGCCGGGAGAGTTGACGGTGCCTGGATTGGCGGTCACGGGTTCGGGTGGCAGAAGGGTGTCGCTGACGCCGTTGGGGGTGAACCCTTGGGGGTCCGTGCCACCGAGCGGTCCGTCGGGTCCGAACTTCTGACCGCCAACCGGTTGTAGGAGGCCGGCATTGGGGTCCGGTTCGACGAGGACGTCGTCGGCCAGGGCGCAACTGGTGGAACCGAGTCCGGAGGTGATCGCAGAAACGTTCGCGGCGGCAGTCGTGTAGCGGGGGTAACGGACGGCGGCGCCCTTGACCATCGAGCCGACCTCGAGAAGCACCATCAACGTCGCCACCACCAGAAGCGGCGTGGAGGCCAGCACCCGGTTGCGGCCGGTGTTTTCGACCTCGGTGTGCCCGGCGTAGTCCATCCGAAAGTGCAGCCAGCCGGCAAGCACGCCGGTTGCGATTGCCAACCCGAGGAACATCGAGGTCACCGGGTATCCGGCGAGCACCGGCTGCTTGTCGAACCAGGGCACCCCATAGTTGCCGACGTAGAACCAGCCGTTGATGCCCGCAGTGGCCCAGGCGAGGATGAATAGGAGGGCGGTGACGTAGAGCGCGAGATTGCGCCGACTGTGCAGTCCCACGCGGGAGAACGTGAGGGCGGTGACGGCGCCCAGCGCGCCACCGAGTCCGGCGAATGCGCCGAACTGCACGACCCACTTGGTGGGTGTGAACATCAGCAACAGCAGACCGACGGCCGTCGTGCCGAGGAGGCGCCAGATCGGTGCGGTGACGATTCCGGGCAGGCTCCCGCGGCGAAGCAGGACCGCTAGGAGGCCGAAGAGGCACAGCAGCAGCGCGAACACGGCGAAGCGTCGAGTCAGAGATCCGTCGACGCTTTCCTTGACGGTGAGGAAGTAGTAGCGCAGGAACTCCTGGTACCAGGAGATCGTCGGGCCGACGGTGTACTTGATCCGCGCCGATTCCGCGACGGTGGCCAGTGTCTGGTCGCGGAAGACGATCACGAAGACCAATGACAGCGAGGCGGCGTAGGTGGCGAGCGGAGCGAGAACTCCGATCCCGTTCTCGCCGGCCCGTCGATCCCTGGCGACCCCGTAGATGCCTCGCGCGCCGACCAGCAGCGGCGCGATCGAGATCAACCCCTGCGGTGCCAGCGTCACACTGAACATCGCGATGATGATCGCGAGGGCCGCGGGCCACACCCGACGGGCGCCGATCGAGTACTCGACGAGCACCCAGGTCGCGAGCACCGCGAAGGCGATCAGCGGTTCGGGGCGCAAGCCGTTGTTGAAGGGAAGCCAGCTCGCCAGGAACACCGCGGCACCGGTCCAGACCGCCACGCGGTTCACCGCAAGTCGCCTACCCAGCCGCGGGAGCACCCAGCGACTGAGCAACATCCAGGTGGACAGGCCCGCGACGAGGGCGGGCAGACGCATCCACACACCGGCCGTGCTGACGGCGGCCAGGTGCGCGAGCACGGACTGGTACCAGTCGAACGGCGCCTCCGATGCGCCGAAGAAGCGGTAGTAGTTGGCGGCATAGCCCGCGTCGCCGGACACCCGCGCGATGGTGAGGTTGTAGCCGTCGTCCGACGAGGTGGCACCGACGACGTGCCACAGCAGTAGGGTGCCGACGACGACACCGTCGGCCAGCCACGTCGCGATCCCGACACGCCAGAATCTGCGCCACGTGCCGTGTGTACGTCGGCCGCCGCGGAGGCCGATGTCGCCGCCAGCGCGGCTCCGGCGGTCCAGGACGGCGAGTGCCACGATCGCAGCGATGGTGGCCAGCACGCCGAGCACCATCAGCGCGGTCTTGAGGGCGGTCGGCGCGGTGACGAAGCGGGTGTCGACGTCGATGCGGGCCGAGAGCCCCGACTGGGCGGCAACCTTCAGGTTGGTGAAGATCCCCGCCACCTGAGGCTTTTTCTCGGGTGCCAGTGTGCCGGTCGCTCCTGGAATGCCGACGAAGTCCGCGCCGACGGCGCCGACGTTGGCCCAGACGTGCAGCATGCTGCAGGCACCGGAGCTGACGGCCTGACGCGGGGCGACGGCGGCCACGGAGTCGCGGAACGCGACGATGACGCTGTCGGCGGTCGCACGGACGAACAGCCCGTTGCGGCCTGCGTCGATACCGCCGTCCGGAATGGTGGACAGGACGACGCCCCCTGCGGCGGGGAGCGTCGAGATGACCTGGCAGGGGATGGTTGCGTCGAGCGCCAGCGGTGCGCCGGACACCAGCGGAGCCGTCACGTCGGTGATCAGCCCATCGGACCCCACGCCCTGCGGCCAGAGGATCGCGGCCGTCGTCTGTTTGACGGGGAGCAGCGGGGTGAGCGCGCAGAGCAGGAGTCCCATGACGCCCGCGATGATCGCGATGAGTCGAACGGTCCTGGCGGGCACGAGGTTCGATGCTAGGCGACGTGCTCGTGTGCGCTGCGTCGCCATGCGGCCCGGTACTCATCGAGACTGCCGGGAGATCGCACAACAACGGGATCTCGCGATCTCACTACAGTCTCGGCGACGGGGCCGTCGTGTTCTTGGTCAGCTGAGCCGCAGTGGTCCCGGAGTCCACAGCCCGCTACGCGTGGCGCTCCCGAGATCGAGGCGCGCGGGCTGCGCGCTCGGATACCAGGGCGTCAACTTCTGCAGCGCGCCCCAGTCGCGGTACCAATCGTCCTTCAGATAGGTCGGCACCGGCTCGGCGCGCACCAGCAGTTCGGTGATGCCCAGCGGGCCACCGCCGAGGTAGTCCATGACGGGTGAGTTGGCCTCGGCCCCGAAGCGGTCCGGCAGGATGCGCCACTTGGGCACCTCGGTGACGCCGTTCTGGTGGCCGAAGGGTCGCTGGCACGGGAACGCCATGCCGACCAACCAGTCCAGCAGCACGGGATCCGTCGAGCCGACGACGTCCTGCAGCGTCTGCAGCCGAGGGATCCGGGGCGGGGTGACGGCGATCCAGTGCTGGGGCGCGAGGTCCTCGTCGGAGGCGACGAGCCGGATCTGCGTCGCCTCGGACGGGATCGCGCTGAGCGGCACGCGCAGTGTCCGCCAGGCCGGCACTGCCCCGACGTCGCCGAAACCGACGCTGCCGCCGGGCTGGCCCGCGGTGGCTTGGGCGTCGGTGGCCCACTGGACGACGACCTCGCCGGGATCGAACCGGCCGGCCGCGGTGACCACCAGCAGCGGCCCGGACTGATCGCGCGGCGGCAGCCGGTACCAGGCCGACCGCAATTGGGCGGGTTGCTGCGTGCCGGAACGCCAGCTGCCCATGACGGGTGTGGTGGCGGGGTCGAGGTTGTACGGGAGGCGCGCCCGCGAGCCGTTGACGCCCGCGGCGGCGGTGGTGCCACCCTCGGTGCCCGGCTCGCTGCCGGTCACCACCGAGCCGTCGGTGTCGGCGAAGTTCCCGCTGCCCTGTGGCTCCATGACGGGGTCCGCCGACACGTCGGCGGGAATTCCGTTGGGGCTGAAGCCCTGTGCGCCTGCGGCGCCTAGCGCGGCACCCACCGGGACGCTCACCGGCGTCAGCATGCCCGCGTTGGTGTCCTGCTCGACCAGGACGTCGGTGGCCAGCCCGCAGGTCTTGCCTGCCAGCGCCTCGAGGTTGCTCCGGCCGACGGACCATGCCGGGTATTGCCCGACCATGGCGACGGTCAAAGACACCACCTCGAAGACCACCATCGCCCACACGACGATCGTCAAGGGCACCTGCGCTATTCGCGACCATCGTCGCGGTCTGCTCGGCGCGGTGTCGCCCCGACCGGTGAAGTGCAGCCAGGCCGCCACCAGCAAGGCCACCACCGCGAGCCCGAGCAGCATCGTGGTGAAGCCGAACTTGTACTGCGGGAACTGATTCGACCACGGCACACCGAAGTTCGAGACGTACCAGTAGCCGTTGACGCTGGCGAAGGAGAACGCCGTCATGAACAGCACGATGGCCGCGAAGATGGTGCGGTTGCGGCGGGACGTCATCGCGGCGGCGGCGACTGCGACGGCGGCCAGTGCGCCAAGTGATCCGGCCAGCCCGGCGAAGACGCCGAAGTGGTGTGTCCACTTGGTGGGGGTGAACATCATCATCAGGAACGAGATGATCGTGATGCCGATGATGCGACGGCTCGGCCCCGCGGCAGTCCCGGGAATTCGGCCCTTGCGCAACGCCATCGCCACCGAGACGGCGAGCGCCAGAAGGAGCGCTAGGACGGCGAAGCGGCGTGCCACCGACCCGTCCGGACTCGCCATGAACAGACGTTCGTAACGGATGTGCTCGTCGAACCAGGCGAGGCTAGGGCCGACGGCCGACTTGAATGCGCTGGCCTGGACCTCGCTGGTGAGCGTCTGGTCTCGGAAGATCAGGAAGATGGTGACAGTGCCCGCCGCCAGGATCGGAGCCAGTAGTGCGAGGTATCCGAAACGCGAAGTATGCGCCGCCACAATGGTTTTCAGTGGCCCAATGGCGACGAGGAGCGCACCGACCGCGGCGATGCCCGTGGGTCCGGAGAACAGCGTCAGAGCGCCGATGATGATGGCGATCGCGACCGGAAGGAGTCTGCTGGTGGCGACGCCGCGTTCCACGGAGCACCAGGTCAGCAGGATGCCGAGGGCGATGATCGGTTCGGGCCGCAGTCCGTTGTTGAGCGGCAACCAGAAGGCGAGGAACATGCCCGCCGCAGTCCACGCCGCGACCCGGCTGGTCTTCACCGCGTGGCCCAGGCGCGGGATGACTTCGCGGCTGATCACCCACCAGCACGCCAGGGCCATCAGTAGCGTGGGCAGCCGCACCCAGACGCTCGCGGTGCTCACGTGCGCCCACAGCGCCAGCAGGTCGTAGTACCAACCGAACGGTGCCTCCGGGGTGCCGAACCAGCGGTAGTAGTTGGCCATGTATCCCGCGTGCTCGGATACCCGCGCCATTGTCAGGATGTAGCCGTCGTCCGAGGTGTTGGCGCCGACGAAGTGCCACCAGAGCAGCACGGCTGTGACGACGCCGTCCAACGGCTTCATCGACCACCACCGCGGCGGCAGGAACCGCCGGTGTCTCATGCCGTCGGCGCTGTCGAGAACGTGGAGCGCACCAAGCGCCACGACGGTCATCGCAACGCCGATGATCATCGCCAACGTCTTGAGAAGCGTCGGCGAGGTGCTGTACCGCGAGTCGATGGTGGCCGAGAACTGGAGTCCGGGTGGCGCAGGTCCCGAGAGGTCGGTGAAGACGCCGACGATCTGCGGTCGGAAGTCGTAGCCGCTGCGCTCTCCGCGCAGCGGATCGCCGGCCTTGGCTTGCCCTTCGGCGTCGGGTCCCTCGACGAGACCGACGAACTCGCCGGTGACCCTGTCGGCGTGAGCGGTGAACGTCAGCTGCTGGCAGGCCGGGCTGAGCACCTGGGCCAGCGGGGCGGTGACGACCGGGGTGTTGCGAACGATGACCAGGAGGTCGCCCCCGACGCGCTCGATGAGCAGGCCGCGGTCGACGGCCTTGGGGGCCTGCCTGGGGACGGTGGATAGCAGTACGGTGCGACTGGCGTTCTCCGGACCGACCAGACCTGCGGCGGCACTGCACGGGATGGACACGTCGAGGTCGGTTGCGACGTAGCCGATGAGCGGCGCGTTCACGCTCTGCATGACGCCGTTCTGCGGCCAGTTGAGCTGGGCGGTGGTCTGCGTGACCGGAAGGAAGGGCGTCGCCATCGCCAGGGCGGCACCGAGAAGGCCGGCGACGATGGCTACGAGGCGCGCGCTCTTGTGGTTGGTCCCCTCGCGGCTCACGGGGCTAGATGTTAGTTGTCCGTCTCGTGAGGCTTCACCGGTCACGTCGACTTACTTCCGGATCGCCAGGACGAAGGGCCCGACGTCGGACACGTCCCACCGCGGATCGTCGAACAACGCAGCGTCCAGTGCCACCTGATAGCGCCGGACGTTCGGCTGATTCGGGTAGACGTCGCTGGCCAGGCGCAGCGTGTAGGTGTCGTTCGCGCCGTGTCGCATGAGGAAGACGGTCGGCGGCGGCCACGGCATCCCGTCGAGGGCAGCGATGAACTGGTCGGGCTTGGTGATGGTGGCCCAGCCCTCGATGGCGGCCGAGCGCTCCGTGAACTGCGCGAGCGGATTGGCGTAGTGGGACGTCAGACCCTGAAAACCGTAGTACGGGTAGTAGGCGAGGAAGCTGTAGTCGGCTGTCATCACGACCGTCTCGTGCCGCGGGCGCCCGGTGACGCGGCTGATCTTGGCGTCGAGCTCGCGGTAGTACCTCTCGGCTCCCGGCGGCCGGCGGTCAGCACGCTGACCATTGCCGTCGGTGTCGGTGTAGGCCACGACGATGTCGGGGCGCAGCACGTCGGGGATGTCCTGGACGAAGGTCATGGCCCCGATTGCGCCGAGCACCGCGCCCGCGGCGACGACGCGCTGGCCCGTTCGGGGGGTGTACCTGGCGGCGATGGCAAGGGTGGCCTCGACGAAGCCGAGCGCACCCGCAGCAGTGAGGAGCACAGTGAGCGTGGGTTGCAGCCGGAAGGACAGCAGCGTGGTGCCCATCAGCGTGGTGAGCATCGACAGCAGTGACCACGCGTAGACGGCGAGCACCGCGACGGCCAACGCGCCGGCGCGCGTGGAACTGCGGGCGTAGCCCACCAGCCACAGCGTGCCGACCATGCAGAGGGCGCCGAGCAGGGTGAAGTCGAGCATCGGGAACGTCAGCTGGGCGCCGTCGGCCGGCAGGTAGTGCTGGGCGGTGCCGGTGTCGGCCGGGGCTCCCTTCGACGCGGCGAGCAGGTAGGGCCCCCAACCGATGAGGGCGATCGCCCCCGCGATCACGCCGATGACGGCGACCCGAAGCAGCGGATCCCAACGGCGCCTGGCAGCGGCGGCGAGCAGCGCCATGACGACTAGCGTGAACGCCGCGTAGCCGAGGAGCAGTGTGTAGAACAGGGCCGCCACGCCCAGGAAGAGGCCGACTCCGACGACGGCCGCCCAGCCGCGACCATTTCCGGGGTCGCTTCGCTCCACCCCTCCGCTCGGTCTCTGGCCACCCCGAAGTCCCGACCACGCCAGCACGAACACCGGCGGCAACAGCACCGTGATGATCGCGGCGTACGGCTCGGCCGGCGCGTAGGCGAGCGTGGCGGCTGCGGTGGCCGTCGCCACCACCAGCGCAAGCTCGAAACGAATCATGGCCGCCCACAACACGAACGCGACGGCGATCGCAGCGGTGATCGAGACGATCGACCACGGCTTGAACATCTCCCAGGCCGGTGTGTCGGTCAGGTCGGCGAGCCTGCCACCCAGCCAGAACCAACCCGGCGGATAGAACGGCGGGAGGCCGATGTAGGTCATGTCCTGCGGAGCCACGGTATCGGTCAGGCGCGTCAGGTATTCGGTGCGGAACTGCTGATCGACCGACACCCCGAACAGGTACAACTTGGTGGCGCCAAGGGGCATCGCCAGGGTGACCGCCGAGAGCGCCGAGAGGAACACCACCGACACGATCCGGGCGATCAGCCGCCTACCCGTGCGCCACAGCCAACCTGCGGCGAAAAGTCCGATCAGACAGACGAACTGGCCGACCGTGGTGAGCGCGTGCAGTTGGTTCGACGAGTTGAACGCCGGCCACTCCACTCGGGCGATGGCGGCGAGTGAGACGACCGACACCACGGCGGCCACGGTGACGGCGGCCGCCATGTGGGCCGCGGTCCTCAGCGCCTGAGGTGCCTGGCTGATGCCCCGGTCGCTCCGCTCCAGCGCACCGGAACTCATCCCCCGGTCGCTCCGCTCCAGCCCACCGGAACTCATCCCCCGGTCGCTCCGCTCCTGCCCACCGGAACTCAGATCGGCAGCTTGCGGAAGATCGGCCGCGGCACGTGCCGCAGCACCATCATCACGTAGCGGAACGCGCCTGGCGCCCACACCAGATCCTTGCCCTTGGCCGACGCCGTGACCGCGAGCTCGGCGACGTACTCCTTGTCGACGGTCATCGGGGCCTCCTTCGCACCGGTGGCCTTCAGATAGTCGATCGTCGTCTTGGTGCGCACCTGTCCGGGGCGGATGACCAGAACGTGAACGCCGAACTCGCGCAGTGCTTCTCCCAGCCCGAGGTAGAAGCCGTCGAGACCGGCCTTGGTGGAGCCGTAGACGAAGTTGGAGCGGCGAACACGCTCACCCGCCGCGCTGCTCATTGCGATGATCCGACCCGAACCCTGACCGCGCATCTTCTCGCCGAGCAGCACGCCAACGGAAACGGCTGCGGTGTAGTTGATTCCGGCGATCTGGACGGCTTTACGCTGGTTCTGCCATAGCTCCTCGGCGTCGCCGAGCAGGCCGAACGCGACGACGGCTACGTCGACATCGCCGCCCGCCCAGGCCTTGTCGATGACGTCGGGGTGCGTGTCGCTCTTGACGCCGTCGAAGTCGACCCATTCCACGGACTTCGCCCCTGCCGACTTCATGGCGGCGATGGCGTCGTCCTTACGCGGATGGTCCGGGAGGTCGGCCAGGATCACGCGCGCCGAGGCATCGCGAAGGTACCGCTCGGCGATGGCCAGCCCGATCTCGGACGTGCCGCCAAGGATCAGGATTCCCTGCGGGTTTCCCAGGGCATCAAACACCATTTACAGCAGCTCCAAACGTCGGGCCATGTCGGAGGCGAAGACCCCGGCGGGATCGACGCTGCGGCGGACCTTGATCCACTCGTCGATCCGCGGATACATGGCGTGGAAGGTGTCCGCGGTGGTTCGCGAGTCCTTGGCGGTGTAGAGCCGGCCGCCGAATTCCAGCACTCGGCGGTCGAGTTCGGTGACGAACTCGTTGAGTCCGGCCTTGATCGGGAAGTCGACGCAAATGTTCCAACCCGGGATCGGAAAGCTCAACGGCGCTTCGTTTCCCGCGCCGAACAACTTGAACACGTTGAGGAACGAGTAATGCCCAGAGCGCTGGATGTCGACGATGATGCGCTTGAACTCCTCGACGGCCTCGGTCGGCACCACGAACTGGTACTGCAGGAAGCCGGCTGATCCGTAGCCACGGTTCCACTCCCCGAACATGTCGAGTGGGTGATAGAACTGCGTCAGGTTCTGCACCTTGCCTCGGTAGGTGCCTGACTTGCGGTACCAGAGCTCACCGATCGGGCCGAACGTGTACTTGTTGGCCAATCCATTGGGAAAGACGTCTGGGAACGTAAGAAGTTGCGGCGCATCAAATTTCAGCGGACTCTTCTGCAGCTTCGTGGGTAGCTGGTCCAACGTGGCCAACGACCCGCGTGAGATCGCCGCCCGCCCAAGCTTCGGTGGCGCGCTGATGGCGTCGAACCAAGCGCTGGAATAGGCATAGTCATTTTCGCTGCCGTCGCTGTGGAAGGCGATGGTGTCCTCGAGGGTGGGCGTGACGTCTCCGTCGGCGATGAAGTACGCGGTCTCGGTGGGCGTCATCGCGATCGTGGCGCGCAGGATGATCCCGGTGAGCCCGTTGCCGCCGACGGTCGCCCAGAACAACTCGGCGCCGTCGCCATCCGGGGTGAGCCGACGGACGTTGCCGTCGGCGGTCAACAGGTCCATCGATCGGACGTGGTTGCCGAAGCTGCCTGCACTGTGGTGATTCTTGCCGTGGATGTCGCAGGCGATCGCGCCGCCGACGGTGACCTGCCGGGTGCCGGGGAGCACGGGCACCCACAGGCCCAGCGGCAGCGCCGCCCGCATCAGTTGGTCGAGGTTGACGCCGCCGTCTACGTCCACGAGGTGGCTGTCACGGTCCATCGAGTGGATCTTGTTCAAAGTCGTCATGTCGATTACGAGGCCGCCGCCGTTCTGGGCATTGTCGCCGTAGGAGCGGCCCAGCCCGCGTGCGATCACCCCGCGACCGTCAGCCTTGGCAACGGCGTCGACGATGGTATCGGCGTCGGGGGGTGAGAGCACCTGCGCGACGCTCGGCGCGGTGCGGCCCCAGCCCGTCAGCCGCTTGGTAGTGGTGGTGGTGAACATCGTGACGAGGGTACCGCCCTCACTTCAACTTGAAGATCACCGTGCGCTGCACCACGAAGTTGATGACCGTCGCGGTGCCCTGGGCGATGACGAACGCGACCGGGACCCGCCACGGCTTGTCGTCCCACAGTGTGTAGAGGGCATAGTTGATGCCGACCTGCACGGCGTACGTCACGGCGTAGAGCCCGACGACCGCGATGAAGCGGGCCCTGCTGGGCGGCGCCTGGAATGTCCAGCGGCGATTGATCAGGTAGGCGGTCGTGGTACCTGCGATGAAGCTCAGCGTCTTGGCCACGTTCACGTTGAGGCCGAGCCACAGGAACAGGACGTAGAGACCGAAGTCGACGATCGCGGACAACCCGCCGGTGACGAGGAACCGAAATGCCTGCGTCTTGAGGCTCAGGTTCGGCGACATCGGGGGCTCGGCCACGGACGCAGCTTAGCCAGGTCGCCTTGGCAGGATCCCGTAGAGCGCGTCGACGGTCCCGGTGAATGCGTGTTCGGCGGGGGCGCCGAAGTTGACGACGATCCCGTCGGTCGCCGGGATCTCGGGACCGGCATCGGGGTGCCGCATCAGGGACAGCCCCACCAGATCGATGCCTACCTCCCGTGCCAACGAGCAGCGACCGACCCTCGCCGCGGTGTGTCGGTGTCGAACGAAACTAGGGTGCTGGCATGAGCCTGGTCACCTATGAACTGGACGATCACATCGCCACCATCACCCTTAATCGGCCCGAGGCCCGCAACGCCATCAACGGTGCGATGCGCCAAGACCTGAACTCGGCATGGGATCGTTTCCGCGACACCGAGGACGCCTGGGTGGGAATCCTGACGGCCACCGGCAACGCCTTCTGCGCCGGGGGCGACCTGAGGGACGGCGGCGGCTCGGTCGGCACCTTCGGCGGCACTTCCTGGGAGAAGCCAACCATCAATTCCTTCGAGAGCGGGATGGAGTTGTTCAAACCGACCATCGCCGCCGTGAACGGCCCGTGCATCGGCTATGGGTTGACCGGGGTGTTGTTCTGCGATTTCGTCATCGCCAGCACCGACGCGACGTTCTCCTTTCCCGAGGTGTCCCTCGGGATTCCTACCGTGGTCGGGGCCATCAGGCTTCCCCACCGCGTCGGCTGGGCCAATGCCATGGAGTTGTTGTTGACCGGCAAGCCCATCAGCGCCGAGCGGGCCTTGGAGGTTGGTCTGGTGTGGAAGCTGGTCGAACCCGGAAATCTGCAGTCGGAAGCCATGGGATGGGCGCGGACCCTCACCGAGGCCGCGCCTCTGGCCCAGCGGGCGACGAAGGAGGTGGCGTGGCGGACCGCGGACATGGGTTGGATCGAAGCGGTACGGTTCGGCGAGACCATGCGCAAGGTAGCCGGGGCCACCGACGATGCGGCCGAGGGTGTTCGGGCGTGGGTCGAGAAGCGCAAGCCCCACTGGCGGGGGCGTTAGAACGCCGGACCCCACGCGGCTATGATTCCCGCGACTGCGGCCCGCTCCGCGGACGTCCCGCGTTCGTGAAACCTGGTAGGGGAATCACCCGGCATTGTCAAGCGGTCAGGACATCATTCGGTGCTAAGCGGCTTGGGTGAGGAGTGCGGCGAGTCGGTCGGCGGGAGTGTTCAGGTCGAGGGTGGGTCGGGGCCTGGTGTTGAGTTTGTCTTGGACGCGTTTGAGGTCGGCCTTGGTGTGCACGCTCAGGTCGGTGCTCTTCTCGAACCAGAACCGCAACAACCGGTTGGTGTTCTCGTTGGTCCCGCGTTGCCATGGCGAGTGCGGATCGCAGAAGTAGACCGGTGCTTGCAGCTGCAGCTTGACCTCTCGCCAGTTGGCCATCTCA
>NZ_RCZG01000014.1 GCF_006439015.1 Mycolicibacterium hodleri | reverse complement strand
CCTGGACACCGCGCTGGCCGAGGCCCTGGTGGGATGGGAGCCGATGTCGGTGGCCAAGACCGAACAGCACATCGACGCGATCGTCGCCCAGGTCGATCCGTTGGCGCTGCGCCGCACCCAGACCCGGGCCCGGGACCGCTCTCTGAACGTGCACGTGGAGGACGGCAGCGGGTTGGCCGCCGTGTTCGGTTCCCTGTTCACCCCCGACGCGATCGCCTTGGACGTGCGGTTGAACGCCCTGGCCGACACGGTGTGCCCGGCGGATCCGCGGACCAAGGACCAGCGCCGCGCCGACGCCGTGGGCGCCCTGAGCCACGGCGCCGACCGCCTGGCGTGCCTGTGCGGCAGCGCAGACTGCGACGCCGCTCAGAACCCGCCCTCGACCGGGGTGATCATCCACCTCATCGCCCACCACGACACCACCACCGGAACCGGCGGCCTGCCCGCTGACCCCAACGGCACCCCCACACCCGACGTGCCCACACACCCCCACGTGCCCGACGATCCCGACACGGTCGACGATCCCGACGCGGGCGGTGACACCGACGGAGCCGAGAACGCCGACTCCCGTCACCCCGCCGCCGATCCCGCCGCCGAGGAGTGCGCCGGCCTCGACGGGGTCGGCCCGGCGATGTTCACCCGCCCACTGGGCGAGCTGACCCTGACCGAGGCACTCACACCCGAGCGCGGCGCCCTCAGCAGCATCCGGCCCGCCGCCATGATGGGCGGACGGTTCCTACCCGGCCCGCTGCTGCGGCGCGCCGCGCTCGGCGCCACCATCACCGCGATCATCCATCCCGGCCACGCCCCACCGGAGCCGCGGTACACCCCGTCGAAGACACTGGCCGACTTCGTGCGCTGCCGCGACCAGACGTGCCGCTTCCCCGGCTGCCACGAACCCGCCACCACCTGCGACCTGGACCACACCATCCCCTGGCCGTACGGACCCACGAGTGCGTCGAACCTAAAAATGCTATGCCGAAAACACCACTTGCTGAAAACGTTCTGGGGCGGACCCACCGGCTGGCGGGACCGCCAACACCAAGACGGCACCATCGACTGGATCGCACCCGACGGGCAGACATACCACACCACCCCAGGCAGCCGGCTGCTGTTCCCCGAACTCTGCGCACCCACCGCACCCGTCACCACCACCGGACCCGTACCCCCCGCCCACACCAGCGGACTGAGGATGCCACGGCGCAAAGCCACCCGCGCCGAGGACCGCGCCCGCCGCATCCACGACGAACGCGAACTCAACCGCAACGAAGCCGAACCCGAACCGGACCCGCCGTTCTAGCCGCTACTCCTCGGCGAGCTGGAACTCGATCATTGCGGCGACGGTTTCGACCGCATCGCGCAAGGCGTCCAACCGGGCCGCCGCGGATGGCGCCTCGAGCACCGAGTAGCGGTCGGCCTGCCCCATCGGAACGTGGGACGCCAACGCATACAACCGCTTTCCCGCGTCATCACCCGGCTCCGGTTCACCGAGCAGCTCCTGCCTCGACGGCAGCGTTGCCTGCCGTGCCGACGCGATGCGCTCGAATGTCTCCATCAACCGGTCCTCGACTATTCCGATGTCATCACCGGTCACGGTCGGCCCCGGCTCGTCAGTCCACGGCTCGACGTCGGCCCGCGGGTAGGGATCATCGTCGAGCCACGAGATCACCCGGATCCGCTCGCGAATCTCACACTCGAGGAGGTAGCGGCCGTCGCCGAAGTCCTGGCAGTCCACGATGTGCGCCATTGAACCGACGTCACAGCGTGCATCTTCGCCGCCGACTTCGCGGCCCGCGGCAATCAGGACCACGCCGAACTCCATTGCACCGTCCAGGCATTCGCGGACCAGCGCACCGTAGCGAGGCTCGAAGATGCGCAGCGGTAGGTCCTCGCCGGGCAGTCGCACGGACTCCAGCGGAAACATCGGCCTTATCGTCATGCTCCAGAATCTCCCATGCCGTTACGCTCCTACCCGCTGAGGCCTACAACACCAGCTCGGCGATCAAGGCATCGACCACGGTCCGCAGATCCCCGTCGGCGTCTTCGGCAACCCGCCGCTGTCGCTGATAGGACGCGCCGGTGTGGTAGATCCCCGATACCTTCGCCAATTCGTCTGCGCAGCCCAATGACTTTGCGACTGGTTCCAGCCTGTTCAGCAGGTCGTCGAGATCCTCGGTGACCAGTCGCTCGTTGCTGTCCTCGTCGAGGATGATCACCGCGTCGAGTCCGTATCTCGCTGCGCGCCACTTGTTCTCCTGCACATGCCACGGCGGCATGGTCGGCAGATGCTCACCGGCGTCGAGACGGCGGTCCAGGTCGACGATCAGACAGTGGGTCAGGGCGACCAGTGCCCCCAGCTCGGCGATGTTGGAGATCCCGTCGAAGATACGCACCTCGATGGTGCCGAGATGCGGAGAAGGTCTTATGTCCCAACGTATTTCGTTCATGTGATCGATGATGCCGGTCTTCTTCTGATCGTGAACGAACTGCTCGAACTGCGACCACTCTTGGAAGTGGAAGGGCAACCCAGCGGTCGGCAACTGTTGGAACATCATCGCGCGATTGCTGGCGTACCCGGTGTCGCTACCGTCCCAGTAGGGCGACGACGCCGACAGCGCCAAGAGGTGCGGGTAGTGGTTGAGCAGCGAGGTAATGATTGGCATGACCTTGTGCGCCGACGACACCCCGACGTGCACGTGCACGCCCCAGATCAACATCTGCCTGCCCCACCACTGGGTCCGCTTGATCAGCTCGGCGTAGCGCGGCGCGTCGGTCAGCTGTTCAGCTGACCACTTCGCGAACGGATGCGTGCCCGCGCAGAACAACTCCATGCCACGGTCGCGCACGATCTGGCGGGCCGGCGCGAGGGTCGACCGCAGATCATCCATCGCCTCGGCCGAGTTGTCACAGATACCCGTCACGATCTCGACCGTATTGCGCAGCAATTCCTTGTGCACGTGCGGACTTTCGCCGATCTCGGCGATCACCGCGGCAGCTTCGTTGCTCAGTTCCCGCGTCGTGGGGTCGACCAGTGCGAACTCCCACTCGACGCCGATCGTCGGCCTGGCGGACCCGGCGAAGTCGATACGCTGTGGCCGCGCACCGGCCGTGGCCTCACTCGGGAGATATGACACCGCACGCCACCCGCTTGCCGGCGTCACCGGTGGCCATCGTCATCTCGTCGGGTCCTGGCGTCCCGTTCACCTGCTGGTAGCGCTCGGGCGGAATGTTGGCGAAGTTGTCGGCCTTCTCGTGAATGATGATGGCCGTCTTCGTGCCTGCCTGAAGGTCAGCCGCGGTGAACGCGTCGGTCGTCGTCACCAGCATCGCCGAACCATCGGCGCGCACCTGCAGCGACGCAAGATCACCGCTGGCCGGGTGTCCGCTGTGGCCGCCGACCTGGAAATGGCCGCCTGCGGAGTTGAAGTCGCCAGGCGCGCCGCCTGAAGGGGCGACCGAGGCTGGCTCGCACTTGCCCACCGAGTGGATGTGCAGCCCGTGGAAGCCGGGCTGCAACTGTCCGGACGCGGTCGTCTTCACGGTGACCGTCGCGAAGTTGCCGGAGAATACGATCTCGGCGGTCGCGACCGAGGTGCCGTCGGCCGTCCTCAGATCAGCTTTGAGCGTCTCGCCCGTCGTGGTGGTCGTGGTGGGTTCTCCAGCCATGCCTTCCTGCCCGGCAGCTGACGGCGGCGGCGAACCGGTCCACACCGACGGGGTGGTACCGGGTTGCGTGGCGACCGGCTCGTTCGGGGAGCAAGCGCTCGCGATCGGAACGATGAGTGCCGCGGCGGCGAGGAAGCGAAGCGGGGCAGAGATCGGCATGTCGGAGAGCCTAACTGGTGACGGCCACGATCACGCCGGGCGGCTGCTCTGCGACCTCAGGAGTCCTGGGCTCGACGGCTACCCGGAGCAGCGCACCGATCTCGTCGGCCGCCTCCTTCTCACCCGGCGTCTCGCCGAAGTAGACGGTCGTCGCGGTGACGCCATCGAGGGTCAGGTTCCCGGTCTCGGTCACGTTCCAGTCCGCGTCCCGCAGTTGGGTGGCGGTTTGATCGGCCAGGCCGGCGACGTCGGACAGGTTGAAGACGCGCACGTCCGGCCTGCCTGCTGCCGGTTCCGGGGCCTTCGACGACGGGGTCGCGGCAGTGGTCGTGGTCGTGGTGGAGCTCGAGGCGCTGCTGCTGTCGTCGTCGCCGGAGCCCATGGCCTGGAAGCCGACCAGCAGAAAGACCACACCCAGGAACAGCAGCACCATGACCATGGCGCGCAGGGGCAACCCGGAGGAGTCTCGTTGATTCATCGCACACACTGTATCCAGCCGCGCTCTGCGAGCGAAAAGACTCAGGTACCGATCACGTCACGTCGAAGCCGAGGCGGCGGGCGGCACGGGCCTTCTGGCGGCTGGCCCGCAGCCTTCGCAGACGCTTGACCAGCATGGGGTCGGCCGCGAGCGCTTCCGGACGGTCGACCAACGCGTTGAGCACCTGGTAGTAGCGCGTCGCCGACATGGAGAACAGTTCCTTGATCGCGTCTTCCTTGGAACCCGCGTACTTCCACCATTGCCGTTCGAACGCAAGGATGTCGTGTTCGCGGCGAGTGAGACCGTCGGCGAGAGCCGAATCGTCCCCGGACTTTTCGGTCCGCGCAATGGCGCCGTCCATTTGCTCTCTGGACCCTTCCCCGCACTCATGACATTCCGGTGGTGTCGGCCAACATTGAACCACGGCAGACGGGGTTGAGCCGTCAGCCTTGCCCGCGAGTCGGCTGACTTCAGCTCGCCCACTAATCTCTCCCGCATGGCCGTTGTACCCATCCGCATCGTGGGAGATCCCGTCCTGCACACTGCGACCAGTCCGATCCCCGTCGGCGACGACGGTTCTCTGCCCGCGGGCGTGGCCGATCTCATCAACGATCTGTACGAAACGATGGACGCCGCCAACGGTGTCGGGTTGGCCGCCAACCAGATCGGGATATCCAAGCGCGTGTTCGTCTACGACTGCGCCGACGACCGTGGCCGGACCACCCGCCGAAGGGGAGTGGTCGTCAACCCCGTGCTCGAGACGTCCGAGGTGCCCGAGACGATGCCCGACCCCGACAACGACGACGAGGGTTGTCTGTCGGTGCCAGGTGAGTCCTTCCCGACCGGCCGGGCCACGTGGGCGCGCGTCACGGGACTGGATGCCGACGGCACTCCCATCACGCTGGAGGGCTCGGGGTTGTTTGCTCGGATGCTGCAACACGAGACCGGTCATCTCGATGGTTTCCTGTACATCGACAAGCTGGTCGGCAGGCACGCTCGCGCCGCGAAGCGCACCGTCAAGTCGAACGGCTGGGGCGGCCCGGGTCTGTCCTGGACTCCCGGCGAGGACCCGGACCCGTTCGGACATTGAACTAGTGCCCGAGTTGCCGCAGGTAGGGACCAGGGTCAGCCTGCGTTACCGTCTTCCGGCCGGTTCGGTGCCGCCGCTGAGCGACGTGGTGGGACATCTCGTCGACGTCGGCACCACGCTGCGGGTCAAAGACAAGGGCGGCAACGTCGTCGCCATCTCCGCGGCCGACGTGGTGTCGATCAGACCTCTGTCAGCCGCACCGGTCCGCAACCGCGACATCCGCAACCTCGAGCACGCCGCGGCGCTCGGCTGGCCGGGGATCGAACGAGAATGGCTCGGCGGCTGGCTACTGCGCTTCGGCCATGGCGACACGCGGCGGGCGAACTCTGCGGTGCCGCTCCTTCCCTCCCCCGGTGAGCACGTCGGCGAGATCGCCGACTGGTACATCGCCCGTGGGCTTCCGCCGTTGCTGGCCGTGCCGGACCGGCTCTTCCGCGTGCCGCCCGACCAGCCGACCGACGGCGAGAACATCGTCATGGCACGACGATTGACCGCTGATGCCAGCCGCTCTGAGGTGACGCTGACGCCGCGGCCGGACGACGAATGGTTGCGCCTGCATCCGCGTAGGGTGCCCGTCGACGTGCTGACCGCCGTGGTCGACGGCGAGGTGGTCTTCGGCAGCGTCGCGGGCGTCGCGGTCGGCCGGGCCGCCGTGACCGTGGCACCCGACGGGACCCGTTGGGCGGGACTGTCGTCCGTGCACGTCGCCGAGGATGCCCGCCGTCGTGGCCTCGCGCGCACTTTGTGCGACGCACTGCTGGCCTGGGCCAACGAACGGGGCGCCACCCGCGCATACGTGCAGGTCCTGGCCGACAACACCGCGGCGAGGACGTTGTACGAGTCGATGGGGTTCACCGAGCACCACCGGTCTCGCTACATGTCGTTAGGGTAGCCGCGTGCGACTGGCCACCTGGAACGTCAACTCGATCCGCTCCCGCATCGATCGGGTGACCGACTGGCTGGAGCGTGCCGACGTCGACGTGCTGGCGATGCAGGAGACCAAATGCACCGACGCGCAGTTCCCCACCATGCCGTTCGCGGCACTCGGCTACGAGGTCGCGCACGTCGGGCACAACCAATGGAACGGCGTGGCGATCGCCTCCCGGGTCGGCATCGACGACGTCACGATCGGTTTCGATCAGCAGCCCGCATGGAACGACGCGGCCGAGGCCAGGGCGATCGGCGCGACGTGCGGCGGGGTGCGGGTCTGGAGCCTGTACGTCCCCAACGGCCGCACGGTCGAGGATCCGCACTACGCCTACAAGCTGGAATGGCTGGCCGCGCTGAAGAACACCGCCTCCGGCTGGCTGAGCGACGATCCCTCGTCACCGGTTGCGCTAGTGGGCGACTGGAACATCGCTCCCACCGACGAGGACGTCTGGGCCGTCGAGGCCTTCCAGGGCAGTACCCACGTCACGGCACCGGAGCGGGCCGCGTTCGGCGCGATCGGTGACGCCGGGTTCGCCGACGTGGTACGGCCCTTCACGCCGGGCCCGGGCGTCTACACCTACTGGGACTACACGCAGCTGAGATTCCCCAAGCGCCAAGGCATGCGCATCGACTTCATCCTCGGTTCGCCTGCGCTGGCCGCCCGCGTCACGCACGGCGAGATCGCCCGCGACGAACGCAAGCCCGGCAAGAAGGGCACCCCGGCGCCGAGCGATCACGCACCGGTCTTCGTGGACCTCAGCGATTAGGGCTTGACGCCGATCGTGATCAGGTCCCCGACGGCCTGGGTCCAGACCGGCCGGTGGACACGGTGTTGATCTCGAACGGTGAATCCGGCGTCTTCGAAGAGATCGCGCATCTGCGCCGGTGACGGATTGCCGACCGGCGCCCATCCGCCTGCTGCGAACAGCTGTACGGGCAGGAGCTGGCGAGGGCTGATCGTCGCGACTGCGACCAGTCCGCCCGGCGCCAAGACTCGGTGAAACTCGCGCAGCGCGGCAGGCTGATCGAAGAAGTGGAAAGCCGAGGTGGTGACGACGGCGTCCAGGAAGCCGTCGGCGAACGGCAACTGCTCCGCGGGCCCCTTCTTCCAGGCCACCGACGATGACCGGCCGCGGGCCTGCGCAAGCATGCCGTCGGACATGTCGACGCCGTAGACCTCTTCGGGGAGCAGCTCGTCGGCAATTCGGGACGCCAAAATGCCGGTCCCGCAGGCGATGTCGACGATCCGATGCGCGCCGTTGGCGCGCAGCGCGGCGATCATTTCGTCCTGAGCCGGTTGATAGACGAGGCGTTGCAGGCACCGCTGGTCGTAAACGGGTGCCGCGAAACTCCAGAACCGCGTAATGGATTGATTGAGCCGTCGCCGCGGGATCGTCGTCATGTAATCCAGGGTAGAGACCGGCTCACCCGAACAGCGGAAGCGCGCGCTTGCGCGCGAGGGCGTCCATCCCGCGTTGGATGCTTGCCTGGACCTCTTCGTACTTCTCGTTGACGTAGTCGTCGTCGTCGGCACGCTCGGGATCGGCGTCAATCTCCACGGCAGGCATGAAACGCGTCCTGATCTTTGCGGGCAGCGGAAGCTGAGGCAGCGCCGCTGGCGCGATTCCCCATGGCAGGGAGATCGCCAGCGGGAACACCTTGAGGCGCAGGATCTTGTCCAGTCTCAGGGCCCTCGACAATCGGTCCCCTCGCATCAGAACCGGCATCGCGTCGGCGCCGCCGACAGTGGCGATCGGAACGATCGGCACGCCGGCCCGAATAGCCATCTTCACGAAGCCCTTGCGTCCGGCCAGGTTGGCTTCGTCACGCTCCACCCACGGCCGCAGAGAGTCGACCTCACCCCCGGGCCACAGCGCGACGTCTCTGCCCTCGGCGAGTGCCGTCGCGATGGCGTCCGGCGCCGCCGGTAGCACGCCCATCGCCCGGAAGTATCTGCCGATGACCGGTATCGCCATCAAGGCGTCGTGGGCGGTGCCGTGCAGCGGGCGCTCCTGGCCGAATCGGCGCCACCACTGCACCCCGACCGTCCAGGCGTCCCACACGAACGGCGCGCCGGAGTGGATGCCGACCAGCAGGACGGGCGACTCCGGGAGGTTCTCCCAGCCGTCCATCTCCATGCGGAACCAGTAGTCGACCAGCGCGTTCCACAGGAACTTCTGGCGCTGCATGGTGGTTTCGTCCTGGCCGGAGAGATCCCATTCCGCGGCGCGCTCGGCAACCCAGCCGGCAATGCCGTCACCTGCCTCGCGGCGCTTGGCATCCATGGCATCGCGGGCATCTTCGGCGTGGGCTCTGGCCTGAAGCCGGACATCGTCGGCTCGATGATCGGTGGTCGTCATCAGATCTGAATGCCCGATTGTGCCCCGGGTCACACGTGATCCCCGGGGTTACGGAGCGAGCCACCACTGCCTGTCGCGTCTCACACGGACGAACGTCGGCCTGTCGTCCGTCATGACCTGCCCGCCAGGCGCCCAACCCTCGCGCAAGAGACTCAGGCTGCGTTGTCGGCGCCGAACTCGGTGCCGTAGCGACCCGGGTTGAACAACGACGCGGCCGCACCGAGCAGCATCATCACCGCCGCGGCGATGAACACCACCGTCAGCCCGGAGTGGAACGGTTCGGTGATCAGCTGGGGGAAGAAGGTCTTGCCCGTCAGCACGTCGGCGTTGACTCCGGGCTGCGTCAGAGCACCCGACGGCCCGAGCAGCTCACCCATCGGGTTGTAGCCCAGGAAGGCCGCGAACAGACTGCCGACCGGCGGCAGGTTGGAGACGTCGTTGGCTACGGAGGCCGACACGCCCTGCGCCTGAAGGCCACTGCTCATCGCCGACGGCAGCGTGTGGGCCAGGCCGATGATCATCAGCGAGAAGAAGACGCCGATGGACAGCGACGAGCCTGCGTTGAAGAACGTCGCCCGCACGCCGGATGCCGCGCCACGCTGGGCGGCGGGCACGCTCGACATGATCGACGCGGTGTTGGGTGCGGTGAAGATGCCACCACCGAGGCCGTTGAGGAACACCAGGACGGCGAACACCCAGTAGTCGAAGTTGACCGGAATCAGCACCAACGCAATGAAGGTCGCCGCCATCAGCAACATGCCACCGACGGTGAACGGCCGCGCCCCGAAACGGTCGGACAGCGATCCCGCGATGGGACCTGCCACCAGGAAGCCGACGGTGATGGGCAGCAGATAGATACCGGCCCACAAGGGTGTGGATTCGAAGCTGAACCCGTGCAGGGGAAGCCAGATGCCCTGGAGCCAGATGATCAGCATGAACTGCAGACCGCCACGGCCCATGGAGGACATCAGCCCGGCCAGGTTGCCCATTCCGAAGGACGCCGACTTGAAGAGCCGGACGTCGACCATCGGCGACTCGACGTGCAGTTCGATGAAGCAGAACGCCACCAGAAGCAGCAGTCCGAAGCCGATCGCACCGAGCACGTAGGGACTGGTCCATCCGGTGGTGGAGTCACCGTAGGGCTGGATGCCGTAGGTGATGCCTGCAAGCAGCACCGTCAGGCCGAGCCCGAACGTGATGGTGCCCGGCCAGTCCAAACGCCCCGGCGTACGGGAGCCGAGCTCGCGCAGTGACCGGACGCTCCAGATGGTGCCGAGGATGCCGATGGGCACGCCGACCCAAAAGATGGCCTTCCAGTGCCATTCGGAGAGGAAGCCGCCGATCAGCAGGCCAAGGAAGGAGCCGGCGACGGCGGAGACCATGTTGACGCCGAGCGCCATGCCGCGCTGGTTGGCGGGGAACGCGTCGGTGAGGATCGCCGACGACGACGCCATCAGCATCGCGCCGCCGACGCCCTGGACTACGCGCCAGCCGATCAGCCACAGCGCCCCGCCACCGAGGTGGAACGGGTCGAACGACAGCGCGACGGCGGCCACGGTGAAGACGACGAAGCCCCAGTTGTAGATCTTCACCCGGCCCAACATGTCGCCGAGACGGCCGAATGGCACCACCAGGACGGCGGTGACCACCAGGTAGCCCATCAGCATCCACAGCAGATAGCTGACGTTTCCCGGCGCGAGCGGGTTGAGACCGATGCCGCGGAAGATCGCGGGCAACGAGATGAGCACGATCGAGGCGTTGATGGTGGCCAACAGCGTGCCGAGCGTCGTGTTGGACAGCACCACCCACTTGTAGTGCGGGTGGTCGTGGTCCATCCGGGTTCGCCGGCCGGCGGTTGCAGCAGCGTCGGCGTCGGACTTCCGCAGGTCGCCGCGCTCCCGCCCACCTGGCGCGGGCGTCTTCTCAATCTCAGTCGTCATCAGCTTCGCTTTGCGTATCGAAAGTGCGTATCGAAATCTTCACCGTGGGCAACGCTGCCCAAAAAGCATATGTTAGCTATACAAAACATCTGGGAGCAATTCCTATTCCCGCGGCCGCGGTGGCTCCGCTGCCCTGCGGTACGTTGAAACGGTCCGCGCGGGAGCGCACGCCACGTGCGCTGAGAGGACGGTTACCGGGCTGAATCATCGGCCCGACGGCGCCGTCGACCGTATGAACCTGACCGGGTAATGCCGGCGTAGGGAGAGCTGCCGTGAACTACCTACCGCTCACCCCGCCGGGGCAGACTCCGCTGCGCGTCATGACCATCGCGGGCACCGACTCGGGCGGTGGCGCAGGCATTCAGGCCGACCTGCGCACGTTCGCCATGCTCGGCGTGCACGGCTGCGTGTCGGTCGCCGCGGTCACCGTGCAGAACTCCCTGGGCGTCAAGGGTTTTCACGAAATCCCGCTCGACGTCATCACCGGACAGATCATCACCGTCGTCGAGGACATCGGCATTCAGGCCGCCAAGACCGGGATGCTGGCGTCGTCGGACATCATCGAAGCGATCAGCGAAACGTGGCGAGGCCTGTCGAGCGGCGGCGACTTGGCTGCGCCCCTCGTCGTCGACCCGGTGTGCGCCTCGATGCACGGCGATCCGCTGTTGCATCCGTCGGCCCTCGATGCGCTTCGCACCGAACTGTTTCCGCTCGCCACGCTGGTCACGCCGAATCTCGACGAGGTGCGGCTCATCACGGGGATCGAGGTCATAGATTCGAAATCGCAGCGCGATGCGGCGCGGGCTCTACACGCGCTGGGCCCGCAGTGGGCACTTGTGAAGGGCGGGCACCTACGCGTTTCATCGCACAGTCCCGACCTGTTGTTCGACGGCACCGCGTTCCACGAGTTCGACGCCGAACGCATCGACACCGGTCACGATCACGGCGCGGGCGACACCCTGGCGGCCGCGACGGCATGCGCATTGGCACACGGCTATCCGGTGCCGGAAGCGGTGTCCTTCGGCAAGCAGTGGGTCACCGAATGTCTGCGCGCCGCCTACCCATTGGGACATGGTCACGGTCCGGTCTCCGCTCTCTTCCGGCTGACCAGTGGATCTTGATGCCATCGCGGGTGTCGCGCACGCGCCCAGGGGTGAGCCCACGGGCATCGTCGTGCTGACCCACGGAGCGGGTGGCAGCCGCGAGTCCCCGATGCTGGTCAGGCTCTGCGACCAATGGGCTGGACGCGGCTGGCTGGCGATCCGATACGACCTTCCCTACCGGCGGCGTCGGCCCAAGGGCCCGCCGTCGGGATCCGCGAGCGCGGACCAGGCCGGCGTCGTCGAGGCGGTCGCACGTGCCCGCTCCCTGACCGACGGACCGGTGCTTGCGGGCGGCCACTCCTACGGTGGCCGGATGACCTCGATGGCGGTCGCCGAGGGCCTGGCGGTCGACGCGCTCACCCTGTTCTCCTACCCCCTGCATCCTCCGGGCAAGCCCGAACGCGCACGGACCGAACACCTGCCCCACATCACCGTGCCGACCGTCTTCACCCACGGCACCTCCGACCCCTTCGGAACGATCGATGAACTGCGTGCGGCCGCCGCGCTGATCCCGGCCCCCACCGAGCTCGTCGAGGTGACCGGCGCCCGCCACGACCTCGGCTCCAAGACCCTCGACGTCCCTGCATTGGCAGTCGATGCCGCGCTCCGGTCGCTGCCGTCTGATCCTGCTATCTTCCGGGGATGACCTGGCCGTCGGGAGACCCGAATCAGCCGCCTGCCTACCAGCAACCGGGCGCGCAGCACCCGCCGCCGCCTCCCCCTCCGTTGCCCTACCAGCAGGGGCCCTACCAGCAGGGGCCCTACCAGCAGGGGCCCTATCAGCAGGGACAGTACGGCCAGCCCGGCCAGTACGGTCAACCTGCCGGGGGTTACCCGTACCCGGAACCGCCGAAGAAGAAGAAGTCGCGCAAGGGCGTGTTCATCGGGCTGGGCATCCTCGCGGTCGTGCTGCTGGGCGGCCTTGCAACCGCAGTCGTCTACTTTCTGGTCGCCGCCAAGGACAAGGTCGTCGCGACCGACCTGGCCGTGGGCGATTGCCTGACCGACATCCCGGACGGCTCGCTCGTTCAACTGGTGCCGAAGACGGACTGCAGTCAACCGCACGCGGGTGAGGCGTACGCCGTCCTGACGATGCCCGATGGGGACTATCCAGGTCAGGCCACCATCAACGAGTGGCAGAACAAGTGCCCGGCCGAACTGGAGTCGTACTCCCCGGACGCCTTGACGGACGACTCGATCGGCGTCTTCGTGCTATACCCGACGGCGCAGACGTGGTCACAGGGCGATCGGGCGATCGTGTGCATCGCGACGACGGACGCCAAGCGCACCGGATCGCTCAAGGGGTAGCGAACCGCACCTGAGGTACCGTCTTGGGAATGACTACGGAGCAACTGGACGCGGTCATCGTCGGCGCCGGATTCGCAGGGATCGGCGCGGCCATCCAGCTCAAGCGGCTCGGCATCGACGACTTCGTCATCCTCGACCGTGAGGACGACTTGGGCGGCACCTGGTACGTCAATCACTACCCCGGCCTGGCCGTCGACGTGCCGACGACGACGTACTCGTACTTCTTCGAGCCCAACCCGAACTGGTCGCGACTGTTCACCCCCGGTCCCGAGATCAAGCAGTACGCGGACGACGTCGCCGATAAGTACGACGTCCGCAAGCACATGCGCTTCAGCACGACGGTCGAGGGTGCGCGCTGGGACGAGGACGCCAACGTCTGGCGCATTGCACTGGCAGGCGGCGAGACCATGACCGCGCGGTACCTCATCACCGCGACGGGCTTCCTGTCTCAGCCGAAGGTGCCCGACATTCCCGGCATCGCCGGCTTCGAGGGCAAGGTCATCCACACCACCGAGTGGGAGGACGACTTCGATGCCACCGGCCGCCGCATCGCGGTGATCGGCACCGGCGCCACCGCCGTACAGCTGATCCCCGAGCTCGCCAAGCGGGCCGCTGATCTCACCGTCTACCAACGCACCCCGATCTGGGTGGTCCCGAAGGTCGACCTTCGCTTCGGCGAGCGGACCAAACGAATGTTCGCGCGAATCCCGTTGACGCAGCGGGTTCTTCGCTGGCTGACGGATTCGATCTACGAGGTGATGGTCTCCGTCGGCGTCCGGCACTACAGGACCTTCCGCGGACGGTTCAACATCTCGGCGGCCGATCTGTCCAAGCTCCATCGGTTCGCAGTGATCCGCGATCCCGAACTGCGTCGTCGCCTTACTCCCGACTACGACTTCGGCTGCAAGCGCCCGACGTTCTCCAACGGTTACTACCGCGCATTCACCAAACCCAATGTGCACCTGCAGGATGCGGGCATCGATCACCTCGACGCCGACGGCATCATCGGCAAGGACGGTACGAAGAACGCGATCGACACCCTCGTGCTCGCCACCGGTTTCGATCTGTGGGAAGCCAACTTCCCCGCGATCGAAGTCATCGGCCGTGATGGCCGCGATCTCGGAAAGTGGTGGCGCGACACCAGGTTCCAGGCATACCAGGGCGTGTCGATGCCGTACTTCCCGAACTACCTGAGCTTGGCCAGCCCGTACGCGTTCCTCGGCTTGAACTTCTTCAACACGATGGAGTACCAGATGCGGCTCATGGACCGCCTGCTCTCCGAGGTGAAGCGACGCGGTGCCACCACCTTCGAGGTCACCGAGGAAGCCAACGCGGCCTTCCTGGACCGGATGACCGAACTGCTCGGCGATTCGATATTCACCGCAGGCAATTGCGGAAGTGCCAATTCGTACTACTTCAACCCGGCAGGCGAACCCACGCTGCTGCGGCCGTCGTCGACGGAAACGGCCATCAGGGAAGCCTCGGAATTCCCATTGGCCGACTATCAGATTGCGTGATCGGAGAGGATCGGAACGTGCCGCAGGAGAATAGTTCGAAGGTGCCCGTGATCGCTGGACTGGCCTTGGCGGGCACCGGTGCCGCACACTTCATCCACCCCAGCATGTGGGTGGGCATCACCGAGAAGGCGTTCCCGAAGGACACCGACCGCTACCTCAAGATCAACGGTGGTCTCGAGACGGCGCTGGGGCTTGGGTTGGCCGTCCCCAAGACTCGGAAGCTCGCCATCGCCGGCCTGCTCGGATACGGCGCCTATCTCACCGTCAACGTGATCCGCAACCAATAGCGGTAGCCACCTCCCAGGCACCTGACACCCCAGCTTCCCCGGTTATCGGCCGTGCGGCAGTTACCCTGCTGAGCGTGCCTGATGTGACCAGAGTGACGGATGGGACGATGTTGTCCCGGCGCAACGTGCTCATGGGCGTCGTCGCATCGGCTGCGGGAATCGCCTTGGCCCGCTGCGGCGCGGGTGCAATGAGCCAGGCCGCGCAGGTCCCCAATCCTCCGACACCGGTCGGGCCACCACCCCCGCCCACGTGGCCCGAGCTGCTGCCACCGCCACCGGCGCAGGCGCGGATGCTGCTGCCAGGAGGCGGTGTGCTCAGCGTGTTGCCGGGTGCTGGCAACCTGATGTCGCTCACCCTCGACGACGGGGTCGACACCGGGGTGGTGCGGGCCTACTGCCAGCTCGCGAAGGACACTGGCATCCGTCTCACGATGTTCGTCACCGGGGTCTACTCGTCGTGGGTCGACAATCGCGAACTGCTGCTGCCGCTGGTGGAATCGGGCCAGATCCAGCTCGGCAATCACACGTGGATCCATCCGAATCTGGCGAAGCTTCCTGGAAGCCGCATCGCCGACGAATTGCGGCACACCGACCGGTTCATCAGCAGCACCTTCGGCGTCGACGCGACGCCGTTCTACCGGCCGCCGTACGGCGCCTACAACGACCTCGTCCAATCGGTCGCCGCCGATCTCGGCTACACCGAGACGACCCTGTGGAACGGCAACATGGGCGACGACCAGATCCTCGCGCCCCAGGACATCGTCGCCAACGCCGACAAGTACTACGTCGCACAGTCGGTCGTCATCGGTCACCTCAACCATCCGCCGGTCACGGGCGTCTACCACCGATTGCTCGACGTCATCCACGAACGCAATCTCCGCACGGTGACCCTCAACGACGTCTTCCTCAAGCCGGAGGCGAGCCGCCTCACCTCCGCCTACCCCGACTGACGGCTCTACGCTCGTGGGCGTGGGCAGCCCCAATCCACCGTCGGTTCCAGAACCGCCAGCGCTGCGGCGCAGCCTCGGCACGACGGATGCAGTCACCGTCGGACTCGGCTCGATGCTCGGCGCCGGCATCTTCGTCGCCCTGGGCCCGGCCGCATCGGCGGCCGGATCGGCCCTGCTCGCGGGGCTAATCCTCGCCGCGGCCGTGGCCTACTGCAATGCGACGTCGTCGGCCCGGCTCGCCGTGCTCTACCCGCAGTCCGGCGGCACCTACGTGTACGGCCGGGAGCGACTCGGTCCGGTCTGGGGCTATACCGCGGGGTGGAGCTTCGTCGTCGGCAAGACCGCGTCGTGCGCCGCGATGGCCCTCACGGTGGGGTTCTACGCGTGGCCGGAGTACGCCCATGTAGTGGCCGTCGCGGCGGTGGCGGCGCTGACGGCCGTGAACACCGTGGGCGTCCAGAAGTCGGCGTGGCTCACGCGGATCATCGTCGCCGTCGTGCTGGCAGTGCTGGCCGCCGTGGTCACCGTGATCGTCGGGTCCGGCGGCGCCGACGTGTCACAGCTGGCGATGCACGACGTGAGTGTGCTGGGCGTGCTTCAGGCGGCCGGCTTGATGTTCTTCGCGTTCGCCGGGTACGCGCGAATCGCCACACTTGGCGAGGAGGTGCGCGACCCGGTGACGACCATCCCACGGGCGATCCGCATCGCCCTGGGGCTCACCCTGGTGGTCTACGCGGCGGTGGCCACCTCCGTGCTCGCCGAATTGGGCAGCGCAGCAATGGCTTCCGCCACCGCACCGCTGGCAGAGGCAGTGGCGGCGGCGGGTCACCCCGGGCTGACTCCGATCGTCAAGGTCGGTGCCACGGTCGCGGCGCTCGGCTCGCTGCTCGCCCTGATCCTCGGAGTGTCACGCACTGTGCTGGCCATGGCCCGCGACCGCCATCTGCCCGCCGTGCTGGCCGTCGTGCATCCGCGGTTCGCGACCCCGTACCGGGCGGAGCTGGCCGTCGGCGCCATCGTGGCCGTTCTCGCGGCGGTTCTCGACTTGCGCGGCGCGATCGGCTTCTCGTCGTTCGCGGTCCTGGTCTACTACGCGATCGCGAACGCGTCGGCATTGACCCTGGGCGCCAAAGCCATTCCGATTGCGGGGCTCGTCGGCTGCCTCGTCCTGGCGTTCACACTTCCGGTGACGTCGGTGGCGGTCGGCGTCGCGGTCGTGGTGCTCGGTGCGGCCGCTTATGCCGTGCGTCGCTAGGCGGCGCCGTCGACGAGCACGGACGCGGCGCCCGCCATGTGGTCGCGCACCGCTTCGGCGGCCTTCGGCCCGTCCCCCGATTCGATGGCGTCGACGATGTCGAGGTGCGACGTCGGCATCATCGGCGGCAGCCACATTCACTGACGCGAGTGCGACATCGAAGACTCAATTAGAGTTAGCCATGGGACAGGTCAGTTGAGTCTGCGATCGCGGCCGATCCGTCGGCCACCGCTGCCCAGCTGGTCAGCTATCTCGGAGCCGAGGTCTGCATGCCGAGCCGTTCCGCGGCGTCGGCCATGCGTACGTCATAGGTGATCACACTGCGCAACTCGGTCCCGGCGCGCATTGCGGCGGCGAGATGAATAGCGTCGAGGCTCCGGAGGTGGCTCGGCCCAAGGAGTCCCGCGTTGTCGAGCAGGGACCGCGTGAGCGCGACGGTGTCGACCGCGTCGAGTAACGCTCGCGCCTCCGCTGTGGCGATTTCGCCGATGCGGCTGACGGCACGCAGCAATTCGGTGCGCGATAAGGCCGCGGTGAAGAGCGAGTCATCGGAAGACGCATCGAGAAACGCCTGTAAGGGAACCGATTCCGGCTCCTTGACGACCAACTTGACGAGTGCGGAGGTATCCAGATATAGACGCATTCAGCCTCAGCGCTCACCGTCGCGAAGCTCATCGAGCGCGTGGGAGGCACTGAAGCCGTAGTCGCGCGGGGTAATGCCGGAGAGAGCCTCGCGCCCAGATCCCTGATGCACTTCGCCAGCGTCGATCAAGTCCTGCCACGGGTCGGCGGTGATCGGCACCAGCCGCGCTACCGGACGTCCCCGGTCGGTCACTTCGATCGTCTCCCCCGCCGCGACTCTCTGCAGGTACCGACTGGCGTGCTGACGCAATTCCCTGACCCCGATCGCTTCCATGTGCTACATGGTAGCACCGGGCTTTCGAGTCACTATCAACGTGAGCGTCCCGGGTGGCGACTTCGACACCGATGGTGTGTAGTCCAACCTGTGATGCCGCTGACCTGGAAGCCCGTCCCGTCCGACGCAGACGTCGTCGCACCCGATGAGCGGCTGAGCTGGCCGCGCACCATCGGAATCGGCGCCCAACACGTGGTGGCGATGTTCGGCGCCACCTTCCTGGTGCCGGTGCTGACGGGCTTCCCTCCCGCCACCACGTTGCTGTTCTCGGGCGTTGGCACGGTGCTCTTCCTGATCATCACCGGCAACCGGCTGCCCAGCTATCTCGGCTCAAGCTTTTCGGTCATCGCCCCGGTCACCGCCGCGGTGGCTTCGAACGGAACGGGCAGTGCCCTTGGCGGGCTGGTGGCCGTCGGCGTACTTCTGATCCTCATCGGCGGGGTCGTGCACGTCGTCGGCACCGGATGGCTCGACGCGACCCTGCCTCCGGTCGTGACGGGCGCCATCGTCGCGCTGATCGGCTTCAACCTCGCCCCCGCCGCCAAGTCGAACTTCGAGAAGGGCCCGGTCGTCGGCATCGTCACCCTGGTCCTACTCGTCGCGATCCTGGCGTTCTTTCGCGGCATCATCGGCCGGCTCGCCATCTTCCTGGCCGTCGTCATCGGGTACCTGCTGGCGCTCGCCCTCGGTGACGTCGACACCTCGGCGATCGCGGCGGCGCCGTGGATCGGCCTGCCCGAGTTCCAGACGCCCACGTTCAGCCTGTCAGTGTTGCCACTGTTCCTGCCCGCCGTGATCGCCCTGGTGGCCGAGAACATCGGCCACGTGAAGTCGGTGGGTCAGATGACCGACACCGACACCGACCCCGTGATGGGGCGCGCCATCGCCGCGGACGGAATCGCCACTACGCTCGCGGGATTCGGCGGCGGATCGGCCACCACGACCTATGCCGAGAACATCGGCGTCATGGCGGCGACGCGCGTGTACTCCACGGCCGCCTACTGGATCGCTGCCGCCGTGGCCATCGTGCTGGCCATGTGCCCGAAGGTCGGCGCGGCCATCTCCGCGATCCCACCCGGGGTACTCGGAGGCGCGACCGTCGTGCTGTACGGGCTGGTCGGCGTACTCGGCGTGCGCATCTGGCTGACCAACCACGTCGACTTCGGCCTGCCCATCAATCAGATGACGGCCGCGATCCCGCTCATCGTCGGGATCGCGGACTTCACCTGGCAAGCAGGGTCGTTGATCTTCACCGGGATCGCCCTCGGATCGATCGCCGCGCTGATCATCTACCACGGCATGCGCCTGCTGGGCTTCCGCTCGGCGAGGTCTGGCGGCGATCCGGCCGACCGAAATGCCGAATCGCCGACCCCAAGCGTTGACGACCGCGATAATGACGCCGGGTCGGGCTAGCAAAAGGGATGTGTCGATGAAGAAACTGGCAGCAACACTATTGACGACTGCCGCGATGGCGGCGCTGCCGTTCGCGGTGGCACCAACGGCTGGGGCCGACGTGTGCGCGGGCGCCGACGGTCGGCACGTGGCGGTCGGCGGTTGCACCAACGTTGCAGGTGACGTCGCAAGGGGCGTCGCCATCGCCTCGGCCGACACTCCGTACGTGTGGGGCGAGATCCCCTGCTACACGGTCGAAGGGGTGCCGTACTACACCCCGCCCGGCGAGCCCTGCTGACGGTTGGGCGTCACGCCCCTTCCAGCACCGCAGCGGGACCTCGGTTCATCAGCTGACGCGCCACGATGATTCGCTGAATTTCGCTGGCGCCCTCCCAGATCCGCTCGACGCGCAGGGCCGGCCCGTTGGCTCCCGACGAGGACGGCGTGTACCAGTTCGTCACGCGCGTTGCCCGTTCCTACCAGGGACGAAGTCTCACCTCCTAGGAGTCAACCTCGAGCGGGAACTCCGTTGGGCCCCTCGGTCGAGTGCGCGTAGGTGCCTACGGCGAAGGCCACCGCAGGACCGGTGATCGTCAGCGTGGCGCGGTCGACGTTCGCGATCGTGTCGCGCGAGGTTTGGTAATTGGGGTCGAACGGCACGCCGGCCCGACCGCCCCAGATTCGGGCCTGGGTCGCCGTCTTGCGCTGCGACGATCCGGTGGTGATGCCGCCGATCGGTATCCCCGCGCGCAGAAACGCGCTGTAGTCACCAGACAGGCCGAGCGGCTGGTCGGCCGGCCGCACACCGGCCAGGTTGAGGTAGCCGGCCAGCGTTCGCTCGACACCCGCCGACCCGATCGGCACCTGCTCGGCGGGGACATTCGGGTTGGGTTGGCCGGACTGATCACCGTCGAGGGTGAAGTAGCCCGCGTTCGTGGAACCCAGCAGCGCGAAGTCCAGATACATCGCCACGTCGTCGAGCCCCCCGCGGCCCAACCCCGCGACGTAGGTGGACGACCCCTGCAGGCCCGTGTCAGGTGATCCCCAGAAGGCGAATCTCACCGCGTTGGCGATGTTCGGCGAACTACCAAGTTGCACAGCGGTTTCCAATACTGCGGCGATGCCGGACCCGTTGCTGTTGAGACCCGGGCTGCCCGCCGCAGAATCGAGGTGGGCGCCCGCGACGACCACGTTGTGCGGATCACCGGTCTTGGTCTGCGCCACGACGCTCCGCGACGTCACGATCGCCCCCTTGGCGTTAAGGGTCAACCGAACCGGCGCCGAGGTACGGCGCAGTAGACCGTCGGCTACCTCGTCGATCACGGCCACCGGCGCGGTGAGCTGCCGGTAATACCCTGGCGTGAACAGGCCCGCGGGACTGCCGGTCGAACCGGGGTCGCTCACCACGAGCACCCCCACCGCACCTCTCTCGACGGCCGCGTTCTGCTTGTCGACGACGGAGCACGCCGTGTCATCGACGACGGCGATCGCCCCGCGCACGTCGACAGATCCATAGTCACCCGCAGTGCACCCGGCTGCCCGCTGAGGCCTCAGGGTGACCGCACTGAGCCCGCCCGACGGAGTGGTCACCAGCGGGGACGCCTGGTCGACCGAAAGACTGCGGCCCGACACGACGAGGGTGGGCTTTCCCGGAGAAGACATGACGAGCCGCTGGAACTCCGGCGTCTGCACGTCAAAACCTTTGTCCCGCAGCACCCCCGCGACGTAGTCCACACTGGCGTCGAAACCGGGTGTGCCGTCGGCCCGACTGTCTCCGTTGGCAGCTGCGATGTCCGCCAGCTTCTGCAGATGCTGATACATGCCGTCGACGGTCACCTTGCCGGACAGTGCGCGCGCGGGGTCGGCGACGGGCGCTGGCGGCTGCTGCGCGGCCGCACACGAGGTCACCAACAGGAGGCACGCCAGCGCCAGCACCTTCCTCATGACTCGGTCATTGGGTGCCGGGTGCGGTCGGCGCGTGCGGGTACGCCGTTGCGCCCGGATTCGTCCTGGGCGTAGACGCCGATGGCGTAGGCGACTCCCTTGCCCTGGATCTCGAGAGCCGTGCGATCGAGGTTCTCGAAGGTATCGGAGTCCTTGTGGTAGTTGGGATCGAACGGCTCGTTGGCCGCGCCGCCCCAGATCTTCGCCTCGTCGTCGCTCTTCTTCTCCTCGGCACCGGCGAACAGCCCGCCCGCCGGGATGCCCGCCTGCGTGAAGGCGTCGTAGTCGGAGCGCCCGTCGAAGCTCGTATCGCGCGCTTGCTTGCCCGCACCGTCGAGATAGCCGGTCAAGAGTCTCTCGATGCCCGCCGATCCCTCCGGCACCCGCGGCACGCTGTCCGACGGGGGTGCGGACTGATTCCCGTCGTAGGTGAAGTAGCCGGGGTTGGGCGACGCGAGCATGTCGAAGTTCAGGTAGAGCGCGATGTCCTTGAGCGCCTCGACGTCGAGGGTCTCAACGTACTTGGTGGAGCCCACCAGCCCCTCTTCCTCCGCTGCCCAGAACGCGAACCGGACCGCGTTCTTCACCTGCGGTGAACTACCCAGTTGCACAGCGGTTTCCAAGATCGCCGCCGCGCCGGAGCCGTTGTCGTTGATGCCGGGCCCCTCGGGGACGCTGTCGAGGTGGGCGCCCGCCATCACCACGTTCTGGGGCGAGCCCGTCTTGGTCTGTGCGATGACGTTGCGAGTGCGGTCAATGCGGGTGCCCGCATTCAGTTCGATGGTGGCGGCGGCGGGGCTCTGCCGAAGGCGGGCCCCCTCGGCCTTGGAGATGCTGACCACCGGGATCTTGACGTCGGTGCTCTCTCCCAGCGTGCCGCCGCCGATGTCGTCACCCTCGACGTTGTTCGCCACGACGAGGGCGACTGCACCACGTTCGGCGGCGACGGATTGTTTCACTCCGAAGGGGCACGCTCCGCGGTCCACGAGGACGATGGCGCCCTTGACGTCCGTGCCGTCGTAATCCGATGCCGCGCAGCCAGGCTTGGGTCCGGTGCGGGCAGGCACGAGTGGTCCACTGACGCCGCCCTGGGGCGCCCCTATCGTGTACTTGAGCGGCGCTGCCTTGACCGGCCGGCCCCCGACGGTCACGACGGGCTCGTCGGCGAAGGGTATCCGGACGTCGAAGTCGGTGGTCTGCACGTCGAAGCCCTTGTCCCGCAACGTCTGGGCGACGTAGTCGACACTCGCACCGTACCCGGGCGAGCCGAGAGCCCGGTTTCCGCCGTTGGCGTCGGCGATCTCCTGAAACTTCTTGAGATGCGCCAACATCGCGTCAGCACCGACACGGTCCTTCAGCGCCACCGCGAAGTCGGTGGCGGGAGGCGATGCCGCAGTGGGAGACGCCGAGGGTGCCGGGCCGGCGGCCTCCCTGCCGCAGCCGGCGACGCCCATCACACACACCACCGCTGTCAACGTCGCCAGTATCGCCCGTGATCTCGTCCGCATGCTCCCAACGTTAGTCACGCGTCGCGCGGCGGGTCCCCCGGCGGCGGCCCCATTCATCGACATGGGCTCAGGACTCGCCAAGTCGGGCCACGATCAGATCGGCGACCGCCCGCATGCCTGCCGCATTGGGGTGCAACGGCGCGACCCGGCCCGGCACCGGCAGGCCGAACTTCGTCGTCCACGGATCGGAGGACCAGGCGTGGTGCTCACGGCTGGCGGCCGCGGCTCGGACCCAGCCGCAGCCGGTGTCACTCGCCGCGTCCCCGGTGAGTCGCTCGAGCGTGTCGGCCACCCGGCGGCCGAGCGCGGTGTCGAGGCCGTTCAGCGGCGACGCGGGCGTGCCGGCGGGAGGCAGCAGAGTCAAGTAGTCGACGAACAGCACGGTCGCGCGCGGAGCCCGCTGCCGCACCTCCCGGCCCACGTTCCTCAACGATTCCTCCACGGCAACCAGGGCGCGGTCGAGCGCGGTGGGGTCGAGCAAGTCGCCGAGGCGTCGGCCGAGTAACGGCAGCGATCGCGTCCACCGGGGTAGGCCCGCGGCGAACAGCAACGGGACGTAGCCGACGTCGTTGCCGCCGATCGTCACCGTGACCAGACTCTCCGTGCCGTCGAGGGCCTCGATCTGCGGCGGTGTGCCGCGCTGCCGCTCGCTGAGGAGGTTCGCGGTGGTGGCTCCCGAGAACGTTACATCGGCGAGATCGTACGACAGCCGGTCGGCGACGAGGTGGGCGTAGTTGACGGCCGAACGCCCGGCGCCCGTGGGTGAGTCGGCCCTGGGCCTGATGCCGGGGCCAGCCGCCATCGACGAGCCCAGCGCGACGTACCGCCCCGTCATTGGGTGGCCGGGCTCGAGGCCTGCGCCCAGAACCGCTTGGGTATCCGTCCGGCGTGGCGGGCCAACCTGCCGGCCGTGACCGCGGCCGCCATGGCCGCCGCCATCATGGGGGGGTCGGCGGCCCTGGTGACGGCGGTCGCCAGCAGGACTGCGTCGCAACCGAGTTCCATTGCCTGCGCTGCATCGCTCGCGGTGCCGATACCCGCGTCGAGCACGACGGGTACTCCTGCCCGCTCGACGATCATCTCGATGTTGTGCGGATTCGCGATGCCCAGGCCGGTTCCGATCGGCGAGCCCAGCGGCATCACCGCCGCGCACCCGATGTCCTCGAGGCGCCGGGCCAGCACTGGGTCGTCATTGGTGTACGCCATCACGATGAATCCATCGTCGACCAGTTGTTCTGCAGCCCTGACCAGTTCGATGCCGTCGGGCAGCAGAGTGCGTTCGTCGGCAATGACCTCAAGCTTTACCCAGTCGGTCTTGAGCGCCTCACGGGCCAACTGAGCCGTCAGCACCGCTTCGGCCGCACCCCGGCAGCCCGCCGTGTTGGGCAGCGGCGTGATGCCCAACCGGTTCAGCAGATCCAGCACACCCGTGCCACCGTCGGCGTCGACTCGGCGCATCGCGACGGTGGTCAGCTCGGTTCCCGAGGCGACGAGCGCCTCCTCCAGCACCGCAAGGTTGGCCGCGCCGCCAGTCCCGAGGATGAGCCGCGAACCAAAGCTCCGGCCTGCGATCATCAACTTCGAGCCCAAATCCCCGGTCGCTCCGCTCCTGCCCGCCGAGTCAGCCACCCTGCACCGCCGTCACCACTTCGACCTTCGCACCATCTGAGAGCGCCAGGTGCCACTCCGAACGCGGGATCACCGCCCAGTCGACCGCGACGGCGATGCCCTTGTCCGGCATGCCCAGTTTGGCCAGGAGATCCGAGACGCTCGTGCGGTCCTCGACCTCGACCGACTCGTCGTTCACCAAAACCTTCATGCGGGCACACCTACCTTCAACTCGGCAGCGATCGTCTCGGCGGTCCATGGCGCCAATAGAAAACCCGACCGGCCGTGACCTGCCGCGACCAGAGTGCGCTCGTCGAGCCTGCCGACGACGGGCAGGTTGTCCGGGGTCATCGGGCGCAGGCCCGCGGCGCACTCGGCGAGCTCATACTCTCCGAGCGCAGGCATCACCTCGCACGCATCGTCGAGCAGTTGGCGGACGCCGGCGACGGTGGGGGCGGTGTCCCTGCCGTGCTCGTACTGCGTCGCTCCAACTACCACGCCGTCGGCGCGAGGCACCAGATATACCTGGCGGCCATGAACTCTTGCTCGAATAACCCTCTGCGGCAACGGCATACAGCCACGACGCCACCGCAACCTCAGCACCTCGCCCTTCACGGGTCGGACCGGCAGCCCGGGCCACAGCGACGGCGCATCGATGCCGTTGGCGATCACCACGACGTCGGCGTCCCGCGCCTCGTCCAACGAGCGTACCGGTGGCGCCCACGTGACGCCGAGGCTCGCGCATAACCCTGCCAGCGCATCGACAAGAGCGCGATTATCCACGGCCAGTTCGGTTTCCGCCAAGAATCCGTGCCGGATGCTCTGACCCAGCAGCGGCTCCAGGTCACGCGCAACACTGGTCATCGTCACCGGATGCCCCTGAGTCGCAAGCCATTCCCCGGTGGTGGCCAGGTCCACCGCATCGGCACGGTCGACGGCGACCACCAGCGACCCACGGGCGGTGACGACGTCGGGGGGAAGTCCTTGGAGAAAATCCCGGTGCCACATCTGCAGTGAGGCCAACCCGATCTGCAGTAGCCGCTCCTCGCCCGGCCACGCCTCGCTGTGGGGCGCCAACATGCCGCCCGCCACCCAGGAGGCGCCGTGCGCTTCGGTCCGGTGCACGCGCACGATCCAGCCGTCGAGCGCCGCTCGGCGAGCCACCGACAATCCGATGACGCCCCCACCGATGACGGCCAACGATCGCCCGGCCTGCTGCGTACGCAATTCCCTTTCCTTCCTACGCCGGCATGACCCGGATCAGGTGTAACGGTAAGGGTGACATCCGCACCCACTCTCAGCCCCCGATTCCGGGACTCCCGTGTCGCGTGCTCAAGGGTACTCGCCGGTCGCTAACCTTCGCGGCATGCCTGAAGCCTTGGGAGACCTTCGACGGCGCCTCACGACGGCCCGGCTCTATCTGTGCACCGACGCCCGGCGCGAACGCGGCGACCTTGCCGAGTTCGCCGATGCCGCGCTCGCGGGTGGGGTCGACGTCATCCAGCTCCGCGACAAGGGCTCGGCGGGCGAGAAGCAGTTCGGCGCCTTGGAGGCCCGCGGCGAGCTCGCCGCGCTCGAGGTGCTCGCCGACGCGGCGCGCAGACACGGTGCCCTGTTCGCCGTCAACGACCGCGCCGACATCGCCAGAGCCGCCGGTGCCGACGTGCTTCACCTCGGCCAGGACGACCTGCCGCTGCCGTTGGCCCGCGACATCATCGGAGCGGGCCCGCTGATCGGACGGTCCACGCATGACGCGGACCAGGTCCGAGCAGCCGCCGCCGATGCAGATCTTGGAGCCGTCGACTACTTCTGCGTCGGCCCGTGCTGGCCCACACCGACGAAACCCGGGCGCACGGCACCGGGGCTCGACCTCGTCCGCATGGCGGCCGAACTGGGCGTCGAGAAGCCGTGGTTCGCCATCGGCGGCATCGACTCGGGTCGGCTCTCCGAGGTGCTGGACGCGGGGGCCCGCCGCATCGTGGTGGTGCGAGCCATCACCGCAGCCGAGGATCCCACCGCAGCCGCACGTGAGTTGAGGGCTAACCTCACGGCTCGCGATTGAGCTGAAACGGCAAAGCTGCCGACTCGGAGCGCAACCGCTCCCAGCTGGCGGCGAAGCCAGGGTGCAGGGGCAGATCGAGGACCTCGTCCTCGGCGACCCAGCGCAGCTCGGAGCTCTCCCGGTTGGGCACGGTGCGCAACGGCTCCGGCGCGTCGGCGATCACCGTGGTGTAGGTCCAGGACACGCCCTTGGGCTCGAAGGTCACCACCTCACGTCGGACCACCAGCTGGTCCGACGTCAGGCCGGCTTCCTCGTGCGCCTCGCGAACGGCAGCCTGCTCGACGGTCTCGTGACTGTCACGAGCACCGCCCGGCAAGCCCCACGTGCCTCCCTGATGGCTCCACGGCGCTCGATGCTGGAGCAGTACCGCGGCGCTCCCGTCCGGGCGCGGCGCGCGCAGCAGCAGACCCGCCGCGCCATGCAGACCCCAGAAATGCGCACCGTCGGTCGAACTCACCCAGCCGTCCCCGTCACCACGCACGATTTCAGGATAGGGCTCAACGGGTCTTTTGGGCCGCGCTGCACTCGGCAGCAGGATTCGTCGGTCGGTGTCCTCGATTGTTCCGCGCGTCCCGCCCCCTGCTCTTAGAATTCCTTTACAGTTGGGAAGTCGGGAAAGAACGCCGAAAGCAGAGGTCCGCGCACAGGTGACGGTGGAGTTGGCGCACCCTTCCACCGAGCCCCTTGCGTCCCGCTCACAGCCCAGACCAGCGCACACGCGATGGTGGTTCCTCTGGACGACTCCCGGCCGGATCCTCACGATCGGATTCGTCCTCTCCGCATTGGTGATCGCGTGTGCCTTCGCGACGTCGACGACCATCAACGGCCGCCAGCAGGCACTGACCAACGTGCTGGATCACACCGAACCCCTCGCGTTCGCGGGCGGGCAGCTGTATACGACCCTGTCGGTCGCGGACGCCGCCGCCGCGACGGCCTTCATCTCGGGCGCCGAGCCTCAAGCCGTCCGGCAGCGCTACGAGCAGGCGATCACCGACGCCTCGGTTGCCGTGACCCGAGCCTCGAGCGGCCTCACCGATGACGTGATGGTCCAGCTGCTCGGACAGATCAACGCACAGCTCGCCGTGTACACGGGCTTGGTCGAGACGGCGCGTACCAACAATCGCGCCGGAAATCCCGTCGGGTCGTCGTACCTGTCGGAGGCGTCGTCCCTGATGCAGACGCAGATCCTGCCCGACGCCCAACGGCTGTACGAGGAGACCAGCAAGCAGGTCGACATCGAAACGACCGCGTCGACCAGAATCCCCGCGCCCGTCATTCTCGTGGTGCTGGCGACCCTGATGTTCGGTGCGTTCGCGAACCGGTGGCTGGCGCGGCGCACCCGCCGACGCGTGAACATCGGCTTCGTCGCGGGCGGCCTGGCGGTGCTCATCATGATCGTCTGGGTAGGCACCGCCCTGACGATCTCCACCGCCGACAGTCGCAGCGCCAAGAGCACGGCGGCCGAATCCCTGAAGACGGTCACGACGATGGCGATCACCGCGCAGCAAGCGCGTGCGGACGAGACCCTCTCCCTAATCCGCCGCGGCGACGAAGGCGTCCGCAAGCAGTCCTACTACCAGCGCATCGACACGATGCAGCAGCAGCTCGCCGAGTATCTGGGGCGCGACGACGCCATCGACAAGGTCGATCTGGCCGACGCCGAACGGCTGCTGCGACTCTGGCGGGCCGCCGATGACCGGATCAACGCCTACATCGCGGTCGGCAACTACCAGGCCGCGACCCAGGTGGCACTCGGCACCGGCGAGGACGACTCCACCCCCGCCTTCGACAAGCTCGACGCCGCCCTCACGAAGGGCATCGCGGAGAGCCGTCAGCAGTTGCGCAACGACATCGTCAATGCACGACGGGTGTTGTCGGGTGCCACGGTCGGTGCGGCGGTGCTCAGCATCATCGCGGCGATCGCAGTGGCGCTGGGGCTCTGGCCACGGTTGAGTGAGTACAGATGATGAGAAGAAGCTTCGTGGGCATACTCGCAGCGGTGGTGGTCGCCGGCTGCAGCCAGACCGCGCCGCCCGTCAACGTGGCCAGTGTGACGCTTGCACCGCCGACGCCGGCGGGCATGACGGAGACCCCGCCGGAGCCCGGGAACGTCCCCGACACGGACACCGACAATTGCACCGCGAGCCTGCGGCCGTTCCCCACCAAGGCCGAGGCCGACGACGCCGTCACCAACATTCGCAACCGTGGAAGGCTCATCGTCGGTCTCGACATCGGGAGCAACCTCTTCAGCTTCCGCGACCCGATCACCGGCGAGATCACCGGCTTCGACGTCGACATCGCCGGCGAGGTGGCTCGCGACATCTTCGGTACGCCGTCGCAGGTCGAGTACCGCATCCTCACGTCTGCCGACCGGATCGCCGCCCTGGAGAACAATCAGGTCGACATCGTCGTCAAAACCATGAGCATCAACTGCGCACGCAAGGAATTGGTCAATTTCTCCACCGAGTACCTGGCGGCCAACCAGCGGATCCTGGCGCCACGCGACTCGGCGATCACCCAGGCCTCCGACCTGGCGGGCAAGAGGGTCTGCGCGGTCGACGGTACGACGTCCATCGAGCGCATCAAGCAGATCAGTCCACCACCTGTGATCGTCAAGGTCGTGACGTGGGCGGACTGCCTCGTTGCGCTGCAGCAGCGTCAGGTCGACGCCGTCAGCACCGACGACTCGATCCTCGCTGGACTGGTGAGCCAGGACCCCTACCTCCACATCGTCGGACCGTCCATGGCCAAGGAGCCGTACGGCATCGGAATCAACAAGGAGAACACCGGACTGGTGCGATTCGTCAACGGCACACTCGACCGGGTACGTCGCGACGGTACGTGGAACACCTTGTACCGCAAATGGTTGTCGGTGCTCGGACCCGCTCCCGCGCCACCCGTCCCGAAGTACGAGGACTGATGACCAGCCCACGAAACCACGACGAGACAGCCGACGAGGGCCCGGGCACCCAGCCGGCAGACGCCATGAGCTACGACTCGTTGGCGACCCTGCGACCGATGGCGACCCAGGCCGTCTTCCGGCCGAATTTCGACGACTCCGAAGGCATCTCGGTCGGCAGCGTCGAAACCGAACCGCACGAACAGACGACCATGCTGACGCGGCAGTGGTCGCCGATCCGGCGCCTCGGCGGCGGTCTGGTCGAGGTACCTCGCGTGCCGGAACGTGACCCGCTGGAAGCCCTGATGACCGACCCGGTGGTCGCCGAGGTGAAGCGGTTCTGCTGGAACTGCGGCAGGCCGGTCGGTCGGTCGACCGCCGACGGCGAAGCGCTGTCGGAGGGTTGGTGCCCACACTGCGGTAGCCCGTATTCCTTTCTGCCGCAGCTGAGTCCGGGCGACATGGTGATCGACCAGTACGAGATCAAGGGTTGCATCGCCCATGGCGGGCTTGGCTGGATCTATCTGGCCTTCGACACGAACGTCAACGACCGACCCGTGGTGCTCAAGGGTCTGGTGCATTCCGGTGACGCCGAGGCCCAGTCGATCGCGATGGCCGAACGCCAGTTCCTCGCCGAGGTCACCCATCCGGGAATCGTCAAGATCTTCAACTTCGTCGAACACGATGACAAGAACGGCGACCCCGTCGGCTACATCGTGATGGAGTACGTCGGCGGCACCTCACTCAAGCAGGTCAAGGGAAAGAAGCTGCCGGTCGCGCAAGCGATCGCGTACATGCTCGAAATCCTTCCCGCGCTGGGCTATCTGCACTCGGTCGGGCTGGTCTACAACGACTTGAAGCCAGAGAACATCATGATCACCGAGGAGCAGCTCAAGCTGATCGACCTCGGCGCCGTCTCGCGGCTCAACTCGTACGGCTTCCTCTACGGCACGCCCGGATACCAGGCACCCGAGATCGTCAAGACGGGACCGACGATGGCCACCGACATCTACACCGTCGGTCGCACCCTCGCTGCGCTAACGCTCGACCTCCGCACCCGCAACGGTCGCTACGATGACGGCCTACCCGAAGACGATCCCGTTCTAGCCCAATACGATTCGTTCGAACGGCTGCTCCGCCGGGCCATCGACGCCGATCCGCGCAAGCGCTTTGCCAGCGCCGAGGAGATGTCCGGCCAGCTGATCGGCGTACTGCGCGAGGTCGTCGCGCAGGACTCCGGGATGCCGCGACCCGGCCTGTCAGCAGTGTTCAGCCCATCCCGGTCGACGTTCGGCGTCGACCTGCTCGTCGCCCACACCGACGTCTACCTCGACGGACAGGTGCACTCCGAGAAGCTGACGGCGCAGGAGATCATCAAGGCGCTGCAGGTCCCACTCGTCGACCCCGCCGACGTCGGCGCGGCGGTGTTGTCGGCGACGGTGCTCAGCCAGCCCGTTCAGACGCTGGACTCCCTTCGCGCGGCGCGGTATGGCTCGCTGGACTCCGACGGCGTCGATCTGTCGGAGTCCGTCGAGCTGCCCCTGATGGAGGTGCGGGCGCTGCTGGACCTCGGTGACGTGGCGAAGGCGAACCGCAAGCTCGACGACCTTCAGGAGCGGGTCGGCTGGCGGTGGCGTCTGGCCTGGTTCCGCGCGGTCGCCGGATTGCTTTCCGCCGACTACGAATCCGCGACGAAGCACTTCACCGAGGTGCTGGACACCCTGCCCGGCGAGCTGGCGCCGAAGCTCGCGTTGGCCGCGACGGCCGAGCTGAGCGGATCGGCTGACGAGCGGACCTTCTACAAGACGGTGTGGAACACCGACAACGGCATCATCTCGGCTGGCTTCGGCCTGGCCCGGGCTCAGTCGGCGAACGCCCAGCGCGGCGACGCCGTCACGACCCTTGACCAGGTTCCCCCCACCTCGAGGCACTTCACGACCGCGCGGCTCACCAGCGCGGTGACCCTGCTGTCGGGCCGCTCGGGCAGCGAGATCACCGAGCAGCAGATTCGCGACGCCGCGCGACGGGTGGAGGTGCTGCCCGATACGGAGCCGCGGGTTCTCCAGATCCGCGCGCTGGTACTCGGGACGGCGATGGACTGGCTGGCCGACAACACCGCGAGCACCAACCACATCCTGGGCTTCCCCTTCACCGAGCACGGTCTGCGGCTCGGGGTGGAGGCGTCACTGCGAGGACTGTCGCGTGTCGCCCCGACACAGGAACACCGTTATGCGCTGGTCGATCTCGCCAACAGCGTACGGCCGATGAGCACGTTCTAGCGCCTGCCGAAGCGCTCGCCGAGTTGAGGATCGGCTTCCCACCACAACGCGGGTGCGGGCGCGTCGGCCGTGTCTTCAAGCTCGGCGTCCACTTCTGTCGCCCTGGCTTTCTCGTGCTTTGACAGTCCTCGCATGAGGACCGCCAGGAACGGAATCCCGAGCACGTCACCGACGATCCACAGAATTCCCGCACCGATCGACTGGTCGACCCTCGCACCGGGACCCCAGTCTCGGTGCAGGCCGGCGTAGTAGTCGACGGCGATGAGCGGTCCCAGCCACAACACCAGGCCGAGCAATCCGTCACCGAGCGACTCCACCACGCTGATGCCGATGGACAGAAGGGGCGGATACCGCCTGGGCACGGGATCAGCCTGGAGTCGGGCGTAGAAGTAGCCGAATCCGATGATCACAAGGGCGATTCGCGTCAGTGAGGCGATCGCACCCGTCATCGACATCACGTACCACGGAGTTAGGTAGAGCAGCCATGGCACACCGAGCATTGCGATCGACGTGATCAACGGGGAGAACGCAAGTCGGCACGCGCGTGAGCTCAGCAACCGGTCCAGTCTCACCCGACCCGTTTCTGCGAGTGCTGCTCGCAGCGCGCTGACCGGCCTGCCAAGAGCAAGCAGGAAGGGAACGACAAATAGCGACATCAGCACTTGCACCGCCCGCATCCAGAACAGCACGGGCGCGTATACGGCGATCACGCTGCTCGTCGCTAGTGCCCACATGATGAGGCCGGAGACGAAGCAGGAGGTGGGACCTCGTCCCATTCGAGGACAACGGGCATATCCGACGCCGAGTCCCACGATCAGGAGCACCGCGGCGACATCCAACCGCCAGGACTGCACGGCCACCACCAGCGTCAGCGGGGTGTCAGCAGGCAACGACATGTGCCGAAACTATGTTGGGAAGCTGGGAAATCACCGTGGATGTCCAATTATCATGTGCCACAGACGTTTTCGGGTCTTGGTGGTGGGGTTGTGCACAGTTGGTGTTTCATCCACAGGTCGGCCTCTGACCTCTTCTACGTGTCGCCGGTCCCGGATATATTCGACTGTGTGTTCGATGAATTGGTGGCCCAGACGGCAGGTGTGCGTGGTGCCGGGGCGGTGCAGGCCTGGTCGCGGGTGGAGTCCGCGGCCTGTGCGCGGCGTTTGGCCGCGATGGCCACCATGCTCGACGATGCCCATGCCGCCGACGGGTCCGCCAGCCGTGATCAGTGGTGCCTGGACAACTGGGACGCGGTCAGCGCCCACATCGCCGCCGCGGGCCGCCTGACCAGCGGGGTGGCCTCCAACCTGCTGCTGGTCGCGGTCGCGCTGCGGGAACGCTTCCCGAAAGTGCAAGCACTGTTCGCCGACGGACTGATCACCTACGCGCTGGTGCGGGCGATCGTGGCGCGCGCCGCGAACGTCACCGACCCCGACGCGCTACACGCCCTGGACACCGCGCTGGCCGAGGCCCTGGTGGGATGGGGGCCGATGTCGGTGGCCAAGACCGAACAGCACATCGACGCGATCGTCGCCCAGGTCGATCCGTTGGCGGTGCGCCGCACCCAGACCCGGGCCCGGGACCGCTCTCTGAACGTGCACGTGGAGGACGGCAGCGGGTTGGCCGCCGTGTTCGGTTCCCTGTTCACCCCCGACGCGATCGCCTTCGACACCCGGCTGAACGCCCTGGCCGACACGGTGTGCCCGGCGGATCCGCGGACCAAGGACCAGCGCCGCGCCGACGCCATGGGCGCCCTGAGCCACGGCGCCGACCGGCTGGCGTGCCTGTGCGGAACCGAAGACTGCGACGCCGCTCAGAACCCGCCCTCGACCGGGGTGATCATCCACCTCATCGCCCACCACGACACCACCACCGGGACCGGCGGCCTGCCCGCCGATCCCAACGGCACCCCCACACTCGACACGACCCCCGACCCCGACGTGCCCCCCGACCCCGACCCCACCGCCGATCCCGACGCCGAGGAGTGCGCCGCCCTCGACGGCGTCGCACCCACGATGTTCACCCGCCCACTGCACGAGTTGACCCTGACCGAGGCACTCACACCCGAGCGCGGCGCACTGAGCACCATCCGACCCGCAGCCATGATGGGCGGACGGTTCCTACCCGGCCCACTGCTGCGGCGTGCCGCCCTCGGCGCCACCATCACCGCCATCGTCCACCCCGGCCACGCCCCACCGGAGCCGCGCTACACCCCATCGAAGACACTGGCCGACTTCGTGCGCTGCCGCGACCTGACGTGCCGCTTCCCCGGCTGCCACGAACCCGCCACCCACTGCGACCTGGACCACACCATCCCCTGGCCCTGCGGGCCGACGCAGGCGTCGAACCTCAAGGCAGTCTGCAGAAAACATCACTTGCTGAAAACCTTCTGGGGCGGACCCACCGGCTGGCAAGATCGCCAACACCGAAACGGCACCATCGACTGGATCGCACCCGACGGGCAGACATACCGCACCACCCCGGGCAGCCGGCTGCTGTTCCCCGAACTCTGCGCACCCACCGCACCCGTCACCACCACCGGACCCGTACCCCCCGCCCACACCAGCGGACTGAGGATGCCACGGCGCAAAGCCACCCGCGCCGAGGACCGCGCCCGCCGCATCCACGACGAACGCGAACTCAACCGCGCCGCAACCGAACCCGAGCCGGACCCGCCGTTCTGACGAGCTAACCGTCGATCGCGCCGGCGCACGCCCGTCCGATTGCCATTTCCTCGTCGGTGGGGATGACGAGCACCGTCGTCGGCGATGTCTCGAACGAGATGCGCCGCGGCGAGCGAGCCGGGCTGTCGTTGAGATGTTCGTCGAGTTCGATGCCGAGTGGCGCGAGCCCACTGAGTGCGTCTCGGCGGACCGCGGCGTCGTTCTCGCCGACCCCGGCGGTGAACGTGATCACGTCGGTGTTGCCGAGAAGCGCCAGGTAGGAACCGATGTACTTGCGCAAGCGGTGAATGTAGACGTCGTACGCCAATTGCGCTTCTGCTCGGTCTGATTCGGAGCCGGATTCAATGCGTCGGTGCAGCAAGCGAAAGTCGATCTCCCCACCGAGGCCGAGGACCCCCGAGCGCCGGTTGAGCATCGTCTCGACCTCAGCCATGCTCATGCCTGCCGTGCGGTTCAGATACATGATGACGCCCGGGTCGATGTCACCCGACCGGGTACCCATCACCAGGCCCTCCATCGGCGTCATGCCCATCGAGGTGTCCTGGGGGCGACCGCCGACGATCGCCGACGCCGACGCGCCGTTGCCGAGGTGCAGCACGATCTGATTGAGCGATTCCAACGGCGCCTGCAGGAACTCTGCGGCCTGCTCGCTGACGTACCTATGCGACGTGCCGTGGAAGCCATAGCGTCGAATGTTCCACTGCGCGGACACCTCCCGAGGAATCGCGTACTGCGCGGCGGCGGGCGGCAGGTCGTGGAAGTACGCCGTGTCGAACACCACGACGTGAGGCAGATCGGGCAGCACCTTGCGGGCGACCTCGATGCCTATGATCGCCGGCGGGTTGTGCAGCGGCGCCAGCGGCGAGAGCGCTTCCAGCGTGGCGATGAGTGCATCGTCGACGATGGTCGGCCGGTACAGGTCGGGGCCACCGTGGACGACGCGGTGCCCCACCGCGACCAGCCCGAGTGAGTCGAGGTCCAGGCCCGCGTCGGCGAGCTCGCCAAAGGCGGCCCGCAGCGCGGCTTCGTGGTCGGCAATCGGTCCGGCACCAATGCGCTCGATGATGCCGTCGGCGAGGTGGCTTCCCGAATCCGGCTCCACTACCGAGTATTTCAGCGAAGATGAACCGCAGTTGAGCACCAGAACAGTGCGAGTGCTGATCATTTCCCCTGCGCCTGGATTGCGGTGATGGCAACGGTGTTGACGATGTCCTCGACGAGCGCTCCTCGCGACAGATCGTTGACCGGCTTATTGAGCCCCTGCAGTACCGGCCCGATGGCGATCGCACCGGCACTGCGCTGCACCGCCTTGTACGTGTTGTTACCGGTGTTGAGGTCAGGGAAGATCAACACGGTGGCGCGGCCAGCGACCTTCGAGTCGGGCATCTTGGTCGCGGCGACCGAAGGTTCCACAGCGGCGTCGTATTGGATGGGTCCCTCGACCAGCAGGTCCGGCTCGCGCGAGCGTACCAATTCGGTTGCCGTCCTTACCTTGTCGACGTCAGCGCCGGTGCCGGACGTACCGGTTGAGTAGGACAGGAGTGCCACCCTTGGAACGATGCCGAACTGGGCGGCGGTCCGAGCCGACGAGATCGCAATGTCGGCGAGTTGCTCGGCGGTCGGATCCGGGACGATGGCGCAGTCTCCGTAGGCAAGCACCTCATCGGCCAGGCACATCAGGAAGATGCTCGACACCGTAGAGACTTCAGGCTGCGTCTTGATGATCTCGAAGGCGGGCCGAACCGTGTGGGCGGTGGTGTGTCGGGCGCCGGACACCATTCCGTCGACCATGTCGTTGTGCACCAGCATGGTTCCGAAGTAGGAGACGTCGTGAATCGTCTCACGGGCCTGCTCCACCGTCACGCCCTTGCGCTTGCGCAGTTCCGCGTACTGCTCGGCGAACTGGTCGCACAGCTCGCTCGTCTGTGGGTCTAGCACCGTGGCCGCCGAGAGGTCGACACCGAGTTCGGCCGCGCGAGCACGCACGACGGACTCCTCCCCGAGGATGGTGAGGTCGGCCACCGAGCGTTGGAGCAGCCGACCCGCCGCCCTGAGGATGCGGTCGTCGTCACCCTCCGGCAGAACGATGTGTTTGCGGTCCGAGCGGGCCCGCTCCTGCAACTGGTAGGTGAACATCTGCGGGGTCACGACGGACGGGATCGAAATAAACAGCTGCGCAAGGAGATCGGCGGTATCGACGTAAGTGTCCATGAGCGTGAGGGCCACATCGATCTTGCGATGGGATTCGGCCGTCACGCGTCCCCGTGCCGACGACACCGCTCGCGTCGCGTCATACGTTCCGAGATCGGTGGTGACGACAGGAAGCCGCAACCCGAGCCCCGACACCAGGCCAGCGATCGACGGGTGCAGCGGTAGTCCACCGTTGAGGATCATGCACGAGAGCGACGGAAACCCCTCTGCCGCATGGGCGCTAGTGACGGCCAGCACGACGTCGGAGCGGTCACCCGGCGTGATGACCGCCATGCCTTCTCGCAGCCGCTCGAGGACGTGCTCGGCCGTCATACCCGCGACGAGCACTCCCAGCGCCTCGCGGTTGAGCAGGCCCTCATCACCGCTCACCACCGCCCCGTGCACCGCGTCCCTCAGCTCGGCCACCGAGGGTGCAACGAGCAGTGGTTCCTCTGGCAACACGTAGCTCTTGGGGGCGACGCGCTCGAGTGCCTGAGCGATCGCGGTCAGCTCCGCCGGGTCGCAGCGGTTGGCGACGACCGCGGCAGTATGGGCGTGCTGGCCTGCGATCTCGGCCAGGCACAACTCGACGACGTGGGCGACGTCGTCCGGGGTGCGGTCGGCGGCCCGCACGGCGAGCACGATGGGGGCACCGAGATTGACGGCAATGCGGGCGTTGACGCTCAACTCACTGGGCGACGCGACGTCGGTGTAGTCGCTGCCGACGATCAGGACGGCGTCACAGCGTTCTGCGACATGGTGATAGCGGTCGACGATCTCGGCGAGCGCCGAATCCGGATCGTCGTGCAATTGCTGGTACCCGACGCCGACGCACTCCTCGTAGGCCAGCCCGGCGGTGGTGTGCGCCAGCAGCAGATCGAGGATGTAGTCCCGCTGTTCGCCCATTCTCGTGATCGGCCGAAACACTCCGACCTTCGCGACCGTTGCCGCCAGCCGGTGCAGTACCCCCAGCGCAATGGTGGACTTTCCGGTGTCGCCTTCCGGCGACGCGACGTATATGGCAGATGCGCTCGGGGTGGACACGGGTGCCAGCCTGCCAAATCACCCGAGCTTGCGCAGGCGCGGCTCCAGATCCGACTTGAACAGTTCGAGGAAGCGGCGCTGGTCGTGGCCGGGTGCGTGGAACACCAGGTGGTTGAGGCCCCAGTCGACGTAGTCCTTCACCTTGGCGACGGCCTCGTCGGGATCCGAGGCCACGATCCAACGCTTGGCGACCTGTTCGATGGGCAGCTCGTCGGCGGCCTTCTCCATCTCCAGCGGATCGTGAATGCTTGTCTTCTGCTCGGCGGTCAGCGACAGCGGCGCCCAGAAGCGGGTGTTCTCCAGCGCCGCTTCGGGATCGGTGTCATAGGAGATCTTGATCTCGATCATCCGGTCCACGTCGTCAGGATTCTTGCCTGCGGCCTCTGCACCCTCCCTCATGGCGGGGATGAGCTTCTCCTTGTACAGCTCCTCACCCTTGCCCGAGGTGCAGATGAAACCGTCGCCGGCACGGCCGGCGTACTTGGCGACCTGAGGCCCGCCCGCCGCGATGTAGATCGGGATCCCGCCGTCGGGCACGTCGTAGATCGACGCTCCCTTGGTGTGGTAGTAATCGCCCTCGAAGTCGACGCGGTCACCCAGCCACAGCTCACGCATCAGCCGGACCGACTCTCGCAGCCGGGCGTAGCGCTCCTTGAACTCGGGCCACTCGCCGGTGAAACCGGTCGCGATCTCGTTCAGCGACTCACCTGTTCCGACGCCGAGGAAGATCCGATCGGGATACAGACAGCCCATAGTGGCGAAGGCCTGGGCGATGACGGCGGGGTTGTACCGAAACGTCGGCGTCAGCACCGACGTGCCGAGCATCAGGTGTTTGGTGCGCTCACCTACCGCGGTCATCCAGGCCAGCGAGAAGGGCGCGTGCCCGCCTTCGTGGCGCCACGGTTGAAAATGATCGCTGACCGTCGCGCTGTCCATTCCGTGCGCCTCGGCCTCCACGGCCAACTCCACGAGCTCCCGTGGCGCGAACTGCTCCGCCGACGCCTTGTATCCCAACTTGAGTTCAGCCACGTTCCTTTTCTACTCCTCGGGCGGGCGAGGTATTCCTCGGCGTCACTCATAGACTGTCCGGGTGCGGACTTCAGTCGAGTTGACGGCGATCACCGACACCGTCCACTTCGCGCAAACCGAGTTGGTCAACTGGACACTCGTCACCGACGGCAACGGCGTCGTGATCATCGACGCCGGGTTCCCCGGTCACCGTGAGGACGTTCTCGGATCAGTCCGCCAACTCGGTTTCGACGTCGACGACATCCACGCGTTCCTGCTGACCCACGCGCACGTGGATCACTTCGGCTCCGCCATCTGGTTCGCGAAAACGCATGGCACGCCGGTCTTCTGCCACGCCGTTGAGATTGGTCACGCCCATCGCGAGTTCCTGGAGCAGGTGTCGACGCTCGACTTGGCGGCCAAGGCGTGGCAGCCGCGGTACCTGACCTGGTCGCTGAACATCGCCCGTGTCGGTGCGTTGACTCGCGAGGGCATTCCGACCGCCCGCGCCCTCACCGACGAGGTGGCGGCGGCGCTACCCGGAACGCCTGTGCCGATACCCACACCAGGGCACACCGGCGGGCACTGCTCATATCTGGTCGACGGCGTGCTCGTCAGCGGTGATGCGCTGGTCACCGGCCACCCGGTATCCAAGCACCGCGGGCCGCAACTGTTGCCAGGGCTGTTCAACCACGATCAGGCCGCCTGCGTCCGCAGCCTTTCTGCGCTGGGGATGCTGGAGACCGACGTTCTGCTGCCGGGCCATGGACCCGTCTGGCGCGGCCCTATTCGGGAAGCGGTCGAGCGCGCCTCGGCTACGTAAGGATCTCGTAGCCGATGAGGAAGATCGCGGTCAGCAGGAACCCGCAACCGAGGACGATCGTCGGCATCAGGATGGTCTGGTCGAGCTCCTCGGGGTCGCGCGCATCGGAGGCGATCGGACCGTAGAGCACTCCGCCGACCGCAGATTCGCGAAACCTTCGCACCATGCGGCCGACTCGCCTGTTCGGCCTGCTCCCCACGTGTGAGCGCAGCCCCAATCCTCCTGCGAAGGTCACCAGGGCGGCAGCCAGTATCAGCCAGCCCACCGTCAACTCCGACAGCACGGTGCCAGCGTAGCCGTCCCTCATCGTCACGAAGCCCAGCGCTCGGCGATCAGCTCGTGGGCCACCTGATCCGGGTCGCCGACGAATTGCGGTGCGGTGCGGCAGTCAATGGCTGGCTGGAGTCCGGATCGGGACACGGCACCGTCGCCCGCGCTGATGGGCGACAGGTCCGGGACGGACAGCGAAACGTTCACGGCTCCAACTCCTTCAGGAACGCCATCGGGTACACCTCGCCCTCGGACGGAAGGGGGTCGGTCAGTTTCCTGTACCCGGTGGCCAGGTACAGCGCCTCGGCCTCCGGCTGCCGGTCGCCCGTGGTCAGATACACCCGCCGGTATCCGCGGTCGGAGATCTCGGCTTCGAGCGCGAGCAGGAGTGCTCGCGCCAGACCTCGACGCCGGTGCCCACTGTCGGTCCAGATGCGCTTGAGTTCGGCCGTCTGCTCGTCGTAGCGTCGGAACGCGCCACCGGTGACAGGACGATCGTCCAACAGTCCGATGAGCATCCCGCCGGCAGGCGCCTCGAACTCGTCGGCCGGGTAGCCCCGCAGCCACGTCCCGACCCGTTCGGGCGTACCGCCGTACCGGGTGGCGTACTCGACGGCCAGTTCGGCCAGGAGCGGCTCGGCCAGCGCGTCATGCTGGCCGACGGAGACGAAGCGGAGTCCGTCGACGGTTGGCATGGACATCACCTCACTGTCTACCTCGGCACTGTCTACCTCGGCGCGACGACGCGCATTCCGCGTACGGGTATCCACCTCGCCTCGTTGACAGCGTCTCGGCCTTCACACCAAAACTTGACACGTGTAAAGTTTCGCCGCATGGACAACATCCGAGGAAGAACCATCGCGATCACCGGTGCCGCCCGCGGTATCGGACATGCCACCGCGAAGGCGCTTCTGCACCGCGGCGCGCGCGTGGTAATCGGCGACCGCGACGTGGCGGTACTCGAGTCGGCAGTCACCGGACTTGCCAAGTTCGGCCAGGTCACGGGGTATCCGCTCGACGTCACCGACCGAGAGTCTTTCGAGATGTTCCTCGACAAGGCCCGCACCGACGGCGCCGGCCACATCGACGTCCTCATCAACAACGCAGGCGTGATGCCCGTCGGTCCATTCCTCGACCAGTCCGAGCAATCGATCCGCTCCTCCATCGAAGTCAACTTCTACGGCGTCCTCACCGGATGCCAGCTGGTGCTGCCCGAAATGGTGCGGCGGCGTCGCGGGCACGTAGTGAACATCGCCTCGATGGCGGGCATGGTCGCCGTACCCGGGCAGGTCGTCTACGCAGGAACCAAGTTCGCCGTGGTCGGCCTGTCCACGGCGATGGCTGACGAGTTCGCACCCCAGGGCGTCGAGGTGACGTGCATCCTGCCGACCTTCACCAACACGGAGCTCATCACCGGCACCAAGAACACCGGGGCGCAGAAACCGGTCGAACCCGAGGACATCGCCGCCGCCATCGTCAAGTCGCTCGACAAGCCGAAGACACACGTGTCGGTACCCGGCCCGCTCCGCTTCGTCGGCGCCGTCACCTCGATGCTCGGACCGCGCGGTAGGCGTTGGCTGTCCAAGCAGATGGGCAACGACCACGTCTTCCTCGACTTCGACACGACTGCACGCAAGAACTACGAAGACCGCGCCCAAGCCGCGCAAGGCGTGCTGGAGAATCCCGGCGAGGTCTAGCACGCGCTCAGAACAGCGGCTCCGTCACGTAGACGTCAAGCGGTCGCACCAACAGTTCGGACGAGACTGGTGTGAACCGAAAGAACGAGTAATCGATGGCGCACGTCGGTCGGCAGGTCTCGATACTGAATTGGCCCAACATGTCTCGTCGCCACGGCAGGCGGGCGCGGTGGGCACGACCGCGTTCGATCTCGCACACGAACGGCTCCCAGTCGAAGGCGTCGAGCAGCTCGTCCCACCCACCCGCGAGTGGATACACGGTTTCGCCGAGCAGGTAGCCGTGGAACACCGCTTCCTCGCCGAGCGCTGGAGCACTCGACACGTCAGCAGTCTGCAGATACCAGCTCGCCGAATTTGCGATGGTGTCGCCGTGCACCATCCGGCTCAGCGTCATCACGACGCTCAGCTCAGCACGCGCCTCGGACTCCGTCTCGTATAACCGGGGAATCTCGATTGCGTCCGGAGCGCCGTCGAAACCCTGTGGGGTCCCCCGCAAGTAGTACACGAGGCGATCCGGGCCCGACATGCGATGAGAGTACGTACGAGCACCGACAAGCTCAGCCCCCCGGGCGGTGCGCCTCGATGTCGCCCAGCCGTTCGAACAGCTCCTCGACCGTGAGCGCGACGTCAGGGGTGTCCTCCGTCGAGCCGACGAGGATCACGTGCGGCTCCCCGGGATCGGTGAGCCAGATCCGGGTCACCGGCTCCTCCGGGTCTTCGGGGTCTTCGGGGTCTTCGGGGTCTTGCTGGACCCCCGACGGGGGGTAGTACCAGGTGACGAGCTCCTCGGTCGAGAGGTCCGGGTCGAACTCCCAACCGCGCGGGACGATTTCGTTCGCGATTCGTGCGACGCCCTTGACTTCGGCGTGCACCTCGTCGGGCAGCCAGCTCTCGTTGCGCGCGGACAACCGCCTCTTCCGACGTGACTTCTTCGCCGCACTCGCCTTCGACATCAGCCGATGTTATCGACGCCTCAGGCCTTGATCGCCTTCTCGACGTCGCCTGCGATCTTCTCCGGCTTGGTCGTGGAGCCGTATCGCTTGATCACCGAACCGTCCCTGCCAATCAGGAACTTGGTGAAGTTCCACTTGATCTTGCTACCCAGCACGCCCGACTTCTCGGCGCGCAGCCACTCGAAGAGGGGATGAGCCGCGTCACCGTTGACGTCGACCTTCTCGAACATCGGAAAGCTGACGCCGTAGTTGAGTTGGCAGAAGGTGCCGATCTCGTCGGCTCCGCCGGGTTCCTGGCCACCAAATTGGTTGCAGGGAAAGCCGAGAACGACGAGCCCGTCGTCCTTGTACTGCTCGTAGAGCTTCTCCAGGCCTTCGTACTGTGGGGTGAATCCACATTTCGACGCGGTATTGACGACGAGGACCACCTTCCCGTCGTACGCATTCAGCGGCTGAGCTTCACCGGCAAGGGTGTTCGCCGTGAAGTCACTCAGTGTGCTCATTCAATCGTCTCCTCGAAAAGGTCGTCCGCGAAACTAGCTCAGCGCCTGATCCAGATCGGCGATCAGGTCCTCGGTGCCTTCGAGTCCGATGGACACCCGCACCACCGCGTCGCCAAGACCGATCGCTGCGCGCCCCTCTGGGCCCATGGCACGGTGAGTTGTCGTGGCCGGGTGCGTGATCAGCGACTTGGCGTCGCCGAGGTTGTTCGAGATGTCGATGACGCCGAGCTTGTCGAGCACCTCGAAGGCGCGCCGCTTGCCGTGGCCCTCGGCTCCGGCTGAATTGCCAGCTCCGCCGGCGGCGGCCGAATTGCCAGCTCCGCCGGCGGCGGCCGAATTGCCAGCTCCGCCGGCGGCGGCCAACTCGAACGTGACGACGGTGCCGCCGCCCCGCATCTGCCGCTTCGCCAGGTCGTACTGGGGATGGCTCTCCAGGAACGGGTACTTCACCCACGACACCGACGGGTGATCCTGCAGGAACTCCGCGACCCGCTGCGCCGAGCTGTTCGAGTAGTTCACCCGAACCGCAAGCGTCTCGAGGCCCTTCAACATCGTCCAGGCATTGAAGGCACTGATGGCAGGCCCGGTGTGGCGCATCAGCTTCTGTACGGGCCCGTCGATGAACTCCTTGTCCCCAAGGATCGCGCCGCCGAGCACCCGGCCCTGCCCGTCGATGTGCTTGGTGCCCGAATACACGACGACGTCCGCTCCGAGTGGAAGTCCCTGCTGCAGAAGCGGTGTCGCGAAGACGTTGTCCAGCACCACCTTTGCGCCTGCCGCGTGGGCGAGATCGCACACCGCGGAGATGTCGACGAGCGACTGCATCGGGTTCGACGGCGTCTCGAAGAACACCGCCTGCGTCGGCACCGACAGCGCCTTCTCCCACTGCGAGAGGTCTTCACCGTCGACGAACACCACCTCGACACCCCACCGCGGCAGGATCTCGCTACACACCACGAAGCACGAGCCGAACAGACTGCGCGCCGCCACCAGTCGATCGCCCGCGCCCAGCAGGGCGCCTAGCGACGTGAACACCGCGGCCATGCCGGTCGCCGTCGCGAAGGCCGCCGGGGCGTCCTCGATCAGGCGCAGGCGCTCCTCGAACATCGCGATGGTCGGGTTGCCGTAACGCGAGTAGACGAAGCGGTCGATCTCGCCGGTGAACGCCTTCTCCGCATCACGCGCGGATTCGTAGACGTAGCCGGACGTGAGGTACAGCGCCTCGGAGGTCTCCTCGAACTCGGACCGCAGCAGCCCACCGCGCACCCCGATCGTCGCCTGGCTGACGCCGTCGGGCAGTGACTTCGGGATGCGGACCGAGGGAACCGACTGCTCCGGCTCGCTCATGACTGCTTCCAGGGCAGTCCGATGGCCTTCCAGCCCGTCCCGCCGCGATGTCCCTCGTCGTCGAGGTTGCCCTCGAAGCCGTCGAGAATGTTGTAGGACGGGGCGATTCCTGCCTCGGTGGCGGCCTCGGCCGCCCCGATCGAGCGGTTCCCGGAACGACACAGGAAGACCACCGGCCGCTCGTTTCCGGAACCCGCGGACCCGATCTGTTTCAACAATTCGTCGACGAATCCGTCATTGTGCGAGCCGTCGGTGCGACTCCACTCGACGTACACGACATCCCGCTGCAACGACGAAAGTTCCGGAGCACCGACGAAACGCCACTCAGCGGCAGTTCGAACGTCGACCAGAACCGCGTCGGGCCGATCGGCCAACAGCTTCCACGCCTCTTCAGGGGTGATGTCTCCTGCGTAGCTCACGACCGCGAGTGTCCCATAGCCAACTGGAGCAAACCTAGCTCAGGCAAACCTTCCACGCTCCGTCCTCCTTGGTGAAGTTCAGCTCGGCAGGAGTCTTCGTCTCCGCACTCTTGTCGAAGTGGTACGTCACCGTCGCCACGGCGCGGTCGCCGTCGACCCGGATGTCCGCGACGTCGTCGAGGTAGCGCTCCCCGCTCTTCGCCACGGAAACGCGTTGGCTGGCCAGGAAGTCCGCTTCCGCGACCTGATCGACGCGGCACGTGAAGGTGCGGAAGGCCGCGTAGTCCTGGCGTTGAAGCGCGTCGTTCTGGCCGACGGCCGCCCGCGCAACCTGATCTCCCGGGGTGGTGGTCTCCGACCCGTAGACGTTGAACAGGACGATTCCAATCACGACGATCGTGATGACCGCCAGCGCACCCAGAAAGGGGGCCATGGTCGGACGATCGGGTCCCGGCTCCGGCAGCTGGATGGGCCCCGAGTCCCCAGAATTGGTCCCCGTCACGATCCGAGTCCGTGAATCACGGTCGACACCCGATGCGCGCGATCGCGGGCCCGGACGACGTCGGGAGCGGTCGCAATGGCCGCGGACGTCGTGTCGAGCAGTCGGACGTCGCTCTCCGGCACGTCCATCGCCTCGCGAAGAGCGCTGGCGGGTATTGACCGACGCGTCCCCACCTCCGCCGCCGCCGGAGAGATCATGATCGTGTCGCAGGCCAGCCCCAGGATCGCTCTGGCGTGCAGTTCGAAGAGGGAGAGCCGTTGCGACCTCAGGGTCACCAGCCCCACGTCGAATGGATGGGCGTCGACGCTTGCGAAGTACACCTCGTCACCGCGCACCAGCAATTCGACGGCGGACACCCCGCGGCCACCCAGCGAATGAACGATGCGCGCTGCGATGGACCGCGCGGCGTCGAGGGCCGCGAGTGACAGCCGGTGCGGTTGCCACGTCTCCAGGGGTGCAGCTCCTGCCCGCCGATGCCCGATCGGCTCGCAGAACCGCACCGCCGGTCCCGACGGTTCGGTGGTGCGCACGGTCAGGAGCGTGACCTGATCGTCCACGTCCACCACGGTTTCCGCCATCACTCGGTTGGACCAGGCCGGACCAGTGGCGAAGGCGCGCTTCCATGCCGGCTCGACGTCGTCGGGTCGCGTCAACACCGACTGGCCGTCGGTCACCGTGCCGGTCAGCGGAGTGACCACCAATGGAAACCCAGCGTGTCCGGCGACGGCGGCCAATTCCTCGGCCGAGGAGGCGAACCAGAACGGCACGGTCGGCAGGCCCAGCTCATCGCCCGCCAGCTTGCGAAGCCCCTCCCGATCCGCGCCGAGTCGGACGGCGCGCGGTGTCGGGAAGACCTCCACCGATTCCCGCTCCGCCGCGGCGACCAGCACCGCGGGCGGGACGTCCGCCGATACGGCGATCACGTAGTCGGGCTGATGCTCGTCGAGCAGGGCGAGCACCCCGGCACCGTCCTGGCAATATTCGACGAGCGTCACCACGACACCGAGTCGCTCGAACGCCAGAGCCAGCTCGGGACCGGTGTCACCGCTACCGAGCAGAAGCACTCGGGTTGATGCTCGCTCGGCCGAGCCTCGCTCGCTACTGGATGCTCGCTCGGCCGAGCCTCGCTCGCTAGGTTCACTCATCGCCTGTAACCCTGCCAGACCGATCAACCCAGTCGGATGTCGACGTAGCACCACCGCCAGTTCTCGCCTGGCTCCACCGAGCGCATGACGGGGTGGTTGGTCTCGTGAAAGTGCCCGTTGGCGTGCTTGTGCGGACTCGAGTCGCAACAGCCAACATGCCCGCACGTCAGGCACATCCGCAAGTGAGCCCAGGTACTCTCACCGAGTTCATCGCATTCCTGGCACGTGCCCGGGGTGAGGGGTTCCACTGCGGCCGCGTCTTCGGCCTCGGCCAGGTGTTCGCACGTACGAGGCGACGGCGGGGAATTCAGGTCGCGCTGTCGCGTTCTCCTCCGCATACCGTCAACAATAGGGCGGTCCTGCACGGAAGGGGTTGGCAGCGTGGGTGGTGCCTCATTGCTTGCGGTCCTCGTGGTGTCGGTGCTGCTCGCCGGGATCGCGCGCCGATACGACGTGTCCGGCCCGTTGACACTCGTCGTGGCGGGGCTCCTGGCAGGTCTCATCCCCGGCGTCACCGGCATCGAACTCGAACCCGATCTGGTGTTGTTCGTCATCCTGCCGCCGCTGCTGTGGTCGGCCGGACTCGAGAGCAGCTACGTCGCGTTGCGCAGGAACACCCGCAGGATCGGCCTGTTGGCGGTCGGGCTCCCCCTGGTCACCACGTTCGCGGTCGGCGTCGTCGCCTATCACACGGTGCCGGAGTTGACGGTGGCCGCGGCGCTCACGCTCGGCGCGATCGTCGCGCCGCCGGACGCCGTGTCCGCGACGGCGATCGGCCGCAGGCTCGGACTTCCGCGCCAGATCATGACACTGCTGGGTGGCGAGAGCCTGCTCAACGACGCGACCGCGCTGACGGCCTACAAGGTGGCGCTCGCAGCGGCGATCGGTACGGCCGCGACGTGGGGCACGCCGCTGTTCACGTTTGGCCTCGCCGCAGTCGGCGGCACCGTGATCGGTTGGGCGATGGGCTCACTCATCGTCTACGTCCGATCGTGGCTCGAAGACTCGCTGGTGGAGAGCGCGCTCGGCCTGGTGGCACCGTTCTTCATCTACCTGCTCGCCGAGGAGGTGCACGGCTCCGGCGTGATCGCCGTCGTGGTGGCGGCCTTGATCATCGGGCAGCGCTCGACTCAAGCCAGCTACGCCACCCGGCTTCAGGACACCGCGGTGTGGAAGACGCTTCAGTTCGTCCTCGAGTCGTTCGCGTTCCTCCTCATCGGACTACAGCTGCCGACCGTGGTCGCAGAACTGAAGGGCATCACCGCCTCAGTGTTGGCAATCGCGTCGGCGGCGGTGTTGGCGACGGTGATCGGCGTCCGGATCGTCTGGGTGTTCCTGATGGCGTACGTGCCGCGCAAGGTGTCACGACGCATCCGGGAGAACGAGGAAGCCCCGACGAAGTCACAGGTCTTCATCGTGGCGTGGGCGGGAATGCGCGGCGTGGTGTCCCTGGCCGCTGCGTTCGCCGTACCCGTCACCACGCTGTCGGGTGATCCCTTTCCCGGCAGACCTCAGCTCGTTTTCCTGACCTTTGTCGTCGTCATCGGAACGCTGCTGCTGCACGGTCTCACCCTGCCCTGGATCATCCGGGTGCTCGACGTACAGGGTGACGACACCCATCAGGACGCACTTGACGAAGCCGCAGCCCAGACCAAGGCCGCGCAGGCGGCCGCCGACCGCCTCGACGTGATCATGGCAGATCAGCGTCATGACTCTGACGTGCCCGAACGGGCCGCCACCATTCTTCGGCACTGGAACGACCGCCGCAGCAATTCCGCGTGGGAGCAGTTGGGCCGCAGCGACGACGAGATTGGCGAAGGCCCTGCGGCGGCGTTCCGGCGCCTGCGACTCGAGATGCTCAGGGCGGAACGGGAGACGTTCATCCGCGAGCGCGACGAGGGCAGGATCAACGACGAGGTCCTGAGGTCGGTTCTACGGGGCCTCGATCTGGAAGAGGCGACCCTCGACCGCGACTAGACGTCAGACGGGGTCGTCGCGGGCGACGCCATGTCGGAGCGGAATTCCCTCATCGCACCGACCATCGCCGCGAACGTGCGGTGCGCCGCCTCCAGATCTGAACTCGGCAGGTCGGCCATGGCTCCGTGGTGATGTCGAGCCAGTCCGGTGAAGAACTCACGCGCCAGATCCATACCGCGATCGCCGTAGCGGAGGATCACCTTGCGTCGATCTGCGGGATCTGCCTCTCGGCGCAGATGCCCGACATCGACCATCCGCTCGACCAGATACGTGATGGCCGCACCCGACAGGCCCATCTGCTTGCGGAGATCACCCGCGGTCATCCGAACACCCCTGGTCTCGGAGATCATGACGAAGAGCAGGGCACGGAACTCGTTGGCCGACACCTTGTTCTGTTCGGCGAAGGCGCGTGAGATCGAATCCGACTCCGACGTCAGTTCGCGAATATCGGCGCCGATGAGTTGCTCGAGCGCCAGGCGATCGACCGCGTGTTCCGTCGCACTGCGCATCATTCGCCGCCCCTCACCCAGACATTGCGCGATAAGTCTAGGTCCCATGTCCAGACCGAATGATCTTGACGGGGCCCGGTGAACGCCACGAAGGTCTGCGGCGCCTCCGTCACCGAACACGTCGGTACCGTCGAATGCATGACCGCTTCGGCCCCCTCGCTGCCACCCGTGCACATGCGCCGCGACGCCTTCGATCCCATCCCCGAGCTCGGTGAGATCCGCCAAGCCGCCGGAGTCAAGACGGTCGTCAACGCGTTCGGCATGACGGTGTACCTGGTGACCAGGTATGACGACGTCAAGAGAGTGCTCTCCGACCACGAACACTTCTCCAACGGCCGGCCACCCGGGTTCGTGATTCCCGGTGCCCCTGTCATGCCCAACGAGGAACAGGCCAGCGCCCGAGCAGGAAACCTGCTGGGCCTCGACCCCCCCGAACACCAGAGGCTGCGACGGATGCTGACCCCGGAGTTCACCATCCGACGGATCAGTCGGCTGGCACCACGCATCACCGAGATCGTCACCGAGCACCTCGATGCGATGCAGGCCGCCGGGCCGCCCACCGACCTCGTCGAGCACTTCGCGCTGCCCATCCCGTCCCTGGTCATCTGCGAGCTATTGGGCGTGCCCTACGAGGACCGGACGGACTTCCAAGCCCGTTCCGCCCGCCAATTGGACCTGTCGCTGCCGATTCCCGAGCGCTTCGAGATGCAGCGCCAGGGCCGCGCGTACATGCAGTCCCTGGTCGCTCGTGCCCGCAGCCACCCCGGCGAGGACATCCTCGGCATGCTGATCCGCGAGCACGGAGGGGAGTTGACTGACGACGAACTCGTAGGCATCGCCGGCCTGCTGCTCCTCGCCGGCCACGAGACGACCTCGAACATGCTGGGGCTGGGCACCCTGGCTCTGCTCCGCAACCCGGACCAACTGGCGGCCGTGCGAGACGTTCCGGACGCCATCGGCCCCGCGATCGAGGAACTGCTGCGGTGGCTGTCGATCGTCCAGACGTCAATCCCCCGGATCACTACTGCCGACGTCGAGGTTGCGGGCGTTCCGATCCCGGCCGGGCAGCTGGTCGTCGCCTCGCTACCATCGGGCAACCGCGACCCCGAATTCATTGATGCGCCAGATGTTCTCGACATCCATCGGGGCGCGGCCGGCCACCTCGCCTTCGGTCACGGGGTACACCACTGCCTCGGCGCATCACTCGCGCGGATGGAGATGAGGATCGCGTGGCCGGCGCTGCTGCGCCGATTCCCGAACCTGGCGCTCGCCGAGGACTTCGACGACGTCCAGTTCCGCTCGTTTCACTTCATCTACGGACTACGGTCGTTGATGGTGAGTTGGTAGGAGGTGGCGAACATGAGGCTCGAAGCCGATCACGACGCGTGCATCGCGTCGGGAAACTGCGTGATGATCTCCGACGCGTTGTTCGATCAGGACGACGACGGCATCGTCGTGCTGCTGGCCCAGGACGTTCCGGAAGCCGAGGAGGACCACGCCCGCGAGGCGGTCAAGATCTGCCCAGCGGCGGTGCTACGTCTGGCGTGAGGGCTTCGGTTTCTCGTCGCCCGGGTGCAGGTCGATGACGCCCGCACGATTGAGCACGAACAGGCTGACGATCAGCACCCAGGCCGGGAAGGCCAACGCGATCCACATGCTGACGTCGGCGGAGATCAACACGGCCAGAGCCACGGCGTATGTGGTGAGTACCAGCCAGCGTGGCATCAGCGACGTCCTCAGCCAGATGGTCGCCAGCGACATCATGAACACCGCCGCCATGCGCAACGCATAGGTCTTGGTCAACGTCATCATCAGCACCTGGCCGAACGCGACGACGTCGGCATGAGCGGTCGCGTCGGTGGCGAACGAGTGGCTCGACGACAGCGCCACCCCGACCGCGCTGGCGACGAACGTCATCGCCAGGAACAGCAGCCCGCTACCGATGAACACCGAGGCGAAGAACTTGTCCTCCAGGTGACCGAAGCCGTCGCGCACGACGCCGATGAACCAGAGGAACGTGATTCCGGCGAACGGGATCAGAAGTGCCGCGACGCGGATCTTGTCGCGCCCGGACTCGATCCACTGGGTGCCGACCTCGGCGTGCTCGGGTATCGACGTGCGAATCAGTATTAGCGCGGCGGCGAACAACACTGCGAACAACACTCCGGCCACCGCAGCTGCGCGCGGAGTCGACAGCTTGTGGAGGGGTCGGTCGGCGGCGGGTTCGGTCACGGGGCCATGGTGACAGAAGGGCCCCGAAAAACCACGCGAAACTGCGAAGTGGGGTGAGCCGCCGTCAGGGTTGACCGGGAAGCAATCGGATCATCAACCCGTTGGCCTCGGCGCACAGCGTTTCGTCGGGACGTCGAAGTTCGGCGTTGACGAACGCCTTGCGCCCCTCGACCGCACGGATCCAGCCCCGCGCACTCAACCGGGTGTCGATCGGCGTGACGCTTCGGTAGTCGACGTGCAGGAAGCCCGTACGGCTGATGGGGCGTCCCGCGGCGTGGATCACCATTCCAAAGATCGAGTCGAAGAGCAGGGGTAGCACGCCACCGTGGACGGCTGAGTTGCCGCCGACGTGAAAGCGACTGAACTCCACGCTCAGCTCGACGCCGTCCGCCTCGAACTTGGTGACGGCGTACGGCGGCATCAGCAGGCTGCCCGATCCGGGAAGGGTAGGCACCCGATTGGCGGGGCCGACGCCTTCGGCCGCCTCGAACGGTTCGAGCAACTCGACCAGTTCCTTGGCGCGGGTAGCGGCGTCGACCCACGTCTCGCTGCCCGGGTCGGCCGAGACCGCCAGGTCCTGCAGTCGCCGCATGGACGACAGGAAGGGCCCGAATCCCGGTCCAGGACTTGCGGGTTCGAAGAGGGGAAACCCACCGTGGCGGTCGTAGTCGGGGTCGGTTAGCTCGCTCACCTGGCAGCCAGGATGTCACGGCGCACTATGGTCTGCTCCCTGCCAGGGCCGACGCCGATGCACGAGACATGCGCTCCGGCAAGCTCTTCCAGCCGCAGCACGTAGTCCTGCGCCTTCGCCGGCAGGTCATCGAATTCACGCGCATCGGAGATGTCCTCCCACCAGCCCGGCAGTTCTTCGTAGATGGGTTCGGCACGGGCGACGTCACTCTGGGTCATCGGCATCTCGTTGGTACGCTTGCCGTCCACTGTGTAGCCGACGCACACCGGCACGGTCTCTAGGCTGGACAGCACGTCGAGCTTGGTCAGAAAGTAGTCGGTGATTCCGTTGACGCGCGTGGCGTAGCGGGCGATGACGGCGTCGAACCAACCGCAGCGCCTGGCCCGCCCGGTAGTGACGCCGACTTCACCGCCGGTCTTGGACAGGTACGCGCCGAACTCGTCGAACAGTTCGGTCGGGAACGGTCCAGACCCGACCCGGGTGGTGTACGCCTTCAGGATGCCGAGCACCGTCGTGATTCTGGTGGGCCCGATACCGGAGCCGACGGCCGCGCCGCCCGCAGTCGGGTTCGATGACGTCACGAAGGGATAGGTGCCGTGATCGACGTCGAGCAGCGTGCCCTGCGATCCCTCCAGCAGTACCGTCTCACCGTTCTCGAGCGCCTCGTTCAGCAGCAGCCGGGCGTCGGCGATGCGATGTCTGAAGCCGCCCGCCTGCTGCAGAAGGGCGTCGAGCACCTCGTTCGCGTCCAGTGCCTTGCGATTGTAGATCTTGACGAGCACCTGGTTCTTGAATTCCAGTGCAGCCTCGATCTTTTGCGTCAGCGCGGACTCGTCAAGCACGTCGGCGGCACGAATACCTAACCGTGCGACCTTGTCCTGGTAGCACGGCCCGATGCCTCGCCCCGTCGTGCCGATTTTGTTGCTGCCCATGTAGCGCTCTGTCACCTTGTCGATCGCGACGTGGTACGGCATCAGAAGATGGGCGTCTGCCGAGATCAGCAGGCGCGAGGTGTCGACACCGCGATCCTCTAGGCCCTCGAGCTCGGTGAGCAGCACACCCGGATCGACGACGACGCCGTTGCCGATGACGTTGGTGACACCGGGGGTGAGAATCCCCGAGGGGATGAGGTGAAGGGCGAAGTTCTCGCCGTTGGGTAGGACGACGGTGTGTCCGGCGTTGTTCCCACCCTGGTAACGAACAACCCACTGAACTCGACCACCGAGCAGGTCGGTGGCCTTCCCCTTGCCCTCGTCGCCCCATTGGGCGCCGATGAGGACGATTGCCGGCATGGCGTTATCTCCGCTTCATCTGCCTCGATACTGTGGCAGCCGGTGACACACCCTATCTGACCTGACCCCCCGCCGTTCACGAGGAGTGCGTTGGCCGCCCAAGATGTCGTCGTGCTGAATTTCGGTGAGCGACGCGTGCCCCGCCCCTTGGCGGGACTACCCGTGGTCGACGTCAGCGAACCGAACCACATCGACGCAGCGGCCGGGCCCCGGCGACTGATCGTGCTTGGCACGCATGCAGACCTCGCGGTAGTGCTGGCCAGGCTGCTACGCGCCGATCGACTCGATGTCGAGGTGGCACACGTTCGACGGCAATGGCAGGCACGGCGGGCGCGCACCGCTGCCGCACGTCGGGTCCCGCTCATTCGCGACGAGACCGGCGCCGTCCTGGTGAGGGCCGCGTATTGGCTGCCCCCCGATGAGGAGTCGCGCACCGTCGCGGGTGAGGCCGTCGTCGACGACACGCTGCTCTTCGACGGGGAGGCGAGGGGCGTGCGGATCGAGCCGATGGCCGAAATGCCGGGCCTTCGGGTCCGTCTGCTCACCGGCCGGCTGGGGCCGCGACGGTGGGTCACCGGCCGCGCCGCACAGCTGGGCACGACCGGCGTGCGGGTGGTTCGCGACGGTGTCACGGCCACGCGGCCGGCGCGGAGATCCACGTTCTACCGCCACACGCAGGGCTGGTTGGCCGTGCGCTGACCATCCCAGCCGGCATCGTTCGAGTACTTTCGTGGGGTGAGCATCCGCCCGCTGCGCCAGTCGGTGCGCCCAAGCCCGGTCTTCCTGGCGATCGTGGCGATCACGGCCGTCGGCGGAGGTGTCGCCTGGTTGGCCGGTGAGCCCCGCACGCCACTGTCGTACGTCGGGGTGTTCGTCTTCGTCGTGTTCGGCTGGCTGGTGTCGCTGTGCCTGCACGAGTTCGGCCACGCCTTCACCGCGTGGCGATACGGCGATCACGACGTCGAGATCCGTGGCTACCTCACACTCAACCCGTTGAAGTATTCGAATCCGCTCCTCTCCCTTGGTATTCCGGTGTTGTTCATCGCACTCGGCGGGATCGGCCTGCCGGGCGGCGCGGTCTACCTGCGGACCTGGTCGATGACCAAGAGGCAGCGGACGACCGTCAGCCTGGCTGGACCGTTCGCCAACGTGGTGCTGGCGATCGTGCTGCTCTCGATCACCGCCGCGTTCTGGACACCCGACCACGTGGTGTTCTGGGCAGGCGTGGCCTTCCTTGGCTTCCTGCAGGTGACTGCGGTGCTCCTCAACCTGCTGCCCATCCCCGGCCTCGACGGTTACGGCGCCCTGGAACCGCACCTCAAGCCAGAGACCCAGCGTCAGTTGGCGCCCGCCAAGCAGTGGGGCTTCCTCATTCTGTTCGTTCTGCTGATGGCCCCGATGCTCAACCAGTGGTTCTTCTCGCTGGTCGCCTGGTTCGTCGATCTGTCCGGCGTCCCAGGCGGGCTGTGGCCGTTGGGCAGTCAGCTGACGCGGTTCTGGTCCGCCTGGTTCTAGTTCGGGTTGGGCGTACCGGACATGCATGTGGATCTAGAGCTGGGGGCACCCAACAGCGCGGCAACGATCACGTGAGCGAACGGAGTTCTTGGCTCTTTGCGGTGCGCACATCGGCGCTGACGCTTCCGGCATTCACAGCGCGACGGTTCGGGCACGCCTTGCGACGTATGCCCCTTGATGCATAAATTGCAGCCATGGGTGCGGGCGGGGTGGCGCCGGCGCTAAGCAAATCCGCGCCCAACAGTCGCTCGCGATGGCCACAAGCCGTGCGCGCGGCGGTGAGCAGCGCGATTCCCGTCGTCGTCGGTACGGCCGCCGGCAATGTCGGCGCCGGCCTGATCGCCACCCTCGGCTCGTTCACCTCACGCTTCGGCGGCGACCGGCCATATCTGAATCGCGGCGTACAGCTCGCCGTCGTCTCGGTGACGCTGGCCGCCGCAGTGACCGTGGGCTCCTGGGCGGCCCGACTGCCATGGCTCGGCATTGGGGTCGTGTCACTGGTGGCAGTCGCCGCGGTATGGCTGTGCAACGCGCTCGCGGTCGGACCGCCGGGTGCGTACGTGTTCGCACTGGCCTGCGCGGCAGGTGTGGGCGTCTCGGCAGCTCGGCTGGCACCGTGGCAGCTGGGCGTCCTGGTGTTGTCCGGCGGCGCCGTGGCCTGGCTGGTCCAGATGGCAGGCGTCGTCCGGGGCAGGCGGCGCCCGGAGCGTGCCGCCGTTGCCGCGGCGGGCTCGGCCGTGGCCGCCTACGTCGAGGCGGTCGGATCGCCCGCCGAGGCGGCAGCCCGGCATCGCGCTGCGACCGCAATGCACGGGGCGTGGAACGCGCTCATCAGCTATCAGCCGACCGAGCGCTCCGACGACACGCTTCAGCGACTACGGGCGGCCACCCACTCGCTGCACGTGCTGTTCGCCGACTCGTTGTCAGCGACCGCGGTCGGAGACGGCCCGCCCCTTGACGCCGCCGCTACCGCACGCCGCCTCGCGGAGCTCGAGGTCGCCCCCGAGACGGTGTCGACCCGCCACACCGATCGGGTGCCGCTCGGTCGTCCCCCGACGGGCACGCTGCTGCGGCGAGCGCTACGGCCCGGTTCACACGTACGGCACGTCATGGTGCGAGTCGCGATCGCCGCACCGCTGGCGGGCACCGCCGCGACGCTACTGGGGATCGGTCATGCGTACTGGGCGATCGCGGCCGCGGTGCTGGTGCTCCATCAGGGCGCCGATCGCAGCCGGACGCTGCAACGGGGTGCTGACCGGCTGGTGGGTACCTGGGTTGGGTTGATCCTCGCCGCGGGCATTCTCCTGCTGCATCCCCAGGGGTGGTGGCTGGCTCTGATCTTGGCGGTGCTGCAAGTCGTGATCGAACTGCTCGTGGTGCGCCACTACGGGCTGGCCTCGGTGTTCATCACCGCCGCCGCTCTGACCATCGCGACCGGCACCCGTCAGGTCGACATCGGGGATCTGCTGTTAGCCCGAGGTAGCGACACGGTGGTCGGTTGCGCCGCCGGCGTCGCAGTGTTCCTCGGGCTTAGCCGCTTCCAGGAATCCACCCGACTCGTCGACGCGATCGCCGAATGCTTGGATGCCGCGGCGAGCGCGGTGCCGCACCTCGCCAAGGACACCGCGACGCTGGCGGCCCGCACCTCGCGTCGAGATCTGCAGTTGGCCGTCATCGACCTGCGCGATGCCGCCGACGCCGCGGCGGCGGGTTCGACCCGACTGCGCGCCACGGGCAGGCGACTTGGACCTGCCGCCATTGCGGCGGAGGGCCTTGCCTACGGCACCATCGCTGCCTGCTGGGAGATGGACGGCCGCGCGGCGGGTCCGTTGCTCGGTGCCGACGAAGCGAACGCGGTCCTGGCGCAGTTGCGCGAACTCGCCTTCGCGTTGCGCGCCAACGCCGAGTTACCCGTGGGTGACGGTGCGCCCGGTTTCCTCGCCGGCGACCTCACAGCGCTGCGCGACGCACTTGCGCGGAACCTCCGCTAAGCGTGGCCGAGTTCGCCGCGCGCCGTGGGATCACAGTCGTCGAGGAGGTCCAGGCATCGCTGGTATTCGTCCGTCTCGCCGATGGCATCCGCCGCGTGGGCTAACGCCGCCACGCAGCGAAGGAAGCCGCGGTTGGGCTCGTGTGCGTACGGCACCGGACCGTAACCCTTCCACCCGCTGCGGCGAAGTTGATCGAGGCCGCGGTGGTATCCGGTCCGCGCATACGCATACGCCGTGACCGCCTTGTCGTCGTCGAGGGCCTCCTCCGCCAACGTCGCCCACGCCACGGACGCGGACGGATGTGCGGCGGCGACGATGGCCGGCTTCTCTCCCGCGGACAGTTCCGCCTCGGCCTCGGTGTCGCCAGGAAGCCGGACCGGATCAGGCCCCAGCAGATCGCCCATGTGAGTCATGCGCTTATTGTGCCGTGCGGATCCCACGGCGATGTCGTCAGGCTTCGACGGGCACGGGTGGATAAGCTCTGCGGTAGTCACTAGGGAGGACTGAGGCACGAATGTCGAACCCATCGGGGCCGGGAGAGAACGAGCCGGTCACGGACGACGGATCCGCACCCGAGACCGAGGTGATCGACCCGGCCGCGCTGTCGGGGGCCGCGGACGTCGAGCAGACCGAACGCAGATTCACCGCACCATCGGGGATGGATGCAGGCCGGACCCAGATCATCAAGACGGCGTCGGAACCGGCCACCGAGATCTTTGCCGTAACCCAGGGTGGACCCGTTGCGCCCCAACTGATCCCGGGCAGGGACGACAATCCCAAGCCGCCGAGGCGTCGACGTAGTTGGGGCTGGGTGATCGCGCTGGTGCTCGTCATCGCGGCACTGGCCGCCATCGCCATCCTCGGCACCGTACTGCTGAGCCGCGACGATCCGCCCGCGGTATCGCAGCAGGAGATGGTGCGCACGACGATCCAGAACTTCGACACGGCCATCCAGAACGGCGACCTCTCGACGCTGCGCACCATCACGTGCGGCGAGACGGCCGACACCTACGTCAAGTACGACGACAAGCAGTGGAACGACATCCACTCCCGCGTCGCCGCGGCCAGGCAGTACCCGATCATCGCCAGCATCGACCAGGTGGTCGTCCACGAGGGGCACGCCGAGGCCAACGTCACGACGTTCATGGCCTTCGACCCGTCCACGCGCTCGTCTCGGAGCTTCGATCTGGAGTTCCGAGACGACCAATGGAAGATCTGCCAAGCGCCTCAGTGACCCGCGATTTGTGGAGTTTCACCGGCGCTGGCCGCCGATAAAACTCCACGAATCGTCTAGCCGGCGGATACCGAGCGGCCGCTGCTGTGCAGGTCGTTGCAGGCCTCGATGACGCGCTCGGTCATCGACGCCTCCGCCTTCTTCAGATAGCTGCGCGGGTCGTAGGCCTTCTTGTTGCCCACCTCGCCGTCGATCTTCAGCACACCGTCGTAGTTGGCGAACATGTGCCCGGCCAGCGGACGGGTGAAGGCGTACTGCGTGTCGGTGTCGACGTTCATCTTCACCACGCCGTAGTTGAGCGAGTCCTCGATCTCTGACTTCAACGAGCCGGAGCCGCCATGGAACACGAAGTCGAAGGGCTTGCTGCCCGCGGCCAATCCGAGCTTGGCGGTGGCGACTTCTTGGCCCTCCTTGAGGACTTCCGGCTTGAGCTTGACGTTGCCCGGCTTGTAGACCCCGTGCACGTTGCCGAACGTCGCGGCGAGCAGGTACTTGCCGTGCTCGCCGGCCCCGAGTGCTTCGATGGTCTTCTCGAAGTCCTCGGCGGTCGTGTAGAGCTTGTCGTTGATCTCGGCCTCGACCCCGTCCTCCTCGCCGCCGACGACGCCGATCTCCACCTCGAGGATGATCTTGGCCTCGGCCGCGAGCTTCAGCAGTTCCTTGCCGATCTCGAGGTTCTCGTCGATCGGCACCGCAGAGCCGTCCCACATGTGCGACTGGAACAGCGGGTTCTGCCCCTTGGCCACGCGCTCGGCCGAGATGGCCAGCAGTGGCCGGACGTAGGTATCCAGCTTGTCCTTGGGGCAGTGGTCGGTGTGCAGAGCGACGGTGACGTCGTACTTGGCCGCAATGATGTGTGCGAACTCGGCAAGCGCGACGGCGCCGGTGACCATTTCCTTGATTCCCAGGCCTGACGCAAACTCGGCTCCGCCAGTGGAGAATTGGATGATCCCGTCACTGCCCGCGTCGGCGAAGCCCTTGATCGCGGCGTTCACCGACTCCGAACCGACGCAGTTGATGGCCGGGAACGCGAAGGAGTGCTCCTTGGCACGGCCCAGCATCTCGGCGTAGACCTCGGGCGTAGCGATGGGCATGGGAGTTCCTCTCGGTGTTCCGGCTCGACTTCCCTGGCAGTATCTCAAGAAACGTCGACACGTGCCCCGGGGGTTGAGTTTCCCGGGCTGACCTGATTGGGCAAGGTACCCGCGGGCACGAGGCCACCGGCGCTCATACCTCCCTCTTTCACCAGGTACCGACCAGTGTTCAATGTCCGCGGGATTCCTGTCGGTCGTCGAGATCCTCTCGACTCGAGGCCCGGTCCTTCTGGCGATCGACGACCTGCAGTGGCTCGACGTCTCCAGCCAGCACGTCGTGGCGTTTGCCGCCGCATCTATCGCAAGCTCGACGTCAAGTCCTGCGCCCAGCTCGGGCGGCACACGAGCTAGACCGTCAGGACCATCCGGTAGCGCGCCTTCCCCGTATCCATCGCTTCGTACGCCTCGGCGGCCTTCTCCAGAGGCCGTTCCTCGACCACGGCACGAACACCCGTCTGGACCGCGAAGTGCATGGTCTCCTCGACGTCGCGGGCCGTGCCAGACGGATGACCCGTCACCGACAGCCCGGCATTGATCAGATCGAGCGGACTGATCGGGAGGTTATCGGGGGTGACACCGACGACGACGAGCTCACCCTCCGGTCCGAGCCCACTCACGGTCGCCGCCATCGCCGCCGCGTTCGCCGCCGTCGCAAGCACCACCTTTGCGCCGCCGAGATCCTGCAGCGCCACCCCGACGTCGGTTTCATTCGAGTCGATGTAGTGATGGGCGCCCAGTTCACGGGCGCCGTCGGCCTTCGCGGAACCGCGCGCGATCGCGACGGTCTCGAATCCCATCGCCCTGGCCCACTGCACGCCAAGATGGCCGAGGCCTCCGATGCCGAGTACGGCGACCAGGTCGCCGGCCACCGCCCTGGTCCGCCGCAACGCGTTGAACGTCGTCACCCCCGCGCAGCCCAACGGCGCGGCCTCCACGAACGACAAGGCATCGGGGATGCGGGCCAGGGCCGTCGCGGGGGCCGTCACGGACTCGGCATATCCGCCGGGGTAGTGCCAGCTCGGCACCTGGAGGCGCTCGCACTGCATGAAGTAGCCCTTGCGGCAGGGTGCGCATCGGTTGCAGTTGCCGCCGAACCATCCCACCGCCACCCGGTCACCCACGGCGAAGTCCTCGACGCCGTCGCCAACTTCGGCGACGGTGCCCGCGATCTCGTGGCCCGGGGTGAGGGGCCACGACAGGCCGGGAAACCCGCCGCTGACGAAGGCGTGATCAGTTCCGCATACCCCACACGCGGCGACGGCGAGCCGGACGTGATCACGCGGCGGTGAGGTGGTCTCGACGTCGACCAGGGTGAGCGGCTGATTCGCGGACGCCACCTGCGCCGCCTTGTGTGTGGGCATCCCTGGAGCTTAGTCCCGCACCTTCGGCGCGCAGTAGCTCCTCAAACCATCTCGGCCATAGGGAAACACCCGATTTCTTCGCCTCGGTGCGCGACTAGCGTCGAGTCGATGAGGCACCCCGCCACACCGGTTCCGTGCTATCTCGTCGAGTGGTACCGCCCACGGCTGGCCGAGGCGCCGATCGAGGACACCGTAGCCACGCTCGACGACTGTGCGGCGGCGTTGTCGACGGCGACGTCGACCGTGCGATTGCTCGAGGTCCTCGCGGTCCCCGCCGACGAGGTGTGCTTCGGCGTATTCACTGCCGACTCCGCCGAGCTCGTGGCCAGGACCTGCCGGCGGGCCGGCCTAGCCTGGGCGGCTGAGGCAACGGATCCACCCCGCGCGCACAGGTAGTCGGCGTCGATGACTATTGCTACGGCGGTCCCGACTGCGATGAGGTGCTTGCCTCGATGCCGGGGCCGCCGCTCGAATCCGAAGATCCACAGCCGACGACGGCCGCGAACGTCGCGGTGCACACGAGAACGGAGACGTGAGCGCGGACGATCACGCGGCGTGGCGGGTGTTGTGGTTGCGACATCACTCGACGGTATTTCGTGGCCGATGGCGATGAATCGGGTGTTTCCCTATCTCTGCGACCACGGTCGTTCACGACTGACACGGCGATCGTCTCAGTGGAACGTCAGGTAAGCACCGGTATCTTTGTGAGCCATGACCACAACCACCCTGGCACTGATGCCGGACTTCCTAGATCCGGTGACGCTCATCGGTTACTTCGGCGCGTGGGCTCTGGTGGGACTACTGGTCGTCATCTTCGTCGAATCCGGCGTGCTCTTCCCGGTACTCCCCGGTGACACGCTGCTGTTCGTCGCGGGCATGTTGGCGGCGGGCACCGAGACTGCGCACAACGTCAACCAGAGCGACTTCGCCCTCTGGAAACTGCTCGTCTTCGTTCCCATCGCCGCGATCCTCGGCGGGCAGGTCGGATATTTCATCGGCCGCACCATCGGCACCTCGATGTTCACGCCGAACGCCCGCATCCTCAAGCAGCGCTACCTCGACGAGGCGCACGCGTTCTTCGAGCAGCGCGGCCCGTTCGCCATCGTGCTCGCCCGGTTCGTGCCGATCGTGCGGACCCTCGCACCGCTTACTGCAGGTGCGGCGAAGATGCGCTACGGGGTGTTCACGCTCTACAACGTGATCGGCGCCGTCATCTGGGGCGTTGGCCTCATCTTGCTGGGCTACGGCCTCGGGCAGTTCGCGATCATCCAGAAATTGCTCGAACCGATCTTCATCCTCATTGCCCTCGCCTCGGTCACCCCGATCTTCATCGAGTGGCTCAAGCGCCGGAAGGCCGCCAAGCGCGCGGGGGAGGAAGCGGCCACGGAGCCGTCCTAGCCGAGTCCCAGCGCCGTGGCCAGCGTGCGCAGCGACGGGCGCGGGTCAGCCGTCGGATCGGCGCCGAGTACCTGGACCACGACGTGGTCGGCGCCTGCGTCGAGGTGGGCGCGCACAGTCGCCGCCGCGTCGTCCACCGATCCCATCCCGACGAGTCCACGTGCCAACCGGTCCGAGCCGCCGCGCACCAGGTCAGATTCCTCGAAGCCCTGCCGCAGCCAGGAATTCCGGTAATTGGGCAGGCCGGAGTAGACGTTCAGATGTCCGTGGGCATAGGCCAGCTGCTCCTCGGCCTCCCCGCCCACGACGACGGCCTGCTCGGACACGATCCACTTGTCCGGTCCGAGGATCTCGCGGGTCTTGCGCGACTGCTCGGGCATCACCAGGTACGGGTGCGCGCCGTCGGCGTGCGTGCCCGACAGTTCGATCATCTTCGGACCGAGCGCCGCGAGCAGACGGATGGGCCGGCCGGTGCCCGGCTCGATCGCTTCGGGGACCGACGCCATCTTCTCCAGGTAGGTGCGCATGGTCGACAGCGGCTTGTCGTAGACCCCACCGAAGCCGTGCTCCACGAGCGGCGCGTGGCTCACGCCCAGCCCGAGGACGAACCGCCCCGGGAACAGGGCGGTGAGCGTCCGGCCACCCGACTCCGCGGCCGAGGCCGCTCTGGCATGAATGTTGGCGATGCCGGTGCCCACCACCAATCGCTCGGTGGCGGAGAGGAATGCGGCTGACTGCGTCAGGCACTCCTTGCCCGTGATCTCCGGGATGAACAGCGATCCATAGCCGAGGGCCTCGATCTCGCGGGCCACCTCCTGCGCGGCGGGCATCGCCCAGGTGTCGCTGGCCCACCAGACGCCGATGGTGCTGGGAAAGTCGATGTGGGCGCGTTCATCTGTGGTCATCCTTGGCATTCAAGCAGCGCCGTCAAAGTGATACGCGGATACCCCGCTCCAGATCTGAGATGTGCATGTGCACGTGCATGTACTGAGGGCCTCGGCTAGGGCGAACGGACGAACCCGATGTCGTCAGTGATGACGGTGGTCGGGCCGATCGGCACCATCTCCGGGGTGCTGGGGCCGAGCGGTACTTTCTCGGGATTCGCTCCCGCGACCTTGACGAATTGGAGTCGGTCCTTGGACACCTTGCGAATCAGATCCTCGAAGGCCATGACCGTGAGCTGCTCGCCGGGGCAGCGCCGGTAGCCGAACCCAAAGGGCGCGAAGCCGGCGTAGTCGCACACGGGAAGCGGACGATCGTCGGCGACGGCGAACACGGTGCCAAAGCCGCTGTTGTGCAGTGCAGCCTTGCGGCCGTCCTTGACGTCGAACGACGTCTGGTCGAACGGGCAATTCGCCAGACCCATTTGGCGGATGCGTGCTTCGTCGATGTCCTGGCTGGTGGGCGCCTGTATGTACCGGGTCGGGTCGAAGTCGTCTGGGTTCGACCATTGGACGGGGTCGTGGCTGGTCGAGGTGTGGGGGCTCACGATGAAGCCGTGCCGCTCGAAGGCCGGAGGCCGGGTTTCCGTCATCGCGGAGATGCTTCCCGCGTTCGGCGAGATGGTGCGGAAGAGTTCCATCACAAAGCGCTCGAGCGGGGGAAATGCCGAGCCATCTGGTTTGTCGTATTCGGCGGCCATGGTCTTGGTGAACCAGTCCTTGGTCTGCGCGTCCCCAGCGTCTCGGCCCAGCTTGGCCATGATGTTGTACAGGGTGTTGCCCCACTGGCTGAAGGCCACGAAGTTGTGGAAGCACTCGAAGACGACGTCCTTGTGGTCAAAGTACTCGCCTTCCTCGCCGTTCTTGAGCCAGTACCATGCGAACGTCTTCTCCGGTTCGGGGGTCTTGCCCGATTGGATGTCCTTCAGCCGATCGTCGATCCAGGACTTCAGGAAGTCGAGATTCTTCCGGACGGCCATGTAGTTGTCGTAGACGATCTTTTGGGTAGGGTCGCGATAGGCCAGCACAGTGTTGAAGTTCTCGCCGATCTGCCGAACCTCCGGGGGGATGCCTCCTCCCTTGACACCGAGGTGCAGATCCCAGTACAGATCCCAGAAAGTGTCCAAATATATCCGCATCAGCGGCTTTTCGGCGTTCTGGGCATTGAACAGTTGGTCGAAGAAGCCGACGATCTTGGCCTGATATTTGTCTTGGTATAGATCAGGTGTCACAGCCGACATGTAGATCCGCTTGCGGCGGTTGTCGGGGCCGCGTTTCTCCAGTCCCTGGAGAAAGACCGTGACACCGTCTTCGGGGGCAGGCTTCCAGCTCAAACTCAACAGACCCCACATGTCGTAGGGCAGCGCGTTTTCCTTGCTCAGCGCCACGTCGATCATCGGCAATACCGGGCGCTCCCCGTCGAAGATGCTGTTCAGAAAACTGGGAAGGACGACGTTGTCGACGTACTCGGCGTCGAACTGGGCGACGTATTGGGCACGCAGCTTTGCCACCGCGCCGTCCAGATCACCAGGGGGCACTGGCTGATCACTCGGGGGCTGATTGCTCGGCGGCGACGCGGATGAGCACCCCGCCATGGCCGAAACCGATGCGACCGCAGTTACGCCGCTCGCAATGAATACGCGTCGTTTCACCGGTAAACCTCGCTCAACATCCGGGTAAGGGGGCCAGGGGCCGGCCGTTCGCGGGGTGGCCTGCAGAAACTCTGGCGCCTGACGGTAGCGTCAATCAATGCCATAGTTCAAGATCACGAAGCGCATTGACTTTCACCGTTCACCGAGGAGAACAACCATGGCGATGGCACTTCACGTCAGGGCACGCGCGGCTCTCGGCACGATCGGTGCAGGCGCAGTCGCCGCCGCGACGGTGTTCGCCGCGGCACCGTCGGCGTCCGCGGACCCCCTTCCGCCCAACTGCACCGCCGCCGACCTCGCCCAGGTCACAACTGGGGTGTCGGCAGCCAATTCGGTGTACCTGTTCACCCACCCGGATGTGAATGCGTTCTTCACCGATCTCGAGGGATTGCCGCCAGACACCGTGCGCGCGCGGATTGCCGACTACACAGCGGCCAATCCGCAAGTCCAAGCCGAGCTCGCGGCGATCCGGCAGCCGCTGGTTGACATGAGGACGCGCTGCGGCGGTTCCAGCGACGACGAGGCGTGAGAAAAACCATGGGAACGAGACGGCCGTACCTCCTCACGCCACTCGCGATGTCATTCGTCGCACTCGGGATCGCGGTCGCGCCAACGGCTGGCGCCGATGACCGCACGTGCACGAACACGTCGGCCAACACGACCATCTGCTCGCGGCCGGGCGGCAGCACCTCGATCAATACCTCTCCGCCGGTGGTCGGCCCCGTCAACTCCTGCGGATTCGGTGTCGGCATGGAATACATGTGCAACGGCGGAGTCACCTGGAACATCGGGGGCATCTTCAACAACAGGCGGTGACGCGTGATCGTCGTCCGGCAGAGCTCTCAATGCAGCACGAGCGCAAAGATGATGCAGCACAGCAGAATCAGTGCCGCGACCGCGATAGCCGCCCGCTGGGTGTATAGGTGTCGCACTGGGTTCCTGTCCGTCAGACGAAGTTGAAACGCTCGGTGTGGACACGGTCGCCGGCCAATCCCATTGCGCCGAGGGCGAGCTCCATCGCGTCCTGCATCGCGTTCGGCCCACAGATGAAGTACTGCAGAGTCCCGTATGCAGCCGGTAGGTGCCTTCGCAGCGTGTCGACGGTGATGAAGCCGTGCTCGCCCGTCCAGTCCGGCGACGGGTTGGACACGACGTAGACCACCGTAAGGGCCAACTGCCTTGTCAAGGAGTCGATCTCGTCCCGGAACGTCGCATCCTCGATTCTGGGCACGCCGAAGAACAGGTAGCACGGCCTGCGTTCACCGCGGGTCGCGAAGGTCCGCAACATGCTCATCAGCGGTCCGATCCCGACTCCGCCGCCCAGGAAGACGAACCCTGGCCCGTTATACCGGTCGGGCGAGAACACGCCGTGCGGGCCGTCTACGTAGGCGCGGGTCCTCGGCGTGATCGACCCGATGGTCCTGGTGAAGTCGCCGAGCTCCTTGATGCTCATTTGCAGAGTCGCCGGATCATCTCCGTTGGAGGAGAACGAGAATGGATGTTGTGTAAGCGCGAACGGAGAACGATTTATCGACAGCCAGCCGAACTGTCCGGGGGCAAAGGTGAATCCGGCGTGTCCGACGGGACGCAGGGAGACCGTGTTGACGCCGCCGGCATCGGACACCACCGATACGACTTCCCACGGACGTCGCGTTCGCAGCAGCGGCCTGACGATGCGGACCCACAGGAACATCAGGAGGAAGCCCAACGTCATCACCACCCAGAGCGCACGCTTCCACGGCGCGTTCACGTAGTGTCCGATCAGTTCGACGTGCACCAGCGCCGCGGTGATCGCAACGGTGGACAGCACCAGATGCACTGCCTGCCAGACCTCGTACGACATGCGAAGCGCCGCGCGCCACACCGATGTCACGATCACTGCTACCAGGCAGACGATCGCCAGGGTTCCGAACCGACCGGCCCAGGGTGCCGTGAAGGGATTCACCCGCTCGATGTAGCTCGGATCCACGAGCACTATCAACAGGATTGGATGGGCGAGGATGAAACATGTTCCGGCATAACCCATATAGCGGTGGAAGTGCACGAGCGCGTCTTCGCCGAACGGGGCGGCAACCGTCTTGACCCGGGCAACCAGGACGAACTGGAGACCCATCATCGACAACCCGACGAATCCGAGCGCAACGGTGAACTCGCGCCAGAACCCCCGATCGTCGTCGACCACTCCGATGACGGCGAAGATCAAGGGAACGACGACGACGGCTAGATACGCGCCGATCCACGCCGGAACACGTAATGCCGTCCGCATCCGCCGTTCTCCGCTCGGGGCGGGACTACCTACCACAGCACACCTGATCCGTTCGATCGTCTAGCGCGGAACTGCGCACATCGTACGAGCCGAGGCTAATCCCCTGCCTCCAATGCCCGGATCAGACTGGCGGCGTCCCACGGCCCGGAATGACGCCGCCCGTTGACGAAGAACGTGGGAGTGGAGCCTAGATCCATCAACTCGGCATCCTGCGCGTCGTCCAGCACCCGGTGCAGCACCTTCGGCGAGTGCAGATCCTCGTCGAACCTCGCGAGGTCGATGCCGATTCCATCGGCGTAGCGGTAGATGTGCTCCCACTCAAGATGGTCCTGGAACTCGAACATTCTGGTCGCCATCTCGAAGAAGCGACCCTGCAGTGCTGCGGCCTCGCTCGCACGGGCGGCATCCATCGCATGCGGGTGGCTGCGCTCCTGGGGAAGGTGCCGCCATACGTACCGCAATCGGTCGGGGCCGAAGTACTCGCGAACCTCGTCGATGGCGCCGGTGGCGCGGCTGCAGAACGGGCATTCGAAGTCGCCGTACTCGACGAGCGTCAGTGGGGCGTTCGGGTTGCCGCGCAGGTGGTCGCGGTCCGGGTCGACCTCGCGCATCAGCGTCATGCCCACCGAGACCGGCGGGCTGAGCCAATCGGTGATGCGGAAGATCGCCCACCCGAGCGACAGGGCCAGCACCGACGCGGCAAGGACGCCGACGCGAGCCTGATCCTGCTTCGCGGGATCCACGATCGCCAGGTCGATGATGAACAGCGAGATGGTGAACCCGATGCCCGACAGCGCGGCACCGCCCGCCACCCGGCGCAACGTCAAACCCGGTGCGAGCACACCGAGCCCGGCGCCGCGTACCAGGGCGGTCGCTCCCGTAATACCGACGAACTTGCCCACCACCAGCCCGGCGATCACCCCCCAGGTCAGTGGCGAACGTACGGCCGCGGCCATCGTGCCGTGGTCCAGGTTTACACCCGCGTTGGCGAGGGCGAACAGCGGCAGCACGACAAAGGACACGTACGAGCCGAACCCGGTCTGTAGTCGTTCGTTGATCGAAATGGACTCCCGCAGACTGCGGGTCGCCGCGCGGGCGTACTCCGAATTCGGGGACTGGCGGAAGGCTCGGATCACGTCAACCGCTTGCTCCACGCGCTGCCGCTCCGGGGTGAACACCGGAATGAGCAGCGCTACGACGACGCCTGCCAGGGTGGGGTGGACACCGCCCATGGCCAGGGCCAGCCACAGTCCCACCGCCAGTAGCGCGTAGGCCGGGCCCTGTCCCGCCGGCAGTAGTCGAACCGCCGCGATTCCCGCGATGAGCGCGACCGCGATCACCAGTGGCAGCACGCTGAGGTGATCCGAGTAGAAGACGGCGATCGCGATCAGCGCTCCGACGTCGTCGACGACTGCGAGGGTGAGCAGAAAGGTCCGCAGCCTGGCCGGACACTGCGGGCCGATGATCGCCAACGCCCCCACCAGGAATGCGGTGTCCGTGGAGATCACCACCCCCCAGGCTCGCGCGTCGTCACCGGACGGGTTGAACAGCAGGAAGACGAGGGCGGGCACCACGAGGCCGGCGAGTGCGGCGATCACGGGCACCGCAGCACGAGCCCGATCGGTCAGCTCGCCGATGGTGAACTGGCTCTTCACCTCCAGTCCGACGATGAAGAAGAAGAAGGTCATCAGGCCGTCGTTGACGAGGTGCTTGACGCTCAACTCGGCGTGGAAGTCACCGAACCTCAGCCCGATCTCGGTGCCCCACAACGCGGAATAGCTCTGTGCCCAAGGTGAATTCGCCCAAACAATGGCAATGACGGTAAAGCCCAGCAACAACGCCGCGGCGATATTCTCTCCGCGGCGTGCCGCGGTGGGGTCGCGACCGAACCGGCTCGGCACGGGCCGCGTCGGCGCGGTCACGCTCGAACGCGATCGTTGGACACCACGTCACCATGGCGCATCCGGGCGATCCGCGCACGTCAAGCCTGAATCCGCCCGGACAACTGGTGCGCATGTTCGAGCAACAGAACACCAAGCTCGGGACGGCGTTGCGGCTTGAAGCGCGTCTCGACTCCCGTGATGCTGAGCGCCCAGGCGGGTTTCCCGCTTCGGTCGAAAACCGCCGCACCGATTCCCCAGCTGCCGTCGACGATCAGCGCCGGGTTGACCGCGTAACCATCGAGCCGGGTGCGCTCGATACGCGCGCGGATGGGCGTCTCGGCATGCCCGGGACCCCACGCCGCCTCGGGTCGGACCCTGCCGAAGAATTCGTCGATGTCACGATCGGCCAAGTGACTGAGGATCGCTAGGCCTGCGCTCGCTACACCCAACGGAAATCTGATCCCGACTTGGAGTACGTGCGAACGCAACGGGAAGCTGCCTTCCTCGGCGAGGACGCACACCGTCTCATCGCCTCTGCGCGCTGAGAAGAACGCGCTCTCGCCCGTCTCGCGGGCCAGCCGTATCACCACTTCACGGGCCTGATCGGTGACATCGTACCGATAAGCGGCACCGACGCCGAGGAGGTAGAGCTCAGGCCCGAGCGACCAACGGCCCGACTTCGAGTCGCGGGCCACCAGGTGCTCGGCCGCCAACGACGTCAGAAGCCGATGCGCGGTCGGCCGCGCGAGCCCCGCGCGCTTGCCGAGGTCGGTGGTCGAGGCGCCATCCGGCTCCGCCGCGGCGACCGCCCGCAGAACCGCGCCGACCCGCGCGACCACGTGGGATCCCCGCAATTCCTCGGCCACGAATGCGATCGTAGGCGTTCATCATGTGAACGCCTAGCCCGTGAATGCTCATCAGGCGAGCAATCTCCCAAGGCTGCTGCCACCGGCACCTAGCGATCTGGAATGGTGGTTCTCCGGTTCCATTGGTAACAATTCGGCGTTTGCAGAATGAACGCGATGCTCACCGAGGAGGAGATGAATGTCGTCGAAGGTGTACAACTCGGCTGCCGAGGCGGTCGTGGACATCAGCGACGGTGCCACGCTGGCCGTTGGCGGATTCGGTCTGTGCGGCATCCCGGACCAGCTGATCGACGCGGTCGCCCAGTCGTCCGCGACCAACCTCGAGGTCTTCTCGAACAACTGCGGGGTCGACGGCATCGGGCTCGGAGTCCTATTGTCCCAGGCCCGGATCAGCCGCGTCACCGCCTCATACGTGGGCGAGAACAAGGAGTTCGCCCGTCAGTACCTCGCAGGTGAGCTCGAGGTCGAGCTGACACCGCAGGGCACGCTGGCCGAACGCCTTCGCGCGGGTGGTGCAGGCATACCCGCCTTCTTCACCCCGGCTGGTGTTGGCAGCCCCGTGTCGGACGGTGGCCTGCCGTGGCGCTACGCCCCCGACGGTTCAGTCGCGCTTGCTTCGCCGCCGAAGGAGATTCGCGAGTTCAGCGGCAAACGCTATGTCCTGGAGGAAGCGATCACCGCCGACTTCGCGCTCGTTCACGCACAACTCGGGGACACCGATGGCAACCTCGTCTTCAACAAGACAGCCATGAACTTCAATCCGCTCGCCGCCATGGCGGGACGAATCACGATCGTCCAAGTCGAGGAACTGGTGTCACCGGGCCAAATCGATCCGGCCGCAGTGCATCTGGCGGGAGTCTTCGTCCAGCGCATCGTGCATACCGGACCACAGGACAAGAAGATCGAGAAACGCACCGTCCGCCAACCGGAAGGACAGACCGCATGACCGAGTCGGCGCCCGTGGGATGGAATCGCAACCAAATGGCCGCCCGCGCAGCCGCGGAGATGGTTGACGGCGAGTACGTCAACCTCGGCATCGGACTGCCGACGCTCATCCCCGGCTTTCTGGGAGGCGACGTGAAGGTCACTCTGCACTCGGAGAACGGCATCCTCGGGACCGGCCCATATCCGGACGAGGACCACGTCGATCCCGATCTGATCAACGCGGGCAAGGAGACCGTCACCGTCAATCCCGGTGCAGCGTACTTTGATTCGGCTCTATCGTTCGGGATGATCCGCGGTGGCCACATCGACACCGCCGTACTCGGCGGCATGGAGGTGTCGAAGACCGGTGACCTGGCCAACTGGATGGTGCCGGGCAAGATGGTCAAGGGGATGGGTGGTGCGATGGACCTGGTGCACGGCGCCGCGAGGGTCATCGTCTTGATGGAGCACACGGACCGCGCGGGCAAACCGAAGATCGTCGACACCTGCAGTCTGCCCCTGACGGGCCAGGGCGTCGTCGATCGCGTCATCACCAACCTGTGCGTGATCGACGTACCGGGCGACGGAAGACTGATCCTGCGCGAGCTGGCCCCCGGCGTCACCGAGGCAGACGTCGTCGCTGCGACCGGTGCTGACCTCGACGTTGAATTGAGCGGCTAGCGGGCGTCATTCCGTCGCGTCGACGTCCAACTCCAGCTGTCCGGCGGGTGTCTCGTCGGCCACCACGTAGGCGGCCTCCATCAGCATCCAGCCCGCGACCTGTACCGACATGTCCTTCTCCGGCACCGCGGAGGCGTTGACCGCACCTTCGACGAACTGTGCGTCGGCGTCGCTGGCCTTGGGCAGGTCCGCGTTGCGATCCCAGAACGGGCCGAACAACGGCAGACCGTCGACGGTCTGGCGGTAGTCCCACGCCGACTGGGCCGACTTCAGAACCAGTTCCTTGGCGGTGGCACGCGCTGCAGTGTCGGCTTCCGTCTCCTCGGGCAGCTGGGTGGCCGCCAGCGCCAGGTACCGCGCCAGAATGCCGTTGAAGAGGCCACCGTCGCCTCCCCCCGCACCCTGGATGACACCGCCGGGGGCCACGTTGTCGGCGATGGCGTTGATCAGTCGACGAGCGCGCTCGGGGTGGCGGCTGTCCTTCGTGCGTGCCGCGAGTTCGACCTCCAGCCCGAGGACCACCCCCTGGCAATAGGTGTATTGGGCCCGCACCAGCGATCCGCCCTTGATCCCGTCGAACACCAGATGGGTATCCGGATCGATCAGCGTCTCGTCGATCCAGTCGGCCATCTGCTGGGCGCGGCGCAGCCGGTCGTACCGCGCGAGGAAGATGCCCGCCGGTCCATTGGCGGGAGCGTTGAAGAACTGGTCCTGTTTGCGCCACGGGATGCCACCGCCATCCTCCGGCACCCAGGCATTGAGGAATTGGTCGGCCAGCTTGTCGAGAGCATCGGGCCGCTCGACGCCCGCCTGGCCGCCCGCGCGTTCGAGCGCAAGCGCCAACCACGCCATGTCGTCGTAGTAGTCGTTGGTCCAACGCCACGTGTTGCGCCAGTGCTGCCCACGAATCTGGCGCTCGATCGTCTCCTTGCGCTCGGGTTGCGGGTCGCGCATCTGCGCGTCGACCAAGCACTCGAGCAAATGTGCCTGCCACCAGTAGTGCCAGGTGCCGAACGAGAGGGTCTTCTTGGTGGGCGGCCAGGCGACGACGCCGAGTTGGGTACCGGGGAGCCGCCACAATCGGCGGTAGTGCCGCTTCGCGATCGCGGCCTCGGCGCTGGCCGCGCGATTGGCCCACAGCTGATCCATACCTTGATCCTGCCCTACCAGGCTTGCGATGTGTCGGCGTGCGTCGCGATCCAGGCGTGCATGGCGATGCCGGCGGCCACCGCGGCGTTGACGCTGCGCGTCGACCCGAACTGCGCGATGGAGACGGTCTTGATGGCGCCCCGCTGCGCGTCGACGGTGATACCCGGCCCCTCCTGCCCGAAGATCAGCAGACAGTTGCGCGGTAAGCGGGTGTCCTCGAGACGGACGGCTCCCGGCACGTTGTCCACCGCGACCACGTCGAGTCCGCTCTCGGCGGCGAACGCGAGCAACCCGTCGGTGGTGTCGTGGTGCCGGAGACGTTGGTAGCGATCGGTGACCATGGCGCCGCGCCGGTTCCACCGACGCCGTCCGACGATGTGCACGGTGTCGACGGCGAAGGCGTTTGCGGTGCGGACGACCGTGCCGATGTTGGCGTCGTTGCCGAAGTTCTCGATCGCGATGTGGAGCGGATGCCGCCGAGTGTCGATATCGGCGATGATCGCCTCGCGTGTCCAGTACCGGTAGGCATCGACGACATTGCGGGTATCGCCGTCGCGCAACAGGTCTGGGTCATAGCGCGGATCGTCGGGCAGCGGGCCGGGCCAGGGTCCAACGCCCGGCGCGGTCCCCCATTCCGTCGGGCCCGGCCTGACGTCGTCACTCACTCGTGGTCCACAATGCGGCGTGGGTGCCGACCACCGCGACCGTGGCGTACAAGAGCGCCTGGTTGATCTCACCCTGGGTACACAGCGATCCGCGCGCCACGACCGCATCGAGTGACGAGTCGGGCAGTATCAACATCGACGACCCGTACACCGAGCAGGCATATGACAGTCCCTTGCCAGGCAGCGTCGGCGTGACCTGAACCATGAGCGGGCCGCCGCGTCGGATCGAGTCCTCGCGATACCGCGACGCCAGACCCGTGGCGTCAAGTCCGAGCAACATGTAGCCGTTGCCATTGAAGGCATTTGGCTCACCCAGCGCAGTCGGCATCAGCTGCGCCCCGCTGGCGTCGAAGGCATCGACGCTGGTGGACTTGAGAACCAGGCCGGTTTCGGTGTCCCCGGTCGGCGTCAAACCGACGGGGAAGGATGCGCCGTAGGCGGCGATCGTGCCGGGAATGCGGTCCTGCGGCGAGTAGGCGTACACGCCCCGTACCTGCGTCTGATCGCGCAGCGGACCCAAACACACTGTGCCAGAAAGCTTGTCGGGGTCCGGCGAGACCGCGGGTTGCAGGCTCAAGTCCGTCACACCGCTGCAGCTACCCAGCGCGGTGCCCTCGATCGGGTGAGCAAGGGCACCGTAGAGGCCGAATCGCAGCGAGTCTGGCTTGGCATGCTGACCGCCGGTCTGCGACGGTGACGCGTCGACGTCGATCAGGACGAAGTCGTGGTCGAAGCGCAGGTTCACCACCGAGACGTTCCAGCCGAGGATGGCGAGCGATTCGCCGATCTTGGCACCCTGAGTGGCGTAGGGGCTTGGCTGGGAATCATCCGAACAGGCGACGAGAGCGACTCCGGTGATCAGGGCCAACAACACCGCGACTAGTGCGCGCACCTAGGTTCGACCCCGGCCGCGACCCACCACCTTCGTCGCAGCCCGCACCAAGCTCCTCGGCACCATGCGTCCCGCCGTGGTCAGAGCCTTGTACTGAAGACCCGGGACGATCACGACCTTCCCCTTGGCCACGTCGGCCAGGCAGTCACGCACCACGTCGGGCACGTCGAGCCAGAGGAAGGATGCAGTGCCATCCATGTCGATGCCCGCGCGCTCGTGGAACTCGGTACGGACGAATCCGGGGCACAGCGCATGGACGCCCACGCCCGTGCCGTCGAGGCCGTTGGCCAGGCCCTCGGAGAACGAGATGACCCACGCCTTGGATGCCGAATAGGTGGACCCTCTGCCCGGCAACAGTCCCGCGACGCTGGCCACGTTGATGACGGTGCCGACACCGGCGGCCACCATGGGCGGCAGCGCGGCGCGTGTCAACTGCATGACGGCCGTGACGTTGACGTCCAGCTGCGACTGGAGCATCTCGAGGTCCGCACTCCAGAATTCGCCTGACGTACCGAATCCGGCGTTGTTCACCAGGATTCGGACACCAGTCGCGAGCCGATCGGCGACCTTGGCACGGTCGGCTGCGACGGCCAGGTCGGCGACCAGCACCTCGACGTGGGCCCCGGCCTCGTCGTGCAGTTCGGCGGCGAGCAGTTGCAGCCGTGCGACGTCGCGGGCCACCAACACGAGGTCATAGCCATCGAGGGCGTATCGGCGGGCGAATCCCATCCCCAATCCGGATGTCGGTCCGGTGATCAGTGCAATGGGGCGAGACATGCCGAACAGGTTACTTGCCGCTGGCGGTGGCTCAGCGCTGGTAGTGCGGCGACTGGTGCCCGTTGCGCACCGGCGGGCGCTGTTGGGTGTATCTGCCGACGTCACCGCGGTTCGGTGGCGCGTCGGTGCGGCCTGCAGGCAGCTCCGCGGGACGCGCCGCCAGTGGGCGGCTCGGCGAGCCGCCGCGCCTGGCGATCGCCTGGCCTCCGACACCGGACTGGCCCGGCTGCGGAATGGGTGGCAGCACGCGAAGGAGATCGTTGAACTGACGCACGGTCAGCAGGCCCTCGTCCCACTGGGCACGGGTGCTGGTGATCGGCATGCTGACGAGCGTCCAGTGCTGCTCGTTCCACATGATCTCGGCGCAATCGGGCGCGGCGTGAGCGAACGTCACCATGCGGCGATCGCACGCGCGACGTGCGGCGTCGAGGTTGGTGGAGTAGACCATCCGCGGGCCGATGGCACCGAGAAGCCAGATATCGCTCTCGCGCGGTTCCTTGATGTCCTTGAGTCGCACGTCGACCACGACGTTGGTGCCGACCTTGCGGTGCAGCGCAATGACCGTCGCTACGTCTTCCAGATCGAAGATGAAGACGGCCTCGCCGCGAATTTGCCCGAGGACCACGTTCTTGGCGGATACGTCGCCGACCGTAGACATGACGCCGCGCTTCCAGCGCTTCACGATGTCGGTCGACTCGGTCTCGTAGTCGAAGCCATGGGACTTCGCCCACGACTTTCGCCGCCTGCCGAGGCCACGTCGTTTGTCCAGGTCGACGTACAGCAGCACGGCCGCACCCACGAAACAGAGCGCGGACAGCGTGAACCAGAGCGGGACCATTGTGCCCCAGCCTACTGGTTGGTACCGGTTTCGCCCGAACTGATGAGGATCACAAACCGGTCACGCCTCGTCAGGCCTGTTCACTCGGGTCAGCGGGCACACTTGTCGGGTGAGTGACATCTCCGGCAAGGCCTTCCTGGTCGTCGGCGCCACCGGCGCCCTCGGTTCCCGCATCGCGCGCCTGCTGGCCGATCGCGGCGCCGACGTCACGGTCAGCGGTCGCTCGGCTGACGCCCTCGAAGGCCTCGGGATCGACGGCGCCCACGCCGTGACGGCCGATCTGCGTGAGCCGGATGCCCCTCGATCGGTGGTGGCCGCCGCGGTCGAGAGGCACGGACGGCTCGACGGGCTGGTGATCGCGGCGGGAGTGGTGGCATTCGGCGCCGTGACCGACATCGACGACGACACCGTCGACGACCTGTTGCTGATCGACTTCCTCGCTCCGCTGCGGCTCATTCGCGCGGCGTTACCGGTAATGGAGGCCGGCGGCGTGATCCTTGGCATCAGCGCCGTGGTGGCGGAGAAGCCGCTGCCCAACATGGCCGTCTACTCGGCGGCCAAGGCCGCGACGGCCGCCCTGTTCACCGCCGTGCGCGGGGAGGCCAGGCGGCGCAAGATCCGCGTGGTTGACGTCCGACCACCCCATACCGAGACCGGTCTGGCGAATCGTGCCATCGCCGGCGAGCCACCAAAGCTGCCGACCGGCCTGGACCCAGACGCGGTCGCGGACCGGATCGTGGAGGCCCTCCTTGGCAAGGAAACCGACGTCCCGAGCGACGCCTTCTAACCGCGAGCAGACGCGAAAGGCCCCCATTTCGCATCGAAGTGGGGGCCTTTGCGACTGCTCGCGGGAAACCTAACCCAGGATCAGGCTCTCGCCGTCGGGGCTGACGTTCACCGGGACCACGTCGCCATCGTGCACCTCACCCGCCAGCAGCAGCTTCGCGAGCTGGTCCCCGATCGAGTGCTGAACCAACCTGCGCAGCGGTCGCGCCCCGTAGACCGGATCGAACCCGCGGTTGGCCAGCCACTCCTTGGCAGGCAGCGACACCTCGAGGGCCAGCCGACGTTGCGCCAGCCGCCTCTGCAGCTGCTCCAACTGGATGTCGACGATCCGCACCAACTCGTCGGGCTGTAGGCCGTCGAAGATCAGCACGTCGTCGAGGCGGTTGATGAACTCCGGCTTGAACGCGGCCCGTACCGCCGCCATCACCTGCTCGTCATCGCCGCCCGATCCGAGGTTGGACGTCAGGATGAGGATGGTGTTGCGGAAGTCGACCGTGCGGCCCTGCCCATCGGTCAGTCTGCCCTCGTCGAGTACGGCGAGGAGCACGTCGAACACGTCCGGGTGCGCCTTCTCGACCTCGTCGAACAGCACCACCGAGTACGGGCGTCGCCGCACCGCTTCGGTCAGCTGCCCGCCCTGGTCGTAGCCGATGTAGCCGGGAGGGGCACCGACGAGCCGCGCAGACGAGTGCTTCTCGCCGTACTCGCTCATGTCTATGCGGATCATCGCGCGTTCGTCGTCGAACAGGAAGTCGGCCAATGCCTTGGCCAGCTCGGTCTTGCCGACGCCCGTCGGTCCGAGGAACAGGAATGAGCCCGTCGGCCGGTTGGGGTCGGCGACCCCGGCCCGGCTGCGACGAACCGCATCAGAAACGGCTTGGACGGCCTTCTTTTGACCGACCACCCGTTTGCCGAGTTCGTCCTCCATGCGCAGCAGCTTGGCGGTCTCGCCCTCGAGCATGCGCCCAGCCGGGATGCCGGTCCACGCCGCCACCACGTCCGCGATGTCGTCGGGGCCGACCTCCTCCTTGAGCATGACGTTCTCCTGCGCCTGCGCCTGGGGCAGCGCGGCGTCGAGCTTCTTCTCGATCTCGGGGATCCGCCCGTATCGCAGCTCGGCGGCCTTGGCCAGGTCGCCATCGCGCTCGGCCCGTTCCGACTCACCGCGCAGGTGGTCCAACTGCTCCTTCAGGTCGCGCACGACGTCGATGGCACTCTTCTCGTTCTGCCACCGCGTGGTCAGCTCGGCGAGCTGCTCCTTCTTGTCGGCCAGTTCGGCGCGGAGCTTGGCGAGGCGGTCAATGGATGCCGCATCCGTTTCCTTCGCCAGCGCCATCTCCTCGATCTCGAGGCGGCGTACCAGACGTTCCACCTCGTCGATCTCGACGGGACGGGAGTCGATCTCCATCCGCAGCCGTGATCCGGCCTCATCGACCAGGTCGATCGCCTTGTCCGGCAGGAAGCGTGAGGTGATGTAGCGGTCCGACAGCGTGGCCGCCGCCACCAGCGCGGAGTCGGTGATCCGCACGCCGTGGTGCACCTCGTAGCGGTCCTTGAGACCGCGCAGGATGCCTACGGTGTCCTCGACGGACGGCTCGCCCACGAACACCTGCTGGAAGCGCCGCTCCAAGGCGGCGTCCTTCTCGATGTACTTGCGGTACTCCTCGAGTGTGGTGGCGCCGACCATCCGCAGCTCGCCGCGGGCCAGCATCGGCTTGATCATGTTGCCCGCGTCCATCGCCGATTCACCGCTGGCGCCCGCGCCAACGATGGTGTGGAGTTCGTCGATGAAGGTGATGACCTGACCGGCCGAGTTCTTGATGTCGTCGAGGACGGCCTTCAGTCGTTCCTCGAACTCACCGCGATACTTCGCACCGGCCACCATGGAGCCCATGTCCAGGGAGACGACGGTCTTGTCTCGCAGGCTCTCCGGCACGTCGCCGGCGATGATGCGCTGGGCCAGACCCTCGACGATGGCGGTCTTGCCGACGCCGGGTTCGCCGATGAGTACCGGGTTGTTCTTGGTGCGACGGCTCAGTACCTGAACGACGCGACGAATCTCGTTGTCGCGACCAATGACTGGGTCGAGCTTGCCTTCCCGCGCCGCGGCGGTGAGATCGGTGGAGTACTTCTCCAGCGCCTGGTAGGTGGCCTCGGGGTCGGCGCTGGTGACGCGGGCACTGCCGCGGACCTTGGTGAACGCCTCGCGCAGCGCCTGAGGGGAGGCGCCGTGCCCCGAGAGGAGCTTGGCGACGTCGGAGTCGCCAGTCGCGAGGCCCACCAGCATGTGCTCTGTCGAGACGTATTCGTCGTCCATCTCCCCAGCCAGTTGCTGGGCGGCAGTGATCGCTGCCAGGGACTCACGCGACAGATTGGGCGTCGAGTTGGCGCCGCTCACCTTGGGCAGCCGGTCGACGAGGCTCGCCGCCCCGCTCCCGATGATCGCTGGATCAACGCCGACGGCCTCGAGTAGGGGCGCAGCGATCCCGTCGTTCTGGGAAAGCAGCGCCGTCAAAAGATGGGCGGGGCGGATCTCGGGATTGCCTGCGGCGGTTGCCGCCTGCAATGCCGCGGTCAGCGCCGCCTGGGTCTTCGTGGTCGGGTTGAACGAGTCCACGACGAACCTCCATTCCGTGCAAAGAGGGGTGGTGAAAATGTTTCTCGGGTTGTGCAACGCAGTCAAGGTTGAGTCTGTTCCACTCAACTCTAATGAGTTTCCTGGCGCCCCGGTAGTGCCGAAAGGCCTTCACGCCGCCACCGCGGATCGGCGTTCGGCGGTCCGAGCTACCTCTGGACCGGCAGTGGGTCGAGGATCGACAGCGTCTCGAGCAGCGAGGGCGCCCCGATCGGCGGACTGAAGTAGTACCCCTGCGCCAGGTCGCAGCCGTATTCCTGAAGGCGATCGGCGACCGCGGCACTCGCGACGCCCTCCGCGACGCAGGTCACCCCCATGTCGTGGGCCATATCGATGACGGCGCGCACGATCGCGGCGGCACGCCTGTCCTCGAGGATGGGCATGACGAACTGCTGGTCCAGCTTGACCTCGTCGACGGGGAGTTCCCGCAGATAGTGCAGCCCGCTGAAGCCGCTGCCGAAATCGTCGATCGACACGCGAATTCCGCACTCGCGCAACCGCTCCACTACGGCCCGAGTCCGCACCGGTGACGATCAGGCCGTCCATGACTAGCCGCATCGCAGACAGCCCGGAGTGCCCTACGGGCAGCAGCAACAGCGCAATGCAGATCGCCACCGGCAGCGCGATGTACCCGCCGTCGACGACCGAGGGGACGGACATCTCGCCGCCACTCCACAGCGGTTGAGGTGTCCCGACGACGCCACCGGCGACCCAGGCCCCGAGGCCTACCGCGACGCACGACCACGCCGCTCGCGCCCGACCGCAGTTCGACACCGCCGCCGCGCCGGCGCACACCACGGCGAACAACCCGAAGATCGCGAATGCCACATTGCTGACGACATGCACGGCGGCCAGACCGCGCGCTCCCCCATGCCACCAGACCCACAGCAGCCACGCGAGGAAGACGCCCCAGAGGACGGCACCGAACGTGGCAACTCGAGGTGGGGAGACCAAAGCCACTCGTCAACCTCTCCGCGCCAGTGGCCCTCGAACACCGCTTGCCGGGCTATGCGACGAACTGTACGGCCAGTTGGGCAAGCGTATTGGGCTCGCTCACTTGAGGTAGTCCCAGAACTGCAGCCACGTCACGGTGGCGAAAACGGCCAGTGTCACGCCGTAGCCGACGAGGACGACGGACGCGCCCACCAGACCGATCCGGAAACCCGCACCGTCGACCGGGTCGAGCCACCTTCGGAAGGGCCGAGTCACCGCGGGCATCAACCACCACTGAAGCGCCGACACGCTGACGATCTGGCTGACCCACAGCGCCAACCACGGCTCAGCACCGGCGCGGTCGAGAAGTGGACCGAAGAACCGCGACAACACCATCACGGTCGGATAGAGCACGAGTAGGACGAGCATCGCCGACTTCCAGTTCGGCGTCATCAGAGTCCGACCGTCCTGAACCCGGACCGTGGTGGCGAACGGCGTGGTGCTCGACACCGCGGAGAAACCCTTCGCCAGGCTGGACCGCAGGCCCGGCAAGGCTTCGTCGCGCTCCGCTGACCGCAGCCACGCGGACAGCTGCTCGGGTGTCCTGAACCGCAGCAGCGACAACCAGTCGCCGCCCTCGTCGGGAGGCAACAGGGCGGTGCCCTCATAGCCGGGGAACGCCGAACTGGCGCGAGCCAGCCTGTCCTGGACAGCCAGGAAGTCAGCCTCCCGACCGGCGACCACGTCGTGCCGGAAGGCGCTCACCCCGGGTGGTTCGTCGATACCCTCACCCAGAATGAGATCGGCCGTTCTACACCAGAACCCCTGGGATTGACCACCTTTCAGAAGGTTGCGGCGCTCCTCGCCATCGAGCCAACGGTGCAGCTCACCCTCGGTGGCGAACGTGACCGACATGGCCCAGTCCAAGTCGTCGTCGCGGATCGACGAGGTACTCGAGGTGAACCCCTCGCTCGACCGTGCCGAGGTCCGCAGCCCGGACAGCCAGCTACCGAACCCCGAGGCATCCTCGGTGCGGTGGAAGATGGTGACCGCCGTGGCCGCGCCGCGCTGCGCGTTCATGGTGGTGCCTCCTATTCCGCCGTCACGCGACGGCCCTGCACATAGACCTCGTTGATGGACGACTCGCGAATGCCCATCAGGAGAGCGAAAAGTGTTTGATCCCTGGCCAGTTCGGGCTCGCTGGAGCGGACGGCCCAGGCCATGTTGGCTTCGAGCGCCGGGGTACCGGATGGGTCGACGACGACGAAGTCGGCTTCCTTTCCGATGTCGAAGTTGCCGAATCGACTCTCCATGTCCAAGGCGCGGGCGCCGGCGAGCGTGCCCATGAAGAGCATTTCTGCCGGGTGCATCGAGATCCCGTCGTCCCCGGGTTCGGTGAGGTGCACCTTGAAGGCATCGCCGAGCACACGTGGGATCAGCCACTCGTCGCCCCCGCCGAAATCCGTTCCGGCCGCGATGTTCACCCCTGAGGCCACGGTGCGCTTCCACGGCATGGTGCCCGATCCCAGGAACAGTTGGGAGATCGGACAGTGCGATATCGACGTTCCGGTCTGTGCCATCCGCTCCAGTTCTGCGTCCTGGCAGTGCACGCAGTGCGCAAGGATGGTGCGCCTACCCAGCAGGCTCTTGCCGCCGGTCGCGGATCCCGGCAGGAACTTGCCGTCGTAGGTGTCGAGGTACGAATCCACCTGGTATGCCTGCTTCGTCGAGTCGACCTCGCCGCTGCCGGGGCGGTTGTTCTCGTTGAGATGGCTGTGCACGTACACGCCGCGGCTGCGCATCTCGTCGTAGAGCTCACCGAGGTTCTTCAGCGTCTCGGCGGTCACCGACAGCGAAAAACGCGGCACGATCGCCACGTGGAGGAGCGCGGTATCGACGTCACCGGTGTCCGCAGCGTGCCATTTGTCGATCTCCTCGCGGGTCAGCCGGATTGCGTCCGCCTCGGAGGTGATCAACGATCGGGCCGTTTCGGGTCCCACCGTCTGGATGCCACGGCCCGAGACCAGGCGTAGGCCCGCCCGCCGAGTCTCCGTGAACAAGGAGTCCTGAGCGTGCGGGAACGCCGAACCGAAGACCATGGCCGCGGTGGTGCCTGCGGCGATCCGGCGGGCACAGAATTCGACGGCGGCCTGCTGCGCGAACTCGGGGTCGGCGAACTTGGACTCGGACGGGAAGATGCACTGATTCAGCCACTCGAGAAGCTGCCCGCCGCCGTAGGAGTCGCCGGCATACGTTTGTGGGAAGTGGACGTGGGTGTCGACGAAGCCGGGAAGGAGGTAGCCGGGCCGATGGTCGTGCACGGTGCCACTCTCCGCGGGCAACTCGGTACGTTCGCCGCAGTAGACGATGTCACCGGACTCATCGACGACCAGCGCGCCGTCGGGGATGGACACCAGCGCGTCGGCGGCACCGGTCACCAGCGCGCTGCCCGCTACGTGAAAGACGTGGCCCAGGTGAACGTGGCTTGCCATCGACTACTCCTCGCTGGTGGTGTCGTGCGAGCCGGTCACGCTACCTCCGACGAGGCCGCATTTCCTGATGAAGCGCCTGACCAACACGGTCGAATCCCAGTTTCGCAGACTGGGCGCACCCGCGCGACGGCGTGCCATAGAGTCAGCCGTTGGCGGGCTGATCGGCCACGGGGCAAACACGTTGTGAGCTAGGGGCACGGATGGACATCACCACCGTCGAGGAGGTCGTTCGGGAGCCTTCGAACCCGCCGGGTCCGATGTGGCGCCCAGGAGATGCCTGGCTCGCCGGTGGCACCTGGCTGTTCTCCGATCGCCAGCCCGGGCTCCGCCGCCTGATCGATCTCGTTCCGCTGGGCTGGGATTCACTCATCGCCGACGAGGACGGCCTCGAGATCGGTGCGATGTGCACCATCGCAGACCTGTATGCGCTCAATGCCCCCGAGAGCTGGACGGCTGCGCCGCTGCTGCGCACCAGCTGCGAAGCCTTCCTGGCGTCGTTCAAGGTGTGGAACTCGGCGACGGTCGGCGGCAACGTCTGCATGTCGTTGCCCGCAGGCCCGATGATCACCCTCACGGTTGGGTTGGAGGCCACCTACCGCCTGTGGTCGGCACGCGGCTCCGAGCGCACCGTGGCTGCAGCCGACTTCGTGACGGGTGATCACCAGAACATCCTGGGACCCGGTGAAGTGTTGCGCAGCATCCACATTCCAGCGCACGCGCTGGGCAAGCGACAGACCCACCGCCGCTTCACTCTCACGAAGATGGGGCGGTCGACGATCTTCTTGGTCGCGACCCAGACCCAGGGCGGTGACGATCTGTCGCTCGTCATCACCGCGGGAACGACGCACCCCGTTCGACTGTCGTACGACACCATGCCGTCGGCCGACACCTTGGCGCAGGCCGTCGACGCGATCGGCGACGACGTCTGGTTCGACGACCCGAACGGAAGTCCCGGTCACCGCCGCCACCTGGCGAGGTACTACGCCGAACAGATCCGGTCCGAACTCAGCGCGGGAGGCCCGGCGTGACGTACACGGTGAACGGCAAGACGTTCGACGCCGAGCCCGAACCCGGCCAGTGCCTGCGGACCTTCGTTCGCACACTGGGAAACCACGGGGTCAAGAAGGGTTGCGACGCAGGCGATTGCGGCGCCTGCACGGTGTGGCTGGACGGAGAACCCGTGCACAGCTGCATCACGCCTGCGTTCCGCGCCGACGGCCGCGAGGTCACCACCATCGAGGGACTTGGCACTCCGGGCGACCTGCACCCGATGCAAGAGCAGTTCCGCGTCGCCCCAGGCTTCCAGTGCGGCTTCTGTACCGCTGGCATGATCATGACCGCCGCCACGTTCAGCGAGGAGCAGAAGCGTGACCTCCCGCGCGCGCTGAAGGGAAACCTTTGCCGCTGCACGGGCTACCGCGCGATCGCGGACGCAGTGCACGGTGTAGCGGGCATCGAGGAGGCCAAGCCCGGTCACGCCGTCGGCATCAGCGTCGGGGCACCGGCGGCCACCGGAGTCGTGACGGGAACCGTCGAGTTCACGATGGACACCGAGATGGAGGGCATGCTGCACCTGAAGGTGCTGCACTCCCCGCACGCCCACGCCCGCATCATCGCGATCGATACGTCAGCGGCCCTGAGAGTACCCGGTGTGCAGCGGGTGTACACCTGGGAGGACGTTCCGCGGAAGCGCTACAGCACCGCGATCCACACCGATCACCTCGTCGATCCGGACGACACCTACATGCTCGACAACGTCGTGCGCTTCGCGGGACAACGGGTGGTGGCCGTACTCGCCGACTCGGTGCGCGCCGCCGAAGAGGGTGTCCGCAACGTTGTCGTGCAATACCAGGTGCTACCCGCCGTCTTCGATCCCGAAGAAGCGATGGCCGACGGCGCCCCCCAGTTACACAGTTACGACGACCCGTTCGCGCACGACAAGGACCACAACGTCCTCCTCGAGTTGCACGGCGATATCGGCGATGTGGCAGCAGGGTTCGCCGAGGCGGACGTGATTCACGAAGCCACCTACTTCTCCCCGCGGGTTCAGCACGCGCACCTCGAGACGCATGGTTCGATCGCCTGGATGCAGGACGGCAGGCTGCACGTCCGCACCGCCTCGCAGTCACCGTCGGTCGCCAAGCTCAAACTGGCACACCTGTTCAGCCTGCGGCCCGACCAGCTGCGGGTGTTCTGCATGCGCGTCGGCGGAGGCTTCGGCGGCAAGCAGGAGTTGATCTCCGAGGACCTGCCCGCACTGGCCACCCTGGATACCGGGCGTCCCGTGTCGTGGGAGTTCACCAGGGAAGAGGAGTTCACCACTGCTTCCCCGCGGCACCCGATGAAGGTGACGGTGAAGCTCGGAGCCAAGGCCGACGGGACACTGACCGCGTTCGGATACCACAACGTCTCCAACACCGGCGCATACGGCAACCACGGCGGAGAGACGTTGTTCGCCGCGGGCGCCGCGATCGCGCTCTACCGCTGTCCCAACAAGAAGTTCGACGCCTGGTCGGTCTACACGAACACCGTGCCCAGTGGCGCATTACGCGGCTACGGCATGACGCAACCGGGTTACGCGGTCGAGTGCGCGATCCACGAACTGGCCGTCAAGCTCGGCATCGATCCACTGGAGATGAGGCGCCGCAACGTCGTTCGCCCCGGCGACGCGCTGCTGGCACTCTCAGACCATTCCGACGACGTCGAGTTCTGCGAGGACGGCATCTCGCAGTGCATCGACCTCGTCGACGAGGCGTTGCGTCTCGATGACAGCGAGAACGATCTCGGCGATGACTGGCTCGTCGGCGTCGGCGCTGCGACGTCCCTGCACGAGACGGCCCCGCCGACCGACCACATCTCAGATGCGTGGGCGACGCTGTGCGACGACGGCACCTACGAGATCGCCATCGGCACAGTTGAATTCGGAGAGGGAACGTCGACCGTGCACATCCAGATCGCGGCGACGAATTTGGGCACCACACCCGACCGGATCCGACTGGTGCAGTCCGACACCGACAAGACCGGTTTCGACACCGGTGCGTTCGCCAGCGCAGGCATGTTCGTCGCGGGCAATGCCGTCAACTACGCCTCCACCGCCTTGGCGAAACGCATCATCGGATTTGCGGCGAACCGCATGGGGGCCGCGGTGGCCGACTGCGCATTGGACGACGATGGGGTGGTGTGCGGTGATCGGCGGCTCACGCTGGGCGAGATTCTCAAGGCGGCCCGGTTGCGTGGCGTCCGGTTCACCGAGTCGCGCAAGGCCTACGGCTCGCCGCGCAGCGTCACGTCCAACACTCACGGCTTCCGAATAGCCGTACACCGGATCACCGGCGAGATCCGGATCCTCTACAGCGTGCACGCCACCGACGCAGGCGTGATCATCAATCCCGCACAGGTGCGGGGTCAGGTCGACGGTGGCGTGGCCATGGGCATCGGCTTCGCACTCACCGAGAACTTTCACGTCGACGACAAGGGCGTGATGGTCAACCCCAACCTGCGGAACTATCGCATACCCACCTTCGCCGACGTTCCGCCCACCGAGTTGTTGTTCGTGAAGTCGACTGATTCGGTAGGTCCGATGAAGGCCAAGGGCATGGCGGAGTGCTGCATCAATCCGGTCGCGCCCGCACTTGCGAATGCGCTCGAGGACGCGACGGGTGTCCGCTTCCGCGACCTACCCTTCACCCCCGATCGCATCTACCAGCGACTGAACCCGACCACCTGACCTCATGGACATCCGCAAGACCGCAGGTACCGCCGCGACCGTCATCATCGGCCAGCCCGTCCGACCTGGCTGTGAGCAGGCCTTCGAGGCGTGGCAGAACGATATGAACGCACGGGCTGCAACGTATCCGGGATTCATTGGTGCCCAGATCAATCCGCCCACCGCGGTGCAATCGGACTGGGTCGTCGTCTACCGCTTCGATTCCGTTGCGCACGTTCAGGCGTGGATAAACAGCGCGACACGCCAAGAACGGCTCGCCGAGGGGCAACAGTACCTCGCAGGCCCCGGCACTCAGCAGGTGATCGCCGGCGGCGACCGACCCGTCGACCCGCTGGTGACCGTCGTCGTGACCCATCGCGTGCGCCCCGAGCTGGTGCCGGACTTCCTGGCCTGGCAGGAGCGACTTCGACTGGCGGAGAGTGAGTTCGACGGGTTTCGCGGTACTGAGCTGTTTCGGCCGGTCGAGGGCATCCAAGACGAGTGGACCGCGCTGTACCGCTTCGAGAACGCCGAAGACCTCGACAGATGGCTGGTCTCCGGAGAGCGACGCGAATTGCTCGCCGAAGGTGAGAAGTTCGCCGACTTCCACTCACGAACCATCGACAACTCCTTCGGCAGTTGGTTCGCCTTCGACGACAACGGGCAAGAGGCACCACCGCCATCGGACACGAAGACGTCGCTGGCCGTCTGGATGGGCCTCTATCCGACCGTCGTCTTCCTCACGCTCGCACTCTCCCCGCTACACCTGCCGCTCTGGCTCGGCATGCTGGTCGGGAATCTGTTGTCCAGCTTCGCGATGAGCTTCGTGGCGATGCCGTACTACGTCAACCCCGTCCTGAAGCGCTGGCTGCGGCCCCCGCGAGAAGTGTCGAAGACGCGAAACAACCTGCAGGGCCTGGCCATCCTGCTCGCACTCAACGCGTTCTGGGTAGTCGTGTTCTATCTCGTGACGACCCAGTTTTGGAACCTTCCCTAAGGGGCCACGGCACGTCCTTGACGCACGACGGACGGCTCGTCACCTGAGCGGTGTTCGTGGTTCGTCCTCAGCGAACACCCCTTCCTGCGCGGCGTTGTCTCCGCGATGATGTCGCCATGGGCGACATCATCCGCATCCACCGTGAACGTCGGGAACCGGAACCACTGTGGCGCGAGGTACTCGGACGCAAGCTGCGTGAAAGCCGCGAGGAGCAGGGCCGCCGACTGGTCGACATCGCCGAGCGGGCGGGCATCTCGCCGCAGTATCTCTCCGAGATCGAGCGTGGCCGCAAGGAGCCGTCGAGCGAGATGATCGCCGCGGTCTCTGGAGCCCTCGGCATCGAGCTTTCCCGTCTGCTAGGTGGCATCTCGGCCGACCTGAACCGGCGGACCATCCATCGGTCCGCCGGCCCGATGCTGATGGCGGCTTAAGCCCGCCGGTCGAGAAGGTGGTCGGCCAGCCCGTAGGCCACCGCCCCGTCGGCGTCGAACACACGGTCGCGGTCGGTGTCGTGCCGCAGCTCCTCGACGCTGCGGCCGGTATGCCGGGCCAGGATCGCCTCGAGCTGACTTCGCACCCGGACCACCTCGTCGGCTTGCAGGATCAGATCGGGAATGGTGCCGCGGCCTTGGGCGGCCGGCTGGTGTAGCACCACCCTCGAATGCGGCAGCACCGAACGCCGACCCGGCGTGCCCGCCGCGAGTAGCACCGCGCCTGCCGCGACGGCCTGCCCGATGCACGTCGTCGCGACCGGCGCCTTGACGAAGCGCATGGTGTCGTAGATCGCCAGCATCGCTGCCAGGTCGCCGCCCTCTGAGTTGATGTACAGGCTGATCTCCTGCTCTGGGTTGTCGGCCTCCAGGTGAAGCAGCTGCGCAATGAGCGCGTTGGCGACGCCGGAGTCGATCGCCGTACCGAGATAGACGATCCGCTCGGTGAGCAGGTGTGAGTAGACGTCCATGATTCGCTCGCCACCCGCATTGCGCACCAGCACGTTCGGGATGGTGTACGTGCTCATGCGGGTGCCCCGATTCCGAACTGCCGGTGGCGATTCGGCACGACCTGGGCGAAGGTGTCGACGACGTGGTCGATGAACCCGTAGGCGCGGGCCTGTTCGGCGGTGAACCAGCGATCGTGCAGCGAGTCGGTGAAGATGCGCTCGACGTCCCGCCCGGTGTCCTCGGCGATGAGGCGTAGCACGGTGTCCCGGGTATGCCGCAGGTCATCGGCCTGGACCTCCACCTCGACGGCCGAGCCGGCGATGCCCGCCGAGCCCTGGTGCATCAGGATGCGCGCGTGCGGGAGGGCGAAGCGCTTGCCCGGCGTTCCCGACGAAAGCAGGAACTGCCCGGCGCTGCAGGCCAATCCGAGCGCCACGGTCGAGACGTCGCACGGCACCAGGCACATCACGTCGCGGATGGCGAGCATCGCCGGGACCGACCCGCCGGGTGAGTGAATCCACAGGGCGATGTCCTGCTCGGCATCGTCGGTGGCGAGCGTCAGGAACTGCGTCGCCAACGCGGTTCCGTTGTCATCGTCGAGCGGGCCGTCCAACACGAGGACGCGCTTGCGCAGGAGGCCGTCGCGGAGTTGTCGAGTGAACTGCGGCGGTTTGTCGTCGGTCATGCCTCGACGATGCCTTGACGGCAGCACCTTTGGCTGCCCACGCTGCTCTCAGCAGAACGTCTACGTCAGCGCCCACCCAGGGGTGCCGCCGCCACGAGCGACGCCATCGCCGGCAGCGTCGACACCAACTTCGGGTCGAGGGTGGTTGCATCCGGAGCGCCGCGCGCCAAGGTGTACTTGCGGACCTGGGCACCCGTCGGCCCCGCCCCGGCCACCAGCACGTCCGCCCCGACGGTCGTGCTGGTCGTCGCGAGGCTCACACCACGGCCTCCAGGGAACGGCAAGAACGTCGCGATCTGCGTGTACTTCGCGTTCTCCTCGTGGTGATTCGGATTATCGAGGTAGATCCCCGGTTGCCCGTCGAGAAGCGACCCGCTGGACCACACCCGGACCGAGCCGTCACCGTCGAGTTGGCCCGTGAGGATGCTCTTGGCGCCGCCTTCGGCCCCCGCGACCCATCCGCTGGCAAGCGACAATCCGCCGTGATACGCCTCGTCGAACGCCATGAACTGGGACGTCATTCTCGGATCAGTTGGCTTGGCCGAATGTTCCTGCGGTGCAGTGCCGTTGGCGCGCGCGCGTGCCGTCGGTTGGTAGAGGTCATAGCGGAAGGTCTTGATCAGCGGCGCCTCGCCGGGGCCGGGCGCCGTGACGATGCTCTCCCGGCCCGAGCCCGACTCGACCATCCCGGTCGCCAGGCTCACTCCCGACTCGGAGCCGGGGTACGGGGTGAACGCGGAGAACACGTCGGGCGCCTTGCCCGATTCACTCGGCACCGAGGACGAGAAGACCTTGATCTGCGACTCCATCCCCGGCCCCGAGCCGACGATGATGTTGTCGGCCATCGCATTTCCGTCGATGTCGGCGCCCGCGACCGTCACCCCACCCGTGAAGGCCGAGTCGAACGGAGCGAAACGGGTCAGCTCCGTCTTGAACACACCGTCGGCTGTGTTGTTTCCGTCGTACGCGACGACCTGGGGCGACACCCCCTTGCCGGTGCCGACGAGCAGGTCGAGGATGCCGTCACCGTTGACGTCGGCCATCGCGACCGACGGGGTGCCCTCGAAGTCGGGGAACGGAAACACGGTCTGCAATACTCTGTCGCCGTTGCCATCCCGCACCTGAACCGAAGCCGGCTTGCCGTTCGACCCGGGTATCGCCACCGCGTACGTCGAGACCTCCGGGATGACGTTGATCGTGGCCATCAGGCCGTTGTCCTCGTGGTTGAGACGGTGACAGTGGATGACGTACGTGCCGGGGAACTGCAGGAACTCCTGACGCAGCGTGAGGGTCGCCGGTGTGCTGACGACGTGCATGTCGTCGAAGATCGGAGCCGGGACGTTGACGTTGTCCAGGCCCCATGGTTGCACCCCGGTCTTGCCGTTGTGTGGGTCGTCGATCGCCATCACCTGGAAGTCGTTGACGTGGATGTGCATTGGGTGCGCATCGTTGTTCTGGTTGGTGATCGTCCACTCTTCCACCGAGTTGAGGCGAGGCTGGATCAGTGGGACGTTCGGGAACCCGGCCGGTTGGAAGAAGTAGATGACGGCCTTGGGGTCGTTCTTGCTGGCCTTGTCGCCGCCGATGGTATCGGTAATCGTCAGCGCACGCGTGACGGCGGGTGTCATCACCGACGTGTCCACGAACGACGTGTAGGCGTCGAGGTTCTGTCCTGGCTCGAAGGGCGTGGTCTGGCCCTGGCCGCTGGGGTCCGGCGTGGCACGGATCAGGGTCTGGGTCGGGAACACGAAGAAGCCGTCGGCGTAGCTGATGTACTTTGGATCCACACTCAACCTGCCGAGCACGGCGGGCGTGTTCTGGGTGCCGTTGTTCGTATACAGCACAGCGGGATCCGTGATCTCCGTGGCTTTCGGATCCGGCGGGAACTCGAGCACCAGATCCCCTCGCGTGGGCATCGTCACCGCGATCGCGTACCGCGACCCGGGCGGGATGTCGAGCGTGGTGCCGTCCCCGTAGACGGGCCTGCCGACCTGGGTGTACGGGTTGCCGTCCTGGCCAACGATGGCGAACTTTGGGTGGTTGCCCGTCGCAGTCTCGGTCAACCGCAGCGTCATGTAGGAGATGTCGCTGATGTTGGCCACCGCCCAGATCTCCGTCTGGCCCGGCTTGATCTTCAACTCGGGCTGAAACTGGCCGTTCACGGTGTACTGCACATCGCGCTGGTTCTCCGACAGCCCGGGGTTCTCGGCGATCTTCTCTCCGCCGCCGTCGAAGGCGATCAGGTTGGACGGCATGAAATTGGTCTGGCCGCGATTGTTCTTTGGCGATAGCGGACCCGACCACCAGGGCGCGACGTACTTGGCTCCCATTGCGGTGTCGGCGATGTTGACCGGGGCCAGGCTGGGCCGGTAAGTGCCGTCGGCCAGTTGATTGCCCTCGGGAGGCTTGAGCGTGCTCACCCACTGTGCCCAGCTGTAGTTGTTCAGCTGGTGCCCCCGGCCGTTGCGATCGAACACGTAGTTGTATTGAATTGCCATGTCGCGCAAGGGAATATCGTGCTGCGTCACGAGTGGCAGGTTGCCGTCGGGCCGACCGATCTCGAGCAATCCCGCCAAGCCGAAATAGGTCTGCTGCGTCGTCATCGTGTGGCGGTGACTGTGATACCAGTACAGCCCGTTGGGCATGGTGCTCGGGACGTCGTAGGTGTAGGTGTTGCCCATGCCCGCCGGGATGGACAGCAGAACGTTGTCCGAGTTGCCGGACGGGCTGACGTGCAGACCGTGGGTGTGCAGGTTGAGCGGCGCCTCGGTCAGCGTCGGAGGGTAGATGGGCACCTCACCGCCCTTCGGGGTCATCGCCGGGTCGTAGAAGTCCTTGATCTTCAAGTCCTGAAGGTCGTTGTCGAAGTGGATGATCAGGCGCTCGCCGGGGTCGACCCGCAGGGTGGGCGCGGGATAGAGGTTGTCGCCCTTTGTCGAGCCGTCCGAACTGGTGCCCCGGATCAGGTCGAACCCGAAGACCAGGAAGTTGGTGACGGGCTCCTTGACGGTGTCGAGGTTCACGGTGCCCTGGTGCGCCGACAGCCGAACCTCGAGTACGCCGTCCTTGCTCTGCAGTCGCATCGGCTCCCGGAACGGCGCGGGTCTGCCGTCAGGCCCTGCGTTCACGCCGGGCGGCGGATTGGTGGCGACTCGAGGTGAACTGTTGGAGCAACTGGTCAACATGGCGATCATCGACACCACCACGAGAATCGCCACTGCGGATCTGCCTCGACGGACCTGCATGACGTCCTCCTCCGCCGATACCTGACGCAGCTACCGGACTGAGCGGGAGACTACAACCGGTCACCGCCGGGAGTCGGCAATTGGCGATCGCGCAAATTCGCCGGAGCGGCGCGTTTGCTTGCTACCTTTACCGCGATGCTGGCCGAACTGATCCCCCTGGCCCTCGTGGTCGCCCTGTCGCCGCTGTCGATCATCCCGGCGGTGTTGATACTGCAGACGCCTCGACCCCGGCCCACTGGCCTGGCATTCCTGGCCGGCTGGCTCCTCGGCCTCACGGCGCTCACCGCGATCTTCCTGGCGATCTCGGGGCTGCTCGGTGGCCTCGGGGGCAAGCCACCGACGTGGTCGTCGTGGCTGAGGATCGGCGTCGGTGCGGCCTTAATCGTGTTCGGGGTGTTTCGCTGGCTCACCCGGCACAGTAAGCCGCACCAAATGCCGGGGATGAAACACGTCACCGAGGCAGGCCCGGGCAAGGCGTTCGTCGTTGGCGCCGTGTTGACGGTGGCCAACCCGAAGGTGCTCTTCATTTGCGCGGCCGCGGGGTTGTCCATCGGCAGTGCGGGTCTGCGCGTCGGCTCCGGGCTCATCGCCGCCGAGTTGCTGTTCGTTGCACTCGCGGGGTGCAGCGTCGCGTTGCCAATCCTGGCCTACGCCGTGTCGGGGGACCGCCTCGACCCGACCCTGGCCAAGGTGAAGGTGTGGATGGAGAAGCACAACGGGGCGCTGGTGGCCGGCATCCTGATCGTCATCGGCCTGCTGGTTCTGTACAAGGGGATTCACGGGCTGTAGCCAGGTTTCGGATCGGCACCTGGGGTCGAGCCATAGGATCGGCCGCGTGGGACTCGACGACCGTGACGCACTGGCGACCCTGCGCGCCGCGGTCGACCCTCAGGCAGGCTCGGACCAGCTGATCCACCGGTTCTACACGCGCTGGTTCGCCACCGACACCGCGGTCCGCGACCTGTTCCCACCCGACATGGACCGCCAGCGCTCCGCGTTCGCGACGGCCATGACCTGGCTGTTCGGCGAACTGATCGCACAGCGCGCCGAGGAGCCCGTCGCCTTCCTGGCCCAGCTGGGTCGCGACCACCGCAAATACGGTGTCACGCAACGACATTACGACAGCATGCAGGATGCACTCCTCGCCACTCTGCGCTCGCACCTGATTGATCGGTGGGACGAGCGGCTGGCAGACACCGCAGAGCAAGCCGTCGCATTGATCGTCGGGATCATGCGGGGTGCGGCCGACGCCGAGGGTGGACCGCCCTACCGCGACGGCACGGTGATCGAAAACCTACGGGTGGCCCGCGACGTCTCGGTGATCAGGCTGCAGCTGGACGATCCGCTCTATTTCCATCCCGGCCAGTTCGTCACCGTGCAAGTGCCCCAGTGGCCGCGACGGTGGAGGTATCTGAGCCCGTCGATCCCAGCCGACCGCAGCGGCGCCATCGAGTTCCACGTCCGTTCGGTCCCCGGCGGCATGGTCAGCACCGCCATCGTCAACGAGACCGCTTCGGGTGACCGCTGGCGGCTGTCCAATCCGCACGGTGCGATGCACGTCGATCGGGGCGGCGGCGACGTGCTGATGGTGGCGGGCGGCACCGGGCTGGCCCCCCTGCGGTCCATCATCATGAATCTCGCCCGCTCCGGGGTGAATCCGCGCGTGCACCTGTTCTTCGGCGCCAAGTATCCGTGCGACCTGTATGACCTGAGGACTCTGTGGCAGCTCGCATCGACCAACCCATGGCTGTCGGTGACCCCGGTGTCGGAGTACTCCACCGATCCGCCGTGGGCCGCCGACTACCCCGACGTCGCGCCTCCCCGCGGCCTGCACGTCCGCCAAACGGGCAGGCTCCCCGACGTGGTGACGCGCTACGGGAGTTGGGGCGACCGGCAGATCCTGGTCTGCGGCGGTCCACGGATGGTCCAGGCGACCAAGGCCGCGCTGATCGCGAAGGGCGCCGATCCTCGCAGGATCCAACACGATCCACTCGCCAGTTGAGCGTGACAGAATCGCCGGATGTCCGAGTTCGAAGCCGTCACGCTGACCGACCCGTCGTCGTCGATGACCGCCACCTACGTCCCGCTCGCGGGCATGGTAGCCACGTCGCTCTCCGACGGCGAGAACGAGTTCCTCGGCCAGCGCCGAGGCCTCGATGCGTACATCACCGCAGGCAAGACCATGGGCATCCCGATCCTGTACCCGTGGGCAAATCGGTTGAGCGCCAGCAAGTATGAGATCAATGGCGCCGTCGTCACGCTCACCCCGGGCACTGGCGGCGTCCGCGCCGACGAGAACGGCGCGCCGATCCACGGCGTCCTCGCCGCCTACCCCGGCTGGCTGGTCACGGAGCGGTCGGACAATTCTCTGACGGCCGTGCTCGACTACGCCGGCGCGCCGCGACTGTTGGCGTCGTTCCCGTTTCCCCACATCTTGAGCCAGAGAGCAACGCTGGCAGATCGCACCCTCACCGTCGAAACGACCGTGACGCCTACGACGGTCGCGTCCGTGCCACTGTGCTTCGGGTATCACCCCTATCTGACGATTCCTGGCGTACCCCGCACGGACTGGCTGCTGGAGACCCCGACCATGCGGCACCTGCCGGTGAACGACAGAGGCATCCCGACCGGCGCCCACGGCGAATGGATCGGTTCCGCCGAACCACTGAAGTCCAGGGAGTACGACGACGGGTTCGACCAGGTACCCGAGGGTTCGGTGTTCGCCGTGTCGGGTGGCGATCGACGGATCGACGTGACGTTCCTCGAGGGCTACCCGGCCGCACAACTCTTCGCGCCAGGCAACGACGACGTGATCGGCATCGAACCGATGGCCGCGCCGACCAACTCGTTGCGTCGCGGACACTACCGCTTCGCGGTAGCGGGACGACCGGAGAAGGCGGTGTTCTCGATCAAGGTGACCTAGCGTCGACCCTTGCTACTCCTGTCGCCGCCGAGCGGCTCGGGGCTGCCACACCACTAGCGCCGTACTCTTCGGCACCACCGCGACGTCACGGCGTTGGTTGGTCCGCAACCGCTCCACCTCGTCGGCCATCTCGCCCAACCTCGAGCGCAACGCCTCGACCTGATTGGTCAGCTCGATGATCCGCTTGATGCCGGCAAGATTGACGCCCTCGTCCTGCGACAGTCGCTGCACCTCGCGGAGCAGGTCGACGTCGTGTTGGGAGTAACGGCGCCCGCCGCCCGAACTGCGCTGCGGGCTGACCAGCCCGAGACGGTCATAGGTGCGTAGCGTCTGCGCATGCATGCCCGCCAGTTCGGCGGCCACCGAGATCAGGAACGTGCGAGCATCCTCGTTCCGTCGCTCCGCGCTCATCACGCACCGGCCCATCCGGCCCGCGGGTCGAACCCGCTTGCCCGCTCGGCCTTGGCATAGGCCTCGAGCGCTTCGGCCGCCTCGCCCTCGATGTTCGGCGGCACGGCTACCTTGACGGTGACCAGCAGGTCGCCGTGGCCGCCTGCGCGCTTGGGAACTCCGCGGCCGCGAACCCGCAGGATTCGGCCGTCGGACGTGCCCTTCGGCACCCGGACGCCGACCTTGCCCTCCAGTGTCGGCACTGAAAGTGTTGCGCCCAATGATAATTCGTGAAAACTGACGGGCACCGTCACGGTCAGGTCGTCACCGGTCCGGCCGAACACCTTGTCCGGCCGCACGTGCACGGTCACGAACAGGTCGCCCGACGGGGCCCCGCGAAGGCCAGCCTCGCCCTGGCCAGCGAGGCGGATGCGTTGACCGTCCTCCACGCCGGGCGGGATCCGCACGTTGATCGTGCGGGTGCGGGTCGTCACACCGGTGCCGTGGCATTCGTCGCACGGCTCCTCGATGATCGAACCGCTACCCCGGCATTCGGTGCACGGTTCGGAGAATCCGAATGCACCCTGGTTGCGGTTGATGACGCCCGCTCCGTTGCAGCTCGGGCACACCTTGGGGCTGGTGCCCGGGCGTGCCCCGCTGCCATGGCAATTGGTGCACGGCGCCGGGCTGGTGAGCCGCAGCGGCATGGCGACGCCCTTGGTGGCCTCGAGGAACGACAGTTCCGTCTCGGTCTCCAAGTCGTTGCCGCGGCGCGGACGGCTGGGCCGGGGCTGTTGGGCGCCACGACCGAACAGTCCACCGAACAGGTCGCCGATGTTGGCCCCACCCGATTGCGGAGCAGCGTCGAACAGGTCGCCGAGGTTGAATTCGGCTCCGTCACCGCCGAATCCACCGAAGTTGCCGCCTCCGCCGCCGCCACTACCGCCGTACCGGCGACCGCCGCCGTTGGCGAAGAGCCGGCGAGTTTCGTCGTACTCCTTGCGCTTGGCCTTGTCCAAGAGGACGTCCTTGGCCTCGCCGACGGCCTTGTACCGCTCCTCGGCTGCTCCGTCGTTGGGGTTGCGGTCGGGATGGTTCTCCGCCATCAACTTGCGAGCGACGCTCTTGATCTCGCTGTCGCTGGCGTCGGAGGTGACGCCGAGTTCCTTGTAGAAGTCCTTCTCAACCCATTCGCGCTGGACCATGCTGCGTCACCTCCTCACCTTCGTGCATGACGTTCCTGCCTACGTGTTTGATTCTGAGTTCTCGTCGCCGTTCTGCGCGCCACCTGAGGCCGAAACCTCGGGCGTGTCGGGCGAATCGACGACGCCGACCATCGCGTGCCGCAGCACGGGACCGTCACCGAGGCGATAGCCCTGGCGCATGACGGTGCCGATTACCGGGTTCGAGCCGTCACCGTCGTGCTGCACGGCCTCGTGCAGGGAGGGGTCGAACGGATCGCCCTCCACGCAAAAGGCCACCAGTCCGATGGCCTGCATGGCGCCGCTGAGCTTGTCGGCGACCGACTTCAACGGCCCGGCCTCGAGATCACCGTGCTTGCGAGCCCGCTCGAGATCGTCGAGCACCGGCAGCAGCTGGGTGGCGGCGAAGGCCTTGCCGCGTTCGGCGGCGGCCTGCTCCTGCCGTACGGAGCGCTTGCGGTAGTTGTCGTATTCCGCCTTGACGCGTTGCAGCGTCGCCTTGAGCTCGGCGGCCTCATCGGTCTCGGGCGCCGGCTCCGGCGACGGCCCGCTGGGGGCCGACGCCGAATCCGTCGTGTCACGAACTGCGCCCGTTTCGGGATCGACGCGCCGTTTGTCGGTGATGGTCACCGGCTCGTGCGGATCGTTCTCCTGGGTCACTTGCGCTCCTGCTCGTCGTCTTCGACGACCTCCGCGTCCACCACGTTGTCGTCGCCCTGAGTGGCGGAACTGCCGCCGTCACCGCCTGCGCCCTGCTCGGCCTGGGTGGCCTCGTAGATCGCCTGGCCAAGAGCCTGGGACTCGACGCCCAGCTTCTCCATCGCAGACTTGATCGCTCCGATGTCGGTGCCTTCGAGCGCCGACTTCGCGTCGGTGATCGCGGACTCGACCTTGGCCAGCGTCTCCTCGGGAACCTTGGAGCCGCCCTCGGCCTCGCGCTGCTCTTTGACGAACTTCTCGGTCTGGTAGACCAGCGCCTCGGCATCGTTGCGAGCGGTGGCTTCTTCGCGACGCTTGCGGTCGTCGTCGGCGTGCGCCTCGGCGTCCTTGATCATCCGATCGATGTCGTCCTGGGAGAGGCCGGAGCCCTCCTGGATCTTGATCGTGTTCTCCTTGCCGGTGCCCTTGTCCTTGGCGGTGACATGGACGATGCCGTTGACGTCGATGTCGAAGGTGACCTCGATCTGCGGGGTGCCACGCGGGGCCGGCGGGATGCCGGTCAGCTCGAAGCTGCCGAGCAGCTTGTTCGCCGAGGCGATCTCGCGCTCACCCTGGAAGACCTGAATCTGCACCGACGGCTGATTGTCGTCTGCGGTGGTGAAGGTCTCCGACCGCTTGGTGGGGATGGTGGTGTTGCGCTCGATGAGCTTGGTCATTACGCCACCCTTGGTTTCGATGCCAAGGCTCAGCGGGGTCACGTCGAGCAGCAGCACGTCCTTGACCTCACCGGCCAGCACGCCTGCCTGTAGCGCGGCCCCGACCGCCACGACCTCGTCGGGGTTGACGCCCTTGTTCGGCTCCTTGCCGCTGAGCTCCTTGACGAGCTCGGACACGGCGGGCATGCGGGTGGAACCACCCACCATCACGACGTGGTCGATCTCGGAGACCGAGACGCCGGCGTCCTTGATGACCGATTGGAACGGCTTGCGGGTGCGGTCCAGCAGATCCTGGGTGATCTTCTGGAATTCCGCGCGGCTCAGTTGCTCGTCGAGGAACAGCGGGTTCTTGTCGGCGTCGACCGTGATGTACGGCAGGTTGATGGAGGTGGACTGGCCGGAGCTGAGTTCGATCTTGGCCTTCTCGGCCGCCTCGCGCAGCCGCTGCATGGCCATCTTGTCCTTGGTCAGGTCGATGCCTGCCGAGGCCTTGAACTTGTCGACCAGCCAGGTGACGATCCGGTCGTCCCAGTCGTCGCCGCCGAGGTGGTTGTCACCCGAGGTGGCGCGGACCTCGACGACACCGTCACCGATGTCGAGCAGCGAGACGTCGAACGTGCCGCCACCCAGGTCGAACACCAGGATGGTCTGGTCCTTGTCGGCCTTGTCCAGGCCGTAAGCCAACGCCGCCGCGGTGGGCTCGTTGACGATGCGCTGGACCTCGAGGCCGGCGATCTGACCGGCTTCCTTGGTGGCCTGGCGCTGAGCGTCGTTGAAGTACGCCGGCACGGTGATGACCGCGTCGGTGATGTCCTCGCCCAGGTAGCTCTCGGCGTCACGCTTGAGCTTCATCAAGATGCGCGCGCTGATCTCCTGCGAGGTGTAGTCCTTGCCGTCGATCTCCACGGACCAGTCGGTGCCGATGTGGCGTTTGACCGAACGGATGGTCCGGTCGACGTTGGTGACCGCCTGGTTCTTGGCGGGCTGACCGACCAGCACCTCGCCGTTGCGCGCAAAGGCGACGACGGACGGGGTGGTACGTGAGCCCTCCGAGTTTGCGACGACGACGGGTTCGCCGCCCTCGAGCACCGAGACGACGGAGTTGGTGGTCCCGAGGTCGATACCGACCGAACGAGCCATAGTTACTGCCTCCTGATAGAAAAACGTTTTACGGGGTCTGAGTGGACCACGCTCAAGCTTCCCCCCGCCGCTGCGGTGTGTCAAGCCAGAGTTGAGCCCGTACCACTCAAGTTATCGAAAGGCACAACCGGACCGCCGCGGGATTCATTCCCCGGCCGATTACGGAGGTCCCCGCGTCAGACGGTGGACGGCAGGAGCGCACCCGTGGCCAACTCGGCATCGTCTTCATGGTGATCGCCGCGGCCGCACCACTGACCGTCATCGGCGGCAACATGCCACTGGCGATGGGCCTGGGAAACGGCGCAGGCGCGCCGGTGGGGTTTCTGATCGCGGCGCTGGTGCTACTGCTGTTCAGCATCGGCTTCGTGACCATGACCCCGCACGTGCCCGAGGCCGGGGCCTTCTTCTCCTACGTAACCGTCGGCCTCGGCCAACGGATGGGAAAGGGCGTCGCGGTAGTCGCCCTCATCGCCTATACCGCCATCCAGGTCGGCATCTACGGGTACATCGGGTGGGCGATAGGTGACACCGTCGGCTTCTACGACGGACCGCAAATACCCTGGCCCCTCTACTCGTTCGCGGTACTCGCGATCGTTGCGCTCCTGGGCTACCGCCACATCGAACTGAGCGCCAAGGTACTTGGCGTGGCACTGGTCCTGGAGATCAGCATCGTCGTCCTGCTGGACCTCGCGATCGTCACGCAATCCGGCCCGAGCGGGCTAACCCTGACCTCCTTCCAGCCAGACGTGTTCACCCACGGTGCGCTGGGTATCGCCGTGCTGTTCGCCCTCACCGGGTTCATCGGCTTCGAAGCCACCGCGGTGTTCCGCGACGAAGCTCGCGATCCCGAACGCACCATCCCCCGTGCGACGTACGCCGCGGTCCTCATCATCGGCGCGTTCTACGCCGTGACCTGCTGGGCCTTCGTCGTCGCGATCGGGCCCGACCAGGTAGCCGCCGTCGCGCAGCGCACCCTCGCCGGTGACGGAAACATGCTCTTGGACACCACCGAGGCGAGCCTCGGCCGCGTCGGGCGTGACGTCGTCAACGTCCTCCTGCTGACCAGCCTGTTCGCGTGTGTGTTGTCATTCCACAACGTGATCGCGCGCTACCAGTTCGTGCTCGCCGGAAAAGGACTGCTCCCGGCGCGGCTCGCGAGCGTGCACGGTCGGCACGACTCGCCTGCGTTCTCGTCGCTGGTGCAGACGGCGACGGCCGCGGTGATCCTGGCCGTTCTCGCAGTCCTCGGAATCGACCCTCTGGTAGGCGTTTTAGGCTCGATGGCCGGGGTCGCCACCGTTGGCATGGTGCTGCTGATGCTCGCTACGTCGGCGGCCGTCGTCGCGTACTTCGTGCGCCACCGAGAGCACACCGGAGGGCGCATCTGGCAGACCCGCATCGCCCCTGCGCTGGCCTGCCTCGGCTTGCTGGCGAGCATGTGGCTGGTGCTGACGAACTTCACGCTCGTCACGGGAGGGAGCGCGACGCTCAGCACCGTGCTGGCAGCCATCCCGTTCGCCGGGCTTCTCGTCGGCGCCCTGCTGTGGCGACCGGCGCGGTCGATATCGGAAACCGTCAAGCACTAGGCCGAACGTGCCGGCCTGGCGCCAGGGCCCGGTCGAGGCTCGGGGGCCCCTCTGGGTCGGCCTCCCACCGATCGCCCCACTGCATCAGTGCCACGACCACGGGCACGAGGTCGCGCCCCTTGTCGGTGAGGCGGTATTCGTGATGCTCGCGTTGGCCGGTCTCGCGGTAGGGCTCGCGCCGCACCACCCCTGCGCTGATCACACCCCGAGAAGGGCCGCGTCTACGCCGAGAGGCGGCTGTCCGGTCGCCGGTCGGTGTCCGCCTAGGAAGCTCGTACGGCTGACATCTCCGACAGGTTCGATGATTTCCTCCAGAACCGCGAATGACCACCGCCGGCGGCGAACTGGGTCGAAAATAGGCGCGTGGCCGATCCGTTGCGCGATGCGATGCATGCGATGTGGGCTTCGGTCGCAGTGTCGTGGGGCGAGAACGCCAGCTACGTCGACACCAAGGGCTCCAGCGTCGCCCAGGCGATGCTCGATGCCGCCCACCTTCGCCAAGGCGAGCACGTCCTCGAGCTCGCCTGCGGCCCAGGCGGAGTGGGAATCGCCGCAGCAGAGATCGTCGGGCCCGACGGAGCGGTGGTGCTCTCTGACTTCGCACAGGAGATGACCGCAATCGCCGCGGGACGGGCGAGGGGTCGCGGTCTGGCGAACGTCACGACGCGAGAACTGGATCTCGAACGGATCGGCTACCCGGACGGGTCCTTCGATGCCGTCCTGTGCCGTGATGGCCTGATGCTCGTGGCGGATCCGGCGACCGCCATGCGGGAGGCCCGAAGGGTGCTGCGACCGGCCGGGCGAGCGGTGTTCGCGGTGTGGGGGCCGCGTGAGCGCAACCCTTGGCTAGGAGTTCTGTTCGACGCGGTCACTGCTCAACTCGGGGTGACGGTCCCGCCGCCGGGCATTCCGGGGCCGTTCTCACTCGACGCCCCCGGTGCGCTCGAAGCGCTCATGGCACCGGCTGGGTTCACCGACTACGCAGTGGGTGAGGTCCCCGCCCCCATGCATGCGAACACCTTTGACGAGTGGTGGTCGGTCATCCCGTCGCTGGCCGGTCCACTCGCGCACCTGTTGGCCTCGATTCCCGCCGAGGTGGCCGAGGCCATCCGAACCGATGCGGAGGCCGCCCTGGCTGACTTCGGGACCCCCGATGGCTACCAGCTGCCGGGCGTCAGCATCGTCGGTGTCGGCCGTCGCTAGGTCTCGACCGGCGTCGAATCTTTCAGTGTTTCCTGCATGCAAAACCGCTGTTCGTGGACGGTAGTTGTGACATTCTGCGGGGGTGCGCGCAGCGGGGGCGCCTTCTGGAGTGGTGACGTTCCTCTTCACCGACATCGAGGGATCGACACGACGGTGGGAGTCGGACGCCGCCGGAATGCGCGCGGCCTTGGCCGCTCATGACGAGGTGCTGCACCATGCGATTGAGGCCCGTGGGGGCTGGCTCTTCAAACACACCGGCGATGGGGTACTCGCTGCGTTCGCGTCCCCGGGCTCGGCGGTCGACGCGGCGGTGGCTGCCCAGCGAGCGCTCGAGTTGCCGGTGCGGATGGGCATTGCGACCGGGGAGGCAGAGCTTCGCGGGGACGACTACTTCGGTCCAGTGCTCAATCGCGCCGCGAGGGTGATGTCCGCGGGCCACGGCGGTCAAGTCCTGCTGGCCGACACGACCGCGGGTCTACTCTCCGGCGTCGACCTCCTTTCTCTCGGACAACGCCGGTTGCGCGACCTCTCGACGGCGATCGAGGTGTTTCAGGTCCGAGCCGACGGCCTTCGCACGGAGTTTCCGCCCCTGAAGGCGGTGGACTCGTCGCCGGGGAATCTGCGGCCCGCTGCGAGCAGCTTGATCGGCAGGGACTCGGAAATTGCGCGAGTGATCGCCGCTCTGCGCGCACATCGGCTCGTGACCCTGACCGGTGTCGGCGGCGTGGGCAAGACCCGACTGGCGCTCGAAGTAGCCACCCGGCTCGCCGGCGAGTTCTTCGACGGTGTGTGGGTTTTCGAACTCGCCGCAGTCACCGACCCCGCGTCGGTGCCCGATGCCGTCGCCGTGGCGTTGGGCATCACCCAACAACCAGGCAAGAGTCTGACGCAAAGCATTGCGGCCGCTCTGGACAACCGCGTGCGACTGTTGGTGTTCGACAACTGCGAACATCTGATCGACGCCGCCGCAGACCTAATCGAGGCAATTCGGGCGGAATCAGCGACGGTCAGGTTCCTGGCCACTAGTCGCGAAGGACTTGGAATTGCCGACGAGCAGTTGCAGACCGTGCCGTCGCTGGGCGTCGAAGACGGCGCTGACTCGCCAGCGGTGGCACTGTTCACGGAACGTGCTTGCAGTGTGGCTCAACACTTCTCATCGTTATCGAAACAAGAATCAGCTGCGGTACAGGAGATCTGCCGCCGCCTCGACGGCATCCCACTCGCGATCGAACTGGCTGCTTCTCGGATGAGCTCCATGACGGCGTCCGAGGTTCGGGATCGCCTCGATCAGCGCTTCCGATTGCTGGTAGGAACGCGGCGAGGCTTGGAACGGCATCAGACGCTGCGTCATGCGGTGTCGTGGTCCTATGACCTACTCAGTGACGACGAAAGAACTCTGTTGGAACGAAGTTCGGTGTTCGCCGGCGGATTCGACCTCGAAAGCGCATGCGCGGTAGCAGGAGCCGGAGCCGACGAGTTCGCCGTCCTGGACATGCTGGACGCGCTGGTACGCAAGTCGCTGCTGGTGGTCGACCGGTCTGCGGGCCGGACCCGCTACTCCATGTTGGAGACGATCAGGCAGTTTGCCGAGGAACGACTCGTCGACCGCGGCGAGGCTTCGACGATCCGCGCCGAGCATGCCCGCCACTTCGCTGGCCAAGATGCCAAGATTCTCGCGCTGTGGGACAGCCTGCGGCAGCGGGAGGCCTTCGAGTGGTTCGACGTCGAGGTGGCCAACCTGCGGGCGGCATTTCGGTGGACAGCCGACCACGGCGACCTCGATGGGGCTACCGCGATCGCAATCCTTGGGTCGATTCTCGGCATCGAGACCGATAACTTCGAACCCGTCACGTGGGCCGAAGAACTCATCGAGCCCGCTCGGACCGTCGGCCATTCTCAGCTTGCCGCCCTGTATGTGATGGCAGCGCAGTGCTATCACGCCGGACGGATTTCGAATGCCGTCGGATACAGCAACGAAGGCCAATCGCTGGTCGACAGCGACGAGTTCGGCCTGGTGCCGTTCGGTCACGACGGCGCGCTGGGCGGCCCGTGGGTCGTCATCGGCGAATCCGAGCGGGCAGTCGAGTGGTGCCGGAGCCAGCTCGCCCGTGATCGCGACACTCATGGGTTCATCCGGGCCAACCTGGTGCTGGCCCTCATATTTGCCGATCGCGCAGTGGAGGCGATAGCGGCCACGGAAGGTCTCGTCGAAACCGCCGAGGCCACTGACAACCCGTGGGCGATCTCGTTCGCGCTGTTTGTCTACGGCTCTGCCCATAGCGAAACCGATCCCCCCCGAGCCTTGGCCGCCGTGCGCCGAAGCGTGGCGATCGCCACGGAAGTCGGTATCCGCTGGACCCAGACATACGGGGCGGGCATGCTGGCCCGCATCGAGGCGGAATACGGCGACCCGGCTGCCGCCATGGATTACGCCGAGGCCGCGATCCGCAGCCTTCACGACGCCGGGAATCCCGCGGTCCGCGTCCCGCTGGCCGTGCTCGTCGCACTCTTCGACCGGCTCGGACGCTACGAATCTGCGGCCACCATCGCCGGCTTCGCGATGAGTCCCCTGACCACGACGGGAGCCCCCTGGTTCATCACGGCGATTGCCCACATACGCGGCGTCCTCGGTGAACCCGAGTACGAGTCGCTCGCTCGCAAGGGTGCCGCGATGACGACCGCTGGCGTCACGAGTCATGCCTACGACCAAATGGATCAGACCAGAGCAGAGTTGTCTGGGAAGTGAATCCACCTACCGGGGTCGTCACGTTCCTCTTTACCGACATCGAGGGCTCGACTCGTCGTTGGGAGACCGATGCCGCCGCGATGCGAATCGCCCTCGACGCTCACGATGAGGCGCTGCGCAAAGCCATCGAGGGACACGGCGGCTGGATGTTCAAGCACACCGGCGACGGGGTAATCGCCGCGTTCGCCTCACCGCCCTCGGCGATCGATGCCGCGGTGGCTGCCCAACGGGCGCTAGAGCTGCCGGTCCGGATGGGGATTGCGACCGGGGAGGCAGAGCGTCGGGGGGACGACTACTTCGGCGTGGTGCTCAACCGCGCTGCGCGGGTGATGGGGGCGGGGCACGGCGGCCAAATTCTGATCGCCGATTCGACGGCGGAGCTCATCACGGGAGTCGATCTCATCGATCTCGGGCCAAGGCGGTTGCGGGATGTGTCGAGGCCCGTCGGGATATTCCAGTTACGCGCCGACGGTCTCGGCGTCAAGTTCCCGCCGCTGAAGGTCCTCAACGTGACGCCGGGAAATTTACGGCGCCCGGTGACCAGCTTCATCGGGCGGGAGTCCGACGTCGCGGACGTCGTCGCACTGTTGCGGGGGTGTCGGCTGGTTACGCTGACCGGGATGGGAGGGGTCGGCAAGACCCGTTTGTCGATCGAGGTGGCAGAGCACCTAACCAACGAATTTACCGACGGCGTTTGGTTTTTCGAGCTGGCCGCCGTCACGGACCCGGCCGCGGTGCCCGATGCGGTGGCATCGGTACTCGGCATCGCGCAGCAGCCCGGGATGAGCCTCGTCGACAGCGTGGCCTTAGCCCTGGAAGGCCGGGTGCGGCTGTTGGTGTTCGACAACTGCGAACACGTTCTGGACGCGGCAGCCGGTCTAATCGAAGCCATCCTCGCGAGATCGAAGACCGCGAAGATCGTGGCCACCAGCCGCGAGAGACTGATGGTCGAAGGCGAGCAGCTTTGGCAGGTCCACTCTCTGGACTTCGGGGCGGGCCCGGAGTCGGCGGCGGTGCGGTTGTTCGTCGAACGTGCCAGTGCCGTCGCGCCGCGAATGTCCTTGGCTCAAGCCCACGATGCGGCGGCGGTGGTCGAGATCTGCCGACGTCTCGACGGCATCCCGCTCGCCATCGAACTCGCGGCTTCACGCATGTCATCGATGACACCGTCGGAGATATGCGACCGCCTCGACCAGCGGTTCCGGCTGCTCGTCGGATCGCGACGAGCACCGGAGCGCCACCAAACATTGCGTCACGCCGTTCAGTGGTCCTACGACCAACTCGACGACGCGGAAAGGGCCATGCTGGCACGGATCTCGGCGTTCGCTGGTGGGTTCGACCTCGAGGGGGCCTGCGCGGTGTCGGAATCCGATGAGTACACCACCCTGGACCTGCTCGACGCGCTAGTTCGAAAATCACTCGTGGTCGTCGGCCGGTCAGACGGGCGGACCCGCTACTCCCTGTTGGAGACGATCCGCGAGTTCGGCACCGAGATGCTCACCGCAAGTGGCGAAGCGACCGCTGTCCGCATCGCACATGCGCACCACTTCGCAGGGCTCGAAACCAAGATCCTCGCCCTGTGGGACAGTCCCCAGCAACGGGAGGCCTACGTCTGGTTCGCCACCGAGCTGCCCAACCTGCGGACGGGATTCCGTTGGTCTGCCGACAACGGCGACCTGGACGCCGCGGTGGCGATCGTGACGGGCACCTTCTTTCTCGGCTACGGGATCGACAATTACGAGCCCGTCGCCTGGGCCGAAGAACTCCTCGAGCCCGCACGCGCGGTCAACCATCCGCGACTCGCCTACCTCTACGCCATGGCGTCACAATGCTGGCTGCCGGGACGGATCGATGATGCCCTTCGCTACGGCGACGCAGCCCGGCTGCTGATCGGCAGTGTCGGCGACGAGTTGCCGTTCGGAGCCGAGGGACTGCTGAGCACTCCGTACGCGAATAGTGGACAGCTCGAGCTGGCCATCGACTGGTGCCGGACCAATCTCAGACGGGGCCGTGACACCCACGCCCTCACCCGTTCGTTCCTCATCTTCACGCTGATGGTGGCCGGCTGTGAGGATGAGGCGATGGCCGTCGCGGATGGCCTGATCGAGGACGCTGACACCAGCCGCAACCCGTACACCCTCACATTCGCGTTAATGGTGTACGGCTTCGCCTTCCGACGCACCGATCCGAGGCGCTCGCGCGAAGCCTTGCAACGGGGCCTTGAGGCGGCCCACGAGACCGCAAACCGCTCCAATGAATCGCAGCTGGCGATTTGCCTGGCGACAGTCGAGGCCACATCCGTTGACCCGCGAGCCGCGTTCGACTGTGTCACGCTGGCCATTCGCAACCTCCACGATTCGGGCAACATCACCACGGTCTGCAGCCCACTGGCCATCTTGTCCACCGTGCTCGATCGGCTCGGCCACCACGAACCGGCAGCCACCATCGCCGGCTTCGCCATCAATCCCTTTACCGCGGCGGCGGTACCAGAGCTCACCCTCTCGATCGTCCACCTGCGCGAAGCGCTCGGTGACTCGGCTTACGAGGCTCTTGCTCATGCGGGCCAAGCGATGAGCAATGCCGAGATGGTGGCGTATGCCTACGACCAGATCGACGAGGCCCGCTGACGAAGAGTCGGTTCGCGGCCGAGTTCCATCGAAACGCTGAGGATCTTCGGGTGGCGGGTGCTCGAGCATTGCGCTGACCACTTCGGCGGCGTAGTTGGTGGGGACCACGTGGACAACTCCGGCCGGAACCCCGACCTCGGGCAGAATCTGTGCAATGACCAACGCGGTCAAGTAACGGCCGTCCTGATGGGCTGGTGGATCACCATGATCCCCTGGGCTTGCCCTCGGACCGATGTCGACCGTGCGGGTTGTCGACGGGCGCACCCGCGGTTTACATCGATAACCCACACGGTCGGCGAGCACCCGATCTCCCGCCAGGACGCGGTGCACGCGTCAGCGAAAGGTACTGAGATACCCCAATTTGCGGCTGATGCCGACGATCTCGCGCGCCACACTTCGCAGCGCGGCCCTGTCGTGCGGGGCGAGCGCTGACAACGACACGACATCCGACACAGGCTGTCCGTCGGTCAACGAACCGAGCCGTAGCCGCCAGCGAAACCGCGTCAGCCATTCGAAGCAATCCTTCAAGCTCTCCCCGTCGTCGGTCTCGAGGACGCCCGCTGCGACGGCGGCATCGAGGCGACGTGGCGTCGACGTCGCCTCCGAACCCGCTGCGAGTGCCGCCCACCGCGCGATCTTGACGGCCGGATCGATGGCCGCGAGCTTCACGTCGGCGGCATCGGACTGACCGGTGAAGGCGCGCAGCCGGGACGGAATGTGGGAGCGAAGCGCCGTGGCATCCTGCAGCAGGGCCTGCCCTGCCCACGTGCTGTTGCCGACGGCCGCGACGGTGAGCGCTCGCAGGGCATTCGGGTCGACATCAAGGTTGCTGAGTACCGCTGATGAGTCGGCCATCAAACCGGTCATCACGACGCCACGGTCCTGACGGGGGTCTTCGGTCCAGCGAGTCACCCCGTCTGCCCAGCTCCGCATCCGCCGGCAGAAGCGTGGCCGGCTCGCGAGAACGCCGTTGGAATCACCACCGATACCGCAGCGCTCGAGCACCGCGTGCACGGCCGCGGCCCGTTCCAGCATCGTCGTCTTACCGTCTTCGTCGACGTCATCACCGACGACGAGCATGGACTCCACGTCCGATCCGGGGGCGGCCTCTCCCCGCGCGACGCTGCCGGAGACGAACCAGGTCCAGGGTAGGTGGGTGCCACCGGGAACCAGCCGCACTGCAGCGGCGACGGCATGACACTGCATCTCGGACCAGCGTCCGGCGACGTCGAGCACCGGGGTGTGGCGAAACTCTGCAGCCGCCACGTCGGCGGCTTCCCGTACCGCGCCGCGCAGCGCGACCTCATCACACGCATCGTCGATTGCGCCGAGAGGATCCACTTCGGTGGGCATGCCGATGATTGTCACCGATCAATGGTCACGTCACATCATTGTCATCGCGACGAAACGTGGTCAGTGACTAGGTGGATTAACTTCTGGTGACGCTGTCAGCAGATTTAAGGAGCCACCGATGACGAACACCATCGAACCGGCATTCTCGTCGCAGGACGACGCTGCCACGCTCGAGGAGCTCGGATACACCCAGGAGTTGCACCGCGGCATCGGCGGCTACGCGGCGTTCGCATCCGGCTTCTCCTTCGTGTCGATCCTGACCACGGTGTTCGCGTTCTTCCCGCTTGGCTTTGCCCTCGGCGGCCCGGCCTTCTTCTGGACCTGGCCGATCGTGTTCGTCTGCCAGTTCTGCGTGTGCCTCATCTTCGCCGAACTCTCCGGCAAGTTCCCGGTCGCCGGCGCGATCTACCAGTGGTCAAGGCGCCTCGCAGGCAATGCCGTCGGCTGGTTCGCCGGATGGTTCATGCTGATCGGCTACATCGTGTCGATCGCCGCACTGGCCATCGCCATGCAGACGGTGCTGCCGCCGATCTGGAGCGGGTTCCAGTTCATCGACGGCCCCATGGATCCACTGTCGGTCTCCGGTGCGGAGAACGGCATCATCCTCGGCTCCATCACGATCGTGCTGTGCACCATCATCAGCGCCGCCGGGGTCAAGTTCATGGGTCGGATCACCGTCACGGGAGTGACCATCGAGATCGTCGGCGTCTTTCTGATCATCGGCGCGATGTTCGTCCACGCCCAGCGGAGCCCAATCGCCGCCGTGGCCAATGACAGCGCGCACGGCACCGGGCTCGGATACCTGCCCGCATTTCTCGCCTCGATGCTGATGGCCGCCTATGTGATGTACGGATTCGACAGTGCCGCAGAACTATCCGAGGAAACACGCGATCCACGACGGACCGCACCCAAGGCGATCGTCAACGCACTGCTGGTGTCGTTCGTCGGCGGCGGGGTGATGATCCTCGCGGCGCTGATGTCGGCACCGAACCTGGGCGATGACCTGTCCACGGGCGGGATGGCGTGGATCATCGAGAGCCAGCTGTCCACCTGGCTGGGCAAGACGCTGTTGGCACTGGTGGCGGTGGCAATGTTCTCGGCAACGCTCGCCATCCAGGCCTCGGCATCGCGGGTGATGTTCTCCATGGCCCGCGACAATCGGTTGCCCTTCGGCAAGTTCCTGTCGCAGGTGAACAAGCGCACCGGCACACCCGTCATCACCGGCATCGCCGTCAGCACGCTGGCCATCCTGGTGTTGCTGGTCAACATCGGCCAGTCCACGGTGTTCCTGGCGATTGCAAGCGTGTCGGTGGTCATCGTGTACATCGCCTACCTCATGGTGACCCTGCCCGCTCTGATCCACCGACTGCGGGGCACCAGCCTCTCCTACGGCCCACCGGTGATGGACCTGGGCAAGTGGGGAATCCCGATAAACCTCGTTGCCGTGGTCATGGGGGCTCTGCTGGTGATCAACATCGGGTGGCCGCGGGCCGAGGTATACGACCCGGCGGGCGGCTCGTGGGTTCTGCAGTGGTTCGCGCCGATCTTCGTGGCAGGCACGCTGATCGTCGGGTACCTCGCCTACCGCGTGGTCAAGGATCGCGACGGTGCACCCGATCCGGCCGACGCCCTGGTCGGCAAGAAGCGGTAGGGATTACGCGTCGCGCTGGGGACCCCACGCGTGGCGATTCTGTTGCGCGGCCCTGCGTCCCAGCTTGCCTTCCCTCACCAGTACCGCGAGGCTGTCCAGGATGATTCTGGAGCTCATGAGCGCGGTCTGCTCAGCCCAGTCGTAGGGCGGCGCACACTCGACCACCTCGAGACCCGAAAGTCCCTCGGCAGCAATCATTCTGATCATGTTGATGGCCTCGCGCGGCAGCAGACCACCGGGCTCGGGCCAACCGGTGCCTGGCACGAAGCCGGCGTCGATGACGTCGATGTCGAAGGACAGGTAAACCGCCTTGGCGCCCTTCCAGGCGGTTTCCAGTGCCAGCTCGACGACCTTTTCGATGCCGACGCGCTCGATGTCGCCGACGGTGATGACGGTGGTCCCGCGCTCGCGGCCCACCTTCACGCCCGCCCGCGGCGCCTGCCAGCCGCCGATCCCGACCTGCACCAGGTTGGTGGCCGGTGCATTCGTGAGATTCGTTGCGTGGAACCACGGGGTGGTGTGCATCCGCTCATCGAGATCGGTTTCCTGAGTGTCGACGTGGCGATCGAAATGGATTATCCCGATATTGCCATCCACGTGTGGCGCGATCCCGCGGATCGTCGGATAGCCGATGGAATGATCGCCGCCGAGCACCACTGGGAAGACACCGCGACTGTAGACGTGCGAGATCGCCTGGCTGATCTGATCGAATGACTTCTCGAGGTTGCCGGGGATCGTGAAGACGTCGCCGATGTCGACGATGTTGAGCTGCTCACGAAGGTCGACGCCCAGTTCGTAGCAGTAGGTGCCGAAAAGGCTGGTCGATCGTCGGATGCCCTGCGGCCCGAATCGTGCGCCCGGCCGATAGGTGGCACCGGAATCCAGCGGCGCTCCGAAGACGGCTACCTCAGCGTCGCCGACCTGATTGACGTCCTCGACGTAGGGACAGTTCAGAAACGTCCCGCGTTCCCCGGCGAAGTGCGGCAGCTCACCCCTCGAGAACGTCGGAATGGTTCTGTCCACCAACGTCGGAGAGCCCTGCAAACCGAAGGCGAGGCCACGCTCGATCTCCTCGTCATGCCGGAAGAGCGAGATGCGCGCCTCGGCTTCCTGTGCCCACTTGCCTTGGCTGGCAGCGAAACCGTCACTGTGCGAGTGGGTATGCGGTGCGTGACCTTGATCGTGGCGGTGGGTGGGTCCACCCGGCTCGTGCTCGTGGTCATCGGAGTGCTCGTCACCAGACATGAAGTAGGGCTCCTTCCGCCACAGCTGCGAAGCGCTCACGCTACCGCAGGTTCAAGCCGCCTGCCCGCCCTCCGCTACCCGCCTGGTCCGCTTCCCCCGATCGGTGGACACGGCTTTCAACCCTCCGCTCCACCGGCTGCCCGACAGACCTCGCGGTCGCGCCAAGGCATTCTTATCCCATCGCCGGAACACACCGGCCAGGCAGAAACCAGAAGAGGCCAAAAGGCCATCTAGACAAAGGAACTCGACATGAGCACCATCATCCGCACCATCGCCACCGCAGGAATCCTCGGAGCCGCCGCACTGGGACTGGCAGGCACCGCCAACGCCGTCACCAACACCGCACCCACCGGCCCCGGCTACTCCTACAGCCCCGGCACCTACGCCACGCCCGCCCCGACGGCCAAGCCCGGCTGGCACAACAACCACGGCCCCGCCTACATCGCCCACCTCAACGGCGAGTAGCCCGGCCAGCACCACAGACCCCACCAGGCCCTCCCCAACCAATCCCCGGGGGAGGGCCTGGTGTTCGTCATCTGCCAGTCAGCTGGCGCAGGCCCTCGACGCATACGTCCCACGCCTGGGTTCCGACGGTGATCGGGGCGAAGTGGTCTCCGCTGAACGTGCGCAGCTCAGTCGTGTCGCCAGCCGCGCGGGCTGCCGCGACGAAAGTCTCCGACTGGCTGATCGGCACCAGCGGGTCCGCGGTCCCGTGCACGCAGACGGTCGGTACGCCGAGCGGAACCAGGGCGATCGGCGAGGCTTCGGCATAGGCGTCTGGTTCTTGCGCGGGAGAACCACCCAGAAATGTGTCGACCGCGCCGCCGCCGAGTCCTTCGACCGACCCACGGACCAGGTCCAGGACACCCGCCTGGAGTACCGCGCCAGTCAACGGCACGGCGCCATCCCGGCGCGCCGCAAGCCAACCGGCCAGCTGTCCGCCCGCCGAATGGCCAAGGGCTACGACTTTTTTCAAGTCGAGACCCGTCGATCGATCTCGTAGAGCATCGACCGCGGCGGCCACGTCCTGGCCGGTCTGCGGCCAACCCCCGCCGCCGCCCACCCTGCGGTACTCGACATTCAGCGCTGCGAAGCCCCGACCCACCAGCTCGGCAGCCAGCGGCCGACCGAGCTCGGCGCCGTAACTCGACGACCAGTAGCCGCCGTGGATGATCACCACCACTGGCGAAGGCTCCGGGCCCGAGGGCAGCGAAAGCTCGGCGTACTGACTCGGATGCTCGCCGTAGGCGACGCGGACCGGACCTGCGTCGTCGCCGCGCACGGCCGGCGTACCCGACGAGCATCCGGTCACCATCGCAGCCAGACCGCCGACGATTCCTAGTGCCCCGCGCCGGGTGAACTGATCCATGGGCCGAGCCAATCAGATATCCCGCGCGCGGTGCCACCCGGTCCCGGCGTCTGTCGCCGCTTCGTCGATCTCAGGTGCAGGCGGTCCTCCAGCACGATCCAGGTCATCGACACGTGGTGGATCAGGCCGGGGTCAGCCGGTCCCCGCTGCACTCGTGCTGATCGCAATGGTGTTTTCGCCCAACCCGTTCTGGAAGTGTCCTCGCGGATAGGTGCACTCGCCGCGCCAACCCCTGAGGAAAGACGTCTACCTCCCCATGATCGAACTGACCCATCTCACCAAGGTTTACGGTCACGGTGACCAGCGCACCGTCGTCCTCGACGACATCACCTTCAGCGTCGAAGCCGGGGAGATCCTTGCGGTGGTCGGCCCCAGCGGGGCAGGCAAGAGCACGCTCGCGCAATGCATCAACCTGCTCACACCGCCGACGTCGGGCTCGGTGGTCGTGAACGGTGACGACCTGACCACGCTGTCGGCGAACAAGTTGAGGGTGGCCCGCCGACGCATCGGCACGGTCTTCCAGGCCGCAGGGCTGATGGAACGGCGCACCGCTGCCGAAAACGTTTCTCTGCCACTGGAATATCTCGGTGTGACCAAGACCGAGGTGGCCAAGCGCGTCGCCGAACTCCTGGACCGGGTGGGTCTCTCGGAGCGGGCCGGGCACTACCCGTTCCAACTGTCCGGTGGTCAGCGGCAGCGGGTCGGCATCGCGCGCGCATTGGCGTTGCGGCCATCAGTGCTGCTGTCCGACGAGGCGACTGCCGGACTGGATCCCACCACTACCGACTCGGTGGTCGACCTGCTGCGCGAACTGCGCGACGACCTCAACCTGTCCATCGTCTTCATCACCCACGAGATGGACACCGTCCTGAAGATCGCCGACTCGGTCGCGCGCCTCGATCACGGAACCATCGCCGAATCCGGACGACTGGTCGATCTTCTCACCGATCCGTCATCGTCCCTCGGCGCCGAACTCCGGCCACGGCGGGAGGATGCTGAAGCCTTGGCAGGACAACGTGTTTGGCACGTGGTGTATGACGCGCCAGACGTGCCGTCGGACTGGATCAGCCGGGCGAGTCAGGACTTGGGCGTTGCGCTCTCCGTCCTGGGCGCGTCGGTTCAGGTCGTCGGTGGCATCAGCATCGGCGGTGTCACGCTGGGCGCGCCGGCCAAGCTGGGCGACCGCGTGCGTGACGCCTTGATCCGCTACGGCCTGTCCGCCGAGACCGATTCGTCGGCAAGGCCATTGGAGGGGGTGGCGTGACCGAGACGCTGCTGGCGAACGCGAAGGTTCCCTTCGACGAGCTGCCCGGCCTGCTCTTTCCTGCGCTGCTGGACACCCTGATCATGGTGGGCATCGTCATGGCCATCGTGGTGGTGGTCGGCGTGCCACTGGGCGCACTGATACACAACCTCGCGCCCGGCGGCTTGTTGGAGAACCCGTTGCTGCACCCGACGTTGAGCTGGATCATCAGCATCGGCCGGTCACTGCCATTCCTCATTCTGATGGCCTCGATCATGCCGTTCACCAGGTTCATCACAGGTACCAACATCGGCATCGCAGCCGCCGTCGTGCCCATGTCCCTGGCGGGTATCGCCTTCTTCACGCGCATCGTGGAGAACTCGTTGCGTTCGGTGCTCCCCTCGGTCGTGCAGGTGGCCCGTGCTTCGGGCGGGTCGCGACTCCAGATCATTCGCACGGCTCAACTCAATGAGGCAGTCCCATCCATCCTCGGCGGCCTGACCATCAACGTCATCGCCATGATCGAGTACTCGGCCATCGCGGGAACGATCGGCGCTGGCGGAATCGGCTACGTCGCGGTCACATACGGCTACCAGCGTTTCGACCAGGGCGTCATGTTGGCCACCATCATCATCCTCGTCATCACCGTTGCGCTGGTGCAGGTGATCGGTGACGCACTGGTCCGCTTCACCACCCCCCGCAGCCGACTCGCTTCCGGCGCAGTTCGTCCCCTCCGCAGACGCGCAGCCGCCGTCTAATACGAAAGGTTCATCGTGACAAGCACTCCCACCGCACTACCCGAGGCCGACGATCACGGTTTCGAGATCACACGTCGACCGAAGTGGATCTGGATCGCCGCCGGCCTCGTGGTGGTCGTCGCCGCGATCGTTGGCGTCCGGTTCTTCTTCTTCGGTGAGACCAAGTCCGCCAACGAGATTCCGGGCGCGACATTGGTGGTCGCCACCAACGAGGGCAACGCGGCGGAGCAGGCGTTGATCGAGTACATCGCCTCCGACGTCGCCCCCCGGCATGGACTCAAGATCGCCTTCCGCGGCCTCGCGGACAGCAATACCATCAACCGCGCCGTCAGCGAAGGCGAGGTCGCGGGCACCATCTATCAGCACAAGCTGTGGCTGGGCCAGGTGCTGGAGGCCAATCCCGATTTCCGCGAGGCCGCCGCGACGCCGGTGTTCCGCTGGGGCTTCGGCATCTGGTCGGACAAGTACACCGACGTCTCGCAACTGCCCGACGGCGCAAACGTCTCCCTGTACTCCGATCCCGCCAACGAAGCCCAGGGCTTGTGGCTGCTGGAACGGGCCGGTCTGATCACGCTCAACCCGACGATAGACAAGTTCCAGGCGACGCAGAAGGACATCGTCGCCAACCCGAAGAACATCAAGTTCACCCTGCTCGACTTCGCCGCGCAGTCGCGTTCGCTGCCCGACCTCGACGCCGCGGTGGGATACACCGAGTACTACCTCGCCGCGAAGGTGCCGATCAGCCAGCAGATCTTCGCGCCGCCTGCGCCCGACGAGTTCGCCGGGCAGCTCACGATCGGAAGCAAGTGGGCGGAGTCCGACAACATCAAGAAACTGGTCGCGACGTTCCAGGATCCGGCGGTCCAGCAGTACCTCGCCACCGACCCGAGCGTGAAGGACATTCTGCTACCGATCAACTAACGGACGTACCATCGGGCCATGGTCGATACCGGAATCGAACAAGCCAAGAAGCTCGCAGGTGGGAACTCCGCTGCTCTGCTCCCCCGCACCGATCGCACGGTGGAGGAGGAGCGGCTGCACCGCAAGCAGAATCTCGCCGCTGCCTTCCGATTGTTCAGCCGATTCGGGTTCGACGAGGGCGTGGCCGGACACATCACCGCTCGCGACCCCGAGTTGACCGATCACTTCTGGGTGAACCCGTTCGGGATGCACTTCGGCCACATCCGGGTCAGCGATCTGCTCCTGGTGCGACACGACGGCGAGATCGTGCACGGGGATCGACCCGTGAACGCCGCAGCCTTCGCGATCCACTCGCAGGTGCATGCCGCCCGCCCGGACGTTATCGGCGCCGCCCATTCCCACTCGGTGTACGGCAAGACCTGGTCCACGCTTGGCAGGCTTCTGGACCCGATCACCCAGGACGCGTGCGCGTTCTATGACGACCACGCCCTGTTCGACGCCTACTCGGGCGTCGTCCTCGACCTCGAGGAGGGCAAGCGCATCGCGCACGCGCTCGGCGATCGCAAGGCCGCCATTCTGCGCAACCACGGATTGCTCACCGTCGGACAGTCCGTCGAGGAGGCCGCGTGGTGGTTCATCACCATGGAGCGGTCGTGCCAGGCGCAGCTGATGGCCGAGGCGGCAGGCTCACCGGTCCTCATCGACGAGGAGATGGCCGCACTCACCCGCGGTCAGGTCGGTAGCCACTTTGCGGGCTGGTTCAGCTTTCAGCCACTGTTCGCGAAGATCACCCGGGAGCAACCCGACCTGTTCGAGTAACCGATCCGTGGTTCCATCGGGTGAGTCGTGGGAGTCACTTGCGTCCCAATCTGCGTAGCCTGGAGGCGATGAACGCGCGACTGATGGCGGGGAGCCTGCTCGCGGCGGGGGTCCTTCTCGCGGGGTGCCAATCCACGATTGCCGGCGTGCCGCAGCCCAACGCTCAGAATCCGACCGAACCTACCTTTCCGACCTCGCGGCCGTCTCGCACCACCTCGACCACGGCTCCGTCCGCCATCCCCACCCCAACGCCGTCCGCGACCGCGTCCGCCGCTCCGACTCCCGCGGAAGCGCTCACACCTCACAACGGCTACGCCTTCATCGAAACCAAATCGGGCCAGACGCGCTGTCAGATCAGTGCCAACAACGTCGGGTGCGAGGCACAGTTCACCAACGCACCCACGGTGAACGGCTCACCCGCCAACGGTGTCGAGGTGACCGCCGACGGCCAACTTCGCTGGATCGTCGGCAACCTCGGCGACATTCCGGTCGTCACCATCGACTACCGCACGTACACCGCGGAGGGGTGGACCATCCTGGCGAGCGAGGACGGCACCCGGTTCACCAACGACGCCACGGGGCACGGCATGTTCGTGGCGGTCCAGCGGGTTGACTCCTTCTGACCGCCATCTCACGGCGTTTAGCCGACCACCCCGACCGGGAACGTGCATGGTCGTGACCTCTACGTCTGACGGCGAACAACTCACGCCGCACGTGTTCGTGCTGTTCGGTGCCACCGGCGACCTCGCCAAGCGAAAGCTGTTTCCCGGCATGTACCGCCTGGCCGCCGCATCGCGCCTGCCCGACGACTACGCCATCATCGGCTCGGGTCGTCATTCGCCGGGTTCCGACGACGAGTTTCGCAAGCAGGTGGAGCAAGGCTTGAGGGACTCCGTCTCGGATATCGACGAGGACGTCCTGAGCGACCTCGTCGGCCGGCTGTCCTTCCAGACGTCCGACGCCGACGACGGGGCCGACCTGGCCGCTGCGGTCTTGGAAGCGCGCACACGCCTTGGCGACGACACGCAGACGCTGATCTACCTGTCGGTTCCGCCCAGCGCAATGCAGCCGATGATCGGCATGCTGGGCCGCGAGAAGCTCACCACCGACGCCCGAGTCGTGGTCGAGAAGCCGTTCGGCACCGACCTCGACTCCTCACGCGAGCTCGACGCCGCACTCAAGGACGTGATCAGCGAGCAGCAGGTTTACCGCATCGACCACTTCCTCGGCAAGGAGGCGGTGCAGAACATTCTGGCGCTGCGCTTCGCCAACGGCCTCATCGAACCGGCCTGGAACCGGGACCACGTGGTGTCGGTTCAGATCGACGTGCCCGAGGATCTGACGGCGGAGGGCCGCGGCGCGTTCTATGAGGGCACCGGCTGCTTCCGCGACATGATCTCCACCCATCTGTGCCAGGTGCTCGGCTTCGTGGCGATGGAGCCGCCGGTCCATCTCGACGAGCAATCGCTGCGCAACGAGAAGGCGAAGGTGTTCGCCGCCATGGCGCCGCTGGATCCGAAGCGGGTGGTCTTCGGGCAGTACGACGGATACCTCGACGAGGACGGCGTCGCGGACGACTCCACCGTCGAGACCTTCGTCGCTCTGGAGGCCTTCGTCGACACGGAGCGGTGGCAAGGGGTCCCGTTCTACCTGCGCACGGGCAAGGCGCTGGCTGCCAACCGGCGCACCGTCACCCTGACCTTCCGCACGCCACCGATGGGCCGCTTCGGTGACGGCGACTTCGGACCGAATCAGCTGGCGATCGAGTTGAGCGACTCCCCGGAGTTCGCCGTCAGTCTGATGACGAAGCGTCCTGGGCCGGACATGGAGTTGATGCCGTTGACCTTCAATCTCGACGTCGGCGCCGAGGATCCCGACGACGTTCCGCTCGAGGCCTACGAACGGCTGCTCCTCGATGTGATGCGCGGCGACCAGACGCTGTTCACCCGCGCCGACGAGGTGGACCGGCTGTGGCAGATTTGCCAGCTCGTACTCGACGCGCCGCCGCCGACGCAGACCTACGCCAAGGGGTCTTGGGGCCCCGACGAGGCGATCGCTCTGCCAGGACCGCAGGGGTGGCGGCTGTCGGATGGGTGACGTCTGGCCGGCGATCGCCGACCACGGCCTGATCGGTGACCTGCGCACCTGCGCACTGGTCGCCACCGACGCCACCATCGACTGGTTCTGCGCACCGCGCTTCGACTCGCCGAGCGTCTTCGGCGCCATCCTCGACAACGATCGCGGCGGCTGCTGGAGACTCGCGCCGACCGGCGAGGTCTCCCGCACACAGCAGTTCTACTACCCCGACACTGCAGTCCTGATCACGCGGTTCCTCACCCCGCACGGCGTGGCCGAGGTGCATGACTTCATGCCCGTGCTCGGCGTCGGCGACCCCGACCATAGACAGCGTCTCGTGCGGAGGGTCAGCGGGGTGCGCGGCAAGATCAAGCTGCGGATGGAAGTCGATGCCAGGCCGGACTACGGGCGCCAACGATGCCACGCCGAGGAGAGCGGTGACGGGGTGCTGATCACCGGCGACGGGGTGCGTCTGGGCCTGATGGCTTCCACCGACCTGACCATTGAAGATCGCGACGACAACACGCGCGTCAGCGCCGAGGTCGAACTCACCAAGGGCGACACGGCGCTGTTCGTGCTCGAGATCCTCGCCGGTTCCGATACGGAGGGAGACCTACCGTCGTGCAACACGGTCGACATGACCGACGAGCTGCTCGACGCCACGACCTCCTACTGGCGGACCTGGCTCGGGCAGTCGCGGTACGTCGGTCGCTGGCGCGAGATGGTGCACCGCTCGGCGATCACGCTGAAGTTGCTGACGCACGAGCCAAGCGGGGCCGTCATCGCTGCGCCGACCACGAGTATCCCGGAATATGTTGGGGGCAGCCGAAACTGGGACTACCGCTACGTCTGGATCCGGGACGCCGGCTTCAGCCTGTACGCCCTACTGCGGCTCGGCTTCACCGACGAAGCCCGCGCGTTCATCGGCTGGCTCTCCGAGCGCCTCGGTCGCGAGCGCCGCGCCGATCATGGGCTGGGGCCGCTCCGCGTGCTGTACGACATCGATGGCAACCGGCCGACCGAGGAGGTCGAACTCGACCACCTCCGCGGTTATCGCGACTCCAAGCCGGTGCGCGTCGGCAATGCCGCGGTCGACCAGCTGCAGCTCGACATCTACGGCGAGCTCATCGATTCGATATACCTCTTCAACAAGTACGGCGCGGGGATCAGCAGCGCGGCGTGGAGTGACGTCGTCGAAGTCGTCGACTGGGTGATGGAGAACTGGGATCGCGACGACGCGGGCATGTGGGAGGTCCGGGGCGAGGACCAGGCGTACACGACCTCGCGACTGTTCTGCTGGGTGGCGCTGGAGCGCACCATCCGCGTCGCGCGTCAACGCGGACTACCGGGCGACCTCACCGAGTGGGCGCGGGTGCGCGATGAGATCTACGAGCGCATCATGTCCCGCTGCTGGAATCCCCACCTGGAGGCCTTCGTCCAGACGGAGGGCGGTAGCCAGCTCGACGCGGGTGTGCTTTTGATGCCCATGGTCAAGTTCCTCTCCCCGGCCGATCCGAAGTTCCTGTCCACGCTGAAGGCGGTCGAGGAGCATCTGGTGACCGACAGCCTGGTGTTCCGCTACACACCGGAGTCCGACGGGCTCGACGGCGAGGAGGGCACGTTCTCGCTGTGCTCGTTCTGGTATGTCGAGGCGCTGACTCGCGCGGGACGACTCGGCGACGCGCAGCTGGCGCTCGAGAAGATGTTCACCTACGCCAACCACGTCGGCCTATATGCCGAACAGGTCAGCGCGACCGGCGACCAGGTTGGAAACTTTCCGCAGGCGTTCACGCACTTCGCACTCATCAGCGCCGCGATCAACCTCGATCGTGCGCTCGACAAGGGAGACCCATCATGACCAGTACCGCCCAACGAGAACGTGCCGCTCTTGTCACCACCATGCGCGGGGTCGGGCCGGAGCAGCCCACCCTGTGCGGCGACTGGAACACCCGCGACCTCGCCGCCCATCTCGTCGTCAGGGAGCGGCGATTGGACGCGGCACCCGGCATTCTCATCCCTAAGTTCGCGGACTACACCGAACGCGTGCAGAACCAGGTGTCGGCCGAGAACGACTGGAACGTGTTGCTAGACCAGGTCGCGTCGGGGCCTCCCCTCCTGTCCCCGTTCAAGCTGCTCGATCCCTTCGTGAACGTGGCCGAGATGTTCATCCACCACGAGGACGTCCGCCGTGCCGTAAGCGGTTGGGAGCCAAGGGATCTCGATGCAGATACCACCGCGGCACTGACCCGTCTGGTGTCCCTGATGGCACGCATGCTGATGTCGAAGGCTCCTGCCCACGTCTCGCTGCGCACCCCTGACGGTAAGACGCTCACCTCCGTCGGCAAGGGATCCGAGGTGACGGTCACCGGCGATCCCGGTGAACTGCTGCTGTTCATCTCGGGTCGCGACGAGGTCAAGGTCACGCTCACCGGCGACGACGACGCCGTCAACGCGGTCCGGGGCGCCCGCGGCGGACTGTAGGCGCAGGAGCGAAGCGACCCGGGGATTAGGATGAGCGACATGGACTTCCGCGTATTCGTCGAACCGCAGCAGGGCGCAACCTACGGTGATCAGTTGGCGGTGGCCCAGACTGCTGAGGCGGCGGGCTACTCGGCGTTCTTTCGCTCCGACCACTACCTGGCCATGGCAGGCGACGGGTTGCCGGGGCCGACCGACTCCTGGGTGACGCTGGGTGGCATCGCCCGCGAGACGTCGACGATCAGACTCGGCACGATGGTTACTTCCGCCACGTTCCGCCACCCTGGCGTGCTGGCCATCTCCGTCGCTCAGGTCGACGAAATGGGTGGTGGCCGTGTGGACTTGGGTATCGGCGCGGGCTGGTTCGAGGCCGAGCACGAGGCGTACGCGATCCCCTTCCCACCGCTCGGCGAGCGATTCGACCGATTGGGCGAGCAGCTCGAAATCCTCACCGGGCTCTGGGGCACCGCCATTGGAGAGACGTTCGACTTCACCGGGGAGCATTACTCGATCAAGAACTCACCCGCCCTGCCGAAACCCGCACAGACGCCGTACCCACCGATCATCATCGGCGGCGGTGGGCCCAAGCGGACCCCCGCCCTGACCGCGAAGTACGCGTCGGAGTTCAACATTCCGTTCGTCGACCTCGACACCCTGAAGGCTCAGTACGGACGCGTTGCAGCGGCGGTCGCGGACGCGGGCCGCGCCCCGGACTCGCTGACCTACTCGGCGGCGTTCGTGGTGTGTGCAGGGCGCGATGACGCCGAGGTGGCCACGCGGGCGGCTGCCATCGGCCGCGAGGTCGACGAGTTGCGTAGCAACTCGCCATTGGTCGGCACACCGGGTGAGATCGCCGACAAACTCGACGCGTTCGCCGAAGCCGGTGTCCAACGGGTGTACTTGCAGGTTCTCGACATGTCCGACCTAGCGCACGTCGAGTTCTTCGCGAGCGAGGTCGTCGGTCAATTCACCTGACGTGCCACGGCTCGACAAGCAGAAGGGGCCAAGCGCCCGTTCTGCTGGGCAGGCTGAGGACGAAGACCCGCGGCTACTATCAGACCTCGTGACCCCCGACCCCAGCGACGACACGAAGGACCAGGAGCCGCCGTGGCACGAGCGCACGTCCTCCGTCGTCGGTGCCAGCGTCGGCGCCCTCGCTGTGATCGGCCTGCTGTGGCTGGTCATCTCGTACGTCGCCGGCGGCTCCGACGATCCCGAACCGGCCTCCCAGTACTACCTGGATCCAACCGTGTCGGGCAGCAACTCGTTCCCGTCGACGACAACCTCCGGGGCGTCCACCGAGACGATCACGAGTACGAGTCCGCCGGTCACCACCGACATCAATCCCGGGGAGACGTCGACGACGACCGGGACGGACACCAGCACCACGTCCACCACCCCGTTCGACCCGTCCAACCTTCCCAGGACGCGTACCTCGACCTCCTCGGACGGCGGCGCAACCTCCACCCGCAGGCGCCCCAGGTTGAACGAGACGCGCACCCTCTACCCGCAGCCCTAGCTCACCCCTGAGCGGCGAAGTCGGCGACCATCGCTTCCGCGCTGCGCACCGCCGCTCGGCAGGCACGGGTGGTGAACGGGTCGTTGAGCGGATGATCGGCGCGGCGACGCCATCGTTGGGCGGCGGCGAAGGCCGCCCGCGGACCGTCTCGGAGTGCGTCGGATTGCAGGCCGAGCCGACTGGCCGCGTCGGTGCCGGAACCTCCGATGATGCGGCGTAGCGAAGCCATCTCATCGTCATTCAATGTCGTTGCCCGCGAACGCAATTGGCTCAGCAACCGCAGCTCTTCGAACGCGTGGGTGTCGGCCAGCAGCGGGTCGATGTCGGCCAGGATGAACGGCGTCGCGTAGATCGGGTTGGCCTCGACGAACCGGCGCAGGGACAGCAGCGCAGTATGTGCCTTGAGCAGATCGGACCGTTGGGCGAACTGCTGGTCGATGACGTCGCGCAACGCCACCAGCCCGCTGCGTTCGAGGAGTTCGTCGGCCAGGGCGACCGAGTCGCCGATACCCGCCCGCAGCACCGCGATCGAGATCCGGATACCGAACATGCCGAAGCGCTCCAGCAATGCCGCTCGGGTGGCAGCATCGACGGGCAGCGCCGGGCCCTCCGGACTGTCCTCGCGAACGAATCGGTCGACCGACAGCATGGTCTTGGTCAGCTCGGCCGGGTCGACACCCGCCAACTTCTCGAGCGCGACGAACTCGCTCTGCCGCAATGTCCGCGCGGTGAGCGCGAGCAACCCGGACACCGGTACCACGGCCTGGCAGATACCCGTCTTGTCCATCTCGGCGGTGAACCGCTTGGCCACGTCCTTCGCAGACAGCATCGCGTCGATCCGACCGGCACCTATCTCGTCCGCCCTGGACGCGACGCCGATGACGCCGAGCGCACCGGCCGATCCGCCCACGAGCGTGCCGATCTGCTTGAGCAGTGCGATGTCCGCTGCATTGAGCGTGCGGAGCAGGAAGACGACGGCGTCGACGCGCGGAACTCCGTCATCGGGTACCAGCAGCCGCAGGGTGCGTTCGGAGACGTCGCGGGACAGCGACGAGGTGCCGGGGGTGTCGATGATGGTGGTGTGGACGAGTTCCGCTGCGGGCCACTCGACGTCGAGGTCGACGACGTCTTCCGGATCAAGTCTGGCGAAGTCGAACGTCAGGCCCGCTCCCCGTGCGATGGGGACGTTCGACCGTCTGCCACCGCGATGGTTGGCGGTGACCTTGGGCGTGGCGCCGTTGCGGAACCACGTCACGATGCGGGTGGCCTCGGTCGCGTCGGTAGGCGCGATGTCCTCGCCCACCAGTGCGTTGACCAACGTCGACTTCCCCGCCTTCAGCGTCCCGGCCAGGGCGATGCGGATCGGTTGGTTGAGGCGTCGACCTATCCAGTCCAGTTCGTTGTGGACGTCGGGACGCTCGCGGTAGGCCGGGTCGCTGCGATAGGCCTGGACGGTTCCACCAAGGATCGCGCGCACTCGATCGCTCGTACTCATGTCGGCTCACCAGCTTAGGCGCGGCCCGCTCAAGGCCGGGGGGACAGGTTGACGGCGTGTTCGGTGACCTGTCGCAAGATGTTGAGCTGGCGTTCGAGTTCCCGCACCCGGGTATCGCGCTCGTCGATCTCCAGCTTCGCCGCGGCGAGCGACGCCTGCAGCGACTCGTTCAGCGAGCGGGTGGTTTGGTTCGCGATGTCGCGGTAGTGGTCACGGAGTTGACGTTGAATGCCCTTGAGCCGGTCGCGCGACTCCTTGCTGACGATGAACGAGACGTCATCGACGAACCTGCGCAAGTTGGTCTTGGCCTCGTTGCGCACGCGCAGCATGCGGTTCTCCATGTCCTCCTTGTACGCCTTGCGCCCGAGTAGCAGACCCGCGCCGAGCGAGAGGGGATTGAACATGCCGAAGCCGGCGAATGAGGTGAGCATCCCGAACATCAGAACGCCACCGTAGGAGCCGCGCATACCCGTAACGACCTTGTGCCCCTTGCCGATCGGTTTCGCCTCCAGACTGCTGAGCGACTTCATCTCGCCAAAGCCGGCCCCCATGTCGCGGGCGTTGAGCTGCGGCATCTTGATGGCGTCGAGCCCCGCCTCCATGAAGGTGCGGCCGACCTCCTGCGCGAGGGCTTCGGCGCGTTGATAGGCCCAGACGAAGTTGTCGCCGACGGCGGTGGCGACCGTGCTCTCCAATTCGGCGCCGATCTCGGCCCAGTGCTGCGTCGGATCACAGCCGTCGATCACGTGCTCGGTGTGCTGGGTGATCGCGCGGAACCGCGCCCGCATGTCGTGATCGACGTCCGTGGTCAAGTCGGCGATGCCGTCGTTGAGCACCTGCTGCCACAGGGCGGTCTGCTGCAGCGCGTCCTGCGCCTCCTGCTTGCGCCGTTCGAGGTCGGCGGTGAGGGCGTCCCTGGCATCCGGGTCGTTGATCGAGGACAGCTCTGTCTCGACGGTCATCGTCAGGTGCTCCGCGGCGGAACGAACTTCCGCGAGCACCTGGTCGCGGATCCTGTCGTTCTCGCGGCCCAGCACCTTCGCGCTGAGGAACTTGACGATCGCCGGGAAGTTCGACTCCTCGTTGAGTTCCTTGTCGTTCATCTGGATCGCGTGACTGCGCAAGGCCGAAGAAACCGGAGTGACGGGGACGTTCACCCCCGCCCGCTGGAGATGCCCGACGTTGGCGGCGACGATCTCGCGCCAGTGCGGGTACAGATCGGTCTTGGTAGCGAGAATCGTTGCCAGCGGACAGATTTCAACGGCTTGCCGGATGAAGGTCATCTCGGGCTCGGTGAATTCCTGACTGGTGTCGCTGACCATCAACATGGCGTCGGCATCGGGCAGGAGGCCCAGGGTCGCCGAAAGGTGCGGCTGACCGTGGCCACCGACACCCGGGGTGTCCACGAACGCCAGTCCGTTCTTGAGCAGCGGGCTGGGGGCGGTGACCTCTACGCGCAGCACCTCGCGACCGCCGGCCTGAGGCGCTCGACGCAGGTCGTTGCGCACGTCGGCGACGGGAATCTCGATCACGTCCGGCTCGGCCCCCTCGTCACGCGCGACGATCAGTCGGGCCGATGCCTGCTCGCCGTAGGACACCACGGTCGCCAGCATCGTGGTCTCGTCGTCGCCGACGCGGGCCACGGGCACGTTGAGCAACGAGTTGAGCAATTGACTCTTGCCCTGCTTGAGCTGGCCCGCGATGACCACGCGGATCTGAGGGTCGGTAATCCGTTCCTTGGCCCTCGTGAGTCGGTCGACCAGGTCGCCGCGGTCGTAGTCGCCCGCGATCTTCGTGCTGTGGTCGATCAACTCGACGATCACCTTGACCTTGCGGGGATCGTTCGGCTGGGTCGTCGGGTTGGTCAAGGGAAACTCCTTCTTCCGCCAAGGTCACCGTAGGCGCGCGAACCGGCGGGGACCTCCGCTGAGAGGAGATCCCCGCCTGACGCGGATCGATTGTCCCGCTGGATCAGAAGCCATCCAGGTGGGTGTCCAGGTGGGTGTCGTTGTGCGATGCCAGGTGGGTGTCGTTGTGCGACGCGAGGTCGGTGGAGTTGCCGGAGGCCACGTTGCTGCTGAAGCTGTGGTCGTCCACGGTGGTGTCGGAGTGGGTCTCGGTCTCCGTCTGAACATGGGTGTTGACCGAGTTGTCGACCGAGCTGTCGGTGTGGTTGCCGCTGCCCAGGTCGCCGCCTGCGGTGGTCTGGTTGCCGCCCACGGTCGAACTCGTGGAGTGCGTGGAGGTGTCGTCGATGATGATCGATCCACCGTGACCGCCGCTACCGGCATTGGCCTCGTTGCCGCCGGTACCGATTCCGAGCAGGCTTCCTCCACCGCTGGAACCGGCGCTGCCGCCGTGTCCACCGGACATGTCGTTGTCCTTGATGACGGTTCCCTCGTTGCCGGTGATGATGTCGCCGCCGGAGTGCTGCGAGGTGTCCGTGACCTTGGTGTCGTTGCCCTCACCGATGATGATCGGCGAGTGGCTGCCGCCGTCGATGTAGCCGGTGTTGGCGCTGTTGCCCTCGCCGACGACGTTGCCGTCACCGTTGACGCTGGTGGTGTCGATGTGGCCCGCGGAACCGGTGTTGACCACACCGCCGTTGGTGGCGCTGTTACTGGTCTTGTCACCGAGGGTGATGTCGCCGAAGCCGAGGTTGAACGCGCCCTGCTGGGCGTTGGAGCCTGCGTGCTGGTCGGGGCTCAGCAGTGAGGTGTCGTTGTTGCTCGCAAGCTGGGTGTCGTTGTGGCTGGCGAAATCCGTCTGGGGGGAGAACAAGTCCGTCTGCGGGGAGAACGCCGTCTGCGGAGAGAACGCCGCCGGGATGCTGTGGTAGTTGGCGACCGCATGCTGCAGGCCCTGGACCGGGTCGCCGCCGCCGAGGAAGACACCGGCGGGCGCAGCGCTGGCGGCCACGGCTTGCAGCTGAGCGGCGCTGACGTTCGGCAGACCGGCCTCGCGCAGAGCGCCGTCTGGGTTCCTGATGAACGTGGCGGCCACGTCGGGGCTGCGGAACAGATCGAGGATGTAGTCGATGAGGTTCGTCATGGGAGTGCCTTTCGGTGGTGGGTCTTCGGTGATGGGTCTTCGGTGCAAGGTGTTCGTGTCGCCAGGCTCTCGGCGATCTGGTGACTACGTTATGAGTCCGTCGCGCCTCCGGGAACGGGGCCGCGACCCCTCGCCCGCCGGGGACGTTACGGGGTTCCCTAGGGGCATTCGTTAGGGGATTAGGGGATACGTTAGGGCAATCCGCGGCACACCGCTGACCTGCGCGAATGCCTGCCCATGAACGACGAAAGCGCGGCCATTGCTGGCCGCGCCGTCGCGATTCGTCAGTAGCTGGGTCACGTGAAGATGTCGAAACCCGGGTCCTGTGGGTGGACGTCGTGATCGTCGAGCGCATGATGACCATCGGCGACCGCGTCACCCGTCTGCACCGAGTCCGGAACGTGTAGGTCCTCGACCGGTGCGTTCATCGCCACGTCCAACTCCGTGGGACCGGCGAGGGTCGGCACGCTCACCTCGTCGAAACCGGGGTCGACGATGGTGGGCGTCGAATGCTCGGGCAATTCGATGACGTTGGCCACGGTCGGGACGTGATCTGCGACGACATCGTTGCCTTGAAGTGGCAAGTGGTCGTCGAACGCGTCGAAGGCGGCGGTCGCGGCGCCGCTCGCCCAGACGTTGTGGGCCGAGTCGAGTGCGGTGTCCGCTCCCCCGGCGAAGCCGCCCGACGGCATGACCGTCGACATCGACTCGGCAACGACGGGAATCAGGTGGTCGACGTCCACGCTGGTCACATCGCTCAGGTTGGCGTCGGCGATGGCTTGCGCGGGATTGGCCGCGTACTGGGCCGCAGCATCCGGATCGCGTACCAGCGACATGACGAAGTCGAGCAGTGAGTTCGCCACGCGGCACCTCCTATCTGCTGCTGGGGACTCGGTCTCGAATCGAATGGTATCGGCGGATCTCGGTCACGGGATCGGTGTTGAACCCACCCGTCCCGAGTAGCCATTAGGGGGTCACGCGTTAGGGGTTCTCGACCCATAGGGGGATTGGGCCCACGACCGGTGTCCGGCAGCTATGGTGGGTGCTGATTTTCTCCGATCCAGCAGGGATGTACTCGTTCATGAGCGACGCACTCGGATTGTCAGTCGGGACCACCAACTTGGTGGCGGCCCGCGTTGGCGCCCCGCCACTCACGCGGCGATCGGTGCTCACGGTGTTCAACGATCGCGTGCCGGAGGTCGGTGTCCTCCCCGGTCCCAACCAGCCCGGGCTGGGGTTGACGGGGTTCGTCGAACGGGTCGGTGACCCCGTGCCGCTGGTGGCCTCCGACGGATCCTCCCACCGCGGCGAGGTCGTCCTCGCCGAGGCACTCGACGCGATGGCCCGGGCGGCCGGCGGTGGAGAACCGGTCACGATCGCCGTGCCCGCACACTGGGGGCCGGGGGTCATCGACGCTCTGCGCGGCGCGTTGCGCGCGAAGCCAAGCATGTCCCCCGGCGGTGTGCCCGCCACCCTGGTCCCCGACTCGAGTTCGGCGCTCGCCGGGCTGCGGGCGGCGCCGGGACTCCCCACCGAAGGTGTCGTATTGCTGTGCGACTTCGGCGGCGGTGGAACCAGCATCACCCTGGCCGATGCCGCCGCCGGTCTCGCCATCATCGGCAGCACCACGAGATATTCGGACTTCTCGGGCGATCTCGTCGATCAGGCGCTGCTGAACCACGTCATCGCCGGCATTGCGGAGGCCAATTCGTCGGACCCCGCGAGCACCGCTGCGGTCGGATCGCTCAGCCGACTTCGCGACGAGTGCCGAAGCGCGAAGGAACGGCTGTCCGCCGCCACCGCCACCGCCATCCAGGCGGACCTGCCGGGCTACGCCTCTGACGTCCGCATTACGCGGCCAGAGCTCGAACGGTTGATCGACGCACCCCTCTCCGGCCTGCTCTCGGCGATCATGGAGACGTTGCAGCGCTACCGAATTCCGCTTGCGAGCATCTCTGCGGTCGCCACGGTCGGTGGCGGAGCAGCCATCCCACTGGTCACGCAACGGTTGTCGGAGCAGTTGCGCGCACCGGTCGTCACGGCGCCGCTGCCGGTGCTCGCGATGGCCGCGGGCGCCGCCGTCGTCGCCGCTCTGGGATACGACGCTCTTGGATTCAGTGACGCCCAGACCGGGATGGCTCCGACCGGCATGGCTCCGAGCGCAGATGCAGCGACGGGTCTGGCGCCGACCATGGGTTGGGTCGCCGGCGCTCCGCTTCCCGGCGCGCCGGGAACGGGTGCCGGAGACTCCGGCGCGCTGGCCTGGTCGGAGGACGACGCACCGACCGGCGAGCCAGTGCCCTATGCCGGCGGTGATTACCAGTCGGAGTATTCGTCGACCGGCGCCAGGCCGGAGATGGCCTTTGCCCACGAGGAAGAGGACGACCGCCCGGATTCGGAACCGCTGCCGTGGTACAAGAGGCCACCCATCCTCTTCGGCGCCGCGGCGGCCGCCGCCCTGCTCGCCGTCGGCGGGTTCGCGGCGGTGAATCTGACCGGTGACTCGACCGACAGTGGCACCGTCACCGAGGTCGTCACCATCTCGTCAACGGGTGCGAACGGACTGGTGACGACGAGCCTCTCGACGCTGACGTCAACGCCCACCCCGGAGAGCCAATCGACCGGCACGTCCACGACGTCGAACCCTCCGACGTCCGGATCGACGACCACGTCACCCACCACCACGACCACCACCACGTCGCCCACCACGACCACGACCACGACCACGACGACCACCACGACGACGACGACAACCACCACGACCACGCCCACCACCACGACCACGACGACCACTCGGACGACGACCACCACCCGGCCGCCCACCACGACTCAGCCCCCAACTACCACGGCGGCGCCGGTCACTCCCACCACGGTCGCGCCGCCGCCCGATACGCCGACGACTCCGGTCATCGCCCCGGTGGTCCCCGCGAATTAATGGCCGCCAGCGACGCGATCGCGACGTGGGCGTCGTCTCCGACCGAGCCGGCGAAGGTTCTGGTGTCAGGCGGCATCGGCACTGGGAAAACGTTGGTGCTCAACGAGATTCGGACCGCACTTCGGGCCGCCGGGATCACGGTGATGGCAAGGGCCCCGCGTGACGGCGATCCGATGGGTGCGGCGGCCGTCATCGACGACGCCCATCTGCTCAGCGTCTCGGAGCTGGAGCGATTGGTCGAAATGGTCGGCGACCCCGCCACGACCGTCGTGCTCGCTGCCGAACCGCTGTCTCATCAGCCCGCGCTCACAGCGCTGCGCAGGGCGATGACGAGGGAGGCTCCCGTCGTCGCACTGGGCCCGCTCGCACCTGCGGACGTACACCGCATCGCCGTCGACGTCCTCGGCGCTCAGGCATCGGATGAGCTGGCCAAGGAAATTATGATCGCCACCGAGGGGCTACCCTTCCTCGTCCACCCTGCGCTGGCTGCACTGACATCCGCCGACCTCGCAGCCGCGGAAGATGTCATCACGGCCGCCACCCGAGTCGCGCTGATAGAGCGGTTGCGACGCGTCGACGAACCGGTACTCGACACCCTCCTGCTCTCGTCGCTCAGTCAGGAACTCGGGCCGGACGACGTCGGCGCCGCGCTTGGCGTGGATCAGGACGAGGCGCAGCGGCTCGTCGCCGTGTCCCGGGCCAGCGGGCTGATCGCTCCGTCGCATGGCCCCGGGTTCACCAGTTCGTTGCACCAGTGCCTGGCGCAGATCGTCGGCGCGGCGCGACACCGTCACGTGGAGACGGCGTTGCTGGAGGACCAGATCCAGAGTTCGACGCTGTCGATCGACCTGGCGCTGCGACTCGCCGAGCACGGGCTGCGCGACGCACGGTTGGGCGAGGCACTCACCGAGCTGGCCGACCGCCAGCACGATCATCCCGGGACGTCGGCGCGTCTCTATCGTGCCGCCACCGAGGTCGGGGCCCAGGAGATCAACGCCAAACTCGCCGACGCCCTCGCATTGACGGGCGACTGCGCCTCGGCGGGACGGCTCGCCGACGGGTTGCTCACCTCCGAGGTGCCCGCCGAGCGGGCCGCGGCGGTGCGGATCGCGGCCAGCATCGCCCTGCACGACGGCAGTGCCGCACAGGCCGCCGAGCTGTTCCGCTGGCTCGGTCCGTACCCCGACGCCGTCGTGGGAGCGGGTGCGGTGATGGCGACGTTGGGTGTCGGCGACGTCGCGTCGGCACGCGCGGCGTTGAACGTCGACGCCTCCGGGCCGCCGACGTCGACCGCCCGCGTGGCCCGCGGTCTTGCCGAAGGTCTTCTGCTGACAGTCGACGGCACGTACCCGACGGCCATCGCGCGGCTGGCCCAGTCGATGACCGCGCAGGCGTCCACGGTCGTCTCCCCCGACACGCCTTCGGCATTGGTCACCTTGGTGGCGCTGCACGGTGGCGATTCCGTGCGGGCCCGCAGCGCGATCGGGAGGGCCGTGCGGGATACCGGCGACGACGAGGGCTTCGTCACCCACCGCCACACACTGCTACTCGGCTGGGTCCGGATGCTTGATGGTCAGCTGTCGGCCGCCGCAGGCGACGCCGCCTCCGTCGCCGGGGTGAAGCTTCACCGGCGCGACGCGCTATGGGCTGCCGCGCTTCGGACGGCCGTCGCGCGCCGCGGCGGCGACAGTGGTGCCACGCAGAAGCACTGGTATGCCGCCATGGAGGTGCTCAGCGAGTACTCCATGGACCTATACGCGTTGCTTCCGCTCGGCGAGTTGTGGGTGGCCGCCGCGCGTCTGCGGCACATCGACCTCATCCAACCCGCATTGGATGCTGCGTTCGATCTCCTTGACACTCTTGGCAACCCGATTCTGTGGTCGGTACCCCTGCACTGGTCGGGCGTACACGCAGGCATCCTGGCGAACTCACCGGGTTCGGTGGCACCGCACGGCCAGGCGCTGACGGCCGCCGCCGCTCACAGTTCGTTCGCACGGGCTCTTGCCTCGGCGGGCAGCACGTGGCTCCGGGTGCTGGCCAACCACGTCGACACCGAGGAGGTGACCGCGGCAGCGCACTCACTCACGCAGTTCGGCCTCACCTGGGACGCGACGCGACTCGCCAGCCAGGCGGCGCTACAGACCCCCGACGGCAAGGTGTCCGGGGCCATGCTGCAGTTGGCGCGCGACCTCAAACTCACCGCGTCCGGGGGTGACGACAGTGCCGACAGTGCCGAGGTCGCCGAGGCGGCGGCCGCGGTCGCACCCCAACCGGGCGCCTCGACCACACCGTCCTCACGACTGTCGGACCGCGAGCGTGAGGTGGCCGAGCTGCTGCTGCAGGGCATGCCCTATCGCGACATCGGAAGTCAGCTCTTCATCTCGGCGAAGACGGTGGAACACCACGTGGCCCGGATTCGACGCAGATTGGGCGCGGAATCGCGGTCGGAGCTCATCTCGATGTTGCGGGCCATCATGGGGTCTGCAGGCTGAATGTCGACACCGAGCGAACGTGACGAGTGCCACAGCCATGGCCGGGCCGACGTTATCGACTTGCGCGGGAGCCGTCGTCACAGTTCTGACCAACCGGTGAGTTAGGCCTACCTTCGTAGCGACGTCAAACCCCTGGATGCCACTATGAGCTGGCATCTAGCTAAAGTTACCGGTGGGTAACCAGACACCTTACTGAGCGGTAACTTCAACCCGGGAGGCGCGCGTGGATACGCAGACTCTGATCAGGATGACCGTCGGCCTGCTGATGACGGCCATCGTTCTGGTATTCGCGGCAAAACGCGTGCTCTTCCTCGTCAACCTCATCAGTTCGGGGCAGCCCACGCTCGATGAGGCTGGCCGCAAGAACGACCTCAAGGCCCGCATCACCACGCAGTTCACCGAAGTCCTCGGGCAGAAGAAGTTGCTGAGCTGGTCGATCCCCGGCGTCGCGCACTTCTTCACCATGTGGGGGTTCTTCGTCCTAGCTACCGTCTACCTCGAGGCCTACGGCGTCCTGTTCAGCCCTAAGTTCGCCATCCCGATCGTCGGACATTGGGACGTGCTCGGCTTCCTGCAGGACTTCTTCGCGGTCGCCGTACTGCTCGGCATCATCACGTTCTCCATCATCCGACTGCGTTCGGAGCCCAAGGAGCATGGCCGCGACTCCCGGTTCTACGGTTCGCACACCGGCGGCGCCTGGTTGATCCTCTTCATGATCTTCCTGGTCATCCTGAGCTACGCGTTCTTCCGCGGGGCGGCGGTGGTGACCGAGAACCTGCCCTACGGCTGGGGCGCGTTCTTCTCGCACGGCATGGGCGCTTGGATGCAGATCTTCGGTGAGCCCGCCAACGAAATCATCGAGACGGTCGCGCTACTGCTGCACATCGGCATCATGTTGGTCTTCCTGCTGATCGTGTTGCACTCCAAGCACCTTCACATCGGCCTGGCGCCGGTCAACGTCACCTTCAAGCGCCTGCCGGACGCGCTCGGCCCGCTGTTGCCGATGGAGTACAACCGCGAGTACATCGACTTCGAAGATCCCGCCGAGGACGCGGTGCTCGGCCGGGGAAAGATCGAAGACTTCACCTGGAAGGGCTATCTCGACCTCACGACGTGTACCGAGTGTGGCCGCTGCCAGTCCCAGTGCCCCGCGTGGAACACCGGAAAGCCGTTGTCTCCCAAGCTCGTCATCATGAACCTGCGCGACCACTTGTTCGCCAAGGCGCCGTACATCCTGGGTGATCAGGAGACCCCCCTGGAGAACACGCCGGTCGGCGGAGTGGGCGAGGAACTGCGCGGGGAGAAGCACTCCGAGACCCACGCCGTGCCCGAGTCCGGCTTCGAACGGATCCTCGGGTCCGGTCCCGAGCAGGCCACCCGCCCGCTGGTCGGCACGCTGGAGCAGGGCGGCGTCATCGACCCCGACGTGCTGTGGTCGTGCACCAACTGCGGCGCGTGCGTCGAGCAGTGTCCCGTGGACATCGAGCACATCGACCACATCGTCGACATGCGTCGTTACCAGGTGATGGTCGAATCCGAGTTCCCCGCCGAGCTCAACGGCCTGTTCAAGAACCTCGAGCGCAGCGGCAACCCCTGGGGCCAGAGCGCCAAGGAACGCACCAAGTGGATCGACGAGGTCGACTTCGACGTACCCGTCTACGGCGAGGACGTCGATTCCTTCGACGGCTTCGAGTACCTGTTCTGGGTGGGCTGTGCAGGGGCGCTCGAGGACCGCGCCAAGAAGACCACCAAGGCCGTCGCCGAGCTCCTCGCCACCGCAGGCGTGAAATTCCTGGTGCTCGGCTCCGGAGAGACATGCACCGGCGACTCCGCACGACGGGCCGGCAACGAGTTTCTGTTTCAACAGTTGGCAGCTCAGAACGTCGAGACCATCAATGGAGTGTTCGAGGGCGTCGAGACCGTCGACCGCAAGATCATCGCAACCTGCCCGCACTGCTTCAACACGATCGGCCGCGAGTACCCGCAGCTGGGTACCAACTACACCGTCCTGCACCACACACAGCTGCTCAACCGCCTCGTGCGGGACAAGAAGCTGGTTCCGGTCAGCCCGGTCAGTCAGGACGTGACATATCACGACCCGTGCTTCCTCGGCCGCCACAACAAGGAGTACGAGGCACCGCGCGAGTTGATCGGCGCCTCGGGCGCGAAGCTCACCGAGATGCCACGCCACGCCGACCGCGGGTTGTGCTGCGGCGCAGGCGGTGCCCGCATGTGGATGGAAGAGCACATCGGCAAGCGCGTCAATCACGAGCGCGCCGAGGAGGCGCTGAACACCAACGCGTCGAAGATCGCGACCGGTTGCCCCTTCTGCCGCGTCATGATGACCGACGGTGTCGGGGACCGCGCCGAGGAGATGGGCAAGGAGGCCGAGGTTCTCGACGTCGCCCAGCTACTGCTCGCGGCGCTGGATCCGGAGGCCGTCACGCTGCCCGCGAAGGGTGCGGCCGCCGAGGCGTTCGCCGCGAAGGCCGCCGCCGCCGCTCCCGCCGAGGTCGAGCCCGTCGAAGAGAAGGTCGCCGAGCCGGCAGCCAAGACCGAGACCGAAGCCCCTGCGACGACTGCAGCGCCCGCAGCACCGGTCAAGGGCGGCCTTACCGTCGCCCGAAAGCCGGGGAGCAAGAAGACGGTCACAGCAGCGCCCGCTCCCGAACCGGAAGTCAAGGGTCTTGGCATCGCCAAGCGCCCCGGAAGCAAGAAGGCCGCCGCGCCGGCGGTCGAGACGGCCTCGCCGGATACCGCTACGGCTGCTCCTGCCGAAACGGCGACCCCAGAGCCTGCCGTGAAGGGGCTGTCCATCGCCAAGCGCCCGGGCAGCAAGAAGGCCGCGCCGGCGGCCGAGGCTCCGGAAGCTGCTGCTCCTGAAGCATCGGCGCCCGCGGCCGAGCCCGCCACGTCGGCGCCCGCGGCCGAGCCCGCCACGCCCGAACCTGCCGTGAAGGGACTGGCGATCGCCCGCCGACCGGGCAGCAAGAAGTCACCTGCACCCGCACCCGCACCCGCGGAACCTGCTGAACCGCAACCAGAACCGGACGTGGTGTCGCCCACCAACGACGCATCGGCCGAGGAAACGGTGAGCGAGCCCGCGGCTGTCCCAGAGCCCGCTCAGCCCGAGCCGCCGGTCAAGGGCCTGGGCATCGCCCCGGGGGTGCGTCGTCCCGGCAAGCGCTGACGACTCAAAACCACTGGACGGCGATGAGACGATTGACGGCGTGAGTATCAACCAGCTGCCCTGGCACACCAGCCATCAGCCGCGCCCACGCACGTTCACGCAGTCGACGAAGCTGCAGGACGTCCTCTACGAGATCCGCGGCCCGGTGCACCAGCAGGCCTCCCGGCTCGAGTCCGAGGGGCACCGCATCCTGAAGCTGAACATCGGCAACCCGGCGCCGTTCGGCTTCGAAGCACCCGATGTGATCATGCGCGACATGATCCAGGCGCTCCCCTACGCCCAGGGTTACTCCGACTCCAAGGGCATCGTCTCTGCCCGTCGCGCGGTCGTCACCAAATACGAACTGGTAGAAGGTTTCCCGTATCTCGACGTCGACGACGTCTACCTCGGCAACGGGGTATCCGAGCTCATCACGATGACGCTGCAGGCGTTGCTCGACAACGGTGACCAGGTACTGATACCCGCACCGGACTATCCGTTGTGGACAGCGTCGACCGCCTTGGCCGGCGGTACACCCGTCCACTACCTGTGCGACGAGACGCAGGGTTGGATGCCGGACATCGCCGACATGGAATCGAAGATCACCGAGCGCACGAAGGCGCTCGTCGTGATCAACCCGAACAACCCGACCGGCGCGGTGTACAGCCGGGAGAATCTCGAGCAAATCGCCGAACTGGCCCGCAAGTACCAGCTGCTGCTACTCGCCGACGAGATCTACGACAAGATCTTGTACGACGACGCCGAACACATTGCGATGGCTTCGGTGGCACCCGATCAGCTGTGCCTGACGTTCAACGGACTGTCGAAGGCCTACCGCGTCGCTGGCTACCGATCGGGATGGCTGGCGATAACCGGCCCCAAGGAACACGCGGCCAGCTTCCTGGAGGGCATCAACCTTCTGTCGAACATGCGTCTGTGCCCGAATGTTCCTGCGCAGTACGCCATTCAAGTAGCTCTTGGAGGACACCAAAGCATCGAGGACCTGGTGCTTCCCGGCGGTCGCCTGCTCGAGCAGCGCGACGTCGCGTGGCACAAGCTCAACGAGATTCCCGGCGTGTCCTGCGTGAAGCCCGAGGGTGCGCTCTATGCCTTCCCCCGCCTCGATCCCGAGGTGCACGACATTCACGACGACGAACAGCTGGTGCTCGACCTTCTGTTGCAGGAGAAGATTCTGGTGGTCCAGGGCACCGGGTTCAATTGGCCCGCACCCGATCACCTGCGCATCGTGACCCTGCCGTGGGCGCGTGACCTCACCAACGCGATCGACCGGCTGGGCAACTTCCTGGCCAGCTACCGGCAGTAATTCACTAGCCCGGCGGCTCCAGTTTGGGGACTTCGGGTTTCGCGTTTGCTTCGGCTTCGATTCTGTTGAGTTCGCGTTCGTCGTGGATGCGGCGGGCGCGGTCTTGGGCGCGGGTGGTGGTGGGTCGTGGCATCCTCAGTCCGCTGGCGTGCGCCGGCGGGATCGGTCCGGTCGGTGTGACGGGTGCGGTGGGTGCGCAGAGTTCGGGGGACAGCAGCCGACTACCCGGGGTGGTGCGGTAGATCTGCCCGTCGGGCGCGATCCAGTCGACGGTGCCGTCTTGGTGTTGGCGATCCCGCCAGCCGGTGGGTCCGCCCCAGAAGGTTTTCAGCAAGTGGTGTTTTCGGCAGACTGCCTTGAGGTTCGACGCCTGAGTGAGCCCGTAGGGCCAGGGGATGGTGTGGTCCACGTCGCAGTGGGTGGCGGGTTCGTGGCAGCCGGGGAAGCGGCACGTCAGGTCGCGGCAGCGCACGAAGTCGGCCAGCGTCTTCGACGGGGTGTAGCGCGGCTCCGGTGGGGCTTGGCCGGGATGCACGATGGCGGTGATGGTGGCGCCGAGGGCGGCGCGACGCAGCAGTGGTCCGGGCAGGAAGCGTCCGCCCATCATGGCTGCGGGCCGGATGCTGCTGAGTGCGCCGCGCTCGGGTGTGAGTGCCTCGGTCAGGGTCAACTCGGCCAGTGGGCGGGTGAACATCGGCGAGGCGACGCCGTCGAGGGCGGCGCACTCCTCGGCGGCGGGATCGGCGCTGGGGTGACGGGAGTCGGCGTTCTCGGCTCCGTCGGTGTCACCGCCCGCGTCGGGATCGTCGACCGTGTCGGGATCGTCGACCGTGTCGGGATCGTCGGGCACGTGGGGGTGTGTGGGCACGTCGGGTGTGGGGGTGCCGTTGGGGTCAGCGGGCAGGCCGCCGGTTCCGGTGGTGGTGTCGTGGTGGGCGATGAGGTGGATGATCACCCCGGTCGAGGGCGGGTTCTGAGCGGCGTCGCAGTCCTCGGTTCCGCAGAGGCACGCCAGCCGGTCGGCGCCGTGGCTCAGGGCGCCCATGGCGTCGGCGCGGCGCTGGTCCTTGGTCCGCGGATCCGCCGGGCACACCGTGTCGGCCAGGGCGTTCAACCGCACGTCCAAGGCGATCGCGTCGGGGGTGAACAGGGAACCGAACACGGCGGCCAACCCGCTGCCGTCCTCCACGTGCACGTTCAGAGAGCGGTCCCGGGCCCGGGTCTGGGTGCGGCGCAGCGCCAACGGATCGACCTGGGCGACGATCGCGTCGATGTGCTGTTCGGTCTTGGCCACCGACATCGGCTCCCATCCCACCAGGGCCTCGGCCAGCGCGGTGTCCAGG
>NZ_RCZG01000013.1 GCF_006439015.1 Mycolicibacterium hodleri | reverse complement strand
CAACGCCTACGGCCCCACCGAAACCACCGTCTACGCCTCGATGAGCACCCCGCTGAGCGCGGGGTCGGGACCCGCACCGATCGGCGCCCCGGTCTCGACCACCGCACTGTTCGTCCTCGACGAATGGCTACACCCGGTTCCCGCCGGCGTGATCGGCGAACTGTACGTCGCCGGCACCGGCGTCGCCATGGGATACCTCGGCCGGACCGGGCTGACCGCAACACGATTCACCGCCTGCCCATTCGGGGAACCCGGCACCCGGATGTACCGCACCGGAGACCTGGTGCGATGGGACGCCGACGGGCAACTGCACTACCTCGGCCGCGCCGACGAACAAGTCAAGATCCGCGGCTACCGCATCGAGCTCGGCGACATCCACACCGCACTCGCCGCACTGGACGGCGTCGACCACGCCGTCGTCATCGCCCGCGACGACCACCCCGGCATGACCCGCCTGGTCGCCTACCTCACCGAAACCACCACCGGCACCATCGAACCCGCCGCGATACGCACCGCACTGGCCGACCAGCTCCCCACCTACATGGTGCCCGCCGCCGTCGTCGTCCTGGACGCACTGCCATTGACGGTCAACGGCAAACTCGACACCCACGCCCTACCACCACCGGACTACACCAACGCCGAGCACTACCGCGCCCCCACCAACGCCATCGAAGACATCCTCACCGGCATCTACACCCAAGTCCTCGGCCTCGACCACATCGGCATCGACGACTCCTTCTTCGAACTCGGCGGAGACTCGCTGTCGGCAATGCGGCTCATCGCCGCCATCAACACCAGCCTGGACGCCGACCTTTCCGTACGCGCCCTCTTCGACGCGCCCTCGGTCGCCCAACTGGCGCCCCACGTCAGAGAGGAAGCGGGTCGACGTGAACCGTTGGCGGCCGGTCCGCGACCCGACCTGATTCCGTTGTCATTCGCTCAGAGCCGGCTCTGGTTTCTCGACCGATTCCAGGGCGGGGCCGCGACCTACAACATGCCGAACGCACTTCGCATCAGCGGCCCTTTGGATGTCGACGCGCTCGGCGCCGCCCTCGACGATGCCATCGCCCGCCACGAATCACTGCGCACTATATTCCCCGACACCGACGGCGTGCCATACCAGAAGGTGCTGCCGGCCCGGCCGGGGATGTGGCGGCACGGGAACGCAGTGGTGGTGCTCGTGCCCGAGACGAATCTGGCCGACGAGTTGATAGCACTGGCGGTGCATCGATTCGATCTGTCAACCGAGATACCGATTCGAGCGCAGATCTACTCGGTTGCGCCCGGGCAACATGTCATCGGAATCGTGGCCCACCACATCGCATTTGACGGCTGGTCTCTGGCCCCCATGATCAGAGACATCAGCGAGGCCTACGCCAGCCGGAGTGCGGGTCGGCCCCCGGCCTGGACTGACCTCCCGGTGCAATACGTGGATTACACGTTGTGGCAGCGTGCGCAATTCGGTGATCTCGACGACGGCGACAGCCCCATTGCCGGGCAGTTGGCCTATTGGCAAGATGCGCTGGCCGGGATGCCCCAACGCTTGGAGATTCCCACCGATCGGCCGTATCCGTTGGTAGCCGATTACAGCGGCTCCAGCGTGGCGGTCGACTGGCCCGCCCATCTGCAGCAGCGGGTGCGCGAGGTCGCCCACGAGCACAACGCCACCAGTTTCATGGTGATCCAGGCCGCCCTCGCGGTGCTGCTGTCCGACCTCAGCGCCAGTTCCGATGTGGCAGTGGGATTCCCGATCGCCGGCCGACGCGACCCCGCTCTTGACGATCTCGTCGGGTTCTTCGTCAACACCCTGGTGCTCCGGGTCGAGGTCACCGGCGACCCCACCTTCGCCGACGTGCTGACCCAGGTGCGCCGACGCAGCCTGGCCGCCTTCGACCACCAGGACGTGCCCTTCGAGGTGCTCGTCGAACGGCTCAACCCCACCCGAAACCTGACCCATCATCCGCTCGTCCAGGTGATGTTGGCCTGGCAGAACGTTCTTGGGCAGGACCGCAACGGTGGCGGGCTGGCCCTGGGCGATCTAGACGTCCGACAGACGCCGATGGACACCCACACCGCCCGGATGGACCTGGTGTTCCATCTGTCTGAACACTGGACCGATGCAGGTGATGCCGCCGGGATAGGCGGGATGGTGGAGTTTCGCACCGACGTGTTCGATAGCGATAGCATCGCGCGCTTGATCGAGCGTCTGGAACGGGTGTTGGACACCGTGACCGAGGACCCCACCCAGAAGTTGTCGTCGGCGGATCTGCTCGATGCCGCGGAACACGCCCGGCTGGACGAGATCGGCAACCGCGCGGCGTTGACCAAGCCCAGTCCCTCGCCGGTGTCGATTCCCGCGCTGTGGACACTCCAGGTGGCGCGCACGCCAGAGGCAGCGGCGGTGTCCTTTGGGGACCGTTCACTGACCTACCGTGAACTCGACGAGACCGCGAACCAATTGGCGTACGTGCTGACCGGTCACGGTGCTGGCCCCGGACGGTCTGTCGCGCTGCTGTTCAACCGTTCCGTCGAGGCGATCGTGGCGATCCTGGCGGTGCTCAAGACAGGGGCGGCTTATCTCGCAATGGATCCCGTGCATCCCGACGCGCGGATCGCCTTCATGCTCGCCGATGCCGCACCGATCGTGGCGGTCACCACGGCGGGTTTGAAGCCGCGACTCGATGGTTCCGACCTGACGGTCATCGACGTCGACGACCCATGCATTTCCACCTACCCGCGCACCGGCCTGGCGGCACCCGCTGCGGACGACATCGCGTACATCATCTACACCTCGGGCACTACCGGGGTCCCGAAGGGAGTGGCCGTCGCCCACCGCAACGTCATCCAGCTGCTGGATGCACTGGACGCCGACGTGCCGCGCACGGGTGCGTGGACGCAGTGCCATTCCCTGGCCTTCGACTTCTCCGTGTGGGAGATCTGGGGTGCGCTGCTCGGCGGGGGGCGGCTGGTGGTCGTGTCCGAGTCGGTCGCCCGTTCACCGGAGGACTTCCACGCCCTATTGGCCGCGGAACAAGTCAGCGTGTTGAGCCGGACCCCCTCGGCGTTCTATGCGCTTCAAACCGCCGATGCACTCCGGGCCCAGATGCAAGATGAGCTGAAGCTTCAAGTTGTGGTGTTCGGTGGCGAACCGCTTGAGCCACAACGCCTTCGAACGTGGCTGCGGAACCACCCGGGAATGCCTCGCCTGATCAACATGTACGGCATCACCGAGACGACGGTTCACGCCTCGTTCCGGGAGATCGTCGGCGCAGATGCCGACAATCAGAGCAGCCCCATTGGGGTACCCCTCTCCCACCTCGCGTTCTTCGTGCTCGACCGGTGGTTGCGCCCGGTATCGGTCGGCGTGATCGGTGAGTTGTACGTGGCCGGCTCTGGCGTGACATGCGGCTACGTGGGCCGGCCCGGCTTGACCGCCTCGCGCTTTGTGACGTGTCCGTTCGGGGAGCCCGGGATGCGGATGTATCGCACCGGCGACCTGGTGCGTTGGGGTGTTGATGGCCAGCTGCAGTACGTCGGGCGGGCCGACGAGCAGGTGAAGATCCGTGGGTACCGCATCGAACTGGGTGAAATCGAGAGCAATCTGCTGAACTGCCCAGAGGTCACGCAAGCCGTTACGGCCGTACACCAGAGCAGCATTGGTGCGAACCTCGTCGCCTACGTCACCCTCGATCAGAGGGCCACCGATGGCCACGACGCCGAAGTCGTCGGAGAATGGCAGCACATGTACGACGATCTCTACGACGCCGAGATCGAGGCGCCGGTCTTCGGATCCGATTTCAGGGGCTGGAACAGCAGCTACACCGATGATCCGATCCCGCTCGCGGAGATGGTGGAGTGGCGTTCGGCCACGGTCGATCGGATTCTGGCTCTGCAGCCGCGGCGAGTCTTGGAGATCGGAGCGGGTTCGGGATTGCTCTTGTCGGAAGTCGCCCCGGAGTGTGAACGCTATGTCGCCACTGACATCTCGGCGGTGGCGGTGGCGAACCTTGCGAGCTCGCTCGAGAGGTTGCAGATTCCATGGCGTGATCGGGTCCAGCTTCTGGCCCAACCCGCCCACGTCACCGAGGGACTGCTGCGGGGTTACTTCGACACCGTCATCCTCAACTCGGTCGTTCAGTACTTCCCCCACGCGGGATATCTGGCCGACCTCATCGACGACGCCATGGATCTGCTGGTGCCCGGCGGCTCGCTGTTCATTGGCGACGTCCGCAATCACAGCCTGCAGGGCGCCTTCCAGACCGCTGTCGCACTGGGACGCACCAACCCCAACGACGCCGCCGAGGTCCGCCAACGAGTCCACCGCGCCGTGGTCGGCGAAGCCGAATTGCTGTTGGCACCAGAATTCTTCACCGCGTGGGCCGCCGACAACCCGACAGCGGCGGGCGTCGATATCCAGGTGAAACGCGGATCAGCCGACAACGAACTGAACCTCTACCGTTACGACGTCGTCATCCGCAAGGGCCCGACGCCGGTGCGCTCACTGGCCAGCGCACCTGCCTGGACGTGGACCCAATGCTCGGGCCTGCACGGACTGCGCGACGAATTGACCTCACAGCGGCCAGTCGCCGTCCGCGTCACCGAAATCCCCCGCGCCGGACTCATCACCGACGTCCGCATCGAACGCGCCCTCTCCGCCGGGCTAACCCTCGCCGACGCAGTTGCGCAAGCCACCGCGACCGATGACGATGCCACACCGGAGCGGCTGCTCCGTCTCGGCGAGGCGACCGGTTACGAGGTAGCCGTCACGTGGGGCGCTGAACCCGGCACACTCGACGCAGTCTTCGTGAGCTCCACAGAGTCTGGCGCTGACCACGACTCGCCGTTGACCGACGTGTACCTGCCCCCCGCCGAGGTCCAACAACGCAGCGCCCACGCCAACAACCCTCGAACCAACACCAAGGTCAGCGCGGTCCGTCAGTGGTTGAGTGCACGGTTGCCCGAGTACATGGTGCCCGCGCAGATCATGGTGCTCGAGGGGTTCCCGTTGACGTCCTCCGGCAAGATCGACAGCAAGGCGCTACCGGCTCCGGTATTTGCCGCCACCGCCTTCGAGGTGCCGCAGAGCGAGACCGAGAAGATCGTCGCCGAACTCTATGCCGAAGTACTCGGACTGGAGCGGGTCGGAGTCGACGACTCGTTCTTCGACCTCGGTGGGGATTCGCTGTCCGCGATGCGCTTGGTCGCCGCGGTCAACACTGCCCTCGATGCCGACCTTGCAGTCCGCAGTGTGTTTTACGCGCCCTCGGTCCGAAGCTTGAGTGAGCAGTTGGGCAATCCTGACAGTGCAATCGAAGTCCTCCCGGTCGAGGTCTTCAAGGAGGGCACGGGTGTTCCGCTGTGCTGCATTCACGACGGTCTCGGACTCAGCTGGTCATATCGGGCTCTAGGCAACTACTTGGATTGCCCGATCATCGGAATCAATCAGATGCCGCAAGATGGCGAAGCCGAACCGGGGTCGATTCGCAGTATGGCGGCGAGCTACGCCGACAGGCTGCAGGCCGTTCATCCCGCTGAGCGCTACAAGCTCCTCGGCTGGTCTCTTGGGGGTGTCGTGGCCCACGCGCTCGCCATTGAGCTTCAGCGCCGCGGATGCGTCGTCGATAGCCTGGTCCTGTTAGACGATGCCTTCAGCGCCAACCGGGTCATCACGAGGGATGAGGCTTCCGACGAGGGCGGAATTCTGGAACATCTGTTGCGCGTCAACCGCATCGACATTCCAGAGCAGCCGGAGCCCCTTACCTATCGGCTGGCAGCGGAGCTCATTGATCAGCAAGTCGACGACGTCGAGTTCGCCCTTCCGCCAAAACAGCTGTTGGAGTTCCTCGTTCGGAGCGTTGCCACTAACCAGTCACGCCTGCAGGAACACGTGCCCGAGGTATTCAACGGCGACATCGTCATCTTCGCCGCGGCACGAAGCGGAGATGAGAACGTGTCATCCGATCCGGAAAGTTGGCGACCTTACGTTGCTGGTGACATCACCACATACTCGGTGGACTGCACACATCACGAGATGTTGAGCGCGGGATCGCTCATCAAGTACAGTGACCAACTCAAACTCTCATTGAAAGCCTGAGGCGCGGTCGGTCACAACGGATGGATGCGAGGAATGCAGGGCACAGGACTGAGAACTCACCGCGTCCGCCTTCGCCGTCCTGGTCGATGTGCAAGCGCAATGGACGGATTCCGCCCAAGGACTTCTTACCCCCGACGCTACAAGTTGACGTTGCCCGGTCCAGGCTGACCGGTGAGAGGATTGACCTGTCCAGCCGCGGCCGCCTGCCCGCGCTGAGCCGCTTGCAGTGCATTCAGTAACGGGTTTTCCTTCGTCAGCTGACGCCGGTCCTCGTCAGACAACTGATAGAAGGTCCACAATGCCCAAGCTGCGGGCCGCACGTAGAGCGTCACCTTCTGTTGTTTGCGACCGTTTTGCGGCAGCATCGCGGGAACCGGAACGACCCTGTCAAGCATGACAGCACCCATCAGTTCCTTTTCGAGTTCGCCCACATCCGCCGAGTCCTGCAGCTCGTAGGCCGAGGTCTGGTGCTGCATGTGGGCCGCGCCCTGAAGGGCGAGAAACCACGTCATCCACGTCTCCCTTTGCTCGTAGTGCTCAGCGAGAGCGTAGAGGACGATCACGTCTGAGTGTCAGCCAACACGAGCCAAGTCGTCATGTCACCCCGCTTGACGGGCCGAACGGCAGACATAGGTATTGCACAACGTCCCATTGCATTGGCCAATGCTCGCTCCGCTCGCCGGCCTTCGGCTGGCGCAACAGCGAACGGGGGTCCTTCGAACGCGTCTTTGGCGAACGACCGGTCGCACACATGGCAGGCGCCATCCGTCCGGGTGAGTGAGTGAGTCGGAGTACATCGGGAAATGTTGCATCAGAGTCGTTTTGATGGCCTCGTGAACGCGGGGCGAGGTCACTGTACTGACGACACCCCCGACCACGAATGTCCGCACAGCGTTCGGAGTGCGGGAGTGCATCGCAGGAGTCGAATGGTCCAAAGCAGGCAGAAGAGTGCCGAACGACTCTTTTGAAGACGCACGCCCGTTCATAAAATCGCCGTCAGGGAGCGCTCGGGTCCCGTCGCAATCACAGTCGACGGCGGACGTTGCCACCGATGAACGTCGAAGGAGTTCCCATGACGTCGAACGAGGCAGCAGCGATCGTGAAGAGTGTCGGTGGAGCCGACAACGTCGAGAGCCTGACGCACTGCGCGACGCGGTTGCGGTTCCAGCTCAGGGATTCCACCAACATCCAACAATCGGACGTCGAAGCCGCACCCGGGGTGCTCGGTGCCGTGCCCCAGTCCGGCAATCGATACCAGGTCGTCATCGGCGGCGGCGTGCAGACCGTCTTCAACGACATCATGGCGTTGCCTGCCATGGCCAATCGTGGCGGCGGAGGCGACGACGCCGCGTCCATCAAGGCCGCTGCCCGTGCCAAGGGCCCGCGCGGGAAGACCGCCTGGCTCGACTCGTTGTTCGAGTTCCTCTCCGACTCCTTCCGGCCGCTCCTGGGTGCCCTGCTTGGCGCGTCGCTGTTCATCACGTTCATGTCGCTGATGAGCACCTTGGGCGTCATCCCGAACTGGGCCGACCCGCGCACTGAATTGTCGCCGTCCTGGCAGTTCATCAACCTGTGCTGGCAGTCGGTGTTCGTGTTCCTGCCGCTGATGGTGGCCTACAACGCCTCGAAGAAGCTCAACGCGGACCCATGGGTCGGGTTCGCCATCATGGCTGTCGTCATGCTGCCGGGCTTTGCCGCGCTCAAGGACGTCGCGACCAAGGTCGTGGTCTTCGGCTCCGAAGTCGACATCGTGCACATCTTCGGTCTGCCGCTGACGGTGTTCAGCTACAGCTCGCAGGTGTTCCCGCCGCTGTTGATGGCCGCGGTGCTCGGGCCGTTGTACAAGGGCCTGAGGAAGCTCATCCCCGAGAACGTCCAGCTGATCTTCGTGCCGTTCTTGTCGATGCTGATCATGATTCCGCTGACGGCGTTCCTAATCGGACCGATCGGCGTCTACGCCGGTGCCGGCCTGGCCAACGTGCTGAAGTCGGTCAATGACTTCTCCCCGTTCATCTTCGCCATCGTCATCCCGTTGGCGTACCCGTTCATGGTGCCGTTGGGTCTGCACTGGCCCATCAACGCGATCATGCTGCTCAACATCCAGACCCTGGGCTACGACTACATCCAGGGTCCGATGGGCGCGTGGAACTTCGCATGCTTCGGCGCCACCGCCGGTGTGTTGTACCTGGCCTGGCGGCACCGCGACATGCCGATGCGGCAGACAGCCGTTGGCGCCCTTGCCGCGGGTTTGCTCGGTGGCATCTCCGAACCGTCGCTCTACGGTATTCACTTGCGGTTCAAGCGGATCTATCCACGAATGCTGGTCGGCTGTCTGGTGGGCGGGATCATCATCGGCATCGGCGGTGGCGTCAAGACCAGCGCGTTCGTGTTCACGTCGCTGCTGACCATTCCGGCGTTCGACAACATGGCGCTGTACGCGCTCGCGGTTACCGCGGCGTTCTTCACCTCGATGATCCTGGTGATCCTCTCCGGTTACCGCGACCCCGAACAGGAGGCGGTATTCGAGGCTGGCCGGGTCTCCGTGGCAGATCTTGAGACCGCGCCCGCCGCGGCGAGCGCCGCGACCGTGCTCGCTGCTTCGGAAACCACGTCCGCCGGTGACATGGGCGTTCCCACGGAGATCGCGTCGCCGCTCGACGGCACGATAGTGCCGCTGGCCGAGGTCCCCGACCCGGTGTTCAGTAGAGGCACCATGGGACCGGGCATCGCTGTAATGCCCTCCGGTGACACCGTTTACTCCCCCGGTGACGGAATCGTCGTCGCCGCCCAGGCCACCGGTCATGCGTTCGGCCTCGTGCTCGACGGCGGCATCGAAGTCCTCATCCACGTCGGTATCGATACCGTCCAGCTCAAGGGTCAGGGTTTCGATGTCAAGGTGAAGCAGGGCGACCACGTTTCGGTCGGTGATCCACTGGTCATGTTCGACCGCAAGGTGATCGAGGACGCTGGCTATTCGTTGATCACCCCCGTGATCGTCTTGAACGGCAAGAAGTTCGCGTCCGTAGAACCGACGGCTGCCGGTGCAGTGAGTGCAGGCGCGCCGATCCTGACGGTGATGAGCAAGTCGGCGCCCGCACAGGCCCGCGTCTGACCGGACGGCATCTCGCCGACGAAGCCTTCCATCGAGTCTTTGCGCCTTCGACCCCGGAGCGGGGTTTAACCTGCCACCTCGAGCGATTGCCCAACTGCGGGATCAGCTTTCGCCCTGGCCGACGGACGTCAGGCGAACTCCTTGGCGACATCGGCCACCCGGCGCAACTGGTCAGTGCTCGAGCTGGTCGGGATGAGATGCACCTCGTCGGTGCCAATGGCTTCGAATCGGCGTAACACGGCCAGCAGATCGTCGTCACCGCCCGCCCAGCCCGTCGTGGGTGCCATGGCATCGACGAAGTCAGCTGGAATCCAGTTCATGTAGCGACGCAGGTGACGGTGCACCTGAGCGCGTGGTTCGGCACCCTCACCGATGGCGAACCAGAACGACGTGGCCAGGTGTGGCTTGGGTCGGCCCGCGTCGTTCCACGCGGCGCGGGCGACGTCGAACAGCTCGTTCTGCTGTGCGACGTCGAGGTCTAGCGTGGTCCCCGCCATCCCGTCGGCCCACGTCGCAGCACTGCGAACAGTCTTCGGCCCGATGGTGCCGACCATCAGCGACGGGCCGCCCGCCTGCACCGGCGGAGGCCCGACGGGAAGGACGGAGTCGGTGATCTTCTCGCCCGCCCACACCCGCTTCATGATCGCGACGCGCTCGGCCATCCCCCGCATCGTCTGCGTCGAGAAGTCGGCGCCGACCGCGTCGTAGTCCTCTTGCCGGCCACCGACCCCGATGCCCACGGTGAGCCGTCCGCCGCTGAGCATGTCGCCTGTGGCCAAGGCCTTGGCGAGCATGACCGGGTCGTGCAACTGGGGGACGATGACCGTCGTCACCAAACGCACCCGGTCGGTCCACGCGGAGACGGCACCAAGCAACGTCAACGAGTCGGGGTTGTCGAAGGCCATGCGCTCACCCCAGCACAATGAGCTGAAAGGGCCATCGTCGACGACGCGCGCCCATGTCTTGAGAGTGTTGGCGTCGAGGTCGGGTTCCATCACCGGCAGCGTCATTCCGATTCGCACGACCGGATTCTGGCACGCGAGCATGCGACAGCGTTTCGGCTTCCGAGGTTTGGCCCGGCGACCGCCCCCCCTCGACCGGTCGTGGTCACACCTGAAATCATGGTCGACATGACGATCAACGCGAGCTCCGTCGACCACGTCCGACTCACCGTTACCGACATCGGGCGGTCCCGGCGGTTCTACGAGTCCGTGTTCGGCTGGCCGATCGCGTTCGAGGTGCCCGACGGCGCTGACGCCGCCACTCGGGAGGAACTGGCCTTCTTGTTCGGCGGCGTCATCTACGACATAGGTGACGCGCTGATCGGTCTGCGTCCTGTCGCGGACGACAAGTTCCAGGAGGATCGCGTCGGCCTGGATCATCTGTGTCTGCGCGTCGCGTCCAAGGACGACATCGATTCGGCGGCAGCACACCTCGATGATCTTGGCGTAACGCACGAGCCGGTCAAGGACATCGGGGTCGGCTACATCCTCGAGTTCCGCGATCCGGATCACATCGCCCTGGAACTCATGGCGCCGAAGTGAGTCAGCGGGTCAACCCCGCCACCTTCAGAAGCTCTGGTCGACGCAGCACCATGCCGACCCACATGAGAACGCCGAAGTAGACGGCGAACAGGACGGCGCTGAAAAGAGGTGCTTCGACCCGCATGTTGGCGGTGACGGCGCCACCGAGGTAGGCGGTGATCCCGAGCGCCCCGAGTACCGCGGTGCGTGGAATCGCGTAGACCATGACGCACACGGCCAGCACGATGCCCATGACGAACGTTTGACCGACGGGGAATCCGAGCGCTGCCGTTCCGTCCTTGGCCTGCGGGACGCCGGCGAGCTTGCCCGCGGCATCGAACACGAGAAAGGCGCCCACCAGCACGCTGATCACCACGCCGAACCTTCCGCTCAGCCGACCGCGGGCTGTCGCTGTTGACATCGTTCGGGATTCGGTGGGTTCTACGCTCATGGCCTGCTCCTGCTCGTGGAAATGATCTGGTACCGAGGCAGACACGGCACGACTGAAGAATTCATCGCGGACCCGTCGACGGACGTGCGCAGACGGGACGGGCGTGGGGGTTATCCCCCGCGGAGATCTCGGGAAAACGCCATACCGACCGGCGAACGGACTGCCTAGGTTGAAGGCATGGTGGCAATGACGCTCGATGAACCGCTTACCCGACCGAACGACGTCGTCCCCTTCCGCCGGATCGGGGTAGTGCCGTCTGCCTCGATGCTGACCGGGGCGGCGATCGGTGTCCTGTGGTTCTGGATACCGCTGATCATCATCATCATCGGCATCTCCTCGATACCTTCCGTCGTCGGATTCGCCTTGGCCGCCGTCGTGTTCATCTACCTGATGCGCGGCGTCGAATGGATGGAGCGCATCCGCAGCGAGGCCGTCTTCGGCTTCGGCATTCCAGTCCCACCGCGAAAGCTATCTTGGTACAACGGGTTTCAGCGGTGGGCGCACCAATTGTGGCTCGACGTCAGCAATGCGCGGTTCTGGAAGGCTGCCGCGCACCACTATTTGAGGCTGACCTACGACATGCTCGCCTCCGGTGTCGCCCTCGCACTGCTGCTGTTCGCCTTCGTCGGGCCCGCGGTCGCCACGGCGATCGATCGCAGCGACGCCGAGGCCGGCCTGTGGTTCCTCTCGCCGCCGCTCGCATGGCTGCTGGCCGGCGTCGCGTTGATCGCTGCCGTCGCGATCATCGTCCTCGCCCCCGCGCTCGACGCATCCATCGACCGCTGGCTGCTGCCGCCGTCGGCGACCGCCGCACTGCAGGACGAGGTCAGCGCGCTCACCGACGCGCGCCAGGGGGCAGTGTCCTCGGCACAGACCGAGCGACACCGCATCGAACGCGACCTACACGACAGTGTGCAGCCCAGGTTGGTCTCGTTGGCCATGACGATCGGCCTGGCGCAGACCAAGCTCGACACCGACCTACCGCAGGCCAAGAAGCTCATCGGCGAGGCTCACGATGATGCCAAGAGCGCACTCGTCGAGCTGCGCAATGTGGTGCGCGGGATAGCCCCGACGATCCTGTCCGACCGCGGCCTGGACGCCGCACTGTCCTCGGTCGTGCAGCGAATCGAGACATCGGGCGTACCAACGTCGTTGAATGTGCACCTGCCCAGGCGACTCCCCGACGAAGTCGAGGCATGCGCGTACTTCGTCGTCGCCGAGGCGCTGACCAACGTGGCCAAGCACGCTAGCGCCACCCAGGCCGTCGTCACGGTCCGGTTCGACGAGACCGCCGACGCGCTGTACGTCTCGGTGTTCGACGACGGAGTGGGCGGGGCGGCCGTCAACGCCGACGACGATGCCACGGGTCTACGTGGGCTTGGTGAACGCGTCCGCGCGGCGCGAGGCACCTTCGAGGTCTCCAGTCCGGTTACGGGATCCACCATCGTGACGGCGGTGCTGCCATGCGCATCGTGATCGCGGAGGACTCCGCGCTGCTGCGGGCTGGCATCGAGCGCATCCTGACCGACGCGGGCCACGAGGTCGTGGCGGGCGTGTCCGATGCCACCGACCTGCTCCGCATCGTCAACGAGCTCAGACCGGACCTGGCGATCCTCGACGTCCGGATGCCACCAACGTTCACCGACGAGGGCATTCGCGCAGCGGCGCTGCTGCGCAGTCAGAACCCGGAATCACCGGTACTCGTCCTGTCGCACTACGTCGAGGAGCGATACGCGGCCGACCTCATCGCCTCGGACACCAGGGGATTCGGCTACCTCCTCAAGGACCGGGTGGCCGACGTGCCGTCATTCCTGGACGCGGTCGAGGTCGTTGGCAGCGGGGGCACCGTGCTGGATCCGGAAGTGGTGTCGCAGATCCTCGTCCGTTCGCGGCAGCGGTCCGCGCTGGATGCACTGACCCCGCGAGAGCTCGAAGTGATCCAGCTGATGGCGGAGGGACGGGCCAACTCTGCCATCGCAGGAGCACTTCACGTCTCGATCGGTTCGGCCGAGAAGCACATCGCCGCCATCTTCACCAAGTTGAACCTCGCGCCCGACGAAAGCGAGAACCGCCGAGTCCTCGCCGTCCTCCGCTACCTCGAATCCTGAACCGCTGAAGGGAATTTCGCCATGACTACCATCGCTCCCCCACCTCTGGTTCCACCGCCGCTCACTCCCGGAAATCGCACGGCGGTGCGGGCCATCCTCGTCATTGCCGCCTCGGTGCTGGTCATCGGCTGCGTCGTGGCGCTCGGCGTGACCGCGTATGGAATCAACACACTGCGAGTGAGCAACGAGCGCAAGGATCTACCGACCGATCTGCAGTCGCTGACGATCGACGTCGGCGATGCCACCATCCGTCTGAGAAGCGACCCGCAGGCGAGTTCGCCGCGGGTCGATCTGCGCCTGCTGAACTCGAGCCGAAGCGGTGTACGGCACCTGGACGTCACCGTGGACGCCGGGGGCACCCGGATCGGGCTCACCACCGACTCGCCAACGATGATGGACTGGGGCCGCATGGGCGAGGTCACCGTCACCCTTCCACCTCGGCTGGCATCGGGCCTGTCCGTCACGACCCAGCAAGAAGATGGCGCCCTGATCGTGGATGCCGACCTCGATCGATTGACCGCACGCACGGCAGACGGCAGGGTGGTGCTGAACGGCGCCGCGCACCGCGTCGAGATCACCGCCAAGGACGGCGACGTGGTATCGCGCGAGCCGATATCGGTCACCGAGTGGTTCGTCGCGGAATCCGTGGATGGCGACGTGGCAGTCACTTTCGCCGGCGCCGCACCGCGCAGGATCGCAGCCACCACCCGCGACGGCGACGTCGCGATCGAATTGCCGGCGAAGGGGCCCTACTTCGTCCGCACCCGCTCCGGAGACACGACGACGGTTCGTGTCCCCGAGACCACCGATCCGACACGGGCCGTGTCGGAGGTGACAGTTCGGTCCGACGACGGCAATGTCACGGTCGACACCAGCAAAAGGAGCTGATCGTCGTGTCGGGCGAACGACGCCGTCACACCAGCGACGCCATGATGTCGGCGACCGAACCCTCGGTGGCCTTCTGAAAACCGGTGCCCGCCCAGATGTTCGCGCCGTGCGGGTCACCGGCCCGAATCGACGCTGCCCGGACGGGACTCGTCAGGTAGTGGATCTCGGGATAGCCCAACGGCGCCTGCGCATCGTGCTCGTCGATGAAGCGGTTGCGGAGCCCACGTGCATAGCGGCCCGAGAAGCACCGCGTGACAACCGTTTCGGTGAACTGCGGGTCGCGTAGTGCTGCGCGGTGGACTGGGCTGCTGCCCGCCTCCGTGGCCAAAAGGAAGGCGGTCCCCAACTGGGCCGCCGCCGCCCCCGACACGAGCACGTCGGCGACGTCGACCGCTGTCATCAACCCACCGGCCGCGATCACCGGGACGTCGAGTGCGATCGTCGTCGCGCGCAACAACTGGCTCAACGGCTGCGTCGGTGGCAGGGCTCCGGGGTCGATCGTGCCGCGGTGTCCGCCCGCCTCGGGACCCTGGACGGCGACGACGTCGACGCCGCGCGCGACGGCAGCCTCGGCCTCCGCCAGGGTCGTCACCGTCGCAACCATCGTGACGCCCGCCCCACGCAGCTGCGCACATTCGGCCGCCTCGGGCACGCCGAACGTGAACGAAACGACCTCCGGCCTGAGATCCATCACTATGTCCAGCTTCGCGGACCATTCGTCATCGTCGAAGCGCGCCTCGCCGAGATGCGCGCCGTACTGCTCCGACTCGTCGGCGAGATCCAGCGCGTATTGCCGGATCGCTTCGGGCCGAGCCACGCTCGAACGTACGACGAAGAGGTTCACCCCCAGCGGTCCGGTCGTCAGACCGCGAGCCTCGGTGATGCGACCGGCGAACTCCTCCGCCGTCAGATAGCCGCCGGCCAGAAACCCGAGCCCGCCAGATGTCGAAGCCGCGGCGGCCAGCGCGGGCGTCGTCGGCCCACCGGCCATCGGTGCGACGATCACGGGTTTGTCGAGCGAGCGGACGTCGAAACTCACCTGGTACACCGCCTTGCGAGGTCGGGAAACACCGCGTAGCGCACCGGCCGACCGCCTAGTCCTTCGCCGATCACCACCTGCGCCACCTCCGACATGATGCCCCGGCGCCGCACCCGTCGTCGCTGGATCGTGCAACCCGGGGCGAGGACGCAAAGAGGTGGGAGCTAGCGGTGGCCGCGCTCCGCCTCCTGGCTCACGTAATCGCCCGCGAGTGCTACGACGTGGCCAGGGAGGTCACCCGCCGCGACGTCGGCGAGGCTGGTCTCCTCCAGCACGGACCGCATGCTGGCGCGCAGAGCCCGCCAGACATCGGTCAGCGCGGCCGTCGGACCCGAGTACGGGAGGTCACCAAGACCGATGTCGCGGACACTGGCCAGCGGCCCGTCGATGCAGCGCAGCACGTCGGCGACGCTGATCTCGGCGGCGGGCCTGGCCAGCGTGTAGCCACCGTCGCGACCACGGTGGCTGCGGACCAGCCGATCGGTGCGCAGATCGGAAAGGATGTCGACCAGAAACTGCGAGGGGATGCCCTGGGCCTTGGCCAGATCATCGGTCTTGACGATGGCTCCGTCCGCGACCGTCGCCAGCTGCACCATGGCCCGGACGGCATACTCCGCCTTGGCCGACATCCGCATGAAGCGAATCATGCCATTGACCTGGCTTCGAAACCGCCCGCCGCAACAATTCCCCCGTCGCTTCGCTCCTGCCCGCCGCAACAATTCCCCCGTCGCTTCGCTCCTGCCCGCCGCAACAATTCCCCCGTCGCTTCGCTCCTGCCCGCCGCATAGGCCACGATCAGTACATGACAACCCGCGTCACCTGCTGCCAGATCCCGCTGCGGATCGGGGACACCACCGGAAACCAGATCACGGCGACGGCTGCGATCGAGGCCGCGGCCACCGACGGCGCCCAAATCGTCGTGCTTCCGGAGCTCGCCTCCTCGGGCTACGTGTTCGCCGACCGTGCCGAACTCGAATCGCTCGCGGAAACTCGCGACGGGCCAGCCATTACCGCGTGGGCCAATCTCGCCGAAGCATTCGACCTGACCATCGTCGCCGGGTTCCCAGAAGCCGCGGGCGGGAAGGTCTACAACAGCGCTGCCGTCGTCGACCGGAGCGGGCTGCGCGGTGTCTACCGCAAGGCGCACCTGTGGGACACCGAGAACAATGTGTTCGACCGAGCCGACGACCTACCCCTGCTGATCGACACCGCGCATGGTCGCATCGGCGTAATGATCTGCTACGACGTCGAATTCCCCGAGTGGGTCCGGGCGGTGGCACTGGCGGGCGCCGACCTACTCTGTGCGCCGGTCAACTGGCCGCTGCTCCCCCGCCCCGACGGCGAGCGGCCGACCGAACAGGTGCGCGCTCTCGCAGGCGCGGGCATGAACCGGATGCCGCTCGCGGTGTGCGACCGCGCCGGTGTCGAGCGTGGCCAAGACTGGGTGGGCGGGAGCGTGATCACCGATGCCAACGGCTACCCGATGGCGATCGCCGAGTATTGCACACCGGGCAGCATCACCGCCGACGTCGATCTGGCCCAGTCGCGGATCAAGCGGTTCAACGACAACAACGACGTCCACGGCGACCGACGCACCGACCTCTACCGTCGCACGGCGCTACTGGACTGACGGGGGCGGATTGCGCATCGGGCCCGCCAACGCCCGCACCGACTCGGGCAGCGGAATGCCCTCGGCTAGATCGGGGGCAGGCTCCGGAACCCCGTAGCTCACCTGCATCGGCACCACGCCGGCCCAGGCATCCCCCGCGACGTCCTCCTCGGGGTCCTCGGGCCAACCCGCGCTGACCTTCAGCGACCAATTATCCTCGCCGATGGGCATTCTCAGCGCCAACGTGGCGGCAAGTTCCTTGCGGTTGCTGGGCCGCAACTCAGCGACCCGGCCGGGGATGAAGGTGTCGGTCAGTTTCTCGAGGAGACCGACCTTGTCGGCGTCGGGCACCTTCTCGAAGACCCCGAAGATTGCCGCGCTGCGGTAGCGGAACGACGACTCGAAGCCGCTGCGCGCCACGACGACGCCATCCAGGGTGGTCACCGACACGGCTGCGGGCAGACCCGTCGCCAATGCCCGAAGCCATGGCGATCCGTTCGAACCGTGAATCACCAGGTCGGTGCCGATTCGCGCGAAACCGGTCGGGAAGATGACCGGATGGCCGTCACGTATCAGGGCGACGGTCGCCAATGGCGTGCTGTCCAGGAGGGCCTCGAGCCCGCCGCGCGACGTGTCCTGTTTCTCGCTGAGTCGGCTGATGCGGGTCGAGGGCTGGGTCATGCGTTCATTCTCAGTCGGGGATGCTCGCGGCGCCAGCCACCACGACGGCGAACAGATCCGCCATGCCCGCCAGGCTGGCCGACTGCATCACCGCCGCAGGGACGGGCTCACCGCTCACTCCCGGAAGCGACCTGGTCGCCGTTGCAGAGGCCACGACGGTTGGTGCGTAGCCGTGGTTGAAGGCGCCGCGTGCCGTCGAGTTGACGCACATGTGCGTCATGAAACCCGCGATCACCAGATTGCCCGCCTCGACCGCCTTCAACTGTTCGTCGAAGTCAGTCTCTACGAACGAGTTCGGATACTGCTTCACCACAACGGTTTCGCCATCGCGAGGAGCGACGCGGGTGACGATCGCGCCGCTCTCGCCCTCGATGTCGTACAGCGAGCCAGGGCCATCGGAGTGCTGGACGTGGATGATCGGGATCCCTGCCGACCGCGCCCGATCGAGCAGCGCCGACGCCTCGTCCAACGCCGCTTGCACGCCTTCGAGCTCCATGACGCCGCGGGTGTAGGTGTTTTGGCAGTCGATCATGACGAGCGTCGACTCGGCCAGCGGCGCCGGCGTCAGTGGCAGTTCGGACAGTGCGCGCAGCGTCGGGTTGCTCATGCTCCAAGGCTAGTGTCGCGCGTCGCCGGGGAGATGAAGATGGGGATACCCGTGGAACTCGATATCGCGGGCGATATCGATTTTTCGCCGGCTAGTGCGCGGTCGTCACCGCCAGTATCGCGTCGGCCAATTCAGGCCTGCAGACGATCAGGTCGGGCAACAACACGTCGGCCTGGTTGTAGCGCAGCACCGATCCGTCGAGGCGCGACGTGAAGAGGCCCGCCGCTCGGGCCACCGCGACCGGTGCGGCCGAATCCCACTCGTACTGACCACCCCCGTGCACGTAGGCGTCCGCGACGCCTTGCACGACGGCGGCAACCTTCGCGCCCGCTGAACCCATTTCGACGAGAGTGCCGTTCAGGGCCTCGCGGACGGCCAGTGCGATCGCCGGCGGGCGGGTGCGGGACACGATGATGCGCGGCGCGGCGGGTCCCGCCGGCGGCGGGGGTACGTCGGGGGTCGCCAACGTGACGCCCTGAGCGGGCAGGGCGACGGCGCCTGCCACCAGTTCGCCTGACTGCCACAGCGCCACGTGCACCGCCCAGTCCTCTCGACCGAGTTCGGAGAATTCCCGCGTGCCGTCGAGGGGATCGACGATCCAGACCCGCTCGGCGCTCAGCCGAGCGGTGTTGGCGTGCTCTTCCGCAGTCGCTTCCTCGGAAAGCACCGCATCGTCGGGCCGTTCGGCTGAGAGGGCCGCCATCAAGAAGTCGTGAGCGCGCTTGTCACCGGCGTCCTTTCGCTCGGCGGCGGTCGCGTCGGCGAACTCGACGCGCACGCCCAGCAACAGTTCACCGGCCTCCGTCGCCAGCCGGGCCGCCAGCTCGTGGTCGGTGCCGAATCCCCCGTCGGTGCGCTCCTGCCCGCCGGTCACTTCTTCGCGTCGATCATGTCGATGACGTATTGCGCCAGTTCCGCTACGTCGCAGTCCGGCGTGAGGCGCAGATCCGGGTTCTTCGGCCGTTGATACGGGCTGTCGATTCCGGTGAAGTGCGTGATCTCGCCCGCCCGCGCCTTCGCGTAGAGCCCCTTCGGGTCGCGGCGTTCGCAATCCGCCAGCGGGGTATCGCAGAAAACCTCGAAGAAGTCGTAGCCCTGATCGACGTGCACCTGGCGGGCGAGTGCGCGATGCTCCTCAAGCGGGCTGATGGCGGGCACCAGCACGATCTGTCCGGAGTCGGCGAGCAGCGTCGCGATGTGCGCCAGCCTGCGCAGGTTCTCGGCACGGTCGGCCATCGTGAATCCGAGGTCGGCATTCAGCCCGTGGCGCAGGTTGTCGCCGTCGAGAACGTATGCCGGACGGCCATTTTCGAGCAGTTTCTGCTCAACCAGCATGGCGACCGACGACTTGCCCGATCCCGACAGTCCGGTGAACCACACCGTGCTGCCACGGGACAGCCGATCCTGTGCCGTGACGAGATTCTGATGCCGCACCGCATTCGGGGTGGACGTACGCGTCGCGGCTGGGGTGGTGTCGCGCACCATTCCCGCGGCGACGGTGCCGTTGGTGTCGGGATCGATCAGGATGAACGATCCGATGGCGGCGTTGCGGGAGTACTCGTCGAGCAGCAGCGGCACCTGCGTGCGCAGGGTCACGCGGCCAAGTTCGTTGATCTTCAACGCCGTTGCGCCCTTGTCGCGGTGCAGCGTGTTGACGTCCAGCCGGTAGTCCAGGGCCGTCACCCTGGCGCGGGTCGTCCGCGTGGTGTGCTTGATGACGTAGTCGCGGCCGGGTTCGAGCGCCGCGTCGTCCGACATCCAACACACCATCGCGTCGAACTCCTTCGCGACGTGGGGCTGGTTGTTGGGCCGCGCGATCATGTCGCCGCGAGAGATGTCGATGTCGTCGGCAAGGCTGATCGACACCGCCATCGACGCGAACGCCTCGGTCAGAGGTCCCGCCGGACCCTCGATTTCGGTGATGCGACTGGTCTTTCCGGCTGGCAGCACGACGACCTCGTCGCCCGGACGCATGACGCCGCTGGCGATCGTGCCCGCATAGCTTCGGTGATCGGCGTGCTCGTGGGTCTGCGGCCGAATGACGTACTGCACGGGGAATCGGACGTCGACCAGGTTGCGGTCACCCGCGACGTACACCTCTTCGAGGTGACTCAGCAGCGCCGGACCCTCGTACCAGGGCGCGACGTCCGACTTGGTAACCACGTTGTCGCCGTTGAGGGCCGACAGCGGAATGGACGTCACGTCCTGGACGTCGAGTCGCGCGGCGAACTCGTGGAAGTCGTCGCGGATCGTCTCGAAGACCTCCTGATTCCAGTCCACGAGATCCATCTTGTTGACCGCCAACACGATGTGCTGGATCCCGAGCAGCGACGCCAGGAACGCATGCCTGCGCGACTGTTCGAGCAGACCGTGGCGTGCATCGACCAGGACGATCACCAACTGCGCCGTCGATGCGCCCGTCACCATGTTCCGCGTGTACTGCACGTGGCCCGGGGTGTCGGCGATGATGAACTTCCGCTTGGCCGTCGCGAAGTAGCGGTACGCGACGTCGATCGTGATGCCCTGCTCGCGCTCGGCGCGCAGACCATCAGTTACCAGGGCGAGGTCGGTGTAGTCGTGGCCGCGTTCCTTGGACGTGCGCTCCACCGAGGCCAACTGGTCCTCCATGACTGCCTTGGAGTCGAACAGCAGGCGCCCGATGAGCGTCGACTTGCCGTCGTCCACCGAACCTGCGGTCGCGAGCCGCAACAACGTAGCCATGTCTAATTCCCCCGCCGCTTCGCTCGCCCTGTAGCAACACCCGTCGCTTCGCTCGCCCAGGCCATCAGAAGTAACCCTCTCGCTTGCGATCTTCCATGCCGGCCTCGGAGATCCGGTCGTCGGCGCGCGTGGCGCCGCGTTCGGTCAGTCGTGAGACGGCCGTCTCGGCGATGACCTCGGACACCGTGCCGGCGGTCGACTCCACGCAGCCGGTGCAGGTGACGTCGCCGACCGTGCGGAACCGCACGACCTTGTCGATGACCTTCTCGTCCTTGCGCGGCTGCAGGTACTTGTGGACGGCCAACAACATCCCGTCGCGCTCGAAGACCTGCCGCTCGTGCGCGTAATAGATCGATGGCAGCTTGATCTTCTCGGCGCCGATGTAGGACCAGATGTCGAATTCGGTCCAGTTCGAGATCGGGAACGCCCGGATGTGCTCACCCTTGTGGTGGCGCCCGTTGTACAGGTTCCACAGCTCGGGACGTTGCGACTTGGGGTCCCACTGGCCGAATTCGTCCCGGAAGCTGAACACCCGCTCCTTGGCGCGGGCCTTCTCCTCGTCGCGGCGGGCACCACCGAACGCGGCGTCGAACTTGTTCTCGCGGATGGCCCGCAGCAAGGTGAAGGTCTGCATCGGGTTGCGCGACGGGATGGTCTCGACGACGCGGCCCGCGTCGATGTCGTCCTGGACCTTCGCGACGACCAGCCGCACCCCGCTCTCGGCGACGAGCTCGTCGCGGACCTGCAGCACCTCGTCGAAGTTGTGCCCGGTGTCGACGTGCAGCACCGGGAACGGCAGACGGCCGGGCCGGAAGGCCTTGAGCGCGAGATGCAGCATGACGATGGAGTCCTTGCCACCGGAGAACATCAGCACGGGCTTCTCCAGCTCCGCGGCGACCTCTCGGATGATGTGAATCGCTTCGGCTTCCAGCGACCGCAGGTGGCTCAGTTCGTACTTGCCCGCCGCCCGGTCCCGGTCCTCCGCCGTCATCATGACTTCCTCTTTAAGTTGGTAGAGTTAGCCAGAATTACAATCATGCCCGCGAATATATCTTCGCCCGCCGCGGCCTGTCAACGACGATGACCCACTCAGTCCACCGCCGTCGGCGCATCCGACGCCTTGACCAGGCGCGCCCGCGGCCGAGCGGGGACCTCATCGGCAAGGAACCACCGGAACGCCAGATTGCCGAGGGGATAATCGAGCGTCGTCAGCGAGTTCGGGTGCGCGGTCATCCCCTTCGACAGCACGATCGTCACCGAGCCGTCCGCGTTGGGCACCGCGGTATGGCCATTGATCGAACTGCGCGCATCGGCCACCCCGGGCGTCGCCATGAACTGGTTCCACACGACCAGATTCCAGAACCGGCACGCGGGCGGCCGGTGCGTGATGACGAGAGCCTCGTCGTCCTCGAGCACGAAGCTGCCGTAGGCGTAGCACGCGTCTCGCGCCGACCAGCCAAAATTCGCATCCGGCACCTGGTAGGGGTCGGCGAATTCGTTTGCCGAGTGCGATGTCTCGTGCCCGAGTGAGTGCACGTCCTCACTGCGCACACCGACGGCCAGCGGCAGGATCGCGAACATGGTCTTCAGCCAGGCCCCAGCGGCCCGCAGCGCCGCCGCCGTTTCGGCGTCGCCGTGCCGGAAGGGCTGGGGCTCGTCGAGCGCCTCGATGCGCCAGTCAACGGGGCGGCCGGTCCGCGGGTCGGCCTGATAGTCGCGGGTCACCAGCACGGCCGCCTCGGGCGTCGGGCCGAAGTCGAACGAGAAGTTTCCGTCCGCGTCCATCTCGACGTCGTCATCGCGCACGATCGCCACGACCTTGTCGGACCAAGCGCCCGGCGACGGTTCGTTGTACGCGGTCACCGAGAAGTACACACTGTCACCCCTGTTACCGCTGATGCGGTAGCGCCGTTTCGGATCGACCGGGCACATGCAGTAGTACGCGTCGGTGTTGTCGCCGCCCCATCGACGGTCGGGCCGACCCGGTGAGTTGATGTCCATCCATCTGGGCCGGCCGGGATCGGCGAACAGATAGGTGTCGAACGCGACGCCGAGGGTCGTCGCCAGCATGCGGTACCCGTCGGCGACGTGCCGATCGTCGCTGACGGCGCGATCGCCGGTGAGGAACGAGCCGTCGAGGCCACCGAGTGTCTCCAACAGTTCGTGCCACGCGATGGTCGACTCGCGATCGGTCATGTTCCGATGCCTCTCGTGATCAGGGTGGCCGTTCGGTCCACCCACGCGTCGTCGAGCGCAGTCCCGTGGGTGAGCAGCGCGAAGAAGGTGATGCCGGCGACGGCTTCGACGAGTTCAGCTGCCGTCGCGTCGGGTCGCGCCTCCCCGCGCGCCACTGCGGCCGCCAGTCGATCCGCGAGTCCTTGCGAGAGGATGCCGGAGAAGCGCTGCAGCAGTGCAGAATGCAATGTCGGATCGGCGGCCAGTTCACCGACGAGACCCGTCAGCGCCGCCCCGGCGGCGGGCGTGGTCAGCACGTCGGCACTACGCCGGACCATGGCGCGGACGTCGCCGGCCAGCGACCCGGTGTCTGGCAGTTCGGTTGCCTCACCGAGCGGGAAGACCGCCTCGTGCACCAGGTGCGCCTTGCTTGGCCAGCGGCGGTAGATCGCAGGCTTGCTGGTGCCTGCCCGCCGGGCGATCGCGTCGACGGAGAGATCTGCGTAACCCGTCTCTGCGAGCAGTTCCACCGTGGCGTCGAGTACCGCGCCGACGATGCGCGGATCGCGTGGTCTGCCAAAGTCCGTCGTCATTACGGAACTGACAGTAACATAAGTCGATGTGACCGACGCCACAGCTGCCATCGTTCATCTGAGCGACCTCGCCCAGCCGAAGTTCAGCCAAGAGGCAGAACAGATCCGCGACGTGATGGCGTCAATGGCACCCGACTGCCCGCTAGATGCTGACGCCCTGCATGCCAGAGCAATGGCTGACACCGGCCTCCAGGACTTCGGCGCCGACGACTACCGCGAACGGCTCGACGTCTTCCTTGCCGACGTCTGCGACATCGACGATCTCACCGCCGCGGGCACCGTCAACTTCTTCAGCCAACTGCTGCAGGTGCTCAAGAACCGGTTGCTGCTCACCGACCTGCTGAAGCGGCACCCCGAGATTCACGACATCGAACTGGAACCGCCGGTCGTCATCGCAGGGCTCCCCCGCACCGGAACGACGCATCTCCACAACCTGCTGGGGGCCGGGCCCACGTTCCGCACCCTTCCGTACTGGGAGGGCGTCGAACCCTTTCCGATACCGTCCGAGGCGGGTATCGAACCGGACCCGCGGCGCAGCCGCATGGACGTTGCAGTTGCGGTCATGAACATCGTCATGCCGCACTTCGCGTTGATGCACGAGATGACCACCGAGCACGTGCACGAGGAGATCCAGCTACTCGCCAACGACGTCTCGACGATGCTCATGGAGACCCTCTGCCAGGCCCCGCGATGGCGCGACTTCTATCTATCTCATGACCAGACAACGCATTACGAATACCTCGCTACTCAGCTGAAGGCGCTGCAATTCCTTCGCGGTGGCCGGCGCTGGCTGCTCAAGTCACCGCAGCACCTGGAACAACTGGCCGTCCTCGACCAGGTCTTCCCCGGTGTAGTCGTCGTGTGCACGCATCGCGATCCCTTGCCGGTGGTGCTGTCGATGATCGCGATGATCACCTACTCCGCACGCATGCACCGCAGCCCAGTGCCCGTCGATGAGATCGCCGCGTCGTGGCTGGACCGTCTCGAGCGGATGCTGGGCGCCTTCATGCGCGACCGCAGCATCATCGGACCCGAGCGTTCGATCGACGTGCGCTTCGACGACTTCATGGCCGACGAGCTCGGCGTCACCGAACAGATCTACGCGCTGGCCGGAGAGCCGGTGAGCGAGGAGGTCCGCACCGCGATGACCCGGTATCTGGCTGGCCACCAACGCAATCGGTTGGGGCGCGTGGCGACGTCGTGCGACATGTTCGGCCTGGACCCCGATGATCTGCGCGCCCGTTTCGCGGCGTACGCCGAACGCTTCCTGTCCTGACGCCGCTTACCTCGCGGGTAAAATTGAACTGGGTTGCGCGGTCGCCGACCATGGACGTCGTGTCGACTCCCACCGGCGCCGAGGTCATGGCGCAGTTCCTTCCCCAATCACCCTTCGTCGTCAAGCTCGGCATCGTGGCCGACGTGCTCGAGGACGACGAGGTGCGCTTACGCCTGCCCTGGGATCCGTCGAACACCACGATGGCCGACATGGTGCACGGCGGCGCGGTCGCCACCCTCGCCGATCTCGCGGTGATGGCGGCGGCGTGGTGCGGCGCAGAGGTTCCCGAGAACCTGCGCGGCGTGACCGTGTCGATTTCGCTGGACTACCTGGCGCCCGCACGCGCGACCGCCCTCATCGGCGTCGGCCGGGTACTACGACGTGGCCGATCCCTCGTCAATTGCGAGGCCGAAATCCTAGATCCGGCAGGCACACTCGTCGCGAAGGTGATCGCGACCTACAAGATCGGCTGACCCCGACGGGGGTCTCACATGATTCGGCTGACCTGGGTACCAGCCGCGTATTCGACCTTCCAGGGATCAGCATCCTCTCCCCGTTCGGCTGTCATCAGGTACGTGCCCACATAGCTGCCGTCGGCGCCTTGGAGCGACCGGAACCGGACATTGTCTACGTGAAACACCTGTGGTCCCTGCCCCTCGTCGATGAGCAACGAGAAGCCGAGTTGTACCTGTTCGACGGGTATCAGCACGACGTCATGGTTGGTGGGATCGCGCGGTATCTCGGTCATGTGATCACCGTATTGCGAATGTTCGACGAGCGCAGGCCACTTCATGGCGACAATACGGCGTATTGCATTCGGGGGAGCAAACATCAATTCGCCAGGAGGGTCTGTTCACGCGAAGACGTGAGAGGGTAATGGCATCCCAATTGGGTTGTCGGCGTGGAGGAGCGATCACATGCAGGTCAGGCCTCGTTATCTGATCCCGATGCTGAGTCCGTTTGCGCTCGCCGCAGGAGTGGTCAGCGCCGCACCGGCCGCAGCGGATTGCACGGCCAGTGGCGCGGCCACGGTGTGCGCGCAGGGTGAAGTTCGTGGCGGCCCCGGACCGGCACCCGTTTCGACCTATGACCCGTACCAGTGCAGCGACCTCTATCTCTGTTTCTACGACGACTACGACCCGCTGATCGTCATCGATCCAGACTGGGGCATCAATCGTCCGATCGGTGGCGGCCGACCCGGCGGCGGACCCATCGTCAGTCCTCGCCGTTAGCCGACCGAAGCGACTCAGCGGGGCTGAGCCAACTCGGCCAGTCTGGCCCGCAGGTCATTCGCGGGCCAAAGCGGTTGCGCCCGATCCTCGTCCAGCGTTGCGTACGTCGCAGCGGGTGCAGCGTCGCCGCAGGCGGCAACCCTCGCGGCCTCCACGTCTTGTCGCAGCAGGCGGATGACTAGGTCCAATCGCGAATCCGTCCAGCAATCGTGGCGCCGTGCCGACTCCGTGAGCAATGGTGTGAGTCGGAGAAACGCCTCGTGGACGGCGTCGACCCGAACGGCCTGCTCGGTCAACGGGCCTACCTGCCGTGGAAATAGACGAGTCCTCACGACGGCCGAGGCGATCATCGCGTCTAGGGCCGAGTGGGCGCGGTCGAGCGCCGCCCCAGCCGTCGCCCGCCGGTGGGCCTCCCCGGGCAACTGCGCTTCGAGGGCCGCATCCATCGCATCGAGATAGTGGAGCACAGCCGGACGCACGTTCCGCGATAACCGGATCGGCGCGACGGTCAGCGCGACGGCACCCGCCACGCACCCACCGATGAGGGCCGCAGCGGTCTTATCCCAGACCAGATCGAGGTACCGCCCTTCGGTGGCAAACAGCGGGACCAGCGCGATGTTCATCCAGAAAACCATTGCCGGATACGAGACCGGTGCGCTGAATGCCGTGAAGAAGACACCGACCGTTACGACTGCAACCGTCCAGAACAGGTCGTCCGGAACGCTCGCCGCGGTCGCGACGCCGGCGGTCGCTCCCAGGATCGTGGCAGCGAACCAGATCCAGGCCCGCCGACTGGACGCTTCGGCCGATCCGGCGATGATGACATAGGCAGTCCACCCCACCAGGAGGCTCTGCTCGTTCCCCAGCCACTTGGCTATCACGCCGGCCAGCACGGCGGCGACGGCGGCCTGTATCGCCAAGATCGTCGTAGCTGCAAGGGCGCCCGCACCTGGCGGCCTATCCGACGTCGTCTGCTTACTGCCGATCAGGGTGGCCGATACAGACGGATCGGTCGCCAAGATGGAAGCTCGCGAAGCCGACTGGGCGAGCAGTTCAGCGCCCCCGACCAACGTCACGGCCGCAAGAGCACTCGCTGGGGCCGTCGTCGTCGCGTCGTGAATGCGGTCTCGTAGGCACTGACATTCCAGGGCTACGACATCTAATGACTGGACGTCGATGTCGCCCCTCAGCGCATTGGCAAGTGTCATCAGAGCGGTTGTGACGGATGCCGCGATGTCGTCGGGGAGCTCTGCCAACCAACGCGATTCACACCCATGTCTGAACTGCTCGATTCCCCGCTCCGCGCAGTAAAGCGCGACGCGAATCTGCTCGATGTCGTGGCGCGCGAGTTCAGGCGGAAGCGTGCCAGACAACTGGCTCTCGATGCCCCTCCGACACCGCATCGCACGGTCGAGGCTCCGACGGAGCGCCTTTTCGGCGCGTCGCGGCGCTCGGCCGGCGCTCGTCATAGTCGTGACCCCGACGACGAGGGCGACCGAGCCGCCCGCACTATGGCAGAAGACGCTGACGGAGCGCTTCAACGAACGAATCGGATCGTCCTTCAAGATCACGTACTCCGCGAGCGCGATCCAGGCGAATCCGACTGTCGAGGCGAGCACGAACCACCCGATCTGGTTGGCGGTGATCCGCATGGCACCAACGAGGAAGGTGATGAGTGCGCTGATCACGAGTACATTGCCGGTCCGCAGACTGAGCGGCCGCAACGCATAGAACATGAACATCTGTACGACCAGGAATGCCGCTGCTGCCCACACCGCGGTCCGGCTGAGTTCGACGGTGACGACGATTGCTGCAGCTGAGGAAACCGAAGCCCAGCCGAATGTGCGGGCGCGGTCGCCAGGCCGGACGTCGGTGACGAGTAGGGTGGCGAAGAAGCACGCCCCGGCTCCGAACAGCGAAATCCGTAGTGCTTCGACGGCCCCGAGCACCGACGTGAGCGCAGCCAGGGTCAGCCCTGAAAGGATCGTCGCGCAGGTGGTTCGAGCACTGCGTCGACTTCGAACGAAGCCTGGGTCGGCGACTTTCAGTCGCGCGGCGAACCGAGGCATCGTCGATCGTCCTACAGACCGTGAATGCCCTTGTACAGCACCAAGAGTCCGATGATGACGAGAATGGCCGCCACCAGCGAGGCATTGTGCCGCTCCATCCATTCCTTGAGCCGGGCGAGCGGCGCGTCGAGCCGCTCGCCCGCCACGGCGTACGCCAATACCGGAATCGCGACCGACGACCCCGCGACGAGAACGTAGAAAGCCTCGGAAATCCATGCACCCGCGGTACCGAGGCCAGCGGAACCGATTGCCAAACCGGCTGCGGCACAGATGAAGAGCACCTTCGGATTCACGACTACCAGCGTCGCCGCAATCACCGCCGCTCGGCCAGGGGTGGCGCCGGTGATCTTGTTCATCCACGCCGGCGAGTGATTCGATCGCTTGCGCGTCGACCAACGGACGGCACCGAACACGACGAGCGCGACGCCGACGACGATGCGCAGCCAGGCTGCCCACCTCGGCGCCTTCTCCAGCCCGCCCAGCAGACTGGAGACCTCGACGAAGATCGCGGTGAGCGCAGCCAGGCCGAAGATCCAGCCGGCGAGAAAGGCCAAACTGGTCGGCCTAGGTCGGGGTGTGTGAAGAACCAGGACGGCGGGAATGATCGACAGCGGGGAGATGGCAACGACGAGCGCCAGCGGAATGAGCTCCGCCAGTTCCGAGCCCACGCCGACGGTCACCTGCGATGCCTAGTCACCACTGGCGGTTAGTCGTTCGGCGTGATCACGGCGCGGCCCTGAATCTTGCCGTCGTGCAACAGGTGATAGGCGTGGGCGGCGTCATCGAGAGCGAAGTGTTCGACGAGCATCCTGATCTTGCCGGTCTGGGCGAGGCTGATGACCTCGATCAGTTCGGGAATGGTGCCCCAGAAGGGTGAGGCGACAGCACATTCGTGCGGTGGGCTGGAGAAGTTGACGGGCAAGGATGCGTTGCCGACTCCGACGATGGTGAGGTGTCCGAGGACCCGCGCCACCTGCGCGGCCATGGTCAGGGTGGGGTTGACGCCCACGAGGTCGAGCACGAGTTCCGCTCCCTGCCCCTTGGTGATGTCCTTGATGCGCGTGACGGCGTCGTCGCCGGAGATGAGCACCTCGTCGGCACCCATGGTCTTGGCGATCTTCAACTTGTCTTCCGAGGTATCCACCGCAACAACGGTTGTCGCGCCACTGAGGGCGTTGAGCACCTGGATGGCCATCTGCCCGAGTCCACCTGCGCCGATGACGACGGCGGTCGACCCGGGCCCGAGTAGATGCACCGACCGCTTCACGGCGTGATAGCTGGTCAATCCGGCGTCGCTGAGCGGAGCGGCTTCCCGCGGGTCCAGGTCGCCAAGGGGGATCAGGTAGCGAGTCGCCGGGACGAGGAGATACTCCGCCATGCCTCCGTCGGTACCCCCGAGTCCACCAGGGCTGGGCTTGCCCGGCGTCTCGCAGTAGTTCTCCATGCCCTTGCGACAGTTCATGCACAGCCCACAGCCCCACGGGCCGTAGACGATCACCGGATCCCCGGGCGCGAAACCCGTTGCGCCAGGACCCATCTTCTCGACCCAGCCGGCGTTCTCGTGGCCGAGGGTGAACGGGAGCGAGAATGACCGTGACCCGGCGGGAGCCTCCAACAGGTGAAGATCCGAGTGGCAGGCACCTGCGCCGCCGACCTTCACCAGCACCTCCCCCGGCCCCGGCTCCGGCACCGGCACGTCCCGAAGTTGGCCCGGTTGCTGCCATTCCACGAACTGGAAGGCCTTCATCTCAGTCGGCTATCCGGTCGAACTCAACCTCTAGGTGCAGCGGGCCGCGGAACACCTGGTTGACCCGGTAGGGCGGCGGGTCGACGACCAGCCGTGGGTTCTCGACCCGCCGAAGGAACGTCTCCAACGCGATGTTGACCTCGAGCCGCGCGAGCGGTCCCCCGACGCAGCTGTGCACTCCGCGACCCCAGCCCACGTGCTGGTTGTCCTTGCGCTGGATGTCGAACTTCTCCGGATCCGGGAATCGCTTCGGGTCGCGATTGGCCGCGCCGTAGAGCAGATGCACCGCCGACCCCGCCGGGATGATGGTCCCACCGACTTGGACGTCAGCGGTGACACTTCGGCTGGGGAAGAACTGGACCGCAGACTGAAGCCGCAGGACCTCTTCGATCGCCTTCGGGATCAGTTCCGGCTTCTCGTGCAGCAATTCGATCGACTCGGGATTGCGCAGCAGCGTCAGCACGCAATGCGCGATGGTATTGACGGTCGAATCGTGGCCCGCGATCAACAGCAGCATGGCGTTGGCCGCGGCCTCCTTGGGCGTCATCGGCCCATCGGGTCCGTCGTGGTCATTGACCATCTTCGACAGCACATTGTCCTTGGGTTCGGACAGGAAGCCCTGGATCAGATCGGCCATGTAAGCGGTCAGCGCCGCGGTACTCTCCTTGCCCTTCTGCTTGCGGGCCTGACCTTCTTCAGTCGCGGCGTCAGGGCCCATGTCTGCGCCCGCCATGAAGTCGAAGATCCACCCGTGGAAGGTGGGTTCGTCCTTGAGTGGAACGCCGAGGATCTGACAGATGACCGCGACCGGGACCGGATAGGCGTAGTCGTCGACCACGTCGAAGGTGTTGCCGCCCTTGCTCTTGATGCCGTTCAACGAGTCGTTGCACAGGGTCTGGATGTCAGCCGCCATGTTGGGGATGACGTTCGGCGAGTGCGGCGGTGCGAAGTGCCGCATCACCTGCCGGCGCTGCTTGTCGTGCTTGGCCGGGTCGGACACGATCAGGCTGGCTTCCCGGCCGTACGCCTGCATGTGCTCGGCGCCGACGTCGGGCTGCGCATGGGCTGCGGGCTGGGCCGAGATGGGACTCTTCGAGATGTCGGAGCTGACGTGGGGATCGTGCGCGAGTTGCAGTAGCTCGCGGTAGCCGGTGACGACGTAGGTTTTGTCGGCGACCTGCACGACGGGCGTTTCGCGTAGTTGGTCGAAGAACTTGTACGGGTCGTGACGGTTCTCGTACTTCATCGCCTCGGTCCAGGCGGCTGACGCGGTGGTCTCCATAGCAGTCATGGCGGCTTCCTTTTAGCGGCTCTTGGCGCGGAACTCGGCGCCGCGGGAGGTCGGGTCGTGGCCGGTCAGCACGACGTCGGGAATTCCGGTCGGCGCGCGCGGATCACCGAAACGGGCGTCCATGGGTTCCGAGTTCGTGGGCACGTCGTAGCCCGCCGGCGGTGGCGGGAAGGGCGCAGACTGCTCGATGAGCCTGCCGTAGTACTCCAGCCACTTGCCGTGGTTGAAGGTGATGGCACCGACGATGCGGCCGTTCTTGCCGAAGGCGGCGGCGAACCGGAGATCCTCGACCGAGCCCTGGGTGAACACGATCTCGTCGCCGAAGGAGCACACTCCGACGCCCTTGATGTTCACGCCGAACTGACCGGACCAGAACTGCGGCAGCGGCAGGTGCGGGCGGCGGCCCTTCTCGAGATTGACCATGTTGTGTGCGGCCGTCTGGGCGCCCAGCACCGCCGCGTCCACGTGCTCGATCGCCATGAACTGGTACTCGTAGAGCACGTGCGGGGCCCGCGCGATGTCGCCGGCGACGAAGATGTTGTCGGTCACGACACCGTTGATGTCGAAGGCCCGGCACCCTGCGTCGCAGGCCACCCCCCAGAACCCGCTGGCGAGTTCAGCGCCCTCGAGCCATTCGATGTTGCGCACGGACCCGAGCGATGCCACCACCACGTCGACGTCGAGCGTGGTGCCGTCCGAGAGCTTGGCGCGCCGAACGTGTCCGTCGGCATCGCCTTCGAGCGCCTCGACGGCAACTCCGGTGCGCAGGTCGACGCCGGCGTCGCGCTGCATCTTGGCGGCGATGTCGCCGATGACCCCGCCGAGCGGCCCGACCAGCGGTGCGCTGGAGCGTTCCGCGACCGTCACGTTCAGCCCGAGATCCCGGCAGACCGAGGCCATTTCGGAGCCGATGAAGCCGGCGCCGACGATCAGCACCCGTTTCGGCTTGGCCTTGAATGCCGCCTGTATTTCGGCGGCGTCATCGCTGGTGCGCAACGTGTAAAGCCCCTTGAGCTTTGCTTCTTCGGGGTTGAACCATGCGCGAGATCGCACGCCGGTGGCGATCAGAAGCCGGTCATACGGCACCTTGTCGCCGTTGGCCAGCAACACCTCTCGGTTGTCACGGTCCAGACCGGTTGCCGCCACACCCAGCCGCCAGTCGGCGTCGACCGCGCGCAGTCGCGGCAGCTTGGTGTTGCCCGCGGGCACCCACCCCTTGAGTACCTGCTTCGACAGCGGGGGCCGGTCGTACGGCTCGTGCACCTCATCGCCGATGATGGTCAGCGATCCCGTGAAGCCCTCGTCCCGCAGTGCCTCCGCGGCGCGCAGACCCGCCAGTGACGCACCGACGATGACGATCCGACCCTGCGCCTTGAAGGTGCTGACGAGTTCGTCGATCAGCGGATGCGCACTCATGTGGTCGTCCTGTCAGACGGCGGATCCATCTCGGCGATGATCGCCTGGACGGGACATGATGCGACGGCCCTCGCCACCTGCTGGCGTTGCGAGTCATCGGGATTCGGGTCGTAGGCGAGGGCTTCCTCGCCGTTTAGCTGCAAGACTTCCGGCGCCAGCGGGACGCACTGCGCGTATCCCAGACAACGATTCAGGTCGACCACGATGCGCATGGTTGATCGGCTCCTTCTCCACCGTGCGCCGAGGGCAGTCAGCGCAACTCCTCACCGGAGTAATGGCGCCGACGCTACCGGCAACTCTCGCTTGCGACTGCGTCTTTCGACAGAGTCGACGGCCGAAGCCTGCAAATGGCGATCTTGGTCATGCCGAGGTTCCGCGACTCGGCAACACGCAGGTGTCATTCGGCTGAATTTCAGCCCGCGGGCTGGGCTTCGGATACGTTGGCCGCGATTCACGAGTCAGGAGACCGCCATTTCCGTGTTCGCCTCCGCAACGGCCCGCCTGACGGTCTTCGACCCTGGCTTGGTCCGCGCGCGCCGCGGGGTGCGCGCGGTGGGCGCGACTGTGCTCGCCTGGGCCACGATGCTGACGATCACGGCGGCCTTTGACGTCGCAGACCCGGCGCGCATCACCTTGTTCGCCGCGGGCGCAGCCTTCGAGGGGGCTCTACTGGCGCCCGATCCGCGCCCAAGGGACCGCGTCCGCACGCTGGGTTGGGCGGCTGTCGTTTGCGCCGCCGCAGTCTTCGCCACGGTGCAGCTCACCCTTGTCGCGGCGTGGCTCGCGGCGGTAGCTCTCGTCATTCTGATGTTTTCGTCGTACGCGCTACGCCCGTGGAGCACGCGCTTGGCAGGCCTGGCGCTGATGGGCGCGATCACGGTGTACATCACCGGGGGCGGCCACATCACGGTGGGTCGAATCGGATGGTTCGCGCTCGCAGCGGCCATCGGGTTCGGCTGGCTCGCCATCTGGGAGAGCGTGATCCTGCCCGAGGAGCCGCTTCACTCGCTCCAGCGGTCGGTGCAAGCGTTCGCCCTACGCACGTCGGCCGCCGTCACCGGCGTCGTGGACGTGCTCAATACCGTCCGCGACGGTGCGCCGTCCGATCGGGCACGCAAGACCCTGCGGGCGGACCTCGACAGAGTGCGGGCGTGCCGCGCTGCCATCGAGCGGCAGAGCCCGGGCGCCGTTGTGGCCGGCTTCGGCCACGCCGAGGCCGACCACCTGCGGGTGGCTCTGCACTCGGTTCAGAAGGGATTGGAGGACATGGCCGAGCAGGTCGATCAGCCCGGCTGGGTTCGTTCGCTGCCCGATGAGCTGGGCTGGTCCATGACGAGCACGCTGCACGGGCTCGCGGTGGCCGTTCGCGATGATCGCGACGAAGAGTCCAGGGCGATCGCCGCTCGCAGGACCCAGGTACTGCGCGTCCACGTCCACGACGCGCTGACCCAGGCCACGACCACCGAGGCGGCGCCATTCGAACCGACCACGCTGTTGGCTGCACTCACACTGCTCGGTGGTGGCGAAGTGGTCGCCCAATCCATCACCCGGGCAAGAACATTGACCGCAACGATTCCTGAATCAGTCAGCCCGGTGGCTGCCGGTGAACCGGCTAGCCAATCTGACCGAAAGTCGTTGTCGCCGAGCATGGCACTTGCGATCCAGGCGGTCGTCGCGGCCCTGACCGCGGGTGTGCTCGCCAGGGTGATCGGCAATGAACAAAGCCTGGTGGTCGCGTGGACCGCGTTCGTGATCATCGCCGGATCCGCCGGGCTGTCCACGCGCCGTGCACTCGTCAGGATCCCCGCGACGATCCTCGGCGCAGTCGGCGGGGTGTTGCTCGCGGCGACCGTCCCCGACACCCTCGGATGGACCATCGCCGTCGTCGCGGTAGGGGTGTTCTTCACCATCGTCAGCGCGCCGGTGTCCTACCCGGCCATGGTGTTCTGGATGAGCATCGCCTTCGTGCCATTGTTCGCGACCGAGGGGCGCTATCTCGACCTGATCTGGGACAAGACGGTCGCGGCGCTGATCGGCGGGTGCATCGCCGGCCTCGTAGCGCTGACCGTCGTTCCCATTCGGTCGGCACGCGAGGTGAGACCCGCCATTCTGAGCTACCTCACCGCGCTGGACGCCGCGCTCGCCTCGCACCTGCCGGGCCACGAACACGAGGTTGCGGTGGCCGAAGCCGGATTGGACTCCGCGCATGTGGCATTCGCCGCAATGGTTACGTCGGCGGCGAGCGAGACCAACCTCTTCGCCCAAGCTGAGACCGCCACCAACGACGTCACGGTTCGGGTCGACGCGGTCCACGAGGCCTACCAGCGCTTGACCCCGCTGCTGTCGGACTCCGCGCGGCTGTTGCACGGATGGTCCGATGACCAGGTTGCACGAGGCATTCGGCGGCTCCGGGAGGCCACCGAGCGCGCCGAATCATCGGCAAGAGGCGAAGCCGGTCGGTCCACGGACCGCGACGAGACGGCGGTCGACGCCGCGGACGCTGCCGGTCTCGAGGTGTCGGACGCGCTTCGGCGTGTCGAGAACCTACACGCGACGCTGACCCAACTGGCCCAGGTGCTCTGCAGTCATGCAGCCCTCCCGGATGCCACACGCTGACGAACGTCTACATCGGTGCGTTGGCAGGCTGAAACGCTCCCGACCCGTCGTCGTCCTCTTCGGCTCGGATCACGTGCACCACGGCGTTGATGAGCGCCAGGTGGGTGAACGCCTGCGGGAAGTTGCCAAGGTGCCGCCCGGTCCGGGGGTCGATCTCCTCTGCGTAGAGATGCAGCGGGCTCGCGAAGGACAGCAGCCGCTCGCACAGGTGCTTGGCCCTGCTGATCTCGCCGATCTCGACCAGTGCCGACACCAACCAGAACGAGCAGATGGTGAAAGTGCCTTCCTCGCCGGATAATCCGTCGTCGGTCTCATGGGTGCGGTAGCGCAGCACCAGCCCGTTCTCGGTGAGTTCGTCGGCGATGGCCAGTACCGTCGCGCGCAGCCGTGGGTCGTCGGGAGGCAGGAACCGGGTGAGCACCGCCAGCAGCAGCGACGCGTCCAAGGCGTCGTCGCCGTAGCGCTGAGTCAGCACTCCGCGCGAGTCGACGCCGTTGGCGAGGATGTCCGCCTTGATCTCGTCGGCGATCCGCCGCCACGGCTCGATGTGGCTCTCCCAGCCATGCAATTCGGCGAGCTTTGCGCCGCGATCGAGGGCAACCCAGCACATGACCTTGCTCGACGTGAAGTGCTGCGGCTCGCCGCGGACCTCCCAGATGCCACGATCAGGCTCGCGCCAGTGGGCGATGGCCTCTTCGACCTGAGCCTTCAGAACCGGCCACAGGTTCTCGGGGATCTGCTCACGCGACCGCGAGTGGAGATACACCGAGTCCAACATCGAACCCCACACGTCGTGCTGCATCTGGTCGAAGGCGCCGTTACCGATTCGCACGGGCCGGGCATTGTCGTAGCCAGACAGGTGGGGAAGTTCGTCCTCGACGAGCGTACGTTCACCTCCGACGCCGTACATCACCTGCAGCGGATGGGGCTCTCCGTCGTTGGCGCCGGACACTTCCGCGATGAAGGCGAAGAAGTCATCGGCCTCGCGGTCCAGCCCCAAGGTGTAGAGGCCCCAGAGGGCGAACGTGGAGTCTCGGATCCACGCGTAGCGATAATCCCAGTTCCGTTCGCCCTGAGGCGTTTCCGGAAGTGACGTGGTACTGGCAGCCAGGATGGCTCCGGTCGGTGCGTAGCTGAGCCCTTTCAGGGTCAGTGCGCTGCGCTGCAGGTATGACCGCCAGGGATGGTCGGGGAAGTCTCCGATGTTGATCCACTGCCGCCAGCACTCGCTAGTCGACCACATCTTGTCGGTGGCCTCGGCATAAGTCTGCGGCGCAGAGTTCGACGAGAAGCTCAGCGCGACGAACACGTCGTCACCCTCCTTCAACCGGGTGCGCGCCCGTGCCTGCCGACCGTCCAAACCGATGCGCAGGTTGGTCGTCAGGCGAAGGGTTGGGTGCGCATCTGGTTCGTGCTTCGCGCGCGCCACCGCCTCGCCGTAACCTGCGGCGGAGTACTCCCATGTCGCCACGTTGCGGTTGTAATCGAATGAAGGCTCGCAGTCCACGACCAGTTCAACGGTTCCACTGACACAGCGCACGGTCCGCAGCAGGGTGTGTTCGGCGTCCCAATCCATTGGCGTCCTGCGATGGGTGCGCGACCTCGTCTCGATGTCGTGCCACGGGGTCATCACGAGGGTGTCTCGGACGATCATCCAGCCGGTATGGGTCTGCCACGTCGTCTCGAGAATCAGGCTGCCAGGAAGATATCGGCGCGCGGCAGGCACCGTCACCCCATAGGGACTAATCCGAAAGTGTCCGGCGCCGCGATCCAGGATCGCACCGAACAGGCTCGGTGAGTCAGGCCGCGGTGCGCACATCCACTCGACCGAACCGGCCGACGAGATCAGGCAGGTGTTCTCGCAATCGGACAGGAATCCGTAGTCGGCGATTAGCGGAAAGGGCTTCCGGGGATTGCTCGACGCGTGGGATGTGGACGTCGAACTGGACATGGCCATGTCGACATCATCGACTGCCGACAGGCAAACCACGGGGTTTCGGCGCGCATACGTTCGGCGAACGAAGACGCGCCCCGGTCGCTAGAGGGTGACCTCGTTGAGCTTGCCCGTCGCGACGTCGAAGACGAAGCCGCGCAGCGACACCTGCTTGGTGACGAACGGGCTGGCCTCGATGCGGCGCAACGACTGCCGGACGTCCTCGTCCACGTCCTGGAACGCCTCGGCGGCCCACTCGGGCTTGAGCCCCGTCTCGTCCTGGATCTGCTGCTTGAACCCGTCGTCGGTGAACGTCAGCATGCCGCAGTCGGTGTGGTGGATGAGAATGATCTCCCGGGTACCGAGCAGTCGCTGGCTGATCGCCAACGAGCGGATCTCGTCATCGGTCACCACGCCACCGGCGTTGCGGATGACGTGGGCCTCGCCGTCGGCCAGTCCCAGCATCCGGTACACATCCAGCCGGGCGTCCATGCAGGCGACCACCGCGACGTGCTTGCTCGGCGGCAGCGGCAACGGCCCGCTGAACCCAGCGGCATACGCCTCGTTGTTCTTCAGGTACTCGTCGGTCACGGACATTGGGACCTCCTAAATGGGCAGACGACGGCCTTGACGATAGTCACCGCCCGCCAGGGGCCAGCGAGTCAGGATCGTGGTGATTGCAGGTCGTAGACGCTTGAGCCACCGACATCGGTCTTGACGAAGGTCTTCTCCACCCACGCCGTGATGTCAGCCGCCGAACCTGCGCGCTGTCCTGGAGGCCCACCGCGTCCCGAGTCGGCGAGGAAGTACCGCACCTGACCGTCGGCCACGTACTGCTGGAACTGCGCCAGCGTCGGCGACGGGTCGCTGCCCGTGAATCCGCCGATGGCCATCAGCGAGCTTCCGGTCTTGAGTTCGAGGTCGCTCACCGACATCGACCCGATACTCGCTGCCGCCCAACGGTTATCGGCGCTCTTCAGCATCGCTTCCAGTTCCGGACTGTCGGTGCGGCCCGGCATGCCGGGTGCACCCTTTCCGCCGGGACCGCCCGGGCCGCCGAAGCCGCCCGGCTTCTGCGGACCCGACATGGTCCCGGGACCCTCGTGTGCGCTCGCGGCGTTGTAGATCGAGAACGCCGCCGGGCCGCCGAGTCCGACGACCGCGGTCGCGATGACGACGGCGACCGTGGCCTTGCCGAGGCGGTGTGCACGAACGGATAGCAGCACCGCGAGCAGGATCGATCCGATCAGCACGCCCCAACGGATGGCCGGCCACCACTCGGGTGTCCTGTTCAACAGCACGAAGGACCACACCCCGGTGGCCACCAACATCGCGGCGAGCGCCACCCGCGCCATCAGCGAGTCCCGGCGTCGCACGAGCTGCGCGACGGCGATGCCGACCAGCGCGGCGACGGCAGGCGCGAGAGCGACGTTGTAGTACGGGTGCACGGTACCCTCCATGAAGCTGAACACCGCGCCCGTCACCAGAAGCCAACCACCCCAAAGCATTAGGCCGGCCCTGACACGATCGATGCGCACCGCTCGCCAGGTCGGCAATAGTCCGACGACCAGGCCGATGAGGGCTGCGGGCAGTAGCCATGACGCCTCCGCGCCCATCGACGCGCCGAACAGCCGACCAATGCCGGGGTCACCACCGAAGAACAGATTCATGCCACCGGCACCGCCGCGCGGTCCGTGGCCAGGACCGCCGCCACCGGGACCGCCACCCTCGTTGCCCGCGATGCGCTGGATGCCGTTGTAGCCGAACGCCAGCTGCAGAAGGCTGTTGTCGGTGGAACCGGCGATGTACGGCCGCGAGTCGGCGGGCCACAGGCTGACCAAGGCGATGTACCAGCCGGCCGACACGATCATCGTCACACCGCCGATGAGCAACGCGCCCAGCCGTTTCCACATGCCGAAGGGCGCCGCGACTAGGACTGCCAGCGCCAGACCGGGCACGATGAGAAAGGCCTGCAGCATCTTCGTCAGGAATGCGAAGCCGATCGCGCAACCGGTCAGCGCCATCCACATCGTCATCCGTCGAGCGGTGCTCGCATCGATGGCGCGCACAGTGCAGTATGCCGCCACGACCAGCAGCAGTACCAAAAGTGCGTCTGGGTTGTTATAGCGGAACATCAACGTCGCCACCGGCGTCAACGCCAGCACCACACCTGCGATCAGGCCAGCCGATGCACCGCTGGTCCGCCGGACCGTGAAGTACAACACGGCGACCGCGCCGACTCCCATCAGCGCCTGTGGCAGGAGCATGGCGAATTCGCTGAACCCGAAAAGCCTCCCGGACAACCCCATGACCCACATCGCGGCAGGCGGCTTGTCGACGGTGATCGCGTTGCCGGAGTCCAGCGAGCCGAACAACCACGCCTTCCAGTCCTGGGTTCCGGCCTGGGCGGCCGCGGCGTAGTAGCTGTTGGCCCAACCCGACGACCCGAGTCCCCAGAGGTAGAGCACGCCGGCGCCGACCAGGAGGGCCCAGAACGCGGGGCGGGTCCAGCGCGCATCGGGTGGACGCGAATCGTCGGTCACGGCGTCAGTTCGGACGTCTTCGGCAGTCAGTGTCACGGTCGTTTTCCCTCGTGTTCTCGGTTGATGTCAGTGAGTCCGGCGGGGGTGAAAGACCCAGCCGCGCAGCAGGACGAAGCGGACGGCGGTCGCGACCAGATTCGCCAGCACCAGCACGGAGAGTTCGAGCAGGCGGTGTGGTTGGTCGACGAAGGCGTGCAGCCCGGCCAAGGTGCCGCTGGTGATCGCGAGCGCTATGGCGAAGACGATCAGGCCCTCGATGTGATGCCGTGTCGCCTTCGCACCGCCGGCCACGCCAAACGTGAAGCGTCGGTTGGCAGCGGTGTTGGCGATCGCGGTGAGGAGCAGCGCCACGAAGTTGGCGACCTGGGCACCGATGACCTGATGCAGCAAGGTGAACAGCAGAAGGTACGCCGCCGTCGACGCCACGCCGATGGCGCCGAACCGCACCACCTGGCGGAACAGCGAATTCGGGGCGGCCGCCGTCGACCGAGACGGCGCCAACTGGGCCGCAATCGCAGGCACCGGAATGGAGCCGTTGGCGAAGCCGCGAAGCAGCCTGCCGACGCCCTTGAGGTCCGCGGTGGCGGTAGCGACGATGTCCACCCGGCTGTCGGGGTCGTCGACCCAGTCCACCGGAACCTCGTGGATGCGCAGGCCGCTACGTTCGGCGAGAACCAGCAGCTCGGTGTCGAAGAACCACCCGGTGTCAGCCACGTGTGGCAGCAGCTGGCGAGCGACGTCGGCGCGGATCGCCTTGAATCCGCACTGGGCGTCCGAGAACCGAGCGTGCAGCGTCGATTTCAAGATCAGGTTGTAGCAGCGGGAGATGATCTCCCGCTTGGGGCCCCGCACCACCCGCGACCCACGGCCCAGTCGAGTGCCGATCGACAGGTCGGAGTGACCGGAGATGAGCGGGGCGACGAGTGGACCGACCGCGGCGAGATCGGTCGACAGGTCGACGTCCATGTACGCCAACACCATGGCATCCGACTGCGACCACACCTGATGCAGCGCTCGCCCGCGCCCCTTCTCCTCCAGCCGGACCACGCGGACGTCGTCGAGTTCGGCGGCCAGCTCGGCGGCGATGCGTGGGGTGTCGTCGACGCTGGCGTTGTCGGCGATCGTGATCCGCACCGGGTACGGGAAGCTGTCACGCAGGTAGCGGTGGAGACGGTGCACCGAGTCGGCAAGAGCGGCCTGCTCGTTGTAGACCGGGATCACCACGTCCAACACGGGAACCCCGAGCGCGCGGGCCTGCGAGGCGGCATTGGGCCGCGAGCCGAAGGCGATGTCCGCATCCTGAATGTCTGTCATGACTCCATCGTCTGTCGGCAGCGTGTGGTGGCCTCTTGAGCAAGCTATGCGTCAGCTATGACTTGGGCGGCTCGGTCAGGTCGTAGATCACGACGCCGTCGACCTTCTTCTCGGAGTAGTGCGCCTTGACCCATGCACTGATGTCGGCGGCGTCGCGACTGCCGCTGTTCTGGCGGCCGCCGGGCATGCCGAACATCGAACGCCCGTGGATGAAGTAGTGGATCCGGCCGTCGGCCACGTCGCGCTGGAACTCGGCGAGGGTCGGCGCGGGATCGGTGCCGTTGAAGCCACCGACGGCCATCACCGGAGCGCCGCCGGCTAGTTGGTAGCCCGCGGCGTTGGTCGAGCCGACGACCGCGGCGGTCCAGTGGAAGCGGTCGACGTCGGCGGACAGCAGAGCCGCCAGACCGGGACCGACCTCGGGAATGTCTAGGATGCCGCCGCCGGGACCGCCAGGCCCGCCGAAGGAGCCGTGACTGCGCGCCGGCCCCACCGACGGGATGGCTCCGGAGTGCGGAGTGACCACGGTGGCGAGGCCGTAGGCGGTCGGTGCGGCCAGACAGGCCGCGATGGCCAGTGCAGCCACTCCCGAAGCGACCCGCGCCGGGAGCCGGCTCACCACGAGCAGCAGCACCGCGGCGCCAACGCCAGCGACGGCCACCGCCGCACCCAGCCAGGGCAGCCAGTCGTAGCGCCTAGCCAGCAAAACGGCCGCGAGGATGACCGTGACTAGTACCGTGCCCGACATGGCGATCGCAGCGCGCAAATCGAATCTGTTGCGCCACAGCAGTATTGCACCAATGCCGATACCCGCTCCGATCGCGGGCGCCAGCGCGACGGTGTAGTACTGATGCAGAATCCCGTTGGCATAGCTGAAGACAATCGCGGTGACTGCGAGCCACCCGCCCCACAGGATCAGTCCGGCCCTGGTCGGGTCGGTCCGCGGCGCGCGACGGGTGATGAGCAGCCCGGCGGCGACGCAGACCACGGCGGCGGGGATCAGCCACGCGATGTAGTCGCCCATCGAGTTTCCGAACAACCTGCCCCAGCCGACGTCGAAGTTCATGTTGCCCAGGCCGCCGGTCTCGTCGCCGGTGAGTCTGCCGAGCCCGTTATACCCGAGGGCGAGTTCCATGATGCTGTTGTTCTGCGAGCCGCCGATGTAGGGACGCGACGACGCGGGCCACACTTCGACCAGTAGTAGGTACCAGCCACCACTGAGCACCATCGCGGCGACGCCGCCGGCAAGTCTCAACAGGCGCGCGCCCAGCGGTACGGCCGCCGCGATCAGGAAGGCCAACCCGAAGGCGGGTAGCACCAGGAATGCCTGCAGCATCTTGGCCAGGAACCCGATTCCGACGGCGGCACCCGCCCCGATGAGCCACCAGCGGCTGCTGTCGCGCTCACACGCCCGCTGTACGCAGTACGCACCTGCCACCAGCGCGAGTACCAGTAGCGCGTCGGGATTGTTGAACCGAAACATCAGCGCCGCGACGGGTGTCAGGGCGAAGATCGCGCCGGCGAGCAATGCTGCTGACGGCCCAGCAGCGCGGCGCACGGCGGCGTAGAGGAGTGCAACGGCGGCGACGCCCTCCAGCGCCTGGGGCGCCAGCAAGCTCCACGAATTCAACCCGAACAGCCGCACCGAGGCATCCATCACCCACAGCGCGCCAGGTGTCTTGTCCACCGTGATCGCATTGGCAGCATCGCTGGATCCGAACAGCATCGCGGTCCAGTCCTTCGCGCCAGCCTGCACCGCTGCCGAGTAGAAGCCGTTCGCCCATCCGCTCGCAGACAGGTTCCACAGATAGAGCATCGCGGTGCCCAGCAGGAGAACACCACATGCCACGCGCTCACTGCGAGAGAAGGGGGATGGGCGCACGTCGGCAGTATCGTCTCCGCCGTCATCGGCGACGATGGAGCGCGTAAGAACGGCAGTCACTCCGCTGATTCTCGGACGGGTGACTAGGCGCACGATTGGTTCGGGCTGTGAGGCGGCTGTGACCCTCCCGGAAGTCGGACGACGAACCTCGTGCTTCCAGGCTCACTTTGGACGTCGATCGTGCCGTCGTGTGCCTTGACCACGGCCGCCACGATCGACAGACCGAGGCCGGTGCCGCTCGGAGTCGAGTTGGTCGCCGAGGCATTCCCGCGCCGCGATCGCGAGGAGTCCCCGCGCGCGAACCGCTCGAAGATCTCCGGTAGCAGGTCGGCGGGGATGCCCGGCCCGTCGTCGGCTACGGTCAGCACCGCCGTGTCGCCCTCCCGGACCAACGACGTCGTCACCGACGTCCCCGGCGGGGTGTGAATCCTGGCGTTCGCCAACAGGTTGACCAACACCTGCTGCAAGCGCGCCTCGTCACCGATGACGGTGACCGGTTCCTCGGGTAGGTCGAGCGCCCAATCGTGATCGAGTCCGGCGACGTGAGCGTCGCTGACCGCGTCGACGACGAGCATCGAGACATCGACCGGTTCCCGGCCCAGTGGCCGCCCCTCATCGAGTCGCGCCAACAGAAGCATGTCCTCGACGAGGCGCGTCATGCGCTCGGTCTCGGATTCGACTCTGCCCATCGCATGGGCGACGTCATCTGGTACGTCGCGCCGCTTGCGTTGCGCCAGTTCGGTGTAACCGCGAATCGCGGCGAGTGGGGTGCGCAGTTCGTGACTTGCGTCCGCCACGAATTGTCGGACACGCGTCTCGCTGGCGTGGCGCGCCGATAGCGCGCTCGCGACGCGGTCGAGCATCGTATTGAGCGCCGTCCCGAGTTGACCGACTTCCGTATGAGCTCCTTCCGGATCGACGCGAACGATCTGGTTCGGCAGGTGCACCTCCCCGGTGTCGAGTTCGAGGCCTGCGACCGCGCGGGCGGCCACGGTGACCCGGGTCAGCGGTGCCAACTGGCGACGGATGATCATGATGCCCGCAGTGGCAGCGGCAAGAAGGGTAATGAACGCGAGGACACAGAACATCCAGAGCACCCACCACAGGGTGTCGTCGACGACGGCGGTCGGAAGGCCCGTGACGATCGTCTGGTTGCCATGCCGCGCGTGCAGGGCGATCACCCGATAACGGCCGAGACCGTCGAGCTCGATGGTCGTCGGGGTGCGGGTGGCCGGCACGCCGGCGAGCGCGGCGGCGGCGCCGCCGTCGACCGCGGACCGGGTGCCATCGCGATTGATCACCCCGGCATCGATGGCGCCCGACGGCGAGACCACCGCCCCGACCGTCCTTGTCGCCTGACCGGGCGCGTTGAGGAATCCGGGTCCCGGCCCGAATTCCGGGTCGAATCGCTCACGGAACGGAAAGTTTGCTTCCCCTGACCCCGATGACCCGTCCCTCGGCGAGTCGGAACCCGGCGGATAGCGCCCGAACGGGGGCGGGGGAAGCTCGAAGATCGCCGCCGACCGGCGGCCGGCCTCGACCAATTGCTCGTCGAGCTGGCGCACTAGAAAACGTTGCAGCGCAAACTCGGTCGCAATGCCGATGCTGGCGCACACCACGGCGAGCAGCACCACCTGAGTGACGAGCAGGCGGAGTCGGAGGGACCACGTTCGCGGCGACGAAAGTCGACTGTGTGTGCCAGCCGATTCGTCGCGTTGCCGACGGTTCATCGCGGTGGCTTGAGGACGTACCCGGCGCCACGCAACGTATGAATCATCGGCTCACGGCCGCTGTCGATCTTCTTGCGCAGATACGAGACGTACAACTCGACGATATTGGACCTTCCCCCGAAGTCGTAGCTCCACACCCTGTCGAGGATCTGCGCCTTGCTCAGCACCCGCTTGGCGTTGCGCATCATGAACCGCAACAACTCGAACTCCGTGGCCGTCAACGTAATCGGCTCACCGGCGCGGGTGACTTCGTGACTGTCTTCGTCGAGTACCAGGTCGCCGACCACGATCTGTGCGCCACCGGTCTCGTCAGCCACGCCGGTGCGCCTCAGCAACGCGCGCAGACGCAGTACGACTTCCTCCAGGCTGAACGGCTTCGTCACGTAATCGTCGCCGCCTGCCGTGAGACCGGCGATGCGGTCCTCAACGGAGTCCTTCGCGGTCAGCAACAACAGCGGTAGCCCGGGAATCTGGGCGCGCAGTTCGTGCAGGACGTCGAGGCCACTCATGTCGGGCAGCATCACGTCCAGCACGACGACGTCGGGGGGGTTCTCGCGCGCCAGCGCAATGGCAGACTCGCCGTCACCAGCCGTCGAGATGTCCCAGCCCTCGTACCGAAGGGCCATCGACACCAATTCGGCGAGTACGGGTTCGTCGTCGACCACCAAGACACTTATCGGCTTGCCGTCGGATCTCCGCATGACGACTCGCGCGGGGTCTGCGTGTTCTCGGTCTGAGCCGTTGGCGGTGGTCATCGTCCTCATTATCAGGCCACGGCATGGGCGCGCCCTGTGGCGTTTCTATGCGCCCGCTGTGAAAAGCCATTCACAGCCAGCGCACATGTCGCGCGTGCAGAGTTGAGCCCATGAGCACCTGGGGCATGCGCAAGACGGTCGGTGCGGTCGCGGTTGCAGCAGCGGTGGCAGGGGTGGGCGGCGCGGCCATCGCAGCGGCCACCGACGGAGGTAACCACCACATGTCGGGGGGAATGCGGGACCCCATCGGACCCCCGCTCCCCGCGGCACATCGCAGCAGTGCCGAACCCGACGCGCTCCACGGCGAATACGTCGTGGCCGACGGCCACGGCGGCTTCTCGACGCTGATCTCCCAAGCGGGGCGGGTGACCGCCATCTCAGCGACGTCAGTGACCGCCCGCAGCGATGACGGTTTCGTCCAGACGTACGCCATTCACGAGGCGGGCGGAGCGGCGACGCCGCCCTTCGCCGTGGGCGATCAGGTCATCATCGACGCAACGCGAATAGGGGAGACCACCACGGTGTCCACCATGCGGCCTCCCCTACTGCCTGGTCACTAGGTCGAGATTAGAGCGCACCCTCCTGCTCGGGCGGCAGCGCCGCCGGACCCGTGATCTCGGGCACGACCGACGACGTCGTCGGTGTGGACGGCGCGACGGTCTCAGTGGTGGTTTCGCCGATGGTCGCCTCCTCGGTGGGCACCGGGCCGGGCGTTTCGGGCTCCGCCCAACTGTTGGAAGCCATGGTCAGTGCACCACCAGAAATCAATGCACCTGCGCCGACAGCGGCGGCCATCACCTTCAGATTCTTGCTGCTCACGGCAATCACTCCAATTCGACTGCTCGAAGACGGATGTGCGAAGGGGGATGAAGCCCTTCGAGTTTCGAGTAGCCGAAGCCGATGCACACCAAACCTGAAGCCCGCTCCCTGCCGACTCCCAGCAGGACGTCACATCAGCCGGGAAGGCCCTGCTCCTCCGATGGAAGCGGCGCCGGACCCTTGATCGACGGTGCGGCATCGCCGACGGCCGGCGCGTTGGGCGGCGTGGTCTCGGTGCTGGTGGCGCCCAACGTCATCTGCGACGTTCCCGCGGCCGAGGCAGGCGCGGATTGACCCTCGACGAGGCCCGCGCTCAACGCACCGAGCGTCACCATCGCAGCACCGCCAAGGACGGCGGCGAACATTTTGGGGCTGTAATGCATGTCACAATTCCCATCTATGCAAACGTCTTCGGACCACCAACGGATACCCCTACTCAACGCCGACAACCTGAGAGTCGGCTACGTGTGCACTGCACGTTCTCGTACTGCGCCACCGGGTCGTGGCGCGGGGATCGGCCGTTCATCTCTTACCCTGTGCCCATGCGGTTTCCGGCGAGCGCCTCATGACGCGCTTCCTAGCCCGTCGGGCGCTGAACTACGTCGTCCTGCTCGCACTGGCGTCCTTCCTGACCTTCGCCCTCACCTCGTGGTCATTTAGACCCCTCGACAGCCTCGAAGGTCGCAACCCCCGGCCGCCACAGGCCGTGATCGACGCCAAGGCCGCCGAACTCGACCTCGACAAGCCCATTCCGCTTCGCTACGCGCACTGGGTGTCCGAGGCGGTGCTGGGCGACTTCGGCACTACCATCGCCGGGCAGCCCGTGTCCGACGAGCTGTGGCGCCGGATCGGAGTCAGTTTGCGACTGGTTCTCATCGGTTCGCTGCTGGGCACCGTCATCGGTGTGGTGGTGGGCGCGTGGGGTGCCATTCGGCAGTACCGCGTGTCCGACCGGATCATCACGGTGCTCTCCCTGCTGCTGATCAGCATGCCGACGTTCGTCGTCGCTAACCTGCTGATCCTCGGTGCGTTGCGCGCCAATACTGCGCTGGGGTTCAACCTGTTCGAGTACACCGGAGAGACATCGGCGACGCTGACGGGTGGCATCTGGACGCAGTTCATCGACCGTCTGCAGCATCTCGTCCTCCCGACGGCCACCTTGGCGCTGTTCTCGATCGCCGGTTTCAGCCGTTACCAGCGCAACGCCATGCTCGACGTGCTGGGTCAGGACTTCATCCGCACTGCCCGCGCCAAGGGCCTGACGCGGCGTCAGGCATTGTTCAAACACGGCCTGCGGACCGCGCTGATCCCCATGGCCACGCTGTTCGCCTACGGCGTTGGCGGATTGGTGACCGGGGCCGTCTTCGTCGAGAAGATCTTCGGCTGGCACGGCATGGGCGAGTGGGTGGTGCTGGGCATCGCGACCCAGGACACCAACATCATCGCCGCGATCACGGTGTTCACCGGCGCGACGATTCTGCTCGCCGGACTGCTATCCGACGTCATCTATGCGGCGCTGGACCCGAGGGTGAGGGTGACGTGACCGAACCGGTGGACACCGCGGAGTCGACGGAGGCGCAATCGGGGGTCGACCCAAGCGCGTTCGCGTCCCGACGCACTCTGACGACGCGCCGGTTCCTCCGCAACCGGCTCGCCGTCGGCGCGCTGGTGGTCTTGGCGGCGATGCTCGTCGGGTGTTACGCACTGCCGCCGCTACTTCCGTGGAGCTACACCGATCTCGACTTCCTCGCGCTGCAACAACCGCCGAGCGCCAGCCACTGGTTCGGCACCAACGCCCTCGGCCAGGACCTGCTGGCGCAAACGCTGCGGGGCATGCAGAAGTCACTGCTGATCGGCGTGTGCGTGGCCTTCATCTCGACGATCATCGCGGCGACGGTCGGCGCTGTCGCAGGCTACTTCGGCGGCTGGCGCGACCGCGTGGCAATGTGGGTGGTGGACCTGCTGCTGGTGGTCCCGAGCTTCATCCTCATCGCCATCGTCACACCGCGCCTCGGTCAGTCGGGCCGAGTGTTCTCGTTGATCCTGCTGCTGGCCGTCTTCAGCTGGATGATCAGCGCTCGTATCGTCCGAGGGATGACGATGAGCCTGCGCGAGCGCGAGTTCGTCACGGCTGCAAGGTACATGGGGGTATCGGATTGGCGAATCATCGTACGGCACGTGCTGCCGAACGTCGCGTCGATCCTCATCATCGACACCACCCTCAACGTGGGCGTGGCAATCCTCGCCGAGACCGGGCTGTCATTCCTCGGCTTCGGCATCCAGCCGCCCGACGTGTCGCTCGGCACGCTGATCGCCGACGGTACCCCGTCGGTGACCACCTTCCCGTGGGTGTTCCTGTTTCCCGCCGGTGTCCTAGTGCTTATCGTGCTGTGCGCCAACGTGATCGGTGACGGCTTGCGGGATGCGATCGATCCGGGCGCCAAACCGCTCCGACGACGGGGACGACTCACGTGACCGAACTCCTCCAGGTGCGCGACCTACGCGTCGGTTTCACCACCGACGCCGAAGAAGTCGCAGCGGTGCGGGGTCTGACCTTCGACGTCCAGCCTCGTGAGGTCGTTGCCCTGGTAGGCGAATCCGGGGCGGGCAAGTCGGCGACGGCCATGGCCGTGGTCGGACTGCTCCCCGAGTACGCGACGGTGTCCGGATCGGTGCGCATCCACGGTGCCGAGCTGATCGGGTTGGACGATCAACGAATGTCGCGGATCCGCGGTCGCATCATCGGCACCGTGTTCCAGGACCCGATGTCGGCGCTGACGCCCGTCTACACCGTGGGCGACCAGATCGCCGAGGCGCTTCGCGTGCACCAGCGCGACCTGAGCCGCAAGGCCGCCGGGGCCCGCGCCGTCGAATTGCTCGAATTGGTCGGGATCGCACAACCTCAGCGGCGAGCCGGGTCCTTTCCCCACGAACTGTCGGGCGGTGAGCGGCAGCGCGTCGTCATTGCGATCGCCATCGCCAACGATCCGGACCTCATCATCTGCGACGAGCCGACGACGGCACTCGACGTCACCGTCCAGGCGCAGATACTCGACGTGCTGCGCACCGCCCGAGACGTGACGGGTGCGGGTGTCCTGATCATCACCCACGACCTCGGAGTGGTGTCGGAGTTCGCTGACCGGGCCCTGGTGATGTACGCGGGCAAGGCCGTCGAGTCGGCGCCGGTGGGCGACCTCACCACCAGCCGGGTCATGCCGTACACGGTTGGACTGCTGGGTTCGGTGCCGCGACTCGACGCCGCCCAGGGCTCCCGCCTGGTGCCGATCCCCGGTGCACCACCGTCGATGGCGGACCTCCCGCCCGGGTGCCCCTTCGCTGCACGGTGTCCGATGGTCATAGATGAATGCCATTCGGCAGAACCGGAATTGGTGTCGGTTGCACCCTTCCACAGTGCTGCCTGCATCCGCACCGACGACGTCTCCGGCCGCACGGCCGCCGACGTGTACGGCGTATCCACAGCGCCGATCGACGCCGCACCGGATCCGCAGGCGCCCGTCGTGCTCCGCGTGGTCGACTTGGTCAGAACCTTCACCCTGACCAAGGGCTCGGTGTTTCGGCGCCAGATCGGCGAGGTACGGGCGGTCGACGGCATCAGCTTCGAACTGCGTCAAGGACGTACCGTCGGCATCGTCGGAGAGTCCGGATCGGGAAAGTCAACCACGCTACACGAGATTCTGGAACTCGCTGCGCCGCAGAGCGGTTCGATCGAAGTACTCGGTCAGAACGTCGCCACCCTCGACCGCCGATCACGACGTGCACTGCGCAGCGATCTGCAGGTCGTGTTCCAGGATCCCGTCGCATCCCTCGACCCACGCCTGCCCGTCTTCGACGCGCTCGCAGAACCCCTGACCGCCAACGGCTTCGACAAGGCACGCGTCGCCGAGCGCGTGGCTGAACTACTGAGCACCGTCGGACTGCGACGCCAGGACGCCAGCAGATACCCGGCCGAGTTCTCCGGCGGGCAGAAGCAACGCGTCGGCATCGCCCGCGCGCTGGCACTACAGCCGAAGATCCTTGCACTCGACGAACCGGTGTCCGCCCTGGACGTGTCGATCCAAGCTGGCATCATCAATCTGCTTCTGGATCTACAGGAACAGTTCGGACTGTCCTATCTGTTCGTCTCACATGACTTGTCGGTCGTGAAGCATCTCGCCGACGAGTTGGTGGTGATGCATCGGGGTTCGGTCGTCGAATCGGGTGACGCGGGAGACGTCTTCGCCAACCCTCGACACGAGTACACGCGTCAATTGCTGGCCGCGGTGCCGCAACCGTAGAGGCTGGTGGCGGGCGGCCTGCGGCGCGAACGGCGACCACGAGGTTAGAGTCTGAGCGCATGGAGCTCCGACGCCTAGCCAGCGCCCTTCTCGTCGCCGGACTCGCGCTCACTGCGTGCTCCGGCAGCGACCAGCCGCCGCCGGCAGGAGGCAATGCCGAGATCGGCAGCAGCAGTGACATGAATCCGCAGGATCCCGCCACCTTGCAGGACGGTGGGGACCTGCGGCTGGCGCTCTCCGGATTCCCGGAGAACTACAACCCCCTGCACATCGACGGCAATGTCGCCGACGCCGCCGGCATGCTCAAGGCGACCCTGCCACGGGCGTTCAAGATCGGTCCCGACGGATCGCCAACGGTCAATCAGGACTACTTCACCAATGTCGAGCTGACCGGCACCAACCCGCAGGTGGTGACCTACACCATCAATCCGAAGGCCGTCTGGAGCGACGGCACACCGATCACGTGGGAGGACATCAAGTCCCAGATCGACGCGACCAACGGCAAGGACAAGTCCTTCGCAATCGCGAGCACCAACGGTAGCGAACGGGTGGCCGCGGTGACCCGCGGCGTCGACGACCGCCAAGCCATCATGACCTTCGCCAAGCCGTATGCAGAGTGGCGAGGCATGTTGTCGGGCAACACGATGCTGGTGCCGAAAAGCATGACCGCGACGGCAGAGGCGTTCAACAAGGGTCAGTTGACCCAACCGGGACCCTCGGCAGGCCCGTTCGTGGTGACCAACATCGACCGCACGGCGCAACGAATCACCTTGGCCCGCAACCCCAAGTGGTGGGGTGCAACGCCACGGCTCAACAGCATCAACTACACGGTCCTGGCGGACGAGGCCCGAATCCCCGCGCTGCAGAACAATGCCCTGGACGCCAGCGGTCTGGCCACCCTGGACGAGATGGAGATCGCCCGCCGCACGCCGGGCATCGCGATTCGTCGAGCACCCGGATTGGGCTGGTACCACTTCACGTTCAACGGCGCACCCGGTTCGATTCTGGCCGACAAGGCACTGCGGATAGCGATCGCCAAGGGCATCGACCGGCAGACGATCGCCAGTGTGACCCAACGCGGGCTGGCCGACAATCCGGTCCCCCTCAACAATCACGTGTACGTGTCTGGTCAAGAGGGCTACCAGGACAACAGCGGCGTGGTGGCGTTCGATCCCGAGGCGGCCAAGAAGGAGCTGGACGACCTCGGCTGGCAAATGAACGGGCAGTTCCGTGAGAAGGAGGGCAGGCAACTGGTCATCCGCGACACATTCTATGACGCCGCAAGCACCCGCCAGGTCGCCCAGATTGCACAGAGCAACCTGGCGCAGATCGGCGTCAAGCTCGATCTCCAGGCGAAGGGCGGCACCGGCTTCTTCAGCCAGTACGTCACAGTCGGAAACTTCGACATCGCTCAGTTCAGCTGGGTAGCGGATGCCTTCCCACTGTCGGGGCTCAACCAGATCTACCTCTCCACGGGCGAGAGCAACTTCGGCAAGATCGGCAGCCCCGACATCGACGCCAAGATAGAGGCGACGCTGCAGGAACTCGACGCCGACAAGGCCCGCGCCCTGGCCAACGAGGTCGACAAGCTGATCTGGGCAGAAGGCTTCAGCCTCCCGCTCACCCAGTCGCCAGGAAACGTCGCGGTGCGAAGCAATCTCGCCAACTTCGGAGCCGCTGGCCTAGCCGACGTCGATTACACCGCGATCGGCTTCACGAAGTAGACGTGACCTGGCGGACGGCGCGCGGTACGACGGACGGCACCACCGATTCAGCTGCCGCCGCGGCGGAGATCGCCTTCTTCAGCAACCTCACGCCCAGCGGACTGGGAGTGGCGTCGAGTTCCGCTGACCGACTGGGCAATTCGGAGATCGACCCGGCGTAGATGGCCTGTACGACGTCCAGCGCGGAACGCTCCTTGACGTCGATGACGCTGTGCCCGGTGGTCGGCATGTCGATCAGCACCGAATCGGGGATCAGGTCGACGATCCGTTGTGCCACCGCGCGCGGCGTTGTGAGGTCACGGCCTCCGGAGAGCACTACCGTCGGCCAGGTGAATCCCGGCATCGCCGCGATCAGATCGAATGGCTCCGCCACGAAGTCGACCTCACCGGTGGCCATCTCGCGCAGCGCCACCGCCGGATCGAGCGACTTGCCGTCCGGCACTGCGCCGTAGTTGAGCTCGCGGTAGCCAATGCGTGCGACCAGGTCGGGCTCATTGTGATACGGAGTCTTGCGCTCCATGAGCAGTCGGGTGCCGAGCCCGACGGCGCCCCACACCCAATCGTTGTCGGTCAACAGCAGGTCGAGCTGGCGGCCCAGCAGCTCGGGGCCGCCGAGTCCATACATGTCGGCGGCGAGCTGCGTCTCGGCTGGGGTAAGCACTCCGTCCTCGACGAGTCGGTGGACCTTCTCGGCGAGCTCCGCGGTCTCCTCGTCGTCGCCGTCCCACAGCGCTCGGCGGAGTGCGGTGCGCACCTCGTCGATGTCGTCTGCCGACAGCAGCGGGGAGTCCAGAATCATCGCGTGGACCCGCGTCGGGTGCCGTACGCCGAGCCCGGCGGCCAGATACGTGCCGTACGACGTGCCGTAGACGACCGCCTGGTCGACCTTCGCATCGTCGAGCACCGCCGCGATGTCCCCGACGACGGCCTCAATCGTCAATGCGTCGGGCGGCAGGTCGGCGCCCGCGTCGTCGTGCCGTGACATCCCGACACCACGGTGCTCGACCATGATGACGTCGAGGCCGGCGGCGGCGGCGCGCTTGCGCAGCCCCCGGTACAGCGCTATCGACGCGGCACCGGGCCCACCGGGGATGATCACCAGCGGGTGAGCGCACTCCTCGCCCGTCCGTACGTAGAACAGGTCGAACTCTTCTCCTCCGTCGACCAACACCGGCCGACGGATGGATCGCACACCCGGCTGCGCGGCCAGCCTGTCGTGGACTCGGCGGCGCCCGGCATTCATGGTCATCGACGACCATTGTGCCCTCCGCCGCGCACTCTTAGGTTCGGGCTGAGTCAAAGCAGTGCCGTCACCCCCGGCCCTGCGTAGAAACATTGCCATGACCACCGTCGAGAACAACACCCGCATCCTCCCCGGATCCCCACAGTGGGCCGAACTACTCAGCCGCATTGCGGCGGGCGCCAAGGACCGAGATCTGAACGACGAGAATCCCTTTGACCAGGTCGCCGCTCTCAAGCGTGCCGGTTTCGGCACCCTGCGCCTGCCGCACGAGCTGGGCGGCTCGGGAGTGACTGTGCCGCAACTCTTCTCCGCGGTGATCGACGTGGCGCGGGCCGATCCCATTGTGGCGCACATCTTCCGGACCCACTTCTGGTTCACCGAAGAGCGGCTGCGGATCTCCGGCGGTGGAGATCCGGCGTCGCAGCAGTGGCTGCGCAAAATCGCCGACGGGAAGCTCTTCGGCAACGCGTTCAGCGAGAAGGGCGGCAACGCCGTGGGCAGCCTGGTGTTCAATACTCGGCTGCTGCCAGATCCGGCAGGCGGCTTCCGCCTCGCGGGCGAGAAGTTCTACAGCACCGGCACACTGTTCTCCGATTACCTCACGGTTACCGCCACCACCGATCACGACTCCGTTGCGACCGTCGTCGTGCCCGCGGATCGCACCGGAGTGAAGCTGATCGACGACTGGGACGGGTTCGGACAGCGTCGTACCGGCACGGGGACGACGGTGTTCAAGAACGTGGAGGTGACCTCCGACGAGATCTTGGCCGACGCACCGTACGACGCCCCTGCGGTACCCACCGTGCAGTACGCCTCCCTGCAGTTGTACATCCATGCGGTGGTCGCGGGCATTCTGTCGGCCGTCGTGGACGACGGTGTGGCCCTGCTCCGTTCACGCGACCGCAGCTTCAGCCATGCCCCCACCGAACGGCCCACCGACGACCCACTGCTGCAGCGATTGCTCGGCGAGCTATCCAGTACGGCCTACGTCGCGAAGGCCGCGGTGCTGGATGCGGCCGACGCGACCGCAACCACGTCGGCCGCGTCGACGGCCGACGGCAATCCGGATGCCCAGCTGGCCCAGGATGCCCAACTGAAGGTCGCCAAGGTCAAGGTCCACCTCGATGCGATCGCACCGGAGGCTGCGACGCGGCTACTCGAGCTCGGCGGCGCCAGCGCGGCCAGCCGAACGAAGGGCCTTGACCGGCACTGGCGCAACATCCGCACCATCACGCTGCACAACCCGGTCGCCTACAAGGCGGTCGCGATCGGAGCGAACCTGCTGCACGACACCCCCGTCCCCGCCAACGCCTACTTCTAGCCCACCAACCGCGCGATGTGTGCACACTGACCCGCGCCGAGTGGCTGTTGCTAAATGCCGGTTGCAGGGTGTGGCGATTCCTGGGTGGTGGTCTGTGTCTGGAGCGGCGGGCTATCCGGTGGCGTGGTGAAGGCGGGTGATGTTGAGCGCTGCGGCGGCGAGGTGGAGTTCGGCGGTGACGGCGGTGACTCCGCGTCGGGCGAAGCGGCGCAAGCCGATTCGGTCCTTGAGTTGTCCGATGACGGGTTCCACGGTGGCCGAGCGGCGTTTGTATCGCTGCATCTGATCGGGGTTTCGTAGGGTGTGACGCATCGCCTCGGTGGGGGACGACTCCGGNAGTGGCTGTTGCTAAATGCCGGTTGCAGGGTGTGGCGATTCCTGGGTGGTGGTCTGTGTCTGGAGCGGCGGGCTATCCGGTGGCGTGGTGAAGGCGGGTGATGTTGAGCGCTGCGGCGGCGAGGTGGAGTTCGGCGGTGACGGCGGTGACTCCGCGTCGGGCGAAGCGGCGCAAGCCGATTCGGTCCTTGAGTTGTCCGATGACGGGTTCCACGGTGGCCGAGCGGCGTTTGTATCGCTGCATCTGATCGGGGTTTCGTAGGGTGTGACGCATCGCCTCGGTGGGGGACGACTCCGGCGGTGGCGGGCCGTGGGCCGGAGTGTGCTTGGCGTCGTGGTGAACTCGCCGTCCCGAGCCGGGGGAGATGAGCCGGTCGGGGCCCGCGCTGGTGAGGTTGGCTTCGGTGAAGTAGCCGTTGTCGGCCAACACCAGCCCGATCGTCTTGCCCAGCGCGTTGGTCTGAGTCGTCGCCGCGGCCAGCGCCGGCGTCCAACAGTGCAGGTCATTGGCGTCTTGGGAGACGTACACCCCGATGACGAGGTGGTCATCAGAGCACACGATCTGGCTGTTGTAGCCCTGGACCGATCCGCCACCGGAGCCTTCGACCATCAAGCGGGCCTGCGGATCGGTCAGGTTGACCACGGGCCCGGCCTTCGGACCGCGGCGGGCCTGATCACGCGCGCGTGTGCGCGCCGCTGAACCCCGCCGGTCGGCCATCCCGGCGGCCTGTTCCTGCTGGGCACGAAGCAACCCCGCCCGAGCCTTCTTGATGTTGCGGCGAATCTCACTGCGCTGGCTAGCTCGTGCAGTCCCGCGCACATCGATCAACGGAGCCAGTCGTTGCTGTTCGCGACTGATCCTGGCCTGCCACAGGCGGACTTGGTCCACCCCGGCCGGCGCCGCACCCAACTGGGTTTCACCGGCCTCGATCCGCTGCAGATACCGTTCTTGTCGATCCCGATCGGCGGCGTCGGCCTCGCCATGGCGGGCGTCTTGACGCGCGATCTCCTGCATCGCCTCCTTGATCGCCGCCGCCCGCCCGGACCGGGTCCCCAACTCCGCCGGCGGGCCCGCGGCGGGGCCACCCGCGGCCTCTTCGGCGGCGTCCTCGGCGGCATCGACGGCGGCCGCTTCGCCGACCACGTCCTCGGCGATCCGGCGGGCCTGCTCGCGCACCCACTGCTGGGACCGGTTGGCCGACGGCGAGGCGTTCGCTGCGATCTTGGTGCCGTCGATGGCGATGGACCCGACTCGCACCATCCCGGCATGGGAGCACAGCCGCAGCACTTGGGCGAACACGTCGGTGAACACCTCGTCATGGGCGGCGCGGAACCGGGCGATCGTGGTGTGATCCGGCGGGTCCTGAGCACACAACACCCGGTAGGCGACATGATCGGCACACAATCGTTCGATCCGCCGCGAGGACCGCTGACCCGTCGCGTAGGCGTAGATCATCAACGCCAACAACATGTCCGGGTCATACCCAGCCCTCCCGACACCACCGGTACGACGACACGCGTGCAACGCCGAGGTATCGAGCTGCTCGACCACATCGAGCACGAACCACACCAAGTGATCACCAGCCAGCCAGTCCGCCATGTTCGGCGCCAGCAGAAACTCCTGATCGCGTACCACCGGTCGATAGCCCCTCGCCATCAACCAATTGTCCACGAGCAACAGACCCGCCGATCACTCCGACACACCATTACGCAACAGCCACNCCGCTGACCCGTCGCGTAGGCGTAGATCATCAACGCCAACAACATGTCCGGGTCATACCCAGCCCTCCCGACACCACCGGTACGACGACACGCGTGCAACGCCGAGGTATCGAGCTGCTCGACCACATCGAGCACGAACCACACCAAGTGATCACCAGCCAGCCAGTCCGCCATGTTCGGCGCCAGCAGAAACTCCTGATCGCGTACCACCGGTCGATAGCCCCTCGCCATCAACCAATTGTCCACGAGCAACAGACCCGCCGATCACTCCGACACACCATTACGCAACAGCCACTGACCGCCGAAAACTCTCCACAAATCGCGGAGGCGAGGGGGGTTAGCGGGCTCGGCGGGCCAGCCGCTCGGAGTCGCTGATCAACACGCTCTTGCCCTCCAGGCGAATCCACCCGCGATGGGCGAAGTCGGCGAGTGCCTTGTTGACCGTCTCACGCGAGGCGCCGACCAGCTGGGCGATCTCCTCCTGCGTGAGGTCGTGCGTCACGCGAAGCGCGCCGCCCTCCTGCGTACCGAAGCGCTGCGCGAGCTGCAACAGCTGCTTGGCGACGCGGCCGGGGACGTCCGTGAAGATGAGGTCTGCGAGGTTGTTGTTGGTGCGACGCAGGCGACGGGCCAACACCCGCAGCAGCTGCTCGGCGATCTCGGGTCGATCGGCGATCCAGGCGCGCAGCGCATCGCGGTCCATCGACACGGCGCGGACCTCGGTAATGGTCGTGGCGCTCGAGGTTCGTGGGCCGGGATCGAAGATCGACAGCTCGCCGAACATGTCTGACGGACCCATGATGGTGAGCAGGTTCTCGCGCCCATCCGGGGAGCGGCGGCCGATCTTCACCTTGCCGGAAATGATGATGTAGAGCCGGTCTCCTGGCTCGCCCTCGGCGAACACTGTGTGCCCACGCGGAAAGTCGACTGGCTGCAGTTGCTTGGTCAGCGCGGAGACCGCAGTCGGTTCGACTCCCTGGAAGATTCCGGCCCTCGCCAGGATCTCGTCCACGTTGCCCCTCTTAAGCCGTCGGAAAATCGATATGCGAAGACCACCCGGTGCCGGATGGCGAAATCAGTCTAAGCTTAGGCAGCTTCGTCGACGTGCCCACGCTACACACGATGGGCGTGGCGAGTCGCCTGAAATTCCGGATTAGATCCATGGTGGACGAACACGCGCATGGGCAAATCCCTTGGCGATTCGATGATGACCCGTTCCTCGTACTCGTCGTCGAGCAGTTCGTAGGTCTCGACGTCGGTGTTTCGCACCGCGGGTTTGGCGCAATCCGCCTTGGCCTGTTCGAGACACGCAGTGACGTCCGCGGGGGAGACGGCGGCGCCGTCGAGGCTTGCCTCCAAGCGGTCGAGCCCGAAGGTTGCCAACATCAGCAACCCCGGGATGAACGCGACGAGCAACCAGGACACATGGCGAAGTAAACACGCCGAAGGTCTCGGTGGGATCACGAATTGCCACCGGTCCGCGCTTACACTTGTCGGTTCCCTCAGTAGGCTGGCTGCGTGGCAGCTCGCGCGGTGGTGGTTCCCAAATCCGCCAAATACGACAACGAAACTCACGTCGGCCTGGTGCGCCGCGCCCGTCGGATGAATCGCACCCTCTCGCAAGCGTTTCCGCACGTGTACTGCGAGCTGGACTTCACCAATCCGCTCGAACTCGCCGTGGCGACGATCCTGTCCGCCCAGAGCACCGACAAGGGCGTCAACCTCACCACCCCGCCGCTCTTCGCGAAGTACCGCACCGCCACCGACTACGCGGGCGCAGACCGCGAGGAACTCGAGGCGATGGTCCGGCCCACCGGCTTCTACCGGAACAAGGCGAATTCGCTGATGCGACTAGGCCAGGAGTTGATCGCGCGGTTCGACGGCGAAGTGCCTCGCACGCTCGACGAGCTGGTCACGCTTCCCGGGGTCGGTCGCAAGACTGCCAACGTGATCCTCGGCAATGCCTTCGACATCCCCGGCATCACGGTTGACACCCACTTCGGCAGGCTGGTGCGTCGATGGCGTTGGACCGAATTGGAAGACCCGGTCAAGGTGGAGTTCGCGATCGGCGAGCTGATTCCGCGCAAGGAGTGGACGCTGCTGAGCCACCGGGTGATATTCCACGGCCGCCGGGTGTGCCATGCCAAGAAGCCGGCCTGCGGAGTGTGCGTGCTCGCCAAGGATTGCCCGTCCTTCGGTCTGGGTCCGACGGATCCGTTGGCGGCCGCCGCTTTGGTCAAGGGTCCCGAGACGGAGCACCTGCTGGCGTTGGCCGGGCTCTGAGCAGCGCCGGAATCATGCGCGCGTCCACCAGGTGGACCGTCGCGGCGCTCATCGTCGTCGTCGCGCTGGCCGTCGCGTTGTGGCGTGAGGTCGGCTCGGAGGACTCGCGCGATGGTTGGGGCGGCGGCAATCCGTCCGCGGGGGTCGCCCGTGAGCACCGTGATGCCGACACCCCGCAGGCCCTGGCAGTGCCCCGCGCGCGCGCCGACCTCTCGCCGTGCCCCCCACCGTCGGCGGGTCCCAGGCCCGAGGCGCTCGGCGGAGTCTCGGTCGAATGCGCCGCCGACGGCAGCCGCATCGACGTCGGACGTGTGGTCGCCGGCCGCAACGTGGTGTTGAACCTGTGGGCCTATTGGTGCGGCCCGTGCGCCGACGAACTGCCCGCGATGGCCGAGTATCAACGTCGGATGGGTTCGGCGGTCACGGTGTTGACCGTGCATCAGGACGAGAACGAGACTGCTGCGCTTCTGCGACTGGCCGAACTCGGTGTCCGACTGCCCACCCTTCAGGACGGACGTCGGCTCGTCGCCGCGGCGCTGCGGGTGCCCAACGTCATGCCCGCCACCGTGGTCCTGCGCTCGGACGGTACGGTGACCAAAATATTGCCGCGCTCGTTCACCAGCGCCGATGAGATCGCGGCGGCGGTGAATCCAGGGATGGGAGTGCGGGGTTGAACTCCAACGGTAACGGGGGACCGCTGGCTCCACTCGATGCCGCAGCCGCCCCGTCGTGGTTGAAACCGCTGCTCGAGAACGTCGGTGACGTGCCACGGGCATACCGCGAGCGGGTACCGGCCAGCATGCTCGCGGCGATCTCCGCGGCCAGTTCGTCGGCGGCACGGACCGGCGCCAAGCGTGACGCCGCAGTGCTCGTGCTGTTCTCGGGACCGTTCGACTCGTCGTCCGAAGACCCGTCCGGCGCGCCGCCACCTGAAGCCGACCTGCTGGTCACCGTGCGGGCGTCGACGTTGCGCCAACACGCGGGACAGGCGGCGTTCCCGGGCGGTGCCGCTGATCCGGGCGACGGCGGGCCCGTCGGCACCGCACTGCGCGAGGCCCGCGAGGAGACCGGCATCGACCTCACCCGCCTGCAGCCCCTGATCACGCTCGAGCGGATGTTCATCCCGCCATCGGGTTTCCACGTCGTACCCGTGCTCGCGTACTCGCCCGATCCAGGACCGGTGGGCGTCGTCGACGAGAGCGAGACGGCGCTCGTCGCCCGCGTCCCCGTCCGTGCCTTCATCAACCCAGAGAATCGTCTGATGGTTTACCGCAAGGAGAACACCAGCCGGTTCGCCGGGCCGGCGTTTCTGCTCAATCAGATGCTCGTCTGGGGTTTCACCGGCCAGGTCATCTCGGCCATCCTCGACGTCGCAGGCTGGGCGGAGCCGTGGGACAGTGACGACGTCCGTGAATTGGATGCGGCAATGGCGCTCGTCGGAGGCGCCAGCGATTACCGTGAGAGCCAACAATGACATCGTCGCAATGGCTTGATCTGGCCGTCCTCGCCATCGCCTTCGTCGCCGCCATCTCCGGCTGGCGTTCCGGGGCGCTTGGCTCGCTGCTGTCCTTCGTCGGTGTCATCCTCGGTGCCGTCGCCGGCGTGCTACTGGCGCCACACGTGGTGGGCTACGTCGACGGGGCGCGGACCAAACTGTTCGTGGCACTGTTTCTGATCCTCGGACTCGTCGTCATCGGCGAGATCGCGGGTGTCGTGCTGGGCCGGGCCGTTCGCGGCGCCATCAGGAACCGCGGGTTGCGCACCTTCGACTCCATCGTCGGGGTGGCGCTCCAACTGGTCGCCGTGCTGTTGGCCGCGTGGCTGCTTGCCACTCCGTTGACATCGTCCGATCAGCCCAATCTTGCCGCCGCCGTGCGTGGTTCGCGGGTGTTGTCGACGGTGGACGGTCTCGCGCCCCCATGGTTGAAGCGGGTGCCGACCCGGTTGTCGTCGCTGCTGGACACCTCTGGACTGCCCGACGTACTGCAGCCGTTCGGCCGCACCCCCATCGTCAGTGTCGACGCTCCCAACGCGGCCCTGGCGAACGACCCCGTCGTCGCGGCCACCCGGCCGAGCGTGCTGAAGATCCGCGGCGTCGCGACGAGTTGCCAGAAGGTGCTCGAGGGCAGCGGGTTCGTCGTCGCACCCAACCGGGTCATGTCCAACGCGCACGTCGTCGCCGGCTCCGAGAGCGTGACGGTGGAGGCGGACGGCACGACCTACGACGCGACCGTGGTGTCCTATGACCCTGACGCCGACATCTCCATCCTCGACGTGCCCGACCTACCGTCGAAGCCGCTGGAGTTCGACATGCAGGAGGCTCCCACGGGGACCGATGCGGTGGTGATGGGGTATCCCGGCGGCGGCGAGTTCACCGCAGCGCCCGGGCGCATTCGCGAGATCATTCAGCTCAACGGACCCGACATCTATCACACCAGGACGGTCACCCGCGAGGTCTACACCATCAGAGGAACTGTCCGCCAAGGTAATTCAGGTGGCCCATTGATCGACAAGGACGGCAAGGTGCTCGGCGTGGTCTTCGGCGCTGCGGTCGACGATGCCGATACCGGTTTCGTGCTCACCTCCAACGAGGTGGCCAAGCAGATGGCGAAGGTGGGCAACACCGAGCGGGTGTCCACCGATACCTGCATCTCCTGAGTCAGCCGCCGTAGACGCTTGCGAGGAACCTCGTCAGTTGCTCGTTGACGTGGTCGGGGTCCTCCTCGTGCGCGAAGTGCCCGGCTCCTGCGATCGATACGTATCGTCCATGCGGAGCAAAACGCTGCGTGCGGTACACCGGGTCGGGCAGCACGTACGGGTCGGCGTCGCCGCGCATGTGCAGCACGGGCACCGCCAGGGGACGCTTCATGGATCGCATGAATCGTCTTCCCTCACTGCGCAACTGGCTACGTACCGCCCAACGCTGATATTCCAGCGCCGAGTGTGCCGCCGACGGGATCCGGATGGCCCTACGCATGTAGCGAATGGTCTCCGAGAAATCATCGGAGGCAAGCCATGCGGCACCGGCCCTGGTGCGGACGACGGCTTCTAGCTCGGCGGCGTCGTTGCGCGTCAGTGACCGCTCCGGCCAGAAGGGCGCCTGGTAGCGGATCATCCACGGCAGTAGGGCCAGGCCTTGGTCGCGTCGGGTGAGTGCGGACGCGCGCAGCGCCACTGGGTGCGGTGAGCTGACCACGGCGATGGCCCGGACTACGCGTGGATGCAGGACCGCGGTCGCCCAGCAGACGAGCCCGCCGTCGGCGTGTCCGACCAACGTCGCCGTCTCGTGGCCGAGTGCACGGATCAGACCCGCGGTGTCGCCCGCCAACGTCCAGCCGTCGTATCCACGTGGCGGCTTGTCGCTGCCTCCGTAACCGCGCAGGTCGACGGCCACCACTCGAGCGTCCTGCAATCCGCGGAGCTGGTGGCGCCAGGACCACCAGAACGATCCGAAGCCGTGCAGGAGTATCACCAGAGGCTGATCTGCCGCAGACGTCGAGTCGTCCTGGTTTGCTTCTACCGGGTTTGCTTCTACCGGGTTTGCTTCTACAACGTGAAAGCGAATCCCGTTGGCGTGCACGTCCATGTGCCGCCAGGGGCCGGCGATCCGGGTGACCGACGGATCGGGGGGCGGCCGTGTCATGCCGCGGCCCCGGTCACTACCAGCCGGATGGATCTGTGGTCGACGCGGCGCCGTTGAGCGACGCAGGCTTGGACGGCTTGTCACTGCCGGGCACGAGCGCGACTCGCGCCTCCTTGACCGACTGGATCGTCTTCTGTGGGCCTCTGATCTTCCTGACCTTCAGGTAACCGAGGAACGCCAAGAGGCCGGTCGTCACCAGCATCAGGCCGAAGACGATGAGGTCGGACGCCCACTTCTGGAGCCAGAGGTCGAGGAGGTCGGAGACGAAGAAGAAGAAGAAGAACGTCGAGTAGAAAAGGACGACGAGCGCCAGGATGAAGTAGACGCTGCCCGTAAGGCCCTTCTTGACGTCACGGGTGATCTCGGCGCGAGCGAGTTCGACCTCGGCGCGAACAAGGGTGGACATCTGCGACGTCGCATCCTTGACCAGGTCCCCCACCGAAGGGTCGGGCTTGGGCGCGTGCGGATCGACCAGCGGAATCGAGGCCACCGTCATCGGAACCCCGCTCTTGCGGTCGCCATTGCTCACGGACACGTCCTCCCCGCTCGGTGTACTCCACCCGCTTTGTTGTCTTTCGGCGCCCATGTTGCCATGTCGCGGCGGCCGTAACGATTCCGGCCGACGATAGACTGAGCCAGTTTGGTCATGGGCCGGGGCTGTCGCTAGGGGTTTTCTTGCAATTCGCACGGAGTTGTCGCCGCCTGTTCGCAGTGCCCGCACTCCTCGCCCTGGTGATCGTCGCCCTGACCGCGCCGCCCATCGCGACGTCTCGTGCCGATGGCCTCGTGGTGCTCGGCGGCGGTTCGGGGATCGTGATCGACGGCGACACGTTCTGCACGCTGACCACCATCGGCAACGATGAGTTCGGCAATCTGGTCGGCTTTACCTCCGCGCACTGCGGCGGGCCCGGCGCTGCGGTCGCCTCGGAGCGTGCCGAGGCGAGCGGCGCCGTCGGGGCGATGGTCGCGGGCAATGACGGACTCGACTATGCGGTCATCAAGTTCGACCCGGCGAAGGTGCAGCCGGTGAATTCGATCGACGGGTTCCAGATCGACGGTCTGGGGCCCGACCCCACATTCGGTGAGACCGCCTGCAAGCTGGGCCGCACGACGGGGCAGTCGTGCGGTGTCACCTGGGGGCCTGGGGACAAGCCGGGCACCATTCTCAATCAGGTGTGCGGCCAACCCGGCGACTCGGGCGCACCGGTCACGGTCAACAACCTGCTCGTCGGAATGATCCACGGCGCTTTCAGCGAGGACCTTCCTACGTGCGTGGTCAAGTTCATCCCGCTGCACACCCCCGCGGTCACCATGTCGATGACCTCGGTGCTTGCCGACATCAATGCGAAGGACCGGCCGGGCTCTGGTTTCGTCCCGGTCGGTGCCGCCGGCTAGCTGAGGTGATGAACCTCCTGCAGCCCGTACACCGGGGTGGGTAGACCTTCGTAGCGCGCCTTGAGTTGCAGCGCGAGGTACAGCGAATAGTGCCGCGACTGATGCAGATTCCCGCCGTGGAACCACAGGTTCTCCTGCTGGGTCGGCTTCCACATGTTGCGCTGTTCGCCCTCCCACGGGCCGGGGTCCTTCGCCGTGTCGCTGCCCAAACCCCACACCTTGCCGACCTTGTCGGCGACGTCCTGACCCATGAGGTCGGCCGCCCAGCCGTTCATGGAGCCGTATCCGGTGGCATAGACCACGACGTCGGCGGGCAATTCGGTGCCGTCGCCGAGCACCACCGAGTCCTCGGTGAGGCGGTCGACTTGACCGTGCGCCAGCTTGATGCTGCCGTCCGCGACCAGGTCACAGGCGCCGACGTCGATGTAGTAGCCAGAGCCGCGGCGCAGATACTTCATGAAGAGCCCGGAATCGTCGTCGCCCCAGTCCAATTCGAAGCCCGCCGCCGCCAGCCTGTCGTAGTAGTCCTTGTCACGAATGCGGATGGCGTCGTAGATCGGGATCTGGAATTCGTGCATGATCCGGTACGGCAGCGATGCGAAGGTCAGATCGGCCTTCTCGGTCGTCATGCCCGAGGTGACCGCCCGCTCGGAGTACAGGTCGCCGAGACCGATCTCCATCAGCGAGTCCGACTTGACGATGTGGGTCGACGACCGCTGCACCATCGTGACGTCGACACCGGTCTCGCAGAGCGCCTTGCAGATGTCATGCGCGGAGTTGTTCGATCCGACCACCACGGCACGCTTGCCGACGTAGCCGTCGGGACCGGGGTGGGCGCTGGAGTGGTGCTGGTCGCCACGGAAGACGTCCTGGCCCGGCAGCGTCGGAACACTCGGCTTGCCCGACATGCCGGTCGCCAGCACCAGTTGCGTGGGATGCAGCGTCAGCCGCTCGACGTCGCGATCGATCTCGACGGTCCACTGCTTCTCGGCGTCGTCGAACGTCGCAGACAGGCAGGTGGTCTTCGACCAGTACGGGACCTCCATGACCCTGGTGTAGAACTCCAGCCAGTCGCCGATCTTGTCCTTGGGGGCGAAGACCGGCCAATTCTGCGGGAAGGGCATGTAGGGCAGGTGGTCGTACCAGACCGGGTCGTGGAGACACAGCGACTTGTAGCGCTTTCGCCACTGATCGCCGGGCCGTTCGTGCTTGTCGACGACGATCGCGGGCACCCCGAGTTGACGCAGTCGCGCACCAAGGGCGATGCCGCCCTGACCGCCGCCGATGACAAGGGTGTACGGCTGCGTGGCATATCCCAGCGAGGCCTCTTCGTCATGGCGCTTCTCGGCCCAGGACCTGGTGTCGGTGTCGGAACCGTGCACCGCGCCCATGACGCGGGTCGCGCCCTTGCGCTCTTCGTAGCCCTTGAGTTCCTGCATCGCGGTCAACAGCGTCCAACATTCATCACCCTTGAGTCGGAGGTGTCCGGTACCGCAGCCGACGGCCGTCTCGAACTCGATGAATGCCGAGGTGACGTCCCCGTCCTCGGTGGCCGGCTCGCGGGTGCGGAACCCCGATGGACTGGTCTCGGCGAGCCGGGCGCCGAGCATGTCTGCGACGCCGTCCCGTCCCTCCACGGTCTTGAGGTTCCACGTGAAGGAGATGAGGTCGCGCCAGAAGCTGTCGACGGCGAACTTTGCGACCACCCGCTCGATGTCGCGAACGGCGAGGGCAGCTTCGAAGTCGGCGAGCCAGGCGTCGACGCGAGCCTGCGGTGTGAGTGCGGCGGCAGCCGGCTTCTCGATCGTTTCGGTCATGTGACCCAGAGCACACCACACGTGCCGTCCGGCACAAGGGTTGCAACGGGTTGCAACTCTATCGGCGTGTGGCTCCCGTCACATAGACATGGGTCATGAGAGCAGCTGTGTACTACGGACCCAACAAGGTCGAGGTCGCCGACGTCCAAGAGCCCACGCCCACGTCGGGCACCGTCAAGGTCAAGGTCGGCTTCAACGGCATCTGCGGGACGGATCTCCACGAGTACTACGACACGACCGGATGGGTCACGTCCATCGGCATCGACGACGTCATCGACGAGGGCTTCGAGGCGCTGCATGCGGGGACCAAGATGAAGGTGCTCGTTGATCCGACGATCTCCGGAAGTGCGTCGTGAGTGCGCCGTTGACGGGCAAGGTGGCTTTGGTGAGCGGCGCAGGCCGTGGCATCGGGCGTGGCATCGCGCTACGCCTTGCGGGCGACGGCGCGGACATCGCGCTGGTCGATCTGGGTCCCGACGGTATCAATGCCGTGGCTGAAGAAGTCAGCGAGATAGGTTCGAAGGCAACCACTTTCATTGCCGACGTCAGTGATCGAGACCAGGTGTTCGCCGCCGTGGATCACGCGGTGACCGCCTTGGGCGGATTCGACATCATGGTGAACAACGCCGGCATTGCGCTCGTCGCACCGCTGCTGGACACCACGCCGGAGGACGTCGCGAAGATCTGGGCCGTCAACGTCGACGGCGTGCTGTGGGGCATCCAGGCCGCGGTGACCAAGCTCAAGGAGCTTGGCAGGCCGGGCCGTGTCATCAATGCGTCGTCGATTGCAGGCCATGACGGGTTCGCGATGCTCGGCGTCTACAGCGCCACCAAGTTCGCCGTCCGCGCGTTGACCCAGGCCGCAGCCAAGGAACACGCCGCCGACGGGATCACCGTCAACGCCTACTGCCCCGGTGTGGTCGGCACCGACATGTGGGTGGAGATCGACAAGCGGTTCGCCGCACTGACCGGCGCCGCCGAGGGCGAGACCTACGACAAGTTCGTCGGCGGCATCGCACTCGGGCGCGCCGAGACGCCTGATGACGTCGCCGGCTTCGTCTCTTACCTGGCCGGCCCCGATGCCGACTACATGACGGGCCAGTCCGGCCTGATCGACGGTGGCCTCGTTTATCGATGAGCGCTTGCGCGAAGAGTCGACGGCCTGAGCGGTGAATCCGCGATGGCGTCGACATGTGATCGGGAGCACAATTGGCAGTGATGCAAGATCCCTCCGCTCCCGAACCGGCCGTCGCGGTCGGCGAGAACCCGCGTGACTATGCGCGGCTGATGTCGGCCGTGTATGACGCGACCATGGCGGGCATGCGCGCGCCCGCTCGCCCACGGTCGGTCATCGAGGACTCCTGGCAGCGGATGATGGCAAACGGTATCGACCCCGACCGGCTCGCGGCACCCGTCGTCGAACTCGCCGGCCTCGAGATGCTGCGGCGGTCCTCAGGCCTGCTCGCCGTTCTCGACGAGGTTTCGCGGAACCTGGAGTCTCTGATCGCCGACGGGGACAACATCCTCGTCGTGGCCGACGCGCCGGGGCGGGTGCTCTGGCGCAGCGGTTCGGCGTCGGTGCTCAACCACGCCGACCGACTTGGCTTCATCGAAGGTGCGCACTGGGGCGAGAACGCCGTCGGCACCAATGCCATCGGGACGGCGCTGGCCTCCAGCCGGGCGGTACAGGTGTTCTCTGCCGAGCACTATCAGCGCAGCCACCACCCATGGACGTGTGCCGGAGCGCCGATCAAGGATCCCAGGACGGGCCAGGTCATCGGCGTGGTCGACGTGTCGGGACCCGCGACGACGGTGCATCCGACGACAGTGGCGCTGGTCGACGTGGTCGCCCGGCTCGCCGAGTCGCGCCTGCGCGAACAACACGACCGCACCCTGAACCGACTGCGCTCGGTGGCGGCGCCCATCTTGGCGCGGATCGGTGCCCCCGCGCTCGCGGTCGACAACGACGGCTGGGTGGCCGCGGTCGACTCGCTGCCGCTGCACAACCGGATTCTGTTGCCCGACGAGATCGCGCCGGGGCGGACCTGGGTGCCGCCACTCGGCATGTGCGAGATCGAGTTGCTCCCCGGCGGCTGGCTGGTCCGACCGACCCACGAGGACGCCGCACCGGCTATCTCGCGCGTGACGCTGGACGTCCGCGATTCGGGTGCGCCGTCTCTGGAGATGGTCGGACAGTTCGGCTGCTGGCGGCACGACATCTCACCGCGGCATGCCGAGATCCTGCTCGTCCTGGCGACGCACCGCGACGGCCGCTCGGCGCCCGAGCTCGCGGACGACTTGTACGGCGACCGGTCGAGGGTCGTCACCGTGCGGGCCGAGATGTCTCGCCTGCGAAAGCAACTCGCAGGCTTGGTGAACGGCCGGCCGTACCGCTTCCAGACGTCGACGGTCGTCGACGTCTGCTATCCGCAGGACATGGCGACGCTGCTCGCGGCCTCGACGGCGCCCGCGATTCGCGCCCTGCGCCGAACGTGACGCCGTTGAGGTAGCGCCCACAGTCGCGAAATCGCACCGCAACGACTGTGAGCGCTACCTCAGCGCGGGGACGAGCCGCTAGAAGAAGCCCTGAGCCTTGTTGCTGTAGGACACCAGCAGGTTCTTGGTCTGCTGGTAGTGGTCGAGCATCATCTTGTGGTTCTCGCGGCCGATGCCGGACTGCTTGTAACCGCCGAACGCCGCGTGCGCGGGGTAGGCGTGGTAGCAGTTGGTCCACACCCGGCCGGCCTTGATGTCGCGACCGGCCCGGTAGGCGGTGTTGCCATCGCGGCTCCACACGCCTGCGCCGAGGCCGTACAGGGTGTCGTTGGCGATCGAGATGGCATCGTCGTAGTCGGTGAACGAGGTGACGGCAACCACGGGGCCGAAGATCTCCTCCTGGAACACCCGCATCTTGTTGTTGCCCTCGAAGATCGTCGGCTGCACGTAGTAACCGCCGGCCAGCTCGCCACCCAGCTCGGCGCGTTCGCCACCGGTGATGACCTTGGCACCTTCATCTTTGCCGATCTCGATGTAGGACAAGATCTTCTCCAACTGGTCGTTGGAGGCCTGCGCGCCGATCATCGTCTCGGTATCCAACGGGTCGCCCTGGCGGACGGCCTTGGTGCGGATCGCGGCTTGGGTCAGGAACTCGTCGTAGATGTCGGCCTGAACCAGCGAACGCGACGGGCAGGTGCAGACTTCGCCCTGGTTGAGGGCGAACATCGTGAAGCCCTCGAGTGCCTTGTCCTGGAAGTCGTCGACTTGGGACATGACGTCGGAGAAGAAGATGTTGGGGCTCTTGCCACCCAGTTCCAGGGTGACCGGGATCAGGTTCTGCGACGCGTACTGCATGATCAGCCGACCGGTCGTGGTCTCACCGGTGAAGGCGATCTTGGCGATTCGATTGCTCGAGGCCAGTGGCTTGCCCGCTTCGACACCAAAGCCGTTGACCACGTTGAGCACACCGGCGGGCAGCAGATCGCCGATCACCGACATCAGGTAGAGGATCGATGCCGGGGTCTGCTCGGCGGGCTTGAGGACGACGGCGTTGCCCGCAGCCAGCGCAGGAGCGAGCTTCCACACGGCCATCAGGATGGGGAAGTTCCACGGAATGATCTGTCCGACGACGCCGAGTGGCTCGTGGAAGTGGTAGGCGACGGTGTCCTCGTCGATCTGGGACAGCGAACCCTCCTGGGCGCGAAGCGCTCCGGCGAAGTAGCGGAAGTGGTCCACGGCCAGGGGGATGTCGGCGTTCAGCGTCTCGCGGATCGGCTTGCCGTTGTCCCAGGATTCGGCGAGGGCGATCGACTCGAGGTTGGTCTCGATGCGGTCGGCGATCTTGTTCAGGATCACGGCCCGGTCGGCGGGCGACATCTTGCCCCACGCGGGTGCTGCGGCGTGGGCGGCGTCAAGAGCCTTCTCGATGTCGGACTCATCGGACCGAGCGATCTCGCAGAACGTCTTGCCGGTGATCGGCGTCGGGTTCTCGAAGTAGCGGCCTTCGGTGGGGGCTACCCACTCGCCGCCGATGTAATTGTCGTAGCGGGACTCGAAGGTCATCAACGAGCCTTCGGTGCCTGGGCGCGCGTAAACAGTCATGGGCTCCTCTTCTTCATCTGGTCGACATCCACTCCTCAAATCGAAGTGTGTCGCTCATCACTAACGGTAGGCCTCGGGGGGTTGCATCACCGTTGCATCCCGGTGCAACGCACGAAACGCGGCTAGCCCAGTTCGTAGTCGAGGCCGGCGAGGTGCCCCCGGGCCTGAGCCCGCACGACGGGCTTGGCGCGTGCGCTGTCGTGCAACAGGGCCCAGCCGTCTCGATCATCACGGCCTTCGGGCATCTGGAGCCAGCGCCTGAGCAGCGCGAGCCTTCCGGTCGCGAGCACCGCGCCGCGCAGGCTGGTGCTCAGTTCGGTGCGGAGCCGGCCGATCGAGGGGGACACCGACTGACCGAGCAGCGGGCCGGTGTACCCATCGAGGGCAGCAGGCACGTCTCCTGAGGAAAGAGCGTCGAACACGTCGGCCAGGTCGCTCGAGATCGGAGCCGTCAGCCGGTAGGGCCGCGACGACAGCAGGTCGGCGCCGACGACCTTGCGCAGCCGCGACATCTCCGCGCGAATGGTGACGACGTCGAGGTGCTTGTCGTCCAACAGCATGGCGAGGTGATCGGCGCTGAGGCCCTCGGGGTGTCGGCTCAAGAGGACGAGGATGTCTGCATGCCTGCCGGTGAGGGTGGTGCGCTGAAGATGCCCGCGGGCGTCGGTGCTCTCCCACCTCGGTCGGTCGGCGCCGAGCGCCGTCAGACGAGGGGGTCCGAAGCGTGGCTCGGTGCGGGGGGATCCGGTGAACCGCAGCAGGGCCAGATGGTTCTCGACGGCGACGACGGTCGCGCGGACCAGAGCCAGCGTCTGCGAGGAGGACACCTCGTCTCCACCCGTGAGGTCGATCGCGCCGATCAACGCTCCCGTCGCCGGATCGTGCACCGGGACGGCAGTACAACTCCACGGCTGCACGATTCGCGAGAAGTGCTCACTGCCGTTGATCTGCACCTCGGCGTCTAGGGCCAGCGCGGTACCCGGCGCGTTCGTGCCCGCGCCGCGTTCACTCCAGTCCGCACCGGGGACGAAGTTCATCGCCTCGGCCTTCCGTAGCGCTGAGGAGTCTCCCTCGACCCAGAGCAGGGTGCCGTCTGCCGCGCTGATGGCGACCATGACGCCGGAGGACGTTGCGTCCTCGACGAGCAGCCTGCGGATGACCGGCAGAGCCGAGGCCAGTGGGTGCGTCGCACGCATGCGGGCGACGCTCTGCGCTAGATCGGACGACCGCGCACCGCCGTAGTCGGGGTCGACGCCCCTGGCCAGGCTGCGCTGCCAACTCTCGGCGACCACCCGCCGCAACGGAGTCGAGTCCAGAAAGTCGGAATCCACGTCACCAGCCACGAAGAGTTCGTGCACCGCGCGCACCTTGGCGGAGGGAACGACGGCCAGACCTGCGATAGGCGATGCAACGATGGACGAAGCCCCGGTGCCCGGCGTCCTTGACGACCTCACGGATGATCACGCTCCTCGCGACGCCCGGCGACACCGCGCGTAGCAGCCACGATAGTCCAACCCGATGGGCCGCGGACATGGACTTTGGTCCCCGTTACTCCCGTCGCGGCCTGCGCCGAGTCTGGGCGACCGCCTATTTGCTGGCGCGGATGGCTTCGAACACGCTGGGGTCGACCAGGGTGGAGGTGTCGCCGAGTTCGCGGCCCTCGGCGACGTCGCGCAGAAGGCGTCGCATGATCTTGCCGCTGCGCGTCTTCGGCAGTTCTGGGACGACGTGGATCTCGCGGGGCCGCGCGATCGGCGAGATCTCCGTGGCCACCTGCTTGCGCAGTTCGTCGACCATCTGCTCCTGCGGGGTGTCCGCGTGATGGGCCTTCAGGATGACGAATGCGCAGATGGCCTGGCCGGTCTGATCGTCGGTGGCGCCGACGACGGCGGCCTCGGCGACACCCGAGTGCCCGACGAGCGCGGATTCCACTTCGGCCGTGGAGATGCGGTGCCCGGAGATGTTCATGACGTCATCGATGCGGCCGAGGACCCAGATCTCGCCGTCCTTGCCGTACCGGGCGCCGTCACCGGCGAAGTACCAGCCCTGCTCAGCGAACCGTGACCAGTAGGTTTCCTTGAAGCGATCGGGGTCACCCCAGATGCCGCGCAACATCGACGGCCAGGGCTTGTCCAGGACCAGGTAGCCGTTGGCCTGTTCGCCGTGGTCGGTGCCCGGCTCGAGCTGGTTGCCGTCGTCGTCGACGATCTTTGCGGAGATCCCCGGCAGTGGCCGCATGGCCGAACCCGGCTTGCACGTCGTCACCCCGGGCAGCGGCGAGATCATCGCCGACCCCGTCTCGGTCTGCCACCACGTGTCGACGATCGGCGTTTCATCCGACCCGAATGCCATGCGGTACCAGCGCCACGCCTCCGGGTTGATCGGCTCACCCACCGACCCGAGGAGCCGCAGACTGGACAGATCGTGTTCCGCAGGCAGCTGCCTGCCCCACTTCATGAAGGTGCGGACCAGCGTCGGCGCCGTGTAATAGATGGTGACGCCATACTTCTCGATCACCTGGAAGTGGCGGTGTTCGTCGGGCGACGCCGGTGTGCCCTCGTAGACGACCTGCGTGACGCCGTTGGACAGCGGTCCGTACACGATGTAGGTGTGTCCGGTGATCCAGCCGATGTCGGCGGTGCACCAGTACACGTCGGACTCCGGTTTGACGTCGAAGACGTTGAAGTGGGTGTAGCTGCTCTGGGTCAGGTAGCCGCCCGACGTGTGCAGGATGCCCTTCGGCTTGCCCGTCGTTCCCGACGTGTAGAGCAGGAACAGCGGGTGCTCGGCGTCGAACGCCTCCGGGGTGTGGTCGGTCGATGCCGGGTCGACGATGTCGTGCCACCAAAGGTCGCGACCCTCGGTCCACTCGACGTCGATCCCGGTGCGACGGACCACCAGAACGTGCTCGACGGTGCTTTCTCGTTCGGAGCCGGACTCTCGTACGGCGTCGTCGACCGCCTCCTTCAACGAAACCGCCTTACCCCGCCGGAATTGCCCGTCGGTGGTGATGACCAGCTTGGCCTCGGCGTCCTCGATGCGGGCCCTCAGTGCCGAAGCCGAGTAGCCGGCGAAGACCACCGAATGCATGGCGCCGAGTCGGGCGCACGCCAGCATCGCCACGATCGCCTCGGGCACCATCGGCATGTAGATGGCGACGCGGTCCCCGGCGACCAGGCCCAGCTCGGTCAGGGCGTTGGCGGCCTTGCACACCTCGTCCTTCAGCTGCGCATAGGTGATGGTGCGCTCGTCATCGACCGGTTCGCCGACCCAGTGGATGGCGACGCGATCACCGTGGCCCGCCTCGACGTGTCGGTCGACGCAGTTGTAGGCCACGTTGAGACGCCCGCCGACGAACCACTTGGCGAAGGGCGCGTCCGACCAGTCCAGAACGTCGGTGAACGGCGTCTCCCACGACAGCCGTTCTGCCTGCGCGCCCCAGAACGCCAGCCGGTCCTTCTCTGCCTCGTCATACAGGTCAGACGTGGCGTTCGCAGCGTCGGCGAAGGCGGCGGGGGGCGGATAGGAGGACAGAACCTCGGTGTCGATCTGGGGCATGGATGTGAGCGTAGTCACCAGAGTGGCGACCGATGGGCTTGACTCACACCGATGGCTGCAGACGGGGCCCGTTGCGCGACGAACGTGCGGATGACCGGGTCCAACGGTCGACGCACCCCGCGAGGAATCACCGTGACGAGGCACTAGCGTGTCCTCGTGGCCGCACCCGATCCCCTCGCCCCACTGGCGGAATTGCCAGGCGTGGCAGAGGCCGGTGAAGAGGCCCGCGAGGCGCTGGCGCTGGCTCATCGGCACAAGGCCAACCGACGGGGGTGGCCTGCCACGGCGGCCGAGTCGGCAATGCGCGCCGCCCGTGCGTCGTCGGTGTTGGACGGCGGGTCGCTGGTTCTCACTCCGGACGCCGATCCAGACCCGGTACTCGCAGGAGCACTTCGCGTCGCCGAGGCGCTCGAAGGTGGAGCGACGTCGTTGATCGGGGTCTGGCAGCGGGCACCGCTTCAGGCGATCGCCCGGCTTCACGCCCTGGCCGCGGTGGACCTGACCGACGACGACCGACTGGGTCGGCCGCGCCCGGATCCGGGTGTCGGGCGCCGCCTCGAAATGCTCGCCGACGTCGTGACGGGGACGCGCGTGCCGGCGCCGGTGTTGGCCGCGGTGGTCCACGGCGAGCTGCTCGTGCTCGAACCCTTCGGCGTCGCGGATGGTGTGGTAGCCCGCGGGGTATCTCGGTTGGCCACCATCGCCAGCGGGCTGGACACGCACGGTCTCGGCGTTCCGGAGCAGTTCTGGATGCAGAAACCCGGTGACTATCGCGCGGCAGCACGCGGATTCGAGGCGGGGACACGAGAGGGACTCGCGGCGTGGCTCGTCAATAGCAGTCGCGCTTTGAAGGCCGGCGCGAGGGAGGCGATCGCCATCGCCGAGGCGTCGCAACGATGACGATCAGCAAAACGAAGCGGGCGACGTCCCGAATGATTCGGATCGTCGCCCGCTAGCACGGAACTCCGGTTACCAAGCGTGCTTGGTGGGTTGCGTGGGTGGCCTCGGCGTCCTTGCAATGCGCTACGACTGCTGACCCCACCCAAGGGGTCGGTGCTTGGCGTCCGCTATTCGCAATTGCGCAGGCCCGCAACACTTTTGCCATTATCGCGGCTTATGCTCCGCGTGGGTTCGCAGGTTCCGTGCTGGGATGCCTGACTTGGGAGGGCGAACCTTCTCTTCTGATTCGACCTTGGCCTCGCTCGGCTTCCGTGACTCCTTTGTACTCCGTGACCGCGGTCACATCAAGGGCCAATTCCGACGAGTCGCCTGATCGTTATTCGAAGGTGTCAGCAACGGCTGGTCGACGAAGGCTTCGCGCCCTCAGAACAGGAACCGGCGCAGCAACGAGTAGCTCAACGCGCCGGCGGCAAGTGCGCTGACACCGACGGCGACCGACGTCGCGACGGCGGCGCTCGACGGAGCGCTGATGCGGTCGCGCAGCGACACCGGTCTGGAGAAGGTCAGCACGGGCCAGTCGCGTCCCGCCGCCTCCTTGCGCAGCGCCCGGTCGGGGTTGACCACGGTCGGGTGCCCGACCGACTCGAGCATCGGCAGGTCGGTGATCGAGTCGGAATACGCGTAACAATGATCCAGGGCGTAGCCCTCGCGGGCGGCGAGTTCCTGAATCGCCTCGACCTTGCCCTCTCCGTAGCAGTAGAACGCCACCTCGCCGGTGTACTTGCCGTCATCGACGACCATTCGTGTGGCCATCGCATGGGTTGCGCCCAGCGCGCGGGCGATCGGGGCGACGATCTCCTCGCCGGATGCGGAGACCACGACGACGTCGCGGCCGCACAGCTTGTGGTCGGCGATGAGATTGGCGGCCTCGGCGAAGACCAACGGGTCGACGATGTCGTGCATCGTCTCGTCGACGATCGACTTCACCTGCTCGACGTTCCATCCCGTGCACATGGTGGTGAGGTATGAGCGCATGCGATCCATCTGTTCGTGGTCGGCGCCCGACATGAGGAAGAGGAACTGCGCGTAGGTGGACTTCAGCACCGCTCTGCGGTTGATGAGACCCTGTTCGAAGAAGGGTTTGCTAAAAGCGAGCGTGCTCGACTTGGCGATGACAGTTTTGTCAAGATCAAAGAACGCGGCGGTACGCACTGGTTGGTCGACTGCGGGTGTCGATCGCGGAGCGGTCGCGTCCGCCGAGGCGGCGCCTGAAGCGGTCACGGATTCCAGCATATGCGGCGGGCGTGTCGGTCGAGTCGCCGAACTTCGCAAAGTGGCAGGGTGCGCCACCTGTCTCCCGCGGTAACTTTCCAGGTCACAATGCGATTTCGAGGAATATCATTAGGGTTCCGATGACTTGCGCTGCGCCGCATTGGCGTGTGTATACTTAGCATCACTCGGCTTATGCCGGGTGTGCATCAGCCCGACCCCCCGGGGCTGATACACGACGACCTCCGCCTCCTCCCCCCTGGCGGGGGTCGTCCCTTTTTTGCGACAAGATCAGTAATTCGCCTCTACGACGGCTAATACCTTCGGTATAAGTTTGCGAGGTCTGCGTCTCTCGGCGGCGTTGTCCACAGCCGCGACTTCATCCACAATCCAGCTGTGGGGCATGGCGGGCCGTCGGACCGCGCCCCCAGAGTGGTGGCATGGGCACGAACAACGGCATCCTCTCGCTCGTCGTCGATCCGACGCTGCGTCCCGAAGTCGACCGCATCGCCGCAGCGGCAGGGGTGCGGGTGGTGCACGCCGGCGAGCCGTCAAGCCGCAAGGTGTGGGCTGCAGCGTCGGCGGTCGTCCTCGATGTCGCCGGCGCCCGCCGGTGCGCCGAACTGGGCTTGCCTCGCCGCGACCGCGTTCTGGTCATCGGAGACGTCGAACCCATGGCCGAGCACTGGAAGATCGCAATTTCAGTTGGTGCGCAACGTGTCCTGCGCCTTCCCGCCGATGACGCGGAACTGGTCTCGGAACTGTCCGAAGCAGCCGAGGCGGGCGGAGACGCCGGTCGCCGTGGGGCCGTGTTGGCGGTCATCGGAGGATGCGGCGGCGCAGGCGCCACGGTCTTCGCGACGGCGCTCGCCCATGCGGCGCCCCGCGCAGTGCTGGTCGACGTCGACCCTTGGAGTGGCGGCATCGACCTGACCGTGGGCAGTGAGCGAGATCCCGGACTACGCTGGCCGGACCTCGCGCTTGGCGGCGGGCGGATCACTCATTCAGCACTGGCCGCGGCGCTCCCCTCCCGCCACGGCGTCGCCGTGTTGTCGTCGGGTCAGACCGGTCACGAGATAGATGCCGGCGCCCTCGCTGCGGTCATCGACGGTGCCTGCCGCGGAAGCGCCACGGTCATCTGCGATCTACCGCGTCGTGCCACCTCTGCAGTCGGCACCGCCCTCGACGCGGCGGATCTCGTCGTTCTGGTCGTGCCCGCCGACACGAGGTCATGCGCCGCCTCGGCATCCATCGGGCAGTGGCTGGCCGAGATCAACCCGAATGTCGGCCTCGTCGTGAGAGGTCCTGCCCCGGGCGGGTTGCGCTCAACGGACGTCGCGCGCATCACCGGGCTTCCCCTGCTTGCAGCGATGCGGCCGCAGCCGGGCCTGGCGGCCGATCTCGACAATGACGGAATGAGACCGCGAAGTCGCTCGCCCTTGATGTCGGGTGCCCGCCGCGTACTCGAGGTGCTGCATCGGCAACCGGGCACCACCGACGAGCTCGCCGCATGAGTACGTCACTGATCGAGCGGGTCAGGGAGCGGTTGGCAGCGGAGTCGGGCCCGCTGCGACCGAATGTGGTCGCCGAGGCGATCCGCGCGGAGTCCTCTGGCGTGCTCGGTGGTATCGAGGTCCTCAACAACCTCCGACTGCTACAAACCGAGCTGACCGGTGCCGGAATCCTCGAACCTCTGCTATGCGCCGAGGGCACCACGGACGTTCTGGTGTCAGCACCCGATTCGGTCTGGGTCGACGACGGCAGTGGCCTGCGCCGTACCGACGTCCGCTTCGATGACGAGACGGCGGTACGCAGGTTGGCTCAGCGCCTGGCGTTGGCCGCAGGGCGTCGGCTGGACGAGGCGCAGCCGTGGGTCGACGGCAAGCTGGCCGGTGTGGGCGCGGGTAGCTTCACCGTGCGACTCCACGCCGTCCTTCCCCCGATCGCGTCGGCGGGCACCTGTCTGTCGTTGCGTGTGTTGCGGCCCGCCACGCAGGATCTGGCGGCTCTCGTCCGTGTGGGCGCGATCGCCTCGGAGGCGGTTCCCGTGGTGGGCGACGTGATTGCGGCCCGGCTGGCCTTCCTCGTCTCGGGCGGGACGGGCGCGGGCAAGACCACCTTGTTGTCGGCGATGTTGGGTGCTGTCGCAGCCGACGAGCGGATCGTCTGCGTGGAGGACGCCCCCGAACTTGCTCCCGTCCATCCGCACCTGGTCAACCTGGTCGCCCGATACGCCAACGTCGAGGGCGTCGGCGAGGTGACGGTGCGCGACCTGGTCCGGCAAGCCTTGCGGATGCGTCCCGACCGGATCGTGGTCGGTGAGGTGCGTGGCGGCGAAGTCGTCGATCTGCTTGGGGCACTGAACACCGGCCACGACGGTGGCGCCGGCACGGTCCATGCCAACAGCCCGGCCGAGGTGCCCGCGCGACTCGAGGCCCTCGCTGCCGTCGGTGGGCTGGGGCGCTCGGCGTTGCACAGCCAGCTCGCCGCGGCTGTCCGTGTCGTGTTGCACGTCGGCCGCGACGGTGCAGGTGGGCGGCGTCTGGAGGAGGTGGCGGTGCTGCGCCGGGGTGACGACGGCCTGGTGTCAGCGGTAAGCGCCTGGCATGCGGACCGCGGATTCGACCGTGGCATGGAGCGATTGACGGACCTGATCATGGCGCGGCGACGGGCATGACCATCGCGGCGTTGGCTCTGGCTCTGGCGCTGATCGTGGCTCCCGCCCGGTCGCGGCACCGGTTCGGCGTGCATCGAACGTCACATCAGACGCGACGGACCGCCGTGCTCGCGGCGTCGCTAGTGGGAGTGGTCTCGATCGCGGTGTTCGCCCCGGTGACCGCAACGGCGGCCGTCGTAGTGGTCGCGGTGACGATTGCGGTGCGTCGCCGCAATTCCCGCTCGAGGATCGCCCGCGCCGAGGAGTCGGTGGCACTTCAGGGGGCGTTGACCGTACTGATGGGGGAGTTGCGGGTGGGGGCGCACCCCGTCGTGGCCTTCGAATCCGCCGCCGCAGAGGTCGACGGCTTCGTGGCGGATTCGCTGCGTGCGGTTGCGGCACGGGCCCGGATGGGCGCCGACGTACCCGCCGGATTGCATTCGGCAGCAATGCATTCCACGGTTCCAGGCTATTGGGAGCGACTGTCCGGAAGTTGGCAGTTGGCTCAGGCGCAGGGCTTGGCGATCGTTGCGCTCGTCGGGGCGGCGCAACGTGACATCATCGCGCACGAGCGCTTCGCCTCCAGCGTCGCCGCAGGCATGGCTGGTGCACGGGCCACGGCCGCGATACTGGCTGGATTGCCGTTTCTCGGCGTCGGGCTCGGTCACCTCATCGGCGCGGAGCCCTTGCGCTTCCTCCTCTCCGGCGGAATCGGCGGATGGCTGCTGCTGGTTGGAGTGACACTCGCATGCGCCGGCCTGTGGTGGTCCGATCGCATCACGGAGCGGGTACTCAGATGAGCTTCGCGGCGGTCCTCTTGGCGATCGCGATACTCCTCAGCGGTGGTCGTCCGCGGACCATGGCGTGCGATCGCCCCGGGGTGGTGTCCCCGGTCCGGGTGCTCGCGCGAGCCGATGATCCGATGGCCGTGGCATCGAGCCTGGACGTGTTCGCGGCGTGTCTGTCGTCCGGCATGCCCGTGGCAGGCGCGGCGAGGGCGACGGCGCCGTTCGCGCCGAAGGCGGTGGCCGACGTCCTCGGGCGGGCTGCGGACCTGCTGGCTCTTGGCGCCGATCCCGCATTGGCCTGGCCGAGTCCAGGCGTGACGGGAGGCGACCACGTAGAGGCGCTCTGCCGGCTCGCGCGGCGATCTGCGTCCTCGGGAACCGCGCTGGCGCAGGCAGTCTCCGAACTCGCCGACCAGTCTCGGCTGGATGTCGCCGACTCCGCGCGAGCGGCGGCCGAGCGGGCCTCGGTCCTCATCGCCGGTCCGCTCGGGGTGTGTTATCTGCCTGCGTTCGTGTGTCTGGGGATCGTCCCGGTGGTGGTCGGCCTGGCTGGCGACGTGTGGCAGTCGGGGGCTTGGTGAGTACGTGACTCGCGGAGGTACTGCGAGTCGTGGGAGGGAGAATGGGGATCGAAAATGTTGAACGACAATGTGTTTCGACGAGTACAGGCGCGGATGATCTTGCTGGCGGTGGACGAGTCCGGAATGTCCACCGTCGAATATGCCATCGGTACCGTCGCTGCGGCGGCCTTCGGGGCGATCCTGTACACGGTGGTCACCGGCGATTCGATCGTCAGTGCGCTGACCAACATCATCACGCGGGCGTTGAACACGAACGTCTAGGTGCGGCGGGCAGGAGCGGCGGAGACGCCGGTGGTGTCACGGTGGAGGCGGCGTTCGCCGTTGCCGCGTTGGCCGTCGTGTTGGTGCTGTGCGTGGGTGGGCTCGCTGCGGTTGGAACGCAGGTGCGGTGCGTCGACTCGTCGCGTGAAGCCGCGCGCTTGGCGGCTCGAGGTGACGAGGGCGCTGCCTCGGACGCGGTGCGCAAGGGTGGGCCCCCGGGTGCGGACCTGGTGCTGCGCCGCGACGGCGGGTACGTCGTCGCAAGGGTCAGCTCTCGATCGAACCTGTTGCCGGGCTTCACCATTGCGGCCGAGTCGGTGGCATTGGTGGAACCTGGACTCTGAACACGGCTCGGCGAGCGTGGTCGCGGTCGCGATCATGGCGGTGCTGATGGCGCTGACCGCGGGTGGGGCAGTGGTCGGCTCAGCGGTGATCGCCAGGCATCGAGCGCAGGCGGTCGCCGATCTGGCCGCGCTCTCGGCAGCGGGGAACCTGGCGGCGGGTCCCGCGATGGCGTGCACGTCGGCGGCTTCGCTGATCGCCGTGATGTCGGCGACGATGGCCAGCTGCGCGGTCGACGATCTCGACGTCGTCGTGTCGGTCGAGGTGCCCGTGAACCTCGGGCGGTGGGGAGTCCATGCGGCCCGAGCGAGCGCCCGCGCCGGACCGGTCTGACTTAGGGTCGCGCGGCCTTCCCTGCGCGAGCCTTGGCTCGGCGAGTGATCTTGCGCGCCGGGGGATTACCGTCGTCTTCGGTCGGCAACCGCAGGGACAGCAGACCTGCGTAGGTGTCGTCGTCGATCTCGACGCGGTGTGCCGTCACGTGAATGGGAGTCCAACCGCCGTCGAGGGCCCGGAGTCGGAGCACCCGTGACGCTGCGCCGGAAGCGAAGTCCGTGGCCATCGAGGCGATGTGAATCTCGTCGTCGGGATGGACGATGGACGTGCCGTCCTCTCTGGCGTGCCAGTCGTAGAACGGACACGGCTCGTCGAGCCACTTCAGCAGCTTCCACGTCTTCAGATCGACGAGCGCCCGGTGGATTCCGGGCTGAGCCAAGCCGTCGAGGATTCGTTGGCCGAGGTCGTTGCGGGACTCTGCGGATGCGTCACGCATTCCGCGCCAATTCATCGCTCGACAGATCAACCTGTCATGCCCGGTGTCGTCGGCTTCCTGAAGAACGCGGGCCGCGAACCCGACCGTGATCGGCTTGCCCTTGTAATCGTTGATGTCCCACGTGCTGCAGAACGTTCGGCCTGCCTCCGGCTTGATCGCCACCGCAAGCACCCGCGCCTCGCTCGGATTCAGATTCCGCGACGGCAGATCTTCGGCGAACGCGCGCCCCTGCGTGGCCTCGGTCGTGGGATCGAGGCCGCTGTTCATCAGTGACTCCGGCGTGTCCGTGGCGATCCCATTGGTCAGATCCCACTTCAACGGGCCGGGCAGCACCCTGTCCGGCGGCCCCTCGTCCGGCGGGCCGACCCAGACGTGGACGCCGTGGATGCGGCCGTCGGACATCTGCACCACCTCGGTGCGAATCACCCGGTCGCTCTTGGGAGTCAGACTGCTCAACGGCTTGCCTGCGTGGACCGTCTCGTTGATGGCCGTCTGAATGGCCATCAGATTCGGGTTCCGACGAAGGAACGCGCTGATGGGCACCAGGTTCTTGGTGTGTTGCCCCTGTGCGACGACAGCCGGTTCGGCACCGAGCGTCTCCACCAGGAGCCATTCGTGCGTCATGGCCGCATCTTACCGGCGGGTGTTGTGCGGCATTAGCCGCAGTCGGCAACGGAATTCGTGGTCGGCGGCCATGTTGCCAGCCATCACACAGGTGAACGGCGGGTGTCCGGGGCACGAACGACCCTGGCGCCATCCCTGGCCAAAAGGTATTTTTGAGTTCGCGCCCGGGTGACCGGGACTGAGAACGGATCGCGTCGTCCGACCGTTGCTCGCCGGAGTTCACGCTCTGGCCCGCATTCACTGGTGTCCATTGCCGAGCCGTGGCAGACGTCCATCGAGGGGTTGGCCGTCGCCACGGGCCGGCTCATTCGCTCTGACCCGCCAACTCGTCGAGCACCAGTTGGAGCACCGCGACGGCACCGACCTTGTCGAGCGGATCGTTTCCGTTTCCGCACTTGGGTGATTGCACGCACGACGGGCAACCCCATGGGCATTCGCACGCTTCGATCGCCGAGGCCGTCGCGCCCCACCAGGTGGTGATCTGTCGATATCCGCGGTCGGCGAAGCCCGCGCCACCGGGGTGGCCGTCGTAGACGAAGATCGTCGGCGTCCCCGTCTCCGGGCCCACCGCCATCGAGACACCGCCGATGTCGCCGCGGTCGCAGCTCGCCACCAGCGGAAGCAGGCCGATGGCCGCGTGCTCCGCTGCGTGTAGCGAACCGGGTACGCGCGTATCGGCGATACCGCTGCGCTGCAGGGCTTCCGGATCGATCGTGCACATGACGGCCATGGTCTCGAGAGACTGGGTGGGCATGTCGAGGTCGACGAAGTCGATGACCTCGCCGCTCAGCCGTCGTCGCAGAAAGCCGATTACCTTGTGGCTCACCGCCACCGGCACCAGTCCTATGGTGACGGGCCCCACGGTGCGCCGCTCACCACGACCGGTCACGGCGACGTCCGTGAGTTCCCTGGCAGACGTCGAATAGCCGGGATCGTCGGCACGCACGAAGGCGATGCCGTCCTCGAAGTCGAGCGAGTCGACGACGTAGCTCTCACCCTGGTGCAGGTAGACCGCGCCGGGATGGATCGATGACGGTGCCTGACCCGCGCTCGTGCTGCCGAGCATTCGGCCCGTTCCGGTCTCGACGATCGCGATCTGCCCGCCGGAGGAGCCTCGGATGTCGACGGCCGGATGAGGATCCAACCCCGGTGCGGGAAAGTATCCGGCGGGTCGTCGTCTCAGCAGGCCGTCGTCGACGAGCGAATCGGCCACTGCCTCTGCGTCCCACGTGCGTACCTCGGCCTCGGTCAGGGGGAGTTCGGTAGCAGCGCAAAGCAGCTGTGGCCCAAGGACATAGGGGTTCTTGGGATCGATCACGACGCGTTCGATGGGCCTGTCGAGCAATGCGGCGGGGTGATGCACCAGGAAGGTGTCCAACGGATCGTCTCGCGCGATCAGCACGATCAGGGCGCTCTGGCCGCGGCGTCCGGCCCGCCCCGCCTGCTGCCAAAATGAGGTGACGGTGCCGGGGAAGCCGGCCAGCACCACCGCGTCGAGACCGGCGATGTCGACCCCGAGTTCGAGCGCATTGGTGGTGGCGAGGCCGCGCAATTCGCCGTCGGTCAGGGCGCGCTCGAGCGCTCGCCGGTCCTCGGCGAGGTAACCGGCGCGGTAGGACGCCACCAGTCCCGCGAGGTCGGGCGCGACCTCCTCCAGCCGGGCACGCGCGCCGAGCGCGGTCAGCTCGGCCCCGCGTCGGGACCGGACAAAGGTCAACGTACGCGCACCTTCGGCGATGAGGTCGGCCATCACCCGCCCCGCCTCGGATCCTGCGGAGCGCCGAACCGGGGCGCCGTTCTCGCCGGTGATGTCGTCACGCAGGGCTGGCTCCCAGAGCGCCACCGTCCTCCCGCCCTGGGGTGAGCCGTCGTCGGTGACCTCGGCGACGGTGTGGCCCAACAGTTCCGACGCGGTGGCCGCCGGCGACGACGTCGTCGCACTCGCGAAGATCACCGTGGGCCCCTCGCCGCCACTCGCCGAGTACCGTTCGCACAGTCGCACCAGTCGTCGCAGCACCATCGCCACGTTGGATCCGAATATCCCTCGGTAGTAATGACATTCGTCTACCACGACGAATTGCAGGTGACGCAGGAAAACCGCCCAGCGGGCGTGATTGCGCAGCAGGGACAGATGGATCATGTCCGGGTTGGAGAAGATCCACCGCGAGTTCTCGCGGGCGAAGCGGCGGGCGTCCTGACTGCTGTCACCGTCGTACGAGCTGGGCCCCACGTGGACCAGGCTGGGCACCGCGCTGGTCAACGACTGGGCGGCGCGCAGTTGATCGTGTCCGAGGGCCTTGGTCGGCGCGAGGTACAGCGTCCGTGCCCGCGGATCCGCTGCGAGCGCCGTCAATATCGGCAGTTGATAGGCCAGCGACTTGCCCGACGCCGTGCCCGTACTGAGCACCACGTGGCGACCGGAGTGGGCGAGGTCGGCCGCCGCTACCTGATGGGTCCACGGTTCGGTGATGCCACGGTCGGTGAAGGCCAGGACGACGTCTGGATCTGCCCATCGCGGCCACGGCTGCGGGCGGGCGCGGCGGGGAGCGAGGTCGGCCACGTGGCGCAGCGGGTGCTCGTCGGGCCTGGTGCCGTCGACGGCGCAGGCGAGCAACTCGCGACCGAAGTCAGATGCCCCCTCAGTCACGTTCCGTCCCCCCGAATTCGTGGGCCGCTCCCGTCGCGTCGACCCCGTACATGATCGACTATCCGCCCTCGAGCGGTAACAGGTCGGCCGCCCAACCGGCACGGTGCCGCAGCGGGGCTGCCCCGCTGGCCTAGGGTCGGTTCGTGAGCCAGCTGTCCTTCTTCTCGGCGGAGGCGGTGCCGCCTGCGGTCGCCGACCTCACCGGGATCCTGGCTGCGCCGGGACAGGTGGTGTTCGTCGGGCAGGGTGACCACCGGGCCGCGCGGCTGTCGGTGGTGGTCGATCAACTGTGGCGTGCCGAGTCGCTGGCCGAGATGATCGCCGAGGCCGGCCTGGTGCCCGAGATCGGACGCACGGACGAGAACAGTCCGCTGGTCCGCACGGCGCCGGACCCACTGCTGGCGACCATCGCGGCGAACTGGACGCGCGGTGCCGTCAAGACGGTGCCTCCACAGTGGTTGCCCGGCCCGCGCGAGTTGCGGGCCTGGACGCTGGCCGCCGGGACGCCGGAGGCCGACCGCTATCTACTGGGACTCGATCCGCATGCGCCGGATACGCATTCCGCACTGGCATCGGCGATGATGCGGGTAGGAATCGCGCCGACGTTGATTGGCACTCGCGGGTCACACCCGGCGCTCCGGATTAGCGGGCGCAGACGCCTATCGCGCCTGGTAGAGAACGTGGGGGAACCACCTGGCCATACCGATGCGTTCCACCATTGGCCACGTGCGTGATGCTTCTCGGGAGGGAAGCCAGTTTGCGTAGGCTCGCCCGGGGTGCGAAATTGTCAGTTGCCGTGGGCTGGTGGGGCTGCTGATTCAGTGGTTCCGCGTTCACCGGCAGCATAGAAGTGGAGCGTAGACACAGTTGGCTGACCAGGACAGTGGCAGCGGCAACGGCAGGATTCGGCGACTCGTCATAGTCGAGTCGCCCACAAAGGCGCGCAAAATCGCCGGATACCTCGGATCCAGCTACATCGTGGAATCGTCGCGCGGCCACATCCGTGACCTCCCGCGTGCTGCGGCCGACGTGCCCGCAAAGTACAAATCGGAACCGTGGGCCCGTCTCGGGGTCAACGTCGACGCCGACTTCGAACCGCTCTACATCATCAGCCCTGAGAAGAAGAGCACGGTCAGCGAGCTTAAAAGCCTGCTCAAGGACGTCGACGAGCTCTATCTGGCGACGGACGGTGACCGCGAGGGTGAGGCGATCGCCTGGCACCTGCTCGAAACGCTCAAGCCGCGCATCCCCGTCAAGCGGATGGTCTTCCACGAAATCACCGAATCGGCCATCCAGGCCGCCGCCAACGACCCCCGCGACCTCGACATCGACCTGGTCGACGCCCAGGAGACCCGCCGCATCCTCGACCGGTTGTACGGCTACGAGGTCAGTCCGGTGCTGTGGAAGAAGGTGGCGCCGAAGTTGTCGGCGGGCCGCGTCCAGTCGGTGGCGACCCGGATCATCGTGCAGCGGGAGCGCGAACGGATGGCGTTCCGCACCGCCGGCTACTGGGACGTCACCGCGGAACTCGACGCCAGCGTCTCGGACGCGCAAGCCGCACCGCCGAGGTTCATGGCCAAGCTGAACACCGTCGACGGCAAGCGCGTGGCCAGCGGCCGCGACTTCGACTCGCTCGGCGGGCTTCGCAAGCCAGACGAGGTGCTGGTTCTCACCGAGAGCGCAGCATCGGCGCTGGCAGGTGGGCTGCGGGGAGCCCAGCTCAGCGTTGCGTCGGTCGAGCAAAAGCCCTATACCCGTCGGCCATACCCGCCCTTCATGACCTCGACGTTGCAGCAGGAGGCCGGGCGCAAGCTTCGGTTCTCCTCGGAACGATGCATGAGCATCGCCCAGCGGCTGTACGAGAACGGCTACATCACCTACATGCGTACCGACTCGACGACGCTGTCCGAGACGGCGATCAATGCGGCCCGCAATCAGGCCAGGCAGCTCTATGGCGAGGAATACGTCCATCCGACGGCCCGCCAGTACACCCGCAAGGTAAAGAACGCGCAGGAGGCCCACGAGGCCATCAGGCCGTCGGGCGACGTCTTCCAGACGCCCGGTCAGCTGCACTCGGCGCTGGACAACGACGAATTCCGGCTCTACGAGCTGATCTGGCAGCGCACGGTGGCCTCGCAGATGGCCGACGCCCGCGGGACGACGCTGTCGCTGCGGATCGCGGGGACCGCTACGTCCGGCGAGCAGGTCGTCTTCAGTTCCAGCGGCCGCACGATCACCTTTGCGGGCTTCCTGAAGGCGTACGTCGAGAGCCTCGACGAACAGGCGGGCGGCGAGGCCGACGACGCCGAGAGCCGGCTGCCCAACCTGACGCAGGGCCAGCGGGTCGACGCCACCGATCTGACTGCGGACGGACATACGACCAGTCCGCCTGCGCGCTTCACGGAAGCGTCGTTGATCAAGTCGCTCGAAGAGCTCGGCATCGGTCGGCCATCGACGTACTCGTCGATCATCAAGACCATCCAGGACCGCGGCTACGTCCACAAGAAGGGCAGCGCGCTTGTTCCGTCGTGGGTGGCGTTCGCCGTGATCGGGTTGCTGGAACAGCACTTCGGTCGTCTCGTCGACTACGACTTCACGGCGGCCATGGAGGACGAACTCGACGAGATCGCCTCGGGCAACGAGCGAAGAACCAACTGGCTCAACAACTTCTACTTTGGCGGCGAGCACGGCGCGGAGGGATCGATCGCCAGGTCCGGTGGGCTCAAGAAGCTGGTCGGCGGCAACCTCGAGGAGATCGACGCCCGAGAAGTCAACTCCATCAAGATGTTCGAAGACGATCAAGGGCGGATGATCAACGTTCGGGTCGGCCGCAACGGTCCCTACCTCGAGCGGATGGTGGCGGATGAGGACGCCGGGGCCGGAGAGCTCAAGCCACAGCGGGCCAACCTCAAGGACGAGTTGACCCCCGATGAACTGACTCTAGAACTCGCCGAGAAGCTGTTCTCCACACCGCAGGAGGGCCGTTCGCTCGGCGTCGACCCGGTGTCCGGACACGAGATCGTTGCAAAGGACGGCCGGTACGGTCCCTACGTCACCGAGGTGCTGCCGGCCCCACCAGAGGATCCGGAGGATGGCGCACCCGCGAAGAAGGGCAAGAAGCCGCCGACCGGTCCCAAGCCGCGCACGGGTTCGCTGCTGCAGTCCATGGACCTGGAGACGGTGACACTCGACGATGCGTTGAAGCTGCTGTCGTTGCCCCGCGTCGTCGGCACCGACCCCACGAACAACGAGGAGATCACCGCGCAGAACGGCCGCTACGGGCCGTACCTGAAGCGCGGCACCGATTCTCGATCGCTGGCCAACGAGGATCAGATGTTCACCATCACCCTCGACGAGGCCCTGAAGATCTACTCCGAGCCGAAGCGGCGCGGCAGGCAGGGCGCCGCGACGCCGCCCCTGCGCGAGCTGGGCAACGACCCGGTGTCGGAGAAGCCGATGGTGATCAAGGACGGCCGCTTCGGTCCGTACGTGACGGACGGGGAGACCAACGCGAGCCTGCGCAAGGGCGACGACGTCATGTCGATCACCGATGGGCGGGCCTCGGAGCTGCTGGCCGACCGTCGCGCGCGGGGCCCGGTGAAGAAGAAGGCGCCCGTGAAGAAGGCCGCCAAGAAGTCACCCGCCAAGAAGGCTCCGGCGAAGAAGGCCGCTGCCAAGAAGGGCTAGGACGCTAGGCCTCTAGGATTCCACGGGCTCGACCCGGCTCGGGATACTGCTGGTCACAGCGAGATTCAGCGGCCGTGCCAACTGAGTCGGTGCGCTGCGGCCACGAAGCTCGACGATCTCGCCGACGTCCCAGCACAGCGCCTCAGCGTCGAGGGCACCGCTGACCGCGATCGCCGACGCCAGCACGTGGCCCTCCTCGAGCTTGGCCAGCTCGGTGAGCCGGGCCGCCTCGTTGACCGGATCGCCGATGACGGTGTACTCGAAGCGCGCCTGGGCGCCGATGTGGCCGGCGATCGCCCGGCCCGCAGACACTCCGATGCCGAAGTCGGTCTGCCCCAATACGTCGAGGAGCTCGTCGTGCAGCTCGCGTGACGCGGCGAGGGCGGCGCCGGAGGCGTCGGGGTGCTCGATGGGGGCGCCGAAGATGGCGAGTGCGGCGTCGCCCTGGAACTTGTTGACGAAGCCACCGTGCCGATTGACGCTGTCGACGATGACGCGAAAGAACTCGTTGAGCAGGCTGACTACCTCGGCGGCAGGCCTGGTCGAAGCCAATTGGGTGGAGCCGACGAGGTCGACGAACAGCACCGCGACGTCACGTTCCTGACCGCCCAACTCGGTGCCGCGCTCCAATGCCCGACGGGCGACGTCCTCGCCGACGTAGCGGCCGAACAGGTCTCGAAGCCTCTGGCGCTCGGCGAGATCGCGCACCATGTCGTTGAATCCGGCTTGCAGCAGCCCCAATTCGCTGGCGTCGTAGATCTGCATGTGGGCGTTGTAGTTGCCGCGTTGGACTTCGCCGAGGGCCCAGCGCAATTGGCGCAGTGGGTCGGCGATCGACATCGCCACCAGTACCGTCCCGGCCAAGCCGATGACCAGTGCGGCGATCGCCAGCAACAGGATCGGGGTGGTGAGCCGCTCTGCGGGCGCAGTCAGGATTTCGAACTTGCTGGCCACCAACGCCAACACGATGGCGAGGATGGGTACGCCCGTCGACAGTACCCAGGTGAGCACCTGCCGTTGGATCACACCTGGCGCGCGGAAGTTCTCCGGAACGCCGCCCCGGAGTGCGGCGACGGCGACGGGGCGCAGTACTCGCTCGGACTGCAGGTATCCGATGATGGCGGTGGCGGTCGCGCCCAGGGCGGTGGCGACCGCGACGACGGGTGCCGAGCGGCTGGCCACCGGCCAGCTGGCGGCGATGAAGACGATCGACCCGAGGCACCAGTTCGAGACGCTGATCACGGACCGGTACCAGGGCATCCTCAAAGCCCGGACGCGGGCCAGCGCCGTGACGCCCGGGTCACTGCTTCCCAGCAGGCTGTCGCGCCGCTGCCAGCGGATCACCGGGAGCAGTAGTCGCAGGGTCAGCCACGCGGCCACGGTGAACGAAATGAACAGATAACCCAGGAAGATGGCGAGGTTGAACGCTGGCAGGTCCTGTAGCTGGATGCGGTCCTCGGACGGAAGCCCGAATCGCAGGAAGCCCAGCACGAAGAGCGCGCCGATGATGTCGGCCTGGAGCATGCCGAGAGTGAAGACCGGCCACGGCGTACGCGCCACCCATCGGACGAATGCGGAGATTCGCCCAATCGGTGCTGCCTGCGCGGTCATGGGACAACCGTATCGGTCCGCAGTCGCCGATACGGGCCCTGTTCGTCGACGTCTTGGGCCGTGTGTCGCCGGGGAGCACTAGTGTTGGCACGCGATGAGCGGTGTTTTCTCGCGTGTGGTGGGTCAGGACGCCGTCGAAGCGGAGTTGGTGGCTGCCGCGCAGGCCGCCCGCGGTGATTCGGCTCACAACCCGTTAGCCGCGGGTGTCATGGGCGGTCGGATGACCCATGCGTGGCTGATCACGGGTCCGCCGGGTTCTGGTCGTTCCATCGCGGCCGTGTGCTTCGCTGCGGCCCTGCAGTGCACGTCGGATGGCGTCCCCGGGTGCGGGGAGTGCCGCGCCTGCACCACGACCATGGCGGGCACCCACGCCGACGTGCGGCGGATCATCCCCGAGGGCCTCTCGATCAGCGTCAAGGAGATGCGCGACATCGTCCAGATCGCGTCGCGTCGACCCGGCACCGGGCGATGGCAGGTCGTCGTCGTCGAGGACGCGGACCGCCTCACCGAAGGTGCCGCCAACGCGCTGCTCAAGGTGGTTGAGGAGCCGCCGGCGTCGACGGTGTTCCTTCTGTGCGCGCCTTCGGTGGACCCAGAGGACATCGCGATCACCCTGCGGTCGCGCTGCCGCCACGTGGCGCTGGTGACACCGCCACTCGACGCGATCGCCAAGGTGCTCATCGACACCGACGGCCTTGAGGAGAAGGACGCCAGGTGGGCGGCCTCGGTCAGCGGTGGACACGTGGGGCGGGCGCGTCGGTTGGCTGTCGACGGGCAGGCCAGAGGGCGCAGGGAACGCGCGTTGGGGCTGGCCCGTGACGCGGCGACTCCGTCCCGGGCATACGCCGCTGCCGAGGAGTTGGTGGCCACCGCGGAGGACGAGGCGAGGGCACTCACGGGCGACCGCAACGAGGCCGAGACCGAGGAGTTGCGGACTGCCCTCGGTGCGGGCGGCACGGGCAAGGGTGCCGCCGGTGCGCTGCGCGGTGCCGCCGGGGCACTGAAAGAGCTTGAGAAGCGCCAGAAGTCGCGTCAGACGCGGGCGTCGCGCGACGCATTGGACCGGGCCCTGATCGACTTGGCGACGTACTTCCGCGACGCGCTGTTGGTGTCGTCGGGCGCGGGCGGGCTCCAGGCCAACCATCCGGACATGGCGGACAAGGTGGCGTCGATGGCGGCGCACGTCCCGCCCGACCGACTGCTTCGCTGCATCGAGGCGGTGCTCGGGTGTCGGGAGGCGTTGGCGGCGAACGTCAAGCCGAAGTTCGCGGTCGACGCCCTGGTCGCCACCGTCGGGCAGGCGCTGCGCGGCTGACGGTTCGTCGTTTTGGGCGTGCGCCAGTGGCTGCCGTAGACTCGTCCCGCCCGGCTGACTAGTGCCCCGGGCGTGCCGCCTTAGCTCAGTCGGTAGAGCGTCTCACTCGTAATGAGAAGGTCCCGGGTTCGATTCCCGGAGGCGGCCCGATGTTCCACGTCACTCGCCTGCGAGGGCTCTTGCCGCGACATTCCGCGCCGTGGCTGCCGCGGGGAAACCGGCGTATCCACTCGCGTGATAAATCACCTCGGCCAACTCGTCGTCGCTGAGGCCGTTGGTGCGGGCGATCTTGAAGTGGGCGGCGAGCTCATCGGAGGCGCGCAACGCGATCAGGATGCCGAGAGTGACGAGGCTGCGCTCCCGGCGGCTGATGCCCTCGCGCGTCCACAGCCTGCCGAAGACGCTCTCCACGCCGATGTCCATCAGTTCGGGGGCGAAGCCGTCTGCGCCGAAGTCGACCTGATCGTTGGGGCCGTCGGGGAGCACGCCCGGTAGCAATTCCCGGAAGACCTGCAGACCCTCGTCACGTAAGTTAGTCATGCTTACGATATTAGGGCGGTGCGACGTACCCGACGGGACCCGAGGCCAGGCACACCGATAACGCGGAGGTGTTTGCGCTCGCCAACACGGCGTTCCCGGCGCCGGACAGGCGGACGAAGACGCGGTTCAGTCCAGGATGCACCGGCACCTTGGTCGCGTCGCCGTCGGACAGCGCGAACGTCATCGAGCCGTCGCTGTTGGCCAGATAGTTGATCTCGGCGGTCCACTCCGTCGGCAGCATCGGTCCATCGAGCGGCATCCGAACCGGCGCACCGGGTTGGACGAGATAGCCGCATTGTGGCTTCGGCCCCTGGAGGGTGTGCCGAACCCAGGTCACCTGCGCGCCGACCAGATGACCCTTGCGGTCGAACGTGCGCAGATTGGTCGTGCTGGTGCTGAAGTCGGGTCGATCGCGCACAGAAGCGAACACGTGGCTGAACAGATTGTCGGGCCAAGCGAAGCGTTGCAGGATCAGGGGATCGACCTCCTGGTCGAGCAGCGGGGCCGTGGTGGTGGCGTGTGCCTGGGAAAGGCTGGTCAGGACGTTGGCGACGTAGGACCTGGTGGGGTTGTCGAGCCACCGCGTCGTGAATGTGACGGTCGAGTACGCGCAGCTGATGACGAACAGCACCGCACTGGCAACGACGATTCCGCTCCGCGTCCGTGAGGCGTCCAGCCAGACCGACGAGACCCGGATCGGCGCACAGAATCCGATGGCCGCCAGAAGTGCCAGGATCACGGCCAGGTCGGGCAGGTAGCGCAGCGTCTGCGCCAGTTCGATGGCGGTGAACCGCGACGACCGCATGAGATAGATGGGCAGCTGACAGGCCACCAGGTATCCCGCGGCCGCCACCCACAGGAGGCGGGCGTGTTCCTTGCGTGCCACCGACACGGCGATCACCGCCGCCAACACCAGCCAGCCCACCACCATCACCGGCCACTGCGGCAAGGCCCATGGGGACGAGGGCGCCCAGCGCTCCCACTGCCACGGTCCACCGATCAGACCGGGGACGATGCCGTGTGTCACCGACCGCACCAGCAGATCTCCGGTCATGGGAAGGTCCAGCGTCCAGCGCCGCTGGTCGACGACCACCAGGTACAGCCCGATCCAGGCGGCCGTGAGAGCACCCGACGCGATCCACAGCCGGAGACCACCCCGCCACACGGTCTTCACCGCGGACCGATCGCCGCGGACGTAGGCGAGCAGCGCAGTGACTGCAAAAGCCGCGAACGGGATGACCGCAGCCTTCTCGAAGAACGACAGCCCGATGAAGAACACCCCCGTCCCGGTCAGTGCGTAGCGCTGATTTCCGGTGCGGATCAACAGGATTGCGTCAGCGCACACCCATGCCAAGGCGGCGATCATCGGCAGCGCGTTCAAGGCCGCCGCCCACCAGGCGAACGCGGGCAGCCCCAGCGGGGTGTAAAGCGCGAAGGTCAGGGGGATGAGCAGCACGGGCCGCCACCCGAGGATCACGTAGAGCGCGCGGAGCATCGCCAGCGAGGCGACGAGTTGCAGCACCACCAGGCTGATGGCCGGACCGATCCAATTGAACGGCGCGAGTTTGGCAATGCCGCCGGCAACGAGGAACGCGGCGGGCATCACGTGACCGTCGTGATCGTCGAACAGATAGGCGGGCGACAGCAGATTGTGTGTCCCTGCGCGGGCGATCAGGATGAGGTCGTCCCAATAGAAGTAGCCCCGAAACGCCAGGACCGCGCGAATCGCCAACTGCACCGCAATAAGAAAACCGGCGACCCAGACAACCCAATGGTCCCCGGGACGCCGAAGTAGTCTCGCCCGCGCAGAACGATTCCCCGGTCGCTGCGCTCCTTCCCGCCGAATCACTGGTGCAGACCCTACGGAACCGCACCGGGCGTCGGTATGGTGACCCGGTGCGAACACTGGTCACGGGTGCAGCGGGTTTCATCGGATCAACGCTGGTGGACCGACTTCTGGCGGATGGGCACAGCGTGGTGGGCGTTGACGACCTCAGCTCGGGGAACAGCCTCAACATCGTCGGAGCCGAGCGGTATGACACCTACGAGTTCGCGAAGGCCGACATCGTCGACGCGGACCTGCTTGGCCTCGTCTCCGACACGGGGCCGGAGGTGATCTTCCACCTGGCGGCGCAGATCTCGGTGAGTCGCTCCGTCACCGACGCCCAGTTCGACTCCAGCGTCAACGTCGTCGGCACGGTACGGCTGGCCGAGGCGGCGAGAAAGTCCGGGGTGCGCAAGATCGTCCACACCAGCTCCGGTGGGTCCATCTACGGTGTCCCGCCGGTGTATCCGACGAACGAGGACGTGCCTGTCGACCCCTCGTCGCCGTACGCGGCGAGCAAGGTGTGCGGCGAGGTGTACCTCAACATGTTCCGCAACCTGTACGACCTCGACTGCTCCCACATCGCGCCGGCCAACGTCTACGGGCCAAGGCAGGACCCCCACGGTGAGGCAGGCGTCGTCGCGATCTTCGCCAAGGCGTTGCTGTCGGGCAAGCCGACCAAGATCTTCGGCGACGGGTCCGACACCCGCGACTACGTGTTCGTCGACGACGTCGTCGACGCCTTCGTCAGGGCGGCCGGCGAGGCCGGCAGCGGGCAGCGCTTCAACACGGGCACCGGCATCGAGACCTCCACGCGGCAACTCCACTCGGCGGTCGCCGCCGCAGCCGGTGCGCCCGACGAGCCGGAGCTCCATCCACCCCGCCTCGGTGATCTGAGGCGGTCGTGCCTCGACATCAGTCGCGCCAAGGACGTCCTCGGTTGGGCGCCGAAGGTGCTCATCGCCGACGGCATCGTGCGCACAGTCGAGTTCTTCCGCGAGCAGGCCCAAGACCAGTGATTTGGGCGCGCAAACGAAGGCTCAGCAACAGTCAACGCGCCGAAATCGCTATCTTGGGTGGGGCGCGCGAGCGCCTTCGAGCGCGACCGACCGCGCCAGTTGCGCGTATTTGAGCTCGAGATCCTTGAAGCGCAGGTAGGTGCTGAGCGTGGTGAACAGGAAAGCGACGATCAGCGCATATTCGAGAAGATCGGCTCCGCGGTCGACGCCGAGCCAGTTCGCCACCACCGTCGTGTCGTTCGGCCGCACGATCGCATAGATGGCGGCGAGGACGAACACGACGTAGCCCACCTTCACCCACGCCCGCGACTGCGCGCTGCGTCGTGACCGCAGCAAGTACACCAGCAGCGTGAGGATCGCCACGATGAGAAGAACCTGAATCCAGTTCATCGGCGCATTCTCCTTCGGAGCAGCCCGTCGAAGACGATGTTGACGCCGTTCACCAGCGGCTGCCCCTTCGACATCGAGTAGTCGGTGTAGAGGATTTCGACGGGTTCTTCAGCCACCCGCCAACCGTTCTCGACGATGACCGCGATGATCTCGCTGGCGTGTGCCATGCCGTTCATCGTGAGGTTGAGCCCGTCGGCGACGGTACGGTTGAACACGCGCAGCCCGTTGTGGGCATCGGTCAGCTTCAGCTTGCGACTGGCGGGGCTCAGCTTGGCGATCAGCGGAAACAGCACCCTCCGCAGCAGCGGCATGTCAGCCGGGGCTTCATTGGCGAACCGCGTGCCGACCAGGATGTCGAGGTCTTCCTTGGTGAGGCGGTCGATCATCCGCATGACGTCCTGCACGCGGTGCTGGCCATCGGCGTCGAACGTCGCGAAGATGGCCGCGCCTGGTCGGCTTCTGGCGTATTCGACGCCGGTTTGAATGGCTGCGCCCTGCCCGAGGTTGACGGGGTGGCGCACCACGTGAGCACCTGACCGCCAGGCCCGTTCGGCGGTGTCGTCGCGGCTGCCGTCGTCGACGCACACCACGTTGTCGAAGACGGAGAGAACATCGGCGACGACGTCGGAGATCACGGTCGCCTCGTTGAAGGCGGGGATCACGATCCACACGTCTTCGTAGCGGTTGCCTCGCATGTCAATGGGACAAAACTACACGGTCACGCCGCAGGGATTCTGGCAAGCGCGACTACGTGCACGGCGATTCCGACCAGTGGCCCGCAGAGCAGGGCCACCACCGTGCGGGTCTCCAGCGGCCACGGCAGGAGCAACAGCAGAATCGACGCCAGCGTCGCGCCGATCCACCCGGTGGCGTACGCCCGGTGCATGGCCGCGGCGACCGTCGCGGCACCGGTCAACGTCAGCAGCGCGATTGCCACCGCCGCGGTGGTGAACCAGGCCAACAGCGCACCGCCGGCCTGGTAGTCGGGCCCGAACGCGGTCCGCAACAGCCACGGTCCCAACAGTCCCGCCACCAGGACCGCCGCACCTCCGAGGACCGCCAGTATCGCCACCGGCGCCACCAGTGATCGCAGGCGCCGCTCGCGCTGATCGACGAAGTGCGCGATGAGATTGCCCTGCATCGCCGTCAATGGCACCAGCAGTGGAGCGCGGGTCAGCGTCACCGCGAGGATGACGACGCCGCCCGCCGCACCCAGATCGGCCGACGTCGCCTTCAGCAGCACGGGAAAACCCATGATGAGCACGGCACTGGCGCCTGCCGCGGCGATCGAGTGAGAGGCGCCGCGCAGGAAGGTGATCATCGTGCCGGGCGTGCGGAGTCGCGCCGCCGCCCGCGTCGTCGGTGACGCCGACAGGAGAACCAGCCACGCGACCGAACCGGCCACCGTCGCCCACAGGTAGCCGACCAGCCCCCAGCCGACCAGAAACGTGGCCGTCGCCACCGCCACCCGGCCGATCGCGTCGCCCACGATCAGCGAGCCGTACTGGCTCCAGCCGTTCACCCCGGCCAGCACTCCCAACAGAGTCGCGTGCATGCAGAACCCGGCGATGCCTGCGCTGAGCAGGCCGACGCTGAGCCACCGTGCGTCGACGAACACGTGACCGGACCACAGAGGTGCACTCGCCGCGACGACGGCCGCGGACACGACGCCGACCAGCGCGGCCACCCACATCGGATGAATCCGCGGGCCGTCCGGAGGACGGTCTTGTAGGTGCGACTGCCTGGCCTGTCGCACCTCCCGCGTGGACTCCTGCAGCAGACCGTTGGCCGCCCCAGCGAGCAGTCCGAACGCACCCCAGAACACCGCGAACACCGAGAAGCCGGCGGGCTCCAGATTGCGGGCGGCGAGGTAGAGCACTGCGTACCCGCACAGTGCGCTGATGACGGTCGCCGCACCGACACGGACGACGCTGCTACGGGTGACGGGCCCTTGGGTGGGGACGGCCGCGCCATCTGTCACAGGTCTGGCACGCCTGTCGAGTAGAGCCACGCCTGCCATAGCGGACGCAGGGATTCGTCGGCGTAGTTGGCGGCCAACCCGGTGAAGTCGTCGGTGACGGCCGTGGCGTGCCGGTGTCGCGTCGTCCAATCCTTCAGCAGCTTGAAGAAGTTCTGATCGCCGATCGTGCCCCGAAGTGCGTGAAGGGTGAGGGCGCCGCGCTTATAGACGCGGTCGTCGAACATGTCGCGCGGGCCGGGGTCGGACAGCAGCAGATTCTGCGGCGAGTTCCGCAGCCGTTGGTGGTAGTGGCGGGCATGCTCGTCTGCGGTGCGGCCGCCAGAGTCCTCGGACCACAGCCACTCGGCGTAGCAGGCGAAGCCCTCGTGCAGCCAGATGTCGCGCCACCGGCGTGCGGTCACCGAGTTGCCGAACCACTGGTGGGCAAGCTCGTGCGCAATCAGCCTCTCCGCGCTTCGCGATCCGTCGCAATGATTGGCGCCGAAGATCGAGATGCCCTGTGCTTCAAGGGGAATCTCGAGATCGTCGTCAGTCACGACGACGGTGTAGCCGTTCGACAAGGGATACGGGCCGAACAGCTTGGCGAACAGTTTCATCATCTGGGGCTGGCGCCCGAAGTCGTGCTCGAAGTTCTGCCGCAACCGTTGCGGTAGAACGGCATTCATCGGCACCGGTTTGTTGGCAAGACGCTGCTGCTCGTACGGACCGATCTGCAGCGTGACGAGGTACGTCGAGGTGGGTTCGGGCTGCTCATAGGTCCAGGTCGTCATGGCCGCCCTGGTCCGGCGGGACTCCAGCTTGCCGTTGGCCACCGCGTAGTACGGATTCTCGGTGGCGATGGCGATACGGTAGCTCGCCTTGCTGCTCGGATGGTCGTCGCAGGGGAACCAGGACGCGGCACCGTTGGGTTGGCCCGCCACCAGTGCGCCACTGGTCAGCTCCTCGAATCCGACGTCACCCCAAAGGGATCGGATGGGTTTCGGGTTGCCCGAATAGCGCACGGTGATCGACAGCGCGGCACCGGCGGCCAGCGGGGAGGACAGCGTGACGTTGAGCTTGCCGCGGGCCCGACTGAAGTTCGCGGGCCGGTGGCCGTTGACCGAGACCTTCGACACGGCGAGCGCGTCGGACAGGTCGAGGCTGAAGGTCTTCAGCGAAGCGAGCGTCACCGCGGTGATGCTCGCCGATCCGGCGAGCCGGTTGATGTTGACCTTGTACTCGAGGTCGAGTTCGTACCGCGAGACCCGGTAGCCGAAGTTGCCATTGCCGGGAATGTAGGGGTCGATGACGGGGGGAGTGCCCCGAGTGGGTTTCTTGAAACGCGTCACGCGGCACTCTTGCTGGGCTTGGGCGCCGAGCCGCCGCGCTTCTTGCGCTTGGCACCCCACGGCGCGATGGGGTTGCCCTGCCATCGTGAGTTGGCGGGCACCTCGTCACCCCGCATCACCAACGAGGCGGGCCCGACGGTAGCGCCCGCACCGATCTTGGCGGCGGGCAGCGCCACGCAGTGCGGCCCGAGTGTCGCACCCTCGCCCAGGGTGACGGTGTCCAGTCGCATGATTCGATCGTGGAAGAGGTGCGTCTGCACCACGCACCCGCGGCTCACGGTCGCACCGTCACCCACGGTGACGAGGTCTGCCTCCGGGAGCCAGTACGTCTCGCACCACACGCCACGACCGATCGATGCGCCGAGCGCCCGCAGCCACAGGTTCATCACGGGCGTGCCGCTCGCGGCCCGCGCGAACCACGGCGCCGCCACGGTTTCGACGAAGGTGTCGGACACTTCGTTGCGCCACACGAACGAGGACCACAGGGGATGCTCAACGGCTTCGATGCGGCCGACCACCAGCCACTTGGCGATCACGGCGATGGTGCCTGCAGCGATGCCCGCGACCAGCAGGACGAGTCCGCCCCCGAGTGATGCCCAGAGCCAACCGAATTCGCCTGCCATGCCCTGCAGGCCGCCTAATACGACGACACCGATCGCGAACGTGACGATCAGGGGCAGCAGCCGACACGTCTCGACCAGGCCGCGCATGACCTTCAACTTGCGCGACGGGTGGAAGGTGCGCAGCACGTCGGCCGCCGTCGGCTTTCTACGCAGGCGGATCGGCGGGCTGCCCAGCCACGACGACCCGGCCTTGGCCTTGTGCGGCGTCGCACTGAGCACCGCGACGAGCCCGTCGTCGGGTACCCGCCTGCCCGGCTGGGTGATGCCGGAGTTGCCGAGGAACGCCCGCTTGCCGACGGTCGCCGTGGCGACGTGAATCCACCCGCCGCCGAGTTCGTAGGACGCGACCATGGTGTCGTCGGCCAGGAAGGCGCCGTCCTCGACGACGGTGAACTTCGGGGTCATCAGCGTTGTCGAGATCTCGGTGCCGCGGCCGATCTTCGCGCCGAGCAACCGCATCCACGCCGGCGTCAAGAGGCTGGCATAGATGGGGAACAGGTAGTTGCGGGCGGCGTCCATCAGCCGTTCCGTCGCCCACAGCTGCCAGCCGATCCGGCTGCGGACCGGGTGGTAGCCCTCACGCAGTCCCAACGCCATCGCCCGGACGCCGATCACCGTCAGGATCGCGTAGACGACCACGGCGACGAGGGTGGCGATGGGTGTCCACGCGAGAGCGGGCAGGACCGCGTCGGTCAGCGACGTGGTGTCGCGAATCGCCCAGCCCACGACGGCGAGTCCCGCACCGAGGGCCAGCAGTGGGACGGCGCCGAGCAGGATCGACGTCACGCCGAACATGGCCACCCACACCGGGGCGCGGGCAGGCCGGTCGTCGGGCCACGGGTGGCGGGCCTTGCCCGACTTCACGGCGGGTGAGCCCTTCCAGTACTGGCCGGCCTTGACCTTGCCGATCACCCCGGAGCCGGGGGCGATGTCGGCGTTCTTGCCGATCACGGCGCCAGGGAACAGGCTGGTCCGCGCGCCGACCGTGGCGTCGTTGCCGACGGTGATCGATCCGACGTGGAAGAGGTCGCCGTCGATCCAGTGCCCCGTGAGGTCGACCTCCGGTTCGATCGAGCAGCGATGGCCCAACGTCAGCATCCCCGTGACGGGTGGGGACGAATGCAGGTCGACACCCTTGCCCACCTTGTTGCCCAGAGCGCGGGCGTAGTACACCAACCATGGTGCGCCCGCAAGGTTTTCAGCGCCGCTGGCCTCGCCAAGTCGTTCGGCGAGCCACACCCGCAGGTGTTCGGCCCCGCCACGACGGTAGGTCCCGGGTGTCAGGGTGCCGATCAGCATCCGCGCGCCGAGCACCGCGATGGTCATGCGGCCGAGCGGCGTGACGAAGACGATGAAGCCGACGAGCAGCAGCCACCAGTTCACGGGGGTGGCCCACGACGATGGCCTCATCTCGGCGACGACGTTGTTCAGCAGCGCCAGCCACACCACCCACTGCATGCCCGTCAGCATGGCCAATGGCAGCGACGCGGCGACCTGCGCCAGCTCCGTTCGCCGGGAGACCGGGGTGACGACGCGGGTTTCGACGGGAGCCGGTGGGTCGAGTTCGTCCAGGTATCCCGCGAGCGACCCCAGCCGGGGATGGTCGTACAGATCCGCGACGGTCACCTCGGGGTAGCGGGTGCGAAGAGCGGCCACCAACTGCGCCGCGGAAAGGGAGCCGCCGCCGAGAGCGAAGAAGTCTTCCTCGGGTCCACTGACCGGGGCGGCGAGCACGTCGCGCCAGAGTCCGGCCAGCCAACCGGTGGTTCCTGCCAGGGCCGGGTTGTCGACTTCGTTGGCCGAGTCTTCGAGGGGCCATGGGAGTGCGTTGCGGTCTACCTTGCCCGACGTCCTGGTCGGTAGTTCGTCGAGGAGGACGAGTCTGGGCACCAGCGCGGCGGGCAGCGACTCGGCAAGCGCCACGCGGGCGGCCGCCAGGTCGAAGTCGGGGTCGGCGCTGGCGATGTAGCCGACCAGCAGGGGAGTGCCGCTGGCGGTCCGTCGCACGGCTGCGGCGCCGCCGCTGACGCCCGGCAGGTGCACCAGCGCCGAGTCGACCTCGCCGAGCTCGATGCGTCTGCCGCCGACCTTCACCTGATCGTCGGCGCGGCCCTGGAAGTAGAGGCCGTCGGATTCCAGACGAACGAGGTCACCGCTGCGGTAGGCGCGCGACCACCCGAGGGTCTCCATCGGCGCGTACTTCTCGGCGTCCTTCTCCGGGTCAAGGTAGCGGGCCAGGCCGACGCCGCCGATCACCAGCTCGCCGATCTCACCGATGGCCACCGGGTTGCCGTCCTTGCCGACGACGGCGAGGTCCCAGCCGGGCAGCGGCAGGCCGATGCTGACCGGTGCGCCCCCTTCCAGTCTGGCCAGACACGCCACCACGGTCGCCTCGGTGGGGCCGTAGGTGTTCCACACCTCGCGACCGTCGACCGCGAGCCGCTCGGCCAGTTCGGGTGGGCAGGCCTCGCCGCCGAAGATCAGCAGCCGCACCGCCTCGAGCGCCTCTGCGGGCCAGAGGGCCGCCAGCGTCGGCACCGTCGACACGACCGTGATGTCACGCGATACCAGCCACGGTCCCAGGTCCATGCCGCTGCGCACCAGCGAGCGGGGGGCGGGCACCAGGCAAGCCCCGTACCGCCATGCCAACCACATTTCCTCGCACGACGCGTCGAACGCGACGGACAGTCCCGCGAGTACCCGGTCCCCTGGCCCGATTGGGCTGTCCCGCATGAAGACGCGGGCCTCGGCGTCGACGAATGCGGCGGCGTTGCGGTGGGTCACCGCGACGCCCTTGGGGGTACCGGTGGACCCTGACGTGAAGATGATCCAGGCGTCGTCGCGGATCATCGGGTCTCCGGCACGCCAGCCGCGGGACGAGCCGGGACCGCGGATCAGACCCTGGTCGGTGATGATGGCCACGACGCCGGCTTCGCCGAACACCAGATCGGCACGCTCCTGCGGATCGTCGGCATCGACGGGCACGTAGGCGGCGCCTGCAGCAAGGGCCGACAGGATGGCGACGTAGAGCGCGTAGCTGCCCGACGGCATTCGGATGCCGATCCGGTCGCCGCGACCGATTCCGCGGGCGGCCAGCCAGGCCACGCTCTCCTCTATGTCGGAGATCAGCTCCGCGTACGTCAGTTGCACCTCACCGTCGTCGAGGGCGGGCGAGTCGGGGTGACGTCGGGCCGTCTCGTGGAGGATGTCGATGAGCGTCCGCGGTTCCGGTGCCGCCGGGGACAACAGGTACTGCGCGGGGATGTCCGGGCGAGGGTCCGCTGTCTCCGTTGTCACGGTGTACAAACTACTAACCCGGCGCCCCGCGCTCGTCGTCGCCGCGCGCCATGTCAATGGATTCCGCATGATTACAACCGTCGTGAACCGGATGTGCCTGGCCTAGCGTCGCCTCGGTGCGGCTATTCGTGGTAGATGGGTCCGAGAACGACTGGAACGAGCTGACCACTGGTGGCGGCACCACGGTCCGGCTCGCGGAGCCCGACCTGCAGCGCGCCCAGCGTGGGCGCGCTCGAATCCGGTCCGATCGGGGTGAGGTGGAGGTGATTCTGGACATCACGGTGGCGGTAGCGCCGGACTTCCGCTCGGTGCGCGACCTCGCCGGCATCGACGACGGGACGCTGCGCTATGCGGGCACTGTCGACGGATTGACCGGTCTGATCGCGGACATGGAGGCTGCCGGCGTGGCCGACGGGGTCACGCTGATCTCCGCGTTTCCCCGCACGGACCTGCGTCGGCTTGGACGGGACGTCCTCCACCGGCTGGCCCTGCGCGGTCAAAGGTCCGCCTGACTTACCCACCCCACTGATGCACGTCCCGCATTAGTCGCTGTCGTATTGGTCTTGGACATGTATTGGTCTGCGATTTAACGTTGACCGCGTGACTCGGACGGCGACCCACGACACCGAAAACCGCAGCGACGCCCTCACCGGCCGGATGTTCATCGCAGGTAAATCCGTCGTGGGTGACGGCCCCGAGATCCGTGCCTTCGATCCCGTCGAAGGGGCCGAACTCGAACCCGGCTACCGATACGGCGATGCCTCCCACGTCGAGGCCGCGTGCGCGGCGGCAGCCGCCGCCTTCGGGGAGTACCGCGCCACCAGCTCAGAGCGCCGGGCGCGTTTCCTCGAAGTGATCGCCGACAACATCGAGGCGCTCCGCGAGGCACTCGTCGCAAGGGCTTCCGCCGAAACCGGGTTGCCCCAGCCGCGCATCGAAGGCGAGGTCGGGCGGACCACCGGACAGTTGCGACTGTTCGCAGAAGTGCTTCGGGAGGGAAGTTGGAACGGCGCCCGCATCGATCCCGCCCAGCCCGACCGGGTACCCGTGCCGCGGCCCGACATCCGCCAGCGCGCCGTGCCTCTCGGACCCGTTGCGGTCTTCGGCGCCAGCAACTTTCCGCTCGCGTTCTCGGTTGCGGGTGGTGACACCGCGTCGGCACTGGCAGCGGGCTGCCCCGTCGTCGTCAAGGCCCACGATGCCCACCCGGGGACCTCCGAACTGGTCGGCCGCGCCGTCACGGCAGCCGTCGCCGCTGTGGGTCTGCCCGCGGGCACGTTCTCGATGTTGTTCATACCGGGTGTCGGGCTCGGCACCACGCTCGTCACGGACCCGCGGATCAAAGCGGTAGGTTTCACCGGATCACGTTCCGGTGGAATGGCTGTGGTCGCTGCCGCCGCTGCCCGTCCGGAGCCGATCCCCGTCTATGCCGAGATGAGCGCCATCAACCCGGTATTTCTGCTGGACGGAGCGCTCGCCACCCGCGGGGCCGATCTTGGCCGGGCGTTCGCCGCTTCGCTGACGATGGGATCGGGCCAGTTCTGCACGAACCCTGGTCTGGTCATCGCCGTAGAGGGGCCGGGACTCGATGCGTTCCTGGCTGCCGCCGAGGATGCGTTGGAGCACGCGGAGGCCACTCCGATGCTGACCCCGAACATCGCCGCGAGCTATGCGAAGGGAGTCGACTCCTTCGACTCCGCCGCGGACCTCGTCGTACGCGGAGCGCCCGGCGATGACCGGACGACGTGCCGGGCCGCGCTGTTCAGTACCGATGCGACGACCTTCCGCGACTCGGAAGCCTTGCAGGCGGAGGTGTTCGGCGCGTCGAGCTTGGTCGTGCGGTGTGTCGACGAAGCCGAAATGATCTCGGTGGCAGCCGATCTCGAGGGTCAGCTCACTGCAACGCTGCACGCTGACGAGTCCGACCACGCGCAAGCAGCCGGACTGCTCCCGCTGCTGGAGTTGAAGGTGGGGCGCATCCTGTTCAACGGCTGGCCCACCGGGGTCGAGGTCGGCTACGCGATGGTCCACGGTGGGCCGTCACCTGCCACCTCGGACTCGCGGACGACGTCGGTCGGAGCCTGCGCAATCGAGCGCTTCCTGCGGCCTGTCTGCTATCAGAACGTGCCGAAGTCTTTGCTGCCCAATGCGATTGCGGACGGCAATCCGGACGCACTGTGGCGTCGGATCGACGGCAAGCTCAGCCAAGACTGACCTCAACTCACTTCCATCAAGGAGTTCCGTCAACCTCGACGGCGTACTCTTCTTTCCTGTCACCCCCCTTCGCCGAAGCCGGTGACGTAGACCTGGCCAAGCTCGCCGAGCACGTCACCAAGGGTGTCGACGCTGGACCCGGTGGTGTCGCCGTCGCCTGCGGCACAAGATCGTCCACCCGGAATTCGAGGCGTAAGCTCACGCTGGTCGGTCGGCTCATACCCGATTCGCGTGCATCGGCGTTCTCGTTGGGGCGGCGGAGCGGCTGCACATGACGCAGCATCCACTGGGCAGACAACTCGAGTCCGAGCTCGGCGTCCAACTCGTCGACCTGACCAACCGGTCGGTAACCCTCACCCCGGCCGGAGTCGCGTTCCTTCCCGACGCGCGCCGCAACCTGCAGCTGGCCGAAGGCGCGGCGATGACCGTGAAGCGCGTCCCCGCCGGGATCTCGGTACCGTCGTGGTCGGCTCTACCGCCGCGTCGGCGCACGCCGTCCTGCCCCGACTTCTCACACGAGCCCGCGATCAGCTTCCCGACGTGAAACTCGATCTGCGCGCGATGGTTTCGGCTGTGCAGCTTGAGGCGCTGGTGACCGCGAGATCGACCTGGGCATGGTGTGGCCACCGGTGGAGCGGCCGGGGATCGTGTAGCGCCCGCTGCTGCACGAGCAACTCGTCGCTGCGCTGCCCGTTGGTCATCTGCTGGCAGGCCCGGCAGTCGACGTTCAATGATCTCGACGGCCAGGACGTCGTCACGTACACCCCGGTCAGCCGAGATGATTCAACGACCTATTGATCAGCACCTCTACCTTGCGGGTGCCACGCCGCGCTATGTCCAGTACGTCGCCCAGGTGCACACCATGCTGGTGTTGGTGCGCTCCGGCATCGGTATTGCCTTGGTGCCGGCATCGGCGGCGACGCTCATCCCGAGAACGTGCGTTCCGGCGATCGGGGCGTTCCGCTAGGCCGGTCGAGGTCGACCGCGCCTGGCGCGACGACAGTACCAACCCGGCGCTGCTGCGCATGTTGAGAGACGTGCTGCCGCAACGCGAGTGGACGACCAACGATCTGATCGACGAGTTCGTCGGCTGAGTAGCCATGTTGTGCGTACTCCCCAGAGGGGCCAGCCGCGACTAGTTGTTGGTGGGTGGTGGATTTGGTTGGAAGGGTTGGTACCACCACCAGTCGGCGCGTTCCCCGGTGGGTCCGGGGCAGGGTGTCACCGCGGGTGGGGGTTGGGTGGGTGGCCGGGCCAGCGATCCCGGGTCGAGCGGTATGCCATCGGCGTCGGTGACGACGAGGTGATGGGCGGGGCCGGTGATGGTGATGGCGCCGCGGTGGTGCTGGCGGTGGTGATACGGGCACAGCAGGATCAGGTTGTCCAGTTCGGTGGGCCCGCCGTCCTCCCAGTGCCGCAGGTGGTGGGCGTGCAACCCGCGGGTGGCCCCGCAGCCGGGGACTGCGCAGCAGCGGTCGCGGTGCTCCAACGCTCTGCGTAGTCGGCGGCTGATGGTGCGGGTCGCCCGCCCGGAGCCGATCACCTGGCCGTGGCGTTCGAACCACACTTCGCAGGTCGCGTCGCAGAGCAGATATTGGCGGTCGGCGGCGGACAGCAGCGGACCCAGGTGCAGGGAGGCGACGGACTGTTCGACGTCGAGGTGGACCACGACGGTGGTGTGCTGCCCGTGTGGGCGGCGCGCCGCCTCGGCGTCCCAGCCGGCGTCCACCAGGCCCATGAACGCATCCACGGTGTTCGGGAACGGCGGCGTCCGACCCAGGGAGCCCTCGTCGTGATCGCTCGCGTCGCCGTCGCCGTCGCCCGGGTGGTCCTCGCCGTGGTCGTGTCGCCACGCGGTGATCTGCGCGTCGCGTTGAGACGCCAGGGCGGCGTCGAACCTCGCCGCCTCCAGCCGCGGCAGCCGGATCCGCCAGGTGGTGTACTTCTCGCCGACGGTCTTGCTGATCGAGCGTTCCGGCTCCGGGGTCGGGTCGGGTTCGGGTCGGGGTGCCAGTGCGATCGCGGTGCGCAGCTGGGTGACGGTGGCGACCGCGGCCAGTTCGGCGTAATGCTCGTCGGAGCCGGCGGCGGCCCGCTCGGCGATGACGCCGACCTGGTCCAGGGAGAACCGGCCTTCCTGCAGGCCCGCCACGCAGCGGGGGAATTCTGCGATGCGGTGCGCGATGGTGGCGATGGTCTGGGCGTTGTGCGGTGAGGTGCCGGTCTTCCAGGCCACCAGCGCGGCGATCGAGCGGGCACCGGTCATGCCGGCCAGATCGTCGTGCTCCATCTGGGCGACGATGTCCACGATGCGCCCGTCGATCGCGTTGCGCTGACCGGTCAACTCCGCCAACTGCTCGAACAACACGTCGACATGCTCCTTGGGAGCCAAAGAGGTTGCCGTCGAAGACATGACACCATCACAGCAGAGGGGTACGACAATTCTTGAGCATCTTGATCGCCGACGCGAACCCGGCACCCCATCACGAACGGTCGATCGCCGAATACATGCTCTCCTCGGCAATCATGTTGCGCCGTGACTTCCTCGCCCAGATGCCGAAGGCGCTTCGCCGGGGTGTCTGGGCGACGTCGGTGTACGACGACGCCATCGCCCAGATGCCGACGGTGCGCGAGGCCTGCACGCTGGGCTCCTCCGGTGTGGCGGTGACGGGTTCTGGTCGCGTGGACACGGCCGCCCGGTGGCTGGCCGCCGGAGTTTGTACAGTGCGAGGCAATGAATCGCTTCCGCTATTGCGTGGTCGGAGCCGGCATCGTCGGCCTGTCGACGGCCCATCACCTGCTGACCGCGGAGCCGGACGCGTCCGTCGTCGTACTCGAAGGCGCAGGCTCCGTCGCCGCGCACCAGAGCGGGCACAACAGCGGTGTCATCCACTCCGGCATCTACTACGAGCCGGGCAGCTTGAAGGCCAGATTTTGCAAGGCGGGGGAGCAGGCGACGAAGGAATTCTGTGCCCAGCACGGAATCGCCTTCGACGAGTGCGGCAAGCTGATCGTCGCCACCACGCCGACCGAACTCACGCGGATGGCTGCACTCGAGGACCGCGCCGCGGTCAATGGCATCACCTGCCGGAGGGTGAGCCGAGACGAGCTCACCGAACTCGAGCCGAACGTGACTGGCCTCGGGGCTCTACACCTGCCGAGGACCGGCATCGTCGACTACCGGCTGGTGGCCCGCCGGCTCGTCGATCTGATCGTCGAGCGAGGCGGCGCGGTGCTGACCGATCAGCGGGTCACGGCGATCAGTGAAACTGCTGCGGGAGCGTCGATCTCGACCGCATCCGCCACGATCACCTGTGATCGGCTGGTGGTATGCGGGGGCCTTCAGGCGGATCGGCTGGCCGAGATGGCCGGAGTGCCGATCGACGTGCAGATCATCCCATTCCGCGGCGAGTACTTCCAGTTGCCGCCCGAGCGTTCGGGTTTCGTGAAGCGGCTCATCTATCCGGTACCCGATCCCGACCTGCCGTTCCTGGGCGTGCACCTCAGTCCCACCATCGCTGGCGATATCACGGTAGGCCCCAGCGCCGTTCTCGGGCTGGCTCGCGAGGGCTATCCGAAGTTCTCCGTCGACCCCCGTGACGTCGCGAGAATGGCGGCGTTCCCCGGACTGTGGCGCGTAGCGCGAGCCAATCTGCGCCTCGGTGCGAAGGAAGTCCGGAACTCCGTGTTCAAGCGCAGCTATCTTCGTGAATGTCGCAAGTACGCACCGGGATTGGTCACTGCGGATCTGCTGCCCTACGAAGCGGGTATCCGGGCGCAGGCGGTCCGCAGGGACGGCACTTTGGTCCATGACTTCGTCATCGAGCGGACCGAGAGGATGATCCACGTGCTGAACTCGCCTTCACCCGCCGCGACCGCCGCGCTTCCCATCGGCCAGCACCTCGCAGGCCTGGCGGCCGCATCGGGTCAGGACACGGCGTCGTAGATCAGCGTCGTGTAGCGGGCGGTGCGCTCCGAACCCTCGACGCCCGGCCCCATCTTGTTCATGACGTAGGCCGTGGTCATCCGACGGTCTGGGTTCATCGTTTCCCACGAGCCACCCCAGCCGCCCCAGAAGCAGATCTTTTCGTCGGGGATGTACGGAATCGACTCGAGTTGCGGTAGACCGAATCCGAGGCCCCACCGAATGGGGTGCATCGCCAGCACCAGGTCGGGTCCCTCACACTGCACGTCGAAGATCTTCTCGACGGTCTCCTGTCGAAGCAGGCGTACGCCGTCGACGCTGCCGCCCAAGGAAATCGCCGACAGGATCCGGGCGAGGGCCCGGGCGTTGGTGTGGCCGTTGGCCGCCCCAATGTCGGCGGCCCGCCACGCTGCCGTGTTGGCGACCGTCGGATCGGGTGCAGGACCGGTGAACGTCTTCATCATCTGCTCGGTCCACTGATCTATGGGCGGAACGCCCTCCATGGGATTCTCGGCAGGGATCACCTCCGCGATCCGCGCTGAGTCATCGGGGCTTGCGCCGATGCGGAAGTCCGCGCCAAGCGGCTCGGCGATCTCCTCGGCGACGAACTCCTTGAGCGTCCTGCCCGTGACACGGCGCACCACTTCGCCGATGAGGTGCCCGTGGGTCAGTGCGTGGTAGCCCGACGCAGTGCCGGGCTCCCACCACGGGGCCTGCGCGGCGAGTGCGGTCGTCGACTTCTCCCAGTCGTAGACGTCCTCGATGGCGACGGGCTGATCCCACCCGGAGACACCCGAGGAGTGGGAGAGGAAGTGGCGAAACGCGATGTTTGCCTTGCCGTTCGCGCCGAACTCCGGCCAGACGCTGGCGACGAGGGTGTCCGGTTGGATCAGGCCGCGGTCGATCAGCATCAGGCCGGCGAGCGCGGTCACAGTCTTGGTTGACGACCAGACGTTGACGATGGTGTCCTCGGTCCACGGCCGGGTGCGTGCCGCATCGGCATGGCCGCCCCAGATGTCCACGACGGACTCGCCGTCGATGTCGATCGCAATCGACGCGCCCAGCTCTTCGCCGTCGGTGATCGCCTGGCTGAAGGCATCAAATAGCTTGTCAAAGCGGGCATCGCAGTGCCCGTGAACGGTACTCACGCGACCATCATGCGCCGTCTCGCGGGCCTCGCGACCGGCTTTTGACGCGACTCGGTTCCGCGACAGATGACCGTCGGCGGCGACACGCCCGGGGGTCGTCACCGCGGTCGATGTCTCGTGAGGGTGGGGCACAGGGCAAATCAGGCGCTGGCCTGCCACGTCTCCCTGATGTTCTGCAAGCCGTCGTCGGTCAGGCTGCCGAACAGTCGCAGGCGCGCCATCCCGCCGTCGGGGTGGATGTCGAGACGGGCATCTGTGATGGGCCGCTGGTCGTGGATCAGGAACCGGTGCCGGGTGTCCGGTCGCAGATCGGTCGGCGGCAGCATCTCGAACCAGTCGCCGTCGCCGTCGCGCCCGGACAAGCGGCCGATGCCGGGGGCATTGCCGACGAAGTACGACGTGTCGAGCTCGACGGCGTTGAGGGTGCCGCGGCTGGCCAGATGCACCTGGACCCAGTCGTTTCCGGAGTCGCGCCGCCGCGAGGTCTCCCAGCCGTCGCCCATGGTGCGTGCCGTACCCGGTAACAGCAGATTGTTCGGCGAGCTGTAGAACATGTTGGAGCAGGCCGTGATTCGGCCACCGTTCTCGAGTGCCGCCAGATCGAGGGTCATGTTCTCGGCGAAGTCCGGGTTCAGCAGACCCTCGCCGTGGACACGGAATCGTGCAACCCCGCCGTCCGGATAGATCGACAGCCGCACGTGCGACCAACGCCGCGACGAGTCGACCTTGAACGGGTTGCGGGTGTCACCGTTCACGCCGGTGCGTTCCACCAGAGTCGTCCACTCGGTCTTCTCGACGAGCTCGTCGACCGACGGATACCCCGCCACGTAGGCCGCCTCGACCGAGATCTGCGGTGGGTAGTTGCCGGTGAACCACGCGGTGTCGACGACGACGCCGCGGACGAGTCCGGGGACCGCAAGCCGCACGATTGCCGAGTCCCTGGAGTCGTCCTGCAGACCACGCCGCCTCCGCGTCTCCCAGCCGTCGTAGACCTGTCCCTTGTGCCCGAATGTCGCAGGCCGGAACTCGGCGGACCCCGGCTTGATCAAGTTCTCCTTCTCGGCGAACAGGTCGTCGTTGGCCCAGAGCACCGCGCCACCCGCGGACCGCGCGGCCAGGTCGGGAAGTGACAGAAAATGGGAATGCGCTCGGTTCTTCTCAGACGGGGTGCTCACTCAGAGCACCCTAAGCGAGCGGGTTGCCGCTACCAGTTCTGGTAGCCGCCTTCTGGCCCGAGCATGCGTTCGAGGCGGGAGCGGTTGATCTTCGCCAGTTCGTTGCGGACGACCTTGCGTTCGGTTTCGACATCGTTGTGCATGCGATCGGCGATCGCCGCGATCACGGAGCCTGCATCCATCTGACCGCAGCACATCACGAAACCGAACCCGAACGTCTGGGCGTAGGTGCTGGCGGACTCGCCGAGTTCGCGCATCACGTCGACGTCGTCATGCCACACGGAGCACTGCTCGGCCTGGCTCTTCGCACTGCGCGGACGACGGCCGACCCCCACGCAGGCCTCGAGAATCTGGTCGATCGCCGACTCTGGCAGCGCGAACAGCAGAGCATCGGCCTTGCGGAACAGGGCGGCGTGGTTCTGATAGGGACGGCCGTACGCCAGGTGGCGGGCCATCGTCATGCTGTTGCAACACTCGTACAGCGCATGAACGACCTTGCGCTCCGGTAACGCGTTGAACGCGTCTAGGCCAATCCCTTGGTGCATCAACACACCGCCATGATCGAATTTTCAGACGACACGCACGTTACCCCGTGTTACGGGCATGCTAATTCACACCTTGGCCGCGGTGAAAGGCCATGTCGGCGCAGTGCAAATCAGTGCAATCGCTTCTTCGCGCAAGCGCTCATCAGTGCGGTCGCTTCTTCGCGCAAGCGCTCATCAGTGCGGTCGCTTCTTCGCGCAAGCGCTCATCAGTGCCCCGAGGACTTGAACCGTTCCACCGAGCGCTCCAGTTCAGCCTCGGCCTCTTCGCGGCCAGCCCAGTCGGCGGCCTTCACGAACTTCCCCGGCTCGAGGTCCTTGTAGTGCACGAAGAAGTGCTTGATTGCCTCGAGTTCGAATGGCGGGACGTCCGCGAGGTCCTGGATGTGGTCCCAACGTGGGTCTCCCGCGGGCACGCACAGCAACTTGTCGTCGCCACCGGCCTCGTCGGTCATCTTGAACATCGCCACCGGCCTGGCCTCGACGATGGCACCGGGAAACACCGATTCCGGCAGCAGCACCAAGGCGTCCAGCGGGTCGCCGTCCTCGCCGAGGGTGTTCTCGAAGAACCCATAGTCAGCGGGATAGCCGAAGGCCGTGTAGAGGTAGCGGTCGAGCTTGACCCGGCCGGTCTCGTGGTCTACCTCATACTTGTTGCGCGACCCCTTCGGGATCTCGATGACGACGTCGAACTGCACCGCCGCGGCTCCTTCGTGTCTGCACAGCATCCTGAGGTCGTCGGGCGACGACGCGGCTCAACCATAGACGAGCGGTAACCTCCACTAGCGGGCTCTGCGGGGTCTGCGCGGCAGCCCAGAGATCAGGAGAGCGGTCATCGGACTCGTGCGGCCCACTCGGTGGCGTCGATCCACCCACGTGTGGGTCGGCGTCGTGGTCTTGCTTCTGGTTGCTGCAGTCGTCGCCTTCGGTGCGGTCGCCACCTCCGGCGGCAGCTCGCCTCCCGCCGCGGAGGCCGCCGTGACGCCGCAACCGGCGTTCGTCACCATCGAGCCCGCCGTGACACCGCTTGCGGACGCGGCGCCCGTCCCGACATCGGCAGGGTTGTTTGCGGCGCTGGCTCCCTTCGTCGCCAACCCGGACCTCGGTGCGCTTACCGGCCGCGTCACTGACGCGGTCACCGGTAGGCAGCTGTGGGCTCAGGGCGCCGACGTACCCATGCAACCCGCGTCGACCAACAAGGTGTTGACCGCGGCGGCGGCCCTGCTGACCCTCGACCGCGACACCCGCCTGACGACGACGGTCGTCGCCCCCGACCAGACTGCGTCGCCGGGTCTCGTCGTACTCAAGGGCGGTGGCGACCCGACGCTCTCGGCCGCCCCGAAGAACGTCGACACCTGGTACCGCGGCGCGGCGCGCATCAGCGACCTCGCCGACCAGGTCCGTCGTTCGGGCATCACGCCCACGGTGGTTCAAGTGGACATCAGTGCCTTCAGTGGGCCGACGATGGCACGGGGCTGGGATCCCCTCGACATCGACGGCGGTGACATCGCACCGATGGAGGCGGTAATGCTCGACGGCGGCCGCACCCAGCCGGTTTCCGTCGACTCGGCGCGCTCCAAGACCCCGGCGCTCGACGCGGGTCGGGCACTCGCATTCGCGCTCGGGCTCAACCCAGGGACCGTGACCGTGCGGCCGACCCCTGCGACGGGCGACGAGATCGCCTCGGTGCAGTCGCCTCCGCTGATCGAACGACTTCGACAAATGATGAGCGAGTCCGACAACGTAATGGCTGAGTCGATCGGCCGCGAGGTCGCCGCCGCCGTCGGCAAGCCACAAAGCTTCGACGGAGGCGTCCAAGGCGTGCTTGGCCAGTTGTCCAAGGCGGGAATCGATACCCAAGGAGCCACCCTGATGGACTCGAGCGGACTGTCCGTCGACGACCGGCTGACGGCCGAGACCCTCGACGAGGTCATCAGCGCGGCGGCTGGCAATGCGAGGCTCGACGCCAACCACGACTTGCGCGCGCTGGTCGACCTACTGCCGATCGCGGGCGGCAGCGGCACGTTGTCGAACCGCTTCCTCGACACCGGCGCGGGCAGGGATGCCGTAGGTCTGCTGAGGGCTAAGACGGGTTCGCTCACCGGCACCAACGCGCTGGCGGGATTCGTGACCGACGACAGTGGCAGGGTGCTGACGTTCTCGCTGATCTCCAACAACGCGGGCCCAACGGGCCGTACCGCCATCGACGCGGTGGCCGCGACTCTGCGGTCGTGCGGGTGCGGTTCGTGAGCGCGTCTTCGTCTGTCACCGTCGGACGCACGGTCGACTGGGACTTCGCCGCCACCGTCGGCGCCAAACTGGTGAGGCCGGCGCCCCCGGTCACCGAATACACCAAGCGTCAGGCGATCGACCAGCTTGCCGAGTCGTCGCGCAAGGCGGAAGGCCCCGTCCGCGACGTGACCCGCCTCAGCGAGGGTGCCGCCATCACCGAGGCCCGCATCATCGATAGAGCCCAATGGGTCCGCGCAGCAACCGAATCCATGCGAAGCATGACCGGTGGCGAAGCAGACGCAACTGATGCGGTCTCCAACCGGGAGGGGAGCCTGATTACCCGACGAGTCACCGGGGCGCAGACGGGTGCCGTGCTCGCGTTCGTCTCGTCGGGGATCCTCGGCCAGTACGATCCCTTCGCCCGGCGGGCAGGATCGGAGCGACCAGAGGATGAAACCGCGCACGGCGGTGAGCTGTTGCTGGTGTACCCCAACGTGATTGCCGTCGAGCGTCAGCTGAGGGTTTCGCCAGCCGACTTCCGCCTCTGGGTCTGCCTGCACGAGGTCACCCACCGCGTGCAGTTCCGCGCGAATCCCTGGTTGGCCGAACACATGTCGAACTCGTTGGCGGTCATCACCGCCGACAATGGTCAGGAGCTGACCCAGGTGGTTGGCCGACTCGGCGAATTCGTTCGGAGCAGGCGGTCCGGCGAAGGTCGCGCGGCGGAACCGAATTCGGAGGGCATGGTCGGGTTTCTGCGCGCCATCCAGTCCGAACCGCAGCGCAAGGCCCTCGACCAGTTGCTGGTGCTCGGCACCCTGCTCGAAGGCCACGCCGACCACGTCATGGATGCCGTCGGCCCCAAGGTGGTGCCGTCGGTGGCGACCATCCGGCGTAGGTTCAACGAGCGCCGACAACGCAAGCAACCACCGCTGCAGCGGGTGCTCAGGACGCTCCTGGGCTTCGACGCCAAGATGAGTCAGTACACCCGCGGGAAGGCCTTCGTCGACCACGTGGTGGGCGCCGTCGGGATGGATGCGTTCAACACCATCTGGACCGGTCCCGAAACCTTGCCGCTACCAACGGAAGTCGACGAGCCCCAGCGATGGATCGACAGGGTCCTCTAGCCACGGTGCGCAGGGCGGTCGACGAGTTCGCCCGAAACTACTGCGCCGCCGACGAGCGATGGTGTGTGGCGTTGTCCGGTGGGGCCGACTCGCTGGCCCTCGCGGCTGCCGCTGCGTGCGTGCGCCCAACCGTTGCGTTGATCGTCGATCACGGGCTACAGCCGGATTCCGACGCCGTGGCGAACACGGCCCGTGATCAGGCCCTCGGGCTGGGATGCGTTGAAGCACAAATTCTTCGCGTCGACGTCGGGACCCGCGGCGGCCCGGAGGCGGCGGCGCGCACCGCCCGCTACGCGGCGCTCGACGTAGCCCGCGGCGGTCTGCCCGTGCTGGTGGCTCACACCTTGGACGACCAGGCCGAGACCGTGCTGCTGGGCCTCGGTCGCGGCTCGGGGGCCCGCTCGATCGCCGGGATGCGTCCGCACGATCCGCCCTGGGGCAGGCCGCTTCTCGGCGTGCGCCGCACCGCGACGCTCGGCGCCTGCGAGGAACTGGGCCTGGAGCCCTGGCATGACCCGCACAACGCCGACCCGAGGTTCACCCGTGTTCGACTCCGCGCCGAGGTGCTACCGCTCCTGGAGGAGGTTCTCGGTGGCGGCGTCGCCGAAGCCCTGGCGCGGACGGCGATCGGGCTGCGCGAGGATACCGAGACCCTGGACGCCATGGCGGCTCTGGCGCTGGCCGAGGTTCGCGCGGGCACCGGTCTCGGCTCTCGTTTGAATGCCGTGCGCCTGGCCGACGTGCCGCCGGGCGTGCGTCGACGGGTGATCCGCCGGTGGCTCCTCGACGGGGGCGCCAGCACCCTGACCGACGGTCAGATCCGTGGAGTGGACCTGCTCGTCGTCGACCGGCGCCGGCGCGGCGGCGTCGCGGTGGGGTCTCCCTTGCGCAATCAGAGACTGTTCGCCGATCGGGCCGGTGACGCGTTGGTCCTTCGCACGGAGAACGTTTGACCTCCCCGGGTCGCTTCGCTCCTGCCCTCCGGAACGATTTCCCGGGTCGCTTCGCTCCTGCCCTCCGGAACGATTTCCCGGGTCGCTTCGCTCCTGCCCTACGGAAAACCGCCACGTGTTGGTCGCCGACGCTCTGACGTGGCACGCTGTTGCCGTGCCCGAGCCAACTGCCGCGGACCCATATCCCGGCGACATCGAGTCGGTGCTTCTCTCCCAATCGCAGGTCCAGGCGCGCGTCGCCGAATTGGGTGCCGAGGTGGGCGCCGCGTATCGCCGCGAGCCTGGTGACGACAGCCGCGATCTGCTGTTGGTCACCGTGCTGAAGGGTGCGGTGATGTTCGTCAGCGACCTGGCCCGCGCGATTCCGGTGCCGACTCAACTCGAGTTCATGGCGGTTAGCTCATACGGTTCGTCGACGTCGTCGTCGGGCGTGGTGCGCATCCTCAAGGACCTGGACCGCGACATCCACGATCGCGATGTGCTCATCGTCGAGGACATCGTAGATTCCGGGCTCACACTCTCTTGGCTGTTGCGCAATCTCGCGACAAGGCATCCGCGGTCACTGCGGGTGTGCACGCTGCTACGCAAACCCGACGCGGTGCGTACGGACGTCGAAATCGCGTGGTGTGGCTTCGACATTCCGAACGAGTTCGTCGTCGGCTATGGCCTGGACTACGCGGAGCGTTATCGAGACCTGCCCTACATCGGAACGCTGCACCCAAAGATCTACGAGAACCCCTGACGCGACAGCGTCGATCGGACTAGTGACGCGACAGCGTCGATCGGACTAGTGACGCGACAGCGTCGATCGAACTAGTGACGCGACAGCGTCGATCGAACTGGTGACGCGACAGCGTCGACCGAGTCGCTAGGACGGGCGTCAGCCCAATTCCCACACGACCGTGACCGAGAACCCGACGGTCTGTTGACCCGGCGACAGCGGCACGGCCTCGGCCGTCGCGTCGAAGCGGACCGGCGAGGGCATCGTCGGCGGCGCGCCGCTACCGATCTCCGAGATCGAGAGCACCTTGCCGAGGTCCAACCCGGACAGGTCTGCATATTGCTGAGCCCGGCCCTTGGCGTCGTCGAAGGCACGTCCGCGGGCGTCCTTGACCAACTGGGAGTCGTCCTCGATCGAGTAGGTCACCGAGTTGATGCGAGTGGTGTCGCCGCCGGTAGTGGTGATGGCGCCGAGCACCTGCGGTCCGGTTTCGATCTTGCGAACCTTCACGTCGATCGAATTACTCGACTGGTAACCGACGACGGTGGTGTTGTCCGAGCCGCCGTACTGCGGCTGCAGGGTCACCGTCGTCGTACTGATGTCCGTGCGGTCGATGCCCAGGGCCGCCAGCGCGTCCGTCACCGCATTGGCGCGGGCGCTGGTCTGATTCGAGGCCCCGATGGCGTCCGGTGCCGTCGCGGCGATCGACAGGCCGATCGTCAGCGTGTCAGGGGTGCCGTTCACCTTCCCCTCGCCGACGACGGTGACCTGGCGGGGGGCCGACGTGCCGGGTACCGGTGCCGGCGCCGATGCGGCGTCGCAACCCGCCACCCCGACGACCGCCAGCGCCGCTCCCACGAGAACGAAGAATCTGGTCAAGGTTCTCGAAGGCTTCGGTGTCTTCGGCATGCCAGGCACCCTACCGTCAGCCCAGGGCGTGTTCGGGCCTCCGGATGCCCGCCGGATCGTCGAGGAACTCCAGCAGCGCGGCGTTTACCTCCGCGGGTCTCTCCTGCTGCAGCCAATGGCCCGCGCCCTCGATCATCACCTCGCGGTACGGCCCGGACACGACGTCGAGCACCCGATCGCGTGGCGTCATCGCGAGCGCCGGATCCGCTGTGCCGCCGATGAACAGCGTCGGCACGTTGATCGTCTTCGACGGCGTGGTCGCGGTCAGCTCCCAGTTCCTGTCGAAGTTGCGGTACCAATTAAGCGGTCCGCTGAATCCGCCCCTGGTGAATTCGGCGACGTAGTGGTCCACCTCGTCCTGCGTGATCCACTCCGGCGTGTCGTCGGGTTCGGGCAGTCGCTCGATGAAACCCTCGGGACCGGGCGTCGCCATCTGCAGGAAGACATTCGTCCCGTCGGTCGACTTGATGCCGCCCATCATCCTGCGCATCGTGCGGGCGGGGTCGCTTCCGAGCTCGGTGTCGGCGGGCCCGGGTTCCTGGAAGTAGAGGATGTAGAAGAAGTTCTCGCCGAAGGCGCGCCGCCACGACACGGTCGGCGGGTCGAGCGGTCGGGGAATCGGCGGGACGCTCAAGGTAGCGCAGGCTGAGATCCGATCTGGGTACAGCAGCGGGAAGTTCGTCGCCACGACCGATCCCCAGTCGTGTCCCACCAGGGTCGCCTTCTCCGCGCCGACGTCGTCCAACAACCCCGCGATGTCCCCGGTCAGCTTGAGGATGTCGTAGTCCTCGATCTTCGAGGGGGCCGACGAGCCGCCGTAGCCGCGTTGATCTGGCGCCAGCACGTGATAGCCCGCGGCGGCCAGCACGGGTATCTGGTGGCGCCACGAGTAGGCCAGCTCGGGGAACCCGTGGGCCAGCACGACGACCGGGGCGCCGCGGTCACCAGCCTCCATCACCCTCAGCGTCACGCCGTTGGTGTCGATCAGCCGTTCGGTTCCCATTCCCCGGTCGCTGCGCTCCTGCCCGCCGCTGCCCATTCCCCGATCGCTGCGCTCCTGCCCGCCGCCGCCCATTCCCCGGTCGCTGCGCTCCTGCCCGCCGCTAGAAGTGATCACCCTCTCAGCCAAGCACAGCAGCGACGGGTACCGGGGAAGGTGGGTCGGGCACCGTCGGGAACTTTCGGTCGTTGGTCAAGCGGTAGCCTGAACGAACCCAATCTGTGCTCATCGGAAGGACGTGGCCGGCTCGCTTTCTACCAAGCTCCGCTGGCCTAAGACAACGAATGAACCGTAAGAACGTCATCCGCACCCTCACCGCGATAGCGATCGTCCTGCTCATCGGTTGGTTCTTCTTCTACATCACCGACGACACGCGCGGCTACAAGGCCGTCGACACGTCCGTTGCGATGAGCCAGATCAAGGGCGACAACGTCAATTCTGCCCAGATCGACGACCGTGAACAGCAGGTACGTCTCGATCTGAAGAACGGCAACGGCGATACCGAGGACAGCGACAAGATCATCACCAAGTACCCGACCGGGTACGGCGTCGACCTGTTCAATGCGTTGACTGCCAAGAACGTGAAGACCAATACCGTCGTCACCGAACAGAGCGTCTTCGGTTCGCTGCTGCTGTATATGTTGCCGCTGCTGCTGCTTGTCGGGTTGTTCGTGATGTTCTCCCGTATGCAGGGCGGGGGCGGCCGGATGGGCTTCGGCTTCGGCAAGTCGAAGGCCAAGCAGCTGAACAAGGATCTGCCCAAGACCACCTTCGCCGACGTCGCAGGCGTCGACGAAGCGGTCGAAGAGCTGTATGAGATCAAGGACTTCCTGCAGAACCCGACGCGGTATCAGGCGCTCGGCGCCAAGATTCCGAAGGGCGTGCTGCTCTACGGTCCGCCGGGAACTGGCAAGACGTTGCTGGCTCGAGCGGTGGCCGGAGAGGCTGGCGTGCCGTTCTTCACGATCTCCGGCTCGGACTTCGTCGAGATGTTCGTCGGGGTGGGCGCCTCCCGCGTCAGGGACATGTTCGAACAGGCCAAGCAGAACAGCCCGTGCATCATCTTCGTCGACGAGATCGACGCCGTCGGACGTCAGCGCGGTGCAGGTCTCGGCGGTGGTCACGATGAACGCGAGCAGACGCTCAACCAGCTGCTCGTTGAGATGGACGGCTTCGGCGAACGCCAGGGCGTCATTCTCATCGCAGCGACCAACCGTCCCGACATCCTCGACCCGGCGCTGCTGCGGCCCGGTCGGTTCGATCGGCAGATCCCGGTGTCCAACCCCGACATCGCAGGTAGGCGTGCGGTGCTGCGCGTGCATTCGGCGGGCAAGCCCATCGCCGAAGACGCCGACCTCGACGGACTGGCCAAGCGCACCGTCGGCATGTCAGGCGCCGACCTGGCGAATGTGATCAACGAGGCTGCGCTGCTCACCGCCCGCGAGAACGGCACCATCATCACCGGTGCCGCGATGGAGGAGGCCGTGGACCGCGTAGTGGGCGGTCCGCGCCGCAAGGGCCGGATCATCAGCGAGCACGAGAAGAAAATCACGGCGTACCACGAAGGCGGCCATACCCTCGCGGCGTGGGCGATGCCCGACATCGAGCCGATCTACAAGGTCACGATCCTGGCGCGTGGGCGTACCGGCGGCCACGCCGTCGCCGTGCCCGAGGACGACAAGGGGCTCATGACCCGCTCGGAGATGATCGCGCGCCTGGTGTTCGCGATGGGCGGTCGCGCAGCCGAGGAACTGATCTTCCGCGAGCCCACTACCGGCGCCTCCTCGGACATCGAACAGGCCACCAAGATCGCCCGCGCGATGGTCACCGAGTACGGCATGAGCTCCAAGCTCGGCGCCGTCCGCTACGGCACCGAACACGGCGATCCGTTCCTCGGTCGTTCCATGGGGGTCCAGGCCGACTACAGCCACGAGGTCGCCCAGATCATCGACGACGAGGTGCGCAAGCTCATCGAGGCCGCCCACACCGAGGCGTGGGAGATCCTCACCGAGTACCGCGACGTGCTCGACATCCTGGCCGGTGAGCTTCTGGAGAAGGAGACCCTGCACCGCGCCGAGCTGAGGGCCATCTTCGCCGACGTGAAGAAGCGACCGCGGCTGACCATGTTCGACGACTTCGGCGGGCGGGTGCCGTCGGACAAGCCGCCCATCAAGACGCCTGGCGAGTTGGCGATCGAACGCGGCGAACCGTGGCCACCGCCGGTGCAGGAACCGGCGTTCAAGGCGGCCATCGCTGCGGCGAGCAAGGCCGCCGAAGGCCAGAACGGCTCGAATGGTTCCAACGGCGCCAACGGCTCGAATGGCGCCAATGGTTCGAACGGCTCGAACGGCTGGAATTCCGAAGGGTCCCGTGTGGGCGCCAACGGAGCGCCGGGAGGTAATGGCGCGCCCACCGGACCGACGCAGCCCAACTACGGTGCACCTGCCGGTTGGCACGCCCCGGGTTGGCCGCCGCAAGGGCCCGGCCAGTACCCGCCGCCACCTCCCCCGGCAGCGTGGGGCCCGCCGCCGCAGCAGGGTGGCTACCCGCCGCAGTATCAGCAGCCCTATCCTCCGTATCAGCCATACCCGCAGCCCGAACAACCCGCGCCGCGGGGGAGCGCTCCCGCCCCGAACCCGCACGATGACCTGGGCCGCGGCGATGGGCCCCCCACGCCGCCAGCCGGCTGATCCGAAACGGAGGCTCCGATGTCGAAGCCCGCTGTCAAACCCGACGTGTCCCTTCCGATCGACCCGCACGTCTTCGTGCCCGCGAACTTCGACCAGGATCGTGCCGAGAAGGCCGTCCGGGAGTTGCTGTATGCGATCGGCGAGGACCCGCAGCGCCCGGGCCTCCTCGACACGCCGGCCCGCGTCGCGAGGGCCTACAAGGAGATGTTCGCCGGGCTGTACACCGACCCGGACGACGTATTGAACACGACCTTCGACGAGCAGCACGACGAGTTGGTGCTGGTGAAGTCGATCCCGATGTACTCCACCTGTGAGCACCACCTGGTCGCCTTTCACGGCGTCGCGCACGTCGGCTACATCCCTGGAGCGGATGGCCGCGTCACCGGGCTGTCCAAGCTCGCCAGGGTGGTCGACCTGTACGCCAAACGGCCACAGGTTCAGGAGAGGCTTACCGGGCAGGTCGCGGACGCGGTGATGCGCAAGCTCGATCCTCGCGGTGTCATCGTGGTCATCGAGGCCGAGCATCTCTGCATGGCGATGCGCGGCGTCCGCAAACCCGGTGCCACCACTACGACCTCGGCAGTGCGCGGTCAGTTCAAGACCGACTCCACGTTGCGGGCCGAGGCGTTGGATCTCATCCTTCGCAAGTGAATCCACCACGCGTGCATGTGATGGGGGTCGTGAACGTCACCGACGACTCCTTCTCAGACGGTGGTCTATACCTCGACCGTGACCGTGCCGTCGCACATGGGATGGCGCTCGTCGAAACGGGTGCCGCGATCGTCGACGTGGGCGGTGAGTCCACCAGGCCCGGCGCCACCCGGGTCGATCCCTCCGTTGAAAGCGCAAGGGTGCTCCCGGTGATAAAAGATCTTGCCGGACAAGGGATCACGGTGAGTATCGATACGATGCACGCGGCCGTCGCACGGGCCGCGCTGGAGAACGGCGCGAAGATCGTCAACGACGTGTCCGGTGGGCGGGCCGATCCCGGGATGGCGCCGTTGCTCGCCGAGGCGGGCGTGCCGTGGATTCTGATGCACTGGCGGGCGGTCGGCGCGGACCGGCCCCACGAGGTGCCCGACTATTGCGACGTCGTCACCGAGGTCCGTGACGAACTGATGGCCGGGGTGGATGCCGCGGTCGCCGCGGGTGTCGACCCGGCCAAGCTGGTCATCGATCCGGGGCTGGGCTTCGCGAAGTCCGCCGAGCACAACTGGGCGTTGTTGGCAGCGCTGCCGGAACTCGTCGGCACCGGCATCCCCGTGCTCGTCGGCGCCTCCCGCAAGAGGTTCCTCGGGGCGCTGCTGGCAAACGGGCAGGGCGAACTGCGGCCGCCGGACGGCCGCGAGACCGCAACCGCGGTGATCTCGGCCCTCGCCACGATGCACGGTGCATGGGGCGTCCGAGTGCATGACGTGCAGGCCTCCGTCGACGCGATCAAGGTCGTGGAGGCTTGGTCCGGTGGGCAGAGGCGGAGTGGCTTGGGACATGCACCAGATGCTCCCCCTCGGGAAGGTGAACAGCATCGTGGCTGACCGAATAGAGTTGCGCGGCTTGACCGTTCGCGGTCACCACGGTGTCTTCGAGCACGAGCGGCGCGATGGCCAGGACTTCGTCATCGACATCACACTCTGGATCGACCTGGCCGCCGCGGCAGCGAGTGACGACCTGGCCGACACCGTCGACTACGGCGGGCTGGCCCAACGTGCGGCGGACATCGTGGCCGGGCCGCCCCGAAATCTCATCGAGACGGTGGCCGCCGAGATCGCCGACGCGGTGATTACCGACGAGCGCCTGCACGCCGTCGAGGTCGTCGTGCACAAGCCCGACGCCCCGATTCCGCTGACGTTCTCCGACGTCGCCGTGGTGGCGCGGCGGTCACGGCGGGCGGCTCGGTGACGCGCACATCAGCCAATTCCAGCCCGCTACCTTTCGCTGGGCGCCAGTTATCGCGCCGAAGTCGCAGGGGGGTGCCTGCGTGACCCGGGTCGTACTGTCGATCGGCTCGAATGTCGGTAACCGGCTAGCGCACCTGCAGTCGGTGGTCGACGGGATCGGATCAGCGGTGCGCGGCGTGTCTCCCGTCTACGAGACCGACGCGTGGGGCGGCGTCGAGCAGGGGCCGTTCCTCAACGCCGTACTGATCGCCGACGAACCGTCACTCGGTTGCCACGACTGGCTGCGGCGAGGCCAGGAACTCGAGCAGGCAGCGCAGCGGACGCGCGAGCAGCATTGGGGGCCCAGGACTCTCGACGTCGATCTGATTGCGTGCCACGACGGCATCGCGGAAGTGACGAGCGGCGACGAGGTGCTGACCCTGCCGCATCCGTACGCGCACCAGCGGGCCTTCGTGCTGGCACCGTGGCTCGCCGTCGACCCCGCCGCGACGTTGACGGTGAACGGCACGCCGCGCCCGGTGGCGCAGTTGCTGGCCGATCTGGACGTCGCGGAGCGCGACGGCGTCCGACGGGTGGACCAGGTGCTGGTGAGCTGATGGGTCCCACCCGCAAGCGCGACCTGACGACTGCGACCGTCATCGTCGCGATCATCGGTTTCGTCGTGGTGAGCCTGACGTACCGGTGGTTCCCGCCGATCACGTTCTGGACGGGACTGTCCCTGCTCGCGGTGGCGGCGGTCGAGGTGGGCTGGGCCTTCTACGTCAGGTCCAAGATCGGGGACGGGAAGATCGGCGACGGCCCCGGTTGGCTGCACCCGCTGGCGGTCGCCCGTGCCGTGATGATCTCCAAGGCGTCGGCGTGGGTCGGGGCGCTGGCTCTCGGGTGGTGGGTTGGCGTGCTGGTCTACCTGTTGCCGAAGCGTGCCGTTCTTAGGGTCGCGCGGGAGGACAGCACCGGGGTTGTCGTGGCCGCAGTGAGTGCGCTGGCCTTGGTGCTCGCGGCCCTCTGGCTCCAGCATTGCTGCAGGGCTCCTGACGAACCACCCGAGGACGCCGACGGTGCGCGCAACTAGCTCGCGTGAGCAGCTGACCTGGCGAATCGCCGAAGCGGTCGATACGCGATGAGACCTGTCGCAGGTACAGTCGGCCCATGACCGAACCGACCCGTGGGGCCCGCGCGCGGCGCGGTCACCGCAGGCCGGGCTCGTTGCTGCTGACGATTTTGCTGGTGCTCGCCATCACGGCAAGCTCCGCGCTGGTCTTCACCAATAGCGTCGAGCTCCTGAAGCTTGCCGTCATCGTTGCGCTGTGGGCGGCGGTGGTCGCTGCATTCGTGTCCTTCATCTATCGGCGGCAGGCTGACCTCGACCACGCCAAGTCCCGTGACCTCAAGCTGGTGTACGACCTGCAGCTGGATCGAGAGATCTCCGCAAGGCGGGAATACGAGCTGTCCATCGAATCGCAGCTGAGGCGTGAACTCGCCTCGGAGATGCGCGCGCAGACCTCCGACGAGGTGGCCAGTCTCCGCGCAGAGCTCGCGGCACTGCGCGCGAATCTCGAGATGATCTTCGACACCGATCTGCAGAGCCGGCCTGCCATCGAAACGGAGCGCACCGCCGTCCACAGGTTCGGTGACTGGAACGCGGGACCGCAGGGTGCGACGGCACCCGAACACGGTGAGCGCAACGTCGGCCCAGAGCGCGTGATCAGCAGTCGCATCGACACCGAGGCGCCCCAGGACACAGACCCCAACACTGAGGAAAGCCCGATCATCGACGTGCCCATCGAGCCTCAACCGCCGGAGGGTGAATGGGCTCCGTACGTACCGGGCGGTGCCCACCGACGACCGTCGGAGCCGGAGCCCGCTGGCGCCGGATGGCGCCCCCCCCTGCAGGAAGAGCCCGGGCCGGAGGGTCGGCGGCGTGCGCCGGAACCCGGCCCCGAACCGGCCGCGGTCCCGATTCCCGAGGTCGGACTGCCGTGGATGCCCGTCGACGCTCCGCCGGTAGCCAATCCACCGTCACCCAATCCACACCAGTCCGAGCCTCCGCGACCGCGTCGGGAGCCGGCACGCACCGGCAGGCCTGAACCGACGGGATCGGAATGGCAGCCCGTGCCAGCCGAGGGTGAATACATCCCGGCGGGCGTGGCTGGAAGCAACTGGGCTTCCCAGCCCGTGGGAAACGGTTTGCCGGCCCCCGCCGCGGAAAAGGGCGAACAGGTCTCTGAGCAGCCCTCGCCGCCGGTCAGTACGACGACGCCGACGATGTCGGCGCCTCCGACCGAAACGCCGCGCCAGGGTCGGCATTACACCGATGTGTCCGCCGCCGAGGCGGCGAGGCGAGCCCGTCACTCGGCGGCCGCGGACGTGGACGCCGAGCGACGCTCGCCTACCCTCGCTACCCCGGCCGAGGCCGCAGAAGTCCCTCCCGCCCGACACCGCGGATCCGACGACGAGGAGGAATCCGCCGGTCAGCACATTGGTGGCCAGCCGGTCTCCGAATTGATGGCGCGTCTGCAGGCGACTTCCACCGGCGGTGGACGGCGTCGGCGTCGTGAGGAGTGAGCTAGTCTCAACGCGATCGTCCGGTACCCGTCACCGCCGGGACCGGAACGCCCGAAAACCATGAACATGCGAGGTCGTCTGCGATGGTGCAGTCCCCTGGGCCGGCCTGGGGTCCCCCCGGCGGACTTCGCCCAGCTCGTCTCACGGTGGGCATCATCTCCGCAGGTCGGGTGGGGACCGCGCTCGGCGTAGCACTGGAACGGGTCGAGCACGTGGTGGTGGCGTGCAGCGCGATATCCCGAGCGTCGCGCCAAAGAGTCGAACGACGGCTACCCGACACCCGGGTGCTGCCCGTCCAGGACGTGGCGGCCAACGCCGAGCTGCTGATCGTGGCTGTTCCCGACGCCGAGCTCGCCGGTCTCGTTGCGGGACTCGCCGCCACCGGATCGGTGCGACCGGGCACCATCGTCGTGCACACGTCCGGTGCCAACGGCATCGGCATGCTCGCTCCGCTGACCGAACTCGGCTGCATTCCGCTGGCCATTCACCCGGCGATGACGTTCACCGGCGCGGACGAGGACGTCGTTCGGCTTTCTGGCGCGTGCTTCGGTATCACCGCCGCCGACGACGTCGGTTATGCGGTGGCCCAGTCGCTGGTCCTGGAAATCGGCGGTGAACCGTTCGGAGTCCGCGAGGATGCCCGTCCGCTGTATCACGCGGCGCTCGCCCACGGCGGCAACCACGTCGTGACCGTCCTGCTCGATGCCGTCGAGGCGTTGCGCGCTGCGCTGCGCGGCCAGGAACTGCTGGGCCAGGAGGTCGTTGGCGACGCTCCAGGCGGCATCGCCGAGCGGGTGCTCGCGCCGCTTGCGCGCGCGTCGCTGGAAAATGCGCTACAGCGTGGCCAGCCCGCCCTCACGGGTCCAGTGGCCCGCGGTGACGGCGCCGCGGTGACAGCTCACCTCCGCGCGCTCGAGGACGTGGATCCTGAACTCGCACAGGCATACCGGGCCAATTCCCTGCGGACGGCGCAGCGGGCGCACGCTTCCCCTGATGTGTTCGCCGCGCTGACCGTCCCGCCGAACGAAGGGGGTCGCGCGTGACCGTCCGGAAACCGCCTGCGTTCAAGGCAGGTGAGCTGAACGTCTACACCAAGACCCGGGATGTCTCCGACGTGTCCCGTGCGCTACGGAGCACTGGGCGGCGGGTCGTGCTGGTGCCGACGATGGGTGCCCTGCACGAAGGCCACCTGGCGTTGGTACGCACGGCCAAACGGGTGCCCGGTGCGGTCGTCGTCGTGTCGATCTTCGTCAACCCGCTGCAGTTCGGTGCAGGCGAGGATCTCGATGCCTATCCCAGGACCCTCGACGACGACGTGGCACTACTGCGTGGTGAGGGCGTCGAGATGGTGTTCACGCCCACGGCGAAGGAAATGTACCCACACGGCCAGCGGACGACGGTGCGACCGGGCCCACTGGGTGACCAGCTTGAAGGCAGTTCCCGGCCAACGCATTTCGCGGGGATGTTGACCGTCGTGTTGAAGCTGCTGCAGATCGTCCGACCCGATCGCGCGTACTTCGGCGAGAAGGACTACCAGCAACTGGTCTTGGTGCGGCAGATGTCCGACGATCTCGATCTTGGCGTGCAGATCATCGGCGTGCCGATCGTGCGCGAAGCCGACGGCCTCGCGATGTCCTCCCGCAACCGCTACCTCGACGAGGTGGACCGCGAGCAGGCGGGGGCGCTGTCGGCAGCCCTCCTCGCAGGCATGTACGCCGCGTCCCGCGGTGCGTCGGAGGCGTTGGACGCCGCGCGTGCCGTGCTGGACGAGGTGCCTGCCATCGAGGTTGACTACCTCGAGGCAAGGGACCCATGGTTGGGTCCGGCTCCTGCCGAGGGAGCTGCGCGACTGTTGGTGGCCGCACGACTCGGGAGGACCCGGCTGCTGGACAACATCGCCATCGACGTCGGTGCGGCAGCGGGCATCGACGGGCATTCCCGCGTCGGTTCGCACCAGAGTCGCGAACTTCCCTGGAGGAACTGACGCCGTGCTACTCGCGATCGACGTTCGCAATACCCACACCGTCGTCGGGTTGATCTCGGGGTCTGGAGATCATGCACAGGTGGTGCAGAACTGGCGCATTCGCACCGAGGCCGAAGTCACCGCCGACGAGCTCGCACTGACCATCGATGGCCTGATAGGTGACGACGCCGAGCGGCTCACGGGAGCGACCGGCTTGTCGACCGTACCGTCGGTGCTCCACGAGATTCGGCTCATGCTGGACCAATACTGGTCCTCGGTGCCCCACATCCTGATCGAACCGGGGGTGCGAACGGGTATTCCGCTGCTCGTCGACAATCCGAAGGAGGTCGGCGCCGATCGGATCGTCAATTGCCTTGCCGCCTATCAGAAGTACGCCAGCGCAGCGATCGTGGTCGACTTCGGCTCCTCCATCTGTGTCGACGTGGTGTCGGCGAAGGGAGAGTTCCTCGGTGGGGCGATCGCGCCGGGCATCCAGGTGTCCTCCGATGCGGCTGCCGCTCGTTCGGCGGCGCTGCGCCGCGTGGAGCTGACGCGTCCGCGGTCCGTGATCGGCAAGAACACCGTGGAGTGCATGCAGGCCGGCGCGGTATTCGGTTTCGCGGGCCTGGTCGACGGGCTGGTCAGCCGGGTCCGGCACGACGTGGACGGCTTCGGCAGCGACGACGTCGTAGTCGTCGCAACCGGTCACACCGCCCCGCTGCTGCTCCCCGAGCTGCAGACCGTGGCGCACTACGACCAGCACCTGACCCTGGAGGGTCTGCGACTCGTCTTCGAGCGCAACCAGAACGACACCCGCGGCAAGCTCCGACCAGCCCGCTGACCCCCTCTCCGCGATGTGGGCGCGCCGATCCGCGCCGTTCGCGGTCGAACGCGCCCGGATCGCATCTTCCTGTTGACGTGTGGCGCGCACGGAGGAATCATGTGTTGCGTAGTGCACAGTAGTTGCGCACCATGCAACAGTCGGAGGATCTCTTGGCAGCCCCCAAGGTCGTGATCATCGGTGCGGGCATCGTTGGTAGCTCGTTGGCCGACGAGATCACCGCCCGAGGTTGGACAGACGTCACGGTGCTCGACCGCGGTCCGTTGTTCGCCACCGGCGGGTCGACGTCGCACGCCCCCGGCCTGGTGTTCCAAACCAACCCGTCGAAGACCATGTCGGAGTTCGCCAAGTACACCGTCGAGAAGTTCAGCGCCCTCCGTCACCCCAACGGATGGGCGTTCAATCCGACCGGCGGGCTCGAGGTGGCCTCGACCCCGGAGCGCTGGGCGGATCTGCACCGCAAGGCCGGCTGGGCGCAGTCGTGGGGGATCGACGGCGAACTGTTGACGGCGGGACAGTGCGCGGAGCTGCATCCGCTGCTGGACGCCGATCGAATACTCGGCGGATTTCGGACTCCAACAGACGGTTTGGTGAAGGCGGTCCGAGCGGTCGAAGCACAGGCGCAGGCGGCGATCGCGCGCGGCGCGATCTTCCGGCCACACACCGAAGTGCTCGGGATCGTCGACGACGGAAGCAAGGTGACCGGCGTCCAGACCACGGACGGGGTCGTCGCTGCCGACGTGGTGGTGTGCTGCGCCGGCTTCTGGGGTGCGCAGTTGGCCAAGCAGGTCGGTCTCGTCGTACCGCTGGTGCCGATGGCGCATCAGTACGCGACCACCGGACGGATCGAGCCACTCGTCGGCCGCAACACCGAGGCGTCCGAGGCGGGGCTGCCCATCCTCCGGCATCAGGACCAGGATCTGTACTTCCGCGAACACGTCGACCGCATCGGCATCGGGTACTACGGACACGATCCGATGCCTGTCGACATGTCTACCCTAGCGGCCGACACCGCAGGCGAGCAGATGCCGTCGATGCTGCCCTTCACCGACGAGGATTTCATCCCCGCTTGGCGTGAGTCCATGAAACTGCTTCCGGTCCTGACTGATTCGAAGATCGAGCAGGGGTTCAACGGCATCTTCTCGTTCACGCCCGATGGCTTCTCGATCATGGGCGAGCATCGCGAACTGAGCGGCTTCTGGGTGGCCGAGGCCGTCTGGGTCACGCACTCGGCGGGCGTGGCGAAGGCCACCGCGGAGTGGATCATCGACGGAACGCCGACCACCGAGGTGCACGAATGCGACCTCTATCGCTTCGAGGACGTCGCCAGCACCGACGAGTTCATCCTGACGACCAGTTCGCAGGCGTTCGTCGAGGTATACGACATCGTCCACCCGCATCAGTACCGCGAGGCGTTGCGCGGGCTTCGCACCAGCCCGTTCTACGCCCGCCAGCAGGAACTCGGCGCCTTCTTCTTCGAGGGCGGCGGGTGGGAGCGGCCCGCCTGGTATGAGGCGAATGCCGCACTGGCCCAACGGCTCGGAAGTGAGGGCCTGGCGTACCCGGAGCGTGACGAATGGTCGGCCAAGTTCTGGTCACCGATCTCGATCGCGGAGGCGCACTGGACCCGACAGCGCGTCGCGATGTACGACATGACGCCGCTCACCCGGTACGAGGTCGCGGGCCGCGGCGCGGTGGCGCTGCTTCAGCGGCTTACCACCAACAACGTCGACAAGAGCGTCGGCTCGGTGACCTACACCATGATGCTCGATGAAACGGGCGGTGTGCGAAGCGATCTCACCGTTGCGCGGCTGGCGGCCGACCGCTTCCAGGTCGGCGCCAACGGACCGATGGACTTCGACTGGATCACCCGCCACCTGCCCGATGACGGCAGCGTGACGGTCCGCGACGTCACCGGTGCGACGTGCTGCGTCGGCGTGTGGGGCCCGGCGGCCCGTGGCCTGGTGCAACCGCTGTGCCAGGATGACCTGTCCCACGAAGGTTTCAAGTACTTCCGCGCCCTGGCTACCCATCTCGGGTCGATTCCGGTGACCATGATGCGGGTGTCGTACGTGGGCGAACTCGGTTGGGAGATCTACGCCGACGCGGCGTACGGTGCGGCGCTGTGGGATCTGCTGTGGTCCGCCGGCGCGGAGTACGACGTGATCGCCGCGGGCCGGATCGCGTTCAACAGCCTGCGGATCGAGAAGGGCTACCGGTCCTGGGGTACCGACATGACGGCCGAGCATCTGCCGAGCGCGGCGGGCCTCGACTTCGCCGTCCGGATGGCCAAGGAGGAATTCGTCGGCAAGGCGGCCCTCGAGCAGGCGCCTGCGCCAGAAAAGATGCTGCGCAGCATCGTGTTCCACGATCCGACCGCCGTCGTACTCGGCAAGGAGCCGGTGTATCTGAATGACGACGGTCACGAGGGTGAGTGTGTCGGATACGTGACCAGTGCCGCATACTCGGCCACGATCGGACGCAGCATCGCCTATGCCTGGCTGCCTGTGGCCACCTCCCCTGGTGACGTCGTCGCCGTCGACTACCGCGGCAGTCGGTACGGCGCGACGGTCCACGAGGAGCCGGTCGTGGATCCCGAGATGAACCGGATCAGGCGATGAGCGAGGCGTACGACGTCATCGTCGTAGGACTCGGCGGCATGGGCAGCGCGGCGGCCTACCATCTCGCCAGCCGCGGACAACGAGTCCTTGGACTGGAGAGGTTCACCCCCGCGCACGACAAGGGGTCCAGTCACGGCGGCTCCCGCATCATCCGGCAGTCCTACTTCGAGGATCCGGCGTACGTTCCGCTGCTCCTGCGGTCCTATGAGCTGTGGGAGAAACTCGCCAGGGATTCCGGTCGCGAGGTCTACCGGGTGACCGGTGGACTCTTCAGCGGCTCACCCGACTGCGTGACCGTGTCGGGAAGTCGCCGTGCCGCCGAGGAGTGGTCACTGCCGCATGAAGTATTCGAGGCGACAGAGGTCAACTCCCGATTTCCGAACTTCGCACTACCGCAGGGAGACATCGCGGTCTACGAGGCCATGGCGGGGTTCGCGCGGCCGGAGATCACGGTGCAAGCGCACATCGATCTCGCAGTCCGCGAGGGTGCCACGCTGAACTTCGGCGAACGGGTCTGCGACTGGACCGAGACCGCTGACGGGGTACGGGTCACGACGGACCGCGCGAGCTACACCGCGGGCCAGCTGGTGATCTGCCCTGGCGCCTGGGCACCACAACTGCTCGCCGAGTTCAACATTCCGATCACGATAGAACGCCAGGTGCTGTACTGGCTGGATCCCATCGGAGGCACGGCGGCGTTCGAGAACCAGCCGATCTTCATCCACGAGAACGCCTCGGGCATGCAGGTTTACGGCTTTCCGGCGATCGACGGTCCTGCGGGTGGTGTCAAGGTGGCGTTCTTCCGCAAGGGTGTCGTCTGCACGCCGGAGTCGATAGACCGCGTGGTGCATCCCCAGGAGATCGCCGAGATGCGCGCTGACGTCAGCGGTCTGCTGCCCGCCCTGGATGGCCCCTGCCTACATTCCGCCACCTGCATGTACTCCAACACGCCCGATGAGCACTTCGTGATCGCCCGGCACCCCGACACCGTCAACGTGACGGTGGCGTGCGGTTTCTCGGGCCATGGATTCAAGTTCGTCCCGGTGGTCGGCGAGGTCCTGGCCGACCTGGCGATGACGGGGGCGACCGACCATCCCATCGATCTCTTCGACCCACTGAGACTGGTGACCCTGTGACCGTTGATCTTCCGCTCGCCGCCGAGACGCCAGCTCTCCTCGCCACGCTTGGTGGCGACTTCTATACCAGCCCAACGGTATTCGCCGCGGAGCAGGATCACATCTTCGAGCAGATGTGGTTTTGTGCGGCACGCTCCGGCGAGCTCGCGAATCCTGGTCAGTTCAAGAAGGTGCAGATCGGCCGCGAGAGCGTGCTGGTGGTCCGCGGCCGCGATGGAGCGCTGCGGGCGTTCCTGAACGTGTGCCGCCATCGTGGATCTGCACTCTGCGCGGAGCCCGAGGGGCAGGTGAAGCGAAACCTGCAGTGCCCCTACCACGCCTGGACCTATGCGCTTGACGGCAAACTGGTGGCGGCACCGAACCTGGCGTCTTTGAAGGAGCCGTCCGGAGAGGGCATCGACCGCTACGAGTACGGCTTGGTGTCGGTGGCGCTGACCGAGTGGCTCGGCTACGCGTGGGTCTGCCTCGCCGACGACCCGCCATCGTTCGTAGACGAGGTCGTCGGCGAGGTTACCCACCGACTCGGTGATCCCACCGCGATCGACCACTACGGCATCGAGAACCTGACGGTCGGCCACAGGGTGGTCTATGACGTGGCCGCCAACTGGAAGCTCATCGTGGAGAACTTCATGGAGTGCTACCACTGCGCCACCATTCACCCGGAGCTCACCGAGGTGCTTCCCGAGTTCGCCAAGGGGCTGGCCGCGCAGTACTACGTCGGACACGGTGCCGAGTTCAGCTCGGAGGTATCGGGTTTCACCATCGACGGCAGCGCGGGGTTCGACAACCTGCCGGGTGTCACCGAAGAGCAGGAGCGCCGCTACTACGCCGTCACCGTCAAACCCGTGGTATTCATCAACCTGGTGCCCGACCACATCATCTTCCACCGGATGTATCCCTTGGCTCCGGACCGCACCATCGTGGAGTGCGACTGGCTGTACAGCCCGGACATCGTCGAGCATGGCCGCGACGTGTCGCGCTCGGTCGAGTTGTTCCATCGCGTCAACGAGCAGGACTTCGAGGCGTGTGAGCGCACGCAGCCGGCGATGTCGTCGCGCGCCTATCGCGACGGTGGCGTACTCGTTCCTTCTGAACATCACATCGCGGAGTTCCACGAGTGGGTAGTCTCCCGAGTCGGGGCACGGAGCCGCCCCGGCGGCGGCATCGGCGCGCAGTCTCAGCCCGGCTGAGGCGCTCCGCCCGGCGACTTTATGCAGCGGTTTCGGCGACTCGAGGTGAGATGTGAACGGTGAACCCGACCTCTACGTCGGTGGGCAATGGCGTCACGCGTCCGATGGAGGGACGCGGGAGTCCATCAACCCGGCCGACGGAAGTGTGGCTGCGGTCGTCGACGAGGCGACCGACGCCGACGCCCGCGAGGCCGTGAGTGCCGCGCGGGCGGCGTTCGACGACGGCGCATGGCGTGCGACCACCGCTGCGGAGCGCTCGATACTCCTCGATCGGATCGCCGATATCCTGCAGCGCGACAAAGAGTCCCTCTCGGTACTCGAGACCCGCGACACCGGAAAGACTCTGGTGGAGAGCAGGATCGACATCGACGACGTGACGTCGGTGTTTCGTTACTACGCCAAGCTGGTCGGGGTCGAAGCCGACCGGGTGATCGATGTCGGGGACCCCGCGGTCATCAGTCGTGTGGTGCGCGAGCCCATCGGAGTCTGCGTCCTGATCGCGCCGTGGAACTACCCGCTGCTGCAGATGTCGTGGAAGATCGCCCCCGCCCTCGGCGCGGGCTGCACGATGGTCGCCAAGCCGAGCGAGGTGACGCCGCTGTCCACGATCGCCTTCGTTCACCTGCTCGAGGAGGCGGGCGTGCCCGGCGGGGTCGTCAACCTAGTCCAGGGCAGCGGTGCCGCCCTCGGTGCCGCGCTGACCGACAACCCTGACGTTGACTTCATCTCGTTCACCGGTGGACTCGCCACGGGCCGGACCATCTCCAAGGTGGCGGCCGAGCATGTCACCAAGGTCGCCGTGGAACTCGGCGGCAAGAACCCACACATCGTCTTCGCCGACATCGGAACGGGAGATGCGTGGGATGCCTCCGTCGACCAGGTGTTGACCGGAGTCTTCCTGCACTCCGGTCAAGTCTGCTCGGCGGGCACCCGTCTCATCGTCGAGGAGTCGATCGCCGACGACTTCGTCGCCGAGCTGGTCACCCGTGCCGAGAAGATTCGGATGGGTGACGGGATGGACGCGGCGAGCGAGACCGGGCCGCTGGTGTCCGAACAGCACCGCGCCAAGGTGGAAGGTCATGTCGCATCGGCGATCTCGGAGGGTGCCAAGCTCGTCACGGGCGGTTCGCGGCCCAGCGACGCCACGCTCGAGAAGGGCAGCTTCTACCTACCTACCATCTTCGATCGGTGCGACCGTTCGATGGGGATCGTTCGGGAGGAAACCTTCGGACCGATCCTCACCGTGGAGCGATTCACGGAGGAAGCCGAGGCGATCAGTCTCGGCAATGACACAGAATACGGTCTCGCGGCGGGCGTTCGTACTTCCGACCCGGCGCGGGGCGAACGTGTGGTGCGCGCGTTGAGGCACGGCACGGTGTGGCTGAACGACTTCGGCTACTACACCGCGGCAGCGGAGTGGGGCGGATTCGGAAAGTCTGGCAACGGCCGCGAGCTCGGACCCACCGGCCTCGCGGAATACCAAGAGCTCAAACACATCTGGCATAACACCGCGCCGAAACCCGCAGGCTGGTTCAAAGGTGAATGACCTGCTGCGGCAAGCACTTCAGAGAGGACGCCATCATGGTAGTTGAAGCAGGTTCTTCCGGGGTCGACAGTGGCGGCCTCGACGATTTCGGGTACAAGGAATCCCTCGACCGCAGCATCGGCAAGTTCGCCAGCTTCGCGGCCGGGGTCAGCTACATCTCAATCCTGACCGGCACGTTCCAGCTGTTCTACTTCGGCTTCGGCACGGCAGGCCCGGCCTACCTGTGGTCGTGGCCCATCGTCTTCGTAGGGCAGATGGCCGTTGCGCTGTGCTTCATGGAACTCGCCGCGAAGTACCCCGTGGCGGGATCGGTCTACAACTGGTCCAAGAAGCTCGGCAGTCGGATCGTCGGGTGGTCTTCGGGCTGGCTGATGCTCACCGCGTCGATCGTCACGATCTCAGCGGTGGTGCTTGCCTACCAGCTGAACCTGCCCCGACTGTGGAGCGGTTTCCAGATCATCGGCGACGGTACCGGCGAATACGACTTCGCCGCGAACGCCGTCGTGCTCGGCAGCGTCCTGATCGCGTTCACCACCCTCATCAACGCCCTCGGCGTGAAGCTGATGTCCATGATCAACAGTGCGGGTGTGTTCATCGAGCTCATCGCCGCCATCATGATCGCCATCATCTTGGCCGCCAGCACCACCCGCGGTCCGTCGGTCTTCTTCACCACCGGCGGTATCGGCGAGGGACTCCCCGGCGGTTACCTCGGTGCCTTCCTGATCGCCTCGCTGGCATCGGGTTACGTGATGTACGGCTTCGACACCGCGAGTTCACTCGGCGAAGAGACCGTGGAGCCGCGTCGCACCGCGCCGAAGGCCATCCTGCGGGCCATCCTGGCGTCGTTCGTCATCGGTGGCGCGATCCTGGTCTTCGCCGTGATGTCCGCCCCCGATCTGAGCGATCCGAAGATCGGTGAGAGTAGCGGCGGGCTTCAGTACATCGTGGAACAGGTGATGTGGGGCCCGCTGGGCAAGGTCTTCCTGGTCTGCATCGTCGTCGCCGTCACCGTCTGCACACTGGCCGTGCACACCGCCGCGATCCGGCTGACGTTCGCGATGGCGCGCGACAATGCACTTCCGTTCGGGGAGAAGCTTGCTCGCGTCAACCCCAAGACGCAGACGCCGATCATCCCCGCAATCGTCATCGGCGTGATCGCCGCGATCATCCTGGTGATCAACATCGGGCAGCCGAAGATCTTCACCGTGCTGACCTCGATCGCCATCATCATGATCTATCTGGCCTACCTCATGGTGACCGGACCGATGTTGAAGAAGCGCTTCCAAGGGCAGTGGCCGCCCAAGGATCTCAAGGAGGGCGGCTACTTCACCATGGGCAAGTGGGGCATGCCCGTCAACATCCTGGCGGTCGTCTGGGGCGTGGGGATGGCGGTGAATCTGGCCTGGCCGCGCGCGGCGGTGTATGGAGATCCCTGGTACAACACCTGGGGAGCGTTCGTCTACATCGGTGTGATCCTCGGCGCGGGCCTGCTCTGGTACGCCGTCAAGGGCCGGCACCACATCGGCACCCTCGAATCACATGCTGCCGCTACCAAGGCCGACGCGGGCAACCTGGACCCAGGGCCGATCGGTGTCTGACGCCAAGACATTCGACGCCGAGACATTCGATTACGTGATCGCCGGCGGGGGGACGGCCGGCTGCGTGCTGGCCGCCCGCCTGTCGGAGGATCCCGACGTCACGGTGTGCCTGATCGAGGCCGGACCCACCGACGTCGGCGACGACAACGTTCTACCACTGTCGGAATGGATGCACCTGCTGGACTCCGGCTACGACTGGGACTACCCGGTCGAACCGCAGGAGAAGGGCAACAGCTTCATGCGGCACGCCCGCGCGAAGGTGCTCGGTGGCTGCTCATCGCACAACTCGTGCATCGCGTTCTGGCCACCCGCCGAGTGCCTCGACGAATGGGTCGAGATGGGCGCCACCGGATGGGGTGCGGCCGAAATCCTGCCGCTGGTCAAGCGTTTGGAGACCAACACAGCGCCAGGAGATCACGGGCGCGACGGCCCGGTCCGCCTTCAGGACGTGCCACCGAACGATCCCTGCGGCGCCGCGGTGTTGGAGGCAGCGGCGCTGGCCGGACTGCCGACCGTGGCGTTCAACCGCGGTGAGACCGTGCACAACGGTGCGGGGTGGTTCCAGATCAACGTGGGTGAGGACGGCATCCGCATGTCGACCTCGCACGCCTATCTGCATCCAATCCTGGACTCTCGCAAGAACCTCGAGGTGCGCACCAACTGCTGGGTTTCCGAGATCCTGTTCGACGATGCGAACGCTGCGACGGGCGTGCGCTACCAGCGACCAGATCTCACGGGTTACGACACGGTGTTGGCTCGCCGCGAGGTCATCATCACCGCAGGTTCCATCGACACCCCGAAACTGTTGATGCTCTCGGGAATCGGGCCCGCCGAGCATCTCGGGGAGATCGGCATTCCGGTCCGGGTCGACTCGCCTGGAGTGGGATCCAATCTCGACGACCACGTCGAGGGTCTGGTGTTCTGGGAGGCCGCCAAGCCGATGGTGACCACCTCCACCCAGTGGTGGGAGATCGGGCTGTTCACCACCATCGATGAAGGAACCGCCCAGCCCGACCTGATGATGCACTACGGCAGTGTGCCGTTCGACATGAACACGCTGCGGCGCGGCTACCCGACCACCGACAATGGATTCTGCCTGACGCCCAACGTGACTCAGGGCCGATCTCGAGGGACGGTCCGGCTGCGAAGTCTTGATTTCCGGGACCGGCCGAAGGTCGATCCCCGCTACTTCACCGATCCCGAGGGTTACGACGAGCGGATCATGCTCACGGGTATTCGCCTGGCCCGCAAGATCGCGGAGCAGTCGCCGCTGAAGGAATGGATCGCCAGAGAGTTGGCGCCGGGTCCTGAGGCGACCACCGACGACGAGTTACTGGACTACGTCCACCAGACGCACAACACGGTCTACCACCCGGCAGCGACTGCGCGAATGGGTTCGGTGACGGATCCCATGGCGGTACTCGACCCGGAGCTGCGGGTCAAGGGCGTGTCCCGGTTGCGCGTTGTCGACGCGTCGGCGATGCCCAAGCTGCCTGCGGTGAACCCCAACATCACCGTGATGACCATGGCCGAGAAGTGTGCGGACCTGATTCGGGGGACCTGAGCCGGTTCCTCGGGGAGCACACTCCGTTCCAGGCGATGACGCCCGGCGAACTCGACGAGCTCGCCGCCGGGTCGTCGTTGGTCGCGTTTGCGACTGATGCGGTCATCGCGGACTACTCCGCGCACGTACCTGACGACGTCTGGATGGTACGCACGGGCCGCGTTGCGCTGCAGGCCAGCGACGGTTCGGTGATCGACGCCATCGAACCCGGCGGCATCTTCGGCTACACGCCGCTGCTGACCGGCGGTGGTATGGAGTTCGTGGCGCGGGCCACCGAGTCGAGCACGCTGATCCGGTTGCCGGGGAATCAGGTGCGGGGACAGTTCGCCAAACCCGCCGGCCTGGCATTCCTCGCCTCGTCGGCGTGGAGCATCACCCCGGGCAACCGGCCTGCGTTGGTCCCGGTCGCCGACAGCAGGCCGGTGGGCGAGCTCGTCCTCGGCGACCCGCTTCTGGTCAGCCCGGACGTGTCCGTGCGTGAGGCCGTCGTCCGGATGACCGAATGTCACGTGTCCTATGCCTTGGTGTCGCTTCCGGACGGGGAGTACGGCATCTTCACCGACCGCGATCTGCGGACCCGCGTCGTGGCGGCGGGGCTCTCGGTCGATGTGCCGATCACCCGGGTGATGAGCGCGCCCGCGCGGCGGGTCACCGCCGACCTGACCGCCGAGACCGTGTTGATGCACATGCTTGAAAGTGGACTCCGGCACATGCCGGTGACCACGACGCGCGGCGAGGTCGTCGGCGTTCTCGAGGACGCGGACCTGCTCGCCGCGTCGGCCAGACAGAGTTTCATGCTCCGTCGTTCCATCGGGCTGGCCGCCGACGCCACGGAACTGCAGGCCACCGCGCAGGACGTCACTCATGTCGCCAGCGCATTGTTCCGTAGCGGCACGAAGGCATCCGCGACGAGCGGCATCCTCTCCATCGTGATCGACAGCGTGGTCCGGCGAGCCCTCGAACTCGCCCTCGCCGAGTCGCCCGCGGAGACCCGGCCTCCGGCGTCGGGGTTCGCGTGGCTCACCCTGGGGAGCATCGCCCGGCGTGAGGCCATGCCGTCTTCCGACGTCGACAGCGCCCTGTCGTGGCGGGACGACCTGTCGCAGGCCAGCGGTCGACTGCGGGAGGTCGCTCGGCGCACCCACGCGATCCTCGACGGCTGCGGGCTGCCCTCGGATAGCAATGGCGCGATCGCCGCCAGCTCGAACTTTGCTCGCTCCCAAAGTGATTGGGCGGTGGCGGCGAAGGGCTGGCTCGACGATCCTTTGATCAACCGGGGATTGATCATGTCCTCGTTGCTGCTGGACGGCAGGGTGGTATGGGGTGATGCCACGCTGCACACAGTCCCGGCGGCGTACCGCAGGATGCGCGCCGAGCATCCGAACGCGCTGCGACTGCAACTGCTCGACGCGCTGTCCGGACGGGTCCGCACCCGTTCGTTGCGGGACGTGGTCTCACGTCGCGGTGGCACGTTCGACCTGAAGAGCCATGCCGTGACGCCGATCGTGAATTTGGCGCGGTGGGGCGGACTCGCCGGTGACGTCGCGACGGCGTCGACGCCCGCTCGGCTCAAGGTGGCGGCGGCCAGTGGCGCGCTCACCGAACGAGACGCGTCCACCCTGGGCGAGGTCTTCGGCATGCTTCAGCGACTGCGGATGACCCATCAGGTCGAGCAACTCTCAGCGGGTCAGATTCCAGGCGACGTCATCACGATGTCGGAACTGTCGCCGCTGAACAGGAGCCTGCTCAACGACGGACTCCGCGAAATCGCCGCCGTCCAGAGACGTGTCGGCAACTTCGGGATGCCGGCCCTATAGGGTCGATGGCAATGGCAACGGCGCAGAGCAGGGGCACGACGGAGGACGGTGCGCGCTCGAGCACGGTGCAATCGGTCGACCGGGCACTGGTGGTGTTGGAGATTCTCGCGACGCTCGGCCAGGCGGGCGTCACCGAGATCGCGGCGGAACTCGGCGTGCACAAGTCGACGGTCTCCCGGCTCATCTCGGTGCTGGAGTCCAGGGGTTACGTCGAGCAGCTCTCCGATCGGGGCAAGTACCGGCTGGGCTTTGCCGTCGCCAGGTTGGCGCGGTCGACCAGCGCTCAACTGGACCTGGTGAAGCAGAGTCAGGCCGGCTGTGACGCGTTGGCTCTCGAGTCAGGTGAGACGACGAATCTGGCGGTCCTCGACGAGGACCGGATCGTCAACGTCGCCGAGGCCATCGGCCCGGCCGGGATCGCGCTGCGGACCTGGGTCGGACAGAGTTGCCCGGCGCACGCGACCTCCAGTGGGAAGGTTCTCCTGGCCGGGCTCGAGAGCGGGGAGCTGCGTGAGCGACTGACCACCCGGCTGGACTCCTTCACTGCCGACACGGTGACCGCGCGGTCCGCGCTGGAGTCCGAACTCGAGGTGGTCCGGGAGCGTGGGTGGGCGTGTGTCCGCGAGGAGCTGGAAGTCGGGCTGAACGCCGTCGCCGCACCCGTCTACGACGCCGACGGCCGCGTGGTGGCGGCGCTGAGCGTCTCGGGGCCGTCCTACCGCCTAAGCGTCGACGAGTTCGATGCCGTCGCCAAGCGGACCATCGCGGCGGCCGAGACCATCAGCAGGCGCCTAGGTTGGATCGCGATCTCGGCGCGGTAGAACGCGTTAGAAAAAGGTGCGGACGAGCTCGACGACTCGGCCATCGCCGTCGAGAACCGGGATCATCTGCCACTTGTCGAAGACCGTGCACGGGTGCGAGACACCGAATTCGAGCCATGTCCCCACCTCGACCCGATCGCGATCGGCACGTCCGACGTGCAGATAGGCGTGTTGATCGTTGAGCTTGGTGACCGCACTGTCGGCCAATCCGTAGGGGACTGGCAGGTCCTGGTCGAAGGACACGTCGCGCCGGCCCATCGTCACCAATGCGAGATCCGGTTCCGGCCTCGACATCACTTGCGCCCACACGGTGAGCGCCGGTCGTAGTCCGGAGGGCCCGCCGAGTGGAGAGGTGCGACGGTAGAGGCCATCGTCGTGGGTCAGGTAGCACCCGCTGCGCAGGACGGTGCGGATCGGCCTTTGGCCCGTCCACCCGCTCAGCTCGTCGGCGACGAGGTCGAAGTACGTACTGCCGCCTGCGGTGACGATCACCTCGTCGGACTCGACGATCGGCGCCACGCGGTCCACTGCGCTGTGCACGTCCCGCAGGTAGGTCCGCACCCGATCGCGAGCTTCCTGGCTAGTGCCGTGACCGGTGGCGGCCTCGTAACCGGCGACTCCAACGAGACGAAGCCGGCCGCAGTCCGCGGCCGCCCGCGCCACCCCGTCGAGTTCGTCGGCCGCCCGGCAGCCCGTACGCCCGCCGGGTATGCCGACCTCGACGCAGACGTCGACCGGTCGCCTGGCACCCGCGGCTGCCAGCGCGGAGGACATCAGCTCGACACCGCGCACGGAATCCACCCAGCACACCAGGGCGAAGTCTGGATCAACATCCAATTCCATTGACAACCAACGCAATCCGGCGTCGTCGACGAGTTCGTTGGCCAGCACGACGGTGTTGGCGCCGAACGCGCGGAACGTCCGCACCTGGCTGATGGTCGCCAGGGTGACGGCTTGCGCGCCCGCGTCGAATTGTCGCGCGAGCAGTTGCGGCGCCATGTGGGTCTTGCCGTGGGGCGCCAGCTCGACCCCGCGACTGTGGCACCACCGCGCCATCGTCGCAAGGTTGTGTTCGAGGGCCGGCTCGCTCAGCACGCAAAGCGGTCCGAGGGCGCCGGCGGCGAACGGGCCGGTGCCGTCCGCGCACACCTGGGCCGGGGTCCGTCCCCACCATTGCGACGGCAGGCCCTTGTACCGCCAATCGAGCGGTTCGTCGGCCAAGGCGGAGACGGCAGTCGCGTCGATGGTCGCGGGCACGTGTTCATTTAAGCTGGCATGTCGTGAGCTCTGCAGATGTTCCCGACGCCGGCCAGAAGAACGACGACAACGACCTACCCGAGCAGTTCCGGATCCGGCAGGCCAAGCGTGAGCGTCTGCTCGCCGAGGGCCGTGACCCCTACCCGGTCGGAGTCGCTCGGACCCATACCCTCGCGGAGCTCCGCAGTGACTTCGCCGACCTCGCGGTCGACTCGAAGACCGAGCAGATCGTCGGGATCGCCGGCCGGGTGGTCTTCGCCAGGAACTCCGGAAAGCTCTGCTTCGCGACGCTGCAGGAGGGCGACGGAACCCAGCTGCAGGCGATGGTCAGCCTGGACGGCGTGGGCCAGAACTCCCTCGATGCGTGGAAGTCGGACGTCGATCTCGGCGACATCGTTTTCGTCCACGGCGAGGTGATCAGCTCCCGGCGTGGCGAATTGTCTGTGCTTGCTGACTCCTGGCAAATCATCTCGAAGGCTCTGCGCCCCCTTCCCGTCGCCCACAAGGAGCTCAGCGAGGAGTCACGGGTACGTCAGCGGTACGTCGATCTCATCGTGCGACCGGAGGCGCGCAGCATTGCTCGGCAACGGATTGCCGTCGTGCGCGCGGTGCGGTCGGCATACGAACGTCGCGGCTTTCTCGAAGTGGAGACGCCAATCCTGCAGACCCTCGCGGGCGGCGCCGCGGCCCGACCATTCGTGACGCACTCCAATGCGCTCGACGCCGACCTCTTCCTTCGCATCGCGCCAGAGTTGTTCCTGAAACGTTGCTTGGTCGGTGGGTTCGAGAAGGTTTTCGAGTTGAATCGCGTGTTTAGAAATGAAGGTGCGGATTCGACGCATTCGCCGGAATTCGCGATGTTGGAGACTTATCAGGCGTACGGCACCTATGACGATTCGGCAGAAGTGACGCGACAGATAATTCAGGAAGTGGCGGACGAGGCGATTGGCACCCGAAACGTGCCACTGCCCGATGGCACGAATTATGATCTTGATGGCGAATGGGCCACGGTAGAAATGTATCCGTCACTGTCGGCGGCCCTCGGTGAGGAGGTCACTCCCGAGACGGCCGTCGAACACCTTTGGTCCATCGCCGACGCCCGTGGTGTCGATATCCCCCGCGACCGTGGCTTCGGTCACGGCAAGCTCGTGGAGGAACTGTGGGAGGACGCGGTGGGGTCTACCCTCTGGGCGCCGACCTTCGTCCGTGACTTCCCAGTCGAGACCACGCCACTGACACGCGCTCACCGGAGCATTCCCGGGGTCACGGAGAAGTGGGATCTCTACGTCCGCCGCTTCGAGCTCGCAACCGGTTACTCGGAACTGATCGACCCGGTGATCCAACGCGAGCGGTTCGAGGCGCAGGCCAGGGCCGCCGCCGCCGGTGATGACGAAGCCATGCTTCTCGACGAGGACTTCCTCGCGGCGTTGGAGTACGGCATGCCGCCCACGACGGGCACTGGAATGGGTATTGACCGTTTGCTGATGGCTTTGACGGGGCTGACGATTCGGGAGACTGTTTTGTTTCCCCTGGTACGCAGAGATGCGCGACGACACGGCGGCTGAAGTGGTTTACATACCTTTTGGTTGAATTGCGAAGGTTCCTATGCAAAAATTGCCTCGGGTTTAGAGCGAAGTACGACTACGCGGCCCGGCAGAAGGGTTAGTGGGAACCGATGGCAAAGAAAGTCACAGTCACCCTCATCGATGATTTCGACGGCGCAGAGTCCGCTGACGAAACCGTCGAATTCTCACTCGACGGCGTCAGCTATGAGATCGACCTCTCGTCGAAGAATGCTACGAAGCTTCGCGACGACCTTAAGCAGTGGGTGGAATCGGGCCGGCGCGTCGGTGGTCGCCGTCGCGGCCGTGCGTCCGGCTCGGGCCACCGCGGACGCGCGTCGATCGATCGCGAACAGAGTGCCGCCATCCGCGAATGGGCGCGCCGCAATGGACACAGTGTTTCCACCCGCGGCCGAATTCCCGCGGAGGTCATCGACGCGTTCCACGCGGCAACCTAACGGCGGGTTGCCAGCCGACGGCTGCGGAACGACGAGCAACACGTTTTCGCTAGCGGCGAATCGGGTGCGCTCTAATCGGGGAAACGATCGGTGTCCGTCGTGCGTTGGGCGTTGAGCAGCGCGGAAATGGTCACCGTTCGGTCTTTCCCTAGGAGAGGACAAGCGGGGCACCCCGGGCTGCCGCCCACTACAGTGGACGCCAAGTGCAGAGCACGGCTTGCCGTGCAGGCTTAGTTCAAGAGCTGCGCTATCTACGGAGGGCAGGTAACCACCGATGTTCGAACGCTTCACTGACCGCGCACGCCGCGTCGTCGTCCTGGCTCAAGAAGAAGCCCGGATGCTGAACCACAACTACATCGGCACCGAGCACATCCTCCTTGGTCTCATCCACGAAGGTGAGGGCGTCGCGGCGAAGTCCCTCGAGTCGCTGGGGATATCGCTGGAAGGCGTCCGCAGCCAGGTCGAGGAGATCATCGGCCAGGGCCAGCAGGCGCCGTCCGGCCACATTCCCTTCACGCCACGCGCCAAGAAGGTCCTCGAGCTGAGCCTGCGCGAGGCGCTGCAGCTCGGCCACAACTACATCGGCACCGAGCACATTCTGCTCGGCCTGATCCGTGAGGGCGAGGGCGTCGCCGCCCAGGTCCTGGTCAAGTTGGGTGCGGAGCTGACGCGCGTGCGTCAACAGGTCATCCAGTTGCTCAGTGGCTACCAGGGCAAGGAGACTTCGGAAGCGGCCACTGGAGGCAGGGGAGGCGAGGCGGGCAATCCGTCGACGTCGCTGGTTCTCGACCAGTTCGGCCGCAACCTGACCGCCGCCGCGATGGAGGGCAAGCTCGACCCCGTCATCGGCCGCGAGAAGGAGATCGAGCGGGTCATGCAGGTGCTGAGCCGCCGCACCAAGAACAACCCGGTGCTGATCGGCGAGCCCGGCGTCGGCAAGACTGCCGTCGTCGAGGGACTGGCGCAGGCCATCGTCCACGGTGACGTGCCCGAGACGCTCAAGGACAAGCAGCTGTACACCCTGGACCTCGGGTCCCTGGTGGCAGGCAGCCGTTACCGCGGTGACTTCGAGGAGCGGCTGAAGAAGGTGCTCAAGGAGATCAACACCCGGGGCGACATCATCCTGTTCATCGACGAGCTGCACACGCTCGTCGGCGCAGGTGCCGCCGAGGGCGCAATCGACGCGGCGTCGATCCTCAAGCCCAAGCTGGCTCGTGGCGAGCTGCAGACCATCGGCGCCACCACCCTCGACGAGTACCGCAAGTACATCGAGAAGGACGCCGCTCTGGAACGCCGCTTCCAGCCCGTGCAGGTCGGCGAACCCACGGTCGAGCACACCATCGAGATCCTCAAGGGTCTGCGTGACCGGTATGAGGCGCACCACCGGGTGTCCATCACCGACGGTGCGATCGTCGCAGCCGCCACCTTGGCCGATCGTTACATCAACGACCGGTTCCTTCCCGACAAGGCGATCGACCTGATCGACGAGGCGGGCGCCAGGATGCGAATCCGTCGGATGACCGCTCCGCCAGACCTACGCGAGTTCGACGAGAAGATCGCCGACGCACGCCGGGAGAAGGAGTCCGCGATCGATGCGCAGGACTTCGAGAAGGCGGCCAACCTGCGCGACCGCGAGAAGACCCTCGTCGGCCAGCGGGCCGAGCGTGAGAAGCAATGGCGCTCGGGTGACCTCGACGTCGTGGCCGAAGTCGATGACGAGCAGATCGCCGAAGTCCTCGGCAACTGGACCGGTATTCCCGTGTTCAAGCTGACCGAGGCCGAGACCACGCGTTTGCTGCGCATGGAGGACGAGCTCCACAAGCGGATCATCGGGCAAGAGGATGCCGTCCGTGCCGTCTCCAAGGCGATCCGCCGCACCCGTGCAGGGTTGAAGGACCCCAAGCGTCCGTCGGGCTCGTTCATCTTCGCCGGCCCGTCCGGTGTCGGTAAGACCGAGCTGTCGAAGGCGTTGGCGAACTTCCTGTTCGGCGACGACGACGCGCTGATCCAGATCGACATGGGTGAGTTCCACGACCGCTTCACCGCGTCGCGGCTGTTCGGTGCCCCTCCGGGGTACGTCGGCTACGAAGAGGGTGGCCAGCTGACCGAGAAGGTGCGTCGCAAGCCATTCTCAGTCGTCCTTTTCGATGAGATCGAGAAGGCCCACCAGGAGATCTACAACACTCTGTTGCAGGTCCTCGAGGACGGCCGTCTCACCGACGGTCAGGGCAGGACGGTGGACTTCAAGAACACCGTGCTGATCTTCACCTCGAACTTGGGCACCTCCGACATCAGCAAGGCGGTCGGTCTCGGCTTCACCCAGGGTGGCGGCGAGAACAACTACGAGCGGATGAAGCTCAAGGTCAACGACGAGCTGAAGAAACACTTCCGCCCGGAGTTCCTCAACCGCATCGACGACATCATCGTCTTCCACCAGCTGACGAAGGATGAGATCATCCGCATGGTCGATCTCATGATCGATCGGGTCGGAAACCAGCTCAGGGCCAAGGACATGACCATGGAGCTGACGGACAAGGCCAAGTCGCTGCTGGCCAAGCGCGGCTTCGACCCGGTGCTGGGTGCGCGGCCACTGCGCCGCACGATCCAGCGCGAGATCGAGGATGCGCTGTCGGAGAAGATCCTCTTCGACGAGGTCGGCCCCGGTCAGCTCGTCAGCGTCGACGTCGAAGGATGGGACGGCGAGGGCACCGGCGAGAACGCGGTGTTCACGTTCGTCGGCGCTCCTCGACCCGTCGTCGACGAGGACACCCCGGATCTGGCCAAGGCCGGAGCGGTCGACGCGGAGTAGCACGGCGCAACACGTCAAAAAATCGGGCGGTATCCCTCGCGGGGTACCGCCCGATTTTCTTCGTACGGCTAGGCGGTGCCGTTTGCCTGTGCATATGATGCTCGGGTAATCGACGGACGAAGGAATGCTGGTGAAAATCCAGAGCGGTCGCGCCACTGTGAAAGTCAGACCCGACGTTCGTCACCTGTGATACGGGACGCGAACTCCCGAAAGGACTGCTGACATGACATCTTCTGAGATGACGACTTCGAAGGCTCTCGCGAGCACGGCGCCTGCGCTGGACTTCTCTGGCACCAAGGCGGCGATCTGGTTGTCTGCCACCGCGTTCCTGGCGCTGCTGGTGCTGTACTTCGTTGGCATGGACCAGGGCGCGACGTCGGTGTTCGGCGACAACATGTACATCCACGAATTCACGCACGACGCTCGCCACCTCCTCGGCTTCCCCTGCCACTGACGCGCAGGGGAGTAGCCCACACAATGGAAAAGCAGATCATCGGGCGCGGCCTTCTGGCCGGCGCCCTCGCTGGAGTGCTCGCATTCGCGTTCGCGCGCATCTTCGTGGAGCCCGTCATCGAGCGGGCCATCGGGTACGAGGACGGGGTCGGCGCCGCGCACGAAGGCATGGGGCATGGCGGCCACGACCACGGGGTGGAGCTCTTCACCCGCGGTGTACAGGCGAACATCGGGATGGGCTTCGGCGTGCTGGCGTTCAGCATCGCGATGGGCGCGTTGTTCTCCGTCCTGTTCGCCGTGGCGCACGGACGGGTCGGCAACGTGTCGGCCCGCACCCTGTCGGTGTTCATCGCCGGCGCAATGTTGTTGAGCCTCTACGTCGTTCCCAGTCTGAAGTACCCGGCCAATCCGCCTGCGGTGAGCCTCGACGAAACCATCCGTCAGCGCACGCTGCTGTACCTGCTGTTGGTGGTCGTGTCCGCAGCGCTGTTCGTCGGGGCCGTGTGTCTCGGCCGCCGGCTGGTGGGCCGGCTGGGCGCCTGGAACGCCACGCTGGCCGCTGCAGGCAGCTACGTGGTCGCCATGGGCATCGTGACGCTCGTCCTCCCGACGATCGACGAGACTCCCGGCCCGCTTGTCGACGATGCGGGCAACATCGTCTTCGGCGGTTTTCCCGCCGACGACCTCTACGAGTTCCGGCTGTACTCGCTCGGGGTGCAGGTCGTCATGTGGGTCACCATCGGCTTGGTGTTCGCGGCCTTGATCTCGAAGGTGCTGGACGGCAGGCGGAATGACGTGGGGGCCGGCCTCAACACGTGAGTGAAGTCGTCCGGCTGACCCTTGTCTCCCACGCGATGACGGATGCGATGGCAGCCGGACGATTTCCCAGGGATGAGCCACTCAACGCCCTCGGACAGCGGCAGGCCGACGCCACGGTCGACCTCGGTGTCGTCGACGCCGCGCTCTGTGCGCCCGAGAAGCGAACCAGACAGACCGCCGAGTTGCTCGGCTTGCGCGCCGAGACCGAGCCGCGGCTGTCCGATCTGAACTGTGGTGCGTGGCGCGGCAGCGTACTCAACGGTGTCGGCCCGACCGAGCTCACGCTGTGGCTGACGGATCCCGCTCAGGCTCCCCACGGGGGCGAATCGATCGTGGACCTCGTGGTCCGGGTCGGCAGTTGGTTGGATTCGCTGTCGGACCGTCGCGGTCGGCTGGTGGCCGTGACCCATCCGAGTGTCATCCGCGCCGCGATCGTCGTCGCACTGAGTGCACCATCGAAGTCGTTCTGGCGCATCGACGTCGGTCCAGTCAGTCGCACCGCGCTACACCTGCGCGGGAATGCTTGGACGTTGAGGTCGACGGGCTGACGGCTACGCGGGCTCGATGAGTCCGAACGCGCCCTGAGCTATGGACAGCAGCCAGCTAGCGGCTGTCAGACTGCGGAACTTCGGCCAGTTCAATTGGAAGCTGACCACCCATGCCTGACCGGTCCGGTCGACGGCGTACCAGCTGAAGGCGATGTCGCCCGGGAGGTTTCCCCCCTTCGCGCCGATGTAGTTCCACTCCGTCTTGTCTAGTTCGATGCCGGGGGTGGCCGCCAGAATGTCCTTGACCGGAGTTGCGGGACCCACCGCAGACGCTTGCAGAGCGGCGTGCACCCTGCAGATGTCCGTCGCGGTGCCATACCACTCAGCACCGTACGGCGACGCGGGCGTATGGGTCCGCGTCGGATCCGGTACGTAGTGACGGGTATTCGTCTGCGCGATCAGCCGTTCGCGACCCTGCCGGGATGCGGTCTTCCACTGCTCGCGCAGATCGGGCTCACCCCAGCCGACCGAGAAGAGTTCGTGGGTGTTCGGGAATGGCGTCATGCTCGCGGGGTCGTGATGACCCGCATGCACGAGTGCCCGTTCAACGGCGCCCGTGCCGAGTCGCGCCATCAACAGATCCGTGGCCATGTTGTCGCTCGCTGAGATCATCTGCTGCGCAGCATCTCTCACCGATACGTTCGATCCGGGTGGAAGATCTTCGAAGCCCGCCGAGCCCACGGCCTTGACTTCCTTCGTGATGGTCAGCGGATCGTCCCAGCCGACCGTGCCCGCGTTGACCGCGTCCGCGATCGCCAGCAGCACGTAGAGCTTGAAGATCGACGCGAGCGGCAGCGAATCGTCGACATTGGTGCCCGCCACCTTCGCGCACGCGCCGTCGGTGATCTTGGAGGCCTGGTAGGAGTAGTGCGCACCAGACTGCGTCAGTGCCGCGTCGATGTCGGACCAATTCTTGATCTGCGGCTTCTGCAACGTGACGTCGAACCGATCGACCATGCCGGCGTCGTTCGTGCGCAGTTCGATGTCCTGGCCGACGCCGTAGGACGTCAGCAGGTGCAGGGTGGCGAGGCCTGCGCCGTACTCGATGCTCGAGACGGTGAACGGCCGGTCCCACCACATCCGGTCCATCATGAAGGCGACATCGTTCACCTGGGGAGGGGCGGCTAGCGTCGCCACACCGGGGACGCCGATCGGCCAATCTGAGTTGAGCATGTCGACGGTCTGCTTGGCGCGCAGCCCCTGCGGGGTGTTTGTCTCGATGTGTGCGCCGTACGCGGCCTCGGCCGGGGCGGCCGGGCCGGTGTTGGCGCATCCGCAAGCCAAGGCGACGACGAGGGCGCTCGTCACTGCGGCCGCAGTCGCCCGCCGTCCCACCTGGCTGCGTCTGCTAACTCGGCTCTGCAACAACGATCCCCATGTCGCTACGCGTCCGACCGTTGAACGTCCAGCACGACCTCGAACTCGAGCAAGGAGGCACCCGTGGCGACGGGGTTCGCGCGCTGGCCCGCGTGTGCCTCGACTGCGGGGCCGCTCGACCATGCCTGGAACGCCTCGTCAGACTCCCATTGGGTGACGACGAAGTAGCGGTTCTCGCCCTTGACGGGGCGAAGCAATTGGAAGCCGAGGAAGCCAGGCTGTCCATCGACGGCATGAGCACGGTTGGCGAAGCGCTTCTCCAACTCGGGACCTGCATCGGGAGGAACCTCGATCGCATTGATCTTGACCACTGTCATGAGCGCTACGTTACCGGTTCGTTATCCCGTGTCGCTTCGCTCCTGCCCTCCGGTTCGTTATCCCGGGTCGCTTCGCTCCTGCCCTCCGGTTCGTTATCCCGGGTCGCTTCGCTCCTGCCAGTATGTCGGGCATGCCTTCCCCGCTGTTGACGGTTCGCGGTGGCGAAGGCGCGCCCATCGTCCTGGTGCACGGCTTGATGGGGCGCGGCTCGACGTGGTCGCGCCAGGTGCCGTGGTTGAAGGAACTGGGCGCGATCTACACGTATGACGCGCCGTGGCACCGCGGCCGCGAAGTGGAAGATCCGCACCCGGTCAGCACGGAGCGCTTCGTCGCCGATCTCGCCGATGCCGTCGCGGAGCTCGGTCAGCCCGCCACGTTGGTCGCCCATTCGATGGGGGGCTTGCACGCGTGGTGCCTCGCGGCTGCACGCCCCGACCTGGTCACCGCAGTGGTCGTGGAGGACATGGCGCCGGACTTCCGCGGAAGGACGACGGGGCCGTGGGAGCCGTGGTTGCACGCGCTTCCGGTCGAATTCGATTCCGAGCGCCGGGTTCTCGATGAGTTCGGCCCCGTGGCGGGCCAGTACTTCGTCGAGGCGTTCGATCGCACCGCCACCGGATGGCGGTTGCACGGCCGCCCCGAGCGCTGGATCGAGATCGCGGCGGAGTGGGGGACGCGCGACTACTGGCAGCAGTGGCACGCCGTTCGCGCACCCGTCCTACTGATCGAAGCCGGCAACTCCGTCACGCCGCCGGGCCAGATGGGACAGATGAGCAACACCGGCGACCGGACCACTTATCTCCATGTGCCCGGTGCCGGTCATCTCGTCCACGACGACTCTCCGCGGGAATATCGCGATGCGGTGCAACCGTTCTTAGCGGCGTTCGCCCGTCACACCTGATACAGGCCAAGAGGGGGTGTGCTCGAACCGAGTGCGAGCAGCATCGGCGTCGTGTTGGACGCGGTACCAGTCGGGATCGCCGAATTGGTTGATCAGGTGGCTGCGCACCGCGTCGTTGCGGTGGCTTGCCCAGCTGAGCAGGGCGGCGAAAGCGAAGGGGGCAGACAGGATCAGGAAGGCAAGTAACACGTTCATGGCAGCAATTGTTTGTCCGAATATATTCCGCCAACAGTGGCAGTACGGACGCTGTACGTTAAGATACTGCCATGATTGAGAGTGTCTCCGTGTTGGTCCTGGACGGGGTGGCTCCGTTCGAATTCGGCGTCATCTGTGAGGTCTTCGGCATCGACCGCGCCGCCGATGGTGTCCCCAACTTCGACTTCAAGGTATGCGGACCCGAACCCGGCCGGCCGCTTCGGATGACGGTCGGCGCGCTCCTGACCCCCGGGTACGGGTTCGACGCACTCGTCGGCGCCGACCTGGTCGCCATCCCGGCGATTGCGGGCCCCTATCCGGAGGAGGCGCTCGACGCGGTCCGGGCCGCAGCCGCATCGGGTTCGATAATCCTCACGGTCTGCTCCGGGGCCTTCGTGGTCGGCGCCGCCGGACTTCTGGACGGTCGCAAGTGCACCACCCACTGGATGCACGCCGACGAACTGGCGGCGATGTACCCCACTGCGGACGTCGACCGCAACGTGCTCTTCGTGGACGACGGCAACCTGATCACCAGCGCGGGGACGGCTGCGGGCATCGACGCGTGTCTGCACCTGGTACGACGTGAGCTCGGCAGCGAGGTCACCAACATCATCGCCCGCCGGATGGTCGTGCCACCACAACGTGACGGTGGTCAGCGGCAGTACATCGACCAGCCCATCCCTGTTCGCTGTTCGGACGGCTTTGCGCCGCATCTGGATTGGATACTGGTCAACCTGGACCAGCCGCATACGGTCGCGACGCTCGCGAATCGAGCCAGCATGTCTGCCCGCACCTTCGCGCGCAGGTTCGTCGACGAAACCGGCCGCACCCCCATGCAATGGGTCACCGATCAGCGGGTGCTCTACGCGCGACGATTGCTAGAGGAGACAGACCTCGACATCGACCGGGTCGCCGACAAGGCCGGATTCGGTACGGCAACGCTGCTGCGACACCACTTCCGGCGCGTCATCGGCGTCACGCCATCTGATTACCGCCGCAGCTTCGCGTGTAATGATTCATCCTGTGCCGCAACAGCTTAGGGACATCCATCACGGCGCGTACACACGCCATTTGCCAGGGACGCCCCTGAGCTGATGCTCGCCGCGGTCGGTGAATCTTCGGTGCGAACCGGTGACGATCTCACGCACCGTCGAGGACACCAGGACCTCACTCGGACCGGCCAGTCCTGCTACCCGCGAACCGATGTGCACCGCCATGCCCGCGATGTCATTTCCGCGCATCTCGACCTCGCCGGCGTGGATGCCGACTCGCACTTCGATGCCGAGGGTCCGGACTGCGTCGACGATGCCCTCGGCGCAGTCGATGGAGACGCTGGGGCTGCTGAACGTCGCAACGAAACCGTCACCCGCTGTGTTCACTTCGCGACCACCGAAGCGTAGGAGTTCTCTGCGTACCACGCTGTCGTGACTGTCGAGCAGGTCGCGCCAATGATCGTCGCCAAGTGTCGCGGCCCGTTCGGTGGAGGAGACGATGTCGGTGAACACGATGGTGGTGAGGACGCGTTCGAGGTCGGAGCCCCCCCGGGTGCCGGTGATGAACTCCTCGATCTCCGCGAGGATGGGCGTGGTGTCACCGACCCAGTACAGGCTGTCCGCGCCGGGGAGCTCGACGAAGCGGGCACCCGGGATGTGTTCGGCGAGATAGCGTCCGTGGCCCACCGCCACGAAGGTGGATTGCGTGCGATGCATGACGAGCGTCGGCGAGGTGATGTGCGGAAGCCTCTCCCGCGCATCGGCATCGACGAGTGCCTGGTTGGCTCTGCGAGCCATGCTCGGTGATGCAGCGCGGTTGCCAGCGGCGTCCCACCAGGTTCGGAAGGCTTGATCGTGGGCGACGGACGGTGCGAGGAGGGCGAGAATGTCGAAGCCCTGCTCGACGGCGTCCGGTTCCATCGCCACCGTCGTAAAGGGATTGGCGCCACTTGCGGGTGCGCCCACTTCGTAGTCCGGCGCCCACAGCGGGCGCGCACCGGCGTTGACGAGAACCAGGCCGGATACCCGCTCGGGACGGTCACTGGCGAGGAACAGCGCACTGATCGCCGTGAATCCCGATCCCAGCACCGTGACGCTTTCACATCCGACGGCGTCCATCACTGCGACGGCGTCCTCCGCCCAACAGGCAGGCGTGATCTTGTCCGCGCCGATGCGCGAGGACATCCCCATGCCGCGGTGATCGAATCGAATGACCCGGCAGAAGGACGACAGTCGACGGTAGAAGCGGTACATCGACGGTTCGGCGTCAATGGAGTCGATCGGGATGAATGGCCCGGGCATGACGATTAGATCCACCGGGCCATCGCCGATCACCTGATACGCGATGTCCAGGTCGCCCCGCGATGCGTAACGAGTTCGCGGAGCCCGCGAAACGGGTACGGCCACGCTCCTGAGGCTAATCCACCGGGGCGGGCTTGGGCCCGGGTTCACCGCCTTCACCGGCGAGTGCGAACAAACCGCCGGACGTCTGCTCGACGAGGCCGTCGGTGAGTAGGGAGTCGAGCGCACGATTGCGCTGGGCCGGGTCGGACAGCCACGCCACGTCCAGCTGTGCCCGACTCACCGGAGTAGCGTTGGCGCGCAACACATCCAGCAGCCGGCCTCGTACCTGGCGATCCGTACCCGCGAATTTCTGCACGCGGCGGGCAGGCTCGGTCGGTGGCGGGAACCCGGCTGCGCGCCACGCGCAGACACTCAACGGGCACAGTCCGCAGCGTGGCGAGCGAGCAGTGCACACCGTCGCGCCGAGTTCCATCAATGCAATCGAGAACCGTGGTGCCCGTGAGTCATTGGGCAGAATGGCAGCTACCTCCGCCAGGTCCCGGACGCTGGCGGCGGAGTCCGCGCGGCCATGCACGACCCGGGCGACCACGCGCCGCACGTTGGTGTCGACGACCGGAACCCGTTTCCCGTAGGCAAAGCACGCGATTGCCCGCGAGGTGTAGGTGCCGACGCCGGGCAGAGTCAGCAGGGTGTCGACGTCATCGGGCACCGCGTCGCCATATTCGACGGAGATCACCGTCGCGCACTCGTGCAAGCGCTTCGCTCGACGCGGGTAGCCGAGCTTGCCCCACGCCCGCAGCACGTCGGCGGTACTCGCGGCGGCGGTGGCGGACGGCGTCGGCCACCGTGCCACCCAATCGCGCCAGATCGGCTCGACTCTGACGACGGGAGTCTGCTGAAGCATGAATTCACTGACCAGGATCTGCCACGCCGAAACGCCCGGCCGCCGCCAGGGCAGGTCCCGCTGAAACTCCTCGTACCACGGCAGTAGTTCCCTTGCGTCGACCATTACGGGTTCCTCCAGGCACAATGTGGCAATGCCCAATACGAGCCCGATAACAGCATGGAAGGCACTCAGCGAGGGTAACGACCGCTTCGTCGCGGGTTCTCCCGAGCATCCGAGTCAGAGCATCGAACATCGGGCCAGCTTGGCCGAGGGGCAGAAGCCGACCGCGGTGGTGTTCGGTTGTGCTGACAGCCGGGTGGCCGCGGAGATCATCTTCGACCAGGGCCTCGGCAACATGTTCGTCGTGCGAACCGCGGGTCACGTCCTGGACTCCGCCGTGCTCGGCTCCATCGAGTACGCGGTGACGGTCCTGCACGTGCCGTTGATCGTCGTGCTCGGGCACGACAGCTGCGGGGCGGTCAAGGCAACGCTGGCAGCCCTCGATGAGGGTGCCGTCCCCGGCGGCTATGTGCTTGACATCGTCGAACGCGTCACTCCATCGATCCTGCTCGGCCGCAAGGAAGGGCTGACTCGGGTCGACGAGTTCGAAGCCAGGCACGTCACCGAGACTGCGAAACAGCTCGTCAGCCGGTCGAAGGCAATCGCCGACGGCGTCGAATCGGGCAGGTTGGCGATCGCCGGTGTCACGTACCAATTGGCCGACGGGCGGGTCCGCCTTCGGGAATCCGTCGGCGACATCGGCGCAGGCTGACCCGCGACACGCCGGGCTAGGTCAGACGACTATGTGTGACCTGCCCTTACCGTAGATTCGTGCTGGAAACTGAACCGCATAGCCCGTTGCCGCCGGAGATCTATCGGCGCAGGCGGTTTCTTGCGCTGGGGGTTGGCGCGGTAGTTCTCGTCATCGTGATCGCTGTCGTCATCGTGGTGTTCAGCAATAGCACCAGCGGAGACTCGACCGACGCCCAACCGGCTTCGCCAGCCGCGTCGGCCACCCAGCTTCCGGGAGCGAACCCCGAGGTCAAGACGCCAATTCTGCCGCCGGCGCAGCAGTCACCAGCACCGACTCCGACGCCCGTCGAGGCCGTCGTGCCGCCGCCGGTCCTGAAGGAGGGCGACGACTGCCCCGACTCTGCGCTCGCAGTCAAGGGCATCACCAGCCAGCCCGACTACATCGTCGGCGATCAGCCAAAGTTCACCATGGTCGTCACCAACATCGGCCTGGTCGCGTGCAAGCGAGACGTCGGAGCGGCGGTGTTGGCGGCCTACGTATACGGACTCGACAACAACCGTCTCTGGTCCAACCTCGACTGCGCACCGTCCAATGAGACGCTGGTCAAGACGTTCAACCCCGGCGAGCAGGTCACCACCGAGGTGACCTGGACCGGCATGGGGTCTGCCGCGAACTGCCCGCTGCCCCGTCAGCCGATCGGGCCGGGCACCTACAACCTCGTGGTGCAACTGGGCAATCTGCGTTCGGCGACGGTTCCGTTCGCCCTTGCCGCCCCGACTGCTCCGGCGCCTGGAGCGGCACCAGTGGACGCACCGCCAGCCGCCGTGGAGACCCCAGCGCCTGCAGGCTAAGTACTCGGCTGCACCTCGAGATCACGCCAGCTGGTCGGCGATCGTCGACTCCGCTAGCTGGGACAGACCCTCGCGGATGTGGCGGGCCCACATCGAACCAATGCCTTCGACGGACTGAAGGTCGTTGGCGCTCGCGGCCAACACGCCCTGCAGCGAGCCGAACGACCGGACCAACAGATCGACGTGCGCGAACTGCAGACGCGGAATGCCTGCCATCGCGCGGTAGCCTCGCGAGCTCATTGCGGAGTCCTGCGCTTCGAGGGTCGACGGATAGCCGAATACCCGGGCCAATGCCGTGAAGTCGAGCAACTCGTTGTCGCTGAGGGTGTCGAGTTCGTCCAGCGTGGCCATCACCTGCGCCGTGGATGGCGGATCCGGGTTGGCGTGATAGTCGCGGGCGATCAGCTCGCGGGCGGTGTCATTGCCACCGACGAGCTCCTCAAGCTGCAGTTTGAGCTGCCGCCCGTTGGTGCCGAGTTCGACGACGTCGGCGTCGATCTCGATGCTGATGCGGCGCACCATCTCGAGTCGCTGTGCCACGGTCATCACGTCGCGAAGCGTGACGAAGTCCTCGATCTCCGCCGTCGACAGCTGTCGGTTGACCTCGTCGAGACGAGCTTTGTAGCGCTCCAGAGTGGCGATGGTCTGGTTCGCACGCGACAAGATCGTCGCGGAATCGGGTACGACGTGCCTTTCGCCCGCGACGTATACGGTGACGATACTCATCGAATGACTTACGGAGACAACGGGATAACCCGTCTGAACGGCGGTCCGCTCGGCGGAACGGTGCCGGGTGCCAGACTCGTCGGTGGGGATCGACGGGTCGGGCACCAGTTGCACGTTGGCGCGCAGGATTCGGGTGCCGTCGCTGGACAGCACCACGGCGCCGTCCATCTTGGACAGCTCGCGCAGTCGCGTCGGTGCGTAGGCGACGTCGAGGGCGAAGCCGCCGTCGCAGATCGCCTCCACGGTGTCGTCGTACCCGAGCACGATGAGCGCGCCGGTGCGGCCGCGCAGAATGCGCTCCAGCCCGTCGCGCAGCGCGGTTCCCGGCGCGAGCTGACCAAGGGTCTCCCGCAGAGTGGGTCGAGCGAGTTGCACCACGTTGCCTCGCCCTGTCCTGGCAGCCTTCACGGTCATCAACCCTCCTCGGTCTGGCCGCAATTGTCCCTCATTTGCCTGCGATGCTCTTCAGCACCCGCAGCGCCCCCGAGATGTTGTCGGCCGACATGACGGTCAAACCCGTGGGCACGTCCTTCACCCCCGGGGGTACGACGGCGCAGTCGAAACCGAGCCTGGCCGCCTCGGCGAGGCGCCTATCCATGCCAGTCACCCTGCGGAGGTCTCCCGCGAGACCAACCTCGCCGATGGCGACCACCGTGGTGGGCATCGGTATGTCGGCGTAGGCCGACGCGATCGCCAACGCGACCGCCAGGTCCGAGGACGGGTCCGTCAGTCGCATTCCGCCGACCGTGGACAGGTAGATGTCGTTCTGCCCCACGTTGAGGTGCGCGCGCTTCTCCAGAACGGCGGTGATCATCGCGGCGCGGGCCGAGTCGATGCCACTGACCGCCCGACGCGGATTGCCCGCGGAGGCCGAGCCGATGAGCGCCTGCACTTCGCCGATCAGTGGCCGCTTGCCGTCGAGGGTCACCGTCACCGAGGTGCCGGACACCGGCTGCGGCCGCTGGTCGAGGAACAGCCCCGACGGATCGGCAACCCCCTCGATTCCGTTGTCGTGCAATAGAAAGCAGCCCACCTCGTCCGCCGCGCCGAAACGGTTCTTCACGCCGCGGACCATGCGGAGAGCCGAGTTGCGGTCGCCCTCGAAGTGCAGCACCACGTCGACGAGATGCTCCAGGGAACGCGGACCTGCGATCGCGCCGTCCTTGGTCACGTGGCCGACGAGGATGATCGCCACGCCCGTGCTCTTCGCAGCCATCGTGAGCGCGGTGGTGACCGCGCGCACCTGGGTGACGCCACCGGTGACGCCGTCGACCTCCGCGGTCGACATGGTCTGGACCGAGTCGACGACGATGAGAGTCGGTTTCACCTGCTCGATGTGTCCGAGCGCGGTCTGCAGGTCGGACTCGGCCGCGAGGAAGACTTCGTCATGGGTGCAGCCGGTGCGCTCGGCCCGCAGCCGGATCTGGCCCGCCGACTCCTCACCCGACAGATAGAGGGCTCGACGACCGGACTGTGCCCAACGGTGCACGACCTCGAGTAGCAGCGTGGACTTGCCGACCCCGGGATCGCCCGCCAGAAGCGTGACCGAACCGGGGACGAGGCCGCCGCCAAGAACCCGGTCGAGCTCACTTACACCCGTATGGAAATGCCTGGTCGAACCAGGATCGATCGAGCTGATCGGCACCGCGGGCGAACTCGGGGCGACGGTGCGGGCAGCCATCGAGCCCGAGCCTGACAAGGGGGTGAGGACCGCGATCTCGTCAACCGTGCCCCAACTACCGCAGTCCGGGCACCGGCCCACCCATTTTGCAGAGACGTGTTGGCATTCAGAACAACGATGTTGCGAGCGCGCTTTCGCACCAACCTTTGCCACGTGCTGACGGTATCCGTCGGCACCGACACAATGGTGGCGGTGGAGGCTAGTGCCCGCCCGTGTCGGTTTCGGCGCCCGCCTCGACACGAGCATCTCGCCGGGGCGCTTCGCCAGCGGAGATCGGCACCACGATCTCCTTCTGTCCCGAACGCTCGAAGGTGAAGGTGAACGGGTAGTTCAGTCCGTTGCTGATCGGCTTCGTCAGCTGGACGGCGGCCTCCGCGGTATCGGCACCCTCGGTGGCATCCAGCGGGCTCGGCGTGCCGTCGGGCGTGCCGACGATCAGGGTTCCGCCCGCGGGTACCCGGAGATCGCCCGACAGGCGAACGGTGCCAACGGGGGATGTGATGGACACCAGCCGGTCATCCTTCTCGGCCGACTCGTTGACGGCCACGAAGAGGAGTTCGGCGGTCTTGCCAGGCTCCACGTAGTCGGACGTCTGCGCAGCGCGGAGGTGGAGATTGCGGAGTGCTATACCCGAGGTGGGGTCGCCGACCCAGGTGAGAGTGCCATTGACTGCCGGTTGTTGGCTCGCGCTCTGAGAGATCTGGCCGGCGCTGCAACCGGACAGCGCAAGCACGGCGGTCACGCCGCAAGCGGCCAGCGCGACGGCAGAAGACCGCAATTTCAAGGGCGTCACGCAAGCCTCCTGCTCGGGCGACGGGACGACCGTGAGGTGCATCCCGTGGGTCGACTATGCAGAGTAGTAGGTAGCGGGTCGAGGCGGAAGCCGAGGGCCGGTGAGTGGCCCGATGGCTACCCTTCGAACGTGCCGACGACACCTCTGAATCGGGTGGTCGGGGTTTGCCGCGAGACGTGCGTGTTGCACGGATTCGCCATCGTGTCAACCCCTAGTCTTCACCCGCTATGCCCCTGACCTGCATCGTTGCGCGACGCGTGTCATGGCTCCGTGCTAACATTGGGTTGTGAAAGGGGCTCGAATCTGATGATTTTCAAGGTCGGAGACACCGTTGTCTATCCACATCACGGTGCTGCGTTGATCGAGGCGATCGAAACCCGAACCATCAAGGGCGAGCAGAGGGAATACCTCGTCCTGAAGGTCGCTCAGGGCGATCTCACCGTTCGAGTTCCCGCCGACAACGCCGAGTATGTCGGCGTTCGTGACGTTGTGGGTCAGGAAGGTCTCGACAAGGTCTTCCAGGTTCTGCGTGCCCCGCATACCGAGGAGCCGACCAACTGGTCGCGTCGCTACAAGGCGAACCTCGAGAAGCTGGCATCCGGTGACGTGAACAAGGTTGCCGAGGTTGTTCGCGACCTGTGGCGTCGTGATCAGGAGCGCGGGTTGTCCGCAGGCGAGAAGCGCATGCTGGCCAAGGCCCGGCAGATTCTCGTTGGCGAACTCGCACTAGCCGAGAACACCGACGAGGAGAAGGCAATGATCATCCTCGACGAGGTTCTGGCCGCCGCTTCGTAGTTCGTTCCGGTTCTTGATGGTGCCGAGGATCGGTCTTGGCACCGACGTGCACCCGATCGAAGCCGGACGGCCATGTTGGCTGCTGTGTTTGTCGTTCGATGACGCCGATGGCTGTGCCGGTCATTCCGATGGGGACGTCGCTGCGCACGCGCTGTGCGATGCGCTGCTGAGTGCCGCCGGTCTCGGCGATCTCGGTAGCGTCTTCGGCTCCGACCGGGACGAATGGCGGGGCGTCAGTGGCTCGGACATGCTTCGGCATGTACACGGACTGCTGACTGCCGAGAGCTTCCGAGTGGGCAATGCCGCCGTTCAGGTGATCGGTAACAGACCCAAGGTGGGCCCTCGTCGTGCCGAGGCGCAGCAGGTGCTCTCCGCACTTTTGGATGCTCCAGTATCCGTGTCGGCCACGACCACCGACGGCCTCGGCCTAACCGGTCGTGGGGAAGGCCTGGCGGCTATTGCGACCGCCTTGGTTGTCACTGACGAGCGCTCGCGCGAGGAGCAGACCGTCACTGACGAGCGCTCGCGCGAGGAGCAGACCGTCACTGTCGAGCGCTCGCGCGAGGAGCAGTCGAGCGGTGTGGGTGATTGAGGCCTGACAGGCCGGTAAGCTGGCCCGTCGTGACCGTTCAGCCCTTGCGACTTCACGACACCATGACGGGTGTGGTGCGTGACTTCGTGCCGCTTCGCGACGGGCACGCATCGATCTATCTCTGCGGGGCCACCGTTCAGGGACTGCCGCACATCGGCCATGTCCGCAGCGGTGTCGCGTTCGACGTGTTGCGTCGGTGGCTGACGGCGAAGGGGTTCGACGTCGCCTTCATCCGCAACGTCACCGACATCGACGACAAGATCCTCAACAAGGCTGCCGACGCCGGCCGTCCGTGGTGGGAGTGGGCCGCGACGTTCGAGCGGGCGTTCACCGCTGCCTACGACGCGCTCGGCGTGTTGCCGCCGTCGGCGGAACCGCGCGCCACCGGCCACATCACTCAGATGGTCGAGTTGATCGAGCGGCTGATCTCGACGGGACACGCCTATACGGGCGGCGGAGACGTCTACTTCGACGTCCTGAGCTTTCCCGACTACGGCAAGTTGTCAGGCCACCGGATCGACGACGTGCATCAGGGCGAGGGGGTCGCGACGGGTAAGCGCGACCCACGTGACTTCACGCTGTGGAAGGGCGCCAAGCCGGGCGAACCCTCGTGGCCGACGCCGTGGGGTCCAGGCCGTCCCGGCTGGCATACCGAATGCGTTGCGATGTGCGAGACGTATCTTGGCCCGGCGTTCGACATTCACGCAGGCGGCATGGACCTGGTCTTCCCGCACCACGAGAACGAGATCGCGCAGGCACGGGCGGCCGGCGACGGCTTCGCGCAGTACTGGATGCACAACGGCTGGGTCACCATGGGTGGCGAGAAGATGAGCAAGTCGCTCGGCAACGTGCTGGCGATCCCTGCCGTGCTCCAGCGTGTCCGGCCCGCGGAGCTGCGGTACTACCTCGGCAGTGCGCACTACCGGTCGATGCTGGAGTTCTCCGAGAATGCGCTTCAGGATGCGGTCAAGGCGTACACGGGCGTCGAGGAGTTCCTGCACCGGGTGCGGAGCAGGGTCGGCACCGTCGTGTCCGGCGAGTGGACCGAAAAGTTCGCCGCCGCCCTGGATGACGATCTGGCTGTGCCCGCCGCGCTCGCCGAGGTGCACGCCGCCCGTGCCGAGGGCAATCGCGCCCTCGACGCGGGCGATCACGGAACGGCGATGGTGCACGCGAGATCGATCAGGGCGATGATGGGCATCCTCGGCTGCGACCCGCTCGATGAGCGGTGGGAATCGCGCGACGAGACGTCGGCTGCCCTCGCGGCGATCGACGAATTGGTGAAATGGGCGCTGGCGGGTCGCGCGGAGGCTCGCGAACAGCGAAACTGGGCGCAGGCCGACGAGATTCGCGACCGCCTCAAAGCGGCTGGCATCGACGTCACCGACACCGCTGACGGACCACAATGGGCGCTCCTCGATGGAGAAGCCAAGGCGGCTTCCGCCGTCGGAGATGGCAAGACGGTTTCCGCCGTCGGAGATGGCAAGACGGTTTCCGCCGTCGGAGATGGCAAGACGGTTTCCGCCGTCGGAGATGGCAAGACGGTTTCCGCCGTCGGAGACGCCAAGTCGGTCAAGACCGACAGAGGGGCATAGCGATGGCAGGCAACTCCCAACGGCGCGGCGCAGTGCGCAAGGCCGGCACCAAGAAGGGGCCGACGATCGGATCGGGCGGAGTGCGGCGTCGTGGACTCGAAGCGAAGGGCGCCACCCCGCCCGCCAGCGCTCGTCCCCACCACCCCGCGGGTAAGCGGGCCGCCAAGGCCGCACGGTCGGATCAGGGGCGTCACAAGAAGACCGACGAGACCGAGGTCGTGTTGGGTCGCAACCCGGTGTTGGAGTGCCTCAGGGCGGGAGTCCCCGCCACCGCGCTCTGGGTGGTGCTCGGCACCGAGTCCGACGAACGACTCACCGAATCGGTGCAGCGGGCCGCCGACAAGGGCATCTCGATACTCGAGGTGCAGAAGCACGACCTCGACCGGATCAGCTCGAACGGACTGCACCAGGGCATCGCGCTTCAGGTACCGCCGTACAACTACGCGCACCCCGACGATCTGCTTCGGTCTGCCAACGCGGATTCAACGCCTGCTCTGCTGGTTGCCTTGGACAACATCTCCGACCCGCGCAACCTCGGCGCGATCGTTCGCTCCGTGGCCGCCTTCGGGGGCCACGGCGTGCTTATCCCGCAGCGTCGCTCGGCGTCCGTGACGGCGGTCGCGTGGCGGACCAGTGCGGGCGCGGCGGCGCGACTGCGCGTCGGGCGCGCCACCAATCTGACTCGTACGCTGAAGAGTTGGGCCGACGAAGGCCTGCAGGTGGTCGGTCTCGACGCGGGCGGCGACACCGAACTCGACGAACTCGACTGCACCGGACCGATGGTCGTCGTGGTCGGATCCGAGGGCAAGGGTCTGTCGCGGTTGGTGCGGGAGAACTGCGACGCGATCGTGTCGATCCCGATGGCCGGGCCGACGGAGTCGTTGAACGCATCGGTGGCGGCAGGCGTGGTGCTGGCCGAGATCGCCAGGCAGAGGCGCTAGTCGACGCTGAACGAGCCGCGAGGCGCGCGTAAGGGCGGCAATGAAATTGCCGGGGCGCGCGCCATTCCGGGGCCGCCTTCGTGTGCTGTTGCAAGATCGTCAGCGATTTTGGGCTCGTAGGAATGCGTCGACAAGGTGATCTGCATAGTCGGCGTCGACGCGTTGGGCAAGCACGACGCGACGAAACAAGAGCGGGCCGACGAGTGCGGCGATGGCGCCGTCGGCGTCGAGATCGGCGGGCAGCTCGCCTGCGGCGGTCGATTCGCGCAACACGTCATCGAGGGGGGCGCGCTGGCTGCGCGCAAAGACATCGCGGAATTCGGCGAGTTCAGGGTCGCGAGTTGTGCTGTCGAGGACCGCGGGCACCATCGCGGCATACTTCTCTTCGTTGATCTGTGCAGCAAGACCGCGCAGCACCGACTGAAGGCGGGTGCGCAGGTCGCCAGCGGCCGGAACGGCGGGCAGTGGTGGGATGAGGGTTCGGAACGTGTCGGCGACCAAGTCGATACGCCGCGGCCAGTGCCGATAAATAGTAGATCGCGCTACACCTGAGCGCTGCACGACGGCCTCGACCGTGACGGCCGGGGCCCCACCCTGGACGAGGAGATCCACCGCGGCCGAGAGCACCGCAGCGCGACTTCGTGCGACTCGCGAATCGGCGGTCTTGCCACCGCCTTCCATCACCGCCATTCCCCCCAAATCGTCTAGGCAAGTCCGAGACAGGAGTGTATCGTATCGCTATACCGATACAAGACAGTATCGTTTTGTTTAAGGAGGGGCGATGCAACCGGATACGGACGTTCTCGTCGTCGGAGCCGGACCGACGGGTTTGACGACGGCGATCGAACTGGCGCGTCGTGGGATCGGGGTTCGAATGGTGGACAAGGTGATGCCGCGTCCGTACGCGGAGTCGCGTGCGGAGGGGCTGCACGCAAAGTCGTTGGAGATATTCGAACGTCAAGGTTTGCTGGCGCCGGTACTCGAACAGGGGCGGGTGTTGGCGGGTTTCGCCTTTCGGTCGGGTGGCCGTCGACTGGGCGAGCTGTCGGCGGGTGGGCTGGACAGCCCCCACGCATACGCGGTCCTGTTGCCCCAGAGCGAAATTGAGCGGATCCAGATCGAACGTCTCGCAGAGCTAGGAGTGGACGTGCAGCGGCCCGTCGAGCTGGTCCACATGCAGCAGGAAGGGGGCGCGGTCCGTGCCCACCTGCTGGCGGGCGACGGAAACCACTCGGAGGTGACGGCGCGGTATCTGGTTGCTGCGGACGGCGGGCATTCGGTGGTGCGCAAGTCGTTGGGGATCCCGTTTTCCGGGCACGCGTTGCAGGGGGCCTACGTGATGGACGCCGTCGCAGATTTCGCCGCCGAGCCGCCGCCGGATCGCGGCACCTTCATCTTGGGTCGGGGCGGGTTCTTGGTTGTCGGGCACCGTCCCGACGGGACCTACCGCATCGCGCTGTCGTTGCCCGCCCACGACCAACGGATCTCGGCTGATCGTCCAACCCGCGACGAGCTGCAGATGTTGCTCGACGACTTCCCGGAGATGGAAATCCGGCTGCGGTCGATCAGCTGGTCCTCGGCGTTCTTCATCAGCAGCCGCGCGGTCGACAGACTTCGGCACGGTCGCGTCTTCCTCGCCGGGGATGCCGCCCACATCCACAGCCCAGTCGGCGGTCAAGGCATGAACACCGGCATCCAGGATGCGGTGAATTTGGGCTGGAAGCTGGCCATTGCGATACAGGCCCGCGGCGGAGAGCGACTGCTGGACAGCTATGACGCCGAACGCCTGCCGATCATCCGCCGCCTGATCGCGTCGACGACCACATCTACGAAGCCGCTGCTGTGGCATAACCCCGTCGCGGTGGCCGCCAGAAACTCTCTACTGCGGTTGGTCATGCGTCTACCCCCGCTCCAGACTGCGCTGTTCGACAGTTTCACCGGATTCTCCGTTCGCTACCGAAGTGGCGCGTTTGTCGCTGCAAAGCGCCACGCCATGGGCTCACGCGGGCCGTTGCCTGGTGAAATCGCTCCGGAAGCCGATCGTGGGGGCCGGCGCTGGTATCTGCTGTGGGGCGACGACACCCGTCACCAGCTGCTCATATTCGGCGACCCCAGCGCTGCTCGCGATCGCGCACTGGCCTGGGCACAGCAGCATTGCGAACTCGTGCGGCCCATTGTCGTCGCAGTCCAGTCACTTGCCGACGACCCCGATGTGGTGCTGGACCCGACCGGCGCACTGCGCCGTCGCTACGCCGTGACATCGTCCGGCGCGCTCTACCTGGTTCGGCCCGACGGTTACATCGCCGCCCGTTCCTCCGCCGTCGACGACGTCGGACCATTGGCCACCTACGTCGACGCGATTCTCTCGAGTACGGGCGTGAGGTGGGAACGCGCAACTCGACGATCGCCCGCCAACGGCCGTACCTTCACCGGTCGGTCGAACGACTCGAGCGGGTCGCCAGGGAGATTTGCGAACTCGGCAACGAGGCGCTGGCGGTGCCGACCGACATGACTTCCCCCATTGAGGTGACCTCGCTGGTCGAGGCGGCAGTGAATCGATTCCGGCATCGACGTGCTGGTGAACAATGCCGGCATCGCCGGAGTGGGTGACATCGAGTCGGTGACGTTCGAAGACGACTTACGGGACACGCTGCGGGCGAGCGTGTTCGGGATGATTCAGGTGACTCAACGGGTGCTTCGATTCTCCGGCAACAGGGATCGGGCACGATCGTCAACATGTCATCCGTGATGGGCCGCAAGGCATCCGCTCGCTTCGGTTCCTACGCGATCGTGATGCACTCGGTCTCAGCGTTCTCGGATGCGCTTCGCCAGGAGATGCCCGCCCCGTTCCGGCACATGACGCCACTGCGATCGGAAGTCGTCGCGCGCTCGGTGGTGGCTGCGGTGCGTCGTGGCAGGCGTCGAGTCGTATTGCCGCGCAACGCGAACATGCTGCTGCTCGGCGAAGCACTCTCACCCCGCATCGGCGACCTCATCGCCTCGGCCTTGACCATGCGCCCAATCGCCCGACTACTGCGAATGAGCCGAGGAACCACCTACCACGAAGCGATCTCGAGTATCTAGTTCCACCGGACCGAACCTCCGCGAATCCGCCACCATCGGTCAAACCCCGACCACCTGAATTCCGGCCCACAGGCCCAGCACCGCGACCCCGAGCGTGACCGGCACGGTGAACAGGCCGACGCGGCTGAACTCACCGAAACCGGCGGGTAGCCGTTCGCGCTGAACGACGCTGCGCCACAGCAAGTTGGACAGCGAGCCGGGGTAGGTGAGGTTGGGCCCGACGTTTACCCCGATGAGCACGGCGAGCACCGCCGCCGGACCGATCCCGGACACCAGCGGCAAGAGCACCAGCACCGCAGGGAGGTTGTTGACCACGTTGGACAACACCGCCGCGGCGGCCGCGATACCCAGGAGCGCGGGCAACGTCGTGCCGGTGGGCAGCACGTGACGCATCGCTTCGTCGAGACCGTGCGTCATCACCGCGGTCACCACGACGCCGAGGCACAACACGAACGCCAGAAATGGCACGTTGGCGGCCTTGGCGATTCCCGTGATGGTGCTGCGCCCGCGAAGCAGACCTCGCACTCCAAGCACTACCGCCCCCGCGAGCGCCGCCCATGCCGGAGCCACGTCGAGAAGCGACGTAACTGCGAACCCGACCAGTGTCAGAGCCAGGACGACGAGCACGAAGATCGGCAGTTCCGCAGGCGGCGGGGTCTCGGCCGTCGGCGGCTCCTCGGCGAGATCGCGCCGGAAGAACCAGCGCAGCAGCACGTACTCGGCGGCGATCGCGAGCAGCCAGGGCAATGCCATGACGGCGCTGAAGTGGGCGAAGGTCAGACCTGCCGCGCTGAAGGCAAGCAGGTTGGTCAGGTTGGACACCGGCAGCAGCAGGGACGCCGTATTCGCCAGATGGGCGGTGGCATAGGCATGAGGTCGGGACGGGATGCCGAGTGTTCGCGCGGTGGCCAGCACGACCGGTGTCAACAGGACGACGGTGGCGTCGAGGCTCAGTACGGCCGTCGTCGTCGCGGCGATGACGAACACCGTGCCGAGCAGACGGTGCGGTTCGCCCGCACTGCGGCGGGCCATTGCCACGCCAGCGGCGTGAAACAGGCCTTCGTCATCGCACAGCTTCGCCAGCACCAGCACCGCGGCGAGGAACCCGACAACCGGCAGCAGTTCCTTGATTTCAGTGAGGGAATCGTGAAGCGACACCACCCCGAGGAGGATCAACACGCCCGCGGCGGGGACGGCCGCAACTGCCTCCGGCCACCCTCTCGGCCGAAACATGGCGAACACCAGCACCACCGCCAGCGCGCCCAGCGCCAGCGTCAACTCCACGGGTCGGCACGTTCCCAGAGCGTCGGGAGGTGAAGGGGCACAGCGTCTTCGGCCGCAAGTCGGGTCAGCACCCGCATCGATACATCGAGGTCGTCGCCGGCGTAGGGGAGTGCGCGTAGCGGCTCGTGCAGCGGACGGAAGAAATCGTCCCAGTGGATCAAGACGACGCGCCGTGCCTGCACTGAGCGCACGGCCTCTTTCCAGTAGTCGACCAGATAGCGCTCCGGTTGCAGACCCAGCTGTCCGATCCCGAGGTAGACGACATCGGCGCGCCGCCCGTGCAACGCTCCGGGAACGAAGCCCGCGCTGCCGACGACGAGCATGCGTCGATTGGACGCTCGGTGGTGGATTAGCGTCGACCAGGACTCGCCGCACCGGTAGGCCGACGCCCTGATGGGCGGGACGACGGGCGCGGTGATGACGCCGGGGAAGCGATCGGGCGGGCAGTGGTCACCGACGACCAGGGTTACGTCGAAGGCACCCAACGATATTGGCTCGCCGGGGGTTACCACGACGAGACGGTCCTCCGGCATTCCTGCTCCGCGCCCGAGGTGCGCGGCCGACGTACCGCCGACCAACATCGCGCCGGTCCGCTGGGCGACGACCGCCGAGTCCATCGCATGGTCGAAGTGGGTGTGAACGGGCATGACGGCGTCGAGCCGTTCGACGCCGAGGCGGGTCAGGCAGCCGTCGATGCGGGGGAGTGACGGCATGAGCTTGCGCGCGCCGACCGTCAGCAATGTGGGTCGGGAGAAGAATCCGTCCGTCATCAGCGCCGACTCGCCATCGTCGATCAACAGGGTGGTGACGCCCGCCCACGTGACGGTCAGCGGGGACCGCGTCGTCGCGGCCGGTTGTTCGAAGTAGCCACGGTAGTCGTCGAGGTCGGGTCGCCCGAGTTTGAATCGCATCAGGTGAACGCCTCAAGTGTGATGCCGTCGGCGGTCAACCGCTCGCGGACGGCCGCGGCGATTCGGACGGCGCCGGGCGAATCACCATGCACACACACCGATTCGACGGCTATTGGGATGGTCGTTCCGTCGATGGCGGACACCCTGCCATCGTTGACCATGGCGGCCACCCGTTCCGCGATCTCCTCGGCGTCGTCGAGCACTGCGCCGGGCTTGCGGCGCGAGACCAGTTGCCCGTCGGGCTGGTAGGACCGATCGGCAAACGCCTCGGGGACGGTCCGCAGGCCGAGGTCCTCCGCCGTGGCGAAGAAGGCGGAGCCTGCGAGGCCCAGTACGGGGAGCCCGGGGTCGACGGCGTGCACGGCACGGGCCACGGCGGCTGCTTGGTCGAGGTTGGTGACAATCGTGTTGTACAGCGCCCCATGGGGTTTCACGTAACTGACCTTCGATCCCGCCGCGGTGGCGAGGGCCTGCAGCGCGCCGATCTGGTACATCACGTCGGCGGCGAGGTCCTCGGGGGTCATGTCGATGTAGCGCCTGCCAAACCCTGCGAGGTCGCGGTAGCTCACCTGCGCGCCGATGCGGACGCCGCGTCGTGCGGCGGCCAGGCACACGCGTGCCAGCCCGGCGGGATCACCGGCATGGAAGCCGCATGCCACGTTCGCGCTGGTGACGATATCGAGCATGGCGTCGTCGTCGCCGAGCCGCCACACTCCGAAACCCTCACCGAGGTCGGCGTTGAGGTCGACGGTCACGGCGGACACGACGGTAAGCCTACGGCGGGCACGGGGGCGGTCACCCAACCGTTCTCTGAGACGAACTCGGCCAACGGTCGCGCGAGGGCCCACTGCTCGATCTCAAGGGCGGGCCGATCGGGGAAGTCGGGAACCGGACCGAGGCACAGGATCGCTACCGGCTCCGCATCGCTGGGCATGCCGAGCAGCGCGCCGAGGCGGTCCGGATCGAAGATCGACACCCACCCCATGCCAAGGCCCTCCGCCCGTGCGGCGAGCCACAGATTTTGGATGGCGCACGATACCGATGCCAGGTCCATCTGCGGCAAGGTGCGGCGGCCGAAGATATGCCGTTCCCTACCATCGCCGAGGGCGACGACGAAGAGTTCGGCGCATTCGAGCACGCCGTCGACCTTCAGTCGGAGGAACTCGTCGCTGCGCGGACCGAGAGCGAGCGCGGTCTGTTGACGCTCGTCGGACACCAAGTCGTGTATCTGTCGGCGGAGCGCGTCATTGGTGATGCGGATGAACCGCCAGGGCTGCATCAAACCGACGCTCGGCGCGGCGTGTGCAGCCCGGAGCAGCCGGGCGAGGACGTCGTCGGGCACCGCGGCGCCGGGCACGAACCGGCGCATGTCTCGACGTTCCGCGATGGCCCGATACACCGCCCGCCTCTCGTTCGCGCTGAACGCGTGCTCACCCACGCGGGTCAGCGTACGTTCATGTGCGTGCGCACCGAGGTACTGGTCACGGCAAGCGAACTCGGGCAGCTCATCTCAGGCGGAGCGCCCCCGGTGATCCTGGACGTCCGCTGGCAGCTGGCCGATCCGGACGGCCGCGCCAACTACGAGGCGGGTCACGTTCCCGGCGCGGTGTACGTGTCCCTGGACGACGATCTGACCGATCACGCAGCGATCGGCAGGGGCCGGCATCCGCTCCCGTCGGGAACCGCACTGCAGGCGGCAGCGCGGCGGTGGGGGATCGCCACGGGCAGCGCCGTCGTCGTCTACGACGACTGGAATCGGGCGGGTTCGGCACGGGCGTGGTGGGTGCTGAAGGCGGCGGGCTTGGCCGACGTGCGCATCCTCGACGGCGGTCTGGCTGCGTGGACGGGTCCTCTGGAGGCGGGCACCGTCACACCCGAACCGGGTGACGTCACCGTCGCGCACGACGACCTCTACGCGGGTGGAATGCCGACGTTGAGCGCCGACGATGCGGCGGTACTCGGGACTCAACTGATCGATGCGCGGGCACCGGAGAGGTTCCGCGGAGAGGTCGAACCCGCCGACCCCGTTGCGGGTCACATTCCGGGTGCCGCCAACGTTCCGAGCACCTCACTGCTCGCTGCCGATGGGACGTTCCTCGCGGATGCCCAGCTGGCGGGTGCCTTGGAGGGTGTCGCCGGCGCCTATTGCGGATCGGGTGTCACCGCGTCGGTGGCTGTCGCGGCGTCGGCCGCGATAGGAGCGCCCGCCGCGCTGTTCCCAGGGTCATGGTCGCAGTGGAGTGGCGAGCCAACCCGTCCGGTCGCTACCGGCGGCTAGCCGTGGGGGGCTCCCTACCGACCGGTAAGGGGTGATGGGACGCAGAACTATAGGGGAATCCCTGATTCGCAGGGTGGGCCCTCCGCGGCATCATTGTCTGTACGACGTCAAAGGGGACGGCGGCGAGGGGTTCGGGCGGTGCGCAACGCGCCACCCGCCCGATCCGTCCCCTGGTTCGTCCAAGGTCGAGGGTCCGGCACGGGGAGGTTCGGACTCGAAGACGGAGCTCGGGGTGGTGTCGTCTGGGGGGTCGACACCATCCGCGGGGGCAGGCTCCGTCGATGCCGGGTCGGGGTCTGACGCACGTCGGGCCCCGATCAGGCCGGCGGCACGACGTGGGTCACCGGTTCATCGGGGACCTCACCTGGCAAGTCCGCTAGCGTCATGGAGCATGTCCAGAGGTCCTGTGCCGCGCCGGCGCGCAACCCTGGCTTCGTTGGCCGCAGAACTCAAGGTTTCGCGCACCACGATCTCCAACGCATACAACCGGCCAGACCAACTCTCGGCCGACCTTCGAGAGCGCGTGCTGGCAACCGCCAAGCGGTTGGGTTATGCAGGACCCGATCCGGTCGCGCGTTCGCTTCGCACGCGTCGTGCCGGCGCGGTCGGCCTGATCCTCACCGAACCGCTCAATTACTCGTTCCGCGACCCCGCCGCGCTCGACTTCGTCGCCGGGCTCGCCGAATCCTGTGAGGACGCAGGCCAGGGTCTACTGCTGGTCGCGGCTGGTCCCAATCGCAGCGTGAGCGATGGCACGGCGGCGGTGTTGTCGGCGGGTGTCGACGGCTTCGTCGTCTATTCGGCGTCAGACGACGATCCCTATCTGCAGGTGGTCGCGCAGCGCGCACTCCCGATCGTCATCGTCGACCAACCCGAGGACGTGCCAGGTGCGTCGCAGGTGGGCATCGACGACCGCGCCGCGATGCGCGGTGTCGCGGAGTACGTCATCGGGCTCGGGCATCGCACCATCGGGGTGCTCACGATGCGACTCGGACGTGAGTGGCCGCACGGCGAAGCCGAGTCCGCCGTCGCCGATCTCGAACGTGCGGACACTCCGCATTTTCACGTCCAGCGCGAGCGCATTCGGGGTGTTCGCGACGCCATGAGGGGCGCTGGGCTGCAACCGAATTCGTTGACGGTCGTGGAGAGCTACGATCATCTGCCGACATCTGGCGGAAGCGCCGCCGCGGTGGCCTTCGAAGCCAACCCGCTTATCACCGCGCTGATGTGCACCACCGACGTGCTCGCACTCTCGGCGATGGATCATTTACGCGCACACGGCATCTACGTTCCTGGGCAGGTGACCGTGACGGGATTCGACGGCGTGCCCGACGCATTGGCAAGGGGGCTGACGACCGTCAAGCAGCCCAGTGTCGAGAAGGGCCGACGGGCGGGCTATCTCCTGCACAACCCGCCTCGCTCGGGCCTGCCCGTGGTCGAGGTGCTGGAAACCGAACTGGTGCGGGGCCGGACGTCGGGCCCGGCCGCGTAGAACTCGCCCAGTGCGCGTACAAAGGCCTTTGACAAAGGCCTTGTCCGTGGTCTCAGCGCACACTAGCGTCGCCGCTGGAGCAGATACTCCAGCACCGCGGCGACGTGCTCGGGCGACTCGACGCGGTAGCCGGCAAGCGTCTCGCCCGGACCCACCTTGACACCGACGTCCCCGCCCCGCATCCGGCGAAACGCCTTCTCGTCGGTGACGTCGTCACCGAAGAACGTCACGGCGGTGGCATCGGTCTGTTCGCGCAGGATGTCGACGGCCTCGCCCTTGTCGGTGGAGATGACCGCGAACTCCAACACTGCCTTGCCCGCGGTGATCTCGACATTTAACGCCTCGCCGGCCACGCGCGCCGCGTCGAGCGCGGCTGATCCGTCGGCAGCCGAGGCGTTGCGTACGTGAAGCGCGACGCTGGCGGGCTTCGTCTCGACGGTGACCCCCGGCCTGCCCTCGGCGATCGCCTCGAGTTCCGTGGTGATCGTGGACAACAGTTCCTCGTCGATCTCGAGCGCGAAGCCGGACACATTTCCCGAGTCGCTTCGCTCCTGCCCTCCGGACACATTTCCCGAGTCGCTTCGCTCCTGCCCTCCGGACACATTTCCCGAGTCGCTTCGCTCCTGCCCTCCGGTGTCGAACTCGGCGCCGTGGCTACCCACGAGGTGCACGCTCGACGGCATGCCGGAGTACTCGCGCAGGACGGCGAGCGCGCGGCCCGACACGAGTACGACCTCGGTGGAGGGCAGCTGGGCAAGAGCGACCAAGGCCTCCGCGGCACGGGGCAGCGGTCGGGCGTCAGCGGGGTTGTCCACGATCGGCGCAAGCGTGCCATCGAAGTCGGACGCGACGAGAAGGCGGGCCGTCGCGGCGGCCTCGTCGAGCGCACGGACGAGGTCGGCAGGCAGATCTATCAGCTGGATCACTCCCCGAGTCGTTTCGCGCCTGCCCGCAGAATCAGATCTTCGGGTGTTCCCCGTCTCCGATCAGCAGCCGCACGGCAAGGTCAAGTCGCTTGCTGACGTCGGTTGCCGAGGCACGGCGGGTCAGCCATGCCAGCAGGTTGGAGAGCCACACGTCGGATATGACGCGCGCGATGTGGAACTGGTCCTCGGTGGGCTCGCCCTCGCTCATTGCGCGGGCGAACATCGAGTCCATCAGCTTGCCGACGTGATCAACCTCACCTGCGGCGGAGGCGTCGGCGAACACGAAGGCCCTCGTCATGGCTTCGGTCAGGAGGGGATTGCGCTGCATTGAGCGGTTCAGTTTGCCGACCATGATGTTGAGCCGCTGGTACGGGGTTCCCCCCACCAGCGACGCTCGGTCGGTCTTGGCGTCGATGCGCTCGAACTCTCGGCCCAGGGCAGACACCAAGAGGTGGACCTTGGACGGGAAATAGCGGTAAAGCGTGCCAACCGCGACGTCGGCACGCTCGGCGACTGCACGCATCTGAACTGCCTCGTAACCGCCCTTGGAGGCGATGGCGAGCGTGGCGTCGAGGATGCGTTTGCGGCGTTCGCGCTGCGCTTCGGATCCGAGTTCGGACTCGGCCAGAACGGCCACGTTCATCACCTGGCGAGGACTGGAGGTCGAATCAGACCCCGAGCCCGGATTCGAGCCCGGTGGCTTCGCTGATGACGTGGGCGAGACGGACATGCCGCGGGAAGCTCCTTCGTAGTACGCACTAAGGGAAAACGATACGCACGCGGATCAGAAATATCCCACCTCCGTACCCCCGGACAATCGACGTGTCCTGCTGTAATGGCAGTCGACTTGACGTTAGAGCGCTGGCACCATTAGAACACGTTCTAGTGAGAAGCACGTCCTTCTCTCCAAGGCCAAGGAGGGCCCGACGATGGCCAATGCAGGTTCGGTACCCGCCGCCGGCACCGAAGAACAGTTTGCTGCGCGAGAACTCGTGAGGAGCTGGGCCGCATCGTCGGGAGCCATGACGGCGGTACGCCGCGTCGAGCAGGGCGAACCGGAGGCTTGGAGGGCGCCGTACGACGGTCTGGCCCAACTGGGGATCTTCGGCGTAGCCGTGCCCGAGGATCTCGGCGGGGCAGGAGGCAGCGTCGAAGACCTTTGCGTCATGGTCGACGAGGCAGCCGCGGCGCTGGTGCCCGGTCCCGTCGCGTCGACGGCGCTCGCGACGCTGCTGATCTCCGAGGAAAAGGTGCTGGACGCGCTGATCTCGGGGCAGCGCACCGCGGGCGTGGCGATGAGCTCCGACATCACCTTCGACGGAACGAACGCGACGGGTACGGCGAAGTTCGTCCTCGGCGGTTTGGTGGACGGCGTGCTCGTGCTGCCCGCCGGGGAAGACTGGATTCACGTTGATGCGACCGCCGAGGGCGTCGCCGTCGAAAGCCTTGCGGCAACGGACTTCTCCCGGCCGCTGGCCAGCATCGAGTTGGCGTCCGCTCCCGCCACCAGGATCGACCTGCCCCGCCAGCGTGTCCACGATCTGGCCGCAACCGTGCTGGCCGCCGAAGCCGCAGGGCTGGCCCGCACGCTGCTCGACGTCGCAACCGAGTACGCGAAGGTACGCGAGCAGTTCGGCAAGCCGATCGGCAGCTTCCAGGCCGTCAAGCATATGTGCGCCGAGATGCTGCTGCGGTCACAGCAGATCGCCGTCGCGGCCGCCGACGCCGCTGCAGCGGTTACGGACCCCGACGGCGGACAGCTGTCCATCGCGGTGGCCGTCGCATCGGCCATCGGTATCGAGGCCGAGAAGGTCAACGCCCGCGATTGCATCCAGGTGCTCGGCGGCATCGGCATCACCTGGGAACACGACGCGCACCTGTACATGCGCCGCGCCTACGCCAATGCGCAGTTCCTGGGCGGCAGGTCGTTCTGGCTGCGGCGGTGTGCGCAACTGACCAGGGACGGGGTGCGTCGACAGATCAACGTGGACGTGGGCGACGGGGAGGACGTCCGGGCCGAGGTCGCCGAGGTCGTCGCAGGCATCGCCGCACTTCCTGAGGAGCAGCGCCAGGCCGCCCTCGCCGAGACGGGTCTGATGGCTCCGCACTGGCCCAAGCCGTACGGCCGCGAAGCCTCACCGGCCGAGCAGTTGGTCATCGACCAGGAACTCGAGGCGGCAGGCGTCGTGCGGCCCGACATCTCGATCGGATGGTGGGCGGCCCCCACGATCCTGGGTCACGGTAGCGCGGAGCAGATCCAAAAGTTCATTCCCGGCACTCTCAACGGCGACGTCTACTGGTGTCAGCTGTTCAGTGAACCGGGAGCGGGCTCCGACCTTGCGGCGTTGCGCACCAAGGCAGTTCGCACCGAGGGCGGCTGGCTGCTCACCGGTCAGAAGGTTTGGACGTCGAATGCGCACCGCGCGGACTGGGGCATCTGCCTGGCACGAACCAACCCGGACGTCCCGAAGCACAAGGGCATTACGTACTTCCTGGTCGGCATGCGCTCGCCGGGCATCGACATCCGCCCGCTCCGCGAGATCACCGGCGAAGCCCTCTTCAACGAGGTCTTCTTCGACGATCTGTTCGTGCCCGACGACATGGTGGTCGGGTCGGTCGACGGGGGGTGGGCGTTGGCCCGCACGACGTTGGCCAACGAGCGCGTCGCGATGGCCGCCGGTGGCGCGTTGGACAAGGGCATGGTGCACCTGCTCGAGGTCATCGGCTCACGGTATGGGGCAGGTGACGTCGACCCCGCGGAGGCCGACCGACTCGGCGGGCTGATCGTCGCGGCCCAGGTCGGCGCACTCCTCGATCAACTGATCGCGCAGATGGCCGTCGGCGGTCACGACCCCGGTGCCCCGTCGAGCGTGCGCAAGCTCATCGGCGTGCGGTACCGCCAGAACCTCGCCGAGGCGATCATGGAGTCGCACGACGGTGCGGGCCTCGTCGACTCACCCGACGTCCGGTACTTCCTCAACACCCGGTGCCTGTCGATTGCAGGCGGTACGGAGCAGATCCTGCTCAACCTCGCCGGAGAGCGACTGCTCGGGCTACCGCGCTAAGTGGGCGCGGAAGCCGCCCTGAATGTGAGGGCGGCGCCGTTCATGCAGTAGCGCAGACCGGTTGGTTCCGGGCCGTCGTCGAAGACGTGCCCCAGGTGCCCGCCGCACCGGCGACACCGCACCTCGGTGCGCGCCATGCCGAGTGTGCCGTCCCGCTTCTCGATCACGGCGTTGTCCAGTGCCTGCCAGAAGCTAGGCCAACCGGTGCCGCTGTCGAACTTGGTGGTCGACGCAAACAGGTCGAGAGCGCAACCCGCACAACCGAATACGCCCGGCCGGTGTTCGTCGTTCAGGGGGCTGGTGAACGGCGTCTCGGTGCCCGCATCGCGAAGGACGTCGTACTGTTCCTGGCTGAGTAGTTCGCGCCACTCCGCATCGGAGTGGCTGACCTCGAACGTCTCGGTCGAGTTCTTGGGGGTGTCGGCGCCGGCGATGTCCCGCAGCGAGGCGCAGCCCACCAAGAGGCCGACCAGCGCGCCGCCCATCACTACCTGCCGCCGGTTCATGCCCCGAACGGTAGACCGCCCGGTCCGCCGCACGGGGATCCACGTGGCATTCCGTCAGCCTCCGGTAACAACCCCCTACCGCTTTCGCGGCCGCTCTGGCGGGACACTGGTGTAATGGTGGTGAACCGCAAACGACTGACCCTCGGTAGTGGTCTTGGAGTGCTCGGGTTGGCGGCGGCCGCGTTCATCGGTGTGCAGTCCGGCGCCATCACCAGTCCGGCGGTGCTCGCCGGCATGGGTACGGCGTCCTCCTTCGTCGTGCCTGCCCCACAGACCGACGAGCCCAAGGCCGAATCCGGAGCGCAGGAGACGGCGGTGCTCGCCGGAGGTTGCTTCTGGGGTGTTCAGGGGGTTTTCCAGCACGTCAAGGGCGTCTCCATGGCGGAATCCGGCTACGCCGGGGGAGAGCGGGCGACGGCTGACTACGAGACCGTCAGCACCGGCAGCACCGGGCACGCCGAGTCGGTCCGCATCACCTACGACCCGAGTCAGGTGACCTTCGGACGCCTTCTGCGGATTTACTTCTCCGTCGTTCAGGATCCGACCCAGCTCAACCGCCAGGGTCCCGATGAGGGCACGCAGTACCGTTCCGAGATCTTCGCGCAGGACGCCGACCAACAGCGAATTGCGGACGCGTACATCGCTCAGCTCTCCGAGGCGGCGGTGTTTACAGCTCCGATCGTGACGAAGGTGGAGCAGAACACCGGGTTCTACCCTGCCGAGCAGTACCACCAGGACTTTCTGAACTCGAACCCGTCGTACCCGTACATCGCGATGAACGACATGCCCAAGCTCGACGATCTCGAGCGGCTCTTCCCCGACGAATATCGCGCGCAGCCGGTGTTGGTCGGCAGAGTCGACTGACGGCGACGACAAGCGTGAAAACGGCTCAGGCGTAGGTGGTCTGAGCGCAGGCGTCCGGCGAGGTGAGGTTTACCCCGCCGTAGACGATTTGAATGTGGGCGCACACGATGTAGTCCGCGTCGGTCTTCGGTTGCCCAGTGGCCCAATCGACCGTCCTGGTGTTGCCGTGCACCATGAACTTCTCCGGCGGGCCGCCGCCGAAGAACACCGTGGGCAGCTCGACGGCCCCAATCGACTTCATCATCCGCGTGTTGGCTGCATCGAAGTCCGAGTCCAGGTAGACCAAGCGGTTCGAGGACCGCAGGGTGGTGTTCTGTCTGCCGTAGACGTCGTCGGGGAACGGGATGTAGGCACCGTCTGCGCCGCGGAGGTTGGCCGCCGTGTCGAAGTAGCACTGGTTCTCGGCCTTCACGCAGTTGGCGGTTGCGTGCATCTCCAGCGTCGTGGTGGGGTCGATCGGGATCGAGCTCGTGGCGGTCTTCGTCGCGGCGGCCGACTCCGGCGTCGGGGTGACGGCGCCGAGCGTCAGCAGGATCGCCGACAGTGCCACGAGGCTTCCAGTCAACCGCTTCACGATGCTCCTATGAGTCCAGCGAATGTTAGCCGCACGTCATTCGTCATAGGTGACTTCGACCGAATCCGACGTGGGCTTGGCCTGGCAGGCGAGGATGAGTCCCTCGTCGAGGTCGGAGGCCTCCAGAACGTCGTTGACGTCCATGTCGACGTCTCCGCTCTTGACGAGCACCGCGCATGCGCCACAGTGACCTTCGCGGCAGGAGAACGGCGCATCGAGTCCCTTGTCGAGCAATACGTCGAGTAGTTTCGCGTTGCGGGGCCAGCGGATCTCTTGAGTTTCCCCGTCCAGCGTGACGATCGCGGTCGCGGGGCCTTCGTCGCTGATGTCGTCTTCGATGACGACCGCAGCAAACGGATCGGACTCCAGCGACTTGAACACTTCGAGGTGGATGCGCTCCGGCGCGGCGCCCGCCGTCGCCAGCGCTTCCTCGGCGGCCACCATGAACGGGCCGGGTCCGCAGATGAACGCCTCACGTTCGACGAATGGTGCGACCAGGTTCGCCAGTGCCGCCGCGCTCGGGAGTCCCTGCACGGTTTCCACCCAGTGCATGGCGGTGAAGCGGTCTGGGTACTTGGTCGTGAGATCGCGAAGGGCGGCCGCGAAGATCACCGACTTCTCGTCGCGGTTGGCGTACAGCAGCGTGACCCTGCCGCTGCCCTCGGACAGCGCGGACTTGAGGATCGCCATCATCGGGGTGATGCCGCTGCCGGCAGCCAGTAGGAGGAAGTCGGTGTCGAGCGTCTTGGGCACGAACGTGCCCGAGGGGGCGAGCACGTGCAGGTGCATCCCTGGGTGGGCATTGTCGCAAAGCCAGTTGGACGCGTAGCCGCCTGCCGTGCGTTTGACGGTGACGGTGAGGGCGTCGTCGGTGAACGGTGAGCTGGATAGCGAATAGCAGCGTGCGACCGAACCGGTGCGATCGCTGGGAACCCGCAGCGTGAGGAACTGTCCCGGGGCATGGCGGAGCCGCTCCGGGGGAATCACCGGGTCGTCCGGTCCGTCGGGCACCTTGAAGACGAGCGAACGGGCGTCGGCGGTCTCGTCGATGACGTCCGCCAGTTGCAGCTCGAGCACGTGGGTACCGAGCGGCTCGTCGGTCACGGTCGGGTCCTCCCTCTTTAGAGACATCAGGGCGCTGATCGAGCAAAACTAGAACACGTTACAAAAAAGAGCTTCCGCAGGTCTAGCCGCCGCAGGAATGCCTTACTCGACACAAATCGTAACGTGTTCTAATCTTGCTCCAGATCCCCATGTCGGCCCCATACTGTCCGGAGGCAGTTCCAGTGACGTCCATCGAGAGTATTGAACAACGAGACGTGCAGTCGGTACTAGCTGGCATCGACGATTTGTTGCCGCTGATCAGCAAGCGTGCCCAGGCGGCCGAGGACCTGCGTCGGATTCCCGACGAGACCATCGCCGATCTGGATGCGGCCGGCTTCTTCAAGCTCCTCCAGCCGGAGCAGTGGGGCGGCCTTCAGTGCGATCCCACCCACTTCTACGAAGCGGTCCGTCGCCTCGGCAGCGCCTGCGGCTCCACCGGGTGGGTGAGCTCGATCATCGGTGTGCACAACTGGCATCTCGCCCTGTTCGATCAGCAAGCGCAGGACGAGGTTTGGGGCGATGACCCGACCGTGCGCGTGTCGTCGTCGTATGCCCCGATGGGCGCAGGTGTCGTCGTGGACGGTGGTTATCTCGTCAGCGGCGCGTGGCAGTGGTCGTCGGGCTGTGACCACGCGACATGGGCCTTCCTCGGTGGCCCGGTGATCAAGGATGGCAAGCCCGTCGACTTCGGCAGCTTCCTGATCCCCCGCAGCGACTACCGCATCGACGACGTCTGGCACGTCGTCGGGCTGAAGGCCACCGGCAGCAACACGGTCGTCGTGAAGGACGTGTTCGTTCCGCGGCACCGCTTTCTGTCCTACAAGTCGATGAACGACCGGACGGCGGGTGGCCTGGAGAACAACACCGCGCCCGTGTACAAGATGCCATGGGGCACCATGCATCCCACCACGATCACCGCGCCGATAATGGGCATGGCCTACGGTGCGTACGACGCGCACGTCGAGCATCAGGGCAAGCGCGTCCGCGCGGCATTCGCCGGGGAGAAGTCCAAGGACGATCCCTTCGCCAAGGTCCGGATCGCCGAGGCTGCCAGCGACATCGACGCCGGCTGGCGTCAGTTGATCGGCAACGTCGCAGACGAGTACGCGCTCCTCGAGGCGGGGCAGGAGATTCCGTTCGAGTTGCGTGCCCGCGCCCGACGCGATCAGGTACGCGCCACTGCCCGCGCGATCTCGTCCATCGATCTGCTGTTCGAGGCGTCCGGCGCCACGGCACTCGAAACCGACAAACCCGTGCAGCGGTTCTGGCGCGACGCGCACGCAGGCCGCGTGCATGCCGCCAACGAGCCAGAGCGGGCCTACTTGATCTTCGGCAACGAGGCCTTTGGCCTGCCGCCGGCCGACACGATGGTCTGATGACTCAAGCGGTTCAGGAGGTCACGTTCGAGTCAACGTCCCGCTTTGCGCAGGTTCGCGATGACATGCGGCTGCACTATCACGAAGCGGGCGTCGAGCACCGAGGATCCGCGGAAACCTTGGTGCTGCTGCACGGCGGCGGTCCCGGCGCGTCGAGTTGGTCGAACTTCTCGAAGAACATCGGCGTGCTCGCACAGCAATTTCACGTGCTCGCCGTCGACCAGCCCGGTTATGGACTGTCCGACAAGCACACCGAGCACGAGCAGTACAACCGGTACAGCGGCACCGCCCTGCTGAATCTGTTCGACCACCTCGGAATCGAACGGGCTGCGCTGGTGGGTAATTCGCTCGGCGGTGGCACTGCGGTGCGGTTTGCCCTCGACAACCCGAAGCGGGCGGGTCGACTGGTGCTGATGGGCCCGGGCGGGCTATCGGTGAACCTGTTCGCTCCCGATCCCACCGAGGGCGTCAAGTTGCTCGGCAGGTTCACCGTGGATCCGACGCGCGAGAACATGGAGAAGTTCCTGCGCATCATGGTCTACGACCAGAAGCTGGTCACGCCGGAACTCATCGACGAACGCTTCAAGATCGCCAGCCAGCCCGAGTCCCTGGCCGCCACGCGGGCGATGGGAAAGTCGTTCGCGGGCCCGGACTTCGAACTGGGCATGATGTGGCGCGACGTGTACAAGCTACGTCAGCCGACCCTGTTGATCTGGGGTCGTGAAGACCGGGTCAACCCGATCGACGGTGCGTTGGTGGCACTCAAGCAGATTCCGCGCGCGCAGCTGCACGTGTTCGGTCAGTGCGGCCACTGGGCGCAGCTGGAGAAGTTCGACGAGTTCAACAAGCTGACCGCTGACTTCCTGGGCGGGTCGAAGGGGGCACAGTCATGAGCATCCGGTCGCTGGGCTACCTGCGTCTCGAAGCCACGGACGTCTCGGCGTGGCGGGAGTACGGGCTGAAGGTTCTGGGCATGGTCGAAGGTTCCGGCAGTACGGAAGGCGCCCTCTACCTCCGGATGGACGAGTTTCCGGCCCGCTTGGTGATCGTCCCCGGTGACCACGACCGGCTGCTCCAGTCGGGTTGGGAGACGGCGAACGCGGCTGGGCTGCAGGAGATCCGCAGTGCCCTCGACGTCGAGGGCACGCCGTACAAGGAAGCTACGGCCAGCGAACTGGCGGACCGCCGCGTCGACGAGATGATCGTCTTCGACGATCCGTCGGGCAACACTCTCGAGGTCTTCCACGGTTCCGCACTCGAGCACCGCCGCGTCGTCAGCCCCTACGGACACCGTTTCGTCACCGAGCAGCAGGGGCTCGGGCACGTGGTGTTGACGACCAGGGACGACATGGAGTCGCTGCACTTCTACCGCGACGTCCTAGGGTTCACATTGCGCGACTCGATGCGTTTGCCGCCGCAGCTCGTCGGCCGCGAAGCCGGTGATCCACCGGCGTGGTTGCGTTTCTTCGGAGTCAATCCGCGCCACCATAGCCTCGCCTTCATGCCGGGTGAAACCCCCAGTGGCATCGTCCATCTCATGATGGAGGTCGGCAACAGTGATGACGTCGGGCTGTGCCTCGACCGCGCGCTGCGGCGCAAGGTGCCGATGTCGGCCACTCTAGGTCGCCACGTGAACGACAAGATGCTGTCGTTCTACATGAAGACACCCGGCGGGTTCGACGTTGAATTCGGTTGTGAGGGACTCGAAGTCGAAGACGAGAGTTGGGTGGCGAGGGAGAGCACCGCCATCAGCCTGTGGGGGCACGACTTCAGCGTCGGCTTCAAGTAGCCATGTCGGAACCCATCGACCCGCGCACGTTCCGACAGGTGCTCGGCCAGTTCTGCACGGGGATCACCATCATCACCACGGTGCACGACGACGTGCCGGTCGGATTTGCATGTCAGTCGTTCGCCGCCCTGTCGCTGGATCCGCCGCTGGTGTTGTTCTGCCCGACGAAGCAGTCACGGTCCTGGCTGGCGATCGAGGCCAGCGGGAAGTTCTGCGTCAACGTGCTTCACGAGGACCAGAAGGACGTTTCTGCGCGGTTCGGGTCGAGAGAGTCGGATAAGTTCGCGGGAATCGATTGGGAGCCATCGCTTCTCGGCTCGCCCGTGATCAGTCACACGTTGGCCCACATCGACTGCAGGGTGAACTCGGTGCACGACGGTGGGGACCACTTCGTGGTGTTCGGAGCGGTGCACTCGCTGTCAGAGGTGCCGAAGGAGAAGCCGCGACCGCTGCTCTTCTACCGCGGCGATTACACGGGCATCGAGCCAGACAAGACCACCCCCGCGCAGTGGCGGGACGACCTCGACGCGTTCCTCACCACCACCACCGCCGACACCTGGCTCTAGTCGGCCTCAGCGTCGGTCGGACATCGCCCCGAGGGCCAACCCGACGAACAATGCGGCTCCGGCAGCTACGCCAAGAAGGCTGGATCTCGGTGCGCCTGCTTGGACCGCCAGCACGGTTGCCAACACGTCGGCCGAGTCGATGACCACACCGGCCTGCAGTGCGACCTTGCGAACATCGGCACTCGGGTGCTGCAGGGCGAGGCCGAGTGCGAGGTCCCGCACGCCGAAGAGGCGGGCCAGCAGGCCGGCGCGACCGTCGGGGGCGGAGCGGCCAAGGACGAAGACCCGCGATGAGAGTGTGGGGCTGGCCCAGCTCAGTGCCCCGGCGAAGATCCGACCGATGGAAATGAACGGGATTCCGTAGCGTGACACAACCGACGCGGACGTTGCGGTGTCGCTGCTGGCGAGGGTCGCCATGAACTTACCTCCGTTTGTAGTGATCACTACGAACCTTAAACGTAGCAACCACTACAATCAAGGCCGATGGGGCACAAATATTCGCGCGGCGAGATTCTCGACGGTGCACTGGAGACGGCTCTCGCCGAGGGTTTGAGTACGTTGACGTTCGGGCGACTGGCCCGTCGACTCGGCGTCAGCGATCGCGTCATCGTCTACTACTTCCCCTCCAAGACCGACCTGGTGCTCTCGGTCCTGGAATTGGTCGCCGCCCGATTGCAGGAGGTCTTGGCCGGCGCATTCACGCAGCGCGCATCCGGTCACCTCGAATTGGCAAGGGCCGCATGGCCGCAACTCGCGACGGATGAAATCGATCCGATCTTCGGTCTGTACTTCGAGGCCATCGGTCAGGCTACCGCTGGCATCGAACCGTTCGTCGGACTCGCCGGCTCGCTCATCGATGGCTGGATCACCTGGCTGAGCGGTTTCTTCGACGGTGACCCGCAAACCTACCGAGCGGAGGCGGAGGCCACCCTGGCGCTCCTCGACGGGCTGCTGCTGATGCGGCAGCTCGCGGGAGGTGCAGCCGCCGACCGTGCGGCGAAGCAACTCGGCGTGCGGTGAACGCTGCACCGCAAACCCCACTGTGGTCGACCTCAGTCGCCGAGATGAGCCGCGATGAAGTCGATGATGTCGGCGGCGACGCGTTGGTGTGTGACGTCGTTGAGAATGTCGTGACCGCCGCCGGTGATCTCGATGAGCGACAGCGTCTCGATCTGCTCGGCGTACGCACGGACTGCGCCGACTGGTGCGATCGGATCGTTGCTCCCGTGCACCGCGAGCGTCGGCACCGCCAGCGAGGGCAGCGTCGCTCCGAAGCTGTCCCAACCCCGGTCGAGTTCCCGCGCCAGCGGGCCGCCGTCGGCATCGACGAACGCCAGCGGGTCGTTCTCCATCGCATCGAGGTAGAACGGATCGGCAGACAACTGGCTCGGCGCGATCTCGAACGTCGAGTCCGCATCGACGAGTCCGGGCACCGGCACCAGCGGCGCACCTGAGATCACACCGGCGCCGTAGCGGTCCGGCAAGGCGAGCAGCCGGAACAGGGTGGCCACCGCGCCGAACGAATGCCCCTGAGCGACAAGAGGAATGCCAGGGCATTCGGTGAGTGCCAGTTCGGTGAGCTGCTCGGCGAGGGCACCGCTCGCCTCGAGCGAACGGAAGTCTCCACGGTCGCCCGGGGTCAGACCGTGCCCGAACTGGTCGACCGCCCACAGATCGATGCTCGCGGAGTTCAGGGAGAAGCCGAAGCGGTGGTATAGCCCGGTATGCTCGCCGAATCCGTGGAGGAAGACGACGGCGGCTCGGGGCTCGGGCGCAGCCCAGTGCCGGTAGTACGCTCGGCCGTCAGCGGTCTCCAGGAATGGCATCAGATGAGCCTATTCGTTCAGGCATCGTTCGTTCAGGCTCCGCCGAGGAGTACCTCGCGCTGGTCGTCCATGCGGGTGCGGATCGCGTCGATCAGCGCGCCCACTTCGGGTCTGCGGAGGGTTTCGGTCCGAGCCACCAGCCAATAGCTGAGCAGCAGGCCGACGTCGGCGGGCAATACCCGGAGCAGGTCGTCGTGTCGGTCCGCCATGAAACACGGCAGCAGGCCGAGTCCAGCTCCCGCACGAGTCGCCTCGACGTGGACGAAGACATTGGTCGACGTGACGGATTCCCGCATGGTGGGGGCTAAGGTGCGGGCCAGGTCGAGGTCGTCGACCTGCAACATGGAATCGACGAAGTAGACGAGCGGGTGATCGGCGAGATCTGATCTGGACGTCGGCATTCCGTGGCGGTCCAGATACTCGCGTGATCCGTAGAGGCCCAACCGATAGTCACCGAGGCGGGCGGCCTCGGCGCGGTGCACCTGTGGTTCACCGACGACGACCTCGATGTCGAGGCCCGAGCGCTGCTGTGTCGCCCGGCGGGTGACGGTCACGATCTCGACCGACACCTTCGGGTGGCGTTGTTGGACGTGGGCCGCCGCAGGCGCGGCGATGTAGGCGCTGAAGCCGTCGGTAGCCGACATTCGTACCACGCCCTCCAGCGTTCGTGACCCGGCCGGCCCGGCCAGGGAACGGACCGCTGACTCCACGGCCTCGGCCGCCGACAGTGCCTCCCTGCCGAGCTCGGTGAGCTCCCACCCGCCGGCGGACCTGGCCAGTAGTCGGCCGCCCACCGACTGCTCGAGTGCGGCGATCCGTCGCGAGATGGTGGTGTGGTTGAGGCCCAGCTCCTCGGCGGCGGTGACGAATCTGCCCGCTCGACCCACGGCCAGCAGGATCAGCAGATCGTCGGCACTTAGCTTCCTCGGGGCGGTCACATCTGCATTTTTGCAGACACGCCTTGCAGCCTTGGGCATTGCGGCTCGTTGAGACTGCAGGAATACTCAGTACCAATTGTGGGGCGGATCACACGTACCCATTCGGAGTGACCGTAATGAGGAGAATTCGATGAGCAAACCGGTACCGAAGGGGCTGCGGCGGGTCGTCGCCGCCTCGATGGCAGGCACGGTGGTGGAGTGGTACGAGTTCTTCCTCTACGGCACCGCGGCCACTCTGGTCTTCAGCAAGGTGTTCTTCTCCCCGAGCACCAGTGATCTCGACGCGATCCTCGCAGCGTTCGTCACCTACGCGGTCGGCTTCGCCGCGCGTCCGCTGGGCGGCGTGGTGTTCGGCCACTACGGCGACAAGTATGGGCGCAAGAAACTACTGCAGTTCTCGCTGCTTCTGGTGGGTGCAGCCACCTTCTTGATGGGCTGTCTACCCACGTTCGGGCAGATCGGCTACTGGGCTCCCGCGCTCCTGGTCGCGCTGCGATTCATCCAGGGCTTCGCCGTCGGCGGGGAGTGGGGCGGCGCCGTCCTTCTGGTGGCCGAGCACAGCCCGAACAAGGAACGTGGCTTCTGGGCCAGCTGGCCGCAGGCCGGCGTGCCCGTGGGCAATCTGCTCGCGACCGTGGTGCTCCTGGTGCTGACGAGCACCCTGTCCGACGCCGCATTTCTCTCCTGGGGCTGGCGGGTCGCGTTCTGGCTGTCCGCCGTGGTCGTGCTGGTCGGGTACTACATCCGGACCAAGGTCACCGATGCGCCGATCTTCGTTGCGGCGCAGCAGGAGGCCGAAAAGATCAAGGCGACGTCGTTCAGCGTGGTCGAGGTGCTCAAGCGCTACCCGCGCGGGGTCTTCACTGCGATGGGACTGCGGTTCGGCGAGAACATCATGTACTACCTGGTGGTCACGTTCTCAATCACCTACCTCAAGGTTCAGGTGGGCGCAGACACCAGCTCGATCCTCTGGTATCTGCTCGTCGCGCACGCGGTGCACTTCGCAGTGATCCCGTTGGTGGGCAAGCTCGCCGACCGCTTCGGCAGACGCCCGGTGTACTTCACGGGCGCTGCCCTCGGCGCCACCTGGGGCTTCTTCGCCTTTCCCATGATGAACAGCGGCAACTACGTCGTCGTCACCGCCGCCGTCACCATCGGCCTCGTCATCCACGCGATCATGTACGCCCCGCAGCCGGCCATCATGGCTGAGATGTTCCCCACTCGGATGCGCTATTCCGGGGTGTCCCTTGGCTATCAGGTCACCTCGATCGTGGCGGGCTCGTTGGCGCCGATCATCGCCGTGAAGCTGCTCGACGTGTACGACTCGTCGGTGCCGATTGCGATCTATCTCGCACTTGCCTGCGCCGTCACCCTGGTCGCCGTGGTGTTCACGCGTGAGACGAACGGAATCGACCTCACGTCGTTGGACCGCGCCGACGCCGACGAGATGGCCGAAGAGCGTCAGGCCGCGGTCGGATGACCGACCTCACTGGACGTACGGCGCTGGTGACCGGCGGCGCGAGTGGCATCGGTGCCGCCTGCGCAAGGGAGCTCGCGCGCCGAGGTGCCACCGTGACCGTCGCCGACGTCGACGACGTGGCAGCCAAGGCGGTTGCCGACGAGATCGGGGGGCGGTCCTGGGCGGTCGACCTGCTCGACGTCGAGGGCTTGGAGGACCTGCGGCTCGACGTCGACATCCTGGTCAACAACGCCGGGGTGCAGACCATCAACCCGATCGTTGAGTTCGCGCCGGCCCGCTTCCGGTCGATGCTGGCGCTGATGGTCGAGGCTCCGTTCCTGTTGATCCGCGCGGCGCTACCGCACATGTACGACGCGGGATTCGGTCGGATCGTGAACATCTCGTCCGTGCACGGGCTGCGCGCGTCGGAGTTCAAGGTCGCCTACGTCGCCTCCAAGCACGCCCTGGAGGGTCTGTCCAAGGTGACCGCCCTCGAGGGCGGCCCACGCGGCGTGACGAGCAACTGCGTGAATCCCGGATATGTGCGAACTCCGTTGGTGACCAAGCAGATTGCGGATCAGGCCCGCACGCACGGGATCGCCGAGCAGGAGGTTCTGGAGCGCATCCTGCTATCCGAGAGCGCGATCAAACGCCTCGTCGAGCCCGAGGAGGTGGCCTCTCTGGTGGCCTGGCTGTCCAGCCCGGACGCCGGCATGGTGACCGGGGCGTCCTACACGATGGATGGCGGCTGGAGCGCGCGGTAGACGGGTGGGGATCGGGCGGTCAGGGCCGGTCGCTAGCCGCGGCCAGCCACGGACCCATCCGCCGCAGCGCCTCGGCGATGTCGGAGGTGGCGCCCGCGAACGACAACCGCACATACCCGCCGCCGTGCACGGTGTCGAAGTCGATCCCGGGGGCGATCGCAATACCGGTGTCGGCCAACAACCGTGCGCAAAAGTCGAGCGAGTCCGTCGAGTACTCGGAGATGTCGGCGTAGACGTAGAACGCACCGTCCGCGGGTGCCAAGCGGGGCAGCCCGATTTCCGGCAGTCCACGCAGAAGCATCTCGCGGTTTACGGCATACTCGTCGACCAGGCGGTCGGCCTCGGATGCGGACTCGGGCGAAAACGCGGCCACGGCACCGAGTTGCGGCAGCGTGGGCGGGCAGATGGAGAAGTTCCCGGTCAGCCGATCAACCGCACGTTGCAGGGCGGGTGGCACCAGAAGCCAGCCGAGCCGCCAGCCAGTCATCGCGTAGTACTTCGAAAAGCTATTCACCACAATGGCTTCGCGGGACGTCTCCCATGCGCAGCTGGTCGATGGCGCACCGGGGTAGACCAGCCCGTGGTAGATCTCGTCGCTGACCAACTGGACGGCGTTCGCCTCGCACCAAGCCGCGATCGCCGCCAGATCCGCAGGCGGAATGACCGTACCCGTGGGGTTGGCGGGGCTGGCGAGCACCACGCCCTTGATGGGCGGCTCGATCGCGGCAAGCATCTCGACGGTCGGCTGGAATCGGGTCTCGGGTCCGCACGGAACCTCGACGACCTGGCATCCCAACGCCGACAGTATGTTGCGGTAACAGGGATAGCCGGGACTCGTCACGGCGACGCGGTCGCCGACGTCGAAGCAGGACAGGAAGGCCAGCAGGAATCCGCCGGTGGAGCCGGTGGTGACGACGACGTCCTCGGGGCCGACCCGCACGCCGTAGCGGTCCAGATACGACGCGGCAATCGCCTCGCGAAGCTCCGGAATGCCCAGCGCGACGGTATATCCCAGATTGTGCTCGGCGAGAGCGACGGCGGCGGCGGCGCGGATCGGCGCGGGCGCCTGGGCGCTCGGCTGCCCAGCGGACAGATTCACCAGGTCGCCGTGGGTGCGCTGGCGTTCGGCGGCCGCCAACCACACGTCCATCACGTAGAACGGTGGAATCCCGGCGCGCATGGCGACACGATCACTCACCTCAACCAGGCTAGAGCACCTCCGACTCGAGACGTCGCAGGTAGTCCCGCGGCGGACCGAGCAGTTGTGCGCTGCCGTGCGCTCGTTTGAAGTACAGCTGGATGTCGTACTCCCACGTGATGGCGACGCCGCCGTGCATCTGGATGGACTCGGCCGCGACGGCGCTGAACGCCTCGCTGGCCGAGACCCGCGCCAGCGCAGCGGACGTCGGCGACGGCTCGGACACTGCATCGTCGACGACCGCGCGGGCCGACTGCACCAGCACGTACAGGTCGGCCATCCGGTGCTTGAGCGCCTGGAAGCTGCCGATGGGCCTCCCGAACTGGACACGATCCTTGGTGTAGGCGACGGTGAGGTCAAGGCAGCGGCCTGCGGCGCCAATCTGCTCTACCGCCAACAGGATCGCCGCCGCGTCTTCCAGTCCGGGATCGGTGCCGATCGGCTCCCGCGTGCCGCCGTGCAATCGGGCGAGCCTGCGGGTCGGATCCATCGATGCCAGGGGTTCGGCGGTGAAACCGCTCCAGCGACTAAGACGGCCATCCTCGACGGTGACGACGACGTCGGCGACGTCACCGTTGACCACGTAGTCGGGATCGAAGACGACGGCGCCGATGGACGTCCCCTCGGCAAGCGACTCCAGCGCCTCCGCATCGGGTTCGTCGGCGGACAACAGGGCAAGCTCGGCGAGAGTGGTGCCCAGCAGCGGGGTTGGCACCAGGCCGCGGCCCAGGGTCTCGATCACGACCGCGGCGTCGGCGAGCTCGCCGCCCGCGCCGCCCAGGTCCTCGGGGATGACCAATGCCGCAGCCCCCACCTGCTCGCACAACAGCGTCCACAACGACTCGTCGTAGCCGCGCTCGGACTCCATCGCGCGTCGTACCGCCTCGGGGGCGGCGTGTTTCTCGACGATCGACGCCACGGTGTCGCGCAACATCTCGCGTTCTTCGCTCACGATGCGAGAGCCTCCAGGACTCGATGGCGGTGCCACGTCGGATCGCCCCAGGCCGACCGCAGCGCCTGCACCCGCAGCAGCAGGAGCGACAGGTCGTGCTCTTGCGTGTAGCCGATGGCGCCGTGCGTCTGCAGAGACGAACGGGCCGACAGCAGGGCCGCTTCGGAGGCCGCCGCCTTTGCCGCGCTGACGTCGCGTGCCGTGTCGGATGAGCCGTCCGCGAGCGACAGCGCCGCACCGAAGATCAGCGGACGGGCCAGTTCGATCGCGATGTGCACGTCGGCGAGTCGGTGTTTGATCGCTTGGTACGAGCCGATCAGCCTGCCGAATTGGGTGCGTTGCTTGGCGTAGTCGACCGAACCATCCAGCATGGCCTGACCCGCTCCGATCAATTGAGCGGCGGTGATCATGGCGCCGAACTCGAAAGCCGTTGCGGTATCGGCTTTCCGAGGATCACCGGCGGCCGTGACGTCGAACGGCCGGCGAGCCGGATCGACGGATTCGTGCTGCGAGCCCACGTCGGCATTCCGCACCTCGCCATCGGAGGCCAGCAGGACGAGTCCGGCGGAGTCGGCGTCGACGGCACGGGGCACGTGCGGCGGCATCGCCACGGTCGCGATCAGCTCACCCGATGCCAGCGCTGCGCTGCGATCGTCGTCCGCGAGCAGAACGGGCGCCACGGCGATGGATTCCGCGACCGGGCCCGGCACGCCCCAGTACCCGAGGCGTTCCGCGGCGACCACCAGGTCGACCGGGTGCGCACCGATGCCGTCGAACTTCTCGGAGACGGCCAGTGCAGTCACCCCGAGGTCGGCGAGCGCCGCCCAGACCTTGCGGCCCGGTCCGGTGTCACCCGCGGACCACGCCCGGATGGCGGCGGGCACGTCGGCTGCGCCGAGGAGGCCGTCGATGCTGGCCGCGAACTCGCGCTGCTGGTCGTCCAGATCGAATTTCACTTCGGCTCCCGAGGCAGGCCCAGCAACCGCTCGGCGATGATATTGCGCTGAATCTCGTTGGTGCCCGCGTAGATCGGCCCGCCGAGGGCGAAGAGCAGGCCATCGGTCCAGGAATCGGCGAGTTCGCCATCGGCACCGCGGATGTCCAACGCGGTCTGATGTAGGGCGACGTCGAGGTCCGACCAGAACACCTTGGTCACCGAGGACTCCGCGCCGAGTTCGCCACCGGCGGCCAGTCTGGTGACGGTGCCGAACGTGTGCAGCCGGTAGGCCTGCGCCTTGATCCAGGCGTCGGCGACGCGGTCGGCGTACGCCGGATTGCGCTCGTCCTTCCATGCCTCGACGAGACGTTCGGCCGGGGCGAGGAAGCGGGCCGGGCTGCGAAGCGACATGCCGCGCTCGTTGCTGGTTGTGCTCATCGCGGCCCGCCAGCCCTCGTGTACGCCGCCGATGACGTCCTCGTCGGGAACGAACACGTCGTCCAGGAAGATCTCGCCGAAACCGGTGTCCCCGCCGAGTTGGGCGATCGGGCGGACGGTGACACCGTCGGCTTTGAGGTCGAACATGAGGTACGTCAAGCCCTTGTGGCGTTGCGCGCTCGGATCGGAGCGGAACAGTCCGAACGCCCGGTCGCCGAAGACCGCGCGAGAACTCCAGATCTTCTGGCCGTTGAGCTTCCAGCCGCCGTCGGTCTTGGTGGCCGTGGAGCGCAGTGACGCCAGATCGCTACCCGAGTCCGGCTCCGACCAGGCCTGTGCCCAGATCTCCTCGCCGCTGGCCATCTTGGGCAGTACCCGCTTCAGTTGTTCCTCGCTGCCGTGCGCGAAGAGGGTGGGTGCCAGCATGCTGGTGCCGTTGGCGCTGCCGCGGCCCGGCGCGCCCGCGCGGAAGTACTCCTCCTCGTAGACGATCCACTGCAGCAGCGTCGCGTCCCGGCCGCCGTACTCCTTCGGCCAGGCGATCACCGACAGCCCCGCGTCGAACAGCACGCGGTCCCAGTGGCGGTGCTGCTCGAAGCCCACTGCGGTGTCGTAGGACTTGGTGGGGAAGTGCGCAGTGTTGGAGGCCAGGAAGTCGTGCACTTCGGCTTGAAAGTCACGGGTCGACTCGTCGTATGTCAGGTCCATCAACTGATCTCTCGCAGGAGCGGTTTGACCACTTTTCCTCCAGGGTTGCGTGGCAGTACGTCGACGAAGACCACCGATCGAGGAGTCTTGAAGTTCGCCAGATGTTCACGGGTGTAGGCGATCACGGTCGATTCGTCGAGCTGAGCATCGGGTTTGGCGACAACGAAGGCCTTGCCGACCTCGCCGAGGCGCTCGTCGGTCACTCCGATCACGGCGCTGTCCGCTACGCCGTCGAGGCGGGCGAGCACCTGCTCGATCTCGGCGGGGTAGACGTTGAAGCCGCCGCAGATGTACATGTCCTTGAGGCGGTCGGTGATGCTGAGATTGCCTGCGGCGTCCAGCTTTCCGACGTCACCGGTATGTAGCCAGCCGTCAGGGTCGATGGCTGCGGCGGTCGCCTCCGGGTCGTCGAGGTAGCCGAGCATCACATTGGGGCCACGCAGCAGAACCTCGCCCGCAGCTCCGTCCTCGGTCGCGTCGATCCTCAACTCGAAGTCCGCGATCGGCCTCCCGCAGGTGGTCGCGACCGTGACGGCGTCGTCGTCGGCCCGGCACATCGTGCCGAAACCACTTGCCTCCGTGAGACCGTAGGCCGTCAGCACGATGTCAATGTCCAGTTCATCCTGCATGCGTTCGATCAGTACGACCGGCACGACGGCCGCGCCGGTGACGGCGAACCGCAGGGATGTCAGGTCGAAGTCACCGCGCTTCGGGTGATCGAGCAGGGTCTGGTAGATGGTCGGCGGTCCGGGAAGCACGGTGATCCGCTGGTCTTGGACGGCCCGCATCGCCTTCTCGGGATCGAACGTCAGCTGCGGGATCAGCGTTGCTCCCCTTTGCAGGCACGTCAGGATTCCGGCCTTGAAGCCGAAGTTGTGGAAGAACGGGTTGATGCACAGGTAGCGGTCCGCGCTGGTGAGCTGACCGCACGCCGCCCACGCCGCGGGTGCGTCGAGGGACTGCCGATGTGCGCACAACACGCCCTTGCTGCGCCCGGTGGTGCCTGAGGTGAACAGGATGTCGGACACGTCGTCGGGGGTGACGGCCGCGGCGCGCACGTCGACTTCGGCCATGGCAGCAACCCCGTCCCCGCGCGCGACGAACTCGTCCCAGGTTCCGTCTTCGCCTTCTTCTCCTTCAACGCCTTTGATGGGCACCCGCACGATGTGCCGCAGTGCGGGCAGTGCCGAGCGGTCCAGCTCCGTGGTCCGGTCCGAGCCGAGGAATCGGCCCATTGCGATGAGAACGGGCGCCTGGGTGCGCGCCAGGATGTCGGTGGCCTCGGACGCCGTGTATCGGGTGTTGAGCGGGACGACGACTGCGCCGGCATAGGTGGTGGCAAGGCACGCGACCACCCAGTGCCAGGTGTTCGGAGACCAGATCGCGACCCGGTCCCCGGCCTCGACCCCGAGGTCGATCAGCGCTGCCGCAGCCTGTCTGACCTCGGCTCGAAGTTCGGCGTAGGTCAAGGTCCGGTCGTCGCTGACAAGCGCTTCGTGGTCGGAGAACTGGGCGCTGACCCGGTCCACCACGCCGGGAATGGTCCTCGGCTGTGTCGAGTCCCCGGTCGCTCCGCTCCTGCCCTCCGGCGACATTCCCGCATCGCTCCGCTCCGGCCCGCCGGACCTCTGCATCGAGACTCCTCTAACAAAGCAAGTGCTTGGTAGGTTAGCCTACAGGGGTGATAGAGGTCCAGGAGTTCCGGGCCGAGGTCCGGCAGTGGCTCGCCGACAATCTCGTCGGTGAATTCGCCGCGCTCAAGGGGCTTGGCGGCCCGGGTCGTGAGCACGAGGCGTTCGACGAGCGGCGCGCGTGGAACCAGCATCTGGCCGGGGCCGGACTGACGTGTCTCGGGTGGCCCGAGGAGCACGGCGGCCGAGGCCTGACGGTGGCGCACCGCGTCGCGTTCTACGAGGAGTACGCCCTCGCGAACGCCCCCGACAAGGTCAACCACCTCGGTGAGGAACTAGTGGGGCCGACGCTGATCGCGTACGGAACCCCTGAACAGCAGAGCCGATTCCTGCCGCGGATCCTCGACGTGACCGAGCTGTGGAGCCAGGGCTATTCCGAGCCCGGCGCCGGGAGCGATCTTGCGAACGTCTCGACCACCGCGGAGCTCGTCGGCGACGAGTGGGTGATCAACGGACAGAAGGTGTGGACGTCGCTGGCGCACTGGGCGCAGTGGGTCTTCGTCGTCGCGCGCAGCGAGAAGGGTTCCAAGCGACACGCCGGGCTCTCGTATCTGCTGGTGCCGTTGGAGCAGCCCGGTGTCGAGATACGTCCGATCGTTCAGTTGACGGGCGATTCGGAATTCAACGAGGTCTTCTTCGACGATGCCCGTACCGATGCCAGTCTGGTCGTGGGCGAGCCCGGTGACGGGTGGCGCGTGGCGATGGGCACGTTGACGTTCGAACGTGGCGTGTCGACGCTCGGTCAGCAGATCCGCTATGCACGTGAGCTTTCCGGGATCGTCGACCTGGCGAAGAACACCGGGGCCATCGACGACCCACTGATCCGGGAGAAGCTGACGCGATCGTGGGTGGGGCTGAAGACCATGCGGTCCTATGCGTTGGCCACTATGGACGTCGAGCAGCCGGGGCAAGATAACGTCTCGAAGTTGTTGTGGGCCAACTGGCATCGTGAATTGGGCGAGATCGCGATGGACGTCCAGGGCAAGGCGGGCATGCTGCTCGCCGGCGGTGAATTCGACGAATGGCAACGGCTGTACCTCTTCTCGCGCTCGGACACCATCTACGGCGGCTCGAATGAGATCCAACGCAACATCATCGCCGAGCGGGTGCTCGGCCTACCCAGGGAGGCCAAAGGAGCATGAACCTCTCAATAGCGCCGAAGGAGATCGACGGTCACGGGCTCCTGACCGGCAAGGTCGTACTCGTCACGGCGGCGGCAGGCACCGGCATCGGTTCGTCGGCGGCCAGGCGGGCGCTGGCCGAGGGCGCCGACGTCGTGGTGTCGGACTTCCACGAGCGTCGACTGGACGAAACCCGGGACGAACTAGCCGGACTCGGATTGGGGCGGGTGGACGCGGTGGTCTGCGACGTCACGTCGACCGAAGCCGTCGACGCGCTGATCATCTCCGCGGTCGAGAAGATGGGCCGTCTGGACGTCTTGATCAACAACGCCGGTCTCGGTGGTCAGACGCCCGTCGTCGACATGACCGACGACGAATGGGACCGGGTCCTGAACGTCACCTTGACCTCGGTCATGCGCGCCACCCGTGCGGCACTGCGCTACTTCCGGGAGGCCGGGCACGGTGGTGTGATCGTCAACAACGCCAGTGTGCTCGGCTGGCGGGCCCAGCACTCTCAATCGCACTATGCCGCGGCCAAGGCGGGGGTGATGGCATTGACCCGTTGCAGCGCAATCGAAGCCGTCGAGTACGGCGTCCGTATCAACGCCGTGTCCCCGAGCATCGCCCGACACAAATTCCTCGAGAAGACCAGCAGCTCGGAGCTTCTCGACCAGCTGTCGTCGGATGAGGCCTTCGAGCGTGCCGCCGAACCGTGGGAGGTGGCGGCCACCATGGCGTTCCTGGCCAGCGACTACTCCAGTTACCTCACCGGCGAAGTCATCTCGGTGTCGAGTCAGCGGGCATGACCGTGCCCAATCCGAGTCGCCGCGACGAGCTGCTCGATCTCGCCGCGACGATGTTCGCCGAGCGCGGTCTGCGGGCGACCACAGTGCGTGACATCGCCGACTCCGCGGGCATCCTGTCGGGAAGCCTCTACCACCACTTCAAGTCCAAGGAGCAGATGGTCGAGGAGGTGCTTCGAGACTTCCTCGACTGGCTCTTCGGCCGGTATCAACAGATCGTCGAGACCGAGACCGATCCCCTGAGGTGCGTCGAGGGACTCTTCATGGCGTCCTTCGAGGCCATCGAGAACCGACACGCGCAGGTCGTCATCTACCAGGACGAGGCCAAGCGACTCTCGCCTCTGCCTCAGTTCGCCTTCGTCGACGAACGCAACCGTGAGCAGCGCACGATGTGGCTGGACCTGCTCAAGCGGGGCGTCGCCGAGGGCTGCTTCAGCGCGCATCTCGACGTCGACCTGGTATACCGATTCATCCGCGACACCACCTGGGTCTCGGTCCGCTGGTATCAGCCGGGAGGACCACTTACGGCTGAGCAGGTGGGCAGGCAGTACCTCGCCATCGTTCTCGGTGGCATCACGAAAGAAGGAGATTAGACATGGGCGAGGCGTACATCATCGACGCTGTGCGTACGGCGATCGGCAAGCGCAACGGATCGCTGGCCGGAGTGCACCCCGTCGATCTCGGGGCCGCCGCCTGGCGTGGTCTCTTCGACCGCAATGACGTCGATCCGGGTGCCGTCACCGATGTGATCGCCGGATGCGTTGACGCCATCGGTGGCCAGGCGGGCAACATCGCCCGGCTGTCCTGGCTGGCCGCCGGATTCCCCGAAGAGGTGCCCGGCGTCACGGTCGACCGTCAGTGCGGTTCCAGTCAGCAGGCCATTTCCTTTGGTGCACAGGCGATCATGTCTGGCACCGCCGACCTGATCGTGGCGGGCGGCATGCAGAACATGAGCCAGATCCCCATCTCGTCGGCGATGATCGTGGGCGAGCAGTTCGGTTTCACCTCGCCCACCAACGAGTCGAAGAGTTGGCTGCACCGCTACGGCGACCAGGAGATCTCGCAGTTCCGCGGCTCGGAGATGATCGCCGACAAGTGGAACATCTCGCGAGAGGAAATGGAGCAGTACTCGCTCACCAGCCACCAGCGCGCCCAGGAGGCGATTCGGTCGGGCTTCTTCGAGAACGAGATCATCGCAGTGGACGGGTTCGTGACCGACGAGGGTCCCCGCGACACCTCGCTCGAGAAGATGGCCGGACTCAAGACACTCGTCGAGGGTGGTCGCTTGACGGCGGCGATGGCCAGCCAAATCTCCGACGGTGCCAGTGCCGTGCTGATCGCATCCGAGCAGGCCGTGAAGGAGCACGGACTGAAGCCCCGCGCCCGCATCCACCACGTGAGCGCTCGTGGCGCCGACCCGGTGTACATGCTGACCGGTCCGATTCCGGCGACGCATTACGCCCTGGAGAAGACCGGTCTCTCGATCGAGGACATCGACACCGTCGAGATCAACGAGGCCTTCGCCCCCGTGGTGATGGCGTGGCTCAAGGAGACCGGAGCCGACCCGTCGAAGGTCAACCCGAGCGGTGGCGCGATCGCCCTGGGGCATCCCCTCGGAGCAACGGGTGCAAAGCTTTTCGCGACGATGCTCAACACGCTGGAGCGCACGGGAGGCCGCTACGGCCTGCAGACGATGTGTGAGGGCGGCGGCACCGCCAACGTCACCATCATCGAACGCCTGTAACCCTTGTGCGTCGAGTGTGTGGGTTTCCAGTACATACCGCGAGTGCGGGTGCGGAGAAACCACACGCTCGATGACTTAGATCGGGCAACCCGCTGCGCGTAGCTTCTCGCGCACTCGCTTCACCAGAACGTCGGGGTGGGTGAGCATTTCGGCGCTCACGCGGACGACGACCCACCCGGATGCCTCCAGCATGGCGATCCGTTCGATGTCCCATGATCGTTGCCGCTTGTCCGTCCAGTGCTGAATACCGTCGTACTCGACGGCCACCTTCCACTCGCGCCACCCCATGTCGACCCGAACGCGGACCGCACCGAATCGGTCTCGGAACTCGATCTGCGTTTCCGGCTTCGGAAGCCCGGCGTTGACGAGAATCAGTCGTAGCCGAGTCTCCTGCGGTGACTCGGCGCCCCCGTCGACCAGTCGCAGAACGTCGCGAAGGCGACGAACTCCGCGAACGCCGGGATGCCGGTCGGCGAGTTCAACGACGTCGCTGACCGAGAGTCCGGTCGCGTGGACCAGCGCGTCGAGATACACGGCAGCTTGCGTCGGTGCTCTGGTCCGCCCGATGTCGAACGCCGTCCGCGCGGGAGTGGTCAGCCGCATTCCGTCGACGTGGCAGCACTCCGACGACTCGAGCGCGTAGGTGTGACAAACGATGCCGGACGCACCATGTCGATCGAGTCTGCTGATCTCGGCAGGCTCTCCGGGTTCGATCCACTTGGTTCCGTGCACCATGGCAGCCGACAGTCCGACCAAGACGGCATTGCCGCCCGACCAGAGCCAGGCCGCCCGCGCCCGCGTCAATGCGGTCACGGATACGGCTCGGTGCACGTAGACGTTTCGATAGATCGCTCGATAGTCCTTCTGAAGGCGACGCGCGGTGACGACATCGCGACGGACGGCGTCCTGGCCAAGGAATGGAAGTTCTTCTCGCATGACGGGGATGCTGGTGTGATCGCCAGACACCGACCGCGACCGTGGGCATTCTGAATGCGTCTCGCGAGTGAGGCTGTGGACAACCCCCACACTGGGGATGAATCAGTACGGCAGTGGGTCTTACTCGACGAAGGAGACCGCAGCACGCAGGTGCTCGACGGCTTCCGCGACGATCGAGTCGACGAGCTCGGCGCACGACGGCAGGTCGTCGAGGATGCCCGCAACCTGACCAGAAGCCAGCACGCCCGCCTCGGTATTGCCGTCAACCAGACCCGCCTTGAGGAGCATGGGGGTATTGGCGGCCATCACGACCTGCGACCAGGTGAGCTCCTTGCCGCGCCGCATGGCGAGGCCATCCTTCACGATCGAGCGCCACGTCATACCCGACATTGCCTTGAACTTCTGGGCGTTGAGGATTGCAGCACTGAAACCACGGACAGGCGAACCACTTTCGAGCTTCTCGACCAGTCCGGTGCGCAGGACGCGGTGCGGCATGCCGTCCACGCGCTTGGATACCACCGTCGCGTCGAAGGCGGACTCGAGGTAGCGGCGCTTGACCGCCTCGGGAACGGTGGAATCCGACGTCAGAAGGAATCGCGTACCCATCGCGACGCCAGCGGCGCCATAGGAGAGCGCGGCGGCGAGGCCGCGGCCGTCGAAGAAGCCGCCCGCCGCGACGACGGGGATCCCCGTACCCGCCAAGGCATCCAATACCGAGGGCAGCAGCAGTGTGGTCGCGACGGGCCCGGTGTGGCCGCCGCCCTCGCCCCCCTGCACGATCACCGCGTCGGCACCCCAGGCCGCCACCTTCTTGGCGTGCTTGGCCGCACCGACCGACGGAATGACGACGACGCCGGCATCCTTCAGCTTGGCGATCAGGTCAGCCTTTGGGGCTAGGGCGAAGGAGGCGACTTTGACTCCTTCGCTGATCAGGAGGTCGACGCGGTCTCCGGCGTCGCCGGCGTCGGCACGCATGTTGATGCCGAACGGCTTGTTGGTCGTGGCCTTGACCTTCGTCACCGCGGTCTGCAGCTCGTCGAGCGTCATGGTCGCCGACGCAAGGATGCCAAGGCCGCCTGCGTTGGACGTCGCCGCCACCAGGCGCGCGCCCGCAACCCACCCCATGCCCGTCTGGATGACGGGGTGCTCGATGCCGAGCAGTTCGGTAAGCGGAGTCTTGAGGCGTGCCGGTCCCTCGGGTCGCTGTGCTCCTGCCCCCTGGGGATTCATGACTTGACCTCTTTGTCCCGCAACGATTTCGGGTCGATGACCTGCTGAATCAACTCAAGCTCTTCACCCGTGGGCAGTCGCGACGTCTCGGCCGAGTCCAGGCCGTGCACCTCGAAGCTGGTGTTCTCCGCGACCTGATCCGGCTCGACGCCGGGGTGCAGAGACACCGCGCGCATCTGGTGCTCGGGCCCGTTGAAGTCGAACACGCCAAGGTTGGAGACCACCCGGTAGACGTTGACGAACCGATACGCAGGGTTGGCCGGATCCACCTTGTCCCAGCCGATTCCGGACACGATGTGCACGGATTCACCGAACACGCGGGTGGAGTGACTACCCACCCAATAACTCGTCGCGTGATTGATGGTGTTGCCCGGAGCGCCGCGGACACCGAACATCTGCCGTTTCGGATGCTGGATGGGTCCGAACGCCGACAGGTTCTGGTTGCCGTAGCGGTCGATCTGATTGGCGCCCATCACGACGTGACGCCTGCCCCAGGCCAGGGTTTCAAAGACGCGACCGAACGGCATCCAGCCTTCGATCGCACCCGTGGCGCCGATCGCGGGCGTGTCGGCCAGTAGGCGGGCCTCACCGTCTGTGAGCACGATGTCTGGCGAGAAGGTCAGCCGGGCCAATCGGGCGCCGACGGCCACGATCGTCGTCATCGGACTGACCATGATCTCGCCTGCGTCGCGGAACAATTCGGCGCACGCGACGGCGCACACCTCGGCTCGGGTCACGGACATCACTGTGCGGCCTCCTTGAACTTTCGCACGGCCGCCTGGTAATCGGCTTCGCTGCCCGACAGGTAGGTGGCGACGAACGCTTGCCAGGCCTCGGCGGACGCGGCAGCTTCTGCGTAGTGGCGCTGGAACTTCTCGTCGCGACGGTAGTCCGGCTCGTTGACGGTGAAGTGCGCCCCGCCCGGAGCCTCGACGACGGTGTCGACCATCATGCGGTTGACCAGTAGCGCCTGCGGAGGCACGGCCTTGATCAGCTCCTCGGTCGGCACCACGCGCTCGACGGACATGATCCGCTTCTCGGCTGCCATCAGGTACAGATCGTCGAAGTACGGATCGATGCCCGTGTAGGCCGCATTGCCCCGCTCGTCGCCGAGATTCATGTGCACGAGGGCGGCATCCAGCGTCAGCGCGGGCATCGCCACGAGCTCCTCGTAACCCCCGTCGGTGGGGTACGGCGACGTCACGGTCTTGAGCTCGTCACCCCAGAACGCGCGTACGTCGCTGCCGAGGCCAGCGCGGATCGGCAGGAACGGAAGTCGTTGCGCCGCAGCCTGCAATCCGCAGCGCAGCATGCCCTCGTCCATCTCCCGCGCCTCGATGGCGCCGGTGGTGCGGGCCTTGGCGAACCACGGGTCGTAGAAGGGCGGCGAATCCAATGACACGAAGCCGTAGTAGACCCGCTTGACCTTGCCGGCCGAGCACAGCAGGCCGACGTCGGGCCCGCCGTAGCTGACGACGGTCAGATCGGTCACGTCGGTGCGTAGCAGCGCCCGGATGAACGCCATCGGCTTGCGGCGCGAGCCCCAACCGCCGATGCCGATGGTCATGCCGGATTCGATGGACGAGACGGCCTCGTCGATCGTGGTTCGCTTGTCTACCACGTCATCCCCTGTCGCTCCGCTCCTACCCGCCGAATCATTCCTTGCCCTTTGCGGTTCCTGCGAACGCATCGCGGTGCTCGTCGGCCACGCCTGCGAGATTGAGTTCGAACGTAAACCCCTGTTCCATACGGTAACTCGCGTTGACCCTCTGCACGTCGATCAGGTTCAGCGCCTCTTTGGCCGCTCGGATCACCCGGGTGTCCTTCACGGCGATGTCGCGGGCGACCCGCAGTGCGGACTCGTCTAGTTCGGCGCGTGGCACCACTTCGTGGACCGAGCCGAACTGGTGCAGCGTTGCGGCATCGACCGTCGCGGCGGTGAAGAACAACCGGCGCATCATGTGTTGAGGGACCAGCCGGGAAAGGTGTGTGGCCGCGCCCAGAGCGCCGCGCTCGACCTCGGGCAGACCGAACTTCGCGTCGTCGGAAGCGACGATGACGTCGGAATTGCCGACCAGCCCAATGCCACCGCCGACACAGAATCCATTGACCGCCGTGACCACGGGGACCTCACACTCATACACCGCGCGGAATGCGTGGAAGCAGCCGCGGTTGGCGTCGATGAGCGCGGTGAAGCCCTCGGTATTCTGCATCTCCTTGATGTCGACGCCGGCGTTGAAGCCCCTGCCCTCGGCGCGAAGGACCACCACGTGGGTGGTCCTGTCGCGGCCCGCGGCGGTGATGGCGTCGCCGAGTTCGAACCAGCCCTTCGACGGGATGGCGTTGACCGGCGGGTAGTCGACGGTGACCGAGACGATGCCCGGTTCGACTGTCTTGGTGGTGATCGTCATCGATGACTCCTGGGGTGACTACCTAAGCAAGCACTTGCTTGGTACGCTAGCACAGTGACCGACGCGGCTGACAGGGCGATTGCTGGGCCTGACCCGGGGTTCGGGGTAAACCTCCAACTGGGTGGCCGCATCGTGCTGGTGACCGGCGGTGTACGGGGGGTAGGCGCAGGCATAAGTGCTGTCTTCGCGGGTCAGGGCGCGACGGTGGTGACGTGCGCCCGCCGTCCGGTCGAGGGCCTGCCGTACGAATTCCTGCCCTGCGACGTCCGCGACGACGACTCGGTGAAGGCGCTCATCGATACCATCGTGGAGCGACACGGTCGCCTCGACGTCGTGGTGAACAACGCGGGCGGATCGCCATACGTGCTTGCCGCCGACGCCTCGGCGAAGTTCAGCACCAAGATCATCGAACTGAACCTACTTGGACCACTGTCGATTTCGCAGCACGCAAACGAGTACATGCAGATCCAGGCCAGTGGCGGCTCGATCGTGAACGTCGCCAGTGTCAGTGGCCGCCGGCCCACACCCGGGACGGCTGCCTACGGCGCGGCCAAGGCGGGTGTCGAAAGCCTCACCGCCACACTGGCGGTCGAGTGGGCCCCCAAGGTGCGGGTGAACTCGCTCGTCGTCGGCATGGTCGAGACCGAGCAGTCCGAACTCTTCTACGGCGATGCGGAGTCAATCGCCGCCATCGCCGCCAACGTCCCTCTGGGCAGGCTCGCCAAACCCGCCGATGTCGGTTGGGCCGCGGCATTCTTGGCCAGTGACGTCGCGTCGTATATCAGTGGTGCGTCGATCGAGGTGCATGGCGGCGGCGAGCCACCGCCGTACCTTTCCACGACCAGTGCAATCAAATGAGCTAGGAGACAACGCAGATGGGTTTGCTTGACGGCCGGGTGGTCATCGTCACGGGTTCGGGAGGTGGGATCGGGCGGGCGCATGCGCTGGCATTCGCCGACGAGGGTGCCCGCGTCGTGGTCAACGACATCGGTGTCGGACTCGACGGTTCACCCGCAGGCGGCGGCAGCGCCGCTCAGGGTGTGGTCGACGAGATCACCGCTGCCGGTGGCGAAGCCGTCGCTAGCGGTGCGAACGTCGCCGACTGGGCGCAGGCCGAAGGGCTGATCCAGACTGCGGTCGAGGCGTTCGGCGGCCTCGACGTACTGGTGAACAATGCGGGCATCGTCCGCGATCGAATGGTGGCGAACACCAGCGAAGAGGAGTTCGACGCAGTCGTCGCCGTGCACCTGAAGGGGCACTTCGCGACCATCAAACACGCGGGTGCCTACTGGCGGGCTCAGGCCAAGGCAGGCAACACAATCGACGCGCGCATCATCAACACCAGTTCCGGGGCGGGCCTGCAAGGCAGCGTGGGACAGGGCAATTACAGCGCGGCCAAGGCGGGCATCGCTGGGCTGACGCTGGTGGCCGCGGCCGAGATGGGGCGCTACGGCGTGACGGTCAACGCGATCGCACCCTCGGCGCGTACCCGGATGACCGAAACGGTCTTCGCCGACATGATGTCGACCCAGGAAGCCGAGTTCGATGCGATGGCACCGGAGAACATCTCACCGCTCGTCGTATGGCTGGGCAGTGCCGAGTCTCGCAGCGTCACCGGCAAGGTGTTCGAGGTCGAGGGCGGCATCATCCGCGTCGCCGAGGGTTGGGCCCGTGGCGCAGAGGCCGACAAGGGCGCACGGTGGGATCCAGCCGAACTCGGTCCCGTCGTCACCGACCTGCTGGCCAAGTCCAGAACGCCGCTGCCGGTCTTCGGGGCGTAGCGCTCACGCGGCCGCCGGGGCCGCGGCTTCGTCGGCGTCGGGGGTCGCGGTGCCGGTGCTGGTCGGCTCACTGGTCGGCGTAACGGTTGGTGCCGCCGGATCCTTGGTGTCCGCCGCGTCCGCCGCCGCGGGGGTGCTGGCCGGAGACACCTTGTTCCCGTCGGTGAGATCGTTTGCAGCGTGAGCGGTCTCGGCGTCCTTCTTGATCGCGACGTCGTTCTCGACCGCGGCGTGCTTCTCGACCGTGACGTCCTTCTGGACCGTGACGTCCTTCTTGGACGCGGACGTCGTCGGTGGTTCGGCCGCCATCGACAAAGCCGGCACGGCGCGTGACACCGGCGCCACGTCGACACCCTTCATCGGAGACGGCGCAGGCTCGACGGCGGTGAGTGGAGCATCCGCTGGGGGCGTCGGATGGGTGATCCGGTAGACGATGGTCTGCGGCAGCGCGATGAGATTGCGCGCCGCGACGAACAGCGTGGTAACGAGCGAGGGATGCGGATCGACCTGAGCACCAGCCCAATTGGTCGGTGTCCAGTCGCTGTCGGCGTACCGATGACGGTCACGCTCTCGGTGTTGCCCAGTGGATGCGTCAGGAAGAGCAGCGGATTGGGGTTGCCGACGTTCATCATGACCCAGATCATGATGGTGGCGCTGTGCGAGAACACGACGGGATTGCGGACGCCCGAGTCGTAGATCGACGTCACGGCACGGTCGACCTGCGCATCGAAGGCGTTGCCGTCGATCGAGCCCAGGATCGGGATCGAGCGCAGCCCCAACGTCCACGCCAGTTGCGGAGCGCCGTAGCCGATCTCCTGCAGGCCGGGTAGGACGACGACGGGTTTGGACGTCAGGGCCGCCAACGGTGCCGCGGTCTGCTGGGTCCATACCATCGTCGAGGCGTAGATGCCGTCATGCCCGCCCGCGGCGAGCGCGGTCGCCACATCCTGGGCTTGCTGCAGCCCGAGCGCCGTGAAGTCCGGGCCGGGCACGACCGTGTTGACAGTGCCTGGCCGCGTTGGCCGTCGACTGGCCGTGGCGCACGAAGGTCAACGTCATCGGATCGCTTGCAGCCCAAGTGGGAAGGGCGATCACGACGAACAGGATGACGGCGAGCACGGTTGTCGCCGCGGACTTCAGAAGCCTGTGCAAGGTCACATTGTGTGGTGGTCACCGACGACCCGAGCCGCAATCGCGAATGTGACCTAGTACTGCAGCCGTCGATCGGGATCATCGGTGTTCGCGTCGTCGAGCGAAACTCCCTGACCGTCAACGCAATCAGACCGATAGGTGTGGGTGCGGTGTTGCGCTCGATAGCGGTCGCCACGGCCCGGAAGGCATGGGCGAGCATGGCCAGGGTGGTCCAGCGGTACCAGGAACGCCAGCGCCGAACCTGGTGCTGATCCAGTCCGACCAGTCCTTCGGCGGCTATAGCGACCAGAGTGCGCAGCGGCACCGGACGCGGTGAGTAGCAGCTTAGGTAGGCCAGTTCTCCGGTGGCGTCGTTGCGGCGGGTCAGCAAATGATGGACGCCGGTGTCGGTGTCGTCTTCACTCACCGGCCGAAACCAAGCCCAGGAATGCAGCCGGGGGCCGTGCGCCCCGGCGCCGGCGGAGTGGGTCTGCCGGGCATGGCGCGGTATCAGTGCGTCGACGCGGATCGGGCCGGCAGTGGGCACCCGCCGGTTGGCCGCGACCGCCAGAACGTATTCCAGCCCGTGATTACGGAGTCACCCTCTTGTGCAGCCGATGGATTCGGGTTTGCCGTCGCGGAATCCCAGTAATGTCGCTGGGTCACGCCTGAATGACCGGCGCTTGGTTTTCGAAGGTGGCGGTGGTGGTGACGTTGCGAATGCTTTGGGTGTTGCTCAGTGCGCCGGTGGCGGCGCCGAAGCCGTAATAGGCGAAGTTCGAGCCGCCGAGGAATTGCGTCGCGATGTTGCTGGTGAGTGGGGTTCCGATGGCTTGGTTGTCGAAGGTGTAGCTCATCGTCTTCGTTGCGGCGTTCCAGGTGACCACGACGCGGTGCCACGCGCCGTCCTCGATGTTGGGCAGGGCCACCGCCGTGGTGGCGAAGGCGCCGTCGGTGTCGAGGAAATTGGT
>NZ_RCZG01000012.1 GCF_006439015.1 Mycolicibacterium hodleri | reverse complement strand
AGGGCGTTCAACCGCACGTCCAAGGCGATCGCGTCGGGGGTGAACAGGGAACCGAACACGGCGGCCAACCCGCTGCCGTCCTCCACGTGCACGTTCAGAGAGCGGTCCCGGGCCCGGGTCTGGGTGCGGCGCAGCGCCAACGGATCGACCTGGGCGACGATCGCGTCGATGTGCTGTTCGGTCTTGGCCACCGACATCGGCTCCCATCCCACCAGGGCCTCGGCCAGCGCGGTGTCCAGGGCGTGTAGCGCGTCGGGGTCGGTGACGTTCGCGCCGCGCGCCACGATCGCCCGCACCAGCGCGTAGGTGATCAGTCCGTCGGCGAACAGTGCTTGCACTTTCGGGAAGCGTTCCCGCAGCGCGACCGCGACCAGCAGCAGGTTGGAGGCCACCCCGCTGGTCAGGCGGCCCGCGGCGGCGATAGGGGCGCTGACCGCGTCCCAGTTGTCCAGGCACCACTGATCACGGCTGGCGGACCCGTCGGCGGCGTACGCGGTATCGAGCATGGTGGCCATCGCGGCCAAACGCCGGGCGCACGCCGCGGACTCCACCCGCGACCAGGCAGCCACCGCCCCGGCACCACGCACACCTGCCGTCTGGGCCACCAATTCATCGAACACACAGTCGAATCTAGGCGCTGCAGCCGACAGAAACCAGCAGCTAGAGGCCCATCTGGGGATCAATCACCAACTGTGCACAACCCCACCACTGATGCCTGAAAGTGATGCTCCTATTTATGTCAAGAAGCCTTGAGCCAGTTCCTATATCGGTCGGCTAGCTCGTCGTGGCGTTGTTGGCCGCGTTCGATGCGTGAGATGACGGTGGGCCAGACTCCGAAGTGGTTGGCAGCCGATGTGATGGTGATGTTCTTGGCTTGCCGGGCCGGGCGGAGGTCGGCGTACTCCGGAACGGGGATCTGACGGGTCAGCAGCTTGAAGATCTCGCGGGCAATGGCACGTTTGAGTTTGCGCAGGATCTCCATCCTGTTGTGCCCCTTGGCTTGTTGGCGCTCGACGTACTGCTTGGTGGGCTGGTGATAGCGCATGCGTACCAGCGCTATCCGGAAGAGTGCATTGTTGGCCGCGCGGTCTCCACCGCGAGACAGTCGGTGGCGATTCGTCTTGCCTGAGGACGCGGGAACCGGAGCAACTCCGCATAGCGCGGCAAAGGCGGCCTCATTGCGCAACCGATGCGAGTTCAATCCGGCCGTGATGAGCAATTGGGCGGCAGTGTCCGATCCAACACCGTGGGCTGCACGCAATCCAGGGTTGGCTGTGGTGACCATGGCGTCGATCTGCGCACCGAGAGCCTCTGCTTGAGATTCTAGGAACTGCACTCGCTGGGCGAGCATCTTGGCCGACATTAGCACCGCGCGCGTCAACGGATCCGTCGCGACGGCTGGTCGCGACCGCGCGAGTGCCTCAATCATCCTCAACGTCGTTGAGCCAGAATATTTTTCACGCACTGCATCCGGCGCTGAGATCAACAACGCCTTGATCTGGTTGATCGCCGTCGTGCGGTGCTTCACCGCCGAACGGCGAGCGACGTGCAACGCGCGCAAGGCAGCAGTGCGGTCATCTTTCGGGGTAGCCAGCCCGTGTCCAGCCAACGCGGTGCGCGCCGCGCTGTAGGCGTCGAGTGGATCGGACTTGCCCTTGAGTCGACGCGACGATTTGACTGCCCGGGTGACCTCGACGACCTCCATCGCAGCGGCCGTCGCGACGCGAGTGAACCCGGCGCCATAGCTCGAGGTTCCCTCAACTCCAATTCGTTCGACTGCACCCAAACCGTTGAGGAATCGTATGGCCGCGGTATATCCGGCCTTCGTGGTGGGGAACTCTCGATCACCGACCTGAGCACCAGTAACGGTGATGGCTGCGACGTGGATGGTGTCGGCATGAGTGTCGACACCGCCGACGATGGGCGTGGATTCTGACAAGATGACGATGTCCCTTCTGACCGTGCGTTGGATGGGCACACGCCGGCCAGGGCGGGCAGACAAGACATTGATGAGGAACGGCCAGGCTCCTGATTAGGTCATGGCCGCCCTGCCCGGTGTGTCTACAGCGCGCACCGCACAAGCCGGACAGATCACTTTGAAGGACAACCCAGCAGGGCGTCAGTCAGTGCCGGAGTCACGACCTGTGCAGTACGCCCATACATCATCAATGTCAGCGCCACATGCTAATCGGTCAATCGTCAAGGACCGGTAAGCCGCAGGCCCTCGACGAACACGCTGCCCGCGTCGGGGATGTCCGAGGCCGGAACGCGCTTATGTCGGGCCAGCAGTTCTGCAGAGGTGGTCGAACCAACCTCCCAGCCGTGATCGCGCAACCAGTCGGCGACGTCGGCGTGCGGCTCGTTGAAGAAGAGCTCCGATACATCGGTCGTCTGGCGCCCGGCTTTGGCGGCGGCGTTGCGTACCTCCTGCATCTTGGCCCTGCGCTCCTGGATCTTCTCCTCGTCGAAGTACTCGTTGCCGAATGCCTCGACCGCGATTCGACTGTCGGGCGCGCTGAGCTGCTGCACCCGTTCGAACAGCAGGTCCTGTCCAGCTGAGGGGAGGTAGGGGAGCAGGCCCTCGGCCAGCCACGCCGTTGGCTGGCTAGTGTCGAAACCGGCTGCCCGCAGAGCGATTGGCCAGTCCTGGCGCAGATCGATGGGCACCGCGATGTCGTTCGCAACGGCACGTGCGTTGTGGGCACGCAGCGTATCGGCCTTGAACTCCAACACCTTTGGCTGGTCGATCTCGTAGACAATGGTGTCGGTCACCCATGGCAGCCGCCATGCGCGCGCATCCAGGCCCGCGGCCAGAATCACCACTTGGCGGATGCCCGCGGCGCCGGCCGAGGTGAAGAAGTCGTCGAAGTGCTTCGTCCGAGCCGCGGCGTAACCCCAGATCGACTGGACGCGCCGCTGAAGCTGCTCGACCAGTGCGGGATCGGCGTCCGGCACATCGGTCGCGCTGACGCTGAAGGATGGCTGCCAGCCCGCCGTGATGGCCGCGTCGATGAACCACTGAGCAAAACGATCAACGAAAAGCGGACGAGCCGAAAGGGTTTCGGCAGCTCGAGCCATCGCGACTCCCAGCGCGGTGGCGCCGACGCTCTCCGTGATGTCCCAGCTGTCGTCGTCAGTTCTCGTCATAATCCGCCATCTCGTCCCTGATGAGGAGGTCGTCGCGGAAACTCTGTTCACGGTAGGCGAGTTGGCCTACGCGATTGGCCACCACCGGTGCTGTGATGACGGTGAAGAGACCCGCCAAGATCAACATCCCGACATCAGGATGTCCGCGCAGGCGGATCGCCGCACCCACGAGCACCAGCAGCAGCCCGAGCACCTGAGGCTTGGACGCGGAGTGCATCCGCGACAGCGTGTCGGGGAACCTCACGATGCCGATCGCCGCCGTCAGTGCCAGCGCCGAACCGCAGAGCACCAGAACGCCTGCCAGTACGTCAAGGATGCCGCCCACGTTCATGGCCGTCCCCTGTCGGTGCGATCGGTATCGCGTACGCGGAAGCGCGCCACGCTGACGGAGCCCACGAAGCTGATGAGCGCCAAGGCCGTCAGACTGTAGGTCATGGTGGTGTCGCGGCTGAACGCTGCCCACGTCCCGATGGCGCACATCGTCACTGCGACGAAGGTGTCCAACGCGACCAGCCGGTCCAGCGTTCCCGGGCCTGCGAGCAGTCGGAACATCGAGACGCCAGCTGCTGCGGTCAGCATCACCGCCGAGATCGTCCACACGGTATTCACGAGCCAGAGCTCCTCTCCGCGTCGCCTGTCTCCTCGCGAAAGGTCTCGTAAGGCGACGGACGCCATTCGGAGTCCCGCTCGAACGACGCGATCATCAGGCGCTCCACGTCGGCAACCTGGCGGTGGAAGCGTCGAACCGACTTGTCGGAGCCTGCGTCGATGACGTGCACGTAGATCATTCGGCGGGTCTGGTCGATCTCAAGCACGATCCCTCCCGGTATGAGGTTGAGGACGTTGACCGTCAGGGCGAGCACTAGATCGGACTTGATCGCCAAATGAGCCCGCAACACTGCGCTCTGCGGCGGCGGGCCGGGCTTGATCGCCAGCCAGGCCACCTGCGCCGACGACAGCACCAGGTAGTAGGCGACGAGCAAGATCAGCCGCAGCATCGACAGCGGGTGCAGCTTGCCTTCGATGGGCACCGGAGGCAGCGGCAGCAGCAGTGTGATCACCAGCGCGATCGCGAGCCCGCTCAGGATGTTTGCAGCGGATACGTTGCCCCACAACAGTATCCAGACCAGTATCAGCCAGCACGGCACCCAGGCCCGCAGGAGGATTCTTCTCATCATGGCTTGAGCACCGCCGAGATGTACTGACCCCTGTCGAGGACCTCGGCCGCCGCGCGCTCGCTGAAGGCGAAAATGGGGCCGGCGAACACGGTGAGGGCCAGGCCCACTGCGATGAGCGCACCGGTCGGAATCAACATGCCCACCGGCATTCGGCCGACGTCGTCGCGATCGGCATAGGCGACGTCTTCCTCGGAATTGTCGATGAGGGAGGAGGGCGAGGCGTCGGCGAGGTCTCCCTCGGGTGCGTCGGCGCGGGCGCGCCAGAACGCCATGGTCCAGACCCTGGCCATCACGTAGAGCGTGAGTAGGCTCGTCACCACGCTGCCGGTCACCAGGATCCACGCGAGCACCGAGGCGCTCTGCGCACCCGCCTCCAACAATGCAACCTTGCCGATGAAGCCCGAGAACGGCGGGATGCCACCGAGGTTGAGGGCGGGCACGACGAACAGTAGGGCCAGCAGCGGACTGGCTGCCGCGAGCCCGCCGAGGCGCTGCAGGGTCGACGCCCCCGCCTGTCGCTCGATCAGGCCGACGACGAGGAACAGCGTGGTCTGCACGATGATGTGGTGCGCGACGTAGAAGATGGCGCCGGACATGCCGAGCTCGCTGCCAAGGGCGATGCCGAACACCATGTAGCCGATGTGGCTGACCAAGGTGAACGACAGCAGACGCTTGATATCACTCTGTGCGATCGCGCCGAAGACGCCGACGAGCATCGTCACCAACGCCGCCACCAACAGGACGTTGTCGAGAGCGCCACCGGGAAACAGCAATGAATGGGCCCGGATGATCGCGTAGACGCCGACCTTCGTCAGCAAGCCGGCGAACACCGCTGTGACGGGCGCAGGCGCGGTGGGATACGAGTCCGGTAGCCAGGTGGACAGTGGGAACACCGCCGCCTTGATGCCGAATGCGACCATCAGAACCGCGAACATCGCGCCCCGCGTGCCCGGCGGAACGTCGTTGAGCCGCACCGCGACCTCAGCCATGTTCAGCGTGCCCGTCGCCGCATAGATCATGGCGAGACCGATCAGGAAGATCAGCGACGACACCATCGACACCATCACGTACGCGATGCCCGCGCGCACCCGGTCGGTGCTCGCGCCGATGGTCAGCAGCACGAAGCTGGCGGCCAACAGCACCTCGAAACCGACGAACAGGTTGAACAGATCGCCCGCCAGGAATGCGGTGCACACACCCGCGGACAGCACCAGGTAGGTCGGCAGGAAGATCGAGACCGGCTGTCGCCCGTCTCCGTCGCGGATGCCCTGGCCGATGGCGTAGAACACGACGGTCAGCAGCACGATCGCCGACACCAGCAGCATCATGGACGACAGCCGGTCCACGACCAGCGTGATGCCCAGCGGCCCCATGCCGGGGACCGATTGCCCCCACCCGCCGACCTGCAGGGCGATGGTGCCGTCGCGGTCGGCCAGGTACAGCAGGGCTGCGCACACCGCGACCACCGCACCGAGGGCCATGATCGCGATGGCGCGTTGTAGTCGCGGCTTGCGGCCCGCGAACAACGTGATGGCCGCGGCAAGGGTGGGGATCAGCACGGGAAGCGGCGTCAACACCGCAGAAAGGATCATCGGGAACCCTCGTGCCCGGGCAGCGCGTCCAGTTCGTCGGGCTCGTCGGTATCGGGGTACGGATCGTGATGCGTCACGAGGTCTTCGTCGATCGCGCCCGCCAACTTCTCCGACCGCTCCGAGACGCGGGCGTCCTCCGGATCGTTGCCGACCTCCTCGGCTCGCGACAACCGATACGAGCGGTACGTCAATGCCAGCACGAAGGCGGCGATGCCCATCGTGATGACGATCGCGGTCAGGATCATGCCCTGCGCCAACGGATCGGCGGTGACCGTCTCACCCTCGGCGGTTCGCCCGCGGATCGGTGGATTGCCCGACGGCCCGCCCGCGGTCAGGATCAACACGTTGACGCCGTTGCCGACCAGCAACAGTCCCAACAGCATTCGGGTCAGGTTGCGTTCGAGCAGCAGGTAGACCCCGGCGCTGATCAGGCCGCCGACGAGGACGAGGGGAACGAGGTAGGAAGTCATCGGCGGGCTCCTTGAGCCGCCTGGACCATCTCGACGTCGACGCGTGCACCGAGGCTGCGCAGCACGTCGAGCACCAGCCCGACGACGATCAGATAGACGCCGAGATCGAAGAACAGTGCAGTGACGAGCTTGATGTGCCCGAGCGCGGGAAGGTCTAATTCGACGACGGCAGAGGACAACACGGGGGCACCCAGCAGCAGCGACGTGACCGCCGTCCCCGCCGACAGGAGCAGGCCCGCGCCCAACAGCTTGCCAGCATCGACGGGGAGTGCCTCGCCGAGTTCGTAACGGCCACCGGCTAGGTAGCGCAACACCAGCGCCAGTCCGGCGGTCAGTCCTCCGGCGAAGCCGCCGCCCGGCGTGTTGTGGCCCGCGAAGAAGAAATAGAACGACAGCACCATGATGAGCGGGAAGATGATTCGCGTCGCGACCTCGAGGACCAGTGAGCGGTATCGAGGGTCACGGAGTTCGCTGCCTCGCAACCAGGTGATGTCGCCGACGGCAGGGCTCGTCGACAGGACGGGGATGCTGCCGATGTCCGGCTGCCCGGCGTCGGCCACCCGGGGGGCCGCGCCGAACCGCCTGTTGCGGAACACCATTGACGCCACGCCGGTCGCGGCCACCAGAAGCACCGAGATCTCGCCCATGGTGTCCCACGCGCGAACGTCGACCAGCAGCACGTTGACCGTGTTGGCACCCTGCCCGCGGTAGTAGGCGGCGTCGGGCAGCAGGGCGGCGATCGGCGTCGTGGTCCGCGCAGCCATCGCAAACGCCGCGAGGGTGGTGACGCTGACGCCGACCGCTAGGGCCAACGCGATTCGCGGTAAGCGATGGCGGGTGATGTTGGCTCGATTCGCCTCCGCCGGCAGTGTGCGCAGAACGAGGACGAAGATCACCAACGTCAGCGTCTCTACCAGGAACTGGGTGAGGGCGAGATCGGGTGCTCCGTGGAAGACGAAGATCGCGCCGCAGCCGTATCCCGTCACACCGACGAGCAGGACCGCGGCGAGGTGGTTGCGCAGCATCGTCGCGCTGAGCGCCGCGGCCAGGATGATGAGGCCGACGACCGCCTGCAGAGGTGAGTCCCACAGCTTGAGCTCGGGACGGTCGCGCGAGGCGAGCATCAACATCGCGGTGGGAAGGAGCACCAGCGTCGAGAGGATGACCGCCTGGGTCGCGGGGATCGACCCGCGCTGGGTGAGGGCGGTGAGTCGGACGGCGAACACGTCGGTGCCGTGGATCACCGCGTCGTAGATGCGGTCGGCGTTTCCCAGCGGCAGGTAGGCCAGCCGGGCGCGCCGCAGCCGGTTCCGTGCGAAGAAGGCGGCGGTGCCGGCAGCGAGCACCAGCACCGACAGCAGCAACGGCAGGTTTACCCCGTGCCACAGTGCGAGGTGGTAGTTGGCACCGCCGGGCACGGTGTCTGCGTACTCGTCGAGGACGTGGTCCAGACCCGCGGGCCAGACACCGAACACCAGTCCGGCGGCGGCGAGGATCGCCGGGGCGACGAGGAAGGTGTTCGGCGGCCGGTGCATTTCGGTCACCCGTTGACTCGCTCTGGCGCGGCCCTTGCGCGCGAAGGCGCCGTAGAGGAACCGCAGGCTGTAGATCGTGGTGAACACCGAGCCGAACGCCACCCCGGCCAAGACCCACGGCGCGGCGGCGCCGAGGGACGCGGCGTCAGCGAGCGCGGTCAGGTCCGCCTCCTTTGCGACGAAGCCGAGGAAGGGTGGCAGCGCCGCCATGCTGGCGGTGGCGCCGATGGCGATGACCAGCAGCGGACGGTGACGGTCACCGAGGTGGGCCAGCCGCCTGATGTCCCGCGTGCCGGTGGAGTGGTCGATGACGCCGACGACCATGAAGAGGGCCGCCTTGAACATCGCGTGCGCGCACAGCATCGCCAGTCCCGCCAGCATCATGTCGCCGCCGCCCGAGCCGACCATCAGGATGATGAGCCCGAGTTGGCTGACGGTGCCGAAGGCGAGGATCAGCTTGAGGTCGTATTCGCGTACTGCACGCCACCCCGCGAGCAGCATGGTGGCCAGGCCCAGCGTGACGATGATCGGGCGCCACCCGGGGGAGTCGGCGAAGCCCGGGGTCATCCGCGCGACGAGGTAGACACCGGCCTTGACCATCGCGGCCGCGTGCAGATACGCGCTGACCGGTGTCGGGGCGGCCATCGCGCCGGGCAGCCAGAAGTGCATCGGGACGATCGCCGACTTGGACAACGCGCCCATCAGGATCAGGACGACCCCGACGGCGGCGGCCGTGCCCGACGGCGGCTCGGCGACGAGTTCGGACAGTCGGTACGTCCCGGACAGGCTGCCGAGGATGACGATGCCGACGAGCATCGCCAGGCCACCCGCGGTGGTGACGAGCAACGCCTGCATAGCGGCCCGCCGGCTGGTGGCGCGTTCGGCGTAATGGCCGACCAGCAGGAACGACAGCACCGTCGTCAGTTCCCAGAACAGGTAGAGCAACAGCATGTTGTCGCTGACGACGAGCCCGAACATGGCACCGGAGAACGCGACGAGCTCAGCGGCGAAGCTGGGCAGCCTGCGTTCGGTGTGCCCGTCATGGTGGTGGAAGTACTCGGCGCAGTAGAAGAGGACCAGCGCGCCGACGCCGAGGACGAGCACGCTCATGATCGCGGCCAACGCGTCGAAGCGGAACGTGATGTTCATCGACAGCTCGGGCACCCAGTCGAGGTGGACGGTCTGCGCGCCTCGACCCGGAGCCGCCCCGGCGGCGACATCCTGCTGGGGCCAATTCAGCGCCACCCACGGCAGCGAGCCGAGGGGAACGAGGGCCAGCAGGTAGAAGGTCCGCCGCCCCCACCGCCGCACGAGGATCGGCGCCACCAAGGCGGCGACCGCGTGGGCGTAGAGAATGGCGACCATGGCACTCCGGTCGTTTGGCGATGAATGCTTGCGCGAAGCATCATCTGCGATGAGCGCCTGCGCGAAGACATCGTTCGGGGTGTCAGCCGTCTAGGGCTATGTCTGCGGTCAGTTTACGTGGGCACTGCTCCTGCTCCACGCGGCGTCGCGGGAAGGCTCGCGGATGCCGCGGTGGACACGGTTGGATGGTGGCATGGGAGAAGCCAACCGGGCGGGCGAAGCGCCGGAATCCGGGAAGGTGGTCAGCGCCAGTCTCGACATCTCGGCGCCGGCCGACCGCATCTTCGAGTTGATTGCGGAACCGGCCGAACAGCCGCGCTGGGACGGCAACGACAACCTCGCCGAGGCGGCCGTCGGTCAGCGGGTGCACGGCGTCGGCGACGTCTTCCGAACCTCGATCCTTCAGGGCGGGATTCGGGACAACCACGTGGTGGAGTTCGAGGAGGGCGCGCTGATCGCCTGGCGCCCGTCCGAGCCGGGGTCGCCACCGCCCGGTCACCTCTGGCGGTGGGAGCTCTCACCCCTGGACGACGTGCGTACCCGCGTCACGCACACCTACGACTGGTCCCGCCTGACCGACGAGAAGCGGATGGTGCGCGCGCGTGCCACGGGTGTGGACGCACTGCTCTCTTCGCTGACGCGACTGGCCCGTATCGCCGAAGATATCTGAGCGTCAGTGATTTTCGGCGAATGCCCGCAGTGAATCCACCTGTGGGGGATCGAGCGAGGGGCGGACGGTCTGGCGGGCTTTCTCGACGTCGTCAGCGGTGACGTCGGCCGCGTCGATCGAACGCCGCATCGCAGTCAGGGCGGACTCCCGCAGCAGCGCAACGCAATCAGCGGCGCTGTAACCGTCGAGCTGATCGGCGAGTTGGTCGAGGTTCACGTCGGCGCTCAGGGGAATCGACTTGCCGGCCGTACGCAGGATGTCCCGCCGCGCATCGGCGTTCGGCGGTTCGACGAAGACCAGCTTCTCCAGTCGGCCGGGGCGCAGCAGCGCCGGATCGATTAGATCGGGTCGGTTGGTGGCGCCGAGGACGACGACGTCGCGCAGGGGGTTGATACCGTCGAGTTCGGTGAGCAGTGCGGCGACGACGCGGTCGGTGACGCCCGAATCGGAGCTCTGCCCGCGCCGCGGCGCGAGGGCGTCGATCTCGTCGAGGAACACCAGTGAGGGTGCGGAATCGCGAGCGCGGCGGAACAATTCGCGCACCGCCTTCTCCGACGCCCCGACCCACTTGTCCATCAGCTCGGCGCCCTTGACGGCGTGCACCGAGAGCCTGCCGCTACTCGCGAGCGCCCGTACGACGAACGTCTTGCCGCACCCGGGCGGGCCGTAGAGCAATACTCCGCGCGGCGGCTCGACGCCGAGTCGTTCGAAGGTCTCGGGGTGCCGCAGCGGCCAGAGCACCGCCTCGGTGAGGGCCTGTTTCGTCTCGACCATGTCGCCGACGTCATCGAGGGTCACCGACCCGACCGCGACCTCCTCGGTGGCCGAGCGCGACAGCGGGCGGATCACCGACAGTGCGCCGGTGAGGTCGTCCTGGGTCAGTGCGGGTGACTGCCCGTCCGCGCTGGCGCGGGCGGCGGCGCGCAAGGCAGCCTCCCGCACCACGGCGGCGAGATCGGCCACGACGAAACCCGGTGTGCGCTCGCCGATTTCGTCGAGCGTCAGCTCCTTGGCTGGCACACCGCGCAGGAGCACCTCCAAGAGTGCCTTGCGGGTAGCGCCGTCGGGCAGGCTCAGGCCCAACTCACGATCGCACAGGTCGGGCGACCGCAGCCTGGCGTCCACGGCGTCGGGCACCGCCGACGTCGCGATGAAGGCCACGCCGGGGGTCGCCACTGCGGTGCGCAATTCGGTGAGGATCAAGGACGCGACGGGTTCGGCGGTCGAGGGCAGCAGTGCGTCGACGTCCGCGATGAGAAGAACACCGCCCCCGTCGCGGACGGCGGCGATCGCCGACTGCACGCTCGCGAGTCGATCCTCGGCCCGCAGAGCCCCGACTTCCGGGCCGTCGAGTTCGACCAGGCGACGTTTGGCGCACACCGCCCGCACCAGCGTGGTCTTACCGACGCCGGCGGGACCGGACACCAGCACGCCGAGATTGGCCTTGGCCCCTAGGGTTTCGAGCAGCTCGGGTTCATCGAGGGCGAGCTTCAGCCATTCGGTCAGGCGACCGGCCTGGGTGTGAGCACCCCTGAGATCGTCGATCGAGACCACCGCGACGACCGGCTCGTCGCGCGGCTGCGACCGGGGTTCGGTGACGGTGTGGGCTGCGGAGCCGGGCTCGGTCGTCAGCGCAGTGCCGTCCCCCCATGCGACGAGCGAATTCGGTTGCACGCTCACCGGACCGGCGGGATCCACCCCCGTCACCGTCAGCAGCTCCGACGTCCAGGTGATGCCCACCGAAGAGGTCAGCGCAGCCGAGGCCTCCGACGTGGACGTGCCGGGGCCGAGGTCGCGCGGCAGCAGCGACACGGTGTCTCCGACCGTCATCACCTTGCCCAGCAGAGCAAGTCGGAGCGTGGCCGACGAAATGGACTGCGTCGCCAGCTTGGAACCGCTCACCGTCACCGATCGTGCTCCGTACACAGTGACCGCATCCACCAGCACGGTCGTATTCTCGCGCAGTCCCGCGTTCGACAGCGTGACGTCGTCGAGAAGGGCGGTGCCCGCCGGTGTGTCAGGGTTCGCTGCCCCCACGACCGCCGAGGTGGTGCGTGAACCGGTCAACGACACGGCGTCCCACTCTCGGATGCCGAGTGCGGCAAGCGCTTCGGGATGCAGCCGAACGACGCCGCGGCGGGAGTCCAGTGCCGAGGTGTTCAGCCGGGCCGTGAGCGACAGCCGACCGGGCGGCGGGTCGTCGAACGCCTCGATCACTCGATCGGTCACCCGCTAGCCCTTGGGGCCGGGTCTGCGGAGCCCGAGACGGGCCACGGACCGTCGATTGGGCGCGGCGCGGCGCGCCGCACGGCGGACCGCCCGGCGCTGCTGCGGTTTGGCGTCCCACGCCTCTGGGCGTGCGGCCACCCAACGCTGGCTGCGGACGGTGAACGGGATGATGACCACGTAGCCGGCGATGAAGATCAGCACCAGCACGTAGGGGAACAGCAGCAGTCCTGCGGCAGCCGCCGCGACCAGGATCAGCAGAATCGGTGCGGCGTTCTCCGGCACCGAAATGGCCTTCAGAGCCAGCGTCGGCACCCGACTGACCAGGAGTGCCGCATTCACTGCAAGCCACCCACAGACGAACCAGTGTGAGGTCCACCAGCCGTCACCGAACTGCATCTTGGCGACCAGCGGGCCGATCGCGCCGATGGCACCGCATGGTGCGGGCATGCCGGTGAAGAACTCGCGGGTGTAGGCCGGGCGGGTGTCGTCGTCGAGCAGCGCGTTGAAGCGGGCCAACCGCAGCACGACGCAGACCGCGTACAGCAGCACGAAGATCCAGCCCAACTGCGAGTCGGGCAGCAGCGTGACATAGATGACGAGCGCAGGCGCCACGCCGAAGTTCACCGCATCGGCCAACGAGTCGATCTCGGCGCCCATCCGGGATTGCGCGTTGAGCGCGCGGGCGATGCCCCCGTCGATGCCGTCCAGGACCGCGGCGGCGCCGATCAGCGCCAGCGAGATCCACGGCTTCTCGTCGAGGGCGAACTTGATCGAGGTCAGCCCCGCGCAGATGGCCAGTACGGTCGTGGCGCTGGGCAGGATGCGAAGCCCGCGGCCGGGTTGGCCCTCGATGCGGCTCACACCAGCTCCGCGAGCACTGTCTCACCCGCGACTGCGCGCTGACCGATCTCCACGAGCACCCGCGAGTTTGCGGGCAGGTAGGTGTCCAAGCGCGAGCCGAACCGGATCAGGCCGTACGTCTCACCGAGGGCGACCTTGTCCCCGATGTGTGCCGTGCACACGATGCGGCGGGCGACGAGTCCGGCGATCTGAACCGCGGCCACGTCGATGCCCTGGGCGGTGCGGAACCACACGCTGTTGCACTCGTTGACCTCGCTGGCCTGGTCGCGTTCGGCCGACACGAACTGTCCGGGGCGGTACTTGATGGTGACGACCTCGCCTTCGACGGGCGCGCGCTGCACGTGGGCGTCGAACACCGACAGGAAGATGCTGATCCGAGTCATCGGCACGTCGGGCATGTTGAGCTGCGAGGGTGGGCGAACCCGTTCGATGAGCGTGACCCGGCCATCGGCAGGCGCGACCACCACGCCCGGTCTGGTGGGTGGCACCCGCGGCGGATGCCGGAAGAACAGTGCGCAGGCGGCGGCAGCGGTCAAGCCGGTGTTGCGAAGCCAGCCGTATTTGCGGCCTGCGGCAGCGACTCCAAGGCCGCCCGCGATGAAGGGCAGGCCAGCGGGATGAACGGGGGGGACGGTGGAACGGACAAGCGAAACGAATCGGGACATCTCGGACTCGTTGGCGGCATCGGCGGGTCGCGCGGGTCTGGCCATGGGGTGTCGATTCTACGGGTGGGTCGGGCTGCTCACGTCAGGTCCCACACCCGGACCTCAGAACCGGCCGCCACCTCTGCGACGTCCTCGTCGATTTCGAGCAGACAGTTGGCCGACGCCAGCCAGCGGAGGTGATGCGAGGCGGGCGGTCCGTAGCTGGTGACCGAAGTTCCGGATGGATCCAGCACGCCGCGACGGAACTGGCGTCGTCCACGCGGCGACGTCAGGTCCTCGAGAAGGGTGGCGGTGAGGCGTGGCCGGTCGGGGCGGGGGAGCCCCATCGCCGCGCGCAGGGGCGATCGGATGAAGACCTCGAACGACACCAGGGCACTGACGGGGTTGCCCGGCAGGGTGATGATCGGCGTCTCCCACACGACTCCGGCCCCCTGCGGCATGCCCGGCTGCATCGCCACCTTGACGAACTCGACCTCCTCGGCGAGCGAGTCCTTGACTACTTCGTAGGCGCCGGCGCTGACACCGCCGGTCGTGATGATCAGATCGGCATCGCGCGCGTGCGTCTCCAACTCCGCCCGGAAGACGGCGACGTCGTCCTCCGTCATGGACGACGTGACGACGTCGGCGCCCGCGTCGCGGACTGCGGCCGCGAGCATCACGGCGTTGGACTCGTAGATCTGACCGGGCTGCAGTGGCGTGCCGGGGGCCACCAGCTCGGATCCCGTCGACATCACCAGAACACGTTGCCGCGGAACGACGTTCAACTCTCCGAGGCCAAGGGCTGCGGCGAGGCCGAGAGCCGCGGGGGTCAACACCTGGCCGGCCTGCAGCACCGTCGTACCGGCGGTGACGTCCTCGCCGGCACGTCGAACGTGTTGACCAGGCGTCACGCCGGCCATGATCGACACGGTGTCGGTGGCGCCATCGGTGGCCTCGACCGGGATGACCGCCGTCGCGCCTGCGGGCAGCGGTGCACCCGTCATGATCCGGTGTGCGGTGCCCGGGTGCAGCACCAGGGAGTCCGTGCGCCCCGCGAAGATGTCCTCGGCCACGGGAAGTCTCACCGGACTATCGTCCGAGGCCTCCGCGATGTCCTCGGCGACAACGGCGTAGCCGTCCATGGCCGAGTTGTCGAAGCCCGGCAGCGACAGCGGTGCGACGACGTCGGCCGCCAAGACGAGGCCGAGAGCGTCACCGATGGCGACCGTGACCGGCTCGCGCGTCGCGATCAGCGCAGCGACGACGCTCTGATGTTCCTCGACGGATCTCATACCGGGAAGGTGACGCCCGTGAGTTCCTCGGAGACCGTCCAGAGTCGGCCCTGCAGGTCCTGGTCGTGCGACTGCTTGCTCGACTGCACCAGCTTCGGATGTCCGCGCAGCTCGCGGAAGCCGTCCGGCCCGTAGTACTGAGCGCCACGGACCTGCGGGTCGGTAGCCGCCCGCAACGTGGCCAGCGCACCCATCTCCGGACTGTTGGTGACCAGCCCGGCGAGCGCGCTGAAGCCGGGCAGTCCGGAACCGGGGACGTGCCGCATGAGCTCGGTGTTGGAGATGCCGGGGTGGGCGGCCACCGCGATGGTCGGCTCGTCGTGCCCGCCGAGCCTGCGGTTGAGCTCGTAGGTGAAGAGAAGGTTGGACAGCTTTGACTGGCCATAGGCGGCGACCCGGTTGTAACCGCGCTCCCACTGCAGATCGTCGAAGTGGATGGCGGCCTGGCTGCGGTGCGCGATGCTCGCGACGGCGACGACGCGCGATCCCTCGACGGGCAGCAGGTTCTCCAGCAACAGGCCGGTCAGGGCGAACGCGCCGAGGTGGTTGGTGCCGAACTGAAGCTCGAACCCATCCGCGGTCAGCTGCTTCGGCGGATACATCACGCCTGCGTTGTTGATCAAGAGGTCGATCCGCGGGTAGGCACTCTTGAGCTCCTCGGCTGCGGTCCGGATGGACTGCAGTGAGCCAACGTCGAGCGCCTGCACGCTGACGTCCGCGCGCGGCACCCGCCCGACGAGTCTGGCGGCGGCAGCCTTGCCCTTGTCGACGTCGCGCACCGCCATGACGACGTGCGCCCCGCGGTCCGCAAGAACCAGGGCGGTGTCATACCCCAGGCCGGTGTTGGAACCGGTGACGATGGCGACGCGGCCGGTCTGATCCGGCACGTCGGCGGCCGTCCACTTGGTGTTGGCGCTCATGAGCACGACCATACTCAGGGTGATGGTGACACTCGTCGACCCCGCGAACCCGCCGAGCCGCAGGGCCCCGTTGGTGTGGGCGATCGCGGCGGCCATCCCGTGGACACTGCTGTCGGTGACGCAGGTGGTGTGGTTCGTCCTGGATTCCCGGGCGAGCTGGCTGCATGCCGCGGCGGCCGTGGTGACGGTGCTCGGCATAGTGAGTTTCGTGGTGGTCGCGCCCATGTGGCGCTATCGCGTGCACCGCTGGGACGTCTCACTGGATTCGCCGACGCCCGCGGTCTACACGAGGACCGGTTGGCTGGTGCAGGAGCGCCGCATTGCGCCGATCTCGCGAGTGCAGACGGTGGACACCCACCGCGGACCCCTCGACCGGCTGTTCGGGCTAGCAGACGTCACCGTGACGACCGCCTCGTCGGCGGGAGCCGTGCGGATAATCGCGCTCGACTCCGACGTAGCCGATCGGATCGTCGCCCGGCTGACCGACGTCGCCGCGATCGGCGACCGGGACGCGACATGACGGCGCCGAGATCGCAGTGGCGCAGACTCAGCTCGCGGATGCTGCTCGTCCACCCCGTGCACGAGCTGCTGCGCCAACTGCCCCTGCTGATCGGCTCGGTGGTGCTCGGATCGGCGACTGGCAACCGGATGTGGTCGATCGCCGCGCTGGCGGTACTCGTCGCGTTCGGCATCGCGAGGTGGTTCACCACCACCTACCGCATCGATGGCGACCAGATTCAACGCCGCGAAGGCGTACTGCAGCGCACTGTCATCTCGCTACCGCGCAACAGGATTCGATCGGTGTCCACCGATGCCAGGCTCCTGCACCGGCTGCTGGGGCTGACCGTCGTCAAAGTCGGGACGGGTCAGGAGCTCAAGGGGGATGCCGAGTTCGCCCTCGACGCGGTCCGATCCGACGAGGTGCCCGGATTGCGTGCGATTCTGCTCTCCGACTCGGCGGCGGCAGGCCTCGACGAGGTGCCGCGGGACCGCGTCCTGGCCCGATGGCAGCCGTCCTGGTTGCGCTACAGCCCGCTGAACTTCACGGGGCTGGCGATGATCGTCGCGGCGATCGGGTTGGTGTACCAGACGGGAGCGGTTGCGGCGCTTGAGGATTCCGAATTGGCCAGGCAGGGGCTGGATGCCGCGGAGCGGTTCGGCGTCGTCGTCACCGTCGCGGCGGCTGCCGTCGCCGTGCTGCTGCTCTCGGTGCTGCTGTCGGTGGGGCGGTCCCTGGTGACGTTCGGCAACCTGGTGCTGTCCCGACGCGACGACGGCGGTGCCGGGGTGCTGCACCTCGGACACGGTCTACTCAGGGTGCGCGAGCGCACGTTCGACATGCGACGCCTGCGCGGCGGCACCGTCCGCGAACCCCTGCTGGTGCGGATGTTCGGCGGCGCGCGGCTGGATGCGGTGATGACCGGTGTCGACGGGTCGGGAGAGGCGTCGCTGCTACTCCCGCCGTGTCCGGTGTCGACGGCCCAGGGGGTACTCACCGAGCTCATCGGTAGACCCGAGGTGGTCAGCGGTGAGCTGCACGGCCATGGCGCCGTCGCGACCCGCAGGCGCTGGAGTAGGGCACTGGCCCTTCCCGTGCTCCTCGGCGTCGCCATGGCCGGGGCGACGTTCGTCGTCTCCGTTCCGCTCTTGGCGTGGCCGGCCTGGTCCGCGGTGACCGCCGCCGCTTCGTTCCTGGCCGCCGACCGCTCCCGTGCGCTGGGGCATCTCGTCGGCGGGGGTTGGCTGGTCGCGCGGGCGGGCAGCGTCGAACGGCGTCGCGACTGTATCGCCGCGGGCGGGATCATCGGCTGGACGGTGCGCCAGAGCTGGTTCCAGCGCCGTTCCGGGGTGGCGACGCTGATTGCGGCCACCGCGGCGGGGGCGAAGGGATACCGGGTGCTCGACGTACCCGCCGAGCGCGCCTGGTTGGTGGCAGCCACCGTGTCACCGTGGGTGGTCGAGAATGACTGGGCTCACTCCCGACCGGGTCCGAGTTGCGGCGAGACCGTTGCCGTTTAACCTCGGCACCATGGCTATCGGTGGAGTGCTGTTCGACATCGATGGTGTCCTGGTGACTTCCTGGAAGCCCATCCCGGGTGCCGCGGAGACCTTGCGCGTGCTCGCGGACAACCAGATCGCCAGGACCTACCTCACCAACACCACGACGAAGACCCGGGTCCAGATCGCCGAACTGCTGTCCGAAGCCGGGATGGAAGTCACGTCCGACGAGGTGATCACGTCCGCCGTACTCACGGCGGACTACGTGCGTGACCGCTATCCGGATGCCAGGTGCTTCCTCGTCAACAGCGGCCAGATCGCCGAGGACATGCCGGGCATCGACATCGTCTATGCGCAGGACGTGGTCGGCCCGAATCCCGACACTCCGGACGTGGTTCTTCTCGGCGGCGCGGGCCCGGAGTACGACCACACCACCCTGAGCCGGGTCTACGACTGGATGGCCCACGGCGTTCCGCTGGTGGCGATGCACCGCAGCACGGCGTGGAACACCGCCGAGGGACTACGCATCGACACCGGCATGTATCTCATCGGCATGGAGGAGACCTCCGGCCGCAAGGCCACCGCCGTCGGCAAGCCTGCGCCCGAGGGGTTCCTCGCTGCGGCCGGCAGGCTCGGCGTCGACCCAGAGGAGATGTACGTCGTCGGCGACGACCTGAACAACGACGTCCTGGCTGGCCAGGTGGTGGGCATGACCGGCGTACTGGTGCGCACCGGAAAGTTCCGTCAGGACACGTTGGACCGTTGGGCCGCAGATGAATTCGCCATGCAGCCCAACAACGTCATCGACTCGGTGGCCGAACTCCCCGGGCTGCTCGGCCTGTAGGCTAGGCCGTCACAGCTGCCGGACGTCGAGGCGGGTCTCGGTGACGCCGCCCTGGCCGTCGGCGGCAACGAAGTAGGCACCCGCGCTGTCCTTTTCGCCGACTGCTTCGACGAACTTCGTGCCCCGGTACAACAAGCCAACCCCGTCGTCCGTCGCGTAACCGGCGTCGAGCGCCCGTTCGCCGATCAGCCGCTGGAATAGCGGGCGACGCTGAGTTTCGGAGTCGTAGTGCACGCCGTTGGAGAAGGGCAAGAGTGCGAGGCCGTCGGTGACGGGCCGCAGTTCGGGACCGAAGGAATCGGTGGTCCCGCCGGTGTGCCAACAGATGGACCCGGCTGAGACGCCGGTGAGCACGACGCCGGCCGCCCACGCGGCGCGCATGGCGTGGTCGACCCCGTGCAGGCGCCACAGCGCCAGGAGTGCGGCGACGCTGCCACCGCACACCCACACCACGTCCTGCCCGAGAAGGTGGCCTTCGACGTCGTCCACGTTCGGCATCGGCACCAGCGACAGATGGCTCGCGGTGAACCCGCGCACCTGCGCAGCGTCGTAGAGGCCGTGGATCGACGATGGGTTGTCCCCCTGGGCCGTGGCCACGAAACAGATTCGCGGCGCGCGGCCCGTCACTCCCGCCAGGTCGATGGCAAGGTCGGTCAACGGGCTGAACTCCCAGCGCGTTCGAAGGCCCTCACGAAGGCCGCCGCTGGTGGCCAGGACGGTGGGGGTGTCGGCGGGCATGGAGTCGACGCTAGCGTCACCGATCAAGATCAACCGTTTGGATGACGTGGGCGAGCAGCCGGATCTCCGGGCGGTACGGCTGTGACTGGTGCCGTCGGCTAAGCCCGCAGAGCGCGAACGGCTTCGATGCGCGCCGTGAGCTGATCGGAGTTGGCTGCCGCGACCACCGGGCCACCGCAGACGCGGCGCAGTTCGTTGTGAATTGCGCCGTGGGACTTGCCGGTGCGGTGGTGGGCCAGGGTCACCAGTGCGTTCAGTTCGCGCCGTAGATCGCGAAGCTGACCGTGGGTAGTGCTACGGACCGGCACGGTGCCACCGGCGGCGGTCCTCTTGTCGAGTTGCTCTTCCTGCCTGCGCCGCAACAGGTCTCGCATCTGTGTGGAGTCCAGCAGGCCGGGGATGCCGAGATAGTCGGCCTCTTCGTCGCTGCCCGCGGGTGTGGCCGTGCCGAACGAGGAGCCGTCGAAGATCACCTGATCCAATTCGGCGTCGGCCCCAAGCATTTCGAAGCCGTTGTCCATCTCGTCGGGTTCGGACTTCTGCTTTTCTTCGTACTCCTCGTCCCACTCGTCAGTGGCTTCCCGGTGCGGCTTGCCCAACACGTGATTGCGCTGCGCTTCCATCTCGCTGGCCAGCTGAAGCAGGTTGGGCACCGACGGTAGGAAGATGCTCGCCGTCTCGCCGGGGCGCCGGGAGCGCACGTAGCGGCCGATCGCCTGGGCGAAGAACAGTGGCGTGGACGCGCTGGTGGCGTACACGCCGACCGCCAGTCGCGGCACGTCGACCCCCTCGGACACCATGCGCACCGCGACCAGCCATCGGCTGGTGCCCTGGGAGAACGCCGTGATGCGGTCCGACGAACCGGGATCGTCGGACAGCACCACGGTCGGCGCCTCGCCGGTGATCGTGGTCAGCAACCCGGCGTATGCCCTGGCCGCCGTCTGATCGGACGCAATGATCATTCCGCCGGCGTCCGGCACGTGCTGGCGCTTCTGTTGCAGTCGCTTGTCGGCCGCGGCGATCACGGCGGGCATCCATTCACCCGCCGGGTTGAGCGCGGTGCGCCACGCGCGGGCGGTCTGCTCCGCGTTGAGCGGCTCGCCGAGGCGGGCGGCGTGCTCCTCGCCCGCGCTGTCGCGCCATCGGGACTCGCCCGAGTAGGCCAGGAACACGACCGGCCGGACCACGCCGTCGGTCAGTGCGTCGGCGTAGCCGTACACGTGGTCAGCCTGAGAGCGCTCCAGGCCGTCGGGACCGCGCTCATAGGTGACGAACGGAATGGCGCTGTCGTCGCTCCGGAACGGCGTGCCGGTCAGTGCCAGGCGGCGGGTTGCGTCGTCGAAAGCCTCACGGACGGCGTCGCCCCAACTCTTGGCATCGCCGCCGTGGTGGATCTCGTCGAACACGACGAGCGTCTTGCGATTCTCGGTGCGCACTCGGTGACGTCCAGGATGGCTCGCCACCTGGGCGTAGGTGACGACGACACCGTGGTACTCGTCGGAGTTCTGCGCGTTGGAGTTGCTGAACTTGGGATCCAAGGAGAGCCCGATCGCCGCGGCGGCGCGCGCCCACTGAATCTTGAGATGCTCGGTGGGCACGACGATCGTGATCCGCTCGACCGTGCCATCGGCCAGCAGTTCGGCGGCGATGCGTAGCGCAAACGTCGTCTTGCCGGAGCCGGGCGTCGCGACGGCGAGAAAATCGCGCGGTCGGGCGGCCAAGTACTTCACCATCGCCCGACGTTGCCAGCTCCGCAACGCCTGGGTGCTGGGCGCTGCGTAACCCTGCACCCGGTGACTCCTATCTGGTCGAAGGGCAGTCTAGGGCAAGGGGTTACGGCTTTGCACTTCTGCGGATGTGCGCCGGGCGTGTCACTCGCACGCCTCGGCGTGTCACTCGATGATGAAGTTGTCGTGCGTGACGAACCAGTCCCGACGCTCGTCGTCGGTCAGCTCACCGAGCTGGGCGAGACCCTCGAAGTAGTGCTCCCGTGGCGCGCCTGGAGCAAACAGGATCAGGATCGACGCAGGCTGATCCGCCTCGTTGCGGAAGCCATGTATGCCGCCGGGTGGCACGAAGAGGAAGTCGTTCTGGTTGGCGTCGATCCAATTGCGGCCATCGTAGAGCCTCATCTGCCCGGAGAGCACGAAGAAGGCCTCCGAGATCGTCCGATGAAAGTGTGGCCCCGGCCCGCCCCCCTTCGGCGAGATGTCGACCCGGTAGAGACCGTAGTCGCCGTCGGTCTTCTTCTGATCCGCCAAATAGTGGTATTGGACCAGACCGAACGAGTCGTAGTCGGGCGCCTGGTCTCCGCGCCGCAGTTGCGCGGAGACCTCCGGCTCGTCTTCGGTGTAGCGCATTGGGGGGTACGGCGGCACGACCAGAGACACGCCGCCAGTCTGCCGCGACCTAGGCCGGGTACGCCACCCCCGTCAGCTCCTCGGACACCGTCCACAGGCGGTGTTGCAGTTCGACGTCGTGCGACTGGTCACTCGACGGAACCAGCTTCGGGTACCCACGCAGCCCGCCCGGTCCGTCGGGGCCGTAGTACTCGGCGCCCAGCACGCCCGAGTCGGTCGCCGCGCGCAGCGTGGGCAGGGCGCCCATCTCAGCGGACTGGAAGAGCGGACGCAGCACCGGCATGGCGAACTGCAGGCCGCTGGGAAGATGGCGCATCAGGTCGGTGTCGGATCCGCCGGGATGGGCGGCGACCGCGACCGTGGTGCCGTGCGAGGCCAGCCGCCGCTGCAGCTCGTAGGTGAACAACAGGTTGGCGAGCTTGGACTGGCCGTAGGCGGCAACTCGGTGGTAGCTGCGCTCCCAGTTCAGGTCGTCGAAGTGAATGGCGGCGTTGAGGCGGTGGCCGATGCTGCTGACCGTCACCACGCGCGACCCGGGGGCGGGTAGCAGGCGGTCGATCAGGAGCCCGGTGAAGGCAAAATGGCCGAGGTGGTTGGTGCCGAACTGCAATTCGAAGCCGTCGCCGGTGGTGCCCTTCGGCGGATACATCAGCCCGGCGTTGTTGATCAGCAGGTCGATGCGGTCATGCGTCGCGCGAAGTTCGGCGGCGGCCGACCGCACGGACTCCAACGAGCCCAGATCCAGCTCCTGCAGGGTGACGTCCGCGCTCGGGTGTGCGGCCGTGATGCGGGATGCCGCTTCCTTCCCCTTGTCCAGGTTGCGGACGGCGAGTACCACGTGGGCGCCCTTGGCGGCGAGGGCGTCGGCGGTCTCGAAGCCAAGTCCGGTATTCGCGCCCGTCACGACGGCGACGCGGCGGCTCTGATCGGGAATGTCGGCGGTGGTCCACTTACTCATGGGAACTCCTCGTTAGGATGACAAACGGGGCGTGCGCTCCGTTTGAATCGACTATACGGAACGATCGCCCCGTTTAGCTAGGAGGTGTGACGTGGCTCAACCCGAGCGGCCCCTGCGGGCCGACGCGGTGCGCAACCGCGCCCGCGTCCTGGCCGTCGCCTACGAGACGATGGCAGTCGAGGGCCTGTCGGTCCCGATCGACGAAATCGCCCGCCGGGCGGGTGTCGGGGCAGGCACGGTGTACCGCCACTTCCCCACGAAGGAAGCGCTTTTCGGCGCAGTCGTCGAGGAGCGGCTGCAGCAGATGGTGACCTCCGGTCGGGACCTGCTGCGGGCCGCCGTACCCGGCGACGCGTTGTACTCCTTCATCAAGTGGATGGTCATTCAGGGTGCTGCCGACCTCGGCCTCGCCCAGGCGATGGCCGGCTATGGCATCGACGTCAACGTGGTGGCACCGCAGGCGGAGGCGGAGTTCCTCGGCCTGCTGGGTGATCTGCTGGCCGCCGCGCAGCAGGCCGGCACCGCGCGATCGGATGTCACCGTTCCCGAGGTGAAGGCTCTGATCGTCGGTGCGCAGGCGATGCAGGGATACAACCCCGCGGTCGCCGAACGGGTCATCGACATCGTCCTGGACGGTCTGCGTCCGCGGTGAACCCCGCGATCGCCGCCGGTCGTGGGCGTCGGCGGCCGAGCCCGAACCTTGCACTCGCCTGGGGCGAGTGCTAAAACTGACGTTGGCACTCGCGATCGGTGAGTGCTAGGTCGGGACGGTGAGACTGGGGCCGCAACTGCGGTCGCACACTCCAGTCGTCCGTCGCGGGCACTGAGCCCGACCACAAATCGTGCCATCCCTAATCCGGAGGAACACTTCGCAATGGCTAAGACAATTGCGTATGACGAAGAGGCCCGCCGTGGCCTCGAGCGCGGGCTCAACGCCCTCGCTGACGCAGTAAAGGTGACGCTCGGCCCCAAGGGCCGCAACGTCGTCCTTGAGAAGAAGTGGGGCGCCCCCACGATCACCAACGATGGCGTGTCCATCGCCAAGGAGATCGAGCTGGAGGATCCGTACGAGAAGATCGGCGCAGAGCTGGTCAAGGAAGTCGCCAAGAAGACTGACGACGTCGCAGGCGACGGCACCACCACCGCAACTGTTCTGGCCCAGGCGCTCGTGCGCGAGGGTCTGCGCAACGTTGCGGCCGGCGCCAACCCGCTCGGTCTGAAGCGCGGCATCGAGAAGGCCGTGGAAAAGATCACGGAGAGTCTCCTTGCGTCCGCCAAGGCGATCGAGACCAAGGAGCAGATCGCTGCCACCGCCGGGATCTCCGCCGGTGACCAGTCGATCGGTGATCTGATCGCCGAGGCCATGGACAAGGTCGGCAACGAGGGTGTCATCACGGTCGAGGAGTCCAACACCTTCGGCCTGCAGCTCGAGCTCACCGAGGGCATGCGGTTCGACAAGGGTTACATCTCGGGCTACTTCGTGACTGACGCCGAGCGTCAGGAAGCCGTCCTGGAAGAGCCGTACATCCTGCTGGTCAGCTCCAAGGTGTCGACCGTCAAGGATCTGCTGCCCCTGCTGGAGAAGATCATCCAGTCCGGGAAGCCGCTGCTGATCATCGCCGAGGACGTCGAGGGCGAAGCCCTTTCCACCCTGGTGGTCAACAAGATCCGCGGCACCTTCAAGTCCGTCGCCGTCAAGGCGCCTGGCTTCGGTGACCGTCGCAAGGCCATGCTGCAGGACATTGCCATCCTCACCGGTGGTCAGGTCATCAGCGAAGAGGTCGGACTGTCCCTCGAGACCGCCGACGTCGCGCTGCTCGGCAAGGCCGACAAGGTCGTCATCACCAAGGACGAGACCACTCTCGTCGGTGGCGCAGGCGATGCCGACGCGATCGCGGGACGGGTCTCGCAGATCCGCGCCGAGATCGAGAACAGCGACTCCGACTACGACCGCGAGAAGCTGCAGGAGCGCCTGGCCAAGCTGGCCGGCGGTGTTGCGGTGATCAAGGCCGGAGCTGCCACCGAGGTGGAGCTCAAGGAGCGCAAGCACCGCATCGAGGACGCCGTTCGCAACGCGAAGGCCGCCGTCGAAGAGGGCATCGTCGCCGGTGGCGGCGTGGCTCTGCTACAGGCGGCCCCGTCGCTCGACGAGCTCGTGCTCGAGGGTGACGAGGCAACCGGTGCCAACATCGTGCGTGTTGCGCTGTCGGCTCCGCTCAAGCAGATCGCCTTCAACGGTGGCCTGGAGCCGGGCGTCGTCGCGGAGAAGGTGACGAACCTGCCTGCAGGTCACGGCCTGAACGCTGCGACCAACGTGTACGAGGACCTGCTGAAGGCCGGCGTCGCAGACCCGGTCAAGGTGACGCGCTCGGCGCTGCAGAACGCGGCGTCCATCGCGGCGCTGTTCCTCACCACCGAGGCCGTCGTCGCCGACAAGCCGGAGAAGGCGTCTGCTCCCGCGGGCGACCCGACCGGTGGCATGGGCGGCATGGACTTTTAAGTCCTACGACAGACAAGGAGCCCGGTCCCGTTCGCGGGGCCGGGCTTCTTCGTGCCGGTGCGGCTGTGCGTGGCAATTGCGGGGCACAATCGATGTCATGCAGCTAATCGGCTATGCGACCCCACGAGTGGACCTCAGCACCGTGCCGGGATTCGGTGGCGCACTGCGTTGGACCGAGGCCACCGTCCGGCGTACGGCGAGCCGCGCGGTGGCAGTGGCGGCCCTGATCGACCGTGCGGGCACGACGCTGGACGACGTCGCCGAGCTGCGACGCGCAGCGCAGATCATCGCAGGCAGCTTGTCCGAGCTCGGCGACAGCGCGGCGGGCATCGACCGCAACGCGAGCATGATCGCCGAAGAGATCGCAGGTCTGAGTACGGCGGCACAGGGTATCGACGAGAACGCCGAGAAGCTGTTGACGGGCATCGACGAGCTCATGGCGATCCTGCCCACACTGAAGCGACTGACCGAGATCGTCGATCCGCTGGACAACACCGTCGTCCGGCTCGGCAAGTTCGTGGATCGCATTCCAGGAGCAGGTCGCCGCCGAACGCCCTGAGCCAATGTGTTGAAACCGCGAGTGTGCGGTTTCATCCGCGACCCGCCGGTTGCCGCGTATCGATTCGCACGCTCGCGCGACGCCTCCCTGTGGACAACTCTCGCCGCGCGGCAGTCAAGTGTCGGGTGTTGCCGGAACGCTCTGGGCATGCGGTCAATCGAATCGCCATTTCGCGCGGCCGAGGCGCTCGAGGATGGAGCGCTCACCTTCCGGGAGCTGCGGCGCTTTCATCGAGCAATCCACCCCGGCGTGTGGGCACCACGCGGGGTCGAGCTGTCCCTGCATCAGCGAGCGAGCGCGGCGTGGCTGTGGTCGAACCGCGCTGGCGTGCTGGCAGGACTCTCGGCATCAGCGATGCTGGGCACGAAGTGGATCGACGACGACATCGACGTCGAGCTGACCTTCGGCAGTAGGCGCCCGCCACCTGGCCTCGTCGTCCACGGTGACGTGTTGGCGTGCGGTGAAACGCAGACCGTCCACGGGATGGCGGTCACGACGGCGGCCCGGACGGCCTTCGACTTGGGTAGACGCCTCGGCGTGGACGATGGAGTGCTTCGAATAGACGCACTGATGAACGCCACCGGAGTCCAAGTCGACGACGTCGAGGCCGTCATCGCCCGGCATCCCGGCGTTCGTGGGATGCGACGACTGCGCGAGGTGCTCGCGCTGGTCGACGGCGGTGCGGAATCGCCATACGAGTCGAAGACGCGGATGTTGTTGCTGCGTGCGGGCTTTCCGCCACTCGAGACTCAAATCCAAGTATTCGACGAACACGGCTCTGTGTTCGCGCGCATCGACATGGGTTGGCGGCAGTGGCGGGTTGGGGTTGACTTCGAAGGTGCTCACCATTGGTCCGAACCAAGGCAGAGGTCTTGGGACATCGAGCGTTTCGCGCGGCTGCCCGAACTCGGATGGAACGACGTCAGGCTGACCAGCGGGATCCTGCACAACCGCCCTCAGTCCTTCCTCGATCGCGTCGGAGCGGCATTGATCAGCCGCGGATGCCCCAAGACGTGGTGAACGTGCGATCTCATCCGCCTTGAACGGCGAGTCGCGGATGAAACCGCACGGTCGGCGGCTGTGGGGCCGATCAGGCGGGCGCCGATCGACGGCCGCGCACCAACCTGCCCGGTCGCGCTGACGTCGAGACGCCGTTTTCGGCGATCACCTCTCCGGAGACCACCGTCGCGACGTAGCCGTCGGCGGTCTGGTCCAGTCGCCGACCGCCCGCGGGTAGGTCGCGGGCGATGACGGGCTTGTGCAGCGTCAGTGCGGCGTGGTCGATGACGTTGAGATCCGCCTTGTAACCGACGGCGATGCGGCCACGGTCGGACAACCCCGCGACCCGGGCTGGCGCCGTGGTGAGCTCGCGGACCGCCTCGGCCACCGACAGTCGCCCCGACGGGCGGTCGCGCGCCCAGTGGGCCAGCATGTAGGTGGGAAAGCTTGCATCGCAGATCATTCCGTAGTGCGCGCCGCCGTCGCCGAGACCGAGGACGACGTCATCTCTGCGGATCAGCTCGGCCACCGTATCCAGGGAACCGTCCCGGAAGTTGGCGAGGGTGATGAGCAGCATTGCGTGCCCGTCGTCGTCCAGCACCCGCTCGTAGGCCTCCTCAAGCGGACTGACGCCCCGAGCCCGGGCCCGCGACGCGATGCTGTCCGAACGGGGTGGCTCGTAGTTCGGCGGATCGCCCAGCGGGAACATCCACTCCCAGGCTTGCGCCGCGAACATCAGCGGGTGACCGTCGCTTGCGGGCTTGTCGGCCAGAATGCGCTCTCGCACTTCGGGTTTGCGCATCTCGGCGACTCGCTCGGCGAGCGGGAGATCGGCGATCTCCCGGTAGCTCGGATACAGGATGAACGGGTTACCGCTCAGTTCGAGACCGATCACCAGGCCGATCGGACGAGGGAAGATTTGCGCTGTGACATCCCCGCCCGCAGAGTTGGCCTTCTCCACGAGGTTGAGGCCGTCCTCGAAGAACGGATCGCCGGCGTTGCCGATCGCCAGCGTGAACGTGACCGGTAGGCCGACGTCCTCCGCGACGTCGAACACGGTCTGTAGGGCGGGCCCATAGTCACCAGCGACGAGGTCGGGCACGAACTGGATCAGGCCGCCGCCCGCATCCTTCACGCCCCGCGCGATGGCCTCCAACTCGGCGTGGCCTGCGCCGAAACTCGGTATGGGCTGTCCGCTTTCGCTCTTGTGCAGCGTCAGCCGCGACGAGGCGAAGCCCAATGCTCCGACCTCGACGGCCTCGGCGGCGAGCTTGCGCATGTGCGACAGGTCCTCGGCGGTGGCGGGTTCACGATCGACGCCCCGCTGACCCATCACGTACACCCGCAGCGGGGAGTGCGGCAGGAAGGCAGCGACGTCAATGTCCCGGTTGCGCGACTCGAGCGCATCGAGGAACTCCGGGAACGTCTCCCATGTCCACGGCAGGCCGTCGACCATGACGACGCCGGGGATGTCCTCCACACCTGCCATCAGGTCGACGAGCGTTTCGTGGTCATCCGCGCGGCACGGTGCGAAGCCGACGCCGCAGTTGCCCATCACTGCGGTCGTGACGCCGTGCGCTGAGGACGGCGTCATGCGATCCGACCAGATGGCCTGGCCGTCGTAGTGGGTGTGGAGGTCGACGAAGCCCGGCGTGACCAGCAATCCTGTCGCGTCGATCTCGCGCGACGCGGCCCCGTCGACGGACCCGACGGCGACGATCACGCCATCGGACACCGCGACGTCGCCGACGACGGGTTCACCGCCCAGCCCGTCGACGATCGTGCCGTTGCGAATGACGAGATCGAACGTCGTCGCCGGGGCGACTCTGGTGTCATGGGCCATCATCCGAATGTACGACGGCGCACCGTCTAGATGTCGGGATTGAATCCGTGATCGACCATTTCGGAATCGTCTGCTGCGACTACGAGAAGTCGAAGCAGTTCTACGACGTCGTGGGATTGGGTGCGGAGTCCTTGCACGCGCCGCGGATCTGGCCCGAGTACCACCCCGGATACTTCGGCGCGTTCGTCCGTGACCCGGACGGAAACAACGTCGAAGCGGTCTTCCACGGGTGATGTGCCGGGATCAGCAGTTCGCCGCGATCGTGAAGGTCCTCTCGGCGCGATCGATGGAAGGGGTGTCGGTATTGAAGCCCTCGACCTTGCCGGTGATCGTCCACGCGCCGTCGTTCATGCTGGCGTTGGCCTGGCCGCGGTTGCCGTCCCAATAGGCGCCGCTGAAACCATCGATGTTGCGCAACCGCACCGATCTAGCCGTCAGTGGGTCGGCGCCGGTCTCGAAAACCGCGGTGGCCCCAGAGTCGGAATTGCCGACGTTTACCGTCCAGGCCCACCCCACCTGAGTGCACACGACGTCGCGGGTGGTGCCCATGTCCTGTCCATCGATGACGAGTCGCGCGGTGTTGGGAGGCAGGGCCCCGTGGTCCACCCGCGCCGGGGGTTCGGACGAACAGCCGACCGCACCTGCGACGACGGCCAGCGCCACGGCGGGGATGGTGACGAGCCGATGCGGTCGGATGGAGTGCCGTTCGGTCCGCCGACGGCCACTGCCTTCGACTTCCCCTGCCCTCGCGCGGTTGATCAGACGCTTGATCACCAGCATGTCCACACCTCCTAGGGTGTTCTGATCTCCAAGTACACGCGTAGCCACACCGTGTATCAACGGTGTACACCGTGCATGGCCCGGACGTCTACCGGTTGCTGGGACTGCATCGGCTCCCGCTCACCGATCTTCGACTGGTGAGCCGGGTAGCGTCGACGCCATGGCTGACTCCGACATCGCGGCTGCCCGTGAGCTGCTGCGCGATTCGTTCACCCGGCTCATCGAGCACGCCGACGATCTCACCGAAGGCCTGACCGACGAGGTCGCGTATTACCAGCCTGCGCCAGGGGCCAATACGATCACCTGGCTGCTCTGGCACAGCGCCCGCGTGCAGGACGCTCAGCTCAGCGAGATCGCAGGCGCCGAGCAGCTGTGGTTGCGCGACGGCTGGGTCGATCGATTTGGACTAGACCTTCCTAGAGATGCCCACGGCTACGGGCACACCCCAGAACAGGTCGACAAGGTGCGAGCTCCCGCGGAGCTGCTCTCCGGGTACTCCCGCGCGGTCCATGCAATGACGCTGGCGTACGTCGCCTCGGTGACGGCAGAGGACCTGGCCGCGATCGTGGACCGGCGCTGGACACCTTCGGTGACCGCGAGTGCCCGCATCGTCAGCATCATCGACGACTGCGCGCAGCACCTCGGTCAGGCCGCCTACATTCGGGGCCTCGTCACCGAGGGATGACCGCCGCCAACACGCTTCGGTGGTGGCCACCGGTCGGCATCCTTGCGATGGTCGCGCTCGGTCTTGCGGTGGGTCACGGCTCGACGCCCCTCGACGACTGGTTCATCCGTGCCGGCGGGTCCCATCCGGCGCTCGGTGAGCTGCTGTGGTTCACCTATCCGCCGGTGCTGCAGATCCTGCTCGTCGCCGCCGTGGTGATTGCGCTGTACCGGCGTCGTTGGCGGGTGGCCGCGGCGGTCGCGCTGACGCCGCTGACCGGGGTCCTTGCGGAACGGCTCCTGAAGTGGCTGTTCGGGCGCGAGCGGGAAGGCGCCCTTTCTTACCCCAGCGGTCATGTCACGGTGATGGTGGCCGTGCTCGGGATGGTCGTTCTGGCGGTTGGAGTCAAGGCGTGGTTGGTGTCCGCCGCGGCGGTCTTCGCGCTGCTCGGACTCCTCGGACAGTCGTTCACGTACCACTACTTCACCGACACGATCGGGGCGGCGTTCCTCGGCACCGCGCTGGTGTGCGTCGCGTATTGGGCGGCCAAACTTGACAGGTGTCAACCCCGGTGCGATCTGGATCACAGCGGCGGCTAGCATGGGTTCATGACTGCGACGCCCGAAGTTGACACAGGTGCGAAGATCTTGAACCCCGCCACGGGTGCGGTCGCTGGCATGGTGCGGTGGACAGATCCGGCTGACGTGCCTCGCATCACCGCCGGGTTGCGGCGATCTCAGAAGGAGTGGGAGGCGCGTGGCGCCGCGGGCCGTGCGCGGGTATTGGCCCGGTACGCGGTCTGGCTCGGTGAGCACCGCGACGAGATCGAGTCGCTGTTGATCGCCGAAACCGGCAAGTCGGCGACCGACGCCGCCCAGGAAGTGCCGCTGCTGATCATGATCGCGTCGTACTACATCAAGACGATGGAGAAGGCGCTGGCACCGGAGACCCGTCCGGCGTCGCTCCCGTTCCTGTCGATCAAGAAGATCGCCGTGCACTACCGGCCCCGTCCCGTCGTCGGCATCATCGCGCCGTGGAACTACCCGGTCGCGAACTTGCTGATGGACGGCATCGCCGCGCTGGCCGCCGGCTGCGCGGTGTTGCTGAAGCCGTCCGAGCGCACCCCGTTGACGGCCGAGCTGCTGCTGCGCGGCTGGATCGATTCGGGTGCCCCCGAGGTGATGGCGATCGTCCAGGGTGCCCGCGAGGCCGTCGAAGCCGTCGTCGACAACAGCGACTACATCCAGTTCACCGGGTCCAGCGCGACCGGCGCCAAGGTGATGGAGCGCGCCGCGCGGAGGCTCACCCCGGTGAGCCTGGAGCTCGGCGGCAAGGATCCAATGATCGTGCTCGAGGACGCCGACGTCGACCTCGCCGCGCACGCCGCGGTGTGGGGCGGGATGTTCAACGCAGGCCAGACGTGTGTGTCCGTCGAGCGGGTGTACGTGCTCGAGCAGGTCTACGACAAGTTCGTCGACGCCGTCGTACGCGACGTGAAGAACCTCAAGATGGGTGCAGGCGACGGCTTCGACTTCGGGGCTCAGATCGACGACAGCCAGGTCGACGTCACCGCCCGCCACGTCGAGGACGCCGTCGCCAAGGGGGCGCGGGCGCTGACCGGCGGTGTTCGCCCGAGCGGACCCGGCAGTTTCTATCCGCCGACGGTGCTCGTCGACGTCGACCATTCGATGGCCTGCATGACCGAGGAGACGTTCGGTCCGACGCTGCCCATCATGAAGGTAACCACGGTCGCCGAGGCGGTGAGGCTCGCCAACGACAGCCCGTACGGACTCAGCGGCTCGGTGTTCTCCCGTGACGTGGAACGCGCCAATGACGTTGCGCTGGAAATGGATTGCGGTGCGGTCAACATCAACGACGTGATTTCCAATCTGATGTGCACCACGGCGCCGATGGGCGGCTGGAAGACCTCCGGCATCGGGGCACGCTTCGGCGGTGCGGACGGTCTTCGCAAGTTCTGCCGCCAGGAGACGATCGTTGCGCCCCGGACCGCCGTCGGTGCCGGTGGCAACTACTACAACAATTCGCCCAAGGCGATGAAGCGGATGAACGTCATGATGACGAAGTTCGCGTTGATGCGCCCCAAGCGGGCGGCCAAGTAGTCTCGCCACCTGTCGTTCACCTCAGCGTCACCATCGTGTTCGACGACGTCGATAGTTTCTGGGCGTGACTACGCTGCAGGGCACCGAGTACTTCTCCGTCCGGGACGACGATGACGACGACCCCGTGCTGGTGCACCACCCCAGTGGAGTCGACGTCGACACCTGGCGCGAGGGCTACCCGTACGCCGAGCGCATGTCGCGGCCCGAGTACGAAGCGCAGAAGCGGCTTCTCCAGATCGAGCTGCTGAAGCTGCAGAAGTGGAGCCAGACCAACGGGCTGCGGCACGTGATCGTGTTCGAGGGGCGGGACGCGGCTGGCAAGGGCGGCACCATCAAGCGCTTCATGGAACACCTCAATCCGCGTGGCGCGCGCGTCGTCGCGCTGGAGAAGCCGACCGAACGCGAACGGACGCAGTGGTACTTCCAGCGCTATGTGTCGCACCTACCCGCCGCGGGCGAACTGGTCCTCTTCGACCGGTCCTGGTACAACCGGGCCGGTGTCGAGCGGGTAATGGGTTTCTGCACGCCCGACCAGCACGCCGAATTCATCGATCAGGTACCGCTTTTCGAGCAGATGCTGGTCAACGACGGCGTCAGCCTCACCAAGCTGTGGTTCTCGGTCACGCAATCCGAGCAGCGCACCCGCTTCACCATCCGTCAGGTCGACCCGGTACGCCAGTGGAAGCTGTCGCCGACCGACCTCGCGTCCCTGGACAAGTGGGACGCCTACACCGCGGCGAAGGAGGCCATGTTCGAGCTCACCGACACCGACTTCGCGCCGTGGACGGTGGTAAAGAGCAACGACAAGAAGCGTGCCCGGATCAACGCGATGCGCTACGTACTCGGTAAGTTCGACTATGACAACAAGGACCGCGAGGTGGTCGCCACGGCGGATCCCCTCATCGTGGGACGTGCCCTGGCCGACTGACCCACCCGTCGGGGCCTTCCAGAACAGGAGGACGCACCCGTGCGACTGCTCGCGTCCTTCGTGTTCTGGCTCCTGACCACCGTCGCGCTGGCGGTGGCCATCCCTGCTACCTGGGCGCAGCACAACGTCGTCGACCGGAACGGATACTCGGAGTTCGCGACCTCGGCCGCCAAGGATCCCGCCGTGCAACAGACGATGGCGGCGGCGTTGACGTCGCAACTGATGGCGTTGTCCGCCAATTCGGGCTACGACGTCAATGAGACCCTGTTGAGCGGCGCGGTGCGCGCCTACACGTCGAGTTCGGCGTTCCCCGGTCAGTTCGCGCTGGCCAATCAGGTCGCGCACCGCTGGATGTTCACCGACACCGTCGGGCAGTCGGATACGTCCGGCCGCTGGGAGATCGATCTGTCTCCGATGTTGGCGGACAGTTCGTTTCAGCAGACGCTCGCCGGCTTCGGCATCAAGGCGCCGGAGACCCTCGAGATCCCGCTCACCGAAGACATGTCGCAATCGCTGCGCCCCGGCCAACTCCGCGACGCAGCGAAGTGGGGTCCCCTGGTGAGCGTTGGTGCTGGCGTCCTCGCCGGCGTGTTCGCCCTGCTGACGTTGGCGGTCGCCAGGCGACGAGGGAAGGCGCTTGTCGCCCTTGGGGTCTCGGGTCTGATCGTGGGTGCCGGCGGCTGGGCGGGGATCGAGGTGGGGCGGCGATACGTCAACGACGCGCTCGACGCCACGACGGCCGACGTCCGAAACGTCGCGGCCGCGATGGTCGACCATGCCACCGGGAACCTGCACGTGTGGCTGAATCTGACGTTGGCCGCTGGCGGCGCGCTCGTCGTGTTGGGGTTTCTTGCGTCGATGGTGGGCGGGATGCGTCGCAGTGAGCGGCCGTCCGTTTCGGATTAGGCTTCGATGACGTGCGACGGATCGGGACGTCGTTCCGGCGGGGCCTGGCTGTAGTCGCCCCAAGGTCCGTCCCGCCGTTCGATCGCGGTGCGGACGCCGTCCTTGGCGGCGGTGTCGATGAAGTCCAGCGCATCCGGGGTGTTGCGCATCAGACCGTCGAGTATGCCGCCGAGGGTCTGTGTCGACGACAGCCCCATGTTCTCGTACGCCTGGTTGACGATCAGCTTCTGCGCCTGCAACTGCGACAGGGGAATTCGGGACAGTTTCGCGGCCACCTCGGCCACCCGAGCCTCCAGTCGCTCGAAGGGCACCGACTCGTTGATCAGCTCGACCGCGGCGGCCTCCACACCGGTCAGTGGTTCGCCCGTCAGGGAATGCCACTTCACCTTGGCCAGGCTGAGTCGGTAGAGCCACATGCCGGTGAGGTAGGCACCCCACATCCGGCTGTAGGGCGTGCCGATGACGGCGTCGTCGCTGGCGATGACGATGTCGGCGCACAGCGCGTAGTCGCTTGCGCCGCCCACACACCAGCCGTGGATCTGGGCGATCACCGGCTTGGACGCCCGCCAGATCGCCATGAACTTCTGGGTCGGGCCCGTCTCGCGTGCGGAAACCATCGCGAAGTCCTTGCCGGGATCCCATGCGCCATCGGTGTTCATCGCCTCACCCCAGTGGTGGAAGCCGCCGCCGAAGTCGTACCCGGCGGAGAACGCCCGCCCGACGCCCCGCAGCACGATGACCCTTACCGCAGGGTCGCGCTCGGCGAGGCCGATCGCCGCTTCGATCTCGTCGGGCATCGGAGGAACGATGGTGTTGAGCTGCGCGGGACGGTTGAGGGTGACGGTGGCGACGGCATCCAGGGTCCTGTAGAGAATCGTCTCGAATTCCGGTGGCTGCGTTGACATGGAAGAAGTCGAGCCAGTGTCGTTCCGGTTGTCAAGGACGTCGATCTCCGGGTGGCGGTGGGTCGGGCTCGCGGTTGGGTGGGTAGGCGGCCAGGATCCGTCCGCCGATCTTGATGTTCGGAGTGCGGAAATATGCCCAGCCCCCCATCAGGACGCAGGCCATCGCCGTGAATGCGATCGAACTCTGAAGGTCGGGTAGCCCGGCGGCGAATAGCACTGGCACGGCGAGGATCGTCGCCGCCCAATAGACGTGCCGCTTGACCGCGCGCTTTCCCATCGTGGCGGTATTCCATCCGGGCAGCAGAATTCCGACGAACAGGATCGTCAGGCCGCCGAAGAACAGGCTCAGGGACAGGGTGCTCACCAGGCCAGCCTATTCGTCGGATCGGCCGAAGCGGCCCGACGAACAGTGGGTCTTACCGTAGTCCGTCGACATGTTGCGCGTCGTGTAGTGCGCTGCAGCGCCGGGTATTCGGACGTCCCTGGACGGGGCTCCTAGCTCCAGTTTCGGAAGGCGTCCAGCAGCCGTTCGCGGAACACCGCGTCGATGTCGTCGTCGGGGATCGTGCCGAGAGTGCGCACCGTGGCGCGGAACTGTTGCAGATAGTTCCCGCAACCGTCGCATTCGAGCAGGTGCAGATCGAACCGCGTGTGGGTATCGGCGTCGAGGGCGCCCTCGAGGTAGGCCGTGACGAGCTCGACTAGCTCGTGGCAGTCCATCGGTCGGGTACTCATGGGGCATCCCTCAGGTAGGTCTCGAGCCGGGCTCGTACCGCGGCTCTGCCCCGGTGCAGGAGCACTCGCTGGTTGGCGACGCTGACGTCGAGCAGATCGCACACCTCGGCTGAGTCGAATCCGAGCATGTCGCGCAGCGTCACCACGACTCGTTGACGTTCCGGGAGTTCGGCGAGCGCGTCCTGCGCAACGGCATCCAGTTCGGCCCTCAGGACGGAACCCTCCGGGGTCTCGGGGAACGGCGACGGTTCCTCGGCCTCGCGCCAGTGGCCGGACCACTCCTCACCTGCCGCGCGGAAGCGGGCGGGATCGACGGTGCCGCCGGTGAACGCGGTCACGGCGACGTCGGCGTCTCGCCGCTCACGCACCCCACGCTTCTTGGCGATGTTGATCATCACGGTGAAGAGCCACGTGCGCAAGGAGGATCGACCCTCGAAGGCGTCGATTCCCTGGAGTAGGGCGAGCCACGTGTCCTGAACGACCTCCTCGGCAATCGCGCTGCTGGGCACGTAACCCCTGGCCACGCGAAGCATCGACGGGGTGTGCAGGTCGATCAATTCGGCGAACGCCGCCTCGTCACGGGCGCGCAACGCCGTGATGAGCGCGGTCTCGTCGTGGGTGGCCTGGGTCATCGGTGCGGGCTCACCCGTGCTCGTCGCCCAGCACGCGGTGCAGGAACTCGTAGATCAGTGCCGAGCGAAATGCCGTCTCCGCGTTGTCCGCCGCCCCAGCATGACCGCCTTCCACATTTTCGTAGTAGCGCACCCGGTGGCCCGCCTCTTCCAACGCGGCGGTCATCTTCCTGGCGTGACCGGGGTGGACCCGGTCGTCTCGGGTCGACGTCGTCATCAGGAGCGCCGGGTACTCACGGTCGGTCGAAATATTCTGGTAGGGAGAGTATTCGGAGATGAAGGCCCAGTCTCCCTCGTCGTCCGGGTTGCCATACTCGGCCACCCATGACGCCCCGGCCAGCAGCAGGTGATAGCGCTTCATGTCGAGTAGCGGCACGCTGCACACCAGCGCGCCGAACAGCTCCGGGTACTTGGTCAACATGATGCCCATCAGCAGTCCGCCGTTGCTGCCGCCCTGAGCAGCGAGTCGATCGACTGTGGTGATGCCGCGTCCCACCAGGTCGGCTGCGACGGCGGCGAAGTCCTCGTGTACCAGGTGCCTGCCCTCGCGCATCGCCTGCGTGTGCCACCGCGGGCCGTACTCGCCGCCGCCGCGGATGTTGGCCAGGACATAGGTGCCGCCCCTCGAGAGCCACAGCTTGCCGAGCACGCCGCCGTAGCCAGGGGTGTTGGACGACTCAAAGCCGCCGTAGCCGCCCAGTAGTGTCTTCCCCGGTCCCACCGAACTACCGGAACCCACAACGAAATACGGGATCATCGTACCGTCGGCCGAGGCGGCGGAGTATTGATTGACCTCGATGTCGGAGGCGTCGAAGAAGGCCGGGGCGCTCTTGATCTCCGCCACCTCGCCTCCGGCGTGCCCCCACAGCAGCGTCGACGGTTTGTCGAAGCCGCTGGAGTCCAGGAAGATCTCGTCGCCGTATTCGTCGGCGTCGACGACCACCGTCGTGGCGGTGTGCGGAACGCCGGGAATCGGCGCCCGCTGCCAAGAGCCCGGGGTGACGAGTTCGACGACGGTGGCCACGTCGCGCAGGGTGACGAGGACCAGCCTGTCGCGGGTCCACGCGTAGGTGTCGAGGCTGGTGTGGTCGTCCGGTTCGAACACCACACTCAGTTCGATTGTCCCGCTGAGGAAGTCATCGTACTTGGCAGCGAGCAGCGAGCCTGCCGGATACGTCGCTCCGGCAACGTTCCAGTCGGTGCGTGGCCGGACCAGAAGCCACTCGCGGTGAATGGAGGTCGCCGCGTCGGTGGGCACGTCGATCGCGATGAGCTCGTCTCCGCGGATCTCGAAGCGTTCGCGGTTGAAGAAGTCAACCGATCTGGTGGCCAGCAGGCGCTCGAAGCCGGGGGTCGGGTCGAATCCGACGCCTGCGCTGACGTCCGACGCGGCGCCTTCGAAGACCGTATGCGCCTCGGCCAGGGGCTGCCCACGCCGCCATCGCTTGGCGATGCGGGGATAGCCGGAGTCGGTCAGCGTATCGGGGCCGAAGTCCGTCCCGATGAGCACGGTGTCGCGGTTCTCCCAGGAGATGCTGGTCTTCGCTTCTGGCACGGTGAACCCGTCGGCGACGAATTTGCGTGTCGCCATGTCGAATTCGCGGGTCACCGTCGCATCGGATCCGCCGCGTGAGAGGCTGACGAGCGCCAGGGTGAGGTCGGGTTCGATCACGTCCGCACCGGCCCAGACCCACTTCTCGTCGTCCTCCGAGGCCAAGGCGTCGAGGTCGATGAGAACGTCCCAGTCCGGTGCATCACTGCGGTAGCCCTCGAGCGTGGTGCGCCGCCACAGTCCGCGGGGGTGCTCACCGTCGCGCCAGTAGTTGTAGAGGTAGTCGCCGCGCCGCCGCACGTAGGGGATCCGGGCGTCGGTGTCCAGGATCTCCAGCGCCTCGGCCCGCATCTGCTCGAAGCGTTCGCCGCCGAGTTCGGCGAGCGTCGGCTCGTTGCGCCGTCGCACCCACTCCAGCGCGTCGTCGCCGGTGATGTCCTCGAGCCACAGGTACGGATCGTCTTCCACACGACCATTGTGACCGCGCGCGTAGTGTGAGCTGAGTAACACACCGCCGGACGTGGAGGAGGACGATCGATGGCCGACGGCACACCGTCACGCGCACTCATCACCGAGGCCGCGGCCGAACTGCTCAGTACTCTCCAAAATCGGCACGGAGCGTTGATGTTTCACCAGTCCGGCGGCTGCTGCGACGGCTCGTCGCCGATGTGCTACCCCGACGGTGAGTTCATCGTCGGGGATCGCGACATCCTCTTGGCGATCCTCGACGTCGGCGACGGCGTGCCGGTGTGGATCTCCGGGAGTCAGTTCGAGGCATGGAAGCACACCCAACTAGTCATCGACGTGGTCCCGGGCCGTGGCGGCGGCTTCAGCCTCGAAACCCCGGAGGGCATGAGGTTTCTCAGTCGGGGGCGGGCATACACCGAAGACGAGAACCGCTCGCTCGCGGAAGCACCGCCGGTGACGGGGTCCGCGTTCGAGCGTGGCGAGCGTCCACGGGACAACGGCACGCACGTAGTCGCCGAGGCCAGTGACGCCTGCCCGATCCCGGCGGCGCGGACGGCGCAGGTGCAGGCCTAGGGGTCCTCGGGCACGACCACTAGGCTGGGGGTCGTGACTCACTATGACGTCGTCGTACTAGGTGCCGGTCCCGGCGGATACGTGGCGGCCATTCGCGCTGCCCAGCTGGGGTTGAAGACCGCCATCGTCGAGCCGAAGTACTGGGGCGGAGTCTGCCTCAACGTCGGCTGCATCCCGTCCAAGTCGCTGCTGCGCAACGCCGAGCTGGCCCACATCTTCACCAAGGAAGCGAAGACGTTCGGCATCAGCGGAGACGTGTCGTTCGACTACAGCTCGGCGTTCGACCGCAGCCGCAAGGTCGCCGACGGGCGCGTCGCGGGTGTGCACTTCCTGATGAAGAAGAACAAGATCACCGAGGTCCAGGGCCGCGGCGCCTTCACCGACGCCAACACGCTCGCCGTCGAGCTCAACGACGGTGGGACCGAGACGCTGACCTTCGACAACGCGATCATCGCGACCGGCAGCCGCACGCGGCTGGTCCCCGGCACCTCGCTCTCGGAGAACGTCGTCACCTACGAAGAGCAGATCATGGAGAAGGAGCTGCCGAAGTCGATCGTCATCGCCGGTGCCGGCGCCATCGGCATGGAGTTCGGCTACGTGATGAGCAACTACGGCGTCGACGTCACGATCGTGGAGTTCCTGCCGCGGGCGCTGCCCAACGAGGACGCCGAGATCTCCAAGGAGATCGAGAAGCAGTTCAAGAAGCTCGGCGTCAAGATCCTCACCGGGACGAAGGTGGAGTCGATCGACGACAAGGGGGCCGAGGGCGTGACCGTGGTCATCAGCAAGGACGGCAAGACCGAGGAACTCAAGGCCGACAAGGTGATGCAGTCGATCGGCTTCGTGCCCAACGTCGAGGAGATCGGCCTCGACAAGGCCGGGGTCGCCCTCACCGACCGCAAGGCCATCGAGATCGACGACTACATGCACACCTCGGTGCCGCACATCTACGCCATCGGCGACGTCACGATGAAGCTGCAGCTGGCCCACGTCGCAGAGGCGCAGGGCGTGGTGGCTGCCGAGACGATTGCGGGTGCGGAAACCCTGGCACTGGGTGACTACCGAATGCTGCCACGCGCTACGTTCTGCCAGCCTCAGGTTGCCAGCTTCGGCCTGACCGAGCAGCAGGCCCGCGACGAGGGCTATGACGTCAAGGTCGCGAAGTTCCCCTTCACCGCCAACGGCAAGGCGCACGGCCTCGGCGAGCCAGGGGGGTTCGTCAAGATCATTGCCGATGCGAAGTACGGCGAACTCCTCGGCGGACACCTCATCGGCCACGACGTCTCGGAGCTCCTGCCGGAGCTCACCCTCGCGCAGAAGTGGGACCTGACCGTCAACGAACTCAGCCGCAACGTGCACACCCACCCCACGCTGTCCGAGGCGCTTCAAGAGTGCTTCCACGGCCTGGCCGGCCACATGATCAACTTCTGAGGGTCACTACGTGAGAGCGACGATCGTCGCGGGACTCGGTGGGGTGATCATCGGCCACATGCTGTGGCTGACCGCAATCTCCTTGGCGACGAAGACCACCACCGTCAATGCGTGGGTGCTGGTCGTGGCGGCCGCGGCGTTCGGTCTCGCCGTCGCAGGCGGCCTGCTCGGACGAATGTTTTACGGCCGCAAGGCGTTGGCGAAGGCAGCCTTCCTCTGGTGCCTGCCGATCTCGCCCCTGTTGTTCTCGATCAGCGTGCTCGCGGTCACCTACCTGTAGCCGACGGCTAGTCCGGGAAGTCCAGCGGGACCTTCAGCGTCGCGATCGTCGCGGCCAGGCCATCGTAATTGGCTGCGAGTAAACAGAATTCGATGAGTTGCTTGCGGGTGTAGTGCAAGGTCATGGCCGCCCAGGTCTCCGCCGACATCGATCGCGTCATGACGAACTCGTCGGTCGCGGTGATGAGCACCCGGTGCCGGTCGATGAGTCCGTCGGCATCGGGACCCTCGAAGATCTTGGCCTGAAGGTCCGCGTCGATTCCACGCGAACGGGCCAGCCTGCGATGCTGCTGGAGTTCGTACTCGGAGTTACGCAGATGGCCGACGCGCAAGATCACGACCTCCGCATCCTTGCGGGAGAGCTTTCCGACTGCGAGCAGCATCAACCCGTACAGCCCCCACACCAGGAACAGCAGCCGGTGCTGACCCATTACGTTGACCAGGCTGAATCGCGGGGCTCGGATCGCCCGGGCGCCGACCTTGGCGATTATCCAATTCAGCGGTCCTAGCTCTCGGAATCCGCCGGGCGGGATGCGGGCCGGTGCAGTTTCGGGAGCGCTCACGCCTACGAGTCTAGGGGGCGTGCTTCACCAGATACGGGAAGACCGTGCTGCGGTGCTCGTCGAGGTCGAGCGCCCGGCCCAGCGCGGGAAAGGCGCGCTGCGGGCAATTGTCGCGTTCGCACACCCGACAGCCCGCACCGATCGGCGTGGCGACCTCACCCGACAGGTCCAGACCCTCCGAATACACCAACCGCTGTGCGTGGCGCAGTTCGCAGCCAAGGCCGATCGCGAACGTCTTGCCCGGCTGACCGTAGCGCGACGCCCGACGCTCGACCGTACGTGCGACCCACATGTAGTGGCGTCCGTCGGGCATCTGGGCGATCTGCACCAGGATCTTGCCGGGGTTGGCGAACGTCTCGTAGACGTTCCACAGCGGGCACGTGCCGCCACTCGAGGAGAAGTGAAAACCCGTGGCGGACTGACGTTTCGACATATTGCCCGCCCGGTCGACGCGGACGAACGACAGTGGCACCCCACGCATCGACGGCCTCTGCAACGTCGACAGGCGATGCGCGACAGTCTCGTAGCTGACCGAGTAGAACGCCGACAGCCGTTCGACGTCGTAGTGGAATTTCTCGGCGACGTCGTGGAACTGGCGGTAGGGCAAGACGGTGGCCGCCGCGAAGTAATTGGCCATGCCCAGGCGAGCCAGGGTGCGCGACTCGTCGCTGGTGAAATTGCCCTCGTCGACCCGCGCATCGACGAGGTCACCGAACTCGAGGAAGGCCAACTCGGCCGCGAGCCGGAAGACGTACCGGCCCGACCCCAGGTGGCTGGCGATCTCCAGGGTCCGGGTGACCGGATCGTAGCGGTGCAACACCGTGTCGCCGAGGTCGACACGTTTGACGATCCGCACTCCGTGCACGCGGACCAGTCGGTCTGACAGCTCGGCGGCCAAGTCGGCCCGCTGCATGCGCATCCGGACCGTCATGTCCTCGGCGGCGGTGTCGAGTTCATGCAGGTAGTTCTGCCGCTGGTAGAAGTAGTCGCGCACCTCTTCGTGCGGCATCGTGATCGATCCCGAGCCCGAACTGAAGCCGCTGCCGTCGGAGAAGCGATCCTCGGTCGCCGCCGCCAGCTGAGTGGTGGTGAGGCGGTAGCGCCGATGCAGATTCACCATCGCCCGAGCGAGCGTCGGATGGGCATTGACGATGTCGGCGATCTCGGACGGCTCGACGTCGATGCCGACGTCGCGGTCCATCGTCACCTCTCGGAGTTCGGCCACCAACCGGGTGTCATCCTGGCTCGCGAAGAACGTCGCATCGACTCCGAAGACCTCCGAGATGCGCAGCAGCACCGCGACGGTCAGCGGACGCACGTCGTGCTCGATCTGGTTCAGGTAGCTGGGGGAGATGTCGAGCATCTGCGCGAGGGCGGCCTGGCTGAATCCGCGTTCGCTGCGAAGCTGGCGAACCCGCGATCCCACGAAGGTCTTGGCCACGCCAGCAAGCATAACGAGACTGTGAAGGTGGGCTTCGCAGGATTGGCAGATCGGCGGCCTGTGGCAGTATTTGCACCCGTGAGCACGAAGGATGGACGCGCCGAGAAGCCGGACGGGGGCCTGGCTTCAGGCCTTCGGAAGGCCATGATGCCCGTCCCTGATCCGCACCCGGACGTCTTCGACATCGAGTGGCCCCTGCGGGTCGCCGACGTCGACCGTGCGGGCAGGCTGAAGTTCGACGCCGCTACGCGGCACATCCAGGACATCGGGTCCGACCAGCTGCGTGAGATGGGCTTCGAGGAGATCCACCCGCTGTGGATCGTGCGTCGCACCATGATCGACATGATCGAGCCCATCGCGTTCAAGGACATGCTCCGGCTGCGACGCTGGTGCTCCGGCACCTCCAACCGATGGTGCGACATGCGGGTGCGCATAGAAGGTAGGCGGGCCGGCCTCATTGAGTCGGAGGCGTTCTGGATCAACATCAACCGCGAGACGCAGGGACCCTCGCGCATCTCCGACGACTTTCTGGCGGGGCTGCAGAGGACTACCGAGGTCGACCGGTTGCGATGGAAGGCCTACCTGAAGGCGGGCAGTCGCGCGACCGCAGATGACGTGCGGGAGTATCCCGTGCGAGTAAGTGACATCGACATCTTCGACCACATGAACAATTCGGTGTACTGGAGCGTCATCGAGGACTACCTCTACGCCCAGCCGGAACTCGTGGCGGCGCCGCTGCGCGTGACCATCGAACACGATCTTCCCGTGGCGCTCGGGGACAGGTTGGAGATCGCCCGGCACGTGCATCCGGCCGGGTCCACTGACGCTTTCGGGGAAGACCTGGCGGATCGCGCTGTTACAACGCTCACATATTTGGTCGGTGACGAGGTCAAAGCCATTGCCTGCCTCTTCCCGCTGTGAATCGATCTGGCTTTACAGTACGAACGTACTGACCTGCGAAGACTTGCTACTGAACGGTAACTTCTGAACCGTTTCAGCCGCACGTGGTCTTAGCAAACTTCGCAAATCCGGTCGAGTGCTTGGCGAAAATTGGCAAGTGAAACGGGTGGACCTGCGTGTATGTGCTGTGACATCGTTGTGTTAGCAGAAAAGCTAACTCGCGGTGGCGTTAGCAAGCCTTGAGCTTTGGGCCACCGGCGACTCGTCACCAGACTCGTAGTCAAGGAGCCCCGATGTCCACCGTTGGTACGCCGAAGTCCCCCGAACAGATCCAGCACGACTGGAACACCAATCCGCGTTGGAAGGGCATCGAGCGGACGTACTCGCCCGAGGACGTCGTCGCCCTCCAGGGCCACGTGGTCGAAGAGAGCACGCTGGCCCGCCGCGGCGCCGAGGTGCTGTGGGAGCAGTTGCACGACATGGACTACGTCAACTCCCTCGGTGCGATGACGGGCAACCAGGCCGTGCAGCAGGTCCGCGCGGGCCTCAAGGCCATCTACCTGTCGGGGTGGCAGGTCGCCGGTGACGCGAACCTGTCCGGGCACACCTACCCCGACCAGAGCCTCTACCCGGCCAACTCGGTCCCGACCGTCGTGCGCCGCATCAACAACGCGCTGCTGCGCGCCGACGAGATCGCCAAGGTCGAGGGCGACAAGTCCGTCGAGAACTGGCTGGCCCCGATCGTCGCCGACGGTGAGGCCGGCTTCGGTGGCGCGCTCAACGTCTACGAACTGCAGAAGGCCATGATCGCCGCGGGCGTCGCCGGTTCGCACTGGGAGGACCAGCTGGCCTCGGAGAAGAAGTGCGGCCACCTCGGTGGCAAGGTGCTGATCCCCACGCAGCAGCACATCCGCACGCTGACCTCGGCGCGTCTCGCGTCCGACGTCGCCGACGTCCCGACGGTCGTCATCGCCCGCACCGATGCCGAGGCAGCCACGCTGATCACCTCCGACGTCGACGAGCGCGATCAGCCGTTCGTCACCGGTGAGCGGACCAAGGAAGGGTTCTACCGGGTCAAGAACGGCCTCGAGTCCTGCATCGCCCGCGCCAAGTCCTACGCGCCGTACTCCGATCTGATCTGGATGGAGACCGGTACCCCGGACCTGGAGCTGGCCAAGAAGTTCGCCGAGGGCGTCAAGAGCGAGTTCCCGGACCAGATGCTGGCCTACAACTGCTCACCGTCGTTCAACTGGAAGCAGCACCTGGACGATTCGACCATCGCCAAGTTCCAGAACGAGCTCGGTGCCATGGGCTTCAAGTTCCAGTTCATCACCCTCGCCGGCTTCCACGCCCTGAACTACTCGATGTTCGATCTGGCCCACGGCTACGCCCGCAACCAGATGAGCGCATACGTCGAGCTTCAGGAGCGCGAGTTCGCCGCCGAGGAGCGTGGCTACACCGCGACGAAGCACCAGCGCGAGGTCGGCGCCGGATACTTCGACCGCATCGCCACCACCGTCGACCCGACGTCGTCGACCACCGCGCTCGCGGGCTCGACCGAAGAGGGTCAGTTCCACTGAGCCACTAGTCACCAGCCCTGCGCGAGCAGACGTAAAAGTGCCCGGCACCACTGCGTGTCGGGCACTTTTGCGTCTGCTCGCGCTTCAGTAGAGAGTGTCTTCGTGACTATTGAACGAGTTGGGGTCGTCGGCGCCGGACAAATGGGCGCGGGCATTGCGGAGGTATCGCTCAAGGCGGGTGTCGACGTGCTGATCTACGAGCCGTCCGAGGCGCTCGTCGAAGCGGGCCGCAACCGCATCACGACGTCGCTGGAGCGGGCCGTCGCCAAGGGCAAGCTACAAGAGGCTGACCGCGACGCGGCCCTGGCGCGGCTCACCGTCACGACCAACCTCGCCGACCTGGCCGACCGCCAGCTCGTCGTCGAGGCGATCATCGAGGATGCGGCCGTCAAGGCCAAGGTGTTCGCCGCACTCGACGAGGTCGTCACCGATCCCGACGCCGTGCTCGCGTCCAATACCTCGAGCATCCCGATCATGAAAATCGCTGCGGCGACGAAGAACCCGGGTCGCGTGCTGGGGCTGCACTTCTTCAACCCCGTACCGGTGCTTCCGCTCGTCGAACTGGTCGGGACGCTGGTGACCACCGACGAGGCGCTGGCCCGCACCGAGCAGTTCGCCGGCGAGGTGCTCGGCAAGAAGGTGGTGAAGTGTTCGGACCGGTCGGGCTTCGTCGTCAACGCCCTGCTGGTGCCCTACCTGCTGTCGGCGATCCGGATGGCCGAGGCCGGCGTCGCGACCGTCGAGGACATCGACACGGCCATCGTCGCCGGGCTGTCGCATCCGATGGGACCGCTGAAGCTGTCCGACCTGGTCGGTTTGGACACGCTCAAGCTGATCGCGGACAGCATGTTCTCCGAGTTCAAGGAGCCGCTGTACGGGCCGCCGCCGCTTCTGCAACGGATGGTCGAGGCAGGGCAGCTCGGCAAGAAGTCGGGCAAGGGCTTCTACGACTACTAACGTCCCCCGCCGAGACTGCACTTCTTGACGGAATCGACGCGAATCTCGTCATCTTCTGCAGTCTCGACGAGCCCGAACGGAACCGACGAGCTGGTCACCGCGCCTAAGAGGTGTGGAGCAATTGGTGGTGGCGTCGGAGGCGCTGGCGTCCGGTGCCCTCACGCGACAGCAGCTACGGATGGGGTACGTCCAACTGCACCGTGACATCTACGCGCCGCGGGAGCTCGGGCTGACCGCGCGGGATCGGGCACTCGCGGCTTGGCTGTGGTCTCGCCGCGAAGCGACGCTGGTGGGTAACTCGGCAGCTGCTATGCATGGCACGAAGTGGATATCCGCCGACGAGCCAGCCGAACTGGCTCGTTCGCGCTTCACGGCAGCGACCGGCATCATCGTTCGGAGCGGGACGATCGCGGGCGACGAGCTGTGTGTGCGCCGCGGTATTCCGTGCACGACGGCGGCCCGAACTGCTTACGACATCGGTCGATTCATGTTGCCGGACAAGAGCATTGCCCGCATCGACGCGCTGCTGAACGCGACGGGCTGTCTCGTCGGCGATGTCGAGGAGATCGCCGGGCGGCACTCGAAGGCCAGAGGAATTCGGCGCCTGCGCGCGGCCCTCGACTTGGTCGACGGCGGTGCCGAGTCACCTCAGGAGACGCGATTGCGGCTGATCATGGTCCGCGGTGGTCTGCCTCGAGTCGCGACCCAGATTCCCGTGGCAGGCGATCGCGGACGGATCGTACGGCGCATCGACATGGGCTGGCCCGAGTGGATGGTCGGTGTCGAGTACGACGGCGAGCAGCACTGGACGAACTCAAGGGCGTACGAGGACGACATCGACCGACTGGAGTTCCTCGCCGCCAAGCGGTGGCTCATCGTTCGCGTGAGTTCGCGCCACATGCGCACCCCGAACGAGGTGGTGCGACGGGCGCGCGACGCATTGCAGAGTCGGGGATGGTCGCCGAGACTGCACTAGATGACGGCAATCTAGCGAAATCCGTCAGCAAGTGAAGTCTCGGCGAGGCGCGTCCGACCTAGACCGAATCGAGCCGCTTCTTCTCGGCCTTGATGTCGAAATCGGCAGGCGGCCAGGACAAGTCGAGCCCTTCCAGCGCCTCGATCAGCAACTCGGTGACTGCCAGCCGCGAGTACCACTTGCGATCGCAGGGGATGACGTGCCAAGGCGCGTACTCCGTGGACGTCTTGTCCAGCACCGCCTGGTAGGCCTGCTGATACTTGGGCCACAGTTCGCGCTCGTCGATGTCACCGGGGTTGTACTTCCAGTACTTGTCCGGCCGCTTCAGGCGTTTCGCCAGCCGTTCCTTCTGCTCGTCGAGGGAGACGAACATGGCCACCTTCACGATCGTCGTGCCGTCGTCGACGAGTTCCTTCTCGAAGGCGTTGATCTCGTCGTACCGCTCGCCCCACACCTCGGGAGGGACGAGATCACGGACCCGCACGATCAGCACGTCCTCGTAATGGGACCGGTCGAACACACCTAGGTGGCCAGCGGGCGGCAGCGCGTTGCGGATCCGCCAGAGGTAGTGGTGGGCCTGCTCTTCATCGGTCGGCTTGCCGAAGCTCGCGTAGCGGATGCCTTGGGGATTGCCTGCTCCGACAACGTGTTTTACGATCCCGCCCTTGCCCGCGGTGTCCATGCCCTGCAGCACCAGCAGGATCTTGCGGGTGTCGCCCGATCTGCTACGTGCGTACAACATCTCCTGCAGTTCGGCGAACCGCTCGTTGCGCTCGTCCTGCAGATCAGGGGCGTCCGACTTGGAACCCTTGAATCCCGGTGTGGCGTTGGCCTTGATGTCGCCGACCTCGTCACCCGGCTGGAACTCGAGATGCGAGTGCGGTTCATGGGTCCAGAGCGTCGGGGTGTCGGAGGCATCGAAAGCGGCTTTGGCCATCCCGTCAGTCAAGCAGTTGAGACGGCAGTATCGGGGACGGATGCGGAATCGAGTTGAAGTTCTCCAGTGACCCGTTCGCTTCGACGATGCCGCGCAACGCGTTCCACGACAGCATCGTGAGGTAGTCGATCAGCTCGTCGGCCGTCATCCGGGGGTGTGACATCCAAGAGTGGGTGGCCAGTTGCACGCCGCCGACGATCATGAACGCCCACGGCTGGGCGCCCCTGGTGTCCATGCCGGCCACGGCCATCCGTCTGCGCAGCATCACGCCGAGCATGCGAGCGATGATCTGCTCTGAGTCGGCCACTGCCTTGCTCTTGCTCGCCGAGCTGTTGGCCATCACGAAGGGGTAGATCTCCGGCTCGGCCGCGACGGTGTCGACGTAGACGCGGATGATCTCGCGGGTCAGGTCGTATCCGTCGAGGTTCGAGGTCAGTGCCGCAGCCATGTTGGGGATCAGCGTGGTTTGCGCGAAGCGCATCATCACAGCGGTCGTCAGGTCGTTCTTGTCGACGAAATAGCGGTACAGAACGGTCTTGGACACACCGATTTCGGCGGCGATCTCGTCCATGCTCACATTGCTGCCGCGTCGTCGGATGGCGTCCAGCGTGCCGTCGACCAGTTCGTTGCGCCGGTCGACTTTGTGCTGGTGCCAGCGCCGTTTGCGCCCATCGGCCTTTGCCGGGCCGGCCGGGGTCTGGTGTGCCACTTCCGCCGTTTCTCATTCCCTCGTTCGGAGTAGATGATACGGCGGTAGCTGCCGGTTGCCTCGGTGGGACGGGGCTGCCGGTGACGCCATGCGGAATGATGGGGGAGTGGTGCACAGAACCAGCTCCAGCCAGCGGGCGAGCTTTGCCGAATCGATTGCTGGCGTGGACTCGGCTGCGGACGCCGAGCGGCGCCGGGGGCTACGCAACATGAAGCTCGTCGCGCTCAGCTTCCTCCTCGGCGCGACGGTCGTCTTCCTGGTCTCCACCTGGGCGCAGTCCCAGGGCGCGCCGGGCTGGGTCGGCTATGTCCGGGCGGCCGCCGAGGCGGGCATGGTCGGTGCGTTGGCGGACTGGTTCGCTGTCACGGCGTTGTTCAAGCATCCCCTGGGAATACCGATCCCGCACACCGCGATCATCAAGCGCAAGAAGGATCAGCTCGGAGAGGGCCTCGGCACGTTCGTGCGGGAGAATTTCATGTCACCCGAAGTGGTCGAGACCAAGGTCCGCGAGGCTGAGGTGGCGGACCGCACGGGCAAGTGGCTCGCCGACCAGAGAAACGCGGAGCGGGTGGCGGCCGAGGCGTCGACCGTATTGCAGGTGGTGGTGGAGATGCTGCGCGACGACGACGTGCAGCAGGTGCTCGACAAGATGATCGTCAAGCGCATCGCCCAACCGCAGTGGGGTCCGCCGGTCGGCCGCGTGCTGTCGAGCATGTTGGCGGAGCACCGCCAGGAGGCGCTGCTGCAGCTGCTGGCCGACCGGGCGTTCGAGTGGTCGCTGGGTGCCGACGAGATCATCGAGCGCGTGATTGAGCGGGACTCTCCGACGTGGACGCCGCGATGGGTCGACAGCCTCGTGGGTGACCGCATCCACCGGGAGTTGATGGACTTCACCGACAAGGTGCGGCGCAATCCAGACCACGAACTGCGACAGTCGGCGACGAAGTTCCTGTTCGAGTTCGCCGAGGACCTTCAGAACGACGAGGCGACGATCGCGCGCGCCGAGAAGGTCAAGGACCAGATCATGGCCCGCGACGAAGTGGCCAGGGCCGCGGAGACGGCCTGGACCACGGCCAAGCGCATCTTCATGGAATCGGTCGACGATCCGACGTCCACCCTGCGGACCAGGATCGCCGACTCAGTGGTGCACATCGGGGAGTCGTTGAGGGATGACGCCAAGCTGCGCGACAAGGTCGACAACTGGATCGTGCGCGCCGCTCAACACCTGGTTGAGCAGTATGGGACGGAGATCACAGCGATCATCACCGAGACCATCGAGCGCTGGGATGCGGACATGGCGAGCGAGCGTATCGAGCTGCACGTGGGCCGTGACCTGCAATTCATCCGGATCAACGGCACTGTCGTCGGGTCGCTCGCCGGGTTGGTCATCTATACGGTGGCGCAGCTTCTCTTCTGACCGGTAGATGCTGTGCTAACAAGCGCTTGCAATAGTTAGCACTCCGTCCTACGGTGGTGTTCGAAGCAATTCGGGTACCGACGCAGGAAGGGGAACCGACGTGTCGCAAGACGAAAACCTCGCCGCCGTCGTGTCCACCGCTGCGCAGGACATCGGAGGCTTCATCCGTAGCCAGCGCGAACTTGCGCAGGTTTCGGTGCGGCAGTTGGCGGAGAAGGCCGGCGTCAGCAATCCCTACCTCAGCCAGATCGAGAGGGGACTGCGAAAGCCCTCCGCGGAGGTTCTCAACCAGATCGCCAAGGCGCTCAGGGTCTCCGCGGACGTGCTCTACGTGAGGGCGGGACTTCTCGAGCCCAGCGAGCCGAGCGAGGTCCGAGACGCGATCGTCATGGACACCGCCATCACCGAGCGGCAGAAGCAAGTGCTGCTCGACATCTACACCTCGTTCCGGGAACAGAACGAAGCTATGGATGAGGAGCCAGCCACTGACTGACATCCGAATCACTGCTGATCAGCCAAACCGAAATCGAAGTTCGAAGGGAATGAAGAACATGGCCGAGAAGAACCAGCCCACCGTTGAAGACCTGAAAGCCCCGCTGCTCGCCGCCGTCGGCGCCGCGGATCTCGCGCTCGCCACCGTGAACGAGATCGTCGCCAGCCTGCGCGAGCGGGCCGATGAGGCCCGCACCGAGGCGTCGACACGCGCGGAAGAGCGTCGCGCCCAGCTCAACAAGCTGCAGGAAGAGCTGCCCACGCAGGTCGCCGAGTTGCGCGAGAAGCTGAGCTCCGAAGAGCTGCGCAAGGCCGCCGAAGGCTACGCCGAGGCTGCCACCGCCCAGTACAACAAGCTCGTCGAGCGCGGTGAGGAAGCGCTGAACCGTCTCCGCAGCCAGCCGGCGATCGGTGAGGCCGCCAACCGCGTCGAGAGCGTGACCGACCAGGCCGTCGAGCTGACCCAGGATGCGCTGGGCACCGTCGCCAGCCAGACTCGCGCCGTCGGCGAGCGTGCGGCCAAGCTGGTCGGCCGCGAGCTCCCGAAGCGAGCCGACGAGGCCGGAGACACCGTGAAGGACGCTGCCGAGCGGGTCCCCGCCAAGAAGGCGCCGGCCAAGAAGGCCCCCGCCAAGAAGGCCCCCGCGAAGAAGGCTCCGGCCAAGGCGCCCGCCAAGAAGGTGACGCAGAAGTAACGATGCCCATTGGGCGCGACTGGCCCCGAAGGCCGAGTCGACTGAGGGGACGTAACCCGCCTAGGCTTGGAGTGTGATGCTTCAGGACCTAGCGAGTTACGTCCTCTTCGCCATTCAGGTGGGCGTGCTGCTGGTGGGGATCTACGCCTTCGTCCACGCGGCGATTCAGCGCACCGATGCCTATCCCGCGGCCGAGAAGCTCAGCAAGCCGATCTGGCTGGCCATCCTCGGCGGTACCGGACTGGTGGGCGTGTTCCTTCCGCCGCCGGTCGGCTCGGCCATCGCGGCGTGTGCGATCGGCATCTACCTGGTTGACGTCCGGCCCAAGATTCTCGAAGTCCAGGGGAAATCCCGTTAGCGCCATGCCGGGACGGCCTGCGACCTTCCTCGCGTCGATGTTCGTCGTGGCGGGTGCGCTGACATCCGTGGGCCTTGTCCCCATCACCGCCGCGACCGCCGGAGCGGAGCCCATCGCCAGCCCGCCCTTCGTCGATCACGCGCAGTGGTCGCACTGGGGTGACCTGTCCAGTCTGCGTGTCTACCCGACCCCGTCGGGTCGGGTGGCGGCCCGTGAGTTGAACAACGCCGTCCAAGGTGACGAGGCGTGGACCGAGGTACTGGCGCTGTCACCCGACGCCGACCTCCCCGGGATGCGCGAGCAGTTCATGTGCCACTGGAGCTTCGCCGAGATCGTCGAGCCCGGTAAGACGAGCTGGAACCTCGAGCCCTGGCGGCCGGTGGTCGACGACGAGACGATGGTCGACGCGCGGTGCAACCCGGGTGGAACGGAGGAACCGTTCTGATGGACCAGCGGGCAGGAGCGCAGCGACCGGGGGAAATTGACCAGCACGTCTGGAGCAGGGACGTCGTCGCCCAGATGGTCGACCACACCCTTCTGAAGCCCGAGGCCACTGAGGTCGACGTCGCATCCCTCCTCGAGGAGGCTTCGGATCTCGGCGTGTATGCGGTGTGCGTCTCGCCGTCGATGGTCGCCGCAGCCAGGCGCGCACAGTCAGTCGGCACGCTCATCGCGACCGTCGTCGGATTCCCTTCCGGCAAGCACGTATCGGAGATCAAGGCACACGAGGCCGCGCTCGCCGTGGCGGCGGGCGCAGACGAGGTCGACATGGTCATCGACGTCGGGTCGGCGGTCCGGGGCGACTTCGACTCGGTTCGCGCCGACATCGCGGCGGTCCGAGCGGCCGTCCCCGACTCGGTGCTGAAGGTGATCGTGGAATCGGCGGCGTTGTTGGATCTGGCGGGCGAGCAGACATTGGTGGACGTGTGCATGGCGGCGGCGGAGGCGGACGCCGAGTTCGTCAAGACGTCGACCGGCTTCCACCCCGCTGGCGGGGCGTCGGTCCGCGCCGTCGAGATCATGGCCGGCGCTGTCGGGCCGACAGTCGAGGTCAAGGCCAGCGGCGGCATTCGCTCCGCCACGGATGCCATCGCGATGCTGAACGCCGGCGCGACCCGGTTGGGTTTGTCCGGAACGCGCGCGGTGCTGGACGGACTGAATTCTTAAAGGCCCGCGAAGCAGGGATCCTGATCGCTGGCGGGCATCGAGGCGTTCTGCGTCGAGAACTTGGCGATCACGCCGGTATCGGTGACCTCGACGCTGTCGGCGTGGATGCCCAGCGGGTAGTTCTTGGTCAGCTGTCCGCTGAACGCGTCGAGTGCGGGTTGCACGGTCTCGCGCGGCAGCGTGAAGCCGAGGCCGGTCAACTTCTGCACCTGCAGAGCGACGCCGTTGTCCACGACTTCGGGTTTGACGACGATGCTGCCGAGCGCCGCCTGCAACTCGATGGTGCCGTCCGACGGGTTTGTCTTGACCCCGGAGACGAAGCTGCCGATGATCGGGATCGAGTTCTGGATGGTCTGCGAAATGCCCTCGGTGCTCCACGAGAGGGTGGCGTTGAGCGCGCCGATCGTGCCCGTCGAGGTGCCATTGTTCTGCAGCCGGATGTCGTTGATGTTGATCTCGGCCTTCATGCCCTTGATCTCGCGGATCTGGTTGCCCGCCGTCGTGACCGAGATGTTGTCGTAGTGCTTCGTCATGTGCTGCCACAGGAACGGGGGCATCGCGCCGAATGAAGCCGTCGCGGTGTCCTGTACGACGCAACTGACGGCCGCGGAGACTACCTGGTCGCCTCGGTGGCGGGCGTAGATCTCGCCGCCGATCAGTCCCGCGGCACCGAGTGCGAGCACGATGACGACGACGAGCACGATCGACAGCGGATCGCGGACGAAGCGCGTGAACCTGCCCCCCGGCTCAGTCTCGTCCGCTGACGGCCCGGCCGTGGGTGGACCCGAAGGCGGATACCCCTGCGTCGGCGGTCCCTGCGTCGGTGGCCCGCCGTACTGCGGCCCGGTCGGGTTGCCGGGGTGGGGCTGATACGGCTGAGGTGGCTGTTGAGCGGAGCGGGCCCAGGGATCGGAGGGGTCGGTCACCCCAGCGATTGTGCCCTACCCGACTGAGCGAACTCGGCGCGGTTGCGCAGCACCGCAATGGTGTCGCGGGCCTTCTCGACGGGATCGAGGTCGACGTCGACGAGCAGAAGCTGCGAATCCCTTCCCGCCGCGGCCACCACGTCACCGGTGGGGGAGCAGACCAGGCTGCCGCCGACACCCGTCGGACCAACGGCAGCGATCTCGTCGCCCGGGTAGGCCTGGTCGACGGCGACGACGACGCTGGTGGAGTCGAGCGCACGGGCCCGCGCCAGCAGCGTCCATTGCTCGAGCTTGCCGGGACCGGACCCCCACGACGCATGCACCGTGACGATCTGTGCGCCGCGGTTGGCGAGTTCGACGAAGAGTTCGGGGAAGCGGATGTCGTAGCAGGTGGTCAGTCCGACGCCGACCCCGTCGACGGTTATCGTCACGGGATCGAAACCTGGTGCAACGGTGCGGGATTCGGTGAATCCGAACGCGTCGTAGAGGTGAATCTTATGGTAGTGCGCGTCGACGCCCCGACCCGCAGCCACCAGGGTGTTGGTGACTCGGCCGTCGTCACCGGGGCAGAACATTCCTGCCACGACAACGATGTCGGAGCGCTCCGCAATGGAACGCACCCCCGACGCCCACGGGCCGTCGAGTGGCTCGGCAATCGGCTTCAACGGCACCCCGAAGCGGGACATGGTGGCCTCGGGGAACAGCACCATGCTCGCGCCCGCGTCGGCGGCGCGCCGGGTGTAGTCCTCGACGAGGCCGAGGTTGGCCGACGGGTCGGCGCCGCTCGTGATCTGCGCCAAGGCAATCCGCACCATGCCAGGCTAGGGCCCCCGGGCCAACCGGTCCAGCCCGGCTGCCGGGGAGTGTTGCGGCGCTCTTGACGATCAAGACTGAGGATCATCGTGCTATGCGGAATCGTTTGCGCCTCGATGAGCACCGCAGAACGGCGCCATCCTGGCCACGGTGTCGGTGGCGGTGCGCAATCTGGGTGGCACTGGCCGACTTCGAGCCTGCGACCGAGGAACCCGCACTCGCCGAGGCGAAAGTCGAGTCGCAGTAGCAGGTCTACTCAACCGAGCGGGGCGACCGCGGACCACGGAACAGAGAGGACGCCGTCGCGGAGCCGACGCCGCGGCGGCTCGACGGGGTAGCCATCGGTAGCCAGTGACTCCAGCATCGCCCGCCAGCGCACCCGCGGTCCGAACACCCCGTGCCCCGCTGCAGCGGCCCACGCGCGGTCGGCCGCCGTCAGCAGGCCGTGGATCGGTTGGCCTGGCACGTTGTGATGGATCAGGACCTTGGGCAGCCGTTCCGCGAGATCCGACGGCGTGTCGATCGCGAACGGGTCACACGCCACCGTCAGGCTCACCGGCCCGGTGTCGTCGATGAGCACCCAGCAGCAGCGTCGGCCGAGTTCGTCGCACGTGCCGTCGACTATCAGCCCGCCCGGCGCCAGCCGCGTCCGCATCTGTGTCCATGCATTGGCAACGTCGTCGACGTGATACTGGCGAAGCACGTTGAACGCGCGCACCAGAACTGGTTGCAGTCCAGCCAGTTCGAAGCCGCCGAGCCCGAATTCGACGTCGTCGGGCGTGATGCCTTCGATGGCGGCGCGTGCCGCGTGCACGCGCTCGGGATGGATCTCCAGTCCGACCACCCGCACGTCGGGCCGTACCGCCCGCAGACGTGCCGCCAGCTCCAGCGTCGTCACGGGAAGTGCGCCGTACCCCAGATCGACCACCAGCGGCTGGGCGGCCGAGAGAAGTGCCGCCCGCACCCGCGGCGCGTGCACCAGCCAGCGATCACTGCGCCGCAATCGGTTGTAACCGGTCGTCCCCCGGGTCAGCTGCCCCACCGGCGCCATTTCCCGGGTCGCTGCGCTCCTGCCCACCGGCGTCATCTCCCGGGTCGCTGCGCTCCTGCCCACCGGCGCCATCTCCCGGGTCGCTGCGCTCCTGCCCACCGGCGCCATGGCCACGAATTTTAGCCCGTCGTCAGGCGTTCTCCCTGATCCACGCCGTGGTGAAGTTCTGTTCGGCCGTCAGGAGTTCGACCAGCCGACTGCCGACGAAGTTCTCGACCTTGCCGCCGACGAGCGGGATACGAACCTCGACGCTGGCGGTGAACTCCAACCGCGACCCGGTGCCTGCGGGCGCGAGCACCGCGGTACCGGACAGGCTGGCGGGTGCCCGTGGTATCGAGCCCTTGACGATGGCCGTGGCACGCCCGTCGGTCAGCGGGGTCCATGTCTCCTCGCGCACGAAGCTCAGGTCGCCGCGGTGGAACTGGGTGACGACGCCGGGCAGTCTGTCGGCTCGCAGCGTTTGGGTGGTGATGACGTCGATCCCGCCCGCGGCATTCCAGGTGATCGAATCCAAGGTCGTCTCGTCGGCGCCGGAGCTGATCAGCCGTTCGATCCAATACCGCTCATCACCGAAGGCTTGGTGGATCTGCTCGACTGTGCCGTCGTATTCGGCTGCCATGTCGAAGGAACGCGGCATAGCTGTTCACGCTACCGTTACCGCCCGTGATGAGTTCGGATATCGCAGGCGTGGCCGTCGAGGTGTCCGTACCGGTCGCGCAGTTGACGACGCTGAGGGTCGGGCCCGTCGCCGGCCGGCTCATTACGTGCCACACGACGGCTGAGATCGTCGACGTCCTGGGCGAACTCCCGGCCGACGATCCCTCCGAGCGGACGCTGATATTGGCCGGCGGATCCAACGTCGTCATCGCCGACGACCTCACCGACCTGACCGTCGTGCGCCTGGCCAACACCGAGATCACGGTGTACGGCGACGTCGTCCGCGCCGAGGCGGGCGCATCGTGGGACGACGTGGTCGTGACCTCGTTGGCGCACGGACTCGGCGGGCTGGAGTGCCTATCGGGGATTCCAGGCTCCGCGGGGGCCACGCCGGTCCAGAACGTCGGCGCCTACGGCGTGGAGGTGGCCGACGTGATCAGCCGCGTCCGTCTGCTGGACCGGCGCACGGGTGAGGACAGGTGGGTGCCGCCTGAGGCGTTGGGCTTCGGTTACCGCACCAGCGTCTTGAAGAACTCGTCTCGCACGGTGGTGCTCGAGGTCGAGTTCGCGCTGGATGCGTCCGGGCTGAGTGCCCCGCTTCGCTACGGCGAGCTGGCCAAAGCCCTTGGCGCCGAGAGCGGTTCGCGTGTGGAGTCGACACGCGTGCGCGACGAGGTGCTGGCGCTGCGAGCCCGCAAGGGCATGGTGCTCGCCGAAGGCGATCACGACACCTGGAGCGTGGGCTCGTTCTTCACCAACCCGGTCGTCTCGGCCACTGACTTCGCCCGACTGAGCGCCCAGGTCGACGGACCGGTGCCGAACTACCCCGCGCCCGACGGGGTCAAGCTGGCCGCCGGTTGGCTGGTCGAGCGCGCGGGCTTCGGCAAGGGCTACCCCGGCGAAGCGGCCGTTGCACGCTTGTCGACGAAGCATGCGCTGGCGCTCACCAACCGGGGTTCGGCGACCACGGCGGACCTGTTGGTGCTGGCCAGGGCGGTCCGCGACGGGGTTCGAGGCGCATTCGGGATAGAGCTCACACCCGAACCGATTCTGGTTGGGTGCGTCCTGTAGGTACCGTGTCTACACGTGACCATCAATCGGCGCCAAGCGCTGACCGCATTCGCCGTGGGCGCCTCCGGCGTGCTCGCCGCGTGCAGCGGTAGGTCATCGACGACCCCAGCCGACGCCACGCAGGCGCCCGCCAAGGCCGAGATCGCCTACAAACCCGCCAAGGACACCTCCGACGTCGCCCCCACCGACTCCATCGGCGTCGAGGTGAGCAACGGCTGGCTGCAGCGCGTCACGTTGACCAATCCGGAGGGTGCCCCGGTCGCCGGCACGATGAATCCCGACCGCACGACGTTCACCACCGCGGAGCCACTCGGCTACGGCCTGGAATACACCTGGGGTGGTTCCGCGGTAGGCCGCGACGGCAAGGCGGTCCCGCTTAAGGGCAGCTTCTCGACCGTCGCGCCGCAAATCCAGGTGAACGGGCAGTTCCAGCTCGCGGACGGCCAGGTCGTCGGGATCGCGGCACCCATCATCATGCAGTTCGACGCCGCGATCGGCGACGACGCCAAGGCGAACGTCGAACGAGCCCTGGTCGTCACCACTACGCCACCCGTCGAGGGCAGCTGGGCCTGGCTGCCCGACGAGGTCGGTGGCTCGCGTCTGCACTGGCGTACCCGCGACTATTACCCGCCGGGCACCAAGGTGCACGTCGCGGCCAAGATGTATGGCGTCCCGTTCGGCGAGGGCGCGTTCGGTGCGCAGGACGCGACGCTCGACTTCGAGATCGGGCGGCGGCAGGTCGTCATCGCCGAGGCGTCGTCGCACCAGATCGAGGTCACCACTGACGCAGGCGTGATCATGACCCTGCCGTGCAGTTACGGCGAGGCGGATCTGCCGCGCAACGTGACGCGCAGCGGCATTCACGTCGTCACCGAGAAGTACGAAGACTTCTACATGTCGAATCCGGCGGCGGGGTACTCCAATGCGCACGAGAGGTTCGCCGTCCGAATCTCGAACAACGGTGAGTTCATTCACGCGAACCCGAGCACCACCGGCGTCCAGGGCAGCAGCAACGTCACGAACGGCTGCATCAACCTGTCGACCGACAACGCCCAGCAGTACTTCAATACGGCGATCTACGGCGACCCGGTGGAGGTCACGGGCACCTCGATCGAGTTGTCCTACGCCGACGGCGACATCTGGGACTGGGCCGTCGGCTGGGACGAGTGGAAGTCCATGTCGGCGCTCAACGACGACACGCCGCCGTCGAACGTTCCCAGCAGCGCGCCTGCCACTCCGGCCGATGCGCCGACACTGTCGGGGACGCCGACGACGACTACCACCACTACGACGCCGATCACTCCGGGCGGGTGAACTTCCGAGTCGCCGAGGCCTGATCGCGCGGCCGGATGACGATGTGGTCGAGGTTCACGTGCGAGGGTCGGGTCGCCACGAACCCGATCACGTCGGCGACGTCCGCCGCGGTCAGTGGAGTCATCCCCTCGTAGACGGCATCGGCGCGGACCTGGTCTCCGCCGAAGCGGACGACTGAGAACTCGGTCTCCACCATCCCCGGCGCGATCTCGGTGAGTCGCACCGGTTTTCCCAACAGTTCGCCGCGCAGCGTCTGGTGCAGCGCGGCCTGCGCATGCTTGGCCGACGTGTACCCGGCGCCACCATCGTAGATTTCGAACGCCGCGATCGAGGTCACGGTGACCACCAGTCCGTCGCCCGAGGCGATCAGCTTCGGCAGCAGCGCCCTGGTCACGCGCAGGGTGCCCAGCACGTTGGTCTCCCACATCCAGCGCCAGTCGTCGAGATCGGCATCGGCCACGGGCTGCACGCCCTTGGCGCCGCCCGCGTTGTTCACCAAAACGTCGACACGGTCCAGGCCGGCCGCCAGGGCATCGACCCGGGCGCCGTCAGTGACGTCCGCCACAATTGCGGTCCCTCCGAGCTCGACGGCGAGCGCCTTGATGCGATCCTCGCGACGGGCCACGCAGACCACGTGAAAGCCAAGTCCGGCAAGGGTTCTCGCGGTCGCCTCGCCGATGCCCGAGCTGGCGCCCGTGATGACCGCGACAGGCCGAGCGGGTTCGTATGACGTCATTCGTCCAACATTAGTTGCCGTGCTAAGTTCTCCACGTGTCCGCTAGTCAGGCTTCCCACAGCGCCGTTCGGCGCGCGTGTTGTTGTCGTCGCGCTCGTCGCCGCGCCTGACTGAACCCGGACGTTTCCGTCCCGCTGAGTCGCCAGGTGTGGCCTAGAACCCACCAGCCGACCTCAACGAAGGACCTCTCCCGTGAGCGCCACCACTGACATTCGTTCAACCTCCTCCGCCATCTCCACTGCGCACGCCAAGCGGGCGCTTCTCGCTCGTCACCACATCGTGGCCCCGTCGCTGCGGGTCGCGGAGGCGGCCTCGGCGTCGGTGTTCGGCGCCGCGCGGTTGCGCGGCCCCATCGCCCGCGACGTCATCGCACACACCACCGGCCTCAGCATCGCGACGGTGAACCGGCAGGTCACAGCCCTGCTCGACGCGGGCGTTCTGCGGGAGCGGGCCGACCTCGCCGTCTCTGGTGCGATCGGCCGGCCGCGGATTCCCGTCGAGGTCAACCACGAGCCGTACCTCACCCTCGGCATCCACATCGGGGCCCGCACGACGAGCATCGTGGCGACGGATCTGTTCGGTCACACCCTGGACGTGGTCGAGACGCCGACGCCGACTGGCGGCCAGAACTCGGCGCTCGCGGCCCTCGCAGGCAGTGCGAGCCGATACCTGAGTCGCTGGCATCGGCGCAGGCCCTTGTGGGTGGGCGTCGCCGCAGGCGGTGTCGTTGACAGCGCGACGGGGCACCTCGACCACGCTCGACTCGGCTGGGTGGACGCCCCAGTGGGTCCCGTGCTCGCCGAGACGCTCGGATTGCCGGTGTCGCTGGCGTCCCACGTGGACGCGATGGCCGGGGCCGAACTGCTACTGGGCGCGCGCAGACTCACCGCGCCGGAGTCGAATGTCGCCGCCGGGGCGGCTCCCCGGCTCAATGTCGCCGCCGGGGCGGCTCCCCGGCTCAATGTCGCCGCCGGGGCGGCTCCCCGGCTCAATGTCGCCGCCGGGGCGGCTCCGTCCACCAGCCTTTACGTCTACGCTCGAGAGACCGTCGGCTACGCACTCTCCATCGGCGGTCGGGTGCATTCCCCCACCAGCGGTCCGGGCACCATCGCCGCGCTACCGGCCCAGTCCGAATTGTTGGGCGGCACTGGTCAATTGGAGTCGACGGTGAGCGACGAAGCGGTCCTGACCGCGGCGCGCAAGCTGCGGATGGTCCCCGCGGACGGCCCGTCGTCGACCATCGCGGGCGTACTGCGTTCGGCACGCCAGGGCAACCAGCCGGCCATTGACCTCCTTGGCGAACGTGCCAAGGTCCTCGGCGAGGCCGTGGCGCTGTTGCGCGACATGCTCAACCCCGATGACCTCGTCGTCGGCGGTCAGGCCTTCACCGAGTATCCGGAGGGTATGGCCCAGGTGGAGGCGGCGTACCGGCATCGGTCCGTGCTCGCACCGCGTGACATCCGGCTGACCTCTTTCGGCAACCGCGTACAGGAAGCGGGGGCCGGGGTCGTGTCGCTCGGCGGGCTGTATGCCGACCCGATCGCCGCTATGCGGCGCGCGGTGCGGGCCAAGACCGCCTGAGGCGATCCGACCAGGGCAAAGGAGAGCGCTGGGCGCGGCCGGTGTAAGTATTGGGTGTGCGCGTAGCCGTTTTGTCGGTCCATACCTCGCCCCTGGCCCAGCCCGGGACCGGCGATGCGGGCGGCATGAACGTCTACGTTCTGCAAACCGCACTGGAACTGGCTCGCCGGGGCGTCGAGGTGGAGATCTTCACTAGGGCGACCACGTCGGCAGACCCGCCGGTGGTGCGGGTGGCGCCGGGAGTCCTGGTCCGCAACGTGGTCGCAGGACCCTTCGAAGGCCTCGACAAGCACGACCTGCCCACCCAGCTGTGTGCCTTCACCGCGGGAGTCCTACGCGCCGAGGCCACCCACGAACCCGGCTATTACGACATCGTCCACTCTCACTACTGGTTGTCGGGGCAGGTCGGCTGGCTGGCACGGGACCGGTGGGCGGTGCCGCTGGTGCACACCGCACACACGCTGGCGGCGGTGAAGAACGCCTCACTGGCGATCGGCGATCAGCCTGAGCCGCCGCTACGCGCCGTCGGGGAACAGCAGGTCGTCGACGAGGCGGATCGGTTGATCGTCAACACCGAATACGAAGCGCGGCAACTGGTTTCGCTGCACCATGCAGATCCGGATCGCATCGACGTCGCCCACCCGGGCGTCGACCTCGCGACGTTCACACCCGGCGACCGCAGTCAGGCGCGACGGGTCCTCGGTCTGGCGGCCGACGACAAGGTGATCGCGTTCGTCGGCCGCATTCAACCGCTCAAGGCGCCCGACGTCCTGCTACGTGCGGCCGCGAAGCTGCCCGGCGTACGGGTCCTGATCGCGGGTGGACCGTCGGGCTCGGGGTTGGCCAATCCCGAGGGGATGGTTCGGCTGGCCGAAGAGCTGGGTATCACCGACCGTGTGACCTTCCTACCTCCCCAGACCCGGGACGAACTCGTCGGCGTCTATCGCGCCGCAGACATGGTGGCCGTGCCCAGTTACGCGGAATCCTTCGGCCTCGTCGCCGTTGAGGCCCAGGCGTGCGGCACGCCGGTCGTCGCGGCCGCCGTCGGCGGGCTTCCCGTCGCGGTGCGCGACGGCGTCAGCGGCGTGCTGGTCGACGGACACGACATCGACGACTGGGCCGCCGCCATGGGTGCGCTGTTCGACCGGGGGCCCGGCACCATGCGAGCGGCGGCCATCGAGCACGCCGCCACGTTCTCCTGGTCGCACACCGTTGACGCACTCCTGGCCAGCTACGGCCGGGCGATCAGCGACTATCGGGCCCGGCATCAGCGCGCCGAGGTCCCTTCGCGCCGCAACGGCCGCCGGTTCGCGATCCGACGGGGCATCCGCGCATGAGCGACACCGCGCTTCAGATCATCGAGGACACCCTCAAGGAGAGCGAACTCGAATACGCCTTCCACGTCGGCGTCGACGGCGCACCGTCCGGCGTCGTGGTGGAGGTGCCGGGTGAGCGTCGCCTGATCACCAACACGATCCTGACCGTCGGGGATCACTCGGTGCGGATCGAGGCCTTCATCTGCCGCAAGCCCGACGAGGACTTCGAGAAGGTCTACCGATATCTGCTGCGGCGCAACCGCAGGCTCTTCGGCGTCGCCTACACGCTCGACAACCTCGGCGACATTTACCTGGTGGGCCGGATTGCGTTGGAGTCGGTCTCACCACAGGTGATCGACGGCATCCTCGGTCAGGTGCTCCAAGCCGTCGAATCCGACTTCAACATGCTGTTGGAGTTGGGCTTCCACTCGTCGATCCAGAAGGAATGGGAGTGGCGGGTGAAGCGGGGCGAGTCGTTGAAGAACCTGAAGGCCTTCGAGCACCTCATCGACGATCAGGACGACGATCAAGCCGGCTGAGAGCTTCGTGACTGCACGCATGTTCACGGCCTCACTCGGGCGATGCGTGCAATATGAGTGCAGTCAGCGACGAGTACGGCTGAGCGTCCCGGGATAGCATCAACGCCATGGCGACTCTGGTGCTGCTCCGTCACGGCGAGAGCGAATGGAACGCGCTGAACCTGTTCACTGGATGGGTGGACGTCAATCTCACCGACAAGGGTCGGGCCGAGGCGGTCCGTGGCGGTGAGCTGATGAAGGCCGAGGGCGTGCTGCCCGACGTGCTGTACACCTCGCTTTTGCGGCGGGCCATCAACACCGCCAACCTGGCGCTCGACGCCGCCGACCGGCACTGGATCCCCGTGATCAGGGACTGGCGGCTCAACGAACGGCACTACGGCGCGCTGCAGGGCCTCGACAAGGCCGAGACCAAGGCCAAATACGGCGAGGACCAGTTCATGGCCTGGCGCCGCAGCTACGACACACCGCCGCCGCCCATCGAGAAGGGCAGTGAGTTCAGTCAGGACGCCGACCCGCGCTACGCCGACATCGACGGTGGCCCGCTGACGGAATGCCTGGCCGACGTCGTGGCCCGGTTCGTCCCGTACTTCACTGACACGATCGTCCCCGACCTGACGGCGGGGAAGACCGTCCTGGTCGCCGCGCACGGCAACTCGCTGCGCGCGCTGGTGAAGTACCTGGACGGAATGTCGGACGAGGACGTCGTCGGGCTGAACATCCCGACGGGCATTCCGCTGGTCTACGAGCTCGACGAGGCGCTCAAGCCGACCGTGGCGGGCGGCTCCTACCTCGACCCGGACGCCGCCGCGGCCGGAGCGGCGGCGGTCGCTGCCCAGGGCGCCAAGTAGCCGACGAGGGACCGTCGAGGCGAACAATGGGTGAACTCGGGTGAACGGCGCCCGAACTCCTGTATTTGCGTCTGTGACTTGTTCCGATTTGGCCGCACGCTGCTGGGATGGCGTTCACCGAGTGCGTACGATTTTCGCGTGAGTGTGGTAGCGGCGCTGCTGTTGGTGGCAGCCGTTTCCCTCGTCGCGTTGGGCGTAGGCCTGGCGCTCGGAATGTCACTCTGGCCGCGAATCGCCGAGCGCAGGCAGCGCAGGGCCGTCGATCAGGACGGCATCACCGTGTCCCAGATGCTGCAGCACATCGTGTCGTTGTCGCCGGTGGGGACCGTGGTGGTCGATACCTACCGTGACGTTGTCTTCATGAACGGCCAGGCGCGCGAACTGGGTCTGGTCCACGGCCGGCTCCTCGACGAACGGGCGTGGGCGGCGGCGCAGCGCACGCTGGCCACCGGTCTGGACGTGGACTTCGACCTCGCGCCGGTGAGACGTCAGAATCCTGGTCGGTCGGGGATCTCCGTCGGTGGCCACGTGCGACTTCTGAGCGAGGACGACCGGCGCTTCGCCGTCGTGTTCGTCGACGACCAGTCCGAGCACGCCAGGATGGAGGCCACTCGCAGGGATTTCGTGGCCAATGTCAGTCACGAGCTGAAGACGCCGGTCGGCGCGATGGGCGTGCTGGCCGAGGCGTTGCAGGCGTCGACCGACGATCCCGACACCGTCGCCAGGTTCGCCGAGATGATGGTGACCGAATCGAACCGGCTGGCCAACATGGTCGGTGAACTCATCGAGCTCTCCCGGCTTCAGGGTGCCGAGCCGCTTCCCAACCTGGAGTCCGTCGACGTCGACTCGGTGGTCGCCGAGGCTCTGTCGCGGTACAAGGTGGCCGCCGACAATGCCGACATCGAGATCACGACGGACGCGCCTACCGGCTTCCGCGTGTTGGGTGACCAGGGGCTGCTGGTCACGGCGATCGCCAATTTGGTGTCCAACGCCATCGCGTACTCGCCCAAGGGATCTCCTGTGTCGATCAGTCGGCGCAGGCGCGGCGACAACGTCGAGATCGCGGTCACCGACCGCGGTATCGGCATCGCGCGGGACGACCAGGAGCGGGTGTTCGAACGATTCTTCCGCGTCGATACGGCGCGGTCCCGGGCCACCGGTGGCACCGGGCTCGGATTGGCCATCGTCAAGCACGTGGCGGCCAATCACAACGGATCCATCCGGCTGTGGAGTCAGCCCGGTACCGGTTCGACGTTCACACTGTCGATTCCGGCCCATCCCGAAACCGACGACGAGTCGGATGAACGAGAGGACTCGGTCTAAGCCGTGACCAGCGTAGTGATCGTGGAAGTCGTCGCCGCAGGCGTAACGGAAGGCACGTGCCAAAGATGACCAGCGTCCTGATCGTGGAAGATGAAGAATCGCTCGCCGATCCACTGGCCTTCCTGCTCCGCAAGGAGGGCTTTGAGGCCACCGTGGTGACGGACGGGCCGTCAGCCCTTGCCGAGTTCGAGCGTTCGGGTGCAGACATCGTGCTGCTGGACCTGATGCTTCCCGGCATGAGCGGTACCGACGTGTGCAAACAGCTGCGTTCGCGTTCGAGCGTGCCGGTGATCATGGTCACCGCACGCGACAGTGAGATCGACAAGGTCGTGGGGCTGGAGTTGGGCGCCGACGACTACGTCACCAAGCCGTACTCGGCGCGCGAGCTCATCGCGCGCATCCGTGCCGTGCTGCGCCGCGGGGTTGACAACGACGATGCGGGGATCGGTGATGGTGTCTTGGAGGCCGGCCCGGTTCGGATGGACGTCGAGCGGCACATCGTGTCCGTCAACGGTGCGTCGATCACGTTGCCGCTCAAGGAGTTCGACCTGCTCGAGTATTTGATGCGAAACAGTGGTCGGGTCCTCACGCGCGGGCAGTTGATCGACCGGGTGTGGGGCGCCGACTACGTCGGCGACACCAAGACGCTCGACGTGCACGTCAAGCGACTGCGCTCGAAGATCGAAGGAGATCCCGCCAATCCTGTGCACCTGGTGACGGTGCGCGGTCTCGGCTACAAACTCGAGGGCTGACCCGCTACGTAGGTGTTGGCTGGCGGTCGGCATGAGCGCCATTGTGGCGAAGTCGCGATTCCTGAACGCCGAAGATGTTCGAAAGGACCGCTAGCCACCGTTCTGCTGCTTTCTGAGCGTGCGGCAGCACGGCCGAGGTCCCTCTCCCTCCGGGACGTCGTTGGCCAAAGCGGGCGACGCGCCTAGCGTCGAGCTGACCGGGCAAGGCGGCCCCGAACCAGGTGTCAGCGTCGGCGGCGCGGCCACGTCAGTGGCGTCGGCCGAGGTTGCCGCGATGAACGAGACCCCCTCTCAGCTGCGATTTACGTACCAAACGGATGATTTCGGGGATTTTCTGGTTTAGGCCCGGCCGTCGGGGCATGTCGCCCGATGGCGCCCGTTTGTGGCAACTTTCGCCTCCCCGGATAGGAGCTCTTGGTGGGCCGTCATCCGGCGTGGTGCTGGGACCACTCGGCATGCTGGTCGTGCGACCGAAGTCACCACGACAGCTGAGCTGTCGCACCATCCAGGCGCCGCCCTCGGCTCAGCGCGCGGCTGCGATCGGCGTCACACTTAAAGTTTGCCAAATCTGTGCGCTCACGTTGATTTAGGGGGCAGACATGCATCGGACAGTTATTTACCTGTAAATCGTGAACGTTTGCCAAAATCGCGCGGTCGGGTTGCGTTTGGGTAATGTACCCAGTAGATTTCCCGCCATGAACCCACGTTCGCCCGCTGGTCTGCACTCGACCTCGGAACAGTTTTCGGGCGGCGTGCTCGCCACGGACCGACGCAGCCCACTGGCGCACCTGCCGTCGGTACGTTCAGCAGCGACCAGATAGAGCAACGATGTCGATCTCAGTGCTTAGCGATCGTGGCATCACCAGCATGGCGGCGATGGCGACCGTGGGAGACCCAGAGAGCGATAGCGGTTTGATGAATCGCGTCGGTTCTGGAGCGACCTACCTTAAGACTTTCGATCCCGCACCCATCTCAGCGCTCAGGGCTCGAGTGCCCGCAGCCAATTGGCCGCCCCGTCGAGTAACCGTCATTGCGGACGGAAACATGTTCGGCGACGGCACGCTAGGCGTTTCGGCGTGATGAACGCAACCACTTCCACCACCACTGTCGATTACCGGCCAGCGCGGGCTGTTTGCATTGAAAAGGGGTTCACGGCATGAGCGTTGAGGCACCAGGCACCGAAGAACGTGACACTCTCGAGCGGGGCCCCGGTCCGCTGCCGAGCCCGACACGTCCACGCAACACCGTAAGCGTCATCATTCCGGCCATGAACGAGGCGCGGAATCTCCCCGACGTCGCGCGACGCATGCCTGCCGGCATCGACGAGATCATTTTCGTCGACGGTCACTCCGTCGACAATTCCATCGAGGTCGCGCGGATGCTGTGGCCGACGGCGAAGATCATTTCGCAGACCCGGCGCGGTAAGGGAAACGCACTGGTCTGCGGGTTCCTAGCGGCCACCTCTGACATCGTCGTCATGATCGATGCCGACGGTTCAACGGACCCTGGTGAGATCGCACTATTCGTCGAGGCGCTTGCCGGTGGGGCCGACGTCGTCAAGGGGAGCCGTTTTGCAGCGGGCGGGGGGAGTTCGGACTTCACCTTCACCCGTCGACTCGGAAACAAAGTCTTCAACGCGTTGGTCAACCAGAAGTTCGGGGCGTCGTTCACCGACCTCTGCTACGGATACATGGCGTTCTGGCGCTGCCACCTTCCTTCGATGTCGTTGCCCGACACCGAAGCAACGGAGGCGCAGTGGGGCGACGGATTCGAGATCGAGACGTTAATCAACGTGCGGATTCTGAAGTCCGGCCTGCGTGTGGTCGAAGTCCCCAGTTTTGAACGCAGCCGTATTTACGGCGCCAGTAATCTGCGCACGTTCAGCGACGGCTGGCGCGTACTGCGGACGATTCACGGAGAGCGTTCCACGCGGCGTAGTACCCCATCTCGCGATTGGGTGGATCATGCTGGTCCATATGCCCATCGATGACTCGAGGGTCCGCGCTTCGCCACCGGAGCAGCAAAGTCTGAGCGGGTTGTCGATAGCGGTGGTGAGCTGCACCCATACGGTGCAGCATTGGCAGGGCGTGTGCGCTGAAGTTGCGTCTAGCCTCACCCAAAGGCGTTCCGCGACCCATCGTCTGGCTGCTGCTCGAAACACTGGACTGCCCGCTGCTCGATCTCGAGCCGAAGGTAGCCGGTCGAGCGTGGTCTTCGCGGACGGTGCCGTCGCCGATGTGGCGCGTGTCGTATGGTACGCCGTTCCTGGCTGGCCCGATTGTCGCCTTGCTGGCGAAGTCTCCACCTGGGAGCTGGTGTCGATCTTGGGTCAACCTCCGTCAATCGCGCTACCCGACTAGGGGGTCGCCGTGCCAGTTCGTTGTCAGGAAGCTGCCATGCGGCGGTTGCCGTCAGCCGGTAGGAACCTCCGGCTCAATTCACTTGCGGTGGTTGCATCCAACGCAGGCACAGGCGTCCTCGGGCTAGCTTTCTGGGCGGTCGCGGCCAAACTATTCTCGGCCGCCGAGGTCGGGGTCGCATCAGCCTGGATCGCCTCTGCGATCATGCTGTCGACACTGTCAAATCTGAGCCTCGGCGCCATGTATGAGCGATTCTTGCCCGTGGCAGGTCATCGCGCCGGTTCGCTGCTGGTGCGCGGGTACCTCGTGGTGGCGGGCGTGGCATTGGTCCTGGCCCTTGGACTGACGCTCTTCGGGCCTCGGGCACTGTTTCCATCAGGGCTGGATAAGATCGTTTTTCCGCCATTCGTCGTGGTCCTAGCAGTATTCGCGCTTCAGGACAACACCGTCGCCGGTTTGGGCGTTGCGCGTTGGGGTGCGGCGAAGAACAGCTTCCATGCGGTCGCCAAGCTCGCAACCCTCGTTGCGCTCTCTCTATCGGGTGCTGCGCTGGCGATCGTGACCTCCTGGGGCCTGACCGCCGCGATCGCCGCGTGCTGCGTGATGATCGCAATGCGACGACGGGTCCGAACCGGCGTTCGTTACTCCCTCCCGCCAGCCCTGCCGTCGCGCAGCGAAATGTGGCGGTATTTTGGCGCGTCGTATGGCATTACCGCCCTCGCGTCGATCGCACCGCTCGTGGTTCCGCTGGTTGTCATCGCCCAGCTCGGACCGGATGCGAGCGCGTATCTTGCCGTGAGCTGGTCGATGGTGACCGCCGTTTACGTTGTGCTCAGCCTGTTGATCGGTCCCTTCGTCGCAGAGTGTGCAGCCCATCCTGATCGCATCGATGGCCTGTCTGCCCAGTTCGTCAAGATGGTCGCTGCGGTTGCGTTGCTCGGCGGTCTGGGCTTGGCGATTATCGGGCCAATCGCGCTGGGCTTCATCGGGGTTGAGTACCGCGAGCACGGCACGCCGCTCTTATACCTCGCAGCCGTCTTTATCCCGCTCTCCGTGGTCAGCTCAGTCTACGACGGGCTGGCTCGTGTTTACCGTCGGTTGACACTGGCGGTGGTGACACAGTGTCTGGTGACTGCCGTAGTGATAGGCGGTTCGGCTGCTTTCACCGGATCAATGGGCGTCCTTGGAATTGGTATGTCCTATCTGGCAGCCGAAATTCTGGCGGCGGCGATACTGGTCAGACCCCTTATTCGCTGGTTGCGTGAGCTCAGAGTGAGCCCACTGCGGTCCGACCTGCAGGTGGCAGTCCCGTCCATCCCCACCGAGCGCCGCGAGCGCCGAGCGGATGAATGTAGCAAAGATGATCAGCCCACTGTTGCAGGTCAGGGCCTTATCGAAGGCACGGAGTCGCTGGTCTGACCAACTCACTGGTACGGGCGATGGTCACACACTCCGGACGCTAAGACTGCGAGCGCCCGATGATGCGCGCCGGCGCGGACGTATCTCGGCGGGATCGATCTCGACCACCAGTTCTCAGGGGCACGGCAGTTTTTGATGGATGGACATCATCGGGTTCCTGCTAGTCGACCCCCCAGTGGGCTAGCCATTCTGTGAGATCGAAATCGATCGTAGAGGCATCGGCCGAGACGAACGCGTTGTGGTTGTCGTAATGGGGCCTTCGCGGCCTCGATTGCTGGCATGTCTCTGGTTAACCGGTGCGGGCTGGTCCAAGCTTGCTAGGTTGCCTCGCCTCAACGTTGCTGCATTGCTAGCCGATAGCTGACTCTGAATGCAAATTACTTGCTGGTAATTGTCTTCTGGGTGGTGTTCGACGGTGCGCCAACCATTCTGAAGCTGGTTGCCGGCGCTTCTCGATGGCATCTGCGACCCTCCACTGGACTAGTGCGCGCGGCGTTTGGTGCATGGGTTTCTAGCTGCTGCGATCCTGTAGTGCGCAATAACGTGACTGGTAGCAGGGCCGGGGCTGGTTGAGCCAAGTCGAAGCTTCGGATCAAGTCGGTGGAGTGGCAGTGCGGCCCTTCCGACTAAATCAAAACGATGTTTGCTCTAATCGCACATCAATGTACGATATGCACCATTAGTAGGTTGCGAAATCTTCTCCACTGGTCTAAGTTGCCAAAGGGGAAGACTTTTCCGGGGCTCGCTATTTGATCATCGCCAAGCCCCGGGTTGGCGCACCGAACAGATCATCTCTCGGTCAAATCGAAGTCAGGGTGGGTGTGGTGAGCGTGACACAGATGTGCAGTATTGAACGCGTTCAGGTGCGACCTGTATGGGTCATCGCTTCATGACTGCTGATGTGGCACGGCCCGGCGTCCCCAAAGTGTCCATCTGTATTCCCGCCTACGAGGCGGAACGTCATTTGCAGGCCACCCTCGACAGCGTGCTGGCTCAGAATTACGACGACTTCGAGGTCGTGATCGTCGACAACAACAGCTCCGATCGAACCGGTGACATAGTTGCGTCGTTGCACGACAAGCGAGTTCGGGTGATACGGAACGCCACGACCCTGCCGATCGTCGACAACTTCAACTGGGCGGTGGAACAGAGTCGCGGAGACTACGTCAAGCTGTTATGCGCCGACGACACCCTTGAACCGGATTGCATCGCAGCACAGGTCAGGGTCATGGATGCCAACCCCGGCGTAGTTCTGGTTGCAATTCGAACGGATTTCATCGACGAAGTCGGCGACCTGTTGCGACCCGCCAAGGGGCTGCGTGGGATCAACGGACGACAATCGGCGCAGCGCACGATCAGGCAGGTTGTGCGCAGTGGCACCAACCCGATCGGACCCCCTGTAGCGGCACTTTTCCGCCGCGCAGAATTCGACAAGTGTGGCGGCTTCCGGGGCGGGCTGTTGTTTCCTTTGGAGCTGGACTTGTGGGTCCGGTTACTTCAACACGGAGACTTCTTTGGCCTGACCGAGACTCTGGCCTCGTTCCGGATTTGTGCGGGAACGGTGACGGCGTTGACGTCATCGCGTTCTCAACTTGCTCAGATGATCGAGTTCGCCAGGCGACTGACAAACAATCCGCGCTGGCGCATCTCGACTGGTGACCGCCTGGTCGGCTTGGTCAACGCCTTTGACAAACAACTACGGCGGGACGTCCTTTACCTGATGAGCTCCGCTCGATCGGCGCGTCGGCGTCGGACACACGGCGGCGGTGCCTCATTGGAGGCTCAAGACTCTTCAAGTCGGCGTGTCGAATCTGCTCACGGAAAGGGAAAGTTCAATGGCATTCGTAATTTCAACTGAAGCAGACGTCACCGACGAGGACAGGCGGGCTCGGGTCTATTCCGGCGAAGTGTTCTGCATTCCGCCGCGCGACACGATCTTGGCGTTCAGCGAATTCGCCTGGACGTTGATACAGGAGGCGTTCGGCGACCTCGACCCGATCACTGCGCACTCGTTCATACCCGTCGAGGAATACGTGAAGATCCTTGGCCCGCTGAAAACCGGGTTCACTCATAGCTCGCGTTCGAAGGAACTGCTTCGGGAGGTGATGGCCGATTTCGGCGCCGACCTCGGCTTGACGTACTTCGACGTGCCGAAGCTGCGCGTCGTTCCGCCCGCGTCGTACCTCACCGCCGGGTTGGGGTACAACTACACGCCGCACCGGGACACCTGGTATTCGGCGCCGCAGAGCCAGAACAATTGGTGGGCGCCGATTCGCGGTGTCACCGACAAATCCTGTATGGCGTTTCACCCCGAGTACTGGCAGCGGCCGGCGGTCAACACCAGCTCCGAGTTCGATGCCTACGAATGGAATCGTTCGGCTCGCCGCGATGCCGCGCTGTACATCAAGAGTGATCCGCGGCCACACCCCAGATTGACTGGATCGGGGCCAGGTAGCCAGCTACGAATTCTCGGTGATGTCGGATCGATTCTGTCGTTCTCGGGCGCCCAACTGCATGCGACGGTGCCGAACACGACGGAGCAGGCGCGATTCAGCTTCGATTTCCGGACCGTGCACTTGGCCGATCTCATCGCAAACGGCGGCCCGGAGAACGTCGACTCCAGCTCGACCGGCACGTCATTGCGCGACTACCGTCGCGCCGACACGCTCGACCAGCTTCCCGACGAGGTCATTTCGCTCTACGACCACGGCGGAAGTTCCGATGGAGTGCTCGTCTTCGACCCGTCGGTTTTGGGTGTCGGATGAGGATTTTGGTCACCGGGCACCTCGGCTACATCGGTGTCGAACTCACGCCGCTCCTCGTCGAGCTGGGCCACGACGTCGTTGGACTGGATACCGACTACTTCGCCGAGGGCGACTTTCTGGCCCCGCCCGACCCGCTTCCGAACCTCGGTATCGACCTGAGGGACGTCACGCCGCTGCATCTCGCCGGCTTCGATGCCGTCGTTCATCTCGCCGCGTTGTCGAATGATCCACTCTCCGATCTGGATCCGAACCTCACCTACGACATCAACCACGCAGCCTCTGTCCGACTCGCACATGCGGCCAAGGCCGCCGGGGTGAGCAGGTTCGTGTTCTCGTCGTCGTGCAGCCTCTACGGAAAGACCGCGGACGCCGAATTGGACGAGAGGGCGGCGTTCAATCCATTGACGCCCTACGGCGAATCCAAAGTTCGAGTGGAACAGGCTTTGTCGCAGCTCGCCGACAGTAGTTTCTCGCCGGTGTATTTGCGCAACGCGACCGCCTACGGTCTGTCTCGTCGCCTGCGTGCCGACGTCGTGGTCAACAACCTCGTCGCCCACGCGGTCACCACGGGGAAGGTGATGCTGCAGAGTGACGGAACGCCTTGGCGGCCACTCGTTCACGTTCTCGACATCGCCCAGGCATTCGTCGCGGCTTTGGCAGCGCCGCGACATGCGATCCACGACCAGGCTTTCAACGTGGGGCGAGTAGGAGAGAACTATCAGGTCCGCGACGTCGCACAGTTGATTGCCGAGCTTGCCCCCGGTTGCGTCGTCACGTATGCGGAGGGCGCTACGGCCGACATCCGCGACTACCGGGTCGACTTCACCAAGATCGAACGAGAGTTACCCGGATACCAGCCGCAATGGACGGTGCGGGACGGCATCGAGCAACTCTTGGCGGCCTACTCGGGTGGCGGCATGTCCCCGGCGGGATTCGCGGGACCGAAGTTCTTTCGCCTCCGGACCATCACGCAGTTACTCGATCGGGGCGACCTCGACACGAAGCTGCGGTGGACCCACAGGCACAGTCACGCGCCGTCGCCTGAGCGGCAGCCGGCATGACCGAACGAATCCCCATCGCGGGGCCGTGGGTCACCGACCTCGAAGTGAGCTACGTCGCGGAAGCGGCCGCCGGCGACTGGTACGGCAACGCCAACAGTTCGGTGGCCAAGTTCGAGGCGGAGTTCGCCGACTACCTCGGAGCGGGCTTTGCAGCAGCTGTTCCACACGGCACCTCCGCGTTGCACTTGGCAATGGCCGCCCTGAACATCGGGCCCGGTGACGAAGTGATCGTGCCGGAGTCGACGTGGGTGGCGACGGCGGCTCCGATCCACTATGTGGGGGCTATTCCGGTGTTCGCCGACATCGATCCACACACCTGGTGCATGTCTGCCGAATCCCTTGCGAGTCGTCTCAGCGCGCGAACCAAGGCCATCGTCACGGTGGATCTCTACGGTGGCGTGCCAGACATGGCGGCGATCGATTCGGTGGCGGCCGGTATCCCGGTGATCGAAGATGCCGCACAGGCCATCGGTGCCAAACTGCACGGCCGACCGGCCGGGACATTGGGCGACGTCAGTGCGTTCAGTTTCCACGGAACCAAGACGATGACGACCGGCGAGGGTGGAATGGTCGTCACCAGCCGCGACGATGTCTTCGAGCGGATTTCCCGACTGCGTGATCACGGGCGCACCGCCGCAGATTTCAAGCTCTTCTCGACCAACGAATTGGCTTTCAAGTACCGGATGAGCACCCTGCAGGCTGCGTTCGGTCGAGCCCAGCTGTCCCGGATCGATGAATTGCTGGGCAAGAAGAAGCAGGTCTTCGAATGGTACGAGGAACGTCTGGGCATGGTCCCCGGAATAGAGCTGAACTTCCGGCAGCCCGATGTGGAAAACGCCTTCTGGATGGTGACCGTCGTGGTTGACGAATCCTACGAGCTCTCGACTCGCAAGCTGATGGAGCTATTTGACGCGCAGATGGTGGACACGCGGCCATTCTTGCCGCCTCTGAGTTCGCTGCCGGCATTTGCCGGCTACGAAACGGCCTCGGATGGCGCGGTTCGCAATCCGGTCGCCTACGACATTGCCGCACGGGCCATCAATCTGCCGTCGGCGCTTGCACTAACGGAAACACAGGTCGACAAGGTGTGTGACCTGTTGCAGCTATTCCTCTCGGGTAAGGAAGAAATATGAAGGCCGTGATTCTCGCGGGTGGACGCGGAACTCGCATAAGCGAGGAATCGCAGAGCCGACCGAAGCCAATGGTCGAAATTGGTGGCCGACCCGTTCTCTGGCACATCATGAAGACCTATGGCGCCGCGGGCGTCACGGACTTCATCATTCTGCTTGGTTACAAGGGGTACATGATCAAGGAGTATTTCGCGAACTACTTCTTGCACATGTCAGACGTCAGAATCGACATGAAAAACGACACCATTGAGACCCTGGAATCCAAGACCGAACCGTGGACTGTCACGTTGCTCGACACAGGTGAGGCGACCATGACCGGCGGTCGACTGTTGCGGGCCAGGGAGCACATCGGCGACGATGTCTTCTCGTTCACCTACGGCGACGGAGTCTCAGACGTCGACATTCGCCAGGTCGCCGACTTTCACGAGAAGGCCGGGTCGATCGCCACAGTCACGGCGGTCCAGCCGCCTGCGCGTTACGGCACCCTGGGACTCGAGGGCGACCGAGTGCAATTCGAGGAAAAGCCCCAGGGCGGCGCGGGATGGGTGAGCGGCGGATTCTTCGTGGCAAAGCCGTCGATTCTCGATTACATCGATGGCGATGACACCGTGTTCGAACAAGGTCCGCTCAACCGACTCAGCGCGGACGGCGAACTCACCGCCTACCGCCACAACGGGTTCTGGCGCGGCATGGACACGCTGTGGGACAAGATCTACCTCAACGACCTGTGGGCCAGCGACAAGGCTCCATGGCGGACCTACGATGACTAGCCCGACCAGCGACGTCGTGGGTAGCAACTGCAGGTTCTGCGGAAGCCCCCTGGAGCAGTCGTTCTGCGATCTTGGTATGTCGCCGCTCGCGAACTCGTACCTCGTGGCGGATCAGCTGAACGATCCGGAGGTGTTCTATCCACTGCACGCCTACGTGTGCTCTTCCTGCTTTCTCGTGCAGTTGGCGGAGTTCACGTCCGCGGACTCCATTTTCAGTGATTACGCGTACTTTTCGTCCTACTCGCAGAGCTGGTTGGAACACGCGAGCACGTACGCGCGGTCAGTGATCGGCCGATTCGGACTCGACGGTTCGAGTTCGGTCGTCGAAATCGCCAGTAACGACGGCTACCTCTTGCAGAACTTCGTCGACGCCGGTATCCCGTGTCTTGGCATTGAACCGGCGAAGAACGTGGCAGTCGTCGCCGAGGAACGCGGCATCAATACGCGCGTCGGGTTCTTCGGGGAATCCCTGGCGGGAGAACTCGCTGCCGATGGAATTCAGGCGGACCTGGTGATCGGCAACAACGTGCTCGCCCACGTCCCCGACCTCAATGACTTCGTCACCGGCCTGTCGCAGTTGCTGGCGCCAGGTGGTGTCATCACGATGGAATTTCCGCACCTTCTCGAACTGATCGAGAAGAATCAGTTCGACACGATTTATCACGAACATTTCTCGTACTTCTCGTTATTGACCGTGATGCGCGTGTTCGCCAGCCACGGCTTGCGGCTGTTCGACGTGGAACGACTCTCGACGCACGGTGGATCGTTGCGGATCTACGCGTGTCACGCGGAGAATGGTGGCCACCTAACGGCCCCTCGGGTGCATGAATTGATTCAGGTGGAGCGCGCCGCGGCCCTCGACGACCTCGCAGGTTACCGCGCTTACACCGAACGGGTGAAGCGGACCAAGCGGGCGCTCGTCAAGTTTCTCGTCAACGCCCGTGACAATGGACTGACCGTCGCCGCCTACGGTGCTCCCGCGAAGGGAAATACGTTGCTCAACTACTGCGGCGTTCGTGACGATCTGCTCGATTACACCGTCGATCGGAGTCCGCACAAGCAAGGGCATTTCTTGCCTGGCACCCATTTGCCGATTTACGCACCCGACCATGTTCGCCAAACCCGTCCCGACTACCTCTTGATCCTCCCCTGGAACCTGCGTGACGAAGTGATCGAGGACATGTCTTACATTCGCGACTGGGGGGGACGCTTCGTCGTCCCGGTCCCCGAACTCGCGGTGATCGACTGAGGTCGAGCACGGCTGCTACTCCGCGGCGCGAGTGGCGGGATGAATCGCTATCAATCCCAAGACGCTGCGCCGCTTGCACATTGCCGCGAGCTCGGCATAGGCCTTCTCGCCGAGTAGCTCGGTGAGCTCGGGTGCGTAGGACTGCCACACCTGACGCGCGCCGACGTGAGCCTTCGGGTCACCGGTGCAGTACCAGTGCAGATCCGCGCCACCCTCGCCCCAGCCGCGCCGGTCGTATTCGGTGATGGTGGTGCGCAGGATCTGGGTGCCATCGGGCCGCTCCACCCATTCCTGGCTGCGCCGAATCGGAAGCTGCCAGCAGATGTCGGGCTTCATGGTCAGTGGTTCCACGCCGAGCTTGAGCGCCTTGGAGTGCAACGCGCAGCCGATGCCGCCCTCGAAGCCGGGACGATTGAGAAAGATGCAGGCGCCCTTGTACTTTCGAGTTCGCAGATTATCCTTGCCGTCGTACTCGTCCATCTCGAGGTAGCCCTTGCGGCCCAGCCCCTTGTCGCGGAACTGCCAGTCCTCGTCGGTGAGTTGCTTGACGGCGTCGTCCAACTTGGCGACGTCGTCGTCGTCGGACATGAAGGCGCCATGTGAACAGCAGCCGTCGTCGGGCCGACCCGCGACGGTGCCCTGGCACGCGGGTGTACCGAACACGCATGTCCACCGCGAGCACAGCCAGGTGATGTCCGCGAGAATCATGTGTTCGGGATTCTCGGGGTCGTAGAACTCCACCCATTCGCGGGCGAAGTCCAACTCGACCTCATCTCGATGCGATCCACTCACGGAATGCCACGGTAGACCCGATAACGTGGGGCTCGTGCGATTGGGCGTGCTCGACGTGGGCAGTAACACGGTTCATCTGCTCGTCGTGGACGCTCGGCGCGGTGGTCACCCGACGCCGATGAGTTCCACGAAGGCTTCGCTGCGGCTTGCCGAGGCGATCGACGGGTCCGGCAAGCTCACCCGCAAGGGTGCCGACAAACTCGTCGACACCATCGACGAGTTCGCCAAGATCGCCGCCAGTTCCGGGTGCGCCGAGCTGATGGCGTTCGCCACGTCGGCGGTCCGTGACGCGAAGAACTCCGAGGACGTGCTGGCGAGGGTGCTGTCGGAGACGGGTGTAGCGCTGAAGGTCCTCTCTGGGGTGGACGAGTCGCGGCTCACGTTTCTCGCTGTCCGCCGGTGGTACGGATGGAGTCCCGGCCGCATCATCAACATCGATATCGGCGGTGGCTCGCTGGAGTTGTCCAGCGGGGTCGACGAGGAGCCCGAGGTCGCGCTGTCGCTGCCGCTGGGCGCCGGCAGGCTGACACGCGAGTGGCTCCAGGACGACCCGCCGGGGCGTCGCCGTGTGGCGATGCTCAGGGACTGGCTGGCGACGGAGATGGCGGACGCGGGCGCCAGGGTGCTCGACGCGGGCGCCCCGGATCTGACCGTGGCGACCTCGAAGACGTTCAGATCGCTTGCGCGACTCACCGGTGCGGCTCCTTCCGGGGCAGGACCTCGAGTCAAGAGGACACTGACAGCTGCCGGACTGCGTCAGCTCATCGCATTCATCTCTAGGATGACGACGGCTGACCGAGCGGAGTTGGAAGGGGTGAGCGCCGAGCGGGCGCCACAGATCGTGGCGGGCGCTTTGGTAGCTGAGGCGAGTATGAAGGCCCTTGCGATCGATACCGTGGACATCTGCCCCTGGGCGTTGCGAGAAGGGTTGATTTTGCGGAAACTCGATAGCGAAGCCGACGGGACCGCCCTGTTCGGCACGTCTTCAGGCTTGGCCCAAGTGAAAAAAGGGTTGGCCAGAGGTGCCACACGATGACGGGCTCAGACGACGCCTCGCCGCAAACGCGACCCATTTCGGTCGCTGAGCTGCTGGCGAAGAACGGCACCATCGGCGCACCACCGGTAGGTGGCAAACGTCGACGGCGCCGCGGAAACAGCGATGCGGTAACGGTCGCCGAGCTCACCGGCGAGATACCGATCATCACCGACACGGGTCGAGTACCGATTCAGTCGGCCCCCGAGCCAGTGGCGTCGGAAGTCCCAGTGGCGTCGGAAGTTGTGGAGGAGCCGATCCCGGAGACGCTCGAGGAGCCGCAAGCCGAACTGGTCCAGACGCAACCGGAGGCCGAGCCACCCGAGCCACCCGAGCCACCCGAAGAGGAGGAGCCCGAGCCCCTCGCGGAGTCCGAGGCCGAGGCAGAGCCGGAAGCCACCGAGGCGGAACTGGATTACCAAGCCCACCTTGCGCAACGGGACGTCGACCCGGACCCCATCGACTTCACGCCACCGTCTCGTCGTTCGTCGGCGGCCGCGACGGGTGGCTTCGCCGCCCAGGCGGGCGGCGCCGAGCAGATGAGCCCCGATCCCGTCGTCGAGGACGAGGACATGCTGGACCTTGGGCCGAACGTCGACTTCAGCGAGGTTCTGGACAAGCACGCGTTCAACGACGACGAGGAGGGCCAGCGCGAGGAGCTGCCGTCGTACCTGCGCTCGAGTTCGGACACGCTGTTCGGTGGCCAGTCCGTTGCCGACGACCTGGCCAGGCGCGGACCGCGGCCCGGACCCGAGGACATCGACCTCGGTGACGACGGTCCGACGCCCGCTACGGATAAGGCACCCGAATCCGCCACACAGGAGGGTTCCGCCTTCGTCAGGGGCGTGTGGGTGGTGGTGCAGTGCATCCTCGCCGTCGCGTTCGGCGCGGGTCTGTTCATTGCCTTCGATCAACTCTGGCGGTGGAACACCATCGTCGCGCTGGTGTTGTCCGTGCTCGTCATCCTCGGCCTGGTGGTCGGCGTACGGGTCGTGCGGAAGACCGAGGACATCGGCAGCACGTTGATCGCGGTGGCCGTCGGCGCCCTGGTCACGTTGGGCCCCCTGGCGCTGCTGCAGTCGCACTGACACGTCAAACTGAGCCCCCAGTGCGCCCCGCCATCAAGGTCGGTCTTTCGACTGCTTCGGTCTATCCGCTGAGGACCGAGGCCGCTTTCGAGTACGCGGCGCGCCTCGGGTACGACGGTGTCGAGCTGATGGTGTGGGCCGAGTCGGTCAGTCAGGACATTGCAGCGGTCCAGCGGATGTCCGAGAAGTACGGCATTCCGGTGCTGAGCGTGCACGCGCCGTGCCTGCTGATCTCGCAGCGCGTCTGGGGCGCCGACCCCGTCTCCAAGCTCGAACGCAGCGTCCGGGCAGCCGAGGAACTCGGCGCGCAGACCGTAGTGGTTCATCCGCCGTTCCGGTGGCAACGGCGGTATGCCGAGGGCTTCACGGATCAGGTCGCGGCGCTCGAGGCGTCCAGCGACGTCATGGTCGCCGTGGAGAACATGTTCCCGTTCCGCGCTGACCGCATCTTCGGAACTGGTCAGCCGTCTATCTCGCGGATGCGCAAGCGCGGCGGCACCCCGGGGATCGCCGTTTCGGCGTTCGCTCCGTCATACGACCCGCTGGACGGCAAGCACACCCACTACACACTGGACCTGTCGCACTCGGCGACGGCGGGTACCGACGCCATCGACATGGCGGGCCGGATGGGTGACGGTCTCGTGCATCTGCACCTGTGCGACGGCAGTGGCGCGTCCACCGACGAGCACCTGGTTCCGGGGCGCGGCACTCAGCCCACGGTGGAGATCTGCGAGATGCTGGCGGCGAGCAACTTCAGCGGTCACGTGATCCTCGAAGTCACCACCTCGGGCGCGAAGACGGCTGCCGAACGTGAAGGCCTGTTGACCGAGTCGCTTGAGTTCGCGCGAACCCATTTGTTGAGGTGATGAGCGCTTGCGCGAAGAACAGATGAACCTGATGAGCGCTTGCGCGAAGAACAGATGAACCTGATGAGCGCTTGCGCGAAGAACAGAAGAATCTGATGAGCGATTGGGGTCGTCATGAATGAATCCACGTCGTTCGCCGACGCCATGGAGCTGACGTTGGTGTCGTTTGACGACGAGGACGGCGGCGACGTCAGCTCCCTCTTCGAGGGCGTACTCAACGAACATTGGACCATCGGGCCCAAAGTCCACGGTGGCGCGATGCTGGCGCTGTGTGCGAATGCGGCCCGAATGGTTGTGGGCGGTGGGCAGATGCGAAGCGACGCGGGGGATGGATCCGTGTTTGGCGTCGAGCCGATCGCGGTGTCGGGCAGCTTTTTGTGGGCACCGGATCCCGGCCCCCTGCGCGTGGCGACCACGATCCGCAAGCGAGGGCGTCGCGTCAGCCTGGTGGACGTCGAGCTCACTCAGGAGCAGAAAACCGCCGTCCGGGCGACCATCACCCTGGCTGAGCCCGAGCACGACGTAGCGCCCCTGCTGTCGGTCAATCCGGTGGTGCCGTTGATGACTCCGGATCCGCCGCCGGGCCTCGAGCCGATCGGCCCCGGGCATCCCATGGCCGACATCGTGCATCTGGCACACGGCTGCGACATCAGGCCGTCGTTGACGACGATGGGACCGCGGGCCGATGGGGGACCACCGGTGATCGAATACTGGGTGCGGCCGAAGCACGGCTCACCGGACGTGCTGTTCGCGTTGCTGTGCGGTGACGTCTCGGCCCCCGTCACGTTCGGCGTCAACCGGTTCGGTTGGGCGCCAACGGTTCAGCTCACCGCCTATCTCCGCGGCATCCCCGCGGACGGCTGGCTGCGGGTGATAGCCACGACGACGCAGATTGGACAGGAGTGGTTCGACGAGGACCACGTGGTCGTGGACTGCGACGGCCGAATCATCGTGCAGTCCCGCCAACTCGCGCTGGTGCCGCAGGCACAGTCGTAGGTTCCGACGACCGGCGTGCAATGCTTGAGTCCGTGGCGAGAATTGCGATCATCGGCGGCGGAAGCATTGGCGAGGCACTGCTTTCCGGGCTTCTGCGCTCGGGCAGGCAGGCCAAGGACATGGTCATTGCGGAAAAGCATCCAGACCGTGCGAAATACCTGTCGGAGACGTATTCGGTGCTGGTGACCACGGTCGCCGACGCCGCCGAGAACGCGGCGTACGTCATCGTGGCGGTGAAGCCCTCTGATGTGGAGTTGGTGATCGGTGACGTCTCCGCGGCCGCCGCGCGGGCAGAGAACAGCAGCGCCGAGCAGGTCTTCGTCACAGTGGCCGCCGGTGTCAGCACCGCATACTACGAAGCCAACCTTCCCGCCGGCACGCCCGTCATCCGGGTGATGCCCAACGCGCCCGTGGTGGTGGGCGGAGGGGTCAGCGCCTTGGCGCCGGGGCGGTTCGCCACCGCCGATCAGCTCAAGGAGGTGTCGGCGATCTTCGACGCCGTCGGCGGTGTGCTGACCGTGCCGGAGTCTCAGCTGGATGCGGTCACCGCGGTATCGGGATCGGGTCCTGCGTACTTCTTCCTGATGGTCGAGGCTCTCGTTGATGCGGGGGTTGCCGCCGGCCTGCCGAGGGCCGTCGCGACCGACCTGGCGGCCCAAACGATGGCCGGCTCGGCGGCGATGTTGCTCGAGAGCCTCGACAACGCCAACCCGGCGGGCGACGGAGCGATGGGTACGGCCATGGACACGAGCCCGGCTCAGCTGCGCGCGACCGTGACGTCGCCGGGAGGCACCACTGCCGCTGGGCTGCGGGAATTGGAACGGGGTGGCCTTCGGGCGGCGGTGGCAGAAGCCGTGGCGGCGGCAAAAACACGCTCTGAGCAGCTAGGAATTACAACAGAGTAGTTTAGGCAATTCCAACGGATTAACCCACACCCGTCGCAATAACCCCAGTGGCCACGCTATTCTCCGTGAGGTAAGCACGCTCTTGCGCCAGCGGTGGGGAAGCCTCTGGGGCGGCGTGCCTGATTGATTGGGTTGCGATGACGTCTATGAACGGGCCATCGGCACGTGATTCCGCTAGTGGCAAATCGGCGCGCGATGGCTCGGGCGGCGAGCCTCCACGGCAGCAATTCCTCACCGTCGCTGAGGTGGCGAGCCTGATGAGAGTCAGCAAGATGACTGTCTATCGACTCGTTCACAACGGCGAACTGCCCGCGGTGCGGGTGGGGCGGTCCTTCCGCGTGCACGCCAAGGCGGTGCACGACCTCCTGGAGACGTCGTACTTCGACGCGGGATAGCAACCCGGGTGAGGTACACCGCCGACGAGCCGTTTTCGTACCTCAGTGCTGGCCGGGTAGTGTGGCGAATCGGTTCCCCAGGCGCAAACGTCTGGAAATGTCTTAGGTAGCGGAGTTCATGGGTTCAGTCATCAAGAAGCGTCGTAAGCGCATGTCGAAGAAGAAGCACCGCAAGTTGCTTCGTCGTACGCGGGTTCAGCGCAGAAAACTTGGTAAGTAGCCCGCACCTTCGCCCGCTAGGCTGGCCCGATGGATTCGACGGGTCGGCCTCCCCAGAAGCGTGGGCAGGCGTCCGAGGAGGGCTCTGGCGGCGCCGACTCCCAGGACGCGGTGCACTATCCCAAGGTGGTGCTGGTCACCGGAGCGTGTCGTTTTCTCGGTGGGTATCTCACTGCCCGGCTAGCGCAGAATCCACTGATCAATCACGTCATCGCTGTTGACGCGGTCGCGCCGAGCAAGGATTTGTTGCGGCGGATGGGCCGTGCCGAGTTCGTGCGTGCCGACATTCGAAATCCCTTCATCGCCAAGGTGATCCGCAACGGGGATGTCGACACCGTCGTGCACGCTGCGGCCGCCTCATATGTGCCGGGTGCCGGCGGACGAGCGGCGCTCAAGGAACTGAACGTCATGGGCGCGATGCAGCTGTTCGCGGCCTGTCAGAAGGCACCGTCGGTGCGTCGGGTGATCCTCAAGTCCACCTCCGAGGTGTACGGCTCGAGTCCGCGCGACCCGGTGTTGTTCACCGAGGACGGCAGTTCGCGCCGGCCTCCTGGCGAGGGCTTCGCGCAGGACAGCATCGACATCGAGGGCTACGCCCGTGGTCTGGCGCGTCGGCGCCCGGACATCGCAGTGACGATTCTGAGGCTGGCCAACATGATCGGGCCAGCCATGGATACTGCGCTCTCGCGGTATCTCGCCGGGCCGGTGGTGCCGTCGGTGCTGGGCCACGATGCGCGTCTGCAACTGCTGCACGAACTGGATGCGCTCGGGGTGCTCGAGCGCGCCACCATGGCGGGCCGCTCGGGCACGTTCAACGTGGGCGCCGCGGGCATCATCATGATGTCGCAGGCGATTCGGCGATCCGGTCGAGTGCCCCTGCCGGTGCCCCGCTCGGCATTGTCTGCCGTTGATTCGCTGGTCCGCGCCACCCGTCACACAGAGGTCGACCGCGAGCAGCTCAACTACGTCAGCTACGGCCGCGTGATGGATACCGCCAGGATGCGCAAGGATTTAGGCTACTGCCCGAAATGGACGACGGCGGAGGCTTTTGACGATTACGTGCGTGGCCGCGGATTGACGCCGATCGTCGATCCGCGATGGGTACGCTCTATCGAGAGCCGCGCCATTTCAGCGGCGCAGCGCTGGGGGCGCTAGTCTTATTTACGGGGCGGGGAGAAGGTAGCGAAGTGGCGGGCGAATCCAAGGCTAAAGTTATTCCGCTGCACTCAAATTCGAGTCGTGCGTCGGCTCAGCGGAGGGCAGCGGCACGTGCTGATGGTGCACGTCGTCATCCGTCGCTGCTCGATGATCCTGGCGCCCGTGCGTCCGCCGAACAGATCGCCGCCGTCGTACGGGAGATCGATGACCGTCGCGGCGGGGCTGCAGGCGCAGCCGTCGTCGACGAGGGACCCAACGCACTTGCGCAGCGCATCGCGGCAGTCGCCGAGTTCGTTCACAAGCGGATGTCTGGCCAATACACCGTCGACGAGTTCGGCTTCGACAAGCACCTCAACGAAGCAATCTTTCTGCCGTTGCTGCGAGGGCTGTTCCGCAACTGGTTCCGGGTCGAGGTTGGCGGCATCGAAAACCTGCCGGAGACGGGCCCGGCACTCGTCGTCGCCAATCATGCGGGTGTCCTTCCGCTCGACGGCCTCATGGCGTCCGTGGCGGTGCACGACAACCACCCATCGAACCGCGATCTGCGCCTGCTGGCCGCCGACATGGTATTCGACATGCCCATGATGGGGCAGGCCGCGCGCAAGGCGGGGCACACGATGGCCTGCACTTCCGACGCCCATCGGCTGCTTGCCGCCGGCGAGCTCACCGCAGTGTTCCCGGAGGGCTACAAGGGGCTGGGCAAGAACTTCCGGGACCGCTACAAACTGCAGCGTTTCGGTCGCGGCGGCTTCGTCTCGGCCGCACTTCGGGCCGGCGCACCCATCGTGCCGTGCTCGATCGTCGGGTCCGAAGAGATCTATCCGATGATCACCGACGTCAAGCTGCTGGCCCGGCTGCTCGGCCTTCCGTACTTCCCGGTGACGCCTCTGTTCCCGTTGGCCGGACCCCTTGGGCTGGTGCCGCTGCCGTCGAAGTGGCACATCCAGTTCGGCGAACCCATCTCCACCGAGGACTACGACGAGTCGGCGGCCGACGATCCGATGGTCACCTTCGAGTTGACCGACCAGGTACGCGAGACCATCCAGCAGACCCTGTACCAGTTGCTCGCGAACCGACGGAACCCGTTCCTCGGATAGCTACGGCGTGGCCGCCGAGTTTTGCCCGGCAATCATCCTCTTCATCGCCGCATCGCGTCCGGCTGCGATCTGAGCCGTCACTTCGGCGTGCTGCTCCGAGCTGGTCGATTCGCCGAATAGCGTGACCGTGCTCGTCAAGACGGGCTGGCCGTCGTCATCGGTGACCTCGCCGCGGATTTCGGTGATGACGGCGCCGTGCGACTCGATTACCGAGTCGAGGTAGGAGTCGAACCACAACTTGTCCCCGACCACGATCGGACGGTGAAAAACCAGTTTCTGGTCGCGGTGCAGCACGCGCTCCATGTTGATCGGGACGTCGAACTGATTGAAGATCTCGGCCTGCACTCTTCGCCCGGCCACGGCGACGAACGTCAACGACGCGATCAGCGCACCCTGCCCGCACTCGGCGGCGGCGGCTTCCTCGTAGTGCGCGGGGTGCTCGTCCTTGACGGAGCGCGCGAACTCGCGCACCTTCTCGCGGTCCACCAAGAAGTAATCCGGATACCTGTAATGGGTTCCGATGATGTCTTCGGCGATGGTCATTTACGGTTGTGCTCCCCGTTCGGTGCCTCTGAGTCCGGCGGCGCCGAGCCTATCAGCGAGCGCTCAGCTGCCATTCCCGCGACGGGAAACGACTGCGGCCAGGGCGCCGCCTGCCGCCCCGAGCGCCAGCGCCGACGGCACCCCGATGCGAGCGGCCTTGCGGGCGGTGCGGAAGTCACGGATCTCCCATCCCCGTTTACGGGCGAGGTCGCGCAGCGCCGCGTCGGGGTTGATGGCGACCGGGGTGCCCACCAGCGACAGCATCGGGACGTCGTTGATGCTGTCGGAGTATGCGGTGCAGCGCCGCAGGTTGAGACCTTCGCGGATGGCCAGTGACCGGACGGCGTGTGCCTTGCCCGCGCCGTGCAGGATCTCACCGACCAGCCGACCGGTGAACACGCCGTCGACGGATTCGGCAACCGTTCCCAGGGCGCCCGTCAGGCCGAGTTTGCGCGCGATGGTCGCGGCCAGCTCGTAGGGCGTTGCAGTGACGAGCCACACCTGTTGCCCGGCGTCGAGATGCATCTCGGCGAGCGCGCGCGTGCCCTGCCAGATCTTGTCGGCAATGATGTCGTCGTAGATCTCCTCGCCGACCTCGGTCAGCTCGGACGTCGGCCTGCCCTCGATGAACGCGAGGGCCTTGGTGCGTCCGGCGGCGACATCGTCGCTGTTCTCCTTGCCGGTCAGCTGAAACTTGGCCTGCGCGTAGCCGAATCGGGCAAGGTCGCCGTATGTGAAGTACTTCCGCGCCGCGAGTCCGCGGGCGAAGTGAACCAGCGAAGATCCCTGCACCAAAGTGTTGTCGACATCGAAGAACGCTGCGGCGGTCAGGTCGGGCGGCGGCGTTTCGGTATCGGATGCCTCGTCGCGCACGATGTGATCGACGGCGTCGGCTTCTTCGCCGATCCCGGGACCGGCCTCGAGATCGGCGTCAGCCCCTGATTCGGACACTCTTCAACAGTAGCGGCACGGGATACTGGGAGGCGTGAGCCATCGTGTAGTCCTGATGACGCGGGCCGGGTGCACGTTGTGCGAGAAGGCGGGCGCCCTGCTCGCCGGCCTCGCTGACGAATTCGGGTTCGAACTCCTCTGCACCGATGTGGATGCCGCCGCCGCGGCAGGAGATCCTTCGCTGCGGGCGGAGTACGGGGATCTGCTGCCCGTCGTGCTGCTCGACGGTGTCCAACACAGTTACTGGGAAGTGGACGAGCCACGGCTGAGGGAGGATCTCGGGACCCGGCGGGCGGGAGCGTAGCGACTGGGGGGAATGACCCGGCGGGCGGGAGCGTAGCGACTGGGGGGAATGACCCGGCGGGCGGGAGCGTAGCGACTGGGGGAATGACCCGGCGGGCGGGAGCGTAGCGACTGGGGGGAATGACCCGGCGGGCGGGAGTGATCCTCACCGCTAATTTGGTTGGCGGGCTGGTAGACGACTATCTTCGATCACGTGGTGACGAGGCCATGAGTGTTCTTCTCTTCGGGGTTTCGCATCGCAGCGCCCCGGTGTCCGTGCTGGAACAACTCAGCACCGACGAGTCCGATCAAGCCAAGATCGTCGAACAGGTGTTGCAGTCCTCCCTCGTCACCGAGGCCATGGTTCTGTCCACGTGCAACCGAGTCGAGATCTACGCGGTGGTCGAGGCTTTCCACGGCGGGCTCTCCGTTATCGGGCAGGTGCTGTCCGAACACTCCGGCATGTCGCTCGGCGACCTCACCAAGTACGCCTACGTCCGGTACGCGGAGGCTGCCGTCGAGCACCTCTTCGCCGTCACCAGTGGTCTGGATTCCGCGGTGATCGGCGAACAGCAGGTTCTCGGCCAGGTACGCCGCTCGTACGCCTCCGCAGAGGCCCACCAGACCGTGGGGCGCACTCTGCACGAGCTGGCCCAGCGCGCGCTGCAGGTCGGCAAGCGCGTGCACTCCGAGACGGGTATCGACGCTGCGGGCGCCTCGGTGGTGTCGGTGGCATTGGACATGGCCGACAAGAAGCTGTCCGGTGGGCAGGAGCGCAGCGACTCGGGGAAGTTTCACGGCTTGGCGGGTCGCTCCGCTGCGGTGGTCGGCGCAGGGTCGATGGGATCCCTTGCGGCCGCACACCTGGTGCGCGCGGGCATCGGCCGGGTCCACGTCGTGAACCGCTCGCTCCCGCGCGCGGAGCGGCTCGTCGAGAACCTGCGGGTCCAGGGCGTCGATGCGCACGCCTTCCCGTTCGATCACATTCAGCCCGTCCTCGCCGATGCCGACGTGGTCGTGTGTTGTACCGGCGCCGTCCGACCCGTCGTCTCATTGGCCGACGTGCACCGCGGCCTTGCGCATGGCCAGGAGCCCAAGCAGTTGGTCATCTGTGACCTCGGCATGCCCCGTGACGTGGATCCGGCCGTCGCCGGTCTGCCCGGCGTGTACGTCGTCGACATGGAGCGCATCCAGCGCGAACCTGCGGCGCGGGCCGCCGCCTCGGACGCCGAGGAAGCCCGCTCGATCGTTGCCACGGAGGTTGCCAACTACCTTGCCGGGCAACGGATGGCAGAGGTCACGCCCACCGTCACGGCGCTTCGCCAGCGGGCTGCCGACGTCGTCGAGGCCGAACTGCTGCGTCTGGACAACCGGCTGCCGGAGCTCGAATCCGCGCATCGCGACGAGGTCGCGCGCACGGTGCGCAGGGTCGTCGACAAGCTTCTGCACGCCCCGACCGTCCGCGTCAAGCAACTGGCCAGCGCCCCGGGCGGGGACAGTTATGCCGAGGCGCTGCGCGAACTCTTCGAGCTCGATCCGCAGGCCGTCGATGCAGTCGCCGGTGGCGAATTACCAATTCTTACAACAGATTTCGCGGCGGTCGACTCGCGGTCGGATCTGGGCGAGGCCGAGTAGTCACCTTGGCACATACGCGCGATACGGCCATCCGGATCGGCACGAGGGGCAGCCTGCTGGCAACCACCCAAGCCGGGATCATCCGCGACGCCCTGGTCTCCAAGGGACATGCCGCCGAACTCGTCATCGTCTCCACGGCGGGCGACCGCTCGAGTGAACCGATCGCCGACATTGGCATTGGGGTGTTCACCGCGGCCCTGCGCGATGCGATCGCCGACGGCAGCGTCGACATGGCGGTCCACTCGTACAAGGATTTGCCGACCGCCGTCGACGACAGGTTCGTCATCGCGGCCATCCCGCCCCGCGAGGACGCCAGGGACGCCTTGGTGGCCCGCGATGGACTGGTGCTGGGGGAGTTGCCGGCCGGATCGGTGATCGGCACGTCGAGCCCGCGGCGGGCGGCGCAGCTTAGAGCACTGGGTCTCGGTTTGGAAATTCGCCCCCTAAGAGGCAACCTAGACACCAGGTTGAACAGGGTAAGCAACGGTGATTTCGACGGCGTCGTCGTCGCCCGGGCGGGACTGGTCCGCATCGGTCGGCAAGATGACGTCACCGAGACTCTGGAGCCGGTGCAGATGTTGCCAGCGCCGGCCCAAGGTGCGCTCGCGGTGGAGTGTCGCGCGGGCGATACCGAGCTCGTTGCGCTGTTGGCGGAGATGGATCATTCCGACACGCGCGTCGCAGTTACCGCGGAGCGAGTCCTGCTCGCCGAACTCGAGGCGGGGTGTTCCGCGCCGGTGGGTGCGATCGCGGAAGTGGTCGAGTCCATCGACGAGGAGGGCAACATCTTCGAGGAGGTGTCGCTGCGCGGCTGCGTGGCGACACTGGACGGATCCGACGTGATCCGTGCGTCCGGTATCGGTACTCCCGAGCGGGCCCGAGAGCTTGGCCTCTCGGTCGCGGCGGAGCTGTTCGATCTGGGAGCGCGGGAGTTGTTGGATCAGCTGACGACAGAGCGGGAGTGAAGGATGACGACCCGAGGGCGCAAGCTGAAGCCCGGCCGCATTACGTTCGTCGGTTCAGGCCCCGGTGATCCGGGCCTGCTGACGACGAGAGCGCGCACGGTTCTGGCCAACGCAGCACTGGTCTTCACGGACCCTGACGTACCCGAGGCGGTGCTCGCCATAGTCGGCTGCGAGCTGCCTCCGACGTCGGGTCCTGCGGAGGCAGTGCCACAACACGACGATGCGGCACCGACGGAGACGTCGGAGGCTGCAACCACACTGCCCGGCGGTGCCGATGTCCGGCCCGCACTGGGTGATCCGAACGAAGTGGCCAAATTGCTGGTCCACGAGGCGCGCAACGGGTTCGACGTCGTGCGTCTGGTGGCGGGTGATCCGCTATCGGTAGATTCGGTCATCACCGAGGTGAGCGCGCTGGCGCGTACGCAGGCGCACTTCGAGATCGTGCCCGGGCTTGCTCCCGGAACCGCGGTGCCGACGTACGCCGGTCTGCCGCTCGGCTCGTCGCACACCATCGCCGACGTCCGCGGTGACGTGGACTGGGCCGCTCTTGCGGCGGCACCAGGCCCATTGATCCTGCACGCCACGGCAACTCATCTTCCCGATGCGGCCCGCACCCTGATCGAGTACGGGTTGACCGAGTCGACGCCGTGTGTCGTCACGGCGAATGGCACGACTTGCCAGCAGCGTTCGGTGGAATCGACGCTGGCGGGTCTGCTCGACAAGGCGACGTTGGCCGCATCCGGCACCGACGGACTGGCTGCCGGACCGCTCGTCGGGCCGCTGGTCGTGACCATCGGCAAGACCGTCTCCAACCGCGCCAAGCTGAACTGGTGGGAGAGCCGGGCGCTGTACGGCTGGACCGTGCTGGTGCCACGCACCAAGGATCAGGCTGGCGAGATGAGCGACCGGCTGGTCGGTCATGGGGCCCTGCCGATCGAGGTCCCGACCATCGCCGTCGAGCCGCCCCGCAGCCCCGCTCAGATGGAGCGCGCGGTGAAGGGTCTCGTCGACGGTCGCTTCCAGTGGGTCGTCTTCACCTCCACCAACGCCGTCCGGGCCGTGTGGGAGAAGTTCAACGAGTTCGGCCTCGACGCACGTGCGTTCTCCGGTGTGAAGATCGCCTGCGTCGGCCAGGCGACGGCGGACCGGGTGCGCGCGTTCGGCATCAACCCCGAGCTGGTGCCGTCTGGCGAGCAGTCGTCTTTGGGCTTGCTTGATGAGTTCCCGCCGTATGACGACATCTTCGATCCGGTGAACCGGGTGCTGCTGCCTCGCGCGGACATCGCGACCGAGACGCTGGCCGAGGGATTGCGGATGCGTGGCTGGGAGATCGAGGACGTCACGGCGTACCGCACCGTGCGTGCGGCACCGCCACCGGCGCAGACCCGCGAGATGATCAAGACCGGCGGTTTCGACGCCGTGTGCTTTACGTCGAGCTCGACCGTGCGCAACCTGGTCGGAATCGCGGGCAAGCCGCATGCGCGGACCATCGTGGCGTGCATCGGGCCCAAGACTGCCGAGACCGCAGCCGAATTCGGGCTTCGGGTCGACGTGCAGCCGGAGACCGCTGCCGTGGGTCCCTTGGTGGAGGCGCTGGCCGAACACGCTGCTCGACTGCGCGCCGAGGGCGCACTGCCGCCGCCGCGCAAGAAGAGCCGCCGGAGGTAGCGGAAGCCCGCATGGCATTCCCCCGTCACCGACCACGCCGGCTACGGTCGACACCGGCTTTGCGCCGTCTGGTCGCCCAGACATCGCTGGAGCCGAGGCATCTGGTACTGCCGATGTTCGTCGCCGACGGTCTGTCGGAGTCGCGACCCATCGATTCCATGCCGGGAGTCGTTCAGCACAGCCGTGATTCGCTGCGCAAGGCGGCCGCCGAGGCCGTTGCCGCGGGGGTGGGTGGGCTGATGTTGTTCGGGGTTCCGCGCGACGAGGACAAGGACGCGGAGGGTTCGGTCGGGGTCGCCGAGGACGGCATCCTGAACGTCGCCTTGCGTGACCTATCGTCCGATCTCGGTGACGACACCGTGCTGATGGCCGACACGTGCCTCGACGAGTTCACCGACCACGGGCACTGCGGCGTTCTGGACGCGAAGGGTCGGGTGGACAACGACGCGACCAATTCACGCTATGTCGAACTTGCCGTCGCACAGGCGAACTCAGGCGCGCACGTGGTGGGTCCCAGCGGCATGATGGACGGTCAGGTCGCAGCGATCAGGGACGGCCTCGACGCGGCGGGGCACGCCGACGTGGTGATCCTGGCATATGCGGCGAAGTTCGCCTCCGGCTTCTACGGTCCGTTCCGCGAAGCCGTCAGCTCGAGTCTCGATGGTGACCGTCGGACGTATCAGCAGAACCCGGGCAATGCCAGGGAGGCCCTGCACGAGGTCGAGCTCGACATCGACGAGGGTGCCGACATCATAATGGTCAAGCCGGCGATGGCCTACCTCGACGTGGTTCGTGCCGCCGCCGAGATATCGCCGATACCCGTTGCGGCATATCAGGTTTCGGGCGAGTACTCGATGATCAGTGCCGCCGCAGCCAACGGCTGGATCGATCTGCGGACCGTCGCGCTCGAGACGCTGACCGGTATCCGGCGGGCCGGTGCCGACATCGTGCTCTCCTACTGGGCGGCTGACGTCGCCGGCTGGCTGGCGTGACGGAGTACCACGAGGGCCCGCCCGCTGGCCCCTCTTCCAAGGCCGGGCCGCAGACCCGCCCCGAGGACGTCGACACCGGCTTCTGGCTGTGGTTCGTCGCGCTTCCGATGATGGTGATCGGCTACGTCGTCGACCTCGTGGCACTTCCCAGTCGCGTCACGGGCGGCCCCGCCACACTGGTCTACGGGGTCTCCGGAATCTTCCTCTTCGTGGTCGCGTCCGTCGTGGTGACGTTTCTCCTCTTGATGCGCCAGGGCTACCGCTGGGTGCGCACGCTGCTCACCGGCGGCGGCGCCGCGACGATCGTGTACGCGATGACGAATCTGTTCGGCGTCGACCGCCCCACGGTGGCGGCCTTCGCCTATGCGGCGACCGCGATCTTCGGGTCGGTGTGCATCGCCGGCGGCGTCTATCTGCTGCACCGCAAGGATGCCCACGCCTTCTTCACCCGCTGAGCAGGACGATAGGCTGGCCCGACCATGCCGGACTCTCCAACGCCCGCCAGTCGGCCCCGCGCAGTCACCGCCGCCTTCTGGTGCTGGGTGATTGCCGCTGTCCTCATCACTGCCTTCGGCCTGCTGTTGGCAACACAGCGAACTCCTGGGACGCCGCTCTTCGTCCAGTTGGCCGGGGTGCTGCTGGTGGGCGTGGGGCTGGCGCAGGGCTTCCTCGCGGGGTGGGCACGCAAGGGCAAGAGACGCTTCGCCAACGCGGGGGTCGGTTTGGCCATGGCGTCGATCGTGCTACTCGCGCTGCTGCTCCTCTTCGGCGCTTCCGTCCTCGGCATCGCCATCGTCGGGCTCATCATGATCCTGCTGATCACGGGGTCGGCGCTGATCCGGCGCGCCAGCACGCAGCGGTGGTTCGACAGTCAGGCGATCGCATGACCGAACCGCAGCCGGACGATGCGACGGTGTTGTTTCGGGAGCCGGGTGCCACGTGGTGGTGGCTCCTCGCCGGTCCGGTGTCGGCGACGACGATGCTGCTGATCCAGCTGTCATCCGGTTACGGGTGGCAGCCCCTTCTGCCCGCCGTGTTCCTCGTGCTCGTCACCGGATTCCTTTCTCTTCAGGTCAAGGCCGCCCGCATCCACACCTCGGTGGAGTTGACGCGGGAATACCTGCGGCAGGGCGCCGAGACCATCCGCATCTCCGAGATCGCGAGGATCTACCCGGTGGCCGATGGTGCTGAAGTGCCCGTGTGGCAGTCCTACCGGGCGCTGGGTGAGTTGACTGGGGTACCCCGCGGCCGTACCGGCATCGGGCTGAAGCTCTCCAGTGACCGGCGGGCGCAGGCCTGGGCGCGCAAGCACCGTCAACTGCGGATCGCGCTGACCTCCGTCGTCAACGAGCCTGCGTCGTGAGGACCCGCGCCACCGTCGAAATCGTGCTCGCAGTCCTCGCGGCGGCCGGGTGCGTGCTGTGCTGGCTGGCGGCCCGATCCGTCGGTGTGGCCGCGCCCGTCATTCCCTCGGAACCCTCGATGGCGACCGTGACGTACGACCCTTCGCTGATCGTGATGGCTGTGTTCTTGGCGACCGTCGCCGGCGTGCTGGCGGTGCTCGGGGTCGCCAGACTGCGACGTGCCGAGCGGGGATGAGCCCGCTCACATCCCGGTTGGTACAACATGCAAAATCTGTAACACTGTTTCACATGACCGAACTGGCCGAGAATTCTCGACGCGCCGACGCCCTTCCCCTCGGCCCCGAATCGCTGGTGTGGAAGTACTTCGGCGACAATCGCATGTACCTGATCGGACCCCGGCCCGCCGTGTTGCAGAACATGCTCGCCGAACTCGGGCAGGGCGTGCTCGACCACTCGGTGTTCTTCTCGGACACGGCGGCGCGGGTCAAGCGGTCGATCCCGCCGATCATGATGACGGTGTACGGCGCGGCGGACTCGGGGGAGGGCACCCGGGTGCGGGACTTTCATCGGGACATCAAGGGCGACATGCCGGACGGCAATAGGTACCACGCCCTCGATCCCGACACGTACTTCTGGGCACACGCCACTTTCGTCGAGCAGGTGCTGTACTTCGCGGACACGTTCGTCAAGCGACTGACCCGGGACGAGAAGGAACGGATCTACGCCGAATCCAAGACCTGGTACCGCCGCTACGGGGTCAGCGACCGTCCGATGCCCGCCGAATATGCCGACTTTCAACGGTATTGGGACCGAATGATGGACGACATCGTCGTCGCGCACCCCACTGCGCAGTACGGCGTCGGCTACGTCACCAAGGGCTTCCCGCAACCGAAGGGTCTGTCCCCACTGACGTGGAAGCTGTTGTCCCCCTTGTTCAATCCCATCGCCGCGTTCATCACCACCGGCGGAATGCCGCCGCGGGCCCGCGATCTGCTCGGGTTGCCGTGGAGCGAGCGCCGGGAAAGGGCCTATCAGGCGTTCGCGGCGGTGTGGCGCACGCGTGCGGTGAACTGGGCGTGGGATCGGCTGCCGATGCGCCTGCGCTACAACGGTTTCGCGCAGGACGGCTATGCCCGCGGCTGAGGCGGGCCAGGGGCGCCCCGGAATCGATTCGGCCACTCAGGCCATCCTCGATGCGGCACTGGTCGAATTCGAACGGCACGGCTTCCAGCGGGTGGCCCTCGACGACGTCGCCCGGCGGGCGGGGGTGAGCCGTACGACCATCTATCGACGGTTCGCCAACCGCGACGAGTTGGTGGCGGCAGTCATCGAACGCGAGAACGTCGTCCTGTTCGCCGACATCGCCGCGGAGCTGAAGAACGCCGTCAAGCCGGCGGACTATTACGTCGAGGCGTTCACCCAGTCGATTCTGATGTTCCGTAGGCATCGCGTGCTCGATCGGATGATCACCGACGAGCCGGCGCTCGTACTGGAAATGGCCCGACATCACCACGGCGCCGCGATCGAGCGGATGGCCGAGGCGCTGCGGGTCATCTTCCCCGACGGCTTCGCCGACCAAATCGGAGTCGCCGCCGTCAACGACCTGGCCGACACGATCCTGCGCTACGCGGCGATGGTGCTCCTACTGCCCAGCGCGGAGCCCCTGAATACACCCGATGAACTGCGGACTTTTGCAAGACGGCACTTCCTGCCGAGCCTGCCCGTGGCGTTGCGAGCCGTCTCCGTCTAGCTCTCAATTTGTTTGGTGGGTCACACTTCCGGGCAGCCTTGGGGCATGGGAAATAATGAGCACGACACCCTGGCGGAGACTGAGGGCGCTGAGAAGCCCGAAGTCGATGAGGCGGACGACAACACCATCCCGAAGCCCGAGGTCACCGACGAGCACCGCGAGAAGGCCAAGGAGATGGCCAAGGCCTACCAGGACGATCGTCCGACGATCGGACTGCCTGGCACCAGCAACACGGTGTCCGGGCAGGCCGTGTCCGAATGGGTCGATGACGACGGCAAGCCGAAGTTCGGTGAGTTCGAGGACGGGGAAGGCGTCAAGCGCGACGACGTCATGGGTGTCCGGCAGAAAGCCACGGGTGAGGAAGACTAGTTGTGATGCCCAGGGAGGTTGGTCAGTCGGGTGACCGGTGGGCGGCCTCCGATGGCGGAGTGGGCTCGGTGGAAATTGTAGAAGTGCAGCCAGCCGGGCAGGGCGGTGTTGCGTTGTTCGGTGGAGTCGTAGAACCGGGCGTAGGCCCAGCCGTCACCTAGGGTGCGGTGGAATCGCTCGATCTTGCCGTTGGTCTGAGGCCGGTATGGGCGGGTCCGCTTCGGGGTGATGTTCAGCTCGGCGCAGGCATCGCGCCAGGCGTAGGACCGGTAGGCGGAGCCGTTGTCAGACAGGACCCGNTGTGATGCCCAGGGAGGTTGGTCAGTCGGGTGACCGGTGGGCGGCCTCCGATGGCGGAGTGGGCTCGGTGGAAATTGTAGAAGTGCAGCCAGCCGGGCAGGGCGGTGTTGCGTTGTTCGGTGGAGTCGTAGAACCGGGCGTAGGCCCAGCCGTCACCTAGGGTGCGGTGGAATCGCTCGATCTTGCCGTTGGTCTGAGGCCGGTATGGGCGGGTCCGCTTCGGGGTGATGTTCAGCTCGGCGCAGGCATCGCGCCAGGCGTAGGACCGGTAGGCGGAGCCGTTGTCAGACAGGACCCGCTCGACGGTGACGCCGCGCTCGGCGAACCACGCCACCGCACGCCGCAGCACACCAATCGCGGTGGCTGCCTTCTCATCGGTACAGATTTCGGCGTAGGCGACGCGGGAATTATCGTCAATCACCGTGTGCAGGAACGCAATTCCGATTCTAGGGTGATAGCCCTTGCCGCGTTCACCGGTACGTCGAGCGGTCTCACGGGCGTTGAGCTTGCTCTGTTGGTAGGTCAGAAACTTGTGCCCACCGCCGTCGGGGATGTTGGCGAACTTGGTGACGTCGACGTGGATGAGCGAGCCGGGATGGTCATGCTCGTAGCGCCGCAAGGGTTCACCGGTGACCCGGTCGATATAGGACAGCCGGTTGAGCCGGCACCGGGTCAGCACGGCGTGCACCGTGGAGGCCGCCATGCCGAGTTGGCCGGCGATCTGTACCGGCCCCAGCCGCTTGCGCCACCGCACGTCGACGATCCGCCGCATCACCTGCTGGCTGGTCTTGTTGGGGCTGTGGTGCGGACGTGAGCTGCGGTCGACCATCCCGGCTGCACCTTCGGTGCGGAAGCGGTCCGCCCATTTCTTGGCCGTCCGCGAGGAGACCATGAACATCTTGGCCGCTGCGGCGTAGGTCCAGCCCTTCTCGACGACGAGCTCCGCGAGCCTCAAACGTGCGCGTGGGGTCAAAGCAGCATTAGCGTGGGACACGAAGGCCTCCTGGTTGGCGAAGCGGTTCCTAGACAGCTCCACTTCACAACCGGAGGCCTTCCCTGTCACACAGGCTCACCGATACAAAACAGGACAACGTCCCTGGGCATCACANGTGAGCTGCGGTCGACCATCCCGGCTGCACCTTCGGTGCGGAAGCGGTCCGCCCATTTCTTGGCCGTCCGCGAGGAGACCATGAACATCTTGGCCGCTGCGGCGTAGGTCCAGCCCTTCTCGACGACGAGCTCCGCGAGCCTCAAACGTGCGCGTGGGGTCAAAGCAGCATTAGCGTGGGACACGAAGGCCTCCTGGTTGGCGAAGCGGTTCCTAGACAGCTCCACTTCACAACCGGAGGCCTTCCCTGTCACACAGGCTCACCGATACAAAACAGGACAACGTCCCTGGGCATCACAGCTAGCCGTCGTGACGATCAGCGGACGTGCCTGCCAGCCAGGCACTTCCGTGACCACGGCGGCGAAGTCGTGTGGCTTGACCGAGCAGACCGACGGGTTCTCACCACTGGGGCGCCAAGGCAAGCCCGTGTCTGTGCTTGACCTGTAGGTGACCTTGGAGCAGCATCACGCCCATGATTCGTACCCACGGTGGCCGGATCGGCGCCGCCCTATTCGTCGGTGTCGCCGTTCTCGGCCTTGGTGGGTGCGGGAAGGTCATCGACGCCGACAACGCGCAGAAGTCGGTCACCGACTTCGTCGCCAAGAACACCAAGTTCACGCCGAATGACGTGAAGTGCCCCTCGGGGACCGACGCAAAGGTGGGCGTCGAGTTCGATTGCACCTTCACGGGGCCCGACGGTGACTACGTCGCACACTTGAAGATCACCAAAGTCGACGGTTCCGCGGTGCTCTACGACATCGAGACCAAGCTGGCCTAACGATCTCGGCGGTCACCGATCGGTCACGGAACCGGCGCGGCGGCTGACCCAATGCGGCGGCAGTTCCTAGGCTCGCAAGCGTGAAAGATCTCTACGGTTCCGACGTTCTGGCTCGAAACCCTCACGCCCCCAAGCGCGTGCGGTCCATCGAGATGGCGGCCGACGTGGGTCTCGTCGTCGAGGACGTGCAGACCGGATACGTCGGCTCGATCGTGCGCGTCGAGTATGGCCGCGTGGAACTCGAGGACTTCGACGGGCACCGCCGTCCGTTCCCCGTTGGCCCCGGCTATCTGGTCGACGGAAAGCCCGTGATCCTCACCGCGCCCAAGCCGAAGGCGGCGGCGGCTCCGGCGCGAACGGCGTCGGGCTCGGTGGCCGTGGCGGGAGTCCGCGCGCGGACAGCGCTGGCGAGCCGCATCTACGTCGAGGGACGGCACGACGCGGAACTCGTCGAGCAGGTGTGGGGTGCCGACCTCCGCGTAGAGGGTGTCGTCGTCGAATACCTGGGTGGCATTGACGATCTGGCCGCCATCGTGCGCGACTTCGGTCCGGGCCCGGGTCGGCGGCTCGGCGTTCTGGTCGACCATCTCGTCGACGGGTCCAAGGAAGCCCGTATCGCCGAGGAGGTGAGGCGTGGTCCCGGCGGGGAGCACACGCTGGTGGTGGGCCACCCCTACGTCGACGTATGGCAAGCGGTGAAGCCTGCGCGTCTCGGCGTGAAGAAGTGGCCGGTGATTCCACGCCACGTCGAGTGGAAGCACGGTATCTGCGCCGCGTTCAATTGGCCGCACGTCGACCAGGCCGACATCGCTGCCGCGTGGCGACGTATCCGAGGCACAGTGCGCGACTGGAACGACCTCGAGCCTGAGCTCATCGGACGCGTCGAGGAACTCATCGACTTCGTCACCACCACTTCCTGACAGACGCCAACGGGCAGCCGGCAACCCGTGATTTGGGCACACAAACCCGCACTGGGCGCGGGCGCGCGTGCACAAATCGCGGGCCGAATGGTGGACGCGGGCATGCGAATGCGACATCATCCGTGGCATGTCAGTGCCTCCGCCGCCCTACGGTTCGGATCCGTCGTACCCGCCTCCCGGGTCATACCCGCCGCCGTACGGCTCCGATCCGTCGTTGCCGCCGCCGGTCGATGCGTACGGTTGGCCGCCGCCGCCGCCGCCTCCGCCTCCGGGGCAATACGGGGCGCCCCCGCCGTACGGTTATCCGCCGCAGTATTCGGGTGGGGGATTCGGGGTGGACGCGTACGGTAGGCCGCTCTCCGACAAGAGCAAGATCGTCGCGGGCCTACTGCAAATCTTCCTCGGTACCTTCGGCATCGGTCGCTTTTACCTCGGCTACACCGGCATTGGCGTCGCGCAACTCGCCGTGAGTCTGCTGACCTGCGGAATCGGTGCCATCTGGCCGTTCGTCGACGGGATCCTGATCCTGATGGGCAAGGTTCCCGATTCGGGCGGACGCACGCTTCGCGAATGACGTGGTAAGCCTGTCCCGTGGCCGATGGTCTATTCGACGTGGCTCCCGAACCGGGCGACGGTGAGGGCATTCCCGGTGGCGGGCCGTCATCACCGCTCGCCGTGCGAATGCGCCCTGCCGGCCTCGACGAGGTAGTGGGTCAGGACCACCTCCTGCGCGACGGTTCGCCACTTCGGCGCCTCGTCGACGGGTCCGGTGCGGCGTCGGTCATCCTCTACGGACCACCCGGCACCGGGAAGACCACGCTCGCGTCGCTGATCTCCCAGGCAACGGGACGCCGATTCGAAGCGCTCTCGGCGTTGTCAGCGGGAGTGAAGGACGTCCGCGCGGTCTTGGAACAGGCACGCGTTGCGCTCGTTCGTGGGAAACAGACGGTCCTATTCATCGACGAGGTGCACCGGTTCTCCAAGACCCAACAGGACGCTCTGTTGGGTGCCGTCGAGAACCGTGTGGTGCTGCTCGTGGCCGCGACCACCGAGAATCCGTCGTTCTCCGTCGTGGCGCCGCTGCTGTCCCGATCACTGATCCTGCAGTTGCAGCCGCTCGGTGCGGATGCGGTGCGGGCGGTAGTCGAGCGCGCCATCGCGGATTCACGCGGTCTCGGCGGGTCGGTCTCGGTCGACGCCGGCGCTGTAGAACTCCTGGTTCAGCTTGCCGCGGGGGACGCTCGACGTGCGTTGACGGCGTTGGAGGTCGCCGCCGAGGCGGGCGAGCACGTAACGGTCGAGGTCATCGAGCAGTCCCTCGATAAGGCCGCCGTGCGTTACGACCGCGATGGCGATCAGCACTACGACGTGGTCAGCGCTTTCATCAAGTCGGTACGCGGGTCCGACGTGGACGCCGCACTGCATTACCTGGCGCGCATGCTGACCGCAGGGGAGGACCCCCGCTTCATCGCCCGAAGGCTGACCATCCTTGCGAGTGAGGACATCGGGATGGCCGACCCGACGGCCCTTCAGACGGCCGTGGCAGCCGCGCAGACCGTGCAGTTGATAGGCATGCCCGAGGCGCAGCTGACGCTGGCACACGCCACGGTCCATCTCGCGACCGCGCCGAAGTCGAACGCGGTGACGACGGCGCTCGCGGCAGCGATGAGCGACATCAAGGCGGGCAAGGCCGGACTCGTGCCTCCGCACCTGAGGGACGGGCACTATTCCGGGGCGGCTGCGCTCGGGAATGCCCAGGGCTACTCGTACCCCCACGATGATCCGGATGGCATTGTGCCGCAACAGTATGCGCCAAACGAGCTTTTAGGCGTCGACTACTACCGGCCGACCACCCACGGTGTCGAGCGGGACATCGCCGGTCGGCTGGACAAATTGCGGGCCATCCTCCGCAGGAGCCGCTAGCGCAATTCGGGGTGTGGGTTTTGCCGCATACCGTCAAATGCGGCGATGCCGCCGGGGTGTCAACGTCCTCGACAGTCGTGAGTCACACGATGTTCGACTTCGCTTACATCCCGACGGCAACGCCTTGGGGAGGTCACACACATCGCGGCGTTGGCGGGATACCCTCCCGCCCCGCCGACCTGGCTAGCGGCGCAGGGTGCCGGTCCGGCGACGGCCCATCAGGCTGGCCACTAGTGCCACACCGAGCGCGGCGACGACGACCTGCACCAGAAGTTCCATCCAGTCAATGCCGGGCGTAGCAGTCTTGATGTGAAACTGGCCGGCCAACCACGTGCCGATGAACGCCGACACGATGCCGACCACGATCGTGATCAGAAAGCCGATCGGCTGCTTGCCGGGAACGACGAGGCGGCCGAGGACGCCGACGACGACGCCGATGAGGATCGCGGTGATGATGCCCGTGGGTGTCATTGCATTTTCACTTTCGTTCGAGGTCCGAGGTGCATTGAGCTGGAACAGATGTACCCGCGCAGCCCCCAAATAAACGTCGGCGTGAATTGATCCTGGCCTACCCTCTCCCATGTGAAGACTGAGCTGATCGACGTGGATACCTCCCATCGGCGCACCGTGGATCTCTCCGGCGCAGTGCGCACGTTCTGCGCCTCGCGAGGCGACGGGTTGTGCAGCGTCTTCGTTCCGCATGCGACGGCGGGTGTCGCGATCCTCGAGACGGGAGCCGGGTCCGACGACGATCTGATCGACGCACTCGAGCGACTACTGCCGCGGGACGACCGCTACCGCCACTCGCACGGGTCGCCGGGGCACGGCGCCGATCACGTTCTCCCCGGGATCGTCGCGCCATCGGTGACCATTCCCGTTCAGGCCGGCGAGCCACTGCTAGGTACGTGGCAGAGCGTCGTCCTCGTCGATCTGAACAGGGACAACCCCCGACGTTCCGTGCGGCTGAGCTTCATCGGCGGCTGACCGGGTACCGCTGGACCCGCGACCGGCGTCTCGACCGCGCCCGTGCGGGGTGATCGAGATGGGCCGGTACTGTGATGCGGTCTAGATCGGCACTCCCGATACGACCTTGAGACCAAGATCCACACCCGGTGACTTGAATCGATGAAGGACAGCAGCACGTGCAGACACACGAGATCAGGAAGCGTTTCCTCGATCACTTCGTGAACGCGGGCCACACCGAGGTACCGAGTGCATCGGTGATCCTCGACGACCCCAACCTCTTGTTCGTCAATGCGGGCATGGTCCAGTTCGTGCCCTACTTCCTCGGTCAACAGAAGCCGCCCTGGGATCGTGCGACCAGTGTGCAGAAGTGCATCCGGACCCCCGACATCGACGAAGTCGGTATCACCACCCGCCACAACACCTTCTTCCAGATGGCGGGCAACTTCTCCTTTGGCGACTACTTCAAGAAGGGCGCCATCGAGTTCGCCTGGACGTTGCTGACCAACCCCCAGGACCAGGGCGGCTACGGATTCGATCCCGAAACGCTCTGGGCGACCGTCTATCTCGACGACGACGAAGCGATCACGCTGTGGCAGGAAGTGGCGGGGTTGCCATTGGAGCGCATCCAACGCCGCGGCATGGCCGACAACTACTGGTCGATGGGCATCCCCGGCCCGTGTGGGCCGTCCTCGGAAATCTACGTCGACCGTGGACCCGAGTACGGCGTCGACGGTGGGCCGGAGGCCAACGAGGACCGCTACATCGAGATCTGGAACCTCGTCTTCATGCAGAATGAGCGGGGGGAGGGCACCGGCAAATCGGACTTCGAGATTCTCGGTCCGCTGCCACGCCAGAACATCGACACCGGCATGGGTGTGGAGCGGGTGGCCTGCCTTTTGCAGGGCGTGGACAACGTGTACGAGACGGACCTCATGCGTCCGGTGATCGATCTCGTCGCAGGCATCTCGCCGCGTGGTTATGGCGTCGGCAACCACGCAGACGATGTCCGCTACCGCATCATCGCCGACCACAGCCGTACGGCGGCGATCATCATCGGCGACGGCGTCAGCCCGGGTAACGACGGTCGCGGTTATGTGCTGCGAAGGTTGCTGCGCCGCGTCATCCGATCGGCCAAGCTACTCGGCATCGACACGCCCATCGTTGGGGAATTGATGACGTGTGTCCGCGACGCCATGGGCCCCTCGTACCCCGAACTCGTCACCGACTTCGATCGGATCAACCGCATCGCCGTCGCCGAGGAGACCGCGTTCACCCGCACACTGGCGTCCGGTTCCCGACTCTTCGAGGATGCAGCCAACTCCACCAAGGCATCCGGAGTCTCGGTGCTGTCCGGCACCGATGCGTTCGCGCTGCACGACACTTATGGTTTCCCGATCGAACTCACCTTGGAGATGGCGGCGGAAACCGGACTGACGGTCGACGAGGAGGGCTTCCGCGGCCTCATGGCCGAGCAGCGTCAGCGAGCCAAGGCCGACGCCGTGGCCCGCAAGCATGCCCACGCCGACCTGTCGGTCTATCGGGAGTTGGTCGACGCCGGTGCCACCGAGTTCACGGGCTTTGATGAATTATCCTCCGAGGCAAAGATCCTCGGCATCTTCATCGACGGCAAGCGGGTACCGGTCGTCGCACACTCCGGCGGGTTGGGCGGCTCCGCCGCCGGTGGAGCGTCCGCCGAGCGTGTCGAACTGGTGCTCGACCGCACCCCCCTATACGCCGAATCCGGCGGTCAGATCGCCGACGTAGGGGCCATCGCGGGTATCGGCGCGTCCGCGACATCCAGGGCGGCCGTCACCGACGTGCAGAAGATCGCCAAAACGCTGTTCGTGCATCGCGTCAACGTGGAATCCGGCGAGTTCGTCGAGGGCGACACCATCGTCGCGAGCGTCGATCCGAAGTGGCGCCACGGAGCCACCCAGGGTCACTCCGGCACCCACATGGTGCACGCCGCGCTCCGACAGGTGCTGGGCCCCAACGCGGTTCAGGCCGGCTCATTGAACCGGCCCGGATACCTGAGGTTCGACTTCAACTGGCAGGGTGCGCTCAACGACGACCAACGTCAGCAGATCGAGGTAGTCACCAACGAGGCCGTCGAGGCCGACTACGCGGTGAACACGATGTACACCAAACTCGAGAAGGCCAAGGCGATGGGCGCGATGGCGCTGTTCGGCGAGGCCTACCCCGAGGACGTCCGGCTGGTGGAGATCGGCGGGCCCTTCTCACTCGAATTGTGCGGCGGCACGCACGTCCACAACTCGGCCCAGATCGGGCCGGTGACGATCCTCGGCGAGTCCTCCGTCGGCTCGGGCGTTCGTCGCGTCGAGGCCTATGTCGGACTCGACTCGTACAAGTACCTGGCCAAGGAACGCGCGCTGATGGCCGGCTTGGCGTCGTCGCTGAAGGTGCCCTCCGAGGAGGTGCCCGCGAGGGTCGCCAACCTCGTTGAACGGCTCAAGGTGGCCGAGAAGGAACTCGACCGGTCCCGGTTGTCCAACGCTCGGGCGGCCGCCGCGAACGCCGCCGCGGGCGCTGAGCTGGTGGGTAGGGTGCGTGTCGTGGCACAGCGTATGGCCGGGGGCATCTCGGCCGGGGATCTGCGCAGCCTCGTCGGTGACGTGAAGGGCAAGCTCGGTTCGGAGCCCGGTGTCGTCGCCCTGATCGCCGAGGGCGAGGGCGACACTGTGCCATTCGTGGTGGCGGTCAACCCCGCCGCCCAGGACCTCGGTCTGAGCGCCAGCGACCTCGTCAAGGTGTTGGGCGCAGCGGTGAACGGACGCGGTGGCGGAAAGGCCGATCTCGCGCAGGGCTCGGGAAGTGGCGCGTCGAACATCGACACGGCCCTTTCGGCGTTGCTGGCAGAAATTGCCCGGAGTTGACTCGATTGGCCGAGACCGAGGCCCGTCAGCCGGACCGGCCGGGCAGTGACGATCCTGGCCGCGGTCGTCGACTCGGAGTCGACGTCGGGACCGTGCGGATCGGCGTCGCAACGAGTGACCCCGACGGCATCCTGGCAACTCCGGTCGAGACGGTGGCCCGGGACCGTAGAGAGGTCGGGGGCAAGCACATTCGTCGACTTGCGCAACTCGCCACGGAGTACGCCGTCGTCGAGGTCGTGGTGGGCCTGCCACGTACCCTGGCCGACCGGACCGGGCCATCGGCGCTGGACGCCATCGCGGTCGCCGATGCCCTCGCCACCAGGATCAGTCCAGTGCCCGTGCGCATGTCCGACGAGCGACTGACCACGGTGACCGCGCAACGGTCACTGCGGGAGGCGGGCGTCCGGGCGAAGGGACAGAAATCAATGATCGACCAGGCGGCTGCCGTCGGCATCCTGCAAACCTGGCTGGACCAGCGGCGAGTCGCCCTGGCTGACGACGGCGGGACGGGCGATGGCTGACGAGTGGAGTCTCGATCGCACCGAGCCGGAGGCCGTCGGACGACCGCGTCGGACGATGAGCCGTACGGAGCGAGCCCGCGCCAACCGCAATCGCCGCAGGCGACGGCACATCACCATCTTGTCCGTCGTCGCGCTCGTCGTCGTCGTGGTGGGCGCAGTATTCCTGGGCTCGCGGATGTGGCACGGGATGTTCGGCACCCCGAGCGACTACGACGGCGACGGCGTCAGTGACATCGTCGTGCAGGTCCGCAACGGCGACTCCACGACAGCCATCGGCAAAACCTTGAAGGACGGCGGCGTGGTCGCCACGGCACAGGCGTTCGTCGACGCCGCGGCGGGCAACTCCGCCATCTCGGCAATCCAGCCGGGGTTCTACAAGGTGCGCACCGAGATCTCCGCCGCGAACGCCGTCACCAGGCTCGCAGATCCGCAGAATCGGGTGGGGCGTCTGGTCATACCCGAGGGCCGTCAGCTCGACGACATCGCCGAAGTCAAGACCGGCGCGGTGACGGAGGGAATCTTCTCCCTGATCGCCGACGCCACGTGCGTCACCCTCGACGACCAGCAGAAGTGCGGCGTCAAGGCCGACGAACTGAAGAACGCCGCCGGTGCCGCCGACTTGGCGGCCCTCGATGTCCCCGCGTGGGCGGTGGACCCCGTCACCGCGCTGGGTGCCGATCATCGACGCATCGAAGGTCTCATCGCGCCGGGAACGTGGAACATCGATCCATCGGCGCCCGCCCAGGACATCCTGGCGACGCTCATTGCCGCAAGTACCGCGCAGTACGAACAGAACGGACTGCTCGAGGCCGGCAACGCCGAGAATCTATCGCCCTATCAGATCCTCGTGGTGGCGTCACTCGTCCAGCGTGAGTCCAAGCCGCAGGACTTCGCGAAGGTGGCCAGGGTCATCTACAACCGGCTGGTGGCACCCGATCATCGGCGCCTGGAGTTCGACTCCACGGTCAACTACTCGCTGGACCGCCAAGAGGTCGCCACCACGGATGCCGACCGCGGCCGGAACACACCGTGGAACACCTATGTGCGCGAAGGGCTTCCGGCGACGCCGATCTGCTCACCCGGGCTGCCGGCTGTCGCCGCGGCCGAGACCCCCGAACAGGGTGATTGGCTGTACTTCGTCACCATCGACATGCAGGGCACCACGCTGTTCACCCGCGACTATCAACAGCATCTGGCCAACATCGAGCTTGCCCGACGCAACGGTGTGCTCGACAGCGCACGATGAGCCGTCGTGCGGCTGTGCTCGGCTCTCCGGTCGCGCACTCTCGGTCGCCGCAACTGCACCTGGCGGCCTATCGGGCGCTCGGGCTGGACTGGACCTATGAGCGCATCGAGTGCACGGCCGACGAATTGCCTTCTCTGGTGAGCGGATTCGGTCCGGAATGGGTCGGGCTGTCGGTCACGATGCCAGGCAAGTTCGCCGCGCTCAGGTTCGCCGATGAACGAACGACCAGAGCGGACGTTCTCGGTTCCGCCAACACCCTCGTGAGGGCGTCCTCGGGCTGGCGTGCGGACAACACCGACATCGACGGCGTGGTCGGAGCGCTAGCGGGGCAGATCGGGTCCGGTCGAGCCGCGGTGCTGGGATCTGGCGGTACCGCCCCGGCTGCCGTTGCCGGCCTCGCCGAGCTCGGCGTGCAGGACATTTCGATCGTCGCGCGGAGCCGCGAGAAGGCCACGTCGCTCCTAGAGCTCGCGGCCCGGCTCGGGGTGAAGGCCCGTTGGGTCGAGCTCGGCACTCCGCTGGTCGGCCTCGGCGTCGTGATCAACACGCTGCCTGCCGACGTGGTCGCACGGTACGCCGACACCGTCACGACGGCGCCCGTCCTGCTCGACGCGATCTACTACCCGTGGCCGACTCCGCTCGCCAGCGCCGTCTCGGCGGTCGGCGGCGAGGTCATCAGCGGTCTGCAGATGCTGCTGAACCAGGCGTACGCACAAGTCGAGCAGTTCACCGGTCAGCCCGCGCCGAAAGAGGCGATGATCGCCGCGCTTGGCTGACTTTAGGCTCGTCCCGTGGGGGAAGTGGGTCTGGCGTGTGCGGTCGCGTGGCTGGCCGCGCTCACCGTCTACGACGTCAGGCAGCGGCGACTACCGAACGCATTGACGCTGCCCGGTGCGGTCATCGTGCTCATCACCGCGGCGCTTGCCGGGCGCGGGGCGGCAGCGCTGCTCGGAGCGGTCGCGCTCGGGGCGCTCTACCTCGTCATGCATCTGACCGCACCCTCGGCCATGGGTGCTGGCGACGTGAAGTTGGCGATCGGGGTGGGGGCGCTGACGGGCGCGTTCGGCGTCGATGCGTGGGTGCTCGCGACGGTCGCCGCGCCCCTGCTGACCGCCGCGTGGGGGATCGTCGGCTTCCGGGCGCGGGGCGGCGGGGCGACGGGAAGAATTGCGGTGCCGCACGGACCGTCGATGTGCGTGGCGACGGTCGCTGCGGTCGCCGTAGTGGTCATCTAGTCCTAGCGTTGCAGGACCATGCCGACACGCACCGCGACACCGGACGACCTGGCCGCGATCGCCGAGATCTACGCGCACTACGTCAGGACCAGCGTCGCCACCTTCGAACTGGATCCACCCGACACGGCTGAGTGGCGGCGACGCTTCGATGCGATCGCCGAGAGCGGTCTGCCGTTCGTCGTCACCGAACGCGACGGGTCGCTCGCCGGATATGCCTACTGCGCGCCGTGGAAGACGAGACCCGCGTACGCGTCCACCGTCGAGGACTCCGTGTACGTCTCACCGGCGGTCGCCGGACAGGGTTGTGGCACCGAATTGCTGCGTGAACTGCTTGTTGCGTGCGGCTCGGCGGGCGTCCGCGAAGTGATCGCGGTGATCGCCGACACGGGCGATCCGGCTTCGGTCGCGCTGCACCACCGCTTCGGCTTCACCGATGCCGGCCGTCTTACGCGAGTCGGCTACAAGCACGGACGCTTCGTCGACACGTTCCTGCTCCAGCACAGCCTGGCGTAACGATTACCTCTGGTCGAGGGCGTCATGGGAAGATGGGACGCGTGTTGCGATGGACCACAGCTGGTGAATCCCACGGCCGCGCTCTGGTGGCCATGGTCGAGGGTATGGTCGCTGGACTCGAGATCACGACGGACGACATCGCCGGGCAGCTGAAGCGGCGCCGACTCGGCTATGGACGAGGCGCCCGCATGAAGTTCGAGGCCGATGCGGTCACCGTGTTGGCCGGGGTGCGCCACGGCCTGACGCTGGGCGGCCCCATAGCCATCGAGATTGGCAACACCGAGTGGCCCAAATGGGAAACCGTGATGGCCTCAGATCCGGTCGATACGGCGGATCTCGACGGCGCTCGAAACGCGCCACTGACCCGGCCGCGGCCCGGACACGCCGACTACGCGGGCATGCTCAAGTACGGCTTCGACGACGCGCGCCCCGTCTTGGAACGCGCCAGCGCCCGCGAGACCGCTGCCCGAGTTGCCGCAGGCACCATCGCCAGGGAGTTTCTTCGGCAGGCGCTGGGGGTCGAGGTGCTTTCCCATGTCATCTCGATTGGCGCGTCGGTGCCCTATGACGGCCCGCCGCCGCGCCCGGAGGACCTCGACCGAATCGACGACAGCCCCGTTCGGGCTTTGGACGAGCAGACCGAAAAGCTGATGATCGCCGAAATCGAGGCCGCCAAGAAGGACGGCGACACGCTCGGTGGCATCGTGGAGGTCGTCGTCGACGGACTTCCCATCGGGTTGGGATCGTTCACCAGCGGGGACAACCGACTCGACAGCCAACTGGCGGCCGCCGTCATGGGTATCCAGGCGATCAAGGGCGTCGAGATCGGTGACGGCTTCGAAACGGCGCGTCGTCGTGGCAGCGTCGCACACGACGAGATCTATCCGAGCCCCGACGGGGTGATCCGTTCGACCAACCGCGCTGGCGGTCTGGAGGGTGGCATGACCAATGGTCAGCCACTCCGTGTCCGTGCCGCGATGAAGCCAATCTCGACCGTCCCCAGGGCACTGGCCACGATCGACATGACCACAGGCGAGGAAGCCGTCGCGATTCACCAGCGCTCCGATGTCTGCGCGGTGCCCGCTGCCGGTGTCGTCGTCGAGACGATGGTGGCACTCGTGCTGGCCCGTGCCACCCTGGAGAAGTTCGGCGGAGACTCGCTCGCCGAGACCAAGGCCAACGTCGATGGCTACCTGGCCACGATCGACAAGCGAGATTCAGCCAGGGCGTCGGGCTGATGACGCCCAAGGCCGTGCTCGTGGGCATGCCAGGATCGGGCAAGTCCACCATCGGTCGCCGCCTTGCCAAGGCGTTGGACGTCCCGCTGCTGGACACCGACGCGAAGATCATCGAAACCACCGGCCGCACCATCGCCGACATCTTCGTCGAGGGCGAGGCGGAATTCCGGCGTATCGAGGCCGACGTGGTGCGAGCGGCGCTGGCCGACCACGACGGGATCGTATCGCTCGGCGGCGGCGCGATCACCACGCCCGAGGTACGCGAGGCACTTGCCAATCACACCGTCGTATACCTGGAGATCAGTGCAGCCGAAGGCATTCGGCGCACCTCCGGTGGAACCACCAGACCGCTGCTCGCCGGCGCCGATCCAGGTGAGCGGTTTCGCGAGCTGATGACGGCGCGGGTCCCCATGTACCGCGAGGTGGCGACGATGCGGATCAACACCAACCGGCGCAATCCCGGCGCGGTGGTCCGGCACATCGTGCAACTACTGGAGTCTGCCGGCGTCGACCGCCAGCAGCAGGCGCGGCGGCGGCGTCGGCCAACCTGGCGCAGGCTGCCCACCGTCTTGAACCCGGCACCCACCACCGAGGCGCCGCCGAGTCCGGCGGCCCTGGCCCGTCGAGCGGAAGCGCGCAATGACTGAACCCGTCACCGTCGACGTACTCGTCGACCGGCCCTACCCGGTGATCATCGGGACAGGACTGCTCGAGGACCTGGGACGGGTACTAGACGGCCGTCACAGGGTGGCGATCCTGCACCAGCCGGTGCTGAACGAGACCGCCGAGGCGATCCGAAAGCACTTGTCCGACAAGGGAATCGACGCGCATCGCATCGAGATCCCGGATGCCGAGGCCGGCAAGGAACTGCCGGTCGTCGGCTTCATCTGGGATGTGTTGGGCCGCATCGGCATCGGTCGCCAGGACGCCATCGTGAGTTTGGGCGGGGGAGCGGCCACCGACGTCAGCGGGTTCGCCGCAGCGACGTGGCTGCGCGGTATCGACGTCGTCCACGTGCCCACTACGCTCCTGGGGATGGTCGACGCCGCAGTCGGTGGCAAGACGGGCATCAACACCGAGGCGGGAAAGAACCTCGTCGGCGCCTTCCACCAGCCGCTCGCGGTCCTCGTAGATTTGGCCACGCTGGAAACGTTGCCACGCAACGAGATCGTGGCAGGCATGGCGGAAATCGTGAAGGCCGGATTCATCGCAGACCCGGTCATCCTCGACATGATCGAGGCCGATCCCGAAGCGGCCCTGAACGCTGCCGGAGAGGTGCTGCCAGAGCTCATCCGGCGTGCAGTCGTGGTCAAGGCCGAGGTCGTCGCCGCCGACGAGAAGGAGTCGCAGCTGCGCGAGATCCTGAACTACGGCCACACCCTGGCCCACGCCATCGAGCGCCGGGAACGCTACCGCTGGCGCCACGGCGCGGCGGTGTCGGTGGGACTGATGTTCGCCGCCGAACTAGGCAGGCTGGCTGGCCGGCTCGACGACGAGACGGCCGACCGTCATCGGTCGGTCCTGACCGCTCTCGGACTCCCGGTGAGCTACGACGCCGACGCGCTTCCCCAGCTGCTCGAGTACATGGCCGGCGACAAGAAGACCCGCTCCGGGGTCATGCGCTTCGTGGTCCTCGACGGCCTGGCCAAGCCGGCCAGGCTGGAGGGCCCGGATCCCGCGCTGCTGGTCGCCGCCTACTCAGAGATCGGCACCCGCCAGTGACCGACGAGCGCCTGCGCGAGGAGCAACCATGAAGGTCAACGTATTCAACGGCCCCAACCTCGGCAGACTCGGCAAGCGCCAACCGGAGGTCTACGGCAGCATCACCCACGACGACCTGGTGGGAATCATCGAACGCGAAGCCGCCGAACTCGCGCTGACGGTCGTCGTGCGGCAAACGGATAGCGAGGCCGAGCTGCTGGGCTGGGTCCACGCCGCCGCCGACGCGAAGGAGCCCGTCGTGCTCAATGCGGGGGCGCTGACCCACACGTCGGTGGCGCTGCGGGACGCGTGCGCGGAATTGACCGCGCCGCTGATCGAGGTGCACATCTCGAACGTGCATGCGCGCGAGGAGTTTCGGCACAACTCATACCTGAGTGCCATCGCCACCGGAGTAATCGTGGGGCTCGGCGTGCAGGGCTACCCGTTGGCGCTGCGATACCTGGCGAGCCTCGCTTAGGAGCGTTCCTCGACACGGGTCGGTGCAGTCTCGCCCGCGGGTACGGTCGCGCCCTCGTCGACCCGATCGTCGTGGACGGCCGCGAAGACATCCGTATCGGCTCGATCACCATCGCTACGACGTTGGAGCGGGGGAGATTTGCGGTCCACCAGTGCGCGGCCAAGTGCCACGCCCGCGATGGCGAAGACGAACATCAACAGCGCGGTGAAGGCAGCGAACGTGGTCACCTCGTTCAGTAGACCCTGCGCGTACAGGTTCACGTAGAACAGCGAGATGAACCACGCGACGAAGCCGCTGACGATGCCTGCGAACAGCCCTGCCAGCAGCCACGTCATTGCAAGATCGCCCCGACGGTCGGGGTCGGGATTGGCCTTCGCGTCGGCTCGGCCGTCCATCAGACCCCAGAGGAAGGCGGCGATCGCGAAGACTGCGACCAGCAGAATGCTGATCCACAACGCCTGGCTTTCCATCACGTTTATCAGGGCACCCTGAAACAACCGAACGATGACCATCAGCGCCGCGAACACCAGTCCGCGCAGCAACCACTTACCCATGAGGGCACAGCGTAGCGAGTACCGTCGTGCGCTGTGACGATTTCCCAGCGCAGGGCTCGCCTGCGTCGCCGACTCGCGGCCGCCGAGTTGGACGCAATGTTGGTAACTGACCTGGTCAACGTGCGTTATCTGTCCGGCTTCACCGGTTCGAATGCCGCCCTACTGATTCGAGTCGACGACGAGATTCCCCTGTTGGCGACTGATGGCCGCTACCGGACCCAGGCCGCCCAGCAGTCTCCCGACGCCGACATCGTCATCGAGCGGGCGTGCGGGCCCCACCTGGCGTCCGCTGCGGCAGCGGGCGGTGTGCAGCGGCTCGGCTTCGAGAGCCACGTCGTGACCGTCGACGGGCACACCCTGTTGGCGAGGGCGGCGGGCGACGTCGAACTGGTCCGAGCGGCCGGAGCCGTGGAGGCCCTGCGTGAGGTCAAGGACGCCGGCGAGATCGCGCTGCTGCGGTTGGCCTGCGAGGCCGCCGACGCGGCGCTCGCCGACCTGGTCGCCGCCGGGGGGCTGCGACCCGGTCGGACTGAGAAGGAGGTCTGCCGGGACTTGGAGTCGCGAATGCTCGACCACGGCGCCGACGGGGTGTCGTTCGAGACGATCGTCGCGGCGGGGGCGAACTCGGCGGTCCCGCACCATCGGCCGACCGATGCCGTGCTCGCCGCAGGTGACTTCGTCAAGATCGACTTCGGTGCTCTCGTCGCGGGTTATCACTCGGACATGACCCGCACGTTCGTCCTCGCGCCCGTCGCGCAGTGGCAACTCGACGTGTACGACCTGGTGTCGACATCGCAGCGGCTGGGGCGCGAGGCCCTGGCCCCTGGGGCGTCGCTGTCCGGTGTGGATGACGTGTCGCGGCAGGTCATCGCCGATGCGGGGTTCGCCGAGAACTTCGGACACGGTCTCGGGCACGGGGTCGGTCTGCAGATCCACGAAGCGCCGGGAATCAGCGCATCATCCGCCGGTACACTGCTTGCTGGCTCCGCGGTCACCGTGGAACCCGGTGTCTATCTGCCCGGCCACGGCGGCGTCCGCATCGAGGACACGCTGGTCGTGGGCAGTGAAGATGCACCCACACCCGAACTGCTGACCCGGTTCCCCAAGGAACTGGCGATTCTCTAGAGGCTAGGAGTAGAACCCCCGTGGCATCGACCGCCGACTTCAAGAATGGGCTCGTCCTGCAGATCGACGGCCAACTGTGGCAAATCACCGACTTCCAGCACGTCAAGCCGGGCAAGGGTCCGGCGTTCGTGCGGACCAAGCTCAAGAACGTGCTGTCCGGCAAGGTCGTGGACAAGACCTACAACGCTGGCGTGAAGGTCGAGACCGCGACCGTAGACCGTCGCGACACCACGTACCTCTACCGCGACGGCACCGACTTCGTGTTCATGGACGCCCAGGACTTCGAACAGCACCCCCTGCCGGAGTCCCTGGTCGGAGACGCCGCGAACTACCTTCTCGAGGGCATGCCGGTGCAGGTTGCGTTCAGCGAGGGCGCACCGCTGTACCTGGAACTTCCGGTCACCGTCGAACTGATCGTGTCCCACACCGACCCCGGGCTGCAGGGCGACCGCTCCAGTGCGGGCACCAAGCCGGCCACCATGGAGACGGGCGCCCAGATCAACGTGCCGCTGTTCATCAACACCGGCGACAAGCTGAAGGTCGACTCCCGCGACGGCAGTTACCTCGGACGTGTGAATGCCTGAGCCGGGGCGAGCGAAGCGCACCGGAGCGACGGGATGAGTGCTCTGGGGCGAGCGGAGCGACGGGATGGGTGACCGCCGCGGCGACCGCGGCAGGCATCAGGCTCGCAAGCGAGCGGTCGATGTGCTCTTCGAGGCGGAGGCGCGCGGGCTGACCCCGAGCGAGATAGCCGAGGGACGCGGTCTGCTCTCCGAAGGCGATTCAGAGGTATCTGCACTGAATCCCTACACCGTGACCGTCGCCCGCGGGGTCACCGACGACGCCGCGCACATCGACGACCTGATCTCCTCCCATCTGCAGGGGTGGACGCTGGAGCGGCTGCCCGCCGTTGACCGCGCCATCCTGAGGGTGGCGGTCTGGGAGCTGCTGCACGCCGACGACGTCCCGGAACCGGTGGCAGTCGACGAGGCGGTCGAGTTGGCCAAGAGCCTGTCCACCGACGATTCGCCAGGCTTCGTCAATGGCGTGCTCGGTCAGCTGATGCTGGTGACTCCCCAGATCCGCGCGGCCACCGATGCGCTGAGGAGCAACCCAGAAGGCGCCTGAGTCGCCCCTTGCGGCGGACCACGTCGGCATCTGCACAACGCGGGTCAACACTCAGCCCCCTGGGATGGTTCCCCAGAGTCGATCCGGTGTCGATCGCTCCTTGGCGGCGTCCGACGAGGGCATACTCAGTTCATGACCATTCAAGGTGATGACGTTCGCCGACGCCGACGCCGACGACGATGCGGTTATGGTGTTAATCGAGGGACGCATCCTCGTTGTCGGTCTTGGCCAGCTCGACGACGATGCGCATCGCGGTGCCCTGCAAGTGATTTCACGGGCGGAGCTGCTTGAGCGCATCGGGCGGGACGCTGACCTCTCCGGGCACGACCTGGACAGCCAGGCGGCGATCCTCGACGCGGAGGTGTCCGAACTTGGCGGATGACGGGCAGCCTGGCGCAAGGTTCGACGCACACCAGCGAATCGTTACGACCCCAGGGCCTGGTAGGTGCGGCGGACGAAACGTGGTTGAGCCGCCTGCAGCTTGGCCAACGAGGTGTTGCCCGCCACCGCGGCAGCGGCCGCGTCCGCGCTGAGATCGGGCAGATTCTGAATCATGTAAAGCATGATCAGATCTGCCGAGGGATCGGCCTGCCACCACGTGCCGTAGGCGCCGGGCCAGCTGAACGTGCCGAGCCCGCCCGGCCCGTACAGCTGGCGTGACTGCGCGGCATCGGTCACCACGGACAAATTCAGGCCGAAGCCGCGACCCCGCCAGAACGGCATGCCCAGGAACGGATACGCCTTCTGCTGGTCGGTCAGCCGATCCGTCCGCATCAGTCGCACCGAGTCCTCGGACAGCACTCGGACGCCGTCCACGGAGCCACCGCCAAGAAGCATGCGAGCGAAGGCGAGATAGTCATCCGCGGTCGACCACAACCCTGCCCCGCCGGCGCAGAAGGTCGGCAGCGTCACAGGCGCCGGGCCCATCACGTCATCGCGCAGGGTGCCGCCCTCGTCGAGCTTGTACATGGTGGCCGCGCGCCTGCGACCTTCGTGGCTCACGGCGAATCCAGTGTCGGACATTGCGAGTGGGTTCAATATGCGAGTCGCCAGCACGTCCGCAAGCGGTTTGCCCTCGATCCTGGACAGCGCGATGCCCAGGACGTCGGTCGAGTGGCTATAGGTGAGGCGTTCGCCGGGTTGGTGCGCAAGCGGCAGCCGCGCCAATTCGGCGAGCCATCGGTCCTGGTCTTGGCGGAACATCAGTGAGCCGTAGGCCCGACTGAGTGGTGATCCGACCGAAAACGCATAGGCCAACCCACTGCGATGCGTCATGAGGTCGTCGATGGTGATCGGCCGATTGAGGGGGACCGTCGCCTCGAGTGGGCCCGAGGGGTCGGCCATCACGCGGACGTCGGCGAGTTCGGGCAGCCATTGCGCGACCGGATCGTTCAGCGCGAACCTGCGTTCCTCGATCATCGACATCGCGGCGGCAACCGTCACCGGCTTGGTCATCGACGCGATCCGGAAGATGGTGTTGCGCTGCATCGGCAGTCCGGCGTGAACGTCGCGGTGGCCGAGTTCGTTGACCTGCAGCACCTTGCCTGCCTGCCACACCATGGTGACGGCGCCTGCCAGCAGGCCTGCGTCGATGGCCTCACGGATGGACGCTTGGTTGCCGTCGAGATTCACCGGGTCAGCTTAGTCAGCGTCCTAGGAATCGCATTCGTGGTGTTAAGCTGCCGCGGAAGTTCGACGTCCTTTAACGATCCGTCCCGAGAGGCGGAGAAGGAGGTCCAGGTATGGCTGCACCCAGCCCAGACCGGGAATTGATGTCCGCCGCAGACGTGAGCCGGACCGTATCCCGCATCGCGCATCAGATCATCGAGAAGACTGCCCTCGACGGCGTCGACGGGCCGCGCGTGATCCTGCTGGGCATTCCGACCCGGGGCGTCACGCTGGCAGCCCGGCTCGCCGCCCACATCACCGAGTTCTCGGCGGTGACGGTCCCCGCGGGAGCGTTGGACGTCACGCTCTACCGCGACGACCTCAAGTTCAAGCCGCCCCGCCCACTGGAGGACACGTCGATACCCGATGGCGGCATCGACGACGCCGTGGTGGTTCTGGTCGACGACGTGCTGTATTCCGGTCGGACCGTACGGGCTGCGCTGGACGCCCTTCGCGACGTGGGTCGCCCCCGCGCTGTTCAACTCGCAGCGCTCGTCGACCGGGGTCATCGTGAGCTTCCGTTCCGCGCCGACTACGTCGGAAAGAACGTGCCCACCTCGCGCAACGACAACATCAAGGTGCTGTTGACCGAACACGACGGCCGCGATGGTGTGCTGATCGCGTCGCACGGAGGGCCCAAGAGATGACCAGGCACCTGCTTTCCGCGGCTGATCTCTCCCGTGACGAGGCGATCGCGATCCTGGACGACGCCGACAGGTTCAGCCAGGCTCTCCTCGGCCGCGAGGTCAAGAAGCTCCCGACGTTGCGCGGGCGCACCGTCATCACGATGTTCTACGAGAACTCGACGAGGACGAGGGTCTCGTTCGAGGTCGCGGGAAAGTGGATGAGCGCCGACGTGATCAACGTCAGTTCATCTGGATCGTCTGTGGCCAAGGGTGAATCGTTGCGCGACACCGCACTCACCCTCCGGGCTGCGGGAGCCGACGCGTTGATCATCAGGCATCCCGCTTCCGGTGCGGCACAACAGCTTGCGGAATGGACGCGCGAGGCGAATGACTCCGGGCCCAGCGTGATCAACGCCGGTGACGGTACCCACGAACACCCCACGCAGGCGTTGCTCGACGCGTTGACGATCCGCCAGCGATTGGGTTCGGTCGACGGCAAGCGGGTCGTGATCGTGGGCGACGTGCTGCACAGTCGAGTGGCCCGCTCGAATGTGCTGTTGCTCGCCACCCTGGGTGCGGAGGTGGTGCTGGTCGCACCCCCGACCCTGCTGCCGGTGGGCGTGTCGAACTGGCCGGTGACGGTGTCTCACGATCTCGACGCCGAACTACCCGCCGCCGACGCGGTGTTGATGCTGCGCGTGCAGGCCGAGCGGATGAACGGCGGCTTCTTTCCGTCGGCACGCGAGTACTCGGTGCTGTACGGACTCTCCGAGAAGCGGTCGGCAAGGCTCGCCGAACATGCGGTGGTCCTGCACCCCGGGCCGATGCTGCGCGGGATGGAGATCGCGTCGTCGGTGGCCGACTCGTCGCAATCCGCCGTGTTGCAACAGGTTTCCAACGGTGTCCACGTTCGGATGGCAGTGCTGTTCCACCTGCTCGTGGGTGCGGACTCAGAGGCGGTAGGGGCGACTTCATGACGCAACACACTCCCGGGCCGCTTCGCTTCTGCCCTCCGATCCTCATCAAGGACGTGCTGCTCTACGGCGAGGGCGATCCCGTCGACGTACTGGTCGACGACGGTCAGATCGCCGAGATCGGGCCCGACTTGTCCGCCCCCGACGACGCCGACGTGATCGACGCACGCGGCAAGGTTCTCCTGCCCGGTTTCGTCGACCTGCACACCCACCTGCGCGAGCCAGGCCGTGAGTACGCCGAAGACATCGAAACAGGTTCGGCTGCAGCAGCTCTCGGTGGCTACACGGCCGTGTTCGCGATGGCGAACACCGACCCCGTCGCCGACAGCTCCGTGGTCACCGATCACGTCTGGCATCGCGGTCAGCAAGTCGGTCTCGTCGACGTGCATCCGGTCGGCGCGGTGACCGTCGGACTCAAGGGCGCCCAACTCACGGAGATGGGTCTGATGGCTGCCGGCGTGGGTCGGGTCCGGATGTTCTCCGATGACGGGGTGTGCGTGCACGACCCACTGATCATGCGGCGTGCGCTGGAGTACGCCGGCGGCATCGGCGTGCTCATCGCACAGCACGCCGAGGAACCGCGACTCACGGTCGACGCAGTCGCTCACGAGGGCCCCAACGCCGCACGGCTCGGACTTGCGGGGTGGCCGCGATCCGCCGAGGAGTCGATCGTCGCGCGCGACGCCATTCTGGCGCGCGATGCGGGAGCGCGCGTACACATCTGCCACGCCTCCACCGCAGGCACCGTCGAAATCGTGAGATGGGCCAAGGAGCAGGGTATTTCGATCACCGCGGAGGTGACGCCGCACCACCTGCTCCTCGACGACGAGCGCTTGGAGTCCTACGACGGGCGCAACCGCGTCAACCCACCCCTGCGTGAAGCCAGCGATACGCTCGCGCTCCGTCAGGCCCTTGCCGACGGCGTCATCGACTGCGTCGCCACGGACCACGCCCCGCACGCCGAGCACGAGAAGATGTGCGAGTTCGCCGTCGCCCGGCCGGGCATGCTCGGACTGCAGACCGCTCTGTCGGTGGTCGTCGAAACCATGGTGCGATCCGGCCTGATGACGTGGCGCGACGTCGCGCGGGTGATGAGTGAGGCCCCCGCTGCCATCGTCGGACTACCAGATCAGGGCAGGCCACTGGAGGTGGGCGAACCCGCCAACCTGACCGTCGTCGACCCCGACTCCACCTGGACCGTGAGCGGTGCCGATCTCGCCAGCCGGTCGGACAACACTCCGTACGAATCGATGACCCTGCCCGCCGTGGTGACGCTGACGCTGTTGCGCGGCAAGGTCACCGCGCGGGACGGGATGAGTCCGGCCGCTACGAGCGCAGCGACTGAGGGTGACGACGCCTCGTGAACACACCGACACTGATCGCGCTCCTCATCATCGCTGCGCTGCTGGCTCTACTCATCGCCTTCTTCATCCGGCAGATGCTGCGCGGCTGGCTGCACCGTGCGCAGCGTCAGGTGGAAATGATCGGCTCGATGCCACCGCTGCCAGACACCGTGGGGCCCCCGATCATCCCCGCCACCAAGGGGCTCTACGTCGGCAGCACGATCGCCCCGAGCTGGCAGGACCGCATTGCCGTCGGGGATCTCGGCTTTCGCAGCAAGGCGGTCCTGACCCGCTATCCCGAGGGCATCATGCTGCAGCGCACGGGCGCCGGACCGATCTGGATTCCCGATGAGTCGATCACCGCGATCCGGACCGAGCGGGGCATCGCGGGCAAGGCGCTGACACACGAGGGCATCCTCGCCATCCGCTGGAAGCTGCCGTCGGGCACTGAGATCGACACCGGGTTCCGCGGCGATGACCGTCGCGAACTCGCCAACTGGACCGAGGAGGTCGTGTGACGGGCGCGAAGGCGGTATTGGTTCTCGACGACGGCACGGTGTTCACCGGCACCACGTTCGGTGCGGTCGGGCAGACGCTGGGCGAGGCGGTGTTCTCCACCGGAATGTCTGGGTATCAGGAGACCCTGACCGACCCGAGCTACCACGGCCAGATCGTCGTTGCGACGGCGCCGCAGATCGGCAACACCGGCTGGAACGGCGAGGACGGCGAGAGCCGTGGTGACAAGATCTGGGTCGCCGGATACGCCGTCCGCGATCCCTCTCCACGCGCATCGAACTGGCGCGCTACCGGCACGCTCGACGACGAACTCATCCGTCAGGGCATCGTCGGGATCGCGGGCATCGATACTCGCGCCCTCGTCCGTCACCTCCGTACCGCCGGCTCGATGAAGGCGGGCGTCTTCTCCGGTGATGCGCTTGCCGAGGTCGACGAACTCCTGGCGCGTGTGCGCAGTCAGCCGTCGATGCTGGGTGCCGATCTGGCGGGCGAGGTGAGCACCGATGTTACCTACATCGTGGAACCCGATGGTGCTCAACGGTTCACCGTCGCCGCGCTCGACCTCGGCATCAAGACCAACACGCCGCGGAATTTCGCCCAGCGTGGCATCCGGACTTACGTGCTGCCGTCCAACAGCGGCTTCGACGAGTTGGCCGCCCTGAAGCCGGACGGCGTGTTTCTGTCGAACGGTCCAGGTGACCCGGCGACCGCCGATCACGTGGTCGAGGTCACGCGGGCGGTGCTCGAGGCAGGAATTCCGCTCTTCGGCATCTGCTTCGGAAATCAACTCCTGGGCCGCGCGCTGGGTCGCTCGACGTACAAGATGACCTTCGGCCACCGGGGCATCAACGTTCCGGTCATCGACCATGCCACGGGCCGCGTCGCGATCACCGCACAGAACCACGGCTTCGCCCTCGAAGGCGAGGCGGGCGAGGAGTTCGACACCCCGTTCGGCCGTGCCGTCGTCAGCCACACCTGTGCCAACGACGGAGTCGTCGAGGGCATCAAACTGGTTGATGGAAGAGCGTTCTCGGTGCAGTACCACCCTGAGTCCGCAGCAGGTCCCCACGACGCCGAGTACCTGTTCGACCAGTTCGTCGATCTGATGGCAGGGGACAAGTGAGCCGCGTCGCGAGCGTCCGCAGAGTGCCAGAAATCACCGGCGTGTGGCGTTCAGACGCGCACGCTTGCACAGTAGGGGAGGGGCACTAATGCCACGTCGCGAAGATCTGAACCATGTGTTGGTAATCGGGTCGGGGCCGATCGTCATCGGACAGGCGTGCGAGTTCGACTACTCCGGCACCCAGGCCTGTCGCGTGCTGCGTGCCGAGGGCCTGCAGGTGAGTCTGGTCAACTCGAACCCGGCGACCATCATGACCGACCCCGAGTACGCCGACAACACCTACGTCGAGCCGATCACCGCGGCGTTCGTCGAGAAGATCTTCGCTCAGCAGGCCGAGCGCGGGAACAAGATCGACGCGGTACTCGCCACGCTCGGCGGGCAGACCGCACTCAACACGGCCGTCGCGCTGTACGAAGGCGGCGTCCTCGAGAAGTACGGCGTCGAGATGATCGGTGCCGACTTCGAGGCCATCCAGCGCGGTGAGGACCGCCAAAAGTTCAAGGACATCGTCGCCAAGGTCGGTGGCGAGTCCGCCAAGTCGCGGGTCTGCTTCACGATGGAGGAAGTGCGCGACACCGTCGAGGATCTCGGTCTTCCCGTCGTCGTCCGACCCTCCTTCACGATGGGCGGGCTGGGGTCTGGCATGGCGTACTCGGTCGAGGACGTGGAGCGGATGGCCGGTGACGGCCTGGCCGCGTCGCCGACGGCCAACGTGCTGATCGAGGAATCCATCTTCGGCTGGAAGGAATTCGAGCTCGAGCTGATGCGCGACCACCGCGACAACGTGGTCATCGTCTGCTCCATCGAGAACTTCGATCCGATGGGCGTGCACACGGGTGACTCCGTCACCGTCGCGCCCGCGATGACACTGACCGACCGCGAATACCAGAAGATGCGCGATCTCGGCATCGCGATTCTGCGCGAGGTCGGCGTCGACACGGGTGGCTGCAACATCCAGTTCGCCATCGACCCATCCGACGGCAGGCTCGTCGTCATCGAGATGAACCCGCGCGTCTCGCGGTCGAGCGCCCTCGCGTCGAAGGCCACCGGCTTCCCGATCGCAAAGATCGCCGCCAAGCTGGCGATCGGCTACACCCTCGACGAGATCGTGAATGACATCACCAAGGAGACTCCCGCCTGTTTCGAGCCGACGCTCGACTACGTGGTCGTCAAGGCGCCCCGGTTCGCATTCGAGAAGTTCCCCGGCGCCGATCCCACGTTGACGACCACGATGAAGTCCGTCGGCGAGGCGATGTCGTTGGGCCGCAACTTCATCGAAGCTCTCGGCAAGGTCATGCGTTCCCTGGAGACCCCCGGACGAGGGGGATTCTGGACCGCCGAGGACCCCGAGCTCTCGGTGGACGAGCTGCTGGAACGGCTCAGGACGCCGATGGACGGCCGGCTATACGACATCGAGCAGGCGTTGCGGCAGGGCGCAACGGTCGAGCAGGTGGCCGAAGCCTCGGGTGTCGACCCGTGGTTCGTCGATCAGATCGGCCAACTCGTCACCCTTTGGGCCGACCTGCGCGGTGCGCCCGTACTCGACGAGCAGCTGCTGCGTACCGCGAAGCACAGCGGGCTGTCGGATCGCCAGATCGCCGCACTCCGGCCCGAATTGGCCGGTGAGGACGGCGTGAGGACGCTACGTCGACGGCTGGGCATTCATCCGGTCTACAAGACCGTGGATACCTGCGCCGCCGAGTTCGAGGCCAAGACGCCGTACCACTACAGCAGCTACGAGTCCGATCCCGCAGCCGAGACGGAGGTGGCGCCGCAGACCGAGAAGCCCAAGGTGCTGATTCTCGGGTCGGGTCCCAACCGGATCGGTCAGGGCATCGAATTCGACTACAGCTGCGTGCATGCCGCCACCACGCTGAGCGAGGTCGGCTTCGAGACCGTGATGGTCAATTGCAACCCGGAGACGGTGTCGACCGACTACGACACCGCCGACAGGTTGTACTTCGAGCCGCTGACGTTCGAGGACGTCCTCGAGGTGTACTACGCCGAATCGGCCTCCGGGGCAGGCGGTCCCGGAGTGATCGGGGTCATCGTGCAACTCGGCGGGCAGACGCCGCTCGGTCTCGCGCAGCGGCTCGCCGATGCGGGGGTGCCGATCGTCGGTACCAGCCCCAAGGCGATCGACCTCGCCGAAGATCGCGGCGAATTCGGCGAGGTGCTCAAGAATGCCGGGTTGCCGGCACCGCGCTTCGGCATGGCGACCAGCTTCGAACAGGCCCGACGCATCGCCGCCGACATCGGCTACCCGGTCCTGGTGCGGCCGTCGTACGTGCTCGGCGGTCGCGGCATGGAGATCGTGTACGACGACGAGACCCTGCGCGGCTACATCACCCGCGCCACCCAGCTCTCGCCCGAACACCCGGTCCTGGTCGACCGCTTCCTCGAGGACGCGATCGAGATCGACGTCGACGCGCTGTGCGACGGCGCCGAGGTGTACATCGGTGGGGTGATGGAGCACATCGAGGAGGCGGGCATCCACTCGGGCGACTCGGCGTGCGCGCTGCCGCCAGTCACGCTGGGCAAGCAGGACATCGCGGCCGTCCGGCACGCGACGGAGGCCATCGCACGCGGGATCGGCGTGGTCGGGCTACTGAACGTGCAGTACGCCCTCAAGGACGACGTGCTCTACGTGCTGGAGGCCAACCCGCGGGCCAGCCGTACCGTGCCCTTCGTCTCGAAGGCGACGGCCGTACCGTTGGCCAAGGCGTGTGCTCGAATCATGTTGGGCACCAGCATCGCTCAACTGCGAGAGGAAGGCATTCTCGCCGCGACCGGTGACGGCGCCGACGTCGCGCCGAACGCACCGATCGCGGTCAAGGAGGCGGTCCTGCCGTTCAACCGGTTCCGCAAGGCCGACGGCTCGCAGGTGGATTCGCTGCTTGGGCCCGAGATGAAGTCGACGGGTGAGGTGATGGGCATCGACCGCGACTTCGGCACGGCCTTCGCAAAGAGTCAGACCGCGGCCTACGGGTCGCTGCCCGCCAAGGGCACCGTCTTCGTCTCGGTGGCCAATCGCGACAAGCGCTCGCTGGTGTTCCCCGTCAAGCGGCTGGCCGATCTTGGTTTCCGGGTGCTGGCCACCGAGGGGACCGCCGAGATGCTGCGCCGCAACGGTATTCCCTGTGACGTAGTGCGCAAGCACTTCGAAGAGCCCGGCGGAGGCCGTCCCGCTCAGTCGGCCGTGGAGGCCATCAGGGCGGGTGAGGTCGACATGGTCATCAACACCCCGTACGGCAACTCCGGTCCCCGGATCGACGGGTACGAGATCCGGTCGGCGGCCGTCGCCATGAACATTCCGTGCGTGACGACGGTGCAGGGAGCTTCGGCTGCGGTGCAGGGCATCGAGGCCGGTATCCGCGGAGACATCGGCGTGATGTCGCTGCAGGAGTTGCACAGTCAGCTGGGGGGAGCGACGGCGTGACCGGTTTCGGGGCCAGGCTCGCCTTGGCCATGGCGGACCGCGGCCCGCTGTGTCTTGGCATCGATCCACACCCCGAACTGCTCCGGGCGTGGGGACTGACGGTGGACGTCGCCGGCCTCACCGTGTTCTGCGACGTGTGCGTCGAGGCGTTCTCCGGCTTCGCCATCGTCAAGCCCCAGGTCGCGTTCTTCGAAAGCTACGGAGCAGCGGGCTATTCCGTGCTCGAGACCGCCATTGCTGAGTTGCGTGACGCAGGTGTCCTCGTCCTCGCCGATGCGAAGCGTGGTGACATCGGTACGACGATGGCAGCGTATGCGGCCGCGTGGGCAGGTGACTCGCCGCTGGCGTGTGATGCCGTCACGGCGTCGCCGTACTTGGGATTCGGGTCGCTTCGGCCGCTCCTCGACACCGCGGCCGAACATGCTCGCGGGGTATTCGTCCTGGCCGCAACGTCCAATCCGGAGGGCGCGAGCGTCCAACTCGCAATGTCCGAAGGACGCACGGTCGCGCAGTCGATAGTGGACGCCGTCGCAGCCGAGAACCGTTCTACGGGAGCAGGTTCCGTTGGGGTCGTGGTGGGTGCCACGCTGTCCGACGTTCCCGACCTCGGAGCACTCGGCGGGCCCGTACTCCTGCCGGGGATCGGCGCGCAGGGTGGCCGACCGGACGCTCTTCGTGGTCTTGGCGGGGCGGCCCCTGGAACGCTGCTACCGGCGGTGTCCCGCGAAGTCTTGCAGGCAGGCCCGGACGTCGCCGCCGTGCGGGCTGCGGGGGAGCGGATGCGCGACGCCTTGGCCTATCTCGCCGATTGATCGAGACCTGAAACGGCGGGCCACCGCTCTGGGTGACCCGCCGCCCCGTCTTTCATTGGCTCATAGCGGAATCCACGCGCCGAGGAACCAGAAGCCCCACCCTGCGCCGTTCCCGGCGGGCATCGGGGTGACCTGCTGGCCGTTCCAATTGAACGGCTGGTGGTCCTGACGGCCCTTGTCCACGCCGCGGCCCTGCCAGTTGACGGGGGCGGGATCGCCGCCGTTGTGGCTATCGTTGTCTGGAAGCTGATGGTCGTTGTGCTGATTCTGTCCGCATTGCGGCTGATTCGGCATGTTGCATTGGCCGGGATCGGCGGACGCCGTGCCAAGGCCGGCGCCGAACAGCCCGACAAGTCCGACTCCGGCCGCCAGAGTCGAGGCGTAGATGGCTCGCGTGAAGTTCATCAGTAGGTCTCCGAACAGTAGTCCGTGGGCGCGAATTCGCCTCACTGCCAACACGTTAAGTCGCTGCAATTGGATTGCACTGTGGCCGGAGTGGGCACGGGCTGTGCATGGGGTAACGGGATGAAAACCGTTTGCAATCAGGAAGATTGCGGCGCCCGTGACGTCGACTGAGACGTGCCCGACCTGGGCGGGTCTACCACGCCCTGCAAGACTTCTGCGGCACGTGCCACGCCGAAACGGCCGGTGGTAATGCCACCACCGGCCGTTTCAATTGCACGCGTCGATCAGTCCGTTACAGCGGGATCCAAATCCCGAAGAACCAGAAACCCCAGTTGCGGAAGTCCTGATTGAAGATCGGCTGCACCCAGCGGCCCCTGTAGTTGAACGGCTGGTGGTCGAAACGTCCCTGATCGATCCCGCGCCAGCCAAGGTCCGGGGGCGGTGGTCCCCATTCGGGTCCACCAGGTCCGCCGCGATAGCGGGCGGGTCCATTCGGCCCGCCGAATCCGCGAGGACCATCGGGTCCGCCGCGATCATCGGGTCGACCAGGACCGCCGGGGCCTTGACAGATGGCGCCTTGGGGTCCACACGGTGGGGGACCGCCGGGTTGAGCTGCGGCGAGGCCGGCGCCCGCAGTGAGAGCGGACAGCCCGACCCCGACGACGACGGCGGAAGCACAGATGACACGTCTGAGATGCATGGCATCTTCCCTTTCGAGGGTTCGTGGAGAGGAATCAACCCCGACTGCCGAACGCTATGGACGCAACCTGTGCACACGCTTTTTTCCGCGTATGAGTGACGTAGGTGACGGACGTAACTCAAGTGACGGGCGGGATGACGCCGCGGGTCGGTTCAGCGTCGTCCGACACGCCCGACACGCCATGACCAGCGAAATTCTCATCAAATCGGGCTCCGCGGTGCGACACCGCGGTCCGCTGGCGGCTGTCCTACCTGATGCCGGGGCTGGTCAACACCCCAAATCCATTGGCATGCAGGCACAACGCCGCAAAATCAACCTTTGGGTCGGTCACGGCGGCGTCCCGGCAAAATGCGGCCGATTGCCCTACACGCTGCGCTTTTGACCCGGCAACCCGGGGGGTGGGGTTAGCTTTCGTCAGCGGCCGTGGGTACGGTCGTCGTCGCTGGCTGGTTCCCTAACCAGTCAAGACACAAGTAAATGATGGCCAGTTCGAAGATGGCAAGAGACGGAGGAACCCGTGGCCCTTCCCCAGTTGACCGACGAACAGCGCGCGGCAGCGTTGGAGAAGGCTGCTGCCGCACGTCGAGCGCGAGCTGAGTTGAAGGATCGACTCAAGCGTGGCGGCACCAACCTCAAGCAGGTCCTCAAGGACGCTGAGAGCGACGAGGTCTTGGGCAAGATGAAGGTTTCCGCATTGCTGGAGGCGTTGCCGAAGGTTGGCAAGGTCAAGGCGCAGGAAATCATGACCGAGCTCGAGATCGCACCGACCCGCCGCCTGCGTGGCCTCGGCGATCGTCAGCGCAAGGCCCTGCTGGAAAAGTTCGACTTCACGGCAGATTAGTGCCGGCGAGGGACCGGGCGGCGATGGCGATGAGTCGAATCGTCGTGTTGTCCGGTCCCTCCGCAGTCGGTAAGTCGACCGTCGTCCGTTGCCTTCGCGAAAAGGTGCCGGACCTCCACTTCAGTGTCTCCGCGACCACTAGGGCGCCAAGGCCCGGAGAAGTGGACGGGGTGGACTATGCGTTCGTCACCCCCGAGCGGTTTCAGCAGCTGATCGACGACGGCGCCCTGCTTGAGTGGGCCGACATCCATCGGGGCCTGCACCGGTCGGGAACGCCCGCAGCACCCGTCCGAGCGGCCGCCAGCGCCGGATTCCCGGTACTGATCGAGGTGGATCTCGCCGGGGCCCGAGCCGTGAAGGCGGCCCTGCCGGAGGTGCTCACCGTGTTTCTCGCTCCTCCGAGTTGGGATGCGCTGGAGGCCCGATTGGTCGGACGTGGCACGGAAAGTGCCGAGGTAAGGGAACGCCGACTCACCACCGCGCGCGACGAGCTCGCAGCCCAGAATGACTTCGACGTGGTCGTCGTCAACGGGCAATTGGAAATTGCCTGCTCAGAATTGGTATCCTTGCTGACGGGCAAAACGCCGGATCCGGCGTGAACCAGTGAGCAGCTAGCTAGCCCCCAAGCAAAACGCCAGGAGATAACTTCGTGACAACCCCTGTCGAGAGCACCGACTCCGACGCCGCCAACGCCTACGACACCCCGTTGGGCATCACCAACCCGCCGATCGACGAGTTGTTGTCCCGTGCATCCAGCAAGTACGCGCTGGTGATCTACGCCGCCAAGCGGGCGCGCCAGATCAACGATTACTACAACCAGCTGGGCGACGGAATCCTTGAGTACGTCGGCCCGCTCGTCGAGCCGGGACTTCAAGAGAAGCCGCTTTCCATCGCGATGCGCGAGATCCATGGTGACCTGCTCGAGCACACCGAGGGCGAGGGCTAGGGGCCTCCGCCGACGGCGATGAGCCTCTCGGGCGAAGAGCAGACAACGGCGATGAGCCTCTCGGGCGAAGAGCAGACAACGGCGATGAGCCTCTCGGGCGAAGAGCAGAAATGAACGAGCGCAAGCGAGTCGTCGTGGGCGTCGCAGGTGGCATCGCCGCTTACAAGGCGTGCACGGTGGTTCGTCGGCTGGCGGAGGCCGGCCACTCCGTTCGCGTCGTCCCCACCGAATCGGCCCTGCGCTTCGTCGGTGCCGCCACCTTCGAGGCCCTTTCCGGGCAGCCCGTACGTACCGGAGTCTTCTCCGACGTCGACGAGGTCCCGCACGTCCGCATAGGCCAAGAGGCCGACTTGGTGGTAGTCGCCCCGGCCACGGCAGACCTGCTGTCGCGCGCCGTCGCGGGACGTGCCGACGACCTGCTGACCGCCACCCTCCTCACCGCGCGATGTCCGGTGCTGTTCGCACCTGCCATGCACACCGAGATGTGGTCGCATGCGGCCACCGTCCAGAACGTCGAGACACTGCGGCGTCGCGGCAACGTGGTACTCGAGCCGGCGTCGGGCAGGCTCACCGGCGCGGACAGCGGTGCGGGCCGGCTACCAGAGCCGGAAGAGATCTCGACGCTCGCGCAGCTGCTGCTCGACCGTCCCGATGCTCTGCCGTTCGATCTCGACGGCGTAAAGGTGCTCGTCACCGCAGGCGGCACCCGCGAGCCCTTGGACCCGGTGCGCTTCATCGGCAACCGGAGTTCGGGCAAGCAGGGCTACGCGATCGCTCGAGTCGCGGCTCAGCGTGGCGCGGACGTGACGTTGATTGCCGGCAACACCGCGGGGCTCGTCGACCCCGCGGGCGTCGAGGTCGTGCGCATCGGTTCTGCGAGTCAGTTGAAGGACGCGGTGTCGAAGCACGCCCCGAACGCACACGTCCTGGTGATGGCCGCCGCCGTGGCCGATTTCCGGCCCACCCACGTGGCGACGAACAAAATCAAGAAGTCCCACGAACCGGGTGCCGAGGAGGCCCCCGCCATCGAGCTCACGCGAACCGACGACGTGCTGGCGGGTTCCGTTCAAGCCCGCTCCCACGGCCAGCTACCCAACATGCGGGCCATCGTCGGATTTGCCGCCGAGACCGGTGACGCCAACGGCGACGTGCTCTTCCATGCGCGGTCGAAACTGCAGCGCAAGGGGTGCGATCTGCTTGTCGTCAACGCCGTCGGGGAGGGACGTGCCTTCGAGGTGGACAACAACGACGGTTGGCTGTTGACGGCCGAGGGCAACGAAGTTGCAATGGAGCACGGTTCGAAGACATTGATGGCGAGCCGTATCGTGGACGCGATCGTGGCATTCCTCGGGAGCCGTGCTGAGTGACGGCTTCGACGGCGGCACGCTGCACATAAGTATTGCGCCATCGAATGGCGCAGGCTTGGCCTCAGTAGGGGCATCGATATGATTCGCACAACTAAGTTTCGGAAAGGGATGACAACGTGAGCAAAGGTCGGCTGTTTACCAGTGAGTCGGTGACAGAGGGACACCCCGACAAGATCTGTGACGCGATCAGCGACTCGGTGCTCGACGCACTCCTCGCGCAGGACTCCAAGTCCCGCGTAGCGGTCGAAACGCTGGTGACCACCGGTCAGGTGCACGTAGTCGGTGAGGTCACCACCACGGCGAAGGAGGCGTTCGCCGACATCCCGAAGACCGTGCGCGCGCGCATCCTCGAGATCGGGTACGACTCCTCGGACAAGGGCTTCGACGGCGAGACCTGCGGCGTCAACATCGGCATCGGCGCGCAGTCGCCCGACATCGCGATGGGCGTCGACACCGCGCACGAAGCGCGGGTCGAGGGTGCCGGCGATCCACTGGACGCGCAGGGCGCAGGCGACCAGGGACTGATGTTCGGGTACGCCATCAGGGACACGCCCGAGCTGATGCCGCTGCCGATCGCGATCGCGCACCGCCTCGCCCGCAGGCTGACCGAGGTCCGCAAGAGCGGCGTGCTCGACTACCTGCGGCCCGACGGCAAGACCCAGGTCACCGTGCAGTATGACGGCAACACCCCGGTCCGGCTCGACACCGTCGTGCTGTCCACCCAGCACGCCGACGGCATCGACCTCGAGGCCGGCCTGACGCCGGACATTCGCGAGAAGGTCGTCAACACCGTCCTGGCGGACCTCAACCACGAGTCGATGGACACCTCCGACTACCGGCTGCTGGTGAACCCCACCGGCAAGTTCGTCCTCGGTGGCCCAATGGGCGACGCCGGACTGACCGGTCGCAAGATCATCGTCGACACGTACGGCGGCTGGGCCCGCCACGGTGGTGGCGCGTTCTCCGGCAAGGATCCGTCCAAGGTGGACCGTTCCGCCGCGTACGCGATGCGGTGGGTGGCCAAGAACGTCGTTGCAGCCGGTTTGGCGGAGCGAGTCGAGGTCCAGGTCGCGTACGCCATCGGCAAAGCCGCCCCGGTCGGCCTCTTCGTCGAGACCTTCGGCTCGGAGACCGTCGACCCTGCCCGCATCGAGAAGGCCATCAGCTCGGTCTTCGACCTGCGACCCGGCGCCATCGTCCGCGATCTAGACCTGTTGCGTCCGATCTACGCGCCGACCGCCGCCTACGGCCACTTCGGCCGGACCGACATCGAGCTGCCGTGGGAGCAGACGAACATGGTCGAGGAGCTGAAGGCGTCCGTCTAGGTTTCTCTCCGCGAGCAGACACAAAAGCTCCCGACACGCCGAAGTGTCGGGAGCTTTTGCGTCTGTTCGCGCGAAGGGTGGGGGATTCCAGCAGGATGGGAGTCATGGACCATGTGACCTTCGTGCCGACGGTCGATCAGCTCGCCTACACCTTCGGCGGCGCGACCGCGGTCGGGCGCATCAAACCCGGCACGGTCCTGACCCTGTGGACCGAGGACGCCTACGGTGGTCGCATCACCAGCAAGGCGGACGTCGCTACCAGCGTCCTGGACACCGAGGATCTCAATCCCCAGACGGGTCCCTTCTGGATCGAGGGCGCCGCACCGGGAGACACGCTGGCGGTCCACCTGGTCGATCTGACGCCCGCCCGCACCTGGGGCGCATCGACCCTGATCCCCTTCTTCGGGGGTCTGACCAGCATTCCGGCCAGTCCGACGTTGCAGGACCCGCTGCCAGAGCGCACGTACATTTACGACTACGACGCGGGCACGGAGACACTGGGTTTCTCGGCGCTGGCGAGTGACTTCCAGCTGCGCCTGCCCTCGAATCCCATGCTCGGCACGGTCGGCGTGGCACCGGCCAGGCGCGAGGTGCGCACGTCCCTGGTGCCCGACTACTTCGGTGGCAATATGGACAGCCCCGAAATGGCCGCGGGCGCAACGTGTTATCTGCGGGTCAACGTCGACGGCGCGCTGTTCTCACTCGGCGACGGTCACTATCGGCAGGGTGAGGGCGAGTCGTGCGGCACCGCGGTGGAGGGCGCAATGCACGTCACTGCGATCGTCGATCTGATCAAGGGCGGGGGACCGGCCTGGCCGAGAATCGAAACCGATACCCATTTGATGTGCATTGGTTCTGGTCGGCCACTCGAAGAGGCATGGCGGGCGGGCCAGGTCGAGATGATCGGCTGGCTGGGCCAGCTGTACGGTCTCGACCGGCTGGACGCTTACCAGTTGCTCAGTCAGATCTCGCAGGTGCCGATCGCGAACGTCGTGGATACCAACTACAGCGCGGTCACCAAGATCGACAAACGGCTGCTTCCGAGCGCGCCGGCCTATGGTGGAATCCATGGCGAAATGCGGAGTGCAGCAAGGTCGCTAGGCTCGATCTCGTACTGAATGATCGGCACACGGACGGCAGGGTGATACGTGGAACTCGGACTGGCAGGCAAGCGCTTCCTCGTGACGGGAGGCACCCGAGGGATCGGTAGAGCGGTGGTCGACGGGCTGCTCACCGAGGGTGCTGCCGTGGCATACTGCGCGCGTACCGCCGACGCGGTGGCGGAGGTCGAATCCGAACTCAAGGCTGGCGGTGCCACGGCGATCGGAACGGCGGTCGACGTCGGTGACGCTGCGGCACTCAAGAAGTGGGTGAGCGATAGCGCCGCTGCTCTCGGCGGCGTCGACGGCGTGGTCGCAAATGTCAGTGCGCTCGCGATTCCGGACAACCAGGAGAACTGGCGCACCAGCTTCGACGTCGACCTGATGGGCACGATCGGCTTGGTGGAGGCAGCGCTGCCACACCTGCTGACCGCCGATTCGGGCTCCATCGTCACGATTTCGAGTGTGTCGGGGCGCGAGATCGACTTCGCCTCCGGCCCCTACGGGACGATGAAGGCGGCGATCATCCACTACACGCAGGGCCTCGCCTTCAATCTTGCAGGCAAGGGCGTGCGGGCGAACACGGTCAGCCCCGGCAACACCTACTTTCCCGGTGGTGTGTGGCCGTCGATCGAGGAGAACGATCCGGAGTTGTTCGCGACCGCACTGGGCCTCAACCCGACGGGTCGGATGGCGACGCCTCGGGAAGTCGCCAATGCCGTTGTCTTCCTTAGTAGTTCGGCAGCCAGCTTCATCACCGGCACCAACCTCGTCGTCGACGGCGCGCTGACTCGGGGCGTGCAGTTCTGACCCAGGCCCCCGGCGCCGGGTCGGTCACCGCTCAGGGTGCAGCGCAGCCCTCAGCGCAGTCAATCCGCGATTGGTCGCCTCGGTCGCCGCGGGGGAAGCCATCGCCAGGCTGACGTAGCCGTGCACCATCGTCGGTTCATTGCTCAGCTGAACGGGAACGCCTGCAGCGGAGAGCATTTCGGCGTACTTCCCGCCATCGTCGCGTAGTGGGTCGTGCTCGGCAGTGCCGATGAAGGCGGGTGCAAGGCCGGCCAGCGTCGCGGCGTTGGCCGGGGCGAGGTCGGTGGGCAGCGCCGTCGGATCGGACATGTCCTGGCCCGGCAGATACCAGGTCATGAACGCTGCGGTCACGTCGGCGTTCAAGATCGGTGCGTCGGCGTTCTCGATGAACGAGGGAGCGGACAGGTCGCCGACGGCCACCGGGTACCAGAGCAACTGGAAGACGAGCGGCGGTCCGCCCGCGTCCCTGGCCCGCAGCGCCATCACCGCGGACAGATTGCCACCGGCGGAGTCGCCTGCGACGGCGATACGCGTCGGATCGCCGCCGAGTTCCTCGGCGTGCTCGGCCACCCACCGCAGTGCCGCCCAGGCGTCATCGACACCAGCGGGGAAGGGATGTTCCGGAGCCAGACGGTAGTCGACCGACACCACGATCGCCTCGGCACCGATGGCATGCGCACGAGCTACGTGGTCGTGGGTGTCGAGGTCGCCGAGCGCCCAGCCGCCGCCGTGATAGAAGACCACGATCGGCAGGTCTGCGTGGGCGTCGATCGGTGGCCAGTAGATGCGGACGGGGATGTCGGCGAGGTCGTCGTATCCGACCGTCCGCTCTTCGATTCGCATGTCCGGCAACATCTCCGCGGGAGGCTTCAACGCCCGAAGCTTCTCGCGAGCAATCTCGACGCCGTCATCGATGGTGAACTCGAGCGGCACGGCGTCGAGAAGCATCTTGAGAATCGGATCGATGCCCGGCCGTTCAGCAGTGGTGTCCGTCATGTGCCTCAGGCTAGCGCGCGACGAAGTGCCGACAGCCCGCGATCGATCGCATCGGTCGCGGCGGGCACGACGCCTGCGTAGCCCAGGTAGCCGTGGACCAGCGTCTCGGCGTTGTGGACCTCAACGGATACCCCCGCGGCGGCCAGCAGCTCGCCGTAGCGAACGCCGTCATCGCGCAGTGGATCGTGTCCCGCGACCGCGATGTACGCCGGCGCCAGGCCGGAGAGGTCCGCCGCGCGGGCGGGAACCAGTGTCGACGGCGGATTCTTCAGGTCCTGGCCGCGGGCATACCAGCGGGAGAACTCCGAGACCGCGTCGACCGCCAGAATCGGTGCATTGGCATTCTCGGTGAACGATGGCAGCGACGTATCCCAGGTGGTGGCCGGGTACCAGAGCAGCTGGAAGACGATCGGAGGTCCACCCGCGTCGCGCGACAGCTGGGCGACGACCGCCGCGAGGTTGCCGCCCGCGGAATCACCCGCCACCGCACACCGTGTGGCGTCGGCCCCGAGTTGGCCGGCGTGCTCGGCCACCCACTGCGTCGCCGCCCACACGTCGTCCACCGCCGCTGGATACGGATGCTCGGGCGCGAGGCGGTAGTCGACGGACACCACCAACGCGCCCGATCCGACCGCATGCCCGCGGGCGTCGCCGTCGTAGCTGTCGAGATCGCCGACAACCCAACCGCCACCGTGGAAGAACATCACGACCGGGACGGGTCCGTCAGCGGACTCCGGTGGCCAGTACAACCGGATCGGCAGCGGGCCGCCCGGGCCGTCGATCGTCCGGTCCTGCACGCGCAGATCCTGATGGACCGGGCGCCGGGGCAGGTCGCGGAACCGTTGCCGGGCCGCCTCGGGGCCGCCATCGGTAGTCAACTGGAAGGGGACTGCTTCCAGTACCTTCTGCAGGATGGCATCCAGACCTCGTGTGGCGGTTGCGTCGTCATCGGCGAAGCCGGTTGAGTCGTCGGTCGCGGGCATCGCCTCACCGTACGCATCTCGCAGTACGCGAACGCGGTGGGGCGCGGCGTTGGTCGCCGGCGTGGCATACGGCGTCTTCCTCGTCGTCACGGCACTGCGATTGCCCGCGGGCGCCGAGCTCACCGGTCAGTTCGGTCTGCAACCCGCCGTCAAGGCCTTGGCGGCGGTATTGCTCTCCGCCGCAGCGTTCAGCCATCCCGTGCGGCGGGAGCGTTGGTGGTTGATCCCCGCTCTGTTGTTCTCGGCGGCGGGTGACTATCTGCTCGCGATGCCGTGGTGGCAGCCGTCGTTCGTGCTCGGACTCGGCGCCTTCCTCGTCGCGCACCTGTGCTTCCTGGTCGCGCTGGTTCCGCTGGCGAACCGAAGCCCCGCGAAGGCATCGATCGCGATCGTCGTCTGTATCGCGTGCGTATCGCTGCTGGTGTGGTTCTGGCCTCGACTGATCGCCGAGGGCATGGCCATTCCCGTGGTCCTATACATGATGGTGCTCGCCGCGATGGTGTGCGCGGCCCTGCTGGCCAGGTTGCCGACACCGTGGACTGCACTGGGCGCGGTGTGCTTCGCGGTCTCCGACGCGATGATCGGGATCGGCAAGTTCGTCCTGCGCTCCGAAGCGCTGGCCGTGCCGATCTGGTGGGCTTATGCGGCGGCGCTAATGCTGATCACCGCGGGCCTATTCTTCGGCCGCGCGACGAGCGTGTCCGATCGTTCTGCTACACCACCTGCGTGACCGAAACCAGGCAGGCGGCAGAGCACGAGCCCATCGCTCGCGTGCTTCCGATGCTGTCGGTGCCACATCTCGATCGCGACTTCGACTACCTCGTCAGCCCTGAGCAGTCCGACGACGCGCAACCGGGCGTGCGGGTGAAGGTGCGCTTCCACGGACGGCTCGTCGACGGGTTCATCCTCGAACGGCGTTCGGACACCGACCACGACGGCAGGTTGGGCTGGCTCGACCGCGTCGTCTCGAGCGAACGGGTCTTGACTCCTGACGTCCGACGGCTCGTCGACGCGGTCGCCGCCAGGTATGCGGGCACCCGTCCCGACGTGCTGCGGCTCGCGGTCCCGCCACGGCACGCGACGGTGGAGAAACAGCCGGTGTCCGATCCACCCGCGCTGACGGTTCGTGGGGTCGACGCGACGGCCTGGAGCGCCTACGGCCGCGGTGCGCAGTACCTCGGCGCGCTCGGCGAGGGCCGGGCTGCTCGCGCGGTCTGGCAGGCGCTGCCGGGCGAGCAGTGGACCGATCGACTTGCCGAGGCCGCAGCAGTCGTCGTGCAGTCGGGCCGTTCGGCGCTCGCCGTCGTACCCGATCAACGCGACGTCGACGCGCTCCATTCGGCAGCGATCAAGTACGTAGACGACAGTGCCGTGGTGGCGCTGTCCGCTGGACTTGGACCGTCGCAGCGCTACCGCCGGTGGCTGTCCGTGCTGAGAGGTCACGCCAGGTTCGTCATCGGCACCCGCAGCGCAGTCTTCGCACCGGTCGCCGACCTCGGTCTGGTGATGGTGTGGGACGACGGTGATGACACGCTGGCCGAGCCGCGAGCGCCGTACCCGCATGCACGCGAGGTCGCCATGCTGCGATCGCATCAGCTGCGGTGTGGAGCGCTGATCGCCGGCTATGCCCGCACGGCAGAGGCGCAGGCCCTGGTCACCAGCAAGTGGGCGCACGATCTGGTGGCGACCCGGCCAGTGGTCCGGACCCGGACACCGCGGGTCGTCGCGCTCGACGACAGCGGCTTCGCGCAGGAACGCGATGCCGCCTCACACACCGCGCGATTGCCGTCGATGGCGCTAGACGCGGCCCGTGCTGCACTGCGGTCCGGCCATCCGGTGCTGGTGCAGGTGCCCCGTCGTGGTTACGTGCCAGCACTGGCCTGCGGCAAGTGCCGAACGATCGCGAGGTGCAGGCACTGCACGGGCCCCATGTCCTTGCCCGACCGCGGGGTCGGAGCCGTCTGCCGCTGGTGTGGACGCACCGACGCCGCGCTGCGTTGTGTCCGTTGCGGTTCCGATGCGGTGCGTGCCGTCGTCGTCGGTGCGCGCCGCACCGCAGAGGAGTTGGGTCGCGCCTTCCCCGGAACCACGGTGATCACCTCGGGCGGTGACGCGGTGGTGTCCGAGGTGCCCGCCGCACCGTCCCTGGTCGTCGCCACGCCGGGGGCCGAGCCCGTGGCGCCCGGCGGATACGGCGCCCTGTTGCTCCTCGACGGCTGGGCGCTGCTCGGCAGGCAGGACCTGCGAGCCTCCGAGGACGCGTTGCGCCGGTGGATGGGCGCCGCGGCCCTCGTCCGGCACCGTGGCGACGGTGGCGTGGTGGCGGTCGTGGCCGAGTCGGCGATTCCGACCGTCCAGGCGCTCATCCGCTGGGATCCTGTCGGCCACGCCGAGTCTGAGCTCGACGCACGGACCGAGGTCGGCTTGCCACCCGCGGTCCACATGGCCGCGGTCGATGGAGACCCCGCGGCGGTGACGGCTCTGCTTGCGGCAGCGCACCTTCCGGAGGATGCCGAGATCCTGGGGCCGGTCGAACTTCCGCCCGGCGCTCGTCGGCCGCCCGGCACGGAACGCGAGGCCGAGGTGAGCCGGATGCTCGTCCGGGTGCCGCGCGACATCGGACTGGGGCTGGCCTCGGCGCTTCGCCGCGCCACTGGCGTATTCAGTGCCCGCCACGATCAGCCGCCAGTGCGTGTGCAGATAGACCCCTTGCACATAGGGTAGGGCGAATCGAAATCGGGCGCGATGCTAGGGGAGGTGGCGTGAAGCGGGTTCTCGGGTGGGTGATCCTGTTGGTCGTCATCGTCGTTGGGCTGCTGTGGCCCGTGATGTTCCAGACGACATCCGCCGCTGGGCCCGTGAGCGACCCCGTCGTGATCAGCGATTACCAGGCCGACTTCACCGTTGGCGCCGACGGAGGACTCACTGCGGTGGAAACCATTCGGGGTGAATTCCCGGCTGGCCGACACGGGATCTTCCGCTACTGGGACGTCGCCAATCAGAACAGTCCCACGGTGCGGCAGGAACCCGACATCACGTCAATCCTGATGGACGGCGAAGCGGTGCCGTACAAACTTCTGTGGGAGTCCGGAGACAGATTCCGGGTCGCCAAGATCGGGGACCCCGACAGCACGCTGTCGCAGGGGACGCACACCTACGAACTCCGCTACACGATCCCCGGTGTCCTCGATCCCGGGAACGTCGGAGAGAACAAGGACTTCGCCAGCGTCGTCGGCGATCCAGGCTCCACGTCTGTCTTCTTCTGGAACGTCATCGCCCCTTCCTGGAACAACTACATCCAACGAGTTCGGGTGCGCGCGACGCTGCCTGCCGAGGTCACCGGTGCCGAGTGCTCCGTCGGCGTGGGCGTGGGGCGGTCCTGCGACGGTCTGACGGTGTCCGGCAACGCGGTCGAGCTCAGTGCGGCGAACCTGGGACCCCGTACGCCAGTCACGCTGAGGGCCGGCGTCGACGTGCCCACCCCGGCGCGAGTCAGCCTGCCGTGGTCCTTCGAATGGGATCGCGTGGTCGGTCGCTCGCTGGGTGGCATCGTCTGGGTCGCTGCGCTGTCGCTTGCGGGCGCAATGGCGGCCTATCTCTGGTACCGAACCACCGTCGAGCCGAACCCGGGCTTTCCCGTGCAGTACGGGCCGCCACCAGGACTCGGGCCGGTCCAAACTGAATACATCCGCACCGAATCCGTTCCCAAGAACGGGCTGACTGCCACGCTCTTCTACCTCGCCGAGCGCAAGTTGATCGACCTGAGACAGGTCAACGACAAGCAGTGGAACGTCCGCGGCACTGCGGAACGTAGGGCGTGGGCGGACGTCGACCCCGTCAGCATCGCCGTCGGGTCGGCGCTCAAGGTGATGGGACCTGGCACGGAATTCGAGGCCAAGAAGACGGTCGCCGCGGGCAAGCGGCTCACCACGGCGAAGAACGACATGGCCAAGGCCGTCGACAAGTGGGCGATCGGCGACGGTCTGATGGTCAAGCGGCGCAAGGAACTCTGGGTGCGCGCGGCGAACGCGTTGGCCGCCATCCTCGCCATCTGCGGCTTCTTCCGCTGGGGATTCCCAGCCACCATGTGGGCTCTGCCGTTCGTGGCGTTCTTCCTGTCTTCCAGAGGGGCCTGGTCCGATGGCGTCGGCACCCGACGCACTGCGGCAGGGCGCCAATTGTGGTCGCAGGCAGGCGGATTCCACCGTCTCCTCGCGACCGATTCAGCCGAGACGCGGTTCGACTTCGCAGCCCGCAAGGATCTCTACACCGCCTACATCCCATTCGCCATCGCGGGTGGTGCCGCGGCGCTGTGGGCCAAGAAGTACCAGGACACCATCGGGGCCGTTGCCCCGCAACCTGATTGGTACCATTCCTCGTCATCGTCGACCGGGTGGGGCTTCGGCGGTCACTCCAGTGGACCGAACTTCGACAGCTTCGAATCGGCCCTGTCGTCGTCGATCGGTGCCTACACCGCGTCGCAGTCCTCGTCCTCGTCCTCGTCCTCGTCTTCGGGTGGCGGCGGAGGCGGTGGCGGTGGCGGAGGTGGCGGAGGAGGAGGCTCGTGGTGACGTCGGTGCTGATCTTGGTCGTCGTGCTGCTGGTACTGGTACTGATCGGTTTCGTGATGGGCTACAACAAGGTTCGCTCTGCCGACGTCCGGGTGTCGGAGGCGCTGTCCGGCATCGACGTCGAGTTGACCCGTCGCGCCTCGCTCATCCCCAGCCTGGTGCACACGGTGCAGACGTTCGCCGCCCACGAGAAGGGCGTGCTCGATCACGTCACCGACGCACGGGCGGCACTGACGACCGCGACCGCAGGAAAGTCGGTCGCGCAGCGCAGCGCCGCGGAACGAGAACTGGACAGCGCGCTCGGACCGCTTCTCGCGCTAGGCCAGACGTACCCGCAACTCAACTCGTCGAGCAACTTCCTGAATCTGCAGGACAACCTCGCCGACACCGAAAACAAGCTCGCGTTCGCCCGCCAGTACTACAACGACGCGGTCGCCACGCTGAACAAATCCGTCACCACGATTCCGTGGATGTTCGTGGCGCCGCTCGCCGGAGTGTCCGAACGTGAGTACTACCAGATCACCGCCGGATCGAACAGGTAAGACGTGCGAATCATCTTTGCGGGAACCCCGGAACCCGCTCTTCCCTCGCTGCGGCGGCTCATCGACTCGTCTCACCACGACGTGATCGCCGTGTTGACCCGGCCCGACGCCGTGTCCGGTCGTCGGGGACGCCCCTCGCCGTCACCGGTGGCGCAGCTCGCCATCGACGTCGGGATTCCGGTGCTGCGGCCCGGCAAGCCCAACGACGCCGAATTCGTCGCCGAACTCCACGATCTGGCGCCGGACTGCTGTGCCGTGGTGGCCTATGGAGCCCTACTTCGCGAAGGATTGCTCGGAGTGCCGCCGCTCGGCTGGATCAACCTGCACTTCTCGCTCTTGCCCGCGTGGCGCGGCGCGGCGCCCGTGCAGGCCGCGATCGCGGCCGGTGACGAGGTCACCGGCGCGACGACGTTCCGCATCGAGCCGAGCCTCGACTCTGGTCCTGTGTTCGGCGTCGTCACCGAAACCGTCCGGCCCACCGACACCGCGGGAATCCTGCTCGAACGGCTGTCGGTGTCGGGAGCGACACTGCTGGACAAGACGCTGGACGGCATCGCGGACGGCTCACTGGCGGCGGTACCGCAGCCTGCCGATGGCGTGACGGTTGCGCCCAAGATCACGGTCGAGGAGTCAAGGGTGCGCTGGGACCTACCCGCTCAGGTGGTCGACCGAAGGATTCGTGCCGTGACGCCCAATCCAGGCGCGTGGACCATGATGGGCGACCTGCGCGTCAAGGTCGGCCCGGTGACGCCCGGAGGAGGGGAACCATTGCCGCCCGGCATGATTCGCGTCGATCGCCAAGGGGTTCACGTCGGCACGGCCTCGAATCCGGTGCTGCTCGGCGACATCCAGCCTCCCGGCAAGAAGCCGATGAAGGCGGCCGACTGGGCCAGGGGTGCACGCCTCGACGAGACCGCGAGCGCCACGTGAGCCGCCCGCAGGGTGGGCGACGAGCACCGCGCAAGCCGCTCGATCCGGCGCGGAAGGCGGCCTTCGACGTATTGCGCGCGGTCTCCGAGCGAGACGCGTACGCCAACCTCGTCCTGCCCGCGCTGCTCCGCGAACGTCACGTCGCCGGGCGCGACGCCGCATTCGCCACCGAACTCGCCTACGGCGCCTGCCGCGCACTCGGCCTGCTCGATGCCGTCATCGTCCACGCCGCGAATCGTCCGCTCGACCGCATCGACCCCGTGCTCCTCGACCTGCTTCGGCTCGGCACCTATCAGTTGTTGCGTACCCGGGTGGACGCCCATGCTGCCGTCGACACCACCGTCGAACAGGCTGCCATCGAATTCGACACGGCGCGTGCCGGTTTCGTCAACGGAACATTGCGGACGATCGCGGCGCGCGACGAGCAGTCATGGGTGGCAGAGCTGGCACCGGCCGCCGATGCCGACCCGGTTGGCCACATCGCCTTCACCCACGCCCACCCACGGTGGATCGGACAGGCGTTCGCCGATGCGCTCGGGGCGGAGGCCGCCGAACTAGGTGCCCTGCTGGCCAGCGATGACGATCGCCCGCAGGTGCACCTCGCCGCCCGGCCCGGCGTCATCACGGCCAGCGAATTGGCGCAGGCCGCCGACGGCGAGGTGGGGCGCTTCTCGCCGTACGCCGTATACCTGTCGGGTGGCGATCCCGGCCAGCTCGACGCCGTGCGTGACGGGTCGGCCCAGGTGCAGGACGAGGGCAGCCAGCTGGTGGCGAGGGCCCTGACACTGGCGCCCCTCGATGGCACCGATGGCCGCTGGCTCGATCTGTGCGCGGGCCCCGGCGGGAAGGCGTCGCTGCTGGCCGCCATCGCCGTCGAGTCGGGCGCTCGCTTGACGGCGGTGGAACCCACGCCGCACCGGGCGGAGCTGGTCGAGCAGGCCGTCCGCGGTCTCGACGTCGAGGTGTTGCGTGTCGACGGTCGCGAGACGGGCTTGCCTCCCGCGTCGTTTGACCGGGTACTCGTGGATGCGCCGTGTACGGGGCTCGGTGCGTTGAGGCGTAGACCGGAGGCCAGGTGGCGCCGGCAACCGGGCGATGTGCCTGCGCTCGCGAAACTGCAGAAGCAACTGTTGGCCGCGGCGATCGCCCTGACCCGCGACGGCGGCATCGTGATGTACGCGACGTGCTCGCCGCACCTCGCGGAGACCGTCGGCGTCGTGGCCGATGCGCTGCGCCGCCAACCCGTGCGGGCCATCGACACCCGGCCGCTGTTCGATGCGGGTTCGACACCGATGACGGGTCTAGGCCCGGGCCCGCACGTGCAGCTGTGGCCGCACCGGCACGGTACGGATGCGATGTTCGCGGCAGCTCTAAAGGTGGAGCGGTGACCGCCGTACCCAACGGCCCCGGGTCGCTTCGCTCCTGCCCGCCGTACCCAACGGCCCCGGGTCGCTTCGCTCCTGCCCGCCATACCCAACGGCCCCGGGTCGCTTCGCTCCTGCCCGCCGTACCCAATGGGAACCGATCGGCCCGCCCTTCACGGGGATCTAAGCTGACCGCCATGGCTGAACCCTTGATTGCGCCGTCGATTCTGGCCGCCGACTTCGCCCGGCTGGCCGACGAGATCGCCGCAGTCGCCGGCTCCGACTGGCTGCACGTCGACGTGATGGACAACCACTTCGTGCCGAACCTGACGCTCGGTTTGCCCGTCGTGGAGAGCCTGTTGAAGGTGACGGACATCCCGATGGACTGCCACCTCATGATCGAGGATCCCGCTCGTTGGGCGCCGCCGTATGCCGAGGCGGGCGCCTACAACGTCACCTTTCATGCCGAGGCCACCGACGATCCGATCGCCGTGGCCCGCGACATCCACGCCGCAGGCGCCAAGGCCGGTTTGAGCGTCAAGCCCGACACCCCGATCGAGCCGTACCTGGAGATCCTCCGGAACTTCGACACGCTGCTGGTGATGTCCGTGGAGCCGGGATTCGGCGGGCAGAAGTTCATGCCGGAGGTGCTGCCGAAGGTTGCCGCGGTGCGCAGGCTGGTCGATGCTGGCGAGCTGACGATCCTGGTGGAGATCGACGGTGGAATCAACGCCGACACCATCGAGGCTGCTGCCGAAGCGGGCGTGGACTGCTTCGTCGCGGGCTCGGCCGTATTCGGCGCTGCCGATCCGGCGCTCGCCGTGGCGCGACTCCGGCGCCAAGCCGCGGCGGCATCCAGCCACCTGACCGCCTGATGAACGCCGCGGACGCCATGAGATCGGCCATCGCTCAGGCCGACGGCGTCAAGGGTACGACGTATCCGAACCCGCCCGTTGGCGCGGTGATCCTGGACCGCGCCGGCGCCATCGCCGGCGTCGGCGCGACGCAACCCCCCGGCGGGCCGCACGCTGAGGTCGTGGCCTTGAGGCGGGCGGGGGAGCGCGCGGTCGGGGGCGTCGCAGTCGTCACGCTCGAGCCATGCAACCATCACGGCCGCACGCCGCCCTGCGTGGATGCCCTTGTCAAATCCGGTGTTTCGCGCGTGGTGTACTCCGTCTCCGATCCCAACCCGGTGGCAGCGGGCGGTGCGAAGCGGCTCGCCGACGCCGGACTCTCCGTCGAGGTCGGGGTGTTGGCTGAGGACGTCGCAGGCGGAGCGTTGCGGCAGTGGCTGCACCGGCAGCGAACGGGCCGCCCGCACGTCACGTGGAAGTTCGCCTCGAGCATCGACGGCCGCAGCGCCGCCGCCGACGGCAGCAGTCAGTGGATCACCAGCGAGGCGGCCCGCGCCGACGTGCACCGTCTCCGCGCCGTTGCCGATGCGATCGTGGTGGGCACCGGCACCGTCTTCGGCGACGATCCGACACTGACGGCGCGTCTGCCGGATGGTTCGCTCGCCGAGCGGCAGCCATTGCGCGTGGTAGTCGGCGAGCGGGAGATATCTCCTGACGCCAGGGTGCTCAACGACGACTCCAGGACCATGGTCATCCGCACCCGCGATCCCCACGAGGTGGTTCGGGCGCTGTCGGACAGGACCGATGTGCTGCTGGAGGGTGGACCGACGGTCGCGGGCGCGTTTCTCCGGGCCGGTGTGGTTGACCGGATTCTCGCGTACGTGGCGCCGATCCTGCTCGGTGGCCCGATCACCGTGGTCGACGACGTCGGCGTCGCGAGCATCGTCCAAGCGCAGCGGTGGCGCTATGACGGCGTTCTCCGCTTCGGCCCCGACCTTCGAATGAGTCTGGTGCCGGGCTGAGCTCGACCGAGGGCGAAATCGTTGATCGTCGACCGGTTGACCTCCGCCGGACACATCGAAACCGGCACCACCCTCTTACCGGCTGGCGCACGCCCGCACGCGACGCGCCGGCATCATCAACGCAGCCAGCACCGGGGACCCCCACAGCCTTGGGAGACGCGCTGCCGTGTCGGCGCCGACCGGCCATCCGTCGGTGCCCCGGCCGCATCAGAGTGGTCTGCACCCAAGCCGATCAACCCATCAGATGGCGCTGCAGTCACTCGGGTGGCGAGGGCACCATCAGCAACTGGGCAGTATCGATCGACGATCTGCGTCGCCAGCCGTTGACCTCGGTCCCACCGCGCCACGACATCATCGTCGACGCTGTGCCGCGATCCTGCGAACCTTGCGGTTTGTCGACAATAAATTTCAGAGCAGGGTTTTCGCGATCCGAGCCCATAACGACACGCAGCACCTGGTACTGACCCGCACCTAAATCGACGATCTGATCGACGCGCTGGCTGCTGACCCCAATCACGAACGCAACCCCCGCTGCCATCGACGACCCACACCATCTATAACGTGCTGACAGCCGCCACCGACAAACGCCGCCGGCACACGATCGCGTTAGCCGAGCTAGACGTCGCGCGAACCCACCGTTGTTGTGCCGCAGGGGTTCCCGAGCGCACACCACCAGGTCCGCGTCGAAGGCGACGTCGCAGCGCGACCCGACTATCCTCGAGCGGCGTGCGCCAGGGCGTTAAGGTTAAGGGTCAGAGTGGAGCAGCTTTCCCGATCGCCCGGCTGCGCTACACCTCTGTCAATCGACAGCTGAAACTGCCCGTGGGTGGACATGAGAACTGCCCGTTGGTGGCCAATAAGAACTGCCCAGTGGCGGACACGAATCTGCCCATGAGGGTGTCTCCGCCACCGGTGGTTGAGGCTGTCGTCAGGTTAGGGGTTTGCCTCCTTTCCCAAGCAGGGCCTGGGCCAGGCGCACGGAGTCGCCGCTGGTTTGGCACAGGTGCGCGTGGTGCAGCAGTCGGTCGACGGTGGCGGTGGCCAACGTCTTGGGCATCAGCTCGTCGAATCCACTGGGATGCAGATTCGAGGAGATCGCGACGGATTTGCGTTCGTAGGCGGCTTCGACGACGCGGTAGAGCCCTTCGGCGGCATCAGCGCCGACCGGAAGAAGCCCCACGTCATCAACGACCAGCAGCGTCGGGCCGGCGTAGAACCGCATCGTGGTGGCCCACCGTCCCTCGATCGCCGCACGATGACACCGAGCGGCGAGGTCCGCAGCGGTGGTGAAGTACGTCCGATACCCGGCATGTGCTGCAGCCCTTGCCAATCCGACTGACAGATGAGTCTTGCCGACCCCGGGTGGACCGATCGGCAGGACGTTCGTCGCGGTCTCGAGGTAGCGGCACGGCAGGTGGCCAGTTCCTCGATCACCTTGCGGTCGACCCCGGCGGCGGCGTCGTAGTCGAAGTCGAAGTCCTCCAGCGAAGCCGGGGTAGGCAGGCACGCGAACCGCAACCGCCTCGACGGATCGTCTGCCCACGCCGAACACCGCCGACGCGGCCAGTCTCTATCAACGCCTCCGCGGGCATCTGGCCGTGCTCAGACTGCACGACGCGGCCGAGGCGTTGCCCGCGGTCTTGGACCAAGCAGCGGCTGAGGACCTGTCGATGACCGCCGCACTGGACCGACCGCTCTGCATCGAAGTCGAGGCCACCGAAGCCCGCCGATTGGCTGGGCGGGGTGACACACCCCATCAGGGTCAACCTGCACCGCGGGTGACAGGAATTACGCGAGTCATTCCTCCGGCCTGCTACGACACGCTATGGGCTGCAATCCCATTCATCGTCCCGTGGCACCCATATAAGTCGGAATTTCGATGAGCGTTACTGGGGAACTTGAGCGAGCGCCGTCACTAGCGCCGTCACCACGCCTGCAGCGGTCAACCCGGCCGATGTGGGTCCACTGTCGCCCCGTAACACCGGGGCCCATACGAGTCGACATAGCCAGGGCCTAGCACGTGTACCCCGATGATCGCCCATCGTCAACAGCCGTCGCGGCACACGCGGCGCCATTGTCAGCCATCAGTTGCGGCGCCGTCGGCATGCGACGTGTGAGCTTTCTCGCAGAACGGCATCATTCTGCCGTTCTGCTGACCTGGCACCCTTTGCTAAAGTCAGTTTCCTTTGCTGTGCTTCCGAACCTTTGGACTCCATAGCCGTCTCTGCGAGGACCAGCAAAGTCTTGCTCGGCAGGGTCTGGCCGACGAGAACGTGCTCGCCGACGCGGATTCCACCGAAATCGTCGCAACGCAAATGTGACTCCGAAAGCGGCAGCTTAGTTCTGACGCCGCAGGGATCGACCGGACTTACCGGCAATCGGTACTCTTCCCGAAGACCATTTGATGCAGGCGGGATAGAATTCCGTACGGCCTGAACCGCTCGCAGGCGTGCTGCGGACATAGAGCACAGTCGGAGCCCGGTCGAAAGTGTGCGTGAGCACCTCGATCATGACCACAGGCGCAAAGGTCGTCGCGCACGCGAGTAACGTACCACCGAGGCGAACTCGACGACCTGGCGAGTCCCCAATACCGAGTCCACCTGGAATTATAGTCGGGTTTGTATGATCCAGATTCGGTTGATCCGCAGGCCACCGGGGTGTGGGTGTGCCTGCAATCGGAAGCGTACTCGGCCGGCGTGCGGTAGCCCAGCGATGAGTGGCGGTGTCGGCGGTTCTGCTCCTTCTTTATGTCGCCGATGACCAACCAGGCCTCGAGCAGGGTGTTTCAGTGGTTGCGGTTGAGGCACTCCTTCCAAAGCCAGTTGTTGAATGATTCGATAAGCCCGTTGTTCCACGTCGTGCCCGGTGGGATATCGGACATGTCGACTCTGTGGTCGCAGAACTGTTGCAGCGCTTGGAAAATGAACGCCGGCCCAATATCCATTCGTAATACTTTGAGCGGTCCGCCGGCGGTGACGAACACTTTCTTCAGCTCGCCGACGAGCAACTCGGCCTTAATCGACCGCTCCACGATGTTCAGCATCGACTCGCGAGTGTGTTCGTCGGCCATCGAGGCGATCTTGATGGCCTTTCCGTCGATCGTGGAATCGAATTGGAATCGATGACTGCGCTTATCGATCGCCCACACCACATTCGGGGCATCGGCCTCGATCGGCGGAATGGACGACACTCCGGCCCGTTTGCGTGGACTGCGAATCTGACCTGCAATCCCTCTGCGCGCCACAAGGGGTGGACCTTCATCTTGTTGACGTCTCGGCGCTGGTCGTAACGCAACGTGGCTTAGGTACGCCGAAACCCATCACACGGGTGTTTGGTGGCAAAGCCACACAGCCAGGCCCGCATTTCTCGTGTCTGGATCGGCGGGGGTCTGCGACAGCGGCAGGCGGCGGTGTCAGGAGCGGGCAAGCCCAACGGCCCTGCACGCCAATCGTTCCGACAGGCCCCTCCTTGACCTCTTTGGCGGCGTCGGTGTCCATGCCACCGTAGGCGCGGCGCCCGGTCTCGCCTTCCGCGGCCAGCTCATCCGCACGGCGCAGTTTGCGCACAATGTCTTCTGCGGAATGCCGCCTCCGACCAGCCATCGTTCATCGGGGACAGGCCACGCAGAACACCAGATCAGCCGATGGAACGAGGCTAGGGCCATCGCCATGCCGCGGCGCTTCTTGCGGTGGGCGTCCACCTGGTTAGCGCCACCTGGTACCACGGTCGTGCGAACAGTCGACGTTACTGCCTGCGCCGCAGCGCATTTCAGGCTTGCTGCGACTATGCCCAGTATTTGATCCAGTCGACGAGCATCGATGCGGGAAATCGGGTGTCCTGATCGACGGCTCCAGGCCACTCGCCTCCGACCGCCACATTTAGCAGGACGTACATCGGTTGGTCGAACACCCAGTCGGCGCCAGCAGGCGCAGAGTCTCTGCTGTAGGTGCCGACCACGCGGCCGTCCAGGCCGATCTTGACAACTCCAGGCGCACGATAAACCTGATACACGTGGAAGTCATCTGCCAGGTTCACTCCAGCGTCACCGTCCGCGGACTCCTTCCAGGCGGAGCCGGGATTACTCACGGTGGGACCGTGAATCGCGTTGTGGTATCGGTTGCCGGAATTGACCAACTCCATCACATCGATCTCGCCAGCCTGCGGCCAGCCAACGTCTTTCATGTTGGCGCCGACCAGCCAGAATGCGGGGTGTAGGCCTTGCCCTTCGGGCATTCGAATCCGGGCCTCGACTAGTCCGTAGCCTACTTCGACCCGGTTGCGCGAAACGACGCGCGCCGAGGTAAATGAGTTGCCCTCCGTTTGCGCCTGAATGAGCATTGACCCCGAGCCGTCCAGCCGCACGTTGTCGCGAGAGTCGGTGTAGGTCTGTTGCTCTCCATTGCCCCACCCCCCTCCGCCGACGTCGTAACCCCAGTAGCGGCTGTCCGGCGCTCCCCCTTCTGGCCCGTCGAAGTCGTCCGTGCGCTCGAGTGTCATTCCAGCCGAGGTGATTTCAGCTTCAGAGGTCCATCGCACATGATGTCCGTCGGAAACTTCGAGCCCGACGATCGTGGCCAGGACCATCAGCACAGAGAGCGCCGGAACCCAGGTGAACCAGCGATGGCGTCCGCGCATGTAACACTCTCCTCAATCTTGGCTGAGCCACTTCAACACTACCTCCGGCTGAAAACAGGACGGATCCACGTGCTCTCCAGTGCAGGGGATGACGGTGACATCGGCCACGCCTCCGAAACGGTTGCGAAAGGCATCCGCATTCTCAGCTGTTGACACCAAGGTGTCTCCATCACTCGCGAAGAACATTAACTGCTTCCCTGTCAGCCGGTCTGGAGCCAAATCGATCGGGTTCGACTGCATCATCGTGTCGTCCGGATAAGCTGCGTCGATCGCCGACGCACCCCAGGGTGGTGCGCTTCTAAAGTCGAGAAACGGACTGATGGCCACCAGCCTCTGAATCTCTGGATCGTTCGTCTCGGCCAGGATGTCCACCGCCGCAATGGCACCCATGGATTCCGCGACCAGATACACCTTGCTGACGTCATACAGCGATCGGCCTACTCGCACCAGCTCCTGGTAGTCGTGACGGGATTCCAAGTTACCGAACGCGTTTCCCCGGGCGTTGCTCGCCACTACCGCGTAACCGGAGTTCAGAAGCCGATCGATGAACTCTTTGTGTCGGTCGTCGATCAGCACGTTCTCATCGGCGTCGAGTCCGTGAAAATAGACGACGAGCGCCTTCGGCGTCGCGCCACGTTCGACGATACCCAACGTGCCCTGACCATCGATGTACACCCTGGTGTAGTCATACTCGGGCGCATTCTCGCGTGAGCACCCGGTGAGTGCCGTGACCAGCGAGAGCACGATCAAAAGCAACGGCAGCGACCGGGTCACGACGCCTTCCGCCGATGCAGGACTTCCCAGTAGGTGTTCACGACGAGTTGTGCACGTGCCTGCGCGGTGTACTCGTCCGCTACCCGTTCTCGCGCCGTCAGGACCATGCGCTCGCGTATTTCGTCATCGGCGAACAGCTCTTCTATCGCGTTGGCCGCGGCGGTGGGATCTCCCGGACTTACCAGCATTCCGGTGACCCGGTCCGTGATGAAGTCTAGAGGTCCACCGGCTGCACTCACGACTACCGGTACGCCGCACGCCTGTGCCTCGAGGATGATCAAGCCGAAGGGCTCCTCCACCGACAAGCAGGCGAGGACGTCGACCGCGCGCAGGACCAGAGCAACGTCGTCGACCGGGGGAACCACGCGAAACGCCCCAGCTAGCACGCGTGCTGCCAATGTTCGGAGTTCTGCAAGGTAGCTGCCGTCGTCCTTGCTGGGCGCACCGACCAGTACGAGGTGCGCGTCGATGCCCCGAGTTCGTAGTTCGGCGACCGCCTCGACCAGGGTGTGGAGGCCCTTCTCCCGATCTATGCGACCGATCGCGGCGACTAGTAGACTGTCAGGCTCGGCAGTCAGCTCTTTTCGCCAATACGTCTGCGGCCCAACTGGGCTGAACCGTTCGATGTCGATCCCCTGATGTATCACGACAGACCGCCAGCGGGCCCATCTGGGGAGTTGATCACGCACCGCGTTGCTGTTGGCGACGGCTTTGGATGAGAGCAGCACGGCAAGTCCTAGCAGAAGGCGGCCAATGCCGGGGGCGATGATTTCGTGGAGTTCGACGACGGCCTTTTTCCCCGTGATTAGACCGGCAACTGCGCAGTCGAAGTGCGTGATGATGCTGTTGGAGTGAATCACAGTGGCGTCCATCCGTCTCGCCGCCGCGGCGATGCGGACCACGGCAATGATCGTGAGGAATGGCAGCCGAACGAGTTCGCCAAGGGAGTTGAGTTTGGATCCGTTACTGGTCCGGACACCGCTACGCTTCGGTAGATCTATCGGAATGAAGTCAAGACCGATTTGGCGCCACTTCTTCTCGAGTTCGCCGCTGGAACACGCGGCGAGCGACATCGCGATGCCACGATCAGCGACCGACGGGGCGATGTTGAACAGGCTCAGTTCAGCCCCTGTGACGTCGCGAGAATGCGTGACTGCCAACACCTGTATCACGGCTTCACCGCGTCATGTGAAAGTCGGCCGTCGCGTCGACAAGTCAACGCGCCCAGGGCTGCGCGCACAGCGTCCGCCGACACGACGTTCTGGTGAAATGATGCAGTGACCATACAGTTTCGTGTCGTCTCCAAGACAAGGAACGTCAGCCCGTGTGGTCCATCAGGTTCCACGCCTCCCGCGTAGACCTGGGGTCCGCCGGTAAGGAACGGCAGCGACGCATACTCGGGCGGCGGACCCATCGCGCTGAATGTGACCCGGACCGGCAAAGCCGTCTCGGTGGTTGTCGGCCGACCCGCGTCGGACCTCCCTGAGTGCATCGTGGCCGCCGCCTGCGTCGCTACCGGCCTGCCCGAGGTCAAGGTCGCCTTCAGCGTGGCGGCAATCGCGTGGGGTCCGTCTCGGTGGTCGATGTTGAAGGGCACCCCGGTGACGAAGTTTCCGTCGAGCGATTGGCTCGACAGGTATCGGCGAACATCGACGATCACCGAGATGTCAGGTGCCACGGCTATGCCTTCGGCGTTGAGTGCCGGTAGAAGGATGCTGATCAGCAGGGACTGCCACGATGCGCCCGGCGTGGAGGCGAGGATGGTCGCCTTGTCCTCGGCTGTGATCGTGACGGCAAGCGTGCGCCGGGCGGGCACCCAAGCTGTCTGCTTTCCTGGGGAGAGTGCCACGCGAGATGGCCTGTCGGCCAAGATCGCCCGGAGGAGACGTGGCTCGCTGCCGAAGGTTTTGAGGATTGTTTGGGTGAGCGGAAAGCGATGCGTAGGGCCGAGCTGCCACGGATACGCCTCACCGCTGAAGGCGGTATGCAGTACCGCCGCCAACACCTGGTTGAACGTCCGCCCGTCGCCGACGGCATGCGACATCCTCAGCCCGAGGTAGTTCTCGCCTCGAACCAGTGCGAGTGGGCTAGGCAGCGATCGGTCACCCGCAATGTTGTCAAGCGTCTGACCGAGATCGTCGAGCGAGCCATGGTCTCCGTCCACCACGATCGCTGGGATCGCGACCGACGACCGTGGAATTGTCCACCGACGGCGGGCCTCGTCCCATCCCCACGCGATCCGGCAGTGTGGGTAGCGCTGGTTGAGCAGCACCACGGCCTTTTCCAGCTCGCGGCGCGTAGGCATGTCGAAGGGGCCACAGACCGCGGCCACGCAGCTGTCTCTCCAGGGCCGGTCTCGACGCGCAATCTTCCGGCTCGAATCGGATCTAAGCATCTGATGAACCCGCATCGCCTAAACATTGGCCGCGGCCGCATTGGCCAGCCAATCGCTGATCGAACCTGCTGACGTCGATCGTTCTAACAGACAATGTCTTCTCCCTGGTTAGCTATCTTCGATCGGGATTGTGCTCGAAGACGATTGCGCCCCGGTCGTCGTATACCAGCTGCCAACTTGCGTCCTGTCGGACTCGGGCTTCGAGATTTGGAAGCGCATCGAGCGGCAGGAGGCCGTAGTACGAAGCATAAAACCGCATCTGCTCGGTAAATATCAAATAAGTCGGCGCTTTTCGGCTGCCGATGACCTCGCTGAACTCTTGATAGTCCCGGTCGGTATCGAAGTGCTTGCCAATCATATTCGGCGCCTGCAGCACCGGATCATCGAAATGCTCGTCGAAACGCGCGAACTCGACGTACTGCCATGTCCCTCTCTGAGGGAAGGAAGGTCCAATTGGTGTCACATACGCAGGAAAATCAGCCACCGCCATGAGCAATTTCGATGATTCGACTTGCTCGAGCGGCGCTATGTTGGCGAACCAGCCACCGAAGTATCCTTCAGCCGATAACAAGCTCGCGAGGACGAGTACCGCCGAAGCAACGCCGAACCTCATGCGATTGGAGCGCAATAACCCGACGAGGGCGGGGGCCAGCACGATTGAACAGCCGACCACCGAGTAGAGGAATACCCGGAAGATAGCTTCGCCACCGTAGTTTTGTCCACCGAGGATCAACATCGGGCTCAGCGAAATGGCCGCCAGAGCGAAGAAGGGTTGTTTTCGTCGCAGTCGTACGAGCAGAACCAGCACCGTCAACACCCACATCGCGCCTGACAGGGTTCGGATTGCTGCACTCATGGTGCGCTGGCCTGCGCCTCCCATCGTGGGGACGTTTGACTTGGCATTGTCGAAGACGTTGAGAGAGAACAGCGTGTACTGGTCAACGTCTTTGAAGTTGTAGAGGGTGTAACCGATCACGATCGCAGCGAGGATGGGAACGATCCACCAGGGCTTCATTTGCCTGGCCAACAACAGCAAGCCGGTCACCAACAGCAACCAGAAAGGAGTCAGCTGGTGGGTGATCGTCACAGCAGAAAAGATCACGATCATCGGTATGACGCTCATCGGGCGGGTGCGCGAGAGCCCGATCAGGGTCAAAATTCCTGCCGTCAACAGCATTGCGGTCGCCTGCGGCGAGTAATAGTCCTGGGCAACCCAATTCAAACTGGCAGTCAAGAACGCGGCCGTCTGCGCCTGAGTCGCGTCCAGCCCCCACGCGCGGGCGGCGACGAAGACCAGGCTGACGAGCGCCACGTGAAACAGCGGTGTGAAACCGTGGGCCAGATCTTGCGACGGAATTCCGCTGAGGTCGGACAGCCACGCGAACATGGCAAATGCTCCTGGCCAGCTGTTGTAGACATCCACACCGTGCGCGAGCACGTGTTCGTGCTGGATGTAGTCAACGACCCCGAGATGTTTGTATGTCCACGAGTACATGGGGCTGTCCGTGGCGAAGTAGCTTGGCAAACGCTGCACCGCAATCATGAGCGCGATCGAGGCGCTACCTGCCAGCGACTTGTGTTGGCGGACGCTGATGGCGAACGCGCCTGCCGTCAAGGCAATGGACACGACAAACAAGGGCGATGCCATCGCCAGCAGCCCGAATTCGGAGGTCTTCGCGTGCCGCAGCGTGGGGGCGGCCCAGCCAAACGCTGCTGCGCCAAGTCCGATGAGCACCCAGGGCATACTGATGCGCCGCGTGGACCTGCCCATGGTCGGGTGGGGTACGGCCGGACTATCCGCGCCCCTAACCTGTAGCGCCGTCACAGCGCGACCAGCTCTGGTGTTCGCTGTAGACGTCTGCGGAGCACCGCCCCGACCAGCGTGGTCACGGCCATTCCCAACAGGATGGGATGAGGGGCGTACACACCACCGAGAAGCAGTCCGCTCACGACGAGGATGGCCAGCGAGAGGCCTACCACCGGTACCAGCGCGTAGACGGCGTAGGACGGCAGATCTGTGAACCAAGTCATGAAAAGGCTTCCGGGTCCGACCAAGACGAAGCCGCCAACAGCGATCAGAAGCACGGCGCTTGGCAGCATGCTAACGGCACCGATACAGCCCGCGAGGCTGCCGCAGATGGCGAGAGTGGTCAGCAGGCGCGTGGAATCGTGGTCCAACGATCTCGGTGTCGTTAGAGCATGGCGGCTCATTAGTCACACACCGCCGTCACGATTTCACCAGCAAAGGCGTCGCACTGCGGCCATCCAGACGGGATCGCAACAGTGCGCGCGGGCCCGCAAGCACTCCGCGTCGTTCGAGTTTGGTCAGACCTTCCAGCGTGTCGGGCATGGCACCTGAATTTTCGACAACAGTGATGCGGCGCAGGTGGGCGAGCCCTGCGATGCCGCGCCGCGCGACCAGGACAAAGGTCCGCGGCCGAAGCATCAGCTTCGTGATCCACGCCCCAAGGCCTAGCCCATAGTTGTAGATCTGCACCTCGAGATCCTCCAGGGACTTTCGGTGCCGATGCCAGACAAGTGCGCCGGGCTCATAGGCGAGGGTCTGCCCGGCGAGGAGCACTCGCACGAACATGTCGATATCTTCGCCGCCGCCGGTCGGCGACCCGACTCCCATGCCTTCGTCGAAGCCGCCGAGCCGCCGAATGGCTGAACGTCTGAAGGCGATGTTTGCCCCGGTTCCGAATCGCGCCACTCCTAGGGGGAACAGGGGATCATCCTTGGGGGGATTCGCCATGGTGTAGATCTCGGGCCTGCACTGCGACGCCCAGCCCACTCGGTTATCGAAGTACGACTGCGCGGGAGTGAGCACTTCGGCAGTCGGAACCATTCCGGTGACGCAGGAAACGTCGGTAGCCCTAGCGAAACCTCGGGCGAGGTTTTTCAGCCACCGAGGATCGACCAAGACATCGTCGTCAGTGAAGGCGATGAATTCATGTCGCGCGCTCTCGATCCCGACGTTGCGCGCCACGGCAAGCCCACGTCGCGCCGCCTGCACGATCCGCACGCCCCGCGAGGCAAACTCGGCCACCACTGGCGGCGTGAGCCCGCTGGCTGGCGCATTGTCAACCACTACGATCTCGAATGCCGGATAGTTCAGCTCGACCAGGCTGCCCAGGGTGTCACGAAGCTGGCCGGGACGGTCCTTGGTGCAGAGGATCACCGAGAACGGTGGTTCTGGTGCCTGTGATTCAGGCGTGACGGACGGAAGTTGCGAAACGCGTGCCGCGAGTTCTGCTCCGTCAACCATGCCGTCGCTGACGGGGACTTCGACGAACCCCCTGGGGGTATCGGCGTTCCATACGAGCAGCCTCGCGGAATTGAACGAACCACCTTGAGTTAGGTGGATCGAGCCCGAAGTGATGTCGCGGTCATCGATCTGTCCCACCCAGACCGCGCCACTCCAGTGCTCGGTGTCGTCGTTGAGTTCGGTGATCGGCAAGGCAACTGCCGACTGTTCAGGAGACACTGATGTGACCTTTCGCTGGTGACTTGGTGAACACGAAGTGCAATGCCGCCCCGACGCTGAGCGCCACGTGTGCAGCGAGCAACGCGAGTGCGGCACCATATGCACCCCGTGACGCGGTGAGCCACGGCAGCACCGAGAGTAGTGTCGTGGAGCCGAATAGATTAAAGACGAGCACGCCTCGATGCGCCGTCACATCGGCGACGTTCATGCCGCACCGTCCGCCGCGTCCAGGGCTGCCACCGAGGGCAACTCGACTGGCGCCAATGGGCCACGCCCTGATCGTCTGACTAGCGATCGGGTCACTTCCCGTCCGAAACCGACCGCGGCACAGGCGAGGCCCAGGAACATCGCCATACCCTGCAGCAGTGAAGCGCGACGGCATACCGTCATCCGACGCATCGCCGCCCACGTTGTGCGGACCGCGTACGAACGTTCGGTGTCGATGATGTCGGCAGTGTCGAACCTGCTTCTCATCAAGGCTTTTCCTGCGCCTTCGGTATAGCACCGTCGGGCGAAGAAGCTCAACGATGACCTGGCTTCAGGCACCTCGTGATCGATGACTGCCGAGGGCACATACATCCATCGGCCGGCACAGGTCTGCGCCATGCGGATGCAGAGTTCGGTGTCCTCCGGCTGAGAGGCATCCCCGCGCTTTCCAAAATCGGTGGGGAACCCGCCGACTGCTCGAAAGACATCCGTGCGCACCGCCATGTTCCCCGACCACACATTGCGGACTTCGCTTGTGACAGTGGACATCCCGACGTAGGCGCCGCCGACCACCCAAGCGAACTCTCCTGGAAACCAGTCGGGCTTACCGATCAGCCAGACATCGCGATATCGACCACCGGTTCCGACTACACCGGCGTCGACGAACGGACGGGTGAGTTCATCAAGCCAATCTGGTTCGGCAATCTCGTCGTCGTCCAGGAAGGCTAAGAAAGGCGTCGTCACCAAGTCCGCTGCACGGTTGCGCGTCGCTGATGCGCCGTGGTCGCCGTCGTTGAGTGCGACGACGAGCCAGTCGAACTCTGTGGCGAGTCTGGTAGCCAGCGCGCGGTTGTTGTCAACGCCCACGATGACATGGCGCGGCGCCAGGCGCTGTCGACGGAGCGACTCCAGAGCGGCAGTGATACTCGTCCAACGGTCTTCGGTGTAGCACGCCATGACGACGGTGACGTCGACGGCAGACGTAGCTGTCGTGTCAGACATCGAATGGCTCTGCGCCGTGGGCCCCTACTGGGCCGCCCGGCGACCTCCAGTGGGTGTGAACCTCAACGCCGCGTGAGTTCCTACCCGGGCCGACGTCTTGCCTCAGTTCCGCTGCGACAGCCGCTGGCGTCGTGTCAAGGCCATGGGTTTCTTTCACGCCCGTACTCATCCGAGCACCCACTTCCACTACGCAGACTTCGAGATGTCGGGGTTGGCCGTTGTTGGCGAGAATTCACCCAACGAACTATGGTGCTTACCTGTTTGCCGCCGTGCCGCGCGTCCCTTGCTAAATTCGCGCCAGATAGTGTGCAGTACCCGGATGCCGTCTCGGAATGCGTTTAAATTGCTGACTCCGTGGATGCGGCTCTCCTCGTAACTGGCGACCTCGGATATCTGGAGCCCCCTCGCCGCCACCCGTACGTTGATCAACGTTTCGATTTCAAACCCGTCGCCCCACTGCGCGCTTGAGATGGCGGTATCCGGAAGATCCATTACGTCGAGACACCTTCGCCAGAACGCGTTGTAGCCGTAGCAGAGGTCGGTGTACTTCGTCGAGAACACGAGATTCACCAACCCGTTCAGGCCCTTGTTGCCAAAGCGCCTCAGGGTGGTGATGTCGGCGCTTCCTCCCCCCTGAATGAATCGCGAACCCTTGGCGAAGTCAGCACCAGCGATCAGTGCACCTACGAAGCCTGGTATTTCGTGCGGGTCAGTGCTCCCATCGGCATCGATCATCACGACTATGTCGCCTGAAGCAACCTCGAATCCGCATGCGAGGGCGTTTCCCTTGCCCCTGCGCGTCTGTCGGATGTGGATGGCGTTCGGCCATAGGCGTTGGGCGACGGCGACGGTGTCGTCTACCGAATGCCCGTCGACGAAGACCACCTCGTCGACGTCCGCGGGCATGCGAGCCGCTACGTGGGGGAGGTTTCGAGCCTCATTGAGCGCCGGAATGACAACGGTGACCGTCGGTCGCTCGGTAGCGAGCGAACTAGCGTCCCAGATGCTGACTATGTTCGACACGGCGCAAACCCCCTGTGAATGCTGCAACTAATTACTTTTAAACTTGTTGAGTTCAGCGACCGAGCGAATAAATAGACCATCGGGGATGGGATCGGTTGACAACCGCGTCCAGAACGGCGAACCGACCCCCAGCCCATGCCGCCGCTACGTCGGCTTCGGACCGCCGCTATCAACCCCGTTAACCACTCGCCAACTTCGGCTTTACTCGTCTCTAGCTCGCATGTGTGCTGGCGTTACTGTCGCACACTTTGGCGAATGTCGCAACTGGGTCATGAGCACTGTGGCATGACCTATGTCACCTCTATCAATATGCACGGGCTATCAAATTCAGCAAATAGCTACGGCGGTACACTTCCCAATCCGCTGTGTACGGTGATCTAGGTGGGCAAGCGGTAGACGCCTACCCTCGGCGCGTTCAGTGCAAGTACGTGACGTGCAGGTGAGGTTCAACAAAATTTAAACTGTCTGAAACGAACCGCGCGTATGGGTTCGGCTCGGCGGCTCGCCGCGACCTGTCGGGGCACCTACTATGCGATTTTGGCAACGAACCGTCGAAGAATCTTCAGAGTGGCGGCTCTTGCGAAGGGTGGTTGCAGAAACAGCAAGTCCAGCCAAGTTGATAACGGTTGCTAAAGTTGCGCTGCGGTGTGCGGAATCTCTTTCGGCGAGGCCATAGAGGTTGTCGCATCCTGTGATTTCGCTCCGTTGCACGCTGTCGTCCGATTGACCGATCCCGGTATTCGGCCGGACTGAGTCGGCCGTTCTCGCCACCCAGGGCATGGATCGCGGGCTGCAATAGGCGACGGTTGTGTACTAGTAGTCGGGCAGAACGGTTCGGCTGGTGGCGCTCGGCGGGGTGCCTTCCGTGGCAGGTCGGGCCTTGCGTCGCGCAGCGGTGGCGTTACGACGGGGTCGTTCGCTTCGGCCCCGACGTTCGGATGAGTCTGGTGCCGCGCTGAGCTCGACTGAGGGCGAAATCGCTGAGACGTGCAATTCCTTTGGCGGCCAATGTGACTCGCGTCACCCGCGGAATGGCTCCGTTCAGAGACTCGTTATCCATTCGAGACCTCAGCTGCCTCATGGGGGCCGTGTCGGCGTCAGTTGTCCACGTAAAATTGGGGTCAGAGTCGCGGCCACCCCGGTCACGCTGCCCGTGCACACGGGCTGCAACATGAAAAGGATGGCGAGCAATGACTGCACTGCAGGATTGGCTCAGCTTTCGCCCCGTCGATCAGAGCACCTTCATGGACGTGGTCTGCCGCCCGCTACGAGCGGTGCTGAGCGTACCGAACGTCGAAGAGCGTTTGGAGCTCAAGCTGATCAACCCAGGCGTCGAACGCTGCTGAAGCGCTAGTTCTGGGCGCCAACGACGTCCGTCGCGGCGTCCGGTTCTTCGGCGTGAACGTTCTTGCCGGTGATGAGTAGCCCGAGGACCGCACCCACGGCACACACGATCATCGTGATGAAGAAGATCTGGCCGTACTGCATCGTGTACGCCGTCCGGACGTTCGCCGCGAGCTGAGCGCCGATCTCCATGAGATTGCTTCCCGTGGGTTTCGGCATTTCGGCGAGGTACTGGTTGAACTTGTACAAACCCCAGGCGCTGAGCGAGGACAGCCCGATCAGCATTCCGATCATCCGCGAGACCACCACCGACGCCGAGGCGATTCCGTGCTGGGCGCCGGGGACCGCGCGGAGCGTCGCCGAGGTCAGCGGGCCGATCACCAGGCCGAGACCGACGCCAGCGAGCACTAGGTCGGTGTCGAACTTGGGAAGCGTAAAAAGGCCGAGGTCGTGGCGCTCGGAGAGGACGTCGACGGTCCAGTGCGATACCAACCAGTACCCGAACGCCGCGATGAGCATGCCGACGAACGCGACGATGCGGTCGCCGACGCGGGTGGCGATCCACCCGCCAAGGAGGGCGCCGATCGGAAGTGCGCCCAGGAACCACAACAGCAGGAGCACGGTTTCGTTCTGCTCCTTGCCGAGCACGCCCTGGCCGAACAGTTCGACGTTGACCAGCGTGACCATCAGCGCCGCACCGGTGCATAGCGAGGCGCCGAGGGCGGTGAGGAACGGCCGAAACTTCACCCCGGTCGGATCGATGAGCCGGGTGTTGGCGAACTTCTCCCAGACGAAGAACGCGATGGCCGCGACGAGGGCTGCGCCGAGGACCGGCAATCCCCAACTGGGGAAGACCTGCTTGCCGTCGGGCGACGGGTTGTACATGCCGAAGACCATGAGTCCAAGGGCCACGGCGAGCAGCAGCCCACCGACGACGTCGATCTTCTCCCGCCGCGCGTCCCTGTCCTTCGAGGGCAGGCTGAAGTGGATCATCACCATGGCGATGACCGCGAGCGGGACGTTGATCCAGAAAACGTCGCGCCAGGACGTCAACGCCCACACCACGGCAACGCCGTAGAGCGGTCCAAGGACGGCGCCGAGTTCCTGCGCCGCGCCGATGCCGCCGAGCACGGAGGCCCGATTTCGTTCGGCCCAGAGGTCGGCGGCAAGAGCCAGCGTGACGGGCAGAAGGGCGCCACTGGCGGTGCCCTGGATCAGGCGCCCGATGACCATCGAGAACAGTTCGGACGACAGCGCGGTGACGACGGATCCGGCGGCGAAGCCCGCCAGGCTGACCTGGAGGACAAGTTTGCGGCCGAACCGGTCCGACGCGCGACCCAACAGTGGCATGGCCGCGATGTATCCGAGCAGGTACATGGTGATGATCGGGGTGACGCGCTGAATTTGGTTCAGCGAGATCCCGATGTCCCGCATGATGTCGTTGATGATCGTGATGACGACATAGGTGTCGAGCGCGCCGAGAAGAACGGCCAGCCCGCCTGCGGTGATCGCGATCCGCCTGCTGGTCGACTTCGGCTCGGCGGCGCCGTGGGCCTTGGAAGTCACACGAGCCATTACGCGGCGGGCTTGGTGACGGTGACGCTCTTGCCCCAGTCGCTCAACGTCATCTGAACGCTGTTGCCCTCGCTCGGATCGAGCTTGGCCTGCACCAACTCGTGGTCGCCGTCCTCCTTGATCCACGCGGTCGCGGGGACGGGCCCCGTGGCGCCGATCTGTACGAGGCCGTTGACGGCCTCGGGGGTGACGTTGCCGGTGATCTTCACGGTGTTCACGCCGTTGATGGTCTCGCGTCCCGCGGCCTTCGGATCGGAGAAGTTCGCGAGCACGTTGGACAGGCCGACATCGGGGTTCAGGATCTTCGAGACGTCGTAGATGTCGGCAGCGGGTCCGAAGTTGGTGAAGCTGCCCGGCGTCAGCGCGCCGTACAGGTCCCCGTCCGCGACGACGAAGTCGACGTCCTTGAAGGTCTGGCCGAAGGCGATGATGCTGGCCTTGCCCTGGGCGGCGACCACCGGGACGTTAGTTAGGTCACCGCTGAGGGTTTCGATGGGAAGTTCGGCGATCTTGCCGGTGACCGCCAGCTCGAGGTGGACGCTCTGTTGCTTCTTGGTCGTTTGTTCGGAGTCCTTGAGCAGCGACGCCGCATCGGGCAGCGGTGCGTCGGACTTGGTCGAGGAGCCACATCCCGCGACGAGCAGGAGCGCAGCGAAGAGGGACACGAGGACGGCAATGCGGGGTCGCGTCGGCATGGTTGCATCGTAATGGGTATGGCTGGGTGGACCTTTTCCCCGGGCACCGGGTAGAAGTGGAGCCGTGGTGTCCAGCGCTGAAGGTCCCTCCGTTTGCGGTGAAGGGCGAAGCGACCCGCACGAGCTGGTTTTTCGGACGGTCCCGCCCGACGTCGGCGACGCTGCCGTTCTGGTCACGGCGATGCTCACGGAGATGCGTGAGCTGTACTGGGACCTTGGTGGCGTGGCTTCGGGCGGTCTGGATCTCGACGCGCCCGACATGCCGAAGGCCGGGCCTGCCGAACTGGGTCCGCCCGCCGGGACCTTCCTCGTCGGCTATCGCGGTGGGGTCGCGGTGTGTTGCGGCGGGCTGAAGCGACTGCCCGACGGCGCCTGCGAGATCAAGCGCATGTACGTCCTCCCCGAGGCCCGCGGACATGGCGTGGCACGGCGGCTGCTGCACGCGTTGGAGGACGCCGCACGGGGGCTCGGCTACCGAGTGTCCCGCCTGGACTCCGGGCCACGGCAACCCCACGCCACGGGGCTTTACGACAGCGAGGGCTACCTGCCCGTCGAGAACTTCAACGACAACCCGGTGGCCACGTACTTCGGCGAGAAGCATCTCTGACTAGCCTTGGCTTCATGTTCACCGGCATCGTCGAAGAGTTGGGCGAGGTCGTCGGCAAGGAAGACCTCGCCGACGCTGCTCGCTTCGCCATCCGCGGCCCCCTGGTCACGAGCGACGCCGGCCACGGGGACTCGATCGCCGTCAACGGCGTGTGTCTCACCGTCGTCGATCTGCTTCCGGACGGCTCGTTCACCGCGGACGTGATGGCGGAGACCCTCAATCGCTCGAGCCTTCAGGACCTGGACGTCGGCAGCCACGTGAATCTCGAACGAGCCGCGGCCCTCAACAGCAGGTTGGGCGGGCACATCGTGCAGGGCCACGTCGACGGCACCGGTCAGGTGCTGACCCGCACGCCGTCGGAGAACTGGGAAGTGGTGCGGATCTCGCTGCCCGACACCGTGTCCCGCTACGTGGTGGAGAAGGGCTCGATCACCGTCGACGGCATCTCACTCACCGTGTCCGGACTCGGGTCGGACTGGTTCGAGGTGTCGCTCATCCCGACCACACTGCAGATGACGACGTTGGGTCGGGCAGCCGTGGGCACGCCCGTGAATCTCGAGGTCGACGTCATCGCGAAATACGTCGAACGGCTGCTTTCCCAGCAAGCCTGATAGGCACGTCGCCCCTGATCAGACCGTCCAGCGGGAGCGGGCAATAAGAGCCGCGCCCGATTGGTTCATACTGAAGGACGTTCTAGGGTGCGATGCACGATGGTCCCGTTCGGGACGGCAAGGGTGGCAGGGATGACGAGGCTGGATTCCGTCGAACGGGCGATAGCCGACATCGCGGCGGGCAAGGCGGTCGTCGTCATCGACGACGAGGACCGCGAGAACGAGGGCGACCTCATCTTCGCCGCGGAGAAGGCAACCCCCGAACTCGTCGCCTTCATGGTCCGCTACACGTCCGGCTACTTGTGCGTGCCGCTCTCGGGTGAGGTGTGCGACCGGCTCGGCCTTCTGCCGATGTATGCGGTCAACCAGGACAAGCACGGCACCGCCTACACGGTGACCGTCGATGCGAAGAAGGATGTGGGCACCGGCATTTCGGCGTCCGACCGTGCCACCACGATGCGGCTGCTCGCGGACCCGAACGCCATGGCCGACGAGTTCACCAGGCCGGGCCACGTCGTGCCGCTGCGCGCCAAGGAGGGCGGTGTTCTTCGCCGCCCCGGGCACACCGAGGCGGCGGTCGACCTGGCCAGGCTCGCTGGCCTTCAGCCTGCCGGCGCCATCTGCGAGATCGTCAGTCAGAAGGACGAGGGCGAGATGGCCCAGACCGACGAGCTTCGAGTCTTCGCCGACGACCACGACCTGGCGCTCATCTCCATCGCCGACCTCATCGAGTGGCGGCGCAAGCACGAGAAGCACATCGAGCGCATCGCCGAAGCGCGCATCCCGACCCGACACGGTGAGTTCCGCGCCGTGGGCTACACCAGCATCTACGACAACGTCGAGCACGTCGCACTGGTCCGCGGAGATATCGTTGGTCCTGGGGAGAGGTCCGACAGCGACGGGCACGACGTCCTGGTCCGCGTGCACTCCGAGTGCCTGACCGGCGACGTCTTCGGTTCCCGACGCTGCGATTGCGGCCCACAACTCGACGCGGCCATGGCCATGATCGCCCGCGAGGGCCGTGGCGTGGTGCTCTACATGCGGGGGCACGAGGGTCGAGGCATCGGACTCCTGCACAAGTTGCAGGCCTACCAGTTACAGGATGCCGGCGAGGACACCGTCGACGCGAACCTCAAGCTGGGCTTGCCCGCCGACGCCAGGGACTACGGGATCGGCGCCCAAATCCTGGTTGACCTCGGTATCCGTTCCATGCGACTGCTGACCAACAACCCGGCCAAGCGCGTCGGTCTGGACGGCTACGGGCTGCACATCATCGAGCGGGTACCGCTGCCGGTGCGCGCCAACGCAGAGAACATCCGCTATCTGATGACCAAACGCGACCGGATGGGCCACGACCTCAGCGGGCTCGAGGAATATGACGAGGCCGTCACGATGAACGGCTACGACGAGGGTGTCTACCTGCTCGGTGATCGACTGCCTCCGACGGCGACAGATCCCGGCGGTGCGACCACGTGAGCGGCGGCGCAGGCGTGCCGGACATGCCGGCCGTGGACGCCTCGGGGCTGAAGCTGGCAATCGTGGCGAGCACGTGGCACACCACCATCTGCGACGCGCTCTTGGACGCCGCGCGCAGGACCGCATCGGCGTCGGGCATCGACGATCCCGACGTGATCCGAGTACTCGGGGCCATTGAGATCCCCGTCGTAGCACAGCAATTGGCCAAGACCCACGATGCGGTCGTGGCGCTCGGGGTCGTGATCCGAGGGCAGACACCACATTTCGACTACGTCTGTGATGCGGTGACGCAGGGCCTGACGCGGGTGTCTCTCGACCAGGGCACTCCGGTTGCCAACGGGGTCCTCACCACCAATGACGAGCAACAGGCTCTCGATCGCGCAGGGCTGCCCGGCTCGGCAGAGGACAAGGGCGCACAAGCCACGTCCGCGGCGTTGTCGACTGCGCTGACGCTACGTGATCTGCGCAAGAACTCGTGACCGCGCACGACTGTGACCTCGAGGTCAAGCCCCACCTGACGCCCTACTTCGCCTACGGTGCCGCCGTCCTGATCGCCGCCGCTCACATCGCCGTCGGACTCCTGCTGAAGGTCGGCACGTCCGGGGTGATCTTCCGGACCGCCGATCAGATCGCCATTGGTCTGCTCGGCGTCATCCTCGGCTGCGTCGTCCTGTTGTTCGCCCGGCCTCGGCTTCGGGTCGGTCCAGACGGTCTGTCCGTGCGAAACCTGTTGGCCTATCGACTCATCCCGTGGTCGGACGTCGTCGACGTATCGTTCCCGCCGGGAGCACGTTGGGCGCGCGTGGACCTCTACGACGACGAGTACATCCCGTTGATGGCCATCCAGTCTGTGGACAAGGAGCGCGCTGTCGACGCGATGGACCGCCTGCGCATCCTGGTGACGCAGTACCGTCCCGAGGTCAACCGACGCTCAGCGACATCGTGATTTCCTTGGCGGTGGCCGAGGCTTCGATGACACCGAATCCCAGCTGTTCGTAGACCCCACGGGCGGTGGCGTTGGCGGCGTCGACGCGCAGGGTGACGATGCGGGCGCGTTGACTACGGGCCCATTCCACGGCTGCGGTCACCAGGTCGTGCCCGAATCCGCGACCGCGCATACCGGGTTCGAGCCACAGCGAGTACAGGTACACCTGTTCGCTGCTTTGGCGCTGAGCGCCGATGAGGCCGACGAGGTGGTCGTCGATGCGCACTGCGAACTGGGCGTGCGCGCGCAGTCGCCGGCGCCACTGAGCCGCGGTGAACGTGATTTCGTGGCGGTACTGCTGGTCACCGTCGCCGAGGGTGTCGGTCAGCGCACGAAGTCGAAGAACGGCGAACACTCGCCAGTCCGATTCGGTGAGTCGGGTGACCTTCGGGGCACTCATGTGGCACTCATGCGGCGTCGCATGGCTCCTTCGTGCAGTACGTTAGAATGCGCTGATAGTGACCCATTTTCGCACGTCGGCGACCGCTCTGGAACCCGACTCCCAGACTCTGCGCGCCGCCCAGCTCATCACGCGCCCCGGGGCGCTGCCCACCATCACCATTCCGATGGTCGGTGGGCGCCTGCCCGACGTCGACGGCGTCTGGCGCTACCTGCAGGAGGCCGCGGAGTTCTTCGGCATTCCCATGCCGCCGCCGACGGACGTGTCGACCGCACTCTCGGGCTGCGCGGGCCCGGATCTGGTCGCCGCAAGCGTCACGATCTCGGACGTCGACGGCGTACCGAGGATCCTGGTGTCGAGCGCGACGGTGCAGCCACTGCGCCGCGACGCGGTCCGCATCGCCGGCGACGAGTCGGTGCCTCCGGCGCACGATGCGACTGATCCGTGGTGGCGGAGGATGGCGGCGCGGACCACCAGCAAAGGTGAGCTCGATCAACGCGAGCGCTGGCTCAACCGCCGCGGCTACGCCGACGGACTGTCCTGCGGACAGCCGCTCCTCGGCGCCCTCGTGTTCGAGACTCCAGACGGCGTCCTCGGGGTGGAGAATCCGGAGCCGACGTCGGTCCTCGAACAGTTGGCTCGTTGCGGAGCAATCGCGCCGATCCGTCGAGTCCCGACGTTACCCAACGACACCCAGCACATCTGGTGGGTGTCGCCGCGGTATGAGACTCATCTGGTCGTCGAGCTCGACGGGACGCGGTTCGCCGTGGACGACGAGGCGACACCGTCGTTCGCGAGGTGGTCATGAGCGATTTCGACCCGGCGTCGTTTCGGGCCATGACGATCGACGGATACGACGTAACCGACGGCGTCTTCAGCGCGCATTACACGTTGCGCGGCAAGCCGTCCGATGGCTCGAACGACGTATCCTTTGCCGAGGTGGTGGACTTCGGCGCCGCATTGGGCGAACGGCGGCCCGACGACCGTCTGCTGCGGCTGCTCGCACTGACCTGTTCGCTGAGTTACTTCAAGGCTGCTGCTCCGCCGCGAATCGAGATCGCCTTCCCCACCGGTGAATTCGAGCGTCACTATCTGCGTGAACTCATCAAAGGCGGACTGGGCGAATTCGCGTATCGCAATTCACTGCCGGACGCGTTGACGCCGGACGTCACCGGTCCCGACGCGCAGCTGGCGGACATGGGTGACGACGGGTGGGACCCTGACGCCGAACCCCTGGTACCCGTCGGAGGCGGCAAGGACTCGGTCGTCAGCATCGAAGCACTCAAGCGCCAGGGCTTTCACCCAATGCTGTTCAGCGTCAACAAGTTCGACCCCATCGACCGGTGCATAGCGATCAGTGGCCTCGACAGCCTGCGGGTGATGCGTCGCATCGACCGGCGGCTCATCGAGGCCAATGCCAAGGGCGCTCACAACGGCCATGTGCCCGTCACGGCGATCAACAGCGTCATCGGACTCATCGTGGCCAACGCGAACGACCTCGGCCCGGTCGTGCTGTCCAACGAACGGTCCTCCAACGTCGGCAACGTCACCTGGCTGGGCCGCGACGTCAATCATCAGTGGTCCAAGAGCATCTCGTACGAGTCGCTGCTGCGGGACACCTTGACCGCGTACGGGCTCAATCCCGATCGTTATTTTTCGCTGCTTCGGCCGCTATCGGAATCCGAGATCGCGGACAGGTTCCGCAGCAGCCCTGAGTACTTCCGCGACTTCATCAGCTGCAACCGCCCGTTCGCCATCGACTCGGGACGCCGAGGCGCAACATGGTGCGGGCATTGCCCCAAATGCCTCTTCGTCTACGGCCTGATGGCACCACGGCTGGGACGCGCGGAGGTGGAGGCGATCTTCGGTCACGATCTCTACGCCGACCTGGACAATCGCCCGGGCTTCGAGGACATCGTCGGTCTCGGCGCGCACAAGCCATTCGAGTGCGTCGGCGAATACTACGAAGCAGCCGAGTCGCTGATTTCGGTCCTCGATGCGGACGAGTGGCGCGGAGTCCCCCTCGTCGAGGAGTTTCGCACCCGGCGTGACGATCTCGAGAAGGTCGCCGCATCGGAGGCGCCCGAGCAGGAGGGGTCGGCCGCCGTGAACTACGTTCCCGCGCGGTACGCCGCGGCGCTGACCGCGACATGAGCGCGGTACCGTCCGACCTTGCAGGCCTGACCGTCGGCATCTGGGGGTTCGGTCGAGAAGGCGTCTCGTTGGCGAGAACCGCTGCCGCCGAGGGCGCCGCCCGCATCGAGGCCGTCGACGACATGGGCCGTCGCCCCTACGAGGAGCCGGAGGGGATCGCGAACCTCCGGGTGTTCCGTGGCTCGGAGCATCTCGCGCGTCTGAGTGCCTGCGACGTCGTCTTCGTCAGTCCGGGCGTGCCGTGGCACCAACCCGTCTTCGAAGAGCTCCGCCGCTCGGGGATCCGGATCTCCAGTGCGGCCGACTGGTTCATGTCCCGCCACGGTGCGACCACCATCGGCGTCACCGGCACCAAGGGCAAGAGCACCACCGCGTCCTTCCTCGGTCACCTCCTTCGCCGAGTCGGCATCGATGCCGTCGTCGCCGGCAACATCGGCACGCCCCTTTCGGACCTGTCGCCTGCCGACGGCGTCGTAGTGGTCGCCGAGGTGTCGAGCCAACAGGCGGCGCTGCTCACCACGTCGCCCGGCGTAGCAGTCATCACCAATCTCTATGAGGACCATCTGGATTGGCACGGCGACAAGGACTCCTACTACCTCGCGAAGGCGAACGTCTTCCGCAATGGAGCCCGCGCGCTGGTGACCACGCCCGAAGTGGTCACCGTCCTCGAGCGGCTGGGCGTGGCGCCGATCGAATCCGACGTACGACTCGTCGACCCGGGTCACCTGCGGCGCGCCGAGGGAGTGTCGGTGATGACCTACGAGCACAACGTCGTGAACGGAGCGCTCGCTGCCGTCGCCGCGGCGGAGGTGCTCGGCAGGCCGGTGACGGTGGCCGAATTCGACGGCGCCGTCAACACCTATCAGGGTCTGCCGCACCGGCTACAGACCATTCGGACCACGGGTCGTATCCGCTGGATCGACGACACCCTGTCGACGACGGGGGAGAGCGTGACAGCGGCACTCAGGGCCATGGATCCGCAAGAGCACGTCGCGTTGATCGTCGGTGGCATGGATCGGCAACTGAACTACGACAACCTCGACGACTACCTGCGGAGCGGCGAGCGCCGGGTGTCCCTGATCCAGTCACCGACCAACGGTGCCGCCATCGGATCCGGCTTCGCGCGGGAGCATCCGTCTCAGACCTTCCTGGCCGACAGTCTCGAGGAGGCGGTGCGCACCGCGTCGTCGTTGACAGACGTGGACGTCGTGCTGCTGTCGCCGGGAGCGGCGAGCTACGACCTGTTCACCAACTACGAGGCAAAGGCCGCGGCGTACCGCGGTTTCATCGACGCGCTGAACTGACGGCGTCCTGGCGCGCACCCGTCCGGTGGCGATCGCTTGTCGGGGGGCGAACTAACCTGGAACCCGTGCCCGATCCAGCGACCTACCGGCCAGCCCCGGGCTCGATACCCCTCGAGCCCGGCGTCTACCGGTTCCGCGATCCGCACGGCCGGGTGATCTACGTCGGCAAGGCCAAGAGTCTGCGAAGCCGCCTCAACTCCTACTTCGCGGATCTGTCCGGGCTCGCCCCGCGCACCAGGCAGATGGTGATGACTGCGGGCAGTGTCGAGTGGACGGTCGTCGGTACCGAAGTCGAAGCGCTGCAGCTGGAATACAACTGGATCAAGGAGTTCGATCCTCGGTTCAACATCCGCTACCGCGACGACAAGTCGTATCCCGTACTCGCCGTGACGTTGAACGAGGAGTACCCGCGACTGTTCGTCTACCGTGGCCCGCGCCGCAAGGGCGTGCGCTACTTCGGTCCCTACTCCCACGCGTGGGCGATCCGCGAAACCGTCGACCTCTTGACCCGGGTCTTTCCGGCCCGCACCTGCTCGGCGGGGGTATTCAAGCGGCACAACCAGATTGGCCGACCGTGCCTGCTCGGCTACATCGACAAGTGCGCGGCGCCGTGCGTCGGGCGGGTAAGTGCCGAGGAACACCGCAGGATCGTGCTCGACTTCTGTGACTTCCTGGCAGGCAAGACGGACCGTCTGGCCCGCGACATGGAGCAGCAGATGAACGCTGCCGCCGAACAGCTCGACTTCGAGCGGGCCGCCCGGCTCCGGGACAACATCTCCGCACTCAAACGTGCGTTGGAGAAGCAGACCGTGGTGTTCGGTGACGGTACGGACGCGGATGTCGTCGCGTTTGCCGACGACGAACTGGAAGCCGCCGTGCAGGTGTTCCACGTGCGTGGCGGTCGGGTGCGTGGTCAGCGCGGCTGGGTCGTCGAGAAGTCCACGGAGCCGGAGGCGACTGGTGTCGTCGTGCCGGGTGAGTCGGGTCTGAAGATTCTCGTCGAGCAATTCCTCACCCAGTTCTACGGCGAACAGGCCGAACTCGGAGGTGCGGGCGCCGCCGGAGAAGATGACGCCGCCAACCTGGTACCGAGGCAAGTCCTGGTACCGGTGCTGCCCGAGAACGCCGACGAGCTCGCCGCATGGCTGAGCGGGCTGCGCGGGTCCAACGTCCAGCTACGGGTGCCGGTGCGCGGCGACAAGCGGGCCCTCGCCGAGACCGTGCACCGCAATGCGCAGGACGCACTCACGCAACACAAGCTCAAGCGTGCCGGTGACTTCAACGCGAGATCAGAAGCGCTACAGAGTATTCAGGAGTTTCTCGGCCTCGCCGACGCTCCGCTGCGCATCGAGTGCGTGGACATCAGCCACGTCCAGGGCACGGACGTGGTGGCATCGCTGGTGGTGTTCGAGGACGGGTTGCCGCGCAAGTCCGACTACCGGCACTACGCCATTCGCGAGGCGGCGGGCGACGGGCGTTCCGACGACGTCGCGTCGATCGCCGAGGTGACACGTCGTCGCTTCGCGCGGCACGTCGCCGATGCGCAAGCGCCGCTGACCGACGAGGCCCCCGGGGACGATGGTCCTCGCGCAAGCGCTCGTCCGCGCAGATTCGCCTACCCACCCAACCTGTTCGTGGTCGACGGTGGGGCCCCCCAGGTGAACGCCGCCGCAGCAGTCCTCGAGGAACTCGGCGTCACCGACGTGGCCGTCGTGGGGTTGGCCAAGCGGCTCGAAGAGGTGTGGGTGCCCAACCTGGACGGGACGTCGCCGGATCCGGTGATCATGCCGCGCAACAGCGACGGCCTCTACCTGCTGCAGCGCGTGCGCGACGAGGCGCACCGCTTCGCCATCGGCTATCACCGCAGCAAGCGGTCGAAACGGATGACTGCGTCGGCACTAGACTCGGTCCGGGGACTGGGGGAGCACCGCCGCAAGGCGTTGGTGACGCACTTCGGTTCGGTGGCCCGGCTCAAGGACGCAAGCGTCGAGGAGATCACCGCCGTGCCGGGAATCGGAGTCGCCACGGCGAACGCCGTCCTCGAGGCACTCGGCGTGCCTACGATCAAGGACGACGTACCACCGATAACGGGCCAGGAGGCGGATCGAGCATGACCGATCTCCAGGACGGTCACGCCGATGAGCTTGCGGCTGCGGGAATCGACGTCGTTCTCGTCACCGGATTGTCGGGCGCGGGGCGGGGGACCGCGGCCAAGGTTCTCGAGGATCTGGGCTGGTACGTCGCCGACAACCTGCCGCCTGAGCTCATCGCCAGGATGGTCGAGCTGGGTCTGGCGGCCGGTTCACGCATCACCCAGCTGGCCGTCGTCATGGACGTGCGATCCCGGGGCTTCACCGGCGATCTGGAATGGGTCCGGAGCGACCTGGCCACCCGCAACATCACCCCGCGGGTGCTGTTCCTCGAGGCGTCCGACGACATCCTCGTCCGCCGCTACGAACAGAACCGACGCAGCCATCCGCTGCAGGGCAATCAGACTCTGGCCGAAGGAATTACCGCAGAGCGCACGATGCTGGCCCCGATCCGAGCGGCGGCCGATCTGGTGATCGATACGTCCTCGCTGCCGGTGCCCGCACTGCGCGAGACGATCGAGCGCGCGTTCGCCGCCGAAACCGTGGCCCACACCAACGTGACAGTGGAATCCTTCGGCTACAAGTACGGCCTGCCGATGGATGCCGACACGGTGATGGATGTCCGCTTCCTACCGAACCCGCACTGGGTCGACGAGTTACGGCCGCACACCGGCCAGCATCCGGCGGTGCGAGATTACGTCCTTGGCCAACCGGGGGCGGCGGACTTCATCGACACCTACCATCGGCTGCTGGACGTCGTCATCGACGGATACCGCAGGGAGGGCAAGCGCTACATGACTGTCGCGATCGGGTGCACCGGCGGCAAGCATCGCAGTGTCGCCATTGCCGAGGCGCTTGCGGGGCGGCTTGACGGTGACGACGACCTGACGGTGCGGGTGCTGCACCGGGATCTGGGTCGCGAATGAGCGCACGAAGACGACCGCGCGTGAGGATCGCAGCGAGGGACGAGCGAAAACCGGAGCGCAAGGGAGTCGAGCCGTGAGCGCACGGATCGTTGCGCTGGGTGGTGGCCACGGGTTGTACGCGACGTTGTCGGCATTGCGTAGGCTGACGCCGCACGTGACGGCGGTGGTGACGGTCGCCGATGACGGCGGCTCGTCGGGTCGGTTGCGTAACGAACTCGACGTCGTGCCGCCGGGTGACCTGCGAATGGCGTTGGCGGCGTTGGCATCCGATACCCCGCACGGTCACCTGTGGGCCACCATCATCCAGCACAGGTTTGGTGGCAGCGGGGCGTTGGCCGGGCATCCGATCGGCAATCTGCTGCTGGCCGGCCTCAACGAAGTGCTCGCCGATCCCGTCGCGGCCCTCGACGAGCTCGGTCGCATCCTCGACCTGAAGGGTCGAGTCCTGCCGATGTGTCCGATCGCGCTGCAGATCGAGGCGGACGTGGCCGGCCTGGAATCCGATCCAAGGATGAGCCGGGTGATTCGGGGTCAGGTGGCGGTGGCCACCACGGTCGGCAAGGTGCGTCGGGTACGCCTGAACCCCGGCAATCCGCCTGCCACCCGTCAGGCAATCGATGCGATCATGGCCGCCGACCTGGTCGTCCTCGGCCCGGGCTCCTGGTTCACCAGCGTCATCCCGCACGTCTTGGTGCCGCAGCTCGTGGCAGCGCTTCAAGCCTCGACGGCGCGTCGCGCGTTGGTGCTCAACCTCGTGGCCGAGCCGGGCGAGACGGCGGGCTTCTCCGCTGAACGCCATATCCACGTACTGGCGCAACATGCACCAGGATTCACCGTGCACGACATCGTCGTCGACGCGGCCCGCGTACCAGGAGAACGCGAACGGGACCAACTCCGGCGAACGGCAGCCAGCCTCGAGGCCCACGTTGAGTTTGCTGACGTCTCCAGACCTGGTACACCATTACATGACCCGGCGAAGTTGGCCGCGGCGCTCGAGCGGGTTCGGCTGCGCGGTAGTGCACCCGTGTCGCCGACGGCTCAGACTCCGGCCGCGCGGTCGATCGACGAGAGGTGACGATTTCGTGGCGATGACAGCCGAGGTCAAGGATGAGCTCAGCCGGCTCGTGATCAACTCGGTCAGCGCTCGGCGCGCGGAGGTGGCGGCCTTGCTGCGCTTTGCAGGCGGACTGCACATCGTGGCGGGCCGGGTGGTGGTCGAGGCAGAGGTAGACCTTGGCGTGATCGCGCGTCGACTGCGCAAGGACATTCACGATCTCTACGGCTACAACGCCGTGGTGCACGTGCTGACGGCCAGCGGTATTCGCAAGGGCACGCGGTACGTGGTGCGGGTAGCGCAAGACGGGGAGGCGCTCGCCCGTCAGACAGGGCTCTTGGATCTGCGAGGTCGCCCGGTCAGGGGTTTGCCCGCACAAGTGGTGGGTGGCAGCGTCGGTGATGCCGAAGCCGCCTGGCGCGGAGCATTTTTGGCGCACGGCTCGTTGACCGAACCCGGTCGCTCGTCGTCACTGGAGATCAGCTGCCCAGGTCCGGAGGCGGCACTGGCTCTTGTCGGGGCGGCCCGCCGACTCGGCGTCAGTGCCAAGGCCCGCGAAGTGCGGGGCAGTGACCGGGTCGTGGTGCGCGACGGCGAGGCCATCGGTGCGCTGCTGACGCGGATGGGCGCCCAGGACACTCGGCTCACGTGGGAGGAGCGGCGGCTCCGCCGCGAAGTGCGCGCGACGGCGAACCGGTTGGCCAACTTCGACGATGCAAACCTGCGGCGTTCCGCACGTGCGGCCGTGGCCGCCGCGGCCCGTGTCGAACGGGCGCTGAACATCCTCGGCGACACCGTGCCGGATCATCTGTCTGCCGCAGGCAGGTTGCGCGTCGAGCACCGGCAGGCCTCGCTCGAGGAGTTGGGCAGGCTCGCCGAGCCCCCGATGACGAAAGACGCGGTGGCGGGCCGTATTCGGAGGCTACTGTCCATGGCAGATCGCAAGGCCAAGCACGATGGCATTCCGGATACCGAGTCGGCCGTGACACCGGATCTGCTCGACGACGCATAAGCGGATTGGTCGACCGACCTCGAGACCCACGGCACTCCCCAGGCCTGCGGCGCAAATGCCTCGTACCCCCATCGCGACCAGACTCGGGCCGCCCACTGACCACACGTCGCGTCGGGATGCCCGCACCACTAGGCTGATTCCCGAGAACTTCGAGATCTAAGGAGCAAGACAGTGACCATTCGGGTAGGCGTTAACGGCTTCGGTCGAATCGGACGCAACTTCTTCAGGGCACTGGACGCGCAGAAGGCGCTGGGCAAAAACGCCGACATCGAGATCATCGCGGTCAACGACCTGACCGACAACGCGAGCCTCGCTCACCTGCTGAAGTTCGACTCGATCCTGGGCCGGCTACCCTACGAGGTCAGCCTCGAGGGCGACGACACCATCGTCGTCGGCGACACCAAGATCAAAGCCCTCGAGGTCAAGGCCGGACCGTCGGAACTGCCGTGGGGCGACCTTGGCGTCGACGTCGTCGTGGAGTCGACCGGCATCTTCACCAACGCCGCTAAGGCCAAGGGACACTTGGACGCTGGAGCCAAGAAAGTCATCATCTCGGCGCCGGCGACCGACCCTGACATCACCATCGTGCTCGGCGTCAACGACGACAAGTACGACGGCAGCCAGAACATCATCTCGAACGCCTCGTGCACCACGAATTGCCTCGGCCCGCTGGCCAAGGTGCTCAACGACGAGTTCGGCATCCTGCGCGGCCTGATGACCACGATCCACGCCTACACACAGGATCAAAATCTGCAGGACGGCCCGCACAGCGACCTGCGTCGCGCCAGGGCCGCCGCGCTCAACATCGTGCCCACCTCGACGGGCGCCGCAAAGGCCATCGGACTGGTGCTTCCCGAGCTGAAGGGCAAGCTGGACGGCTTCGCACTGCGGGTGCCGATCCCGACGGGGTCGTGCACCGATCTGACCGTCGACCTCGAGAAGACGGCCACCGCCGACGAGATCAACGCCGCAATGAAGGCTGCTGCCGAGGGCAAGCTCAAGGGCATCCTGAAGTACTACGACGCGCCGATCGTGTCCAGCGACATCGTCACCGACCCGCACAGCTCGATCTTCGACTCCGGCCTGACCAAGGTGATCGACAATCAGGCCAAGGTCGTGTCGTGGTACGACAACGAATGGGGCTACTCCAACCGCCTGGTGGACCTGGTCGCGCTCGTCGGCAAGTCGCTGTAGAGCCGAAGTCGTGGCCGACTCTTCGATCAAATCGCTATCGGATCTTCTGGCTGAGGGTGTCGAGGGTCGTGGCGTACTGGTGCGCTCCGACCTGAACGTCCCTCTTGACGACGAAGGCCACATCACCGATCCGGGGCGGATCCTGGCCTCGGTGCCGACATTGAAGGCGTTGTCCGACGCGGGAGCGAAGGTCGTCGTGGTCGCGCACCTCGGACGACCGAAGGGTGGGCCCGAGCCGAAATTCTCGCTCGCGCCCGTGGCCGCCGCCCTCGGTGAGCAACTGGGCCGGCACGTCCAGCTCGCTGGTGACGTGGTGGGCTCCGACGCATTGGCGCGGGCCGAAGGTCTGACCGACGGTGACGTCCTGATGCTGGAGAACGTCCGGTTCGAAAAGCGGGAGACAAGCAAGGACGATGCCGAGCGGCTCTCCCTGGCCAAGGCGCTCGCCGAACTCGTCGGAGAAGACGGCGCGTTCGTGTCCGACGGTTTCGGTGTCGTGCACCGCAAACAGGCATCGGTCTACGACGTCGCGACGCTGCTGCCGCACTATGCGGGGACGTTGGTGGCCACCGAGGTCAAGGTGCTCGAGCAGCTGACCTCTTCGACCGAGCGGCCCTACGCCGTGGTGCTCGGCGGCTCGAAGGTGTCCGATAAGTTGGGCGTCATCGAGAACCTGGCGACCAAGGCCGACAGCATCGTAATCGGCGGCGGCATGTGCTTCACCTTCCTTGCCGCCCAAGGACTTTCGGTCGGCACATCGCTTCTACAGCCGGAGATGATCGACACCTGCAAGAAGCTTCTCGAGGATTACGGCGACGTCATACACCTGCCCGTGGACATCGTCGTCGCAGCCGAGTTCGCCGCGGACTCCCCACCGCAGACCGTGCCCGCGGACAAGATCCCCGAGGACAAGATGGGCTTGGACATCGGTCCCGAGTCGGTGAAGCGGTTCACCGCGCTGCTGTCGAACGCCAGGACCGTCTTCTGGAACGGACCCATGGGCGTGTTCGAGTTTCCGGAGTACGCCGCGGGCACCAAGGGAGTCGCGGAGGCGGTCATCGGCGCCACGTCCAAGGGTGCGTTCAGCGTCGTCGGCGGCGGCGACTCGGCCGCCGCGGTACGTCAGCTCGGGCTGCCCGACGATGGGTTCTCGCACATTTCGACCGGTGGCGGGGCCTCGCTGGAATACCTTGAGGGCAAGAAGCTGCCCGGGATAGACATTCTCACCAACTCCTGAGCAACCCGCAGTTCGCCGACATCGAGGAGACCCCTGTGCCCCGCAAGCCGTTGATCGCCGGCAACTGGAAGATGAACCTCAATCACTTCGAGGCCATCGCCCTGGTTCAGAAGATCGCCTTCTCGTTGCCGGAGAAGTACTTCGACAAAGTGGACGTGACCGTCATCCCGCCGTTCACGGATCTGCGCAGTGTTCAGACCCTGGTCGACGGTGACAAGCTCCGCCTGACGTACGGCGCGCAGGACGTGTCCAAACATGATTCGGGTGCGTACACCGGGGAGATCAGTGGCTCGTTCCTGGCCAAGCTCGGCTGCACGTTTGCGGTGGTCGGGCACTCGGAGCGGCGCACCTATCACGATGAGGACGACGCACTGGTGGCCGCGAAGGCCGCGGCCGCCCTCAAACATGGGCTGACCCCGATCATCTGCATCGGTGAAGGCCTCGAGATCCGCGAGGCGGGGGAGCACGTCGCCTACAACGTCAACCAGTTGAAGGGCTCTCTGGCCGGGCTGTCGGCCGAGCAGATCGGGGCGAGCGTCATCGCCTACGAACCCGTCTGGGCGATCGGGACCGGCCGGGTGGCCAGCGCCGCCGACGCGCAGGAGGTCTGCGCAGCAATCCGCAGCGAGTTGGCCAATCTGGCCTCGGTGGACGTTGCCGCTACGGTCCGTGTGCTCTACGGAGGTTCGGTGAACGCCAAGAACGTGGGCGAGATCGTCGGGCAGACGGACGTCGACGGCGCCCTCGTCGGTGGCGCGTCCCTGGACGGCGAGCAGTTCGCGATCCTCTCAGCGATCGCCGCTGGCGGGCCGATTCCCTGATCTGGCGCGTCGCCCGGTACCCTGGTGACCATGATTTTCGCTCTGCAGATCACCCTCGTCGTCACCAGCATCCTGGTGATCATCTTGGTGCTGCTGCATCGAGCCAAGGGTGGCGGCCTGTCGACGTTGTTCGGCGGTGGAGTGCAGTCCAGTCTCTCCGGATCGACCGTCGTCGAGAAGAACCTCGACCGACTGACCTACTTCGTCACCGGCATCTGGCTCGTCTCGATCATCGCCGTAGGCTTGCAGATCAAGTACGGCGCCTGACTCGCAGAATGGCGGACGTCGAGTCGGCGTGACCGTGTTCGGCCCAGCCAAGCGGCGTCATTCCGTACTCGGTGTCAAGGGCGTCGGGATCGGCCCCACAGTCCAGTAGCGCCACGACCAATTCGATGTCGCCGATCCACGCCGCGTGGTGAAGCATCGTGTGCCCGTCGAACAATTCGTCGAGGTCACCTCCGGCGGCGCATAGCGCCCGCACCCCGTCGGGAGTGCCCGCCGAGGCGATCGCGGGTTCCGGATGAGTGGGTGCCCACGGTGACGGCGAGTCGGCCGGGCATCCGTCGGCGAAGCCGTGTGCGGCCAAGAGTGCGACGCGTTCGGTGAAACCGCGGTCCCTCGCCCAGTCGACCTGACGCTGCACCATGTCGACCGGGCTCTCCAGTGCCTCGCCCAGTCGTCGGTGCCACGTTCCACCGCCGCCGCGACCGAGACCAGCCTCCAACAGGATCCGTAGGTGTCCGTCATCCCTGCCGAACATTCGGTTGTACAACGTCTGCGCGTCATTCGGATCCGCACCGCGGGCGAGCAGCAGCCTGGCCAACTCCTCGCAGGCCTGATGTCGGGGCTGCCTGCCGGGGCCCGCCTCACCCTCGCCGAAGCACAGCGTCAGCACTGTGAACGGGGTCGGCAACCCGAGCCACAGATACCCTGCCTCCGGGTCCGCGCCGGCGTCGAGTAACAGCAGTGCCGTCGGCAGCGGGTCCTGCTGGGGCACCCGCGATGCGGAGAGGTGAAACAACGCCGTCCACCCGAAGGGACCCCCCTGGGCGCGCGCACCCTCCGGTCGTTCCTCGAGGTGAGTCCGTACCGCCGACGCATCGCCGACGGCAGCTGCCGCATGAAGACTCCGCTCGGGCAGATCGGGGTTGGCGCGTAGGACCTCCTCGGCGGCCGACCATCTGGCTGGGCTGTCGTCGTGTGAATAGGTAAGGCACGCCAGCGAGAGAAAACGCGAGAGCGGATCGTCGTCCACGGCGGCCGTGGGTTCGCGGCGGAGTTGCTCGGCCGTGCGTAGATAGGCCTGCAGGCGGGGCCAGCTGCTGAACCCGACGTTGCGAGCCACCACGTGCTGGGCGATCGTCAGCGCGAACTCGGCGGGAACGGCCACCGGTCCTGCATGGTGGTGGACCGAGGCGATTGCCTCGGAGTCACCGGCGCGCACCGCTCGCTGGAGGATGCGCGCATCGCGCCGGAATCGTTCCAGGGAAGGATTGTTGGGCAGGGACGGGGCGATGACGGCCTCCCTTCCTGCCCGAGATCAACTGCGTCGGGGCGATAGGAGCCTCTGGCCGGGGTAGATCCGTGGTGACGGTCCGACGGGCCGAAAATGATCTGATCCGGTGCCATCTGTCGATCGTGCCGTAGGCGGGTGTAGTCGGTGCCTGCAACAGATCGTCGTGTCCGGGCTGGCTCCCTAGGCGAGCAGAGGGGCGGGTTGGCTCACAGTAGTCCGCCAAGCCCGGGCAGGTTGCCGAGCACCGGGGTGGTGCCCAGTAGTCCCCGTCCGACGGACTGTTTGCTCGTGCAGTCTGGGCCGGGGCCGGGCGCGTCGCCCACCTTTACGCAGCACTGGGTCGCGCTTCCCGACGTGGTATTCGCACATTCTGGCGACGCGCTGGCCGTGGCCGGGAGCGCTGCCGCGCCCAACGCAAGCGCTGCCGTGCCGAACCCAACGGCCATGAGCCTGGTGAGCCGGGGCGTGGTCTTGGGGAATGTCATGAAAGTCTCCAACCTGTGTTTGCTGAGAGTATGCCACACGCGGTGGCGCGTCACCTCGCCACGGGTTTGCCCGCACTGCGTGGACTCGGCTCGTACTGCGGCCTGTTCCCGCTACGTCGATACTTGAAACCATGGCCGATGCTCCCGACACCGCTCTCGCACCGATCGGCTCTGTGCGCCGAACCCAGGTTGGCCGGGAGGCAACCGAACCGATGCGTGAGGACATTCGTCTCCTCGGTGCCATTCTCGGCGACACGGTGCGCGAGCAGAACGGCGATGAAGTCTTCGATCTGGTGGAGCGCGCCCGCGTCGGGTCATTCCAGGTGCGCCGCTCCGAGATCGACCGCGCCGAGTTGGCGAGCCTCTTCGACGGCATCGACGTTCATCAGGCCATCCCGGTCATCCGCGCCTTCACCCACTTTGCGCTGCTCGCCAACGTGGCCGAGGACATCCACCGCGAGCGCCGCCGCGCCGTCCACGTCGCGGCGGGCGAACCACCTCAGCACAGCAGCCTTGCCGCGACCTACCTGAAATTGGAGTCCGCCGAGTTGGACTCCGCGACGGTCGCCGACGCCCTCACGGGCGCCCTGGTGTCGCCGGTGATCACCGCACACCCCACCGAGACCCGTCGCAGGACGGTGTTCGACACCCAGCACAGGATCACCGAGCTGATGCGTCTGCACCTCCGCGGACACGCCCATACCGACGATGGTCGGAGCATCGAACGCGAATTGCGCCGCAACATTCTGACACTGTGGCAGACGGCACTGATCCGGTTGTCTCGGCTCAAGATTCAAGACGAGATCGAGACGGGGCTACGGTACTACCCAGCCGCCTTCTTCGAGGTGATCCCTCAGGTGAACGCCGATGTGCGCACCGCTCTGCAGGCGCGCTGGCCCGATGCCCACGTGCTCGATCAGCCCATTCTGCGCCCTGGGTCCTGGATCGGCGGCGACCGCGACGGCAACCCGAATGTCACGGGCGAGGTCGTCCGACTGGCGACGGGAAGCGCCGCGTACACCGCGCTTGCGCACTACTTCGTCGAGCTGACCGCGCTCGAAGAGGAGCTGTCGATGTCGGTGCGCCTGGTACGCATCAGCGATGACATGCAGGCGCTGGCCGACACCTGTGGCGAACCGGCCAGGGCCGACGAACCGTACCGGCGTGCGCTCAGAGTGATTCACGGTCGATTGACGGCGACCGCGGCCGAGATCCTGGATCGGCAGCCGGAGTATCAACTCGATCTGGGCATGCAACGGTACGAGACTCCGGAGCAGTTCCTGGCCGATCTCGACGTCATCGACGCCTCCCTACGCGCCAACGGCAGCTCGGTATTGGCCGACGACCGTCTCGCTCGCCTGCGGGAAGCGTTGCGCGTCTTCGGTTTCCACCTCTCGGGGCTGGATCTTCGGCAGAACTCGGACGTGCACGAGGAAGTGATGGCCGAGCTTCTGGCGTGGGCTGGCGTGCACCCCGACTATCGCTCGCTGTCCGAGCCCGACCGGGTGGAGATACTGGTCGCCGAGCTCGCCACCCGCCGACCACTGGTAAGCCCGGGCGCGGAGTTGTCGGAGCTGGCCCGCAAGGAATTGGACATCACGGCGGCGGCCGCCAGGGCAGTGCGGGTGTTCGGCCCCCATGCGGTGCCGAACTACATCATCTCGATGTGTCAGTCGGTGTCGGACATGCTCGAAGCAGCGGTGTTTCTGAAGGAAGCGGGACTGCTGGATGGCTCGAGTGACGAGCCGTACAGCCCGGTCGGCGTGGTCCCACTCTTCGAGACCATCGATGATCTGCAACGCGGCTCGGCGATCATGGAGGCGGTGCTGGACATCCCGCTGTACCGCGCGCTGGTCCACGCCCGCGGCGAACAGCAGGAAGTGATGCTCGGGTATTCGGATTCCAACAAGGACGGCGGGTACCTCGCCGCCAACTGGGCGCTGTACCGCGCCGAACTGGATCTCGTCGAGATGGCCCGCAAGACCGGGATTCGGATGCGGCTCTTCCACGGTCGCGGCGGCACCGTCGGCCGTGGTGGCGGACCCAGCTACGATGCCATCCTGGCGCAGCCGCCCGGGGCGGTGAAGGGCTCGCTGCGCATCACCGAACAGGGTGAGGTGATCGCCGCCAAGTATGCCGAACCGACCATCGCCCAACGCAATCTGGAGACCCTGCTCGCGGCGACACTCGAGTCCACACTGCTCGACGTCGAGGGCCTGGGTGACGCGGCGGAGCCCGCATACGAGGTTCTCGACGACTTGGCGGCGCGAGCCCAACGTGCCTACTCCGAACTGGTGCACGAGACGCCGGGTTTCGTCGAGTACTTCAAGGAGTCGACGCCCGTCAGCGAGATTGGTGCTCTGAACATCGGCAGCCGACCTGCCTCCCGCAAGCCGACTACGGCGATCTCCGACCTGCGTGCCATTCCGTGGGTACTGGCCTGGAGTCAGTCGCGCGTGATGCTGCCCGGTTGGTACGGGACGGGCGCGGCGTTCGAGGAGTTCATCGCCGACGGTGACGAGGACGCGCGTCTCGAGGTGCTTCGCGACCTCTACGAGAAGTGGCCATTCTTCCGGTCCGTGCTGTCCAACATGGCTCAGGTTCTCGCGAAGGCCGATATGGGGCTGGCCGCCAGGTACTCCGAGTTGGTCACAGACGAAGCATTGCGGCACAGGGTCTTCGACAAGATCGTGAAGGAGCACGACCGGACCATCACGATGCTCCGGCTCATCACCGGGCAGGACGATCTGCTTGCCGACAACCCGGCGTTGGCCCGGTCGGTGTTCAACCGCTTTCCGTATCTCGAGCCGTTGAATCATCTGCAGGTGGAACTGCTGCGCCGCTACCGATCCGGCGACGACGAGGACCTGGTCCAACGCGGGATCCTGCTCACCATGAGCGGATTGGCGACCGCCCTGCGCAACAGCGGGTAATCGCCGGGGTCCGTCGGGGCAGTCGTCGATCCCGGCGAGGTTCACGACAGCCGCTGAGGTCGGCCATTGACAACCGTTGCCCCGCGGGGCGATAGTCGAGTCGGCGGTGTTGAAAACGCCGTTTTCACTCGGATGACGCCTCGGCGTCGGGCAGACGGAGTATCGGTGAGCCAGACCTCGAACCCCATGGCATGGCTACCGTTCTCGATTGCCGAGGCGGCCCTGTCGGGAAGCGTCGCCGCCGACACCGGCACGACACGCGACGACGGTCTGACCGCGGGCTGGGCGCACCTGCTGGAACGGCTCGGGGCAGCCGGACGGATGGTGGCTTCGGACCCGGTCAACCGGAACCGGATCGATTTCGCGTCGGGGATGCGGCACCTGATGATCCTGTTGGCGGTCGGCGTCGACGAGGCGCTGCGCGTCGAACGGGACCCGATCCTGGCGGTGGCACGCACCAGCACGGACGACATTCTCACGTGGGGCCTCGAGTGCCCGGACTGTGTCTACCTTCGAGCCGCAATGCGGGTCGGTGAGACCTATCGGCTCTCTGGAAACCGAGGCACGGCAAGGTATGTCGGCCTGCAGACGATGGATGGAATCGCCTCGACGGCGAACGTCCTCGTCGACGATCTCGACGTCGACGCGGACGGCAACTTCGAGGTCATTCTGTCCGCCGACGAGCGCAGTGGGAACTGGTTGAAGATCGACGGTGACCATCCGGCGCTCGTCGTGCGGCACTTCTTCTACGACTGGGACCACGAGGTGCCGTCGTCGCTGCAGATCGAACGCATCGGTGACGCGGTCGCCGCAAAGGACCCCTTGGTCGAACTCGACGTGGCTGTCGCACGGCAGCTGTACGCGGTGGGCGACTTCGTGCACGACAACCTGAAGTTCTTCCTGGACTTCAATGCGGGTCCACCCACCAACGGCTTCATGCCCCCGATCGATCGCACGGCGATCGGCGCGGCGGCCGAGAACCGCCCCGTCATCGGTCGTTGGGAGCTCGCCTCCAACGAGGCGCTCATCCTCGAGGTCGAACCGCCCAAGGGTGTGTACTGGAGCTACTCGCTCGGCAACCAGTGGTGGGAGACCATCCACTACGGACGCCGTCACTCCAGCCTCAACGGCCACCAGGCCGTCGTCGACGCCGACGGCATCCTCCGGGTCGTCATCTCCTCGCGGGATCCCGGCGTGGCAAACTGGCTCGACGCCGCGGGGCACAGCAACGGATCGATGCTCCTTCGCTGCGTACGCACCGATAGCGCGCCCGTGCCGAGCGCGCGCGTCGTCGAGTTCGACGACGTCGTGAACCAGTTGCCCGAAGGGACCGCGATGGTCACCGCGGAGGAACGGGCCGACGTCATTGCGGCACGCCGCCGCGCGGTTTTCGAGCGGTTCGCGAAATGACCTTCTCGGCAGATGAATTGGAGGCCGGTGCGCGCGCCGCGACCGGTCTCGGAGACTTCGGTTCCTCCTATTACCGCGAAGGTCTGGAACGGACCGTTGAGTCGCTGAACATCGAGGCCGGTCTGAACGAGATGGGTCGCGTCATCCAACATGCGACCATCAGCAATGCCCTCATCCAACGCCTGCGTATCGAGGACACTTACAAGAGGCACCCCGAGATCGACGACGAGGTGGTCGGCGGACCGGTCTTCGTCATCGGACTGCCCCGCACCGGGACCACGGCGCTGAGCCAGCTGGTGGCCAACGACCCCCAGTTCCGCTCGCTGAGGACGTGGGAGTCGCAGGCCTGCACTCCACCGCCGGAGGCGACCACGCAGCACACGGATCCGAGGATCGCGCAGTGCGGGGAGGGCATCGCGATGATGGACGAGATGTTCCCGCGCATGCGTTCGATGAACAGCTCCGAACCCGAGGCCCCCACGGAATGCCAGGACCTGATGGGAATGAGCTTCCGCACCTTCCACTTCGACGGTGTGGTCCGTGTTCCCGGGTACCTGTCGTGGCTGCTGACGTGCGACATGCGCGAGACGTACACCTATCACCGGCGGGTTCTCAAACTCCTACAGTGGCACTGCCCTCCCACTCTCTGGCATCTGCGCACGCCGGTCCACATGTTCTCGCTCGACGCATTGGTCGACGCCTATCCGAACGCCAAGTTCCTGTGGAGCCATCGTGATCCGACGAAGGTGCTGGCATCGGTGTGCAGTCTGATCCAGTACGTCCGCAGCTGGAGCAGCGACCGCGATGACGCCGCGGAGCTCGGCGCGGAGCAGCTGGCATGCTGGTCGCTCGCGGTGCAACGAGCGATGGAATTCCGCAGGCGCGTCGGCGACGACCGGTTCGTCGACGTCTCCTTCGCCGCACTCCAAACCGACTCCGTCGCGACGGTCGAAAACGGCTACCGGGAGCTCGGTCTGCCCTTCGGCGACGCCGCACGTGGTCGCGTCGCGGCATGGGCCGACAGTCACCAGCCGGGTTCACGCGGTGAACACGGCTACGACCTTGCCGACTACGGGCTGACTGCGGAGCAGGTGCGGGAGTCGTTCCGCGACTATCTGGCAACCTACGACGCATCAGCGTGATGGACGACGTTACCGCCGCCAAGCGGGGCCGACGGCTCGATCCCGATCCGCGGGTGCGTGCGGCAATCGTGTCGGCCGCGACCAAAGTCATTCGGGCCGAGGGAGTTCGGTCACTGAGCGTGGCTCAGGTACTGACCCGCGCCGAGTTGGGTACCCGGGCGTTCTACCGGCACTTCGACTCCAAGGACGAACTGGTGGCGGCGGTGTTCCTGGACATGGCCCGTGAGGAGTCGGCCCGCCTCAAGCGGCGGATGTCAGCCGCTGCCGATCCCGTCGCTGCAGTCGTCGCCTGGATCGACGGACGTCTCGATCTCGCCTTCGAGGACGGAATCAAGTCCGATCTGCGAGAGATGTCGCTCGAAGCCCAGTCGCAGATGTTCGCTGCTCCCGAGGTGATCGGCCCCGCCTACGCCGAGATGATGACACCGCTGGTTGAGCAACTCGAGCGCGGTGTGCAGATCGGCTGCTTCGTCGGAGTGGATCCAGCCGCCGGCGCACTGTCGGTCCAGGGCGCGCTGTGGGCACGTGTCGAAAGGCAATGGGCCACTGGTGATTGCGATCGCGACGACGTTCGCCGCTCCGTCCTCCAATTCTGCCTACGAGGTCTCGGTGTCGCCTCGGAGTCCATCGACGCGATCGTCAGGAGATAGGGGAAGCATGGATCTGGGTCTGGCCGGTTCGGCGGCCGTCGTCACCGGCGGAAGCAAGGGCATGGGTTTGGCCGTTGCCGAGACGCTGGCGGCCGAGGGCGCCCGCGTCGCGGTAATGGCCAGGGGACGCGACGCGCTGGCCGCGGCCGAGCGGGCGCTGCGCGCTGCCGGAGCGCCGGACGCCGTTGGGATCAGCGTCGACATGACCGACGCGGACTCCATCTCGGGCGGTTTCGCCGAGGTAGCCGAGCGTTGGGGAGCGATCAACAGCCTCGTGCACACGATCGGCCCCGGCGACGGATACTTCGAGGAACTGGACGACGCACAATGGGATGAGGCCTTCGCCTTGGGCACCATGTCGGGTGTGCGGTCGATCCGCGCTGCGCTGCCGATGCTGCGCTCCGCGGACTGGGCGCGGATCGTGACGTTGTCGGCGCATTCCATTCAGCGGCAGAACCCGCGGATCGTGGCGTACACGGCGTCCAAGGCCGCCTTGAGTAGCGTGACCAAGAATCTTTCGAAAAGCCCTGCCAAGGATGGGATTCTGGTCAACTGCGTGTGTCCCGGCACCATCGTCACGGCGAGCTTCACGGAGAATCTGAGGGAGGTGCTGGCCGCAGACGGTCTGGACGCCACCAATCCGGAGGACGTGATGACCTGGATCGACAGGCACTTCCACCAGCCGTGCGATCTCGGTCGGGCGGGGTTGCCCGAGGAGATCGCCTCCATCACGACCTATCTGGCGTCCCACCGCAACGGTTACGTCACCGGTGCCACCATCAACGTGGACGGCGGGTCGGACTTCGTCTGAATGTGTTCGGGTCCACGCGGGCGCACGGACGCACCGCGCTCAGCGGCGCACGTAGAGCGCCTCGCAGCGTCCGGCCGAGCGTGCGACGCCGCCGATCTGTGCGGGCACCGGGCATGGATAGTCCTCCCACAGCGGTGTCATGTCGTACCCACCAAGCAGTCGCGTCATGGCCATCGTCATCGCGGACAACGAGAACGGTTGGGCCGGGCACGAATGCTTGCCGTGTCCGAAGGCGGTCACCAGCATCGGGGACGCCAACGCGCCAGCCTCCGCCAGACGATGACGGTTCCACCGTGCGGGCTCCCAGCCCTCCAACCCGGGTGCCACGGAGGTGTTGAGCAGTGGGAGCAGCGTGGCGATCGTCCAGCCTGGCGGCACGTCGACGACACCGGCGCCGGTATCGAACGCAACCGGCTCCACCACGGCACGCGCCATGATCGACCGCTGCGCCAACCGCGTGCTCTCGAGGGCGCAGCGCTGCGCAAGATCCGCATCGCCCGCGACGACCAGCCGGAGTTGCTCCGGATGCCCCAGCAGATCGACGATCGCCCAGCCCAACGCTGCCATGAGATTGGACATCGAGGCGATGTGGATGAGTGCGACGTCCATCGCTATCCCGCGACGGCGGACCTCCGCCGCTTCGGATGCCCACGCCTCGACGATCCGGCCAAACAGTCCGTCATCCGGCTGTGATTCCGAATCATGTTGCCGTACTGCGTCTTCGATCACTGTTGCGACGTCGTCGAGCGCGGTCCGTTCGTCCCGCTTCCCCGAAGCGGCCACCGCCGCCATGGCATCGGGATGCACGAAGGCCTGCGAGCCGTCGAGCACGTCGAACGCACGCACCAGCTCTTCGAACGCGTCGCCTTCTGCGCACCCGGGACCTGCCCACGACGCCAGTCCCATGCGGTGGCCCAGTCGCCGCGTCAGGGCGAACAACTCCACGGAGCCCCGTTCACCCAACTCGTCCTCCGTCGCGTCGAGGGCATGGTCGAGATGAGCCAGGTACGACGACACGTCGTCGCGCCGAAACAGTGAACTCGGTAGGAGTCGGCGGCCCGCGAACAACGCGTCGGGCAGTTTGCGGCGCAGCATCAGATAGTCGGCGACTCCCTTGCTGGCCACGCCCTCCGGCAGCGCGTAGAACGACTCGACCCCCGTCGGGGAGAACGTGAAGAGATACTCGCTCCCGCCGCTGCGCACCACGAACGAGTCCCCGCACGAGGCACGCGCCGCCGCGATGACTCCGACCGCGTCGTCGACCGGCACGTCCCACGGCAGGCCGACACCGTCAGCCAGTGGAAGGACGTCCAGCGGCGCCGGCACTACGGGTGATCTCTCAAAGACCAGTTGTCTTGCGCATTGCGTTGAGCGCGCCGCGGACCGCGTGCTCCGTCGCCGACAACGGCGCCATCACGGACTCGCCGAGCCCCACGATGCGTTCGACGCGGTCGACGATGGCCTCCAATCGTTCGACGACGCCGATGAGGCGCGGAGCCAACTCGTCGATGCGGGTGATCGTGTCGTTGAACCGCGCGAGGGTGACGTCCAAGTTGCTCGTCGAGGAATTGAGGTCGGTCAGCGTGTGCCCGAGATCCCCGAGCAGAGCGTCCACCTGCTCGACCGTGGCATCGGCGTTCAACGCCGCCTGCGTCAATGTCTTGATGCGCTGACGCGCCGGCGCCTGCCGCCGCCGACCATCACCCGAATCTGCCATGTCACTGAGTATGGCGGCTGGGTTCGAGTCGTCGAGGTAGATCGACGTGCGCGCGGCCGAACCGCAACGGATCAGAAGCGCAGAGGAGCCATCGGCGACGGCAGCCAACCACACATCGCGCAGTAAACAGGTGAGACAGCGCCGGCATCTCAGCGGCCATGGCCAACGTTCTGGTGCCGCCGCCGCTCAGTGGGGAATGATTACCTCCGATGGAGAGCAGCATGTTTCGTCGTGAGACGCCGGACGAGGAGGCCGTGTTGGCCGAGAACGCGCGCCCGACGCCGTCCGATCTGCGCCGCTGGCGCCAGTACTTGGCTGATGAACAGGCCGAGGCAGCGGTGTATCGGGATCTGGCAGGACGGCGCGCTGGGGAGGAGCGCGAGATCCTGCTGGCGCTGGCCGACGCCGAGGGCCGCCACGAACAGCACTGGCGCACGCTGCTTGGAGACCAGATTGGCACACCTCGCCGCGCTCAGGTGCGCACCCGCATGCTGGGCTTTCTGGCCAGGCACTTCGGGTCGGTGTTCGTGCTGGCGCTCGCGCAGCGCGCTGAAGACCGCTCGACCTACGACACCGAAGCCGATGCCACCGCCGCGATGGCCGCCGATGAGCACATGCATGCGGAGGTGGTCCGTGCGCTGGCCACCCGGGGGCGCATCCGACTTTCGGGCACCTTCCGAGCGGCGGTGTTCGGGGCCAACGACGGCCTGGTCAGCAACCTCTCCTTGGTCCTGGGAATCAGCGCCAGTGGGGTGTCCAACCACACCGTGCTGATCACCGGTCTGGCCGGCTTGCTCGCCGGGGCGCTGTCCATGGGTGCCGGTGAATACGTGTCGGTGAACTCGCAACGCGAACTGCTGCAAGCTTCGACGCCCGATCCGCAGGCCGGATCAGCGCTGCCCTACCTCGACGTCGACGCCAATGAGCTCGCACTGGTCTACCGGGCCCGCGGCATGAGCGAACCAGAGGCGCAAGCCCGCGCCACTGAAGTCCTCACCGCTGGCACCCCGGGATTCTCCGGTCATCCCCTGGATGCGGCCCCCAGCACTGAGGGACACGACGCGGTCGGCACCGGAATCGGTGCCGCGGCGTCGAGCTTCTGCTTCTTTGCCTCCGGGGCGCTGGTGCCCGTGCTGCCCTATCTGTTCGGGCTGGAGGGCCTGACCGCGATGATCGTCGCCGCGGTGCTGGTGGGGGCGGTACTGCTGACCACGGGTGTCGTTGTGGGTCTGCTGTCCGGGGGGCCGCCCATGCGGCGGGCGTTGCGCCAGTTGCTGATTGGGTACGGAGCCGCCGCCATTACCTATCTTCTCGGTCTGCTCGTCGGCGCCGCATGAGCTGGGGGCCGGGGTGGGCGCTTGCCGGAATGGCCCGGCCCATGGCGGCCGCGGCAGCCAAGTGGTCGACGATGTAGTCGACGACACGACCATTCGTGATCATCTTGTTCACCTGCTTCCAGTCCTGCCAGTGACACGAACCGCAGCTGACGCCGGTTCATCGCAGGGCTGGCTTCACAGGGTGTGCGCTAGAAGCACGTTCCCCTGATCGGCTGAGACGACCTGTACCGCCGCGATGTCGTTGATGGGCATCGAAGTGCTTGCGCTGGGAAGGGCGGTCACGCCCGGCTGTGCCATCCAGGTCGCCAGCGAGGTGCGGCTGCCGTCGCGTCCCACCACCACCATCGCAAGTCTGTCGCCACCACCATCCTCGTCATCCGCCCCGTCGAGCGTCGCACGATAGGTGCATCTCACTTGAACGCTGGTACCCCACCGATGGCCGATCATCACGACGGAGGCATCCAGATCAGTGGGTACGACCTTCTGCATCGCCACAACCGACAACGCGGCTCGTGGCGGCTCCGGTGCGGGCACCGATACTGCGAGCTGGCTCGCAAACACCAAGGCAAAGGCGACGATCGCCGCGGCTGCGCCCGCGCCCGCCCAGGTCAGCATTCGCCGGCGGCGCCCCCGCCACCTGACAGTGGCCATCAGCGACTCGCCGAATTCCGGGCGCAGCGGCGGCACCGATTCCTCACGCCCATCGAGCGCGCCGAGGTCGTCGCGATCCAGCATCCCCAGCAACGCCGGCATCCCACCAATCTCGCTTATGGCTTCGCGGCACGACGCACAGCCCTGCAAATGCGTCTCATAGTCACGACGCTCGTTGCTCGACAGCGAACCCAGCACGTAGGCGCCGTCCCAGAACTCGTACGGATCCCCGCCTGATGCTGCGCCGCTGCCGGTTCCATCGAAACGCGTCATCGGGTCACCCCCATCTCCTGCAATGTCAGCCGCAGCGCCCGCACGGCGTAATGCAGTCGGGACTTCGCCGTGCCCTCGGCGATGTCCAGGTCCTCGGCGATCTGCGCGGTCGTCCAGCCTTGGTAATACGCACGTCGAATCACGGCACGGTGATCGGCAGACAGCTGCCCCAGCGCTGCACCGATCAGCATCCGGTCCAACGCCGAGTTCACCTCGTCTGGACCAGCGCGGACGACGGCGGCCTCGACATCCGCAACACCAGTCTCATGGCGGAACCTCGCGCTGCGCCGCTCATCGATGATCAAGTTGCGGGCCACCGTGCACAGCCAACCTCGGGCAGACCGCTGGTCATCTTCGGTCACCTCGGGATGCTGCCAACCGCGCAGCAGCGTTTCCTGTACGACATCCTCGGCACGGCCCGCGTCACCGGTCAGCCGCAACGCATAGCGCCACAGGGCGGCGGCGTGCTCGTCATACAGCACCCGCATCTCGGTAACTTTCGGATCCTCCATCACCCAATCCTTCGCCACTATGAAGACGAGGCAGAACCGTGTTTAGTTCACCTGGTCGTTGCAGTGTCAATCCGCTCGGACGGCCACCACGCCAGCCTGGCCTGTAGCTGGTTACTCCCCGCACGCGGTACGCGCCGCGGCGATGCTTCTGACCGCGTCGTCGACCTGCGCGTCTCACGGCAGGCCGAAACAGTCAACCGCGAACGAATCAGAGTCTCTTGAGCCCGCGTAGAACGGAGAGGAGCGGAACGTTGGAGGCCATACCCTTCCGCAAGCTGGTTCGCAGCATGCTGAAGTTGAGCAACACGGGGTACCGCAGCCCGTGGTCACGCCATACAGCGACCTGCTCGACGATTTCGCCCGGTGTGCCCTGCAGGAAGATCTCTCGCAGCAAGCTCAGCGGCACCTTCGAGGCATGCGATAGGACGGTCGGCTCGTCCATCGTCTGCGGAAGCACGTCTTGTAGACCGGAGAAATCCTCACCGAGAGGGTGCACCGCGCCATGCCGCGCCCACTCAGTCGCGGGGATGCAGAGGGCCATCGACCGCGCGATCTCAGAGTCGATCGCCTCTTCGACGTCATCACGGCTCCGTCCCGTGATCATGGTCAACGCGACGGCTGGGATGATCGACATCGGATCCCGTCCTGCGTCCGAGGCCGCCGCGCGAACGAGTTCGAGGCGTCGTCCATAGTCATTCGGTGGCATCAGCCCAACGGGGAACCACGCGTCCGCATAGCGACCGGTCGCGCGCAACATTCGGGGGCCGTGCGACGCGACCCAAATTTGGGGCCATTTCCCTCGATGGGGCGGCAGCGCGAACATCGCGTCGTGGAGCGGAAAGAATTCCGAATCCCTCGAGATGAGCGCGCCTCGCGAATCCCAGAGTGCCCGGATCGTGGCGAGTGCTTCCTCGAATCGCGCGACGGGCCGCGTCCAATCGACTCCGTACGGCTCGTTCCCTTCACGCTCGCCGACTCCGATGCCGAGGATTGCCCTTCCACGGGTGAGTAGGTGCAGCGTCGCGGCCGCCTGTGCGGTCACCGCGGGATTGCGGCGACCGGCATCGGTGACGGCGACACCCAGCCGAAGCCCGCGCAGCCGATTCCATGCCGAGATCCTCCCGAGCATTGTCCATGGTTCGAAGATCGCATCGACGTCGGGAATGAGGCGCGCCGCGCCGAAGTACTTGGGTGTCGCGATAGCACGCGGTACGAGGTTGTTCAGATGGTCCGGAAGCCAATAGGAGTCGATGCCCGCACTGGCGGCGATCAAGTAATTCGACCGTAAAAGTGTCGTCGGCTTGAGCCGTGTCCGCATCGGCATGTCCAAGAAGCCAACTTGAAGACTCATGTGACCCCCCAGACTCACGAGGATTTCACAGTACGACTAATTGACGCTGGCGTCGACCAAATCTTTAGCCGCTTCGCTCTGGACGTCTACAGCTGCGAACCGGCCGCTTCGTCGAGGAGCCAAAACGTAGCGTCGCGCCCGATCGCCCCGGCCGCAGGCACGTCGTCGGCTGCCGCGCCGCCCACCGCCGCCGCCACCGCCACCGCCTTCTCGCCTCCGGCGACCACCAGCCACACCTCGCGCGAGCGGGCCACGGCGGGCAGCGTCAGCGTGATGCGCTTCGGTGGTGGCTTGGGGGAGTCGGTGACTCCGACGACGAATCGGCCGGTCTCCCGAGTGGCCGCGGTGTGCGGGAAGAGAGAGTTGACGTGGCCTTCACCGCCCATGCCGAGGAGGTGCACGTCGAAGACCGGTGTCGGCGCTCCGTCGACGGCGTTGGCGGCGAGCACCTGCTCGTAGGCCAGCGCGGCCGCATCGATGTCGTCGCCGAACTCACCGTCGCTTGCGGGCATCGCGTGCACGTTGGCGGCGGGAATGTCGATGTGATCGAGAAGCGCCTCGCGCGCCTGCTTCTCGTTGCGGTCGTCGTCGTCGGCCGGCACGTAACGGTCGTCACCCCAGAACAGGTGGACCTTGGACCAATCGATGGCCTCCCCGTGATCGCCGAGGTGCTTCAAGAGCTTCACGCCGGTCCCGCCACCGGTCAATACGACATGGGCGACACCGCGATTCGAGATAGCCGAGCTCATGGCGATCACCAGTCGGTCGCCCGCGGCGATGACCAGAGCATCGGCGTCCGAATAGGTCTCGATGACGTTGTCAGACATACTCCACCTTGTCGATTCCCTGCAGCGCCGCGAAGTAGATCTCGTCGGCGTCCAGCCGACGCATGTCCTCCGCCAGACAATCGCGAGTCTCCCTGCGCGCTAACGGAAGTTTGGCGTCTGGCTTGGCGGTGCGAGCCAAGGTCGCGGTGACCCCCTTCTGGGGTCTGCTGAGTGTGATCGTCTCGCTGGGGCGGACCAACTCGACCTTCAGATCGCCGACTGCCCGCTTCACTGGCCCGTCGATCCGGCTGGCCAACCAGCCGGCCAGAATGTCGAGCGCCGGCTCTTCCTTGCGGCCCGAGACGAGGGCTGACTGAATGTCCTCGTGCGGTCCCTGGTCCATCGCCGAGGTGAGCATCGCCCTCCAATAGGTGATGCGGCTCCACGCCAGATCGGTGTCACCGGCGGTGTAACCCTCCAGCCTGCTCTTGATGCACGCAAGCGGATCGTTACCGTACGTGGCATCGGTGATTCGGCGGATGGCCAACTGCCCCAACGGATCCTCGGCTGGCACCCGCGGGGAGACGTCCGGCCACCACGCCACCACCGGGGTGTCGGGCAGCAGGAACGGCGTCACCACGCTGCTGGCCTGCGCCGCGAGCGGACCGTGCAGCTTGAGCACCACGACCTCACCCGCACCCGCGTCATGGCCGACGCGAATCTGCGCGTCCAGCTTGGCATCTGCGGCGTCGCGGTCCACCGGGAGGACCACGATCACCCGACAGGGATGCTCGCGGCTGGCGGCGTTGGCCGCCTCGATGGAGTCTTCGAGAACGGCCTCACTGTCAGGCGCAATGACGAGGGTAAGTACCCGCGCCATCGTGAATGCCCCACCCTCTTCGCGAAGCCCGTCCAGTTTCTTGTTGACCGCCGTGGTGGTGGTGGCCTCCAAATCGACGATCATTTCTCGGCTCCTTCTCGCTGCGCTGCTCGCTCGTGCCTCGCTGCGATGCTCACTCGTCGTCGCCTTCGGTGATCATCTGAATCTCCGGTTCTTCGCACAGGCGCTCATTACGGGCGCCGCCATTCCCGGCCGGTCCGGCGCAGCATCTCGGCGGCCGAATCAGGGCCCCAGCCGCCCGACTCATACGGGTCGGGTTTGCCATGCGATGCCCAGTATTCCAGGGCCGGATCGAGTATCTCCCAGGACAATTCAACCTCCTCGTTGACGGGGAACAGCGACGGTTCGCCGAGCAGGACGTCGAGGATCAGCCGCTCATACGCCTCGGGGGAGTCCTCGGCGAACGCCGACCCGTACGAGAAGTCCATGTTGACGTCGCGGACCTCCATGGCGTGCCCGGGCACCTTCGAGCCGAACCGCAGCGTGATGCCCTCATCGGGCTGCACCCGAATCACGAGCGCATTCTTGCCGAGTTCGTCGGTCATCGTCGCGTCGAAGGGAAGGTGCGGAGCGCGTTTGAAGACCAGCGCGATCTCAGTCACCCTGCGGCCGAGGCGCTTTCCGGTGCGCAGGTAGAACGGCACCCCGGCCCAGCGACGCGTGTCGACCTCCAGGGTGATCGCGGCGTACGTCTCGGTCGTCGAGGTCGGCGAGAAGCCCTCCTCCTCGAGCAGTCCGACGACCTTCTCGCCGCCCTGCCAGCCCGCCGTGTACTGGCCACGGGAGGTGTTCTCGTCCAAGGGTTCCGCCAGTCGCGTCGCCGACAACACCTTGATCTTCTCGGCCTGCAACTCAGCGGGGCTGAAGCTGACGGGTTCCTCCATGGCCGTGAGCGCCAGCAGCTGCGTCAAGTGATTCTGGATGACGTCGCGAGCCGCGCCGACACCGTCGTAGTAACCGCCACGCCCGCCCAGGCCGATGTCCTCAGCCATGGTGATCTGGACGTGGTCTACGTAGTGGGCGTTCCAGATCGGGTCGAACAGCTGGTTGGCGAAGCGGAGCGCCAGAATGTTCTGCACCGTCTCCTTGCCCAGGTAGTGGTCGATGCGGAATACCGAAGACTCGGGGAAGACGCTGTTGACCACCTGGTTGAGCGACTTCGCACTGTCCAGGTCGTGGCCGAACGGCTTTTCGATGACGACGCGACTCCACCGGTCACCATCGGGTCGGGCCAGGCCCGACTTGGAGAGTTGCTCACACACCATTGGAAACGCATTTGGCGGAATCGACAGGTAGAAGGCGTGATTGCCGCCGGTGCCGCGCTCGGCGTCGAGCTTGTCCAGCGTCTCCTTCAACCGCGCGAACGCCGCATCGTCGTCGAACGTGCCCTGCACGAAGCGGATGCCCTCGTTGAGCCGGTCCCAGACTTCCTGACGGAAGGGCGTACGGGCATGCGCCTGCACTGCCTTCAGCACGATGTCGCCGAAGTCCTCGTCGGCCCAGTCCCGTCGCGCGAAACCGATGAGCGAGAAGGTTGGTGGCAGCAATCCGCGGTTGGCCAGGTCGTAGATCGCGGGCATCAGCTTCTTGGTGGCCAAGTCTCCGGTAACACCGAAGATGACCACCGCACACGGACCCGCTATGCGAGGCAAGCGCTTGTCGAGCTTGTCTCGCAGCGGATTCTGCCAATCCCCGGTCACCGCAGTGGTGCTCATCGCGAAGCAGCGTCCAACTGACCCTGAGTCGCCTCGATCAGCTCTTCCCACGACTTCTCGAACTTGTCGACGCCCTCGTTCTCCAGAACCAAGAAGACGTCGGTGAGGTCGATGCCGATCGAGGACAGCCTGTCGAACACCATCTGCGCGGCGCCGGCTGTCCCGCTGATCGTGTCGCCCTTGACCTCGCCGTGGTCGGCGACCGCGTCCATCGTCTTCTCCGGCATGGTGTTCACCGTGTTCTTGGCGACCAGTTCGGTGACGTACAGCGTGTCGGAGTAGTCCGGGTTCTTCACGCCGGTGGACGCCCACAGCGGCCGCTGGACCCGTGCGCCGTCGGCGCTCAGTGTCTCGAATCGCTCACCGCCCACGAACACCTGCTGGTACGCGGCATAGGCGAGGCGGGCATTGGCGACACCGGCCTGACCGCGCAGGCCCAACGCCTCCTCGGTCCCGATGTCCTCGAGACGCTTGTCGATCTCGGAGTCCACCCGGGACACGAAGAACGACGCCACCGAGTGGATCTTGGCCAGATCGTGGCCGGCTTCCTTGGCCTTCTCGAGGCCCGCGAGGTAGGCGTCCATGACGAGCCGGTGCCGTTCGACGGAGAAGATCAGCGTGACGTTCACGGAGATGCCCTCGGCGATGACCGCCGTGATCGCGGGCAGGCCCGCCTCGGTGGCCGGGATCTTGATCAGCACGTTGGGCCGGTCGACGATCTTCCACAGTTCGATGGCCTGCAGGATGGTCTTGTCGGTGTCGTGCGCGAGCCGGGGGTCCACCTCGATGGAGACTCGACCGTCGACGCCGCCGGAGGCCTCGTAGGCCTTGGCCAGGACGTCGCACGCGTTGCGCACGTCGTCGGTGGTGACCGTGCGAATGGTGGCGTCGACGTCGGCGCCACGCTCGGCGAGCTCCTTGACCTGGTCGTCGTAGGCATTACCCTTCGACAGCGCCGCCTGGAAGATCGACGGGTTGGTCGTGACGCCAACGACGCTCTTGGTATTAATCAGGTTGGCGAGGTTTCCTGATTGCAGCCGCTCCCGCGACAGGTCGTCGAGCCAGACGGATACGCCTGCGGCGCTCAGCGCCGCGAGATTCGGGTTCTGAGTCATCAAAGCTCCTCGTTGTCTTTTGGGACGTCCGTCCCAAGTGTTTAGTTGTCGAGCGATCGTTCTGCCGCGGCTGCGACGGCTTCGGGCGTGAATCCGAACTCGCGGAACAGCGTCTTGTCGTCGGCCGACTCGCCGTAGTGCTCGATCGAGACGATCTCTCCCGTGTCGCCGACCAGCTTGTGCCAACTCTGGGCGACGCCCGCTTCGACCGCGACGCGAGCGGACACCTCAGGGGGCAGGACGCTGTCGCGGTACTCCTTCGGCTGGCTCTCGAACCATTCGACGCACGGCATCGAGACGACGTAGGCGGTGATGTCCTTCTCCGCCAACAGCTTCTTCGCCTCGACCGCCAACTGCAGTTCCGACCCCGTCCCGATGATGATCACGTCCGCATCGTCGGCAGGGTTCCCACCACCTAGTACGTAGCCACCCTTCGAGACACCGTCGAAGTCGGTGCCCTCCAGGACTGGGATGCCCTGACGGGTCAGGATGAAACCGACAGGGCCGCTGCCGTTGCCGCGTGCCACGATGCTGCGCCACGCGTACGCCGTCTCGTTGGGGTCGCCCGGTCGCACGACGGACAGGTTCGGGATGGCGCGCAGGGACGACAGATGTTCGATCGGCTGGTGCGTCGGTCCGTCCTCGCCCAGTCCGATCGAGTCGTGCGTCCAGATGTAGATGGTGTCGATGTCCATCAGCGAGGCCAGTCGAACCGCGCCGCGCATGTAGTCGGAGAACTGCAGGAAAGTGCCACCGAACGCACGGGTGGGGCCGTGGAGCACGATGCCGGACAGGATCGAACCCATCGCGTGCTCGCGGATGCCGAAGTGCAGCACGCGGCCGTACCAGTCCGCGGTGAAGTCCTCGGTCGAGATCGACGGCGGGCCGAAGGACTTCACGTCCTTGATGGTGGTGTTGTTGCTTCCCGCCAGGTCGGCCGAGCCGCCCCACAGCTCGGGGAGCTTGGGCGCCACATCGTTGAGCACCTGCCCGAACGCGGCACGCGTGGCCACGGCTTTGGAGCCAGGCTCCCAGTGGGTCACGTCGGCGTCCCAGCCGTCGGGCAGCTCCTGGGCCAGCAGGCGATCCAACAGCTTCTTGCGTTCCGGTTCGCGCTCGGCCCACGCGTCGAACTCGGGCTGCCACTTCTCGTGGGCCTCCCGGCCGCGTTCGACCAGCTTGCGAGTGTGCTCGATGACCTCGTCACGGACCTCGAACTTCTTGTCGGGGTCGAAGCCGAGAACCTTCTTGGTGGCGGCCACTTCCTCATCGCCAAGGGCCGAGCCGTGGACTCCGCCGGTGTTCATCTTGGTGGGGGCCGGATAGCCGATGATCGTGCGCAGCGAGATGAACGACGGCTTGTCCGTGACGGCCTTCGCGGCCGCTATTGCCTCTTCGATGCCCGTCACGTTCTCACCGCCTTCGACCTCCTGGACGTGCCAGCCGTACGCGCGATAGCGGGCCGGGACGTCCTCGGAGAGCGCGATGTCGGTGTCGTGCTCAATCGAGATCTGGTTGTGGTCGTAGAAGACGATCAGGTTGCCCAGCTGCTGGGTGCCCGCCAGCGAGCTCGCCTCGCTGGTGACGCCCTCCTCGATGTCGCCGTCGGAGGCGATCACGTAGATGAAGTGGTCGAAGGGGCTGGTTCCAGGAGCGGCATCGGGGTCGAACAGACCGCGCTCGTAACGCGACGCCATCGCCATGCCGACTGCCGATGCCAGGCCCTGGCCCAGCGGCCCGGTGGTGATCTCGACACCCTTGGTGTGCCGGAACTCCGGGTGTCCGGGAGTCTTCGACTTCCACGTGCGCAGTGACTCGATGTCCTCGAGTTCCAGCCCGAACCCGCCGAGGTACAGCTGAATGTAGAGCGTCAAGCTGCTGTGGCCGCACGACAGCACGAAGCGGTCCCGGCCCAGCCAGTGCACGTCGGACGGATCGTGGGTCATCTCGCGCTGGAAGAGCGTGTATGCCAATGGCGCGAGGCTCATCGCGGTGCCGGGGTGGCCGTTGCCGACCTTCTGAACGGCGTCGGCCGCCAGTACGCGCACCGTGTCGACGGCGACCGAGTCGACATCCGCCCAATCCTCCGGATGATGGGGGCGGGTGAGTTCGGAAATCTCTTCAACTGTGGTCACTCGGGAGCTCCTCGGGTCGGCAAGCTGTCCTTGAATACCCTAATGCGGATGGCTTGATCGCCGCAGGCCGCGTCGCCCAAGTTGGCCGGGCGTTCACGCCGACCCCCCTGGATTGTTCGATGCACAGATCCACGGTCTACCATCCTCTGTAGTAGAAGCCGCGTGCTGCCGCGAATTACGAGGAGAACAACTGCGTGAGCATTCGCGAGCGCCGTAATTTCCGCGAGGCGCCAAGTCGAACCCGTACCACGCTGTTGGCGTATCTAGCACTGACCAAGCCGCGCGTGATCGAGTTGCTGCTCGTCACGACCATTCCCGCCATGCTGTTGGCCAGCCGGGGCACCGTCGACCCCCTTCTCATCGTCAACACCTTGTTCGGCGGCATGCTGGCCGCGGCGGGAGCCAACACGCTCAACTGCGTGGCCGACGCGGACATCGACAAGGTGATGAAACGGACGGCTCTGCGGCCCTTGGCGCGCGCCGCCGTTCCGACGAGGCATGCCCTGATCTTCGGGATCGTCCTCACCGCTGGGTCCTTCGCCTGGCTGTGGTGGACGACCAACCTTCTGTCTGGTCTGCTCGCCATCGCCACCATCGCGTTCTACGTCTTCATCTACACACTGCTGTTGAAGCGTCGGACGTCGCAGAACGTGGTCTGGGGCGGTGCTGCCGGTTGTATGCCGGTGATGATCGGCTGGTCCGCGGTCACCGGCACCATAGGTTGGCCGGCGCTCGTGATGTTCGCGATCATCTTCTTCTGGACCCCGCCACATACCTGGGCCCTGGCGATGCGCTACAAGGACGACTACAAGGCGGCGGGCGTGCCCATGCTGCCGGTGGTGGCCACCGAGCGTCAGGTCACCAAGCAGATCCTGATCTACACGTGGCTGACGGTGCTCACCACCCTGGCACTCGCGTTGGCCACCGGTTGGCTGTACGCCGCCGTGGCGCTGCTGGCGGGCGCCTGGTTCCTGAAGATGGCCCACCAGCTGTACGCGGGCGTGAAGCGCGGCGAGGCCGTCAAGCCCCTGCGGTTGTTCCTGCAGTCGAACAACTATCTGGCCGTGGTGTTCTGCGCACTGGCCGTCGACTCGGCGCTCGCGTTGCCGACGGTTTTCAGTCGCTGAGCTGACGCCGTACGACGTCGCAGAAAGTGTCGTACCCCTCTGCGAGGATGGTGTCATGTCTTCGACCGCAACCTCTTTGGCTCCCAAGGAGCATGTCGGGGTGTTGTTCGAGCAGTTGGCGGAGTTGACCGGTCAGCGCAACGCGATCGACGGGCGCATCGTGGACATCGTCGCCCAGATGGAGCACGACGATCTGGCCGGCATGACCGGTGCCCGCTCGATCGCCGCGCTGGTGGCCTGGAAGACCGCAGTGTCACCGCACAACGCCCAGACCATCGCCACCATCGCGCACCGCATCGCAGAGTTCCCCCGCTGCGTGGCGGGCCTGCAGGAAGGCCGGTTCTCCCTGGATCAGGTCGGCGTCATCGCCGAGCGGGCCGCCGCCGGCTCCGACGAGCATTACGCCGAACTGGCCGCGGTCGCCACCGTCACCCAACTCCGCACCGCGATCGCACTGGCACCCCGACCCGAACCCGACCCGACCCCGGAGCCGGAACGCTCGATCAGCAAGACCGTCGGCGAGAAGTACACCACCTGGCGGATCCGGCTGCCGCGGCTGGAGGCGGCGAGGTTCGACGCCGCCCTGGCGTCTCATCGCGACGCGCAGATCACCGCGTGGCGACACGACCACGGCGAGGACCACCCGGGCGACGACCACGGTGACGGTGATGGTGACGGCGACGCGAGCGATCACGCCGAGGGCGACTCGGGTCGGACGCCGCCGTTCCCGAACACCGTGGATGCGTTCATGGGCCTGGTGGACGCCGGCTGGGACGCCGAGGCGGCGCGGCGCCCACACGGGCAGCACACCACCGTCGTGGTCCACCTCGACGTCGAACAGTCCGTCGCCTCCCTGCACCTGGGTCCGCTGCTGTCCGCCGCCGACCGCCAATATCTGCTCTGCGACGCGACCTGCGAAGTGTGGTTCGAACGCCACGGCCAGGTGATCGGCTCCGGGCGTGCCACCCGCACCATCAGCCGCCGACTGCGCAGAGCGTTGGAGCACCGCGACCGCTGCTGCGCAGTGCCCGGCTGCGGGGCCACCCGAGGACTGCACGCCCACCACCTGCGGCACTGGGAGGACGGCGGGCCCACCGAACTGGACAACCTGATCCTGCTGTGCCCGTATCACCACCGCCAGCACCACCGCGGCGCCATCACCATCACCGGACCCGCCCGCCACCTCGTCGTCACCGACGCCGATGGCATACCGCTCGACCCGGCATCACTGGCCCGCCCACCCACGCAAGCCCCACCCGCGGTGACACCCTGCCCCGGACCCACCGGGGAACGCGCCGACTGGTGGTGGTACCAACCCTTCCAACCGAATCCACCACCCAGCGACGACTAGCTTGGATCCCAGCCTCCGCGGCGCCCTTGCTTGATCCCGCCGCGCCGCTTCTTGTCAGCCAGGCGGCGTTCTTTCGAGCCTCTGGAGGGTTTGGTCGGACGACGCGTCGGGGGCGGTGCCGCCGCGGCGGCGCGCAGCAGGCGGGCCATGCGTTCGCGGGCCGCGGCACGGTTCTGGAGTTGGCCGCGATGTTCACTTGCGGTCACGGTGAGCACGCCGCCAGCGAGGCGGCCGCGCAGTCGACAGACCATTTGGTAGCGCAAACGCTCGGGCACGGACCGCGAACGAGTGACGTCGAAGGACAGCTCGACGCGGCTGTCCGCCGTGTTCACCCCCTGCCCGCCCGGCCCGGAGGACCTGGAGAACCGCTCGCTCAGCTCTGACGCGGGAACCACGAACCCTCGCGTCACGATCAGGTCTCCGATCACGGCTAGGGAAGCAACACCACTGAGCCGACGGTCTTGCGGCTCTGCAGGTCGGTGTGCGCCTTCGCGGCGTCGGCCAGAGGGTATCGCTCACTAACCGTGATCGAGATGGCCTCCGTTGCGATGGCGTCGAGGAGTTCGCCTGCCCGCCAAGAGAACTCGTCGGGTGTTCTCGTGTAGTGCGCCAGCGTTGGTCGGGTCAGGAACAACGAACCTGCGCTGTTGAGACGTTGCGGGTCGAAGGGCGGAACCGGTCCGCTGGACGCGCCGAACAGGGCGAGCGTGCCCCGCAGGGCCAGGCTCGCCAGGCTCGCCTCGAACGTCGACGCCCCGACCCCGTCGTACACGGCGGAGACGCCCCGGCCACCCGTCAGCTCGCGGATTCTGGCGCCGAACTCGGCCGGATCATCCGGGTAGTCGAGGACCTCGACGGCTCCGGCCTGGCGGGACAGCTCGGCCTTCGCGGTGGTCGACACCGTGGAGATGACCTTCACCGCCACGCTGGTGGCCCACTGCGTGAGGATGAGCCCGACGCCGCCGGCGCCCGCGTGCACCAGAACGGTGTCCCCCTGCTGTGCCGGATAGACCGACTTGAGCAGGTAGTGCGCGGTCATTCCCTTGAGTAGCGACGACGCGGCGACCTCGGCGGGGACGGCATCGGGTACGTAGGCCACGAAATCGGCTGGTGCGACGCAGTATTCGGCGTAGGCGCCGTCAGCCTGGGCGGTGACCACCCGATCCCCGACGTTGAGTGCCGCGACGTCGTCACCGATCGCGGAGACGGTGCCGCAGACCTCGGTGCCGACGATGAACGGCAGTTCGCGAGGATATTGGCCGGATCTGAAGTAATTGTCGATGAAGTTGACGCCGATGGCGTCGGCCTTGATGAGCACCTGCCCCGGCCCGGGCTCCGGCCGGGGCTTCTCGACGTAGGTCAGGACTTCGGGTCCACCGGTTTCGGTCACTTCGATCGCGTACATGACACCTATCATTCCAACGTGAAGCTCGCACGGCCCGACGTTCGTCATCCCCGCATCGTCCTTGCAGGTTGCAGCGCCCTCGTCGAGGGCGATGGCGACGACGCGGGGCTGATTCCCGCGCTGCGGTCGAGGGGTCTGCATGCCCGCTGGCTGTCGTGGGACGATCCGGCGACTCTGGAGGCGGATCTCGTCATTCCGCGGGCGACGTGGGATTACACCGAGCGGCTCGGCGAGTTCCTCGGCTGGACCCGCCGCGTGCAGAACCTGGTCAATGCGCCTGCCGTCGTGGCATGGAACACCGACAAGCGCTATCTTTCTGATCTCGCAACGGCGGGCGTGCCGACGGTGCCGAGCACGTTCTTCGCTCCGGGGGAGGAGGTGCGGATCCCGGCCGGAGAAGTCGTGGTCAAGCCTGCCATCGGAGCCGGATCGGTTGGTGCGCAACGATTCTGCGATGGAGACCTCGCCCGCGAGCATGCCATGGCGTTGCAGGCCGACGGTCACACGGCACTGGTACAGCCCTACGACCCGCGCATTGCGGACGGCGAAACCGCTCTGGTGTTCCTCGGCGGCCGACAGTCGCATGCGTTCAACAAGGGGCCGTTGCTGCCACCGCCCGGCGAACCGGCGGCGCTCGACGAATCCGGCACCTACGCCGAGGAGACTCTGAAGCCGGCCGATCCGGACTTCGAGCTGTGGGACGTCGGGCACGCTGCGCTGGCCGCGGCGGCGGCGAAACTGGGCCTCGAAGTCGGCGAGCTGCTGTACGCCCGTGTCGACGTCATCGGCGGGCCCGACGACCCGCGGCTTCTTGAACTTGAACTCGTCGAGCCGTCATTGGGTTGGCGCCAGCTCGACGACGAAACCCGTGCGACTCAGCAGCGCGAATTCGCCCTCGGCGTGGAGTCAGCTCTGGATCGGCTCGGGCTGGGACCCCTGACCAATCGACCTGGGCTTCATCGACGCCCATAGCGCTGCGGTCGCCGCCGTGCAGGCAGCTGCGCCGAGGACGTGCACGGCGACCAGCACCGCCGGCACGCCGGTGTAGAACTGCACCGTCCCGACCATGCCCTGCACGGCCACTAAGACGAGCAGAGTGACCAGGCGCATCGTCACCGGTCGCGGCGCCCGCACCGCGAGCAGGGCGAAGCCGAGGCCGATGAGCAGGGACACGTATGCCGCGACCAGCGACGAGTGCCGATAAACCAGGGTGACGATGTCCAACCCCAGCCTCGGCACGGGCGCCTCGATACTCTTGTCGCCCGCATGCGGCCCGGCCCCGGTGACCATCGTGCCGGTGACCAGCACGACCGACAGAGCAACGCCGCTGAGGAACGTCAACTGGCGCAGGGGGTTCGGCACCGACAGCTCGGCGACCCCGGCTCCAACCACCGGGTCGGGCTCGCCGATCTTGACGAACAGCAGGACCGAGAGCCACACCATCGCCATCGACACGAGAAGGTGAATCGCCACGGTCCACCAGAGCAGTCCGGTGAGCACCGTGATGCCGCCCAGGACGGCCTGCAGCACGGTCGAGGCGGGCATCAGCCAGGCGTAGACGAGGACCTCGCGGCGCCGTCGCGCACGGATAACGGCCAGCACCGCGGCCGCCGCGGTCAGCACGACCAGGAAGGTGATCAGCCGATTGCCGAACTCCACGGCCTGGTGGACGATCGGGACCTCGGCCACGGGGACGGGAACGAAGCTGCCGGGGAAGCATTGGGGCCAGGTGGGGCAACCGAGGCCTGACGCGGTGACGCGGACGATTGCACCGGTGACCGCGATGCCACCCTGCGTCAGGACCACCGCTGCCGCGATGATGCGCTGTACCCGCATGCTGGGCAGTGGAAGTAGGTCCACGAGCCGCAGTAGGAAGCGTCCGACGGCCATCGCCCGATCGTAGAGGAAATCGAACTACAGGCCGTAGTAGGGGTTGCCACAACTGTCAGGTGAAGCGGAACCAGCGCAGCGCGCATAACGCGGCCAGAACGCCCCACGCCGCGAGTACGGCAACGCCGAACCAATCGACGGAGACCGTCAATGCCTGGTTGAGTGCCTCGGTCAGGGCGCCCGAGGGGGTCAACCGCGCCACGAACCGCGCGGTTTCGGACACCATGCCGTTCTCCAGGTCGCCTTCGAGAGTGAGCGCGCCCAGCCCGGCGAAGACGAACCACAGCAGGTTCGCGACCGCGAGGACGATCTCCGCCCGCAGCGTGCCGCCGAGCAGAAGGCCGAGTGCGGTGAAGCCGGCAGTACCCAGTGCGATGATCAGCGCGCCGAGTGCCAGGCCTGCTATTGCGGGGCGCCAACCGAGCGAGAAGCCGATGGCACCCAACAGAATCGACTGCAGGAAGACCACCGTGACCACGGCGAGCGACTTGCCCGCAATGATTCCCCACACCGGAAGCGCCGTCGCCCCGAGTCGCTTCAGGGCACCGTAACGGCGGTCGAACGCCACCGCGATGGCCTGTCCGGTGAAGGCCGTCGAGATCACCGCCAGCGCCATGATGGCGGGGACGAAGGTCGCGGCACGATTGGGCCCGAACGAACCCAGCGGCATCAGCGTCAGCCCGATCAGCAGGGTGATGGGGATGAACATCGTCAGCAGCAATTGCTCGCCATTGCGCAGCAGCAGCTTGAGTTCGAGGCGGAACTGGGCCGCCAGCATGTTCGGCACCGTCGCCGGACGCGGGTCGGGTGTGAAGGTCCCCGGCTCGAAGCGATTGGTGGTCACGACCGCAACTCCCGCCCGGTGATGTCGAGGAAGACGTCCTCAAGACTGCGCTGCTCGACGCGCATGTCGGTGGCCAGCACGTCCAGCCGCGCGCACCATGCGGTCACGGTCGCGAGCACCTGCGGGTCGATCTCACCCTCGACGAGATACTCGCCGGGACTGACCTCGCTGGCCTGATACGTCTCCCGAAGGGCCGAAACCAGTAACGAAAGATCGAGTTTCGGCGGTGCGGAGAATCGCAGCTGATTCTCCGCGCCCCTGCCCATCAGCTCCGCAGGGGTGCCCTTGGCCACGGCCACACCGTGATCGATGATCACCAGGTGGTCGGCGAGTTGCTCGGCCTCGGTGAGTTGATGCGTGGTGAGTACGACGGTGACGCCGTCGCGCCGGAGGCCGTCGATCAGATCCCACACCACGATGCGCGCGTGGGCGTCCATGCCCGCGGTGGGCTCGTCGAGAAACACCAGTTCCGGTCGCCCTACCACGGCACACGCGAGCGCGAGCCGTTGCTGCTGGCCACCCGACAACCTGCGATAGGTGGTCCTGGCCGCATCTTTCAGGCCGAGGGTGTCCATCAGCCACTTGGGCTCCAGCGGATTCGCCGAGTAGGCCGCAACGAGGTCCAGCATCTCGCCCGCGCGTGCCGCGGGGTAGCCGCCGCCGCCCTGCAGCATCACGCCGATGCGTTCGCGCAGTCGCGCGTTGTCGGCGAAGGGATCGAGTCCGAGGATCTCGATCGTCCCCGAGTCTGGCTTGAGGAATCCTTCGCACATCTCGACGGTCGTGGTCTTGCCGGCGCCGTTGGGGCCTAAGAGGGCGAGAACCTCGGCTTCATGGACCTCGAGGTCCAGTCCGTCCACGGCCGTGGTCGTCCCGTAACGCTTGCTCACACCCCGCAGTCGTACGGGGGTATCGGAACGCGAGGTCACGGTGACTCAGCGTAGGCGTCGGACTTGGCGACCGGTGGCGGAGATCCTGACTCTTCACTGACGTTCGCGTCCTGGAGCGGTCGCCATGGCAGTCGGGTACGGGTGATCGCAATGAGGATGAGGATGATAAATGTGCTGGCGATCGTCGCGTCGAGGATTTGGAAGAGGGCGAACCGGTCGCCGTTGGCTGTCGGTCCGAATATGCCCACGATCAGCGTGATCGCGATGGTGGTGCCGCGGAATCCCGGCCGCGTCGCCCACGTCGCCAAGGGGATGATCGCCCACAGGAGGTACCACGGTTGCACGACCGGAAACAGCAGCACCGTCGCGCCCAGTGCGACGCCGAGACCACCGACGGGATGCAGGCGTCCACGCAAGACGGCCAGCAGCAGCCAGGAGACGAGGATGGCGATGATGATCACACCCATCGCGCGGGTGAGGCCGAGCACGGCCGTGGTGTGGTCACCGAGTCCGAGGAGATTGCCGACTTGGCCCGTGCCCAGTGCCATGAGCGTCGGCGGCGACATCCACGACCGCACGACGTTCGCCGTGCCGAGGGTGAACAGCCAGCCGAAGCCCAGCCCGCTGGCCCAGCCGATGAGCGCCGTCACTGCGGCGGCGATAGCGGTCACCAACCCGCTCGCCGCGACGAATGCCCGAAGCGATCCTCCCCACTTGCAGGCCAGAGCCATCGCGACGAACCCCACCGCCAGCAGGGACGGCAGCTTCACCTGCGACGACATGGTGATCAGGACCGTTCCTGCGACCAGCATGGCCAACGGCATCCAGCGGACCCAGTCCGTCCGCCCGTGTGGCCAGTGCAGAGGCCGGGGCAGGAGGGCTCCCGCGGGATGATTGTCACGAGTGCGGCTGATCGCGCGCAGGGCGATTTCGGTGCCCGTCAGCATCAGGCCGAGCATCAGCGCTTCGTTGTGGATCCCTGCGACGAGGTGCATGAACAGGAGCGGGTTGCATGGACCGAGCCACAACGCGCTGACCTCGGCGACGCCGCAGCGGCGGGCGAGTCGTGGCGTCGCCCAGACGATCAGTCCCACGCCGAAAAGCACGACGAGCCGGTGACACAGGACCGCGGCGACGATGTTGTCGCCGGTCATCTCGGAGATGCCGCGACCGATCCAGAGGAACAGCGGTCCGTAGGGGGCGGGGGTGTCCCGCCACAGGCTGGGGACCGACAGCGTGAAGACGTGGTCGAGTCCGAGGCCGGGTGCAGGCCCCACCCGATAGGGGTCGAGTCCGAGTCGTGCGATCTGGCTCTGCGCGAGGTAGGAGTAGACGTCCTTGCTGTACATCGGGGGCGCGATGAGCAGGGGTAGCGCCCACAAGAGCAGTGTGCGGTCCAACTGGCTGCGGGACATGCGCCTGCTGCCAAGGGCGAAACGGCCCAGCATCAGCCAGGCGAGCGCCATCACGACGGCGCCCGTCGTCGTCATGGTCAGTGACACCGTCTGGATGCGGGACGGCAGGTTGAGGAGCCGCACCCCGAAGGTCGGATCCTGCACGACCGGTCTGGCGCCCGCACCGAGTGCGCCGATGGCCATCAGGACCGTGCCGGTGGCGCCGAACACCCGGGTGCGGCGCAGAAATGCGACCTCCGAAGCGATCAGTGGTGAGCCGACCGTCACCTCGTCGGCGTGCCACCGCTCGACGGCGGTGCTCAGCGACGGTCGGCGGGCAGCCATCAGTGCAGCGTAGTGAGTCGGTCACCTAAGGGTTGCCTTGCTAGACCCGTTTGTCGAATTCCGTCACAATGGTGTTGTGAAAATCGGTACAGAGGTCGTCGGCACCGGTGGGCCATCCGCCGGCACCGCGTCGACCCCTGACGGTCACACCCGGGGTTCGATCGTTCAACTCCTGCTCGAAGGTCCGACGACGGCCGGCGAGATAGGCGATCGTCTCGGCATTTCAGCTGCTGGCGTGCGCAGGCACCTGGACGCCCTCGTCGACGGCGGTGACGCCGAATCGAACGCCGCAGCATCCTGGCAGCACAACGGGCGCGGGCGCCCCGCCAAGCGCTACCGGCTCACTGCCGCGGGCCGGGCGAAGCTCGACCACGCCTACGACGACCTGGCCGTCGCCGCGATGCGGCAACTTCGCGAGGTGGGTGGTGACGACGCCATCCGCACCTTCGCCCGGCGCCGCATCGACACGATTCTCGCCGGCGTCGCAGGCAGCAGGGCCGACGCCGACGTCGCGACCGCTGCCGACCGCGTGGCCGTGGCTCTCACGGGAGCCGGATACGCCACCACCACGACGCGGGTGACCGGCCCGATCGACGGCGTCCAGATCTGCCAGCACCACTGCCCGGTATCGCACGTCGCCGAGGAGTTTCCTGAGTTGTGCGAGGCGGAACGGGAAGCCTTCGCCGACATCCTGGGTACACACGTTCAGAGGCTGGCGACCATCGTCAACGGCGACTGCGCGTGCACCACCCACGTTCCGCTCGTCCCAGAGCCCGCCCGGCGCACGGACCGCGCCGAAATCCACCGAACAGCCATCGAGAATCAAGGAGCGTCGACATGACGACCACCCCGGAAGCTCTGACCCAAGAGGAAACCATTGCCTCGTTGGGCACGTACGGTTACGGCTGGTCGGATTCCGACGTCGCCGGCGCCAGCGCCCAGCGCGGCCTGTCCGAGGCCGTCGTGCGTGACATCTCGAGCAAGAAGAGCGAGCCGCAATGGATGCTCGACATGCGGCTCAAGGCTCTGCGCACGTTCGAGAAGAAGCCGATGCCGAACTGGGGTTCCGATCTCGACGGCATCCACTTCGACAACATCAAGTACTTCGTGCGCTCCAGCGAGAAGCAGGCCGCCACGTGGGACGACCTGCCAGCCGACATCAAGAACACCTACGACCGGCTGGGCATCCCCGAGGCCGAGAAGCAGCGCCTCGTCTCGGGTGTCGCGGCTCAGTACGAGTCCGAGGTCGTTTACCACTCGATCCGTGAGGATCTCGAAGCGCTCGGCGTCATCTTCTTGGACACCGACTCCGCGCTGAAGCAACACCCGGAACTGTTCCGCGAGTACTTCGGAACGGTGATCCCGGCCGGCGACAACAAGTTCTCCGCACTCAACACCGCGGTGTGGTCGGGCGGTTCGTTCATCTACGTGCCGAAGGGCGTGCACGTCGACATCCCGTTGCAGGCGTACTTCCGGATCAACACCGAGAACATGGGCCAGTTCGAACGGACGCTGATCATCGTCGACGAAGACGCCTACGTGCACTACGTCGAGGGATGCACCGCGCCGATCTACAAGTCGGACTCGCTGCACTCCGCCGTCGTCGAGATCATCGTCAAGCCCGGTGGCCGGTGCCGCTATACGACCATCCAGAACTGGTCGAACAACGTCTACAACCTGGTCACCAAGCGGGCGCGCGCCGAGGCGGGCGCCACCATGGAGTGGGTCGACGGCAACATCGGCTCCAAGGTCACCATGAAGTACCCGGCGGTCTGGATGACCGGCGAGCACGCCAAGGGTGAGGTGCTCTCCGTGGCATTCGCCGGTGAGGGTCAGCACCAGGACACCGGTGCCAAGATGCTGCACCTCGCGCCGAATACGTCCAGCAACATCGTGTCGAAGTCCGTCGCCCGCGGTGGGGGTCGGGCGTCCTATCGCGGCCTGGTGCAGATCAACAAGGGCGCCCACGGCTCCCGGTCCAGCGTGAAGTGTGATGCGCTGCTCGTCGATTCGATCAGCCGCAGTGACACCTACCCATACGTCGACATCCGCGAGGACGACGTGACCATGGGTCACGAGGCAACCGTGTCCAAGGTCAGCGCCGATCAGCTGTTCTACCTGATGAGCCGCGGCATGACCGAGGACGAGGCCATGGCGATGGTGGTTCGCGGCTTCGTGGAGCCCATCGCGAAAGAGCTCCCGATGGAGTACGCGCTCGAGCTCAATCGTCTGATCGAGCTTCAGATGGAAGGCGCGGTCGGATAGTGGTTGCCCAGAATTTGACCGAAGCCGTTGAAGGCGCTGCAGGAATCATCAAGAACAAGGGCGAGCAATTCGCGTCCTTCGACGTCGATGCCTTCGAGGTGCCGGGCGGCCGCGACGAGCTGTGGCGATTCACTCCGTTGAAGCGGCTGCGCGGTTTGCACGACGGTTCGGCGCCTGCGACGGGAAGTGCCTCGATCGAGGTCGCGGAACGGGCCGGCGTTACCGTCGAAACCGTCCGTCGCGGCGACGAACGACTCGGCCAGGCCGGCGTTCCTGCCGATCGTGTTGCAGCGCAGGCATTCTCCTCGTTCGACCAAGCGACGATCGTGACCGTCGCGCGCGACACCGAGTTGGCCGAGCCCATCGAGGTGACCGTCACCGGTCCTGGTGAGGGCGCCACGGCGTATGGCCACCTGCAGATCCGCGTGGAGGAGCTCGCGAGGGCCATCGTCGTCGTCGATCTGCGCGGCAGCGGGATCTATGCAGACAACGTGGAGATCGTCGTCGGCGATTCGGCAGGCGTCGGTGTCATCTGGATCGCCGACTGGGCCGACGACATGGTGCACGTGAGTTCACATCACGCGCGCCTGGGCAAGGACTCGGTTCTTGGGCACGTCGCGGTGACGCTCGGCGGTGAGGTCGTCCGGACCTCGACGACCGTGCGGTTCGACGGCCCCGGCGGCAGCGCGCAACTGCTCGGTACCTACTTCGCCGACGACGGTCAACACTTCGAGTCCCGGTTGCTGGTCGATCACTCGCAGCCCAACTGCAAGTCCGACGTGCTCTACAAGGGTGCGTTGCAAGGTGATCCGGACTCCAAGCTGCCCGACGCGCACACCGTCTGGATCGGTGACGTACTGATCCGCGCGGAGGCCACTGGCACCGACACCTACGAGGCGAACCGCAACCTGGTGCTCACCGATGGCGCCCGTGCCGACTCGGTGCCGAACCTCGAGATCGAGACCGGTGAGATCGTCGGTGCCGGACATGCCAGTGCCACGGGACGTTTCGACGACGAGCAGTTGTTCTACCTGCGTGCCCGCGGCATTCCCGAGGCGCAAGCCCGCCGCCTGGTGGTGCGCGGCTTCTTCGGCGAGATCATCGCCAAGATCGCGGTCCCGGCGGTGCGTGAGCGCCTCACTGAAGCCATTGAACGAGAACTAGCAATCACCGAATCTAGGAATAGCTGATATGACCACATTGGAAGTCAAGGACCTGCGCGTCTCTGTCGTCTCGCCCGAGGGCGGCGCCGACATCGAGATCCTCAAGGGCGTCAACCTGACCGTGAAGTCGGGGGAGACGCACGCGGTGATGGGACCCAACGGTTCTGGTAAGTCGACGCTGTCATATGCGATTGCCGGCCATCCCAAGTACACCGTCACGTCGGGATCGATCACCCTGGACGGCCAGGACGTCCTGGCGATGACGGTGGACGAACGGGCGCGTGCTGGACTCTTCCTGGCCATGCAGTATCCGATCGAGGTGCCCGGCGTATCGATGTCGAACTTCCTGCGCACCGCCGCCACCGCGGTTCGGGGCGAAGCGCCCAAGCTCCGGCACTGGGTCAAGGAAGTCAAGACCGCGATGACCGAGCTGGACATCGATCCGGCGTTCTCCGAACGCAGCGTGAACGAGGGCTTTTCGGGTGGCGAGAAGAAGCGTCACGAGATCCTGCAGCTCGGCCTGCTCAAGCCGAAGATCGCGATCCTCGACGAAACCGACTCCGGCCTCGACGTCGACGCGCTCCGAGTGGTCAGCGAGGGTGTCAACCGGTACGCGAAGGCCGAAGACGCGGGCGTGCTGCTGATCACCCACTACACCCGCATTCTGCGCTACATCCAGCCGCAGTTCGTGCACGTCTTCTTCGACGGCCGGATCATCGAATCCGGTGGCCCGGAGCTTGCCGACGAGCTCGAGACCAACGGCTACGAGCGCTTCACCCAGGCGGTCGGGGCGTAACGTGACCGCGTCGGTACGGACCTTGGACGCCGCTCAACTCGCCAAGATCCGGGCGGACTTCCCGATTCTGGGTCGGCAGATGCGCGGCGGAAACCAGTTGGCCTACCTGGATTCCGGCGCGACGTCGCAGAAACCGTTTCAGGTGCTCGACGCCGAGCGGCAATTTCTCAGTACGTCCAACGGCGGAGTGCATCGTGGCGCACACCAGCTGATGGAGGAGTCGACCGACGCGTACGAGAACGGCCGTGCCGACATCGCTGCGTTCGTCGGCGCCGACGCTGACGAACTGGTCTTCACGAAGAACGCCACCGAGTCGATCAACCTGGTCTCCTACGCCCTGGGCGACGACCGCTTCGAGCGGGTCGTCGGACCCGGCGACGTCATCGTCACCACCGAGCTCGAACACCACGCCAACCTGATTCCGTGGCAAGAACTGGCCCGCCGCACCGGGGCCACGTTGCGCTGGTACGGGGTGACCGAAGACGGCCATCTCGATCTCGATTCGCTCGAGCTCGACGAGCGGGTGAAAGTCGTTGCCTTCAGCCATCATTCAAACGTGACCGGCGCCATTGCGCCGGTTGCGGAACTGGTCTCGCGCGCCAAGGCCGTCGGTGCGCTGACGGTACTCGACGCCTGCCAGTCGGCACCGCATCAGCCTGTCGACTTCCACACCCTCGACGTCGACTATGCCGCTTTCTCGGGTCACAAGATGTTGGGGCCCACGGGGATCGGCGTGCTCTACGGTCGCCGTGAACTTCTCGACGCCATGCCGCCCTTCCTCACGGGCGGGTCGATGATCGAGACGGTCACGATGGAGACCACCACCTACGCGCCCGCGCCGCAGCGGTTCGAGGCAGGCACCCCGATGACGTCGCAGGTCGTCGGATTGGCAGCCGCTGCACGCTACTTGACCGATATCGGCATGGACGCGGTCGAGGCGCACGAGAACGAACTGGTGGCCGCCGCACTCGACGGACTGTCGGGAATCGGTGGTGTCCGGATCATCGGCCCAGCCTCTGGGCCGCGTCGCGGGTCGCCCGTGAGCTTCGTCGTCGACGGGGTTCACGCGCACGATGTCGGCCAGGTTCTCGACGATGAGGGTGTGGCGGTTCGCGTGGGTCACCACTGCGCGTGGCCGCTGCATCGGCGCTTCGGCATCGCGGCGACCGCGCGGGCCTCGTTCGCCGTGTACAACACGCTCGCGGAAGTGGACCGCCTGGTGGCGGGAGTCCAGCGGGCCATCGAGTTCTTCGGACGGGAGTGAGCCGTGCGAATGGAACAGATGTACCAGGAAGTGATCCTCGATCACTACAAACACCCGCACCACCGCGGGCTGCGGGATCCCTTCGGGGCGCAGGTGCATCACGTCAATCCGACCTGCGGTGACGAGGTCACGCTACGCGTCGCGCTGTCGGACGACGGTGAGACGGTTGCCGACATCTCGTACGACGGCCAGGGCTGCTCGATCAGCCAGGCGGCTACCTCGGTGCTTACCGATCAGGTGATCGGGCAGAGCGTGGGTGCCGCGCTGAAGACTGTCGCCGCGTTCGCCGAGATGGTCTCGTCGCGCGGCAACGTCACCGGTGACGAGGACGTCATCGGTGACGGCATCGCCTTCGCCGGGGTGGCGAAGTACCCGGCGCGGGTGAAGTGCGCACTGCTGGGATGGATGGCTTTCAAGGACGCGCTGGCACAGGCGAGCGCAGAATCGGACTCACAGGAGGAAGACCATGAGCGAAGTGGGCGAAACCGTACCGGAGACCACGAACGGGGACTCGATTCCGCCACTGGATGACGAGACGTTCGCCGATCTCGAAGAGGCGATGCGCGACGTCGTCGACCCCGAACTGGGCATCAACGTCGTCGACCTCGGCTTGGTGTACGGATTGAACATCGAGGACGGCGATGCCGGCTCGAAGGTCGCGCTGATCGACATGACGCTGACCTCGGCGGCCTGCCCCCTCACCGACGTGATCGAGGATCAGTCGCGTACCGCGTTGGTAGGGTCCGGCCTTGTCAACGAGATCAAGATCAACTGGGTGTGGAACCCGCCGTGGGGCCCAGACAAGATCACCGAGGACGGGCGCGAGCAGCTCAGGGCGCTGGGCTTCACCGTCTAGTTCTATCCACTCTGGTCTGCCGCGGGGCATTTGCCTTCGTACGGCGCCGTTTTCCGAGACCCAATGGGCTCTGACATAGGCTGGATGCAATGGACAACCAAGGCACCGAGGTTTACGTCACCACGCGTCGCCAGCTCCGCGGTATCGCGGAGAGCTTCATAGCCGGTCCGCAATACCGGTCGGCCGGGACCATCCGGCTCGCCGTCCGCCTCGACGGTTTCACCGGCGTATCCATCCCGGTTTCAGTGCGCGGCACCGAACTCGTATGGGGTGAGGACGCCACCGCGCTGACGGGAACGGTCGGCGCCCTCGCCGCGGCAACGGATCTCGACGTCGGCCCGCCGGACGGTGCCTACGCGATAGCTGATGCACTGTCTGCAGACGCCGTGCTCGACATCGATCCCGCGGCGGCCGAACTGATCCACCGCAGTCTGTACGCGGGCGGATATGCCCTGACGAGCGCGCTGCCCGAGCAGCATCCGGTGCTCTGGCCCGAACACTTCGACGTGGCAGCCACCGACGACGAGGTGAATTACGGCGTCTCGCCCGGCGACGACTTCCACCCGCTGCCGTATGCGTACGTCGGCCCGTGGACCTCACGCATCGGCGTGTTCTGGAACGCGCCATTCGGTGCGTTCATGGCGCTCGATCCGTCGCACCACGTGGACCGACTCGCCGCCGAGATCGGTGAGTTCTTCGAACGCGGCCGCGCCGAATCGTGATTGGCCGCGGGGGAGTCGGAATCCCTGCGCGATGAAGCCACGTGGCATCCCGTCATGACGGACCAAGAAGGTGACCGGGGTTCCGGTGATCGCAGTGGGCTCGGTCGGTCTGGATACCGCCTTCCTCAGCAAGGGAACGCGCCTCGTGATCGCTCCCGCGTCCGCGGACGCGGTGGTCGCGCAGTTCGAAGCAGGCGAATTCGACGTGATCGCCGTCGGCCGGGCGCTCCTTGCGGATCCAGGGTGGGTGAACCTGCTGCGCGACGACACGCTCGACGGGTTCAATGGTTACGACGTGCAGTCTGCGCTGAGCACGTTGCACTGACCGTTTTGCGTTGACCATGCAGAGGGAACAAGCAACTGGGACCCGACGTTAGGAGACATGTGAGTACGCAAGACATCACCACCGAGCAGTTCAATGACACCGTCACCGACAACGAGATCGTGCTGGTGGATTTCTGGGCCGAATGGTGCGGACCGTGTAAGGCATTCGCGCCGACGTATGCCGCCTCTTCCGATAAGCACCCCGACGTGGTGCACGCCAAGGTGGACACCGAGGCCGAGCAGGGCCTGGCCGCCGCCGCCGAGATTCAGGCGATCCCTACGCTGATGGCATTCAAGAAGGGGCACATGGTCTTTCGGCATTCCGGCATGTTGCCTGCCAAGGATCTCGACGCCGTGATCGATCAGATCAAGGAACTCGACATCGACGCCGCAATCGCCGAGCAGGCCAAAGCGAAAGAGGTCTAGCGAACGCACGCGATAGCGTGCAGTTCGTGACCGAGCAGAACATACCCCTGGTCCTCGTCGACCACCCGCAACCCCACGTAGCGCTGGTGACGCTCAATAGGCCCGAGCGGATGAACTCCATGGCGTTCGACGTCATGGTGCCACTGAAGAAGGCGCTCGACGAGCTCACGTCCGACAACGACACCCGCGTGGTGGTGTTGACTGGCGCCGGCCGGGGTTTCTCTTCTGGTGCCGACCACAAGTCGGCGGGTTCCGTCCCCCGCGTCGACGGACTGACCCGGCCGACCTTCGCACTTCGGTCCATGGAAGTGCTCGACGACGTGATTCTCGCCATACGAAAATTGCACCAACCCGTGATTGCGGCAGTCAACGGCGCCGCCATCGGAGGCGGTCTGTGCCTGGCGCTGGCATGTGACATCAGGGTCGCGGCAGATACGGCGTACTTTCGGGCCGCGGGCATCAACAACGGCCTGACCGCCAGTGAGCTCGGCCTTTCCTACCTGCTGCCCAAGGCGATTGGCACCTCACGAGCATTCGAGGCGATGCTGACCGGCCGCGACATCGATGCCGAGGAGGCCGAGCGCATTGGGTTGGTATCGCGAACGGTTGCCGCCACCGCTCTGTTGGACACCTGCTACGAGATGGCGCAGCGGATCGCCTCCTTCTCACGTCCGGGCATCGAGTTGACCAAGCGAACGCTCTGGAGTGGACTGGAGGCCGGTAGCCTGGAGGGTCACATGCAGGCTGAAGGCCTGGGACAACTCTATGTGCGCCTGCTCACCGCCAACTTCGAAGAGGCGGTTGCTGCGCGCGCTGAGAAGCGGACCCCGATCTTCACCGACGAGCGCTCGCGCGACGAGTCGACTGTGACCACGGGTAAGACGACGAGCACTACGAATTAGGAGTACAGCGTGATCACCGCAACGGACCTCGAGGTCCGCGCTGGCGCGCGTACGCTGCTGGCCATCGAGGGTGCCGCTCTGCGCATCCAACCGGGGGACCGGATCGGCCTCGTCGGCCGTAACGGCGCAGGCAAGACCACCACGATGCGCATCCTTGCCGGCGAGGGCGAGCCCTATGCGGGCTCGATCGACCGAACCGGCGAGATTGGCTATCTGCCACAGGATCCCAGAGAGGGTGACCTGGACATGCTGGCCCGCGACCGAGTCCTCTCGGCGCGGGGACTCGACACGCTCCTTTCCGATCTGGAGAAACAACAGACGATCATGGCCGAGGTCGCCGACGACGCCGCCCGCGACAAGGCCGTCAAGCGCTACGGTGAACTCGAGGAGCGGTTCGCCGCCCTCGGCGGATACGCGGCGGAATCAGAGGCGGGACGCATCTGCGCCAGCCTGGGACTGCCCGAGCGGATCCTGACCCAGGCGTTGAGGACGCTCTCCGGCGGTCAGCGCCGCCGCGTCGAACTCGCGCGCATCCTGTTCGCGGCATCGGACACGGGCTCTGGTTCGGACACGACTTTGCTGCTCGACGAACCCACCAACCACCTCGACGCCGACTCGATCGGATGGCTGCGCACGTTCCTGCAGAACCACACCGGCGGTCTGGTGGTCATCAGTCACAACGTGGATCTGCTCGCCGACGTCGTCAACCGGGTGTGGTTCCTCGACGCCGTCCGCGGTGAGGCCGATGTGTACAACATGGGCTGGCAGAAATACCTCGACGCCCGCGCCACCGACGAGCAGCGCCGCCGCCGCGAACGCGCCAACGCCGAGAAGAAGGCCTCCGCGCTGCGCACCCAAGCCGCGAAGATGGGTGCCAAAGCCACCAAAGCCGTAGCGGCACAGAATATGTTGAAGCGCGCCGATCGAATGATGGCATCGTTGGACGAGGAACGCGTCGCTGATCGCGTCGCGAAGATCAGGTTTCCCACGCCGGCCGTGTGCGGTCGGACCCCGCTGGTGGGCAAGGGCTTGACCAAGACCTACGGCTCGCTCGAGATCTTCACCGGCGTCGACCTTGCGATCGACAAGGGATCCCGCGTCGTCATCCTCGGGCTCAACGGCGCTGGCAAGACCACACTTTTGCGGATCCTGGCCGGAGCGGAGGCCGCCGACGCCGGCGTCATCGAGCCTGGCCACGGGCTCAAGCTGGGGTACTTCGCGCAAGAGCACGACACCATCGACGGGTTGGCGTCCGTATGGGAGAACATCCGCCACGCCGCCCCCGACACCGGCGAACAGGATCTACGAAGCCTGCTCGGCGCCTTCATGTTCACCGGGCCCCAACTCGACCAGCCTGCTGGCACGTTGTCCGGCGGTGAGAAGACCCGACTGGCTCTGGCCGGCCTGGTCGCCTCGACGGCGAACGTGCTGCTGCTCGACGAGCCGACCAACAACCTCGACCCGGCGTCCCGCGAACAGGTGCTGGATGCGCTCCGTAGCTACCGTGGCGCGGTGGTGCTGGTGACCCACGATCCGGGCGCCGCCGAGGCGCTCGATCCCCAGCGGGTCGTCTTGCTCCCGGACGGCACCGAGGACTACTGGTCCGAAGACTACCGGGACCTCATCGAACTGGCCTGATGCCGCCCATTGATTGAATTCTGAACACCCGGGTATTCACAAGGATCACTGGGAAATGGGGAAATGTCATATGCAAGAGCTGGAAAAGTCCAGAGACGAGTTGCTCGACGAGTTGCGCAGCGCCTACGAACAGGGCGCCAGCATACGGGCGTTGGTAGCAACTACCGGCAAGTCATATGGGTCGGTCCACAGCATGTTGCGCGAGTCGGGAACGACGATGCGTAGCCGAGGCGGTCCGAATCATCGTCGCAGGCACTGATTACTGTTGCCGGACTGACGCCTCCACCAGGTCCAACACAGCACTGAGTCGTACGGGGTCATCGCCAGACGCAAGTCTGGCAACGAGCCCGTCAAGCACCAGGTCGAGATACGTCTGAAGAACCTCGGCAGGCACGTCGTCGCGAAGCCGACCAGCTTGCTTCTGCCGCTGAAGTCTTTGCGCAGTGGCTTCCGACAATTCGGCTGAACGGTCGGCCCAGCCCCGATGGAATGCGGGGTCGTTGCGCAGCTTCCTCGCGATCTCCAAACGGGTTGTCAGCCAGTCGAATTGGTCGGGCGCAGCCAGCAGATCGCGCATCACCTGAATGAGTCCCTCGCGGGACGCGACCTCAGCCATGCGCTCGGCATCCTCACGTGCCAGCTCAAAGAACAGGGTGTCCTTGTCGCGAAAGTGGTGAAAGATCGCGCCGCGCGACAGCCCGATTGTCTGCTCAAGCCGTCGCACGGTCGCGCTCTCATACCCGTACCGTGCGAAACACCGTCGGGCACCGTCGAGAATCTGACGACGGCGCGCCGCCAGATGGTCTTCGGTCACCCGTGGCAACGGGGGTACTTTCTCTTACCGCCCTCGCAGATCCCTAGGCCCTGAGCATGTTTCGCAGGACGTACTGCAGGATGCCACCGTTGCGGTAGTAATCGGCCTCACCGGGCGTATCGATGCGAACCACCGCATCGAACTCGGTACGAGACCCATCCGGCTTGGTGGCGGTGACGTGCATCGTCTTCGGCGTCTTGCCCTCGTTGAGGTCGGCGATCCCCGAGATGTCGAAGGTCTCGGTGCCGTCCAGCTTCAGCGATGCCGCCGACTCTCCGACGGGGAACTGCAGAGGGACGACACCCATGCCGATCAAGTTGGAGCGGTGGATGCGCTCGAACGACTCGGTGATGACCGCGCGAACGCCCAGCAGGCTGGTGCCCTTGGCGGCCCAATCCCGTGATGATCCCGACCCATACTCCTTACCGCCCAGCACCACCAACGGAATGCCCTGCGCCGCATAGTTCTGCGCCGCGTCGTAGATGAAGGCTTGAGGTCCGCCATCCTGGGTGAAGTCCCGCGTGTATCCACCCGAGACGTCGTCGAGCAGCTGGTTCTTCAGCCGGATGTTCGCAAAGGTGCCACGGATCATCACCTCGTGGTTTCCGCGCCGCGAGCCGTAGGAGTTGTAGTCCTTCTTGTCAACGCCGTTCTCCTCCAGGTACTGCGCGGCAGGGGTGCCCGCCTTGATGTTGCCTGCTGGGGAGATGTGGTCTGTGGTCACCGAATCACCTAGCAGCGCAAGCACTCTGGCGCCTGAGATGTCCGTCACGGGTTCCGGGTCGGCCGGCATGCCGTCGAAGTACGGAGGCTTCCGAACGTAGGTTGAGTTCGGATCCCAGTCGAACGTCTTGCCTTCGGGGGTGGGGAGGTTTCGCCAGCGCTCGTCGCCCTTGAACACGTCGGCATAGCTGTCGGTGAACATCTTCCGGTCGATCGAGGATGCGATGACGTCGGAGATCTCCTTCGACGACGGCCAGATGTCCTTGAGGAAGACGTCATTGCCGTCGTTGTCCTGACCGAGCGGCTCGGTTTCGAAGTCGAAGTCCATGGTGCCGGCGAGTGCGTAGGCGATGACCAGCGGCGGCGACGCCAGGTAGTTCATCTTCACGTCCGGGGAGATGCGTCCCTCGAAGTTTCGATTGCCGGAGAGCACCGCGGTCACCGACAGATCGTTGTCGTTGATGGCCTTGGAGATGGCCTCCGGCAGTGGGCCGGTGTTGCCGATGCAGGTGGTGCAGCCATAACCGACCAGGAAGAAGCCGAGCTTCTCCAGGTAGGGCCAGACGCCTGCCCGGTCGTAGTAGTCGCTGACGACCTGCGAACCGGGCGCCATCGAGGTCTTCACCCATGGCTTGGAGGTCAGGCCCTTCTCGACGGCGTTGCGGGCCAGCAGTGCGGCGCCGAGCATCACCGACGGGTTGGAGGTGTTGGTGCACGACGTGATGGCCGCCACGGCGACCGCGCCGTGATCCAGCACGAACTCGCCCTGCTCATCTGAACGAACCGTGACCGGCTTGCTCGGCCTGCCCTCGGCGCCGTTTGCCGCGGACAACACGTCGACAGCGTCGTCTTCGGCGAACGACAGCGAGACCGAATCGCTGGCCGGGAAGGACTCCTCGACGGCTTCGTCGAGCTTGGTTTCCGGCGCCGGGTGGTTCTTTTCCACGTAGTTGTGGATGTCCTTGCGGAACGCCGTCTTCGCGTCGGACAGCTGAATGCGGTCCTGGGGGCGCTTGGGCCCAGCGATGGACGGCACCACGTCGCCGAGGTCGAGTTCGAGATACTCCGAGAACACCGGTTCCTTGCCCGGGTCGTGCCACATGCCCTGCGCCTTGGCGTACGCCTCGACCAGCGCGAGCTGCTCGTCGGTGCGGCCCGTCAGACGCAGGTAGTCGACGGTCACCTCGTCGATCGGGAAGATGGCGGCGGTGGAACCGAATTCGGGGCTCATGTTGCCCAACGTCGCGCGGTTGGCCAGTGGTACCTCGGCCACGCCGTCGCCGTAGAACTCGACGAACTTGCCTACGACACCGTGCTTTCGCAGCATTTCGGTGACGGTCAGGACGACGTCGGTGGCCGTGACGCCGGGCTTGATCTCTCCGGACAGCTTGAACCCGACGACGCGGGGGATGAGCATCGATACCGGCTGACCGAGCATCGCCGCCTCCGCCTCTATGCCGCCGACGCCCCAGCCGAGCACACCGAGCCCGTTGACCATCGTCGTGTGACTGTCGGTGCCGACGCAGGTGTCGGGGTACGCGACGCCATCACGAACCATGACCGTGCGCGCGAGGTACTCGATGTTGACCTGGTGGACGATGCCCGTGCCTGGCGGCACCACGCTGAAGTCGTCGAAGGCGCCCTGGCCCCATCGCAGGAACTGATAACGCTCGCCGTTGCGCGAATATTCGATCTCGACGTTGCGCTCGAACGCATCGCGCTTGCCGAACACGTCGACGATCACGGAGTGGTCGATGACCATTTCCGCAGGTGCCAGGGGATTGACCTTGTTGGGATCGCCACCGAGTTCGCCGACTGCCTCACGCATGGTGGCGAGATCCACGATGCAGGGCACGCCGGTGAAGTCCTGCATGATCACCCGGGCCGGGGTGAACTGGATTTCGATGCTGGGGTCTGCCGAGGGATCCCAGTTGGCAATGGCCTCGATGTGGTCCTTGGTGATGTTGGCGCCGTCTTCGGTGCGCAACAAGTTCTCGGCGAGCACCTTGAGGCTGTAGGGAAGTTTCTCGGTTCCGGGTACCGCGTCCAGGCGGTAGATTTCGTAGGCCTCGTCCCCGACCTTCAACGTGTCGTGGGCTCCAAACGAATTAACGCTGGTCACATCAACTCCCGGTTCGATCTTCGCCGTGACGGGCTGTGTCGCGGCGGTAGCGGTTTTAACAGTACGCTTGTCCTGTAAACGGCTTCGGTGCGGGTACCAGTCTTCCCCCGATCCGGGCGTGCTGCCAGCCGATCGACCGATGTTGGCGGTCCCGGTGGGCAGGAGCGAAGCGACCCGGGGAATGTCCCGGCGGGCAGGAGCGAAGCGACCGGGGGAATGTCCCGGCGGGCAGGAGCGAAGCGACCAGGGGAATGTCCCGGCGGGCAGGAGCGAAGCGACCGGGGGAATGTAACGTCTGGCACGTGACGACTCCGCGGGTACCGCTGTTCATCCCGTCGCAGGTGTGCACGACCGTCGGCAAGGACCCCGCCGCGACACCGCCCGACGTGTGCATGGAACTGGTGCAGGCCGATTTACGCGCCGACGGCGTGAGCGCCACGGACGTTCCGGCCAACGCCGGGCTTGCCCAGGTGGTCGCTGATGCGAAGCAGAAGGGTATCGACCTCAAGCTCGTGGTACTCGACCAGAACCCGTCCATCGACACTCCGCTGCGGGACATCGCCACCGAGGTCGGCCGGGAGTTTCCGGGCTCGACGGTGTTGGTGACGAGCCCGTCCTTCGCAGGCACCTACAGCCCGACCTTCGACCGGGTGACTCTCGAAGCGGGACAGGACATTGCCAAGGTGAGCGGTACTCCCGTGGTAGCCGCGCAGAATTTCGTCACCGAATTGGCGACGCCTCATTTCCCGTGGACGCCATTCACGCTTCTGCTGGTTCTCGGTGTTGCAGTGGCGGCGGTGGCCACGCGGATACTGCAGGTCCGCGCCCGAAATGCGAGCGCCCCGGAAACGACTGCGGCCGCGGGCAACTGACTTTTTCGACGGCGTTTCATTTGTCGAACATCACCATTCGATAACATCGATTCAATTACAAACATGTAATTCATTCCTGGCGTTTCCTCGGCGCAAAATGTGACGTACGGTGCAGATGGCACCTGCTGTTGCAGTAGTTATTCATGTGACTTCTGTGACTCGGAGCCCGACGAACGTGCCATCACGTTCTCGTTCAGCTCTAGGAGACCGGAGTCCAATGAGACGCTCAGTTCGCGCCTCGATTGCGGGTTCGCTCGCATGTGGTGTTCTCGTCACGTCCGTGTTCACCTACGGCACCGGAATCGCGGCGGCCGAGCCCACGACTTCCGAGGGCGTGGCGGGCCTCGTCGCCGCAGTCGCCAACGCGGATCAGAAGCTGCAGGAACTCGGTACGAACATCCAGGCGGAGCAGGAGAGCGTCAACAAGGCGATCCTGGACGTTCAGACGGCACGCGACAACGCCGCAACCGCCAAGAGCGAGGTCGACGCCAGTCAGGTCGCGCTCAACGACGCCAACGCGGCCATCTCGTCAGCACAGCAGCGCTTCGACGCCTTCGCTGCGTCGACGTACATGAACGGACCCTCGGCGGCGTACGTCACCGCCAAGGACCCGGCGGACATGATCGCCACCGCGGCCACCGGGCAGACGTTGAACGCCAGCACGCAACAAGCCATCACCGATCTTCAGCGCGCCCGCACCACGCAGGTCAACAGGGAATCAGCGGCCCGGCTCGCCAAGCAGAAAGCCGACCAGTCCGTCACCGACGCAGAGTCCAGCATGAACGCGGCCGTCGCCTCGTTGACGCAGGCGCAGCAGACATTCAAGGGCCAACAAACCGAACTGGATCGACTCACCGCTGACCGGTCGGCGGCACAGGCCAAGCTCGCCGCGGCACGGGAATGGTCGGCGCCCGTCGCGAAGGCGGCCGCTCAGGCGGCCCCGGCCGCGCCGATTCCCGGGGCGGCCATCCCGTCGAACGACTGGGACCGCAGTCCCGCCGCCGCGGCACCAGGCAACGCCAACTCGGAGTGGGATCTCACGCTGCCTGCGATCCCCAGCGCCTTCGTCAGTGGCGACCCGATCGCGATCATCAACACGATCCTCGGGATCATGACCACCTCGGCTCAGTTGACCCAACAAATGGGCCGGAGCTTTCTGCAGAAGCTCGGGATTCTTCCTGCGCCAGCAGCGTCAACCGGTTTCACCAATGGCGCGATACCCCGTGTCTACGGTCAGCAGGCCTCGGAGTACGTCATCAAACGCATGGGGTCGCAGATGGGCGTGCCCTACTCCTGGGGTGGCGGCAACGCCGCCGGTCCGAGCCGCGGCATCGACTCCGGTTCCGGCACAGTCGGTTTCGACTGCTCCGGCCTCATGCTGTACGGATTCGCCGGCGTCGGCATCAAACTCGACCACTACTCCGGATCGCAGTACAACGCTGGACGGAAGGTCCCGTCGTCGCAGATGCGCCGCGGCGACATGATCTTCTACGGGCCCAACGCCAGTCAGCACGTGGCGATGTACCTGGGCGGCGGCCAAATGCTCGAAGCGCCCTACACCGGTTCGACAGTCAAGGTCTCGCCCGTCCGGACCAGTGGCATGACGCCCTACGTGACTCGATTGATCGAATACTGAGGGGAATGCCTTGCACGTGACGTTCCTCCGCTGGTTCAAGCCGTTGGCGCTGATCGGCTGCGCCTTGGCGTTGGGGATGGCGTTGGCGTTCGGTGCCACTGCGCCTGCCAATGCCGAACCGACCGACGGCGCGTGGGATCCGACGCTGCCCAAGGTCGTCAGCTCCGGCGCGCCGGGTGATCCCGCCGCGATCGCCAACGCCTCATTCCAGGCGAGCGCGATCGCGTTACAGACGACCAAGAGCCTCGGTCAGCAGTTCCTGTCCAGCATCGGCCTCGGCGGCAGTGCACCGGCCGCGGCGACCGGCGGCCGTGTCCGTGGTCCACAGGCCATCGAGTACGTGATCCGTCGCGGCGGGTCGCAGATGGGCGTTCCTTACTCCTGGGGCGGCGGTTCGCTCAACGGCCCCAGCGAGGGCGTCGACTATGACACGGGCAAGATCGGCTACGACTGCTCGGGGTTCACTCGATACGCGTTCGCAGGCGTCGGGGTGCAGATTCCGAAGTATTCGGGAGACCAGTACAACGCCGGCCGGCCGATTGCGCCGTCGCAGGCCAAACGCGGAGATCTGATCTTCTACGGGCCCGGCGGAAGCCAGCACGTGACCATCTACCTGGGCGGTGGCCGGATGCTCGAGGCATCAGGCAGCGCGGAAAAGGTCACCGTCAGCCCGGTCCGCACCGCAGGGATGTCTCCGCATCTGGTCCGGTTCATCGAGTCCTGATCGGGGCCGCCCGCGGCAGGGCACGTCGACGGATTCCGAACTGCCTGGAATAGTTGACGGGGAGCGTCCGCCCGAGTGGCTCTGGCGCCACCGATCCGAGCAGGGACGAACAACCAACACCAGCGGTCTGAATCACAGCGCCGGACCAGAACACGTGGAGGAAACTGAATGACGTCACCTAGTGGGCCGCAGGGCGCCGGAGGTTTCCCCGGGCAGGCCCCGGCGCAGGGCTTCCCGCCGGGCGGCCCCCAGCAGGCACCGCCGGTGAATGGTGGTCTTCAGAACGAGGTGCACACGCTCGAGCGGGCGATCTTCGAGGTCAAGCGGATCATCGTCGGCCAGGACCTCCTCGTCGAGCGCATGCTGGTAGGGCTCCTCGCGAAGGGCCACGTGCTCCTCGAGGGCGTGCCCGGTGTCGCCAAGACTCTCGCGGTGGAGACGTTCGCCAAGGTCGTCGGCGGCACCTTCGCCCGCATTCAGTTCACGCCCGACCTGGTCCCCACCGACATCGTCGGTACCCGCATCTACCGGGCGGGCAAGGAGGAGTTCGACATTGAACTCGGGCCGGTGATGGTGAACTTCCTGCTGGCCGACGAGATCAACCGCGCTCCCGCCAAGGTGCAGTCGGCCCTGCTCGAGGTGATGGCCGAGCGCAAGGTGTCGCTGGGCGGCAAGACGTTCCCGCTGCCGAGCCCGTTCCTCGTCATGGCCACCCAGAACCCGATCGAGCAGGAGGGCGTCTACTCGCTCCCCGAGGCGCAGCGCGACCGTTTTCTGTTCAAGCTGAACGTCGACTACCCGACTCCGGAGGAAGAGCGCGAGATCATCTATCGGATGGGCGTCACCCCGCCGCAGCCGAAGCAGATCCTCAACACCGGTGACCTGCTGAGGTTGCAGGAGATCGCGGCGGGCATCTTCGTCCATCACGCTCTGGTCGACTACGTCGTCCGCATCGTGACCGCCACCCGCGAACCCGCGAAGTTCGGCATGCCCGACGCCAAGGCATGGATCGCCTATGGCGCCTCGCCGCGCGCCTCGCTGGGCATCATCGCCGCGTCACGGGCGCTGGCGCTGATTCGTGGGCGCGACTACGTGATCCCGCAGGACGTCGTCGAGGTGATCCCCGACGTGCTGCGCCACCGCCTCGTGCTGACCTATGACGCTCTGGCCGACGAGGTGTCCGCCGAGACGGTGATCAACCGGATCATGCAGACGGTTGCGCTACCTCAGGTGAATGCCATTCCGCAACAAGGACACTCGGTGGCACCCGCCATGCCCGCCGCGGCGGCGGCCGGCGGTCGGTGACTAGGCCATCTGGCGGTCCGACGTCCCGCGTTGATCTGCCGTCGCTCCAACGCGGTCAGATCAAGGATCCGGAGCTCTCGGTCGCGCTCCGCAAGCTCGAGCTGACGGTGCGCCGCAAGCTCGACGGCGTGTTGCACGGTGATCACCAGGGACTGGTACCCGGGCCCGGCTCCGAACCGGGGGACTCGCGGATCTACCAGCCAGGTGATGACGTCCGGCGGATGGATTGGTCGGTGACCGCGCGTACCACGACACCGCACGTACGGCAGATGATCGCGGACCGTGAGCTCGAGACGTGGCTGGTCGTGGACGTCTCCGCGAGCCTCGACTTCGGCACCACCGGATGCGAGAAGCGCGACCTCGCCGTGGCGGCCGCCGCATCCATCGCGTTCCTCAACAGCGGCGGAGGCAACCGGCTCGGCGCGGTGATCACCAACGGTGAGACGACGAAGCGGGTGCCGGCGCTGAGCGGACGGATCCACGAGCACGAACTGCTCCGCGCGATCGCCACCATGCCGCGGGCGCCTCTCGGCGTGCGTGGCGACCTATCCGCAGCCATCGATGCGTTGCGCAGACCCGAACGTCGGCGCGGGATGGCCGTCATCATCAGCGACTTCCTCGGTCCGATCAACTGGATGCGACCCCTGCGGGCCATCGCCGGACGACACGAAGTGCTCGGCATCGAGGTCATCGATCCCCGAGACGTCGAACTGCCCGACGTAGGCGACGTGGTCCTGCAGGACACCGAATCCGGCGTGACCCGCGAATTCACCATCGACGCGCAACTGCGTGCCGACTTCGCGAAGGCGGCGGAGGCCCATCGCGCCGACGTGGCACGCACCCTGCGCCGGTGCAACGCACCCCTGCTGACGCTGCGCACCGACCGGGACTGGATCGCCGACGTCGTAAGATTCGTGGCCAATCGACGCAGGGGAGCCGTCGCGTCCCGATGAGCCCTGCGCCCCTGAGAGCTCGCGGACCGATTACTGAAATGGCAAGTTGCACATGACATTACCGATTTTTGGCCCGATTAGCCTATCGGGATTCAAGAACCCGTGGTTCTTCCTGTTCCTTATCGTCGTCATAGCCCTGGCGGCCCTGTATGTCTTCGTGCAGGTGGCCAGGCAGAAGCGGATGCTGCGCTTCGCCAACATGGAGCTGCTCGAGAGCGTGGCGCCCAAGCGGCCTGCCCGCTGGCGGCATCTCTCGGCCATCCTGATGGTGCTCGCGCTGGTGTTGTTCACCGTGGCGATGGCGGGGCCGACAAACGACGTTCGGACACCTCGTAACCGAGCCGTGGTGATGCTGGTGATCGACGTGTCGCAGTCGATGCGTGCCACCGACGTCGCGCCAAGCCGGCTGGCCGCCGCGCAGGAGGCCGCCAAGCAGTTCGCCGACCAATTGACACCCGGCATCAACCTCGGCCTGATCGCCTACGCGGGCACTGCCACGGTGCTCGTGTCACCCACGACCAATCGCGATGCGACCAAGGCCGCCATCGACAAGCTGCAACTAGCCGACCGCACCGCGACGGGTGAGGGCATCTTCACCGCACTGCAGGCCATCGCGACCGTGGGCGCGGTCATTGGCGGGGGCGACGCACCGCCGCCGGCCCGTATCGTGTTGATGTCGGACGGCAAGGAGACCGTGCCGTCGAATCCGGACAATCCGAAGGGTGCCTACACGGCCGCCCGCACGGCCGACGACCAAGGTGTTCCGATCTCCACGGTGTCGTTCGGCACCAAGTACGGCTATGTCGAGATCAACGACCAGCGCCAACCCGTGCCGGTCGACGACGAGACGTTGAAGAAGATCGCCGAACTCTCGGGAGGCAACGCGTATTCCGCGTCGAGCCTGGAACAGCTCAAGGCGGTGTTCACCTCGCTGCAGGAGCAGATCGGCTACGAGACGCTCAAGGGTGATGCGAGCGTGGGATGGCTCCGGCTCGGCTCCCTGGTGCTCGCACTGGCAGCGTTGGCCGCGTTGCTGATCAACCGTCGGCTGCCCGGTTGACCCGCACGGTCGATTTCGGCCGGACCCGAGCGAGACGATAGGTTGGCGATCATGACGGACTTCGTATCGCGCTCCGTGCTGGTCACCGGCGGCAACCGCGGCATCGGTCTCGCCATCGCCGAGCGGTTGGCCGCCGACGGGCACGCGGTCGCGGTGACACACCGTGGCTCGGGTGCACCGGACGGACTGTTCGGCGTGGAGTGCGACGTCACCGACAACGACGCCGTCGACCGTGCTTTCAAGGCCGTCGAGGAGCACCAGGGTCCAGTCGAGGTGCTGGTATCCAACGCCGGCATCGCCCAGGACGCCTTCCTCATGCGGATGACCGAGGAGAAATTCGAAAAGGTCATCGACGCGAACCTCACCGGTGCCTTCCGGGTGGCCCAGCGCGCATCGAGGAGCATGCAGCGAAAGCGCTTCGGCCGGATGATCTTCGTCGGCTCGGTCTCCGGCACCTGGGGTATCGGCAACCAGGCCAACTACGCGGCCTCCAAGGCCGGTCTGATCGGCATGGCCCGCTCGATCGCGCGTGAGCTGTCCAAGGCGGGGGTCACCGCAAACGTCGTGGCTCCCGGCTACATCGACACCGAGATGACACGTGCGCTCGACGAACGGATCCAGGAGGGGGCGCTGGACTTCATCCCGGCGAAGCGAGTCGGTACCGCCCAGGAGGTCGCCGCAGCGGTCAGCTTTCTGGCGTCCGAGGACGCCGGTTACATCTCCGGCGCCGTGCTCCCTGTCGACGGCGGCATGGGCATGGGCCACTGAACAGCGCGGCCACTAGAACCGTTCACGACCATCACGGATCACGAAGGACTGACATGGCAGGGTTTCTCGAAGGCAAGCGCATCCTCGTCACGGGGATCATCACGGACTCGTCGATCGCGTTCCACATCGCGAAGGTCGCGCAGGAGGCCGGCGCGGAGCTGGTGTTGACCGGGTTCGACCGGATGAAGTTGATCCAGCGGATCGCCGACCGCTTGCCCAACCCCGCTCCGCTGCTGGAGCTGGACGTACAGAACTCCGAACACCTCGCGACGCTGGCCGACCGTGTCACCGAGGTCATCGGTGAGGGCAACAAGCTCGATGGCGTCGTGCACTCGATCGGCTTCATGCCGCAGACCGGCATGGGCATCAACCCGTTCTTCGACGCTCCTTACGAGGACGTCGCCAAGGGCATCCACATCTCGGCCTACTCCTACGCCTCCCTGGCCAAGGCCGTGCTGCCGATCATGAACTCCGGCGGTGGCATCGTCGGCATGGACTTCGACCCGACTCGCGCGATGCCCGCCTACAACTGGATGACAGTCGCCAAGAGCGCCCTGGAGTCGGTGAACCGCTTCGTAGCGCGTGAGGCCGGCCAATATGGCGTCCGTTCGAATCTTGTTGCCGCAGGACCGATTCGCACCCTTGCGATGAGTGCCATCGTCGGCGGCGCGCTCGGTGATGCCGCAGGCGATCAGATCAAACTACTGGAGGAGGGCTGGGACCAGCGCGCGCCACTTGGCTGGAACATGAAGGATCCCACCGCGGTCGCAAAGACGGTATGTGCGTTGATGTCCGACTGGCTGCCCGCCACCACCGGCACGATCGTCTATGCCGACGGCGGCGCCAGTACCCAGTTGCTGTGAGCGGATCGACTTCCGCGGCGTTCGATGCGCTCCTGCTGCTGTCGTTCGGCGGCCCGGAGGGGCCCGAACAGGTGCGGCCCTTCCTGGAGAACGTCACCCGCGGTCGCAACATCCCGCCCGAGCGCCTTGATTCCGTCGCCGAGCACTACCTGCACTTCGGTGGGGTGTCGCCGATCAACGGCATCAACCGCGACCTGATCGACCAGATCGAGACGGAGCTCGCCGACCGAGGCATCGGCATGCCGGTGTACTTCGGCAACCGCAACTGGGAGCCGTACGTCGAGGACACCGTGACGCGGATGCGCGACGACGGAATCCGGCGTGCCGCGGTGTTCACCACGTCGGCGTGGGGTGGCTACTCCGGCTGCACTCAGTACCAGGAGGACATCACCCGGGCACGCGTCGCAGTCGGCGCGGACGCACCCGAACTCGTCAAACTGCGGCAGTACTTCGATCACCCGCTCCTGGTGGAGATGTTCGCCGAGGCGATCGTCGACGCCGCCGCGACTCTCCCGGCAGATCTGCGCGACGACGCTCGCCTGATCTTCACCGCCCACTCGATTCCGATGCGCGCGGCGTCGCGCTGCGGGCCGGATCTCTACAGCAGGCAGGTGGCCTACTCGGCCGGGCTGGTGGCGAAGGCCGCGGGTTACTCCGACTACGACCAGGTGTGGCAGTCCAGATCCGGTCCTCCGCAGGTGCCGTGGCTGGAGCCCGACGTGTCCGATCAGCTCACCGCGCTGGCAACGGGGGGCACGAAGGCCGTGATCGTGTGCCCGATCGGTTTCGTCGCCGATCACATCGAGGTGGTCTGGGACCTCGACAACGAACTTCGCGAGCAGGCGGAGGCGGCGGGCGTCGCGTTTGCGCGCGCGACGACACCGAATGCACAGCGGCGCTTCGCCGGGTTGGCCGTCGACTTGATGGACGAACTGCGCCAGGGACGCGACCCCGCCAGGATCGTCGGCCCCGAGCCGGTTCCCGGTTACGGGTTCAGCATCGACGGCGCGTTGTGCACGCCTAACTGCTCTAGCGACGCCACGCCGACTGCAGGATCGCGCTGACCGCGGCCATTCGCGCCGAACGCACCACGTTGACCAGCGGGCGAAGCGCATCGTTGGCGATCTGCATCTCGGACGACGACTGAAGCCCGATCGGCATCAATCCCGAACTGACCGTGATGATGGCGTCGACGTGCGCGGCGTTCTCCAACACTCGGAGGGCGCGCTCCGGGGCATGATCGGGTGCGCGATGCAGGCGTGCCGACTCGAGGACCTGTTCGACGAGGCCTCGAGGATCGGCGACGTCGGCCGACGTCATCCCGGCGCGCAGAGTGCCGAGCGCGTCGGCTGCCGAGCGTACGGCGGCGCGCAGTTCGTATTCGGCGTGTCCGAGGTCGAGGTGCTCGCCGAGCGGCACCACTGGAAGCGAGTACACAGTCCATGCCAGCGCGATCGGTTCGGCATAGTGATCTGTCGACTCGTCGTCGGTGTGGTCGTAATCCGGATCGGTCTCGTCGTAGGCGAACTCGGGGACGAGGCCCACCGCGGTGGTGCCCTGGTGCGACACGGTGATGGCCTCGCCCGCCGAGATGGCGTCGAGGGTGAACTGGGTTCCGGCCGGCAGCCCGCGGACGTCACCGGGAACCGGGAGCGCGACCGACATCGCCGGCTCGCCGGTCGGCGGGCCGGCGGCCGTACGCAGCGTCTGCAGCATCGAGACCGCGCCGGCATCGGTGAGATCCGGCCACGGCAGACCTGTGCGATCTGCCGCAACGGAGTCGTAGGCGGTGACGGAATGCCTTGGCGCCCAAAGTGATAGCGCATCAAGCACGTCATCCGGCGCGGCGAGGCCGGCGAGCCACGCGTTGGCCCATACCGAAAGGGAAACACTGGGGCACCACATGATGCAGGCAGTGTAGTAGTTGAGGGCTCGGCGAGCGCGACACGCGTACGCTTGGCCCATGGGCGCACTGATTTGGCTGGTCGCGGCACTCGCCCTGGCCGGTGCCGAAGCGCTGACCGGTGACCTCTTCCTGCTGATGCTCAGCGGCGGTGCGTTGTCGGCCGCCGGCGCGAGCGCGCTGTTCGGCGGACCGGTCTGGGTCGACGGTGCGGTCTTCGCGGCAATCTCCATCCTGCTGCTGGTTCTGGTCCGCCCGGCGTTGCGGAAGCGGTTCGCGGCCGGCACCGGTCTGCCGGAACCGATGAAGGCCCTCGAGGGCAAGAGCGCGCTCGTGATCGATCGGGTGTCACGCCACGAGGGCCAGGTAAAACTCGACGGCGAGGTGTGGACGGCTCGGCCACTCGACGAGACCGAGGTCTACGAACCGGGTGACCACGTCACCGTCATGAACATCGACGGCGCTACCGCGGTCGTCTTCAAGGGCATCTGAGTTTCTTAGGTAAGGGGAGAACTGCAATGGATGGTGCTGTGTTCGGCTTGGTTCTGGCCGCGGTGCTGGTGATCTTCGCCATCATCGTGGTCGTCAAGTCCGTCAAGGTGATTCCGCAGGCGGAGGCCGCGGTGATCGAACGGCTCGGGCGCTACAGCAAGACGGTCTCCGGTCAGCTCACGCTGCTGCTGCCGTTCGTCGACAAGATTCGCGCCAGGGTCGACCTGCGTGAGCGGGTGGTGTCGTTCCCTCCGCAGCCGGTGATCACCGAGGACAACCTGACGGTCAACATCGACACCGTCGTCTACTTTCAGGTCACCGAGCCCCAAGCTGCGGTCTACGCGATCAGCAACTACATCGTCGGCGTCGAGCAGTTGACCACGACCACCCTGCGCAACGTGGTCGGCGGCATGACCCTGGAACAGGCGCTGACCTCGCGCGACCAGATCAACGGCCAACTCCGCGGTGTGCTCGACGAGGCCACCGGCCGATGGGGACTTCGCGTGGCCCGTGTCGAACTCCGCAGCATCGACCCGCCACCGTCGATCCAGGACTCGATGGAGAAGCAGATGCGCGCCGACCGCGAGAAGCGCGCCATGATCCTCACTGCCGAAGGCAACCGCGAGGCGTCGATCAAGCAGGCCGAAGGCCAGAAACAGGCGCAGATCCTCTCCGCCGAGGGTGCCAAGCAGGCGGCGATCCTGGCCGCCGAGGCCGACCGGCAGTCCCGAATGTTGCGCGCTCAGGGTGAGCGCGCCGCGTCCTACCTGCAGGCCCAGGGCCAGGCCAAGGCGATCGAGAAGACCTTCGCGGCGATCAAGGCCGGTCGCCCGACGCCCGAGATGCTTGCCTACCAGTACCTGCAGACGCTGCCGCTGATGGCCAAGGGCGAGGCGAACAAGGTCTGGCTGGTGCCCAGCGACTTCGGCACGGCGCTCCAGGGTTTCACCAAGATGCTCGGCGCTCCCGGTGAGGACGGTGTCTTCCGCTACCAGCCGTCACCGGTGGAGGAAGACTTGCCGAAGCCCGAGGACGACTCCGAGGAGGTGGCCGGATGGTTTGACACGAAGACCGATCCGGAGATCGCCCAGGCCGTCGCGCAGGCCGTAGCCGAGGCACGGACCCCCGTGTCGGGGACCCTCGATGCACTCCCGCAGTACGCACCACTGTCGCAGCAGGCCCAGCCGCCGGCCACCGATTACACGCGGCCGCCGGCTCCGCGGCACGGCAACCCGGGTCAATGACCGCCCTCAACTCGACCCGCACCTACGGCGTGCTGGCGGCGATCCAGGCCGGCGATGCGGTCGCGTGCGGTCTGCAGCTTCCACCGGTCAAGAAGGCGCTGGACGACGTCGGATTGGCAGAGGAACTGCGCCCGCTACTGCCGATCGTCAAGGGGCCTCGGCGATCGGATTGCTGTCCGCGTACAGGTTTCCGGCGCTGGCCCGCCTGACCACCCTCATGCTGACCGTCTACTTCACATTGGCGGTGACGTTCCACGTGAGAGCCAGAGACTGGAGCCCTGGGCTGGTGGCGGCGACGGGGTTCCTCGGCCTCTACGGCGCGCTGACGGTGAAGGGCCCACGCGCCACGGCGTGAAAATCAGGGCGTGGCGATCTGCTCTGCAGAGTCCGCTTCGGATGCTTCGACGCCATGACGCCGATGACTGCGAATCTCGTAGATCAGCCCCGCGATGCCGAGGCTGGCGGTGCAGACCGAGACCAGGAAGAACAACGGGCTCACGTTGCCGGTGAGCGCATCGCCGAAGATTACGATCGCCGCCGTGCCCGGAAGCAGGCCGACGATGGTGGCGAGCGTGTACGGCAGCACGCGAATCGCCGAGGCGCCTGCCGCGTAGTTGAACACCGAGAAGGGCACTGCCGGGATCATCCGCATCGACAGGACAGTCGGCCAACCCCGTTGCTGAAGCCGGGTATTCAGCGCGTCGATCCTGGGATGTCGAACCAGTCGGATGAGCTGCCAGCCGACGGCTCGAACGAGGAACAACGCAATGACGGCGCTGAGCGTGCTGGCGACGAGCGCGATTCCCACGCCCAACGTCGGACCGAAGAGCAGGCCGGCGGACAGGGTAAAGGCAGTTCGTGGGAACGGAAACACCGTGACGATCACATGCGCCGCGAAAAAGGCCAGCGGGAACCACGGTCCGACTGAGGTCGCCCAGTCGCGCATCTGGACCGCGGTCGGCAGTGGCACCACCAGGACGAGTGCGACGAGAATCACAGCGGCGGTCGCCAAGGCGATCATCCGCCGCCGAGGAACCTGCCGCACGGTCGCGGCGACGGCGCTACCGACCCCGCGCAGCGTTCTGACGACGGGCTTCACGCTTGTCAAGGGTACGTGGCATCAGTCGGCGCCTCCCGGCGGCAACGCCGCTCGACCCGTGCCCGCGGGGACGGTGGGTGACGACGATCATTTAGCCTGATGGGCGGGTGGTTCGTCACACACGCGACAACAGGGAGATGCCGGTGTCCGTACAGGGGTCACGTGCCAGCACCGGCACGATGGAATCCGACCGTGAAGACTGGCGCGCTGCGGTAGCAGGCGTGTTGGCAAAGGGTGGCCGGAAGGATCCCGCGGATCTCGGTGCAGAGCCCGAGCGGCTTCTCGAGTCTCCGACGTACGAGGGCTTCTGCGTACGGCCCCTGTACACCAGCCTGGATGCTCTGCCGGAGCCTTCGCTGCCAGGTCAGTGGCCCTTCGTCCGCGGTGGCGACGCCCTGCGCGACGTGCGTTCCGGATGGAAGGTGGCGGAGTCGTTCCCGGTGGGAGCTGGGGTCTCCGAGGGAAACGAAACGGTGCTGTCGGCGCTGGCGGACGGCGTGAGTGCGCTGGTGCTGCGCGTTGGTGCAGACGGCGTCGACGTGAGTCGGCTCGACCGAATGCTGGAGGGCGTCTACCTCGAACTGGTGCCGGTCATCCTCGACGCGGGTGCGGACTATGCCGCCGCGGCGGAGGCCGTTCTGGCATTGGTGACCGACTTGGACGAGGACAAGCGCCACAGGTTGTCGGTCGACCTCGGCGCAGATCCATTGACAGCAGCGCTCGTCGTCCGCAATGCACCCACGATCGATGAGGTCGTGGCGACCGCGGCCACGACGGTCGGCTACGACGGCGGCGTGCGTGCGGTGACCGTCGACGGGTGCACTTTCCACGACCTCGGGGCCAGCGCCTCTTGGGAACTTGCGGGTGCCGTCGCCGCCGGGGTTGCCTACCTGCGCCTGCTCGGCGATGGCGGGATCGCCGCGCCCGACGCGCTCAAGCAGATTTCATTCCGCTACAGCGCGGACGACGACCAGTTCATGACCATCGCCAAACTGCGCGCGGCCCGCCAACTCTGGGCCAGGGTGGCCGAGGTCGTCGGCCATCCCGAGGCGGGGGCGGCGATCATCCACGCCGTGACGTCGCGCCCGATGATGGCGCAACGAGACCCCTGGGTGAACATGCTGCGCACTACGCTCGGGGCGTTCGGTGCCGGCGTCGGCGGCGCGGACACCATTCAGGTGTACGAGTTCGACAGCTCGATTGCAGGTGGCTTGCCAGGTGTGGCAAGAACTTTCGCGCGTCGAATGGCGCGCAACACCCAACTTCTGCTCCTTGAGGAGTCACACCTCGGACGCGTCCTCGACCCGAGCGGCGGGTCGTGGTTCGTCGAGGACTTGACGCGCGGGCTCACGGAGGAAGCGTGGAAGCACTTCCAGGACGTCGAGGCCAAGGGCGGCTTCGTCGCGGCCCGTGATCACATCGCCACGGAGATCGCTGGTGTCCGAGCCAAACGCAGTGCCGACATCGCGCACCGTCGGACTGCGCTCACCGGCGTGAATGAGTATCCGAATCTCGCAGAAGCGCCTCTTCCGCAAGCTGATTCGACGCCAGCCGTGGACAGGTACGCAGCTGGTTTCGAGGCGCTGCGCAACCGGTCCGACGCCTATCTCGCCGAGCACGGGCGACGACCGACGGCGCTTCTGCTGCCGGTGGGGCCACTCGCCGAGCACAACATCCGGACCACATTCGCCGCGAATCTGATGGCATCGGGTGGAATCGACACGGTGAACCCGGGCACGGTGGACGCAGCAGCCGTGGCAACAGCCGTGTCGGATGCCGGCGGTCCGGTCGCCGCGGTGATCTGCGGTACCGATGCCCGTTACGCCGAGGCAGCCTCCGACGTCGTGGCCGCAGCGCGCGCAGCCGGCGTCGAGCACGTCTACCTGGCCGGACCGGCGAAGGCGTTGGGGGACGCGGCGAGCAGGCCCGACGAATACCTGACCGCGAAGATCGACGCGATTGCCGCGCTGTCGACACTGCTCACCCGATTGGGGGCTTGAGATGACTGCAGCCGATGTGGCCGCCGGGGCGGCTCCGGAAGTAACACCCCGGACCATCGCCAGCTTCGCTGACGTCCCACTGCAGGGCGACCGAAAGGGCGCTCCCGCCAACGAGTCCGCAGTCGCCGAGCACGTGGCGGCCGCAGCCGCGGCCCACGGCTACACGGCCGATCAACTCGATTGGGTCACTCCCGAGGGCATCGACGTCAAACCCGTCTACACCGCCGCGGACCGCGACGCCGCCGCCGACACCGGCTATCCGGTGGACACCTTCCCCGGCGCGCCCCCGTTCATCCGAGGGCCGTACCCCACCATGTACGTCAACCAGCCGTGGACCATCCGTCAATACGCCGGCTTCTCCACCGCTGCAGAGTCCAACGCGTTCTACCGCCGCAACCTCGCCGCCGGGCAGAAGGGCCTGTCGGTGGCGTTCGACCTGGCGACCCACCGCGGTTACGACTCCGATCACCCGCGAGTGGCCGGAGACGTCGGAATGGCCGGTGTCGCCATCGACTCCATCCTCGACATGAGGCAGCTCTTCGACGGCATCGACCTGTCGACGGTGTCGGTGTCGATGACGATGAACGGCGCCGTCCTGCCGATCCTGGCGCTGTACGTCGCCGCGGCCGAGGAGCAGGGGGTGCCACCGGAGAAGCTCGCAGGCACCATCCAGAACGACATCCTCAAGGAGTTCATGGTCCGCAACACCTACATCTATCCGCCGAAGGCGTCGATGCGGATCATCTCCGACATCTTCGGCTACACCAGCGTGAAGATGCCGAAGTACAACTCCATCTCCATCTCCGGTTATCACATCCAAGAGGCCGGTGCCACGGCCGATCTGGAGCTCGCCTACACACTCGCGGACGGCGTCGAGTACATCAAGGCGGGCTTGGACGCAGGTCTCGACATCGATAAGTTCGCGCCGCGGCTGTCCTTCTTCTGGGGCATCGGCATGAACTTCTTCATGGAGGTGGCCAAGCTACGTGCCGGGCGGCTGCTGTGGAGCGAACTCGTCGCCCAGTTCGACCCCAAGAGCGACAAGTCGCTATCGCTGCGAACCCACTCGCAGACGTCGGGATGGTCACTGACGGCCCAGGATCCGTTCAACAACGTCGCTCGCACGTGCATCGAGGCGATGGCGGCCACCCAGGGACACACCCAGTCGCTGCATACCAACGCGCTCGACGAAGCGCTCGCACTGCCCACCGACTTCTCCGCGCGCATCGCCCGCAACACGCAGCTGCTGCTGCAGCAGGAGTCCGGCACCACCAGGCCCATCGATCCCTGGGGTGGCTCGTACTACGTGGAGTGGCTGACGCACCAGCTCGCCGAGAAGGCCCGCGCGCACATCGCGGAGGTCGCCGAGCACGGCGGGATGGCCCAGGCGATCGGGGAGGGCATTCCCAAGCTACGCATCGAGGAGGCGGCAGCGCGCACGCAGGCCCGCATCGACTCCGGAACTCAGACGGTGATCGGTATCAACAAGTATCAGGTGGACTCCGACCAGGAGGTCGAAGTCCTCAAGGTCGAGAACAGTCGGGTGCGCGCCGAACAGATCGCGAAACTCGAGCACCTGCGCGCCGATCGCGACGAAGCCGCCACGCAGACCGCACTTGCCGAATTGACAAGGGCCGCTGGCGCTTCGGGAATAGCTGGTGAGGACGGTCTCGGTAACAACCTGATGGCGCTGGCCATCGCCGCCGCCCGCGCGAAGGCCAGTGTCGGGGAGATCTCCGACGCACTGGAGAAGGTCTACGGACGCCACCAGGCGGAGATCCGCACCATCGCTGGCGTCTACCGCGACGAGGTGGGGAGAGGTCAGAACGTGCAAAACGTCTCAGCTGCAACGGAACTGGTCGAGAAGTTCGCCGAGGCAGACGGTCGCAGGCCACGCATCCTGGTGGCCAAGATGGGGCAGGACGGTCACGACCGGGGCCAGAAGGTGATTGCGACGGCATTCGCCGACATCGGTTTCGACGTCGACGTCGGCTCCCTGTTCTCTACCCCCGACGAGGTCGCCCGCCAGGCTGCCGACAACGACGTGCACGTCGTCGGGGTCTCGTCTCTGGCCGCAGGCCATCTCACCTTGGTTCCCGCGCTGCGCGACGCGCTCGCCGAGGCGGGCAGGCCCGACATCATGGTCGTCGTCGGTGGCGTGATCCCGCCGGGCGACTTCGACGAGTTGTACGCAGCGGGCGCCACCGCAATCTTCCCTCCGGGCACGGTCATCGCCGACGCCGCGATCGGCCTTCTGGAGAAGTTGGCCGAGCGGCTCGGTTACAGCCTTCGCTAGATGAACCCCTCGGAGGGCAGGAGCGAAGCGACCCGGGACATTGCTTCGGAGGGCAGGAGCGAAGCGACCCGGGACATTGCTTCGGAGGGCAGGAGCGAAGCGACCCGGGACATTGCTTCGGAGCTGGTACGGGGCATCCGCAACGGGGACCGTTCCGCGCTGCCACGGGCGATCACCCTGGTCGAGTCGACCAGGGCCGACCACCGGGAGAACGCCCAGCGACTGCTGATGGAGCTCATGCCCAACGCGGGTAGCGCGCTCCACGTCGGCATCACCGGTGTCCCCGGGGTGGGGAAGTCGACGACCATCGAGGCACTCGGCATGTACCTCATCGAGCGAGGCCACCGCGTGGCGGTGCTGGCAGTCGACCCGTCGTCGACGAGGACCGGGGGGTCGATCCTCGGTGACAAGACCCGGATGGCCCGGCTGGCCGTTCACCCGGACGCGTACGTCCGGCCCTCCCCGACGTCGGGGACCCTCGGAGGTGTCGCCAAGGCAACCAGGGAGACGATCGTCCTGCTGGAGGCCGCGGGTTACGACGTCGTATTAGTGGAGACAGTCGGCGTCGGACAGTCCGAGGTGACGGTCGCCAACATGGTCGACACGTTCGTCTTCCTCACGCTGGCGCGGACCGGTGATCAGCTTCAAGGCATCAAGAAGGGCGTCCTTGAGCTTGCCGACGTGGTCGTGGTGAACAAGGCCGACGGTGTGCATGCTACCGAGGCCAAGGCTGCGGCACGTGAGTTGAGCGGAGCCATTCGACTGCTCTACCCGCGCGAAACCCTTTGGCGGCCACCGGTCCTCACGATGAGCGCCCTGGAAGGCAGCGGGTTGTCCGAGATGTGGGCCACCGTCCTCGAACATCGGCGGGTGCTCACCGCGGCGGGCGAGTTCGACGCGCGGCGCAGTAAACAGCAGGTCGAGTGGATGTGGTCGATGGTGCGCGATGCAGTGCTGGACCGGGTGACGTCCAATGCCGCGGTCCGGGCCAATCGCCGGGATCTCGAACGCCGAGTCCGCGAGGGCCAGCTCACCCCCGCGCTTGCTGCTCAAGAGATACTCGACATGGTTCACCAGCCGCCCCGGTCGTAGTTGGTCGGTGACCGTGGCCGCCGGGCTCGCCGTAGTAGATGAAGCGGAGCCGGGCAATTCGCTAACGGAACGGTAACCGCGGGAGAAGTTTGCCGGGGTTGCAGGTAAATTGAGCTGATTGTGACCCATGCCACACGCGGGGAGCGCAGCGCGGCGCTCTCTTACGGGGCCGACGATCCGGCCCTACCGCGCGATGTCCACGGTGCGGCGGACCCCAATTTCGGCTGTCTGGTCGGAGCCTTCTCCCGGTTGTTCCCGGGACGCCGCTTCGGCGGCGGCGCCCTCGCCGTCTACCTCGACGGCCAGCCGGTCGTCGACATCTGGACCGGCTGGGCGGACCGAAGAGGCACCAGGCCGTGGAATGCCGACACGGGCGCAATGGTGTTCTCGGCAACGAAGGGGATGGCCTCCACCGTCATCCATCGGCTCGCTGATCGAGGATTGCTCGACTACGACGCCCCGGTCGCCGACTACTGGCCCGAGTTCGCCTGCAACGGCAAAGCAGATGTCACGGTGCGCGAGCTCATGCGCCATCGCGCTGGGTTGTCCCAGCTCAACGGGGCGAGCAGTGCCGATCTCGTGGATCATCTGCTCATGGAGGAGCGCATGGCCGCGGCTCCGATGGGCTGGCTGAAGGGCAGGCCGTCCTACCACGCACTCACCTACGGCTGGCTGATGTCGGGTCTGGCACGCGCGATCACTGGCCGCGGCATGCGAGAGCTCTTCCGCTCCGAGCTCGCCGAGCCGCTCGACACCGACGGCATCCATCTCGGCAGGCCGCCCGTCGACGCACCGACCCAGCCGGCACGCATCATCGGACCACAGAGCAGGATTCAGAATCCGATCTTCAATCTCGTCGCACCACGCCTTGCCGCGTTGCCCTTCTCTGGGGGTTTCGGGTCGATGTACTTCCCGGGCATGAAGTCGACTGTGCAAGGGGATATGTCGCTGCTCGACTCCGAGCTTCCGTCGGCCAACGGCGTCGCCTCCGCCAGAGCGCTCGCTCGTATGTACGGGGCCATCGCCAATGGAGGGCGGATCGATGGCACCCAGTTCCTGTCAGGTGAACTCGTGGCGAAACTCAGCGGTAGGCCAAGCCTGCATCCCGACGGTGGCCTGTTCATGCCGTTGTCGTTCCACCTCGGCTACCACGGGCTGCCGCTGCCCGGCGTTCTCCCGGGTTTTGGGCACGTGGGCCTCGGCGGTTCCTTGGGCTGGGCCGATCCCGACAGTGGTCTGGCCTTCGGCTTCGTGCACAATCGGCTCCTCACCCCGTTCGTGGTGAGCGACCAAGCCGGGTTCGTCGCGGTCGCCGCATTAATCCGCAGGGGTGTCGCGCAGGCCCGGAAGCACGGGTTCGGTGCCGTCACCAAGTTCGGCGCACCCTTCTCGGGGCTCTCCGCGGCCGTCTAAGGCTGGTGCTGGATGGCGCTGCCGCCGACGGGCACGCCTAGCTAGCCGAGGTGAACCACTTGGTCCTGATGCGCCACGAATGAGCGGAGGCGAGCGCGAACCCCGCGCCGCACGAGCAGGCGAAGATCCACACCAGCGTCCCGTTCTCGGCTGGCTGAAGTGCAGGCACCAGTGCAGTGGTCATCCGCACGACGCACGCCGCGATGCCGCTGAACGAGGCGATGAGGTAGACGTTGGCGATCGATCGAGACCGCGGGTCCTTGCGAAGGATCAACAGGGCACGTGAGCCAAAGCCGAGGAGATAGATCAGCATGCCGCAGAGCAGCACCCAGTAGACGGTGAGCCAGAAGTCGGTCGGAACCTCGAAGAAGTCGGAGCCGTATACCTTGGCGCCGTTGCCTAGGCTGAAGGCCGCCAGCAGTAGCGGAATGCACAGCGTCGCGGGACGCTCGACATACTGCTTGAACGACAGCCGCATGGCCCGGTCGTCCTGAAGACGTCCGAGGGCGTTGTACACGATCGCCGATGCCGCCACTACGTAGAGGTCATGGCCCAGGTAATCCTCGAGATTCCACATCCCCGTCAGAGCGTGTAACCAGTGCCCGAGGGTGGCGGACGCAAGTGGGGACATGAGAAGCACCGTTGCGCCTTGGAGGGCGATGTTGAGGGTGGCGGCAACCTCCCACCGACACGACCACGTGACTCGACGAATCCATAGACTCCATCCGATACACACTGTTGTGATCGCGATGAGAATTGCTAGACCCATGAGGTATACCTTCGAGCTGGATGACCGTCAGCAAATGGTACAGCGAAACCGCGAGTACGTCTGCTGATGATGAGCGGTCGGGAGCCGCTCAGGAGCTCTCCACATCGACGTTCCACGATATCGCGCTGCACGCGAGCGGCGGTCGAGGGGCGCGGTGTGCCTCGAGCGGGCGATACCACGAAAGTCGCCGCTCGCCGTAGGGATAACGGGGTTTGCCGCTGCTCACCGTTCTTGCAGTCGTCGCAACATCCGCCAGCAATTTTCGAGTGCACTGGGCAGCGGACTCAACGCAGGTCGGTCTCGTCTGGGTCTGGCGAAGTCCAGGAGTCTTAAGTACGGCGTTCGAGATGGGCTGGGTAGCGTACGGATGACACCCCGCGGCTTCTCCGACCCGCCGACTGCGGTCGGCGAACGACCTCCGCGACCTGATGTTTTGGTATCTGAGCGAACGCGGGCGCCACGCCCGGACGATGGCCCCGCTGTCCACGAACCCGCTCCCGCGCGATGACGAAGGGGTGCGGTCGCCATGATGGGTGGACGGTAGGGTGGCGGCGTGACGGACACGTCGAGGCTCTACATCTTCCCGCACGCCGGAGGGTCGACGCAGTACTACATCCCCTTTGCGCGGACGTTCTCGGGCGACATGAAACGCATCGCGGTTCAGTATCCCGGCAGGAGGGGGGCTCATGACCTCGCTGCCTTCACGAGCATCTCCGACCTCGCCGACGGTGTTTCCAAGATGATTTCGCCGCAGGATGAGCACGAGGGCGGGATTGCGTTCTTTGGTCACAGCATGGGTGGCTTGGTCGCATTCGAGGTAGCCCGTCGGTTTGAGGCCGCGGGCAAAAGGGTTGCGGCTCTATTCGTGTCAGCCTGTGCTGCGCCAGGCAGAAGCGGATACGACCACATACCAGAATCAGATCGCGGTTTGCTGGACGCAGTGAGTGAGATGACTGGTATCAATCCGGAATTTCTCGAGAACGAGGAATTCCGCGACCGGATCCTGCCCACCCTGCGTGGATTCAAGGCCATCACGAAATACGAGTGCCCGGCTGACGCGACACTCTCGTGCCCGATCTACGCGTACCTGGGCGATGACGACGAAGTCGCTACGCCCGACAAGGTACTGCCCTGGGCGCAACGCACCACCGCGGAATTCGCCATGCGCGAGTTCCCCGGTCATCACTTCTATCTCGACGAACACCTGTCGGACCTGGTCACCGACATCGAAGACAAGCTCTCCGCGAGCCACTAGCAGGCCCCTGTCGGCGGCCACGCTTGACGTCGGCGACCTCCCCGTGCACAGCGCCACTGCGGAGACGTCTCGGTCACGACGACGAATCACCGGACTGGGGCTAGCGGTCCGTTGTAACGAGCCGCGCTCGGGCGCCGATATCGGTTCTGTTCGAGTTAACTCACCCATTACCGGTCGGGTAGCACTTGGACCGCCTGGCTGAATTCGATTGAGACGGCCGGGTGAGTTAAGGTCAACGAGCACAGACAAGCTGTCGGCTACGGTCAGAACACGCCATTCTCGAACCCGCCTAATAGCTTTCGGTTCGCTACTGGTGGAATCTAGCGAACATTTTAGGCGTAGTTGTCAGTAGGGTAATGTCCGACATGAACGCCACGTCGGTGTTAGCCTTGCCGTCGGCAACCGCTCAGTGGCAACGGCGTCACTAGCCGATTTCCCCGGGGCGACGGAGCCCAGCAAGCAGTGCAACGAAAGGCGGTCGTAATGCCGGTTATTGGGACTTCCATCCCCGCGATTCTCCAGAAGCGGGCCCAGGAGCAACCGGATGACGTGGCCTACACGTTCATCGACTACGAAATCGACCCCGCCGGCTTCACGGAGAGTCTCACTTGGTCGCAGGTCTACGAGCGAGTCCAGGTCGTTGCCAGTCAGCTTCTGCAATGCGGCTCCACCGGTGACCGGGCCGCGATCCTCGCCCCACAAAACCTTGACTACATCGTCGCCTTCTTTGGCGCGATGCAGGCCGGTTTCATCGCGGTGCCACTTCCCGTTCCCCTCTTCGGTGCCCTTGACGAGCGCGTGTCCGGAGCATTGCTGGACTGCTCGCCGGCGGCAATTCTGACGACCTCCGCAGTCGTCGACGAGGTGCTGTCCTATGCAGGCGCGCAACCAGGCGGATCGGCGCCCGCTGTCATCGAGGTCGACGCGTTGGACTATGGCTCCCCGCTGATGTCGGTCGTCAAGGTTGGCTCCGTTCCCAAGACCGCGTATCTGCAGTACACGTCGGGGTCCACTCGCCAACCTGCCGGTGTGGTGGTCTCTCACAAGAACATCATCACGAACGTCGAACAGGTGTTCGCCGACTACATGGAGGACACCGACGGGGTTCCGCCGGCCGATACCACGATGGTGTCGTGGCTGCCCTTCTACCACGACATGGGCCTGATCCAGGGCGTGTTTGCCCCGCTGCTCGCGCCCCCAGCCGAACCGGGAGGGCCTTCTGGGCGCGCGGCGGTGCTGATGAGTCCGATTTCGTTCCTGCAGAAGCCGGCCCGATGGGTGCAGATGCTGGCGTCAAGCACCAATGCGTGGTCCGCCGCGCCGAACTTTGCCTTCGAGCTGGCGGTGCGTCGAACCTCCGACGACGACCTGGAGGGGATGGATCTCGGCGGGGTGCTCGGGATCATCAGCGGCAGCGAACGAATCCACGCCGCGACCATTGCGCGGTTCAACGATAGGTTTGCGCGATTCAACCTGCCTTCGACCACGGTCAGGCCGTCGTACGGTCTCGCCGAGGCAACTCTCTACGTGGCGTCGGCACCGATCGGGCACACGCCCGCGACAGTGCGATTCGATTACGAGAAGTTGTCCGCCGGATACGCCAAGCGCTGCGGATCCGAGGGCGGATCGGAACTCGTCAGCTACGGTCCGCCGAGGACGTCGACGGTTCGCATCGTCGATCCAGAGACGTCAACCGAGAACCCTGCCGGCAAGGTCGGGGAGATCTGGGTGCACGGCGACAACGTCGCTGCGGCCTACTGGCGCAACCCCCAGCAGAGCGAGCGCACCTTCGGCGGCAGGCTGGTCGGCCCGTCGTCGGGTGCTCCGCAGGGCCCATGGCTGCGGACCGGGGATCTGGGCGTCATGTCCGAGGGCGAGTTGTTCATCATTGGGCGGATCAAGGATCTGCTGATCGTCGACGGTCGCAATCACTACCCGGATGACATCGAGGCGACGATCCAGGAGATCACCGGCGGTCGCGTCGCCGCGATCTCGGTACCCGATGATCGCTCCGAACAGCTCGTGGCGATCGTGGAACTCAAGCAGCGTGGCGGCTCCGACGAGGAATCACTCGATAGACTGCGTACCGTGAAGCGCGACGTGACTTCGGCGATCAAGAAGTCCCACAGTGTGCGGGTGTCTGATCTGGTCCTCGTCTCGCCGGGGTCACTACCGATCACGACCAGCGGCAAGGTGCGGCGGGCGGCCTGTGTGGATGCGTACCGGCTGGATGAATTCAGCCGGCTGGACGTTCCCGTATGACAGGCGATTTCACCGAAGCTGCTCTCCGTCATTGGTTGGTCGACTACCTGGTCACCAACATCGGCTGCAGTCCCGATGAAATCGACTTCAACGCGCCCCTCACCGATTTGGCGGTGGGATCGAGTGACGCCGTCGTACTGACGGGTGAGTTGTCGGAGTTGTTGGGTCTGACGGTGTCGCCGGTGGACTTCTGGCAGTACCCGACGATCAATGCGTTGGCGAAGTTCTTGACCGGGGGTGAGGTCGAACCGGTGACCGAGGTGCCCACGGGTGGCGGCGGGTCGGCGAACGACCCGATCGCGGTGATCGGTATGGGTTGCCGGTTTCCTGGGGACATTCATGGTCCCGATGAGTTTTGGGATTTCTTGATCGAGGGCCGGTCGGCGGTGGGAGAGGTTCCGCCGGATCGGTGGGCGTGGTCCGACGACGGTTCACCGGAGGGTGCCGCGGCCCTGGCGGGGACTACCCGCTGGGGCTCCTTTCTGAGTGACGTAGATGCCTTCGACGCGGAGTACTTCGAGATTTCGCCGCGAGAAGCGGCCAAAATGGATCCGCAGCAGCGGTTGCTGCTGGAGGTGACGCACGAGGCCCTCGAGCACGCTGGCATCCCCGCGAGCAAGGTGCGACACACGCAGACCGGTGTCTTCGCGGGGGCGTGCCTTGGCGAGTACGGCTACCTGGCGTCCGCGGATCTCAGTGAAGTGGATTCGTGGTCCGGTACCGGTGGCGCGTTGAGCATCATTGCGAATCGGGTGTCGTATTACTTTGATTTGCGGGGTCCGTCGATCACGGTGGATACGGCGTGTTCGTCGTCGTTGGTGGCGATGCATTTGGCGTGTCAGAGTTTGCGGGCGGGGGATTCGAATCTGGCGTTGGCGGCGGGGGTGAATTTGTTGTTGTCGCCGGCGGCGACGCGCAGTTTCGACCAACTCGAGGCGTTGTCGCGGTCGGGGCAGTGTCATTCCTTTGATGCCAGTGCTGATGGTTTCGTGCGTGGCGAGGGTTGCGGTGTGGTGGTGCTCAAGCGCCTTGGTGATGCTCTTGCCGATGGGGATCGGGTGTTGGCGGTGATTCGGGGGTCGGCGGTCAATCAGGATGGTCGTTCCAATGGGTTGATGGCGCCGAATCCGGCGGCGCAGATGGCGGTGTTGAAGTCGGCGTATGCCGCGGCGGGTGTGGAGCCGCGTGAGGTGGATTACGTCGAGGCGCATGGCACGGGCACGTTGTTG
>NZ_RCZG01000011.1 GCF_006439015.1 Mycolicibacterium hodleri | reverse complement strand
CGGGTCCTGTCTGACAACGGCTCCGCCTACCGGTCCTACGCCTGGCGCGATGCCTGCGCCGAGCTGAACATCACCCCGAAGCGGACCCGCCCATACCGGCCTCAGACCAACGGCAAGATCGAGCGATTCCACCGCACCCTAGGTGACGGCTGGGCCTACGCCCGGTTCTACGACTCCACCGAACAACGCAACACCGCCCTGCCCGGCTGGCTGCACTTCTACAATTTCCACCGAGCCCACTCCGCCATCGGAGGCCGCCCACCGGTCACCCGACTGACCAACCTCCCTGGGCATCACAGCTAGCCGGCGCCACCCGCGGCAGCGGCGAGCTTGGCCGGGTCCGACGTCACCTCGTCGATGACGGTGTGGATGAACCGCATCTTCTCCAGCACCTTCATCGGCAGTAGGAACGGGTAGAGGTCGTTGTGACCCATCGACCGGTTGACCATGTTGAGCGCCCACGACAGCGGCAGCCACATGTCGATGATCGAGTCGAATCCACTGGGACCCAGGTTTCGGCGCTCGAACGTCGCCGAAGCCGGCGCGAAGCTGAAGGCCGCGGCGGTGTCCAGGGTGTCGCGGATGTGCAGATAGTGCGCGAAGGTCTCCGCCCAATCCTCGGCGGGGTGCATCGTCGCGTAGGACGACACGTAGTCCGACTCCCATCCGGGGGGTGCGCCTTGGCTGTAGTGCCGGTCCAGCGCCGCTTGGTAGTCCATTTCGGCGTCACCGAAGAGCTCGTGGGCCTTCTCCTGGTACTGAGGAGCGGCGCCCACGAGCCGGTAGTAGTAGTAGTGCCCGATCTCGTGGCGGAAGTGTCCGAGGAGGGTCCGGTACGGTTCGGCCATCGAGACGCGCAGCTGTTCGCGGTGCACGTCGTCGCCCTCTGCGAGGTCGAGGGTGATGAGCCCGTCCTCGTGGCCGGTGAAGACCTTCTCTTGTTGGCTCGACAGCAGGTCGAAGGCCAACCCGAAGTTGGGATCCTCGTCGCGGCCGACGATCGGCAGCTTCAGGTCGATCAACTCGACGATCAAGCGTCGTTTGGCCTTCTCGGCGGTCGCGAAGGCGGCCATGGCGGCGGCATCGGATTCGTCCGGCCTGGTGCGGGTCAACGCGCACGACGTACACAGCCTGCGGACCGGCGCCACCTTGACCAGCCAATTGCATTCGGCCACATGGAGATTCGCACACAGCTGGTACTCGCTGGCATCCACCGCGCCGCCGTGTTCGCTCTCCTCGCCCGAGGTGATGACCATGAAGGCCATGTCCTCCGGGGAGAATCCCAAGCGACTGCGGCATGACAGGCATACCGAATTGTCGAAGGCGAGGTGATTGCCGCAGTTGGGGCAGATGAAGTCACGCATGAAGGATTCCTCCTGCAAAGGGCGCCACGTCGACGGAGACGTCGATCGTGCTGCTCTCGGAGTCGGTGTAGATGATGCCGCGGAGAGGTGGAACGTCGGCATAGTCACGGCCGAAACCGACCACTACGTAACGCTCGTCGACCATTTGATCGTTGGTCGGGTCGAACCCCAACCACTGGTTCTGCGGCGTCCACACCGATGCCCAAGCGTGTGTCGCATCGATCCCAACCATGCGTTCCCTTCCAGGAGGTGGGTCCGTCGCGAGATAGCCCGAGACGTAGCTCGCGGCGAGACCATTGGCGCGCAGGCAAGCGATCGCGAGCCGGGCGAAATCCTGACATACCCCCTCGCCTTCGGCCAAAACCTCCGCAACCTGGGTGGACACCGTCGTCGAACCCGAGCGATAGGTGAAGTCGTCGTTGATCCTGGAGTTCAGATCTCGCAGCACCTCGATCAGAGGACGCTCGGGCTGGAAGCTCGGTGCGGCGTACTCGCGGAGGGCGTCGGTGATCTCCGGCGGCTGAAGGTCCAGCGTGAACTCGACCGCCAACGCACCGTCGGTGCCGACGGGGCGCGCGATCTCCCACGGTGCGAGAGCCGATCCGCTGCCGTAGAGACCCGCGGGGGGCGGATCGACCTCTACGACTGAAAGGCCGGTGATGGTCAGCGCTCGATGTGGGTGCGTCACATGGAAGTACGAGCTGACGTTTCCGTAGCCATCCATACTCGTCGAACTGTCGGCGGCCTCCGGTTCGATAACCAATTCGTGAGACAGGCAGCGCTGTCGGGTGGAGTCACGCGGTGTCAGGAAGCCGCGGCCGTAGGAGCTGGTGACGTCGTCGGAGTAGTGGTACATCGTCCGGTGCGTGATCTTGTAGGCCCGGCTACCCGGCAGGGAGGTGGGACCCATGTCGCTCACGGGACGACCCTTCTCTCATCGGGACCCCACAGCGGCTGCATCCCGCCGGGCAGGGAGAGATGGGCCGAGGTGATGAGGCGGGACAGTTCACGCAGATCGGTGTGGATGCCGTTCAGCAGGCCGTCCAACTCGGCTCGCGTGCCGTCGGTGACGTCCTCGAGGTCGGCCGGGTCGAGCCGCCGCAACCGCGCGGCGACCTCGTCGATGAGCCGCTCGGGACGAGTGGACCCGGACGAGGAGGGCAGCGCCTTGAGATTCACACGCAACCGCTCGAACTGATAGGCCATCGAGCGGGGGTTCTCCTCGTCGAACAGCACCAGGTCCGCCACCGCGGCCACGCTGACCTTGCCGAGGGTGCGTCGGCGGTAGCTCACCGATGACTCGCACGCCACCAGCGTCGATTCCGTGATGGTCTGCTCGGCGCCCGGACTGCGCACGGTCGTCAGCGTCGCACGCATGAGGGTGGCCATCCAGATGCCCCGCTCGATGCGTTTGCCGATGTCCATCATCGTCCAGCCGACGTCATGCACCATCGACTCAGCTGCCACCCCGGACAGCGCCAACATCCCGGCGAGAGTCTGGCTGTGGGCAGCCGCGAGATAGCCGTCGCCCTCGCTGTGGGAGTCCGGCGGGGTCCGCGACGGACGCATCACGGCACGGTCGACCGCGGCGAGCACCATCCACGTGTCGTTCGACATCTGATCGCGTACTGCGCGCGCCGACAGGCCGAGTCGCTCCACGGACTGCGCCAGAGATCCCGCACGATGCCGATCGGCCGTGAGTGACCACAGGGTGGTCGGCGCGATGGCGATCATCTCGGCGTCGTCACCCGCAGCCCCGGTGTCGGTGCCCGTGATGCGGCCGAGCGCGTTGAGCAGTACCGGGACGCACTCGCTACCCGGAAGGTCCTGCCTGCCGCGGAATTCGTGGAAACGCTCACGCGTCACGCCGAGGAGTCTGGCCATGCTCTCCGCCCGCTCCGAGTAGCGGCCGAGCCAGAACAGGTCGGACAACACGCGCGGCGAGCTGATCGCCCAGGTCGGGCTCGGGTTGATCGCGGGCAGTTCCACCGAAGGCGGCGCAGGGATTCGCTCGGCCGTCGCACGCGTCGGCGTGCGGACCCAGATGTCCTTTGCTGCAGTGGTGTTCATCCGATAGGCCGCGTTGCCCTGGGCGAGCAAGTAGCCGAGGCCGCCGACCATCGGCGCATACCCACCGCGTTGGGCGACGGAGAACAGTCGCATGCCCGTACTGCCGGCCGACAAGCCGTTGGACGCGTAATCCGTTGGCGCCGATGAGAACTGCGGCAGTTCCTGACCGACCCACTGCCATGGGTTGGCGCCGATCCGCGATGACAACTCTTCGCGTTCGCCGTTCGACAAGGCCGGGCCGACGATCGGCTCTCCCCCGTTCACCGGCCGGATGAGCAGTGACGGCAGATGACTCAACAGATGCGATCGTTCGACGTCGATGCCGCCCCAGTACATCGGCGCCATGTTCAGCTGCGGGCTTTCGCCGAGCAGCAGATCAGCGAGTTCGGGCAGAAAGCGCTGCAGCCCTGGACTTTCCAGGATGCCGCTACCGAGGGTGTTGACGACCGTGACCGCACCGCGCCGGAGGACTTCGACGAGGCCCACCACACCGAGTCGCGAATTCGCCCTCAGGTCCAGCGGATCGGCGTAGGCGGCGTCCACCCGGCGCAGCACGACGTCAACCCGCTTGAGCGTGCCGAGGGAACGCATCCACAGCTTGCCGTCTCGCACCACGAGGTCGGCGCTCTCCACCAGCGGGAAGCCAAGCACGCTGGCCAGGTAGGCCTGGTCGAATGCGGTCTCGGAGTGAATGCCCGGACTGAGGACCACGACGACGGGTTCCTCCGCCGACTCCGGTGCGGCGTCGATGAGGGCCAGCCGCAACGCCTGCGCCCATGGCGACGCCGGTCGAGGGCTGATGCGCTCGTAGAGCTCCGGGAAGGCGTGGGCGACGACGCGCCGGTCGGCGAGGGCGTACCCGGCGCCCGACGGCGCCTGCGTCCAGTCGGCGTTGACCAGGAACTCGCCAGAGGCGTCACGGCTGATATCGACTCCGTGCAGGAACAGTTGGTGACGGCCAGGCACGGCGATGCCGCGTGCGGCGCGGAGATACCCGGGATGGGAGAACACGAGTTGCGGCGGCAGCACCCCGCTGGTGATCGAGCGGCGGTCCCCGTACAGGTCGGTCAGGACGGCGTCCATCACGCGGGAGCGTTGTACCAGACCGGATTCGAGAGTGTCCCAATCCGCCGCCGAGATCAGCAGCGGCAGTGCATCTAGTTGCCACGGTCCCGGGACTTGAGTGCCGTCGCCATTGGTGACCGCGTCGCCGGATCCGTTTGCCGAGTCGCTGCGCTCCGGCCCACTCTGGCGGTCGACCTGCATGAAGGTGATGCCGTCGTTGTCGACCAAGCCGCGTACCACGGAGCGAAGGCGCTCCAAACCGAAGCGACCTCGCTGCTCCACGCATGCGGCGAGCTCCTGCCACGCGGGGCGTACCTCGCCCGCCGCGTCGACGAACTCGTCGTAGCCGCTGCTCGGACCGCCACGCACGTCGAACAGCGACTGCTGACCGCGGGCGGCACGGTACTGGGCCAACAAGTCATCGGCGCCGGCTCCGTTCGGGAAGCCGGCGCCGGTCATGGCGGGAATGGGCTCCGGTGGGCCGCTGGCGCGTAGGACCATCACCGCAGAACGGTACGCACCCGGCGGAGATCTACGATGCCCGGCGCGCCTACGTCGGTGGACTGGCGTGCTTGTTTCTCCCGGATGACGGACATGTCGACCCGGCCCGGAGTGAATCCGGTGGCCTCGAAGCGCCTGCCTCGCCGTGACTCCGCTTCGACGGCGTTGACGGGCGGGTTGTCGTAGGAACGTCCGCCGGGATGGCTCACGTGATAGGTGCATCCGCCGCGCGAGGTCCCGGTGGCGGTGTCGATCAGCTCGAACCGGAGCGGACTGTCCACGGTGATCGTGGGGTGCAGTGCGCTCGGCGGCTGCCAGGCGCGGAACCGGACGCCGCCGACCTGGACGTCGGAGTTGCTGGTGGCGAGCAACGGAATGGGGTAGCCGTTGGCTGTGACGACGTAGCGGTGACGATCCGCGCCGATCAGGCGGACCTGGAGACGCTCGATCGACGAATCCACGTAGCGGGCCGTGCCGCCCGCCGTGGACTCCTCACCGAGCACGTTCCATGGTTCGATCGCCCCCCGCAGTTCGATTTCGACGCCGTCGAACACCGCAGTGCCGACCCGCGGGAAGCGGAACTCGGTGAAGGGATCGAGCCAACTGGTGTCGAATTCGATGCCGTGGGCCCGTAGATCGGCGGCAACGTCGGCGATGTCTTGAATGATGAAGTGCGGCAGGAGGTATCGGCCATGAAGATTGGCGCCGTGCCGAATTAGCGGCGCACGCAGCGGCTCGTCCCAGAACCAGGCCACCAGGGACCGTACCAACAGGGACTGCACCATCGCCATCTGAAAGTGCGGCGGCATCTCGAAGCCACGCAACTCCAGCAAGCCCAACCGCCCCCGGGCGCTGTCGGGACTGTAGAGCTTGTCGATGCAGAACTCGGCGCGGTGGGTGTTGCCGGTGATGTCGGTGAGGAGGTGGCGCAACGCCCGGTCGGTGACCCACGGAGCGGAGCTTGCGGAGCGACCATCTGACGGCTTGGCCGTCGTCGGCTCCTGGCCGGAACCCCTTGTCAGGCGATCGATCTCGGAGAAGGCGATCTCGAGTTCGTACAGCGCTTCCGACCGGCCCTCGTCGACGCGCGGCGCCTGCGAGGTGGTGCCGATGAAACGCCCGGAGAAGAGATAGGACAGGGACGGGTGCCGCTGCCAATAGGTCAACATCGATATCAACAGGTCGGGCCTGCGCAGCATCGGCGATTCGGCTGCGGTGATACCCCCGAGGGTGATGTGGTTGCCGCCGCCGGTACCGCCGTGTGTGCCGTCGACGTCGAATGATTCCGTCGACAGCCGCGCGAGTCGTGCTTGTTCGTAGAGAGTCTCGAGTTGCTCCCGCTGCTCGGCGAAGCTGACCGTCGGCGCGACGTTGACCTCGATGACACCGGGATCCGGGGTCACCGACATGGACGTCAGCCGGGCGTCGGGCGGCGGGCCGTAGCCCTCCACCACCACGGGGCAGTTCGCCTTCGCGGCCGACGCCTCGAGGCGCGAGACGATGTCGACGAAGTGCTCGAGTTCCTCGGTCGGCGGCAGGAAGACGTACAGGACGCCATCGCGGACCTCGGCGACCATGGCGGTGATGGGCGCGCCCTCGGCCTCTTCGATCTCGACGTCCTCGGAGTCGTCGTTGCTGCCGAGCGTCCCGCGCGGCGCCAGCGGATCCGACTCCCGAGACGGGCGCGGCGGTTCCCAGCTGATCGCGTCAAGTGGGAGTCGAAGGCCCGCTGGGGAATCCCCTTCCAGCAGCACGATTCGTCCACGGCGCAACCGCCAATCCGCACTGGCCCAGCCGCCATCGTCTTCACGACGGTGCAGAGGGAGCACGTACGCGCTCGGCTCGGTCACGGATTCTTCCAGGCGGCTCAACAGAGCGGCCCTGGCGTCTGGCGCGTCGGACTCGAGGTCGTCGGCGTCGGCCACCCGCTCGCCCGCAGGCTGGCGCACCAACGCGGCGAGCCGACTGAGCGGGTCTTCGAACACGGGCCGGACCTGCGTGGCGGGTAGCCCCAACCCGGCGGCGATCGCGCCGAGGACGTGAAGGCCTGCATCGGATGCGACGGGGTCGCTCTTCTGCTCGGCCCACGGATCGGCCAGTAGAGCGTCGTTCAGCCAGAGCGGCTGTCCATCGGCTCGCCAGTGGAGACCGATCTGCCAGCGCGGCAAAGGTTCTCCCGGATACCACTTGCCCTGGTTGCGCTGGACGAGGCCTTGCGGCGCCCAGATCGCCTTGAGCTGGGAGGCCAACACCGAGGCGCGTTGACGCTTGTGGGGCCCATCGGCGTCGGTGGTCCACTCGGGGTCGACCTGGTTGTCGATCGACACGAAGGTCGGCTCGCCACCCATGGTCAGCCGGACGTCACCGTCGGCCATGCGGGAATCGACGGTGGCCCCCAAGGCGACGATCGAATCCCAGGCGGCGGGCGTGTATGGCAGCGTCACCCGCGGATCTTCGTGAACCCGGGTCACGACGTTGGAGAAGTCCAGCGTCGTCTCACACGGCTCGGTGGCACCCGTGATCGGGGCGGCCGAGGCTGGGTGCGGTGTCGCGGATAGCGGGATGTGACCTTCCCCGGCGAACAGCGCCGAGGTTGGGTCGAGACCGATCCAGCCCGCCCCGGGGATGTACACCTCGGTCCAGGCATGGAGGTCGGTGAAGTCCGCAACGGGCCCCGACGGACCGCCGTCCAGCGCCTGCACGTCGGAGGTCAGTTGGACCAGGTAGCCGGACACGAATCGCGCCGCCAAGCCGAGCTCGCGCAGCACCGACACCAGCAGCCAGGCTGAGTCTCGGCACGACCCGATGGCGGTCCGCAAGGTGAAGTCCGGCGTCTGGACACCGGGCTCCATGCGCAAGCTGTAACCGACGTCGGCGTTGATCGCCCCGTTCAAGGCCACGAGGAAGTCGATGGTGCGCGTGCCGGGGCGCACGATGAAGTTCCGGACCCAGTCCTTGGTCAGCTCACCGGGGCCGGAGCCCTCGCCGTCCTCGTCGACCGGTCGCAGATACGGTTTCAGGTCCTCGAGTAGTGCCTTCGGGTATTCGAAGGGCCAGGTCTCGGCGAAGTCCTCGATGAAGAAGTCGAAGGGATTGATGACCTTCAGGTCGGCGATGAGGCCGACGGTGATGGTGAGCTCCCGCGTGCGAGTGGGGAACACCAGCCGAGCCAGAAAGTTTCCGAACGCGTCCTGCTGCCAGTTGACGAAGTGATCCGCCGGCTCGACCTGGAGCGAGTACGCCTCGATCGGAGTGCGCGAGTGTGGAGCCGGACGAAGACGGACGACGTGTGGAAAGACCTCTACCAGTCGGTCGAACGTGTAGCTGGTGCGATGCTCCAGCGCCACCTTGATACCCATAGGCGTTGATCCCACCACACCCGCCTCTGCGCCGCATGTGCCGCGTATCCCGTGTCGCGGCCGTCAGGTCTGAGCAGACCGTGGAATCAGGTTGCCGCGAGGCCGTATCACCAATACCGCGACCCCCGCCACCACGATGCCGAGCAGGTTCACCACGAGCTGCGCGGCGGACTTGCCCGCGACGTCCCAATCTCCGAGGATTGCCGCCACGACGGCGAATCCCGCCGCCGGCACCGTGGTGACCGAGATGAATACGCCGACGAGCGCGGCGGACTTGGCCGAGACCAGCGAGAGCATGCCTGCGGCGCCGGCCAGCAGAGCGACCACGAGTGACACCGGCCCAACCTGGAAGATGAAATCCACCTGGGTGACCTTTCGTACGATGTCGAGGCTGACCCAGCCGATGGCTTCTCCCGCCAACGCGGCCAGTGCAGTGATTCCCATCGCCACCGGAAAGCCGACGGCCAGGGCGAGGAGCGGGCGCCGGGCGAGATCCCACCGCCGCTGCACGATCGCCACCGCGACCGCCGCCAGGGGCCCGAACTCGGGGCCGAGAACCATGGCGCCCACGACGGTGACGGTCGAGTCGGTCACCACACCGATCGCGGCGATCAGGCAGGCAAGCGTCAAGAACGTCACGAACGTGACTGACAGCGTCGACTCCTCGCGGGTGCGCGCGATCAATTCGTCCCACAGCAGGGCATCGGCGGGATCGCCCTCGGCATCGTCCTCCGCCGCGTGTGCCCTGGTAGATAGAACGGTGTCCAGCACCTGGAGCGTGATGGCGCCGCGGTGCTGCACATCGAGCGCCTTGAGTCGCTTGATGAGGCCGTTCGCACACTCACGTGCCACGTCGGCGGTGATCTCGTCGCCGACCGGGTCGAGGGCGGCGCCCGGATAGAGCAGAAGGTTCGCCACTCCTACCTCGCTTCGCAGCACGCCGATGACGTCGTCGCGGAGGTCCTCGGGCGTGATGATGCGCACGTGCAGCACGGGGCGCACGTTAGCCTCTGCGGTCGACGATCGGAACGAACTGTCGCCAAATGTGGGCATCACACACCGGCTTGTTGTAAATTCACAGCAACTCGCGTCATCCCGGGTGAAATGCCAGAAGATGGAGATCCCCTGCTGTGAATTTTCCACAGAATGAGTGGTTCTGAGAAATGGATGCCAAAGCACGTCGAGATCGCATCAAAGAGCGCGTCCGGATCGAACGCGAAGTGGGGTACGGCGAACTCGCCGCCGACTTCGACGTGTCGGAGATGACGATCCGACGTGACATGGAGGCGTTGGAGACGCTCGGCGTGGTACGGCGGGTGGTCGGTGGCGCCATCGCACTCAAGGGCAAGGACAGCGAGCCGTCGTTCGCGACGAGGGTGGCCGACGCTGCCGAGGAGAAGCGCCACATCGCCGACGCGGTCGCAGACCTGATCGGCCCCGGCGAGACCCTCATCCTGGACTCGGGCAGCACCGCTCTGGCCGTCGCTCAGTCTCTGCGGGGACGGCGACTCGGCCTGACCGTCCTCACCCCGAGCGTGCTCGCCGCCTTGGAGCTGATCGACGAGCATGACACCACCGTCGTGCTCACCGGCGGCGAGTTGCGGCCCGGTGAACTCAGCCTGATCGGCCCGGCGGCCGAGGACACGCTGGCCCACTACAACTGCGACACGTTCGTCATGGGAGTTGCCGGCATCGACGGCAACCGGGGCATCTCTGACTACCACCAGGCCGACAGTCGGGTGAAACGCGCGGCAAGCGAGCGAGCAGACCGGGTGATCGTCGCCGCCGACCGGAGCAAGCTTGGCCGAGTCACGTTCACCAGCATCGCCGCGCTTGCCGAGATCCACGTGATCATCACCGACGGCGACCCTGCGCACCCGACCTTGGTCGCCGCGCGCGCGGCAGGTGTGGACGTGTTCTGCGTCGCCGGTATCGATTCGGTGGGCGAGGCAACATCGCTGTGAGTGCCCACACCATCGGCGTCGACATCGGTACCACGGGGACCAAGACCGTGCTGTTCGACACCGAGCGCGGCATCGTTGCTCAGGCCGCGCGCGCAACCACGCTGCACTCCCCGGATGCCGGTTTCGCCGAGGCCGACACCGGTCAATGGCATCGCAACGTCGTCGACTCCATCCGAGAGGTACTCACCACCAGCGAGATTGCCGCTTCGGACGTGCGCGCCGTCGCCGTCTCGGGCATGGTCCCGGCTGTCGTACCGATCGACGGCCAAGGTCAGCCGCTGCGCCGCGCGATCCTCCAGAACGACGCCAGAGCGCACCGCGAAGTCTCGGAGCTCGCACTGGCACTGAATGGCTTGGATCTGGTGACCATGACGGGTTCGGCGCTGACCCAGCAGTCGGTCGCACCGACGACGGCCTGGCTGCGTACCCACGAGCCCGAGGTCTACGACCGCACGGCGCACTACGTCGGCTCCTACGACTGGGTGCTGACGGCCCTCGGCGCAGACGTTCACGTCGAACAGAACTGGGCGCTGGAGTCAGGCCTGTTCACCATCGACGGAGACATCGCGACCGCTGTTCTCGCCGCCGCAGGTCTTGACCCGGGCACCCTCGCACCCGTTCACCGCCCCGGGGCCCAGGTCGGCGAATTGAACCGCGCAGCAGCAGATTCCACCGGACTGACGGAGGGCACCGCACTGATCGTCGGTGGGGCCGACCACGTCCTGTCCGCATTCGCGGCGGGCGTGAACGCACCGGGCGACTCGCTCGTCAAACTTGGAGGCGCCGGAGACATCCTGGTCGCCAGCGACACCCGGGTGGTCGACGAACGGCTGTACCTAGATGCCCACCCCGTCCCCGGGCACTGGCTACCGAACGGCTGCATGGCCACCAGCGGCAGCCTCATCCGCTGGTTTCAGTCACTGGTCGGCGGTGTCGAACTGGCCGAGCTCGACGATGAGGCCGCAACGTGCCCACCAGCCGAAGTGCTTTGTCTGCCTTACTTCCTCGGCGAGAAGAGCCCGTTGCACGACCCCGATCTACGCGGAGTCTTCGCCGGGATGCACCTCGGCCACACCCGCGCGGACCTCTATCGATCGGTGCTGGAGGCCATCGCCTTCGGTTTCCGTCATCACGTCGACGTCTTCACCGACATCGGTATCCCGCCGCGGCGGGTGATGATCACCAACGGCGGATCCAAGTCGACTCTGTGGAAGCAGATCCACGCCGACGTACTCGGGATCGAGATGTCGCCGGTGCGAGGTCATCCCGGCGCCTCCCTCGGCGCGGCGGTGATCGCCGCGATCGGCGTGGGCGCACTCGATGACTGGTCCGATGTTGCCCGCTTCGTCGCGCTCGATGCTCCGGTCGTCCCCGATCCGACCCGACGCACCGCCTACGACGAGGCATACCAGAACTGGCGCGACCTCGGCTCGGCGGTCGCGCCGACATCCCATGCGATGGCGAGAAGTACCCGAGAAGGATCCGACAAGTGAAGGGAACCGTGTCGCAATGAGGTTCACGCGAAACATGCAAACCGAGACCCGGCGGAGGCGACGGTTCCTCGGCGCACCCGTCGTCGCACTCCTGGCCGTGCTTGCGTTGTTGATCAGCGCCTGCGCGGGTAGCGGTGGCCCCGAACAAGCTCAGGCGACGGGCACCGGCGACGTCCCCAAGGACGTCTCCGGGACAGTTCGCATCCTCATGGAGAACGTGCCCGACACCGACGTCGTCAAGGCGATGGTGCCAGAGTTCAACAAGGACTATCCGAACGTCAAGGTCGACATCGAGACGCTGACCTACGACCAGATGCGCGACAAGCTGGTGTCGTCGTTCCAGTCCTCGTCCCCCACCTATGACCTGATCATCGTCGACAACCCGTGGATGGTGGACTTCGCCAACGCAAAGTTCCTGCAGCCGTTGGATTCTCGGATCGACGGGACACCCGACTACGACGCCGCCGACTTCTTCAAGCCGCTCACCGACATCACGACCGTCGACGGCGTTCGCTACGGCGTGCCGTTCTACAACTACGCGCTCGGCTATCTCTACAACACCGACGATCTGACCGAGGCCAAGCTCGGGGTCCCCGCGAACCTCGACCAGTTGGTCAGCACGTCGAAGGCGTTGAAGGTCGGCGATCGCGCGGGCATCGCGATGCAGCCCCAGCGCGGCTACAAGATCTTCGAGGAGTGGGGCAACTGGTTGTTCGCCGCGGGCGGTTCGATATACGGGCCGGACGGCAAGCCGACGCTGAACACCCCGCAGGCCAAGCAGGCCCTGAACGCCTACATCGACACGTACAAGACTGCGGCACCGCCGAACAGCCTGAACTGGGCGTTCGACGAGGCGTTCCGATCGGTCTCCGGCGATCAGGCCGCGTCGATGATCAGCTACAACTGGAACCTCCCCGCGCTCAACGAACCCGGCTCGGGCCCCTCGGCGGGCAAGTTCAAGCTAGCCCCGATCCCCGGCGGCAAGCAGGTGCTGGGCTCGTGGAGCTGGGCGATTCCGACCAACTCCGGAGCGTCCGACGCCGCGTGGGCGTTCGCGTCCTGGCTCACCTCGAAGGTGCACGACGTGCAGCGCACCGAGAAGGGCGGCGCCGCGATCCGGCAGAGCACCCTGCAGGATCCGGCCGTACTCAACGGACCGCTCGGTGCCGACTACTACAAGACCGTCGAGCAGATGCTGGGCAATGCGGCGCCGCTGAGCCAGGGCCCCAGCGGCGAAGAGATGATCCAAGCCGTCGGAACCGAACTCAACGAGGCCGTCGCCGGGACCAAGAGCGTCGACGATGCGCTGGCCGCCGCGCAGGCCGCGGCCGAGAAGATCCAAGGCTAGCCCCGTCCCCCCCGGGGCAATCCCACATGAAGCCGACCACCCCGCGAAAGGAGTGACGAAGACCATGAAGTTCAAACACGGCATGGTCTCCCCCCTCGTTGCGCTCTTCGTCGGGGTGGTCGGTTTCCCGCTCGGCTATGCGTTCTACCTGAGCATCACCGACTACAAGCTGACCAGTCGCGGCACCCCGAATCTGGTCGGCGCGGACAACTACGTCGCGACCCTCGGCGACGCGGCGTTCTGGGAGGCGTTCGGCACGACCGCGATCTTCGTCGGCGTTGCGGTCGGGCTCGAACTGCTGATCGGGCTCGCGCTTGCCCTGGCACTGCAGAAACAGCGCCGGGCAAGCGATCTCACGCGATCGATGTTGTTGGCGCCGATGTTCATCACCCCGATCGCCGTCGGGTTGATCTTCCGGTTCCTGCTCAACGATCAGATCGGCGCCATCCCACATCTGCTGCACGCCGTCGGCCTCGACTACGACTTCTTCGGTCCCGGGCGCGCCCTATACACCCTGGCCTTCATCGATGTCTGGCAGTGGACGCCGTTCATGGTGTTGCTGCTGCTCGCCGGCCTCGAATCCATTCCGAAGGAACCGCTCGAGGCAGCCAGGGTCGACGGCGCCGGCGGCTGGTACGTGTTGCGCAGGGTGACGTTGCCGCTGTTGGCCCCGGTGCTCGTGGTGGCGATCCTGCTGCGCTGCCTGGACGCCATGAAGGTCTTCGAATACGTCTTCGCGACCACCCGCGGCGGACCCGGCACCGAGACCCAGACACTGCAGTACTTCGTGTATCAGACCGGGATTCAGTTCTTCCGCCTCGGATCGGCCTCGTCCATGGCATTCGTGGTGCTTCTGATGGTGCTGACGATCATCGTCGTCGCGTTCCGCCGGATGGAGAAGGCCAAGCAGTCATGAGAAGTTCACGTGCACTGACCATCTGTCGCGTTGCCCTGCTCTGGGCGGCCGGTATCTCGGTGCTGTTCCCGGTGGCGTGGATCGCCCTGGCCAGTCTGAAGAGTCCCGAAGAACTGAACGACCCGTTCCTGCTGTCCTTCTCCCCCACGTTGACCGCCTGGCGCAACGTGCTGTCGTCGGGAATTCTCGAGGCGGCCGGACGCAGCGCCGTCGTCGCGCTCATCACCGTCGGCATCAGCATCGTGGTGGGCGGCATGGGCGCCTACGCCATCGCCCGCTTCCGGGCCGGCGGCACCGCCACCCGGTTCGGAATGCTTGCCGCGCAGGTGCTTCCACCCGCCGTCCTGGTGTTCCCGTTCCTCACGATGGCCTACGCGTTGCGCCTCAACGACACCCTCATACCCGTGATCTTCGCGCACTTGAGTTTCGTTCTGCCCGTGGTGACCTGGTTCCTCATCGGTTTCTTCGAAGCGGTGCCCCGCTCCCTCGCGGAACAGGCGCAGGTCGATGGATTCACCCACTTCCAGGCCTTTCGACTGGTCGTCCTCCCCCAGGTGTTCCCCGGCATGGGTGCGGCGGCGATCTTCGGGTTCACCCTGTCGTGGAACGACCTCTTCTACGGCCTGATCCTCGCTCCCGGCAAGGCAGCGATCCTGCCCGTGGCCATTGCCGGCTTCAACACATTCCGCGGCGTACAGATCGGTTCGATGAGCGCCGCCATCCTGATCGCCGTCGTACCCGTCGTCATCGCAAGCTTCTTCATTCAGCGCAGGCTGGTGCAGGGCATCAGCGGTGGCGCGGTGAAGTTCTAGAAGGTAGGTCACTCCCTCACTCATGGCAATCGTCCGATTCTCCAACGTCAACAAGGCCTACGGGTCAGTTTCCGTGGTCAGCGATCTGAACCTCGAGTTGCTCGACGGATCTTTCACGGTGCTCGTGGGCCCGTCGGGTTGCGGCAAGTCGACGTCGCTGCGGATGCTCGCGGGACTCGAGTCCGTCACCTCGGGCACCATCGCCATCGGCGACCGCGACGTGACCCACCTTCAGCCGCGGGACCGGGACGTGGCCATGGTGTTTCAGAACTACGCGCTCTACCCGCATCTCAGCGTGCGGGAGAACATCGCCTTTCCGTTGCGCGCCGCGAAGGAACCTCGCTCCGACGCGTTGAAGCGGGCCGATGCAGTGGCCGAGTCCCTCGGACTGTCGAAACTCTTGGCGCGCAAGCCGAAGGACCTCAGCGGTGGTCAGCAGCAGCGGGTGGCCATCGGGAGGGCGATCATCCGCGAGCCGTCGGTCTTCCTGTTCGACGAACCGCTGAGCAATCTCGACGCCAAACTGCGCGTGGAGACCCGCACCGAGCTGCTGCAGATTCAGCGCGGGCTCGGCATCACCTGCTTGTACGTGACGCACGACCAGGAAGAAGCGATGACGCTGTCCGACCGAATGGTGGTGATGCGCGACGGACGCGCCGTACAGGTGGGCACGCCGCTCGAGGTGTACGACGCGCCGCTGGACACGTTCGTCGCCGCGTTCGTGGGGAGTCCGAAGATGAACCTGGTCGACGGCGAATTGACCGGCGAGACCTTCATCTTGCCAAACGGTTTCACCGTCGCCGTGGCCCAGAAGATCGCCCGCGGAGCCGTGACGCTCGGGGTCCGACCCGACGACCTGGTACCCGCCGTGACGGATGAAGGAGATGCCACGGTGAAGCTGATCGAGTTGCTGGGGCCGCGGGCAATCGTCACGATCGACGCGAGAGGTGTCGAGTTGACCAGCGTCGTCGAATCCTCGCGCATGTCCGGCATCACCGAAGGCGCGAGGGTCTCGTTGTCGGCCCGGCCCGGCACCGTCCACCTCTTCGACAACCACACCGGCCAGCGGATCGCTGGCGCCGGCCAAGAGAGCACGAACGATGGGAATCGAGTTCACAGATGACGAAGACAGTTGTGGTCACCGGAGCGGGTTCGGGGATCGGGCGAGCCATCGCAACGACCCTCGCCGAGCGATCCTGGCAGGTGGTGGTCACCGACATCGACGGCGACGCCGCACGTTCCGTCGCAGCGGCACTCCCTGCGGACACCGGAATCCGGCACGAGGCGGCGGTCCTCAACGTCAGTTCGCCTGCGGATGCGGCCGCGGTCGCGTTCGACGTGACCGATCGCCTCGGGCTCGACGCCTGGGTCAGCAATGCGGGTATTTCGTTCATGCACAGCTTCCTCGAGGCGCCCATCGCGCGGTACGACCAGACGATGGACGTCAACCTCAAGGGCGTCTTCGTCTGCGGTCAGGCTGCTGCCAAAGCGATGGTGCGCAGCGGCACGTCAGGCGCGATCGTCAATACCGCGTCGATGGCGGGCAAGCAGGGTCGGGTCCCGTTCCTCGCCGACTACGTGGCGTCCAAGTTCGGGGTCGTCGGCCTCACCCAGGCAATGGCCTACGAGCTCGGCGAGCACGGCATCACCGTCAACTGTGTCTGCCCCGGCTACGTCGAAACACCAATGCAGTCAAGGGAACTCGAGTGGGAAGCTCAGTTGCGCGGCATCACGACCGCCGGCGTTCGCACGATGATGATCGAGGACACGCCGCTGCGGCGACTCGAACGGCCCGAGGACGTCGCGAAGTCGGTGGCCTTCCTGCTGTCGGACGACGCTCGCTTCATCACCGGCGAGGCGCTCGCCGTCAACGGCGGCGCGTACATGGACTAGCGACCAAAATAACCTCTACGACAACACATTCGAGAAAGGCACCTACGTGACCACCACCTGGCTCGACGACGTCTTCACCGTGACAAAACCCGTCATCGCCATGCTTCACCTCTCCGCCCTGCCCGGTGATCCGGGGTTCGACAGCAGAGGCGGCATCGCTGCCGTCGTCGCACGTGCGCGTGAGGAACTCGATGAACTACAGGCCGGTGGAGTCGATGGCGTGATGGTCTCCAACGAATTCAGCCTGCCGTATCTGACCAAGACGGAACCGATCACGGCGATCAGCATGGCCAGGATCATCGGCGAGTTGCTACCCGCGTTCGACGTGCCATACGGCGTCAACGTGTTGTGGGACGGGCGGGCGTCGATCGATCTGGCCGTCGCGACCGGCGCGAAATTCGTCCGCGAGATCTTCACCGGCGTGTATGCCAGCGACTTCGGCCTCTGGGACACCAACGTCGGCGAGGTGGCACGCCACCGCGCGCGTGTCGGAGGCGCCGACGTGAAGTTGTTCTTCAACATCGTCCCCGAGTCGGCGACCTACCTCGCAGCAAGGGACCTCGCCGCCGTCACCCGCACGACCGTCTTCGCGACGTTGCCCGATGCGATCTGCGTGTCCGGCGCGACGGCGGGGTCGCCGACCGACGCCGAGGCCCTGCGGGTGGTGAAGTCCGCTGCCGGCGAGGTGCCGGTCTTCGTCAACACGGGGGTGCGGGCCGAGAACGTGGCCGAGCAACTCGACATCGCCGACGGGGCCATCGTGGGCACCTACTTCAAGCAGGGAGGCGTGTTCGAGAATCGGGCGGAACGGTCGCGGGTCTCCGAGCTCATGCAGGAGGCGCGGAAGTTTCGCGAGCAGCTCGCCTGACCAGGCTAACCGCCAGCTCGTCGGGCGGAACGTCATGTCCTTCTGTACAACGCACCTCGACTGATGCCCCCGCACCGCACCCACGGTGGGACAGCCGCAGCGGGGTGTCGTCGAAGTACCCTCGGCCCCATTCGAACATCGCCCACACGACGGGCATGAACGCAGTTCCCGCGTCGGTGAGCACGTACTCGTCACGACTGCGCTGGCCCGGTTCCCGGTACGGCTGCTTGGCGAGCAGCCCGGCTTCGACGAGCTCGCCGAGACGGGCGGAGTTGGCGGCCTTGGTGATTCCGACGCGGCGCGCGAAGTCGTCGAACCGGGTGGTGCCGTAGTACGCCTCGCGCATGATGAGCATCGCCGACCTGGTACCGACCAGACCCATCGTCTTCTCGATCGGGCAGTGGCCCACCGCGGACCAGGAGTCGCGATCGGCGAGAGGCCCTTGCAGGCCTGTCATGTACATCACTCCACAGCTGGGTTGTTGAGACTAGACCGAGGTGTTACATCTAAGTATAGATAGCACTACTCAGCGACGAGTCACCCAGGAGAAGACCATGTCCGTGTCGAAGGCTGAATATTCCGATCGGGACGCCGTCATCGTCGGCGCCGTCCGCACTCCCGTCGGCAAGGGAAAGGCCACCGGAGCGCTCCACGACGTGCTGCCCGCGGATCTTCTGGCACACAGTCTGCGCGAAGTCGTCGGACGCACCGGGGTCGACCCCGCCCTCATCGAGGACGTCATTGCCGGCGCGGTGACCCAGGTTGGCGACCAGTCCGTGAACATCGCCCGCAACGCCCTTCTCGGCGCGGGTTTCCCCGAGAGCGTCCCCGGCACGGCGGTCGATCGTCAGTGCGGAAGTAGCCAGCAGGCAATCAGTTTCGCCGCCCAGGGTGTGCTCGCTGGGTCCTACGACGTCGTCATCGCAGCGGGTGTGGAGTCGATGTCACGCGTGCCGATGGGCAGCAGCGTGCTGCCCGGCAGCGATCCGTTCGGTTCCGGCATGGCCGAACGCTACGCCGAGGGCCTGGTGCCGCAGGGCATCAGCGCAGAGCTGATCGCCGCCAAGTGGGGACTGTCCCGCACCGAACTCGACGAGTTCTCGGCGATCAGCCACGACAAGGCCGCACGCGCGACCAAGAACGGACTCTTCGACAATGAACTGGCGCCAATCGCCGGCTTGACCAACGACGAGATCATCCGTCCCGAGACGACCGTCGAGACGCTCGCAGGCCTTCGACCCGCCTTCTTCAACGAGGCCTACTCGGCGCGCTTCCCTCAGATCAACTGGGAGATCACCCCGGGAAACTCCTCGCCGTTGTCTGACGGGAGCGCCGCGGTGATGATCACCAGCGGAGCCGCTGCCCGCAAGCTCGGGCTACGCCCATTGGCTCGCGTCCACACCATGACGGTGGTCGGTTCCGACCCGCTGTACATGCTGACGGGTGTCATACCCGCGACGGAGAAGGTGCTGGCCCGCGCTGGCCTCACACTGGCCGACATCGATCTGTTCGAGGTCAACGAGGCGTTCGCGCCCGTCGTACTGGCCTGGGCGAGCACTGTTGGAGGGGCGCACAAGGATGCCCTACTGGAACGGACCAACGTCAACGGCGGGGCCATCGCCATCGGCCACCCACTCGGGGCCTCGGGTGCCCGCATCATGACGACCATGCTTAACGCCCTGGAACAACGTGGGGGGCGGTATGCCCTCCAGACCATGTGCGAGGGCGGCGGCATGGCTAACGCAACCATCATCGAACGGTTGTAGAGCACACCGTTTCCGCTCATCACCACATGTCACAGAACGACGAATAGCGCTGCGCCCTGGTAGGAGGGGCCAGGGCGCAGCGCTATGTCTCCGCTCAACAACGGGGGCGGGTAAGTACCCCTATCGGAGCAAGCCTCTAGACGGGTGGCGGTTTGTACCTTGGCGTGGGGCCACGCGCGTCGGCTTCGGTTGTTAGAGTGCCGCATGCCAAGCAACGGGGGGCTGAGGCCAAGTCAGCAACGGCTGCGGTTGAAGACACCAACGCCCGGATCGTCGCCGCGAAGACCCTCTGAACCGCCTCGAACAACCAAGACTTGGCGAGACCTGCCGACTGCCTTGATCCCGATCATCATCGCAGCAGTCCTAGCGTTCGGCGCTGGTTGGTACACCAACAGTCAGACGATTCAAGCCCAGAAAGATCAAGCGGTCGACCAGTTCCGTCGCGACCAGCGAAGGGAGCAATACGCGACAATTCTTCAACAAGCGACGCGGCTAGAGAATGCAAGCGGCTTCTCCAGCACTGCGGTCGGTGCGCTGTCCTCGCTTGCACTTTTTGGAGCGGCGACTGGGAAAGGAATTCAGGATCGAATAGGCGATGGGGAGTCGTCAACGACTGTTCCCAACCGGGACGTGCTCCCATCTAGTTCTCTCCCCGATTTGGGTAAGACGAACAGCGCGCAGGAAAACGTGAAGGATGCGATGCACGAGGGTTTAGGCGGCCTCAGCGACATCAGGGACTCATGGCAGAGCGCATATACCGGTTTGGATCAGGCCATTTCCAATTCGGAGATCGCAAGTTCAACGCGGGCAATTAGTCTCGCGCGTGCCCTCCGGGACAAATACCGAGACGATTACTACCAATCGGTTTTATCGGAAATCGACAGGTCATTGCCCTTCTTCCCCGACCCGAAACCCGACCGAGTCAAGCTAGCCCTGTCTTTAGTTGGTGTAACCGTCGACAACGCGCCCGTGACCTATGACAAGGGGTTACTCGCAAAATCGACGGACGAACTCACCGAGTTGTATGTGGATGCTGCGAAGGCCGACCTAGGCCTCAACGACCGCTAGGCCCAGGTCGAGGCATCTCTCTCTACCGGGTCACTGCCTTAATGATTTCGATGATGAGCCAGATCGGTAACCACGCCCCGCAGGTAAGGATGGTCAGGACCAGATGTATGGCTACTTCACCGTTGCCGCCGCCTCTGGGCACCACAACGTTGTTGTAGACGGTTGCGGTGGCACTGGGAGCAGCCGCCGACCGGTGTTCGGTCCACTGGATGCCGTCCCAGTAGCGCAGGATGCCCGGGGAGTGCGGGTCGGGGTACCAGTTCGCAGGTGTCGCGGGGGCGGAAGGCGTCGAGTACGTCGGGTAGGTGACAGTTTCCGAGGTCGGCGGGATGGGTGTCGTCGGGTAGTACGCCGGGGACGTGGCCGACAGTTCGGCATCGTATGAATCTGAATCCCGGTCGTTCTGCGTAGCCCCCATGGAGCGGCATCGTAGCGGGATTGGGCGACACTCTTGGGGCAAACGCGGGGCGGGAACCGGGGGCGCTGACATCACCAGCGCCGCGTCCGGTCCCACACCCGGGAGAACGTGAGTACGCCCTCCCCGCTTGTGGTGGAACCGGGTGCCAGCACCAATCCGGCACCCGGTTCCGTCCCCCCCCGGCCCGTCTGCGATGGAATCGAGGGGGGGTGCGTGTGGGTGAGGCGGGGAGCTGGACAACCTTTAAGCCAGCTCACCCGCCTCTGAGGAGATTTCGTAGGTCTCCCCGGTTTGCGACAGCCTTGGGGAAAGAACGGGGCACACAACCCCCAAGAAACCCAACCTGTCGCGTGCTTCCCCCGCCATGCCCTAGCGGAGGAAAGATTCATCTAGCCGGATAGCCCGACCGAGGCCGCAACTGTTCCACCTGTGATGGCGGTAGCGACGTTGGCGCGGACGAAGCGGCTGTAGGCGGATGCCACCACAACCTGAGTGGTGGTCGATGCCGCCGACGTGGTGACGGCACTGCCGAGGCTGTACCAGTTCACGTTGTCCAGGCTGCCCTGTAGTTGCACGCTGCCCGCCGAGACACCGGCGCTGGTCGTGACGACCAAGACGGCGGCACTGCGGACGGCTAGGCCATCCAAGGCGGTACCGGGGCCGGTCGCACTCTTCGCAGAGAAGGACACGGCGGGGCTGATGCCGAGGGTGTAGGGCGAGATCGCGTTACCGAGACTGTCGCTGTAAGACATATGCAATCTCCTTAGGACGCCGGGAGGCCGGTGACGATGTTGATGGCGGTTGGACGCTGGACGCCGATGGCGACCCGTTCCTCAGCCCTGAAGGTCACGTAGTTCTCCGAGAACTCGTTGGTGCCGTAGCTATTCACGTCCAGGGTCATGCCCATGCGGGTCCATGACAGGACTGCCTTGGTGGTGTCGACCACGATTGCCGTGCCCGCCACGATGTGCGTGTTGGTGATGACCTTGACGCCGAATATGTTGTCCAAGTCGCCCAAGGCATTTGGATCATTCGGGTTGAGCAGGTACAGCCCGGTCGTGGCCTTCTGCAATTGCAGATCAGCCCACGTGGTCGGGTGCATCGCCACCAGGTCAGCCCGGGCGAACGACGAGCCGACGCGCAGATCGTTGAACGCCTTACGCAGGCAGTCAATGGGGGTGTCGGCACCAATGGCGCGGGTGAGCGTGCCCGAGGTGTTCAAAATTCCCCTCATGTGGGCACCCGAACCGCTGCCGTTGACCACTTCGTCCGTTTCGGCGTCAACGATGGCGGCGAACAGTTCGGCGGGAACGAAGCTCATAAAGGTGCTGAAGTCCTGCAATGCTTCCATGGAGATCGACGCAAGAGCGGCAATCTTCGTGAAAGCCGTTGTCCGCGTGGTCAACTGAAGACCAAGATCGGGCTTCGTGCCAAGTTCGGCAGTCGCGGCGGCGGGGTTGGTGTTGCCGGTGTGCTGTATCCATTCGACACTTCCCGCAGACGGGGCCGTGGTCGAAATGAAGTGCTCGAACAGGCGGTCAGGCTCATACGGGAGAGCCTGTGTCAGTTCGGGCAGGAGGACCGGGGGCAGTCCACCAGCGGTGAATCCGCCCGTACTAAACGGGCTCTTGACGGTGGGCTGTCCGGGCTTGCCGTCGAACTCGACACGGTAGGACGGCAGGCGCTTGGATGCCGCCTCGAACAGGCCCTTGTACTGCTGGACGGGGATGTCCAGCGGGCTAGCGGGGCGTGCCGAGGGGGTGTCGGTGCTGGGGGCAATGGGGGCCATGTCGCCGCCGAACGCCTTGACGGCATTGATCTTCGCGGACTTGATGGCCTGCGCCTCCTTATGCCACGCTTCGATCTCGGTAGCTAGGGCCACGAACTGGCCGCTACCGGGGGTGACGCTCTTGATGCGCTTTTCGAGGTCTGCACCGTGAGACTTGCTACGGTCCTCGCGTTCTTGAATGTTCATTACTTGATTAACCTTTTGATGGTTGGTAATCAACAATCGACGTGTGTCGAATGTTGGTGAATCAACCAGCGGGAAAATTAGCGGGTCATTGTGAATGAGTGGCAAATAATCCGGGTGGTGTGGCATTACGTCGGCGGGTTCACGGGCACTGTGGCGGGTCATTTCTGAGCGGCGAGAGTGAGCGGCGAAGCGGCCTAGATACGCCGGTGAAACATTTCTCCGGGATTCCGAAGGTTTATTTTGGTGCTGGACGTGCCAGCCATTCACGGGTTAGCGTTTAGATATGACGACGATGCCGGATATCGAACCTGCGATGCCCGGGAATGTGGATTGGGTGGCCGATTGGGCCGAAGATGGCGCAGGGGTATTCCGCTATTACTGCGAACCGGAACGCCAGGGCGTGAAGGTTATTGGATTCCAGAACTTCGACGGGTCCGAACGCGGACGAGCGTTGTACCTGCGGGGTGTCGGGGAGTTGAGCCCCGACGATGCCCGGGCGTTGTCATTGGCGTTGCTGGACGCCGCCGAGAGCCTCTCCCCGCTGGCCTAACTGGTTTGTGACCCATCTACGCAGCAAAGGTCTACCATCCCTGACGTATGGGGAGATTCATCTACGGGGTATTGCTCGCGGCGGCCTTGGCGTTCGCACCGATCGCTCATGCCGATCCAACACAGGACTACCTAAATCAACTGTCCGGGACGGTGGGGTTCACTGTCACTCCGTTCACCAGCATGTTCCTAACGAACGCGGGAAATGCGATCTGCGCGGACCTGCGTGCTGGTGTGAGCCCGGAGGATGCGGCGCAGCGGCAACTCAGCTATCCGGGGTCAACGATTGCCTTGACGAGGTTGATGGTGTCCGCGGCGCACCAGAACATATGCCCCGATGTGCCATGACGCAGCCGTGAGCGCGTCTAGTGGTGTCGCTGGTGCAGCCACAGAATCATCGTGAATCCCCGGGCGGCTGTCCTCAGGTCCTCTAGTGCTTCGTCTGTGCCGTAGGCCCCGAGCGCGAAGGCGGCACCGGCCATGGCCCGGGTGGCGGCACGTAGGTATTCGTCGCCGCCGTGGCATTCGGTGAGCAGGGCGTCGGCGGCAGCTTGGAGGGCGGCAAGGTCCACGGTGTGACCCTCAAGCACCTGTTGCACAAGCGTGCAAAGTAGTTGGGGGTCATCATCCATTGCGTCAGTCATTCTGGTTCTCCTGTGTGTTACACGTGGCAGTGGAATGCGGTCGTCCTGGTCGTCTTCCCCGACGCTCCGACAGTTCATCCACCTGTTGTGAGGCGTCCCGTTCCACGGCGAGGAAGTCGAGGTAGTCCTCCCGGTCGTCGCCGGAGGTCACTTCGATCCAGGTCCGGCCCACGGACCTGAAGCCCTTAGCAGCCATTCGGAACACCGGCCAGGTGGTCATAGCGGGCCTGCATCTCGGCAATGACCCCATCCCGGTTTCCGGTGTCGCGGCCATTCAGCAAATCGACGCCGCGCCCCTCATCGAACACACGGAGGAGAGATTGCAGGCGGTCCATCTCAGCCTCACCGCTGCGCTTGCAACCCTCGCAACACCATCGGGTAGGACGACCACCAGAGGCGGACCTGACTAGGTGAGTGCCGCATTTCGGGCAGGCAGTCGGCGTATATTTCATGGGGTTACGTTTCCTTGGTTGTTTGCTGGAAAGCGCAGGTAGAGGCCCTGACCAGGGGTTTTTCGGGATTCCGGGGTGCTGGATAACGTGTCAGTCCGTCTAAGGCGTCGGTAGGCGGTTTTTAGACGAAAAAGTGTAGGGGTGCGGACGTACCCCGCACCCCATCTGACCTGCGGTTATGCTCTCCGTGCGGTTGTTGCTAGTGTTTCTAGGTCGCTGACCTGCATGTTTGTGGGGCCATCGGGCCATGTGTCCGTCACCCTGCCCTTCACTGTCACATGTTTGCTGGAATTGCAGCACTGTGGTCGGTCCCCGAGTTGGTCCGTGTCCGAAACCTCAGGTCCTCCACACGCCGGGGCGTGGTGTTCAGGTTGAGGGGTTCGACGTGGTGTCGGCTGCTGCCACTTTCGTGCTCAGTTCGCAGGCCTCCGCACCAGAGCGTTAAGGTCGGGGTCATGGTCGGATTCACGGTAAATGGAGGAACGCCGCAGAATCGTGACGTCAACTCTGAGCAGGCCGACTACTACCGCCAAGAGCTAAGCGGAATTCGTGCGCAAGCGGAGGCCGATCTGGCACGCCGCTACATCGAATTGCAGCAAGTGCAGGACTCCGGCCTGGCGGCGCGAGCAGCGGACGTGCGACGGGTGATCCGTGCGTTGGAGCTAGAGGTGGCGACGTTGGAGCGGCTCGGGGAGGGCCTCAAGCGCTGGCTGTGAAACCTGCGGACGGCGAACGACGTACTCGACAATCACGACACAGAGCCAACGTCCCCCCCGCTATCCTTCCGGGAACTGTGACCGGACTGCTGACCGTTCAAGCGCTCTATGGTCTTGCGGGCAGGGGCGAATTCCGCCATCTTCGACGTGCCGTATTCCAACCAGTGAGCATTGGGGCGCTTCGTGCGGACCGTGGCACTGAATTCGCCGGAAGGTTTCGTGTCGTAGGTGATGGTGAAGGACTCTCGATAAGCGCCAGTTTGCTCGGGGTGGGGACCTTCCCCGTCCCATATCTCTTGCCATGTCTTCGCGGCTAGCTCGGCCATGCGGATGACCTCGGCGCGGACGGCGGGTGATTCACCCACGGCGCGCTCGATGTCGGCGGGGGTCAACCCGACGCTGGCCAGTTCTTCCAGATGACCTATCCAGCTCATCGTTGAGTGTCCATTTCGACCAGGTGGGCGTGATGCCGAAGGAAGCAATCTCGGTTCGGACAGCCGGGCACTAGCACCGCGTGCGCGTCGTCGGGGCGGCGCACGCCACACGGGTAACACACGGTGGATGTGCTGCAAGTACTGCGCAGGACGAGGCTCTTGGCGCTTCTACACAGTGCGCATTGTTGTCTCACGCGTCCGCCAGACGGGGGTGGACGGCGCAATCTTGAATCGTCCGGACGGGCGCGTGCCGAATCAGCGCCAGGGCATCCGCGACGGTCATCCCGCGTCCCTCGGCGGCGTGCAACAGTTCGACGGCGGCCTTGCGCCTATGGTTGTACCGGGTCTGATTCTCCCGGTGGCAGTAGCGGCAGGTGTAGCCGTCTGAGAGTCGATCTTGTGGGCCACGGATTTCGTGACCACGGCCGCAACAGGCCATGGGCGTTAACCCCTTCGTAGTGTGTCGATACGTTGAGCGGAAAGGCTCAAAAAAATGGCGAAGTACTCTGCCCTCTACCTATAAGGGATTTACACCCCCGTAAGAGGCGATTTGTCAACCACTTTATGCTGTGAGCTTCATCACAGTTCTGTTCCGTGGTGTCGCTCCGTTGGCAAGCCGGTCCTCACGGTCGCGCGCATTGTCGGCCACGGCTTCACAACGGGGGCCGCAGTACTTGTGCGGACGGCCCCTGCCGCGCGTGCGATCTGCGCAGCCGTTGCACCGGCAGAACGTCCACAACCACGGCGCTACCCGGTACAACATTGGGTAGTCATCGAGCACGGCTTCCATCTCTGGATGAATCGACCGCCATGCCGTGACACCGAACTCGCACTCACCCCACGACCAACGGATGGGTAGGGGCCAGCCACAAGCACACGACACGGGAGCGCCCGGCTGCGGCTTCTTCATCCGCTTGCCGCCGAGGTAGAGGAAGTCGCCGTCATCCTCCCCGAGCCACATTTCGCCGTTCTGGAGGACGGGGCGCTCGGGGTTGTAGGGGGGTTCGTCGCCGACGACCTCGGAATCGTCGGCGCACGGGTCCGGGGCGAGGACATCCCAATTTTGGCCGAAGTCGACCAGCTCCGTGGGGAACGTACTCACGCGGGCTTCCCGTGATAGATTGGCATTACTGTTTCTCCATGATCATTTGCTGTAGTGGTTGTATCTGAGATACAACATTTCGCGATTTGTGCGAGTAAAAGCTAATCTCAGATACAATCACGTTGTATCTGAGATACAATGCGAAAGCCTCTGACCTGCGCTTATCATCCTGCGCTCTTGACTCTGTTCTTACGCGACTTCTCCGACCACCGAACTGGCCTTGGCCTTGGCGGTCCGCTTGGCCCTACGGGCGTCATGGACGGCGCACGGCTTGGCCGGATTCCCATGCGGCCCTTGAATCGCATGTGATGGGACGATGAGACATTCCGAGCATGATCCTTCCGCCAGCCACCCATGCCTCACGGCAGTAGCGATGGCAACGCCGACGTGCGCGGAGGCCGCCCGCTTGAACACTTGACCGTCATTCGGCGGGGTTCCGAGAATCCACGTCAATTCGCCGCGCCCGAAACTCGCATGCCCATTCGCCTCATGGCGACCATATGCTAGGCAGCTGACACGCAACCACAGCGGAATCTTGTGATTTGCTACGCGGTTATCCCATGCCGACTGATAGTGACGAGTCCAAGGGTTTCTAGCCATTCAATTTATTCCGTTCGATTCAATTCGACTTCAATAGCGATTGCGCCCAATTCGGTAGGACGTGGACGGCCTAAAACCTGCTCCCGGGTCCGATGACCTTCGGGGCGGTTTTTTGATGCTGAGAATTAAGCTGTTGCGGCGGACAAGCCTGCGCAACTCGCCGAGGGTCGTACCTACTGTTCAAGCTCCGCAAGGGTGCTCTCCGGATAATCCCGGTACCGATGATCCCGATAGACGTTGGCGGCTAAGACGTACTCGAAAAGATCGTCACCGTCATACGTGATGAAAATCGGTTGTACCCCGGTCAACTGGCAAGCCTCATACCTGATCTTGCCGTCCAGGATCAGGCCATCCGGCGTTAGGACAATCGGCATTAGTAGTCCCCACCTGCGAACCGACCTTACAAAGGCAAGCATTTCGTCAGCGGGCAGCATAGGGAATATGGCGGCGTACGGATGGATGCCGGTAACCCGCACGTCGTCAACCTTGCGGCTGATCGACAGTTGTCCCCGTGCGAACTCCCGGGCATCCCGAATCGTTGTCGACGGAGTGATGTCGCCGTTAGAGATGCCCTCTTCAATGACCACGGGGTCAAGGCGGGAGAGTTCGTAGAGCGCCCTGGCGGCCATCGGCAAACTAGTGCTGTTGCACTGATCTGAGAGTGCTGGGTTCGCGCCGATCTGCATTAGGTGGCTGGCGTGCGACTGACTGATACCAATGTCGGCCAGCATTGGCAGCCACTCGCCATGGGCCACATCAGCTTTGGCGCGGATCAGATTCCGGCCCGCCGACACGATGCCCTCAACAGCTTGTGTGAGGTCTGCGCGGATGACACCCGCCCACTCATCAGCGGTTCTTACGATCACAGCGTCAACCAAGGTGTCCACGGTCATGCGCGCTCCCCATGCCGTGGTGTTGGCGCACAACCGGCGCTCTGAGGGTGTCGTCTTCATGCATCAACCCTAGAAACGATGTGCGACCAGACGTACCCATACACCGTATGGGTTTCTGCGGGCCTTCCACCAGCGGCTATATGCCACACCCCGGAATGTTTCGGGCGTGTCGTCAGCGACGGGGAGTAACCACCGTGTCCTCAGGCAGTGCGCGGCGACCAGCCGGAACCGGGTTCACCACAACCGACACCCTGGCGCGCATCATCGCCCGCCGTTCCGGCACCGACGCCGCGAGGAATTCCTCAGCGCTTATCTTCACGTACTCGTAAGGATCGGGGATCGCCTGGACGGTGAGCGGCTGAAGTTCCGCGATCTTCGCCAGTAGACGTTGCTCGATGCGGGCGAACGCGGCGGCGGTCATCTCGTCATTGACGACCTGTTCCTCGGCCTCTTCGATCTGCTGTTCTATGCGGGTGATCTTCGCCTTCGCGGCAAGGGCCTTGGCATCCTCGGCGGGTAGGTCATCCTTGGCGAAGTCCTTCACCAACTCAGCCAGGGCCACCCCGTCCACTAGGACGACATCACGCATTATGTGCCCATGGGGGCAGCGGTAGGAATCCCTCCTGCCCTCCCGGCGCTTGTGCTGAAGACCGGCATCGCAGACACCGCATTTTGCGATTCCCGACAGGAGGTGAACGGGTTCCCTGCCGCGTGGTTCGGGGTTGCGCTTCGCCTGCGCCCTCACCCGCGCCTGTTCGTCGGGTGTGACGATGGGGTCCCAGTCCGCTTTGAACGTCTCGACCTTCCCCGCACGGGCCTGGTGGACCCGCAACCCTGCAACAGCGGGATTGCACAGTCCGCGCCGTAGTCCGGTGACGTCCGTTGGTGCGCGGCCAGTTGCCCGCAGCCACAGCAGGACACTGCGCAGCGACTTGCCGTCTAGAACGCGATCCATGGCCTCGCGCAGCCGGGGTGCCTCGTCAGGGTCCGGTTCCCACTTCAGTTCGGCTGTATCGGCGCGGCGTAACCCCCAAGGGGCGCGGCCGTAGGGCTTGCCCTTGCTAGCCGACGAGCGCTTACCGCGCAGTACCCGCCCACGCAGCACCTCAGCTTCCCGTTCTGCCAGAATTGCGTCCAGAGCACCTTGGAAACGGTCCTCGCCCTCAGCCATGTCCAGCTGTTTGCCGCCGTAGGACACAGGGACACCCAGCTCGGCGCAGCGGTCGCGAAAGAGGACGTGCTCCCCCAGATCACGGCCGCCCCGGGACGCCTCCCACATGACGACGATGTCCCCTGCGCGGATATTGGCCTTCAGTTCCTCCCAAGCGGGACGACGCTTACCCGAATGACGCGACGCGCCAATATCGTTGTCGCAGAAAACTTCCCGAACGGGCCAGCCTTTACGTTCACATTCGGCGCGGCACTCCCCCTCTTGGTCCTCAACACTGCGCCCCTGGCCGGAGCGGTCATTGGAGACCCGGGTGTAAATGACAGCCTGCATCGCGTCCATGGCGTCCAGTTTACGCTATGCACCCTACCAAACGTACCTGCATGGGCCCGCGATATCGGAGCCGACCTGACGAAGACCAACGTCAACGGTGGCGCCATCGCGATCGGACATCCGCTGGGCGCCAGTGGTGCTCGCATCATGACGACGATGGTCAATGCGCTAGAACAGCGAGACGGACGATTCGCCCTGCAGACGATGTGCGAGGGCGGCGGCATGGCCAACGCCACCATCATCGAGCGCCTCTGACGACACCCCACCGAGCGGCTTCGGCGCGTCTACGGTTGCACGGCGATCGTCTTCGCGCCGAGACCGCGATGGCGGTGATGCGTCGGTGCTGACGTGTTGGTGACGTGGCCGTGGCGGCAGTTTGCCCGGGTACCTTCCGGGACATCCTGGCGCAGTGAAGAATTCAACTCGCGCAGTGCGCACTACGGCACTGACCCTTTCGTCCGCAGCGGTCGCGATCGCCTTGATGTCCGGCTGCAGCAGTGACGACGAAAGCGCTGCGCCCGGTAGCAGCACCACCTCGGCTACCCCGACGACGTCGGCCGCGGTGCCCGCTCCCGCAACCACATCGCCGCCATCTGTCAGCCCCAGCACCTCGGTCGCCCCGACGGGCTCCGGTGAGGCACCTGCCAGCAACGCACCCACTACGGGAAGCGATTCGCCCGGCCCGAGCCAGACCATCAGCGGTGGTAACTCGGCCAGCCAGACGACCGTGGCTACGCCTTCTCCCCCGACCGGCAAGGCCATGCCGGGTGAGAACACCGGGCCGGTGGGTGGGCCGGGTACGCCCGGACGCACTTAGCCAACAACCCAGGAGATTTCGGTGCGCGGGTCCGCACTGGGCGCGGATTCACGCGCCGAGTTTGCGATGCGAGGGTTCAGGCCCGGGTCAGCTCGAAGAGCGGGATCGACCGCGTGGTGTTGGCCTGGTAATCGGCGAACACCGGCGCGATCTCGGTGATCTTCGGGTACATCGCGTCACGTTCGGCGTCCGGCAGTTCGCGCACGCTTACGTCGTAGGCCTCCGTGCCGACCTCGATGTGTGCGCGCGGATCGGCGCGCAGGTTGTGCACCCAGGCCGGATGTTTCGGGGCGCCCGCGTAGGACCCGACGATGAACATCCTTCCTTCGAAGGTGAGATATGCCAGCGGCGACAATCGCGGCGTTCCCGACTTGGCGCCGGTGGTGTGGAGCAAGAGAAGTGTCCCGCCCTCGAAGGGGCCGCCGACCTTGCCGCCGTTGGCGCGGAACTCCTCTACGACGCCGCGGTTGAAGTCGTCCAGCGCGTTGGTGTCGGCCACGAGTTTCCTCTTGTCGATTTCCGTCATGACCCAGTCAAGACCTTGGGCTTGCCATCTATTCCTGATTCCTTGCGCTGTTGGGCGGTGATCGGCGACGGCGCATCGGTCAATGGATCGACCCCGCCGCCGGACTTCGGGAACGCGATCACCTCTCGGATGGAGTCCAAACCCGCCAACAGAGCGGTGATGCGGTCCCATCCGAATGCGATACCGCCATGCGGCGGCGCGCCGAAGGTAAAGGCGTCCAACAGGAAACCGAACTTGTCCTGCGCTTCGGCATGGTCGATGCCCATCATTGCGAAGACTCGCTCCTGAACGTCGCGACGATGGATGCGGATCGAGCCTCCGCCGATTTCGTTTCCGTTGCAGACGATGTCGTAGGCGTTGGCCAGCGCGGTGCCGGGTTCGGTGTCGAACGTCGCCTCGGACTCCGGCTTGGGTGAGGTGAAGGCGTGATGCACGGCCGTCCATGCGCCCGATCCGACCGCGACGTCACCGGATGCGGTGGCCTCGTCGGCTGCCTCGAACAACGGCCAATCGACCACCCAGGTGAAGGCCCACGCGTCCGGATCGATCATGTCGAGCCGCTTGGCGATCTCGATCCGCGTCGCCCCGAGTAATGCGCGTGCCGATTTCACCGGCCCGGCCGCGAAGAAGATGCAGTCCCCCGGGCTTGCTCCGACATGGGCGGCCAGGCCGTCGCGCTCAGCATCGGTCAGGTTCTTGGCGACCGGGCCGCCGAGCGTGCCGTCTTCGGCGAGGAGCACGTAGGCCAGGCCCTTGTGGCCGCGTTGCTTGGCGAACTCCTGCCAGCCGTCGAGGGTCCGCCGCGGCTGCGATGCGCCACCCGGCATGACGACGGCGCCGACGTGCGGCGCCTGGAAGACCCGAAAGGTGGTGTCGGAGAAGTACTCCGTGCAGTCGACGAGTTCAAGGCCGAAGCGCAGGTCTGGCTTGTCGGACCCGAATCGCCGCATGGCATCGGCGTAGGTGATGCGCGGGATGGGCGTCGGCAACTCGTATCCGATGAGTGACCACAGCGCCTTGAGGACCTCCTCGGACACCGCGATCACGTCGTCGGCGTCGACGAAGCTCATCTCCATGTCCAGCTGGGTGAACTCGGGCTGACGATCTGCCCGGAAGTCTTCGTCGCGGTAGCAGCGCGCGATCTGGTAGTAGCGCTCCATGCCTGCCACCATCAGCAGTTGCTTGAACAGCTGCGGGCTCTGCGGCAGCGCGTAGAACGAGCCGGGTTGCAGCCGGGCTGGCACCAGGAAGTCGCGCGCCCCCTCTGGGGTGGACCTGGTCAACGTCGGCGTCTCGATCTCGATGAAGTCGTGGCCGGCCAGTACCGCGCGGGCGGCGGCGTTCACCTTGGAGCGCAATCGAATTGCGTTGCCCGGGCCTTCGCGACGCAGGTCTAGGTAGCGGTACTTGAGCCGGGCTTCCTCGCCGGCCGTGTCGTCGAGTTGGAACGGCAGCGGTGCGCTCTCGCTCAGCACGGTCAGCGAGGTCGCATTGACCTCGATGTCGCCGGTGGGAATGTCGGAGTTGGCGTTGCCCTCCGGCCGCGTCTCGACGACGCCCGTGACCGTCACGCAGAACTCGGCCCGCAACCGGTGCGCCTGCGCGAGGACGTCGGCGTCGCGGAACACCACCTGGCTGACGCCCTGCCAACTCCCCGGGTCGCTTCGCTCTCCCCCGCCAGCGGGGGCACTCCCAGCGCCGGAAGAATCCCGCAGGTCGATGAAGATGACACCGCCGTGGTCGCGCCGGCGCGCCACCCAACCGGCCAAGGTCACCGTCTGGCCAGCGTCGGTGGACCGCAACGAACCGGCGGCATGACTGCGCAACACGAAAACTCCCTGCGAATGGCCGTGAAGAGGACTGCCACAGTGTAGTGGTGGGGTTTCGGGCACTACCTTGGTGTGGTGGATGAGCGCTCGCGCGAAGACCGTGTCCCGAGCACCTCCATCGCGGTCGTCGGCCCCGGCGCCATCGGCTCGACCGTCGCGGCACTCATGCATCAGGCGGGTCATCGAGTCCTCGTCTGTGGGCACACACCGCGCGACGCCGTCGAGGTCAGACCGGACCCCGACATCCTCGACGGAGAGCCGATCGTGCTGCCCAACCCGGTGCGGACCGATCCCGCGACCATCGAGGGCCCGGTCGCCATCGTTCTCCTCGCGGTCAAGGACACCCAGAACGCGGACGCGGCAGCCTGGCTCGACCGGCTGTGCGACGAGACGACCCTGGTGTGCGTCCTGCAGAACGGCGTCGAACAGACCGATCGCGTTGGCCCGTTATGCCCCACATCGACCGTGGTGCCGTGCGCGGTGTGGTTCTCGGCGCAGACGCAGCCGGAGGGCTGGGTGCGGCTGCGAACCCCGGTGCGTCTGGTGCTGCCCGACGACGACGCCGCCCGCCGCCTCGCCGAGCTGTTGGGTGGACCGTCGATGACGGTGGAGTGCAGCCCCGATTTCGTCGAAGACGCGTGGCGCAAGCTGATGACCAACGCCGTGGCGGGGCTCCAGGTCCTCACGGGCCGTCGCGCGGGAATGTTCCGCCGCGACGACGTCGCAGTCCTGGGCCGCGCCTATCTCGCCGAATGCCTGGCCGTGGCGCGCGCCGAGGGTGCGCGCCTCGACGATGGCGTGATCGACGACATCGTCAACATGTTCACCGGCGTGCCCGAAGACCTGACGACGTCGATCCTGACCGACCGCGAGCAGGGCAGACCACTCGAATGGGACGTCCGCAACGGTGTCGTCGCCCGCAAGGGCGCCGAGCACGGGCTGCCCACCCCGATCAGCGATCTGGTGGTGCCGCTACTCGCCGCCGCGAGCGACGGACCCGGGTAGCCCAGCGAGTAGACACCTGGCCTTAAAGTGTCTGCCCATGAGCAAGCGCTACCCTCGCGAACGCGTTGACCTGGGCTTCGTCGCGCATGCGCCGTTCCGGTTCGTCAGCACCGTCGACCTGATCATCACACCCGAGCAACTCTTCGAGGTGCTCGGCGACGCAGAGTCGTGGCCGCACTGGGCGACGGTGATCACCGGGGTGACGTGGACGAGCCCCGAGCCGCGCGGCGTCGGCACGACACGCACGGTGAACATGCGCGGCGGCATCACCGGTGACGAGGAGTTCCTTGCCTGGGAGCCGTACTCGCACATGGCCTTCCGATTCAACGAGAGCACCTCCAATGCCATCGCGGCCTTCGCCGAGGACTACCGGGTGGTCGAGACGACCGAGGGCTGCCATCTGACCTGGGTAATGGCCATGAAACCGGCGGGGATCCCAAGCAGGCTCGGCATGGAGGTCGGCAGGCCGGTGATGTCGTGGCTGTTCCAGCGATTGCGCACAACCTCGATCGCTACTCCCGGCAGCGGTTCAGTACAGCCCCTCCCACGCCGAACGCCTGACACCGTCGGGGTCCGCGACGGTGTCGTCGCGTGTCGATCTGATCACCCGCGTGCGGCGCGTCGCGGCGTCGTACTGCGGCCAGTCCTCACCAAGGCCCTCCGTCGCGAAGTTCAGCCAGGTCCTCTGCATGCGCCTGCCGACGGACGGTTGCACCCGTCTGCCCAACGGGTGAACCTTGCGGCCCAAGTAGGAGCCGTAGCTGTGTTGGACGTGGACGATCTCACTGCCGTGAGTGGCGCCGAGGCCAAGCAGTCGCAGGCTCCACGCGGCGTGGTCGAAGCGGTAGACGTAGGTGGGTGCATGCGCCGAGTAGGCGTCGGCGAACGCCCACGTCGGAGCGCCGAACATCGTGTCGGAACCGAAGGCGATGAGCGCGCTGCGTCGCGGATAGTTCGGATACGCGGCCAGCACGCGGACCTTTGCCTCGGGCGCCGTGCGGGCGAAGTATGCATCGACGGTTGGCTGCGTGGTCGGCAACATCGGCGGCTTGCCCCACGCGAACATCGATGCCTCGTGGCTGTTGGTACCGACGATCAACGGGATCGGCGACACCGCTCCGTCTCGCGCGGCGTCGATCGGATGCATTGGAAGTGAGTCGACGCCGTAGGTCAATCCGTAGGCGAGCGTTGGCGTGTCCGCTGCGCTCTCACCCTGAAGCTGCCCCGCCGCCCGTCGAAGCCGACGCTGCGGCAGGAACTTCAGTTCTTCGACGGCGACGCCCAGCCGCTCGACGAACGTGCGGGCCTGCCGCGCGCGCGTCTCCCGGGCGGCGATCAGCGGAAGCGCGGGGCTCTGTGCGATCGCACGACTGAACAACCCCGTGCCGAGCGGACTGGCCAACAACGCCAACACCGAGGTGGCGCCGGCTGATTCGCCGAACACGGTGACGTGGTCGGGGTCGCCGCCGAAGGCGCGGATGTTGTCGCGCACCCACTGCAGGGCCGCAACCTGGTCGCGCAGGGCGAGGTTGTCGTCGAAGCCCGTGCCGAGATCGCCGAGTTCGAAGCCGCCGAAGACTCCCAGCCGATAGGTCACGTTGACGACGACGACGTCGCCGTTCGCGGCCAGCTTGCTGCCGTTGTAGAGCTGCAGCTGACCGGCCCCGTAGACGAAGGCTCCGCCAGGTATCCACACCATCACCGGTAGTGCCGCGTCAGTATCCGGCGACCACACGGTCAGCGTCAGGCACGCTTCGTCGCGCATCTTGGGATCGTCGCGACCACCACCGACGAAGGACCTGCCCTGAGGTGGCAGCGGTCCGTGTTCGACGGCCTCGCGCACCCCGCTCCACGACGCCGGCGGGGTCGGCGCCAGGAAGCGCCGTTCACCGAGCGGTTGCTCGGCGTACGCGATCCCCCGCCAGACGTTCACCCCACCCTCGACGGCGCCTCGCAGCGCCCCGTACGCGGTGTGCGCGATGGTCGGATCTTCCACGGTTTCGCGCTGGCCGGCCACCGCACGAATCGTAGTGTGGAAAGCTGAACCCGGCTGGCGCAGAGCCATCGGCGGTGTCGACGAACGGGGCGATTGATGACCTTCAACGAAGGTATGCGGATCGACACGAGCACGACCTCGTCCAGCGGTGGCGGTGGCGGTGGCGGTGGCGGCCGGGGCATCGCCGTAGGCGGTGGCATCGGCGGGCTACTGATCGTCGTGGTCGCGTTGTTCCTCGGCGTCGATCCGGGGACCGTGCTGCCACAGGGGGGCGCTGGCCAGTACGACTCGCAGGGCGCCGACTCCTCGGGCTTCGACGTAAGCCAGTGCAAGACCGGCAAGGACGCCAACGACATCCTCGGATGCCGAATCATCGCCACGGGCAACTCGGTCGACGGGGTGTGGTCGCAATTGATGCAGGGCTACACGCGCCCCAAGATTCGGCTCTTCAGCAACCAGGTCCAGACCGCCTGTGGCCCGGCGACCACCGACGTCGGCCCCTTCTATTGCCCGGGTGACAAGACCGCGTACTTCGACACGTCGTTCTTCCAAGTGCTCGTCGACCAATTCGGTTCCAGCGGTGGCCCGTTGGCTCAGGAGTACGTCGTCGCGCACGAGTTCGGCCATCACGTGCAGGACCTTCAGGGCACGCTTGGCCGTGCCCAGCAGGGGCCGGGCGGCGCCGAGGGAAACTCCGTCCGCACCGAACTCCAGGCGGATTGCTATGGCGGGGTGTGGGCACATTACGCGGCGATCACCAAGCAGGAGGGCACCGACGTGACTTTCCTGGAACCATTGACCGACAAGGACATTCAGGACGCCCTGTCCGCGGCCTCATCAGTCGGCGATGACCGCATCCAGCAGTCGTCGTCGGGACGGGTGAATCCGGAGTCATGGACCCACGGCTCGTCCGCCGCGCGCCAGTACTGGTTCACCGAGGGCTACCGCACCGGTGACCCCAGCCAGTGCGACACGTTCTCCGCGCAGGACCTGCACGAGTAATGACGTCCGGATCCGACGGCTCCGACGCCGCGATCGAACCGGACACCATCGAACCGGACACCAAGGACTGGACGTGGGTTCTCGCCGAGCCCTGCCCGCACTGCGGATTCGACGCCACCGCGTGGCGCCACACGGACGTGGCCGCGCACATTCGACGCGACGCCGACGACTGGGTCACCAGACTGGCGGGGAACTCGGTCACCGCGCGCCCGGCGCCGGGCGTGTGGTCGATCCTCGAGTACGGCTGTCACGTTCGCGACGTGCATCGGATCTTCGACCACCGCGTCCGGTTGATGCTCGAACAGGACGATCCCCACTTCCCAAACTGGGATCAGGATGAAACCGCCCTCAGTGCGAACTACGCGACCCAGCCGCCCGGCACCGTCGCGGACGAACTGCGTCGGGCAGCCTCTGACGTCGCCGACACCTACGAGTCCGTCCCGGCTGACGCGTGGTCGCGGCGTGGATTGCGGAGCAACGGAAGCGAATTCACCGTCAAGTCGATCGCGCTGTACCACGTGCATGACATCGTCCACCATGCCTGGGATGTCACCGCCGACTAGCGACCATTGAGCATGTTGGCAGTCGAGTTGGGCGAGTTCGGGATTCGCGTCAAACTCAGAACACCCCTACGGCACTGACACACCCATGGGCAACGACGTCTCGATGTACGAGATGTTCGCCGCCCCATCCGAACTTCATCCACAGCTACTCCCCCGGTGCGCTGCCGACCGACTCGCTGGCTGCGCCGAACCTCATCTTCGACATCGTGGTCTGGCTAGCGGGCGACGGGTCGTCGCTGGTGACCGCGGCTCAGATCCCCGCCGACAAGGGATATCTGAAGATCTAGAGCCGGGACTCCGCGGCGATCGACGTATCGGTGGTCCGCAGTGGGCGAATCAGCGCGTCCTGGGCGAACGACGCAAGCAACTCGCCCGCTTCGGTGTGCACCGCGCCGCGAACGTAGGACATCCCGGCACCCACCTGAGTGCTCTCGTGGGTATAGAGGATCCACCCGTCCCAGGTGAACGGCTCGTGAAAGCTCACCGAGACGGTCATCGGCGCGGTCGACACCGTGAGGTGGGCCTGCGCGGTCCCGATTCCTTCGTGCGCACGCATCGTCGTCGAGATGCCAAGGTGACCGGTGAAATACGCCATCAGGGCCTTGGCCAACTCGTCGCGGGTGGGGATCGGGTCGTAGTGCAACCACGCGTGCAGTTCGGGCGGTCCGACCTCGTCTGGACTGTTGACGTCCAGGACGTCGACGAGCCGCAGCTGGCGCCCGGCCATGGGCATCTCCGAGACGTGGGAATCGGCCGGTGCGGCGACGTCAGGCTTGGGCAGGTGGTGACGGATGACGTCCGCCGACGGCACGTCGGCCAGCACGGTGACAGTTATGCAGCGCTTGCCGTTCTGTGATGCCGAGACCACCGCGGTCGCCGTGGTGCGCCCCTCGGCCACCACGTCGACGGTCAACTCCACGGGCGGCCCGACGACGACGGCGCGGGCGAACACCGCGTAGGCCGACCGCACCGACTTCTCCGGAAACCGCTTGCCTGCCGCGACGATCGCCTGGGCCATCACCTGGGTGCCCTCCACCACCTGACGTTCGTCGGCGCCGACGATGCCCGTCTGACCGACGAAACGGTCCGTGCCGTCGGGCTGCACGTCGAACAGGTCGAGCAGCCCCTCGACCGTCCACTCGGCCTGATCAGAATCAATCGACACGAAGTACCCTCTCAGATTGAATTGCTATGTGTGACATGCGATGACGTTCTCGGCGAACGCGGCGAGCGTGGTGGGTTGGGCGAAATCGGCGAACCACACGTAGAAGCGCTCGACGCCTTGGGCCGTCAATCCGGCGAAGTGCCGACTCAGTTCTTGGGCGTCGCCACAGACCAGACCCGTGCCCAGGTGCCCGAAACGACGCGTGCTGGCCGCCGTGACCTCCTCACGGTCCGTGCCGGCGGCGATGAAGCCGACCATCTGCTGAACGGATACCCGGACGTCGCCCACCGTCGGCAGCAGTTCGGGCAGCCGGTCGAGTTGATGCGACGGGACGTTCCACCAGTCGGCGTGCCGACGTACCAGGTCCATCGTCTTCTTACCGGTGCCACCGAGCACCAGGGGAATTCGTCGTTCTGGCCGTGGTTCCTGGATCACCCCATCGGTGTCCGCCTCACCCCAGTACTGGCGGATCAGCCCGAGTGTGCGGTCCAGGCGCGCGACGCGGGCAGGCGGGTCGTCACCATCGGCCAGACCGAACCTGTCGAATTCCCGAGGCCACGAACCCCATCCGAGGCCGAGCTCGAAACGGTTCCCCGAAGCCGCTGCCAGCGTGACCGCCTCCTTGGCCAGGACCGCCGGGTGCCGAAACGCATCGCACAGCACCAGGTGACCGATGCTCAGCCGCTCGGTCTGTGCGGCCACCCAGGTCGCCAGGGTCATCGCCTCCCAGATTCCCTGGTGGGAGGCGCCAGGTGGCTCGAGGTGGTCGATCAGCGCGATGCCGTCGAAGCCTGCGGTTTCGGCCGCGCGCGCACGCGCGACGATGTCGGGAATCCCCAGTCGCACCTGGGGCAGGAAGAGAAACCATTCGGCCATCGGTGCGTTACCTTAGCGGCAAGCTCACCGCTGCTTCTACTGAAACGGTAACGTCATTCTCGTGGCGAAGGCGACTGAGGGGCCGTCACCGGACGCAGCCGGCACAACCCAGGCTGACGAGGAATCCCGGGCCAGCAGGTTCATGCGGTCGGCGTTGGCCATCCTTGGCGAGACCGGGCGGACCGACTTCACGGTGCTCGAGGTGGTCGAGCGGTCCAAGACTTCGCTGCGATCCTTCTACCAGCACTTCTCCACCAAGGATGAGCTCCTCCTGGCGTTGGTCGACAGGATCATGAGCGAATCCACGCTGCGTTGGCGGGCGGAGACCGACGAGGTACCTGCGCCAGAGGCGTTGCGATTGCTGATCGACAAGATCAGCGCACCGGCCGCGTCGACCACTCAGGACAGCATCAACCGCGGACTGACGTTCTACAACGACCACCTGGCCGAGACGATGCCGCGTGACTACGCCAGGGTGCTCTCACCGGTGAACGTCCTGATCAAGGACATCATCGAGCGCGGCAAGTCGGAGGGCACGTTCGACCCCCGTCTCGACGTCGACCCCACTGCCACGCTGATCATGCAGTCTGCGCTGGGCGCGATGCGCCTCCGGGTTCTCGGGGCAGAACTCAACGACGCACCGCTTGAGGGCCGCCACATCTACGAGTTCTGCCTCCGGGCGCTCGCACCCTGATCACACCGCCCTGAACTGCACGTTTCCCGATCGATGCATCCTGGTCCACTCGTCGTCACCAAAATGGTAACGTCATTACCACTTCCGACATACCAGACTTCTAGGAGACGGATATGCCTTCGCGCACCCTGTCCTATCCCGTGTTCGACGCCGACAACCACTTCTACGAGCCCAAGGAAGCGCTGACGCAGTTCCTGCCGGATCACCGCAAGGGCGTCATCGACTACATCGACGTTCGCGGTCGCACCAAGATCATGGTGCGCAACGTGGTCAGCGACTACATCCCCAACCCGACCTTCGAGGTCGTCGCAAAGCCCGGCGCGCAGGAGGACTACTTCCGCCACGGCAGCGGCGGCAAGACCTACCGCGAGGTGATGGGCAAGCCGATGAAGGCCATTCCCGCATTCCGCAACCCCGCGGCACGCCTCGAGGTGCTCGACGCGTTGGGCCTGGACTACACCCTGATGTTCCCGACGCTGGCCAGCCTCGTCGAGGAGCGCCTGAAGGATGATCCGGACCTGATCCTCGACATCGTTCACGCGCTGAACCAGTGGATGTACGAAACCTGGCAGTTCAACTACGAAGATCGCATCTTCTCCACGCCCGTCATCAACCTGGGCAACGTCGACCGCGCGCTCGAAGAGCTCGAGTGGTGTGTGGAACGTGGCGCCAAGACCGTTCTGGTGCGTCCAGCGCCGGTCCCTGGCTACCGGGGCAGCCGCTCCATGGGGATGCCCGAGTTCGACCCGTTCTGGCAGGCCTGCGTCAAGGCCGGCATCCCGGTCTCCATGCACGCCTCCGACAGTGGTTACTCGTCGTACCTCAACGACTGGGAGCCCGGCGACGAATTCAAGCCGTTCGCGCCCACCTCGTTCCGGATGGTCGCCATGGGCAAGCGTCCGATCGAGGACACGATGGCCGCACTGGTCTGCCACGGCGCGTTGACCCGCAACCCGGATCTGCGCATCCTGTCGGTCGAGAACGGCGCATCCTGGGTGCCCTACCTGTTCTACCAATTCAAGGACGTCTTCAAGAAGATGCCCGACTCGTTCCCCGAGGATCCGATCCAAGCGTTCCAGCGCGCCGTGTACGTTGCGCCGTTCTGGGAGGACGACTTCAAGAAGATGGCCGACCTGTGCGGCATCGACCGCATCATCTTCGGCTCGGACTGGCCCCATCCGGAGGGCCTGGCCGACCCGATCAACCTGGTGAGCGACCTCGAAGCACACGGCCTCGACGAAGATGGCGTTCGAAAGGTGATGGGCGGCAACATGGTCGATCTCTTCAAGGTTCCCAACGAGATCGTGCACAAGCCGGACGTGCCCGCCCTCGTCCTCGCCTGACCGCCGATCTCCAAACCCAGCAGCGGAGTCACTCGCGCATGACTGAAGTCGCGTCCCCCGAACGGCTGCTCTTCGCCTCGACCGCGCGGGCCTTCCTGGACAAGGAGGCCTCGCTCGCCCGAGTGCGCGAGTTACACAGTTCCGGAACGTCTTTCGACGGGGCGTGGTGGCAACGCGCCGCCGAGCTCGGCTGGGCCAGTATGCTGGTACCGGAGGAACTCGGCGGCGGCAGTGTTTCCGGCGATGGAGTCGCCGACCTCGCATTGGTTGCCGAGCAGATCGGCACCACAGTGGCACCCGGACCGCTTCACCCGGTGAACACGGTGTTGGCCGGCTTGGTGGACGCCGACGACGCCGAAAACCATTCCGACACAATCGAATCGCTGGTATCCGGTGCGCTCATCGCCTCATGGGCCGTCTATGAAACCGGTGGAGCCTGGGCACCCGGGGTCACCTCGGTGATGGCCACCCGGAGCGACTCGGGATTCCGCATCGATGGCACGAAGGACCGCGTCGAGGCAGGCGCGGAGAGCGGATTGTTCCTCGTCGTAGCCGAGCTGAACGGAGCGGTCAGACAGTTCCTGGTCCCCGCCGATGCGGCCGGAGTGACCATCACGCCGCAGAAATCCATCGACCTCGTAAAGCGTTACGCCCGAGTTACCTTCGACGCCGTGCAGGTAGGGGCGAACGCCGTCGTCGGCTCCGCGGACCAGACACCCGCGCTGCTCGCACGGCAGAGTCAGATCGCCCAGGTCTTGCAGTGCGCCGAGGTGGTCGGCATTCTCGACGCAGTGTTCGGTTTCACCGTTCAGTGGGCGCTGGACCGGTACTCATTCGGTCGCCCGCTGGCGTCTTACCAGGCTCTCAAGCACAAGTACGCGGATATGAAGATCTGGCTCGAAGCGTCGCGCGCCACCACCCGTGCCGCGATCGCTGCGGCTGGTGCGCGCGCCCGTGACGCCGATATGGCGGTGAGCGTCGCCAAGAGCTACCTCGGAGAGCACGCCCCCGGCATGCTGCAACTGTGCGTGCAGATGCACGGCGGCATCGGGGTCACCTGGGAGCACGACCTTCACCTCTACCTTCGCCGAGTCACGTTGTACCGCTCCATGTTCGGCACACCCGAGGACCACAATCTGCGCGTGTACGCGCTCACCGAGCAGCTGGAGTCTGCAGGATGACCGAAACCACGTCGCCAACGACCGTGACATCCGAGTCGGTCGCAGAGTTCGCGGAACGGGCACGGGTCTGGCTCGCCGAGAACATGCCACGCATCGATACGGCCAACCCGCCGAGTTGCGATCGCGGCGCCGACGCCCCCTGGGCGCGTGCGCGTGAGCTGCAGAAGATGCTCTACGAGGGCGGATTCGCCGGAATCTGCTTCCCCCGGGAGTACGGCGGGCTGGGCCTGCCGATCGCCTACCAGCGGGCGTTCGACGGCGTATCACGCGGCTACGAATTGCCGATCATCCTCAACACGCCGACGTTCACGATCTGCGCGGCGACCATCCTCGACACCGGCAGCGAGGATCAGAAGCGGGATCGCCTCTCGGCGGCAATCCGAGGCGACGAGGTCTTGGTTCAGCTGCTGTCCGAGCCGAACGGTGGATCCGACCTCGCGGGCGTCATCACGCGCGCCGACCGCCGCGGTGACAAGTGGATCGTCAACGGCGCCAAGACCTGGAGTACCAGCGCCTTCGCTGCCGACTACGGATTGCTGCTGGCGCGCACCGACTGGGACGTGCCCAAGCACGAGGGTCTAACGATGTTCCTGGTGCCGATCAACAGCCCCGGCATCACGATGCGCCGGATCATGCAGGTGGACGGTGGCAACGAATTCTGCGAGGAGTTCTTCGACGACCTCGAACTTTCCGACGACGCCGTGGTCGGGGCGGTCAATGACGGCTGGGCGGTCGCGTCACGGCAGATGTTCCACGAACGACGCGCCGTCGGCGGCGGCTCCGAGTTCGCCAGCGGCACAGGCGCGGAGGGTGCGACGGACCAACCCGTCGATTACGTCGCGCTGCTCGCGGCAACTGGTCAGACACACAACGAGCGAGTTCGCGAGCAGGCTGGCCGCGCACTGGTGCGCCGCGCCGTGCAGGCACAGTTGGTCGATTACGTTTATCACGGGGTACTCGACGGGTCCCTGCCCCCCGCGGCCGGGTCCATCATCCGCATCACCCATGCCGAGACCGTCCAGTTCGAGATCGATACGGCGCTGGCGATCGCCGGGCCCGGTGGTGTCGTCGATGACGGTGACGGGCTGTTCGGCCATGGCGACCTCTACCTGTCGAGACAGGCCGCCTCGCTCGGCGGAGGAACCACCGAGATCGCCCGGAACATCATCGGCGAGCGGATTCTCGGGTTCCCCCGCGAACACGCCCCCGACCGCGGGGTGCCGTTCAATCAGGTCAAGCGCGGGCGCAGCTAGGCCTGTACTTCGGCGCGCCGGAGGCGATCATCGGTGTTGCTTCCAGAAATCGACGAGCAATCGAGCGGCAGCCGCCGGACTCTGCGTCATCCACCAGTGTCCCAACCCGCCGAGGACTTCGATGCGCGCGCCGGTTCGCGCCGCTGCGCGTTGCTTCTGTTCCTCGGTGCCGACGAAGAAGTCCTCGGTGGGAAGCAGCGCGAGCCCAGGGCGGGCGGCAACGGCTTCGAGGTTCTGCGCCGCCTCGGCTATGACAGGCTGCGCCGCCGAGCGGTACAGCGTCAGGATCGATCGACCCATCACCTCATCGATCCCCGGGGACACACGCCTCGCGGTGGCAGCCTCCATCCCCGCGCCGATGAGAAAGTCGGCGCGGTCCGCCACGCTCATCGAGGCGAAGTCGGCGACGGCCGCCTCACCCACGTCGGGCGTCTGCCACGCCAGGGCAAGGTCGTGCCACACATACTCCTGGTCGAAGACGCCCGGAATGTCGGATACCCAGGAGCGCATAAGGTCGGGTCGCACCATCGCGACGTTGAGAACATGGCCGCCACCCCAATCGTGCCCGACGAGGTCGATCGGCTGCCCGATCGTTTCGAGTTCGGCGATCAGCCAGTCGCGGTAGCCGTCCATCGTCGCCACGAATCCGTCTGGCACGGGTGCGCCGAATCCCGGTGGGGAGAGCCTGCGGACATCCGTTTCGCCGAGATCGGTCAACTGTTCGACGAGGCGATCCCACACCGCAGCCGTCTCCGGCACTCCGTGGACCAAGACGACTGTCATCGATTGCTCTCCATTCCTTGGCGTCGAGCGAGTCTTGTGAAGAAATCACTGTCATCCAACACGACGTCCTCGTCTCGCCGTTGCGGCTTGGCGCTCCGACCTGGTCGAATCCTCGATTGCGAACGTCGGCCATCGACAGCCACCTCAGAACAAAGTCGGTTGCGGTGCTTCCGCGATCGCCGGCGGAGCAGAGGCCATGCGGAAGGACCGTTGGCCTCCCGCCAATCCGTGCCTGGCGATCAACGGTGCCGCCCGCTTTCGCAGCGCATCGCGATAGCTTTCCGGTAGATAGGCACCGCGGCCATACAACTGCCGGTACTGCGGCACCAACTCCGGTCGCGAGCGCTCGAGCCAGGCCATGAACCAGTCACGCGTCGACCCACGCAGATGCAGGCCAAACACCGTCGCGCCGTCGGCTCCCGTCGCAGCGATCTGCCCCAACAACGCATCGAGGTGCTCGACTGAATCGGTAAGCATGGGCAGCACCGGGGCAATCATCACGTGACAGTCCAGTCCCGCTTCACTGATCGCCCGGATCAGTTCGAGCCGTGCACGAGGCGTAGGTGTGCCGGGCTCTACATCCGCGTGCAGGACGGGGTCACCCACCGCCAGCGACACTGCCACGCTGACATCAACGGTCTGGGCAGCGTCGACGAGTAGCGCCAAGTCACGGCGCAACAACGTGCCCTTGGTGAGAATCGAGAATGGGGTTCCCGAATCAGCAAGTGCTCCAATGATTCCCGGCATCAGGGCGTAGCGACCCTCGCCACGCTGGTACGGATCGGTGTTGGTCCCGAGGGCAACCGTCTGGCGGTTCCAAGACCGTCGCGCCAACTCCCTGCGGAGCACCTCGACGACGTTGGTCTTCACGACTACCTGGGTATCGAAGTCGGCACCGCTGTCGAAGTCGAGATACTCGTGAGTGGGTCTGGCGAAGCAATATCGGCACGCATGGCTACAGCCGCGATAGCCGTTGACGGTGAACTGGAACGGTAGGTGGGCGGCGTTGGGCACCTTGTTGAGAGCGGACTTGCAGAGCACTTCGTGAAACGTGACGCCCTCGAACTGGGGCGTGCGGACCGAGCGTACGAATCCGATGCGCTGCAGCCCGGGCAATGCCCCATCGTCGACGCCGATGCCCTGGCCGTCCCATCGCATAACTCATGCGAACATATGTTCGAACGAAAGTCAATCTGCCGATTTGGCGATCTTTAGTGAGATGAGCGGCGGTTTGTGCAGTAGACTTTACGACGGGTGTAAGACACATCCGCTCCTGATGAAAGAAGTAAAATAGTATGGCACAGGGAACTGTGAAATGGTTCAACAGCGAAAAGGGCTTCGGCTTTATCGCCCCCGACGACGGCTCCCCGGATGTCTTCGTCCACTACTCTGAGATCCAAGGCGGCGGCTACCGTTCGCTGGAAGAGGCTCAGCGGGTTCAGTTCGATGTCGGACAAGGTGCGAAGGGCCCACAGGCCACCGGAGTTACCGCGATCTAAGAACTTCACGATCTATGGGCTGGCAGGGTGAAAACCTTGCCAGCCCATAGTTCATTTCAGGGCCGATTTTCGCCGGGCCGGCACGTCGCTCGCAGCGCGCAAGGTAGGCAGCGCGCGAACCGCGCGGCCCCCTCAATCGACAGCCGCGCAAGGTAACTACATCTGACGCCGGGCGCTAGCGCGCCGTCACCACTGTCCGAGCTGGCACTGCAGGTTGTACGGAGCGTCCTGCTGCACGGCCACCTGACCATCGACAGCAATCTCGCAATGCGGATTCGGCGCGGCGCGGCCCCCGTGCGTGGTGCTGCTCACCGTCAGGATGGCCCACTGCGGATCGGCGAGAGTGGTTTCGAACACCCAGGGCTGACCGGCCCCGAGCGTGACTTGCTCCTTCTTGAGGTACGCATAGGCGTCGGCGTTGTATGCCGCTTTGTCAACAGGTTGAGTCGTCAGGTAGTAGAGGTCAAAATCCGCGTCGCCCACCGAGGTGAGCGTGTAGACCACCTTGTGAGGAGCCGGCTCGGCCCCCGCCGTGGCCTGGCTGGATGCCACGCCTGCGGACACCACCAGCGCCGCCACTCCGAGTGCCGACCCGATCTTGCTTGTCGCTGTTCGCATGATCATCACATCGCCGAACGGTACCGGACAGTTACATCGCGCCCCGTCCCCACCACTTTCGTAGGCCCCGCCACCCTGCGAGCGCGCACATCTGCGACCGACACGTTCCCTACAGCTCGAGAAGCACCGTCACCGGACCGTCGTTGACCAGTTCGACGGCCATGTCGGCGCCGAACACCCCCGACTCCACTCGCGCGCCAAGGTGGCGCAACGCATCGGCGAACGCCGTCACCAATGGCTCGGCGAGAATTCGCGGCGCGGCAGCGTTCCACGACGGCCGTCTGCCCTTGGCGGTGTTGGCGTAGAGCGTGAACTGACTCACCACCAGGACCGGGGCACTGACGTCGGCGGCTGAGCGCTCGCCGTCGAGGATCCTGAGCTGCCAGAGCTTCTCGGCCATTCGGCGGGCGATGTCGACGTCGTCGTCGTGAGTGACGCCCACGAGCGCCAGCAGCCCCTGGCTGTCGGGACGGATCTCGCCGACCATGGCGCCATCCACCATGACCTTGGCCGACGTCACCCGCTGCACAAGTACCCGCACGTCCGCCGATGTTGCCATGCGACTCGATCACCGTCGTCGCCCACGTGCGCGACGAGTCAGGTCAGACGCGAGAGAATCTCGGCCACTACCGCGTCGGAGCCGACGTCGACCTGCTCCCCTGTCCCGAGTTCCTTCACGCCGACGGTGCCCGCCTCGACTTCGCCGTCGCCCACCACCAGCGCGAACCGCGCGCCGGATCGATCAGCACCGCGCATGGCGCCCTTGAGTCCACGATCGCCGTAGGCGAGATCGACGCGCACACCCGCGGCCCGCAACTCGCCAGCGACCTTCGCCAACGCCAATTTCGCCGCATCGCCCAGCGGCACGCAGTACACGTCGACGCGCGAGGTCTCACCGACCGTCTTGCCCTCGGCCTTGAGTGCCAGCACGGTGCGGTCGACGCCGAGACCGAAGCCGATGCCCGACAGATCCTGGCCACCAAGCTGCTTCATGAGGCCGTCATAGCGGCCGCCGCCACCGATTCCCGACTGCGCCCCGAGGCCGTCGTGGACGAACTCGAACGTCGTCTTGGTGTAGTAGTCCAATCCGCGCACCATTCGCGGGTTGATCACGTACGGCACCCCGAGTGCATCCAGGTTCGCCAAGACCATGTCGAAGTGTTGCTTGGCCGCGTCGGAGAGATGGTCCAGCATCAGGGGTGCCCCGGCGGTCATCTCGCGGACGTGTTGGCGCTTGTCGTCGAGCACGCGCAAGGGGTTGATCACGGCACGCCGACGTATGTCCTCATCGAGATCGAGGCCGAAGAGGAAATCCTGCAACAACTCCCGGTATTGCGGCCGGCACGTGTCGTCGCCGAGCGAGGTGATCTCGAGACGGAAACCGTCGAGCCCCAGGGCTCGGAAACCCGCGTCGGCTACGGCGATCACCTCGGCGTCCAAGGCGGGATCGTCCACGCCGATGGCCTCGACGCCGACCTGCTGCAGCTGACGGTACCGGCCCGCCTGCGGGCGCTCGTATCGGAAGAACGGACCCGAGTAGCGGAGCTTGACCGGCAACTGCCCGCGGTCCAGACCGTGTTCGATGACGGCCCGCATGACTCCCGCCGTGCCCTCCGGCCGCAGCGTCACCGACCGGTCGCCGCGATCGGCGAACGTGTACATCTCTTTGCTGACGACGTCCGTTGATTCCCCGACACCGCGCGCGAACAGTCCAGTGTCCTCGAAGATCGGCAGTTCGACGTGGCCGTAGCCGGCACGCCGCGCAGAGTCCAGCAGCCCGTCACGGACCGCGACGAATTGCGCGGAGTCCGGCGGCAGGTAATCCGGGACGCCCTTCGGCGCCTGAAAGTCACTCACACGCGGCACGTTTCAACTCAGAGTCCTTCGAGGAACGGATTGGCTTGACGCTCGGCGCCGATCGTGGACTTGGGACCATGCCCAGGTAGTACCACGGTGTCGTCGCCGAGCACCAACAGCTTCGACACGATCGAGGTGAGCAGGTCGCGACCGCTACCGCCCCACAGGTCGGTGCGGCCGATCGACTGCTTGAACAGAGTGTCGCCGGTGAACGCCAGCTCCGTGGGCCCCTCAGAGACCCTGAATACGACCGAGCCCCTGGTGTGCCCCGGCGTGTGATCGACGGTGACGGTGAAGCCACCCAACTCGATCTTGTCGCCGTCACGGTCCAGTTCGATCACCTGACGCGGCTCGCGGAACATCGACGACAGGGCCATCTGTGCGAGCCGCGGACCGAAACCCTTGATGGGATCGGTGAGCATCACCCGGTCCTCGGGATGAATGAACGCCGGGCACCCGTAGGTGTCGGCGACCTTCTGGGCCGACCAGATGTGGTCGATGTGGCCATGGGTCAGCAGCACGGCCGCCGGGGTCAGCCGGTTCTCGTCGAGGACCCGACGCAGAGGCGCCATCGCGCGCTGGCCCGGGTCGACGACGATGGCGTCGGCCCCCTGCTTGAGGGCAAGCACATAGCAGTTGCACTGAAGCATGCCTGCCGCAAAACCCGTGATGAACACGTCGACAAGTTTCCCATCTACCGGATCTCCACCGTATTCAAGGGTCGCAGGACCTCTCCTCAGCCATTGCTGGCACACTCGGTGCCGATCGACGACACGAGGAGGACAACGCGGTGCCGACCAACGAACAGCGGCGAGAGACTGCCAAGCGCAAGCTGGAACGGCAGCTGGAGCGCCGCGCAGCTCAGGAACGCAGGCGTCGCCTCTTCACCATCATCGGTTCTGTCGCAGGCGTACTCCTGGTCATCGGGGCCGTCGTGGCGACCGTGATCCTGACCAACAAGAGCCCCGACACCAACGCATCCGCTGATACCTCCACCTCGACAACCGGCGATGCGCCGACCGAGCCGCCACCAGCCGGCGCTGCCCTCCCGTCATTCGCCGCACCCGCCAACCTCGGCGCGGACTGCCAGTACCCGACGACGCCGGGTGAAGCGGCCAGCAAGAAGAACGACCCGCCGCGCACCGGAAAGGTGCCGACCGACCCCGCGCAGGTCAGTGCCAGCATGACCACCTCGCAGGGCAACATCGGCCTGCAGCTCGACAACGCCAAGGCGCCGTGCACGGTGAACAGCTTCGCCAGCCTCGCCAACCAGGGCTACTTCAACGACACCCCCTGCCACCGGCTGACGACCTCGCCAGGCCTCGCGGTCCTGCAGTGCGGGGACCCGACCGGCAAGGGCACCGGCGGACCCGGCTACGGCTTCGCCAACGAGTACCCGACCAACCAGTACCAGCCCGACGACCCCGCTCTGCAGTCGCCGGTGACATATCCGCGCGGCACGCTCGCGATGGCCAACACCGGAGCTCCCGGATCCAACGGCAGTCAGTTCTTTCTGGTGTACAAGGACTCTCAGCTACCCCCGAACTACACCGCATTCGGCACCATCGATGCGACGGGATTGGCGACGCTCGACAAGATCGCTGCAGGCGGAGTCGTCCCCGGTGATCGTGGGTCCGACGACGGAGCACCGAAGATCCCGGTCCAGATCAAGTCACTACAGCTGGATTGACGTCGGACCGGACCAACAGTCGTGACCATCCCGCCACCGCCCCCCTACGGGGAATACCCGGCGATACCGCCGGAGCCGGTCGGTCCCGGCTACTACGGCTACGGTGGGGCGCCCGGACCGCCGGGCTATCCGCCGCCCTATCCCCGGCCGACCACCAACGGACTAGCCATCGCGTCGCTGATCTGCGCGTTCCTCTTCTTCCCGTTGGGGATCGTGTTCGGCCACATGTCGCTGTCTCAGATCAGGAAGAACCACGAGGGCGGTCATGGGCTCGCCATCGCCGGCCTGGTGATCAGCTACGCGGTGGCGGTGCTGACGGTGTTCGCCGTCATCGGCACCTTCGTCTTCGCCGCGTTCATCGTCCAACTCGCGCACGACTTCGAGGGGCGTTATCCACCAACCACCATCGCGGGCCCCCCGTCTTCGGTGGGGACGCTGCCGCCCTTCACGCCGTCGGCGACCCTCGGGGCGAACTGCCAGTACCCGGCCACGACGAAAAAGGGCAGCAAACCCGTCAACACGCCACGAACCGGACGAGTCCCGACCACGCCCGAGACGGTCGACGCCACGATCGTCACCAACGAGGGAGCGATCGGCCTGAGCCTCGACAATGGCAAGTCACCCTGCACCGTCAACAACTTCGTCAGCCTGGCTCAGCAGGGTTTCTTCGACGAGACGACGTGCCACAGGCTGACCACGTCGAGCACGCTCGGCGTGTTGCAGTGCGGCGACCCGGCGGGTGATGGCAACGGCGGGCCAGGCTATCGATTCCCCAACGAGTACCCGACCAATCAGTACCGCCTCGCCGACCCGGCGTTGGAGGCACCGGTGGTGTATCCGCGGGGCACGCTGGCGATGGCGAACACCGGTCAAGGCACCAACGGCAGCCAGTTCTTCCTGGTTTATCAGGACTCGCAACTGCCGCCCACGTACACGGTGTTCGGCACCGTCGACGAGACAGGCCTTGCCGTCGTCGACGAGATTGCCGCAGGCGGCGTACAGGATGGCAGCGACGACGGCAGGCCCACAAAGGCCGTCACGATCGAATCGGTCCGACTGGACTAGGTGCAACTAGGAACGGCGCGAGAGGTCCCTTCCAGATTGGCGCTTGCCACGATCGAATCCAATAGTCCTGGCACCGCAGCGTTGACCTCGTCGACCCGCAGCCGCTGATGGGTGTGCCCGTCGATCACCAGCCGCTCGGTGATGCCCGCCTCGCGCAAGGCCTTGAAGTGGTGGGTGGCCGTCGACTTGTTGATGCCGTCGTACAGCAGGGCACAGGGCATCGGTGATCCGGTGTTCTTGAGCCGTCGGACCATCTCCAAGCGGACCGGGTCGGCCAGGGCGACCAATAGCTGCTGCACCCCGGCGACCGGGTTCGTCGGAAACGCCGCGTCGCGTGCGCACTGCCCACCCGGCGACGGCGTCACGCTCGTGTCCTCCATCACCGCGGGTTTGATGTTCATCGAACCGAGCGTACTCTCGATCAGGTTCGACGTCCGTCGAACCTAGTCGCCGAGGAGGTCCCGTGGCAGTGGTCGCAACCGAGCGGCTCACCGGCGACACCCAGCGCGGCGCCTACACGCTGCTGCTGGTTCTCAGTGGTGTCGCGCTCGGCGTATCGGGCCTGCCCGCACCGCTCTACGGGATGTACGAGGAGCAGTGGCACCTCTCCCCACTGGCCACCACCATCGTGTTCGCCGTCTACGCCGTCGCCGCACTCGGCGCGGTACTGGTCGCGGGCAGGATCTCGGACGTCGTCGGCCGCAAACCGGTCCTGCTGGGCGCCCTGGTGGCGATGATCGTCGGACTCGGCGTCTTCCTGATCGCCGACAGCATGGCAATGTTGTTGCTGGCCCGGATCATTCACGGTGCGGCCGTCGGCTCGATCGTCGTGGCAGGCGCGGCGGCGCTGCTGGACCTACGGCCCGATCACGGCGTCCGGACCGGTCAATTGAGCGGCGTCAGCTTCAACATCGGAATGACGGTGGCGATCCTCGGGTCGGCGCTGCTGGCGCAGTACGCGCCACATCCGATGCGGACGCCGTACGCGATCGTCGCGGTGCTCTGTGCGCTCCTCGGCATCGGCCTCCTTGCCCTGCGGGAACCGCATCAGTCTCGAACGCGCGGCCCGATTCGCATCGCCAGGCCCGCCGTGCCTGCCGAGATTCGGAGCGACTTCTGGTTCGCCGCCCTCGGCGTCACGGCATCGTGGTCGGTCCTCGGCGTGCTGCTCTCGCTCTACCCGTCGCTCGCCGCACAGCAGACACACGTCCACAATCTGGTGTTCGGCGGCGCCGTGGTCGGGACGACGGCCTTCTCGGCTGCCATGGCCCAACTCTTCTCGACCCGCCTGCCCGCCCGCCGGTCCGCGATCATCGGCGATGTCGGCATGGCGCTCGCGCTCATCCTGACCGTGCCGGTGTTGGCTACGCACAGTTGGTATTTGGTGCTTGCGGCCGCCGCCGTGCTCGGTGCCACGTTCGGCCTCGGCTTCGGCGGGTCGCTGCGGCACCTGTCGCACGTCGTGCCCTCCGACCGGCGCGGCGAGACGATGTCTGCCTTCTACCTGATCGCCTACACGGCAATGGCCGTGCCCACGATCGTGGCCGGCTGGGCGGCGACCCGGTGGCCGCTTGGTGAGGTGTTCCCGTGGTTCGCCTACGCGGTGGCGCTCGCGTGTCTCATCGCTGCCGGCGTCGGTGCGATCACCACGCGCAGTCGGTAACCCTTCGCGAGTGGCGACTCATCGCACGCAAATTAGCGATTTCCCTGCGATAACTGGCCGCTGGGAGCAGATACCGTTCTAGGCGGCCGAGGTCACCCGGTACACGTCGAAGACGCCCTCCACGTTGCGCACCACGTTCAACACGTGGCCGAGATGCTTGGGGTCGCCCATCTCGAAGGTGAACCGGCTGATCGCCACCCGGTCGTTCGACGTCGCGACCGACGCCGACAGGATGTTGACCTTCTCGTCGGCCAGCACGCGCGTCACGTCGGACAGCAGTCGATGACGATCGAGGGCCTCCACCTGAATCGCGACCAGGAACACCGACGACGGGGACGGGGCCCACTTGACATCGATGATGCGTTCCGATTGGTCTTGCAGTGACGTGGCGTTGGTGCAGTCGGTGCGGTGCACGCTCACGCCACCGCCACGCGTGACGAAGCCCATGATGTTGTCCCCGGGAACCGGCGTACAACACTTCGCCAGTTTGCACTGCACCCCGGGCGCGCCCGGAACCGCGACACCGACGTCGTCGCTGGTGCGCTGGCGCACCGGCATGGTCGCCGGCGTCGACCGCTCGGCGATCTCGTCCGCGGCCTCGTCGTCACCACCGAGTTGGGCGAGCAACCGTTGGACGACGTGACGCGCCGAGACGTGCCCCTCCCCGACCGCGGTGTAGAGCGATGACACGTCGAGGTAGCGCAGCTCGCGCGCCAACGCAGCCATGGACTCGCCATTCATCAAGCGCTGCAACGGAAGTCCGCCGCGTCGAACCTCGCGGGCGATCGATTCCTTGCCGGACTCAAGCGCTTCCTCACGCCGTTCCTTGGCGAACCACTGCCGAATCTTGGCCTTGGCTCGCGGGGACACGACGAACGTCTGCCAGTCTCGCGACGGTCCCGCATTCATGGCCTTCGACGTGAAGACCTCGACTACTTCGCCGTTCTCGAGTTTTCTTTCGAGCGCGACTAGCCGTCCGTTGACCCGCGCTCCGATACAGCGGTGTCCGACCTCGGTATGCACGGCGTAGGCGAAGTCCACCGGAGTCGAACCCGTCGGCAGCGTGATGACGTCACCCTTCGGGGTGAAGACGAAGATTTCCTGCACGGCCAGGTCGTAGCGCAGCGACTCGAGGAACTCGCCGGGATCGGCGGCTTCCCGCTGCCAGTCGAGGAGCTGGCGCATCCACGCCATGTCGTCGATCTCGGCGGCCGCGTTGTTGGCAGGAACTCCGTTGCGGCCCTTGGCTTCCTTGTAACGCCAGTGCGCGGCGATACCGTACTCCGCGGTGCGGTGCATGTCGCGGGTGCGGATCTGCACCTCTAGGGGCTTGCCCTCTGGACCGACGACGGTGGTGTGCAGTGACTGGTACACGCCGTACCGCGGCTGGGCGATGTAGTCCTTGAACCGGCCCGCCATCGGCTGCCACAGCGAGTGCACGGCGCCGACTGCCGCGTAGCAGTCCCGGATCTCGTCGCACAGAATCCGCACGCCGACCAGGTCGTGGATCTCGTCGAAGTCGCGGCCCTTGACGATCATCTTCTGATAGATCGACCAGTAGTGCTTCGGTCTGCCCTCGACGGTCGCATTGATCTTCGACGAGGTGACGGTGTTGGTGATTTCGGCTCGCACCTTGGCCAGATACGTATCCCGCGACGGTGCCCTGTCGGCGACCAGCCTGACGATTTCCTCGTACTTCTTCGGATGGAGGATGGCGAACGATAGGTCTTCGAGCTCCCATTTGACCGTCGCCATGCCGAGCCGGTGGGCAAGTGGGGCAATGACTTCCAGCGTTTCGCGGGCCTTGCGCGCCTGCTTCTCCGGCGGCAGGAACCGCATGGTGCGCATGTTGTGCAGCCGGTCTGCGACCTTGATCACCAGCACCCGGGGATCACGCGCCATCGCGATGATCATCTTGCGGATGGTCTCACCCTCGGCCGCGGTGCCCAGAACCACCTTGTCGAGCTTGGTGACGCCGTCTACGAGATGACCGACTTCGACGCCGAAGTCTCTCGTCAGGGCCTCCAGCGTGTAGCCGGTGTCCTCCACGGTGTCGTGCAACAGGGCCGCCACGAGTGTCGTGGTGTCCATGCCGAGTTCGGCGAGGATGTTGGCCACCGCCAACGGATGGGTGATGTACGGATCACCCGAGCGGCGCAGCTGATCGGCGTGACGCTGCTCGGCTACCGCGTAGGCCCGCTGAAGCAGCGCCAGATCGGCCTTCGGATAGACCTCCCGATGCACCGCCACCAATGGCTCGAGGACCGGATTCACCGCGCTTCGCTGAGACGTCATCCGCCGGGCGAGGCGCGCCCGCACTCGTCGTGATGCGCTCGACGAGGTCTTGGCGCCCTCGGGGGCCGCTGCATCGGGGGTGATGATGGGCATCGGCTGTGTCTGCGTCAGCGCCTGATCGTCCGCCACCGTGCCCACCTCCTGACCCGCTCGGATCACTCAGGTTGAGGATATCCCCGCTTGCCCGTCATGTTCTTCGCGCAAGCGCTCATGCTTGCCCGTCATGTTCTTCGCGCAAGCGCTCATGCTTGCCCGTCATGTTCTTCGCGCAAGCGCTCATCACACCACGTACAGGCTGGTGACCGCCACGTCTGACAGCTTCGCCCGCCCCTCGAGCGCCGCCAGTTCGAGCACCACCGCGGAGCCCATCACGGTCGCACCACCCATCCTCAGTAGCTTGACCGCCGCCGCCAGCGTTCCACCGGTGGCCAGTACGTCGTCGATCAGCAGAACGCGCAGCCCCGCCAGTTCCATTCCGTCCGCCGGGATCTCCAGCGTGGCGGTGCCGTACTCGAGGGCATAACTCTCGGCGTGCACCGGGGGCGGCAACTTGCCGCCCTTCCGCACCGCGAGCACACCGGTGCCGAGCCTCGTCGCGACGGCGGCTCCGAGCAGGAAACCGCGGGCGTCGATCCCCGCCACGAGATCCACATCCTCGGCGACGGCGGCGAGCGCGTCCGTCACGACCGCGAGCCCCCGTGCGTCGGCGAGCACCGGCGTCAGGTCCTTGAACTGGATTCCGGGCTCGGGAAAGTCCGGGACCTCGCGCATCAGCGATTCGATCACCGCGGCCACGTCGGAGCGTTCCCCCCGGTCGGGGTCGCTCATCGGGTCAGCGCCCAACGGTCCATGTTCCACCCTGCTCCCCATCGCGTCGGATTGCTGCTCACGGCAGTCATCTTCTCCGACGTGAGCAGAGTTCGTTGCTGGCGGTACAGCGGAAGGGTAGGCATGTCGCCCCACAGTACGGGGGCGCCCTCCCCCAGCAGCCGGGCCAACTCCTTCGGATCCGTCGTCACCGCCAGGGCGCCGATGACACCGTCGACCTGCTCGTTCGAATAACCGGACAGATTGTTGCCGTTGCCGCCATAGAGGTCGTAGGCATCCATCGCCGACGATCCCGTCGATCCGCTACCCGCAGCGCCGCCGGTGCTCGCTAGAAGCACGTCGATCTGGTTGTCCCGCAGGGTTTGTGGGCCGACGGCATCCGACGACGCATCCTGAACCGTAATGCCTGCCGGTTGGCATGATCGGGCGATCGTGCCCACCGTGGCCGCCAGTCGTGCATTGGGACTCTGATAACCGACGCGAACCGTGAGCGGATTTCCACCGAGCACATCGCGAGCTGCCACCGGGTTCGACGTGCTGAACTGGCCGCCTTCGGCAGCGCTCTCGGCAGCCGTGATGGAGTCCTCGGCAGTGGGGTTCAGTCGACTGTTCGCGATCGGCACCTCCGCGTTGTGCGCGATTTGGTCTCGCGGCGTGCACAGCGCCATTGCGCGTCGTGCCGCAGGGTTCAGCAGCGGCCCGCTCGGCGCGAAGATGAGTTGTTCGATGCCGGCCGACGGACTGTCGGTGCGGACGTAGTCGCCGGGAAGGTTCAGCGTGCCCGACGACCCCGCCGCAATGTCGACGACGTCATAATCGTTCGCGTTGACGCGATCCTGGACATCGGCGCCACGCGGCCACACCGTGATCTTTCCCGTGACGGGCTTGGCGCCCCACCACTTGTCGTTGGCCACCAGTACGACGGCACCGTCTTCGCCCACCGAGCTCAGCTTGTAGGGACCCGACGAGGGAAAACGACGCAGGTCCAGGTTGGGGGTCAGGTTCCACGTCGTGTTCCACAGCTGCGCGATGCGATCGATCATCGGCAGGTCTCCCGCTTGGAGCGCGGTGGTGACGGCGCCGTCGCCCGCCCCTAGTTCATCGGCGATCACATGCGACGGCATCAGCGCCGTTGCAGCGAACAGTTGCCCGAAGTCAACGAATCCGCGGTCCTGGGCGAATGTCACTCGAGCCTTCTTCTGACCCGGCGCGCAGGCGACGCCTGCCACGTCTCCGTAGCCCGCCCGACTGGCGGCGTCGAATCCCGGGAATCTGCCCGACTGCGCGGCCCATGCAAGCACCATGTCGTCACACGTGACCGGCTTGCCGTCGGAGTACACGGCGTCGTCGCTGATCTGATAGTCGAGAACTAGCGGCGTACGGCCCACCACCGCGATGGTGCCGAAGTCGCGATCGCCGACGACCTGCCCCTCGGGACCGTGGTAGGTGAAGCCGGTCAGAACCCGGGCGAAGGCCTGCGGTCCGGCCGAGGCGGCGCCGGCCACGGTGGTGGTGTTGTACGTGATCAGGGTCCCGTCGACCGCGTAGTCGATCTCGTCGGCAGCTCCACCCGCGCACGCCGACAGAACGAAACCGCCGACCAGAGAAATCAGGGCCGCGAGGACGGCGGCCCGCCGGGGTCGGGCAATCATCGAGGCCTTACCGCCTGGTGTTTCGCTTACCCGATGGCCTACCGGTGGGACGAATCGGCTTCGCACCAGGCGCCGGCTTGTCCGGGGCCGGGGTGGCCGGCGCCGACCGGGCAGTCTGACGAGAAGATGCCCGACCAGAAGACGATGCCACCGCGAACCTCTCCGGCTCGGAGTCAAACTCAGAGTCAGATTCGGAGTCGATCGCCGCAGTCTTCGCCGACGCACCCTTGCGACGGTTGTTGACGCGACGGGTGTGGTTGCGCACCAGATCGGTCCGCTCCCGCATCGCGACCAGCAACGGAGTGGCGAAGAAGATCGACGAGTAAGTGCCGACGATGACGCCGACGAGCTGTACCAGGGCGAGATCCTGCAACGTGCCCACGCCGAGCAGCCACACCGCTACGACGATCAGCGCGATGATCGGCAACACGGAGATCAGGCTGGTGTTGATGGAGCGCATGAACGTCTGGTTGATCGCCAGGTTGGCCTGCTCGGCGAACGTCCGACGCGTGGTGTGTTCGAACCCGTGGACGTTCTCCTCAACTTTGTCGAACACGATGACGGTGTCGTACAACGAAAAGCCCAGAATCGTCAGCAGACCGATCACCGTTGCCGGTGTGACCTCAAAGCCGACGATGGAGTAGACCCCCGCGGTGGTCAACAGGTCGAAGACCAGCGCGGCCAGGGCTGACGCCGCCATGTACCGCTCGTACCGGATCGCGATGTAGGCCGAGACGAGCACCAGGAAGACCACCAGCGCGATGAGCGCCTTCTGGGTGATCTGCCCACCCCAGGTCTCCGATACCGCCGAGTCGCTGACTGCCGCCTTGCTTGGCTGACCGTCCGCACCCTTGGGCTGGAAGGCGTCGAAGAGCGCCGTCCGCAGCTTTTCCGTGTCGGGGTTGCTCAGCGTTTCGGCTCGGATCTGAATGGTTGCCGAACCGCCGTTGCCGACCTGCACCACGGACTCCGGCGCCTTGCCGAAGGTCTTGGAGAAGACGTCCTCGACCTGCTGGGTCGTCACCTGACCCTGCGCACCCGCCGCAGGCATCGATACCTTGGTGCCGCCCTCGAAGTCGATGCCGAAGGTGAAACCGCGCAACAGGATGCTGGCGAGCGCAATCACGACGATCGCACCACTGACGCCGAACCACAGCTTGCGCTTACCGACGACGTCGAAGGCGCCCGTGCCCGTATAGAGCCGAACGAAGAACCCGTGTCGCGGCGCCTCAGCGGTCGACGCATCCAACTCCCTGGCGGTCGAAGCGTCGTCGAGTTCGACTGCCTGACTCTCGTCCGACACGTCGTCGACATCATCATTTGCCGAATGCTTGGCCATATCGCTACCTCCCTCCCGCTGATGAGGCGGCGGCCCGGCGTTCGCGCGCAATCTGCTGCACCGCGCCGAGCCCGTTGAATGCCGGCTTGGACAACATTGCCGACTTGGACGACAGGTACACGAGTGGCCACGTGACCAGGAACACCACGACCACGTCGAGGACGGTGGTCAAGCCAAGGGTGAACGCGAAACCCTTGACCTGTCCGATGGCCAGGACATAGAGCACCGCAGCCGCCAGGAAGCTGACCGCGTTGCCGGACAGAATCGTCTTTCGGGCCCGGGCCCAGCCTCGCGGAACGGCCGACCGGAACGAGCGTCCCTCCCGGATCTCGTCCTTGATGCGCTCGAAGAAGACCACGAACGAGTCGGCCGTAGTGCCGATGCCGATGATCAGACCCGCGATGCCCGCCAGGTCGAGCGTGTAGCCGATGTATCTGCCCAGCAGCACCAGAATCGCGAAGACCATCGCACCCGAAGCCACCAGCGACAGCGCCGTCAGAAGGCCGAGCACGCGGTAGTAAAGAAGCGAGTAGGCCAGCACCAGTGCGAGCCCGATCGCGCCGGCGATCAGACCGGCCCGAAGCGACGTCAAACCCAGTGTGGCCGAGACAGTTTCAGCTTCAGACGATTCGAATGACAGAGGCAGCGAACCGTACTTGAGCACGTTCGCGAGCTCTCGAGCCGAGTCCTGAGTGAACTGACCCGTGATCTGTGTGCGTCCGCCAGGGATCGCCTCGTTGATCTGCGGTGCGCTGACCACCTGCGAGTCGAGGGTGAATGCCGTCTGCGTGCCGACGTTGGCGGCCGTGTAGCTCGCCCAGATGTCCGCGCCCTGGCTCTTGAACTGCAGGTCGACGACGTACTCGCCGCGCTGCTGATCAAGACCGGAGGAGGCGCTTTCGATCTGCTCCCCACTGATGATCGACTTGTCGAGCAGGTAGACCTGCTTGTGATCCTGAGAGCAGGTTACGAGCGGCAGGTTCGGATCGTCATTGCCTGCGAGCACGTCCTCGTCGTTACAGCGCGTGGCTTGGAACTGCAGCGCCAGAATCTGGATCTGCTGATCGGCGCTCTGGCGGAGCGCCTTCTCGTCAGAGATGCGCTGAGCCAGATCGGCCCTCGGATTGGGAGGAGCGGGCGGGCCAGGTGCGGGCGGGCCAGGTGCGGGCGGGCCAGGTGCGGGCGGGCCAGGTGCGGGCGCCGGACCGGGCGTGGGGGTCGGCGCGGGCTCCTCGGGGTAGGGCCGCGGCTGGGGAGCCGGTGCCTCCGACGCAGGCGCCCCCGTTTCGGGCGGTACGGGGCTCGCGGGGTCATTCGGATTGGGCGGCGCGACTGGTGCGGCCGACTCGGCAGGGGCGAGCGGCGGCATACCTGGGGGCGCACCGGGCAACCCTGGCGACGTACCCGGACCTCCGGGTGGTGCGCCGGCAGGTGCCTGACCCCCGGCCGGGCCCTGGCCCGAAGCCGGGATGGCATGGATGACTGGTCGTATGTAGAGCCGCGCCGTCTGTCCGAGGTTGCGCGCCTCGCTCCCGTCGTTGCCGGGCACCGTGATGACCAGGTTGTCGCCGTCGACCACGACTTCCGAGCCGGACACTCCCAGCCCGTCGACGCGGGAGCTGATGATTTCCTGCGCCTGGGTCAAGGACTCACGCGTAGGAGGCGAACCGTCCGGGGTGCGCGCGGTAAGGGTGACACGGGTGCCGCCCTGCAGATCGATGCCCAGTTTGGGCTTGGCTTGCTTGTCCCCGGTCAGGAACACCAGCAGATAGGCGCCGATGAGCAGAACCAGAAAAAGCGTCAGGTAGCGGTAGGGATGCACCGGCGCCGAAGGCGATGCCACGTTCTTGGTTCTCCTCAGATTGGTACGTCAACCCGCAAAGAGTACGTGGTTGCGCTGTGTGCTCAGCCGTCAGTCTTTGGAGAGCCGGTCTGGGTCGGACCGCATCTCGGTGCCGGCGGCGGGCCGGTCGAGTTCCTGCGCCGTCGAATGCTCGCTCACATCGTCGTCTTCGTACTCGTCCTCGTCGTCGTCATCGTCGACCATCGTCTTCTCCTTGATGGCCAGCTTCAGCATGGTGACTACCACGCCGGGGGCAAGCTCCAGGTCGACCTTCGAATCGGAGACGTCGGTGATGGTGCCGAACATGCCTGCCGTCGTCATCACCTCGTCGCCGACGGCCAACGAATCATGCAGGTTGATGGTCGCCTGCATGGCCTTCTTCTGCTTGCGCGAGGAGAAGAACATGAATGCGCCCATGATGACGAGCAGTGGTACGAAGATGGCGAGATCCATGGCAACTCTGACTTTCATATAGATATTTCGGTAGTGGCGCCCCGGGACGGGTGCGGTCGCGCGGGGGCCTCGTCTCCGCACCAGTGTGCCATCACCAGGCGTGCCCGTGGACCGGCCCTGTCTCGAAGTCTCGGGTAGCGGTGACTCTGATCGCGTGGTTGTTCTTTCATCGCAACGTCCGGAGTTCCGGTCCGTGGACGCTGCCCCGCTCAGCGGTGGCGACCGAAAGCGAAGGAGATGTCGCTCCGTGGCGTTGCAATCCTCCCCCACGCAACGTCCATACGGACGGTTCCGTTCGCGTCGTCCGCCGTGGCGACTAGGCTTTGATGGGACGTTCCGACGTCGTCTCCCCTGGCATTCCCCCTTTTCCCTCGGCCACCTCTCGCAGGAGTCATGACGTGAGCACCATCGAACAGAGCCGCCACCTCGCCACGGCGATCCCCGGCCCCAAGTCCTCCGCGTTGATCGCTCGCAAGAGCGAGGCGGTCGCGCGCGGCGTCGGCAACACCATGCCGGTGTACGCGGCGCGGGCGGGCGGCGGCATCCTCGAGGACGTCGACGGCAACCGGCTCATCGACCTGGGATCCGGCATCGCCGTCACTACGATTGGCAATGCCTCGCCCCGCGTCGTCGAGGCGGTCGCGGCGCAGGTTGCCGAATTCACGCATACCTGCTTCATGGTGACCCCCTACGAGGGGTATGTCGCGGTGTGCGAACACCTGAACCGGCTGACCCCCATTCCGGGCGAGACCCGGTCGGCCCTGTTCAACTCGGGTTCAGAGGCCGTAGAGAACGCCGTCAAGATCGCCCGCACCTACACCGGCAAGCAGGCGGTCGTCGCATTCGACCACGCCTACCACGGCCGCACGAACCTCACGATGGCGCTGACCGCCAAGTCGATGCCCTACAAGCACGGTTTCGGACCGTTCGCCCCCGAGATATACCGCGCCCCGATGTCCTACCCGTATCGCGACGCAGAGTTCGGCAAGGAGCTCGCCACCGACGGGGAAATGGCGGCCAAACGAGCATTGAGCATCATCGACAAGCAGGTGGGTGCCGACAATCTGGCGGCGATCATCATCGAACCCGTTCAGGGCGAGGGCGGGTTCATCGTGCCCGCCGAAGGCTTCCTGCCTGCCCTGCTCGACTGGTGCCGAAAGAACGACGTGATCTTCATCGCCGACGAGGTGCAATCCGGGTTCGCCCGCACTGGTGCGATGTTCGCCTGCGAACACGAGGGCATAGACCCCGACCTCATCGTCACCGCAAAGGGCATCGCCGACGGATTGCCGCTGGCGGCCGTGACGGGCCGTGCCGAGATCATGGACGCTCCCCACGTCGGCGGTCTGGGCGGCACGTACGGCGGTAATCCGATCGCCTGCGCCGCTGCGCTCGCGACCATCGAGACCATCGAGGCCGACGGCATGGTGGCCAGGGCCCGCGAGATCGAGACGTTCATGAAGGCGCGTTTGGGCCGCATGCAGGCCGACGACGATCGCATTGGCGACGTCCGTGGTCGCGGCGCCATGATCGCCGTCGAGCTGGTCAAGTCCGGCACCACCGAACCGGACGCCGACCTCACCAAGGCCTTGTGCGCGGGAGCCCACGCCGCGGGCGTGATCGTGTTGTCCTGCGGCACCTACGGAAACGTTCTGCGCTTCCTTCCGCCACTGACGATCAGCGACGAATTGCTCGAGGAGGGCATCGACGTCCTCGCCCTAGTCCTCAAGGACCTCTGACAGGCACAGACGGGACAGCGCGCCGCCTGCCTCAGCGGGCGATAGTGGTCGTGTCGTGGTCGCGACGGCGGAGCGGGTTGCGCCACGACCGCTTCGGGTGCTCCTCAACCGCCGGCCGATCGCCTGCCACCTGGCTCGGGGCGGGTCCCGTGGTTGTCTCGGCAACCCTGGTCGAGTCGTCGTCGACCTCGTCGTGTCGCGCCGTCGCCGCACGCCGGGCATGACCGACGTCGCGCACACTGCGCACCGACACCCGACCCAGCGCGATTGCCCCCGAGAACACGATCAACGCGCCGAGTCCGTAGAAATATGTCAGCTCCAGCCACGCCGCCTTGACGTCCGTTTCCGCTACGGGTCGCCCGATCTCCCCGATGGTCAACGTCGTGGCCATCACCCGACCGATGACGAACCAGGCTCCGGCGACGACGCTGAGCCATCCGCCGAACATCGCCGTCGCGCGGTTCTGCGACAGGAGCAGAAGGAGTCCTCCGATCACCGCGACGGCTCCCGGCAGCACCTCCAGCCAGCCGCGGGCGGCGCTCCATGCCGAACCCTGATCCGGGTCGTAGGCGAAATTGAAGGCCGGCCCCGCGAAGGGAACGAGCGCTCCCCACAATCCGAGCAGGATCACGAGGAACCCACTTGCGGCTCCCCGGCTGCGCGCAATGTGCAACCTGCCACCATCCGTGCGTTCATTTGAAACGACGTGGGTCATGACGCCTCCTAGTTAGGGGGTGCATACCCGAATTGGACTCGTCCTAACGACGCGGCGATGCCGACCCTTCATCAGCAGCAGTGGCGCAACGTTGCCGAGTTGGCGACGGCGGCCAAGATTGCTCGCGGCGGTGCAAGCGTCCGGACTGCCGACCTAGCCGTCGTAAATGCGCTCGTAAAGCCGTCGCCACGCGTTCCCACAGCAACGTAACAGGAGGCCTGCCGCGCGCGTCATCGAAGGGTCTTAGCCGAGGTAAGAAAGGTTGGCACCTCCCGCGAAGGGCTTTCCCGCAATCCACTCAGATCGGACGCACTGTCGCAGATTCTTGTACGATCCGCGCAAGGGGAGTTCGTCATTCGAACCCAAGATCATGCTCTGACGGCATTGGAAGTTCAATCGGCAGGGGCGAGCGCGCAACGTGGAATGGATCGTTCGGTGGTGGCGGCAGCCCGATCCCTACCACTGGCTGTCTGCGTACCTCCGTGCCCATGACCTCAGGCGATTCACCCAGTACCTGATGGCGTCCGTCGTGACCGCCCTCGGCCTGGTGCCGCTGCTCATGCTCTTCAGTTCCGCAGGTCCACAAACTCTTCCAGGGCGCGCCACGTTGTTGGTGGTCACCGCGTCCTGCACGGTCATGGCGCTCATGTGGGCGCTGAAGTGGCCAACCAAGAACCAGTCGGCCGCCTTCGTCGTGGCCTCCAATTTCTTGATCGCCGCGTCGGTTCTCGTCGACACATGGCCCGACATGGGAATACAAGGGTGCACCGCGTTCGTGGCACTCGCCGGCTACGTCGCGTTCTTTCACACTAGTAGGTATCTGACATTCACCCTCGCCATGGCGACGGGGGCGGTCCTGGTATGCGCCATCGAGATCACCCTGGCCGGCGACCTGCCACTGGCGGTGAGCAGATTGGTGGTCCTGACCGTCAGCATCCTCGCTGTCCCGTTTTGCATGCAGGTGCTGATGCACACGTTGGGTCTCGATGTGCTCAATTCGGACATCGACCCCTTGACGGGCCTACCGAACCGCCGAGCCTTCGAGCGATCGGTTCGGGCCCTCGCCGCCGAGTCGAGTCACGACAGCACGTCGTATCTCACGGTGGTGATGGTCGATCTGGACGACTTCAAGCGGATCAACGACACCGCGGGCCACGCGGCGGGTGATCAGACGCTGGTCGCGGTCGGCGATATCCTCGCCCACACTCGTCGTGGCGACTCCGTCGTCGCGCGCGTCGGGGGCGAGGAGTTCGTGGTAGCCCTGTGCGGCGATCCCAGCGATGCGATCGGACTCGCCGAACGGATCCGTCGCGACATCGCGTCGTCTGGCATCACCGCCAGCATCGGCGTGGCAAGCGCGTCGCTCGTCAGAGTGGCCGCACACGACATCCCAAACCAGGTCGACGACCTGGTCGCGTCAGCGGATCGGGCGATGTACAAGGCCAAGCGGTCGGGTGGCGATCGCGTGCACGTGGTCAGTCGACCCAACGAGACCTACGTCGAGAATCCGATGGCTAGCAACACCACGGCCACCAACGGCAGAACGCCCTGGATCACCGCCGAACGTGCCTTGTCCGGAGCCGAGGCCAGGAGCACGGCGGCGGCGGCCAGCATCGATCCGACGCCCGCGAACAGCAGCGCCGCACCGACGCGGGTACCACCCGAGATCGTGAATGCGACGCCCACCAGCGTCACGACAGCCAAGAACAGGTTGTAGAACCCCTGATTGAACGCCATCAGCTTGGTGGTCTCGGCTTCTTCCGGCGTGGTGCCGAACGTTGCGCGAGTGCGTGGGGACGTCCACCGGAACGATTCGAGAATCCAGATGTAGACATGCAGGACGGCAGCCAAGGCCGCGAAAATCACACCGGCAATAGTCATTTTTCGCCTTCCGTTTCGGCTACTCGAACAATCCCTGCTGTCCCAGACTCGTCACGCCACTGGGCGGGGTCATGCCCAGATGCGTCCATGCCTGGCCGGTGGCCACCCGACCACGCGGGGTGCGGGCGAGCATGCCCGCCCGCACCAGGAACGGCTCGCACACCTCTTCCACGGTCGTGGCCTCCTCCCCGACGGCTACCGCGAGCGTCGACACCCCGACCGGACCGCCGCCGAAACTGCGAATGAGCGACGAGAGTACCGCCCGGTCCAGCCGGTCGAGACCAAGCTCGTCGACGTCGTAGACCGCCAGCGCGGCCTTCGCGACGTCGCGGGTGATGACGCCGTCGGCACGCACCTCGGCGTAGTCGCGAACCCGACGCAACAACCGGTTGGCGATGCGCGGCGTACCACGCGAGCGCCGGGCGATCTCGGCGCCGGCGTCCGCTCCGACCTCGATGCCGAGAATGCCCGCCGACCGGGCCAGTACCCGTTCCAGTTCGGCGGGTTCGTAGAAGTCCATGTGAGCGGTGAACCCGAAGCGGTCGCGAAGCGGACCTGTCAAAGCCCCGGATCGGGTCGTTGCCCCGACGAGGGTGAAGGGGGCGACCTCCAAGGGAATCGACGTTGCCCCCGGCCCCTTTCCGACGATGACGTCGACACGAAAGTCCTCCATCGCCAGGTACAGCATCTCCTCGGCGGGTCGCGCGATGCGGTGGATCTCGTCGATGAACAACACGTCGTGCTCGACCAGATTGGAGAGCATGGCGGCCAGATCACCGGCCCGCTCGAGGGCCGGACCCGACGTGAGCCGCAGCGACGTCCCGAGTTCAGCAGCGATGATCATGGCCAACGACGTCTTACCGAGCCCGGGAGGTCCCGACAGCAGGATGTGATCCGGCGTCCCACCGCGATTCTTGGCACCCTCTAGGACGAGCTGAAGTTGTTCGCGCACCCGCGGTTGACCGATGAACTCCTTGAGCGAGCGGGGACGCAGGCTGGCATCGACATCGCCCTCCCCCACCGTCAGCGCCGCCGATACCTCGCGGTCGGTGGTGTCTTCCTGTTCGTCCTCGTCGAACCGGCCCATGCCCGCCTACTTCTTCCCCAGCATCGACAGCGCAGCGCGCAGCGCACTCGACGTCGTCGCCTCGGTGTTTTCGGTGCCCTCCGCAAGGACCTTGTCGGTGGCTTCCTCGGCTTGCTTGGCGGCGAAGCCGAGTCCCACGAGCGCTTCCACCACCAGGCCGCGCACCGCGTGGCCGCCGACCGCCCCTGCCCCGCCGGACGAGGGGACCGAGCCGATCTTGTCCCTCAGTTCGAGGACCAACCGCTCGGCCCCGCGCTTGCCGATCCCCGGCACGCGGGTGAGCGCGGTGAGGTCACCGTCGGCGAGAGCCTGCCGAAGGGTCTGGGCGTCGTATACGGCGAGGGTGGCCAGTCCGATCTTCGGCCCGACGCCGGAGACCGAGAGCAGCGTGGTGAACAGGTCGCGCGACTCCGCGTCGGCGAAGCCGTACAGCGTCATTGAGTCCTCGCGCACGATCATCGCGGTGATCAGTCGAGCCTCGGTTCCGCGGCGCAGCGTCGCCAACGTCGTCGGCGTCGTCATGACCTTGTAGCCGACGCCCGCTGCATCAATGACGGCGTGATCGAGGGCTATGTCGAGAACCTCACCACGCACCGACGCGATCACGTAGCCGCCTTGAGCTTGGCCTTGTACGTGCGGCGCTGCTCGGCGGCCATGGCTTCGGCCTTGGCCATCCGGGCGATCATGGGCGCCCGCCAGCAGTGGCAGATGGCAAGCGCCAAGGCGTCCGCAGCGTCTGCCGGTGTCGGCTTGGCCTGCAGCGCAAGGATTCTGGTGACCATCTCGGTAACCTGAGCCTTGTCGGCGCGACCGTTGCCGGTGACGGCCGCTTTTACCTCGCTGGGAGTATGGAAGTGCACGTCGATGTCACGCCTGGCGGCGGCGAGGGCGATGACCCCACCCGCCTGCGCGGTCCCCATCGCGGTGTTCGCATTCTGGTTGGCGAACACCCGCTCGATCGCAAGCACGTCCGGACAGTGGGTGTCCAACCAGTGCTCGACGGCATTGCTGATGGTCAGCAACCGCTTGTGCAGCGGCTGATCCGACGGAGTTCGGACGACGTCGACGTCCAGCGCGATCACCTGACGACCGCTCCCGCTCTCGATGACCGACAACCCGCATCGCGTCAGCCCAGGGTCGACGCCCATCACCCGCACCGCAACTCCCTCACCACCACGAAGGCTCCCGACTCCCGAACAGCTGTTCGATACCTTAACGGCCAGCCGACACCTCGGGGGGCAATGACACGCCTGCAGCGGTCGGTGTGCCCTAGTTGCCGCGGTTGATGAGCGAGAACAACCGCTTCGGAGCGACCCGCACCCCGATCTGCGAGACCCGTCCAAGCCCGATCGGGATCTCGTCCTTACCTGCGTCCAGGCCCCGCATGGCCCGGTCGAGGAAGCGTTCCAATGGCATCGCCATGGGGGGTACTGATGGCATGTCACGGTGCAGTGGCGTGTCGACGACCGGAGGGATGATCTCGACGACCTGAACGGCCGATCCGGCCAGCTGCCGTCGCAAACTCACCGTGAACGAGTGGACCGCCGCCTTCGTCGCGGAGTAGACGGGAGCCTTGGCGTAGGGCACGAACCCGAGACCTGAGCCGACATGGACCACGCGCGAACGAGGCGCCCGACGTAGCAGCGGAAGTGCCGCTGCGGTGACGTTAATGAGCCCGGCGAAGTTGGTGGCGATCTCGGAGACGATGTCCGCGGGTCCGGGCGGCATTACGGCGGTGAAGTCGAGCAACCTCTGGATCCCCGCGTTGTTGATGAGGGTGGTCAGATGCGGGGATACTGCCGCCACCTCCGCCAACCCTCGTGTCACCGACTCCGGGTCGGCGACGTCCATCACGACCACTGACATCCCGGGATGTCGAGCCGCGACCGACTCGAGCCGTTCCCGGTTCCGGCCTGCGATGATGACGCGGGCCCCCCTCGCATGAAGGCGGGCGGCGATACCCGCACCGATGCCCGAGCTGGCCCCGGTGACGAGGACGACCCCGTCCGCGAAGCGCTGTGCCATTTCGTCGACCTCCTCGAGGCCAGATAGCTTGGACACGTGACGGTCCTCGACTCCCCCATCCCGCGGTTCCATCTAGCGGTACCGGTTGACGACCTCGATGTCGCCCGTCACTTCTACGGTACCGTTCTGGGCTTGCCTCAAGGCCGCAGCGCGGAGTCGTGGGCGGACTGGAACCTGCACGGCCATCAGTTCGGCACGCATCTGGCGCCCGGGCGATCGTCCCGGGTGCACAACCCGGTCGACGGCCAGACGATGTTCCTCCTCGACCCCGCGGGAAACGCGTTGGAGTTCAAGGCGTTTGCCAATGATTCGCAGGTCTTCGCAACCGGAGGGAATGGGTGATGCGCGTCGTCATTGCAGGCGGGCACGGCAAGATCGCGCTCATCATGGAACGACTTCTCTCCGAGCGCGGTGATTTCGTGGCGGGTCTGATCCGCAATCCGGCCCAGGCCGACGACCTGCGCGTCGCGGGCGCCGAGGCCATCGTGCTCGATCTGGAGAGCGCCTCGGCCGAAGAGGTCGCCGCCCGTCTCCGAGGCGCCGATGCGGTGGTGTTCGCGGCCGGAGCAGGCCCCGGCAGCGGGATCGACAGGAAGACGACCGTCGATCGCGACGCCGCCATCCTGCTGGCCGACGCCGCGGAGACGGCGGGCGTCGGTCGCTATCTCGTGGTGTCGGCGATGGGCGCCGACCGCCGGGACTCCCAGGAGGCGAGCGACCCGGTCTTCGCCGCATATCTCGACGCCAAGGCGGCCGCAGACGAAGCGGTCCGCGGAAGGCCTTCGCTCAATCCGACGATCGTGCGACCCGGACTCCTCACCGACGAGTCGGCGACAGGGCGGGTGCGCGTCGCCGAGACGACCGGACGCGGCACCATCCCGCGCGCCGACGTGGCGGCAATGCTGGTGGCCCTGCTCGATGCCCCGGCGACGGGCGGCCTGACGTTCGAGCTCATCTCTGGTGACACGTCGATCACCGAAGCCGTGGCGGTGTTGACCGGCTAGCGGTCAGTCCTCGTCGAGTTGGGCAGCGACTTCGTCGGAGATCTCGACGTTGGTCCACACGTCCTGCACGTCGTCGCTGTCCTCGAGCGCGTCGACCAGTTTGAGCACCTTGCGGGCGCCCTCGACGTCGACCGGCACGCTGACCGAGGGCTGGAAGCTGGCGTCGGCCGAGTCGTAGTCGATGCCCGCGTCCTGAAGTGCCTTCCTGACGGCGACGAGGTCGGTGGGCTCGGAGACCACCTCGAAGCTGTCGCCGTGGTCGACGACGTCTTCGGCCCCGGCCTCGAGGACGGCCGTGAGCACGTCGTCCTCGGTGAGGCCGTTCTTCTCCAGCGTGACCACGCCCTTGCGGGTGAACAGGTAGGACACCGAGCCTGGGTCGGCCATGTTGCCGCCGTTGCGCGTCATCGCGATGCGCACCTCGCTGGCGGCGCGGTTCTTGTTGTCGGTCAGGCACTCGATGAGGACCGCGACCCCGTTGGGTCCGTACCCCTCGTACGTGATCGGCTGCCAGTCGGCGCCGCCGGCCTCTTCACCACCGCCGCGCTTGCGGGCGCGTTCGATGTTGTCGTTGGGCACCGAGGTCTTCTTGGCCTTCTGGATGGCGTCGTACAGCGTCGGGTTGCCCGACGGGTCACCGCCGCCGGTGCGCGCCGCGACCTCGATGTTCTTGATCAGACGGGCGAATTCCTTGCCGCGGCGGGCATCTTTGACAGCCTTTTGATGCTTGGTGGTGGCCCACTTGGAATGGCCGCTCATGCAGGTGTTACTCGCTTTCGTTTTACTGCGAAGTCTGATCGTCGAGTCTACGTGGAGGCTAGCCCCGCCCGAGGTCACCCTCGACGTAGTGCTGCAGATTCGGTGCGATGGCCGTGACGAGCTCGTCGTTGCTCAGGGAGGCCACCGGCTCGATCTGCCACACGTAGCGCATCATCGCCAGGCCGATGATCTGCGATGAGATCAACCCACTTCGCAGCATGCGGTCCCGCTCGTCGGTCCCGAGCTGAGAGACGCCCATCAGGCTGCGTTCGACCACCAGGCGCAGCTTCTCGCGCGTCGACTGCTCGTGCGCCGCGGTCAGCAGCACCGCCCTCAGGAAGGAGCCGATCTCCTCATCGGCCCAGGCGTCCAGCATCAGCCGCAGCAGGGCGCTGCCAAGCTGATCGACCGGTGTGAGCCAGGTTTCGGCGACGCTCTCCAGCCAACGCTGAGGTGGTGTCGTCGCGGCGCCGAGCAGCGCCTCCTTGGAGCCGAAGTAGTGATAGACCAAGGCCGGGTCGACGTCGGCCGCCCTAGCCACGGCCCTGATCGTGGTGCCTGCCCAACCGGTTTCGGCGAAGGCGTCACGTGCGGCGGTCAGGATCCGCGCGGAGAGCACGCCACGCTCGTCGCGAGGGCCCGGTGAGATGTTCTGCGGCATGCCCGAAGCCTAGCAATAGTTTCATCTTGCGTTGAGACTAGTTTCAACGTAGCGTGAGATTCATGGCAAACAGCCGACTCAACGGCCCGCAAACGACGGGTCGGGACTACCGGAATCTCAGCGCACCCGAACACCGGATCCTCCACTCCACCAACGTCGAGATCGAAATGCGCGACGGCATCGAACTGCTGGCCGACGTACATCGCCCGGATGCCGACGGCAGGTTTCCCGCGCTAATCGCGGCGTCGCCCTACCCTCGTCAAATTCAGGATCTCGGGGCACCGATGGGGTTCATCGAAGCCGGAGTCACGGACTTCTGGGTCCCGCGCGGTTACGGGCACGTCATCGCCAACGTGCGCGGCACGTGCGGGTCGGGCGGGACGTTCGGCTTCTTCGACGCGCAAGAGCGTCGTGACATGTTCGACCTGGTCGAGTGGGCGGCCACGCAGCCGTGGTGCGACGGCAACGTCGGCATGATCGGCATCAGCTACTTCGCCATGACACAACTCGAAGCGGCCGTCGAGCGACCACCGCATCTGAGGGCCATCTTCCCCGTCGCGGCCACGGCCGACCTCTACGAAGCGGCCACCCACCACGGGCTGGTGAGCTCGTCCTTCATCACGCCGTTCCTCGCCATGGCCGGAATGACGTCCGACCGCAGCGACGGGTTCTGGCGCAGCCTTCCGGTCGAACTGGCTCGCAAGGTCCTGCATGCTCCCCCACTGCATCGCAGATTCGGCACGATGAACGGCGAGGCTGCGGTCACGATGTTGCGTCAGCTGCTCAAGGTGCCCCACGACCCGCATCCGTGGGACGACCTGTGGCTCGACGTCATGGTGAAGCACCCCGTTCGTGACGACTGGTGGGACGACAGGAACCTCACCCCACTGCTGGACCGCATCGACGTCCCGGTGTACCTCGGGTGTGACTGGGAGAACGTGCCACTGCACCTCCCGTCGACCTTCCTGGCATGGAAGGCGTTGGCGGACAACCCGAACGTGCGGATGGCCATGTTGGGGCGCTATGGCCTGACCTGGCCGTGGGAGAGTCTGCACACCGAGGCGCTGGCCTGGTTCGATCACTGGCTCAAGGGGCAGGAGACCGGAATCATGGACGGCCCACCCATACGCTACGTGCTGCCCGGTGCCGATGACTGGCAGACCGCGGACCAGTGGCCGCCCCAGGCATCGTCCTTGTCGGAATGGGCACTGCGCGCCGACGGCACGCTCGCGGGCGACGAGGGCGTCGCCGGCGCTCGGGAACTGTTGGCTCTCGGTGGCGGACTCGGCCGCGTCAAGCCCAGCCCCATCGATCCACCCGCGATGCTCACCTGGACCACCGCACCGCTGACCACGCCGATCGACGTCGTCGGTAACGCGGAACTGCGACTGGTCGCGTCGGCCACCGCCGTCGACACGGCCTGGATCGCGACCCTCGAGCACGTCGCGGCCGACGGGACCGCGTCCGACGTGACCGCGGGGTGGCTACGGGCCAGCCTGCGCGAAGTCGACGAGGAGACCAGCAGGCCGGGCACCCCGGTGCTGCCGTGCCGGACGGCGGTGGCAGTGCCCATTGGAGAGGACGTCGAGTATCGAATTCCCCTGGTGGCCAATGCTCGTCGCTTCTCAGTCGGCGATCGCATCCGGCTGACCGTAGCCAGCGACGATCAGAGTCCCGAGACGCCCGCCATCATGAACTTCCGGCATGCCAGCGTCGGCACCAGCAGCCTCAACACGATTCGCTCGTCGTCGCGACTGCTGCTTCCCATCCTGCGTTGAGATAGCACTGAAAGTCGCGATTCCTCGCATTTGATGACCGTGGACGCTATCTCAACGGGGTTTGAGCTAAAGGGAGTCGACGAAGAGGCGGTGTACGCGACGATCGCCGGTCATCTCGGGGTGGAATGCCGTCGCCAACGTTCGCCCCTGGCGCACCGCGACCGGGTGCCCCGCGGCTCGCGCCAACACCTCGACCCCCGGTCCGACCCGCTCGACCCACGGCGCCCGGATGAACACCGCGTGCACAGAACCCTCCAGCCCGTCGAAGGCGATGTCGCCCTCGAACGAGTCGACTTGTCTGCCAAAGGCATTGCGCCGCACGGTCATGTCGATCGCACCAAGTGGCAAGGCCTCTCGGCCCGGCACACCGGCGTCGGCGATCTCCGTCGCCAGGAGGATCATCCCCGCGCACGATCCGTAGGCGGGCATGCCGTCGGCCAGCCGTGCGCGCAGCGGCTCCAGCAGTTCGAATTCACGCAGCAGCTTGCTCATGGCCGTCGATTCGCCGCCGGGGATCACCAGGGCGTCCACCGAGTCCAACTCGGCTCGCCGCCGCACGGTGACTGCCTGGGCACCGGCCTCGGTCAGCGCCGCAAGGTGCTCCCGGGTGTCGCCCTGCAGCGCGAGGACACCGACGCGCGCCGTCACGTAACCGGTGGAGTGAAGTCGCGAACGTAGCGGGTCAGACCCTCCTGCATCACCGAGGCGACCATCTCTCCGTACTGGTTGAAGAGCTTGCCCTCCGTCAGCGAGCGGCCGCCGCACGCCGATGGCGAGGACTGGTCGTACAGCAGCCACTCGTCGGCCCGGAATGGACGCATGAACCACATCGCGTGATCCAACGACGCGACCATCAGGTGCTTGCGCTCCTCGGGGTGATTTACCTGCGCCGAACCCAACAGCGTCAGATCGCTCAGGTAGGCGAGCGCGCAGATGTGCAGCACCGGATCGTCGGGCAGCGGATCGGTGTGCCGGAACCAGACCTGCTGTTGCGAGGCCTTTCCCGGCAGGAGGGCCACCTGATCTCGCGGCACGATGCGGACATCCCACTCGGCAAACTGTGCGAAGCCGGCGTCGTCGAAGATGCCCTTGCCCGAACGGAACCCCGGCAGATCGTCGGGCGGGGGCGCCGCGGGCATGGCGTCCTGGTGCTCGATACCGCTTTGATCGGTCTGGAAGGACGCCGACATCGAGAAGATGGTCTTGCCGTGCTGGACTGCGTTGACCCGTCGCGTGGCGAACGAACCACCGTCTCGGAGTCGCTCCACGATGTACACCGCGGGCGCCTTGGCATCTCCGGGTCGCAGGAAATAGCCGTGGAGTGAATGCACCTGGTAGCGCGGATCGACGGTGCGCACCGCGGACACCAGCGATTGACCGGCGACATGGCCACCGAACGTGCGTTGCAGGAACCCGGATTCCGGGCTGAACACACCACCTCGATAGATGTTGACCTCGAGCTGCTCGAGGTCGAGGATCTCTTCGATCGACATTGCCGCAGTATCTACCAGCCGCGCTCGGCGAGCCGATGAGGCTGCGCAATCTCCTCCACGTTGATGCCGACCATGGCCTCACCCAGCCCGCGCGACACCTTGGCAAGCACGTCGGGATCGTCGTAGAAGGTGGTGGCCTTGACGATGGCGGCGCCACGCTCTTCCGGATTGCCCGACTTGAAGATGCCCGATCCCACGAAGACGCCCTCGGCGCCGAGCTGCATCATCATCGCGGCGTCTGCCGGGGTGGCAATGCCGCCCGCGGTGAACAGTGTTACGGGCAACTTGCCCGCCAGGGCCACCTCGACCACCAGATCGTACGGTGCCTGCAATTCCTTTGCTGCGACGAACAACTCGTCCTCTGACAGCGAAGTCAACCGACGGATCTCGCCGCCGATCTTGCGCATGTGGGTGGTCGCGTTGGAGACGTCTCCGGTGCCCGCCTCACCCTTGGAGCGAATCATGGCGGCGCCCTCGCTGATGCGGCGCAATGCCTCACCCAGGTTGGTGGCACCGCAGACGAACGGCACAGTGAACTTCCACTTGTCGATGTGGTTGGCGTAGTCGGCGGGCGTGAGCACCTCAGACTCGTCGACGTAGTCCACACCCAGGCTCTGGAGAATCTGCGCCTCGACGAAGTGACCGATTCGTGCCTTCGCCATCACCGGGATGGTCACCGCCGAGATGATGCCCTCGATCATGTCGGGGTCGCTCATTCTTGACACTCCGCCTTGCGCGCGAATGTCGGCGGGGACGCGCTCGAGTGCCATGACCGCAACGGCCCCAGCGCCCTCGGCGATGCGCGCTTGCTCGGGTGTGACGACGTCCATGATGACGCCGCCCTTGAGCATCTCGGCCATGCCGCGCTTGACGCGGGCGGTGCCAGTCTGCGGTGGGTCAACGGATTGCACGGCTATCTCCTTCAAATCAGTACTGATTTACTCTAGTGGCCCCGCCAAGTCGGTTTGAATCCGCAGTTCTTACGGCCGGCTATCGGATCGATTGCAAGTCTCGGGTCAATCCCGCGGACCCAGGCGCGGCCAGCGCATTGGCCTCGGCGAGGAGATCGCCGAGCTGCAGCGGGTAGACCGTCTCGCCGCCGTCCACCAGTAGCGCGATCGCCTCCGCGTCACACCAGCGGTGGCCGTGGATGGTGCGGTCCTCCAGCGGCGTGAAGCCGGCCGTAGACGGTTCGAATCGCAACGTGCGATAGACGAAGAACATCTCCTCGCTACGGATCACCGCGCCATTGAAGTCGAAGACGGCTTCGCGCTTCCACACCGGCCCCACCAGGTCGGCCCTGCTCACGCGCAGCCCAGTCTCCTCCGCCAGCTCGCGAACGGCTGCATCGGGGAGCGTCTCACCCGGCTCGACAGCGCCACCCACGGTGAACCACCACCGCGGCGCGTCGTCGCTCGCAGGATCGGAGCCGCAGAACAGGAGTACGTATCCCAACTCGTCCAGCAGCACGACGCGCGCGGACGTCCGCTTGTAGATCTGCTGACCGACGGACCGCTGCGCAGCCCGTTCGGCGATCTCGAAATAGCTTGGCATCGGAGCAGTTCCGCCGAGACGCAGCCGCCGCACCAGCGGTCGTTCCCGCAACGCCAGGGTGTCACGCACGGCATCGTTGTGGAAACGGCGCCCCAAAAGCACGCGCGCCTCGGCGTCCGCCATCTCCGCCACCAACGCCACCGGTAGCGATGCGGGATCCACTGCGGCGAGCGCAGTCGACAGCTCGTTTTCCGCGGCTTCGCGAGCTGTCCGCGGAGCTCGCTCGGCGGCGTCGGCCAAGGCGGCCAACTGCCTACCGGCAGCGCCGTTGCCGTAGGCGTCGGTCGCGACTGCCCGCGCGACGACTGCCCGCCGAGCCAGGATGGCGTCGAGCGCCTGCCAGGAGAGGTCGTAGCGAACGTGCAGGCGGTCAAGCCGGTGGGCCGTCTGGAACGCCCATACGCCGCCGACCAACAACGCCAGCGCCAGTAGGACGAGTCCAATGACCACGAGCCAAGTGATCACGCGATGTCTCCTGCGGCTTGCCTATCGTCGGCCCTCTTGCGTTTGCGCGTAGGTCGTCGGCTACCCGTCGATTCACCCTCGCCCGCAGTGCCCGCCACCCGCACCTTGCCGCCCGCGCCTGCGACCGTCTCGTATACGCGCAGGATCTCCAGCGCTACCACGGACCAGTCGTACCTGTGTACCGCCTTGGTCGCCGCGTCGATGTATCGGCGGCGGCCGACGTCGTCACCAAGCACCTCGATCAGTGCCGCAGCCAGCGCAGCGGAGTCGTCGACCGGTACCAGTCGGCCCGCCGAGCCGTCCTCGAGCACCCGGCGGAAGGCATCGAGATCGCTCGCCACCACGGCTGTTCCCGCAGCCATGGCCTCGACGAGGACGATGCCGAAACTCTCTCCGCCGGTGTTCGGGGCGCAGTACACGTCGACGCTGGCCATCGCAGACGCCTTCTCGGCATCGTCCACGAGTCCGAGGAAGCGCAGGTGGGAGGCCAGCTCACCCGCTTCCGCCGTCAACTCCTCCTCGTCACCGCGGCCGACGACGAGGACCTCGACGTCGGGGAAGGACTCGACCAACGCGGGCAACGCACCCAGAAGGAGGGCCATCCCCTTGCGAGGTTCGTCGAACCGGCCAAGGAACAGCACCGCCTTGCCTGGCCGTGGGTAACCGTCGAGCGTGGGCGCCGACGCGAACGAGTCGACGTCGACGCCGTTGGGGATCTCGACGGCGTCCGAACCCAGCGCTTCCATCTGCCAGCGCCTGGCCAGGTCGGAGACCGCGATTCGGCCGACGATCTTCTCGTGCCAGGGCCGGAGGATGCCCTGAAAGACACTGAGCGTCAACGACTTCGTGGTCGACGTATGGAACGTCGCGACGATCGGTCCCTCCGCGATCATCAATGCGAGCATCGACAGGCTCGGTGCGTTCGGCTCGTGGATGTGTAGCACGTCGAAGTCACCCTCGACTAACCACTTCTTGACCTTGCGGTGCGCCGCCGGGCCGAACCGCAATCGTGCGACGGACCCGTTGTACGGGATGGCCACCGCCTTGCCTCCGGATACGACGTAGTCGGGCAGATGTGCCTCCGGCGACGACGGCGCCAGGACGCTCACGTGGTGCCCATAGCTACGCATCACCTCGGCGAGTTGCAGTACGTGAGCCTGCACACCGCCCGGCACGTCGAAGGAGTAGGGGCACACCATCCCGATCCGCATCAGGTCTGTCCTCCGACCCCGTCGACATCAGAGCCGCTGCGCTCGTCCGCACCAGGGGCGAAAGCCCCAGCGCCAAGCCGGGCACGACGTTCCTCCGACAGGTCGGCGACCCACTGGGGCTGCATCATGTGCCAGTCGGCGGGATGGGCGGCGATGTTGGTGCCGAACTGGTCGGCCAGCATCTGGGTGATGGTCGTGACGTCTCCTGACGAGGTGTCCAGCCGCGGGCTGATGGAGGTCACGGCGACGTCGGGTTCGAAGTGCGAGTGCGCGGGCAGCAGTGCAGCACCGGTCGCAAGGGCCAACTTGGCTGGGCCCGCGGGCAGCATCGTCGGCTCGCCGAACAGATTGACCCGCACGCCGGACTTGGTCAGGTCGCGATCGGACATCAGGCAGACGAGACCGTTGCCGCGGAGCCGCTCGGTCAGGATGTCGAAGGGTGGTCGGGAACCACCGGTCAGGGGTAGCACTTCGAACCCCAGGCTCTCGCGATAGTCGACGAAGCGCTCGTACAACGATTCGGGCTTGAGCCGCTCGGCGACCGTGGCGAAGCGGCCGTGGGTGTTGGTGAGCCACAGCCCGGCCATGTCCCAGTTGCCGCTGTGCGGAAGCGCGAGGATGGCTCCGCGGCCCGCGTTCAAAGCAGCTGCGACGTGCTCACCACCGATAGACGCCTCGTCGAGTCGGCGGACCAGCACCTGGTGATTCATCGACGGCAACCGGAATGCCTCCCGCCAATATCGTGCGTAGGAAGCCAGCGAAGCACGGATCAGGCTGCCCGGCACCTCGGCAGGCACCACGTCGAGCACCCGAGCCAGGTTCTTGCGCAGCTGCTCGGGTCCACCGCCACGCGAGGCGTAGAGGGCGCCGGCCTCGAAGGCGTTGCGAGCAGCGAACTCTGGCATCGCGCGAACCACCCGCCATCCCGCGGCGTAACCAAGGTCCGACAGTTGGCCACCGAGGGGAAGCCGAAACCCCCGCACCTTCGGCAGGCCTGCCGCCGGCGTGCTCACGACTCCCTCGCTTCCTCTTCGGAATCGTTGGGGGGCAGCGGCTTGGTATCCAAGGGGTCGGTCGCGCCGGGCGAGGTGCGGACGGAGTGCAACCGCTGCCCCAGGGTGATCAGGCTGGCCACCGCCAACGCCCACATCGCGACGGGCAGCAACCATGGCACGTGTAGGAACGAGACCCCCGACAGGCCGGCGCCGAGCAGGACGATGATCAGCCTCTCCGGCCGCTCGATGAACCCGCCGTCCCCCTTGAGTCCGTTGGCCTCGGCCCTTGCCTTGATGTAGGAGATGACCTGCGACGTAACCAACGAGATCATCGTCGCCACCGCCAGCGAGGCGCTGTGCAGCCCGAATGCGGCCCACCACAGCAGGCCGCAGAAGATCGCGCCGTCACCGATTCGGTCGCACGTCGCATCCAGCACCCCACCGAAGGGTGTGCTGAAGCCGCGTTCGCGCGCCATCGCCCCGTCGAGCATGTCCGCCAGAACGAACACGAATACCGCGAAGGCGCCCCACCACAATTGCCCGATCGGGAACAGCGTGAGCGCCGCGATCACGGTGCCCGCAGTCCCGATGATGGTGATGCTGTCCGGGGTGAGTCCCATGCGCAGCGAGGCCTTCGCCACTGGACGGCTCAGCTTGGCGTACGCCGCCCGGGTCAGCAGGTAGAAGTCGCTCACGCCTGCGCCGCCCACTCCGTCGCCAGCAACTGACGGGTGTCACGCAGCAACTGAGGGATGACCTTCGAGTCGCCGATGATGGTGATGAAGTTCGCGTCACCGCCCCACCGAGGCACGACGTGCATGTGCAGATGCTCGGCGAGGCTTCCGCCTGCCGAGTGTCCGAGATTGAGTCCGACGTTGAAACCGTGCGGCCGGGAGACGACCTTGATCACCCGAATCGACTTCTGTGCAAAGGCCATCAACTCGGCGCTCTCTGCGCCGGTGAGATCTTCGAGTTCCGAGACCCGCCGGTACGGGACCACCATGAGATGGCCGGGGTTGTAGGGGTAGAGGTTGAGCACGGCGTAGACGAGTTCACCGCGCGCGATGACCAAACCGTCCTCGTCCGACATCGTCGGGATGTCGCTGAACGGTTCGGACGACGACGTCGAACCGCCCTCGACCTTCGCTTCGGCGATGTAGTTCATCCGGTGCGGCGTCCACAGCCTCTGCAGGTGATCGGGGTCGCCGATGCCGCGGTCGGTGATGGTCTGCTCGGGATCCACTGTCACACCGACACCGATTCGGCGACGAGTTCGGCTGTGGGAGCGGCGTTCTCTCGGCGGCTGACCCAGTCCACGATGGCCTCCACGGCGGTATCCCGCGAGACACCGTTGATCTGGGTGCGATCGCCGAACCGGAAGCTGACCGCGCCCGCCTCCACGTCGCGGTCACCCGCGAGCAACATGAACGGGACCTTCTGGTTGGTCTGGGTGACGATCTTCTTGGCCATCCGGTCGTCACTGGAGTCGACGTCTACCCGAATGCCGCGCGCCTTCAGTTGCGCGGCAACATCTTCGAGGTAGGGAATGTGCGCATCGGCGACCGGTATGCCCACCACCTGGACTGGCGCCAGCCACGCGGGGAAGGCGCCGGCGTAGTGCTCGGTGAGGATTCCGAAGAACCGTTCGATGGACCCGAACAGAGCGCGGTGGATCATCACCGGGCGCTGGCGGCTGCCATCGGCTGCGGTGTATTCCAGCTCGAACCGCTCGGGGAAGTTGAAGTCCAGCTGGATCGTGGACATCTGCCAACTGCGACCGAGCGCGTCCCTGGCCTGGACGGAGATCTTCGGCCCGTAGAACGCGGCGCCACCGGGGTCGGGTATCAGTTCGAGGCCCGATTCGGCGGCCACCTCGGCGAGAGTGGTGGTGGCCTCCTCCCAGATCTCGTCCGAGCCGACGAACTTCTTCGGATCCTTGGTGGACAGCTCGAGGTAGAAGTCGTCCAGGCCGTAATCGCCGAGCAGGTCGATGATGAATCGCAGCAACGAGGTGAGCTCGCCGCGCATCTGGTCGCGGGTGCAGAAGATGTGGGCGTCGTCCATGGTGAGGCCTCGGACTCGCGTCAAGCCGTGTACGACGCCGGACTTCTCATAGCGGTAGACGGATCCGAACTCGAAGGCGCGCAAGGGAAGTTCGCGGTATGAACGCCCGCGAGCCCGGAAGATCAGGCAGTGCATCGGGCAGTTCATCGGCTTCAGGTAGTAGTCCTGACCCGGCTTGCGCACCGATCCGTCCTCGTCGTACTCGGCATCGATGTGCATCGGGGGAAACATCCCGTCGGCGTACCAGTCAAGGTGCCCCGAGGTGTGGAACAACTGCGCCTTGGTGATGTGCGGGGTGTTGACGAACTCGTACCCCGCCTCGATGTGCTTGCGGCGTGAGTAGTCCTCGAGTTCTCGCCTGATGATCCCGCCCTTGGGGTGGAAGACCGGGAGGCCCGAACCGATTTCGTCGGGAAAACTGAAGAGGTCCAGTTCGGCGCCGAGCTTGCGGTGGTCGCGAAGGGCCGCTTGTTCGAGAAGTTCGACGTGTCGGTCGAGCGCTTCCTGCGACTCCCATGCGGTGCCGTAGATGCGCTGAAGGCTGGCGTTCTCCTGGTCGCCACGCCAATAGGCGGCCGAGGATCGGGTCAACTTGAACGCGGGAATGTACCGCGTGGTCGGAATGTGCGGGCCGCGGCACAGGTCACCCCAGATGCGTTCGCGGGTGCGCGGATTGAGGTTGTCATAGGCGGTCAGCTCGTCGCCGCCAACCTCCATCACTTCTGCGTCGCCGGACTTGTCGTCGACGAGCTCGAGCTTGTACGGCTCGTCGGCGAGGTCTTCGCGGGCCTCTTCCTTCGATCCGTAGACGCGGCGGTCGAACAACTGGCCGTCCTTGACGATTTGGCGCATTCGCTTCTCCAGCGCCGCCAGGTCGTCGGGCGTGAACGCACGCGGCACGTCGAAGTCGTAGTAGAAGCCGTCGGTGATCGGTGGCCCGATGCCCAGCTTCGCCTCGGGGAACAGGCCCTGGACGGCCTGGGCCAGGACGTGTGCCGCCGAGTGGCGGATCACGCTGCGGCCGTCCTCGGTGTCGGCCCCGACGGGGGTCACTTCGACGTCCTCGCCTGGCACCCAGGACAGGTCCCGCAATTGGCCCTCGGCGTCTCGCACCACGACGACTGCATCGGGCGCCCCGCGGCTGGGCAGGCCGGCGTCGCGAACGGCCGCGCCCGCGGTGGTCCCTGCAGCGACCCGGATCGGGGCTGCTGGGGCAAGGCTTGCGGCGGCGGTCATCGGTGGGTCTCCTCGTCGGGGGGTGGGTGGGCGAACGGTCGGGGGGTGGGTGGGCGAACGATCCGGGGGGTGGGTGGGCGAACGATCCGAGGGATGCGGGCGGCTGAACGCGACCATGTTATCGGTGCTGGTGTTCAGGACCCCAGGCCGATGGGGCTCTTCAACCACGGCTGCTCGACGCCGACCAGGCCCGCGGCGAAGCTGAGCGCCCCCAGCAACCACAAGGTCACCGCCACGATCGCTGCGGTGAACATGAAACCGAGCACCTTCACCCACAGCCCCTGGGCCTTGAACCAGTCCATGAACCGGTCGTAGCGCTCCCGGGTGTACTTCAGGAGTCGGTGTGCCCACTCGAACTCGGTCCCCAGTATCGCCAGTCCAATGAACACGATCGCCCAACCGGGTCCGGGGTACGGGATGGCGAGAATCCCAAGTCCGAGCACCACCAGGCCGACGACGCCGACGGTGATGCGGTAGGTGAGGTCCGCCGTCCTGCGCTCCCGCAGCCCGTCCCGCCAGCGCGCCCATCGGCGTTTGACGTCGCTGAACGTGCTCACGGTTGCCCCGGGAGCAGTTTGAGGAACAATGCCTCGGCTTCGCACAGGACGGCGTCGCCGTCCAAGACGCGCCCCGCGACGTAGATCTTGCGGCCCTCGATCCGGTCTATCCGTGCGTCCACCTGCAGCTCCTTGTCGATGGGGGCGATCTTGCGGTAGTCGACGTGCAGAAAGGCCGTCCGCTGCCGGCGGCTCTCGCTGAGCTTGAACGCCGCGAAACCCAGCAGCGAGTCGAACAGCAGCGCAAGCGCTCCGCCGTGGACCGCGCCGTTGCGACCGAGATGGAACCGGCGGAATCGGGCCGTACCGCAGATCCTGCCGTCTTCCGTGACCATCAGATTCACCGGAACCTGCATGACGTTGCCGCGATTCGGTAGGTCCATCCGGCGCCCCGACGGCGAGTGCCACTCGTCGGCCTCGTAGGGGCCGAGCAGCCGATTCACGTCTTCGATCAGACCGGCAGCCCGCGCGATGACGTCATCGGGGGCATCGGCGGCGCGGGTCAGATCCTGCAGCGTGCGGACGGCCTCGACGAATCTGCCGTAGTCGGGTCCGCCGCCGGTCGTCGGCACCGGCGGGTTGAATCCGCCGCCGGACTGCGTTTCTTCGGGGTCTGCCACCCGACCACCGTATTGCCTGAGGGGTTGCTAGTACGCGTCGGTCCCGCGGCCGGGCGACTAACCCTCGACGTTCTGCAAGGCCTCGAACTCATCGTCGGACAGGGTGACTTCAGCCGCGGACACGTTCTCGTCGAGGTGGGCGACGCGTGAGGTGCCGGGTATCGGCACCACGACCGGAGATCGCTTCAGCAACCAGGCCACGGCGAGCTGAGACGGCTTGACGTGGTGTTCCTCGGCGATGCGGTGCAACGGACCGTTCGCGGCGACGAGTGGCCCCGAGCCGAGCGGTGCCCATGGGATGAACGCGATGTCTTGCTCTTCGCAGGCCTCGAGCAGCGATTCCGCCTTGCGCTCGGCCATGTTGTACCGATTTTGCACGGAGGCGATCGGCGCGACCTTCTGGGCGGCCGCCAGTTGTTCGACGGTGATCTCGGACAGTCCGATGTAGCGGATCTTGCCCTCGCGCTGCAAGGCCGCGAGTTCGCCGATCTGATCGTCCGCGGGGAACTTCGGATCGATGCGGTGCAACTGGAACAGGTCGATGCGGTCGGTACCCAGCCGCCGGAGGCTCATCTCGACCTCTTGTCGCAGGTATGCGGGGAAGCCGAGAGGCGTCCACTGGTCCTCACCGGTGCGCAGTAGTCCGGCCTTGGTGGCGATGACAATGCCGTCCCGGTAGGGGTGCAGCGCTTCGCGGATCAGCTCCTCGGCGACGTACGGCCCGTACGAGTTTGCGGTGTCGAAGAAGTCGATGCCGAGTTCGACGGCATGACGCAGGACGCGAACGGCTTCGTCGTGGTCGTCGGGCGGGCCCCAAACGCCTTTGCCGGTGAGGCGCATGGTCCCGAACCCGAGACGGGTGATGGGCAGTTCGCCGCCGAGGGTGAACGTTCCGGAGGCGTGAGCGACAGGTTGGGTGGTCACGTTCTCGACCGTACGCCGGGACTGGCATGGTGGACCGGTGAGACTGAGCGACCTCGCCGAACTCCGATTCACCTATCCCGAGATCGGGGCGACGGCTGGACCCATGCCGGACGGCTACCACCATCTACGGGCGACGGCGGTCATCGGCCATGGGCGCGACCGCTTCGAGGAGACGGCCGCCGAGGTGATGCGGTGGGGCATGCTCCGCGGGGCGGGCTTGCACGTGAATGCCACGACAGAGGTGGCTGCCGTCGGTTCGGAGGTGCTCGTGGGACTCGGTCCGCTGCGGGTGCCGTGCCGCGTGGTCTACGTGATCGACGAACCCGACCGCAGAGGCTTCGCCTACGGCACACTGCCGGGTCATGCCGAGTCCGGCGAGGAGTTGTTCGCCGTCCGCTACGACCCGATCGATGACGTGGTGTACGCCGAAGTCATCGCGTTCTCCCGGCACGGCACGTGGTGGAGCAGGCTGGCCGGGCCCTTCACGTCGCTGACTCAGCGCCTGGTGAGCAAGCGCTACCTGCGCGCGCTGTAGACCTCGAAGGGATTCGGGCAGAACCGATCTCGGGTCTGACGAGACACGCCTAACCCGCGTTGCCGGTTCGGCCGAGGGCGACGATCGCCTCCGTCAGCGTGGAGCGGTCGGCGACCAGCACCCCGTTGATCCAGCCCGTCACGACGTCGGTGACACCCGCGACGACGATTCTCGTCATCAATCGACGTTTGCCGTAGTCGGTCGATGCCGCGGCGTGGTCGGCCTCCACGATCAGATCGGTGAACGTGACGATGGCATTCTCGCGGCGCTCTCGTAGTGCGGGAAGCGCAGACGATTCGGCATAGAGCCGAGCGCGTCGCGGGTCATTGCACATCGTCATCACGAATACGTCGGTGATGGCCTCTGCCCGAATACCCGGGTGGGCAGCGCTGATGGCCACCTCAATCTTGGCGATCAGTTCCTCGAACAGTTCGTCCAGCGCGGCAACGAGAATCGCGTCACGTCCCGCAAAGCTCTCGTAGAAGTACCGCTTCGTCAGCTTCGCGGTGGCGGACACCGACTCCGCCGTGACCGCCGCGATACCGCCTTCGCCAATGAGGTCGAGACACGCATCGATCAATAGTCGTCGGCGCCGTTGCTGCCGGTCATCGGCGGAGACACCTCGATAGCGGCGCTTGACTTCGGTCACCTCATCATCTTGACACGGTTGTGGGTCACATCTACTTTGATACGCATCCGTGTCAGATATGACAGCGTCAAATAGGAGCGTGAGGAAGCCCGTGGTCGCCAGCGCGCAGGACGTCGACATGTTGATCCGGGATTCCGGCGAGATCACCGCTGAGTGGCTCCGCCAGGTGCTCGACCTCGACGAGTTGACCGTCGAATCGGTGGAGCGCATCGGCACCGGGCAGATGAGCCACAGCCACCGCGTCGAGTTCGTGACCGCGGGCGGCAGCGGATCGGTGGTCGTCAAGCTAGCTTCCGACGACTCGAACAGCCGCGCCACCGGTGTGGGCATGGGCGCGTACTACCGCGAGGTCGCGTTCTACCGCAACGCATCCGGCCGTTCGGCGGGTCCGCTCCCCTCCTGCTACCTAGCGGTCCACGACGACTCGGAGGGCTGGTTCACACTGGTGCTCGAGGACATCGCCGCGGCCTCGGTGGGCGACCAGATCCGCGGGTGCTCGGGTAACCAGGCGCAACTGGCGATTCGTGCGCTGGCCGAACTCCACGCGCCGGTGTTCAACGACGCCGCCGAGGGGGTTCGCCCTCACCTCAACCAACCGAACCCGTTGAACCAGGCTCTCCTGTCGGTGCTGCTGCCGAGCTTCCTGGAAAGATACGGCGACCGCATCTCCCCCGAACATGGCGACGTGTGCCGCGCCTTCGTGTCCGCACTGGACGGCTGGGCCGCCGACTTCCGTCATCCTCTGGGGTTGATCCACGGTGACTACCGATTGGACAACCTGCTGTTCACGGCGGAGTCCTGCACCGTCGTCGATTGGCAGACGGTCTCCTGGGGTCCGGTGATGAGCGACGTGGCGTACTTTCTCGGCAGTTCTCTTACGCTTGCGGATCGTCGCAAGCACGAGCGCGACCTGGTCCGGTTCTACTACGACCAGATCGTCGCCCGCGGTGTCACCAACTTCACCTGGGATCAGTGCTGGGCCGGCTATCGGAGGCAGAGTTTCTGCTGCCTGTTGATCACCATCGCGGCCGGCGTCGTGGTGGAGCGGACCGATCGCGGCGACGACATGTTCACCGCCGTACTCGCGCGGGTCTGCCAGCAGATTCTGGACCTCGAGGCACTGAGCCTGCTGCCGAGCGCCGACGCAGCGCCCGCCGCACTGCGGCCGGAGCCGAGTGACGAGGGACGTCACACGCCGGGCCGGGAACCGCTGTGGAACGAAAGCTGGTACTTCGACGCCGTCGATGCCTCCGAGACGCTTGGCGTCTACGTGCGCCTTGGGCTGCAGCCGAATCAGGGCACGTGCTTCTTCGCGGCATCGCTAGTGCAGCCGGGGCAACCAGCACTGATGCTGGTCGACGAGCGCATCCCACTGCCGCTGGAGGACGGGCCCGTGGACAGTGTCCGGTCAGAATCCGTTCGTGCAGTTCTGGAATGCGTCGAGCCCCTCAATCGGTACCACGTCACGCTCGACGGGACCGCGGAGTCCTTCGCCGATCATGCCGCGCCACTGCGCAACGAATCCGGCGCACCGACCGCGGTGTCGATCGACCTCTGGTGGGAGACCGACGGCATCCCGTATCAGTGGCGCGCAGCCACCCGCTACGAGATTCCGTGCCGGGTCTCGGGCATCGTTCACGTCGGCGACCGACGTTTCGACTTCGCAGGACCCGGTCAACGCGACCACTCCTGGGGATCGCGGGACTGGTGGGCCAACGACTGGATGTGGAGCGCGTTCCATCTCGACGACGGCACTCGCACGCACTCGGTCACGGTGCCCGGCATGCCCGGCGGTCTGGCGGTCGGCTACGTCCAGCGTGACGGGAAGCTCACCGAGGTTCATAGCGGATCATCAACCGAGACAGTCGGTTCCGATGGTCTGGTCAGCGCGGCGACGGTCGTCACGGCGCCGGAGAACCTCGTCCTCGACGTCGAACCGATGGCGTTCGGATCCTTGCGACTGGAGGCCGCCAATGGCCGGGTCACGCACTTTCAGCGCGCGATGGCCCGAGTCCGGGCCGTCGACGGACGCACCGGCGTCGGCTGGATCGAGTGGAACCGTAACCAGCGATGACGCACCACCCGAAGCGGACGGCCGTCAGTTCGCGGGCATGGATCGAGCGCCCCTGACGAGGTGTCCCGGCAACGCACCGGTGGCTTCGCCGCCCGCATACACCTCGATGCCGCTGACCATCGTGTGCAGATAGCCGTCGGCGGCCTGAAGCACGCGCTGGCCACCGGCGGGCAGATCGGCGACGAGTCGTGGCGATCGCGCGGTGAGGTTTTCGAAGTCGATGACGTTGACGTCGGCCTTGAAACCCGGTGCCAACACTCCCCTGTCGTTCAACCCCACCATGCGGGCCGTGTCACGACACTGCCGCTGGACGAGCCATTCGAGGTCGAAGCGACCAGCGGCACGATCACGGCCCCACAGCGTGAGGAGCGTGGTGGAGAAGCTCGCGTCACAGATCGTCGATACGTGCGCGCCGCCGTCGCTGAGACCTGGAATGGCGTTGGGGTGCGCAAGCATTTCTCTCACCACGTCGAGATTGCCACCGTGGTAGTTGAATACCGGCATGTACGCCGGACCAGCCATCATGATGTCGTAGAGGATCTCGGCCGGATCCCGGCCCTCGCGCGTCGCCCTGGCCGCGACCGAGGTCTCAGGGGCTGGCTCGTACTGCGGCGGATCTCCTAGCTCGAAGATCTGGTTGAGCGGGGCGCGCAGTCCGCCGCGTTCCGCGACCTCGGCGAGGATGCGCCGCCGCATCTCGGGGTCGTGCAGGTCGGGCGCGGACCGAAACAGCTTCGACAGCACGAACGGGTTGTAGGTGCCCCGGAAGTCGACGAGGACGCCGATCGCCCTGGGGGCCACGACGGCGGTCATCCGTAGCCCCTCCGCGTTCGCCCTCTCGATGGCGGCGAAGGTGTCGCGGTAGCCGTCGCCGGCCTCGTGTTGCATGACCGACAGCGACAGCGGCCGGCCCGAGACCCTCATCATCTCGAACATCACCGCCATCTCGTGATCGAATCCCTTGAGGTCTGAGACAACCTGGAACACACCGGCTCCCGTCTCGCCGACCGCTTTGGCGATGCCGACGAGTTCGTTGAGTTCAGCGCGTACCGACGGGGTCTGCTCGCCTCGACTGGTCTTGTGCCACTCCGTTCGTGAGGTGCTGAATCCGAGTGCCCCCGCCTCGATCCCCGCGGCCGCGAGCCGACCCATCTCGGCGATGTCCTCGACGGTGGCGGCTTCGCGATCCGCCCCACGCTGCCCCATCACGAACAACCGGAGCGGGTCGTGGGTGACCTGGGTCGCGACGTCGATGTCGTGCGGCATGCCATCGATGGCATCGAGATACTCCTCGAAGCTCTGCCACGTCCACGGCAAGCCTTCGTGCAGTACCGGGCCCGGCAGGTCCTCGACGCCCTCCATCAACTCGATCAAGATGTCGTGATCGTCAGGACGGACCGGCGCAAAACCCATGCCGCAGTTGCCCATCAGTGCGGTGGTGACACCGTGCGTGGACGAGGGTTGGAGTCGGCTGTCCCACGTGACCTGGCCGTCATAGTGGGTGTGGATGTCGACGAACCCCGGCGTCACCAACGCCCCGTCGGCGTCGATCTCGCGGTGCCCCTTGCCGTCGACGGCGCCGACGGCAGTGATGACGCCGTCGCTGACGGCGACGTCTGCGGTCCGCCGCGCGCCCCCCGACCCGTCGATGACGGTCCCACCGCGGATTACCAGGTCGTATGTCATGTGCGATCCCGCTCCGCTTCCCTCGCCAGTCGTTGCACCTGACCGTAGGCATCGATGGGACTCTGCAGCGCCAGGCCCCCGTCGGCGAAGAGGGTCTGCCCGGTCACCCAGGACAGATCGAGGAGGCTCGCGATGACCTCCGCGACGTCATCGGCCTCGCCGAGACGTCCGAGGGCGGTTCGTTCGGTCAGCCCCTCGACCCAGCCGCGCAGTCGCTCGGGCTTGGCCAGCATCGGGGTGCGGGTGACGCCGGGTCCGACGGCGTTGACCCGGATGCCGTGCGGACCCCACTCGGCGGCGGCGACCCGGACGAGCATGTCGATGCCCGCCTTCGACACGCAATAGGCCCCCATGTCACGGTCGGCGAGTGTGCCGCTGATACTCGACACCGCGACGATGGAACCGTCGATACCCGCGTCGATCATGGCGTGAGCGCCCGCGCGAATGGCAAGCCAGGTGCCGGTGAGGTTGACGTCGAGAACCCGTCGCCAGTGCTCGGGCGTCTGTTCAAGCAATAGTCCCGATGCACCCACCCCCGCACAGGTGACGAAGCGATCGGGGGTACCCGACGAGGTAACCGTTTGCTCCATCGCGGCTGCCACCGAGTCGGGATCGCTGATGTCGCAGGTGATGTCACCATCGACGAGGTCCCAGACCGACACCCGCTCACCCGCGTCCCGGAGTCGCTTCACCACGGCACTGCCGATTCCAGACGCTCCGCCGACCACGACGGCGCTCACGTGGGCGCTCCGATCAGCTCGACCCGGACACCGTCGGGCGCCGTGATGACGGCCATGGCGACCGTCGCGCCCCGTGGTCCGGGCATCGAGATGCGGCGCACCCCGTCGGTGAATCCGAGCTCGGCCAGGGTGGCCAAGGTGGCCTCGACGTCGCGTTCCAACGACAGCAGGAAGAATCCCGGCCGGGGGGCTGCGCCGGACCCGGCGGGCGCGCCGTCCACACCCTCGAACTGAACGAGTTCGACGATGCCGGAGTCGGGATGCGCAGGGTCCCCGAGGAAGACCGACCGAAGGACGTCGGTGTCCACGCCGAACAACGTCGGCCAGTCGCCCGTGAACGTGTGATCCAACGCCTGGACGAGGCCGAGGCCATCCCGCCAGAAGCGAAGGGACGCTTCGACGTCGGTCGTCACGATCGCCGAATGATGGACTGCGCGCGTCACTGCAAGACCTCCTGCTGTTTGCCGACTCGGGACGTCAAGCGATAGTCGTCGATGCGGACGTCGCCGAGCCGTTCGGCGAACGTTTTTCCGCTGTAGGGAAATTGCGTGACGACCTTTCCATTGGGATGGCGGTAGTAGTTGTTGCAGTCGGCCAGCCAGACCGTGCCGTCCATCGCGGCCTGGATCTCGGCGTTGTAGCGATCGTGCACGTCGCGTCGGACTTCGACGGTGTCGAGTCCACGTTCGGCCATCGCGCCGAGGAGTCCGCCGATGTACTCGGTCTGCGCCTCGAGGATGTAGATGATCGACGTCACGCCGTTGGTGTTCGGCCCGTAGAGGGTGAACAGGTTGGGGTAGCCCGGAATCGCGGTGCCGAGGTAGGCCTCGGCGCCGTCGCTCCAATCGTCGTGCAGCCGAGCTCCGTTCCGGCCCCACACGTCAAGACTCCCAAGATAACTCGCGGCCTTGAATCCGGTGCCGTACACCACGGTGTCGACGACGTGCTCGACTCCGTCGGCCGTGCGCAGACCGCGTTCGGTGAACTCGGCGACCGGCGAGGTCTCCAGTGTCACGTTCGGGCGGGTGAACGTCGGGAACCAGCTACGCGAGAGCAGGGGCCGCTTACACCCGACGGGGTACGAGGGTGTCAGTTTGGCGCGGAGCTCGAGGTCGGCGATCTTGCGGTGCAGATACTCGCGAGCCCGGTCGGTGGCCTCCGTGGTCTGCAGGCCATCCTCGGCGAAATTGATCAGCTCGTACTGTTCCAGAGCCGCGTCACGCACCTTCCGTGCCTCCGCGGGGTTGCGCTCGAACAGCTCCTGCTGCTCGGCGGTGAACGGCTCGTCGAACCGCGGCGACACCCAGATGGGCGTGCGCTGGAACACCGTGAGATGCTCGGCTTCGGCGGCTATCTCCGGCACGTACTGGATCGCACTGGCGCCCGTTCCTATCGACGCGACGCGTTCACCGGCAAGGGATTTCGAGTGGTCCCAGGCAGAGGAGTGAAAGGTCCGCCCACGGAAGCGATCGGCTCCGGCGATGCCGGGGACGTTCGGCACGTCGAGCATGCCGACGGCACTCACGACAATGTCGAACTCCTGGGTCGAGCCGCAGTCGGTGCGCACGCTCCATCGCCGGTCAACATCCGACCAGTGCAGCGACGTCACAAGGGTATTGGCGAGCAGATGGTCGTCCAGCCCGCGCTCAGATGCGACCCGCTCGAGGTAGGCCAGAATCTCTGGCTGGTTGGCATAGGTCTTGCTCCACCGCGGATTGAGTGCGAACGAGAACGAGTAGAAGTGCGATGGCACGTCGCACGCCGCCCCCGGATACGTGTTCTTGCGCCACGTCCCGCCAAAACCCTCTGCCGCGTCGAAGATGGTGAAGTCATAACCGTCCTCGGCAAGTTTCACGCCCATCGCGATCCCACCCGGCCCGGCGCCGATCACCGCTACCGTCTGCTTCCGACGTTCGCTCACCCGATGTCCTGCGAGCCCGCTGCGAACGTCGTCATGTCAGTGCCCTCCGTGTACTCGGACATCCAGGTGCCCGCCCAGTCGGGCAGCGGCTGCTTGCCGGGATCGTGATTCGGGGCCTGCGACAACAGGAGTCGCCATACCATCTTGGCCAGATCACTCGTCGGCACCGCGTTGAACAGAGTCGGGCAGCCCCCACGAAGCCCCCGGCGACGCGCCCCGCCGGGTCCGCGGTACTTGAACTCTTCGACGAGCAGCGAGATGGACATCAGGTCCTGCGCCGAGGCGCCGCGCTCCGCGAACGGCACCACGGCGTCGATGATGCTGGCGATCTCGGCGGCGACGTCGCCGATGTGTCGGAAGGTGGCCCGGACCTTCCTGACCCGATACCAGGGGTCGCGGTTGAGGTGGCGGTACAGGAGGAGTCCCGAACTGCGGTGCTCGATCTCCTCGACGAAGTGCCACGTCATCAACGAGCCAACCCGCTGATCCGACCCTGCGAACAGCGACTCTCGGTTGTCGAGAACGACTTTGAACAACGGGGTGAAGGTGGCTTCGAGATTGGCGATGTATGCGGCGTGGAACTCGACCGGATGTTCGTCGATGAGTCGGTCGAATGCGCACGTGGCTACGTCGTACGCACGCTCGAGTCCTGGATACCGCGCAATCAGAGCGGTCATGTGTTTGCGGTGGGCGGCGGCGTGCTGCCCCTCCTGGCGGAGGAAGGCGTCAGCCTCTGCCGCCACCGACGGCGATTCGTCGAACCTGGCCTGCGCCTGACTCAACGCCTTGATGATGTAGCGCTCGAACGGCACGGCGATGAACGTGAACACATTGCAGAAGATGCCGAAGTTCGGGTTCGCCGGCTGCCACATGAAGGGAACCGTGTCGTCGAACTCCCAGCGAATCTTTCGTATCACCAGGTCCGTCATGGTCGCCACCTCCGTGGGGGCTGCGCGCGTGGCATTCGTCGGTTCGCATCCCCGCGGTATTGATCGGGAAGCGGGGTGCTGCGTACGATGAGTGTGACATTTGGACGCGTTGGTGTAAAGCACGGAGGGAGCGTCACCGTGGTGACGGACAACGAGCAGTCCCTGCGGAAGCGCATGCTCGACGCCACCTTCGCAGTGCTGTCACGCACTGGGCGAAGGAAGCTTCAGTTACTTGAAGTGGCCGCCGAGGCCGGGGTATCCCGACCGACGGTCTATCGGTACTTCGGCTCCAAGGAAGGACTCCTTGAGGCCTTCGCTCTCTACGAGCAGGACAACTTCAATGTCGGGGTTGCGGCCGCCACCGCCGGACTCCGCGGTGAGGAACGGGTCGACGCGGCGTTGCAGTTCATCGTCGATCATCAGTTCTCACATTCACTCGCCGTACTGGTCGACATGGAACCCGAATACTCGCTCGCACAGATGATGCGTGTGCTGCCGACGATGCAGGATGGCATGCGCTACATCATGACTGGCGCGAACCCGGAGATCGCCGCTGCCGCGGTGGTGCGAATTGCGGTGTGTCATTACCTGGTGCGCGGACACGATCGGAGCACCTTCCTCGCCGAACTGCGCCACGCCGCGGGGCTCGACCCACATCGCCGGCGGGGCGAGGTCGCGCGACCCTCAGTCGGCAAGCCACGCAACGATCTTCGAACCAATGACCTCTGGGCGCTCCAGATGAAGGAAGTGCCCGACACCGTCGACTAGTTCGAACACCGATCCCGGCGTAGACAAAAAGCTGATCACGTCGCCGAGTAGCTCCGCGCCGATGGCTCCGTCCCGGGACCCGTGCAGGTAGTAGGTGGGCACGGGGGGCACCCCCAGGGTGGCCGCCGTCTCCGCCGCCGCTCCCTGGTCGATCAGCTTCGGATCGAAGGAAGCTCGGTACGGGCCGAGCACCCCGCCGATCGTTTCCTGGGTCACATACCGACGCAACATCGAAATATCCTGTGTCGGATCGTATCCGGGTGACCAATCACCCCAGAGGGATTCCCAGAATCCTGGCTCGAGCATGGCGAAGTCCGCCAGACCAGCTTGCTGGATGAACCAGACGTAGAACGAACGCTTGAGTTGGTCATAGCCGAACAGGCCGGAACCCAGCGCCGCCGCCGGCGGTACCGCGAGAGCGACGAAGCGGCGGAAGGCTCCGGGATCGCTGACCACGGCGCCGTACCCTGCTGTGGCCCCCCAGTCGTGTCCGACGAGTACCGCACGCTCGTCTCCGCCGTGGGAGTTCCTCACGTCCAGGACGTGGCGGACGTAGGTGCCGGCGCTGACGGGACCGGACTCTGCCGCGAGATAGCCGGGTAACCACGTCGCCACCACTCGGTAGCCGGCGGCGGTGAGGACGGGACCCAGGTGGCGCCACGTGTGCGGGGTGTCGGGAAAGCCGTGTACCAGCACCGCCAGCGGCCGCGCAGACTCCTCGATGTCGCCGAACGTCAGATCGCGATCATCAGCCGGCAAGGATGAGGTCACGTCGGCCACGTTACGTCGCGAAGCTCGCTGCCACAGAGATTTCGTTTACATATGAATATTGCGGTGTAACTCACGCCAAGTCGTGGACGGACCTGATGCCGGGGACCGGGTAGGCCGTCGTTGCACGCTTAAAATAGTAAAGATAGGGTTACAGAAATCTCCTTAGTACTTTGCCGCCCGGGAGGCGCAGGTGATGATCAGTACCGATCCGCAGGACCAGCCCGTCGTTCCCGATCTGAGCGGCGACCCCTACGGGTACTTCGCGCACATGCGCAGGACCGCACCCGTATGGCGGGGGACGCTCATGGAGAGCGACCTGATGCCGGCAGAGCTCAAATCCTCCGAGAATTGGACGTTGTTCGACTTCGAGAGCGTCTTCAATGCCTTTCGCGCCGACGAGGTATTCGCTTCGGAGATGTACAACCAGACCATCGGCCTCATCTTCGGTCCGACGATCCTCGGGATGCACGGAAAGCAGCATCACGACCATCGCAGCCTGGTGGCGAAGGCCTTTCGACAGAGCGCGCTCGCCCAGTGGGAGCCCGAGGTGATCGATCCGATCTGCGACCAACTGGTCGACGAGTTCGTCAACGATGGGCACGCCGACCTGGTCAAGGCCGTGACCTTCGAATTCCCCACTCGGGTCACGGCGGCATTGCTCGGCTTGCCCCAGGAAGACCTCGAGATGTTCCGGCGGCTCTCATTCGATCTGATCTCGATCATGGACGACATCGAGGCCGGCTTCAACGCCTCAGTCCAACTAGGCGCCTACTTCCAAGACCAGGTGGACCAGCGTCGCAGCAAGATGACCGACGACGTCATCGGCGATCTCGTCGCCGCAGAGATCGACGGCGAGAAGTTGACCGACGAGGCGATCATCTCCTTTCTGCGGCTCCTCCTTCCCGCAGGACTCGAGACCACCTATCGGTCGTCGGGAAACCTGCTGTACCTACTCCTCACCCATCCCGACCAGCTAGACGCGGTCCGGCGGGACCGCGACCTCATCCCGGCCGCGATCGAGGAGGGTATTCGGTACGAGACACCACTGGTCCTGGTGGCGCGCAACACCACTCGCGACGTTGAGATGCACGGCATGACGATCCCGGAGGGCGCCGCCATTACCCTGTGCATGGGCTCGGCCAATCGCGACGAGAAACGATGGGCCGATCCCGACAAATTCGACATCCACCGACCGCGCCGGGCGCACATCTCCTTCGCCGGCGGCATCCACAGCTGTCTGGGCATGCACCTGGCGCGGGTGGAGACCAAGGCCATGCTGAACAGCCTCTTCGACCGCGTCACCGACCTGCGACTGATGCCGAGTGAGGACTCGCAGATCGTGGGCATGCCGTTCCGGTCACCGGGAAGCCTGCCGGTTACGTTTCGCCCACTACAGGATTCGTGATCGGCGGCCCTCCCGGAAACGGTCCCGGATCCGCCTCTTGTAGAGCTTGCCGTTCGGGTCGCGGGGCAACTGTCGATCGAAGTCGATCGTGCGCGGGAACTTGTACGCGGCCAGGTGTGCGCGGCAGTAGGCGATGAGCTCGACCTCTTCGCCGTATTCGTCGTTGGGCACGCCGAACACCGCCGCATCGTCGAGCTTCGGATGCATTATTAGGAGGTTCTCCGCCTCCTGCGGGTAGATGTTCACCCCGCCCGAGAGACGATCGTGAACGTCGAGCGATCGGTGAGGTACAGGTAGCGGTCCTCGTCGAGTTAGCCCATGTCCCCCAGTGACCGCCAACCGTGCACGTTGGAGACCGACGCGGTCTTCTCCGGATCCTTGAAGTACTCGAAGGTCGGCCCGCCTTCGAAGAAGAGCTCGCCGCACTCTCCGACTGGACGCTCGATCCCGTTCTCGGAGAGGACGTGAACCGGATTGAGCGGCTTGCCGACGGACCCGGGATGCGCGAGCCATTCCTCGGGGCCGATGGTCGAACCCGCGAATCCCTCGGTACCGCCGTAATATTCGACGCCTCGATGAAGACGGCACGCGAACCCGAGTCGGCGAGAACGTAGAGAACCTCGTCCAGGGCCCAGGTGATTTCGAGGAACTCTCGCCGATTCGACAGGACCAGCGCCACGCCGTCGCCACGCCGAAGGCCTTCCCGATACAGCAGCGCGGCGATCTGCCCCGACGGCGCGCTCGGCGATGCTCATCGGGGACTGCCTAGGTAGCCGACGATCCGTCGGTCGAGGCTGCCGCAGCGGCCTGCCGGGCCGCCATCTCCGCAGGCTTGATCTGACCGCTGAGCACCTGACCGATCAATGCCTGGACGTCACTGCTCATCGAGGCCAGCACCACCAGGTCGTTGGAGGACTGCCAGTGCACCCGCATCCCCATCAGCTCCCAGGCCCGCTTGATGTTCGCCTTGGTCGCCATCAGTGTCGTCAGCGGAGCCTGCGAGATGAGCCGCGCGATCGCCTCGACGCGGTCGTCGAGTTCGGCGCGCGGGACCACCTCGTTGACCAGACCGTACTCAAGGGCCTTCCGCGCATCGACGACCTCGGCGGTGTAGAGGTAGTACGCGGCGCGGCGCCAGTTCATGAAGACCCAAGGCTCGATCGAACATTCGCCCGATGGCATGCCGAACCCCTGCAGCGGTGGATACGAGAAGTAGGCGTCTTCGGAGGCGATCACGATGTCGGTCGTCAGGCCGTAGTGGGTGCCACCGCCGAGGCAGTAGCCGTGGACCTGAGCGATGGTCGGCTTGGAGAACTCCCACAGGTTTAGGGTCGGTTTCACGAACAGGTCCGTCTGGGCCTTCCACGGGGTGCCCGTGCGTGCGGCCCCCTCGGCGAACGCCGGATAGTCGGTCGCGTTGTCGCCGATCGCGTGCCCCGAGCAGAAACCCTTGCCGTTCGCCTTGAGGATTACGACCTTGACGTCGTAGTCACGGTCGGCGTCGAAGAGCGCCGCGTCGACCTCCTCGGCCAGCTTCTGGTCCTGAGCGTTGGCCTTCTCGGGCCAGTTGAGCGTGATGCGGGCGATGGCCCCGGCCTTCTCGTAGATGATGCGCTCGCGCGTATCCGGTCCTAGGTCCACGTGTCCTCCTCGGTGGTCATGACGTGATCACGCCGATCGCGGCGCCGATGTCGTAGGTTCTGCCGACCGGATGGCCGCGATCTCGGCGCCCGGACCCGCGAACTGCACGGCGTGGTGGGTCACGACGGCCCTGCGCGTGCGCCCCACGGACTCGACGATCGTCTCAACGTCGAGGGGAACGAGCGTGCGCAGATCGACGACCTCCACGCTGATTCCGTGCTCGCCGTCGAGGATGGCGGCGGCCTTCAACGAATCGTGCACGCTCACCTCGGTCGACGGAATCGTCGGAGCCCGCCGCTTTGCACCCGTCGACGGCGAGGTCCGACAATCGTTGTACGGCCTCCTCGAGGTCGTCGCAGTCGAGTTCGTAGATCGAGATGAACGGACCCGTGGATCTCGGCGAGATGCGTGCCGTCGTACCACGCGTGGTAGGCCGCTTCGCGATCCGCCGACACCGGCATGGTCTCGACGTACATGATCCCCTTCACAGGCCCCTCCACGCTCTGGCCTTCACGCCGCAGCCGGCATCGACGGCGATCTGTTGACCCGTGACGTAGCGCGCACCGTCGGAGGCCAGGAAGACCACCAGCTCGCTGATGTCCTCGGGCTCGACGTAGGGAATCGGCATCGCCTGCAGGAAGGGGAACGTCACCTCGGCGTCCTCGCGAGTCGGATTCTCGAGGTCGGGCCGGAAGGCCCGGTACATCGGAGCGCTGTGCAGCATGTCGGTGTTCACGTTCGTGGGGTGAACGCCGTTGACCCGGATGCTCTGCGGAGCCAACTGCAGCGCGAGATCGTTGACGTAGTGGGCCACGATCTGCTTGGCGAAGCCGTAACCCGCCCCTCCGCAGCCCGCATCGATGCCGCCGCTGTTCGACGCCGAGAGCGCCGCCGCCATCGATCCCGTGATGACGATCGACGCCCCGGATTGCAGGTGTTTGATGCTCGCGTGCACCAGATTCAGCACACCGATCAGGTCGACGTCGACCGCGTCCACGAACGCCTGGATGCCGGACCCCGCCGTCAGCGGCGCGATCCCGGCGTTGGCCACCACGACGTCGAGCTGCCCGAACTCCGCCACCCCGCGGTCGATTGCGGCGGACAGTGCGACGCGGTCGCGGACGTCGGCGATCTCGGTGTGGGCCCGCCGACCTTCCTTCTCGACCAGCCGGGCCGTCTCCTCGAGATCCTCCGGCCGCGCGAGCGGGTACTCGTTGGTCTCGATGTCCGCGCAGATGTCGACGGCGATGACGTCGGCGCCCTCGGCGGCCAGCATCTGAGCGTGGGACCGCCCCTGCCCCCGCGCAGCGCCACTGACCAGCGCCACCTTGCCAGCTACCCTGCCCATCGCCGATCCTCCCTCAGCCAAAGAATTTCATATCGATGCCCTTGTCGCACAGCATCTTCGGACCCAGCTAGCTCCGAAGTTCATTTCCGGAGCTCATTGTCGCAGACTCAGAACCTCTGAGTAGCTATACTCTCTAAAATTATAAAGATACGGATCTAGCCCGGCCCGACAGGACATCGTGGACTTCTCGTACCCACCAGAGGTGGAACAGTTCCGCAAGGAATTGCGCGCGTGGCTTCGTGACCACCTCACCGACGACGTCGTGGCGGCGGGCCGAAGTCGGCGCAAGGACGACTCCGCGTTCGACCTCCTTCGTGCCTGGGACGCGACCGTGGCCGACGCAGGCTGGGGCGCGGTGTCCTGGCCACGGCAGTACGGCGGTCGCGGGGCAACGGTCTTGGAGCAGCTGGCCTACGCCGAGGAGACCACCCGGGCTCGGACGCCGATTCCGCTGAACGTGATCGGCCTCAACAACATCGGCCCCGCGATCATGACCTTCGGTACCGACGCACAGAAGAGCACACATCTGCCCCGCATGGTGCGCGCCGACGACATCTGGTGCCAGGGCATGTCCGAGCCCGAAGCCGGTTCCGACCTGGCGTCGCTGCGTACCCGCGCGGTGCTGGACGGCGACCACTTCGTGGTGAACGGTCAGAAGATCTGGACGTCGCTCGGCGATCGCGCCGATTGGTGTCAGCTCTACGTACGCACCGATCCGGAGGCGCCCAAACACCAGGGCATCTCCTGTCTGATAGTCGACATGGCACTGCCGGGAATCGAGGTTCGCCCACTGGTGAACCTGAACGGCGACGCCGACTTCGCCGAGGTCTTCTTCGCAGACGTCCGTGTCCCGGCCGCGAGCCTGCTGGGCCCGTTCAACGCCGGCTGGCAGGTCGCCACCACCACGTTGAGCCACGAACGCGCCGGGGCGGCCCGCCTGTACGCGGGGATGCGATTGCAATTGGCGGACCTCGTCGCCGACCTCGCGGACCACTGCGTCGATGGGCGGCGAGTGCTGGAGGACGGTGGGACGCTTCGCCGACTCGGGGAGCTCGCGGTACAGGTCGACTATCTGGAACTCCTCTGCAAGCGCGCGATCTCAGCCGCCCTGCACGGCGGTGACGCACTCGGCTCGGCCGCCCTGGCCAAGAGCGTCTGGGCCGATGTCGGCCAGGCGATGGCATGTCTTGCGTTCGACCTACTCGGTCCCCGGCAATCGGCCGACCGGTGGACCGAGCAACGGCTGTCGTCGCGTTCACTCACCATCGCGGGCGGCACGACTCAGATCAGCAAGAACATCACTGCCGTTCGCGTGCTCGGACTGCCGAGGCGATGAGCGGGAGGATCCGATGAACCTCGAACCGACCGACGAGCAGACTGCACTCCGGAACACGTTGCAACGCTTCCTCTCCGAGAAGGCCGACATCCCCACCCACGTGCGGCCGTTGCTTAAGGATCCGACGGGCACCACCGACGAGGTGTGGCGCGGGCTGGCGGCCATCGGCGCCACCGGCGTGCTGGTCGACGAGCGGCACGGCGGTGCGGGTATGGGCATGGTCGAGGCAGGCTTCGTCGCTGAGGAGCTCGGCGCCGCGCTGCATCCGGGACCATGGCTGTCCAGTTGCGTCGCCGTGACGCGAGCCCTCGCGCGCATCGACGGGGTGGCGGACACCGCGCTGCTCACCGGGATCGCCGACGGCACCACGGTCGCCACCGTCGGGCCGCTGACCGCGCCTCGGCCTCGCGTCGATCACGCCGGCGTGCGCACGACTCTGAGCGGCGAGCTCGGCGCCGTGCCCGACGCCGCTGCCGCCGACGTCCTGCTCGTGCTCGTCGACGAAGGTGACGACGTCGTGGCGGTCGCGGTGGATCCACATTCCCCTGAGGTCACCGTGGCGCCGCGTCGGCAGATTGATCCGACGCGCAAGTTGTTCGACGTCGAGCTTCGCAACGCTCCTGCGCGGCGGCTGGGCGTGCTGTCCGGAGATGCGGTGGGCGGACTGGTCGACGACGTACTCATCGTCTCCGCCGCCGATGCACTCGGCGCCGCGCGGGCCGTGATGGAGTTGGCCGTCGACTACGCGAAGGTCCGCAGGCAGTTCGATGCCCCCATCGGGAGCTTCCAAGCGGTCCAGCATCTGTGCGTCGACATGTACGAGACGGTCGAACTCGCTCGCGGTGGAGTGCTCCACGCACTATGGGCTGCGGACTCCGCAGACTCCGTGGAAAGGCACCTCGCGGCGTTGCGGGCCAAGGCATTCGCGAGCCGCCTGGCGACCGTCGGTGATACGGCGATTCAGGTCTTCGGCGGTATCGGCTTCACCTGGGAGCACGACGCACATCTCTATCTGAAGAGGCTCCTCGGCTGGAGCGCCCTGCTCGGTGGATCAGACCGATATCTCGAAGCGGTCGGCCGGAGTCTCGCTGATGAACTCGGGAAAGGGAATCGACATGACTGAGATGCTCCGCGGGGTGCGGGTAGTCGAGCTGGCGTCGTGGACCTATGTGCCAGCGGCAGGTGCGGCCCTGTCCGACTGGGGCGCCGACGTCATCAAGGTCGAGGACGTCCGCGGTGGTGATCCCGGCCGCGCCTTGGTCATCGGCCCGTTCACGAAGGAGGCGGCACGGGCTCACGTCGACTTCGTTTTGGAGATCGGCAATCGCGGGAAGCGGAGCATCGCCCTTGACGTCAAGTCCGACACCGGGCGGGAGTACTTCGGCCGGCTGCTGGCCAGCGCGGACGTGTTCCTCACCAACTGGCTGCCGGCCCCTCTGGAACGGGCGCGGCTGACGGTCGAGGACATCCGCGCGTTCAATCCCAACATCATCATCGCGCGGGGCACCGGTGTGGGCGTACGCGGACCAGACCGCAACAAGGGTGGTTTCGACGCGGCGACGTATCTCTCCAGAGGGGGGGTCTCGTACACCTTGACACCATTCGGCACCGAGAACCCGGCCGTGCAGGGCCCCGCGTTCGGTGATCTTCAGGGCGGCATCACCCTCGCCGGTGGTCTCTGCGCTGCCCTCTTCCATCGCGAGCGCACCGGTGAGCCGTCCATCGTCGACTCGTCGCTGCTGGCTCAGGCGATGTGGTCGATCGCCCCGTCGATCTCGGTGGCGGACCTGTTCGATCTCGACGGAATCCCTGGGGCGCCACCGGGTTTGGCGATGAACCCGCTGGTGAACCGGTACAAGACGCGTGACGGCCGGTTCATCCAGTTGGTCTTCCTGCAGCCCGACCGCTTTTGGTCCGGCTTTTGCCAACGGATCGGCTTGCCCGAGCTCGCCTCCGACGAGCGCTTCGTACCGTCGAGCAATCTCATCGCCAATGCCGCCGAGGCGTCCGCGCTCGTCGGGGAGGCCATCGCGAGCCAGGACCTGGAGCACTGGCGCAAGGTTCTCGAGGACGAGCCCGGCGTGTGGGCAGCTCTGGCGACGCCGAAGGAGACTCTCAACGATCCCCAGGTGGAGCCGAACGGTTACGTCGTACCCAACCGGGACGCGGAGGGCAATGTATACCAGATCGTCGCCGCACCAGTGCAATTCGACGAGACGCCACCCGCGCCGGCGCGCGCTCCCGAGTACGGGGAGCACACCGAGGAGATCCTGCTGGAGCTCGACTTGGATTGGGATGACATCTCGGCGGCCAAGGACAGCGGCGCGATTCTCTAGGGGGGGATGCCCGGGGGTCCGGACGAGAACTCGGATCCGGACTTCGGGGACACGTTCGAAGATTCTGATGGGGATGCGGGTGCAACCTCCAGGTCAGTCACATTCTGGCCAACATGGTCGGTGCGGCATCAGACGTTCAGGCGCGCCGGTCAGAGCTGATCCAGTCAGGCCTCAAGCCACGCGACGTCATCGAGCGCGACGAATCCTGAGTTCATGCCGGCTCGGCTTCGGCATCGTGTTCAGCCCGGTTGAGTTCGCGTTCCTCGGCGATGCGGGCGGCGCGGTCTTGGGCGCGGGTGCACTTCCGGCGCGGCATCGTCAGCCCGCTGGTGTGTGTGGGCGGTAGGGGTCCGGTCGCGACGGTGGGTGCGGTGGGTGTGCAGAGTTCGGGGAACAGTCGCATGCTGCCCGGTCTGGTCACGTGTCTTCGGCCGTCGGGTGCGCGCCATTCGACGGTGCCATCGGGGAACTGGCGGTCCTGCCAGCCGCCGTAGCCGCCCCAGAATGTCTTGAGCAAGTGATGTTTTCGGCATAACGCCTTGAGGTTGGATGCTTGGGTAGGGCCGTAGGGCCACGGCATCGTATGGTCCAGATCGCAGTGGGTGGCGGGTGCGCAGCAGCCCGGAAAACGACACGTCAAATCACGGGACCGGACGAAGTCGGCCAGCCTCTTCGACGGGGTGTAACGGTTCTCCGGCGGCGCTTGAGCAGGGTGGACGATCGCGGTGATGGTCGCTCCGAGCGCGACGCGTTGGGCGATCGCTCCGGGCAGGAACGCCCCGCCCATCATCGCTGCAGGGCGGATGGTGCTCGACACCGCCGGCGCCTGATCGGCCAGCGCGGTGAGCGCTTCGGTCAATGTCTGCTCGCGCAACGGCTTGGCGAATGCAGAGGGCAGGGTTCCGTCGAGGGCCGCGGATTCATTGGCCGCGGAGTTCCGCGCGACAGGTGCGGTGGTCGCCTCAGCACGATCGGACACGGTCTCCTCGGCCCGCTCGCAGTCCTCGGGCGCCATGGGCACGTCGGGTTGCGGTGGCGTCTTGGGTTCGGTAGGCCCGTCGAGAGTGTCCTGACGGGTCACGACGTAGACCACCACACCCGTGGACGGCGGTGTCAGAGCGGCCAGGCAGTCCTCTTGACCGCAGAGGCAGGCCAGCCGGTCGGTTCCGTGCGCCAGAGCGCCCATCGCGTCGGCCCGGCGTTGATCCTTCGTCCGCGGATCGGACGGGCACACTGTGTCCGCCAACGCACTGAGGCGGAGCCCGAGGGCCTTGGCATCCGTGGCGAACAAGTTCGCGAACAGCGTGGCGATGCCGCTGCCGTCCTCGGGACCGAACGCGACCCCGCGGTCGCGGGCCTGGGCCTCACGACGGCGCAACGCCAGCGGGTCGACCTCGGCGACCATCGCGTCGATCGTCTTCTCCGTCTTGTCCACCGACAACGGCTCCCAATCCCGCAAGGCCTCGGCCAACCGGTCATCCAACGCACGCACCGCGTCGGGGTCGATGACGTTGGCGCTGCGAAACACGACCGCCCGCACTAGCGGATAGGAGATCAGCCCGGCGGTGAAGAGGGCGCCGACCTGCGGGAACCGCTCCCGCAGAGCGATCCCGACCAGCAACATGTTCGACGCCGCCCCCGAGGTCATGCGGGCGGCGACGCCGACGTGGGCGGTGACCGCACCCCAGTTGTCCAGGCACCATTGGTCGCGCTCAGCCGACCCGTCGGCGGCGTGCACGGCTTCGAGCATGTCGACCATCGCCGAGACCCGGCGGGCGCAGGATGCGGACTCCACCCGCGTCCACCCATCAAGAGCGGCGGCACCATGGGCGTGTGCCGTCTCGGCGACGAGTTGATCGAACATGCCTCGAATCTACGGACGACCTCCGACGAAAACCGGTCCCGGAAGCCCACCCTGTGGATGAATCCAGGACTGTGCACAACTCTGGCAAAAACACCGAAAACGTCAGAGCCACATGCTAATCGGCTAGTTCGGGATCTCGTACCCTGCTGCATGCCGGGCAGCCACGTATACGAAGACCATGATGTTGGCGATGCTGCCGCCGGCACCCAGGTAGGTGCGGCCCATCACCGTGGCGGTGATGTTGCCGGTTGCGTAGAGACCGTCGATCACCTGATCGTTGTCATCGATCACGTGGGCGTGCTCGTTGGTGATCACCCCTCCGCACGTGCCGACGTCACCGGGAATGATCTTGGTCGCGAAGTACGGCGGCCTGTCGAGTGGACCAATCGCGGCGTTCGGTCGATGCCCTGGATTCCCAACACAGTCGTTGAAGGCGGACTGACCGCGCCCGAAGTCGGGATCGAGGCCCATGACCGTAAACTCGTTGAAACGCAACATCGTACGCGTCAGTTCGTCACCCCGAACTCCGATCTCGCGCGCCAGGTCGGCCAATGTCTCGGCGCGCGTGATGACGCCCTTGGCGATCAGCACCTCCGGCACACGGCGCCGCTGAAACAGATTGGCCCCTTGCGATCCGCCACCGGTCGCAGCTATCTTAACAAAAATAGCGATTTCGTCTCTAGTGGCTGGCGCAGCTCGTACCGTTGAGATGAGGGTGTGCGCGAGCCCATCGATCATGCTCGTGGTCAACGAAATTCGGAGGGCCAACCCCTTCCCGACCGGAGGGGTGGTGCGTGACACTCATGGCTCAGTTTGTAATATCGGCGTGATGCCGCCGAAAGGGAGTTCCATGGTCTTCGAGCCCGAAGTCGTGCACGCCAAGTACCTCGCCGAGCGCGACAAGCGCCTGGTTCCCGGCCGCACGGCCATCCGCGACCTGACCCATGACGAGCGTGTCGCCGGCTACCGCGCCGATCCCTTCACGCCCATCGTCGACCGCGATCCCGTGGTCGACGACCCCGACGTGGTGATCGTCGGCGGGGGCATCGCCGGTCTGCTTGCGGGCGCCCAGCTTCGCAAGGCGGGTATCGAGCGCATCCGGATCGTCGACGCGGCCGGCGGCGTCGGCGGCACCTGGTACTGGAATCGCTATCCCGGGGTCATGTGCGACGTCGAGTCCTACCAGTACCTGCCAATGCTCGAGGAACTCGACTACGTCCCCACTCGGCGCTACGCCTTCGGGGAGGAGATCCGACTGCATCTCCAGGCGATCGCGGATCGCTTCGACCTGGTCACCGATGCGCTGTTCCACACCGGCGTCACCCGGAGCGCGTGGGACGACGGTGCAGGCCGGTGGACCGTGCACACCGACCGCGGCGACGAATTGTCCTGTCGCTACTACGTGCTCGCCGTCGGAATCCTCAACCTGATGAAGTTGCCGGTCATCCCGGGCATGGACGACTTCGACGGTCGTGCATTCCACACCGCGCGGTGGGATTACGGGTACACCGGCGGTGGCCCGGGACAACCGCTGACACAACTCGGCGACAAAACCGTGGCGCTCATCGGCACCGGGGCCAGCGGGCTGCAGGCGCTGCCGCCGCTGGCCGAGAACGCCAAGCACGTCTACGTGTTTCAGCGCACACCCTCGGCCATCGGGGTGCGGGGCAACCGGCCGACCGATCCGACGTTCGCCGACGGGTTGGCGCCGGGTTGGCAGAAGGCGCGGATGGACAACTTCCAGTCGATCATGCTGGGCAGGCCCGTCGACGCCGACCTCACCGACGACGGCTGGACGCATCACTACGCCAGGGTCCAGAATCCGCCGCGCGTCAAGGGCGCGAGCATCGCCGAGTTCATGCGGACCGCCGAGGAGCTGGACTACGGGATCATGGAGGAACACCGGACGCGGATCGACCAGCTGGTCACCAAGCCCGACGTCGCCGCGGCCCTCAAGCCTTACTACCGGTATCTGTGCAAGCGACCCTGCTTCCACGACGAGTACTTCGACGCGTTCAACCGCCCGAACGTGACGCTGGTCGACTGCCCCGCGGGCATCGACCGGATCACCGAGCTCGGGCCGGTCGTCGGTGGGCAGCAATACTCGGTCGACTGCCTGGTCTACGGGACCGGCTTCGAAGCCGAACTCACTCCGCTGCAACGGCGGATCGGTCACGACGTGGTCGGCCGGGACGGCATCACTCTCGCCTGGAAGTGGGCCGACGGCGCCGCCAGCCTGTTCGGAATGATGAGCCGCGGCTTCCCAAACTTGTTCGTGATGCCCGCACCGGGGCAACAGTCGGTCGTCACGGTCAACTACACCCAGATCGCAGTGCTGGGAGCAGAGTTCGTCGCGGGCACGGTCGCACTCCTCGAGAAGCGGGGGATCAAGGCCTTCGACGTCGGCGTGGACGCCGAGGCCGACTGGATCCGTCAGATCGTGGAGACCTACGTCGATCCCAGTGCCGTGATGTCGGCGTGCACGCCGTCGCGCATCAACAACGAGGGTGACCCCGGCGGGGTGAAACCGCAGAACACCAACTACGGGCGCGGCTTCGGCGACTACTTCGCCTACCGGGACCTGCTCGAGGGCTGGCTCGCGTCGGGCGAACTCGACGGACTGGACCTGACGTGAGCAACCGGCAGCGCGTCGTCGTCGTCACCGGTGGTGGCGGTGGCATCGGCGCCGCTATCGCCGAATCACTCAGTCGGACAGGCGCTTTCGTCGTAACCGTCGATCCGCTGGTCTCCATCGACGGTTCCGAGCGGCTACCCCGCACTGAGGAGACCACCGCCGGTCGCATCGTCGCCGCCGGCGGCGCCGCCCGCGCCTCCGCAATCTCGGTCACCGATGAAGCGCGCATACGCGAGCTGTTCGGCGAGCTGGCCGACGAATTCGGCGGACTCGACGCCGTGGTCAACGTCGCGGGCATCAGCCGCCCCACCGGCTTCGCCACGGGCACCGACGACGATTGGCGCAGCGTGCTGTCGGTCCACCTCGCTGGTTATCGCAACGTGCTCGGCGCTGCCCTGCCGCTGATGGCGGACGCAGGCCGGGGTCACCTCCTCGGCGTCACCTCAGGATCGGGTTGGCGGACGGCAGATGCGGGCGCCTACGGCTGTGCCAAGCGTGCCGTCGCCTCGCTCACGTGGCAGCTGGGTCGGCATGCTCCCGCGGGCGTGGTGGTCAACGCCATCTCGCCGATCGCCGCCACCCGCATGGTGACCGCTGCGCTGGGGCGGACGAAGAGGTCGACGGGCGCGGCCACCGGCGGTCTGTCCCTGGGGGCCATGCCCGCCCCTGAGCACCTCGGACCGCTCGGCGCCCACCTGGTCGACGGCGCGTTCGCAGCGTGTCGTGGGCGGGTGCTGTTCGCGGGCGGATCCGAGGTCTCGGTGATCGACGAGCCCCGACTGATCGAGGTGGTGCGCAGCGACGACGTTCCGTCGCAGGCGCAGGTGGCGGAGGCCGCGACCACCATCGCCCTGGCCAAGGCCGAGGCCAACCAGGTCAGCGGAGGCGGTAGCAACGCCCGCTTCGGCGCAACGTTCGACGTATCTCCGGCCGGCGACCTTCCGCCAGCCACCGTCCGGTCGTGTGCCATCGTCACCGACCGGCCCGAGCTGGCGAGGTCGGTGTCCGGGGCGTTGCAGGCCCGGGGCGTCGTATGCCACAGCATCGACTCCCGCACGGCATTGGCCGATCTCGGCGCCGTCGGCGCCGTGGTGATCGCCGTCGCGGCAGGAGTAGCCGCGACCGGCGTGACGTCCCACTGGGCACGCATCCTCGCTGAGCATGACGGTGTCGCCGCGCAGATCCACGCCGACGCCCAATGGGCACGAACCGTCGCCGAGGTCGCTGCCAAAGACGACCATCCCATCCGTCTCGTCACGGTCACCGTCGCCGTCACGTCTGGCGGCCGCAGCCGGGCTCAGGCCTCCGCACAGCTCGCTAGGTCGGGCCGCAAGGCGACCGGCGACCTGGTGCTGCCCTTCGCCCTAAGCGACGAATCCGACCCCGACGAGTTCGACGGCGGCCCTGCCGAACTGATCGCCCACCTGGTCTGCAGCCCCGAGGCGGACGCCTTGGCCGGTGCCGAGTTGGTCGTGGGCCCAGGGTGGTTCGGACTGCGCAGTCACCCACGACCCGTCGGCAGCATCAGCTTCGGCGGACCCACAGTGCCCTCCTGGTTCGACGAGACTCTCCGCGAGATAGTGCAGCCACGATGACGACGCCGACCCAGACGCCGACCCAGAAGCCCGCCCGGATCGTCGACGCCCATGTCCACCTTTGGGATCCGGCCCGCTCCGATTGGTATCCGTACCTCTCGAGGTCCCAGGACCAGCTCAACATGGGCGATGTCTCCGGGATGTCCCGACGCTTCGACGTCTCCACGTACCTGGCCGAGTCAGCGGGGTGGAACGTCGAGAAGTTGGTCAACGTCGCCGCCGCCACCGGTGCACACTCGGTCGCCGAGACCCTCGAGCTCGATCGGCTCGCGGACACCGTCGGTCACCCCGACGCCATCATCGGCGGCCTTCCGCCAGCCGAATCGGTGACCGCAGCTGTGGCCTCACTCGACGAACAACTTGCAGCTCAACGCTTTCGGGGTGTCCGTCCGATGGGCGCCGCCGAGGGGCCGCTGCCCCCGCCCGAGGTGCTTCAAGCCCTGCAGGAGCGCAACCTGGTGCTCGAGTTGATGGTGCACCCGGATCAATTGATCGATACGGCCAGGAGGCTCGAGCAACACGGCGACCTCGTCGTGGTCATCGAGCATGCGGGATGGCCGCGGAACGACTCCGACGACGAGCGCGCCCTCTGGAGCGCAGGCATCGACGCGCTGGCGGGCCTTGGTGACAACGTGCTGTGCAAACTGTCCGGCCTGGCGATGCCCCTGCGGTCGATGGCGGCCGACGTGATGGCGCCCTGGCTCGAGCACGCCATCGGGGCCTTCGGCGTCGACCGCTGTCTATTTGGGACCAACTTCCCCGTCGACGGAATGCACGGCACCCTCGACGCTCTCCTCTCGTCGTACTCCGCGGTCACGGCCGGACTCGACGCCGAGGCCCGCGACAAGCTCTTCGCGGCCAACGCCGAACGCATCTATCGGTGCTAGGGAACCGTCCGGAAGGAACACCGAATGATGACGCTATAGCTGCTAAAATGGCGCATCAGCATGAGCGCCCGCGGTGCAGCCCCGCGTCGCCTTCCTCGTCAGCTGCCGGATTCGAATGACCGCGATCGCAATTGGCCCCGAAGCTCGACGACGATTGTCCGCACGTCGAACTGCGGAGATCGTCGCCGAGGAATTGCGCCGACAGATCCTCGACGGTGAGCTCGCGGACGGCGATCTACTCCCCCGCCAAGACATCTTGGTCGAACGCTTCAGGGTCAGTCTGGTGTCGCTGCGCGAGGCGTTGCGGATATTGGAGACACAGGGCTTGGTGTCCGTACGACGCGGCAACCGCGGTGGCGCGGTGGTGCACGCCCCCGCCAAGTCGTCCGCGGCCTACATGCTCGGCTTGGTATTGCAAAGTGACTCCGTCGCGCTGACCGATCTGGGATTGGCGCTACAGGAACTCGAGCCGTCGTGTGCGGCACTCGCCGCCCAACGAGCCGACCGCGCCGAGACCGTGGTCCCCGAACTCGTCAAGCTCAACGACCTGGCGGCAGAACATCTCGACGACGGTTCGCGATTCACCGACATCGGTCGGCGGTTCCACCACGAATTAGCCCGTGGCTGTGGCAATCACACGATGGCCGTCGTGATGGGTAGCCTGGAGGCGCTGTGGACCAGCCACGAGCGTCAGTGGGCCGAGCAGTCGACCGCGCAGGGCGAGTATCCCTCCCTCGCCGAGAGAAGGGCCGCCCACGCCGCCCACGTGAAGCTGACGCAGGCCATCGAGGCGGGGGACGCGGAGCGAGCGCGCCGACTCGCCGCACGCCACGTCGGCGACACCCAGACCTACGTCGTGGCCGACGATCCGGACCAACGGATTCAGGCTCTGCCCGCACAGGTGATCTCGGGACGCCGGCGTTGACCGAAGTCGAGGAGGGCATTCCCTTCGGTGAGCAACTACGCCGTCTCGCCGTCGCCGATCCCGATCACGTCGCACTTACGATGGTGCCCCCGGTCGGCGCTCAAAGTGACGTCACCCTCGATCAATTGGAGCGCGCAGCCAACAGGTGGGCCCGCACTCTCGCCACGCGAGGAGCACACTTGGGCGCCCTCGTCGGGCTCGCCATCCCGAATTCGGTTGAGTTCGTCCTTGCGGCACTGGCCTGTTGGAAGATCGGCGCGGTGCCGGTACCGATGCGGTGGGACCTGCCGCCGTGGGAACGGACCCGGCTTCTCGAAGTCCTTCGAGCCGCAATCGTCGTCGACGAGGACAACAAGGACGCTCTCGTCGCGGACGCCGCAGCTCAGTCCGACGCCACATTGCCCGAGACCGTGTCACCGATGCAGAACGGAATCTGCAGCAGTGGCTCGACCGGCCTTCCCAAGATCATCTTGAACACGCGTCCCGCCGAATGGACGTCAAGCCTCAGCGAGCCGTTCGCCGCGCATTGGGCGCCGGTGCCGCGGCCACAGACTATTCTGGTCCCCGGGCCGATGTATCACACGAACGGCTTCAACCCACTGCTGTACCTGCTCGGCGGCGACCGGCTGGTGGTGCTCGAGAAGTTCAGCGCCGTAGCGGTTCTCGATGCTATCGAACGCCACCGCGTCACCCACTTCACCGCGACACCGACGATGCTGGGCCGCATCGCCGACGTACCCGGCGCAGCGGAGCGGGACCTGTCGAGCGTCGAGTGGGTCATGCAGGGTGCAGCCGCCATGCCGCCCGATCTGCTGCACCGCTGGTTCGAGCTTCTGAGCCCGGAACGGATCATCATGGCCTACGGGATGACAGAGAACCTTGGCCTCGCAACGTTGCGCGGGGACGAGTGGTTGCAACGTCCTGGCAGCGTAGGTCGAGGGTTCCGCGAGACCGAGATACGCATCCTCGACGAACATGCGGTGCCGGTCCCCGCCGGCGACATCGGCGAGATCTATCTGCGTGCGCCGATGAACGACACCTATCGATACCTCGGTGGGGCTCCGCCCGCAGTCCCCACCGCGGACGGCTTCCGCTCTGCCGGTGACCTCGGCCGGCTGGACCAGGACGGGTATCTCTACATCGCCGATCGCCGCACCGACATGATCGTCAGCGGCGGAGCGAATGTGTTCCCCGCGGAAGTGGAGAACGCCCTCATCGCGCACCCCGGCATCGTCGACGTGGTGGTGCTGGGACTGAAGGATCCCGAGTGGGGCCGGCGCGTCCATGCCGTCGTGCAAGTCGGCGGCTCTGAAAGTGACGTGAGCGCAGAGGATGTCGTCGACTACGCCAAGGGGCGCCTGGCCCGCTACAAGGTGCCCAAGACCGTCGAGTTCGTCGACGAGATCCCTCGCACCGAAGCCACGAAGGTGAACCGTTCAGCGATGATCGCGGCCCGCGGCGGCTGACCGCCCTACTCCCCTCCGGGGCCTGCGGCCATCTTCACCAGGTCGCGCGCCAACTGGGCGCTGTCCCCGCTGCGACCTCCGCGACTCTGCGACTTGATCGAGACGTCATGGTCCTCGACCTGCTTGCGGAGGGCACCGACGGTGCAGTTGGCCCGGCTCCCGAGGACGGAGAACGGGTCGTACTGGAAGTAGCGCATCGCATTGAAGTGGGTGATCTTGTCGACCTCCTCGTCGCGTACTCCCGGTACTTGGCGGGCAAGCGCCCCTCGAACATGTCGGGAGGTTCGACCACGTGTTCGTCGACACCGACCAGATCGTCGAGGTTCATCGGCGGTGCCCTTCGTGCGGATTCCACTGGCGGAGGCGACGACCCACACCCCGCAGCGCCGTTCGTCGCCTTAGAACGCACTATAAGTATTTATGCAAAAACAGCACCTTTGTCCGCTGGAGCCGATTAGCCGCAGAGCGGCACCTGGATTCCGAATCGATTGGGCCGCAACGGGACACCGCGGACACTGCGCTCAAGGGCCCAGATGGCCGTTGACCCGAAACGCGTGATCGGGTCCAACTCGGTGCCGGGCCACACCGCGACGGACGAGCGACGCCCGTGCTCAGGGTGCCATTGGTGTTAAAATTGCACCTCACCGAAGAGGAGCACATGACCACCCTTGGGATCGGCGCGGAAGCACACCGTCGGCTGTCGTCGCGTCGCACCGCAGAGATCGTCGCAGACGAGCTGCGGCAGCAGATCGTCTGCGGCAAGCTCGCCGACGGCGATCTGCTGCCAGGCCAGAAGCAACTCGTCGAATACTTCAACGTCAGCCTCGTCTCCGTTCGCGAGGCACTGCGCATCCTCGAGACCGAGGGCCTGGTGTCGGTCCGTCGCGGCAACCGCGGCGGGGCGGTCGTGCACGCGCCCGCGAAGTCCAGCGCCGCATACATGTTGGGCCTTGTCCTGCAGAGCGACTCGGTTCCGGTGACCGATCTCCAGACCGCACTCAGGGAGCTCGAACCCTCGTGCGCGGCGCTCGCCGCCCTGCGACCCGACCGGGCCACGACCCTGCTCCCTCAGCTGGTAGAGAGCAACCAGGCCATGGCCGACAATCTGAACGAACCGGAGAAGTTCTCCGAGATCGGCCGCGAATTCCATCACCTGCTGGCCCTCGGATGCGGCAACCACACAATGGTCGTGGTGATGGGCAGCCTCGAGGCGCTGTGGATCAGCCAGGAGGGCGAGTGGTTCGGCCGGGCCAAGGAGGAGAACGCGTTCCCCACGCTGGCCAAGCGCCGCTCTGCCCTCAACGCTCACGTCAAGATGACGGAGGCGATCGCCGACGGGGAGGTCGAGCGGGCCAGGCGCCTGGCCTACAAGCACATCGACGACGCCCACACCCATGCCTTGCCGATCTCGGACCAACGTATCCAGGCACATTCTCCCCAGGCGATGTCGCGACGCAGCTGAAGAAGGCTTCTCACCAGAGTCTTTCGAATCACCACCGAGCTTCGTTGCGCCTGCCGTCGGTGGTCACCGTCACCGCTGCGCCGACCAACTCCCGAGACTCAGCGTCCAGCAGGAGGTCCCGTTGGCGGACTCGGGCCAACGCTCGGCCGTCAACGGTATCGAGTACCACCAGACCCTGGACCGGATTACCGTCGCGGCCGTGCGCCACGGTGTAGGCGCGCACCGTCCCCGCACCCGACCACGCCGTCAGCAGCTGCTCCTGGCTCTGCTCGGCGTCGACCTCCCTCTGCAGCGCGTTCAGGTCGGGGGCGATCGTCGACCCCACCAAGGTCGGCTCACTCGACCAGACCGCTGCCACGTGTTTGGCCAGATGCATGCCCACCCCCGTGACCAGAGCGTGGCCGGGTTTTGCGCACAACCGCTCGAGCGTGCTTGCAATGGCATGGGTGAGATAGCCGCTGGCAGGGCCCCCCGCATAGGGCAGGCCACCGGTCACGGTGAGCCCACGGGGATCGTCGATTGCGAGTCCCAATGCGTCGCAGGCCAATCGCAGCGAGGAGGGGAAGCAGGAGTACAGATCGAAGACGTCGACGTCATCGAGAGTGACGCCTGCCGACGACAGCGCATTGCGGACCGTCACGGCCATGGCGACCGAGCGCGACATGTCGGTACGCGCGGCGACGCTGGCCGGATCCTCGGCATAGGCCCAGCCGTTCAAGTACAGCCGGCGATCCTCGGCCACGCCCAGCGCGTCCGCCTTCTCAGCGGTCGCCAGCAGCAGCGCGGCGGACATGTCGACGTCCATCACCGCGACCTCGTGCTTCGTGTAGGGCCACCCGACGTACCGGTTGGCCGAGGTTGCGGTGCCCACCGTGTGCGCGTCCAGAGCGATCGGGCGCCACGCGTGCGGGTTGGCCGCGGCCGTGACGCTCATCCTCGACATCATCGTGGCAGCCTCGACCGCGTCGTCCGCCAGCGTGGCACTCCGCGCGGCCCGACGCGCGGTGTCCCACAACGGGAACGTCTCCCACGCCTGAATCACCTCGTGCGCGATCTCCGATTCGTGTGGAGGTTCCCAGGGAAACGGCGTGGCCTTGCGATGACTCCACGGCAGCCGCTCACCTCTCTTCTTGGCGGCGCGCACCGTGGCCAGCGCCTCCGCGCTGCAAACCAGGGCCAGGTCCATCTCGCCGCGCCGCATCGCGATGGCGGTCCGGTTCACCAGGTCCTGCGGCGTGGTTCCGCCGATGCCGGAGTACACGAGATGGCGCGGGGAGGCCCCGAGCGCGGCCGCCAGTCGCGCAGGCGGATCGTCGTACGGCCAGCTCTGGCAATAGACGACCTGCAGCGAGTCCAGCTGGGGCAGAACCACACTCGCAGCCACGGCGGCCGAAGCCTCGAGGGCGCGCTGCGCCCAGCTGACCAGCGGTTCCGGCGCGTTGGCGTCGTGCACCGTTCGTTGCGACGCTCCGATGACGCAGAGTCGGCGATCCCCCATCTAGGCCGTCCCCGTCGTACAGGGCAACCGCTTGATGCCGTGAAAGAACGACGACCGCAGACGGTCGGGTGCCGCGGTCACCGCCAGTTCCGGAACCTTGGGATACAGCTCCTCGAGCAGCACCCGCAGTTCGAGCCGGGCCAGCTGAGCGCCGAGGCAGAAATGGGTGCCGCCGCCACCGAACGCGGCGTGCCCCGCGTCGGCCCGAGTCACGTCGAACTCGTCGGCCCGCTCGAAGACCTCCTCGTCCCGGTTGGCGGACAGGTAGTGGATCAACACCCAGTCCCCTGCGGCAATTCGCCGGCCGCCGATCTCGACGTCCCGGGTGACGGTGCGACGGAAGTGCATGACCGGCGTGGACCAGCGCAGCAACTCCTCCACCGCCGCCGGGATCGCATCGGGGTGGCGAGCCAGCAGCGCGCGTTGTGCCGGATGCTCCGAGAGGGCCAGGATTCCGTGGCTCAGGGTGTTGCGCGTGGTCTCGTTGCCCGCAATCGCCAACAGCATGAAGAACTCGTTGAGTTGGTCCCGGTTGAGCTTCTCCCCGTCGACCTCGGCGGCCAGGAGTGCCGACAGGATGTCGTCGGTCAGACCGTACTTGCGCCGGTGCGCGACCAATTCACCGCAGTAGGAGAACATTTCGGCAGCCGCCTCACCGAGCGCCTGTGGGGTCGGTGCGTAGTCGGGGTCCTCGATACCGAGAGTTCCGATGGCGTTGCTCCACCGGAAGACGTCCATTCGGTCCTCCGCGGGCACCCCGAGGACGTCGGCGATCACCTGCAGTGACATCTCGGCGGAGATGTCGGGGACCGCGTCGAACTCACCCTTCGCGATGACGTCGTCGACGATGTCGCGCGCCACCTTGCGCATCTGCGGCTCGAGGCGGGTGACATTGCGGGCGGTGAACCCTTGATTGATGAGCTTGCGGTACAGGACGTGGCGCGGCGGATCGATGCCCGGCAGCATCGCCGACGTCGGGCTCATCTCGACCTCGACGAGGGTGTTGCCCTGCATGCTGCTGAAGGTCTCGGTGTCACGGCTGACCATCCGTACGTCGGCGTGCCGCGTCAGCAGCCACGCCTTTGGGAGGCCGGGCAGGCGCACCGGGTGTACCGGGGCGTCGGCGCGCAACCGGGCAAGTGCGGCGAAGGGCGCTCCGTCGACGTAAGTGTCGGGATCGAGCACCGCTGCGGCGTCGACGTCGGCGGCCCCACCCTGGTGTTCGGTGACCAAGGACCTGACGAGGCCCGGCTTCGGAATGTTCATCTGGCCTCCACGGATGCCTGGATTCCACTGACGATGACGGCGAGACCGGCCCGGAAGCGTGACGCTGCCTGCCGTTCGGTCGGCGTGGGGACCGCCTGCGGTCGCGACTCCTCCAGGCTCACGGATCCGAGGAGATACGTGAACAACACCGTATGAGCCGCGCTGGCAACGGTTTTGGTCAATCTAGACTCCGCGATCAGCGCACGGCTCAGTCCGTCGAGGCGACGCGCGCACTCTCCGTCCCCGTTCGTCTGAAGCACCGCGGCGATCCCGGGGACGTCGAGCAATACGCGCCGCGATTGGGTGTACAGGGCCACCAGCCGCTCGTCCCACGGTCCCGGCGCGGGCTCGTCGATGGTGGACAGCACCGACTCGGCCAGCAGATCCAGGGCCGCCTGCTTGCCCCGGACGTGGTAGTACACCGAGGGCGTGGCGGCGCCCAGCTCCGCGGCGAGCTCGCGCATCGTCACGCGTTGCACCCCGACCCGCCGGGCCAGGTCAAGCAGGGCGGCCACCACCTGTTCGCGGTCGAGCTCGCCGTAGGCCCGCCGCGGGGGCGCCGTCACGCGTTCTCCCCCGTCGCTTCGCTCGCCCCAGCCGGCACCCCGTAGACCGACTTCATCTCGACGTACTCGTCGAACGCCTCGGGGCCGTACTCCCTGCCGATGCCGCTGGCCTTGAATCCGCCGAAGGGAACGCCGAACTCGGGTGCGAAGGAGTTGATCCCGAACATGCCGGTGCGGACGCGGCGAGCGATGGCGAGGCCCTGCTGCCTGTCCTTCGTCCATACCGAGCCGCCGAGACCGTACGGCGAGTCGTTGGCGATCCTGACGGCGTCGTCCACGTCGTCGTAGGGGATGACGACGATCACGGGGCCGAAGATCTCCTCTCGGGCGATGCGCATCGAGTTGTCCACGTCGCGGAACACCGTGGGGCGGACGTACTGCCCGTCGGCCAGCCCCTCGATGTCATCGGACCCGCCCGCGGCCAGCGTGGCGCCCTCCGCGACGCCCACGTCGATGTACCCCCTGACCCGGTCGCGTTGACGGGCGGAGACCAGCGGACCGATGTCGGTGCTCTTGGCACTTGGGTCGCCGACGACGAAGCCGTCGGCCGCCTCGGCGAGGGCCTGCACCACCTCGTCATACCTGCTGCGCGGAGCCAGGATTCGGCTCTGGGCCACACACGCCTGGCCGTTGTTCAGAAACGACGAGAAGCGCAGGCCCGCCACCGTCCGCTCGAGCGACGCGTCCTCGCAGACGATGGCCGCCGACTTCCCGCCCAGCTCCAGGCTGCACCGGGCCAGTCGCCGACCACAGGTAGCAGCGATGACACGGCCGACGTCGGCGCTTCCGGTGAAGGCGATCCTGTCGACGTCGGGATGTTCGACGAGCCGCAGGCCCGCGGGGGTGGCGCCCGGGAGCACGGCAACGACGCCGGGCGGCAGGTCGGCATCGGCCAGCAGCTCCGCGAGCAACATGGCGTCCAAGGGCGTCTCCGGCGCGGGCTTGACCACAACGGCGCAGCCGGCGATCAACGCGGGCAACAGCTTTGCCACAATGGTGACCTGTGGGACGTTCCACGGCGTGATGATGCCGACGACGCCTGCGGGCTCACGGACGAGCATGCTGGTCCCCCGTCGCTCCGTCCACGGATACGACTCGGCGAACCCGAGGGTGGCCTGCATCAGCAGCAGCGGCCCGAGACCGTGAGCCGGCTCGGAGAACGTCGCAGGCGATCCCATCTCGGCCGTGACGAGGGTGGCCAGTTCGGCGGTCCGGGTCGCATAGGCCTCGACGAACGGACGCAGCGCCGCGATGCGCTCAGCCACCGTCATCTGCGGCCACGGACCCTCGTCGAATGCGTGCCGCGCCGCGGCGACGGCACGGTCGACGTCCGATTCGGAGGCGATCGGCGCGGACCCGACGGCGCGTCCGTCGTGTGGGGACCGGACGTCGAAGACGTCGTCGGTCGACGGCGACACCCATGCGCCATCGAGGAACACGCGGTCGAAGGAGTAGGACCGTCCGGTGGACGTGTCGAGTGACATGGGCCGTCGCCTCCTAGAGATTCTATCGATGTTCCAATCTATTCGAACGTTGGTAGAATGTCATCCCATCAGGGTCCGACCACCGAAGCGAGGAACCCACGCCATGACTGAGCGCGCCGCGATCCTGCGTGAGATCGGAAAGCCACTCGAGGTCGGCGACATCGAACTCGCCGCCTTGGCACCCAACCAGGTCAGAGTCCGGATCGCTGCCAGCGGCGTCTGCCACTCCGACCTGTCGATGGCCACCGGGGTACTCCCCGCGGGCGCGCCCTGCGTGCTCGGTCACGAGGGCGCTGGCGTCGTCGAGGGCGTCGGCTCCGAGGTTCACCACGTCGAGGTCGGCGATCACGTGGTGATCGCCTGGACGGCCGCGTGTGGACACTGCTGGTTCTGCCTGCGCGGGGAGGTCCATCTCTGCCGCAACGCCATCGCCGACAGCTACTCGATGCCCTACGCGACGGACGGGGACGGCACGTCGCTGTTCACCTCGATGGGCGTGTCGAGCTTCGCGACGGCGACGAACTGCCTCGGTCGGGCGGTGATTCCGATCGAGCGCGACATCCCCCTCGACGTCGCCGCCCTGGTTGGCTGCGGCGTCGCCACGGGTGCTGGCGCGGCGCTGAACACCGCACCGGTCGAGCACGGCAGCTCCGTCGCGGTGATCGGCCTCGGTGGAGTTGGTCTGGCCGCATTGATGGCGAGCGTCGTTCGCGGCGCCGCCGTGGTCATCGCGATCGATCCCGTGGCGGCGCGGCGCGAGATCGCCGAGTCGTTCGGCGCCACCCACCTGATCGACCCGGCCGATGGCGACGTCGCGAGGCAGGTCCGGTCGGTCACCGGGCGCCGCGGCGCCGACATCGTCTTCGAGGCGGTCGGTCGCAGCGCCACCATCGAGACCGCGATCAAGGCCACCCGGCGGGGCGGGACCACCTGTGTCGTCGGCGCCGCGATGCCCGGTGAGATGGTGTCGCTGTCGGCCTACGACCTGTTCATGAACGCCAAGACGCTGGTGGGCTGCCAGTACGGCTCAGTGGTACCGGGACGGGACTTCGCGATGCTTCTCGACCTCTGGCGCAGTGGCCGGATGCCGTTGGACCGCTTGGTCTCCCGGCGCGTCGTCCTCGACGAGGTCAACGACGCGTTCGCCGACCTCACCGCAGGCCGAGGCGTGCGCACCGTGATCGTCAACGACTGAACGGCAGGCCTAACGCCCCGTCCACCGAGGCTTGCGCTTCTCCGCGAACGCCCGCGGGCCTTCCTTGGCATCCTCGGTGGCGAAGACCTCCCGCGAGATGCGCGACTCGTTGCGATACGCCTCGCGCATGTCGACCTTGAGCCCCTCCAGCACGCTGCGCTTGGTGGCCTGGATCGCCAGCGGCGCGTTCTTGGTGATCCTGGCGGCGTAGTCGAAGGCGGTGTCCATTAACACCTCCTCGGGCACCACGGCGTTCAACAGGCCCATGCCGGCGGCCTCGTGCGCACCCACGATGTCGGCGCACAGCAGGAACTCCATTGCGTGCGCGAAGGGCAGCTGACGAGGCAGCCGCACGGTGGTGCCGCCGCCCGCGAATAGACCGTGGGACGGCTCGAGCACGCCGAACGTGGCGTGCTCGCTGGCGACCCTGATGTCGACGCCACCAAGCATCTCCATGCCCCCCGCGACACACGGTCCGTTGATCGCCGCAATGATCGGCTTGTAGATCTTGCTGCCGCGCAATACGGCGTCGGTTCCGTCGGACAGCGAGTAGCCGCCGACGTCCGTCGCGGTGCCGTCCTTGATCTGCTTGGACAGGGCCGTGATCTCCGGAACGTACGTCTTGAGGTCGGCACCCGCCATGTAGGAGCGGCCGACACCGGTGAAGATCGCCACCCACGCGTCGTCATCCTCGGCGAAGCGCTTCCACGCCTGCGCCAGCTGGTGGAAGTGCTCGAGGTCGCAGGCGTTCTTGGCCTCTGGACGATCCAGCGTGATCAGCACGACGTTCGGCGCGGCGGAACGCTTTCCGAGCTCATAGTGGACGGGCACCTGGCCTCCTAGTGATCGAGGGACGGGTAGGCACCCATCCGGTGGTGAGAATCGAACAGCTCGCGCAGCGAGTCGCGCTCCGTGCCCGTCAGCGGCGTGTAGGCGTGCGCACCTGGCGGCCGCCACCACACCGGGTCGTCGCACAGCCACGCCTCCCGGCGCAGAGGTCGTTTGTCGATCTTTCCGTTACCGAGGACGGGGAGCGCCTCGGTGAGCCGAACGAACCGAGGCGCCCATTTCGTGCCGAGATCGGGCTGCGCCGAGAGGAACTCGGCGAAGTCATCAGGGTCGAAGGCGTACCCGGGTGACAGCTCCATGGCCGCCAGCACCTGATCACCAGCCAGCGGATCGGGCACGCCGACGACGGCCACCGCTGCCGCGGGTTCGTAACGACCGACGATCCGCTCGACGGGTGACGCCGCGAAGTTCTCGGAGTCGACCCGTAGCCAGTCCCCCACGCGTCCTGCGAACCAAAAGACGTCGTCGGAGTCCCGGTACGCCAGGTCACCGGACCAGAACCAGCCGCCGCGCAAACGCTCCGACTCGGCGTCGGGATTGTTCCAGTAACCCTCGAAGGAGCCATCGGCGTTGCGACGAACCAACTCTCCGATCGCCCGTTCGGAATTGCACAGCCGTCCGCCGGGGTAGAACTTCGCCGTCTCGCACTCTGCTCCCGACGCATCGACCACCGCGACGTCCGCGCCAGGCGGCGCAGTGCCCAGCGATCCGGGTTTTCGCGAGGGGACGAGCACGATGCCGCCTTCGCTGGACCCGTACCCACTCAGCACGGTCACGCCGAACCGATCATGGAACTCGGCCATGTCCCGCGGCGACGCCTCGGGTGCCAACACCACCTTCAGTCGATGATCGTGATCACCAGGAGTCGGCGGCGTCGCCAGCACGTACCCGAGAGCGCGACCGACGGTGTTGGTGAACGTGACCCCGTGCCTGCGGACGTCGTCGAGCCACGCCGTCGCCGAAAACCGGTCGCGCAGTAGCAGGCGTGAGCCTCCTGCGAGGGCAGGAAAGAGTGCTGCGCTCAACGCGTTTCCGTGTGACAGGGGCATTGGGCAGTACAACGTATCCCGAGCCCCGAAGCCAATTCCCGCCCCAGCCGCGATCCGGCCCTGGCTGCGCATCGCGGCCTTGGGCGCCGCCGTGGAACCCGACGTCAACAGCAGACACATCAGCGTGGACGCCAACGGGTCGACATCCGGCAGCGCCGCCCCCTCGTACCGGGCCCACGGACGATCCTCGACGCGAACGGGGTGCTGGACCAGGTTGCCGTAGGTCGCGTCGGCGATGACGAACTGACAGGAGGTGTGCTCGATGTCGTGGGCGAGTTCGGCGCCGCGGCGGGTCGCATTGACGCCGACGATGCACGCCCCCGCCAGTGCCGCCCCGAACATCTGGAACACGTATTCCGGCACGTTGGGCAGCAGCACGCCCACGTGCTTCGGCCGGTTCGGGTCCAACGATGCCCGCAGCCACGCGGCCCGAACCGCCGCCTCGGTCACCACCTCGCGCCACGTCCAGGTGCGATCACCAAAGATCAACCCGACGTTGTCGTCCTCGGCTCGAGCGCGCACCATCTGAGCCACTGTGGCGGGGCGCCGGGCCTCGGTGTTCGCCTGCGGTGTCATACCGCTCCGCTCCCCGGGATGTCGACCGGTCGATCTGGATCCGCCGACGCCGATCGTAGTAGCTTAACTTTGCGATAATAGCCAGATTGAATCCGAGTACTCAACGAGGGCAGGTAGCAGTGATCGACACGACGAGTCTGGACCGAGCCCCCGACCTTCACTACCCACTGCACCTGGTGCCCGGCGACGACGAGTTCACGTTTCCTCCCGCAGAGGGCGTACATCCCCACTGTCAGTCCGACACCTGGTTCCTTGCAGGTGAATTGACCGGCACCACATCTGGAAGACGGTTCGCATTTCTCACGATCTTCAATCAGAACCGCCCCGGCGGGGACCTGGTCGCCGACTTTCACACGATGGCTCTCTTCGACCTCGACCACGCCACCTATGGCACGTTCACCGACTACGACATGCCACCGAAGAACATGGCGCCGGGAACGGTCCACAAGATGTCCGCGGCCACCGGCCACCTCGAGATGAGCTTCGACAGCCGGGCCGGCCAGAGCCTCTGGACGGCGCGGCGCGGCGCCGACGGTGAGTTGGTCCCGTTCTGCTACGACGTGACCCTGGCGGGCCTCGACCAGGCCGACACCGCGATGGAACTCCGATTGCAGGTGTCACCCACGCGGGCTCCCATCCCCGTCGGTGCCGCCACCTACAACGGACGGTTCTCCTGCCTGGCCCAGCCGGAGACGTTCTCCTACTTCCAGACCGGGATGGCGATGACAGGAACGTTGAAGTGGGGCAACGTCATCGAGGAGGTGTCCGGCACCTCGGGCCACATCGACCGGCAGTGGTTCCCCCTTCCTGCCGGCGGCGGTGGCACCGGGGGCGACCCGCGGGCGATCTCCTACGAGTGGCGGACCATCCACCTCGACAACGGGACCGACGTCGTCGCGTGGCGACAGTTCGACAGACGCGACCGCAACTCCCCGCGTCCGTTCACCGGCGCCACGGTTGCCTACGCTGCGCCCGACAGAGCCCCCGAATGCGTCGAGGACATCGAGGTGCGCACCGAAAGTTACGTGCGCTGGCCCGAATCGGTGCGGCAGCTGATGCGACCACCCGTCTCGGCCCGCTACATGCCCGACCGGCACACGCTGACGTCAGAGACACTCGACCTCGAGATCTCCGGCGTGCCCCTGGTCGCCGCGCCGGCGCACACCCTGCCCGTCGAATACATGGAGGGACCCTTCCTGTTCGAGGGCACCATGCGGGGAGAGCCGGTGCGCGGCTTCGGAATATCAGAACGGTCGCTCGCCCTGTACCGCGACTGGGAGCTCGTCGACGTGCTGGCCACCACGCATTTGGCCGCGCTTGCCGACACCCTGCGACCCCTGATCGCCGACGGAAGGCGAGTCGATGCGCTCGACCAGTTGAGGCGCGCGGACCCCGGCGAACACGCCCAACTCGTCGACGATCTGGCGGCCGCGCTGTCCGTCAACGGGTGAGCAACAGGCAGCCCGCGATCGGGCCGCCGCCCGCCGCGACCACCGCCGTCTCCGGCCGCCGCCGGAGCTGCCGCTCGCCTGCCTCACCGCGCAACTGGAGGCAGGCTTCGTGCAGCACCCAGTAGCCGTGCATGCGGCCCGCGGAAAGTTGGCCGCCATAGGTGTTCAACGGAAGCTCGCCGTCCAAGGCGATACGCGACGCACCTTCCACGAACGGGCCCGCCTCACCGTCGCCACAGATGCCGAGGGCCTCCAGCCAGGCGATGGTGAGAAAGGTGAAGCCGTCGTATAGTTCGGCGACGTCGAGATCCCCCGGGATGAGGTCGGTCCGCGACCACATCTGCGCGGCGGCCTCGACCGACGCCATCTTCGGGAAGTCGTCGCGATGGAACCACCCTCCGGTGCCGTACGCGCCGCCGATCGCCTCGACGTGCACCGGTGGGTTCGGACAGTCAGACGCGTGGTCGCGGTGCGACACCACGACGGCAATCGAGCCGTCGACCGGCACGTCGCAGTCGTAGAGCCCTAGCGGGGACGAGATCGGGCGGGCGCCGAGGTAGTCGTCCATCGTGATCGGATCCCGATACGCAGCAAGCGGATTCAGCGCAGCATTGCGCCTGCTGTTGATCGCCATCCAGCCCAGCTGCTCCTTGGTGGTCCCGTAGAGCTCCATGTGTCGGCGGCAATGCATCGCCACCCAGTTCGACGCCGAATAGGCGTGCGCGGCCATCAGCTCACCGATGTCACCGTTCGCACCGATCCTCCGTGGCCGTCCGGGCAGGCGGGGTTCGACGGGCGGCGCGGTCAGGGCGTTGGGCTCCGGCGGTAGCTCCGCCGAGGAGTCGAGCATCGAGCCGCCGAGCATCGCGACGGTGCGGTACACCAGAACGTGCCTGGAGCGGCCCTCGGACACCGCGAGGAAGGCGGACATCAGAGGGCTGTAGAGCCCTGAGGTGTCGATCCCGGAGCTGCGGTTCTCGGCAACCAGATCGAGTGCCTCGATGACGTGTTGGCGCGGCGTGTCGCCGAGGGTGGCGATGCCGTCGATGTCGGCGGGCACCAGACCAGCGTCGGCGATCGCGGCGCGCGCGGCGTTCAGAGTCAGCTGTAGACCCGGAGTCCCGGTCCGGCGGCCGATGTGGGACATGCCGATACCGCTGATGATCGCGTCCTTCTCGAAGTGCGACAAGCTGGGCTCCATTCGGCGACGCTTCCTCTATCATTGCAAAAATAGCGGACGGGTAGGTTGGCCATCATGTCAGGTGAGGTAGCCGCGCCGGGGCGGATGATTCCCGAACTCCAGGCGGACAATCGCCGGTTCTGGACCGGCGGAGCCGACGGCCGACTGCACGTTCCGTATTGCGAATCCTGCGCCAGTTGGGTCCTTCCACCCGAGGCGGACTGCCCGAGCTGCGATGGCGCACTCGGCGTGAGAACCGTGTCCGGCGAGGGCACCGTGTTCACCTACACCGTGGATCGACATCCCTTCAACCCGGCGGTGCCGCCGCCCTACGTCATCGCGATCGTCGAACTGGCCGAACAGTCGGACCTTCGAGTGGCGGCGAACATCGTTGACTGCGAACCCGATTCGGTCACCATCGGCATGCCCGTTGCGGTCCGATTCGAAGAACAGCAGGCTTCGGGCGAGACGGTGTACGTTCCCGTGTTCGCTCCGCTCGGCGCCACGAGTTAGCCGGAGGGCAGCATGGTCACCGGACCGCTGAGCAGCTCCACGGTGACACCGTCGGGATCGACGACCGTCGCGGTGATGCCGCCGGGGGACGGCATCGTCCGCGGTTCGCCGCCGAGGCCAAGATCCGCCAGCCGCGTCAACACCCCGGGCACGTCCACGACGAACGACAGCAGGAACACCCCACGATGAGGCAGACCGGAACCCCCTGGCTCGGTGGTCAATTCGGCATCACCGAGGTCGAGCAGCTCGAGGGTGCCACCCTGGGGGCTGTCCGGTGTTCCGAGGAACACCGCCCGCACATGGGAGGTGCGCCGTCCCAGCAGCGGCTCGAGGTCCGCGTCCATGGTGAAGTCGGCCAACACCGTCATGCCGATGCCATCGCGATAGAAGCGCAGGGACTGCTCGACGTCGGCAGGACAGAGCCCGGTGTGGTGCACCATCGTCATGGGGTCAGTAGACCACGCCCGACACCGATCTCCAACGACCGCCGAACCCTGGAGGACACACTGTGAGAACCGCACTGATCACCGGTGGCAGCGGCGGAATCGGGAAGGCCTGCGGACGTCGCCTCGCCGAGTTGGGTTACGACGTCGTCCTGGTGGCCCGGCGCGAGCCCGCCCTGCGCGCGGTGGCCGAGCGGATCGGCGCCCGGTTCGTGGTCGCCGACGCCAGTGAACCGGACTCCTTCCGCACCGCCGTCGACGAGGCAGGCCCCATCCACCTCGTCGTGCACGCCGCAGGCATCCTCGGCGGCACGTATGTCCGGAAGCAGACCTTCGCTCAGTGGCGCGACACCATCACCGCCAATCTCGACTCGTGTTTCGTCGTTGCGTCCGAGGCGCTGCCGCACATGACGCACGGATCGAGGTTCGTCTTCATCTCGTCGTCGTCGGCACACGAGCCGATGCCGGCCAGGACCGCGTACTCCGCATCGAAGGCAGGTATGAACGCGTTCGCGCGCGCGCTCGCACTCGAGGTCGACCGCGACGGAATCAACGTCCATGTCGTCACACCGGGGCCCGTCGAGACCGACATGCTGCAGGACGTCCCATTCGAGATGCACGCGATCCGAGCCGCCGACGTCGCCGCCGCCGTCGCATGGCTGGACACCATCGACGGATCGGTGGATCTACCCGAGATCAGGTTGAACGCGATCGCCCGCGGCCCGTCGGCACGTACGCCCGTCATACCGGACGAGGTGGAACGCAGACGATCGACTCAGCCGGGTGCCGCCCGACAGAACTGACGCAACTGTCCGGAGCGTAGCGGCCCAAAGGACATTGACAGGGGCCCTTGCTGGCACTAGACACGATACGTCGGACAATTTAATAGCATGTGTCCGAGCGACACCGGCGTCGAGAAGGGTTACGCGAGCATGCACCTCGAGTACACGCCCGAACAGCAGGAACTGCGCGCAAAGATCCGCGCCGAACTCGAGTCGATCATGACGCCCGAAAGGTCCGCGGCGGTGAGCCGACGCGCCGAAGGCGGTCCCGGCATCAAGGACTGCGTGCGAGCCTTGGCCGCGGCCAACCTGCTCGGCGTCGGCTGGCCGAAGGAGTATGGCGGACAGGGCTTCTCCGCAATCGAGCAGCACATCTTCTTCGAAGAGGCCAAGCGGGTGAATGCCCCCATTCCGCTGGTGACACTCAACACCGTCGGTCCGACGCTGGTGCGGTTCGGCACGGAGCAGCAGAAGCGGGAGTTCCTGCCCGCGATCCTCGACGGCACTGTCGAATTCGCGATCGGGTACTCCGAACCCGGGGCGGGCAGCGACCTTGCGGCATTGCGCACCATGGCCGTTCGCGACGGCGACGAGTACGTCATCAATGGCCAGAAGATGTTCACCAGCGGTGCCGGCTCCGCCGACTACGTCTGGCTCGCTGCGCGCACCGACCCGAAAGCCCACCGGCACAGAGGAATTTCTCTCTTCATCGTGCCGACGTCGGCCCCCGGCTTCTCACACCGACCGCTGCACACGATGCCCGGGGTATCGACGTTCTACACGTTCTACGACGACGTCCGCGTGCCTGCCAGCGCACTGGTCGGCGCCGAGAACGAGGGCTGGAAGCTCATCACCACGCAGCTGAACTTCGAACGCGCCGCGCTCGGCACGCTGGGCGCCCTGGAGCCTCTACTCGAGAAGACGATTGCGTGGGCGTCCGACACGATGCTCGACGGAGCACGGGTGATCGATCAACCGTGGGTGCAGCTCGCGTTGGCGCGCGTCGAGGCCCAGGTGGCCGCCTACAAGCTGGTGAACCTGCGGGTGAACGCCGCAATGTCCACGGGAGACCTCGACATGGGCGAGGCATCGGCGGCCAAGGTGTTCGGCACCGAACTGACCCAGAAGGTGGCAGGCGAACTCATCGAGATCCTCGACCGCCACGGCGCACGATCCGGCTCCGAAGCTCCCCTGCGCGGTGCGCTTGACGTCGCGGTACGGACCGCGGTGCTCAACACTTTCGGCGGCGGCGCGAACGAGATCCAACGCACCATCATCGCCATGGCCGGGCTCGGCATGCCGCGCGAACCCCGACCCGCCGCCGTCTGACCAACCCGGAAGGGGTTGCCGCCGTGGACTTCACCTTCAGCCAGGACCAGATCGCACTCCGTGGCATCGCCCGCGATGTGTTCGACCGACTGGCCGGTCCCGATCGGCTGACCGAGCTCGAGGCAGGAGAGGTCCGCCACGATCCGGCGCTGTGGAAGGCCTTCGCGAACGCCGACCTGTTGGGCGTCGCCCTGCCCGAATCAGTCGGGGGCAGCGGTCGCGGCTTCCTCGATCTAGCCATCGTCCTGGCCGAGGTGGGATGGAGTGTCGCTCCGGTACCCGCCTACGCGACCATGGCGCTGGGAGCCGACACGGTCGCCCGCCACGGCGACGACGAGCAGATCCAGCGTCTCCTCGCCGGCGTCGTGACGGGCGATCGCATCCTCACCGCAGGATTGACCGAACCGCACCGCAGCGACCCGGCCAGCCCGGCGACCAGGGCGCGCCGCGACGGATCGGGGTGGCGCCTGGATGGCGTCAAGGACCTGGTGCCCGCGGCACAGATCGCCGACGCGATGGTCGTTCCCACCACCACCGACGAGGGTGAGGTGGGTCTGTTCGTGGTCGACGCCCGGGATGCGGGCGTCCACGTGGCACCCGTGGCGACGTCCGGCGGGCAGCCGCACGGCGACGTCACGTTCGACGGCGCGTCGGTACCCGGGCGGGATCGACTCCGCGTTGACGGTGACGGCGCGGCCGCGGTGCGGGACCTGCACGACAGGGCCCTGGTGTCCGTGTGCGCCCAGCAGATCGGGGTCGCCGAACGAGCCTTGCGGATGGCGGCGACCTACACGGGTGAACGCGAACAGTTCGGCAGACCGATCGGCAGTTTCCAGGCCATTCAGCAACGCATGGCCGACGCGTACATCGACGTCGAGGCGATCAGGTGGACGACGTGGCAAGCCGCGTGGCTCGTCGGTGAAGGCCGTTCCGTTCGGCGGGAGGCGAGCATCGCGAAGTTCTGGGCCGCCGAGGCGGGTATGCGGGTGGTCGCCACCGCCCAGCAGGTGCACGGCGGCATCGGCATCGACGTCAGCTATCCGCTGTTCCGATACTTCCTGTGGGCCAAGCACAACGAACTGGCTCTCGGTTCGGCGTCGGCCCACCTCGCCCGACTGGGCAGCACGTATGCCGCGGGCGTGCGATGACCGACACCACGGGCGACACCCGAACGGTCATCGTCGAGACGGCGTTGTCGTGCTTTCGCACCCACGGTCTGCGACGGACGAGCGTCGTCGACATCGCCCATGCGGCAGGCGTCTCCCGGAGCACCGTCTACGAGTACTTCGCCGACAAGCGTGCCATCGTCGACGCGGCGTCCGAGCATGCGACGCAATCCTTCTACCGCCGCATGGCTCGTGCGATGGCCACGGCGGGCACGTTGGAGGATCAGCTGGCAGGAGCCGCAGTCGCGGTGGTGCAGGCCCGTCACTTCATCGTTCCCGAGCGGCTCTCCGATCCCTCCGAGGTGCACTCGCTGCTGACCACTAACGCAGCCGCACTGCTGCGGGAGTGCGGTCAGTTCCTGGCGCCATATCTCAGCGCGGCCAAGCTGACCGGCGAAGTCCGCCGTGACCTCGACGTGGACGGTGCGGCCGAATGGTTCGCACGGATGTTGTTCTCACTGTTCCTGACCCCGTCGGAGAGGTTGGACCTCGACGACGCCGATGCGGTGGCCGGATTCGTGCGGGAGCACGTCGTGCGCGGGTTCGTCGATGCGAGGTCGAGACAGCCGCCGAACCGTCAACGCCAGGTGCCATGAATCCCCGGCGAGGCCCCGGCCAAGGGATACTGATGCGATGCCTGATCTCAACGTGCTCGGCGGACCGCTCGATCCCTGTGGCACCGACCCGCTTACCGGCTTCCATCGGGACGGCTGCTGTTCCACCGGGCCAGAGGACGTCGGCCTGCACACCATCTGCGCCGTCGTCACCGCCGAGTTCCTCGAGCACCAGCGAGGCATCGGCAACGACTTGACGACGCCGATGCCCCAGTACCGCTTCCCCGGTCTGACCCCCGGCGACCGCTGGTGCGTCACTGCCGTGAATTGGCTACGCGCACAACAGGACGGTCATGCGGCACCGGTGGTTCTGGCCGCGACTCACGAACGCACTCTCGACGTCGTCGCACTGGAGATCCTTCAGGAGCACGCCGTCGACGTACCGGATGACTTGGGCGGCCTGTGAGGGCTCGCCTCACACCTCCGCGTCGGTAGCGAAGAAGTCCCGCTCGACCGTGAATTCCGGAGATCGTTCGGATGGATACGCCCGTACGTACTCCTCCACCCGCACCGCAGGGTCGGCCGCATCGTCAGCCATCTTGAACAGCTGCACGAGCAGCGCGGCATCCGGTTGGCTGGCGTGCGCCGCCAGCGCCGCCAACTTGTCGCGCCAGAACGGCGAGACGTCGATGACGGTGGTGACCTCTGCGTCGTCGACACCGAGTTCGTCGGGCGGCACCCACGCGTCGTCGCCGAAGGCGGCCCGCACCCTGGACTGCACCGCCCGCAGGCGACCGACCGACATCGCGATGTAGTAGAGCCGCGGAATGCGTGCTCCGCGTTGGCCGTTCGCGACGACGTTGCGATGCGCCGCGACCACGAGCTCGTGGGTGCGAATGTGGTCGGGATGTCCGGACAACCCGTTGGGCGGATACGTGACAACCACGTCCGGCTCGTAGAGGCGCAGGAGCCGTACCATCTGCGTCACCATCGGCACGGACGAACGCGCGCTGAAGGAGTCCGCGTCGACCGGTTCGCCATCAGCGGGCATCCCCGAATCCGGATAGCCGAGCTTCACGACGTCGTGCACGCCCAGCGCCTTCGCCGCGGAGTCCAGCTCCCGAGATCGATGCGCGGCGACTCGGTGTGGGTCATGCCCATCCTCACCGGGTTTGGCGCCACCGTCTGCTGCGTCTCCCCTGGCGCCGTCGGTACAGGTCACCAGAACGGTGCGGCAGCCCGCAGCGGCGTAGCGAGCCAGGGTGCCGCCCGTCTGGCTCGACTCGTCGTCGGGATGGGCATGCACGATCATCAGCACCGGCCTCCGAGGGGTGCGTGAGTGTTTCGTCATGGGCATCACCCTGCGCCGCTTGCCTCGTATGCGCCAGACGACGACGGATGATGTCGGGTGACCTGCAACGACGTGCCAATCAGTCGGCGGCGACGATGATCGACAGACGACGTCCGTCTGTCAGCCGATCGACTCGACAGGAATGACCAGTTCACCCCAGACGGCCATCAAGTTCCTCAAACAATTATGGAATCGGTATCTCTCCGACCACGACCCGGATGGGCCGTTGTCGTCGGTCGATCCGATCATCGGCGAGAACACGATCGCCCGCGGCCGGGCCAGCGTGCGGATGCAGCAAGGTCCGATCGCTACGGCCAATGAATGGCGCTCCCGGGCCGAGGCCGAGAATCTGACGTCACGCGAGCTGATCGTCGAGGTCACCGGTCGCCAGAACTTCATCGGGTCGGCGAGCACGGTCGCCGAGCGCATCGTGCCGCTGCTACAGAAGCGGAGCGTGTTCCGATTCGACTACCAGGGCACCACCCTGCGCGAGCACCTCGGCCTCGCGGCATGGGCACGGGCTGCGGATACTGCGGATACTGCGGCCATCGAAGCCCGCTCGGGGCTTACGATCGACGTCCGCCGGTCCCCACAGCAAGGACATCGCCGTGCAGACGAATACCGAAGACACGACGTCGCCTCGCAGTACGGGACACTCACCGCCATTTCGAGCCGCGCTCGTTCTCGGCGCACTCGGCGTCGTGTTCGGCGACATCGGCACCAGCCCGATCTACACCCTTCAGACGCTTTTCGACCCCGCCGACCCACATCCCGTTCCGATCAGCTCGGACAGCGTGTACGGCGTTGTCTCCCTGATCTTCTGGTCGGTGATGATCATCGTCACTCTGACCTACATCACGCTGGTCATGCGTGCGGACAACGACGGCGAGGGCGGCATCATGGCGCTCATCACCATGCTTAAGCACGGCGCCGCGACCCGTAGCCGCCGCACCGCGACGATCCTGGCCGCGCTGGGATTGTTCGGTGCGTCCCTGTTCTTCGGCGACAGCATGATCACGCCCGCGATCTCGGTGCTGTCGGCGATCGAGGGCATCAAGGTCATCACGCCGGATCTGGAACAGTGGATCGTGCCGATCACCGCCGTGATCATCGTGGCGCTGTTCGCCGTGCAGCGCCACGGCACGGCCAAGGTGGGTCGGTTCTTCGGGCCGGTGATGATCGTGTGGTTCCTCTCGATCGGCGCGTGCGGAGTGGCGGGAATCGTCGGTCACCCCGAAATCCTGAAGGCCTTGTCACCGACGTACGCGCTGTCATTCATGTTCGGCCACTTCCACATTGCGTTCTTCGCGCTGGCCGCCGTGGTTCTGGCCGTGACGGGCGCGGAGGCCCTCTACGCCGACATGGGCCACTTCGGCCGCCGGCCCATCACCCTGGCCTGGCTGTTCGTCGTCCTGCCGTCGTTGGCGCTCAACTACCTGGGTCAGGGCGCGCTGATCCTGGGCGACGAGAAATCGGTCAGCGCGCCGTTCTTCCTACTCATCCCCGGCTGGGCCCGACTCCCCATGGTCCTGTTGGCGACAGCGGCCACCATCATCGCCTCGCAGGCCGTGATCACCGGAGCGTTCTCGGTAGCGGCTCAGGCCGCCAAACTCGGCCTCCTGCCGCGGCTGCGCGTCGTGCACACCTCGGCATCGGCCTACGGCCAGGTCTACGTACCGGCGATCAACTGGATGCTGATGGTGTCCGTGCTGATCCTGGTGTTCGCGTTCGAGAGCTCGGCCAAGCTGGCATACGCGTACGGCATGGCGGTGATCGGCACCATCACCATCGTCACGTTGTTGTTCTTCTACTTGGCGCGCACCCGATGGGGCACACCGCTCTGGATGGTGCTGATCGGCGGGGGCGCCCTGCTCCTCGTCGACCTACTGTTCCTGGCGGCGAACCTCACCAAGCTCGTGCATGGCGCGTGGTTGCCACTGTTGATCGCCGTGACTGCGTGGACGGTGATGATCACCTGGGAGCGCGGTCGCAAAGTCGTCACCAAGGCGCGGGAGAACTTGGAGGGACCGCTGCGCGAGTTCATCGACGGACTCTCCGGCTGCGAGCCGCCGTTGACGCGAGTCCCGGGCACCGCGGTGTTCCTCAACCGGGGCAAGGAGACGGCGCCGCTGGCCATGCGAGCCAACGTCGAACACAGCCACGTGCGCCACGACCACGTGGTGATCATGACCATCGAGACCGAGCCAGTGCCCCGAGTGCCCGAGGACGAGCGGGTGGAAGTCGATGCGCTCGGCTACGCCCAGGACGGAATCGTCCACGTTACAGCACGATTCGGATACATGGAGCCATCTGACGTACCGGCCGCGCTGCGCCTGCTGGATTCGGCCGAGACCGAGGGACCCATCAGCGTAGACGACGCGTCCTATTTCCTCTCGAAACTAGAACTGGCCGCGGGTCCGGCACCGACCATGGCGCCGTGGCGCAAACGCCTCTTCATCGCCACGTCCTATCTGACCGCAGACGCCGCCGACTACTTCCATCTACCGCACGACCGGACGGTGGTGATGGGCTCGCGGATCGAGTTCTGACCGTGATGCCTGCCGTTTTCGACATCTGCCGATTCCATCAAGATGCCCATGCTCGGATCGTTGCCACGGTAGGTGGATAGGCATGGGTGCGGGAGCATGTGGTCGGGCGAATCGGTGCGCTGGCGGTGGCACAGGGCGTCGGAGTCGCGGTCTTCGCCGGTCAGGGCATCGCGTCGGCCCAACCGTCGGAATCCGGGTTCGGTCCGAAGTCCAGCGAATCGACCGAGTCCTCGAGCTGCGACGATCGCGGACGCCTTGGCAGCGACCACGACGGGCAGCTGACCGGGATCCCTCGCGCGCCGGCACGCGCTCAGGCGTGCCGCGACGGGGACTCCGCTCCGGCACCTCCGCCGTTCGCCTCACCCGACGTCGACTCTGGAACGAGAGCTACCGATTCAGGTTCGACCCGCAGGACGGCGGGCCGCCACCGTGGCGGGACCGCCCACAGTCCGGCGGCCAGCACCGTCACGGCGGCGACCGCACCCACGACGATGATCGCGACCGGCGCGCCGGGGAAGGCGGCCTCGATCAGCATGTACGCGCCGAAGAGCAGGAACAGCACGGCCGCAGAAATCTGAATCAACCGCTCGGGCAGGTGTTTTCCTGCCACCGCACCCACGACGATCGCGAGTCCGTCCGCGGCCACCATGCCGAGAGTGGAGCCGATCCACACGCCCACCCAGTCGTTGTCCGCGGCGAGGGTGATGGTCGCGAGCATGGTCTTGTCACCGAGCTCGGCAAGCACGAACGCCGACATGACCACGAAGAACGCCGGCGCGGCGCCCTTCTGTGCGCGGCTGGATTCCTCATTGCTGAGCGTGTCACCTCGTAGCGTCCACAGCCCGAAGAAGACGAACATGACGCCGGCGATGATGCCGAGCAGGTGCGTCGGCAGGGCCGCGCCGAGATAGTGGCCGATTGCCACCGACATGACGTGCACGGCGGTGGTGGCGGCGGTGATGGCGGCAAGTACGACCCACCAGCGATAGCGCAGCGCAAACATCATCGCCATGAGCTGAGATTTGTCACCCATCTCCGCGATGAAGATGACGGCGAAGCTGAGCAGTAGAGCGGCGAGCACCCGGCACTCCTTGGTCGGAGGCTGCCGTAGAGGTGTGGTCACGCCTCCGGCCGGCAACCACAGTGGTCAAAGCGGCCGAAGGTCTCGTCCACCGGCTTTGCGGCCGGTCCGGGCAACCGGGCCACGCAGACCTTTGCCGACGCGACCAGTATGTCGATTGCCCGATTGGGGGCTACTCCCCTTCGTTGCCACGACCATACCCCTCATTGCCATCCGAGCGCAAACGCGAAATCATCGAAAGCCGCACTCCACCAATAAGTTTGGTTAATACAACTGCAAAAGTTAGGACAACCGGATTCAAGCGGTCGGCAGCCCCGGATTCAAGTGACAGGGTGATCGAGGTCGATTGTGGAGTTCCTTCGGCGGTCTCTATTCGGACGCGCCGCGACGACCTCGACGGCCGCCGGACACGGTTGCTTGAACTTCACGAGCGACTCACCCCGGCCTTCGTCTCCGAGCCACTGACCGACCTCCTGAACCGCTACGCCTGCGACGGCGCCACCCCGCGCAGCCTCACCGCGGTGACAGAGCTCACCGAGATCGTCAGGGCCATCTCGCGGAGAATCGCCGAAGTCGGTCTTGGCGACAAACAGGCGATCCTGGATCAGTACGCGGACATCCTTCGGCTGCGCAATCGGTTGGCGTTTGCCGCTCCCGAGGACAAGGCTTGGACGCGCGATGCGCTCGACGTCCGTAACCGATTCACGTTCGACTGCGCCGAGTGGGACGTCGCCAGCGAGGAGCTCATCCGCACGCACAGCAACGCCGGGGACAATTCCGACGGTGAGCAGGAAAAGCTGATGGCTTCTGCTTGGCCGGCGCCTTGAGTTTCAACCTCGCAAGCCCCGAAAGCTCGGACAATAAACGGTTTTGCACAGTTGATGCTTGACGAGGCGTTCTCCAAGTCCGACCCGCAGTTCGCCCAGCAGGCACTCCAGGCATTCCGCAAGTTCGGTTTTCAGCTGGTGATCGTCGCCACCGTGTAGAACGCCACCACCATCCAGCCGTATATCGACAGTGTGGTGATGATGTCCAAGAACGAGGCCACCGGCCACGACGCACGTCCGGTGGCGACGGTGGCCACCAAGACGATCTCCGACTTCACCGCCTTGACACAGGACATGAAGGTGTCCGCCGCCGCAGCGCGAGTACCGACTCCCGTCTGACACGCCGTCAGATGTGAGCCCTACGCACACTGGTGGCTTGCGACTCAATATCCCTGCGGCGGTGTGGGTTTCCACGGCACTATCGGCGCCTCGGACTTCTCCGTGTTTACTCGGACATGAGAGGGGTAGCAGCAAGGGAAGGCGGACGCGGCGGCCGGCCACCACGTCTGCTCAGGCCTCGACGGTTCTGACAGCGAGCCGTCGAGGCCGCCTCAACACGCCCCGCCTCAATGGATCGGTGAGTTCAGGTTTGGCATCCGTCGCGTGGGGAACGCACGTCGTGTGTCCCACACCTCCGACCACGACTTGGCACACCGCATGGCGGAACTGGCCCGCTCGTTGCGTCGCGATCGTTCATTGGAGGACGTCCTCGCCGAGGTAACGTCGGCGGCGGTGGAGCTCATCCCCGGGGTGGACACCGCGGGCATCCTGCTCGTAAAGCGCGGAGGCTTCGACTCCCTGGCCGTCACATCTGACCTGCCTCGTGAACTCGACGTCCTGCAGATGAGCTTTCAAGAGGGCCCGTGTGTGCAAGCCGCTCTGGCCGACACTGTCGTCCGCACCGACGACTTCCGTGACGAGCCGCGCTGGCCGCAGTACTCCCCCGCCGTCGTGGAGATCGGCGTCCTCAGTGGGTTGTCCTTGAAGCTCTACACCGACGATCTGACTGCGGGCGCGCTCAACCTCTTCGGTTTTCAACCGCGCAGGTGGGACGTCGAAGCTGAATCAATAGGAACCATCCTGGCGGCTCATGCGGCCGCCGTGATCGTCGCCACGCAGCACGAGCATCAATTGAACGCCGCCCTGCTGACCCGCGACCGCATCGGTCAAGCGAAGGGGATCATCATGGCTCGCTTCGGCGTCGACAGCGTGCGTTCGTTCGACATGCTGCGTCAACTTAGTCAAGAAGCCAACATCAAGCTCATCGACGTGGCGCAACAAGTGATCGACACGGTTTAACTCCACAGAGCGCAACCACTTCCGGCACGGACGTGCCCGCCTCGTATCCAGGCGGGCACGCCGACCCCAACAGTCTGGGTGATGCAGCTCTACCCCGAGGGCGGCTCGAACAGTTGCAGATCATTGCCCTCAGAATCCTTGAACGTCGCAATACGGCCCCACGGGTGATCACTGACCTCACCGATGAACTCCACACCGGCGTCCGTGAGTCGCACGATTTCGTCGTAGAGGGTTCCATCCGGTTGCAGCGTGAGCATGGCGCCTCCGCTGCCCGTACCGTGTGTCGCCTCACGGGCGTTAAGCCCGATCGAAACTCCGTTGGCGTTCAACTCCGACCAATCGTCGCCCTCGCTCTTGACGGACAAACCCAGAGTCTCGCCGTAGAACCCGAGCGCTCGCCGCATATCTTCTACTGGCATCCATACTGTCGCAACGCCGCTAGCCATTTCGTTCCTCCACTGTCTTGAATGATGCCCCCTGCCACCCCTTACCCGCCGCGGCAGCGGCTACACCACTTCGTCGACGCGATTACTCACGACGGAGCGTTGGCCAGAAACGTGTGCACGACGTTTCTTTGCCAACCGGGCATGGTCTCGGTGTGCACTGCCGTGAAGCCATCGGCGCGCAGCCTGTCGCAGAAGGCCGCAGCGCCGTCGAACGCGTTGACGCTGCGGCGCAGGTGGTCGTAGAGTCCGCCGTCGCCGGTACGAAGTCTTCCGAGTGGAATGATCACCGCGCAGCACACCGCATTCCACACCGCGCGCGCCAACGCCGAGTCTCGGACCGAGTATTCGTGGATCGCGAGCGTTCCACCGGGGCGTAGCAGGGTGAGGAATTCCCGAAGGGTCGCGTCGGGGTCCGCGAGGTTGCGCAGCAGGTACGCGGCGAAGATACCGTCGAATGGGCCCTGTACACCCGCGTCGGCGAGGTCCTCCACGCGACTGTGGACGAACCGCACCGATGTCGGCCATTGCTTGGCCCTAGCTTCGGCGAGCATGCCGGCGGAGGCATCGAGCGCCACGATCTCCGCTTCCGGAGCGATGGCGAGAAGAGCGGCGGTCGACGCACCGGTGCCGCAGCCCGCGTCGAGTAGTCGCAACCCGCGACCCCGATCCGGTAGCCGCATGCGGCGGGCCGAGATGCGGAGATGTTCGTGGTAACCGGGGTTGGCCCCGACGAGGCGGTCGTAAGCAGGGGCGCCGACGTCGAAGGCCGCGGGCACCTCTCGACGCGGCAGCCCGGTGGGACCGATCTGGGCGGCGGACATCAGCTCGCCTGCAGCCAGGGCGTCGACGTCTTCATGAGCATCACCGGTTCGTGCCTCCACACCATCGCGATCACGGGGCCTGTCCGAGTCATTCACTGTAGGGACTCCTCGATGACTCTAGAGGGGCCAAACGCCCTGTCGCCGTGCGGCCACATTGCCACCACCTAAGCTCGTCGAATGACGCTCGTGCTCGGCCCCGTCCTGCGCCACGTCGGCGAGAACACTGCCACCATCTGGGTACAGACGGACGCCACCGCCCGCGTGGACGTGCTCGGGTGCTCCGCCATGACGTTCGAGGTGCAGGGCTGTCACTACGCGCTGGTTCTGGTCGAAGGTCTGGAGAAGGGGTCCATCACCGAATACCGGGTGTGCATCGATGGCGAACAGGTGTGGCCGGAGCCGGACACCACGTTCCCGCCGAGTGTCATCAGGACTCGTGGACGCTCCTCGGGAGAGGCATTGCGCATGATCTTCGGGTCATGCCGGTACCCCAAGACCGGCGACGAGAAGCTCGACGACAAGATCGGCCTCGACGCGCTCGACTGCTACGCCTCGAGGTTGACGACGATCCCCGTCGAAGAATGGCCGGACGCCCTGATTCTCCTCGGTGACCAGGTGTACGCGGACGAACTGACTCCCGAATCTCGTCGCCATCTCGCAGGGCGCCGCGCCGTTGGAGGGCGTCCACCGGACGAGGTCGTGACCTTCACGGAATACGAAGGACTGTACCGGCATACGTGGGGCGATCCCGAGATCCGATGGATCCTATCCACCGTTCCCACCGCCATGATCTTCGACGACCACGACATCCGGGACGACTGGAACACCTCGGCGGCGTGGCGCAAGGCGATCAACGAGAAGCCGTGGTGGCGGGACCGAATCCGGGCGGGTCTCGCGTCTTACTGGGTTTATCAGCATCTCGGTAACCTCAGCCCCGCCGAGCTGCACGACGACAAGGACTACCAACAGGTCCTGGCGACCGAGGGTGACGTCTGGCCGCACCTGATCGATCTGGCCGACCGCGCCGACACCGAGGTCGACGGCGACAAGGGGATTCGGTTCAGCTACCGATGGGAACTCGGCCGAACCCGACTGGTCATGATCGATTCTCGCAACGCCCGCATTCTGGACTCGGGGAACCGCAAGATGTTGGGTGATCGCGAGTTCCGGTGGGTCGAGAGTCAGGTCAACGACGGGCTCGACGAGGTCGACCACCTGGTTCTCGGCTCGTCGCTGCCGTGGCTGCTCCCTCCGGTCATCGGTGACCTGCAGATGGTGAACGAGCGCGGTGCCGACCGACCCGGACTCCGCGGTCGATTAGCCGAAAAAATCCGTCAGACAGTCGATTTCGAACACTGGGCGGCGTTCTCGGAGTCATTTCTCAAACTGAGCCACCTCATCGTCGACGTGGCCTCTCGCGGAAGCGACGGACCTACAACCGTTTCCGTGCTGTCCGGGGACGTGCACCATAGCTACGCGGCTCGTGCCGAGGTGCCCGATGGGACGGCCCGAGTTCATCAACTCGTATGCTCACCCGTGCACAACTACGTGCCGAGTTTCGTCAAGCCGGTGTTCAAGGCCGGGTGGTCCAACGGGCTCGCCAGGGCCAGTCGCCGATGGGCAGGGCGGCACGACGCTCCCCCGCTACCTCTGACGTGGCAGAACGTCGGTGGCCCCCTCTTCGGGAATACCATCGCCACCCTGCACACGGCCGGCCTCACCGCCGAGGTCTCATTCGAGCAGCCGGTCAGTTCTACCGACCTGGAGCAGGCCGCACGGATCTCGTTGAGCGGTTAGCCCGTGGTCGTTGGAGACCTCGGAACACCTGCAAGTCCGAACCAAGCGGATGTCCGTAGCCGAAGCGTGACGAATCCTTCATCGAATTGCTAAGGCGCACCGGCACATCGAATGGGCACTCGACCCCTACCATCGAATTGACAACCATGTAATTTAGGGATCGGTACCCATGCATCAGGCGTTTCGCTGTGTTCTGACGATGATCGGAGTCACCGCGCTCGTGGCAGCGACACCGGCCGGCGCCAGCATGGCTGCAGCCAGCCAGTCGACTGAGCCGCCCATCGCGTCGGTGTTGCCGACGCGGGGCGAGGTGGTGGGCGTAGCGCATCCCGTCATCGTCACGTTCCGCACGCCCGTCATCGACCGGCGTGCGGCCGAACGCTCCATCGATCTCAAGTCCTCGCCCCCGATGACGGGCACCTTCCAATGGTTGAACAACGACTCCCTGCAGTGGGTTCCCGATCGGTTCTGGCCGGCGCACAGTACCGTCGCCCTGTCGATGGGCGGGTTCTCGACCGAATTCGCTACTGGCCCAGCGGTTATCGGCGTTGCCAACCTCTCGGAGCACACGTTCACCGTTAGCATCGACGGCATCGATTCAGGACCGCCATCTGCGCTGCCATCGCCGCACCACCGACCGCACTGGGGACAACCGGGCGTGTTTCCGGCCTCCATGGGCAGGCCCGAATACCCGACGCCCGTAGGCCTCTACACCGTCCTGGGCAAGGAGCGCTCGGTGCTCATGGATTCGAGTAGCGTCGGAATCCCCGTGGACGCTCCCGATGGCTACCGGATGGACGTTGAGTATGCCGTCCGCATCACCAGCCGTGGCCTCTTCGTGCATGCAGCCCCATGGGCCGTCAACTCACTCGGCTATGACAATGTCAGCCACGGCTGCATCAGCCTCAGCACCGAGGACGCAGAGTGGTACTACGACACGGTCAACGTGGGCGACCCGGTGATCGTGCAGGAGAACAACATCGAAGTCCCGCACCCAGTGTCGCGCTGACGGGGCCCTTCCGCTAGCCGTCGGAGCGACCCCCACCGACAACTGATGTGAGCGCTTCTCTGCGTCGGACTACCCGTCACGGCCCGATGGGTCGATTTCGCAACGTGTTTGGCGTCCGTCGTCGCGCCAAACATCGGATCGAGCTGCACGCCGGGCGAGGAGCGGAAGTTCCATCCCGGGCCACGGTGTACTCCCGGCGAGAACGCCATCGACTGCCGAGACACAGTCCCGAAAGGATATGCACGCCAACCGATGACGGCGAGGCCGGCGGTTGAGCGTGTCCACGACACCCAGAACCGCCGACCTCGACAGAGGCTAGCTGAGATTCACAATGGAACCGGACCTCGATCAGACCTAGCTGGCACCGCTGGTCGCGGGACCAGGCAGAAGTGGCTGACCGGATACCAGCGCTCCACTCGGCGCCTGCTGGATCGGGTCACCCTTCCCACCGACGCCGCCATAGCCACCAGCCATGTCGACGAGCGGAGCACCCACGGGAATGGGCGCGCCAACCGGCACCGGAGCTCCCACCGGCACCGGGGCGCCCACGGGAACCGGAGCACCCACCGGCACCGGGGCTCCCACGGGAACCGGAGCACCCACCGGCACCGGGGCGCCCACGGGAACCGGAGCACCCACCGGCACCGGGGCGCCCACGGGAACCGGAGCACCCACCGGCACCGGTGCGCCGATAGGCACCGGAGCGACAACGGGAACCGGCCCTGGCAAGGCCAATGGAACACCAGCCGACATGTCAGAAATTGGTGCCCCCGTCGGACCACACGACTCCGCACCCGGGACCGCTCCTGCACCTCCGCCACCCGCCGCGGGAACACCACCTGCGCCGGCTCCGCCTGCTGCTGCGATGCCGCTTGCGCCCGCTCCGCCTGCCGCCGCGATACCGCCCGCCGATCCAACGTCCCCTGCTGATGTCTGGAGGCAGTCATAGCCGCCAGTCTTGAGTGGAGCGGCCGCAACGGCCGGGCTTAACGCCATGGCGACTCCGCACAAGCCAGCAACGGCACCAACTAATCCAATGTTGACTCGATCACTGATCGCCATCGACGTGAACTCCTTCATTCGTTTCCAGACACTTCACATTTGAAATACCGCAGTCAAACGTCGTGCCGTACCGAAGCCGCTGCTCGACGATCGTGTCAATTATTGGCAGCTCGACCGCCGACACGACACGGCAACACAGCGTCGTTTCCAAATGGTGACGTCTGACGCAATCGAATGGAGTCTGCGGGGTAGCCGAGTTACTCATTGCGATGGGCTAAGACCGTGGGTGGTTGAGGAATGGCTGGTCAGCGAACCCGCGACGTCTCAAAGGCACGTCGCCGAACCTGGTTCCGTTGTTCAGCGTCGAGCGATTGTCTATAGACCTCAGAATCGCGGCCGACCTAACGCGCTAGTCGCTCCTTGCCTTGACCCGGTTAGAGGGCGACGAATTCCGAATCAGGACAACACTGAGGGCGTACAGAAGTCGCATGACACGCACGACAATCCATTCGCATCGGCACTGCAGGAAATTCGCTCAGCTCATTGCTCTCGCGGATTGCGCTTCGTGCTGTGCGCAAATATTGGATGCAAGTCTCTGCTTGGCGGGAACCCCGCCATCTTCAGTCACGTGACGTCTGATCAGTCATCAGGCGCTGCCGCGCGTACCGCCGTATCGATCAAAACGGTGCCGTCGCCAGGCTCTTCGGCGACGCCAATCGCCGCTCTTGGTTATCGAAGGATGACTTCGGTGTGCACCAGCGTCCGTGACTCAGCTTCGCTGGACTCGGCGTTAAAGGTCGCCGGCCCTCGAGCGGCCGTCGGAGGTGGCCGATTATGACCGCGAGCACCCCGTTGAACCAGATCGGTTGGACTTCGGTCAATGTCGCTGCGCCACAACGGTTGCACAGCGGGCGCGGCCAACTAGTGTGGCCTAATCTTCGCGATTCGACGTCGCCCTCGCGGATCAGCGGCCCGGACGTAGCGCCGCCGTCGACCACAGCGCGCACGCCACCAAGAGGGGCTGAAGGAGCAGGCGAACGAACCTGCGTTGATCGGTATTGGCCCAAAGGCATTCCGCTTGTTCACGAATTACGCAAGATTGCCAGGAAACACCGCGACGTAGAACGCCCAAGCAGTCGACCCACCAAGACCCGGCCTCGGGTCAGAACCGCCAAGCCGGGGCCGAGCACGATCTCCACACCCCGGAAGCCATTACGACGCCGTCAGCGTCGATGAATCGGGTCATCGCGCAAGGCACCTGGGCTTGAAAGTGCTCACAGGCCAAAGACGGGTGGCTCAGTGGCTGCTGCCAACGCGAGCCGAGCTGCGGTCCGCGTTGCGGTGGTCGGTGGAGCGGCGACTTGCGTTGCGATCATTGGCTTCACCATTCTGTTAGCTCGGATTCGGCACACACCCACGCCGCACATTCGACAACCGCCCGGTCTGTGCTGCCACCCTTCATGAATGGCATCGACGACGGATGTCAGTCGACGCACCCAGGCCAGTCTCCGTTCTCGACACACTGGCGGTAGAGATCTGATGGATTGACCCGGTTTGCGATATCCACGTCCGGGCGGCTGCCGGTTCGGGCACGATGACGGTGATCGAGTCCGCGCCGTATTCGCGTGACCCGCGAGCTGACGATCCCCGAGGGAGATCGAATCGCTGTGAAGAAATCCCCGAACTAGGATTTCATTGTGGTCCCGGCTGGTATCGAACCAGCGACCTTCCGCGTGTGAGGCGGACGCTCTCCCACTGAGCTACGAGACCGCATGTGCCGACGAGTCGGACGAGGCAGAAGACTAACACGGTAAACAGCGCCGACCAGAATCGATTATGGCGCAGATCTTCGCCGCACTGTCTGTCAGCGAGTTCACCGGTAACTTTTGGGCTGCAAAGCGTTGCCCTCCCCGACTACGCGAACGCTACTGGCTACGGGCAGGGCATCCTGATCGATCAGTTCGGTCTTGCCCGGTTCGTGTTGAGCTGCAACACGGAGCCCTCTGGCATGCGGTGTTCCAATTCGGATGGCCACGGGTTCACCGTGTCCCGACAGGCGTACAGACTGTTTCGACGCGGGGTGCGACACGGCGAGCGAGGGGATTTGTGTATGCCCAAGCGGGTGGACTATCGTTCTGCTTCGCGACGGGCGGCGATCTCGCCCGTGGCGCGCGGATGTGGCGCAGTTGGTAGCGCACAACCTTGCCAAGGTTGGGGTCGCGGGTTCGAATCCCGTCATCCGCTCGAGGGTGCAGTGGCATCAACCCCAGCGGTGGAGTGGCCGAGTGGTGAGGCAACGGCCTGCAAAGCCGTGCACACGGGTTCGATTCCCGTCTCCACCTCCGAGAATGTCCCGGCGCGATTAGCTCAGCGGGAGAGCGCTTCCCTGACACGGAAGAGGTCACTGGTTCAATCCCAGTATCGCGCACCAGTTAGTTTGCAGGTCAGGGGCGGTTTTACCGCCCAGATCGGCACCGCGTGAACTGCACGTGAACTAGTTCAGCAAACCATTTACGGAAGGCTGAACATCATGACCGACATGGAACGCGACGACTCACTAGAAACTGCTGAACTGCTCTTCAACGCGCTCCAGACGCAACGCGACGCACTGGCGACCGAGCGTAAGGGCACCGACGAGTTGACGGCCGCTCTCAAGAAGGCGCTACCCGACATCCGCGACAAGCTGACGCTGCAAGCGGAGCTCGTCGCAGACCAAGCGGAGTTGATCGAGAAGCAGGCAGAACTGATTAAGTTATTGCGCCGCAAAAACTAGGCGCGCCAGTCAACCGAGAACCGACCGCCCCGCGCCCTCTCAGGTCGCGGGGCGGTCGGCTGTTCGGGGGTCGGCCCGCCGGGCGGATGTGTGATGTCCGGTGCGCAGCGGGGGCCGACGCTGCCCGCGCGGAGCGCTTCGCTCGACGGCCAACCATGCCGGTACCGCGCCGGGCCTGCCGGGTGAAATTGTGTTGCGCCGTCGTTTGCTTCCTGGCAAGCAGCAGCGCGAGGATGAGTGGCGTTGACGCTTTATCCCACCGAGGTGCTGCCCGGTGCAGGACGCATAATCACCGGCGGCTCCGGTGGCGGAGTCTTCCCGGTGGGATTCGACTGCACTGTGGGCTTCGCGCACGACATAACCCCGTCGACGGTTGGCACGCCACCGGCCTCCTGGCAACAACTAAGGAACTTGTAGGCGAGGTCTGGGTCTTTGTTCTGGAGGGGCTTCACACAGGCGATGAATGCGTCGTTGTCGTACCCGTCGACCGGCACGGCACCAGCGACCGAGGGTGCACCGAAGCTGATGCCGACAAGGACTGCTACGGCAGCCAGACAGTGGCCGCTACGCGCGATGATCATCGAGGTCATGGCGACTCCTTCAAGTCGATGCCATATCGCCGAATCGTGGCGTCCGGCCTTCACCTTGTATTACTCATCCCAACAGCTGGATCTTAGTCGTGTTTCATTTTGCTGTCATCAAATCGCTGCAGGAGCAAGCATGCAAGGGCGTTGCTACTTGCGCTCGGGGGTGCGCTCACCCCATGCTCGGGGCCACCTCGGGACGCCGCTGCGGTGCAGTGAATCGGACGCCCACGTCGTGGCCCGACGTCGGGGCGAAAGATCGGGAGTGACCTGCCGGGTCAGTGCGATCTGTTGGTTTGCTCCGACGCCGCGGGTCTACGCGGCGAAATCGACCGCCACGATTGCGCCCGCGTCGTGCTGCAACAATGCGAAGTAGGTTTCCGCGCGCAGCTTCACCGTGTTGTTGTCCAGGTTCGGCAGCGATGCCAGCAGGACGTCCGTCCCATGCGCGGAAAACGCCATACCGTTGACGACGACACCGACACCGGCCGTGATCGCGTCGTTGACGACGAGCGGAATACCGTTGAATGCGACCACCTCGGCCCCGATGCCGTCGCCGGGACCGACGGCGGCCTTCGCCGAGAGCAGCGGGTAGTCGGCGCTGTTGACCACGATGGCGGTCGGCTTCGCGCCCGTCTTGGCCCACACCTTGGCGATGCCCATGTCGGCCATGTGGCTGGGGCTGGTCGTGTAGGTGACGGGCGTACCGGCGGCGGCCTCCAGGGCGTCGGCAATCGCTGCGTTGACCGAGAACACGCTCTCGGCGGCGAGTCGGTTGGTCACCGCTTCCGCGCCAGCACCGAACCGCACCATCTGGTCGGAGACTTCCTCCAGGACGGCGAACGCCGCCAGGGTGGACGTCGCCAGCGTCGGGTCCGTCATGTTCGGCTTGGTGCCCAGTTCGGCGGTCGCGGTCTGTGCCACCAACGCGGCGAACTTGGGACCGGACACCACGAGCGAGTCGGCTGGGCTGAACGGAATGCGGGCAGAACGATAGAGCCACTCGGGACGGCCCAGCGGCCCCGCTGCGACGGCGTGACGCGCGCCGGCGTTGGCGGTCGTGACGCTGCGAGTCTCCACCTGTACCCGGCACGGCACGCCGCGCGTGAGCGACAGCGCGAACGTGTTGAGCGCGTCGGCGTCACCGGGGCGTGAGCGCGTCTCCATGGCCGAGGTGATCGCGCCCCGCATCCGCTCGGAATGCTCGGCGACTGCTTCCGCCGACCGCAACGCCTCAAGCTCGGCCCGGTCGGCATTCGAGAGTTCGTTCTCTCTCGTCGAGAGGTCTCGATTTTCGACGAGTGCTCGATTGGTCCTGTTCTCGACGCGCTCGGCGGCGGCGCGGATGCGCTCGTTGCGTTCGTCGGCGGACAGCTCTGCCAGGGCATCGACATCGGTACGGGCGGACATGACAATCAACCTCCAGATAGGGGAAACGGGTTACCTAGGGACTCGGCACGACGCCAGAGGCGCGCCACCGAAGACCAAGGGGTGAAAGGGACAAAGGCCCAGCGGCCCGAGGGGCGCGGCGCTCTGGCGTCTGCCCGAAGAGGTCGGACAACGGCCCGGTCCTCGAAATGCGGTTTCGCCGCAACGGCGACGACCACTGCCCGACAACGGTCGGACACTTAGATGATAGATCATATTTTCAACTGATCGACGAGCTTCGCCAGCGTCGCGCGTTGTGCCCGAAGTTCGACCATGGTGGAACGTGGGCACCCGGGCTTATCCGCGGCGGCGTGGAGTCGCTCGATGAGATCGGCGGTTCGGGCGGCCTCGACGAGCAACAGTTCCTCACCGATGCTGAGTTCGTCGTACTTCGCGTGGACCGATCGCCAGAGCCGACGACCGGGTTGGCCTAGCGCCCGGGGTGCGTACCGGGTCACGACGTGCTCCCCGGCTTCGCGTCGACTTCCCTGCCGCTGGGGTAGAATTGCGACGAATTCGCCTCTATTTCAACGACTTTCGAGCATCCGCTCTCGTTGCCGGGATCGCCAAATGCCCTATGCGGCTTGATGATTCGGTCGCACCAAATTCGCTGCTGGGCAACAGCTTTGGTTTCCGCGGTAGATAGAAAAAGTGGCCAGGGCACTGGCCGCCCTGGTTCGCCAATAAAAAACGGGGTATGCATTGAAACTAGCACGGTGACCGTCATACTGTCAACTCCAAACTCGTTGTGCGGCAACGTCTTTCGTCGTTGAGAACCGCTTGAGAACTGTTGTGGCACAACGTCCGTCGCCGTGGTGCCGTCCGTTGTCTGCGTCATCGGTCGAGCACTTCCCCCTGGCGCTCCATCCACTGACCACCGCACACGCCGGGAGGGCGATGGGCCTTCGGTAGCGATGAGAGCCAGCGTCGGCAATCCGGTAGTGCCTCGCACCGATGACACATCGCGACCGCGACGGCCGTGCGCTCACCGTGACGGCCATCCTCGCCTTCGAACAGGTCGACGTTGCCCACGCACAGCGCACCGTCGAGTCGGGGCGTACCGCGCAGTATCTCGACGGTGAGGTCGACCCAGGCCGGTCCGAGGACGCGACGTCGACGCGCGGGGCTCACGACGTTGGCCCGTCGGTGTCGGTCCGCTGGTCTACCCTCCGCGCATGGAGTGGTGGAAGGACCCTGCCTGGTATTCGCTGTTCGCTGCGATCTTGGCGCTCATCTTCTCGGTACCATCGGCGGTACTTTCGTGGAAGTCGCTCAAGTGGGAACGGGACTCGGCAGATTCTGCCCGGCGAAGCGCTGAGGCCGCCGAACAGGCGAACCTGTTCACTGAGCGAGCACTCGCCTTGAACGCGGGGGTCGATCCGGGTGAGGTTCGCGCTCTTGCGCCAGCGTCGCGCGGTGACGTCAGTTGGCAAATCGAGCACCGGGGGGGCTCGCAGTACGTCCTGCGGAACACGGGAACCGACATCGCCGAACACGTCAGCGTCGACGCCGAACAACTCGGCGGCCTCGCACGAAGCGTGCCCGCCGACGCGGTGATTCGTCCTCAGCAAGGTGTGGACTTCTTGATACTCGCGACCTGGGGCCACCCTGCGCCGAATCAGCTCTACATCAAGTGGAACGACATGCAGGAGTACGTGGCGGTACCGATGCCAGCCTGACAAGCGCGCTTCAGGGATCGTCACGGCTGACCGCTCAGTTCGCTAGCGACATAGTCCGGTACGGACAGATGGCATTGCTGACAGCGACCGCGCGCCATCGAGTTCGGTTGCGTCAACGGGGCACGGCATACGTCACACCCAATGCCCAAGCCATCATCGTTCGGCTTTCCACCTGTAGGCGCGACATCCGCGACAACCGCGACACTCTGAGATAGCGCCAGGTCAGACGGCACTTCGGTTGTCGCGGATGTGTCGCGGTTGTCGCGTTCGCGCTCTGTCCGCGACACGTCCGCGACAGACTGACCTGCAATGTCGCCCTTGTCGCGGCTGTCGCGCGTACTACCGGTGGGAAGGTACCGCCGCCACGCCTGCGTCAACCCGGTCGGCCCGTCGATGACGTAGCCCTTGCGATGGACAGCACCGATTCGTACCTCTTGCGACTCGACGCCGTAGCGTTTGAGCTCCTTTGCTAGGCGGCGCTGATCGAGAGGTTTGCCCCAGAGGTCTCGCCACTCCGATTCCTCGTCGCGGACCAGCGCGGCCACGAGCTCCGCCGAGTGCATCCGATCGTCGTCACCGATCGCGGTTCTGACGTCGCGCAGTAGTCGCACACCGAACGAGAGTTCGTCGGGGCGACCGTCGAGTACGAAGTGACGGCACGCGGCGCGTGCTCGCTCGGGCCACGTGCCCCCGGCAGTGTCCGCGGTAGCGAGTAACGCCTCCCATACTTCGGCCGGTCGGTCACTCACGCCTTCGGGCATCGTGGGTCGAGCGGCGGCGAGCGTGTCGTGGTTGGCGGCGGCCCATGCCTCGATGCGTTCGCGCAGCGGCGCGGCTCTCAAGGCGGCGTCACGCTCGCGGAACTCGGCGACGTGTTCGTCGGGAGCGCGGCGACGCATGTGCAAGGTGACAGCGCGGCTGGTAATCGTCGCGGGCATCTTTCCGGCGAGCCCGGCGAGCGCGACCGGCGCGAACACCGCGAACTCGCGAACCCTCATGTTCTTGGCGTCGCCCTCGCAGCGGTCGACGGTTGCACCGCGTTTGTATCCAGCATTGAACAGCGCGCGTAGATCCTCGGCCTGAGGATTGGCCGTCTTGCCAAACACCGCGTCGGCCTCGTCTTGCAGCACGGTCGGCGGCTGGTCCCCCGCCGCCGCGATGCGCCTATAGAGCGCGGCCGTCGTCGTGCTCAGCGTGAGCTTCGCATTACGGCTCAGTAGTGCCAGCACCTCAAGTACGCGCGTCTTGCCGCTGCCGGGCTCTGGTGAGTCGAGCACCAATCGCGGCGTCACGTAGAACGCATTCACGGCCCACGTGTGGACAATCCAGAGCACGACGACGACCAGGTGGTGCGGTGTCGCGAACGCCAGGAATGGCCCTGCGAAGCGCTCGACGTCGTCCAGCAGCGTCGCGCCGTCGTCTTCTTCGGCGGGCGTTTGCCCGAATGCGGGGTCATCAAACATGCTCACGACGCGCCACCACGCAAGCGCGCCAGGCGGCCCGCGCAATCTAGGCACGACGCCATTGCTCGCGCGGCCAGCGGGGCGAGGTCGTCCTCCCCCGCGACGGCAGCGGCCTCCGTAAGTGCAGAGCCGGCCGAAGCGAATCGGCGTCGCAGTGCCTGGGACAGGACGGCAGCGGCGTACTCCCGCAGCGCCATCGGTTGGGCCCCGCTCGTCGTAGCGTCAGCAAGGTCCCTCGCGGCGAAGTGCTTCAGCGTGCCGGTACGGCGCAACCCATCTAGTGCCAATTGAGGACCTGGTGGCGTCCCAGCGTCCACGAGTCGGCGTATGGCTGCGAGCACCGCCTCCTGCGATGGCGTCGACATGTCGACGTCGCGGATGAGCACCAGGACGTCGGCGGCGTCGGCGGGGGTCGACCAGAGCAGAGCGCCGAGGAACAGAACGTCCACGGTCGGATGCGGTCCTACCGGTGGGATCTGACCTAGACTTGAGACATCCGTTGCCGTGGAAGTGGGACCGCCTGGGAGCATTTCTCGGGCGGTTTTCGCGTTGCTCATGGTTCACGCACCGCCAGCGGGCACGGGCACCATTGCTGCGTCAATCTCGTCACGCCGCAGACGGATGACACGAGGACCGCACCGATACGCGACGAGTCTCCCGTCCGCAATCATCTGCGAGACAGTTCGAGTGGTGATGCCCAAGTAAGCGGCTGTTTCACCGATGGACAGGTAAGTACCGGCAAGCGCCGGAGGCTTCGCATCTTTCATAGGGGGTCCGATCAATTGGCGACTGATCGAGACGAATACGGCAGCGACCAGCCAGCACGAATAGAGAGTGCTGACCGGACCCCGACAGACCACCACCCACGATTCCGGTGCTGTCGCTGAGCCGATCCCTATGCAATTAGTCCGATACCTGGGCCGCGCATGATCGGCCGCGCTCCCCGGCGGCTGTTGCCGCGATCCGTCGTGAGCCAGCGAATCGCGGGCCGCCGAGGTGAGGGCAAGACTACCTGAGATTCTGCGAAAGTCGACAGGACAGATTCGATGTCAATACCTATGACACGCAACGGTTTACCCGCTCACTGCCTTGGACAGCTGCTCTGCAATCACCCGGTCGCGGCCCGCAGCGGCGTGTAGATACCGCATCGCCGCCGCTTGTGTCGACCACCCGCCGCGCGCCATCAACTCGGGGAGGTTCGCACCGCCAGGACCGGCAGCGAGCGTTGCGCCGGTATGGCGCAGATCGTGCCATCGCAGGTCTTCGCGACCGGCCTTGCTGCGCGCGGTGTAGAACCGCCGATAGAGCGTCGCCGGGGCTAGGTGCCCGCCGTGCTTCGCGGGGAACAGGAGTGAGTCACGTTCTTTACCAACGAATTTCGCTAGGTGCTGCTCGATCATCGGCATGAGGTGCGGCGGCATCCAGACGTCGCGGATACCGGCGTCACTCTTGGGCGTGGTCACCATAAAGCCGTCGGCGGTGCGCACCACGGCACGTTCGATGCGCATGACGCCGTGCTTGTGTATTTCGCCATCGTCTTTCGTCTCGGCGATGATCACGACGTCCTTTCGGCGCAACTCGGTCAGCTCACCGAAACGCGCGCCGCACCACGCAGCGAGCAGCACCATGGCCCGATACTGCTCGGGCATCGCTGCCGTCAATGTCTCCAACTCGGGCAGCGTCGCCGGGCGGATGGCGTGGACGCGCCGCGAAGATCCAGCACCACTGATGACGCACGGATTGGCGCTGATCTTGCGCGTAGCGACGGCGGTGCCCATGATGCCGCGCAACAGCGAGTAGGCATGCGCCCGCATGGTCGGCTTGCCGACCAACGTCTTGGCGTGCCAAGCGTCGACGTCGTCGACGGTGATCGATGCCAGAGGCAGCGCGCCGAATGTGTCGATCAGATGGTCATCGAGCAGCTTTTGATAGTGCTCGCGAGTACGTTCCTTCAGCGGTCGACCGGAGACCTGTCGGTTCAGTAGCCAAGTCTCCGCGTACTTCGCGAACGTCACCTTCGGCACTGGGGCCTGATCGGCTTCGGGTGGCGTCCACGCCTTGCGGATGATTTCGGCCTGTCTCAGCGAGAGCCACCCGCGGGCATCCTTCTCGGTGAGGAACATCGTCGGTGCTTTGTAGCGGCGCCCATCGGGACCGTAGTACATCGCCCGGTAACGGCCGCTCGGCAGCTTGTGCGCGGTCCCGAACGCGCCCCGCTTCTGTGTCTTGCGGCCCTCACCTCGTGGCATCGAAACGCCCCCGTCGCGATAGATCGGTGGATACTGGCTCTAGTTCACGAACTCCCCGTGAACTAGATGTGAGCTAACGAGACCGTATCAAGTTTCTGCGAGCTTATGCGGAATTCTGCTAGTCTGAAGTGTGTCGGCGCAGGTAGAGCCACTGTTTGCGCTGCTCACCACACCCACGTTAGCAAACATGCTGAACTGGTTCAATCCCAGTATCGCGCACCAGTTAGTTTGCAGGTCAGAGGTAGTAGTTAGCACTACAAACTGAAGGCCATGCAACTTACATGCAATAGCACTCCGGGTGTCACATCCCCAAAAGGAGATTGCGCCCGTGAACACCACCACCTCACTAGCCAACCCGTACCCCGACGTCCACGCGCCTGCTGGTGCTAAGAGGGTCGACGAGTGGCAGCCGGATGACCCGCAGCCCTGGCGCGTGGTGATCGGCCATGACCGAACCGTCACCGACCACAAACTGCGCGTGTCCACTAGTGCTGTGCAGTGGGCCGACGGCAGCGTCGATGACGGCACTGTCGAAGCCCCGCACGTGTACGTGTTCGGTGTCGATGAGACGGGGCCGCTGAACAGTGACCAGGCCCGCGAGCTTGCCGCATCGTTGTTGCAGGCGGCAGCCGAGGTCGACGGGTGGGCGGCGCGATGACCGCGCTGGACGGGGTTCTCGATGTCTGCGCGGCGGACGTGCAAGTAGAGATGAAGCAGTTGATGTTCGAACTCGACCCCGCAGTCGATCTGACGACGGTGGAAGCGGTAGCAATACTGGCGATCTTGCGGGGGGCGGATGCCCGCAGGGGTCACCAGCCGCCGCAGACGCCGAAGCCTCAACCCCATCCAGGACGACGACTCCAAGCCGTCTAAATTCCCATGTGTGGCAGATCTGCCACACACGGAACCAATCGGCCCCTACCCGGGTCTTATCTATTGTTCGGCCCGTCCCACTCCCCGGGGCGGGCCGAACTCATTCTCGCGTTTTGCGCGCTGGACTATGCACAGCATTCGAGGTGCACTGAATCAAAAATTCAAGGGTTTTCCCCGATACCTCGGTAGACGTGCAAAAGGTACGTTTCCTCCTGTCTGGGTCCGGAGGGCCGTGCTACCAAGTCTCGCGTTCTAGAGATGCGAGAACCCTGACGACGTCCATTGGGGGCGATGAACAAGCCCGTCATGGTTGCTGCCTTCCGGCCCTGGACCTTGTGGCGCCCTGCCCCTGTGTCGGTGCCCACCGCTACGGTCGCCGCCCATGAGCAACGCAGCACAGTGGGCCACCTCCGCCGCCAACAAGTTCCGCGAGGTCACCAGGACCACCGAGAACCCCACCACGAAGCTCCTGGCGGAAGGGCTGACGCACCTCGCCGAGGCAGTCAGGGCGCTGGACAGCAAGTAGTAGCATCCGCTTGATGGGGAGAATCATCTACGGGGCACTCATCGCAGCAGGTCTGGTGTTGGCGCCGGCTGCTCATGCTGATCCGATGCAGGACTACCTGAACGAACTGTCGGGGACGGTGGGGTTCACTGTCACCCCGTTCACCAGCATGTTCCTGTCGAATGCAGGCAACGCCATCTGTGTGGACCTGCGGGCCGGGGTGTCGCCGGAGGATGCTGCGGTGAGGCAGTTGTCGTACCCGGGGTCAACGCTTGCGCTCACTAGGTTGATGGTGACGGCGGCGCACAAGAACCTGTGCCCTGACGCCTGACTTAGTGTTCGGCCCCGCACAACTCTCCCGTGCGGGGCCGAACTCATTGTGAGGCGGCGGATTGTGCTTCGTCGTTAATTTCTGTGCCCTATGTTTGCTGTAGCAGTCTGGCGAGGTGCCGCAGTGCGGTATAGCGAATGGAGCGGCCATGAGATCAGCGATGCGGGGGCTGCAAGCAGGTGGACTAGCGACCGGGGTTGCCTTCTTATTGTCGTTGAGCGCCGGCACTGGACAGGCTGCCCCCGACCCAGGCGCCCCCCCGGCGCCATCGGCATCATCATCGCCCAGCTCCGGGTCATCCACGGCCGACAGTGGTGCTGATTCTTCAGATGCAGGCGCGCGCCCAACTTCCAAGGTAGGAGCTCGACCGGCCGCCGGAACCACCAGCAGCGCGGGCGACCCGTCATTGGTCGACAAGGATGCGCTGTCGAAAGATCTCGACGACATAAAGAATTTGGGATCAGACATCTCAACGACCGAGCAGTCACTCCAAGACCAGCTAGACGCGGTGAAAGCTATTCCTGCAGATCAGCTCTCGGCGTCTGACATGTTCGCGATGCAACAACTAATGAATCAGCTCACTCAACAGTCGGAGATGCGCACAAATGTGTCCTCCGCAGCAAAATCGGCGATGGGGGAGCCGCTTACTGACGAGGAGATGTTGCGCCGAGAGAACAATCCTCGACCCCAAAGTACGTCTCAAAGCCAACCGCCGATTGGACCCAGCGACGCAAGCATCCAGGCGGCCCAAGATGCGTTATCCAAAGACCTCGACGAACTCAAGGCCACGGAGGCACAAACCGTCGCGGCCGAGCAGGCGCTCCAAGACCAACTGGACGCACTACGAGCCACTCCCGCCGACCAGGTATCGGCGGACGACATGCAAAGCATGCGACAGTTGGCGAACCAGCTAAGTCAGCTCTCGGAAATGCACACAAGCATCACTTCAGCAATGGACTCGATGATTAATTCGATGGCGAGGAACCTAAAGGGCTAGCTTGTGCCCAGGGCGGGAAACCACACACATTCCAGCAACATGGTCCACTTTGGCCCTGCCCGGACCCGCAGGCCTAATAGCCTCCACCGCCATCGCTGCTGGAACCGTTGGTGCCAGCTACCACGTCAGCCAACAACGCAGCAGTGTGGGGCCGCGTACCCCGATCACTCAGTGACGGAGTAGTCGGGTGAGCCCAGTCGGCCCGGGGCGGGGCCGAACCTGTTGACACCGGCCGCCAAAAATTTGCCGATATCGCTTGCAGCAGCCCAACAGCTGATTCACACTTGCCGCACCACTTACTTCTAAGTGGCTCACATCGGGCGGCGTCGGGGCGCACCCGCAAACCAACAAGGAACCGATATGCCTGCATCACACCGCAAGCACGACCGCCGCGCCCTGGCCTCCGCTGCCAGCGCCCTCGCGGTCGGGGCAGCCATCCTGCTCGCGCCCGCAGCGCACGCCACTACCAACGCAGAAGACGACTACATCAACGATCTCACCGCGGCAGGAATCGATGGGCCTGCCGATTCCCTGATCAGCGACGGACACGCCATGTGCGCTGCGATGGCCAGCGGTATGGACCCCAATGACCTGTCAGCCACCTACTACAAGAACGCCGGCTCTTTGAGCCACGCACAAGCCGACCTGGCCGTTAATGACGCCATCAAGGATCTGTGCCCCGGCGGCTAAGCCCGTGCCACGCTCCCGTTAGTACTTCGGCCACGTCCCACTCTCCACGAACGCGTCCGATATCAACCAAACGGTCGCTTCGGGATGTTCGCGCGCAATCGCATCGATGGCCGACCACGTCTCCTCAGTGAGCTCGCCTGTGCGATGGGGGCTCTGGCCTTCAGTAATGGCGCGGAGCAGGGCGTTCTCGAAGATTGACATCTTGGCGAGCATCAGCTCGCCAAGGCACTCTCCGCGGCGGCGGATACGGCTGAGGGGTGGGTGGCGCCATGACATCGTCCACCGTGTCCGTCGCTTCTCGCGACATGGCTGCACTCCGCAATCAGCTCGCCGACAGGTTGAGGTCGTGCACTCTGGAGGACTGGTCATCGCCCGCGTTGGTCACTGCGATGCTCGCGGTGTTCGATATGCATTTCGCGGCGGTTGGCACGACCAAGGCACCGATACTTCAGTTGGTGAAGCGACGAACCCGCAAGCGTACGTCACTTGGGCCCAATTGCCTGCTAAATTCCTGCGAATCGCCTAAAACTCTGCTGCGCGCAGGACTACGATCGACGCGGCGGTGAATGGTCTGACTGACTGATCCCTGGGAGCCGATTCAACTTGGACCCCGTAGACCACAGCCGAACCCGTCGCGGCCGAAACCATCGGGATGCGAACGAAGGGAACTGCAAATGTCAGAGCAAGAAGACAACATCGCGCTCGTCAAGAAGGGGTACGAAGCCTTCACCGCCGGTGACGTCGACACCGTGATGAACATGTTCGACGACAACATCGAGTGGGTCCAACCGGGCGATAGTGCGCTCAGCGGTACCTACCACGGCAAAGCCGAAGTTGGCACATACATGAGCAAGTTGGCCGAGAAGTCCATGACGGTGAAGGTTCACCGCCTCCTCGCCGATGGCGACATGGTCGTCGCATTGACCGAAGTGGCCGTCGACGGCGAAACAGGCCACGACGCCGACGTGTTCACCCTGCGCGACGGCAAGACAACACGCGTACAGGTACACACAGACACCGCGATCATGGAGCGGGTCTACGGTAAAAAGCAGGTTGCAGCAGGGTAATTCCTGGGTCTAGCCAAAACTGAACCTGTCCGATGAGACGTTTACTCGTCGGGACCCGGCCCGTCCACCGCTCGGCGGTGGCGGGCCGAAGTCCTTTGTCGGCGAGCGCCGCTGAAACGGTAGGGAAACTCGTCCGAATCTGTCTGTCCGTAAATGCAGCGTGGCAACAGAGTTCGCCGCGGTGGCGGTCCCGCGAAGCGACAGGCTCCCGGCTTGGGTGGGTAATGTGCGAAAAATCGGAAATGACCTGAACCGGGGGGTACGTTCCGCACATGCCGCTGCCATATGCCGATCCGCGCAAGAAGCACGGCCGCTGGTATGCGGCCATGGAGAGCTTCGCTCTCTCACGACCAGGACAATGGTATGGGCACCATCTCGGCCCTCGCATCGACCCGTGGTTATACCGCAAAACCGGCGGACGCTACCCCTCGATCCTAGGCGGGGTTTCTACCGCTCCGCTGATGACCACCGGCGCAAAATCCGGTCAACCGCGAGAACACCAAATCACCTACTTCCACGACGGGCAGGAGGCGATTGCGATCGCCTCAAACTACGGCGGACCGAAACATCCACAGTGGTCCTACAACCTGAAGGCACACCCCGATTGCGAGTTAGGCGACGAGAAGTTCGTGGCGCGTGAGGTCACCGACCCCGACGACTACGCGTACCTCTACGGGCTCGCTGAACACGTCTACGCCGGTTGGAGCGAATACCGCCTCAAGACAGACCCCATCGGTCGTCGTATACCTGTCTTTCGGCTCAAACCCCGCTAGCGGATTCAGGCATATGGGCGCGTCGTCATGTCGGTGCCGTCGCAGGTCAGCATGTCGAAGGCGCAAGACCGGACCGGGACGGCGAAGCTAACTCGGGGCCGGCATCGTCGACCACAGCATCTTTGATGAACTTGAGCCGGTCTGCGGGCACACTCATGTCGACGTCGACCCATTCTTTGAGGTCGAGGTGGCCGCTTGTTTGAACGGCCTTGGTACAGGGCTAGCTCATTGGACATTCGTTCTGCTCCTTAGTCTTCAGATCACCGAGGCATCGAACTTGTCGTCCGTCACCGGAGGCCGGAACTCCGACTCCTCCAACGCATCCAGACGAGCAATGTCACGATCGAGTTCCTGCAGCCGCCGGGTCAACGGCGACAGATCCTTCGTCGGGCAATCGACACGCGACACCGTCTCCGCGATCCGATCCCGCATCGCCACCAACAACTCACGACGCGACCCGACCTTCGCTGCCTCGAGAACAGTCAGAACCTTCCGTCGCTGCGGCCTGCGCTCACCCTCGCCCACCGCCCGGAGCGGCTGCTTAGCCATCAAAGTGCACCCTCCAACCGATCGATACGGGAAAGAAAAAACGGTAGAGAGAGATAACCGCCTAAACCGCGAGGAGCGGGCGGGCCTGATCGGGGGTATCCCCCAGGTACGCCCGTGTGGAAATCCAGAGCAATGATCGAAACCTGTGGATGAGGCTCGGCGAGGTGGCGTGAAAGTGGGCGCACCTTCCCGAGGATGATCATCTTGTAATCAGGTAGTCGATCAAGACCGGCGTTGGCGCGCTGGTTGGGAAGGTACGCCCATGCTCAAAGTAGTTCACGAGACGGAATCCGCCAACGACAACGACGGTGGTGCTGGTCGGTCGTTGTTGGATGAGATCGTCCGCGACGGCGCCCGGCAGATGCTGGCGGCGGCATTGCAGGCCGAGGTCGCCGCCTACGTCGAACAGTTCGTCGATCAGCTCGACGGGGACGGGCGCCGCTTGGTGGTGCGCAACGGGTATCACCACGAGCGGGAGGTGCTGACCGCCGCGGGCGCGGTCACGGTGACTGCGCCGCGGGTCAACGACCGCCGCGTGGACCCCGATACTGCTGAGCGGCATCGGTTTTCCTCGGCGATCTTGCCGGCGTGGGCGCGCAAGTCGCCGCAGATGACCGAGGTGCTGCCGCTGCTGTATCTGCATGGCCTGTCGACCAGTGACTTCGGTCCGGCGTTGGAGCAGTTCCTGGGGTCGAGTGCGGGGCTCTCGGCGACGACGATCACTCGGCTCACCGCGCAGTGGCAGGACGAGGCCAAGGCGTTCGGGGAGCGGGATCTGTCGGGCACCGACTACGTGTACCTGTGGGTCGACGGCATCCACCTCAAGGTTCGCCTCGAGCAGGAGAAGCTCTGTCTGTTGGTGATGATCGGCGTGCGGGCCGATGGCCGCAAGGAGCTCGTCGCCCTGGCCGATGGGTACCGGGAGTCGACCGAGTCGTGGGCTGATCTGCTGCGGTCGTGCCGCCGGCGCGGGATGGCCGCGCCGGTGCTGGCGGTCGGTGACGGGGCGCTGGGTTTCTGGAAGGCGGTCCGGGAGGTCTTCCCGGCCACCCGCGAGCAGCGGTGCTGGTTCCACAAGCAGGCCAATGTACTTGCTGCACTACCGAAGTCAGCCCATCCCGGCGCTTTGGCGGCGATCAAGGAGATCTACAACGCCGAAGACATCGACCATGCCCAGGTCGCGATCAAGGCCTTCGAGGTCGACTACGGCGCCAAGTATCCCAAGGCGGTCGCGAAGATCGTCGATGACGCCGACGTGCTCCTGGAGTTCTACAAGTATCCGGCCGAGCATTGGATTCATCTGCGGACCACGAATCCGATTGAGTCGACCTTTGCCACCGTGCGGTTGCGGACCAAGGTCACCAAGGGCCCCGGATCCCGTGTCGCGGGAATTGCCATGGCCTACAAGCTGATCGACGCCGCACAGGCCCGTTGGCGAGCCGTCAACGCCCCGCACTTGGTCGCCCTGGTCCGTGCCGGCGCGGTGTTCCATAAAGGCAAGATGCTCGAACGCCCCGTCGACATCACACCGCCCGAACCCGGTGCCGAATCAACCGAAACGGAGGTCGCCTGAACCACCCCGATCCACAGGTCTTGACAATATCTCGGAAATCCACGGCGCTCTCTCCTGACCGCCTAAACCCCGAGGAGCGGGCTCGACCCGACGAGAGACCCCGGCCAGGGGGGTGGCTACTCATGGTCGGGCACCAGGTGATTCGCGGCGGCGCGCATGGCCTCCTCGACCGGGCTGTCGCGACGGTGTGGCATCGGAGTGCGCCAGCCGACGGGGTACGGCTCAGAGGAATAGCGGCCGTCGGTGTGGGCGCCTGAGCGCATCGATTCAATCGGTCTCACGGGTCAGACCTCCGCGTCGGCGAGTTGCTGGTGCGGGTTGGTGCGGACGTCGGGGACGAACCCGGTCTCGGTGAGACGTCCGCTGCCTTCGGAGTATCGGTTGCGTGCAAGCCAGTCGCTTTCGGCGATCTCGCGGTACCGCTCTTGCGCTTCGGCGATGGTGTGCAATTGGAGGGGGACGCGGAGCCAGGGGCTGGTCTGCCATGACGGGTCGGGTTGGCGGAACGTCTCGGTGGCCGAGACTGCGCTGCCACTGCAGCACATCAGGGCTCGGTCATCTACCCATCCGAGGCGGAGCAGTCCGTCTGCGCCGGAGAGGTCGTCGACGACGGGGAGGTCTGCGTGCGGGCCGAATGCTGCTGCGATGGCTGCGATGCGGGTCATTCGTCTGACGAGTTCGGGCAGTCGCTTCCACGCGGTCTGTTCCTCGGGGGTGGCGATGACCTCGAGCAGACGCCGAGGTGTGGTCTGTAGGTCGACGGCGTCGCGAGCTTCCCGCAGTTCCGTGGCTGCTGCCTCGAATTGTGGGCGGATGGCGTCGAGGATTTGATCGGCGGCGCCATCGAGAAGGGCGGTGTAGAACCGGTGTGCGAACTTGCGTTCGGCGCGGAGCCGGAACTCTTGTCGGTAGGTGTTCGCCGTGGATTCCGCGGCGGCAGTGGCGAGCATCGCGTCGAGTGTCTTGAGGTTGAGCTTGCCGTCCGCGGCGGCGGTGACGATGGCGTTGCCGGGGTCTTCGGCCGTGGGTTGGACGGGTGTGCCGAGGATGTCGAATCCGTCGACGATGTTGGTCAACACCTTTGGTGGGGTGACGTTGACACCGTGGAGAGCTGAGATGAGTGCTTGCGCGGGTCGCATGTCGATGGGGCGGTGGGACATCAGCGGCCTCCTACCGGTCGGACGCGGGCCACGAATTCGGTGAACTCGTCATCGGACATGGAGGAGGCGAATACGTCGAACGCTGCTTCGACGGCGCCCGTGGGTGCGGGGCGGTACCCCCATTCGGTGGGGAAGGCGTTGGGGTCGTCGTCGGTGTCAGTCATTTTCGTGCCTTTCGTTGTGCGGCTAAAGCCAGGACGGGCGCCCGTTTCAACGCCAGCGAGTTGCCGATGCGCTTGACCTGCCCTGGAGAGAGGTTTTGCGCGAGCCGTTGCATTTGGCGTATTCCGACGCCAAGTGTTTGGGCTGCTTCGGCGACGCCGATCCAGTCGTCCACGTCCTGGCTTTCTGAGTGTGCCTCGACCACTTGGTAACTCACGAATTCTTGTCGCGTTTGCGACATGCGGGCGGCGTGGGCCTTCGTGAGTAGGTCGGCCAATGCTGGTGGTGGTGCGTAGCCGTTGCGTTGCATTTCGCGCATCAGAGCCAGGACGCACGCCTTGACGTGTTCGAGCCCGTCGCCCTGGACGAGGACTGCCGCTCCGACTTGCTGCACCGCCGGCGGGTTCACGATGGCCCCTCCGGGTCGAGCGCCTGGGCGCCGATGAGAATGTTGGTGGTCGGGGTCGCTGAATCGTTCGCGGATGCGTTCATTTCATTTCTCCAAGTTGTTGCAGGTCAGGGGGGTTCAAGTACCCATAGCACCCATTAGATGTATGACGGGATAACGTGCGCGCGTGTAGGGGAACTAGTAAATGGGTGCTATGGGTGCTATTTGGCGTCATCGTCGCCGCGCTCCTTGGCTAGAAGTGCGATACCTCGGCGCCATTTCTTGCCGTTGGTGGGCTTGTCTGCGGGATAGCCCTTGTCGGTGAGTGCCTGCCCGAATGCCTTGAGGCTCAGTGGCTCGGCGCCATCTGCGATCCGCCACTTCTCCCACTCGTCGAACAGCTGAGTAGTCGTGGCTTGCAGGACCGGTGTCGAGGTGACGCAGCATTCGTCGACGAACCTTGCAATTGCGTCGCTGGCCTTCTGGTACTCGTTGGTGGCGACCAGGACGGGCGCGGGCTCGTCCAGCCCTCGCTGTCGGTAATCAGTCCACCCTGAGACGGCCCAGGCGAGTACTGCGTCGGCCTCGGCCTGCAGGTGCTCATCGAGGTGTTGATCGCGATCGTGCGCCGCGATCTCCACGATGAACGGCACCACCCGCAGACGCCGCCAGATCGCCGGGTCGTCACCAGCGACCTTGGGCAGGTGGTTGGTGATGAGCAGCGGGGTGTGGCTGGGGTCGAACTCGATGAAGTCCTGGCGCATCCGTCGCGCGCGGATGGTGTCACCACCGGTGAGCCGCTTCATGGTCGCCTCAGCGAGACGTCGATCTCGCTCGGACTCGCTGACTACCACCAGACGACGCCCGAGGAGATCCATCTCGCCGGTGGGGTGAGCGCCCTGGCGGTGCATCAGTAGATCGAGTTCCACGGTGCTGCCGTAGTCCCCCAGCGCCCACAGGACCGCTTTATAGAAGGTGCCCTTGCCGTTGGCGCCGGTGCCGGTGAGGATCGGCAGAACGTGCTCTAGGACGCGCCCGAACAACGCGACGCCGGCGACGCGCCCGAGGTAGTCCCGGACCGGCTGATCGGGTAGTACGCGCAGCAGGAACGCCGTCCACGTCGATGCTGGCGCGCTCGGGTCGTAGGCCGCCCGCGTCACCTTGGTGATGCGATCCCGCGGGTTGTGCGCGGACAGCTCTGTTGTACGCAGATCGAGCGTGCCGTTGGCGACGTTCAGCAGGTACGGATCAGCGTCGAGATCACGCACCGTGGCGGCGAACGGTGTTAGCGCCGAGGCGATTTCGAGTACCCCGGCAATGCCGGAAGCGGACTCGCACTTGCGGACGTCTTGCCGAAGCTGGGCGTACTCGGGCTCCAGAGACCGAATCAATGCTCTCCGAAGCACTTCGAACACGGCACGCTTTGTTGCGTGCGTTTCGTCAAGTGATTTGGCCCCACCGTCGTCATGAATTTTGGCCCCACCTGTGCTTAGGTTCCGCGTTTGGTGCGGGTGGTCGTTCTGCTGGTGCGGAGTCGGTAGGACTTGGTGCCGGTCTCGATGATGTGGGCGTTGAAGGTGACGCGGTCGACGATGGCGGCGACTACGCGTGGGTCGGGGAAGACGGTGCCCCATTCGCTGAAGGGGAGATTGGTGGCGATCGCGACCGAGGCCCGTTCTTCGCGTTCGGTGATGATCTGGAACAGCAATTCTGCTCCGCGAGGGTCGATTTGAACGTATCCGAGCTCGTCGAGGCAGAGCAGGTCCAGGCGCCCGTAGCGGGCCACGACCCGTCGAGAGGACCCGTTCGTCGGCGGCTTCGACGAGCTCGTTGACCAACTGCGCGGTGGTGACGTAGCGGACCCGGCGGCCCTGTTCGCAGGCCGCCAACCCCAACCCGATCAG
>NZ_RCZG01000010.1 GCF_006439015.1 Mycolicibacterium hodleri | reverse complement strand
TGTTGTTGTAGGTGTCGAGCTCGATGGCGAGCCCGTTCTGGATGCCGCCGACCGCGAAGCCTCCGCCGATGTCTCCGATGGCGTTGGCGCCACGCGGGTCGTTGTGGAAGACGATCGCCGCTCCGTCGGCGCCGGCGTCGTTGGCGCCGAGATTGACGTCGAAGCCGATGGTGAAGTTCTTGCTCACGTCGATGCGCCCCGTCGACATCGCCGTGCCGGTCTGGTACTCGCCGCCTGCGGTGGTCAAGGTGTAGACGCCGTTGGCGGCACTTGCGCTCCCATGCGCCGTCAACACCGTCACGCCGCCGACCGGTGGGGTGACCGTCACGCTGACTGCCGCGGAGCTCTGCGTGGTTCCGTCGGAGATCGTGTAGGAAAACCCGCCGGTACCGCTCACGCCCGSGGTGGGGGTGTAGGTGATCGTCTTGTCGGCGTTGATCGTTGCGGTGCCGTTCACGATGTTCGACACGGCGGTGATGGTAAGCGGATCGTTGTCGGGATCGCTGTCATTGGCCAGTACGGCGATCTTGACCGCAGTGTTGGCCGCCGTCGTCACCGCATCGGCCACGGCGATGGGGGGGTTGTTGACCGGCGCTTGGTTTTCGAAGGTGGCGGTGGTGGTGACGTTGCGAATGCTTTGGGTGTTGCTCAGTGCGCCGGTGGCGGCGCCGAAGCCGTAATAGGCGAAGTTCGAGCCGCCGAGGAATTGCGTCGCGATGTTGCTGGTGAGTGGGGTTCCGATGGCTTGGTTGTCGAAGGTGTAGCTCATCGTCTTCGTTGCGGCGTTCCAGGTGACCACGACGCGGTGCCACGCGCCGTCCTCGATGTTGGGCAGGGCCACCGCCGTGGTGGCGAAGGCGCCGTCGGTGTCGAGGAAATTGGTNTGACCGGCGCTTGGTTTTCGAAGGTGGCGGTGGTGGTGACGTTGCGAATGCTTTGGGTGTTGCTCAGTGCGCCGGTGGCGGCGCCGAAGCCGTAATAGGCGAAGTTCGAGCCGCCGAGGAATTGCGTCGCGATGTTGCTGGTGAGTGGGGTTCCGATGGCTTGGTTGTCGAAGGTGTAGCTCATCGTCTTCGTTGCGGCGTTCCAGGTGACCACGACGCGGTGCCACGCGCCGTCCTCGATGTTGGGCAGGGCCACCGCCGTGGTGGCGAAGGCGCCGTCGGTGTCGAGGAAATTGGTGTGGTCGGCGGCGATGTCGGGGCCGGTCGCACCGGGGTTGTTGTTGTAGGTGTCGAGCTCGATGGCGAGCCCGTTCTGGATGCCGCCGACCGCGAAGCCTCCGCCGATGTCTCCGATGGCGTTGGCGCCACGCGGGTCGTTGTGGAAGACGATCGCCGCTCCGTCGGCGCCGGCGTCGTTGGCGCCGAGATTGACGTCGAAGCCGATGGTGAAGTTCTTGCTCACGTCGATGCGCCCCGTCGACATCGCCGTGCCGGTCTGGTACTCGCCGCCTGCGGTGGTCAAGGTGTAGACGCCGTTGGCGGCACTTGCGCTCCCATGCGCCGTCAACACCGTNTGTTGTTGTAGGTGTCGAGCTCGATGGCGAGCCCGTTCTGGATGCCGCCGACCGCGAAGCCTCCGCCGATGTCTCCGATGGCGTTGGCGCCACGCGGGTCGTTGTGGAAGACGATCGCCGCTCCGTCGGCGCCGGCGTCGTTGGCGCCGAGATTGACGTCGAAGCCGATGGTGAAGTTCTTGCTCACGTCGATGCGCCCCGTCGACATCGCCGTGCCGGTCTGGTACTCGCCGCCTGCGGTGGTCAAGGTGTAGACGCCGTTGGCGGCACTTGCGCTCCCATGCGCCGTCAACACCGTAGCCGAGGGTGCAGGCTTCGGCGCGATCAACAGCCTGGTGATGGTTCCAGCGAGGTTCGCAACGTACATGTACCCGTCGGGTCCCTGGCTGAAGGCAACGGGGACATCTTGGGTCTTGTACAGGAACTTCACATCGCTGTGATCATTACCGTCAATGACGAACACCTCGCCGTCGTTGACGCCCACAATGGCCCCGATCTGAAAACCAGGCGCGTCCTCGTCGTGAGAAAACGCACGATAGGCTGCTGTTACCGGTATCGCGCCACTCGCTACGGCCGCATAGAAATCGGCGGCGCTGGGAAGGTTACGCGCGGGGTCGCTGGGGAGGTTCTCGTATCCCGGTGCCGGTAGAAGAACGTCATTATCGCCGCCCTCGAAATATGGCCAACCAAAATTCGCGCCAGCATATCCACTCTCGATCTCCTCCCAACTGTACCAACCTGTATTCGTGATGAAGAGACGCCCATCCTGGGCGAACCCGATGGAAAACGGATTTCGTAGCCCCAATTGGTACACCTTGGCACTGTTCGCGCTGAGATCGTCGCCCGGCTCGACAAACGGGTTGTCTGGCAGTCCCAAGCCGGTTATTGGGTCGATGCGCAGGATCTTGCCGGACAGACTGTGTACGTTCTGCACGCTGACAGTGCGCGGGTCGGTCAAATCGAAGGACGTGCCATCCCCGACCGAAACGTATAAAGCGCCATCTGGGCCAAAGGCCAGCGATCCGCCGGCATGACTCCGCGAATCGACCTTGAGGTAGTTGTCCTCGTATTCCCCTGTTTGGGCGTTGAACCCCGACTCGGGCTGGTCTACGACGCTAGTACTGTCGACGGTTCCGGCTCCGCTAATGTCCTGAAGCGTCCGTGGTTGCAGTCCGTCAACGCCTGCAACGGCGATGCCGCCGAGCAGAATGACTTCGCTGCCGGGAACCGCCGTGGTGTAGTTGGTGGCCGCGTCGGCCGTGAAGCGCACGAGGTAGGAAAACCGATTTCCGGAGCCGTCCGGTCCGGCATTCGGGTTGGGGTTGCCTACGGTATCGGGGGGATCAACGACATAGAACGCATAGACATAGTTGTGCTCTGGCTGACCTGCCAGAACCGGTTGGCCGAAATCGGGATGCAACGCAATGTCCAATAGTCCGCGATCTAAATTGCTGTTTACCTTGGAACTTATATCGACAAACGTCGACTGCAGAGCACCAGTCTTGACGCTATACACCTTGATCGCGCCCGTTTTGTCAGCGACATAGAGTAGTGACGGGTCTTGCGGTGCAAATTCGAAGGACAGCGGTTGGCCTAGGCCATTTGCGACTACGACCTCTTGGGTGACATCATAATCTGATACCAGTGGTGGTGACGTGGGATCGATTACAGGGTTTTCGTCATCCAATATTTCTATGCGCGCAGTTCGTGGAAAAAGTAACGTCGAACTACTATCGACGTTGATGATTGAGACCACAAATGTTTCGGTCGACTCTGGCAAGTTATCGTTGACAATTTGTACGGGGATGAAAACGCGGGCCACTCCCACGTTCATCGTTATCGTTCCGTTTCCGCCGATATAGTCCACTCCGGCGGTTGCGGTATCGGGGGTAATTCCGTACTCGATGGTTGTCGTCCGCGTCAAATCGCCCGTGCGGCCGATGGGTACCATCACGGTACCGCCCGCCTCACCAATTCTCGGGCTGGATTCGAAGAAGACCGACGTCGTCGTCGGCGCCTCTACCGCCGCTGCTTGCGCGAACAATCCCACCTGGTCCTCGGCTGTGCCCGCATCGACCTGCGGAGGGGGTACCGCGGCTTGCGCCACTTCGGCCAGAGTCGACTCTGAATCTGGTGTTGGACTCGCCCCGCTCGACTGCAGAGTAGCGACTACCGGGTTGTGACCGATCGAGCGCGTCCTGGCCTCTCGACGATTCCACGCCGTCATCGCCAACAGCAGCGGTGACGTCGATGGATCGCCCGGGCCGGGCGCCGGCACGTCGGGTAGCGCGGTGGGAGAAATCTGGACCACTTGGCTCGAGCCGCCGTTACCCGTGGCCGAAGTCTCGAAGTCCCTTGCGACGGCTGGTAATTCGGGTGCAACCGCGGCAGACGTGACCGGTGTGGCGGGTTTGGCCTCGTTGCCGGTCGGTCTGAGATCGGGGAGTCCGGAGCGTGATTGCGCTTCCACTGCAACGGGCGAGGGGGTAGTGCTGGTGTTCAGCAAGACTCTCGGCGTCGTCGCCCTTCGTGCCGAGCCAGATGAACGAGATTTGTCGGCGGCCGGGGTGGCCGCTGACGGGGCGCTGGTCGATGTGGTCTCCGACGCGGCCGGCACATCGGCAGGACCTTGGACCGCCTCTCCGGTGGCCTCGCTGATCCCAGCATCGGTCGAGTCTTCCTGACTGGACTCGTCCGATTCTTGGTGGTCGGTCCGACGGCCGTTGGTCTTGGCCGATGTTCTCTCAGCGCTCGAGTTCTTGCGCGCAGTCTGGTTCGTGCGCGCGATCACACCCGCATCGGCGTTCGTCGCGGCGTTCGATGGTGAAGCCGATGCGCTCGATCGGCTGTCGGGGCCATCTGATTTGGCATTGATGGAGTGTTTGGAGGGAGTCGTCGATCGTGGCTTGGCCGATGATGAGCCTGTCGCCGCCGATTCCGGCGTCGATGAATCGGTCGATGCTGAAGAAGTGGATGTCGACGATTCATCGGCCCAGGCCAGTCCCGGCGCGCTGACGATCGCGCCGCCGACACCGAGGGCAACCGCCAAGGCGCCCACGCGCCCGATGTGTTTCGAGTAGACAGCCGGCCGCGCACTGGCCGAACGTGATTCTGGCCAGTGTGCCCGCTCAGAGTCGGACAGCGCGGTGAGGTCATCTCGAGTGGCGGCCTTGCGGCGCCAATGGCACGACTTCGTTGACTTCACGGGCCCCCCCGATTTTGATGCAAGTCCGCCGAGGGCGGAGTTTGCTGTATACGCAGTATCAAAGCCAGTCCGTTATGGAGTGCTTGCCAGACTGTAGCTGGAGGCGTCCGGCGCCACAACAGATTGCTCGTAAACTTGTTCTAAGCAGCGAGAAGACGCTGAAGTGTCAACGGCCCAAACGTTGATGAAACGTTTGAAGTCGGGATTTTCGACCGGAAGCTGCGACTACAGCGAACTACCGGTCTTGTGCTCGTGCCCGCTATGCCGCGTGCAACTACCCTTCGGCCGAGGGGCATGTGATTCGTGAAGTAGGCGCGGCGAACTCGCCCGTAACCGTCCACAGCCTCGACGTCCGGAATCAGCTCCCGACGGTGGGGTGCTCGAGGCAGGTCTGGCCTCAGCCGGTGACGGGCCGGCCGGCTCTCCTCAGCCGTTCTCGTCGGGCTGAAGGTGCGAGAGCATTTATGTCGTGTGCCGGCTCAGCGAACCGGTCCGCACGTTCGGTTTGAGGTGCTGTTCCGGGTCGCAGATGATGATCGGAATCTTGCGGTCGGTGTAGGAGCGGTAGTTGACGAAGTCGGGGTACATCGCGTCGAGCTTGGGCCAGTACTTGTCACGCTCGGCGTCGGTGGCCTCGCGGGCGGTGAGCTTGAGCAGGCCGGCCCTGGTCTGAAAGGTGACACTCGGGTTGGCCGCGAGGTTCAGGTACCACATCGGGTTGGTAGCCCGGCCACCTTGGCAGGCCACCAGAACGATGCGCTGGCCCTCCTGCAAGAACAGCAGGGGACTGTCCCGCGCCTCGCCCGACTTACGACCGATCGTTGTCAGGATCCCGACTTCGGTGCCCTTGAGGAACTTGTTCCCGAGCTTTCCGCCGGACTTCTTGAAGATCCAGGTCTGCGCCTTCGACATCCACTTGATTGCGGTGCCGACACCTGCGGAGTTCAGTGTTTCGATCTGTTTGGGGTTCATCGGGCGGGACGGATTGGCCATGTCTGCTGTCGTCCTATCGCGTGAGGAAGGGCCGGATACCGGCCCGGATGTGGTGGATTTCGGCCCGGCCGGCATCGGCGTCGACCGCGATCAGGAACGTCTCGTCGATGTGCGCGCCCACCCGCCGCCCGGCGAGCGTCGGTTTGGTCAGGATGTCGAAACGCGCCCGGACGACCTCGCCGGTCACCGTGAATTCGGGTGGGGTCGCCGATTGGATGACCCGGTACTGCGGCCCACGGGTGAGGCTGCGGCGCAGGTGATTTCCGGAGAAGCCGGTCTTGAGGCCCACCTCGATGCGCGTGCAGTGCGATGCGAACGGCACCTTGTCACCTCGGTGGCTGACCAGCGCGTCGATGTACTCCTGGGCGACCGCAATGCGGTCGACGTCGGTTATCGTCACCGAGAATCACTAGATCCGCTCGATGATCGTGCCGGTCGACAGAGCGCCGCCCGCACACATGGTGATCAGCGCGGTGCTCTTGTCCGTGCGCTCGAGCTCGTGCAGCGCGGTGGTGATGAGGCGGGCTCCGGTGCTTCCCACGGGGTGCCCGAGCGCGATGGCGCCACCGTTGACGTTGACGCGGTCCATGTCCGGCTCGTGCACGCGGGCCCAGGACAGCACGACCGAGGCGAAGGCCTCGTTGATCTCGACGACGTCGATGTCGCCCATCTTCATCCCGGCCTTCTCCAGCACTTTGGCCGTCGACTGCACGGGCCCATCCAGGTGGTAGTACGCCTCGGAGCCGACGTTGGCTTGGCTCACGATGCGGGCCCTAGGGCGCAGCCCATGCGCCTTGGCCACATCGCTGTCCATCCACAGCACGGCGGCAGCACCATCGGAGATCTGCGACGACGTGCCTGCGGTGTGAATTCCGCCCTCCATCACAGGCTTCAGCTGCGCCAGCCCCTCGAGGGTGGTCTCGCGCAGGCCCTGGTCCCTGGTGACGGGCGCGAGCTCGGACGTCGGCCGCTTGTTCTCGTCGAGCACAGGCGCGACGATCGGCGAGATCTCCCGATCGAACCGGCCCTCCGCCCAGGCCACCTTGGCCTTCTGCTGGGACGCGAACCCGAAGGCGTCGATCTCCTCGCGAGTGATGCCGCGCCGCTTGGCGATCCGCTCGGCGGCGGTGAACTGGTCGGGCATGTCGATGTCCCACGACGCCGCCCGAATGATCGAGCGGTCGGGTCCGGCGTTGGCGCCCAAGCCCACCCGGCTCATCGCCTCGATGCCACACGCGATGCCGATGTCGATGGCCCCTCCCGCGATCAAGCCGTGCACCAGATGGTTGGCCTGCTGGGCACTCCCGCACTGACAGTCAATCGTGGTGGCACCGACGTGTTCGGGCAGGCCGGCGGTGAGCCATCCGACGCGGGTGATGTTGTTGGACTGCTCGCCGAACTGCGTGACACACCCGCCGATGAGCTGCTCGACGTCGCCGGCGTCGATGCCGGCCTTCTCCACGAGGGCCTTCTGCACGGCCCCGAGTAGCTCGGTGGCGTGCAGACCGGACAGCCAGCCATTGCGCTTGCCGATGGGGCTTCGGGTGGCTTCGACGATCACAGGGTTACCCATTCCGCCAGGCTAGAACACGTTTCATAAGTCTGACAAGCTGCGATCCCGCCACGCCTTTGATCTGCGGTGAAGGCATGTTTTACTGGCACTAGAACACGTTGCAATTAGGAGCGCGCCCTGTGCACCCGGAAAGGCGACCGCCAAAATGATCTCGTCCGACTTCGACTTCTTGGACCCCGACGTCAACCTCGTCGCCCTGCCTGTCGAGGAGCTTGCCGAGCTGCGCAAGTCTGAACCCCTCCACTGGGTCGACATCCCAGGAGGTGCCGGTGGTTTCGAAGACCACGGCTACTGGCTGGTCACCAAGCACGCCGACGTCAAGGAAGTCTCGCGCCGTAGCGACGTCTTCTCGAGCTGGCAGAACGGAGCCATCCCGACCTGGCCGAAGGAGATGACGCGCGAGTCGGTCGAGATGCAGCGCGCCGTCATGCTCAACATGGACGCGCCGCACCACACCCGGTTGCGCAAGATCATTTCCCGCGGCTTCACGCCGCGCGCCATCGGACGCCTCGAAGAGGAACTGGCCCAGCGCGCCCAGAACATCGCCAAGACAGCCGCGGCCGAGGGCAGCGGCGACTTCGTCGAGCAGGTCAGCTGCGAACTGCCGCTGCAGGCCATCGCCGGGCTGCTCGGCGTTCCGCAGGAGGACCGCGACAAGCTGTTTCGCTGGTCCAACGAGATGACCGGCGGCGAGGATCCGGAGTTCGCCGACGTCGATCCCGCGCAGTCGTCGATGGAATTGATCATGTACGCCATGGCAATGGCCGACGAGCGGGGGCAGAACCCGACCGACGACATCGTCACCACTCTGATCCAGGCCGACGTCGAGGGCGAGAAGCTCTCCGACGACGAGTTCGGCTTCTTCGTCATCATGCTGGCCGTCGCGGGCAACGAGACCACTCGCAACTCGATCACCCACGGCATGATCGCACTGGCCGACAACCCGGATCAGTGGGATCTCTACAAGAGGGAGCGTCCGCCGACCACGGCCGACGAGATCATCCGGTGGGCCACCCCGGTGTCGGCGTTTCAGCGCACCGCGAACGAGGACACCGAACTCGCGGGGGTGCAGATCAAGAAGGGTCAGCGGCTGGTGATGTCCTACCGGTCGGCCAACTTCGACGAAGACGTCTTCGACGATCCGCACAGCTTCAACATCCTTCGTGACCCCAATCCGCATGTGGGCTTCGGTGGCACCGGCGCCCACTTCTGCATCGGAGCCAACCTCGCGCGCATGACGATCAACCTCATCTTCAACGCGGTCGCCGACCACATGCCCGATCTCAAGGCCGTCGGTGAACCCGAGCGGCTACGGTCGGGTTGGCTCAACGGAATCAAGCACTGGCGGGTCGACTACACCGGGACGAGCGCGTAGCAGAAGCTGAAACTTCGAAGAATCAAGGAGGATTCGGATGGACTTCAGTCTCGACGAGGGGCAGCAGGCTGTCGCAGACGTCGTGACGTCCGCGCTTGGGCGTGACAACAGCTGGGAGGCCCTCGTCTCCGGCGGAGTCATCGCCTTCGGCGTGCCGGAACGTCTCGGCGGCGACGGCGTGGACCTGCCCGCGATCGCCTCGGCGTTGACCGAGATCGGCCGCCACGGCACGGTCAGTCCCGCACTGGCGACGCTCGGGCTGGGTTTGGTGCCGCTGCTCGCACTGGCGTCGGACGAACAGCAGGACCGCTACCTGGCAGCCGTGGCAAAGGGCGGCGTACTTACCGCGGCGCTAAACGAGCCGGGGTCTTCATTGCCCGAAAGGCCTGCGACCAGCCTTTCGAGCGGTCGGCTCTCGGGTACCAAGGTGGGCGTGCCATACGCGGGAGAAGCGGCTTGGATGATCGTCAGCACCGACGGCGGCGTGGCGGTAGTGTCACCGCAGGCCGACGGGGTCACGCTCACCAAGACCCCGGCCGCCAACGGTTCTGACGAGTACGTGGTCACCTTCGCCGACGTGGTGGTGTCCGAGGACGACATTCTCGCCGGCCCGGACACCGTGCACCGGGTCAATCAGTTGGTGCTGGCAAGCGTGGGCGCATTCGCCGCGGGCCTGGTCGCCGGGGCCTTGAGGTTGACCGCGGACTACGTGGCCAAACGTGAGCAGTTCGGTAGGCCGCTGTCGACGTTCCAGACCGTGGCGGCACAGCTCGCCGAGGTCTACATCGCCTCGCGCACAATCGCTCTGGCTTCGACTTCAGTGATCTGGCGGCTCGCGGAGGGACGTGACGCAGACGCCGATCTGGAGGTGCTCGGCTACTGGCTCACCTCGCAGGCGCCGCCGAACATGCAGACCTGTCATCACTTGCACGGCGGTATGGGCATGGACATCACCTACCCGATGAACCGCTACTACTCGACTGTCAAGGACCTCACCCGGATGCTGGGTGGTCCGGCGCATCGTCTCGACCTGGTGGGAGCCTAAATGTTCATCGAGTTGACCCCCGAGCAGCGGCAGCTACAAGCCGAGATGCGGCAGTACTTCAGCAATCTCATCTCGCCCGATGAGGCGAAGGAGATGGAGGTCGACCGGCACGGCAAGGCGTACCGGGCGATCATCAAGCGGATGGGCTCCGACGGCAAGCTCGGCGTCGGTTGGCCAAAGGAGTTCGGCGGGCACGGCTTCGGTCCCATCGAGCAGCAGATCTTCGTCAACGAGGCGGCCCGTGCCGATGTCCCGCTACCCGCGGTGACGCTGCAAACGGTCGGGCCGACGCTTCAGGTGTACGGCACCGAGTTGCAGAAGAAGAAGTTCCTGCCCGCGATCCTCGCCGGTGACGTCCACTTCGCGATCGGGTACTCCGAACCCGAGGCGGGCACCGACCTCGCCTCGCTGCGTACCTCTGCCGTGCGGCATGGCGACGAGTACATCGTCAACGGCCAGAAGATCTGGACCACCGGCGGCCATGACGCCGACTACCTCTGGCTCGCCGTCCGGACCGACCCGGAAGCCGTGAAGCACAAGGGTATTTCGATCCTCATCGTCGACACCACGGACCCCGGGTACTCCTGGACGCCGATCATCCTGTCCGACGGCGCACACCACACCAACGCCACCTACTTCAACGACGTGCGGGTGCCCGTCGAGATGTTGGTCGGCGAGGAGAACGCCGGGTGGCGGTTGATCACCACCCAGTTGAATCACGAACGCGTCATGCTGGGACCGGCGGGCAAGGTCGCGGGGATCTACGACCGCGTGCACACCTGGGCGTCCAAGCCGGGCGGCAACGGCGTCACTCCTCTCGATCACGAGGACGTCAAGCGTGCCCTCGGGGAGATCCGCGCGATCTGGCGGATCAACGAGCTCCTCAACTGGCAGGTGGCCGCAGGTGGCGAAGAGATCAATGTCGCGGACGCGGCCGCCACCAAAGTCTTTGGCACCGAGCGCATTCAGTTGGTGGGACGCCTTGCCGAGGAGATCGTCGGCAAGTACGGCAACCCCGCCGAGTCCGACACGCTCGAGCTGTTGGAGTGGTTGGACAGCCAGACCAAGCGCAATTTGGTGATCACCTTCGGTGGCGGCGTGAACGAGGTGATGCGCGAGATGATCGCCGCGTCGGGGCTGAAGGTGCCGCGGGTGCCACGATGATGAGCGCTTGCGCGAAGAACAGGAACCCATGAGCGCCATCGAGGACATCCGCAGCGCCGCGGAGCGGGTCAAGGCCGAGGGCAAGAGCAAACCCCGGGTCGGTCGCCACGCGGTGAACCAGCCGATGATCGACCACTGGACCGACGCCATTGGCGACAAGAACCCCATCTACGTCGACGATGCGGCGGCGAAGGCGGCCGGTCACCCCGGCGTCGTCTCGCCGCCGGCGATGATCCAGGTCTGGACGATGATGGGGCTCGGCGGAGTCCGACCCGACGACGACCCGCTGGGCAAGATCCTCGAACTGTTCGACGACGCAGGCTATGTCGGCGTCGTCGCGACCAATTGCGAGCAGACCTACCACCGGTACCTGCGAACGGGTGAAGAAGTCAGCATCGCGGCCGAACTGACCGATGTCGTCGGTCCCAAGCAGACCGCGCTCGGCGAGGCGTTCTTCATCACCCAGCGGATCACGTGGTCCGTGGGTGACGAGGACGTCGCCGAGATGATGTGGCGCATCATGAAGTTCATCCCGCGGGACACGGAAGGCACTGCCGGGACAGCTGCCCAGTCGTCGGTACCCGAGGACCTCGATCCCGATTCGGCGATGCGGCCCGCGTCATCCAAGGACACCAAGTTCTTCTGGGACGGCGTCAACGCGCACGAGTTGCGCATCCAGAAGCGGCCGGACGGCAGCCTGCAGCATCCGCCGGTGCCTGCCCTGTGGGCCGACAAGGAGGCGCCCACCGACTACGTCGTCGCCAGCGGTAGGGGCACGGTGTTCAGTTTCGTCGTGCACCATGCGCCCAAGGTGCCCGGCCGTACCCTGCCGTTCGTCATTGCGCTCGTCGAACTCGAGGAGGGCGTGCGGATGCTCGGCGAACTCCGTAACACCGACCCCGCAGGAGTGGAGATCGGAATGCCCGTGCGTGCCATGTACATCGACTTCCCGGCCAACGAGGTCGGGCCGGCGTGGACGAACTACGCGTGGGAGCCTTCCAAGTGAGCGCGCCGATAATCGAAGTCGGCACCACGCTCCCGGAACTCAAGCTCTACGGCGACCCGACGTTCATCGTCTCGACCGCCATCGCCACCCGCGATTACCAGGACGTCCACCACGACCGGGACAAGGCGCAGGCCAAGGGGTCCAAGGACATCTTCGTCAACATCCTCACCGATACCGGTCTGGTACAGCGCTACATCACGGACTGGGCGGGGCCGACCGCCATCATCAAGTCGATCGGGCTGCGGTTGGGGGTTCCGTGGTACGCCTACGACACGGTCACCTTCAGCGGTGAGGTGACGGCCGTCGACGATGGTGTGGTGACCCTGAAGATCAAGGGCAGCAACAGCCTTGGCGATCACGTCATCGCGAATGCCACGCTGACGATCGGAGCGGCGTGATGCCGGGTGAACTGTCCGGCAAGGCCGCCATCGTCGGGATCGGCGCCACCGACTTCTCGAAGAACTCCGGCCGCAGCGAGTTACGACTAGCGGCCGAAGCCGTGCTCGATGCGCTCGACGATGCGGGCCTGACACCTGCGGACGTCGACGGCATGACGACGTTCACGATGGACTCCAACACCGAGGTTGCCGTGGCGCGTGCCACGGGCATCGGTGATCTCAAGTTCTTCTCCAAGATCCATCATGGCGGCGGTGCCGCGTGCGCCACCGTGCAGCAGGCCGCCATGGCCGTCGCCACCGGTATCGCGGATTGCGTGGTGGCGTATCGCGCGTTCAACGAACGCTCTGGCATGCGGTTCGGCCAGGTGCAGATGCGACTGGTCGAGAACGCCGATTCAACGGGTGTGGACAACTCATTCTCCTACCCGCACGGGTTGTCCACGCCCGCAGCGCAAGTCGCGATGATCGCCAAGCGGTACATGCATCTGTCGGGTGCGACGAGCAGGGATTTCGGCGCCATCTCGGTGGCCGACCGGAAGCACGCCGCCAAGAACCCCAAGGCGTATTTCTACCAGAAGCCGATCACCATCGAGGAGCACCAGGCCTCGCGATGGATCGCCGAGCCCCTCCGGTTGCTCGACTGCTGCCAGGAAACCGATGGCGGTGTTGCACTGGTGATCACCTCGCCAGAGCGGGCCAGGGACTTGAAGAACCGTCCCGCCATCATCGAAGCGGCCGCGCAGGGGGCCAGTCCGGACCAATATTCGATGGTCAGCTACTACCGGCCGGAACTCGACGGCCTGCCCGAGATGGGTCTCGTCGGTAAGCAGATGTGGGCGCAATCCGGCCTGACGCCTACAGACATCCAGACCGCGATCCTGTACGACCACTTCACCCCGTTCACCCTGATTCAGTTGGAGGAGTTGGGGTTCTGCGCATTCGGCGAGGCGAAGGACTTCATCGCCGACGGTGCCATCGAGATCGGTGGGCGACTGCCCATCAACACGCATGGCGGCCAACTGGGCGAGGCGTACATCCACGGTATGAACGGCATCGCCGAGGGTGTGCGGCAGCTACGAGGCACGTCGGTCAACCCCGTGCCCGACGTCGAGCACGTCCTCGTCACCGCCGGCACTGGTGTTCCGACGTCGGGCCTCATCCTCGGCTAGTGTTCCGGCGCCCCCCGCGCTGGCGGTAACCTCGACCCACGTAGCAACACGCGGAAGGGGAGCCGTGTCATGGGCGTTCCGCCAGACAGTAGTCCGTTCGGTTCACAGACGGTGATGGGTCCCGGCTGGCCGAACGTCGACGAGGAGTCCCTTGCCTCGGCAGCGGCGTCGTACGAGGCGCTTGCCGCGAAGCTGACCGGTTCGGTGGTTCCTCAGCAGCAAGGTCAACTGATGCAGCTGGCGGACCAGTGGAAGGGTGGCGGCGCGCTGGCCGCTGGGGGCGAGGCCACCACGATCATCGCGGGTCACGAAGCCAACGCTGCCCAGGCCGCGGCAATTGCGGCGAAACTCCGGAGCATGGAGGTCACGGTCGCGAAGACTAAGGTCCTGGTCAACGCCACCGCGCAGGAAACCCAGCACGAGTGCGAGGCCATTTCGGCGATGCCCTTCAGCAACGCCCAGGAATTGGTGCAGAGCCGCATCAAGTTGGGCCTGTCGCAGAACATCGCCTACGTCAATGCCAACTCGGCCGAGCTGGCGGCCGGTCTTGGAGTGCCGCCGAACATCCCCAATCCGAGCGCTCCGCCGACCGCGGCCGCGTCCCAGGCGGCGGACAACGGTTCCCAGCAGGCAATGCAGATGATGATGCAGATGGGCCAGATGGCAGCACAGCTCCCGCAGCAGATCGGCGGAATGTTGACCCAGGCACCCCAGCAGCTCATGCAGCCCCTCCAGCAGCTCATGCAGCCGTTGCAACAGCTCATGTCCGCGGGCGGCAAGGGCGGTACCAGTGGCGCCTCGATGCCCTTTTCGGCGTTCTCGAATCACCCCTTGGCGGGCGGATCGGGTGCCGGCTCTGGCGGGGGAATGGTGAAGTCGGCTTCACTGCCCGGATCCGGCGGCTTTTCTCCGCAATCACCGGCGCTGGCCAGTTTGGTCGGCAGTTCCGGCGGCGTGGCGGTACATCCGGCGGGTGCAGGCACTTCGGCGGTCGGTGGGTTGGCGCCTGTCAGTGCCGGCGGCTCGGGCATGGGCGGCGGAGGCATGGGAATGATGGGCCAGCGCGGTGAGAGCGGCGGCACCAGTGCGGCGCTGGGTGCTCCGCCGCCGCTGGAATACGACCTCGGTGAAGACGTCGACGATGAGTGGTGAAGTCACGGAAGGTGCTTGCTGATGTCCCTGGACCCGATGCATACACCTGGCAACTTGAATTGGAATCCAGCCAGCGTCGACATGCCAGAGATCCCCATGCTGCCGCCCGGCGAGGACGCCATGAGCATGACTATCTCCGGGGTGCTTCCGACGCTGACCGCGCCGATGGCCGCCAGTGTGGCTGCGCTGCAGGCGAAGGAGACGATGTTCTCCGGCAAGTTGGGTGCCGCGCAGTCGGCCTACCAGAACGCAGACGACTCCGGCGGCCAGTCGGTAGGGCAGTTCGGCCAGATGCTCGGGCAACTCGGTCAGATGGCAGGGCAGGCGGGTGCGCCCGCTCAGCAACTTGGCCAGCAAGCGGGCCAGTTCGGCTCAATGATGCAGCAGGCCATGCAGGCAGCTCAGGGTGGCGGCTCGCAAGGGGGCCGCTCGTCGTCCGCCGGGAGCCCGTCCGCCGCGGGGCAGGGGCAACCCTCGGCAGGCCAGGGGGCCGGAGGCGCGGGCGCCTCACCGCAGCAGGCACGGGCCGACGGCTCTGCAGCCGACCACGATCAGAAGGACCGCGACGCGCGCGAGCCGGAAGCCAGGGAGGGACGACAACCGCTCGATGCCGCTGCTCCCGGGGCGACTCCGCACGGCGCTGGCCCTGCACCCGTCGCCCCGCCACGCCATGGAGACGGCGAAGATCTCGCGCGAAGGGTGTAGCTCCCCCTTGCGGGGCTGGCCGTTGGCCGCGCGGCAAGAGTGAGGCGAGTCAGACGAGCGGCTGCAGGCAACGAGCCTCCCGCCGAAATTGGTGTATTCGGATGAGAACCTCCGAGTGTTTTGCTCACCGCCAAGATCAGGCTGACGTCAGCTCCACGCCGGAGAGCACGATGGCATTGTCTCGCGCGGGTGCCGTGAGCACCGCCAGCAGTGTGCCGGCGTCCTTCCACACGCTTGCCTTCAACGTCTCGCCCGGGAAGAGCACGCCCGCGAAGCGGGCACCATACGAGGCGACGCGGGAGACGTCGCCGTCGAGGAACTCGTCCACTAGTGCCTTGCAGCCGATGCCGTAGGTGCACAGCCCGTGCAGAATCGGCTTGGGAAATCCCGCGGCCGAGGCGAACTCGGGATCTGAATGCAGTGGGTTGCGATCGCCACACAGCCGGTACAGCAGCGCCTGCTGGGGCAGCGTCGGGATCGACAGTTCGACATCCGGCGCGCGATCCGGTGGCTGAGCCGACGTGGACGGGCCACGCTCGCCACCGAAGTTTCCCTCTCCACGGGCGAAGATCGACCGCTTCTGCGTCCACAGCGGCGCGCCGTCCGGGGTGGTGATGGTCGTCTCGGACCAGATCACCGCGGCCTTGCCCTTGTCCCAGATGTCGGTGAAGCGAGTGACGGCCCGGCCGGTGCCCGTCGCAGGGATTGGACCCGGGACGGTGATGGCCTCGCTTGCGTGAAGCACCCTGGACAACTCGATGTCGATGCCGGGGAACCGCACCGTCGGCGCCTCGGTCATGTGGAAGGTTTGCGCCACGTTGCCGAATGTCGGAAGAACCTGCGGTGTCCCGTCGGTCAGGTACCGCAGCTCGCGATCGTCGAGAGGATCGGCACCCGCGCCGAGGCCGAGGTGGTACAGCTGAACGTCGCTACTGCTCCAGGAGAACTCGACAGGGGCGAGCTCGGCGCCGATCGCCTCGTCGAGGTTGATCGGCATCTCAGCTCTTCCCGGCGTTGGCTGTCGCCGCCGGGGCTCCGGCCAGGTGCATCGCGGCCAGGTACCCGAAGGTCATGGCGGGGCCGATGGTCCCGCCTGGGCCCGGATAGGTGTGTCCCATCACCGGTGAGCTGACGTTGCCCGCGGCGTAGAGGCCGTCGATGACCGAATTGTCGTCGCGCAGCGCCCGGCCGTTGACGTCGGTGCGGACGCCGCCTTTGGTGCCCAGGTCGCCGGGCACCATCTTGGCTGCGTAATAGGGACCGTGGCTGATCTCGCCCAGGTTGGGGTTGGGCTTGTTGGTCGGATCGCCGTAGTAGCGGTCGTACGCGCTCTCACCGCGGTGGAAGTCCTCGTCGACACCCGAGCGGGCGAAGCCGTTGAACCGCTCGACGGTCGCCTTGAACTCACCAAGCGGCAGGCCGGCCTTCTCGGCCAGTTCCTCGAGTGTGTCGGCCTTCAGCACGACTCCGGACTCGAGCCACCTCTTCGGAATACGTTGTCCTGGTTGCAGTCCCGCGAAGATGTAGCGGTCGCGGTACTGCTGGTCGAAGACCAGCCAGGAGGGCACGTTCTCGCCGGGACCCTCGCCCTGGCCGAACTCGCCGCCGTACATCCAGTGGCATGCTTCCACGTAGGGCATCGACTCGTTCATGAACCGCATACCGCTGGTGTTGACGATGATCGAGCCGGGGGAATTGCGCTCGGACAGCGCGAACCACGGTGCACCCTCCAACGGTACCGTCGGGCCCCACCAGGAGTCCTCCATGATTTCCAGGGCGGCGCCGTGCTTTTCGGCCGCCAGGATGCCGTCACCGGTGTTGGCGGAAGCGCCTACGGTCCACTCGGTGGTGATAGGAGCTCGCTGGTACTTCACCCGCATCTGTTCGTTGTGCTCGAAACCGCCGCTACCGAGGATGACGCCGCGCCGGGCCTTGATGAGCCGTGGTTCATCCGATTCGGGTGCATTCGTGTCCCGGACGTAGACGCCACAGACCCTGTCGTTCTCGATGTAGAGATCGGTCAAGGCGGTGTTTAGTTGGACCGGCACGCCCGCCTTCTGAAGCCCGATCCGCATCGGCGCGATCAGGGCGCGGCCCATGCCGACGAGGTTCTTGCCGGTGGCCTTGGCCCACGTGGCGCGGATGCCAACCTTGAGGCTGCGCAGCACGCCGCGTGGGTGGCGCTTGAGCTGGTTCAGGCGGACGTAGTCCTGCTGCATCACGACCATGTTCATCGGCACCTTGCCGTACGGCGGCTCGAGTCCCTTCTCGTCGGCGCCGAGTTTCTTGGCGTCGAACGGCTTGGGCTCGACGGACCGACCGGTGGGCTTGCCGCCCGCAGCCTCCGGGTAGTAATCGGAGTAGCCGGGCACCCAGCACAACTTCAGCGGCGAGGTCTTGAGCACGAATGACAGCATCTCCGGACCGCGCTCCAGATAGGTGTCGATCTTCTCCGGCGCAACGGCGTCGCCGATGATCGTGTGCAGGTAGGTGCGGGCCGCCTCGGCGGTGTCCTTGACCCCGTCACGCTTGAGGATCTCGTTGTTCGGAATCCATACGCCACCACCTGACCGCGCAGTGGAACCTCCGTAGTGCGGAGCCTTCTCAACGACTAGTGTCGAGAGTCCCTGGTGGGCGGCGGTGAGCGCGGCCACCATGCCCGCGGCGCCGCTACCGACCACGATGACGTCGTACTCCTGCTGAGTCATGTAGAACACGTTATAGAATTGCCCGGCCGACCCACAACTGTGCCGGTCGACGAAACGAGGGGACGTCACCGATGTTGTCCGTTGATGTGCGCGGCGAACTGGCTGCGGAGCTGGCCGCAGCCGAGCGCAGCAAGGTGCCGACGAAGCCGCTGACCGACGGGAATCCGGACATCGACGTGGTCGATGCCTACGAGATTCAGCTGATCAACATCCGGGCCCGGGTGGCCGCAGGGGCACGCGTGATCGGGCACAAGGTCGGCCTCTCGTCGGAGGCCATGCAGAAGATGATGGGCGTCGACGAGCCCGATTACGGTCACCTGCTCGCCGACATGGAGGTCTTCGAGGACACGCCCGTGGCGGCAGGCCGGTTCCTGTATCCGCGTGTGGAGGTCGAGGTCGGTTTCATCCTGGCCGACGACCTGCCGGGGGAGGGCTGCACGGAGGACGACGTGCTGGCCGCGACGGCCGCGTTCGCCCCGTCGATCGAGCTCATCGACACCAGGATCACGGACTGGAAGATCAAGTTGTGCGACACGATCGCCGACAACGCGTCGTCGGCGGGCTGGGTGCTCGGCAAGGAGCGGGTGTCGCCCAAGGACATCGACATTCGCGCCATCGACGCCGTGCTGCGGTGCAATGGCGAGAAGGTCGCCGAGGGACGCAGCGATGCGGTGCTCGGCAACCCTGTCACCGCCGTGGCGTGGCTGGCCCGCAAGGTCGACCAGTTCGGAGTGCGGCTGCGGGCGGGCGACATCGTGCTGCCCGGGTCGTGCACGCGTGCGATAGATGCTCGCCCCGGTGACGATTTCATAGCTGATTTCGACGGGTTGGGTTCAGTCCACCTGTCGTTTGAGTAGGAGGAGCTGTAGATGGCCCAAAAGGCTTCTGTCGCGATCGTCGGGTCGGGCAATATCAGTACCGATTTGTTGTACAAGTTGTTGCGTTCGGAGTGGTTGGAGCCGCGCTGGATGATCGGCATCGACTCGCAGAGTGAGGGTTTGGCGCGGGCCCGAAAGTTGGGGTTGGAAACCTCCCACGAGGGCGTCGACTGGTTGCTCGCACTCGACGAGAAGCCCGACATGGTCTTCGAGGCCACCAGCGCTTACGTGCACCGCGACGCCGCTCCGCGCTACGCCGAGGCAGGTATTCGGGCGATCGACTTGACGCCGGCTGCGGTGGGCCCCGGGGTGATTCCGCCGGCGAATCTGCGTGAGCATCTGGATGCGCCGAACGTGAACATGGTGACCTGTGGTGGGCAGGCGACGATCCCGATGGTCTATGCGGTGTCGCGCGTCGTGGAGGTGCCCTATGCCGAGATCGTGGCGTCGGTGTCCAGCGCGTCAGCGGGGCCGGGGACGCGGGCCAACATCGATGAGTTCACCAAGACCACCAGTCGGGGCATCGAGGTGATCGGCGGTGCGAGGCGCGGCAAGGCGATCATCATCCTGAATCCGGCCGAGCCGCCGATGATCATGCGCGACACCATCTTCTGCGCGATTCCCGAGGACGCCGATCAGGAGGCGATCACCGCGTCGATCAAGGACGTCGCCGCGCAGGTGCAGACGTATGTGCCGGGGTATCGGTTGCTCAACGAGCCGCAGTTCGATCCGCCGTCGGTGCATTCGGGTGGCCAAGCGTTGGTGACGGTGTTCGTGGAGGTGCAGGGTGCGGGGGACTACCTGCCGCCGTATGCGGGGAATTTGGACATCATAACCGCCGCGGCGACGAAGGTGGGCGAAGAGATAGCCCGGGAACGGGTGTCGGCGACAGCGGGAGGTGCGCACGCATGAGCGTCGCGAACGAGGTCTTCTTCAACCCGATCTGGGACGTTCGGATGACGGACACGTCGCTGCGCGACGGGTCGCACCACAAGCGACACCAGTTCACCAAGGACGAGGTCTTTGCCATCGTTACCGCGCTCGATGCCGCGGGCGTGCCGGTCATCGAGGTGACGCACGGCGACGGCCTCGGTGGGTCCAGCTTCAACTACGGCTTCTCCAAGACTCCCGAGCAGGAGCTCATCAAGCTGGCGGCCGAGACGGCCAAGGAGTCGAAGATTGCGTTCTTGATGTTGCCGGGTCTGGGCACCAAGGACGACATCAAGGAGGCGCAGCAGAACGGCGGGTCGATCTGCCGCGTCGCCACGCATTGCACCGAGGCCGACGTGTCGATCCAGCACTTCGGGTTTGCCCGCGACCTCGGCCTGGAGACGGTCGGCTTCCTGATGATGGCGCACACCATTTCGCCGGAGAAGTTGGCGGCCCAGGCGCGGATCATGGCTGATGCGGGGTGTCAGTGCGTGTACGTGGTGGATTCGGCGGGTGCGTTGGTGCTCGAGGGGGTGGCTGATCGGGTGGCGGCGTTGGTCGCCGAACTCGGTGATGATGCGCAGGTCGGGTTTCACGGTCACGAGAATCTCGGTCTCGGCGTGGCCAATTCGGTGGAGGCGGTGCGTGCTGGCGCCAAGCAGATCGACGGCAGTACGCGGCGGTTCGGTGCGGGTGCGGGTAATGCGCCGGTGGAGGCGATGATCGGGGTGTTCGACAAGATCGGGGTGAAGACCGGCATCGATTTCTTCGAGATCGCCGACGCGGCCGAGGACGTGGTGCGCCCGGCGATGCCTGCGGAGTGTCTTCTGGACCGCAACGCGTTGGTGATGGGCTATTCGGGGGTGTATTCGAGCTTCCTCAAGCACGCGATTCGTCAGTCCGAGCGTTACGGGGTGCCGGCGCATCAGTTGTTGCACCGGGCGGGTCAACGCAAGCTGATCGGCGGTCAGGAAGACCAACTCATCGACATCGCCCTGGAAATCAAGAGAGAGCAAGACGCCTCCGCCTAACCGGCGACTGTGCGGGTTCTCGACCACGCCACTCGAGGTTTGCACCAACAAACCCCACACTCGGAAACACCACAGGGCACGGTGACGTCGGCGCGTGCTGTCACCTATCGGCTCACCCGCCTGCTCGACTGGCCCGCCGCGGCACCGAGATGTGCGGGGGCCTCGATCGTTAGGCCGTCGGACGGTACCGGCACGATGGGGGCATGAGCTTCCCCCCGTCGCCTCGCTCGCCCCAGAGCTCCTCCCGTCGCTCTGCTCGCTCATGATGGCTACCCGCGATCAGGCCCAGACGATCCTCGAGCAGTTGGCGGGCCCGCAAGCCGTCCTGCGCGACGACCAGTGGACCGCGATCGAGGCCCTCGTCGTGCACCGCCGTCGCGCGCTCGTCGTGCAACGCACCGGTTGGGGTAAGTCGGCGGTCTATTTCATCGCCGCCAAGCTGCTCAGGTCCGGCGGGCACGGTCCGACGGTCATCGTCTCTCCGCTGCTGGCCCTGATGCGCAACCAGGTGCAGGCCGCCGACCGGGCGGGTGTGCGCGCGGCCACCATCAACTCCAGCAACGTCACCGACTGGGGCGAGATCCACGACCGGGTGCGCAGCGGTGACCTCGACGTCCTCCTGGTCAGCCCGGAACGACTGAACAACCCCGACTTTCGCGATCAGGTGCTGCCCGCGCTGGCCCACGACGCCGGTCTCGTCGTCGTCGACGAGGCGCACTGCGTGTCGGACTGGGGCCACGACTTCCGACCCGACTACCGGCGCATCCGCACCCTGATCGCCGAACTCGGCACCGATGTTCCGGTGCTCGCCACCACGGCCACCGCCAACGATCGCGTCGTCGACGACGTGGCGAGCCAGTTGGGGGTCGGCGGTCGGGACACCCTGGTACTTCGCGGCGGGCTGGACCGCGAGTCGCTGCGGCTATCGGTGGTGAAGGCGGGCAACCCGGCTCAGCGAGCGGCTTGGCTTGCTGCACATATTGATTCACTGCCGGGCTCGGGCATCGTCTACACGCTGACGGTGGCGCAAGCGCACGACGTGGCGGCGCTGCTGCGCGATCAGGGCCACACCGTGGCGGCCTACACCGGAGCCACCGAGACCGCCGAGCGTGAGCAACTCGAGGCCGACCTGCTGAACAACCGTGTCAAGGCTCTGATCGCTACGTCGGCGCTCGGCATGGGCTTCGACAAGCCGGATCTCGGGTTCGTCGTGCACCTCGGTGCGCCGTCCTCGCCGATCGCCTACTACCAGCAGGTCGGCCGCGCGGGTCGTTCGACGGCCAGTGCCGAGGTGGTGCTGCTGCCCGGTCACGAGGATCAGGACGTATGGCGTTACTTCTCCTCCGTCGCGTTTCCGTCGGAAGCCGTGGTGCGCAACGTGATCGATGCCCTCGAATCCGAACGGCCGCAGTCCACCCCCGCGCTCGAACCCCTGGTGGACCTGGGTCGCACCCGGCTGGAGATGGTGCTCAAGGTGCTCGACGTCGACGGCGCGGTCCGCCGGGTCAAGGGCGGTTGGATAGGCACCGGGGTGCCGTGGGAGTACGACGAAGCCCGCTACCGCAAGCTCGACGAAGCCCGCAAGCGCGAGCAGCAGGCGATGCTCGACTACCAGGTGACCGAAGGCTGCCGAATGGCCTTCCTGCGTGCCCAACTCGACGATCCTGAGCTCGCCGAGGGCGAGCGCTGTGGCCGCTGCGACAACTGCACCGGGAAACGGTACGACGCCGACGTCGACCCATCGTCGGCAGAGGCCACCCGGCAGCGACTCATGCGTCCCGGGGTTGAGGTCGCGCCGCGCAAGCAGTGGCCGTCTGGGCTGGCCAAGCTCAGAGTGAAACTGAGCGGCAAGATCGGCGACGGTCCGGCACCGGGACGGGTCATTGGGCGGCTCACGGACCTGGGATGGGGTGCGCGGCTTCGTCGTCTGCTCGACGAATCGGACGCCGAGGTGCCCGAGGACGTCGTCAAGGCCGCGGTGAAGGTGCTGGCGTCCTGGGACTGGACGACCCGACCGATGGCGGTGCTGGCGATGGACTCCGACCGGCACCCGTTGCTGATCTCCTCGTTGGCCCGCGAACTCGCCCGACTCGGACGGCTGGTCGACCTGGGCGTTCTGCAGTATGCACCGGAACGCCGTCCGGTGACCGCGGCCAACTCCGCGTACCGCGTCGCCGCACTGCAGGGATCCTGGCTGCCGCCCGACCCGGCCGCGATCGGCGGAGCGGGCGGACCGGTCCTCTTGGTCGACGACATGATCGACACGGGGTGGACGCTGACGATGGCGGCGCGCGTCGTGAGGCAGGCCGGTGCGCCGGAGGTGCTGCCCTTCGCCCTGGCCAGCACCAGCTAGAAATGGCACCCGGTGCCGATCGAGTGCTTTGTCCTCTATCTCATCGCGCGGCGGTCGTGTGACGGTGGTCGTTTGAGCGCGCCTGGAAGTGTCCGGACTTCGAACTCCTTCGCTCGCGCCAATGAAGGCCGGTGATCTGGTGAGGACCGATCAACTGCTGACCACTTTCCATGGAGGCGATGATGACCGCGACCGTTGAACCGAACACCTACCAGAACGAGTCCCCCGGCGAGGACGGCCCGATCGGCGCCAGGGTGACAGCCCTGGTGCTTCCCTCGCGTGACCAGGGCGTGCCCATCGCCGATCCGGCGCCGCTTGGACTGGCCGCGTTCGCCGGGACCACCTTCGTGCTCAGCTTGTTCAACGCCGGGCTAGCCGACCACGCCCTGGTCGCCGTCGTGCTGCCGCTCGCTCTGCTCTACGGCGGGTTGGCCCAGCTTCTGGCGGGTATGTGGGAGTTCCGAAATGCCAACACCTTTGGCGCGGTGGCGTTCACCTCGTACGGCGCGTTCTGGATCTCGTACTACTTCTACGCGCACTACATCGCGGCGACGCTGCCGCCAGCCGACGTGCATACTGCGACCGGAATCTTCCTATTGATGTGGACGATCTTCACCGCTTACATGACGGTGGCGTCGCTCAAGACGAACCTTGCGTTGATCGCGATCTTCAGCACGCTTCTGGTCACGTTCGCCCTCCTCACCCTTGGGGAGTTCACCGAAACGGCTGCCGTCCTGCAGGCAGGCGGATACCTGGGGCTGCTCGTCGCGGCCTTCGCCTGGTACGCCTCCGCGGCTGGCGTCGTCAACGCGACATGGGGCCGCACGGTGCTCAGGGTATTCCCCACGTCGCGGGGTTGAGGGCTGCCGGACTAGCTGGTGACGGTGGGCTGATCGGGCCTCGCGCCACCCAGGAGGGCGGTCAGGGTGTCAGCAGTTGCCATCAGACCCTTTGCCCGCCTGAGGATCTCGCTATCGGTGAGCGCGCGTCCGATCTGCAGCGACACCACCATCGCCTGACGCCGGTGGTGATCGAATACGGGGGCGGAGATGACGCTGATGTCATGGCGTTTCTTGGATCTCGCCGGCCGTGCTGCGTCCTCGCCGCGCAGATAGACTCGCTCGCCGACGTCGGAGATCAACTCGCCGAGCAGTGCCCGCAGCTCCTGCGGCAGGGTGCTGGACATGCCCGCCATCATCGCGTAGAGCCGACGCCCGCCGGGGGTCAGTCGCTCGACGAGGTATCCCGCGCTGCGGCATTCCGCCACCACTCGATCGAGACGCTCGGAGTCGGTGCGCAGGGGAATGGTCGGCTCCTTGGCCAGCCAATCTCGCAACGCCGCGTCGTCCCACAGCACGAACATCAACCCCACCGGCGGGGCGAACGGATAGCTCTGGCCCGCTCTTACGGTGTCCCGGGTCGCTGTGCTCCTGCCCGCTCTTACGACTCCCCGGGTCGCTCCGCTCCTGCCCTCCGTGACCCCGACGTCGACGCTCGGCGGGCCGACCACGTCGAGCAGCGTGATGCGATCGTCGACCACGGCCGACAGTGCGGCGGTGGTGTCGAATGTCGTCGAGAGCCGGCGGAGGACCTCGCGTGCCGCAGGGTTGACCCGCATCGACTCCTGAGCGATGTGCCCGAGCGAGATGAGCCGCGGACCCAGGCGATAGGTCTTGTCTGCAGCGTCGCGGATCAGGTAGTCGGACTCCGTCAAGGTGGTCAGGATGCCGAGACACGTCGGCTTGCTCAGCTCGAGTCGACGCGCCAGCTCCGACAGGCCGAAGCGGTCGTGGGGATGCCGAGCCAGGAAGTCGAGGATCGAGACGACGCGCGACGTCGGCGGGGAGGACCGGTCCGTCATGCCGCACCCGCCCTTCGAGGCACATTGACTCGAACTAGAACGCGTTCTAGTCTCAGGTCGAGGAATCTACCAGTACGGTCCAATATTGGACCAGCCTAAGCGGGGTCTATCACCGGGAGGCCTTCATCCGTATGTACTCACAACCGTTGGCTGACGCCATCGCCGAAGCCGAGAGTCTGGTCGCTGCGGCACCTTTCATCGAGTCCGAGGCCGACCTGCTCGAGGGCCTGCAATACCTCGCAGGCTGCATCTCGGGATGCACCCACGTCGCGTTCGACTACGATCGGGACCACCCGTTCCTGCACAGCGGCACCGGTCCGTTCACCAAGATGGGTCTCGACAACCCCGACACCATGTATTTCGGCACCCGCGTGCAGCCCGGCCACGAGTACGTCGTCACCGGTAGGCGCGGCAGCACCACCGACGTCAGCTTCCAACTGCTGGGCGGCGAGTACACCGACGACAACGTGCCGGACAGCGAGACGGCGTTCGACGACCGCAAGCTCGACATCGCGAGCGACGGCACGTTCGAATGGCGGTTCACGCCGACCACGCCTGCGCAGTTGGTGATCCGCGAGGTCTACAACGACTGGTCTGCCCAGCGTGGCACCTTCGCCATCGCGCGCACTGACACCGACGGCACCGCGCCGCCACCGCTGACCAAGGAACTGGTCGAGAAGCGTTACGTCGTGGCGGGCAAGCAACTGGTTCAGCGGGTCAAGACCTGGCTGCAGTTCCCGCAGTGGTTCTACACGGACAACCCGGTGAACACGATGGTCTCGCCGCGGCTGACGCCGGGAGGGCTTGCGACGCAGTACTCGTCGGCCGGTCAGTTCGGCCTCGCCGAGGACCAAGCGCTGATCATCACGCTGCCCGTCACCGATGCGCCGTATCTCGGCTTCCAGCTCGGCAGCCTCTGGTACATCTCGCTGGACTACATCAACCATCAGACCTCACTCAATGGCACTCAGGCGCAGGTGGATCCGGACGGAAAGATTCGCATCGTCGTCGCCGACGGCAATCCTGGTGTGACCAACTGGGTGGAGACGCTCGGTCACCGCAAGGGCTATCTGCAGTTTCGCTGGCAGCGGGTGTCCCGTCAGCTGACGGAGGCCGACGGACCGACGGTGGAACTGGTGGCCCTCGACGAGGTGGCGACCGCACTGCCGCACTACGAGTCCAACAAGATCTCCGAGGATGACTGGCGGGCGCGGATTGCGCTCCGCCAGAAGCAGATTGGCGAAAGAATGGTGGGTTAGCAGATGGCCGGACTTCTTCAAGACAAGGTCGTCGTGATCAGCGGTGTCGGTCCCGCACTGGGCACCACACTCGCGCGGCGATGCGCTGAGCAGGGCGCCGATCTGATACTCGCGGCACGCACCGTCGAACGCCTGGAGGACGTCGCCAAGCAGATCACCGACCTCGGCCGGCGCGCGGTGTCGGTGGGAACCGACATCACCGACGAGGCGCAGGTGAGTCATCTCGTCGAGGAGTCACTCAAGGCCTACGGCCGGGTGGACGTCCTGATCAACAACGCCTTCCGGGTGCCGTCGATGAGGCCGCTGGCCGACACCACCTTCGAGCATATGCGGGATGCGATCGAGCTGACGGTGTTCGGCGCGCTCCGGATGATCCAGGGCTTCACCCCTGCGCTCGCAGAGTCGGGCGGCTCGATCGTGAACGTCAACTCGATGGTGGTACGCCACTCGCAGGCCAAGTACGGTGCCTACAAGATGGCCAAGTCGGCACTGCTTGCCATGTCACAGTCGCTGGCCACCGAGCTCGGCGAACAGAACATCAGGGTGAATTCCGTTCTGCCCGGCTATATCTGGGGTGGCACCCTGAAGGGCTACTTCGAACACCAAGCTGGCAAGTACGGCACCTCGGTCGACGATATCTACAAGGCGGCTGCCGTGAACTCCGACCTCAAGCGCTTGCCGACCGAAGACGAGGTGGCTTCGGCCATCCTGTTCATGGCCAGCGACCTGTCGAGTGGCATCACGGGACAGGCCCTCGACGTGAACTGCGGGGAGTACAAGGCCTGATGCGCACCGATGTGGGCACTGTCGACGACCTTCATGCGTCGGCCGTGAAAGCCTGCGGTTTGGATGATTTCGGTGTCGATGACGATGACTACCTCGAGGCGCTGGGAGTGTTGCTCGAGTCGTTTCGCCGCGATGCCAACCTCACCGAACTCGGCAGCAAGATACAGCGGTTCTTCGTACGAAATGCCCTGGTGGCCCGGTTGGTGTCGGAGGCCGCGTTCAAGCAGTACCCGCAGCACGCCGACGTGATGATCGAGCGGCCGATATTCGTGACCGGTCTACCGCGAACGGGCACCACCGCCATCCACCGTCTACTGACCGCGGATCCGCGGCACCAGGGCCTCGAGCTCTGGCTGGCCGAATTTCCGCAACCGCGTCCACCGCGCGAAACCTGGTCACAGAATCCGGTGTTCCAGCAGATCGACGCCCAGTTCAGCAAGGCCCACGAGGAGAACCCCGACTACACCGGGCTGCACTACATGACCGCAGACGAGGTGGAGGAGTGTTGGCAGTTGCTGCGGCAGTCGCTGCACTCTGTCTCCTACGAGACCTTGGCGCATCTGCCCACTTACTCGCGGTGGTTGTCGCAGCAGGACTGGACGAAGCCCTATCAGCGCCATCGCAAGAACCTGCAGCTGATCGGGCTCAATGACGCCGAGAAGCGCTGGGTGCTCAAGAACCCGAGCCACCTATTCGCACTCGATGCGCTGTTCGCCACCTATCCCGACGCGCTGATCGTGCAGTGTCACCGTCCCGCCGAGACCATCATGGCGTCGATGTGCTCACTGGCGCAGCACACCACCGAGGGCTGGTCGAACGTGTTCTCCGGCGACGTGATTGGGCAGGACTCGCTGGAGACCTGGTCGCGAGGCCTGGAGTCGTTCGATGTCGAACGTGCCAAGCACGACCCGGCCCAGTTCTACGATCTCGACTACTCGGAGTTGGTCGAGGATCCGATCTCGGTCGTGGCGAAGATCTATGGTCGGTTCGGCATCGACTTCACCGACGCTGCAAGAGAATCCATGACGACGATGCACGCGGAGAGTCAACGGGGACCGAGGGCGCCGAAGCACACCTACTCACTTGCGGACTATGGACTGACCGACGATCAGGTCAAGGAGCGCTTCAAGGGTCTGTGACCCCGTTAACCGTCGCCAGGGGAGGGCGCCGTCGACTCCTCTTCGAGGCAGCCCTCCGCGACGGCATGCTTGATGCTGTCGGACAGCTTGGGGCAGGATCGACTTCGACTGCTGTCACCGCCGTTGGCACGCACCTCGGCGAACGTCGCGCAGCGCAGGGTGGCCTCTGAACTCCATTGCACCGCGGTGTGTCCTGCGCCGAGTTTCTTGACGGCGACCGTGACGTGGCAGAACCTACAGTCGACGGGCGTTAGGCCGGAGTTCAGATAGCGCTCCCGGTCGCGCGCGGAGGCCTCCCGCACGGCCGCGGCACGCTCGGGGTCGGTGGCGAAATCCGGTGCCTTCGACCAGGTTCCGCTCGTCTGCCGATTGCCGGTGGGGTGTTCGTCGTCCTCGTGACCGAGCAGGGCCAGCATCGAGCGCGCCAGCCGGTCGGCATCCGGCGCGGTCATCAAGAAACCTCGGTCGGCTGTCCTTGAGATTCCGTGGCGCGCTTGCGCAGGTTCTCTTCGACCTCGACATGCCACTTCTCGTTGGCGGCGGTGGTGTCGACCTCGATCTCGAACCGGTCGGTCATGTCTGGTGTGACGTCGGCGAGGTCGACGTAGAACTGCTGGTACCAACGGCGCATCTGGTAGACCGCGCCGTCTTCCTCGACGAGGAGTGGATTGTCGATGCGGGTCTTGTGCTTCCAGATTTCGACGTCCTGGAGGAAGCCCTTGCTGACGCCCTCGGTGAACGCCGTCGACAGCTTCTCAGTCATCTCGTCGTCCATGCCCTTGGGCTTTTCGACCATGACACCCCACTGCAGGACGAACGAATCCTGCGTCACGGGATAGTGGCAGTTGATCAGGATCGACTCGGCCTTGAACCCGCCGTAGTTGTTGTGCAGCCAGTTGATCATGAATGAGGGGCCGAAGTACGACGCCTCCGAATCGAGGTGCGCCTCCCCGTAAGCCGTCCCAAGGTCGTTGACGTCCGGCCTTCCGATGTTGTGCAGGTACTGCGACGCGACGTGACCCTCGAAGACGTTCTTGAAGTAGGTGGGCAGGCCGAAGTGGATGTAGAAGAAGTGCGCCATGTCGGTGACGTTGTCGATGATTTCGCGGCAGTTGGCACCCTCGATGAGGATCGAGTTCCAGCGCCATTCGGTCCACTCGTCGCTGGCGTACTCGGAAAGTTCCGGAATGCGGAGCTCGGGCGGGGGCGGGTTGCCCTCGTGGTCGTGCCAGACGTACAGCAGCCCACTGCGGACGTCCGTCGTCCACGCCCTGGTACGAGCCAACCGTGGTGTGCGCTTGGCGTAGGGCACCAGCTTGCACTTACCGTCGCCGCCCCATCGCCAGTCGTGGAACGGGCAGGCGACCTCGTCGCCCTTGACGGTGCCCTGTGACAGGTCGCCGCCCATGTGCCTGCAGTACCCGTCGAGGATCTTCACCTCGCCCTGCGAGTCGGCGAAGACCACCAGCTTGGTGCCGAAGATCTCGACGGAATGTGGCTTGCCGTCGTCGAAGTTCGCGACCGGTCCAAGGCAGTGCCAGCCCCGCGCAAAGCGGTCTGGCAGCGCTCCGGTGTCGATCTCGCGAACGGTTGCGGTTTCGGTACTCACGGTGGGCCTCCCCGTTTGATTACTCTCTAACTAGAACACGTTACAGTTTTCCTCACCTGGCGCGCAATGCGATCGCACCTACCTGCGGTATACGTAGACGATGCCGTTGTATGCATTCGAGGGTCGGTCGCCTGTCGTCGACGCTGGAGCCTTCATCGCCCCGACCGCCACCTTGATCGGAGACGTGCACGTCGAGGCTGGTGCATCGGTCTGGTTCAATGCCGTTCTTCGAGCCGACTTCGCTCCCATCATCGTCCGCGAGGGTGCAAACGTGCAGGACTGCTGCGTGCTGCATGCTCCGCCGGGAATCCCGGTAGACATCGGCCCCGGCGCAACCGTCGCCCACGGCTGCGTCATCCACGGCGTGCACGTCGGTAGCGAGGCAGTCATCGCCAACCACGCCACGGTGCTCGACGGTGCCGTCATCGGTCGACGCAGCCTGGTGGCGGCCCATTCGCTGGTAACGGGCGGCACCAAGATCCCCGACGAGGTGTTCGTCACAGGAGCCCCCGCCAAGGTGCGCGGCCCGATCGCCGGCACTGGCGCGGAGATGTGGGTTAACGCGAACCCCGGTGCCTATCAAGACCTCGCGCGCCGATACCTCGACGGGCTCCAACCGATCGTCGATTAGCAGCTATCGAGGCCTTGCGAGCCCGACGCGAAGGGCGATCTGCTGCATCTTGGCGACGCTGGTGACGAACTGATCGGTGGTCGCGTCGCCGGTCGCACTCTGGAACTCCAACCGGACCAATGCCGTGCCCTCGGTGAAGAACACCAGAGTGACTGCCTTGTCCTGGTTCGGGTAGGTGCCGGAGATCATCACCCCATCGGTACCCACCGCCAGCGCGGTCGGAGTTCCACCCTTTACCAGCGTGGGGAGGGTTGCGACGGCCTCTTTCAAGGTGGCGGTGGCAGTGGCCGCGTCGGCATAGATCACGAACGTATCGACGATCGCGCGATTGTCTTCGCCATTCACGAAGAAGGCGCTGGCTCCGGGGCTGCCATTGGGTTGGGACTCGCTCGACTGCTCGGTGAACGTGTCATCCGCGTCGGTGAGGTCGGAAGCGGAGATCAGCATGCCGAGGTAGTCGGTGTCCGCGGGGGTCTTCGAGGTGGTCGACGGTGCGAAGGGGACGGTCGTGAGCCTCGACGCGGCCGGCGTCGACCTTTGCACGGTGTCACCGTCGGACGGTGAGCAGCCGGTCATGGCAAGGACTATCAGCGTTGCGAGTACGGCGAGGCGGTTTCGGGGCAAGGGTGATTGAGGCAATGGTTATCGAAGAGTCATCTGAATCGAAGCGGTAAGGCGAAGTACGTCCCACGGTACGTGGTCGGCCGAACGGGCCGCAAAACTGCACGCGCCACCGCGAAACTCCCCGAGATCTTCACGCTCTCTCCAAGCTCCACGTCCCTCACCACGGCAGGGTGATGCGCACGAACAAGATCGGCCCAGCCGGGCCTGAGCCTAGGAGAAGACCATGAAGAAGATCGCCATCACCGCCGCTGCCATCGGTGCTCTCGCTGCGGGGAGCCTGGGGCTGTCGGCGACCGCGTCGGCGATTCCATTGACTGGTGGACCGGCCGACGCCGCGGTCCGTGCGCTCGAGACGGAGGGCTACACGGTGCGGATCAACCAGACCATCAGTGTCCCGCTGTCGCAGTGCACCGTGCTCGGCGTCAGCGGCTTGCGGGGAACGGAGGACGACGGCGCGCTGCGAGATCCCAGCCGATTGAACGTCGCAACGTTGGACGTGAACTGCCCGAATCACTCGTAGCGCACGGCAGGCGAGCCAGCGATCACCCGGCTTGCTTGTCTGCTGACACAACCCACATCGAGTAGTACTGCGAACCACCGCCGTAGGCATGGCCCAGGGCCTTGCGAGCACCCGCAACCTGATGCTCACCTGCCTTGCCCATCACCTGGATGGCCGACTCGGCGAACCGGATCATGCCCGACGCGCCGATGGGGTTGCTCGACAGCACGCCGCCGGACGGGTTGAACGGGATCCGTCCTCCGATTGCCGTCTCGCCGGCCTCGGTGAGCTTCCAGCCCTCGCCCTCTGCGGCGAAGCCGAGGTTCTCCAACCACATCGGCTCGAACCAGGAGAAGGGAACGTAGACCTCGGCGACGTCTATCTCGTCGATCGGGCTGGTGATGCCAGCATCGCGCCACAGCGCGGCCGAGGCGTCGCGGCCGGCCTGCGGGTTGACCTGGTCTCGCCCGGAGTACGCGAGTGGCTCCGTCCGTAGGGCCGTGGCGTGGATCCACGCGACGGGGTGTCCCTCAGCGACGCGGCGGTCCGCAGTCTCCTCATTGCCGATCACCAACGCGCAGGCACCGTCCGAGGACGGGCAGGTCTCGTCGAACCGGATGGGGTCCCAGAGCATCTGGGAGGCCATCACCTTTTCCAGTGTGATGTCGGGCTGGTGCAGGTGAGCCAATGGGTTCTTCGCGCCGTTGAGGCGGTCCTTGACCGCCACCATCGCACCGATGTGCGTCGGCGCGCCCGAGCGTCGGATGTAGGACCGTACGTGCGGGGCGAAGTAACCGCCCGCGCCGGCGCCGACTGGCTTTGTGAACGGCACCGGAATGCTCAGGGCCCACATGGCATTCGACTCGGACTGCTTCTCCCACGCCATCGTCAGCACGCGCTTGTACTTGCCGGACTGGACCAGGCTCGCCGCGACGATGGCGGTCGACCCACCGACCGAGCCTGCCGTATGCACCCGGATCAGCGGCTTACCCGTCGCGCCGACGGCGTCCGCCATGAACAACTCGGGCATCATCACGCCCTCGAAGAAGTCGGGCGCCTTGCCGACGACGACGGCGTCGATGTCGTCGAACGTGCTACCCGAGTCCTCGAGTGCCTTGTCGATGGCCTCGCGCACCAGGCCGTTCATCGAGACGTCCTTGCGCTTGGCGACGTACTTGGTCTGCCCAGTGCCGAGCACTGCGGCAAGTTGTCCCGCCATGTTATTTGCCTTCCAGGACGGCGACCAGGTTCTGTTGCAGCGCAGCCCCACTCGTCGCGTGGGCAAGCACCCGGGAAGCCGAGCCGTCGAAGATGTGACGGGCCGCGAAGCCGATGCGTTCGAGCCCGGTCGAGAACATCGGGTTGGCGGCCAGCGCGCCGCCCGACGGATTGATCTTCGTCTGCGAGCCCAATCCGATTGCCTCGGTGAGGATCAGCTGCTGATGGGTGAACGGGGCGTAGAGCTCGGCCACGTCGATCGACGTCGCGTCACCACCGGTCGCCGACGCCGCCGACGCCGCCGTGGACGGCGAGGTCGTGAGGTCACGGGCACCGAGGATGGGGGTTTCGATGCGGTGTTCGAAGCCGGTGATCCAGGCGGGGTTCTCGCGTAGCTCGCGGGCCTTGTCCCCGGATGCCAACACGATCGCCGAGGCACCGTCGGTGATCGGCGCGATGTCATGGCGGCGCAACGGATCCGCGAAGTACGGCTGGTCCAGGAGCTCGTCGACCGACGAGCCCGGCTCCAGGCGATCGTTTCGAGGCGAGGCGGCCAGTGAATCGAGGGCGACCTGCGCCATCTGCTCGGCCGTCCACTTGCCGGAGTCCAGCCCGAGGCGGGCCTGCAACCCCGCCGTCGATACGGCGTCGGGCACCAGGGGCGCGACGGTGTACGGATCGGTCTGCAGCGCCAGGATGCGGCGCAGCACTCCGGCGCTGGACTTGCCGAACCCGTAGACCAGGGCCGTGTCAACCGCGCCGGTCAGGATCTTGATGTACGCCTCGTACAGCGCCCAGGCGGCGTCCATCTCGACGTGCGACTCGTTGATCGGAGGGACTGCGCCGATCGAATCGATCGCGGAGAGGAACGAGAATGCCCGGCCGGCAAGGTAATCCGAGGATCCCGAGCACCAGAAGCCGATGTCGGTCTGCTTGATTCCCAAGTCGGCGTACAACTCGGCGAAGCACGGCATGAGCATCTCCACGCCGTTGGTGGTGCCTTCGGTGCGGCGCACATGCGGGGCATGGGCAAAGCCGACCACTGCTACGTCAATCATGCGCGATCTCGCTCCGCTTCTCGCTGGTAGGTCACTTGTGTGCGCCTTACTGGTGGTGCTTGTAGGTGTCGTAGTCGGCGTCGGGCTCGCCCGTCGGCCGGAAGTAGTCGATGTTGTCGATGCCCAGGCCCCACTCCTCGCGGGGCTTCCACACCGCCTCCACGCGCATGCCCATTCGCACGTCGGTCGCGTCGATCTCGGTGACCAGGTGCAGGAACGGGATGTCTGCCCCGTCGAGCAGCACGTAGGCCGCGACGTACGGAGGCTTGATGCGCTGACCCGCGAACGGGATGTTGATGATGGCGAACGTCGTCACCGTGCCCTTGTCGGGCAGCTCGACGAACTCGGTGAGTTGCTGGCCCGTGGCCGGATCCGCTTCCCGCGCAGGAAAGTACACCTTGCCGTCGTGACCACTGCGGGCGCCGACCAGCTTGCCCTCCTCGAGTGCGCGCAGGAACGTGCTCTCCGGAAGCGATGCGGTGTGCTGGATCTCCAACGACGTCGGCACGACGATCATGGTCACCGGGTCGCGGTCGTCTACCACGTCGGGCACGTTCTCTGCGGTGTCACCGAGGGAGAAGTACGCGATGTCGGTGATCGCACCGACGGGTTCGTCGATCCAGTGCGCGTGCACTCGCGCGCCGGTCTGGATGGCGTCAGACGAGCCTGCATCGACCGCATGCAACAGCGCGGTGTCGGCGCCGTCGAGCTTGATCAGTGCCCAGGCGAACGGGCGGTCCAACGGCTGGCCCTCCAACGGTTCCGGCTGCCACGTCCATGACAGCACCGTTCCGACGCTGGCCACCGGTACGATCTCCGTCAGCGGCGCGTAGGTGACGGGGTCGAACTCGGCGGGCGGAACGTGCACCCGACCGTCCGACCCCCGGACGCCGACGACGTGTCGTCCGCGCAGTGCGGTGAAGAACTCGCCGAGGACGGATCCAACTGAACGGGTGTAGTCGAAAGAGAGTTTCAGCGGTGCCGAGAGCGGTGGCTCGTGGTCTTCCGCATGAGGTGAGGCCTGCACCGGGCTGCTTTGGCTGGTGGTCACAGAGTCGAGTAGAACAGGTTCTAGTAATCGAGGCAAGAACGTCTGGGAAGGCGAGCACATGAAGCTGGGCCTACAACTCGGGTATTGGGGTGCGCAAGCGCCGACCAATCATGCGGAGCTCGTCGCCGAAGCCGAAGCGGCGGGATTCGACACCGTCTTCACGGCCGAGGCGTGGGGTTCGGACGCCTATACGCCGCTGGCGTGGTGGGGTCGCGAAACCACGCGAATGCGTCTCGGCACGTCGGTGATTCAGCTGTCGGCGCGGACCCCGACGGCATGTGCGATGGCCGCGTTGACCCTGGATCACCTGTCCGGCGGGCGGCACATCCTCGGCCTTGGGGTGTCCGGGCCGCAGGTGGTGGAGGGCTGGTACGGGGCCAAGTTTCCCAAGCCGCTGGCCCGCACCCGCGAATACGTCGACATCCTGCGCCAGGTCTGGGCCCGCGAGGCGCCCGTGCACAGCGACGGGCCGCACTATCCGCTGCCGCTGACCGGTGAGGGCACCACGGGGCTCGGCAAGAACCTGAAGCCGATCACCCACCCGCTGCGCGCCGACATTCCGATCATGTTGGGCGCGGAGGGTCCGAAGAACGTCGCGCTGGCCGCCGAGATCTGCGACGGCTGGTTGCCCATCTTCTACTCACCGCGCATCGCGGGCATGTACAACGAGTGGCTGGACGAGGGCTTCGCCAGGCCGGGCGCCAGGCGGACGCGCGAGACCTTCGAGATCTGCGCGACGGCGCAGGTCGTGGTCACCGACGACCGGGCGGGCGTGATGGAACTGATGAAGCCGCACCTCGCCCTTTACATGGGTGGAATGGGCGCCGAGGACACCAACTTCCACGCCGACGTGTACCGCCGGATGGGCTATTCAGAGGTGGTCGACGACGTCACGGCCCTGTTCCGTAGCGATCGCAAGGACGAGGCCGCCAAGGTCATTCCGGACGAATTGGTCGACGACTCGGCCATCGTCGGGGACCTCGACTACGTGAGCCAGCAGATCAAGGCCTGGGAAGCGGCGGGCGTCACGATGATGGTCGTCGGCGCGCGGTCACCCGAGCAGATCCGCGATCTCGCCGCATTGGTGTAGACACTTCTTGCCAGTTGTCTAGAACACGTTCTAGATTTGGTGTGTGACCGACGCCATGGCTCCTTCGCAGTACGAGATCGCAGGCACCGTCCTGACCATGCCGGTGAAGATCCGCACCGCGTCCCAACACATGGCGATGTTCTCGGTGGACGCAGACGCCGCCCAACGCATGATCGACTACAGCGGGCTTCAGGTCTGTCATTTTCGGCCGCGCCGAGCGGTGGTCGTGCTGATGCTGATGCACTACGTCGACGGTGACCTCGGCCCATACTTCGAGTACGGGACCAACGTGATGGTCAATCCGCCGGGGTCACAAGCTGGCGGGCTGAAGGCGCTGCAATCCGCGGGCGCGTTCATCCACCACCTTCCCGTCGACGGGGCGTTCACGATGGAGGCAGGGCGGACGATCTGGGGCTATCCGAAGGTGCTGGCGGACTTCGTGGTTCGCGATGGTCACACGTTCGGCTTCGACGCCAGCATCGACGGCCAGTTCGTCGTCGGCATGGACTTTCGGCCGGGACTCGCGTTGCCGTCAGCGCTCACTTCGAAGCCGCAGGTGCATCCGACGTACTCGCACCTCAACGGGGTCACCCGCGAAACCGCAGGGGAGATGACGCTTTCCGGTGTCCGATACCGACCGGGTGGCGTGCGCGTGCGTCTTGGCCAACACCCGTACGCGAGGGAACTGGCATCGCTAGGGTTCCCGAAGCGCGCGATGGTTTCGAGTTCCGCCGACAACGTCGAGATGACGTTCGGTGATGCCAAGGAGATTGCATGACTGCCGTTCTGCCAGACACCCGACCTGACGTCGACTTCACCGACGGCACGTTCTATGCCGATGGCAAGGCGCGCGACGCGTACCGCTGGATGCGGGCCAACGAACCGGTGTTCCGGGATCGCAACGGCTTGGCTGCGGCAGCGAGCTATCAGGCGGTGCTCGACGCCGAGCGCAATCCCGAACTGTTCTCCAACACCGGTGGCATCCGGCCGGAGACACCAGGCATGCCGTACATGATCGACATGGACGATCCGGCACACGTATTGCGGCGCAAGCTCGTCAACTCCGGCTTCACCCGCAAGCGCGTGATGGACAAGGTGCCGTCAATCGCCACATTGTGCGACACGTTGATCGACTCCGTCTGCGAGCGGGGGGAGTGTGACTTCGTCCGCGACATCGCGGCGCCCCTGCCGATGGCGGTGATCGGCGACATGCTCGGTGTGCTGCCCGAAGAGCGCGGCATGCTGCTGGAGTGGTCCGACGATCTGGTCACCGGGCTCAGCTCGCACATCGACGAATCGTCGGCGCAAGCCATGATGGAAGCGTTCGCCGGGTACACGGCGTTCACGCAGGACATCATCACCAAGCGTCGCACCGAGCCCACCGAGGACCTGTTCTCGATCCTGGTCAACGCCGAGGTCGAGGGCCAACGGATGTCCGACGACGAAATCGTCATGGAGACGCTGCTGATCCTCATCGGTGGTGACGAAACCACCCGGCACACGCTTTCCGGAGGCACCGAACAGCTTCTTCGCCATCGTGGTCAATGGGAGGCGCTGGTGGCGGATGTGGACGCGTTGCTCCCAGGCGCGATCGAGGAGATGCTGCGGTGGACGTCACCGGTGAAGAACATGTGCCGGACGTTGACCGCTGACACCGCCTTCCACGGCGTGGAGATGCGTGAGGGCGAGAAGATCATGCTGATGTTCGAGTCGGCCAACTTCGACGAGTCCGTTTTCGAGAACCCGCAGACCTTTGACATTTACCGTAAACCCAACAGCCACATGGCCTTCGGCTTCGGTGCGCACTTCTGCCTCGGTAACCAGCTGGCCCGGCTGGAATTGTCGATGATGACCAAGCGGGTTCTGGAGCGGCTCCCCGATCTGCGGCTGGCCGACGAGGGCGCCGAGATACCGCTGCGGCCGGCCAACTTCGTGAGCGGCCCCGAGGCGATGCCCGTGGTGTTCACCCCGACGGCGCGTGTCCTCGAATAGGGAATTCGACGGCTGGTCCGCTGCTTAAGACCGCCGGTGCCTTCGACGGCCTTTACCCAACCTTGACCTGGTGTTGAATCGCCGCCCCGACGATGGCGACATGACTACCCTCGAACAGGTGCGACTGGGGGTTTTGGGTCCCATGCAAGTCCGGCAGGACGGCCTGCCGGTGGTGATCCCCGGCGCCAAACCACGTGCGATCCTCACGATGCTCGGGCTGCACTACGGGTCGGTCGTGGCGGCGGACACGCTCGTCGAACTGCTCTGGGGAGATGATCCCCCGCGCACTGCAGTCAAGGCTCTGCAGACCCATGTCTCGGCCCTCCGTAGGGCGCTAGGGGACGGCTTTGTGTTGACGGAGGGGACCGGTTGGACTCTGGGCACCACTACCAAGAGTGACGCCACCCTGTACGCGACGGCGGCGAGAGTCGGCCGCCATGCCGCCGCCACCGGGGACGCGAGCGCGGCGGTGGCCCGCTTCGACGAAGCCGTCACGCTATGGCGCGGGGCCCCCGAACTGCCTACCAGCGCCCGGGGTGGATCCGAGCGGACACGCTGGATCGAAGGCCACGCAGCTCTGGTCGAGGACCGCGCAGACGCGCTGCTGGCCACTGGCCGAGCAGCGGAGCTCGTCGGCGAACTCGAGGCTGCGATTGCGGATGCGCCACTGCGCGAGCGACGGTGGGGCCAGCTGATGCTGGCTCTCTACCGCGCTGGTAGGCAAGGTGAAGCCCTTGGCGCGTATCGGCGGGCGCGGGCGCTGCTTGCCGACCAGTTGGGGGTCGATCCCGGGCCGGACCTTCGCAGGCTTGAGGCGGCCATCGTCGCGCAGGACGTAGCTCTGGCGTTGCCTGTCCCGCAACATTCTTCGTCGATGATGCGGGCGGTGACCTTCCTGCTCACCGACATCGAGGGGTCGACCGTCGCATGGGAGGCCGACGCGGGCGCCATGGCGGTGGCGCTGGCCCGACACGACGAGATCGTCGAGCAGGTCGTCACGTTCCGCGGGGGCCGGCTCATCAAGACCCGCGGCGAGGGTGATGCCACCTTCTCCGTATTCGATCGCCCGTCTGCTGCGGCTGCCGCCGCCATCGAGTTGCAGGAAGCGATCCGCAACGAGCGATGGGAACTGGCTGACCCGATGCGTATTCGGTTGGCGCTGCACACCGGTGAGGTGGAGTTTCGCGACGGTGACTACTTCGGTCGCGCGGTCAACCGCGCCGCCCGCCTCCGGTCATTGGCGGTCGGCGGCCAAACTCTGTGTTCGGGCGCGACGGCCGAACTCGTCGTCGACTCCCTCTCCGACGACGTCGTGCTGGCCGACTTGGGAATGCGGCTACTGAAGAACCTGACCCGCCCGGAGCACGTTTTCGAACTGCGGTTGGAGACGGCTGACGACGCCCTGGCTCGAACCATGGACGTGCCGTTGGACCGGCCTGACCTTCCCGCGGTACTTGCCGGACCAGGTCCCTTCGTCGGGCGGGATGGCGAGCTCGAACGACTTCTAGAGGCGTGGCACTCCACGCTTTCGACGGGCATAGAAGCCACGCTCATCGCTGGCGAGCCAGGCGTCGGCAAGACACGGCTGGCTGCGGAGTGGGCCCGGCAGGCCTACGGACAAGGCGCCGTGGTGCTCTACGGCAGATGTGATGAAGATCTGGGAGCCCCCTACCAGCCTTTTGCCGAAGCGATTCGATCGCTGGTGCCGGTTGTGGGAGCCAACCGGCTGCGCGGGCTGCGTGGTGTCGAAGCGCTCCTTCCGCTGGTGCCAGGAGTAACCGACCTCCTGCCCGACCTCGCTACGCCAACCCGCGCCGACGCGGGCACCGAGCGATACGCACTGTTCGACGCCGTGGTCGGCCTGTTGGAACTCGTCTCCGCGAATGCGCCCGTGGTCCTGATCCTGGATGACCTGCACTGGGCGGCCAAGCCCACCTTGCTATTGCTGCGGCACCTCTTGCGCTTCGGTGAGCACGCTCGCGTCCAGATCGTCGGCACGTATCGGAGCACCGACCTCGACCGCTCGCATCCTCTGGCGGCGATGCTGGCTGATCTGCACCGGGACGGCACAGCACATCGTCTCGCGCTCGGCGGTCTCGACGAGGACGACGTCACCGCCTACGTCGCCGAAGTCGGCTACGACGACGAAGACTTGGCTCGAGCCTTGGCATCCGTCACCGGCGGCAATCCGTTCTTCCTCATCGAGGCTCTCCGTCACGTCGACGAAAGTGATGGCCGCTGGGACCCGAACACCTTGCCGCAAGGAGTTCGAGAAGCAGTGAGCCGCAGGCTTTCCCGGCTCCCGGCCGCTACCAACAAGGCGCTCGCAGCAGGTGCGGTCGTCGGCAGCCGGTTTGCCGTCGAGTTGGTCGAGCGTGTGGTCGAGCAGGACCTCATCGACGCATTCGACGAGGCATCCCAGGCGGGCATCGTCATCGAAGAGCCAGGCGGTTGGTACCGGTTCAACCACGCCATCGTCCGGCAGTCGTTGCTCGCCGAGCTGGCATCGGTGCGTCGCATGCGGCTGCATCAGAAGATCGCCGCCGCGCTCGAGGCCGAGTCGGGAGCCGACGACGAGATGCTGGCGGAGTTGGCCCACCACTACTTCGAATGCGCGTGGGCGGGAAACGCAGCAGAGGCCGTCGACTACTGCCGACGTGCCGCTGACCAGGCGATGGCGCGACTGGCCTACGAAGGCGCGGCCGACCTGTACGACAAGGCGTTGCATGCGCTCGAGGAACTCGACGATGAGGTGGCCGACCGAGGCGACCAGCAAGCCGAGTTGCTGATCGCCCGATGCGAGGCGCTACTGGCTGGGGGTGAGGTGGCGTCAGCTACCGGGGCGGTGGCTCAACTAATTTCCGCTGCAGCCGATTCCGTGCGACTCGCCGCGTGGGGCGCGTGCTTCGACGGCCAGCTCGCGATGCTGACCGAGCCCGAGCGGCTGAATGAGATCGAAGTCGCGGTAGGCGCAGCCGCTGAGCAGCTGGCCGAACTGGAGGACGCCGGTGGGGAGGCCAAGGCCCATACCGTCCGCGCAGGCTGCCTCGCTCGACTCGGCCGAATCGCAGACTGTGAAACGGCTTTGGACCAGGCTCTGACCGCGGCGCGACGGGCGCGGGATCACCGCCGGGTGAACGCGGTGTTGGCCGGCGCTCCGCTTGCGGCCCTCTGGGGACCAAGTCCAGTACCGCGGGCTGGTGGCCGATGTCTCGATGTGGTGCGCCTGCTCCGCATCACGACGGGATCTCCCATCGTGGAGGCAACCTCGATACGGTGCCAGGGGGTACTCGACGCGTTTCGTGGACGTGCCGCGGCGGGCCGTCAGCTGATCGATTCCGCCAGACGTCCGCTTACCGAGTTGGGCATGCGGCATGCGCTTCTCGAAGTCGACCAGTTCGCCGGCATCGTGGAATTGGTTGCCGACGACCCAGCGGCCGCCGAGCGACACCTGCGACGAGCGTACAAGGGCTTTCGTCGTATGGGACTGGACTCGGACACCGCCGAGACCGCCGCGTTGCTCGCGCAAGCTTGCATGGCCCTCGACGACTTCGTCGAAGCGGACGAATTATGCACGGAGAGTGAGCAGCTCGCCGGTCACGCATTAAAGCCGTCGATCGCGTGGCGGAGCGTGCGGGCGCAACTGTTCGCGCGAGCCGGTGCACACGACGACGCGAGGCGGATGGCTGAGCAAGCCGTTGCCATCGCGGAGCGCACGGACGAGCTGGTGGATCACGGCGACGCGTGTCTTGCCTTGGCCGTCGTGCTGGAGACCGCAGGCGACGCTGCGGGGGCTCGGGCCGCGGCCGAGCGCGCCGTCGAGCTGTACGATATGAAAGATGCTGCCGCACTGGCTAATAGGGCGCGCAGACTCCTAGGCAAGGCGGCTGTTGCGGCCGTTCCCAAGCCGCAGGCGCCGGAGTCGGTCGATCTCGACAATGCGTGCGTGCGAGCCGTTGGCCGAGTAGGCGATGCCTGGCAGCGCGAGGCATGGGACGAGGTGGGTCAGTTGTTCGCGTCCACGGTTTCCCTCGAGAGCCGCCGGAAGATCGTCGGCTCCTCGCGCATGGGTCTTTCGCCTGCCGAGTGGACGATCCAGGCGAAGGGTTTCGTTGAGATGGGTCTCGTGCGCATTCGTCGGGTGACGATCGCTATACGCGGCGATCGCCTGGCACTCTTCCGCATGCGGTTTGGAACGGCAGACCGCAGCCCGGGGGCGGCGGAAGACCAATTACTTCACCTGATGGGTCTAGATGACGACGGCCAGATAGCGCTGCACATGTTGTTTGACGTCGAGGATCTCGACGCAGCAATGGCGGAATTGAACACCCAGCACGGGAAGCGCGAAAACTGCTCTGCACGAGCACCCCTCGAGAACGCCGCCAGTCGGGCGAGTCAGCGCTATCTGGAGAAGTTCCAAGCCGCTGAGGGGGACTCGATGACGGCTATCGTGGCGGCAAACTACGCGGTGAACGACCGTCGTCGCATCGTGAACGCCGTTATGCGAGCGGGGCGGGATGCCCAGATCGAGAACTTCCGGGTCACGGCGCGTGCCGGGGCGCACTTGACGTCCACGGTCGTCGCGACCCGGGGAGAGCACCTGGCGCTGACTCGTATTGAGTCCTCGAACGGTGATGTCCAAGTTGGGCAGTTCGAATTGGTGATGCTCGGCATCGTCGAACTCGATGCCGACGAATTCATCGCGTTTCACCTGCTTTTCGACCCTGATGACTTCAACGGTGCCATTGCGGAACTGGACGCGCGCTATCTCGCAGGGGAGGCGGCGGACCATTCGCAGGCATGGTCGTTGGTCATGGACGTCTACTCCGCATTCAACCGAGCGGAATTGCCACCAATAGCACCCGACTTCGTCAGCGTGGACCACCGGCGAGGGGCGGGGTTCGCGCCGGGCGAGTTGTCCGCTTACCCACAAGCGGCGTGGGAGGACTCGCCGGGGACCATGATCCACGTCGAGGCCGTGCACCGGCTGAGCGATCACGGCGCTGTCGTCACCCGTGCGGCGAACGGAGTGTCGCGAGAGGGCTTCGATGCCGAGTGGCGAGACGTCTCCGTCGGGATGATCGATGGCGGCGTGCTCACTCGCACGGAATTGTTCGATCTCGATGACCTCGAGGCTGCTCTAGCCAGATTCGACGAACTCAGCCAGCCATCGCCGCGGTTGCAGAACGCTGCGAGTGACTCGTACGAGCGGTTCGCGACGTGTTTTGAGCGCGGCCACTGGGACCAGATCGTCGACATGATCGCCGCCGACGTCTACTCCGACGACCGCCGACGGACCGTGAACGGAGGGACGCGACTCGGACGGGATGCCTTCGTCGACGAATTGCGGTCACTCGCCGAGATCGGGTTTGTGGCGATAGCGCCGGAGATCGTTGCCACGCGCGGTGAGCGACTAGTGCTCATTCGCGCGGAGGCGATGCAATCCGACCAGCGATCGGACGGGTTCGACGTGCAGGTCCTCGATGTCGTCCAGATCGATGCCGATGAACGCGTCGTCGGTCGCATCGTATTCGATGCGGACGGTCTCGACGCCGCCTTCACCGAGCTCGACAACCGCTACCTAGCCGGCCTTGGGGCACCACATGCGCGGACCTATTCGGTCGTCGCGCACGGATTCGATGCCTTGAATCGGGGCGAGATGCCTAACACGACAGCCGGCTTCGTAGACGTCGACCATCGCTCCGTGGCGGGAATCGGGGCTGGTGACTTGTTGGCATACCTGGGCACCGCGTTGCATGACACGGCGGACAACCACTTGTACGTCGAATCCGTTCATGAGTTGACCGACGTGGGCGCGGTCGTCACCCACGTGGCGAAAGGTACCTCTCGCGAGGGATTCGACTTCGAGTGGCGGCTGATCGATCTTCTTGTGGTCGATGGCGAATCATTCGCTCGCTGCGAGCTTTTCGACGAGGAGGACATCGTTCTTGCGTTGGCGAGGTTAGCTGAACTCAGCCGGCCTTCGCCTCGGCTGGAGAACGCGGCGAGCCGCGCCGGTGAGGCACTGGGCACGGCATTCGTGGCCTGCGACTGGAAGGCCTTGGAATGCCTACTCCACCAGAATTTGATCAATGAAGATCGCCGGCGGGTCATCAACGCCGGGGTCCGACACGGCCGTGATGCGGAGATCGACGACCTCCGTGCCTCCGCCGCCGTCGGATTCACGATGGTGGCCTGGTCGGTGATCGCAACGCGCGGAGAGCATCTCGCTCTCTCCCGCGCTCGTTACGCGCGTGCGGGCGAGCACTCCATGGCCTTCCACAATGACGTGCTGCACATCGTCGAGGTCAACGCCGATATGTCGATAACCTCGATCATCGTATTCGACCCCGACGGCATCGACGCCGCGATCGCCGAACTTGACTCCCGCTACCTCACCGGCGAAGCAGCCGCCTGCGCGCACACGTGGTCACTCGTCGTCCAAACCTACGACCGGTTCAACCGGCAAGAGTTGTCGACGACGACTCCAGACTGGGTGAACCTCGACCATCGACTGGCGGTGGGTTCGGCTCCGGGCGATATGAACTCGTCCGTCACCTCAATTTGGTCCTTGGTGCCCGACGTCCGCACCCGGATCGAAGCCGTGTATCGGCTGAGCGCGATAGGGGCGGTCTTCACCCACACAGAGAGCGGAAGGTCACAGGACGGCTTCGACGCCGAATGGCGCGAGGTTGCCCTTCTCGCGTTCGACGGTGACGCGATCAGCCGTTGCGAGCTGTTCGACGAATCCGATCTCGACCTCGCGCTTGCAAGGTTTGATGAATTGAGCGCGGCTACGCCTCGACCGGTGAATGCGGCAGCCCGAACCACGGAGCGATTCGTACGATGCTTTGCAACCGGCGACTGGGATGCCTTGACCGAAACTCTCGGGAGCGATTTCAACTTGGACGATCGCCGCCGCGTGGTGGGCGCAGGAATCCGACGCGGTCGAGATGCTGAAATCGAGGACCTCCGGGCGTTCACCGCCGTTGGACTAACGAATGCGACGTTCACCGTTCTTGCGACCCGGGGGGAGCGACTCGTGCTCTCGCGAACCACTCTCCGGCGAGGGGATTCGCGATCCGATGGGGTGCACACCGACATGTTCTCGATAGCCGAGGTCGACGCCGACGGTCGGATGATCGCGACTGTTTTGTTCGACCCCGACGATCCCGACGCCGCGATCGCCGAGCTGGACGCGCGTTACCTAGCCGGCGAAGCGGCGCCATACGAGCGCACCTGGTCGACCATCGCGCGAAACTATTCGGCATTCAACCGGCAAGAGTTCCCTCCTACGACGCCAGACTGGGTGACTATCGACCACCGACGAACTACATCAGTCGAATCCGACGACCTGCCCGAGTACATCCGCTCGGTGTGGGATGACTTGGCTGACTTCACCGTCTACATCGAGAACGTGCATCAGGTAAGCGAATTGGGGGCGGTATTCACCCAAACGGAGAGCGGCAGGTCGCGGGACGGCTTCGACGCCGAATGGCGTGAGGTTGCCCTTCTCGTGTTCGACGGTGACGCGATCAGCCGTTGCGAGCTGTTCGATGAATCTGACCTCGACGTCGCGCTCGCTAGGTTCGACGAACTGACTGCCGACTGATTCGCCAAAAGCGGTGGCCGACCGGACATTTTGCCGAATATGCGACGAGGGCGAGAAACGGTCAAATCCTCGCCACCAGTGCACGTTCGGTGTTGGTAAGTCACTTCATCTGGAAGTTGGGCGCCCGCTTCTCCTTGAACGCCAACGGGCCCTCCTTGGCGTCATCGGACAGGAACACCGGGATGCCGTTCGCGGTGTCTGGCTTGAACGCGTCGAGCTCGTGCATGCCCTCCGACTCGCGGATGGTCTTTAGAATGGCCTGCACGGCCAACGGGCCGTTGTTGTTGATCACGGCGGCGATCTCGAGCGCCTTCTCCAACGCCGTGCCATCGGGGACGACGTAGCCGATCAACCCGTACGAGAGGGCTTCTGCGGCGGTGATGTGGCGGCCGGTCAGCAGCATGTCGCACGCGATCGTGTACGGAATCTGGCGCGGCAGTCGCACCGCCGAGCCGCCCATCGGGTAGAGGCTCCACTTGGCCTCGGAGATGCCGAACTTCGCGCTCTCGCCGGCAACGCGGATGTCGGTGCCCTGCAGGATCTCGGTACCGCCCGCGATGGCGGGTCCCTCGACGGCGGCGATCAGCGGTTTGGTGAGACGACGGCCCTTCAGCAGTCCCTCGATCTTCGTCGGATCAAAGGCGCCGCTCTTGAAGGAGTCGCCAGGGGGTGCCTTCGTTGCATTCTTGAGGTCCATGCCCGCGCAGAAGTACCCGCCCGCTCCGGTCAGGATGCAGGTGCGGATCTCCGGATCGTCGTCGACACGGTTCCACGCGTCGACCATTATCGAGAGCATCTCAGTCGACAGTGCGTTTCGAGCCTCGGGCCGGTTCAGTGTCAGGATCAGGGTGTGTCCGCGCTGCTCAATGAGGGCGTCGGGGCCCTTTTCTGGCTCGCTCAAGAGGATGCGCCTTTCAGCTTCTTCAACACAGACTTGTCTGGAAATGTAACACGTTCTAGTTTAGGTTCCGTGGCCCTCAACATCGCCGATCTCGCCGAGCACACCATCGACGCCGTGCCTGACCGTATCGCCCTCATCTCGGGCGGTGAGCAGCTCACCTATGCCGAGTTGGAGGAGAAGGCCAACCGACTCGCGCACTACCTGATCGGTCAGGGGGTGAAGAAGGACGACAAGGTCGGTCTGTACTGCCGCAACCGCATCGAGATCGTCATCGCGATGCTCGGCATCGTGAAGGCTGGCGCCATTCTGGTGAACGTCAACTTCCGCTACGTGGAGGGCGAGCTCAAATACCTCTTCGACAACTCGGACATGGTGGCGCTGGTGCACGAGCGGCGCTACGCCGACCGAGTCGCCAACGTGCTGCCGGAGACGCCGAAGGTCGCGACCATCCTGGTCGTCGAAGACGGAAGCGACGACGACTTCGAGCGGTACGGTGGCGTCGAGTTCTACTCCGCCATCGCGCAGGGCTCGCCAGAGCGTGACTTCGGGCCGCGCAGCGCCGACGACATCTACCTGCTCTACACCGGCGGCACCACGGGCTTTCCCAAGGGTGTGATGTGGCGCCATGAGGACATCTACCGAGTGTTGTTCGGCGGCACCGACTTCGCGACGGGTGAACCCATCGCCGACGAATACGACCTATCCAAGGCGGCCGCGGAGAACCCGCCGATGATCCGGCTCCCGATCCCGCCGATGATCCACGGCGCCACCCAGTCGGCGACGTGGATGTCGCTGTTCTCCGGCCAGACGGTGGTGCTCGCGCCGGAGTTCAACGCCGATGAGGTCTGGCGAATGATCCACGAGCACGAGGTGAACCTGCTGTTCTTCACCGGCGACGCAATGGCCAGGCCGCTGCTCGACGCATTGCTCGCCCACCAGGACGAGGGCAACACCTACGACCTCAGCTCGCTCTTCCTGCTCGCCAGCACCGCCGCGCTGTTCTCGACCAGCCTGAAGGAGAAGTTCCTCGAACTGCTGCCCGACCGCATCATCACCGACTCGATCGGCTCGTCGGAGACGGGTTTCGGTGGCACCAGCATCGTGGCGAAGGGGCAGTCCCATACTGGCGGTCCACGCGTCACTATCGACACCAACACCGTGGTGCTCGACGAGGAGGGCAACCCGGTGGTGCCAGGTTCTGGCGTGCGCGGCATCATCGCGAAGCGCGGTCACATCCCCGTCGGCTACTTCAAGGACGAGAAGAAGACGGCCGAGACGTTCCAGACCATCAAGGGTGTCCGATACGCGATCCCCGGCGACTACGCCCAGGTCGAGGAGGACGGTAGCGTCACGATGCTCGGCCGCGGCTCGGTGTCGATCAACAGCGGTGGCGAGAAGATCTATCCCGAAGAGGTCGAAGCCGCGCTGAAGGGCCACCCCGACGTCTTCGATGCGCTGGTGGTCGGCGTGCCCGATCCGCGCTTCGGCCAGCACGTAGCGGCCGTCGTGCATCCTCGCGAGGGCTCACGTCCGACGCTGGCCGAGCTCGACGCGTTCGTGCGCACCGAGATCGCGGGCTACAAGGTACCGCGCAGTCTGTGGTACGTCGACGAGGTGAGGCGGTCACCCGCAGGCAAGCCCGACTACCGCTGGGCCAAGGATCAGACCGAGGAGCGACCCGCCGACCAGGTCCACGCCAAACACGCTGGGGTGCAAGCTTGATGAAGACTGAACTGTGTGATCGCTTCGGCATCGAATACCCGATCTTCGTCTTCACCCCATCGGAGAAGGTGGCCGCTGCTGTGACCCGCGCCGGTGGGCTCGGGGTGCTGGGCTGCGTGCGGTTCAACGACGCCGACGACCTCGAGCGCGTGCTGCAGTGGATGGACGCCAACACCGACGGGAAGCCCTACGGCGTCGACATCGTGATGCCCGCCAAGGTGCCCACCGAGGGCAGTAGCGTCGACATCAACAAGTTGATCCCGCAGGACATGCGCGACTTCGTCGACAAGACGCTCGCCGATCTGGGGGTGCCGCCCCTGTCGGATGACGAGGAAAAGTCTGAAGGTGTTCTTGGCTGGCTGCATTCGGTGGCCCGGAGCCATGTTGAGGTGGCGCTCAAGCACCCGATCAAGTTGATCGCCAACGCTCTTGGCTCACCTCCGAAGGACGTCATCGACCAGGTGCACGCCGCGGGCGTGCCGGTGGCCGCACTGGCGGGTAGCGCCAAGCACGCGCTGCGGCACCTCGACATCGGCGTCGACATCGTCATCGCCCAGGGCCACGAGGCCGGTGGCCACACGGGCGAGATCGCCTCGATGGTGCTGGTACCCGAAGTCGTTGATGCGCTGGACGGTAGGGCCGCGGTACTGGCCGCGGGGGGCATCGGCTCAGGACGGCAGGTGGCAGCGGCGCTGGCGCTCGGCGCTCAGGGCGTCTGGATGGGCTCGGCCTTCCTCACGGCAGCCGAATACGATCTCGGCGAACGTCTTCCGTCCGGGCGTTCGGTGATCCAGGAAGCCATGCTGGCGGCGACCTCCAGTGAAACCGTCCGCCGTCGCATCTACACCGGCAAGCCCGCGCGCCTACTCAAGAGCCGCTGGACCGACGCCTGGGACGCGGACGGTGCTCCCGAGCCGCTGCCGATGCCGCTGCAGAACATCCTCGTGAGCGAAGCGCACCAGCGGATGAGCGAGTCAACGGATCCGACGACTGTAGCGATGCCCGTCGGCCAGATCGTCGGACGGATGAACGAGATTCGGCCCGTCGCCGACATCGTCGGTGAGCTGGTGTCGGGTTTCGAGGACGCCACCCGTCGCCTCGACGGCATTCGAGGCTAGGACGCCGGTCGGCGGCGTCAGCCGATGGTGGTGTCGCTGTCGATCTTGTCGGTGGCTGCGCCGAGGACGTCACCCGCGGCGTCGGGGCCGTCGACGTTGAGCTGCAGCACGTACAGCCCGTCGGCGGCCGGGATCACGACGGTCTTCTGGGCGATGAAACGTGTTGCGCCGTCACGGGTGTAGGTGCCGCCGAGCACGTAGGCCGGGTAGTCGCCAAGGGTGCTGGTCTCGCCCTCGTTTCCGGGCTGGTAGTCCGGCAGGTTGTTGAGCTCACCGGGGGCGAGGTCGATGATCTGTTGGGGGTCGACGTTGCCCGACAGCTTCGACATCAGCGCGACGATGTTCGGCGGATCGTTCTCGAACTCCGGGCCGGTGTAGACGATGGCGCCGTAGGCGTAGGGGGGCGCTTCCTCCGGGCTCAACGGCTGCCAGCCGTCCGGCACGGGCAGGTTCACCGCGGGAGCGTTGGGGTCACCCATCTTGATCCCGGTCTCCTGGAGGTTGTTTTCCTTGATGTAGTCCGCGATGGTCGGGTTGGGGCCCGCGGCCTGGGCCTGGGTGGTCTCGGGCACCTTGGGCTTCTTCGACGTCGTCGTCTCGCTGGAGGACGACTTGCTCGTGCTCGTGCTACTCGACGTCGCGGTCTTGGTGTCCGAGCCGCAGCCGGACAGGACGACGGCAAGGGCGGTGGCGGCCGCAGCCACACCGGTGAGTGCCGAAGTTCTCATGTGTTAACTCCTCGTATTGGGATACTTCACTCGTGGCGACTGAAGGCAAGCGACAAAGCTGTCCATTCCGCAGCGAAGCGTAGCCCAAAAGGTGCGCTGTACAGGGTAGGTATATCTACTCAATATTCGACCATGAAGAATTCCGTGAGGTTGCCACGGCCAATGGCATCGACTGACGGTCATTTGCTCGTCGGGGATGCTCCGGTCAGGAAGGGCCCAAGGTGTAGACACCGGTCTCTGGGTGGGGATACCAGCCACCTGCAGCCGCCGTGCCGCCATCGACGTGGATGGTCTGGCCCGTCACGTAGGACGCCATGTCCGACGCCAAAAATACTGCTGCGCCTGCCATTTCGTCGACATGACCCGCGCGGCCCATCGGCACCATACGGCCTGCGCGCTCGAGGGAGTCGGGGGTCGACATTGCGGTCAGCCCCTCGGTCAGAGTGAAGTCGGGCGCAAGGGCATTGACGCGGATGCCGTGCGGAGCCAGCTCGAGTGCGGCGGTCCTGGTGTAGTTGACGACGCCTGCCTTCGCGGCGGCGTAAGCGGCGTAACCCGGTGCGGCCCGGACACCCTCGATCGACGTGACGTTGATGATGCTGCCCGAGATTCGTCGCTCGACCATCACTCGCGCCACGCGCTGGGTACACAGTAGGACGTGCCGAAGGTTGGCCCGGTATAGCGCATCCCAACCGCTCTCGGACGTCTCGAGCAGTGGTGAGGCAAACACCCCGCCGGCATTGTTCACCAACACCGACACCGGGCCGAGTTCGGCGACGGTTCGAGCCAGCGCCGCATCGACGTCGGTGGATTCCCGCACGTCGGTGACGATGCCGAGACCATCGACGGCCTCAGCGACACTGGCGCAGGTCTCCGGGTCGCGTTCCCAAATCGCCACGCGCGCTCCGAAGGCCATGAAACCCTCGGCGATACCGCGTCCGATGCCCGATCCGCCGCCGGTCACCACTGCCACGCGTCCCGTCAGAAGTGCAGCACCAGGATCGATCGCCATCGCGTCAGACTAGTTCTCCGATGTGTCCGATTCGTCCACGACGTGATGGCCGAGGGCGCCTAGCGTGCGATGGGTGAATGATTCCGTGAAATCCGTCGTCGTCGAGATCGTGGCGCATGACGTCGCCCGATCCGTGAAGTTCTACCGTCTGCTCGGCCTCGAGATACCCGATGCGGATGGCCCGCACGTCGAGGTGGCGCTTCCGGGGGGCAACAAGCTGGCGTTCGACACCGAGGAGGTGATCGCGGGGATGCACCGGGGGTGGACACCGCCGACAGGGCCTGGGCGCGTCGCGATCGCCTTCGGCCTCGGCACATCGGATGAGGTGGACGCGGTATTCGAACGGCTCACCGCGGCCGGGCATCCCGGACCACTAGCGCCGTTCGACGCGCCGTGGGGCCAGCGCTATGCGACGGTCCAGGATCCCGACGGCACCTCGGTGGACCTGTTCGCGCCACTGCCGTAGCCGGTGGCCAACGCCGTCACCGTCGTATCGGCGAACGCCCGTATCTCCCGGTGCAGGTGCGGTTGATCGGAATAGCCGACAGCCGCTGCCACGTCGGCGGGCGACCGGCCTGTGCGTAGCAGTACGGTAGCCCGGCGGAACCGCAGGACGCGACGCAGCATCGCTGGTCCGTAGCCGTAAACGGCCTGGCACTGACGCTGTAGGGTACGGCTGGACCATCCGGTGTCATGGGCCACCTGACCGACAGGCGTACCCGATGCCAGCGTTGTCGTGATGTGCCGCAACACTTCCAAGGACCATGGAGCGGTCTCGATTCGATGCGGGCGGGATGCGAGTTCGCCGGCGATCACCGCCAGGCTCGTCTGGTCGCGTGCTTGTCGGAGCTCACCGAGCGGGACGCGTCGGTCGACCAGTTCCGCTGCGGGCACGCCGAGCAGTCGCGGAAGCACTCCTGGCCGAAACCGCAAGCCTGTGATCGCTTGCTGGCCGCGGGTAGTGGTCAGCGCAGAGGTGTCCGGGCCCGCGACGACCACGTGGCCGTCCATCCGGATGAGGTCCATGCACCCGTCGGGAAGGACGCGCACTTGGTCACCACCACCACCGTCCGCTGACCACGCCGTCTCGACGAGGTCCGCCAGGGCGGTGGGTGGCGCCGTTTCGCGATAACCCATGCCCACACGCTACCGAGGGATGGGGAACACTGGGTCGGCGCAGTCCAGCGCCTCGGCCGACATGAGCCGCTTGATCACCTTGAACGTCTCGGTGCGGGGTAGTGCGGTGCCGATCCGAACGAACGCCGGCCACTGCTTGGGCCCCAGGTCCGGCTGGTCGGCAAGGAAGGTCGCGAACGCCGCCGGGTCGAATGTGGTATCGGGCACCAGCACGAGGGCGGCCATCACCCGGTCCCCGACGGCCGGATCAGGGATCCCGTATACCGCGACTTCGATGACATCGTCGTGTCTCAGCAGTATTCGCTCGATTGGTGCGGTGCCGAGATTCTCGCCGTCGACGCGCATCCAGTCACCGAGACGACCGGCGAAGTAGGCGTAGCCTGCCTCGTCGCGATACGCGAGATCGCCACTGTGATAGACGCCGCCGCTCATCCGTTCGTCCTCGGCGGACTCATCGCCGTAGTAGCCGCGAAACCATCCGCGTCCCTGCGGATTCACCAGTTCGCCGACCTTTCCGGGCGGGCACGGCTCGCCGGTCTCGACGTCGACGATGGCGACCTCGTCAGTCAGCGGTCCGAGCGAGCCGTCCGGAGAGTCGGGCGTGCGGGCGATGGCGATGCCGCCCTCCGTGGAACCGAAACCGTCCACCACGTAGGCGCCGAACCTGCTGGCGAAGCGCGGCAGGTCGCGAGGAGCTCCCTCGTTGCCGTACATGAACCGCAACGGATTATCGGCGTCATCGTCCCGGGGTGGAGTGGCCAGAACATAGGAAAGCGGCTTGCCGACGTAGTTCGCGTAGGTCGCGCCGAAGCGGCGAATGTCGGGGATGAACTGCGAGGCGGAGAACTTGCGCCGCAACGCAATCGACCCGCCTGCGGCCACTGCCACCGACCAGCCCGCCATGATGGCATTGGAGTGGAACAGCGGCATGGAGAGGTAGAACGTGTCGTCGCGCCCGAGGCCGAACCGTTGGGACAACATGGTGCCGGGGAACGCCACCTTGTCGTGCGTGACGCGAACCGCCTTGGGCTCTCCGCTGGTTCCCGAGGTGAAGATCAGCATGTACAGGTCGTCGGGGGCGGTGTCTGCGAACGTCACGGGCGTTTCGCGGTGGGGTGCCAATTCGGCTGCCCACTGGGGTGATTCGACGTCGATGCAGGCGATACCGGCGGGAAGTCCACCATCGAGGACAGTCGCGTCATCCGTCAGCACCAGTTGGCAGTCGGCCCGTGCCACGTCGCGGGCAAACGCTTGGCCCCTTCGCGTCGGGTTGAGGCCGACCGTCACCAGGCCTGCCAGGCCAGCCGCCACCAGGACGGTCGAGAAGAAGGTGGTATTGCCCAGCATCACGCCGACGTGCGGTGGCTTGGTCGGATCCAGGCGCGCATTCAACGCCGCGGCCACTTGCGCGCCGGCCCTGATGTGGTCGCGCCAGCAGACGAAGGAATCGCCTTCGTAAACACCGCGATCGGTGACGTCGACCAGCGGCGCCAGGAGTTCCGTGACGGTCGGACGACGTTCTGCGGTCACCGAAAACGCTGGCTCAGGCTGGTGTCTCGGCCAGTTCTCGGCCGATGCGCAACAGTTGGCCGGTGGCGCCGCCGACCGCGAACTCCGTCTGCTTGGCGGCGAGGAAGTAGCGGTGCACGGGATGGTCGATGTCGATGCCGACGCCCCCGTGGACGTGCACGGCGGTGTGGGCAACCCGGTGGCCTGCCTCGGCCGCCCAGAAGGCGGCAGTCCCGACCTCAAGGTCGGCGGGCAGATCCTCGGACAGTCGCCACGCCGCCTGAGTCAGCGTCAGCCGCAGGCCCTTGATGTCGATGTAGCCGTCGGCGAGCCGCTGACCGACTGCCTGGAAGCTTCCGATGGGGCGGTCGAACTGCTCGCGTTCCCTGGCGTACAGCGCGGTCAGCTCCAGTGCGCGCTCGAGGACGCCCAGTTGAAAGGCGCTGCGGCCCAACGTGCCCCGCGTGGTTAGCCACGTGACGACCTCGTCGCCTCCGACGATGCGGCTGGCATCGACGTCGGTTCCCGAGAGTTCCAGGTGGCCCACACTGCCATGCCCCGTCGTGTCGAGCGAACTGATCGAGACCCCGGAGTCGTCCGCGGCGACGAGGAACACGTGGGTACCCGAATCGGTTTCAGCAGGAACCAGGTAGCCGTCGGCGACCGGTCCATACCCGACCAGCGCCCTGGTACCGGTCAACCGGTAGCCGTCTCCAACCGATTGGGCCTGCACCGGACCCTGGCCCATCTCACCGTCGAGTGCGACGGTCAGGATCTTCTCGCCCTTCACCGCCGGTGCAGCCCAGTCTCGTTGCAGCGCCTCGGATCCGAACCTGGCCAGCGCGCCCGCGGCGAGGACGACCGACTCCAGGTACGGCACCGCCGCGATCTGGCGGCCCAGTGCCACCAGCACGGCGCTCTCCTCCAGCACACCGAAGCCGCCGCCGCCCAACGACTCCGGCGCTGCGGTGGAGAGGATGTCGGCGTCGATCAGCTTGGACCACAGGTCTCGGTCGAAGCGCTCCTCGAGCTTGTCCAGTTCACGTTGGCGGTCGGGCGTGCACACCGAGTCGACGATTGAGCGCGCAAGGCCACCAAGGTCATTCGCAGCCTCCGTGGTGGTGAAGTCCATGTTGGTTCCCTTACCGGTTCACTCGGGGCAGGCCGAGGGCGACCATGCCGATGATGTCGCGCTGAATCTCGTTGGTACCGCCACCGAAGGTGAGGATGAGACACGACCGGTGCATCCGTTCGATGCGGCCGCGCAGCAGCGCGCCGGGGGAGTCCGCCCGCAGAGTGGCGGCGGTGCCGAGCACCTCCATCAGCAGGCGGTAGGCCTCCGTGGCCATCTCGGTGCCGTACACCTTGGCCGCCGACGCATCGGCGGGGGACGGTGAGGCGTCGGTCGCCGACGCGAGCTCCCAGTTGATGAGCTTGAGGACTTCGCCCTTGGCGTGCACCCGAGCAAGGTTGAGCTGCACCCACTCCGAGTCGATCAGACGCCTTCCATGCATGTCCTTGGTGTTCTGTGCCCACTCCCGCACGGCGCCGAGGGCGGCGAAGATCGGCTGCGCGGATACGAGCGCGACGCGCTCGTGGTTCAGCTGATTGGTCACCAGCTTCCAGCCGGCGTTCTCCTCGCCGACCAGGTTGCTCGTCGGAATCCGGACGTCCTGGTAGTAGGTCGCGCTGGTGTCGACGCCGGACATGGTGTGCACGGGCGTCCAGGAGAAGCCCTCGGCGGTGGTCGGCATGATGAGCATCGAGATGCCGCGGTGCTTCTTCGCTTCGGGGTTGGTGCGAACGGCTAGCCACACGTAGTCCGCGTAGGCGATCAGGCTGGTCCACATCTTCTGACCGTTGACGACGTAGTCGTCACCGTCACGCACCGCGGTGGTGCGTAGAGCGGCGAGGTCGGTACCGGCGCCGGGTTCGGAGTAGCCGATGGAGAAGTGCAGTTCACCGGCTGCGATCTTCGGAAGGAAGAACTTCTTCTGCTCGTCGGTGCCGAACGCCATGATCGTCGGCGCCACGCTGTTGATCGTCAGGAACGGCACGGGCACATTGGCGATGGACGCCTCGTCGTTGAAGATCAGCCCGTCCATCGGCGTGCGCTCCTGGCCGCCGAACTCCTTGGGCCACGACAGGGTCAGCCAGCCGTCCTTGCCCATCTGCGCGACGGTGTCGCGGTACACGCTGCCGCGACCCATCTCGCCGCCGTCGCCTGCGCTGAGCGCCTCCGCGCGCTCGGGTGTCATCAGTGTGGCGAAGTACGAGCGCAACTCACGGCGCAATTCCTCTTGCTCGGGGCTGTAGCCGATCCGCATCGTCGTCCTCGCTATCTCGGGGGTACCCGTAGGCCTCCCCGGTTGTAACACGTTCTAGTCTTGGAATCCAGGCGCGGCTATTCTGGGCCGACGCTGGGCGGGGCATCCGCACGCGAGTGGCGAGGAGGTTCTCATGCGAGTCGAGGTCGATCGTGACCGGTGTGAAGGCAACGCGGTCTGCGTGGGCATCGCCCCGGACCTGTTCGATCTGGACGACGAGGACTACGCCGTGACCAAGGCCGATCCGGTGCCCGCCGACCAGGAGGGCCTCGCGGAGCAGTCGATCGCCGAATGCCCGCGCGCCGCCCTTCTTCGCAGAGACTAGAGGTATTCATAAATTGAGCACGGACACGAACTCGGCGGATCTCTCCGGACTGGTCGCAGTGGTGACCGGGGCGGCTGCAGGATTGGGCCGCGCCGAGGCGATCGGGCTGGCACGGATCGGCGCGACGGTCGTCGTGAACGACATGCAGGGCGCGCTCGACGCATCCGACGTGCTCGACGAGATCTCGGCCGCGGGATCGAAGGGCATCGCCGTGGCGGGCGACATCAGCGCCAGAAGCACCGCCGACGAGCTCGTCGCCACGGCCGACCGCCTCGGCGGACTGTCGATCGTGGTGAACAATGCCGGGATCACCCGCGACCGGATGTTGTTCAACATGACCGACGACGACTGGGACGCCGTCATCGCGGTGCACCTGCGCGGACACTTCCTGCTGACGCGCAATGCCGCGACCTACTGGCGGGACAAGGCCAAGTCCAACGGTGGCACGGTCTACGGCCGCATCGTCAACACATCGTCCGAGGCGGGCCTCGCCGGGCCGGTCGGCCAGGCCAACTACGGCGCCGCCAAGGCCGGCATCACGTCGCTCACCCTGACTGCGGCCCGTGGGCTCGGTCGTTACGGCGTCCGCGCCAACGCCATCGCACCCCGGGCCAGGACGGCGATGACCGCAGACGTCTTCGGCGACGCGCCGCAGCTGGAGAAGGGGCAGATCGACGGACTGTCACCCGAGCACGTCGTCACCCTCGTGCAGTTCCTCTCCTCGCCGGCCTCGGAACGGGTCAACGGTCAGCTGTTCATCGTCTATGGTCCGACGGTGACTCTCGTGGCAGCGCCGGTGGCGGAGACGCACTTCACCGCGGACTCGGACGCCTGGGCACCGAGCGAGCTGGGCCACACTCTTGGCCAGTACTTTGCTGACCGGGATGTTGACCGGGGATTCTCTGCCAACGAGCTGATGTCTTCGCGAGACTGACAGTCTCGATTGTCAGAGTCCTAAAAGCGCTAGAACACGTTACAGAATGATCTGCGTCACACCTGCCCTGAAGTGCATAAATAGGCCTGTGACGACTGATTTTGCGGTTCTTTGACACTGCGAACGTGTTCTAGTTAATATGATCCGGCTCACTAAGAGCAGCGCTTAACCAAGGGCTCGAAAGGTTGCCGCGGCTCATAGTCGCGGATTATTCGCCATAGGCACCTCTCACCCCCGCCGCAGAGAGAATGGAGTCCAGGTTGAAGGAACAGCTGACGGCTCCGGCCCGGGCCGTTGGCGGATTCTTCGAAATGTCTCTGGACACGTTCGTCAAGATCTTCCGCAGGCCCTTTCAGTTCCGCGAGTTCCTCGACCAGACGTGGATGATCGCGCGTGTCTCCCTCATCCCGACGCTGTTGGTGGCCATCCCCTTCACGGTGCTGGTGGCCTTCACCCTCAACATCCTGCTTCGCGAACTAGGCGCAGCCGATCTGTCCGGTGCGGGCACTGCGTTCGGAACCATCACGCAGCTGGGTCCGGTGGTGACTGTGCTCGTCGTCGCCGGTGCCGGTGCGACGGCGATCTGCGCAGACCTCGGCGCCCGCACCATCCGCGAAGAGATCGACGCGATGCGCGTGCTCGGCATCGATCCGATCCAGCGGCTCGTCGTACCCCGCGTGCTGGCGTCCACCCTGGTGGCGCTGTTGCTCAACGGTCTCGTGTGTGCGATCGGGATCAGCGGCGGCTACGTCTTCTCGGTCTTCCTCCAAGGCGTAAATCCCGGCGCCTTCATCAACGGCCTGACCATCCTCACCGGGCTGGGTGAGTTGCTGCTCGCGATGTTCAAGGCCTTGCTGTTCGGTTTGATGGCCGGGCTCGTCGGTTGCTACCGGGGCCTCACGGTCAAGGGCGGCCCCAAGGGGGTCGGTGTCGCCGTCAACGAGACGGTGGTCTACGCCTTCATCTGCCTGTTCGTGATCAACGTGATCTTGACGGCGATCGGCGTGAGAGTGCTGGCGCGCTGATGAGCGCTTGCGCGAAGAAGAGACGACCGCTGATGAGCGCTTGCGCGAAGAAGAGGCCGTCATGAGCTACGACGCGACAGTGCGCCTGCGGCGGTTCTTCAGCGGCGTGCCCAAGGCCGTCGACGTGGTGGGGGAGCAGGCACTCTTCTACGGCGAGTCCGTGCGCTACATCCCCAATGCGCTCACTCGCTACCGCAAGGAAACCATTCGCCTCATCGCCGAGATGACCATGGGTGCAGGGGCCCTGGTGATGATCGGCGGAACGGTCGGGGTGGCCGCATTCCTGACGCTGGCCTCCGGCGGAGTCATTGCGGTGCAGGGTTTTTCATCACTCGGCGACATCGGCATCGAAGCGCTGACGGGCTTCCTCTCCGCGTTCCTCAACGTCCGAATCGTCGCGCCGGTGATCGCGGGCATCGCGTTGGCGGCGACCATCGGCGCGGGCACCACCGCCCAACTGGGCGCGATGCGGGTCGCCGAGGAGATCGATGCCGTCGAGGCGATGGCCGTGCACTCGGTGTCCTATCTGGTGTCGACGCGGATCATCGCCGGCCTGATCGCGATCATCCCGCTGTACTCGCTGTCGGTGTTGGCGGCGTTCTTCGCCGCAAGATTCACGACCGTCTACATCAACGGGCAATCGGCGGGCCTCTACGACCACTACTTCAACACGTTCCTGGTGCCTACCGACCTGTTGTGGTCGTTCCTGCAGGCCATCGTCATGTCGATAGCCGTCATGCTGGTGCACACGTACTACGGCTACAACGCCTCCGGTGGACCGGTCGGCGTCGGCATCGCCGTCGGTCAGGCGGTGCGCACCTCGCTGATCGTGGTAGTCACCATCACCCTGTTCATCTCCCTGGCCGCTTACGGTGCGTCGGGCAACTTCAACCTGTCCGGATAGGCGGGAACGTCGATGGGTGACGCCAAGCGCAGTCATGTGAGGATCGCAGCCGCGATCCTCGCGACTGCTGTATTGGTGGCCGTCGTCTTCACCTATCTGTCGTATACCGCGGCGTTCACCAGCACCGATCAGATCACCGTGACGGCTCCGCGTGCCGGCCTCGTGATGGAGACCGGCGCCAAGGTGAAGTACCGCGGCATCCAGATCGGCAAGGTCCAGTCCATCGAGTACGCGGGCAGCGAGGCGAAGTTGGGGCTCGCCGTCGACAGCAGCCAGCTGCGATTCGTTCCGTCGAACGCGAAGGTTCGGATCGCGGGCACCACGGTCTTCGGTGCCAAGTCGGTCGAGTTCCTTCAGCCCGACGAGCCGATCGGGGGCTCGCTGAGACCCGGTACGAGGGTGAGCGCCGACGACGTGCAGCTGGAGGTGAACACGCTCTTCGAGTCGCTCACCAACACCTTGCAGAAGGTCGATCCGATCCATCTCAACGCCACGCTGAGTGCGCTCGGCGAAGGGCTTCGGGGCAACGGCGACGACCTCGGTGCGACGCTAGCGGGCCTCAACTACTATCTGCAGCAGTTCAATCCGAAGTTGCCCGCTCTGCAACAGGCCTTTCAGAAGACCGGCGTGGCCGCCAACATCTACGCTGACGCGGCCCCCGACCTGGTGACGGTGTTCGACAATGCTCCGACCGTCAGCAAGACCATCGTCGACCAGCAGGACAACCTGAACGCCACCCTCCTGGCGGCCACCGGCCTGGCCAACAATGGCACCGCGACGCTGCAGCCCGGGGCCGACGACTTCATCGCCGCGATTCAGCGGCTGCGTGCGCCGCTGAAGGTGGCGGGCGACTACTCCCCGGAGATCGGCTGCATTCTCAAGGGCACCTCGGTGGCGGTCGACCGGTTCGCACCGATCATCGGTGGCATTCGCCCTGGACTGTTCGTCGCGTCGAACTTCCTGCCAGGCGCACCTGCGTACACGTATCCGGAGAGCTTGCCGATCGTCAACGCCTCCGGCGGGCCGAACTGCCGCGGTCTACCCGATGTCCCGAGCAAGCAGTACGGCGGATCGTGGTACCACACGCCATTCCTGGTCACCGACAACGCCTACGTCCCGTTCCAACCGAATACCGAGCTTCAGTTCGACGCACCGTCGACGCTGCAGTTCCTGTTCCACGGTGCGTACGCAGAGCGGGATGACTTCTGATGAATCGGTTGCGCTGCGATGAGCGCCTGCGCGAAGAGCCATCGTGGAAGAAGTGGGGGCCCTGATGAAGCGTGACAAGACGCTGATCTACGTCAGCATCTTCACCGTCGCCATGCTGCTGGTCGCCGCTGGTCTGGTGGTCGTCTTCGGTCAATTCCGCTTTGCGGCGGGCAGCGACTTCCACGCCACGTTCACCGAGGCATCGCGGCTCAAGGCCGGCCAGGACGTTCGCATCGCCGGCGTGCCGGTCGGCTCGGTGAAGTCCGTCGAGCTCAACCCCGACAACACCGTCGACGTTGCGTTCGACGTCGACAGCCGCTATCAGCTGTACACCTCGACCAGGGCCGCGGTGCGATACCAGAACCTGGTCGGCGACCGATATCTCGAAATTACCTCTGGCCCAGGCGAATTGCGGAAATTACCGGCTGGTGCGACGATCGCCAAGGAGAACACGGAGCCGGCGCTGGACCTCGATGCGCTGCTGGGTGGGCTCAAGCCGGTGCTCAAGGGGCTCGACGGCAACAAGATCAACGAGATCAGCAACGCGGTGATCGAATTGCTTCAGGGCCAGGGCGGTTCGTTGTCCACGCTGCTCGCCAGCACGTCGTCGTTCACCCAGGATCTCGCCGCCCGCGACCAGTTGATCGGCGACACCATCAACAATCTCAACGCGGTGCTCGGAACCGTCGACGAGAAGGGCGCACAGTTCGACGCCACCGTGGATCAGCTGCAGAAACTGATCACCGGCCTGGCGGAGAACCGCGACCCGATCGCGGGCGCCATCCCGCCCCTCGCGACGGCCACGAATGACTTGACCAACCTCTTGAAGGACAGTCGGCGGCCGGTGCAGGGCGTCATCGAGAACATTCGACCGTTCGCGCAGCGGATGGACGAGCGCAAGGCGGACGTCAACAAGGTGATCGAGCCGCTGGCCGAGAACTACCTGCGACTCAACGCTCTCGGTGCCTACGGCTCGTTCTTCAACATCTACTACTGCTCGATTCGCATGAAGATCAACGGGCCCGCGGGCAGCGACATCCTGATCCCGTTCGGTGGTCCGCCCGATCCCTCGAAGGGGAGGTGCTCGGACAATGGCTAGGCCCGGCGAAAGCAATCCCGTCCGCACCGGAATCTTCGGTATCGCCATCGTGGCATGCCTGGTGCTGGTGTCCTTCGGTTACAGCGGCCTCCCGTTCTGGCCCCAGGGCAAGAACTACGAGGCGTACTTCAGCGACGCGGGCGGCATCACCCCGGGCAACGACGTCAACGTGTCGGGTATCAAGGTCGGCAAGGTCGGTTCGGTCGAACTCGCAGGCGATTCGGCCCTGGTGAAGTTCACCGTCGACCGTAAGGTCCGGGTCGGCGACCAGTCCCTGGTGGCGATCAAGACCGATACTGTCCTCGGCCAGAAGTCGCTCGCCGTGACCCCCAAGGGGGCGGGAAGCACGACGATGATCCCCCTGGGCCGCACGACGACTCCCTACACCCTCAACACCGCGTTGCAGGACCTCGGGCAGAACGCGAGCGAACTGGACAAGCCCAAATTCGAGCAGGCGTTGGCCACGCTGACCGAAACATTGCACGACGCAACGCCGCAACTCCGCGGTGCTCTCGACGGTGTCACAGATCTGTCGCGTAGCCTGAACAAGCGCGACGAGGCACTCGAACAGCTCCTGGCCCGCGCCAAGAAGGTGTCCGACACGTTGGCCCAGCGTGCGGGTCAGGTCAACCAGCTCATCACCGACGGCAATCTGCTGTTCGCCGCCCTGGACGAGAAGCGCCAAGCGTTGAGCAATCTGATCGGCGGCATTCAGGCTGTCTCCGAACAACTCTCGGGATTCGTCGCCGACAACAAGCGCGAGTTCGGACCGGCCCTGCAAAAGCTGAACGCCGTGCTCGACAACCTGTTGGAGCGGCGCGATCACATCGGCGAGGCGTTGCGCCGACTGCCTCCCTACGCGACCGCGCTCGGAGAGGTGGTCGGCTCCGGTCCCGGCTTCCAGATCAATCTCTACGGTCTGCCGCCCGCCAGCCTCTCGGAGGTGTTGCTGGACACCTACTTCCAGCCGGGCAAGTTGCCGGACAGCTTGGCGGACTATCTCCGCGGATTCATCTCCGAGCGCACCGTCATCAGGCCGAAGTCGCCATGACCAAGGAGAATTCGACGAGCTCACGCAATCGAGGTCTGCGCGACGCGGTCGTCGGCATGTTGGTGGCAGCGCTGATCGGTGGCGTCTATACGGTGTGGCCCTCGGGCAAGGGTCACGAAGTGGTTGCGTACTTCCCGTCCACGGTCGGCCTCTACCCGAGTGACGACGTGCGGGTGGTCGGCGTCCCGGTCGGCACCATCAAGTCCATCGAGCCTCGCGCCGACGATGTCAAGGTCACGATGACCGTCGATGACGGCGTCAAGCTGCCCGCCGACGCACGGGCCATCATCATCTCGCCGAACCTGGTGTCGGCCAGATTCATTCAATTCACCCCCGCGTACACCAGCGGTCCCGCGTTGGCCGATGGCGCGCAGATCGGCATGGACCGTACCGGAGTGCCCGTCGAATGGGACGACGTGAAGGAGCAGCTCACCAAGCTCAGCGCGTCCCTCGGCCCGAAGCAGGGCGACATGCAGGGGCCGCTCGCTGCGGTCGTGAACCAGGCCGCCGACACCTTCGACGGCAACGGCGACTCGTTCCGCAACGCGCTGCGCGAACTGTCTCAGACGGCAGGACGCCTCGGAGATTCGCGCACCGATCTGTTCGGGACGGTACGCAACCTGCAGGTGCTGGTGAATGCTCTGGCGAACAGCAACGAGCAGATCGTGCAGTTCTCCCATCACGTCGCCTCGGTGTCCCAGGTGCTCGCGGACAGCTCGAAGGATCTCGATCAGACGCTCGGGACGCTGAATCAGGCACTGGCCGACGTCAAGGGCTTCCTCAACGAGAACAACGAGGCGTTGATCGGACAAATCGGCAAGCTCACCGACTTCACCAACCTGCTTACCGAGCACAGCGATGACATCGAGCAGATCCTGCACGTCACGCCCAACGGCCTGCAGAACTTCTACAACATCTACAACCCCGCCCAAGGCACCGTCGGCGGCCTGTTGTCGCTGCCCAACTTCGCCAACCCGGTGCAGTTCATCTGTGGTGGCACGTTCGACGTCGGCGCCTCACCCGACAACTACAAGCGGGCCGAGATCTGCCGCCAACGGATGGGGCCCGTGTTCAAGCGCCTCGCGGTCAACTACCCGCCGATCCTGTTTCACCCGATCAACAGCATCACGGCGTACAAGGGCCAGATCATCTACGACACACCGGAGACCGAGGCCAAGGCGCAGACGCCAGTGCCGTACCTGCAGTGGCAACCGGCACCCGGCGTGACGCCGCCGACCATCGGACCCGACGGCAGGATCAGCGACCTCCTTCTGCCGCCGCCCCCGATTCCGGGTCAGGTGTCGCAGGTCGGCGCGCCTGCGGAGGGGTACGCGCCGACCAGCGGATCCCCGGACGGTGCCGGGCCGCTGCCCGGACCGGCGCCCGGTGAGCCGTTGCCCGCCGAACAGGGGGGTGGCTAGCATGAAGGCGTTGCAACGCAAGGCTTTGCGCGCGGGGCGTAACGCCGTGGCCATCGGTTCTGGGGCCGTCCTGCTGGCGGGCTGCGCCTTCGGCGGCCTGAACTCGCTCGATATGCCGGGCACTGAGGGGCACGGCAGCGGTTCCTACACGATCACGGTGGAACTGCCCGACGTGGCGACGTTGCCGCAGAACTCCCCGGTGATGGTCGACGACGTGACTGTCGGCAGCGTGTCCGGCATCGAGGCCGTCCAGCGGACAGACGGCAGCTTCTTCGCCGCCGTCAAGGTGTCCTTGAACGGGGGCGTCGACCTTCCGGAGAACGCGACGGCAAAGGTCGCCCAGACCTCGCTCCTCGGGTCGCAACACATCGACCTCGCCCCGCCCGCGGACGAAGCCGGCCAGGGCAGGCTCCGCGAGGGCTCGAACATCCCGTTGGCGCGAGCCGGCCGCTATCCGACCACCGAAGAAGTGCTCTCGTCGCTGGGCGTCGTGGTCAACAAGGGCAATCTTGGTGCAATACAGGACGTTACCGATGAGCTCTACAACGCAGTGGCCGGCCGGACGGGACAGTTCGGCGACCTGCTTCCACGGCTGGCCGAGCTGACGACGTCGTTGAACCAGCAGACGACCGACATCGTCGCCGCCCTGGACGGGTTGAACCGCTTCGCGGGCATCCTCGCTCGTGGCAAGGACAGTCTCGGGCGCACGCTGGACACGCTGCCTGCGGCACTGGAGGTGCTCAACGACAATCGCGACAACATCGTCGACGCCTTCACGGCCCTTCGCACCTTCGCGAACGTGGGCTCGCGCGTGCTCGAAGGCATCAAGGGCGACTTCGCGGCGGACTTCAAGGATCTCTATCCGGTCATCAAGGCGCTCAACGACAATGCCGATGACTTCATCAAGGATCTCGAGTTTCTGCCCACGTTCCCCTTCCACTACAAGTACTTGCGTAACGCCGTACGCGGTGACTACCTGAACGTCTTCGTGACGTTCGACCTGACGGTGCGGCGTACCGGTGAGTCGGTGTTCACCACCTCAAAGGGCCTGGACCCGAACATGAAGCACATGGCCGAAGTCATCAATCCGCCGGACTTCCTCACCGGAGCGATGTCCAATCTGTCCGGTCAAGCCGCCGACCCGTTCAAGATTCCGCCGGGCGAGGCAACTCAGCACGACGGGGGCACACCCTAGATGTTGGATCGCCTTACACGAGTGCAACTGTCGATCTTCGCCGTCGTCACGGTCGTGTGCGTCGGGGCCATCTCCGCGTTCTATCTTCATCTGCCCGCAGTGGTCGGCATCGGTGCCTATGACGTCACCGCGAACTTCAAAGCCGGTGGCGGCCTCTACGAGAATGCGAACGTCACCTACCGCGGAGTCACCATCGGCCGAGTGGAGCAGGTGGGTCTGGACGACGACGGCGTCGTGGCCTCGATGCGGCTCAACTCCAATACGCCGGTTCCCGACAACGTCACGGCGACCGTCAAGAGCGTCTCGGCGATCGGTGAGCAGTACATCGACCTGGTGCCGCCTGCTGATCCATCGAAGGGGTTGCTGCGCGACGGATCCAACATCGGGGTCGACCGCACCGCCGTCGGCCAGGACATCTCCGCTCTGCTGACTCAGGCCGAGTCGTTGGTCAACAGCATCGGCGACACGCGACTGCAGGATCTCCTTCGGGAGACGTTCAAGGCGTTCAACGGGTCCGGGCCGGAGTTGGCCCGCATGATCAAGTCGTCTCGACTTCTCATCGACGAGGCCAACAACAACTACGGCCAGATCTCCCAGCTGATCGATCAGATCGGACCGTTCCTGGACTCGCAGATTCAGAGCGGTGACGACATCAAGCTGCTGTCCGACGGTCTCGCGCGGTTCACCGCCGAGGCCGCGAACGCCGATCCGCAACTGCGATCCGTGCTCGAGACGGTTCCCGGCGCCACCCAGGCTGCCAACGCCACCTTCGACGGCATTCGCCCCAACTTCCCGATGCTGGCCGCGAACCTGGCCAACTTCGGTCGCATCGGCGTCATCTACCGAAAGTCGATCGAGCAGGCGCTGGTGATCTTTCCGGCGCTGCTGGCCGGGCTGACGACCGTGGCTGGTGGCCTCCCCGCGGACGAGGGCGGCAAGCTCGACTTCAAGGTCGATCTCGGTGACCCACCGCCCTGCTCGACGGGCTTCATCCCGCCCCCGTTGATCAGGTCGCCGGGCGACACCACGCTGCGCGACCTGCCCACGGATCTGTACTGCAAGACCGCGCAGAGTGATCCGGCGGTCGTGCGCGGTGCCCGCAACTATCCGTGTCAAGAGTTTCCCGGCAAGCGGGCTCCGACGATTCAGTTGTGCCGCGATCCCCGCGGCTACGTTCCGATCGGCAGCAACCCGTGGCGTGGCCCTCCGGTGCCCTACGGCACTCCGGTCACCAACGACCGGAACATCACGCCGCCCAACAAGTTCCCGAACATCCCGCCGGGCGCGGACTACGACCCAGGACCGCCGGTGGTGCAGCTCCCGCCGGGGGTTCCGCCAGGACCTGGACCGGCGCCGAACGCACCGTTCCCGCTCCCGGTGCCGCCCAACGACAACGGGCCACCGCCGCCGCTACCCTTTTACGCGCCACCGGACCAGATCGTGCCGCCGTACGCCAGGACGCCTCCCGGTGCGCCCGCGCCGCCGGCTGATGCTCCGCCGCCGGCCGAGCTGCCTCCCGGCCAGGGACCGCTCCTACCGTCGGAGGCGACGCCTCCGCAGGCGAGTGGACCGGCTGCCGCCACGTACGATTCCAAGACCGGTGTGTTCGTCGACCCCGCAGGGGGAACGGGCGTCTATGCCGGTGGCATGGACAAGGTCAGTCCCGCGGAGACGTGGGTGGACCTGATGTTGGATCCGAGGCAGGCGTAATTGATCGACGTGTCGGAGGGCAGGAGCGATCCGGGAGGACCGATGACAGTTACGACTTCCGGCGAATCGACTAGTGAGACACCGGGATCGGCGAGGAAGGCCGCCGCCCGCCGGCGGGCATCACGGGCCGCGGGCCCGGCTTCGCCGGATGCTCCGAGGGCCGCTGCCCAGGTAGTCGTCGACTCGCCGTCGGTCGCCCATGTGCGGCCGGTGAAGCCTCTCGCGCCACCGCGCAGGCAGCCGCACCGCATGCTGGTCGCAGGCCTCGCGCTGGGGATCACCGCCGTGCTGGTTGCCGCCCTCGCCGGGGTGGTCGCGATTCTCTCCACGCAGCAGCATCACGCCTCGGCGGCGAACGCGCGCGACCAAGAGTTCGTCGACACCGCATCACAGACCGTGGTGAACATGTTCAGCTACACGCAGGACACCATCGACGACAGCGTGAACCGGTTCGTGAACGGCATCAGCGGTCCCTTGCGCGACATGATGAGCCAAGGCAACAACGTCGAGAATCTGAAGGCGATCTTCCGCGACACGAACGCCAGCTCCGAAGCCGTGATCAACGGTGCCGCTCTGGAGAAGGTCGACGACACGGCGGACAACGCATCCGTGCTGGTGTCGGTGCGCGTGACCGTGACCAACCTCGACGGCGTCAACTCACCGTCGAAGCCCTACCGGCTGCGGGTGATCGTGCACGAGGACGACAACGGTCACATGACGGGTTATGACTTGAAATACCCCGATGGGGGCAACTGATGGGTCGCTGGAGCTCGAGGTTCGTCGTGGCCGTCGGCGTGCTCTTGGCGGCCGGGTTCATCGCCCTTGGCGGGGTCGGCGGGAATCTGTACTGGAACCGTGTCGAGCGCACCGGCGAACAGCAGGCCAGGACCGAGCTGCCCGAGCTTGCGGCGCAACAGATTCCGATCATCCTCGGGTTCGACTACCAGACGATCGAGCGCAGTCGGACCGACGCGTACAAATTGTTGACGCCGGATTTTCGCCGTCAGTATGAGGACGACACGACCAAGAACGTCATCCCCGCGGCGCGGGAACGTCAGATCATCAGCCAAGTCAACGTCGTCGGCGTCGGAATGCTCGACGCGCATCGTGACTCGGGTTCGGTGATGGTGTACATGAATCGCGTACTCACCGACAAGACGAAGCAACCGCTCTACGACGGCAGCCGCCTACGGGTCGACTACGAGAAGGTCGGCCAGGACTGGCGGATCAACGACATCACTCCGATCTAGGAGCACCGTCGCTGCGCGTGGCGGCGAGGGCGTCGAGGAACGAGCGGGCCCAGCGGTCCACGTCGTGGGCCAGCACCTGTCTGCGCAGCGCCCGCATGCGTCGCCGCCCGTCCTCGGGGACCTGAGTCAATGCCGCCTCGATGGAGTCCTTGACTCCGTCGAGGTGGTGCGGATTGGTGAGATAGGCCTGCCGGAGTTCGGCTGCGGCGCCGGTGAACTCGCTTAGCACCAGGGCGCCGCCGAGGTCGCTGCGGCACGCGACGTACTCCTTGGCGACCAGGTTCATTCCATCGCGCAGCGGCGTCACCAACATGACGTCGGCGGCGACGAAGAACGCGATCAGTTCGTCACGTGGCAGCGCCTGGTGCAGGTAGTGCACGACCGGGTGTCCCACCTTGCCGTACTCGCCGTTGATGTGGCCGACCTGGCGCTCGATGTCCCCGCGCATCACCCTGTAGCTCTCGACCCGCTCGCGGCTCGGCGTTGCCAACTGCACCAACACGGTGTCCTCGGGATTGACCCTGCCCTCGTCGAGGAGTTCCGAGAAGGCATTGAGCCGAACGTCGATGCCCTTTGTGTAGTCGAGACGATCGACACCGAGAAGAATCTTTCGGGGATTGCCCAGGTCGACGCGAATCTGCTTGGCCCGCTGCCGGACGTCGCGGTTGCGCGCCTTGGTGTCCAGTTCCGCGGAATCGATGGAGATCGGGAAGGCGCCGACCTTGACCGCGCGGAAGCCGACCTGGATCTCGCCGAAGCGGGAACGGACGCCGACGCTGGCCCGCGAGGTGTTGGCGCCGACGAGCCGCCGCGCCAGGATCAGGAAGTTCTGCGCGCCACCGGGAAGATGGAATCCGACCAGGTCGGCCCCGAGAAGCCCCTCGATGATCTCCGTGCGCCACGGCATCTGCATGAACAGTTCGACGGGGGGGAACGGAATGTGAAGGAAGAAACCGATGGTGAGGTCCGGTCGCAGCATGCGCAGCATCTTCGGCACCAGCTGTAACTGGTAGTCCTGGATCCAAACCGTGGCGCCCTGCGCTGCCGCCTTCACCGTCGCCTCGGCGAAGCGGCGGTTCACGTCGACATAGCTGTCCCACCATTTCCGGTGGTAGATCGGTTTGACGATGACGTCGTGGTAGAGCGGCCAGAGAGTCGCGTTCGAGAAACCCTCGTAGTAGTCGGCGAAGTCGTCGGCCGACAGTCGCACCGGCCGCATCTCGAGGTCGTCCTCGACGATCGGGTCCTCGTCGCCGTCGGTGATGCCGGGCCAGCCGATCCACGCCCCGCGCCGCCGCCGCAATAGCGGCTCCAACGCGGTCACCAGCCCACCCGGGCTGCGCTTGTACGTCGTGGTGCCGTCGGAGAGTCGCTCCATGTCGATCGGCAGCCGGTTGGCCACCACCACGAAATCGGAGCTACCGGAGTCGACCGATTGGTCTCCTCCTGAGCTCACCTACGCCTCGAGCTTCGCCGGGCCGATACCCAGCATGGACAAGAAGACACGACACTCGTCGGCGTCGGTGGCGTAGGCGGCTACGACTCGCCTGGCCATGCGGGCAGTGCTGTCGGCCAGAGGCTCGACGTCACCGATTTCGGCAGGATCTGGTTTGGCAGCCATGGACCAACTCTAGGCGACTCGGAGCGCCACCTAGTGCGTGATCGCCATTACTGGCCGTTGATGCTCGTCGGGGGCTGCACGAAATTGTCCCCATTCTCCTGCAGGCCGATGCACTTCCCCGTGTTGGCGCCCGTGCAGGGAACGCCATCGACCGTCGGCAGCTGATTGGGAGATTCCGAGACCGGCGACGCGGGGTAACCGTTGTTCGTCGGCGAGTTGGGGACCGTGTGTGGGAGGCACGAGCCCGTGAACATGTCCTCTTCTTCGCCGGCGGGGCACGACGCGGCAGGCGCGGCATTGGCGGTCGCCACAGTGACCGCGGCCACGGCGGGACCGGCGGCGACGGCAAGCGCGAATCCGCCGGCAAGGATCATGCGTCGTGCAGAGAACTCAAGGTGCGCCATGGTCACGCTTTCTGTGGTTACCGGCGTTCACCGGGGTAATTGACGGCTCGTCGCGTGAATTGTAGGGAAGGTGCACTGAATCTGCACAGGTTCCATTCAGTTTGTCGAGCCGGTGACGGTTGGACTCGACCCGACGGATGAGGTCGGAGGTACGTACTGCGGGGCGTCCTCGGCCAAGCCGATGCATGCACCGGAGTCGCGGCCGGTGCATGGAATGCCGTCGATCTCGGGGATGTCAGGGTTGCCTGCCGGGGTGGTGAACGGCGATGGCGAGTTGGGGACGACGAAGGGAACGCACGAGCCGGTGAACTGATCGGTGTCCTCGCCGGAGGCACAATCGGCCAAGGTCCCGGAAACGATCGTTGGCGCGGTGAACGCGGCCACCATCGGGGTCACGGCGACGGCGAACGCGAATCCGCCGGCTACGACGAAGCGGCGTGCAGAGAACTCGAAGTTCGGCATGCGTGGATTGTAGGGAAGCCGACCGCAGTCTGCGCAGTTACCGCGGGTTCCCTGAAAAGCGTGTCGTGAAGTGGTTAGTTGGTGGACCCGGTGACCGTCGGGCTGGAGCCGACGGTCGAGTTGGGCGCCACGTATTGCGGAGCGTCCTCGGACAGGCCGATGCACTGGCCCGAGTTGGCGCCAGTGCATGGAACCCCGTCGACCGAGGGCAGACCTCCCTGGGGCTCCGGCGAGTTCGGCACCATGTCGGGGGTGCAGGCATTGGTGTAGATGTCCTCGGTCTCACCGCCGGCGCACGCCCCGAAGGACGGCGCGACAGAGGGTGCGGTGAACGCTGCGATGGCAGGCGCTGCGGCGATCGCGACTGCGAATCCGCCGGCGAGAACCAGTCGTCGTGCGGAGATCTGAAGGGTGCCCATCGACAGAACCATACGCCGACTGGCGCGCCTTGACGCGGCGATCCGGACAGATTCTGGTGCGTGCGTACGGTTTCTGTGAGCGGCCTTCTCGTTGGCTGTGGCACCTCGTCCACCGTGTGGTTCGATGACGAGAACGTGTTCTAGTTTCTCGTGAGGGGCGAATCGTGCAGCTTTCGTTGGCGGACCGGACCATCATCGTCACCGGCGGTGGCAGTGGCATTGGCAAGGGCGTTGCCACAGCCGTCGTAGAGGCGGGTGGCGACGTGGTGCTCGTCGGTCGCAACGCCGACCGCCTTGCCGCTGCCAAGGACGAGATCACGGCTCAGTCAGGCGACGGCGCGGGGGCGGTGAGTTACGAGCCCGCTGACGTCACCAACGAGGACGAAGTGGGCCGCATGGTGGAGGCTGCCACGGCGTGGCACGGCCGGCTGAACGGCGTCGTCCACTGCGCGGGCGGATCCGAGACGATCGGACCGATCACCCAGGTCGACTCCGAGGCGTGGCGGCGAACCGTCGACCTCAACGTCAACGGCACCATGTACGTGCTCAAGCACACCGCGAAGGAGATGGTGCGCGGTGGCGGCGGCTCGTTCATCGGCATCTCGTCGGTCGCGGCGAGCAACACGCACCGGTGGTTCGGCGCGTATGGCGTCAGCAAGTCCGCGATCGACCACCTCATGCAGCTCGGAGCCGACGAACTGGGGGCGTCCTGGGTGCGGGTCAACTCCATTCGGCCGGGCCTGATTCGGACCGAACTGGTTGCGATGGTGCTCGATTCGCCGGAGCTCAGCGAGGATTACCGGGTCAGTACGCCGCTGCCGAGGGTCGGCGAGGTCACCGACATCGCCAACGCCGCGGTCTTCCTCCTCAGCGACGCGGCGAGCTGGATCACCGGTCAGGTCATCAATGTCGACGGTGGTCAGCTGGTGCGACGCGGACCCGACTACTCGGCGATGCTCGAACCCGTCTTCGGCGCCGATGGATTGCGCGGAGTGGTCGACTAACCGACAGGACTCCTGCCGCCGGCCTCCCACGCCGAGAGTGCCCCGACCGCCGACCAGTCGAGGTGCTCGCCGCCAGTGGCCAGCAGTGTCAGGAAACGGTCGCGCAGCAGGCTCGCCAACGGCAGCGGCACCCGCAGTTCGTCACCGGCCTCGAGGACCAGTCGGACGTCCTTGAGGCCCAGGGTCGCCGCGAAGCCGGCGGGTTCGAACTCGTCGCGGGCGATCAGCCCGCCATAGGTCTGGTAGACCGGGGCGCCGAACAGCGTCGAGGTGAGGATGTCGAGATACTGCTGCTTGTCGACGCCCGCCTTGCCGACGAGTGCCATTGCCTCGCCGAGGGATTCGATGACCGAGGCGATCAGGAAGTTGCCGCTGAGCTTGATGAGGCTGGCCGCGGTCGGATCGTCGGAGACGGCGAAGGTGCGCTGGCCGATCGCGTCGAACAGCGGCGAAACATCCCGTATCGCCGCGGGATCACCGGCCGCCACGACGAAGAGCTTCGCCGCCTCCGCAGCCTCCGGCCTGCCGAACACGGGCGCCGCCACGAAGCGCTGCTCCGCCTCGGTGTGGGCGGTGGCAAGACGTTCGGCCAGCGCGACGCTGATCGTCGACGCCGACACGTGCACCGCGCCCTTCGGCAGATTCGCGATGATGCCGTCCGCGCCGAACGTCACGGCCTCTACGGCGGCGTCATTGGCCAGCATCGAGATGACGGCCTCGCCACCGCAGGCGTCGGCGACGGTTCGGGCGGGTCGGGCGCCGGCTTCGACGAGGGCGTCGACCTTGTCCTGCGAGCGGTTGTATGCGGTGACCCGATGCCCGGCGGCGAGCAGATTCGACGCCATGCCCGAGCCCATGTTTCCCAAGCCGATGAAGCCCATGTCCATGCGTCAACTTCTACTCTCAGCTGATGAGATTCTCCACGACGATGGTCCAGACCGGCAACAACACGGGCATCGAGGTACCGTCCGACGTCATTGAAGCGCTCGGCGGCGGAAAGCGGGCACCGGTCGTGGTCACCGTGAACGGGTACCGATACTCCTCGACGGTCGCCTCGATGGGCGGGAAGTTCATGGTGCCCTTCAGCGCCGAGCGACGCAGGGAGTCCGGCGTCGGCGGCGGGGATGCGATCGACGTCGAACTGGTCCTCGACACTGCGCCGCGGACTGTCTCGCTGCCAGCCGATCTTCAGGCGTCGTTGGACGCCTCGACCGTGGCGGCGGCGGCGTGGCAGAAGCTGGCTCCCAGCCAGCAGAAGGCCCACGTAGCGGCGGTGCTGGGCGCCAAGGCCGCGGATACCAGGGCCCGCCGAATTGCCGCCATCGTGGCCAAGCTCGAAGGCTGAGGTCAGCCCTGCATTCTCTCCGCTGCGAGGTGAACTGCATTGACGATGCCCTGATAGCCGGTACAACGACAGAAGTTGCCCGACAGCCCTTCGCGGATCTGCTCCTCTGAGGGGGTGGGGTTGTCCCGCAGCAACGCGGTGATGGACGTGATGAAGCCGGGTGTGCAGAAGCCGCACTGCAGACCGTGGCATTCGCGCATCGCGGCCTGGATGGGCGACAGGTCTCCGTCGGCCGAGGCGATGCCCTCGACCGTGGTGACCTCCCGGCCGTCCACCTGGACCGCGAAGATCAGGCACGATCGCACGGCCTGGCCGTCCAACAGCACCGTGCATGCGCCGCACGCGCCGTGTTCGCACCCGAGGTGGGTGCCGGTCAGTCCGCAGTTCTCGCGCAAGAAGTCGGCGAGGGTGACGCGGGGCTCGACGGTGCCTGCGTGATCGCGGCCATTGATCGACAGCTGGACGGGTAGCTCATGCATGGATCGCCTCCGTGGCTTCCGTCCAGGCCCGCGCCACCATCGCGGCGCCGACCCGGGTGCGATAGGACGCCGACCCCTGAAGGTCGGTGGGAACATCCTCGAGACCGGACATCGCCAGCCTGCCGATCTCATCGGGGGTGACGTCGGTGACGGGCCTACCAGTAATCGCGTTCTCGGCCGCCGCGGCCCGTCTTGGAGTGGACCCGAGGCCGAGGAGGCCTATGCCGCAACGGATCACGTGATCATTGTCGTCGAGATCGACGGCAACGGTGGCGCCCGCGATGGCGAAGTCGCCATGGCGCCTCGCGAATTCCTGCACGGCGAAGCCGCTTCGACCCGACGATATGGGGAACCGGACCGCCGTGAGGATCTCGTCCGGTTCCAGGGCGGTCTCCCATAGACCGGTGAAGAAATCCGTCGCGGCGATTTGTCTGCATCCCCGCGACGACGTCGCCTCGATCACGGCATCGAGTGTGACGGCCACCGCGGCGTATTCGGCGGCAGGATCGGCGTGGGCGATCGAACCACCCAGGGTGCCGCGGGTGCGGATCTGAAAGTGGCCGATGTGTGGAGTGGCCATGGAGAGCAGCGGAACCGATTCCGCCACTTCGTCGTCCATTCCTACGAACGCCTGGGGGGTCGCTGCTCCGATGCGGACGTGGTCGTCTTCGAGATCGATGCTCTGCAGTTCCGCCACTCGCGAGATGTCGATCAGGTTCTCGAAGAACGTCAGCCGCATGGCCAGCATCGGGACGAGGCTCTGCCCGCCCGCGAGGATCTTGGCGTCGTCGCCGTACTCACCGAGCAGGGCCACCGCATCGGCGACCGTCTCGGGCCGGTGGTAGGCGAAGTTCGCCGCCTTCACGACAGCGCCTTCACGACAGCGCCTTCACGACAGCGCCTTCACGACAGTGCCTTCACGACAGCAGTCGCAACAGGGCGGCCTGAATGTCTTCGGGCCGCAGTGTGTTCGGAAGATCCGGCTTCCGGCGGCCGCGGCGCCCAAGCAGGAAACCGACCGCGGCCGCAGCGGCAGCGGCCGCCACCAGCGGCGCGGCACGCTTGGCGATCGGCAGCGCCACCACCTTGAGCAGGTCGACCGAGTCACCCGCGGCTGTCTGCGCCTCGGGTTGCGCGACGGTGTCACCGGCAGGCGCCGAACTTCCCAGCAGATCGGCCTCCAGGGTCGTGGCGAACTGCGTGATCAGGTTGCTCGAGACGTCTGCGAGAACTCCGCGGCCGAACTGTGCGGCCTTGCCCGAGATGGTCAGGTCGGTGCTGATGGCCACGGTGGTGGCGTCACCCTCGTCCTTCAGTTGCGCGGTGACGATGGCGGCGGCGCTTCCGTTGCCGCGGGTCTCCTTGCCGTTGGCCTTGAGCACGACCCGGTGGGCGGCTTCGTCCTTCTCCTGGAAGGCAGCCTCGCCCTGGTAGGACACCGTGATTGGGCCGACCTTGACCTTCACCGCTCCGGTGAAGTCGTCCCCATCGACGGTCAGTAGGGTGGCGCCGGGCAGGCACCGGGCGACGCGTTCGACGTCGGTGAGCACCGCCCAGGTCGTCGCCACGGGCACCGCGACCGTGAATTCGTTGTTGAGTTCCACCTCTAGTGGCCCCTTCCTTCGAGAAGTTCGACGATGGTGGCGGGGCTTGCGGGCAACCGGGTGACGGTCACGCCGAGCGGTGCGAGTGCATCGTTGATGGCGTTGATCACCGCAGGGGTAGATCCGATGGCGCCGCCCTCACCGACGCCCTTGTACCCGCCGACGCCCGGACCCGGGATCTCGACGTGCCCATACTCGATCGACGGCACCTCGGTCGCCGTCGGTAACAGGTAGTCGACGAACGTCGAGGACAGCGGGTTGCCGTCGTCGTCGTAGGCCAGGTTCTCCAGCAGTGCACCGCCGATGCCCTGGGCCGTGCCACCGGCGATCTGACCTTCGACCACGTTGGGGTTGATCATCGCGCCGACGTCTTCGCTGACGATGTAGCGCGTCAGCGTGACGTGGCCGGTGTCGACGTCCACCTCGCAGGTGCAGGCATGAGTTGCGTTGGCCCAGTGGATCATTGCCGACGAGGTGAAGCGCGTCGTCGCCTCGAGCGAGGCCGACGTTCCCGGCGGCAGCTGCTGCGGGTCGTAGTAGGCGCGGTACGCCAGGTCGGCGAAGCTGATCGACTTCTCCGGATCGGCGCGCACGGTGGCCCGTGAGTCGGCCAGCTCGATTTCATCGGATTCGACACCGAGCCGGTGCGCTGCCATGGCGACGATCCGCTCCCGCAACATGGTGCCCGCCTCGTCGACCGCACCCGCCGTCATGGGCCCGCTGCGGCTGCCCTGGGTACCCGCACCGTAGGGCGTCACCGCGGTGTCCCCCTGGATGGTGGCCACGTCTTCGATGTTGGCGCCGAGCGCGTCTGCGGTGAGCTGGACGACCGTGGTCTCGAGGCTGTTCCCGGACGAGCCGCCGTTCACGTAGACGTTGATCTTGCCGGTCGACTCCATTCGAATGGTGCAGCCCTCGGTAGCCAGGTGGCCGGTTGCCGCGGCGGTCGGCTCGATGTAGGCGGCGAAGCCGAGCCCGAGGTAGCGACCCTGCGCCAGTGCCTCTGCCTGCTCCTTGCGGAAGCTCTCGTGGTCGAGGATTTTGACGGCCTGCTCGAACGTATCGGCGGGGGCGACGTGGTCATACGGCATGCCGTTGGCATTGACGTACGGCATTTCGTCGCCCCGCAGGATGTTTCGGCGACGCAGCTCGACGGGGTCCATGTTCATCTTGCGGGCGGCGATGTCGAGGAGGACCTCGCGGGCGAGGGTCTCGTACTGCCAGGGTCCGCGATAGGCATGCAGCCCAGCGGTATTGGAGAACACGGTCTGGTAGGCGAAGCTGGCCTTGGGCACCCGGTAGGGGCCGGGGAAGAACATACCGATGGCGGCCGTGGTGAGGACCGGGTACGGCGTCGGGTACGACCCCACGTCCTGCGCGAAGTCGATGTCGACGGCGAGGAAGCTTCCATCGTCGTCAAAGGCCATGCGGACCGTGCCGTCGACGTGCCGGGACTGGCCCGCCGACATCAAGTTCTCGCGCCGGTCCTCGATCCACTTCAAAGCGCCGGGCACCTTGCGTGCGGCCAGCAGGATGCACATGTCCTCGCGCATTGGGACGACCTTCTGGCCGAACCCTCCGCCGGTGTCGCGCATGATCACCCGGACGTGTTGCGCGGGAATGCCGAGGAGCCGTGCGCTGAAGGCGCGCAGCTCGTGGGGGGTCTGCGTCGACGCCCAGATGGTCAACTCGCCGGTCGTGGCCGTCCACTCCACGACCATGCCGCGCGTCTCGATGGGCACGGGAACGTAGGTCTGCTGGTAGACGTTCTCGCTCACGACGCAGTCGGCCGACGAGAAGATCTCCTCGTCCGGTGGCATGCCTGCCATGCCGCCGGCGACGTTGTCCGGGTAGGCGTCGTGGACCACGGGTCCGCCTGCGTTGGAACCTCCGATGGCCCTGCGGAAGTCGGCGACGGCGGGCAGCTGCTCGTAGTCGACGGCCACCAGGTCGGCGGCATCTTCGGCGACGTAACGGCTGTCGGCGATGACCAGCGCGACGGGATCGCCGACGAACTTCACGTCGCCCTCGGCCAACGGCGGCCGCGGGGTATCGGCGACGTCCTTGCCCGCGACGGCGTGCCACGCCTCCCGAACGTCGGGGTTGAGATCCTCGGCGGTGAAGACGGCGTGCACTCCCGGCAACGCGAGTGCGGCGGCGGCGTCGATCCCGTTGATCCTGGCGTGGGCGAACGGGCTGCGGACGAAACAGGCATGCACCATCCCTGGTCGGGCGACGTCGTCGACGAAGGTACCGCGGCCCGTGAGGAGTCGGTTGTCCTCCACGCGCGCGACCCGTGTGCCCACGTAGCGGGTGTCCGACTCAATGGCGCTCACGGGTTGATTTCTCCTCGGTCACTTTCGCGGGTAAGTGGCGGGCATCACATCTGCCCGGCAGTGTCGTTATCGTACATGGAGAGGGTGTATAGCAAAAAGAGAGAGTGACGTTATCGCACGTCGATGGCGCTGTCGACGCCGATGACCGCCGCGATCTCGCTGGCATCGTGGTGGATGCGGGTGTCCACTTCGGCGAGCGGACGGCCTCCGCCGCCCCATCGCCGCGCGATGATCTCGGCGACGATCGAAACCGCGGTCTCCTCGGGGGTGCGGGCGCCGAGGTCCAGACCGATCGGGCTGGAAAGCCTTCTGGTCTCGCTGTCCGTCAGGCCGACCTCGCGCAGTCGGTCGAGGCGATCGAGGTGCGTCTGGCGCGAGCCCATCGCGCCGACGTAGCCGATTCGCGGCAGGCGCAGGGCCACCGCGAGCACCGGAACGTCGAACTTCGGATCGTGGGTCAGAACGCAGATCACGGTCCTGGCGTCGATGGCACCCGAAGCCTGCTGGCCGGCGAGGTAGCGATCGGGCCAGTCGACGACGACCTCGTCGGCGGCGGGGAAGCGGGTCGGCGTCGCGAAGACGGGGCGGGCATCGCACACCGTGACGCGGTAACCGAGCAGGGCGCCCTGGCGGGTAAGCGCCGCGGCGAAGTCGATGGCGCCGAAGACGATCATCCGCGGGCGGGGGGCGTGACTGGCGACGAAGACCTCCATCCCCTCGCCCTGACGCTGACCATCGGGGCCATACGTCAGCACGGCGGTGCGGCCCGCCGCCAACAGGCCGCGGACGTCGTCGGCGACGGCGTCGTCGGCGCGGGTGGATCCGAGTGAACCCGCGGCGCTGGCCTCGCCGACGACGAGCCGACGCCCAACCCACTCGACGTCGGGGTGCGAGATCACCGTGGCAACCGCGGTCGGACGGTGCGCGGCAATGTCCTCCGCCACCGCGCCCAGCTGTGGGAACGTCGCGCGCGACAGAGGCTCGGCGAAGATGTCGATGATCCCGCCGCACGTCAGGCCGACGGCGAAGGCATCGTCGTCGGTGATGCCGTAGCGCCGCAACTGCGGCCGCCCCGTCTCGACCACCTCGCGGGCCAACTCGTAGACCGCCGCTTCCACGCAACCGCCCGAGACCGAGCCGGCCACCGTGCCATCGGGCGAAACCACCAATGCCGCGCCCGGCGCCCGGGGTGCGGACTTCATGGTCCGCACGACGGAGGCCAGGCCTGCCGTGTCGCCGGCACGCCACACCGAGAGGAGCTCGTCGAGCACGTCACGCACGGCTCGAGTCTAGGTTCGGCCGGGTGAGCGGTCGCCCTGCTGCGACATGCCGTCGCCGGCCGTTCGGAATCCGAGCTCCGCTGCTTCGCGGAGGGCAAAACTAACGTCTCTGTTAAAAACCAGCTCGGAGTGATATTTTGTCTTACTCAGCAACGGAAAAGAGGCGTGTCATGCGCGTAACCCGATCATCAACCACCGCACTCCTGACCACGGCGGGCGCCGCGCTCGCCGTCGCCGCGGCGATCTACGCACCGGTGGCCGCCGCCGACGACACGATCGCGTGCGAGCCGGGCCAGATCGTCATCGATGGAAACTGCTCCATCGCCCCACCGGTCGAGAACGCCCCACCGGTCGAGAGCGACTTCGCCGCTCCGGTCGATCAATTCCAGATCAGCGGCGGTGACAGTGTCGATCTTGGCGGCGGAGGTGTCGACGTAGCTACCGGTGGTGTCGACGTCGGCGGCGGTGGTGTCGATGTGGGCGGGCCACACTAACGCGACCTCTGCCAGAGGCAATCGCCGCTCAACTCGATGGTGAACAAACTCGGCAGTACCGCGAGTTCGAGCGTCTGTCCGGGCTTCCCCTCGTCGATGGCCGGTGGGCCGACCGTCGGACTGCCCGAAATTACGGTCAATTGGGTTGCGGCGCAAGCGCTTTCTGCCGTCAGGGGCGTGGCGGTCCAGTCGCCCGAGAGCAGTGTCGGATTGCGTCGCCCCTCGCCGTGCAGCGTCATAGCGGGTCCGTAGCTCAGCCACCGATCGCTGATCGGATACGGATCGGCGACAGGTACCCACCGCTCTGCTTCGCAGACCAGCGGCGCCTGGTCCCCGGTGGGCCAGGTCATCGCGCCCGCGAAGTCGGCGGAACACGACGTGTTCGATTGGGGTGCAATGGGATCCGCGTTGGCGATCGCCGGCATCGACAGTGCGATCGCGACGAGCGAAGCGCTGACTACATTCCAAGGCAACATCAGCCGGTCACTAGACCTTGGTGAGGTCGGTCTTCATCAACATCACGTTGTATTGCGAGTACAGCGACAGGTTCCAGTAGAGATCGGTCCCGGTACCCAGCGTGGACGGTGACCACGGATGCATCATGGGTGCGTAGATTCCGCCGGGCTGCTGTGCCATCAGTACTGTCGCCGGCGACCACGTCCCCTCCGGTGTATCGGCCGTCCGCATCACGATGTTGTTGAACCGATCGCCGTAGAGGACCACGTACTTCCCCAGCTGCTCGTTGTACTGCACTGACATCTCGCTGACCTGGTTGCCGACTTTCGCTGCGCGATCCTGGCCGAACAGCGGAGTTGCCGCGGCAGGGTTGTTCTTGTACCACCCCGCGGGGGTGGCGCCGATTCCGAACCATCCGCCAGCTGAGCCCGCGCTGTAGTACTCGTACTTGCTGGCGTCGAGGATGTCCTTCTCGGCCACGCGCGACACGTACGCAGCGCCGTGGCGACCATTCGGCGTGCCGTAGCTGTACACATACCCGTCGCCTGGTCGGACGAAGGCCCCCTGCTGAAAGTTCTTGTTACCGCCCCAAAACTGGTTGTAGCGGACCGACGAGGGCGCTATCGTCCAGTTCTCGCCGTTGTCCACCGAATAGGCGGTTGCGGAGTAGTTCGTCGTCCACGAGCCTGCGGCGCCCCACTTGGTCACCGACATGACGTTGACGTACTGGGTGACGCCGAACCGAGTGCCCGGCGTCGGTACCGAGATACCCGCAGTCGGGATCAAGGTGACCCCGGCGGGTAGGCCGTCGGCGTGGATGATCTGACGCGCGGTGGTCGGGCTGCTCAACGGAGTCCCGCCGAACATGTTGCCGTTGAACCACTCTCCGTTGGGGATGGTCATACCGTCGGACAGATTGGTATCGGCACTACGGAGCAGAACGTTGAAGCGCCAGAGGCCTGTCATGTTGGCGCCGCTGAACGTATCGCCGAAGGCCATCAGCACCTGGTGCTCGTTGTACGGCGTGGACGGGTCGTCGACCATGCCGTTGTCCCAGATGACGCCGACGTCGGTGCCGGTGATGTCGAAGCGCTTCAGCGTGTCGGCGATCAGCGGATTGCCGGTCTGATAATTGCCCGTCACCCACTGCACGAACTTCGTCGAAGGGCTCAGCTGCGCGCCGGGCAACGGGAAGTTGGGCACGTTGACCGCGGCTTCTGCGACGGTACTGGTGGCAGCCGCTAGCGAAAGGCTCGTGGCGGTGACCGACGCGGCGGGCGTCACGGTGGCGTTGCCAGTAACGGCGGTGACGAAGTTCTCGAACTCCCGCCGGGCGAAGGCGAGCAGTGACCACGCCAGCGGCGGCTGGGCGGGGGTGGTCGAGCCGGCGCCGGCGAGTGGGCTCAGCACCCAGTTGACGACGCTGGACACCACGCTGCCGACGACTTTCAACGGATTCTGTGCAGCCGCAGGTGACGGAGTCGGCGGCGCCACGTCGATGGTGGCGACCCGCGCTGCGGACTTCGTGTTCGCGGCGGCTGCGACCGTGACCATTGGGGTCATGGCGGTCGCCAGAGCTGCCTTCGGTGGTGCGGTGACGACCGTGGCTGCCGGCTTCACCGTGCCTGCCGCGGTAGAGGAGCTCGTGACCAGGGGCGACGTCTCGGGGGTCGACGTCGCCGGAGGGGTGTTCTTGAACTTCGTCTTCTTGGCGGGAGCCGGAGGCGTGGTTGCCGTGGCTTCGGGCTGCGGCCTCGGCTTGGTCGTCAACTTCAACGTCAACTTCAACTTCGGCTTGGGCTTGGGGGACGGCTTCGGGGTGGCCGTACTACCCACCGACGAGCCCGTGTTGGTCTGGGCGCTGACCACCGCGCCGTCAGTAACCGTGCCGTCGGTCTCCCCCGATTCGGCGGACTTGTCGTTCGACGCGGTCGATTTGGACTCGGCCGCATCGTCGGTCGCGGCTGTGGGAGTTGAGCTCGCCGAACTGGAAGGGGACGACGTGGTAGAGATCTCGTCGGCTGCGGCGACACCGTAACCCGTGGCTATCGCGGTCCCGACCCCCAACGCAACGGCTAGCGAGCCGACTCGTCCGACATACCCTGCGGCTCCCATATACTGCCCCTTTGACGCGCTGAGTCATTCCTTCCCCGACGGATGACAGCCATTGAATCGCATTGCCGTCGGGGCCACCGGTGAAAGCCGAACTTCGTCACAGCGCTCCCACGAGTTTCCTTCGTCACAGGCGCCCGTCGCGTTACAGGAGTGGTACTAATGCGTCGATCTCTTCGCGCTTGCTCGCAGATCGACGTTTGTCAGACCGGCGGTATGGGTACCGTGTGAGCCAGCGCACACACCACGCGGCGGAGATGCCCACCGTCGTCATTTGCTCACGGAGGGGTCGGCCATGCCCGAACGCGGAACGCAGGTTGCCCTGCCAGGGTTGGCCCGGCTTCTGGTGCGTGGGCTCGGTTACTTCACCTGGCCGCTACGCATCGACGACTACCTGGAGTTGATCACCCCTCTGTGGTCGGTCGAGGAGCGGCGCGGCCGAATCGAACGAGTGCATCGCGAAACCGATGATGCGGTCACCGTCTTCATCACCCCCGGCTTCCGCTGGGTGGGGCATCAGCCGGGGCAGTACGTCCGAATCGGGTTCGACGTCGAGGGAAAGCGCTACTGGCGTGCCTACTCCCTCAGCAGCGATGCCGCGCGCCCCGATGGTCAAGTGACGATCACCGTGAAGCGCACCGACGACGGTGTCGTCTCACGGTTCTTGAACAGTAGTCAGGCCGCCGGCTCGATCGTCACGCTCGGCGATGTCGAAGGCGAGTTCACGCTGCCGTCGCCTACGCCGCAGAAGCTGCTGTTCCTCACCGCCGGTAGCGGTGTGACTCCGGTGATGGCGATGCTGCGTGCCCTGAGTCGGCAAGGCGACTTTCCCGATGTGCTTCACATACATTCCGCGCGTGCGGAATCCGAGGCGATCTTCGCGGCGGACCTGGCAGCGCTGGCCGAACGGAACGATCGCTACCGCGTGAGGCAGCTCGTTACCGGCGAGGCAGGCCGACTGAAGCCCGACGCGCTGGATGACGTGTGTCCGGACTGGCGGGAACGCCAAACCTTCGCGTGTGGACCCGGAGCCATGCTCGACGGGCTGCGGGAGCACTTCGCCTCGGCCGGGATCGCTGATCGGCTCCACATGGAGTCGTTCGAACACATGTTGCTTGCCGAGGTGACCGGAAAGGGCGGCTCGATCACCTTTTCTGGAAGCGGAATCACGGCTGAGTGTGACGGGTCGACGGCGATCCTCGACGCAGGCGAGAACGCCGGCGCCACCCTTCCCTACGGTTGCCGAATGGGTATCTGCCATACCTGCACCGGCACGCTGAGCGACGGTTCGGTACGTGATCTGCGTACCGGCGACGTCACCCGCGCAGGGACGGAAATCCGCACCTGTGTCAACAGTCCCGACGGCGACGTCACGATCGAGCTTTAGGAGACCCAGTGCCCCAGTCAATGATCGAGAGCCCGATTGCTCACCTGAGCGACGAGCAGATCGAGGCCATCGGACGAGAATTCGACGCGATCCACGACGAGGTATTCGACAGCCTCGGCGATCGCGACGCCCACTACATCCGAACCATCATCGCGTTGCATCGTCAGCTTGCACTGCTGTCGCGTGGCATCTTGCTGGGCTCGCGCTACAAGCCCGCATGGCTCCTTGGCACCGCTGTGCTCTCGATCGCCAAGATATTGGAGAACATGGAGATCGGGCACAACGTGATGCACGGGCAGTGGGATTGGATGCAGGATCCCCGCATCAACTCCGCCTCGTGGGACTGGGACAGTGCGTCCACCCCGGAAGCGTGGAAGCACTCACACAACTATGTCCACCACACCTATACCAACATCCGCGGCAAGGACAAAGACCTTGGCTACGAGATCATGCGGATCGATCCGCACATGTCGTGGCACCCCATCTATCTGCTCCAACCGTTGTACAACCTGATTCTCGCCGCGTTCTTCGAGTGGGGCGTCGCGGCCCACGACCTGGACCACAAGGCGATCAAGGCCGGCACCAAGAGCAAGGACCAGGTGCGTCGCGAACTGCGCGGGATGGGCCACAAGGCGTGGCGGCAGATCGTCAAGGACTACATCGCATTCCCGGCGCTTTCCGGGAGGAAGGGCTTCAAGTCGACCTTCAAGGCCAACTTCACGGCCAACATCGTTCGCAACGTCTGGTCCTACTCCATCATCTTCTGCGGCCACTTCCCCGACCAGACGTACACGTTCAGCCAGGAGGAGGTCGAAGACGAGACCCGCGGCCACTTCTATCTTCGGCAGTTGCTGGGTGCCGCCAACATCGAAGGCTCACCGCTGTTCCACGTGCTCTCCGGCAACCTGGGCTACCAGGTCGAACATCACATCTTCCCCGATATGCCCTCCAGTCGGTACGCGCAGATCGCGCCGAAGGTGAAGGACATCTGCGAACGCTACGGACTGCCGTACAACAGCGGCCGCTTCGGGCGCCAGCTCTTCACGGTCCAACGCACCATCGTGCGACTCGCGTTCCCAGGGGGCAGGCCAGCCCCCAAGCCGGGCCCGTACCAGCCGGTCGATGACGACGCCATCGTCCGCCCCCTGATCGCGGTGTGACCGATACCGGACGAGTCTCAATGGGGCGAACTTCGTGGAGCCTCCTCTCGGGATTGACCGGAATTCCCCACGCGACCCAAACACCGGCTTCGGACATGGGCTCATCCTCGGTTCATCGATGCTCCGCGAGCGGTCACTACTCAGGGCCTAGTACGACTGCCCGTCGGCGTATCGCTGTCGTCGGAAATGGCGGCCATTGCCTCGGTTCCGACTCTTGAACGTCGCAAGCTGTGAGTCGCAGTTCGGACAGATCAGCCGCAGGTTTTCCCGTCGGTTGTTCGTCGGGTTCCCGTCCACGTGGTCCAACACCAATGCTAGGTGCGCGTCCAACCAGACGCTTGCTCCACCGCAGATCGCACAGCAGCCGGACTGAGCGTCGCTCAGATATTGCCGAATGTAGTGACCACGACGACCGTCGATCCAGGCCTCACCGGACTCGAGCCACTGTTTGGTACCAGTATCGCGACGGACCAAGGCTTGACATGCGTTGCTGCAGTAAACCTTGTGGCTGCGTCGGGAAAGTGCTGAACCGCAACCACGGCACTGGCTCATGTAGGCGATGTTACGAACTGGCACCGACAAACAGCCGTCGCCAGATTTGGAGCCCCCTATCGGGATCGAACCGATGGCCTACATATTACAAGTATGTTGCTCTACCACTGAGCTAAGGAGGCTTGTGCGGGCCTAGCGTATCGGGTCATTCATCGGTGTCTGCGAGCCGCTGCGACCGCACGGGACGCGGCTCCGGTCTGCGCCCGCGGGCGCGCGGCAGCGGGATCCGACCCGCGATGTTACTCAGAGGATTGACCACCTGACTCAGGGTGTTGACGGCGTCGTACAGCGCGTCGATCGTCGGTGCCAGCGCCTCGAGCCCGGGTGCCAGCCGGTTCAGGGTGTCGGCGACGTCGGCGAGCCTGATCAGTGGACCGTTCTCAGCGGTGAGTGTGTCGAGCAGCCCACCTTCGGCGAGCAGCTTGTCGGCCACGCCGTCCTCGCGCAGAACCCGTTCGATCAGCCCGTCGTTGGCCAGCAGCTGATCGGCGAGGCCGCCCGGCGCGATCACCCTGGACACGGCGCCGTCGTCGGTGGTCAGGCGGTCGATGAGCCCGCCCTCCGAGGTGACTTGATCGATGAGACCGCCAGGGGCGACTGCGCGTGAAACGGGCCCGTTCTCCGCCGTCATGCGGTCGAGCAGGCCACCTTCGGTCGTCAATTGGTCGACGATGCCGCCGGGCCTCAGCAGCCTGTTGATCGGTCCGTCCGGCGCCAGGGCACGGCCGAGCGGGGCGTCGTCGTCCATGAGGTGGGCCAGTCGATTCGCCCGTTCGACGGCTTCCTCGAGCCCAAGCAGTTGGGCGAACGACGACCTGTTCGCCTGCATCGTTCCGTCACTGAGTCCGCGTTGGACCACATTGAGCGTCTCGCTGGCGACGCCGAGGCCGACGTCGGCGACGGCGAGGCCGATGCGCACCGGAGCGGTGGCGACGTCGACGAGAGCTTTGCCGAGATTCATGGCAATCAGTGTATGGCGCGGGTCACATCAGCGACCCGGAGACCAACTCACAGGAAGCTCACAGTGCCCGTGCAGCGTCATTGGATGCGAAGGGGAGGACATTGTCTACATGGCCATGGCTGCAGTTCCGGAGTTCATCCCCGAAGCGAGAATTCTCGTCGTCGACGACGAAACCAATATCGTCGAGTTGCTCTCGGTGAGTCTGAAGTTCCAGGGGTTCGAGGTGCACACCGCCTCCAGTGGGCCCGCCGCGCTGGACAAGGCACGCGAGGTGCGGCCCGATGCCGTCATCCTCGACGTGATGATGCCGGGCATGGACGGCTTCGGGGTGCTTCGCCGTCTGCGTGCCGACGGCATAGATTCGCCCGCGTTGTTCCTGACCGCCCGCGATTCGCTGCAGGACAAGATCGCCGGTCTCACCCTCGGCGGCGACGACTACGTCACGAAGCCCTTCAGCCTGGAAGAGGTGGTGGCGCGACTTCGTGTCATCCTTCGCCGTTCCGGCCGCGGCGTCGAAGAACCCCGCAGCGCCCGCCTGACGTTTGCCGACATCGAACTCGACGAGGACACCCACGAGGTGTGGAAGGCCGGCGAGCCCGTCTCGCTCTCGCCGACCGAGTTCACCCTGCTGCGGTACTTCATCATCAACGCGGGCACGGTGCTGTCCAAGCCGAAGATCCTCGACCACGTCTGGCGCTACGACTTCGGTGGTGACGTCAACGTCGTCGAGTCCTATGTGTCCTACCTGCGGCGCAAGGTCGACACGGGCGAGAAGCGCCTCCTGCACACCCTGCGCGGGGTGGGGTACGTGCTGCGCGAACCGCGCTAGCGCGTCGAATGCGTGAGTTGGCCAGCCAACGGCCGCGCTTTTTGCACAATGGGGGCATGGCTGGTCTCCGTACGCGCGGCATCCCACTCCGGGTAGGGCTGGTTGCGGCCACTCTCGTCCTGGTGGCCCTCGGCCTGCTCGCCTCTGGGGTGGCCGTCACGTCGATCATGCGGCATTCCCTGATCAACCGGGTCGACGAGACGTTGCTCGATGCCTCACGCGGGTGGGCCCAGGCGCCACGCCGGATGCCGACCACGCCGATGGAGGACCCCAACCCCGCGCGGCCGCCGTCGGACTTCTACGTGCGCGGGATCGATTCCGATGGGCGAATCTGGATGGCGGTCAACGACCGCCAGGCAGAGCCTGCGCTGCCCGACAGCAACGACGTCGGACCGGTGCCCGTCACGGTGGGATCCATCGACAATTCTCCCGTGCAGTGGCGCGCGATGACGGTGCGCGGGCTTCATGGGGAACTGACCACCGTCGCCATAGACCTCGCCGACGTGTCGTCGACGGTCGACGCGCTGCTGTGGTCGCAGATCGGCATCGGTGTCGCGGTCCTCTTGGTGCTCGGAATCGTCGGATACGCGGTGGTGCACCGAAGCCTGAGGCCGCTCGTCGAGGTCGAGCAGACGGCTGCGGCGATCGCCGCCGGTGAACTTGATCGCCGCGTCCCGCAGCGTGACTCGCGCACCGAGGTCGGTCGATTGTCGTCGGCTCTCAACGGAATGCTCGCGCAGATTCAGCGGGCGGTGGCCTCGTCGGAGGCGTCCGCCGAACATGCGCGCACCTCCGAGGATCGGATGCGTCGCTTCATCACCGACGCCAGCCACGAACTCCGCACGCCGCTCACGACGATCCGCGGCTTCGCCGAGCTCTATCGGTCGGGCGCCGCGCGCGACGTCGAACTCCTGATGAGCCGCATCGAGAGTGAGGCCCAGCGGATGGGTCTGCTCGTCGAGGACCTTCTGCTGTTGGCTCGACTGGACGCCCAACGTCCGATGGAACGGCGCCGAGTCGACCTGCTGTCGCTGGCCAGCGACTCCGTCCACGACGCCAGGTCCGTCGCCCCGAAGCGCACCATCGGCATGGAGGTGTTCGACGGACCGGGGACTCCCGAGGTGCTCGGTGACGAGGCAAGGCTGCGGCAAGTCCTGGGCAATCTGGTGGCGAACGCACTGCAACACACCCCGGAATCCGCGAGCATCGCGATTCGGGTGGGCACCGAAAAGGGAAATGCCATCCTCGAGGTGTGCGACGAGGGTCCCGGCATGAGTCGCGAGGACGCCCACCGAGTCTTCGAGCGCTTCTACCGCACCGACTCCTCGCGGGCGCGGACCAGCGGCGGCACCGGTCTCGGGCTATCGATCGTCGACTCGCTGGTATATGCGCACGGCGGCACTGTCAGCGTCACCACGGCGCCGGGCCAGGGGTGCCGCTTCACGGTTCAGTTGCCGCGGATCGCAGAGGTGCCCGCGGCCGAGGTCGACGTGGCGGCACCCGTCAGCTGAGGGTCGGGTTTCAGTTCTCTTCGGCCAGTGCGGCTTTGATCCTCGTCTGCGCATCATCCAATGACTCCGGCGAGGGGCTGCGGTCGACGTTCGCAAAGCCGAAGTCGGCGAGGTCGCGGGCCGGGAACACGTGCACGTGCAGGTGTGGCACCTCGAGGCCCGCGATGATCAGGCCCGACCGCTCGGTGTCGAACGCCTTGGACACGGCTCTTCCAATTCGCTGTGACACCGCCATCACCCGCGCGAAGGCCGCGGCCTCAATGCCCTGCCAGTTGTCGATCTCCGCGCGGGGAACGACGAGAGTGTGCCCCGGCGTCATCGGTTCGATGGTGAGAAACGCGACCACCTCGTCGTCCTCGTAGACGAATCGACCTGGGATCTCGCGATTGATGATCATGGTGAACACGGAGGCCATGGGTCGAGCATGCCAGAACGACGCCCTGGGGCGAGCGAAGCGACGGGGAGCTCCGCTCACAGCAAGTTCCCAGTGCCGGGTCAGATCCGTGGCAGCTTGCTCCGCGACGGTGGACACCGTGGCCGACCTGGCGAATTCCCCCACGGCCGGTGGTCAGTCGCGCCCCGTGAGGTTCTCGGCGCAGCGCCCGTACGTCCTCGACATCGTCATCCCGGTATACAACGAGGAACGCAAGCTGGCAGGCAGTATCCGCCGTCTGCACCGGTTCCTGGCCGCGGAGGTGCCCTATGCGGCGCGAATCACGTTGGCCGACAACGCCAGTACCGACGGCACGCTCGCCGTTGCGAGGCAGCTCGCCTGCGAGCTCGCGGACGTGGACGTCATCCACCTGGACGCCAAGGGGCGCGGTGGGGCGCTACGCGCTGCCTGGGCGTCGTCGACCGCCGCGGTGGTCGCCTACATGGACGTCGACCTGTCGACCGATCTCGCGGCACTGATGCCTCTGGTCGCACCGTTGGTGTCCGGCCACTCCGACATCGCGATCGGGTCTCGGCTGTCCGCTTCGTCCCGGGTGGTTCGCGGTCCGAAGCGCGAATTCGTCTCGCGCAGTTACAACTTGATTCTCCGCGGCACGCTCGGTACACGATTCTCGGACGCGCAGTGCGGGTTCAAGGCCATCCGTGCCGACGTGGCCAGGCAGCTCCTGCCGCTGGTGGAGGACAGCGGTTGGTTCTTCGACACCGAGCTGCTGGTGATCGCCGAACGCGCCGGTCTGCGGATCCACGAGGTACCCGTCGACTGGATCGACGATCCAGATTCCCGCGTCGACGTGGTGCGCACCGCGGTCGAGGACCTCAAGGGCTGCTGGCGAGTGGGCCGCGCGCTGGCGACGGGCGCGCTCCCGCTGCGGGAACTGCAGACCGCGCTGGGTCGCGAGCCGCTGGTGCCCGGTGTCCCCAAGGGCATGGTCGGACAGTTGGTCCGCTTCGGGATCGTCGGCATCGCAAGCACTCTCGCCTATGCCCTGCTGTACCTGGTCCTACATCCCGCGATGGGCGCGCAGGCCGCGAACCTCGTCGCACTGCTCTTGACCGCGGTCGCCAACACGGCTGCCAACCGAGCCTTCACCTTCGGGGTCCGCGGTCGAGATGGGGCCGGCCGCCACCAGCTTCACGGCCTCCTGGTCTTCATGTTCGGGTTGGCGATCACCAGCGGCTCGTTGTTCGTCCTGCACCGCTTCGACCCGACGATCGGCAAGGTAGCCGAACTCTCGGTGCTGGTGGTCGCGAATCTGGTCGCGACGGTGGTGCGCTTCGTCGCTCTGCGGCGGGTGTTCGGGGTGCACCGCCGTTGGGCCGCGGTGTGGCTCGGCGGGCCTCAGCGATGGATGAAGCCGTCGAGCTCGCCGCTCGACCACGGCGGGGAGTCGTGATGATCGCGATACGCGATGATGCTCGGCGTGGGCCTGGCGAAGCGACCGACGAAACCCCCCGCGGCGATGAAGATCTGCCCCGTCACGTCCTTGGCCTCATCGCCGACCAGATAGGCGTATAAAGGGGCGGCGTACTCCGGCGGTGCCGCGTCAAGCGCCCCCTGCATGCTGACGTCATCGAGCAGCCCGCGCCGATTGAGGTCGGCGATCTGGGCCGCGTAGTCCGGGCCGGTCGACAACCTCGTCTTGGCACCGGGGCAGACGACGTTCGCGCGCACGCCCTCGGATTTCAGTTCCGCGGCGATCGCCAGCGTCAGTCCGTTGACGGCACCCTTGCCCGCCGGATAGCCGGTCCCGCCGTAGTCGCCGAGAAAGGCAAACGAGCTGGTGTTGACTATCGCACCCCCGCCTTGAGCGACCATCTTGGGTGCCGCTGCCCGGCAGGTCTCGAACACGGTGCCGAGATGGGCGTCCAGCAGGTCGCGAAACTGGTCGGACGTCACATTCAGAATTGACGAACCCGCCGGCTCGGCGGTTCCGGCGCAGTTGATCAGAGCATCGATGCGGCCGAATTCGCCTACGCACGAGTCGATCAGCGCGTTGGCGATCGTCGGGTCCGAAGGCGAGCCAGAAAAACCGACGGCACCGGCCCCGATCCGCCTGACACCCTCGCCGACTGCATCGGCATCACGACCATTGATGACCACCCCGACGCCCTGTGCGGCAAGGAGTTCGGCGACCGCGAGGCCGATGCCGCGTGACCCGCCGACGACGACCGCCCCAACGATCAGCCGTCCTCCTGGCCGAACTCCATGGCGTCCATGTTCCAGTAACCCCGCAGGTTGGTGATCAACCCCGCGTCGTCGACACGATAGGTGAACACGCCTCGGACCTTGGCCGTGAAGCCGTTCGGAAACTTGGTGTGCAGCACCAGGATGTAAGCGATCTCGGTCGGTGAGCTCGACGGAAACGTCTCTTCGCGGGTGACGGTCAGCTGGTTCGGCCCGATGTTCGCATCGTAGAAAGCTGCAACGGCCTCCTTGCCGCGCACGCCATTCCCATCCGGATTGGTGACCGACTCGCCGATTGGATCCTCGATGACGACGTCGTCGGTCATCAGGGCCAGCCAGCCTTCGCGGTCACCGGACTGGACGCACCGCCACGACGCTTCCGATGCCTCGAGCACGGGAGAGTGCTCGACCGTCTCCTGTGACATGTCGGAACGTCTACCTGTCGGCGTCGGTGTAGCGGATGACGCCGCGGATGTTGCGGCCCTCCAGCATGTCCTTGTAGCCGTCGTTGATCTGCTCCAGCTTGTACTGCGTGGTGATCATGTCGTCGAGGTTGAGCTTGCCCGCCTTGTACATCGACAGCAGCTGAGGAATGTCGAAGTGCGGATTGCCGCCGCCGAAGATGGTGCCCTGGATGCGCTTCTGCATCAGGGTCAGCATCGCGAGGTTCAGCGTGACGTTGGTGTCCATCAGACTGCCGATGGCCGTGAGCACCGTGGTGCCGCCCTTGGAGGTGAGGTTCACGTAGGTGTCGACGTCCGCGCCCTTCAGCTCGCCAACGGTGACGATCACCTGCTTGGCCATCAGGCCGTAGGTTGCCTCGGCGATGCCTGCGAACGCCGCATCCGTGTCCGGGTAGGCATGCGTGGCGCCGAACTTCAGTGCCGCGTCGCGCTTCCACTCGACGGGCTCGATGACGAAGATGTGGCGAGCCCCGGCGTTGACCGCACCCTGGACTGCCGACATGCCGACACCGCCGACGCCGATCACCAGGACGTCGTCGCCGGGTCGAATGTCACCGGCCTTGACGGCCGAGCCGTAACCCGTCGTCACGCCGCAGCCCACCAGGCAGGCGACCTCGAACGGGATCGACGGATCGATCTTCACCACGGAACTCTTGTGCACCACCATGTATGGGCTGAACGTGCCGAGCAGCGTCATCGGAAAGACGGGCTGGCCCTTTGCCGTGATGCGGTGAGTGTTGTCGGAGACCGCCAGGCCGCCGAGCAGGCCCGCGCCCAGATCGCACAGGTTGCGCAGCCCCGCCTGACACGTTGGGCACCTGCCGCACGACGGGATGAACGACAGCACGACGTGATCGCCGACTTCGAGGTCCTCGACGCCGGGTCCGACCTCGGTGACGATGCCTGCGCCCTCGTGGCCGCCCAGCACCGGAAACCCCATCATCGGGATGTCGCCAGTCACTAGATGGTGGTCGGAGTGGCACATGCCCGACGCTTCCATCTGGATCTTGACCTCGTCCTGCACCGGGTCGCCGATTTCGATCTCCTCGATCGACCACGGCTGGTTGAATTCCCAGATCAGCGCGCCCTTTGTCTTCATTGCTACGTGCCTTTCACTTGAGTCGATGAGCCCAGACTAGAGCCTCTAGTTAAGTGGGTCACACCCACCCCAAGCAACCGCTTGGTGGAACTGTCACCAGATCGGGACGGGTGCTCCGCCGAGCGGGTAGTAACCGGGCAGCTGGTCGCCCGCGACGCTGCGCTCGATGCGCTTCTGCATGGTTGGCGTCAGGTCACCGGACTCGATGAGCTTGATGAACGCCTTCTGCACGTGACCGAAGTCGAAGAAGTCGCGCTGCCACTCGATCAGCAGATCGTCGTTCAGTCGGAACCACGAACCGCCGATGCCGTAGATCTCGTCCCGGCTGCCGTCGCCCTTGTTCGCGACCTGCTTCCAGAACCCGACGATCTCGTTCTGCTTCTCGTCGATGAGCACCTTCTGGTACTCGTACACCCAGTTCTCCAGGCCCTCCATCTCCAGACCTAGTGCAATTTCGGCTATTTCTTCTCTGCCGATGCACATCACGTCTTCCTTGGGCCCGATGTTCCAGCCGTAGGTGGCGTCTTCGGTGTAGAAGTCGGCCAGCAACTTCCAGTCGCCGGCGGCCTCGCCATCCTTGTTGGCCTGCAGCCACCGCTCGACCCAGTCGTCGAGTTGGGCGCGACTCGCCTTTGAATCGGACACGGTCAGTCTCCTTTTGTCTCAATGGATAGTGCTTGGGTAGGACACATTTCTATCGCCCGTTCGACGTCCTCGCGGATGTCGTCGGGTGGCTCGGCATCAAGGATCGCGACGACGCCGCGTTTGGGCACCGCGAACACGTCAGGTGCCTCCAGTTCGCACATCGCGTGGCCCTGGCACAGATCCTCGTCGAGTTTTACGCGGTAGCAGCCCATGACGATTCCTACCTGGCCCGCTTGCGGTAGCGAACCTTCGCCGGCTGAGCCAGCTGAACGACCATCTTGGAATGGTCGTTTTGGTAGCTATCCGCGGGCTGGGACATGTCGAACTCATACTCGCGCAACAAGACCGAGAAGATCGCCTTGATCTGCATCTGGGCGAACGCCGCGCCGACACAGCGGTGCTTTCCCGCGCCGAAGGGAATCCACGTCCAGCGATTGACGAGATCTTCCTGACGCGGTTTCTGATAGCGGTCGGGGTCGAAGTCGTCCGGGCGGGGGAAGTCCTCGGGGATCCGGTTGCTGATCGCCGGTGAGGCAGCGACCATCTGGCCCTTGTGGATCGGGTAACCGGCCACCTCGAACTCATCCTGTGCGACGCGCATCAGAATGATCAGCGGCGGGTGGAGGCGCAGGGTTTCCTTCAGTGAGTTGTCGAGCTTCGGAATCTGGCGCAGCGCATGAAAACTCACCTCCTGGCCGTCGGAGTAGAGCTCGTCAAGCTCCTGCTGAACGTCCGAGTACACCTCGGGGTTGCGCAGCAACTCGATCAACGTCCACGACGAGGTACCCGAGCTGGTGTGGTGTCCCGCGAACATCAGCGAGATGAACATGCCCGTGACCTCGTTGGCCGTGAAGCGTGGATTGCCCTCGTCGTCCTTGATCGAGACCAGCACGTCCAGAAGGTCGCGATCCTCTTTGCTCGCCGGCGGAGCGGCCACCCGACCATTCATGATCTCCTGAACCAGCGCAACGAGTTTCACGCGAGACTCATCGCGGATACGGAAGCTCTCGATGTCCAGGTACGGGTCGACGTAGCACAGGGGGTCGGTGCCGCGTTCGAGTTCGTGATAGTACTGCGCGAAACGGCTGTCGAGTTGGTCGCGGAACTTCAATCCGATCAGGCAGGCCGTCGAGGTGTAGATGGTCAACTCGGAGAAGAAGTCGAGCAGTTCGATCTCACCCTCGTCGCCCCAGTCGGCGATGATCTTCTTGACCTCGTTCTCGATGGTCGCAGCGTGACCCTTCATCTGCTCGCCGCGCAATGCGGTGTTGTGCAGCATCTCGGCCCGGCGCTCGGGGTCGGCGTCGAACACCACGCCCTCACCGAAGATCGGTGTCATGAAGGGGTAGGCCTCGGCCTGGTTGAGCTCGGCGTCGCTGGAGCGGAAGAAGAACTCGTTGGCCTCCGACCCGGACAGCATGACGACCTGCTTGTCGACCAGTTGAAACCAGCCGACAGCCCCGCACTCCTCGCGGATGCGGTGCATCAAGGCGATCGGGTCGGTGCGGAACTCCTCGAGGTGGCCGTACTCTTCCTCGCCACCCGAAACGCGTTGTACTTCTTTGGTGATCGTCATGCTGGGTCCCTCCCCGTGTCGCTTGGCTCCTGGCCGCCGGCCAGGTTCTCCTCGTTGAGGACGAGCTTCTGGCGCTCAGAGGGGTCGCTGGCCAGGGGCGCTTCTGGCTGGAGTTCCATGTTCGCGATGAACCCGCCGCGTGGGGTCTCGGCCACGAACGTGATGGCACGCGCGAGATCCGAGGCGCGCAGGAAGTAGTCGTGGCGAGCCTGGCCCCATTTGGCCCAATCTTCGAGCGCTGGGCCGATCGCCTCGGCGGGAAGGCTCCACCCCATCGAGGTCTTCGTCGGTCCCGGGTGCACGATCGATGCCCGCACTCCGGTGCCCTCGAGCTCCATCTGGAAGTTGGCGACCATGGCCACCAATGCCGCCTTCGCGGCGCCGTACGCCCCCATGTGGGGACGCGGACGCAACGCGACGTCGGAGCCGACGAAGATCAGATCGCCGCGCTGCCGCTCGATCATGCCGGGCAGCACGGCTGTGGCCAGCCGATTGGCGCCGACCAGGTGGATCTGTAGTTGCGAGTTGAAGTCGTCGGTGCTGATCTCGGCCAGCTTGCCGAAATAGGTGTCCCCGGCGCCCGCAACGAGTACTTCGATCTCGCCGAGTGCGTCAACGGCGTTGGCCACGAACGACTTCACCGAGTTGGGGTCGGTGACGTCGAGATGGAAGCCGACGGCTTCGCCGCCTTCGGCGCGGATCTTGCCAACGAGATCGTCGAGCTTCTCCACCCGGCGGGCACCGAGTGCGACGGGAAAGCCACGGGCAGCGAGTTCGATGGCGGTAGCCTCACCGATGCCTGCGGAGGCACCGGCGACGATGGCTGGCCTGCGGTCGGGGAGCGGGGCGAAACGGGGCATGGTATTCGGGCCTTCAGCGAGACTGGACGGTCATGGGTAGGTGGGCGAAGCCGCGGACGTTGCTGGAGTGGACCCGCACCGAATTGGCCTCGTCCACTTCGTATCCGCGAATGCGGGTGAACAGTTCGGCCAGCGCCACGCGGGCTTCCATCCGGGCCAGGTGGGCCCCGAGGCAAAAGTGGGCGCCGCTGCCGAAACTCTGTAGCTTGGCGCCGATCTCGCGGCCGACGATGAAGTCGTCCGGGTTCTCGAAGGCACGCTCGTCGCGGTGCGCCGAACCTGGCAGAAGCAACACCACATCGCCATCCGGGATGGTGGTGTCATACAGGTTCAGGTCACCGGAGACCATCCGGGCCAGGATCTGGCTGGAGGTGTCATAGCGCAGGGTCTCCTCGACCCATAGCGGAATTCGGCTCAGGTCGTGGTAGACGGGCGCTAGCTGGTCAGGGTTCTTGTAGCCCCAAAAGGCGGCATTGGCAAGCAGTTTGGTGGTGGTCTCGTTGCCTGCGATCACCATCAGGAACATGAAGCCGAGGACTTCGTCGTCGGTCAGCCGGTCGCCGTCGATCTCGGCCTCGAGCAGCGCAGTCGTCAGATCGTCGGCGGGCTTCTTGCGTCGCTCGGCCACCATGTCCTGGTAGTAGACGATCAGGTTGAGCGACGCCTCGATCGCCTCGGCGGGCACGTCGGTGACGCCGTCCTCGCGGTGCATCACCCCGTCGGCCATGGCGCGGATCCGGTCCCGGTCCTCCTCCGGCACACCCATGAGTTCGGAGATGACGTCCATGGGAAGTTTGCCCGCGAACTCGGCCACGTAGTCAACGGTGCCGGAGCCCGCCTGCTCCATCATGGCGTCGAGGTGCTTGACCGCGAGTTCGGTGACACGCGGTTCCAATTCCCGGATCCGGCGCGGAGTGAAGCCCTTCGACACCAGCGTCCGTAGCCGCAGGTGGCCGGGATCATCCATGGCGAGGAACGACATCGTCTTCGACGCATGCGGGCCTCGCGAGATCGGGTCGAGCGACACGCCCTCCCGATTGGACAGCGTGGTGCTGTTGCGAAAGCCCGCCAGGACATCCTTGTGTCGGGACAGGGCCCAGAAGCCGAGTTCGGGGTTGTGATAGAGCGGAGCCTCGTCGCGGAGGCGCTTGTAGTACGGGTACGGATCCTCGTGGAAGTCGTAGTCGTACGGGTCGAGCAGTACGTCGGACGTGTTGACGGTCATCGTTCTCCCGAGCTCATCGTTCTCCCAAGATGAGGCCGACCACGTAACTCAGTCGATCGGCGATCTGGTGGTAGGTGAAGACGCCGCTACCTGCATTGACAAGTGCGCCGAAGAACGTCATCTCCAGGGCGGCGACCATGCGTGAGTCAGCGTCCGGGCCGACCGCGGATCTGATGCGGCGGTGGATCTCGCCGCCGATGCGGTCGCGCACCCTGCGCACGGTGGGGTCGGTACCCGTGAGCAAGGCGGTCGTGCACGCCGCTGCGACCTCGGGCTCGTCGGCCACCGTGAGCGCCATGGCGCGTAGCACGTGCTCGACGCGCAGCGGCATCGGTTGGTTGACGTCGGTGAAGTAGGGCACCTGCTTCAACAGGTCGAGGTACACCTCCGCTATCAGGTGGTTCTTGGAAGAGAAGTACGTATACGCGGTAGCGGGCGCGACCTTGGCCCGCGCAGCGACGGCGCGCACGGTGAGGTCGGTGTACGAGGATTCGCGCAGCATCTCCAGGCCTGCGGTGAGGACCTTGCGGAAGGTCTCCTCCTGGCGCCGGTTGCGTGGCGTATCGACAACGTCGGCAGAGGAATCCCCTGTGACTGCGGCCACGGCATCACTGGACACATGTCCAACTTATCCGACCATGGCCGCCCTGGGCAAGCGGGATTGATGAAAAGCCTGCGAGTGATGCGTAAATCAGCCGAGCTAGTCGTGTCGCATCCGGCCACCCTTGCCACGCGTACTTGCCGAAGGTTATGGTTCGAATGATTTAGGTCGGACAGTTGTCCAGCATTGTGAATGGGAGTACCTGATGGCGTTACTGGGTGATCGCGAGAGCCGTCTGCTCATCGACGGCAAGCTGGTGTCGGGCGGCGGGGGCACGTTCCCGACGGTGAACCCGGCCACCGAGGAGGTGCTCGGTGTCGCCGCCGACGCCGATGCGGCCGACATGGACGGTGCGATCGGAGCGGCGCGGAAGGCGTTCGACGAGACCGACTGGTCGACCAACGTCGAACTGCGCGTACGCAGCATCCGTCAGCTCCAACAGGCCATGCGCGACCACCTGGAAGAACTGCGGGAGTTGGCGATTGCCGAGGTGGGCGCCCCGCGGATGCTCACGTCGATGGCGCAGCTGGAGGGTCCCATCGAGGATCTGAGCTTCTGCGCGGACACTGCCGAGAGCTATCAGTGGACGACCGACCTCGGTATTGCCGCACCGATGGGCATCAAGACGCACCGGACGATCGCGCGAGAAGCCGTCGGCGTCGTCGGTGCCATTACGCCGTGGAACTTTCCGAACCAGATCAACCTTGCGAAGTTGGGCCCCGCGCTGGCAGCGGGTAACACGATCGTGCTCAAGCCAGCACCCGACACTCCCTGGAGTGCAGCGGTTCTCGGTCAACTGATCCTCGACCACACTGACATTCCGGCCGGTGTCGTCAACATCGTCACGTCCAGCGACCACGCCGTGGGTGCGCTGTTGTCGAAGGACCCCCGCGTCGACATGGTCTCCTTCACCGGGTCGACGAACACCGGGCGCGCCGTGATGGCCGACGGTGCGGCGACGCTCACGAAGGTGTTCCTGGAGCTGGGCGGCAAGTCGGCGTTCCTCGTGCTCGACGATGCGGATCTCGCCGGGGCGTGTTCGATGTCGGCGTTCACCGCGTCCATGCACGCCGGACAGGGCTGCGCGATCACCACTCGCCTGGTGGTGCCGCGAGCCCGATACGACGAGGCCGTCGAGGCGGCTGCGGGCACGATGGCGGGCCTCAAGCCAGGCGATCCGAACGACGGAGGCACCATCTGCGGACCGGTGATATCCGCACTGCAGCGCGATCGCATCCAGGGCTACCTGGACTCGGCGATCGCCGAGGGCGGCACGTTCGCTTGTGGCGGTGGCCGGCCCGCCGACCGCGACACCGGTTTCTTCGTCGAGCCGACGGTCATCGCCGGGCTCGACAACAACGCCAAGGTGGCGCGCGAGGAGATCTTCGGCCCGGTCCTCACGGTGATTGCGCACGACGGTGACGACGACGCGGTGCGCATCGCCAACGACTCGCCATTTGGCTTGTCGGGCACGGTGTTCTCCCCGGATGAGGAGCGCGCAGCAGGCGTCGCAGCGCGACTGCGCGTCGGCACCGTGAACGTCAACGGCGGAGTCTGGTATTCGGCTGACATGCCGTTCGGTGGATACAAGCAGTCCGGCATCGGCCGGGAGATGGGTCTTGCGGGTTTCGAGGAGTACCTCGAGACCAAGGTGATTGCCACCGCCACGAATTGAGCGTCGAGCGGCCAGTTATCACACGGAAGTTCGCCCAACGCGTGCCATGGGTGGCCACTCGGTAGAGAGGAAGAAGATGTACGGAGACCAGTTCAAGGACAAGGTGGCCATCGTCACCGGCGCCGGTGGAGGCATCGGGCAGGTGTACGCCGAGGCGTTGTCACGTGAGGGGGCGGCCGTCGTCGTCGCCGACATCAACGTCGAGGGTGCCCAAAAGGTCGCCGACGGCATCAAGGGTGAGGGCGGCAACGCACTCGCGGTGCGGGTCGACGTCAGTGCTCCCGACTCCGCGAAGGAGATGGCGGCACAGACTCTTTCGGAGTTCGGCGGCATCGACTACCTGGTCAACAACGCCGCGATCTTCGGCGGGATGAAGCTGGACTTCCTGGTTTCCGTCGACTGGGACTACTACAAGAAGTTCATGAGCGTGAACATGGACGGCGCGCTGCTGTGCACCCGAGCCGTCTACCGCAAGATGGCCAAGCGCGGCGGCGGGGCGATCGTGAATCAATCGTCCACGGCGGCGTGGTTGTACTCGAACTTCTACGGTTTGGCGAAGGTCGGCATCAACGGCCTGACCCAGCAGTTGGCCACCGAACTCGGTGGGCAGAACATTCGGATCAACGCGATCGCGCCGGGTCCCATCAACACCGAGGCAAACCGGACGACGACGCCGCAGGAGATGGTGGCCGACATCGTCAAGGGGATTCCGTTGTCGCGCATGGGCGAACCCGAGGACCTGGTCGGCATGTGTCTGTTCCTGTTGTCCGATCAGGCGAAGTGGATCACCGGACAGATCTTCAACGTCGACGGCGGACAGATATTCCGGTCATGACCGAACAGGCGAAGCTGGGGTACATCGGACTCGGCAACATGGGCGCGCCCATGGCCAAACGCCTCGTCGAATGGCCCGGTGGACTCACCGTCTTCGACGTGCGCACCGAGGCGATGACACCGCTGGCCGAGTTGGGTGCCTCGTTGGCCGACAATGTCGCCGACGTGGCGGTCGCGGACATCATCTCGATCACCGTGCTCAACGACCAGCAGGTCCGTGAGGTGATCGAGGAACTGGCCGCCCACGCGAAGCCCGGCACGGTCATCGCCATTCATTCGACGATCAGCCCGGATACAGCCGTCGAACTGGCGGCGGCACTGAAGCCCAAGGACATTCACGTCGTCGATGCCCCGGTCAGTGGCGGTGGCGGTGCGGCCGACAAGGGTGAACTCGCGGTGATGGTCGGTGCCGATCGTGAGGTCTACGAGCGCATCAAGCCCGTCTTCAAGCGGTTTGCGTCGATGGTGATCCACGCCGGTGAGCCCGGCGCTGGAACGCGGATGAAGTTGGCCCGCAACATGCTGACGTTCACCTCCTACACGGCGGCGTGCGAGGCGATGAAGCTCGCCGAAGCAGCGGGCATTGACCTTGGGCAGCTGGGCCGGGTGGTCCGCCACACCGATGCCCTTACCGGCGGCCCCGGCGCAATCATGGTTCGCGAGGACACCACCACACTCGCCCCGGACCATTGGTTGCATGACACCTTCCTCCATACCCGCGGGCTCGGAGAGAAGGATCTGAGCCTCGCTCTGGCCTTGGGTGAGGCGACCCGCACCGAGCTGCCGCTCGCCGAACTGGCGCTCAAGAACTTGGCCGCCGGACTCGGCGTGCCGCACACCACGTCAACGGCGAAGGAGTAACCGATGGACGAGTTGCGCAAGAAGGGCCTCCGCAAGATGAACGAGGTCTACGGCTGGGAGATGCCCGACATGCCGGGCGATTACTTCGCGTTGACGGCCGACCATCTGTTCGGCTCCATCTGGACCCGTCCGGGCCTGTCGATGCGCGACAAACGGATGATGACGCTCACCTGCGTGACGGCACTCGGCATCTCGGACCTGGCCGAGATCCAGGTGAACGCGGCGCTGAGCAACGAAGAGTTCACCGTCGACGAGCTCAAGGAGATGGCGATCTTCCTGACGCACTACCTCGGCTTCCCGCTGGGCTCCAAGCTCGACGGGGTCGTGACGAAGGTGGCGGGGCAGCGAAAGAAGGCGTCGGAGAAGGGCCGTGGGAAGGACACGTCCGAAGATAGAAAGGCAAACGTCAACGCCGCGTTGAAGATGCACTCGGGGAGCACGCTCGATGACGAGTAGGTATGCCGCGCTCTCGCGTGCCGAGTTGGCGATCCTGGTCCCCGAGCTGCTGCTGATCGGTCAGCTGATCGATCGTTCCGGAATGGCCCACTGCATCAGCGCATGGGGCCGCGACGAGATGCTGCAGATCGCGATCGAGGAGTGGGCGGCGTCCAGTCCGCTCTACACCAAGCGGATGCAGAAGGCGCTGAAGTACGAGGGCGTCGACATCTTCACTCTGTTCAAGGGCCTACAGCTGGACATCGGCGCCCCACCGCAGTTCATGGACTTTCGCTACACCGTGCACGACCGGTGGCACGGCGAGTTCCACCTCGACCACTGCGGTGCGCTGCTCGACGTCGAGCCGATGGGCGAGGACTACGTCCACGGCATGTGCCACGACATCGAGGACCCGACGTTCGACGCCACCGCCCTGGCCACCAACCGCAAGGCTCAGGTACGCCCGATCCACCGGCCGCCGCGGGTACCTTCCGGCCGAACTCCCCACTGCGCGTGGACGGTGATCATCGACGAGTCCTATCCGGACGTGCCCTTCATTCCGGCGATGGACGTCGTCGCTGCCACTCACGCATACTCGTGCGAGCTGGATCCAATTGATCCGAACGACGAAGGCCTGGAAAACTATTCGGGTGACCTGCTGGCCGACGTGGACTTCGGGGCGTTCTCGCATTCGGCCCTGGTGCGCATCGCCGACGAGGTCTGTCTCCAAATGCATCTCCTGGTGCTGTCGTTTACCCTTGCAGTCCGGGCGCGTGCGAAAGACGATGTGGCGCTTGAGGAGTCGATCCGCACGAAGCAATTGATCGGCATCGCGGGCGTCGCTGCCGAACGCATCCACAAGGCGCTGGAGCTTCCAGGCGGTGTAGAAGGAGCGTTGCGCGTCCTCGAACTGCACCCGCTGCTGAATCCGGCGGCGTACGTGTCGGTCGACGTCGACTCCGCGTTCCTGCGCGTGCACCCGTCGCCCGCTCACCAAGACGGTGCCTGGATCTCGCTGGTGACGCCGGTGGCGGACAAGCCCCTGCAAGCCATCGTCCAAGCGGTAGACCCCCGTCTGCGGGCCGAAGCCACCGGCACCCAGTCCGACTGGACGGTGCGAGTGATCGAAACCGATATTCCCGCGAAGGAACTCGGCGAGGTCGCGGTCACCAAGTTCTCCGGCGGGGCGTCCTGGGTGTTCGAGAACCGGAAATCACTGCCACTGACCGTGGTCTAGAGCCCTTACGCTTGCGCAATGGTGGCGTTGCGGGGCGGGGTCGTCCTACCGTTGGTGTTGTCCGCGGGCCTCGCTATGACGGGGTGCTCGGCGACGTCGGAGACGAAGGATGCGACCTCGGTAACGGCCCCGCGCTCGACCTCGTCGACTGGCGCACCGTCTCACGTCGACCTGGCACGGCTCGCGAAGGTACGCAATGACTTTCCTCCTGGGTTCATGCCGGCGCCACCATCCGCGCCCCGTAAGACGCGAGCGGATGAAGCGAAGGAGGTGGGGAACACGGTGTCGTACGGCAGGCCGTTCACCGTCGACCCACGTCAGTGTCGAGCTCTCTTCGAGCCGGTCGTCGGGCAGGCTGGTGCCGACACCATGGGGGTCGGCGCGGTGGGACCAGACCAACAGCTGATCGCCGTCAGCGTCGATGACCCGGTGGTGGTTTCGGCCGCCCCGCCCTCTGCGGGTTGCACTCGAATGTCGTTCGAAGTGGATGACGACGCAATGATCACCAACGGTGTCGCCGAACGACTCGCTGCACCGAGCATCGACGGTGCGGCAACCACTGCGCTCAAGGTCACCAGTACGGGGTTCGCCTATGCCGAGTACTTCTACGCCGCGATCCTCGATGGCCGGACCTTCATCAGAGTCACCGCACGTGTCCACCCGGATTTCCAGGCCGAGCCAGTGCTAGCCGATCTTCTAGTCAACGGCGTCGCGGCGGTGAGCGGACGCTAGCCAGAGCTATCGGGGCGCGCCGAGATTCGGATCGGGGATCGCGACACGTGAGCCGGGGTAGAGCTCGACCATCCCCGAGGGAATCAGCTGCCCCGGATCGAGGATCTGCGCAGTCGCCATGTCGACGGGCACTTCCGGTGGATGCTGAGCGAAACCCGGGGCATTCGGGTCGGGCACCCAGGCGCCGGAGCCAGGCACGAGTTCCTTGTAGCCCGTGCGTCCCCACGTCTTCGAGTCATTCGGATTGAACGGTCCTCGATAGTCGATGTCGCGGTAGTCCAGTGGAGCCTTCGGTGGGCTCGGCGCGACGCCGGGGTAGTCGTTCTCGGGTACCCACGTTCCTGGCCCGATCTCGACGTAGTGGGATGGTCCCAGGGCAGTCGGATCCAGGTACTCGACGTCGTCGAGATCCAGTGTGGTGTCCGGAGTCTTCGGCAACTTGTCGAGCTTCGCGCCTGCCTTGCCGCCCTCTCCCTCGCTCAAGGTTTGATACTCGCCACTGAGACCGTGGATTCGGCCGGCGATCGCAGACATGTCGCGATGTGATCGGGTCAGGATGTCCTTGATCTCGCTGGACCCCTTGCTGATCACCGGGTACAGCATGCGTTCGCCGACGGTGGTGTTCGGGACCCGTGCCGCCGCGTCGTTCACCCACTGCCGGACGTTCTCCAGGTCGCGGCGACCGGCCATCACCACCGCGGCGGAGCGGTCGACCTCGCTCGCCAGTCGCTTGTCGAGTCTTGCGATGCCGCCGAGGGTTCGCTCGTGCTTGCCGTTGGCTTCGGCGTACGAGTCAGACGCGGACCCGGTCCAAGCGCCGTCCGGCCTCGCCGACCTCACGGTGTCCTGCAGGTTGCGCAACCCGTCGCTCTGGTCGAACTGAGAGCCATCAATCGGGGTGCCTTGGCCGAAGGTGGCGTTCGCGTGAGACCAAATCGTGCGGAATCCATCCAGTGCGCTCACCCTGACCAGTCTAGGTGTGGCCGAGGTCCCTTCGAATCGGCAAAATCGCGCCGCCGACCCACCGTCTGAGGTAGCTCCGAAGGTCCTCGCCTGCCCGCGGTGGCCGGCCCGGATCAATGACGAACGACTGGATGATGCGCAGCAGGTGCTCGGCGAGTTCGTCGAGTTCGTTCTCGGAGAATCCGAGGCTGGTCCAGTCGACGTCGAACCGTCGCACCATGCTGTTCGCGAACTGCAAGGCGACGTCGGACGTCACGGAGGCGGTGTGCTCATCGGCGCGGCCCGGGGCAAGCAGCAGGCCGAGGTGCTTGTCCTTGGGCAGCCATTCGAGCGCGGTCGCGATGGCCTCGGTGACGGCGTCCACCGGATCGTCGCGGCCCCGAAGATGCTCGGTGAGCCGCTCGAGGAAGTCGTCCGCGGCGCGCACGGCAGCGGCGACCAGCAGGGCTTCGGTGCTCGGAAAGTACCGGTAGACGGTCTGACGCGTGACGCCGAGGGTGCGGGCGATGTCGGCGATGCTGAACTCGGCGCCGCGCTCGTCGATGGCGCTGCTCGCAGCGTTGAGGATTCGCGCGACCGCCTCGTCATCGGTCGCGGGCGTCGATCCCGACCAGCCATGGGTGCGCACGGGAGGAAATAGTAGCCGGGACTCCGCGTCAGCCCCGGTAGGAGACCCTCAGCTCCTTGACTCCGTTGATCCACCCGGAGCGAAGTCGTTGTGGCTCGGCGACTTTGGCGATGTCCGGAATCTGGTCTGCGAGCTCGTCGAAGATCAGCTTGATCTCCATGCGCGCCAGGCTGGCGCCTATGCAGAAGTGTGCTCCATTGCCGCCGAAGGCCAAGTGCGGATTGGGATTTCGGGTGATGTCGAATTCAAAGGGTCGATCGAAGACCGACTCGTCGAAGTTGGCGGAGCTGTAGAAGAGGCCCGCCCGCTGGCCTTCCTTGATCGTCACGTCGACGAACTCCACATCAGCCAGAGCGGTGCGCTGAAAGCAGTGCACCGGAGTGGCCCAGCGGACGATCTCGTCGACCGCCGTTGGCGGCCGTTCCCTCTTGAAGAGCTCCCACTGATCGGGGTTGTCGAAGAAGGCGTTCATGCCGTGCGTGATGGCATTGCGGGTGGTTTCGTTGCCTGCCACCGCAAGCAGGATGACGAAGAACGCGAATTCGACGTCGTCCAGCGGCTTTCCAGCCTCACCGCCTTCCCCCTGCACGTCGGCCTGGATCAGCCGCGTGACGATGTCGTCGGCCGGGCAGCGTCGACGTTCCTCGGCCATGTTGTAGGCATAGCCCATCAACTCGGCGTTGGCGACCGTCGGATCGGAGTCGAAGTCGGGGTCGTCGGTGTTCATGATGCTGTTGGTCCAAGTGAACAGCTTCCCGCGGTCGGCCTCGGGGACGCCGATCAGATCGGCGATGGCGAGCAGCGGCAACCTGGTGGCGACGTCGTCGACGAAGTTGCCGCCATCCCTCGCGGCGGCCTCGGCCACGATCTGGTGCGCCGCCACGGCCAGTTTCTCCTCGAGCGTCGCGACCGACCGTGGCGTGAACAGCCGCGACACGATCTTGCGCAGCCGGGTGTGCTCGGGAGCGTCGTGGTTGATGAGCAGCGCCTTGGTCAGGTCCAGCTGATCGCTGGTGACGCCGTCCGGCAGGCGCATCACCGCGCCCTTGCGGTTCGTCGACCATAGATCGCCGTTGCGCGAGATGGCCTTGATGTCCTCGTGGCGGCTGATCACCCAGTAGCCGCCGTCGTCGAAGATCGACTCCTGCTGCTCGTTCCACCAGACCGGCGCCGTCTTGCGCAGCTCGGCGAACTCGGTGACCGGGATGCCGCGGAGCAGGACGTCGGGGTCGGTGAAGTCATACCCGGGGGGCAGGAGCGAAGCGACTCGGGGGGAATCACTGCCGGGGGGCAGGAGCGAAGCGACTCGGGGGGAATCGCTCCCGGGGGTGAAGGGGCAACCGCTTTGCGTGGTCGTCACGTGACGGCCTCCTCGACTGACGTGTGGCACGTTGTCGGGCTGACCATACACTGCGAGGTTAAGTGTATGGCCGCCTGGAAAGGTTTAGGGTAGTTGACCGTGCGCGTCCTCGTGATCGGATCCGGTGCCCGTGAACATGCGCTGCTGTTGGCGCTACGCCGAGACCCCGAGGTCGACGCGCTGGCCATAGCGCCCGGAAATGCGGGAACGGCAGCGATCGCCGAGCAGCACGACGTCGACATCACCTCCGGTGACGAGGTGGTCAAACTGGCCACCCGCTTCGCTGCCGACCTCGTCGTGATCGGCCCCGAGGTGCCGCTGGTACTCGGTGTTGCCGATGCCGTCCGGAGCGCAGGCATTGCCTGTTTCGGGCCGTCCAGGGATGCCGCCCGCATCGAAGGCGCGAAGTCATTCGCCAAGGACGTGATGGATGCGGCGGGTGTGCGCACCGCTCGAAGCGAAATCGTGGACAACCCGGCACGCCTCGACGCCGCGCTGGACCGGTTCGGGCCTCCGTCGGGCGATCCGGCGTGGGTCGTGAAGGACGACGGCCTCGCCGCGGGCAAGGGGGTGGTGGTTACGGCTGACCGCGACGCCGCCCGCGCACACGCCGCCAGCCTTCTCGACTCGGGTCACCCCGTGCTGCTCGAGTCATTCCTCGACGGCCCCGAGGTGTCGCTGTTCTGCGTCGTCGACGGCGAATCGGTGGTGCCATTGCTAGCTGCGCAGGACTTCAAGCGCGTCGGCGACGGAGACACCGGGGCCAACACCGGAGGGATGGGCGCCTACGCGCCACTCGACTGGCTGCCCGACGAGGTCGTCACGTCCATCGTCGACGAGGTCGTGAAACCCGTTGCCGCCGAACTCGTCACACGCGGCTGCCCGTTCTCCGGTCTGCTCTACGCCGGGCTGGCGATCACGTCGCGTGGACCCGCCGTGGTCGAATTCAACTGTCGCTTTGGCGATCCCGAGACCCAAGCCGTTCTGGCGTTGTTGAAGAGCCCGTTGGGGCAGCTTTTGCACGCCGCCGCCACCGGCGAACTGGCCGATCAACCGTCGTTGCAGTGGAGCGACGGTGCCGCCGTAGCCGTCGTGTTGGCCGCCGAGAACTATCCGGGACGGCCCCGCGTCGGCGACGTCATCACCGGTTCGGAAGCGTCGGGCGTACTGCATGCGGGCACCACCAGGCGCGACGACGGTGCCGTCACGTCATCGGGTGGACGGGTGCTTTCGGTCGTCGGCACGGGCGCCGACCTCAATGCCGCACGCGAGGTCGCATACGGTGTCATCGGCGCGATCCGCTTGCCGGGCAGTCATTTTCGCACCGACATCGGCCTGGCTGCCGCTGAGGGTCGCATCAACCTCTAAAAGCGGTCAGGCGACGAGAAGCGGCGCCATCCAGGCGATTTCGGCTGGAAGTTGGGAGCTCCAGAAGGCGCCGTCGTGCCCGCCGGGGGAGAAGCCACCGGACGGTGGGCTTGGGAGCTGCGCGATGAACTGCTTGGTGGCTGAATAGAACGGATCGCTGTCGCCACAGTCGATCCTGATGGGAATCGACGCCAGGTTCGGCAGCCCCCACACACTGTTGTCGGCGTAATCGGCTGCGCCATCGAACGCGCCAGGCGCCGTCGACCCAGAGGACGTCCAGAGGGCCGGACTGACCGCGCAGATCGCCGCCGACCGAGCCGGACCCAGCCTGGAACCCAGAAGCAGCGCGCCGTAACCCCCCATGGACCAGCCGAGGAAGCCCACTCTCGACGTGTCCAAACCCTGGTCGCCGAGCATCGGGATGAGCTCGTCGAGGACCATCGCGCCGGAGTCCTCACCCGAGGTTCGAGAGTGCCAGTAGCTGCCTCCACCGTCGACGGCGACGACGGCGAAGGGCGGGATACCCGCCGCCACGGCCTGCCCGAGCCCCTGCTCGACGCCGCCAGCCATCACACCCGCCGCGTCCTGACCCTTGCCGTGCAGTGCGATCACCGGCCGCAGCGGGCCGGTCTGGTTGGGCGGTCGTGCGATTGCCCAGTTGGTCGCGACGCCGCCACGCGCCGCCGAGATGAACGAACCGGTCACATACGTCGGAGCCGGTTCCAGCGGTGCAGGGGGCAAGGGAGGGGAAAGTGGCGCACCGATTCCCGTCATCGCGACAGGCGGCTGGATCACGGGCGGTCGGCTCAGCGTCGAACCGAGTGCGTATGCGCCGGCGGCCCCCGCGGCGGCTCCGACGCCGAGTCGCAGAACGGCGCGACGGCTCAGCTGGGCTGTCATGCGCGCCATCATGCCACTGGCCGGCGAAACGCCGACCATGCGCCGGTGCACCACAGCGCCCAGACCACCAACAGCGGCTGGAAGAGCAGTCGCACGCCGCGGGACACGTCGGAGTCCAGTCCAAAGGCGGAGCTGTGCGTGACGAACTGGGAGATGTTGCCGGGAAAGACGAGAACGAAGAACAATGCGACGACCCATCCGAGCTGAACGCGCCACCGTCGCAGGAACATCAGGGCGGCGCCGAGGCCGATCTCCACCACGCCCGAGGCGACGATGACGAAGGTGGCATTCAGTGGCAACCAGGGCGGCACCTGAGCGTAGAAGGCGTCGCGGGCGAACGTCAGATGGCTGACGCCGGCGAACACCAGTACGCCGCCCAGAAGCAGCCGCGCGAGCACCTGCGGGACAGATGGGTCGGATGGGTTCAACGCGGGTGTGACCACGGATTCCTCTTTCTGTGGAGAGCCTTGCAGTTGGCCGAAAGCCCCATGCGGTCGTGTCCTTGCTGGCAGCATGCAAGACGTGACGGCAGCGGTCACCCCCAAGGGTGAAAGGCGACGGTACGCGCTGGTCAGCGCGGCCGCCGATCTGCTGTGCGAAGGTGGCTTCGACGCAGTCCGGCATCGCGCCGTCGCCCGTCGAGCCGGGCTGCCTCTGGCGTCCACGACGTACTACTTCTCGTCGCTCGACGACCTCGTCGAAAGGGCGGTGGAACACGTCGGCACCCGGGAGGCCGAGACCCTCGACACCCGCGTCGCAGCACTGTCGCGCCGCAAGCGCGGAGCCGAATCGACGGCCGACGTCTTGGTAGATCTGTTGGTGGGTGACGGGCCGGGCACCCGGGTTTCCGAACAGCTGATCTCCCGCTACGAGCGCCTCATCGCCTGCGCGCGCCAGCCGGGGCTCCGCGACGTCCAGCGCCGCATCATGAAGCAGCGGACCCAGGCCGTCGTCGAAGCGGTCGAGCGTTGCGGCCGAACGGTGCACGCCGAGTTGATGACGGCGCTGGTGTGCGCGGTCGACGGCGCAGTCGTCGCGTCCCTCGTCGGTGCCGGAGACGGTCCGCGAGCCGCGGCCCGCGCGACACTCGTCGACGTCATCGACGTGCTCGCGCCGTTCGGCTGAGTGTGGCCGCGCCCGGATCGGGCTAGCTTTGGTGGAATGAATCTCACGGGTGTCACTGGATTTCTGGACGCCGCCCTCGATCGGTCCGTCCTGCTCGGCTATTCGAAGATCGGGTCCGGGCTGCGCAAGCGCTGGTGGCCGGCCGATCCGCCCGCCAACGCGTTGGCGGGAAAACGCGTCGTCGTCACGGGGGCGACCGCCGGTCTCGGCGAGGCGATGGCGCAGTCGTTCGCCGAACTGGGCGCGACCGTGCACCTGCTCGGCCGCAACCCGGACAAGGTCAAGCGTTCGGCGGGCGTGATCCGAGGCCGTGTTCCCGGCGCGGTCGTGATCGACGAGGTGTGCGATGTCGGGGACCTCGACGCCGTGCGGGCGTGGACCGACGATCTGTCTGGGCGCATCGACGCGCTGCACGGGCTGGTGCACAACGCGGGTGTCATGCCGAAGGAGCGCGACGAGACGCCGCAGGGCCACGAGCTGCAGCTGGCCTGCCACGTCCTCGGACCACAGGTGATGACCGAGCGGCTGCTCCCGCTGCTGCGCAATGCGGGCGGTGCATCGGTGGTATTCGTGTCTTCCGGTGGCATGTACAGCGCGCCCCTCGACGCCGACGACCTGGAGACGGCCCGAGGTGAGTACGACGGATGACGCGGATGAGCGCTTGCGCGAAGACCATGACGCGGATGAGCGCTTGCGCGAAGACCATGACGCGGATGAGCGCTTGCGCGAAGACCATGACGCGGATGAGCGCTTGCGCGAAGACCATGACGCGGATGAGCGCTTGCGCGAAGACCATGACGCGGATGAGCGCTTGCGCGAAGACCATGACGCGGATGAGCGCTTGCGCGAAGACCATGACGCGGATGAGCGCTTGCGCGAAGACSATGACGCAGTCACCGACGTCCACGTCGAGAGCATGCACCCCGGCTGGGCGAGGACACCCGGCGTGGCCGAGGCCCTTCCGACGTTCCAGAAGTTCACCGGCCCGATCCTGCGCGACACGACCGACGGCGGCGACACCGCAGTCTGGCTCGTCGCGACCCGGCCGGCGTCGCGGCCACCTCACTTCTGGCATGACCGGGCGCAGCGGCCGACGACGTTCGGTTGGCAGCGGCCCCAGGACCCCGCAGTCGTCGCTCGCTTCCTCGACGAGGTCTCGACGTTGACCGATACGTCGCGCAACTGGGTCGCACTGCGGGCGTGAACTCCCGAGGAGCTGGACGAGTCTGACCGGAAGACTATGCGCGGCAAGCGAGTAGCAGCGGATTGCGAGGGCTGGACACCACCTGGCCTGGCTCGGCTCCCGGGATGAACTTGCGCCAGTCGCCGCTGACCATGGTCGGGTTCGGCACCACTCTGGTGCCGTCTGCGAAATACGTCGTGGCGAGCACCATGCGGGCCGAGGTCGTCCGGTTCGCTCCCGCCGTATGGAAGCAGGCGGCGCCGTGGAAGCTGACCTCACCTGCCGCGAACGGACCGTCCTCGACCTGAACCGCCTGCGCGCGAAAGACTTCGGACACTCCGCGGTCATAGGACGTGCCGTGCTTGTCGAACTCGAGTCCTTCGACCAGCTTTCCGGCATCGGCTCCGCGGGCGAATGCCAACGGCCCCATGTCCCGCGGGGTGGGCTGCAACGGGATCCACGCCGTCAGCACGTCGGGCGAGTCGAGCGGAAAGTGATGGGCGTCGTAATGCCACGGGGTGCGCCCCGCGCCGGGTTCCTTCGACAAGGCGTTGTCGTGATAGAGCCGCACCTGCCCAGTCCCGAGAAGGGCGCCGCCGATGCCGCCGATACGCGGCGACAAGACGGCGGTACGGACCAGATCGTCGTTCAGCCACATCATTTCGAGGCTTTGGAATCCAACGGCGGGATCGACGGCCTCGTCGAGCAGCGTGCGCAACCGCGTCCGCAACCGCTCCACCGCGCCGGGTGTCAGCACGCCGGGTAGCTTCACGAACGAGTCCGCTCGGAACTGACGAATCTGTGCGGCGGTGATCGGGTAGGGCTCTGCGAGCTCGGCTGCGAACTCGTCGTCGGAAGGGAGCGGGCCAGGATCGTGCGCCGGGAGATCGACGAGCGGGCCATCGGGGACGGGGCCGTCCGCGAGGGACATGTACCAGTCCCACCACTGGTCGTTGCCCCGGTCCCACTCGACGGCGACGTCGGAGGCGTCGCCCGCCGCAGTCGAATCAGATAGGTGCGGGTTGTGAATCATGGCCTTTCCCAAGTGATCAGGTGCGCCTCATGGCGGAACTCGTACGTGCCGTCGGGTAGCCGACACCCGGCCAGGTAATCGCCGAGCGCTCCGCCGCTCTCCATCTCCTCAAGGGACACGGCGTCGTCGAACGCGCAGCGCTGCAGGAACCCCTCTGCGACGAGTCGATCGGACGTCCCGGTTCGGTACTGCAGCACCTGAACCTCGATCGGAGCCCCGGCCGCGCGAAGGGCGGAGGCGACGCCCTCGGCGTCGGTATAGGGCGTGGCCTCCGGCGCGAACGTTGCGCGATAGGCGTCATAGAAGGTCAGGTAATGCGACACCGACGACGCTTGCGCGACGACCCCGAAGCCACCGGGGCGAAGGGCCTCGACCATTTTCGCCGTGCCGGCGGCCAGCTCATTCGGCGGCAGCGCGTACAGAGCATGGGTGGCCCAGGCAACGTCGTATCCGGTGCCGGAGAAGTCCTGCAGAAAGACCTGGTGCTCTCCGGACGCGACGAACGGCGGCACCAGTGCCTTGCGCGCCTCGGCGATGCTGAACGCAGAGGGATCGAGAAGATCCACTTCGACGATGGGATCGGCGGCAAGTCCCTTGGCGAGCAGCGCCGTGGGGAACTTACCGCTGCCACACGCCACGTCGAGTAATCGGACGCGACCGTCGACCGCGTGCCCGCCGAGGTCGTCATCCCAACTACGGGCATCGGCGAGCTGTCGGTAGTCCTCCGTGGCGAGCGCGTAGAAGGCCTCCATCTCCGATCGTCCGGCTTCGCTCCAGTGGTCGAGGCTGCGTCGGGCGGTATCGGGTCGCGTCACCCTGCAAGCCAACCACGGATCCCAATTGCCGATTCTTACGCAACGGTGTCGATGTCGCTGACCATGTCCTTCGAGGCGATTTCCGGGCAAGACTGGAGCCTGATGACATTATTGGGGTTGCCCGTGCCCCTAGATGGACTACGGGCGAAGGTCCTGGAAAACCCGGCTCTCCCGGCGCTGTCGAGCGAGCGGTATGCCCTTACCCATGAGCTATACGAGGCGGCAAGCGATCAGCGCCATCGACTCCAGGAGTGGCTGGCCCGCGAGTTGCCGCCGCTGCTCGCCGATCACGACCCGGTCCGAGTGGTCGGCGTCGGCGTCGGCGACGGAAGTGTCGATGCTCCGCTGGCGGCCGCGCTCGCCGCGGGTGGGCGCCGGGTGCGCTACACGGGAGTGGAGCCTCATGCGCCGTCCGCGGCGGGATTTGCCAGACGGCTCAACGCGCTCGACGCAACAGGATTGACCCCGACGGTCGTGATCGGGGAGTTCGCCGACCACGACCCCGGCTACCCCGCCGATCTGGTGCACTTCGTGCACTCCCTGTACTACGTCGACGACCTGAACGCGGCGCTCGACAATGCGCTGAGCATGGTCCGGCCCGGCGGATTGCTCCTGACGGCCACCGCACCTCTGGAGCCGCTGTGCGTGCTGACCGAAATGCTCTGTCCGTGGGCCGGTCAGAAGCCGTGGTTCGCCGAGGACGTTCGCGCTGAGCTTGACCGGCGCGGGCTGCCCATTCGATCGGAGACCCTCGTCGGGCACCTCGACGCAACCGATGGACTCGCCGATCCGCTCGGACGAGGAGAGGCCGTGCTCGACTTCCTGATCGGGGCCCGTTCCCGGGCACTGGGACCGGGCGCCCGCCTTCAGCTACTCGAGTACCTGCGCGACATCTCTCTGCCCGGGCGCCCGGGGGTATTGCCGCACCCGGTCGAGCTCACGATCGCTCGCGTGCCCTAGGACTGCAGCTTCTCCAGTCGGGCCTGCAGCTGACCGACCCGGTGCTCGTTACCCGTCAAGGCCACATAGCGATCGCCGAACCTCGCGAGCAGAGCATCGTCGAGCCGTCGCACGGCGCCCGCCGGATAGCGGTAGTCCATCTTCTCGTTCACCGCGGCCGTGTCGAACGTGCCGAGCAGTTCGTCGAGTTCGTCGAGTGAGTCGACGCCGAGTTCCAGCAGCAGCCCCGAGATCCAGGCGTAGTGCTCGGTACGTGACCAGCCCGCGTCGGGGAAGCGGTTGCCGAGATACGTCGCGAGGACGGGGGTGCCGATGCGTGGGTCGCTGGACTGTTCTGACCGCTGCGCGGGCGGCGAACTCTTCAGCCGTTCTCGAATCGCGGAGAACTCGCGGTCGGCCAGTTCCAGCAGTCCCGCCGCGAGCGTGAACCGTCGGTCCAGATCCGGGGCGTCCTCTTCGGGGATGGACCCCTTGTAGCGGATGTCGTGTTCGAATTCCGCCCACGCATGCTGAAGGACAGTCCGGACCTGGATGGACGCCGGCTGCTGCTCGCCTTCCACCGCGACCAGAAGATGCCTGCTCGCATACCCCCACCTGCCCTCGCGCGCGGTCTCCTGACCCATGTCGCGGTCGTCGAGCAGCTGCATCTCCTCGGCCAACAAATTGGCGACGGTGGTGACGTCGTCGCGAAGGAAGGTGATGACCCGCAAACCGATCTGATCGGTGATCTCCGAGAGCGGATCGGTGAAGAGGCGTTGGCCGTCGACGCTGCGATCGGCCTTCTCCGCGAACGACGCCACGCTCTTGGTCCGGCCCGTCACGTTGAGGTAGTTGATGCCCGCCTCGTCCAGGAGGGTGGTGACCAGTTCCAGGTAGCGATCGGTGGCTCCGACCAGGCCCGGTCGCCGAGCGGCGAACTCGGCAATGCCGTCGCGCACCGCGCCGGGCGTCGGCTCCGGCGGTGCCGGGAACAGATCCGGGGGCAAGGTCGGCGTGATGGTGGCGCCCGTCTCGGCGTCCCCGTAGATCGTCACGTCGTCGGGTCTGCGCGTGGCGAAGAGTGCGACGTAGGCGCAGACGACGGCGTCGACGGGATCCTCGGCTCGGCGCAGCTCGCTCTTACGCTCGGCGGCCTGCACCGACTGCCGCAGCTCGATCCAGCCGTCGTGGTCGGTGACGCGCAACGGCGGCGTCGCCTGGGCCAGCGACTCCACCAGATCCATCAGCCTGAGCAGTTCGGAGCGCAACTGAGCGAAGCTACGGCCGGGCTTCGACTTGTACTTCAACGTTCGACCGAGACGGAACAGGGCGATCGTCGCCGGATGCGGGTAGACCTCAATCGCGCGTCGTGGCGACTGCGTGCCCGGATCGATGTCGAGGTCCAGTGCCGCCGCAATCCTGGCGGCACGCGGGGTACTCGCGAACTCTGGCTTGCCGGTGTTGGTGGGGTGCGCGCCCGCCTCGAACTTCGCGAAGTCGCGATTGAGCGCCGCCTCGCTGGGGCGCTGGCCGGTGGGGTTGTTGACCACCAGCGGCGCGTCGAAGGCCACCAGACAGTCGCCTTGGACGTACGGCGCGATCGCCGACCTGATGCTGGTGTCGTCCTGCGCGACGCCGAGGTGCAGCAGCCTGCCCTCGTCGTCGACGACGGCGACGCCCGTGGGCTTGCGTTCACCCCACGCGAGGTCCAGGCCGACGAAGTGCATCGGTCTAGCTTGCCCCAGCCGGGTCGTAAGCTGTGTATCCGTGACGATTCCGAACGTCCTGGCCAATCGGTACGCCAGCGCAGAGATGGTGGCGATCTGGTCGCCCGAAGCCAAGATCGTCGCCGAGCGGCGACTTTGGATCGCCGTCCTGCGCGCGCAGGACGAATTGGGCGTCCCGGTGCCCGACGGCGTGATCGCCGACTATGAGCGGGTTCTGGAGCAGGTCGACCTGGCCTCGATCAACGATCGCGAGCGAGTGACGCGCCACGACGTCAAGGCGCGCATCGAGGAGTTCAATGCCCTTGCCGGCCACGAGCACGTGCACAAGGGCATGACGAGCCGCGACCTCACCGAGAACGTGGAGCAGCTGCAGATCCGTCGCTCGCTGGAGTTGGTGCACGCGCACGGCATCGCGGTCGTCGCACGGTTGGCCTCGCGGGCGGCGGAGTATCGCGATCTGGTGATGGCCGGCCGCAGTCACAACGTGGCCGCGCAGGCGACGACCCTCGGCAAGCGGTTCGCCTCGGCGGCCGAGGAGATGCTCGTCGCGCTGACGCGGCTGTCGGAGCTGATCGACCGCTACCCGCTGCGAGGCGTCAAGGGGCCGATGGGGACCGCGCAGGACATGCTCGACCTGTTCGACGGGGACACCTCGCGGCTGGCTTCGCTGGAGGCGCGGGTCGCCGAATTCCTGGGATTTGCAACGACATTCGTGAGTGTCGGGCAGGTCTATCCGCGCTCGCTGGACCATGACGTGGTGTCGGCGCTGGTGCAACTCGGCGCTGGACCGTCGTCGTTGGCGCACACCATTCGGCTGATGGCGGGCAACGAACTCGTCACCGAGGGGTTCGCGCCGGGCCAGGTCGGCTCGTCGGCGATGCCGCACAAGATGAACAGCCGATCCTGTGAGCGAGTGAACGGCCTGCAGGTGGTGCTGCGAGGCTACGCGTCGATGGCGGCCGAACTCGCTGGGGCGCAATGGAATGAGGGAGACGTGTTCTGCTCGGTGGTGCGACGCGTCGCACTGCCGGACGCGTTCTTCGCGCTCGACGGTCAGATCGAGACGTTCCTCACCATCCTCGACGAATTCGGCGCCTACCCCGCTGTCATCCAGCGCGAGCTGGATCGCTACCTGCCGTTCCTGGCCACCACCCGCATCCTGATCGCCGCGGTACGGGCGGGCGTCGGTCGCGAGACGGCACACGAGGTCATCAAGGAGCACGCCGTCGCTGTCGCACTGGCGATGCGGGAACGCGGCGCGGAGCCCGATCTGCTGGACCGGCTGGCCTTGGATCCGCGGCTACCGCTCGACCGCGCAGCGCTGGATGCGGCGTTGGCGGACAAGGAGGCGTTCACCGGGGCGGCGGGCGCGCAGATCGACGCGGTGGTCGCCGCGGTTGACGAGTTGGTGAGCCGCCATCCCGACGCTGCGACGTACACCTCGGACGCAATTCTGTGAGTGTGGCGGTCGACTTCACCGATCTGGACAACTTCGCGGCGGGCTTCCCTCACGAACTGTTCGCGGAGCACCGTCGCGAGGCGCCGGTGTACTGGCACGAACCCACCGAGCACACCCCCGACGGAGAGGGCTTCTGGTCGGTAGCCACGTATGCCGAATGCCAAGCCGTACTGCGTGATCCGCTGTGCTTCTCATCGGTGACGGGTGGATCGCGGCCGTTCGGAGGCACGCTACTGCAGGACCTGTCGATCGCCGGCCAGGTGCTCAACATGATGGACGATCCTCGGCACTCGCAGATTCGGCGGCTGGTCAGCTCCGGGCTCACGCCACGAATGATCCGCCGCGTGGAGGACGATCTGCGTCTGCGAGCCCGCCTGCTGCTCGATGCCGTCTCGGCCGGCGAGCCGTTTGACTTCCTCGTTGACGTGGCGGCGGAGCTGCCGATGCAGATGATCTGCATTCTGCTGGGAGTGCCTGAGTCCGAACGGCATTGGCTTTTCGAGGCGATCGAGCCGCAGTTCGATCTGGGTCGCACGCCGAGTGCGGACGACGGTGCGCGGATGTATGCCTACGGTCAGGAGTTGATCGCGGCCAAACGCGCGTCGCCGACCGACGACATGTTGTCCGTGGTGGCCAACGCCACGGATGACGCCCTGCCCGAGCTTTCTGACCTGGAGCTGTACCTCTTCTTCAGCCTGCTGTTCAGCGCCGGGGCTGAGACGACGCGGAACTCGGTCGCGGGCGGGTTGCTGGCACTCATCGAACATCCGGACCAGATGCGCCTGCTTCGCGAGGATCTCTCGGTGCTGCCCGTCGCAGTCGAGGAGATGGTGCGTTGGACGTCGCCCTCGCCGTCGAAGCGGCGCACCGCCACGCGGGAGGTGGAGCTCGGCGGCTGTCACGTGCAGGCCGGGCAGAAGGTGCAGATCTGGGAGGGCTCGGCGAACCGTGACGGGCTGGTGTTCGCCGCGCCGGATGTCTTCGACGTGACGCGAAAGCCCAATCCGCACTTGGGCTTCGGGCAAGGCGTGCACTATTGCCTCGGTGCGAACCTGGCCCGTCTGGAGCTGCGGGTGCTCTTCGAGGAGCTGCTCGGTCGGTTCTCTGCTGCGGAGCTGGTGCGGCCGGTCGAGTGGACGCGCAGCAATCGACATACGGGCATCCGCCACCTGGTCGTCTCCCTCAGGTGACTTGTGCACGCTTACCCGCGGTGCGCGCGGGTTCCAACACGCAAGCCGCTGGTGGCGCGTCGAATTTCGGCAAGCACGCGGTCGGGGTACTCGGTGAGATCGATCCACGTAAACCGCAAGACCTGCCAGCCCGCCAGTGCGATGGCGTTCTGCCGGATGCGGTCGCGCTGAAAGGTGTCGGCGTCGCTGTGGAAGGCCAAACCATCGACCTCGATCGCGACCCTGGATCGTGCGAAGGCGACGTCGACCTCGTAGCCGGCGACCGGATAGTTGGTCTTCCAGCCGGTGACGCCGGCCTGTTTCATCAGACTCACGAGGAGCCGCTCAGCCTCCGATCGTGCTCCATCGCTAGCAGCTTGAAGCAGGCGCCTTGCGGCAGGCGAACCGTGGCGGCCCTTGTTGCGTAGGTGCGCAGTCCACAACGTCCTCAGTTCCACGTGGCGCTGAAGGGCGGCGTCCATGAGCTTCGGACCGCCGCCCCTTCGCACGGCCGCCTCGACCACGGTGAGCGGCAGAGCCGTCACGCGCAATCCGTTGCGCTCGCTCACGTCGGTGGGATCGAGGTCACGCCTGCGGAGGCGAACGCCCGGTCTGCGCGGGTGATTACTTGCGCGTGGAACCGTCACCTCAACCTGATCGGGGGCGAAGCGGGTTAGGTCGAGCCACCACGCGGCGGCGAGGCCACTCGTTGTCGCGCGGTCGCCGTGCGCCCAGGCCGCCGCGCGGATCCGAGCGGCATCGGTGAACGGTCGGTCGTCTGCGAAGAACACGCCGCGGGAGCACCTTCGCCAGGACCCGGAGCGCACCCTTCTTTCGATCGCATCCTGGCTGAGGCCTGCACCGCGCGCCTGGATGCCGGTGATGACGCCGTCGTGGCGTCCTAGCAGGTCTTCGATCACACCCTTTTGACGCGACCGAGGCGTCTACGGGTTCCGCCTTCAGCGACCTGCGTGTTGAAACCCGCGCGCACCGCGGGTGAACGTGCACAAATCGCGCGCCGGACGCGGGGCGGCACGGGGACTATTTACGGCGGATGCCCGATGAGCGGAGCTCGAGGTTCGCCAGCCCGCGGACCGCGATCGCGTCGTCTCGGCGCCAGGCGCCGACGGGGTCGATGCTCACCGACGCGAGCTTGGCCAGCGGTCGATTGGCCAGTGCGCGCAGTGCCAGCAGTTGCTCGCCCGCCGGGGTCGCGGCCAGCGTGATCGCCGTCCACTTGCGCCGGAAGAACCGGATCCGCAGCACCAGCCACGGGAGCACAACGAAGAGAATCGGCGGGGCGGCGACGGCCAGGCCCAACACGATCGCCAGCCAACTCGCAGTGGAATCGAGGCTCGCGCCCGCGCCGGCGATGTCGAGTGCCGCCCGGCTCGCCGCCCGCAACGGCTTGCTCAGCGCGTCGCCGACCAGCGGGAAGTCAGCGGTGCTGTCGCCGGCGGAGTTAAGATTGTCCGACACGCCCGTGGCGCCGTCGTTCACCTGTCTGCCGACTTCGGCGATGGTGTTCACCGCGGAGTGCACGGCGAGGCCGACGAAGACCCACACGGTGCTCCACAGGACGACGACGACGTCGCTGATCAGTTGTGCGAGCAGCCGGCCAGGCGTGGTGGCGTACGGCACGTAGCGAGAGCTCATGGCTGTGATCCCAACACAGATGGACCGATAGTCTTGGCCGATGCGCCCAGCTCTGACCGACTACCAACATCTGGCCAGCGGCAAGGTTCGCGAGCTCTATCGCATTGACGCCGATCACCTGCTGTTCGTCGCCAGCGACCGCATCTCCGCGTTCGACTACATCCTCGACAGCGAGATCCCCGACAAGGGCCGCATCCTGACGGCGATGAGCGTGTTCTTCTTCGACTATCTGGATGCGCCGAATCACTTGGCGGGCCCGGCCGACGACGAGCGCATTCCGGCCGAAGTGCTGGGACGCGCACTGGTCGTCAAACGCCTGGAGATGATGCCGGTCGAGTGCGTGGCCCGCGGTTACCTCACCGGATCCGGCATCATCGACTACCGGGCGACCGGCCGCGTCTGCGGCATCGAGCTGCCCGACGGTCTCACCGAGGCCAGCAAATTCGACGTACCGCTGTTCACCCCCGCCACGAAGGCCGAACTCGGAGAGCACGACGAGAACGTCAGCTTCGAGGCCATCGTCGAGATGGTCGGCGCCCAGCGCGCAGCCCAGCTGCGAGACCTGACGCTGAAGATCTACGGCGAGGCCGCCGGGCACGCACTGAGCAAGGGCATCATCATCGCCGACACCAAGTTCGAGTTCGGGATCGACGGATCAGGTGACATGGTGCTCGCCGACGAGGTGTTCACCCCCGACTCGTCCCGGTACTGGCGGGCCGACGCATACCAGGAGGGGGTCGTGCAGCCCAGCTTCGACAAGCAATTCGTCCGCAACTGGCTGACCGGACCCGATTCGGGTTGGGACCGCAGCGGCGACGCGCCTCCTCCGGCGTTGCCGCCCGACATCGTCGAGGCCACCAGAGCCCGCTACGTCGAGGCGTACGAACGTATTTCAGGATTGAAGTTCGCAGACTGGATCGGAGCCAAATGACCGGCACACCGCCGATTGCCAAGCGTGTCGAATATCGGCGCGAGCATCACGGCGACGTCTTCATCGACCACTACGAATGGCTTCGGGACAAGGCCGATCCCGAGGTGATCGCCTACCTCGAGGCTGAGAATGCCTACGCCGATCAGCAGACCGACCATCTCGAGCCGCTGCGGCAGAAGATCTTCGATGAGATCAAGGCCCGCACCAAGGAGACCGACCTGTCGGTGCCGACCCGTCGCGGCGAGTGGTGGTACTACGGACGCAGTCTCGAGGGGGAGCAGTACGGCATTCATTGCCGTTGTCCCGTCGCCGATCTCGAGAACTGGACGCCACCTCAGCTGGACGAAAACGCCCCGGTCCCTGGTGAGCAGGTGCTCCTCGACGAGAACGTCGAAGCAGAGGGCCACGACTTCTTCTCCCTTGGTGCGGCGTCGATCAGTGTCGACGGGCACACGCTTGCGTTCTCCGTCGACGTCGTCGGCGATGAGCGGTATACCTTGTGGTTCAAGGACTTGCGCACCGGCGAGCTCTACGAGGACAGCATCGCGGGGATCGGCTCGGGAGCCACCTGGGCGGCGGACAATCGGACGATCTACTACACCACCGTCGACGACGCGTGGCGCCCCGACACCGTTTGGCGGCACCGGCTCGGAGCGGGCCTGCCCGCCACCAAGGTCTATCACGAGCCCGACGAACGCTTCTGGGTCGCCGTCGGCCGGACGCGCAGCAACAAGTACGTCTTCATCGCCTCGGGCAGCTCGGTGACGTCGGAAATGTTCTACGGAGATGCCGCCGACGGGGAGACCGAGTTCGTCTCGATCCTGCCGCGCCGCGACTCCGTCGAATACTCCGTTGAGCACGCCGTCGTCGGCGGCGAGGACCGTTGGCTGATCCTGCACAACGACGGCGCAGAGAACTTCACGCTCGTCGAAGCGCCCGTCAGTGACCCGACGGCGTTTCGCACGCTCATCGAGCACCGCGCCGACGTTCGTCTCGACGCCGTCGACGCGTTCGAGAACCAGCTCGTCGTCAGCTACCGCAGCGAGGCCCTCCCGCGAATTCAGTTGTGGCCGATCACCTCTGACGGAGACTACGGCAGTCCTGAAGAGATCACCTTCGAGACGGAGCTGACGTCGTCGGGGCTCTCCGGGAACCCGAACTGGTCGGCGCCCGTGCTCCGGGTCGCGACCACGTCGTTCATCGTGCCCGTGCGCATCTACGACATCGAGCTGGCGACGGGTGAGCGGACCATGCTGCGTGAGCAGACGGTGCTCGGCGACTACCGGCCCGAGGAGTATGTCGAACGGCGGGACTGGGCGCCCGCGCCCGACGGAACGCGCATCCCGGTATCCATCATTCATCGTGCGGGACTGCGGTTTCCGGCACCGACGCTGCTCTACGGGTACGGCGCCTATGAATCCTGCGAAGACCCGCGATTCTCCATCGCGCGTCTGTCACTCCTCGACCGCGGCATGGTGTTCGTCATCGCGCATGTTCGGGGCGGTGGCGAGATGGGCAGGCCGTGGTACGAGCAGGGCAAGATGATGCAGAAGACGAACACCTTCACCGACTTCATTGCGGTGGGCGCACATCTGGTGGGTACCGACGTGACCCGACCCGAGAACCTGGTAGCCATGGGGGGCAGCGCCGGTGGACTGTTGATGGGGGCGGTCGCCAACATGGCCCCGGACCTGTTCGCGGGGATCCTGGCACAGGTGCCGTTCGTCGATGCCCTCACGACGATCCTCGACCCGTCGCTGCCGTTGACCGTCACCGAATGGGACGAATGGGGCAACCCCTTGGCCGACGAGAGCGTCTACCACTACATGAAGTCCTACACGCCGTACGAGAACGTCGAAGCCAAGGACTATCCGGCCATCCTCGCCATGACGTCACTCAACGACACCAGGGTGTACTACGTCGAGCCTGCCAAATGGGTTGCTGCGCTTAGGTATAGCAAGACCGACGCTCACCCGACCCTCTTGAAGACCGAGATGAGCGCCGGTCACGGCGGCATCAGTGGGCGCTACGAACGCTGGAAGGAGGCGGCGTTCATGTACGCCTGGGTGCTCGCCACCGGCGATCCCGCCCACCATGGCGACCTTGCGATCGAGGCCGACGGTAACGTCTGAGTCATGACTCAGACAGTGACCGATATCGCTCTGACCACCCTCTCCGGCGACGCCACGACGTTGGCCGACTACGCCGACGGTGCCGTTCTGGTGGTCAATGTCGCCAGCAAGTGTGGCCTGACGCCGCAGTACACCGCGCTCGAACGGCTGGCCAAGGACTTCGGCGAGCGGGGGCTGACCGTGATCGGGGTGCCCTGCAACCAATTCATGGGCCAAGAGCCGGGCACTGCGGAGGAAATTCAATCGTTCTGCTCGTCGACCTATGGCGTGACGTTCCCATTGCTGGCGAAGACCGACGTCAATGGCGCCGATCGCCACCCGCTCTACGCGGAGCTGACGAAGACCGCCGACGCCGACGGCGAGGCGGGAGACGTGCAGTGGAACTTCGAGAAGTTCCTCCTCGCGCCGGGCGGCGAGATCGTCGGCAGGTTCCGCCCCCGCACCGAGCCCGACGCGCCCGAGGTCATCAGCGCTATCGAGGCCGTCCTGCCCGGCTAACACCAGAAGGTCAACTGCCGCCCACGTGTCCGACACCTTCTGCACACCTGACGTTGCCATACTGCGTTGCGTGGCTGGAGAACTGATCGTCTCGATCTCCGGGATCAAGGACCGCACGCTGGCTGACGTCACGGTGTTCCGCGACGAACTCGCGGCGCGTGACGTGCCCGCGTCGTTCCTGGTGGCCCCTCGGCTCAAGGGTGGTTACCGACTCGAACGGGACGCCGCGACCGTCGACTGGCTGAACCATCGCCGCACCGAGGGCGACGCCGTCGTCCTGCACGGCTATGACGAGGCGGCCACCAAGAAGCGGCGCGGTGAGTTCGCTACGTTGCAAGCCCACGAGGCCAATTTGCGACTGATGGGCGCCGACCGCATCCTCGAGCACCTTGGTCTGCGGACGCGACTCTTCGCCGCGCCGGGTTGGACGGTCTCCCAGGGAACTATTACAGCGCTGCCGCGTAACGGCTTTCGGCTCCTAGCAGAGCTGAGCGGAATGACCGATCTGGTGCGGGGAACGACGTCGCGCGCCCGGGTCGTCGGCATTGGCGAGGGCTTCCTCACCGAGTCCTGGTGGTGTCGCACGCTGGTGCTCTCTGCCGAACGCACCGCGCGACGAGAGGGCACGGTCCGAATCGCCGTGTCTGCCGGCCAACTGCGGAGATCGGGTCCGCGGCAGGCGATGCTGGACGCGGTAGACCTCGCGCTTCTTCATCGGTGTGCACCGGCCACGTATCGGTGGGAGCCCAAGCCCGTGCGGACGGATGTGACGGACGCGGCCTGAGGTTCTAGGGCTAGCGTGACCTTCCATGACTGATGCTGACGTCATCGTGGTCGGAGCGGGGCTCGCGGGGCTGGTCGCCGCCTGCGAGGTGCTGGACAAGGGCCGTTCGGTGCTGCTGGTCGATCAGGAGAATGCCGACAACCTGGGCGGACAGGCCTACTGGTCGTTCGGAGGGCTGTTCTTCGTCGACAGTCCGGAACAGCGCAGACTGGGCATTCGCGACAGCCACGAGCTCGCGCTACAGGACTGGCTGGGCACTGCGGGTTTCGACAGGCCCGAGGATCACTGGCCGTTGCAGTGGGCGCACGCCTACGTCGACTTCGCGGCAGGGGAGAAGCGCAGCTGGCTGCGCGAGCGCGGGCTTCGGACGTTTCCGTTGGTGTCCTGGGCGGAGCGTGGCGGTTACGACGCCCGCGGCCATGGCAACTCCGTGCCGCGGTTCCACGTCACCTGGGGCACCGGGCCGGGGATCGTCGAGATCTTCGCGCGCCGCGTCCTGGCCCCTGGTGCCAAGGTGCGGTTCGAATACCGTCATCGCGTCGACGAACTGATCGTCGAGGCCGGTGCCGTCACCGGCGTGCGCGGTGCGGTGCTGGAGCCCACAACCGTGGCGCGAGGCGTTGAATCGTCACGAAACGCCACCGGTGAGTTCGAGTTTCGAGCGCCCGCCGTGGTCGTCGCCAGCGGTGGAATCGGCGGCAACCACGACCTGGTCCGCCGGAACTGGCCGACCAGGATGGGTCGGGTACCCAACCAATTGCTCAGTGGCGTACCCGCCCACGTCGACGGTCGGATGCTTGCCATCACCAGCGCGGCAGGCGCCAATCTCATCAACGGCGACCGGATGTGGCACTACACCGAGGGCATCACCAACTACCACCCGATCTGGCCCAGCCACGGCATCCGCATTCTGCCGGGACCGTCGTCGATCTGGCTCGATGCGACCGGGCGGCGTCTGCCCGCGCCCCTCTACCCGGGCTTCGACACCCTGGGCACGCTCGAATACATCGCGAAGACGGGACACGACTACACGTGGTTCGTGCTGAACGCGCGGATCATCGAAAAGGAGTTCGCACTATCCGGGCAGGAACAGAATCTCGACCTCACCGAGCGTGACGTGCGCAAGGTGCTGTCGCGGATACGGCCGGGTGCGCCTGCGCCGGTGCAGAGATTCGTCGACCGCGGCGTCGACTTCGTGTCCGCGACCACGTTGCGGGACCTGGTCGCCAAGATGAACGACGTACCCGACGTCGAGCCTCTGGACTACGACGTGGTCGAGGCAGAGGTGACCGCCCGCGACCGAGAAGTTGCCAACAGATACACCAAGGACAGCCAGGTGACGGCCATCCGCAGCGCGCGCAACTACCTCGCCGATCGGGTGGCCCGCGTCGTTGCACCGCACCGCATCACCGATCCGAAGGCAGGCCCCCTGATCGCGGTCAAGCTTCACATCCTGACGCGAAAGTCGTTGGGCGGGTTGGAGACCGACCTTGACTCCCGAGTACTGAAGCCAGACGGTACGGCATTCGACGGGCTATACGCGGCGGGCGAAGCTGCCGGTTTCGGCGGCGGTGGCGTACATGGTTACCGATCACTGGAGGGCACCTTCCTCGGCGGGTGCGTCTTCTCCGGTCGGGCCGCAGGTCGTGCCGCAGTGCGCGACAACGGCTAGCGGGCCAGCCGTCAGAATTCGGTCCCGATCTCCTCTTCCAGAACCTGGAAGTCGGTGTCGGTCATCTCCGAGAGCCGCCCGTAGTAGATCCCGCGTGTTTCCTTGGCCACGACGGCCTGATGGATGGGCACGGCACGCGTCGGCGCCACCGCCCGCAGGTAGTCGATGGCCTCGGAGATCCGCATCCACGGCGCGGCGGCCGGGGTGGCGAGCACCTCGATCGGTTCGCCGGGGGTGAACAATGCGTCGCCCGGATGCATCAGCCGGGCGGGATGACCCCCGTCGCCGATCAGATAGGAGATGTTGTCGATCACCGGAATCTCCGGATGGATCACCGCGTGGGTGCCACCGACTCCGCGCACCGACAGGTGGCCGACGGCGAGCGCGTCACCGGCGTGGACGGCTTGCCACGCGCCGCCCAGCTGGGCCGCCGTCATCGGGTCCGCGTAGAGCGCGGCCTGAGGGTTGGCGTCGATCAGCGCTGGTAGGCGCTCCACGTCGGCGTGATCGGGGTGCTGATGCGTGATGAGGATGGCCGACAGTCCCGTGATGCCCTCGAAGCCGTGAGAGAAGTTCCCCGGGTCGAAGAGCACAGTGGTGTCAGATGCGCCCTCCCGAAAGCTCGCCAGCAGACAGGAGTGGCCGAAGTGCGTCAGTTGCATGGCTACATTGTGGCGTGCCGCGCCGCCGGTAGAGTGAGCGCCGAGTAATTTCCCTGAGGACAGGAGCCACGCGTGGCCCGCGTTGTAGTGCACGTGATGCCGAAGTCGGAGATCCTCGACCCCCAGGGGCAGGCGATCGTCGGTGCGCTCGGACGGCTCGGGGTGGCGGGCGTCTCGGATGTGAGGCAAGGCAAGCGTTTCGAGCTTGAGGTCGACGACAGCGTGAGTGACAAGACGCTCGCGGAGATCGCCGAATCGCTGCTCGCCAATACCGTCATCGAAGACTGGACCGTCAGCCGGGAAGAACAGTGACCGCCCGCGTCGGGGTCGTCACATTCCCGGGCACGCTCGACGACGTCGACGCCGCCCGCGCGGTGCGACTCGCCGGCGCCGAGTCGGTCAGCCTGTGGCACGCCGACGCCGACCTCAGGGGTGTCGACGCGGTCGTCGTCCCCGGCGGGTTCTCCTACGGCGACTACCTGCGCTGTGGGGCAATCGCCAAGTTCGCCCCCGTGATGGGAGAGGTAGTCACCGCCGCGCGCGATGGCCTTCCGGTGTTGGGGATCTGCAATGGCTTCCAGGTGTTGTGCGAGGCCGGTCTGCTGCCCGGCGCACTGACCCGCAACGCCGGACTGCACTTCGTGTGCAAGGACATCTGGCTTGAGGTCGCCTCCAACTCGTCGGCGTGGAGTTCGCGCTATGAGCAGGGTGCCGACCTCCTGGTGCCGCTGAAGTCGGGGGAGGGGCGCTTCGTCGCCTCCGACGCGGTGCTCGACGAACTCGAGGGCGAGGGTCGCGTCGTGTTCAGGTACCGCGACAACCCCAACGGATCGATGCGGAACATCGCAGGCATAAGTTCGGCCAACGGCCGCGTCGTGGGTCTGATGCCGCACCCCGAGCACGCCACCGAGGCTTTGACGGGGCCGTCCGATGACGGGCTGGGGTTGTTTCTCTCCGCGCTGGACGCGGTGCTTGCGGCTTAGCGCTCAGATCGTCAGCGCAACGGATGCCTCGGCGGTGTAGCACAGGAAGGTCAGCGTCTCCTCGAGATAGAGCTGGACGGTGTCGGCATCGTGGGACAGGTAACCGATCGACACGTCGGTGCCCAATTGCAGGTCGAAGTCCCCGCCGCGGCTGGACACCACGAATGCGCCGTCGATTGCGGGCGCCCAGATGATCTCGCCGTCCACCAGTCGATTGAGGTGCTCGCGGATCGGATAGCCATGCTCGGTGGTCTCACTGACCTGGGTGTAGATGTCCGCCGACAGCAACACGCAGTACGGGCCGTCGACGCCCGCCAGGCGCAGCTCCGAGAGGGCCTGGGAGATGACGTCGGGGATCTCCCGCGGATCCGACGGCAGGGCCAACGCCGGGTTGGAGCTGCACGTGCGGATCCCGTCGATGGACGCTTCGGTGTAACCCTCGAAGATCGCGCGGTCCTCGGCGAACGCCAACTGCTTCGCGGCCTCCTTGACCGGGTCCCAATCCGAGTCCTGCGAGCCGCGCTCGACGTCATCGATGTCGACGCGGTTGATCGTGAAAGGCACCCGCAACCGCACCAGCGGCCTGCTCTCCCGAAGATGCGCGATCACACCGTCACCCGGAGGCGTGACGTCGAGCAGGTGGCCGGTTCCAATCGCGGCCGTCACCGGGCCACTGGGCCCGCTGACGTCGACCACGCGACGCCCGGCGATGTGCCGCTTGAAGGTGCGCGTGGCTTCCAATTCGATTTCCGCCCAGGCGACTTCGGTGATCGGTGCCAGTTCACGATAGAGATTGTTCATTAGGATCGTCCTTTCAAGCTGCCGATCGACAGTGAGCCATCATGCGAGGGTGGGGCACTCAGGACCTCGCCGCCGGGCAGTGCTGGCGGGTCGTCCAGGAAGTCGGTGGTGGGGGTGAAGAACATCGACCCGGTGACCGCGGTGGAGAAGTCCAGGATCCGGTCGGTGTTGCCCGGTGGATCGCCGAGGAACATGTTGCGCAGCATCCGCTCGGTCACCTCGGGCGTGCGCGAATAGCCGATGTAGTAGGTGCCGAATTCCGCCTTGCCGACCTCGCCGAACGGCATGTTGTGCCGCAGGATCTTCAACTCATTGCCGTCGGCGTCTTCGATCACGTTGAGTGCCAGGTGCGAGTTGGCCGGCTTCAGGTCATCGCTCAACTCGATGTCGTCGAGCTTGGTGCGCCCGATCACTGCTTCCTGCGCCTCGGTGGACAGCGCGTTCCACGAGCCAAGGTCGTGCAGGTACTTCTGCACGTGGACGTAACAGCCGCCGGCGAAGTCGGGGTCCTCGTCGCCGATCTGGGTGGCGCTGACGGCGATCGGACCGTCGGGGTTCTCGGTGCCGTCGACGAAACCCATCAGGTCTCGGTTGTCGAAGAACTTGAAACCGTGCACTTCGTCGATGACCGTGATGGCGCCGGACATGGCCTCGAGGATCTTCTGGGCCAACTCGAAACAGACGTCCAGCGATTCTGCCCGCAGGTGGAACAGCAGGTCACCGGGAGTGGACGGGGCGTGATGACGCGGACCGTCGAGCGCGATGAACGGATGCAGCTCGGCGGGCCGGGGTCCGCTGAACAACCGGGTGAAAGCCTCGGCTCCGATGGAGCTCACCGCGGAGAGTCGTTTACTCGGGTCCCGGAAACCGATGGCGCGCACCAGTCCCGAGACGTCGCCCAGCGCGTCATGCACGACTTCCTCGCCATCGTCATCGATGGTGGCTACCAGAAACATGGCCGCAGGGGTCAATGGCGCCAGCACCTTCTGCGGCTGTGGATCGGGCACATCTGGACCCTAGCGTCAAGATCGCCGAGGACACCGGTCAAGATGAAAAGATGGCAGCTAGCCCCCAGGGACTGTGCGAATTCATCGACGCCTCGCCGTCGCCATTCCACGTATGCACGACCGTCGCCGACCGATTGCGTGCCGCCGGCCTGATCGAACTGTCCGAGGGCGAGGCCTGGACGTCCGGGAGTGCCGGACATTTCACCGTCCGTGCGGGATCCCTCGTCGCGTGGAAGTCCACCGGGGAAGGTGCGCCGTTCCGCATCGTCGGCGGGCATACCGACAGCCCCAACCTTCGGGTGAAGCAACACCCCGATCGGTTCGTCGCGGGGTGGCGAGTGGTCGCCCTGGAACCGTACGGCGGCGCCTGGCTGAACTCGTGGCTGGATCGCGACCTCGGCATCAGCGGCAGGCTGTCGCTTCGCAGCGGCAGGACCGGCGGGCAGGAGCGAAGCGACCGGGGGGAGGACATGGTCGAGGACGTGCTGGTGCGCATCGACGATCCGATCCTCAGGGTCCCGCAGCTGGCGATCCACCTGTCCGAGGATCGCAAGGGCGTGGTCTTGGATCCGCAGCGGCACGTCAACGCGGTATGGGGAGTTGGCGATCGGTCTCGGGCGTTCGTCGACTACGTAGCCGAGCGCGCGGGCGTGGATCCCGAATCGGTGCTGGCCGCCGATCTGATGACCCACGACCTGACGGGGTCGACGCTGGTCGGCACCGACCGCGACCTGGTCAGTGCGCCGCGCCTCGACAACCAGGCCACCTGCTATGCCGGGCTGGAGGCATTCCTGGCGGCCGAGCCACGGACTTATGTGCCGGTGCTGGCACTGTTCGACCACGAGGAGGTTGGTTCGACGTCGGATCACGGGGCGCAGTCTGAGCTCCTTCCGACGGTGCTGGAGCGCATCACCTTGGCCGCAGGCGGCACCAGGGAGGACTTCTTGCGCCGGGTGTCCGGTTCGATGGTGGCCTCGGGGGACATGGCCCACGCCACCCATCCCAACTACCCCGAACGGCACGAGCCCAGCCACCTCATCGAGGTGAACGCCGGACCGGTGCTCAAGGTGCAGCCGAACCTCCGCTATGCCACCGACGGCAGGACGGCGGCCGCCTTTGCGTTGGCCTGCGCCCAGGCCGGGGTACCGATGCAGCGCTACGAACACCGCGCAGATCTGCCGTGCGGGTCGACGATCGGCCCGATGACTGCCGCCCGCACCGGAATTCCCACGGTCGACGTCGGTGCGGCGCAACTGGCGATGCACTCGGCGCGCGAGCTGATGGGCGCGGATGACGTGCGCGCATATTCCGCCGCGTTGCAGGCGTTCCTCGCACCGGGGTGATCTAGCGTCTGAGCCATGAGTCTCGACACGGCGACGATCGTCTTCGGTCTGCTGGCCTACAACGTGCTCGAGTCACCGGAGGAGGACATCGGCCTGCTGATCGTGGTCGTGGTCGTGGTGGTGCTGGGCAGTGTCGTGCTGCACGGTTTTGGGGGGCCTGTCGCGGCGCAGGCGCTCGCCCGGCGGGGAAGCGAATAAACTGTCGAGGTGACATCCGCGTACTCGCACGAAGTGGACACCGTCGACCAAGCCTCCACTACCCCCGACCAGCCGCAACCGTTCCGCGAACTTGGTCTCAAGGACGACGAGTACCAGCGGATCCGCGGCATTCTCGGCCGTCGGCCGACTGACGCCGAGCTCGCCATGTACTCGGTGATGTGGAGCGAACACTGCTCCTACAAGTCCTCGAAGGTGCATCTGCGCTACTTCGGCGAGACGACGACCGATGAGATGCGCGCGGGGATGCTCGCGGGCATCGGCGAGAACGCGGGCGTCGTCGACATCGGCGACGGCTGGGCGGTGACCTTCAAGGTCGAGTCGCACAATCACCCGTCCTACGTCGAGCCGTACCAGGGCGCCGCTACCGGCGTCGGCGGCATCGTCCGCGACATCATGGCGATGGGCGCCCGCCCGGTCGCGGTCATGGACCAGCTGCGCTTCGGAGCCGCCGACGCGCCAGACACCCGGCGCGTGCTCGACGGCGTGGTCCGCGGCGTCGGAGGCTACGGAAACTCTCTCGGTCTGCCCAACATCGGCGGCGAAACGGTCTTCGATCCCTCCTACGCGGGCAACCCCCTGGTGAACGCGCTCTGCATCGGAGTGCTTCGCAAGGAGGATCTGCACTTGGCCTTCGCATCGGGCACCGGCAACAAGATCATCCTGTTCGGTGCTCGCACCGGACTCGACGGCATCGGCGGCGTGTCCGTGCTCGCGTCGGAGACGTTCGGCGGCGACGAGGGCGAAGGGCCCGGCCGCAAGAAGTTGCCCGCGGTCCAGGTGGGTGACCCCTTCATGGAGAAGGTGCTCATCGAGTGTTGCCTGGAGCTGTATGCGGCGGGGCTGGTGATCGGCATCCAGGATCTCGGTGGAGCCGGATTATCCTGCGCCACTTCTGAACTCGCTTCCGCCGGGGACGGCGGCATGTCGATCGAACTGGACAAGGTTCCGCTGCGCGCCAAGTACATGACGCCGGCTGAGGTGCTGTCGAGCGAATCGCAGGAACGGATGTGCGCGGTCGTGGCGCCGGAGAACGTGGACGCGTTCATGGCCGTGTGCCGCAAGTGGGAGGTGCTGGCCACCGTCATCGGTGAAGTCACCGATGGCGACCGGCTGGAGATCACCTGGAACGGTGAGACCGTCGTCGACGTGCCGCCGCGCACCGTCGCCCACGAGGGTCCGATCTACGAGCGTCCCGTCGCACGTCCCGAGACACAGGACGCACTGAACGCCGATACGACCGCATCGCTGCCTCGACCATCGACCGGTGCCGAACTCCGCGCGACTCTGCTTGCGCTACTTGGCAGTCCGCATCTGTGCAGCCGCGCGTTCATCACCGAGCAGTACGACCGATACGTCCGAGGCAACACGGTGCTGGCCGAGCATGCCGACGGTGGAGTGCTGCGCATCGACGAGGCCACCGGTCGCGGTGTCGCCGTCTCCACCGACGCATCCGGCCGCTACACGTTCCTCGACCCGTACACCGGTGCCCAGCTGGCGCTCGCCGAGGCTTACCGCAACGTCGCCGTCACCGGCGCCACTCCGGTCGCCGTCACCAACTGCCTGAACTTCGGCTCGCCGGAGGATCCCGGCGTCATGTGGCAGTTCGCTCAAGCGGTTCGAGGGCTCGCGGATGGCTGTGCCGCACTGGGAATCCCGGTCACCGGCGGCAACGTGAGCTTCTACAACCAGACCGGTACCACCGCTATCCTGCCGACACCGGTGGTCGGCGTGCTCGGCGTCCTGGATGACGTGCGACGGCGCGTGCCGACTGCCTTCGGCTCCGAACCGGGCGAGACGTTGATCCTGCTCGGAGACACCCGGGATGAGTTCGACGGCTCCATCTGGGCCCAGGTCACCGCCGATCACCTCGGCGGTCTGCCGCCGAAGGTCGACCTGGCTCGCGAGCAGCTGCTCGCGGAGGTGCTGGTGTCCGCGTCCCGCGACGGGCTGATCTCCGCCGCGCACGACCTGTCCGAGGGCGGGCTGATCCAAGCCGTCGTCGAGGCCGCGATCGCTGGGGAAACCGGTTGCCGGATAGTGCTTCCCGAGGCCTTCCACGAGGGCACTGGCCCGTTCACCTTCCTGTTCTCCGAATCGTCGGGTCGGGTGCTCGTCGCCGTTCCACGCACCGAGGAAAGCAGATTCCGGGCCATGTGCGAGGCGCGCGGTCTGCCCGCCGAACGCATCGGCGTGGTGGACGAGGGCAGCAAGTCCATCGAAGTCCAAAGCCAGTTCACCGTGAGCCTCGCCGAGCTGCGCCGCACGTCGGAGGGCGTGTTACCCGGACTGTTCGGGTGAGTGCAGAAACCCAAGACGCAACCGGCGAATCCATCGCCGTTGATCCGCCAGGTCCGCGGCATCCGCAGCGACATCCGCTATTTGTCTGGGCATGGAGCCTGGTCCGACTCGACTTCGGCGGCGTCGCCGTTGCCACGGTCTTCTTCTGTCTTTCGCTGACACCGTCGCTGCTCCCTCGGGACTGGCTGTTCCAGGGATTGATCGGCGGTGTCAACGCGTCGATCGGCTACGCCATCGGCGTGGTGCTCGCAAAGGTGTTCCACCGCTTCGCCCTACGACACCGTGAGTGGTGGCCGCCGCCGAAGAGGACGTTGAACGCGTTGAAGGTCGGCATCGTCGCCCTGTCGATCGTCGTGTGCGTGTCGATGTTGATTCCCGCGGCCGACTGGCAGCGTCAGGTGTCGGCCGAAATGGGTATTGCCGGGCCCACGACCCTTGGATACCTGCGCACGCTGGTGGCCGCCGTTCTGGTCGGCGGTGCGTGCGTCTGCGTGACCAGGGTGCTCTACGACGCGATCAAATGGCTTGCTAGAGCGTTCATTCGGCGGTGGCACCTCCAACAGGAGATTGCCCTGTTCGTCGGGACGGCGATCGTCGTGGTGCTGGTCATCGCCCTCGTCAACGGCGTGCTCTACCGCGGCTTCCTGATCGGTGCCAGTCGGGTGTTCCAACCGCAGAACTCCACGACGCGCGACGGCGTCTCCGAACCCGCCAAGCCCGAGAAGTCGGGCAGCCCAACGTCTCTCGCGCCATGGGGCACCCTGGGTTTCCAGGGCCGCAACTTCGTCGCTGACGGTCCGCACGTGGCTGAACTGACCAAGCTCAACGGCAGACCGGCCAAGGAGCCGATCCGCGTGTACGCGGGACTGGAGTCCGCCGACTCAGACGCCGCGAGGGCGGAGATCATCGTCCGCGAACTAGAGCGTACCGGCGCATTCGATCGGCAGCTCCTCGTCGTCGTTCCCACCACGGGGACGGGATGGATCAATCCGGTAGCCGCCAGGGCGATTGAGACCATGTACAACGGCGACACCGCGCTGGTGGGCATGCAGTATTCGTATCTGCCCAGCTGGATCTCGTTCCTCGGGGACCGGGAGAAGTCGGTCGAGTCGGGCCGGGTCCTCATCGACGCCGTCCACGATCGCTGGTCACGCCTTCCCGTCGACCGTAGGCCCAAGCTGGTGCTCTATGGGGAGAGCCTCGGGTCGCTGGCGGGTCAGGGAGCGTTCCCGTGGCTCCCCGACATCGCTCGGATGGGCTTCTCGGCCGTGCTGTGGGTGGGCCCGCCGAACGAGAGCACGCTCTGGAGTGGACTGGTGCAGCGGCGAGATCCCGGCACGCCGGAGTTCGAGCCGCGCTACGACGACGGCCGTACGGTGCGTTTCTCGCAAGCGGTCGACAGCGCCGACGTCGCCAAGGTGACCAAGCCTGAGTGGGAGGGAACTCGGGTGCTTTTCCTGCAGCACCCCTCGGACCCGATCGTCTGGTGGTCACCCAGTCTGTTGTTCTCCCGACCGGATTGGCTCGTCGAGCCGGCGGGGGGAGACCGCACGACGTCGATGCGGTGGTACCCGATCGTCAGCTTCTGGCAGGTCGGCGCAGACATGACCAACGCCGCCAGTGTCCCCGCCGGGCACGGCCACAACTACGGCGACTCGGTGCTCGACGGCTGGGTCGGCGTCATCCCACCGGACGGCTGGACGACCGCGGACACCGAGCGGGTGCGAGCCGCGTTGCAGAAGGCGGGGAACGAGTACTAGTGCCGCCCAGTCGAACTCGCGTGTCCGTGCTAGCCGGGGCCCTCGTCGTGTGGAACGGTGTGGTGGCACCGAGGCTCTCGCCGCGCTGGCTGGTTCCGGTCCATGCGGCTCTCGCCGGAGCGCTTGCCGCGGCGACGGATGCGCCCTTGGGGCTCCGGCCGCCCGCGGTAGGACGCGGTACGCGACTCGGTCTCCTGGTAGCCGGTGCCGTGTCGGTGGTCGTGGCGGCGTCGATGGCGCTTCCACCCGTTCGACGCGGAATGCAGAAGCGACGGCTGCCGCGGCCCGTCGCCGCGTGGTTGTTGGTGCGTATCCCGATCGGCACGGTGTGGTCGGAGGAGGCCGCGTTCCGTGGGGCGTTGGGAACCGTTGCGGCACAAGTCTTTGGGCCCGGGTGGGGGCGCGCCCTGCAGGCGACGGCGTTCGGGTTGTCACACGTCGCGGACGCGCGCGGAGCCGGCGAGTCGGTGGTGGGAACCGTGCTCGTCGCCGGAGCGGCGGGATGGACCTTCGGCTGGCTATACGATGTCTCGGGAAGTCTCGCCGCACCGATGTTCGCTCATCTCGCGATCAACGAGGCAGGAGCGGTGGCCGCGCTCGCCGTCGCGTCGAGCGTCAGGGATTGATCGTGTACTCACCGATCTGGCGCCCCCATACGTAGTCGATGGCGAGCGGCTGGCCGAGTTCGGCATGGTTGTAGGGCGCGATGCTGTAGCCGGTGTCCATCACCAGATACGGCATCGGCCACAGATCGTAGGTGACCTTCTGCCAGCACCCGGGCCTGCCCTCGGGCCCGCCGCGGGCGTTGATGCGGGGCAGATTGTCGGGGTATACGAATGGATTGCCCGCGCCCATGACCGTGCCGTAGGTCACCAGTGAGAACCCGTTGTCACCGCCGAGCGATTCCGCGATTCGGGGCCCGACGTCGTGATAGTTGCGCAGAGTGCACAAGATCATGCCGCGGTAGTCATCCAGCAACTTGGTGGTCGGCACGAGGTCTGACGCGCTGCGGACCAGGAAGGGGGTAGCGCGCTCGAGTGGATCCGCGGAGGTGTCGGCGAATCCGATGGAGGCCATCAGCGCGGCGTCGACGTCGCGGCTCTGCGCGTTGAGCGTGCGCGCCGTGGTCAACGACGCGTCAAGGCCGTTCCACAGGTCCGGTGCCGCGTCGGCGTAGATGGCGGCCAGGGTCGCGGTGCGCGCGAGGTCCCCGCGGATCCGGGGCATCAGCGGGTTGACGTCGTCGAGGATTACGTTGGCGTTCTCGAGGGACTCGCCGAACCTGTGGCCAAGTCCCGTCAGCGCCTGGGCCGTCGCAGTCAGGGTCTGGTTCAGCTTGATTGGATCGACCTTGCTCGCGATGGAGGTGACCGTTTCGAACAAGGTGTTGAACTCGGTGGTGACCGACTGCACACGAATCACGTCGCTGCGTGAAATGGGTTCGGCAGAAGGGTTTTCCGGCGAGCTGAGTGACACGTACTTGTTGCCGAAGACGGTGCTGGCCCTCACGACGGCGACGACGTTGGACGGTATCGACGGCAGGTAGCGGTCGTTGATCCGGAGGGTGATCATCGCGCTCTCGGCACCGTCCACGTCGACGACGTCGAGGCGTGCGACCCGCCCGATCTCGACGCCGTTGAGGGTCACCTTCGACCCGGGGTCCACCACCAGGCCCGCGCGGCCGGACACCACGCGCAGTTCGGTCTGTTCGACGAAGTCGCCGCGGTACTGCTTGGCGAGCAGGAACCCGAACAGTACGGCGATCACCACCAGTACCGCGCCTGCCGACTTGTATGGCGGCCGGTGGCGGTCCAAGGCCATTTTGGGAGACTAGGGTATGGCCGCCCGGCGTACTGCGGATCCGACGAAGACCCGCGAGGCGGTGTCTGCGGTCGCGGCCTGGTTGCGCGACGACACGGTGGCGCCGCCCGAGCGAAGTGCCCTTGCCGAAGCGGTGCGATTGACTGCCAGAACGCTGGCCTCGGTGGCGCCTGGCGCGAGCGTCGAGGTCAGGGTTCCACCGTTCGTTGCAGTCCAGTGCATCTCGGGCCTGGCGCACACCCGCGGGAACCCGCCGAACGTGGTCGAAACCGATCCGCGCACCTGGCTTCTTCTGGCCGCCGGACTGCTCACCATGGCCGACGCCGCCGCCGAGGGGGCGCTGCGATCCTCGGGATCACGTGCCGGCGAGGTCGCCGACTGGCTCCCGATCGTGGAGCTGCCGAAATGAAGCGCCGCCGTCCGGCGTTGAAGGTTTAACCGACACCTCACTTCGATTCCACCTTCGAGCGACGTTGACCGTAGACTGAGCGACGTCACCCACAGCCCCCAGGGAGCAGACTGATCGTGACCGCCGAGCAGATCGAGCAGACGGAAAACGAACCCAAAGAAGAATGTGGCGTCTTTGGCGTCTGGGCACCCGGCGAGGACGTGGCGAAGCTCACGTACTACGGCCTGTACGCCCTGCAACACAGAGGGCAGGAGGCGGCGGGCATCGCCGTCGCCGACGGCTCCCAGGTGTTGGTCTTCAAGGATCTCGGCCTCGTCAGCCAGGTATTCGACGAGCAGACCCTCGCGGCAATGGAGGGCCACGTCGCGATCGGCCACTGCCGCTACTCGACGACCGGTTCCACCACGTGGGAGAACGCCCAACCGGTGTTCCGCAACACCGCGGCGGGTACTGGCGTGGCTCTCGGCCACAACGGCAACCTGGTTAACACCACCGATCTCGCCGCCCGGGCTCGCGAGGCAGGCCTGATCGACACGCGCGGCGCCCCGGCCGCGACGACCGACTCGGACATCCTGGGCGCACTGCTTGCCCACGGAGCCGCCGACGCCACGCTCGAACAGGCCGCTCTGGAGCTGCTTCCAACGGTGCGCGGCGCGTTCTGCTTGACGTTCATGGACGAGAACACCCTTTACGCCGCCCGGGATCCGCACGGGGTGCGGCCGTTATCGCTGGGCCGCCTGGACCGCGGCTGGGTGGTGGCCTCGGAGACCGCCGCCCTCGACATCGTCGGAGCTGCGTTCGTCCGTGACATCGAGCCCGGTGAGCTGTTGGCCATCGACGCCGACGGCGTGCGTTCCACCCGGTTCGCCAACCCCACGCCCAAGGGCTGTGTCTTCGAATACGTGTACTTGGCGCGGCCGGACAGCGTCATCGGTGGCCGATCGGTGCATGCCACGCGCGTCGACATCGGACGGCGACTGGCCCGCGAATCTCCCGTCGATGGCGACCTGGTGATCGGCGTGCCCGAGTCCGGCACCCCCGCGGCGGTGGGTTACGCGCAAGAGTCCGGCATCCCGTTCGGCCAGGGCTTGATGAAGAACGCATACGTCGGCCGCACCTTCATCCAGCCGTCGCAGACCATTCGGCAGCTCGGCATCCGGCTCAAGCTCAACCCGCTCAAGGAAGTCATCCGCGGCAAGCGGCTCATCGTCGTAGACGACTCGATCGTCCGCGGCAACACCCAGCGCGCGCTGATCCGCATGCTGCGCGAGGCGGGCGCACTCGAGGTGCACGTCCGCATCGCGTCTCCGCCGGTGAAGTGGCCGTGCTTCTACGGCATCGACTTCGCCACCCCGGCCGAGCTCATCGCCAACGCCTCCAACGCGGGCGCGAACGAGGCCGAGATGCTGGACGCGGTTCGTCGTGCGATCGGCGCCGACAGCCTGAACTACATCTCGCACCAGGGCATGATCGCCGCAACCGAACAGCCCGCCTCACGATTGTGTTCGGCCTGCTTCGATGGCGACTACCCGATCGAGCTGCCCAGCGAGTCGGCACTCGGGAAGAACGTCATCGAGCACATGCTTGCCAATGCCGCCCGCACGGGCATGCAGACCGACAACGACAACGCCTCCGCGCTGCGCCGCCCCTGAAATCTACTGTGGCGCAGACGAACTAAAGCGGATCAGGTGCCGGCGTCCCTTGCCCGACGAGCCATCTTGCTGCAGCGCCTTGATCACCGAGTCCCGATAGCCCGTCAGCCCACCCGCCGGTGGCGGGATGACATCGTCGATGTCGTGTTCGGACATCACCGCATCGTGTTCGAGCGACTCGACCAGTGGACGTGCCAGTCCCGACGGGATGGGTGTCACCAGGCCTACCCACCAGCTGGCGATGCTGGGAGTGAGAAGTGGCAGCGCGATGATCACGCGCCTGCGCAGACCGGCGACCTCCGCGTACACCTGCATCGCGTCGCCATACTCGAGCACGTCGGGGCAGCCCACGTCGAAGGCACGCGACTTCTCGATCGGCGCGTCGGCCGCTTCGACCAGATAGTGCAGAACATCGTCAATGGAGATCGGCTGGATCTTGTTGCGCACCCACTTCGGGGTCGTCATCAACGGCAGCCGGTCGGTGAGATGCCGGATCATTTCGAAGGACGCCGAACCCGAGCCGACCACGATGCCCGCCTGCAGCACTACCGTCTCTACGCTCGACTCCATCAAGATCTCGCCGACGGTGTTGCGCGATTTCAGGTGTCGCGACAACTCACCCTCGGGATGTAGCCCCGACAGATACACGATGCGTCGAACCCCGGCCTTCTCGGCGGCCGCGGCGACGTTGCGCGCCGAACGCTCCTCCTCGCGGACGAAGTCTGACGACGTTCCCATCGAATGAACCAGGTAATAGACCACGTCGACGCCATCGAACGCCGCGACGAGCGATTCCGGGTCGCTCAGGTCGCCGCGCACCACCTCGGCCCCATCGCGCCACGGCGCATCGCGCAACTTCTCCGGCTTGCGGGCCAATGCCCGCACCGTCTGACCCCGATCCACCAAGAGGGCGGCGAGGTGCCCGCCGATGTAACCAGTAGCTCCCGTAACCAGTGAACGGCGAGACTCAACGTCCGACACCAGGCCTCCGTCCATCGTTGCGTGCTTTCCGAGGTATTCGGAGCAAGTCTAGGTACAGATGACCGGCTGGCGGCTTACTCAAACGGGCAGCCGGGGTTCGGCACGTCAACCGATAGCGGATCGCCAGCCAAATCGATGTAGATCACCCACAGCACGACGGGGTCGGGGCCGAGGTTCCGTCCGATGTGAACGTTGTCGGCGCCGCTTGCCTCGGTGATGGGCGAACCGGCCGGGTAGACACCGTCGACCGAGCAGTCCGCAACGTCGTGAGTCAGCGTGCCCGCCCGGATCACGCCGAACACCCGGCCGGGATGCCAGTGCCACCCCGTGCTGCCGCCCGGCGCGATGGTGATCTCCTTGGTGACGTAGTCATGACCGTCGACCGTGGCCTGTGACAAGGTTTCGGCCTGCAGGCCGACGTTCGGAGTCGCCGAGGCGGTCGCGACCGAAACCGTCGAGACGAGGATGGCCGCCACAGCAGACGGCACCAACCGGCGAACAGCGTTCATGTCGGGTCAGCGTGTCACACCTCTTGACGCGGCGAGCCGGGTCCACAGATCTGCGTCAGAGGCAGTGAATGTGCACCGCGATTGATGCGACCGGTACCCTTGAGCGCGATGAGCGAGGATCAGCGGGTCGGCGATACCGGCGCCTCCTACGCATCTGCGGGGGTGGACATCGAGGCGGGTGACCGTGCGGTCGAACTGTTCAAACCGCTTGCGAAGAAGGCGACCCGACCGGAGGTACGGGGAGGCCTGGGTGGATTCGCCGGGCTGTTCGCGCTGCGCGGCGGATACCGCGAGCCGCTACTGGCATCGTCCACCGACGGCGTCGGCACCAAGCTCGCGATCGCGCAGGCGATGGACAAGCACGACACGGTTGGTCTGGACCTGGTGGCGATGGTCGTCGACGACCTCGTCGTGTGTGGGGCCGAGCCGCTCTTCCTCCAGGACTACATCGCGGTCGGTCGCACCGTGCCTGAGCGCGTCGCCGAGATCGTCTCGGGTATCGCCGACGGCTGCGTCATTGCGGGGTGCGCACTTCTCGGCGGCGAGACCGCCGAACACCCCGGGCTGATGTCGCCCGACCACTACGACATCTCCGCAACCGGTGTGGGCGTGGTCGAGGCCGACGACGTGCTGGGTCCCGACCGGGTCAAGCCGGGCGACGTGATCATCGCCATGGCGTCGACGGGTCTGCACTCCAACGGATACTCGCTGGCCCGGAAGGTGCTGCTTGAGATCGGCCGCGGCAATCTGGCAGGTCACGTCGAGGAATTCGGTCGCACGCTGGGCGAAGAGCTGCTCGAGCCAACGCGCATCTACGCCAAGGACTGCCTCGCGCTGGCCGCCGAAACCCAGGTGCGGACGTTCTGCCACATCACCGGTGGCGGGCTGGCGGGCAACCTCGAGCGGGTCATCCCGAATGGGCTGAGCGCCGAGCTGGACCGCGGCACCTGGACTCCCGCGCCGGTATTCGCGATGATCGCGCAGCGCGGACGCATCGAGCGCGCGGAGATGGACAAGACGTTCAACATGGGAATTGGCATGGTCGCCATCGTCGCGCCGGAGGACACCGACCGTGCGTTGGCGATCTTGACTGCCCGCCACCTGGACTGCTGGTCGCTCGGCACCGTCAAGAAGGGTGGCAAGAACAAATCGCGCGCTTACCTGGTCGGACAACACCCGAGGTTCTGAGCGCAGGCACTGCGTCCGAAGCGAAAATGTCGGTTAGCGACGCCAGTCGTCGTCGTCGGCCCAGAGGTCGTCGACGGGGCCGTCACCGTTCAAAACGTCCGGCTCGGGGGAACCGGGACCGCCCAGTTCCTGCTGTAACCGTTGGAAATCGGTTTGCGGCGAGCTGTACTTAAGGTCGCGTGCAACCTTCGTCTGCTTCGCCTTCGCCCGGCCGCGGCCCATAGGGGACCCCCTCGCGCAATAACGGAGCGGCCCGATTAGCAGGCGGCTCCGATCTGAGTGTGTTTATCGTCCTGTCAACACTTTACCGTGTCGGACGGTCTGATGCTGGCAGGCCCATCCCCGCGGTGGGCGCGGCGACTCGTGGTTCAACGCTGGGTGCTCCGCAGACGTTCCACCGCCAGTCGCCCGGCGCCCACCCCGCTGGCCTCGGGAAGCGAATCCGGGTCGATCAGCGCGCTCACTGGGCTCTCGCCGCCGGTGGTCAACTGCGTGTCGGCGGGAACCCCTCGTTTGAGGAGCGCGAGGGCGATCGGGCCCTGGTCGACATGGTCCACGACAGTGCCGAGCCGGCCGATCGCGCGCCCCCCAGCCAGCACCGGGTCACCCGTCACCGGTCGATCCGCAGAACCGTCCAAGTGCAGCAGTACTAGCATCCGCGGCGGTTTGCCCAGGTTGTGGACGCGCGCGACGGTCTCCTGGCCGCGATAGCAGCCCTTGTCGAGGTGAACCGCGCCTGCGCCCGGTCCGCCGATCCACCCGACCTCGTGAGGAATGGTGCGCTCGTCGGTGTCGACGCCGAGTCGGGGGACGAGAGCTGCGGCCCGGTGCGCCTCGTATGCCCAGATACCTGCGGGTCGTGCGCCAGCGGCGATCAGCCGTTCCCGCCAGGCGGTCACCGCGTCGCGGGGCACCACCAGATCCACCTCGCCTTCGCGAACGGTTCGTATGAAACCACCGTCTGCGAGCGGTGATGCCGACCCCACGACGGGAAGTCCTGGTACCCCGATGGCGGTCAGAACCGCTGGATCGCCGATCTGAGGGCCGAGAAGCGACAACACCGCCAGTTCTGAGGGGTCGGCAACAACGTCAGCCCAGAAGATCATCTTGCGGAGGTAGGCCAGCAACGGCTCGCCACGCCACGGCTCGGTGTCGATGATCGTGACGCCGCCGATCTCGGTCTGCAGCCAGTGATCTTCAACACGCCCTTGCGCATCGAGGCTCAGATTCTCCACGACGGCACCGTCGGGAAGGTCGCTCACGTGCTGAGTGGAGATGGTGTGCAGCCACTTCCCGCGCTCGGCGCCGCTGAGTGCGATGGTCCCCCGGTGCGAGCGATCCACCACCACGAGTCCGGTCTCCGCGGCACGTTGCTCACCGAACGGGTCACCGTAGTGCCACGTGGCGCCGACGTCGGGACCGGTCTCGGGTGCGGGGATTGCGGACATTCTTCCAGCGTACGGAGGACGTCCGGCATTACCCTCATGGCCCATGGCCGCCCGCAGCGAGATCGTCGTCACGCTCGACGGCGAGGTCGTAACGGCCGACGATTCCATCGGACGCCTCGACGACCCGATGTTCGCCCGCGGTGACGGGGTCTTCGAGACGCTTCTGCTCCGGGGCGGGCGCGCGTGCCTGGTCGAGGCGCACCTCGAGCGGCTCGCCCGCTCCGCCGCGATCGTCGGACTGCCGCGCCCCGATGCGGCGCGGTGGCGGTCGGCGACCCTCGCCGCGTCTGCGCAATGGGCCGACGACGGTGACGCAGTGCTCAGGATGGTGCTTGGGCGTCGGCGGGACGGCGGAACGACGGGGTTCATCGCAGTATCGGAGCTGCCCGAACGGGTGCTGGTTGCGAGGCGCAACGGAGTGTCTGCGATGACGTTGGACAGCGGGGTGGCAGCGCACGCCGCGGCCATCTCGCCGTGGTCGGTCGCAGGGGCGAAGTCGCTGTCGTACGGTGCCAATGCCGCGGCCCTGCGCCACGCCGACCGCCTCGGCGTCGGCGACGTGGTCTTGGTCAGTACCGAAGGGTTCGTCCTTGAGGGCCCCCGCTCGAGCGTGGTGATCGCCGATGGGGACGGCGTACTGGCCACTCCGCCGACGACGATGCCGATCCTCCCCGGCACCACCGTGCAGGCCGTGTTCGACGTGGCCCGCGCCCGCGGCACGTTGTGTGAAGAGCGGTTGCTGCGGGTCACGGATCTTGTTGCCGCACAGGGTATTTGGCTCATGTCGAGTGTGACGCTGGCGGCGCGGGTTCACACGCTGGACGGGGAGCAGTTGCCCCCCGCCGACATGTCCGTCGAGATGGCCGCACTGGTCGACGAGGCCGTCGCGCGACCTGACTCGTCGCTGGAAAATCTGTTGTCGGTCCCAGGATTCGGGAGTACCTTCGTCTGTACACGTGAGAGGAGGTGGTCCGAGAATTTGATTGACTCATGGACAAGTGAGGTGGCTGCCCGCTAGCAGCACCGGGTGTTTACCAGCGTGCGCTGGCGAATTCCCAGCAGTCACCCGGCCCCCGAGCCCCTCGGTCCGTCCAACCAGGAACCAAAGGCTCGGGGGTCGCTCCATGTCTGGGTGCGTGGTGTGGTCGGCCGTCGCCTCGGACCTCGGCAGGTCAGCTCGGGTCGGCGATCGACCCCGATAGGTGGCGCGCCACGGTGTCATCCATAAGTTCACGAAGTGCAGGTATCTCGTCGAGCAAGCGCACGACGTCGTCGCGCCCGATATGTAGCACTTCGGCCCTCCCGACCGTCGTTACGGTCGCACTACGTAGCTTGCCGTGGCGGAGTGCGGATTCGCCGATCACCTCGCCCGGCCCGACCACGGCAACGCGGTCCGTGCCTGAATACACCCCTGCCTCCCCGCTGAGCAGAATCCAGCATGCTTCCGCTGGGGTTTGCTCTTGGATCAGTGGCCACGGTCCGGATGTCGAGGTGTGATGTGCGGCCCGAACGAGACGCAACAGGTCGTCGTCGGAGAACTTCGTGAAGGCGGCGAACTCGCGCAACCGACGCACGTCTTCCCGGTGTGCCTTGTCGTCATGTTTCATGAGGGCTCCCCGATTCGCGATGTGACCGTGACATGCGGGAGCTTAGCGGCCCGCGCGGACGTCGAGACCGAAAATGCGGGAAGGTTCGCCCTTCGCCGTCGTCGAGTGACCTGATCGGCCGGCTATGCCGGAGGGCCGGGCGCCTCGTCCGCGCACGCCTGTTGAGCCTTGGCCCAGACCTGTTCGTCGACCCCCGGAGGCGTACCGGGCCCAACCGGCGGTGTCGACACGCCGTTCTCCGCCAAACAGGACGCATACGCGCCGTGTCCGGTGGTGGGTTGGGTGCTGGTGGGCACGGGTTCCGGCGGCGGCGAAGTCGAGGACCCGCAGGACGCGGTCAGGACGATCGCCGTGAGCACGAAGGCCGTAGCGAACGGTGAGAGGCTCACTAGCCGACGTGCCTCGACAGGCGAGCGGACAGGTGGGGGACGAGTCCGCCGTCGGCATCGACGCGCTCCTCGACGTACGCGAGGTCACCGCCCTCGACGATCCCGTACAGCCGTTTGGCGCCCCCGACCAGAACTCCCGACTTGCTGCGAGCCAAAGCGTCGGTCGCCAACTCCCACGACGACTGATTGAGCGGGTGGCCGTAGAACAGTTCGACGTACCCGGAGGAGTGGGCCAAGAGCAGTTCGATGGCTTGGGATTCCGCGGGATCGTCGGGGTCGTTCACGAATCGCCAGTATCCGGACTCGCGCAGCGATGGTCCCTGGTACTCACCGGATTCTGAGAGCAGCCATGAACGCGCTTCCCAATTGAGGTATTCACCGCCGTCGTGTGACACGACGATCTGCTGGCCGAACGCGTAGTCGCCGGCCGTGCCGCGGCCCGTGCCCTCGCCGCGCCAGACCCCGACGAGCGGCAGGAGTGCCAGCAGGGCGTCGTTGAGGCTAACGCCTTCGCGCAGGTTGGCCGTATCGGCGGGCACCGGCAGATCGTCGAATGCCGGAAGGTTGCGCGCAGCCGTGATCTTGGCACGCTCGACAGCAGCGGCTACCGCGCGGTCCGCAGAGCCGGGAATGATCGAACCCACTGAATCCGATGTCTCATCCGGAACTTCGGGGTTCTGGTCAGCCGTCACAACTCGTCGGTGATCAGCCGGTACACCGTATACAGGGCGAACCAGGTGATGACGACGACCGCCACGACGAGCAGGATCTCGAAGAAGAGCACCACGTCGTCGAGTCTAGATCCGGCGGGCGGGAACGACATGACCGGGGCTCGCGCTAGGCGACCTTGACGTCGACTTCGTGGATTCCTGCGCCCGACGGCGCAACGCTGGCGTCTCCGTTGCCCGCAGGCGATAGGGCGCGCAGCGTCCAGGTGCCGGGGGCGGCGAAGAACCGGAAGTCACCCGTCGCCGATGCGACGACCTCGGCGGTGAACTCGTCGGAGTCGTCGAGCAGGCGCACGAACGCCCCGCCGACGCTCTGGCCGGCACCGTCCACCACTCGACCGGTGATGACGGTCTCCTTCTCCGGGTCAACGGAGGCTGGCAACGCCAGTCCTTGCTTCGGTGCAGAGCACATAATCAACTTCCCAACTCAATCGGGGCGCCCACCAGGGAGCCGTATTCAGTCCAACTGCCGTCGTAATTCTTGACGCCGCTATGGCCGAGGAGCTCCTGCAGCACGAACCAGGTGTGCGACGAACGCTCACCGATCCGGCAATAGGCGATGGTCTCCTTGGAGCCGTCCAGGCCTGCCGCGGCGTACAGCTTCTCGAGCTCCGCGTCCGACTTGAAGGTGCCGTCCTCGTTGGCCGTCCTACTCCACGGCACGTTGATGGCGGTGGGGATGTGACCTGGTCGCTGGCTCTGCTCCTGCGGCAGATGCGCAGGCGCCAGGATCTTGCCCGAGAACTCGTCGGGGGAGCGGACGTCGACGAGGTTCTTGATCCCGATGGCGTGGATGACCTCGTCGCGGAAGGCGCGGATGGACGTGTTCGGCGCCGCGGCCGCGTAGGAGGTGGACGGTCGCGCGGGCGTTTCCGTCACCATCGGACGGCCATCGAGCTGCCACTTCTTGCGGCCACCGTCGAGCAGCTTGACGTCGTGGTGGCCGTACAGCTTGAAGTACCAATACGCGTAGGCGGCGAACCAGTTGTTGTTGCCGCCATAGAGAACAACGGTGTCGTCGTTGCTGATTCCCTTGTCGGACAGCAGCTTCGAGAACTGCTGCTGATCGACGAAGTCGCGCTTGATGGGGTCCTGCAGGTCATCTCGCCAGTCCAACTTCACGGCGCCCGCGAGGTGTCCATCGTCGTAGGCGCTGGCATCCTCGTCCACCTCGACGAAGACGACACCTGCCGTGTCGAGGTTGCTCTGGGCCCAGTCGGCTGTGACCAGGACGTCGGAGCGTGCCATGAATGTGATCCCTTCGGTTGCGTCGGTTGCGGCGTTCAGGCCGGGTTGGGTGTCTTACGAAAACGTGCGATGAGCGGGTAGAGCTGGCAGCCGAGGCAGATGCCGAATGCGGCGTTGAGGAAGGCGGCGAGCAAGGCGAACGTCGTGAAGACGAGGCCGAGTGTGATCAGGCCCGTGGCGAAACCGGCGGCTCCGACGGCGGCGAAGGCCAACCCCACCAACTGAGCGAATTTCAACGGCGCGACGGGCTCCTTCTCCGTCACCGGACCCAGCCGTGGCGCGACGAAAGCGGCGAACACGCGTCCGAAGGGATGTCTACGCGGGCCGCCGACCGCTCCGATCGCGAAGACGACTGCCTGCAATCCGAGTATCACGGCGGCGGCCGTGGAACTGAACGCCGAGGTGAGGAGAGTGGCCACGATGACCGCGGTGGTGACCCATGCGGTGAAGCGCGGTCCCCGAAAGTCGACCCGGTCCGATCCGGTGGTAGTTGGCACTAAGTACTCCTGCTGTTGGTGCGAAACTGGGCGTGGGCATGCCAGAACGGCTGCTCCGAGGGCGACGCACGATGCGCGCTACTGCTCAGCAGCTACGACAACAACAGCAACAACCCGCGACGCGGCACAGATCGAGTGCGCGGCGCTTGGTGAGCCTTAGCTCGACGCGGGTGGACACGCCCGACATCGTACCCAATGACATGATCGTCAGGCCAACAGCGGTTCGACGGCCGACCGCAGATCAACGGCCTTGGGTACGCCCGAGGTCCGGTACCGCTGTCTGCCCTCGCCGTCGAAGACGAACGTCGTCGGCAACGACATCACCGAAAGCGCGCGCGCCGCCGACGGATGGGTGTCCATGTCAATTTCGACATGGGCGACTGCGGGCAACTCGGCGCACACGTCGTCGACGACCCGTCGCACGCCCGCGCATGGACCGCACCACTCCGCACTGAAGTGCACGATCGCGGGCTTTCCTGGGGGCAGTTCGAGTTCCGGGATCGCGGCGCCGACGGCGGCGCCGTCACTGTGTCGCAGCACGCCTTGCCGCCGGGTGAGAATGCGCCCGACGACCAACGCCACCCCCAACGCGGCCACCAACACCCCGACGACGACCTGAAGTGAAGCGCTCATCAGTTCCTTCTGTTCTTCGCGCAAGCGCTCATCTTTGCCTGAACGCATCGAGGTCGACGGTTACTCCCGTGGTAATCCCCTCGATGATGATGTCGGAGCCTCGTGCACCCTCCGTGGTGGGCTTGATCGCAAACGGCAGCTTCATTCCCGGCATCTTCGTGCCGAAGGCGGCGAGGACGGCTGCCTTCTTGTCGTCCGGTACCGGCTCGTCGGCCGTCCCCGCGCCAGTGAGGACGTCGGTAGCGGTGAGGACGAGCGTGGTGTCGTCGTCCTCCGGGGTGGAGAGGTCGACCGACACGCTCACCCGCTTGTCGAAACCCGCCGCGGTGGGGGTGCCCGTGAACACCAGCCCCTTGCCCTCTGAAATGCCCGACTCCGTCGTCCCCCCGGTGGCGTCGTTGGTCTCCTTTGGCGGCGCTTCGACGAGAAGGTCCTTGACGCCCATGAAGCGACCGACGTGCGTCGAGTCGACGATGATGCGGCTCTCGAGCCTGCCGACCGGCAGGGCGGCCTGCGGGGTGATGAGCCAGGACGTCTCCGTCAAGTCGACGGAGTGCAGAGTCGCCTCGAGTGACACCTTTCCCACCACGGGGTGGTCAACGCCACCTGCCCGGATCTCCACCTCCTTGAAGCGACGCCCGGTCGCCTGGGTGATGAACGGAAACCCCAGAACCCCCACCCACGGATCGAAGGGCAGGTCGTTGGCCGCACGCACGCTGCGGGCCCAGCGGAACTCGGCATAAATGGCAGCGCCGAAGTCGGCGCCAATGATGCCGATGGCCAGCGCCGTCACCGTCACGACGAGTCCGATCAGCAGCTTGCGCACCTGGACATTCTGGCCTACGCAGGTCACGGTCCGGCGGGCAGGAGCGAAGCGACCGGGGGGTGTGGCGGCGGGCAGGAGCGAAGCGACCGGGGGGTGTGGCGGCGGGCAGGAGCGCAGCGACCGGGGGGTGTGGCGGCGGGCAGGAGCGCAGCGACCGGGGGGTGTCTCCGCGCTCGGCGCGGCTAATTAGCAGGTTGCGCGCTATCGTTATGCCAGCGTCGGCCGGTAACGGCGGCGTGTCAGCCATGAATCTGGGAGATTGCCCGGACACCGACGTCGGGTGATCTTCCCGAAATGCGCTGGAGGACCAGTTGGATCTTTTGCTACTTACCGTCGACCCGCACCCCGAGTCGGTCTTGCCGTCGTTGTCGCTTCTGGCGCACAGCGTGCGTGCGGCGCCGACCGAGGTGTCCTCACTTCTCGAAGCTGGCAGCGCGGACGTGGCGATCGTCGACGCCCGAACCGACCTTGCCGCGGCGCGCGGGCTGTGCAGGCTGCTCGGCACGACGGGGACTTCGGTGCCTGTCGTCGCAGTGGTGAACGAGGGCGGCCTGGTTGCCGTGAACGTGGAATGGGGACTCGACGAGATCCTTTTGCCCAGCACCGGACCTGCCGAGATCGACGCGCGGCTGCGACTGCTGGTCGGGCGCCGCGGGGGAGCTGCCGACCAGGAAAGTGCGGGCAAGGTCAATCTCGGCGAACTAGTCATCGACGAGGGCACGTACACCGCCCGCCTTCGCGGCCGCCCACTCGACCTCACGTACAAGGAATTCGAGCTGCTCAAGTATCTTGCGCAGCACGCGGGTCGGGTGTTCACCCGGGCGCAGCTCCTCCAAGAGGTGTGGGGCTACGACTTCTTCGGCGGCACCCGCACCGTGGACGTGCATGTGCGACGTCTTCGCGCGAAGCTCGGCCCGGAGTACGAGTCGTTGATCGGCACCGTCCGCAACGTCGGCTACAAGGCCGTGCGACCCGCTCGAGGCCGTCCGCCCATACCCGAGTCCGACCTGGGAGACGACTTCGACGATGCGGATGCCTACGAACAGGACGCTACGGGCTTCCCCGACGGCGTAGGCGACCCACTGCGCGCACAGTGAGTGTAATCGCCTGGCGGACAGCTCTTTCCGATCTCGATCAGCGTCGCATCAAGGATCTCTTGGGCGCTGCCAACGCAGCCGACGGAACCGCGCCAGTGGGGGACCAGGTGCTCCGCGAACTTCCCCACGACCGCACCGGACACCTCGTCGCCGAAGTTGGCGACGAGATCGTCGGCTACCTCAACCTCGTGCCCGCGGCCGATGACGCCGCTGCGATGGCCGAGGTGGTCGTCCACCCCGCCGCCCGCAGGCGGGGCATCGGATCGGCATTGATCAGCACCGGCCTCGCCACCGGGGGCGACGGCACCCGCGTCTGGGCGCACGGAGACCTCGAGCCGGCAAGGGCCGCGGCCGCAGCCCTCGACCTCGTCGCCGTTCGTGAGCTCCTGCAGATGCGGCGTGCCCTCCGTGACCTCCCGGCGGTCACGGTCCCCGACGGGGTGTTGATGCGAACCTACGCAGGTCCGGGCGATGACGCGGAGTTGCTACGGGTCAACAACGCCGCATTCGCCTGGCACCCCGAGCAGGGCGGCTGGACCGACGCGGACGTGGCCGAACGGCGCGGCGAATCGTGGTTCGACCCGGAGGGGCTGTTCCTGGCCTTCGGCTCGGACACCGGCGCCGAGGGGCCGTCCGCCTGCGGGGGACGGCGGAGCGACGCGGGGAGCGGCTCAGGAACACTGCTCGGGTTCCACTGGACCAAGGTTCACGACGCGTCTCTCGGCGAGGTGTACGTCGTCGGCGTCGACCCGAACGCGCAGGGGCGCGGTCTCGGCGCGGCGTTGACGCTCGTCGGCCTTCACCATCTCGTGGACCGACTCGGACCCGATGCCGACGTGACCCTGTACGTCGAGGGCGACAACGCTGCCGCCATGAAGACGTACCAGCGGCTGGGCTTCGGGGTCTTCAGCTCGGACGTCGCCTACGCGCAGGGTTAGCCGCGCGCTGAGCAGGATTGAACGTTGGCGTTTCACGCGAAACCGTGAACGCCCTCAGCCCCGGTTCATCTTCCGTTCATCCAAGCAAGGGGAGGCATTCACCGCCGGCCCCTAGGTTCTGTCGCGGGTGGCCACGGGGCCTGCCCACGGAGGCACGGCTTCCGTATGTTCGACCGGTGGCGGCGCATGCCCGCTCACCCTCAATCTTCGAAGGAGCTACGTGAAGCCCAATCGCACAGGTGCTGCGCTGAGCCTGCTGGCCGCCGGCGCCATGCTGCTGTCGGCATGCGGAAGTGACAACAACACCTCGACGGGATCGAGTAGTGGAGGATCGTCGACCGCCGCTGCCAACTGCGGCGGCAAGCAGGCGCTCAAGTCGAGCGGCTCCTCGGCCCAGGCCAACGCGATGACCCGGTTCGTCACCGCCTACGAGGCCGACTGCGCCGGACAGACCCTGAACTACACGTCCAGCGGCTCCGGCGCCGGCGTCTCGGAGTTCATCGGCGGGCAGACGGACTTCGGTGGATCCGATTCCCCTCTGAACGAGTCCAAGGGTGAGCCCGCCAAGGCAGCTGAGCGCTGCGGCAGCCCCGCGTGGAACCTGCCCGCAGTCTTCGGGCCCATCGCCGTCACGTACAACCTCTCCGGTGTCGACGGCCTCGTGCTCGATGGCCCGACGGCCGCCAAGATCTTCAACGGCACCGTGACGACGTGGGACGCGCCCGAGATCAAGGCGCTCAATGGAAGTGCGACGCTGCCTGCGGAGCCGATCAATGTGGTCTTCCGCAGCGATGAGTCGGGCACCACCGACAACTTCCAGAAGTATCTCGATGCAGCTTCGGACGGAGCCTGGGGCAAGGGCGCCGGAAAGTCCTTCGCAGGCGGCGTCGGCGAAGGGGCCAAGGGCAACGAGGGCACGTCGGCGGCCATCAAGAACACCCCCGGCTCGATCACCTACAACGAATGGTCCTTCGCCAAGTCGCAGGGCCTGTCCGTCGCCAAGATCATCACCTCGGCCGGTCCCGATCCCGTCGAGCTGACCACCGAGTCCGCAGGCAAGTCGATCGACGGCGTGAAGATCAAGGGCGAGGGCAACGATCTGGTGCTCGACACCTCGTCGTTCTACAAGCCCACCGTGGCCGGCTCGTACCCGATCATGCTCGGCACGTACGAGATCGTCTGCTCGAAGTACTCCGACCCCGAGGTGAGCAAGGCCGTGAAGGCGTTCCTGACCTCGGCACTGGGCAACGGCCAGAAGGGTCTTGCGGACAACGGTTACATCCCCGTGCCCGACGCGTTCAAGTCGCGGCTGACGACCGCCGTCAACGCGATTTCCTGAACACTCCGCAATGGCCGTAACACCAGACTCGACTGACGTGGGCTCGTCGACTTCGGCGAGCCCACGCCAGATCGGAGAAAATGGCTCAATGCCGACCAAGACTCCGCCAGCGTCGACTCTGAAGAGCGGTAGGAAGCGGCAAGGCGACAACATCTTCCACTCGATCGCCATCGCCGCGGGCGCGACGATCATCGCGGCGATCGCCCTGATGGCGCTGTTCCTGATCGTCAGGGCGATACCGTCGCTGGGGGCCGACCAGGTCAACTTCATCACCAGCACGGAGTTCAACACCACCGATGCGGAGAATCTCCGGTTCGGCATTCGCGATCTCTTCATGGTCACGGTCCTGAGCTCGATCTTCGCGCTCATCATCGCCGTCCCGATCGCGATCGGCATCGCGACGTTCCTGACGAACTACGCCCCGCGTCGGGTGGCCAAGCCGTTCGGTTCGATGGTGGATCTGCTTGCCGCGGTCCCGTCGATCGTCTTCGGTCTCTGGGGCATCTTCGTGCTCGCCCCGTGGCTGGGACCGGTGGCACGCTTCCTTAACGACAACCTGGGATGGTTCTTCCTCTTCGCCGACGGCAACGTGTCGCTGGCCGGCGGCGGAACGATCTTCACCGCGGGCATCGTGTTGGCCGTCATGATCCTTCCGATCATCACCTCGGTGACCCGGGAGGTCTTCAGCCTCACCCCGAAGGGGCACGTCGAGGCGGCACAGGCCTTGGGTGCCACCAAGTGGGAAGTGGTGAGGATGACCGTCTTTCCGTACGGCCGCAGCGGAATGATCGCCGCGTCCATGCTCGGTCTGGGTCGGGCACTCGGTGAGACCATCGCGATCCTGATCATTCTGCGAACCGCCGCACAAGCGGGCGGCTGGTCTCTCTTCGACGGTGGCTACACCTTCGCCTCGAAGATCGCCTCGGCGGCGGCGGAGTTCAGTTCGCCGCTGCCCACAGGTGCCTACATTGCGGCCGGGTTCGTCCTCTTCGCGCTGACGTTCGTCGTCAACGCGCTTGCCCGTCTCGCAGCCGGAGGAAGGGTCAGCGGATGACACAGTCGACTCTCGACGTGCCAATCAAGGCACCGACGTTTCACGCCATCAGCTTCAGCCGCAAGCTGAAGAACAAGGTCGCCTCGGTTCTTTTCACGACCTCCTTCCTGATCGCGATGATCCCGCTGGTATGGCTGCTGTATACGGTCGTTTCGCGCGGATTCACGGCCATCGCCTCCTCGGCGTGGTGGACCCGCTCGTTAGCCGGCGTGCTGCCCGAGCAGGTCGCCGGCGGTGTCTATCACGCGATCTACGGCACTTTGGTCCAGGCGTTGATCGCCGCCGTGCTGTCAGTGCCCCTCGGCGTGATGGCGGCCGTCTATCTGGTCGAGTACGGCAAGGGACGTCTGGCCAAGGTGACGACATTCATGGTCGACATCCTCGCCGGCGTTCCGTCAATCGTCGCGGCGCTCTTCATCTTTGCGCTGTGGGTCACCACTCTGGGCTTGCCGCAGAGTGCCTTGGCGGTGTCGCTCGCGCTGGTGCTGTTGATGCTGCCGGTCGTGGTGCGCAACACCGAGGAGATGCTGAAGCTGGTTCCCGACGAACTGCGCGAGGCGTCCTACGCTTTGGGCATTCCGAAGTGGAAGACCATCGTTCGCGTCGTCGTCCCCACTGCGCTGCCGGGGATCATCAGCGGCATCCTGCTCGCCCTGGCCCGAGTGATGGGCGAGACCGCGCCCGTTCTGGTGTTGGTCGGTTACAGCAGATCGATCAACTTCGACGTCACCAACGGCAACATGGCGTCGCTGCCACTGTTGATCTACACCGAGCTGACCAACCCCGAGGCGGCAGGCGCGCTGCGAGTCTGGGGCGCTGCGCTGACGTTGATCCTGCTGATTGCGGCGCTCTACCTGGCGGCGGCGTTCTTCAACCGGTTCCTGGCGCGAAACCGCTAACGAAAGTCCTGAGGAGCAACTATGGCAAAGCGCTTGGATCTCAAGGATCTGAACATCTACTACGGCTCGTTCCACGCGGTCGCCGACGTGTCGCTGTCCGTTCCGCCACGCAGCGTGACGGCCTTCATCGGTCCATCGGGTTGCGGCAAGTCGACCGTCCTTCGCACGCTGAACCGGATGCACGAGGTCCTCCCCGGAGCCCGTGTCGAGGGTTCGGTGCTGATGGATGGCGAGGACATCTACGGGGCGGGCATCGACCCGGTGAGTGTGCGCAAGACCATCGGCATGGTGTTCCAGCGCCCGAACCCGTTCCCCACCATGTCGATCAAGGACAACGTGGTCGCCGGGCTGAAGTTGCAGGGTGTGCGGAACAAGAAGTCGCTCGACGAGGTGGCCGAGCAGTCGCTCAAGGGCGCCAACCTCTGGAACGAAGTCAAAGATCGACTCGACAAGCCGGGCGGTGGCCTCTCCGGCGGCCAGCAGCAGCGCCTGTGCATCGCCCGTGCCATCGCGGTTCAGCCTGCGGTGCTGCTGATGGACGAACCGTGCTCGGCGCTGGACCCCATCTCGACACTGGCCATCGAAGATCTGATCGGCGAACTCAAGCAGGAATACACGATCGTCATCGTCACCCACAACATGCAGCAGGCCGCCCGGGTCAGCGATCAGACGGGATTCTTCAACCTCGAGGCGACCGGCAAGCCGGGCAGGCTGATCGAGATCGACGACACCGAGAAGATCTTCTCCAATCCCACCCAGAAGGCCACTGAGGACTACATCTCCGGCCGCTTCGGCTAAAGATTTTCACTTGTCACGCAAGGGAATTGCGCGCACTTGCTGAGGAAGGCGGTCAGCCGAGCTTGACCACCGAGGCTGGGCATGCGGACACGGCTAGCGGACGCGGTGGTTGCTACGCCGCGGGTCGGCCCACGCGGGGGAGCTTGGTGCTGGCGGAGATCGACGCGATCATGGCTACGGACCTCGTGGAGGCCGCGGGCCGGGCCGGGATCGCTGCGACATGGTGCCGCGACGGGGCCGAAGCTCTCCTGGCGGTTGGTGCCGAGTTGCCAAATGTCCTGGTGATTGCCGCTCGTACCGAAACCTTTGACGCCCCGCGAATTTCGTCAGCCGTTCGTCGCCGTTCGGAGATCCCCATCCTGGTCGGCGCCGCCCCCGGCGAAGAATCGCTCGCTCGCCAGGCATTGGTCGCCGGTGCCTCGGCAGTCATCGTGCGGCCCTACGACTTCGACACGATCGCACCGTTTGCCCTCAAGTCCCTCGACTCCTCGGTCCAGTCGACGGTGTTCACTGCGGGCCCCATTCACGTCGACCGCCGGGGATACGAAACGAGGGTGCGCGGGCGCCATGTCCAACTCACCCAGCGTGAGCTCGAACTGCTGGTCTTCCTGATCGTGCGGCGCGGGACCGTCGCCAGCATCGAAGAGATCAGCGCAGCAGTATGGGGCCACCCCGCTCACACCAACACCGTTGCCGTGCATGTCAAACGGCTTCGCGCCAAACTGGGAGCAGACCCCGAGCATGGTGAGTACATCCGCACCATTCGGGGTGCCGGTTACCGGCTCGCCCCGTCGATCTGTGCCTAGAAGCGCTACGGCCCCAGCACCAGCCGGATCGATCGAGGTCCGTTCGGCCATCATGCCGTAGGGCTTGAGTGCTCCGGTGGAGAAGCGGTCGCCATCGTCGAGGCGCACAACCCCATCCACGCCGGGGATGGCTGGTAACTGGATTCCGCTGTTCGCTGCGGGAGCTCGTCACGGTGCTGCAGAACCTGCTGTCGAGCAGGAAGGACGGCGGGCGGCGACGCCGTCACTGAGGCGCGGAAACGACTTCCTCATCGGGGAACCGACCGGTCACCTGGAAGATGATCCGACGCGCCACCTCGACCGCATGGTCGGCGAAGCGCTCGTAGAACCGGCTCAGCAGCGTGACGTCGACCGCAGCGGTGACGCCATGCTTCCACTCCCGGTCCATCAACACCGAGAACAGGTGGCGGTGGAGATCGTCCATCGCGTCGTCCTCTTCCCGGATGCGCGCGGCCTTTTCTGGGTCCCTGGTAACCAGGACCTCTTGGGCACTGGCGCCGAGATCGACTGCTACGCGGCCCATTTCGGCGAAGTAGCCATTGACTTCCTCGGGAAGTGTGTGCTGGGGATGTCGTCGGCGGGCGATCTTCGCAACGTGCAGCGCCAAGGCGCCCATCCGGTCCACGTCGGCGACGATCTGGATCGAGCTCACGATGGCACGGAGATCACCGGCGACGGGAGCCTGCAGCGCCAGGAGTACGAACGCGGCTTCCTCGGCGCGCGCGCTCATCGCGGCGATTTGCTCGTGATCGGTGATGACCTGCTCGGCCAGCACCAGGTCGGCTTGCAGCAGAGCCTGAGTCGCGCGCTCCATCGCAACACCGGCAAGGCCGCACATCTCGCCGAGCTGGTCTGTCAGGGCAGCCAGTTGCTCGTGGTAGGCGGTACGCATGTATCAAGCCTACGGGCTTGCCCCGAGGTCGTCACGACCTCGATGGTGAACGAAAGGTGAATGCCACCTGCCGCGATGGTGCTTTGGACGTCATTCACAGGTGGTGTCAGCGGCGTTCGTAACCGTCAGGTCCTCCGGCAGATGAGTGGTTTCGCTACTACGGTCGTGCACGACGTGGACCTGCACCGACGAGCCACTCGGCCACGGAGCGTTGACCGACTCGAAGTCCGATCCGAGCACCACCCGGACGACGCTGCCCATGCCGGATACACGCTCGATCGTGGGGATTGCCGGATTCGCGAACGACGATGCCACGGTGGCGGCAGCCTGTTCATTTCCCGAGGAAAAGAAAACCCTCGTCGAGTCCAACGAGCCCTGGTAGTCGTCGGGCGTATCCACGTTGAAGCCGTGTTCCTCGAGGTCACCTGCTGCCGTCGATGCCAGCCCGTTCTCGCCGGTCGAATTCGACACGCGCACGGTGATGTCGTCCGGGCTGGTGGTGATCGCGTCGATGAGTTCGCCGTTGGTGTCCAGAGGCGCGGACGCGGGGCTGGCTGCCTTCGGCGTCTCGGGTATCGGGGTGTTGTCGGCGTTCTTCTCTTCGGGTAACGGATCGTCGTTGATGATCGCGTCGAACAGGGCGCGCATATCGTCGCTGCGGGGCACCTCGTTGCCGTACTCGTCGGCGTATCCGACCGTGGGCACCGTGAGGAACGTGATGCGTCCGGCGCTGACCCCTTGAACGGACTGGCCGAGGTCGACGAGATCCTTCGTTTGAATGTTGTCGACGTAGCTGTCGTTGATGAACATGTTGACGACGTTGTTCAGCTTGCTCAGCGAGAAGAACGTGTCCTTGGAGATCAGCGATCGCAGGAGTGACGACAAAAACAACTGCTGGCGTTTGATGCGGCCGTAGTCGCCGTTGGTCTCGGTGGTGACCTGCCGGGCGCGGACGTACTGCAGCGCGGTGTGCCCGTCGATGACCTGCCTGCCTGCGTCGGCGAGCACTGTGCCGAGCTCGTAGTCCTCGAGCGGCGTGGTGCTGCAAACCTCGACGCCGCCCAACGCGTCAACCATCTTGGCGAACCCTGCGAAGTCCACGGCCATGAAGCGGTTGACCGAGAGCCCCGATAGCTTTTGGATGACCTTGACCAAACACTTCGGTCCACCGACCGCGTAGGCGGAGTTCAGCTTGGTCTCGGTGTAGACCTTCTCCATCCCGTATACGGGCGACTCCGGATCGGTGGCGGGCCCGTACGCGCCGGTGGTGGGATCCCAGTGCTCGCACTCCATGGGGGTGATCGAGAGGTCGCGCGGAAACGACACCGCGACAACGCGTTTGCGATTGGCGGGGATGTTCACCAGCATGATGGTGTCCGAGCGGGCGCCCGCCGCATCATCGGTGGTGCCGGCACCCATGTCGCTGTTCTGTCCGATGCGGCTGTCGGTGCCGACGATGAGGAAGTTCTCGTCGCCGAACTGCGCACCGGGGTCGACGATGTCGCGCGAGTTGGGGTCGAGTGCCGCCACCTTGTTGAGGCTGTTGTTCTTGGACGCCTGCCATTGCCAGGCAGCGCCGGTGAGTGCCAGCGCGAGGACCGCGATGATTGCCGCCGCGGCCCGGCCCATCACCATTGCCGTGTGTCTGCCCCGATGTGAGGCGGGCGGGACGGCTTCGCGGGTGGCGTCGATCATTTCGGGGGCGGCGTGTTCTCCGCGCAGCCCCGTCAAGATCGGGATTTCCGATGCGTGCGCCGGTACTACGGAGATGACCTCGGTTGCCGGCTCGTACGCGGTGGGTTCGCGGTGCCGTCGCGGGTCGTCGTTTCGCGCCTCGTCCTTGTTGTCGTCCTTCTCGGCGGGGGCCGTCCCGGAGAGCTTTGCGATCAGGTCGGCGACGGTCACGCCGTCGGTGTGGTTGCCCGCAGCGGGAGGGGACGCATCCGAAGTTCGTGACCGCTCCCACGGCGCGGCGCCTGGCACGGGCCGCACGGATCGGGTAAGCCAGTCACTGGCGGGCTTGGCGGTACCGGATTCGTTGTCGGGTGGCTCCGGGGACCGACGACCGGGAGCGGCGTTGTCGCCGTCACTCATGTCCTATCGGCCTCCGACTGTCGGGAACGCTGCACCCGTGGCGCGCGCCAATCGTCTTCGTCTGCTTCTTGTAGCAGCACGTTGAGGGCTCCGCCAGTCGGAACCCGTCGTGGTGGATTCTCATCGTACTGAGACAACCTGAGTTGGAGCCAGCCAGCGAGGCGGCAGTGCAATCTCGATGACGTCTCGCTACCGAGACGAATCAGCCTCCGGAGTGCATCACGTCGGCTCCGGCAGGTACCGTGCAGTCGTCCGGATCGCGCAGCCAACCCTCGGGAAGAGTCACCGATCCGGGGGAGCCCTGTCTTCCGCGCGGACCTTCGGCGGCACGGGGAAACGGCACGTCGGGATCGAGCCGAGACAACAGCTCCTCGAGTTCGGCGAGTGTCCTTACCAGCGCCAATGCCCGTCGGAGGTCGGCGCCGGCGGGGAACCCGTGCAGGTACCAGGCGACGTGCTTGCGGATGTCGCGCATGCCCTTGTCCTCGCCGAAGTGGTCGGCGAGAAGTTCGCCGTGGCGGCGTGCGATGACGGCGACCTCGCCGAGCGTCGGCGGCGTCGGGGACGCGCTTCCGGTGAACGCGGCGGACAGCTCCGCGAACAGCCATGGCCTGCCCAGACAACCGCGGCCGATGACGACTCCGTCACATCCCGTTATGGCCATCATCTTCAACGCATCGTCGGCATCGAAGATGTCGCCGTTGCCCAGCACGGGAATGCTGGTGACGTGCTGCTTGAGCAGCGCGATCTGGGCCCAGTCGGCGCGCCCCGAATACCGCTGTGCAGCGGTGCGGGCGTGCAAGGCCACAGCTGCTGCGCCCTCCTGCTCGGCGATCCGGCCGGCGTCGAGGTGGGTGTGGTGATCGTCGTCTATCCCGATCCGAAACTTCACCGTGACGGGCACGCGGGTGCCTTCGGTGGCTCTGACCGCCGCGGCCACGATCTGACCGAACAGCTTGCGCTTGTACGGAAGGGCCGCACCCCCGCCGCGGCGGGTGACCTTGGGCACCGGGCAGCCGAAGTTCATGTCGATGTGGTCGGCCAAGTCCTCGTCGACGATCATCTTCGCCGCCGCGTAGGTGGTCTCCGGGTCGACGGTGTACAGCTGCAGTGAACGGGGCGACTCGTCGGGTCCGAACGTCGTCATGTGCAGCGTGGCGGCGTTGCGCTCGACGAGTGCGCGCGCCGTCACCATCTCGCAGACGTACAGGCCGCTGACGGTGCCAGCGCGAGCAAGTTCCAGCTCGCGGCAAAGGGTTCGGAACGCGACGTTCGTGACACCCGCCATCGGAGCCAGTACGACGGGACTGCGCAACGCGAACGGCCCGATCTTGAGCCTGGGGCTAGGAGCGGAGTGACCGGGGGGATGGTCCAGTGATGGGGCCGATTCGGGTGCGGCTGCGGCTGGGGCTAGGACGCTGCCGATGACGACACCAGGAGGTTCTTCATGGCCTTCTTCTCGGCCATCTTTCGTTCGCGCTCGAGACGACGTTCCTTGGCTATCTCGAACTTCTGGCAGGTCTCCTCGAGTTCCTCCACGAGCTTGCCGAGGTCGTCGCGCATTTCGGCCGCCTCGCCGGTGAAGTCCTCGCGCTCGAAGATGCGCCACTTCTTCAGCACTGGCATGACCACGTCGTCGAGATGGATGCGCGGGTCGTACACGCCCCCGACGGCGATGACGACGGCCTTGCGACGGAACTCCGGCACGGTGTAGCCGGGCATCTTGAAGTTGCGCAGCACCCGGTGCAGTGACTTCATCGCCTGGTTCGGTGCGAAGTCGAGGCCCGCCGCGCTGACGTCGCGGTAGAAGATCATGTGAAGGTTCTCGTCAGCCGAAACACGTTGCAGCAGTTGGTCGGCGACCGTCTCGTTGCACGCCCTGCCGGTGTTGCGGTGCGACACCCGGGTGGCCAGTTCCTGGAACGTGACGTAGATGACCGAGTCGAAGAGGCTCTCGGCGAACATCTCACCTTGCGGGCCCTGCCCGGGGCTGAAGCCGCGCGTAACCTGCTCCAGGCGCAGCTCCTCCAGTTCCAGCGGGTCGATGGCGCGGGTGACGACGAGGTAGTCGCGCAGGGCGATGCCGTGCCGGTTCTCCTCGGCCGTCCAGCGGTTGACCCAGTAACCCCATGGCCCGTCCATACTGAAGTTCATCGCGATCTCGCGGTGGTAGGAGGGCAGGTTGTCCTCGGTCAGGAGGTTCTGCAGCATGGAGATCTGTGCGACTTCGGAGATCTTCGACTGGTCGGGATCCCAGTCTTGGCCACCGAGCGCGTAGTAGTTCTTGCCGTCTGACCACGGGATGTAGTCGTGCGGGTTCCAGTCCTTGCGCATCCGCATGTGGCGGTTGATGTTCTGCTCGACCACCGGCTCGAGTTCGTGCAGAAGCTGTAGGTCGGTCAACTCGGTCGACATAGACCCTCCCAGTTATCTGTACCTGTTGGTTGCATGCAATATATCTGTGTCCCATGGTGACATCAAGTTCTGGGACGTGAAGTGTTGCTAAACCGTCATCGACAGCTCGCCCGCTGGATGTCGGGACGCCCTGTCGACGTCGGCCGAATCGGCCGGTGATCAGGGAGGCGCTGCGGCACGTGGTGGACGGCGGTATTATCCGGCGAGCAAGCAATGCGACTCCGCGGACAGATAGGGCTAGAAGTGAAGAAGCTCATCGTTGTTGGTTCTGGCGCCATCGGCGCACTGGCTGTGTCGGCGCTTCTCGGCGGAGGTGTGGCCTCCGCGGACGACTACGCCGGTCAGACGTATTCCGACGCCTCATCTGCGGCCAGTGACTCCGGCCAGACGGTCGTGGTTGCCTCGCGCGTGGGCAGCACCCTCTCTCAGGACGACTGCCTCGTCGAGCGTTCGCAGACCGCGCCGTTCGCCAGTGCCAACGATGGCGTCCACGTATCGGACACCGTGCAGTTCTACCTGAACTGCAACGGCGGAGTCGCCACGGCCACTACGCCGGGCGCCTCGGTTGCCAGTCCGGAAGGTCGAGCGGCCAAGGCTGCTGCGGACGAGGAAGAAGCGAAGGCGCAGGCCGAGGCGGCCGCGGCGCAGAACGAGCAGGACCAACTCGCCATGACTGGCCAGACTCCTGGCGCGCCCGGGGCGTAACGCCTAGTGGCTTGACGCCCGACTGAGCAGCATGTCGACGCAGTAGTCGATGAATTGCTTGCGGGAGGCCGCCAACCGGCCGTTGAGATAGGCCGTGAAGAGGGCGGTGAGGCCACCGACGAGCCCGGTGGCGACCATGGCCTGGATGGCTGGGTCGGTGATTTCCGTGAGCTTGTGTTGCAGGAGTTCGATGAAGCTGGGCATCCACTCCGCGCCCGACTTCGTCAGCACCGGCTCGCGCTCGGGTGCGATCAGTAGCACCCGGCCGCGCACGGGGTCGTCGACCATGAGCGTGACGAATCGTTCTACGGCGTCTCGCGGGGTGGTCGACGACATGAGTGCGGTCATGGCGGTGCTGCAGACGTGGTCGTACACCGCGCGGACGAATTCGTCCCGGTCGGCGAAACTCTCGTAGAAGTATCGTTCGGTGAGTGCGGCGGTCCGGCACACGGCGCGGACGGTCAGGGCCGGGCCTGCTTCGCCGCCAAGGACGTTGACGCCGGCGGTGATGAGTTCGTCGCGCCTCAGTGCTTGGCGGTCTTGCAGTGGTACGCCGGACCAGCGGCCCCGTCGTTGACCGGAAGGCACATCTCTCCTAAGCTCGTTATGACAACGCTCGTAGTCAGAATCGTCTCCGGTCCCGGGAAGGTCACCAGTGACTCAAGATACGTCTGAGGCGGGCGCGGTGACCAGCGGGACGGATCCGATTGGGTCCGGCGGGCAGGAGCGGAGCGACGGGGGGATTGGGTCCGGCGGGCAGGAGCGGAGCGACGGGGAGATTGGGTCCGGGTGTCCCGTGGCACCAGAAGGTTACGACACTCCTCCTGTCCCGCTGGGACCAGACTCGCTGACGTGGAAGTACTTCGGCGACTGGCGGGGGCTGCTACAAGGTCCATGGGCTGGGTCGATGCAGAACATGCACCCCCAACTCGGTGCGGCCGTCGAGGACCATTCGACGTTCTTCCGTGAACGTTGGCCCCGGCTGTTGCGTTCGTTGTATCCGATCGGTGGCGTCGTCTTCGACACCGACCGCGCACCTCGGACGGGCGCCGAGGTTCGCGATTACCACACGGAGATCAAAGGTGTTGACGCACAGGGCCGCCGCTACCACGCGCTCAACCCGGACGTCTTCTACTGGGCGCACTCGACGTTCTTCGTGGGGACGTTGATCGTCGCGGAGCGGTTGTGCGGCGGACTCACCGAAGCCGAGAAGCGCCAACTCTTCGACGAGCACGTCGAGTGGTATCGCATGTACGGCATGAGTATGCGGCCGGTTCCCGAGTCGTGGGAGGACTTCCAGACGTACTGGGACCACATGTGTAGCAACGTGCTGGAGAACAACTACGCGGCGCGCGCCGTGCTCGATCTGACCGATCTGCCCAAGCCGCCGTGGGCCGAGAAGATGCCGGACTGGATGTGGCGGCAGCAGCGCAAGCTGGTGGCACCCTTCTTCGTCTGGTTCACTGTCGGCCTCTACGACCCGGCGGTCCGGCAATTGATGGGTTATTCGTGGTCCGGCCGTGACGAGTGGCTGCACCGACGGCTCGGCGCCCTAGTGCATGTGATGTTCTCGCTGCTGCCCAAGCGCAGTCGCATGCATCCGCGCGCACGTGCGGGCTGGGACCGCGCGACCGGCCGGGCGCCCGCTGACGCAGCGCTACCCGAGACGCCTGCGCGCAACCTGCCGCCGCTCGACGAGCGGGACAATCCGATGCACTACTGCCCGAAGGTCTGATCTCCGGCGCCCGCTAGCGTGGGTACCGTGGCGGACCAGGAACTGATCGGCGGGCGATACGAACTCCGTGGACTCCTCGGACGCGGTGGCATGGCGACGGTCCACGATGGCTGGGACACCCGGCTGCACCGGCCCGTCGCGGTGAAGCTCTTGCATCCGGCGCTCAGTGCCGATCCCGAATGTCGGGCGCGATTCGAATTCGAGGCCAGGTCCGCCGCAGCGCTGAATCATCCCAACATCGTGGTCGTTCACGACGGGGGGTACGACGCCCAGCGCGGTGGCGTCCCTTATCTCGTGATGGAACGGCTGCCCGGACGGTCTCTACTCGAGGTCATCGCGCGCGGTGCGATGTCACCTCAGTACGTTCGCAGCGTGCTGTCCGATGTACTCGCCGGGCTTGGCGTGGCTCACGCTGCGGGGATTCTGCACCGCGACGTGAAACCGGCGAACATCCTCTTCGGCGCGTCGGGGGAGGCGAAGATCGCCGATTTCGGAATTGCGAAGTCGGGTGGCACCGACCTCACTCGCGCAGGTCAGATGGTCGGCACCATGGCATACCTCAGCCCGGAACGGATCGCCGGGCGACCCGCCAGTCCGCTCGACGACCTCTATGCGGTGGGCGCAGTCGGGTACGAGGCGCTGACAGGCCGCATGCCCTTCCCGCAGACCGACCCCGCGAGCCTGATGCACGCAATCCTCGAGCATCGTCTGCCGCCGGTCACGGACGTGCGTCCTGACGTCGATTCCGCCCTCGCCGGCGTCATCGATCATGCGATGGCATCAGACCTCGCGCATCGGTTCCGCGACGCCGATGGCATGCGTGCGGCGCTGCACGGGGCTCGGCCGCCTACTCGGGTCCTGCCTGCCCCGCTTGCCGGCGCTCCGCCGCCCATGACCAGAGCTGTCATGCCTCCGCCTCCTCCTGGGCGGCGTCGAAAGATCTTGGCCGCGGGCGCGGTGGGATCGGCACTAGTGCTTGGGTTGGTGCTGGTGATCGCCGAGCCGGCGTCCTCCTCCGGGCCGGCCAGTACGTCGACGACCCCGACGACGAGCCTGACTACGTCGACCACGCCGTCGACCACCCCCACGACGACCATCGCCTCGGTTTCTGAGGGCCCCGCACCCGTCCCCGGGCCCGGCAGCGGGAACGGGAACGGGAACGGGAAGAAGCCCAAGCACGACAGGGGCGGCTGACCGTGCCCGGCGCAGTGGTCAGCGGGAGCAGAGCCCCGCGGCCTCTTCCTTCGCAATGATGTCCGCAACTGGCTCGCCGAGGTGCGAGGCGAAGCCCTCAGTGGCCTGCATATTCCAGACGCCACCCTCGTAGACCATGATCCGAGATCGTTCGACGCCGCTGACCTTCATCAGCACGATCGCCTCGTCTTGGGGCTGCAGGCGCATCCCTCTCACACTGATGGGCGCGCCGGTCTTCTTGCAGGTGTCGTAGAACGTCACGAAGTCTTTTTGGGTGATGCCCTCGCGCACGGAATCCTCCATGTGCTCCCAGACGCCGGCGAAGTCCCCCGCCGTGAATCGATCAATGTTGGCTTGAGCGGCGGCGGTGGCGGCCGCCAGAGTCTCCGGCACGTCAGCCCCCGGGGCATTCGCGCCGGCCACGGCGGATCGCACGACGGAGGAGCCGGATGCGCCCTGCGCGGGACCGCACGCCGAGCACACGAGCAACGTCGTCAGTAAAGCGACCACCGACCTCATGGCGGACAGCGTAATGCGAATGCCCAAGTCAGCACGACGAGAGTCTTCGAGGACTCGAATGGGAATTATCGAGCCCTCGAAGACATCCTTCGTTGCTAAACCAGCGCCGCCGGCGACGCTACACCGCGATGCACGCCAGAGCGTTCACGTCGTTGGAGCAGGTAACCGGTGCAGCCGAGGAGCCTAGAGCAGGCGTCCTGGACGCCGCGGCCATGACGTTGAGAGGGTTGACGTTCAGGGGGTTGTAGAACGTGTAGTCGTCGGGATTGCCGAGCCCCGCGGCTGCGTCATAGGAGTTGAAGAGGTTGAAGGCGCCGAACGGGGTGACGAGTTTGTACGCGACCACGTCGCCGGTTGGGGAGGGCAGGGCGTAGTACGCCTGCCCGTAATTGGACGACCCGTTGAAACTGAAGTTGAAGACCGATCCGACCGGCGGAACGTCGTTCACACCGGTGCCGGGATTGCCATCTACGATGTCGGTCACCAGGACTGACTGTTTGCTGTTGCCCGACCAATCCCACTGGTTGATGACCTGGGCGTTGACGGTCCCGACGACGACGCCGGCCTTGTTCTTCACCTGGTACTGCTGATAGCCCTGGATCTCCACCTCCCGCGGGGGGAGGCCGTTGATCCCCGACGCGGTGGTGGTGTCGAATGGGGCCGTGGCGGTCAACGTGTAGCGGCCGGGAACCGTCAGCGTGTCCTTGGCGGTCGACTTGGTCGCATCGAAGGTGATGAAGTTGAGCGGTGTCGTCTTGCCGTTCTTCGTGTACGTGGTTGAAATCACCGTGCCGCTGTCCGAGGGCTTGGCGTAGTACAGGACGCGCGTGTCGGGGCTACCGAAGTAGATGACGTTGTACACCGTGCCGACCGGCGGAACCTGCCCGACGCCTGTACCGACGTTCGGGCCGTCGCTGGCAGTGACCAGGATTGCCTCGGAGTAGGTGTCGACCGCGTCCGACGTGGTAGTCACGACGCCCTCGAAGGTGCCGACCACATTGTTGTTTTGGTCGACGACCTTGAACGTTTGACGGCCCTGAAGGGACAAGAAGAGCGGGGGAGATCCGGCTATTCCGGTGAACTCCTCGCTTGAGGGGCTCACAGGAAGGATGGAGTAGCCGTTGGGGAGTTCGATGGGCGCGTTGACCTCGGCGTAGTCGGTCAGACCCTTGGCGGCGTCGAAGGCCGTGTAAAGCGGAGCACTCCCGAATGGCGAGTAGGACTTGTACGACACGACATTGCCGTTTGCCGTCGGCATCGAGGTGTAGATGGTGCCAAAGAGGGCGGTACCCGAACTCTGGATCACTGAACCCACCGGCGGAATCTGCCCGGCGCCCGTACCGACGGTGCCCCCGTCATTGCTGGTGACGACTAGTTGCACCAACGTTTGACCGAAACCGTAGGAATTGTTTCGTGCCACCAGCGCATCGAAGGACCCGACGGTCGCACCGGTCTTCGGGTCGACCAGATTGAACGACTGTGGGCCCTGAACAACTCCGACCCCACCCGGAATCATGTTGAACATTCCATAGAACGACGTGACGTTCTGCGGCGTGGTGGCAACGACGTTGTAGCCGTTCAGCACCAGCGTCGGCTTCGTCGTGACAGCACTCGCCTGAGCGAGATTGGCGGCACCGGCGAGTTCGCGGCGCGATGCGGCGAGCACCATCCACGAGAGGGGTGTGTCCACCGAGGTTCCCCCGGGCGCGTTCCCGGAGAAGGGGTGCAGGAGCCGGTCGACGACGCTGGCGATGACGGTCGCGATACTGCCGGCCTGCGTCGCCGCTGTCGGCGTTGCCGTCTCGGTCGTGACGTTCGCGGTCACCGTCGAGAGTGAACTCTTCGCCGTCGATACCGGCGTCACCGTCGCAGTGGTGGAAGGAGTTACTGCCGCCGTCACCGCCGCCTTCCACGGCTTCTTCACCACGACGTCAGGGGTCGTGGCTGTGTCGTTGGACGTGCCCACAGTGGAAGATGCTGTCGCGCTAGGGTTTACGTGAGTCAGCTTGAACGCTGGCCGGTCCTTCTTGGTTCGCGGCGTGGCGTCCGTATCGGTCGCGTCATCCGCACTCGGGGTCGAATCCTCGGGGTCGGGAGCCGACGACCCTGGCTTAGGCCAGGAGGAGGTGGGCTTGTGGGCGCCGAAGATACCGGCGAACGGGCCGGTGCGCGTGGGCTTCGACGGCTTGGAGGCGGTCGACGACGAGGTGGTACTCGAGTCGGATTCCGCGGTCTGGGTGGCGGAAGACGAGCCGGCCGGCGTGTTCGCCGATCCCGTGCTCGGCGCGCCGTCACTCCCTGCACTGGGCGAGGACGAACCCTCCGATGCGGGCGCGGCCGAGGCGACCCCGGCACCGGTGAAGACCGCTACACCCACCCCCAAGGCCGCCGCCAAAGCGCCGATACGACCGATATAGCGTGACGCGTTCATTGTTCTCTCCCTAGCTAAACTGGACACTTCGTTGTGCCCGCAGGTCGGCGGGCGCGGCTTTCTCTGCTGTTGGACGCCGATTGGATACGCGAAGCATCGTCAGCGGGTTGTTCATCGGGGCAGCCGTCAGCCGGCCTGGTCGGAGAGCTTGAACGCGTCGTACACGAACCCGAGGTCCTGCCGGATGCGCTCGGGGTCGAGGTCGAACTTCTCGGGCGAATGCTGATGCTTGCTCTTGTAGGTGCGCTGCCGCTCCGCCTGTGCCCGGATTTCCTCGACGAAGGCCTGGCTGGGCTCCACCTCGATGAAGTCGAGGATTCGCTTCATCGTCGGTTCGAGGTCCTGGAGAAGGTCCGTGTACCGCACGATGCACAGGTTCTTCTCGGGGATCCGGCCCGACGAGTTTGCCTCGTGGAAGGAGCGGAGCATTTCAGCCGACGCTTGGTAGAGATTCTCCAACCACCGCTTCTGGTCGTCGTCGCTGGTGCGATTCCAGATGTCGTATCCGTTCTCGAGCACCCCCGCGAGCAGCGACATACCGGACGGGATGACTTCGACCGGGTCGCGGATGACGTACACCAGCTTGCAATCGGGGTAGCGCTTCAGCAGCGAGTCGAGGCGAAGCGTGAGCATGCTGGTCTTCGCCAGGATCCGATTGGCGCGCTTGTAGGTGAGGTTCCGTCGCCAGATGGCCTCGTGGTACCGGAAGAAGCGGCTTTCCTCGCGGGCACTCACACCCTCGATCCCGAATTCGTGCCGGGACAGCTCGCTTCCCCACGTGTCCTGCCAGGCGAGGAAGTACGCCCAGGCGAACGGACCGTCGAGCGTCCGGAAGAACCACGCCACGTCGTCGGTCTCGATACCGCGCAGGCTCGTGTCATGGACGTCGGACGGGTGATACCGCGCAGGGTTGATCCGATCGAGCCGCGGGACGATGCCGCCGAGCAGCTTGCGGGCCGTGATGGCCGGAAACAGCATCTCCCACAGCTCGAAGGCGGCCATGTCGCCGGCTCCGAGGAGCAGTCGGTGCAGGAACGTGGTGCCGCTACGCGGGTTGCCGATGATGAAGATCGGCCGGTCGATGGGCTGCTTGCGGTGACGGGGATAGAAGACGTGGTCCAGGCCGAGTGTGGTGGCCGAGACGACCTGGCGAATTTGGAGTGCCGCGAACGTGCCGAGAGGTCGAAAGTAGTACCGGAAGGTTTTGTTGATCGTCCGGTACAGCCGCACGTAGTGGCCCATTCAGCACTCCCACTGCGCCGCAGCGCCTGCGATGGTGAAGCCGGCTGCAGCGCTCGCGACGACGATCTTGTCCCCATTTTCGACGGTGCCGTTTTTGAGGCGGTAGTCGAGCGCGAGAGCCCACGCGGTGCTCGCGGTGTTGCCGTACAGGGAATGGGTGTGCACGCAGGCCTGAGGCCGTGCGCCGAGTTCGGAGAACACCCTCTCCAGCACTGCCTCGCTCGGCTGGTGAAACGCGTAGTGGTCGATCTCTTCCGGCGCCCATCCGATGGTGCCCAGCATGCGACGGATCTCGGGTGGAACGTGTTCTGCGAGTGCGAAGAGCTCCTTCGAGTGCGACGTGAAGTGCCCGTCGACGGGCGCCTTGCAGAGGGCGTAGTGCTCCGGAAGGGTCTTGTGCATCAGCCCGGTGAGCCTCGCGCTGCCGTTCGGTAGCGGCTTGCGGGTGAGAAGTATTGCGGCGGCGGCGTTTCCGAGCGTCAGGCCGGCGACGTCGAGCGTGACGTCCTCGATTGACTGCATGTCGTAGTTGATCCAGTCCCGCGTCAGCTCGCCGGAGCAGATGACCGCCGTCTGGATCTCGTCGTGTAGGGCGAAGTAGCCGGTCGCGACGTGCAGCGCCTCGATGAGGCCGGCACAGGCGCAGGTCACGTCCATGGCCTGCAGCGGATCCGCGCCGAGGCGCCCCGCGACCTCCGAAGCGGTGGCCGGTTCGAAGTTGTCGCGCGCGATGCCTCCGTAGATGAGGAGATCGACGTCGGTCGCCGCGACTCCGTTTTCCTCCAGGCAGGCGAAGACCGCCCGCGAGGCGAACTCGCCGGGCGAGAGCGTCGTGTCCTCCTCGATGTAACGCATCTTGGTATTACATCGATCGAATACATAGCGAATGCTTTGCTCGATCGTGTCCCACTGGTTTGCCGGGCCGTGGTACGCGGTGTGCACGCGAGACAGCACAGTTTCGTTGTCGACCGCCGCGTCTGGGATGACTGTTGCGGGCGGGGAGAGGTAGAGGCGAGGAAGCGTCATCGGAGCGGAACCCCCTTGTTTCGAGCGGAGTGCTGATGGTGAGTCATGCACCCGCAGGCTTGTGAACCGTACAACGACACCGCGTCGCGCCCCCTGCTCGCGAACTGCATCGTTCGTTCGCAGGAACCGTCTTGTTCGTTGTCAGAAAGTTACTATGCCCTTGGCACCACCGCTAGCTGTTTCCGCAAATCGGTCGCAGAACGCTGAGTGTTCACTAATAGGACGGATGCGTATGCGCCGTCAGGGGTGGTCAGCACTTCGCAGGTCTAATCGTCACACGACCAGCAACGACAGCGCGCCGTCTGACCCAGAAGTGCACTGACGTGCCACTTTGATCGTCACTGCGAGCGGTCGGCACGGATCCGCGTCGACCACCGCAGCTATTCTTGGCAATCTGTGACTGGCAACGCGGACCCGCCGCGTGGCCGTTGGCACCGTCGTCGTCCCGAGCGCATTGGGTCGAGACGGCGTACGCCGAGAGTCCCGGGCCCGCGAACACCCTCGACGGCGGTGGGAAGGAGTCCGCGGAGCGGAGAAGGCAGTGGACGTCAGCGTGCTCCGCGCATCCCGAACGGGCCTACTTATTTGACGCGCGCGACATTGCTCGCATGATGGCATGATGTTCGCCACGCGACTCCGGGCGGGCTCGCGCGGCTAGTCCGCTCTGCTGCTGCCCGTCGAGTCACATCACGGGACTCGACCGGTGGTGCAGGGCCGGACGTCATTCCTGATCTGCGGTGCGGACCTTACCCGCCGCCTGGAGATGCCCCCCAGACGTGGCGGTGTGCAAGGCAATGCCGCAACGTAGAAGACCTCTCGTCCACCCCTCTCTAAGGTCGGCCCTGCCGCAGCTGCTAGCGCTCGTGATCTCCGGTCCCTTGTTCCGATTGCGCTGGCTGGAGCCGCGTCAGGGCAAGCTTCGTCACCGCACGAAGCAAGTCGGCATCGACCTCGTCCTCATGCCTCGTAAGCCGAGCCGTCGAGGAACGGCTGATCAGCACGCACTCGTGGCGGTGGGTCCGAGTGCCAGCCCGCGTCTCCGCGCGGTGAGCAAGGTGCTGCCGGGTCGCACCGTGACGATGGATCGCGTCCCTCGGCGGGTGTAGATACCGCCTCTGAGCTGTGCCCCCACCAGGGCTCGAACCTGGGACCTGCGGATTAAAAGTCCGTAGCTCTACCAACTGAGCTATAGGGGCGCGGAGGATCAGACTACTTGGCCGCCCCGCCGCACTCGTCTCGGGAGCAACCCTCGGAGCCCGTTTGAGGATTTGGGGGTCGGTACCCTAAGCTATCGAAGCTCCCAACGCGCTTGTGTTGCGAGTACCCCGAAGAGATTCGGCTTTGGCCCCCATCGTTTAGCGGCCTAGGACGCCGCCCTTTCACGGCGGTAGCACGGGTTCGAATCCCGTTGGGGGTACGACGCAACGGCGGCGACGTCGGAGCAGCATGAAAAAGTAAGGCCCTGTGGCGCAGTTGGTTAGCGCGCCGCCCTGTCACGGCGGAGGTCGCGGGTTCGAGTCCCGTCAGGGTCGCCAAACGGCGAGGCAAGGAATTCCGTGCCGTCCCGGCCAGGTAGCTCAGTTGGTACGAGCGTCCGCCTGAAAAGCGGAAGGTCGCCGGTTCGATCCCGGCCCTGGCCACCAAGATCGATGCAGGAAAATGCCACAAACCGACGTGAACTTGTCGAGTTTCACGTACCGGCCCCGGGGGTCACCGCCAATATCCGACCAACCCGATGACCATCCGCCGCGACTTCGCGCGGAAGTCACCGCAAGTTCGAGTGCCCAGGCCGAGCAGCCCGTGAAGGCGCTCGGTGAATTCGGATCTGCCGACCCTGCACCGACACGCGAGCAATTCAAGGCCTACGTCGACCAGGTGCGCATCCACTAAGACATCCCCTCGACCGGTCTCGGGCTGCCGAAGTCCCTGTCGAACGGATCCGGGGGCTCGATGGCCAAACCGCCGGGTCATCAGGGTTCGAGCGAGGAGGATCGCATCGAGGACTGGGTCAATACAGAAGTACACACCGACCACGGTGGGCGGCGTGCCGTTCTATGAGCTGACCCCAAACGCCCAGCGGCGCCAGCTAGCCGCCGCCAGCGCGTCGGCCGACGGCGTTGGCGGCCAGGGCGGTTTCCACCTCTTCGCGGGTGATCGGCGGTGCCGGCAGATCGCGGGCATCAGTTGCCTGCAGACCGTGCACGAACAGCGCGACGTGGCGACTTGCGATGCTCGCCGAGACGCGGCCATGAGACAGCGGGTGAGTGATCATCGCGCCGCACGCGATGACGTCGGTGGCGTTGACATCGGCGCGCACGGCGCCCTGCGCGCGTCCGTCGGCCAGGAACCGCTCCAACGCGTGGTTGATGCGTCCCCTCGCGTCGATGGATGTGGGGTCGGTCAAGGGCGGTGCCCCACGCAGGGGGAGCCCCAGTTGGTCACCCAATCGCAGACATTCCTTTAGATAGGCCTGCACTGCCGGGGCGCCGGTGCGCCCGGATTCGCCGATGCGGTCGAGGGCTGCGATGAGCAGACCGTGAGCGGAGAAGAATGCGGAGCTATCTGGCGTAGTCGCCGTGGTGGGAGCAACCGGACAGCAAGGCGGCGCGACCACGCGGACGCTGCTGAGCGCCGGCCCCGATGCGGCGATGGCTCACGGAATGCTTCCATCGAGACGGTGGCCGAGGGCGTGCTCGACCTCCTGCGCGGCGATCTCCAGCTGGGCAAGTTCGGTGCTGTCGAAGTCCGACTGTGACGCGGTCGTGCGTAACCGGGCGAGCTGTTGGCGAATTGGAGTTCCGTCGTCCACGTGCCAGGCGAGTTCCTCCAGCAGGCGGAACAACCGTGTCATCACCTGAGGATCCGAGGACCCGTAGCGGCGCGGCTGCGTGATGGCGACGTCGAGTACCTCGGCCAAACTGGGCCGCCGCAACACCACCCGCACCTCGTCATCGTCGTCACGGAGCGCGATGGACCTCAGATCACGCCCGGCGAGCTGGCACAGTATCGCCGAAATATGGCCCAGTGCATGCACGGCCGTGGTCGGATCGTTGATGCCGGGCGAGAGTGCCTTGTTCGCGACATCGGTGAGCTGGCGGAGCCCGTAGCCGACGTCTTGGGCTGCCGTGCGTTCGTAGCCGACCCTGATCGATCTCTGGACGGCGCCCTGCAGGCGATTGACGGCGTCCTCGTCGAGAGCGCTCGATGCCGACCATGCGATTCCAATCGGAACCCCTTCGACGAGTGAGCTTCCGGGATGGCAATCGACGATGAGATGCGCGTCCGCTTCAATTGCAGCAGAGAGCAACTCGGCCCCGTCGATACTGGTCAAGAAGCCCGACGACGGTGCAGTGATGTCGACGGCATTCCCTGGCGGCGTCGGCAGCACGGGTAGCGGGTCGGCATCTTCGAGTGGGCTCGTCGCGCTGCGTACGGTGGCGCTGGCGTCGTCGTGGACGTCGCGCAGCATCGTCTCGACGCGGATCTGTCGGGCCAGGTGGGCCAAGAAGAGGACCAGGCCCAGCACGCTGACGATACCCATCGCGAAGGCAATCGTGACCGATATCCTTGGGATGAAGAATGTTTCGCCGTTGTCGTTGCTGCGGATCGCCCGCAGTACGGTCAGGGAGAACGTGAAGGTCGAGAGAAAGATCGCCAGCGTCGCCTGAACGAAGATGTCGCTGGTGAACGTCCGTAGCAGCCGTGGTGAGAATTGGCTGCTCGCCAGCTGCAGGGTGACGACGGTGAGCGAGAACGTCAGCGACGTGACGGTGATGAGTGAGCTGGCGATGGCGTCGAGTAGCGTGCGGGCGGCACCGGCGTCTCCGCCGAAGAGCAGTGATGCCAGCGAAGGGGGCAAACTCTCTTCCACATAGGCGTCAACAAGGGGCAGTGCTATCCGGGCAATTACCGCAACGACCACTCCAATGACCGGTAGTGGCCACAATTGCGTGCGCAGGGAGTCGCGTGCGGAGGCGAAGGTCGGCATCATCTCGCGAGCTTCGTACAGATCGTCCGTTTTGACCACTACGGCGCGGGGGCACCCCGGTTGGTGGTGCGTAAGCGTGAGCACTGTTGTGCATTGTGCGATAGTTGGTCATCCGGTGTGCGCGCGGCACCCGAGAGGAGTCCAATGTCCATCCACAGTGATCATGTGATGGAGTATTCAGCGGATTTATTGTCTGACAACGTAATTCGGCTCTGGCGTTCCCACGTGTCACCGAGGCGATGATCGGTGGTGTCAGCCGTACTGGTATTCGACGTCAACGAGACATTGCTCGATCTTGGTGCGCTGGACCCGTTGTTCATCGATCTGTTCGACGACGCGGCACTGCGCCCTCAGTGGTTCGCCACCATGCTGCAACTGTCGTTCGTTGGCGGACTGACTGGGCAGTACGTCGACTTTTCCACCGCGCAACGGGCCGCACTGCGCATGACCGCCCAGCGGGCCGGCAAGGACGTCTCCGCAAGTGCGGTCGAAACAGTCGTCGACGCGATGAGGCGACTACCCCCGCATCCCGAGGTTCCGCGGGCGCTGGCTCGGCTCCAGAATGAGGGTCTGCGGCTGACCGCCTTGACCAACTCGGTGCTCGACGTCGCGCGTGCTCAGCTGGTCAACGCCGGCCTCGCGGAGCGGTTCGAGGAGATCTTCTCGGCGGACGAGGTTCGCGCTCTCAAACCGGCGCCCGCGCCGTATCGGATGGTTGCGGAGCGCTGTGGCGTCGACGTCGGCGATCTTTGTCTGATCGCCGCCCATCCCTGGGACGTCTCCGGTGCGATGGCGATCGGAGCGCGATCCGCGTTCGTCGCCAGGAGTGGTGTGGTTCCGAGTCCACTCGGGCCTCAACCGGCAGTGATTGGTACCGATCTCACCGCGGTGGCCGATGCCCTGCTGGCGCCGAGCGTCGATGGACGGCAGTGAATGGCATTGTTAGTCGGGATGTTCCTCAGAATCTTTGCCGCATGCCTCGCGACCGGATGCCTCGTCAGTTCCTGTGCGAGCCGGTCGCCTGGCTATCCGGCCCCCGCTTCGTCGCAGGTTGCCGCCACCTCGGCTAGTGCCGGCACGGCCACCCGTGGTGGGGAACTGGGTGCCCTGACAGCGCGGGGCCTCGTAAATGCGCTCAATGACACGGGTTTCGCCGCGCCGAACCCCGTCGACACCACGGCGCAGGAGTGTCCCGCCGCCGGGTGCGACCAGTCGATCGTCACCGACACCCTGCGGGCCAAGTCCTTTCTCAGTACGGCAAAGGCTCAGACATATGCCGGGGATCAGGGTCTCTACCAGGTGGGGACCATCGTCGTCGCGTTCGCTCCGCCCATATCCAAGGCCGAGCAAGCTCGGTATTGGGCGCATATCCAATCGCTGGTGCGGTGACGTCACGCTCAGACCGCGGGTAGGCCGCACCCGACCTGTGCTCCAGGTCGGATGACAGTCAGTTCGCTATTTCATGCGCATGGCACGAACACCCTTCGACGAGACTCTCGGGGTGGCGACGCAACATGCCCTACCGGCGCTTGCAGTCGCCGAAGCGCCAGTGAACCTGGCAGGTGTGGATGGCCGGTCGGAGCCAGTATCGGGCGCTGCGATCAGTGTCGCCAGACGCGAAGGGGGCGCCATGCCGGACCGCTCGCTGGCCTCGGCTGCACCACTCACAGCCGGCGAAAGGCCAATCACGGGACATCATTTCGCGTGCCCTGTGGGCAGGCGGTCACTAGAGCACGTAGTCGACGATCGCCGGCCCCGCCGCCGGCGGCGGTGGCCGGGAGTACACTCCAGGGGCGGCTGGGATTCTCAGCCGGCCTGGGACGAAGTCGGCTGTCCGCTGCCGATATCGAGGAGCTCTCTGCTTCGCGGCTCGGGCGGAACAGGTGACCTCTTACGGGTCGGAACACCCACTTCGATGGCTGCTCGCCACCTCTCACGTTTCCGTTCGTGGACGCCCTTGCGGCGATGCTCCCAGAACAGCTGGGCGGGAAAGTTCGTCACCGTGACGACGGTACTTCCCGATCAACGGTCATCTCAATGAAAGGGAAGATCTGTGAAGCTCTCCGTTGAATCCGAAACCGGCCAGCTCCGCCGGGCCATCATCCACCGCCCGGGCCTCGAATTGTCCAGGCTGACGCCAAACAACATCGAAGCGTTGCTGTTCGACGACATCGTGTGGGCCTCGAAAGCCAAGGAAGAACACGATGCATTCGCTCAGGCTCTGCGCGACAATGGCGTCGAGGTCCATTACTTCGGCGAACTGCTCTCCCAGACAATGGAATTGGGTCCGGGTCGAGATTTCGTTCTGGATCGGCTGTGCACTCCGGAGATTCTGGGGCCGTCGCTGGCGGGGCCGGTGCGCCGACTCTTTGCCGATCTCGACGGACGCGCCTTGGCGGAGTTCCTGGTCGGTGGGGTGCTGAAGGCCGACCTTCATCCGCAGCGCCCGCAAAGTCTGACCTGGGACATGCTGAAGGCGGATGACTTTGTGCTGCCGCCGCTGCCGAACCACCTGTTTCAGCGGGACAATTCCTGCTGGATCTACGGCGGGGTAACGATCAATCCGATGGCCAAGCCTGCTCGGCAACGCGAATCGCTGCACACGCGTGCAATTTACGGCTTCCATCCGCTGTTCGCCGACGCCGACTTCGTGACGTACTACGGCGACGAGGACCGTAGTTATCAGCCGGCCACCATCGAAGGCGGGGACGTCCACGTGATCGGTCAGGGTGCGGTCCTGATTGGCATGGGTGAGCGCACCACACCGATGGCGATTGAAACCGTCGCTCATGCGTTGTTCGCTGCTGGGCAGGCGACCACGGTGGTGGCCATCGAACTACCGCACAGCCACGCCTTCATGCATCTGGACACCGTCATGTCGATGGTCGACACCGACACCTTCGTGCTCTACCCGTATTTCGACCGCCATCTGCGGAGCTGGACGATCACCGCCGCCGACGAGCCGGACCGCCTCACCGTCACCCGCAACCACAGCCTGTGGGACACGCTCGCCGAGATCCTGAACGTCGACGAGATCGCGGTGCTGACCACCGATGAAGACATCCGGGCCGCCGAACGCGAGCAGTGGGACGACGGCACCAACTATCTGGCCGTCAGCCCAGGGGTGGTGATGGGCTATGAACGCAACGTCGCCACCAACACCATGCTGCGCAAGCACGGTATCGAGGTGGTGACGATCGCGGGCAGTGAACTCGGCCGCGGTCGCGGCGGGCCACGCTGTATGACCTGTCCGATCACCCGGGACGCGGCGTAGCGATGGCTGACCCCACACGTGCCGCAGGATCAGCGGCCGGCGTGGGGAAGATACGAGTAGTCGATCAGATCCGTCACTGACGCGGCGGTGCGTGCTCTGCCGCGGCTCGTGTTGTACAGATCGACGACGACGGCGATGCCTTCGGGCGAGAGGTGGCCGTCCGGCTGGTACTCCGAGGTCGGGCCGAACAAGGTGTCGCTGACTGCTTTCACGTCTTCCCGATCCGCCAAGCCGGGCACCGCGTGGGCAACCACGTCGAGAACCTCGTCCCGGTTGGCCGGATCCATCGCCCAATGCTCTGCGCGAAGGAGACTGGTCACGGCGGTGTCGGCTTCTTCGGCATGCCCGGCCAGCCAACTTCGCTTGGCGGTCAGAACGACGCCTTGATAGGCGCCCAATTGTTCCCGGATCGATCCCTGGCTGCGGTAGCCCTTCATCAGGGCAAGATCGGTAAAGGGAGCGCCGAGCAGCGTGGCCTGAAAGTCACCGTTGAGCAGCTTCTCGTACCGGGCGTTCGTAGCCCCCGCGTAGACCACGCTGTAGTCGGCATCACGCTGCAGCCCAGCTGATTTCAGGATCGCAAAGAGCGCGCTTGCATAGCCGGTATCCGTGTCGACGGCGACCTTGTGCGATCGAAGCATCGACGTCTCGACGATCTCGGGGTCGGTGACGAGTTGCAGGAAGCCGGTGTGTACACCGGCAATGACGACCAGATCCTCGGCGCGGGGATCGTCTCCGTCGACAAGCGAGATCACATCGTCCAGAGACATTCCGACGATGGGATTTGCCCCAGACAGCAGACGTTCGTGGGCGTCGTCGGCATTGGTGACGAAGACCCGGGTGGGTGGCTGGGGGTATGAGGTCGGCTCGGTCGCGTAGAGGTGGTCGGCCACACGATAGGCAGTCTCGGTGGAGTCGAAGAACAGCGCCACCGAGACACCTTCGGGATCAGCCGACGCGCCGGGGACCATCAACGGGCTGATGCTGGCAGCCGCATGCACGCCCATCACGACGATGCTCACCCCCGCCCAAAACCCCAGCCGCGTGGGCCAAGAGCGAAGAAGAGTCGGACACATCGCTCGAACACGATTGTGGCGGCTCACACTCGATGGCTGGCCCACGCCGACAGTGTCGCACCGTCCGGCCGCGGCCGATGCCGTATGGCCTCTCCGATCACCCGGGACGCGGCGTAACCGACGCGGGCGCCGTCGGGGTGATGGTGGTTCCTGCGGTGCCCGCCAGCAGCGCCCGCGCATCCGAGAGCGCCCCGATGATGGCCGGTTGCCCGGTGGCTGTGACGAATCGGCGACAGGCCTCGATCTTGGGGCCCATCGAACCGGCGGGGAATGCCATGTCGTGCAGCTCATCTGCACCCAGCGTCGAGAGCGGTGCCGCCGCTGGCGTGCCGTAGTCCGCCATGACCGCCGAGACGTCGGTGAGCACCAGCAGTCGCTGAGCCTTGACCGCGATGCCGAGAAGTGTCGCGACGTAGTCCTTGTCGACAACCGCTTCGACACCGGTGAGTTGGCCGACGGCGTCCTCGCTGACCGCCGCTCCGCCACCGCCGCCACAGATGACCACCGAACCGGCATCCAAGAGCCTGGTGATGGAGTCCTGCTCGATGACGCGCAAGGGTTCGGGCGAAGCCACCACGCGCCGCCAACGATCACCATCGACGGCGACGGTCCAGCCATGTTGGCCCGCCAGCTCCTCCGCTCGGTCCCGTGGATAGCCCGGTCCGACGAACTTGGTCGGAGCGGCGAACGCGGGGTCGGCTGCGTCGACCAACGTCTGGGTGATCAAGCCCAGCACTGGTTTTCGCACACCGGCGTTGTGCAGTGCCTGAGCCAGCCAATAGCCGATCATGCCCTGGGTCTCAGCCACCAGGTCGTCGAGTGGGTAGGGGCGGGTCAGCGTGTGGTCTGTTTCGCTTTCCAGCGACAGTAAACCCACCTGCGGGCCGTTGCCGTGGCAGATCAGCACGTCATGGTCCACCGTCAACGGCGCGATCGCCTCGGCCGCCGTCCGTAGGTGTGCGAGCTGAATGGTGGCATCGGGCTTGTCCCCGCGCGCGAGCAGCGCGTTGCCGCCGAGCGCGATCACGATCCGCATGGACACCATGGCTCAAGCATCGAACGCCTGCGTCATCACGGCCTTGATGGTGTGGAGCCGATTCTCGGCCTGGTCGAACACGATTGAAGCGGAGGACTCGAAGACCGCGTCGGTGACTTCGGCGCCGTCGAGCGCGAACTGGTCCCGTACGCGACGGCCGAGATCGGTGTCGGCGTTGTGTACAGACGGTAGGCAGTGCATGAACTTCGCGTCGGGTCGGCCGGTCGCGCTCATCACCTGCTCGGTGACCCGGTAGGGGAGCAGCTGCGGCACCCGCGTCGCCCACTTCTCATCTGATTCGCCCATGCTCACCCATACGTCCGTGTAGACGAAATGCGCTCCGCTGACTCCGCGTTCGACATCGTCGGTGACGAGAACCTTCGCGCCGCTGACGGCGGCCAAGGCGCGGGCGGCGTCTACGACATCCGTGGGGGGCCACAGCTCGCGCGGTGCCGCGATTCGGACGTCCATGCCCAGCAGCGCGCCGGTGACGAGCAACGAGCGGGCGACATTGTTGCGGCCGTCGCCAAGGAAGCAGTACGCGATCTCCTCCACCGGTCCGTCGTGATGTTCGGTCATGGTGAGGATGTCGGCGAGCATCTGGGTGGGATGCCACTCGTTGGTCAGCCCGTTCCACACCGGCACCCCGGCGTAGTCGGCGAGTTCCTCGACGGAGGCTTGGTCGAACCCGCGGAACTCGATACCGTCGAACATCCGGCCCAGCACCCGTGCGGTGTCGGCGACGGTCTCCGCCTCGCCGATGTGGGATCCGGTGGGCCCGAGGTACGTGATGTGAGCCCCTTGATCGTGGGCGGCCACCTCGAACGCGCACAGCGTTCGAGTGGATGCCTTCTCGAAGATCAGTGCGAAGTTCTTGCCCGTCAGCTGCGCGGTCTCCGAGCCCCCGTTTTTGCCGCGTTTGAGCTTGGCGGCGGTCGCCAGCAGGCCGAGGAACTGATCCTTGGTCAGATCCAGTTCCTTGAGCAAGGAACCCGGGTGTCGTTGGGACGTAACAGTTGTCATGGTGAATGCCTTCGGATCGATGGGGGTGGGAACTCTGTGGCGCTGTCTACCTGGGCGCTCCCCACTGTCCGTCGCCGTGGTCGCGTTGTCGCTCGTCGGTGACCGGTGCTTCGCCGCTGGGTGCGAACCCGGCCTGGGTTAGCATCCGGCGCAGGTCGACGGTCATCTGTTGGTCGATGTCCTTGTTGCGCGGAGCCTCGAAGACCTCTGTTTCGGGTCCAAGGGCCACGGTGAACTTGCCGTTGTGTTCCTCGGTGACGGTTCCGAGTTCGGAGAGCAGGGACAAGACCTTGCGCCACTCGATGTTTCCGCCGGCGGGGTGATCGAATATGTCGTCGATGGTCTTGCGGTGGTGACTGCTCACGTGAGCATTCATGGATATGTCCCTTCTAGCGTTGCCAATTCACTCATATCAGGTCGAGGTGAGAACCAGATCGGGCGCTTTTTCCGAATTCTTCTTCGCCGGGTCCAGGATGCGGTAGGCGAGGAGCTTGACGCGGTCGCTGAGAAGGAACCACACCAGGGCGTATCCCCATACGGCGGCTGCCAATTTCCACCCAAGCGGCGCCATGAATAGCCCGTAGACGGCGATGAGCGTGGCGATGGCCTGCGTGCCACACACCGCGAGCAGCAGGATGCGGGCCGGGCGGATGGACCAGAAAGGGCCGCGGGTGCGGGTCAGGAAGATGGTGAGATGGCCGGCGACGGACAGCATGAGGTACATCAGCGTCTGCACGCGCGGGTGACCTAGGTCGAATACGCGGTCACCGAGATAGAACAGGCCGAACGCGGCGATCGGCCCGACGACACCCAAGACGGTGGAGATCCCCAGCACCAGACGCATGTTCCAGGCTTCGGGCTCGTCGCGGTAGCGCACCTTGTCGTAGGCGATGGACAGGATGGCGCCGTCGTTGAGCAGCGCGAGCATCACGATCATGATCGCGGTCAGCGGGTAGAAGTTGAACACCAAAATGGCGGCGGTCATGAACAGCAGCACCCGAAGCGTCTCGGTGATGCGGTAGATGGCATAGCTGTTCATCCGCTGAAAGATCTTGCGGCTCTCCTTGATCGCGTCAATGATCACTGACAGTCCCGGGGTCAGCAGCACGATGTCGGCGGCGGCCCGAGCCGCGTCCGTGGCGCCGGATACGGCGATGCCGCAGTCCGCCTTCTTCAGCGCGGGCGCATCGTTGACGCCGTCACCGGTCATCCCCACGATGTGGCCGCGCTGCTGCAGTACGTCGATGATGTGGTACTTGTGCTCGGGAAACACCTGGGCGAAACCGTCTGCGGTCTCGATGGATTCGGCCACCGCCGCCGATTCGCTCTTGTCCTTGTCGCCCAAGGCTGCGGCATCGAGAATGTTGGTGCCCACACCGATCTTTGCGGCGGTTTCCTTGGCGATGGCCATCGCGTCACCGGTGACCATCTTGAGCTTGACCCCCATCGCAGCAGCGGTCGAGATGGTGGCCGCTGCGTCTTCGCGCGGCGGGTCGAACAACGGCAGGACGCCAGTGAAGTGCCAGTCGCCGTCTCCGTCGGCGCGGGCCACGCCCAACGACCGGAAGCCGCGCGAAGCGAAGTCGTTGACGGCTTCATCGACGACCGAGGAGTTCTTTGCGGAGTTGGCGGCCAGCGCCACGATGACCTGCGGTGCCCCCTTGGTCACCCGGAACGTCGTCCCGTCGGCGGTCGTGACGGCGGCCTCGGTGCGCTTGTGCACCGGGTCGAAGGGCTTGAAATGCGTCACCGTATAGGGCTTCAGATCGGTGGCGTCGTCGAGTCCGCCCAGCACCGCCCGGTCGATGGGGTCGTCGTTGTCAGCACGGGAGGACAGCGCGCCGCTGAGGATGACGTCCGCGGGGGTGACACCGTCAACGGCGAACGGGGTGCCCAACGTCAGGGAGTTCTGCGTCAGGGTGCCGGTCTTGTCCGCGCACAGCACGTCCACGCCTGCGAGCTCCTCGATGGCCACCAGCCGGCTCACGATCGCCTGCTTCTTGGCGAGCAGTCGAGCCCCGACCGCCATCGTCACCGACAAGACGGTCGGCATCGCCACCGGGATCGCCGCGACGGTCAGCACCAAGGCGAACTGCAGGGTGGTCAGGATCCGGTCACCGCGCAGGACGGCGACGACGACGATCAGCGTCACCAGTGCGACGGCAAGGATGATCAGATAGTTGCCGATCTTGAGAACGGCGCGCTGAAAATGGCTGACGGTGTGCGCTTCTTGGACTAGTTCCGCGGTCTTGCCGAAGTAGGTATCAGATCCGGTGCCGTACACCAGGGCACCGATCTCGCCCTGTCGGAGGATCGATCCGGAGAACACCGCGTCTCCGGTCGTGCAGGTGGCTGGCAGCGACTCCCCGGTCAGCGCCGACTGGTCGACTTCGATCTCATCACCGTCGAGCAGTCGCGCGTCGGCGGGGACGATGTCACCAAGCCGCAGCCGAATGACGTCGCCGGGCACCAACTCTCGCGCCGGCGCGTTGATCCAGGCCCCGTCGCGGATGACGCGCGCACTGATCGCCAGCTTGGCCTTGAGTGCCTCAATCGCGTTGCCCGCCTGGCGTTCCTCGGTATAACCGACGACACCGTTGGCCACCAGGAGCAGCAGGATGATGAAGAAGTCCGGCCAATGCCCCACTGCGCCCGACAGGATCACCGCGATCTCGATCATCCACGGGATCGGCCCCCAGAAGTAGCCGAGAAACTTCAGTAGCGGGTTGGTCTGGTGCTCGGCGATCTCGTTGGGCCCGTACTGCGCCAATCGCTTCGCCGCTTCGGCTGCGCTGAGTCCGTCCGACGAATAGCCAAGCTGCTTCTCGACGTCGGCCAACGGCGTCGACGTCAAGTCAAGTCCCGCGTCGGACGTGCCCGCGGAACGCGCCGGCGAGAATGGTGGGTTGGTCGCGGTCATGGTTGTGACCTGCATGCGGTCAGCAAGGGAGCGGTCGTGCCATGCCGGTGCTCGCGGCCCAATCGGTGGACGGAGACCAGGATTCCGTCTCTCTGGGCGCAGCGGTTGATGTCCTGAATGATCCGAGTGAGCGGTGCACGGAATTCGCCGGCGTTGGACAGGTCGAGCAGGATCAACGGTTCCACGACATGGGGTCCACACTGTCGCTGTCTGCGGATGAACCACACCGACGCGGCAAGTGCGTCGATCGGTCCGCAACCCAGGCATCGAGAGCAGTCATGCTCAAACCAGCGCAGCGCGGAACCAAGCGTAAATACAGGTGCGAGTTGGGCGCTGGGGGTGCGAAGGCCTATCGGCAAGTTCATGGTGATCCCGAAAAAGTGCGGTGTCACCGAAGCGTCCGGCCTCGAGCTTTTGCTCTACGAGAGGTGGCGGCGGACGGCCATCTTCATTTCGGACTGGTTGAGCTTCTCAACATGGGTGACGCTACACCTCGAACCATGGCCTGCCGCCGCTTATTCGTGCGTCGTCGGTGGTTCAGGACCCTGCGGCAGATCGCCTCAGGTGGGATTGTGCCGGGCGCGGGCCCGGCGGACGGCTTCGTCGACGATGCGTTGCGCCACGTCGGACAATTTTCGGTGCTCGCTCTGGCTCATCGCCCGCAGTTGAGCGAAGGCGTCCTCCGCGCTGCGTCCGGTGCGTCCCCGCAGCAGTCCAATGGCTTGATCGATCACCGGTCGCGTCGACAGCGCGGTTTGCAACTGCGTGGCCAACGCCATCGCCTGGGCGAGGACGTGCGCGTTGTGGACGGCGACGGCCGCGGGTTTGGCGAACAGTTCCCCGAGCTCGGCGGCGTGCTCGTCGAAGACATCCTTGCTGTGCGCGTACACGTTGATGGCACCGACCACCTGGTTGGGCAGCAGCAAGGGTAGTGACAGTGCACTGTGCACACCCATCCTGCCTACGCGCGGGCCGAATCGCGGCCACATCTTCTCACCGCCCAAGGAGCCCGACCGCACCGTGCGCCGCTCCAGCGCCGCGGTGATGCAGGGACCCTCCTGCAGGGTGACGTACTGGATGTGGTCGATTTCCTTGACGAACGGTGCGCTAGCTGCCAGCGCCTCGATCATGTTGTCGGTCCGGTCGATCTGCAGCAGCGTCACTCCGGCACCATCTGCGCCGGGGATCGCGCGTACGGCGAAGGTCGCCACTTCGGCCAACAACTCCTGCAGCCCCAGGCTGCCGGCCACCAAACCTGCCAGGTCGCCTAGGCCTTCGCGCAGGTCGGCGGCATCGGCCTGCTCTGAAGTCAGTGCGACGTCGGGGGTGCTTTCGACGCCCTCGGTGAACCCGGTCATCCGTTGCCACCTGCACTCTGTGAGTCCCGCCCGACACCAGGGCTTGCCCGAGTGGACGAAACGACGTACCCATGTGGCCCGACGGCCGCGTGGTGGGTTGCCTTGTCAAGAGTACCGCCATTGGCAGATTCGCGGTCCTCGCGGGTCTGCGCGGTCGGTGGTACTCATATCCAGCAAATACCCTGCACGCGCCGGAGGTCATTCCTCCTGACGTGACGAGACGGGTTGGGCTGCAAGCCGGTGTAGCGTCATGGGTGCTGAGAATCTCAGCTGGTTCGGGATGAGTTTTGCTGTCCGCCGCAGAGCTCCAGGAGCGTTGGCTCCAAGGCCCCACATTTCGGTGATCGCCTGCATCTCAGGATCGTCATGACTGTTTCGCCGTGTTCATTTCCTCAGTTGACACCCCTCCAGGGCCTCGGCACGCCCAACTCACCGACGGGCATCCGGCGATGAGGACGCTTGCCGTCGTGGTCGTCGTCTTGGTCGTGCTGCTGCTCTTGACGGCCGCAATGTCGGTGCGTGTGGTCAAGCAGTACGAAGACGGTGTGCTATTTCGACTGGGCAAGGTGATCGGCGAACGGGCACCTGGTCTACGGTTGATCATTCCGTACGTCGATGTGCTGCACCGGATTTCGCTGCGAATAGTCACGATGCCGATTCAGTCCCAGGGGATCATCACCCGTGACAATGTCAGCGTCGACGTCTCGGCGGTGGCGTACTTCAAGGTGGTCGACGCGGTGAAGTCCGTCGTGGCCATCGAGAACGTCGGTGCCGCGATCGATCAGATCGCCCAAACCACGTTGCGCAAGGTGGTCGGTCAGCACACCTTGGACGAGACGCTCTCGGAGACCGACAAGATCAATCTGGACATCCAAGCGATCCTCGACGTCACCACCATCGAATGGGGGGTGCAGGTCACCCTGGTGGAGCTCAAGGACATCCAACTGCCCGAGACCATGAAGCGGGCGATGGCGCGTCAGGCCGAGGCCGAGCGGGAGAAGCGCGCGAAGATCATTGCCGCCGAGGGCGAATCGCTGGCGGCCGCGGCGCTGGGGGATGCCTCGGACACGATGATGGCTCACCCCCTGGCTTTGCAGTTGCGCAATCTGCAGACGCTGGTCGAACTCGGCGTCGACAAGAACACCACCGTCGTGTTCCCCGCCCCGCTGATGTCGACCATCGCCGAACTCGGCGCCTTCCTGGCCCGCGAAAGCGGCGCCGCGGCAGTCGATCCACAGCTGCAGCCACTGATCCCGACCCCGATCCCGGCAGCAGTGCCGAACGGAATCACCGCCGCGGGGAGCCGACCGTGATGGTGGCGCTGTTGTTCTTGGCCTGCACCGCGGGAACTTATTGGTGGATGTTCTGCGCGCGGGCTACCTCGGCGCCGCTCTCGACCGGCTCGACTGCGCTGGGGCTCGAGGACGATCCCGATCAGTGGCAACCCTCCGCTGGGGTGTGGACCGCGCTAGATGAGTGCCAATTGATCCGGTTGCTGACCGACGCGGCGCGAATCGACCCGTCAACCAACCATGTCGAGCACGAGGACACCCTGTGACGATCGCCGCCGCGACAACGAAATACCCGCGCGCTGGAACCTGAACTACTGCAGCGGACAAACGCCTACTGGGTACGACAACCCGCTCCTGACACGGCCGCTAGCGCTTTCGGACGTCAAACCGCTCGTCGTCGGGCATTGGGCACCACGCCGGCGTCAGGCGCACATCTCTTTGGGGCGTGGTGGGCAAACGCCGTCGCTCACCACCTGTCGATCACGGATAGTCCGACACCTCAACAGGTTTGCTTGCACCGAACTCATAGCTCGCCAGGATCGTAGCTGCGGGGGCCACCATTATCGTTTCGACAACGAGAAGTCGCGCGCATCGGCGTGCGTCGGTGGCCGCTCAGAGTGCCGCGGTGCGCTGGCTCGGGTACGACTGTCTGCTGCTGGGTCCTTACGGCCGCGTTGAACATGTCCCCGGGGTTGGTCTGCGACGACCGCCGCCCACCATCATCATTGGAGCGTGCTTGAGCATCGTCGCACTCGTGCACGCTCTGCGCTCTAGACGATTCCATCCACCGGCGTGCTGAACAATCGGCCAGTGACGTGGATCAGATGTAGCGGTACCCCACGGCTGAGGGCTCATCGACGGCCCACTCGGCAGCGTGTATTGCCGATTCCGAGCCGTCGATGTCGGGTGCATGCCGTGCTCCAACCCTCGGAGAATCCTTGGCTCTGGTTGCCGACCGAAGCCGGTCGGTCATCGACGGGTCCGGGCAATTACCCGCGACGGGTCTGCCCTCAGCCGATGTGCACTGCGCTGGACGCAGGCGAGCTGCCGTGGCCGCAGAAACACCGGTGGCAGTTGTCGTTCAGTGAGTCGGTGACCGGCGCGGGGGCAGGCTTAGTTCGACGAGGGTGGTGGTTGGGGTTGGAAGGGTTGGTACCACCACCAGTCGGCGCGTTCGCCGGTGGGTCCGGGGCAGGGTGTCACCGAGGGTGGGGGTTGGGTGGGTGGCCGGGCCAGTGATGCCGGGTCGAGCGGTATGCCATCGGCGTCGGTGACGACGAGGTGGCGGGCGGGGCCGGTGATGGTGATGGCGCCGCGGTGGTGCTGGCGGTGGTGATACGGGCAGAGCAGGGCCAGGTTGTCCAGTTCGGTGGGGCCGCCGTCCTCCCAGTGCCGCAGGTGGTGGGCGTGCAGTCCTCGGGTGGCCCCGCAGCCGGGGACTGCGCAGCAGCGGTCGCGGTGCTCCAACGCTCTGCGTAGTCGGCGGCTGATGGTGCGGGTGGCCCGCCCGGAGCCGATCACTTGGCCGTGGCGTTCGAACCACACTTCGCAGGTCGCGTCGCAGAGCAGGTACTTCCGGTCCTGCTCGGAGAGCAGCGGACCCAGGTGCAGGGAGGCCAGGCGCTGTGCGACGTCGAGGTGGACCACGACGGTGGTGTGCTGCCCGTGTGGGCGCCGCGCCGCCTCGGCGTCCCAGCCGGCGTCGACCAGGCCCATGAACGCATCCACGGTGTTCGGGAACGGTGGCGTCCGACCCGGGTCGCCGTCACCGTCGCCGTGGTCGTCGCCCGGGTGGTCCTCGCCGTGGTCGTGTCTCCACGCGGTGATCTGCGCGTCGCGATGAGACGCCAGGGCGGCGTCGAACCTCGCCGCCTCCAGCCGCGGCAGCCGGATCCGCCAGGTGGTGTACTTCTCCCCGACGCTCTTGCTGATCGAGCGTTCCGGCTCCGGGGTCGGGTCCGGTTCGGGTCGGGGTTCGAGGTTGATCGCGGTGCGCAGCTGGGTGACGGTGGCGACCGCGGCCAGCTCGGCGTAATGCTCGTCGGAGCCGGCGGCGGCCCGCTCGGCGATGACGCCGACCTGATCCAGGGACAGTTGGCCCTCTCGCAGGAGCCCGGTGCAGCGGGGGAGCTCTGCGATGCGGTGCGCGATGGTGGCGATGGTCTGGGCGTTGTGCGGTGAGGTGCCGGTCTTCCAGGCCACCAGCGCGGCGATCGAGCGGGCACCGGTCATGCCGGCCAGATCGTCGTGCTCCATTTGGGCGACGATGTCCACGATGCGCCCGTCGATGGCGTTGCGCTGACCGGTCAGCTCCGCCAACTGCTCGAACAACACCCCGACATGCTCCTTGGGAGCCAAAGAGGTTGCCGTCGAGGACATGACACCATCCTCGCAGAGGGCTACGACAATTCTTGAGCACCTTGATTGCCGACGCGAACCTGGCACCCCATCGCGCGCGGTCCTCGGAACCTAGGCCACCGGAAGAGGTGCGTGAACGAAGTCGAAGACGAGCCGCGCCGGAATCGCCCCCGAAAGTACCTCTGCCATCGACGCGTTGACGTCTTGGAGCACGCGCTCTTCGGAGACAACCCGGGTTCTGCCAGCGACGTGAAGCGCGAACACCTCGGCGAGGTCCTGACGGGTGCCGACGATCGAGCCAATGATGGAGATTCCCTTGATGACCGTCTCGAAAATCGGGATCTGCATTGCTCCGGCTGCGGGCATGCTGACGCAGATGAGACGTCCGCCGCGCTGCAGTGAGGCGAATGCCTGCTCGAAGACCTTTTGTGAGGGTGCGAGTACGAGAGCGACGTCGAGGCCACCGAGTTTCGCGATTTCGGCGACCGGATCCGATGTGGCTGCGTTGACCACGTGGCTGGCTCCCAGTTGTGTCGCGAGGTCGAGCTTGGACTTCTCGATGTCGATCGCGACGACGGATCCGCCCATGATGTGCGCATATTGCACGGCGAGATGGCCGAGGCCGCCGATCCCGAAGACACCGACGATTTCGCTTGGCGTGATGTGAGCGATCTTGAGCGCCTTATAGGTGGTGAGGCCGGCGCAACTTAGTGGGGCGGCGTCGATCGAGCTGATGCCGTCGGGGACGGGAACGACGTATTTCGCGCTGGCGACCGCGTACTCGGCGAACGCTCCGTCGATCGAGTAGCCGCTGTTCTGTTGCTTCTCGCACAACGTTTCGCGACCGTCGATGCAGTAGCGGCATTCTCCGCAGGCGTAGCCGAGCCACGCAATCGCGACGCGTTCACCGACGGTCCGATCGGTGACCTCGGCGCCGAGTTTCTCAACGATCCCGATGCCTTCGTGCCCGGGCACCAGCGGTAATGACGGCTTCGCGGGCCAGTCGCCGTGCGCGGCGTGGATGTCGGTGTGACAGAGACCGCAGGCCTCCATCCGGATGAGTACCTGGCCCATTGCTGGTTCGGGGATGTCCCGCTCCTGAATTTCGAGCGGGGAACCGAATGAGGTGACTACTGCTGCCTTCATGATGTGCCTTCTTTTGTGACGTCCATGATCGCGGATGCGAATCAGGCTGTGACGTATTCCTTTACTGCGGTGACGATGTCGGCCAGACCCTTCTTCGCGTCGGCGAAGAACATGCCAGTCTTGGGGTCCGTGAACAGAGGGTTGCCGATGCCGGCATAGCCAGGGTGCATCGATCGTTTGAGTACGACGACGGACTTTGCGCGGTCGACGTCGAGGATTGGCATTCCGGATACGGCGTTGCCGGGTTTTCTGGCATCGGGATTGCAGACGTCGTTGGCGCCGACGACGAGTGCGACGTCGCAGGTGTCGAAGGCGGAGTTGGCTTCATCGAGTTGGAGCATCTGGTCGTATGGCACGTTGGCTTCGGCGAGAAGCACGTTCATGTGCCCGGGCATCCGACCGGCGACCGGGTGGATCGCGTACTTGACGTCGACCCCGTGGTCCAGCAGGAGCTTGGCGAGTTCGGCGACTTCGTGTTGGGCTTGCGCGGCGGCGAGGCCGTAGCCCGGCACGATGAGCACGTGCTGGGCGTAGGCGAGTTGTATCGCGACGTCGTCCGCGTCGAGCTGTCTCACGTTTGTCAGGTCTTCGGGGGCGGAGCCCGTTGACGCTGCCGCGTCTCCGGTTCCGAAGCCACCCAACATGATTGACCCGACCGAACGGTTCATGGCCTTCGCCATCTGCAACGTCAGGATCGTGCCTGCTGCGCCGACCAAGGCGCCGGCGATGATCAGGGCCTGGTTGTCGATCGCAAAGCCGGCCATCGCCACTGCCAGGCCGGTGAACGCGTTCAGAAGAGACACGATGACGGGCGCATCGGCGCCACCGATCGGCAGAACCATCAACACCCCGAATGCCAGCGCGGCAATGAGTACGACGAGGAGCACGAGCACATCCGGTGGCCCGAAGAGAGCACGCACGCCCGCGCCAAGCGCGATGACGGCGACGACCACGTTCAGCACCCGTGAACCCGGGAAGATGAGGGGACTACCCGAGATGATGCCTTGGAGTTTTCCAGCCGCGATGAGAGATCCGGCGAACGTGACCGAGCCGATCAGAACATCGAGCACGATCGGAATTGACACCGTCAAACTCAGCGGTGTCTGGTTGGTATCAGCGACAAAGCTGGCGAAGGCCACTGCAGCAGCAGCCCCGCCGCCGACCGCGTTGAAGATGCTCACCAATTGGGGAACAGCCGTCATCTTGACCGTGCGTGCTTGCGCGACGCCGAAGACTGCGCCAACCGCTGCCCCGACGACCAGAGATCCCCAGCCGACCCAGGTACCGCCGGTCGTCACGAGCGCGAACAGGATCGTGGTGAGGACGGCCAGAACCATGCCGCCGGCAGATATCAGGTTGCCTCGTCTGGCCGTGGACGGTGCCCGCATCAGGTGTAGGCCGACGACGAAGAGGGTGGCGGCGGCGAGGTAGATGGCGCCGATGACGAACTCGGAAGTGCTCATGAGGCGTCCTCGGCGTGGGTGTGCGTCGAGGTGGTACTTGGTCGGGTGAACATCTGAAGCATCCGATCGGTAACGACATATCCACCAAAGACATTCGCGGCGCCGAGAACGCCGGCAATGAAGGTGAGCACGTATCCGGCAGGGGTGTTCGCGAGCGACGCGGTCACGACGGCGCCCGCGATGACCACCCCGTGGATCGCATTTGCCCCGGACATCATCGGGGTGTGCAGGGTGGACGGGATCTTGCTGATGACCTCGACTCCCACGAGAAGACTGAGGACGAAGATCGCGAGGTTGCCGAACAATGTCTCGATCATGATGCGTTCGCTTTCGCTGGTGCCCGGTCGACCGGAAGCGGGTCGAGTCCTAGAGCTTTTCGGACCGCAGCGTTGGTCACGGCGCCGTCGTGACTCACCACGATGTTCTGGTGCACCTCATCTGATTCGTCGATCGTGATGTCGTTCGCCGGCGCAAGTGCATCGATGGCGGCGACGATGTTTCTTCCGAACATGTGCGAAGCCGACGAGGGCACGTCGGATGCCAGTTCGCCAGCTCCGATGATCGTGACCCCGCCCGCCGTGACGATGGTCGTGTTGTCGGCGGAGCCGGCAACGTTGCCGCCTTTGTCACTCGACCCGAGGTCGACGCAGACCGAGCCACGGCGCATGTTCTTCAGCGTCGTTTCCAAGACGAGCTCCGGTGGCTTGCGCCCGGGCACCTTCGCGGTAGTGATGATGATGTCGAAGCCCACTAGTGCCGCGGCCAGCTCGGTCTGCTGCGTCCGCTCTTCCTCTTCGGTCATCGCGCGGGCATATCCACCGTTGTCGGCGCCCGGAGCGACGGACGATGTCAGGAACTTCGCGCCTAATGACTCCACCTCGCCGCGGGATGCCGAGCGCACGTCGTATCCCGTCACGACGGCCCCCAACCGTTTCAGAGTCGCAATGGCCTGAAGGCCTGCAACGCCGGTGCCGATGACGATGCCCTTGGCCGGTGTCGCGGTGCCGGCAGCGGTGATCATCATCGGCAGGTAGCGGGTGTATGCCGCGGCCGCAACGATGCCTGCCCGGTAGCCGGCCGCGCTCGACTGCGAACTGAGCGCATCCATCGCCTGCGCCCGACTCAGGGTTCGTGGCAGCAGTTCGAGCGCGACCGTGATCACACCCCGCCCCGCGAGTTCTGCGATGTCGGCCATGTTGGTGAACGGGTCGAGGAGGCCGACGATCATCTGCTCGGGTCGGAGTGCCTTCGCGAGGTCAGCGTCCGGGTACCGCAGGACGGGGATCACGGAACACGTGGCGATGATCTGTTCGCGCGAGGCCAGAGTTGCTCCAGCGTCGGTGTATTCGCTATCCGCGAACGTCGCGCTTGCTCCCGCACCAGCTTGAACCACAACGACCCGGCCGGCCTTCGTCAGGCGTTCGACCGCCGATGGATCGAGAGCGACTCGACGTTCGCCTGCGGCGGTCTCCGCAAGTACCCCGATGGTCAGGGCAGCGGTGTGGTCAGTCGATGCGGTCGGCGACGCCGAAGGGGGCGCAGCAATGGTCGTACGCGTTGTGCCGGTTGTGGTTGTCAATGGATTTCCATCCTGAGCGCAGACATCTTCACGAGGACATCTTCACGACAGGGCCCAAGAGCAACTGAGTGCGGGCTGATACCAAAACCGTGCGGCGAATTGAGAACAGTCCAGCACCGATCGACACGTCGGGTCGAGAGGCCTTGGTCCTCACTTCTCGACTAAACAAGATGCGCGCATGGGGGGCGAAGGTCCCTACCCACACACGGACAGCGATGCGACGCTCGAGTTCGAGGCAGCACTGCTGCGAAAGAAGGATCGTGAAGTGACGTACCAGACGATCAACCCGTACACGAACGAAGTGCTCGCGACGTTCCCGGATGCGACGAAGCAAGAAGTCGACAGCGCCATCTCCGCCGCGCACGAGGCGTTCCAGGTCTGGCGGGAGACAACGTTCGAGGTCAGAACCGCAGTGCTGTCGAAGGCGGCCGAGCTGCTTCGCGCCGACAGGCGGCGCTATGCGGAGCTGCTGACCCTGGAAATGGGAAAGGTGATCGCCGAGGCCGAAGCAGAAGTCGACTTGTCGGCAGACATCGTGCAGTACTACGCCGACCGGGGCGAGTCGCTGCTCGAAACCGTCAAGGTGCCCGTCGCTCTTGCCGCTGAGGGCGACGTGGAGATCGTGAACGAGCCGCTTGGCGTGCTTCTCTCCGTCGAGCCATGGAACTTCCCGTTCTACCAGGTGGTACGCGTCGCGGCACCGCAGCTGCTCGCCGGCAACACGATCCTGCTCAAACACGCCAGCAATGTTCCCCAGGCGGCAGCAGTCTTCGAGGACCTCTTCGAGCGCGCCGGCCTTCCCGCAGGAGCATTCAAGAACCTCTACCTGCCGCACGATCTCACCGAATATGTGATCAACGATCCGAGGGTGCGCGGGGTCGCGCTCACCGGCAGTGAAGAGGCGGGTGCCGTCATTGCCGGATATGCGGCGAAGGCAATCAAGAAGAGCACCCTCGAGCTGGGTGGTTCAGACGCCTTCGTCGTTCTGGCCGACGCTGACATGGACAAGACGGTCGAGTGGGCTGTTTTCGGCCGCCATTGGAACGCCGGCCAGGTCTGCGTCTCCGCGAAGCGGATGATCATCGTCGACGAGATCTTCGACGAATTCATGCAGAAGTACCGTGACGGGGTCGCCGCATTGACAATGGGTGACCCGATGGATCCGACCACCACGCTGGCACCGATGTCGTCACAGGGTGCAGCTGACAATCTTGCTCAGCAGGTCGCCAGAGCCGTCACCGGAGGCGCCACGGCGGAAACGCTCGGTGCGAAGGCTCCCACCGAAGGGGCATTCTTCCAGCCGACGGTCCTCACCGGCATGATCCCCACGAACCCTTCGTATTACGAGGAATTCTTCGGCCCCGTCTCGATCGTCATTCGGGTGAAGGATGAGGCCGAGGCGATCGCGGTCGCCAACGACTCACCATTCGGACTGGGTGGATCGGTGTTCACGAAAGACACGGTCCGCGGCAAGAAGGTGGCGCGGCAGATCGAGACCGGGATGGTCTACGTGAATCACCCAACCATGGTCAAGGCCGACATTCCCTTCGGCGGGGTCAAGCACTCCGGATATGGCCACGAATTGACCAACCTGGGAATCCAAGAGTTCATCAACAAGAAGGTCATCGACGTCGTAGACATCAACGCCGCCTTCTGACGCTGCCAGAAGAGTCCCATCACGGCTCGACCGGGTACGACGTGTGCGAGATCATCTCTGGTCCAGTAGCTTTGCGAGATCGCTGATCACGATGTCGGCCCCGTTCGAACGCAATGCGACCGCCTGACCGACGCGGTCGACCCCGACCACGAACCCGAAGCCGCCCGACCGAGCGGCCTGCACGCCTGACAACGCATCCTCGAATACCGCAGCATCCGCCGGTGGGACACCCAGCTCTGCGGCCGCGGCGAGGTAGGTGTCCGGTGCGGGCTTGCCCGACAGCCGTCGGGCGGTCACAGTGGCGCCGTCGATACGCGTCTCGAACAGATCCGCGATCCCAGCGGCGAGTAGCACCTCCGCACAGTTAGCGCTGGAGGACACCACTGCGGTGTGCAGACCTGCCGAACGCACGGCCCGGAGATAGCGGACCGACCCGGGATACGCCTGAACTCCATCTTGGCGGATTCGTCGAATGAGAATTGCGTTCTTGGCATTGCCGACCCCGTTGATGGTCTTCGCGTCGACTCGGTCGCCGACGTCACCCTCTGGGAGGTCGATGGAGCGGGACAACAGGAACGAACGGGTGCCGTCGGCTCGACTCTTCCCGTCGACGTAGGCGTCGTAGTCGGACACCGCATCGAATGCGACATACGGTGTATTTGATTCCGCTGCCTGCTCTTTCAAGAAGGAGTCGAATATCTCCTTCCACGCGGCGGCGTGGACTGTCGCCGTCTGTGTCAGCACGCCGTCCAGATCGAACAGGCAGGCCCGCATGCGCGACGGCAGGCCCAGCAGGGTGGCGGTAGGTGGCGAAGAAGGGCGACGCATGCCAATCCGATCAGCATAGAATCCCGACTAATGCGCGAATCGGAGCGGGCGCTCCGGCGAGTCGGCGGCGGGCGGCCGGCTTATTTCGCACTCACTGAATGTCTCAGTGCTGCAACCATACGCCCACCTACCGTGGGGAGTCGGCGCCTACGCCGCGAACGAAGCGGGGCAGGCGCTGTCGTCACACGGTGGCGCCGATAGGGAAGAACTGAGCCCATGGCCCCAACCGCAGCGCTCCATCGCCGAGTCCCATGCCTTTGCAGACAGGGAACGACAGCGCAGCGATCGGCAGTAACACGGTCCCCGCGACCAGGTTCGCCGTGGCCGAGAAGCACATGCGCTGGAGTCTTGCACAGATCTGGTGGCGAGAGCGGCGGCGAACGATTGATGGGGCGAATGTGGGGGCCGACGCCGATATCTGCGGGTAGAGCACCTCAGCCGAACAGAAAGGGCCTTTGGGCTCTGACGAATTGCCCATCTGCCCTACGACGATCGACAGGGTGGGCGCACAGGTTGCCTGCCCCAACAAAGGGGATCCCCTCATGGCAGACACCGGTTTCGGCGCACAGTCTCAGAAGACGCCCGTCGACGCAAAACCCCTCCCAGTCAACAGAAGTGCACATCCGGCCGTCAATCACGGCCGACGCACACTGATCAACTGGACGTTGGCGCTCTTGACGGTACCCGGGGCGGCGGTGGTGATGATGCTCTGGTTCGGTGCGGTCATGGGTGTCGCGGGCTGCAGCGCCCTCCCATGTAGACACGAAGGGCCGGGCGAATTTCTCTTCACCGTGCTCGTTTACGGCGCACCGGCGGTTGCCGTGCTCACGGTCGCGATGTCGTTCTTCACCGCGACGCGATCGAGGGGAGTTCTTGTACCGGTCGCCGGTTGGGCCCTGCTGGTCGCCGACGTGGTAGTCCTGGCCATCTCGTTCAGGCCGTGATGCCGCCATCATCATGCCGAAAAAGGTTGTTGGGCAATCAGATCGTCCAGCCCTCTTCGGCAAGGCCCTGCACGTTGTCCGCGGGTCGCATACCGTCGGCGGCAACATCGCTCAAGTACGCGATCTCAATCGAGTCGTCTGATCCCCACCGCCATCCGGCTCGGCCGCCGGGGCTGAGCCGGATCGAGCGACCGTACCGCCTGGCCATGTTCGATCTCGACGGCACACTGGCGCCGTCCAAGGAAGCGATCTCACCTGCCACGGCTCGCATGCTGTGCGCCCTGCTGTCAGCCATCGATGTGTGCATTATTTCCGGCGGCGGTTTCGAGCAGTTCGACACGCAAGTACTAGGACGTCTCGGAGAGTCCTGCGATCTCAGACGCTTGCACGTGATGCCGACCTGCGGCACGCGCTACCTGCGATGGGAAGGCGGGGTCTGGACCGAGATCTATTTCGAGAGGCTAACTTCCGACGAGAAGAATCGGGCGATTGAGGTCCTCGAGGGCGGCGCCGCCAAACTCGGCTTCCGAAGAGACGCGACGTGGGGTCCCACAATCGAGGATCGCGGCAGCCAAGTCACGTATTCTGCGCTTGGCCAGCATGCTCCTGCAGACGTGAAATCGGCGTGGGATCCGGATAATTCAAGGAAGGAATCTTTGCGACAGTACGCGGCTGAGAGACTCCCAGAGCTCGAGGTCAAGAGTGGCGGTTCGACCTCGATCGACGTCACCCGGCGCGGGATCGACAAGGCCTACGGTGCGAGGAAGCTCATGGCGGCGCTTGGTCTGACGATGGGTGAGATCCTCTTCTTCGGTGACCGCCTGGACCCGCAGGGCAACGACTATCCCATCAGGGCCATGGGCATCGATTGCATTGAGGTCCACGGTGCGGAGGATACGATTGCGAAGGTCGCCAAAGTATTTGGCGGCCTGGTCAGTTGATGCTTCGAAAGCGGTCAGGTTTCTTTGATCCATTCGCGCTCTCGCGTCGCTTCGGTCATGGGGTACACCCGACCTTCCGTCGGCATGAGCATCAGCACGAACTTGGTTGTCCGACTTATCCATTCCGTGTCGGTGACCACGGCCATGCGATCCCAGTCGAACATGTGCCCAAAGCCCAGTTTGGCGTCCTCCCAAAGTGCGCCGGGGTCTAGGCCGGTGAAATCGGCCGCAACCTCGGTGTAGGACCGCAACTTGTCGTGGCGGGTGTAGCGATCCTCGACGTCGCCGAGGATCTTTCCGTAGTCGGTCTTCGTAAGGTGTCCACTGCACGCGTAGGCGGCCACCTGGTCGGGAAATCCCGGTAGCACCTCGATCATGACGTCCCTCCTCCTGGCGATGGATCCGGTCAGGTCAGTCTGCGTCGTGTGTACACCGCGCAACAGGGCACAAAGGCCATGCCGAATGACGCTGTCCCCCCTTCTGCGGGGATAGGCTGCGTCGGTGCCCGAATCCAAGGCCGCGCCCGCTCACCCGGTCGGTTACTGGGGTGTGGTCGCCATCGGCGTCGGCGGCATGGTCGGCGGGGGGATCTTCGCCGTATTGGGGCTGTCGGTGCAGATCACCAAGGGCGCCGCTCCAGTCGCGTTTGGCCTGGCCGGAGTGGTGGCACTACTGACGGCCCGGTCCTACGCTCGGTTGTCGAAGGCGTATCCGAGCCGCGGCGGGACGGTGACCTTCGTCAACCGAGCCTTCGGCACCGGGCTGTTCTCCGGCGGTATCAACGTCCTGTTGTGGCTGAGTTACATCGTCATGCTCGCCCTCTATTCACAAGCCTTCGGCAGCTACGCGGCGAGCTTCGTCCCAGACACGTTGCGCGGCACGCTCAAACATGTCTTCCTCTCCGCAGTAATCGTCGTCATCACCGTGGTGAACATCGCTGGTGCCACCACGGTGGCCCGCGCCGAGCGGGTCGTCGTCGCGATCAAGATCGCCATCCTGGCGCTGTTCGTAGTCGTGGGAATGGCCGGGGTTTCGGTGACCCGGTTGGAGCCGGCACAGTGGAGCTCGCCGGTATCCGTCGTGGCCGGCGGCATGATCATCTTCCTCGCCTATGAAGGCTTCGAACTGATCGCCAACGCCGCCGAGGACGTCGCTGACCCGGTCCGTACGCTCACCCGGGCGTACTACACCTCGGTGCTGTTCGTGATCGGTCTCTATATTCTCGTGGCCGTCGTCGCCGTCGGCTCGGTCCCCCTTGCGGAACTCGTGAACGCCCGCGATTACGCGTTGGCCGAAGCGGCCCGCCCGGCTCTAGGGGCCGCCGGATTCACGATGATCGGGATCGCGGCGATGCTGTCAACCGCCTCGGCGATCAATGCGACGCTGTACGGAACGGCCCGCATGACCTACATCATCGCCACCGCGCGCGAACTGCCCGCGCAGCTGGAAAGGCCGATCTGGAATCAACCGCTCGAAGGTCTTCTGATCACTGCCGTCGCGACGCTGGTGATCGCGAATGTGCTTGATCTGCAAAGCATCTCCACGATGGGTAGTGCAGGATTCCTCCTCATCTTCGCCGTGGTCAACGCCGCCGAAGCGCGCACCGCTAGAGGTCGTGGCACCACACCGTGGATCTCGGCGCTGGCCGCCGTCGCGTGCATCGGAGCGCTCGCCGCGTTGGTGGTGAATAGCAGCATTGGGTCTTGCCTCGTGCTGGTGGCCATGGTGGTGTTGTCCTTCGCGATCGAGGCAATCTATCGTCGCGCCAGCGGTTCTGCGGCCCGCGCCTAGAGAAACCACTCTGCCCCAAGGGTACTCGCTGCGCCGGAGCGGTCGGTCCTTCTGTGGGCATCACAGCTAGTCGGCGTGCTGCGAACCGGCCCAGCGGCGTGCCGCCTCGTCCTGTCCGGCCGGGAAGTGCTTGATCTCGGCCGACACGAAGTGCGATGCCAAATGCTTGGCGACGTCCCCCAAGTGGGAATCCGTGACGACGGCAATTCTCTCGACGTGCTTTTGGTGATCTCGCACGAAGCGAAGATGGGTGACCATCGCTGCGAAACTGTCCCACCCCGGGAATTTCGGCGCTTCGATGATGAGACCGGCCAGGCCGCCGGTTGCCTCGATGAAGGGGTCCACCACCTGGGCGAGCTGGGCGAAGTCGTTCTGATCGAGGGGAGATGTCGGGTGCAGGATCAGGAGTGAATGTTCCTTGTCGAGTTCATGTTCGATCATGTGTCGCTCCTTGCGGATCGCTTCGGTTCGAGGATCGAACTCGCTGCTAACGCTTTCCATGTCGCGCCAGCACGCGTTCTAACGAAAGAGTATTCGGACCCTTGATGCACAGCCACGGTGCCCGTTGGGGCGGCCAGCTATTGACGGCGTTCTTTCGTTGTGGGACAGAATAACTCGTCCAGAGAGGCATACAGTTCGGGTTCGGCGAGTACGACGACGACGTCGTCGGCCAGCAGCTCGGTGTCGGCGCGCACGGCGACCAGGCCGCTGGCGCGGACCACGATGCTCACCCAGATGTCGCCAGCACGGTCGCCAAGGGACTCGACGGTCATGCCGTCCGCCGTGGATCCGGGTGCGACGGTCAGCCGTCGCACCCCACTGGGCTCGTCACGCAGCCGCACCCCGACCACCCATGGTTCCGGGTCAGTGTTACTCATCGGCAGACGCAGTAGGCGCGCAACCAGGGGCACGCTGCCGCCCTGCACCAGCACGGAGAACGCGACCACCACGACGACGATGCCGTACAGACGCTCGGCCTGCGGAACGCCGGCGATACGCAAGAACTCACCGAGCAGGATGGGCACGGCGCCCTTGAGCCCAGCGAATAGAACGAAGGTCCGCTCGTTTCGCTGCAGGCGCACCGGCGCCAGAGAGGCGCCGACCGCGAGCGGACGGATCACGACCGCCAGCACGCCGCCCAGCACCAGTCCGGGAATCCAGACGTCGGGGCGTGCGACGACATGTAGATCAACGGTCAGTCCAAGGACGGCGAACGCTACGATCTCGGCCAGGCCGGCCAAGGCGGCGTGAAAACGTGCGACCTCTTGTTTGTATGGGGCGCGGGCATCGCCGATGACGATGCCCGCAACGAAGACGGCAAGGAATCCCGACCCGTGTGCCAGCGTCGTAACGCCGTAGAGCATCAAGCTGACCGCCAGGGTCCGCAGCGGATAGAGCCCTTCACTCGGAAGGGGCACTCGACGAACGAATACCAGAAGCGCTTTGCCGCCGATGAGTCCGATCACTGCGCCGACCACCATTTGCAGCAGGAAGGTGACGCCAACGCTGACGAAGCCGGCGACACTGAGGGCGCCCGCCGCGAGCAAGCTGGACATCAGGGCGATGCCGACCGGGTCGTTCGCACCGGACTCGCCCTCGAGGATGGTGCCGCTGCGGCCGGCGATTTCACGTCGGCCCAACACTGAGAAGACCACGGCGGGATCGGTCGGCGCGACGGCCGTGGCGACCAGAATCGCTAGGTACCAGTCGATCCCAAATGCCAAGTGCAGCATCACCGCTGCCCCGACCGCGGTGAGAAAGGTGCCGAGGACACCGGCCGACACGATCGGGACGGCGGACTCGCGGAAGCGTGACCAGCCGATGTGCATGCCGCCGTCGAACAACACCAGCACCAGTGCGATCGTGATGATCCGTTCCACCGTGCGCTCGGGGGGCGGTTGCAGGGCGGGCAGAACGTTGGCGGCCAGGGCACCCCCGGCCAGCACCAGCAGGGGAGTCGGGATCTTGAGTCGTTCGGTGAGGCGGTTGGCCAGGAGCGCGATCAGTCCAACGGCGCTGGTGCAGAGGATGATCAGGGCGTAGGAGGCGGTGTCGTTCATCGGGGCGGGCGGTCCGCTCGCGGGTCCGGCCGGCCGTGCATCGCTGCCAGTCGTGCGTTGTACGCCTCGAGGGCGGCGTCATCGTCGTCGATGTCGATGTCGGACGCCGAGTCGGCACCGAGGACGGCCTGGCTTCGGATCCGATCCAGCCACGGTCCGAGGCTGCGCGATGCGTCTCCGGACCCAATCCACTGTCCCCCGACGACGACCATGAGGACCATCATCAACCCGTCACCGCCGAACCACATGATCGCTCCGGCGGCGGACTGGTCGACCAGGGCGCTGGGGCCCCAGTCCCGGGAGGCCGCATACGCCGGAGCCAGTGCTTTGCCGGTCATCATCAGGGTGATGCCGACGAGGGTATCGGGTCCCATGCAGAGGGCGAGTATCGCGAAGCGGAGCAGCGGTGGCGGGGGTGACGGGGTGGTCAACTCGTCGCCGACCAGTGGCAGGAACAGCAGATAGCCTGCGATCAGATACAGCGCGAGTTCGGCGTCATGGATCCACAAGTGTTCGGACATCGCCTGTTGGAAGCCGGTGAGATGGGTCAAGACGAGAACCGCGACGTAGAGCGGGACGGTTAGCCACGGGGACACCAGCAGCCGAAACGCCCGCCCACCTCTGATTCGGTCTACCGCGGCTCGGACCCGCGGGCCCCCGGCGTCGTGTACCAATCTGATCGGCTGCGCCCACACGGCCAGCGCGGGCACGATCATGATGAGAATGAGATGGACCAGCATGTGTACCCAGAACAGCTGGTGCCCATAGACGGCCAGCGCACTGTTGACCGCGAGCACGGTGAAGAATCCCGCGGCCAGCCACGACACCATCCGTGCGACCGGCCAGGCCAGCCCGCTGCGGCGATTGCGCACCACCAGGGCCAGGTAGCCGATCAGGGCCGCCGCGATGAGGCCGTCTGCCACGGGCGACCAGGTCCACGTGGTCCAGAGCCCGAGCAGCGTCGGACGGGGCGCGTCCATCGTCACGAGGCGACGTCGGACTCGTTGGTGATCTCCGGATGCATTCTCGCCAGGACGGTTTCGTAGGTGAGCCAGCCGATGAGCGCGGCGCCGTCCTGATCCACCACCGGCAAACCCGTGGCGCCGTGGCCGGCGAGCGCTGCCAGGATCTCGTGAGGCTGCGTGTCCGCGGCCAGGGCGGTCGGACGGAGAACCAGGTCGGCGACCCGCTCGGGCGGGTCGGGGTCGTCGAGAGCCTGGGTGACGTCCTGAGCCGTCACGCAGCCGAGGTAGTCGCCGTCCTTTCCGACGATGGGCACGATGCCCAGCGACGTGCTCGCCAGAGCCGCGGCGGCCCGTTTCAGCGACGCGCGCTCGGGCAGAGGGTCCGGTGCGGGCTGCGCAACGTCGGCGGCGGTGAACGAGGGCAACGTCGTCGACGGTGCGTCCACGTTCACGCCGCGACGCCAGAGCTTGGCCGTGTAGATGGTCTCCCGCGACAGTAGATGCCCTGTCCCGGCTGCCATCACGACCGCTGCCATCAAGGGCAGGATGATCGAGTACTCACCGGTCAACTCGAACAGAATGACCACCGCAGTGATCGGGGCGCCGGTCGCTCCGCCGAGTGCGGCACCCATGCCGATCAGTCCGTAGGCCCCCGCGGATTCGGTAATCGTGGGAAAAGCGGAATGCGCGACGGTGCCGAACGCAGTCCCGGCCATCGCGCCGATGAACAGGGTGGGGGCGAACACGCCGCCGGAGCCGCCGATGCCGATCGTCAGACTTGTTGCGACCATCTTGCCGACCATCAGGAGTAGCAGCATCCCGATGACGTACTTGCCTTCAACGGCGTTCTCCAACACCGGATATCCCACGCCGTACATCTGTGGGAGCGCAATCAGCACCACACCGAGTACGAGCCCGCCGACAGCGGGTCGGGCCCATTCCGGTCCCCGCCACACCCAGTCGCAGGCGTCCTCGATCAGATAGAGGATCTTCGAGAAGGCCACGCCCACGATGCCCACGGCGACTCCCAGTGCGCCGTAGAGCAGGTATTCGTACGGACTGCGTACCGCGAACATCGGTAGGGATAGAAAAGGGTGGTCACCGAGGAGGGCCCGGCCCACGACGTCGGCGGTTACACTCGAGAGCACCACCGCGCCAAAGGATTCCGCGGCGAAGTCGCGAAGGATCAATTCCATCGCGAAGAACGCCCCCGCAAGCGGCGCGTTGAAGGTGGCCGAGATTCCGGCGGCGGCGCCGCACGCAACCAGAAGGCGCATGCGCTTCGTGTCGAGGCGCAGCACTTGCGCGATGGTCGACCCGGCGGCCGATCCGATCTGGACGATCGGCCCTTCGCGCCCCACCGAGCCGCCGCCACCGATGCACAATGCCGACGCCAAGGCCTTGACGAGGCTGACCTGGGGGGCGATGCGACCGCCACGGTGCGAGACTGCGTACATGACTTCGGGTACCCCGTGGCCACGGGCTTCCGGGGCGAACTTGTGGACGATCGGCCCATATACCGCTCCGGCGATCACCGGGGCCAGCAAGAGGAACCAGAAGCCGAGCCACGGCCAGTGCGCGCTCGGTACCCGGCCCAATCCCGAGTAGTCGTCGTACCCGGTGAACATCCGGGTGAACGCGGTGATCAGCCAGCGAAACCCGACCGCGCCGAGCCCGGTGAGAGCGCCAATGACGATGGCGAACGGGACCAGCATCGAGGCACTGTCGTTCAGCCAGCGACGCCAGTTGCCGCGCCGCGGCATCGAGATTCGCCCAGGGATGCCCAGACCGCGAATGCCTGTCACGGCTTAGGTGCTGGGCATGAAGCGGACGAAGGGCAGCTGGCATCCAACCGCCAGGAAGTCGGCCCGCGACCCGTCAACGGAGAATCCCAGTAGTCGGGGGAGCAGCCAGGTGGCCAACCGCTTGTGGCGAGCAGCGTAGCCGGCGGAGATCTCCCCGCCCTCCTCCCGCAGCGGTGCGATGTCCTTGATTATGCGCATCGATTCACTTCTCTCGCAGAGCTTTTCGTTCGTTGAGGGGTCGCGCCGTTCTGCTTCGCGCCGTTCCCATAGATCGGGGAGCAACCATGTCAGCAATGCGAAGTCAGACCACGACCCGGCGTGGCAACGGCGTCGTCGGGACGCGGCCACCCCGCCGCGTCCGAGAAGGCGGGGCGGTTTTCGGCTAATCGCGAGGTCACCGCTCTCCTTCCCGGACACGTCCCTCGTCGGCCCGCCAAGCAGGATTGAAGACGACGGAAGGTTCAAAAGTACCCCAAATTGTTGCAATGCGCACGACATGCAAACTAGATGCCAGTTGTTTCGCAGGTGGTGGCGTCCGCAGGTATTGTCCGCAGCGAGGGAAGGGCAGCAGTCTTGAGCGCCGCGAAGAAGTCCACGTCCGCTGCGGACCGCAGCATGCTCGACGCATACCTGGTGCGACTCGAGGAGGCCACACGTGGGCTACTTGCCCTGAACGTCTCGGTGCTCGAGCGCATGGAGAAGAAGATCGGACTCGCCCCCCTGCGAGCGCTGCAGTCCCTGGAACGCCTGGGACCCAGCATGGTCACCGAACTCGGTGACGACCTGGACCTGCTGCCGTCTACGGCGAGCCGCCTCAGCGACAGGTTGGCCGAGGCCGGTCTCATCACGCGCAGGGTTTCGCCGACGAATCGACGGGCCACCCTGCTGGAGTTGACCGAGGCCGGCCGCGACGTTCTGGATGAGCTCATCGGGTTGCGCCTGGAGGCGTTGGGAATGGTTGCCGAGCAGATGAGCGATCGGGACCGCAGCGCGTTGGTCAACGGTGCGCGCGCGTTCACGACGGCTCATCAGAAGCTTGCCAGTGAGACCCGGGTGCAGCGCACACCGTCATCGGTGGAGACCGACGGCTGACCGTTCGTTCTCGTTCAGTCGGCGGAGTGCTCGGATGCGGTGATGGGGTGGCTGCTGTGGTGCCCACGGCCAACGTGCAACTGCAGGGCGCTCGTCACCAGGGGGAAGTGGCTGAATGCCTGAGGAGTGTTGCCGAGTTGGCGCCCAACGCCTGGATCCCACTCCTCGCTGAGCAGGCCGACGTCGTTGCGCAGGGTGAGCAGACGCTCGAACAACGCGGTGGCGTCGGCTTGGTGCCCAGCCAGATGTAGCGCGTCGACCATCCAGAACGAGCAGGCGAGGAAGAGTCCCTCGCCACCGGACAGGCCGTCGTCAGAGTCGGAAGTGTTGTAGCGCTTCACCAGTCCGTCTTCGGTGAGCTCGTTCTGGATGGCCGTGATGGTGCCGAGGACCCGCGAATCCTTCGGTGGCAGAAATCCGACGCGCGGGATCATCAGAAGTGCGGCGTCGAGGCCGGGGGCATCGTACGACTGGGTGAAGGTATTGCGGTCGGAGTCATAGCCATGGGCGAGGACGTCGGCGTGGATGGTGTCGGCGAGGGCTTCCCAGCGGTCGGCTGGCCCCTGCAACTCGGGATGGGTACGCACGGCGGCGGCCATGCGATTGGCGCCGACCCAGGCCAGAACTTTGGAGTGGGTGAAATGCCTTCGCGCTCCACGCATCTCCCAAAGGCCATTGTCTGGTTGGTCCCAGGCGCCCTCGAGATGATTCATCAGGGCAACCTGAAGATCCCAGGAGTCGTCTCGGCGGGCGATCCCGGCGTTGCGGGCCAGGGCCAGTCCGTCGAGCGTTTCGCCCCACACGTCGAGTTGCAATTGGTCGGAGGCGGCGTTGCCCGTTCGCACCGGCCGGGAGTTCTCGTACCCCGCCAGCCAGGGCAACTCGGCCTCGGGGATGTAGCGGGTCCCGTCCAGGGCGTACATGATCTTGAGGTCGTCGGGTTCCCCGGCGACGGCGCGCAGCAACCATTCGCGCCAGGCCTTCGCCTCCGTGAGGTAGCCCGCGGCGATCAGCGCCTGCAACGTGTAGGTCGAGTCTCGTAACCAGCAGTATCGGTAGTCCCAATTGCGGCTGCCACCAATCTGTTCGGGCAGGGACGTGGTTGCTGCGGCGACGATCCCGCCGGTGGGCTGGTAGGTCAGGGCCTTCAGCGTGATCAGCGATCGCTTGATGGCGTCCCGATAGGGTCCGCGCACGGGGTTGCCTTGCCGTGACCAGTCGGTCCAGAACTGCAGGGTGTCCCTCAGCGCCTGTTCGGCATCGACGGTCTTCGGCGGCGGCTCGTGACTCTGGCTCCAGGTGAGCACGAAGGGCACCCGGTCGCCCGACCGCACGGTGAAGTCCGAGACGGTGCTCATCTCGTGCCCCTTGGTGGGTGCCGGTGTGCGCAACCGGACCCTGTTCGGCCCGGCTATCGCCTCGATCTGATCGCCATGGTGGCGGACCCAGGGCACCACCCTGCCGTACTCGAACCGCAAGGTGAGGTCCGAGTGCATCGCGACTGCGCCGCGGACGCCCTCGACGATTCGCACCACGTCCGGCGCATGACCGCGTGGAGGCATGAAGTCGATCACGCGCGCCGTGCCATCGCGGGTCACCCATTCGGTTTCCAACACGACCGTGTCGTCGACGTAGCGACGGGTGGTGCAGGTACCGCCCGCGGCCGGGGCGAGCGACCAGTGTCCCGCGTCCGGGGTGTCCAGCAGTGCCGCGAAGCACGCGGGGGAGTCGAACCGGGGCAGACAGAGCCAGTCGATCGACCCGGCGGTACTCACCATCGCCGCGGTCTGTAGATCACCGAGCAGGGCGTAGTCCTCGATCCGAGCCATCCTGTGATCATGCCACCGGCGACGAAATCCCTTGGCATACGAATTCTTCCTGTGGGAGTCCTGGAGAGCAAGCGAGCGGTGCATCGTGAATTCGGCTGTGCGCCTGAGGTTTGAGCAGACGCATGACGGGGGATTCGGCGGAGTCGCAAAACGACGGTCATCGTCAGGAGTGCACCATGTTGTTGCAGGGTAAAACCATTGTCGTCACTGGCGGAAACAGCGGTATTGGTGAGTCCATCGTGTTGGCGGCGGCAGCCGAGGGTGCCAACGTCGTCATCGACTACGTCGCCCACCAGGACGAGACCACTGCTCTCATCGCGAAGGTCGAGAGCGTCGGCGGCCGCGCCGTCGGCGTCAAAGCGGACGTGTCCCGACCGGCTGACCTGGCCGGCATGATCCAGAAGGCGGTCGACAGCTACGGACGCCTCGACGTTCTGATCAACAATGCCGGAATCGAAACCCGCTCTTCGCTACTCGACACCACCGAAGCTGATTTCGACAAAGTTCTTGCCGTCAACCTGAAGAGTGCCTTCTTCGCCACGCAGATCGCGGCCAAGCAGTTCATCAGCCAGGGCGGAGGAGGACTGATAATGAACATCTCTTCGGTGCACGAAGACTGGCCGATGCCCGGCAACATCGCCTATTGCGTCTCCAAGGGCGGGATGAGGATGCTGACCCGTACCGCCGGGGTTGAACTGGGAAATCACGACATTCGAGTCGTGAACGTCGCCCCGGGCGCAGTGGCCACCCCGATCAACGCCTCGACGGTGGACGACCACGAGAAGATGAAGGCGCTGGAGGCGGCGATCCCACTGCAACGAATGGCGCAACCATCCGACATCGCCGACGTCGTCGTCTTTCTGGCCTCGGGTGGGGCGCGCTATATGACTGCGACGACCGTCGTCGTCGACGGCGGCATCATGCAGGGCAGTGTCGGGCTGTGACGGGTATTGGTTCTTAGCGCGGACATTCGGGAAAGGTCGCTGTCGTCGGCTCAAGCTTCGTTAGAGTGGGTCTGACATCGTCCAACGAGAGCAGGTGTTCCCCGGGTGCGTGCGCGCAGGCCACCGCTGAAGACGATTGGCAGCGATCCTGATTATCGGTTCACTCTGGCCAATGAGCGGACCTTCCTGGCTTGGGTACGCACGGGATTGGCACTGCTCGCGGGCGCAGTCGCGTTGGTCAGCCTGGTGCACGATTTCGGTCCGCGGCCGCTGCGGCTCTCGATCACTGTGCTCCTCTTGGCGCTGTCTCTGACGGTCACCGTCGGCGCGTACGTACGGTGGGATCGCACTGAGCGCGCATTGCGTGAGAACCGCTCGCTGCCAACGGATCCGCTCCCTCGGATCATGGTCGCCGGCGTCGCGATCGTCATCGTCGCGGCCGCGGTACTGGTATTTTTGGCCGAGGCTACGACCTAATGCAGCCCTAGTGGACGAGGGTGAACTGATTGACGTTGGCGCTCAGGCCGAGCGCACGGCGCTGGCGTGGCAGCGCACCGGCATCGGGGCAATGGCAGTTGGAGTACTGCTCCTGCGCGGGCAGCTGCACCACAACCTGTTGTCTCCGTGGCCGGGGCTGCTACTCGCCGTGAGCGCAGTGATCGGCGTACTCGTCTGCGTTCCGCAGCGCTACCGGCGGGTGCTGCGCAACGTCCGGGCTGGACGGACGCCACTGTCCAGCGCGATGGTGCCGGGCACGACGTTGGTGCTGGCGCTGACCGTGATCGGGATCTGTGTCGACCTGATGTGGAACTGACTGCCCCTCGTCTGCGGCGTCCGAAGCTCACCTCACAATCGTCGAGCATGACCAATGGATTGGTCTTGCGCTCAGGATAGTTGGCGGACATCATGCGCCAGACGATCTGACCGGCCTGGTATCGCCTGTGACCGTAAGCAGTTATGCCACAGCAAGTTGGAAGGATCGGTTGAGCACGATGTGGACATGAGACCGTCGCCTTCGGGCGTCGCTGACTTCGTGTGGGCGACCGACACCGTCCGTCATGACCTAGGAAGCCTGTCGTTGATTCACGGCTGGCTCCCCGTGATGACGCAGTGCTTCGCGGTGCTGCTGATGGTGTGGGTGATCAGTCGGCGATCGCTGCGGTGGCGAGCAGCCTGGGTGCCGCTATCCGTGGCGGCTGGAGTGGCGCTGGCGGTGTGGGCGCATTGGTACCTCGCATCGGTGGGAGTGGCCGGTGATCCGGCCCCGAGGGGACTCTGGATCTGGATCGGTTTGACCGGGCCGTCGGTCGGCGCGGCGCCGGACCCGGCAGGCAATCCCGAGCGGCAGGACCTCGCCGCCCGTGCATTGTGCGCGCTCGGCCGGGTACATGGCATGCGGTGCGCGGTCGTGACGCAGCCGGGCAGGCACGACTGGACCTTCGCCGCCAACGCCTTTGCGGTCGCGCTGCCCTGGCTCGCCGGATGTCTCGGCACTCCAGACGTACCTCGAACCCCGTTACCGGGTCTGGTGCCGGATTCCGCTGCCGCGACGTCCGCAGGACAGGTCGACGCCGCCGGAAGGTGACCGGCGGCCGCGATTGACGATGCGGAGACTTAGCCGTACGTGCAATTACCCGCGGCGGAATTTTTCAAGGTGGATGAGTCCAGAGGGTGTTAGGCGGCTGTCGTGTCGGTCTCCTGGGTGGCGTCTTGGGCTGGTCGGTTGATCCAGACGGTGTCGGGTAGATCGAGGATCTTCGGCGTCGTGGTGGTGCAGAAGCGGTGCGGGTGTCGGGCGCGGGCGTCGGTGAGCACGGTGCGTCGGTTGGTGGCTTTGTCGGTGGCCAACCCGTAGTGCACGTCGGCGGGGGTATGGAGTCCGATGCCGGTGTGGCGGTGTTCGTGGTTGTACCAATTGGTGAAGAGTTCCATGAATT
>NZ_RCZG01000001.1 GCF_006439015.1 Mycolicibacterium hodleri | reverse complement strand
TCACCGGCGCCACCCGCGCGGAGGCCCTCGACCGGTCGCGTCGCGCGCTGGCCGAGTTCACCGTCGAGGGTCTGGCTACCGTCATCCCGTTCCACCGCGCCGTGGTGTCGGATCCCGCCTTCATCGGTGACGACGATGGCTTCACGGTGCACACCCGCTGGATCGAGACCGAGTGGGACAACACCGTCGAGCCGTTCACCTCGGGAGCCCCCCTCGACGAGGAGGACACCCTGCCGCGGCAGAAGGTCGTCGTCGAGGTCGGTGGACGCCGCGTCGAGGTGTCGCTTCCCGGCGATCTAGCGATCGGCGGCGGCGCCGCGTCCCCATCGGGAGCAATCCGTAAGAAGCCCAAGCCCCGCAAGCGCGGCGCGTCGGGCGGCGCGGCGGCCTCCGGTGACGCCGTGACCGCACCGATGCAGGGCACCGTGGTCAAGGTGGCGGTAGAGGAGGGCCAGCAGGTGACCTCCGGTGACCTCATCGCCGTCCTCGAGGCCATGAAGATGGAGAACCCCGTGACGGCCCACAAGGACGGCACCATCACGGGGTTGGCAGTCGAGCCGGGCGCCGCGGTCACCCAGGGCACCGTGCTCGCCGAGATCAAGGACTGATATGAAGTCATTTTGTTACGTGGAATTGCACATAGGCTGCCAGCCATGATGCGTGGAAAACCGCTACTCGCGATAGCCGTCGCCTCCTCCGTCTTGGGCGTGATCGCGCAGCCGCCGCCATTAGCGCGCGCTGCTCCGGCGCCCGAGGTGGAGTACACCTATGACGTCGTGGTGCGTCGGCACTACGATTTTCCGAACAACGACGCGATCGGTTACGGCTACGGGATCTGCGACAAGGTCCGTAATGGCGAGGGCTACCCACAGGTGATGGGTGATGCGAAGGCCGACGTCGTGCCCAACGACGAGTTCGCGGCCAATTACTTGGTCTCGTATGCCGTGGGTATCTTGTGCCCTGCGCAGATCTGGCAGTTGCGAAACTCAGCGGCGAACTACCAACCACCACCGGAATAGCTGAACCGTTCCGGCTTCAATGTCGCTGATCTGCACGAAGTGGCCATCATGCCATTGTTCGTGATGGATAATCGACGATATCCATGAGTTCTACCCTGCGGAAGTAGAGTGACCATCCGCGACGCGCATACCGGCGGTATTGCCTCGTATTGGAACGCATCTCGCCAGGCAAATCCGAGTTCATCGACCTGTCGCTCCAAATACCGTCTAGAACAGAATTCGGTAAAAGGCCATCTGGGATGCCTAGTCTTGCTAATCATATTCTCAACTTTGTGGCGACTTCGCCATCCCTCCGCCACAAAGTTGAGAATTCCGCCACAAAGATTGAGAACCGACATGGTGACCAGTTGTGCTGAAGTTAGGCCACGGAGCTGGGTGCGTAGCGAGTCGGGTGCGGTGACGAGCATGGCGCGCAGCGTGTTCATTGCGGCGGTCTTGGCTTTGACGGCGCCGCTGCGAGCGACGCGCAGCATGCGGATTGCCTCGATTGGTCCATCGGCGAGCTTGGGTGCGCCGCTTGCCTTGCCCGCGAGTACAGTTCGTGCTGCGGACTCGGCGTCGATCGGGTCGCTCTTGCCGCGCTGGCGGCGTAGACGCCGGTCGGGCCGCGGCACTTCGAGGACCTCGACCCCTTGGGTGTGCAGATGTCGAGCCAATCCCGCCCCGTAGGCGCCGGTTCCTTCGACGCCGACCTGAGTGAGCTTGCCGTGGTTGCGCATCCAGGTCAGCATCGATGCGTAACCGGCTGCAGTGGCTGGGAATTCGGCGTCGCCGAGCAGTCGGCCGTGAGTATCGATGACTGCGGCGTGGTGGGTTGCCGAATGTGTGTCGACTCCGCCGATGATGGTCGTGCTGCGCCGGCCCATGCCGTGCCTTTCTGTAGGTTGGGCACCACGGCCAGGTGGACTGGCCAGTGATGGGTTGCGGGCGAACACGCTCCTATGAGGTCACACCCTGTCGCAATGCCCATGTTGGTTGTGCGGTGAACGCGGACCCGAGGGTCGACAGGTCCCGCGAAAGGCACAATGTTCGGCCAGGAAAATTCCGGGTCAGGCCATCGGATCCACGTCCGTAACCATCATCACTGGAAAATTCTGAGCCCGGCCGCCAAGCGCCGCGCCGTGGACATGCTCAAGGACACGTTGTGCATGTCGGAACGGTTGGCCTGCAAAGCGGTTGGGCTCTCCCGCTCCACCCGCCGACGGCAACCCCAGGCCCAGACACCCACCGACCCCGACGTGGCTCTGCGGGTCTGGCTGCGGGCCTACGCCACCAAACACCCGTGCCACGGGTTCCGGCGCGCCTGGGCCGCGCTACGCCACAACGAGGGCCAAGCGATCAACGTGAAGAAGGTGCACCGGCTGTGGTGCGAGGAGGGACTGCAAAAGCGGGTCCACAGCCCGCGCAAAAGGGCCGGAACATCCTCGGCGCCGGAGGTGATCGCCGACGCCCCGAAGGTGGTGTGGGCGATTGACTTCCAGTTCGACTCCACCACTGACGGCAAGGCCATCAAGATCGCGTCGATGATCGACGAGCACACCCGTGAATCGCTGCTGCATCTGGTGGAACGCTCGATCACCGCCGAATGCCTCGTCGCCGAGCTCGAGAAGGTGTTCGGCACCGCCGGCGGGCCGCCGATGGTACTGCGGATGGACAACGGTCCTGAGTTGGTTTCTCAAGCGCTGCAGCAGTTCTGCGAGAAAAAGGTCGGCCTGTCCTACATTCCGCCGGGCACACCGTGGAACAACGGCTACATCGAATCGTTCAATGGACGGCTACGGAAGGAGTGCCTCAACCGCAACCATTGGAACACCCTGTTCGAGGCCCGGGTCGTCATCGGCGACTTCAAGGACGAGCACAACCACCGACACCGGCATTCGGCCCTGGGCTACCGAACACCGGCCGAGTACGCTGCCCGATGCAGCCACACGCACTACCCCATGGCCTGCGAGATCAACTGAATCCGAACAACGACAACCTGGCTCTAACTCGGGTTGGACTCGATAACGGGGACTCGCCACGCGCGCTAGCGACGAATACGCGGGAATCGAATATGTGGGGTTACCGGTAGTCGAGCGCGCCAGCTGTGGGACGCCGAGCAACCCCGTTCCGATTAGCGCCGCGCCGAAGGCGGCGCGTACACCCCGCTATAGAGACTCATGGAGTGCACTTTCTGCGTGTGGTGTGCGTGCGGTGGGCGTCAGACTCGAAGGCCCGCCCCGCCGCCGACGACGATGTTCTCGCCGGTGATGTAGGAAGCCTCGCCGGAGAGGAGGAACGCGACGGTGGTCGCGATCTCGCGGGAGGTTCCCATTCGTTGTAGCGGTACACCACCTGCCAGAGCGTCTTTGATTGCTGCGACCTGATCGACGGCATGCCCAACTTGTCCAACAGTGGGGTGTCGATGGGTCCAGGGCTGACGGCGTTGACGCGTATGCCACGGGGTGCGAGTTCGACGGCCAAGGACGGGATCATCGTCAGCAGCGCTCCCGACTGCCGGCAGCGACGCTGGCACCCACCGATCCACGAGTCGCGCCGATTCCGACGGTAAAGACAATCGAGGCACCGTCGACGAGTAGTGGTAGCGCCTTCTGCATGGTGAAGAACTGGCCCTTGGCGTTGACGTCGAAGAGACGGTCCCAGAGAGCTTCGTCGATGTTTTCTACGGCGCTTGAGGTGAAGGTGCCCGCGTTGAGAAATACGCCGGTGAGTGTGCCGAACGCGTCACGGGCTTCGGCGATCAGGCGCGCGGTGTCGGTGAAGGATGCCGAGTTGGCCCGTACGACGCGGATCTCGCCGGGGAGCTTTGCACGTGCCGCGGCGACCGACTGATCGGTGCTTCGGTCACCATAACGGGCAGTCCGCGCTCATGTAGTAGTTCTGCGGTAGCGCGCCCGATTCCGCTGGTTCCGCCGGTGATGAGGACTGCCTGTCGGTCCATGCGTGTTCCTAGCGTTCGGTGCTGGGTGAAATGGCGAATCAGACGGCTGCAGTGCCGCCGTCGACGTTGAGTTCCATGCCGTTGTGACGTAGCTGGAGTCCGCCCGACAAAGCCAGCTCAGGTCCGTCTCGATGAGTCGTCGGCGGGCATTGGCCTCGGCTAGACCGCGCACGGCCGCGACAAGCGCTTCCCGGTTTTCGATCGCATGTGTTCCTGATGTCCGTCTGCTCGTCGCTGTGTCGGATGACATTGTCAGTCATGGGTTTCCAATCCCTTCGGCGGGTTTTTCATGTCCGGTGAAGACCGTTGGTCGGAGGGATCTCCAAGATCTCGATGAGATTCCCGTCGGGATCGTGTCCATAGACGGAAGCAGCGTCTCCAGACCACACCGGGGATGGATGCACGAACGTCATGCCGATTGCGGAGAGGCGCCGATATTCTGCACCGATATCCGCGACATCGACGGCGAAGTGCGTGTAACCGAAACTGTTGGCCTTTCGAGGGCGGATGGGCTCGCCATCGGGTGTGGACCATTGGAACAATTCGAGAAACAGATTCTCGGCCCGAAGCATGACGACGCGCGCGGCGGCGGCCGGCACACCGGTGATCCGCTCGGCCTCGGGGAACTCTGCGAGGTCGAACTCCTCACCCACGGTTCGGAAGCCGAACGCGCGCCCATAGAACGTCCGAAGGCGGTCCAGGTCAACGGTGTGAACGCCTATGTGGTGAATGCCACGAATCACGTTCGGAGCCTCATTTCCATTTCATGAACCCTTCACGTGGGCCCCTTTAGTGCAATGACGACATGCCGGCTGGCGATGAGCAGATTGTCGAAATGGTCACGGGCGTTGCGGCGGAGGCGTTCTCGTCTCGGGTACCCCGAGTGACAAATCCTTCGACGGCCTCACAGCTGGGTCACGCCGCCGTCTACCGCGAACTCGGTTCCCGTCGAATAGGTCGCATCGAACGCGAGGAACGCCGCCGCGACCGCCACCTCCTCGGGGGTGGCGAAGCGTCGCATCGGGTTCTCGGCGACCCGTTCCGCCTTGAACTGCGCGGCCTCCTCGTGGTTCATCATGCTTTCGAGGATGCCGGTGTCCACGGGACCGGGGCTGATCGCGTTGACTCGAACGCCGCGCGGGAGCAATTCGCGCGACAGCGTTCGAGCCAGTGAGCGCAGCGCCGCCTTGCTCGCCGCGTAGACGCTGGTTCCGGGCAGGCCCATGACGTTCGCCACCGACGTGGTGAGGACGACTCCAGCACCGTCAACCAGCAGCGGGGCCAGTTTCTGCACGGTGAAGAATGCGCCTTTGACGTTGATGTCGAACACGTGGTCATAGGCTTGCTCCGTCGTCGACTCGAAAAGGGTGGTCGGTGCGATCCCCGCGTTGACGAACAGGGCATCGACAGTCCCGATGTCGCGTTTGAGGCGGCCGGCAAGGACCTCCAGGTCAGACACCGAGGACACGTCTCCCCGGATGGCGTGCGCGCCCGGGCCGAGTTGGTCGACCGCTGCGTCCAACGTGGTTGGCGAGCGGCCGGTGATCACGACGGTGGCTCCACCGTCCACCAGCAGCTGCGCTATGGCGAAACCTATGCCGCTGCCGCCGCCTGTGATGACGACGTTCTTGCCCGAATATGTGCCCACGCCTAGTTCCGTTCTTCTTCCGTCGCCGGGATTTGCCTATGACCGCTCTCAGATGGTCTCGGTCGTGCCGATTGTTTGAGATCGCGTCAGATCGCCGCGGTGCCGCCGTCGACGTTCAGCAATTGGCCGTTGACATAGCTGGAGTCCTCCGACGCGAGGAACAGCGCTACCCGTGCGAGTTCGTCCGGCTGGCCGATCTTGCCCCGCGGGATGAGGGCCTCGAACTGACTCCTCGTTTCCGGGTCGGCCATGACGCGTTCCATGATCGGCGTCGAGACCTGGCCCGGACTGAGAACGTTCACCCGGATCCGCCGGTCCTTGAGTTCATTCAGCCATACCCGGGCGTAGGCGTGCAGCGCTGCCTTGCTGCCCGCATAAACGCTCCAGCCGGGCCATCCCTTGATGGACGCGATTGATGCGGTCATGACGATCGAACCGCCATCGTTGAAGAGCGGCAGGGCTTTCTGCACCGTGAACAGCGTGCCGCGAGTGTTGAGCCCGAAGGTCTGGTCGAAGTGTTCCTCGGTGATCTCGCCGAGCTTGGCTTCCTCGCCTATTCCGGCATTCGCGTATAGCACGTCGATGCTGCCCTGCTCGCGCTTCACCGTCTCGAAGAGCCGGTCGAGGTCGTCCAGGTTGGCGGCATCACCCTGTACTCCGGTCACGTTCCGACCAATATGGTCAACCGCTTCGTCCAGGGCATCACGTCGCCGCCCGGTAATGAAGACGTACGCTCCCTCCTCCACGAACAGCTTTGCGCTGGCCAAGGCCATCCCGCTGGTGGCCCCGGTGATGACCGCAACCTTGCCGTCTAGCTTTCCCATGACTGCCCCTCGTCTCGCATCGTTTGCTTGGTCGACGGCCGGGTCGCTCTCAATGGCTTGTGAAACTGCCCGGTCGACGTGTGGATTGTCTTAAGTACAACTTTCGAAGTACTTACCGACCGTAGCGCCCCTGCTGGAAGGGTGCAAGTTAAATACAGCGCTCCTTGTACATAACGATGCGGAAAGTTAGAGTGAGCCAATGGACGAGGTGGAGACTGAACCCGACGTCAGCAAGGGCCCACGCGGACGACGTCGCGGCCGTGGCGCCCGCGAGCGCATCCTCCACGCTTCGCATCGACTCTTTCGCGAACAGGGCATCAACAGAACTGGGATCGACCAGCTCTGCAAAGTGGCAAACGTGTCGACGCGTACCGCATACCAGCACTTCGGCAGTAAGGACGGCATCATCGACGAACACCTGCGTCAGCATGACCTCGAACGATTGCCCGGCGTATTCGACCGCACCGACCTCGCACCCCGAGAGCGGCTGTTGGCCGCATTCGAGACACCGCAGAGCGCCGCGGGTGACGTCACGCCCCTGTGCCCGTTCCTCGCCGCAGCCGTGGAAATTCCTGAACCCGACCATCAACTCCGCATACGCGTGCGTGACTACAAGGCGTCCATGGCCGATCGACTGACCGTCGTCGCGCGAGACGCCGGTGCCACCAACCCCGGAGAACTCGGAGAACAGCTGGCGCTACTCCTCGACGGTGCGTCCGCGCGAACCCGAGCCCTCAACGTGGACTCATACGACGTCGCCGCAGCGATCGCCGCAATGCTCGTCGAACGCAGCATTCCCGACACCCCGCCCACGTCATAGGCGCCGGCGCGGTCTGGTCGATCTGCCCGGATTCACCCGACTAACTGGGGAGCAGGCCGCTCACGCCTCCACGTGGAGACGAGGGCAACTGCGTGGGTCGGTCGAAACCGACGGCGAATTCGCCAATGCGTTCACTGGCATTGTGGGTCCTGGCACTCGGCGTGGGTCCGACGAACTCGCCGCGCCTCTGCCTGCCTGGACGGTGCCACACGGCGGGCAAGGTGGCCTCGGAACATACCGGCCAGATGACATCGCGTTCGTCGCGCAGCGCGCACCCGCAACGCTCTCATGCGGCCGTGAATTGCGCTACGACCTTGTCTGGGCTGGCTGCTGGTACGCGGTCGTCGACTCCGCGGAGGCGGGGTTTGAGCTGCTTCCGGACGAGGAGGCCGCTCAGGGAGCGCTCGCACTAGAACTGACGACAGCGCTCTCGGTAGCGCCGAATCCACGGCATCCGACCCTCGGCGACGAGGGCGGTGTGACGCTTGTGATCTTTGCTGGCGCACCGGAACCGGGGAAACCCGGAGCCGCCATGCAGCGGAGGATATCCCCCGTGGTTCACCCGCAAATCGGCCCCCTTGCCCGGCTGGCACCTGAACGACGGCTGCGATCGCCCAGCTGGTCGACCGGGGGCTCATGGGCGCCGGGGACACGCTTCGCGCCGTCAGCAGCTGGGGAACGGTTTTCGAGGGGAGATGCGATTGCCTCGTAGCGAATGGCGTGTGTGTGTCGGTTACCGGTCGGGGGTGGATCATCACAGGCAAACAGGTGCTGTTGGACCCGTCGGACCCGTTGACGGAGTTTGAAGCGCTGCGGCGGGTGCTCCCTGGTTTCGCCATCGCCGGCGGAGAAACTGGTCGACCGCCTGACACCGGTATAACGGGCGATCGCTGATATCGGTCGACCATGATTTTGGAGGTAAGTACCGTTCTACCGGCCACTGGCCAGGTGATGGTCCTCCGGCGACGAGGCATTCGGCGGTGATCAGCCGGTCCTAGCAGATGAAGCGGACCACGTTCGACACCTGGGCCTTCCCCATGCGACTTGCCCACCGAGCTCAGCCATCGGGCGACTCGGCAGAAGGATCGGCCGGTGGGACATGGACCGAGGCGACGCAGAGTTGCATGCGGTAGGGGTCACGGACGTAAGAGAAGATCGGCCAACCCTCGACGGCACTCAGCTCCTCGCAGACGTATCCGTCGATACTGCGCAACCAGTCGTGCGCTCTGCTCCTCGCCGAATCAAAGTCTTGCTGTCTGAACAGCAAAAGCAGCATCGCGGACGTGTCGTGGGCTGTGAGGTACCCGTAGAGCTGAGGGTCAACAGCCTGGATCACCCAGTCCTTACTCGTCACCCACTAAGATTCGCAGATAAAGATCTTGGCAGGACCCGAGCCCTCGGCCAAGACGTCGCCTGGATAAATATGTCGGACTTGCCGGACCTCGTGTACACCTCTCGTTGCGCACCCGGCAGCGTGGCGTTAAGTGTCGCAGCGAGCAGGTCGCTGACACGGTCCTCGCTCAGACCGGTAAAAGCTGAGGGATATCGCTGAATAGCGTTGGCCCACTGACGCATAACCCGCTGTACGTCTTGGAAGGAAGCTGCGCTCAGTCTCTGCCGGTATGGCACGGCGTGTTCTACGTCGGTCTTTTCGCCATCTGGAGTCGCCGCTGTTTCGGCTGAAGGGTATGCGCCAGGTTCGCTGGGAGCATCGGCAGGTTCCAGAAGGACCGAGGTCATTGTCGGCGGCGGAGCCTTCCAATCTGAGGGGAATCCGAGGTTCGCTCCGATGGCGTGGCTGAGTTTGCGTTCCGCGACGATTTCTAGCCCGAGATCGACGAGCGTGTCGTCGAAGTATCGCTGCATCTGCTCGGCGAGGGCGCCGACGTAGCGCCTCGCTGCGTCGATACGCTCGGCGAAGCGCAGCTTGAGCGTGCCCTTCTCTAGCTCCTCGCGGTGTTCGACCTCAGACAACTCAATCACGGTGATTATTCCGCTTCTGGTCAGCCCGTCTCCGGTGCCGCCGCGCGACCATTGCACCGCTGCAGCCGCATCGTGTGCATCGATTGGCTCGACATCCTCGACCTGATCGGGCCAACAACTTGCATACTCGCGCCCTCTCTGCGGTGTGGTGTTCAATGCCGACTCATCGCTGTCCCCACCGTCTCGACTATGAGTGGTCCACGGAGCTGTTCTCAGTCGACGCGGTGGGCGTGGACGACTGTCATGGGCAGGTGGATCTGGTCGTCGTCGAGGAGCGCGGTGATCGTGGCCATTCGCTCACCCATGGTTCGGATTCGTTCCTGTTGTTCGGGCGGGAAGCCGCTCACATCCGACCATGGCGAGTCGTCACTGGGTGCGGCCTGGGTGGTGAAGGCCTTGGCGTTGGCCAGATAGGTGGTGGGGCCCAGGAAGTCGATCTGCCAGCCATTGGCGGTGAGGGTGTCCCTGATGTTCGACGTCGGTACCGCACCTGTCGGGCCGGCCATGATGACGCCGTTGACGTTGTCCTCGGAGAAGCAGCTCAGGTGCCAGCGTGCGCCGGGGCGTGTGCAGCGATACATGCTGGCGGCGTAGGCCCGGCGCTCGTCGTCGTCGAGGCAATGATAAAGCGCGCTGTCGACGACGGTGTCGAACCGTCGGTCGTAGCCGGTCAGGTCGGTGGCGTCGGCAACGGCGAAGGTGGGCGTCACACCAGCCTCGGCGGCCCGACCGCGGGCTCGCTCGATCGCCGCCGGGGAGCCATCCAGCCCGGTCACCGTGTATCCGCGCGACGCCAGGAAGATTGAATTGTCACCTAGGCCGCAGCCGATGTCGAGCACGTCACCGCAGATGCCGCCAAGGGCTTCCAGTTCCATCAGTCGCGGTTGGGCTCGGTGGACGTCCCAGGGGACTTCGGTGGCTGCGGGTCCGTAAAAGTAAAAGTCGTCGAAGCCGGCGGTGCCGGTGGGAGGGGGTGCGGGAAACGTCACGGCGCCACCTCGATGTTCGCGGTCACGCTCATCACGGGTTGTGTCATGCTTCGGCTCCTTCGATTGTCACGGGCCATACACGACCCGCACATTTTCATCTCAATCGTTGATTATCTTTGCCGTTGAGATATTACCGAGGAGGCAGCCGTGAGGTCAACCGATTCTGGGGATGCCGAGGATGTGCACGATCGCGTCATGCGACTGACCCAACTGTTGGTCGCCGAGGCGGACAAGGTCAGCAGCGCCTTCGTGGCCCGTCACCGGATGCACGCCACCGACATGAACACCCTGATTCACCTCTTCGTCGCCCACCGTCATGGTCACCCGGTCACTGCTGGCTCCCTCGGCGACGAACTTGGACTGACTTCGGGAGCGGTCACCGCCGTCGTCGACCGCCTTGAGCGCGCCGGGACCCTTCGACGAGTGCGTGACCAGCAAGACCGGCGGCGGGTGTGGTTGGAGACCACCACCGCGGGGCGAAGGCTGGCCGAACAGTACTTCGCCCCTGTCAGGGCGCGTAGCGATGAGGTGATGGATCAATTCACGAACGGCGAACTCGACACCATCAGTCGGTACCTCGGCGCCACGGCACAGGCCATGGCCGCCCACCGCGAGTTCCTCTCAGCCCAAGGGGAGCCATCCGATCACTGACGAGAGCACGACATTTCGCCGCAGCGAAGGCAATGCGAACCTTTCTCGTTTGTAGAGATTCGAGATCAATCAGTTCTTGTCTCGCATGAGACAGGGCCGCCCGGCCGAGGTGCCGGACATTGCGGTCGCCGCGTAGGCGATTGCTGGCGCGGGATGCTCGAAGGTGGGTGGCTGCTCGGCCTGTGCCTGTCCAACGTCGGTGGCCGGTTGGCCCAAAAGAGGCACGGCCGTCATCGCGGGCCGCGAGGTTGCGCTGGGCTCAAATAAGCCGCCGATCACAACTGGCGGTGATTGAGTGCGATCGAAAAAGGAGTTGACGATGCGCGGCTGGACACGAACGATCCGTTGATGTCAGCAGCCGTGATGTTCTCGCTGACCGCGGCGGCGCTGACGGCGGTGTGCTCCGTCCCACAATGTCACCGGGCGCTGCGGCAGACTGCAGGGCTGTCGGTGTCGGCGTGGCTGCAGAGCTTCGCCCTGGGGCTGATCTGGGCGACCTACGGACTCGCGACCCAAGCAGTGGGTCTTGCTCGTCAGCGAAGGAGCGTTCGCCTGCGGCAGCCTGGCGATCGTCTCGCGGCTGCTTCCCGGGCGTCGAACCGCACTTTGTGCCGTTGCCTGCGCCCTCCTGGTGGCGGGCGCCTTTGCCGTTTTCGGAGCGGGTCCCTGCCTGCTGGTGGCGTCGCTGGCGTCGGTGATGACGCGTGTTGCGCAGATCCGGGACGCAATCAGGTCGAGAACCGCCGCCGGCGTATCGGTTCCGACCTGGTTGGTGTTGGCGGCGGCGAACTTCGCGTGGGCTGCAGCAGGCTTGATCCGCTCCGACACCTTCTTTGCGTGGTCGGCGGCAGTCGGGGGCCTGGCGTCGCTCGCCGTGGTCGCGACCTGCGTCGCGGTTGGCCGTTGTCCCGGCTCTCCCGAGTCAACCGCGTTGACGACGTGAAAGCCCAATGTCGTTGCCTTTAGCGTCATTAGAGCTCAGTGTGCTTGTGTTGAAAGCTCTTGCAACGGGTTGCATTCGATGGTGACGGTTACGGTGTGTGCGAGGCGGTCTAAGCGCTCCCGCTCGTCGAGTAGTCGGCGGTGATGAGCGCGCTGCGTTTCCGCGGGATTACGCTGCTCGTCGACCACGGCCCTGTTGGTGGCCAGATCCACGCCAAGCTCGCGCAGCAGCAGGATGTGCTGCAACCGCAACAGCTGTCCTCGGTCGTAATACCGGTAGCCGTCGGCGCCCACCTCAGAGGTCGGCAGCAACCCGATGTCGTCGTAATGGCGCAACGTGCGGGCCGTGACCCCGACATTCGGGCGACCTGTTGTATCGACCAATTCACCTACCGCCCTCCTCTCATCCTTGGTGGACTCACGCTAAAAGCTGCCGCATCGAGAAGGTCAAATCGGCAACAGCAGCAGCGAGGTCGACTGGAAACGCTTGTTGTTGTGGGATATCCGCAATGCGTCCACCCGTCTCGCCTGTAGAGAACTGAGACCGATCATTAGTTGTCTCAGATGTCCGAGTTCGCAGTGCTGTGGTTGCATGTGTTCGGAATGTCTTTGTGGGTTGCGTCCAGCAGGCCTACGAGTACGAGTTGGCCCTGATCGTGAAGTCCGGTGTGTCGTTGTCTTCTCCGTCGCAACGTCATGGTCGGCTTCGTGCGCCGCTATCGGCCCGCAGCTACGGCCAATGCCCCTCGACGGCTGTTCAAGACGTGCTGCGCGTGGTTGATGAAGCGGGTACGTAGCCAGCGGTGCGCGGGGTCGTCGCTGCTGCGGGGGCTCCAGTGCATGGCCTCGATGATTGTGCCGACCTCGATGGGCGAGGGGTAGAGCCGTAGGTGGGCTTGCTCGGCGACCAGCCGTGCGAGGCGTTCCTGCACGAGGCTGACCAGTGGTGTGTCACGCAGCAGCATCGGCGCGATGACGAACGCCTCGGTGGTGACGTCCACGCGCAGCTCGATGCCCTGTTCGCGGAGGCGGATGTCGACCAGTGGTGGCATTTCACCGGTGATGGCGACGAACGGCAGACGGGTCAGGAGGTCGAGGGTAATGGCGGCGCGGGCCTCGGGGCGGTCGGAATCGTCGAGGCCGGGGATTCCCGCGAGGGCGGGGTTGTCGCGGTCAGCGGCGAGCACGAAGCGGTCTTCGAACAGTGCCTTGCGTGGGAGTCCGTGCAGGTCGTCGGCCAGCTCCATGGGCAGGATGACCAGATCGAGGCTGCCGCGTCGAAGCGCGTCGCCCATCCCCAACCGGATGGGCACCAGTCTCAAGCGCACCTGTGGGGCCTCGTGAGCGAGCCGGGCCAGCAGCGGACGCATAAACACCAGGGCGGCGTAGTCGCTGGTAGCGATGGTGAAAGTCCGCGTCTCGGTTGCGGGATCGAACCCACGCTGAGTGCTCGTCGCCGTGTCCAGGGCGCTCATCGCCTCGCGTACGGGTTCTAGGAGCGACTGAGCGAACGTGCTCAGCAGATAGGTGCGTCCGTCGCGCACCAGCAGCGGATCGTCGAAGTGGCGTCGAAGCCGCGCCAGCGCAGCGCTCATTGCGGGTTGGCCCACCGACATGCGCTCGGCCGCGCGGGTGACATTGCGTTCCTCAAGAAGTGCGTCCAGGGCGGGCACCAGATTGAGGTCGAAGCCTCCGATCGCCATGCGTTACCCCCGTCGGTTCTCACCAGTCATCGATCGCACCGATACCAAACATAGTTATCAATTGTTTCCGAAAGCGTTTTCGGCTCCCTACCGTCGAAGTCATCGCACCGCGACCATTCGCAACACCGGATCGAAGGGACCCCTGCCATGAGAACCAAAGAGACGGTCGGAGACCGGTACTCAGTTCTGATGGCCGGATCAACGGGCACGCTCGGAAGCCGAATCGCCCACCACCTGCTCGCGCAGCCAGCCGTGGACCTGCGCCTTCTGCTGCGCAAAGGGGTCATGTCTGACCCGGTCAAGAAACAGGCCGTACACGCTCTGCAAGCGCAGGGGGCGCACACCGTGAGCGGCGACGTGACCGACCCCGAGTCGCTGCGGCAGGCTACCGACGGGGTCGACATCGTCGTCTCGGCACTCCAAGGCGGCCCCGACATCATCGTCGAGGGCCAGGTGGCATTGGCCCGCGCCGCCCACGAGCAAGGCGCCTGGCGGCTCATCCCGTCGGACTTCGCGCTCAATCTGTTCGCCGCCACCCCCGGCGAGCACCCGGCGTTCGACCTGCGCCGCGAAGCCGACCAGGCCATCGCCGAGATCGGTATCGAGCACATTCACGTCCTCAACGGCGCCTTCCTGGATGGCATGGTCGGAATGGGTTTCGACCACACCGCTCACACGGTGTCCTACTGGGGTAGCGGTGACGAAGTCTTCGAGGCCACCACGGTCGAGGACACCGCCCGCTTCACCGCCCGCGCCGCATTGGATCGCGACCTCATCAGCGGGCCCTTCCCGATCATCGGGGACCAGCTCAGCGTGAACGCCATGACCGAGGTGGTCGAACGCCTGACCGCAGCGCCCTACACCCGCCGATCCAACGGCAGCGCAGAGGATCTGCGCGCGATGCTCGAGGAGGCCCGCGACCGCGGCGATGTGGACGCCCAAACCGGCGCGGCCTATCAGCTGTACATGACCACCGGTCAGACCCGGGTGTCCGACCCGCAAAACGGCCGCTACCCCGACATCACGGCCGCGACCTTCGAAGACGTCGCACGCCGCGCCCTGGGCGCCAACTCCGCAACACCGGCCTAGCCCGAGCAGCACCGGGTGCACGCCACCGACAGGCACCCACCCCACGCAGGCCTTCGCCCCGGATCGCCGAAACGAGGTACACGACATGGATCACGATCCCGCACACGATGCCTTCGTGGCCCAGCACCCGCACTGGGACAACGGCTGGGCGATGACCGCCGCCGACGCGCCCGCCTTCTGGAACGTCGGCACCTACTGGCGGCTGCTGTCCACCGACGCCACCACCAGTGGCCGATCCACCACCTTCGAAGAGCTATGCCCACCCGGGGTCGTCGCACCGCCGCACGTCCACAACGAGGAAGAGGAAGCATTTTTCGTCCTGGAAGGCGATCTGACGTTTCTTCTCGACGACGAGGAAATCTTCGCCCCGCCCGGAACATATGTCTACATCGCGCCGGGCACTCTGCACGGGTTCCGCTGCGACTCCGAGGTGGGCCGGGTGTTCAACACCCTGATCCCGGGCGGGTTCGACCATGGGATCAGCGAAAACGGCACTCCCGCACCGCAAGTCGCGATGCCGCCGCCGGGTGTGTCAGCACTGTCGGTGTGGCGCGAACTCGACCAACACCGTCCCCGGCCCCCCTGGCATAACAGCCCCGACCCGAAGTGGCAGATCCGCGCCGTCGACGGGCGACCAACAACCAGCCGCAACACCTAACTCAGCCTTTCACGTACAGATCATCCCCTGCAACCACACTCGGATAACGTTCAACCCCAAGTGATCGGAGACGTCATGGAACTACCACCCGTCCTCGTCGAGTTGATGAAGCAGCCCAGCACCGCCTACATCGCCACCCTCATGCCTGACGGCTCACCGCAACTGAGCCAGACATGGATCGACACCGACGGCCGACATGTAATCTTCAACACCCCCGAGGAATTCCAGAAAGCAAGAAATCTCCGCCGCGACCACCGGATCGCGGTGACCGTGTCGGATCCAGCCGAGCCGAGCAGGTACTTCGCCGTACGTGGGCGGGTCACCTCGATGACCCGCGAGGGCGGCGCCGAACACATCGAGACGCTCTCGCAGCGCTACCTCGGCGCCCCATATCCCTGGTACGGCGGCCGCGACCAGGTCCGAATCATCGTCACCATCGAAGCCGACCGCATCCACACCCAAGGCGGCTAACCAACCTCTCCCCTCCAACACAGACAAGGTGGCGACGTCCTGCTGGTCAGGCCGTACGCGGTGCCGGGCACTGCGGGCGAATCCTCAAACTTCAAGCGCGACAGCGGCGATCGACTGGATTGGGCCTCAGCTTTGTCTCGATTAGAGAATTGGGGTCGATCAAGTCCTGTCCCATAGGGCCACCCAAGAGGGTGACGTGCCAGCGCCGGGAGCTTCTACGATCAGACGGTCAGCTCATCGATGGCGTAGCGCGTCAGGAGCGAGCACCGCACCCCCGGCGCGCGGGCGAGATAGGAGAACGTCATGTTGCTTGATGGGATCAACCACATCGCGTGGATCTCCAAGGACGCGGCACGCTTGGGCCAGTTCTATGCCGAGGTGTTCGACGCTGACGTCGGGCCCACCCGCCCCCACGGGGAAGACGGGAAGGAGACGATGACCATCATCGGCATCGGCCCGCATACCGAGCTGAACATCTTCGTGATCGAGGGCAACGCCGAACCCGAGCGTCAAACCCCCATGTGGGGCCGGGGCCGCATCGATCACGTCGGCCTGCAGGCCAGCTCACCCGAGGCGTTCGCCACGATCCGGCAACGCCTGATCGACAAGTCGGCCAGCGATGGCGCCATCAACGACTTCGGTACTGTCCGCAGCATCTTCTTCCGCGACCCCGACGGACTCGAAGGCGAAGTGTTGATTGCTACGGCATCAACCTGAGACCCTCGACTTAACGCAGAACAACAGCATCGATTCCCCGAGGAAGTCAGAGCCCAGGTCGTTGTAGACATTCGAGATCGATCATGTCTTGTCTCATCACGGGCTGTATGAGCCGGGGCCGGGTCGCTTCATGCAAGGGTTGGGACATGGACTGGATTCTCAGCGAAACTCTTAACACAGCGGCCGGTGTGATCAGGTGGCAGCGGCTGGGCTCGGGCCCCTGCGTGTCAGGGTGAGTTGAGTCCACTGGTTCAGAGCAAATCAGCCTGACGCAGGGCGAGATACGGATTGACTACACGATGATCAGTTCCACGATTTCGGCCGTGAATGACAATGAACGGATGGATCCGACGCACCCCCGAGCCGACGGACCGCGGCGACGCCGCGCGTTCACCGCGGATGACAAGCTTGCATACCTCTCGGCCTACGAGCAGGCATGCGAGCACGGAGAAGGTGGCGCGTACTTGCGGCGGGAGGGCTTGTATTCATCGTTGATCAGCGAGTGGCGCAAGCAGGCCTACGAGCAGGCATGCGAGCACGGAGAAGGTGGCGCGTACTTGCGGCGGGAGGGCTTGTATTCATCGTTGATCAGCGAGTGGCGCAAGCAACGCGATGCCGGAGTTCTGGCCGGTAAGCGGCCCGGGGAGAAGGTCGGCAGGCTCACCGCCGAGCAAGCCGAGATCGCCCGTCTTACGCGGGAGAACGCCCGGATGAGTAAGCGGTTGTCCACCACCGAGGCCGCCTTGGACATCATGGGAAAAGCACACGCTCTCTTGGAAAGTCTTTCCGAGAGAGCGGATTCCGACGAGAAGCGCAAGAATCGATGACGGCGACCTACATCTCGCTGATCGCTGGTGGTGTCTCGACGCGGCAGGCCGCGACCTTGACCGGGGTGGTGCGTTCCACGTCCGCGCGGCGCCACCACGCCGCCACCGCGCCCACCCCGGCCGCGGCGCCACCGGTGTGCGACCCGGTCAACAAGCTGAGCGTTCYGGAACGACGCCGGGTTCTCGAGGTACTCACCAGCGACCGGTTCATCGATCTCGCACCGTTGCAGATCTACGCCCAGCTGCTCGACGAAGGCGTCTATCTGTGTTCGGTGTCCACGATGTACCGAGTGTTGCGGGAGAACACGATGGTCGCCGAACGCCGCCGGCTGGCGCGGCACCCCGCGAAGGTGTGTCCGGAGCTGGTCGCGACCGGACCGCGGCAGGTCTACAGCTGGGACATCACCAAGCTCGCGGGCCCGGTGAAGGGCACCTACTTCGACGCCTACGTGATGATCGACATCTACTCCCGCTACATCATCGGCGTGCAGGTCCACGCCCACGAATCCGGGGTCCTGGCCAAGGAGATGATGGAGCAGATCTTCACCGTGCACGGGGTGCCTCTCGTCGTACACGCCGATCGCGGAACCTCGATGACCAGCAAGACCGTCGCGGTGCTGCTCGCCGATCTGGAAGTCACCCGGTCGCATTCGCGGCCCCGGGTGTCCAATGACAACCCGTACTCCGAGTCGCTGTTCAAGACCTTGAAGTACGGGCCGGAATTCCCTGAACGGTTTGGATCACTCAGTGATGCAAGGCAATTCATGGAACTCTTCACCAATTGGTACAACCACGAACACCGCCACACCGGCATCGGACTCCATACCCCCGCCGACGTGCACTACGGGTTGGCCACCGACAAAGCCACCAACCGACGCACCGTGCTCACCGACGCCCGCGCCCGACACCCGCACCGCTTCTGCACCACCACGACGCCGAAGATCCTCGATCTACCCGACACCGTCTGGATCAACCGACCAGCCCAAGACGCCACCCAGGAGACCGACACGACAGCCGCCTAACACCCTCTGGACTCATCCACCTTGAAAAATTCCGNAATTCATGGAACTCTTCACCAATTGGTACAACCACGAACACCGCCACACCGGCATCGGACTCCATACCCCCGCCGACGTGCACTACGGGTTGGCCACCGACAAAGCCACCAACCGACGCACCGTGCTCACCGACGCCCGCGCCCGACACCCGCACCGCTTCTGCACCACCACGACGCCGAAGATCCTCGATCTACCCGACACCGTCTGGATCAACCGACCAGCCCAAGACGCCACCCAGGAGACCGACACGACAGCCGCCTAACACCCTCTGGACTCATCCACCTTGAAAAATTCCGGTTCGGCGGGCTCTGCGCTGGTCCTGATGGAGCGGGCGACGGGAATCGAACCCGCGTAGCAACTTTGGAAGGATATCTCGCCCCGCGACAACACGGCCTATTCGCAGGCACCTGCATGGCACTGGGGGCGCCGACATAGCCGCCGCCCCCGAGTGTCCCAACAGCAAGGGCCTCAAACCGAGGCCCCTGCATGCCGATTATGAAGATGCGCCATTGGATGCGTTTGTGCCGGGGCTGCCTGGGTTCCCGGCAGTGCCGGTTTGGCCGGCCCCGCCGGTGGCGCCGGTGGTGCCGCTAGCGCCGGTGGTGCCGGTCGGGCCGACATGGCCGGAGATCCCGCCGGCGCCAGGGGTTCCGGCTGCACCGCCGGCCCCGCCTGTGCCGCCGGTCCCGCCTGCCGCGCCGGTCCCGCCTGTGCCGCCCAAGACGCAGCCGAACGGACGTTCGGTAAACGCCTGGTCATGGGCTCGTCGCTCTGCAGTAAACCAGCTCTGAGCAGCTGTTTTAGTGCGGATCCAGTACGCACCAGGTACGCCATCAGTTCGCGCTCGGTACGACTGCGGGCGGAGGTACAAAGTAGGTACACCCCGGAGGCACACGTCATGTACGTGCCTTCCCGGGTGGCTCCTCCGGTTGCCCGCTGGATGTCCGCGAAGTCGGCCGATGTCGCGAAGTAGGAGTCCGTTTCGCGCATTGCGGCACGGCTGCCCCGGCCGTGGTGAAGTCCTCAGGGGTAGATACCTAGGGGGGTATAGGTGGAAGCGGGGCAGGGAAGGGAATTCCATCGTGAAAGTGACACTGAAATCGCGCCGTATGCTTGCTGGGCGCCATGGCACTGGCGGCGGTCGTACGGCACCGGTCGCCTCGGCGACCGACACACCCAGTCCTATCTGCGTACGGCGGATCGACCGTACGTCAGACGCAGAGGGATGTGCAGATCTACGCCTCGCCGCAGGTGTTGCCCACGGTCGGCAGCCACTCCGACCCGAAGTTGCGCGCCAGGCCTACAACCCGAAGTGGGACGGCTACCAGCAGTCATAATTCGGCACGCCGGCCGTCGGCCCTGTGCGGTTCAGCTGAACACGCTGTCGACGAACGTCTCGCTGCCCTGCTTCCAGGCGATGGCGAAGTTGCCGACATCGTCTCGGCTGATCGCCAGGCGGGGCAGAACCAGTTCCCGCCCTCGGATGTGAAGAAATGCGGAGAGCCGACCACGCCCCGGGCGCTGCCCTCATCCCAGTCGGCGCGGACCGCCGCAGCCGTGACATCGGGGGGTTCAAGGCCGAAGCCTGCCGCTATCGGAGCGACCTCGGGAAGGTATCAATCGAGAGCCGGCGAAGAGGTCGGGCCGCACGGAAGTGCGCAGGGCGGGGTGACCTCCGCGTCGATGGGGTCCGGGTCGAGCGGCTTGCGATTGATCAGTTCCAGCGGCCAGGCCCGGATGCGGAGGCGCGGCTCGGTGCGTGCTGACTCACTGCGCCGGTCGATGAGCGTGTGCAGCCCGGCGTGCGTGAACGGGCACAGCATCTCCGCGAAGACCTCGAGGGTTTTAACGATGGCGAGAGCACCCGGCTACCGGGGGCTTGATCCCGTCGCTATGCCCACCCTGTGACGCGACTGGCGGAAAGCTCGTGGAGGTAGACCTCCAGGTCGGTGTAACCCTGTGGCGAGAGATCAGTCGCGTTGTGGTTGGGGACGTTGGGATCGAGTCCCTTGGCGATCTCCCACGCGTCGGGCATGCCGTCGGCGTCGGTATCCACCGGAGCGGATGGAGCGGCGCCGGTATACGGCGGGAGAAGCGCATCGCCGGCCGGATTGGTGTTTGGCGGCGCGGCGGAGATGGTGTTGGTGGCCACGGACTGGAGCAGACGGATGTCCATGGGATCGCGCGGCCACGCGCCGGCAGTGTTGAGTAGAACCGTACGCAGCATGTCGGTAGGCGTGTAGGTGATCGCCGGGAACGGGTGGCGTGACGTAAGTTTCTGCGCTGCTTGGGATGACGTGTCCGGATCAGTGACCGAGGAGTAGTCGTTGCAGCAATAGAAGAGCTGGTAGTCCGAACGGGTCGGATAGAGACTCATCCGATTGCCGCTGACGTAGAGCTGATTGAGGGGCGTCCGCATGATCTGGTCGTCGAACATCCCGTAAGGGAAAGTGGGTCCGGTCTGGAAATAGTTGTTGACCGCGTTGATCTTCCAGTAGATCGGATAGGGGTTGCCGCTGCCGTTGGTGGCGACGCCCGTATTGGGGCCCAGAGCGATGAAGAACCGCGGATCCCAGTAAAGGTTGTTGGACAGCTCGAGGTTCATGAAGGAGTTCGCTGCGGCGAGGGATTCACGGCTACCCTCCGGCAGCCGGCCTTCGATCCGGTTGAAGACGTTGTGATGCAGCGAGACGTTGTCCAGCCCGAAACCGTATGCCGGGTTGGAGTAATTCATCAGAATTCCGCCGTAGAACGAGTGCCCGCCAACGGTTTCGGCGATGATCGTGTTCTGAACGGTGATGTCGTGCGAGTAGGAGATCTCCACCGCCTCGTCGATCGCGTTGCCGATGGACACGTGATCCACGATTGCGTTGCGGGTGTACCGCAGCCGCAGGCCGTCGTCGCTCGGCCCGGTGAGGCCCGGCCGGATGCGCACGTGCTGGAGGATCCAGTTCTCGGCGAAGTCGGCCGGGGCGTGGACGTCCTGGTCCTGGTAGGGGGTTTCGTCGGTGACGAAGCCGCGGATGGTGATACCGCCCGGGGAGGTCTGGCCGGCTATGGTCGCGTTGCCGTTCGTCAGATGGATCTGGGAATCGATCAGACCGCTCACGTTGAACAGGATGTACTTCGCGCCGGGCTGGTCGATGGCCCACTGCAGGGAGCCCGCCCCGTCGGCGTTGAGGTTGGTGACATAGACGACGCTGCCGCCGCGCCCGCCGGTGGCGTAGGCGCCGAACCCTTCAGCCCCGTCGAACGCGGGTAGGGGAGACGACGGGGTGGCGGCGGCACTGATCGGCACCGTAACGGCCACAGCCGCCGTCCCGCCGTGGCCGTCGGCGATGCTGACACTGAAGGTGTCCTGGCGATCGGCGGTCGTGGCGCCGGGGGCTGCGGCATTGGTCCGCGCGGCGGAGGTGGGGATGAAGCTGAACGCGCCGCTGCTGGCGTTGATGCTGACGCTGCCCTTGGCGGTCGTGCCGGGGCCGCTGTAGGTCAGGAGGTCGCCGTCGCCGTCCGTGCCGACCACGGCGCCGCTCACCGCTCCGGTGCCGGCATCGGGCGCGCCGACGCCGTACGAACCGGTGGGCGCGGCGTTGACCGGACCGATCGCGATCGTCACCGGTACGACCACCGTGCCCCCGCGGCCGTCACTGAGGGTGACGGCGAAGGTGTCGGTCCTGTCGGCGACGGTTCCCGCGAGAGCCGCGGCATTGTGACGTGCGACGACAGTGGGTGCGTAGGTGAAAGCCCCTCCGGCGGTGACGGTCACGCTTCCCTTGGTGGTCGTAGCGGAACCGCTGTATGTCAGGGAGTCCCCGTCGGCGTCCGTGCCGACCACGGTGCCGTGCACCACCCCTGTACGCGGATCCGGGCTGCCGACCGTCGCGCTTCCGATGGGCGCGGTGTTGCCAGGGGTGAACGGTGCCACGGTTACGGGGACGACGGCCGTGCTGGTGTGACCGTCGGCGCCGATTAGGCCGAAGGTCAGCAGTTTGATCAGGCCCGCCCGACGGTGGATGTGGAATCCGCTGCTCGCATCGCTGACGCTTACCCGGAAGGAATCGGTAGTGCCGGTGGCAGAGACGGCCGGGTCCGGGGTGTAGCTGTAGCTGCCATCGGCATCGACTACAACCGATCCGTGGGCCGGGACTTGCGCGACGCTGAACGTCAGGTCAGCGCTGTCCGGATCGGCGGCATTGAGTTCGCCACTGACCACCCCGGCGGCGCTTTGCCCGGTCTGAGTCGGGTGCAGCGTTGGCGACGAATTGCGGAACAGCGCTGCCAACCCGCCAACGCGCCCGGTGATCGGGTTGGGGCTTGCCCGCACGGTGAGTTCGGGGACTGCCGTGCCAGTGACCGTTGTCGCGGCCTGCGTTTTTTCACGGCGCACGAACGCCAGGGCCACGGACTCGAGCGGTGGCAATGCGGCCGGTGCTGTCGGCGAGTCCGTTCCCGGTCCGACTGCCAGCGGCACTGCCGTCACCATCCCCGGCGCGGCTGTTCGCACGGTCGGTTCGGCGCGATCGGGCGTGCTCACGACCGCCGACCCGGTGGCGACCGTCGGAGCGCTGGCTGGCTGCGACTCCGCCACCGTCGTCGCGGAATGTCGAATCGCGGTCGGCTCGGCCACGTCGATTGCGTGGTGCTGCCGGGCGGTCACATTCTCTGTCGGGTCGCTGCCGACGAGTCTCGATGTGGCAAGTCGACGCTGATCGCCATCGCGGGCGCTGGTGGCGACTGGCCGGGATCCGGAGGTCGTCGGCCCGCTCGGTGGGCCGACCGAGCGAAGACTCGCAGCGTTGGAGTCCGCGGACCTGCGGATCGGGTTGACACTCTTGATTGGAGCAGAGTCACCGGAATCGTCGGGTGCCGTCGGTGAGTCCGGTGCCATTCCGGCTGTTGCCTGCGCTCCCGTCACCACGCCCGACGTCGCTGCTCGCGCGGCCGGTCGGGGGCGATTGGGCTTGCTCACGAGGGTCCCGTGGATTTCCCGTCGCTGCTGCGCAGTGTCGCTCGCCGTCGGGTCTCTGCCGACGAGACTCGTCGTGGGAGGTCGACGCTGACCGACGTCGCGGGCGCTGGCGGCGACTTGCCGGGATTTAGCGGTCGCTGTTCCGCTTGGCGGGTCGGCCGCCCGGGCACCCGCAGCGCTGGAGTTTGACGCCCCCCCATTGGGGTTAGCACTTCTGGTCTGAGCGGAGTCCCCGGAACCGTCGGATGCCGTCGACGAGGAGCCCGACCAGTCGGATTCGGCAGTGGCGACACCAGCCCCAGCCACCATGATCACAGCGCCTACGCCCAGCGCCGCCGCGAGCGGGCCACAACGTCCGATAAAGGTTCCCGCAGTCATTGCTACCCCCCCGGGGAAAGACCATCTCATTGGACCACAGATAGCGGTCATTTCCAGGGTGTTGGCGGATCTTTGACAAGATTCCCCGGTGACTGCGAACGTTCGCTACGGCCGGAGGGCGGCCAGGCGGAATCGAGCCGAGAGTCGAAAGCCGAAAGCCTCGAACATCGCTCACCAGAGGTCGTCGCAGTGGCGGGTTGAACCATGTGTCCATACCGCTGCTCGTCGTCGAAAAGCGGTGTCGTCCTACCGGGCGTGATGCCGTGCTCACCGTGGGGTGCCGTTCCGATGGCCCGGGACTGCTCGACCCCGGGCAGCGGCTTCGAGGTCGCATCCGGCGGTAGGGACGCAGGTAGGGAAGAGGAGCTGGACGATACCGTCGAATAGCCGGTCGGCCTGCGGAAACGCGCCTACCAGCGGGTCCCTGTGGAGCGGGCGACGGGAATCGAACCCGCGTAGCTAGTTTGGAAGACTAGGGCTCTACCATTGAGCTACGCCCGCGTTAGCAGTGCACGGCTGACTGTACCGGCGTCGACGTACTCAAATCCAATTGATGTCGTCGCGAGGTCAGCCCGTAGTATTCCGACGGCAGTGAAGCACGGGGTGTAGCGCAGCTTGGTAGCGCATCCGCTTTGGGAGCGGAAGGCCGCAGGTTCAAATCCTGTCACCCCGACCGTACGAACGACACCCGTCGAAGAAGACACAGATATGCAAGGAGCAACGCCGTGAAGAGCACCGTCGAGAAGTTGAGCCCAACGAGGGTTCGCATCAACGTGGAGGTGCCCTTCACGGAACTGCAGCCGGACTTCGATCAGGCGTTCAAGGAGCTGGCCAAGACCATCCGGATGCCCGGCTTCCGCCCCGGCAAGGTGCCCGTGAAGCTGCTGGAGTCGCGCATCGACAAGCAGGCGATGCTCGACCAGGTCGTCGGTGAGGCCGTTCCGGCCCGGTACAGCGAAGCGGTGGCGAGCGCGGACGTGCAGCCCCTCGGCCAGCCCGAGATCGAGGTCACCAGCAAGGAGTACGGCGGGGACCTGACGTTCACCGCCGAGGTCGACGTCCGGCCCGAGATCGACTTGCCCGACCTGTCGACGCTGGCGTTCACCGTCGACGCCATCGAGGTGTCCGACGACGAGGTCGACGCCGAACTGCAGAACCTGCGTGCCCGATTCGGAACGCTGACGGGTGTCGAGCGTGCCGCCGAGGACGGCGACTTCGTGTCGATCGACCTCTCGGCGACCGTCGACGGCGAGGACGTCCCGGAGGCCAAGACGGAGGGCTTGTCCCACGAGGTCGGCTCGGGCCAGCTCATCGAGGGCCTCGACGACGCGATCAAGGGCCTCAAGGCAGGCGAGCGCAAGGTGTTCACCACCAAGCTCGTCGCGGGCGAGCACGCCGACGACGACGCCGAGGTGACCGTCGCGGTCGTCTCGGTCAAGGAGCGCGAGCTTCCCGAGCCCGATGACGAATTTGCGCAGCTTGCAAGCGAATTCGACACCATCGACGAGCTCAAGGAGAGCCTCGTCGACCAGGTGCGGCAGACCAAGCGCGTCGGCCAGGCCGAGCAGATCCGCGACAAGGCGCTCGAGACCCTGCTCGAGCAGGTCGAGGTGGCACTCCCCGAGGCGATCGTGCAGGCCCAGGTCGACGACACCATTCACAACGCAATCCACGGCCTCGACCACGACGAGGCGAAGTTCGAGGAAGCCCTCGTCGCCGAGGGCAGCACCCGCGAAGAGTTCGACGCCGACAACCGCTCCAATGCGGAGAAGGCCATCAAGACCCAGCTCCTGATGGATGCCATCGCCGATCAGCTCGACATCCAGGTCGGCCAGAACGACCTCACCGAGCGCTTGGTGCTGATGTCGCGGCAGTACGGCATCGAGCCGCAGCAGCTGCTGCAGGTGCTCCAGCAGAACAATCAACTGCCGACCATGTTCGCCGACGTTCGCCGTGGTCTGACCATCGCCGCCGTCGTACACGGCGCGACGGTCACCGACTCCGAGGGCAACGACGTCGATACGACAGAGTTCTTTGGACCGTCCACGCCGCTCGAGGCCGCCACCGACGAGGGCGAAGACGCCGAAGACGACCACGTCGAAGAGGCCATCGAAGAGGCCATCGAAGAGATCGATGACGAGGCCGAGGCCGCCGAGGCCAAGTGACGCTGTGAGCGAACGCTCGCCCGTCGAGGAGTGCTCGCCGCGCAGGTTTGGTTAGTGTCAGTGAACGAGTACGCAAACTCGAGAAAGCAGGTATCCCAGCCGTGACTGACATGCGTTCGGGCGCGTCGGGTCTCAACCTCATCGACTCCGTCTATGAGCGGTTGTTGGCCGAGCGGATCATCTTCCTGGGGACCCAGGTCGACGATGACATCGCCAACCGGCTCTGCGCGCAGATTCTTCTGCTGGCCGCCGAGGACCCCACCAAGGACATCAACCTGTACATCAATTCGCCGGGCGGATCGGTGACCGCAGGCATGGCGATCTACGACACCATGGTTCTCGCCCCATGCGATGTGGCGACCTACGCGATGGGCCTGGCTGCATCGATGGGTGAGTTCCTGCTCGCCGCCGGCACCAGGGGCAAGCGCTACGCCCTGCCGCACGCGCGCATCATGATGCACCAGCCGAGCGCCGGCATCGGCGGCAGTGCCGCCGACATCGCCATCCAGGCCGAGCAGTTTGCCTTGACCAAGAAGGAGATGAACCGGCTCAACGCCGAGTTCACCGGACAGACGCTCGACCGGGTCGAGGCCGACGCGGATCGCGACCGCTGGTTCACCGCCCCCGAGGCGCTCGAATACGGCTTCGTCGACCACATCATCACCCATGCCAACTTCAACGGGAGTGCCTCATGACGCAGCCTGCCCACGGCGGAGCCGTGAATCCGATGACTGCGCGCTACATCCTTCCGTCGTTCATCGAGCACTCCAGCTTCGGCATGAAGGAGTCCAACCCGTACAACAAGCTGTTCGAGGAGCGCATCATCTTCCTCGGCGTGCAGGTTGACGACGCCTCCGCGAACGACATCATGGCGCAGCTGCTCGTTCTCGAGTCGCTGGATCCCGATCGCGACATCACCATGTACATCAACTCGCCCGGCGGCTCGTTCACCTCACTGATGGCGATTTACGACACCATGCAGTACGTGCGCGCCGACATCCAGACGGTGTGCCTAGGCCAAGCGGCTTCAGCCGCCGCCGTACTGCTCGCTGCAGGCACACCCGGCAAGCGGCTGGCGCTGCCCAACGCACGCATCCTGATCCATCAGCCTGCGGTCGGCGGCGCGATCCAGGGCCAGGTATCCGACTTGGAGATCCAGGCCGCCGAGATCGAGCGCATGCGCACGCTGATGGACACGACGCTGGCCCGTCACACCGGCAAGGACGCCGCCGTCATCCGCAAGGACACCGACCGCGACAAGATCCTCACCGCCGCCGAGGCCAAGACCTACGGGATCATCGACACGGTCCTCGAATACCGCAAGCTGTCCGCCCAGTCGGCCTGACCGGGGTCCGGTGGTCGCAGAACGTCTCGTCTTGGTTGCGACGGCGACACGCCAACGGCGCGAGGCGCGTTCCGGAGGGCTGCGGACGACGGCAGGGGATATGTTCTCCCTCAACGCAGGCAAATATCAACGGCGCTATTCGGCTTTATCGGTCGCACGGCGCCGGAACATACGGGTAGCGTCGGGAGCACACCCGAGGTGATCCACTAAACCGACATACCGACGGCAATCAGGAAAGTAGGGCCGCAGGACAATGGCGCGCATCGGAGACGGCGGCGACCTGCTGAAGTGCTCGTTCTGCGGGAAGAGCCAGAAGCAAGTCAAGAAACTCATTGCCGGTCCCGGCGTGTACATCTGCGACGAGTGCATCGACCTCTGCAACGAGATCATCGAAGAGGAACTGGCCGACGCCGACGACGTCAAACTCGACGAGCTGCCCAAGCCGGCTGAGATTCGCGAATTCCTCGAGGGTTACGTCATCGGCCAGGACACCGCCAAGCGCACCCTCGCCGTCGCGGTCTACAACCACTACAAGCGCATCCAGGCCCAGGAGAAGTCGCGCGACTCGCGCGCCGAGCCCGTCGAACTGGCCAAGTCGAACATCTTGATGCTCGGCCCCACCGGCTGCGGCAAGACGTACTTGGCCCAGACGCTGGCCAAGATGCTCAACGTCCCCTTTGCGATCGCCGACGCGACTGCCCTGACCGAAGCCGGCTACGTCGGTGAAGACGTCGAGAACATCCTGCTCAAGCTGATCCAGGCAGCCGACTACGACGTCAAGCGTGCCGAGACGGGCATCATCTACATCGACGAGGTCGACAAGATCGCCCGCAAGAGCGAGAACCCGTCGATCACCCGCGACGTGTCCGGTGAGGGCGTGCAGCAGGCGCTTCTGAAGATCCTCGAGGGCACGCAGGCGTCGGTGCCCCCGCAGGGCGGTCGCAAGCACCCGCACCAGGAATTCATCCAAATCGATACCACCAACGTCCTGTTCATCGTGGCGGGTGCGTTCGCGGGGCTGGAGCGGATCGTGTCCGACCGGGTCGGCAAGCGAGGCCTCGGCTTCGGCGCAGAAGTCCGGTCGAAGGCCGAGATCGATACCCAGGATCACTTCGCCGAGGTCATGCCGGAGGATCTCATCAAGTTCGGGCTCATCCCCGAGTTCATCGGCCGTTTGCCGGTCGTGGCGTCGGTGACGAACTTGGACAAGGAGTCCCTGGTCACGATTCTCTCGGAGCCAAAGAACGCTCTGGTGAAGCAGTACAACCGGTTGTTCGAGATGGACGGCGTGGAGTTGGAGTTCACCCCGGACGCGCTCGAGGCGATTGCCGACCAAGCCATCCACCGCGGCACCGGTGCCCGCGGTCTGCGCGCCATCATGGAAGAAGTCCTGCTACCGGTGATGTATGACATCCCCAGCCGCGACGACGTCGCCAAGGTCGTCGTGACCAAGGAGACAGTGGAGGACAACGTGCTTCCGACGATCGTGCCGCGCAAGCCTCCGCGCACCGAGCGTCGCGACAAGAGCGCTTAGCTTTTCCGATCGCGCTGAGGGCCGTGAATCCGTGTGATTCACGGCCCTCAGTGCATTCGGTTCACTCAGGTTGAGTGGTTTGTGAAGCCGCGGCGTTCCATTCGTAGGACAGAAACTTCCCGTCCAGCGTCACCACCACCCGGTCACCACCGGGGTGCGGTTTCTTCTCGACGTCCACGCTGAAGTTGATGGCGCTCATGATGCCGTCGCCGAACTGTTCGTGGATCAATTCCTTGATCGCTCCGCCGTACACCGACAGCGCCTCGTAGAAGCGATAAATCGTCGGATCGGTCGGCACCACGGTGGGCAGCCCGCCTCGCACCGGCACCGCGGCGAGCACCGGAAGAATCGCGGCGTCGAGACCCAGCATCTCGACCAGTACGCCACCCACCTCTGGCGGGATCGGGTGCTGACCAAGCAACGCAGCTGTCGTCCATACCACCGGGCGATCGATGGCATCGGCGAGTTGCTGCCAGGTGAGCGCCTTGGCGAGTCGGGCCGCGATGATCCGTTGGGTGATCTCGTCTCTCGTCATAGCTCAGGGGATCACAGATGAGCCGGCTGCGCGCGGGCACGGAGCCGGCGTTCACCGATGACTTCGTCGACCAGTGCAGCGATCTCGGCGATGCCGTCGCGGCGAGCGTAGGCGCGCTGCATGCTCCGCGCAGAGGCCAGGTACTCGTCGTCTTCGAGCACCTCGCGCACTGCACGCCGTATTGCGGCTGCGGTCGGTGCGCCGGTGCGTAGATTCACGCCGGCACTGAACCACTCGACGCGAGCGGCCACCTCGGGCTTGTCCTCGGTGTCGCCCGCGACGACGAGGGGCACGCCTGTCATCAGCGCGCGCTGCACGGCTCCGTAGCCACCGTTGGTGACCATGACGTCCACCGAGGGCAGGAGCACGTCGTGGGGGATGAACTCTGAGACGAATGTGTTCTTGGGAAGGGGCCCGCGCAGCTGGGAGACGGGTCGCCCGCCGGTGGTCACCACGACGGTGACGTCTTCGTCGGCGAGCGCCTGGACGGTCGGCTCGATCAGCCGGCCGAGGTCGGCATTGTCGATGGTGCCCTGCGTGACGTGGACGACGGGGCGGTCGCCAGACAACTCCTGCCACCACGGCGGTGCCACGAAGCCACTGGCGGGTTCGGGGCTCACTGCGCCGACGAAGCGCACGTGGTCGGGCAGATCGCTACGGTGATACTCGAATTCCGGGACCGTGGGCACGATGAGCCGATCGGCGAGAATCGCCGAATCCAGCACGAAGACAGGTAGTTTCGGCATGGCGAGTGCCTTGAGCATGATCTCGGCGGCGTGTTGGGAGGCGCGCAGGAGAATCTTCTGCGCCGCGACGTTCAGCGCGCGGTTTCGCAGTCGTCCTAGTGCGCCGACACCGGGATGGATGCCGGTGCCTCCAGGCGCGGTGTCGCGGCTGGACAGGAAGAGGGGTGTGGTCGTGTAGGTGAGCACCGGCGGCCGGGAGGCGGGATCGCCAAGGAGCATCGGCAGGATGCCGAGGAAGAACGCGTCGGCGATGATGGCGTCGAACCGCGTGGTCGTCATCAGCTCGTCGACTGCGGCGGCCTGGTGAGGCAGGGGTCGCACGAAGACGTGTCTGACGTCGAAGTTGATTCTGGCGACACCCGCGGTCTCGGTGCGACCGGGCAGGTCGGCGTCGAGCGAGGTGTCGTCGAAGTCGGCGCCGTACGGCAGCGGATGGAGCGTCGCACCGGTCGCGCGGACCTTGTCTGCGTGCCGCGCCGAGGTGAGGAAGGTGACGTCGTGGCCGCGGACCACCAGGTCGCGTGCCACGTTCAGTAGCGGGGCGACGTGTCCGATGGGCGGGCATGCGGCGATCAGGATCTCTGGCACGGTGATGACTCCCAGTGTGGTTGGTTCGACGGGAGTCGATGTTGCGCTACCAGGGGTGTCTGGACTTGGAGGTTGGGTGGAGATCGGGTGGAGATCGTGCGGAGACCGTGCGGAGACCGTCAGTGCTTGACGCGGTCCGGCCGGGTGTAGACGTTCATGGACTTACCGCGCAGGAACGCGACCAGGGTCAAGCCGGCCTGACCGGCCAGGTCGACCGCGAGAGATGACGGGGCGGAGACGGCAGCGAGCACGGGGATGCCCGCCATCACCGCCTTCTGTGTCAGTTCGAACGATGCGCGTCCGCTGACGAGCAGGACCGTCTCCGTCAGCGGAATGCGGCCATTCTCCACCGCCCAGCCGATGACCTTGTCCACGGCGTTGTGCCGGCCGATGTCTTCTCGGACGACCAGCATGGTGCCGTCCGCATCGAACAGGCCTGCGCCGTGCAGGCCGCCCGTGGCGGCGAAGACCCGCTGCGCATCGCGAAGCTGATCTGGCATGGCGGACAACGTCTCCGAGGAGACGGAGGTCGGATCGTCGCCGGGGGAGTGGCGGGTGGTGAGCCGAATGGCGTCGATCGAGCCCTTGCCACAGACCCCGCAGGAGGACGTGGTGTAGAAGTTGCGGGTGACGTCCACGTCGGGCATGGAGACGCCTTCCGCAAGGGTCACGTCGAGGACGTTGTAGGTGTTGAACCCGTCGTCTCCAACTCCGCGGCAGTATTCGACACGGGCGATGTCGTCGCGTTGGCCGATCACGCCCTCGGTGAGTAGAAACCCCTGCGCCAGTTCGACGTCGGACCCGGGAGTTCGCATCGTGACGGTGATGGCGGTGCCGTTGATACGGATCTCCATCGGCTCCTCGACGGCCAGCGTCTCGGGCCGAGAGGTCGCCGTGTCAGCGGTCAGATGGCTAGCCCGGCGGCGGGCGGTGACCCTACCCATGCGTGTGCTCCAACCGAATGACGATCGCCTTCGAGACTGGGGTGTTCGACCTGACTGCGGTGTGGTCGAGCGGGACCAGCGGATTGGTCTCCGGGTAGTAGGACGCCGCGTTGCCGACCGGCGTCGAGTACGGCACGACGAGGAAGTCCTTGGCGCGTCGTTCCTCGAGATTGCCTGCGGCGTCGGTGAACTCGGAGATCAGGTCGACCCGCATGCCGGCCGCGAGGCCGAGGGACGCGATGTCGGCGGGGTTGACGAACACCACGCGACGGCCGCCCTTCACGCCGCGGTAGCGGTCGTCGAGCCCGTAGATGGTGGTGTTGTACTGGTCGTGGCTGCGTAGCGTCTGGAGCACCAGCCGCCCCGGTGGCACCGGTACCCACTCGAGTGCGTTGATCGCGAAGTTGGCCTTGCCCGTGGTGGTGGGGAACTCCCGGGAGTCCCGCGGCGGGTGGGGGAGTTGAAATCCGTCGGGCTGGCGAACCCGGGTGTTGTAGTCGGCGCAGCCGGGTACGACGTCGGCGATGGCGTCGCGGACACGGTCGTAATCGTTCTTGAACGACTCCCATGGCACCGGATGGCTCCGCCCGAGAAGGGTTCTCGCCAGCTCGCACACGATGGCGACTTCGCTGCGGAGGTGTTCGCTGGGCGGGGTCAGGCTGCCGCGGGACAGGTGCACCATCGACATCGAGTCCTCGACGGAGACCAACTGCTTACCGCTGGCGCGCATGTCGCGGTCGGTGCGTCCGAGCGTCGGCAGAATCAGGGAGGTGCGACCGTGGACGACGTGGCTACGGTTGAGCTTGGTCGAGATCTGCACCGTGAGGTCGCAACTGCGCAGGGCCGCCTCGGTCACCTCGGTGTCGGGTGTCGCGGCCGCGAAATTGCCTCCCATCCCGACGAACACCTTCGCGTCACCGTCGCGCATCGCCCGGATCGTGTCGACGGTGTCATGGCCGCGCCGACGGGGACTGGTAATGCCGAAGCGCGTGTCCAGCGCCGCCAGGAACGATTCGGGCATTTGTTCCCAGATGCCCATGGTGCGGTCGCCTTGCACGTTCGAGTGTCCGCGGACGGGGCAGACGCCAGCGCCAGGCTTGCCGATCATCCCACGCAGCAGGAGCAGGTTGGTGGCCTCACCAATCGTGGCCACCGCATGCCGCTGCTGGGTCAAGCCCATGGCCCAGCAGATCACCGTCCGCTTCGACGCGCTCAGTATGCGCGCGACACGCTCCAATTGCTTTCGGTCGACGCCGGTGGCCTCGACCACCGTCTCCAGATCCGTGGCCCGGGTGTGCGTCTCGTACTCGTCGAAACCCGCGCAGTGGTCTGCGATGAAGTCGCGGTCGAGCACGGTGCCTGGCGCCAGGTCCTCCGCCTCGAGCAGCAGCCTGCCGAGTCCGGAGAACAGGGCCATGTCGCCCCCGATGCGGATCTGGACGAACTCGTCGGCGATTTCGATACCGTGGCCGACGACGCCGTTGACCTTCTGTGGATCCTTGAACCGCATCAACCCGGCTTCGGGCAGCGGGTTGACGGCAATGATCTTGGCGCCGTTCGCCTTTGCCTTCTCCAGGATCGAGAGCATCCGCGGGTGGTTGGTGCCAGGATTCTGTCCCGCGATCAGGATGCAATCGGCGTGCGCGACGTCCTCGACCGACACTGAGCCCTTGCCGATGCCGATGGAGTCGGTCAGGGCCGTACCCGAGGATTCGTGGCACATGTTGGAGCAGTCCGGCAGGTTGTTCGTGCCGTAGCTGCGCACCAAGAGTTGATACAGGAATGCGGCCTCGTTGCTGGTGCGGCCTGAGGTATAGAAGCACGCCTCGTCGGGGGTGGCGAGCCCGTTGAGGGTTTCGGCGATCAACCGGTAGGCGTCGTCCCAGTCGATGGGACGGTAGTGAGTGTCACCGTCGGCCAGCACCATCGGATGGGTGATGCGGCCCTGCTGTGACAACCAGTACTCGGGCCGATCGGCCAGATCGCTCACCGAGTGCCGTGCGAAGAACTCGGGCGTGACTCGGCGCTTGGTCGCTTCTTCGGCAACGGCCTTGGCGCCGTTCTCGCAGAACTCGGCGATCTTGCGTCCGCCGGGCTCCTCGGGCCATGCGCAGCCGGGACAGTCGAACCCGTGCCGTTGGTTGAGCCGTGACAAGGTCGCTGCCGTGCGAAGGGGACCCATCTGTTCAAGACCGCGGTTCAGCGACACCATCACGGCCGTGACGCCCGCGGCCCCGTGCTCGGGACCGGACACGACTGCCGCGTGCTCGTCGAAACTCGCGTCCACGTCTTGATTGGGGTGTCGTCGGAGGGACATGGTTTCAGCGTAGGCCGCGGCCGATGAGGCGCCCGTCCTCGTCGGCACTTAGTGGGTGGCACACGATCACTGCGCAGACCCATCCATCTGATCGCATTCTGTCGGTGACGCGCGCGTAACAGTCCCGGAACACGGCGTTTCTAGGGTTGGCCGGTCTAGCCCGCGATTCCGGAAGCGGGCTCACGGGAAAGTAGAAGTCCATTGAGCGGAAATTCGGTCCGTCTGCAGGCGATCACCAGTGTCGAGGCCTATGTGCCTCCACCCATCAGCTTCGATCCAGGCGAGGCACCCGGCGAGATCTTCGGCGCCAACGTCTTCACCTTGGCCGAGATGCGTCTGCGGTTGCCGAAGTCGGTCTACAAGTCCGTCGTCGCGACCATTGAGAAGGGTGCGAAGCTCGACCCGGCGATCGCCGACTCCGTCGCCTCGGTGATGAAGGACTGGGCGCTGTCGAGGGGCGCCACCCATTACGCGCACGTCTTCTACCCGATGACCGGGCTGACGGCCGAGAAGCACGACAGCTTCCTCGATCCGGTGGGCGACGGAACCACGCTCGCCGAATTCGCGGGCAAGACCCTGATCCAGGGCGAGCCGGACGGCTCCAGCTTCCCGTCCGGCGGGCTGCGCAGCACCTTCGAGGCGCGCGGTTACACGGGCTGGGATGTCACCAGCCCGGCCTACATCCTGGAGAACCCGAACGGCAACACGCTGTGCATCCCGACGGTGTTCGTCTCGATGACCGGTGAAGCGCTCGATTACAAGACCCCCCTGCTGCGCAGCCAGCAGGCGATGGGTGCCCAGGCAGAGCGCATCCTGAAACTGTTCGGGCATGAGAACTTCGACCACATCGTGTCCTTCTGCGGGCCTGAGCAGGAGTACTTCCTGGTCGACCGGCACTTCTTCTTGGCGCGTCCCGACCTGATCAACTCCGGTCGCACGCTGTTCGGCGCGAAGCCGCCGAAGGGCCAGGAATTCGACGACCACTACTTCGGCGCCATCCCGGACCGGGTGCTGGCCTTCATGATGGACACCGAGCGCGAGCTGTTCAAGCTCGGTATCCCGGCCAAGACCCGGCACAACGAGGTCGCGCCCGGCCAGTTCGAGATTGCGCCGATGTTCGAGCGGGCCAATATCGCCGCCGACCATCAGCAGCTGTTGATGACGACGTTCAAGGCCATCGCCAAGAAGCACGGCATGGAATGCCTGATGCACGAGAAGCCGTTCGCGGGCGTCAACGGCTCGGGTAAGCACGTCAACTTCTCGCTGGGCAACGCGCAGTTCGGCAGCCTGCTGGTGCCGGGTGACACGCCGCACGAGAACGCCCAGTTCCTGGTGTTCTGCGCCGCCGTCATCCGGGCCGTGCACAAGTTCGCCGGTCTGCTGCGGGTATCGGTGGCCTCGGCCACCAACGATCACCGCCTCGGCGCCAACGAGGCCCCGCCCGCGATCATCTCGATCTTCCTCGGCGATCAGCTCGCCGACGTATTCGAACAGATCGCCAAGGGCGCCGCGACCTCGTCCAAGGGCAAGGGCACCATGATCATGGGCGTCGACACGCTGCCGGTGCTACCGACCGATCCGGGCGACCGCAACCGCACCAGCCCGTTCGCGTTCACCGGTAACCGCTTCGAGTTCCGGGCGCCGGGCTCGGGTCAGACCATCAATGTGCCGATGATCATCATCAACACGATCATGGCGGACTCGCTCGATTACATGGCGAGCTGGCTGGAGAAGGCCGTCGAGGGCGGCGAAGACTTCGACATGGCCGTGCAGAAGCTGCTCACCGAGATCATCACCGAGCACGGTGCTGTGGTGTTCAACGGTGACGGTTACTCGGACAACTGGCAGGTGGAGGCTGCCGAGCGTGGTCTGCCGAACCTGAAGACCACCATCGACTCGATTCCGGAGCTGGTCAAGCCGGAGGCGATCGCGGTCTTCGAGAAGTACGGCGTGTTCAATTCGCGGGAGCTGCACAGCCGCGAAGAGGTCCGCTACGAGACCTATGCCCTGACGGTTGGCGTCGAGGCCAAGATCACCCTGGAAATGGGTTCGACGATCATTCTGCCTGCGGCGGTGCGTTATCAGACGGAGTTGGCCCAGAACGTCGCCACGCTCAAGGCGGCCGGCATGGAGCCGGACACCTCGCTGCTGGAGACCGTCTCCACCCCGATCTCCGAGCTGACCAGCGCTCTGAAGGCGCTCAAGACGGCGATGGAAGCCCACGGTGGTGAGTCCGCTGCCGAGGAGGCCGCGCACGCGCAAAGCCTGCTGCCGTTGATGGATGCGGTTCGTAGTGCGGCTGACACCCTGGAGGGTGTGGTGGCCGACGACCTGTGGCCGCTGCCCACCTACCAAGAGATGCTCTACATCCTCTGATATTTCGTTCCACACGAAGCCGGCGTCCTGCGAAATGCGGGGCGTCGGTTTCGTTTCGGGACCCCCACTTGGGCGAGCGAGCGTGTCTTTCCACGACACGCCCAGCACGGCGGCTCGCAGGCGTCGTCTCCTCACCAAAACCGTCACGGCAAAAGCATTGATGAATTAATGTTCTTTATGTCCATCAGCCGTCGCTCACGATTGGTACTCGATGTCAGGCAAGCTGCCGGCGATGCATCACGTCGTGTTCGCGGTGGCGCCCGAACGGCTGGACGCTGCGACGGCGTTCCTGACGGCGCTCGGCTTCCGTTTCCAGACGCACGAGCTCGTGGACATCGGTCTTCGGGTGACTCTGGATTGGGATCGCGGTGTCGAACTCGTCACGCCCATTGCCGATCCGCCGTCGAATTCCGGCTCGGTAGCTGACTTTCTGGACACCCACGGTGACGGTGTGTTCTCGGTGGTGGTTCGTGTCGACGACGCCGATGCCGCGATGGACGTTGCACGCCGATATGGGGCGTCGGGTGAATTCCGGCAGGACCGTAGCGAAAACGGCCTCGAGCTGATCGAGGTCCAGTTGGCCGCCATCTTCGGGATGCAGCTGACTCTGCTATCGACCAATCTGCCATGAGCACCCTCGAAAACATTGATAAATCTATGTTCACTTCGACGTGGGATGGGGGCTGATCGTGGGTTCGTTGGACGGCAGGATAGCGATCGTGACCGGCACCAGCCGTGGCGTCGGGGACGGAATTGCCGAGGAACTCCTGCGCGAGGGAGCCACAGTCGTGGGGTGTTCGCGTTCGCCGCTTGACGAACTGCCCGCGGCGGCGCGAGTGCCCGGTGGTCGGGAGCGGTCCGCGCAGTTGGTGTGCGATCAGGGTGACTACCGCGCCATCGATGAATTCGTCGGCAAGGTGATCGACACATACGGTCGAATCGACATCCTGGTCAACAACGCGGGCGGTACCGTACCGAGCCCGAGCGTCGATGCGGTGCCCGAACTGGTACAACGCATCCAGGGAAGTCCGCGCGGGACCGGCGACTACGAGCGCAGCGTGCTATTCCATGCCTTCGCCATCCAGATGAACCTCGTCAGCCCACTGTGGTTCGCCATCCGCGTCTGCCCCGAGATGCGGCGCGGCAGTGGAGGATCGATCGTCAACATCTCCAGCGGAGCCGGCCATCCGGCGGGCTCACCGACGCTGGTCTCCTACGGAGCGGCGAAGTCCGGACTCAACCACATGACGCGGTCGCTGGCCCAAGAGTGGGGGCCCGATATCCGGGTGAACTGTCTTGCCCTGGGTCCTACGATGACCGCCAACTTCCATGACTTCGTGCTGCCCGCGGACGACAAGGACGGCGCCAGGTACTTCGACAAGGTCCCACTCAAGCGGGCAGGCAGAACCGAAGAAGTGGGTCGGGCATGCGTTTTCCTGTGCAGCGGTCAAGCCGACTACGTCAATGGGACGACCATCGAGATCGACGGCGGCATGCTGCCGGGGGTGTTGTACGACGCCGGGCTGAAAACGATCACGGACCTCTTGTGACCCCAAGTCTGGAGATCCGTTGATGCTCAAAGTCGTTCAGTTCTCGACCGGCAATGTAGGGCAACACGCGCTGCGGCACGTCATCGAGCATCCCGACCTCGAACTAGTCGGGGTGCACGCCAGCAGTCGGGAGAAGATCGGGCGTGACGCGGCTGAACTCTGCGGCGTGCCGGGCGCGACGGGAGTCCTCGCGACCGACGACCTCGAGGCTCTGGTGAGCCTGCGTGCCGACTGCGTCGTCTACACGTCCCAGGGAGAGACGCGTCCGACCGAAGCGCTCGCCGAGATCACCGCGTTCCTGCGAGCGGGCACGAACGTCGTGGCGACGTCGCTGGTCTGGCTGATCAACCCAGACGGCGCGGACGCGTGGCTACGGGAACCTCTGATGGCTGCCTGCCGCAAAGGTGGCACCACGATGTACGTCAACGGCATCGACCCGGGATTCTCTGGGGACATGCTGCCCTTTGCGGCCCTGAGTCTGTGCCAATCCGCCACCTCGATCATCGTGCAGGAGGTGTTCGACTACGGCACCTATGACGACGCCGAGTTCACTGGCGTGAGTTTCGGATTCGGCTTCACGCCAGACCAGGATCCACCGCTGATGTTCCTGCCCGGCGTGCTTCGCTCGATCTGGGGCGGGCCAGTAGCGCACCTTGCGGAATGCCTTGGCGTGGAACTCGACGAGGTCCGCGAAAGACACGAGACGTGGGTGACGTCCGTGCCGATCGACTGCACGATGATGCACGTCGACCCTGGGCAGGTGGCCGCCGTACGGTTCGCGGTCGAGGGGGTCAAGGACGGTCAACCCGTCATCGTGATGGAACACGTCAACCGACTTACCCAGGCCGCTGCCCCGGATTGGCCGTACCCGCCCGACGGACATGGCGGGGTGCACCGCGTCGTCGTCACGGGGAGGCCCGGTGTCGAGATCAACGCCCACGTCGGCTCCGGCGACATCGACCAGAACGAGGGCGGGGTCATGGCGACTGCGGCCAAGGTCGTCAATGCGATCGCCGCGGTGTGTGCGGCGCCGCCGGGAATGCCGTCACTCCGGGATCTGCCGATCGCCCAGGTTCACGGATTGATGCGATGACTGCTGTCGTACGACGGCCGGCGCCCACCCGTCGAGCCGAGAACCGGCAACGGCGCGGCGACGACACGCGGGCGGTGATCATCGCCGAAACGGTGGCCTGCATTCTCGAAGAGGGGTTCGGCGCGGCCAGCGCCAAACACATCACGGAGAGGGCCAACGTCAGCTGGGGTGTCATCCAGTACCACTTCGGGGACAGAGATCAACTCCTGATGGCGGTAGTGGACGAGGGCTTCGCTGGTCTTCAACGGGCCCTCGCTCACGTGCACGTCCCGAACGGTGCACTGCGAGAACGTGTCTCGGCTGTCGTCGAGGCGGCCTGGCCGGCATTCAGCAACCCCACCTCGATGGCTGCTCAGGAAATCCTGGTGGCTACCCGCGTCACGCGCGGCAAGAAGCTCAATCGCCACCTCGTCGACGTGAATGAGGGACTCAACGCCTTGGGTGCCAAGTTGGTCCCCGATCAGGACGGCTCCGCGGTGGCGGACGTCATCTGGGCGTGCCTGCGAGGACTGACCGTGCCGCAGATGGTGTCCGCGGGCCGCTATGACTCCACGCGCCAACGGCAGACCCTCATCGACATGTTGACGCTCTATCTCTCGGCGGAGAGCCTGTTCGACCGTCGGCGCTGAGGCCGTGGGCGTGCGATGTCATCCGCAAGCACAGGAGGGTCGCGCATCACACCGCACGATCGCGGAGGGGTGACTCGGCGCTAGGCGTTCTGTGGGAAGCCCAGCTCGATGCCGCCGTGGCTGGGGTCCAACCACCGGCTGGTGATGGCCTTGCCGCGGGTGAAGAAGTGGACGCCGTCCATGCCATGAGCGTGACTGTCGCCGAACAGCGAGGCCTTCCATCCGCCGAAGCTGAAGTACGCCATGGGAACCGGAATCGGCACGTTGATACCGATCATCCCGACCTCGACCTCGTTCTGGAAGCGCCGCGCGGCGCCACCGTCGTTGGTGAAGATCGCGGTTCCGTTCCCGTACGGGTTGGAGTTGATGAGCTCCAATGCCTCGTCGTACGTTTCGACGCGGATGACCGAGAGGACAGGGCCGAAGATCTCGTCGGTATAGACGCTCATCTCGGGGGTGACGTGATCGATCAGGGTGGGGCCCAACCAGAATCCTTCGGCTCCGCCATTGGCGGACACGTGGCGGCCGTCGACGACGATCTTCGCGCCGTCGGCCTCACCGGCGTCGATGTAGGACGCGACCTTGTCGCGATGGACCTTGGTGACGAGCGGACCCATGTCGGAATCCTTCGTGCCGTCACCGATCTTCAGGGGCGTGGTGCGCTCGGCGATCTTGGCGACGAGGTCGTCGGCGATCGGTCCGACGGCCACACAAGCCGAGATGGCCATACAACGTTCGCCTGCGGAGCCGAAGCCGGCGTTGACCATGGAGTCCGCCGCCAGGTCGAGGTCGGCGTCGGGCAGGATGACGGCGTGGTTCTTCGCCCCGCCGAGGGCCTGGACGCGCTTGCCTGCGGCGGTCCCGGTGGCGTAGACGTACTGCGCGATGGGCGTGGATCCGACGAAGCTAATGGACTTGACGGCCTTGTTCGTCAGCAGCTCGTCGACGACGGTCTTGTCGCCCTGCAGGACGTTGAACACGCCGTCGGGGAGGCCGGCTTCCTTCCACAGCTCGGCCATCCACAGGGATGCGGTGGGGTCTTTCTCCGAGGGTTTGAGGACGACGGTGTTGCCCGCGGCGATCGCGATGGGGAAGAACCACATCGGCACCATGGCGGGGAAGTTGAACGGGGAGATGATGCCGACCGGGCCCACGGGCTGGCGGATCGAGTAGACGTCGACCTTCGTGGAGGCGTTCTCGGTGAAGCCACCCTTGAGCAGATGGGGAATGCCGCAGGCGAACTCGACGACTTCCTGGCCGCGGCTGACTTCGCCGAGGGCATCGGAGACGACCTTGCCGTGCTCGCTGGTGATGATGTCGGCGAGCTCGCCCTTGCGAGCGTTGAGCAACTCGCGGAAGTTGAACAGGACCTGGGTGCGCTTGGCCAGCGACGTGTCGCGCCAGGCCGGGAACGCTGCGGCGGCAGCGTCGACCACCGCGCGGGCGTCCTCCACGCTGCCCAGCGCGACCTCGCCGGTGACTTCGCCGGTCGCGGGATTGGTGACGGGCGCGGTGTTGCCGCTGGCGCCCGGGTAGGCGTCGTTGTTGAGCCAGTGGGAGATGGTCTTCGTCACTTCGGTTCTCAATTCTGGTATTTGGCGACGTAGTCGGTCATGGTGGCGAGTTGGTAGCGCGAGACGTCGTGCGCGTTTTCGTCCTCGGCGAAGACCGATGACACCATCACGGTGTCGGGGCGGTCGTAGAAGCCGATCTCGGCGAGTCCGGAGAAGAATTCGTCCCAGTCGACGTCACCGTCGCCGATCTTGAGGTGTTGGTGCACTCGGACGGGATTGCCGGGGGGGTTGGTGATGTATCGAAGGCCGTGGCTGCGGTGGTGATTCATGGTGTCGGCGACGTGCACTAGCCGGAGCCGGTCGCCTGCGGCGCGCATGATGTCAATCATGTTGCCTCCCATATGGAAGGTGTGACAGGCCACGAACACCATGCCGAGGTTGGGGGAGTTGACGCCCCGGATGATCCGCACCGCCTCGAAGCCGTCCTCGACGAAGTCATCAGGGTGCGGGTCGATGCGGACGTCGATTCCCTCGCGCTCGAAGATCGGCATCAGTTCCTCCATGGAGCGGAAGAACGCTCGTTCGGACTCCTCGGCCCGTTCGGGCCTGCCGGAGAACTCGGTGTTGATGACGTTGACACCGAGGTCGACGGTGATCTGGATGACCCGCTTCCAGTTCCGCACCGCCGCTTCCCTGGCATCCTCGTCGGGTCCCGACCAGCGCAGCACGGGCAGCACTGAGGCAATACCGACGTTCGCGTGCTCGCAGGCCTTGCGAAACTTGGCCACCAGATCGTCGTCGGCCCGCGGGTGGTTGTAGAACGGAATGAAGTCCCGATGCGGGGTGAGCTGAAGGTTCTCGAACCCCAACTCGGCAACCGCCCGAGGAAATTCGAGCAGCTCGTAGTAATGGTGGAAGGGCGTGGGGTCAAGGGCGATCTTCATCCGTCACGCTCCCTTGATCGAATCGCGCGACACCATCTCGACCGTAACGGGTTGTCCCGTCTCCAATGACTCGACCCCGGCGGCGCAGACCGCCGCCGCGGCATAGCCGTCCCACGCGCCGGGCCCGTCGACGTTGGTCCCTGCCCGGACCGCGTCGACCCAGCGCTGGATCTCGGTGTCGTAGGCCTGTCCGAAACGCTCCTTGAAGCTGGGGGTGATCTGGCCGCCCCAGTGCCCTGGCGCGCTCTTGCGAAGGAGGCCGACGTCCAGGCCGATCATCGCGCTGCCCAACTCGGCGACGACCTCGGTGCGCACCTCGTAGGCGACGCCGGTGGTGACGAACACCTCGACATCGACGTGTTTGCCCGTTGCAGTGTGAAAGATCGCGATCTGTGGATCCTGAAGGCCTTCGGGTGCAGCCGGATTCGCAGCTGGACGGACCATCTGTACCGACGTGATCTCTTCGTCGAACAGGAAACGGGTGACGTCGACCTCGTGGACCAGTGAATCCTTGACGATCATCGAGCTGTCGAAGTGGGGCGGAACGGTTGGATTGCGGTGCGCGCAGTGCATCACCAGTGGCCGACCGAGATCGCCGTCGTCGAGAAGCGCCTTCAGCGCGGCGTACTCCACGTCGAATCGGCGCATGAAGCCGACCTGGATCAGGCGCTTACCGAGCTCGGCCTCGCGCTTGACCACTTCGAGCGAGGTCGCGACGTCGGTGGTCAACGGCTTCTCGCACATCACCGGCTTGCCGTGTTCCAGACACGCGAGCAGTTGTTTCTCGTGTGTCGTGCCGGGTGTCGCGAGGATCACCGCATCGACATCCGGGTCCGCGATGGCGTCGAGTGGATCGGAGATCGCGCGGCACCCGGGGATGGTAGCGGCGAGCTGCTCGGCCTTCTCGGTCACGTAGTCGTTGACGACGCTCACCCGCGCTCCGGCGATCTTCGAGCCGATGCGCGCGATGTGATCGGCGCCCATCATGCCGACACCGAGGACGGCAATACGCAAATCAGACATGGGTTCTGGACTCCTGAATTCAGGTTCAGCTGAAGCGGACGGCGGCGACGCCGCAGGACCCGAGGTAGCGCTGGGTCCGTTGTGCGATGGGCAGGGGAGCGTCGATGGCGCACGGATACATGTCCTGCTCGACGATGGCGAACACGTCGATGCCGAGCCTTTCGATGGCTTCCAGAAGCGTTGGCATGTCTGGGATGCCCAAGGGTGGCTCGGTCATCGCGCCGAGTTTGACGGCCTCGCCGAACGGCAGGTCCTCGGCTTCGACCTGGGCCCGCACGACGGGGTCGACCTGCTTGAGATGCAAATAGCCGATGCGTTCGGGGGCGCGCTCGATGATGGCGATGTTGTCGCCGCCGCAGTAGCTGATGTGCCCGGTGTCCAGGCACAGGTTGACGAACTCGCCGTCGGTACCGTCGAGGAAGCGGTAGACGTTCTCTTCGGTATCGACGTGGCTGTCGGCGTGGGGGTGGAATTGTGCACGCACGCCGTACTTCTCGAACATCGCCTTGCCGAGCTCGTTCATGCCGTGGGTCTTCTCCTTCCACTGCGCGGGCGTCAGCACACGGTCTTCGAGCACGGCGCCCGTGGAGGGGTCGCGCCACATCTCGGGGATGACGACGACGTGCTTGCCGCCGACGGCCGCCGTGAGCTTTGCGACGTCCTCGATCTGCTTCCAGACCGAGTCCCACGAATCATCCTGATGCAGATGCTCGAAAACCGTTCCGGCAGAGAGCTTCAGGTTGCGCGCGGCGAGCTCGTCGGCCAGCTGCTTCGGGTCGGTGGGAAGGTAACCGAACGGGCCCAGTTCGATCCACTCGTAGCCAGACGCGGCGACCTCGTCGAGGAAGCGGGTGTACGGGGTCTGTCCTGGATCGTCGGGAAACCAGACGCCCCAGGAGTCCGGTGCGGACCCCACTAGAATCCTGCTCGAGCTGCTGCTCATGTGTCTGTGGCCTTCAGCTATCGGAGGGGCGGACGAAGGGCCGCTGGATCTTCTTCCAGTCGGCATAGGTTTGGTAAGCGGACTGCGTAGACGCCAGCGTGGATGTCTCGGATACCGGTACGTCCCACCAGGACTCGCTGTCGGGTGCGGTGATCAGCGGATCGGTCTCCACGTGGATCACCGTCGTCCGGTCGCTGGCCTTGGCGACCTTGACCGCGTGGGTGAACTCCGCGGCGGTGACGGCGCGGATGACCTCGGCGCCGAGGCTCGCCGCGTTGGCCGCAAGATCGACCGGCAGTTTGTCGCCGTCGAGCCGACCATCTTCCGAGCGGTAGCGGTAGGCGGTGCCGAAGCGTTGGGAGCCAAGTGCCTCGGAAAGCCCTCCGATGGAGGCGAACCCGTGGTTCTGCACCAGCACGACGATGACCTTGACGTTCTCCTGCACCGCGGTGACGAGTTCGGTGGCCATCATGAGGTACGAGCCGTCACCGACCATGATGAACACGTCGCGGTCGGGTTCGGCCATCTTGGCTCCGATACCGCCGGCGACCTCGTAACCCATGCACGAGAACCCGTATTCGACGTGGTAACCCTTGCGATCACAGGTGCGCCACAGCTTGTGCAGGTCGCCCGGCATCGAGCCGGCCGCACAGACCACGACATCGCGGGGGTCGGACAGCGTGTTGACCAGCCCGATCACCTGGTTCTGGTTGAGGCCAACAGACTCAGCGCCGTCGTCCACCCGATAAGCGGCGGAGACGGTGTTCTCCCACTCCTGGGCGAGTTCCGCCGTGCGGGTGCGGTATTCGTCGCTCACCGAGTAGTCGCCGAGCGCCACGCCCATGGCTTCGATTGCCTCCCGGGCGTCCGACACGACACTGACGCCGCCCTGCTTCACGGAATCGATCGACGCGACGTTGACGTTGACGAACCGGACGTCGGGGTTGTTGAAGGCAGTTCGCGACGCGCTGGTGAAATCGCTGTAGCGGGTGCCGATTCCGATGACGACGTCGGCCTCGGTGGCGAGCGCGTTGGCCGCGGTGGTGCCGGTGGATCCGATGGCGCCGACGGACTGGGGGTGGTCGTAGGGGAGTGAGCCCTTGCCCGCCTGACTTTGACCGACCGGGATGCCCGTCCGCTCACAGAACGCGGCCAGCGCGTCGGTGGCGTCGGAGTAAATGACGCCGCCGCCCGCGACGATCAGCGGCCTCTTGGCGCTCCGGATGACATCAGCCGCGCGGGCGATCACCGAGCTCTCCGGCAGGGGACGCGCGACGTGCCAGGTGCGCTGGGCGAAAAGGGATTCCGGCCAATCGTGGGCCTCGGCCTGTACGTCCTGCGGGATCGATACCGTCGCCGCTCCCGTCTCCACCGGATCGGTCAGCACCCGCATGGCACCGAGCAACGCGGCGGGCAGCTGCTCCGGGCGCCACACCCGGTCGAAGTAGCGCGACACCGGCTTGAACGCGTCGTTGACCGTGACGTCGCCGGAGGACGGCAGTTCCAGTTCCTGCAGCACTGGAGAACTCACCCTGGTGGCGAACGTGTCGGCGGGCAGCAGCAGGACGGGCAACCGGTTGATGGTCGCGAGTGCGGCGCCGGTCAGCATGTTCGTCGAGCCGGGTCCCACGCTGGCGGTGACGGCCCAGGTCTGCAACCGGTCCTTCTGCCGGGCGTAGGCGACGGCACTGTGCACCATGGCCTGCTCGTTGCGGCCCAGTACGTAGCGCAGCGACGGCTCCGTGCGTGCTTCGAACGCGGTGACTTCGTCCTGCAGTAGGGCTTGGCCGAGGCCGGCCACGTTGCCGTGGCCGAAGATCCCGAAGGCGCCCGCGAAGAACTTGGTGCGCTCACCGTCGTGCTCGACGTACTGGTTGCCTAGGAACCGAATGGTGGCCTGCGCGACGGTGAGTCGTACGGTGGCTTCTCCGTCGGCGATCTTCTCGGCCCGCTTCGGTGCGGTGGAGACCACGGTCATGCTCCTGTTCGGTGTGAGATGCCGTGGAGCGGCAATCTAGGATCAACGACCTGGTCGTCCCAGGTGCCGCGGAGCCACGCGTGCTCGGGATCGTCGACGATCTTCCAGGCGCGCTCGGTGCCCGGCCCGGCCATCACGTTGAGGTAGTACATGTGGTAGCCGGGCGCGGCGACCGACGGACCGTGGTAGCCGTGCGGCACCAACACGACGTCGCCGGTGCGGACCTCTTCAAGCACCTCGATTGGGCGGTCGGGCGTGCCGTAGACGCGGTGATAGCCGAAGCCGCGCGATCCGTCCGGACCGCCCGCGATCTCGAAGTAGTAGATCTCCTCGAGTTCGGACTGCGTCGGCGTGTTCTCGTCGTGCTTGTGCGCCGGATAGCTCGACCAGTTGCCGCCGGGCGTGATGACCTCACACGCGATCAGCGAGTCGGCCTCGAAAACCCCTGCGGTGCCGAAGTTGTGGACCTGCCTGCTGCAGTTGCCCGCGCCGCGAAGCTCCACGGACACGTCGGCCGCGGCGACCCGGCGGTTGGGGAACGAGCGCTCGGCCCGTGCCCCACAGATCGCGAACCGGCCCTCACCGCTGATCCGGTACTCCTGGCCGATGCCGAGGTAGACCATGTCGGACGGCCCGTCGAACACCGAGTGGCGTGGGGTGAGCTCGAAGGCGACGCCGTCGCATTCCACCGTGCCTCCACCGGCCAACGGGATGACCATCACCTCGGTGCCTGCCGTGTGAAGCTCCGCAGTCTGGGAGTCGTCCAGTTCGATTACCTGCAGTGAGGATTCGCTCCAGCCGGCTGACGCGGGGGTGACGTCGACGGTGTACGGCAGCTCGGCACTGCGCGCTGGAATGTAGAGCTCGCTGCGCATGTCAATTTCCCCCGTCGCTTCGCTCGCCCATGTCAATTTCCCCCGTCGCTTCGCTCGCCCATGTCAATTTCCCCCGTCGCTTCGCTCGCCCATGTCAGCGCACCATCGAAACGGCGGTGGCGACCGCGGAGCTCACGTCGTCGTCGGCGGGATAGAGCAGTGTGCGGCCCACGATGAGCCCGCGCACCGACGGCAGACCGAGTGCCTTCTCCCACGAGGCGAAGGCCTCGTCTGGATCCGCGGGATCGCCTCCGAGGAGCAACGTCGGCAGCAATGTCGCGTCCATTACCCTATCCATCTCGGGGACAACGGGCAGCTTCATCCAGGTGTAGGCCGAGGTCGAGCCGAGGCCCTGACCGATGTGTACCGACTTGATGACCGCATCGGGGCTCAGGTCGTTGCGTACCTTGCCGTTGACCCGGCTCGACATGAACGGCTCAAGCATGGCGATCAGACCGCGTGAGGCGAGTTCGTCGACCGCCTTGGCACATGCTGCCATGGTGGCGACCGTGCCCGGATCGTCGAGGGCGATGCGGCACAGCATCTTTCCGCCGTTCATCCTCGCGGTGGCGGTGGACTCCGGGGTGGCAGCCGTCATCTGATCGTCGAACTCGAACGACGCACCCGCCAGTCCGCCACGGTTGAACGAGGAGAACACGACCTTGTCCTCGAGTGCACCGAGCAAGAGGAGGTCGTCGAGGATGTCCGAGGTGGCGAGAACGCCGTCGACACCTGGATCGGCGAGTGCGGCACGGAGTCGATCTAGCAAGTCAGTGCGGCTGTTCATGGCGGTCGGGCGGTTGCCCACGGCCAGCGCACCGCGGGCGGGATGGTCGGCGGCGACGATCATCAGTCGGCCGTCGCCCCGGATGGTGGGGCGGGTGGTGCGATCGTTCCAGGCGCGGGCGACGGCACCGGGATCGGTGGCACGGACATCGGTAACTGAGGCGTAATCGGCGCAGATCGGGGCGAGCCAACCGACGGGAGAAACTTCTGCGTCAGACATTCACGGCCTCCACTGCGGTCTGTTCGGCCAATTCGGCAACTTCTGCGGCAGTCGGCATGGCGGTCGAGCATTCGAGCCGGGATGCCACGATCGCGCCTGCCGCATTGGCGTAGCGCAGGGTCTTCTCGAGCGGCCAGCCGCGCAGCAGACCGTGAATCAGGCTGCCGCCGAAGCTGTCTCCTGCGCCTAGCCCGTTGACGACGTTAACCGCGTTGGGCGGTACCGTCACCGAGCTGTGCTTGGTCTTCCCGAGGACGCCACGTGGACCCTGCTTCACGATCGCCAATTCGACGCCGAGATCCAGCAGCGCATCCGCCGCCCTGTGGGGGTTGCTTTCGCCGACGGCGATCTCACACTCCTCGCGATTGCCGACTGCCACGGTGACGCACGCCAGCGCACGCTGCACCTGCTGCGTCGCCGCGGCTGGACTCTCCCAGAACATTGGGCGGTAATCGAGGTCGAGCACTGTCAGCGGAGCCCTGCCCCGGGCTTTCCAAGCGGCGAAGTGTGCGCTGCGGCTTGGCTCTTCGGACAAGCCGGTCACGGTCGACCAGAACAACTTGGCCGATCGGACGGCGTCGGCATCGATTTCGCCCGCCGCGATCTGGAGGTCGGGTGCGCTCGGCTTGCGGTAGAAGTACAGCGGGAAGTTGTCGGGCGGGAAGATCTCGCAGAAGGTCACCGGGGTGGGGTACTCGTCGTGCTGCGCGACGTAGCGGTTGTCGACGCCCAGTCGCGCGAGCTCGGCGCGGACGAACCTTCCGAACGGGTCGTCGCCGACGCCGGAGATCAGCGCAGTGGGGTTCCCAAGCCGAGCCGCCGCCACGGCGACATTGGCAGCACTCCCGCCGAGGAACTTGCCGAACGACTCGACGTCCTCGAGTCCGACACCGACCTGCAGGGGATATATGTCGACGCCGCTGCGGCCGATGGCCAGCACGTCGAACGGCTGTGAGGTGGACAAGTCAGCTCCCGAGGCGGTGATTGATGGGCTGCCCAAGACTGTGCCCCCCGTCACTCGACTCTGTCAAGAGTTTGTCCTGACATTCGGACTTGCGGTCATGCCGGTGCTAACCTTTGGGCCAGTCTTGTCTGGTCACCCGAGATCGGAGGCGACGTGCCGCTAGAGGTCGAGCTCGACCGGTCGAGTCCTGTGCCGTTGTATTACCAACTCGCACAAGCGATTGAAGCCGCCATTCGGGATGGTCACCTGGTCCCCGGCGACCGCTTCGAGAACGAACTCGACCTCGCCAAGCGGCTGACGTTGTCGAGGCCGACGACGCGACGGGCCATCCAGGAGATCGTCGACAAGGGCCTGCTGGTCCGCAAACGCGGGGTCGGCACACAGGTGGTGCAGAACCCCGTGCACCGTCGCGTCGAACTGACCAGCCTCTTCGACGACCTGACCCGCGCGGGTCAAGAGCCGACTACGGAGCTGCTGGACTATCAGGTGGGCATGGCCGAAGAAGAGGTCGCTACCCAGCTGAGCCTGCCCAGTGGCCACGAGATCGTCACCATCCGACGACTGCGCTGCGCCAACGGCGAACCGCTCGCGGTCATGGTCAACTACCTTCCCGTCGACTTGGCGCCCGAGGCCGACGAACTCGAGCGCAATGGGCTGTACCAAGCCTTGCGCGCTCGTGGCGTGCATATCCGCCTCGCCAGGCAGCGGATCGGCGCGCGGCCGGCGACGCGTACCGAAGCGAGACTCTTGACCGAAAAGGCGGGCGCGCCTTTGCTCGCGATGAGCCGGACCGCATTCGATGACTCGGGCAAAGCGGTGGAGTATGGCGACCACTGCTACCGGGCCTCGCGGTACTACTTCGAAACCACGCTCGTAGACCGCTAGTCGGCCTACAGCCGCCGAATGCGTCACGCTCGTTGGCAAACATCGTCGTGCCCAGTGGAGTATGACCTGCAGTCCTAATGTCCGAACAAAGCATTGACTTTCTGCTGTGACCCGTATTACATCGTCTCCAAGGCCGTGTCCCACGGCACCCGCAGACAGGAGAGACGATGAAGTTTGTTCGGCTGGCAGCCGCCGCTGGAGCAGGGGTAATCGCCCTGGGGCTCGTGTCGTGTTCAAGCACCGGCGGGAAGCCGGCCGACAGCGGAGGTAGCGGTGGGGCCGGCGGCGGGGTGAACACGCCGCGGGTCACGATCGCCATGGTCACGCACGCCGCTCCCGGTGACACGTTCTGGGATCTCATTCGGAAGGGGGCGCAAGCTGCGGCGGACAAGGACAATATTGAGCTGAAGTACTCGTCGGACAAGGAAGGTCCGAATCAGGCCAACCTGGTCCAGAACGCGACGGACAGCAAGGTCGCGGGACTCGCCGTCACGCTGGCCCAACCTGACGCCATGGAGGCGGCAGTCAAGGGGGCAGTCGCGGCCGGCATACCGGTCGTTGCCCTGAATGCCGGGATCGAGCAGTGGCAGGCCATGGGCATCATGGAGTACTTCGGCCAGGATGAGCGGATCTCCGGCGAGGCTGCCGGAAAGCGGCTCGCCGCCGACGGTTCCAAGAAGGCGATCTGTGTGGTCCAGGAGCAGGGTTCGGTGTCCCTCGAGGCGCGCTGTGCCGGCGTCAAGGCGGGCATGGGCGGCGGCTCGGTGGAAAACCTGAACGTCAACGGGACGGACATGCCGTCCGTCGAGTCGACGATCACCGCGAAGCTTCAACAGGATCCCAGCATCGACTACATCGTCACCCTGGGGGCGCCGTTCGCCTTGAGCGCCGTTCAGTCTGCCAAGACGGCGGGAAGCAATGCCAAGATCGCGACCTTCGACACCAATGCCGCGCTCGTTCCGGCGATCAAGGACGGCAGCGTGCAGTGGGCCATCGATCAGCAGCCCTACCTGCAGGGCTACCTGGCAGTTGACTCGCTCTGGCTCTACCTGAACAACAAGAACGTCATCGGCGGCGGCCAGCCGACGTTGACGGGCCCATCGTTCATCGACAAGACCAACATCGATTCAATCGCGGCGCTGGCTCAGGCCGGAACCCGCTAGTCGGGCTCGAAAGGTAGAAACATGACAACCCAAGCAGATCTCGACCTGGGCACCCACAAGGTCGTCACCGATGAGCGGGTAAGGGAGCAGAATCGCCTGCAGCGGTTGCTGATTCGCCCCGAAATGGGTGCGTTGGTCGGTGCGATAGGCATCTTCATCTTCTTCGCGATCCTGGCGCCGCCGTTCCGCAGTCCCGAGGCGCTTGCCACGGTGCTGTACGCCAGCTCCACCATCGGCATCATGGCGGTCGCCGTCGGGCTGTTGATGATCGGAGGGGAGTTCGACCTCTCCGCTGGTGTCGCCGTCACCACCAGCGCGCTGGCGGCGTCGATGATCTCCTACAACCTGCACCTCAACCTCTGGGTGGGTGCCGCGCTTGCGCTGTGCGTGTCGCTGGCGATCGGATTCCTCAACGGCTACCTGGTGATGAAGACGAAGATCCCTTCGTTTCTGATCACCTTGAGCTCGTTCCTGATGCTGACGGGCATCAACCTGGCCGTGACCAAGCTGGTCACCGGTCAGGTGGCCTCGTCGAACGTTGCCGACATGGAGGGGTTCAGTTCCGCCAAGGCGGTCTTCGCGTCCTCGTTCAACATCGGCAGCGTGTCCGTCCGCATCACGGTGCTGTGGTGGATCCTCTTCACGGTCGTTGCCACCTACGTGCTGTTCAAGACCCGCGTCGGGAACTGGATCTTCGCCGTCGGCGGCAACTTGGAGAGTGCGCGGGCCGTCGGCGTGCCGGTGAACAAGGTCAAGATCGGCCTGTTCATGTGCGTCGGCTTCGCCGCCTGGTTCGTCGGCATGCATGTGCTGTTCTCCTTCAACACGATCCAGTCCGGCCAAGGCGTCGGCAACGAGTTCCTGTACATCATCGCGGCGGTCATCGGTGGTTGTCTGCTCACCGGCGGGTATGGCACCGCGATCGGCACCCTGATCGGTGCGTTCATCTTCGGTATGACCAATCAGGGCATCGTCTACGCGGGCTGGAATCCTGACTGGTTCAAGTTCTTCCTTGGCGCGATGCTCCTGTTCGCGGTCGTCGCCAACAACGCCTTCCGTAACTACGCAGCGAAGAAGTAGGTAAACGACCATGACTACTACTGCTGAAGCCCCCATTGCGGATGCTCCCTCCGGCGGCGACGTGCCGCTGGTCGAGCTCAGGTCCGTCGGGAAGAGCTACGGAAACATCATCGCGCTCAAGGACATCAACCTTCGGGTGGGTGCCGGGCAGGTCACCGGTGTGCTAGGCGACAACGGTGCCGGCAAGTCGACTCTGATCAAGATCATCGCCGGCCTGCACAAGCCGTCCGAGGGTGAGCTGCTCGTCGACGGCGAGACGATGACCTTCGAGTCGCCGAAGGACGCGTTGGCGGCGGGCATCGCCACGGTGTACCAGGACCTGGCCGTCGTGGCACTGATGCCGGTGTGGCGTAACTTCTTCCTGGGCCAAGAGCTCCGCAAGAAGGGCTTCTTGAAGTCACTCGACATCAATGCGATGCGTGCCACCACGATCTCCGAACTGAAGAAGATGGGTATCGACCTGCCCGACGTCGACGCCCCCATCGGATCGCTGTCGGGTGGTCAGCGCCAGTGCGTGGCGATCGCGCGGGCGGTGTTCTTCGGGGCCCGCGTGCTGATTCTCGACGAGCCGACGGCGGCCCTGGGCGTCAAGCAGTCCGGAGTCGTGTTGCGCTACATCACGGCTGCCAAGGAACAGGGTTTCGGCGTCATCTTCATCACGCACAACCCACACCACGCGCACATGGTGGGTGACCACTTCGTCCTACTCAACCGTGGCAGGCAGAAACTGGACTGCACGTACGACGAGATCACCCTGGAGCACCTGACCCAGGAGATGGCGGGCGGCAACGAGTTGGAGGCTCTCAGCCACGAGTTGGGCCGCAAGTAGCTGGCTTGCGTGGACCCCGTCGACCGTCGGCCGTCGGGTTTCCCTTGCGGCAGCCGAAACCTACAGCGACACCGTTCCGTACGTCCCGATCGCGCCGATCAGCGTGTGCAGTTGATCGTCGGCCGAGCCGAGCGTCTGATTGATCGCGGTGAGGCGGGCGGCGTAGTGCCCGACCGGATACTCGGCGGTGACGCCGATTCCGCCATGCAGTTGAATTGCCTCCTGGGCGATGTGGCGACCCGACCGGCTGATCTGCAGCTTCGCGCGCGCAGCGATGACGGGGTCGAAGTTCCCATCGGCGATCGACATCGCGGCGTAGAAGTTCATGCTGCGTGCCAATTCGAGTGAGACGTACATGTCGGCCGCACGTTGGGTCAGCGTCTGAAAGGTACTGAGCGGTACGCCGAACTGCTTTCGGCTCCTGAGGTATTCGGTGGTAAGCCGCAGCGCCTCTTCCATCGCTCCGACCGCTTCCGCGCATAGTGCGGACTGCTGCCGGATCAGCGCGTTCTGCAAGTGGGTCACCGCATCGCCGCCGGTGCCGAGCGGTTGGGCCACCACCGAATCCAGGGTGACCTCTGCGCCGCGCTGCCCGTCGAACGTGCGGAAGTCACGCCTGCTGGCGGCTTCGGCGTTGACCACGAACAGTCCGACCCCGCCATCGGGGAGTGCCGCGCTCACGATCAAGGAGTCGGCGCAATCACCATAGAGCACCGGGTTCTTGACGCCGGTGACGATCCACGAATCACCTTGCAGCTCAGCATGTGTGGTGACCCGCGTCGACATGCCCCGCATGCCCGGCTCCTGATGCGCCAGCGCCAGCAAGGTGCCACCCTCGGCAACGTCGTCAAGCAACTTTCGTTGGTCATCGTCGCCGAGTTCGGCGATCAGACCGCCGGGAATCAGGGCGCCCTGAGCGACCGGTTCCAGCGCAAGCCGACGCCCGATCTCGGTGAGCACCACCATGAGTTCGATCTGGCCAGCCTCCTCAGGGTCGAAACCTAGTCCAAGGATGCCGATTTCGGCCAGCTGCGACCACACCTCGCGACTCCAACCCAGATCGGTGTCGGCCACCTGCAGACGGGTCTCGACGTCGTAGGTGCTGGAGAACAGTTCGCGGGCAACGTCACGCAGCAGTCCCTGCTCGTCGGTCAGATCGAAGTTCATGGCGTCCTCACAGTCCGAGAATGGTCGAGGCGACGATCGTGCGTTGCACCTCGTTGGTGCCGCCGTAGATCGAGGTCTTGCGATAGTTCAGGTACTTCGGTGCTGCGAGCTGCGCCCACTCGGGCGAGCCGAATTCGGTGCCGACGTGGAACGGCAACGCATCGGGACCCGCGACGTCGACCAGCAGTTCGGTGACCGCCTGTTGAAGCTGACTGCCCTTCAACTTGAGGATCGACGAGGCGGGGTTGGGCTTGCCGTCGGCTTCGGAACCGCTGACCCTCAGCTGCGTGAGCTCCAAGGCGAGCAGTTCGTTCTCCAACTCGGCGACGCGCGCGGCGAAGAGCGGATCGTCGAGAAGCGTTCCGCGTTCGGTCGACGTGCTCGCGGCATGATCCTTGACCTGCGACAGCCATACCTTGGTGGTGCCAATCCTGGCGATGCCGGTGCGCTCGTTGCTCAGCAGGAATTTCGCGTAGGTCCAACCGTCGTTCTCTTCACCGACGAGTTGGTCAGCAGGGATGCGGACGTCTTCGAAGAAGACCTCGTTGACCTCGTAGCCGCCGTCGATCAACTTGATCGGGCGCAGCGTGATCCCCGGCGTCGACATCTCGGCCAGCAAGAACGAGATACCCGCCTGGCGCTTGGGGGCGTCCGGGTTGGTGCGGGCGAGTAGGAAGATCCAGTCGGCGTACTGGCCGAGCGTGGTCCAGGTCTTCTGCCCGTTGATCACGTAGTGATCACCGTCGCGGACCGCCGTCGTGCGCAGTGACGCCAGATCTGACCCGGCCTCTGGCTCGGAGAAACCCTGGCACCACCAGATGTCAACGTTGGCGGTGGCGGGCAGAAACCTGTCCTTGAGCTCTTGGGAACCGAACCGGGCGATTACCGGACCGACCATGCTGGCGTTGAATGCCAACGGTTCGGGGACGCACGCCAGCCGCATCTCGTCCGACCAGATCTGCCGCTGCAGCGGTGTCCAGTCCTTTCCGCCCGATTCCACGGGCCAGTTCGGGACGGCTATGCCGTGCTCGTTCATGATCCGCTGGGTGGTGACGATGTCATCTGGCAAGTTGAGCTCACCGTTACGCATTCTTTCGCGGATCTCTGCCGGGATCTGCGTGGTGTAGAACTCCCTCAACTCGTCGCGGAAAGCGGCTTCTGCGTCGCTGAGCGCCAACTTCACTGTCGAACCTCCGAGATTCTGCGTGCCAGGCCCCGTTGTCGGTACCGGTAGTACCCCATACCCGTGAAACTACCGCGTGTCCCTGGCGTGCCCACCGTCACATGCCGGTTGATGACTGCGCCGGTCAGGGCGGGATGGTGTCGCACGGGGCGGTGATGGGTAGGTTGCTCCCATGAGCGCAGCAACAGTGTCCAAGGTAGATGCCGGTCCGCAGCGCGTGGCCAGGCGAGTTCTCGTCACGGCTCCCGCCGCCGAGATCTTCGCGATCGTTAGTGACCCGCACCGGCACCACGAACTCGATGGTTCCGGCACCGTCCGTGACGGCGCAGTCAAGGGCGCGCACCACTTGGCGGTCGGTGACAAGTTCACCGTCGGCATGAAGCAGTACGGACTGCCCTACAAGATCACCTCGACCGTCACCGAGTCGCAGGACGGCAAGGTGATCGAATGGCAGCATCCACTGGGGCATCGTTGGCGTTGGGAGCTGACCGAGGCGACGCCGGGCGATACGACGATCACCGAGGTCACCGAGACGTTCGACTACAGCACCGCCAAGATCCCGCTGGTGATCACCGCTTTCGGCTATGACAAGAAGAACGGTGCCGGCATCACCGCCACACTGGAGCGACTGGCCGGCCGCTTCGGTTCCTAGACCGTGAAGGCCGCTCGAAACGCTTCGAGCGCATCCACGTCGTCGCCCGCCGCGTAGCCCTCCAAGCCGACGGTCCCGCGATAACCCATGTCGCGCAACGCTATTGCGACGGCCGGATAGTAGATTTCGCCCGTCCCCGGCTGGCACCTGCCTGGCACGTCTGCTACCTGAATCTCGCCGATGGCTGTGCCGCAGCGGCGAACCAGCTCGATGAGGTTTCCCTCGCCGATCTGCGCGTGGTAGAGGTCGAGCATCATCTTGACGTTCGGATGTCCGACGCCCTCGATGAGAGCGAGGGTGTCCTTGGCCCTGGCCAGCGGGACACCCGGGTGGTCGACGATGGTGTTGAGGTTCTCGACACAGAACTGCACACCCGCCGACGCGCCCAACTCGCCGAGCTTCTCGAGAGTGCGCAGCGCCGTGGTCCACATCGCCCCGGTGGCGCGAAGGCGCGGACGGGCGGGCAAGCCGTCGACGAGTTCGGCGGTGTGCAGGGTCAGGCGTGTAACGCCAAGCTTCTCAGCGGCTTTCACGCTGAGCTCGGCCGTTCGCACCACCTCGTCGGCTGTCTGGGGGTCGATCAGGTCGCCACGGAGATAGCCCGTCATCGACGTGAACGTCGCGCCCGTTGCTGCGAGCGCGTCGAGATCCTTGTCGTCCCAGCTCCAGATCTCGGTAGCGAAGCCCAAGTCGTGGATGCGCCGGACCCGCTCGACGATCGGCAGGTCGGTGAACACCATTTCGGCGCTGACCGCGAGTTGGAACTGGCTCATGTCTGTCAGTCTCGGCCAGCTGAGGTGCGGATTCAACACCGGGAAACCGGCAAAAAGCCCTCAGCACCGCGCGGCTCGTTGGGTAACTGTTCAGCGACCCGTCGCCGGCGGGTGACGCGCGCCACCACGCGGGATCCTCGCTCGGGCGGCACAATCGTCACATGGACCTCGATCGCGAACAACCGGCGCGCACGTCGGCATGGCGTGACCCGCTGTCTGTCTCCTTCCGCGCGCACCGTCGGGTACTCCTGCTGCGGTTGCGGTGGCACGAGCGCTCCGCGACCCGACCGCGCGTGACGCGCAGTAGGCGGCGACCATGACGCAGGGTCGCCGCCCGTCCAACTAGTCGGGCATCGTGAAGATGCAGTGCGCGTTGCCGCCGATCGGCTCCTGCGCAACGACCTTGCCGTTGAGAATGATTCGGCAGCCCGGGCCTGGATCGTTCCGGCCGGTGGCGACGACCTGCAGCAGGTGGACGTCTGGGCTCAGGTTCATCGTCCGCGTGAACGGAAGCTGTGTATGGTCGGGCACGAATCCGCCGTCGGGGTCGGTGACGATGTTGAAGACCTCGCCGGGGCCCGTCACTTCGAACACCACGGTGTTCGCCTCGGGCGTGGGCTCCGGCGAGTTGGTGGCCCTGCGCGATGCGGCCGCGGCGTTGTCCGCCAACGTGGCCGACCGGACTGCGGGAGTGACACAGACGGTGTCGCCGTCGAACGCCTCACGCCAGACGTAGCCTTGCGAGCATGATTGTGGTCCGGAGGCCTGGCTCGGGTCCTTGTTCGCGCCTGAGTTGGCGTTCTGCGCGGCGATCTGATCCCGGGTGGCAGGCGTGACGCAGACGGTGTCGCCGCTTCTCGCTTCGCGCCACACGAAGCCGTTGACACAGGTGTCCGGGCCGTAGGGAAGTGGATCCGACAGCGCAGGCACCGACAACCCGACGGCCACGGCCGCAGATGCGATGGACAGCGGTAGTAGTGCGGGCATGACTCTCATCAGACATCCTTCGTGCGGTGGTGGTGATGGACACCGCAGACTCTGCTCTGCCGCAACGGAGTCGGGTTGAGTAGTGCACTACCCGAAGCTCGTGGACCACCCGCGCGTCTTCGCATGACGACCGGCGCTAGTGGGGCTGCATGCCTGCCGCGCGGTAGGCATTGTCGACGAAGGCCATGTTGGCCACCGCGTCCGCGACCCCGAACGGAAGCGGAGCGCCGTGTTGAACGTGAGCCGCAAAGGCCTCGAGCTGATAGGTGTACGACGCCCTGGTGCCGAGGTGTTCTTCCACGGTGCCCGCAGGGGTGTTGATCGTGAGTCGGTCATTCCCGCTCGGGCCGATGAAGTCGTGCACCAGAAGATCGCCCGCCGTACCGACGATCCGGATGGTGAACGACCGGTGGTCGGCGACCATCGAATTTGCGGACAGGCCGGTGGCGCCGCCCGGGAAGCCGAGCTGGACGTCACACCAGGCGTCGACGCCCGGGGTGCGCTGCTCGGCGTGGGCCCGGGTGACCGATGGCCGTCCCTCGATGCCGGGCACGCCCAGACGGCCCAGGGATCGCATGACGTGGAGGCCGTAGCAACCCAGATCCATCAACGCGCCGCCTGCCAGCTCGAGAGACCAACGCGGGTCGTCGTCGGCGGGTGCGGGCATCGCCATCCGGACCTCGACGTGGGTGATCTCGCCGAGGGTGCCGTCGGCTACCAACTCGAAGGCCCGTTGTGTGACGGGATGAAAGAAGTAGTGAAAACCCTCCAGCACGGTCACCCCGGCCGCGTCGGCGGCCTCCGCGACGCGTCGTGCCTCGACTTCGTTACGGGCGAAGGGCTTTTCGCTCAGCACGGGCTTGCCTGCGGCGACCGCCGCAAGGTTCCACGGCGCGTGCAGCGAATTCGCCAATGGGTTGTAGACGACGTCGACTGCTGGGTCGTCGATCACCTCCTGATAGTTGTGCAAGACCCGCTCCACACCGTACTTCTCGGCGAAGGCCTCGGCCCGCGACCGATCACGCGCCGCCACGGCCACCAGCCGGTGACCGAGCTCGGCTGCAGGGCCGACGATGGCAGACTCCGCGATCCGTGATGCGCCGAGCACTCCGACTCTCAATCCCATGCGCGATCCCGCTTCGCTTCTCTCTCGAGCCTCACGCCGTGACCTGGCGCAGGTGCGCGACGCTGGCGAGCACGTCCCGTAACGGACCCTCACCGGTCGGTTCACCATCGAGGATGGTGTCCTGTTCGAGCACGAACCAGCCGTCGAAGCCGTTGTCCCGCAACACCGAAACGATCCCGGCGATGTCGACGTCGCCGGTGCCCAGCGGCGTATACATCCCCGCCTTCACGGCCTCGGTGTACGTCATCTCGCCGGACTGAACCTTGGCGGCCAGGGCGGCGTCGACGTCCTTGAGATGCGTGTGGGCGATGCGGTTCGGCACGGCCTTGGCGAGTTCCAGCGGATCGGTGCCGCCGATCAGCAGGTGTCCGGTGTCCAGGCACAGGGGGATGGACGACCCGGCCAGAACTCGGTCCACGTCGGAGCGGGTTTCGACGAGGGTGCCGACGTGTGGATGCAGGACGGCCAGCAGGCCCCGATCCGCGACGATGGCCGCCAAGCGATCCAGATTGGCCAGCAGAGTCGCCCACTGGGCCTCGTCGAGGACCGGACGCGAGTCGTAGCCATCGGAGCCGGTCGCTGCGGCGAGCACCACGACACCGGCGCCGGCAGCGACCAATGACTCCAACGGCCCGGCGAGATCGTCGGCGGGGTCGTGGTCGTCCCTGAACAGCACGACCGGAGCGAATCCACCGACGCACGTCAGATCCTTCTCGCGCAGTACCGATTTCAGCTCATCGGCGTCAGCGGGCAGGAAGCCCTCGGGACCCAGTTCGGTGGCAGTCAGGCCCGCGCCGCGCATCTCGGTCAACACCCGGTCGGGCGTCAACTGGTGACCCCACCCGGGTACCTCGCAGACACCCCAGGAGATCGGGGCTCCGGCGATCTTCATCGTGTTCGTGGTCATGCGTTGCGGACCTCCTCGAGGCGCACCGGTGCGCCTCGGCGTAGTGATTCGGTGGCAGCCTCTGCGAGCCACGCGACCTCGACGGCGTCGGTGACCGTCGCGCCGGGAATCGCCTCGCCCTTGGTCACGCCGACGAAGGCGGCCAACTCGGCGCGGAACGCCTCGGTGAAGCGGTCCATGAAGAAGTGGTGGGCCGGACCTGCGGGGAAGTCCTCAGGAGACGTGAAGCGAGGATCGGTGTTCCGCAACGGGACGCCCTGGTCCCAGCCGGCGGCGACGCTGTCGTCGAAGCCGTGGACCTCCAGGCGGCAGTCGTAGCCGCGGGCGTTGTACCTGGCCGCCGAGACGAGACCCAGTGCGCCACCGTCGAAGGTGACGATGACGGCGGCGGTGTCGACGTCGTCGTACTCGGCGAACAGGGGGTCGCCCTGGACGGTTCCGGTGGCGTACACCTCCACGGCGCGCTGCCCGGTGATCCAGTTCAGCACGTCGAAGTCGTGCACCGCGCAGTCGCGGAAGATGCCGCCCGATCCCTTGATGTAGTCCATCGGTGGGGGAGCGGGATCCATTGTGGTGCTGCGCACCGTATGCAGGGCGCCTAGCGAGCCGTCGTCGACTGCGCGCTTGGCCGCGGCGAACGCGACGTCGAACCGGCGCTGGTAACCCACCTGGACCGGCACGCCGGACTTGAGCACCACCGCGGCGAGGCGGGCGCTCTCGGCGGCGGTCGCTGCGATGGGCTTCTCACAGAACGTCGGGATTCCGCGTTCGACGGCGGCAAGGGTCAACTCCGCGTGGGCGGGCGTGGCAGCGGCCACGACCACGCCGTCGACACCGGAGGACAGCAGTTCCTCGACGGTCGAGACGTACTTGGCGCCGTGCTTGGCGGCGACCGCCTCGGCTACCTCGCTGCGCTCGTCGGTGATCACCAGACCATCGAGACCATCGAGGGTGCTGAGGGTTTCGGTGTGGAAGGCGCCGATGCGGCCCAATCCAATGACGCCGAGGGTGGTCACGGAGTTCTCCTTGTCGTTTGTTGCACGAGTGCGATGTCGAGCGCCTCAGGGGTGAGGCGAGAGGCCAGCGCGGCTAGCACGGTGTCGACCTGACTCGGTGGCGTGAGGCCGCCGATCGGTTGGTCGCGGTCGAGGTTGGTCGGGAACGCGTATCCCTCGGCCGTCGCGTTCACCGCGTTGCGGATGTCGCGGTCTGAGCGTCCGGCGACCTGCATCGCCAGGAGGGCGGGGTAGACGGCACGCACCATCGCAGTGCGGTCGAGCGACTCCATCGCCCGTCCGAACGGAGACGAGATCTGCAGCAGGTTGGCCATCCGGCTGATGTCGGACGAGGTGTTGGCGCCCGCTCCGTGGAAGAGCGCGGGGTTGAAGAGCAGGGCGTCGCCCTTGCCCAGGGGCACTTGGACCTGATGGGCGGCGAAGTAGTCGATGAAATCCGGACGGTAGAAAGCGACGTATCCCCCCGCGAATTTCTGCGAGTGGGGCAGCAGCATCGTCGGCCCGCTCTCCACAGGCATGTCGCAATGCGCGACCGCTCCCTGCAAGGTGAGGACCGCCGACATGCGGTGCATGTGCGCCGGGTAGGCCGCCAACTGCTCTACGTCGACGAAGCCGAGGTGATAGTCGCGGTGCGGAACCTGTGCGGCGCCAGCGGGATTGACGACGTTGATCTGCGAGGTGACCTGATAGCGGGGGCCCAGCCAGGCTTGGCATGCCAGCGCGAGGGCGTCGTTCGCGTAGTAGTCGGCGAACACCTCAGGTGCATGCAGAGCGAGCTTCTGGGCGGAGTTCCATACGCGCTCGTTGACGCCTGCCTTGCCGAAGTGGTCGCCGGCTGTGACGCCGCCGGCGCGCTGGGACTCGATGATTGCGGTGAAGGCCACGCTGGCGCGGTCGACGACGTCGTGCTCGAAGGCGCCCTCGACCACCACGACGCCAGGTCCGTCGGCGAGTGCGTGGATCAACTCGGTCTGCAGCGCATGGCGATCGGCGTTCGCCATCGTCCGTGCGGAGTAGATGAGCACACCTGCGCGGACGTCGCTCGCGTGGGGGTAGTCGCCCGGCTCGACGTCCGTGGATACCAACGCGCGGAAGTCGTCGAGATCGCAGTCGGCTGCCTCGATCCACGCGCGGTGCGCGGTGGTGACGGGTGACGACGAAGTCATACCGCTAGTCTCGTGGTGACTTGTATCGCAATCAACACCAAAAACCAATCAAAAAAACCTCATCGTCAGAGTGACTTCGCCGCTCGAACGCTGGCTGAGCGATGGGTTTCGCGCCCAAATCGCAGGGGGGAGGACGGCGATGCCGCATCGGTACAAGGTCCGTGAGATCGCGCAGCAGTCCGGGCTGAGCGAAGCCACCGTCGACCGTGTCCTCAATGAGAGGCCCGGTGTACGGGAGAACACCCGCGCCGAGGTCGCCCAGGCGATAGCCGACCTCGACACGCAACGTGCACAACTGAGGCTCAACGGGCGTCGCTACCTCATGGACGTGGTCATGCAGACCCCGCAACGCTTCTCCGATGCCTTCCGCGCCGCCGTCGAAGCCGAACTGCCCGCCTTTGCGCCTGCCATGCTGCGGGCCCGCTTCCACCTGTGGGAGTCGGGGTCGACCAGCCAGATGGCCGACGTGCTGGGCAGGATCCGCGGCAGCCACGGCGTCGTCCTCAAGGCACAGGACGCGCCGGAGGTGGCCGAAGCCGTCGACCGGCTCGTCGGAGCGGGCGTTCCCGTGGTGACCTACACGACGGACGTGCCGAACAGCGCGCGGTGCGCCTACGTCGGCATCGACAACCACGGCGCGGGCGTGACGGCGGCGTACCTGATGGATCAGTGGCTGGGCGCTGCGCCATCGGGCGTACTGATCACCCTGAGCGGTACGGTTTTTCGCGGCGAGGGTGAACGTGAGGTCGGCTTTCGGTCGGCGCTCCGCGGTACCGGACGCGAGATCGTCGAGGTAAGCGACAGCGACGGCATCGATGCCACCACCGAGCGGCTGGTGCTCGAGGCACTCGAACGGCACCCGAGGGTGGAGGCCGTCTATTCGCCTGGCGGCGGCAACTCGGCGACCGTCGCCGCATTCGAGAAACTCGAAAGGGTCTGTCGCGTCTTTATCGCCCATGACCTCGACGCCGACAACCGACGGTTGCTGCGCGACGGCAGGCTGTCGGTCGTCCTGCACAACGATCTCCGTGCCGACGCCCGGATGGCGATGCGACAAATCCTGCAGCACCATCGCGCCCTGCCCGCCGAGCTGGCCAGGCCCACGCCGATCCAGGTGATCACTCCATACAACCTGCCCGGCTGAGCTGAAGGTCGTCGGTTTCGAACATCGCCAGATACCATTTCGCCTCACGGCGACTCGGCGCGCCGACAGAGAGCAGGAGAACTCGAACGGTGCGGCCACAACTCGTCAACGGTGTGACCGTCCTCGGCAACCTTGCGGTGGACGTCATCGACGGCGCGGCGCCCAGCCCGGGTGGCTGTGCCTCGTTCGCCGGGGTCGCGTTGGAGTACGCCGGCGGGACCGGCCAGATCGTCGCGATGGGTGCACCACAGGATCACCAGCTGTTCTCGGGCGTCCTCGATCGGTTCGGATCGTTGGTCCGCATCATCGACTCGGACCGGACGGCCGGATTCCGGCTCGACTACGTCGACGTCGATCACCGCGCGATGTCCGTCACGGCGCTCGGACCCATCTGGGGCACCGCGGAGATAGAGATGGCCAACCCCGAGACGACCTGGGTCCACCTCGCCCCCCTGCTCCGCACGGACTTTCCCACGAGCACGTTGGCGCTGCTGGCCGAACGTGGACATCGCGTGGCCTACGACGGTCAGGGCCTCGTCCGCGCGGACCGGGTGGGCCCACTCGCCGTGGACCGGGACTACCCGCAGAGCCTGCTTCGCGACATCAGCGTCCTCAAGCTGGCCGAGGACGAGGCGGTGATCGTCGCCGACGGCGATTTCGACGAAGCCACGGCCGAACGACTCGGGGTGCCGGAGATCCTGGTGACCCTCGGCTCCGAGGGCTGCGATATCTATACCGAAGGCGCCGTCGTGCGCGTACCTGCTGCTTGGCGGGTCACGGGCGTACAGGCGACGGGTGCGGGCGACATGTTCACGGCGTGCTACGTCGCCAGTCGGGCAGCCGGCGCCGGTCCGGTGGAAGCGGCCGAGCGAGCCAGCGGACTCGTCGCCCGCGAGCTCGAGAAGCGTCTGCCGGTGCCGTCACGCGACCGGGCGTAGCGGCAGCTGAGGGCCCTTGGACTCGACATGTGTCAAGTTGGACCGAGAATCGCTATCCATCGGCTACTGGTGAGTAGCGTCGTTCTTAGATTTTCGCACCGCCGAACGTGATGAAAACCACAAAATCGCGGCACACCGTCCGGCTTCGGGCCGTTGAACAGGACGTTTCGATGCACGTAACCTTCTTGACACGTACGTCTCCGGTAAAGGCCAGCCTAAGGGCAGTGCAATAATCGGTACTGCCAGTGACAGATAAGAAGAGGTTGACGTCAGCACGGCGGCGCGGGCGCGAAGGCGACGTTCATTACGACGTTCATTGCGACACGGAACTACCTCAACCTCACGAAGCGTGAAAGGCAGGGGGTCGTGACTTTGAGCGGCAGCGAAGCCGGGACGAATTCCACCCCGCAAAAGCTCGAGAAGGTCGTCATCCGGTTCGCGGGCGACTCCGGCGACGGTATGCAACTCACGGGCGACCGCTTCACGACGGAAGCCGCCCTCTTCGGCAACGACCTTGCGACGCAACCGAATTACCCCGCCGAGATCCGCGCACCACAGGGCACGTTGCCCGGTGTGTCGTCATTCCAGATCCAGATCGCCGACTTCGACATCCTCACCGCGGGTGACCGCCCCGACGTCCTCGTCGCCATGAACCCGGCAGCGCTCAAGGCCAACGTCGGTGACCTACCCCGGGGTGGGTTGATCATCGCCAACTCCGACGAGTTCACCAAGCGGAACCTGGCGAAGGTCGGGTACGACTCCAACCCGCTTGAGGGCGACGAGCTCTCCGACTACGTCGTGCAAGCCGTCGCCATGACATCCCTGACGCTCGGAGCCGTCGAAGAGATCGGCGCCTCGAAGAAGGACGGTTCGCGAGCCAAGAACATGTTCGCGCTGGGACTGCTGTCGTGGATGTACAGCCGCGAGCTCGAGCACAGCGAGCGTTTCATTCGCGAGAAGTTCGCCCGCAAGCCCGAGATCGCCGAAGCAAACGTCCTCGCGCTGAAGGCGGGCTGGAACTATGGCGAGACCACCGAGGCATTCGGCACCACGTACGAGGTGTCGCCCGCCAAGCTGAAGTCCGGTGAATACCGCCAGGTGTCCGGCAACACCGCGTTGGCGTACGGCATCGTCGTCGCAGGACAGCTGGCCAACACGCAGGTGATGCTCGGCAGCTACCCGATCACCCCGGCGTCGGACATCCTGCACGAGCTGTCCAAGCACAAGAACTTCAACGTCCTGACCTTCCAGGCGGAGGACGAGATCGCGGGCATCGGAGCTGCACTCGGTGCGTCCTACGGTGGCGCGCTCGGCGTGACCAGCACCTCGGGTCCCGGCGTGGCGCTGAAGGCGGAGGCAATCGGCCTCGGCGTGATGGCGGAACTGCCACTGCTAGTCGTCGACGTCCAGCGCGGCGGTCCGTCCACCGGCCTGCCCACCAAGACCGAGCAGGCCGACCTCATGCAGGCGCTCTACGGCCGCAACGGTGAATCGCCGGTCGCGGTGCTCGCACCGCAGTCACCGTCCGACTGCTTCGAGATCGCCGTCGAGGCTGCCCGGATCGCACTGACCTACCGCACCCCGGTGATCTTGCTGTCAGACGGCGCCATCGCGAACGGCTCTGAGCCGTGGCGCATCCCGGACGTCACGACCTTCGAGGCCATCGACCACACGTTCGCCAAGGCGGGTGAGCCGTTCCAGCCCTATGCCCGCGACCCCGAGACGCTCGCGCGCCAATTTGCGGTCCCCGGTACCCCCGGTTTGGAGCACCGCATCGGCGGACTCGAATCGGCAAACGGTTCGGGCAACATCACCTACGAACCCAAGAACCACGATCTGATGGTGCGTCTGCGTCAAGCCAAGATCGACGGCATCACGGTTCCCGATCTGGTGGTCGACGACCCCAGCGGCGAAGCGGAGCTCCTGATCGTGGGCTGGGGCAGCTCGTACGGACCAATCGGCGAAGCGTGCCGGCGGGCTCGGCGGCAGAGCATCAAGGTCGCACATGCCCACGTACGCCACCTCAACCCGCTGCCCGGCAATCTCGGCGACGTCCTGCGCAGCTATCCGAACGTGGTGCTGCCCGAGATGAACCTGGGTCAGCTCGCTCTGCTACTGCGCGGCAAGTTCCTGGTCGACATCCAGTCGGTAACGAAGGTGGAAGGCATGGCGTTCCTCGCCGAGGAGGTGGAGGGCATCATCGATTCGGCCCTCGACGGGACGCTGCGCGAAAAGGAAAGTGACAAGGCCAAGTTCGCCCGGTTGGCGGCCGCCACCGTGGACACTGGCGTAGGAGCGGAAGCATGACCGACCTCATTGGTACCGATCTTGGTCTGACGAAGATCAGCGGGGTGCCGACGACCGACGAGCCACAGAAGTCGAAGGACTTCGCCAGCGACCAAGAGGTGCGCTGGTGCCCGGGTTGCGGTGACTACGTCATCCTCAACACGATCCGCAGCTTCCTGCCAGAGCTCGGGCTCAAACGCGAGAACATGGTGTTCGTCAGCGGCATCGGCTGCTCCAGCCGCTTCCCGTACTACCTCGAAACCTACGGTCTGCACTCCATCCATGGACGTGCCCCGACCTTCGCAACCGGGTTGGCGCTGGCGCGTGACGATCTCTCGGTGTGGGTCGTCACCGGTGACGGCGACGCGCTGTCCATCGGCGGCAACCATCTGATCCACGCGCTTCGCCGCAACGTCAACATCACGATCCTGCTCTTCAACAACCGCATCTACGGACTGACCAAGGGCCAGTACTCACCGACCTCCGAGGTCGGCAAGGTCACCAAGACCTCGCCCATGGGGTCGATCGACCACCCGTTCAACCCCGTGTCGCTGGCGCTGGGCGCGGAGGCGACCTTCGTCGGTCGCGCGCTGGATTCGGACAAGAAGGGCCTGACCGAGGTACTCCGGGCCGCGGCCTCCCATCGCGGTGCCGCGCTCGTCGAGATCATGCAGGACTGCCCGATCTTCAACGACGGCTCGTTCGATGCGCTCCGCAAGGAGGGCTCGGAGGAACGCTTGATCAACGTGTCGCACGGTCAGCCGATCACGTTCGGCGCCAATGGCGAGTACTGCGTGGTGAAGTCCGGATACGGCCTCGAGGTCGCCAAGACCGCGGACGTGTCGGTCGACGAGATCGTGGTGCACGACGCCACGGCCGACAACGCCGCCTATGCGTTCGCCCTGTCACGGCTGAGCGAGCAGAACCTCGAGCACACGGTCATGGGCATCGTCCGGCAGGTGACTAGGCCGACTTACGACGAGATGGCACGTAATCAGGTCACCTCTGCGATGGAATCCAAGCCCCACGACACCGATGCTCTGCAATCCTTGCTTCGTGGCAAGGACACCTGGAACGTGGAATAGCAGCGAGGTCCTCGAGACTTCATCCGCGCCGTTGGCGGCGATCGTGCTGGCGGGCGGTGCCTCACGGCGCATGGGCCGTGACAAGGCGATGCTGCAATTCGCCGGGCACACGTTCGTCGAACAGGCCGTCGCGACGCTGAGGACTCGCTGTTCGCCCGTGTTCGTGGTGGCAGCGCCTGGTCAACCGCTGCCGGATCTGGATGCCGACGTGCTGCGGGACGACGTCCGTGGGGTCGGGCCGCTGCTTGCGACCGCCAGGGGCCTGCGTGCCGCTGCCGACGCGGGAGTGGAGCGTGCTTTCGTGTGTGCCGTCGACATGCCCTATCTCACGACCGACCTGATCGAGGTGCTGGTCGGGCCGTCAGTGCGGTTGGGGGCCGATGTGGTGCTGCCCTGGGATGGCCGCGACCACTATCTGGCTGGTGTCTACCGGACCGATCTCGCAGCGCGGGCCGAGGATCTAGTGGCATCCGGCGTGCGCAGTATGCGGGCGCTGGTCGAGTCGGCCGACACTCAGCGCCTCGTGATGCCCGAACAGCGCTCGTTGACCAATGTGAATGCGGCTGCAGACGTGAGTTGACCCACCAGCAAATTTGGATTATGTCGGTGACGTGCGGCCAGTTCGTCCGCTAATTCGTGAATTGCGAAAAAGGATTTCTTATCCGGTACGTTATTCGCGGCTCAATATGTGATCTAACTTTCGCGCGAAAGTACGCTTGAATCCCGCGAGCATCGTAGATGTGTTGCTAGAGAACGTGTCTCGCGGATAGTCACTCGCGATTGGCAACGAAAACGTCGGCGGCCCATTCGATTAGACCAAAGGTTTGCGCGGCTGATTGGGTCGTCGCGGTTGTCATGCTGGCCGGTGGTAGAGCGAGGCAGCGGCTGATTTGTGGTCTCGCCACCGATGAACCTCTCATCAGGTACGAAAGGAGTTCTGGTAAAGGCATATTGGATTGGACCGAGGGACGCGTTGGACTCACCTCTGACGGGCACGGCTCATCATCACCACGTGTAAGTAGTTGCCTGACAGGGTCTTTCGATTCATGACGCTGGTGTGTTGACTTGCCCACCTCTAGCGAAGAATTCGGTTGAGGGGTAGTCGCCCGTTGCGAATATCGCTGGTAGAGAGCCCGTCTCAGTGATGGGTGGGGCAGATGGTGTTCAAAGTTCGTGTGTCAGGTCACAATATGGTCGTGATTTGGCTCACCACCATCCTGACAGGCTGCGGTAAGCAGGCTCGCAGTGAATGCAGGACTGACCTGCATGTTCGCCAGCCGACGTGGCCGTTATTCATCCGTTATCAAACGAAGACACGCACTTCACCACATATGACTTTCGTGAGAAACGTTTGTACCTTCCAAATGTCTCCATAACCGGAGCGAATAATTTCAAAACCACGAACCTGCGTGTGAGTGGGGCGGCCGTTGGCGCGGGATGGATCCGGCGCCACCGCTGCCGCTGGGCGTAACGCCCGGCGTGGCAGTCTCGCCGCCCACTGCCGTGCCCGACCGAGACGGCACGGCCCAACCCTTCCGCCTGTCTGACAGGCGACGTGTACCCGCCTGTGTGCGGGTGTCCTTGGTGCGCGCTTGGCGAAAGGATAGAAGTTGAAGAACCTCCGCAAGACGTTTGGTCTGGCCACCTTCGCTGGGGCACTTGCCGTGGCCCCGATGGCTTCCATGTTGATCGGCGCCGGTACCGCGAATGCCGACAGTGGCGTGAACTGGGACGCCGTCGCTGCCTGCGAGTCGGGTGGCAACTGGGGTACGGCCACGGGCAACGGCTACTACGGTGGCCTGCAGTTCACGATGGGCACGTGGCGTGCCAATGGCGGCAGCGGATCGCCCCACCATGCGAGCCGTGACGAGCAGATCCGGGTCGCCAACAACGTCCTGAGGAGCCAGGGCATCGGTGCCTGGCCCGTCTGCGGCCGGCGGGGATAGTCTCCGCACACGGTTGTGCGAGAGCGGCGCTGGGCGACACGCCCGGCGCCGTTTTCTCTTTTGTCCCATCTACCTCAGCATTCTCTGAATTCCATCACGCCCCGATAAAGAACTTTCGTCGCTTGTGTAACACGTGAACTCGGTCACACGAATTACTGGTTGACCGCGTCAATAACGCACACAGCAGCACGCTCCACCTTGCCGCGGTCCTCGTGTCGAACGGTCGGGGAAGGACCGCAATCATGCAGCTCAACGGATTTCACAAGACAGTCGCCACCAGCCTCAAGCTGGTCGTGCTGGCCGGCGCCTTCGCCATCGTGGCGATGGCCCTGTCCACCGGGATGTCCGCAGGCACCGCTCACGCGGACTCGATGAACTGGGACGCCGTCGCCCAGTGCGAGGCGGGCGGCAACTGGGCCGCCAACACCGGCAACGGCCAGTACGGCGGCCTTCAGTTCAAGCAGGCCACCTGGTCCGCGAATGGTGGTGTCGGATCACCCGCGACGGCCTCGCGGGCGGAGCAGATTCGCGTGGCTGAGAACGTGCTGGCCAGCCAGGGCCCGGGCGCATGGCCTACCTGCGGCTCCAAGGGCAACAGCCCGACGATCTGGAACGTGTCGTCGGTTACGCCCGCTCAGGCTCCGACGGGTTGCGCAGCAATGCCGACCAAGGGGCTGCTCGGCTTCATCAACCCCCGCCAGATGTGCACGGCCCTGCTGGCTCCGTTCGGTGCCCGGGCCGCTCAGCGCTGACGTCATTGCCGTCCGGGTCGGTGCCCCAATCGTAGCCAGCATCTGTGGCGCCGGCCGGGGCTGACCATCACGGCGCGCCTGGAAGGGCGAAGGCCGACCGCCCGGCCACCGAGGCCAGGTGGCGAGTCAACAGGATGTCCGGCACCAGCGCGGAAGCGCGCATCGCCGCCGCGCCGAGGAGTGCAGGTCGAACGTTCACGACGCTCCCCACCAGCCGGGATTCCCTGGCCAGCCTCTGCGCTCTGGGTTTGCGGAACGCCGCGAACCGCGCGAACGCAGCAGAGAGGTCCGCACCCGCGCCGACGCAGTGCGCCAGCGCGGCGGCGTCCTCCAACCCCTGGCAGCCGCCCTGGCCGAGATGCGGCCGCATCGGGTGCGCGGCATCGCCGACCAGGACGACTGGGCCGCGCGACCACTGCCGAGCGCCCTCGCGGTCGTAGAGGTCATTGCGAAGCACGTCGACCGGGTCGGTGGCGGCAAGGATGGAGGGCACGGGGTCGGCCCACTTGCCGTACTTCTTGCCGAGGTGCACCAGTTCGCCGTCGGGGGATGCGGTGCCCTCGGGTCGACGCTCGGTGCCGAACCAGTAGGTGTGCTCCGGACCAAGTGGTACGTGGCCGAATTCGGTTCCGGTGCCGACGGTTTCGCCGGCGAGATCGGGATCCAGCGCATACTCGGCGACTCCGCGCCATGCAGTGTAGCCGGCGTAACGGTACTGCAGCGTGCCGTTCAGGTGTCGCGCCACCATGGAGCCGACCCCGTCGGCGCCGATGACCGCATCCGCCCCGCGAGTGGTGCCGTCTGACAGCGTCACGCGTACGCCGGATGCATTCACGACGAGTTCGGTTGCCGCCACACCGGATTCGATGGTCCGCTCGTGTAGTGCGTCGGTCAGCACGCCCGTCAACACCGAGCGGCGCACGACCACCAGTGGTTCACCGAGCGCTGCCACGATCCGGTCGGGTGACGGGCGGCGGAGCCACGAGCCGTCAGACCATCGCAGGGCGCCACTAGCCACCCGGCCCCCGGACTCGCGGACGGCATCACCGATACCGAACGAGTCGAGGGCGGCCAAGGCGTTGGGCCAGATGGTGATTGCCGCGCCGGACGAGGTCTCGACACGTTCTTCGACGACGGTCACATGATGGCCGAGGCGTTGTAGTGCCACCGCGGTCGCCAGTCCCGCGATGCCTGCGCCGATGACGAGGAAGCGGCTCACTCCATGAAACTAGCGGTCGGAGGTTCAGAGGTCGAACACCAGCAGGGTGCTCGATGCAGTCGCGACGATGGCACCGGAAGCGTCCGTGACGACCGGGGTTCGGCAGACGACATCATTCCGGAGCTCGGTGGCGGCGGCGGTAGGGCGCCGTCGACCATGGCGCGTAGGTAGTCGATCCCTGCCATCGACAGGCCGGTGGCCGTCGTGGCGGTCGGGTCGTGCCAGGTAACGACCTTGGACGCTCTCGTCGTCGCCATCGCCGGAAGATCTGTGGTTTCCTCGACGTAGATTCCTCATGAGACCTGCAATCGAGTTCACGAGCGTGCCCACCTGGGCCCTCGCCCGCACTCGTCCCGACGCGGATCTGTCCGGCCGGTACTGGACGGTGATCGCCTTTGGTGGCGGGGATCCCCACGCGGATGACGCCGCCGAGATCGCCGCTGGATGGATCGCGCAAATAGACGCCGTTCACCCCGGTGCTGCCCCCCGCGTTCATCGAGTCTCCGACGACGTGGCGGCACGGGATGCGCTCACCGCGGACCTGGCCACCGCGCTCGTCGGATGGCGGTTGATGATCGCGGGACCCGCAGACGCCTGCCTGCGGCTGAGGGCTCGTGCGGTGCGGCACCACGTGGGCGACGACGAGATCACCGTGGCCAGTACCGACGTCGTGGACCGCGACGTGCACTGTGCACACTGTCGCGCAGTGACGCGTGCCGTCGTGGAAATCGAGGGTGTGGTCGCGTGCGTCGGGTGCGGTCGCAGTCTCGTCGTCCACGCTCACGTCTCGCGTCGGATCGGGGCACACCTCGGGGTCATGACGTGAGCGCCCTCGAACTGGTGGTGATCGCCATCGACGATCGAGTTCCCGGTATCCGAGCGCTGACGCTGGCCCGCGGCGACGGCGCACCGCTGCCGTCGTTCACGCCTGGCAGTCACCTCGTCGTCGAGTGCGGACCGGTCGTCAACGCGTACTCCCTGACCGGAGACGGCATTGCGCCGACGACCTACGCCATCTCGGTCCTACGGTGTGCAGAAGGATCCGGTGGTTCCCGTTGGATCCACGGCGAACTCCGGGTGGGTGACCCCATTTTCGCCCGTGAGCCCCGCAGCGCCTTCGCACCCGTACTGCGGGCGAGCCGACACCTCTTGGTGGCGGCAGGCATCGGGATCACGCCGATGGTGTCTCACTTGCGCAGCGCTCGTCGATGGGGCCGACCGGTCGAACTGCTCTACGTCCACCGAGAGGGACGCGGGGCGCACGTCGACGACGTCGACGCGCTCGCGGACGACGCTACGGTCGTCACCGACCGGGCGGCCTTCGCGAGGGCGCTCGATCGAGCGTTGGCTCGCCAACCGCTGGGGACGCATGCCTACGTCTGCGGTCCCACCTCCTTCATGGACGAAGTCACCACACGGGCGGCCGAACTGGGCTGGCCACCCAGTCGCGTGCACGTGGAGCACTTCGGGACGGAGGCGTTCGACCCCGGTGAGCCGTTCGAGGTGCACCTGAGTACGACCGGCGACAGCTTTACCGTCGAATCCGGCGTTTCGTTGCTCGAGGCGTTGCAGGCGCGCGGCCACGACGTCCCCAACCTGTGCAGGCAGGGAGTGTGCGGCGAATGCCGGATCACGGTGACGGCAGGTGAGATACGGCACCGGGACCTGTACCTGAGCGAGCAGGAGCAAGCGACGGGGGAGTCCCTGATGTGCTGCGTATCCAGGGCGGCCGGAGACCGACTGGAGTTGGCTCTGTGACGTCGTCCGCACCAGACCTGTTCGCCACCTTCCCCTTTCCGTTCCCGGCCGACAGCTATCGGTACAGCACCAACCTCGAACCGGCAAGCACCGCGGTGGTGACCCTGGCCGGCCAGTGGGGAAGCCGAGTGGTCGACGTCGACAGCGAGTACGAAGCCGAGTTGGTCGAGCGCGCCGAAATCCTCGCCGCTGACCCCACCCGCCACACCGTCCTGCCGCACATGAGGTCCGCGGGCTGGGACACCATGCTCACCCTGATGCGTGAGTTGGCCACTTCGTACCCGGATACTATGTCGCTGACCGGTGGTGGCACCGAATGGCGTTGGCGCAACTACCGTCTGGGCGTGGTCCGCGACTTCGTATTCGGCGATGAGGCCACGTTGCCCGTCGACCCACTGGCCTACATCGCGGGGCAGATCCAGGAGGACATCGTCCTCCTGGATCAGCGTGACGGCGAATTGTTCGCTGATGCAGGCGTGGTTACGTTCGCGGCCGGCTGGTCGTTCGGCTTCGACGTCGGCATGGAGTTCCTCGAGATTCACGGACCGGTACCGCGCCTCCGCGAGAGCGGCGTCATCACCCGCGCGCGAGACTTCATCCTGCGACTGCAACCGGGCGGAGTCTTCCGGCGGACCAACTGGTCGATGGCGATCGGTCGCCGCCTCGACCTCTCGACGGAGCGCTACCCGGAATGGGCGCCCGATCGCACGCTGGCGTCAACGGTCGACGACGAGGCGTTCGGCCGCCTGATCCACCTGCGGGTGGAGGCGCAACATCTGATCAGGCTGCCGGAGTCCGGTGCCATCTGCTTCCTGATCCGCACCTACATGCTGCCGCTATGCGACCTCGTCACCGTCGAGCCGTGGCGCCTGCGTACCGCGGCGGTGCTCGCCGAACTACCCGAGGACATCGCCGACTACAAGGGCATCACTCCATACCGCGATCGCGTCGTGGCGTGGCTGCAATCCAATGGAGCATCGTGACGAATTCTTCTGTCCCAAAACCCTTCGCAGACCTCGATGTCTTCCTGGCCCTACCTCGAGCGTCGGGACTCGCGGTGTCGCCCGACGGCTCCCGTGCGGTGACGACGATCAGCGAGCTCAACGACAAGCGGACCGAGTTCGTCACCGCCGTATGGGAACTCGACGTCACGGGGGAGCGACCTGCCCGTCGGCTCACCCGTGGCGCCAAGGGGGAGTCATCCCCGGTGTTCGCCGCCGGCGGGGACCTGCTCTTCGTCGCCATCCGCGACGTCCCCGGATCCGACGGAGAGGACGAACCGACGGCGTCGCTGTGGCGGCTTCCAGCCGCGGGAGGAGAGGCTGCGGCCGTCCTCGAACTCTCTGGCGGGATCGATGCCGTTCATGCCGCACGCGACGCCGACGTCACGCTGGTCACCACTTCCCTGATGCCGTCGGCTCGTAGCGTCGAGGACGACGAGCGAGTGCGTGCTCTGCGCAAGGACAACAAGGTCTCGGCCCTGCTGCACACGGGATACCCGGTGCGCCACTGGGATCACGACATCGGCCCCGCGCAGCCCCATCTCATCGAGGTGAGCAGTGCCGGGGGCGGTCCAGCCACCCGCGATCTCACACCCCACCCCGGGCAGGGCCTTCGCGACGCGGGAATCGACGTCAGCGCGGACGGCCGGTTCGCCGTGTCGTCCTGGGCGGTGGCCGGTCCCGTCGCGTCGCTCCGCCAGACGTTGGTCCGCGTCGACGTCGCCACCGGCGAGCGCACGACGATCGCAGACGACCCGATCGCCGATCTCGGATCCCCCGCAATCTCACCGGACGGCTCGGCGGTGGCCTTCATCCGCGAGGTTCACTCGACGCCGAAGATGGCGCCGCGGATCACGTTGTGCTACCTGCGTTTCGGTGAAGAATTCAACGAGGTAGCGACCGACTGGGACCGATGGCCCACCTCCGTTGCCTGGGCTGCAGACGGTTCGCGGCTGATCGTCACGGCCGACGAGCGGGGTCGCGGCCCGATCTTCGCCGTGGACCCCGCCGACTCCTCGGTCACCCGACTGACCCACGACGACTTCACCTACGTGAACGTGTGCCCCGCGCCGGGCGGCGTCGTCTATGCGGTGCGCAGTTCCTACGCGTCGCAACCGCACCCCGTGCGCATCGACCCAAACGGTGTCGTGCTGCCGCTGCCCTGCCTCGACATGCCAGCCCTCCCAGGCGAGTTGATCGAGATGGACGCCGTTGCGGAGGACGGCAGTCCTGTGCGTTCGTGGCTGGTGCTGCCCGAAGGGGACGAACCGGCGCCGTTGGTGCTGTGGATTCACGGTGGCCCACTCGCGAGTTGGAATACTTGGCACTGGCGCTGGAATCCGTGGCTGTTGGCGGAGCGCGGCTACGCGGTGCTGATGCCCGATCCGGCACTGTCCACCGGATACGGCCAGGATTTCATCCAACGAGGCTGGGGTTCATGGGGATTCGCACCCTATACCGATCTGATGGCTGCCACCGACGAGGCGCTGAGGCATCCGCGAATCGACGAGACGCGGACCGCGGCGATGGGCGGATCGTTCGGCGGTTACATGGCCAACTGGATTGCCGGCCACACCGATCGTTTCGACGCGATCGTCACCCACGCCAGCCTGTGGGCGCTCGACCAGTTCGGGCCGACCACCGACGGCGGCTACTGGTGGGCCCGCGAGATGACGACGGAGATGGCCGAGCTGAACTCTCCGCACCGGTCCGTAGGCGAGATCAGCACCCCGACGCTCGTCATTCACGGTGACAAGGACTACCGGGTCCCGATCGGCGAAGGGCTGCGACTCTGGTTCGACCTCCTGACCCAGTCCGCGCTACCCGCTGCCGACGACGGCACCAGCCCGCACCAGTTCCTGTACTTCCCGACCGAGGGCCACTGGGTGCTGGCACCGCAGCACGCAAAGATCTGGTACGAGGTGGTCCTAGCGTTCCTAGGGCGTCATCTGCTCGGCGAAGACGCCGAACTCCCCGAAATTCTCGGGTGACCCACCGGTAGCTTGGGTCAATGACCGAAACGCAGCGGGAATTCGACATCGTGCTCTATGGGGCGACCGGCTTCGCCGGAAAGTTGACGGCCCAGCACCTGGCCGCCGCAGGCGGACATGCCCGCATCGCCCTCGCCGGACGTTCGACGCAGAAGCTGCTCGCGGTACGGGAGACACTGGGCGAGGCAGGCCAGTCGTGGTCGCTCATCGAGGCCGATGCCACCTCGCCGTCGACCATCAATGACATGGCGGCTCGCGCTCGGGTCATCATCACCACCGTCGGCCCCTACACCAAGTACGGGATGCCGGTAGTGGCCGCGTGTGCGGCGGCGGGTACCGACTACGCAGATCTCTCGGGCGAGACGCTGTTCATCCGCGAGAGCATCGACCTCTTCCACAAGCAGGCCGCCGACAATGGCGCGCGCATCGTCCATTCCTGCGGATTCGACTCCATCCCTTCAGATCTCACGGTGTACGCGCTTTATAAGCGGGCGCTCGCCGACGGCGCGGGCGACCTCGGAGAGACGAACTTCGTCCTCCGCGGCTTCGCGGGTGGAGTCTCTGGTGGCACCGCCGCCTCGATGGTGGAGTTCATGCGGACCTCGTCGGCCGATGCCGACGCGCGGCGGGCGATCAACGATCCCTACACGCTGACGACGGACCGCGCCGCCGAACCCGAGTTCGGCCACCAGTCCGACACTCCGTGGCGTCGCGGCCGCGACATCGCCCCCGAACTCGACGGCATCTGGACCGGGGCGTTCGCGATGGGCGCGCCGAATGCGCGAATCGTGCGGCGCAGCAACGCGTTGCTCGACTGGTCCTACGGCCGCACGTTTCGGTACGCCGAGAACATGAGTGTCGGCTCGTCGGTGGTGGCACCCGTCGCGGCGGCGCTGGGCACGGCGGTCAATGCCGCCGTCCTGGGCCTCGGTGGCCGGTACTTCGACAAGCTACCTCGCGGCCTGGTCGAGCGCGTCCTCCCGAAGCCGGGAACCGGCCCGAACGAACAGGCCCGCGCGAACGGTCATTACCGGGTGGAGACCTACACCACGACGTCCGGCGGTGCTCGGTACCGGGCGACGATGGCACAGCAGGGTGACCCCGGATACAAGGCGACGTCTGTGTTGTTGGGGGAGAGCGGGCTTGCCCTCGCACTCGACCGCGACGCCCTCTCCGATCTCCGCGGCGTGCTGACGCCGGCCGCGGCGATGGGCGACGCGCTGCTGGCTCGGTTCCCTGACGCGGGCGTGACGATGGAGACCGAACGGCTGTAGCCACAGGTCGTTGGGGCTAGGGTCGACTTCGCGAAAAGCACATTCAACGGTGAAGGTGGACAGGTCATGGCTGGTCTCGACGAACTCCTCAACGAGATACCGACGCAACAGATTGCCAGCAAGCTTGGCGCCGATGAAGGCGAGGTGAACAGCGCGATCCAGACGCTGGTCCCGCTTCTTCTCGGGGGCATGCAACAGAACGCGCAAGATCCGGGTCACGCGTCCACCATCGAGCATGCGGCCTGCAATCACGCCGCCAGCGGCCTGCTCGATGGTGGAGTCAGCGTCGAGCAGGTCGACGAGGCCGACGGGTCCAAGGCGATCTCCAAGATCTTCGGTGGCAACGACACCGGGCAGGTTGCTGCAGCGCTTTCGGGCGGCGGCGCAGGCAACAGCGACCTGATCAAGAAGCTGCTGCCGATCCTCGCGCCGATCGTGCTGGCCTACATCGGCAAGCAGCTGACGAAGGGCTCGGCTCCGGCCGCGCCCGCCGAACCCCAGCCGCAGGCGGCCTCCGGCGGCGGCATCGGCGACATCCTCGGCAGCATTCTCACTGGCGCTGCCGGTGGTGGTGGAGGCGGCAACAACAACCCGCTTGGCAGCATCCTGGGCAGCGTGCTCGGCGGCGGGCAGGGTGGCGGCGGACTCGGTGACATTCTCGGCGGTCTGCTGGGCGGCAAGCAGAAGTAGAACCGCGAGCAGACGCAAAGGTGCTCGAATACCGGGCGCGTCGGGGGCTTTTACGACTGCTCGGGAGGAGTTCATAGACTGTCGAGGTGACCGTCAGCCCGAAATCCGCAGATAGCCCAGGGGTGCAGTCCCTACCCAAGTCGTGGGATCCGGCCGCGGTAGAGACCGAGCTGTACCAGGGCTGGGTTGATGCGGGCTACTTCACCGCCGACCCAACGAGCGGAAAGCCGCCTTACTCGATCGTGCTACCGCCGCCGAACGTGACCGGCAGCCTGCACATGGGCCATGCTCTCGACCACACGCTGATGGACGCACTGACCCGGCGCAAGCGCATGCAGGGCTACGAGGTGCTGTGGTTGCCTGGCATGGACCATGCCGGTATCGCCACCCAGAGCGTGGTGGAGAAGCAGCTGGCCGCGGACGGCAAGACGAAGGAAGACTTCGGCCGCGAGTCGTTCATCGACAAGGTGTGGGAATGGAAGCGCGAGTCCGGCGGCACCATCGGCGCGCAGATGCGCCGAATCGGTGACGGCGTCGATTGGAGCCGGGACCGCTTCACCATGGACGACGGGCTGTCGCGCGCGGTGCGGACGATCTTCAAACGGCTCTACGACGCCGACCTGATCTATCAGGCCGAGCGGTTGGTCAACTGGTCGCCGGTCCTCGAAACCGCCATCTCGGACCTCGAGGTGAAGTACGAGGACGTCGAGGGCGAGCTGGTCTCCTTCCGCTACGGCTCCATGGACGATGCGCAGCCGCACCTGGTGGTTGCCACCACGCGTGTCGAGACGATGCTGGGCGATACCGCGATCGCCGTGCATCCGGACGACGACCGGTATCGAGCGCTGGTCGGCCAGACCCTGCCCCATCCGTTCCTCGACACGCAGATCATCATCGTTGCGGATGCGCACGTCGACCCCGAATTCGGCACTGGCGCAGTCAAGGTCACGCCCGCGCACGATCCGAACGACTTCGAGATCGGTGTGCGACACAACTTGCCGATGCCGTCGATCATGGATGGCAAGGGGCGCATCGCCGGTACCGGAACAAGGTTCGACGGAATGGACCGCTTCGCGGCGCGCGTGGCCGTGCGGGAAGCGCTCGCGGCCGAGGGCCGGGTCGTCGAGGAGAAGCGGCCCTATGTGCACAGCGTCGGCCACTCCGAACGCAGCGGCGAACCGATTGAGCCAAGGCTGTCCCTGCAGTGGTGGGTCAACGTCTCGTCGATGGCGACCGCCGCGGGTGATGCAGTGCGCAACGGCGACACCGTGATCCACCCCGCCAGCCTGGAACCGCGCTGGTTCGCCTGGGTCGACAACATGCACGACTGGTGTATTTCGCGCCAGTTGTGGTGGGGTCACCGCATCCCCATCTGGCACGGCCCGAACGGCGAGAAGGTCTGCGTCGGGCCGGACGAGACCCCGCCTGAGGGCTGGCAGCAGGATCCCGACGTGCTGGATACTTGGTTCTCGTCGGCGCTGTGGCCGTTCTCCACCATGGGTTGGCCCGATCGCACACCCGAACTCGAGAAGTTCTATCCCACCACTGTTCTCGTCACTGGATACGACATCCTGTTCTTCTGGGTGGCCCGGATGATGATGTTCGGCACCTTCGTCGGCGGCGACGACGCCATCACGGGCGGTGGCACCCGCGGCCCGCAAGTGCCCTTCGAGAATGTCTTCCTTCACGGCCTCATCCGCGACGAGTTCGGCCGCAAGATGAGCAAGTCCAAGGGCAACGGCATCGACCCGCTGGACTGGGTCGACGCGTTCGGCGCCGACGCGCTGCGGTTCACGCTGGCCCGCGGCGCCAACCCCGGGGGCGACATGTCCATCGGCGAGGACTACGCCCGCGCGTCGCGGAACTTCGCGACCAAGTTGTTCAACGCCACCAAGTTCGCGTTGATGAACGGGGCGTCCCCTGCGCCAGTTCCCGGTGCCGACGCCCTCACGGATGCCGACCGCTGGATCCTCGGCAGGCTGGAAGAGGTTCGCGCCGAAGTCGATTCGGCGTTCGACGGCTACGAGTTCAGCCGGGCGTGCGAATCCTTGTACCACTTCGCCTGGGACGAGTTCTGCGACTGGTACCTCGAGCTGGCCAAGGTGCAACTCGCCGACCAGCCCGACGGGCCCACCAACGCCGTCTTGGCTGCAGTTCTCGACAGCCTGCTCAAGCTGCTGCATCCGGTGATGCCTTTCGTCACGGAAACGCTGTGGAAGGCATTGGTGGGGGATGGGCCCGGTCGTGAGTCGTTGGTGATCGCGAACTGGCCGGAGCCCTCCGGGATCGCCCTGGACGCGCTTGCCGGCAGCCGGATCGCTGACATGCAGAAGCTCGTCACCGAAGTCCGTCGATTCCGCAGCGATCAGGGACTCAACGACCGGCAGCGAGTCCCCGCGCGACTGATCGGAATCGCCGAGGCGGATGTGAGCACCCAGGTCGCCGCCGTCACGTCGTTGGCCTGGCTCACCGAACCCGCCGACGGCTTCACGCCGTCGGCGGCCGTCGAGGTGCGGCTCTCGCGTGGCACCGTGCTGGTGGAGCTCGACACCTCGGGCACGGTTGACGTCGCGGCCGAGCGGCGAAGGCTCGAGAAGGATCTGGCCGCCGCCAAGAAGGAACTGACTCAGACCGCCGCGAAATTGGGCAACGACGAGTTCCTGGCCAAGGCGCCCGACGCCGTCGTCGGCAAGATCCGGGGCCGTCAGCAGATCGCAGGCGAAGAGGTGGAGCGGATCACGGCCCGCCTGGCCGGGCTCGCATGACCAACCCCGACCTGAGCAGACCAGACCCCACGCCCGACGAGATCGCATCGCTCCTGCAGGTCGAGCACCTGCTGGATCAGCGTTGGCCCGAGACCAAGCTCGAGCCGAGCACGACGCGCATCGTTGCGTTGATGGAGCTGCTGGGCTCACCTCAGCGTGCGTACCCGAGCATCCACGTCGCAGGCACAAACGGGAAGACGTCGGTGGCGCGGATCATCGATGCGCTCCTTATCGCCCTGCATCGTCGCACCGGTCGCACCACGAGCCCCCACCTGCAGTCTGCGGTGGAACGCATTTCCATCGACGGTCAGCCGATCACCCCGGCGCGGTACGTGGACACCTACCGCGAACTCGAGCCGTTCGTCGAGCTCGTCGACAAGCAGTCCGAGGAGGCGGGCGGCCCTCGGATGAGCAAGTTCGAGGTCGTCACCGCGATGGCGTTCGCGGCGTTCGCGGATGCTCCGGTCGACGTGGCGGTGGTCGAGGTCGGCATGGGTGGCCGGTGGGATGCCACCAACGTCGTCGACGCGCCCGTCGCAGTCATCACGCCGATCGGCGTCGACCACACCGAGTACCTCGGCGACACCATCGCCGAGATCGCCGGCGAGAAGGCAGGCATCATCGTCAAGCGGGCGGATGACCCCGAGGGGCTGGGGACAGGCACCGACACCGTCGTGATCATCGGCCAACAGGCGCCCGAGGCAATGGAAGTCATTCTGGCGGAGGCGATTCGGGCGGACGCCGCGGTGGCCCGGGAAGGGTCGGAGTTTGCGGTCTTGCGGCGTCAGGTCGCCATCGGCGGGCAGCTTCTCGAGCTGCAGGGGCTCGGAGGCGTCTATCCCGAGGTGTTCCTGCCGCTGCACGGCGAGCACCAGGCGCACAACGCGCTCGTCGCGCTCGCTGCGGTCGAGGCGTTCTTCGGCGCGGGTGCGGACCGTCAGCTCGACGCGGACGCGGTGCGCGCAGGCTTCGCGGCGGCGGCCAGTCCCGGCCGGTTGGAACGCATGCGCAGCGCGCCGACGGTGTTCATCGATGCGGCACACAACCCGGCGGGCGCGGCGGTGCTCACCCAGGCCCTGGCCGACGAGTTCGACTTCCGGCACCTGGTAGGCGTCGTCTCGGTGATGGGCGACAAGGACGTCGACGGCATCCTGGCCGCCCTCGAACCGGCCTTCGATCAGGTGGTGGTGACGAACAACGGCTCGCCGCGTGCCATGGACGTCGAGGGTCTGGCGATGCGGGCAGAGGAACACTTCGGCCCCGACCGGGTGATCACGGCACAGACCTTGCCCGACGCCATCGAGTCGGCCATCGCGTTGGCTGAACGCGGTGTTGATTCACACGACTCCGGAGCCTTCCCCGACGGTTTCTCGGGCAGCGGGGTAGTCATCACGGGGTCGGTGTTCACCGCGGGAGCGGCGCGCACTCTCTTCGGAAGGGATCCCTCGTGAGCGAGCCGATGGAACAGCAGCCGGTGGGTCCGGACCCGTGGAAGAGCTTCCGCGGCGTGATGGCGGGCACGCTCATTCTGGAAGCGATCGTGGTTCTCCTTGCGCTGCCGGTAGTTTCGTTCTCTCACGGTGGGCTGACGTGGGTCAGCGGCGGCTTCCTGCTCGGGATGACCGGCGTGCTGATTCTGCTGACGGGCATGCAGGGCAAGCCCTGGGCACTGAAGGCGAATCTGGCCGCTCAGGTTTTGCTGATCGGCGGCGTGTTCATCCACGCCGCCATCGGCTTCATCGGCGTGGTCTTCGCCGCCGTGTGGTTGTTGATCGCCTACCTGCGAGCCGAGGTGAAGCGGCGTCAGGACCGCGGTCTGCTGCCCGGTCAGCAGCGCCCGCCTACTGACGGGTAGGCTTCGACGCCGTGACTGAGCGGACGCTGGTGTTGGTCAAGCCCGACGGTGTGAAGCGCCTCCTCGTGGGGGAGATTCTCAGCCGAATCGAACGCAAGGGCCTGTCGCTCGCGGCCCTGGAACTCAAGGACGTCAGCGAGGATCTGGCCCGGCAGCACTACGCCGAGCACGAGGGCAAGCCCTTTTTTCCGTCGTTGCTCGAGTTCATCACCTCGGGCCCGGTCGTGGCGCTCATCGTCGAGGGTCCCCGGGCCGTTGCGGCGTTCCGTCAGATCGCCGGTGGGACCGATCCCGTCGAGAAGGCCGCGCCGGGCACCATCCGCGGTGACCTGGCTCTGGTCACCCAGGACAACCTGGTGCACGGCTCGGATTCGCCCGATTCGGCGGTCCGCGAGATCGAACTCTGGTTCCCCGGCCGTTAGCTGTCTCCAGGGCCTGATGCGGCACCTCGTCGGAATCCGCGCCGTGATGTGGGATACTGGCCCAGGGTGACCTGCTTCATAACGGAGTGGGACACCCGGATGAAGACTTGGACGAGCGCGACCACCTAGGACACATTCCGTGTGCGGCGCGGCGTTCAGCCGTCATTCAGCCAGGCACTGAGGGTTCGTCATGAGCCGCTCGGAGCGAGACCATGACAAGCCCGGGAAGAGTTCCACGGGTCCATAGCGAAAGCCCTCGCGTGGCCGCGTCAACACGACGCGCCCGGGGGCTTGAGGAGAGTACGTGGCTGACCGTGATATTGCCGCCCCATTCGACCTATCAGAAGAAACTCGGCGCGAGGAGTCACCGCCAGCTCAGCTGAGCGGCGAGCGCGCCAGCCTCTTCACCGAGGGCGTCGCGGCCACCGTCCCGGAGGCTGCGCAGCCCCTCGAGGTCGACCCGGAGCCGCCGCCGGTGCCGGAACCGCTTCCCGCGAGTTCCGCACCCGCGGCCTACATGCCGCTCTTCGTCGCCCCGCAGCCCGTGGCGTTCGTCCCTCCGAAACCCGTCTCTCCCAAACCCGTCGCCGATGACGAGGACGAGGATGAGGACGACGAGGCCGAAGAGGAAGACGACGCGTCCGGAGACGCCGATGACGAGAACGGCGATCGCCCCGCGAACCGCCGCCGTCGCCGCGGTCGTCGAGGGCGCGGACGTGGTCGCGGTGAATCAGGTGGCGACGAGGACGGCGAGAATGACGCGGCCGATCAGGGCGAATCGGACGACGCCTCCGGCGACGAGGACGAGGACGAGGATGGCGACGACGACGGCTCCGATGAGGAGAACGCGGGTGGGGACGGGGCTAGCCGTCGGCGCCGGCGCCGCCGCCGCCGGAAGACCGGCGGAGGTGAGGGCAACGATCCCAGCTCGCCCGACGACCCCCCGAACACCGTCGTCCACGAGCGCCAGCCGCGGGCCGCGAAGCCTGCCAAGGACAACAACGAGATTCAGGGCATCGCCGGTTCGACCCGGCTGGAGGCCAAGCGTCAGCGCCGCCGCGACGGTCGGGACGCAGGCCGGCGTCGCCCACCCATCCTGAGCGAGGCCGAGTTCCTGGCTCGACGCGAAGCCGTTCAGCGGATGATGGTGATCCGCGACAAGGTGCGCAGCGAACCGCCGCACGAGGGCGACCGCTACACGCAGATCGCCGTGCTGGAGGACGGCGTGCTCGTCGAGCACTTCGTGACGAGTGCCGCGTCGGCGTCGCTGGTCGGGAACGTCTACCTCGGCATCGTGCAGAACGTGCTGCCCTCCATGGAGGCGGCGTTCGTCGACATCGGCCGCGGTCGCAACGGCGTGCTCTACGCCGGCGAGGTGAACTGGGAGGCCGCCGGACTCGGCGGTGCCCAGCGCAAGATCGAGCAGGCCCTCAAGCCCGGCGACTACGTCGTCGTGCAGGTCAGCAAGGACCCGGTCGGCCACAAGGGTGCCCGCCTTACCACGCAGATCTCGTTGGCCGGTCGCTACCTGGTGTACGTGCCGGGTGCGTCGTCGACCGGCATCAGCCGCAAGTTGCCGGACACCGAACGTCAACGCCTGAAGGAGATCCTTCGCGAGGTCGTTCCTGCCGATGCGGGCGTGATCATCCGCACTGCCTCCGAGGGCGTCAAGGAAGACGACATCCGCACCGACGTCAACCGGTTGCAGGAGCGGTGGAACGAGATCGATGCCAAGGGCGCGGAGATCGCCGCCAAGGCCGCTGGCGCCGCGATGGCGTTGTACGAAGAGCCCGACGTGCTGGTGAAGGTCATCCGCGACCTGTTCAACGAGGACTTCAACGGCCTCATCGTCTCCGGTGACGACGCGTGGAACACCATCAGCGACTACGTGACCACGGTGGCACCGGAACTCCTTCCGCGCATGAGCAAGTACGAGCCTGCCGCCACCGATGGACCCGACGTGTTCGCCGTGCACCGAATCGACGAGCAGTTGACCAAGGCGATGGATCGCAAGGTGTGGCTGCCCTCGGGCGGCACGTTGGTCATCGATCGGACCGAGGCGATGACCGTCGTCGACGTCAACACCGGAAAGTTCACCGGTTCGGGCGGCAACCTCGAGCAGACCGTCACCCGCAACAACCTCGAGGCTGCGGAGGAAACGGTCCGCCAGCTTCGGTTGCGCGACATCGGCGGCATCATCGTCATCGACTTCATCGACATGGTGTTGGAGTCCAATCGCGATCTAGTGCTTCGACGCCTGACCGAAGCCCTCGCGCGGGACCGTACTCGCCACCAGGTGTCCGAGGTGACGTCACTGGGGCTGGTGCAGTTGACCCGCAAGAAGCTGGGCACCGGGCTCATCGAGGCGTTCTCGACTACCTGTTCGCACTGCGCAGGGCGCGGCATCATGCTGCACGGCGACCCCGTGGACTCCAACTCCACCGCGGGCCGCAAGAACGAGCCGGGGACCGGTCGTCGCAGCAAGCGCGGCAAGAAGGGCGGCCGGACCGAAGAAGAGGTGCAGGTCGCTAAGGTCCCCGTGCACGCTGCGGGCGAGCACCCGATGTTCCGGGCCATGGCCGCGGCCACCGGTCGCGAAGAAGGCGACGAGGACGATGTCGAGGTCTCCGAGGACGACGCCGTCGTTGAGGGATCCGAGGGATTGGCGGCGACTGAGCCCGTTGCGGAGGTCCTTGCAGAGGAGGCCGATGACTCCGAGGACGCCGACCTCGACGCGGACGACGACGATGACGATGATGACGACGATGACGACGACATCGAGGTCATCGACGACGACGACGACGAGGATGACGACGCCGACGCCGACGACGAGGATGACGAAGACCTCGACGACGAGGACGACGACCTTGATGACGAGGACGACGATGATGACGACGATGATGAGGACGACGATGACGACGACGAGCCGCTGGTCGCCGTAACCGGCCGTCCTCGGCGTCGTCGGGCGGCCGCCCGCCCCGCAGGTCCGCCGGTTGCATGACGGCCGACTCGCTGCGGTACAGGGCGCGGTTTGACCCTCTACCCGCTGGTCACGTAACCTTGCACAGTTGTCTGAAGGCCCCTTGACGACGGGGCCCGTGACACGCGGGGCATCCGACCCCGCATCCCAGATCCGCGTTCGCAGCCCCCGGGTGGCGCGCGCCCGCAAGTGAAGCAGAGGAAGACGACAACGATGGCGACATACGCAATCGTCAAGACCGGCGGCAAGCAGTACAAGGTCGCGGTCGGTGACATAGTCAAGGTCGAGAAGCTCGAGCTCGAGGCCGGCGACTCCGTTTCGCTGCCCGTGGCGCTCGTCGTCGACGGCGCAACGGTGACCACTGCGGCGAAGGACCTAGAAAAGGTTGCCGTCACCGCTGAGGTGCTCGAGCACACCAAGGGCCCGAAGATCCGCATTCACAAGTTCAAGAACAAGACCGGCTATCACAAGCGCCAGGGCCACCGTCAGAAGTTGACGGTCGTCAAGGTCACGGGCATCAAGTAACTCAAGGGAGCGAACTAATGGCACACAAGAAGGGCGCTTCCAGCTCTCGCAACGGTCGCGATTCCAATTCACAGCGCCTGGGCGTCAAGCGATTCGGTGGCCAGGTCGTCAAGGCCGGCGAGATCATCGTCCGCCAGCGCGGCACCCACTTCCACCCCGGCGTCAACGTCGGTCGTGGCGGTGACGACACCCTGTTCGCCACCGCTCCCGGCGCCGTGCTGTTCGGCGTCAAACGTGGGCGCAAGGTGGTCAACATCGTCCGCACCGCACGCGCGGGAGCCGATGTCGCCGCCGGGGCGGCTCCGGAAGCCTAGCCCCAAGTCGAGATCGACGTTTTGCAGCTCGGCTCTCGCACAAGCTCAGCAAAACGTAGATTTCGTCATGGAAAGGACCTCCGGTGGCTCGATTCGTCGATCGCGTCGTCATTCACGCGCGTGCGGGTAGCGGCGGCAGAGGTTGCGCATCTGTGCACCGCGAGAAGTTCAAGCCGCTCGGCGGGCCCGATGGCGGCAACGGCGGTAGCGGCGGCAGCATCGTGCTCGTCGTCGATCCCCAGGTTCACACACTGCTCGACTTCCACTTTCACCCGCATGTCGACGCCCCGTCCGGCAAGCAGGGGATGGGCAACAATAAGGAAGGCGCCAACGGCGGCGACCTCGAGCTGAGGGTCCCCGACGGCACCGTGGTGCTCGACGAGCAGGGGCGTCTTCTCGCCGATCTGACGGGTGAAGGTACCCGATTCGAAGCCGCTGCCGGTGGACGCGGCGGTCTAGGCAACGCGGCCCTGTCCTCGCGAGCTCGCAAGGCGCCGGGATTCGCGCTACTCGGCGAAAAGGGTCAAGCCCGCGATCTCACCCTCGAACTCAAGACCGTCGCCGACGTCGGCCTGGTCGGCTTCCCGTCAGCGGGCAAGTCGTCGCTCGTATCGGTGATTTCGGCTGCCAAGCCCAAGATCGCCGACTATCCGTTCACCACGTTGGTGCCGAATCTCGGTGTCGTCTCGGCGGGGGAGAACACCTTCACCGTCGCCGACGTCCCCGGCCTGATTCCCGGCGCGTCCGAGGGGCGCGGACTCGGTCTGGACTTCCTGCGTCACGTGGAACGTTGCGCCGTTCTGGTGCACGTGGTTGATTGCGCGACGATGGACCCGGGTCGCGATCCGATCTCCGACATCGACGCGCTGGAAGCCGAATTGGCCGCATACACCCCGACATTGCAGGGTGATTCATCGCTCGGCGACCTCACCGAACGGCCACGTGCCGTGGTGCTCAACAAGATTGACGTGCCTGACGCGCGCGAGCTCGCCGACTTCGTCCGCGCAGAGGTGGCCGAGCGATACGGCTGGCCAGTCTTCGAGATTTCCACCGTCAGCCGGGACGGGTTGCGGCCGTTGACGTTCGCGCTGTGGGACATGGTGGCGGCCTATCGCAAGACGCAACCCGTTGCGGCCCCCAAGCGTCCCGTGATTCGGCCGATCCCGGTCGACGAGAGTGGCTTCACCGTGTCGCCCGACGGAATGGGCGGCTTCGTCGTGCGCGGTACCCGCCCCGAACGTTGGATCGGCCAGACCGACTTCACCAACGACGAGGCGGTCGGCTATTTGGGCGATCGGTTGGCTCGACTCGGCGTCGAGGACCAACTGCTCAAACTGGGCGCACAGCCCGGCTGTGCCGTCACGATCGCCGACATGACCTTCGACTGGGAGCCTCAGACCCCGGCAGGCGTTGACGTCACGATGTCGGGACGCGGTACCGACTTGCGTCTGGAGCAGGACGACAGGGTCAGGGCCGACGAGCGAAAGATCGCCCGGAAGCAGCGACGGGAAAGTCGCGAACACCCCGACTCCACCAGCTAGGAGCAGTCGTGACCAGCCCGCATCGCGAAGCCATCCGAACGGCCCGCAGCGTGGTCGTCAAGATCGGTACCACCGCCTTGACGACGCCCAAGGGCGTGTTCGATGCCAGCAGGCTCGCCTCCCTGGCCGACGCCATCCAGGCGCGCATGACGGCGGGATCCGACGTCGTGATCGTGTCGTCGGGTGCGATCGCGGCGGGCATTGAGCCGCTGCGACTTTCGCGGCGGCCCACCGACCTCGCCACCAAGCAGGCGGCGGCCAGTGTCGGGCAGGTGGCGTTGGTGAACGCATGGAGCGCCGCGTTCGACCGCTACGATCGCACGGTCGGCCAGGTCCTGCTGAGTGCCCACGACATCTCCATGCGCGTGCAACACACCAACGCTCAGCGCACCTTGGATCGGCTGCGCGCTTTGCACGCCGTCGCGATCGTCAACGAGAATGACACCGTCGCCACCAACGAGATCCGCTTCGGCGACAATGACCGTCTGTCGGCACTGGTCGCGCACCTGGTGGGTGCCGACGCGCTGGTCCTGCTCTCGGACATCGATGGCCTTTACGATTCTGATCCCCGTAAGGGCAACGCGCGCTACATCTCTGAGGTGACCGGCATCGGTGACCTGGACGGCGTCATCGCAGGCGGTGGGAGCAGTCTCGGCACCGGGGGCATGGCGTCGAAGTTGTCGTCGGCCCTGCTGGCGGCTGACGCCGGGGTTCCGGTGCTGTTGGCCGCCGCGGCCGACGCGGGCGCCGCACTGGCCGATGCGTCCGTGGGAACGGTGTTTGCGCCGCGACCCGAACGCATGTCCTCACGCCGATTCTGGGTCAGGTATGCCGCTGAGTCGACGGGTGCGCTGATGCTCGACGACGGTGCCGTGCGCGCGGTGGTCAAGCAGCGCCGCTCGCTGTTGCCGGCGGGGATCACCGATGTGTCCGGTCGCTTCCACGGGGGCGACGTGGTGGAATTGCGTGGGCTGGACGGCACAGTAGTCGCCCGTGGCGTAGTGGCTTACGATGCAACAGAATTGGCGACGATGGTCGGTCGCTCGACCTCTGACCTGCCAGCTGAGATGCGGCGTCCCGCCGTCCATGCCGACGATCTGGTCGCCGTCTAAGGAGCTTCGAGATACAGCGAGCCCCAGACGAGCTGGGTCAGGGTCGAGGCCAACTCGGCGTCGTAGGATTCCGGCCGGCCCGGAAGGTTCTGCTGGCAGGTGCGTTCGGTCATCCAGGTGAGGGCGCTCGCGGCAGTTGCCGCCGACAGTTCGCTCCTGATGAAGCCGTCGGCCTGACCCTCTTGGATGACGGCGCCTAGACGGGCCGCGATCCCGTCGAGGATGTCTCGGTAGGTGGCGCCGACCTGTGGGTCGTACCCCGCCATCTCGTTGAGGGCGACGAGCAGGGGTTGGTGTCTGCGGTAACTTGCGACCAAGCCGGTCATGCAGGCCAGTACGTCGGTCGGATCGCGGCGTCGGGACACGCTCCACCAGCGCTCCGCTGCCGCGGCGAGGTCGTCGAACACCTGACCCGCCAGCCGGCGCAGCAGGTGGCCCTTATCCTCGAAGTAGATGTAGAAGCTGGCCCGCGAAATGCCGGCCTCCGTTGCCAAACGGTCAACGCTGAGCTCGGTGTAGCTGGTTCCGCCGGCCATCAATCGCTCGGTCGCCTCGAGGAGGTCACGTTCGACCTGCTCTCGGCGCTGCTGGCGCCTGGCCTGTGGCTTTCTGGTGACCGACGGCATGTGACGGAGCGTAGTCCCCTCCTCGGCACCTTGACTAGACACTCTGTCTAGACTTATCGTCGGCTTATGACCGTGTCGCCGCTCACACCGACCTCGCCGCGTGCCTACGACCCCATCGACCTGTCCTCGCGGGCGTTTTGGTCTACGACCGCCGCAGACCGCGAGCGTTCGTTCGCCGAGCTGAGGGCCCACCGACCGATCAGCTGGCATCCGCCCGTCGAGGATGCCCTCATGCACGATCCCGAGGATCCCGGCTACTGGGCCGTCACCCGCCACGCCGACATCGTGACCATCAGCAAGGACAGTGAAACCTTCCTGTCCGGCAGGGGCGTGCTCTTCGAGAACGTCCCAGAGGAACTGCTGGAGGCCTCCCAGTCGTTCCTCGCAATGGATCCGCCGCGGCACACCATGATTCGGAAGGTCGTGCATGCGGCGTTCACGCCGCGCCAGGTCCGTCGCATCGAGGACTCGATCAAGTCCAACGCGAAGGGCATCGTGGGGGAGCTTCGCGCCGCAGGCAGCGGCGCGGACTTCGTCGAGCTATGTGCCAAGGAACTTCCGATCCGCACGTTGTCAGACATGGTGGGGATCCCCGAATCGGAGCGATTGCAGGTGGCCGACGCCGCGGACGCGATGGTGTCGTGGGGCGACCCCGAGTACCTGAACGGCCGAAACCCGTTGGAGGTGTTGATCGGAAGTCAGATGTACCTGCACCAGGTGGCGGGCGCGCTGGCCGCCGATCGACGCGAAAACCCCGGCGACGACCTGATCAGTGCCCTTGTCCACGCCGAGGTCGATGGTGACCGGCTCACCGACGCCGAGATCGCCGCGTTCTTCGTCCTGCTGGCGGTCGCAGGCAACGACACCACCCGCCAGACCTCGAGCCACGCGATGAAGGCGCTCACCGACTTCGGCGACCAGCGCAGCTGGTTGATGGCCGACTTCGACGACCGCATCGGCGGTGCCGTCGAGGAGTTCGTGCGATGGGCGACCCCGGTGATGACGTTCCGCCGCACGACCGCCACGGACTGCCGAGTCGGAGATCAGGACATCGTCGCCGGTGAGAAGGTCGTGATGTTCTACGCGTCGGGCAACTTCGACGACACGGTGTTCGAGGCACCGCAACGCTTCGATTTAGGCCGCAGGCCGAACCCTCATCTCGGCTTCGGTGGCGGAGGGCGCCACTTCTGCCTGGGCGCCCACGTGGCCCGTGCGCAGTTGCGGGCAATCTTCGGCGAGTTGCTTACCCAGCTGCCGGATATCGAGGCGGGCCGACCGGCCTATGTCGCGGGCAACTTCATCCACGCCGTTCGCTCGCTTCCGGTTGCCTTCTAGGGAGTACGAACCTTCGCGAAACTACGCGTGTCGACGGAGAGCCGACCGTTCGCGTCAACAAGCATGGTTTCGGCGCCGGGTGTCAGCGTGCCGCGATCGGGGAGAGTTCGTCGGTGAGGAGCACCAGGAGCTCCGAACACCCCGCGTCGAGTTTGACGGTGGCCAGGGAGTCGCCGCGAGTGGGTCCACGGTTGATGATCGCGACGGGCGTGCCATGCGACACCGCGTGCCGGACGAACCGCAGTCCCGAGAACACCGTCAGTGACGAGCCTGCGACGAGCAACGCGTCGGCATCGTCGACCATCGAGAAGGCTTGCGCCACTCGGTCCTTCGGAACACTCTCGCCGAAGTACACGATGTCGGGCTTCAGCATGCCGCCGCAGCGGGGGCAGTTGACGTACCGGAACGCCGACGTCTCCTCGACCGTCGCGTCGGCATCGGGAGCCACCGCGATGCCGCCGACGAGTTCGGCGCGTTCGGCGAAGCCCGGGTTGAGCGCCTCGAGCTCGTCGGCCAACGCCGCGCGTGTCATCGTGAACCCGCACGCGAGGCACACCACGTCGGCATAGGTCCCATGCAGATTCACGACGGCCCGGCTGCCCGCCTTGGTGTGCAGTAGGTCGACGTTCTGGGTGATGAGGCCCGTGACGACACCTGCGCGCTCCAATGCCGCGAGTGCGCGGTGCCCGGCATTGGGCAGGGTGCCGTCCATGTGTCGCCAGCCGACGTGGTTTCGGGCCCAGTACCGCTGGCGGTAGGCCGGGTCGGAGGTGAACTGCCGGATGGTCATCGGGTTGCTTGGCGGCGAGTCGGGGCCCCGGTAGTCGGGAATTCCCGAATCGGTCGACATGCCTGCGCCCGTGAGTACTGCCAATCGCCGACCTGCGAGCACCTTGACCAGTTCGGGAGCCGTGGGACCGTTCATCTCTGTCCAGGATAGGCGCAGTCGTCACCCGGTCGATCGAGTGGCGATCGCGGGCTATCGTCGCTGGATGGACCTGACCGTGCGGAAGCTCCGCTACTTCGCGGTCGTCGCCGAAGAGCGGCACTTCACCAGGGCCGCGACCCGACTGTTCATGGCGCAGCAATCTCTGTCGCGGCAGATTCGCGATTTAGAGGAGGAAGTCGGTGCACTGCTCTTCTACCGGACCACGCGATCGGTGGAACTGACACCCGCGGGCGAAGCATTTCTGATCGGCGTGCAGTCGGCACTCGCCAGCCTCGACGCGGGCATCGAAGAAGCACGGCGACACGACGCGGGTGCCGTCGGCCACCTGCGGATCGGGTTCGGGCTGGGCGCCGCGCTGGAATTGACGCCCTACATCGTCGAAGAGTTCTCCCGGCAATTCCCCAACGTCGAGATCGAGATGCGCGAATTCGGTCTACCAGATCAGAGCGCGGGCTTGTCCGAGCAGTGGGCCGAGGTCGCGATCATCAGGCCACCGCTCTCAGATCCCAACATCGTCGCGCACACCCTCTTCGTCGAGCCGCGGGTGCTGACAGTGTCGGTTCGTCACGCTCTCGCGCATCGAAAGACACTGTCGGTGAACGACATTCTCGATGTTCCGCTTGCCGTAGGACGTTCTACTGACGAGGAGTATCGGCGCTTCTGGAGTCTCCAAGACTTCCGCACCGGAGTGACCGAGCCACTTCTGACGCCGACCACCAGCAACACCGAGGAGATCGAGCTGATAGCGGCCGGACTGGCCTGCACGGTCAACCCGGCCGCGATCATGCGGTATATCCCACACGCGGGGGTGCGCTACATCCCGATCATCGACGTACCGGGTTCGACCCTGGCGATCGCATGGCGACGCGACCGGGTTTCACCGCTCGCCCTCGCCTTCAACCGCGTCGCCCAGGAAGTACGGGCTCGCGAGGTGGAGACGGTCGAGGGGATCGAGAACCCCTTCAGCGGAGTGGTATTCACGCTCGCCGTGCCGAATTCGTAAACTTCGCGACACCGGCCTCGCCCCTCTTGATGCGACCCCTCAGCACCAACACGTGCCAGAGCACCGCAAGCACGGTCGCAGCCGCCACCACCTTCACCGCACCGTGGAAGTCTGCCGGGATGGTCAGGATGAGCAGTGCCGCGATGATCCACACCAGCCCGACGACCATCAGCGGCACGCCCCACCGGCCCAGGTTGAACGCGCCGGGCGCGGCGGCCAGCGTTGAACGGCGACGCATGTAGGACCCCACGATCAGCAAATAGACGACATACGGGGCGATGGACGTGGCACCGATCAGGGTGGCGAACGAGTCCGTTTGCAGGAAGCCGTAGACCATGAATCCGACGCTGACGACGCCGCCCACGATGAGAGCGCGCATCGGCGTCTTGGTGCGCTCGTTGACCAACCGGAAGTGACGCGAGAACGGCAACATATTGTCTCGGCCCATCGAATACATCAAGCGGGCCTGAGCGGCCTGATTGGCGATGACGAGCGCGATCATCGAGAACGCCACGACTACGATGAATGCCTTCACCAGCGGGGAGGGCAGGTAGAAGTCTGCGATCGTCACGATCGGCGCGTCCGACTCCTGTGCGGCGCCAAGATCAGGCATGGCCACGGTGAAGCAGATCAGCGCCAGCATTCCGAGTATGGCCGACCCTATGACGCCCATGAGCACGCCGCGTGGGACGGCCCTCTGGGAGTCGATGGCCTCTTCGGTCAAATCCGCCGAGAGTTCGAACCCCACCATCGTGTAGATACCCAGCAGTCCGGCCAGCACGAAGTGGCCGATTCCAGAGCCTGCGGTTCCCGAGGTATTGGTGAGATTGGCGACCGAGCCACCGCCGTCTCCGGTGTAGAGACCGAATGCGACGACCACGGTGACTGCCAACAGCACGATTCCAATGATCTCGGCGACCACGGCGGTGTTGTTGACCCGCGCCGCCAACTGGACGCCGACGATGTTGATCACGACCGTGAACAACAGGATGGCCATCGCCACGCCGAGCAGTACGCCGTCGGGCGGGCTGATGCCCATCGCCTCGAACAACAGTGGGGTAGCGCCCAGCAGGATGATCGCCCCGCCCGTGATGCTCATGTACAGCAGGCCGAAGAAGCCGGTATACCAGCCGTAGGTGGAGCCGACTAGGCGCGCGCCCCACTGGTAGGCGTAGCCAGCCAACGGAATCTTCGTACTCAGCTCCGCGATCAGCAGTGCCATCACGATTTGACCTGCCGCGGCGATGGGCCACGTCCAAATCGAAGCGCCGCCAAACTGATTGATGGCGAAACCGTAGTTGAGGAAGATACCGGTAGAGATGGACACGATCGAGAAGGAAATCGCGAACAGTGAAAAGAATCGCAGCGTCCGCTTGAGTTCCTGCGTGTAACCAAATGAGGCGAGCGCTGCGTCGTTGGGGTTCTCCGCCGGTGCCGCAGCCTTGCGCTCGTCGGAGGGTCGTTCGATCGTCATTGAGATTCTCCTTGATTCGGTGAAATGAGGTCAGCGGGGGCCGAAGTGCCGTCGCACGGCGGCGAAGGCCTGCTCCGTAGCGCGCAGCGCCCGGTCGATGACCGCGTCGTCCATCGCGCAGGACATGAACCAGTTGTGCTTCGGATGCAGGTAGACGCCGGAGGCCAGAGCGGCCTCGGCAAACCTCGTCATCCGCTCGTGGTGGACGTCGCCCGCGAAGGTCATGTACGGCATGACGTCCGGACCCGTGTAGGCGATGGTGAGCCCGCTGTCGGCGGCCTGAGTCAGAACGCCCGCCCGTAATCGTGCACCGGCGCGTTGCATCAACGACACCCCATCGATGGCGTCTAGGCGACGGATCGTCGCCAGCGCCGCGGCCATGGGTGTCGAATTCATCCAGAAGGATCCGGTGAGGAATACCGCAGATGCTGCGTCGCGCAAAGATTCCCGACCGGTAACCGCGGCGAGTGGGTAGCCATTGGCGATCGCCTTGCTCCACGCGCTCAGGTCGGAAGACACTCCGATCGGTTCCCAACTGCCACCGTGTGCGAATCGGAATCCACATCGCACGTCGTCGAGGATGAGCAATGCGTCGAGTTCATCGCACCGTCGGCGGACGTGCCGGGCGAATTCGACGTCGACGAGTTCCTGGTCCTCGCCCTCGACGTGCCGGAAGGGCGTCAGCATGACCCCGGCGAGATCGCTCCCGGCCGCCTCCACGGCGCGGTCGAAGTCGGCTTGGTCGTTGTACTCGAAATAGCCCATCGCAGCCCGGTCACTCGGAAGGGTTCCCGCCGGCACGGGGGAGCACCAGGGCGCCGCGCCGTGATAGACGCCGCGCGCGACCAAGACCACTGCCCTCGACGTGTGTGCCCGGGCGATGGTCAGGCATGCAGTCGTGGCGTCGGTTCCGTTCTTGCCGAACAGAATCCAGTCCGCGTCGTCTATCGCGTCGACGAGGGCCTCCGCCAGGTCCACCAAGACCGGCCCGGGACCGTCGAGGCAATCACCCTTCTCCATCTGCTCGCGTACCGCCTGCGTCACGACGGGATCGCGATGCCCCAGCACGATCGGCCCCCAGCTGCACATGAGGTCGACGTACTCATTGCCGTCGACGTCCGTGATCAGTGCGCCTTCGGCGGCCCTGAAGAACTGCGGATAGGCAGGAGACATGTTGCGGATCGCCTGGTGCCCGTACATGCCGCCCGGTATGACCTTGGCCGCGCGCCGGGTCAGGTCCACATCGGCGCTCTTGACCGAGGGGGCTGAAGTCACGTCTGCTCCTTGAGTGTGTGGGCAGATGCGCCCCGTTTGACATGATTGGCCAAAGCGACTCGCGGGGGAAACACCTGTTCCATACCCATTCACAACATCGGCATTGTCAATCGGGCCGACGGTTTCCGGATGCGCAGTCCGATATGACGTCGAGACCATCAATCGGTTATCTACCCGAGGCGGTCTGAGACAGTGGCCTGAGACAATCGCCTGAGATAATGGCGACGTGGACTTCTACTCCGCCTACCGTCACGACTACGTGCGGGTGGCTGCGTGCACCCATCGCACGACCTTGGCCGACCCGAAGGCGAATGCCGAATCCGTGCTGCGCCTGGCGCACGAATGCCATGACGAGGGAGTCGCGCTGGCGGTCTTTCCCGAGCTCACACTATCCGGATACTCGATCGAGGACATTCTGTTGCAGGACACCCTGCTCGATGCCGTGGAGGAGGCGGTCGACGAGCTGGTGGCGGCGTCGGTGGATCTGCTGCCGGTGCTCGTGGTGGGTGCGCCGCTGCGCCATCGCAACCGCATCTACAACACCGCGGTCGTGATCCACCGCGGGACCGTGCTCGGCGTCGCACCGAAGTCATACCTGCCGACCTACCGCGAGTTCTACGAAAGGCGCCAGGTGGCGCCCGGCGACGACCAGGGGGGCGTCATCAGCCTCTGCGGCACCGAAGTGCCGTTCGGTCCGGATCTGCTGTTCACCGCCAGCGATCTTCCCGGGTTCGTGCTGCACGTCGAGATCTGCGAGGACATGTGGGTTCCCGTGCCGCCCAGTGCCGAAGCGGCGTTGGCCGGCGCGACCGTGCTGGCGAACCTGTCCGGCAGCCCGATCACCATCGGCCGCGCCGACGATCGCAAGCTGCTGGCGCGCTCGGCGTCATCTCGGTGCTTGGCCGCGTACGTGTATGCGGCCGCGGGAGAAGGGGAGTCGACCACGGACCTGGCCTGGGACGGCCAGACGATGATTTACGAGAACGGCGTCCTGCTCGCCGAGTCCGAGCGGTTCCCGAAAGGGGAGCGCAAGTCCGTCGCCGACGTGGACATCGAACTCCTGCGGGCCGAACGGCTGCGCATGGGCACCTTCGACGACAACCGGCGCCACCACCGCGATCTCACCGACCGCTTTCGTCATGTCGAGTTCGTGGTGGACCCGCCCGCGGGTGACATCGGACTGCGGCGCGCGGTGGAGAGATTCCCCTTCGTACCGTCGGATCCCGAACGGCTGCAACACGATTGCTACGAGGCCTACAACATCCAGGTGTCTGGTTTGGAACAACGGCTACGTGCGCTGAACTATCCGAAGGTCGTGATCGGCGTATCCGGCGGCCTCGATTCGACCCACGCCCTGATCGTCGCGGCGCGTGCGATGGATCGCGAAGGTCGACCGCGTAGCGACATCCTTGCCTTCACGATGCCCGGCTTTGCGACCGGTGAGCACACCAAGGGCAATGCCATCGCGCTGGGCAAGACACTTGGAGTGACGTTCGCGGAGATCGACATTCGCGACACCGCCTCGCTCATGCTCACCGAGATGGATCATCCGTTCGGACGGGGTGAGAAGGTCTACGACGTCACGTTCGAGAACGTCCAGGCGGGTCTGCGCACCGACTATCTATTCCGGCTGGCCAACCAGCGCGGCGGCATCGTGCTTGGCACCGGCGATCTGTCCGAGCTCGCGCTCGGCTGGTCCACGTACGGCGTCGGTGACCAGATGTCGCACTACAACGTCAATGGCGGCGTGCCGAAGACGCTGATACAGCACTTGATTCGGTGGGTGATCTCCTCCGGACAGTTCGGCGACGACGTCAACGGGGTGTTGCAATCGGTGCTGAACACCGAGATCACGCCGGAGTTGGTGCCGGCCGGCGATGGTGAAGAGATCCAGAGCAGCGAGGCCAAGGTGGGGCCCTATGCGCTACAGGACTTCTCGCTGTATCAGGTCCTCCGCTGGGGGTTCCGTCCGTCGAAGGTCGCGTTCCTGGCGTGGCACGCGTGGGGCGATGCGGAGCGAGGTGGCTGGCCCGCCGGATACCCGCTGGACAAGCGGCCGGACTACTCGCTCGGCGAGATCCGGCAGTGGCTGCAGGTCTTCGTGCAGCGCTTCTACTCCTTCAGCCAGTTCAAGCGCTCAGCTCTGCCGAATGGTCCCAAGGTGTCTTCGGGAGGAGCGCTGTCGCCGCGCGGCGACTGGCGCGCGCCGTCGGACATGTCGGCTCGGATCTGGCTCGAGGAGATCGAACGCGAGGTGCCCTCCGGTCCGTAGCCGGCCCCAGGCTCGTGCAGGAGGACGGCCTGACGCCGCCGGACAGCTCGACCTCAACTCGTGAGGGCTAGAGGCGCCCGGCGATCCGAAGGTCGGGGTGCACCCAGCTGGGCGAGCGGCGCTCCTTGAACGCCATGAACCCTTCGACTGCCTCGTCGCCGCCAAGGCTCGACGTCATCCCGATTCGATCGAACAGACCGATGTAGCCGTCGAGGCTGGACTTCACCACCGCGCGGGCGGCCGGCGCGGTACGGCAGCACTGAGCGAGCATCTCGCGGGCGCTGCTGATCAGCTCGTCGTGCGGCACCAGCCGGGCGACGATGCCCCAGTCGACGGCCTCCTGCGCGGTCAGGGTCCGGCCGGTGAACATCAGGTCGCGGGTACGCACGGGCCCGATCAACCTCGCCAGCATGTGGCTGTAGTACGTGTCGGCGATGCCGCGGTACAGCTCCGGCACCCGGAACGTGGCGCGATCGCTCACCACGGCCATGTCGCTGCACATCGCGATCTGCAATCCGCCGCCCTGAGCCAGCCCGTTGACCGCCGTCACTACCGGCTTCCTGGACGTGCGCAGCGTGTCGAACGGCAGCAGTGCCTCCATCGAGAGGGAACCGAAGTCCATCCAATCGTCGCCTCCTGCGCCGCCGAGATCACCGCCCGGGGCGAACACATCGCCGGTGCCGGTGATGATCAAACCGGCGAGATCCTGGTCGGCGGCGACGTGCTTGACTGCGTAACCGATGCCGAAGTACATCGCGGGCGACATCGCATTGCGGGCCTTCGGCCGGTCCAGTGTCACCACTGCGAATGGCCCCTCGCGCTCGAACCGCAGGAAGGGCGTGCCCAGCCAGTCGCCATCCGGTGGCCGCGGGGCGTTCGCGGTGGTGGTCATGCGTTCTCCTCAGTCGTTGAGCACGTCGTCGATCGCTTCGGCGCTGGGTGCACAGTCGCCGGCGCCTGCCGTCAAGGTGGCCAACGCACCCGCGGCGCACGCGCGACGAAGAGCGATCTCGGGGCCGGAAAGCCATTCGGCGGCAAGGACTCCGGCGAATACGTCGCCCGCTCCGGTGGTGTCGACTGGTTCGACCGGCGGAGCGGGAACCTCGAGGCTGGTGTCAGGTCCTTGGTAACGCGCACCGGCCGATCCCAGTGTGACGACGAGGTGATCCACGGGCCAGTGCCACTCGGCGGCCTCGGCCTCGTTCACCACGACGACGTCGACCACGCCGGCGAGTTCGGCGAGCGCTGCGGGGTCTGCGCCCGCCGGAGACGCGTTGACGATCACCAGCGCACCCGCCTCGCGGCCCACTCGGGCGCCTGCGAGCACGGTGGCAAGGGGGATCTCCAACTGCAGCAACACCACGTCGGAATCGGCGACCACGCGCCTGGCTTGAGAAGATGCCATGGACAGATGCGAATTGGCTCCCGCCGCAACGACGATGGTGTTCTCGGCGGCAGCATCCACCACGATCGCGGCCGCGCCGCTCGGTCCAGGCACCGTCACCGTGCCGTCCATACCCACGCCGTTGGCGAGCAGGTGTGTGCGCAGCTGCTCGGCCGCCCCATCGTCACCGAACGCGGCGACGAGGTGGACCGAGGCACCCGCACGCGCCGCGGCGACGGCCTGATTGCCGCCCTTGCCTCCCGGCGTAGACGACGACGAGAAGGCCAAGACCGTCTCGCCGGGCTGTGGCAGCGCGTGGACGACGAAGGATTGGTCGAGGTTCACGCTGCCGACCACGCACACGTTCGCCACGCCGCCTACCGTAACCCCAACGGGGACGAATGCGGGATAGGTCGATAAGCTGGCCTAATGAGTGTCGAGGCTCCTCTTCAGACCGATCTGCGCCAGCAGGTACACGACGCGGCCCGTCGTGCCCGAGTCGCCGCCCGCACCCTCGCCGCGCTCAACACGGAGACCAAGAATCGGGCGCTTCACGCGGCCGCCGACTCCGTGCTGGCCCACGTGCACGACGTGCTGGCCGCCAACGCCGCAGACCTAGACGCCGCCCGCGCAGCAGGAACACCCGAGGCAATGTTGGATCGGCTGGCGCTCAACCCGCAGCGCGTCGACGGGATCGCGGCGGGACTGCGACAGGTCGCCGGCCTGCCCGACCCGGTCGGTGAGATCCTCCGCGGCAGCACCCTGCCCAACGGCTTGCAGATACGGCAGCAGCGCGTACCCCTCGGGGTCGTCGGGATGGTCTACGAGGGTCGTCCGAACGTCACCGTCGACGCGTTCGGCCTGACGCTGAAGTCCGGCAACGCAGCCCTGCTGCGCGGCAGTTCGTCGGCTGCCCGGTCCAATGAGGCTCTGGTGACCGCTTTGCGCGGCGCGCTCCTCGGCGAGGGGCTCGCCGAGGACGCCGTGCAGCTGCTGCCCAGCGCCGACCGGGCCACCGTCACGCACCTCATCCAGGCCCGCGGTCTGGTCGACGTCGTCATCCCGCGCGGGGGAGCCGGACTCATCGATGCCGTGGTCCGCGACGCCACCGTGCCGACCATCGAAACGGGCGTCGGCAACTGCCACGTCTTCGTGCACGCTGCCGCCGATCTCGACGTCGCCGAACGAATCCTGTTGAACTCCAAGACCCGTCGGCCGAGCGTCTGCAACGCCGCCGAGACCCTGCTGATCGACTCCGGGATCGCCGACGTGGCGCTGCCGAGACTGGTGAGCGCGCTTCAGGCTGCAGGCGTCACGGTCCATCTCGACCCGAGCGAGGAGGAGCTGCGCGCGGAGTTCCTCTCGATGGACATCGCGGTGGCGATCGTCGACGGCGTCGATGCGGCCGTCGCCCACGTCAACGAGTACGGAACCGGCCACACCGAAGCAATCGTCACCACCGATCTCGCTGCTGCGCAACGCTTCACCGAACGCGTGGACGCCGCGGCGGTGATGGTGAACGCGTCGACCGCGTTCACCGACGGAGAGCAGTTCGGATTCGGTGCCGAGATTGGCATCTCCACCCAGAAGCTGCACGCCCGAGGACCGATGGGTCTGCCAGAATTGACCTCAACCAAGTGGATTGTGTGGGGAGACGGCCACACCCGCCCGTCCTGACAGGAGAACAGCTCGCGTGACTGTCCCCGCCCTACCCGCCCCGCTCTTCACCGACATCGACGATGTCGCCAAGCGGCTTGCCGAAACCGGATATCTGCCCGATACCGCCACGGCCACAGCCGTTTTCCTCGCCGACCGGCTTGGCAAGCCCCTCCTCGTCGAAGGCCCTGCCGGTGTAGGTAAGACGGAGTTGGCCCGCGCCGTCGCCCAGTGCACCGGCTCTGGTCTGGTGCGACTGCAGTGCTATGAAGGCGTCGACGAGGCCCGTGCGCTCTACGAGTGGAACCACGCCAAGCAGATCCTGCGAATCCAATCCGGATCCAGCGACTGGGACCAGACGAAGATGGATGTCTTCAGCGAGGAGTTCCTGCTGTCGCGACCGCTTTTGACCGCGATCCGCCGCACCGAGCCGACCGTGCTTCTGATCGACGAGACCGACAAGGCCGACATCGAGATCGAAGGCCTGCTCCTGGAGGTTCTGTCCGACTTCGCCGTCACCGTACCGGAATTGGGGACCATCACCGCGACACGCAAGCCGTTCGTGCTACTGACCTCCAACGCCACGCGCGAGTTGTCGGAAGCGCTCAAGCGTCGCTGCCTGTTCCTGCACATCGACTTCCCCGATCCGGACCTGGAACGCCGGATCCTGCTGTCCCGAGTTCCGGAACTGCCGGAGAAGCTGGCCGAGGAGCTGGTCCGGATCATCGGGGTGCTGCGCGACATGCAGCTGAAGAAGGTGCCGTCGGTGGCGGAGACCATCGACTGGGGTCGTACGGTGCTGGCGCTCGGCATGGACACGATCGACGACGAGATGATCGCCGCCACCCTGGGGGTAGTGCTCAAACATCAGTCCGATCAGGTGAAGGCCAGCGGGGAGCTGAGGCTCAACTAATGGCCGTCCGCCGCACGCGCCCGCCGCAACCCCTTGCGCCGCACGGGCTTCCCGGACATCTGGTGGAGTTCGTCGAAGCGCTGCGCAGCGTGGGGATCGCGGTGGGTCCGTCCGAGACGGTTGATGCGGGCCGGGTGATGACGGTCCTCGGGCTCGGTGACCGCGAGGTGCTGCGCGAAGGACTGGCCTGCGCCGTGCTGCGTCGTCCGGATCACCGCAGCACCTACGACGCGATGTTCGACCTGTGGTTTCCCGCTGCCCTCGGCGCGCGGACCGTGGTGTCCGACGACGCCGATCCCGACGCCGACGGTGATCCCGACGCCTTGCCGTCACAGGACATCGAGGGGCTACGGGCTGCGCTGGTCGAGATGCTCTCGGGCAACGAGGACATGGCAGGAATGGACGACCGCTTGGCGGCGATGATCGCCCAGATCGTCGAGGCGTTCGGCAAGTACAGCTCCAGTCGCGGACCGTCGTATTCGTCGTACCAGGCGCTCAAGGCCATGGCCCTTGACGAACTCGAGGGCAGGCTGCTGGCCGGGCTGCTAGCGCCCTACGGCGAGGAACCGACGCCGACCCAGGAGCAGATCGCCAAGGCGATCGCCGCCAAGCGCGTCGCCCAACTGCGCAAGATGGTGGAGGCCGAGACGAAGCGGCGTACCGCCGAACAGCTCGGCCGCGAGCACGTCCAGACCTACGGCATCCCCCAGCTGGCCGAGAACGTCGAATTCCTTCGGGCCTCCGGCGAACAGCTGCGCGAGATGCGCCGCGTCGTCGTTCCGCTGGCTCGAACGCTGGCCTCCCGGTTGGCGGCACGCCGCCGCCGTTCGCGGGCAGGCGAGATCGACCTGCGCAAGACGCTGCGCAAGTCGATGTCGACCGGGGGCGTTCCCATCGACGTCGTGCTGAAGAAGCCGCATCCCGCCCGCCCGGAGCTCGTCGTGCTGTGCGACGTGTCCGGGTCGGTCGCCGGGTTCAGCCACTTCACGCTGCTCCTCGTCCACGCCCTGCGCCAGCAGTTCAGTCGGGTTCGCGTCTTCGCCTTCATTGACACCACCGACGAGGTCACCGAGCTGTTCGGTCCGGACTCCGACCTGGCCGTCGCCGTACAGCGCATCACCCGGGAGGCCGGCGTGTACACCCGCGACGGCCACTCCGACTACGGGCATGCGTTCGTTTCGTTCCTGGAGAAGTACCCCAGCGTGCTGTCGCCGCGCAGCTCCCTGCTGGTCCTCGGGGACGGGCGCAACAACTATCGCAACCCCGAGGTCGATCTGCTGACCCACATGGTGACCGCCAGCCGTCATGCGCACTGGCTGAACCCCGAGCCCAAGCACCTATGGGGCAGTGGCGACTCCGCGGTGCCGCGCTACACCGACGTCATCCCCATGCACGAGTGTCGCTCGGCCAAGCAGCTCGCCGCGGTGATCGATCAGCTCCTGCCCGTCTAAGCTGCGTAGTCGTGACTCGACGCAGGCTGGGGGTGATGGGCGGGACGTTCGATCCCATCCATCACGGTCACCTGGTCGCCGCGAGCGAGGTGGCCGACCTGTTCGACCTCGACGAAGTCGCGTTCGTGCCCACCGGACAGCCGTGGCAGAAGCGCGATCGCGTCGTGACCGCCGCCGAGGACCGCTATCTGATGACCGTGATCGCGACCGCGGCCAACCCTCGCTTCTCGGTGAGCCGCGTCGACATCGATCGCGGCGGTCCCACCTATACCAAGGACACGCTGCGCGATCTCGGAGCGCTCAATCCCGACGCCGACCTGTACTTCATCACCGGCGCCGACGCGCTCGGGTCGATCCTGTCCTGGCAGAACTGGGAGGACCTCTTCTCCATGGCGCGATTCGTCGGTGTCAGCCGGCCGGGCTACGAACTCGACGGGGAACACATCGAGGCGGCGATGAAGGAATTGCCCGCCGACTCGTTGAAACTCGTCGAGGTGCCTGCTTTGGCGATCTCGTCGAGCGACTGCCGGAAGCGGGCCGAGCAGGGCAGGCCCATCTGGTACCTGGTGCCAGACGGCGTCGTTCAGTACGTGACCAAGCGCGGTCTGTATCCCGCGACCGTTCTTTCGACAGGGGACCACAGCGCATGACCGCCTCAGAAGAAGCCATCAGCATGGCGACGATCGCCGCCCAGGCGGCCTCGGCCAAGCTTGCCGACGACGTCGTCGTCATCGACGTCTCGGAGCAACTCGTCATCACCGACTGCTTCGTCGTCGCGTCGGCCTCCAACGACCGGCAGATCAACGCCATCGTCGACGAGGTCGAGGAGAAGATGCGCGTCGCCGGGTACAAGCCGGCCCGCCGCGAGGGCACCCGCGAGGGGCGCTGGGTGCTGCTCGACTACGTCGACATCGTGGCGCACATCCAGCACCAGGACGAGCGCAACTTCTACGCCCTGGACCGCCTGTGGCGGGACTGCCCGGTGATCCCCGTTGATCTGGAGACGGGCGGTGACGAGTGAGGATTCGCCGCCTGGTGCTGTTACGGCACGGTCAGACGGAGTACAACGCGGGCAACCGCATGCAGGGTCAGCTCGATACCGACCTGAGTGAGCTGGGGCGCGAGCAGGCCGCCGCCGCCGCGGAGGTGCTGGCCAAGCGTCAGCCGCTGGTGATCGTCTCCTCGGACCTGCGCCGCGCCCTGGACACCGCGACCGCGCTCGCGGAGCGTAGCGGCGTCACGGTGTCCGTCGACACGCGACTGCGGGAGACACACCTTGGTGACTGGCAGGGCCTGACCCACCTCGAGGTGGACGCGGAAGCACCCGGTGCCCGGCTCGCCTGGCGCGACGACGCGAGGTGGGCCCCACACGGTGGCGAGAGCCGGGTCGACGTGGCCGAGCGCAGTGCGCCGCTGGTCGCCGAACTTCTTGCCCAACTGGATGATTGGGGTTCCGACGAGGCCGGGGACGCATCGGACCGACCGGTGGTCCTGGTGGCTCACGGCGGGCTCATCGCTGCGCTGACGGCTGCTCTGCTGGCCTTGCCGGTGGACAATTGGCCCGTGCTGGGCGGGATGGGAAACGCGAGTTGGGTGCAGCTGTCCGGACATTCGGCGGACGACGCGGTGCCACAAGACGTCCGATGGCGTCTCGACGTGTGGAACGCCTCGGCTCAGGTCGCCAACGATGTCCTCTAGCGAGCCACCCGAAAACCCCGGTGGCCGCAGAACACTCCTGGTCTTCTGCGACTCGCTGTCCTACTACGGCCCGACCGGCGGGCTACCCGCAGACGATCCGAGAATCTGGCCCAACATCGTGGCGTCCCATCTCGACTGGGATCTAGAACTCATTGGTCGCATCGGTTGGACGTGCCGCGACGTGTGGTGGGCGGCCATTGGCGACCCCAGGGCATGGGCGTCCCTGCCCAGGGCGGGTGCCGTGGTCTTCGCGACGTCGGGGATGGACTCCCTCCCGTCGCCGTTGCCGACCGCGGTGCGCGAGCTGATTCGCTACGTGCGCCCACCATTTCTGCGTCGCTGGGCGCGTGACGGGTACGGTTGGCTGCAGCCGAGGCTGTCGCCGATCGCACGGCCCGCGCTGCCGCCCCACCTGAGCGTGGAATACCTCGAACAGACCCGCGCCGCAATCGACTTCAACCGTCCCGGCATTCCGTTCGTGGCGTGCATTCCCTCGGTCCACATCGCCGAGACCTACGGAAAGTCGCACAGGTGGCGCGACGGCACCGTCGCCGCTATCACCGAGTGGGGAAGCAGGCACGACGTGCCGATCGTCGACCTCAAGGCCGCCGTCGGTGAGCAGGTGATGAGCGGGCGCGGAAACCCCGACGGTATCCACTGGAACTTCGAGGCGCACCGCGCAGTCGCCGAACTGATGCTGAAGGGGCTCGCCGAGGCGGGAGTGACGACCGTGGGCTCCGGCGGCTGAGCATGGCCGTCATGGTGGTGACCGATTCGTCGGCGCGGCTGCGCCCGGATGAATTGGACCAGTGGGGAATTCGACAGGTGCCGCTGCACGTCCTCGTGGACGGTAGCGACATGCGCGACGGCATCGACCAGGTGCCTCACGACGTCCATGCACACGCCCACGTCACGACCGCCGGTGCCACCCCCGCCGACCTCACCGGCCTCTACCGGCAGGCGCTGGCGGACAGCGGGGGCGACGGTGTCGTCGCCGTGCACCTGTCGGCGGCGCTCTCGAGCACGTTCAGTTCGGCCATCGGGGCCGCCCGTGAGTTCGGTCCCGAAGTCCGCGTGGTGAATTCGCGTTCCGCGGCTGCGGGCGTCGGCTTCGTGGCGCTGGCAGCGGCGCGGGCGGCTGCCCGGGGGGACGACCTCGATGCCGTCGAGGCCGCGGCGCGGGCGGCGGTCCCGCGTGGTCACGCATTCATCGTCGTACACCGGCTCGACAATCTGCGGCGCAGCGGCCGGATCGGCACTGCCGCCTCGTGGTTGGGGACGGCGCTGTCGCTCAAACCCCTATTGCACCTGGACGTCGACGGTCGCCTGGTGTTGTCCCAGCGCATCCGCACGGTCTCCAAGGCCCACGCGGCGTTGGTCGAGGCCGTCGCCGAGGTCGTCGGGGAGCGCAAGGCGTCGCTGGCCGTGCATCACGTCGACAATCCCGACGACGCGGCCGAGATCGCCGCGGCTCTCACCGAGCGTTTGCCGCAGGTGAATTCGCCGTCGATCAGCGCCATGGGACCGGTGCTCTCGGTGCATGTCGGCGGCGGAGCCATCGGTGTGTGCGTGGCGGTGGACGCGGAGAAGGCTCGATGAATCGGTTGGACCTGGCTCGGCAGGAGCGCGAGGAGTTCGCCGACTTTCTCTCGGGGCTGACGCCCGAGCAGTGGGAGTGCCCGTCGCTGTGTGCGGGGTGGTCCGTGCGGGACGTCGTTGCGCACTGCGTCAGCTTCGAGGGTCTGTCGCCGCGTGAGCTAGTCGCGCGGTTCGCAAAGGGCCGCTTGCAGACCGACCGCATCAACGGGCTCGCTATTGCCTCCCTTGCGGATCGGTCTCCCGATCAACTGATCCGGATCCTGCGGGCCAACTCCGAACCGCGCGGTCTAGGTGCCGGCTTCGGTGGGCGGATCGCCCTGACCGACAACATGATTCACCACCAAGACATTCGACGTCCGTTGGGGTTGGCGCGTTCGATCCCACTCGAACGTCTGCGCTTGGCAATGGACTTCGTCCGCTATGCACCGACCATCCGCGGCGCCTGGCGGGTTCGCGGGGTCCGGCTCACCGCCACCGACCTCGACTGGTCCCACGGCAAGGGTTCGGAGATGCGTGGCACCGGCGAAGCGCTCTTGATGATCATGGCGGGCCGCCCGGATGCACTGCCCGACCTCGACGGGCCGGGTGTGGCTACCGTCGCGTCACGCGTCCGGTGACGGGTGGCAGGTCCATGAGCGTGACGATCCCCGGCGGGGCGGCGACGACGGCGGGCACGGCATTCGTCACCGGCATCGCTGTATAGATCATCCCGAGGCCCATGAAGCCGGGTTCCTTCCAGTCCCTGGGCGGTAGACAATGCAGGACGGTGCGCATGTTTGGCGTGCCGAAGACCTGTATGACGTGGCCGTGTTCCAGTGGCTTGGGCGGCGTGACGTGATTGCCCATGGTCCAGTTGAAGCCCACGCTGACGACGTTCTTCTCGCCGACCCAGCCGCGGTGGTAGCCGAAGACGCCACCGACGGTGCCCTTGGGAATGTGCATGAAGCCGAGGTCGCTGTCGCCGGTGGCGGCGGTGAACTCGACATCGAAGGTCAGCCTGTCCAGCGTGGCGCCGATCGCGTCGGCCATCATCGCCGCCGACTCCGCGAACACCTCGCTCTCGCGCCGTACGCTCTCGGCCAGGTCGGGGGTGTTCGGATCCCGACCGAATCCCATCGCCGACTGGGTGCCTGCGGACTCGTAGGTCGAGCAGTCCACCGATTCGGTGATGCGAATTTCGTCCACGTTCTCACACGCGCCGGAGAGCACCATCCCGACCGTGTTCGTCATGCCGGGGTGGGCGCCGCTGCCGAATATCGTGGAATTTCCTGCTGCACAGGCATTTCGAATGCGATTCAGGGCATCGGGCGTCTGCTTGCCGCCGGTGATCCAAGCCGCGCTGGAGCAGATGTTGACGCCCGCTTCGAGCAACCGGACGAGCTCGTCGACGTCCGGCCACAGTGGGTTGTAGCAGCACGCGTCGGGCTTCAGCGCGATGAGGGCGTCGACGTCATTGGTCGCCGTCACTCCTGTCGGCTGGCCCCAGCCGGCGAGTTCGGCTGCGTCGATCCCCAGCTTGTCCACGCCGTGCGCGTACACCCCGACCAGCTCCATGTCCTCGCGCCCGATGATGGCGTGTAGGGAACGTTTACCGATGTTGCCGGTCGTCCACTGGATCACCCGCAGTGGCCGCGTGGCGGTCGGTGAGGTCATGGGTAGACACTATTCGCTCGATGTGTACCACTGGCGGGAATCGCGCCACCGAACCGCGGGCCCGTCGGCCTGATCGCCGCACGCTGGTCCCACGACGGTGGGGCGAGGCGCGATCCACAGAGCCGTCTTCATCCACAGTCCGCGTCGGGCGGCCCCATCGGGGACCGCTCTGGTGCGCCGAGGTGCCTACCGTCGCGGCATGCGCACTGAACGACCCTTCGACCGGGCTGAGCGTCGACTGGGCGGCCTGCGGTCTTCGGAAGAGGAGATCTCCGAAGCCACCCCCGACGCTGAGGAGTCCGATACCTCGCTGTCGCGATGGCTGCCCGAGGCCACGAGTGGCGGGGCGGCCGGTTGGCTCGCGACGATCCGCGCCGACCCGGGGCGGGCAGGGGTCGTCGGTGCTGGGATGGTCGGCGCAATCGCGGTGCTGGTGACGGTGTTCACGTTGATGCGAGGCGAGGACCCGGTGGTGTCGTCGGCGAAACTCCCTCCGGTCCAGATGGTTTCGTCAGCGACGCCTGCACCCGGGACCGGGGTACCGCAGCAGGAGGGGCAGGTGGTCGTCAGCGTGGTCGGGTTGGTGCACCAACCCGGTCTGGTGACGCTCACTGCGGGCGCGCGCACCGCCGACGCACTGGCGGCCGCCGGAGGTCCCCTGGACGGTGCCGACCTGGTCGGCATCAACATGGCCCGTCGGGTGGGTGACGGAGAGCAGATCGTCGTCGGACTGTCGTCACCGCCCGGTGCGCCGCCCGCCATGGGCAGTTCGATCAGCTCACCGCCAGATGCGGCGACGACGTCGGCCCCGCCCGGCGAGAAGCCGCTGGCGCCACACGGTTTGATGGATCTGAACACGGCCACGCTGGAACAGCTCGACACCTTGCCCGGTGTCGGCCCCGTCACCGCGACGGCGATCATTGCGTGGCGCGACGCCAACGGATCGTTCTCGAGCGTGGACCAACTCGGGGAGGTCGACGGTATCGGGCCTGCGCGCCTGGAGAAGCTTCGTGCTCTGGTCTCGGTGTGACCGCGGTCCCGTCGGGGGCCGCCACGGCCGACGTGCGACTGGTGCCCTCCGCGATGACCGGTTGGGCGGTCACCGCTGCGGGCATCGCCTGGGGTCCGGGGGCGGCCCTTTGGGCGGCGGTCATCGCCGCACTCGCGACCGTGGTGGTGGCGTGGCGCCTGCGACGCACGACGACGACATATACGACGACATTTACGACGACGACATACTCGTCGATCTGGCCGGCCGTACTCGCCGTGGTGGCGGTCGGTGGGTGTTTCGCCGTCGCCGTTGGACTCCGGGTCGACGACGTGCGCCGCCATCCGATCGTGTCGCAGTTCGGCACGTCGGCGATGGTGGTGGTGACGCCCAGCGAGTCTCCCAGGTTTCTCGGCGCTACCAGGATGTTGTTCCGCGGAGTGCTGACCTCGCTGGACGGTAAGGGGACCGGGGGCCGCGTCGTCGTCTTCGCCTCGGCCATCGACTACGGCGAACTGAGCGCGGGTCGTCCCGTTGCGTTCAATGCCAGGATCTCGCGGCCGACCCGGCGCGATCTGACGGTGGCTGTCCTCATCGCGACCGGCAAACCGACGCTGGGGACGGCGAGCGCGCTGCAGCGCGCGGCCGCAGGAGTCCGGGCCAGGTTCGCCGAGGCGGCACGGGCGGGGCTGCCCGCCGACGAGGCGGCGATGCTGCCCGCGTTGGTGCTCGGCGACACCGCCGCGCTGAGCAATGAGACGGTGAACGAGTTCCGGAGCGCCGGGTTGACGCACCTGATGGCCGTTTCGGGGGCCAACGTCACGATCGTCTGCGGCGCGATTCTGCTCACCGCGGGCCTCCTCGGTCCCCGGATCGCCGTCGCGCTGGCCGCTGTGGGGCTGATCGCCTTCGTCGTGGTGGTGCAGCCGTCGGCCAGCGTGCTGCGCGCCGCCGTGATGGGTGCTATCACCCTGTTCGCGATTGCCTCGAAGCGGAGGCGACAGGCGATACCGGCGTTGTCGGCCTGCGTCCTGGTGCTGCTGGTCACCGCGCCCGAACTCGCCGTCGACGTCGGGTTCGCGCTGTCGGTGTCGGCCACCGCCGCTCTCGTCGTCATCGCGCCGGTGTGGTCGCGTCGACTCGTGGATCGCGGTTGGCCAGAACCGCTCGCGGCGGGGGTGAGCGTCGCCACCGCGGCTCAGCTCGTCACGGCACCACTCGTCGCGGGAATGACGGGCACCGTGAGCATGGTCTCCGTGATCGCGAATCTCGCCGTGGCAGCGGTCATTCCGCCGATCACCGTGATCGGCACCGCCTCGTCCGCGATCTCGACGGCATGGCCGGCCGCGGCAGAGCTGATGATCCGGTTCACCGGACCCGAGTTGTGGTGGTTGTCGAACGTCGCGCACTGGACCGCGGCGATGCCGGGAGCGGTCGTGACCGTGCCCTCCGGGTGGTCGGGCGTTGTGACCGTGGCGGTGACCGGAATCGTCGCGGTGGTGCTGTGGCGATGGAGGTGGGGACGCCTCGTGGTGGGCGCGGCCACGGTCTGTCTGATCGGGTGGTCCCTCGCGGGGCACGGTGCTGGTCGCGTCGGTCCGGCGTGACACCATCGGAGCGTGAGCCAACTGCACCTCGTGCTCGGTGATGAAGATCTGCTCGTCGACCGTGCCATCGCCGACGTGCTGCGTGCCGTACGAAAGCAGGCGGGCACCCATGACGTCCCCGTCGATCGGATGCGAGCCGGCGAGGTCAGCACCAACGAGCTGGCCGAACTGCTCAGCCCGTCACTCTTTGCCGACGAACGGGTCGTGGTGCTGGAGGCGGCCGCCGAGGCAGGCAAGGACGCCGCCGCACTCATCGCCGATGCGGCTGGCGACCTGCAACCGGGCACCGTCTTCGTCATCGTGCACTCCGGCGCTGGACGCGCCAAGGCGTTGGCGGATCAACTGAAGACGCTCGGTGCCGAGGTGCACCCGTGCCTCAAGATCACCAAGCCCGCCGAGCGGGCCGACTTCGTCCGCCGGGAATTCCGCACTCTCAAGGTGAAGGTCGGAGACGACGCGGTGACCGCGGTGCTCGACGCGGTTGGCTCCGACATCAGGGAACTCGCGGCGGCATGCTCGCAACTCGTCGCCGACACCGGTGGTGAGGTCGACGCCACCGCGGTGCGCCGCTACCACAGCGGCAAGGCTGAGGTGAAGGGCTTCGACATCGCCGACAAGGCCGTCACGGGTGATGTCTCGGGCGCGGCCGAAGCGTTGCGCTGGGCGATGATCGGCGGAGAACCGCACGTGGTGTTGGCGGACGCGCTCGCCGAAGCGGTGCATGCCATTGCGCGGGTGGGTCCGATGACCGGCGATCCCTACCGACTCGCGGGTGAACTGGGGATGCCGCCGTGGCGGGTCCAGAAGGCTCAGAAGCAAGCCAGACGCTGGACGCGCGATTCGGTGGCCGAGGCGATGCGGCTGGTGGCGGCGCTGAACGCGGACGTCAAGGGCGCGGCAGCAGATGCCAACTACGCGCTCGAGTCAGCGGTGAGAAAGGTGGCCGAATTGGCCGGGGGGCAGTAGCTCAGAGCTTGTGCAGTGCGCTCGCCAGCGCGGACTTCTTGTTGGCCGCCTGGTTCCTGTGGATGACGCCCTTGCTGGCGGCTTTGTCGAGCTGGCGGCTGGTCGTGGCAAGCAACTCGGTTGCCTTGTCCTTCTCACCGGCATCGACGGCCTCACGGAACCCGCGGACGGCCGTGCGCAGCGCGGACTTCACCGACTGGTTGCGAAGTCGGGCGCGCTCGTTGGTGAGAATGCGCTTCTGCTGCGACTTGATGTTGGCCACGCGTAAGTTCCTTCTGAATGTGAGCTTGGGTTCGCCGTTGGTGTTCACGGCGAGGTGTTCATGGGCGCCCGACAGCGGGCAGCGAAGGTTCAGGTTACCAGCGGGGCTGGTAAATACCCAAAGCGGTGGGTCGCGGCCTGCCGAAACGAAGCGGTTGGGGCAGCATGTCCATGGTGAGCCTTCGAACACTGCCAGCGGATGGCGCCCGATCGGGCCGCAAGACCGCTTCCTCGTCCAAACGTCACGACGGCATCTTCGGCGGGTACAACAACGTTGGGGACTACTCCAAGGCGTTCGACGAGATGTTCGACGCGCAGGGCAACGTGCGAGGGCCGTACAAGGGGATCTTCGCCGAGCTGGCTCCATCGGACGCCTCCGAACTCGCGGCACGGTCCGAGGCTCTGGGGCGCGCATTCATCGACCAGGGCATCACCTTCTCGTTGTCGGGTCAGGAGCGCCCGTTCCCCCTGGATCTGGTGCCCCGGGTGATTTCGGCCGCCGAGTGGTCCCGCCTCGAGCGGGGCATCAAGCAGCGGGTCAAGGCGTTGGAGATGTTTCTCGACGACATCTACGGCGAGCAGGAAATCCTGCGCGACGGGGTGATTCCGCGTCGGCTGATCACCTCGTGTGAGCACTTCCACCGCGAGGCGGCGGGCATCGTCCCGCCCAACGGCGTGCGAATCCACGTCGCGGGCATCGACCTGGTCCGCGACGGGCAGGGCACCTTCCGGGTGCTCGAGGACAACCTGCGCTCGCCGTCGGGGGTCTCCTATGTGATGGAGAACCGCCGCACGATGGCGCGGGTCTTCCCGAACCTGTTCGCCACGCACCGCGTGCGCTCGGTGGGCGACTACTCCTCGCACCTGCTGCGCGCGCTGCGCAACGCGGCGGCCTCGAACGAGGCCGACCCGACCGTCGTGGTGCTCACCCCCGGCGTCTACAACTCGGCATACTTCGAGCACTCGCTGCTGGCGCGTCAGATGGGTGTGGAGCTCGTCGAGGGGCGCGATCTGTTCTGCCGTGACAACACCGTCTACATGCGGACGACCGAGGGGGAGCGGCAGGTCGACGTCATCTACCGCCGCATCGACGATGAATTCCTCGACCCGATGCACTTCAAGCCCGATTCCGTACTCGGCGTGGCAGGCATCCTGAACGCCGCCCGCGCCGGCAACGTGGTGATCTCGAGCGCGGTGGGCAACGGGGTCGGCGACGACAAGCTCGTCTATTGCTACGTCCCGACGATCGTCGAGTACTACCTCGGCGAAAAACTGGCGCTGGCCAACGTCGACACCTTCCGGTGCTGGCTCGACGACGAGCGCGAAGAGGTGCTCGACCGGATCGACGAGCTCGTCATCAAACCCGTCGAAGGATCCGGTGGCTACGGAATCGTGTTCGGTCCCAGCGCGTCGGAGAAGGAACTCGCCGCAATCACCAAGAAGGTTCGCAACGACCCGCGTGGCTGGATCGCCCAGCCGGTCGTGCAGTTGTCCACCGTGCCAACGCAGATCGACGACAACCTCGCGCCGCGGCACGTCGACCTCCGACCGTTCGCCGTCAACGACGGTGATGACGTCTGGGTGCTTCCTGGCGGTCTCACGCGCGTCGCACTGCCGGAGGGCTCGCTAGTGGTGAACTCCAGCCAGGGCGGTGGCTCGAAGGACACCTGGGTGCTGGCGTCGCGCACGTCGGCCGCCGATCGCGAACTCGCCGCGGCCGAGGTCGTGCGGGCTCTGCCGAAGGCGCCGAAGGGTTCGAAGTTCGAGAAAAAGGGTGACGGGGCGCAGCAGCAGTCCCAGACCGTGGGCCCGCAAGAAGAGCAGCAACAGCAGCAACAGCAGCAGGCGGTGGACTGATGCTCGCACGCAACGCGGAATCGCTGTACTGGATCGGCCGCTATGTCGAACGCGCCGACGACACCGCCCGAATCCTCGACGTCACCGTCCATCAACTGCTCGAGGACTCCAGCGTCGACCCGGACCAGGCCTCGCGGACGCTGTTGAAGGTGCTCGGCATCGAAGCGCCAGACGACGAAGTGCTCGACCTCTGGTCGCTGACCGATCTCGTCGCCTTCAGTCGCGACACCCATGGCGGCTGCTCGATCGTCGACTCTATCTCGGCGGCCCGCGAGAACGCCCGCGGTGCACGCGAAGTCACGTCGACCGAGATCTGGGAGTGCCTCAACACCACCTACAACGCACTGCCCGAGCGGGAACGCGCCGCCAAACGCCTTGGGCCGCACGAATTCCTGTCCTACGTCGAGGGTCGGGCGGCCCAATTCGCCGGGCTGGCCGACTCCACCCTGTCCCGCGACGACGGCTATCGCTTCATGGTGTTGGGGCGGGCGATCGAACGCGTCGACATGATCGTGCGGCTGCTGTTGTCGCGCGTCGGCGACAGCGCGTCGTCCCCGGCCTGGGTGACGGTGCTGCGGTCGGCGGGCGCTCACGACACCTACCTGCGCACCTATCGCGGCGTGCTCGACGCCACGCGAGTCGTCGAGTTCATGATGCTCGACCGACTGTTCCCGCGGTCGGTCATGTACTCGCTGCGGCTGGCAGAACACAGCCTCGACGAACTCCACCACCGCAGGCTGAACCGTGTCGGCGCGACCGCCGAGGCGCAGCGCCTGCTGGGTCGTGCCCGCAGTGAGTTGGAGTTCCTCCGACCCGGTGTGTTGCTCGAATCGCTCGAAGAGCGACTCGGCGCGCTGCAGACCACCTGCGCCGACGTCGGAGAGGCACTTGCGCTGGAGTATTTCTACTCCGCGCCGTGGGTGGCTTGGACGGACGCAGGTCGCGATGGGTTCGCCGTCATCGAGGAAGGGGAGGTCTGATATGTGGCGTATGAGGGTCATCCATGCCACCGGTTACGCCTACAAGTCGCCTGTCACCGCGTCGTTCAACGAGGCCCGCCTGACGCCGAGATCGGACTCTCGGCAGAACGTCGTCCTCAATCGGGTCGAGACGGTTCCCGCGACTCGCTCCTACCGCTACGTCGACTACTGGGGCACGGCCGTAACGTCATTCGACCTGCACGCCCCTCATACCGAGCTCGAGGTGACTGCGTCGTCGGTGGTCGAGACGGACAAGGGCGAGGTGCCCGAGGAGAAGCTCACCTGGGAGGATCTGGAGTCACCTGCAGTCAAGGACAAGTTCGACGAGTACCTCATGCCCTCTGAGTACACCCCGAGCAGCAGGCGCATGGAACGCGTCGGCCAGCGGATCGCCAAGTACCACGAGCCTCAGCAGGCGGTCATCGAGGCGGCGCAGTGGGTGCACACGGAACTTGCGTACGTACCCGGTACGACGGGGGTGCACTCGTCGGGTCTCGACGCGCTCCGCGAGGGTAAGGGCGTCTGCCAGGACTTCGCCCATCTGACACTGATCCTGTTGCGCGGCATGGGAATTCCCGCTCGGTACGTGTCGGGCTATCTGCATCCCAACGCCAAGGCGAAGGTGGGTGACACCATCGACGGCCAGAGTCACGCCTGGATCCAGGCCTGGACGGGTGGCTGGTGGAACTACGACCCCACCAACGACAAGGGGATAAACGAGCAGTACATCTCCGTCGGCGTCGGCCGTGACTACCACGACGTGACCCCGCTCAAGGGCATCTACTCGGGCGAGGGATCCACCGATCTCGACGTGGTCGTGGAGATCACGCGACTGGCCTAACCGGCGCTATCAACGCACGTTTCGTGGTGTTACTTCTACGCGATGGAGATCGTCACCGAGTTCTACCCTGCCGTGGAACGCCTTGTCTGCCAGGGCTCGCCAGTCATCCTCCTGACCGGGCGTCAGTGGGGGCACGTAGTGCGTGAGGATCAACGTGCCGACGTCGGCCCGTGCTGCGGTGTCGGCCGCCTGCTCGACGGAGGAGTGGTAGTCGAGGATGTCTCGCAGGCGCTGCTGCGGTACCAGTTCGACCAGATCCTTGCGGATCACCGTGTGCACCAACGCGTCCGCGCCGTCGGCCAACGCGTCCAGGCTGGCGCACGGCACCGAGTCACCGGCCAATACCACTGACGCACCGTCGAATTCGATGCGGAAGCCGATCGTCGGCTCCACCGGCCGGTGGTCGGTGGGTGCCACCGAAATTCGTACCCCGTCGCGGCCCCACACCACGCCGTCCGTCACCTCCTCCACCTCTATGCTGGGCGGTTCGGTGATGTCGGCGTGGTGGCCGATCCGGTAGCTGATGTCGTAGGCCAGCGCCGCCAGCGTGGCGTCGACGACTGCCGCTGTACCCGGTGGTCCGATCACCAACAGGGGAGTGCGGGTGAAGGTGGTCACCCACCGGGTCGTGATGACGTCGGAGAGATCGGTGATGTGGTCGCTGTGCAGATGGGTCAGCAGCAATGCGGTGATGTTGGCCGCACCGACGCCGATCGCCGCGGCGCGCATCAGCACCCCGCGACCGCAGTCCACCAGGAATGTCTGATCACCCGCCCGCACCAGCGTCGACGGCCCGGCGCGGCTGGGGTCGACCATCGGACTGCCAGTGCCTAGCAGAGTCACTTCGATCATGACGTCATACGTACCCGCTCCGGATCGTTCGCGCCGCACTATTGGGCGGACTTGCTCCGCCTGCGCCGCTGCGGAGGCGAACCAACGGTCATTCGCGTCCGGCCGACACCCACCCCAGATCGGCGAATCGATTGCCCGACACCGCGGTAGCCGCCGCGTTGAGCCTTGCGAGCTGATCGTCATCCAGGGCGACGTCCAGCGAGCCGAGGTTCTCCTGGACGCGCGCGGCGCGACGGGTGCCGGGAATCGGCACGGACGCGATTCCGATCTCGTCGGCGCGATAACGCAGCCAGGCCAGCGCAATCTGCGCCGCGGTCGCCTCGCGTTCGTCGGCGACTGCGCGGATCACGTCCACCACCGCCAGGTTGCTCTCCAGGGCTTCGTCGGAGAACCGCGGCAGATTTCGCCGGAAGTCCGACGTCTCCGTCAGGTCGGCGACGGACGTGACCGTGCCGGTCAGGAACCCCCGCCCCAGTGGCGAGTACGGAACGAAACCGACGCCGAGTTCGGCTGCCGTGGGCACCACCTGGCGTTCGACGTCCCGGCTCCAGATCGACCATTCGCTCTGGACCGCGGCGATGGGGTGGACCGCGACGGCGGCGCGCAGTTCGTCGGCCGTCACCTCGGACAGGCCTAGATGGCGGACCTTGCCCACGGCGACGAGCTCGGCCATCGCACCGACGGTCTCCTCGATCGGCACGGTGAGATCGCGCCGGTGCATGTAGTACAGGTCGACGACGTCGGTCTGCAGACGGCCGAGACTCTCGTCGATGCACTGCCGAACGTAGGCGGCATCGCCGCGCGCTGCCGGACGGCCCGCGGCGCGATCAGCGGGATTCCCGACGATGCCGAACTTGGTGGCAAGGGTGACCTCGTCGCGCCGATCGGCGAGCAGGCCTGCGATCAGTTGCTCGTTGGCTCCGCCGCCGTAGACGTTCGCGGTGTCGATGAACGTCACGCCGAGGTCCACGGCACGATGCAGCGTGGCCATCGACTCGGCATCGTCGACGTCGCCGTACACCGGTGTCAACGCCATGGCGCCGAAACCGACGGCGCTCGTGGTCAGGTCGTCGCCGAGTGTCACGGTTTCGGTCATGTACATCCCCTAAGAATTGAGTCGTGCCGGCTGCTCGTCAACGGCTACCAACCGATGTCGTCGACGATGTGTTCCGCGCGAAAGCCTTCCCCAGGCTGTGATCGCACCTAACCTGGTGTGACCCACGTCACCAAGGAGGCGCCCGTGCGTATCGCAGACGTGTTGAGGAACAAGGGAGCGGGCGTGCTGACCGTCGCCCCGGACACATTGGTCAGCGATCTCCTCAGCGGCCTGGTCACCCGCAATGTCGGAGCCATGGTGGTGGTCGGGTCCGAGGGGTTGATCGGCATCGTGTCCGAACGTGACGTCGTGCGCATGCTGCACGAACACGGCGCGGGGGCACTCGGTCGGCCGGTCGTCGACATCATGACCAGCGAGGTGGTCACATGCTCGCCCAACGACACCGTCGACAGCCTCAGCGGACTCATGACCACCCATCGGGTGCGGCACGTTCCCGTGGTGGAGAACGGTCAGCTGGCGGGGATCGTCAGCATCGGCGACGTCGTCAAGACCCGGATGGAGGCGTTGCAGGCTGAACGTGAGCAGTTGGAGGCGTACATCACCCAGGGGTGACACGATGACCGACGTGCACGCAAGATCCGCGACCGGTGCCGACGTCGGTGACCTGTCCAAGACGCTTGGCCGGGCGTTCTACGACGATCCGGTGATGTGCTGGATGCTGCCCGACGCCGACCGGCGGCGGCGGAAGCTGTACAAACTGTTCTCGGCGCTGACGCGCCATCATCACCTAGCCCACGGCGGTGTCGAGGTAGTGCCCGACGAGACGGGGGGTATCGGCGGTGCGGCGCTGTGGGATCCGCCCGGAAGATGGCGCCAGACACGGGGTCAAGAGCTACGGGCCATGCCGGGTTTGCTCCTGGCCTTCGGCCGATCGCTGCAGCGTGGCTTCGTTCTCGAAGAGATGATGAAGGAGGCCCATCCCGAGGAGCCGCACTGGTACCTCGCGATCATCGGGAGCGACCCCGACGTGCGCGGCAAGGGCTACGGGCACGAGCTGATGAGTTCGCGGCTCGACCGCTGCGACGCCGGGCACGCGCCCGCCTACCTGGAGTCCAGTAATCCAGACAACGTCCCCTACTACCAGCGGTTCGGCTTCGAGATCACGGGCGAGATCACGCCGCCGGGTGGGCCCAGCCTGATTCCGATGTGGCGACCGGCCCGCTAGCTCCAGGAATACTCGGCGCGCAGCCGCGCTGCGACCATCTCGAACGTCTGGCGCTCGAGGATCGCGCCCTCGCGTCGGATGCTCTCCTCCGGCACGTCGAGGACGCGGTCCAGCCGCACCCAACTCGCGCGACCCTCGTAGTCCCAACTGCCGCTTCCGATCCCGACCCATGCGCGGTCGGCGACGTGTCGCTCCTGACTGGACAGCATCAAGCCGAGCAGAGTGCTGCGGTCGCGACCGACCACCAGCACGGGGCGGTCCTTGCCACGGGACGGATCCTCCTCGTAGACCACCCAGGTCCAGACGATCTCGCCCGGGTCGGCCTGACCGTCGAGGTCGGGTGCGTACATGACCCTGCGTGCCCGGTGGGCGGTCGGGGTGCTGTCCTTGGTGACGGGTCGGCCCGCGGCGATCGCGCGCTGCGGTGGTGGGGCCGACGCGCCGATCAGAACGCTGAGGCCGACGTCGATCCCCATCTTGATGCCCTGACCGACGGTGCGCGGCCGGGTCTCGGGACTCTGGAGCTGGCGGATGATCTTCGGTGCCTCGGAGAACACCAGTTGTTCCGTGGTCTTGAGAATGCGCTGCCACGGGCTCCGCTGCGACGCCATGCAACGAGCATAAGCACGATTGTGTCGACGCGACGATTGGTCGATACCCTGTCAAGGCACCGCGCAAGTCTTGGATGCACCCGCCAGACGCACCCCCACCAGGAGATTCCCATCAGCAGCTTCGCCGACAAGACGTTCACTGCGCCGGCACGGATTCGGAACTTCTGCATCATCGCGCACATCGATCATGGCAAGTCGACGTTGGCAGACCGCATGCTGGGGATCACCGGGGTCGTCGCGGATCGCGACATGCGGGCGCAGTACCTCGACCGGATGGACATCGAACGCGAACGCGGAATCACCATCAAGGCGCAGAACGTACGACTCCCGTGGGAAGTCGACGGGGAGGAATTCGTCCTGCACCTGATCGACACCCCAGGGCACGTCGACTTCACCTACGAGGTGTCGCGTGCCCTAGAGGCCTGCGAGGGCGCGGTGCTGCTCGTCGACGCCGCTCAGGGCATCGAGGCGCAGACGCTGGCCAACCTGTACCTGGCGCTCGACCGCGACCTGACGATCATCCCGGTACTCAACAAGATCGATCTGCCCGCCGCAGATCCCGACCGCTACGCCGGTGAGATCGCCCACATCATCGGATGCGAGCCCGACGACGTGCTGCGAGTCTCTGGCAAGACCGGAGTCGGCGTCCGCGAACTGCTCGACGAGGTGGTGCGCTTGGTCCCCGCGCCGGTCGGAGACTCCGATGCGCCCGCGCGGGCGATGATCTTCGACTCGGTGTACGACATCTACCGCGGCGTGGTGACCTACGTCCGCGTGGTGGACGGCAAGCTGGCCCCACGCGAGAAGATCAAGATGATGTCGACGGGCACCACCCACGAACTGCTGGAAGTCGGCATCGTCTCGCCCGAGCCCAAGGCGACCGAGGGCCTCGGCGTCGGCGAGGTGGGCTACCTGATCACCGGCGTGAAGGACGTCCGCCAATCGAAGGTCGGTGACACGGTGACGTCCGCGCGCCACGGTGCCACTCAGGCGCTGACCGGATACCGCGAACCCAAGCCGATGGTCTATTCGGGGCTCTATCCGGTGGATGGTTCGGACTACCCGAACCTGCGGGACGCGTTGGAGCGCCTGCAGCTGAACGATGCAGCCCTGACGTGGGAGCCCGAGACGTCGGTCGCGTTGGGCTTCGGCTTCCGCTGCGGATTCCTCGGCCTGCTCCACATGGAGATCACCCGCGAGCGCCTGGAACGCGAGTTCGACCTCGATCTGATCTCCACCGCGCCCAACGTGGTCTACCGGGTCGTCCGGGACGACGGTACCGAGATCGTCGTGACGAACCCCTCTGACTGGCAGGAGGGCAAGGTGCGGGCGGTCTTCGAGCCCATTGTGAAGACGACGGTCATCGCGCCCAGCGAGTTCATCGGCACCATCATGGAGCTCTGTCAGGCGCGCCGCGGTGAGCTCGGCGGCATGGACTACCTGTCGCCGGAACGCGTCGAACTCCGCTACACGATGCCATTGGGCGAGATCATCTTCGACTTCTTCGACTCGCTGAAGTCGCGCACTCGCGGCTACGCCAGCCTCGACTACGAAGAGGCAGGCGAACAGGAGGCCGACCTGGTGAAGGTCGACATCCTCCTCCAGGGTGAGGCGGTCGACGCATTCAGCGCCATCGTGCACAAGGACGGCGCCGCCGGATACGGCAACAAGATGACCACCAAGCTCAAGGAACTCATCCCTCGTCAGCAGTTCGAGGTGCCGATCCAAGCTGCGGTCGGATCGAGAATCATTGCGCGCGAAAATATTCGGGCGATTCGCAAGGACGTGCTGAGCAAGTGCTACGGCGGCGACATCACCCGCAAGCGCAAGCTGCTGGAAAAGCAGAAGGAGGGCAAGAAGCGGATGAAGACCATTGGTCGGGTCGAGGTCCCGCAGGAGGCGTTCGTCGCAGCGCTGTCGTCCGATGCCGCCAGCGACAAGCCGAAGAAGTAGCCTGAGATGCGTTGGCTGGCAGCGGCCCTGTCGTTGGTCCTGCTGCTGGTCGGCTGCGCACACACCGTCGAAGGTCGGGCCCTAGCCGCCACGACGGCGCGCCAGATCCTGCCCACCGAGGATGAGATGAGCTCGGTCGCGGGAAACGCCTTGAGCACGTTTGGCTTTCAGCCGTTCGTCGGCGGTGCGGAGATCCTGCCCGACGGCTACCGAACCGATGCTGATGCCGCGCCGATCAGCTGTGCCGCCGTTACCGACACCGCGCCGCGCATCGTCTACGAGTCGCTGCCCGTCGTCGAAGCCGCGCGCCAGAGCTACTTCAACTGGGACGAGGGCGTCGACACCTCGGGCGCCGACGTGGTGGTTGTTCGCCTAGCCACGGCCGGGGCCGCCCGCGATGCCTTCGAATCGTTTTCGCGGCAGTGGGAGCAGTGTTCGGGCACCACCGTCGTCAAACGCGTGGCGGATACCACGGTCTACGCCGACATCACCGACGTGACGGCGCAGCATTCGATCGTCTCCGCCACCGTTCGGACTCGACAACGTCCGAGGACGGCGGAGTCGCGCTACGAGCGCGTCCTCGGGGTGCGGGGCGGCACACTCGTCGAAGTCTCGCTAGCGATCACGCCGGCGGGCGAGCGTCAGCCGGACCCACGGGCCGCAGCCGTACGGGTCGCCGACCTGATGCTGGACAAGTGATGATGCCCGTGGAGCGGGTCTGCGCTCGAGCGTGGGCAGCATTGATCATTGCCGCTGCGGCGTCGTCCGGATGCACCAGCACCGTCGATGGTCTCGCTGTACGCCACGCGGATGCCAACTCGACGAACGTCCGGCCGCTGCGAGAGACGCAACTCGACGACGTGCTCCTGAGCGTCGCTCAGCTCAATGGGATCGCGGGAGCGACAGAGATGAAGGTCGTGTCGACGGGCACGGAGATGGCCGACAACTCGGCCGCGGTTTCAGATCCGGACTGCCTCGGCTCGATCTTCGGTGCCGAGGACCTCGTATACGGGTTCAGCGACTGGACGGCCATGGTGGACCAGGTTGCGCGTGAGCCGGAAGACGGCAACGAGCACTGGGCCAAGCAGACGGCCGTGCTCTACGCGACACAGAAGTCGGCCAACGACTTCATCGTCGGCTGCACGTCCGCTTGGCACGACTGCAGCGGCTTCTCGGTGGCCGTCGACGACGGGATGACCAGCTCGATCTGGCTGATCGAAGAGGTGATCGTCGCCGACGACGTGGTAACGCAGGTGATCGCCCAAGAGGACTCCGACGGCTGGGAATGCCAACATGCCTTGGGATCGGTGGCGAACGTGTCTGTCGAGGCCATTGCATGTGCCTTCGGCGTGGACGACGAAGCCGCCAGGATGGCCAAGGCCATCCTGGCGAAGGCGGCCAAGCAGTAGCCGACAGGGTCGCCGAACCGTTGTCACTGCCCGCCCGGGTGTAGTCAACTCAGGGCGGTGTCGTCGCGGCGGACGATCGTCTCCACCTCGGCCCGCAGCTCGGCCAGCTCGGCGCGCTGCTCGTCGGAGTACTCCCGGGCGGAGTCGTCCAGTACGCACACCGTGCCGACCACGCGGCCCGCCGGGTCGTGGACCGCGAGCCCAAGGTAATTGTGCAGGCCGAACTCCACTTCGTCCTCGTTGCCCGCGAACGTCGGGTCTTGACGCGAGTCGCGCACGAACAGGTCGTCGTCGGTGTCGACGATGCGCTCGCAGTACAGCGGTACCCGGGTGCCGTTGTCGCCTGCCTTCTTCCCCGCGGCACCAACGGTGTAGTGCTTGGTCGCCTCTCCCGCCGTGGCAGCGACGACCATCGAATCAGGTTCGGAGCGCATCACCAGGACCGACTTCACCCCGAGGAGGTCGGCCACCTTCTCGAGGCGCGGCGAGAGGGAGGACAGCCCAGAGGTCGTGTCAGTGCGGTGCGGTTCGGATGTCATAGGACGATGATGGCCCGTCAACCGCGACGAGATGGCCGGATTTCCTCCTACTGATCGCAAACCTAGGGGACCGGCGTTCCAAACCGTACGTTTCATGGGAGTTACAGCTGCGTAACTGCATGAAGCGCAGCGCATTTCGAAAGTTCACCCACTCCGAGAAGGGCAACCCCGTGACCGACCTCGCGACTGCAGACCTGACCGCCTTACCCAGCATCGGCGACGTCGAACGCGGAACCGCGCCGCCCGCGGGCAATCCCGGATTGGTGTCGCTGCCATTGGTCGTCGCCGGCGGATTCGGGTTGGGCATCACGAACACGGGCTTCGTCGACGTCCCGGGCGCCGCCGTCCCAATCCTCGTCTCCGCGACGGCGGTAGGCCTCCTCGTCGCGACCATCTGGGCTGCCGCGCTGGGCCAGAACGTCAACGCGACCGTCTACGGAACGTTCTTCGGCTTTTACGCCAGTTACGGAGCGCTGGCAGTGGGCTTGGCACATGACTGGTTCGGGATCGCTGCCGCGGATGCGGGCCCGGCCACAGCAGTCTGGCTGGGCAGCTGGCTGGTGACCATCGGGCTGCTGACCGTGCTCGTTCTTCGCCTGCCGTGGACGTATCCGCTACTGCTCGCCATTGTCGACGTCGCGCTGGTGCTGTTGTTGATCGGAAACCTCGCCGATAGCCGCGTCGCCACCCAGGCCGGCGGCTGGTTCGTCTTCGCGTTCGTCGCTCTCGTGGGCTACTACTACGTCGCAGCGCTGTGGGAGGAGACCGGCGGCCGCCCGATTCCCCTGGGACGCCCGCTCGTTGGCGGCTAGGGCGCGCTACGACGGAACGCGCCTTCACGCTGTCGGTTAGATGTACATCGCTGGATCGATGTAGGTAGTTGGATCGACACCTGGTTCCCGCTGCTTGTCGGTGCGAGGGCGTACTACGGCTGGGATGCCGATAGCGATCGAATTCGCAGGTACGTCTTGAGTGACGACGGCGTTGGCGCCAATTGCGCTGTCGTCGCCGATGCGCAGTGGCCCAAGGACTTTCGCTCCAGCGCCGATCGTGATCCGGTCACCGAGGGTGGGATGGCGCTTGCCCGTCTGCAAGGATCGGCCGCCCAGCGTCACACCGTGGTAGACCATCACGTCGGCGCCGATCTCGGCGGTCTCACCGATCACTACGCCCATCCCGTGGTCGATGAAGAAACGGCGGCCGATGGTGGCGCCCGGGTGGATTTCAATGCCGGTCAGAAAGCGGGTGAGCTGCGACAGAACGCGCGCCGCTCCACGCAGTGCTGGCCTCGCCCACATCCGGTGGGCGAGCCGATACGACCAAATGGCATGCAGACCGGAGTAGACGAGCGCGTTTTCGACGTCCCCCCGAGCCGCCGGATCGTGAGATCGCGCGTTCTGCAGATCTTCACGCAGTGTCGACAGCAGCGTCACGCCATCAATCCCTGATGTGATCGAACAGCACCGTCGAGATGTAGCGCTCGCCGAAGTCGCACACGATCGCGACGATGAGCTTGCCTGCGTTCTCCGGTCGCTTCGCCAGTTCCAGCGCCGCCCAGATGATGGCGCCGGAGGAGATGCCGCCGAGGATGCCCTCCTCCGTACCCAGCTCCCGCGCAACCCGGACGGAGTCGTCGAGACTGACGTCGATGATCTCGTCGTAGCTCTCGCGGTCGAGGACCTCGGGAATGAAGTTGGCCCCGATACCCTGGATCTTGTGGGGGCCGGCCTCACCCTTGGTCAGTAGCGGCGAGTCCACCGGCTCGACGCCGACGATCTGCACCCCCGGCTTGCGGGCCTTCAGGACGTGCCCGACGCCGGTGATCGTGCCGCCGGTGCCGATCCCGGCGACGAAGATGTCGACCTTTCCATCGGTATCGTCCCAGACCTCCTCGGCGGTGGTCGCTTCGTGGATCGCCGGGTTTGCAGGATTGGCGAACTGGTTGGCAGACACCGCATTCTCGGTCTCCGTGATGATCTGCTTGGCCCTGGCCACTGCGCCGGCCATGCCCTCCGAACCTGGGGTCAGGACGATCTCTGCACCGTAGGCACGCAGCATCACCCGACGTTCGGTCGACATCGTCTCCGGCATCGTCAGAATCACGTTGTAACCGCGGGCCGCGCCGACCATGGCGAGCGCGATCCCGGTGTTGCCGCTGGTGGCCTCGACGATGGTGCCGCCCGGCTTCAGCTCGCCGGACCGCTCGGCGGCGTCGATGATCGCCACCCCGATGCGGTCCTTGACGCTGTTGGCGGGGTTGTAGAACTCGAGTTTGGCCACGACCTGCGCGTCGAGTCCCTCTGTCAACCGATTGAGCCGAACAAGCGGAGTACGCCCGACCAGCTCACTGACGTTGTCGTAAATCCTGCTGCCCATGACCAACCCTTCTTCGTCGCGCGCGTGTCCACCAGTGCCAACGCTCTCGGGGCCCATGAGCATCCCGTGGCTAGCTACAGTTCTACCCGGTGTGGTGTCGCCGTCCGAGCAGTCACATCACATCGGGGCGTTGGCCGGCTGGAAGACGCCCGTGCTGTCGGCTTCCTCCTCGGCGCGGATCACGTGCACCACGGCGTTGATCAGCGCCAGATGGGTGAATGCTTGGGGAAAGTTGCCGAGGTGGCGTCCGGTACGCGGTTCGATCTCCTCGGCGTAGAGGTGCAACGGGCTGGCGAACGACAACAGCCGCTCGCACAGGTGCTTGGCCCTACTGATCTCGCCGATCTCGACGAGTGCCGACACCAGCCAGAACGAGCAGATCGTGAACGAGCCCTCCTCGCCGGATAGGCCGTCGTCGGTCTCCTCGGTGCGGTAGCGCAGCACGAGGCCGTCCTCCGTCAGCTCGTCGGCGATGGCCAGCACCGTCGCACGGACGCGCGGGTCGTCCGACGGGAGGAACCGCACCAGCGGCACGAGTAGTAACGAGGCGTCCAGGGCGTCGTCGCCGTAGCGCTGGGTCAGGGCGCCCCGGTGGTCGACGCCGTGCGCAAGGATGTCGGCCTTGATCTCCTCGGCAATGGCCCGCCACTGTTGGGCGTAGCTCTTCTCGCCCTGCAGCTCGGCGAGTTTCGACCCGCGGTCCAATGCCACCCAGCACATCACCTTGCTCGAGGTGAAGTGTTGCGGTTCTCCGCGCACCTCCCAGATGCCGCGATCGGGTTCCCTCCAGTGCTTGATCGCCTCCTCGACCTGAAGCTTCAGCACCGGCCACAGCATCTCGGGAATCTGTTCGCGCGACTTCGCGTGCAGGTACACCGAATCGAGCATGGTGCCCCAGATGTCGTGCTGCATCTGGTCGAAGGCCCCGTTGCCGATGCGCACCGGCCGCGAGTTGTCGTAACCCGACAGATGGTTAAGTTCTTCCTCGGTCAGTTGGCGCTCGCCGCCGACCGCATACATCACCTGAAGGGGATGGCGCTCACCGTTGTTCGCCCCCGACACATCGGCGATGAACGAGAAGAAGTCGTCGGCCTCGCGGTCCAGGCCCAGCGTGTAGAGGCCCCAGAGTGCGAAGGTGGAGTCGCGCACCCACGCGTAGCGGTAGTCCCAGTTGCGTTCTCCCTGAGGGGTTTCCGGAAGTGACGTGGTGCTCGCCGCCAACAGGGCCCCGGTCGGTGAGTACGTCAACCCCTTCAACGTCAACGCGCTGCGCTGCAGGTAGGAACGCCACGGATGGTCGGGGAAGTCACCGATGTTGATCCACTGCCGCCACGACTCGCTGGTCTTCCACATCTTGTCCGAGGCCTCTTCGAAGGTCTGCGGTGCCGGGTGCCCGGACCAGCTCAGCGCGACGAACACGTTGTCGCCCTCCGTGAGCCTGGTCCGCGCCCGCGCCTCGTGCCCTTCCAGTCCGATACGCAGGTTGGTGGTCAATCTCAGTGTCGGGTGCGCCTCGGGATTCTTGCTGGCCCGTGCGATCGCCTCGCCATACGCCGCCGCCGAGTACTCCCAGGTAGCCGCCTCGCGGTGGTAGTCGAAGGACGGTTCACAGCTCATCACCAACTCGACGACGCCGCTGACGCATCTCACGGTGCGCAACAGGATGTGCTCGGCATCCCAGTCCATCGGCGTGCGGCGGTGGGTCCGCGACCGGGTGTCCAGGTCGTGCCACGGCCCCATCACTAGCGCGTCGCGCACGATGAGCCAACCCGTGTGGGTCTGCCACGTCGTCTCCATGATGAGGCTGCCCGGCAGGTAGCGGCGGGCGGCGGGCACCGTCACCCCGTAGGGACTCAGCCGGAAGTGTCCTGCCCCGCGGTCCAGGATCGCGCCGAACACGCTCGGCGAGTCCGGCCGTGGCACGCACAGCCACTCGACCGAGCCTGCCGAGGAAACCAGACAGGTGTTCTCGCAGTCCGAGAGAAAGCCGTAATCCGCGATCGGCGGGAAGGGGTTCCGCAAGGGGCCGCCCGGCGCATAGGGAACGGGGGCCGTCACCGTGTACCGCGCCTCGGGCACCTGGCCGGCGGTGCTGGTGTCATCGTCGGGCTGGGTGTGCTGCAAAACCATCCCGACATCATCGACTGCCCAAGTACCCGGCGTCTACTGGTGCGGACTGTTTCCAGCCGTTGGGTTCGGGCGCCTGGCCCACACGGGCGCACGTTCGGGGAGTGGCCCGATGGCCACCGCGTATCCGGCGACGGTGCGCAGGAACGGCACCCGGTTCACGACGCGAACGCCGAGGGGAGGGGCGTCTGCGTCCCCTCCGGACACCGCCGCGGCGATGACACGGGCGTGGATCACCCGCTGTACGCCCTGGATGAGTGCGGTCGGAACCCAGCGCCTGGCCTGAATTCGGGCCAGCTCGCGGGTGGTCATTCGACCCGATCTCAGCGGACCGGTCAAAATGCGTGCCGTCGCCACCGCGTCCGCTACGGCCAGATTGATGCCGACTCCGCCGACCGGTGACATCGCATGTGCAGCGTCTCCGATCAGCAGAAGACCGTCGGTGTACCAGCGGTGCAGCCTGTTTAGCTGGACGTCGAGCAGTTTGACGTCGTCGAAGGAGGCCAGGCCGCCGACCCGGTCGGCCAGCCACGGCACCAGCGATGCGACTACGTGCCGCAGCGACTCGATGCCCTCGGCCCGCAGTCGAGAATCGGTGCCCTTGGGAATGATGTAGGCACACTGGTAGTAGTCGCCGCGATCGATGACGATCATCCCGTGCCCCGACGCGAACACCCCCTCCAAGCCGGGCGGGTCCTGTTCCAACCGCGGCAGCCGGAACCACCACACGTCCATCGGAGCACCGAAAGCCTTGGGCTGCAAAGCCATTGCCGTTCGCAGCGTGGAACCGCGACCGTCGCAGGCCACGGTCAGGTCGGCGCGCATTTCGCCTAGGTCGCCGTCCGGTCCCCGGTAACGGACGCCGACCACCCTGTCTCGACCCTCGCGGAGGGGTTCGAGCACCTCGGTGCTGCGCAGCAGGCGAAATGACGGCTCCATCTCCGCCGCGGTCGCCAGCAGTTCGAGGAAGTCCCACTGCGGGACCAGCGCGATGTGCTTGTGCGGGCCGGGGATCCGGCGCAGGTCGATATCAACCGGCACGCCCTGGACCTGCATCCCGATGGTCTCGATGACGCGGTGCGTGAGCTCGTCGAAGTCGTGGCCGAGCCCGAGGTCGTCCAGTAGTCGCAGCGTGCTCGCGTGCACGGTGTCGCCGCGGAAGTCGCGTAGAAAGTCCTCGTGCTTCTCCATCACGGTGACGTCGACACCGCCGCGTGCGAGAAGCAGGCCCAGCATCATGCCTGCCGGACCGCCGCCTGCGATCAGGCACGTCGTGGACTCTGCCGGCTGGTGCATCCGTTGATCGTAGGGTGGACCGGGTGAGCAGCTTCCTGAGTTGGTGGGATGGCGTGGAATTGTGGCTGTCCGGTCTCGGGTTCGTCGCCCAGACGGTGGTGGTGATGCCGGTGGTGCTGCTGCTGGCCTACGCCGTGGCCGTGGTTCTCGACGGAGCGTTGGGAAATGGCATCCGGCTGATCCGACGGGCCAGGCACACCAACGAGGATCGATCATGACCGGGATGCCGCGCTCACGGGTGACGTTGGTGCTGGTCGCGCTGGTCGTTCTCGTCATCGTGATGTGGTTGTTTGCCCGCTAGATATCATTGACACCGGTTTCTGTTACGATTCGCGCCATGCATCCAGCGTCCGGCACCGCTGAGAGCCATGTCATGGCGCTCAGTGCAGTGCTCAATTGCGCTGTTGCAGACGTCCACTGTTGTCGCTGACCCCAGCCCGTCCCGCGGTTTGGTGTCGGTAATGGCCGGTGTGACGTCGTCGACCAGTGACCAGCCTCCTTGCCGTCGTGACGGGTTCTGAACACCTCCCCGTCCTACGCAGGAAAGGCTCTCCGCATGCCCATCACGAAGCCGAGATCGATCCGGTCGCTGACCGCGATCGGCGCCATCGCCGTCACCGCGTCCTTGCTCGCGGGTTGCGGTGGAGGCGCCAGTGACGTCGCTGGCGAGAGCGCCGGTTCCGCCGCCGACACCACACTGACGCTGGTTGCCTATGCCGTGCCGGAGCCCGGCTGGAGCAAGATCATCCCCGCCTTCGCCGCCACCCCGGAAGGCAAGGGCGTCGCCGTCACTGCCTCCTACGGCGCCTCGGGTGACCAGTCCCGCGGTGTCGTCGACGGCAAGCCCGCCGACATCGTCAACTTCTCCGTCGAACCCGACGTCACGCGCTTGGTCAAGGCCGACAAGGTGGCCAAGGACTGGAACGCCGACGCCACCAAGGGCATCCCGTTCGGCTCCGTGGTGACCTTCCTCGTCCGCAAGGGCAACCCCAAGAACATCAGGGACTGGAACGACCTGCTGAAGCCGGGCGTCGAGGTCATCACCCCGAGCCCCTTGAGCTCTGGCTCCGCCAAGTGGAACCTTTTGGCCCCCTACACATATGCCAGCAATGGCGGTCAGAACCCGCAGGCCGGTCTCGACTTCGTCAACAAGCTGGTGACCGAGCACGTGAAGGCCCGCCCGGGATCGGGCCGCGAGGCGACCGACGTCTTCATCCAGGGCAGCGGCGACGTACTGCTGGCCTATGAGAACGAGGCGATCAACACCGAGCGCCAAGGCAAGCCCGTCGAGCACGTGACACCGCCGCAGACCTTCAAGATCGAAAATCCCGTGGCCGTGGTGTCCTCGTCCCAACACGTCGAGCAGGCCACCGCGCTGAAGAACTTCCTCTACACCCCCGAGGGACAGAAGCTCTGGGCAGAGGCAGGCTTCCGTCCGGTCGATCCCAAGGTCGCCGCCGACTTCGCCGCTGACTTCCCGGCTCCCGAGAAGCTGTGGACCATCGCCGATCTGGGCGGCTGGGGTGAGGTGGATCCCGCCCTGTTCGACAAGGACAACGGCAGCATCACGAAGATCTACAAGCAGGCCACCGGATGACCTCTGCGGTGATCCCGGCACCCGGACCGTCGCTCCCCTCACCCGCCGGTGTCGGCGGGCGAGGGGAGCGACGGTCACGGCGCAGCCATGGCACGACGTCGCTTCGCGTAGGCGCGGCGACGCTGTGGCTCAGCATCATCGTGCTGCTGCCGCTCGCCGCAATCCTGTGGCAGGCGGTGGGCGGGGGCTGGCCCGCGTTCTGGAGTGCGGTGACTTCCAACGCCGCGCTGGAGTCCTACAAGGTGACGCTCGCCGTCTCGCTCAGCGTCACCGTCGTGAATCTGGTCTTTGGCCTGCTAGTCGCGTGGGTCTTGACCCGCGACGACTTTCCCGGCAAGCGGCTCGTGGACGCCGTCATCGACCTGCCGTTCGCGCTGCCGACGATCGTTGCCAGCCTGGTGATGCTGGCCCTCTACGGCCCCAACAGCCCTGTCGGCCTTCATCTTCAGCAGACCAGGTGGGGCATCGGCATCGCATTGCTGTTCGTCACCCTGCCCTTCGTCGTCCGCTCGGTACAGCCGGTGCTGTTGGAACTCGACCGGGAGGTGGAGGAGGCCGCGGCGTCACTCGGTGCCAACAACTGGACGATCTTCACCCGCGTCATCCTGCCCGCCTTGCTGCCGGCGCTGTTGTCCGGTGCGGGACTGGCATTCTCGCGGGCGATCGGAGAGTTCGGCTCGGTGGTGCTGATCGGCGGCGCGATCCCTGGGGAGACCGAGGTGTCGTCCCAGTGGATCCGCACACTGATCGAGAACGACGATCGGACGGGCGCCGCGGCGATTTCCATCGTGTTGCTGATCGCGTCGTTCCTGGTGTTGTTCGTGCTGCGGGTCGTCGGCTCTCGCGCCGCGAAGAGGGAGGAGCTGGACCGATGATCCTGTCGCGACCGGTGCGGTACCTCTTACGCTGCGTGGCACTGCTGTACATCGTGATCCTGGTCGTCGTCCCCGTCGGGCTAATCCTCTGGCGTGCGTTCACCCCGGGAATCGGAGCGTTCATCGCATCGGTCACCACCCCCGCGGCGATATCGGCACTGCAGCTGTCCCTCCTCGTCGTGGCGATCGTCGTCCCGCTCAACGTCCTCTTCGGCGTTCCGACCGCTCTCGTACTGGCGCGCAACAAGTTTCGTGGCAAGAGCGCACTCCAAGCCGTCATCGACCTGCCCTTCGCCGTCTCGCCCGTGGTCGTCGGCGTCGCCCTGATCTTGCTGTGGGGTTCGGCGGGCGCCCTTGGCTTCGTCGAGAAGGACTTTGGCTTCAAGATCATCTTCGGTTTACCCGGCATCGTGCTGGCCAGCATCTTCGTCACGCTGCCGTTCGTCATCCGCGAGGTGGAACCGCTGCTGCACGAACTCGGCACCGATCAGGAAGAAGCCGCGTCTACCCTTGGTTCGCAATGGTGGCAGACGTTTTGGCGGATCACCCTCCCGTCGATCAGGTGGGGGCTCACATACGGAATCATGCTGACGATCGCGAGAACTCTCGGCGAGTACGGCGCGGTCATCATGGTGTCGTCAAACCTCCCCGGCACGTCGCAGACCCTGACCCTGCTGGTTTCCGACCGTTACAGTCGCGGTCAGGAGTACGGCGCCTACGCCGTGTCGACGCTGCTGATGACCGTCGCGGTGGTCGTACTGGTCGTGCAAGTGATCCTCGACGCCCGGCGTGCGCGCGCGGCAAAATGAGTTATCGACGAGAAGGACCCCTGATATGACCTCCACTCCCGCGATCATGGTGCGCGGCGCCAACAAGCGCTATGGCGACTTCGCAGCCCTGGACAACATCGACTTCGACGTCCCCGAGGGGTCCCTGACGGCTCTGCTCGGTCCCAGCGGATCTGGAAAGTCGACGCTGCTGCGGGCGATCGCCGGCCTCGATCAGCCCGACACCGGCGTCATCACCATCAACGGCGAGGACGTCACCGGCGTACCGCCGCAACGCCGTGGAATCGGGTTCGTGTTCCAGCACTATGCGGCGTTCAAGCACTTGACCGTGCGTGACAACGTCGCCTTCGGGTTGAAGATTCGCAAGCGGCCCAAGGCAGAGATCAAGGACAAGGTCGACAGCCTTCTGGAGACCGTCGGGCTGGCAGGATTTCAGACTCGCTATCCCGCGCAACTCTCCGGTGGTCAGCGCCAGCGAATGGCGTTGGCCCGCGCGCTCGCGGTCGACCCCCGGGTGCTATTGCTCGACGAGCCCTTCGGCGCGCTCGACGCGAAGGTGCGCGAGGATCTGCGGGCGTGGTTGCGAAGGTTGCACGACGAGGTTCACGTGACCACGGTTCTGGTGACCCACGATCAGGCGGAAGCCCTCGACGTGGCCGACCGGATAGCGGTTCTCAATAAGGGCCGGATAGAGCAGGTGGGCTCACCGACCGAGGTGTACGACAACCCGGCGAACGGATTCGTCATGTCGTTCCTCGGGGCCGTGTCGTCGTTGAACGGAGCACTCGTGCGTCCGCACGACATCCGCGTCGGCCGCAGCCCCGACATGGCGATCGCGCAGGCCGATGGAAGCGTGTCGTCGGCGGGCGTGGTCCGCGCCACCATCGACCGAATCGCGGTGCTGGGCTTCGAAGTTCGCGTCGAACTCACGGCGGCGACGGATCAGTCGCCGTTCATCGCGCAGATCACGCGCGGCGACGCGGAGGCGCTGGCCCTCAAGGAGGGCGACACGGTCTACGTTCGCGCCACGCGGGTGCCCCCGGTCCCCGGTGGCACCGAGCTGTCCACGGTCGACGACGTCGATGACGTCGCAGCCCTGACCAAGGCTTGAGCACCGCTCAGCGAGGTGGGTCTCCCCGCCACGTGAAGCTGTTGACGTACTTCGCCATGTCCAAGGCCAGGAAGAAGTTGGCTCCTGAGGGATGACCCGAGCCGAAGTCCGGACTGAATTCACGGAAGGGCCCGGCGGCCGCAGCGACCAACGCGTAGTCGTTCTTCACCGCAACCATGATCAGGACCCGGTTTCGGCCGTCGTCCCCGATGGCGTCGGCAGGGTAGTCGTCGGCGACCTCGCCGTAGCCGAGTTGGTAACCCACGAAGGCATTGGGGATCTCGTAGTCGAATGTGGCGTTTGGGAAGTGCGCTTTGAGCAAGTCGTCCGCGATCTGCTTCGGCGACTGACCGTTGGCGGGTTGGCCGAACAGTCGAAGCGTGCCGCCATCCCCGGCGCCAAGGTCGAGCACCACCCCGTTCGGTTCGAAGTGGGCCTCGTACGCCGTTTGCGGGCCCGGGTAGGAGACGGAGAACTCGCCGCCGTCGGGCGTGAAGCGGGGATTGATCGCGATGGGCTTGCTGATGGGTGGCCGGCCGCAGTCGGGCGGGCAGACGACCAACGCCGCAGGGGGAGTGAGCCACGACGACACCGCGACCGAGGCGATCATCACCACCGCCAAGGAAATACTGACGGTCAGGAGTAATCGAGCGGTGGATGCGGATGACGTTCTGGCGGCATGATGTGCGGCGCCGCACCTGGGACAGAACGGCAGATCGGGAACGACGCGATCGCACTGCGGACACGAGAGCGGCTCGCTTGTATACCCGCGCCTGGGGTCCTCAAGCAGCAGCGTGGAGTGCACGACGATGCGCAGGACGTAGAGGGCCAGCACCACGAGAAGGGCGTAGATGCCAATCTGGACGACCTCCGGCGGTGCGAGCAGCTCGAGCATTCCCAGACCGAGGTAGGCCACCACACCGAACGTGACCGCTGGGACGGGAGAGCTCAACGCGTACCACGGCGGCTGGCGTTGTGAGTCGACCCGCGGGACGAACCAGAGAGTGGCGCCGACCGCACCGCCTACCGCCGCCGCCGTCAGTGGGAGCGCCACACCTTGGATCAAGCCCGCGGTGACGAGGTCAACCGGCGATCGGCTGGCGTCGCCGATCGGGCCGTTTTCGAACTCGGGCGCCAACCGCGTGAGGGTGCCCGCGCTCACGAAGCAGAGCGCGCCGAACGACCCGATCGTGAACCCGTTCAACGATTCTCGAACCCCTGGGCGCCAGAGTCGCACGACGATCATCGGGGCGAGCAGGAGGACCAAGAAGCCCAACGGAATGGCGAGGACGGTGACGAGGAGTCGGAGCGTGCTGACCGGCAGGCCCAGCGCATCATCCTCCGTGCGCGCGATGGCGGCGTCCGTGGCAAGCGCCCAACCGACTCCGAACGCGACACCGAGCACGGCGGTGGTCACGACCGTGCCGATCGACAGATCGGAGAACGCGTGGGTCTCGCCGAGGTAGGCCAGGAACAACAACGGCAACCCGAAGCCGGCCAGTCCGATCAGCGCCGCCTGCCACATCGGAAGCGCGATGCCCGGCATCAGAGCTACCACGACGAGGAGGGCGAGCCCGAACGCCGGCCGGGAGCGACGGGGCAGCGCAGGGAAAATCGTGCTCGTCACCCGCGGGCTGAGGACGTGCTCCGCCGGCGCCGCCGAATATGTGGACAACCGAAACCAAGAGGGCCCGTCGCCAGGTCGCGGAGACACGGCGGCACCACAATTTCCGCAGAACTCGCCATGCGGGACGTTCTCGTCGCAGACGCGACAGGTCATGTCCTCGGTCGTCACCGAGGCGCCATGCCCTTCTGAATGTCGAGGAAGTCGCGGGCGAGTTGTTCGACGTTGGGGCTGCCGAGTCCCGTCACCATGTCGTAACCGGGGATTGCAACGTCGACGGCGTTTCCGCCGAGGGTCACATCCCGAAATCCGGGTGAGTTCGCGCCCGCCGCCACCCGGTAGAGCAGCGGGTTGATGTCACCCAACCGCTGGCCGCCGTTCGTCAGCAGGTACTGATTCATCAGTGCCGTGAGGCCCGCCCAGATGGGTGCGGCCTGAGACGTACCCGCACCCACCAGATCCTGTTGATCGAACCGGATCTTGATGCCCGTGAACGGATCGGCCAGTGCGGAGACGTCGGGCGTCAGCCGTCGCTCTCGCTTCCCCGGATCCCGTTCGACGATCAACCTGCGCTGCCAGGCCGGCCGGGGAAAGAGCTTCGACACCCCACCGCTGGTGCCCTGCGAGAGCGGCGAATCGATCCAGGCCTGCTCCGCCAGCCACTGGCCGTCGGCGTCGGTGGACAGCGTGGTGCCGCCAACGGAGGTCATGCCGGGCAACGACGAGATGGCGTCCAGCCCGACGTCGTCCGGACCGGGCGGCGACGACCATCTGGGACCACCCTTGCATTCGAGACCGCCCGTGTCCCCGCTGGCATCGAAGGCCGACGTCCCGTTGCGGTGCGCGCGTTCGAGGGCAGACTGCACGGGCTTGAGGTCCGTCGCGGTGATCAGCGCGTCGCAGCCCCAACCGATGGACAAGCTCCACACCGCACCGGGAAACTGTTGGTCCGCCTGGTCGAACATCTCCGCGATGCGCTCGTAGGTGCGTCCGCCCTCGAGCGTGGGCCGGGCGTTGATCACCACCATCCGGGCGTCGGGGGCGATCGCGTGCGCGACTTCGAGGTCCATCACGGTCTCGGCGCGAGACTCACTGGGCTGGCCGCCGACGACGACCGGCTTCAGCGGTGGCAGACCCGACATCTGGGCGAAGTCGTCGAGGTCGCCCTGGTCGAAACCACTGAACGCGAAGAAGACGATGGTCTGGCCCTTGCCCGTAATGCCTTGCGCCGCAAGTGGACTCGCATTGTACGCAGTCAGGAGGGCGCTCGGCGTCAGGCCTTGGCGAGGTACGTCGAGAGGAATGAAGTCCGGGAGTGCCTCACGGTGTGGGGTATATCCGAGGATGCGTCCGAGGTCGGTCACCGTGCTGCGGACGGCCGCCGGCACCTCGGGTTGTTGACTGGAGGCATAGAACACCTGCCCTTGCATTCCGCGGTAATCGTGGACCGGTACGTCGAAGGCCTCGGCGACGTCGGGCGGAGCCCCCTCGACGATGGCCCACTCCTCACCGGCTTTCCACCGCACGGCGAGGCTCTTGCTGGCCGCCCACTGTAAAAGGCGATCGGGACGTGCCGACTCACGAAGGCCGACGGTGAGCTGCGCGTGATCGAAGCGGGACGGACCGAGATCGGTGGCGCTGGCCAGGAGGTTCGCGTAAGGACCATCGATGGTGGCCGTGGTTTCGGACGCCTGCTCGACCGGGTGATCGCTCACGATGATCGAAGCGGCTGCCACGAACGACACCATCAGCCAGCAGCCGACCATCCGGGCCGAAGTTCGCCGCGACCAATGCGGATCCAACATATTGACTCCCCGAGTCGTTCACAGGGACGCCACCAGCGGTGACGTCCCCGCGAACGATCTCCGTGGGTTACCTGTCGGACCTACGACCCGCCGCTTCGGTGCGTGCCCGGCTCTCCCGTGGGTGCGGGCGGTGCCTTCACCGGCGGGGAGAAGCTGTTGGGCCCGCCGGGGGTGAGGCTCTTCTCCGTCGGGGACGGGGCAACCGACGACGTCGTAGTCGTCGTCGTGCTGGACGGGCTCGGTGACTCGCTGCCACCGCAGCCAGCGGTCAACGTGGCCATCGCGACGACCGCACTTCCGCCGACGACCAATGCCACTCGACGACCCAAGCGACCTGACTTCATGATTCCGTCCGTTCCAATCCCCGTACCAATGTGAATTCCGTTTCCGGATGCCGCCGCAGACACGCCGACGTCAATATCATGCCACAGAGTGAGCAAACTGCGACGATGCGCGGGCGCCAGGTAGGGCGAGGTCGAAAGGTACTTCGAGCTTGGCAAGCGGAGGGGCCGCCGCTTCGCGACATCGATCAACACGCCTGTCAGTTACCCGTCAGGCGGCAATCAGCGTCGTAAGGCTCTCGTCGAATCGGTCGAGCAGGGCCGCCGCCACCAAATTGTGGGCACCGAGCGGTTCGGCCATCCGTATTCCGAGCTCGGCGGCTGATGCTGCCACGCGGTCGGTGATGCGGCCGTGCGCCAGGAACCACGGCGCAATGATCACCTCGCGAGCTCCGCGACTTCTGAGTCGGGACGCCGCCTGCGCGACGGTCGGGTGTGGACCGGTGGCGAAGGCCACCTCGACGCCTGCCCATCGCGTTCTGGCCCCGATGGCGGGGGCCAACGCGGCCGTGCGTGCGTTCGCCGCCTCGCTCGAGGAACCCACCGCCACGACGACTACGCCGACGTCTCGCCGATCGGCCGAGATCCCGGCGTCCGCGAGTCGTCGTCCGAGCAACGTGACGAGGCCGGGATCCTCGCCGAGGACCGCAGCCTGCTGGACCACCGCGCCTGAGCGCTCGATCACCTCGGGCAGGTCGACTCTGGCGTGATGGGCGTCGGCCAACAGCATCGGCACCACCACGGCCGAATCACCACGAAGTGCGACGTCTGCGAGCACGTCGCCGACCGACGGTGCCGATTTCTCCAAGAAGGCGGCGCGCACGTCGAGTTCCGGCCGCAGTCGGCGGATACGTCCGGTCAGCGCCTGTGCGACCGCCGACGAACGCGGATCCACGCTCCCGTGAGCGGCGAGGACCATGACGGTCACGAGGCGTGCAGCCCGCACTCCGTCTTCGACTGACCCGCCCAGCGTCCGCTGCGCGGATCGGCGCCCTCGACGGGCTTCGCCGTGCACGGTGCGCAGCCAATCGACGGATACCCCTCGAACACCAAGGGGTTGACGAGGATGTCGTTGGCGTCGATGTAGGCCTGCATGTCGTCATCGGTCCATGCGGCGATCGGGTTGATCTTCACCAGGCCGAATGCCTTGTCGAAGCTGATCAACGGGGCGTTGGCCCGCGTCGGCGCCTCGACCCGCCGGATGCCGGTCACCCATGCCGAATAACCCTTGAGCGCCTTGCCGAGTGGCTCGACCTTGCGCATCCGGCAGCACGACGCCGGGTCGCTCGCGAAGAGGTTCTTCCCCAGCAGTTCGTCCTGCTTCGCGACGCTGTTCTCCGGCGTCACGTTGACCACGTTGACGCCGTAGACGGCCTCCACGGCGTCACGGGTGCCGATGGTCTCCGCAAAGTGGTAGCCAGTGTCGAGGAAGAGCACGTCCACGCCTGGACGCACCTTGGCGGCCATGGCCACTAGGGCCGCGTCCTGCATGTTCGAGGCCACTATGTAGTCGCCACCGAAGGTCTCGTCGGTCCACCGCAACAGTTCCTCGGCACTTGCGCCATCCATTTCGGCGGCACCGCGCTCAGCTACGGCGATCAGATTCTGCTCGGTCATCGTTTCGGTCATCTGAGAAGCCCTCTCTTCGCGCAAGCGCTCATCTGGTTGTCCCTCTCTTCGCGCAAGCGCTCATCTGAAAGCTCCCTCTTCGCGCAAGCGCTCATCGCAAATCCGCCTCGTCCGCCCTTAGTGCCCAGACGGCAAAACGCTCGCCGTCCTCCCTTTGTTTCGCGAAGTTGCGCACGACACGTTCGATGTAGTCGCCCAGCTCCGCACTGGTGACCTTGTGCTGGCGCAGTTTGCGACCGAACGCGCTGTCCAGACCGAGGCTGCCGCCGAGGTGAACCTGGAAGCCCTCGACGGGGCCGTCACCCTCTACCGTCGAGTCGATCATCTGGCCCTTGAAGCCGATGTCGGCGACCTGGATGCGTGCGCAGGAGTTCGGACATCCGTTGATGTTGATGGTGACCGGTACGTCGAGCTCGGCGTTGAGGTCCTCGAGGCGCGTCTCAAGCTCGGGGGCTAGCAGCTGCGAGCGGCTGCGGGTCTCGGCGAACGAGAGCTTGCAGAACTCGATTCCCGTGCAGGCCATCAGGTTTCGACGCCAGTGAGAGGGTCTCGACGGCAGGCCCAGTGCGTCCAACCCGTCGCGCAGCTCGTCAAGCTTGTCATCGGGAACGTCGAGGACGACCAGCTTCTGGTACGGCGTGAACCTAATGCGGTCCGAACCCGCGGCCTCGGCGAGATCGGCCACCTTGGTCAAGACGGTGCCCGACACCCGCCCCGCGATGGGTGCGACGCCGACGGCGTTGAGGCCGTTCTTGAGACGCTGCACGCCGACGTGGTCGATGGGACGTGGGACCGGTTCAGGCGCGGGCCCGTCGATCAGTGGCCGCTTCAGGTACTCGGTCTCGAGAACTTCCCTGAACTTCTGGACGCCCCAGTCCTTGATCAGGAACTTCAACCGCGCCTTGGCGCGGAGTCTGCGGTAGCCGTAGTCGCGGAACACGCTGACCACGCCCTCCCAGACGTCGGGAACCTCGTCGAGGGGCACCCAGGCTCCGACCCGCTGGCCCAGCATGGGGTTCGTGGACAAGCCGCCGCCGACCCATAGGTCAAATCCTGGGCCATGCTCGGGGTGGACCACGCCGACGAACGCGACGTCGTTGATCTCGTGCACGACATCCTGCAGGCCGGAGATTGCGGTCTTGAACTTGCGCGGCAGATTGGAGTACTCCGGCTTGCCGATGTAGCGCCTGGTGATCTCATCGATCGCAGACGTGCCGTCGATGACCTCGTCGAGTGATTCACCGGCCAGCGGCGAACCCAGCACGACGCGGGGGCAGTCACCGCAGGCCTCAGTGGTCTGCAGGCCGACCTGGTCCAGCCGGTTCCAGATCTCCGGCATGTCCTCCACCCGGATCCAGTGGTACTGCACATTCTGCCGGTCGGAGATGTCTGCGGTGTCCCTGGCGAACTCGGTCGAGATCCCACCGAGGGTGCGTAGCGCGGCCGCGGTCAGGGCGCCCCCGTCGCATCGGACCCGCAGCATGAAGTACTCGTCTTCGAGCATGTCGGTGTTGTCGTCACCGGTCCAGGTGCCGTCGTAACCGGGCTTGCGCTGCGTGTAGAGGCCCCACCAGCGGAATCGTCCGCGGAGGTCGCCCTTGTCGATGCTCTCGAAGCCACCCTTGGCGTAGATGTTTTCGATGCGGGCGCGCACGTTTAGCGGGTTGTCGTCGTTCTTGGCCTGCTCGTTGGCGTTCAGCGGCTCGAGATGGCCGAGCGCCCACTGGCCTTCGTTCTTCGGCGGTTTGACGGGCTTGGCGTCTGCTTGGGTCATTCGGTGGCCCCTTCAGAAAGGAGCCGGCTTGAGGATTCGCGCGTGTGTCACCGGTCGCTGTCCGGCGGCGCAGATCCGGCGGCCAGCTGGAAAGTACAGATGGACAGGTCTACGGCGTCAAGGGAGACAGCAACAGGTGCATACGCGCTTGAAGTCGACATGCCGCCGTAGCACCAGCGCAATGCGGGTGGTCGAGGTCTGGGCAGCAGTCACGCCTGCCATTCTGCCATGAAGGCAGTACCGGCTCCAACCGGCCGAGTTTTGTGCGCGCGATGAGCATGGTCGGCTCTGGGAGACTGATCAGATGACCGCCGAACCCCACGCCCGGCCGTTCGGCATCTATGTTCACGTGCCGTTCTGCGCCACTCGCTGCGGGTATTGCGATTTCAACACGTACACCGCCGCTGAACTCGGCGGTGCAAATCCCGACGGCTGGCTTGAGGCGCTGCGGACCGAATTGGGCCTGGCGGCGACGTCGATGGGGTCGCTCCGCTCCCGCCCACCGGAGTCATTCCCCGGGTCGCTCCGCTCCCGCCCACCGGAGTCATTCCCCGGGTCGCTCCGCTCCCGCCCACCGGAGGTGTCCACCGTGTTCGTCGGCGGCGGTACCCCCTCCATGCTGGGCGGTGAGCGACTTGCCGCGGTGCTGGGGGCGGTGCGCGCGAACTTCGTGTTGGCGGAGGGAGCAGAGGTGACGACCGAGGCCAACCCCGAGTCGACGTCGCGGGAACTGCTCGCTCAGCTGCGGAACGCGGGGTTCACGCGGCTGTCGCTGGGCATGCAGTCTTCTGCGCCGCACGTTCTCGCCGCACTGGATCGGGTGCATTCGCCGGGGCGCGCGCCTGCCGCGGCCGCGGACGCCCGCGCTGAGGGCTTCGAACACGTCAGCCTGGATCTCATCTACGGCACGCCGGGTGAGACCGACGACGATCTGTCCCGTTCGGTCGACGCTGCGATCGGTGCAGGGGTCGATCACGTGTCGGCCTACGCACTGGTCGTCGAGCAGGGCACCGCGCTGGCCCGGCGCGTGCGCCGCGGTGAGCTGCCTGCACCAGATGACGATGTGCTCGCGGCCCGCTACGAATTACTGGACGCGCGACTGTCGGCGGCGGGCTTCGACTGGTACGAGGTATCGAACTGGAGCCTGGCCGGCGGGCAGTGCCGCCACAATCTCGGGTATTGGGATGGCGGCGAATGGTGGGGCGCCGGGCCGGGTGCGCACGGGTACGTCGGCGCCACCCGTTGGTGGAACGTCAAGCATCCCAACGCGTATGCGCAATCCCTTGCGCAGGGACGACTACCCGTGGCGGACTCCGAGACTCTCGACGACGCGACCCGCCACACCGAGGACGTAATGCTGCGACTCCGGCTGCGTTCCGGTCTTCCCATCGCCGGGCTCAGCGCCGCGGAGGCGGCACGTGCGGAGCTCGCGGTATCCGATGGCCTGGTGGTTCGTACGTCGGACCGCCTCGTCCTCACCGACCGCGGCCGATTGCTGGCCGACGCCGTGGTCCGCGACGTCCTCACCGCGGGGGACTAGGTCTGTTGGTCGAGCGGCAAATCCATGTCATAGACCCGTGCGTGCAGCACCGGCCGGTTCCGCAACGCTGCCCGAACCGCTTGGTGCACGCCGTCTTCCAGGTAGATGACACCCTCCCAGCGCACGGCATGTGGAAAGAGGTCGCCGTAGAACGTCGAGTCCTCCGAGAGCAGGCGGTCGAGGGCCAGCACCGTAGTCGTAGTCACCAATTCGTCGAGGCGGATCTGGCGCGGCGGGATCTGAGCCCACTGGCGGTAGGACAGCCCGTGCTCCGGATACGGTTTGCCATCGCGGACGCCCTTGAAGATCATCAGCTGGTCATCCGGGACATGGGACGAGGTTATCCGGCGGCGCCGCGTTGCGCCGCGGAGCGCTGTTGCTGCTCGTCAACGTAAAGTGAAACGAACTTGGAGGTGAACCGTGGGTACTGCCGATGACCGTCGCTTCGAGGTGCTTCGCGCCATCGTCGCCGACTTCGTCTCGACCAAGGAGCCCATCGGCTCGAAGAGCCTCGTGGAACGCCACAATTTGGGCGTGTCGAGCGCGACCGTGCGCAATGACATGGCCGTGCTCGAAGCCGAGGGCTACATCGCGCAGCCGCACACCAGTTCGGGACGCGTACCGACGGAGAAGGGCTACCGCGAGTTCGTCGATCGGCTCGACGACGTCAAGCCGATGTCCTCGGCCGAGCGCCGCGCGATCCTCACCTTCCTCGAGTCGGGCGTCGACCTCGACGACGTGCTTCGCCGGGCGGTGAAACTGCTCGCCCAGCTGACTCGGCAGGTGGCGATCGTGCAGTACCCGACGCTGTCCACGTCATCGGTCCGGCATCTGGAAGTCGTCGCACTGACGCCGGCGCGGCTTCTACTGGTGGTCATCACCGACTCGGGTCGCGTCGATCAGCGCATCGTCGAGCTGGGCGACGCCATCGACGACGTCGGGCTGTCGCAGTTGCGCGAGCGACTCGGGCTGGCGCTCGAGGGCAAGCCCATCACCACGGCCTCGATCGCAGTGTCGGATCTGGCGTCTCAGCTGGTGGGCCACGGCGGTCTCGGCGATGCCGTGGGACGTTCCGCGACCGTCCTCGTGGAAACCCTGGTCGAACACAGCGAGGAGCGCTTGCTGCTGGGCGGCACGGCGAATCTCACCCACAACACCGCTGACTTCGGCGGTTCTCTTCGATCGGTGCTCGAAGCGCTGGAAGAGCAGGTGGTCGTCCTACGATTGCTGGCCGCCCAACAGGAGGCCGGTAAGGTAACCGTGCGCATCGGGCACGAGACCGCGGCCGAGCAGATGGCCGGGACGTCGGTGGTGAGCACGACATACGGCAGCTCGGGCAAGGTGTTTGGCGGTATGGGTGTGGTGGGGCCCACTCGAATGGACTATCCGGGAACCATCGCCAACGTCGCCGCAGTTGCTTTGTACATAGGCGAAGTCTTGGGCGCCCGCTAGGGCGTCGACATGCACCGCAGGTGCGGCTTGAAGAGGGCCTACGGGTTTAGAGGGTTAAGAAGGGTGTGGCGTGGCACGCGATTATTACGGTCTGCTCGGTGTGGGCAAGGGTGCGAGCGATTCGGAGATCAAGCGGGCGTACCGCAAGCTCGCACGAGAACTGCACCCCGACGTCAACCCCGACGAGACGGCGCAGGCTCAGTTCAAGGACGTCACGGCGGCCTACGAAGTCCTCAGTGACCCGGAGAAGCGCCGCATCGTCGACCTCGGTGGCGATCCGTTGGAGAGCGCGGGCGCAGGCAACGGCTTCGGCGGCGCTGGTTTCGGTGGTCTCGGCGACGTGTTCGAGGCGTTCTTCGGTGGGGGCGGCGGTACCCGCGGGCCCGTCGGCCGGGTCCGACCTGGTTCCGATTCGCTGCTCCGGATGCGGCTCGACCTGTCGGAGTGCGCGACCGGTGTCACCAAGCACGTCACCGTCGACACCGCGATCCTGTGCGACGCGTGCCAGGGCAAGGGCACACACGGCAACTCCACCCCGGCCACCTGCGACACCTGCCACGGCCAGGGCGAGGTCCAGTCCGTGCAACGGTCGCTGCTCGGTCAGGTGATGACGTCACGTCCATGCCCGGTATGTGCAGGCGTCGGCGAGGTCATTCCCGATCCGTGCCACCGCTGCGGCGGCGACGGGCGGGTGCGGGCGCGCCGCGAGATCAGCGTGAAGATCCCCCCTGGCGTCGGCGACGGCATGCGGGTCCGGTTGGCGGCTCAGGGCGAAGTCGGTCCGGGTGGTGGGCCCGCGGGCGATCTGCACGTCGAGGTCCACGAGCAGCCCCACGACATCTTCATCCGCGATGGCGACGACCTGCACTTCAGTGTGTCGGTGCCGATGGTCGACGCAGCCCTTGGCACCAAGGTCTCGGTCGAGGCGATCCTCGACGGGCCGACGGCCATCGATGTCGCCGCGGGCACGCAACCCGGCGCCGTCACGACCTTGCGGGGCCACGGGATGCCCAATGTGCGGACGGGGGTCCGCGGCAACCTCCATGCGCACATCGAGGTGGTGGTGCCCTCGCGTCTCGACCAGCAGGACACGGAGCTACTGCAGAAGCTCAAGGAGCACCGCGTTCGCGACGTGACCGAGGTCAAGTCCGCTCACGCGGCACCCTCGGGTGGCGGGCTGTTCAGCCGCCTGCGTGAGACGTTCACCGGTCGCTAGGGACCGAGCCGCACTCGGCGGCGGACGATGGGATTGTAATGAGTCGCGCGCTGTTCTACGTCGATGCGCTGCCCGATGTCGGTGAGCTCGTCGTCGTCGAAGGCGACGAAGGTTTCCACGCTGCCAGCGTTCGCCGCATCCGCATCGGTGAGGAACTCGATCTGGGCGATGGCGCGGGCACGGTCGCGCACGTGGTCGTCGAGGCGGTCGGCAAGGGCAGTCTCACCGCCCGCGTGACGAGTCGGCGTACGCTCGCACCGCCGTCTCCCCAGGTCACCGTCGTGCAGGCGCTGCCGAAGTCGGACCGGTCCGAGTTGGCCGTCGAGCTCGCCACCGAGGCGGGCGCCGACGCATTCGTGGCGTGGCAATCAGACCGCTGCGTGGCTCGCTGGGAGGGCGACGCGAAGGTGCAGAAGGGGCTTCGTCGCTGGCAGGCTGTGGCGCGCTCGGCGGCACGGCAGTCCAGGAGGCCCCACGTCCCGCCCGTGACGTCGCTCTGGTTCACCCGGGAACTGGCTGCGCACGTGAGAGCCGTGGCGACCACATCGGTGGTGCTGGTTCTTCACGAGTCCGCCACCGAACCGTTGGCCGCGGTCGGGCTGAACGGCGCCGAGTCAGTGACGTTGATCATTGGTCCCGAGGGAGGCATCGGCGATGACGAGTTGGCCGTGCTGACGGACGCTGGCGCTACGGCGATCCGCTTGGGTCCAAGTGTGCTGCGGACCACATCTGCAGCTGCAGTGGCGCTTGGCGCACTCGGCGTACTGACCTCGCGCTGGCGAATCGAACCGTGATTCCTGCCAGTGGACAACCATTTACTGCCACTGGAATTAAACCCCTGAGCACTGCGTTTGTTCTGTCAGACCGGATGGAAGGCTCTACCGCCGGTCGACAGACACCACAGAGGGCACGAAAGAAGAAATGACGAAAATGAAGAAGTTCGGATTTGCCGCCATTGTTGCCAGCGGGTTTGCTGCCGGGATCCTTGGCGTTGCATCTCCGATCCAGGCCACTGCATCCGCCGAAGCTCTACCAACCATTGAGTTGCCCGGGTATTCCACCGGGGTCGACCATCACCAGTGGATCACCACGATTCACCCGGACGTGACCGTCCCGCAGGTTGATACGACCGTGCAGCAGAGCCGCTGACACGGATTGAACTCGAAGGGGCACCCGGTTGACGGGTGCCCCTTCTTCATTGGGGCACGGCGTGACCAGCAGCTAGGCTGACATCAGCACACACCACGACATGAGCACGGAAAGCAGGCACTGAAACCCACGTGACTCCCCGCGAGACGAACGCCGCCTCGGACAGCACTGTGCGAAGCAACGACTCCGTGCGCAGCAACATCAATGTGCCACCTGACCTCGTGGTCGGCCTACTCGGTTCTGCTGATGAGAATCTGCGTGCACTGGAACGCATACTGACCGCCGACGTCCACGTGCGCGGCAACGCCGTGACCCTCTCCGGCGAGCCCGCCGACGTGGCCCTGGCCGAGCGGGTGATGACCGAGCTCATCGCCGTCGTAGCAGGTGGGCAGGCCCTGACGCCGGAAGCCGTGCGCCGCAGTGTCGCCATGGTGACCGGCACCGGCAACGAATCGCCGGCCGACGTGCTGACGCTGGACATTCTGTCCAGGCGTGGCAAGACGATTCGACCCAAGACGCTCAACCAGAAGCGCTACGTCGACGCAATCGACGCACACACCATCGTGTTCGGCGTCGGCCCGGCAGGCACCGGCAAGACCTACCTCGCGATGGCCAAAGCTGTCAACGCCCTTCAGACCAAACAGGTTTCGCGCATCATCTTGACCCGCCCCGCGGTGGAGGCCGGTGAACGCCTTGGCTTTCTGCCCGGCACGCTGAGCGAGAAGATCGACCCGTACCTGCGGCCGTTGTACGACGCTCTTCACGACATGATGGATCCGGAGCTGATTCCCAAGTTGATGACCGCCGGAGTCATCGAGGTCGCTCCCCTGGCCTACATGCGGGGTCGCTCCCTGAATGATGCGTTCATCATCCTCGACGAGGCCCAGAACACCACTCCGGAGCAGATGAAGATGTTCCTGACCCGCTTGGGCTTCGGGTCCAAGATCGTGGTGACGGGTGACTCTACCCAGGTCGACCTGCACGGCGCGAAGTCCGGGCTTCAGGCGGCGATCGAGATCCTCGATCACATCGACGACATCCACTTCTCTGAACTGACCAGCGCCGACGTGGTGCGTCACCGGTTGGTGTCCGAGATCGTCGACGCATATGCCAGATCTGAAGCGCCAGCCCTGAATCGGGCCGAGCGGCGATCCGGTACCGGTAGGCCGCGCCGGTGAGCATCGAGGTCTCCAACGAGTCGGGCATCGACGTCTCCGAGAACGAATTGATCAGTGTCGCGCGTTTCGTCATCGCGAAGATGGACGTCAATCCCGGTGCCGAGCTGTCCATGGTGTTGCTCGACACCCCGGCGATGGCCGATCTGCACGTCAGGTGGATGGACCTGCCCGGTCCGACGGACGTGATGAGCTTCCCGATGGACGAGCTCGAGCCGGGCGGCCGTCCCGACTCACCCGAACCGGGCCCGTCCATGCTCGGCGACATCGTGCTGTGCCCCGAGTTCGCGGCCAAACAAGCTGAGACGGCCGGACATTCACTCGGCCACGAACTCGCGTTGCTGACCGTGCACGGCGTGCTGCACCTGCTCGGCTACGACCACGCCGAGCCGAATGAGGAAAAGGAGATGTTCGCCCTGCAACGTGAACTGCTCGAGGAGTGGGTCGCCGACCAGGTCGCCTCCTATCATCAGGACCGACAGAGCGAGAAGGACCGCAGACTGTTGGACAAGTCCCAGTTCTTCGACCACCCGTGACCGGAATCGCATCTCTGCTGGGCGCGATCGCGCTGGTGGCGCTCGGAGGCGTGTTCGCGGCGGTCGACGCCGCCATCAGCACCGTGTCCATCGCCAGGATCGATGAAATGGTGCGCGACGAGCGTCCCGGTGCGCCGCGGCTGGCGCGACTGGTCGACGATAGACCGCGCTACATCAATCTGATTGTGCTGCTGCGTATCACGTGCGAGACGGCCGCCACCGTGCTGCTGGTGGCCTTCCTCTACGAAGACCTCGGGCTGACCTGGGGCCTGCTCGCGGCGGCCGCCATCATGGTGGTGGTCAGCTTCGTCGCCATCGGTGTCGGGCCGCGCACGCTCGGCAGGCAGCACGCCTACACCATCGCGGTGGGGGCAGCCCTTCCGCTACAGGCGATCTCGGTGCTACTGACGCCCATCAGCCGGCTCCTGGTCGTGATCGGCAACGCGCTGACACCCGGGCGCGGATTCCGCAACGGCCCGTTCGCGTCGGAGATCGAGCTTCGCGAAGTCGTCGATCTCGCCCAGCAGAGAGGAATCGTCGCCGACGACGAACGCCGGATGATCCAGTCGGTCTTCGATCTCGCAGATACCGGCGCCCGGGAGGTGATGGTGCCGCGCACCGAGATGGTGTGGATCGAGAGTGACAAGACGGCCGGTCAAGCCACTTCTTTGGCGGTGCGCAGCGGGCATTCCCGCCTGCCGGTCGTCGGTGAGAACGTGGATGACATCGTCGGGGTGGTCTACCTGAAGGACCTTGTGCAACAGACGTATTACAGCAACGGGGGCATCGACACCCGGGTCGGTGAAGTGATGCGCCCGCCGGTGTTCGTGCCGGACTCCAAACCACTGGACGCATTGCTGCGCGAGATGCAAAGGGACCGCAACCACATGGCGCTGCTGATCGACGAATACGGCGCGATCGCAGGTTTGGTGACCATCGAGGACGTGCTGGAAGAGATCGTCGGCGAGATCGCCGACGAGTACGACACCGACGAGGTCGCTCCTGTAGAGGAATTGGGCGACAAGCAGTTTCGCGTGTCTCCCCGGTTGCCCCTCGAAGACCTCGCAGAGCTCTACGACCTTGACCTTGACGACGACCTGGACGTCGACACCGTCGGTGGACTGCTGGCCCACGAACTGGGTCGCGTGCCGTTGCCCGGCGCCGAGGTGACGTGGGATGCGTTGCAGTTGCTCGCCGAGGGTGGCCGCGACCATCGCGGCCGGGTGCGGATCGGCACCGTGCTGGTCAAGCCGATCGAAGAGACCGACGATCCTGGAGACGGCAAGGAGGGCAAGGTATGAGCGGCGACGCGGAGGAGTTCCGGTCCGGCTTCGTCTGCTTCGTCGGCAGACCGAATACCGGCAAGTCCACGCTCACCAACGCCCTCGTCGGGGCCAAGGTGGCGATCACCTCGAATCGTCCGCAAACCACCCGCCACACCATCCGCGGCATCGTGCACCGCGAGAACTTTCAGATCATCCTCGTCGACACGCCGGGGTTGCATCGACCGCGAACTCTCTTGGGGGAGAGGCTCAACGAACTGGTCAAGGCTACCTACTCCGAGGTCGACGTCATCGGACTCTGCATCCCCGCCGACGAGACGATCGGGCCCGGCGACCGGTGGATCCACGAGCAGATCCGTGCGATCGCGCCACGGACGACGCTCATCGTCGTCGTCACCAAGATCGACAAGGTCTCCAAGGAACGGGTCGCTGCGCAACTGATCGCCGCCAGTGAGCTCACCGGTGGCGCCGCCGAGATCGTGCCGGTGTCCGCCACCACCGGAGAACAGATCGGCCTGCTCACCGACGTGTTGGCCGGACGGCTGCCTCCCGGCCCCGCGTTCTATCCCGACGGCGAGCTGACCGACGAGCCCGAGGAGGTCCTGATGGCCGAGCTCATTCGCGAAGCCGCCCTCGAGGGGGTTCGGGACGAGCTGCCGCATTCGCTGGCCGTCGTCATCGACGAGGTGGAGGCGCGGCCGGGCCGTACCGAGGAACAGGGGGAGTTGATTGACGTGCACGCCATTCTGTACGTCGAACGCGACTCGCAGAAGGGCATCGTCATCGGCAAGGGCGGTGCCCGGCTGCGGGAGGTCGGCACCGCGGCCCGGCTTCAGATCGAGACGCTGCTCGGCACGAAGGTTTACCTGGACCTGAGGGTCAAGATCGCAAAGAATTGGCAGCGCGACCCCAAACAGCTTGGACGGCTTGGTTTCTGACCCTCAGTCATCCCACCAGACGTCGGGCTGATCGGCCCGCCAGGCCCCGACGGCCTCGAGAGCGGCCGCCAACGAGATCAGTAGCGGCTCGCTGTTGGCGGGCCCCATCAGCTGGACCCCGATCGGCAAGCCCTCCGAGGTGAAGCCGGCGGGAATGTTGATCGACGGCCAGCCGAGGAGGTTCCACGGCCAGGTCACCGGGCAGGCGCGGATCATCGCGCGATCGGTGGACAGCCCGCCACGACGGTCGAAGTCGTGGACCTTCGGCGGGGGGAGCGCCGTCGTCGGGGCCAGCACCACGTCGGCGAGGTTGAAGATGAAGCCGATGCGGCGCGCAGATTCGGCCTCGTGGCGACGGGCGTCGCGCAGGGTCTTCTCCGACAGCAACCGACCCATCCGCATGTTGCTCGCGGTGCGCTTGTCGAACGTCACACCCGTTCCGAGGCGTCCGCCCCAGTCCAGCAGACCGGACGTCGAGCGGGACAGGAAGTTCCAGGACATGCGTAGCCCGTAGTCGGGGTCTGCCATCCGCACGGTGTGTCCGAGCGCCTCGAGTTGGCCTGCCATGCTCTCCATCGCGGCCAGGATCTCGGGGTGCAGGTTCGCCGTGAACCCCGTGAAGGGGAACTTCGTCGACATCGCCACGGTCAGCGGACCCGGGGCCTGGCTGACGAATTCGGCGACGTTGACCGGGGGTGGCTGGTGGAGGTCACCCTCGACGTTTCCGGAGGCGGCGTCGAGCACCAGCGCGGCGTCGGCGACGGTACGGGCGAGCACGCCGTTCACCGTGATGCCGTTGAACGCCTCGGGCAGTGGCCAGGTCGAGATCCGGCCACGCTGGGGCTTGATGCCGACCAGATGGGTCCACGCTGCGGGAATGCGGACGCTACCTGCACCGTCCGAGCCGATGGCCGCGGTCACCAGTCCCGCTGCGACCGCCGCGGCGCTACCGCCGGAGGAACCGCCAGGCGTGTGCTCGGCCGACCAGGGGTTGCGGGTATGCCCGAACGCGGGCCCACTCGTGAACGGCCACTGGCCGAGCTCGCACGTGTTGGTCTTGCCGACGATCACGGCGCCTGCTGCGCGAAGTCGACGTATCACCTCGGCATCCGCGGTGGCCACGGGGACGTCACCCGACGTGCCGAAACGAGTGGGCACGCCGGCCACGTCGACGTCATCCTTGACGGCGATTGGGATGCCGAGAAGCGGAAGACTTTGTCCTGCAGCACGTTTGCGGTCGGCATCGGCTGCGTCGGCCATCGCCTGATTTGTCAGCACCACGCGGAAGGCGTTGAGCGTGGACTGGCTGGCCTCGATCGCGCGAAGTGAACGGGTGGTGAGCTCGACAGATGTGACCTTGCCGCTGGCCAGGCGGTATTGCAGCTGGGTCAGGGTGGGTAGGGAGGTGGCGGGGGGCCGCGTGCTCGACTCACTGGAAGAGGTATCTGCCATTTGAGTCGACAATATCCGGACGTGCCTTCCCGGCGTGGTCGGTGGGAGGTGGGAGACTGGGCTCATGCGGCTATACCGGGATCGGGCTGTCGTGCTGCGCCAGCACAAGCTCGGTGAAGCCGACCGCATCGTCACTCTGCTCACCCTCGAGCACGGGCTGGTCCGTGCCGTGGCCAAGGGTGTGCGACGGACCAGGAGCAAGTTCGGGGCGCGGCTCGAGCCGTTCGCCCACATCGACGTTCAGTTGTACCCGGGTCGCAACCTCGACGTCGTCACGCAGGTGCAGGCCATCGATGCTTTCGCCAGTGACATCGTCAGCGAATACGGTCGCTACACCTGTGGATGCGCGGTGCTGGAGACGGCCGAGCGGTTGGCCGGTGAGGAACGCGCCCCGTCGCCTGCTTTGCACCGGCTCACCGTCGCGGCGTTGCGCGCCGTGGCGGACGGTACCCGACCGCGTGAGCTGGTTCTGGATGCATATCTGTTGCGGGCCATGGGAATTGCGGGATGGGCGCCCGCGCTCACCGAGTGCGCGCGCTGCGCGGCACCGGGGCCGCATCGGGCGTTTCACGTCGCGGCAGGCGGCAGTGTGTGCATGCATTGCAGGCCGTCCGGTTCGGCTACCCCGCCCGAAGGGGTGCTGGACCTGATGTCCGCCCTGCACGACGGGGACTGGCCCGCCGCAGAGGCGTCCACGTCGTCGTACCGCAGCCAGGCCAGCGGACTGGTCGCGGCGCACCTGCAGTGGCATCTCGAGCGCCAACTGCGGACGTTGCCGCTGGTCGAGCGTGCCTACCGGGTCGATCGCACGGTCGCTGAACGTCGAGTGGCCTTGTTCGGGCAGGATGATGCGCATGGCTACGACGTGGGGCAGGGGCAAGAAAGCGGCTTACCCGCAGTTGCCCCCGGCGCCTGACGACTATCCGACCTTTCCTGACACGTCGACGTGGCCGGTCGTCTTCCCCGCGCTGCCCCCCGGGACCAACGGCAGGTTCTCCCGCCCACCGCAGCACACCTCGAAGGAGTCGGCTCCGCTCATTCCGGAAGGTCAGGTACCCAACCACGTCGCGGTCGTGATGGACGGCAATGGTCGCTGGGCCACCCAACGGGGTCTGAGCCGGACCGACGGCCACAAGATGGGCGAGGCGGTGCTCATCGACATCACCTGCGGCGCGATCGAGATGGGCGTCAAGCACCTGACCGTGTACGCGTTTTCCACCGAGAACTGGAAACGCAGCACCGAAGAGGTGCGCTTCCTGATGGGCTTCAACCGAGAGGTGGTGCGGCGCCGTCGCGAGAACCTCAACGCGATGGGCGTCCGCATGCGGTGGGTCGGGTCGCGGCCGCGCATGTGGAGCAGCGTCATCAAGGAATTCGACATCGCCGAGAAGATGACCGTCGGCAACGACGTCATCACGATCAACTACTGCGTCAACTACGGTGGGCGCACCGAGATCGTCGAGGCGGCGCAGGAACTGGCCCAGCTGGCGGCTGAAGGAAAGATCAACCCAAAGCGGATCAACGAAGCCGCCTTCGCCAAACATCTTCACCGCGACGACATTCCCGACGTCGACCTGTTCATCCGGACGTCGGGAGAGCAGCGCGCAAGCAACTTCCTGCTATGGCAGGCCGCCTATGCCGAGTACGTCTTTCAGGACACGCTGTGGCCCGACTACGACCGTCGCGATCTGTGGGAGGCCTGCGTCGAGTACGTCAATCGCAACCGCCGCTTCGGCAGAGCCGAATGATGTGCCCGAGGGGGAGAGCCTGATGTCAGGAGGGCAGGAGCGAAGCGACCGGGAAATGTCACAGAGCTTGCTCGAACGGCTTACCGCCGCGCTGGGCGAGGTGACGACGCTCATCGAGGAGTCGGACGGTGCCCTCACGATCACGGTGGATGGGCTGGTGGCCTCCCTGCGGGTCGTGACCATTGGCGAAGGCCTCGAGATGGTGTCGCTCACCCAGCCGTTGGCGTGGGACCTGCCCCTGAACAACAAGATTCGCGAGCGTGTCGCCGAGCAGGCGGGACGGACGATGCTGGGCACCGTGGCACTCGTCGAGAAGGCCGCCGACGCACCCCAATCGCCCGCCAACGGTTCATCGGCCAAGTCGACCCACCGGCCCGCTGCCAAGAAAGTCGCAGACGTCATGCTGCGCTACAACTTTCCCGCTGCCGGGCTTTCCGAGGATGCGTTGCGCACGTTGATTCTGCTGGTGCTCACCACCGGTGCGGACGTGCGTCGCCACCTCACGGGATAGCCGGTCACCGCGGCACGCTCGCACGCCGTGAGGCTTCGGCCAGATCGCGGCGCAGCTCCTAGATCTCCGCGTGAATCTCATTGATGTGCGCCGTGTCGCTGCCCGTGTGGTCTCGTCCTTCTCGGCGACCCGCTGGACGATCCACGACGCCATCGTTGCGACGCCATCGCCTGCAGCGTGCGATATACCGTGGTAAGGCCGACGCCCTCGACGCTACGGTGGCCACGTCAACGAGCGGAGCGGACGGGGGTCCCGCTCATCGGGACTCGCCGGCAACGGGTTCGCCGTGTTCTCCCGAGAACTCGCCCGCATGAGCTTCCTCGGCGTGGGCTTCCTCGGCATGAGCCTCCCCCGCATGAGCTTCCCCGGCATGAGCGATGGCCGCCAGAACGATGTCGCTGAGGTGGTGGTCCACCAGGCGATAGCGCACCTCACGGCCGCTGCGCTCCCCGGCGACGACTCCTGCGGACTTCAGGATGCGCAGATGCTGGCTGACGAGCGGCTGAGGCACCGCGAGTGCGTCGACGAGTTCGTGCACGCACCTGGATGATTCGCGAAGCTGCAGCACGATCGCGATGCGCACCGGCGCGGCCAACGCTCGTAACAGGTCGCCGGCCGTGTCGAGCACGCCGCGTGACCGCGTGTCCTCTACCGGGTTGGGCGCCGCCATTTTGGAAACGGTTTTCATTACGGACCAGAATACATGCGTCGATATGCATGTCAATCGTGCGGCCGTCGCCCGCTACGCTGTTCATCCGTGGCCTCCATCATCGACACCGTTGCCAATCTCGCGAAACGCCGTGGCCTCGTCTACCAAGCCGGCGAGATCTACGGTGGCACCAAGTCGGCGTGGGACTACGGCCCATTGGGTGTCGAGCTCAAGGAGAACATCAAGCGGCAGTGGTGGCGGTCCGTGGTCACTGGCCGGGACGACGTCGTCGGCCTCGACAGTGCGATCATCCTTCCGCGTGAGGTGTGGGTGGCCTCCGGTCACGTCGAGGTATTCAACGATCCGCTGGTCGAGTGCCTGAACTGCCACAAGCGGCATCGGCAGGACCACATGCAGGAGGCGTACGCCCTCAAGAAGGGGACGCGCGACACTTCCGTCGATCCAGATACGGTGCCGATGACGGAGATCGTGTGCCCCGACTGCGGCACCAAGGGTCAGTGGACCGAGCCGCGCGACTTCAACATGATGCTGAAGACCTATCTCGGACCCATCGAGACCGAAGAGGGCATGCACTACCTGCGTCCCGAGACGGCGCAGGGCATCTTCGTCAATTTCGCGAACGTCGTGACGACGTCGCGGCGCAAGCCTCCGTTCGGAATCGGCCAGATAGGCAAAAGCTTTCGCAACGAGATCACCCCCGGCAACTTCATCTTCCGCACCCGCGAGTTCGAGCAGATGGAGATGGAGTTCTTCGTCGAACCCTCCACGGCTGCGGAATGGCATCAGTATTGGATCGACACCCGACTGCAGTGGTACGTCGACCTCGGCATCGATCCCGACAACCTTCGGCTGTACGAGCATCCGAAGGAGAAGCTGTCGCACTACTCGGACCGCACGGTCGACATCGAGTACAAGTTCGGCTTCTCGGGCAACCCGTGGGGTGAGCTCGAAGGCGTTGCCAACCGGACCGACTTCGACTTGTCTACGCACTCAAAGCATTCCGGGACGGATCTGTCGTTCTACGATCAGGCGTCCGATACCCGCTACACTCCGTACGTCATTGAGCCCGCCGCCGGCCTGACCCGCTCGTTGATGGCCTTCCTCGTCGACTCCTACCACGAAGACGAGGCCCCGAACGCCAAGGGCGGCGTCGACAAACGCACCGTGCTGAAGCTCGATCCGCGCCTCGCACCGGTCAAGGCCGCCGTGTTGCCGCTGTCGCGCAACGCCGACCTGTCGCCGAAGGCCCGCGACGTGGCGGCCGAGTTGAGAAGGTCGTGGAACATCGAGTTCGACGATGCGGGCGCGATCGGGCGCCGGTACCGCAGGCAGGACGAGATCGGTACGCCCTTCTGCGTGACCGTGGACTTCGACTCGCTCGACGACCACGCGGTGACGATCCGCGAGCGCGATGCGATGACGCAGGAACGCGTGGCGATCGACGCCGTCTCCGATTATCTGGCGGTGCACCTCAAGGGCTGCTGACTCGTCGAAACCGGCGTTCTGCAGAGAAATTGCGAGTAGCCGCGTGCACAACGTGGTTTTCGCGGGGTAGGGCGGGGCGGGTTAGAACCTTCCGCCGCCGCCGCCCCAGTCGCCGCCGGAGCCGCCGAAGGATCCGGGACTCCAGCCGCCACCCCCACCGACGCTTCCGCCGATGCCGCCGCGCAGTGCGCCGGACAGGAGGTTGCCGATGAGGATGCCGCCGAGGATCGCGCCGGTATTGCCTCCGCCGCCGCCGAAACCCCCGCCGCCGTAGCGTCCGGTGTACTGGCGCTGTGCAGCGTTGACGTCTGCGTTTGCCATCGATTGGGCCTGTGCGGCCAGCATCGCGGCTCCGTTCGCGTGTTGGATGGCCTCCGAGGTGTTGGTCGTCTTGAGCGCCTGCGCGGCCTCGAGCTGGCGCACGGCCTCTGCGAGCCGGGTGCGCGCCTCGGGTCCGACGCTGCCCCTGCGGGTGTCGATGAAGTCCGACACCGACCGCACCTGCGACTGCGCGCCGAACAGTGCTTGATCGAATGCACGGTTCAAGCGTGCGGCTGTGTCGAGTTCGTCGCTGATCGCCGCGAGCAGCCGATCGAGTTGGGCGTCGGCCTGCGTCAGCTGCGTGAAGGCGCCCAAAGGATCGGAGGTACCCGCGCTCTGGGCATGCGCGACGGCTGCGGCGGCCGCATCGCGCGCCGTGGCCAACTCGGTTGCACGCGGGACCTTTCCACTCGCGAGCTGGGTGCCGGCGGCGTCGATGCCGTTCTGGATGTCGGCGATCGCGGCGGGAAGTGCGGCCACCGCCCGGTTGATGTCGGTGGACGCGCTGTCGACGGCGTCGAGGAGGGTGCGGGCCTGACCCAGCGAGGACTCCGCCGCCCGGACCGCGTCGACCAGCCCGCCCTGACTGCCCGCGGGCTTCGCGACCAGGGCGCGGCCCTGGCTGATGTTCTGGTCGGCGAAGGACAACCGCTGCTTGGCGGTGTCGACGTTGCCCGAGATCGACGCCAACGCGGTCTCGGAGAACTGTGTATGCAGGGCCGCCAGCGTCTGCGCGGCGGGTTCGATGCGCGCCGTCAGGTCGACCATCTGCTGGGTGAGGGTGTCCAGTCGATCCGGCGCGTTGATGACCAGATCGCGGAGCTTGCCGAAGGCCTCGCGCTGCGCCTCGAGTTCGTCATCGGCGCGGGCGGCCGCGACGACGACGCGGGTGAGGAGATCGCGGCGCTGCTGGGGTGTCTCGGGAACGGTGTCATCGAGGATCTGACGGACGTTGAACGCTTGCGTGAGTGCCGTTTTCGCCCCCGTCACGGCGTGGACGAACGGGGCGGTGTCCCGCTCGCCGAACTCCTCGACGGCCAGGGTCAGCTCGTTGTCGCTGGTGCGGACGGCGTTGTCCACCTCGACGACGATCGACTTCGACAGGTCATCGAGCGCATCGAGGGACAGCGCCGCCAGGGCGTTGGGGTCCGCCGGATCCACCCGCTTCGCGGCGGCGAACTCGGCCTCGCGGCGCTTGCGACGCCTGCGACGGCCCCACATCACCAACGCCAGGACTGCCAGGGCGATCATCGCCAGGAAGATCAGGGTCCCCACCCCGGACAGGCCCCCGCCCGAGGCGTTCTCGTTCTTCAACCCGGTGGCGGCGGCGGTCGCGGCACCTGCCCAGTCGCCTTGCCGCAACGCGGGTTCCACCTCGTTGCGCCGCAGGTTCGCCTGATCGGAGTTGCTCATGATCGCGGTTCCCGCCAGCAGGGCGTAGTCGCGGTCCTGGGTGGCGACCGCCAGGATCGCGTCCTGGTCGGACTGGAAGTCATTGATCCGCATGGCCTCTTGCGCCCAGGTGGTTCCCGTCTGGCCCGAGAAACTGTCGACGTAGACGACCCACAGTCGCACTCGGCGCGCGTTGTAGAGGCCGTCGATGGCCCCCGTGACCTCGGCGAGGCCACTGGCGTCCAGTACTCCGGCGTTGTCGGTGACGGCTGCGGTCAGCCGCAGTGGCGGTTCGGCGTTGGCCATCGGAAGGCTCGGCGACAGCAGTGCACCCACGGTCAGTATCGCGAGGAGCATGCCGATGACGCGGGCGGCCCACAGATTGCAGCGCATGACCGCCAATGTAGTGGGCCAGAGCCGACGGGCACCGGAGTCCGGCCGGACCGTCCTGGCAGACTGTGCGTCGGTGGCGCACTATCAGGATCCATCCGCGGATCATTACTCAGACTTCGACCGGCAACGCATGGTGGTCGAGGCGCCGAAGGGTGCTGCCTTGCCGGGCACCGACACCGAACATCGCACCGACTTCGCCCGCGACCGGGCACGGGTCCTGCACAGCGCCGCCTTCCGCCGCCTGGCCGACAAGACGCAGGTCGTCGGGCCGCGGCAGAGCGAGACACCACGGACGCGGCTGACGCACTCCCTGGAGGTCGCCCAGATCGGTCGCGGCATGGCGGTGGGCTTGGGGTGCGACCCCGACCTGGTCGATCTTGCGGGCCTGGCGCACGACATCGGTCATCCGCCCTACGGCCACAACGGCGAGCGGGCCCTCAACGAGTTGGCAAACGAGTACGGCGGATTCGAGGGCAATGCCCAAAACTTCCGAATCCTCACCCGGATGGAGCCGAAAGTCCTTGACCATCAAGGTGTTAGTGCAGGCCTGAACCTCACCCGGGCGGCGCTGGACGCGGTGACCAAGTATCCGTGGTTCCGGTCGAACGGTATGGGCAAGTTCGGCTTCTACGCCGACGACGAGGCAGCGGCGAGTTGGGTGCGCGAGGGCACACCCGAAGAAACGCCTTGCCTGGAGGCTCAGGTGATGGACTGGGCAGACGACGTGGCGTACTCGGTGCACGACGTCGAGGACGGGGTGGTCTCCGGGCGCATCGACATGCGCGTCCTGGGCGACAGCCACGCGGTCGACGAACTCGGCCGCCTCGGCGAGGCCAGCGGGATGGGAGGCGGCCTCGCCGCAGACGACCTGATCGCGGCGGCGGAGCGGTTGTCGGCGCTGCCGGTCGTCACCGCCGTCGGCAAGTACGACGGGACCCTGTCGGCGTCGGTCGCCCTGAAGACGCTGACCAGTGAATTCGTCGGGCGGTTCGCGTCCGCCGCCATCGCCGCCACCAGGGAGCAGACCGGCCCCGGCCCACTGGTCCGCTATCAGGCCGATTTGTCGGTGCCCGCGACCGTCCGGGCCGAGGTCGTATTGCTCAAGATCCTCGCGCTGCAGTTCATCATGTCCGACCCGCCACACCTGGAACTGCAGGCTCGGCAGCGCCTGCGCATCCATGCCGTCGCCCGGTTCCTGTTGGCCGGGGCGCCCGCCACGCTCGACCCGATCTTCGTCCCGGAGTTCAACGCCGCGGCTGACGACGGTGCCCGACTGCGAGTGATCCTCGATCAGATCGCGTCGTACACCGAGGGACGGTTGGAGCGTCTCGGAACCGTGTGAGAACCGGGTCGGCCGAGTCGGGGCGCGCGCATAGACTGTGCCGGTGGCGGCAGCAGTGGGCAGGAGTGATGCGACCCGAGGCGGGCGGATTCCCGACCGTGACATCGCGTCCATCCGCGAGAGCACCCGCATCGAGGACGTCGTCGGCGACTACGTGCAGCTGCGGCGGGCGGGGGCCGACTCGCTGAAGGGGCTGTGCCCGTTCCACGACGAGAAGTCGCCGTCATTCCACGTCCGACCCAACCACGGTCACTTCCATTGCTTCGGATGCGGTGAGGGCGGGGACGTCTACGCGTTCTTACAGAAGATCGAGCACGTCAGCTTCGTCGAGTCCGTCGAGATGCTCGCCGACCGAATCGGCTACACCGTCACCTACTCCGGCGCCTCGGCCACCAACGTGCAGAGGGACAAGGGCAGTCGCAGCAGGCTGATCGCCGCCAATGCCGCGGCGCAAGCGTTCTACGCCGAGGCGCTGCAGTCGGCGGAGGCCGCGCCCGCACGGCAGTACCTGCTGGAGCGCACCTTCGATGCCGAAGCGGCTGCGACATTCGGTTGCGGGTTCGCGCCGTCGGGCTGGGACACCCTGACGAAACACCTGCTGCGCAAGGGTTTCGAGTTCAAGGAGCTGGAAGCCGCAGGCCTGTCGCGTGAGGGGCGTCGCGGCCCGATGGACCGGTTTCACCGGCGGCTGCTGTGGCCCATCCGGGTGTCCAGCGGTGAGGTGATCGGCTTCGGCGCGCGTCGACTGTTCGACGACGACCACATGGACGCCAAGTACGTCAACACCCCGGAGACGGTGCTCTACAAGAAGTCGAACGTCCTGTTCGGGCTCGACCTGGCCAAGCGTGACATCGCCAAGGGACATCAGGCGGTCGTGGTGGAGGGCTACACCGACGTGATGGCGATGCACTTGGCGGGGGTCACGACGGCCGTCGCGTCCTGCGGTACCGCATTCGGCGAGGAACACCTCGCGATGCTGCGGCGACTCATGATGGACGACAACTTCTTTCGCGGTGAACTCATCTACGTGTTCGACGGTGATGCGGCGGGTCGCGCCGCGGCGGTCAAGGCATTCGAGGGTGAGCAGAATCTCTCGGGACAGTCCTTCGTCGCCGTCGCCGACGAGGGCATGGACCCGTGTGACCTACGGCTGAGGTCCGGCGACGGGGCCCTGCGCGACCTCGTCGCGCGGCGAACCCCGCTGTTCGAGTTCGTGATTCGCACTGCCCTGGCCGACCACGATCTCGACAGCGCCGAGGGTCGGGTGTCGGCGTTGCGCCGCTGCGTGCCGATGGCGGCCAGGATCAAGGATCCGACGCTGCGCGACGAATACGCCCGTCAGCTGGCGGGTTGGGTGGGCTGGGATGACGTCGCCCAGGTGATCGGCAGAGTGCGCGAGACGGCCAAGGCAGGCGGTGGTGCGTCCCGTCGCGACGCGCGAAGGGGGGCGGCTCCCGCTGCCAGTCCAACCCTCGCCGTAGCCCGTCCCGACCCGCGCGATCCGACCCTGTGGCCTCAGCGTGAGGCGCTCAAGGCGGCGCTGCAGTACCCCGCGATCGCCGGGCCCGTCTTCGACACGTTGACGGTCGAGAGCTTCACCCATCCCGGTTATGCCGCGGTGCGCACCGCGATCGCCGCAGCGGGCGGTATGTCGGCGGGCGGTTCGGGTGGTCAGTGGATCGACGCCGTTCGCGAACAGGCGGCGTCCCCGCAGGCGGCGAACCTGGTCAACGAGCTCGGGGTGGAGGCGTTCCGGGTCGACGACGACGAGCGCCTGGCTCGCTACATCGGCGGAGTGCTGGCCAGACTGCAGGAAGTGTGGGTTGGTCGGCAGATCGCCGAGATGAAGTCCAAGCTGCAGCGCATGTCACCCGTCGACAACGACGACGAGTACAACGCGCTGTTCGGCGATCTCGTGGCGATGGAGACGTATCGTCGCAGCCTGCTTGAGCGGGCGAGCGGCGACGACCTTACTGCGTGAGGCGCCCTGCCACGCTATGGTGAGTTCGCTGTCAGACCAATGGAAGGGTCCATCATGACCATCCGAGTACGCCGCGTCGCCTCCGCTGGAGCGCTGGCGGTCGCCGCCGTTGCCGCCCCGCTTGCGATTGCCATGTCCAGCGGCCCCGGCCACGCTGTCGACGCCGCGCCCTGTCTGGCGTGGTACGGCAACAAGGAAGACGGCATCTGCCTGGGTTACTCGAACGGTAATCCGACCAACGTCGGTACCCCGTTCGGCGTCTACGGACCCAACGGAAGTTCGGGAATCTCGACCGGCCCGATACTCCCCGGCCAGACCTGGCGTCAGCCGATCAGCTAGCGGTTGTCAGCCCCTGGCTGCCACACCGAGGTTTGCGTGTCGATCGGCGTCAGCGTCGTCATCGTCGGATCGGGTGATACCCGGTCGGCAATTCTCCTCCTGCCGGCATCCAGGACCGCCTTGGTGGCCGGGCTTCCCGTGACCGCCCGGAACGTGCCGGCTAGCTGCTCGTATCGACGCCTACCCGCCTTCGCGCCCAACACATATCCAACGGCCATGACGGCGGCGACGCGGATCACAGAAGCCCTTCCCAACGATGGTGCATTGAGTCCATCCTGCCTCGTGCGGTCGTGAAGTGGCATAGCGAGGCTGGCACCCCGCGTGACGTGCCCGATACCCGGGTTGAGGAGTCCATGCGCTAAAGTCAACGCTCGGTCAAGGGCACGCCCTGCGGCCGACGAGCATTCCCCTGTAGCTCAATTGGCAGAGCAGCCGACTGTTAATCGGCAGGTTCGTGGTTCGAGTCCACGCGGGGGAGCCACATCGTCCGAAAGCGTCGAAACTGCGGGGAGCTCTCCGTTTCCGCTGTTTTCTCGATCTCCCCGCAGTGTCGAACTTCTTTGCGGTCCGGTGTTACTCCGCGTTCTGCTCCTTGTGCTCGTCGGCATCGGGGATGTGCTCCGGGTGCAGCATCTCCGCGTAGCGCAGAGATTCGGGGATCCCGAATCCCTCCACCAGAAGTTCCGCGTGCGGGCGCAGTTTGCGGCACCGGTCGTTGATGCCGCGGGTGACGGCCTTGGAGCGCTCGGTCGACAGAAAGCGGTGCTCCATGAACCAGGACTTGTCGTCCTCGATCACCGAAAGTGCGTAGAGGTCACACACCATGGCGAGGATCTCGCGGGCCGTCTCGTCCTCACAGGTTTCGATGCCCGCAACGAACGACTCGAGGATGATCCGATCGATGTGGGCCTTGGCGGCGTGCAACACGTGGTCCTGAACGGCGTTGAACGCGTCGAACGGCGACATCTCCTTGGACTTGCCCTGAAGCCGACGCGCGACGGAGGCGATCATGTACTCCTCGCGATCCTCGAACATCTTCACCTGCGTGCCGCGGTTGAACAGCGAGCCCTCCTCCTCGTTGTCCTCACGCGAGTCGACGATCGTCTGCATGATCGTCTGCGCCGCAGTCCGCTTGATCACCCGCTCGCCTGCGAAGTTCGCGGCGAACCGCACCCACTGCGCCGGGCTCATGCTCTTGACGTCGTCGGCGTAGGCCGTCAGCAATTCCTTGGCTACCAGCTGCGTGAGCACGTGGTTGTCGCCCTCGAAGGTGGTGAAAACGTCGGTGTCGGCCTTCAGTGCGATCAGCCGATTCTCGGCGAGGTAGCCAGCACCGCCGCATGCCTCGCGCGCTTCCTGGATGGCCTTCGTGGCGTGCCAGGTGTTGGCGGCCTTCAGGCCGGCGGCTCGGGATTCGAGCTCGCGCTGCTCCTCGGCGTCCGGATCGTCGGCGGTCTGCAGCTCGTGGCACTTTGCCACCAGTTCGTTCTGGGCGAACTGCAGGGCATACGACTTGGCGATCAGCGGGAACAGCCGACGCTGATGCACGAGGTAATCCATGATCAGCACCTCCTGTTCGTCTCCGGGCGCTTCGAACTGCCTGCGCTCCAAGGCATATCGGGTGGCAATGTCGAGGGCCACGCGTGCCGCCGCGCCGGCGCTGCCGCCGACCGTCACCCGCCCGCGGATCAGCGTGCCAAGCATCGTGAAGAAACGGCGACCCTGATTCTCGATGGGTGACGAGTAGGTGCCGTCCTCGGCGACGTCGGCGTATTTGTTGAGCAGGTTGTCCCGTGGAATCCGCACCTGGTCGAACTGGATGCGGCCGTTGTCGACGCCTGGGAGTCCGCCCTTGTACTGGCAGTCTGACGTCGTCACGCCCGGCAGGTCGTTGCCGTCGTCATCACGGATCGGCACCACGAAGCAGTGCACACCGTGGCCCTCTCCCTTGGTGATCAATTGGGCGAATACCGCTGCGACCCTTGCCGTGTTCGCGGCGCCGCCGATGTAGTCCTTGCGCGAGGACGGGGTGGGGGAGTCGATGACGAACTCCTGCGTCTCCGGATCGTAGGTGCCCGTGGTCTCCAGCGCTTGCACGTCGCTGCCGTGCCCCGTCTCGGTCATCGCGAAGCAACCCAGCAGTTCCAGGTCGATGAGCTTCTTGACGTACGCGTCGTGGTGGCGTTCAGTGCCGAGATTCTCGATCGCACCGCCGAACAGGCCCCACTGCACCCCGGCCTTCACCATCAGTGACAGGTCGGACATCGCCAGCATCTCGATCTGCGTCACCGCCGCCCCGACGTCGCCGTTGCCGCCGTGCTCCTTCTTGAAGCCGTCCTCGGCAGCACCATTGGCTGCCATGATCCGCATCTGCTCGGCGACCTTGGTGCGGGCGATCACCGTGTTCGGCGTGTAATGCGGTTTGAAGACTTCGGAGGAAAGTTCCTTTCGCATCCGGTTCTTCATGTCGCGCCAACGGCCGTCGAGTGTATTACGAAGGTGATCCGCAGTGGTCGTCATGTTTTCCACGTTATCCCCAGAATGCGGTCGTGAAACTGTGATGTGGCAAACCCAGGCGATTCTCCGAGAATCGCCCGTCAGCGCTCGATGCCGTAGCCCCCGCGGAGGTCCTTGTGGGCAGCCTTCAGCGTGCGGTTGCATAGCGATATCAGCTCGTCGACGTCGAGGGTCGATTCGTCGCCGAGCCTCTTGAGCCACGAGGTTTCCTCGTCCTTGAGGTCGGCCCACCGTTGCTGACCCTCGATTATCGCCCGCCTGTCGATGGGTGGCGCGTCCTCGGCTGCTTGACTCAGCTGCTGCTTGCACGTATCCAGCTGTGCCAGCGAATAACCGTGCTCCCTGAACTGGCGGTCCCATTCGTCGAGGATCAATTCAGTGAGGTCGCGAACTGGTTCTGCGGCGTAGATCATCAACTCGGCGACGCCGTCGTCGAGACCCAGGCGGGCGCGGAATTCGTACAGCTGTCTGATCGCTTCGATCCTCCTGTCCTCAAGGCTGGTGCCAATCCCCGCGAGGGGTTCGGCTCCGCGTTTGAGGTGCAGCGTGGCCGAGATGAGGCGCTTGAGGATTGCCTTCTTGTCCTCGCCTGCCCGTTGCTCGTAGTCGAGGACGAGGGCGTGGGCCCGGTCGTCCCGTTTGGTTCTGGCATCGATGCGCTTGGTCCAAATCGCCACGGCCGCAGTAGATAGAACAGATGCCACCGGCACCAGCGTCGTCGAGACCACGGTCAGCACACTCATGGTGGATCAGTCTGCCCGAACCGGCCGAGCCGCATGCGGTTGTCGTCGAGTTGGATTCAGCTGTCGCTGCCGACGGCGACCGCGGTGGCCTCGTCGGTCAGCTCGTCGATCTCGTCCTCGGGGTCGTCGACGTGGGTCAGGTGTGGCCGTGTCGCGAGGAGGACGCCGGCACCGAGCAGGACGGCCGCCGCGCCGACCCAGAACGGGAGGTGGGCGTTGAACGTCTCGCCGAGGATTCCGGCCAACCATGGCGCGACGGCGCCGCCGCCGAACCGCAGGAAGCTGTACGCGGCCGACGCCACCCCGCGCTCCACGGGCGCTGCCTTCATCACCGTCTCGGTAATCAGGGTGTTGTTGACGCCGATGAACAGGCCCGCCACCACGACGCACGTGGCCAGCACGGTCTTGTGATCGGTACCGATCGCCATGACTGCGAGGAGTGCGGAGAAGGCGAGCAGGTTGAGGATGAGCACCCGCACGGTGCCGAACCGGTGCTGTAGCTGCGGCGCCACGACTACGGACGTGAAGGCCAGCGCCAGGCCCCAGCCGAAGAAGATCAGTCCGATCTGGTGGGCGTTCATGTCGAGCGGGAACGGGGTGAACGCCAGCAGCGTGAAGAAGCCGAAGTTGTACAGCAGTGCGGTGATGCCGACGCCGAGCAGGCCGCGATGCTTCAGCGCCCGCAACGGATCCACCAAGCTCGTGGCCTTGGCGGCGCGCGGTGTCGCGGGTAGCAGGAAGGCGGTGACCACCAAGGCGATGGCCATCAGTGCTGAGACTCCGAAGAACGGGCCCCGCCAGGAGATCGAGCCGAGCACACCACCGACCAGCGGGCCGACGGCGATGCCGAGTCCGAGCGCCGCCTCGTAGAGGATGATCGCCTGGGCCACCGAGCCACGGGCGGAGTTGACGATGGTGGCCAGCGCGGTCGCGATGAACAACGCGTTGCCCAGTCCCCACAGTGCGCGCCATCCGACGATGCCCATGACTGAGTCGGACATGCCTGCCAGTCCCGCGCCGGCGATGATGATCACGAGTCCGATCAGCAGGGTGCGCTTGGGACCGATTCGACTGGACACCGCGCCGGTGATGAGCATGGCCACCCCCATGACGGCCATGTAGCTGGTGAACAGCAGCGACACCTGAGACGGCGTGGCGTGGAGGCTGTCGGCGATCGGCTTCAGGATCGGATCCACCAGGCCGATGCCCATGAAGGCGACGACGGAGGCGAAGGCAACGGCCCAGACGGCCTTGGGTTGGCGCCACATCGGCGGCTAGCTCCTCTTCGGGTAGGGGTGTGCTTGTCGGAGAACGAAACTCAGTGGTCGTGCAGGGCGTCCTCGAGGATCGCGCGCATGACGCGGACGGCGTCGGTGAGGGCGGCCCGGTCGGCGGTTTCGAGGCGTTCCAGATAGGGGTTGACGACGGCGCCACGATCGGCGCGCACGCGGGCCAGGGTTTCCTTGCCCATCGGGGTGATGCTGATCAGCACGGCACGGGCGTCGGCCGGGTCGGTGATGCGTGACACCAGGCCGCCATCCTCGAGCCGACGGACCTGTGTGGTCATGGTCGGTTGAGAGCAGTGGTCGAAGGCGGCGAGGTCGGAGATGCGCGCCGCACCCTGGTCTTCGATGGTCGAGAGCAGCCGGGCCTGTGCATATGGCAATTCCATCTTGACGCGCTGGGTGGCGAGCCGGTTGAGCCTGGCGACCACGGACAACAGGTCGCCGGCCAGCGAACTGTCGGCAGCGGGTGGCGTAACTGTTGGAAGGGTCACGTCACCAGTTTTACATAGAATCCCTATGTACATCAAATAGGTGTGCATCGTGGCGATGGTCACAACCGGGTGAGAATGCTGGTGGTCGACAGCTGGCAGAATCGAGAAATGGCCCAGACCGGCAGCGAGACCGGCGGCGGTGCACCTCGACGGGCTGGCGCGATGAAACCCGACGAGTTGGCGCACGCCGCCGTCATGGCCGCGTTGTGCGCTGCCACCGCGATCATCGCCGTCGTCGTCCCCTTCGCCGCAGGTCTGTCGGTGCTCGGCACCGTCCCCATGGGGTTGCTCGCCTATCGCCACCGCTTCCGAGTGCTCGTCGCCGCGACGGTCGCCGGGGGCATCATCGCCTTTCTCATCGCTGGCTTCGGCGGGCTGATGACGGTGGTCAACTGCGCCTACATCGGGGGCTTGGTCGGGATCGTCAAGCGCCGGGGACACGGCACCCCGACCGTCACTGTCGCGTCGTTGATCGCGGGCGGATTGTTCGGCGTGGCAGGCGTCGGCTTCCTGTTGGTGTTCTACCGGATCCGCGAACTGGTCTTCGCGTCGATCACCGCCAACATGAACGGCATCGCCGCGGTCCTCGAGCGAATCTCCGGCCTGGAGATGGCCGCGCAGCGACTGAGGGACGACTTCGCCACGGTGCTGACCTACTGGCCCCTGTTGATCATCGGCTCCAGCATCTTCAGCATCGGTTCCGTCACCCTCATCGGATGGTGGGCGCTGTCGCGGGTCCTCGTGCGGCTGTCCGGCGTGCCCGACGTGCACAAGCTCGACTTCGTCGACTCCGCCGAACCCGTCGGCCCCGTGCCCGCCCGATTCCGCGACGTCCGGTTCCGGTACGACGGTGCGGGAAAGGACGCGCTGGGCCCGGTGTCGCTGTCCATCGAACAGGGTGAGCACGTGGCGGTCACCGGCCCCAACGGGTCGGGTAAGACGACCATGATGCTCGTGCTCGCGGGTCGGCCGCCCACCGCGGGCGCCGTGGACCGTCCCGGCGCGGTCGGTCTCGGAAAGGTCGGTGGCACCGCGGTCGTCATGCAGCACCCGGAGAGTCAGGTGTTGGGCACCCGCGTCGCAGACGACGTCGTGTTCGGGCTCCCTCCGGGTGCCACCACGGACGTCGATCGACTCCTCGCTGAGGTCGGCTTGGACGGGCTGGCCGAACGAGACACCGGCGGACTTTCGGGTGGTGAATTGCAGCGCCTCGCGGTCGCCGCGGCGTTGGCCCGGGAGCCGTCGATGCTGATCGCCGACGAGGTCACCAGCATGGTCGATCAGCAAGGCCGCGAAGCGCTCATCTCCGTGCTATCGGGTTTGACGAAGCGACATCGAATGTCGTTGGTGCACATCACGCACTACAACGATGAGGCGGCGTCGGCCGATCGCATCATCGACCTCACGGGAGACGGCGGCAGCGGGGACAACGTCGAGATGGTCAGCACCGCACCCGCACCCGCCCCGACCAGCGCGCAGACCCGACGAGGCGGGTCGCCCCTGTTGGAACTCAAGGGCATCGGGCACGAGTACGGGCAGAGAACCCCCTGGGCATCCGTTGCCTTGCGCGACATCGACCTCGTAGTCAACGAGGGAGACGGCGTGCTGATCCACGGGCTCAACGGTTCGGGGAAGTCGACGCTGGCGTGGATCATGGCCGGCTTGCTGACGCCGAGCGCCGGAACGTGTCTGCTGGACGGAAAGCCCGTCTCGGAACAGGTTGGCGCCGTAGCGATCTCGTTCCAGGCCGCGAGGTTGCAGCTGATGCGTGGACGCGTGGACATGGAGATCGCCTCGGCTGCCGGGCTGGACTACTTCGATCACTCTCAGATCGTCGCGGCGCTGGCGATGGTGGGCCTCGATCCGGCCATAGGATTGCGGCGGATCGATCAACTCAGCGGTGGGCAGATGCGTCGGGTGGTGCTCGCCGGTCTGCTGGCCCGCAAGCCGAGGGTGTTGATCCTCGACGAGCCGCTAGCGGGTTTGGACGCCGCAAGTCAGCGTGGTCTGCTGGGGCTGCTGACCGCCCTGCGCAGGGACACCGGTTTGACGGTGATCGTCATCTCGCATGACTTCTCCGGCCTGGAAGAACTATGCCCACGGACGCTGCGGCTGCGCGACGGCGCCGTCATGTCCGCGCCTACGACGGCGGGTGGTGTCGCGTGACTGCGCCTCAACGCCGCCGCCAATCCCGACCGGTCGTGCTGCTGCGGCCGGTTCCCGGCCGCAGCGTCGTCCACGAGCTGTGGGCGGGAACCAAGCTCCTCGTCGTCGCGGTCATCGGCGTCCTGCTCACGCTCTATCCCGGTTGGGCGCCCATCGCCCTGGTCGCCGCGTTCGTCCTGGCGACCGCGTGGATCGCACGCATTCCCCGTGGCGTGTTGCCCTCGATACCGCGCTTCCTGTGGGTCTTGCTATTCCTCGGCGCGCTGACGGCGTCGTTCGCCGGTGGAACCCCGCACATCACGGTCGCGTCGGTGGAGTTTGGGCTCGGCGGACTGCTGAAGTTCCTTCAGATCACCGTGCTCTCCATCGTGTTGCTCGGACTCGGCGGGCTCATCTCCTGGACCACCAACGTGGCCGAGATCGCGCCTGCGGTGGCCAAGATCGGTAGGCCGTTGCGGTTGTTGCGGCTTCCGGTCGACGACTGGGCGGTGGCGCTTTCGCTTGCGTTGCGGGCGTTCCCGATGTTGATCGACGAGTTCCGCGTGCTGTTCGCCGCCCGCAAGCTGAGGCCCCGCGAGACCGCCGATTCGGGACGGGAACGGCGGCAGAGGATGTCCGCGGAGATCGTCGACCTGCTCGCAGCGGCCGTCACCGTGGCCCTTCGACGCGCCGACGAGATGGGTGACGCGATCACCGCGCGCGGCGGGGCCGGTCAGATTTCTGCGCTGCCGTCACGGCCCAGGTTGGCCGACGCCGTGGCTGGTGCGATCGTCATCGCGCTGTGCGCCCTCGCGGTGTACGTCGAACTCTTCACCCCGCTGACGACCAGCTAGCGATCAAGCGCCCATGCCCTCTGCGCGTCGAAACTCCGACCGCGGACGCTAGTCGTCGCTCGGTGGTGGTGGATTCGGCTCGAAGGGTTGGTACCACCACCAGTCGGCGCGTTCCCCGGTGGGTCCGGGGCAGGGTGTCACCGCGGGTGGGGGTTGGGTGGGTGCCCGGGCCAGCGATCCCGGGTCGAGCGGTATGCCATCGGCGTCGGTGACGACGAGGTGATCGGCGGGGCCGGTGATGGTGATGGCGCCGCGGTGGTGCTGGCGGTGGTGATACGGGCACAGCAGGATCAGGTTGTCCAGTTCGGTGGGCCCGCCGTCCTCCCAGTGCCGCAGGTGGTGGGCGTGCAACCCGCGGGTGGCCCCGCAGCCGGGCACTGCGCAGCAGCGGTCGCGGTGCTCCAACGCTCTGCGCAGTCGGCGGCTGATGGTGCGGGTCGCCCGCCCGGAGCCGATCACCTGGCCGTGGCGTTCGAACCACACTTCGCAGGTCGCGTCGCAGAGCAGGTACTTCCGGTCGTGCTCGGAGAGCAGCGGACCCAGGTGCAGGGAGGCCAGGGACTGTGCGACGTCGAGGTGGACCACGACGGTGGTGTGCTGCCCGTGTGGGCGCCGCGCCGCCTCGGCGTCCCAGCCGGCGTCCACCAGGCCCATGAACGCATCCACGGTGTTCGGGAACGGCGGCGTCCGACCCGAGTCGCCCTCGTCGTGATCGCTCGCGTCGCCATCACCGTCGCCGTCGCCCGGGTGGTCATCGCCGTGGTCGTGTCTCCATGCGGTGATCTGCGCGTCGCGTTGAGACGCCAGGGCGGCGTCGAACCTCGCCGCCTCCAGCCGCGGCAGCCGGATCCGCCAGGTGGTGTACTTCTCCCCGACGGTCTTGCTGATCGAGCGTTCCGGCTCCGGGGTCGGGTCCGGGTCGGGTCGGGGTGCCAGTGCGATCGCGGTGCGCAGCTGGGTGACGGTGGCGACCGCGGCCAGTTCGGCGTAATGCTCGTCGGAGCCGGCGGCGGCCCGCTCGGCGATGACGCCGACCTGATCCAGGGACAGGTGGCCCTCTCGCAGGAGCTCGGTGCAGCGGGGGAACTCTGCGATGCGGTGCGCGATGGTGGCGATGGTCTGGGCGTTGTGGGGTGACACTGCGGTCTTCCAGGCCACCAGCGCGGCGATCGAGCGGGCGCCGGTCATGCCGGCCAGATCGTCGTGCTCCATTTGGGCGACGATGTCCACGATGCGCCCGTCGATCGCGTTGCGCTGACCGGTCAACTCCGCCAACTGCTCGAACAACACCCCGACATGCTCCTTGGGAGCCAAAGAGGTTGCCGTCGAAGACATGACGTCATCCTCGCAGAGGGGTACGACACGAATAGGAGCCTCACTTTCTCGCCCCGAAGCGAGATGGTCGAGGCGGCAGCGCCTAGCGGACGGCTGTGTTCTGCAGGCTCAGGCGATCCGCAGCGGCGTTGTGTTGCCATTACGGTAGAGCCGTGACAGCTCGCCGACGTGTTGACGCCGACTTCCTCGCATTGCCGCGGCATCAGCTGGCCGACGCAGCGCTGTCGGCGGCCACGTCCGCCGGCGCAAGCTATGCAGACCTGCGGATTCAGCGCATCACCACCGAGGTTCTTCAGCTGCGCGATGGGGAACTGGAGACGTCGGTCGTCAGCCGTGAGATCGGTTTGGCGGTCCGCGTCATCTTGGACGGCACCTGGGGTTTCGCCTCGCACGCCGAGTTGGACCCGGTGGTCGCCGCTGAGACGGCGCGTCGTGCGGTCCGCGTCGCCGCCATTCTTGCCCCGCTCAACGCCGAACGCATCGAGCTCGCGCCGGAGCCGGTCTACTCCGACGTGTCGTGGGTGTCGGACTACCTCGTCGACCCGTTCGACGTCCCGTCCGTCGACAAGATCGGTGCGCTGGTCGAGTACTCGGGACGACTGCTCGCAGCCGACGGCATCGACCACGTGTCGGCCGGCCTGCAAGCGGTCAAGGAACAGGCGTTCTACGCCGACACGTTCGGGTCGTCGATCACGCAGCAGCGGGTCCGGCTGCAACCCTCGTTCGACGCTGTGGCGGTCGACGCCGTGGCAGGCACGTTCGAGACCATGCGCACCCTGGCACCGCCGATGGCTCGTGGCTGGGAATTCGTGGCGGGCGACGAGGTTTGGGACTGGTCGGCCGAGCTTGCCGAGTTACCGTCGCTGCTTGCCGAGAAGACCAAGGCGCCGACCGTCGTCGCCGGTCCCACCGACCTGGTGATCGACCCGTCCAACCTGTGGCTCACCATTCACGAGTCGATTGGCCACGCCACCGAGTACGACAGGGCAATTGGCTACGAAGCAGCCTATGCGGGAACGTCTTTCGCAACGCCGGACAAGCTGGGCGTGATGCAGTATGGGTCATCGGTGATGAACGTGACCGCCGACCGTACGGTCGAGTATGGGCTGGCTACGATCGGATTCGACGATGAAGGGGTGCGTGCCCAGAAGTGGGATCTGGTGCGCGACGGCGTCTTCGTGGGTTATCAGCTCGACAGGGTGTTCGCACCCCGCCTCGGCCAGGCCAGGTCGAACGGCTGCTCGTACGCCGATTCGCCCCATCACGTGCCCATCCAGCGCATGGCGAACGTCTCGTTGCAGCCGGCGGTCGAGGACGTCAGCACCGACGACCTGATCGCCAAAGTGGAGGACGGCATATACGTGGTTGGTGACAAGTCGTGGTCGATCGACATGCAGCGCTACAACTTTCAGTTCACCGGCCAGCGGTTCTTCCGGATCCGCGAGGGACGGCTCGACGGCCAGGTCCGCGACGTCGCCTACCAGGCCACCACGACGGACTTCTGGGGGGCGATGGAAGCGGTCGGTGGCCCGTCGACGTGGCGTCTGGGCGGAGCGTTCAACTGCGGCAAGGCACAGCCGGGGCAGGTCGCGGCGGTCAGCCACGGCTGCCCGTCGGCGCTGTTTCGTGGGATCAGCGTGCTGAACACGCGGGACGAGTCGGGGGGGAGCAGGTGATCCCCGCACCGGACGTCGTCGGGATCGTCCTCGCCGAGGCCGCGCGCCGCGGAATGGCCGACGAGACCATCGTGGTGGTCACCGACCGGGCGACGGCGTCGCTCAGGTGGGCGGGCAACTCGATGACCACCAACGGTGAATCCCTCGGCCGGGACACCACGGTGATATCGATTGTTCGCCATGGCAACAGCGCTCACGTTGGCTCGGTGAAGTCCAGTGAGGTCGACCCTGCGGCCATCGCCGGCCTGGTGGCCGCGTCGCAGGATGCGGCCCGTTCGGCTCCGGAGGCCCGCGACGGTGCGCCGATGCTGGCCGGCGACGAGACTCCTGACGACTGGGACGCGCCGGTGCCCGAGACGGGTGCCGAAATCTTCGCCGGTGTCGCGAAGAGCCTGGCCAAGGGTTTCCACGGCACCGATCGGCTCTACGGCTTCGCCCGCCACGAGCTGGAGACGACGTTCGTCGCGACCTCGAGCGGGCTGAGTCGCCGCTACACCCAGCCGACCGGGTCGGTGGAGATCAACGCCAAGCGTAGGGGAGCCAGCGCGTGGGTGGGCGTCGGAACTCCTGACTTCGTCGACGTCCCAACCGATTCCATGCTCGACGAGCTATCGACCCGACTGGACTGGGCCGACAGGAGCATCGAACTGCCTGCCGGTCGCTACGAGACGTTGATGCCACCGTCGACGGTCGCCGACATGATGATCTATCTCGGCTGGACGATGGACGGCCGCGGCGCGCAGGAAGGCCGCACCGCGCTCTCCGCGCCGGGCGGTACGCGGGTGGGGGAGAAGCTCACCGATCTCGGACTGACGCTGTACTCCGACCCGAAGGCGACGGGCCTGGAGTGCTCGCCATTCGTGGCGGCGACGAGTTCCTCCGCGCGGATGTCGGTGTTCGACAACGGCATGGATGTCGACCGGGTGGATTGGCTTCGCGACGGGACGATCAACGCGCTTGCCTACCCGCGGGCGGCGGCGGCTGAGTTCGACGTGCCCGTCGCGGTCCCCGCGGACAACATGCTGATGACGGGCGGATGGGCGAGCCTGTCGGACATGATCCGCCGCACCGAACGGGGTCTGCTCTTGACCACCCTGTGGTACATCCGCGAGGTCGATCCCACCGTGCTGCTGCTGACCGGTCTGACCCGCGACGGGGTTTATCTGATCGAGGATGGTCAAGTGATGGGCGCCGTCAACAACTTTCGCTTCAACGAGAGCCCGCTGGATCTCCTGCGCCGCGCGACCGAGGCAGGTGTCAGCGAGACCACGCTGCCGAGGGAGTGGGGTGACTGGGCGACCCGGGCGAAGATGCCGTCGCTGCGGATTCCGGACTTCCACATGTCGTCGGTGAGTCAGGCGCAATAAACGCTGCGGCCCTCCTTGAAGGTCTGGACGACGGCGATGTCGAGAATCCGATCGGTGGGCACCGAAGTCGGGTCGCCGTCGAGAATCACCACGTCGGCCAACTTGCCCTCTGCGAGTGTGCCCTTCGAGTCTTCCTCGCGGATCTGCCACGCCGCCTCGATCGTCAGCGCCTTGAGCGCCTGCCACGGCTCGACCCTCTCGTTCGGGCCCATCACCTCACCCGAGCGCGACGTGCGGGCGACGGCACTCCACACCATGCGCATGGGATCGATCGGTGTCACGGAGAAGTCGTTGTGATTCGAGCAGCGCAGTCCGGCTTTCACGGCTGAGGCCATCGGGCTGAGGAAGTAGGCCCGCCGCTGACCCAGATTTTCCTTGTGCAGGTCGCCCCAGAAGTAGGCGTGCACGGTGAAGAAGCTTGGGGACAAACCCAATTCGACATAGTCGTCGAGCTGATCGGGGCGCATGAACTGGGAGTGGATGATCACGGTGCGGCGGTCGTCACCCGCGGTCATCCCGGCCGCCCGGCAGGCGTCGATCATGACGTCGATCGCCGCGTCACCATTGCAGTGGCAGAAGATCTGGATGCCGGCGTCGGCGATCTCCTTGACCATCTTCTGGATCAGTTCCTCCGGAAAGACGGGTTGACCGCACCAGTCGGCCTCACCGTTGGGGCCTGGGGTGAGCAGTGGCTCGGTCCAGAATGCCGTCTTGCCCTGCGGGGAGCCGTCGACGACACATTTGATGCCCTGTAGTTTGAGCCGGTTGCGGTAGGTGCCGAACGATTCGGCGGCCCTGTCGGGCAGCTCCATCGGGCCGCCGGTGAAGTCGGGGAAGTATTCCTTGACGAGTTTGGGCACCTCGAGCACCAGTGGCACGGCGACCACGTCGAGGTAGAGGCGGCCCTGGTCGGCTGCCGTGCGGATGAGCGAGAGGTCCTTTGCGTGGGTGGCACCCTCCTGCACGGTGGTGGTGCCCTTGCTGGCGTAGAGCTGCTGGGCGGCGTCGAACGTGTCGAGTAGCTCCTGCTCCGACGGCTGTGGCAGGTCGGCGAAGATCGGTACGAAGGCGGTCTCCATGATCAGGCCCTCGGGTTCGTTGCCGCCCGGCGTGCGCAGGATCAGACCGCCTGGCGGTGTCGGAGTGGATGCGTCGTAGCCCATCGCAGCAAACCCCTTGGAATTGAGCACCGCTCCATGGTTGGAGCTGTGGATCAGCATCACCGGGTGATCCGGCAGCACCGCGTCCAGGTCGTCGCGGGTGCATTGCCGTCCGTCGGACAGATTCGACACGTCGTACCCGTAGCCGAGCACCCAGTTGCCCGCCGACACCGAGTTGGCCGCGACGAATTCCGCGAGCACCCGTTGGATGTCGGCGATACACGTGACTGGACCCGCGGGCAGACCGGACACGTTGGCCCACTTGATGATCTGCGGTGCGTTGGCGAAGTGTCCGTGGGCGTCTATGAAGGACGGCATCAACGTGTGGCCGTCGAGTTCGACGACCTCGGTGTCGTCCCCCCGGGTGGACATCACCTCGGCTTCGTCGCCGACGGCCAGGATGCGCCCTCCGCCGATGGCGACCGCCTCGACCCGGGGTCGGGCGTCGTCCATGGTGAGAATCGTGCCGCCGCGAAAGATCCGCTCCGCTGAGTCATTGATCATGATTGCGACGGTAGTCATCGGCGGGGGCCTCGGTAAGAGATCGCCGAGTTCCCTCGTGGCAGTGCTGGGGAACCGGCCATAATCGCGGTCATGGACGACGACCGTTTGTACGGCATGCTGACGCGGCTGATCGGGCTGTCCCCGGAGGGTGACGCCGGCCGCAATGCACTGGTGCGTGAGGTCTGCGGACGGGCGGTGTCATTGCCGCCGTTGACGGCGCAGGGTGAGGCCGACGACGACCCGATGCTCGCCGACTTCGCCGAGCAGTTCACCGTCGACGTGTCCGTGGTCAGCCCCGCGCAGCGCGCAGCCTTCATGACGGCTATGGGCGGCAAGGCATTCCGCATGGCGGCGCTGATCTTCATCGCCGACTTCGTGCCGCGGGTGCGGGCCGGGCTGGCGGCGCTCGGCTTCGCACCCGTCGTGGACCCCGTGGTGTGGGACCGCGACACTGATCCGGTCGACCTGGTACTCAATCAGTTCGCCCCGATGGTCGGCGCGCTCCGCGAGCTGGATCCCGTGACGACCGAGGTGGTGCGACTGCGCGGCGCGGTGCAACACAACTGCCGGCTGTGCAAGTCGCTGCGCGAGGGCGCGGCGCTCGACGCGGGCGGGACCGAGCCGCTGTACTCCGACATCGAGGACTACGAGGGGTCAACTCTGCTCGACGACCGGCAGAAGGCCGTATTGCGCTACGTCGACGCGTTGATCTGGACGCCGTCGACGATCGACGCCGACGTGGCCGCGGGCGTTCGGGCACACTTCTCCGATGCCGAAGCCCTTGAGATCACGCTCGACGTAATGCGCAACGCCGCCAACAAGATTGCCGTTGCTCTCGGCGGAGATGCACCCCGCGTCGAGGACGGTACCGAACGCTACTTCCTCGGCCTCGACGGCCAGCCGGTGTACAGCTGAGCGCTACCCGCGAAGGATGCGGCGTTTGGCCTCCGTGAACTCGTCGTCGGTGAGCGCACCGCGGCGGTGCATGTCGTCGAGTTGCTGGAGCTGCTCGGCGACCGTGGAGTAGTTTTGCGGCGCAGACGTTTTGGGGGTTTCGTCGGTCGTCTCCAGGTGGTGGGGGTCCTTCGGGTCGATTCGCACGTTGAAGACGTCTCCAGGTTTCGGGACCTCACCGAGCATGAACGTCCCCGTGTACTTGGCCTGATACGGCGCCGCGCCGTCGGAGCGCTCGATTCGCAGCATCATGGTCCGGCGGATGTAGACGTCGTTGATGATGGTGTTCATGAGCGGAGTCTCGATCTCGAGGACGGTTCCCGCCGCCGGAATTCCGTTGCGCTGCAGTTCATCGCTGCGCTCGATGCGCGAGTAGAACCACGCCGCGTAGGCGCCGACGACGATCAGGACCGCGGCGGGTGACCATGGCGCGACCGGCACGGTCCAGTCTGCAACGAAGGGCATCGTCGAAGCGAGGAACCAGCCGCCGATGCCGTTGCGCGAGGCCTTGCGCGTGGCAGCGATGAACACGCCGAGTTGAAGCAGGTAGCCCACGATCCAGATGGCGATGATGGGCCCGATGATCGGGGTGTCGGCGTCGATGCCACGGAAGACGAAGTAGACGATCCAGGCAGGTGCAACGAGTAATACGCACCACGCGGTCAGCAAGCCAGCGATCAACGGCTTGTTCATGCGCGGCTGCTACGCGACCTTCTTCTTCAGGATCAGCATGGGCAGCAGCAGCGTCGCAAGGGCGGTGACCAGCCAGACGACCACCGTCGCTGCCACCCAAGAGCCGATGCCGCTGATGCTCAGCCCGTGGGTGAGCACAGACGCCAGAATCAGGGCCGCGAGCGTGGAGACAAGGCCGATGCCACCGAGGAACGCCGTCGCGTAACGGCTGGCCATCTTCAAGAAGAATGGCGCCAGGATGGCCTGCGCGACGGTGAAGATGACGACGGCGATGACGAAGCCGAGGGGGCGAACCGTCACGCCAGGGACAAGCCAGGCCGCCGCCAGGAGACCGATGGCCGAGGAGCCAAGGAACACGACCGTGCGCAGCAGGAAGCGGATCACGATCGGAGCCTAATGCGGCGACGTCGGTCATGATCGTTGTTCGCATATCGGCGGTGATGGGTCCGAGCGCCTGTGCGACCATGGTGGCCGCGCGCATGCGTGATGGGGCGGTAGCTCAGTTGGTTAGAGCCGCGGACTCATAATCCGTTGGTCCTGGGTTCAAGTCCCAGTCGCCCTACGTCAGAGGCTGTTCTTCAAGATCAGATTCGCCGAGTCATCGTTTATTCATCGTTGATAGCGGCGACGGCCGCAAGCCAGGCTTCCCGTAGGGCTGTGACGGCGTTGTGCGCAGAGACCGTGATGCGGGTCTGCCCGGCCAGTTGGGCCTGCCACTCGGCGTCGGTTGGCGCGGACGTGAATAGTTGCGGCGCAGGCGGATGATTGGTGGGCCCGTAGCGTCGGTAAAGGTCCGCGGCTCGTCGGCCGATGGCGCCCAACTCGCTCAGAGCCCAAAGGTCCCAGAGATCGCGAGCACCTTTCCGATCGGCCCACGTCGACGTCTTCGACGCGGCGAACGCTGGCAGCGTCGGAACGAACAGCTCGGCCGCAGGGGCGTCGGTGTAGCGCTGGACGAGCACGCGCCGTTCGGACGGCCAGACGATGCGGTCCCGCGGGGAGAGCAGCTGAATTCGCACCGAGAGGCCGCTGGCCGTTCGAAGGGTGGCTGGCAGGTGCTTGCGATGCTGCCCAATGCTGGTTCGAGGGTGAGCCGTCCGTGCGACCGTGACAGTGCTCGGGGCAGCGCCGCGTCGAGGGACGCGGCGACGGGCTTGCGGTCGTCGATGGCGATCAGGTCGATGTCCTCGCTGAGGCGTCCGGTCGGTAGGTGGGTGCGCGCCAATGCGGTGCCCCCGATGAATTGCACCTGTTCTCCGACCTTGGTACTAAGAAACGCAAGTAAGTGTGAGATGAGGTGGTCGCGTTCGACCTATTCGGTGGAAATACCGAATTGCGCTGGCCTCTTTGCGCCGCGCTGAGAACTGGGCGCACACATGAACGACGACGAACGCGACACGGTGGCACTACGAAATGCATACTCGTAAAGCAAGGACGCTGCGCGAGCCCCATTTCGCCCGCAGAGGCGAACGCGTCTCAGTGACAACGAATTTGATGGCGTCGGCGCGATCGCGACGGCTCGCCAGCTGCAAGGAAGGGATGATCGACCGCCGACCAGGATCTCCAAATGCGATCGTCGATCTGATCATCACGCCGTACGGTTGGCAGCGCCCCGCAGCGTAGTCGTCGCTGATCCGCGAGACAGGATCTGAGTCGCCTCGATTTCTTCGAGGAGCGAGACGTCGGCACATCCGCCGCGGAAGTGACGTCCCGCCTGTTTGAATGATTGCGTGTATGCGTTAGCCACCACGAGGCAGGGTTATCAGTAGCGATGGATGACACGGTCATAGACGGCGGGGACGCCACTGCCGGCGAGGACTCGTCCGACGGCGTGGACGACACCTCCGGTGCAGTGCCGACCGAAACCTTCGGGCGCTATGGACTGTTGTCACTGCTTGGCGCGGGTGGCATGGGTCAGGTGTGGCGGGCCCGCGACTCGCAGACCAATCGGGTGGTCGCGCTGAAGGTGCTGCCCGAACACTCTGCCGACGACGATGAGTCGCGGGAACGGTTCCGGCGGGAGTGCGAGGCCGTGGCACAGCTGACCGAGCCGCACATCATCCCGATCCACGACTTCGGCGATGTCGACGGTCGGCTCTTTCTGAACATGCGGCTCGTCGACGGTAGGGACCTGCGCACGCTGATCAAACAGGAAGGTGCTTTGCCGCCGATGCGTGCGGTGGCGATCATCGTTCAGGTGGCCGGCGCACTTCAAGCGGCCCATGACGTGGGTCTGGTGCATCGCGATGTCAAACCCTCCAACATCCTGGTCTGCGTCAACGACTTCGCGTACCTCATCGACTTTGGGATCGCTCACGCCTCCGGAGATGCCACGCTGACCAAGGCGGGCGAAACCATCGGCACCGCGGTCTACATGGCTCCGGAGGCCATCGGCGCCGCAGTCAAGACCCACTCCCGGGTCGACGTGTACGCGCTGACCTGCGTGCTGTACGAGTGCCTCACCGGCCAGCCACCGTTCACCTCCGAGGTGGGTATGCAGGGCTTGATCGCCCATCATCTGCACACTCCGCCTCCGCAACCCAGCGTCACGAGGTCCGAGGTACCCATCGCCTTCGATGCGGTCATCGCCACGGGTATGGCCAAGAATCCCGACGACCGCTTCGACTCCGTGCAGGACCTCGCCGCGGCAGCCCGTGCGGCACTGGAGGATCATCCGACGCTCCCCACCACCGAAGCTGTCGGATCACACGCTCGTCAGCGTATTCACTTGTCGCGCAAGGCCATCGCGTTACTCGTTGCCTCTATCGCGGCAGTGGCGGTCGTGGTCGCGGGAGTCGTCATCATCGGGCGGCATGCCTCAGACAGCAGCAGTCCTGCAGCCTCACCGGTCGGGCAGGGTTATTCCTCACAGATCGCCCTACCGTTCCCGGAGATTCGCGTCGCTGGCGGCGTCGCGGTCGATCCCGCCGGGACCGCATACGTCACCGCCATCGGCACCGATCGGGTGATGCGACTGGAGGTCGGCGCGACTGCGGCGACCCAGCTGCCGATCAGCGGGCTCAAGAACCCGCAAGATGTCGCGGTCGACGCCAAAGGCGACGTCTACGTCACCGACTCGAGTAACGACCGGGTGGTGTGGCTGCCTGCGGGCGCGCGTGCGGCGGCCACGCTGCCGTTCACCGGCCTCAACGACCCCCGCGGCATCATCGCCAGTCCGGCGGGCGACGTCTACGTCGTCGATCGTGGCAACGATCGGGTGCTATTCCTGGCGGCCGGTGCGACGACGGCGATCACACTGCCCTTCACCGGCCTCAACGATCCCCGCGGCGTCGCCGTCGATGCCTCGGGCGGTGTCGACGTCACCGACACGGGTAACAACCGAGTGATGCGCCTGGCGCCAGGGTCGACTGTGGCACAGGCGCTACCGTTCACCGGCCTCAACGATCCCCACGGCGTGGCCATCGACGCGAAAGGCACTGTGTACGTCACCGACCGCGGCAACGCCGGGATCGTCGAGCTCCGGCCCGGCGCGACGGCGGCGATCCCGCTGCCCTTCAGCGGCCTCAACGACCCCCAGGGAGTGGCGGTCGACGGAGCGGGCAACCTCTATGTAACCGACATGGGCCCGCACCCCGTGGTGAAACTCATCGCCAGCCAATGACTTCGAGGTCCGTGGTTGCGTCGGTTCTGGACTTCGGCGTGCTGGGTCCACTACAGGTCAGCGTAAAAAGCGGGCCGGTCCCGTTGGGCACACCCAAACAGAGCGCAGTCTTGGCGCTGCTGCTGATCAACCGCAATCGTCCCGTTCCGAGGGACTCGATGATCGGTGCGATTTGGGACGAGGACACGCCCCAAGCCGACGCGATCCACAACCTGCACGTCTACGTGGCGAACCTGCGCAAGGTCCTCGGCTCAGCCGGTGTCGACCCGAAGACCGTGTTGGCCAGCGCCCGTCCGGGCTACCGGCTCAACGTGCTCGACGCGGCCTGTGATCTCGGGCGGTTCAACAGCGAGAAGGCAGCCGGCGTGCAAGCGGCGGCAGCCGGCCGATTCCGGCTGGCCGGCGACCGCCTATCAGCCGCTCTGGCGCAATGGCGCGGTCCCGTCCTCGACGATCTGCGCGAGTTCCGCTTCGTCGAATCGTTCGCAACCGCACTCGTCGAGGACAAGATGGTCGCCCACGTGGTGCGCGCGGAATCTGAAATCGCCTGCGGACGAGGCGATTCGATTATCAGCGAACTCGAAGGATTAGTGGCCGAGCACCCCTATCGGGAACCCCTGTGGACCCAATTGATCACTGCCTACTACGCGGCCGAGCGCCAGACCGACGCCCTGCACGCATACCGCCGATTGAGAACAGTGCTGTCCGACGAACTGGGCATCGAACCCGGGCCGACGGTACGAACGCTGCAGCAGCGGATCCTGCGTCAGGAGCCGTTGGACGTCGCGCAGATCGCGCAGAACGACGCCTCCGAAATTCTCACCACTCTCGAGCATCACACGACGACATCGGCGTCCGGCGGATCGAGCCGGGCGCAGCTCCGCGACGCCGCCGGCCGCTGCTACCCGCTGGAAACGGTGACCACCGGGATCGGGCGCCGGGGCGACAACGGCGTCGTACTGGACGACCCCAAAGTGAGCCGATACCACGCCACGATCATCGACACGGGCGCCACCTTCGTGATCAACGACCTGCGGTCAGCCAACGGCGTGCAGGTTTCCCACCAGCGCATCCGCGGCAGCGCGACGCTCGGCGACGGTGACGTCATCACCATTGGTAGCTCCCAATTCACCTTCGAGATCGCACCTGCCGCCCCGCCCGCCCCGTGACCATTCCACAGCACGAAGGCCCGGGGGAGCCGCACGGCGACCACGCGGGTTGGTTGGGGCCAGGGTCCCAACCGTGGCCCGCACCAAGACCGTTGCCGGGCGTGGTGGTCGGAGCCGGCTTGGGCGTGAACCCGGGAATCAGGTGGGCGGGTATCACGCCACTCCCCACGGCTGCCTTAGCCGGCAGCAGAGCTGGCAGCAGTGATGGCCATGGGAAGTAGAGCTACTGCGGGTCCGGGCGCGACCGCACCGGCGATGACTGTCGCGGCGCCTGCGACAGTCCCGACGACGTCGAGTACTTGCTGCTGATCCGCACGAGCAGCCTGTGCGTCGGCGACGGCTCTCATCCGGGCCGCCCTGTCGGCATCCTCGGCGACGGATTGCCGTTTCCAGGCGGCTTCTTCTTCGGGGGTGAATGGGTTCGCCGCCAGGTAGGCCCTCAGTTGGTCTTGAGGAACTGCGGAGAAGATTGCTCTTTTCTCACTCGTGGACCCAGTAATGAGCGCGCGCCTCTGGTCGGCGCTCAGGATGGGCGTCGAGGACGTCACTGCGCCACCCGAGCTACTCACGCTCGCCGTCGGTGTTGATCCGATCTTGGAGGTCGGGCCGTTGTCGGAAATGGTCGTGGCCGACGTCGGCACGGTGCTGGTGTCTTGCATCTGCGACGAAGTGTTCTGCGGCGGTGTGGCGGTGGCAGTGGACGGCGCCGTGCCGGTGGCTGACGTGGACGTCGTACTAGATCCTGAAGAGGCGGTGGGAGAGCTGTCGGACGAGGAGGCGGCGCCAGATGAAGAGGTGGTGCTGGTGTCGGCGGAGGCGGGCGCGGCAACAGCGAGGACAGTGCCGCCGGTAGCGGCGAGCCCTAGGGCCACGAGGGCGGCGGCTCCGGCGAGACGGGTCTTGATCATGTGATGTCCTTTCTTCGGGCAAGAGGCTGGCTGAAGAAAGGATCAGGCGCCGACCTCAACGAAACCTCAACGGGGCGGCCCCTTTGTTTGAGCGCCGCCCTGGGGCCAGCCAACGTGATTCGACCCCGCACCGGAGAGTGTGCGGGGTCGAACACTCAATAGGACGCGGCGTCAGCCTGTTTGGGTTCCCGCGTGGGGCTCGCCCACTTCGCGTCCAGCTCCCTGATCGCTCAGCAAGATGCGCTAGCCCTTCCGCTAGCTCATTGGTGGCGGGTTCTCGGTGTCGCGTGCGACCTTGCGGAACTTGTTGGCCACGGACGTAACCAACTGAGCTGAGTTGGTGTTGTCCATGGGCGGCAACGTAGCGGCGGAAACCGACAGCCTCGCTCGGGGGCAGGGGGGCGTGCTCCGTGGGCCGGCCAAGGCGGCGCTGATTATATGGGGGCGCCCGAACCAATACCCCGCTTTGAGGATTCATTGAGGTCTGGGCGTGATCCTTTTCCCAACGAGCCAGCCACGGTTCAGAGAAGAGGAACTCACATGATTAAGAACCGCATCGCCAGAGCCGCCGCCCTCGTCGCATTCGGCCTCGCCGCCCTGGCCGGCACCGCCCTCGCGGGACCGGCTAGCGCCGACGCCGGCACGTCTGGTGCCACGTCGGCGGCGGCAACCTCGTCTTCCTCCGCATCGGGGACTGGCTCGCCGCAACCGCCGACCAGCATTAAGGATGTCTTTTCAGACGTTGAGCAGCTGAACCGAAACCTTGCTGCCACCTCGCAGCAGAGAGCGGAGAGCCTAACGGAAACGAACGCGCGACTGAACTCGAAGTCGTCCGTCACATCGAGCATCCCTGTGGTGACCGTCGCTAATGGGACGCCGCCGAGCGGCCAAGAAGCTCTCTACGGTGAACGCCGCTTACCCGCCCCCGTCTCGGAGGACGATGCTAAAGCCCAGCAATCGCGCCTTCAGGTCGAAAAGGATTCTGCACAGCAGCAATCGGACCTAGCGACTGCAATACAAGACGAACTTCGCACCCTTTTGAACAAGATCGAGCGATAGTACTGGCTACCCGCCTCGAAGCTTGAGAAGATCGGCCCGCCCCTGGAGAGTGGGACGGGCCGATCACCCACGCGCGTGCAAAATCCTTGCATTGAGAATCCATTGAGCGCCGCGCTCGATCCTTTGGTCACGGCCGGAGAGACCGGCCAGACGCGAAAGGAACGACGTGAGCACCATCAGCACCATCAAGAAGATCGCCGCCTCCGCCGCTATCGCCGCCTCCTTGGGTTTGGGTGGCCTCGGTCTGGCCACCGGCATCGCAGCCGCGGCACCCGCAGACATCTCGGGGACGAGCACCGACGCTGGGCCGAGCACCTCCTCCTCGTCAGAGGAACACGCGAAACTGCAAGCGGTGAACGACAATATGCAGCGGGACATGGCCATGATCGCGAACGTGCTCGATCGCACAAACCAACTGAACTCAACGATCAGTCGCATCGGCAACTAAAGGTTCGTGTGGCCGAACGATAGGTATCACGCACCGATCAGGTCGAACGGTTCCCTTCAATTCGCACCAGCTCAGCCTTCGCCCGCAGATCGTCCGCGGGCCGGTCCGCGTCGTCGGGTGTGAAGTGACGCGAGGAATCCAAGTTGTACGGCCTTCCGTACGGATGAATCTGGATGACCATCAGGTGAAGATAGACAACCGTCGTCGCGTGATCGCGCCGCGCCATAACCCCGATCCGCTGGGGGAAGTCGCGGCTCTGCTCTTGGTGAACGGGCAGGAGGGACAGGTTGCGGTGTCAACCGTGATCGCTCCGTGCGCTAGCGCGACCAGTTGGACGCCGTATTGGTACCGCTCAGCGCCTCGTACGAGCGACCGGGGGACTAGTCCGTTGAGGTGGGGTGCGATGACGGTGCACAAGAACTGCGAAGGATTCCAGCCGGGTTCGGCGACGCCGTTGGCCTCGATTCGGGTGACGAAGCGCGTCAGAATCCGTGGGTTCTGGGTTCAAGTCCCAGTCGCCCTAACGGAGTTCGCCAAGGTAGGGGCCTAGAACGCCCTCACCTTCGCACCGGTCGAAGGCTCGATAAGGCTCGCCCCGGCGTCATGGCGAAGGAGTAGGCCGCGGATTGCTGCGCACAGTCCGCGAATCGCCTGTTGACCGCAACCTCATGGCCGCGCCGCCGCCGGGGTCAGACGGCCACCAGGCTGTCGGCGAGGCCGGCGGGAACAACGTTCGGTCCCACGTTGGTGCCCTGCGTCGTGGTAGGCAACGTCACCTGCACGCTCTTGATGTTGACGAAGCCATACTGCGTCAGGTTCAGATACGACGTTGCCGTCGTGAAGATCTGCAGTTCCAGCTGGCTGTCCGGGCTGACCGTGTAGGCGATGTCGTTCAGGTCGATCGTCGCCGTCTGGTCGCGGCCGTTCAGTGTGACCGGAACCGGCGTGACGATGTTCCCGACGACCAGCCCGGTGCTCTTGTCGACGATCTGGGCGTAGATGTGACGGCTGGTGCCCAACCCGCTGTAGTTGATCACGACATGCGGTGCGCCAACGACGTTCGCATCTGTGGACGGATTGTTGAGCGCGATGGTTACGGCGTTGGACGCGACGGACCCGTCTCCCAGCGAGTACGGCAGCGGCACGTACGGGCCGGGCCCCGAGCCGCCGACGATGGGAATAATCGGGAGCACCTTGCCCGTGTTCCAAGCGGTGGGCGGAACCGAACTGGTCGAGTCGTAGAAGCCCGCTTGGGTGGGCAGCAGGTTCGAGGTCCACCGGTCGCCGGTCTGATCGGTCCACTCGAAGGTGGACGGGTCGGCCGGGGGTTCCCCCTTGACCCACTCGTTCATCCACCCCACCGTCTCGCCCATCACCCAGATGCTGTCGGCGACGCCGTTGCCCTGCCCGGGCAGGCAGCTGCCGTGTCCGCCGCAGAACCACAGCATCTTCACCGGGGTCGCCGTGGGAAGCAGAGAGGCGTTGAGCAGGGCCTGCTCCAGCGGGAATAGGACGTCGACCGTGCCCTGAATGAACAGCGTCGGCGCGGTGATTCCCCGCACCGTCTGGCCGGGCCCACTCGTCTGGAGCAGTTGAATTTGGCGGGGGGTGAGAATGCCCAGCGTGGCGCCGGTGAGGATGCCGCCGTAGATCTGCGGGTTGATCCTGGCACCCGTGGTCACCAGCCCGAGGAGTAGCAGTGAGGAGTAGGCGGTCTTGAACGCCTGGTCCGGGTATAACGATCCCGGCAGGGTGTTCCACGCCCAGCCCGGCGCGATCGCGTCGACCCGGTCGTCCGAGTTAGCAGTCACCAATTGGATTCCGCCGCCATAGGAGACGCCGACCATGCCCATGGTGGGGTCGTTCGGGTTGTCGAGCTGGACCCCGTTGAGGCCGGCGACCCAGCTGATCAGCTGCGTGACGTCCTGGCCCTCGTACTGCGGGCTGTCGAGCTGCAGCACGCCACCGGAGTCGAATTCGCCGCGCGGATCCCAGGTCACCACGTTGTAACCGGCAGTCCGGAACGTCGAGACGAAGGGATCGTTGGGGCTGGTGGCTCCGGCTTGGGCCAGGCCCGGCCCGTTGAAAATTGTCTCGTAGCCCGGAGCGCCGAGGTCGGGATTGTTGGTGATCGCCGGGAAGAAGTTGGTGCTGATCTGGACACCGTCCCATGACGTCACCATCGTCGTGAAGGCGACCGGCATGCCCGCGGTGCGCAGGTCGTCGATGTTCGCGGTGATGTCCTGCCGTGCGGCCGTCCCGATCAGCGGCGCGAGGATGTTGTGCTGCTGCAGGGTCATGATGACCGGAGCGATCAGCGTGGACCCAACGATCGGCAGTCCGGTGACGAGCGTGGTGAACTTCGTGTTCTGCGCGACGAGCACCGAGAACGACTCCTGTCCCGACGGCCCGTTGGCGCTCGTTTCCGGCGCGAACGGCAGGAAGGTGAATGCACCCGTCGTCGCGTCGAGTGCGAGCTTGCCGCCCTTGTTCGGCGCGCTGATGAGGGTGTACGTGGAGCCGTTCGCCGTGGTGCAGGTGGCGCCGACGACGCACCCGCCGATGACCCCTTCGCTGACGGTGACGGTGGGGCCCGGGAGCACCAGGGCCTGCTGCTCCCGTCGCATGCCGGCCAACAGCACCAGGTCGGCCACCGACCCTCCGACGGGTGTCGTTCCGCCGGTGCTGGAGAGCGGATCGGAGGCGTGACGTAGCGACGTCAGCAACGTGGAGACCGTGACCCGGGCGGGGGGTGCGGCGGTCGGCGTGGCCGCGGCCTGGACGTGGGTGCCGACAGTCGAAGGCGTCCACAGAGAAGTCACGGTCCCCGCACCGCCGTCGCGGGCCGCGACGACGCGGGGATTCTTCGACCACGTCACACCCGGCGGTTCCTGGATGCCGGCGTCGGGCGCCGCCGGGGTGGTCGCACCCTGCGAGGGTGTCCCGCTGCCGGCATCGTGACGGTGTGTGCGGCGGTCGCCGGGGCGTGACGCGGCCGGCGTGTCACTGCCCGTCTGCTCATCGGTCTGACCGCTGACCTTGTCCGCAGCGGCCTGCTCGGCCTTGGCAAGACGTTTGTCGTGTTCTGCCGAGACTCGGTCGGCGATGCCCTTGACGGTGTCGGCCAGGGAGGTACCGCCGGTGGACCGATGTTTGCCTGCCGCAGGCTTGCCGACGGTGACGGCGCCGCCTGCCGCCGACGTGGCGGCCGTGCTGTTGCCGGCTGACGTGGGTTTCGAGGTGTCCGTGTCGTCGGCGTGCGCCACCCCCTGACCTGTGAGGATCGCGGTGCCCACTCCGAGGGCAATCGCCAACCCGCCAACACGACCGACATACCTGGCAGCACCCATGACCCGACCCTCCGCAAGGAAGCAAACACCGGAAACGGGGCAGACGTTACGCCCAGGACTGCGTGGGCATCGCGAATTCGGGGGATCAATTTATGACGGCGTCAATACCGCCAAGGCGGCCGATTCTGATTGCTCGGCGGTCGATTTCGAGGTGGTGCAGCCCTACCTTCGCACCGGTGAGGCGCGGGGAACGCCGTCACGGCTTGTACCGCCGTCAGCCCTTCGGAGGTTGAACCACGGGCCACTGACCGGTGGACCACGCCTCGGCCTGCACCGGATCGGGCTCGGCGGTCGGCACCACACCGGGCCACTGCCAATCATCGAAGTCGTGTCCGCAGAGCCATCCGCCCGGGCGTAACTGGGGGCGTCACGACTACGACAGCCCCGACGAGAGGGGCCGATGAGTTTCAGGAGGGCAACCGCGTGCGGGTCGTGCGGCTGACAAACGTAGATGAGCCGAGCCGGGTTTACACGACGAACGCGGCGGCCATCGAGGCGTTCGGCAACGAGATGGGCCCGATGATCGGGGACCCCGTGGTGGTCGTCGTCCCGGCGATGACCGACACCGACGAAGTGTTGGTGGAGTTCGACGGCGAGACCTACGCGGTGGGCGAAGCCGAATTGGTCCTAGTCGAACGTGGGCGAGCATGAGCGCAAATAGTCAGGGCGCGTTGATGTTCGGTTACTGTCGCGTGAGTACCGAGGAGCAAGCCGAGAGCCGCATCGGCTTTGGAGGCGCAGCGCTCGGCCATCGACGCCGAGGCCGACCGGCGCGGATGGGCCGTGGAGCGCTTCGCCGACGAGGGCGGCAGCGGCAAAACAGCAACCCCGAATCTGCGAGAAGTGCTGCAGCTCTTGGCGAGTGGTCAGGTCGATGGGCTGATCGTGGCGAAGCTCGACCGTTTGGCGCGGTCAGTCGTACACGCCGCCAACATTATTGAGAACGCAGAAACGACAGGGGTGGTCGCTAGTCGTGCTCGACCTGAGTCTGGACCTGACGACTGCGGCGGGCCGGATGATGGCGCGGACGGTGGTCAACTTCGCCGAGTACGAGCGCAAGCTCATCAGCGAGCGCACAAAGGCGGGGCTGGCGGCCAAGAAAGCACGCGGCGAGTCCATCGGTCGGCCTCGTCTCGCGAAGCCCGGTGTCGTGCGGCGGATCGTGATGTACCGCAGCAGGCCTGAGCTTCGCGAAGATCGCAACCGCCCTGGAGATCGAAGGCATCCTCTGCCCGGCGGGCCTGCCCAACTGGCAGAGCAGCACCGTTCGGCGGGTGTACCAGAACGCCACGGCCGCAGCAGAAATGGAGGCAATCGCATGATGCTCGAAAACCCTGCCGCCGGAAGAGCGGACGGCAATTCACGCCGGGGCGTTCCTGCCGTGGCGACGTGCCGAAGAGGGCTGGTCACCACCGCCCTATGACGGGGACGACTACGCCGAGCTCGCCGCTGATGCCCACCGCGGCACCGAGGCCTGGCGCACGGACATGCACCGCCGCCACCGGAAAGCCCAGCGGGGCAGGCGATGACAGCCACAGACCACTACTCGCCAGGCACCCGCGTTCGCGTGCACCTGCCCGGCGACCCACAAGACGGCACGTTCGGCCGCGTGCACACCGCCGACCGCAGCCGCACCATCGATGTAGACGGCCTCGAACTGTAAGTCCTTCAAACCACTACTGACCGCACTCCTGGCTGGCTTCGTGAGAACTTTGTGTACTGCTATCAAGAATCGAGTCGATGCACAAGGGTCCAGTGATTGCCTTCGCTGTCACGTTGGTAGGAGAGCTGATCGAGCACGCGGATTGCGATGGCCAGTCCACGCCCGCGTTCGGACATCGCCGCGGGCATTGTTACTCGCGACAAATCGACCGGCGCCGGCCGACCGTCGTCGGTGAAGTGGATGCGCAAGGCCTCTGATGACATCTGGACCTCCATGCGCAACCGCACCGGACTGCCGTTCGCGGCGTGCTCGACGATGTTGGCGCCGATCTCGCCGGCGGCGAGATCGGTGTGGATCTGCACCAGTTCCGGAATGTCGCAGGCTGACCACAGATCGTCGAGGAGCCGTTGGATGTCCTCGAGTGTCTCTGGGCCGATGATCGTCTCGAGTACCCGGAGCCGTTCAGGATCCGTCGCTGTCACCGAATGCGCCTTCCGGGGAGGGATGTACTCGCAGAACCCGGCTCAAGTTTGTCATCTCGAGCACCGTGACGGCCTGGCGGTTAGGTGCGGCGACGCGCAGATCGCCCCCAGCTTGCCTGGCAATCTTGAGTCCGGAGATCAATGCACCCAGCCCCGAGGAATCGATGTACACGGTTCCACTGAGGTCGACGACGACGCGCTTCTCTCCACTCTCGACGAGGGCTTGCAATTCTTGGCGGAGCATCCGCGCCGCCGTCATATTGAGCCGTCCGGTCGGTCTGACTACGACGACGCCGGATTCCAATGTGTGCTGAGCGAAATTACTCATCACGTCCCTTCTGATTCATGGCAGCGGTAGCGCACCGCCTGGAACACCACGCTGAGATAATTACGTCGAACAACACCCAGAACAGGTTCACTCCGACGCCCAGAACCGAGATCGCGCCGTAGCAGAGCCGCACGATTCCGATCACCGAAGCCAGCACCAAAATCGCGATGGCAGCCAGCTACCACTTCACCAGGCTCAATGGAATCGCCTGCCGGGGTATCCGGCAGCCGGTGTGTCACGGTGGAAGCTCGCGACGGACCGCCACGATGGTGACGTCGTCCAAAGTCGTCTTGGACGCCGCCAGCGCGCGCGCCTGTGCACATAGATCTGCGGGATCAGGGTGTTGTCCAATGAATTTCAGTGCTTCAGGCAGATCGTCGACCTCGCCGACCAGGTCCAAGATGCCATCGGACGCGATGACGAGCGTGTCTCCCGGTTGGAGACTGGCGTCATGCGCGGTCCAGCTGTCCTCGGCAAGCACACCCAGTGGCAGGCCGTCACCGTTGAGCTGCTGCACCGTGCCGTCGCGACGAACCAGGGCGGCGAATCCGTGTCCCGCATCGACGTATTGCATAGAGCCGTCTTCCGTCGCCAACTTCAGGTGAAACAGCGTCACAAAGCTATCGGTGCTGCTGAGGTCGTCGATGAGCTGCAAGGATGCGGCGCTGACGGCACCGGTGAGGTCGTTGTCGCTGCCTACCCACTCCATTGCGCGGGACGCGCCACGCAGCGCCGAGCGCACGACGGCTGTCAATATCGCCGCACCGAGACCTTTGCCCATCACATCGGCGACAGTGAAGATCATCCCGCCCTGCACCGGATAGTGGTCGTAGAAGTCACCGCCGACCGCATACGCGGGCAAGCACATCGCACAGACGCTGTAGCCCGGTAGGTCACCGAGTGTGGGCGGAAGTAATTGGCGCTGAACGGTTGCGGCGCGTTCGAGGTCGTCGGTGCTCTGCAACTCCCGCTGAGCCCAGGCGGCCAGCTCGACGAAGGTCCGCCGTTGCGAGGAACTCAGCTGCCGGGGTTTGGTGTCGTAGACGCAGAAGGTGCCGACGGCGTGCCCGCCCGGTCCGTAGAGCGGATATCCTGCATAGAACCTGATTCCGCTGTCGGCGCAGATCCCGGGCAGCTCGTTGAATGCGGATTCCCGGGTGTCTTCGATGATCAAACCCGGGTCCTCGGGATGCTCGTAGGCACGAAGGATGGTTGCCGCGCATACCGTTTGTGGGCGTGGGACACTGTTTTGCACGCCGAGCCCGTCCATCTGTTTGAACCATTGCCGGTCCCGATCGAGCAGTGAGATCGCCGCCATCGGAAGGTCGAACGCACTCCGCGCCATCCGGGTGATTTGTGCGAAGCGCTCTTCTGGAGGGGTGTCGAGAAGGTACAGCTGTTCGACCGAGCGCAGCCGGTCCTCCTCGACCTGCGGGGGCAGTGTGTGCTGGATGAATGACTTGGTACTCACGTCGAGGCCCCGCAGTCCTGTTGGGTGGCGGCGATGCCCCGCAGCGCGGTGGCCATCGCCGCGGCAGATGCAGAGGAGCTTTCGATGCGCCAATCAGTCTCTTTGTCGTGGTCGAACCAGATGAAGCCACTGACCTCGGGCTGCGCGGTCAGGTAGTCCACTAGCGCCGCAATCCACGCCGGCTTGCTGCCACCTGCTTCGGCGCAAGCCACCTCGGTGATCACCACCGGTTTATTGGGCGCGACTGCCCTTATCTCGGCGAACGATGCGTCGAACAGGGCGGCGGGGTCAGCCCAGGCACTCCAATCCTGGCAGGTTCCCCAGTTGTAGCCATCAATGCCGATGACGTCGACGTAGTCGTCGCCGGGATACCACCGCTCGAGGGGTTCGCCCGCTGTCAAACCGGCGCCCGGTGACCAGACCCACTGCGCACAGGTGGCGCCCTCTTGCGCGAATATGTTGTGAATACGCCGCCACACCTCGACGTAGGCCGCTGGTTGCGTACCCGCCGCTTGGCCCCACGGATACCAATGGCCGTTGAACTCATGGCCGAATCTCAGATACACGACCGAGCCCCAGTCTCGAAGGTGCGCGGCCCAGAGTCGTAGATGCTCGTCATAGGTGCCGGCTTGCAGCATCGGCATCATCGGCACGTCCGGCGCCCCCCACAGCCAGGGTTCCCACGTGATGATCGGCTGGGCGCCCAACTGCCTGACGCCATCGAGTTCGACGACGGGCGGCTCGGACAGGAAGTCCTGGTACCACAGCACCCAGTCGAGTCGCCGACCGACAGCCCTCGCGGTGGTCATGAGATCGTCAGCAAACGGTCCGCCCCCCTTAGTGAGGCCGAACTTGCGATCCCGTGGATTTGCCACCCGCTGAGATTAGATCAAGAATTCGACAATCGGTGACGATCGGGCGATCTATTGATGCAGCGCTGTGGCAAACCCTGCCAATCGCTCGCCCGCGACTTGCCGACGTTAGTTGAAGTCGCACGTCCTAAGTGAGTCGCTGGTTCCGCCTCAAAGTCATTGTCCGTCAGATATTTTCGCTGAGAAAATCAGAGACAGCGACATTAGGGCGAATGGTTCAACTGTTGCTCAGATGTTGAAAACGATTTACAGTATTCAATTTCTAGTTTGCTGCGATAGCTGATGCGAACAAGTGGCCTTGTTCGCTTGACCACCGCTCCTCGACAGCCGCGCTCGGGCGCTTGACACGCTCGGGGCGTCGGGCGTCATCCTCGAGTCGAACATCGATGGCCACTACCTCGGTGATGCGCTCTTCGAAACTGTCTGGGCGGAACAGAACGCGCAGCGGGCGGTGCTCTTGGTCCATCCCACGTCGCCGGTCGGGTGGCAGCGGACCGCACTTGGCCGGCCGCGACCGATGTTGGAGTTCATGTTCGACAGCACCCGTTCGAACACTGACCTAGTGTTCGCTGGCGTCCTTCGGAGGTATTCCGACATGCGAGTCCTAATGCCACATTCGGGTGCAGCGCTGGCCTTCTTCGGCGATCGCGTCGAGCTCTTCGGTCAGGGGGAGGGTGGAGCGTCATGGCGAGATGCCATGCGCGCTTTGTGGTTCGACACGGCCGGGACACCGTTGCCGATCCAGCTTCCGGTCCTAGCCGACGTCGCGGGCACCGCTCACATCGTTTACGGCAGCGATTCGTGCTTGACGCTGGCCGCTGGCGTCGACGCGCATTTGGCATCAATCGATGCCGCGGCGCCGCCGCCCGGCGCTTCCAGTTGGCGAGAGCTGACCAGTAGGAACGCCGATCGACTGCTGGCCCAACCCATCGCGCGGTGCGGACCTTGTCGAGGCGCCGGGATCTCGGCACGTAATCGGTAGTGAATGGCAATGCGGACGTGCGAGATCCGGCGCAGGAACGTCCCAGCGCCCGGGTGTTCGGCGCCAGCCCGGCAGCCTCAGCAAGCCCCCGGGTTTTTACGGGCAACCACGCCCGCCTCCGAACGCGACCTTCACTTTGGTGCGGTCGACGCCATCGGCCCGCCCGTATCCTGAGGTAAACGTGGTGTAGGTCGTTCAAGGGGGTGTCATGTCCGCGGGTGAGATGCGCGTGGTGCCGACTGATCTCCGGATGTCAGCGTCGACGGTGGACTTCCACGCTGATGATCTCCGCTCGAAGCACGGGGCGGCGGATGGACGGATCGAGGCCGCGCAGCGGGGTGTGCCTTCGGGAGCTGCTGCCGCGTTGAGCACTGCGGTGGAGCGGTGGCAGACCGACAGTTCGGTGCTGTTTGCCTCCCTGGTGCGTCACAGCACGGGGCTGCAGTCGGGCGCCGCCGCGTATGAAGGGACCGACGAGCGGAGCGCTGAGAACGTCGCGGCCTCTGGTGATGCCATCCCGTCAGTGGATCTGGGACTGTAGTCGGGCCGCCGCTGCAGTGACGGTTTCAGTCGAAGACATCGACCGCTGGAACGCGGGCGACGTCCGAGAGGTCTTTCACGCCACCCGCAACCGCGCCGAGGCGGCATTCGAAGCCTCAAACGGGATCGCGAATCTGCCTGCGTTCGGCACATGGGGTGGTGACGCCTCCGAGGCTGCGAAGACGGCGATCGGCCAGACCCGCTGGGATCTCGATGCCCACGGCAACGAGGCGCTCGCGGTGGCGCAGGCCGCGAGCAAGGCCGCCGACGACGTCGAGCAGGTGAAATCAGACCTCGCGCAGCTGCGCTGCGACGCTGACGGCATGGGCATGGCGATCGACCCGATCGGCAGCACCGTCGAGGCGGGGCCGGGAAGCGCCGGTGCCGATCCGATGGAGATCATGCTCAAGCAGATGCAGCTGCAAGAGCGGCTGAACGCCATCTTGGCCGAGGGGGCACGGGTCGACGCCGAACTCGCCAAGGCCATCGACATGGCAATCGGCAAGGAACCAATCCCGAACGCAGGCCCGCCCGTCGGGGTGCCATCGGTGCCCCCGAAGAGTACGAACCCGAAGGACGTCAAGAGGTGGTGGGACTCGCTGACCCCCACCCGGCGCGAGGACCTGGCCCACTATCGACCCGTAGAGATAGGCAACCTCGAAGGCGTCCCATCGGCGATTCGTGAACAGGTCAACGCAGCCCGCCTGCCCGGCGAGATCTCCAAGGCCCAAGCCACCGTCGACGCCCTCGACGCACACCATGTCGGCCATCCCAACCCCAGCCAGCTCTACGCGAACGAAGCGGCCCACAACAAGCTCGCCGACCTCCAGCAGCTGCAGATCACCCTGCGTAACCACCCAGGAACGGGACTGCTGCTCCTGGACACCACCAGCAACCAGAAGAACGTTCTAGCCGCGGTCGCGACCGGCGACGTCGACAACGCCAAGCAAGTGGGCGTCACCGTCGGCGGGATGACCACCAACGTGCGCGGCAGCGTGGACGGCATGACCGGCGAGATCATCGCTCAGCACGATCAGGCCGTCGAACTTCGGCAGCTCGCAGGCGGGGTGCCAAACCCAGATTCGGTCGCGACCATCGCCTGGCTCGGCTATGAAGCGCCGGGCATGAATCTCGACGTCACCGACGACGCGATGGCCAAAGCTGGGGCCGGGCCGTTGAATCACTTCCTGCAGGGCGTCGGCGCGACGTCGAACATCCCTGACCAGGAACTCACCGCGTTCGGCCATTCCTACGGGTCGCTCACCACCAGCCTGGCCCTGCAGGAGGGCGGCGCGCCGGTCGACAACGTCGTGCTCTACGGATCGCCCGGCGGCGAGCTTGCCAATGCCTCGCAGCTCGGCGTCGCGCCAGGGCACGCCTACTTCATGGACGGCGTGACCGACGGGGTGCCCACGACGATCGCCAACATGGGGTCCTTCGGGCCCCCGCTGAGCGACGTGCCCGGATTCACCGAGCTGTCGGTGAACTCCGGTGCCGGTCTGCCAGCGCCCTATGGTGATGGGCAATGGCACGAACGTGCTTATGGACATTCCGAATACCCGCGCTTCGGTGACAACGGAGAACTACGGATGAGCGGCTACAACATGGCAGCGGTACTCGCAGGCCTGCCCGACGACACGATCGCGCCACCACAGAACCTGCCACCGCCAACCTTTCCATTGGGACCCCGCGGGTTCCCAGTCCCGAACCCGGACTACCACCCATGAACTCGCGTCGACGCATGCTTGCCCTGGTCATCGTTGCGCTGCTGAGCGTGGCGTTGCCGTCGTGCGTAAAGGACACCACGGTCAATCCCTACGCCGCCCCCGACCACGGCGAACTGGACCGCCTGCAGAAGATCATCAACGACCGGCCCGACCTGGAAGCTGCCCGACAGCAGCTCACCGCGCTCGACGGCCAGATTCGTGCGACGATCGCGCAGTTCTCGGCACAGACCGTCGTTGGGCCGTCGACACTCAAGCCCGACCGTGGCTGCACCGACCCCTACGGCCACAACATCGGCGACACGATGACCGTCGAGAAGATCTACGCTCGGCCTGCCCCCACCGATCAGCAGTGGCAGCAGATCACCGCAGCACTCTCCCCGATCCTCACCGCCGCGAACTTCAAGCCGAATACACCAGCAGGTGTCCCTCCGGCCGCAGGTACCTTCTCCTGGATCGCCGACGACGGAGCAACCATCGAGATGATCAACAATCCCGGCTCCGTCCTGGCCTACGGGTACTCCACCGGCTGCCGACTCCCGGCTGCCTGGCGAACCGGTCAGCCGCCGGCTGATCTACGACCCGTCGACGACGCCGACGCGCACTACCCGTACCTCTACCAGTCGCCAGGCGGTCGGAGCGGCTGAGCGCTCCTCGTCTCGACGGTCAACGGGCCGTTCAGGTAGGTGAAACGGCAGAGGCGCCCGGACATCCGGCTACGGCAGAATTGTCTTGCCTGTATGGCCATGGTCGCGTGCAGAATGGCGGTCATGCGAATCGCAGTTTTGGGTACGGGCGCCATGGGTGCCGGCATGGCGCAGTCACTGCTTCGTGAGGGATTCGACGTCGTGGTGTGGAACCGGACGGCTGAGCGGGCGGAACCACTGTCCGACGATGGTGCTGAGGTCGCGCACGATCCAGTCGAGGCGGTCACCGACGCCGACGTCGTGGTGGCGATGCTGTTCGACGCAGCGGCGACTCTCGACGTGATGGCGACAGTGCTGCCGGCCATGAAGGACGGCGCGGTATTCGTCCAGTGCGCGACCGTTGGCCTCGACGGCGCCGAACGAACTGCGGCGGTCGCCGCCGAGCAGGGCGTCGCATTCTTGGACTGCCCGGTGCTTGGCACCAAGGCGCCCGCGGAGCAGGGCAAGCTCGTCGTGTTGGCCTCGGGCGACCCCGCCCTGCGCGAACGGGTGCAGCCAGCGTTCGATGCGATGGCGGCCAAGACGATATGGGTGGGGGAGCAGCCCGGTTCGGCGTCCAAGCTCAAACTGGTCTGTAACGCGTGGATCGCTTCCCTGGCCGCGGCCGTCGGCCAGTCGTTGGCCTTGGCGAAGGGCCTCGGCCTGGATCAGAAGCTGATGCTCGACGCCTTCGACGGAGCTGCGGCGGGTTCGCCGTACCTGCAGGCGAAGGGCACGGCGATCATCGAGTCGTCCTATGCGCCGCAGTTCAGCGTCAACGGGGTCCGCAAGGACACGGGACTCATCAGGGACGCGATTGCCGGCGCGGGATTGTCGACGGCACTGGTCGACGGCGTCCGCGCCGCGTTCGACGCAGCCAGCGAGGCCGGTCACGGTGGCGATGACATGGCCGCGGTGTACTTCGGATTCTGATCACCCCCTGCTCGGCTGATACCGGGCGGAGATGTACAGAAGGCGGTTGCAACTACCGGTGATGACTAGTTGCGATCGGGCGTCAAAAGGATTGTGCCGCAGAGTTTGACACTGATCTGCCGGCGTTGTCGAGAACCGCGGATCGAAAATCCGCCGAGGTCCCATCACGCGTGCAAAGCATGGAAACGACAAGCCGGTCGACCGCGGCGTCCTCCGATTGGGGGACGCGAAGTTCATCCCGTGCGGGGTCCGTCCACCGGACATACCTCACGCGTGTGATCGGACAGTGTGGAGATATCGCCGGAACACCCGGTCGATCATCGAAATACATACCGACGCAGGAGAATCGACACGAACTGCACGACTGCCGGACTGCCGACATCATTACCCCGCATGGCGCTTCGGCGCTGATCTCCCGCGGCACCCCGCTACAGACACACCGAGGCCAACGGCACTGACCGTCCGGCCGGGCACCGGGCTCGTAACGCTCGGCCGACAAGCCCCCACTACCTTCTCGCCAACATGATTAAGGGACACCATGACCAGCACCATCACCAGAATCGCTCCTGAAGCCCCGATGCCCGTCGGTGCGGCTCACGCCGCTGCCTGGGAAGACGATCAGCCCATGCCCTCTCGGCCCTTCTTCGGAGTGCCGCGCGGAATCGCCGGCAGAACCATCGTCGTCGGCGCGTCCGGCCATCAGTGGGCGGATGGATCCATCGAATCCGTCGCGAGTATTGAGATCGTCGGGCACCTCCACGGCTTGAACAGTGACCAGGCGCGCGAACTTGCTTCGATCCTCCTGCAGGCCGCGGATGAGGTAGACGGCTGGGTGGCGCGCTGATCTCCCGCCGAAGGCAGATGCCATCTGCGGCCCGGTGTCGACGTAGCCACGGCCCGGCAGCCATGGCATTCTATTAGCTGATCTAGATTGGCCGAGAGGCTGGTTCACTGGCTGTCAGACCGGCCAACCGGGCTCTAGTGGCGAAAGCGGCACGTCCATCTGCTTTCATCGACCCGCAAGTCAATTTTGCTACGGTGTTGCTCGAGTCCGGCGAATCGCGCATTCGATTGCTGGTAGTTGCTAACTTGTGGCTCTGTGCGAATTCGCGCCAGCAACCACGCGGATGTCGACGTGCGGTGCATTCACCGCTGGTGAAGGGGGCCGACGATGGCCGTAAGAGATCGTGAGCATGCCGCGAGGGGACAGCTACGGTGGCTTCGGATCGGCGCAGCCACGCTGGGCGTGAGCGCCGTCATCACATCTGGTCAAGGGCTGGCGGCGGCCGACTCGGGGGATGCCGCAGGCAGTGCGCAGACGGCGAGTGCCTCCACGGACGCCGGTGGCGCCGGAACCGACGCGCCGGGAGTCGCCACCGACGATGGCGCCGCCGGATCGTCGAGCGATGGGGGATCCACCGGCTCGGCCACACGGCAGCCGGTATCCACGGTGTCGGCTCAGCAGAACATCAGCGCCAAGAAGGACGACGGCCCCGACGGGGGCGTCGCCACTGCGAACACCGCGCTGGAGAGCCTGGCCGGCTCTACGGTCACCCTATCGGATGCTGATACCACGGAGGACCACGCGACAGCGACGTCGGCACTGGATGCCACGTCAATCGCCAAACCGTCGACGATGCGTCGAGCAGCGCAGACGAAGGCGCCCGACCACACGTTCACGCCCACACCTGCTAGGTCTCCAAAAGAGTTGATGCCCTTGGCAACCCTGACGGGTAGCGAGTCGAAGACGCTGAAGTCCGAGGTCTCGGTGTCGGCACTTCCCGACGACGCCACTCCGGTGGCGACGCCCGCGGCGGCCTCACTCGCTGCCTCGACGGTGACCACCACGGCCGCGGTCACCCCGGTCCGTCCCGCGGCGGCGGCACGGTCGACGTTGGCCGGGATCGTCACCAACCTGCTGAACTGGATGGGGTTGGGGCCTCGCAAGACGATCCAGCCCGTGCCCGCGTGGCCGGTCGGCCCAATGGTCCAGTCGTTGTGGCTGATGGTGCGCGAAATTAACGACCGATTTGCCAGCGGACGCCCTGCGGCCAACCCGACGGTAGCCAGCGCGCCGCTGCTCGGGCCGGACGGTGTCGCACCGGACCCGCTCGAGTTGTCGGACCTGCTCGCGCACCCCGGCGTCGCCGCGAACCTGAATACCGATGGAAGCCTTGACGTCCTCGATGGAAGATTCGTCGACACGACGGTCGCGAGCGCCGTCGACGCGGCCGAGCTGCTCAATCGGCTGGCCCCCGTCCTCGGGGCAGCGGCAGGTTTTGCCGACCCGGCGAACATCACCGTGCAACACATCGGCCACACCAGCACGACGGGCAGCGACGTCTCCGAAACCGTCTATCGCGTGCGGGACAGCCTGGACGGGATTCCCGTGCTCGGCAGCGAGGCGATCCTGATAACGGATGCCGGGGGAGCGGTGACGGGTCTGTTCAACAACCTAAGGAACCTCGCAGGCGTCGACGTAACGCCCGATGCGTTGATCGACCAGAAGGCCGAGGCCGCAGCAGCCGCCGCGCCGACATACCTGACGTCGGCCACCTGGGTGGGTTCGCCTCTGGCTCAATGGGTACGGCTCGCCTCCTCGCGATTCGACCCTCAGCTGGTGGTGTACGCGTTCGACCCGAACGGGTCTCCGCGGGTGGCATGGCAAGTCACCGTCACGCCAGCTCGGCGAGTCCTCGCCCCTTCCGAGCCGAGCACCGTCTACTACGTCTACGCCAACGGCGCCGATGCGGGCGCCGTCATGTCAGCGACGACCAACGCGCAGGGCGCGACCACGGTCTCGACCTCGGCCACCGACGTGCTGGGGCACGTGCGGACCATCAACACCGTGCAGGTGTCGCGCTTCTTCCGGCAGATCGCCACCCTGCAGGATCTGCCCCGAAACATCACCACCTATCGCACTGCCTTCGCATTCTTGACGGGGACGCCGTACGTACCCAGTGGCCCCATCCAGAAGCGTCGGTTCGGAGGCTGGGACACGTCGGGGGTTTCGGGTCAGGCCAACGCTGCCGAGGCGTACGACTACTACCAGTCCGTGTTGGGCGTGACGTCCTATGACGGCAATGGCGCGCCCATCACGGTCGTCGTGGAGTGGAACACGTCCAAGAATTCGATCGGCAAGTACAACAACGCCTACTGGGATCCCGCCACTCGGCAATTGGTGTTCGGCAACGGCAGCAACCTCGAGGGTGCCGTGGACGTCGTCGCTCACGAGTACACGCATGCCATCGTGACCTACGCCCTGGGGCAGAGCGGCTCGGTCGGCCTCGACCATGGCGAGGCCGGTGCCCTCAACGAGGCCTATGCCGACATCATGGGGAGCCTGATCGAAGGAAAGACCGATTCGGGTCGGTGGTTGATCGGTGAGGACAGCGACTGGTCGGGCGGCGCGCTGCGCGACTTGGCTGATCCGACGTCGTTCGGCACGGAATATGGGCCGGATCGGGACAACTACGCAACCCGCTACACGGGGACCGGGGACGACGGCGGCGAGCACGTCAACAGCACCATCTTCAGTCACGCCGCGTACGAGATGATGACCGATGCAGCCACCACTGGCATCTCGACGGAGACCTGGTCGCGGGTCTTCTACCATTCGCTCTTCCGACTCAGCTCCGGCGCCACGTTCCTCGATGGCCGGGCCGCCGTTCTTGATGCGGCCCACGAACTGGGCTTCACCGTGACGCAGTTGGGGGCGATCAGTCGGGCGTTCGACGGCGTGGGGATCGTGGCCTCAGCGTAGGCCGTGGCCTGAGCGCTGATGGGCGTTGACGTCGTGGGCCATGCGCCTAGCCCTCAGAGGAGCCTGCGCGCACTGCCCGATTCCGTCCGGCCTCTTTTGCGCGGTACAGCGCTTTATCGGCTTCGTGGAGCAGATAGTCATTCGAATCGAGTGGATGTGGAACAAACGATGCCACGCCTGCGGTGATGGTTATCTGCTTCGAATCGCCGTAGACGATCCCGAGGTCATCGATGGATCTCACGATTGCTTCGGCGAGGCTCCATGAAAACGCCATGTCGGTGTTTCCCAGTAGCACGGCAAATTCGTCGCCGCCGATGCGCGCCGCTAGATCGTCGGGTCTTCGACAAAACGCCAGCATCGCTTGGCTCACCTGAGCCAGGCAGTCGTCTCCGGCGATATGCCCACATTCGTCGTTATAGTCCTTGAAATGATCGACATCGACGGCAATGAGACTGATGGGCGTTTGCTCGCGCATACTTCGTCGGAATTGTCGACCCAATGTCAGATTGAAGCAGCGTCGATTGGCCAATCCGGTCAATGAATCGTGCATAGCTAGGTATTCGGCCTGCTCTTCGGCCAACTTTCGCTTGGTTATATTGTGGTGAGAGATCGCAAACAAGCGCATTGTATCCGGCTTTAGACGGGTAACGATCATCATGAACCAGCGCTTCTCGTCCGGACTGTGGCATGGATATTCGAATAGAAATGAAGCACGCTGATCGTTTACCACTGCCAGAATGCCGTTCGCGGCTTCCCCCGCAAGGACGTCGCCGTTCGCGTGGGACGCGGTCAGGGCTTTGAGATAGTTCTTGCCCATCCATGCGTAGTCGGACGACTGCCCGTTCTCGACCCCAAATTTGATCCACGCGGTATTGACGTCGACAATTGAGCCGGTTTGATCGATTACGGCAATCATTTCCTGCAGTGAGTCGAACACCATGGTGTGCAAAGCTGGCCGAGCCGAGTTCGAGGGATCGGAGGATGTGAGATCAGCATTCACTTGCAACCCCCGTCGCGAGAAACACCGCCACTCCATCATGCTGCGGCGAAGTCGGCTTTGAGGATACGCCAGTCGGTGAGGCTTCACTGCTCTTGTCCGCACCGAAGGTGGATGGGTCCTCCGCGCGGTTGAGGTACCGCTAGGTGCGACGCGGAACCGTCGGACGCGGCGCGGCGCGGAGTCGGGGGATTGGCAACGCCACAGCGTGCGCAGGCTCCCGACGCTGATGGCGTTTCGTCGAGCGCCTAGGCAGTCGGATCTTGAGTGAACCGTAGATAGGGCTTAATGGTCCGGTAGCCCGGAAAGTGTTGTGCAGCATCGCTATCAGACACTCCGAGGCCGATGATCACGTCGTCACCCGGCCGCCAATCAGCCGGTGTGGCCACCGGCTCTGCCGCGGTGAGCCGGAGGCTGTCGATGGCACGCAGGATCTCGGGGAAGTTGCGTCCGGTGGCGAGGGGGTAGGTCAGGTTAAGGCTGATCTTCTTGTCGGGGCTGATCACGAACACCGAGCGGATGGTGCTGGTTTCGCTGGCATTGGGATGGATCATGTCGTAGAGCACCGATACCTTGTGGTCGGTGTCGGCAATCATCGGAAAGTTCACTTCCGTGCCCTGGGTCTCGCCGATGTCATGCTCCCATTTCTCATGGGATTCGACGGAATCAACAGAGAGTCCGATGACTTTGGTGTTGCGCCGATCGAATTCACCCTTGAGTCGGGCGACGGTTCCGAGCTCGGTGGTGCATACGGGGGTGAAGTCGCCGGGGTGGCTGAACAAGACGCCCCAGCTGTCGCCGAGCCAATCGTAAAAGTTGATGACTCCCCGAGTGGTGTCCGCCGTGAAATCCGGTGCGTCGTCGCCGAGATGCATTGTCATGTCCTGCCTTTCGTGGGGCACGTGGGATCCGAACGATGATGTGCCCTCAACCGACGCTATTGGGCGCGACGCCTTCCGCACGCGAGTCGTTGGTCCCCCACTGCGCGATCCGTTGGTCACCGAGTACGGCGGTGCCGCTCAGGCCCGGCCGGCGAGAATCAGATTCCAGTACATCGCGGGCAGGCCGTAGCGCTTGAGGTACCACATGTCGCGGCGCTCGTGGGTGGTGTCGATCAGCGGAATCGACGGCGTCGGCTTCATCGGGTCGTCGAATTCGGCGAGCAGCATCGCTCGTCTGCTCACCGAGGGTGGGGCCGTCGCCGCCCTTGGCCGACCCCGTGGAGCAGAAGCTGCCGAACGCGTGTGTCGGGTAGACCGCGGTGGGGTCGGGTAGCTCGCAGGCGAGGCGACCCGCCGAACGGAATTGTGCGCGAGTCGGTTCGTAGGTGCATTCGACGTCGACGAGGTGGGTCCGCCCGACACGTTGGTACCGAAAGCGGTTTCGAGTCAAGGGCGTAACTGCCTTGCATGGGGAGACGTCGGGCCTAGTGATGGCGCCATCTCGCCGGAACGCTTCGCATCGAGGCATCGAGCGTCCAGGTATGGTCCCGGCCATGGCCGACGGACGTAAGCGAAGCGCAGCCAAGCAGACGAGACGTGAGGCTAGGCGTAGGAAGGCCCGGCGCGGGCGGGTCGCTGAACCGGTGTTGCTCGAAGAAGCCCCCTTGGTCGACGAAGTGCGCGAGGCGCTCAACGGCGGACAACCGATGGATCTACTGGGTCTGGTGAGCATGCTGATCATGGCCACGGTCCCGCCACCGGCACTACTGCGGCCACCCGAGACGGAGGATCCGCCCAGCCTCGACGAACTCGTGAGTGCGTTCATCGACGTGCGCGTCCCGGAAACCACTGCGCTACTAGCGGTGCTCAGCCAATTCGTGATCGACGATGACGAGCTGAGGGACAGGTGCCGACACGAGGTCGACGCCCGCGGCGAAGGCCTTCCGCCGTGGCTCGCGGGGCTCGCGCAGACCAGCGTCCACCAGGTGATGCGGATGTCGCACGTTCTCGGTGACGGCGAGGAACTGCTACTCGGTGTTCGGCTGGCCGACGGGCAGGAACTGACGTGTGCGGTCTTCATCGACCATCTTGAGATGTCGGAGGTCAAGGACGCGTTCTTCGTGCCGGAGACGATCGACACGGTGGTCGCCGTCGCCAAAGCGAGCAATACCGATCCCGACACCAGCTTTGCGGAGTGTGACCCGGCCGATGCACGCGTGAGATTGCAGGATGCGCTCGCGCAGCAACTGACGATGCCACTGTTCGAGGAATCGGATACGTGGCCGAGTAGCCGACCGCTGGTGCAATGGCTCATCCGGCTGATGCCGCTCGACAGCTCTCCCATCCATGTGTCGCAACGAGATTCGGTGCAGCCAGGGGCACTGCTCGATAGGTTCTTCACCTCACCGATGGGGGTTCCATTCGACGACGTTCATCATCGCGAGTTGCTGGAACTCGGCATCGATGAGGGGACCGGTGATCCCCTCCGGTGGAGTGCGGCCCGGCTTCGGCAGCTTCTCAGCATGGCCGTCGCTCATCACGACGACATCCCGCTAGCGCAGCAACTGGACCTCCCCGAACTGCTGCGCTCCTTCGTACCGTTCGCCCACGCCGAGAGCGGGATTCGGCAGGAACTGACCGCTGAGGCGCTGGCGGCCATCGACCACGTGGCCGACGACTACCGGGCAATCGTGGTCGAGGAAGCGGAGCGTCTCGACGAGGACTAGGGAGTCTGCCCAACGTGTGAAACTACGTCGTGGCGTGCAGGGAGTCGATGGCTGCCTGCATCTTCGTCGTGACCTCGTCGGCGATCTCGCGCAGGGCTGGTTCTCCAGTGACCTCGACCAGCAGCTGCGGATTCATCGCCTCGACGATGACGGACCCATCGTCGGTGCGGTCCGCGCGCACGACGACGTTGCACGGCAACAACAAGCCGATCTGGCGGTCCGCGTTCACGGCGCGGTGCGCCAGCGGCGGGTTGCAGGCGCCGAGGATCACGTAGTCCTCCATGTCCTCGTCGAGCTTCGCCTTGAGGGTCGCCTTCATGTCGATCTCGGTCAGAACGCCGAAGCCCTCCTGCGCCAGGGCCTCTCTTGTCCGCGTGACCGCATCGGCGAATGACGTGCGCAGTGTGGTCGACAAGGCGATGCCCATGTCGGTCCTCCCGGTCGTGAGTGTGGAGCGGTAACGCAAGGCTGCGCCCGCGGACGTCTCAGCGCCTAGGTAACCGTGGTTCTTCATCGAATCTTCACAGAACGACTAGGGGAGCCATATCAGCCGCGAGCAGGCTTGATGACGAGGTCGGGAGCCTCGCGAGCCGTCGTGGTGCGTGGATTGCCTTTCGACCATGAATCAAGGAGAGGACTCGTCGTGCCGAGTAGCAGAAACCTGGTGGCCGGGGTGGCCGCATTGGCCGTGATTGCCTCGGTTGCCGCGTGCAGCAGTCCAGCGAGTAACGACGGAGCGGGTCAGTCCACGACCCAGACCACGGCCACTACGTCGGTGGCCGACGCTCACAACCAAGCTGATGCGATGTTCGCGCAGCAGATGATTCCTCATCATCGGCAGGCGGTCGAGATGAGCGACATGATCATGGGGAAGCAGGGCATAGATCCCCGCGTAATGGACCTGGCCACGCAGATTAAAGCCGCTCAGGCCCCCGAGATCCAACAGATGCAGACCTGGCTGAGCCAGTGGGGAATGCCCACGATGCCCGGCGGCGGCAACATGCCCGGCGGCGGAGGCATGCCGGGGATGGACGACATGCACGGTATGGGCGACATGCCGGGGATGGACGGGATGATGTCAGACGAGGAGATGGGCGCATTGCAGAACGCCCAGGGTGTCGCGGCGAGCAAGCTGTTCCTCGCCCAGATGATCGCGCATCACCAGGGGGCAATCACCATGGCGCAGAACGAGATCAAGTCGGGTCAATACCCAGCGGCGACGGCAATGGCACGGTCGATCGTGACCAGTCAGCAGCAGGAGATCGACACGATGAAGAAGGTGCTTGCCTCGCTCTGAGGAATGCTGACGTCGTCACGGTGAGTCGGGGTGGATCGGCAGCGAGACGCTGAAGGTGCTCCCCATGCCGACGCCACGGCTGGCCACGGCGATGCGGCCGCCATGCGCCTCGGTGATCGCCTTGGCGATGGCCAATCCGATTCCGGCGCCACCGTGGCTTCTGGCCCGAGCGGCGTCGACGCGGTAGAAGCGTTCGAATACGTGCGGAAGGTGCTCGGCAGAGATGCCCTCTCCGCTGTCGGTGACGGAGATGGTGAGTTCACGACTATCTGCAGAAGCGACCACGTCGACGTGACCGTGGGGCGCAGTGTGTCGCAGCGCGTTGTCCAGAAGGTTGCCCAGCACCTGGGACATGCGCTGCGGGTCGGCTGATACCAGTGGCAAGTCGGGCGCTAGGTCCGAGCGCAGAAGCACGTCCTTGGCGGCGTATCTGTCGGCTGCGGTGGACAACGTCGTGCTGATGAACGTTCGAGGGTTCAGACGTTGCACCGCGATGGCGCCCTGGCCCTCTTCGGCTTTGGCGAGGGCGGCAAAATCGTCGGAGAAGCGGACAAGTCTGCTCGTCTGGTCGCGGAGCGTACCCACGGTGTCACGGTCCAGGGTCTTGACACCGTCCTCCACGGCCTCGACGTACGCCTCGAGAACCGCTATCGGGGTGCGGATCTCGTGGGCGAGATCGCCGAACAGTTGGCGGCGGGTGGTTTCCACCGATTCGAGGCGTTCGGCCATCTGATTGAAGGCCCGTGCGAGATTCGCGAAATCCTCGCCAAGGCGCATCGGAGCGACCCGAATGTCGTAGCGGCCGTTGGCGACAGCCGTGGCGGCCGAGGACACCTCGGTCACCGAGCGTTGCAAACGGCGGCTGAAGTACCCGGTGACGAGCAGGGCGGTCAAGGCAGCCACGCCGATCGCGACGGCGATGGAGATCGCCGTCGCGTAGCGGTAGGCCTGTTCGGCGTGGAACTCTTCATTCGGCGAATGAACCATGCCCGCGCGCCGCAGGTGCTCGCTGAACAAGGGTGGCCCCACGATGAGCGCCACGATCCAGGTCGTGGCGCCCCCGGCGACGAGCACCAGGGCCTGAGCCGCCAACAGGCGGGCGCCGATCCCTGGGGTGTGACGGGCCCGCGGATCTGAGAGCCCACTCGCGTGCGGGTGCGTCATCGACCGCTTCCCATCCGGTACCCCACGCCGCGCACCGTGGCGACGTAGCGCGGCTCGGCAGGATCGTCGCCGAGTTTTCGGCGCAGGTGACCGACGTGCACGTCCACCAGGTGGTCGTTGCCGACCCAGGAGTCTCCCCACGCCGCTTCGAGGAGTTGACGGCGGCTCAACACCACTCCCGGTCGGGACGACAACGCTGACAAGACGTCGAACTCGGTGCGCGTCAACATGACCGGCTCACCATCGATGAACACCTGGCGACCGGCCACATCGATTGACATTGGGCCGAATACTCGCAGTGTCGGTGCGGCGAGGGCGGTGTCCGAGATGCCGATCACCGGCCCCACCGTGCGGGGGCGGCGCAGCATCGCTCGGATACGCGCCACCAACTCCCGCGGGCTAAACGGTTTCGTGACGTAGTCGTCGGCGCCGACGGAGAGGCCGACGATGGTGTCGATCTCGGTATCGCGTGCGGTGAGCATCACGATATAGGCGTCGGAGAACGTGCGCAGTTGGCGGCACACCTCCAGGCCGTCGATGCCCGGCAGGGACAGGTCGAGGATGACGACGTCCGGATCGATCTCGCGGGCCATCGCCAGAGCGTCGGCCCCCGTGTGGGCGAGGCTCACGTCGAACATCTCCCTCGCGAGGTAGCCGCCCACGACCTCGGCCAGGGGCACCTCGTCGTCCACCACCAGCGCCCGAAAGCCGCCGCCGGGAGGTGGGACCTCGGGACCGTTCATCGCTTCAAGCTGAACCGGCGCAGGCGCAGGCTGTTTGTGACCACGAAGATGGAACTGAATGCCATGGCGGCGCCGGCGATGAGCGGGTTGAGCAGGCCGAGCGCCGCCAACGGAAGGGCTGCGACGTTGTAGGCGAACGCCCAGAACAGATTTCCCTTGATGGTCTTCAGGGTGGCGCGGGACAAGCGAATTGCCTCCGCCGCTGCGCGCAGGTCTCCGCGCACGAGGGTGAGGTCTGAGGCCTCAATGGCTATGTCGGTGCCGGTGCCCATGGCGATACCGAGGTCGGATTGCACCAGCGCGGCGGCATCGTTGATTCCGTCGCCGACCATGGCGACGGTTCGACCCTGCGCCTGTAGGTCTTTGACCGCAGTGACCTTGTCGGCTGGCAGCACCTCGGCGATGACGTCGGAGGCGTCGATTCCGATCCGTGCGGCCACCGCGTGCGCGGCGCGTCGATTGTCGCCTGTCACGAGGAACGGGCGCAGACCGAGCTCACGAAATTCCGAGATCGCCTCGGCCGAGGTGGCCTTCACCGTGTCCGCGACGACGATGACTCCTCGGACCTGCCCGTCCCACGCCACCCATACCGGGGTCTGGCCCTGCGCCTCGGCGTGTTCGGCAGCGTCGGCAAGCATGGGCGGGACGCTCAGCGACCACTCCTCGGTGAGCCACTTCAATCGACCGACCAGCACGGCGTGGTCCGTCACGATGCCACTGACACCGTGGCCGTCATGGTTGTCGAAACCGTCGACCACCGGACGTGACGAGCCGTCCTCGGGGGCGGCCGCGGCGGCGATTGCCCGACCGATCGGGTGTTGGGAGGCGTTCTCGACGGAGCCAGCGAGCGCGAGAACCTCGGCGGAGCTCTCTCCGGAAGCAGGGTGCACGCTAATCATGCTCATCTTGCCGGTGGTGACGGTGCCGGTCTTGTCGAGCACGATGGTGTCGACGCGGCGGGTCGACTCGAGCACCTGCGGTCCCTTGATCAGGATGCCTAGTTGGGCACCGCGTCCGGTGCCGACCAGGAGCGCGGTCGGCGTCGCCAATCCCAGCGCGCACGGGCACGCGATGATGAGGACCGCGACGGCGGCGGTGAACGCGGAAGTCGCTGAATGGCCGGTCGCCAGCCACGCGGCCAGCGTCGCCACGGACAGTGCGATCACGATGGGGACGAACACGGCCGAGACCCGGTCGGCCAGACGTTGCACGGAGGCCTTGCCGTTTTGAGCGTCCTCGACGAGTCGCGCCATCTGCGCCAGCTGCGTGTCCGCCCCGATCCGATTGGCCCGCACCAACAGTCGTCCGCCGACGTTCATCGTCGCTCCCGTGACGTGGTCACCGGGGCGTACTTCGACGGGCACTGGTTCGCCGGTCAGCATGGATGCGTCCACTGCCGAGGTGCCGTCGGTCACGACCCCGTCGGTGGCGATCTTCTCGCCCGGCCTGACCACGAAGACGTCCCCGACGACCAGTTGGCTTGTCGGCAGGAGGGTTTCGGTGCCGTCCCGCAGCACCGCCACCTCCTTGGCGCCCATGTCGAGGAGGGCCCGCAGTGCCGAACCGGACCGCGTCTTGGCCCTGGCCTCGAAGTAACGGCCCGCCAGGATGAAAACCGTTACCGCCGAGGCGACTTCGAGGTAGACGTGCTCGCCGGCGGATGCCGAGTCAGACAACAGGCTGAACGACATCCGCATTCCGGGCAGGCCGGCCTGTCCGAAGAACAGCGCCCAGAGCGACCACAGGTAGGCCGCGCCGACGCCAAGGGAGATCAGCGTGTCCATCGTCGCGGCGCCGTGTCGGGCGTTGGCCCACGCGGCCCGGTGAAACGGCAAGGCTCCCCACACCACGACGGGTGAAGCCAGAGTCAGTGCCAGCCATTGCCAGTTGGTGAACTGCAGCGGCGGGATCATCGACAACACGACGACCGGGACGGTCAGCATCAGCGAGACGAGCAGGCGCGTCTTCAGTGCGGCCGCTTCGTCGGCTTCAGCGCTACTAGATTCGGTGCTACCAGATTCCTCGTGTCCGCCGTCGTCGGGAGCAGCGGGTGCGGTGGCGGAGTACCCGGTGGCGGCGACGGTGGCAATCAGTTCGTCCTGATCGACTGAGTCTGGGTATGTGACCTTGGCCTTCTCGGTGGCGTAGTTGACCGTGGCGCTGACGCCGTCGAGTTTGTTGAGTTTCTTCTCGATGCGGGCCGCGCAGGACGCGCAGGTCATGCCGCCGATTGTCAACTCGATACTGTGGGAACGTTCAACGTCGGCGGCGTGGTCGGTGGTGCTCATCGTCAATCCCTTCGTGGACGCGCATCGGACTTGCGCCCTCGTGCGTCCTTCAGTCGTCGGCCAGGCGGTAGTCGCCGGCCTCGTCCAGCGCCTCGGCGACGCGCTCGCGGCTCAGCTCGGTGTCGCTCATCACCGTCACCTCTGAGACGCCACCAGCGACCAACTCGACGCTGACTCCGGCGACGCCGGCAAGCGCGGACAGCTCTTCGCTCACTGCCGATACACAATGACCGCAGGTCATCCCGGTGACGGCGTACGTGCTGGTCGTGATCGCGGTGGGCATGGCCGCCTCCATTTCTTGGGGTATTCGAATCGGGCGGGCAGGTCTGCATCGACCTGCCTCGATCGTGGCTCTCCGCGGGAGCTGCGGGGTCCGCCTTCCTGCGTAGCCCAGTACCCCTGGGGGGTATCAACGAATATACCCCTAGGGGGTAACCGGGTGTCAAATATGGTCCAACTGGCACGCGGCGACTGCTCGGCGACGCCAAGGGCGATCAGAACAGCGGCGCGGACCAGCGCAGCGCGGTGCCACCCCGCGCGCTCCCGAGAGTCAGTTCGCCGCCAGCTTCTCGAGCGCGGTCGCGCATGTTGCGCAGGCCGTTGCCCGAGCTGTTCCCGACGATGCCGTGCCCGTCATCCGTCACCTCGATACTCAGTTCGTCGTCGACGGTGACCGTGATGGCCAAAGCGGTAGCGCCAGAGTGGCGCATCGCGTTGCTCACCGCCTCGCGCATGACTGCTTCGGCATGGTCGGCAAGTACCGACTCGACGACCGATAGAGGTCCCACTACTTGAACCGAAGTGCGGACGTCCGCGCAGGCGAATTGCGCTATGGCCTCGTCGAGCCGTTGCCGTAGCCGTGTCGTGCCTGGCGCGCCCCCATGCAGATCGAAGATGGCGGTGCGGATGTCCTGAATGATCCCCTGAAGGTCGTCGACGCTGGCCGAGAGTCGTTGTTGCACTTCAGGTGTTCGCGCCCGCGGGATCGTCCCCTGCAGGCCGAGACCCACTGCGAAGAGCCGCTGGATCACGTGATCGTGAAGGTCCCGGGCGATACGATCGCGATCGCTGAGAACATCGAGTTCGCGCATCCGACGTTGCGAGGTGGCCAGCTGCCACGCGAGCGCTGCCTGGTCGGTGAAGGCCGCCATCATCTCGAGTTGCGCCTCGCTGAATGGCTGGGAGCCTTCGTGCCTCAGCGCAATCACGACACCTGCGACGGTGTCCGTGGTGCACAGCGGAAGGACCAGCGCCGGGCCAGGGCTGTCGATGCCGTCGATCGCACTCTCCATAGTGGCAAGACGCCTCGGGTTGCGTCGGGCAAATGCGTCGCCGACCGTCGTGTCCATGGGGATGGACTGCAGACCTTGGATGTCTGCCTCTGCGTTCGTGGTTTCGATGATCATCAACTCGACGACGTCAGCGGTGGGCGTGTCATCGTCGAATGGAACGGCGACCAGTACGACCGATGCTCCGGTCAGCTTCAATGCCTCGTCAGCGATCAGCCGGTACACACGTGCGGGATCGGTTCCGGACAGCAGTTCCGTGCCGATGTCGCGAGTCGCTTCGATCCACGCCCGCCGCGCCTGCGATTCCTCGTAGAGGCGCGCGTTGTCGATGGCGATACCGGCCGCCGCGGCGAGCGCCCGAGCCAGCACCTCGTCGTCGTCATTGAAGGGTTGCCCGTTGACCTTCTCGGTGAGATACAGGTTTCCGTAGACCTCTTCGCGAATGCGAACCGGCAACCCGAGAAAGCTGCCCATGGGCGGATGATTGGCCGGAAACCCCACCGATGCGGGGTGTTGGGCAATGTCGTCCAGTCGAATTGGGACGGGATCGTCGATGAGCACCCCGAGCACTCCGTGTCCTTGTGGCAGTCGCCCGATTAGCTCACGCTTGTCCTCGTCGATGCCCTCAAAGATGAATTCGGTGAGCTCGTGGTGGTCGCCCCGAACGCCGAGCGCCCCGTATCTGGCTTCCACCAAGTTCATCGCGGTGTGCACGATGGCCCGCAGGGTGGCGTCGAGGTCCAGCCCCGACGTGACGACCAGCATCGCGTCGACCAGACCGTCGAGGCGGTCCCGCCCCTTCACGATTTGATCTACCCGATCCTCGACCTCGAGCAGCAGCTCGGTGAGGCGAGTTTGCGACAGCTCATGTGGCACCGGAACTCCGTCGCCATCGCTCTGCGCCCGGTGGTCAACAGCCAGTTCGCGGATGAGGTCCATGCCGTCGCACATCGGCGATCCCGCGCGGGGTTTCACCACGAACCGGTTCGAGATGGCGGTTTGCTCCTCGCGTCGATGAATGATCGGCATGTCGTCGCCTTAGTTCCCCAGCGCTGCCGGGTGGTCGGACGACAGCTCCATGACGGCTGGACTAAGCATGGTGGTCCCGGTCTGGGGTGATCACCGAGGCGTTCGGGAGTGAGCGAGTGCTCTGTGAGAGCGGCGGCGGACGGCCGCCCTCATTCCGGACTAGTTGAGAGTCTCAACATGACTGACGCTACACCCCCGGAACGTCCTTGTGACGACCTGCGATCGACGCGCTCGACGAGACCCGGATCTGGCCAAGAGCGAGGCACTCGGGCAGAAATCGTGTACAGCTTCTGATGGGAATTGCTTTCGGCGACTGAAGCGCTGTCAGCGTCCGCCCACCAGGATGAGGAGCGCACGGGCCGTGATGATCAAAGCCGCAATCGGTGCTTTGCTGGCTGTCTCGCTCCTGCTGACCGGTTGTCAGCACTCCGAGCCATCCTCGGGAGCAGTGGACTATCCCTCCCAGCCGGTGACGATGACGGCGGGGGCCAACCCCGGAAGTGGATTCGACATCACGATCCGCTCGGTCGTCGACGCCCTTAAGAAGGAGGAGATCGTCAATGTGCCGCTCCCGGTGCAGAATCGGCCGGGCTCGAGCGGAGCGGACTTCCTCGCCACCATGGTGGAGCAGTACAGGGGCCGCGATGATCAGATCTCGGTCACGTCCCTGTCGATGATGACCAATCAGCTCCGCGGAAAGTCCCGGTACGGCTATGGCGACGTGACCATGATCGCCAGGCTCATGACCGAGTACTACGTGGTCGTCACCCGTCGTGACTCACCGCTCAAGAATCTCGAAGACCTAATGACGGCAATCAAGTCCGACCCGGCACGGGTAGCGGTCGGCGCGGCTCTGGACGACGAAGCTCCCTTCGACCTCTTGGTCGCGGCGGCGGGCGGTGACCCGGCGTCCATCCGCTACGTAACCCACGAGGGAGGTGGCGATCAGAGCGCCGCGCTTCTCAAGGGCGACATCAGCGTTGCGATCGGTGGCGTCAGCGAGTTCATCGGCCAGGTGAAGTCGGGCGAGCTCACGGCGCTCGGTGTGTTGGCCGATGAACCGCTTCCGGGTCTCGACGTTCGCACCGCCAAGGAACAGGGATTCGATGTGACGCTCTCGAACTGGCGGGGCCTCTACGGACCGCCTGGCATGCCGCAATCCGCCGTTGCGTACTGGCAGGAGGTACTCGGCAGGATGGTGCAGTCACCCACGTGGACACAGATCGCGCAGGAACGGCAGTTCACCACCACCTTCATGATCGGTGACGAGTTCCAGACGTTCTTGGCAAAGACGCAGGCGGACGTCAAGGTCGCGCTCACGCAGGCGGGCCGGTAACCCCTGGCGTTGGATAACGATTCTCACCCTGAACGATTGCGAATCGATCCATCGGTCGGAACACGTTGCTCGGGAAACTACGGTGACTTGGTGCACCGCCGAACTGCCCTGCAGCTTCCGCTGCTTTTGGCAGCAGGCGCGGCATTGACTCAGGTACCGCGGGTTTCCGCCGACACGGGTCGGTGGTCCGTCGACCGCGCAAACACCTGGTATCAGTCTCAAGGCTGGCTCGTCGGCGCGAACTACATCCCGGCAACGGCCATCAATCAGATCGAGATGTTCCAGCAGGGAACCTATGACCCACGGCGCATCGACGCCGAGTTCACCATCGCCCGCCAACTCGGCTTCAACACCATGCGAGTGTTCCTCCACGATCTGCTGTGGGCCCAGGACCCCCAAGGCTTTCAACGGCGCCTGGCGCAATTCGTCGCGGTCGCGGCTAATCGCGGCATCAAGCCGCTCTTCGTCCTCTTCGATTCGTGCTGGGATCCGCACCCCAAGCTCGGGCCGCAGCATGCGCCCGTCGTCGGAGTGCACAACTCGGGTTGGGTGCAGAGCCCGGGCGCCGATCGCCTGGGCGATCCCCGGTACGCCACCACATTGCAGAGTTACGTGACGGGAGTCATGAGTCAGTTCCGCAACGACCCGCGCGTCCTGGCGTGGGATCTGTGGAACGAGCCCGACAACCCTGCGAAGGTCTACCGCAAGGTGGAGCGAAGCGACAAGCAGGAATTGGTCGCTGCCTTACTGCCGCAGGTGTTTCAGTGGGCGCGCGCCGTCGGCCCCACCCAACCGTTGACCAGTGGCGTCTGGCAGGGGAGTTGGGGTGCCGGGAGTCGCAGCACGATCGCGGGCATTCAGCTCGACAACTCCGACGTGATCAGCTTCCACTCCTATGCCAAGCCCGTCGACTTCGAGGCCCGGATTGCTGAACTCGCACCTCTCGGCCGGCCGATCCTCTGCACCGAGTACCTCGCGCGCCCTTCGGGCAGCACGATCGAGGGCATCTTGCCGATTGCCAAGCGGCGCAACGTCGCTGCCTACAATTGGGGTTTCGTGGCCGGCAAGACCCAGACGTATCTGCCGTGGGATACCTGGGGCGAACCCGACCCGTCCGAACCCAAGGTCTGGTTCAGCGATCTGCTGCGACCCGACGGAAGCGCCTACCGCGACAGCGAGATTCACACGATCAGGCAGCTGACGGGCGTGCTGGGTCAACCCTAGAACCAAGCGGGGTCGCGGTTGCGCACCGTCCCGCGGCGGGAGCCACTGCCACCACGCAGATGTCGGCTGCAACGTCCGCCAGGCGCTATGTCGCATCCGGTTCCACTGCGCCGTCCTGCTGCCACTCCTTCGCACGTCCGCGCCACGCTCGGTACCCGCGATGGGCCGCGAAGGCCCCGACGACCGCGGTCACGCACCACACCGCGATCGCCGAGTAGGCCAACGGTGCCGACAGGTCACCGATCGACGCCCCCAGTGCGGTGTAGACGAAGGCGCGCGGCGCAGATCCGATGAATGCTCCAACGGCCATCTGCCACAGCGGAACTCCGAACGCCCCGAACGCATACGACGCGAGCGCGTCCGAGATGCCTGGCACGAAGCGTTGGCCGACGACGGCCCACAGCCCCCGCCGCTGAACCTGATCGTCCAGGCGATCGGCCCGATTCACCCCGAGCAGCGCCCGCGCGCCGTCCCGCCCGGCGTGCCGGCCGACGAGGCTGGTGAGGCACGCGGTGCCGACGGCGGAGAACAACGTGACGAACGTGCCAAGCACGGGTCCGAACAGCACGCCGCTGCCCGCCGCCAGGATCGGTCCCGGCACGAAGATGGCACCCAGCAGGGCCGACACCCCGACGTAGGTCAGCGGTGCAGCGGGACCCGTCGCGGCGACCACGCGCCGCACGTCATCGACGTTGACGACTCGGGCGATGGCCGCCAGATAGAACAATCCGAGCAGAAACGCGACGAACAGGGCCAGTCGAATGACGTGCGGTCGCCGGGAGGGCGGCGTGGGAGGGTCATCGCTGTCCGTCATGGGCATCCCTCACTGCGACGTGGGCGCGATCACTGTCGCTGAGCGAACGGTAGCGCGCCGACATCGCGAGGTGGACCGGGCCTGCTACCAGTTGCTCGGCGAATAGTCCTTGAGGAAGCAGCCGTAGACGTCCTCGCCGGACTCCCCGCGCACGATCGGGTCGTACACACGCGCTGCGCCGTCGACGAGGTCGAGCGGTGCGTGGAAGCCCTCGTCGGCGAGGCGCATCTTGGTGGGGTGCGGGCGTTCGTCGGTGATCCAGCCCGTGTCGACGGCAGTCATGAGGATGCCGTCCTGTTCCAGCATCTCGCCTGCGCTGGTCCGGGTCAGCATGTTCAGTGCCGCCTTGGCCATGTTGGTGTGCGGGTGTCCTGGCCCCTTGTAGGCGCGGCTGAACTGACCCTCCATCGCCGAGACGTTCACGACGTACTTGCGGCGCGCGGTCGATGCGGCCATCGCCGGCCGCAGCCGGCTCACCAGGATGAACGGTGCCGTCTGGTTGCACAGCTGCACCTCGAGCAGCTCCATCGCGTCGACCTCGTGCACGCGCTGGGTCCAACTGTTGATCGACGCGGTGTCGGGAAGAAGTCCGCCCGCGTCGATGGCGGTACCCGCGGCGATCCGATCGGGGGACGCGCTGCGGGCGGTCAGCGCCAGCTCGGTCACCGGAGGGCCGGAGCCCGGCGACCCGGGAAGCTTCAGCGCGTGTGGCGTCTGGTGCTCCGCGAGACTGCCGGCAAGGGCGGCCGGGTGAGCATCGCTGACGTGGTCGAACGTGATCACTCCCGCCACCCCCGAGACCAACTCCGCCGGGGTGCTGCGCTCCGCCTCGACGAGCGCCGCATAGGAACCGGGGGAGCGGCGGACGGTCTGGGCGGCGTTGTTGATCAGGATGTCCAGCGGTCCCTGCTCGGCCACCGCGTCCGCGAGCGCGACGACCTGGGCCGGATCGCGGAGGTCGATGCCCACCACCCGCAGGCGGTGCAGCCAGTCGGCGCTGTCCGGCATGGCGGCGAACCGGCGCACGGCGTCGTTCGGAAAGCGGGTGGTGATGGTCGTGTGGGCACCGTCTCGGAGTAGGCGCAGCGCGATGTACATGCCGATTTTGGCGCGCCCGCCGGTGAGCAGGGCGCGGCGGCCGGTGAGGTCGGTGCGGGCCTCGCGCTTCGCCCTGTTGAACGCCGCGCAGTCGGGGCAGAGTTGGTGATAAAAGGCGTCGACCACCGTGTAGTGGTTCTTGCACGCGTAGCAGGCCCGCGACCGTAGCAGCGTGCCCGCCGTCGCCCCTGCTGCCGTCGAGACCAGTGGCAGGCCTTGGGTCTCGTCGTCGATGCGACCGGGTGCGCCGGTGGCGGTGGCCGCGATGACGGCGCGATCGGCAGACGCCACCGCGTCGCGCTTGGCGTGGCGGCGGGCCTGCTTGACGGCCTTGAAGACGCCCGCGGTGGCGCGACGGACGGCCACGGCGTCGGGGTGTTCGGGAGGCAGCGATTCGACCTCGGCCAGCACCCGAAGGCACGTGGCGAGGTTTTCCGGATCGATCGCGGTCACTCGGGAAGAGTACTGGCACCGTTCGACGTGCTCAGATCTACTGCATCTCTACTGCATCGCGAATGAGCGTCCTGAACGCGTCCGCCGACATGTTCACCTCAGTGTGAGGTCGAGGAGAGTCTGCGCGCGATGGCTGTTCGCTGGCCACGCCTTGATCCTGACTCAGCCCGCGACTGATGCGTCGTAGATCGACTGAATCGCGCTGTCGAGCGTCGCGTTGAACGCCTCGTCGGACTGCTGGGCCGAAAGGCCTTCGGTCAGGGCACGGCTGAAACTGGCTGTCAGGCCGGTGTTCTGGGCAAGAAGCGCGTCGGCCTCGTCGCGGGAGTAGCCACCCGAGAGCGCCACCACGCGCATCACCCTCGGATGTGTGACCAGCGGCAGGTAGTGGTTTGCCACCGTCGGTAGCGAGAGCTTCAGCATCACCTGCTGGTCGTCGGGAACGCCGTCGAGCTGAACTGCGATCACATCCCGCAGGATGACCTCGGCCTCCGACTTGTCGGTGATCGTGATGGTGACCTCGGGCTCCAGGATCGGGACCAGTCCGTGTGAGAGCACCTGTTGGGCGACGGCGAACTGCTGTGTGACGACCTCGGCGATGCCCTTGGCGTCCGCTGCGCCGATCACCGAACGCTCCTTGGTGCCGAAGATGCCCTTGGCGACCGCGCGAGCCAACAGTCCATCGAGATCCGGGATGGGCTTCATCAACTGCACACCGTCCGACGCCTCGGCCAGTCCCTTGTCGATCTTGAGGAAGGGCACGACGCCCTTGTCCTCCCATAGGTAGCTCACCGAGGCCTTGCCGCCGATGTCGCGGTCCATGGTCTCCTCGAAGAGAATGGCGGCGAGGACGCGGTCTCCGCCGAAGGCCGGCGACGTCACGATCCGCGACCGCATCGCATGGATCAAGTCGAACATCTCGGCATCGGAGGAGTAGGCAGCATCCTCGATTCCGTACAGCCGCAGAGCCTTTGGCGTCGATCCGCCACTCTGGTCGAGTGCGGCGATGAAGCCCCTGTCCGACCTCATCCGCTCGGCCTGAGTGCGATTGGTCATCTCGCCGCCCCTTCGTTGGAGTTCGCTGGTGTCGCCGGTGCGAGCATATTCTCCCGCAGAGGAAGATGGTTCCGATGTACGTGCCCACCCACTTCGCGCCCGACGACGAGTCCGTCCACGAACTGCTGTCCCGAAACGGCGCGGCGGATCTCGTCACGGCAGGCCCCGAGGGACTCGAAGCGACGATGCTGCCATTCGTCTACGACCGCACACGCGCGACGCTGCAAGGACATTTCGCGCGCAACAACGAGCACTGGCGCCACGTCGACGGTCGCGAAGCGCTGGTGATCGTTCGGGGACCGGACTCCTACGTCACGCCCAGCTGGTATGCGTCCAAGGCCGAGCACGGACGCGTGGTGCCGACGTGGAACTACGTGGTCGCCCACGTCCACGGCACGGTGACCATCCACGACGACACCGCCTGGCTCGGTGACCTCGTCCGCCGACTAACCGAGCACCACGAGCGGCGACGGCCCGCTCCGTGGTCGGTCGACGACGCGCCGGAACGGTTCATCGACGGGCAACTGCGGGCGATCGTCGGGATCGAGGTGGCGATCGACCGCATCGAGGCCAAGTTCAAACTGAGTCAGAACCGGCCAGAGGCCGACGTCGACGGCGTCATCGAGGGGCTGAGGGCTGACGGCGACGAGCGCGGTGCCGCGGCCGTCGAGTCACATCGGCCCGCCCAAGATTAGGTAACAGAACCGCCATCGATCGTCACACCTCAGAAACACAAACGGTATACCGTTTGTGCGTCGCAGGGTGAGGGACGCCCCGCGCCGTGACTCGAGGACGGGGGCCGAAGGATCCGATGAAGACGCCCGCCAGTCCACTTCTGAACTCGAGCACCAGCCCGCTCGACGCGCGCCAGCGTGCGGTCGTGCAGCGGGTCTCCGACGCCGAACGCGCCCACATCCTGGCGCTGCCCAGCAACGACCCGCTGGACGCCAAAATGCGCTTCCGCGTCCAGGCGACGGGGCCCGAGTTATTCGGTCAGCCAACCGCGATTCGGGCGACGCTCGAGTCCAACGCAACAACTCTCGACGTCATTGCCGCAAAGCTCGCCGCCGGTGTGCGCCGGGTCGTGCTGGTCGGCTGCGGAGATTCACTCGCCGTGATGGTGGCGGCACGGCAGGCACTCGAAAGCATGCTCGGGGTGCCGTGCGAGCCGGTGCAGAGCCTCGAGTTCGCGTACTACCAAGCAGATCTGGTCGACGCGGAGTCAGCGGTCATCGCCCTGTCCAGTTCGGGCGAGACGACGCGCACCGTCGAAGCCCTTCTCATGGCTCAGCACCGCGGATCGTATACCGTTGCCATCACCAACACGGCCGGCTCGACCCTGCAGGCCGAGGCCGGCACCTCGCTGAAGATAGAGGCGACCCGGGTCGGTTGGCCCACGCAGTCGTCCACCGCGGCGCTGGCACTGCTCCTCGAACTTGCCATCCGAGTCGGTGAGCGGCGGGTCCCGGCCGACGCGGCCATCCTGCGCGCGGCCTTCGGCGGTCTTCCCGATCTGATGGCCGAGGTGCTCGACAGGATCGACCCCATCGTCGCCGGCATCGCGGAAGGCGAAGTCGCGGCGGGTGTTCGGAACGTGCTGTTCTCGGGCGCCGGACCGAATCTCGCGTCCGCGATCGTCGGCGCGGCCAAGGTCAAGGAGTGCACGACGCTGCACGCGGTCGAGATCCAGGTCGAGGAGTACCACCACTACAACTCGCAGAAGGCGGGCGAGCCGCTGTTCCTGATCGCACCGTCGGGACCCTCGGTGCCGCGTGCCGTCGACACCGGCCGTGACGCACTGCGCTGGGACGGCCGGCTGTACGTCGTGACCACAGAGGGGGAGCGGGCCTTCGACGAGTCCGGTGCGCAGGTCATCACCATGCCGCCGGTGCCGGAGTCGCTCTCGCCGTTGCTCTATCTCCTCGCCGTCCAGCTGGTCGGCTACCACCTCGGGCTGAGCAGCTACGCCGCGGCGGCGCGTGATGAGTGAATCCCCGAAGCTGGTCTGCGTGGGCAACCTCACCGTCGACGAAGCCGTGTCCCCGCGCGGGGAGCGGGTCGAATCCATCGGTGGTGACGCCCTCTTCGCAGCGCTCGGCGCCACGGTGGTGCGCGGTAATCCCACGATCCTCGCCCCTCTGGGCACCGACGCACCGGTTGCGCTGCTGGGCGCACTCCGCGTGGCCGGAACCGACCCCGAGTCGCTACCACTGCGCGATCTTCCGATGGTGCGCAACGTGATTCGCTATGACGACGCGGGCGGTCGGGTGTGGGACCTGGTCCTCGGCGAGGAGCACTTCGAGGCACTCTCGGTACACCCGACGGACGTCTCGGACGACGTGCTGAGCGCCTCCGGCGTGCTGCTGTCGGCGATGGCCCTGCACGCCCAGCTCGACCTGGCCGCGTGGCTGCGTACCCGTACCGCGGCGACGATCTACTTCGATCCGCAGGAGGACTACCTCGCGGGCCACGTTGCCGACGTGCTCGACGCCGTGGCTGCCTGCGACGTATTTCTGCCCAGCGAAGTCGAAGCCGCGGCTCTTGCGCAGACGGCAGATCTGCATGCCGCTGCTGCGACCTTCCTGGCGCTCGGCCCGCAGGCGGTCGTGATCAAGCTGGCGGACGCGGGCTGCCTGGTCGCGTCCAGTGTCGACCCCGAACCCGTCCTGATCGCCGCTGACGTCATCGAACCGGTCGACAGCACCGGCGCCGGAGACGCGTTCTGCGGTGCCTTCGCGGCAGAGCACCTCCGCAGTGGCGATGTACACGCCGCGGCCCGCGCCGGCGCCGGAGTGGCCAGGATCGCGATCAGCGGACCCGGCGTCAGCGCACTCCTAACCGCCGTCACGTCGGTCGGTGGGGTGCCGCGATGACGCGGATCACCGTGATCAACCCGAACACCTCGGGTGCCCTGACCAACACCATCACCGCTGCGGCACAGGCGGTCTCGAGTGCGGACGTGACGGTCACCGGCGTCAACCCGACGGTCGGCGTACCCAGCGTCGAGAGCCACGCCGAGGAGACGATCGCCGCCGTCGGCGTGCTGGACCTCGTACGCGCACGCCAGGCGGACACCGACGCGTACGTCATCGCCTGCTTCGGCGACACCGGCGTGCATGCGGCCCGCGAGGTCGCCACGTGCCCCGTCGTCGGGATGACCGAGGCCGCCCTGCAGACCGCCTGCCTGGTGGCGCATCGCTTCGTCGTGATCACGATGCCCCCGCGCACCATCGCCCACAGTGCTCGTGTGATCCGCGAGCTCGGGTTGGAGCACCGCTGCACCGTCGTCGCCGTGGACGTCCCCGTTGCCGACCTGATGGGCGGCTCGAGTCACCTCCTCGACGCCTTCACCGAGGCCGCCCGCGCGGCGATGGCGACCGACGGGGCCGAGGCGGTCGTTCTGGGTTGCGCGGGCCTCGCCGACCTCGTCGCACCGATGTCGCGCGTGTTGGACGTACCCGTCGTCGACGGGGTGGCGGCTGGTGTCGGCATCGCAGCCGGACTGGTGGCGATGGGCTTGAACACGTCGCGCGCCAACACCTTTGCCGCCGTGGAGCTGCCATGAGTGTGTTGTTCCGTCGAGTGCTGATCTACGACGCCGCGTCGGCGAGCGCGATGACCGGTCCGACGGACGTGCTGGTCGAGGGCGACCGGATCAGCGCGATCGGCGACGACCTCGCCGCTCCACCCGCGGCGCGGATCGTGGACGGTGTCAATCGACACCTGTTGGTACCCGGCTTGATCAACGCGCATTTCCACTCACCCGCCAACCACCTCAAGGGTTCGGTTCCGAGCCTGCCGCTCGAGCTGTTCATGCTCTTCGAGTCGCCGTCGGACCCAGCCCTGGCGCCGCGCCCGCGGGAGGCCTATCTGCGGACGATGCTGGGCGCCATCGAAATGCTGCAGCGCGGTATCACGTGCGTGCAGGACGACGCGTTCCTGATGCCGTTCCCCGACCCCGAGATCATCGACGCGGTGGCGTCGGCCTACCGCGACAGCGGGATTCGGGCCTTCCTCGCATTGGACCAGCCGGAGCTGCCGGAGGCCGACAAGCTGCCCTTCGTCGAGGACCTCGCCGTCGACATGCGGGAGTCGTTCGGTGCGGCGCCCCCCGCGCCCGCCGCCCAGTTGCTCGAGGCCTACGACCATCTGATCGGCACCTGGCACGGGGCGGCCGACGACCGGATCCGCGCCGCCGTCTCGATCTCCGCACCGCAGCGCGTCAGCCTCGACTACTTCGCCGCGCTGGACGATCTCGCCGAACGCCACGGACTCCCGCTGTACGCCCACATGCTCGAGACCAAGGTTCAGCGCACCCTGATGACCGAGCAATCCCGGTTCGCGGGCCGCTCACTCGTCCAATACACCGCGGCTGCAGGCCTTCTCAAACCGCACACGAACGTGATCCACGCCGTCTGGGTCGACGACGAGGACATGGCCACCATCGCCGAAGCCGGTTCGACGGTGGTGCACAACCCCGTCAGCAACCTGCGACTCGGCAGCGGCGTCCTGCCGTGGCGGGCGATGCTCGCGCACGGCATCCCGGTGGCTCTCGGTACGGACGAGGCGATCTGCGACGACTCCGTCAACGTGTGGACCGTGGCGAAGACCGCCGGCCTGATCCACAACGTCGCAGGGCTCGACAGCGATGACTGGCCAACGGCCGCAGAGGTTCTCACCGCTTTGTGGTCCGGGGGTGCCCGCGCGACACGGCGTCCCGACGATCTCGGTGCGGTGGCACCGGGCATGCTCGCCGACCTGGCGCTGATAGACCTGCACACGATCGCCTTCACGCCACTCAACGACCTGCGGGAGCAACTGGTGCACTGCGAGGATGGCGGAGACGTCGTACTGACCATGGTGGCGGGTCGCGTGGTCGCCGAACGCGGCCACGTCACCAGCGTCGACGAGACCGCCCTGCTCGACGAGGCGCGCGAGGTGTTCGCCGCGAAACTGCCCGCGATCCAGGCGGCGCGGGCCGACGCCGATGCACTGTTCCCGGCCTATCAGCACATCGTGCGCAGGGCCGCCGCCACCAACGTTGGCTTCAGTCGTTGGGTCACGTCATGACCAACCCCGCCAGCTACCGATACAGCGCGCTTCCCACTCGCCCGGGCGGCACCTGGCCCAACGGCGCCAGGCTTGCGATCGTCGTGTGCGTCGGTGTCGAGTCCTACCGCTTCGGCGACGGCCGCACCGAGGACGTGCTTGCCGACGTGCCCACGCCCGATCTGGTGAACACCGCCTGGCGAGACTACGGAAATCGCGTCGGCGCCTTCCGCCTGTTCGAACTGCTACGGCGCCTTGGTATTCCGCCCACCGTGCTGCTGAACACCGATGTGTACGACGAGGCACCCGCCGTCATGGAGGCCGCCCGCGCCACCTCGGCCGAGATCGTCGGGCACGGCCGCTCCAACTCGGACACGCTGTCCGGGATGACACCCGAAGCCGAGCGGGCCTACCTGGCTGACGTAGCGGACCGCATCCGCCACCAGGAGGGCAGTTCACCCGGCGGATGGTCCAGCCCGTGGCTCAGCCACACCCCCGACACATTGAACCTGTTGGTCGCGACTGGATACCGGTACCTGCTCGATCTGCGCTTGGACGACCAGCCCGTCTGGCTGAGCACCGAATCCGGCCCGCTGCTGGCGATCCCGTACGCCGCGGAACTCAACGACTCGTCGACGATGGTGGGCCGCAGCGTATCCGCCCGCGACTTCGCCGACATGATCGTCGACGAGTTCACCGAACTCCACACCGCGGCAGAGCACACCCCGTTGGTGATGAGTGTCGTGCTGCACTCGTTCATCAGCGGCGTCCCCTTCCGGCTGCGGGCGATCGGTCAAGCACTCGAGCGCATCGCCGCCAGCGAGGGTGTCTGGCTGACTACGCCGCGCGAGATTCATCGCGCCGTCGTCGAGTCACCGGAGTCGTTTCGGTGAGTGAGCCCACGCCAAGCCCGGTCGCAGTCGTCGACGACTTCTCCCTGTCGCTGGTGCGCAACGGGGTCCGAAGCCAGGTTCTGAAGCACGTCGACCTGCACATTCAGCCAGGTGAGATCCTGGGCTTGGTGGGCGAATCCGGCTCCGGCAAGAGTGTTCTCGCGCTCAGCCTGCTCGGGCTGCTTCCTCCTGAATCGCATCCCGTGACGGAGGGACGGGTCACCGTCGACGGCGTGGACCTGCTCCACGCCCGCCGCGACGAACTGCGACGGGTGCGGCGGGAGGTGCTCGGCGCGATCTTCCAGGACCCGATGACGTCGCTGAACCCGACGATGAGGATCGGCAGACAGATCGGCGAGTGCACCCACGACGACGCCGAGTCGGTGCGGCTACTCGAGACCGTGGGGGTCCGCGACGCCGAGCTTCGCCTACGCGTGTATCCCCACCAACTTTCGGGTGGACTGCGGCAACGGGTGATGGCGGCCATCGCGGTGGCGGACAAGGACGAGCGCAGCGACGCGAAGACGGTACGTCCGCGCCTGATCGTTGCCGACGAGCCCACCACCGCGCTCGACGTGACCGTGCAGGCGCAGCTGTTGGATCTGCTGCGCGAGTTGCGCGACGACTTCGGTTGCTCCGTGTTGTTGATCACCCATGACCTCGGCGTCGCGGACCAGATCGCCGACCGCCTCGCGGTACTCCATCACGGTGAACTGGTCGAGATCGGCACGGCCGCGGACGTCGTGCGGGCTCCGCAGCACGAGTACACGCACTCGCTGCTGGCGTCGCGACTGACGCTGAAGATGCCCCGCGACGAGCGATTCGCGACCACCGATTCGCGTTCGGCGCCAATCGAACCCGCGGTCACCATCCGCGAGCTGCGAAAGACGTTCGGCGTCCGACGCGGCTCCCGCGAGATAGCGGCCGTCGACGGTGTCGATCTCGAGATCGCGGCAGGGGAGGCGCTGGCGATCGTCGGGGAGAGCGGATCGGGCAAGTCGACGCTGCTGCGCATCGTCGCGGGATTGGAACGGCCGACCTCGGGCTCGGTCGCGCTGGCCGGCGACGGTGACCCGCAGATGGTCTTCCAGGACGCGGGCTCGTCATTGACCCCCTGGCTCAGCGTCGGCGAAACACTCGGGGAGCGGTTGCGCCCACTCAAGTTGTCGCGTGGCGAGGTGCGCAACCGGGTGATCGAGGCGCTGGCCGCGGTCGACCTGGCGCCCGAGGTGGCCAAGGCCCGGCCCGGTGAGCTCTCCGGCGGACAGCGTCAGCGCGTCGGCCTGGCGCGCGCGACGATGATCCCGCCGTCGGTATTGCTGTGCGACGAGCCGACCAGCGCACTGGATGCGTCTCTGGCCAAGAGCGTGCTGGCCCTCATCCGCGACCTCAGGGCAAAGATCGGGATGACCGTCCTGTTCGTCACCCACGACCTGGCCGTCGCGCGACTGATGGGCGATCGCATCGCCGTGATGCAGTCCGGCCGAATCGTCGAGCTCGGACTCGCCGAACAGGTGGTCTCCGATCCCCGCGAGCCCTATACCCGCACCCTGCTCGCCGCGGTACCGGAGATCGCGTCATGATCGGCGGGCAGGAGCGAAGCGACCCGGGATTGGGCCGAGCGACGCTGGTACCCCGCTGGCGTTCACGCCCCGTCGCCGTCGGTGGTGCGCACCTGACCCGGCCAGTGGCGTGGGTTCTGGTGGGACTGCTCGTCGCCGTGACCCTCCTCGCCCTCTTCGCCCGAGTGCTCGCACCGTACGACCCGATCCAGCCCGTAGGTGCCCTCAACCTGCCTCCGTTGAGCCCCGGACACCTGTTCGGTACGGATGGAATCGGTCGAGACCTATTGTCCCGCACCCTGATCGGTATTCAGGTGAGCTGGCTGAGCGCGCTGGTCGTGGTGGCCAGTGGCTTGCTCATCGGTGGCACCATCGGCCTGATTGCCGGTGCGACCGGGGGCTGGGTCGACTCCCTGCTGCTCATGAGGATCACCGACCTCTTCCTGGCCCTGCCAGGAGCCCTGGTGGCCATCGCGATCGTCGCCGCACTGGGCTCCGGGCTCTCCAACACCCTCATCGGAGTCGCCCTGGTCTGGTGGCCCTATTACGCACGCATCGTGCGCGGAGAGGTCAAGGCTCTGGCCGCCAGACCCTACGTCGAGGCCGCCAAGCTGGCCAAGGTCAGCCGGACCCGCATCCTGACGCGCCACCTGCTGCCCGGCGTCGTGCCGACCGCGATCATCACCGCCAGCCTCGACATCGGCAACGTCGTGCTGCTGCTTGCGGCGTTGTCATTCCTCGGACTCGGCCAGCAGGCACCCGCTCCCGAGCTCGGCGCCGACACCGCCCGCACGCTGAGTCAGCTGCTGAGCCAGTGGTGGGTGCCCGGTATCCCCGGCCTTGCGGTGCTGCTGCTGACCCTGATCGCAAACCTCGGCGGCGACGCCATCCGCAGCCTCCTACCGGTGCGGAGGTAACGATGACGTCCTTCCTCATCCGCAGGCTGTCGACCGCCGTACTGATCCTTCTGATCCTCTCCTTCGTCATCTTCCTGCTGCAATCGGTGTCGCCCGGTGACCCTGCCCGGGCCTACGTCGGAGCCAACGCCTCCAACGAGATGGTCGCCACGGAGCGGCAGCGGCTAGGGCTGAACGATCCGATGCTCGAACAGTTCGCGCGGTTCATCGGTGGGATCTTCACCGGCGACCTCGGTCGGTCGCTGCGCACCCGGCAACCCGTGACCGCGGACATCGCCACCTACCTTCCCGCCACCGCCGAGCTCGTCACCGCGGCGTTCCTCGTCGCGCTCGCGTTGGCGGCGTTGTACGCCCTCTCGGGTGCCCTGCGCTGGCCGGGCGCCTCCGTCGGCCGTGGAGTCCTTTTGCTACTGGCCACCGCGCCGCCCTTCCTCCTGGCGCTGGTCGGCATCATCGTCTTCTTCGGCCAGCTCGGTTGGTTGCCCGCCAGGGGGGTCGGCGACTTCCAGGACCCCGGCCCGTTCGGCATGCAACTGCTCGACACGGTGCTGCACGGTCAGACCGATGCGTTCGCCGACGCCCTGCAACACCTCCTGCTACCCGCGGTTGTGCTGTCGATTGCGCCCGCGGTGGCGATCGGCCGGGTGTTCCGGTCGTCGCTGCAGGGTGTCCTCGGCGTCGACTACGTCCGAACGGCCCGCTCGAAGGGGCTGAGTGAAACGCAGGTGGTCCTCCACCACGTCGTCCGAAACGCCATCGGCCCTGCGCTCTCGATGGCCGGACTGCAGCTCGGATTCATGTTCGCCGGCGTCGTGGTCGTCGAACAGGTCTTCTCCTGGCCCGGCATCGGTAATTACCTCGCCGCGTCCATCCCGGTCGCAGACTTCCCGGCGATCGCCGGGGTGACGCTGGTGCTGGGAGCGATCTACGTCCTGTCCAACGTCGTCGTCGACCTCCTGCAGGCCCTCGCCGACCCGAGAGTTGTCGCCGAATGACCACCGAGAGAAAGAGTTTCGCCATGTCAACCAGAAGAATGCGGATGGGCGCCGCCGTCGGCGCCACGCTGATCCTCGCGATCTCCGGCTGTAGCTCGGGCACTCCGAACTCGTCGGGGGGTGGTGGTGGCGCGGCCCCCACCGACGGCACCCTGACCGTCGGCTTGCTCGGCGACATCGGCCAGCCGCCGGACCCCGACATCTACTACGCCAACAACGGCACCGCGATCATGATCAATGCCTACGAGGGCCTGGTCCAGTACAAGAACAACACCGATACCGTCGAGATCGCCCCGCGACTGGCCGAAAAGTGGGAGGTCAACGCGACCAACGACGTGTACACTTTCCACCTCCGAAAGGGCGTGACATTCCACGACGGAACCCCGTTCACCGCCGCCGCGGTCGACGTCGCGTTCAAGCGGCGCATCGCGGTCAAAGGTGGCGCCTCCTACATGGTCGAAGCCGTCAAGAGCGTGGCGACGCCCGACGACTACACCGCGGTGATCACCCTCACCAAGCCGAACACCGCGTTCCTGAGCTACCTCGCCTCACCGTTCGGTCCGAAAATGGAATCGCCGGAGGGGCTGAAGGCCAACGCCGGCTCCGACGACGCCCAGACCTACCTCTCCTCCCATGATTTGGGAACCGGGCCCTACCAGCTGACCACCGCGCAGACCGGGGTCAAGTACGAAATGACCCAGTACGACGGGTACTGGGGCCCCAAGTCGCCGTTCAAGAAGATCGAATTGCCCGTCTACACAGACGAATCGGCGCTCGAGCTAGCCTTCGACAACGGCACCGTCGACACCATCGTCGCCGCGTTGCCGTCGTCCAGCCTGGCCAAGTACGCCGACGCGGCAAACATGTCGAACTACTTCCTGCCCACCCTGCAGGGGGCGCTGGTGACGGTGAACCCCAGCCACGACTTCTTCAAGACGGCCGACGCCAGGGTCGCGTTCCTCAAGTCGATCGATCAGGCCACGCTGGTGGATCAGGTCCTCGGCAAGCGGTCCGAGGTGGCCACCACCATGTACGCGAAGGGCATGATCTCCGGCGGGTCCGGTGTCCAAGACAAGCAGGCGATCTCCTTCGACGCCAGCGCCCTCAAGGGTTACGTGGCGGCACTGCCTGCCAACGCGCCCAAGAAATTGGTGATCGGCTACGCCAACGGCAACGTCAATGCGCAGTCCATGGCCAACATCGTCGTGGCGAACCTGCAGACCGACGGGCTCACCGCGTCGGCTCAGGGCTACGACACCTCGACGGTGTTCGGGTGGATCAACGACCCGCCCACTGGACCCGACGCGTTCATCGACGGCAACAACGGTCCCGATGGTGGCGACCCCTACATGTGGGGCCACGTCTTCTGGGATGCCTCCGGCGGCATCAACTACTTCGGCTGTGAGTCCAAGGAGGTCAACGGACTGCTGGACCAGGCGCTGGGCACCGGCGACACCGCGACCTACGTCAAGGCCGGCGACCTCTACGGCAAGACCGGCTGCTTCCTCAACCTGTCCTACAACAAGGACTGGGTGCTCGCGCAGAAGTGGCTCACCGGAGTGCCGGAGAGCCAGAACATCGGCGCCAACGAGTTGAACTTCTCGCTGCTCGGCATCTCGGGGTGACCATACCGACCGCAGGAGCGGAGCGACCCGGGAGATGACCACAGTGGATCCGGACGGGGGAGCGGCACTGAATGCCCCCGTCGCTCCGCCCGCCCCGGCGGCTGACGATCGGCTGTCGCTCTCCCATTACATCTACTCCACGGTTCGGGAGCGGATCATCCTCGGTCAGTACCCACAGGGCAGCAGGTTGCCCGAACAACGGATCGGGGAGGAACTGAACGTGTCCCGCGTTCCTCTTCGGGAAGCGGTGCCCTGGCTGGAACGGGATGGCTTCGTGCACTCCCGTCCGCGGCGGGGCGCGGTGGTGACGGGTTGGGACGCCAAGACCATCGACGACCTGTTCGACGTTCGGCTCTCCCTGGAGGCCGGGGCGGCCCGGTACGCGGCGCGGCAGGTTTCGCTCGGTGGTCCGATGGACGCGTTGAACCGCACACTGGACGAGGCGCAGCGGACGGTGGCCGGTGGTGACGCGTACGCCATCGCCAGAACTAGCACCGCGTTTCACGAGGCCGTCGTGCAGACGTCGTCGAACGAGCTGATGGTCAGGTTGATGCAGTCGATCTCCGGCCGCATCACCTGGCTGTTCTTCCTCACCAGCGGACTGCCCGCCGATGAGGCGTTCCACGATCACGTGCTGCTGCGCGACGCTATCGCGTCCGGAAACGAGCGCGTCGCCGAGTCGGTGGCCTATGCCCACATCGAACGGGACCGGCAGCCGACGCACCTGGCGATGCGCGACCGAATGGACGCCTGACTGCGGCGACCGCTACGGCGTGGCCGCGCCGGTCGATTCGCGAGTCGCGTCGGCCGATGGGTCGGACGAATCCTCGGTCGACGCGGGGAGGGACTGCGGTGTGGGGGTGGTCGTCGCACCCTGCGATGAGTGGTCTGCCACCGACGTCGGCGTGATCACGTGGCGCAGCAGGTCACCGGGCTTCCAGCCGCCTTTAGAGGCGCGCGGCGGCTCGAACTTCAACGGGGTCGCCTTGGGGACCACGGATGGGTTCGGCGTGAGCGAGGATCCGGTGTCGGCTGCTACGTCCAGTTGGTCGGCGACGGGTGCGCTCCGATTGCCCACGTCCTTGGCGGCAACGGGTTTCGCCGGAATGACCAGATGCAGCAGGTCCTGACCGGTCTGCGCGGCACCCACGGCCACGGAACGGGCGTCGGGAAGCCAGTGCGTCACCGGTGGCGCGAGTTGGGATGGAACGGGCTCGGTCGGGTACGTACCTGGTCCGTCGGGCCGGTCGTACGCGGTCTCGATGACGGCCCGCAGGAATGGGTCGATGGCCTCGATGACGGCTCTCGGCACCCCGAGTTGTAGCAGCGGCATGGTCAGAGGCAGTCCCCCGACGGGTGCCTTGACCAATACGTCAGTGATCGTGCCGCCGGCGGCGTTCGTGCTGGTCGAGACGATTCGATCGGGTTGTCCGGTGACGGGATCGATGTTGGGCACATCGGTGGGATCGACCGTCTCGTAGTAGCCACCGTGCAGGTAGACGTAACCGAGGGCAGCATTGAGATCCGCGACCACGTTGAAGAGATATTTCGGTGCGTCGGCCACGCCGTCGTACTGCTTGGTGATCTGCAGGACGTTGCTGGTCTGCGGCGACGTGCCGCCCCCGAACGTCACGCCGACGATCGGCACGTAGACCCCGGCGGGGAAGCGAGTCAGAATGCCCCCGTCGTTACGGCGCGGGTTCGCGGCCAGGACGAAGTCGATATTGGACGTATCGAAGGCACTGTCAGCCTCCAACTGCCCGATGGCCTCGGCCACCCCGCCCGCACCCTGCGAGTACCCGACCACGATGATCTTGTCGGTGGGGTTGGCCTTGCGGGCATCGCGGATCGCCTGCACGGTGTTGGCGGTAGCAATGCCTTCGGACACGTCGTAGGTCGGATCACCGAATCCGGTCAGGGGGCCGACGCTTCGTGGGTAGATCACGAATTTGTTGGGGCCGCTGTTGTCGGTGTCGACGATGGTCGGCGTTTGGTCGTACGTGCCCAGCAGAGCGTCCGTCATCCGATACGGCGAAATGCCCTTCTCGTGACCGGTGAGTGACTTCGTGCCGTCGACGAATACCGCGGTCGTGGCCGCCAGCAGAGGATTGAGTGCGACGTGACTGTCCGTCGCGTAGGTGAACGCGAACAGTGCTGCCGCTTCCAGGGCGATCCCCGTGGTGACGTAAGGTCCCCACTTCCTCGATGCAGTCTTGTGATGCTTGCCCACTGGTCGAGCCCCCCTAGCTGAACGTCTCCGCGGCGACGGTGCCGCAAATCGATAGCCAGCATAGGGGCACGGGCGGCGGTAGGGAACGTTTGCGCGTAAACGGTGAGAACTACCGATGGCGACGGCGCCCGCGAGCTGCCGGCCGATGTCCCGCGGGTCCGGTAACCGCCCCTCAACTGCCGTGTCTGCGCGCAGCAGCATGAACTGGCGAGCATGGCGAGACGCCGTCGCACGCTGCCCGACGTCCGGCCAGAGTTTGCCTGATTAGGCGTTGGGGGACATGTCACCGGAGCACCAGTACGCCCGCGCCCTGCTGGCCGCCGTGCCACCGGCCCCTCCGCGGGTGTAACGAATTGATTCACCTGCCGATGTTCCTTGTGAAGGAATTGGGGTTTGGACACCGTGAGGCCGCTGGTCCGCGACCAGTGTCGGGGGAGAGAACGAAGGAGTGGCTGCACGATGGGTGCACCAGTGAAGATTTGTCGTAGACGAACCGCGTGCGCCGTTCTGGCATCGGGCATTGTCATCTCTCTAAGCGCGCTCACGGGTGGCGTCGCGCCCGCCTTTGCCAAGCCGGGTGACGAACCAGTCGTCCCCACGACGACGATCGCGCCGGAGCCGACCGTCGCGGCAACCCAGCCGCCCGTCGAAAACACCACGGCGGCCGAGATCCCGTCCCCCGTCGGGGTGCCCACGGTGCAGCAGACCGTCGAGACGCCGGCCCCCGTCGCCACTCCCACGGTCGAACAGACCGTCGAGGCGCCGACACGGACGCGTGCTGCCGAGCCCGTCGCGCCGACCACAGAACCGGTCACCACGTCAACCAGCCCCGCAGCGCCCACGACCGCGCCGCCCATCTCGTCGCCTCCTGTGACGTCGACGACATCGACTGCCACGACGCCCGATCCGGCGACCACGAGCGAACCTCAATCGCCGTTCGAATCGCCGTTTGAAACGCCTGCGACATCCGTACAGCCGTCGGCCGAGCTGGCGCCCCCGACGTCGGGCACCCGCGACACGTCGGGTGCGGACGGTAGCTCGCCTACCCCGACGAGCGAGCCATCCTCGTCGCAGTCAGCGAGAAACAGCAGCGAGAGCGTCCGCTCGTCGGCCGAGTCATCACCCGCAGAGGCCGCAGAGGTGACGCCGAAGGTGATCGCGAAGGTCGCCCCCCAGAAGCTCGAGGCACCCGCCGCCGACGTCCAGATCGCCAAGGCCGCCAAGATCGTCGAGGAGAAGCCCCCCGAGGCGCCCAAGCAGGAGATTGCGAATATCTCCCGCATCATCGACCTGCCGAGCCGCGACCGGGGTCCGCTCGACGTGGGTAACGACAGGCGCGACGACGATCAGGTACGGCTGGCAGGTAACTGGGACCGCAACGTGCGTCAGTGGCGACCGGACTGGGTCGAGTACGACCGGTACTACCGCCCGGTGCTGAGCAACCCGTACCGCGACCCGGTACGCATCGTCTACATCTATCGAAACGCACCTCGCGTGGTGTGGATCCCGCCGCTGGCGAGGGTCCTCCTCGAAGTTCCCCAGTACGCCGCTTACAACTTCACCGCCTTGGTCACCAACCCGGTCAACCAGGCGCTCGACGTCGCAGTGGGCAGCTTCTTCGGAGGCGGCTACCTACCGGGTGTGGGCCAGCCGCTGCCACCACCTCCGCCGCGGCTGTTGAACTACGCGAACGTTCCCGTTCAGGTGCGCTATCCAGACGCCACCTATCAGCCCTTCCGGGTGTCGAAGATCGTCGACGTCGGTCCCGACCGGCAGTACGGCGAGCAGAAGGTGCTCCTCGACGGCGTGACGCCCGCGTGGGGCGAGTGGACGCAGACCCCGGCCGGCGAACGCAGCTTCGAAGTGCACAAGACCCAACAGTTCCCGGGCCTAGACGATCCGCGGCCTGGGCCGCTGCCCGGTGACTACCAGCTGACGCTCGCCTCGGAGGAGTCGCCGGGGGACATGAACAAGCGCGACGTATACCTGATTGCAGTCGCCGTGGCGTGCGGCGTACTGAGCATCGGCGCCGTCGCCCTGGCCGTCTTCATGGGTCGCAGGCGTCGGCCGCTGCACTAGGGGTTGATGCGAACAATGGCCGCCGAGTGTGACACTCGGCGGCCATTCTTCGATGTGGTGACTACCGGGCGACGGGCCAATCCCAGACGGACATGTCGCCGGGGGCGTAGTTCATGCACACGTCGGTGGCCTTGGCGACGACGCCCTTGTTGTTGAAGAAGAGCTTGGCCCAGTTGCCCCAGTGGGTGGCCACGTTCTCGTAGTAGACGTTGGTGGCGGTGTCCTCGGAGTACTGGCGGCGAGCGACGGGGTCCAGCGAGAAGAACCAGTGGATGCGGTCGAAGGCCTGCTGCTGGACGTCGCCAGGGCGGTTGCTCCTGTCGATCATGTACCGCTCGAAGTACACCGGGCTGGTGTCCCTGGCGGCAGCCATGTACTGCTCGGTGTCACACGTCGTGATGATCATCCGGTGGGGGATCGGGAAGTCATCCGTCGCATCGGCCGCCGCCGTGCCGGCCATCGTCGTTGCGGCGACTCCAAGTGCGGCGGCCGTCAGACCGCTACGGAGCGCGATGTTGCGCAGGCCCTTCATCATCAATGTCTCCTCAGGCTGTCGGGGCTGGATTGGATACCCTGGCCGGGCTCGGCCAAGGTTCGGGCTTGGGTCGCTGCCGCACGTGCGTCGGCCACCAGAACCACCTACCGAGCATCGCGGCGATGGCAGGCGTCATGAACGACCGGACCACCAACGTGTCGAACAGCAGGCCCAGGCCGATGGTGGTCCCTACCTGCCCGATGACCGTGAGGCTACTCACCGCCATCGACATCATGGTGAAGGCGAAGACCAGTCCCGCGGAAGTCACCACGGACCCGGTGCCGCCCATCGATCTGATGATGCCCGTGTTGAGGCCTGCGTGTATCTCCTCCTTGAACCGAGACACCAGGAGCAGGTTGTAGTCCGCGCCGACCGCCAACAAGATGATGACGGACATCGCCATCACCATCCAGTGCAGCGGGGTGGCCAGGATGTGCTGCCAGATGAGCACCGACAGGCCGAACGAGGCGCCGAGGGACAACACCACCGTGCCCACGATCACCGCGGACGCGACGACGGCCCGAGTGATGAGCAACATGATGATGAAGATCAGGGCCAGCGATGAGATGCCCGCGATGATCAGGTCGTACGCGTTCCCGTCGGCCATGTCCTTGAAGGTCGCCGCGGTCCCCGCAAGATAGATCTTGGAACCCTCCAGCGGCGTGCCCTTGATGGCTTCCTGCGCCGCTTGCTTGATCGCGTCGATGTGTGAGATGCCCTCTGCGCTCATCGGATCGCCCTCGTGGCTGATGATGAACCGCACCGAGTGTCCGTCGGGCGAGATGAAGTTCTTCATGCCCTTCTTGAACTCGGCGTTGTTGAATATCTCGGGCGGAAGGTAGAAGGAGTCGTCGTTCTTCGAGGCGTCGAAGGCCTCGCCCATCGCCGACGAGTTCTCCTGCATCGCCGCCATCTGGTCCGACATGCCCTTTTGAGTCTGATACATCGTCAGCATCATGGTCTTCATCGACTTCATGGTCGCCAGCATCGGCGGCAGAGACGCACTCAACTGAGGCATCAACTTGTCCAGCGCATCCAGGTTCACGACGAGGCCGCTGAGTTGATCACTGAGCGCGTCGATGCCGTCCAAGGTGTCGAAGATCGACCGCGTCGCCCAGCACAGCGGGATGTCGTAGCAATGCGGTTCCCAGTACAGGTAGGAGCGGATCGGCCGGAAGAAGTCGTCGAAGTTCGCGATGCTGTCGCGCAGTTCGTTGGTGGTGGCGACCGTTTCCTTGGTCTTCGTCGTCAGGTCGTGCGTCACGTCGTTGAGCTGCTTCATCAGCACCAGCATGTGCTCGAGATTCTCGATCATGCCCTGCATCTCGTCGGCCTGCTTGAGCATGCTGGCGAACGAATCCTGCTGATACTTCAGGTTCATCTGCTGGGTGGTGCCCTGCATGCTGATCTGGAAGGGGATCGAGGTGTGCTCGATCGGCGTCCCCAGCGGCCGGGTGATGGCCTGGACCCGACCGATGCCCGGGGTCCGGAACACCGCCTTCGCGATCTTGTCGATGACCAGGAAGTCGGCTGAGTTTCGGAGATCGTGATCGCTTTCGATCATCATCAGCTCGGGGTTCATCCGGGCCTGGGAGAAGTGGCGATCCGCCGCGGCGTAGCCCTCGTTTGCGGGCAGGGACTCGGGCAGGTAGTGGCGATCGTTGTAGTCGGTCTTGTACCCGGGCAGGGTGAGCAGGCCGACCAGCGACAGCGCGATCGTGGCCACCAGGATCGGGCCGGGCCAGCGCACGACCAGTGCGCCGATCTTGCGCCAACCCCGGGTACGGAGCGCCCGTTTGGGCTCGAGCAGACCGAACTTGCTGGCAATCGTGACGACCGCGGGTCCGAGGGTCAACGCACAGAGAACGACGGTGACCATGCCGATGGCCAGCGGAACGCCGAGCGTCTGGAAGTAGGGCAACCTGGTGAAGCTCAGGCAGAACGTGGCACCCGCAATCGTCAGGCCAGAGCCCAGCACGACGTGCGCGGTGCCGTTGAACATCGTGAAGTAAGCGTCTTCCCTGGTCTCGCCCATACTTCGGGCTTCCTGGTATCGACCGAGCAGGAAGATGGCGTAGTCCGTTGCGGCGGCTATCGCCAGGGTCACCAGCAGGTTGGTCGCGAAGGTGGAGAGCCCGATGATCTCGTGGAAGCCGAGGAAGGCGACGATGCCGCGGGCCGCGGCCAGTTCGAGCACCACCATGACCAGCACGATCAGCACGGTGATGAGCGATCGGTAGACCAGCAGCAGCATGACGATGATGACGGTGAACGTCACCGCCTCGATGAGCTGCATGCTGTCGTCGCTGGCTATGTGCTGATCGGCGGCGAGCGCGGCGGGCCCCGTCACGTAGGCCTTGACCCCGTCCGGTGGGGTCAAGGCCTGGAGGATCTTCTGCACGGCCTCGACGGAGTCGTTGGCCAGCGCCTCGCCCTGGTTGCCCGCGAGGTACACCTGGAAGTACATGGCCTTGCCGTCGTTGCTCTGCGAGCCTGCCGCAGTCAGCGGATCGCTCCACATGTCGTTGACGTGTTCGACGTGGACGGTGTCGGCTTCGAGCTTCTTGACCAGCTCGTCGTAGTAATCGTGGGATTCCTGGCCGAGCTTGTCCTGGCCCTCCAGCACGATCATCACCGAGCTGTTGGACTTGAACTCCTTGAACGTGGAGCCGATGTGCTGCATCGAGATCACCGACGGCGCGTCGCTGGGGCTCATCGAGACCGAGCGGAGCTTTCCGACTTCCTCGAGTTGCGGCGTGATCTGGGGAATGTTCATCACGGCGATGATGGCGATCCACACGATGATGACCGGAAGGGCGAGGGTGCGAATCAACCGCGGCAGACGATGCCGGACGGGCGGCGCCGAGTGTGCCGCGGTCGGAATCTCATCGGTGGTGCTGTGGTTGGGGGGAGTCATGCGTTCTTCACCAGGCAGAAAGTCTGGGCGCTGACGCCGTTGGTGGTCCTCTCGTCCTTGACCTCGTCGTCGACGGTGATACGGCAGGTGATCGAGCTACCGTCGCCCTGCGCGACGACGTTGGGCAGCACCGACGGTGCCGTGGTGCTCAGTGTCAGCGACCACGGGAGGGTGGCGCCGTCCACCCGCACCGGCTTGGAGTTTAGGTCGAGGTAGTTGATGTCCGCAGTGGCCCCGGTGCCGAAGATCTCGTATTTGACGACCTTCGGGTTGAAGGGCTCGGCGTCGTCTGCAAAGTTCTTGGGCGTGACCAAGATGCCGTCGGCACCAAAGAAGCTGCGGACGCGATGCACGGTGAATCCGGCGATCACGATCACGATGATGATCACGATCGGGATCCACGCTCTGCGCAACAACTTGGTCATAACCCCTACCCGAGCTGGCTATCTGAGATTGAAATGAGAGATTAGCCTATATAACTGTATTGTGGATAACCACAACGCGTAGCCAAACGACGCAATGGGCGTGACGTCACGCACAACCGCTCCACGGTGTCGTCCAGTCAACCCGGGTTGACCTACTCGCACAACATCTTTCAGATCGACGATAGGATCCGGTAATGAAGGCGTTCACGCGGACTGGGCTCGCTGCGGCACTTGCCGCCTTTTCGCTGGCCGCGTCCGCGGCGGGGCTGGCGCATGCCGATCCGGACACTGATTTCGCCAACGAGCTCCACGTGTACGGCATCTATGGCCCGAAGGACTTCAACGCCTGGATCGGCAAGATCCAGTGCAAGCGCCTGCGCACGGGACTGGACGCCAACGCCGCCGAGGCGGCGGTCTTTCTGAAGACGAACCTTGCCAGGGGGACCTCTGAGCAACAGATCTACCAGTTCCTCTCGGCAGGCATCAACTACTACTGCCCCGACCAGCGGCCCGTCGTGGACAGCTTGGCCGGACAGCCGCAGGCCGGATCCGCGCCCGCGGGCGCACCGCTTCCCGCCGAGCAAGGATGACGCGTCTTACCGTCGTGTGACGATCAGCGCCCCTTGATCGCGTGAACGCCGAACACAGCGCTTTCCTTGGTGCTAGCCGCCATTGGTGATGATGTTCGACGACAGCGTGAGGAACTGGCCGTTCTTCCAGACGCCCCATCGTCCGCCCCACATGGAGGTCCACACCACGGGCTCACCGTCCCAGAATTCGGCCGTCTTACGCGGCGCGTTGGGCGGTGGGACTTCACCCTGGACTGGTGCTGGCGGAGGCGGATCGGCGCTCGCCACCGCTGAGCCCACGCCAAGCACGGCTACGGACAGACCGGCCGCGACCGCGACGGCGGACAGAGTGGACTTGATCAAGGTCATTTTGATGGCTCCAGCGTTGGCTGCGGTTAAATGCTTAGCGGGCATAACCACGCTACTTCACAGCTGAACCCTCGGTGCGCCAAGCCGTCGGTAATGTGCGCGAACGCGGGGCCAACGGACACGTGCAGTCGGTCATCAGGCAGCCTCGACTTCGACCTTTGGGCAGCTGAGAGGCATGACCGCCCCCGATGTCGAAGCTCGGGCCTCCCGAATTCGTTGCAGGCAGTGCGTAGGGTGACGATCGCCTTGCGCCCGGCAGGGCACCCGGGCGTCCGGCCTGACCCGGCAACACCTGAGATTGAGGATAGGATCGCCGGTGTGAAGGCCCTGGTGCGGACTGGACTCGCTACTGCAATCGCCGCGTTTTCGCTGGCTGCGTCCGCGGCGGGGCTGGCGCACGCCGATCCGGACACTGATTTCGCCAACGAGCTCCACGTGTACGGCATCTATGGCCCGAAGGACTTCAACGCCTGGATCGGCAAGATCCAGTGCAAGCGCCTGCGCACCGGGCTGGACGCCGACGCCGCCGAGGCCGCGGTATTTCTCAAGACGAATCTGAAGCGTGGCACCTCCGAGCAGCAGATCTATCAGTTCCTCTCGGCAGGCATCAACTACTACTGCCCCGACCAGCGGTTCGTGGTGGACAGCTTGGCTGGACAGCCGCAGGCCGGATCTGCACTAGCTGGTGCGCCGTTGCCTGCTGAGCAAGGATGATGCGCGCGATCGCGGGCACGACCTGGGACACCGGAACCGACTTCGTGACCGTGGACGGCAAGCCCGGAGTGCATTACTCCGGGCTTGCGCCGGTCTGGTCCTGACCGTCAGACCTCGACGGTCACGGGGCCCACGTTCCAGATGTCGTCGCAGTACTCGGTGATGGCGCGGTCCGACGAGAACTTCCCGCTGCGTGCGGCATTGAGAATGGACATTCGCGACCAGGTGTCCCGGTCCTGCCACGCTGCAGCGACCTCGTCCTGGCAGTCCACATAGGACTTGTAGTCGGCCAGGACGAGGAAGGGATCGTCGTGGAAGAGGTTGTCCACCAGTGGGCGGAACACCTCGGTGTCGCCGTGGGAGAACTGTCCCGAGGAGATCAGGCCCAGCACGGCCTTCAACTCGTCGTTGTCGTCGATGTAGTCGGTGGGGCGGTACCCGTCGCGCTTGACTTGTTCGACCTCGGATTCCGTCAGGCCGAAGAGGAAGAAGTTCTCCGGCCCGGCCTCCTCGCGGATCTCCACGTTGGCGCCGTCGAGCGTCCCGATGGTCAGGGCGCCGTTCATCATGAACTTCATGTTCCCGGTGCCCGACGCCTCCTTGCCCGCGGTCGAGATCTGCTCCGACAGGTTCGCCGCGGGGTAGATGAGGTGCGCATTCTGGACGTTGAAGTTCGGCACGAACACGACCTTCATGAACTTGTTGACATCGGGGTCGTTATTGACCGTTTCGCCGACGGCGTTGATCAACTTGATGATGCGCTTGGCCATGAAGTAGCCGGGGGCGGCCTTGCCACCGAAGACGTAGGCGCGCGGCGCGATCTCCAACGTCGGATCCATCTTCAGCCGGAAGTACTGCCTGATGATGTGCAGGACGGAGAGGTGCTGGCGCTTGTACTCGTGAATGCGCTTGACCTGGATGTCGAACATCCAGGTGGGATCCAAGTCGATTCCCGTCGCGGTGCTGAGAAACGTTGATAGCCGAGATTTGTTGGCGCGCTTGACCTCCCGCCACCTCAATCGGAATTCAGGATCGTCGACATAGGCCTCGAGGCCTCGCAGCCGGTCCAGATCGGTCAGCCAGCCGTCGCCGATGGTGTCGTCGAGGAGCTCGCGCAGACCGGGGTTGGACAGGGCCAGGAAGCGCCGCGGCGTGACGCCGTTGGTCTTGTTCGAGAACCGCTCGGGCCACAACTCGTAGAAGTCCTTGAGCACACTGGCCTTCAGCAGATCCGAGTGCAGGGCCGCGACGCCGTTGATCGCGTGGCTGCCGACGGTGGCGAGGTAGGCCATTCGTACCGTCTGGCCACCGTCCTCGCCGATCAGCGACATTCGGCGCACTCGCTCGACATCGCCGGGGAACCGGGACCGCACCTCGTCGAGGAATCGGCTGTTGATTTCGTAGATGATCTCGAGGTGCCGCGGCAGCGACTCGCCGAACAGGTTCAACGACCACTTCTCGAGCGCCTCGGGAAGCAGCGTGTGGTTGGTGTAGCCGAAGGTGGCCACGGTGATCGCCCAGGCGTCGTCCCAGTCGAGGCGACGTTCGTCGACGAGGATGCGCATGAGTTCAGCGACACCAATGGATGGGTGGGTGTCGTTGAGCTGTATTGCGAAACGCTCGGGGAGCTGGTGGATTGATAGATCCGCCAAATCGTCGACGATGTGCACGATGTGCTGCAACGAGCACGACACGAAGAAGTACTGCTGCAGAAGTCGAAGCCGCTTGCCTGCCTCGGGCTCGTCATTGGGGTAGAGCACCTTCGTGACCGTCTCGGACGTGACCTCCGATTCGACGGCCTTGTAGTAGTCGCCGGTGTTGAAGGCGTCCAACGCGAACGACTCGACGGCCCTGGCGCTCCACAGGGTGAGCACGTTGCAGGTGTGCACGCCATACCCCTGGATGGGCGTGTCGTAGGCGACCCCCTTGATCACCTGCTTGGGAACCCAGCGAATGCGGTCGGCGCCGGCGTCGTCGATGTAGTGCTCGGTGTGGCCGCCCCAGTTGACCAGGTACGTCACATCGGGTTTGGCGATCTCCCAGGGGTTTCCGCCCGCCAGCCAGTTGTCGGTCAGCTCGATCTGCCAGCCGTCCTGGAACTCCTGCTTGAAGATGCCGAACTCGTAGCGGATGCCATAGCCGATGGCTGGACGCTCGAGCGTGGCCAACGAGTCGAGGTAGCACGCCGCCAGCCGACCGAGACCGCCGTTGCCGAGACCAGGCTCGGGCTCGCAGGCGAGCACCTCGTCGTAGTCCTGGCCCAGGGAGTCGAGCGCTGCCCGCGCGGCATCCTCGATCTGAAGGTTCAGAAGATTGTTGCCTAGCTGGGGCCCCATCAGGAATTCGGCAGACAGATAGCAGGTGATCTTCGCACCCTGATCGAGCGACTGCTGCGTGGACGCGACCCGGTTGTCCTGCATGCGGTCGCGCACTGCGAGGGCAAGCGCCCGGTAGTAGTGGTTGGGTCTCAGGGCGGCGGCCGGCCGGCCGATCGAGTACCGAAGATGATCGGTGATCGCTTCCCGCAGGTCTGCGGCGTCCAATCCGGAGCGGAGATGGGAGGCTTCTGTGGCGGCTGAAATCGCGGCTTCGGTCACCGCGCGATTGTGGCAGCTAGGCGTGCACGGCGCACTCGCAGCGGGCATTGCGTTGGTGAACGCCTCGCCGTGGGCAGGTGAACGGCTACCCCGCCCCCTTGCCGTTGTCGACGCGATACACCGCGCCGTGGATCGCCGCTGCGTCGTCACTGGCCAGGAATGCGATCGCCTTGGCGACGTCGGCGGTCTCCATGAACCCACGGGGTGACGCGATCCGCATGATGAGATCCCAGTCCGCGTTCTCGGGTGCCTGGAATTCGGTGGTCTGCGCCGTCGGCATGCCACCGGGACAGACGACGTTGACGCGCAGCTTGTCCTTGGTGAACTCGACGGCCAGGGCACGGGTGAGCCCGACCAGGCCGTGCTTGGCGGCGCAGTAACCCGCCGAGTAGACCTCGCCTTCGACCCCCGCGATCGAGGCGACGTTGACGATGTTCCCACCGGCTTGCAGGAGATGCGGCAGCGCTGCGCGACACAGATAGAACGGTCCGTTCAGGTTGACCGCGAGGTCGCGCTCCCACTCGTCGTCGGACATGGTCGGCGTGTGGCGCATCTGATGGAAGCCCGCCACGTTCACCAGCACGTCGAGCCTGCCGAACGCCGAGACGCAGTCGGCAACGGCCTGCTTGCACGAGGCGGGAGTGGTGATGTCCACCGACGCATACCTACCGCCGGGCACCTCGGTGAAGACCTCGGCCATCCGTTCTGCGTCGCGGGCGATCCCGAACACCGAGGCGCCGCGCTCGGCGAAAAGCCGTGCCGTGGCGGCGCCGAGCCCCGCCGACGTCCCGGTGATCAATGCAACCTTGCCGTCCAGAGCAGTCATCGGTCGACCATCTCATGGCGCTGAACGTTCGCCTTCGCCGCGCCCGGGCCGCGTCGCGGCAAACGGTGACTTCCAGCCGGGGTCGCTGCGATACTCGGGGGCATGACGATCGCCAGGGTGTTCGCCGTCGCCGCAGTCTTGACGACTTCGTTGCTCGGATTCGCCGGTCCGGCGAACGCGGACCAGGTCATGGAGGGGATCTACACCTACGACCAGGGCGACGTCCACGCCACGTGGACCATCTACCCGAGCTGCGTTCCCACGGTGGGCGACCTGCGCGACAACCTGGAGCTGCCGGTGGCGTGCCGGCTGCACGTCACGCCGACGCCCACGACCCAGCTCATCGGCGGCGACGCACGCCTCACCGGGGGCAGGTGGACGTACTCGACCACGATCAAGGACGGACTGACGTGCCCCGACGGCGGCACGGCGCCGATCCAGGATGCCTACGCGTTCGACGACGTGACGATGACCGGTACCCGTTCCGTCAGCAACACCAGAGCGTGCGACGGGCAGGTCGACCCGAAGATCGTCGTCTCTCCGTTCACCCTCGCCTACGTCGGGCCGCTGCCCATCCCGGTCGAGAAGTATCCGCTGTACTGCGAACCCGGCGGCCTGAAGCGATGCTTCTGACATGACCAAGCGCGTGGTGGTCTGGGGTACCGGTTTCGTCGGCAAGATGGTGATCGCCGAGATCGTCAAACATCCTGCGTTCGACCTCGTCGGCGTCGGCGTGAGCAACCCCGAGAAGGTGGGCCGCGACGTCGGTGAAGTGTGTGGTCTCGGCGCCCCGATCGGACTGAGCGCCACCGACGACGTCGACGCGCTCATCGCTCTGGCGCCCGACGCGGTGGTGCACTACGGGCCGACGGCCGCTCACGCCGACGACAACATCGCGCTCATCACGCGATTCCTCAGGGCAGGCATCGACGTGTGCTCGACGTCGATGACCCCATGGGTGTGGCCTGCGATGCACCTCAACCCGCCCAACTGGATTCAGCCGATCACCGACGCCTGCGAGGCGGGCCAGTCGTCATGCTTCACCACGGGCATCGATCCCGGGTTCGCCAACGACCTGTTTCCCATGACGTTGATGGGCCTGTGTTCTGAGGTGAGGCGGGTCCGCGCCAGCGAGCTGCTCGACTACACCAACTACGAAGGTGACTACGAGTTCGAGATGGGCATCGGCAAGCCGCCGGAGCATCGGCCGTTGCTCGAGACGCCGGACATCCTCATCTTCGCCTGGGGCGCAACGGTTCCAATGATCGCGCACGCCGCGGGCATCGAGCTCGACGAGATCACCACCACCTGGGACAAGTGGGTGACGGACCACGAGATCAAGACGGCCAAGGGGGTGATTCAGCCAGGCAACGTCGCGGCCGTGCGGTTCACCATCAACGGCATCTACCGGGGCGAGACCCGGATTCAGCTCGAGCACGTTAATCGCGTCGGCGAGGGGTCGGCACCCGACTGGCCCTCGGGCACCGACAACGACGTCTACCGCGTCGACGTCGAGGGCACGCCGAGCATCTTTCAGGAGACCGCGTTCCGCTTCACCGACGGCTCGGGACGCGACGCCGCGGCGGCGGGCTGCCTCGCCACCGGACTGCGGGCGCTCAACGCCGTGCCCGCCGTCAACGATCTCCCTCCCGGGTGGGTGACCCCTCTGGATCTCCCGCTGATTGCTGGACAGGGCACAATTCGATGACGTGGCTCAAGGAATAGGACTCTCGATCGGCGCTACTGCCTTTCGGGCGGTGGCAGTCGGCAGGTCCGCGGTCACCCGATCGCCGGTACTGACGCTTTATCCACACCGCCCCGCCGAGGTGGGCGTACCCAGCGAGAACCCCAACCTCGATGAGCGCGGCCTGATCATCACCGACTTCGTGGACCGCGTCGGCGACCCGGTTCCCATCGTCGCCTCCGATGGCTCGTCTCATCGTGCGGAGGTATTGCTCGCCGACGCGCTGCGTTCGCTGCTGCTGGTCTTGACGGGTGGTCGGCCGCCCGCCGAGCCGGTCGGGGTCACCTATCCGGCGCACTGGAGTCCGGCGGCAGTCGAGGCGTTGCGCGGGGCGCTCGACCAGCCCGCTCTGCTGACTTCGGACGCCACCGCAGCGCTCACCGCCCTCCAGGACGACCCCGGGCTCCCGACCAGGGGCATCATCGCCCTCTGCGACGTGGGCGGAACCGGTGCCAGCGTGACGTTGGCCGACGCTGCCAACGGCTTCCAGCCGATCGGCCCTACGCTGCGGCACACAGACTTCTCCGGCGACCTCGTCGATGCGGCCCTCCTGAGCCGGGTGGTCGCCGACCTCGCCACCTCCGGCTCGGTGGATCTCACGGGTACGTCGGCAATCGGCAGCCTCAGCAGACTGCGCGGCCAATGCCGAGCGGCCAAGGAGCGGTTGTCGACGTCGTCGAGCACGTCGTTGGCCGTCGACATGCCGGGGCAATCCAGCGAAGTGCGGGTTACCCGCACCGAACTCGACGAGGCGATCCGGCAGCCGCTCGGCGGATTCCTCGACGCGATTCGGGACACCCTGCAGCGCAGCGGGATTCGGCCGGAAGGTCTCGCCGCCGTGGCCGCGGTCGGCGGCGGGGCGCGTATCCCGATCTTCGTGACGTCGCTGTCGGAGCAGCTCCGGGCGCCCGTCGTCACATTCGCGCAACCGGAGTTGGCCGGCGCGATCGGCGGCGGTCTGAAGGCCGTTCGCGCTTTGGTACCCGACGGTGCGACCTCGATCACCCCAGCCGCCTTACCCGCTTCAGTCCCCGTCGTCCCCCTACCTCCGGTCGATCAGGGCGCACCGGCGTCGTCGACGTTTCGGGCTCTCGCGTGGTCGGATGCGGACGACATTCCCGAGCCGGCCGCCGCGGAACCGGGTTATGAACAATCCGAGTACGAGCCTTACGACGCGCGGCCGCAGATCGAGTTCGCCGGTCACGAGGCCGACGCGGAGGCAGCCGTAGCGCCCCTGCCCTGGTATCGCCGTCCCGCCGGAATCCTGGCGATCGTCCTGCTCGCAGTGCTGTTGGCCATCGGCGCCGTCGCGTTCTACGCGCTGCGCGGCGACGAGTCCCCGTCGACCGCCCCCTCGTCGACCCCGGTGACGACCACGCCCCCGCCCCCGGCATCGGAGGTGTCGCCGACAGCGTCGGAGGCGCCGCCGGCGGACCCCCAGGCGCCGCCCGAGCAGACCGTCTTTCAGCAGGCGCCACCATCGCCCGCCGCGACCCAGGAACCGCCACCCCAGTCGGAGACACCGCCGCCAACGACGGAGGCCCCGCCTCCGCCACCACCGACGCAAGCGCCGACGACCGCACCGTCAACGGTGACGGAGCCGCCGCCGTCGTCGACGCAACAGCAACCGATCATCCCGACACTCCCGTACCAGACCATCCCGGGCCTGCCGTTCGTTCCGGCACCGATTCAGCCCGCGTCGCCCTAGGCTCTTTGGCATGACTTCTGCATCCTCCGGTCGCCCCGCTCCATCCCTCCGGGACGGTTTGCTCTTCGATCCGAACACCTACGACCCACAGGAATTCGACGTCGAGACGCGCAGGCTGCTGCGCGCCACGATCGACTTCTTCGAGGGGCAGGGCAAGAAGCGGGTCCTCGACGACGACCTGAGGGCGCAGTGGCCCGCCGACTTCGTCGAGTTCGTCAAGCGGGAAAAGGTCTTCGCCACGTTCCTGACGCCCTCGGAATTCGCCGACGGCAACCCCGACAAGCGCTGGGACGGTGCCCGCAACGCTGCGCTGGCGGAGATCCTCGGCTTCTACGGGCTGACGTACTGGTACACCGAACAGGTCACCATCCTCGGGCTCGGGCCCGTCTGGCAGAGCGAGAACAAGGACGCCAAGCTCAGGGCCGCCGACGACCTCGACGCCGGTGAGGTGATGGCGTTCGGGCTGTCCGAGCGCGAACACGGCGCCGACGTCTACAGCACCGACATGGTCCTGACGCCGGCCAGCGAGGAGGACCAGGCCGAGGGCATCCTGTACCGGGCATCGGGGGAGAAGTACTACATCGGCAACGGCAACGTCGCGAGCCTGGTGTCGGTGTTCGGCAGGCGCGGTGACGTCGAGGGCCACGACGGGTACGTCTTCTTCGCCGCGGACAGCCGCCACGAGAACTACCACCTGATCGACAACGTCGTGCACATGCAGATCTACGTGAGCACGTTCCGACTGGAGAACTATCCGGTGCGGGCCGAGGACATCCTGCACACCGGCGTGGAAGCCTTCAGCGCCGCGTTGAACACCGTCAACGTCGGAAAGTTCAACCTGTGCTCGTCGTCGATCGGCATGTGCGAGCACGCCTTCTACGAGGCGATCACCCACGCGCAGAACCGCATCCTCTACGGCAACCCGGTGACCGACTTCGGTCACGTCCGGGTCAACTTCGTCGACGCCTATTCACGAATGATCGCCATGAAGGCGTTCAGTCGACGTGCTGTCGACTACTTCCGCAGTGCCAGCCTGGAGGACCGTCGCTACCTGCTGTTCAACCCCATGACCAAGGCCAAGGTCACGATGGAGGGCGAGACCGTCATGAGGTCACTGCACGACGTGGTGGCCGCCAAGGGATACGAGAAGAACACCATGTTCCGCGAGGTCGCCCAGCTGATCGGCTGCCTGCCGCGACTCGAGGGCACCGTGCACGTCAACGTCGGCCTGGTGCTGAAGTTCATGCCGAACTACATGCTCAATCCCAGGGAGTACCCGGAGATTCCGACCCGCAACGACGCGGCTGACGACACGTTCTTCTGGAACCAGGGACCGACCCGCGGTGCGGGCGCTATCCAGTTCGCCGACTGGACGCCGAGCTACGAGAGCCATGCCCGGATTGCGAACGTGGCGCGGTTCTACGAGCAGGCTCGGGCATTCCGGGAGCTACTGCTGACGGCAGCACCCGACGCCGAGCAGAGCAAGGACCTGGACTTCCTGCTGAACGTCGGGCACCTGTTCTCGCTGATCGTGTACGGCCAGCTGATCCTCGAACAGGCTGCGTTGACCGGACTCGACGATGACGTGGTCGATCAGATCTTCGCCTTCCAGATCAACGACTTCAACGGCTATGCCGTTGCGCTGCAAGGCAAGCCGACGTCGACACCGGCGCAGCAAGAGTGGGCCCTAGGTGCGATCCGCAAGCCGGTACCCGACGCCACGCGGTTCGACCGGGTGTGGGAGCGCGTCAAGGCCTACGACGGCGCCTACGAGATGACGCCCTGACGGTCAGTTCGCACGCTGCTTCTTCTCGACGACCAACTGTGCCAGGGGGATCTGCATCCGTTTCGGGTCGGCAGCCAACCGGGTCGCGATGCCCGCCTCCAACTCGTCGAGGAACCGCCCGCGTCGGCCACGCCGGTCGGGCCGGCCGCCGTCGTACATGGCCGCGGCCAGCGTCGGGAACACCGATGCCCGCGAGAACGCAGCCCACCGGGCGCCGAACGACTTCGCGTCCTTGTCGACCCGATACTGGTCGTAGAACCGGTCCTCGGCGTCGAACACCTCGAGGTGAGTGATCGACGACTTCTCGAACGTGCCGGATGGCGCGAACGGCGCCAGGAAGTCGCGGGCGCGCCGGCCGAAGGTCGGAATCGACATGCCGTTGCGTTCATCGGCGGTCAGCAGCCCCTTGGCCACGAGCTCGGAGAGCGTCGCCATCATCGCGGTGAGCAGCGGCTCGTAACCGAACTCACCGTCCTCGCCGATTGCCATCGTCATGACGACCAGCCGCCCACCCGGACAGAGCTCGCGGCCACGGAACGCGACGAATTCGTGCCAGTCGTGGGCCGCCTGTCGCGCATACGCCGTTCGGACCGCCTCGTCGCGGCTGTAGGCGACCTGGACGTGATCGAGCACCGGGCCCGGCGTCTTGCTCAACCACTGGATCGCCCACGACGACCAACCGAGGTTCACACTGTCGGCTGGCAGGATTTGAGAGTAGAACGACCGCCCAACCGCGGACGTGAACGACTTCTGGTCCTTCTTGAGGTACGTGTCGGGGTCGTCGCTCAGGGTGCGAAAGAGTTCGGTGAAGTCGTTTTCAGGCACGTCGGTGTGGGTCACCAGAATTGAATGCTCGGTGCGAGTCCGCTTGCGCAACACGGCGATCGCAGCCCCGATCGGCAGTAGCGAGTTGTGCCCCGTCGATGCGCCGTAGTCGGCGATGACGATCGGCCGCGGTGAGCGGGGGATCGGGACCACCGCGGCCGCCTGTTCGAAAAGCGTTATTGCCGGGCGTAATCCGGCTGCCTGGAGTCGCGAAGCCGCAGTGTAGGTGCCACTGTCCATCGGCTCGGGCCGTACTACGATGCTCGATTCGGGCATACCGCAAACGGTAACCCGTCCAGCGCTCCGACGTGACAGACTGCGGTCCATGAAGAGCCTGACATGGCCGCGGATCCTGACCTTCGGGGCCGTATTGACGATGGTCGCCGCAGGAATCGGCTTCGTGCTGGTGTTGATTCTCAACGCTTTCGTGTTCGACGAGTACGACGCTTACGGCGAGGTTCCGATCCCAGGATCGAGCAGCCTGCAGCTACCCGCGGGCGACGCGACGGTCACCTTTCGTACGGTGCTGATCGGTGGCAGCGGGAGCGGTCTGCCGGTACCGCCCCTGAAGTACCGCATCACGGGGCCAGGGGGAGTCGACGCGCAACTGACCGAGGACTACGGCACGACGACGACGGTGAACAACGACGCGCGGGTCCGGATCGGCTACCTTCACGTTCCCGTCGAGGGAACCTACGACGTCGAGTTGGACGGGAATGTCAGCGCGTATCTCAACCCCATGCTCGCGTTCGGGCATGGCAGCAACTACGGACATCTGCCGTGGATCTTCGCGGCGATCTTCGGGGTGGCCGCCGTCGACCTGGTCATCGTGCGGATCTGGGCGGCCCGCGTCGGACGCAGTGAGCAGGTGGCCCCGACGTGGACCGCAGGCGAGTACGTCCCGCCGCCGGTCGACGCCGTCCCGACGTTCACGTCCTCCGACGACGGCATCCGCGTGCAGACACTCGATACGCTTGCGCGGCTGCGTGATTCGGGTGCGCTGACGAAGGACGAATACGAGGCCGAGAAGAAGCGGGTTCTCGAGGGGTTCTAGCTGCGGTGGGCTCTAGCTGCCTCGCTTTACCCAGTCGTCGTAGTTGACGATCTCGTCGCCGATGGTGGTGGTGTCACCGTGGCCGGTGTAGACGACGGTCGGTCCTGGCAGGGTGCCGAGGCGTCCGGAGATCGACTCCAGGATGGTGGGGAAGTCGGAGTAGGACCGCCCCGTCGCGCCGGGGCCACCGCTGAACAGGGTGTCACCGCTGAATACCGCGCCGAGGTCGGGTGCGTACCAGCAGACCGAACCAGGAGAGTGGCCCGGGGTGTGCAGCGCACGCAACTCCACCTCGCCGGCGTGCAGGACCAGCCCGTCGTCGACGGCGCGGAACTCGTCGTCGGGGTGGGTCATGCGCCACAGCACGTCGTCGGCCGCATGCAACAGGACCGGCGCGTCGAGGGCCTTGCCGAGCTCGGGCGCGACGGTGACGTGGTCGTTGTGGCCGTGGGTGCAGACGACGGCGACCACGTTGCGGCCCGCGACGGCCTCGATGATGGGTTCGGCGGTGTGGGCGGCGTCGAAGACCACGACGTCCTTGTCGTCACCGACGATCCAGATGTTGTTGTCGACGTCCCAGCTGCCACCGTCGAGTTCGAAGGTGCCGCTGGTGACCAGTCGCTGAATGTTGGCGGCACCCATCAGAGAATCACCACGGAGCGCAGGACCTCGCCGGCGTGCATCTTGTGGAACGCGTCCTCGATCCCGTCCAGGCCAATGCGTTCGGAGACGAACTTCTCCAGCGGGAGGCGGCCCTGTCGGTAGAGGCTGATCAGGGTGGGGAAGTCGCGTTCGGGCAGGCAGTCGCCGTACCAGGAGGACTTCAGCGAGCCACCGCGGGAGAAGAAGTCGACCAGCGGCATCTCCAGCGTCATGTCCGGAGTGGGTACGCCGACCAGGACGACGGTGCCCGCCAGGTCGCGGGCGTAGAAGGCCTGCTTCCAGGTCTCCGGGCGCCCGACGGCGTCGATGACGACGTCGGCGCCGTTGCCGTCGGTCAGATCCTGGATGGTCTCGACGACGTCGAATTCCTTCGCGTTGATGGTGTGGGTGGCGCCGAACTCACGCGCCCAGTGCAGCTTCTGGTTGTCCGTGTCGACGGCGATGATCGTCTTGGCTCCAACCAGCGCGGCGCCGGCGATGGCGGCGTCCCCGACTCCGCCGCAGCCGATGACCGCGACGGTGTCGTTGCGGTTGACGTTGCCGGTGTTGATGGCGGCGCCGATGCCCGCCATCACTCCGCAGCCCAGCAGGCCGGCGACGGCGGGGTCGGCTTCGGAGTCGACCTTGGTGCACTGGCCTTCGTGCACCAGGGTCTTGTCGGCGAACGCGCCGATGCCCAGGGCAGGGGTGAGTTCGGTGCCGTCGGTCAGCGTCATCTTCTGGGCGGCGTTGTGGGTGTCGAAGCAGTATTGGGGGCGGCCGCGCTTGCAGGCCCGGCACTGGCCGCAGACCGCGCGCCAATTCAGGATGACGAAGTCGCCGACCTCGACGTTGGTGACGCCTTCGCCGACGGATTCCACGGTGCCCGCCGCCTCGTGCCCGAGGAGGAAGGGGTACTCGTCGTTGATGCCGCCCTCTCGGTAGGTCAGGTCGGTGTGGCATACCCCGCAGGCGATGATGTCGACGACCACCTCACCGGGACCGGGGTCCGGGATGACGATGTCGACCAATTCGACTGGCTGTTTCTTGGACCGGGAAATGACACCGCGCACCGTCTGACTCATGGAGTACAACCTAGCGGCCGAGGTGGGATCCTTGGTCGGTGATCCCCGCCCTCTTCCTGTCCCACGGCGCGCCACCGCTCGTCGACGACGAGCGGTGGGTGTCCGAGTTGGCCCGGTGGTCGGCGGACCTGCCGCGACCCGACGCGATTCTGATGGTGTCGGCGCACTGGGAGGCGGCCCCGCTGACCATCGGCTCGACGAGAGCGGAAACCCCTCTCACGTATGACTTCTGGGGATTCCCGCAGCGCTACTACGACGTCACGTACGACGCGCCGGGCGCACCCGATCTGGCGGCCCGCGTGGCGGCACTGATGCCCGACGGCGAGACCATCGCGCACGACCCCGACCGCAGGCTCGACCATGGCGCCTATGTGCCGCTGACGGTGATGTACCCGGACGCGGCGATACCGGTCCTTCAGATGTCGATGCCGACTCTCGAGCCGCAGCGATTGTTGGACCTCGGGGCGAGGCTGCGCCCCCTGCGCGACGAGGGCGTGCTGATCATCGGATCGGGATTCACCACGCACGGGCTGCCGTTCCTCACCGATCCGACGCCGAACGCCGCCGCGCCGGGCTGGTCGCGGGAGTTCGACGCGTGGGCGTCGGAGCGGTTCGCCGCCGGTGACCTGGACGCGCTGATCGACTTCCGGGCAAAGGCGCCGGGCATGCCGTATGCCCATCCGACCATCGAGCACTTCGCGCCGCTGTTCGTCGCACTCGGCGCGTCCGCCGATCCCGAGCAGGTGCCGAGACAGGTCGTCGATGGCTTCTGGATGGGGTTGGCGAAGAGGTCGCTCCAGCTGGTCTGAGCAGTAGGTTGAGGACGTGGAACGCACACATCGGTTGCCCCAACTCGCGGGCGATCGCATGTTCGTCACCGACGGGGGCCTGGAGACCGATCTCGTCTTCCACCACGGAATCGACCTGCCGTGCTTCGCGGCCTTCCCCCTCATCGAGGAGCCCGACGGTCGAGACGTGCTCCGGCGCTACTACGCGGGCTACGTCGACATCGCCCGCGAGCATGGGACCGGCTTCGTGGTGGAGGCGGCGACGTGGCGTGCGAACCCCGATTGGGGTGAGCGACTTGGCTTCTCACCCGATCGGTTGGACGCCGTGAACCGGGCGGCCATCGAACTCGCCGAGGAGGTTCGCGCGTCGGCGGCGCTCGAGGGCATCGCGGCGGTCGTCAGCGGCTGCATCGGGCCGCGCGAGCAGCCGATGACGGCCGCCGAAGCCCARGACTACCACGCCGTGCAGATCGGCACGTTCGCCGAGACCACTGCAGATCAGGTCACCGCCGTCACCATCGACAGCGCGGCGGAGGCCATCGGCATCGTGAGGGCTGCCGCGGCGGCAGGCATCCCCGCGGCCGTCTCCTTCACGGTGGAGACCGAGGGAAGGCTGGCCACGGGGCATACGCTGCGAGCGGCCATCGAGCAGGTCGACGCCGAAACGGGCGGGGGCGCGGCCTACTTCATGGTCAACTGTGCGCACCCGACCCATCTCGCCATGACCTTCGACGACGAGGGTGCGTGGCTCCGGCGACTGGTCGGCCTCAGGCTGAACGCCTCCACCCGGAGTCATGCCGAACTGGACGCGGCAGAAGGCCTCGACGAGGGCGACCCCGACGACTTCGGCTCGGCGACCGCTCTGCTGCGGAACCGATTGCCGGCGGCGACGATCTTCGGGGGATGCTGTGGAACCGATGCGCGCCACGTGGCGGCGACATGGCGTCGACTGGCGTCGAACTAGGCTCGGTCGTCATGTCCGCTCTCGACGTCATCGCCGACTGGCCCGTCCCGACCGCCGCAGCCGCGGTGATCAGTCCGTCCGGGGTGCTGGCGAAATTCGGCGATACGGGTCGCAGGTTCGTGCTGGCCTCGGTGACCAAGCTATTGGTTGCCAGGGCGGTCCAGGTCGCGGTGGAGGAGGGCGTCGTCGAACTCGACACGGCAGCAGGGCCACCGGGGTCGACGGTGCGCCACCTGCTCGCCCACGCGTCGGGACTGTCGATGCGGTCATCCGACGTCATCGCCGAGCCGGGCAAGCGGCGCATCTATTCGAACGAGGGCTTCGGCGTTCTCGCCGGCGCCGTGGCAGAGGCGTCGGAGATCCCGTTCGACCGGTATCTGACCGAAGCCGTCTTCGAACCCCTCGGCACTAGCGCCTCATCGTTGGCGGGCGGCGCCGCGGCCGCCGGGTTCGGAGGCGAATCGACGGTCGAGGATCTGGTGCTCTTCGCCGCCGATCTCTTGCGGCCGGAACTGGTATCACCGCAGATGCACGCCGACGCCGTTTCGGTGCAGTTTCCCGGACTAGCGGGGGTCCTACCCGGGTACGGCGCTCAACGACCGAACGACTGGGGTCTGGGATTCGAACTGCGTGACGGGAAGTCACCGCACTGGACGGGTTCGCTGAACTCGGGCCGCACGTTCGGCCACTTCGGTCAATCGGGCACGTTTCTGTGGGTGGATCCAGAGGCTGACCTGGCCTTGGTGGTACTCACCGACCGCGACTTCGGCGACTGGGCGCACCCGCTGTGGCCGGCGCTCTCTGATGGAGTACTGAGAGAATTCAGCGCACACTAGCGCAACAGTGGCCCCACAGGGCACAATAGACACGCACGAAACAGCTGCATCTTTTTGGCAACGCCAGGTCGTCGGGGAAGACGTCCCTTTTGGAGCCGAAGGAGCAGATGATGCGTGCATCGAACCAGTTCGCCGACACGGCCACCGGTGTGGTGTATGTCCACGCCTCGCCCGCGGCGGTATGTCCACACGTGGAGTGGGCGCTTTCGTCGACCTTGTCGGCGAGGGCGAACCTCAAGTGGACACCGCAGCCCGCGATGCCTGGGCAGCTTCGTGCTGTCACCAACTGGGTGGGTCCCGTCGGCACCGGCGCAGCCCTGGCGAATGCGCTGCGATCGTGGTCGGTGCTTCGTTTCGAGGTCACCGAAGACCCCAGTGAGGGCGTGGACGGCCACCGTTGGTGCCATACCCCGCAGCTCGGTTTGTGGAGCGGCGTGATGAGCGCCAACGGCGACGTGATGGTCGGGGAGAACCGGCTCCGTGGTCTGATGGCCTCCGGTGCGGATGCGTTGGCCGCCGAATTGGACACGGTGCTCGGCACTGCGTGGGACGAGGCGCTCGAGGCCTACCGCGGCGGCGGCGACACCGGCGAAGTCACCTGGCTGAATCGCGGCGTCGGCTAGGTCGCGACAGACGCGGAATTCATCCCATCAGAATTCGGCTCCGCGCGGTCGGTGTCGTCAGGGGCCGAGTATGTGGCGAGGGGCTGACCCCATGACGTGGGCAGGGCGTCATCATTCGTTGACGAGTCGCATGAGGATGCGTCCGTCAGACCGGGGGTCAGTCGATCAGGTCGGCCGCAGGATCGTCAGCGCGCCGGGAACGGCCGACACCTCAACCGGTAGCGGGCAGACGTACTCGCCGTCGGCGTAGGCGTTGATGCCGGGTGACTCGACGGTGACGACCTTCGCCCGTGCGGTCCGCACCTGATCGAGGTCGACGTGGGTGCCCTTGAACACGGTCGGGAACAGGCGGATCAGCTTGGTGCGCGACGCGGATTGCACCATCGTCGCGTCGAGTTCGCCATCGGAGTGGTCGGCGTCCGGGCAGATCAGCATCCCGCCGCCGTAGCTGCGCGTGTTGCCGAACGCGGCGAGCGTCAGGTCGGTCACCAGTTCCTCGCCGTCGAAGGTCAGGCGGAACGGCAGGAGGCGCAGCTTCGACAGCTCGGCCACCATCGCGAGGTTGTACCGCATGCGGCCGTGCGGCCATCGCATCCGGTTGGTCCGGTCGGTTACCAGCGAGTCGAAACCGGCGGCCATGACGGTGCCGAACCAGCGGTCGGTGCCGTCGGCGCCACGGATGCGACCGAGGTCGATCGTCTCGACCCGGCCGTCGACGATCACGTCGGCAGCGGCCTCGGGATCCTTCGTCGGGATGCCGAATTCGCGGGCATGGTCGTTGCCCGTACCCGCCGGGATGATGCCAAGGGGAATGTCGCTCTGAGCGAGCACCTGCAGCGCGAGCGCGACGATGCCGTCACCGCCGACGACGACGAGGGCGTCCATCCCGCGCTCGAGGGCGCCCTCGACGAGCTGCCGGGCATGCCGGGCATCGGTACCCGCGACCGCCACCACGTCGACACCCCGTCGATGCAACTGGGCGACGGCCCGCTCGGCAGCGTGTGGCGCACTCCCGTGTCCCGATGCCGGGTTCGTCAGGACGGTGACGCGGGCGATCGTCACGGGATCAGCTTGCCCGGGTTGAGGATTCCCGCCGGATCGAGCACCGCCTTCACGGCACGCAGCACCTCGACGCCGAGATCGCCGATCTCCTCGCGCATCCATGGCCGGTGGTCTGCCCCCACCGCATGGTGGTGGGTGATGGTGCCGCCGTGGCGGACCATGGCATCGGATGCGGCGGTCTTGGCCTTGCGCCACTGCTCGCTCGGGTTGCCCCGTTGTCCGGCCACGACGGTGAAGTAGAGCGAGGCGCCCGTCGGATACACATGGGAAATGTGGCACAGCACCAGCGCCGGAGTACCGGTTTCGGCCAGCGCATCCGTCAGCGCCCCGGTCACGGCAGCCTTCAGCGTGACCAGGTTCGACCAATTCGTCGCCGTCTCCAGCGTCTCGCACAGCGCGCCCGCGGCGAGGAGCGAGTCGCGTAGGTAGGGGGCCCCGAAACGCCCGTGCTCCCACGCCTTTGCGGGGCCCTCGCCGAGCGACGTGCCGCCGCACTCCTCGAGTACCGCCCGTGTCTCGGCGTGCCTGCTCTCGGCGTGTGCGGGTGCACCCTCGAATGCCGTGATCGCCAGGCATCCGCCAGTGGTGCTCTGCTCGCCGATCGTCTCGGTGGTGGCGAGGTTGACCCCGGTCTCGGCCTCGTCGGACAACCTGATCACGGTGGGGCCCGTCCCGGTCTGCACGACGGTTCTCAATGCCGCCGCGCCCGTGGCGAAGTCGGGAAAGGACCACGCTTCGTATCGAGTCGTCTCCGGGATCGGATGGATCCTGAGCCGTACTCTCGTGATTACGCCGAACACCCCTTCGGAGCCGAGGATCAGCTGTCGCAGGTCCGGTCCGGCCGCCGACGCCGGCGCACGGCCCAGGTCGAGAACTCCCGCCGGGGTCACCACCCGCACGCCACGGACCATGTCGTCGAATCGTCCGTAACCGGCGGAATTCTGGCCCGATGAACGCGTCGCCGCGAAGCCGCCCATGGTGGCGAACTGGAAGCTCTGCGGAAAGTGTCCGAGCGAGAAGCCATGCGCAGCAAGCAGGTTCTCGGCGTCAGGGCCGGTGACCCCGGCGCCCAGTTCGGCCTCCCCGGAGACTTCGTCGATGGCGTGCAACGCATCCAGGCGCTGCAGATCCAGCGAGACGACGGCCTTGAAGTCCTCGCGAAGGGGATCGAGGCCCCCGACCACGCTGGTGCCGCCTCCGAAGGGGACGACGGCGATGCTCCGCTGAGCGCACTGCTCGAGGATCTGCGCGATCTCATCCTCGCCGGCGGGCAACAGGACCGCGTCGGGTGCATCCTGCACGCCGGAATTCCTGCGCCGCAAAAGGTCCAGTGTCGACTTGCCGCCGGCACGCAGTAGCCGGCCGTGGTCGTCGGAGATGCAGTGTTCTTTGCCGACGACGGATGCCAACGCCGTGCGATCGGCATCCGACAGTGCCGACGGCCGCAGACGAACCTGGTCGGCCTCTGGTTCGGACTCGGCACCGCCCTGGACCCCGAGTGCCTGGACGAGGAGCGTTCGGATTCCCTCGGAGAGAGGTTTGGCCGCCGCTGGATCTCCCCAGGCGTTCCACTTCATCGGAGGTAGTAGGTGGTCTTCCGAACGAGTCATGCGTTACAGTATTACAGATCATGTCAATCAGTAACGAAGAGCGGTCGAGCTCTGTCGAGGAACGCATCCTCGACGCGGCCGCCGACGGTGTCCTCGCCTTCGGCGTCGATCGCGTGACGCTGGCCGAGATCGCCCGCCGCGCAGCCGTCAGCAGGCCCACGGTCTACCGTCGCTTTCCCGACACCCGGTCGATCCTGTCCGCCCTCCTGACCAGGCGGATCACCCACGCGCTCGACGCTGCCCCCAGCGCGGGCGTCGGCCGCGGGCCACTGGTCGAGCGCATCGTCGAGGTGGCCCAGCTGGTCCGCCGCGACGACGTCGTCATGTCGGTTCTGCACCAGGCTCCCGACCTCGCGATGTTCTACCTCTCCGAACGACTCGGCACCAGCCAGCAGATTCTTCTGGACACCGTTGCAGGGGAGATCAAGTCCGCGCAGGACGAAGGCAGCGTGCGACGTGGCGACGCCAGACAACTCGCGGCCATGAGCCTTCTGATCACGCAGTCGACGATCCTGTCGGCCCAGATGGTCGAGCCGATTCTGCCTGGCGAAGACCTGGTCGCCGAGTTGGCCCTCGCCCTGAACGGATATCTCGCATCATGACCGCTTCGACTCCCTCGACCGCTCTGAACGCCGCCCGCCGCGCCGCCGACCTGGCGGCGCTGGGTGACGGCGCGGGGGTCGACGTCGTCGTCATCGGCGGCGGTATCACCGGGACGGGAATCGCGCTCGACGCGGCCGCGCGAGGATTGTCCGTCGTGCTGATGGAGAAACACGACCTCGCCTTCGGGACCAGCCGGTGGAGCTCGAAGCTGGTCCACGGCGGGCTTCGTTACCTGGCCACCGGCAACGTGGGCATCGCTCGCCGCAGCGCTGTCGAACGCGGAATCCTGATGACCCGCAACGCTCCTCACCTCGTCACGGCGATGCCTCAGCTGGTGCCGCTGCTGCCCTCGATGACCGGCGCCTCGCGCGCCCTGGTCCGCTTCGGTTTTGCGGCAGGTGATGGACTGCGCAAGTTGGCGGGCACTCCCGCGTCGACACTGCCGCGGTCACGCCGCGTGGATGCTGCCCGGGCGTGCGAGTTGGCGCCAACGGTGCGCCGAGCGGGGCTCGACGGCGCCCTTCTGGCATACGACGGCCAACTGATCGACGACGCGCGGTTGGTCGTTGCGGTCGCACGTACGGCGGCCCAACACGGCGCGCGGATCCTCACTCGCGTTGCGGCCTCGGACGCCACCGGTACGTCGGTACGGCTGACCGATCAGCTCACCGGCGAATCGCTGGTACTCAGTGCACGCGCGGTGATCAATGCCAACGGGGTGTGGGCCGGCGACGTCGACCCGTCGATCACGTTGCGGCCCAGTCGTGGCACCCATCTGGTGTTCGACGCGGCGACTTTTGGCAATCCGACTGCGGCACTGACGGTTCCGATCCCCGGAGAGACCAACCGCTTCGTATTCGCCATGCCCGAACAGCTCGGACGCGTGTATCTGGGGCTCACCGACGAGGATGCACCGGGACCGATCCCCGACGTGCCCGAGCCGACGCCGGCGGAGGTCGCGTTCCTGCTCGACACCGTGAATACCGCCCTCGACGTGGCGCTGAGCTCCGATGACGTGATAGGCGCCTACGCCGGACTACGGCCGTTGATCGACGGCGGGAAGGATGCGCGAACCGCCGACGTGTCACGCGAACACGCCGTCGTAGAGTCGGCGAACGGCGTGCTCAGCGTGATCGGGGGCAAGCTCACCGAATATCGCTACATGGCAGAGGATGTGGTGGACCGCGCCGTTGCCGAGCGCGGGCTCGCCGCTACGCCGTGCCGTACCCGAAATCTGCCTCTGGTCGGTGCGCCCGCCAACCCGGTGTCGACGCTTCGGTCGCCCATCGACCTGCCGTCCTCCCTCGTCGCCCGCTACGGCGCAGAGGCACCGAACGTCATCGCCCGCGCCACCTGTGCCCGCCCTAGTGCTCGGGTGGCGACGGGAATCGACGTCACGCGAGCGGAATTCGAGTACGCGACGACGTACGAGGGCGCTCTCAGCGTCGATGACATCCTCGATCGCCGCACCCGGATCGGTCTGGTGGCCGCTGATCGCGACCGCGCGAAGGACGCGGCGCAGGAGTTCGTCGCACCTATTTCGGCGGAGGACCGGTGATGCGGGGTGGCCTACAGCGGAATGTTCTTGTGGCGACCGCGACGCGCGGGAGCCTCGGCCAGTGCCTGGGTCAGCACGCTGCGGGTGTGCGAGGGATCGATCTTCGCGTCGACCACGCCGATGTCGATGGCGCTATCCACACCGCCCGCGATCCGCTCGTGCTCGGCAGCGAGCTGGTCGTGCAGGGCCTCGCGGTCCTCGGGTGCGGCCGCGGCGAGGGTGCGCTTGTGCAGGATGCCGACGGCTGGCTTCGCGCCCATCACGGCGACTTCGGCGTTCGGCCAGGCGAACACCTTCGTGGCACCCAATGAGCGGGAATTCATCGCGATGTAGGCACCGCCGTAGATCTTTCGCGTCACTAGGGTGACGCGCGGCACGGTGGCCTCACCGAACGCGTGCAGCAGCTTCGCGCCGCGGCGAACCACGCCACCCCACTCCTGGTCGACGCCGGGCAGGTAACCGGGCACGTCGACGATGACGACGATCGGAATGCCGAACGCGTCGCACAGTCGCACGAAACGCGCTGCCTTCTCTGCACTTTCGGAGTTCAGGCAGCCACCAAGACGCAGCGGGTTGTTGGCGAGTACGCCGACACTGCGCCCGGCCAGCCGGCCGAGGCCGACGACCATCGAGGGGGCCCACTTGGACTGGAACTCGTCGAACGGCGCCTCATCGTCGAGGAGTGCAGAGATGAGCGGGTGCACGTCGTAGGCACGTCGGGCGGAGTCCGGCAGCAGTGCGCGGAGGTCCGTGTCGCCAGCCTCGGCCTTGGTGCGATCGAAATGGCCCTGCTGGCAGAACAATCCGATCAGACGGCGACCGCGCTCGTAGGCGTCTGCCTCGTCATCGGCGACGATGTGGCACACGCCGGACTTCTTGTGGTGGGTATCGGGCCCACCGAGCGACGCCATGTCGACGTCCTCGCCGGTCACGCTGCGGACGATGTCCGGTCCGGTGACGAAGACGCGACCTTCGGGGGCCATGATGACGACGTCGGTGAGCGCGGGCCCGTAAGCCGCACCGCCAGCGGCGAATCCGACGACCACGGAGATCTGTGGGATGTAGCCCGACGCCCGGATCATCGCCTCGAAGACCAAGCCGACCGCGTGCAGCGCCTTCACGCCTTCGGCCAACCGCGCGCCGCCGGAGTGCCAGATACCGATGATCGGGCTCTGCTCCTCGATGGCGAAGTCGTAGGCGTTGACGATGTGGCGGCAGCCCTCCACGCCCATCGCGCCACCCATCACGGTGCCGTCTGTGCAGAAGGCGACGGTGCGGACGCCGTTGACGGCGCCGGACGCCGCGAGCACGCCGGAGCGGTCGCGTTCGTGCAGCAGTTCCACGGTGCCGTCGTCGAAGAATGCGCGCAGTCGTAGCAAGGGATCACGCGGATCCAGGGACTCGTCTACCGTACCGGGGGCCTTGTCGGGGGAAATCGTCGTCATCTATATCTCCTAGGTCTCAATACTTCCCGAAGGCGATCGCTACGTTGTGCCCGCCGAATCCGAACGAATTGTTGATTGCGTACTGGTAATTGCCGTGCCGTGGTTCGCCTGCGACCACGTCGAGATCGATCTCTGGATCGAGGTTGTGAAGGTTGAGCGTGGGTGGGACGACTCCGTCCCTTAGCGCCATCACGGTCAGGATGGACTCGACCGCGCCGACCGCGCCGACCGAGTGGCCAAGCGCCGACTTCGGTGCATAGACCGCGGGCCGGTTGGCGCCGAGCGCGTTGTTGATGGCCTTACCCTCGGCCACGTCGCCGACTTGCGTTCCCGTCGCATGCGCATTCACGTGATCGATGTCACCCGGCTCGAGGCCGGCGAGCTGGATGGCCCGTGTGATCGCCTGTCCTGCCTGTTCGCCGGTCGGGTCGGGCGCGACGATGTGGTAACCGTCCGAGGTGACACCGGCACCCATCAGCCGCGCGACGATGTTGGCGCCGCGCGCTTTGGCATGGTCTTCGGTCTCGAGAACCATGAGCCCGGCGCCTTCGCCGAACACGAAGCCGTTGCGATCCTTGTCGAACGGTTTGCACGCACCGGCGGGGTCATCGTTGGTGGTGGACAAGACGATTCGCATCTGTGCGAACCCGGCGACCGGCACCGCTTCGATCCTGGTCTCGACGCCGCCACAGATGGCGACGTCGGCCTCACCGAGCACGATGTTGCGCCAGGCGTTGGCGATTGCCTCGCTGCCCGACGCGCACGCCGACACCGGGGTGACGACTCCTGCCTTGGCGCCGCGTTCCAGCGCGACGGCCGCGGCGGGTGAGTTCGGCATGTACATCTGGACCGCCAGCGGTGAGACGGCCGCGAGGCCCTTCTCCCGCATGCCGTCGTAGGCGTAGAGCAATTCCTCGCTCGAGCCCATGCCGGTCCCGATCGACACCATCAGACGTCTGGTGTCGACGTCCGGCGAGCCCGCGTTGTCCCACGCCCGCCTGGCGACGAGAGTCGCCATCTTTTGCAGATAAGACAGCCGACGCTGTTCGACCGGCGTCAGCTCGCTCTCGAAGTCCTCGAGGAGGTGACCACCGATGCGCACCGGCAGGTCGTAGAGATCGATGAAGTGGTCATGCAGCGTGCGGATGCCGCTCTCGCCGTCGAGCAACCGTTTCCAGGTCCCGTCGGCGTCGGTCGCCAACGCGGTCGTCATCGCGAAACCAGTGACGACCACGTTGGGAAGACCGCTCCCCGCTGAGGGACGAGCCGAACGAGTCAAACGGGGCTACCTTTCAATCTGTCAGCGCCGGATCAGCGCTCAGTAACGCCCGAAGGCCAGAGCGACATTGTGTCCACCAAAGCCGAACGAGTTGTTGATGGCGTACTGGTAGTCGCCGTATCGAGGCTCACCCGCGACGACATCGAGATCGATCTCGGGGTCGGGCGTCTCGTAGTTCAGCGTCGGCGGGATGACACCGTCGCGCAGCGCCAGCACCGTGAGGATCGACTCGAGTGCGCCGACAGCGCCGATGGAGTGACCCAGTGCCGACTTCGGCGCATACACCGCGGCGTGTTCCACCCCGGCGTTCCGGATGGCGTTCGCCTCGGCCACGTCGCCGATCGAGGTGGACGTGGCGTGCGCGTTGACGTGGTCGATGTCCTTGGGGGACAACCCCGCCGTTTCCATGGCACGCCTCATCGCGTAGCCGGCCCGAAGACCGTCGGGTGCAGGAGCCACCATGTGGAAGGCATCCGACGAGATGCCGGCACCCATGACCCTGGCCAACGGCGTGGCGCCGCGAGCCTTGGCGTGCTCCTCGGTCTCGATGATCATCATCGCCCCCGCCTCGCCGAAGACGAAGCCGTCGCGGTTCTTGTCGAACGGTCGCGACGCCCCCTCCGGGTCGTCGTTCCTGGTCGACATGGCCCGCATCATCGAGAACGCTGCGATCGGCAGCGCTTCGATCATGCCCTCCACGCCACCGCAGACGGCGATGTCGGCATCACCCATGACGATCTGACGCCACGCGTGTGCGATGGCCTCCGAGCCCGACGAACAGGCCGACACCGGCGTGATGACGCCGGCGCGGGCCCCGAGTTCGAGACCCACCACCGCGGCCGCGCCGTTGGGCATGACCATCTGAACCGCGAGCGGGGACACCTTGCGGGGCCCACCCTCGTTCATCGCGTCGTACATCTCGACGATCTTCTCGCCACCGCCGAGCCCGGTGCCGATCACGACCGAGAAACGGTCGGGATCGACCTCGGGCCTTCCTGCGGACTCCCACAGGCGGTTTCCGACCCACTTCGACATCCGCTGCACGTAGGACATCCGGCGCAGTTCGAGCCGCGTCATGAGCGGATCGAGGGGCTCCGCGAGGTGCCCACCGATCTTGACCTGCAGGTCCCACTTGTCGACGAACGGGTCGTCGAGGACGCGGATGCCGCTATCTCCTGCTAGCAAGCCCTTCCACGTGCTCTCGATGTCCGGAGCAATAGAAGTAGTCGCCTCGACGGCAGTCACCACCACGCTGGGGAAACCGCCGTTAGCAGTGGAAGGACGGGTCACGAGGTGAACTTGTCGCGGAGTGCGGCGGCAGCCTCGGGGTTCTCTTCCTCGAGCTTCTGGATGTAGGCGACGACGTCGCCCACGGTGCGCAGACCGGCGAGGTCCTCGTCGGGGATCTTCACGCCGTACTTGTCCTCGGTCTGCACGGCGATCTCCACCATCGACAGCGAGTCGATGTCGAGGTCGTCGACGAAGGACTTCTCGGGAGTGACCTCGGACGGCTCGATGCCCGTGACCTCTTCGATGATCTCTGCGAGACCCGAGATGATTTCCTGCTGGCTGGCGCCCACTGTGGCTCCTTCTATTTTCGGTGAACCGGCAATCCCTGGTGGACGCCGGCTTGGTCGGTCTGGTTAGAGCTCGGAGAGCCCGTCCAGGTCTGCGGGGGTCTTGACGGCGTACGTCGGTACACCCCGAAGTTCTCGTTTGGCGATACCCACCAGAGTCCCGGCGGGCGGGAACTCGATGATCGCGGCGACCTCACGCTGGCCCATGGTCCTGGTGCACAGATCCCAGCGCACCGGATTGGTCAACTGCGCGACGAGTTTCTCCATCGCGTCGGCGGCCGATGCGACCGGTTGCCCGTCGGCGTTGGACAGAAGCGTCGCAGTGGGCTCGCCGGTGGTGGCGGCATCGGCGGCGGCGGCATAGCCAGCGAGTGCCGACGCCATGAAGTGGGTGTGAAATGCGCCAGCGGTCGCCAGCAGGCGGACGCGGGCCTTGGCGGGCGGATCCTCGGCCAGCTTCTCGAGTGCCGAGGTGGCACCAGCGGCGACGATCTGCCCTGCGGCGTTGCGGTTCGCGGGTACCAGGTCGAGGGCCTCGAGCCGGGCCAGCACCTCGGTTTCGTCGCCACCGAGCACCGCGGCCATGCCGGTCGGCTCGACTGCGCAGGCCTTCGCCATCTCGGCGCCGCGGGTGGCGGCCAGCGCGACGGCATCGTCGGCGGCGAGCACGCCGGCGATGGCGTAGGCGGCGATCTCGCCGACGGAGTGGCCTGCCACCACCGTGTGAGCTCCGGACAACAGGCCCCGCGTGGTCAGTTCCTGGTGAGCCAGGAGCGTCGCGGCGACGACGAGCGGCTGCGTCACCGAGGTCTCGGTGATCTCGTCGGCGGTTGCGGTGGTGCCCAGTCGGGCCAGATCCAGATCGATGGTCTCTGACCACGCCGCGATGCGCTCGTCTGCGCCAGGCAACTCAAGCCATGGCGAGAGCATGCCGGGAGTCTGCGATCCCTGGCCGGGAGCGAGCAGCGCAAGCACGGGTGTTTGGGGCACGGATTAAGAGAACACTGTGAAAGTGGTTTTGCGTGGTGTAAGAGATTATGAACCTGGTCTTATGTTTTTGTGGAGAACCTACAAAACCGCATGTGATGGGACTGCAACGAGATCTCGTCGCGACCTATTACACCCCGTGATGGGTGCTCGAGAGGGCTGTTGGCTGCGCCACATACGCATTTGCGGTGATGGATTGTGGTGCCTGACGCCCCAGTCTCCCCATCGTCGAGGCCACCCTCAGTACGTATGCATCACGGGGCACGGTCGGATCCCGGCCCGTGAAGTCGGCGATGCGTTTGAGGCGGTAGCGAACGGTGTTTGGATGAACGAACAATTTGCGGGCGCAGGCCTCGATCGCGCCCCCAGAATCGAGGTAGGCGTCGAGTGTCTCCATCAGTGCGGGGCCCGCGTCGGCGAGTGGGCGCATGACGTCCGAGTCGAGTGCGGCGATGGCCGACCGGTCACCCAGCAGTGCCCTCTCGGGAAGGAGTTCGCGGGCCGACACCGGTCGTGGTGCTCCGCTCCAACCCGCGACGGCGTTCATCCCCGCGATCGCTTCCGCAGCGCTGTAGTGGGCCGCCACCAGAGACGACGCGAACGGGCCGATCACCACCGGCGCATCGGCGAAGACCTGGAGAAGCTCGGCGAGGAACTTGTCGGTGTGGGACAGGTGTCCCGAGACGATTGCCACCAGCCACGTGCCGTGGACGTCTGACAACGCCGTACGGCCGTTGCGGTTGACGATCTCGTGTACGTCCTCGCTGGCGAAGTCGACACGGCCGGGCTGAGGGAAGCCGACCAACACCGTCGCCGGCGCGGTCGTGTCCCAATTGAGGGCCGCCGCCTGCGACTGAAGCTGTGGCCCGATGTCGCCTCTGACCACCGCGTCGACGACGTTGGCCTCCATCCGGGTGTCCCAGGCGCCACGAGCTTCGGCCGCGTCGGCGTATCCCGATGCCGCTGCGAACGCGAGGTTTCGGCTATACCGCAGGATGCCGATGGTGAGTGCGGTCCTCTGGTCGGTGTTGCGCGCCAGCATCGGCACGGCTTCCTCGAAGTGCTCCATCGTCACCCGCACCATGTCGACGGTTTGCCGCAGGGCGATCCGCCGGGTGAGTTCCTGCGGAACCAGCGCGAACGCCTCGGCCGTGTAACCCACGTCGCCGCCGGGATTGCGCATCCACTCGGCGAAGTTGACCAACGCGGTCTGTACGACGAGCTGAACGCTCGCCCGCTGCGAGGCCTCCAGTTCGGCGAAGAACGGCAGCCGTTCGCCCATGACGTGGACCGCCTCGGTGGCCAGTCGGCCGGAGTACTGCTTGACGCGACGCAGGAGCGACTCGGGGACGGAATCCAGCAGATCGAGCGACGACGTGAGCGTATCCGCAACCTGCTTGTCGGTCATACCTAAAAGGTACGCCCGATTTCTAGTGGGTTCCTCCAATTACGCCCTTAGGCACTCCCGGTATCGGCAAAGGACACACCAGCCGCCAGGACGTCATCGATCTGGTACCGCTCGGCGGCCTTGACGGCTGTCGACGGATCGATCTCGCCGTCGCGAGCCAGCGCCTCCAGGACTGCGACGACGACCGACTCGGCGTCGGTGTTGAAGTACCGGCGCGCAGCGGGCCGCGTATCGGAGAAGCCGAAGCCGTCGGTGCCGAGCGTGACGTAGGTGTTTGGTACCCACGGGCGAATCTGCTCGGGCACCGCCCGCATCCAATCCGAGACCGCCACCACCGGTCCAGCCGTGGCCTCGAGCGCCTCGGTCACGTACGGGACGGCGGCCGGCTTCTCCGGGTGGCGCAGACGTTCCTTCTCCACGGCCACGCCGTCGCGGTTGAGCTCACCCCAACTCGTCACCGACCACACGTCGGCGGCGACATCCCACTCCGCGGCCAGCAGATCCGCCGCACGCAGCGTTTCGGGCATCGCCACGCCCGAGGTCAGGATCTGGGCGACGTGCGTGCGCTTCTCCTTGGCGGCCCGATACCGGTACATCCCGCGGAGCAGCCCCTCGGGATCGAAGTTCTCCGGCTCGGCGGGTTGGACGTACGGCTCGTTGTAGATGGTGATGTAGAAGAAGACGTTCTCGGGATCCTCGCCAAACATCCGAGCCATACCGCTCTCGACGATGTATGCGATCTCGAAGGCGAACGCCGGGTCATAGGCCACCACTGCTGGGTTGGTGGCCGCCAAGAGCATCGAATGTCCGTCGGCGTGCTGCAGACCCTCGCCTGTCAGGGTGGTACGTCCAGCGGTGGCACCGAGCACGAAACCGCGCGCCATCTGGTCCGCCGCCGCCCACAACCCATCGCCGGTGCGTTGGAAGCCGAACATCGAGTAGAAGATGTAGATCGGGATCATCGGCTCGTTGTGCGTCGAGTAGGACGTACCCACCGCGGTGAAGGACGCCGTCGAACCTGCCTCGTTGATGCCCTCGTGCAGAATCTGGCCGATTTCACTCTCCTTGTAGGCCAGCATCAGTTCGGCGTCGACGGCGGTGTAGAGCTGGCCGTTGCGGTTGTAGATCTTCAGGCTCGGGAACCACGAGTCCATGCCGAACGTGCGCGCCTCGTCCGGGATGATCGGCACGATCCGCTTGCCGATCTCCTTGTCCCGCAACAATTCCTTGAACGTGCGGACGATCGCCATGGTGGTGGCCACGGACTGAGTGCCCGAGCCCTTCTTGAGCGACTTGTACACGTCGCGGTCGGGGAGTGGCAGCACTTTCGCCTTGTTCCGCCGCGCGGGCAGGAAGCCACCGAGGGTCCGGCGCCGGTCCAGCAGGTACCGGATCTCGGGCGCATCGGGGCCCGGGTGGTAGTACGGCGGCAGGTACGGGTTCTCTTCCAGCTCGGCGTCCGTGATCGGAATGCGTTGCGCCTCACGGAAGTCCTTGAGGTCCTGCAGGGCGAGCTTCTTCATCTGGTGGGTGGCATTGCGACCCTCGAAGTGCTTGCCCAGCGTGTAGCCCTTGATGGTGTGGGCCAAGATCACCGTTGGCTGACCCTTGTGCTCCATCGCGGCCCGGTAGGCGGCATACACCTTGCGGTAGTCGTGACCACCGCGCTTGAGGTTCCAGATCTCACCGTCGGTCATCGGCTCCACGAGTGCCTTGGTGCGCGGATCACGACCGAAGAAGTGGTCGCGGACGTAACCGCCGTCGTTGGCCTTGTAGGTCTGGAAGTCGCCGTCGGGTGTGGTGTTCATGAGGTTGACCAAGGCGCCGTCGCGGTCGGCGTGAAGCAGTGCGTCCCACTCGCGGCCCCACACCACCTTGATGACGTTCCAGCCCGCCCCGCGGAAGAACGACTCCAACTCCTGGATGATCTTGCCGTTGCCGCGCACCGGCCCGTCGAGCCGCTGCAGGTTGCAGTTGATGACGAAGGTCAGGTTGTCGAGCCCCTCGAGGGCAGCGACGTGGGCCAGTCCGCGGCTCTCAGGCTCGTCGGTCTCGCCGTCACCGAGGAACGCCCACACGTGCTGATCGGAGGTGTCCTTGATGCCGCGGTCGTGCAAATAGTGGTTGAACCGCGCCTGGTAGATGGCGTTCATCGGGCCCAGGCCCATGGACACGGTGGGGAACTCCCAGAAGTCGGGCATCAACCGCGGATGCGGGTACGACGGGATGCCTCCGCCGGGGTGGGAGTGTTCCTGGCGGAACCCGTCGAGCTTGTCTGCGGTTAGCCGACCTTCGAGGAACGCACGGGCGTATATGCCGGGCGAGGCGTGACCCTGGATGTAGATCTGGTCGCCACCGCCGGGGTGGGACTTGCCGCGGAAGAAGTGGTTGAAACCGACCTCGTAAAGAGCGGCGGAGGAGGCGTACGTCGAAATGTGGCCACCCACACCAACTCCGGGCCGCTGTGCGCGGTGCACCATGATGGCGGCATTCCATCGGATCCAGGCACGGTAACGCCGCTCGACGTCCTCGTCACCCGGGAACCAGGGCTCCAACTCGGTCGGAATCGTGTTCACGTAATCCGTCGACGTCAGCGCCGGAATCGCGACGCGCTGTTCGCCAGCACGCTCCAACAGCCGCAACATCAGATACCGGGCCCGAGCCGGTCCGGACCGCTCGAGCAGGCCGTCGAACGATTCGAGCCACTCACCGGTCTCTTCGGGGTCGATGTCAGGCAGGTAGGACGCCACGCCCTCCCGGATCACGCGCACCCGGTCGGGTTCGCCTGCGGTGCCAGAGTTTTGGGCCAGGTCTTGGCGCGCGAACTCGGTGGTCAACTGCCGCTCCTCAGTAGTTGTGATCGGGAGCTCGTGGCCCCGTCACACGTGATGTTCATCGTCATTTCCAGCGTGTTCTCCATCGTGCCCCTATCGTGCCGTAGATGCTCGGCCGGGGTTGGCATAGAGATAATGAACCGGCGATGAATCTGGCCAAGCGGTACGGTCTGAAGGTTGTGACGACTTGGGGCCGTGCATGGCGACTTCGTGTCGCCTGCCGCGTGACGGGGACCCTGGCCGGCCTGGCGATGATCGTCGTGGGGTGCACCTCCATCACCACGGGGACCGCCACGTTCGACAGCGCCGAAGCGCCCGAGTACCGGGCGTCGGTGGCCTCGTCGATCGCGGCGTCCGAGTCCGAACGACAGGTGGCGGTGACCAAGGCGGCGGTTCAGACCTCGTGCGATGCGCTCGGCTCGAGCAGCGGTGCGTCGGTCGCAGCAGTGAACGCGTACGTCGATGCCTTCAACAACGATGCCCCGGACGCGCCGGGCAAGGTCGGGCCGGCGATCGACGCGCTGAACGGCAGTGCCGATCTGGTGTCGGGAAGTTTGTCGCCTCCGCTCTCACCCGATCTGACCAGGGCCTTGAATGGCTGGGTCGACTCCGCGCGGCGGCTCGCCGGCGTACTTTCACGCAATCCCGGGCCCGACGAGTTCAACGTCGCGATCCGCCAACTCAACGACTCCAAGACCGCGGCGGGGGCAGCCTGTGACGCCGCATCTTGATCCTTTGGAGCGCCAGGCGTCGGGTGACGGCCCGAGGCGTGCGACGATAGGACAAAGCTGACACGCAGGCTGAAGGAGGCAACGGTGGTTGCGGCGGACTCGCCGAACTACGCCCGAAAGTTGGGCATCGAGAAGAATCAACTCGTCCAAGAGCTGGGTTGGGACGAGGACACCGACGATGACATCCGCTTCGACATCGAGGACGCTAGCGGTGCCGAGCTCCTGGACGAGGACTCGGAAGACGTCATCGACGTGGTGCTGCTGTGGTGGCGCGACGACGACGGCGACCTCGTCGACCGACTGATGGACGCCATCACGCCACTCGCCGAAGACGGTGTGGTGTGGGTGGTGACTCCGAAGACCGGTCATCCTGGGCACGTGCGGCCGTCCGACATCGCCGAATCCGCTCCGACGGCTGGTCTCATGCAGACCTCGTCGGCCAACCTCGGTGACTGGATTGCCAGCAGGCTGGTCCAGCCGAAGTCGGGTCCCGCGGGACGGCGCTGACGAGCGTGCTCGACGTTGGTGCCGTGGCACCCGACTTCACGCTCAAGGATCAGGACGGCCGGCCTGTCACGCTGAGTGCGGTGTTGGGCGCCAAGGACGTGCTCCTGGTCTTCTTCCCGCTTGCCTTCACCGGCATTTGTCAGCGTGAACTCGACGAGGTTCAGAACCATCTCGAGGACTACGCCAACGACGCAACGCAGACCCTGGCGATCTCGGTTGGTCCTCCACCGACGCACAAGGTCTGGGCCAAGCAGAGCGGCTTCACGTTTCCCGTGCTGTCGGACTTCTGGCCGCACGGCGCGGTCGCCCAGGCGTACGGGGTCTTCAACGAAGCCGCGGGTTTCGCCAACCGAGGCACCTTCGTGATCGATCGCAGCGGGGTGGTCAGATGGGCCGAGGCAAAGGAACCGGGGGAGCCGCGGGACCAAGCAGGATGGGTCGCCGCACTGACGGCTCTGCGGGCATGAAGGGATTTCCTCATCCGCCTCGTGGCCGTGTAGCCTGCCCGAGCACGGGCGTGTAGCTCAGTGGTAGAGCTCTGGTTTTACACACCAGCGGTCGTGGGTTCGATCCCCTCCGCGCCCACCGTGGAAAGTCCAGTTCAGAGGCATGCGACCGAGGATTTCCCTCGATTTCAAAACCCCCGGTGTGCCAAGAGTGTGCCAAGAGGTTGGAATCGTCGACCCAACGGGTGGCGGCACCCGATCTGACACTGCGCGGGTAGGCATTCAGTGCTCGTCTACGTCGACCCTGTGTGAGATGCTGCCGCGGTGGGGGTGGAGCAGACGAAGGCTGTCAGGGACCGGGCGGTCGCCTTCAACTTCGCGCTGACGGCGCTGGCTGTTCTAACTGCTGCGGCCACCTTTGCCATCAGTCTCATTCCGCCGGGCAATTGGCTCGTTGGGATCCGCATTCTGGCCGGCTGTCTGGCGGTGGCGACTGCTGTTGTCGGCTTATTCAAATTCAGGAACGAGCGCGAGTTCAAGGGCCAACAGGAGGAGGAGCGGGTCTCGCTCGACCAAGCCCTCAAGGCAGAGTCTCGTCGCACTTCATTGCTGATCAATGGAGCCATGCTCGGCACTGCCGACAAGCTGCGCCGGCTCTCCGTGTTGGATCAGGCATCCAAGGATGAGGAGATCAGCGGGTTTCGCACGTCGATCGTCAGCAAGGTCTGCGATCTCGTCCAGAGCGACGCGCCGCGGGCTGCCTACTTTCGGGTTCAGGACCTAGGTGCTCGATCCCGGGTGATGCAGTCTGGCACCTACAGTGACTCGAGAAATCGCGAAGACTCCTTCACCAGCGAGTTCATTGAGGGCCACGGCGGTGATCAGGGGGTATGGGACCTAATAGATAGTGGCGACGTCGCGTCGAGTAACGACACGAATACTACGGTCCCCGACTCGTGGGACGTCTCCAGGAATCGGCAGTACAGGTCGTTTGTGTCTGTGGCTGTTCGCGCGGACAGGCTCGCTTTCGGGATGCTGACAGCCAACACGCTCGACGCTGACGGGTTCTCGCACTCGGATGTCGCATCCATCAAGGTGCTGGCACACCTGCTTGCCGCCGCTGAAGCAACAACAATGACTCCCGCCCGGATCACGAAGGCGTTCCAACAACGAGGGAACTAGAATGTGCCTGACGCGTTTGTCGGGGAGCGCAGCTATGCTGGCGTCGTCCGAAAGGGGTGAGTGATGGCGAAGACTGTGGAGTTCCACGACGCCGATATGCGTCGTGCCTGGAAAGAAGCCGATGCCGCCGAGCGGGATGCCGAGCAGAATCCCGAGCGCATCGCAGAAAGCCGTCGCCGCTTGATCAAATGGGTTGAGGCTCGCGCGAGCGCGTAGTTCGACGGATACTTTCCGACTGGCGGGAAGTGGCGCATCAAGTTTGGGCCTAGGTCATATCTACGGGGCCGATGTAGCGCCCTCCTCAATAACCGATGAACTAGCGGTTCTCCTTTGCGATCGTGCGTGATCGCCCCATCAGCGCATCGCCCGCCGCGGCAAGCGCGTCGTCATACACGTGTCCGTACACCCGCAGCGTAATCGCCGGGTCATGGCCCAGCCACTTGGCCGTGGCGGATGGTGTGGTTCCACCGTCGAGGAGCATGGTGGCGGCGGTATGGTGCGTTTCGTCAAGTGATTTGGCCCCACCGTCGTCATGAATTTTGGCCCCACCTGTGCTTAGGTTCCGCGTTTGGTGCGGGTGGTCGTTCTGCTGGTGCGGAGTCGGTAGGACTTGGTGCCGGTCTCGATGATGTGGGCGTTGAAGGTGACGCGGTCGACGATGGCGGCGACTAGGCGTGGGTCGGGGAAGACGGTGCCCCATTCGCTGAAGGGGAGATTGGTGGCGATCGCGACCGAGGCCCGTTCTTCGCGTTCGGTGATGATCTGGAACAGCAATTCCGCTCCGCGAGGGTCNTGGTGCGTTTCGTCAAGTGATTTGGCCCCACCGTCGTCATGAATTTTGGCCCCACCTGTGCTTAGGTTCCGCGTTTGGTGCGGGTGGTCGTTCTGCTGGTGCGGAGTCGGTAGGACTTGGTGCCGGTCTCGATGATGTGGGCGTTGAAGGTGACGCGGTCGACGATGGCGGCGACTAGGCGTGGGTCGGGGAAGACGGTGCCCCATTCGCTGAAGGGGAGATTGGTGGCGATCGCGACCGAGGCCCGTTCTTCGCGTTCGGTGATGATCTGGAACAGCAATTCYGCTCCGCGAGGGTCGATTTGAACGTATCCGAGCTCGTCGAGGCAGAGCAGGTCCAGGCGCCCGTAGCGGGCCACGACCCGCGAGAGGACCCGTTCGTCGGCGGCTTCGACGAGCTCGTTGACCAACTGCGCGGTGGTGACGTAGCGGACCCGGCGGCCCTGTTCGCAGGCCGCCAACCCCAACCCGATCAGCAGGTGGGACTTGCCTGTGCCGGAGTCACCGAGCAGCACGACCGGTTCCCCGGCATCCATGTAGTGCCCGGCGGCCAGCTGGCCCAAGGTGGCGGGTGCGATGCCGGGGACGGCGTCGATGTTGAACTCCGCCAACCGTTTCAGCCTCGGGAACTTGGCCTCATTGACGCGTCGGGTGCGGCGCCGTNCGAGAGGACCCGTTCGTCGGCGGCTTCGACGAGCTCGTTGACCAACTGCGCGGTGGTGACGTAGCGGACCCGGCGGCCCTGTTCGCAGGCCGCCAACCCCAACCCGATCAGCAGGTGGGACTTGCCTGTGCCGGAGTCACCGAGCAGCACGACCGGTTCCCCGGCATCCATGTAGTGCCCGGCGGCCAGCTGGCCCAAGGTGGCGGGTGCGATGCCGGGGACGGCGTCGATGTTGAACTCCGCCAACCGTTTCAGCCTCGGGAACTTGGCCTCATTGACGCGTCGGGTGCGGCGCCGTTCGGTGCGGTCGTCGACCTCGGCGGCCAACACTTCGGCCAGGTAGCGCAGATGGGTGTGGCGTTCCCGGTCGGCGATCTCGGCCAGACGGACCGCTTCGGTCCGCACGGTCGGCAGATGCAAYTCGCGTGCCGCGGCACCGATGGAGGCTTKGGCGGCGGCATCGACGGTCGTCGACTTGGTGGCCGTGGTGGTCATGATTCGCTTCCGGTGAGCAGGTCGTCGTAATCGGCCAACGTTGGTGGTGGTCGGTCGTAGCGGGCCAGTGCGCCAATTGCGGCGACGGGTGCCAACGGGGCCATGACGCGGCGCGCATCGATGATCACCGTCTCCGGATCCAGACAGCCCGAGGCGACCGCCCGGTCCATCGCGGTGATGAGCGAGGCAGCGGGCATGGTGCGGTGCGCCAGCAGGATGGCGATCAGGGCGCGGGTTCCCTTGGCGTCACCGTGTGCGGATCGGGCTGCATCCCAATAGCTTTGATGCGACAGGGTGAACACCCCGCGGGCCTTGGCCTGTGCCAGCGCGGTCGCGCCGGGCAGGGCACCGGGTTTGGTCTTGAGTACCTCGAGGTAGTGATCCAGCACCAGGACCTCGACGTAGCGTCCGACGGCCCGTTCGTGGGAGGCCACCAGTCGGGGTCCGTCGTAGACCTCGACGGTTCGGGCAGTCAGGCGCACTGGGAGGCGCCGCCCGGCGTAGCGGGCCGGGACGGAGTAGAAGCATTGCCGCACAGACACTCTGGCCCGATTGTCGACACGGGCGTTCAACAGCCGCGCACAGTCGAACGCCTCGGCCGGCAACACCATCAGCACGGTGACCTCGGCGGCGAACGCCGCCCCGATCGTGATCGGGCGCCCGGTGATCACCCGATCGTCGTCAGCCCGGTCGGCGGCGGCGATCACCTCGTTGAGCTCGGCCAGGGAGGCGACCTTCGGGACCGGGACGAGGTGACGCCGACGGAAGCGGCCGATCTCACCCTCCACACCGCCCTTCTCATGGGCACCCTCGATGCCGGGGCGGCAGAAGAAGGAGTCGAACCCGTAGTGACTGCGCATCGCGGTGAACCGTTCGGACTCGGTGCGGTCACGCCCCTTGAGGACCCGGATCACCGCGGGCTTGAGGTTGTCATATCGGATCCTGCCCGGGACACCACCGAAATGGGCGAAAGCCAGCACGTGACCCTCCAGAAACGCCTCCTGGGCTTGGGTGCCGAACGCGACGTGAAACGCTTTGCCCGAGTGCGACAGTCGCATCACGAACATCCAACACTTCACCACCAGCCCAGCGATCGTGGCATAGAACTCGCCGAAGTCGACCTCGGCTTCAGCGCCAGCCAGATGGTTCTGAGGAATCGACACCTCACGCTGGAGCAGCCCGAGTTCGACCCGGCGTCGAGCGACGTACCGCGACACCGTCACCTCCGAGCACGTGGCCTGATGCTCGGCGACGAGGCGCTGCCAAACCCGCCGGGCGGTGTGGCGTTGCTTGCGCGGGGCGTCCTCATCCTTGATCAGCCAGGCGTCGATCACGGTCGCCCATTCGTCGATCGCTGGGCGCGGCCGCACCGGATACTCCTTCCGCGGCGGTGGGACCGCGTCGGCTAGAGCTTGGCGCACCGTCCGACGATGCACCTTGTGTCGATCCGCCAACTCACGGATCGACCGCTCATCGAGCCGGTGATCTCTCCTGATGTTCTCGAACAGTTCCACGCGTGACCGCATCCTGACCGACCTCCCTGACGACCGCCGGGGACGACGAACGACAGGAATGATCTGAACGAGGGTGGGGCCAACATTGGTGACGACACACCGCACCCCACCCAAGCGGAATGCTCACCACCCCGCCGGGGCCAAAATTCGTGAAGAGCACAGACCAAAGTGGGGCCAAGTCAGGTGACCACACTCANGGCGCACCGTCCGACGATGCACCTTGTGTCGATCCGCCAACTCACGGATCGACCGCTCATCGAGCCGGTGATCTCTCCTGATGTTCTCGAACAGTTCCACGCGTGACCGCATCCTGACCGACCTCCCTGACGACCGCCGGGGACGACGAACGACAGGAATGATCTGAACGAGGGTGGGGCCAACATTGGTGACGACACACCGCACCCCACCCAAGCGGAATGCTCACCACCCCGCCGGGGCCAAAATTCGTGAAGAGCACAGACCAAAGTGGGGCCAAGTCAGGTGACCACACTCAGTTGCGCCAACGTCGTCGTAGGCCCAGCGTTGGCCATCCCAGTAGTGCCATCCGACGCCGTGGACGAACAGAAGCTCGTCCCTGAAGAGGTCGGCGAGTATGAGGGCCATCCGCATCTGCCCGGTGGGCATCCTGCCAGCGACGTATTCCCCTTCTTCTAACTCGCGACCGGGAGGCGAGGGTTTCTCCTCTTCTTCCATAGTGGAAGAAGAGGTCGGCACGTACTTGCCGCTCTCGGCGAGTTCCTTACCGCGGTCGATGTCTCTGGGGTTAATCACAAGGACTCACCCCGCAGCTCAGTCAACCGGGCAGCGATGCCACGAATGCCGGCGGCCGCACGTTCCACGACCGCGACGATGTCTGCTTCTGAGGCAGTGGCGGACATCGACGTCATTGCGTGACCAAATGACTCCACGTTTGACCGGAGCGATTCCGAGACAAGAGCACCCGCGTACGCCGGAGCGGCGGACGAGCACGCACCCGAAGTCACCGCCGACGTCAACCACACGCCGGTCGACCGGGTAAACCTTCCTCGGCGTTTCAGTTCGTCGTGAATGAGTTGAGGGCTGGGCGGTGTGCCGCGCAATGCCACTGCCCGGACGGCCATGAGTACCGTCGCGGCAGGTTCGTCGACGTCAGTGTCCTCAACGAACCGCAATACCGAACGGGCGTCCGATACAGTGCCTTGCATCAAGGAACCGACGAACAACTCGGGGATCGTGGGTGTTGTTCCAACGGCTGCGATTTGGGCGCTCATCAGGCTGTCACCCCCGCCTTGAGATGGCGGACGCAGCGCCAACCACATCCCCGTTGGACCGCCACCAAAGTTTGCAGCGGGCGCTTGCACCGTCGACAACGAACAACTTCTTTATGATCGCCGGTACTGGTGGCTTCAGGAATCGGCTGGCTCTGTGGCGGGGCCAGTTCTGCCTCGCGACGTTCTGCGGTGCGAATGTCGTTGTGCATCAAGCCACCTCCGACGCGGAGCACGTGAAGAGGTGAGCGCGGGCAATGTGGGTGCTGACCCAACCCCCGCACCGGCAGAAGACTTGCCTGCCACCGCCGCGAGTGATGTCGCCCGGGCGTTGTCGTACACGCCTGTCCGCGCTCTTCGACACGTGCATTGCGCTATTGCTGTGGACAGGGCACTCGCCGCGCCACGGGCAACCCTTCACCGGGCATCGCGCGGTAGAATTCGTGTTGGTCGTGTTACGTGAGGGCCGGTTCTGTGGTGGGGCCGGCTTTTCGCTTTCCATTAAGACGCACCGCCCGCACGCTCGATCGTCCACATAGTGATTGCGGCGCGCATGCTCTCGATGAGTCGCATGTCAGCCGAGCAAGCGCCAGGATCGATGAATGCCGCCTGGGCCTGCAACCACGTCGGATCAGTTCGGTAGCTTCCGAGTTGGCTCATTTCACGCCACCTCCGATGGGGCGCAGCATCTCGTCGAGTTCATCGAGGTCGACCTTGAGGAGTCGAGGGCCGACTCTGTAAGCATTGAGTCGCCCCGAGGCGATCCAGCGCCTAATGGTGACGGTGTGGACGTCGCAGTATTCGGCCGCGACGGCGATCGATGACAATCGAAGTTGAGATTTGTTTTTGGACACGGAACGCTCCCTGTAACGAAAGGTGGGGAACACCGGCGCAACTCACAACCCGTATTGGGTTGCAGTGCTGCTCGGCGCCCGCCTCCAGGGCGTTCTGCTCCGTTCGCCTAGTTGGCCACTTGGGCTCCGGTGGAAAGCCTCCAGGGCTCGCTCATCAGATTCGGCTAGCGTGCGATGTTCGGTTGTAGCCTCCAGGGCTCCGCTAGCCCCGAGGGACTTGCGTGGTTATTACTGTACCGAAGTGTTCGTACATGTTTGCCCATGAGCCGTCATTCCGGCGTGTCGGTAACCATCTTCGACATCTTCGCGGCGATCAGCTTGTCTCTGCCTTGCGCGGCGTGCTGGTAGCGCATCGCTGCTTGGTGGGTCGAATGTCCAAGGCGCGCCATGAGTTCCGCGAGCGTGGCGCCTGTCTGGGCGGCGAGCACCGCTCCTGAGTGGCGAAGGTCGTGCCACCGCAGATCGGGACGGTTCGCGACGGTACGGGCCTTGTAGAAGTGGCGGTACAACGTCGATGGCTGCATGTGTTCACCGGATCGCGCTGGAAACAGCAAGGCGTTCTTTTCTGCCAGTGTGTGTTTCGCCAAGTGGTGTTCGACCGCGGGCAGGATGTGAGGCGGTATCGCCACATCCCTTTTCCCCGCCTCTGATTTTGGATCACCGACCTTCCATCCGCCGTCGACCCTTACTGCCGCACGCTCGATCCTTACGATCGCCTCCTCGAGGTCGATGTCCTTGCGGCGGAGCTCGACTAGCTCACCAAACCTCATCGCGCACCAGGCGGCGAGAAGGACCATCAGTTGGAGCTGCGCGGGCATCTCGTTTACCAAGGTGTCGAGTTGGTCGTATGTGGCGGGCTTCGGCTTGACGACGCGATCACTGCTGCCGGCGCCCTCGATGGCACAAGGGTTGACGTCGATCAGCTTGTCGCGGGTGCGGGCCGACTCGAGGATTGTTCGCAGCAGGCTGTACGCGTGTGCCCTGAGGGTTGGGGTGCCAGCGGCGGTCTTGCTGTACCAGCGGTCTACGGACTCCCGGGTGATCCGTGCGACCGCCTTGTTCTCGAACGTCGGCAGGATGTGTTGTTTAAGCAGGGACCGGTAGTGCGCCTGGGTACGCGGCCGCAGCGGCTTGCCCTTGACCGTCCTGGTCTCAACCCACTTGTCGGCGTAGTCACCGAACTTCACGTCTGCTTTGCGCTTCGCCTTCTTCTGCTCCCCCGTTGCGGGCGGGCTCCACAACTCGCGGTCGATCTCGCGCCTGCGTTCGTGCAGCCAACCCTCCGCGTCGACCTTGGCGGCGAACGTCGTTGCTGCCCTATGCAGCTTCTCATCGGGTCCGACGTAGCTGGCCTGGTAGCGCCCGGACGGCTGGCACTTGCGGATACGCCCAAAGCCTCGACGCCCTTGGCTCACTCCATCTCCCCCGTTTCATGCAACAAACATGCAACAAGAGAGTACATGCGTGCCTACTTGTGCTCACTCATGCAACTGGGTACTGTTTCCCGTGTCGCCACGTCAGAGACCTTTTGATGCTGGTCAGACAGCATCCGGAGATGGTGCAGGGATACAAGTTCAATCCCAGTATCGCGCACCAAGTTTGAAGCTTGTCAGAGGCGGTTTGCAAGCCTCGGCGAAGGACACGTGCCAGATACGTGCCAAATGGAGTTGGTTCCTCGGGATCGCGGTCGCGATACGAGAGGGTTTGCCATGACCACAGCTGTACAACTCCACTTCGCGTCCATCTCCCTGATCGCCTCGGCAAGATGCGCCAGCCCTTCCGCAAGTTCCTTCGTAGTGGCGCTCTCCGTGTCCCGTGCCACCTTCCGGAACTTGTTAGCGGCGGAAGTAGCCCACTGCGCTGCGTTGCTCATGGCGGCGACGGTAGCGGCGGCTACCGACACATTTCGGCTACGGATGAGGAGGGTCGGGAAAGTCGCCGCTACCGGTGTGTGGGGGCGAATGGAAGCGTTGCTGCTGGTTGTGTGGGCGATAGTTGGGGTTTGGGGCGGTGTTCGTGTCTTCTATGGCTCGCCCCCGCGTCGGGGCCAGCGGTTCAGGTGTTTCTAGCCCGCTCAGGTGAGCTACGCGGGTCGGCGACAGCCTCCTTGTACGAACCCGCGGTTGGTTCCAACGTGTCGCCAATTGGCAACACCGTGACAACCCTCTAGCCAACACCCAACCTGAGACGCAAGTCAGATGGAATCTCGTCAACGGAAGTGGACGAAGCGGGTCGCTCGGAGCGCCGGATGTCCGGGATGACGCGCTGGTAGCTGTCGGTGTCAGCGGTGCGATTGATCTGTTGCCGTAAGTTCTCGAGCGTATTCATGTAGACGCTGTAACTACTGTTTGAGAAGTCGAGGATTTGGTTCGCGGCTGTGCCGGAGTCGTCGGCGGTATCGCCGGATTGCCGGCCGTTCCCGACGGAAGAGGTCGGCGTCTGAGCGGTTGTCTGAGCGGTTCCGGTTGACGGACCGGCGTTCGCGGAACCGTCGGCGCCAAGTGCCGGTTGGAGCTTGAGGCTGGCGGGCACGTTGGCGTCACCGGTGGGTGAGCCTGGTCCGGCCTGCTCGGAGGCTGAGGATGTCGTGGAACCGGAGTCTGCGGCAGGTGCTGCGGCCGCGGTGCCGGCCAAGCCAAGAGCGGCCAGTCCCAGGGCCCCCGCGATGGCGGCGGTGGTGGCGAACTTCTTGATCGCGTCGATGGTGGTGAGTGTCGTCATGGTCGTTCCCATTTCTTGGAGCCACAGCGTGTTTGTGGAATGGGAAGAGAATCGCGCGACATCCTCAACAGATTCTCAATGCGCCTGCCGATGCTCTGCGGCCGCACGGAGATTGAGTCGGACCCCACCCCTGGAGAGCGGGACGGGGCCGAACCAATACCCGCATTGAGTTTCCGTTGAGGTCAGCGGTTGATCCTTCTTTCACCGAGCCAACCAGGTTCAGAAATGAGGAACTCAAATGATCAATCACCGCATCTCCACCACCGCAGCCCTCGCCACCTTCGGCCTCGCCGCGCTGGGCGCAGTTCTTGCGGGACCGGCTGGCGCAGACACCGGTACAGCAGGTCCCACGTCCACGTCGGAAACCTCCTCCGCACCGACTGGAACCCAGGGGGCTGCACCGTCGTCATCCAATTCGGCGGCAGGTCCTTCGTCGAACAGTACGAACGGCGCCCCGACCTACAAGGTTGGCAGCGATCCGACCGCCGGCGTCAGTAGTTCCGAAAGCGCGAATAGTTTCCCGAGCTCCCCAACTGCATCTGAAAATGAGCAAGACCAAGCTGAGCTCGACGAATTGATGAAGACGTGGGACCAAAAGGACGTCCTCCACAACACCGTTTCTATATTGCTTTTCAACTACCAACATGCGGGCGCCAACGCGACGCGGTTGGCCGATGAGATACGAGCCCAACAGAAGGCCGCCAACGCGGAGCGGGAGGCTTCTGAGTTGCAACTCAAGGCGATCGATGACGCTCGCAGCATCGCCGGCGGATAACACTCAGTCCTTTCTCCGTCCCGGTGAGAACAAACGTGAACGATTGACCGGCCGCCTAAACAGCAGTCCGGCTCGCCACCGGAGAGTGGGATGGCGGGCCGAACATTGGGTAGGACGCGGCGCTAGGCCGAATGGTTCCCTTGAGGCCATCAAAAGCCACCTCCACCATCGGGACTCGCCCCGCCACCATCAGGACTACTCATGTACCCAGGCGGCTCGCCTTCGTTGCCGGCGGCCTTCCAACCTGCGCGGCGCCGTTCGACGCGCTGCCGGTTAACTCGATCCATTCGACCGAATCACCACACGGCTGCGCCCACGATCAGTAGGGCACCGATTACAAGCAGAATGGTCCCCACGCTGCCCCCTACTTCAGTCGGTTGCGCAGCCATTTGCCCGCCTTCGTGACGGCGATGACCACGGCTACGACTCCGACAAATATCGCGAAGACGGTCAGCATCTGTAGGTCTGTCGCCTGGCAGAGGTGGCCGTAGCAGCTCGCCAATATCTCCTGCACAAGACACCCCCTGACTTGTTCGAATCGACGCTACGCGCCTGTTCGACGGCCAATCAATAGCCACACAGAAGTGTTCGGCCCCGCCACCGAGGAGAGTCCGGTGACGGGGTCGAACGTAGTTATGACACCGATCTCCCACACGTAGCGAAGGTCATCGGCGACGGAGCCGATCCCGATGCACTTGGCGATCGTCAACGTGCAGGCATTGGAGAACCCACCGTTCTCGTCCAGGCCATCAATGCGGGCCACGTAGCCAATCTCGCCGTCGTTCCACACCCAACGGATGAGTTGCCCGACTACCTCGCCGTGCCACGCCGTCACCATCGCGTGGAAGACGCCCTCCTCGCCGTTGAAGTCGACGTCTGCTGGGGCGGGCAGGTAGTGGCGGACGATGTTCCTCTGACCGTGGCGACGGCCCGCGGGCAGATCGGGGTCGAGCTTTACCTGCGCCCGAGGCAAAGGTTCCGATCTCAAACGAAGCAAGTTCACCTGACGGGCAGGTCATCAATGTATCCGTCACCGTATCTCCGCTTGTTTTGGGAAATGCGACGGACTTGGCGAATCAGGCGGCTGACGCAGGCCAGCGTGTACCCGACGCCAAACCAGCAGGCAAAGGCCCATGCGGGATGGTGATAACCCTTGACCACGATCAGGATCGAAACGCCGACGAATACGACCATGACGACCACTTCCGGCGCAGGGTACTTGCCCCCTGAACTGCTCACCTTGGGGATGTTAGCGACGACGGGGGTCATCTAATACCCATGTTGCCGTGGGAGCCGTTCCTACTCTCCCGGGGCGCGGTCGAACCGCCAGTATGGCGCTGCTCTTCTAACCTTTCACGCCGCGAGCCATGCTCAGGGCTGCCGCGTTCGATGCCGACACCACGGATGCGGACATCTCCGACATTTGATTCAGATGGTTCATCAACATTTGCATCTGGAACATGTCCGAGATCGACACACTATCGCCCGACGTCGCTCTCATCGAATCCAACTTGTCTTGAACAGCTTGCTCAGCCGCTGTGGTTTCCGCGTTCAGGTTCTTCAGATCGATCATGTCCTTCGATAGCGCGTCTTCGTCCGCGCGAACAGACGTCGGCGCGTCCCCGGCATTGTTGGCAGTCGAGCCGCTTCCCGCCCCGGAGGTTGGGCCACCGCCTGCCCCCGACGAGCCGTCCGGAGACGCCGCAGACGGAGCCGATGGCGAGGGTGCGCCCGGATCGGGGTCGGCGGCTGCAGCGCCGCCACCCGACGACATCGCCAGCACCATCCCGACCATCAACCCACCAGCCCGTACCGACCGCCACACTGAACTCACGAATCGCCCCATTCGATTAGACGAGCACCTGAGAGGTTGCCCGGTTGCAGCGAACATAGGGCAGAGGACCTGACGCTGCAGCAAGATGCAACTGCTGGGGAGGCGGGCTGGACTGGGCCCGAAGTAGCCGTTCGCGGTCAACGCTGGGTTTGTCTCGCGTCCCACTCTCCGGAGGCAGGTCGAGCCATGTCAGGAGTTGAAGTCAGGGAACGCTGGCTGGTCCGCCGGCTTCGTCGGCGCCTCGGTGTTCTCGTCGGGAACGTCTAGCACGTCCTGCACCTTGACCGGCTGATCGTCGCCGGTGGTGTCCGCGTCATCTCTGGTGCTCATCGCTTGTCCTCAGGTGCTTGTCGGTGGGGCGGTGCAGTATGGGCGGCGGAAGCCCCGCCGCGCGTTCTTGGCTGAACGCAACTACGCGGCGGGGCTTCACTGCGGGTGCACCTCATCGAGTGATCGTGCGCCGATGAAGTAGCGGGACCCACGGTGTTGCATGCCCACCGTCTACTTATCCGAACCCTGTCCGACGCCGGCGATACCGTCCGGCGCACGAGCAACGCAGCGCAGTGGGCTACTTCCGCCGCCAACAAGTTCCGCGAGGTGTCACGGGACACGGAGAACCCCGCCACGAAGGAGCTGGCGGAAGGACTAGCGCATCTTGCCGAGGTGATCAGGGAGATGGACGCGAAGTAGGAGAGCCCCACGGGGAACCAAACGCCGTAGCGGCACGTCCGATCTAGTGTTCGGCCCCGCCCCACTCTCCTGGGGGCGGCTCGTCGTGTTCCGTCGGCGCGCTTGTCGGTCAACTCCGGCGCTCAGCCCCTCGAGTACGCCAGCCCGGGACGTCCAACACCTCCAGAACTAATTAGTGTCATACCGTCTTTGATTTCGATTTCTCCGTTACGGACGCATCTGTCCGCGACTAAATCGCCCCGCTGAGCTATCACCGATTGTGATGCCGTCTCTGCCCCGGCGCCCGACAAAGCCTGATCCTTGTCGTTCTGCGTCGTGGTGGCGGCTGACTTATCTGTCAACCCTTTGGTGATGGCAGTAGCTGATTCAGCACCCTTCTGGCCGGTGTTATCAGCTGAAGCCGGGACGACTCCGAGCCGGAGGATGCAGCGGCGCCGGTGTCGGCATTAGCCGGTCCCGCGAGGGCGCCAGGCAGGGCGGCGAGGCCGAATGTGGCGAGCGCGGCAGCGGTGGCGATGCGGTTCTTGATGGTGCTGACCGAGGTCATGTCTTTCCTTTCCCGTCTGGCCGGTCTCTCCGGCCGTGACAAAAGGATCGAGCGCAGCCCTCGATGGATTCTCAACGCAAGGATTTCGTACACGCGGGTGGGGTGGTCGACCTCGTCCCGTTCTCCGGGGGCGGGGTCGAAACAGACGCACTCCGCTGCAATCGGCTCGCGACTGGGAGCCGCCTTCGGCCGCAGCTCCTAGCGAGTGGCCCCGTCGAAGCTATCCGTGTTGAACAGGGATGGGGTGATCTCTCGGGAACGCCTGACCGGGGTCGGACGTGACGGTGCGGGTCGGGGTCGTGGCCGTCGTGGCGTGTACCTCCACGGAGGAAGAGGTGCTCGGTCCCGCGTTCGAGTGGTCTGCGGGTGTTGCGGCTGCGACGCCGGCGGCCAGGCCGAGGCCACCCAACGCCAGGGAGCCGGCGATAGCGGTCGAGGCGGCGATTTTCCTGATGGTGCTGATTGAGGTCATGTCTTTCCTTTCCCGTCTGGCCGGTCTCTCCGGCCGTGACAAAAGGATCGAGCGCAACCCTCAATGGATTCTCAACGCAAGGATTTCGTGTACGCGCGTGGGGTGGTCGACCCCGTCCCACTCTCCGGGGGCGGGGTCGAACCGCGTTGGCTGGCCCCAGGGCGGCTCTCAAACAATGGGGCCCCGGGGCGGCTCTCAAACGATGGGTGCAAATGTCCTCTCCACCGCTAACAAGTTCCGCGAGGTGGCACGCGACCGCGTGAACGCCAAACTGGCAGATCTACTTTCAGCACGTCATCTCTCGGCGGAGTGGCGGGCAGTTGCCACCATTGAGATTTCATTGAGGGGCGCGCCCGATCCTTTTCTCAACCAAGCCAACCCGGCCTTTGAGAAAAGGAACACCGTGATCAAGACCCGAATCGCCAGCACCGCCGCCTTTGTTTCATTCGGCATTGCCGCCCTTGGTGGGGCAGTCGTCGCCGTGGCGGCACCGGCCCACGCCGAAACCGGCTCGTCAGGCAGCTCGTCCTCGTCGGGTGACTCGTCCCCGTCGGGTAGTTCGTCCACGTCGGGTGCACCGTCGTCGGGCGCGTCCTCCGCGTCAGGCACCACCTCCGCGACCGGCAGCACCACATCGGGCACCGCTAGCCCAAGCGGCGGTCCGACATCCACAGTGGGCTCAACACCCACGTCAAGCGTCCGCAGCTCCGGTGGCGCGCTTACATCCGGCGAACCGGCCTCCTCGGCGTCTACGGCCAGCCCGTCGAAACCGAGCACCCCATCGGAAAAAATCAGCTTCAACCCACTTTCGTCTCGCGAAGAAGTCGACGCCGCGCTCGCTCGCCGCCAGCTGGAGGCCAACATCCGCGCGACAGCCGCCGCGGCTGCCCAGCCATCTACGATTGCCGACGAGATGGCCGAGCTGGAGGCGAAGCCCGAATTGGATCAGCGCGAGCGGCAGCGTTATGCGGACCTCCAGGCACTCAGAGGCCGTGAAATGCAAGACCGCTACCGCACGGAATTTCAGAAGGAGACCTATAGGGCAGAGGTCCAGCGGAACATTTGGGAGGGTCAGCTGGCGCTGGCGGGGGAGGACCCTCGCGGCTGACCGCATCTTCGATGGCAAGGAGGGCGTCTTCCACGTCACGGTGACGGCGTGGCACGGCGAGGTGGTCGGGCAACTCATCCGTTGGGTATGGAGCGACGGTGAGGTCGGTTACGAGGCCCGCGTCGACGGGATGGCCGAGAACGGTGGATTCTCCAACGCCTGCGCACTGACGATCGCCAAGTGCGGGGGGATCGCCTCGGTCGCCAATGACCCATGGCCTTCGATACGAGTGGGAGATCATCGAAGGCGTCTACACCGCGGAGGGCATCCATTGGACGCCGTATGGAACCAATGGAGCTAGCGCCGCGTCCGATCTAGTGTTCGGCCCCGTCCCTGGGCATAAGGACGCAGCTAGCTCATCTCGCCGAGGCGATCAGGGAGATGGACGCAAAGTATTCCGTCCCCCTCCACGGGCGGGGTCGAACCCATATCTGTCGAGCCACGCATAGCCGCTCTCACGTTCAAACGTCTCGAACGCGTCTGAGATCAACCGAACGGTCGCTTCGGGATGCTCGCGCGCAATCGCGTCGATAGCCGACCACGTCTCCTCAGTGAGCTCGGCTGTGCGATGGGGGCTCTGGCCTTCAGTAATAGCGCGGAGCAGGGCGTTCTCGAAGATTGAGCGGGTTTGGTCCAGTGGCATCTTGGCGAGCATCATCCCGAAGCTAGCCCGCAACGATGGAATTGACGTCCTCGGAAGATGACGCGCACGTGAGCAAAGATCGAACTCAAGGGGTTGGTTCGTCGCTCGCTTGTTCGGGGCGCGGGGCTCCTCCGTCGCCGCTATCGTTTGACTGATGGTCGAGGTAATCAACGGCAGCGTTGCTCGCGACGGTGAAGCGGACGCCGCACAGGCCGAATACTTCCGGCACGAACTCAGCGGGTTGCGCGCTCAGGCCGAGACCGATCTCGCTCGTCACTACATCGAACTGCAGCAGTCTCAGAACTCCGGGCTACTGGCACGCGCTGCCCACATTCGGAAATTCATCCGCGCGCTGGAGTACGAAATCGCAACCCTCGAACGCCTCGGTAAGGGCCTAAACCGCTGGCCTTAACGCGCAGCCCCTGTCCCGTTGCAACCTCGACAAAACCCAAAGTCGGTGTGAAACTCCCCCTTGCCCGCGCAGCCGTCACAGTCAATCTCTCCAACCGAAGTTGTCGAGTACGCCTCGTTCCCGCCCAGCGCGACATGGCGGACCTTCCCGGTCCCCTCGCACTTACCGCACGTTTGAGTACGGATCTCCCGACGACCACCCTGACACTTTGTGCAAATCACATGACTCCCCTCCGCGACCTGTAAAAGAGCGACACTCACTTCGCGAGCATCCCCCTTGTCGGTGCCCCGCCGCCACATGGGCAACGCAGCCAGTGGGCTACGTCCACCGCCAACAAGTTCCGGAAGGTGGCACGGAAAACCGAGAACCCGAACACGAAACGACTTGCCGAGGGATGGACGTACCTCGCCGAGGCAACACGAGATTTGTACGAGCCACGCACACCGTCGTCATGACGTAGCTTGCTCACATGGATCTCGATTTCGGATTCGTCCGGTTCCACGACGTCGGAACCTTGGAGGTCACTAGGAAGCAAGACCCGACCTGAAAGCTGGCTGCTGCGTTGCTGACTGGCGTCGACGCAGGGTTCCCGTCGCACGGGTACTCTTCAGCCGCGTGGGGAGCCGAGATCGTAAATGGCGGGATTACGTGTCCGTTCGAGGGCTGCTGATGACGGCGCTCGGCGTCGCGACGGCGGTCATCGTTGGCCTGACCATCTGGTACCCGCGTGCCGTACCCGCCTATGCACCAAATCAAAATTATGCACCGGCCGCCACAGCAGGGCCTCCGGTAGCTCCAGCCCCTCCTGTGGCGCCGCCGATCACCGTTTCGACGCCCGCCCCTCCTCCTACCACCACGGTTGTTGAGTCTCCAACCACCGCTCAGTCAACGGCTCCCACCAGCACGTACGCTCCTCCATCGGTGGACGCCACCCCAGCCACGACCGCTCCTTCCGAGGGTCCGCCGAGCGATTCTCCGCCGCCGAGTGTTTTGCCCTCCGTCAGGCGTACGCCTCCGCAGATGAACATCACGCGTTCCAACGGGCCTTTCTACATGCATCCGCCGTCAGTCCCCAGGTCGTAGACGGAAGGGTTGGCCGACGGGACTGCTTTTTCCTGTTACCCTCCGCGCACCCAACGGGCAATGGATCTGGAAGCTGACCGCTGCAGGTGGCGCCGTGACCACGGGTCCAGAGTCGAGCACCTCATCATTCTCGAAGGCATCTGGCCCGACTAATGGAACCTGGCGACTGCCACGCCCCCCAAGTTCCTGGCGGGCCGCCTGTGTAGCTGATGCCCGTCTTCCTCTGGAATGACGGTTACTCGCTTCAGCCAATAGCGCACGCACGTTTGCCACCAAATCCGCTGGCACGCCGATACAGTCCCGCGCATGATCGACTTCCAAAATGGACTGTTCGTAAAGCTCGGCCCGACTGACCCAAAGCCGATTGCGGCTGAACTGGGGCCCCTCCTGATCGATGGCGAGTCCGTCTACCTCGCGTTCAAGGGGATGCGCGACTACGTCACCTTCACGAATAAGCGGCTGATCGCCGTCAACGTGCAAGGGCTCACCGGCAAGAAACGCGACTACTCATCGTTGCCGTACAGCAAGATTCAGGCGTGGAGCATCGAAACTGCGGGCCGCTTCGACCTAGATGCTGAGCTTGAGTTGTGGTTCTCCGGGCTCGGCAAGGTGCGGCTGGAGTTCCGAGGCCAGGTCGATATCCGCACGATCGGCAGGCTCATCGGCAACCACGTTCTCTAACTCGCGACACCCGTCGCGAGAACCACCTCACCACAAGGTGGTTGCAGGGTATGACGTGGTCACCGTGGCTTTCCAGTCAATGACGAACAACCATGGCGCGACCCTGGCGACGTGCTACGAACTTCCAAATCCTCCTGGCGAAGTAAATTTATTGTGGAGCCACTATGCGATGTCCTGCACTGTTTAGCCCCGACCGCGTGGCCTACCTTTCACCGTCGCGTTTGGCCTATTTTCACCCGTCGTCAACACCGCTTGCCATACTGAACTTACGATCGGTCCATTCGATGAGACCGAAGCTAGGAGGTTGCCCGGTTGCAGCGAACATAGGGCAGAGAAACCTACGCCGCAGCAACATTCATATCTCGACGAGACCTCGCATCATCAGGCACTCTGCACCAACCCGGCTCGATGACCCCGCAGTGTTGCGAACACCGAGCCCCTTGCGTGTCGGAGTCCTATTGGCCGGTTAGTTCAACATCTCCAGGTGCGGTTTTGTCCCGGGACGAAAAGGGCATTTTCGTACTTGGCCGCGTGATGTGACCCGGCCCCGCCACGACCTTCAGGGCACCGTCCCCAGCTCCCGGACGCGCCCCAAACCGGGAAGTCTCAGCATGGAAGAACGGCGCAACGGAAAAGCCGCGACAGACACCGAGGGATACCTGCGGCAACTGCCGGCGCTCACTCTCTTGAACCGACTGCCGACCGCCATGCTCGGCGTCGAACTCCTTGGTGACATCGGCTATGCCAACCCAGCATGCGCGGAGATGCTCGGCTATCTCGACCCCGAGAAAGTCGCCCGGCAGAGTCTGCCCGCACTACTGAGCGGGCACGAAACCCGAACGCCGGCTGACTGCGTCGATTTGCTTCGAACTACGACCTCCGTCGTTAGCTGGAACCACGAGGAGGGATACCTAGTCCGGACGATGCTTTCCCCGCCGTTGCTACTGCGTGCCACCGACACCCTGCTCCTGATTGGCATTACCGACGTCACGGCGTCACTCTGGTCCGAAGCGACCCAGAATCGATCAGCGTAACTCGCGCGGGTCATCTCGCTTGGTACGTGCCGTACGTTCCCGCCGATACAGTCGCCGCGCTTGAGCAACGCAACACAATTGGCGGGGTCGGGCGGGTCTCGCGGATGTGAGTGCGCGCGCCTTCATTTGGGAGGTCGCCGTCGGTGAGTTCCGGCGTCGCGCATCACCAACCGTCCATTGGCAACTCTGCTGAGGCGCGCGCCCTAAGGTAGGTCTGCATCGCGGGCCCGGCGATCGATCGGTATAGGGGTTGCGATCGCCCGGCTCGGCCAGCGACCCCGTGTACAACGCGAAGGTGTACTCCGCTCGCTTCGACACCAGTCGATCATCCAGGCCCGCGGTCCCGGTCCGCGGGATCCCACGCCGACGACGTTGCCCGAAGCCGAACTGGGGTCATCGCGGGCGCCCAACGGTCGATCATTCGAGGACCAGGACGGCGGGCCGTGACGGCGCTCCGCCAGCGTTGTCGATCGCCTGAACGTCAGCCCCGATATCGCGTCGCGGGCTGAGCGCTCGGCGGCTGACGTTTGACGCCAGGCAGGCCTAGTCGTGTAGTGCGTTTTTGACCCATCGATCATGGGCATCCCCACGCACATGGACACCCTGACCCAACTTGGCCACGCCCAGCAACGGATCGTGAAAGTTCAGCGGCGCGTGTGGCTGGCGCAGGTACTCATGTGGCTGATTGTGTCTATCGCCGGACTGCTCTCGATCGGCGGCGCTGTGTGGGCCGTGCGCCGGTCCGCCGGTGGTCGGCACGAGATGCCGGATACGCCCGGCGCGCATGAGACAGGGACCATCCACGTGGAGCCTGATGGCCGTCTATCTGACTCTTGAGAGGCAACGCAGCCGTGGGTCCGTTGCTGCTCAGTCGTGCACCGCAAGGCGACTGCAGGCTGGTAGGTCTTCACGTCGACGGTTTTGTCGCCGTCGATTGACAAGCGGACCGCTGTCGGCGCTAGCTCTTGGACCGGTACGACGTGATGGCGGACTGAATCACCCCATAATCACCCGGACTGAGCGCTCGGCCTCGTCGACCGGTGACCGCGCTTCGCCAGTGCCCTTCGGTCCCGCCATTCGTTGAAGCTTGCAATCGCGTGGATGACGAAGGCCGTGCCGGTGAAGAGAGCACCCATCCACACGGCGTTGGAGGCGACAGCCCCGACGACGGCGAAGGCAATGGATGAGGTGGCCCACACCGCGCTCCACTTGAGGTCGTGCTGCAACTGTCCACCCGCCACCGGTGCAGGGTACCTCTGCTCGAACTGCAGCAAACACGTGAGTGGCATTGGTTACGCGCTGTCGCTGCATCCGCAAATAGCCATCTCCGTCAAAATCGAGCGTCAGTCACAGGTCTGCGCGTGTTCTCGATAAGACGGCCGCAGCCTCACGCACGGCGTCCGTCCGACGTCCGCCGTGCATGTAGTCAGTGTCGACAACCGGCGAATCCGGCCCTCATCAGTGGAATAGGTCTCTCTCCAGAGCCGGCACCACCCTCTTTGAGCAGCACATTGTCACTGCCGAACGGGAGTGTCATCGGCTGCCGGTGTGCGACGTAGTCCGAACTGGCCACGCAACGTTCCAGTGAGTTGGCAGCCTCCTGTGAAGATCGACTCACGGCGTTTCGAAGTCTGCAACGCGGGCATACCTCGGGCACGTTCGGATAAATACCCGGACCCGAAAGAGGAGTTGAAGTTCCATGAGCGCTCTCGACAAGGCAAAGAACAAGGTCGAGGATTTGGGCGGCAACGCCAAGGAAGCCGCTGGCAAGGCCACCGGCAACAAGGACACCGAGAACGAAGGCAAGGCCGACCAGGCCAAGGCCAACCTGAAGGACGCCGGCGAGAAGATCAAGGACGTCTTCAAGTAACTCTCGACAGTGAATTCGGCCCGTCTACCCTCAGGGGTGGCGGGCCGAATTGCTTCTTCAATGCGCCAGGAATTGCCACCAGCGCAGCTCCCACCGGCATCTAGCCCTACACGGCTGAATCGGCATCGTCGCTGGCAAGGGTCGCGCGACGGGCGCGACGGCGAACGTCACAGTTCCACTCTCGGGTGCCACTTGCAAAGACGGTCTAAGCTGTTGGCCATGTGGGTGAAGAAGGCAGCGATCGCGGCAGCCCTCCTCGTCGCGGTCGCAGGCGCCGCACCCGGCGTTGCGATCGCCGACCCGACTACGCCCGCGACGCCCGACCCAGCGGCGCCGACCTCGGTGGCGCCGGCTGCAACACCCAAGACCACCATCGACGCCGACGGCATCTACGCGGTCGGCACCGACATTGCTCCAGGCGTCTACACCACCGCTGGCCCGGTCGGAGATGGTGCGTGTTTCTGGAAGCGCGTCGGCAATCCGGACGGTGCGACAATCGACAATGCGCTCACCAAGAAGCCTCAGACCGTTCAGATCGATCCGACCGATCAGTCCTTCAAGACCAATGGTTGCCAGCCCTGGCAACTGACCGAAGGTGCGCCGCCACCACAGGAGTCCGGGCTCGCACCAGTGATCGCGGGTCTGCAACTGCAGGCCTACATGGCTCAACTCAACGCCAGGGCGGCCGCATCAGGTCAGGCGCCACCTCCCTAAACAGTGCTGCGATCCGAGCCGCGCGGCGACGACGTCTGACACCATCGACGCCATGGCCGACATCATCGAAGTTCAGCGCACCATAGCCGCATCCCCCGCCGACGTCTTCGCCGTCCTCTGCGATCCGAAGGGCCACGTCGCCATCGACGCATCGGGCATGCTGCAAGAGGCCGACGGTGAACCAGTCGGCGCAGTTGGCGATAGCTTCGTCGTGCACATGGATCGGGAGGCGCTCAACGACTTCCCGATGGGCAAGTACGACGTGACCGTGTCGATTACCGAGTTCGAACAGGACAAGCTGATCGCCTGGACGATCCTCGGCCAGATTCGGCCCCAGATCGGCCACGTCTACGGTTACCGACTCGAGCCTGACGGCAGCGATGCTGAGGCCACCGTCGTGACGTCGTTCTACGACTGGTCCGGCATCGATCAGCAATGGCGCGACGCCAAGATCTTTCCCGTCATCTCCGAAGGCGCGCTGCGCGCCACGCTCGGCATTCTCGACCGCACGGTTCGCCACGGATACTGACGGCCCTTGGCCGAGGACTGAAAGGGAATGAATCGGGCTCGCCTGCGGTAGAAGAATCTATGAAACTCGATGAATCCGCCCGCGCCCTCATCGGCTCCGGCGCCGACGCCACCCTCGTCACGATCAACCCCGACGGCAGCCCACAGGTCTCCGTGGTCTGGGTCGCGCTGCAGTCGACACCCGATGGCGACGAACTCGTCAGCGCACATCTCAGCGAGTACAAGAAGACTCGCAACATCCGGCGCGACGGGCGGGTGGCCGTCACCATTCTCGGCCCGGCTTCTGCGGGCCAGCAGGCGCCGTACCTGTCGATCACCGGCACCGCGCGGATCGTCCAGGGCGGCGCACCAGAGCTGCTCACTGAACTGGCAGAGGTGATGCTCGGCTCGAGCGAACACTTCCCCCCACCCAACGCCCCGGCCGGCCTGCTCACCAGGATCCGCATCGAGAAGGTCGGCGGGATCGGCCCCTGGGCATCCTGACGCCCGATCGTCCCCTCGGCAACGGGTGGTGTGCGATCATGCGAGTCATGCGTCGCTGGTTCGTGATGATGGTTGCTGGAATGGCCCTGATGGCTGGAATCCTCGCCTCGCCCGCCCCGCGAGCCTTCGCGATGGCGCCGATCGGCAAGCTGGGCGACGTGCTGCACGTCGACTACATGAGCATCGTGGCCGACGTCGCCGTCACCAGCGTCGACCTGGTCGAGGTGCCACCCGGATTCGGTTATCCCCCACGCGGTCCTCGCTACCAGGTGTACCGCGCCAACGTCACCGTCCACGTCATCAAGGCGCCCAATCCCTTCATCACGTCGATCGTCTTCGACTTCAACGGCGTGACGCCGATCGCCGACGCATACAAGCCTCGCCCCACCGACGCTCCCGACGACCTGCGCGCCATGCTTCAGAACGCCCCCGTCGGCTCCACCGTGAGCGGAGGCGTGTACTGGGATGTCTATCGCGACCTCGTCACCAACGTGGTGCTCCTCGACAAGGTCACGGGCACGCACCTCGCGCAGTGGAACCTCTACTGACACCTGGCATGTCCGTTGAGGTGACCACGGCCATCGAGGCCGATCTGACCGAACTCGCCGAGGTCGCGGCCCGCACGTTCCCATTGGCCTGTCCCCCGTCGGCCGCGGCCGACGACGTCGCCGCGTTCATCGCCGAGAACCTCTCGGAGGAGCGGTTCCGAAGCTATCTCGACGACGACGATCGAATGGTGCTTGCGGTTCGTGACGGCGACCGAATATCGGGCTACGCCATGCTGATTCGCGGTGTCGTCGCCGACGCCGACGTGCAACAGGCGGTGTCGGTCCGCCCAGCAGTCGAACTGTCCAAGATGTACGTGCTGCCCGACGCCCACGGCGCCGGCGTCTCCGCGGCCTTGATGTCTGCGGCGCTCGAGGCGTCGGGGACGCTCGGCGCGGCCTGCGTCTGGCTGGGAGTCAACCAGGAAAACCAACGCGCGCAACGTTTCTACTCCAAGCACGGGTTCGCCATCAGCGGCACCAAGACGTTTCGGCTGGGCGGGCACCTCGAGAACGACTACGTGATGGTGTGCCCACTGGGACGCTAGTGGCCGCCCGCTGCGGTCAGGGCCAGTAGCCGCGACGTGGCACGGAGATACTTCTTGCGAAAACCGCCGTCGAGCATCTCGTCGCTGAAGACGGTGTCCAGCTTGGTGCCTGAGGCCACCACCGGTATGCCCGCGTCGTACAGGCGGTCGGTCAGCGACACCAGCCTCAGCGCCACGCTCTGGTCGTCGAGCGGATGCACTCCGGTGATGAACACCTCGGTGACACCCTCGATCAAGGCGTGATACCTCGACGGGTGCATCGTCGCCAAATGGGAGCAGAGCGCGTCGAAGTCGTCCAGCGTCGCGCCCGCTACGTCGGCCGCCTCGGCCCGCACCTCGTCATCGGAGGGTGGCACCGGCGCAGGCGGTAGATCGCGGTGCCGATAGTCCGGGCCCTCGATCCGCACCGTCGTGAAAATGTTTGCCAGCGTATTGATCTCGCGCAGAAAGTCCTGCGCCGCGAACCTGCCCTCACCGAGTTGTTCGGGCAGGGTATTCGACGTCGCCGCGATCGACACCCCACGCTCCACCAAGGCGGACAGCAGCCGTGAGATCAGGGTCGTGTTTCCCGGATCGTCGAGTTCGAACTCATCGATGCACACCACCACGTAGTCGGAGAGCAGCTCGATGCACTCGACGAAGCCGAACACACCCGCCAACTGGGTCAGTTCCCCGAACGTCGCGAAGGCGGCTGGTCCGGCGTCGGCCGCTGCGAGGGCGTAGTAGCTCGACGCCAACAGGTGCGTCTTGCCGACGCCGAAGCCACCGTCGAGGTACACCCCGACCCCGGACAACACCTCGCGCTTGCCGAAGAGCTTCTTCTTGCCCGCCCGCCGCTGCACCGCCTGCTCGCAGAACGCACGGCACGACTGCACTGCGTCCGTCTGCGACGGCTCGCTCTGGTCAGGCCGGTATGAGTCGAAGCTGACGTCGGCGAAGGTGGGTGGCGGCACCAAGCCGGCGACCAGCCGCTCGGGCGTCACGCTCGGATGCCGATCGGTCAGATGATCTACACCGCTGGCCCCAGACATGAAGGAACTGTATCGACGTGCTGCAATGGACTACGTGTCCGATCCCGATGCTGCGACAGAGCTCACAGAGCTAGGCCCGTCTGGCGGCCGGTTCGACACCGACGACGATGCGCGCCTGGCCGCCCTCTACTCCTATCCCGAGCACCTCGATCGCTGCTGGGTGCGGGCCAACATGATCTCCAGCCTGGACGGCGCCGCCACCGACGACGGCAAGTCGGGCGGGCTCGCGGGTTCCGGCGACCGCGCCGTGTTCACCCGGATGCGTCAGGAGTGCGACGTCGTCCTCGTCGGTGCGTCGACCGTGCGCATCGAGAACTACTCAGGTGCCCAGATGACCGTGGCTCAGCGGCAGGCACGTCAGCGTCGCGGCCAGGCCGAGCTGCCGCCGATCGCGGTCATCACCCACAGCGCCGACTTCGAGCACGATGCCAAGATCTTCACCCGCACCGAGGTGCCCCCAATGATCATGACCTCTCGGGAATCCGTCGAGGATGCCCGAGGACGCTTCGGCGCTGTGGCGGAGGTCCTCGACGCCTCCGGGGCCCAGACCGATCGCGTCGACCCCGGGGAGGTGCTGAGGATCCTTGCCGAACGAGGGCTGCGGCGTGTCTTGTCCGAGGGCGGACCGTCGCTCATCAGCCTGCTCATCGAGCACGACCTTCTCGACGAACTCTGCGTCACGATCGCGCCGATTCTCGTCGGCGGATCGGCGCGGCGGATCGCCACCGGGTCCGGGGAGGCGCACACCCGCATGCGGCGAAGTCATCTGCTGACCGACGACGAGGGCTACCTCTACATGCGCTACGTCAAGGACGAGTGAACTCGGCGATCGCTAATGTGGTGACCATGCGTCGGGATCGTCAGCTGCTCAGGGCCCTCTGTCTGCCCGCAGTCGCGGCCGTCGTGCTCGCCGGCTGCGCGCCTGGCCTCGCCGCCAACCCCCGCTTCGCCACCGACGCGGGCGCCGGGCCGCAAGGCGCGCCGGAAACCACGCCGGTGGCGTCGGGTCCACCACCTATCGAGGCACCCAAGAACGCCCTGGATTGGCGGGACTGCACGGCACGGCTCTTCAGCCAGGCCCCGGTCACCGCCGTTGCCGGCGTGACTCTGGACTGCGCCAGCTACGACGCCGACCTCGATTCGATCAACGGCGCCTCGGGAACGATCAGCATCGGCGTGGTTCGGGCCACGTCCGTCGCCACGCCGGCAGACGCAGGGCCGTTGGTGATGACGACCGGAACGGACCTGCCGTCCTCCGCGCAACTGCCCGTGTGGCTCTCGCGTGGTGGCGTCGACGTCCTCAAGACCAACCCCATCGTGGCGATCGACCGTCGCGGCATGGGCATGTCCGGCGAGCTCGACTGCCGCGACCTCTTCAGCCGCCAGGAGATGCTCGACCAAGCGCAGTTCGAGTCAGGGAACGACCCCGTGGCCAATTTAGCCGCCATCGTCCAGACCGCCACCACGAGTTGCACCGACAGCATCGCGCCCGGTGACTCCGCCTACGACAACGCGCACGCCGCCGAAGACATCGAACGGTTGCGCAGCACGTGGGACGTCCCGACGATCGCCCTTCTCGGCGTCGGTAACGGCGCCCAAGTGGCGTTGGCATATGCGGGATCGCACCCGAACAAGGTCTCCCGGCTGGTGCTCGACTCGCCGCTGCCCCTCGGGATTGCCGCCGAGGCTAGAGCCGAACAGAAGGTCAAGGGGCAGCAGGCGGCACTGGCTGCCTTCGCCGCGCAGTGCGTTGCCTCGAGCTGCGCGCTCGGGCCCGATCCGAAGGGTGAAATCGACGCAATGCTGGCGGGCGCCCGCCAAGGGACCGGGCCGGGCGGCGCGTCGGTAGCCGCGCTCGCCGACGCCATCGCCACCGCGTTGGCGTTCCCACGCGGCGACTTCGTCAGCTCGACCAATGCGCTCGCGGACACCCTCGCCGCGGCCCGCGGTGGCGACGTCACCCGACTCAACTCACTCATCAACGACGCCGAGAGGCTCCGAGAGACCGACGGCCAGTTCGTCAACACCTGCAGTGACGCACTCAATCGGCCAACCCCCGACAGGGTGCGCGAACTCGTCGTCGAGTGGGGCAAGCTCTACCCGGAATTCGGCACCGTCGGCGCACTCAACTTGGTGAACTGCCTCGCCTGGCCCAGCGGCTCGACGCCGCCGGATCCGAAGAACCTCAAGATCCCGGTGCTGCTGCTCGGGGTGCAGAACGATCCGATCGTCGGCAACGAAGGCGTGGCTGCCGTCGCCGCGACCATCATCAACTCCGGCGCCGCGAACCGGCGGGTGATGTGGCAGGGCGTTGGTCACGGAGCCAGCATCTACTCACCGTGTGCGGTCCCGCCCGTGCTCTCGTACCTCGGCACGGGGAAGGTTCCCGAGACCGACACGTACTGCCCCGCCTAGCTTGTCGCCCATGGCGTCCGGTGTACGGTGCGCTGGTGGCGGTACCTGACACCCTTTTGAGGGCCTTCCGGCCCCGCACCTCACCTCCGAGCGTCGCAACCGTGCTGCGGTCGGTGTTGTGGCCGATCGCCGTGCTCTCGGTCATCCACAGAAGCTATGTCCTTGGCACCAACGGCTACATCACCGACGACTTCGGGCCCGTGTACCGAGCGGTGTCGAACTTTCGGCGCGGGCTCGAAATCTACAACGAACACTTCGACCAGGTCGACCCGCACTACCTCTACCCGCCGGGCGGCACGCTGCTGCTCGCACCCTTCGGCTACCTGCCGGTGACCGCGGCGCGGTACTGGTTCATCACGATCAACACGGTCGCCGTGCTCGTCGCGGCGTACCTACTGCTGCGCCTGTTCAAGTACACGTTGTCCTCCGTGGCGGCCCCTGCTCTGCTTCTGGCGATGTTCTGTACGGAAAGCGTTACCAACACCCTGGTTTTCACCAACATCAACGGCTGCATTCTGCTTTTCGAGGTGCTGTTCTTCCGCTGGCTTCTGGACGACAAGGTCAATCACCAGTGGCTGGCGGGCGTTGCCATCGGGCTGACGCTGGTGGTGAAACCCTCGCTGGCCCCACTGTTGTTGCTGCCATTGCTGAATCGGCAATGGCGGGCCTTCGTCCCAGCCGTCGGGGTACCTCTGCTGTTCAATGCGGCCGCCTGGCCCCTCGTCAACAAGCCGATGGACTTCGTGCGGAACACCGTGCCCTACATCCTTCAGGTGCGCGACTACTTCAACAGCTCGATCCAGGGCAATGGCATCTACTACGGCCTCCCGCCGTGGCTGATCTTGTTGCTGCGCTTGGGCTTTGGGCTGCTGGCAGTCGGAAGCCTTTGGTTGCTGTACCGCCACTACCGAGTGCGCGACCCGCTGTTCTGGATGTTGACGTCATCTGGTGTGCTACTGATCGCGACATTCCTGGTGACGGCGCTGGGACAGGGCTACTACTCGATGATGCTCTTCCCATTCCTGATGACGGTGGTGCTGCCGAACTCGGTATTGCGCAACTGGCCGGCGTGGCTGGCGATCTACGGATTCATGACGATGGATAAGTGGCTGTTGATGTACTGGCCGACCACCGGCCGGTACCTCGAGTACATGAAGATCACGTACGGCTGGTCCCTGATGCTGATCGTCGTGTTCTGCGTGCTGTACTTCCGCTATTTGGACGCCAAGGCCGATGGTCGTCTCGACGAGGGCATCGACCCGCCATGGATGACGACGGACCGGGTCCGCGCTAGCGTTGAGGTATGACCGCCCCGAAAGTTCAGCTGACCAACGACGAATGGCGCCAGAAGCTGTCGCCGCAGGAATTCACCGTGCTGCGTCAGGCAGGTACCGAGCGCCCGTTCGTCGGCGAATACACCGACACCACGACCGAAGGCGTCTACCAGTGCCGCGCATGCGGCGCAGAAATCTTCCGCAGCACCGAGAAGTTCGAATCCCATTGCGGCTGGCCGTCTTTCTTCGACCCGGCCGACTCAGACGCGGTCATCCTCAAGACCGACGACTCCGGCGGCATGCACCGCGTCGAAGTGTTGTGCGCCAACTGCCACAGCCACCTCGGTCACGTCTTCGAGGGTGAGGGCTACCCGACGCCGACCGACCAGCGCTACTGCATCAACTCGATCTCGATGAAGCTGGTGCCCGCAGAGCACTGACGAACCCCACCGAGCCTGCGGTGAGATCGCGATCTGCGTGAATTCTGCGATCTGTCCGCAGTCTCAGCGACGGGTCAGGGCAGGCGGGCGACCAGTTCCTCGACGCCGACGCGCGGACCGGTGAAGAACGGGGTCTCCTCCCGCACGTGCCGCCGGGCGTCGGTGTAGCGCAGCTTCCACATGAGCTCGACGATGCGGCCCAGATCCGGCCCCTCGAAGGCCAGGATCCACTCATAGTCGCCGAGCGCGAACGCGGGCACGGTATTGGCCCGTACATCCGGGTATTCGCGGCCGGCCATGCCGTGCTCGACGAGCATCTTGCGGCGCTCATCGTCTGGCAACAGGTACCAGTCGAGGGAGCGCACGAACGGATACACGCACACGTAGTCACCGGGCTCCTCGCCCGCGATGAACGCCGGAACGTGACTCTTGTTGAACTCGGCGGGCCGATGCAACGCCACCACGCTCCACACCGGGTCGCTGGCCAGCCCGAGGGTCGTGCGCCGAAACGCCCGATAGGTGGCCTGCAGATCCTCGACCCGCTCGGCGTGCGTCCACATCATGAAGTCGGCGTCGGCACGGAATCCCGCGACGTCGTAGAGGCCGCGGACGACGACGCCGCCCTCCTCCTGCTGCTTGAGGAAGGTTGCCGTCTCGTCAATCACCGCGGCGCGTTCCTCGCCCAACGCCTCGGGCTGGACGGCGAATACCGAGATCATCATGTACCTGATCGTCGAATTGAGCTTCTCGTAGTCGAGCTTGGCCATTCCCCCATCGTGCCACGCCAGGGATAGCGGCCTAACTTCTCGCCGTGGCCACCGTCAGGGACGCCGCCGCCTTCGTTCCGGAGGCCACACAGGCGGGCACGCCGATGCCGTCGAGGTACCCGCCCGCCACGGCCAGCGCCGGCGGCAGACCAGACCGCAACTCGGCGATCAGGGCGGCATGCCCGGGACCGTACTGAGGCATGGCGTCGATCCAGCGCTGCACACGGCAGTCCACCGGTTCGGCGTCGATGCCGAAGACCGTCGCGAGGTCCTCCGACGCCCACGCCAACAGATCGGCGTCATCCGCATTGCGGGCCACGGTGTCGCCGAACCTGCCGAATGACAGCCGCACCAATTCGACGTTGCCGCGTCGCCCCCACTTGCGCGAACTCAGCGTCATCGCCTTCGCGTTGAGCAGTTCCCCGGCCGCGGCCAAGACCCCGGACTGCTCGGGTAGTGGCGTCCCGCCGGGGAGCGCAAGCACCACCAGCGCCGACGACGCCACCTGAATTCGGCGTGCCGCCGCCGCCGAACCCGGGGCGACATCCTCGATCAGCCGCGGCAGCCTCGGCGCCGGGACGGCCAACACCACGCCGTCGGCGTGCCAATGCCCACCTTCGTCGTCAACCAAGTCCCAGCCGTGCCCGTTGCGGCCGACCTGCTCCACCGCGACCTGCGCCCAGTCGAAGCGCGCCCGACCGATCAGGGCATCCAACAGCACCGCATATCCACCGTCGACGGCGCCGAACACCGATCCACCCATCGGCGGCGGAAGCGCTACGCGGACAGCGTCGGTCAAGCTCGGAGCGCCACGATCCAGAGCGGCCGCCAACGTCGGGACCGCCGAACGCAACCCGATGGTCGCCGACGAGCCGGCATAAACGCCCGCCAGCAGCGGATCCACCGACCGGGCCACCACCTGTGCGCCGTAGCGGTCACCGATCAGCTCCGCGACCGTGGGCTCTGCGCCCGCACGCCACGAGAACGGTCGTGCGCGCTCGGCCTCGACGCGCGCCACCGTCGCATCGTCAACCAGGCCCGTGAGCGACGACGCCTGCGCGGGGATGCCCTGCAGTGTGCCCTGCGGCATCGCGTGCAGGCGCCCCTCGCTGTAGATCAGCGGCCGCACGCCCGTCGTGCCGACCTGCCGACCAGCCAGACCCAATTCGGCCAGGAGCGCAGGCACCTCGGGCCGCCGTGCGACGAACGCCTCGGCCCCGACGTCCACGGACACACCGCCGATGATCTCGGTGCGCAGTGCCCCACCCAGCCGGTCAGCGGGGTCGAACAGCGTGATCTCGGCGTCGGGCCCCACGGCGACCCGGAGCCGGTATGCCGCCACGAGCCCTGAAATACCGCCTCCCACAACACCAAAGGAGGGCCTGCACGTCGAGCTCACAACGAATGCACCAGAGCTACGGCCTCGGTGACGATGCCCGGGTCCGTCGGCGGCAGCACTCCGTGACCCAGATTGAACACGTGGCCCGTCGCTCCCGCATCGACGGCCCGACGCCCGTCGTCGACGACATTGCGCACCGCACGCTCCACGACCGGCCAGCCGGCGAGGAGCACCACCGGGTCGAGATTGCCCTGCAGCGCGACACCCGGCCGCACCCTGGCGGCCGCATCGGCGAGAGAAGTGCGCCAGTCGACACCGACGACGGGTTTGTCGCCCACGGAGACCGCTTCCGACATCGCGCCAAGCAGCTCCGCGGTGCCCACCCCGAAGTGGGTCATGGGCACGTCGTGATGTCCGCCCGGGTCGCTGCGCTCCTGTCTACCGGTGCCGGCCAGCTCCTCGAATACCCGGGCACTGTGCGGCAGCACGTAGGTGCGGTAGTCGGCCAACGACAGTGTGCCCGCCCACGAATCGAACAGCTGAATCGCATCGACGCCCGCGTCGAGCTGAGTGCGCAGAAAACCGATCGTGACATCGGTGAGCGCGGTCATGAGTGCGTGCCAGACGTCGGACTCGCCCAACATCATCGCCTTCGTCCGCTCGTGGTTGCGGCTGGGCCCGCCCTCCACCAGGTAGGACGCCAACGTGAACGGTGCACCCGCGAAGCCGATCAGAGGCACTTCGCCCAGTGCCGCCACCAGCAGCGACACCGCTTCGGCGACTGGCGCCACCTGCTCGCGGTCCAGCGGTTTCACCATCGCGACATCCGACGCGGTGCGAATCGGCTGAGCGATCACCGGCCCCACGTCGGGCACGATGTCGACGTCGATCCCCGACGCGCGCAGCGGCACGACGATGTCGGAGAAGAGGATGGCCGCATCGACGCCGTGGCGACGCACCGGCTGCAAGGTGATCTCGGTGATCAACTCGGCGTCGAAGCACGCCTGCATCATCGTGTTCTTTGCCCGCAACGCCCGATACTCGGGCAGCGAGCGGCCGGCTTGGCGCATGAACCACACGGGGACGCGGGTCGGCTTCCTGCCTGCGGCAGCGGTCAGATACGGCGACTCTGGCAGGTCACGACGGGTACTCATCAGCACCCATGCTGCCATGCAGCAACGCTACGGCGCGCCTTCGCTACCCGATGCCCGAATCCGCTAGCGTCAAACCTCATGACCACGGTCGAGCCTGCTCAGTTCCGGGCAGCGGTGGACGCCATGAACGGCGCCACCGTCCGACCCGAGATCGAGCTTGGCCCGATCCGTCCGCCGCAACGCCTCGCGCCGTACAGTTATGCGCTCGGCGCAGAGGTTCGGCATCCCGAGACGACGATCGTTCCCGAGCGGTCCGAGGGGGATGCGTTCGGGCGGCTGATCCTGCTGCACGACCCCGAAGGCGCGGAGGCCTGGGACGGGACGATGCGTCTGGTGGCCTACATCCAGGCTGACCTCGACGCCAGTGAAGCGGTCGACCCGCTGCTACCCGAAGTGGCGTGGAGTTGGCTCGTCGACGCGCTCGCATCGCACGAGGACCACGTCACCGCGTTGGGGGGCACCGTGACGGCGACGACGTCCGTGCGGTACGGCGACATCTCCGGCCCGCCGCGGGCCCATCAGCTCGAGCTGCGCGCGTCGTGGACGGCGACGAACCTGGACCTGGGACCGCATGTGCAGGCGTTCTGCGAGGTGCTGGAACACGCCGCAGGCCTACCACCCGCCGGGGTCACCGACCTGGGCGCCCGCACGCGCGCGTGACATGACGGACGGCGTGAACGCTGGGGACGTCGACCCCGGTGAGGCCACCGGCGAGCCCGACCCCAGCGAGCCCACCGGAGCCGAGAGCACCCAGCCCGACGCCATCCCGCTGCTAACGCCCGCAGACGGGGTGCCCCAGCTGGCGGTGTCATCCGATCAGATCCTGGCCGCCGCCGAGTTCTTGGTGTCCGGGCACGGCCCCTTCGCGATCGACGCCGAGCGCGCGTCGGGTTTCCGCTACTCCAATCGTGCGTATCTGATTCAGATTCGGCGCGCAGGTGCAGGCTCCGTGCTGATCGACCCCGTGAATCACGGTGAGGATCCGGCGGTGGTGATGGCGCCGCTCGCCGACGTGCTGGACACCGACGAGTGGATTCTGCACGCAGCCGATCAGGACCTCCCGTGTCTGGCCGAGCTCGGAATGGTGCCGCCGGAGCTGTACGACACCGAGTTGGCGGGACGGCTGGCCGGGTTCGACAGGGTGAATTTGGCGGCGATGGTGCAGCGGCTGCTCGGCCTGCAGCTGATGAAGGGCCATGGCGCGGCCGACTGGTCCAAGCGACCACTCCCCGAGGACTGGCTGAACTATGCGGCGCTGGACGTCGAGGTGCTACTCGAGCTGCGTGCCGCTATCGCCGCCGAGCTCGAGGCGCAAGGCAAGACACGTTGGGCCGCAGAGGAATTCGAACACTTACGTACCTACGTCGCCGCACCGACGCGCCGGGATCGCTGGCGCCGGACCTCTGGCATCCACAAGGTGAAGAATCCGCGGACGCTCGCCGCCGTCCGAGAACTGTGGACGTCCCGCGACCAGATCGCACAGCGCCGAGACATCGCGCCGGGGCGCATCCTGCCCGACGCCGCGATCATCAACGCCGCCACCGCGGACCCCGACACCGTCGAGAAGCTCTTGAAACTGCCGGTGTTCGGAGGTTCGCGTCAGCGCCGCAGTCCCGGCGTCTGGCTCGACGCCCTGGCGCGCGCCCGCACCACCGAAGACGTGCCGTCGGCCTCCGAACCGCTCACCGGGCCACCACCGGCAGTGCGATGGAGCCGCCGAAAGCCGGAGGCCGCCGAACGCCTGGAGGTGGTGCGTGCAGGTCTCAACGAACTGTCGCAACGGGTTTCGGTACCGACCGAAAATCTGCTCACACCAGAGCTGGTCCGACGGCTGGTGTGGGACTGGCAGCCGGTTTCCGACATCGCCGCGGTCATCGAGGCATTCCTTGCCGAGGCCGGAGCCCGGGCCTGGCAGCGCGAGCTGACGGTGCCGGTGTTGGCAGCCGCCCTGACACCGCGTCCGCCCGCCGAGGACTCCCCCGAGGTCTAGGTCGACCAATGTGCGGTGACGGCGCCGCCCTGGGCAAATGCGATGAAGGTCACGCTCCAGCGACCCGGTCGACGTGCTCGAGGAAGTGGGTCAGCACCGCCTCGGGTGCCTCGATCTGCGGCCAGTGTCCGATGTCGTCGGCGAGCATCACCACGTCGGCGTCGGGAATGACCTCTGAATACCGCGCCGCCATGTGCCTACCCGAATTGGGATCGACGGGACCGTCGATCAGACGCATCGGCACCGACGTCTCCCTCATGGACCGCACCCAACGGTTGCGGTGCACATGGCGGTCGTCGAGAAAACGGCCCACCTTGTGCAGCACCTTCGTGCCGTCGTTGTACTCCAGGATCTGGTGAAACGCGCCCATCAACCGCCGCGACGGCTTGGTGTTCGGCCCGAACATCTCGTTGATCGTCGGCTCGAGGATCCGCCGTGACAGCTGACTGCCCTGCAGTGGACTCATGATGTCGCCCAACGGAGTTCCCGACATCAACTTCTGCATGGTCCGTGGTGTGTAGGCCTCGTTGAAGAGACCACCGTTGAGCCACGTGATCGACTCGAAGCGCACTGCACCATAGGACTGCTGGGCCAACTCCTGCCGCGACAGCAGCTCCTGGCCGACCGAGTCCCCTAGGTCGTGTGCCAAGACGTGGCAGGAGTCGACGTTCAGGTGACGAAGGAGTGCCTCGTGCATGTCGGCGTGGTCGTGCACTGAGTACCGATAGGGCACCGGCTTGGCGGAGAAGCCCATGCCCAACATGTCGGGGGCGATCACGGTGAACCGCTCGACCAGGTCGGGCCAGATCGACGACCAGTCCCACGAGTTGAACGGATACCCGTGGATCAGCAGAAGCGTCGGACCGGTGCCCTCGACGCGGTAGAACACGTCGAATCCCAGGTAGTCGAAATACTCCCCTGCGGACTTCCAGCGCTCGAGTTCGCTATCCATTGCACGACCCTAGCCCCGCGTCGGACCTGCTAGTCGACCCGATCGCCGACATCGTGCGCATCCCCCACCGAACTGCCCAGCGCGGCAATCCAACCGGTGATCTGGCGCGCGACGTTCTGGTCGGTGAGGCCGACTGCGGCGAGCACCTCGTTACGAGATGCGTGCGCCTGAAATTCCTGCGGCACACCGACGTCACGACACGGCACGTCGATCTCGTTGCGCCGCAACGCCGCCGAAACCGACGAACCGACGCCACCGTGAACGCCGTGGTCCTCCATCGTGACGACCAGCTTGTGCGCCGACGCAAGCGGGCAGAGTATCTCGGGCACCGGGAGCACCCAGCGTGGGTCGACTACGGTGACGCCGATCCCTTGATTGCGCAGACGCTCTGCCACTGACAACGCCATCGACGCGAACGAGCCGATCGCGACCAAGAGCACGTCCTGGGTCAAGCCGTCCGCGGGCAAGGCGAGTACGTCGGCACCGTCCCGACGTTCGACGGCCGGGATGTCCTCACCGACGTCACCCTTCGGGAATCGGATCGCAGTGGGCCCGTCCTTCACGTCGAGCGCCTCGCCGAGCTCCTCGCGCAGGCGGGCGGCGTCGCGAGGTGCGGCGACGCGCATTCCGGGGACGATGCCGAGCACCGACATGTCCCAGACCCCGTTGTGGCTGGCCCCGTCGGGTCCGGTGACACCGGCCCGGTCGAGAACGATCGTGACCGGTAATTCGTGCAGGGCGACGTCCATCATGATCTGGTCGAACGCCCGATTCAGGAACGTGGAGTAGATCGCGACCACCGGGTGCATGCCGCCCATCGCGAGACCCGCAGCCGACGTCATGGCGTGCTGCTCGGCGATGCCGACGTCGAAGAAGCGGTCAGGGAAGCGATTTCGGAACGCGCTGAGCCCCGTCGGACCCGGCATCGCCGCGGTGATGGCGACGACGTCGCGACGCTTGGCGGCCCGCTTGATCAGTTCGTCGGAGAAGACGGATGTCCACCCGGGCGCGGCAACAGAGGTCGCCAGTCCGGTCTGCGGATCGATGATTCCGGTCGAATGCATCTGCTCGGCCTCGTCGGACTCGGCGGGGCCGTAGCCCATTCCCTTTCGGGTAACGACGTGGACGATCACCGGGGCGTTGAATCCGCGGGCGTGGCGAAGCGCCGCCTCAACCGCGTGCTCATCGTGCCCGTCGATGGGTCCCACGTACTTCAACCCGAGGTCGGTGAACATCACCTGCGGGGACAAGGCATCCTTGATGCCGACCTTGACGCTGTGAATGCACTGGTAGCAGATCTCACCGATCAGCGGGACGCCACGAACGGCCTTGCGGCCCTCCTCGAGCATGCGTTCGTACGCGGGTTGCAGCCGCAGAGCCGCGAGGTGATCGGCGAAGCCGCCGATCGTCGGCGCGTAGCTGCGTCCGTTGTCGTTGACGACGATGATGACCGGCCTGTGGGACACCGCGATGTTGTTGAGCGCTTCCCAGCACATACCGCCGGTGAGGGCGCCGTCACCGACGACGGCCACCACGTGACGGTTGCGGTGGCCAGATAGCTCGAACGCCTTCGCGAGCCCGTCCGCATACGACAGCGCGCTGCTCGCATGGCTGGATTCGACCCAGTCGTGCTCGCTCTCGCTACGCGACGGATAGCCCGACAGGCCGCCCTTCTTGCGCAGGTTGTCGAAGTCCTCGCAACGCCCCGTCAGCATCTTGTGGACGTAGGCCTGGTGGCCGGTGTCGAAGATGAGGGGATCATGCGGGGAGTCGAATACCCGGTGGAGGGCGAGCGTCAGTTCGACGACACCCAGATTGGGGCCCAGATGTCCGCCGGTGGCAGCAACCTTGTGGATGAGAAAATCGCGAATTTCGCCCGCGAGGTCGTCCATCTGCGACTGCGACAGGTGCTGCAGATCGGCGGGACCGCGGATCTGAGAAAGCATCCCTCTAGCTTACGCACGGGGATGTCGCACGGCCTGTCAAGCCTCGTACACGTCGGGCACCCCGTCGTTGTCGGCGTCGCGCGTTTCTCGCTCCTGAATGCGCCGATAGGCGCCGTTGCGGCTGACCAGAACCACCGCCGCCAATCCGCCGGCGGCAACCGAGCCGGCGAGCACCCCGATCTTCACGTCGTCACTCGTCACCGTCCCGTAACCGAACGCGAGCTCGCCGATCAGGAGTGACACCGTGAAACCGATGCCCGCGAGAAGTGCGACGCCGAGCACGTCACGCCAGGCGAGGTCATCGTCCAGCCTGGCATGGGTGAACTTGGCCAGGAGAAAGGCCGTCACCCACACCCCGAGCGGCTTGCCGATCACCAGGCCTGCGATGACGCCGATCGTGACGGGATGGGTAAGGGCATCGCCGAGCCCGCCCCAGCCGCCGACCGTCACACCCGCAGCAAAGAATGCGAAGACCGGAACGGCGAATCCAGCCGACACGGGCCTGAGCGAATGCTCGAAGGACTCCGCCGACGCATGGCGGCCGAGCACCGGCACCGCGAAGCCGAGTAGCACGCCGGCGACCGTGGCGTGGATCCCACTGGCGTGCACCAGGCCCCACGTCGCCACCGCGAGCGGCAGCAGCACCCACCATCGCCGTACTCCGCGTTGTACCGACAGCACGAACAGTCCGCCGGGAATCAACGCCAGCGCGAGCGGTCCGAGGGCCAGATGATCGGTGAAGAACACCGCGATGACGATGATGGCCAGCAGGTCGTCGACGACCGCCAGCGTGAGGAGAAAGGTACGCAGCGCGGAGGGCAGATGGGCGCCAAGCACTGCGAGAACCGCGAGTGCGAAGGCGATGTCGGTGGCGATCGGCACGGCCCAACCATCGACGTAGTCGGGATGCCCGGCGACGAGGTTGATGGCGATGAAGATCGCAGCCGGAAAGAGCATCCCACCGACCGCCGCCGCGATCGGCAATGCGGCGCGCGCGGGGTCACGCAGATCGCCTGCGACGAACTCGCGCTTGAGTTCAACACCGACGACGAAGAAGAAGATGGCCAGCACGCCGTCGGCGGCCCACGCCCCGAGGGACAGATTCAGATGCAGCGACTCGGGACCCACCACGAGCTCCGAGAGTTCGTGGTAGCCCGCAGACCAGGGTGAATTGGCCCACGCCAGGGCAACGGTGGCGGCGAACAGCAGCAGGAGGCCACCGACGGTTTCCTTGCGGAGGATCTCCGAGAAACGCTTGGCCTCCGCCCACGAGCCGGGAGCGAGCAATGGTTTGGGCATCGGCGTCAGCCTAGTGATCACTGCAGACGTCCCGCCCGGTGATGCGAGTCGCCACCCGCGCGCGGTTTGCTCCCGCTCGATCTTTGCGGCATCTTTACCGGTGGTGCGCCGGGAAGTCTGGTCGGCAGTCGCAGTGTGCGACTTGAACGAAGACGACGGGAGCTCGACGTGGCACTGGTGCTCGCATTCGGCGTCGTCCTGCTGATCAGCGTCCTGTCGGGGGTCGCCGCGAGGACCGTGCTGTCGACTGCGCTGCTGTTCCTCCTTGCAGGCGCCGTGATCGTGTCGATCCACTCGGACTATTCGATCGTCTCACCACTCGCCTACGCCGCCCTGTTCACGGTTCTGTTCACCGACGGTCAGCGCGCGAATCTCTCTGCACTGAAAAAGGATTGGGCGCTGTCCGGCCGAGCGCTCGGCCTCGGGATGCCGCTGACGATGATCGACATCGCGACACCAGTAGTGTTCTCCTGTGCGTGCGGATCAGATAGCCGAAGAGTTTCCGGTGGTCGCCTCCACCTCGAACGCGCTGGAAGCGGGACGGCTGATGGCCGAGCGACGGCTACCAGGGTTGGTGGTCACCGATGCCGACGGAAAGCCGGTGACCATCCTTCCGGCCTCGCAGGTGGTCCGAATGTTAGTGCCGAACTATGTGCAGGACGACCCATCGCTGGCACGCGTACTCAGCGAGTCCATGGCCGATCACATCGCGGATGCAATCGGCGAGAAAACCGTCGCCGCGATCCTACCCAAGCCCCTGCCCGGCATGCCGATGGTCAATTCCGACGACAACATCGTAGAGGTGGCGGCGGTGATGGCCCACGAACGCGCGCCTCTCGTCGCCGTGGTGGCGAAGGGCCGACTCGTCGGAGTGATCACCGCCTCGCGTCTGCTCGAAGTGGCCCTCACCGCGCACTGATTGCGCCCACGCCGAGGTACGACCAGTGACCGCAGCGGCGATCGCGGTATTCACGGTCTCTTACGTGCTGATCGCCACGGAGAAGATCTCGAAGGTCAAGGCGGCTCTCGGCGGCGCAGCAGTCGTAGTGATACTCGGCATCGTCAGCGCCGAGGACGTGTTCTACTCGCACGAGACCGGGATCGACTGGGACGTCATCTCCCTGTTGTTCGGGATGATGATCATCGTCGGAGTCTTGAGACAGACCGGCGTGTTCGAATACACCGCCATCTGGGCGACCAAGCGGGCCGGCGGCTCGGCGCTGCGGGTGATGATGCTCCTGGTCCTCATCACCGCCGTGGCGTCGGCACTGCTGGACAACGTCACCACCGTGCTGCTCATCGCGCCGGTCACGCTGCTGGTCTGTGACCGCCTCGGGATCAAACCCACCCCGTTCCTGATCGCCGAGGTGTTCGCCTCCAACATTGGCGGCGCGGCCACCCTCGTCGGCGACCCGCCGAACATCATCATCGCGAGCCGGGCAGACCTGTCCTTCAATGATTTTCTGGCCCACCTCACCCCGATTGCGATCATTGCCCTGATCGTCCTGATGTTGATCCTGCCGGTGATGTTCCGCGGATCGTTCACCGTCGACCCGACACGGGTGGCCGACGTGATGGCATTGAACGAGCGCGAAGCAATCCGCGATCCGCGCCTGCTTGCCAAGTCCGGTGCGGTGCTTCTCGTGGTTTTCGCCGCGTTCATCGGCCATTCGATCATCCACATCGAACCGTCGGTGGTGGCGTTGTTGGGGGCGGGCATCCTGATCCTCATCTCGGGTGTCGACCGCGAGGACTATCTCGGCAGTGTCGAATGGGAGACCCTGCTGTTCTTCGTCGGATTGTTCATCCTCGTCGGTGCGCTGGTGAACACCGGTGCGATCGCCACGCTGGCCCGTCTGGCCGCGGACGTCACCGGTGGGAACGCGTTGTTCGCGACGATGCTCGTACTGTTGGTATCCGCGCTGCTGTCAGGAGTCATCGACAACATTCCCTATGTCGCCACCATGAGCCCGGTCGTGGGTGATCTGGTGGCCGATATCGCCAATCCGGTTCACTCGGACGCACTGTGGTGGGCGTTGGCGATCGGCGCCGACTTCGGTGGCAACCTCACCGCGGTCGGGGCGAGCGCAAACGTGGTGATGCTCGGCATCGCCGCGCGCGAAGGTCATCCGATCAGCTTCTGGGAATTCACCCGCAAGGGCGCCATCGTGACCACGCTGACCATCGCCGTCGCGGCGCCGTACCTGTGGTTGCGGTACTTCGTATTCGCGTGATGCCGCGTTGCCGTGCTTCTCGAGTGTCAGGACACGTGGTTCAGCACCGCGTCCACGACCATCTCTACCGGGACGGTCGTGACGACCTCCAACGTGGCCGAGGCACGCAAGAGCGGTTCGACGTCGGCGAGGTTCTCCAGAATGGCGGCAACGTCGGCCGGACGCCGACCGTAGGAATTGGTGGTCCGGGTCCGCAGCCGCTCGACGATCAATTCGGCTGGAGCGCTCAGAAGCACGATGTGATCGAACCGGGGATAGAACACGACCTGGTTACCGGTGGTGCCTTGGACGAACAGCACGCCGCGCGGATCATCGATCGACAGCAACTCGTCGATCCGCGCCTCGATCCACGTGGATTCACCGTCGATCGTCTCGAAGTAGTCGCCGTAGTCGGTGTCAACGGTCCAGTAACCCCGGGCCGCAAGCGCGGTCAACAAAGTGGACTTACCCGTCCCCGACATGCCGGTCACCAGAACGCGTTTCACCCGCGGGACAGCACAGCGACGCATTCGACGTGATGGGTCAGCGGGAAGGAATCGAACACCCGAATCTCCTCCACCCCATATCCGTGGCCACGGTAGAGGCCGACATCTCGGGCGAATGACGCTGCCTCGCAACCAATGTGCACGATGCGCGGGACGTCAGCACTGGCCAACAGGTCGATCACCTCTCGTCCGGCGCCAGTTCTCGGAGGATCGAGTACGGCCACGTCGGCACGCCGACGCTGCGTGGTGAGCGCGCGACGCACCGACTCGGTGAGAACCTCCACCCAGCCGAGGTCGGCGAGCGCCGCCCTCGCCGCCCTCGCCGATCCGCGGGAGGTGTCGACACTGAGCACATGGCCGGTCTCCCCGACCGACTCCGCCAATGTCGCGGCGAACACGCCTGCACCCCCATACAAGTCCCACGCCGTCATCCCCGGGCTGAGCCGAGCCCAGTCCTTCACCAGCGCACTGTAGGTGGGGGCGGCGTCGCGATGGGCCTGCCAGAAGGCGGTGACCGGGACGCGCCATGTCCGGTCACCGACTCGTTGGGTTGCCTCGTAGGACCCCTCGATAACCTGGGTCGACGCCTTGCGATCCGACCGCGGACCCGACTGGACGACGTGCCGCGCTCCCCCATCGTCGAGCGCGACGTGCAACTGTGCGCCCGGTGGCCACTTCGCCCCGTCGAGACCCGCCAGCATCCCATCCGGCACCTGTGCGCAGGACAGATCGGTGACCAGATCACTACTGTGGTAACGGTGAAAGCCCGCCTGGCCCAACTGAATTCCCTTGGTCGCGACGTCCAACCGCACCCTGGTACGCCAACCCGTCGCTCCCGTCGATCCGACCTCTTCGGCCTCACCCTCCCAGTGGTGACCACCGAGCCGTTCGAGCTGATTGGCCACCACGTCGCCCTTCAGTCGGCGCGCCGCTTCCGGTGCGGCGAAGGCCAGATCGCAACACCCCGAGCCGTCGACACCCGCGATGGGGCACAGCGGGTCGACGCGGTCGGGTGACGGCTCGATGATCTCAACGGCCTCTGCGTGCCAATGACTTCCGCGCTCATCGGTGACCCGCGCCCGCACCACCTCGCCCGGCAGCGCGTAACGTACGAAGACGACGCGTCCCTCATGGCGGGCCACGCAGCTGCCACCGTTCGCCGGCGCACCGACCGTCAGGACCAGCATCACTCCCGGCTCGCTGCGCTCTGCTTCGGATGGCGTCAATCGAGGAACCCGCGTCGAGCGTCACCCGGCGCCGACTGCTCGTCGATGCCCTTGAGTCGCTCCGAGGAATTCAACTGCCACGGAACGGACGTCACCATCACGTTCGGCTCGAACAGCAACCGACCCTTGAGTCGTAGCGCGCTCTGGTTGTGCAGCACCTGTTCCCACCAGTGCCCGACGACGTACTCGGGGATGAATACCGTGACCACGGTCCGCGGTGAATCCTTGATGAGCCTCTTGACGTAACCCAATACCGGCCGGGTGATTTCACGGTAGGGCGAGGCGATGACCTTCAGCGGCACCGAGACGCTGCTCTCCTCCCACTTGCGCACCAGCTCGTGGGCTTCCGTGTCGTCCACGTTGACCGTGATCGCCTCGAGCACGTCCGGTCTGGTGGCCCTGGCATAGGCGAGCGCTCGCTTCGTCGGCAGGTGCACGTTGGAGACCAACACGATGGCGTGGTTGCGACTGGGCAACACGACGTCGCCCTCCTCGGCGGCGCGCGCCTCGAGCTCGCGCGTGACGGTGGCGTAGTGCTTGTGAATCAGCTTCATGACCACGAAGAGGAAGCCCATCGCGATGATGGCGATCCACGCCCCGGCGCGGAACTTCGTGACCACGACCACTACCAGCACGGCGCCCGTGCACAGCAGACCGATTCCGTTGATGATGCGGGATCGGTACATCCTGCGGCGCTGGGTGGCGTCGGTTTCGGCCCGCAGCAACCTGGTCCAGTGCCGCACCATCCCGATCTGGCTGAGCGTGAAGCTGACGAACACGCCAACGATGTACAGCTGGATCAGCGCCGTCACCTCGGCGCGGAATGCCACGACGAACGCGATGGCGGCGAACGCCAGGAAGAGAATGCCGTTGGAGAATGCCAGCCGGTCACCGCGGGTATGCAACTGGCGGGGAAGATAACGGTCCTGGGCCAGAATGGATCCCAGCACCGGGAAGCCGTTGAAGGCGGTGTTGGCGGCCAGCACGAGGATCAGCGCCGTCACGCCCGCGATCAGGTAGAGGCCGGCCGGAAATCCGTCGAACACGGCGTTCGCCAACTGCGTGATCAGCGTCTTCTGCTGGTATCCGTCGGGAGCGCCGCCCAACTGGCTGGCCTCTTCGGCCACCTTCGCGCCGGTTTCCTTGGCCAGCACGATGATTCCCATGAACAGCGACACCGCGACGGCGCCGAGCAGGAGCAGCGTCGTCGCTGCGTTCCGCGACTTCGGCTTCTTGAAGGCGGGCACCCCGTTGCTGATGGCCTCGACCCCGGTCAACGCGGCGCAGCCGGACGAGAAAGCCCGCGCCACCAAGAAGACCATCGCGAAGCCCAGAACGTCACCATGTTCGGATTTGACCGTGTATCCCGCTGTCTCGGCCTGCAAGTGGTCACCGAGGACGAAGATCTGGAAAAGTCCCCAGCCGATCATGCCGTACATGCCGATCATGAAGGCATAGGTGGGAATCGCGAACGCCGTGCCGGACTCTCGGATTCCGCGCAGGTTCAGTGACGCCAGAACGAGAATGGCCGCGACTGCGAACAACACCTTGTGCTGCGCTATGAACGGGACCGCTGAGCCGATGTTGGACATCGCCGATGCCATCGACACCGCAACGGTCAGCACGTAGTCGACGAGCAACGCGCTGGCCACCGTCAAGCCTGCCGTCGAACCAAGGTTGGTGGTCACCACCTCGTAGTCGCCGCCGCCGGACGGATACGCATGCACGTTCTGCCGGTAACTCGCGATGACGACCAACATGACCACTGCCACGGCGATGCCGATCCAGGGCGCCATGGTGTAGGCGCTGAGCCCCGCAACCGAGAGCACCAGGAAGATCTCCTCCGGCGCGTAGGCGACCGACGACAAGGCGTCGGACGCGAACACGGGAAGGGCGATCCGCTTGGGCAACAGCGTGTGGCCCATCGCATCACTGCGGAACGGTCTACCGAGTACCAACCTGCGCGCAGCGGTCGAAAGCTTGGACACGAGAGCCAAGAGTAAGCCCATCGGCGGCGAGCCGTCCCCAAGCTGTAGCGTTCCGAGGGCACGGGTTCGCCACAATCCGTTTCTGCCGAACCACTGGGAGGATCGACGCGTGCGTGTAGTCGTGATGGGATGCGGCCGGGTAGGCGCGTCGCTGGCTGATGGCCTGGCCAGGATCGGCCATGAAGTGGCCGTCATCGACCGTGATGGCACTGCCTTTCACCGTTTGTCGCCCGAGTTCCCCGGGGAGCGCGTGCTCGGCATGGGATTCGACCGCGACGTGCTCCTGCGAGCCGGGATAGAGGGCGCGGGCGCGTTCGCCGCCGTCTCGTCGGGTGACAACTCCAACATCATCTCCGCGCGGGTGGCGCGTGAGACCTTCGGAGTCGAGCGCGTCGTGGCCCGCATCTACGACGCCAAGCGCGCCGCCGTATACGAGCGGCTGGGCATCCCCACCGTGGCGACGGTGCCGTGGACCACCGACCGGCTGCTCAACGTCCTCACCCGCGAGGGCGAGACCACCAAGTGGCGTGATCCGTCGGGCAACGTCGCCGTGGCCGAGCTGCCGCTCCACGAAGGTTGGGTGGGCCATCGCGTGACCGCCCTGGAGGCGGTGACCGGTGGACGCGTCGCCTTCATGATCCGCTTCGGCACGGGGCTGCTGCCGGACAAGAAGACCGTCATCCAGGCGAGCGATCAGGTATACATGGCGGCCATTTCCGGTCACGTCGCCGAGGCGATGGCCATCGCCGCGCAGCCACCCGGCGAAGACGCGGAGGATCAGTGATGCGCACGCGAGGAGCAGAGCCCGTGAGGAAGCCGTGAAGGTCGCGATCGCGGGCGCCGGTGCAGTGGGCCGGTCCATCGCCAGGGAACTCGTCGAGAATCATCAGGTCACCCTGCTGGAGCGCAATCCCGATCACGTCGAAACCGACGCCATCCCCACCGCCAGCTGGCGGCTCGGCGATGCGTGCGAGCTGACCCTGCTCGAGGCCGTCGGACTCCACGAATTCGACGTGGTCATCGCCGCCACTGGTGACGACAAGGCAAACGTCGTGCTGAGCCTGCTCGCCAAGACCGAATTCGCGGTCCCCCGAGTCGTCGCCCGGGTCAACGACCCCCGCAACGAATGGCTCTTCGACGAGGCGTGGGGCGTCGACGTCGCGGTGTCTACGCCGAGGATGCTGGCATCGCTGGTCGAGGAGGCGGTGTCGGTCGGCGACCTGGTCCGCCTGATGAGCTTCCGCAAGGGCCAGGCCAACCTCGTCGAGATCACGCTGCCAGACGACACCCCGTGGGGCGGCAAGGCAGTTAAGCGGCTGGAGTTGCCGCGTGACTGCGCTCTGGTGACCATCCTCCGGGGCGCCCGCGTGATCGTCCCCGAAGACGACGATGCGCTGGAGGGCGGCGACGAACTCTTGTTCGTCACGATCGACGAGGTCGAGGAGCAGTTGCGCCAGCTTCTGCTCCACGCCCGCTGACGCGGTCACGCCGAGAGCGCCGGCGGCGGTGCCGATCGGTCATGGCTGCGGGCCGACGCCTCGGGCGACACGAGGCCCACGTCGCACTGTCCGTTGCTGATGCCGATCGCCGATACCACCCCTGCCATCGCGAACAGCACGGCAACCGTCATTGCGCCATGGTGGAACCCATTGAAACTCATTGCTGTCGAAGCGATCTCATTACTTGACCGGCCCGCGCCGACGATCACTGCGGTGAATGCCACCGCGATGAGGCCGGCCACCCGCGAGACCGCGTTGTTCACTGCCGAACCGATGCCGCTCTGCGCCGGATCCACCGCGGCGAGAACGGCCGCGGTCAACGGAGACACGGTGACGGACAGGCCAACTCCGAACACCACGAGGCCAGGCAGCATCTGTGTCCAGAAGTCGAACGGCGGCCGCGCAGTCGTCAGCAGCAGGAATCCACCCGCGGCGATCAGCGGACCGACGGCCATGTAGACGCGGGGCCCATGTCTGCCGGCCAGCGTGCCGAACCGCCGAGCCAGGAGGAAGGACAAGACGGGTAGCGGTAGCGTCGCCAGACCGGCCTGTGACGCCGACATGCCGACGGTCTCCTGCAGGAACAGTGCGACGAGAAGCGTGCCCAGCGATACTGCCGCGTACAGGAACACCGTCGCGAGATTGCCGACGGCGAAGTTGCGCGCCGAGAACAGGTGCAACGGCATGATCGGATTCGTCACTCGCCGCTCCCATAATGGGAAGGCGACCAGGCACGCCACGCCCAGCACCAACCCGGTCAGCACCGCGGGATTCGACGCACCCAGACGCTGCTGCTCGATGAGCGCGTACACCGCGGCGGTCAATCCGGCTGCGCACAACACCGCCCCTACGACATCGATGCGCGCCGACCGTCGTCCACCGAAGTCCTCGGCGCTGAGCCTGGTCGTCAGGTACAGGGTGACGGCCAGCGGCACCACGTTGATCCCGAAGACCCACCGCCAGCTGAGGGCATCCACCAGCAGACCGCCCAATGGCGGACCCACGACGAAAGCCGTGCCCGTCCATGCCGTCCACGTGCCGATCGCGCCCGCCTGCCGCGCGCCCGAGAACCGCGCGTTGATCATCGCGAGGGAACTCGGCACCAGGAAGGCCGCGCCGAGCCCCTGCAGGCAACGCGCGGAGATGAGGACCCAGCCGCTCGGGGACACCGCGCACAGCAGGGACGCGACGGCGAACACGGCCAGTCCCATGCGTAGTACCGCCAAGCGACCGAACTGATCTGAGACAGCCCCCGCGACCAAGATGAGCGCCCCGAGCGCTAACAGGTAGCCGTCGACGACCCACTGTTGGAGTGCCAGTCCGCCGCCGAACTCCGCCGAGATCGCCGGCAGTGCCAGGTTCACCACCGAGCCGTCGAGAAACGCCACGAATGAGGCAAGTACCGCGACCGCGAGCAGGGTGCGGTCGGTCGTGTCGTTCGCCGGGCTGCCCGTCAGTCGGCCTGAACCTCCGCAGGCTTCGCCTCGGCCTGCTCCGCTGCATGCAGAGCGCGCTGGGCGGCTCGGATGGCCAGGTAGGTCGCCAGCGCCGCGACCGCCGTCAACGGCCACCCCATCGCGATGCGCGCGACGCCGAGCAGGCCGGTCTGGTCCTCGTCATACAGGCGGTTCTGCACGAGGAACCGTGCGCCGAACACAAGTGCCCAGATACAGGTGGCGACGTCGAACGCGAACACCGCGCGACGGATGCCGCGCCAGTCGCGGTCACGTCCGTTGACCCAGCCCCACGCATAGCCGACGATCGGCCGCCGTATCACGACCGAGAGCGTGAACACCGCGGCGTACAGCAGGGATGACCATATGCCGAGCAGGAAGTAACCCTTCGACTCCCCGACGAGGTAGGCGATCAGGGCGCTGACACCGACGGCGAAGAAACCGGATACCGCCGGCTGCAACGTCTCTCGGCGAATCAGTCGCCATACCAGGATCAGCGCGGCGACTCCCAGCGCCGCGCCGATAGCCCACTTCAACCCGAAGAACGAGGAGACGGGGACGAACACGAGTACGGGCAACGACGAGTAGATCAGACCGCTGATGCCGCCCATCTGCGACAAAATGGCCTGGGCGCTGAGCTTCTTCGCGGGCTCCTCGGGCGCGCCGTCAACGGCCTCGATGGCCTCGACTTGATCGTCTGGAACGGCCCCGGCTGCGACGTTCGACGCTCTCCCCTTGTCGGGGGATGTCACTTCTGGATCTCGTAGTGGGGGTTGTAGATCGCCTTCGTGCCGTTCTCGAGCTTGCCGAGTCGGCCGTGGACCCGCAGTGTGCGACCCGATTCGATGCCCGCGATCCGCCGCTGGCCCAGCCAGACGAGCATGACCGCGTCCGTGCCGTCGAACAGTTCGGCACGCACGCCGCCCGCGCAACCCTTGGCATTGGTCTCGACACAACGCAGGGTGCCAACCATCGTGACTTCCTGGCCGCGCCGGCAGTCGACGGCCTTCTGCGCGCCGGTGTTAGCGGCTTTTTCGCTGAGCTCCTCGACGTCCTGCTGCTCGGGGTCTTCTGTCAGCCGTCGCGTCAGGCGACGCAGATAACCTTCGGCCGTAGCCATGGCCTCTCCTACCCAAGTGGTGAATCACCCGTTGATTCACCCTTTTAACCAACGCCACGGTAGACCTGTTGGTTCCGATTTGCCACGTGGCTCACAGGTGAACCGTCTACCCTTCCGCGCTCCGTTTTACTCGCTCTGCGCCAACGTGATTTGACGCACACGGCACGATCGACTCATGGCTGTCAATCTGCGCGGGGTCACCGTGGTGCTGCTCCCCGGCACGGGGTCCGACGACGACTTCGTCTACCGCGCATTCTCGGCAGCTCTGCACGACGTCGGGGCGATCGTGATGACGACCGCCCCGGAGCCATCCCACCTCGTCAACGGCTACGTCGCAGCACTGGACAACGCCGCGAGGCTGGGCCCGATAGCGGTCGGCGGGATCTCGATCGGCGCCGCGGTGGCGACGTCGTGGGCACTCGCGCATCCAGCCAGTGTTCTCGCCGTTCTGGCCGGCCTACCCGCCTGGACGGGCGCACCCGACGCAGCGGTGGCCGCGTTGGCCGCCCAGTACTCGGCGCAGATTTTGCGACACGAGGGCCTGGCCTCGGCAATCAGTCAGATGCGAGCATCCAGCCCGTCGTGGCTGGGTGACGAACTGACCCGATCATGGCTTGGCCAATGGCCCGATCTCCCCAACGCCATGGACGAGGCTGCCGGCTACGCCGCGCCTACGTCCCTGGAGCTGGAGAAGCTCACAGTGCCGATGGGCATCGCCGCGGCGACGGACGACCCGGTGCATCCGGTCGAGGTGGCGTTCGAATGGGTGGCCGCTGCCCCTAGAGCTGCGCTGCACACCTTTACGCTCGATCAGCTCGGAGCCGATCCGGGCGTCCTCGGGGCGGCCTGCGTTAATGCTCTGATGGAGCTTTAGCCGGCTGGGCCGACCACCCACCCAGCACTACCCGACTGGGCCGACCAACCACCCAGCACTACCCGCCCGTGATGGTGCGGAGCTGCTGCATCGCCGAACCCTGCTCGCTGCGTCGGGCCACCGGCTGCGGCACTGACGGCGGCAGCGGCGCGGGTTGACCGGTCTCTGGTGCATGCTCGGCCATCATCTGTTCGGCCCTGGCGCGAAGCCGCGCCACGAGCGCCTCCGACAGCTGAAGCGGAAGCATGTTACGCACGGGTTGCGGCGTATCACCGCGTCTAACAACCGTGTCGGACAAGGCATTTCGCAAATCGCTGGCAATTGCTTCCGCATTGTCGGGCGACCCGACCGCGGCCCCCCGAACCATCCAGCGATAGCCGTCAACACCGATGAAGCGCATCACGACGGGTTCGGGACCGCTCGTCATGTGACCGACGACCTCGCGCCCCCACGGGCCATCCTCGATGCTGACCTCAGCGGCCTCGTTGCGCAGCGATTCGGCAACCTCGGTGACCACTTCACGCCACAGGCTCCCCGCCTTCGGTGCCGCGTATGCCGACACGTTGTAACGGCCGCTGGACGTCACCATCCATGCCATCGTCGGCACGCCTTGGGGGTTGACCTCGACGGCGAGCTCAGCTGCCTCGTTTTCGGGGATCAAGACGGCGCCGAGATCGTGGCGGCCGACGGCGGCAGCCTCCGGATCCTCGAAGTCCTCGATGTCGAACGGGCCGTCGAGATCGTCATCCTGCTCGCCACTGCCTGCCTTTACCACAGAGGCCTCCGCAGAGGCCTCCGCGGCCTTGGGGTCCGTCGTGTCGTCACCGCTCTTGCGCTTACCGAATGCCATCACAAACTCTCGTGTCCGCCGGAGGAACCGTGGCCGCCGTCGCCACGGGAGGTGTCAGCCAGCCCGGCCTCGTCGAAAGACGTGACCTCGACCAGCTCGGGTAGTTCGACCCGCTGAACCAGAAGCTGTGCGATCCGGTCACCGCGCCGCAGCAGAATCGGCTGCTCGGGGTCGAGGTTGATCAGCGTCACCTTGATCTCGCCGCGGTAGCCCGCGTCGACAGTGCCAGGCGCATTGACGATCGAAAGACCAACGCGCGTCGCAAGTCCCGACCGCGGGTGGACCAATCCCACCATCCCGTGGGGAATCGCCACCGCGATGCCGGTCGGAACCAGGGCTCGTCGGCCAGGAGCGAGTTCGACGTCGACCGCGCTATAGAGGTCGACCCCGGCATCACCGTGGTGCGCCCGGACAGGCAGGGGCAGCTCGCGGTCCAGCCGCACAACCGCCAAAGAGGTGCACACGTCCACGGAGATTACTCTTGGCCGCGTGTCCGACACGCGCGCAGCCACCCAAACGGTGCGGTACCACGAGCGACTGCGGGTGCCATGGTGGTGGTTGTTGCCCGCCTACGTCGTCGCGACGGTGATCGCCCTCGAGGTGAACCAGGCCGTTCAGTCGCTGCCGAACTGGGTTTCGTTCGCCGTGCTGCTGCCGGTCGCCACCGCAGTGTGGGCCTGGCTGGGCCGAGTGGACGTGCGGGTCGTCAGCACCTCGTCTTCGGATGCCTCAAAAGCGGGCGGCGACCACACCGAACTGTGGGTCGGGGCGGCGCATCTTCCGGTCGAGCTCATCTCGCGAAGCGCTGAGGTACCCAGATCGGCGAAGTCGGCCGCACTCGGCCGCCAGCTCGACCCAGCGGCCTATGTCGTGCACCGCGCGTGGATTGCCTCGATGGTCCTGGTCGTATTGGACGATCCGGAGGACCCCACGCCTTACTGGCTGTTCAGTTGCCGTCGGCCGGACCGTCTCTTGGCCGCGGTGCGTAGCTAAGGGGTCAGGCGGCGCAATCCGTGCAGATCATCATGCCACCCTTCTCAGTGGCCAGCCTGCTGCGATGGTGCACGAGGAAGCAACTGGAGCACGTGAACTCGTCGGCCTGCTTGGGTACCACCCGCACCGACAGCTCTTCGCCAGACAGGTCAGCCCCGGGCAGCTCGAAGGACTCTGCGGACTCAGATTCGTCGACGTCGACGACCGCTGATTGAGCTTCGTTGCGCCGTGCCTTCAGTTCCTCGAGTGAATCTTCGGAAACGTCGTCGGTCTCGGTGCGCCGTGGGGCGTCGTAGTCGGTAGCCATCCTCATCCCCTCCTTGTCGATCCGTCTTGATGCGACAGAGCTTTGTACCAGCGCAAAACGCATCCGCCAAATGATTCGTGCCCTATGGGCCGTCGGATTGGATGTGATTTATATCACATATCAAAAGACCTGGTAGGGGTCGGTGGCGGGGGCTGGCCTTACAGTGCAGGGGTGGTAGCGCAGATCACCTCCGGCACGGCGTTCGACAAACACGGCCGACCCTTCCGCCGAAGGAACTTCATCCCGGGCATCGTCGTCATGGTGGCACTCGCCGTCGTGACCCTTCTGGTCTGGGTGATCGCGTTCAACCAGACCACCGACGTGCAGCAAGCCGCCGCCTGCAACCCGCCACCTCCCCCGTCCGACCCCGCCCAGACAGCCCTCGGAGAACAGGTGCTGGCCGCCACGATGATGGACGTCACCCCGGCCAAGCTCGCCGACACCAAGATCCGGGTGCTGAATGCCAGCGGCCAGGGCGGGCAGGCCGCCGACGTGGCCGGCGCACTGCGCGACCTCGGTTACGCCCCACCGACCGCAGGCAACGACACCGTCTACGAGAACACACGGTTGACCTGCCAGGGTCAGATCCGGTTCGGACCGGCCGGACAGGCAGCCGCCGCGGCACTGTGGCTCGTGGCACCGTGCACCGAACTATTTCAAGATCAGCGAGGCGACGATACCGTCGATCTCGCGATCGGCACCGAGTTCTCCGACGTCAGTCACAACGACGACATCGACGCCGTGCTGGCGAGCCTGCGCCCCGACGCGACCCAGCCCGCCGATCCGGCCCTACTCAAGAAGATTCACTCCGCCGCCTGCTGAGAGGCCTAAAGAGCCCCGGCCCGGCGCAGCGCCTGGTCGAAGTCGCCGGCGATGCCCGGTGCCGCAGCGACGATCAGGCTCGACTCCCAGACTCCCTGCTCGACGGGCGGAAGCAGCATGCTGGCGCCCGCCTCCTCGGCGATCAGAGCACCCGCCGCCCAGTCCCACACGTTGACGCCCAATTCGTAGTACGCGTCCAAGCGGCCGGCCGCCACCATGCACAGATCCAACGCGCAGGAGCCCACACGACGCACGTCCCGGACACCGGGCAACAGTCGCGCCAGCACCTCTGCCTGCTGTGAACGACGATCCGGCGAATACCCGAAGCCGGTGCCCACCAACGCCATTCGCACATCGTCGATTGGGTTGCAGCGCAACGACGTCGACACGCCTTCCCGTCGGAGGTGGGCGCCCTCGCCGCGGGCTGCAGAAAAGACCTCGCCCGTCGGCACGTTCGCCACGGCTCCGGCCACCGACCGACCGTCGATCTGCACGCCCACCGATACCGCGTACGCCTCGATGCCGTAGACGAAGTTGACCGTCCCGTCGATCGGGTCGAGCACCCAGGTCGGCCTACCGCGGTGTCCGAGGGGCGAACCGCCCTCTTCCTCCCCGACGATCGGATCGCCGGGACGCAGCTCGGCGAGCCGGTCACGAAGCAGTCGCTCGGTCTCGGTGTCGACGATGGTCACGGGATCGGTCGGCGTGCTCTTGGAACGCACTGCCGACGTGGCCGCGTCGTCCGAGGAGCCTTTGCCGAAAACCTCGATTCTCCGACGCCGGACGAACTCCGTCGCCTCTCCTGCCAGTAGTTCGGCAACGGCCCGAAGGCGGCCCGGATCGCGGTCATCGGTCACTGTCCCATCGCAACACATCGCGCTTTGCGAGGCACTAGTGTGTGTTTGGCGTCGCACCTGTCGGTCTCTCACAGAGGAGCGCTCATGACCGAAACTTCCGCCCCCGTCGCGGGTAATGACGGTACTCAACGCCGAGGTTTCGGCGTCGACGTCGGTGGGAGCGGAGTCAAGGGCGGCATCGTCGACCTGGACACGGGTCAGCTCATCGGTGATCGGTTCAAGCTCGCCACGCCCCAGCCGTCGACTCCCGATGCGGTCGCCAAGACCGTGGCCGCGGTGGTCAACGAGTTCGGCTGGGAGGGTGGGCTGGGCGTCACCTATCCAGGCGTCGTCACCGACGGGATCGTCCGCACCGCCGCAAACGTGGACAAGGGCTGGATCGGGACCAACGCCCAGGACGTCATAAGCAACGAACTCGGCGGCAGGCACGTGACGGTCCTGAACGACGCCGACGCGGCCGGTCTGGCCGAGGAGAAGTTCGGAGCGGGACGCGACAACAGCGGCGTCATCGTCCTCCTGACGTTCGGCACTGGTATCGGCTCTGCCGTGATCCACAACGGCGTGCTGCTCCCCAACACGGAGTTCGGCCATCTCGAGGTGGGCGGCAAGGAAGCCGAACACCGGGCCGCGTCGTCGATCAAGGAGGCCAGGGATTGGAGCTACGAGCGCTGGACCCAGGAGGTCACAAAGGTGCTCGTCGCGATCGAGAACGCCATCTGGCCGGACCTCTTCATCGCAGGCGGCGGGATCAGCCGCAAGGCTGACAAGTGGATACCGCTCCTGAAGAACCGGACCCCCATGGTGCCGGCCACACTCCTGAATACCGCAGGCATCGTCGGAGCGGCCATGGCCGCCGAGGTCGCACAGTCCTGACGAGTTAGTCCGCGCCGAGGTCAGCCCTCCGGCCAGCGAGTTCGGCGCGAGTGCGCACGGCCAGTTTCCGATAGACGCTACTGAGATTGTGCTCGACGGTCTTGGGGCTGATGAACATCGCCGACGCGATGTCCTTGTTCGTCATGCCCGCAGCCGCCAACCGCGCCACGCGAAGTTCGGACGGGGTGAGGTGGGAGGCGTTGGTGCGCGGCGCATCCGTCCGCTCGAGTTCGGCGACGACCCGGTTTGCCCATATTGGGGTCTTCAACTCCTCGAACGTCACCAGCGCCTCACGAAGCGTCGCTGCCGCGAGGTTCTTGCGGCGTTGGCGGCGCAACACCTGGCCGAGGAACAGTTGGGTACGCGCTCGCTCAAAGGGCATCGGCAGGCACTGGTGGTCGATCACTGCCTGCTGCAGCGACTCCTCGGCCTCGGCGAGCTCGCCGGTAGCCGCCTGCAGCATGCCGCGGCAGCGGCCGCCGATCGCCGATCTCCACGGCCGGTCACACCCGACGACTTGGCCGTCAAGCGCCTCGACCAATGGCACCGCTTCGTCGATTCGACCCAGAGCGACCATCGCCTCGATGGCATCTGGGAGGTAGGACGCTAGCAGGATGTCTCCACTTGTCTGGTGAGAGAGCAACGGCTGCAACGCGTTCAGCGCCTCGGCATAGTTGCCCAATGACGTTTCGAGGAAGCCGAGGGTGACCCGCGACCACATCGTGAGGGACGTGGCCCCACATTGCCGCGCTCCGGCGAGTGCATCGTGGGCATCGTCACGGGCGACGCGCTCACGACCCAGGTAGGCCGACGCCAACCCGCGCTGCGTCCTGCCAATGGCTGCCGGATAGCCGCCACCGGCGTTCTCACCCCGTCGCAGGATGTCCTGGGCTACGTCCACCGCTACGGAATATCGGCCCAACCAGGTGTAGACCATCGCCAGATGGCCCGAGACGTACACCACGTCCGCGTCGGCGCCCACCTCGACGCAGCGACGCCGGGCGGCGGTCAGACCGGCGAGCGCCTCATCGAACCGCCCCGCCCAGGCTGTCGTCACGGCATCGGTGACGCTAGCCCGGAAGCAAGCCGCAACGTCCGGGTCGGGCGACTCGAACTCCAGGGCTCGGGCGAGCGCGACCTCATCCCGAGGCATGCCATGAGCGCAATCCAACAGCACGTCCAAAGCTGCCGCCTGACTGATCAACTTCGGGTCGCCGAGTCGTTCGGCGTGAGCGACGGCCTCCTTCGCCTGCTGTCGGGCGGCCCCGTGATCGCCGGTCATGGACTCCGCCCTCGAGAGCGACAGCTGAGCCTTGACCAGCAGAAGCCGGTCTTCACCGGCGTACTCGACGGCCTCGCCGAGCAATGGAAGCGCGCCGGAATAGTCGTGATCTGCAATGCTCGCCGCCCCAAGCAGATAGAGCGCGGCGGCGCGCGGCGAACCCGGCTCGAAACCGTCGATCACCGGTTCGAGCATCCGGCGGGCCCGAACGTTGTCGCCCGCCCGCAGATGTTGTTCGGCCGCGTTGAGCCGACGGGCCGACGTGTCGCCACCGAGGCCGATGGCCAGTTCGCAGAGGTCTGCGGCGGCGGCCGCCGCTCCGCGCCCCACGGCCGCGGCTGCAGCTGCGTCGAGCGTGTGGAGCGTTTCGGGCCCGGCGCTTGCCGCACCCAGTGCCATGTGACGCGCCTTGAGCTCGGGGTGTGCCTCGACAGCGGCAAGCGCACGGTGCATCCGGCGGCGGCGGGCCGGGCCTGCGCCGGTGTAGATGCCTCGGGCCAGCAGCGGATGTGCGAAGTGCACGCCGCTGCCATCGATCCGGAGGATTTCCTCTCGTTCCGGCCGCTCGAGCAGTTCGACCACCCGTTCAACCGACTCGCCGGTGACGGCTGCGAGGAGTCCAACCGTGGCCTCAGTCACAGAACAGGCGGCAAGAAGCAAGTCGCCGACCGTACCGTCGAAGTGTCCGGTCCGTAACCGCACGAGCTCGGTCAACGTGCTGGGAAGCACCGAATCACCGGTGGCCGATCCGCTGCCGACACCTCGCGCCAATTCCAGCGCATAGAAGGGATTGCCACCCGATATCTCGGCGATACGCACCATCGTCGGCCGCGGTAACGCCGTGCCGAAGCGTTCGAGGATCATCGTGTGCAGCGCACCAAGACTCAACGGCCCGACGCGCAGGCGACTGACTGCGCCCGTATTTCTGAGCTGCAGCCATTCGACCGGCTCGGCCTCGGCGGAATGAGCCCTGGCGGTCAACAGTATTGCGACGCGACCGGTCAGCCGTCGCGCTGCGAAGGCGAGTACCGCTCGACTCGACACGTCCAGCCACTGCGCGTCATCGATGGCAAGCAGGATCGGCTGCTGGGCGGCCAGCGCCGTGACGACGGCGACCACCGCCGACCCCGTCACCCTCTGATCCGTCGGTGGACCGTCGGTACCGGTCCGAAGAAGGACCCTGTCCGTGGCCACCCGTTGCAACTCGTGAAGGCCATCGAGCACCTCGGCTTCAACGTCCTCCAACAGATCGGCGACGGCCGCGTAGCCCAGCACTGACTCGGCTTCGTCGGCCCGTGTCGACAGCACGCGGAATCCACGCTCCTGCGCTCGCGCCAAACCGGCGAGCCACAACGTCGTCTTGCCGATACCGGGCTCACCGACGATCACCAGCCCGGCTGGCTCCGTTTCGGTGGCATCAAGCAGGTCGTCGACCGCTTGACGCTCCCTCGCGCGACTCACCGTTGCCACTGGCACCCGTTCATCATGACAGCTAGCAAATGCTTCTGCTGATGCACGCGCGACCCGTCAGTCTGCCACGTGACTGAATCAACTATCGTCACGGACATTTACATGCATTCACCTGTACGAATGCCGCGCGCAATTGCTTGATCTTGGCAATCGACTGGCTGATTCGGCCAATCGTCTGACACCGACCAGATCCAGATTCTTCGTCCGCGCGCGTCTTCGTCGAGGGACGTCTGCCGACAACCCGCCGTCATGGCGCCACAGCCGTGCTGGACAAGGCTCGCCGGGCATCGAATTTTCCGCTCGTAGGGGCAGTTCCGCACTCTGTCGTTACAATGGTCAACGGCGGCCGCATCACGGATAGCGGCAGACATCCCAGCTGATGACAAACGCCATCAATAGACAGTGAACGTTTTACGGTGGCGCACGCCCACGCTACCGAGTCTCGCAAGACCGAAGGGGTGCACGTGGCAGCGACGAAGGTAAGCCCGGCGATTGATGAGCCGGTGAAGCGCACCGTCACCAAGGCTCCCGCCAAGAAGGCCGCGGCCGCGAAAGCCGCCACCGGCACCGCGCCGGCCAAGCGTGCCGCCAAGGCGCCGGCCAAGAAGGCCGCAGGAGCTGCTGGCGCCCGCGGTAAGAAGGGTGCGTCCGCGGAGGGCGACGAAACCGTCGCGGCTACCGATGTTCTCGAAGCAGGCGACGACGCCGAAGCTGAGCCCGGTGAGGACCTCGAAGCCGACGCCGACATCGAACTCGAAGAGCTCGAGGTAAGCGAGGGCGACGAACCCACGGAAGCGGCCGCGGGTGACGCGAAGACCACCAAGGATGGCGCAGCCGACACCGCCGGTGACGACGACATCGCCGAGCCGTCCGAAAAGGACAAGGCGTCCGGCGATTTCGTTTGGGATGAAGAAGAGTCCGAAGCACTGCGGCAGGCTCGCAAGGACGCCGAACTCACCGCATCCGCCGACTCGGTGCGCGCGTACCTCAAGCAGATCGGCAAGGTCGCGCTGCTCAACGCCGAGGAAGAAGTCGAACTGGCCAAGCGCATCGAGGCCGGCCTGTACTGCACGCAGAAGATGACGGAGTTCGCCGAGGCGGGCGAGAAGCTGACCACCGCCCAGCGCCGCGACTACCTGTGGATCTGCCGCGATGGCGACAAGGCGAAGAATCACCTTCTGGAAGCCAACCTGCGTCTCGTCGTCTCGCTGGCCAAGCGCTACACCGGCCGCGGCATGGCCTTCTTGGACCTGATCCAGGAGGGCAACCTTGGCCTGATCCGCGCGGTCGAGAAGTTCGACTACACCAAGGGTTACAAGTTCTCCACGTACGCGACGTGGTGGATCCGCCAGGCCATCACCCGCGCGATGGCCGACCAGGCCCGCACCATCCGCATCCCGGTACACATGGTCGAGGTCATCAACAAGCTCGGTCGCATCCAACGTGAGTTGCTCCAGGATCTGGGCCGCGAGCCCACCCCGGAGGAGCTCGCCAAGGAAATGGACATCACGCCGGAGAAGGTGCTGGAGATCCAGCAGTACGCACGTGAGCCCATCTCACTGGACCAGACGATCGGCGACGAGGGCGACAGCCAACTCGGCGACTTCATCGAGGACTCCGAAGCCGTGGTAGCGGTCGACGCCGTGTCCTTCACCCTGCTTCAGGATCAGCTGCAGTCGGTGCTCGAGACGCTCTCGGAGCGCGAGGCGGGCGTCGTCCGGCTGCGGTTCGGCCTCACCGACGGCCAGCCGCGCACGCTCGACGAGATCGGACAGGTCTATGGGGTGACGCGCGAGCGAATCCGTCAGATCGAGTCGAAGACGATGTCGAAGTTGCGCCACCCCAGCCGTTCTCAGGTGTTGCGCGACTACCTGGACTGAGCGGCGGTCAGCGCCTCGCGCGGACCTTGTAGGTCGCAGGCCACGACTCACGGGACTCGTCGCCGGTCAGCGGTATCCCGGCAGTCCCGACATTGACGTCGTAGGCCTCCATGCCCGCACCGACCTCGCGTTCGACCCTCTCCCTTGCCAGGTAGTACAGCTCGTCGATGGCGAGTTCGCGGAACGCGACGAACGTCGTTCGCCGCACCACGTCAGGACTGGTCGCGGCCGCCGTCATCCTCTCCACCAGCACGCGAGAGGTTACGGCTGCGCAACCCAGTAGCAGGAACGGAACCAGCCAGTAGCAGACGAACGACAGGGGCGTCTTGGTATCCAGGATCGTGGCCTCACCTTGCACGGTCGGTGGAATGGCCGACGACACGGTCATGCCCGCAAATGCCGCGACCCAGATCCACGTCACCCTGGTGGTGATCCGTCCGAACACGTCGCTCTGTGTCACCTCGACGGGTTGATCTGCCTCGGCGAACTCGCGGACGAACGGCCTTCCGATCATGACTCCGATCAGTGCCACCAGCAGGATGCCGACATTGCTCAACGGCTGGATCCACCGCTCCATGAACGCCTGGCTGGTGGCGAACGTCAGAATCGTGAGCACAACGAACGTTCCGACGGCGCCGATCTCAAGCGTCTTGCCGGGCCGACCCTTGACCCTTCCGATCGCTAAGGAGAGCACCGCGACGCCGAGCGCCGTGAGCACGGCGGCCACGAACGGAACGTTGCCGACGAGAACCCAGTACACGATCCACGGCGCGAAGCCGGCCAGAATTCCCACGGTGGGTCAGCTTAATCGGCACGCGCGATCCCGTCGGGGCGCAGAACCTCTCACCGCGCACCGATATCGTTGACCCATGCCCGATGAGTCGCTCACCATGCCACGGCGCGTGCGCACCGCCATCGCCGCGAACGGCGAACGGCAGTCGACGCAACCGGTTCATCCGGAGGGCGCCCCGCGCCACCCGGGCTGGCTCCTCGACGTTCAGCGGCCGGTGTGCACAGGAAGGCGTGAGCGCACGGTCACCGTATCCTCGAAACTGTTTCACCGCAACGGATTTCGACTCATCCTGGCCGTCCCCACTGCTGGGTCCACACCCATCTTCCCGACGTCGCCATGACCTCCCGCCGGATCAACGTCTCGTCGGGATCGGCGTTCGAGGCCGATGTCGGATACTCCCGTGCAGTTCGAGTGGGACCCCTCATCGCCGTGGCGGGAACCACCGCGCCCGGCGACGATGTCGTCGCCCAGGCGCGGGAAGCGTTTCGGCGCATCGAGATCGCACTAGCCGAAACCGGTGCCACACTCGCCGACGTAGTCCGTACCCGGATGTTCGTCACCGACATCGACCACTGGCCGGCGCTAGGCGCCGTTCATCGCGAGGTGTTCGGCGCCGTCCGACCCGTCTCGACGATGGTCGAGGTGTCCGCGCTGATCTCCCGCGACCTCCTCGTTGAGATCGAGGTCGACGCCTACGTATCTGACGCAGACAACTCGGGGAACAGGCCGCCAGCGTCCGGACGGTAGGGCGTGACACTCGTCACAGCAGAAACGGGCACGGGGCCGTACAAATGAGGGAAGGTCATCGCCTCGGGATCTGACTGGACGCCGGACTCCCACCGCACTGGGGCGCCAAGAAGCGCAGGATCGAGTCGCAAGAGGACCATGTCCTCGCGCCCCGCAAACAGCCGATTTGCGGGAAGATGGACCTGCTGGGGCGACGAAAGGTGAACGAAGCCCTCGCTGTCCAACGACGGTGGCGTGCGCTCGCCCAGCGCCTTGGCGTTTTCCCACTCGTCGGTCGTGCACAGGTGAACCAACTGGCGTGGCGCGATCATCACGCCAGTGTGCCCGCCGCGCAACTTCGACGGCGCGTGAGACACGACACACCGATGAACGACCGGGGAACAAGGCCGGAAGCGAAAACGTCTGACACAGTAGAAGTACGCACCAAGCAGATATGGAGGCAGCGCCATGAACGCAACTCTGACCAGCCCCGAACTAACCCGGGCTGATCGCTGCGATCGGTGCGGTGCCGCCGCCCGCGTCGTAGCCAAACTCCCGTCCGGTGCGGTGCTGCTCTTCTGCCAGCATCATGCCAATGAGCATGAAGCCAAGCTCGTCGAACTGGCAGCGGTGTTGGAGACCAGCAGTATCGAGTCGTAGCGGCTTTTGCTGAACGACCACTTCGCGCACCATGGCGCGACGTCGTGAATGCTGGGGTGGTCATGACCAACCAGCATTCGCCGACGAAGCCTTCATCAGTTCGTCTTGTCTGGCGCATCGTCAAGCGCACCTTGGGCAAGAGTTGGGACGACTCGATCTTCTCGGAGTCGGCTGGGGCAGCGTTTTGGAGCGCGTTATCACTTCCGCCACTGCTCCTGGGTCTGCTCGGAAGCCTCGTCTACATTGCGCCGCTGTTCGGCCCGGACACACTTCAGACGATCGAAGATCGTCTGATCAGCACCGCAGGAAATCTGTTCTCCAGCAACGTCGTCAACGAGATCATCGCTCCAACCGTTTCGGACATCGTGGCCGGCGCCCGTGGCGAGGTGGTTTCACTCGGCTTCGTGATCTCGCTGTGGGCGGGTTCGTCGGCGGTTTCCGCCTTCGTGGACTCGGTCGTCGAGGCGCACGACCAGACCGAGCTCCGTCATCCTGTTCGCCAACGTTTCTATGCACTCGGCCTATACGTCGTCGGACTGGTGTTCGTCATCGCCACGGCCCCGTTGTTGGCCATCGGCCCGATGAAGATCGCCGAACACATTCCGGACAACTGGCAGTACTTCCTGAGCTACGGCTATTACCCCGTGCTGTTGGTTTTCCTGGTGGCCGCGATCAACGTCCTCTACCGGGTCGCGTTGCCCGAACCGCTGCCGTCGCACCGCCTCCTCTTCGGCGCGGTGCTGGCGGCCGTCGTCTTTCTGGTTGCCACGCTGGGACTCCGGGTCTACCTGACGTGGATCACGGGAACCGGCTATACCTACGGAGCGCTCGCGACACCGATCGCGTTCCTGCTGTTCGCGTTCTTCCTCGGTTTCGCGATCATGATGGGGGCTGAGCTCAACGCAGCCATTCAAGAGGAGTGGCCGGCACCCGACACGCATGCCAAACGGTTGTGGGGCTGGCTCGGGGAGAAAGCCAATGGAAATGGCGATGGGGCGAAGGACGTGTCGGGTGACGACCCGGAAGGCGCGCCACCCGGTACGGTCAACGCGGCCGCCGACGGCCCCCCTGCTATTTCTTGAGCGACTGGTAAATCCGCTTGCAGTCCGGGCAGACCGGCGAGCCCGGCTTGGCCGACTTCGTCACCGGGAACACCTCGCCGCACAACGCGACGACATGCGTGCCTTCGACGGCACTCTGGACGATCTTGTCCTTCTTGACGTAGTGGAAGACCTTGGGGGTGTCGTCATCCGTCCCGTCGTCGACGCGTTCGTCGGTTTCGGTGCGCTCGATGGTCTGGGTGTCCATGTCCTCATTGTGCCCGGGAACCGATCGGTAAGAAACCGGACCGAATCGTGACGTCCAAAGTGTGGAACAGTGGGGGAATGAAACACGGCCCAGAGCTGAGTTTCGACGACGATGGTTCGCCGGTCCTCATCACCCGCGCAGCGCAACCTTACGAGGAACAGCATCGCGAGCGGGTTCGCAAATACCTCAAAATCATGTCTTGGCGCGTTCCCGCCCTCCTCGGCGCCGCCTTCGCCTATGGGATCTGGCACAACGGATTGATCTCCCTGGCGATCTTGGTGGCGTCCATACCTCTACCGTGGATCGCCGTGCTGATCGCAAATGACCGGCCGCCTCGACGGGCCGAGGAACCACGGCGTTACCAGAGCCAGGCACGCATTCCGCTCTTCCCGACGGCGGAGCGGCCCGCGCTGCAGGCTCGCAGGGAGCCAGCGCCGCAACCGGAATCCACGGATTGGCAGCGCGACGTTTCGTGATGTGAGAGTTCTTCATCCATTCTCAGGATAATCTCAGGTCGACGTCGAATAAGTGCAGGTCAGAAGGTGTGAATCCGAAGCCTCCCGGGAACTCTCAGGACGACACGAGCGTTGTAGCTCATGACAGTTCCAGTAGAGCAGGAGGCCGTAATGGCAAACGCCACCGCAAGCCGCATCGATAGTGATCTGGACTCCCAGAGTCCAGCCGCAGACCTCGTGCGCGTGTATTTGAACGGCATCGGCAAAACGGCATTGCTCAACGCAGCCGACGAAGTAGAGCTGGCCAAGCGCATCGAAGCTGGCCTCTACGCCCGACACCTGCTCGATTCCAAGAAGCGGCTCAGCGACAACCGCAAACGCGAACTCGCCGCCGTGGTCCGCGACGGCGAGGCCGCGCGTCGCCACCTCTTGGAGGCCAACCTGCGTCTGGTCGTCTCCTTGGCGAAGCGCTACACGGGTCGCGGTATGCCACTGCTGGACCTCATCCAAGAGGGCAACCTCGGACTGATCCGCGCGATGGAGAAGTTCGACTACGCAAAGGGATTCAAGTTCTCTACGTACGCCACGTGGTGGATCCGGCAGGCCATCACCCGCGGCATGGCTGATCAGAGCCGCACCATTCGTCTGCCGGTCCATCTGGTCGAGCAGGTGAACAAACTCGCCCGCATCAAGCGTGAGATGCACCAGAATCTCGGACGCGACGCCAGCGATGAGGAACTCGCCGAGGAGTCCGGCATTCCGGCCGAGAAAATCGCTGACCTCCTGTCGCACAGCCGCGACCCGGTAAGCCTGGACATGCCGGTGGGTAGCGACGAAGAAGCTCCGCTGGGTGACTTCATCGAGGACGCCGAGGCGATGTCGGCCGAGAACGCGGTCATCTCCGAGCTCCTCCACACCGACATCCGGCACGTGCTCGCCACGCTCGACGAGCGTGAGCAGCAGGTGATCAGGCTGCGGTTCGGCTTGGACGACGGTCAGCCGCGCACTCTCGACCAGATCGGAAAGCTCTTCGGGCTGTCGCGTGAGCGAGTCCGCCAGATCGAGCGCGAGGTCATGTCGAAGCTGCGCCAGGGCGAACGCGCCGAGCGGCTTCGCTCCTACGCCAGCTAGAGCCATCCCCGACCCGAAGCGATGCCCGCCGCACCCGCGGCGGGCATCGCTCGTCTGCACGGTGGGGATCACGCGGTGGGGATCACGCGGTGGGGATCACGCGGTGGGGATCACAATGTGTCGCCATGATGTTGCACCCCAGTTCAGGCGCCGTCACCGGTAGAGTCGAAGTCGCAACGGAGGGCTGCGAATGAACGATTTGATCGATACCACCGAGATGTACCTGCGGACGATCTACGACCTCGAAGAAGAGGGCGTAGTACCTCTGCGCGCCCGAATCGCCGAACGCCTCGAGCAGAGCGGTCCCACCGTCAGCCAGACCGTGTCCCGCATGGAGCGCGATGGACTGCTGCACGTGGCGGGCGATCGCCACCTCGAACTGACCGACAAGGGCCGCGCACTGGCCGTGTCGGTAATGCGCAAGCATCGGTTGGCCGAGCGCCTCCTCGTCGACGTCATCGGGCTGCCGTGGGAAGAAGTGCACGCTGAGGCCTGCCGCTGGGAGCACGTCATGAGCGAGGACGTCGAACGGCGCCTCGTCCAGGTGCTCGACAATCCGACGACCTCGCCGTTCGGCAATCCCATTCCCGGACTCTCGGAGCTGGGTGTCACGCTGTCCGACTCCGACGACGTCAGCCTGGTTCGCCTCACCGAGCTGCCATCGGGCTTCCCCGTCGCAGTACGCGTGCGGCAGCTAACCGAGCACGTCCAGGGTGACGTCGAGCTGATCGCCCGGCTCAAGGATGCGGGCGTGGTCCCCAACGCTCGGGTGACCGTCCAAGTCAGCGACCACGGTGGCGTGATGATCGTGATCCCTGGGCACGAGCAAGTCGAGCTGCCCCACCACATGGCGCACGCCGTCAGGGTCGAGAAGGTCTAACCCGCGCGCCTGTCAATCCCTTGGCGGGGCGGAAGGCGCAATCCGAGGCGTTTGGCCAGCCGGTAGCCCGTCTGCGCAAGCTCCCGGATCTGATCGGGCCGCATGCCGGACTGCAGTGCCTGATCCAACATGACTGCCATGCGATGGCTTCCGTCTTTGCGCAACACCGCTTCCAGCGACACCCCGGCGAGCGGCCCATCGCCTCGGGCATAGGCCGAGAATGCAAGCAGCACCAGCGCTTCGTTTCGCCACGGATCGGGCAGCGTCCGCGCGAGCATCGCCCAGAGCGCCTCCGCCCGGCTCGCTTCAGTCCCGACCGCGAGCGCATACAGTGTGTCGCGCACCCGCGGATCGGTGAAACCACACCCCAGCCTGGCCACGTCGGCGTCCGACGGAGTCTGGCCATCGGATAAGCCGCGGGCCATGGTTAGCGCGTGTTCGACGTCACCACGCGCGTCCGCGTCTGGCCGCAGGTCTCCGTCGTGCTCGGCCCGCATCATCTCCGCGCGCAGCGCTTCCGCCCGAATCGGATCGAACGTGGCGATGACCTCCTCCAGCTCGGCACGTCGGGCGTAGAGCCGACGCCCGTCGAGCACCGCAGCAGCGGCCATGGGCGATGACATGGGATCCTCGATCGTTCCCGCACCGGCGTAGGTGTCGGCGCGGCGCCAGCGCCCACCCGCCTGCAATCTGTCGACGACGTAGGTGGCGAGCAACTCGATTCCGCACTCGTCCAGCTGGTCCTTTAGGTCGGCAGCCAACGCCTGATGCTCGTCGAGGCACATGCGACACGACGCACCGTCCTCGTCGACGACTACGGCGATGGCGGCGTCCGGGTCGCTGGCCGTGGCCACCTCTGCCAGGTGCGCAAGAGTCTCGGGTAGTGCCGCCGAGAGGTCGACACGCATGACGCAACCCAGCCCACCATCCTCGACGGTGAGGAGCACCAGGGACTTCTCCGGCACGAAGCCGAGCACGGCAGGTAGCGCGGCGATCATCGCGGCAGGTCTGTTGAGGTCAAAGTCAGATGCTCCGAAAGTCGTCATGGGCAGAACCTCGCAGCACCCCCTCCCCGAAATCGTGCCGATGGCCCTGAGTTTCGGCCTGCTGTGGATGAAACGCCTTCTGTGGACGGCGGCCATTCGTTCACGTGGTGTTGACGCACTCGGCATGCAGGATCAGCCGAAGCGGCGTACACCTGTTCCTCATGGGATCCATGCAGGAATACGACCTCGTCGTCATCGGTTCCGGTCCCGGCGGGCAGAAGGCCGCGATCGCCGCTGCAAAACTCGGCAAGTCGGTCGCCGTCATCGAACGCGGCCTCATGCTGGGTGGCGTGTGCGTGAACACCGGGACCATCCCGTCGAAGACGCTCCGCGAGGCGGTCGTCTATCTGACCGGGATGAGCCAGCGTGAGCTGTACGGCGCCAGCTATCGCGTCAAGGAGAAGATCACCCCCGCCGACCTCCTGGCCCGCACTCAGCACGTCATCGGCAAGGAGATCGACGTCGTCCGCTCCCAGTTGATGCGCAACCGCATCGAGCTCTACGTCGGGCATGCCCGCTTCACCGATGCGCACACGCTGCAGGTCGAGGACCCCAACCGTGCCGAGAGCATCGCCGTCCGCGGCCGCTTCGTCGTCCTCGCGACGGGCACCAAGCCTCTGCGGCCGTCGGGCGTCGAATTCGACGAGTCCCGGGTGCTGGACTCCGATGGCATCTTGGATCTCAAGACCATTCCGACTTCGATGGTGGTCGTCGGAGCCGGGGTGATCGGCATCGAGTATGCGTCGATGTTCGCAGCGCTGGGCACCAAGGTCACCGTCGTCGAGAAGCGACCCACGATGCTGGACTTCTGCGATCCCGAGATCGTCGAGGCGCTGCGGTTTCACCTGCGCGACCTTGCGGTCACCTTCCGCTTCGGCGAGGAGGTCACCGCGGTGGACGTCGGCGCGTCGGGAACCGTCACCACCCTTGCCAGCGGTAAGCAGATCCCAGCCGAGACCGTCATGTATTCCGCAGGCCGCCAAGGCCAGACCGAAAATCTCGATCTCGAGGCCGCCGGACTGGAGGCCGACGCTCGGGGCCGCATCTTCGTCGACGACGACTACCGGACCAAGGTGGACCACATCTATGCAGTCGGCGACGTGATCGGCTTCCCGGCGCTGGCGGCTACGTCGATGGATCAGGGCCGACTCGCGGCCTACCACGCGTTCGGCGAGCCCACTCACGCGATGACCGAGCTCCAGCCGATCGGCATCTACTCGATCCCCGAAGTGTCCTACGTGGGCGCCAGCGAGGTCGACCTGACCAAGGATTCGATCCCATACGAGGTAGGAGTCTCCCGCTACCGGGAGTTGGCTCGCGGTCAGATCGCAGGCGACTCCTACGGCATGCTGAAGCTCTTGGTCTCCACCGAGGACCTCAAGCTTCTCGGCGTCCACATCTTCGGCACCAACGCCACCGAGATGGTGCACATAGGCCAGGCCGTGATGGGCTGCGGCGGCACGGTCGAATACCTGGTGGACGCGGTGTTCAACTACCCAACGTTCTCCGAGGCGTACAAGGTCGCTGCGCTCGACGTGATGAACAAGTTGCGCGCACTGAGCCAGTTCAAGGCGTGAGTCAGCAGTCGGCGTTGAATGCGGTCGGTGCGACGTCGCCGGGCTCGCCCGCCTCGGCCCGCGTCGCCACTCGCGTGACGTCCGCCCCGAAGGGCGGCGCATAGGAAACGTTCTCTTCGCAACCGCCGCCCTCTAGCCCTCCTGTGATCCCCACCACTGTCGAGCCTGAGAGCCACGGCGATCCGCTGGTGCCATCGACCAGACCCGCACACCGTATCGACGGATACCCGCGCTCGAGACCAGCCATGCGCGCCGAGCACCCGACGGGCACTCCTCCGACGCCCAACGCGTAACCCGTCACGACGACGTCCGTTCCGACGCCCGGACTGGGCCCGATCGCGAATCCCCCGCCTGCCGCCGATTCGACCGATCCACCGTCCTGGCGGCTCACCCTGGCGACGGCAAAGTCGGCCATCGGATCCTGAGACGACACCCATCGCGGATCCAGATAGACCGAGTCAATGTGCCAAAACTCTTGTGGCTGAGCGCTTTCGGAAAATCCAGGCACGAACGAGGCATCGAGGCCGTCCGCCAAGCAGTGCGCAGCGGTAAGGATCAGGTCACCCGCCGTCGTGTCCAGTACCGCCCCGGTGCACGTGTGCAGCGAATTGCCCCCAAGGAAGATCGCTCCGACCCGCGGGTCAGGGTCCACGGGGTCGGCGGTCGCCGTGGCCGCGGCTGTCGGGGCCGGCGCGGCTCTCGAAGATGACGACGGGGCCGCGGCCATCACTCCTGGCGGGGATGTCTCTCCGCACGCCGTCGTCATCGTCGCCAATGCGACGACTAGAAAGGCCCCGGCGCGACGCATGATCAACGATCTTGCCCGAAGAACCTGGATGCGGCAGAGGTCACGGAATGCTCCACCGGCGATCGCTCGTTGCTCCCTTGCGTGGGGCCGTGCTGGCAGGAACCGCGAAGTGCGGGACACTAGAGGTCACGAGGAGGCGAGGCAGAATGGCTGATCACCCAGAAAACCCGGGGCAGCACTACCAACCCGAGCAGACCGGGATCTACGAGCTGGAGTTCCCCGCACCGCAGTTGTCGTCCGAGGACGGCCGCGGCCCAGTCATGATTCACGCTCTCGAGGGGTTCTCCGACGCCGGACACGTCATCAAGATCGCCGCCACGCATCTGAAGGACACTCTGGACACCGAGTTGGTGGCCTCCTTCGCAATCGACGAATTGCTGGACTACCGCTCTCGTCGACCCCTCATGACGTTCAAGACCGACCACTTCACGCACTACGACGACCCCGAACTCAATCTCTACGCCCTGCACGACAGCGTCGGTACGCCGTTCCTGCTGCTGGCCGGTCTCGAGCCGGACCTTCGGTGGGAACGGTTCATCACCGCCGTGCGACTACTGGCCGAACGCCTTGGCGTCCGTCAGGTGATCGGCCTCGGCACGATCCCCATGGCCGTGCCCCACACCCGCCCGGTCACCATGACGGCACATTCCAATGACAAGGAGTTGATCGCCGAGCACCAGCCGTGGGTGGGCGAAGTGCAGGTGCCTGCCAGCGTGTCGAACCTGCTGGAATACCGGATGACGCAGCACGGCCACGATGCCGTCGGCTACACCGTGCACGTGCCCCACTATTTGGCGCAGACGGACTACCCGCCGGCCGCGGAGGCCCTGTTGGCCCAGGTTGCCAAAACCGGCTCGCTGCGACTGCCGCTCAACCCACTGGCCGAAGCCGGTATCGAGGTGCACGGCAAGATCAACGAACAAGTGGCCTCCAGTGACGAGGTCGCTCAAGTGGTGACGGCGCTGGAGCGACAGTACGATGCTTTCGTTGCTGCCCAAGAGAATCGATCTCTGCTGGCGCGTGACGAGGATTTGCCAAGTGGCGATGAACTCGGCGCCGAATTCGAGCGTTTTCTCGCCGAGCAGACCGGTGACGGTTCCGCCGGCGGGGACGGCAACGCAGGGTCTTAATTGGCCGCCTGACCCGGGCCCCGACAACGGAGTTGGTGATCGTGATGGACCGAAGGCCCAATTTGCGGCCCGTGCGAGAGCTCACGCCGACGTTGCACTACCGGACCATCCACGGGTACCGGCGCGCGTACCGGATTGCCGGTTCCGGCCCGGCCATCCTGCTGATTCACGGCATAGGTGACAATTCCACTACCTGGAGCACCGTGCAGTCCAAGCTCGCTCAACGGTTCACCGTCATCGCCCCGGACCTCTTGGGCCACGGCAAGTCCGACAAGCCGCGCGCCGACTACTCGGTCGCCGCCTACGCCAACGGCATGCGGGATCTTCTCAGCGTCCTCGACGTCGAGCGGGTCACCGTCGTCGGTCACTCGCTTGGCGGTGGGGTGGCCATGCAATTTGCCTACCAGTTCCCACAATTGGTGGAGCGGCTGATCCTCGTCGGGTCCGGCGGAGTGACCAAGGACGTCAACGTCGCCCTCCGCATCGCGTCGCTCCCCTTGGGCACGGAAGCGCTGGCCGTGCTGCGGCTGCCGATGGTCCTACCAGCCCTGCAGCTGGTCGGGCGCGTCGGCGGTGCCCTGTTCGGCTCGACCGGCGTCGGGCGCGACATCCCCGATATGCTCCGGATTCTCGCCGACCTCCCCGAGCCCACTGCATCCTCGGCATTCGCCCGCACACTGCGCGCCGTCGTCGACTGGCGCGGCCAGGTCGTCACCATGCTCGACCGATGTTACTTGACGGAATCTGTTCCTGTGCAATTGATCTGGGGCTCACGTGATTCCGTGATACCGGTCAGTCACGCGCGCATGGCACACGCCGCCATGCCGGGCGCACAACTGGAGGTCTTCGAGGGCTCCGGCCACTTCCCATTCCACGACGATCCCGATCGCTTCGTCGAAATCGTCGAGAAGTTCATCGGAGCAACCGATCCGGCCGTCTACGACCAAGAGGTATTACGCGATCTTTTGCGGTCGGGCGTCAGCGAGAACGGCCTCACCGGCACGATCGACGACCGTGTCGCGGTGCTCGATGCACTAGGCGCCGACGAGCGCAGCGCCACCTGACGCTCGCGACGTAGCATCGCATCATGGCCTTGGACGTGACTGTGCTGCGCGTGTTCACCAACGCGGTCGGCGACTATGGGAATCCTCTTGGTGTTGTCGACGCCAGCCTGGTGATGCCTGTCGACCGGCAGCGGGTCGCAACCGAATTGGGTTATAGCGAAACGATCTTCATCGATCTGCCCGAGTCCGGGGACAGCACCACCACGGCGCACATCTTCACGCCCATGGTGGAGCTGCCCTTCGCGGGACACCCGACCGTCGGCGCATCGTGGTGGCTGAAACAGCGCGGTACGCCGGTCAAGACCTTGCAGGTGCCAGCAGGCCTCGTGCAAGTCGCCTACGGGCAGGAACCCGACGGCGATGTCACCGAGATCAGCGCCAGGGCGGACTGGGCACCCGACTTCGCGATGCACCAGGTCGATTCAGTGGACGACGTGCTTCGTGCCGATCCAGACGGCTACGGGGATGACGGCGACTACTACGTCTGGGCATGGACCGACGAGTCCACGGGGTCCATCCGGTCTCGACTCTTTGCGAGCAACCTCGGCGTTCCAGAGGACGAGGCGACCGGCGCGGCCGCCGTGCGCATCACCGAACACCTGAGCCGCGATCTCTCGATCACCCAGGGTAAGGGATCCGAGCTCCGGACCAGCTGGAGCCCCGACGGATGGGTGAAGGTGGCGGGACGCGTCGTCGACGACGGCATCCGGCGGCTGAACTAATCTCTCAGGTCGACGACACGCCGCGATGCGTGCGAAGCGCCTCGATCTCACGCTCGAAGTCGGCAGCCGACGAGAACGACCTATACACCGACGCGAATCGGAGGTAGGCAACCTCGTCGAGATCACGCAGCGGACCGAGAATCGCCAAGCCGACGTCATTGCTGGGCACCTCGGGTGATCCTGCCGCCCGCACCGCGTCCTCGACCTGCTGCGCCAACAGGTTCAACGCATCATCGTCGACGTCGCGACCCTGGCAGGCACGGCGAACGCCCTTGATGACCTTCTCGCGGCTGAACGGTTCGGTGACACCACTGCGCTTGACCACGGCGAGCACAGCGGTCTCCACCGTGGTGAACCTGCGCCCACACTCCGGGCATGATCGACGGCGCCGAATCGCCTGGCCCTCATCGGCCTCGCGGGAGTCGACGACCCTCGAATCGGGATTACGGCAGAACGGACAATGCATTTCCGCTCCTTCGCCGCGCGCACCTACTCCGGACGCATACGAGCGTACCGATGCACGGCAGCAGCTTTCACGGCGCATGCCGCGGATCAACCCACCGGCGCGATCAGCGTCTGCCCGGCATCGACCACTGCGGAGTCCAGCTCATTGAGATCGCGGATCTCAGCCACGATCGATCCGACGGACGCATCGGGTGCGATCCTTTGCGCCAACTGCTCCAACGACTCCCCTGCCAACACCTGAACGACAGCCAGCCGGGCGGGCGACGGGGCGGGAGTCTGCTCGGCACCCGACTGCGCCACCAAACCCAACCACACCGTGATGGCGGCGGCTACCAGGGCCAGCACGACGGTGGCCAAAGGAGTCACCGGCTTGCTCCGGTGCGACGCGCGAGACATCAACACTCCGGTACCGCGGTAGTTCAGGGGCGCCCCTGCCGGCCCATGAGGCCGTGGACCGCGCCTGGACGCGGAGGATGAGCGCCGCACCGGCCGCATGGGGCGCACGACGAGTTCGGTGGGGTCTTCTCGGGTGATGATGGTCATCTCGCGGGCCTTCCTTCGTGGCATTGGTTCGCTCTTGTGTTCGAATGCTAATCGCTCAGGTGTTCGATTACTAGAACACGTGATCGAACTGTTGCAAACCGTAACCCGACCCACCGACACGCGACCCGGGGAAACGATGGTGATGTCTCAGGACATCGGTGACAGTTCTGCATCAGGACTTCGGTGACGGTTGGTGCGTCAGGACTTCGGTGACGCTTTCATCGTTTTGGGGCGTAGGCCGCGGGGTCGGCCGTTGCCGACGTATTTGACGCCGGGTGCAGGTCGGGTTCGTTCGGCGAGGACCTCGCCGTCCAGATCGGTGATGATGACCTTGTCGCCATCACTGACGACGAGAACCTGCCGAAAGCCGTGTTGGCCACCGACCTTGTAGCTGACTGAGTCCAGCCCGATGTTGCCTACCGCGCTAACCGTTCGGACACAGGTGTTGGCGGGTAGATCCGTGGGCGGCTGTGCCCGCGGGAACTGGTAGCGGCCCGGGACTCGCTCCGCGACGACGGGCCGGTCAGGCTTCGGGCGAGGTGGATCAGCTTTGGGCGTCGCCTCCCAGGCTGTCAGCGGTGTGACGCGTCCGGGCAGTCCTTGGTGGGGCCGCTGGGTGTTGTAGACGTGGTCGAACGCGTCGACCTGGGCTTGGAGTTCGGCCAGTGATCCCGCGAGCGGCTGCTTGTCGAGGTAGCGGAACAGGGTCTGATGGAAGCGTTCGTTCTTGCCTTGGGTGGTCGGCTTGTAGGGCTTGCCGGTGATCGCCTCCACGCCCAAGGCCCCAACGTGGCCGACGAGCTGGCCGACGTACCCGCGCCGTGACGGGTTCAGTGCGAGCCCGTTGTCGGACAACAACCTTTGTGGCACACCGTGGGTGGCGATGGCTTTGTCCACCACGGCGATGGCGTCCTTGGCGGTCTCCCCGAATGCAACGTGGGAGGCGACCGCGTAACGGGAGTGGTCGTCGATGAGCTGAAAGATTACGCACTTCCGCCCGCCGCTGAGCACGTACTCGGTCGCGTCGAGTTGCCAACACGCATTTGGGGCTGGGTAGACGAACCGCCGCCATGCCGAGCGTGGCTTCTTCTTGGGCTCCAGACGAGCCACGCCGGCCTCACGGAAGATGCGTGCCAGCGACGCCGGGGAAGGAACCTGTTCCAAGCCCATCGCGTGCATCTTGTCGTGCACGCTGATCGGCCCATGGTCCAGACCAGAAGCCTCCAGCGCGGCCCGTACCGCCACGGCGTGGCCCTTGACCTCATCGCTCACCGCCGAAGGGCTCGACTTCGGTCGTCGAGTCCTGGGTTCGAGCACCGCGGCCGGCCCGTCGGTCCTCGCGCGTTTACGCAACGCGTAGACAGACTTACGGGAGATGCCGTGCTCGGCGCAGAACGTCGAGACCGCTCCACGGGGAGCGTCATCGGGCCACTGCGAGATTGCAAGACGAACGACAGGATCGATGGGTTCGGTAACAGCCACCACCGGAGCTTGGAGGCAGAAGTGTCACCACCAACACCGCCTGGACTGTTACCGATGTCCTGATTCAGAACTGTCACCGATGTCCTGCGAGATGACACCCGGGGAAACGATCTCGGCGACACGCGTCGAACACATGTTTGATTCTGTCCCCCTAGAGGACTACATTCGGCGCCATGAGTGACAGCAGCGACACGGTTCTGACCGAACGTCAGCGCACCATCCTCGAGGTCATCCGAAGCTCGGTCACCACACGTGGCTATCCCCCGAGCATCCGCGAGATCGGCGACGCCGTGGGCTTGACTTCGACGTCATCCGTCGCACACCAACTGCGCACGCTCGAACGCAAGGGCTACTTGCGTCGCGATCCGAACCGGCCGCGAGCAGTCGACGTCCGCGCATCCGACGATCCGGCCAGGCAGGCCGCGCAGGCCGTCACGACGGACGTCGCCGGGTCCGATGCGCTACCCGTGCCCACCTTCGTCCCGGTTCTCGGCCGTATCGCCGCAGGCGGGCCGATTCTGGCCGAGGAGGCCGTCGAGGACGTGTTCCCCCTGCCCAAGGAACTCGTCGGCGAGGGTTCCCTGTTCCTGCTGAAGGTGGTCGGCGAGTCGATGATCGACGCCGCCATCTGCGATGGCGACTGGGTAGTGATACGCCAGCAGAACGTGGCCGACAATGGCGACATCGTGGCGGCGATGATCGACGGCGAGGCCACCGTGAAGACCTTCAAGCGCACGAGCGGCCAGGTGTGGCTGATGCCCCACAACCCGGCATTCGACCCGATACCGGGCAACGACGCGGCCATCCTCGGCAAGGTCGTCACGGTCATCCGCAAGATCTAGCGTTCAGCGGGCACGCGCTAGCCCTTGATGAAACCGTTCGTCAATGCGAATTCTTCGCTGGCGAACCAGATTTCGGCTTGCGCAACGTCGTACTGTCCACTTCCAGGAATCCAGTACAACCCTGTCTTGGTGTCAGCCTTGATCGGGTACCCCCGGGGCGCGTCGAACGGGTCGTCGGTGGCCAGCCGCAGCGATGTCTCCGCCGCTAGCGGCGCGGTGAGCCGGATGGCTGCGTGACGGCCGCTTGGCGGCTCACTGTCGGGATATGACGGTTGTTCCGAGTCCGGGTCGGACGGTTCTTCGTAGTCCGGGTCCGCCTCGTGTTCTGACCGCAGGTCGGACTCGCCTTCTGGGACCGGCTCCCGATCCAGCTCCGCCTCATCGTCGCGATGGGGAACCATGTCGGCATCGTCGGACGCGGCGAGGTCGGTGAACCACGGGCCATCCGGCTGGGCGCCCGTTGCGCCGACGATCAGTGTGGGAGCGGTGTTGATGGCGTCCTGATCGGTGGACAGGTCGGCCACGTAGCTGTCGTGTTCGCTTTCGTCACCTCGATCGGGCAGCTCATCGTCGTCGCCGTCAGCGGGCATCGCCCAGCCGCTTCGCCGGCTGTCGCCGTCGTCGCCCTGCGCGATCGGTCCCGAATCGAAGTCGCGCTCGTCGGGGTCGGCGTCGGCGTCGTCGAAGTCGCGGTAGTCGTAGTCATCGTCGAATTCGTCCAAGGTTCCGCGGTCGTCACTTCGGCGCCGGTTCCGCACGACGGCGGCCGCCACGACGCCGACGAGCACCAGGACGGGCAGGATGCCTAATAGCCACCACGCGTTCGGGCGGAACCACGTCGAGTCGCGGTCGGAGGTTCCCTGCGCGGCAGGTTGCGCCTGCACGGCACCACCCCCGGGTACCTCCAGCCCCTTCAGTTGGGACTGCAGGCTCGGCGGCTCGGTGGTGAACTCATTGGTCGACCTGTTCCAGGTGATGGCGCCACCATTGAACTTCTGCGTGACAACGTCGCCATTTTCAGTCTGGTCTGCCGTCGGCGCACCCAGTTCACCGGTCGCCCCACCGAGCTTCGCCCACGCGGCGTTCATCGCCCCGCGCACGATCACCGCTCCGAAGTCGGGCGTCCAGAAGATCACCGGCTGATCGGCAGCGGCGAAGCTCGCGATCTTGCTCATCGGCGCGAGACCGCCGTCGTTTTCGTTGCTCGTCGGGAAACCGAGATCGCCGTCGGGACCGCCGACGCCCTCATACTTCGCCAGCACCTGGCCGGTCAGGACCTTGGCGCCCGTCGCAGGGCTGTAGTAGATCTTCCCGCCGGCGTAGTTCTGCCCAACGCCGTTGGCACCGATGTCGTACTGGTTGCCATCAGTGGCACCCAGCGGTCCGAGCGGGCCACCGGCTGCGCGGCGGGCGGCGGCGATCGCCGTGGTCACGTCGCCGGGAATCTCGAGCCCCGTGAGCTGTTCTGCCAGTTCCGGGGGTGTCGTCGTAAACGCCTTCGTGGTGCCGTTCCACGTCACTTGGCCGCCCGTGAACGACTGGGTGACCTCGTCACCCCCGTAGACCTCGTCGTCGGTCGGCACGCCAAGGACGCCTGCGGACCCTCCGAGCTTGTCCCACGCTGCGTTGATGGCGCCCCGTACGACGTGTGCGCCGGTGTCGGGAGTCCAGAAGATCACCGGGCGGTCGGCGGCGCTGAAGGTCGTGTTGCGGCTACCCGGCGCCTTGCCGTCGCCCTCGTCAATTGTGGGAAAGCCCAGGTCGCCGTCTGCCGCGCCGCCCAGCGCCTGGTATTCGTCGAGGATCGCGCCCTGCATGGCGTGAGCGCCGGTGTCCGGGGTGAAGTAGATCTTGCCGCCTGCGAAGTCCTGGCCGAAACCAGCGCCCGCCGGGTACACCCCGCCGTTCTTGATGCCGAGCGGTCCGCCCTCGCCCCCGCCCGCATCCCATGCCTGGGTGATGGCGGCGTCGGCGTCGCTCTCGGGCGTCGCCGCGGCGAGTGGAGCGACTAGCAGGGCAGCAGCCACCGCCGCGACCATGCCAACGCCCGTTCGTCCGAGCGCCCTACCCAGCCGGGTTCTCAGCCCCGTCATTGCGTCCTCCCAGCGAGCTGCGCCGGACTCCCTTGAGTTCCGCGTCCGTCAACTCTGCGTCAGTCGACGTCCATCTTGAGGGATATCCAACCCGTCTGCGGAAAGTGTCGCGCGATTCGACGGCCTAAACGCCGACGCTTCGGCCGATGATCTCCTTCATGATCTCGGTCGTTCCGCCGTAAATCGTCTGTACTCGGGAGTCGAGATAGGCCCGGGCAACCGGATACTCCCGCATGTAGCCGTAGCCGCCGTGCAGCTGCAGACAACGATCGATCAGGTAGACCTGCTTCTCCGTAGCCCACCACTTCGCCATGGCGGCCTGCTCGGCCGTGAGCTTCTCATCGAGGTGCAATCGAATGAACTCGTCGACCGTGATCCGGACCGCGGTGGCGTCGGTAGCAAGTTCTGCCAGCAGGAAGCGACTGTTCTGGAAGCTGCCGATCGGCTTGCCAAACGCCTTGCGGTCCTTGGTGTACTGGATGGTCTGCTCGAGCACGGCTTCCATCCCGGCAGCGGCGCCGATGGCGATCGAGATGCGTTCCTGAGGCAGGTTCTGCATCAGGTAGACGAAGCCCTGTCCCTCCTCGCCGAGCAGATTCTCGGCGGGCACCTGGACATCGGTGAAGGACAGCTCCGCAGTGTCCTGGGCGTCCATCCCGATCTTGTCGAGGTGGCGGCCGCGTTCGAAGCCCGCCATCCCCCGTTCGACGACCAGCAGCGAGAAGCCCAGCGCCCCCTTCTCCGGTTCGGTGCATGCCACCACGATGACCAGATCGGCGTGAATGCCGTTGGTGATGAACGTCTTCGAGCCGTTGAGGACCCAGCTGCCGTCCTCCTGCTTGACTGCACGGGTCTTGATGCCCTGCAGGTCACTGCCGGTACCCGGCTCGGTCATGGCGACCGCGGTGATGATCTCGCCGCTGCAGAATCCCGGCAGCCAGCGCTGCTTCTGCTCTTCGGTGGTCAGACGCAACAGGTAGGGCGCAATGACGTCGTTCTGCAACGGGAAACCGAGCCCGCTGTAGCGGTTCGAAGAGGTCTCTTCGGTGATGATCGTGTTGTAGCGGAAGTCGTCGTTGCCGCCGCCGCCGTACTCCTCCGGCACGGCCATGCCGAGAAAGCCTTGCTTGCCCGCCTCGAGCCAGACGCCGCGGTCGACGATCTTGTCCTTCTCCCACTGGTCGTGGAACGGCGCGACGTGGCGCTCCAGGAAGCCGCGATAGGACTCGCGGAAGAGGTCGTGTTCGGGTTCGAAGAGGGTGCGGTCGTACTTGATGGCGCCCATGGTTTACCTCCGGATCGGCGAAGCGGGACTTGGTCACGACGATATACCACCCAACCGGATGGTTGATACCGGCGGTACCGCCGCCCTTGGCCCATCCGGTGACGTTCCGCGGCCCTTAAGCTCTGGGCATGGCCGGTGCCCGGACATCACTCACGCACTGGGGTGCGTTCACCGCGGACGTCCGAGACGGTGACATCACCTCCGTCCGTCCGTATCACCGAGATGCCGACCCCTCCCCCCTGCTCGGCAATCTCGCGGGCTCGGTCCGGCATCGGTCCCGGATCGCGACTCCCGCCGTCCGCCGCGGATGGCTCGACCAAGGCCCCGGCCCGAGCACCATTCGCGGCGCCGACGAATTCGTCGCGGTGTCGTGGGACGAGCTCACCGAACTGCTGGCCGACGAACTGCGTCGCATCGTCGATACCCACGGGAACGAGGCCATCTACGGCGGTTCGTATGGGTGGGCAAGTGCAGGGCGTTTCCACCACGCGCAGAGCCAGGTGCACCGATTCTTGAACTTCCTTGGGGGCTACACCTTTTCCCGGCATTCGTACAGTTTGGGCGCCACCGGGGTCATCATGCCGCGGGTCGTCGGCACCCACGACGACCTCTTCCAACGTTCCACCGCGTGGAGCGTCATCGCCGAGAACACCGAGCTTCTGGTGTGCTTCGGCGGCGTCGGCGTGAAGAATTCGGCGGTGAACGCGGGCGGTACCACCGAGCATCCGACACGCGGAGCGTTGCAGAGCGTCCGCGACCGCGGCGGACGGATCGTCTCCCTCAGCCCATTGCGCGCCGACACGAGCGGTGATTGTGAGTGGTTGGCGCCGGTGCCGGGTACCGACGTCGCCATCATGTTGGCCCTCGCCTACGTGCTCGCCACCGAGAATCTGGCCGACCGCGACTTCCTCGACACCCATTGCACGGGTTACCCCCGGTTCGAGCGCTACCTACTCGGCCTCGTCGATGGGGTGGCCAAGTCACCCCAATGGGCGGCCGCGATCTGCGGGCTGTCTGCCGACGTCCTGACGTCACTGGCCAGGCGCATGGCGGCACGGCGCACGATCGTGATGGTGAGTTGGTCCCTGCAACGCGTCCGGTACGGCGAGCAGGCGCCGTGGATGGGGCTGACCCTCGCAGCGATGCTCGGTCAGATCGGTGTGCCCGGCGGCGGTTTCGGCCACGGGTACGGTTCGCAGAACGAAGTGGGCATGGCTCCGCTGCGTTGCCCGCTACCGACGTTTCCACAGGGCACCAATCCCGTCTCGACGTTCATTCCGGTGGCGGCGGTCAGTGACATGCTTCTGCATCCAGGCGAGCAGTACGCCTACAACGGCAGAACGTTGACCTACCCCGACATCAAGTGCGTGTACTGGGCGGGTGGCAATCCGTTCCACCACCACCAGAACATTCCGAGACTGCGGCGGGCGCTGGGTCGCGTCGACACGGTGGTCGTCCACGATCCGTATTGGACGGCGATGGCCAAACACGCCGACGTCGTCGTGCCGTCCACGACGCCGTTCGAGCGCGAGGACTACTCCGGGTCGAAGAACGACCCCGAGTTGGTGGCGATGCACGCATTGGTCGAGCCCTATGCGGAATCTCGCGACGACTACCGGACGTTCTCGGCGCTCGCCCACCGGCTAGGTTTCGGCGAACAGTTCACCGAGGGGCGCGACGCGCGGGAGTGGCTCGTTCACCTGTATGAGACATGGTCGGCTCGACTCGACTTCGCGGTGCCTACCTTCGACGAGTTCTGGTCCGAAGGCCGGGTTCGGCTGCCGACCGAGTCCGGGTTGTCACTTCTCGCCGACTTCCGCGCCGATCCCGTCGTTCATCGACTGGCAACCCCCAGCGGTCGGATCGAGATCTTCTCCGATGACATCGACGGATTCGGGTACGACGACTGCGCCGGTCATCCCCGATGGTTCGAGCCGGACGAGTGGCTTGGTGGCGCCCGAGCCGCCGACTATCCGCTGCACCTCTTGGCCAATCAACCGGCGACGCGGTTGCACAGTCAATTGGACGGCGGCCAAGCCAGCATGAACTCCAAAGTTCAAGGGCGAGAACCGATCCGAATGCATCCGGATGATGCGCTGCAGCGTGGGTTGACGTCGGGTGACGTGGTCAGGGTCTTCAACGACCGTGGCTCGTGCCTGGCAGGCCTCGTCGTCGACGATGCCCTTCGCCACGGTGTGGCACAGTTGTCCACCGGCGCGTGGTACGACCCCGAGGACCCGGGCGATCCCGACGCCATGTGCGTGCACGGCAACCCCAACGTGCTGACCGCCGACACCGGCACATCGTCACTCGCCAAGGGATGCACGGGCGCCCACGTCCTAGTGGAGGTCGAGGGTTTCGACGGTCCGTTGCCACCGGTGCGGGCGCATCAGCCGCCGACGATCGTCGAACGACGCGGTGACCGCCCGCAGGCCGGGGACTAGGAGTTGGTCTGAGGCCGACCCGATCCGGACCTGGGGCGACGAGGACCGCCGCCGCGGCGATTGGAAGCGCCCGCGCCTGCTGGTCGACCCGTGCCGCCACGGTGAGACTGGTTGGCACCGCGGCCTGAACCACTGCCGACACGGTGAGACCCGCCGTTGCCCCGGGCAGGAGGAGCGGCCTGCCGCACGGGCGGCTCGCGGTGGGGAGCGATTTCGCCGACGAGTTCGAGCACGCTCGCCGAGTCGGCCCGCACCTGCTGCGGCTGCGCCGTGATACCGGCCTTGCGCAGCAGCTGCTGGGTGTCGCGGCGCTGCTCGGGCAGCACCACGGTCACCACGTCACCCGAGCTGCCCGCGCGCGCCGTACGGCCCGAGCGGTGGAGGTAGGCCTTGTGCTCGACAGGCGGATCGACGTGGACGACGAGTTCGACGTCGTCGACGTGGACACCGCGGGCGGCGATGTCGGTGGCGACGAGCACACGCGCGTCACCGGAGCTGAAGGCCGCGAGGTTGCGGTCCCGCGCCGGTTGCGACAGGTTGCCGTGCAGGTCCACCGAGGGCACACCGGCATCGGTGAGCTGCTTGGCCAGCTTGCGAGCCTGATGCTTGGTGCGCATGAATAGGATTCGGCGACCGGTACCCGACGCTAGGCGGTGCACCAGTTGAGTCTTCTCCTGCGCGCCGGACACGTGGTAGACGTGGTGCGTCATGGCGACCTGGGGTGCGTCGATCTCGTCGACGGAGTGGGTGACGGGGTTGCGCAGGAAGCGCTGCACCAGCTTGTCGACGCCGTTGTCCAGCGTCGCCGAGAAGAGCAGCCGCTGCCCGCCCGCGGGCGTGGCGGCGAGGATGCGCGTCACGCCGGGCAGGAAGCCCAGGTCAGCCATGTGATCCGCCTCGTCGAGCACCGTGATCTGGACGGCGTCGAGCGAGATGTGGCGCTGCTTCATCAGGTCTTCGAGGCGGCCCGGGCAGGCGACCACGATGTCGACGCCGGCGCGCAGCGCACTGACCTGCCTGCTCTGGGACACGCCGCCGAAGATCGTGGTCACGTTCATGCCGAGCGCCCGCGCGAGCGGCTCGATGACCGCGGTGATCTGGGTAGCGAGCTCGCGGGTGGGCGCAAGAACCAGGCCGGTCGGCTTGGAGGGACGCCGCTGTCCACCGGCGAGGCCGGCGACCAATGGAATCGAGAAGGCCAGAGTCTTTCCGCTGCCGGTCTTTCCGCGACCGAGCACGTCGCGACCGGCGAGCGTGTCGGGCAGCGTGCCGGTCTGGATCGGGAACGGGCTCTTGATGCCCTGGTCGGCGAGGACGCGGCTGACGCGCTCTGGCACGCCGAGGGATTCGAAGGTGGGTTCCATGGGGGATTCTGAAGTCATGTCTGTAATGCCTTTCGGGCATGGGTACGGCCGCGTCTGCGCAGGACGTTCGGGGTCAGGCGAATACGGGCTCGATGGGCGAGATTGCCGGTGGGCAACATCGATCGCCGCGAGAAGAGCTAGTGCAATGCACTGATCGCCAGAATGCGGGGAGTCACGTCACTGTGACTTCGTGCATCGGGCTGATCGAGCGTTCCACGACGTGTTGGCGGCGCGTGGCGACACCAACATTGCCTCGAAGTCTACCGCACTACCGCTCCGCGACCGCCTCAGCGGGCTAGAAGGTGACGTAGTCGTCGAGCCCGGCCGCCAAGGCTGCGGGCACCCGCGCTTTGATGCGCGTACCGGTTTCGGAGTGCTCGGTGACGTCCACCCGTCCCTCGGCGTGCATACGCGCGATCAGTTCTCCTCGGTCATACGGGATCGTGACGTCTACGGTGACGTCCTTCGGCACGACCATGTCGCTCATCCGGCTGCGAAGACGCTCCAGGCCGTCGCCGGTGCTCGCCGACACGAACACCGCCTCGGGCAGCGCGCGCCGCAGCTGAGCCAGCCCGAGGCCAGTGGCCGCGTCAATCTTGTTGACCACCAACAACTCCGGCGGCGGTGCAATGTCGTATTCCTGCGCAACGTCGAGAACGACCTTGCGCACCGCGTTGACCTGCGCCAGCGGATTGGAGTCCGAGCCGTCGATCACGTGCACTAGCAACTCGGCGTCGACGACTTCCTCGAGGGTCGATCTGAAGGCCTCGACCAGCTGGGTCGGCAGGTGGCGAACGAACCCGACGGTGTCGGTCAGCACGAAGGGCCGACCGTCCGCGAAATGTCCACGGCGGGTTGTGGGTTCGAGTGTGGCGAACAGTGCGTTCTCGACGAGGACACCGGCACCGGTGAGGGCGTTGAGCAGGCTGGACTTGCCCGCGTTGGTGTAGCCCACGATCGCGATCGACGCCACGTCGCTGTGCACCCGGCGTCCACGCTGAGTGTCGCGCACCTTCTTCATGTCCTTGATCTCGCGCCGAAGCTTGGACATCCGCTCGCGAATCCGGCGGCGGTCCGTCTCGATCTTGGTCTCGCCGGGGCCGCGGGTGCCCACTCCCCCGCCGCTGCCGCCCGCGCCACCACCCTGACGCGACATCGACTCGCCCCAGCCGCGCAGCCTTGGCAACATGTACTCCATCTGGGCAAAGGCGACCTGTGCCTTGCCTTCCGCGGAGGTCGCGTGCTGGGCGAAGATGTCCAGGATCAGCGCGGTGCGATCGATGACCTTGACCTTGACGGCCTTTTCGAGCGCGTTGAGCTGCCCGGGAGTCAGCTCGCCGTCGCATATCACGGTGTCGGCGCCAGTGGCCACGACGACGTCGCGCAGCTCCTTGGCCTTGCCGGACCCGATGTAGGTTCCCGCGTCGGGCTTGTCCCGCCGCTGGACCATGCCCTCGAGGACCTCGGAGCCAGCGGTTTCGGCCAATGCGGCGAGTTCCGCCATGCTCGCATCGGCGTCTGCGGCGCTGCCGTCGGTCCACACGCCGACGAGCACCACCCGTTCGAGCCGTAGCTGCCGGTATTCGACCTCGCTGACGTCGGCGAGTTCGGTGGATAGGCCCGCCACCCTGCGCAGGGCCGAGCGGTCATCGAGGTCGAGTTCGCCCTTACTGGGCAGTCTGGGAGTTGTCATGTAGTAGGAGATGTTGCCCCTTCTAGGCGGTGTCACGCATTCGATTTTTCACAGCTGGGCAGCCCACCAGTCGTCGGACAGCTCGCCTTGAGCCACCAGAACCGACGGCCCCCTCAGATAGCTGGTGGCGTCGGTGATAGTCACGGTCACCTCTCCGCCGGGTATCCGGACGCGGAGCGTGCCCGTGTCCAGGCCCTGGTGGCGGAGGGCTGCGACCGTGGCCGCCACGGTCCCCGTTCCACACGAGCGAGTTTCACCCACCCCGCGCTCGTGCACCCGCATGGCGACGCCGCCTCCGGACGGAGCCGTCAGCACCTCGACGTTGACGCCCTGGGGGAACTGCGCAGCGTCGAACCACACGGGCGCGGCGACGTCGAGGGCGGCCAACTCTGCGCTGGTGAGCGATGCGGCGACGCAGGCGAGGTGCGGGTTGCCGACGTCGACCGCCACCCCACCGAACCGGCGTCCGCCCACCACGGCCGAGCCGGTGCCGAATTGATTTGCCTTGCCCATGTCGACGGTGACGTCGGCCGATAGCGCGTCCACGTCGTGCAGCACGACCGGGCGCGGGCCTGCCAGCGAACCGACCACGAACTCATCACGCTGCTCGAGGCCGCTGACCCGTAGGTAGTGCGCGAATACGCGCACCCCGTTGCCACACATCTGCGCGGCGGATCCGTCGGCGTTGCGGTAGTCCATGAACCAGTCCGTGGGACCGACTCCTTCGGGAATCGCGTCGAACACCCCCGCGGCCAGGGCGGCGTCGGCCGTCGTAACCCGCAGCACGCCGTCGGCGCCAATGCCACGGCGCCGGTCACACAGCGCGGAGACCGCCTCCGGCGTCAGCGCCAGCTGGGCGCCGACGTCGGGTAGCAGCACGAAGTCGTTCTCCGTACCGTGCCCCTTGGCGAACATCACCTGCTCAGGATACGTCCGACACGCCCCGGGTCGCTGCGCTCCCTACGCTCCGGCCTGCGGCCCACGCCAGAATCCGAGCGCGGCGTCGACGTTGCCGGCGCCGGACCCGTCGAGCCAGTGAATGCGGTGGTCGCGACGGAACCACGATCGCTGCCGACGGACGTAGCGGCGGGTCCCGATGAAGGTTCGCTCCCTAGCCTCGGCGAGCGCCTCGACGCCTCCTCCATCGCCAAGGGCGGCGAGCACCTGCGCGTAACCGAGAGCACGCGAAGCAGTCACTCCCTCGTGGAGACCGCGCGTCTGCAGCGCCCTCACCTCGTCGACCAGACCGTCGTCGAACATCGTGGCGGTTCGTCGGTGCAGTCGTTCGTCGAGAAGGTCCGTGTCCCAGTCCAATCCGACGATGACCGTGCCCCAGCGCGGTTCGCCGATGGTCGGTGCGCTCGCCGCGAACGGCTGTCCCGTGAGCTCCACCACCTCGAGTGCTCGCACGATGCGGCGGGCGTCGGTCGGCAGGATCGACGCCGCGGCATCGGCGTCGACGATCGCCAATTCCGAATGCAGGGCAGCCACGCCGACGTCGGCGAGCCGTGCCTCCCAGCGGGCCCGAACCTCGGGGTCGGTGGCGGGGAACGCCCACTCGTCGAGCAACGATTGGACGTACAGCATCGAGCCGCCGACGATCACCGGCACCGCGCCGCGCCGCAGGATCGACTCGACGTCGTCGGTAGCGGCGCCCTGGTAGCGGCCGACCGTCGCGGTCTCGGTCACGTCGAGCTGGTCGAGTTGGTGATGCGGAATCCCTCTGCGCTCGGTCGGTGCAAGCTTGGCGGTTCCGATGTCCATGCCGCGGTACAGCTGCATCGCGTCGGCGTTGACGATCTCGCCGCCCAGCCGCTCCGCGACGTCGAGTGCCAGCGCGCTCTTCCCGGTCCCGGTGGGCCCGATGATCGCGATGGGGCGAGCCGTCACCCGGTCACCGGCGTCCATACGCCGACCGAGTATCCAACGCCGTAGGGCGCGCCCCGGTACAACTCGCCTGCCGACCACCGTGACGCCCCGGCCAGCCCGGCCAGCACCTGGTAGGCGACCCGTCCCACGATGCCGTCGGGTAGCCGGCTCAACGCGTCGGTGTCACCGACCGACAGCGCATCGTCCAGCGCCGCCTGCAGCGGGACGGAGTCGGGATCGTGGCCGCCGGGTGCCGACGCGGTGAGCGTATTCGCGCCGTCGGCGACGACTAGCACCCCGACGGGCTCCGCAATCGCGTCGACCTCAGCGCGCAACGCCCTCCCGCGGGCAAGGGCGGCCTCTGGCTCGTGATCGGTGGCGTACACCCACACTTCCGCGCTGGCGTCCGGCGCACTGGCCGTCCGCACCCAGCCCGCAACGAGCGCACACAGGGGCAACGCCTTGGGATCCCCGATGGCGCCAGGTGAGAGGGCGACCCGAACGTCGACGCCGTAGCCGCCGAAGGTTCCGACCGTGCGAGGTCCGATGACGTTGTCCGCACGACCGATCCCCACGACGAACCACCGGTCGGGCAGCTCTGCGGCGGCAGCAGCGACCGCCGAGTAGAGATCCTTCAGCTCCGATACTGCACCGGTAGCGAGTGCGGGCACGATGACGGGTGCGGACGGGACGAACGCGATGGCGCTGAGCACGCCTTCACGCTAGCCAGCCACCGGCCCGACGGGCTCGGCGAGGCTCGCGAGCGGTCATCATCGGTGGAGTCCATCCCGTCACGGGCACAGACGGGCGCACCGCGGAGATGGCCCCATGGACGACTGCTTGTGCAAAGCCGTGGGCACGCCCCGGCCCGACCTGCTTCAATGGCCTCTGTACAACCGCTATCAGGCGCCGCGTTGCGCGGCAGGAGCGTGGTCATCCGCGCGGAGGGCACGAGGTTCAAGGACATGACGACAGGCGAGTCAAGCGGAGCACCCAAGCCCGCACCCCGGCCAGGACCTCCGCGCCCCGCTCCGAGACCAGGTGGCACAGCGCCGACCGTGATCGTGCCCCCGACCGCCGACCCGCACCGCTTCGGTCGCGTCGATGACGACGGCACGGTGTGGCTGTTCACCTCCGGGGGCGAACGCGTCATCGGCTCCTGGCAGGCCGGGGAGCACGAGGCTGCCTACGCACACTTCGGGCGTCGCTACGACGACCTCAACACCGAGGTCGCGTTGATGGAACGCAGGCTCGCCTCGGGTACGGGTGACGCACGGAAGATCAAGGCCGCGGCCGCCGCACTGGCCGAGACTCTCCCCATGGCGTCGGTACTGGGTGACGTCGACGCACTGGGGGCGCGACTGGCCGTCATCGTGGAGCAAGCCGACACCCATGCCGCCGAGGAACGCCAGAAACGCGACGAGCACCGCGTCGCTCAGACCGCACGCAAGGAAGCGCTGGCCGTCGAGGCCGAGAACATCGCAGCGAACGCAACGCAGTGGAAGTCCGCCGGGGACCGATTGCGCGAGATCCTCGACGAGTGGCGCACCGTCACGGGCCTCGATCGCAAGACCGACGACGCGTTGTGGAAGCGCTACTCCGCGGCCCGTGAGACGTTCAACCGCCGCCGCGGCTCACACTTCGCCGAGTTGGATCGAGAGCGGGTGGGGACCCGCCAGGCCAAGGAGGCTCTGTGCGAACGTGCCGAGCAGCTCGCCGATTCGACTGACTGGGGCGGCACGGCAGCAACGTTCCGCGACATGCTGACCGAGTGGAAGGCCGCGGGTCGGGCGTCTAAGGACGTCGACGACGCCCTCTGGAGGCGATTCAAGGCCGCGCAGGACAAGTTCTTCAAGGCCCGCAACGCGGTCAACGCCGAGCGCGACGCGGAGTTCGACACCAACGCCGCCACGAAGGACGCGCTGCTCGTCGCCGCCGAGGCCATCGACCTGTCCGATGCCGATGCCGCCCGCACCGCGTTGCGCACCATCGGCGCGAAGTGGGATGCCGTTGGCAAGGTTCCTCGCGAGCGGGCCGCGGAGTTCGAGCGACGCATGAAGGCCGTGGAGAAAAAGGTTCGCGACACTGCGTCGGCCGGCGGGACGGACCCGGAGGCGCAGGCCAGAGCCGATCAGTTCCGGGTGCGTGCGGAGCAGTTCGAGGTGCAGGCCGCGAAGGCGGAGGCTGCGGGTCGCACCAAGGACGCCGAACAGGCCAGGGCCAGTGCCACCCAGTGGCGGGAGTGGGCCGAGGCGGCCGTCCAGGCGCTGGGAAAGAAGCGCTAAGGACCTTCGTCGGGCTTGGGGCGTGCCGCCGGGTCGGGCCCCTCACCGAAGTCCAACAGTCCCTTGCCCTGCTGTTCGGTGGCCAGCCTGCGACGCTCTTCCTCGGCGGCGAGCTGCACCGCGGTGCGCGACCACACGACCCTGGCCCAATGGAACGTGAGCAGGATCACTGCGATCCAGGTGATGATGAGACCGATGCCGGGCCCCGGATGGGGCTCGGCGACCGTTTGACGGGACCACACGGCCAGCATTCCGATGGGGCAGGCCACGGCCGAGCCGGCCAGCGCGATCCACGCCATGCCCCACCGGCGGGTGAGCAGCGCGAGGATCGAGAATCCCACGCTGAACACCAGTACCAGCCAGGTGAACACCCTCGACGGCAGGGCGATCGCCTCCCGCAGGGCGGCGTCGTCGCCGACGAGGACGTCGAGCCCCCGCGCACTGCCGGTATGGGGCAGCACGAACGAGAACAGGATCACGAAGACCAGGATCGCGACGATCAAAGCTCGTGCACCAGGATCGATCTCGCGGGCAACGCGACGCTCGGCGTCTTCGAGGTCGCCCTTGAAATCGTCGAATCCCGCTTCGGGGCGGTCGCCGCGACTCATCGACCGCACCCCGTCGACACCGGCTGCGTGCGTGGCATACCGACACCGGGCAGTCCCAGTCCGACCGACTTCACTCCGACCGTCGCCACCCGGCGACCGGCCTCGTGCGCGTCGCCGGCCCGGGTGCGGCGATGATCGATGAGTACGGCGTCGGCGATGAGGTGGTGCGGAGCGGCATTGGTAACCGTCGTCGTGACGACGTCTCCGGGCCGGATGTCGCGTTCACCGGGTGCGAAGTGCACCAAACGTCCATCACGCGCGCGCCCCGACATCCGTGCCGTACTGACGTCCTTGCGCCCCTCGCCGGTGGCCACCAGCAGTTCGACGACCGTGCCGATCTGAGCCGCGTTCTCCTCGAGGGATATTCGCTCCTGGAGCTCGGTGAGGCGCATGTATCTCTCCTGCACAACGGCTTTCGGAAGCTGATCGGGAAGTTCGGCGGCGGGGGTGCCCGGCCGCTTGGAGTACTGGAAGGTGAACGCGCTGGCGAAGCGAGACCGTTCGACCACGTCGAGAGTGGCGGCGAAGTCCTCTTCGGTCTCACCGGGGAACCCCACGATGAGGTCGGTGGTGATCGCGGCGTGCGGAATGGCGGCCCGCACGGAGGAGATGATGCCGAGGTAGCGTTCGGCCCGGTAGGACCGTCGCATGGCCTTCAAGATGCGGTCCGAGCCCGATTGCAGCGGCATGTGCAGCGTGGGACAGACGTTGGGAGTCGCCGCCATGGCGTCGATGACGTCGTCGGTGAATTCAGCCGGGTGCGGTGAGGTGAATCGCACGCGCTCCAGCCCCTCGATGCGTCCGCAGGCGCGCAGCAATCTTCCGAACGCACCGCGATCGCTGGGAACGCTCGGATCGGCGAACGAGACACCGTATGCATTGACGTTCTGCCCGAGGAGGGTGATCTCCAGAACGCCCTGCGCCACCAGCGACTGCACCTCGGCGAGGACGTCGCCGGGCCTGCGATCGGTCTCCTTGCCCCGCAGCGACGGCACGATGCAGAACGTGCAGGTGTTATTGCAGCCCACCGAGATCGAAACCCATGCGGCATAAGCGGATTCGCGCGACGCTGGCAACGTGGAGGGAAACTCCTGCAGCGACTCGACGATCTCGACCTGGGCCACCCTGTTGTGCCGGGCGCGTTCCAGCAGCGTCGGCAGCGATCCGATGTTGTGGGTGCCGAAGACGACGTCGACCCAGGGCGCCCGGGTCAGCACGGCGTCGCGATCCTTCTGCGCCAGACACCCGCCGACCGCGATCTGCATGTCGGGGTTGGCCTCCTTGCGCGGGACCAGATGGCTGATGTTGCCGTACAGCTTGTTGTCGGCGTTCTCCCGTACCGCACAGGTGTTGAACACCACGACGTCGGCGTCGACGCCCTCGGCCGCACGCCGGTAGCCGGCCTCCTCGAGCAGCCCGCTGAGCCGCTCGGAGTCGTGCACGTTCATCTGGCAGCCGTAGGTACGGACCTGGAAGGTGCGCGCCGGGCCCGACGAGCGCTCGTGCGAGGAGCCGGCCACTCCCAACTCACGCGCCGCCATCGAAGTCACCCTCCAATGGTACGGCCGGGCCCGTCCCATCCAAATTTCCCGGATTGTCCAGAGCCCGGCATGCTGGCCATTACCTGGGTAAGGTCTGTGCGCATGCAGACCGACCAGTCGGGGGCGGACGCCAACGCGCCGTCTCCGACGTCCGTGCCGATGATCTCAATCAAGGGTGTCAACAAGCATTTCGGCAGCCTGCACGTGCTCAAGGACATCGACATCGAGGTCGATCGGGGCCAGGTCGTGGTGGTACTGGGTCCATCGGGTTCGGGCAAGTCGACGTTGTGCCGCACCATTAATCGCCTCGAGCCGATCGACACCGGCACCATCGCGATCGACGGGGAGCTGTTGCCCGACGAGGGTAAGAAACTGGCGCAGCTTCGGTCGGATGTCGGCATGTTGTTCCAGTCATTCAACCTGTTCGCGCACAAGACGATTCTGCAGAACGTCACCCTCGCACCGATGAAGGTGCGCAAGGAATCCAAGGATGAGGCGCACAAGAACGCGATGGCACTTCTCGAGCGCGTCGGGATCGCCAACCAGGCCGACAAGTACCCGGCGCAGTTGTCCGGGGGGCAGCAGCAGCGGGTGGCGATCGCCCGTTCCCTGGCCATGAACCCCAAGGTCATGTTGTTCGACGAGCCCACCAGTGCGCTCGATCCCGAGATGATCAACGAAGTGTTGGCCGTGATGACCTCCTTGGCGGAGGAGGGCATGACGATGGTCGTGGTGACCCACGAGATGGGCTTCGCGCGCCGGGCTTCGAACCGGATCATCTTCATGGCCGACGGCGCGATCGTCGAAGACGCCGAACCCGAAGAATTCTTCTCCAAGCCCAAATCCGATCGCGCCAAGGACTTCCTCGGCAAGATCCTTAACCACTAACGCTCAGGCGAAAGGAACACAGCTGTGCCCTCTGTACGCAAGCCGTCTCTTCGATTCCGGATGGCCGCCGCACTGGCGCTCGCCGTTGCGCTGCCGCTGTCCGTGACAGCCTGCGGCGGCGGTTCCGGAGGCGACGACGGCAAGATCGTCATCGGTACCAAATTCGATCAGCCCGGGCTCGGGTTGAAGAACCCCGACGGGACGATGAGCGGTTTCGACGTCGACGTCGCCACCTACGTCGCAGGCCAGCTCGGGTTCACTCCCGACAAGATCGAGTGGAAGGAATCCCCCTCCGCGCAGCGTGAAACGCTGATCCAGAATGATCAGGTCAAGTTCATCGCTGCGACGTACTCGATCACCGACGCACGCAAGGAGAAGGTGTCCTTCGCCGGGCCGTACCTGGTCACCGGCCAGAGCCTGCTCGTCAAGGCCGACAACACCGACATCACCGGACCGGACTCGTTGCAGAACAACAAGAAGCTCTGCTCGGTGTCGGGTTCGACGCCCGCACAGCGCATCAAGGACAAGTACCCCGGCGTGCAGCTGCAGCAGTACGACACCTACTCGGCCTGCGTCGAGGCGTTGAAGAACGGCGCGATCGACGCCGTCACCACCGATGAGGTCATCCTCGCCGGCTACGCAGCGCAGAGCCCGGGAACGTTCAAGATCGTCGGCCAGCCGTTCTCCGAGGAGAACTACGGCATCGGGCTGAAGAAGGACGACACCGAACTGCAGAAGAAGATCAACGACGCCATCACCAAGATGGAGGCCGACGGCGATTGGGCGAAGGCCTTCGAGAAGAACCTCGGACCTGCAGGCATTGCGACGCCGGCGCCGCCGGCGATCGCCAAGTAGGCCAGAGCGCTAGCGCAGCGGAGTCCACGTGGAGATCTTCTCCGAGTATCAGGACCAGATCTTCGAGGCGTTCTGGACCACGATCCAGTTGGCGGTCCTTTCGGCCGTCGGAGCGCTGGTCCTCGGCACGGTGCTGGCCGCGATGCGGCTGGCACCGGTGCCGATGCTCAACTGGATCGGCACCACGTACGTCAACGTGGTACGCAACACGCCGCTGACCCTGATCCTGCTGTTCTGCTCCTTCGGTCTGGCTCAAACCCTGGGCATCACCCTCGTCGATTCTCAGTCGACGACGTCCATCGAGGACAGCAACTTCCGCTTGGCGGTGCTCGGCCTGACGGTCTACACGGCGGCCTTCGTGTGCGAGACGGTGCGCGCCGGTATCAATACCGTTCCGCTCGGCCAAGCCGAGGCCGCCAGGTCGCTGGGTCTGACGTTCGGTCAAAATCTGCGAATGGTGATGCTCCCGCAGGCATTTCGCGCGGTGATCATTCCCCTGGGCTCGGTGCTGATCGCCTTGACGAAGAACACCACGATCGCCTCGGCGATTGGCGTCGCCGAGGCGGCCTTGCTGATGAAGGAGATGATCGAGAACACGGCCGCACTGGCGACCATCGGGGCGATCTTCGCGTTGGGCTTCATCATCCTCACCCTGCCGCTGGGATTGCTGTTCGGCTGGCTCGGCAAGCGATTGGCAGTGGCTAAGTGATGAGCGCTTGCGCCAAGAACGGAGCACTTCAGTGAGTGGCGCATCGGTTCTCTTCGACAGCCCCGGGCCACGTGCCCGGATCCGCAACCGGATAGTCACGGCGGTCACCGTCGTCCTGGTCCTGGTCGTGGTCTGGGCGGTCTACTCGGCGCTGGAGAGCAAGGGCCAGTTGACGGCCGCCAAGTGGGAGCCGTTCCTCACGGGGAACCTCTGGAAGACCTACGTGTTGCCAGGCGTGCAAGGCACGTTGACGGCCGCAGCGGTCTCGATCGTGTTGGCCATGCTTCTCGGGTTCTTGCTGGGCGTGGGCCGACTGTCCCATCACAACGGGATACGGCGGATCTGTTCGGTGATCGTCGAGTTCTTCCGAGCCGTACCCGTGCTGATCATGATGATCTTCGCGTACTTCTTCTATGCGACCTACGACCTCTTCCCGTCCAAGTACCTCGCACTGGCCGGTGTCATCACAGGACTGACGCTGTACAACGGCGCAGTCATCGCCGAGATCGTGCGCGCCGGTGTGAATGCCCTCCCGCGCGGCCAGTCGGAGGCGGCCGAGGCGCTCGGTCTCCAGTGGGGCCAGATCATGCGGTCGATCCTGCTGCCCCAGGCCATTACGTCGATGCTGCCGGTCCTGGTGTCACAGATGGTGGTGGTACTCAAGGACACCGCTATCGGCTATCAGATCACCTTCGTCGAGATGGTGCGCCAGGGCACGAACGTCGGTTCGTCGTATGGCAACTACCTTCCCGCGCTGATCGTGATCGCGATCCTGATGATCTGCGTGAACTTCGCGTTGGGCGTCTTGGCGACCTGGATCGAAGGTCGGTTGCGCCGCTCGAAGCGCGGGCCGGAGCCGATGCACGTCGCACCGGTGACGCAGGGCTCCTTCGGCGCAGGTGCCGGGGGCACGATTTAAGCCTCCCCCCGCGACCCGCCGGCAGGAGGCCTACTAGACCCGTCTGCGCTCCCGCTCGCTGGCCAACGCCACCTTGACGACGTCGAAGGCCATCGACGGGCCGTAACCCCTGCGGGAAAGCATGGCGACCAGCCTGCGGGTCACCTTCACGTCGTCGGCGCCGTCGGTCAGACGTTCGCGGCGCAACTTCTCGGCGACGAGCTGCTCGGCTCGGATCCGTTCAGCGTCGGCGTCGACGTCGTCCAGCGCCTCGGCGATCACCTCGTCATCGACGCCCTTGCCGCGCAGTTCGGCAGCCAGAGCACGTTTGCCCTTACCGGCATTGACGTGACGCGAACGCACCCACTGTTCGGCGAAGTCCTGGTCGTCGACCAGCCCCACCTCTGCCAGCCGATCGAGCACCCGTCCACTGACGTCGTCGGGAAAGCCCCGCTTGGTCAGCTGGGTGGCGAGCTCTGCCCGGGTGCGAGCCCGTGCGGTGAGCAGGCGCAGACACAGGTTCCTCGCCTGTCCCTCGCGTTCGCGAGGATTCTGCGCCTGCTCCTCGCGCGACTCAGAAGTCGACTGGGGCGGGCAGTGCTTTGTCATTGTTGGTGTCGTCGGTCAACACGGCACCGATGCCGAGCTTTTCCTTGATCTTCTTCTCGATCTCGTTGGCCACTTCGGGGTTCTCGAGAAGGAAGTTGCGGGCGTTCTCCTTGCCCTGTCCCAGTTGCTCGCCCTCGTAGGTGAACCAGGAGCCGGACTTGCGGACGAAGCCATGCTCGACACCCATGTCGATGAGCGAGCCCTCCTTGGAGATGCCCTTGCCGTAGAGGATGTCGAACTCGGCCTGCTTGAAGGGCGGTGCCATCTTGTTCTTGACGACCTTGCAGCGCGTCCGGTTGCCGACCGCGTCGGTACCGTCCTTCAGAGTCTCGATGCGTCGCACGTCGAGGCGGATCGAGGCGTAGAACTTCAATGCCTTACCACCCGTTGTGGTTTCGGGTGATCCGAACATGACACCGATCTTCTCGCGAAGCTGGTTGATGAAGATCGCGGTCGTGTTCGAGTTGCTCAGAGCGCCGGTGATCTTGCGCAATGCCTGGCTCATCAGACGGGCCTGCAGACCGACGTGGCTGTCACCCATCTCGCCCTCGATCTCGGCGCGAGGCACCAGCGCGGCCACCGAGTCGATGACCAGGATGTCCAGCGCGCCGGACCGGATCAGCATGTCGGCGATCTCGAGTGCCTGTTCCCCGGTATCGGGCTGGGACACCAGCAGCGAGTCGGTATCCACACCGAGCTTCTTGGCGTAGTCGGGATCCAGCGCGTGCTCGGCGTCGATGAAGGCTGCGATTCCGCCGGCCGCCTGGGCGTTGGCCACCGCGTGCAGTGCGACCGTGGTCTTACCCGAGGATTCCGGGCCGTAGATCTCCACGACACGGCCACGGGGGAGCCCGCCGATACCGAGCGCGACGTCGAGCGCGATCGATCCGGTCGGGATGACCGAGATCGGTTGACGCACTTCTTCACCGAGTCGCATCACCGACCCCTTGCCGTGACTCTTCTCGATCTGGGCGAGAGCTAGCTCGAGAGCCTTCTCGCGATCAGGGGCTTGCGCCATGGTCTGGTCTCCGTCCTCTTGGGTGTCTCAGCTGTCCGGTTGATCGGGTGCTCGATCAGTTGACGGTGACGGTAGAGGTAGGTACCGACAAGTCGGCTTGACCGGCGTCTACCGTCGAACACAGCCCACAGTAGACGAACACCTGTTCGATTCAAGTAGACACGCCGCGATGCCTTCGACTGCGGGACCGGGAGGCTTCACCACTGGTCGCGGGGGACGTCGAAGTCGGCGCACAGCGCCCGCCATACGTCGCGTGGCTCCGCCCCCGCCTCGATGGCCTGCGCCGCGGTACGGCCACCCAAACCGCTCAGCACGTGATCGACCAGAAGGGAAGCGCCACGCACCCGACCGAACTGCTCCTCGACCAGTCCGTGGAATTCCGTCAGCCGCACGCCACCAACTTACCGAGACGCTTTCAGCGCGTCATGGCACACCCGTACCGGATCGCTCACACCATCCATGCCGACACCCGCCATCCGGGCCTGACTTCGATAACCGGGAGACGCCAGCACATCGCCCACCGCGGCGATCAACGCCTCCCCGGTGAGCGGCCGGATCAACCGGGCACTCCCCTGGCGCACAACGCGATTGGCGATTTCCCATTGATCGCCCCCGCCGGGCACCACCACCATCGGCACGCCCGCGAGCAGCGTCTTGGACACCATGCCGTGCCCACCTCCGCAGATCACCAGATCCGCGTGCGTCAGCAGTTCGTCCTGTCGGCCAAGGCCGACCACCGCCCACGGCGGCACCGGCTCATCCGACCCCCTCAACCGGGACACCACCACCCGCGCGCCAGCCGGCAGCGTCTGCCCCGGTACCAACGACTGGAGTGCTAGTTCAGCGATACCCTGCGTCCCCGTCGTCGCCGTCGACGGGGCGACGAGCACCACGGGCCCGGACCCCTCGGGCACCTCGAGCACCGTCGAGGTGGGCTCGAAGTGCAATGGGCCGACGAGGACGGCCTCGGTCGGCCAGTCCGGCCGAGGTACCTCCAGCGCAGGGAGCGTGGCGATCAGGCGCCGTCGCGGCCCTGGATCGGCCGCGGGCAATCCGATGCCGACACGTGCCGCAGAGCGTTGTGCGTTGCCCGTTCGCACCGAACGGGCCGTCAGCGCGCGCATCACGCCATCGCGGAGCCTGCCGCGCACGCCGACGCCTGGGGCCAGCCCGCTGCCCAGCGGCGGGAGACCCTTCGACGGTTGGTACAGCGGATGCGGGTTCAACTCGACCCAAGGCACACCAAGCACTTCGGCGGCCAACCCGCCGCACACGGTGATCACGTCGGAGACCACCAGGTCGACGGCCAAGTCTCGAAGCGCCGGCTCATTCAGGATCGCCATCCTGGCGGCCCTGCCATGCATCTTGGCACCTGAGTCGGCGTCATCGTCGCCATCCGCTGGGTCCAGACCCTCGAGCAGGGCGGCATCGATACCGGCCGCGCGAGCGGTCGCGAGCCATCCCGACCCAGTCAACAAAGTCGGCTCGTCACCGGCGGCCAAGAACTTCAGGCACAACGCAATCGCGGGGAATGCGTGTCCCGGATCGGGACCGGCCACCACCGCGACGCGCATCGGACCACCCTGCCACAGCCAGGGGGAACTAGTCTGAGTCCATGACCGACCAGAGATCACATGTCGTGAGCACCACCAACACGAGCACGGTCGAGGCATTCCTCTTCGCTTTGAGAGACCAGGACTTCGCCACGGCCGACGCGCTGCTGGCCGACGACCTCGTCTACCAGAACGTGGGGCTGCCGACGATTCGGGGCCGCGCACGGGTCATGAAGATGATGCGCGCCATGGAAGGCCGGATGGGCTTCGACGTGACGTTCCACCGAAACGTGGGCGACGGTGCCACCGTAATCAACGAGCGCTCCGACGCCATGGTCTTCGGTCCGCTACGCCTGCAGTTCTGGGTCTGCGGTGTCTTCGAGGTGCATGATGGCCGAATTACGCTGTGGCGCGACTACTTCGACATGTTCGACATGGTCAAGGCCACGTTGCGTGGAATCGTCGGGGTCGCCGTTCCATCGTTGCGTCCGAAGTTCTGATGTCCGAACCGGCCGCGCGCACGAAGCCGAACCTGCTGCAGTACATCGGGTACTGCTACGGCAGGCGGCTACCATCCTCGATGCTCCAGTGGGTGGCTGACGACCTTGCGGGGCCCGGCGCCACCGTGCGGATGATGATCCGAATGTGCGTCCCGGCAGTGCTGATCCTCACGCCGTTCTGGATCATCCCCATGTCGTTGTACCTGCACATGTCGACGACGCTGCCAATCCTGATCCCGTTCGTATTCTTCTCGCATGCGTTGAACAAGGTGTGGCGGCGCCACATGCTGCGCAAGCACGGGCTTGACCCCGGTCTCGTCGATTACCGCAACCGTCAGCGTGACGCCCACATCCACGACGCGTACATCGAGAAGTACGGTCCCCGGTCGGGTCCGCCGAGCAGCAGCGCCGTCTGACTCGTCAGGCGCCGCGCAGGTGGCCGAGTTCGTCGAAGGCCTGCGCCCAACCGGCCAACCGGTCTGTCGCATTGCCGAGTTCGTGACGGTAGCGCTGCGCGGACATGGGCGAGCTCGACATCGACCCGGAGTTGGCGGCCGAGACCAGTTGCGCGGCAGCCTCGACCATCTCGTCGTATTGCCGCACCCCGGTATCGAGTTGAGCCGTGAACGCCCGAATGGTGGTCTCGAGGTGAGCTCGCGACCGAGGTGCGGCAGTTGCAGCCCTCTCCATCGACACGACCTCGTTGGCCGTCGCCGTCAGGGTCGCCGCCGTCTGGTTCGCCGCGGCGACGACGTCCCGCAGTTCGTCGGCGGGCAACATCCGGCCACGTTCCATCACACCTAATAGGGAGAACAGCCCGCGTTCGGAGGAGGTCAACGCCGCGATCGGCTGACGAGCTGCCGATCCCCACGGCGGCAGCCGTCGCACCCGACGTTCCGACGGGAGCGGCTCACGCTTCAGCCAGCGGTAACGCAGAAAGGCCAGGGTCGCCAGAAAGGCCGCACCGACGGCGATGGCGCCAGGAATCGGCAGCACCCAGGCGGGTATGACGTCCCAGGAGGCGAGGACTCCGGTCACCGAGATCCACAGGGCCGTGGAAAAGGTGAAGAACACGGCGGCCCGCAGCGCCCACCGGCGCTTCCGCAACAGCTTGGCACGCGGATCGGCTGCGGCACCGAGCCGCTGAGCCACCACGTCGGAGACTTCGGCCGCGGTGTCGACGCCGCGCTGGACGAGCGTCCGCCACGCCTCCTGGCGTCCCGTCCGAGGATCCGCTGCCATCCGTTCCTACCTGTCTACTCGAGAACTATTGCGGGAGTGGATTTTCCGGTGCCGCGGTCGGCGGGTTGACTGCCGGGGTGGCTGGCGCCGCGGTGGCGCCACCCGACGGCAACGCGTCACCGCGCATCGAGGCACGGATCTGCTCGAGGCGGGAGTGTCCGGCCATCTGAACGCTGGCCTGCTGGATCTCCATCATTCGACCCTGGACCGAGTTCTGGGCGAGCTCGGCAGAGCCCATCGCATTGGCGTATCGCCGCTCGATCTTGTCCCTGACCTCGTCGAGGCTGGGGGTGCTCCCCGGTGCGGCGATGTCACTCATGGACCGCAGCGATGCACTGACCTGCTCCTGCATCTTGGCCTGCTCGAGCTGACTGAGCAGCTTGCTGCGCTCGGCGATCTTCTGCTGCAACACCATTGCGTTCTGCTCAACGGCCTTCTTGGCCTGTCCGGCGGCCTGCAGCGCTTGGTCGTGCAGCGTCTTGAGGTCCTCGACACTCTGCTCGGCCGTGACGAGTTGCGCTGCGAAGGCCTCGGCGGCGTTGGTGTACTCGGTGGCCTTTGCGGCGTCTCCCGCCGAAGTGGCCTGGTCGGCCAGAGTCAGCGCCTGACGAACGTTGACCTGCAACTTCTCGATGTCGGCGAGCTGACGATTCAGCCGCATCTCCAGTTGACGCTGATTGCCGATCACCGATGCCGCCTGCTGGGTCAGCCCCTGGTGCTGACGCTGCGCTTCCTCGATGGCCTGCTGAATCTGCACCTTCGGGTCGGCGTATTCGTCGACCTTGGAGCTGAACAGCGCCATGAGGTATTTCCACGCCTTGCTGAACGGATTGGCCATCAGTGCGTTCCGCCTTCGTGTTGCAGTAGGTCCAGTGTGACTGTCCTGGGAATGGACTCCCGAGGACATGTGCTTTCGCTACCCGCCAACTTATCGGTTGCGCGCAGATCGCCACACCCCTTGATCGGGTTTCCGACGTGGCCGAGCCGTCCGGACGGCCTCAGGCCACCGCCATCGAGACGGCGTGCGGGATGACCACTCTGGTGGAGAGGTCGATGTTTGCGGCGCTTGCCGTCGCGACGGGCCGCGGCGCGGCCTGCTCGCGCCGTTCCATGGTTTCACCCGCATCGGTCAGGACGCGCGACAACGGGACCTCCAGAGCACCGCAGATGGCGCCCAGCAGCTCGCTGGAGGCTTCCTTGCGGCCACGCTCCACCTCGGAGAGATAGCCGAGGCTGACGCGGGCGTCGTCGGACACCTCCCGGAGCGTCCGTCCCTGTGACAGCCGGGCCTGACGCAGCACGTCGCCGATCACTTCGCGAAGCAAAGTCGTCATCGCGGTCTCCTCACAACGAAAGACGTGGTCAAGAATCTATTCAGGGGTCCATTCGGTTTCACTAACATGCAGAACGCCCACAGCTGCCGATTTGGTTCCCGGACCGTCCCGGACCGATGAATGTTCCCGATCACGTGCGGGCGCCGCGCACCGCCGACACGACATAGTCCGCACCCGTGACCACGGTCAGGACGATCGCCGCCCACATCAGCACCCACGCGCCCGTCAGCCACAGACCGTGCAGAGGCAGGACGAACAAGCCGATCGCCACGGCCTGGACCAGAGTCTTCAGCTTGCCGCCGCGGCTCGCGGGGATGACGCCCCCGCGAATGACCGCCAACCGCAGCAAGGTGACGCCGATCTCGCGGACGAGGATCACCACGGTCACCCACCACGGCAGATCGCCGAGGATGGACAGACCCACCAGCGCCGCCCCGATCAGCGCCTTGTCGGCGATCGGATCGGCGAGCTTGCCGAATTCGGTGACCATGCCATAACTGCGTGCGATGGCCCCATCGAAGCGGTCGGTGATGACCGCAGCCGCAAAGACGATGAAAGCGACTACTCGCCAATAAGTTTGATGACCGTCGGCGACGAACAGGGCGACGAGGAACACGGGCACCAGGACGATGCGCAGCCCGGTGAGCAGGTTCGCGACATTGACGACACTGACCCGCGGAACCAGCGGATCGACGTCAGACTGGCCCGGCACGTGGATCAGAATATCCGTTGCCTGAACCGATACCCTCACTGCTGTGACCGGAGCACCTCAAACCGATGAACTCGTGGTCCGTCGCGCCCGCACTTCGGACGTCCCCGAGATCAAGTCGCTGGTCGACGTATACGCGGGCAAGATCCTGCTCGAGAAGAACCTCGTCACGCTCTACGAAGCCGTTCAGGAGTTCTGGGTTGCCGAGCTCGACGGCGACTTGGTCGGCTGCGGTGCACTCCACGTGCTGTGGTCTGATCTCGGTGAGGTGCGCACTGTCGCCGCGCACCCTCGAATGCGTGGCCGTGGCGTCGGACACGCCATCCTGGTGCGCCTACTGAACGGAGCCAGGGAACTGCACTTGAAACGAATCTTCGTGCTGACCTTCGAAACCGATTTCTTCGGCAGCCATGGGTTCCAGGAGATCGAGGGCACTCCCGTGACCGCCGAGGTCTACGACGAGATGCGACGCTCGTACGACATTGGCGTGGCCGAATTCCTCGACCTGTCCTACGTCAAGCCCAACATCCTGGGCAATACCCGGATGCTGCTGACGCTGTAGGCGCCACCAAAGCCATTGAGATGGCGCTGGCAGTCGCATGTACTCGCACTTTCGCCTGCCAGCGCTATCTCAACGCTCACGTTCGGCGAGCTACTCGTCGTCGGTGTCGGCTCCGTTGGCGTCGGCGCCGCCGCGGATCAGCATGAGCGTCCCCGCCAGTTCCTCGGGCTTGACCAGCACCTCGCGTGCCTTCGACCCCTCGCTGGGCCCGACGATGCTGCGCGTCTCCATGAGGTCCATCAGCCGGCCCGCCTTCGCGAAGCCCACCCGCAGCTTGCGCTGAAGCATCGACGTCGATCCGAACTGCGATGACACCACCAGCTCGACTGCCTGGAGGAAGACGTCCATGTCGTCGCCGATGTCGGGATCGACGTCGGTGCGCTCGCCCGACGGCTTGGCCTTCGTCACGCCCTCGAAGTACTCGGGCTCGGCCTGCTCCTTGGTGGCCTCGACCACCGCTTGGATCTCCTCGTCGGAGATGTAGGCACCCTGAAGGCGGATCGGCTTGTTCGCGCCCATCGGCAGGAACAGCCCATCGCCCATGCCGATCAGCTTCTCGGCGCCCGGCTGATCGAGGATGACGCGACTGTCCGTCAGCGACGAGGTGGCGAACGCCAGCCGCGAGGGCACGTTGGTCTTGATCAGCCCGGTGACGACGTCGACCGACGGCCGCTGCGTGGCCAGCACGAGGTGGATGCCCGCCGCCCGCGCCTTCTGCGTGATGCGGACGATCGCATCCTCGACGTCGCGGGGCGCGGTCATCATGAGGTCGGCGAGCTCGTCGACAATCGCCAGAATGTAGGGATACGGCTTGTAGACGCGCTCGCTGCCCAGCGGTGCGGTGATCTCGCCGGACCGCACCTTCTCGTTGAACACGTCGATGTGGCGCACCCGGTTGGCCTGCATGTCCTGGTAGCGCTGCTCCATCTCCTCGACCAACCAGGCCAGTGCCGCCGCGGCCTTCTTGGGCTGAGTGACGATGGGTGTGATCAGGTGCGGGATGCCCTCGTACGGCGTCAACTCCACCATCTTCGGGTCGATCAGAATCATCCTGACCTCGTCGGGGGTGGCGCGCGCGAGGATCGACACCAGCATCGAGTTGACGAAGCTGGACTTGCCGGAACCCGTCGAGCCTGCGACCAACAGGTGCGGCATCTTGGCCAGGTTGGCCGAGATCATCTCGCCCTCGATGTCCTTGCCGAGGCCGATCACCAGCGGGTGGTGGTCGCGCCGCGTGGACGGATCGGTGAGCACGTCGGCCAGCCGCACCATCTCGCGGTCGGTGTTGGGCACCTCGATGCCGACGGCCGACTTACCGGGGATGGGCGCCAGCATGCGGACGCTCTCCGTGGCGACGGCATAGGCGATGTTCTTCTGCAGCGCGGTGATCTTCTCGACCTTGACGCCGGGGCCGAGCTCGACTTCGTACCGGGTGACGGTCGGACCGCGGGTGCATCCCGTGACGGCGGCGTCGACCTTGAACTGGTGCAGAACGGACTGGATGACCTCCACCATCTTGTCGTTGGCGGCGCTGCGCAGCTTGGGCGGGTCTCCCGCAACCAGGAGGTCCAGCGACGGAAGTACGTAAGTCCCCTCGACGACGCGGTCGAGAACCAGGGTGTCGGTCTTGTTCGGCTTCCGATCCTCCTGAGCCTTCGGCTTCTTCTCGCGCTTTGGCCGAGCCTTCGGCTCGGGCACGGTGGGCGTCTCGTCGACGAGCGGCTCGTCCAGCGGGTAATTGTCCATGGGGCTGCCGGCGGGTCGCGGCGCACCTGGCCACTGCGCCTCGTCGGCGCGGGCCGACGCCGGGTCGTCGTAGTAGCCGTCGGAGAAGTCGTCGGAGAAGTCGTCGCCCCGATCATCGGAATAGTCGTCGTAGTCCGCGTCCTCGTCGTACTCGTCGTCGTAGGTGTCGCCGCGGTAGGCGCCCATGAACAAAGACTGGATGGCCGCCGGAACCTCGCGAATCGTGGTGCCGGTGACGAGCAGGAGGCCGAAGAGTACGCCGATGATCAACAGCGGCGTGGCGATCCACGGGGTCAGGCCGTCGGAGAGCGGCCCGCCGATCACGAAACCGACGAACCCGGTAACCCGTTGGCGGTCAGTGGGATCCGTGGGAGCGCCTGACCAGAGATGCCAGAGGCCGAGCACCGGCAGACTGATCATGGCGGTTCCGAGAACGAGCCGCGGGCGGGCCTCGGGGTTCGGCTCCGTGCGCATGAGCAGTACGGCCAGCGCGACGAGGAGGATGGGAAGCAGCACGACGGCCGATCCGATCACCGCGCGGACGACGGAGTCGATCCAGCCGCCGACGGGTCGTGCGGCGTCGAACCACGAGCTGGCGGCGAGCACCACCGAGAGGCCGAGCAGCGCGAGTGCGATGCCGTCGCGCCGGTGCCCCGGCTCGAGATCGCGGGCTCTACCGACCGACCGCGCGGTTGAACCGGCGCCCTTGGCCACCATCAGCCAGCTGGCCCGGGCTCCCCTGCCGATCGCGGAGCCCGCGGCGGCGACCGGTGAGGGATTGCGTCGTGGCGCGGGCTTGCGCCGGGGCGCGGCGGGGCGCGGTGAGCGTGCTCGAGGCTTTGAGCTGCTGGAACGAGCTCCCGAACGCGCGGCGGTCTTACTAGCCATGAGGAAAGACTAGTCGCAGTAACCACAAATTCACCATTAGCCACACAGGTAACAAAATGGCTAACTATCCGACGACGAAATCCGTAGGCGGCCCGAGGCGGTTTCCACCTGCGCACACGTCACACGTGGCCATCCTCACCCGCTGCGCAACGACGGAATCAGTCGTCGTAGGTACTTGCGGGCTGGTGATCACCACGGCCAACATTCCCGATGTCAAGCCCTTGTTACACAACGCCTTTCGCTACGAGGCCCCCGCCTCACTGGTGGTCTTCCTGGTGGCCTTCGTGGTGACCTTGCCCTTGGCGATCGGCATCGCCGTCGCATCGGGCGACCCGGTCGTCGCCGGCTCGATCGCGGCCATCGTCGGCGGAATCGTGTGCGCCGCCATCGGCGGGTCACCCCGTCAAGACAGCGGACCTGCCGCGGGGCTCACCGTCCTGGTCGGCGAAGTCGACATCCCCGAGATCACCCAGGGTGGCGCGTACTTAGCCGGGCTTAGGGAGGTGGCGCACCGACCTCCCCGCCTGCTCGGTAGTGTGAGCGACGCCGAACCCCACTCAACGAGGAGTCTTGTTCTGATGGCCAGCGAAAACCCGATCGTCGTCGTCGCCACCATGACCGCCAAGCCGGAGTCCGTCGACGCCGTCCGAACCGCCTGTACGCAGGCCATCGAGGCCGTTCACGCGGAGCCGGGTTGCGAGCTGTACTCCCTGCACGAGGCCAACGGCACGTTCGTCTTCGTCGAGCAGTGGGCCGACGAGGAGGCATTGAAGACGCACGGCACCGCCCCCGCGATCGGGGCGCTCTTCGGCGCCATCGGCGAGCACCTCGACGGCGCCCCGGACATCAAGATGCTGCAGCCGATCGTCGCGGGCGACCCCGCCAAGGGTCAGCTGCGGGGCTAAAGGTGCCGGCACCCGTTGGCCCGCTGACGGGCCGAGTCGCGTTCATCACGGGCGCAGCCCGAGGGCAGGGCCGCGCGCATGCGGTGAGACTGGCATCCGACGGCGCCGACATCATCGCCGTCGACCTGTGCGATCAGATCGCCTCGGTCCCCTACCCCATGGCCACCGCCGATGACCTCGCTGCGACCGCGAAGCTCGTCGAGGACACTGGGGCCCGCATAGTCGCTCTGCCGGCCGACGTCCGGGACCGCGCGGCGCTGAAGACCGCGTTGAAGACCGGCGTCGACGAGCTCGGCGGGCGGCTCGACATCGTGATCGCCAACGCGGGCATCGCCCCGATGGCGGACGAGAACGCCTGGCACGACGTGATTGACGTCAACCTCACGGGCGTCCATCACACCGTGGACGTCGCGATGAAGCCGATGATCAAGGCGGGCAACGGCGGCGCGATCGTCCTCATCAGTTCGGTGATGGGATTGGTGGGTCTGGCCTCTCCGTTCGCCGGCTCCATCGGCTACGCGGCCGCCAAACACGGCGTCGTCGGTCTGATGCGTTCGTACGCGAATCTGCTCTTGCCGCAGAACATCCGGGTCAACTCGATTCATCCGGCTGGGGTGCGGACGCCGATGATCGACAACGAGTTCACCCGGAAGTGGTTGGCCGACATGACCGGTGGCAACGAGGCCGGACTGGACATGGCCAGCGCCGCTGACATGGAGACCGTCGAGCCGGAGGTGATCGCCGACACGGTCGCCTGGTTGGTCGCCGACACCGGCAAGCACATCACCGGGGTGGCACTGCCGGTCGACGACGGTTACGTGAACAAGCGCTGAGCGGTCCTCAGTCGACCTCGAGCACCGTTGGCACGATCATCGGCTGGCGGCGGTACTTCTCCCCCACCCACTTGCCGATGGTGCGTCGCGCCGCCTGGGCGATTCGGGTCGGATCCGTGACCTTCTCCTTGGCAAGCGCCTGCAACATCTCCTCGACGAGTCGGGTGACGGGCTCGAGCGCCTTGGGGTCCTCCGAGAAACCACGCGAGTGGAGGTGGACCGGTGCCGCGGACTTGCCGGTGCCGCGCGTGAGCACGATGGTGACTGAAATGAACCCCGATGACAGCGTGAGCCGTTCACCCAGGGTGGCATCGCCCACGTCACCGGTGACGAGGCCGTCGACGAACATCTTGCCGACCGGAACCGCGCCGGCGATGGACGCCCGGCCCGCGACGAGGTCGACGCTGACGCCGTTCTCGGCGATCACGATGTTCTCCTCGGGCACGCCGGACTTTACCGCCAGTGCGGCGTTGGCACGAAGATGGCGCCAGGTGCCGTGCACCGGCATCACGTTGCGCGGGCGGACTCCGTTGTAGAGGAACAGCAGTTCACCTGCGTAGGCGTGACCCGAGACATGAATGCGCACTTGGCCGTTGGTGACCACGCGGACGCCGATCTTGGCCAGCGCGTCGAGGACTCCGAAGATGGCTTCCTCGTTACCCGGGATCTGCGACGAGGACATGATGATGAGGTCGCCGCGCGTCAACGTGATGCTGCGGTGTTCGCCGCGCGACATCCGCGAAAGCGCCGCCATCGTCTCACCCTGGGTGCCCGTGGTCACCAGCGTGACGCGGTCAGCGGGCAGCAACTCCGCGGCGGCGATGTCGATCACGTCGTCGGAGTCGACGGTGAGGAACCCGAGATCCTTGGCGATACCCATGTTGCGAACCATTGACCTGCCGACGAAGGACACCTTGCGGCCCAGCGCCACCGAGGCGTCGACGATCTGTTGTACCCGGGCGACGTTCGAGGCGAAGCAGGCCACGATGACCCGGCCTTCCGCGCCGCGGATCAGCCGGTGCATGTTGGGGCCGATCTCGCTCTCCGACGGTCCGACCCCGGGAATCTCGGCGTTCGTCGAATCGCACAGGAAGAGATCGACACCCGCGTCACCGAGGCGGGACATCCCCGGTAGGTCGGTGGGCCGACCGTCGAGAGGCAGCTGGTCGAGCTTGATGTCACCGGTGTGCAGGAGTGTGCCTGCGCCGGTGTACACAGCTATCGCCAATGCGTCGGGGATCGAGTGATTGACGGCGAAGTACTCGCATTCGAATACGCCGTGCTTGCTGCTCTGCTTCTCGGCAACCTCGATGAACACCGGCTTGATGCGGTGCTCACGGCACTTCGCCGCGATCAGCGCGAGGGTGAACTTCGATCCGACGACGGGGATGTCGGGCCGCAGCTTCAGCAGGTGCGGAATGGCGCCGATGTGGTCCTCGTGAGCGTGGGTGATCACCAGCGCCTCGATGTCGTCGAGGCGGCCCTCGATGTGACGCAGATCCGGCAGGATCAGGTCGACGCCCGGCTCGTCGTGCCCTGGGAACAGCACTCCGCAGTCGATCACCAGCAGGCGACCGAGATGCTCGAGAACGGTCATGTTGCGGCCGATTTCGCTGATGCCCCCAAGCGCCGTGACGCGCAGCCCGCCGGGGGCGAGTGGGCCCGGGGGTACTAGCTCGGTGGCCGTGGTCATCTGAGCACGCCGGCTGCCCGCATGTCTGCTCCCAATTCGTCCATCTGTGCGGCCGTCGCGGGGATCTGCGGCAGCCGTGGGTCACCGGTGTCGAACCCCAGTAACTTGAGTCCCGCCTTCGCCATCGTGACCCCGCCCAACCGGTTCTGCGCATCGTTGAGCGAACCGAGGGCGACGTGGCCCTTACGTGCGGTTGCCAGATCACCGGAGGTGAACGCCGACAACATGTCTCGCAACTGACTCGCCGCCAGGTGACCCCAGACGCTGATGAAGCCGGTGGCGCCCATCGCCAGCCACGGCAAGTTCAACGAGTCATCGCCGGAGTAGTACGCCAAGCCCGTCTCGGACATGATCATCGCGCCTCCGTGCAGATCGCCCTTGGCGTCCTTGATGGCGACGATGTTCGGATGGGGCGCGATCGCACGGATCGTGTCCCAATCGATTGGGACCACCGAGCGCGGTGGAATGTCGTAGAGGACGTTCGGCAGCTCGGTGGCGTCGGCGACGGTGGTGAAGTGCGCGATCAGCCCAGCTTGCGGCGGGCGCGAGTAGTAGGGCGTCACGACCAGCAGCCCGTGGGCGCCTTCGGCCTCGCAGGCTTTGGCGAGGCGCACACTGTGTGCCGTGTCGTAGGAGCCGGCCCCGGCGATGATCCTGGCGCGATCGCCGACCGCGTCGAGCACCGCCCTGAGCAGGGCGAGCTTCTCCTCGTCGGTGGTCGTTGGAGATTCGCCGGTGGTGCCAGACACCACCAGACCGTCGCATCCGGAGTCCACCAGGTGTGTGGCGAGCTTCTTGGCGGCGGCCAGGTCCACCGAGCCGTCCGGGCCGAACGGCGTCACCATGGCAGTCAGCACGGTGCCCAGACGTGCGCTGACATCGAATCCGCTGGTGCTCACGCGGTTGAGATTACCCGCTCGGCCCCGTCGTTCACGAGCACCGGGCTCACTCGGTCAGCAGGCCCGCGCGGCTCATCGCGGTGGAGATCAGCTCGAAGTCGATCCCGACGTGGGCACGGCCGACCGCGTCCGCATCGTCGGCGCGACCATCCGCGATCGCGCCGATCAGTTCCTCGTGCTCGTGCAGTGACCTCAACTCCATGTCGCGCATGGAGCTGGGCTCACCCCACAGGTGCGCTGGCGCGCCGATGCTCAGGGACGCCTCGAGGTCGACGAGCACCTGCTTGAGTACCGCATTGTGGGCGGCGTCCATGATCGCCAGGTGCAGCCGACTATCGGCCTGCTGCGCGGCCAGGCCCGTCTCGGCGGTCCGGTAGCTCTCGAGCGCAGCGCGTAGTTCGGTGACATCGGTCGCGGTTCTGGCGTCGGCGGCGGCGCGGCACACCGCGCCGTGAAGTCGGGCGATGGCGTCGTACCGGTCGCGGAGTTCACCCAGTCGCATCGACAGGGTTCGGCGCACCGCGTCCGTGGACGACTCCGGCCACTGATCGACGACGTATGACCCGCCACCCCGCCCTCGGCGGGTCTCGATGAGCCCGCGCTCGACCAGCCTCGCGAGTGCGGCGCGGACTGTCATGCGTCCCACGCCCAGCGCGGCGGCGAGGTCGCGTTCGACGGGCAACCGCGCGCCGGGGAGGTACTCACCTATGGCGATGGCGGTGACGAGCCGATCGGTGATCTCGTCGACCCGCGACGGCATGGCCAACTGTTGGGCAAGCAGGCCCGATGCAGGCACGGCGAGGCGATCAGTCACCGACTCAACCCCCTCCCGCCAGATACGAGGATGTTAATTCGTCCTCAATGGTCTTGCTGTGAGACCTTTCAGGGTTCATGCTGAGCGCCATGCCCGTTGACATCCGCACGGTTCCCTTCCGGGACTACGAGACGTGGGTTCAGATCACCACCCCGGAGTCACCGACACCCGAGGCCCTGCCGCTGTTCGTTCTGCACGGCGGCCCGGGGATGGCCCACGACTACGTGCGCAACATCGCCGAACTCGCCGACGAGACCGGCCGGGTGGTCGTGCACTACGACCAGATCGGCTGCGGCCGTAGCACCCATCTGCCCGACGCGCCCCGCGAATTCTGGGAGCCGGGCCTGTTCGTCGACGAGTTTCACGCGGTCCGACGCGCATTGGGTGTCGACCGCTACCACCTCCTGGGGCAGTCGTGGGGCGGCATGCTCGGCGCCGAGATCGCCGTCCGTAAACCCGAGGGCCTGGTGTCCCTGTCGATCTGTAACTCCCCAGCGTCGATGGGGTTGTGGGTGGCGGCCGCCAACGAGTTGCGCGACCTGTTGCCGCGCGAGACGCAGGACGCGTTGACGCGCCACGAGGCCGCGGGGACGGTGTCGGACCCCGAGTACCTCGCCGCGACGATGGAGTTCTACCGCAGGCACGTCTGTCGGGTCGAGCCGATGCCCGCCGACTTCGTCGACAGCGAGAAGCAGATGGAAGCGGAGCCGACCGTTTACCACAGCATGAACGGCCCCAACGAATTTCACGTCATCGGCACCCTCGGTGAATGGACGATCATCGAGCGCCTGCCTCAGATCGTGGCGCCGACGTTGGTCGTCGCCGGCGAGTTCGACGAGGCGACCCCGGCCACCTGGCAGCCGTTCGTCGAGCAGATCCCCGATGTCAGCAGCCACGTCTTTCCCGGCGCCAGCCACTGCACCCATCTGGAACAGCCGTCCGAGTTCCGCGTCGTCGTCGCCGCGTTCCTCGCCGCCCACGATCGATAGGACACTTGTATGGTCAACTCCGATACGGACCCCGCAGGCGGCCAGCGCAGCCTCGAATCATTCGGCTACACACAGGAACTCAACCGTTCGGTGTCCACGGTCGACCTACTGGTGTACGGCCTGGTCTTCATGGTGCCGATCGCCCCGTGGGCCATCTTCGGCACGGTCTACAACAGTGCGTCGGGCATGGTGCCGCTGGTGTACCTCATCGGCCTGGTGGCGATGGTGTTCACCGCCCTGGCCTACGCCCAGATGGCCAAGTCGTTTCCACTCGCCGGGTCCGTCTTCTCCTATGTCGGCCGCGGAATCCATCCCGGCCTCGGCTTCTTCGCCGGGTGGGCGATTCTGTTGGACTACCTGCTGGTGCCAACGCTGCTGTACGTGTTCGCCGCCGAGTCGATGGTGGGACTGTTCCCCGGCACGCCGCGATGGCTGTGGGCGATCGTCTTCGTCGTGGTCAACACCATCATCAATCTCTTGGGCATCGGGTCGCTCAAGATCGCCAACCGGGTGTTCCTGGCCATCGAGCTGGTGTTCGTGGTGATCTTCGTCGTCATCGCAGTGCGGGCGATCAACGGCCAGAGCCTGCCCGACGTCGGATGGAGCACCTTGCCACTGTGGGACTCCAGCACGGTGACGGCGCCCTTGATCGCCAGCGCACTGTCTATCGCGGTTCTGAGCTTCCTTGGCTTCGACGGCATCTCGACCCTCGCCGAGGAGTCGACGGGACGCAAGAATCCGGCGGGTCGGGCGATGATCATCGCGCTGTTCGTGGTGGCGTTCCTGTTCGTCACCCAGACCTGGCTGGCCAGCCTGCTCGCCGGCGGCCGGGAGGCCTTCAGCGACGACGAGGTGGGCAACGCCTTCTTCACCCTCGTCGAGGCGGCGTCGAACACCGGCTGGATGAACGCGTTCTTCGCCGTCAACGTGATGGCGGTGGGCTTCGCGAACGCGATGGCCGCCCAGGCCGCCACCAGCCGGTTGCTCTTCTCGATGAGCCGCGACGGTCAGCTGCCGAAGTTCCTCTCCACGATCAGTGCCCGCAAGGTGCCGATCTCCGCCATCCTGGTGGTCAGCGCGCTCAGCGTCGTCCTCGTGCTCTTCTTCGTCGGCCAGATCGGCCTGATCTCCTCGCTGGTCAACTTCGGCGCGCTCTTCGGCTTCTGCCTGCTGCACGTCTCAGTGGTCTGGTACTACGTGGTGCGCCAGAAGTCGAAGAACTACCTACTGCACCTGGTAGTGCCGACGCTGGGCTTCCTGATCATCGGCTACGTGCTGTTCAACGCCGATTCGCTGGCCAAGATCGGCGGCCTGATCTGGCTGGTGATCGGTGCAGTGGTGCTCGCCATCAACGTGTTTCGCGGCAGGGGCGTACCCGAGCTCGCCGAGGAGGCGCACAGCGAGGCCTGAGCCGTTAGGGTTGGCCATGACCATCGCCGCGCGCCTGCTGGACGTCATCGACGACGACATCCTGCCGTTGACCGAGCGGGGTGTCGGTGCGGGCAACAAGGTCTTCGGCGCGGCGATCCTGCGAAAGTCGGATCTGTCGCTCGTCATCGCGGGCACCAACGACGAGACCGACAATCCGTTGCTGCACGGCGAGATCAACACGCTGAACCAGTTCTACGGGCTGCCCGACCGACCGCCCACGAGCGAGCTGGTATTCCTGACCACCCACGAGCCGTGCACGCTGTGCATGTCGGCGATCACCTGGGCCGGATTCGACAACTACTACTACTTCTACAGCCACGAGGATTCACGCGACAGCTTCGCGATCCCCCATGACCTGGTAATCCTCAAGGAGCTCTTCGGGCTCGAACCCGGCGGCTACCGACGGACCAACGCGTTCTGGACCGCGTACTCGATCCCCGAACTCATCGAGTCGGAGGACGAACCGCTGCGCGGCGAGCTGCGTGCGCGCCAGCAGCGAATTCGCGACCGCTATCAGACCCTGTCGGATCAATACCAGGAATCCAAGGGCGACAACGACATTCCCTTGAGCTGATGCCGCACCACGGCATCGTGTCGCCAAGGGCTATCGGGGTGTCGCACCTATGAACTTCACCACCACGTCGGCGAGTTCGCGGCCCTTGTCCTCCTGCAGGAAGTGACCCCCGTCGGCGATCGTCACGTGGTCCTGCCCAACCGCCCCGCGAACGTGACCTCGAAGCACCGGCTCGGCCGCGCCGGTGATCGGGTCTGAATCCGAGAAGGCGCACAGGAACGGGCGGTCGAACCGACCAAGGGCCTCCCATGCGATGCGATTCCGCGGAGCCGCCGGGTCGTCGGGGCTGATCGGCACCAACATCGGGAACTGCCGGGCGCCGGCCAAATAACGGTCATCGGGGAAGGGCGCGTCATAGGCGTCGATCACTTCGGCGGGCAGGGCCGACAACGTCGCACCGTTGAGGATCTGACCAGCGGGGAAGACCGGCACCTCCTGACTGAACTTCTGCCAGGCGAGGAATGCCTTTCCGGGATGGTGGTCGCCGGTCGGCAGCATGGTGTTGGCCGCCACCACCCTGGCGAACCGGTCCGGCTGCTCGGCGACCAGCCGCAGTCCGATCAGCCCACCCCAGTCCTGGCACACCAGGGTGATGTCGCCAAGTCCAATTGCCTCGATCGCCGCCCAGGTCCAATCCGTATGGGCGGCATAGGTGTAATCCTCGCGCCGGGTGGGCTTGTCGCTGCGGCCGAAGCCGACGAGGTCGATCGCCACGGCGCGAAATCCGGCATCGACCAGTACGGGAATCATCTTCCGATACAGATAGCTCCATGACGGCTCACCGTGAAGCAACAGCACCACCTCGGCATCCGACGGGCCTTCGTCGAGGTAGTGCACTCGCAGTTTCCCGCCATCGCCGGAGTCGACCTCGACGTAGTGCGGCGCGAAGGGGAAGTCGGGCAGTCCATCGAATCGATCATCGGGGGTTCTCACTACGTCCATTGCGGTGCTCCTCTGCACTAGTGGGGTGGTAATCGGTGACGTAATCGACGGTGGGCGGAGCCCATCGCCGAAGCTGAGCCCGGGCGGCGTCGGCGGCATCGCGCATCGGAGTGATGTCGTCGCGTAGTCGGCCGAGGAGCATCCCGCCCTGCAGTGCGGCGATGACATTGGCCGCAAGGCGTTCAGGGTCGGCGGCGGCGACGAGGTGGCCGTGGTCCTGCATCTTCTGCAAGCCCTCCGCCAGAAGTGCTATCCACCGTCGGAATGCCGAGTCAAGACGTGTGCGAAAGGCGTCGTCGTTGTTGAGTTCGACGGCGAGCGTTCCCAGTGGGCAGGCGAACGGTCCGCCGGGTTGGGCATGCATGGCGAGGATGTCGGCCAGCCAGGCGTCGAGGCTTTCCCACGAGTCGATCCGCGTCAGTGCGGGTTGGGCGGCGAGAACGAATTCCAACTGCCGATCGATGACGGCGCCCAACAGGTCGGTCTTGCCATCGAAGTAGTGATACAGCTGAGACTTGCCGCAACCCGCCGCGGCCAGGACGTCATCGAGACTGGTTGCACGAAAGCCTCTTTGGTAGGTCAGAACCGCCGCGGCCGCCACGATTTCGGCGCGCGCACGACGCCCGCGCTCGGTCGCGGGCAGCGGCTTGGACGTTCCGCCGCTCAGCGGGTCGCCTTGGCGAGTTGGAGAAGCTCGTCCACCGACCACTGATCGGCGGCGTGCTTGCCGTACTTCGCGTCGACGACCGTGCCGTCGGTGTCGATCAAGATGTCGGCCGGCAGACCGAGGTGGCCGCCGTTGGCACTGTGCATGCCAGCTGAGAGGCGCAGTCTTCTGTCCGCATGACGCGAACCGAGCGCAGCCTTGACGACGGGCGCCATCGATCGCGGATCGGCCACCGACCGGAGTGACGTCTCCACGCCGAAGCGCCGGTACCACGTGCGGTCTGGATCGGCGATGAGGTCCAGGGGCATCTCGTCCACATAGGTTTCGAGTTCCTCGGGCGTGGAGTGAAACAGCACCACCTCGTGTATGCCCGCCGCGGTGATCTCGTCGCGGCGCCTGATCACCGATTGCAGGTGCACGTTGCAGATGGGGCAGCCCGCAAAACGCCGGAACTGCAGGTGGACCAGCTTCCCGGAGCCGGGCACCGCCACCTTGCCGCCCTTGAGCGTGGGCAATTCGATGGGCTCGACCGTGTCTCCCGAGCTGACCTTCATGGCTGCTCCCCATCTCGATCGGTGCGTGTGGCCGGTTCGCTCTACCCTTGCGCGGCCAAACTGTACTGTCAAGTACAGTTTGCCGCCGACGAGGGACGGCCCATCAACGCAGGGCTGCCTGCAGCTCCCCGACCAGGTCGCCTCGCTCCCCAACGATGACGTCGGACAGACCGAGCCACGACGCCATCGACCGCAGCTCCCCGGCCAACGCCGCCGCGACCCCACGGGCATTTTGACCCGGTTCGGCGAACGCTCCCACCACGTGCAGCGCACTGCGGACGCGCTCCGCCTTCAGGTCGACGCGCCCGACCAGCCGACCGTCGAGCAGGAATGGCCACACGTAGTAGCCGAACTGCCTCTTGGCTTCGGGCACATAGATTTCTATTCGGTAGTGGAAGTCGAACAGCCGCTCGACGCGCGGCCGGAAGAAGATCAGCGGATCGAACGGGCACACCAGCGCGGTGCCCCGGTCAACGCGCGGGATGACCTGGCCTGCCCTGAGATACGCAGGGGCGCTCCATCCTTCAACCTCCACGGCCTCCAAATGGCCCTCGGCGACCAGGTCTGCGATCACTGGCTTGGCCTGCCGGGCACCCAGCCGGAAGTAGTCGCGGATGTCCGTCTCGGTGGCCACGCCCAGCGCAGTCGACGCTCGCAGTACCAGTTCTCGGACGGCGACGTCGTCGTCCACCTCCCTGGAGAACACCTCGGGTGGCAGAACACGTTCGCTCAGGTCGTAGTGCCTGGCGAATCCGACCCGGGTGGCGGTGGTCAACACCCCGGATGCGAACAGCGCCTCGGACACCCACTTGGTGTCACTGCGGTCCCACCACGGGCCCTTGTGGCCACGAGGCTCCGATTCGAGGTGCGCTTCGATCTGCCCGGCCGTCGACGGACCCAACTCGGCGACTGCGACCACGATGTCCTCGGCCAGCTGTCGGTTCTTGCGAACGATCTCCTTGCCCCATCTGCCATCGGCGTATTCACGCATCCGCCAGCGCAACAGGGGCCAGTCATCGACCGCCATCAGCGCGGCCTCGTGCGCCCAGTACTCCACCAGCAGCCGCGGAGACTTCGCGGAGTGGCTCCACGCAGCTTTCTCGAGGACGCTGCGGTCGTACGGCCCGAGCCGGCTGAACACCGGCGCGTAGTGCGCACGCACCGCCACCGAAACTGAGTCGAGCTGCAGCACCTGGATCCGGGCGACGAGCCGACGCAGATGCGCACGCGTCACGGGGCCCACGGGCTTGGGCTCTGCGAATCCCTGGGCGGCGATGGCGACGCGGCGCGCCTGGCCGATGGTGAGCCTCACGCCCGGAAGTAGCTCAGGAACCGGTACCGCAGTCCGGACGCACTGGTCAGCCAGTCCCCCTCGGTACCGCCCCACGCATCGTCTAGGACGGGAGCGACCGCGTCACCATCCTGCCTGGACAGGGCCACGTCGACCTCGGTGATCTCGCAACGGGCCGCGAGGGGCACGGCCAGCGCGTAGATCTGCGCCCCACCGATCACCCAGGTGTCATCGTCGTGTGCGAGGGCCTCCTCGAGGCTGCTCACCGTCGTCGCACCGTCAACCACATAGTCAGCCTGCCTGGTGACTACGACATTTCTGCGACCCGGCAGTGGCCGCACCTTTGCGGGCAGGGATTCCCACGTCAGCCGTCCCATGACCACCGCGTGCCCCATGGTCAGTTCCTTGAACCGCGCCTGGTCCTCCGGCAGGCGCCATGGGATGCCGTCGTCACGCCCGATGACACCGGAGGTCGACTGGGCCCAGATGAGGCCGAGACTCATACGGCGACGGGTGCCTTGATCCCCGGGTGCGGGTCGTAGTTGACGATGGCGACGTCGTCATAGGTGTAGTCGAAGATCGAATCACGAGGAGAGAGAACGAGTTCCGGGTAAGGGCGCGGGTCGCGACTGAGCTGCAACCGGACCTGCTCGACGTGGTTGTCGTAGATGTGACAGTCGCCGCCGGTCCAGACGAACTCGCCAACGGCCAACCCCGCCTGGGCCGCCATCATGTGAGTCAGCAGTGCGTAGCTGGCGATGTTGAACGGCACGCCGAGGAACAGATCGGCGCTGCGCTGGTACAGCTGGCAGGACAGCTTTCCGTCGGCGACGTAGAACTGGAAGAACGCATGACACGGCGGCAGCGCCATCTGCGGGATCTCGCCGACGTTCCAGGCGGACACGATGTTGCGCCGGGAATTGGGATCGCGCCTGAGCAACTCGAGCGACGCGGCGATCTGGTCGACGTGCTCGCCGGACGGGGTCGGCCAGGATCGCCACTGAACGCCGTAGACGGGGCCGAGATCGCCTGTGTCACTGGCCCATTCGTCCCAGATGGTGACACCGTGCTCCTGCAGCCAGCGCACGTTGGAGTCACCGCGCAGGAACCACAGTAGTTCGTAGACCACCGACTTGAGATGCACCTTCTTCGTGGTGATCAACGGGAACCCGGCGGCGAGGTCGTAGCGCAGCTGGTGGCCGAACAGACTGCGGGTACCGGTGCCGGTGCGATCGGATTTGGGCGTCCCCGTCTCGAGCACCAGGCGCAGCAGATCCTCATAGGGCGTCGCGGTCGGCACTCGGTCAGTTTACGACGCCGACGGCGGACCGTTGAGACGGCGCTCCGGGGCTTCGTCGTGGTGGATCGTGGTGGATCGTGGTGGATCGTCGTGCGCGCAGTCGCTGAGCATCGATGGGCCGAGATCGTGCACCGAGGACGCCTGGCCCGCGAGATGAGACTGCGCTGACGGCGCGGGTTACTCCATCAGACTCAAGTGCGGCCCGTCCAGCGGCGGGGAGTAAAACGGAGGCCATGCCGACGATCACTGACACCATCACCACGCCTGACGGAACGTGTCCTGTCACGCTCGCGACTCCCGACGGCGATGGACCGTGGCCCGGGGTCGTGATGTACCCCGACGCCGGCGGTAGGCGCCCAGTGTTCGAGGAGATGGCCGCGAAGCTGGCCGGCTTCGGCTACGCGGTCCTGCTGCCTGACGTCTACTACCGAGACGGCGACTGGGCGCCGTTCGACCTGAACACCGCGTTCAGCGATCCCGACGAACGAAAGCGGGTGATGTCGATGATGAGCAGCATCACCCCCGACAAGATGGCCACCGACGCCGGCGCATTCTTCGACTACCTCGAGGCGCGTCCGGAAGTCAGCGGCTCGGCGTTCGGCACCACCGGTTATTGCATGGGCGGGCGCACCTCTCTGATGGTCGCGGGCCGCGTCCCCGAACGGGTGGCGGCGGCGATGTCGTTCCACGGCGGTGGTCTCGCCGCGGACGACGCGAGCAGCCCCCATCTGCTGGCGGACCAGATCAGCGCAGCTGTGTACGTCGCCGGCGCCGAGAACGACGGATCGTTCACCACCGAGCAGTCCGAGACGCTTGACAAGGCGCTGACCGATGCGGATGTGGAGCACACGATCGAGACCTACCCCGCCGCGCACGGATTCGCGGTCCCCGATCACGACGCCGTCTACGACCCCGACGCCGCGCAACGGCACTGGGACGCCATGAAGAGTTTCTTTGGCGCAAAGCTGGGCTGAGGGTCCCCGGACGCACCCGTTTTGCCACCCGCTCACCCGGTAGGCGACGATTGACTCGTGTATGACCAGGCCACCGGCAGCGACCCGGCTTCCCACCACGACCCCTCGGATCCCGGCTTTCGCATCGACCCGGTCCTCGCCAGAAGCTGGCTCCTGGTCAACGGCGCCCAGCCGGACCGCTTCGCGCCGGCCGCGAACTCACGCGCCGACATCGTCGTCCTCGACATCGAGGACGCCGTAGCGCCCAAGGACAAAGCCGCGGCCCGCGACAACGTCAGCAATTGGTTGACCTCTGGCAACGACGACTGGGTGCGCGTCAACGGGTTCGGCACCCGATGGTGGGCCGACGACCTGGACATGTTGGCCCACACCTCGGTCGGCGGAGTGATGCTGGCGATGGTGGAATCCGTCGACCACGTCATCGAGACCGCGAAACGGCTGCCGGACGTGCCGATCGTCGCCCTCGTCGAGACCGCTAGAGGTCTGGAACGCATTACCGAGATCGCCGCGACCAAGGGCACGTTCCGGCTTGCCTTCGGCATCGGCGACTTCCGCCGCGACACCGGTTTCGGCGACAATCCGGCGACCCTCGCGTACGCGCGATCGCGCTTCACGATCGCGGCCAAGGCAGCCCACCTGCCGAGCGCCATCGACGGCCCGACGATCGGCTCCAGCGCACTGAAGCTCATCGAGGCCAGCGCCGTCTCCGTCGAGTTCGGCATGACGGGCAAGATCTGCCTGACGCCCGATCAATGTCCGTCCGTGAACGAGGGGCTGTCACCGTCTCACGACGAAATCAGCTGGGCCAAGGAGTTCTTCGCTGAGTTTCAGCGCGATGGCGGAGAGATCCGCAACGGCTCAGATCTGCCGCGCATCGCCCGCGCCACCAAGATTCTGGATCTGGCCAAGGCCTACGGCATCCACTCGTCGGAGTACGGCGACGACCCCGATCACGTCCCAGCCCCGTCGGATACCTACCACTACTGACCGTGTTCGGCGTGGCGCCCCTTGGCGTAAGTCTGGACCGCGCGCAGTATTCCTCGGCCCGCGTAAACGCCCGCCGCAACCGACACGACGATCATGAGGACGAACATGATCGTCCAGTTGGCGCGACTGTGGCTGACGTTCCACCAGATGATCGTGAACAGGATCGCGCAGATGAAGACGACGATGTCGCGCCAATTGCCTCGGTAGGACGCCGCCACCTCGAGCATCGAGCGTTGCTTGTCGACCGCGGCGATCATGTCGTCGATCCGGATGTCGATCACGCGTTGCAGTTCGGCGCGACGTTCGACCTGCTCCGGCGGGAGCATCTCGAGCAGCTCCATGTCCTGTTTGACCAACGCCCGGATGTCCGGCGGTCGCTTGTTGCCCGCGAGGACCCCAAGCAATGCGCCGCCTGCGATGGGCGCACCGCTCAGTGCGATCTCGGCGATACCAGCCATGTGCAGCTCCTTCGTCGATTGATGAGCGTAGCGACGAGCCTGCGGACCATAGGCGAGCCGCCCTACTTTGCCCAATCCGCGACGGCGGGCCAGGTCGCTTCATCGCCGGCGTCCGGCGCCCACACCACGTCGGAAGGCACCTGCTCGACTCTGGTGGCCGGCGGCCCCGCCTCAACTCCAACGAGTCGCCGGTGCAGGCGAGTGTGCGTCATTCCATCAGCGTCGCGGCGACGGTGGCCCCCAGATTCCAACACGCCTCCAGGTCGGCCTTCGTCGGCTTGCCCGAGACGACCACGTACCCCGCCGCCTTCACCCAGCCCAACCCGCCAGTGATGCCATCCACTGCGCGCTCGGCCCCCTCCGTGCCTTCGTTGCCGTGCAGCCACAGCCCGAACGGTCGCCCATGGGTGGAGTCCAGCAGCTGGTAGTAGCTCTGGTCGAAGGCGTGCTTGAGGGCGCCGGAGACATACCCGAGATTCGCGGGAGTGCCCAGCAGGTAGCCGTCCGCCTGCAACATCTCCACCGATGACACCGTAAGTGCCGGTCGCCGAACGACTTCCACGCCCTCGATCTGGGGGTCGGTGGCACCGGACAACACCGCCTCGAACATTTCCTGGGTGTGCGGCGACGGAGTGTGGTGCACGATCAGCAACGTCTTGCTCATCGCGTGCGCTCCTCCTGCATCGCGACGGCCTTCTTCATCGTCTCCCTGGCCCGGCCACGGTCTCCCGCGTAGTCGTAAGCGCGGGCGAGTCGATACCAACGCAGCCAGTCGTCCGGGTGCTCCTCGACCTCGGCGCGCACGCAGTCGAAGAGTTCGTCGGCAGCGTCGCGTTCGATCCGGCCCGACGGTCGCCTAGGCAGCGCGCTGACATCGAGTTCCATGCCCTGTTCGCGTGCGAGCCGGGCCAATCGCTGGTGCGCGAAACCCGCTCGGAGGGTGGCGATCATGGCCCACAATCCGATCACGGGCAGGAGGAAGATCGCCACGCCTAGTCCGATTGCGGCTGTGCGGCCGGACGAGATCAGGATGACGCCGGCCCGGCCCAGCAGGACGAAGTACACGACCATCGCCACGCACATGAAGCCGATCAGCAGCTGGATGCGCAGCGCGCGCGAGCCCTCGCTCGCCTTCACAAACCCATGAGGGGTTCGATGCCGATCGTCAGCCCGGGATGGTCGCCAACGTTGCGGACGCCCAGCAGCACGCCGGGGACGAAGGACGTGCGGTCCATGCTGTCGTGCCGAATGGTGAGCGTCTCCCCTTGCGTTCCGAACAGGATTTCCTGATGCGCGACGAGTCCGGCCAGTCGCACCGAGTGCACGCGGACCCCGTCGACGTCAGCTCCACGCGCGCCGTCGATGCCCGTGCTGGTGGCATCGGGGCTGGGCGGCAAGCCCTTCCGCGCGTCGGCTACCAGCCGGGCCGTTCGTGCGGCGGTGCCTGACGGCGCATCGGCCTTGTGCGGGTGGTGCAGCTCGATGATCTCGACGGACTCGAAGAACCGCGCCGCCTGCCTGGCGAACTCCATCGAGAGCACAGCTCCAATCGCGAAGTTCGGCGCGATCAGCACGGCGACATCGGGCTGGTCCGCGAGCCACGACCTGACCTGGGCGATCCGTTGGTCGGTGAATCCCGTGGTGCCCACCACGGCGTTGATGCCGGCCCCGATCAGGAACTCCAGATTGGCCATCACCGCGTCGGGGTGAGTGAAGTCGACGACGACCTCGGTCTGGCTGTCGATGAACAGTGTCAGCGGATCACCCGCATCCACGCCGACGGTAAAGGTCAAGTCGTCGGCCGCCTCGATGGCATCGACGATCGTCGCGCCGACCTTTCCCTTGGCGCCAAGGACTCCTACTCGCATGGGTGGCAGCCTAATGGGTTTGCGCCTGCTCCGATCCGGGCCTCCGGCGGCCGCACCCCGATGGCGTCCACCGCCGACCACCTCCCCACATTCCACGTCAACCTCATGGTGGCACTAACCGTCCGGCGGCTCGTCGCAGGAAAGCACGCATGCGACCTTCGGGGTGGCCAGCGCGAACGCCCTGGAGCCCGTCAACGCCGATACGCTCCTTCAGCCAGGGTCTCTCTCGAAAACCTATCCGGCCACTGCGCGGCTACTGCCTCGGCGGTGACAATCGGCCACCTGCTCGATCACTCAGGAGGCTGGTGGGATGACTAGGGCAGCTACACCGGCGAGGACGGCGACGCGCAGCCCGATTAGGGAGTGGTCAACCCAACGAGGCCTGGGTCGAAGGTCGCCCTGGCTGCGACCGACGCCGCCGCGGCCGCGATGATCACGCCTGCGTCCGCCTCGTGATCCTTCGGGAAGACGATCTCTGCACTGTCGGGGCCGTCGCGGTGAGCCATCAGCCAGTCGTACAGCAGCCAGTCCAGCGCGCAGGTGACGGCCATGGGGTCGGCGTCAGCCAATCGGGCGGCTGAGATGACTGATCGCAGGGCTTCGACGTGTTCCTTGCGCGAAGCCTCCTTGTTCACCCCGGAGCTATCGAACATCAGCATCGACAGTGTCAACGGGAACCGCTGTCCCGCTTCGGTTCTGACGACCCAGCGACCACCCTTCCACGGCTTTGCTGGATCGGCCTGCTGCATCTCGCCGAACCCTCCGATGACACCGATCGAGGGGTCGTCGAGTTCACCGTCGAAGGGCGCGGGCCCAAGCAGTCCCAGCGGCTCGCGGGCCAGGATCGAGAACAGCGCCGCGGTGCCGATGATCTTGCCTGCCCTCAGGTCGGCTGAGAGGCCCGTGCGCTCGAGGGCAGCCGCAAATTCGAAGCACAACCGGTCTAGCGCGCGGTGCAGATCGAGCAGGTCCTCGCGTTCATCGGGCGCAGGCCGCCGCCCCCCGCCGAGGATCTCACCGAACCGCTCGGCGGCGATGATCAGCGAATCGTCGATGGCCTCCAGATGCGTGGCCACCAGACGATCAGGCTCGTCGTCCGCGGCGACGAGTGCTTGCAGTGACGTCGGCGCGCCCGTCGGGGTAGCCCAGTAAAAGCCGATCTGCCCGTCTGTCTGGACGATCCGTGGCCTCATCGAGTGGTCCTCACGAACGCTTCCAGATCACGACCCGATTGTTGCCGGAGTCGGAGACCGCCAGTCGGTCGCCGCACAGCGATATGCCGTACGGCCAGCAGAGCGTATCCCGCTGCACGGACGTCCACCGATTCTCGCCGTTGGAGCCGAAGTCTGGTTGAGCCAGCACGTAGTCGGCGGCACGGCCGTCCAGGGGCACGTCGTCCCACAGCAGAATCCGATTGTTGGCGGTGTCGGCGATGGCCAACCGGTCGCCGTCGAGGCCGACGGCGTAGGGGAACCGGAACCGATCACCGGTGTGCGGGCCGTACGGCCACTCCGTCGACGTCGTGAAGTCCGACTGACCGATCACCGTGTCGGCCGGTCCATCGACGTCGGGATGCGGAGACCACCCGAGTATCCGATGGTCACCGGCGTCGGCCACCAGGAGCAGGTCGTCGGTTCCCGTGATGTCGTGCGGCCAGCGGAAGCTCGCCGGGCCGGCATCACCGCCTCGATTCTCCTCTCGATGCATTGCGTCTGGCTGACCCAGGACCACGTCGGCGGCTCGTCCGGGCGTCGGGATCCCACCGTCCCAGCCGAGCACCCGACGATTGCCGGTGTCGGCGACCCAGAACCGGGACCCGACGATGGCGATGCCGAACGGCCAGTAGAACGTCGACGCCGAGCACTCCCCACCCTGATTGGGAAGGACACTGTTCGGATCGGGTTGTCCAAGAACGTGATCCGGAGGAGTGTCGTCGAGCACCGGGACCTCGTCCCACACCAGAATGCGGTGGTGCCAGGCGTCGGCGACGATCAGTCGACCCTCGTGCACGAGCACCCCGGTCGGCAGATTCATGCCCCGCTCGGGTCCGCGCCCATTCGCCGCACGCCCTTCGGTGGTGCCGTCGGGCTGACCGAGAACCACCTCGGCAGGTTGCTCGTCGGCCGTGGGCCTGCCATGCCAGATGAGTACCCGGTGGTTGCCGGAATCGGCGACGATGACGTGATTCTCGCCGAGGAACACCCCACGCGGAGAGTACATCCACGCCATCGTGGGGCTGGCCGGCGGCAGCGCCAACCCGCCGGGCGCGGGGGCGCCCAGCCACAGCTCGGGGGCCCACCCACCGCTGAGGTCCACCTCGGGTGCGACGTCCACCCGATCCGGTCGTCCGCTCACGTTCATGCGGACGGTGTACCGGCTCACGAGACGATCCGGACCCAGACGTCACCCTTGTCGACCCGCAGGGGAAGCTGCTCCAACTGGGCACCTGGCGCCGTGAGGCACTCGCCGGACGTCGCGTCATAGCAGAAACCGTGCCACGGGCACGTCAGCGTGCCGTTTGCGACGTCGAGGATCGCGTTGTCCAAAGGCAGTGCCTCGTGCGCACATTCGTTGCGATAGGCCGTCAGCTTGTTCTCGACGTTGACGACGATGACCTCGGCATAGTCACCATTGGCGGCCGTCACACTCTTGGGCGTGATGCCGCCGTCCGGAAGCTCACCCGCCGAGCCGACGCACACCCAACCCTCGGTCGCGGGGTTGAGGCCGATGGTCAACGACTCCACCGAGATCAGCGTCGGCGACGGCTCATTGGGTAGCACCTCGACGGCGCTCACCCCGGGGACGTCTGCCGTCAACGCGGTCTCGACGAGGTTGCGAAGAGTCACAGACGACATCGAGCAGCCGTTGCAGGCGCCCTCAAGCCGCACGAACGCCGTGCCGTCCTCGATGCGCACCAGCGCGACATCGCCTCCGTGACTTTGCAACTGCGGACGTACGTCGGTCAGCACACGATTCGCCAACGTCATCGGGTCGGGTCGGACGATCTCGTGAAGGGACAGCAGCAGGTGCACCACCGGGTCGTCGACGAGGTCGAACAGTGCCTCGCGGGTGGCGTCCTCGGCCTTCAGCCGGCGCACGATGGACACCAGACCGGCGCGGTGGATCGCCTCGACGGAGGCCTTGACCTCCTCGGCGATGGCACGCGACATCGGGTCCAAGCCGGCCAGCGCACGCATCGCGTCGTCGACACGCTTGGCCAGCTGCTCGAACCCCGGCTCCTCGTTCGACGCTGAAGCGGATTTTGCGTGGTCGGCGATCGCGGTCATGGTGCCTCGGTTCGGTTCAGCGTGATCTGTCTGGCGACTTCGTCGAGAACACCGCGCACGGCGCGGACTGATTCGTCGTCACCCAGTTCCTCGAAAAGCGACCGTGCCTCGTACAGCTTGGCCTTCGCATCCCTGAACGCACCCAGATGCGCCAGCACATTGCCCTGGTTCGCCAGCACGCGGGCCCGCCCCAGCGGATCGCTGTTGCGGTCGCGCGCCTCGAGGACCGCCTCGTAGAGTTCTACGGCCTCGACCAGGTTGTCGGCCTGATGCTTGGACGGCGTATAGACGAGCGAATTGGCAAGGTTCAGTTGGACACTCGCCCATTGCTCGGGATGGTCCTCACGGGTGTAGACCGTCAACGCCGACCGCAACGACTGCGACGCGACACCCAGCCGCAGCTGCCCCGAGGCCTCGACCATCGGCATGGTCAGGTAGGCGGTCGCGAGGTTCGCGTGGGCAGACGCCCAGAGCAGCGGCGCGTCCTCGCGTTGCACCAACTGCAGTGCCGAGTGGTAGTGCGGGATGGCTTGCGCGATGAGCCCCGGGTTGTCGTGCGTCTGTTCGTGCAACAAGCCGGCGGCAGTCAGGTGAAGTTCGGCGCGTTCGACGCGCAGGCCGTCGGCGTCGGCGAGCAGACGCAGCGCATTCTCGATGCGCTCGTGCGCTTCACCGGGATCACCGGTTTCGATGAAGATCGATGCGGAGGCACCGAGCAGACTGCCTGCGAGCGGTCTCGACACGACACGGGCGGCATCGACCGCCGAGTCGAGCAGGGCGACTGCCGCGGCGGGATCGTCGGCGAGCACGTGGCTGGCGGTCGCACCGAGCAGGATCGCGGCCATCTCGCGGTCGGCGTCACCCACCCCTGGCGGCGCATCGATTCGCCCGAGCGCAAAGGAGACCAGGTCGACCAGCGGGGCGAACTCGCCGAGCACCGATCGAAGGTCGTCGGCGTCCTCCAGGTCGGAGTTCAACACGAAGCGGTTGTAGCGGGTGATCGGGTCGTGCACGTCGAGCGCGTCGAGTGCTGCCAGCGCGGCGTCGCGGTCGCCTGCGAGCGCATGGCGATGCGGGGTCAGCCGCAGCGGCCACTCGTCAGGGATGCATCCGGTGAGGAGTGCCCTACGCGCAGACTCGGTGTCCTCACCGGCGGGGATCAGGAGGTAACCCAAGGGGAGTCCGAACGCACCGAGGGGTTGCGGACGCAGCGGGGCAAGGTCCGGCTCGACAGATTCGTCCTCGGCCGCCGAAGTCTCGGCGATCGCAGTCTCGGTCACGGCCCTCCCATTTTCGTCATCCGTTCAGTGGACCCTTCAGATCGCGCTCGGCGGCGCGTTTGATCAAACTTGCCGCCAATTCGGCGCGCCGACGGGTGCGGTGGGTGTTGATTCGCTTGCGCACGACTCCGTCGGTGAAGACCACGACGACGTCGACGGCGAACTGTCCGCGCTCCTCGACTACCACCGCGTCGACGGCATGTGCCTCCTCGGCGGACCCCTTGGCCGGAATCACGGTCGGCGGCCGACTGGGGACGTCAGGCTCCATGACGGAAATCAACTCGTGGGGTCCAACGGGACCCGCAGGGCACCCTGCTCGTCATCCCAGAAGGCACGCCGCACACCCACCGGAATGCGGCCGTAGAGCACTTCGTGAATCAGCGCACTTCGGTCCCCCGCCGGATTGCGCTGTTTGAGCAGCAGGCCGCCGCTGCGGGGACCACGAAGGGGTATCAGCAGAAAGTCGTCGTCGCGCACGACGGCCGCGACCGCATCGGAGGCGAACCTGCTCGCCGCCAGGGCAGCGTCCAGGCGGACGTATCCGTCATCGGTGAACTCGACCGTCACCTCGGCGACCTTTGCCGGTCGCAGCGGGGCCAAGAAATCGCGCTCGATGACCTCGATGACGGTGTGCATCCCGGCCGTCACCGGCTCGGACAGCTCGGCGCCGAAGTCGACCCCGGCCACCTCGATCAGGAAGACCGTGATGTCGGTGGGGCACGCGTCACCGAGGGCCCACCGCGCGAAGGCGATGGCGTGGTCCCACCGGAACGAATGGGTGTGCAGCCCCTGCAGAGGTGGCAGTTCGGCGAACTCCTCCCCCGGGACGCGGTACACGGTGCCCGGCTCGGATCCCGTGGCCGCCGCGTCGACGATGACGACCCGGTCTGCGCCCCGCATCCGGAACGCGGTGTCCATCCCGGCCGTGCCACCGTCCACCATCTGGGCCCCGTCCGGAACCCCGAGCTCCCAGAGATGGCGCACCAGAACGGGTCCGACGCCGTCATCGCCACGCAGCAGGTTGCCGCAGCCGACGACCAGCACCTTGCAGCCGGGTGGCTCGAGGTCGACCTGGCCCGGCTCGGAAGCGGCCTGCATAGACGTCAGGATCACACCATTCCGTTGATGACGAACTTGGACAGCTCTTTTCCGGACTTGCCGTCATAGGCGTGCACGGTGCAGACCAGGCAGGAGTCGAAACTGCGTGCGACGTGGCCCAATTCGACCGGATCTTCGGCGTCGACGATCGGCGATCCGACAAGCGCCTGTTCGATGGGACCGAGAACGTCCGAGCCGTCGCGCGGCCCGATGTTCCATGCCGTGGGCGTCACCACCTGGTAGTTCTTGATCTTGGAGTTCTCGATGACGATCCAGTCTGCCAGCGCACCTCGCGCGGCCTCGGTCGCTCCGAAGCCCTTGCCCTCGGCGTGTTCGGTGGGCTTGGTGTAGAAGCTTTCCTTCAGATCGAGGTCGTCGAGCCATTGGCGCGCCCACTTGTAGTACTTCGGCGCCTCGTGCATGCGCGCCATCTGGCGGACGAACACGCTAGGGCCTATCGAGTTGTAGAGGTTGGGGAACAGCGGGTCATTGTCCTGATGCGGCAGGGCGTTTGGCCCGCCCGCCGCCATCCGCCGGGCCAACGGACCCGCCTCGAGCGGAACGTTGCCGAGACCGCCGCCGATGTCGTAGCGCGGAGACTTCGCCCAGCTGTACTTGCCCTGTTTGCGGCCGGCCTCCGGGTCGATGGGGATGGTCTCGCCGTCGAAGGGGTGCAGCGGTTGACTGCCCTCGTAGAAGGAATGCGTGACGTCCTCGCGAACCTTGGCCTGGTCGAATGCGTGCCACTCGCCCTTCGAGTAGATCCCCGAACGCCCGATCAACGCGTCGTTGCGACCGTCGATGGTCGGGTTTTCGTACAGCGCAGGGTCGAAGTAGGTGCCAGTGGCGAAGTAGTTGCCGACACCCTGCCCGTACTTGTCGAGTCCGACGTCCAGGCAGTAGCGGATGAAGAATCCACAGTCACTGTTGTACTGCGACTCGTTTTCGTCGACCCAGGCGAGCATGTCCTCCCAGGTCTTCACCTCGAGCCAACGGTCGACGCTGCAGCCCAGCCACTGACCTTCCAGCCAAGCGTCCTTCCAGTGTTCGAGGATCGCGATGGATCGCGTCACGTCAGACAGCGTTGGCGCGCACATCACACCGCCCGGGACCATGAAGCTGGAGTGCGGCCACTGGCCGCCGAAGATCGCATAGACCTCGACGGGCTTGCCGGAAAGCACCACGCCCGGTTGGTAACTCGTCCCGACGTAGGGTGCGAACCGGCGTACTGCCTCGGCGTACAGCGGCGACTTCGCATAGTTCTTGTTGGTCAGGTCGATGGCGAACAGAGCATAGAAATAGCGCGGGATCGACTGCAGCGTCTCGGCGGCCTGGCAGATGTTGCGCACCAGCGTGGCGTTGTGCGGCATGTGCGTCGCCCACGCCGTGTCGAGCGCATACGCGGACTTGTAGAGGTGGCTACCGCCGCAGATACCGCAGATGCGCGGACATACGACCAGTCCGGCCTGAGGGTCCTTGCCGCGCAGGATGATCTCGAAGCCGCGGAACATCGCGGCCTCGGTCCAGGCGGAGGTGACGATGCCATCCTCGATGGTGACTCGGACGTCGAGATCACCCTCGACTCGGCCAAGAGGGCTGACGTAGAGGTCGAGTGCGGTCATTGTGGGGTCCTTCCGATGGGGCGAGTGGTGCGGCAAGCGGTGTTTCGCACGGCTAGACCACGAACATGTCTTCCTTCGACCACTGCGGGGCGGCGATGCGGGCGGCCGCAGCGTGTGCCATGTAGGTCAGGTGGTCGGTGCCCTCCGGGACTTCCTTCGGGATGATGCCGCTTACCTTCTGCGTCTTGAACACCGTTCCGGGGGCAAGGTCGAAGTGCGGGAACTCGGGCTCGGTGCACCCCAGGCAGGGCATTCCGGCACGGGTCTTGGAGGACTGCCGGTTCCACAGGATGCGGTTGCAGGGCGAGTGCGTCATCGGCCCGCGGCAACCGAACTCGTAGAACAGGCAGCCCGTACGCGTGCCCTCGCCGAAGGACATCGTCGACTGCTTGTACTCAAAGAACTGCACACGGGTACAACCGGTTTGAGTGAACGTCTTGAAGAACGTCTCGGGTCGGTGCAGTTCGTCGAGCGTCAGATCGCCTGCGCGGCCGGTGGCCAGCGCGACGAGGATCTGAGTGATCCAGTCGGGGTGCGCCGGGCAGCCCGGAATGTTGATGACCGGCAGTCCCATCTTCGACTTGAAGTCCGCCCCCAGGAAACCGCCCTTGCCGCGCTTGTGGAACTGCAGCCCTGTCGAACCCGACGGATTCGGCTCCATCGCCGGGATGCCGCCCCAGCAGGCACAGTCACCAATCGCCACGACGATCTGCGCGGCACCGGCCAACTCGGTCACCCAGTCCTTCATCGGGCGATCGGCGAACATATCGGTGCGTCCGTCATAAGCCTCCATGACCGTGCCTTCGAAGACGAAGATGTCAAGTGGCCGTTCGCCGCTCGCACAGTCGTTGAACACCTTCTGGGCGTTCTTGCCCAGCTCGAGTCCGAGCGAGGGGTGCCAGATGAGGTCAAGCCCGAAGTCGACGATCAGGTCGACGACGTTGGGCTCGTCGGCGTTGAGAAACGACATGGTGTTACCGCTGCACGCGCCTCCCTGAAACCACAGAACCGAAGCCATTCCGAACTCCTCTCGGCGGCGACGTCGCCGACGCCTTCGTTGATCGTGGTCAATCTGCTGAGCTGAATGTCATCTGAGCTGTCTGCCGAAGGACTTCGCCACCTGTAGTAGGAATCCAACACCGCGCGCTACGTCGGGATCCTTGGCCGTCCGAAGGATGCCGAAGAAACCCTTTGAGCCATTTCGGTTTTGGTCGGCAGCCGCCTTGCCCTCGACGAGCGCGTCGCCAAGCTTCCCGATCACCTTGGTAGCCTCCGGATCGGAGAGTTTCGCCAGTAACTCGTTGATCGCGGGTGCGGCCCCGACGAGCGAGAAGAAGAGCGGCCCCAGGCTCTGTGCAAGACCTCCGACCATCTCCTTCATCGACTCCATGGAGGGAACGGACCCCTTGGCCTCCCCCTTGAACTCACCGATTGCCGACGTGATGTTGTCGCTGAGCGTGTCACTGCGCCGGACCAGTCCGTCGAGGCCCGAGACCAGGATCGCCAGCAGGTCTGCGTGTTCGAGCAAACTGTTGAGCGATTCCGCCACCCGCGGGTCGTCCAACTTCTCGCGAAGCTGGTCAGCCGGTGACAATTCCAGAGCCCGAACGTTTGCTGTCATTGCGCCTCCGTGCCTCAGATGTGGCCCTGCTCACAAGCTAGCTCTCTGAAGTGGCTGCGCCTATCGCCATTACGCAGATATTGTCAGGATTGCGCACACTTCAATGCGCTGGTGCGCAGCGAGATTGAGCCGCAAGGGCATGAACGTGGTCGATGACTTAGGCGAGGCTGAGCTTATGCCCGCCACCTCCCGCGGAGGATGGCCATGTCGCGACTGAGACGCCTCGGCTTCATCGACGTCAGCCATACCGACGATCCGGTACGCCGAAAGGTCAGGTCGCGCGGGGTACCGCCTGCGCTCACCAGCAACGAGGTCTTCTACAGCGAGGACGTTCGCGAGGCCGCCAAGTTGATCGGCCAGGCGTTGTCGCCCTTGACGCTTCGCGTCGCCGACGAACACCTGGATGGTTTCGCCGCCGGCATGCACGGCGTGCGGCTGCGCAATGTCAGCATGCTGTACTTCGACCTGCACGTGCCCGCCGTGATCGACATCCCGCGGCACGGAGACTACTTCGCCGTACACATGCCGATGAACGGCAGCGCACTTGCCAGCCATCGGGGAAAGACCTTCGAGGCCAACAGCATCTGTTCGTTGGTGAGCACCCCCGGCGAATCCCTGACGATGCGTCTCGATCTGGACTCGCCTCAGCTGGTCATCCGGATCGAGGAGCCGGCGATGGCCGCCTACCTCACCCGGGTCATTGGCCGCAGCCTCCAGCATCCGTTGGCATTCGAACCCGAGTTCGACCTCACCAGCGAAGCCGCGATGCGTTGGCATGCTGCCGTGCAACTGATCCACACCGAGGTGTTCCACGCCGGTTCGCTGGTGGCACGCGGGCAGGGCATCGGCGCCGTCGAGGATCTCGTGATGAGCAGCCTGCTGCACCTGCAGCCCTCCAACCACTACGCGGAGTTCACCTCGCCCGTGCGCGCGGACAAGCGTGGCGCGGTGGTACAGGCAGCGATCGATTACCTCGACGACCACCTGGCCGAGCACATCACCATGCATTCGGTGGCCGATGCGGTGCACATGAGTGTGCGCGCCGTGCAACACGGATTCCACGAACAACTCGGCATGACACCGATGACATACCTGCGCGAACGCCGCCTGGAGCGAGTCCACGAAGAGCTCATGGACGCCACCCCCGCCGACGGCATCACCGTGACCGCCGTCGCCGAGCGTTGGGGATTCCACCACCTTGGCAGCTTTGGCGGCGAGTACCGCAAGCGGTGGGGCGAGTCGCCGTCGCAGACCCTGCGCCGATAGGCCTCAGCAGATGCGCGGAAGCTGTTCGCCCAGTTCGCGTTCGATCACCCGCGTGGTGCCGAACGACGTCCGCCCCACCGCCATGCCGGGGTGTTCGGCGACCACCCGGCCAATGACGGCGGCGCCCGCACCCTCGGGGTGTTGGCGCATCGCTGCGAGGACTGCTTCGGTCGCGGCGGGGTCGACGAACGCCACCAACTTTCCCTCGTTCGCCACCTGAAGCGGATCCAAACCCAGGAAGCCGCACGCCGAGGCGACCGCCTCCGGCACGGGAATCGCACCCTCGTCGAGCGCGATCCCGACACCTGCCGATCTGGCGATCTCGACGACGGACGCGACCAGACCGCCACGGGTGGGATCACGCAGCGCGTGGATTCGACCTCCTCTGGTACCGGTGAGGCCGTCGGCTGCCAGCATCGCGGCGACCAGTCCGTGTAGCGGAGCGCTGTCGGTGGTGACGACCGTGCCGAAGTCGATTCCCTCGCGGACACTCATGATGGCGACGCCATGCTCACCGACGTTGCCCGACACGACGACGTCGTCCCCGGGCCGCACCCGGTCCGGTCCGATGTCCACGCCGTCCGGAATCACCCCGACACCAGCGGTGTTGACGAAAAGCTGATCGGCACTGCCCTTTCCGACCACCTTGGTGTCACCGGTGACGATCCCGACACCTGCGTGGTCAGCCGCCTTGCCCATCGTCTGGGCGATGCGTCCGAGCAGCTCCAACTCGAGCCCCTCTTCGAGGATGAACCCGGCCGTCAAACCAAGGGGTTGAGCCCCGCTCATCGCGAGGTCGTTGATGGTCCCGTTGACGGCCAGATCCCCGATGTTGCCGCCGGGAAAGAACAGCGGCTGAACCACGTAGGAGTCGGTGGACAGCGCTATCCGTCCGGCGGGCACGGTCAGTACCGCCGAGTCCCGCGACGGCCCACCGGCCCCTGACCCCGAGCCGAACGCGGGCAGGAACAGGTTCTCGATGAGTTCCTCGGACAGGATGCCTCCGCCACCATGACCCATGATGATGCGCTTGGTCTCCCGCAGCGGTAGCGGACACACCCAGTCCGCCGGATCTATGGTCACCTCAGGCATTGGCCGCGCTCAGATCGGTGACGCCCAGCCTGCGGAACTGGTAATACGCCGCGCACGCACCTTCACTGGACACCATCGTGGCACCGAGCGGACTGCGCGGCGTGCACGACGTGCCGAACGCGGGACACTCGTTGGGTTTCATGAGGCCCTGCAACACCTCGCCGCTGTGACACTCGGCCGACTCCTGCACCTGCATGTGGCCGACACCGAACTTCTTCTCCGCGTCGAACTCTGCGTAGCGGGGTGACAGGGTCCACCCCGACTTCGGAATCATGCCGATGCCGCGCCACGGCCGGTCGGTGACGACGAAGACGTCGTCCAACGTCTGCTGCGCGACGACGTTGCCCGCATCGCTGACCGCCCGCGGGTAGGCGTTCCGAAGTTCGACCTTGCCGTCTTCGAGTAGGTCGACGAGTTGACGCACCCCCTCGAGCAGGTCGAGCGGTTCGAAGCCCGACACCACGATGGGTACTCCGAACTTCTCGACCAGCGGGCCGTACTCGGAGGTCCCCATCACGGTGCACACGTGCCCGGCACCCAAGAACCCCTGCACACGGTTGGTGGGCGAGGACAGGATGGCGGTCATCGCAGGTGGCACCAGAACGTGTGACACCAGTAGATAGAAGTTCTCCAACCCCAAACGTTTGGCATGGACCACGGACATGGCATTGGCCGGTGCGGTGGTCTCGAAGCCGACCCCGAAGAACACGACGTCCTTGTCGGGGTTGTCGGCGGCGATCTGGGTGGCGTCCAGCGGGGAATAGACGATGCGGACGTCACCCCCGCGTGCGCGCACGCTGAACAGATCCTGCTTACTGCCGGGCACGCGGAGCATGTCGCCGAACGAGCAGAAGATGACGTTGTCGCGCGATGCGATCTCCAGCGCTCGGTCGATCATCTCCAACGGCGTGACGCATACCGGGCAACCGGGACCGTGGATGAATTCGACGGCGTCACCGAGCAACTGGTCGATGCCGTTGCGGATGATCGAATGGGTCTGACCCCCACAGACTTCCATGATGGTCCAGGTGCGGGTGGCTCGACGCTTGATCTGGTCGACAAGTACCCGGGCGGCGACGGGATCGCGAAATTCGTCGAGGTACTTCATGCGGGCTCCCTGTGTTCATCCGCGGCTGAGGCCTGGACGCCCGCAAGCTCCTCTTCGAGTAGGCCGAGGTCGGCGAACATCTTCAAGGTGTTGTTGGCGGATTCCTCGTCGAGGCGGTTCAGCGCGAAACCGGCGTGGACGATCGTGTACTCACCGATCTCGAGGTCGGGAAGATAGGCCAGACAGACCTTCTTGGTGGTGCCGCCGAAGTCGACGGTCGCCATTCTGGTCCCCGACTCGTCCCAGATCTTGATTATCTTGCCGGGGATTCCGAGGCACATAAGCCACTTCCTTCTTCTCTCGGGGTTCGTTGCAATGCCGCCGCGACGACGGCCTGGCCCAACGCCAGCCCACCGTCGTTGCATGGGACGAGGCGATGGGTGAGCACTTCGAGCCCGCGGTCCTGCAGGCCGTTTCGAATACCTTCCAACAGGAGTCGATTGCCGAAGACGCCGCCGGTCAGGCCGATCGTCGAAATCCCGGTAGCGAGCGCGTATTCGACGGAGACCCGAACCGTGGCGCGGACGACGGCGTCGTGGAACGCCACCGCCAGGGTGGCGGTCGCCACTCCGGCACGAATGCCGTCCACCAACCCGACGATGACCGGCGTCGGGTCCATGACACCCTCGTGAAGGGCGAAGTCGATCCGCGGGGGCCCCGGCCGTCCCACCCGCGCCAACTGCTCCAGTTCGATCGCGGCCTGCCCCTCGTAGGTGACCTCCTGGCAGACGCCCAAGAGGCTGGACACCGCGTCGAACAGCCGCCCCATGCTGGTCGTCGAGACGCAGCCAACGCCCCGCGGGATCTGCTGAGCCAGCACGTGCCGGCCCTCCGCGCGGACGTGAGCGACGGGAGCCAGGTCGGCATCCCAGCCGATGCCTGCCCTCCACATCAGGTCGAGCGCGATGCGCGCGGGCTGGCGCGCTGCCCCATCCCCGCCCGGCAGGGCGAATGGCCCCAGATGCCCGATGCGCGTGAACCGCGACGGGTCGACGAGTGCCAGAAACTCACCGCCCCAGATGGTTCCGTCGGTGCCGTATCCGGTGCCGTCGTAGGCCACCGCCAGCATGGGGCTGCCGAGACGTCCGTGCTCGGCGAGCAGCGAGACGGCGTGCGCGTGGTGGTGCTGTATCCGCAGCATCGGCTGGCCCCGGCGGTTTGCCCAGCGGGTGGTCGCGTATCCCGGGTGCATGTCGCAGGCGATCAGCCCGGGACGCCGATCTGTCATGTGGGCCAGGTGATCGAGCCCGGCTGAGAAGCACGCCTGCGTCCGTGGATCGGCCATGTCGCCGAGATGGGCTGACATGTGCGCGTGCCCATCGGAGGCCATCAAGCAGAACGTGGTCTTGAGGTCGCCGCCGGTCGCCAGGATCACCGGGGCTTCACCCTCGGGTGCGGGAACGGACACCGGCAGCGGCGCATACCCACGCGACCGGCGAAGCGGCAGCGTTGCGCCGTGGTCGTCCACGGTCACCACCGAGTCCTCGCACGGCACGTGGATCGGGCGGTCGTGAGTGAGCGCACCGTCGGCGAGCCCGTCAATCCAGTGGAGGTCGTCGCCACGGAAGACGATCGGCGATCCCCCTGCGTTGGCAGAGGTCATGACGAGCGGTGCCGACCCCAGCCGTTCGAAGAGCAGGTGATGGATGGGCGAGTAGGCCAGCATCACCCCGACGTCCAGCAGGCCAGGGGCGACGAGGTCCGACATTGCTCCAGGTTGTGCCGGAACCAGGACGATCGGGGCCGCCGGGGACGTCAGCAGCACCGCGGCTGCGTCGGAGATCTCGGCGATTCGACGGGCCGCGGGCAGATGGGGAGCCATCACCGCAAAGGGCTTGGCGGGTCGCGATTTGCGACGGCGCAACTCGGCGACCGCCCCGGCGGCATCCGCACGGCAGGCCAGGTGGTAGCCGCCGATTCCCTTCACCGCGACGATGCCACCGGCGTCGATGATCGCGGCCGCCGCCGCGATCGGGTCCTTGCCATCGCCGGGGCCCGTCCACGTCAAGGTTGGCCCGCAATCCGGGCAGGCGATCGTTTGGGCGTGAAAGCGACGGTCACCGGGGTCGCGGTACTCGCTGGCGCATCGTTCGCACATCGGCAGGTCCGCCATCGTCGTGGCGGGTCGGTCGTAGGGCAGATCGGTGATGACCGTGTAGCGCGGACCGCAGTTGGTGCATGTGATGAACGGATGGCCGTACCGGCGGTCGCCCGGGTCGTTCATCTCGCGCAGACAGTCGGCACACATCGCGATGTCGGGTGGCACCAGCGTGCGCGCGCCGCCGGTGGACGTGCTCTCCACGATGCAGAACTCGCGGTCGCCCTGCGGCGCAATCTCGGTCACCCGAATGGTGTCGATGCGCGCCATCGGCGGTGGCGCGTCGCGCAGGTCGGCGACAGCTCCGTCGACCTCCTCGGCGGCACCTTCGAATTCGCAGTGGACCGAGCCCGAGTCGTTGTACACGAAGCCGGTGACGCCACGGGCGTCGGCGATGCGAGCGACAGCAGGACGGAACCCGACACCTTGAACGACCCCGGTGATGTCGAGCCTCGACCGCACCGCCGTGACGGGCGCACGCCGAACACGTTTCATGGGCCTCCCGAGCCGCGCCACCAACCGCGTCGAATGGGCTGCAGACACGGCCTGGTCACTTCAGGCTAGACCTGGAGTCCCGCGGCGACGAGAACAATCAAACAAGGACTTTCGTCATCACTTCTTCATGTCGGTTCCGCCCTCACAGCCGGCGGACGAGGAATAGTGTGCGCACCATCGACGACGAATTCGGACCCGCGGTGATTCGCCGTGCATGAGCTGTCACTGTGCCAAGCGATCGCCGGCGTCGTGAAGTCTCACGCCGCCGGGCGGCGCGTGGACGTCGTGCGCGTCCAGGTCGGTGCGCTGCGTCAGGTGGTGCCCGACTCGCTCTCGTTCTGTTGGACGTTGGTGCGGGACTTCGCGGGCATGGAGGATGCCGAGCTGGAACTGCAACTGGTCGCCGGCGCCGTGTCGTGCCGGTCGTGCGGGGCGGAGGCGGAGATCGCTTCCCGCTTCTCGGTTGCCTGTCCCGGATGCGGTAGCGCCGACGTGGAGGTCATCCGCGGCGAGGAGTTCATGGTCACGTCCATCGAGGTCGGCGAGGTTGAAGTCGTCACGTCGTCGAAAGGTACTGAACATGGGTAGGTTTCATCGTCACGACGACGGCACCGAACACAGCCACGAGCACGATCACGAGCACGGGGATCACAGCGGCTACGACACCGGATCCCAACGGGTCGACGTGCTCGAGTCGATCTTCGCGGAGAACGACGTCCGAGCCGACTTCAACCGAGCCGCCTTCGAGACCAACGGTGTTCGCGCCCTGAACCTCATGAGTTCACCGGGGTCTGGGAAGACGACCGTCCTGGCCGCGACGCTCGACGAACTGCGCGATGACATTTCGGTCGGCGTCATCGAAGGTGACATCGCCACCGATCTCGATGCCGCCAAGTTGGCGGGACGTGGTGCGCAGGTCTCACTTCTGAACACCAGCAACGGTTTCGGCGGCGAATGTCACCTTGACGCCCCGATGGTCAACCGCGCCCTGACCGGACTCGATCTGACCGCCCTGGATCTCGTCATCGTCGAGAACGTCGGGAACCTGGTGTGCCCAGCCGAGTTCGACGTCGGTGAGCACGCGAAGGTGATGGTCTACTCGATCACCGAGGGCGAGGACAAGCCGCTGAAGTACCCGGTGATGTTCCGCTCGGTGGACGTGGTGCTGCTCAACAAGATCGACCTGGAGCCTCACCTCGATGCCGACGTCACCACCTACGTCGACCACGTGCACCGGGTCAACCCCCACGCCTTGGTGCTGCCCGTGAGTGCGCGGACGGGCGAGGGCATGGTGGCGTGGTACGCCTGGCTGCGCGAGTTCGCCCGGCCGACGCCAACCCCATGAGAATGGGCGTTCTGCCTACCGCCGCGGTGCGCGACCGAACGCGCACGCCCGCGGAGACGGGGGTTACTGCGGGAGCGCCGCCCTGGCCTTCAGTGCCAGCCACAGCTCCATCCGGTCGTCACCATCGTCGAGGCGTCTGCCCGTCAACGCTGCGATGCGATCGATTCGGTTCCGAACGGTGTTGCGGTGCAACGAAAGCCGATGCGCAGCCGGATCCCAGGCACCGTTGGCCCTCAGCCACTGCTCGAGAGTGCGCAACAGTTCCAACCTGTCGCGCGGGTCCAGGTGGTCCAGCGGCGCGAGTACCGCGTTCGAGAAGCCACGAATTACCTCCGGCGTGCCCAACGCGAGCAGCAGCGACACCGTCTCCCCCTCACTAGCGGTGACGACACGTCCGAGGTGCTCACTGATCGGGAGTAGCGAGCGGGCCTGCATCGCTGATACCGCCAGCGTCTCCGGCGCGGTGGGGGCGCCGATACCCGCAGGCAGACCCGTCGCGTGCGCGATGAGGGCGTCCATCAACGTCGCTGGATCACCATGCGCGATCTCCACCGTCGCACCCTGCACCCGCACCAGCCCCCCGTCCAGACCCAGATGCATCCGGAACGCGAGCGCATCCGCGTCCTCCGAGGCGATCACCGCCACCTGGTAGTGCTCCCCCGACAAATCGACGCTGGCTGCGAGGTGTCGCGCGCGTTCGTGTTTCATGCCCGGTCGTAACAGTTGCGCGAAGACCTGGCCTCGTCGTCGTCGCTCAGGTTGATCGGAGAGGTTGCGCCGCTCGATGTCCAACGCGACGAGGGATATCAGCACCGTCGACGAACTCCTGGACGTGACGTTCATGTCGGCGCCCAGCACGACGTAGGCGAGCGGCATCTCGGCCCCGACGGTGTGCACCTCGAAGTCGCCCACCATCGACCACCCGCCGCCCGCTGCGTGCGGGTGAAACGGGATTCGGCACGCCTGTTCGAGCACCTCGGCGTCGGTGCCCGGTGTCGCCGCCATGAGTCCTCCACCGCTGTCGCAGACCACGCACGGGGTGTCACTTGCTTCCGCCCAGGCCGCCAGAAGTGCCTGCAAGGGCGCAGCACTCGTCGCGACGGCCGTCAGCCGACGATTGATCTCCATCGCGGCCTGAAGGTCTCGTCGTTCCTGCGTGGCGATGGTCTCGAACACCCATTTGGTGACGGCGATGAACGGTGTCTCGTCTGGCACCATCAGAAGCGGGACGCCGATCTCCTGCGCCGCGGCACGCAGAGCGTCGGGGCACTCCTGATACGGCAAACCGTGCCCGAGGCCGAGCGCCACGCCCGCGACCCCCGCAGCTGCGCATTCGGACAGGTAGGCCTGGCACTCGGGCTGCTTCATCGGCAACAACAGCCCGACGGTCATGAGCAGTTCGCCGCCGCGCAACCAGTCACCCGGTGACGTCAGCTCCGATACGTGGGCGGACGTGACTTCGCGGCCGAGTCCGTCGGCACCGGCAGCCAGCTGCAGATTCAGCGACCGATCGGCCACGACGTCGCCGACGGTGATCATGGCTCACCAGTGGTTATGTACATTTCGCCCAATCATAATAGGCAGATTGAACAATTTGGCCATAGTGGGCGAACGACCTCCGGGGCATGGTGACAGGCAACACACCAACTCCCTCAGGAGCACAGATGTCATCCCCCACCCCCGTGGCCGACGGAAATCGCGCCGGGTCGATGATCGAGACCCGATCCATCGACTACGTCCCCGACGACGAGCGTCACGGCAAGGTGTCGCACCAGGGCCCGTTCTGGTTCGTCGGCAACTTCCAGCCGTTCACCCTCGCCCTCGGCTTCGTCGGCCCGAGCCTCGGGCTGTCGTTGTGGTGGACGATCGTCGCGGGCATTGCAGGCATCGCGTTCGGCACGCTGTTCATGGCGTTCCACGCCACGCAGGGTCCGGTGCTCGGCCTTCCCCAGATGATTCAGTCGAGGGCGCAGTTCGGCTACCGCGGCGTGCTGCTGCCACTGATCGGCACCCTGTTCACCTTCGTCGGCTTCAACGTCGTCGACGTCGTCATCATCAAGTCCGGCCTGCAGTCCATCTTCGGGTGGAATCCCGTCGTCGTGGCGGTCGTCATCACCGTCGTCGCGGCTCTCGTCGCAATCTTCGGACACGACCTGCTGCACAAGACGTTTCGGGTGTTGTTCTGGGTCTCGCTACCCCTGTGGATCGTCCTGACCTGTGGAGTCCTGTTCGGTGGCGTGACGGGAACAGTCTCCACCCCGGGCGGTTTCACCTTCGTCGCGTTCCTGGTGCAGTTCAGCGTTGCGGCGTCTTACAACATCACCTATGCGCCGTACGTCTCGGACTACAGCCGCTATCTGCCTCGCAACACCAAGCCCTCCGCCATCATCGCCTCGGTGTTCGTCGGCGCCTCGGCGTCGCCCGCATGGTTGATCCCACTCGGCGCGTGGATGGCCACCTATCTCGGTGCGAGCGACGCGCTGGCAGGCATCAATCAGACGGGCAACGACACGTTCTCCTACCTGGGGAGCGTGCTGGCGGTGGTGTCGACATTGGTGCTGGTGGCGACGATGGGCTTGAACGCCTACAGCGGGATGCTGACCGTGGTCACGGGCCTGGACTCCTTGAAGTCGGTCAAGCCGACGCGAAACCTGCGGGTTATGACCATCGTGGTGCTGGCGGTCGCCTGGCTGGTGATGAGCTTGTTGCTGTCGAATGCGACCACGGCGCTCAACACCACGCTGCTGATCATGCTGTACCTGCTGGCGCCGTGGACCGCCGTCAACCTGACCGACTACTTCTTCGTCCGCCGCGGTCACTACGCGATCGCAGATCTGTTCACCCCCAACGGAATCTACGGGGCGTGGTCGTGGCGCGGGCTGGTCGCGTTCTCGGCAGGCGTCCTCGCCGAGATTCCCTTCGTCGACCTGCCGTTCTTCGTCGGACCTGCCGCCGAGGCGCTCGGCGAGGTCGACATCGCCTTCATCGTGGGCCTGCTGGTGTCGGGCGTCGTCTACCTCGCGGTCACCAGATCGCTGGACGTGTCGAGCGAGCTCGCGTTCATCGAGGCCAGTCGCGACGTCGCCGATCCCGCGAGCGCGCAGGACATCTCCACGACTGTCGCCGAGGAGGATAACCGTTGAGTACCAAACCCATTGGACCGCCCGATGCCAGCCGCGTGCCCCGGTACACCGACCCGGCGACGTTCGCCCGCCTGCCCCGCATCGACCAGGTCACCGATGCCGACGTCTGCATCGTCGGCATTCCGTTCGACAGCGGAGTGTCCTATCGGCCGGGCGCCCGCTTCGGACCAAGCCACGTGCGGGCCGCGTCGAAGTTGTTGCGGCCGTACAACCCCGCGCTGGACGTAGCGCCGTTCTGCACCCAGCAGGTCGCCGACTGCGGGGACATCGCGGTCAATCCCTTCGACATCGAGGACGCGATCGCCACGATCGACTCGTCGATCACCGACCTTCGCAAGGACGGCTCCACGGTCCTCACCATTGGTGGCGACCACACCATCGCGCTGCCGATCCTGCGGTCGCTGGCACGCGACCACGGCCAAATCGCCGTGCTGCACTTCGACGCCCACCTCGACACCTGGGACACCTACTTCGGCGCGCCCTACACGCATGGCACGCCATTCCGACGGGCCAGCGAGGAAGGCCTCATCGACATGGAGCGCTCGCAGCACATCGGTATTCGCGGCCCGCTGTACAGCAAGCAGGACCTGGAGGACGACGCCGTACTCGGCTTTCAGGTGATCCGTTCCGACGACTATGAATTCGACGGCGTGAAGAGCATCGTCGACCGGATGCGGGCGCGACTGGACGGCGGTCCCGTATACGTCTCGGTCGACATCGACGTGCTCGATCCTGCGCACGCTCCCGGCACCGGGACGCCGGAGGCCGGCGGCATGACCTCGCGCGAACTACTGAACACATTGCGCGGACTCGTCGGACTCAACGTCGTCGGTGCGGACATCGTCGAAGTATCGCCCGCCTACGACCACGCCGAGATCACCGGCATCGCCGCGGCGCACGTCGGCTACGAACTGCTATCGGTGCTGGCGGCCAATCGCTGAGTCCGAAACGCCACATCGAGATAGCGCTGGCAGTCGAATTCTGCGGCAGACTCGACTGCCAGCGCTATCTCGACATGTCAGCGGGTGGGTCAAGCCTTGCGAGCTCGGCTTCGGCGACTGCGGCGACGGACATCGCCGCATCCAACCGATCGGCCGCCTCCTGCGAGTTCTGGCCGGCCGCCGCCAATTGTTCCTCGGCTGCGTTCATTGCTTGCTCCGCTGCGTCGAGCGACGCGAGCAGCTTCTCGTAACGTCGTCGCGCAGCCGCGAATGTCGCCGTTCGTTCGGACAGCGCCTCGGTGGCCGCGGCGGCGGCCTCCTGCGCCACCGCCGCGTCGGCCCGTGCAGCGTCCACGCGGCCCCTGGCAGCATCCAGGTCCGCTTGGGGTGGCTCGGTCTTCTTGGTGGACTCCTTCATGGGCTTCGACTTCGATTTCGATATCGGCCCCACCGCCGTAACCGAACCAAATTCACCGAAGCCCGACCATCGTTCGGCCTTCTCCAAGCGACCCAGCCGCGCCAGGACGTCGGGATCGGCGACCGCCGCTTGCAGAGTGTCCGTCACGTCGTTGCGCAATGCCGCTGATGGGTCGACATATCCAGCTGCCGTCAGACCCGCTCGAACCAGACCGTCGATGAGCTTGCGTTGCACCCCCGTCAGCTCCCGGATGCGCGGCCCGTCCATCGCTGCATGTGCAGCACGAAGGTTCTCACCGAGATCGCTCAAACGAGCACTGGCAGTCTCGTCACGGCGCACGAGGAGGTTCACCACCCAGGCCGCCGCCGTCGGCCTTCGTGCGGCACCGACCGACTTCGCGGCATCGACGTCACCGCGCCTCTTGGCCGCGGCCACGAGTTCCTTGCGACGCGCCAGGAACCGATCCGGCGGCACACCGTACAAGTCATAGACCGTCACAGCGGCGACGCTCCGCGCAGATGTTCGAAGATCAGCGACGTCTGCGTGCCTGCCACGTCGGCGTCGGCATTGAGGTTCTCCACCACGAACGAGCGGAGGTCGTCGGTGTCGCGGGCTGCGACGTGAAGGATGAAGTCGTCGGCGCCCGCGAGGAAGTAGACGTCCATGACCTGGGGCCTCTTGCGGATGTGCTCGATGAAGGTGCCGATCTTGCTACGCGCATTAGCCTGCAGGCTGACCGAGATCATTGCCTGTAGCGACAGGCCGATCGAGGCAGGATCGATGTCGGCGTAGAAACCACGGATGACGCCGATGTCCTGGAGCCGTCGCACCCGCCCATGGCAGGTGGACGGCGCGATCCCGACCAGGTCCGCCAGCGCGCTGTTGGGCATCCGGGCGTCACCGTGGAGCGCGGTAAGAATGCGCCTGTCGGTGTCATCGAGGTCGGCGGGTCGAACATTCTTCGGCGACGCCAAGCTGGGGGCAATCGCCCTCGAAGATCGTTCTGACATCTCCTCACCCTAGCGAATTTTCATCGAAGTAGTTGTGATCCCACCGAACCTTCTTCACAATTTAGTCCAACTGGAACACGAACTGAGGAGCGGTCATGCGCGTCGGAATCCCGACCGAGATCAAGAACAACGAGTACCGGGTGGCCATCACCCCGGCCGGTGTCGCCGAGTTGACCCGCCGTGGTCACGAGGTGCTCGTCCAGGCCGGCGCGGGAACCGGCTCGGCGATCTCCGACAGCGACTTCAAGGCCGCCGGCGCGCAGATGGTCGAAACGGCAGACGCCGTCTGGGCTGACGCCGACCTCCTGCTCAAGGTCAAGGAGCCCATCGAGGCCGAGTACAGCCGGATGCGCAAGGGGCAAACCCTCTTCACGTACCTGCACCTGGCCGCATCGCGGCCCTGCACCGATGCGCTGATGGCCTCGGGAACCACGTCAATTGCCTACGAGACCGTGCAAACCGTCGACGGCGCCCTCCCCCTGCTGGCGCCGATGAGTGAGGTCGCGGGCCGCCTGGCCGCACAGGTCGGTGCATACCACCTGATGCGCACGCAGGGCGGGCGCGGCGTGCTGATGGGCGGCGTCCCCGGCGTCGCCCCGGCCAAAGTCGTGGTGATCGGTGGCGGCATGGCCGGCGACAACGCCGCTGCCGTCGCCTGGGGCATGGGCGCACACGTCACCGTGTTCGACCTCAACGTCAACACGCTGCGCAAGATCGACGCCGAATACGGCGGCGCCATCGAGACCCGCTACTCGTCGACGCTCGAGCTCGAGGACGCGGTCAAGCAGGCCGACCTGGTCATCGGCGCCGTGCTGGTGCCGGGCGCCAAGGCTCCCAAGTTGGTCACCAATTCGACCGTGGCGCAGATGAAGTCGGGTGCCGTCCTGGTGGACATCGCCATCGATCAGGGCGGTTGCTTTGAAGACTCACATGCCACCACGCACGACGACCCCACATTCGCGGTGCACGACACCGTCTTCTACTGCGTCGCCAACATGCCCGGCGCGGTGCCGCGGACGTCGACCTTCGCCCTGACCAACGCGACCATGCCGTACGTGCTCAAGCTCGCCGACAAGGGCTGGCAAGCGGCATGCGCCGCGGACGCCTCACTCGCCAAGGGCCTTTCGACACACGAAGGTGCACTGGTGTCCGAGCAGGTGGCCTCCGACCTGGGCCTACCGTTCACCGATCCTGCGGCGCTGCTCGCCTGACGAACCTGTCTCACCCATCGCCCGGCTGACTCCGTGTCGGCCGGGCGATGTGCATTTTGGGGCTTGGGCGAATGCGCCTGCCGCTGAATTGGGTACCAGCGTTCCGCAGGCTCGACGACGACCGAGTGCTCGGCGCGATGGATCTGCGGGGGTCGGGCCGAGCCGTACTTCTTCGTCCTTCGGCGCGACGACTCGCTGCGCGTTCGGTGACTTCAGCGCCGCGATCGGACCATCAACCGGCGATGCCCCGAAGTGCTTGCGGCAGTGACTTCTTCGATCTGTGCGGACCGAGCACAGCGGCGCCGTAGGGCCGGTTCAGAAGCTGCTTCGCCACGGTGTTCACCTCGTCGAGCGTCACCGCATCGATGAACGCCAGGGTCTCGTCGATGCTTCGGTGCTGACCGAAGTTGAGTTCACTGCGTCCGATGCGGTGCATCCGCGACCCCGAGTCCTCCAGACCCAGCACCAAGCCACCTCGCAACGAGCCCTTGGCGATTCGGCACTCGGTCTCCGTGATCCCGTCGCGCGCGACCTCGGCCAGCACGTCCGACGACACCTGGGCGACCTCGTCGAACCGCTCCGGCAGACAGGCGGCGTACACCGACAGAGCTCCCGAATCCGAGAACGTGTCGACACTGGAGTAGACGGAGTATGCGAGCCCCCTCGTCTCCCGAATCTGTTGGAACAGGCGCGAACTCAACCCGCCGCCCAGCGCGCTGTTGAGCACCGAGAGCGCCCAACGATGGTTCCAGTGCCTGCCGGGCGTCCGAACGCCGAGGAACATGTGCGTCTGCTCGCCGTCGCGGGTGACCAGTTGCAGGCTCGGCTGGCCAGGCACCCGGCCGGTGCCCTTGCGGGGGGCGATCGGTTCGTTGTCCTTCATCAGTCGCGGACCGAAGTGCTCCTTGACCAACGCGACGACGTGATCGTGGTCCACGTTGCCCGCCACCGCGACCACCATGCGTTCGGGTGTGTATCGACGCCTGTGGAACGAATGCAGTTGTGCCCGAGACATCGTGGAGATCGACTCGACGCTGCCGATCACCGGACGTCCCACCGGATGGTCGCCGAACATTGCCGACAGGAAGACGTCCCCGAGGGTGTCCTCGGGATCGTCGTCGCGCATGGCGATCTCCTCGAGCACGACGTCTCGTTCGACCTCGACGTCATCGCTGGCACACCGACCGCGCAGCACGACGTCGGCCACCAGATCGACGGCCAGTTCAAGATCGGCGTCGAGCACGTGTGCGTAATAGCAGGTGTGCTCGCGGGCGGTGAACGCGTTCAGCTCACCGCCCACGGCATCGACTGCTTGGGCGATCTGCACCGCCGACCTCGTCGGCGTCGACTTGAAGAGCAGATGCTCGAGGAAGTGGGCGGCGCCAGCCACGCTATGACCCTCATCGCGTGACCCGACGCCCACCCACACTCCCACCGATGCCGAACGCACCGACGGAACGAATTCCGTGACGACGCGGAGCCCGCCGGGGAGCTCGCTGCGTCGGACGAACTTAGCTGCTGACTGTCGCGGCATCAGCAGGTGCAGCACCCGAATCCGTCGAGACGTCCGGCGAAGTGGCGGAAGCCTCGGCTGCTTCACCTTCGGAATCCTCGGCCACCAACACCAGCGAGATCTTGCCGCGGTTGTCGATGTCGGCGATCTCGACGCGCAACTTGTCGCCGACCTTGCACACGTCCTCGACCTTGGCGATGCGCTTGCCGCGACCCAGTTTCGAGATGTGCACCAAGCCGTCACGACCGGGCAGCAGTGACACGAACGCGCCAAAATCGGTTGTCTTGACCACGGTTCCGAGGAACCGCTCGCCGATCTTGGGCAGCTGCGGGTTGGCGATGGCGTTGATCATGTCGATCGCCGCTTGCGCCGACTCTCCGTTGGTGGCACCAACGAACACGGTGCCGTCGTCCTCGATCGAGATCGACGCACCCGTCTGCTCCGTGATCGAGTTGATCATCTTGCCCTTCGGCCCGATGACCTCGCCAATCTTGTCGATCGGCACCTTGATCGTGGTGATCCGTGGTGCGTAGGGGCTCATCTCGTCGGGCTCGTCGATGGCCTCGGCCATCACCTCGAGGATGGTGATGCGGGCGTCCTTGGCCTGGTCCAGGGCGCCTGCGAGGACCTTGGAGGGGATTCCGTCGAGCTTGGTGTCGAGCTGCAGCGCGGTGACGAACTCCTTGGTGCCTGCGCACTTGAAGTCCATGTCGCCGAACGCATCCTCGGCGCCGAGGATGTCGGTCAGGGTGACGTAGCGGGTCTCACCGTCGACCTCGTCCGACACCAGGCCCATCGCGATGCCTGCGACGGGAGCCTTCAGCGGCACACCGGCGTTCAGCAGCGACAGAGTGGACGCACACACCGAGCCCATGGACGTCGAACCGTTTGAGCTCAGCGCCTCGGACACCTGGCGGATGGCGTACGGGAACTCCTCGATGCTGGGCAGCACCGGCATGAGCGCACGCTCGGCGAGCGCACCATGGCCGATTTCGCGACGCTTGGGGGAACCGACGCGGCCGGTCTCACCGGTCGAGTACGGCGGGAAGTTGTAGTGATGCATGTAGCGCTTGGACGTTTCCGGCCCCAGCGAGTCGATCTGCTGCGCCATCTTGACCATGTCGAGGGTGGTGACGCCCATGATCTGGGTCTCGCCGCGCTCGAACAGCGCACTGCCGTGCGCCCGCGGAATCACGGCGACCTCAGCCGACAGCGCGCGGATGTCGGTGATGCCACGGCCATCGATGCGGAAGTGGTCGGTGAGGATCCGCTGGCGGACCAGCTTCTTGGTCAGCGAGCGGTATGCCGCGCCGATCTCCTTCTCACGCCCGGCGTAGGTCTCGCCCAGGCGCTCGAGCACCTCGACCTTGATCTCGTTGGTGCGGTCGTCGCGCTCTTCCTTGGCCGCGATGGTCAGCGCCTTGGAGAGCTCGTCGGTGGCGACCGAGGACACCGCGTAGAACACGTCGTCCTGGTAGTCCGGGAACACCGGGTAGTCGGCGACCGGCTTGGCGGCGCTGTCAGCGAGCGCCTGCTGCGCGTCGCACAGCGCGGCGATGAACGGCTTGGCAGCCTCGAGGCCCTCGGCCACGACGGTCTCGGTCGGCGCGCCCGCGCCGCCCGCGATGAGCTCGATGACGTTGTCGGTGGCCTCGGCCTCGACCATCATGATCGCCACGTCGTCGCCTGCCTTGCGGCCCGCGACGACCATGTCGAACACGGCGCCCTCAAGCTGTTCGACGGTGGGGAACGCGACCCACTGGCCGTCAATCAGGGCGACGCGTACGCCGCCCACGGGGCCGGAGAACGGGATTCCGGAGATCTGCGTGGACGCGGAGGCGGCGTTGATGGCCAGCACGTCGTACAGGTCCTTGGGATCCAGGCTCAGGATCGTGACGACGACCTGGATCTCATTGCGCAGGCCGGAAATGAAGGTCGGGCGCAGCGGCCGGTCGATCAGACGGCAGGTCAGGATCGCGTCGGTGGAGGGACGACCCTCACGACGGAAGAACGAGCCGGGGATGCGTCCCGCGGCGTACATGCGCTCTTCGACGTCGATCGTCAGTGGGAAGAAGTCGAAGTGGTCCTTCGGGGTCTTGCTGGCCGTGGTGGCCGAGAGGAGCATCGTCTCGTCGTCGAGGTAGGCGACGACGGAGCCGGCGGCCTGCTTGGCCAACCGGCCGGTCTCGAAGCGGATGGTGCGGGTGCCGAAGCTCCCATTGTCGATCACGGCGGTCGATTCGAAGACGCCGTCTTCTATTTCAGTTGCAGACATACGTGTGTCAGGCCTCTTTGGTTCTCGTGTTCTTGCTGTTTTCGTACGTCACGCGCGAAACCCCGAGAAATACCGACGGCCGTCGATCGAAGCGGTCGGACGCCACCCCGAATTCGGGGAAGGTCCGGCAGCCACTACCGAAGACCGCCCAACAAGACGGGTCTTGACGGTGACGCACTGGAACGGTGCCCGCGGATATGCGCGAACCGCACCGGATGTCCGAGCCCGATCAGGCTCAAAACACGTTCATGTTACACCGCGGCAACCAACGGGCCTGCCGGTGGTGACCGGCCTAGGAGACGTCCTCGACGCACACCGTGAACTGACGTTGGTCATAGGCGTAGCCGAGTCCAGTGGCGCACTGGTCGACGTTGGCGACCTCCTGCATGATCTGAGTGGCACGCTGCCGATTCGGTGCGGCCGCATCGCGGCAGTCGACCCGGATGGGGTCGCGGTCGTGATTCGGGTCCACACTCATACAACCGCCGACTACCCAGTCGATGTCCATACAGACGGTCGCACCCGAGCCGTTGAACGAACTGCGCATCGAGTAGTAGGAATCGACGTCGGCTGGACACTGATCAGTGCTCTCGACGGTCGCGACGACCTTGAAGTTCGAGTCATGGCTGCCGCACCCGACCTTGTTGGCCTCCGGCCGGTCCGGCGGGCCGCCGACCTCGAGGCAATCGCCCACCTGCATGTCCGCGGCGGCCGCAGAGGAGCAGCCGACCGCCGCCATCGAGACGGCGACGCAGGCGACTGCCGCCGCGGCACCCGCGGACAACGGTCTCACCAGGGTCAGCGGCGCAGGCCCAAGCGCTCGATCAGTGAGCGGTAGCGCGCCACGTCGACCTGGGCGATGTACTTGAGGAGGCGACGACGGCGACCGACGAGCAGCAGCAGTCCGCGACGCGAGTGGTGATCGTGCTTGTGCATCTTGAGGTGTTCGGTCAAATCGGAGATGCGCTTGGTCAGCATCGCGATCTGGGCTTCCGGCGAACCGGTATCCGTCTCGTGCAGGCCGTACTGGCCGAGGATCTCTTTTTTCTGCTCGGTGGTGAGCGACATGAAACGACTCCATCCATGGGTTCGCGAATTACAACTGAGGCGCGGCCGCCGCGAACTGCAGCGCACGCTGGGTCGCCGGAGAGTCTAACAGCGGTTCAGCGTGCGAACCGAATCGTCCTCGGGGCCGGAGCTCGCCATCGTCACCGGGCCGACAGGATCGCGCGGGCGCGCTCGGTGTCGCTCTTCATCGCCACGACGAGGTCGTCTACCGAGCCGAACTTCTCCTGCCCGCGCACGCGCGCGACGAAGTCGACCGCGACGTGTTGGCCGTACAGGTCGGCCTGGGTGTCAAGCACGAACGCCTCGACCGTGCGGGTCCGCCCCGAGAAGGTGGGATTGGTACCGACCGATACGGCAGCCTGGTAGCGCTCGCCAGGGGTGACCGTGCCCATCACGGGGCCGTGGCCCAGCACCGTGAACCAGGCGGCGTAGACGCCATCGGCGGGGATCGCGGAGTACATCGGTGGTGCGACGTTCGCGGTCGGAAAGCCAAGTCCCTTGCCCCGGCCATCACCGCGCACCACCACGCCCTCGACGCGGTGGGGTCTGCCGAGCGCCTCGAAGGCCGCGACCACGTCACCTGCGTCGACGCACGATCTGATGTACGTCGACGAGAAGGTCACGGTCCGGTCCCTGTCTTGCTCGATGTGGTGTTCCGATACCAACGACATGCTCTCGACCGCGAAGCCGAACCGCTCCCCTGCCTTGCGCAGCATGGCGACGTTGCCGCCCGCCTTCTTGCCGAACGTGAAGTTGTCACCGACGACGACCTCCACGACGTGCAGGCGCTCGACGAGGAGCTCGTGGATGTACCGCTCGGGGGGAAGCTTCATGAAGTCCGAGGTGAACGGCATGACGAGGAAGACGTCGACGCCCATCTCCTCGACGAGCTCGGCCCGCCGCGTGAGGGTGGTCAGTTGGGCGGGGTGGCTACCGGGAAAGACCACTTCCATCGGATGGGGGTCGAACGTCATCAACACCGTTGGCACTTCGCGGGACCGGCCCGCCTTCACCGCGTGGTTGATGAGTTCGGCGTGGCCGCGATGGACACCGTCGAATACACCGATGGTGACGACACATCTGCCCCAGTCCGTGGGGATCTCGTCTTGACCCCTCCAGCGCTGCACGAAGGCAAGCCTACGACGCGCCGGAGCCGCCGGGGTCGGTAGCTGCCCACTTGGGCAGAGGATTGCCTAAACTTCCACGCTATGAGCCCGGACGACAGCACTCGCGACTTGTCCGCGGTTGCCCAGGACTACCTGAAGGTGATCTGGACCGCGCAGGAGTGGTCCGTGGACAAGGTCAGCACCAAGATGTTGGCCGAACGCATCGGCGTCTCCGCCAGCACGGCCTCGGAATCCATCCGCAAGCTGGCCGACCAAGGCCTCGTCGACCACGAGAAGTACGGCGGCGTCTCGTTGACCGCCGCGGGCCGGACCGCTGCGCTCGCGATGGTGCGCCGACACCGATTGATGGAGACGTTTCTGGTGCGCGAGCTCGGCTACGGCTGGGACGAAGTGCACGACGAAGCCGAGATACTCGAGCACGCCGTGTCCGACCGGATGTTGGATCGCATCGACGCCAAGCTCGGATACCCGACGCGCGACCCGCACGGCGATCCCATCCCTGCGGCGGACGGGCGGGTGCCGACTCCCGATGCTCGGCAACTGTCGGTGTGTCAGGACGGCGAGACCGGCACGGTGGCGCGCATCTCCGACGCCGACCCCGAGATGCTCCGCTACTTCGACAGCGTCGGCATCAGCCTGGACTCGCGGCTCCGGGTACTGGCCCGCCGCGACTTCGCTGGCATGATCTCGGTGGCCATCGAGGGGGCAGACCACTCCGCCACCGCCATAGACTTGGGAAGCCCTGCGGCAGAAGCGATCTGGGTGGTTGCCTAGCCACGAATCGATGGCGCCGGCGTCGACTGCGCCTGACGTTGCCGAAAAGTGCGCATACGCCGCATCCGGTCGACGCGGGAAGCCGACGCAGAAGCTCCTGAGGCGAGCGCCGCACTGGCGCGCACGCTGGCCGTCCGGGGTGAGCGCCTCGTGCTGGGGCAGAGTCGCTGGTCGGACGACGCCGGCAACGAAACCGCCCAACTCAACGTGATCGAACTCAGCGATGACGGCCGGATCCGTTATCACGGCCGCTTCGACGACGACGACTTCGAGGGCGCCTACCGTGAGCTCGAGAAGCGCTACTACGCCGGTGAGGGTGCCGCGTTCGCGGCGCCGGCGTGCTGGCCGCCGACTACTTCATCGCCGTCAACCAGGGCGATCTCGACAAGGTCTTCGACGAGCTCACCGCCCCCGATTTCCGCGCCACTAGCCGATCGCGCTCGGTCTTCGGAGATCGGTCGGCAGCGGAGTTCCGAGCCAGCATGCAAGAGCTGGCGGCGATGGTCGCGTCCTCGAGGAGTTGGGCCTCGGCCGTTTGTTATCTCTCCCCCGCATGCTGCGTCATCCGCATGGAGCGCGAGGCCGTCGGTGCGGACGGTGAGCAGTACACGTGGACCCGGGTCAATGTGGATGAAGTCCGAGACGGGCGACTCGCGTCGCTGTGCGAGTTCGACCTTGAAGACGAGAAGGAAGCATTCGCGTTCGCCGAGGAGCTCGTGGCCGCGCAGCCAAGCCGCTTGGCCGTGTCCAACCTGGCGACCCAACGCGAGCGGCGGGTCTGCGACCTCGTTGGTCGACCCGAGTTCGATGCGGCGGCTTTGGCTTTCATGCACGAAGAGTTCCGCATCGTCGATCGCCGGGCGATGTCCGGAGCGCCGTTCATCGGCCGGGAAGCGGGGCTCGCCAACTTACGCCGGTTATTGGTCGACTATCCAGACCTCGACATCGTTCCGTTGGCGGTGCGCGGAGAACGTCTGGCGTTGGTCGAATACCGCGGCTGCACACCGGGGGGCTACGAGGCGACGTACCTGAATGTGAACGAGGTCGACGACAATGGCCAGATCGTGGAGCAGGTGCGCTTCGATGGGGGGGACTTCGAGAGCGCCTACCGCGAGCTAGAGCAACGCTACTACGCCGGTGAGGGTGCGGCGTTCGCCAGTGGCGGCGCGGTGTCGACCGACGTTGTCATCGCCCTCAACCGGGGTGATTTCGACATGGCCTTCGGTGACCTAGTGGCCGCCGCCGATTACCGCGTGACGAGCCGATCGCGCTCGGTGTTCGGCGATCGGTCGGCCGCCGAGACGCGTGCCAGCCTTGAAGAGTTGGCGGCAATGGTCGCGTCGGTTCGGATGTGGTTCTCGACCGTGCGCTGGCTTTCGCCTACATGCTGCGTCGTGCGACAGGAGCGGAAGGCCTGCGGGCACGACGGAGAGGAGTACTCCTGGACGCGGCTCTACAGGTGCGAGTTTCGGGGTGGGCGAGTCGCATCGATGTGCCAATTCGAGCTTGAGAACGACGAGGAGGCGTTCGACTACGCCGAGCAGCTCGTGCGGGCCGCGACACCCAGGCCTGCAATCACCTAAACCGATGGCGGCGAGCATCGTGAGGGCGCACGGCGGTACTGCGCTGGCCTGGGTGCGTCGCACGGTGCCGACCTCGTGGCCCGACATCACAGCTCCCGCGCACGGATGACTCGGATACCAGCCTGTCTGTAGATCGCCGCAGACACGGCGATGGCCGCAGAATTGCCGTGGGGCAACTCTGCGGCCACCTAAGCCGATCGACTGTTAGCGGCCGACCTTCGCCGCTTTCGGCTGGCCCTCATCGAGGTGCTCGTGACTGACCGCCTGGTCGTGCCCGCCCTCGACTTCGGCGAATGCCGGATCGTCGGCGAAGGACTTGAGCCGAGCGATCCGATAGATCAGAAGGCCATAGAGGGCCTTCGCCAGTATGTCGGCGATCGAGTAGCCGGCTTGCTTACCGACCCACGCGTCGGCACCGTCGAGACCCAACAGCGGCAGCAGGTAGGCGATGGGATAGACACCCCAGGTCGCGAAGAGCAGGATCCGCAGCCGGCTCACGGTCTGGCGTACGGCCGGCGGCTGGCGGTCGAGCGACCGGGTCAGTTCGACGAACAGCACGTACAGGATGTAGAGGAAGGGGATCGTCGACAACAGGCCGAAGACGTTGCGCGTCAGGTTGTCTCCGCTGATCTCACCGGGATAGCCCAGGGCGATCATCAACGCGGACGCGGGGATCAGTCGCACCAGCAGTGAGGTCTGGAGCTTCTTCGCCAAGGCGAGCACCACCACCAGTTCGACTAGCAGCAACGGCACGGTCAGCAGCCAGTCGACGTAGCGATAGCCCTCGTTGAAAGCCGATCCGGCCGCCTGGGTGTACGTCCCCTGACCACCGACTGCATCAGTCACGAACGCCCCGCGGAACGAATCGAAGATCCGGAAGTAGTGGTAAGCGGCGATGCCACAGACTATGGCAGCGACCACCAGCGCCTGCCGGTAGCGGGGCAGTACCCGTGGCTGGACGACCAGCAAGTATATCGAGGTGAACAGTTGGGCCGCGATCACCAGCGACAACAGGTTGTAGACCGTGTGGTACTGGCCATTGGTCAATTGCTCAGGAATCATCTCAGTCTTTCGTAGAAGAATGAAATTGACTGTGCGCCAGTGTTTCTAACGCGACAGTCCGGTGGGTGGCTAGTTGTGCGGGCAGACGTCGCCGCACTGAGATCCAGTACGACGAAATCATCCGGCTCCGAGCAGGAAGCGACAAGGGCCGGCGTTGGGATCAGTCCCGGACCAGTTCCACTGTTGCTCCGGATGTCGTTATCCCCTTGACTGCGTGGAGATTCCGACGGTGGCTGATGATCCAACAATATTGACGGTACACCCGGAAAACACCGGAGAGTCATTACGCAAGGATGACGTGTGACGCCATTTCGTCACATTTGGGCGAGCATCGATGTGCCAACGGTAAGCATCTGTGCACCAATCGAATTCAAATCTTGATGAGCCGAGGCTACGAATACCCTGGCTCTGGTCGGAGGGGTTCCGGCGGCCGAATCTGCGGCGTAGTCTCGCGGTGTGCGCGCAGTCCCGCTGTTCCGAACCACCCATGACACCGATCCGCGGATGACGTGACCGCGACGGCGGCCGCGCGGCTCTCCTCACGTCCGGCGTGGTCGGTCCTCGACCGGCGGGTGACGGTCCTCTGCTTGGCCGTCGTGTCAGTAGCCATCGGCTGGACGCTGGCGGACCGGTCTGGGCTGCAGTCGGTTTCACCAGCCGTGGCCGCAGCCGGCATCGTCATCGGCATCCCCCATGGCGCCATGGACCATTTGGTACCGGGCCTGGCATCGCGGCGCTGGCAGACCCCTGCACACCTTGCCCTCGTCATCGGTGTCTACGTCGTGATCGCAGCGGCGGCGGCCCTGGCACTGTTGCGGATGCCCGACTTCAGCTTCGCCATATTCCTCCTGGCATCCGCACTCCACTTCGGTTGGGCGGAGACGACATACGCTGAAGAGCGCAGTGGCGATCAGATCCCAGAGTGGCGCGACGGATGGTGGGCGGCGATCGCTCACGGGTCGATCGTGGTCGTGCTGCCGCTGTGGTCGTCCGAAGGCCAAGACGCGATGCGTCCGCTGGTACCGACTCTGGTCGATGCGGTGGCGTCGGTTCCCACGAGCTGGGCGATCAGCGCGGTAGTCGCTTGGTGCGGAGCTACCGTGATTCGCCTCGTTGCCCGTCGTCGACTTCTCGCCGCCGTGGAGTTGATCGCCGTTCTGGCATTGTTCCTCGTCGTGCCGGTGTTCGCGGCGTTCGGGGTGTACTTCGGGCTGTGGCACGCGGTGCGCCACACCAGTCGCTTGATGGACGCGCTGGCCCCTGGTGAGTCAATTCATCTCCAGCTCAAGGCATTCGCACGCGGCGCCGTAGTTCCGACGTCGGCTGCGCTCATCGTCCTTACGCTGTTGTTCGCCTACAGGTCCAACGTCGGCGTCGTGATGACAGGCGTGTCAGTGCTCCTGGCGCTCACCTTTCCGCACGTCCTCGTCGTGGCATTGCTCGACCATCACCGACGGGCGGGGCGGCCGCTATCGGCTACAGAGTCGACGGGCGAATGACGACGATCGACGTCGTGCGAGCCCCGTCGTCGGCGAGTAGGGCGATCACCCGACCGTCGGGCGCAACCGCCGCGTACACGCCGTCGATTCCGCACGGCGTCAAGGCCCGTCCGTTCGACGCCGACTCCGACTCCTCTGATGTCAGGTCCCGCCGGGGAAAACCCAGCAGGCAGGCCTCATCCAGGGAGTAGCTCAACTGTGGCGCATCCGCCAACTTCTCTAGAGTGCGCGATTCCCCAAGCCCGTATCGGCCAACTCTGGTTCGGCGGAGCGCGGTGAGATGGCCGCCGACGCCGAGGGCGTCGCCGACGTCTCGCGCCAGGGCCCGAATGTACGTGCCCGACGAGCAGTCGACCTCGACGTCAACGTCCACGAACACGTCCGTGCGACGGACGGCGACGACGTCGAACCGGGCGATCCGCACCGGGCGCTTAGCCAGGTGAACCGTCTTGCCCTCGCGCGCCAACTTGTAGGCCCGTTGACCGTCGACCTTGATGGCACTCACGGCCGACGGGATCTGCTCGATGTCGCCCCGCAGTGCCGCGACGGCCCCGTCGATGTCGGCATCGGTCACACAGTCGGTCGACATCGTGACGAGCACTTCCCCCTCGGCGTCCTCCGTGGAGGTGGTCTGCCCCAATCGGATGGTGGCGGCGTAGGACTTCTCCGTCATCGTCAGCAGACCGAGGATCTTCGTGGCGCGCTCGATCCCCACCACCAGCACGCCGGTGGCCATCGGATCCAGCGTGCCGGCGTGTCCCACCTTGCGAGTGCCGAAGATCCTTCGACACCGGCCCACCACGTCGTGACTGGTCATCCCCGCCGTCTTGTCGACGATGACGAGTCCCGGTTCGACCGATCCCCCGGTCGCTGCTCTTCTCCCCCCCGGACCGCTCACAGCACAATCGCCGTCAGCACCAGGCCCTTGTCCACCGACCAGCGGCCCGACAGTGCGGTCAGCGGCGGCCCCGACTCGGCTCGAGGATCGATCAAAATCTGCGACTCGAACCCGCCTGCCACACCGGACCCGTCGACGGTGAACGTGATGTGGGCGTCCTCGAAACCCAACCAGCGGTGGGTCAGCGGAAACCACGTCTTATACGTTGCTTCCTTGGCACAGAACAGGATTCGATCCCAGTGCGCCCCGCCGAGACGAGCTGCCAGCTCCCGTCGCTCCTCGGGCAGGCTGATTGCGTCGAGCACGCCCTTGGGCAGCTCGGCGTGGGGTTCGGCGTCGATACCGACGGAACGCACTGCAGCGGCGTGGCCCACCACGGCGCCGCGGAAACCCTCACAATGGGTCAGGCTGCCGACGATGCCCTCGGGCCAAACCGGCTCGCCCTTGTCTCCCTTGAGAATCGGTACGGGCGGTACCCCGAGCTCACCGAGGGCCTGGCGTGCGCAGTGACGGGCGGTGATGAACTCGTTGCGCCGCTTGGCCACCGAGCGGGCGATCAGCGGTTCTTCCTCAGGCAGAGGTGCCAGTTCGGGCGAATCGCCATACAACTCGGCCGATGCCACCAGCTCGGGAACCACGCCGGAGAGAAGTCTGCCCGTCACGCTCGCCTACTTCTGATCTGCTCCTGCATCTTCTCTGCACCTGCCCGCATCTCGGGCGTGATCTCGAAGTGACCGCCGAACTCGTTGAGGTAGCCCGGTGGATACTTCGGGTCCGGCAGAATCTGTCGCATCCACCGAAACGGCTTGCGGCGTCGCCACTCCCGCGGATAGCCGACCGACACCTCCTCGAAGCGCACGCCGTCGTACCACGTGGTGCGCGGAATGTGGAGATGGCCGTAGACCGAGCAGAGCGCGTTGTAGCGGGTGTGCCAGTCCTTCGTGGCGGTGGTGCCGCACCACATCGCGAACTCGGGGTAGAACATAGCGTCACAGGGATCGCGTACCAACGGGAAGTGGTTGACCAGGATCGGAGGCGTCAACCAGTCGAGGTCCTCGAGCTTGTCCCTGGTTAGTTTGACGCGGTCGCGGCACCACGCATCGCGGGTGGCGTACGGCTCGGCGGACAGCAGGAACTCATCGGTACCGACCACGTTTCGCTCACGTGCGACCGCGAGACCCTCGGCCTTCGTCGCCGTGCCCTCGGGCAGAAACGAGTAGTCGTACAGCAGGAACATCGGGACGATCGTCGCCGGACCGCCCTCCTCGTTCCAGACCGGGAAGGGGTGCTCGGGGGTCACGATGCCCATCTCGTCGCACATGTTGACCAGGTAGTCGTACCGCGACCGACCGAAGATTTGCATCGGATCCTTGGCCGTGGTCCACAACTCGTGGTTGCCCGGCACCCAGATCACCTTGGCGAACCGCTTGCGCAGTAGGTCCAGCGACCAACGGATCTCGTCAGTCCGCTCGGCGACGTCGCCCGCAACGATCAACCAGTCATCCGGGGACGCCGGATATAGCGATTCGACGACGGGCTTGTTGCCGGTATGACCGATGTGAAGGTCACTGATCGCCCACAGAGTGGGATGGCGACGATCCTGCGACAGCGGAGACACAACCAATCAGCCTACTTGCGCAATGGCAAGACGCTCGCCCGGCAACTAGAACATGTTCTGCTTTTCGGTCCGGACCGCCATTCCGGACTTGTACACTCCCCGCAATGGACGACGAGCGCGAGACAGGTGCCGCGGGGGGTGGCGTGATCGGGAGGATGCGCCTCCTGTCGGCCATGTGTGCCCTGATCGCGGCCGTTGTCGTCGTGTGGCAAGTCAATCCCGTCACCATGCCCGACCCCGGATCCGTCGAGCTGAGATCCACGTCCGCGCCCATGACCGGCGTCTCCACGAGCATCAAGTGGCCCGTGATCGAAACCACAGATCCGCGTCCCTTCGATGCGTGCGAGGACATCCCCATCGACGTCATCAATGGGCTCGGGTTGGGCTTCACGCCGCCGGAGCACGAGGACGGCTTGCGGTGCCATTACGACGCGGGCAACTACCAGATGGCCGTCGAAGCCTTCGTCTGGCGAACCTACGAACAGACTCTGCCCGCAGATGCCGTCGAGCTGGACATCGCCGGCCACCGCGCCGCGCAGTACTGGATCCTGAAGCCGTCGGATCGGAATAACCGCTTCTGGTTCAGCTGCATGATCGCGTTCGACACCAGTTACGGCGTGCTCCAGCAATCGTTGTTCTACGCGCCGGTCTACAGCGCCGACGACGTGGACTGCATGCAGACCAACCTTCAGCGCGCCCAGCAGCTGGTGCCGTTCTACAAGTTCTGACCGCTCAGTCGCGCACCGAACCCGCGTCCGCTGGGGAAGAGGGCGGATTGCCAGCAGTGGCCCCAGAAGCCTTCCAGCTTGCGGACATCCTGGCGCCGTATCCGCACTCCGCCACCGGTGAACTGGTACATGTCACCCCCGGCTCGCAGCGAACCCACCGGCGACGTTTCGAGCTGCCTGGAGGACTCCGCGTCGAGGAGCCACCGACCCCGGTTGCGTACCGTGCAGGGCGTGGCCACTCGAATCAGCGCGAAGCGCGTCGCCTCCCACGCCCTCAGCCACCTGCTTAAGCTGCCTCCTCCGACGACGGACTTCACCGTGGTCCGCGGGGTACGGGTACCGATGCGCGACGGCGTCAATCTGATCGCCCACCACTACGCACCGCAGACCGCCGCCCCTGCGGGCACCCTGCTGGTGCGCTGTCCCTACGGCCGCGCCTTCCCCTTCTCGACCTTGTTCGGCGCGGTCTACGGAGCGCGCGGCTATCACGTGGTGATCCAGAGCGTGCGCGGAACGTTCGGGTCCGGTGGCGAGTTCACCCCGATGATCCACGAGGTGGCCGACGGCGCGGACACCGTCGCCTGGCTGCGCAACCAGGCGTGGTTCACGGGGTCGTTCGCGACGATCGGACTCTCCTACCTCGGCTTCACGCAGTGGGCCCTGCTGATGGACCCACCACCGGAGATGGCCGCGGCGATCATCAGCGTCGGCCCGCATGACTTCAGCAAATCTGCCTGGGGCACAGGCTCATTCACCATCAACGACTTCCTCGGGTGGAGTGACATGATGTCCCGCCAGGAGGAAGCGAACCGACTTCTCGGCGCCCTACAACAGGGGCGGTCGCGGCGCCGGGTGGCACGCGCCACCCGAGAGGTGCCGATGGGCGGTGCGGGACGCACGATGCTCGGCGCCGGTGCGCCGTGGTGGGAATCGTGGGCGGAACACCCCGACCGAGAAGATCCCTTCTGGACGCCGCTGCGACTGACCGAGGCCCTCGACCGGGTCGACGTTCCCGTCCTGCTGTTCAGCGGCTGGCAGGATCTCTTCCTCGATCAGACCCTGACTCAGTTCCAGCACCTTCACGGTCGCGAGGTCACGACGGCGCTGACCGTCGGTCCGTGGACCCACACGGAGTTGATGACCAAGGGCGCGCGCATCGTCATCCGGGAATCGCTGTCGTGGCTTGACGCGCACCTCGGAGGCAAACCAGACTCAGCCCGCAGTACCGTACGGGCCTACGTCAACAACGGCGATTGGCTCGACCTTCCCACGTGGCCACCGGCGATGGCCGAGCACGTGCTGTATCTGCAACCTGCGCATCGACTTTCGACCGAACCACCGGACGACTCGGCATCCCCCTCGACGTTCACCTTCGATCCGACCGATCCCACGCCCACCATCGGCGGTCGTCTCCTGTCACCTGAGGGCGGCTATCGCGACGACACCGCGCTCGCCATGCGTCCCGACGTCGTCGACTTCACCGGCGACCCGCTGACCGTCGACCTCTACGTCATCGGCTCCCCGGTGATCGAACTGTCCCATGCGTGCGACAACCCCGACAACGACGTCTTCGTCCGCCTCAGCGAGGTTGACGCAGATGGCCGATCGACGAACGTCAGCGAAGGATTGGTCAGGCTGACAACCGATTCCGATGTCGTCCGACTCGAGCTCGATGCCGTCGCACATCGGTTTCCCGCCGGGTCCCGACTGCGGGTGATGGTCGCGGGCGGTTCGCATCCGCGCTTCATGCGCAACCTCGGCACCGGCGAACCGCCGATCTCGGGTACGGAGATGAAACCAGCGAACCATGCCGTCCATCACGGTGCGGGCGGACTGTCCCGACTGGTGCTGCCCGCGGGGGCGCAGACGCCGTCAGCTGACTGACGCCCTCACGCGCTCGGCGATCGTCGCCAGCGTCGCATCGTCGTGCACGGGGTCGACCCAGTCGGGCGACACCGGCAGATCGACCCAGCTCTTGCAACCCGCATAGGCCGGATCCCTGGGAAGCCGTAGCGGTTCGGCCAGCCGACGAACCTGAACGACAAGCACCGTCAGCAGATGCTTGGGCCGAAAGTCCAGTCGGTCCGAACGCACGGACGCTGCCGTCCAAATGTGGGTGTCGAGCAGGTCGTCGAGGCCCTCGGGTCGGTTGACTGCCACGGCTGCAATGACTTTGGCGCCTGACCGAATGACGATTTCGGCTTCGGTGCTGTCAGTTTCTGCCGCTGGCAACAGGTCGCGATGCTCGGGCCGCACACGCTCGGCATGCTCGTGCGCCACCGTGGGGAAGAAGACGAACTCGTGTGCAGCGACGTCGAATCGCTTCTCGTGAATACCACCCTTGCGCAGGAGCACCGTCTGTCGGCCGTCGAGCATCGCGTGCACTGCCGCGCTCCACTCCTTGAGGGCGGGTGTGCTCACCGGGCCGCGAGTCTGGCCCGAACCTCGGGGCGACGCAGCGGTGGAATGGTCTTCGGCGGTTGCCGCCGCGGCGGCAATGCATTCAGCAGACGAGTCGTGGTCGCAGTCACCTCGGCGACCGCGGTCTCGAAGGCCTCTGCGTTGGCGGCGGTCGGGCGGGTGATGCCGCTGACCTTGCGGACGTACTGGCGCGACGCGGCCTCGATCTCCTCGGCGGTCGCTACGGGTTCGAGGCCACGCAACTCGGTGATGTTCCGGCACATGCCGTCAACCTTAGGGCGAATGGTCGATACGGTGATGCACATGCCGAGCACCGAAGCCGAGAGCGTCCTCTTGATCGACACCACCGACCGCGTGCGCACGTTGACCCTGAACCGGCCGCAGGCACGCAACGCGCTGTCGAGCGAGTTGCGCACCAGGTTCCATGCGGCGCTGCGCGAGGCGGAGGCCGACGACACGGTCGACGTCGTCATCCTCACCGGCGCCGACCCGGTGTTCTGTGCAGGTCTCGACCTCAAGGAGCTCGGCGACACCATCGAACTACCCGACATCTCGCCCAAGTGGCCGGCGATGAGCAAGCCGGTCATAGGTGCGATCAACGGCGCCGCGGTCACCGGTGGTCTCGAGCTCGCGCTGTACTGCGACATCCTGATCGCCTCGGAGAACGCGCGATTCGCCGACACCCACGCCCGGGTGGGGTTACTGCCAACCTGGGGGTTGAGCGTGCGCCTACCTCAGAAGGTCGGCGTGGGAATGGCCCGACGAATGAGCCTCACCGGCGACTACCTGCCCGCCGACGAGGCACTGCGAACAGGGTTGGTGACCGAGGTCGTCCCCCACGACGAACTGCTGCCCACGGCCCGCAAGGTGGCGGCGTCCATCGTCGGCAACAATCAGAAGGCCGTGCGGGCGCTGCTGGGGTCCTACCACCGCATCGATGCCCTTCAGACCGGTGCCTCGTTGTGGAGTGAGGCCGAGTCGGCGCGGCAGTGGATGGCCGTGGCAACCGGCGACGACATCGCCGCGAGCAGATCGGCAGTGCTGGAACGCGGTCGCTCCCAGGTGAAGTAGCCGTCGACCCTGACGGGCTGCGCCACTGCTTCCTGCCGTCAACAAGTCATTCGATCTGGGACCCAACGGGTCGACGAGCTTCAGTACGCTGGCCCCGCCGATCTTGTCGACTTACCACGTGGTGTTGTCGTGCAAGGGTCAGTTCGACGGCAAGTCCGTCGAGTTCGGTCACGTCGAGAAGGACGTGACGGCAACCGGATAGGTGGACAAGCCGTAGCCGAAGGTGGCGGTCCCCCGGCGGCGCATGCGCCGCCGGGGTCTAGCCCGTTCCGCCCACCAGCCACCGACCCGACCACGCCCGCCATCCGACGAACACCAGTCGCAGCAGCATGAACGTGGTCAGGCCCGACCAGATGCCAAGCAATCCCCAGCCGAACACCAGTGACAGCCAAATCAACGGCAGGAACCCGATGAGTGCACTGGCCAAAGTCGCGTTGCGCATGAACTTCGCATCGCCCGCGCCAAGCAACACCCCGTCCAATGCGAAGACGACGCCGGCAATGGGCAACTGCGCCACCAGGAACCACCACGGCACCCCGATCTCGTCGAGCACCGACTGGTCTGTCGTGAACACCCGCGGAAACGCTGACGAGCCCACGGCGAAGATCGCGGCGAGCAGCGCTGCCGCCACCGTGGAGAAGACCGTCACCCGCCACGCGACCGACTTCGCGTGCGTCAACTGACCGGCTCCAAGTGCAGCTCCGACGAGTGATTGCGCGGCGATCGCCAGCGAATCCAGCACCAGCGCAAGAAAACTCCACAGCTGCAGTACCACCTGATGCGCAGCGACCGCGGCCGCACCGAAACGGGCCGCTACTGCAGCGGCGGACACGAAGCACGCCTGGAATGCCAACGTGCGCACGACGAGATCGCGGCCCATCACGAGCTGAGCCCGCAGCACGGTCACGTCGACCCGGCGCGGCACTCGCTCCACCAACAACGCCCGGCAGAACAGCACGGCGGCCAACCACTGACCGATCAGATTTGCCACTGCCGAGCCCACGAGTTCGAGCCGCGGCAGCCCGAGCCACCCGTAGACCAGCAGCGGGCACAACACCGCGGACACTGCGAAGCCCGCGACGACGTAGCGCAACGGCCTGGCCGTGTCCTGCACACCGCGCATCCAGCCGTTGCCCGCCAGCGAGATGAGGATGGCGGGCGCACCGAAGATCGCGATCCGCAGCCAGGGAAGCGCCGCGGCGGCGATCGGGCCACCGTCAGCGATGACGGCGAGCAGTGGGACGGCCGCGGCCTGAACCACCGCGACGATGAGCACCCCGAGCCCGATTGCCAGCCAGGTAGCTTGTACGCCTTCACCGACCGCTGAAACCCGTTCGCCCGCACCGAAGAAGCGAGCCGACCGGGCCGTGGTGCCGTAGGACAGGAATGTCAACTGCGAGGACAGCAGTGACAGGATCAACCCGCCGATGGCCAAACCGGCAAGCGCCACCGCGCCGAGGCGCCCCACCACGGCGAGGTCGAATAGGAGATAGACAGGCTCGGCGGCGAGTACGCCAAGCGCAGGCAGCGCCAGTCCGGCGATGCGCCGACCGGTTGCCGGCGCATTCGCGTCGCCGGCAGGTTCAACCAAGCGCGTCTTCGAGCGCCTTGACCACGGCATCGGCCGGGCCGGTCGTCGAGTAACCGGCGGCGAGCCGGTGGCCTCCCCCGCCGAACGCGCTCGCGACGGTGGCCAGGTCGACCTCGGACTTGGCGCGCATCGACACCGTCCAGTGCTGTGGCTCGATCTCCTTGAACACCGCGGCGACCTCGGCCTGGGCCGTCGTACGCACGATGTCGACGATGCTCTCGACTTCCTCAGGCCTTGCGTCGCACCAGTCCTGGTGACCGACAACGGCATACACCAAACCCCGGCCCTTGACCGCCTCCGGCATCAGTTGCGCGGACGACAGCACGCGCGACAACATCGGGAGCCAAGAGAACGGGTGGGTGTCCAGAAGCGTCCGACTGATCGAGGCGTTGTCGACCCCGAGCTCCAAGAGCCGGGCAGCTAGCCGGTGTGCGCGCGCACTGGCCCATCGGAACGATCCGGTGTCCGTGGTCAGACCGGCGTAGAGGCAATGGGCTACGCGCTGGTCAAGAGGCTCACCCCAGGCTTCGAGCAATTCCGCGACGAGCATGGTCGTCGAGTCTGCGGACGGATCGACGTAATTGGCCGTGCCGAACAGCTGATTGGACGCGTGGTGATCGATCACCAGCACCTCACGACCGGTGTCGGCAAGGGCACTCAACGCGCCGAGCCGGTTGATACCGGGGATGTCGACGGTCACCACGAGGTCGCTGTCATCTCGCATCGCAGTGGGATCGACCAACAGATGGCCACCCGGCAGCGACTGCAGAGATTCGGGAAGGAGCGACGGGGCGGCAAAACCCACCTCGACGCGCTTTCCCAACCGCTCGAGAACAAGAGCAAGGGCGAGCCCTGCGCCGATGGTGTCGGCATCGGGATACACGTGGCAGACGACGCTGACGGAGTCAGCCCCATCGAGCAGCTCGGCCGCTCCTCGACCATCGACGCGCACAGATGACCGAGCTACCTCAGTCTTCGGGTCTATCGCGGTCATAGGTGTCCTCAGGGTCACGCACGTTGTTGGCCTCGGGTCCCCCGCCTACGTCCTCCGCCCCCATCACACGGTACGGGTCGGGGTCACCTGCGGGAGTGGCACCCTGCCGAATCCGTGCCAGCTCGGCGTCGGCCTGTCTGGCCTTCGCGAGCAGGTCCTCCATGTCGCGCGCCGTGTCCGGCAACTTGTCGAGAACGAACGTCAACGTCGGCGTGAACCGGACCCCGGTTCCCGCTCCGACCCTGGACCGCAGGGTGCCCTTGGCGCGCTCCAGCGCCGCGGCCGCACCTTCGTAGTCCGGTTCGTCCTGCAGCGTGTCACCACGCACCGTGTAGAAGACCGTCGCATCGTGCAGGTCACCCGTGACCTTCGTGTCCGTGATGGTCACGAAGGCCAGGGGCGGATCCTTGATCTCGAACTCGATTGCCGAGGCGACGATGGTGCCGATGCGCTTCGATAGTTTGCGCGCCCGCCCTACGTCGACCATTAGGTACGAGCCTTCTCCACGAGCTCGTACGCCTCGATGACGTCGCCTTCCTTGATGTCGTTGTAGGTCAGCGTCAGACCACACTCATAGCCGTCGCGCACCTCGGTGGCATCGTCCTTCTCCCGCTTCAGCGACGAAATCGTGACCGTCTCGGCCACCACGACGTTGTCGCGGATGAGCCGTGCCTTGGCGTTGCGTCGGATGATGCCCGAGGTGACGAGGCAGCCGGCGATGTTGCCGACCTTGGACGACCGGAAGATCGCGCGGATCTCGGCGCGGCCGAGCTCCTTCTCCTCGTAGATCGGCTTGAGCATGCCCTTCAGAGCCGCCTGGATCTCGTCGATGGCCTGGTAGATCACCGAGTAGTACCGGATGTCGACACCCTCGCGGTTCGCCAGCTCGGTGGCCTTGCCCTCCGCGCGGACGTTGAACCCGATGATGATCGCGTTCGAGGCCGACGCCAGGTTGACGTTGGTCTCGGTGACGCCACCGACACCACGGTCGATGACGCGCAGTTCGACCTCGTCGCCGATGTCTATGCCAAGCAGGGCCTCCTCCAGCGCCTCGACGGTGCCGGAGTTGTCGCCCTTGAGAATCAGGTTGAGCTGGCTGGTCTCCTTCAGCGCCGCATCCAGATCGTCCAAACTGATGCGCTTACGGGTCCGCGCGGCCAGAGCATTGCGCTTGCGCGCGCTGCGCCGGTCGGCGATCTGCCGGGCGATCCGGTCTTCGTCGACGACGAGCAGGTTGTCACCGGCACCGGGCACCGACGTGAAGCCGACGACCTGAACCGGACGCGACGGGAGCGCCTCTGCGACGTCCTCGCCGTGCTCGTCGATCATGCGTCGGACGCGGCCGTAGGCATCGCCCGCCACGATGGAGTCGCCGACACGAAGCGTGCCGCGCTGGATGAGCACCGTCGCCACCGGACCGCGACCGCGGTCCAGGTGCGCCTCGATCGCCACACCCTGGGCTTCCATGTCGGGGTTGGCCCGTAGGTCCAGCGTGGCGTCCGCGGTCAGCAGCACCGCTTCGAGCAGGTGATCGATGTTGGTGCCCAGCTTGGCCGAGATGTCGACGAACATGGTGTCGCCACCGAAGTCCTCCGCGACCAGGTTGTACTCGGTGAGCTGAGCCCGGATCTTGGCCGGGTCGGCGCCCTCCTTGTCGATCTTGTTGACCGCCACCACGATGGGCACGTCAGCGGCCTGGGCGTGATTGATGGCCTCTACCGTCTGCGGCATGACACCGTCGTCGGCGGCGACCACCAGGATGGCGATGTCGGTGGCCTTCGCGCCGCGGGCACGCATGGCGGTGAACGCCTCGTGGCCCGGGGTGTCGATGAAGCTGACCAGTCGTTCGTTGCCGTCCAACTCGGTGAGGACCTGGTAAGCGCCGATGTGCTGGGTGATGCCACCAGCTTCGCCCTCACGGACATTGGCCTGGCGGATCGTGTCCAGCAGTCGCGTCTTGCCGTGGTCGACGTGACCCATGACGGTGACGACCGGCGGACGGAACTCGAGATCGTCCTCGCCACCCTCATCCTCGCCGTAGGTGAGGTCGAACGACTCGAGCAGTTCGCGGTCCTCGTCCTCCGGGGACACGACCTGCACGACGTAGTTCATCTCGCCGCCGAGCAGCTCCAGCGTCTCGTCGCCCACCGACTGGGTGGCGGTGACCATCTCGCCGAGGTTGAACAGCGCCTGGACCAATGCGGCCGGGTTGGCGTTGATCTTGTCGGCGAAGTCCACCAGAGAGGCGCCGCGGGCCAGCCGGATGGTCTCGCCGTTGCCGTGCGGCAACCGCACGCCACCGACGACCGGCGCCTGCATGTTCTCGTATTCGGCGCGTTTCGCCCGCTTCGACTTGCGACCGCGCCGTACGGCGCCGCCGGGACGGCCGAAGGCACCAGCAGCGCCACCGCGCTGACCGGGACGGCCACCACCACCGCCGCCGCCGCCACCTGGACGGCCGCGGAATCCACCTGCTGGTGCCCCACCTGGCGCTGCGGCACCACCGGCGCCGCCACCGCGGTAATTACCACCGCCACCTGCACCGGGGGGACCGCCGGGACGACCACCACCGCCACCGGGGCCACGGGCGCCGGGGCCGGGGCGCGGTCCACCGGGACGACCGGTTGCACCCGGTCGTGCGCCTGGCGGGCGCGGAGGCATGTTGCCGGGGGTCGCGCCGGGGCGCGGTCCACCACCCGGTCGCGGGGGGCCACCCGGACGGGGTGGTCCACCTGCACCCTGCGGGGGTCGCGGTGCGGGACGCTCGACGGGCTGTTGCGTGGAGAACGGGTTGTTGCCGACGCGCGGCGCACGGCCTGCGGGCTTGGGTGCCGGACCTGGTCGCGGGCCCGGAGTAGGACCTGCCGGTGCCGCGGGTGCGGCGGGGCTGGGTGGTGCGGCAGCGGACGCCTCGACCTGTGTCGGAGCTGGCGGTGCAGCGGCTACCTCCGGCACGACCGCGGGAGGCGCCGGTGGCGGCTCCGGCGCGGCGGCCGGTCGGGGCGCTACGGGTTTCGGACCTGCCGGCTTGGGCGCTGAGGTGACGACTCCGTTGGTGGACTCGCCGCCGCTTGGCGCCTTGGGGGCCGCGGGGGCTGACTTCGCGGGGGCGGGCTTGGAGCCGCAACCCAATGCCTCACGGAGCCGACGGGCGACGGGCGCCTCGACGGTCGAGGATGCTGATTTGACGAATTCGCCCTGTTCGCTCAGCCGGGCGAGTACTTCCTTGCTGGTGACACCGAGTTCTTTAGCCAACTCGTGCACGCGGGCCTTGCCTGCCACTACATCTCCTGTCTAGGAGGCGACAGCAGTGGGCCGCGCCTCGGGTTTAGCTATGACGCATGGTCATCGGAACTTCACGGTGTGCTCATGTTCTTCGCTACCTGTTCTGTTGCCGGGCGGACCGAGGGCTTCACCTTCTGTGAAGAACTCGACCACCGCGGAGGTGTTCGGCGAACCGGTGATTCGCAACGCTCGTACGAACGCCCGCCGTCGGATCGCCACGTGTAGACACGCCTGGTCGGGATGCAGCCAAGCACCCCGTCCGGGCAGATTACCCGCTGAGTCGACGGTGATGGCGTGATTGCCATCTCCGTCGTGAACAGCGGCCACTCGGAGCAGTCCGACGGCCAGCTCTCGCTTCCGGCATCCGACACACGTTCGCACTGGTCCTTCGGGACTTCGATGCTTCGGTGCGCGGGTAACCGAACTCTCGCGCTGGATCACGGCTCAGTCTACCGTCACGATCACCGCAGAAAGAAACGCGTGCCCGCTATCCCTCGCGAGAGGCGCCCTGCTGCGCTTCCGCGTCGGGCACCGGTGCCGCATCGCTGCGAATGTCGATCCGCCAGCCGGTCAGACGGGCGGCCAACCGCGCGTTCTGGCCCTCCTTGCCGATGGCCAGCGAAAGCTGATAGTCCGGCACCACGACACGGGCGGCCCTCGCCGTCTCGTCGATCACCGAGACCGACACCACCTTGGCCGGCGAGAGAGCATTGGCCACGAACCTCGCCGGGTCCTCGTCGAAGTCGATGATGTCGATCTTTTCACCAGACAACTCGCTCATCACGTTGCGCACCCGCTGCCCCATGGGGCCGATGCACGCGCCCTTGGCGTTGAGACCCGAGACCCGCGACGTCACCGCGATCTTGGAGCGATGGCCTGCCTCGCGAGCGACGGCGACGATCTCCACCGAGTTCTCAGCGATCTCCGGCACCTCCAACGAGAACAGCTTGCGTACCAAATTGGGGTGGGTGCGGGACAACTCGATCTTCGGCTCTCGAGCACCTCGAGTGACACCGATCACATAGCAGCGCAATCGATCCCCGTGTTCATAGGGCTCACCGGGGACCTGTTCGGCGGGTCGAATGACTCCTTCAGACCCCTTCGCCTCCGTCCCCAGGCGCACGATGATGTTGCCGCGCGCGTTCTCTCGCGCATCGCGCTGAACCACGCCGCCGACGATGTCGCCTTCGCGCGCGGAGAACTCGCCATACATTCTTTCGTTCTCGGCGTCGCGGAAGCGCTGCAGCATCACCTGCCGAGCCGTGGTGGCTGCAACCCGGCCGAAACCCTCTGGAGTGTCATCCCATTCGCTAACGAGGTTGCCGTCGTCGTCGGTCTCCCGCGCGAGCACCTTGACGACGCCACTCTTGCGGTCGATGTCGATGCGAGCCTCGGCCTCGTGGCCCTGGGTGTGTCGATACGCGGTCAGCAGTGCGGACTTGATCGTCTCGAGCAGTTCGTCGACCGAGATGCCCCGGTCCACTTCGATGGCGTGCAATGCGCCCATGTCGATGTTCACTCTTCGGCCTCCTTGCCAGACACCCCGGCCAGCTCGAGCTCGAGCGGGTTCGGCGATGAGAATTCCACCTGGACAACGGCATTGGCGACGTCGTCAAGGGAAAGTTCGCGAACGGTCAGCGCCCTGCGGCGATCGGCGACCACCAGTCGCACCACGCCGTCGGTGGTCTCACCCAACCGGCCCGTCAGCTGCGACCCGTCGGTCAGCGTCATCTCGACCATGCGCCCCTGGGCGCGGCGGTAGTGACGCTCGGCGGTCAGTGGGCGATCCACCCCGCGCGAGGTGACTTCCAGCAGATAGGGCGCTTCTTCCTCCGATTCGTCGAGCAGATCCAGCAGCCCGGAGGCCAACCGCGACAACGCGCCAAGAGAGTCCAGGTTCAGACCGCGATCACCATCGGCGATCACGGTCACGCGCGGCGGGCGCGCGGATGGCTCGATCACGACGTCCTCGACGTCGTACCCCTCGCGACGGAACTCGCCTTCGAGCAGCTCTTTGACCTGCTGCTGAGTAGGCAGTCGTACAGACCGTAGCGGAATCTCCGATGCCACGGCGAGCTCCTCGTCTTGAGTTGTACGGACACGTTCACAAGGGCCGTTTCGACGTAGGCCGAGCGGAACCGTGTGCCCACGATACGCCAGCGGCGCCCGACCAAGTGGCAAACGTTCTCCCAACGCGACCGCGATCGAGCTGCACAGGGCCCGCGCGGGAGGGATGGCAGGATGTTGCTGTGTCGAGCACCCTCCCCACCGTCAGCAGACGGCACGTGCTCCTCGGTACGGCAGCGTTGGCGCTGCTGGGGGGCACCCTCACGACCGCCTGCGGATCGACGCCGCCCCTGCACGAGATGGACGCACTTATCGGACAACTCGAGCGCGCCCGCGACGACAGCACGTTGGCCGGCAACGCCGCCGCCGCAGCGCCACCGAAGGTCGCCGCGGTGCTGACGGTCGTCGCGTCGCAGCGGGCCGCACACGCGCAGGCCCTGACCGACGAGATCACCAGAATCTCCGGTGAGGCACCGCCGACCTCGACGTCCGCGTCCGCGACATTTCCTGCGACGTCTCCTGCGACGTCGTCCCCCGGGGCGACCTCCGTGCCTCCACCGAAGCCGCCCACCGCCGCGGACGTGGTTGCAGCGCTCAAGCAGTCGGCCGAGGGTGCCTCCCTGCTGGCGATCCAGCAGTCGGGCTACCGGGCAGGTCTGCTCGGATCGATCGCGGCGGCGTGCACCGCGTGTGCCACGGTGGCGCTCGCCGACGCAGGACCGACGCGATGACGACCCCGGGGAGTACGTCTTCGAGCCCGTCCAGGCCACCGGACGCCGCAGACGGTGCCCTGTTCGACGCGGCCACCGTCGAACACGGGATCATCTACGCCTACGGAGTCGTATCCGCGCATTCGACTCCTGAGACCAACGGTTTGGTGTCCGAATCGATTGCGGGGCACCGCGAACTGCGGGAGGAGGCCATCGCAAGACTCGCTGCCCGCAACGTGATGCCGCCGGTCCCCGCGGTCGGGTACCAGATGCCTTTCGTCGTCGAGGGTCCCGCCGCCGCCGCGAAGTTGGCCGTCCGCTTGGAGGAGGACTCCGCCGTGGCCTGGCGTGCGGTCCTCGAGCAGGCCAAGGCCAGCGACGACCGCGAGATGGCGGTCGCCGCCCTGACCCAGTGCGCGGCGAGGGCAGCCAAGTGGCGCGCGGTGCTCGGCGTGGTGCCGACCACGGTCGCGTTTCCCGGCGGCACCGAATAGCTATCCCGTCAGGGCAGCCGCGATCGCCGCGGCCGCGCCATCGACGGGCACCTCCTGCTTCTCGCCGGTGAAGCGGTTCCGCAGTTCGACCACGCCGTTGGCCCAGCCGCGTCCGACGACGACGATCCATGGCACGCCCAGCAGTTCGGCGTCCTTGAACTTCACGCCGGGCGACATCTTGCGGTCGTCGAGAAGCGGCTCGAGCCCGAGAATGTCCAGCTCCCGAGCAAGTTCCGTTGCCCCGGAACGCGCTTCGGCATCGTTGTTGGCGATGACGACGTGCACGTCGAAGGGTGAGACCGACGAAGGCCAGCGCAGACCGATCTCGTCGTGACTCTGTTCGGCGATGACCGCAACCATTCGGGACACCCCGATGCCGTAGGAGCCCATGGTCAGACGGACCGGCTTGCCGTTCTCGCCGAGTACGTCGACGGTGAACGCGTCGGCGTACTTTCGACCCAGTTGGAAGATGTGACCGATCTCGATGCCGCGTGCCGAGACCAGCGGACCCGCTCCATCGGGCGAGGGGTCACCGTCGCGCACCTCCGCCGCTTCGATGGTGCCGTCCGCGACGAAGTCACGTCCGGCGACGAGGCCGACGACGTGCCTGCCGTCCTCGTCGGCACCGGTGATCCACGCCGTGCCGTCCACGATCCGCGGATCGACCAGATAGCGAACACCGTTGGCCAACAAGGCCTTCGGCCCAATGTATCCCTTGACCAGGAACGGGTACTTCGGGAAGTCCTCTGCCGGAAGCATCACGTATTCGGCCGGATCCAACGCCGCGCCCAACCTTTTTTCGTCGACCTCGCGGTCGCCCGGCACGCCGATCGCCAGGAGTTCCCATTCGCCACCCGGCTCGCGAACCTTGAGCAAGACGTTCTTCAACGTGTCGGCGGCGACGACCTCACGGCCCGCGAACTGGGGCAGCTCGGCACCGTTGGCCCAGTCCACCAGGGTCGCGATGGTGGGCGTGCCGGCGGTGTCGTGCACGACGGGCTCCGGCAGGCCGTCGATGGGCAACGACTCCGGCCGTTGCGTGAGTACCGCCTCGACGTTGGCGGCGTAGCCCGATTCCAGGCAGCGGACGAAGGTGTCCTCACCGACCTCGCTCTCGGCCAGGAACTCCTCCGAGGCGCTACCGCCCATCGCGCCGGACACCGCCGAGACGATCACGTACTTGACGCCCAGTCGCGCGAAGATCCGCTGGTAGGCCTCGCGGTGAGCGTGGTAGGCGGCCTTGAGTCCGTCGTCGTCGACGTCGAACGAATAGGAGTCCTTCATCACGAACTCGCGTCCGCGCAGGATGCCCGCCCTGGGCCGGGCCTCGTCGCGGTACTTGGTTTGGATCTGGTAGAGCCGCAGCGGGAAGTCCTTGTAGGAGTTGTACTCCCCCTTCACGGTGAGCGTGAAGAGCTCCTCGTGGGTGGGTCCCATCATGTAGTCGTTGCCGCGGCGGTCCTTGAGCCGGAACACCCCGTCGCCATACTCCGTCCATCTGTTGGTGGTCTCGTATGGACCCCTGGGCACCAACGCGGGCAACAGGATCTCTTGCCCGCCAATGGCATTCATCTCCTCGCGGACGATCTGCTCGATCTTGCGGAACACCCGCAGACCCAATGGCAGCCAGCTGTAGAGACCAGGTCCGACCGGCCGAACGTACCCCGCCCTGATCAGCAGCTTGTGGCTCGGCACCTCGGCGTCGGCGGGGTCGTCGCGCAGAGTGCGCAGGAACAGTTCTGACATGCGGGTGATCACAGCCGACAACCCTATCTAGTCGCGCCCCTGCCACGTGCAGACGCACGCCTCGTTGCCCTCGGGATCGGCCAGCACCCAGAACGCGGGGGCCGCATCGTCGGCCAGCAGCGTCCCCCCGGCGGCCAGTGCTGCGTCGATCCGCGACGCGGCCTGCTCGGGCGGGACGTCGACGTCGAGGTGTAGACGATTCCGTTGCGGTCGCGGTTCGTCCATCTGCTGAAACCAGATCGCCGGCCCACGGCGGAGCGGATCGAGCAATGCGCCGTCGGGGAGATCCGGAGGGCAGGGTTCGTCGACGTATCCGGTGACGGCCTGCCAAAACGGCCTGATCAGCGCGATGTCGAGAGCATCGATGGCGATCTCGATGGCCTGCGGTACGGCGGCCGCGTCGCCAGCCTCGGTGCGCAGGTCCCGCGCGGCCAGTGTGTCGGTGATGGTGCGTGCCAACCGCAGGTCGTACCCCGTCACCGAGCCGGTGACGAGGGTGTGCAGGCGCAGCACCACGCGGTCGGCATTCAGATCGAGGGTGAGGTGCCCGTCGACCCCGGGCACCGACACCGCACACGTTGCGGCCTCGGCAGCAGCGGCCACGGACGTCACCCGAACGTGGGTGACGACCACGCCGAGGATGAGGCGCCAACCCAGCGGGCCGACCGCGTCGGAGATCTGCTGACGGGTGAGTGGTGCAGGCATGGCGTCAAACTAACGCTCGGCCCCGACATCGGGGCCTACAGCTCGCCGGCCTCCACCGCTTCCTTCGTGTGCTGAGCCCTGGCGATGTCCCGAGCGGAGAACCCGATCCAGAATGCGGCGACGCCGACCAGGATCGAGATACCCGCCACCCACAGCAGCGAGTACGTGTAGCCGTACCCCAAGGCGTCGAGTTGGGCGGGTGTCATGTTCTTCACCGGTCCCGTGGTGCCACCCAGGTACAGCGTGCGCGAGGTCTGCACGGCCATGATCACGACCAGCACGAGTGGCCCGCCGAGGTTCTGCACCATCAGCGTGATCGCAGACACCGGGCCGATTTCGCGTGGCCCCACCCCGGCCACCGCGCACAACGGCAGCACTACCGAGATGATGCCGATGCCGAACCCGCCCAACACGATCGGTATGAACAAGTCGGGGAAGTACGGGATGCTGCGGTCGAGTGTCGAGCCGTAGAGCATCGCGGCGAGGACGTACAGGCCGCCGCCGATGATCAGCCATCGCGGTGCGAAGCGGGGCGCCAATTTGGTGGCCAACACGTTGCCGACGCCCACGGCCACCGCGAACGGGAGGAAGCAGATCCCCGCACGCAGCGCCGAATAGCCCAGCACGTCCTGAGCCAACAGGCCGACCATCACGGTCACGGTGAGCAGGACGCCGCCGCCTAGGAACCATGCCACGAACGTCGCGACCCGGTTGCGGTCGCTGAAGACCGAGAACGGGACCAGGGGATTCTCGGCGGTGCGTTCGGCAAGGAAGAACGACACGAAGAACACCACCGACGCGACGGCCGCACCGACCACCCACGGGTCCAGCCAGCCCCGCGGAGGGCCCTGGGTGAAGACCAGCACCGCCGAGGTACAGCCGAGCGTGGCGAGCATGGCGCCGGTGATGTCGAGCTTGAGCCGTTCGTGGTGCGTCTCGCCGATCCGCAGCCACGCGATGATCACGATGACGATGCCGATGGGGACGTTCATCAAAAAAGCCAGCCGCCAGGAAATGACCGTCAACAGCCCGCCGAGCACCAGTCCCATCACCGAGCCGATGGCCTGCATGCCCGCCGACACCGCCATGGCTTGATTGCGCGCGTGCCCTACCGCGTAGGTGGTGGCAATGAGCGCCAGGCCGGTCGGGGCGGCGACGGCCGCACCGATGCCTTGCAGGGCGCGGGCGGCGATGAGCGTGTATTCCTCTCCTGCCACCCCGCAGATCAACGACGCAATCGTGAAGATGCCGACGCCGGAGAGGAAGGCGCGTTTCTGACCGATCGCATCGCCAACCCGACCGCCGAGCAGCAAAAGTCCACCGAATGTGAGGACGTAGGCGGTGATGACCCAGCTCTTGCCTGCGTCAGATAGATCGAGGTCGGCCTGCATCCGCGGCAGCGCCACGATGACGATCGTTCCGTCGAGGGTCGACATCAGCTGCATGCCGGTGATCGCCACGATCGCGATACCGAGCACCGACGACGACAGTGGCGCAGTGGAATTGTCCGTCGAGCCTGAAGAACCACCCGAGAAAGACATTGCCAGACACCCTACCCAGATTGCGTCTCCGCCAATCTGATCGAGCTAGATCTCTCCGGCGTCGATTGCTTCCTTGACTTCCTGCGCCTGGGCGACCTGCTGGGCCGTGTAGCCGATGAACAGCGCCACGATGCCGACGATGACGGCCACGGCCGCGACCCACAGCAGCCCGTAGGTGTAGCCCTGATCGAGCGCGTGCAGTTGGGCGTCGTTCATGTTCTTGACCGGGCCGGTGGTGCCGCCGAGGTACAGGGTCCGCGACGTGATGACGGCCTGAATGATGGCCAGGACGACGGGGCCGCCCAGGCTCTGAAGCATCAGGGCGATCGCAGAGACCGGTCCGATCTCGTCGAACGCGACACCCGCGATGGCCGACACCGTGAGAGGCACGACGATCATGCCGATCCCGAAGCCGCCGACCGTGATCGGAATCACCAGGTTCGGGAAGTACGGGATGTCGCCATGGAGCGTGGAGCCGTAGAGCATCGCCGCGAGGACGAACACACCACCGGCGATCACCAGCACGCGCGGCGGGAAGATCGACACCAGATACGACGACAGGCCGAGCCCGACGCCCAGTGCGACGACGAACGGGATGAAGCCGATACCTGCTCGAAGTGCGCTGTAGCCCATGATGTCCTGTACGTACAGGCCGATGAGGACGGTCAGCGTGAACATCACACCGCCGGCGAGGAACACCGCCGCGAAGGTGGCGACCCGGTTGCGGTCGCGGAACAGGCTGAACGGAACGACGGGGTTGACCGCGGCGCGTTCGACGTAGACGAACGCCGCGAAGAACACCATTGCCGCCAGGCCGGAGCCAAGCGTGAGCGAGGACTGCCACCCCTTCTCCGGCCCCATCGAGAATCCGAAGACGGCGGCGGTGCAGGCCAGCGTCGCGAGGATGGCCCCCGCGGCGTCGAGCTTCATCCGCTCGCGGTGCGTCTCGCGCAGGGTCCTGCGGGCAAGGTAGATCATCACCAGGCCGACCGGGACGTTCACCAGGAACGCCCAGCGCCACGACAGCTCGGTCAGGGCACCGCCGACGACGAGACCCATCACCGAGCCGACGCCGGTCATGGCGGCGAACACCGCCGTCGCAGTATTGCGGGCCGGGCCCTTCGGGAAGGTGGTGGCGATCAGGGCCAGGCCGGTGGGTGACGCGATGGCCGCGCCGACGCCCTGGGCCAACCGCGCGATCACCAGGGTGGTCTCGTTCCAGGCCACGCCGCACAGGATCGAGGCGATGGTGAACAGCGCGACGCCGACGATGAAGGTGCGCTTGCGGCCGATGGTGTCGCCGAGGCGCCCGCCCAGCAGCATCAGGCCGCCAAAGGTCAGGACGTACGCGGTGATGACCCAGCTTCGACCGGCATCGGACAGATTGAGCTCGTCCTGGATCTTGGGCAGCGCGACGATCGCCACGGTGCTGTCCATCGTGGCCAGGAGCTGCATGCCGCCGATCGCGATGACCGCGGCGATGAACCGGCGCGACGGCAGCCACGTCGGATACCAGCTGCTCTTCACGATCTGGGCCTGCGTGATGGGCATGGGCATGTTCACTCGCTCAGCCCGCCCGGCGTCTTCCGCATCACTTTCGATGGCGGCGCGATCTGCGTCGTTGAGTGCCGTCATAACGGGTTACCTTACAGTAATCTTAAGATCCCTTTAATTGGCGAAGGCCGCGACCGCCCCGATCACGATGATTGCGGGAGGTCGAATGCCATCCCCCCGGATGTGTTCCGGCGCGTCGGCCAGCGTGGTGCGCAGGGTCCGCTGGGCAGCGGTCGTCCCGTGTTGGACCACCAGAACAGGCGTTTCCGCAGGTCGGCCGCCTTCCAGCAGCACCCGGGCGAAGAGCTCGATTCTTTCGACGGCCATGAGCAGGACGATCGTGCCGGACAGCTTGGCCAAAGCATCCCAATTCACTAACGATTCGGGGTGCCCCGGGGCGAGGTGGCCGCTGACCACCACGAACTCATGGGTGACGCCGCGATGGGTGACCGGAACACCCGCCATCGCAGGAACCCCGATGGCACTGGTCACGCCGGGCACCACCGTCACCGGAATCCCAGCATCGGCGCACGCCAGCAGCTCTTCGTGACCGCGGGCAAAGACGTAGGGATCGCCGCCCTTGAGTCGCACGACGAACTTGCCTGCCTTCGCGCGGTCGATCAGCACCGCATTGATCGCGTCCTGCGCCATGTAGCGGCCGTAGGGAATCTTCGCCGCGTCGATTACCTCGACGTGGGGTGACAACTCGGCCAGGAGCTCCGGCGGTGCGAGGCGGTCGGCGACGACGACGTCGGCGTGCGCCAGGAGCCTGCGGCCCCGCACGGTGATGAGCTCGGGGTCACCGGGTCCGCCACCGACCAGCGCGACGCCGGTGTGTTGGGCGTCGGGCGCGTCAGCGACGATGACGCCCTGCTGGAGCGCCTCGTGGATGGCTGATCGGATGGCCGCCGACCGACGATGCTCGCCGCCGGCCAGAACCCCGACGCTGAGGCCGTCGTACTCGAACGAGGCGGGGGTCACCGCGGTGCCGTCGCGGGCGATGTCTGCCCGCACGCAAAAGATCCGCAGCCGCTCGGCCTCGGCGACGATGGCCTCATTGACCGACGGTTCATTCGTCGCGGCGATGGCGTACCAGGCCCCGTCGAGGTCGCCGTCACGGAAATCGCGCAATACGAGTGTGATTCCCTCAAGGGCCTCGACCGCGGGTGTCGCCGCGCGGGCGATGACGTGGACGTCGGCTCCGTTGGCCAGAAGCAGCGGTATCCGCCGCTGCGCGACACTGCCCCCACCGACGATGACGACCCGCTTGCCGCTGAGGCGCAGGCCGACCAGGTAGGCGTTCTCGGTCACCCGGCGAGCTTAGAGGCTGCCGCGGAATCCCCCCGGCGGCGACCTTCCAACGCCGCGGCGACGAAGCGGGTCGCTGCGCCGGGGTGGGCCGCCGCATGCGCGTGCAGGTAGGCGGCATGTACGCCGCCGGTGACCGCGCCGTCGGTGACCGAAGTCCCCGCACCGTCGCGGAAACCCCAGGCTGGTTCGTGATGGCCGACGAATTTCACTGCGGTGCGGTGAAATTCGTGACCGACGACACGCGCGCCCGTCTGGTGCAGTGACGAATCGCCAAGTGCCACGGCGTCGCGGTATCCCAGCGTCAGCCGCGGGGTGAAGTGTGCCGTGCCGGCCAGCACCCCGCACATCGGATGCCCCTCGAGATCGTCGACGAGGTACGTCAGGCCCGCGCATTCCGCGTGGATGGGCGCACCGCGTCCGGCTAGTTCCTTGATCTGTTGGCGGACAACGTCGTTGGATGCGAGCTCGGCGGTGAACTGTTCGGGGAATCCCCCGGGTATCACCAATGCGTCGGTGGTGGGCGGCAACGGCTCCGTCAGCGGGTCGAAAGCGACGACGTCCGCTCCCGCGGCAGCGAGCAACTCCGCGTGCTCGGGGTACCCGAACGTGAACGCCCGGCCCGCGGCGAGCGCCACGGTGACGCCGCCCGCAACCGACTCGGCCACCTGCGGTGTCCAGGCTTCGGCGTCGACGTGCGAGGACGCGGTGGCCGCAACTGCTGCCAGATCGACGTGGCGGGCCACCAGGGTGGACATCGCGTCGACCGCCTCGAGTGCACGATGGCCGTGTTCGGCCGCAGTCACCAGGCCGAGGTGACGGGATGGCACCGACAGTTCGTCGGCGCGCGGGATCGCGCCCAGTACCGGGACGCCAACGCTTTCGCACGCTTGGCGCAGAACTGCCTCGTGCCGCGGCGAACCGACCCGGTTGAGAATCACACCGGCCATGCGGACGGAGCGGTCGAACGTCGAGAACCCCTGCAGCAGTGCGGCGATGCTGTGGCTCTGACCGCGGGCATCGACAACGAGCACCACCGGAGCCCCGAGCAGACCCGCGACGTGTGCGGTCGACCCGCGGGCGGGCCCCGAGTGGTGGGCATCGATGCGCCCGTCGAAGAGGCCCATCACACCCTCGACCACCGCGACGTCGGACCCGGAGCTGCCGTGCCGATAGAGCGGTCCGATCAGATGGTCGCCGACCAGGACGGGGTCGAGGTTGCGACCGGGTCGGCCCGCGGCGAGCGCGTGGTAGCCGGGGTCGATGAAGTCAGGGCCGACCTTGAACGGTGCGACGGTGCGACCAGCTCGACGCAGGGCGCCTATCAGGCCGGTGGCCACGGTGGTCTTCCCGCTGCCGGACGACGGTGCGGCGATCACGACGGCCGGGATGCTCATCGCCCCACCTTGCCCGCGCGAGCAGACGCAAAAGCCCCCGAATCGAGCCGATTTGGGGTGCTTTTGCGTCTGCTCGCGGGCGGGCTCACCATTCGATCCCCCGCTGCCCCTTGCGACCGGCATCCATGGGGTGCTTCACCTTGGTCATCTCGGTCACCAGGTCGGCGGCGTCGATCAGACCTGGCGGTGCGTCGCGGCCGGTGATGACGACGTGTTGCCTGCCGGGCCGGGCCACCAGGGCCTCGACTACCTCAACGGTGTCGACCCAGCCCCACTTCAGCGGATAGGTGAACTCGTCGAGGACGTAGAAGTCGTGGCGCTGCTCGGACAACCTGCGCGAGATCTCCGCCCAGCCGTCGGCCGCGGCTGCGGCGTGATCGACGTCCGATCCCGGCTTCCTGGTCCATGACCAGCCCGAGCCCATCTTGTGCCACTCCACCGACCCGCCGATGCCATGCTCGTCGTGCATGCGGCCCAGTTCACGAAAAGCCGACTCCTCACCCACCTTCCACTTCGCACTCTTGACGAACTGGAACACCGCGACGTCGAAGCCCTGGTTCCAGGCGCGCAACGCCATCCCGAAGGCGGCGGTGGACTTCCCCTTTCCCGGACCGGTGTGGACCGCCAGCACGGGAGCATTGCGACGTGCCTTCGTCGTCAAGCCGTCAGCCGGGACGGTCAGCGGTTGGCCCTGGGGCATCGGATACCTCCGTCCCGGCTCACGCGGCGCGTCCATCGGAGTACGACGTGACCACGCGGGTCAGTCCGTCGGCCCGAAGGTGCGCCAGCCGCACCGCAGGCGCGCCCAGCTGGGTGGCCAGTACCTCGGCCAAACCGAGTCGGACATAGGAGGTTTCGCAGTCGACCACGACAGCGGCTGCACCCTCGGCAACGAGCATCGCCGCCGCCGTTCGCGTGCGCCCCAGCGGATCGGGGCCGCCGGTCGCCCTGCCGTCGGTGAGAACGACCACCAGGCTGCGCCGCGCCCGGTCACGCGCCTTCTCACGGACGACGAGGTCCCTGGCTGCGAGCAGCCCCTGCGCCAACGGCGTCTTGCCGCCGGTGTCGAAACGTGCGAGACGCCGACTGGCGATGTGCACCGACGACGTCGGCGGAAGGAGCACCTGTGCCTGCTGTCCACGGAAGGTGACGACGGCAACCTTGTCCCGGCGTTGGTAGGCATCTCGCAGCAGCGACAGCGTTGCCCCGCCGACTGCCGACATGCGGTCACGGGCCGCCATCGACCCCGACGCATCGACCAGGAAGATGACCAGATTGCCTTCCCTGCCTTCGCGAATGGCACGACGGAGATCGCTCGGACCGAGCCTCGGTCGTCCCGACCCGGTCTGCCGCTCGGCAGCGGCGAGCAGGGTAGCGAATACGTGTAGGCCGTGACCGACCGTTGGATCCTCCGTGGCCGACACGGGCGTTCCGGTTCGATTCCTCGCCCGCGAGCGTCGGCCTGGAGCACCTTCCCCGACCCCGGGAACGACCAGCGCCTTGGCTCGGAACGTCTTCGCGGGCAAGCCATTTGGACGCGGCTCGGACGACGGTGATTTCCGCTGCGGGGTAGCCCCATTCGCAGCTTCGGGAGCTTCCGAGGAGGCTTCCGGCGCGCCGTTCCCGCCGCCCGGCGGATCCGGCTCCGGATCCGGCTCCGACTCGCCGGCAGCCTCTCCGGCCTGGCTCATGGCGTCGTCCAGCTGGTCGGAGTCGAGGCCCTGGTCGTCGAACGGGTCGCGACGGCGACGGTGCGGCAGGGCGAGTTCCGCAGCGACGCGGACGTCCTGCTCCTCCACCCGATTGGCTCCGCGCCAGGCGGCGTGCGCCACGGCGGTGCGGGCCACCACCAGGTCAGCGCGCATACCGTCGACGTCGAACGCTGCACACAGGGCCGCGATCCGGCGTAATTCGTTGTCCGGCAGCACTACTGCCGCGACCATGGCGCGCGCGAGCACGATCCGGCGGGAAAGGTCGGAGTCGTCCTCGGAGTACCGCGCCGCGAAACCGTCCGGATCGGCTTCGAAGTCCATCCGCCGCCGGATCACCTCTACGCGGGTGTCGACGTCACGGGACGCATGGACGTCGACCGTGAGGCCGAACCGGTCCAGCAGTTGCGGACGCAGTTCACCCTCTTCGGGGTTCATGGTGCCCACGAGCATGAACCGGGCCTCGTGACTATGTGAGACACCGTCGCGCTCGACGTGCACGCGGCCCATCGCCGCCGCGTCGAGAAGGACGTCGACCAGGTGGTCGTGCAACAGGTTGACCTCGTCGACGTAGAGGACGCCGCCGTGGGCGCGGGCCAGAAGCCCCGGCGAGAACGCGTGCTCGCCGTCGCGTAGCACCCGCTGAAGATCCAGCGATCCCACGACCCTGTCCTCGGTGGCGCCGATGGGCAGTTCGACGAGGCGGGCACCTTCGTCCACCGCTGCCAGCACTTGAGCCAGCGCCCGGACCGCCGTGGACTTCGCGGTGCCCTTCTCGCCGCGGATCAGCACGCCGCCGATCTCGGGTCGCACCGCGCACAGAATCAGCGCCAGTCGCAACTGGTCCTGCCCGACGAGCGCTGAGAACGGGTAGGGCGTCGAAGCAGAAGTGGGAACAGAGGACGTCACGACGCCTCAGCCCGCGCCGGGAGGTCCGCTGCGCCGCAGCATGGGGATGTGCGGAATGCCGTCGTCGAGGAACTCCTCGCCGTCTCGCACGAAGCCGTGTTTGGCGTACATCTCCTCGAGGTAGGTCTGAGCGTCGATGCGGCAGGGGTCGTCACCGACCTCGGCGAGCGCAGCCTGCATGAGCCGGTTGGTATGGCCGTGACCGCGCTCGCTGCGCTTGGTGCACACCCGTCCGATGCGAAAGACCTTCTCACCGGCGGGATGTTCCTCCATGAGTCGCAGCGTCGAGATGACCTTGTCGGCGTCTTCAAGCCAGAAGTGCCGTGTCTCGGCGAGCAGGTCCCGTCCGTCCAGCTCGGGATAGGGGGTTGCCTGTTCGACGACGAAGACCTCCACCCGAAGCTTCAACAACTCGTAGAGCGTTGCGGCGTCCAGATCCTTGGCCCAGCTTCGACGGGGCGAGATCGTCACGGTGCGACTGTCATACGGTGACCGGGGGCACGTCCGTGGCCTTGGCGTCGAGCTTGAGCACCCGCGTGCCCCAGTCCCAGACTTCCTTGAAAAGCTGTGGCTCGTTCGAAAGGCTGGTGCCGAAGGACGGGACCATCTCCTTGAGCTTGGGCTGCCACCCCGGGAAGCGATCGGGGAAGCAGCGCTCCAAGACGTCGAGCATCGCGGGGACGGCCGTCGAGGCTCCAGGCGATGCGCCCAGCAGACCGGCAATGCTGCCGTCGTCTGCGGCGAGCACCGTGGTGCCGAATTCGAGCACTCCACCTGCGCCCTTGCGCCGGATAACCTGGACCCGCTGACCCGCAATATCCAGTTCCCAATCGGAATCGACTGCGCTGGGAGCGAATTCACGCAGCGAGTCGACCCGGTCGGCCTCGCTCAATAACAGCTGGCCAACCAGATACTTGACCAGACTCATCTCGGTCAAACCGACGCCGAGCATCGAGCCGAGGTTGTTCGGCTTTACCGAGAAGGGCAGATCGGTGACCTTGCCCTGCTTGAGGAACTTCGGCGACCAACCGGCGAATGGGCCGAAGAGTAGCCACGACCGACCGTTGATGACGCGGGCGTCCAAGTGCGGCACGGACATCGGCGGGGCACCCAGCGGAGGCGCGCCGTACACCTTGGCTTGGTGTTGAGCCGCCAGCACCGCATTCCCGGTGCGCAGCCACTGACCACCGACGGGAAAGCCGCCAAAGCCCTTGGCCTCCTTGATGCCCGACTTCTGCAGCAGTGGCAAAGCGCCTCCACCTGCGCCCACGAAAACGAACTTCGCGTTGATCTTGCGCTTGTGCCGGGTGCGTCGGTTGGTGACCTTCAGGGTCCAGCTTCCGTCGGACTCCTTGCTCAGGTCGCGCACGTCGTGTCCGAACAGCGTCGTCATGCCACGCTGCACGGCGTACCCCATGAGCTGTCGTGTCAGCGAACCGAAGTCGACGTCTGTGCCGTCCTGGGTCCAATTCAGCGCGACGGGTTCGGAGAAGTCGCGTTTCGCCGCCATGAGCGGCAGCCGGCGGGCGAACTCGGCCGGGTCGTCGATGTACTCCATCGACGCGAACAGCGGGTTCTGCACCAGCGCCTCGCGGCGGTTCTTGAGGTAGTCGCGGTGGTCGGCCCCGTGCACGAAGCTCACGTGCGGGATGGGGTTGAGGAAGCTCCTTACGTCGGGCAGGACACCGCTCTCCACGGCGTGCGCCCAGAACTGCCGCGACACCTGGAACTGCTCGTTGACGGTCACGGCCTTGGCGATCTCGACGGTGCCGTCGGCGCGCTGGGGGGTGTAATTCAACTCACACAATGCGGAGTGCCCAGTCCCGGCGTTGTTCCACGGATCGCTGCTCTCGGCGGCGGCCCCGTCGAGCCGCTCGATCAGCGTGATGGACCAGTCGGGCTCCATCAGCTTCAACAGAGTGGCCAGCGTGGCACTCATGATGCCCGCCCCAACCAGCACGACGTCGGTCTTAGCTACCTCAGACACCTGATCCTTGACCCTTCGTGGTCGCGCACCCGCTAATCGCGCGTGCAGGAGTACCAGGTTATCCCGTCAGCTTCGCGGTCATTTGGTCGGCCGACAACCGTCCCGCACCGCAGTGAGGAACGGCCCGGCCGCATAGAGTGAGGACGTGACACCGAGGGAACCCATTGGGGAGCCCACCTGGGAACCCGACGTTCTGCCGGGCTATTGGCAGCTAACCCTGCCGCTCGGCCCCGATCCGCACGGTGAGGGCGATCTCGTCGCCACCCTGGTGCGACGTGGCGACGCCGACCGCGGCAGGCACGCGGTGTTGGCGCTGCACGGTTACACCGACTACTTCTTCAACAAGGAGCTCGCAGATCACTTCGCCGATCGCGGGTTCACCTTTTATGCGCTCGATCTGCACAAGTGCGGCCGATCGCGCCGAGAGGGGCAGACGCCGCACTTCACCACCGATCTGACCCGCTACGACGCCGAACTTGATCGCGCGCTCGACGTCATCACGGCAGACAACGGAGGTGGTCAACCGGTCAAGGTGTGCGTATACGGCCACTCCGCGGGCGGGTTGATCGCCGCCCTCTGGCTGGATCGACTTCGCAGGCGCGGGGCGGCGTCGCAGATCGGCGCGCTGGTGCTCAACAGCCCCTTCTTCGACCTGCACGGACCGGCAATCCTGCGCACCGCGCCCACCTCGGCGGCGCTCATCGCACTGGCCCGATTTCGCAAGCTGCAGGTGATTCGCAAGCCCACCCTCGGCGGTTACGGCACCAGCCTGCACCGGGACTACGCCGGTGAATTCGACTACGACCTCGAGTTGAAGCCGCTCGGCGGGTTCCCCGTCACGTTCGGCTGGATCAACGCCATTCGACGTGGCCAGGCGAAGCTGCACCGAGGTCTGGACGTCGGAGTGCCCAACCTGCTGCTGCGGTCGGACCACAGCGTGGCCGAGACGCCCAACCCCGAGGCCATCCACCGTGGTGACGCGGTACTCGACGTCAAGCAGATCGCCCGCTGGGCGGGTTGTGTCGGAGACCGTCAGACCATCGCACCGATCACCGACGCCAAACACGACGTGTTCCTCTCACTGGCCGAGCCACGCGCAGCCGCGTACCGTGAGTTGGGTCGCTGGCTCGACCACTACTTGAGCTCTGAATCCCGGGGCGCAACAACCAATTCCGGACGGAGCTAGCCACATGGAACACTTCGACCTGGCGATCATCGGAACGGGTTCGGGCAACAGCATCCCGGACACCGGGGTCGATGCCCGGTACGGCGACATGCGGATCGCGATCTGCGAAGAGCACACCTTCGGGGGAACCTGCCTCAACGTCGGCTGCATCCCGACCAAGATGTTCGTCTACGCAGCCGAGGTGGCCGAGGTCATCAGGGCGAGCTCGCGCTACGGCATCGACTCGACGCTGGACAAGGTTCACTGGCCCGACATCGTCGATCGGGTGTTCGCGCGACGCATTGACCCGATCGCCGCGGGCGGTGAACTGTACAAGCGCAGCCTGCCCAACGTGCGAGTGTATGCCAGCCACACCAGGTTCGGGCCCACCCAGCGCGACGGGCGGTACACGTTGCGTACCGATGGGGGTGACGAGTTCACCGCCGACAAGGTGGTCATCGCGGCCGGCTCGCGCATTCGCATTCCCCCGGCGATCGCCGATAGCGGCGTCGAGTACGAGACGAGCGACACCGTCATGCGGATACCGGAGCTCCCGCAGCATCTGGTGATCGTCGGTGGCGGTTTCGTAGCCGCGGAGTTCGCGCACGTGTTCTCGGCGCTCGGCGTACGCGTCACCATCGTCGTTCGCGGGGCCGGCCTGCTGACGCACTGCGACGACTCGATCTGTTACCCGTTCACCGACCTCGCCGCGCAGAAGTGGGACCTCCACACCCATCAGAACGTCGTCGGCGCTCATCAGGATGGCGCGCGGTGCGTGCTCGAGCTCGACGACGGCGCGACGATCGCGGCCGACATGCTCCTGGTGGCCACCGGCCGGGTGCCGAACGGAGATCGGCTCGACGCCGACCTCGCCGGGGTAGACGTCGACGACGACGGTCTGGTAGTCGTCGATGACTATCAACGCACTACGGCGCGTGGGATCTTCGCACTCGGCGACGTGTCATCGGCCTATCAACTCAAGCACGTCGCCAACCACGAGATGCGCGTCGTGCGGCACAACCTGCTCGTCGACTGGGATGACACCGAGTCCATGCGCGCCTCCGACCATCGCTTCGTCCCGTCGGCGGTATTCACCGATCCTCAGATCGCCATGGTGGGCATGACCGAGGACGAAGCGCGCAACGCCGGATTCGACGTGGTGACCAAGGTGCAAAAGTACGGTGACACCGCGTACGGCTGGGCAATGGAGGACGAGCACGGCATCGCGAAGCTGATCGGTGACCGTGCGACGGGCAAGATCCTCGGTGCCCACGTCATGGGCCATCAGGCGTCGTCGATCATCCAGCCGATCATCCAGGCGATGAGCTTCGGCCAGACCGCCAGAGAGGTTGCCGAGAACCAGTATTGGATCCACCCGGCGCTCCCGGAGGTCATCGAGAACGCACTCTTGGGATTGGTCTAGCGGATTCCGGCGATGCTCATAGCGCACCTGTCGGATCTGCATGTCCGTCCCAAAGGTGTTCTCTACCAAGGTGTTGTGGACTCCAACGGCAGATTGGTCGAGGCCGTCGAGCACCTCCTCACCTTTGATCGCCGTCCGGATCTGGTGCTGTTCAGCGGGGATCTGGTCGACCATGGCCAGCCGGCGGAGTACGACGCACTCCGGGAAATCCTTGCCCGCCTTCCGATTCCCTTTCTGGTGATTCCAGGCAACCACGACGACCGCGAGAACCTGCGCGCAGCGTTTGCCGACCACAGCTACCTGCCTGCACGTGGACCGCTGCACTACTGCGTCGACGAGCATCCCGTGCGGATCATCGGTCTGGACTCCACCGTGCCCGGCTCACACCACGGACACCTCGACGACGCCGGTCTTGAGTGGCTTGACGTCATGCTCTCGCAGGACACGACCAAGCCGACGCTGATCATGCTCCACCACCCGCCCTTCGTCTGCGGCATTCCGTACATGGACGAATACCGCTACTTCGACGGCGATTCCCTGCGCGCCGTCGTCGAGCGATTCAACAACGTCGACGTCGTCCTGTGCGGGCACGTTCACAGGTCCATGTCGAGACGGTGGGCTCGCACCGTCATCTGCGCCTGCCCCAGTACGGCGACGGAGATCGACCTGAGGCTTGCGGCCTCGGCCCCACCGGCGAGTCACGACGGACCGCGAGCGTGCATGCTGCATCTGTGGACCGAGGGCGAAGGCCTCATCAGCCACACCAGCCAGATTGGCGACTTCGCGGGGCCCTCTCCGTTCGCTTGATGGCGTCGATCGGCTCAGGCCGAGGTGTCCCAGCGCTCCTCGATGCGGCCAAAGCGCCAGACCGCGAGCGCGACCAACCAGACCACCACGAACAACCCGACGATGGTGAAGCCGACGAATTCGAGGTCGGCGGAACCGATGAAGGCCAACGGTCCGGACTCGATCCCGAGGCGGTCGACGAGGAGGCCGATCAGCACGATCGCGCCGATGATCAGCGCAACGAACACCGACAGCACGGTGATCGTCAGGTTGTAGTACACCTTCCGGATCGGCTTGAGGAACGCCCAGCCGTAGGCCCGGGCCATGAAGATGCCGTCGGCGGCGTCGAACAGGCTCATGCCCGCCGCGAACAACACGGGCAGTACCAGGATGGCATACCAGGGCAGTGTGAACGCAGCCGTGCCTGCCGCCAGCACCAATAGCGCCACCTGGGTCGCGGTGTCGAACCCAAGCCCCATCAGCAGACCCACCGGATACAGGTGCCACGGCTTGCTGACCCGGCGCATCACCCGACCGAGCAACCTGGCCAAGAAGCCACGGCTGTTCAACTGGCGCTCCAGTTCGGCTTCGTCGAAGTTGCCGGTCCGCATCTCGCGGAATACCTTGGCGATGCCAACCACCGCGAACAGGTTCGTCAGCCCGATCAGGATGAGGAACGTCCCCGCAACCAGTGAGCCGATCAGACCGAGCGTCTGCAGCATCGACGAGTTCTCGTCCTGGACCGGCCCGACGAGTGCCTTGACGCCGAGCGCCAGCAAGAAGGCCAACCCGAACACGACGCTGGAATGCCCCAGCGAGAACCAGAATCCGGCCGACAGCGATCGCTTGCCCTCGCCGACCAGCTTGCGGGTCGTGTTGTCGATCACCGCGATGTGATCGGCGTCGAAGGCGTGCCGCACGCCCAGTAGGTAGGCAGTCAGACCAAGTCCGACGCCGAAGACACCGGTAGACCCCAGCGTGATGTGTTCCGGGGCGACCCCGAACACCAGCACACCCCACCCGAAGAGATGCAGAAAGAGGACGACGGCGCCCATGCCGGCGATCGACGTCCAATCGGCGCGGTCCAGGGGTCGCGAGACGCGAGAATCAGCCGGGGATTCCGATGCCGTGCTGGCGACCACATGCTCTCCAAACGCCTCGGAAGTGATGTGGTTCGACACTATGCGGTGCGCGATCGCCTGTCTAGCTGTTCAGATGGGCAGGTGCACCCCTACCCACGAGCCCAAGAGACGGCGCGCAGTCGCCGCGGATTCCTCACCCGCATGCCGTCAGCTACTGGAAGATCGCCGGGCGCCGAAAAGCGTTGGCAGACGACGCCGTCAGGTGACGCATCGTAGGACGTCACCGATCTGTTCGATTGACCTGGCCCGAACGTGGGCAAAGATGAGGCATGCGTACCTGTCTGGCCATCAGCTTTGCTAGCGTGCTCGCCGCTGCTCTCGTCGGATGTAGTGGCGGCGCGGGGGCCCCAAGCGCATCCCCTTCGAGCAGCGTTCCTCCGCCGAGTTCGACCGCGCCCGGCTTCACTCCGACCCACGCCCCCGCAGCCGAGCCGGGGCGGGCTGCGCCACCGTCCGTCACGCCGGTCGGGACGGTGGTGCCGATCGGCAACGCGCCGGAGGGCATCGTGATCGGTACGTCGGGCGTCGGGGCCGTCGCGGTGCGTGGTCCCGACGGCGTCGAGCTCTTCGACGCCACCACCGGCGCGGTCCGCCAGACGATCCCCACCACCGGGGCGGCCCGTCACCTTCAGATGGCCGGGCCCGACGGTCCGGTCATCGTGCCACTGGAGCAGACCAACGAGCTCTTGGAGGTATCACTCGCCGACGGAAAGGTGCTGTCGACGGCAACGGGTGTCGGCCGCCAACCCCACGACGCCGTGCGCACCTCCAGCGGCACGGTGGTGGCGACCAACGAGCTGGGCGGAGGCGTGGTGTTCGTGCGCGACGGCGGTGTCGTCGGTTCGCTTCCCGCTGGCCCGTTTCAGCCGGGAGGGGTTGCGGCCGTGGGCAATTACGCTGCAGTGGCGGACGTGCAAGGAAACGGGGTGTGGGTCTATGACGGCACCACCCGCCAGCAGGTCGCCCAAGCTCCGGTCGGAGTGAAGCTGACCCACGCGATCGGGTTGACCGATCAGCTGGCCGCCTTCGCCGACACAGACGGTGGCGCTGTCCTGATCGAACGCATCGATCCTCAGGTCACGCAAGTGGCCAAGATCGACGCTCCGGGCAACCCCTATGGCCTCGCCTACGACGCCACCCGGAAGCGCCTCTTCATCACCCTGACAGCGTCGAACGTCATGCGAGTCGTCGACCTCAGTGACCCGACGAAGCCTCGGACGCTCGGAGACCTACCCACGGTTCAGCAGAGCAATTCCGTTGCCGTCGATCCCCGCTCGGGCGGAGTCGTGGTCACCGGCAGCAACCCCGACGGTAGTAGCAGCTTGCAGATCATCACTCCCGAGCTACTGCCCGCCGTGTGATCGCCATTTGCGATGGAGCGTGGACCCGCTACCGAGCCTGCGCCGCTCGATGCCGGGGGCAAGCTCGGTGTTCGATCCGGTGGCACAGTTGCGCTGAGCACGATTCGTGATTATCTGTCCAGCCATTCAGATGTCCACGTATTTGAGGGCGGGTCTGCCCACACCCGGCGCCGGCGCAGCCTTCACTCGTGCTGCGCACCGATCCAGTGCAATAGATCATGCACGGTCTGGTCCTCCAGTCGGTAACTGGCGGCCCGTCCCACCCGGGTCGAACTCACCCATCCCTGCTGGCGAAGGACCCGAAGTGCCTGGGAAACCGAGTTTTCCGAACGTTCAACGACATTGGCGAGATCACCCACACAGATGCCAGGGGCGCGATGAAGGCAAAGAAGGATCTCGAGTCTGTTCGGGTCGGACAACAGGTCGAAGCGCTGGGTCCACCCATTGATGTCTACGTCCGCAAGCGCCGAAGACGCATGCCTCGTGATCTCCTCGCCACCGGGATCCATGCGTTCAATTTAGTCCAGAAGACCGTGCCGAACACCGACGATCGGGTCAGACAGTCGACGCACCCGGGGTCAGTGCCGCAAAGTATTGCGAGCCAGTGCTCGTGATGACCGTCGTTCGTGCTTCCGGCTGCGGGACAGTCCCGGATTCTGCACGCCACCGCGGAAACGTGGGAACACACCGGACGACGTCGTGGTAGGACCTTGCGTTGTCGGTTCTAGCTGTCGAGAAAGCCGTGCAGGAGCGACGCCGATCCCCAGACGTGGGCCGCCATGGTCTCGGCGGCCCCGTCGACGTCACCCGCCAGGATCGCCATGACGATGGCGTCGTGCTGCTCGTCGGAGTGGACGATGTTCCGCGAGAGCAACGGGATGTGATTCAACAGTTCGTTGAGACGTGTCCGGTTCTCGGCAACCAGCGGCACCAGCGACGGCGCACCGGCGGCCTCGGCAATCGCGAGGTGCAGCCGCGAGTCCAGTCGGCGGTAGTCCTCCGTCGCGGCTCCCCGGACGTCGGCCAGCCTGGCCCACAACGTCTCGCGTTCAGCGGCGGTCAGCGTCCGCCCGGCAGCCATGCGCGCGGCACCCACCTCGAGGATCTCGCGCAACCGAAGCGTGTCGTCGATGTCCGCGCGGTTGAACCGAACTCCGTCTGCGCTGGGTGCCGGCAGCTCCTCGGCCAGGAAGGTCCCGCCGTACCGCCCTCGGCGCGACACCAGGTAGCCGGCGTCCGATAGTGACTTGATGGCCTCGCGGACGGTGTCGCGGCTGACGCCGAGCCGAGTGGCCAGCTCGCGTTCGGGCGGAAGCGACTCGCCCGGCTCCAGCACGCCGAGCCGGATGGTCTCGAGCAGCCTGCCGACCGTGTCCTCGAAGGCGTTGCCGAGCCGCACCGGACGCAGCAGGGTTCCACTGGCGGGCTGCGGATCCGGTTCGGTGGTCATGGCGCGGGGAGTCCTAGCGCGGTGTCACAGCGGCGTGACGTAATGGCCGGTGATGCCACCATCGACGAGGAACGTGGACCCGGTGATGAAGGACGCGTCGTCGCTGGCGAGGAACGTCACCGCGGCGGCCAATTCGTCTGGCTCGGCGAACCGGCCCATCGGCACGTGGACCAACCGACGCGCCGCGCGCTCGGGGTCCTTGGCGAACAGTTCTTGCAGCAGCGGCGTGTTCACCGGGCCGGGGCACAGCGCGTTGACCCGAATGCCCTGCCGCGCATACTGAATCCCGAGTTCACGCGACATCGCGAGCACGCCGCCCTTGGACGCGGTGTAGGAGATCTGCGACGTGGCTGACCCGTTCACGGCGACGAACGACGCGGTGTTGACGATCGAGCCCTTCTGCGCGGGCACCATGTGGCGCAGCGCGGCCTTGCAGCAGAAGAACACCGACTTGAGGTTGATGTCTTGTACCCGGTCCCACGCGTCGATGCCGGTTACCTCGATCAGATCGTCCTCGGGAGGGCTGATGCCCGCGTTGTTGAACGCGATGTCGACCGAACCGTGCGTCTCGGCGGCGGTGTCGAACAGCGCGTCGACGGCGACCTGATCCGAGACGTCGACCTGGACGAAGGTGCCGTTCAGGTCATTGGCCACCGTCTTGCCCGTGGCGGGGTCGATGTCACCGATGACGATCGTCGCGCCCTCGGCCCGCATCCGCTTGGCCGTCGCGAGCCCGATACCGCTGGCGCCACCGGTGATGACCGCGACCTTTCCCGCCAGGCGTTGGGTCAGATCCATCTAGTTTTCCTCCGTAATCGCAAAGAAGACGTTCTTGGTTTCGGTGAAGTGCAGCGGAGCGTCCGGCCCGAGCTCGCGGCCCAGCCCCGACTGCTTGAACCCACCGAACGGCGTGTTGTACCGGACCGAGGAGTGCGAGTTCACCGATAGGTTGCCGGATTCGACCCCGCGCGACACCCGCAGCGCGCGCGACAGATTGTCGGTCCAGATCGAGCCCGACAACCCGTACGGACTGTCGTTGGCGAGCTCGATCGCATCGGCCTCATCTTCGAACGGCAGGACGGTGACCACCGGGCCGAAGATCTCCTCCGTCACGGAGCGATCTGTGCGCTGCGGAGTGAGAACCGTTGGCGGGAACCAGTATCCGGGCCCCGTAGGAGCGGAACCCTGAAACGCGATGGGCGCGCCATCGGGAACGTAGGAGGCCACGGTGTCGAAGTGCGGCTTGGACACCAGCGGGCCCATCTCGCTGTCCCGGGACGACGGATCGCCCACGACCAGCCCCTTCACCGCCGGTTCGAGCAGCTCCATGAACCTGTCATAGACGTTGCGCTGGACCAGGATTCGGCTGCGTGCACAGCAGTCCTGGCCGGCGTTGTCGAACACGCCATAGGGCGCGGTGGCAGCGGCCTTGGCCAGGTCGCAGTCGTCGAAGACGATGTTCGCGCTCTTGCCGCCGAGTTCCAGGGTCACCCGCTTCACCTGCTGCGCGGCGCCCGCCATCACCTTCACGCCCACCTCGGTCGAACCCGTGAAGACGATCTTGCGGACGTCCGGGTGACTGATGAACCGCTCCCCCACCACCGAACCCTTGCCGGGCAGCACTTGGAACAGCCCCTCGGGAAGGCCCGCCTCCCGCCCCAGTTCGGCCAGCCGCATAGTGGTCAACGGGGTGATCTCGGCGGGCTTGACCAGCACGGCGTTGCCCGCGGCGAGTGCAGGCACGAAGCCCCACGACGCGATGGTCATCGGGAAGTTCCACGGCGCGATCACGGCGACGACCCCGAGCGGTTCGTTGAATGTGACGTCCAGCCCACCGGCAACTGGAATCTGCTTGCCGGACAACCGCTCCGGGCTGCCCGAGTAGAACTGCAGCACATCGCGGACGTGTCCGGCCTCCCACTCGGCGTTACCGATGACGTGACCAGAGTTCGCCACCTCCAACGCCGCCAACTCGTCGACGTGCGCGTCGACCTGCGCGGCGAACGAACGCAACGCGGCCGCCCGCTCGGCGGGCGCCAGCCTGGCCCACTGCTTCTGCGCGGACCTCGCGCGGGCGACCGCGTCATTGACGCCCGCAACGTCGAACATCTCGACGGTGCGCAGCACCTCCTCCGTCGCCGGGTTTATCAGCGTCGACGTGTTCACGAGACGTTCCTTCCTGAAGTCACTTGGGCTTTACCGGATGTGTATGCCGCAGCGGCCTCGACGACACCGGCGAAGATGCGTAGGTCGTCGAGCCGTTCCTCGGGATGCCACTGGACGGCCACGACGAAGGTTCCGTCGGCATCGCTGGGGATTTCGATGGCTTCCACTACCCCATCTGAATCCCACGCACTCGCCATCAACCCCGTGCCGAGCTCGGCGATGGCCTGATGGTGGTAGCACTGGGCGTCGGTGGATTCTCCGATCAACGCGGCGACCCGGGTACCCGACACCGTCTGTATCGACGAGGTGTTGAAGACGGCGTTGCCGAGTTGATGCTGGTAGTGGCCAACGACGTCGGGCAGATGTTGGTGCAGGGTGCCTCCGAGCGCGACGTTGAGAACCTGCGCGCCTCGGCAGATGCCGAGCAGCGGCAACCCTCGCGTCAAAGCGCCACGGACGAGGGCCAATTCCCATGCGTCACGATCACGGGCAGGCTCGTCGGTCTTCGGGTGCGGCGCGTGGCCGTAGGTGGCGGGATCGACGTCGCGCCCGCCGGTGATGACCAGACCATCCAACCCATCGAGTACGCGCTCAACGATCGCGTCGTCCACCGGTTGGGGCGGAAGCAGCATTGCGATGCCGCCTGCCGAGGTGACACCCTCGACGTACCCGGCGGGCAGGAACGCGGCGCGCACGTCCCACACTCCGGTCTGAGCCTGCTGCAGATACGTGGTCAGCCCAACGACCGGCGGGCGGGAGCGCAGCGACTCGGGGGATGGCACGGGTCTATAGTCGCTCGAAACCACGTCGCCTCTCCCAGTCGGTGACCGATGAGTTGAACGCCTTCAACTCGATGCGGGCGTTGTTCAGATAGTGCTCCACCACCTCGTCGCCGAACGCCTCACGCGCCACCGTCGATTCGGCGAACAGCTCTGCGGCCTCCGCCAGGGTGGTCGGAAGACGTTCCGCGCCACTGATATACGCGTTTCCCTCGCACGCATCGGGCAGTTCGAGCTGCTGGTCGATTCCGTAGAGGCCGCCGGCGATCAGTGCGGAGACCGCGAGGTACTGGTTGACGTCGCCGCCCGGTGCCCGGCACTCCATCCGCATCCCGTGCCCGTGACCGACCACCCGCAGCGCACAGGTCCGGTTGTCCATGCCCCAGGCGACGGCGGTCGGCGCAAAACTGCCGTCGACGAATCTCTTGTAGGAGTTGATGTTCGGGGCATAGAACAGCGTGAACTCGCGCAGTGTGGCGAGCTGGCCCGCGATGAAGCTACGGAACATCGCCGACATGCCGAGAGGGTCGTCGTCATCGGCGAACACGGCCGCGCCGTCCTCGCCACGGAACGAGAGGTGAATGTGACAGCTGTTGCCCTCGCGCTCGTCGAACTTCGCCATGAACGTGAGGCTCTTGCCGTGTTGATCGGCGATTTCCTTGGCGCCGTTCTTGTAGACGGTGTGGTTGTCACAGGTGATCAGCGCATCGTCGTACTTGAATCCGATCTCCTGCTGGCCGAGGTTGCACTCGCCCTTCACGCCCTCGCAGTACAGTCCCGCACCCTCCATCCCGTTGCGGATGTCGCGCAGTAGCGGTTCCATCCGCGTCGACGCCAGCATCGCGTAGTCGATGTTGTAGTCGGTGGCAGCGGTGAGTCCGGCATAACCCTTCGACCACGCGTCACGGTAGGAGTCATCGAAGACCATGAACTCGAGCTCGGTGGCCGCGACCGCGACCATGCCGCGTTGCGCCAGCCGGTCTAGCTGCGCGCGCAGGATTCCCCGGGGCGCAGGGCCGACGGACTTGCCGTCGTGCCAGCCGAGGTCGGCCATCACCAATGCGGTAGCGGGCAGCCACGGCACCTTGCGCAACGTGGAGAAGTCCGGCGTCATCACCATGTCGCCGTAGCCAGCCTCCCAGCTCGACATGGCATATCCGTCGACCGTGTTCATGTCGACGTCGACCGCCAGCAGGTAGTTGCAGCACTCGGCTCCGTGCGCGGCAACGTCGTCGACGAAGAGCCGCGCCGAGATCCGTTTGCCGGTCAGCCGTCCCTGCATGTCGGTGAAGGCGACGATGACGGTGTCGACGCCACCGTCGGCGACCATCTTCTCCAGCTCGGGCAGCTGAAGCATCCCGGGTCGAGCGGTTCCCTTGCTCACGTTCCCTGCCTCTCAAAGCGGACCAACATGGGTGTGAGTCAACCATTGGATTCGTGCCACCGGGCATTCCACTCATCACATTTACACAACCGTCACCGCCAAAGGTAGGACACAAGACCATTGCCACTCTATTGTCCCTACTCAGTGAGCGCTCTCGTCGAGCGCTGCCCCGAGAAGGAGAATTTCGTGCCAGAGGGTCAAGATCTGTCGGAGCTGTCCGACGACGAGAAACACCTTGCGTCACTCGGCTACACCCAGGAGCTGAACCGCAACTGGTCCAGCTTCAGCAACTTCGCCATTTCGTTCTCAATCATCTCGATTCTGGCGGGTTGCTTCACGTCCTTCGGCCTCGGCTGGAACAACGGCGGACCTGCAGCCATCGCGTGGGGCTGGCCGATCATTGCGGTCTTCATCCTCGTCATCGGGCTCTGCATGTCGGAGCTGGTGTCCGCCTACCCCACCTCGGGAGGCATCTACTGGTGGGCCAGCAAGCTGGGCGGCGCGAAGGCCGGTTTCTACACTGGCTGGCTGAACCTCATCGGCCTCATCGCGATCCTGGCGTCGGTGGCCTACGGCTGCGCGACGTTCCTGGATCTCGTGCTTGGCACGTTCAGTGAGACGTGGCTGGCCGGCTATAGCCTGACCAGAACGTTCATCATCTTCGTGATCATCCTGATCGCCGTCGCCGTCATCAACATCTTCTCGAGTCACCTGCTCGCCGTCATCAACAACGTCTCGGTGTGGTGGCACGTGGCGGGCGCGGCAATCGTGATCGGCATTCTGGTTCTCATCCCCGAGCAGCACGCCAGTTTGAGCACCGTCTTCGCCACGACCGTCAACAACACCGGCTTCTTCGGTGGCGAGACGTCCAGCGTGGGCTTCCTGTTCTTCGTGCTGCCCATCTCGGCGATCCTCACCCAGTACACGATCACGGGCTACGACGCGTCGGCTCACCTGTCCGAGGAGACCATGAGCGCGGCCGATGGCGCGGCCAAGGGCATCTGGCGCTCGATCTTCTACTCCGCCATCGGTGGCTACATCCTGCTGTTGTCCTTCCTGTTCGCAGTCCAGGACGTCGACGGGGTGACGAAGGGCGGCGGCGCCGTCGCCGTGATCTTCGCCCAGGCCATGGACTCGAAGTGGGTCGGCATCGTGCTGCTGATCTCCACCGCGGGCCAGTTCTTCTGCACCACCGCCTGCCAGACCAGCGCGTCGCGCATGCTGTTCGCGTTCAGCCGCGACCGCGCCGTGCCCGGCCACCAGCTGTGGTCGAAGGTCAATAAGAACAAGATCCCCGCCAACGGCGTAATGATCACCGCGACGCTGGCCGCGATCATCACGCTGCCCGCGCTCGTCGAGGTCGACATCAACGGTGCGCCGGTTCCAGTCGCCTTCTTCGCGGTGGTCTCGATCGGCGTGGTCGGGCTATACCTCTGCTTCGCCGTGCCGATCTACTACCGCTGGAAGGCGGGCGACTCCTTCCCGGTGGGCAAGTGGAATCTCCGCGGGCACCACAAGTGGATGGCGCCGGTCGCCCTCGTCGAGATCATCGTCACGTCCATCATCGCGCTCTTCCCGACGTCCAACCTGGGCGCGCCGTGGGATCCCGGTTTCGAGTGGAAGTACGTCAACTACACCCCGATCCTCGTCGGCGCCGTGCTGATACTGCTGTGGATCTACTGGCACGTATCGGTGAAGAAGTGGTTCACCGGTCCGATCAAGCAGGTGGAAGTCGCCGACCTCGCGTAACGCCGACGGCAAAAGTGCTCTAGCCGAACAGCTCCCGTACGTCCGACGCTGTGATGGCCGAGCCGAAGGCGTCACCCTCGTCGACGACGGCCGTGAACAGTTCGCGTTTGCGCGTCTGTAGGACGACGACCTTCTCTTCGATGGTCCCTTCAGAGACCAACCGGTAGACGGTGACCGGACGCGTCTGCCCAATGCGATGCGTCCGGTCGATCGCCTGCGCCTCGGCCGCGGGATTCCACCACGGGTCGCAGACGAAGCAGTAGTCGGCCTCCGTGAGATTGAGCCCGAATCCGCCAGCCTTGAGACTGATCAGGAACACCGGATTGGCGCCCGCCTTGAAGGCACGGATCGCCGCGTCGCGCTGGCGGGAACTCGACGAACCGTCCAGATAGCTGTAACTCAACCCGATGGCGTCGAGATGCGCCCGGAGGATGTCGAGGAACCCGGTGAACTGGCTGAACACCAACGCGCTATGACCCTCGGCCACCAGACCGGGTAACTGTTCGACCAGGAAGTCGACCTTTGCGGCGGCGACGTCGCGCTTCGTCTCGTCGATCAATCCGGCGTGCAGGCTCAGCTGTCGTAGCAACGTCAACGACCGGAAGATCTGAAACCGGTTCTTCTCCCACTCACCGAGGAGTCCCAGAACCTTCTGTCGCTCGCGGGCCATGTGCGTGTCGTAGATCTTTCGGTGTTTGGGACCGAGGTCCAGCGTGAGCACCTGCTCCTGCTTCGGCGGCAGTTCACCGGCGACCTGACCCTTGGTTCGTCGTAACATCACCGGCTTGATCCGGCGGCGCAGCACGGGCAGCCGTTCGGGGTCGCTGCCCGACTCGATCGGTTTGCGGAAGTAGTCGGTGAACACCTTGGGCGATGGAAAGAGGCCTGGTGCGGTGATCGACAGCAGCGACCATAGCTCCATCAGATTGTTCTCCATCGGAGTGCCCGTGATGGCGAGTTTGAATCGGGCGTCGAGCCGACGCGCGCACTGGTGGGTCTTGCTGGTGTGATTCTTGACGAACTGCGCCTCGTCGAGAATCACTCCCGCCCAATCGATTGCGGCGTACGCCTCGAAATCGATGCGCAGCAGGGCATAGGACGTAACCACGATGTCAGCGGCAGCCGACTGTTCCGCGAGCGAGGTGCCCGATCGGCCTTCGGTACTGGTAACCGCTACCGCCGTCAACCCGGGAGTGAACTTGTGGCACTCAGCGACCCAGTTGCTGACCACGCTCGTCGGCGCCACGACGAGAAATCGTCGGGCGCCCTGCTCGGCGACGCGGGCGATCAAGGCCAGGGTCTGCACCGTCTTGCCCAGCCCCATGTCGTCGGCGAGCACGCCGCCGAGTTCGTTGTCCCACAGGAAGGACAGCCAGTTCAGACCGTCGCGCTGGTAGTCCCGCAGCGTGGCGCTCAGCCCGTCGGGTACGTCGACGGGAACGGGTGGTCGGGCCGACGTCAGTCTTGCGAGACTCTCCCGCCAGTCGGCCAGCTGCTTGTCGACGACACCCAGCGCGAGCAACTCCTCCCACAGGGTGACGTTGCGCGATCCGGCATTCACCTTGTCGCCCTCGATCTCGCCGAGCGCTCGCGCCTCGTCGATCAGATCCCGCAGGCGACGGAGTTCCGGAGTGTCGAGACGGAAGTAGACCCCGTTGGGCAACAGCATGTGCGTTGCACCCAGGGCCAACTCGGCGATCACCTCGGCGATGGGGACCTGCTGCCCGTCGATCTGCAGCGAAATGCTGAGGTCGAACCAGTCGTTGCGCACTGGCTCCCCGTCACCGCTGCCGAACTCGAGGCGTGGAAGGTTTTCGGCAGCGCGGAACACTGGCGCACTCTGATCCAATTCGATCGTGAAGGCGTCCCTGCAATCCAATTGCGGCAAGAGCTCGGCGATGAGCACCGCGGCCTCCGCCAGGGTGAGATCGGTATCTGAACGAAGAGTGGCTGGTGATGCCGCGTCGGCGGCGCCCGATGGGCTACGGGACTCGACGATCGCCGCCAGCTCGTCGACCAGCGCGGCACTTACTCGACGCCTCATCTTCTGCCGGACATGTTGTGCCGCTTGTTGTTTCCAGCTGTGCGATGCGGCCGCGACGACCTTGAGCGCAGGGGTCACCGTTTCCCAGGCGAGCGCCTCGGCGTCAGCGTCACGGTAGACCGTTCGACGAAGAGGCGAATCGTGGTCGAAGTCGTGATGTTGGTCGTTGACGTGGTACCGAATGCTCCAGTGCGCAAGTACGCCGCCGGAACCGAGCTTGACCGCCAGCACCGGGATGGGTCCGCTGATGGTCGGCGGCGTGAACAGTCCGTCCTCAACGTCCACGGGTGCGACGCCGACCAGCCGAGGAAGGACGTCCAGCGAAAACTCCGCCACCGTCTCGGCGGGGATGTGCACGATTTCGTTGCGCGCGACGAGGTCCAGCGTGGTGCGTCCTGGCACGGGATCGAAACGCCCGAGCCGCAGCACACCGTCGATCACGGTGTACATCCCGTGCGGTGCTGGTGATCCGATGAGGCCGACACCGACGGGACTGCAACGTTCGCCGTCGACGACCAGCGTCACCGACATCGTGGCGCCGCCCGCCTCGTCGGAGCTGAAGTCGAGCCGCAACTGCGCGCTCTTGATGAAGTCGACTGCCTGCAGGCCGCTGCCGCGGTTGGCGACAATGGTGACGCCCGCATCGATGGCGCCCTCGAGCCGCGACCACAGAGACGATGGTGCGTAGGCGACCGTCATCACGTCGCCGACCGGCATGATGCCTGCCCTCTGCACGTCGGTGACGAGAGCGCGGAGGGCATCGTACTGACGGCCATCGAACTCGGCAGCGCCAGCGTGGTACGCCAGACGTTGCCAGTTCAGACCGGTCTTGATCCACGTCCCGCGCTTGCCGACCGTGACGGGACGCAACGCGATCTCGGTGCCGGGGCGGTACCGATTGGGCGACGCGATCGAGAATTCCAGGCCGATCGGGGAGGTGTGTTCGCCATCTCGGGGTGCCAGCTCGTCCAGCATGTTGGTGAGGACCGTCCGCCAACGGTCCGACGGCGGTGCGCCGGATCCCCAACACGCCGTCAGAAGCAGTGCGACCGCGTGCTTGCAGTACGCGCCCACCGGGCAGGAGCAGCTAGCCCGCGCGAGCTCGAGGTCGTCGCCAAAGCGATCGAACCCGAGAGTGACCCAGTAGAGATTGTCGCCGGATCCCGAACAGGTACCCGCGAGCTTGAGGCCGTCGTCGCTCCACGACGTCTCACCGACCCGACCCAGGTTGGCGTAGCGCGTACCGCGAGTGACGCTCGCGGAGTCGAACTCCGCGAGTAGTTCGTCGACGTTTAGGCCGTGTGGCGACACCATGTGCGAAGGATAGAGACGTGCTCCGACAGCTTGGGCGAGTCCGATGGGCGTGTCCGGCCATGGTCACGCACGGCGAATCGCATGCGCCACTAGCGGCACTGCGGCCACTTCCACAACAGCATCCGTCAGCCGATGCCAGCATCGGCCTCGAGTGCGTTACGAAGACTCTTCGGGCCCGCCGTAAACCCTGGCCGCCTGATTCTCGATCTTCCGAATCAGCTGCTCGGCATCGCTGTCGTTCACGCCCGTGAGCACCGCGGTGGTGGTACTTCCGTCTGGGTTCTTGACCTGCAGCGCGATACGCGGATGATGCTGCCTACGACCCGACCGACGGAACGAGAGCAACGACCGGACGGCGGAATGGAGGCACGAACCCACGGCGCCGAGAGCGAGCGCGATGACGAGGTACTCGACTGGCGTCATCGCGAGCTCGCGACGAGGTAGATGCTTCTCAAGCTGATCACCGCCGATATCACGAACAGCGCAATCGAACCCCAGGCAAGCCGATCCGGTGGCATGGCATGCCCGTCCATCAGGTCGGTCACGACATCGGTGTACCAGATACCTTCGGACAATCCGATCAGCACCCCCCCGACGACCCACCCCGCCGAGTACCGAATGTCGTGTCTGACCGGGGCAAGCTCTGCCAGGCCGCCGATCGTGACGACCATCGCGATCGCCAGCAGTTCGCCGCGTGCCAGAGAGTCGTAGAAGTCCGGTGTATTGGCTTTGCCATCTACCCAGTGCACGATGTCCGGGAGAAAGGGAATGAGCGACGCGACGACTGCGCCGACAAACCAGTACGACATGTGCTGGCGCGGCGACGGCGGCGTCGATAGTACCCACGTCGCCCCCTCCGGTAGGTCGCCGTCAGGGAACGCCCGGACCGGACTCGATTCTGTCATCGAAGCTGAGACCTCCTCTGCGTTCCAATGCGGTCAGCCGGTCGAAATTTAGCCCCTGGGCGCTGGTGAGTCCATTCCCCGATTCCCATGCCATCGTGCGAAGTCCTGCTGCTCGTGAAGCCAATGTCGATGACGACAATCGAATATCACATTGCTAAACGCTTTTGGCCACATCGGAGAATGCGGCTCCTCCTTCGTCCCCATCGCCGACCGCGGTGTCTGCATCGGACAGGATGAACAATTGGTTGCTCAAATCTGCGCCACGCAGGGGCTGGGCATTAAGTCCAAGGGGGCCCGGCCGCCAGGCAGGAAAAGTACGCTGGGGCGTCCACATCGGTGCGGCCTTGGGGTGATATTGATCAAGATCAGTGTAGCCGTCGTCCTTTGCGTCCTGCTCGTTGTCGCGGCATGCAGGTCTACTGCCGAGCCGAAATCACCGCTGGCCGACGATTCCGACGCGGCAGTGAGTAAGGCCGTCGATGCCATCACGACCTTCCCGACACAGCTCGACCCGCGAATCTGGGACGGCCTGACGATGAAGCCGGACGTTCGCGACGCGATCCTGCACGTGGTGGATCGCGTGATCGGCGAAACCGGCATCGACGGACTGACCGTCGATACGGTGGACCTGTTCGGCAGCAACGCCTCCTACGAGTACGACGACAAGTCCGACGTCGGTGTCCATGTCTTCGTGCACGCGCCGGGGATGACCGACGACGAGTTGACGCCCTACATGCACCTTCTCAACGATCAGGTGGAGCGTCGCCAGGAAGGTCGCATCCGGTTCTACGGTCTGCCCCTGGAGCTCTCCTTCCATGCCGGGCGATCCGCAAACTATCAACCGCGACCCGGAATCGGCCAGTATTCGGTCACCGACGGGCACTGGGTGATCGAGCCGATGAAACAGCCAGATAATTTCGACCGCAATCACATGAAAGTCGACGCCAAGAAGTTCATCGGTGAATACAACGACCTAGTGCGCCAGTACCTCGCCGGAAAGAAGGGTTTCGACTGTACCCGGTTCAACGCCTTCGACCGCGAAATGGGCGACTATCGCAATCAAGGTTTCCAGCAGGGTCTGGGTAGCCGTTCTACACAGAATCTGACCTATCGGGCGTTACGCCGACTCAACGTCGAAATTCCGGAAATGGCCGACGAGCTCGAGGACGAATGCACGTTCGCCAACGATTCAGTCGGTTAATCTTTCTCGCCGGAAATGCCGGAAAGCGAGAATTCACATGTCATGCCTCATTTCCCTCCTCGCGGCTATGGCCATTCTGCTGGCCGCCGCACTGGTAGTTCCCGGCGCCGCGGGCGCCAGCCCCAGCGCACTGCCAAACTCCTGCGTTCTGATCGACACCGATTTCGACATCGACATCGACGACATGGTGGCGATCCCCATCGTCATCGGTTCACGCCATGTCGCAGCCATCGTGACAAGGTAAGGGTTCGTGGCGCCGACGCTCGCGGCATCGGCCGTCAGCCGTCTAGGTGCCGAACCCGACCAACGCGCGATCAACTGTTCTGGGACCAGTCGGCGGCCCTCGCGTTGGTCGAGCCCGACGTGTTCGGCCCGGTCGGCGCCCAGGTCGAAACCGTCTTGAGTGCCGATGACTTCCGCGCCAGGTGGACCGAGCTCACCAACCTCTCGGCCGTCTACGCATAGCGGCCCTGGTCGGCCAGTGAGTTACCTCACCACGTGCTGGTCCGCAGTACGATCTCGCCGGCCAGTTGCGCGGTGGACTCGCCAACGTTGCGTCGGCCGAGCAACTCCACGATGCGGTAGTCGCCGTACACGTAGCGCTGGCTCGCCTTGGCGACGTTCCGCGCCGCTGGCGTGCTGACGAGCGCGGTGGTGTTCACCTCGACGGGCGGGCAGTGCTCGTCGCGGATCACCCCCGCGTGATCGGGCACGCGTGGGTGACCGCGGTCGACCACGACCAGACCGATGAACCGGTCCAGCCGAGTCGCGGCCAACTCCCACGCCAACTCCCCACCGACTCGATCGCCCACCAGTAGCGCCCAACGCACCCCGACGGAATCGAGGATTCCGACGATGGACTTCGGGCTCAACCGCGGGTCGGGGGCGATGACGACGGTTCGTAGCGATGCGGTGTGCAACCGTTGACAGACCGCGTCATACGCAGTCGATCCTTGGTGCGCGGCTCCGAGCAGCACGACGACTGACCCCTTCTCGGGGCCGGACACGTCAACGGCGGCCGGGAATCCGTCGACGGTCAGCACGGTCGAAGGCATTGCGTCACGGTACAGGGACTGATCGTGATCAGTGCCGGTTTTCATGCGCTTGCAATACAACCCTCAGCGTTGCTTCAGCCGGTGGGCCCGCGTTGCGGCGACGTCTAGAAACGTTTGTGGCACCGAACCTTTGACCGCGATCGTCGGGGCCACTCACGGACCACAGATCGTCGAGGTGATGACGGGCCTCGACGGTACGCCACGGTCGAGCAGGTCCATCACCGCCCCGACGTCGAGATGGGACGCGAGCAGGTCTGCCATCGTGTCGAGTTGCGCGTCGCGGCGAGTGGTCACCTCGACGTCGGCGGCGACGACGAATCCTTTCCTGCCCCCCGTCATTGCGGCATCAGTGAGCCAACGGCGCCGGACGTCGTCGTTGTCGAGCAGTCCGTGCCAGTGTGTGCCGTACACGGCGCCGCGCCGGATACCGACGTCCAACCAAGAGTCTTCGGAGGCCCTGGCGATCTGACCGTGGTGAATCTCGTACCCGCGCAACGGACCATTCCAGCGTCGCAACGTCTTCGCGGGTTCGAAGACGATGTCGGCGTCCAGAAGCCCTAGGCCCTCGACGCGGCGCTGGCCCGACTCAACCGAATCGTCGATGGTTCGGCACAGCATCTGAAACCCGCCGCAGATGCCGAGCACGGTCCGCCCTGACGCCGCGTGGGCGATCACGGCATCGGCGAGCCCACGCTCACGCAGCCAGGCGAGATCGGACACCGTCGCCTTGCTTCCCGGCAGGACCACCACGTCGGCGTCGGCGACATCGGCGGCGTCGCTCACCCATCGGACGAGCACGCCCGGTTCGCATGCCAACGCCTCGATGTCGGTGGAGTTGGAGATGCGCGGCAGCCGGACCGCGGCCACTCGCAGCGAGTCCACGCCTCGCGCAGGCCCAGGAATTCCCACCATCCGGTGCGCCTGGACCGATAGCGAATCCTCGGCGTCGAGCCACAACCCGTCGTCGAAGGGGACGACACCGTAGGTTGGCCGCCCGGTCAGGCGTTCGAGCTGATCGAGGCCGGGCGCGAGCAGTGCGGGATCACCGCGGAACTTGTTGACCACGAATCCGGAGATGAGGCGTTGATCGTCGGGCTCGAGGACGGCCACCGTCCCAAAGAGGTGTGCCAGCAGGCCGCCGCGGTCGATGTCTCCCACCACGATCACGGGTAGCTCGGCGGCCCGCGCCAAGCCCATGTTGGCCAGATCGGTTGCTCTTAGATTGATCTCTGCGGGCGAGCCAGCTCCCTCGCAGATGACGGCGTCGAATTCGCTTCTCAGCGAGTCGAGTTCGGCGTTGATCACGTCGGCGAGCCAGGCGCGATGGTGGAAGTAGTCGCCCGCCGCCACCGTGCCCGACACCTGGCCCATGACGACTAGCTGAGAGGTCCGATCACTGCCGGGCTTGAGCAGCACGGGGTTGAACCGCACGCTCGGCTCCAGACCCGCCGCCCGCGCCTGCATCGCCTGGGCGCGCCCGATTTCGCCGCCCTCCATCGTAACGGCCGAGTTGTTGGACATGTTCTGCGCCTTGAACGGCGCCACACGAATACCCTTGCGCGCCAACAGTCGACAGAGACCGGCGACCATCATCGACTTGCCTGCATCGGAGGTGGTGCCCGCGACCAGTAGCGCGCCGCTCACTCCGCCAGCGTCAGTATCTCGGCGCCGCTGTCGGTGACTACGAGGGTGTGCTCGAACTGTGCGGTCCACCGCTTGTCCGTAGTGGCGACCGTCCAGCCGTCGTCCCAGATCTCGTAGTCCAGCGCACCGAGATTGATCATCGGCTCGATCGTGAACGTCATGCCCGGCTCGAGCACGGTGTCGACCGCGGGCTCGTCGTAGTGCAGTACCACCAGGCCGTTGTGGAACGTGGTGCCGATGCCATGCCCGGTGAAGTCGCGAACGACGTTGTAGCCGAACCTATTCGCATAGGACTCGATGACACGGCCGACGACTGACAGCTGACGTCCGGGTTTGCACGCCTTGATTGCGCGCATCGTGGCCTCGTGGGTCCGCTCGACGAGCAGTCGGTGCTCCTCGGCGACGTCACCGGCCAGGAAGGTGGCGTTGGTGTCTCCGTGCACGCCGTCGACGAAGGCGGTGACGTCGATGTTGACGATGTCGCCGTCCTGCACGACCGTCGAGTCCGGGATGCCGTGGCAGATGATCTCGTTGAGTGAGGTGCAGCAGGACTTGGGGTAGCCCTTGTAACCCAGGGTCGACGGGTAGGCGCCGTGGTCGACCATGTACTCGTGGGCGATCCGGTCGAGCTCGTCGGTGGTGACGCCCGGCGCCACCGCCTTGCCCGCTTCGGCGAGCGCGTTGGCCGCAATGCGTCCGGCGACCCGCATCTTCTCGATGACCTCGGGTGCCTGCACCCAGGGTTCGCTCCCCTCTCGCACTGCTGACTTCCATGCGTACTCGGGGCGCGGGATCGACTTGGGCACCGGCAGCGTCGGGGACAGCTCGCCGGGGCGAAGTGCGGTGCGAATGGGCATCCTGCCAGCGTAACTGCTACTGCCCGGCGCTCGCCGCCCCGTCGGCCCGCCCACGACGGCGCGAGAATGCCACTCTCCTTTAAAGAGAGGAATGATACCGTGCAGCGGTGATCGAAGAAGAACACCTGCTCCGCCAGATGGGCATGCGGGACGTCGAGGAGTCCGCCGAGCGCATGGTCATCGAGATGGACAACCGGCCAAACCTGGCCAACATCCGGGGTGCGCTGCAGGGTGGGTTGGTGGCTACGCTGATCGACATCGCGGCGGGTCGGTTGGCGGCCAACGTCGTCGGCCCCGATCAGGACGTCACCACCGCCGACATGAACGTTTACTTCCTGGCGCCCATCGTCGAGGGCCCGGCCCGCGCCGAAGCCACCATCGTTCGGGCGGGTCGGCGGATGATCGTGACGTCCGTCGACGTCACCGACGTCGGGAGAAACCGCCTGGCAAGCAGGGCGACGCTGAGCTTCGCCGTCCTAAATAGGCGATGAGCGCTTGCGCGAAGAGCAGACCGACCCGATGAGCGCTTGCGCGAAGAGCAGACCGACCCGATGAGCGCTTACGCGAAGAGCAGACCCACCCGATGAGCGCGTGCGCGAAGAGCAGACGGACTCTCTAGCCGCGGCCGAACAACGACTTGCGCGGCCCTCGGATGTCGATCGAGCCACACACGCTGCGCCCAGTGAGGATGACGTGCGGCGAACCCTCCGCGGGAGCATCCTTGCGATGATCTCGCGCGCTGCCGACGAGCACCTCGACATCGTCGATCGACGCACTTGCACCCTCGGGGAGCCGGATGTCCACGGATCCGAACTTCACGTCGAGTTCGATCACCACGATCGGTCCGGCGAACCGCGCTTTGGTGAGATCGAGATCTATGGAACCCATTCGCCGTACCAACGACAGGCGTGTGGGCACGATCCATTCGCCTTGGCGCTTCAGCGAACCCAGTACGCCGCGCAGTTCCACCCGATCGGTCGCCGTCGTGACGATCGCGCCAGGGCCGGGCAGATCCTCGACGAGCGCGCCGAGCTCGGAGTGTAAGCGGGCCTGCGACACCGCGGCCGAGCGTTCCTCGAACTCGCCGATGTCGATCAGCCCCAGCGCCACCGCGTTGTGCAGTCGGCGCAACGTGCCGTTGCGGTCGGCGTCGGAAATGCGAAGCACGGTGGAGTTCCCCGAGTCGCTTCGCTCCTGCCCTCCGGCACGCTTTCCCAGGTCGCTTCGCTCCTGCCCTCCGGTGCGCTTTCCCGGGTCGACATCGGAACCGATACCCGAGTTGATGCTGGTCATTACTGCCCGTCCCTTCGCTAGGACCAGGCTACTCAGGCAAGGTAACCCGGGGGCAGGCCGTTGAGCATGTCCTTGCACATTCGTACGGCGTACTCCGAGCTGCCGCCTCCGACGATAAGGGCCGCGAAGGCCAGGTCACCGCGGTAGCCGGCGAACCAGGCGTGCGAGCCACCGTCGAATTCGGCTTCACCCGTCTTACCTCGCACGTCACCGCTGCCGTTGAGGTCCTTCGCCGTGCCGTTCGTCACGACCAGCTGCATCATCGGTCGCAACCCGTCGATCATCTTCGGCGTGATGGTCGGGGTGTCACCCGACACCTCGGTGTGCCTGCCCTCGATCAGCTGTGGCACCGGCGTTTTGCCTGCGGCGACTGTCGCCGCGGCCAACGCCATGCCGAACGGGCTGACCAGGACTCGGCCCTGACCGAAACCGTCCTCGGTGCGCTCGGTCAGATTCACCGTTGGGGGCACGGATCCGGTCACCGTCGTGATGCCGTCCACGACGTAGTCGGTACCGATGCCGTACTGCGCGGCAGCCGTCGTCAGACCTCGCGGCGGCATCCGACTTGCCAGCTCGGCGAACGTGGTGTTGCATGAGTTCGCGAACGCACGCGACATCGGCACCGTGCCGAGGTCGAACCCACCGTAGTTGGGGATCGTCCGCTGCCCGATGTCGATATGACCGGGGCAGCCGAGAAGTGTATTGGGCGTGGCCATGTCGCGATCGATCGCGGCGCCCGCGGTGATGATCTTGAACGTCGAACCCGGCGGGTAGAGGCCCGTGGTGGCCGTGGGGCCGTCGGCGTCGGCAGCACTGTTCTGGGCGACGGCGAGGATCTCACCGGTGGACGGCTTGATCGCCACGATCATGGCCTTCTTGCCGACCATGTCGACGGCATCCTGCGCAGCGTCCTGGATGGATCGATCGAGGCTGATCGTCACCGAAGGTGCTGGCGCACCCGGAGTTTCGTCGAGCACCTCGACGTCTGAACCGTTCTGGTTGACACTGACCACCCGCCAACCCGCCTTCCCGTCGAGTTCGTCGACGACCGACTTCTTGACCTGGTTGACGATGTCGGGCGCGAAGCTGTCATCGACGGGCAGCAGTTCGGCACGCGGGGTGATGACGACGCCGGGGAGGCTGCCGATGGCTGGCGCCACCGCATCGCGGTCGGCCTGGCGCAACGTGATGAGGTCGAGCGGCTTGGCAGACGAACTGGCCCTCTCGGCAAGCCGCTGGGCGTCCATCGAGGGGTCGAAGCGCCGAAGAGTATCGGCGACGGCGATGGCCGTGGGCATGAGGTCACCGCCGGCTGCCCTCGCGTCGAGGGAATAGTTGTACAAGAAGCCGGGACGCAGCACGTCGCTGCCGCTGCGTTCGTTCACCGACGCCCGCGGCGGCGCGTCCGCACGCAACGCCAGCTTCTGGTTCTCCCCAAGGTTCGGGTGCAAACCCGTTGCGCTCCAACGTACTTCCCAGCGTCCCTCTTCACGGACCAGGTTGAGCTGACCGTCGTAGGTCCACACGCGATTCTTGGGCAGATGCCACGTGTAGCGGTAGGAGATGCTGCCGGTGTCCTCGGCGTACTTCGACCCGAGGATCTGCGCGTCGAGCTTGGTCGCCTGCAGGCCGGCCCATGCCTCGTTGAGGGCCGCCCGCGCGACGATCGGCTTGTCGCTGAGATCGGCGGCCATCCCGGTGTCCCCCTTGGCGAGCGCGGTGAAGAACGCCGTCGCGACCGGTTCGGGACCATTGGGCTTTGGAGTACAGGCACTGAGTCCCGCGACGGTCGCCACCACGGCGAGAACCGTCAGGAGCCCAGTGACTCGTGATGCGGATGAGGTTTGTGATGCCATTGGGACTGATGTTAGAAGCGTCGCCAGCCCGGCGCGCGGAGGCGCACCGAGACCGCACCGAGATTGGATTGAGATTTAGTCGAGAAGCACGGTCGCGAAGGTACCTACCTCGGCGAACCCGATCCGCGCATAGGTTGCACGTGCGACGGTGTTGTAGCCATTGACGTAGAGGCTCGCGATACGTCCACTTCGGACCACCGCATTGGCGAGCGCGGCAGTGCCTGCAGCGCCGAGTCCCCTGCCCCGCCAGTCGGGATGCACCCAGACTCCCTGAATTTGACCGACCGCGGGCGACTGCGACCCGACCTCGGCCTTGAACACGACCTGGCCGCGTTCGAAACGCGCCCAGGCTCGACCTGCGGTGATCAGGCCCGCGACGCGACGCCGGTAGCCGCGGCCGCCGTCTCCCATCCGAGGATCTACGCCGACCTCACCGATGAACATGTCGACGGCCGCCACCAGGTAGGCGTCGAGTTCCTCCATGCGCACGGGGCGTACGCCCGGATCGATCGGACATTGCGGGGCGCCGGCGAGCGCCATCAACGGTTGGTGCTCCCGTACGTCGCGTGCGGGACCCCAAGCCCTTTCGAGGCGTTGCCACATGGGCATGACCAATTCAGCGCGCCCGACCAACGACGAACACCGGCGCACCGTGCTCATCGCCTTGTCCGCGAAGGCCGTCAGATCGCCGACCTCACCCCGCAACGGGATCAGATTGGCGCCGGCGAAGCACAGCGAGTCGATGGGGCGCCGTCGTGTCCACAGCTCGCCGCCGATCGCCGTCGGATCGACGCCGTGGTCGGCCACCCGGGACGCGACCATGCAGGAGCCGACGGGATCGTCGTCGAGAATGCGGCGGACCATGGCGGCATCACGCACCACTGTGACGCGTCGCTCGTCAGTGAGACGAAACAGCGGAGGAGCGGACATCTGGTCCTTCTAAAGCGCGGTCTTGCTACAAGGTTCTTTTCAACTACAACGTTCTCTTCGAGACGACGTACTACGACTCAGTGGTGACCCCGCTCACAGGGATCGCCATTTAGCTTACGGTCACAATGGGTGCGCTGCCGACATCATCTGAACCACGTTCCTCACCGATCTCGGCCGCGATGCGCATCGCCTCTTCGATCAACGTCTCGACGATCATCTGCTCAGGCACCGTCTTGATCACTTCTCCGCGCACGAAGATCTGACCCTTGCCGTTACCCGACGCGACGCCGAGGTCGGCCTCGCGGGCCTCACCAGGGCCGTTGACGACGCAGCCCATGACCGCAACGCGCAGTGGAACGTCGAGGCCCTCGAGCCCAGCGGAGACCTCGTTGGCCAGCGTGTAGACATCGACCTGCGCGCGGCCGCACGACGGGCACGACACGATTTCGAGCCCTCTGGGTCGCAGGTTGAGCGACTCCAGGATCTGGTTTCCGACCTTGATCTCCTCCACCGGCGGCGCCGACAGAGACACCCTGATCGTGTCGCCGATGCCCTTGGACAGCAGAGCACCGAAGGCGACCGCGGACTTGATGGTGCCCTGGAACGCCGGGCCGGCCTCGGTGACACCCAGGTGTAACGGGTAGTCGCACTGAGCGGCGAGCTGCTCGTAGGCGGCCACCATGATCACCGGATCGTTGTGCTTGACACTGATCTTGATGTCGCCGAAGCCGTGCTCCTCGAACAGCGAGGCCTCCCACAGCGCCGACTCGACGAGCGCCTCCGGCGTGGCCTTGCCGTACTTCTGCATCATCCGGGCATCGAGGGAGCCCGCGTTGACACCGATGCGGATGGGGATGCCAGCGTCACCGGCTGCCTTGGCAACCTCCTTGACGCGACCGTCGAACTCCTTGATGTTGCCCGGGTTGACGCGCACGGCGGCACATCCCGCGTCGATTGCGGCGAAGATGTACTTCGGCTGGAAGTGAATGTCGGCGATGACCGGGATCTGGCTCTTCTTAGCGATCACCGACAGCGCGTCGGCATCCTCCTGGCGGGGGCAGGCCACCCGGACGATGTCACAGCCGGACGCGGTCAGCTCGGCGATCTGCTGCAGCGTGGCGTTGATGTCGTGTGTCTTGGTGGTGCACATCGACTGCACGGAGATTGGGTAATCACTCCCGACGCCGACGTTGCGCACCATGAGCTGGCGCGTCTTGCGGCGCTTGGCCAGCGTCGGCGGAGGCGGAGCCGGCAATCCCAAACCGACGGTCATCGTGACTTCTTTCTTCGAACTCTGGTATCGGCCTACTGGAACAGCCTGATCGGGTTGACCAGGTCGGCGGTGACGGTCAACAGCATGTAGCCGCCCACCACGACGAGCACGACGTAGGTCGCCGGCATCAACTTGAGATAGTTCACCGGAGCTCCGGCGACTTTCCCGCGCGCCGTCCGAATCATATTGCGGATCTTCTCGTAGACGGCAATCGCGATGTGGCCGCCGTCGAACGGAAGTAGTGGGAGAAGGTTGATCGCGCCGAGCACGAAGTTCAGTTGCGCGAGGAAGAACCAGAACGCCACCCACAGCCCCGCGTCGACGGTGTCGCCGCCGATGATGCTGGCGCCGACGACGCTGATCGGCGTCTCTGGGTCACGCTCGCCACCCCCGATGGACGTCCACAACGCGCCGATCTTGGTCGGGATCTTGGCCAGGGACTTGCCGAGTTCGACCATCAGATCGCCGGTGAAGGCGACGGTGGCCGGAACTGCGGAGAGCGGGTTGTACTGCGTGGGTCCGAATTGGGCCGCCGCGATGCCGACGGCGCTGACTTCGGTGGGGCCGCCGTTGCCGTCCTTGGTCCATCGCTGAGTCTTCGTGACGTCGACGGTGGTGGTGAACTCTCGGGTCTGACCGTTCTCGGTCCGCTCGACCACGAAGGGCGTCGGCGCGTTGAGCTTGCGCACGGCGACGACCATCTGCTCGAAGTTCTTCACGTCGGTGTCGCCGACCTTGACGACCGTATCGCCCGCCTTGATTCCTGCCAGCGCAGCGGGTCCGGGTCCGGTGCAGTCACCGAGGGTGCCCTTCGTGACTTCCGAGGACACGCAAGAGGTCTCGCCGACGATGGCAGTGGTCGGTGGATGGATGTTGGGCAGCCCCCACACCACCGCAATGCCGTAGAGCAGGACAAGGCCGATGACGAAGTTCGCGCCGGGACCCGCGAACAGCACCGCGACGCGCTTCCAGACTTTCTGGCGAAACATGGCATACCGCTGGTCTTCAGGTGCGAGTTCCTCCACCGAGGTCATACCCGCGATGTCGCAGAAGCCCCCGAGGGGGACGGCCTTGACCCCATACTCGGTGTACCCGAGCTTGTTGGGGCGCATGGTCGACCACAGCGTGGGTCCGAACCCGACGAAGTAGCGACGCACCTTCATTCCCGTGGCGCGCGCCACCCACATATGGCCACACTCGTGCAGCGCCACGGACACCAGAATGGCCAGTGCGAACAGCACAATGCCCAATACGAACATCATCTGGTTGGTACGACCTCCTGTGAGACTCCTCGCCGCGCCAGGTTTCTGGCCCAGTCCTGCGCGTCGAGCACGTCCTCCACGGTAGCCGGTTCTGCCGACCACTGGTCGGCACCGTGCAGCACCTCGGCGACGATCCGGACGATCGCAGGGAAACGGATCCGCCCGTCAAGGAACGCTGCGGCAGCCTCTTCGTTGGCGGCGTTGTACACAGCGGTCAGACAGCCTCCCCGGCTGCCTGCCTCACGGGCCAGCGCCACGGCCGGAAACACCTCGTCGTCCAAGGGCTCGAAATCCCAGGTGGAAGCCTTGGTCCAATCGCAGGGCAGCGCCGCGCCTGGCACGCGCGCCGGCCATCCGAGCGCAAGGGCGATCGGAAGCCGCATGTCGGGCGGACTCGCCTGGGCGATCGTGGAGCCGTCGAAGAAGGTCACCATCGAGTGCACGATCGACTGAGGGTGGACGACGACGTCGATCTTGTCGTAGGCGATGCCGAAGAGGAGATGTGTCTCGATGAGCTCGAGGCCCTTGTTGACCAGCGACGCCGAGTTCAGCGTGTTCATGGGGCCCATCGACCACGTCGGATGGGCGCCAGCCTGCTCGGGAGTGACGTCCTCCAGATCGGCGGCGACCCACCCGCGGAACGGGCCACCCGATGCCGTCAGCACCAAGCGGGCCACCTCGTCGGCGGCCCCGCCACGCAGGCATTGCGCCAGCGCGGAGTGCTCGGAGTCCACGGGCACGATTTGGCCAGGACCGGCCGCCTTCAGCACTAAGGGGCCTCCGGCGATCAGCGATTCCTTGTTGGCCAGAGCGAGCCGGGCACCCGATTCCAACGCGGCGAGCGTGGGGCGCAGTCCGAGCGCACCGACCAGCGCATTGAGCACGACGTCGGCATCGGTGTTCTCGACCAGATGGGTGGCCGCATCGGCACCGACGTAGGTGACGCCACCGATCTGCTCGGCGGCGGTCGCAGATGCCACTGCGACGTTGGAGACGCCGGTCAGCGCGCGTTGCCGGGACAGCAGATCGGGGTTGCCGCCGCCCGCTGCGAGCCCAACGACCTCGAACCTGTCCGGGTTGGCCGCGATGACCTCGAGCGCCTGGGTCCCGATGGACCCGGTGCTGCCCAGTACCAGGACACGTAGGCGGCCGACATTTCCCGGGTCGCTGCGCTCCTGCCCTCCGGCACCATTTCCCGGGTCGCTGCGCTCCTGCCCTCCGGAAGATGTCACCGAACCATTGTGCCCGCCGCACCGACCGCGGCCTACTCCCACAGCCTCCGATTCGATCTCCCAGCGAATTCCCATCAAATTGTGACGCAGATGTGACATACGGGGCGTGGCGCCATCCGTGATCGCGATCACCGCGAATGCCCCCATGAGGACGGCGGCACGTGCCGTCCCAGACATAATGGAGTGATTACGACATGAACTCGACTCACCGCAAGGCCTTTGCGGCTGCAGGCCTGACCGCAGTCGCCATCCTCGGAGCGTCTGCATGCTCCAGCAATACGGCGAGCGATACCGCGAGTGGAGTGTCCAGCAGTGCCAGCAGCGTCTCCTCAAGCGTGATGAGTAGCAGCACGTCGAGCGCGCCCGCCATGACCGGGGCAGCCGACCCGGCCGCCAACCTGGTCGGCACTGGCTGCGCCGGCTACGCCGCGCAGGTGCCCGAAGGTGCAGGCTCCGTCGCGGGCATGGCCAAGGATCCGGTCGCCACCGCGGCCTCCAACAACCCGCTTCTGACCACCCTGACCGCCGCAGTCTCCGGCAAACTGAACCCGGGCGTGAATCTGGTTGACACCCTTAACGGTGGCGAGTTCACCGTCATCGCGCCGACAGATGACGCGTTCGCCAAGATCGACGCGGCCACTCTGGAAAAGCTCAAGACGGACGCCCCGTTGCTGACGAGCATCCTCACCTACCACGTGATCCCCGGTCAGCTGAGCCCGGAACAGGTCGCCGGCAAGCACAAGACGGTCGAGGGCAGTGAAGTGACCGTCACGGGCGCGGGCGAGGCCCTGAAGTTCGACGAGTCCGGCCTCGTCTGCGGTGGCGTGAAGACCGCCAACGCGACCGTCTACATGGTCGACACCGTCATGATGCCGCCGGCCAAATAGAAGTCCCGGCAACAGAACCCGTGGATGGTGTTCCCGTCCCGCACCGCCGTACTCGCAACGGGAACACCCTCCATGACCGTTTAACCCCAACAGGAAGCTGAACCGATGAAACTGAACGACAAGACAAAGAAGGTTGTTGCAGGCGCCTCGATCGCGGCCATGTCCGTCGCCGGGTTGCTGGCCTCCTCCGGCATCGCCCAGGCCGATCCCGCTGCGGGACTGGTCGGTTCGAGCTGTGGGGCTTACGCCGAACAGGTCCCCACCGGCCCGGGCTCCGTCGCGGGCATGGCAATGGATCCGGTAGCGGTGGCAGCATCCAACAATCCGATGCTCACGACCCTGACGGCCGCGGTGTCAGGCAAGCTGAACCCCGACGTCAACCTGGTCGACACGCTCAACGGCGGTGAGTTCACCGTGTTCGCGCCGACAGACGACGCGTTCAAGAAGATCGACCCGGCGACCATCGAAACGCTGAAGACCGATGCACCCTTGTTGACCAGCATCCTCACCTACCACGTCGTGCCCGGCAGGTTGAGCCCCGAGCAGGTCGTCGGGACGCACAAGACAGTCGAGGGTGGCGAGGTCACCGTGACTGGTTCCGGCGCCGACCTCAAGGTCAACGACGCAAGTCTGGTGTGCGGTGGCGTGCAGACCGCCAACGCGACGGTCTACATGATCGACACCGTCCTGATGCCGCCCGCACATCCGGCGATGTAAGCGAAGTAATCCCCGTCCTACAAGGCGGTTCGGCTTCACGCCGGGCCGCCTTGTGGGCGTTTTGGGCCACCTAGAATTGACGGGCCGCCGGATCGGCCGTGGCCTCGATCTTCATCACCAGTCCGTCTTGAATCGTCAGCACGATCACCGCGAAGAGCCGGCCGCGGTCGAACGCGAGGAGCACCGGGTCCCCGGGTGGCTTCGACACCAGCGTCGCCCGCCCGCCCAAGTAGCGCATCAGGTTGACGGCGACTTCGTCGGGCCCGTGACTGATCTGTGGCGGCGGCGCTAGGTCGGCGAGCACTGTGCCCACTCCCCACACGGCCGAATCCAGCAGTGATGTCAGGGTCCGCAGGTCGCCGTTGGCGCAGGCCGTGACGAACGCCTCGGTGACGCGTCGGTGCTCGGTGCCAGCGACCTCAACGGGGGTGGGTGCCGCGGCGGCGAACTTCGTCCTCGCCCGTCGCGCGAGCTGGCGGCACGTCCCGGCAGGTCTTCCGACCGTCTCGGCGATCTCGTTGAAGGGCACGGCGAACACGTCGTGCAGAACGAACGCGACGCGCTCCCCTGGGCTCAATGTCCTAAGCACCTCGAGTAGAGCGTTACTGACCTCGTCGTCGAGGGTCACACGGTCCGCAGGATCACGGTCGAGGTCGAATTCCACCAGGCTGGATTCCCGGTCCGGCGTCATCTTCGTCTCGAACCGCACGCGGGCAGACTTCAGTTGGTCGAGACACAACCGCCCCGCTACCACGGTCAGCCAACCGCGGACCTCATCGATCTCGGCGACGTCGGTGCGAGACAGTCGGAGGAAGGCCTCCTGGGCAATGTCCTCGGCCTCCCCGACGTCGCCAAGCATCTGATAGGCCAGATTCACCAGGTAGGCCCGGTGATCACGCCACGCGGCCGCAATCTGACCGTCGGCAGAACCCGAATGTGTCATGTGTGTAGGACGAATCAGCGGCCGGGATAGTTACAGCCGGTGACGAGCGGGGCGTTGTAACTTCTGCAGCCGATGTCTCGTCCTTGATTGCATGGTCACACTCAACACCGTCGTCATCACGGGAGCGACCGGGAACGTCGGCAAGCCGCTCGTCGCCGAACTCGTCGCAGCGGGCATCGAAGTACGCGCCGTCAGCCGTCGGGCAGCCGCCGGCTTCCCGCCCGGCGTCACGGCGTTCCGGTCCGCGCTGGACGCGTTGCCCGGGGCGGACGCGGTCTTCCTCAACTCCAGGGCGCTCGGCGGCGGTTTGGAGCCGACGATCGCAGCGGCGCGCGAAGCAGGCGTCACCCGACTGGTCGCACTGTCAGCCATCAACGCCGACGACGACTTCGCCCGACAACCGTCTCGCTTCCGCGGAGACCGGAATCGAGAGGTCGAACGACTTGCCGTCGACTCGGGCTTGGAATGGGTGAGCCTGCGCCCCAGCGTATTCGCATCGAACTTCGCTGGGATGTGGGCACACCAGATCCGCACGGGCGACGTGGTCGTCGGACCGTACGCCAAGTCATCGACAGCACCGATCGCCGACGGTGACATCGCCGCCGTGGGCGCCCGTGCGTTTCTCACCGATTGCCTCCTGGGACGAAGACTTTCCCTCACCGGACCGGAGGCGCTGACTAACGAGGATCTGATCGGCGTGCTCGGTGGCGTGCTCGGCCACGAACTGCGATACGTAGAGGCGCCGGAGGACGCCGTGCGTCAACAGTTCCAGCACATCGGCTTCTCCGCCGAGTTCGGCGCCGCCTATGTGGCTCTACTGTCCGAGACGGTCGACCGGCCTGCGCTGATCACCCACGACGTGGAGAGGATCCTGGGCCGCCCGGCCACCACGTTCTCGCAATGGGTGGCCGAGCACCGAAGCCTATTCACCAATTAGAAACGGAGACAGGTCATGTCCGAAATTCATCCCCCCCGCTGGCTCAAGACAATGAACAAGCTGATGATCGCCGTGCAGAAGCTTGGCATACCCGCGGGCCCGTCGATGGTTCTCACCGTTCCGGGGCGTAAGTCCGGTCAGCCCCGCAGCACGCCCATGACACCCTTCGACCATGACGGTGACCTCTACACTGTCGCTGGCTATCCAGGTGCCGACTGGGCGGCGAATGCCCGCGCAGCCGGACTGGGCACGCTGGCCCGCGGCCGACGGTCTCGGCGAGTGAGAATTGTCGAACTGTCACCCGCCGACTCCAAGCCAGTACTCCGAGCGTTCGCCGAGAAGGTACCGGTCGGGGTCGGGTTCGCCAAGCGCAGTGGCCTAGTCACCGCAGGCACGCCCGACGAATTCGAGTCGCTGGCAGGCAGATTGGCGGTGTTCCGGTTCGATCCGGCGTAGCGCCGACTATGGGTCGTCGTCCTTCGGTGTGAGGAGGCGTTCGGGATGGTGGAAGTAGTTGATGCGGGCTTGCCCGACGTCGACTTCGGGGGGTGGGATCCATTCGACGACCCCGTTGCGGATGGTCACGGTCCAGCCCTCTTCGGCGAGGCGGTTGTCCGCGCCGCAGGCGAAGACTTCTTCGTCGACGTTGGTGTGGGCGCCCGTGGCCCAGCCGTTGACGTGATGGACCTGGGTGCCGTACCCGGGCACGGTACAACCCGGTTTGGTGCACCCGCGGTCACGCGCATGGAGCACGATGCGATGGGCCTTGGGGGCGATGCGCTTGGACCGTCCGCAGTACAGCGCTTCGTTGGTGTGCTTGTCGAACACGACCAAGTAGTGGATGGCGTGGCTGGCCATCCGGATCAGATCGGCCATCGGGAGCAGGGTCCCTCCGGCGCTCACCCCGGACCCGGCGGCCTTCTCGAGGTCTTGGACGGTGGTGGAGACGATCACGGTGACCGGTAGGCCGTTGTGCTGGCCGAGTTCCCCTGAACTCAACGCCGAGCGCCCGACGGCGATCAAAGCGTCGTGTTGGCGTTGCCCCACGTTGCGGGTGTCGGCGTCGATCTGCGCCTGGCTGGGTGTGCCGGAGGTGCAGGGCTGTTCGTCGTCGGGGTTGCACATGCCGGGCGCGGCGAGCTTGGCATTCACCGGTTCCATGGTGGCCCGTAACTCCGGAGTGGCCCAACCGCTGATCCGGCTCATCCCATCGGGACCTTGCGGAACTCAACGCCGAGCGCCCGACGGCGATCAAAGCGTCGTGTTGGCGTTGCCCCACGTTGCGGGTGTCGGCGTCGATCTGCGCCTGGCTGGGTGTGCCGGAGGTGCAGGGCTGTTCGTCGTCGGGGTTGCACATGCCGGGCGCGGCGAGCTTGGCATTCACCGGTTCCATGGTGGCCCGTAACTCCGGAGTGGCCCAACCGCTGATCCGGCTCATCCCATCGGGACCTTGCGGACCGAAGTACACCCCGCGTTTGCGGGCCCGTTCGCGGTCATCGGGGGCGGGGCCGTCCTGATCGATCAGCGTGGCCAGTTGGGCGGAGGCCTTGCGCAACTCGTCGGGACCCAGTCCGGTCGCGACGTCGACCAGGGTGGTCTCGGCTTGCGCGCGGGTGATCGGGTCGACCCAGGCGGGCAGTTTGTCGGCGAAGCCGCGGATCACCTCGACGTGCTCGGGGCCGATGCTCCCGGCGGCTCGGGCGGCGGCGGTCTCGGCCAGCAGCGGATCGAGGGGCTCCCCACTGAATGACTGGCGGGGCCCGAGCTCCTTTGCTTCGGCGAGGCGGCGGGCGGCGTCCTTACCCGAGATCCGCAACCGCTCGGTCAGCACGGCCTTCAACGACTTGGCACCCAACTCCACCGCGGAGGCCTCCCGCTGCAGGCGGGCGATGATCCGATGCTCCAGGGTCGGCAGCCGCCACGCCACCGCCTCCAACGCACCCAGCAGCTCCAACAGTTCGGAGTGGGTGAACGCCCCGCAGTCCAGCTCGGCCAACTCCGCCGCGGCCGCGACGTACGCGGCGACGGCGGCGGTGACCCGATCCGAACTCATACCCGAACACTAGTTCGACCCACCGACAAGAAACCCGCCGATGTGACTGGTGAAACCGAAGTGACACAAGGGTTTTAGCGTTTCTCAGATTGTCGCAACCGTCCCGCCGTCGACCACGATGTCAGCACCAACCACCGAAGACGCCGCATCGGATACCAAGAATCCGATCACCTCGGCAATCTCGGCGGGTTGCGCGGGGCGTCCTAGCGGGATACCACCGAGCGAGTCCATCAGCGTCTGGAGTGCGGCGGCATCGTCTGTTCCGGCCGCCTGTGCCATCCGCGCGACGAGTGCGTCGGCCGCCGTCGTCTGGATGAACCCCGGCGACACCGTGTTGACCCGAACCCCTTTAGGCGCAGGCTCATTCGCGAGTCCCTTGCTGTACGTACGGAGCGCAGCCTTCGCCGCCGCATAGCCGAGGGTGCCGTCGTAAAGGGGCATACGACCCTGAATCGACCCGACGTGCACGATGACACCCGAACCGGCGTCGATCATCGCGGGCGCCAATGCTCGGTCCAGATGGACGGCACCTAGTAGATTTAGCCGCAGCTCCCCGAGCCAGTCGTCGTCGGTCATTGCAGCGAATCCTCCTGCTGGCGAGGAAGATCCACCTGCCACGTGAACCAGGATCTGCGCTCCCCCGAAGGCAGCCGCGTGTTCGGCGACCGCCTCGATGCCTTCGGCGTTGGTGAGGTCGCCCGCCACGAAATCGACTGCATCCTCTGGCCCGTGTCGGGCAACCACGGTGACGAGTGCACCGGCAGCCCGAAGCCTGGCCACCACTGCGGCCCCCGCCCCCTTGCTACCTCCGGTGACGATGGCCCGTCGGCCCCTCAAGTTCATGGTCATGCGAACAGCATCGGGTCTCCCCCTGGGGCAGGGTCAAATCTCAGCCGCCGACGTACGCCGCGATCCCCCTCACAACGGCGTCAGCGTACGCGGCACGGCCCTGCTCAACGACCATGTGGGCAGCGTCGTCCGCATTGCGCATGTTGCCGAGTTCGACCAACACCGCTGGGTACTCGGCGAGATTCAGGCCGGCAAGGTCAGCCCGACCGTAAAGACCATTCGAACCGATGTAGGTCGACTCGGCCAGCCCCGACGATGCCAGCGCATCGCGAACCGCCGTTGCCAGTGCGAACGAAGGCCCGTCCTGAGAGTCGTTGAGTCCCGGGCTCGAGTAGTTCACGTGAAAGCCGTGGCCCGAGGACGGGCCGCCGTCGCCGTGGATGCTGACGATGGCATCGGGGCGCTGAGCATTCGCGGCCTCCGCCCGGGCATCGATGCACGGAGCCGCGCCGCTGTCGTCGGCACGTGACAGCACTGTCCTGGCGCCCATCGCGTTGAGTTCGTCCCGGACGAGTAGCGCGACGTCCCAGGTGAACGTGTGCTCGGGGAATCCTGCGTCGGTCGCGGTGCCCGTGGTCTGACAATCCTTGGTGCCGCCGCGACCGTTCGGCATCTGCCGGGTCAGCGGCCCGTCAGAAGCGGCGCCGTGACCTGGGTCGAGCACGATCACCTTGCCGGTCAGATCAGCGGCTCGAGCGGTCGGCGCCGGGCCTGCCACGCCTCCTGCGCCGACCAGCAGGAGAGTCGCCATCAGCACCAGTGTGCGCATGCTTCAACGCTAACAAGCCATCGCTCACCCTCCCGGCGGGAAGTTCTCCACCCAGTGCCTGGCGATGTCGACGCGGCGCGTGATCCATACCTTGTCGTGGGACTGGACGTGATCGAGGAATCTCCCCAGCGCGGCGATGCGGGCGGGCCGCCCGACCAGCCGGCAGTGCAGTCCGATCGACAGCATCTTCGGAGCCCCCGCCGCGCCTTCGGCGTACAGCACGTCGAACGCATCGCGCAGATAGGTGAAGAAGTCGCTACCGCTGGGGAAACCGCTGGCAGACACGTACTTCATGTCGTTGGTGTCGAGCGTGTACGGCACGACGAGGTGATCGACGCCCGACACCCGGGTCCAGTACGGGAGGTCATCGGCGTAGGAGTCCGAGTCGTAGAGGAACCCGCCATGTTCGACGACAAGTTCGCGCGTCTGTGGCGAGTCCCGGCCGGTGTACCAGCCGAGCGGAGCCTCACCGGTCAACTGCGCCAACAGACGCACCGACGCGGCCAGTTCCATACGTTCCGTGTCGGCGTCGACAAGCTGGTAGCTGCGCCACTTCAAACCGTGGCAGGCAATCTCGTCGCCCCTCGCCTGAAAGGCGGCGACCGCCTCGGGATTGCGCGCCAGAGCGGTCGCGACGCCGAAGATCGTCAGCGGCAGTTCGCGCTGATCGAACATCCGCAGGACACGCCACAGACCTGCCCGCGACCCGTACTCGTACAGCGACTCCATACTCATGTGACGGTTCGGAAATGGTTGCGCACCAATGATTTCGGACAGAAACGTCTCCGACGACTCGTCACCGTGCAGGACATTGTTCTCGCCGCCTTCCTCGTAGTTGAGGACGAACTGCACGGCGATGTTGGCACCGCCCGGCCAGCGCGGATCGGGCGGTTGCGATCCGTACCCCACCATGTCGCGTGGGTAGTCGTCGGTCGTCGGCGTCATGATGGGATTGTCGCAGCGCATGCGCGCCATTTCGCGACGACCATCCACCACCTCGTTTTCCGTCGGCCGGATGCGGGCAAGATCAGGTTCATGCCAACGCTGCTGTGGTTCCGTCGCGACCTGCGCCTGCACGATCTGCCCGCCATGCTGGACGCCGCCAAGGAGGACCAGGAGGTGCTCGCGTGCTACGTCCTGGACCCCCGACTGAAGGCGACGGCCGGCCCGCGAAGATTGCAGTATCTGTACGACGCGCTCCGGGAACTGCGCGACGGTCTCGATGGCCGACTGCTGATCACCCAAGGCCGCCCGGAGATCCGAATCCCGGCGCTGGCCAAGAAGATCCACGCGACATCGGTGCATATTTCGGCCGACTTCTCGCCGTTCGGACTCCGGAGGGACGGAGCGGTGCGCGAGGCGCTGGGGGACGTGCCGCTCGAAGAAGGCGGCTCGCCCTACCTGGTCTCCCCAGGCCGGGTCACGAAGGGCGACGGCACCCCCTACAAGGTGTTCACGCCGTTCTACTCGGCCTGGAAGGAGCATGGGTGGCGAGGGCCCGCCCGCACCGGAGCGAAAACGGCAAGGTGGATCGACCCGGCCGAGATCGCCGGCGGCGTTGACATTCCGGCCGGCGATGCAGACCTTGACCATCCCGCCGGTGAGACCGCCGCACGCACGGGCTGGAAGAAGTTCGTCGACACCACGCTGGCCGACTACTCCGCCGAGCGCGACCGGCCCGATCACGACGGCACCAGCCGGATGTCGGCTCACCTCAAGTTCGGCACCATCCATCCCCGCACGATGGCGGCGGACCTGGGCAGCGGAAAGGGTGCACAGGCCTATTTGCGAGAACTGGCGTTCCGCGACTTCTACGCGGGGGTCTTGTACGCCTGGCCCGAGAGCGCGTGGTGGAACTGGAACAAGAACTTCGACCGCATCGAGGTCGACGAGGATGTGGACGCTCGCACGCGGTTCGAGTCGTGGAAGGCCGGCAAGACGGGCTATCCGATCGTCGATGCGGGCATGCGTCAATTGTCCGAAACCGGGTTCATGCACAACCGGGTCCGGATGATCGCCGCATCGTTCCTGGTCAAGGACCTGCACCTGCCCTGGCAGTGGGGTGCGCGTTGGTTCCTGGAGCAGCTCACCGACGGTGACATGGCCAGCAATCAACACGGCTGGCAGTGGGCGGCAGGCTGTGGCACCGACGCCGCGCCGTACTTCCGCGTGTTCAACCCGACGACCCAGGGCCACAAGTTCGATCCCGACGGCGCCTACGTCACACGGTGGGTACCGGAGTTCGGCGGCGCGGACTATCCCCAGCCGATGGTCGACCACGCCGCGGAGCGCGTCGAGGCGCTGCGGCGGTACGAGGCCGTGCGGTGAACTCCCTGACTACGACGTCCTGTCGTATGCCAGAATGGGCGGAGTTGATTGGGCCGTAGACCGGACCCCGTGAGGAGCAACCGTGGCGAACACCGAGGTCGAACGACACACCGGCGTCGATGTCGAGGACGTGCCGTCGGCGAACTGGGGTTGGTCGAAGCAGAATCACCGCGCCATCCAGATCGGCGGCATCCTGGCCGGCTTCTTCATGCTCGCCATGCTGCGGGGCAACCACGTCGGTCACGTCGAGGACATCTTCCTCATCGGCTTCGCCCTCGCCATCTGGGGCATCGTGTTCCGCGACTGGTGGCTGCGCCGTCGTGGCTGGACCCGCTAGCGCACTGGTCGGTTCCCCGCCCGTGCCAACGGCATGGCGTCGCTCACCTCGGTGAGCTCACCTGACAGCCCGGCTGCACGTCGCAACTCGTCGAATGCCGTGATCATCGCGTCGGTCACCTCGTGTGGGTCATCGGTCGTCAGATCGTCGGTGAGCACGGAGATGTTCAGTTGATCGACGTAGCTCCACACCGTGATGTTCATCCCGCTGCCCACGACGAGCGGACCCACCGAGTAGATCTCGCTGATCACCGCGCCTCCAAACGAGCCACGCTCCCGCGGCCCCGGCACGTTGGACACGGTCAGATTCATGATCATGCTGGACTCCATCCGCTTGGACTGCCAGCGGAAGGCAGGCGGCGCCACCGACGGCGGCAGGTAGTTCAACCAGGTGGCGATCAACTTTGGGCCGAGCAGGTGGTGATTCTCCTTGGCGATCTTGGTAGCCGTCGCGGTCAGCCGGACCCGTTCCAAGGGATCGGCGACGTGTACGGCCAGCGACGGCGTCATGTAGGTGAACTCGTTGCCCGCCAGGCGATCCGGATCGCCGTAGCTGACGGGCACACCCGCGATCAGCGGCGAGGTCGCGGCACCGTCGTAGGTCAGCAGAAGCTCCCGCAGCGCTCCCGCGACGGTGGCCAGCACGATGTCGTTGATGGTCACGCCGAGTGCCTTCGCCGCCTCCTTGACGTCGACCAGCGCCAGCGGGGCGGTGGCGAAGCGACGCACCGGCGACACGACGTGGTTGATGAACGTCGGCGGCGGGGCGAAGTTGGGCGCGAGTTCGGGGTGTGTCCCGCGTTCCTTGGCTCGACGGTGGACCCTCGATACTCCGCTCGCGGTCTCGGCGACCAGCTTGGGTAAGCGCCGAATCTGACGGGCGTGATCGCGCCCGGCCGCCCGGACGAGGCCGCCCGCCGTACGTTCCGACTCCGCGGTGTGGATGGCCTCGGCGGGAAAGTCGGGCGGCTCGGATTGGATGGCCCAGCCCAGCTGGTTGGCCGACGCGACGCCGTCGGCGAGCACGTGGTGCACCTTGTGGATGATCGCGACGCGGTCTCCCACGAGACCTTCGGCGACGTACATCTCCCACAGCGGCCTGCTGCGATCCAGCGGAGTACCCGCGATCTCGCCGATGATCTGGTCGAGTTCACGCCGACCGCCCGGCGCGGGCACCGACACCTGGCGGACGTGGTAGTCGAAGTCGATGCCGGGGTTCTCGACCCACATGGGGTGATGCAGCTTCATCGGGATGTCAACGAGTTGGTAGCGCAGCGGCTTAAGTGCGAGCAGCCGTGGTTCCGCAACGCGCCGGAACAGTTCGAAGCTGAAGCCGCCGTTCAGACCGGAAACGTCGAGCACGCCGATCTTCAGGGTATGCATGTGAATCTCGGGCGCCTCGCTGTACAACAGCAGCGCATCCACGCCGTTGAGCCGCCTCATCGCCACCCCGCCTCGTGTGAAGCCTCCATTGGACGCCATCTCGGCGACGGGCGCGCGCCAGATGCCCAACCTTCGCGGATTTCGGTGCCGCCGACTTCGTCGGTAGACGTGACATTCGGGCCGATCCTTGTAAACCTATGAGGATGAGCCTGGTGGCTGGTCGTGGACCGCTCAGCGTCGATCCCGCCGGGTGGTTCTCCTCCCCACTGCCCACGGAGGTCGTATTCGTCGAGCCACACCCCCGACGTATCCAGGCAATCCTGAACGGCCGCGCCGTCATCGACACCGAACACGCGCTGCTGGTGCACCGCCCCGGCCACGCGCTGAGCTATGCATTCCCGGCCGAGGAGGTGGCCGCGCTCCCCCACGACACAGTCTGCGAGGCTCCCGGATACGTCCACGTGCCGTGGGGCGCCGTCGACGTGTGGCTCGAGGAAGGCCGCACGCTCGTCCATTACCCGCCCAACCCCTACCACCGGGTGGACTGCAGGCCCACCCGCCGCGGTCTGCGCGTCACCATGGCGGGTGTGGTGCTCGTCGACACGGGCGACACCGTCATCGTGTTCGAGACATCCTTGGCGCCAAGGCTTTACGTCAACCCGACATTGGTCCGGACCGAGCTGCTCCGGCGGTCGGAGACCGCCAGCTACTGCAACTACAAGGGTGAAGCCACCTACTGGTCGACGGTGATCGACGACACCGTGTACGCCGACGCCGCCTGGAGCTACGAGGACACCCCGCCGGAGACCCTTCCGATTCGGGGCTTCCTCAGCTTCGACGAGACCAGGGTCGACGTCATCGCAGAGTTGCCCGGGGGCTGACCGTATACGGTCGGGCGGGTCCTCAGGTCGCAGAGATGACCAGCTCGCCGAACTTGTCGATGACTTCCACGGCGTGGGCCAGGCTGTCGCCAGGGATGTGCACCTGGGTCCAGGTGACGCCGAGCGCCTCGAGTTTCTCGACACCCGAAAGGAATTCGTCGGCGCTGAAATCGTCGTTCGCCGGGTTGCCGCCAGTCGCGTTGATGAAAGTGACGTCGAGGGCATCCGGATCCCGGCCCGCCTCGTCACACCTGCGCCGGAGGTCGTCGATACCCGCCGCCAGGTCGTCGATTGTTTCCATGGCTGCCGTACGAGCGGTCTGCGCCAGCACTGCGGGAGCGGGGAACGGACACCAGCCATCACCGTATTCCGCGACTCTGCGCCGCGCCGCGGCAGTGTTGCCACCGATCCAGATCGGCGGGTGCGGCTTGCTGACCGGCCGTGGGTGTGCGGTGATCCCGGTGGCCGTGAAGTGCCGACCTTCGAACGAGACATCATCGTCGGTCCACACGCTGCGGATGACCTGCAGGGCCTCCTCGAACAAGGCGCCGCGCTCTTCGAAATCCACTCCGAGTGCCATGAATTCGCGTTTGAGATAGCCGACGCCAACCGCCAGGGTGAAGCGGCCAGCGGACAGCAGGTCCAGTGTCGCTCCCACCTTGGCCACCACGAACGGATTGCGGTACGGCAGCACTACGACGTTGGGGATCAGGCGCAGGGTGGTCGTGCGCGCGGCCGCGAAGCCCATCGCGACGAAGGGGTCGAGGGCGTCGTGCCCGCCGGACTGCAGCCAGCGCTGCGTCGGCGCGGGGTGGTCGGTGAAGCCGAACCCGTGCAGGCCGGCCGCCTCCGCCGCCGCTGCGACTGCCCCAACCCCCTTGCCGCTGACGAGTTCCGGATTGTAGGGGTGGGAGTGCATCGGGTGGGTGATGGTGAACTTCACTGCGCCACGGCCCCTTTCTTGGCGGGTGGCGAATAGTCGGGGCGCCCGAGTCCCAATGCGTGTTGGGCGATCATGTTCCGGAACACCTCGAGAGTGCCGCCGTAGACACCCGTCGGACCGGCCAGCCTGAACAGAAACTCCGCTCCTCCGTCATCGGCCGCGCCGCGAGTGCCCGACGGCAGAGCTCCGGCGACGCCGAGCATGTCCATCAGGTCCGGCGTCACGTCTCGCAGCGTCTGCGCGATGGCGACACGACCGAACATTCCAGGCGTGCTCATCGCGGCTTCCAATCGGGCGATGTCGCGGCCCAGCCGGTACCGCACGGCCCGATCATCGGGGACGATCTTCGCGATGGTGTCGATCGCCTTGGCCAGAAGCACGACGTGTTCTGTCATCGCAGCGATCTTCTGCAGGCCTTGAGCATCTCGTTCCACGGTGCCGTGTTCGGCGTGAAGCGCTCCCCGCAGCACCGCCCATCCTCCATTGACCTCGCCCACCCGGTGGCGGTCGTCGACGCGCACATCGCTGTAGTAGGTGATGTTGGTGCGGTCGCCGTCGACGGTGCGGATGCCCTGGATCTCGATGCCCGGCGTGTCGAGCGGGACGAGAAACATCGTCAGACTCTGGTGTTTGGGTGCGCTGGGATCGGTGTTGGTGATGAGGAAGACGTACTGCGCGTGGTGGGCGTTCGAGGTGAACATCTTGGCGCCGTTGATGATCCAGCCGTCCCCATCGCGCACCGCCCGCGTCTTACAGGTGGCGACGTCCGAGCCGCCATCGGGTTCGGTGTAGCCGAGGCAGAGTCGCGTCGGGCCCGCGATTACGCCCGGCATCACCGCGGCGACGAGCTCCGGTGAGGCGAACTGTTGCAGAGCCTGGGCGACCATCCTCGTCGTTCCCGAGTGGAACCATGGCGCATCGGCGCGACCGATCTCCAATTCGAAGATCCGCATGCGCAGTGCATCGAACCCGCCGCGGTCCGTGGCTTGGTAGTACTGCGCCAGGTAGCCCTCGTCACCGAGTGCGCAGTGCATGCCCTCGTCGAAGTTGTCACCGGTCTCACGGTCGTGCCGAATCACCTCGTCGTTGACGACCTCGGCGAGGAAGGCGCGCAGGTCTTCCTGGAAGGCCTGATCTACTTCTGAAAGCTCGACTCGCGAGAAGTCCATCTACTTCTGCCCATCGCTGCTGCCACCCATCGAGACACCGTGACACTCAACTTAGATTTTGTAAAGTTAGTGACACTATCGACCGAGGAGGTCCCGCCTACTTCGACAACCTTCGCACAATCCGCGCTCCCGCCCTCTTCATGCGGTCGGACACGTACACGGATACGAAGGGGTTGAAAACGTCCTCGCGCAGTCGAGTCAGGGTCGAGGTCTTTATGAACCACTGGCCGTCGACCTTCTCGTACGTCTCGTGATAGTGCCCGTAGCCACGAAGATTGACTCCGGGCGCCAGCCTGACGACGTCCTCGAGTGCCCAGATGCCGACCGCCGTAGTGGCCGAGGTGAGTTCGAGCTCCGGAGCGTGTACCTGGTGCGCCGTGGCCTGCGACGACTTCTTCAGATGATTGCGCGTGAACGCGACGAAGTCGTCCGCGCCGCGGATCACCTTGCCGCCCGCCTTGGAGGTGTCACTCGTGAAGTCGTCGCTGAAGATCCCTCGCCAGGCCTGCCAGTCCTTCGCGTCGAGGAGCCGACAGTAGCGCGCCTTGAGCTGTTTGAGCGCCTCGATTTCGACTAGCTCAACTGTGTCCACGACCAGCCTTCTTGACGATGTCCGAGCGGGGTTGCCCAGACACCGTGACATTCTCATGTGTCCTTTGTAAACCGCGTCGGGCGAACGGCGTCCCTTCGTCGAGTCGGGGGCTGACTGCGGCGATAACCAAGACTGACATCACCCGATGTCATATCCTTTCGGCGTCGTATACCGCGTCGGCTGACCCAGTCCGCATCGGCAGTGAATCCGCACACACGACGCAATGTCAGAGGGGACATCAATGACGGTGTACGAGCGGCGCACCGCGTACCGGGACTCGCTGTCCCAGGGCCGGTACCGCCTGGCCGTGATGGCGATCTGCTTGGGACTGGTCGCTGCGACCAGTCACGGCGTGGCATGGGCGGACACCAGCCCCGGGTCTGCGGGCGCCCCGTCAAGCGCGTCGAGTTCGGGGCCCAAGAAGCCGACCGAAGGCAACCCTTCTCGTCAGGACGCATCGTCAACGGCCTCGGCGCCGCCACACTCAGGCCCCGAGCCGGGTTCTACGACGACCTCCAGAAATCCATGGACCAAGCATCCCAAGCCATCGAGGCCTGCAAATCCGTCGACGTCGCAGCACGTTTCGACCAGCCCAGCCACCGAGACCTCGGACACGACCGGCGAGAGCACAGCACCATCGGACATCGATTCGCCGGCGGAAACCTCATCTGCGATCACTTCTTCAACCCCGTCCGGCTCGAAGTCGAATGGAACCGCGCCGGCCACGTCCTCCCAGAGGGCCACATCACGGCCCACCCGAGTCTTCAAGCCCACCAGCAGGTCCCACCCGGAGCTAGCCGGGTCGATCCGATCCGCAGCACGGTCCGAGGCGGTGACGGGCGGCGTCCAGGCGCCGCGGGCCACCCCGGAGATCGCCGTCCAGAGCACTGCGACGACGGTCAGCAGCACGACACCGAACCCACCGGGTCCGCTCTCGCCGATCGCGAAGATCCTCGCGTTGCCCGGCCGGATCATCAACACGGTTCTTCAAGCGTTGGATCTCACCACCTCGGTCAACGGACCGAAGAGTCCGATCAACTTCAGCCCGATCGACGAGTTGTTGTTCGCGGTCTTTCGGCGGGTGGAGCACGTACTGGGATTGGACAGAACGCCTGCCGTGCAACCGGTGTGGTCGACCGAGACGTATACCGGCCCAACGACCGCATTGACGCCCACGGTGGCGCAGTTCTTGAACGCCTCTGCCGCTGAGTACGTATTGGGCGGCACCCCCGGTGGCTTGCAGCCGTTCACCGTCGACGGCCTGCCGATGAGAATGATCCACACCTTCACCGGCGCTTCGGCGCAGGTGTGGGTGACGCCGCAACAGCAGATCATCATTGCGTATCAGGGCACGACCGGCGGCACCCACCTGCTGTTCAATCCGCTGATCGCCATTTCGCAGTTGATCGCCGATACCCGGGTCATCCTGACGCACGGCACGCCGCGGGCCTTCATCGACTCGCTCGACTTCGAGAAGAAGGTCGAGGCCGCGGCCGCCCTCCAGGGTTACGACTTCAGCGACATCTTCGTCACGGGACACTCGCTGGGCGGCTGGGAGGCCGAATACGTCTCGCAGCAGACGGGTTTGGGCGGTATCGGATTCGAGAGCCCGGGCCTCAACACCGTCGTGCCGGACAACGGCGTCCACTCGGGATTCATCAACGTGGAGACCTACGGCGACCCGGCGGCCTACCTGGCCACCGATCTGCCGGGGCTGCAACCGTTCATGCCCGCCTACGTGCCGGGCGGGGGAAGCAAGCCGCACTACGGCTCGATCGTGATGATCGGCGATCCGAATGCCATCAACCCTTTGCTGAATGCGTCGCCCTGGTGGGGCACCAGCATCATCGGAACGGCCATCTTCTTCGTGGACTTCCTGGGCAACTTCTTCGAGCATCACCTACCCGGCATGCAGGCATACAACCTGGGCGTCACCCCGGATCCAGGCGTGGTGCCGTGGCTGGGATCAACCATGGGTCCGGTCAACGTCGGCTATGGGGATCTCACGATCTCGCAGCTCGCGTACGCAGCGTCGCAGGCCGGGGTGCTGATCACGCCATAGCCCAGCTGCGCACTCACATCGACCGTTGGAGCGCGGCCACGGTTTCCAGATCCACGATCGCCGCGATCGCACCGCCGGCCGGGACATGGCGAAGAACTGGGACCGCAACCACACCGTGTCGTGGTAACCGTCCGGACGCCAATAGCGTGACACTCAGGCAAAAATTTGTAAAGCTGTTGCCATGACGGAACCGTGGCGCGGCACGGACGTGCCACGGACGGTCGAGGTCGACGGCTCCACCCGCGAGCGGATACTCGCCGCCACCGCCGAAGTGCTGGGCGACAACGGGATCACCAAACTCAGCCTGTCGGACGTGGCGACGAAGGCCGGCGTCTCACGGCCCACGCTGTACCGCTGGTTCGGGTCGAAACAGGAATTGCTTGACGCCTTCGTCGTATGGGAGCGACTCTTCTACCAGAGGGCGGTCGCGAAGGCCTACATCGGGCTGCCCCTCAGCCAGCGACTCGAGGCCGCGCTGCGGGTGATCGTCGAATATCAGCAGTCCTATCCGGGGCTGCGTATGGTCGACGTCGAACCCGAACACGTCATCCCCAGTCTCGCGCGGATCATTCCGCTCATGCGTCAGCAGTTCGAGGCGCTGATACCGGGGCCCGACGCGGCCATCGCGGCAGCGGCCGTGGTACGCGTGGCCACGTCGCACTACCTGGTTCGCAGCGATGACGACGATCAGTTCTTCGCTCAGCTCAGACATGCTGCAGGACTGAGGTATCCGCCAGCGACCGAAACGTAGGGCCCTGACCCTCGCGGGAATCAGCCGGGCTCGCCACGGCTGGCGAGCTCGGCGAGGATCTCCTCGGTGTGCTGCCCCAGGGTCGGTGCCGGTGCAGTCGGCTCCCACGGTGTGCCGGAGAAGTCCGCGGGCGTGGCCACCATGGCCTGCGTGGAGTCGCCGTCGCGCACGTACACCACCCCGCCCGCCTCGTGGAACTGCTCGTCGGCCAACACGTCTTCGATCGAGTTGATGGGTGACCAGAAGAAGTCCGGTTCGGTGGTAAAGACGGTGGCCCACTCGTCGAGGGTCCTGGTGGCGAAGATCGCGTCGAGTTCACCAATGAGCAAGCGTCCGTTGGCGGCCCGGGCACGCGCGGTGGAGAACCGCTCGTCGTCCAACCATCCGGTGCGCCCCACCGCGCGACAGAGCGCGGGCCAGTGGCGGTCGCCCTGGAGTCCGACGATCCAGAATCGCCGACCATCCCCCGCCGCATAGTTGTTCATGCACGGGTTGCCCATCGACTCACGCTGCCCCATGACGACCTGTTGGCCCGTCAGCAGCAGCGTGTTGAGGTCGAAGCTCACGGTGTACGCGCCCTGGCGATACAGCGACGTGGTCACCAGCTGGCCCTGCCCACTCTGCTGCCTCGCGACCAGCGCAGCGCACACCGCGCCCGCGAGCGTCATGGCGACGGAATGGTCTCCCATCCCGCCGCGCTGAAACGGCGGGGCGTCGCCGGGCCGGGTCAGGAGGTCGGCCAACCCGGCACGCGCCCAGAACGCGGCGACGTCGTAGGCCGCGCGGTCGGCGTCCGGCCCCGCCATGCCGTACCCGGTGATGAGCCCGTACACGAGGCGCGGGTTCCGGTCGGCGACCGCCGCGAAGTCGAGCCCGAGGCGCTGTAGGGCGGCGGGCCGCACATTGGTGACGAATACGTCCGCCGCTGCAAGCAACTCCAGCGCGGTACGCAGCCCATCGTCGGTCGTCAGGTCCAGCACGATGCTGCGCTTGGACCGGTTGTCCATCTCGAACGGTGGGTTCTCCCCCGACTCGATCTGCAACATCCGCCCGAACATGCGCGCCGGATCGCCGGTCGGCGGCTCGATCTTGATCACGTCGGCACCCCAGTCGGCAAGGATGCCGCCCGCCGCAGGTGCGGCCACCCATACCCCGAGTTCGACGACCTTGATTCCGGCCAGTGGTCCAACCACGGTGAACCTCCCCACACCAGGCACATGTTTGCGCCGATGGCCGCTCTTGCGGCACGTGGGTACCTTACGATCGGCAGAGCATCTGCAACGTTCTGGGGACTGGAAGAGCTTGAAAGAGAGTGGACCGATGACCGCGGAGCGCGCCGCCCCCGACACCTGCGACGAAGCGTCGACCCGGAACCGGATCCTGGCTGCCACCAGCGAGGTTCTCGCGCGCAGCGGCCAAGCCAAGCTGAGTCTCTCCGAGGTCGCCCTGCAAGCAGGGGTGTCACGCCCGACGCTGTATCGCTGGTTCGCCTCGAAGGGCGAGCTGCTCGACGCGTTCGGACTCTACGAACGCGAAATGTTCGACAACGGCACGAACAGGGCAACCGCAGGCCTGCGCGGCAACGAGAAGCTGGACGCCGCGCTGCGGTTCATCGTGGAATATCAGCAGTCGTACTCGGGTGTTCGGGTGATCGACATCGAGCCCGAAGTCGTCATCGCGCAGTTGTCGAACATCGTCCCGCAGATGCGCGAGCGCTTGGAAAAGCTGCTGTCCGGTCCCAACGCCGGGGTCAAGGCCGCGACAGCCGTCCGTGTCGCGGTCTCCCACTACATCGTGCGCAGCGACGACGACGACCAGTTCCTGGCGCAACTGCGGCATGCGGTCGGGCTCAAGCAGCCGGAGTGAGTCTGTCGGATCGGCGCAACGCCCTGACATTTAGTCGATAGTTTGTAAAGCTAGCTAAATGACGAGCGGGCAGAACGATTCGGGTGTGCTAGCGGGCGACGAGCGGATGCTGATCGACGGCGAGCTCCAATACACCGCCAGTGGAGCGACGTTCGACGTCATCCATCCGGCCAGCGAGCAGGTCGCCGGCCAGGCCACCGACGGCACCGTCGAGGACATGGAGCGCGCAGTGGGTGCGGCGCGTCGGGCATTCGACGAGACCGACTGGTCACGCGACCTGGAATTCCGCTATCACTGCCTGACGCAACTGGCTGCGGCGCTGGACCGCAACAAGGAACACCTGCGGCGGGTGCTCATCACCGAGGTCGGTTGCCCGATCACGGTGTCGGGCAGCCAGATCGAGAGTCCGATCGCTGAAGTCACCCACTGGGCTGAGCACGGCAAGAACTTCGAGTACCTCGTCGACACCGGCGTGCACGACACGCCGATGGGGCCTGCGCGACGAATGATCCACCACGAGCCGATCGGCGTGGTCGGAGCAATCACCCCGTGGAACGTTCCGTTCTATCTGAACATCGCCGAGACCGTGCCCGCCCTGATGGCCGGCAACACGGTGGTCCTCAAGCCCGCGCAACTGACTCCGTGGTCGGGCAGCGAGTACGGCCGCATCGTCACCGAGGAAACCGACATTCCGGCTGGCGTGTTCAACGTGGTGGTGTCCAACGCGAACGAGGTCGGCGCCGCGCTGTCCGCGGATTCCCGGGTGGACATGATCACCTTCACCGGGTCCACGGCCACCGGGCGCGCGATCCTGGCGTCGGGCGCCCCGACGGTGAAGAAGACGCTGCTCGAGTTGGGCGGAAAGTCTGCTCACATCGTGCTTGACGACGCCGACTTCAACGCCGCCCTGCCCTTGGCAGCGATGATGGCGTGCGTCATGTCGGGCCAGTCCTGCATCCTGCCATCACGAATCCTGTTGCCCCGCAGCCGTTACGACGAAGGCCTCGAATTGCTGAAGACCAGCATGGAGAACTTTCCGGTCGGTGACCCGTGGACCCCCGGCAACATGCAGGGGCCGCAGATCAGCGAAGGCCAGCGCAAGAAGGTGCTCGGTCTGATCACATCGGGCGTCGACTCGGGTGCCCGCCTCATCACCGGCGGCGGTATTCCCCGGGATCTTCCCGTGGGCTACTACGTGCAGCCAACCTTGCTTGCCGACGTCGATCCCGATTCGCAGATCTCGCAGGAGGAGATCTTTGGCCCCGTACTGACGGTCACGCCGTACGACACCGACGACGACGCGATCGCGATCGCCAACAACTCCATCTACGGCCTCTCCGGCGAGGTCAGCAGCGGTGACGTCGACCGTGCCATGGGCGTCGCGAAGCGGATGCGCACCGGCAACGTCACCATCAACGGCAAGTCCCATTTCGGCATCACCAGCCCCTTCGGTGGCACCAAGCAGAGCGGGTTGGGCCGCCGCAACGGTGACGAAGGCTATCGGGAGTACTTGGAGGGCAAGACGATCGGGTTGCCCGCGTGACCGACGAGGCGGCGATCGCCCGCGACCGTACCGCGAGATCGACGTTGTGCAGAACAAGTTCGAGAGGGCGTCTGCGAAACGTGGATCTCGCGCCGAGAACTAGCCCTCTGCGGCGAGTTGACCGCAGGCAGCCGCGATCTCACGGCCGCGGGTGTCTCGGACCGTGCAGGACACCCCGCGTTCGCGGACCCGCTTGACGAACTCCCGCTCGGCGGGTTTGGGACTGGCGTCCCACTTGCTTCCCGGCGTGGGGTTGAGCGGGATGACGTTGACGTGCACCAGAGGGCCCAACGCGCCGTGCAGCTTCTTGCCGAGCAGATCACCACGCCACGCCTGATCGTTGATGTCGCGGATCAGCGCATATTCGATCGACACCCGGCGACCGGTCACATCCGCGTAATACCGTGCGGCATCCAGGGCTTCGCCGACGTTCCACCTGTTGTTGACCGGCACCAGCGTGTCGCGCAACTCGTCGTCGGGCGCGTGAAGTGACAGCGCCAGCGTAACCCCGAGACGCTCGTCGGCGAGCTTGCGGATGGCAGGCGCCAGCCCGACTGTCGACACCGTGACCGATCGCGCCGAGATGCCGAAACCCTGGGGCGGCGGCGCAATGATCCGCTTCACCGCGGCGAGTACCCGGTTGTAGTTGGCCAGCGGTTCACCCATGCCCATGAAGACGATGTTCGACAGCCGGCCAACGCGGGCGGAGCGCGCCATCCCGCCGAATTGTTCGTCGCGCAAGACAACCGAGGCTGCACGCACCTGCTCGAGGATCTCGGCGGTGCTGAGGTTCCTGGTCAGACCGCCTTGACCGGTCGCGCAGAACGGACACGCCATGCCGCACCCGGCTTGCGACGAGATGCACACCGTGTTGCGCTGCGGATAGCGCATGAGCACCGACTCGAAGGTGGTGCCGTCCACCGCGCGCCACAACGTCTTTCGAGTCTCCGCGTCGTCGCACTCGATGGACCGCACGACGTTCAACAGCTGCGGGAACAGAGCGTCGGCCACCGTGTCGCGCATCGCCGCGGGCAGATCGGTCATCGATTGCGGATCGGCGATGAGCCTGCCGAAGTACTGGTTGGCCAGTTGCTTGCCGCGGAACGCGGGCAGCCCCAGTTCGGCGACCGCGGCACGTCGAGCGTCGTCGTCGAGGTCGGCGAAGTGCCGCGGCGGCTTTCCTCGCTGCGGCGCCTCGAACACCAAGGGCAGTTTCATGGTTCCGCTCATTATCAGGCCTGCTCACTCAGAACGTCGCGGACGGCCTTGTCGACGGCCGCCAGGGCGCTGGCGTCGACTCCGGCGCGACCCCGCACGAACACCGTCGCGCGACTGGTCGGAGCCAGTCCCTCGGCCAAGCACAACCCGTCGGGCAGTCGTCCGATCATCGGCAACAGCGCCACGCCCAGACCCGACCGCACAGCGGCGAACAGGCCGGACAGGTCAGAACTCTCGGCCGCGATGCGATAGGGCACGCCGATGCGGTCGAGCGCGGCGAAGGTCGGCTCGCGCAGCGTGCACGGCTCCGAGTAGATCACGACCGGCAGCGGCTCATTCGCAGGCATCGAGAAGCTGCGGCCCGAGATCCACTTGAGCGCAACCACTCCCGAGGCGTTGGCCGGATCGAGGCCGCACCCGTCGAGCATGACCGCCAAATCGACGACGCCGTGTTCGATGGCGTCGGCGAGCATGACGTTGCGATCCAGCCGAAAACGCAACCGCCACTCGGGCAGCCGCTCTCCCAGCGCACTCGTCAGGCCGGGCAGCATGACGTCCGCGCCGTGTTCGGTCGCGCCGATCAGAAGCACTCGCTCCTCCGCCGCCCCCAGATCGGTGAGCGCGGCGTCGTGCGCGGCCAGGATGGTGCGGGCGTGGGCGAGGACCCGATGACCGAGTTCGGTGAAGGCGACTCCACGGCCGGACTTCTCGACAACGGGTCCGCCGACGACGGCCTCGACCCGTCGGACGTGCTGACTGACGGCTGACTGCGTGAGATGCAGGACGGTGGCGGCCCGGTGAAATCCGCCACACTCGGCGACCGCCACGACGCTGCGCAGCGGGGCGATGTCCAGGACCTGAGCCATGGAGCCAAGGTACTCCGATCAGTAGGAACGATCAAAGACGGACGTCTCTGCGGCCGTTTCGAGCCATCTGCCGCAAGATCGATCAGCATTTGCGATCGATCGTGATCACCGATATTCGTTGGACGCCGCACCGGGCCCGTGTCGACGATGACTGGGTGACATCTACCCGCATGCCACTTCGGACCGCGTCGACCGTGACGTTCTTCTACGCCCTCGGATACCCGATCGGCAACTTGGCCGTCAATGCCATGTCTCCGATGGCGGTCCTGGCGTTCCGGTTCGGGTTGGCGGCGTTGATCCTGGGCGCCTGGGCGCGGATCTCCGGCGTGGTGTGGCCGACGGGCCTCAAGCTCGGCCACGTCGCGATCACCGGGTTGCTGATGCAGGCCGTCCAGTTCTGTGCGCTGTACTTCGCCATCCAACTGGGGGCGCCCGCCGTGTTGTGCGCGGTGGTCGTCGCGATGAATCCCGTTGCCACGGCCCTGCTCGCCGCCACGTTTCTGCGACACCGGCTCAACGCGCGCCGGGTCCTGGCGTTGGTGCTCGGAGTCGCGGCCGTGCTGGCGGCGTGCGCGAGCAGGCTGATCGACCAGGGCGGTATCGATTCGGCGGTGCTGTTGCTCCTGGTCGCGTTGGTGGGCCTGGCCGCGGGCGGGGTGTATCAGCAACGGTTCTGCGCCGACGTCGACTTCCGCGCGTCAACCGCGGTGCAGAATGCCGTGGCGTTCGTGCCAGCGCTGGTGCTGACCTTGACCACCCACTTCGCCGTGCACGATGCGGCCAGGGCGGCGTTCGCGGTGGCCGGTGTGGTGCTGCTCAACGCGACGCTGGGAGTTTCGCTGTACGTGCGGGCCATCAATCTGCACGGCGCAGCCGCGGTGTCGATGCTGTTCTGCGTCATTCCCGCCGTCGCGGGCGTCGTGTCATGGGCGATGCTGGGTCAGGGCGTAGACGTCGGCACCGGCGTCGGCTTGGCGCTCGGCGCCGCGGCGTGTTGGATCAACGCCTCCGGCTCACGCCAGGAGCGTCAGAACAACCCACGTCGCGACGGCCGAGGGCAGGACCGAATCGAGGCGGTCCATGAGGCCCCCGTGGCCGGGTAGCAGCGTTCCCATGTCCTTGATCCCCAGGTCGCGCTTGACCTGAGACTCGATGAGGTCACCGAGCGTGCCGGTGATGACGAGCATGAGCCCGAGCGGGACGCCCACCCAGGCAGGCTTGTCGAGCAAGAACGCCACGGCGAGCACCGAGGCGGCGGTGCCGAAGATGAGCGAGCCCGTGAAACCCTCCCAGGACTTCTTGGGGCTGATCGCGGGAACCATCGGATGCTTGCCGAACAACACGCCCGCGGTGTAGCCACCGATGTCGGAGAACACCACGCCAAGCATCAGACAGAGCACCCGCCAACGCCCGTCCTCGGGGTAGACCAGGAGGACGCCGAACGCACCGAACAGGGGTATCCAAGCGGCCAGGAAGATCGTGGCAGTGACATCGCGCAGGTAATTCACCGGCGCGTTCGTCAGGCCACCCGACAGCAGTCGCCAGATCATGCACACGACGACCGTGGCACCAAACGCGCCAAGTGCGCCCGCCGGGCCGAAGGGCCACGTCAGCCAGACGATAGCCTGGCCACCGACGAGCAGGGGGATGATCGGGATCGAATAGCCCGCCGTACGTAGCCGACGAACGACCTCATGGGTCGCGACGGCCATCGCGACCGCCACGACCGGGACCCAGCCGAGCGGTGCGAACACCAGGATGGCAATGACGCCGAACCCGAGGAACGCCCCGACCCCGATGGCGGCCGGGAGGTTTCGTCCGGCCCGGCCCGGTTTCTTCGCGGGCTCGGGTGCGTTGGCCCCGTCAGTGGGTGCCGTATCGGTGTCTGCCACGTGCTATCCGCTTGAGGTCTGGTCGCCGACGGCGCTAGACCTCGAGCAGCTCGCCCTCTTTGTGCTTCACCAGGTCGTCGATCTGGCCGGTGTAGGTATGCGTGCTCTTATCGAGGTCTTTCTCGGCCCGTCCGACTTCGTCCTCCCCGGCTTCGCCATCCTTCTTGATGCGCGCGAGCTCTTCCATCGCCTTGCGACGGATGTTGCGCACCGTCACCTTGGCGTCCTCACCCTTGGACTTGGCCTGCTTGACCAGATCGCGGCGACGCTCCTCGGTGAGTTGGGGAATCGAGATGCGGATGACGTTGCCGTCATTGCCCGGGTTGACCCCCAGGTCCGAATTGCGAATCGCGTCCTCGATGGGGCGCAGTTGGTTGGCCTCGTACGGCTTGATGACGACGAGGCGCGCCTCGGGCACGTTGATGCTGGAGAGTTGGGTGATCGGCGTGGGCGAGCCGTAGTACTCGACCTTGACCCGATTGAACATCCCAGGATTCGCGCGGCCCGTGCGGATGGATGACAGGTCGTCGCGTGCCACCGACACCGCCTTTTCCATCTTTTCCTCCGCATCGAAGAGGGTTTCGTCGATCACTAGTTTCTTCTCCCGTCCTCAGGCACTCGCTCAGTCCTCCAACCGTCAGGTGGTGACCAGTGTGCCAATCCTCTCACCTGCGACCGCGCGCGCGATGTTTCCGTCGGTGAGGAGGTTGAACACGAGGATGGGCATGCTGTTGTCCATACAGAGGCTGAAGGCCGTCGAGTCGGCGACTTGGAGTCCGCGGTCAATGACCTCACGGTGCGTAATGGTGGTCAGAAGTTCGGCGTCCGGATTCTTGCGCGGATCATCGGTGAAGACACCGTCCACCGCCTTGGCCATCAACACCACCTCGGCGCCGATCTCCAGTGCCCGTTGAGCGGCCGTGGTGTCGGTGGAGAAGTATGGCAGCCCCATACCTGCGCCGAAGATGACGACGCGGCCCTTCTCCAGGTGCCTGCGAGCCCGTCCCGGGATGTACGGCTCGGCGACCTGACCCATTGTGATGGCGGTCTGCACGCGGGTGTCGATGCCTTCCTTCTCCAGAAAGTCCTGCAGCGCAAGGCTGTTCATCACGGTACCGAGCATGCCCATGTAGTCGGAGCGGCTTCGCTCCATGCCGCGCTGCTGCAGTTGGGCACCACGAAAGAAGTTGCCGCCGCCGATGACGACCGCGACCTGAACGCCGCTGCGGACCACCTCGGCGATCTGCCGGGCGACGAGTGCCACGACGTCCGGATCGAGTCCGACCTGGCCGCCACCGAACATCTCGCCGCCGAGCTTGAGAAGAACACGCGAGTAACCCGGCTGGCCGGCTGCCAGGACCGTCTCCGCCATCTGACTCCTTCGGGTCCGCACCATGTCGCCGTCTGGAGCGGTTCCCCCGCGGACAGCGTCACAATCCTGCCAAATGGCTGGACGGGGGGCGCGGAGGGGTGCGCCCGTCAGGCCAGGTGTGCCGACAGCAACCAGGCAGCCACCGACATGCGGTCGACGCCCTCGGCGCGGAAGCCGTCACCGGCGAAGTCCCGGTAGCCGGTGAAGCCCTCGGCGACGTTGGCGTGGATGCGGGCCTGCCGGACGTCGTCCACGACCCAGTACTTGGACACCACGTCGCGTAGTTCCTGCTCGGTGACCGCGTTCACCGGGCCGCCCTCGGGCATGGTGGTGCTGTCGAAGACCAGGACGAAGTACGACGCTCCCGGTGCAGCTGCGCGGACGATCGACTGCTGATAACCCTCGCGCAACTCGACCGGCATCGAATGGAACAGGGTGGAGTCCACGATCGTGCCGAAGCGGCCGTCGTAACCGGTGAACGCACTGATGTCGGCCACGTCGAAGGAGGCATTCGTCAGGCCGCGCTTGGCGGCTTCGGCGCGGGCGAGTGCGATCGCGGAAGCCGACTGGTCGAGACCGACCGTGATGTAGCCCTTCTCTGCGAGGGCCAAGGCCGTGGCCGCCTCGCCACAACCGGCGTCCAATACATCGTCGTGAAACCTCCCCGCCGCGATCAGAGCAGCGATCTCCGGCTGCGGCTCGCCGATGCTCCACGGCGGCTTGGTGCCAAGACCCACTTCCTCGGCCTCGCCGCGGTAGGCGGATTCGAACATGTCATTGGAGGAACGAGTCATGCCATCCTGTTTATCAACTTAGTTGATATGTGTCAAGATACTTGACATGGGCCCTCGCGATGAACAACCCCTTGGCCTGCTTCTGGTCCGGGTCGCAGCCGCACTGCGCAGCGAAGTCACCGCGGGCGTGCTCGAACCGCTCGGCCTTTCCTTTCCGCAATACATCTGCATGCGCATCCTGTCCCACTCGCCGGGCCGCTCCAACGCAGAACTCGCGCGAGACGTGAACGTGTCGCCGCAGGCGATGAACATGGTGGTCCGTGGACTACAGCAGCGCGGCCTCGTCACGCGACCCGCCACCGTCTCGGCGGGCCGTTCCCTCCCTGCGGAACTGACGCGCGAGGGAACGGCATTGTTGAACGACATCGATCCCGGTGTGCGGGATGCGGAACGAAAGGTGTTGGCACCGCTCGGCGACCAGGACCGACGCGAGTTCCGGCGGATGCTCGCCCAACTCGGCTAGTTGCGCGCAGGGCCGATCCAGTACGGACTGAGCGTGTATTCCATTGTCTACATTGATGATTGATGATTGATGATGGTCAATACGGTGCAGTGTTCTACATCAGCCCCAGGCCGACCCGCGCGCGCCTCCGTAGGGGCCCCTGCGGCCGCAAGGCCGGAACCCCGGAGGCTACTCGTGAAAACGGGGCCCTCCGCGTCAACACGCAGAAGGCCCCGTTCCATCGGAAGTGCGCTACGACTCCAGCGCCCTCTCGGCCACCGGCAGACCGGCGTGGTGCGCGCCGTGACACGCTTTCGGCGGGGTCGGCGGAATGTCCAGCGCCGGGTTGCCGTCGAAGAAGCCGATCGGCTTCAGATGGAATCCCGTATAGGCACAGGGCATTACCGGCCAGTCCTCCGGACGCACCACGTGATGCGCGCCGAGGGTGTACCAGAGCACCACGTCCGTGTCCTCCAGCGGCGCGTCATCCGCGACGAACTCGGGTAGCCCCTGGGCATCGGCCGACTGATACATGTAGTCACCCGCGGCGAACTTCTCCGCCTCGTCGTACTTGGTGACCCAGAGATTGTGCTGGACGAACCGCGCCCGGTCGTAGATGTAGGAGCCCTCCTGCACCATCACGGGAACGATGTCCTTGGGCACCAACTTGTAGGCCGTCGGACTGCCGAGCTCGTTCTTCTTCGACGGGTTGGTGACCTTCCAGTACCGCCCGGTCTTCCAATCCCAGTCGCGCGCTCCCTCGGCCTCGGACGCCACCAGGGTGTCCTGCGTGATCCAGGCGTTGTTGTGCGGATTGAACGCAGGATCGGGCTCGGGGATCGAATCCACCTCGTACACACTGTTTCCCGGGCCGTCGACGCTCATGTCGAGTCGGAAGTTGAAGAAGTGCTGATGGTTCGGCCCATAGACGCCCGGTGCGACCAGCTTGCCCCACCGCGGCACCTCACCTTCCGCGATCGAACCGGTGGTGAGCACCCCCGACAGCTTGACCTCGACCTCGATGGAGGCGTCGTTGTAGAAGTACCAGAAGAACCCGTACTCGTAGTTGCCGACGGTGCAGATCATCGAGACGACCAGCCTGCGCGAGCGCCGGACCTCCACCTCCTGCGTGCGGAAGTCGGTGTGCTTCCAGGAGATGCCGTAATCCTCCTCGTGCATGCAGATGGCATTTGGGATGGTGACCGCGTTGCCGTCGGAGTCGTTGACCGTGCCGTCGAAGTAATGGATCTCGCCCAGGCAGTCGCAACCCAACGTCAGCGGGTTGGCCGAGAAACCCATGCCGACCTCACCCATGTCGAACACGTTCTTGTTCCAGTGCGTCGGCGCGTTATCGCCGTAGGGCACCACCATCTCCGACAACGAACCGCGATACATGATCGGCCTTGTCTCACCGCGGTCGGTGTAGGTCACCTCGTGCAATGTGATGCCCTCACGCGGATTGAAACCGATACGCATCGACCACTTCTGCCACGTCACGTGCCACCCGTCGACGGTGAAACTGGGCCCGTCGGGCTGGGCGATCTCGATCGGCTTGACGTCCGAACGGAACTCGGTGAACGCGGGGCGGTTGTTCGGGTCGAACATGAACCGCCCGTCGTAGTTGCCCGCCGTCGGCGGCATCGGGACCACACCGTGGTCCTCGATGCCGATGATCTGCATGTTGTCGAGGTCGAACGTGACGATCAGACCTTCGACCGGACGTGCATAACCGTGCTCGGACGGCGCCGCCCGCATGAAGGTCAGCGGACGGCAGATCAGCGGCGAGTTGTCATAGTGATCACCCTGGCCGTAATACCCGGCGGGCCAGGGGTCGATCATCGCCAGGCTGAAGTCGGTGATGCCGCGCTTGCGCATCGCCTCCTGCCACCGCGGGTCCTCCCTGACCTTCTCCTCCACCCCGGTCATGTGCTCGACGAGGTAGGACGGGAAGCGGCCAGGAACCGCCTTCCAGGACTCGACCATGCTGGCGTCGAGATCGATGACCGCCTCGTAGATCATCTTCGCGGCGGCGTCGTACATCGTGGCGAACGCGCAGCGCGGCACGTCCACCCCGCCGAATGTCAGATCAGCGGTCTTGGCCGGTTCTGCCAGGTGGATCATCACGAACTTCAATGTCGGTGAGGCATATTCGGATGCCATGACGATGGCCGCCGCAGCCTGAATCTCGCCTCCGGACAGAGGGTCCAGCGGATAGTTGGTCTTGTCCTCGGTAGCGTCCGCGCGAAGCGTGGTGCTGTCCAGGGTCATTGGTATTAGCTCCCTTGTGACTCGTGAGAATTAGGTGTGGTTTCAGACTTCTTCGTCTCGAAGACGGCCAGATGGGCCAGCGAATCTTCCTTGCTCACCTTGTGTGCCGAGCGGCGGCCGAAGACGTACACGACCAATCCGAGCACGAACATGCCCAGGCTGATGCCGCCGACCCAGGTCATCCAGGTGGACTGCGGGACGTCGATCCACGGGGTCACGAACGAGTAGTAGACGCCGCCGATGGTGCCGAGCGTGCCGACTATGACCACGATCCACACGCCGACCATGCCGCCGGGAATCCGCCAGAACGTCTCGCCGGCATAGCGATCGGCGTACTTCTTCCTCGCCACGATGAGCGGGAAGAGGAAGAAGAAGCCCGACAGCAGCCACACCGTGCTGAGGCCGCCCTGCAGGTAGATGGTGACGTTCGCCATGCTGCTCTGCGAGTACAACCCCACCAGGATCAGCGAGGACAGCACACCCTGGATCAGGATCGCGGTCACCGGGTTGCGGGTACGCGGGTTGAGGTGGGTGAACACCCGCGGGAGGTGACGCTCCAGGCCGGAGACGAAGATGAGCCGGGAGTACGCGACCTGGTAGGTCATCAGCGCCACGATGATGATGCCGGCGAGCACCACCGCGCAGATCTCCATCAAACCGGGGAAGCCCGATACGCCGAGCGCCCCGATGACACCGGTCACCGGGTCGATCTGATCACCTGGAAGCGCCATCATCGTGCCGAGGGTGGTCAGTAGGTAGATGGCCACCAGGGCGGTCGAACCCCACAGGATCATCCGCGGACCGCTCTTGCGCACGGACAGGAACTCCGCGCCCATGTTGTACGGGGTTTCGACGCCGAGCAGGTACAGCAGCACGGTGCCGTAGAGGAATCCTGCGACGGCGAAGTTGGGCACCGTCGCGTCGTGCATGTTGAACGGCGTGGCCGAGCCGTTCTTCGTGGCGAAGAGGACTCCGCAGATGAAGATCGTCAGCGTCAGGACGCCGTAGACGACGAAGACGATGTTCATGATCCTCTGATTGGCAGCGAGTTTCGCCAGCGCGAGCCCGATCACCGTCCACAGAATCACCAGCTGCAGGATGATGCTCGTCGTCAATCCGAGTTCGGTGTGGAAGGCCAGCAGCAGGAATTGGAGCACGACGGCGGGCGAGGACGCCGCGTTCAGGATCACCGGCACCCAGGACAGATAACCGCCGATGAATCCCCAGGTTTCACCCATGGTTCGGGTGGCCCAGATGTACACACCACCCTGTCCGGGCCAAAGGTTTCCGAGCTCCACCACGGCCATGCCGGCGGGTATCAGGAAGGTGAGAATGCCGAGCACCCACATCGGGATCGCGGTCCAGCCACCCGCGGCCATCACCGACGAGCCGGTGATCCAGCAGATGATGAACACGTATGCCGCGGTGAGGCCGAACGTACTCATCACCTTGGGCAGGATCTGTTCGGGGACGAGCTCGGTCGTCAACAGTGCATCGCGGTCGGACGGCCGCGTCGCTTCCATCTCTTGTGTCATAGCTTCTCTCCCAGTCGGATCGGTTCCCGCGCGGGCACCGGGTCAGTTGACGATCTGTCCGTCTTTCATCCGTACGACGCGACTTGCCTCATCGGCGACGGTCGGGTCGTGGGTGCTGGCGACAACGGTGACGCCGATGGTCGAGCACAGGTCGCGCAGCATGCGCACGACCGTCTCTCCCGTCTTGTGATCCAGATTCGCCGTCGGCTCGTCGGCGAGGACGAGCGTCGGGTTGCTGATGAGCGAGCGCGCAATGGCGGTGCGCTGCTGCTCACCACCGGACATCTTGGTGGGCTGATGATTGATGCGGTGGCTCAGTCCGACGAGCTCGAGAAGCTCAGTAGCTCGCTTGCGCAACGACTTCCGGTCATACGGTTCGAACATCAGCGGTAGCTCGACGTTCTCGACCGCCGACAGGAACGGGATCAGGTTGTAACTCTGGAAGATGAAGCCGATCGTGTCGTGGCGCAATGCCGCGAACTGGGATTCGGTCAGCTGGCCCGTATCCTTGCCCGCGACCTTGACGAAGCCCTTGGTGGGCCGGTCCAGCCCGCCGATGATGTTGAGAAGCGTGGACTTGCCGCTGCCGCTCGGTCCCATCAGACAGACGAATTCGCCCGGCATCACCGTCAAATCGGCAGCGACGAGTGCCTTGACGACCTCGTCACCGAGCTTGTGCAGCTTCCAGACGTCGGACACCTCGATGACCGGTGACGTCTTCGTCCCAGGATCCGAGGCAGGTTCCGCGGACTCTGCGACGTCGACTAGTTCGTTGGCTTCGTCATCTCTGATGATCGTCATGAATCAGCCTCCCGCGGAGAGTGAACGGATCGGTGGCCGCGACGCTGCGGTCCACGTGGGCAAGATGCTCGTCGCCAGCGCCGCGACGATGCTGACGACGACGGCGATGCCGGCGCCGAGAAGGAGTCCACCGACGGCGACTCCGGTGGGAACGAATCCCGTCGCGCCGAGTACGAGTGCAACTCCTGCGGCCAGCGCCGCACCAACGATGGCGCCGAGCACGGCCGCGACGACGGGTTCGACGAGTAGTGCGGCCACCACCGGTGTGCGGGGCACGCCGTTGGCGCCGAGGACGCCGAGCTCCCTGGTGCGATGAGCGACGGTTCGAGTGGTGGCGACGGCCACCTCGACGACGCCGACCAAGAGAACTGTCACCGCGATCAGAATCACGGCGCGCCCGATCTCGTCTGCATGCCCCAGCGAGGCGGACTGCGCACGGATGCCGTCCTGCATGCCGAAGACGAGGACCACCAGGAAGGCGCCCGTGGCGGTGGTGACCACGGGGAGCACCATCTCGCCGATTCGTCGACGCGCGGCGAGCCATCCGTACGCCAGGCCCTTACTCAGCATCATTTTCCCGTCGCTTCGCTCGCCCTAGACATCATTTTCCCGTCGCTTCGCTCGCCCTAGACATCATTTTCCCGTCGCTTCGCTCGCCCTGGACATCTAGCGGTCCCCCAACAGGTCGACGGGGCGTTGCTGGAGCAAGCGGTGCACCGGAACGAGCGCTCCGACGATCGCCATGGCCGGCAGGAATGCAGCGACCATGGCCGAGGCCTGCAGCCACGCGGTCGGGGTCGCGATCCCGGGAATCACCAACGCCACCGCGACTCCGGCACCCGCGATGCCGATCAGATAGGCGACCACGAATACGACTGCCGACTCGACGAGGAAGAAGTACAGCACCTCGTCGGCCAAGCCAATGCTCGACATGATGCCGAACTCGCGCTTGCGTTCCTGCACGGCGGCGAGGAACGACGACACGGCGATGACGAAGCCGAGACCGAGTCCGATGGTCGAGATCAGTCCGAGCGTGGAACTGGTCACCTTGCCGGAGAACAGGGCCGAGAACTTCTGCTCGAAGGTCAGCGGCCCGTTGCCGCCGACCGTGTCGTAGATCAGGCTGGCACCACCTGCGTCGGGCAGGACCGAGGGGTCTGCGGTGTACGGAAGATCCGTCGCCGCACCGAATGTCTGCGCAAGGTTGCGGTCCTTCTCCCGGCCGTCGGGAGCGAACACCGTCCACCAACCCTTCTCGCCGACGATCGACCGCGCGAGGTCGGTCGAGACAACGGCGGACTGTCCGTCGCCCTCGACACCGATGACCAGACTTTGACCGCCGATCTCCACTCGCCCGCCCGCACCGACACCCAGGCGATTCGCCAGCGCCGAGCCCAAAGTGACCTGGCCGGAGGGGATTCCGTCGCTACTACGAAGTGATACCGCGTTGCCGTTGACGGTCGTCACGCCGGACAGTGTGTGAATGCCCGTCCACCCGGCGGGGAGCACCAGCTCGGGCGCAGCGCCGTCGGCAACCAGCGCTTGCGCATCCGGATCGAAGTGCACGCCCGCGGCAGGCACGGCCCAAAGTTGGGCACCGCCCAGTACGTCGGTCACCGAGTCGGCGCCCGTGATGGCGAAGCTCGACGAGATGGTGCGCACGATGGTGACGCAGGCAATCGCCAACGCGATGCCTAGGACGGAAAGCACAAACCGTTCGGGTCGACGACGAATGTTCGCCAGTGCGAACCGGACCAGGTACCCGAAGGTATTGCCGGAAGCCTTGGCGATCGCCGGTGATCGAAGGGTCGTGGGCACAGTGGACTCCACAACAGGGATGTTCAGCTCGCCGTGTTTCTTCGGTGCCCACCAATGGTGTCCGGCAGGTTAACTCGACCTAACAGGGATTACGGCGCTGTGTCACGTCGACGACGGATTTCGTCGCCATGAGGTTGGTCTATACGGAGTGGTGCAGCCCATCAGGGTCTTTACGCCTCGGAAACCGCACCTCTGGCGGCCCCGAGGAGCCGGAAGGGGACGGCCTCTTCCACCTCGTAGGCGAGTTTCAACAGCGTGGCCTCGCGCCCCCACCGGGCACTGAACATCACTCCGATGGGAAGGCCGTCCGCCGACTCGCCGAGGGGCAGGGAGATTGCCGGGTCGCCCGTCACGTTCTGCAGCGGCGTGAAGGCCACCCAATCCACCAAACGGTCGATGATCTGCTCGTAGGCGGCCGTCGGGTCGAGATGCCCGACGAGCGGCGGCAGGTCGGCCAGTGTCGGCGTCAGAAGCACGTCGTAATCCCGCACCCGTTTGAGCATTCGCCGGCGAAGCGTCGCCAGTCGGGCGATTGCCAGCGGGAGTCGGTGCAGATTGCCTGCCGCGAACCTCTCCAAGCCGAGGCTGAGGTTGTCTAGCTTCTCGCGTTCGAACGACGCGCCGAATCGGCCCTTGCCGCCCCGCACCAGCGCGAACGAGAGCAACGCCCAATACAGCAGGAAGTCGTCGATGAAGGACTGAGGCACCGGCGGCTCTTGGAGATACTCGACGCGGTGGCCCATCCTCTCGAGGAGGGCAGCGGTGGCGAGTGTCGCGTCCCGAACCTCGGGACTGCATTCGCGCTTCACGGACTTGGTGAACACGGCCACGCGAAGTCGCTCCCGGCCGGGTCGCGTCACGTCGCCGATCGGATCGAGTTTCGGGTTGCACCATACGTTCTCCGCCTCGCGATAGAACGCGGCAGTATCGCGGACCGATCGGGTAAGCACCCCGTTGGCCACGATGCGGATCGGCATCTGGCGCATGTTCTCGTCCAAGGGCAATCGGCCACGCGAGGGCTTGAGTCCGACCAGACCGTTGCACGACGCCGGTATCCGGATCGAACCCCCGCCGTCGTTGGCGTGTGCGATCGGCACGACGCCCGCGGCGACGAAGGCTCCCGATCCCGACGACGACGCGCCCGCGGTGTGGTCCGTGTTCCATGGATTGCGCACGGCGCCAAGACGCGGATGCTCTGCGACGGCGCTGAAGCCGAATTCGGACATCTGCGTCTTGCCGAGTGCCACCAGGCCCGTCGACAGGTAGATGCGGGCGAAGTCGCCGTTCGCCCTCTCGGGCCGCGGCTGCCAGGCGTCGGTGCCCTCCATCGTCGGCATGCCCTCGACGGCGACGTTGTCCTTGAGAAAAGTCGGCACCCCGTCGAAGAAGCCGCCGAAGCGGGTCTCGGCCGCGGCCCGGGTGCGGGCCCTATCGAAGGCCTCGTAGGCCAGACCGTTCAACTGCGGGTTGACCTTCTGCGCACGAGCGATCGCCGCGTCGACGGCGTCCACTCTGGATACGGTCCCGGATCGGATGGCCTCGGCCACCCCGGTGGCGTCGAGTTCGCCGAGTGCATCGTCGTCGTATGCAGATACGGAGGTCATCGTCCGACGCTAGCAATACACGTGTGGACTCACTGTTCAATGACACCGTCGGGTGTCGACCCCACAGAGGGAGAAACCCCGCGCCGACCGGGATCACCGGTGGGACACGGGGTCTCCTATCGAGAGGCTCGGTGCGATGTTCCGATCCTCAAGCTTTCACGCCTAGGCGCGACCGACCTCGAAGCGGACGAACCGGGTCACGGTCAGTCCTGCCTCGTCGATCACTGCCTTGACGGACTTCTTGTCGTCGGAGATCGCCTGCTGCTCCAAGAGGACGACATCCTTGAAGAAGCCGGTGAGGCGACCTTCGATGATCTTCTGCATGGCCTGCTCGGGCTTGCCCTCTTCGCGAGCCGTCTCCTCGGCGATGCGTCGCTCGTTGGCGACGGCATCGGCGGGAACGTCGTCTCGGGTCAGGTACTTCGCCTTCATCGACGCCACCTGCAGCGCTACGGCGTGTGCGACCTCGGCATTGCCTCCCGTGTACTCGACGAGCACGCCGACGGCGGGCGGCAGATCGGAGGAACGCTTGTGCAGGTACGTCTCGACCGTGCCGTCGAAGTACGCCACCCGACGCAGTTCGAGCTTCTCGCCGATCTTGGCCGAGAGGTCGGCAATGACCTCTTCGACCGTCTTGTCGCCTGCCTTCGCGGCCTTGAGCGAGTCGACGTCGGCTGCCTTGGACTCCTCGGCAGCAGCCACGATCTGGGCAGCAACGGCCTGGAACTCCTCGTTCTTGGCGACGAAGTCCGTCTCCGAGTTCAGCTCTACCAGCGCGCCACCCTTAGCGGCGACCAGACCCTCGGCCGTCGCCCGCTCGGCGCGCTTTCCGACGTCCTTGGCACCCTTGATGCGCAGGATCTCGACGGCCCTGTCGAAGTCACCGTCGGCTTCGACCAGGGCGTTCTTGCAGTCGAGCATGCCCGAGCCAGTGAGCTCCCGAAGTCGCTTGACGTCGGCAGCGGTGTAGTTGGCCATTTAAGCCTCCGTGGTGGTCGTTTCGGTGGCAACGGCGCCCGCTTCCGCGGGGGCAGCCGCGGGTGCGGCGGCGGCCGCGGGTGCGGTGGCAGTTGCCAGCAGCTCCTGCTCCCATTCGGCCAGCGGCTCGGCACCCTCGGCGGCGGCCTTGTCGGCGCCGGCGCCGGAGCGAGCCTTGAGGCCCTCGGCAACCGCAGAGGCGATCACCTTGGTGAGCAGGGCAGCCGAACGGATCGCGTCGTCGTTACCCGGAATCGGGTAGTCGACGAGGTCGGGATCGCAGTTGGTGTCGAGGATCGCGATGATCGGGATGTGCAGCTTGCGCGCCTCCGCCACCGCGAGGTGCTCCTTGTTGGTGTCGACGACCCAGATCGCCGAGGGCACCTTCTGCATGTCACGAATACCGCCGAGGCTTCGCTCGAGCTTGTTCTTCTCGCGGGTCAGCATCAAGATTTCCTTCTTGGTGCGACCTTCGAAGCCACCGGTCTGCTCCATCGCCTCCAGCTCCTTCATTCGCTGAAGGCGCTTGTGCACGGTCTGGAAGTTGGTGAGCATGCCGCCGAGCCAACGCTGGTTGACGTAGGGCATCCCAACGCGGGTGGCCTCGTCGGCGATGGATTCCTGCGCCTGCTTCTTGGTACCGACGAACATGATGCTGCCGCCGTGGGCGACGGTCTCCTTGACGAATTCGTATGCCTTGTCGATATACGTCAGCGTCTGCTGCAAGTCGATGATGTAGATGCCGTTGCGGTCGGTGAAGATGAACCGCTTCATCTTGGGATTCCAGCGACGGGTCTGATGCCCGAAGTGGGTGCCGCTGTCAAGCAGCTGCTTCATTGTTACGACAGCCATGATTGGCTTTGTCCTCTTGTCGACGGTTGTCGTTCGGCGTCGGGTGACGGCCGAACCCTGGCGCCCGTTGCATGCCGGACCCGTTCTCGAATGGCTCGAGGCGGGACCGCCCGGCATGCGTGTGCAACCCTGGAGGTACGGGGCCGCGGCACAGGCGCGCGAAGTCAACCCGCTTACGCGGACTGCGGGTCCGAGTTTACACCGTTGACATGCATGCTTCGTCCACCCGGGCCGCGTTATCCACAGATGCGCACGGAGGCCCTTCCCCTCCGGACGGCAGCGCGTTGAACTGGGCGGATGAAGTTCGTCGCAGCGGTGCTCGCGGTCGGCATCGCGCTGGCCGCACCAGCGTCCGCCGACAACGGCCGCCTGGACTGGCCGCTCCGACCACGACCAGACGTGCTTCGGACGTTCGACGCGCCGTCACCCAACTGGAATCGGGGCCACCGAGGCGTAGACCTCCTCGGAAGCCCGGGTCAGACCGTATATGTGGCTGCACCGGGGACCGTCGTCTTCGCCGGCGAGCTGGCAGGCCGACCCCTGGTGTCGATCGCTCGCCCGGGTGGCCTGCGCACTAGCTACGAACCCGTGCGGGCCGTCGTCCGAGTGGGACAACTCGTCGACTCCGGTGATGTGGTCGGGACGCTGGTCGCCGGACACTCCGGCTGCGGAGCTCCCGCCTGCCTGCATTGGGGTGCGATGTGGGGCCCGTCGTCACGTGCCGACTACGTCGACCCGATCGGGCTGGCGGTCACCACCCCGATCCGGCTCAAGCCCGTGGATGCGCCTGATCGTGGACCGCACGCAGTCGGGCGACGGTGACGTGCGTATAGAGCTGGGTGGTGGCCAGGCTCGAATGTCCCAGCAGTTCCTGGACGACGCGGAGATCCGCCCCACCTTCGAGCAGGTGCGTCGCGGCACTGTGACGAAGCCCGTGCGGGCCGATGTCGGGTGCTCCATCGACGGCCGCCATCGTCTGGTGCACAACGGTGCGGGCCTGGCGCGGGTCGATGCGCCCGCCTCGCGCCCCGAGCAACAATGCGGGTCCCGAGTCCGAGGTGACCAACGCGGGCCTGCCATCGGCGAGCCACGAGGTGAACGACCGCAACGCGGGTTCGCCGAACGGGACCGTGCGCTGCTTGTTCCCCTTGCCGAGCACCCGCAGTACGCGTCTGCCGACGTCGACGTCGTCGACGTCGAGCCCACAGAGCTCGCTGACGCGAATCCCCGTGGCGTACAACATCTCGACGATCAGCCGGTCGCGCAGCGCGAGCGGATCCCCCTGCTGTGCACCGGAAGTCGCGGCTTCCATGGCGTCAAGCGCCTGGTCCTGGCGTAGCACCGCCGGCAGGGTGCGATGGGCCCTTGGCACTTGTAGACGCGCCGCGGGATCCCCGTCCACCAATCCGCGTCGCGAGGCCCACGCGGTGAACGTCTTCACCGCCGAAGTCCGCCGCGCCAGCGTCGTCCGCGCGGCCCCCGCCGCAGCCTGGCTCGAGAGCCACGTCCGCAGTATCGGCAGCGTGAGTCGCTCCAACGCTGGGTCGGGCGTTCGCTCGGCAAGAAAGCCGAACAGCGAGCGCAGATCGCCGAGGTAGGCGCGGCGCGTGTGCTCCGACCGACCGCGTTGCAGCGCGAGGTACTCGTCGAACTCCTCGAGGACCGCCTCGACCGCAACTGCCACTCCCCTACGTTGGCAGACCCGTGCCGCCGTCGTATTCGGGTCTGACACGTGTCGCCGTTTCGAGACCGCACGGTGACCTGGCCGCGCGGCCTCAGCTGCGAAACCGTCACCGCCGTCGATGTCGATGTCGATGTCGATGTCGAACAGCACACTCGCAGGACATCGGCAGGCGAGGGTGCCGCAACGCGTTCCCGTCGGCGTTACGTTGGACAATGAGGTGCGCCGGTGCATTTCGTGGGGAGCGAACTCAATGGCAGTCCCGACGCCGACGACATCCTCTCCCGAGCACCGTCGGCTCGACCCTTCTGGCGACGGCCCAGATTTGCGCGGGCGTTGGTCTCGGGTGAAGAAAGAGTGGCACGCCCGTCTCAATCCTGCCACGCAATCGCTGGTCCTCTCCTGGACAGCGTTCACCGCGACGTTCGCGGGGGTCCGGATCCTGACGCATTGGATCCGAGATGGCCACGGCCCCAAGGGCGGCGGGATGAGTTTCGGCGGCCGACACTTCCATCACTACAACATCGGCATCGCAGTGCTGGGCGTGGTCGGAGGGGTGGGCCTACGGGGATCCGAGGAACGCCGCCGCCATCCAGCCACCGCCGTTGCCTACGGGTCGTCGCTGGCTTTGATCGTCGACGAATTGGCTCTTCTGCTCGACCTCAAGAACGTCTACTGGAAGTCCGACGGCCGCAAGAGCGTGGACGTCGCGATCACCGTGATCGCAACCGGTGCAACGGTAATCGCCGGGCTCCCCTTCTGGTCACATGCGCGGCGGGCACTTCGGTCCAGGTGACGATGGATTGCGGCAACGTTTCACGTCGTCGGTGCCAAAGGCCCGCAACGTAGGTCGAATCGCTCGCGCAGGGTGTCGAGGGTGCGCTTGGCACTCGCCCGGTCGCGGCGATGAGTGGTCACGAACCGCACCGATCCCATCATTTGCCGGAGCAGCGGATACCAGCGGTCGACGTTGAGTCCACATTCCAGAAAGACGCGCGTCGGCAGTTCGTCGTACATCACGCTGAGGTTGTACTGCGCCACGACCAGAAGTCCGAACGGCAGCGCGAGCTTCGACTTGCGGCGAAGCTCGACCGCGTCGAGTTCATAGACCGGAGTATCGGCCAGCTTGCCGAGGAACAGCATGTGGGTCATGAAGTAGGCCATGAATGACGTCAGATGCATTGTCGCAGAGCGCGGTTGAATCGACAGCACGCAACCACCAGGGGAGATGAACGGCTCGTACGGCATGTCGTCCTGCAACACGTAACCGGTGCAGTTGACGATCCAGCTACCGGGGGTCACAGGCCGTGTGGCCCCGCTGCCCATTCGCATGAGTGGTGAGCCCTGCCCATCGACCACGTCGACGAAGCGATCCATCACGACGTGACTCAGGCCCGCGGCGATGGCGCGGCTCTCACCTTCGGACATGATGCCCAGTACATAGCTGTCGGCGGCGGCGGTCGGCCACGTTCCGTGCGCATTGCGGAACCAATCACCCGCCTCTCGTTCGTTCGTCCCATCGAACCGGCTCAGCATCTGAGCGCCCGAGGCGCTCGGCATGGTCCCGGACCACCACCGCCGCGCCCCGGCCGGAAAGGCCCTGTCCCGATTGAGAAAGAACGTGCCGGACCCGGCAACCAGGTTCACTTCACGGCCGGGCTGAGATGCGATCAAGGCGTGGCAGGTGTCCATTCCGGTCTTGCCGCCGCCGATCACCCAGACGGGCGCATCGCTGGCCCCGATCTCTCCTGCACTCATGTCACAGAAGTCAGGCGAAACCGAGTGCACCGCGTCGCTGCGAATCTCGAGGGGGTCGTTGGGTGTCACTGCGAACCCGGAGGCCTTGATCAAACGCGGCGTCGTGATCACCCGTCGTCGACCGTCGGCGGTCCGGCAGGTGAGGCGCACGACGCCGTCTGCCTCCGTGTCTGACTCCATCTCGCAGCCGAGCAATACCTCGACCGTGGCGTGCTGCCGGATGACGTCGAGACAATGCTCGAAGTGATCGAGAATTTCGGGCTGGGTCGCCAGGTAGCCGCGGCCGCGATCGCGATCGCGATCCAGGGTCCAGCGAATGTCGCCGGCGGTGAACATGGGGTGAGGCTGGTGCAGACGGACGTACGGGTAGGTGTCGACCCACATGCCACCGAGGCGTTCCCGCCGGTCGATCAGAATGATGCGCTGGTCGCGGCTGGTGTACTGGGCCGCCACGAATAGGGCGTTCATGCCAGCAAGACCGGCGCCGACGATGCACACGTCACAGCTGTCGGTGACGGTCGACATCTCGTCCGCACGTGAGGAGACCGCCACGCGGGCAACTCTAGCGTTCGAGCCACTGGGCACCGGCGACGGCCAGCCAGTCTGCAGCAAACCGCCGAAGGAAGGGCCGATTTCACCTCGCATCTTCCAGTCGCTCGCTTGCCGACGAGCCAGGGTGCGCACCCGCGGCCCGTGCACGACCGGTTTTTGCAGCGACGATTACGGGGACGACACGATATGGAGACTTCCCACACCCGCAATGCCCCAGTACCGAACCCCGTATGTAATCGTTGTTCTCCATGGTTGGCGAACTCGGCGCGGTGGGCCCTGCGGCCGGACCCGCCACGGCGAAGTTCGGCCCAGCGGCGATCGGTGTTCGGGAGCGTCGGTTGGGCGCCGATGGCCCGAGCGTGGTCGTCAAGAACCTCGGCAAGTCGTTCGGTGGCCTTCGTGCGCTGCGCGACGTGAGCTTCGTAGTCGAGCCTGGCGAAGTCGTTGCGCTACTTGGACCCAACGGCGCGGGCAAGACCACCACGGTGAACATCCTGTCGACTCTCACGACGCCGGACCGCGGACATGCGAGCGTTGCCGGTTACGACGTGGTGTCGGAGGCGGCCGCGGTACGTCAATCGATCATGGTCACCGGGCAGCACGTGGCACTCGACGAGATGCTCACCGGTCGGGAGAACTTGGTTTTGTTCGGACGGTTACAGGATCTGCGTGCGTCGGAGGCCCGGTCGAGAGCCGATGAGCTCCTCCACGAGTTCGATCTGGTCTACGCGGCCGATCGCCGTCTGGGCACCTACTCGGGCGGGATGCGCAGGCGGATCGACATCGCCTGCGGCTTGGTGGTCCCACCTGCAGTGGTGTTTCTCGACGAGCCCACCACGGGGCTGGATCCTCGCAGCAGGCAAACCATCTGGGACCTGGTGACCCAGTTCAAGAGCCGCGGTATTGCGACGCTGCTGACCACGCAGTATCTCGAGGAGGCCGACGCCCTCAGTGATCGGATCATTGTGATTGATCACGGGGTCGTCGTCGCCGAGGGAACTGCCAACGAGCTCAAGGAGCGCACCGGCGGGAGTTACTGCGAGGTCGTGCCGCAGGATCCCAAGGATCTTGAGGCTGTTGCCGAGGCGCTCGGACCGCTCCTTCCTGAGCAGAACAGGGCAGCACTGAGACCAGACTCGGATCGTGTCACCGTTCCTGCTCCGGGGGGCGCCAACACCCTTCTCGAGGCGATGTCGCTGCTGAGCGCTACGAACATCGAACTGGCCGACGTCGCGTTGCGCAGGCCGTCGCTCGACGACGTGTTCCTGTCCTTGACGGGCCTGCCTACCGGGCACGACCCGAGCACGCCGGAGGGGTCGGATGATGAAAGCCCGGCTCCGCCGCCATCCGCGGGGTCACGACGGCGCCTTCTCCAAGGCGCACCGGCACGCCGAGTGTTGTCACCGGTGCTCGCAGGCCTTCTGGTGGGCGGCGTCATCGCGGTCCTGGGTATGACCGGCGACGACACCGGACCCGGCACCAACACCGTGAACGCCACCGAGAGCCGCCGGGCCGACGCCGTCTTCGGCGACGTCGGAGGTGGCGCATGCCTCAGTTGGCCGAACGGCGACACGCGTCAGCCGTCCGTCGTCGACTGCGCCGACGAGCACATGTTCGAGGTCGCGAACTCGTTCAAGATCAACGGTGGGCAAGCGCCCTGCCAGCTGGCGGTACAGCGTTACCTCGGCAACCGCTACGACCCCACCGGCAAGTACACCATTGCGGCGCTCTGGCCGGGCAACGCGGCGACATCACTGAACGATTCAGAGCAGCTCCTCTGCGGGTTGGAACTGCTCGGCCCCGACGGCCAGCCGGTTCCCTTCAAAGGTCAAGTCGCGCAATATGATCAGTCCAAGGTGTGGTCGACCGGCACGTGCCTGGGCATCGACTCGACCACCAACCAACCGACCGAAAGCCCCGTTGACTGCGCGGCTCCCCACGCGATTGAGATCACCGGCACCGTGAACGTGGGCGAGGAGTTCTCGAGCCCGCCGCCCACCCCGACCGCGCAGGACGACTTCCTCGAGAAGGCCTGCACGAAGATGGCAGACGCCTATCTCCCAGGTGTCACGTTGAACGCCACCGGACTCACGGTGCGGTACGGCACCATCTCACCGGCGAGTTGGCTGGCGGGTAGCCGTCAGCTGTCGTGCGGCCTCGGTGCGACGATGGGCGGCGACCGAGGTTGGGCGACGCTGACCGGCACCGTGACGCGTGGGCACCTGATCAACGGGCAGCCACCCGCTGCCCCCGAACCGCAACAGACCAACCAGTACCAGGAGGATCCGGAAACGGCTGCACCCTCCATTCTGGTATCCGTCCCAGAAGTCGTCGAGGAGACGTCGAGTACGCCCACTCCGACCTCCGACCCAACGACGACCAACTCGACTGCTCCGGAGCCCGAGACTCCGACGTCTCAGGCACCCCCACCGGGTGGACTGGTCATCGGCGTACCGGGCTTCTCCCCGGTCACCTTGACTCCACTACCCCCACCGCCGCCGCCGGGAGCACCGTCGCCTCTCCCAGCGCCGCCCCCGTCACTGGCTTCACCAATTCCGCCAGAGTCGCAGCCGCAGGGCCCTCGACCAGGGCCATAAGCGCGCGGCACAAGAGAAAGCGATCAGGGAGCGGTCGCAGCGCTGGCGGGATCAATCATGATCTTGGCGTGCGTCTCGGGATCCCCGAGGGCATCGAACGCGTTCTCGACCCCGTCCAGTCCGACGGTGCCGGTGAGCAGCGGCCTACCGTCGACCTTGCCGTCGGCCAGCATGTGCAGGGTGTTGCGGAATTCCAGTGGCGTGTAACCGAATACGAATCGTAGGTCGACCTCCTTGGCGATCGCCATCGCGGGCCGCATCTTGTCCTCACCCATGCAGACACCCACCACGACGACGCGTGAGTTGAGCGGCGCCGCTCCGACGACGCCGTCGATCATGCCTGGGACACCGACACATTCGAAGATCACCGGCCGCTTGGGGGCTGCCGCGCCGAGCGCGTCTGCCGCCCGATAGACGTGGGACCATCCCGGTAGCTTGCGCAGCTTCTCCATCGAACCCATGCCCAGCTCGTAGAGATCCGGCGCCTTCGTGATTACACCCTTGGTGTTCGCCCGCTCGTAGGGTGAATCGACTGCCGGATCGACGACGACGTCGGCCCCGCAGCGGGACGCGAGTGCCCTTCTGCCGGAGGAGAAGTCGCTCGCGACGACGGTCTTCACCCCGGCGGCCTTGAGGTGACTGATGACGGCGAGCCCCACGGGACCGCAACCGATCACGATCGCGACGTCGCCCTTGCCGATCTCACTGCGGCGCACGGCGTGCAGCGCTACAGCCATCGGTTCGGTCAATGCGGCGACGTCGGCCGACAGTCCGTTCGGGACCACGAAGCTCATCGCCGCTTCGGCGACGACCTGCTCCGCGTATCCCCCGGGCGCCTGCGGGGACAGGCCCGTGAGGTGTACGCCGCCGCTGGCCCGTATCAACGGAAACGAGGTGACGAGCGTGCCGACCTTGAACTCCTTGGCGACCCCGCGGCCGCGTTCGGCGACCTCACCGGAGAATTCGTGACCCATCACGACCGGCGTATCGGACCGCAAGAAGTCCGGGTAGCCGACGGCCGCCATCACGCCCTCCAGCTCGCCCGCGTGGTGCCTGGCATGGAGGTCGGAACCACAGATTCCGCACCGCTTCACCTCGAGGACCAGTTGGCCCTTCTGCGGCTGGGGGGCCGGAAGATCGATGACCTCGAGGTTTCCGTCGAGACAGCTCACGGCCTTCACCGGGACACCTCCATGGACTCGACGCGACGCAGGGCCTCCGGGACGAGGTCCTTGAGTGAGGCATATCCGTCGATACCCATGATGAGGTCGGCCTCGGCGAGCAGGGACCGTAGCACGTGCACGATGCCGTCGGCGCCGCCGAGCGCGAGCCCGTAGGCATACGGACGCCCGATCCCAACGGCAGTGGCTCCAAGGGCCAACGCCTTGACGATGTCGGCGCCGCTGCGGATGCCGGAATCGAACAGCACCGGTACGCCCTTGGCCGCGTCGACCACTCCCGATAGGCAGTCGATCGCGGGCAACCCACCGTTGGCCTGCCGGCCCCCGTGATTGCTGCAATAGATGCCGTCGACGCCGCCGTCGATCGCGCGGCGGGCGTCGTCGGGGTGTTGGATGCCCTTCACCAGAAGCGGAAGTTTCGTCAGGGATCGCAGCCACGGCAGGTCGTCCCAAGCCAGCGAATTGCCGAACACCGAGATCCACTTCAAGATCGCAGCCTGGGGATTTTCTTCGGGTGTCTGCGCCAGCGAGGCCCGGAACACGGGGTCGCTTGTGTAGTTCGAGAGGCAGTGTCCGCGGAGCTGCGGGAAGTTCGACGTCGAGAGGTCGCGCGGCCGCCACCCGGGCACCCAGGTGTCCAGTGTGACGACGATGCCCCGATAGCCCGCCGCCTCAGCCCGCGAGACCAGGCTGGCGGCCAGGTCGCGGTCGGTCGGGGTGTACAGCTGGAAGAAGCCAGGCGTGTCCCCGAACTCGGCGGCCACCTGCTCCAACGGGTCGGACGTCAGCGTCGACACCACCATCGGGACGCCAGTGCGGGCGGCCGCCTTGGCAGCGGCGATATCACCGTGGCCGTCCTGAGCGCAGAGGCCGATGACGCCGATCGGCGCCATGAATACCGGCGACGGCAGCGTCAGTCCGAACAGGTCGACGGAGACGTCTCGTTCCTTGGCGCCCACGAACATTCGCGGCATCACCCCCCACCGTTCGAAGGCCGTGACGTTGACGCGCTGGGTGCGCTCATCTCCCGCGCCGCCGGCCACGTAGGACCACAGCGACGGCGACATGGCGGCCTGCGCCTTGGCCTCCAGTTCCGCAAATGCCATCGGATGGGAGGGCAGGACGCCCGACAGGCCCTGGAGGTAGATCTCGAGTTGGTAGTCACCGAATGCCATGGGGCAAGGGTGCCAGCCCGTGGTCACCCCGCGGGCCCGGACTCCGCTTTTGCCAGCTCGGCCTTCCACTGCCGGAAGGTCTCCTCGGTCCGGCCGCGCCGCCAATAGCCGGATATCGACGCCCATTTGGCGTCTACGCCGCGCTCCTTGCGGACGTAGGGCCGCAGGTTGTGCATGACGGCCTGCGCTTCGCCATGGATGAAGACCTGCACCTGTCCCGGCAGCCACTGGGCTTCCTTGACGGCGACGATCAGTGGCGCGTGGTCCCCTGCCCGATCCTCGGACACCAGGTCAGCTCGTCCTTCGCGATAGATCCACCGGATCTGAACACCCTCGGGTGCAACCAGCTCGATCTCATCATCGGGGCCGCTGACCTCGATGAAGGCCAGCCCAACCGTGTCCTTCGCCATCGCCTCGAGCGCGGCGCTGATGGCCGGAAGTCCGGCTTCGTCACCGGCCAGCAGGTGCCAGTCCGCGGCGGGGTCGGGCGAGTAGGCGCCGCTAGGGCCCATCAGGTAAGCCGGGTCCCCGGCTTGGACGGAGCTTGCCCACGGCCCTGCCACCCCGTGCTCGCCGTGTACGACGAAGTCGATGCTGATCTCGCCCCGCTCGGCATCGACGCTGCGCACGGTGTAGGTCCGAACGACGGGCTGGTACGCGTCGGCCAGCTCCTTGAAGCTGTCGAGGGTCAGCGGCGTCGGGAGCGTCGACACGTCGGTTCCAGACTGAGGCAGCACGATCTTGACGTATGAGTCGGTGAAGTCACTCGGGGTGAAGGTGTCGAAGCCACCGCCGAGCACCACGCGAATCATGTGGGGCGCCAACTGTTCACTGCGCATCACCTGAAAGGTGTGGATCGGACGCCCTGCCACATTCACCTCATAACGATCGTCGGTTGCCCTACCGACTATACGAGCGGCTCGGGCCGGATGGCTGGCTACGTGCGAGTACGGACAGCGGGGAGCGGCCACGCCTCGGCCTACTGCACTGCCGCCACGTGACTCGCCGACCTACCGTGTCGCGAGGCGCCACTTGCCCTCCCGACGAAGCACCAAACCGGCGAGTTCCAACGTCGCGAGGGGTCCCAGCAGCTCGGTGGGCGGCAGGCCGGCCGCCACGGCGACCTGGTCGATGGTGCGGGCGCCCCGCCGAGGAAGTGCCTCGTACGCCCGAAGCTCGACGTCGGTGAGCCCGTCGAGTGGAGAGCTGGGCCTATCGGGCTCTGGTGCGATCTCACCCGCGGCCCCCACCATCTCCACGACCTCCTCGACGCGTGTGACGAGGAAAGCTCCGTTCCTGATCAAGGCGTGGCACCCGGCAGACGCCGACGACGTCACCGGCCCCGGATAGGCGCAGACAGGGCGTCCTAGGGCCTCCGCCCAGCCGGCGGTGTTGGCGGCGCCGCTGCGCAGACCCGCTTCGACCACGACCGTCGCCCCGGACAGCGCGGCCACCAACCTATTGCGTGTCAGGAAGCGGTACCGCGCGGGCCGAACGCCAGGCGGATACTCGCTGACCAGTAACCCCTGCTCCCCGATCCGGTGCAACATCGCCAAGTGCGCGGATGGGTACGGAACGTCGACTCCGCCCGCGAGCACCGCGACGGTGAGACCGTCGGCACCAAGGGTCGCACGGTGCGCCACGCCATCGATGCCGAAGGCGCCACCGGATACGACGGCCACGTCGCGTTCCGCCAGACCGGCAGCGAGATCGGCCGCCTGGTGTTCTCCGTAGGACGTCGCGGCCCGCGTGCCGACGATCGAGCACGCCCGCTCGGCGACGTCGGCGAGCGACTCCTCTCCGACCACCCACAGCACCATGGGCGGACGTCCCGCCGGTCGGTCTCGAACGGCAGCACCGTTGAACGACGTGAGGGCAAGCTGTGGGAAGTCAGGATCCTCAGGTGTGACCAGACGACCCCCCAGTCGCGCGAGGACCTCCAGATCTTCTGCAGCGCAGTCGATGTCGTGTCGAGCCTCGGTGAGTCGTGCTATCTGCGGAGCCACGTCACGCTTCTTGATGCGCGCGGCGGCTTCGACGGGTCCGACGTCGGCCACGTACGCTGCCACCTCGTGGGACGGCGGCTCGGTGACCCGTGACAGATAGGCCCAGGCCCGGTGCTCGTCGGTCATCGCGCACCCCCGGCCTGACGAAAGCTCAGCGCCGTGTTGACGTCGTCCAGCTCGGGCCTTGAGCGGCCGCCCAGGTCGGCGAGCGTCCACGCGACCCGCAATGTTCTGTCCACGCCACGAATGCTGAGTTCACCTCGGTCCAGCGCTAGGCGCAGTGGCGCCATCACCGTCCGATCCAGGCGGAATCGTCGGCGCAGCAGCGGACCGCTGACCTCCGCGTTGGTGCGGAACCCGTGGGGTGACCATCGTGCTGCGGCCGCCTCGCGGGCTGCGCCGACCCGGTCCCTGACCGTCGCGGTCGACTCACCCTCAGCGGCAGCCATCGCGCCGGAGCGGACCGGGTGCAGCTCCACCCGAAGGTCGACACGATCCATCAGCGGGCCGGACAACCTGCCGAGGTATCTCCGCTTGACGGCGGCCGGGCAGACGCAATCGCTGGACTTGGCCGGTGCACACGGGCACGGGTTTGCCGCCATGACGAGCTGGAACCGAGCCGGATAGTGCGCAACGCCGTCGCGCCGGGCGAGGCGAATCTCACCGTCCTCCAGGGGTGTTCGCAACGCCTCCAACACGGCGGAGCCGATCTCCGCGCACTCGTCGAGGAAGAGCACGCCGCGATGCGCGCGACTCACCGCACCGGGACGAGCAAGCCCCGAACCGCCGCCGACCACAGCGGCGACCGTGGACGTGTGGTGCGGTGCCACGAACACCGGGCGAGTGATGAGCGGAGTGCATTCGGACAGCAGACCCGCCACCGAATGGATGGCCGTCACCTCCAACGACTCATCGTGGGTCAGCGGTGGCAATAGTCCCGGAAGTCGTTGCGCCAGCATGGTCTTGCCGACTCCGGGCGGCCCGGTCAGCAGCAGGTGATGCGACCCCGCGGCGGCCACTTCGACGGCGAACCTGGCGTGTGACTGTCCGACGACGTCGGCGAGATCGACCATCGGTTCCTCGTCCGACGCGCCAGCGACCACTCTGTCGTCGAGCGAGCACTTGCCCTTCAGCCAGGCCTGCAGCTGACGCAGGCTTCGCGCACCCAACACCTGGATACCGTCGACCAAGCTGGCCTCGGCGAGATTGTCGATGGGCACCACCACGGTGGGCCAGCCCTCTCGCTTGGCGGCCAGCACGGCGGGCAACACCCCCTTGACCGGTCGCACGCGCCCGTCGAGCGCCAACTCGCCGAGGAGCACCGTCTTGTCCAAGGCCGCCCAGGACTTCTTCTGTTCCGCCGACAGCACCGCCAGCGACAGCGCGACGTCGTACGCCGAACCCGTCTTGGGCAGCGTGGCCGGCGACAGGGCCAGCGTCAACCGTGCCATCGGCCAGCTGTTGCCGCAGTTCGTAATTGCCGCCCGCACCCGGTTTCGTGCCTCCTGCAACGCCGCGTCGGGTAGCCCGACGAGGTGCACTCCGGGAAGGCCCGAGGTGATGTCGGCCTCGATCTCCACGATCGCACCGTCGACCCCGCACATGGCCACCGAGTACGCCCGTCCCAGCGTCATCACCCCACCGCCTCGAGGTGCGTGATCTCCGGGGTCGGGCCCCGTCCGATCCGCACGCCGACGACGTCGATTCGCACCTGCGCCCAGCTTCGGTCCTGGGCTGCCAGCCACGCCCCGGCGAGCCGACGCAACCGCCGGAGCTTCAGGGGCGTCACGGCCTGCTCCACGCCGCCGAACCGATCGCTGGTGCGCGTCTTCACCTCGACGAACACCACGACCCCTGCGGCCTCGTCCGCGGCGATCACGTCCAACTCGCCGTAGCGGCACCGCCAGTTGCGGGTCAGCACTCTCAGCCCACGCGACCTCAGATGCTCGACCGCCAGGTCTTCACCGAGCGCACCGATCTGGGCTCGACTCCACGTTTCCGTCATGGCTCCACGGTGCGTGCCCGCCATGACAGAACGGTCGTCCCGTCACGGCGCCATCCACAGACGCGAGTTCATCCACGAGCGCCAGCTGGTGGGCACCGATCACCGAGTAACCCGCGTGCCATGATGGCGGTCATGGTCGGCCGCACTCACTACGGGAAGCTCGTGTCCGCCGTGGTTTCGGTTGCGGTTGCGCTCACCGCCGTCGGGTGCGACTCCGGGACCGTGGTGAACACCGAGGAGGCTCGACCGACCATGCAGACCAGCACGTCGGCCCCACCCCCGCTGCCCAGCCGCCCCACCAACGACGCGCTCGTCAACGCCTTCGACTACGCCTCTCCCCCATCGGACGGGGAGACGGCCTACTACTTCACCAGCCCGAGCAAGAAATGGGTGTGCGCGATCATCCCGCGGGAGACGGCGGGCTGCCAGTCCGCGACCGGTTCGGCCATTCCCATCAAGGGCGCGCCCGACACCATCGCCGAACGCGACGGGACGGACAGCGCCCCGAACGCCCTTCAGGTGGGCAGAGACGCTGAGCCTCAGTTCGCCGTTCTGAAGTCGCCCGGATACTCCCTCGTCCCCGGTCCCGCCACCGTCCTGCCCTTCGACAAGGTGCTGATCGTCTCCGGGTTCCGCTGCAACGTTCAGGAAGCGACCGGAATCTCCTGCGCCAGCGAGTTCACCGGCCAGGGCTTCACGTTCAGCGCCGATGGCTTCGACATGAAGTACACGGACCTGCCCGGGTAGCGCTCAGGCCACCGCTTGGAACTCACGCCAGTGCTTGGAACAGCGTGGCCAACTGGGTGGGCGAGACGTCGACGCCGCACTGGTTCTTGACGTCCTTCAAGGGCTGCACGATGTTCTGAAGGTCCAGGAACTCACCCGGGTGCGCGAGGAAATACCCCCGCACCGAGGACTGGGCCTCGGGCACCGGCTGGCTGGCAGCAGCGGTCAGCACGTCGTCGGCTCCGGGGTGGGCATCGAGGTAGGCGCCCGCCGAATTCAACACGCCACTGGCCGTGACGGCGTATCCACTGGCCTTGCAGGGCGCGGCAGCAGCGGCGGGTAGCAATCCGGCGCCCACGACGACGGCACCGACAGCGCACGCTCCCATGGTGGCGATGGCGCCGCGGCGCACGGTTGTGGCGAGCAAATTCATGGCGTTGATTCCTTGGTGTCGAGCGGACGGTGTGTCGAGCGGACCCTGCCCTGTCCCGGCCAACGTACAGAATCGCGCACCCGTCGTCCTGGCAACTGACACAACTCGTTTCACGTCTCGACGGGTCAGACCTCCACGCTAGGTCCACCAAATCGCCCACCCCCCACGCGAGGAGACCTGCGATGCGCACACCCATCCGTCACGATGACGTTCTGCAACTTCCCGTGGACGCCCCGCCCGCGTCGGGCACCGCTGAGAAGGTCACCAGTTACGTCGTCGGCCACAGCGAGTCCGGCCATCACCACGTCCTCGACAGCGATCCGGGGTTCGCCAGGATCGGATCCGCCAGTGGCACCATCTACGTCGACCTCGATGCGCCCACGCGACTCTGGCATCAGAAGGACCACGAACGGCATTGTGAACTGCAGGTGCCCGCCGGAGCATGGCGGGTGGTCCGCAAGACGGAGTTCAGCGTCCAGGCGACGGCGGATCACGACCGGGTGCGTTACGTACGCGACTGGCGGTCGTCGGGCATCTCGAGGTGGCGTTGATAACGGCGGGCCCATGACTACTTCATCCACATCCGTGATGCCAGCCATGCCGAACGAGAGTTCATCGCGTGGCTCGATCCCCACATCGGCAGGCAACGCAACGCCGAACTGTGTCAGGCGACCGCCTTCGGCATCTCGCTGACCGAGTGGTTGTCGATCGAACAGGAGGGCTGAGCCGCTCGCAATGGAACCTCGATGACTGCCGACCCGAGCCCGCGGTAATGTTCGTTAGGCAATCCTCACCTGAGTTGGTGGGTCCGGCCAGGAGCTGCGCGGGAAGGAATTACTTGATGCGGTCACCTTGGAGGCGGATCGGTGCAGTCCTGTCCGCCACCGCGCTACTCATAGGCATCACGGCGTGCTCGTCGTCGTCCGATGACAACGATGGGCTGCTGATCTACAACGCCCAGCACGAGTCGCTCACCAAGGAGTGGATCGACGCCTTCACGAAGGCGACCGGCATCAAGGTCACCTACCGTCAGGGCGGGGACACCGAACTGGGCAACCAGCTGATCGCCGAGGGCGCTTCCTCCCGCGCTGACGTGATCCTCACCGAGAACTCGCCCGCCATGGCCGCCGTCGAGAAGGCCGGGCTGTTCGCAGACGTCGACCAAGCCACCATCGCCCAGGTGCCTGCGCAATACCGACCTGCGACCAACAAGTGGACCGGCGTCGCTGCGCGCACCACGGTGTTCGCCTACAACAAGTCCAAGCTCACCGAGGACCAGCTGCCGAAGTCGATCATGGACCTCGAGCAGCCGGCGTGGAAGGGGCGATGGGGTGCTCCGCCGGTGAAACCAGACTTCCAGGCGATCGTGGCGGCGATGCTCGAACTCACCGGAGAGCCCGCGACGTCGGCCTGGCTCACCGGGATGAAGACGAACGCCGAGATCTTCCAGGACAACATCGCCACCCTGAGGGCTATCAATGCGGGCGAGGTAGACGGCGGCGTGATCTACCACTACTACTGGTTCCGGGATCAGGCCAGCACCAAGGAGATCAGCGGAAACACTGCGTTGCACTACTTCCGCAACTCCGATCCGGGCGCCTTCGTCTCCCTCTCCGGCGGCGGCGTGCTCAAGTCCAGCAAGAAGAAGGAGCAGGCGCAGCAGTTCCTCACCTTCATCACCAGCAAGGCGGGCCAGGACGTACTCGCCACCGGGACGTCATTCGAATATCCCGTGGCCAGCGACGTGCCTGCCAACCCTGCTCTGGTGCCCCTCGCCGACCTGCGGGCACCTGACGTCAACCCCTCGGATCTCGACGCCCAGAAGGTCACCGACCTGATGACGAAGGCCGGTCTCCTCTAGATGGCGCGGTCGGTGATCGCCACCGAAACGGTCCAGACGGCAGGGACCGACAAGCACCCGCGGCCCGTCGGCCGCGCGGGCCATCGACCGGGACCGCTGCTCGTCGGCATCGTCGCGATCTTGGTCGCCGCCACGTTCGTGCCCATCGCCTACGTAGCCTGGTCGGTGATCTCCACCGGGCCGTCGCGGGTGTACGCGCTCGTAGCGCGGCCGCGCGTGGGTGAACTGCTGATCAACACCATCGGGCTCGTCTGCGTCACCGTGCCGCTCTGCATCGTCATCGGCATCGGCGCCGCCTGGTTGGTCGAACGGACGGACGTGCCGGGTCGCGCCCTCTGGCGACCGATGTTCGTCGCTCCGCTGGCCGTTCCCGCGTTCATCAACAGTTATGCGTGGGTCAGCGTCGTGCCGTCGCTACACGGCTTCTGGGCGGGCATCCTGGTGACGACGCTGTCCTACTTTCCCTTCGTCTACGTGCCGGCGTCGGCAACTCTTCGCAGGCTCGACCCGGCGGTCGAGGAATCCGCCAGGGCGCTGGGTTCCAGCCCGACGGACGCCTTCCTCCGGGTCGTTCTCCCACAGCTGCGACTCGCAATCCTCGGCGGCGGCCTGCTGGTCGGGGTGCACCTCCTCGCCGAATACGGCGCCTTCGCGATGCTGCGCTTCGCCACCCTGACGACGGCGATCTTCGAGCAGTTCCAGTCGACGTTCAACGGAGCGGCGGGCAGCACGCTCGCGGGCGTCCTGGTCCTGCTGTGCCTGCTACTGCTGGTCGGCGAGGCGGCTGCCCGCGGCAATGCCAGATACGCCAGGATCGGCTCGGGTGTGCAGCGGCAACCCTCTCCACATCGTGTGCATGGCAAGATGATTCCCGCCGTCGCCGCACTCACGGGGCTCGCGGTGCTGGCTCTCGGTGTGCCGGCGTGGACGGTGACCCGCTGGCTGTGGATCGGCGGAGGCAGTGTGTGGGCCAACGACGAGATCAGCACCGCGACCGTCCAGACCGCAGGCCTGGCGGCAGCGGCCGCAATCATCACCACGGTGCTCGCCTTCCCCTTTGCATGGGTGGCCGTGCGATACAGCGGGTTCTTCGCGCGCTTCGTCGAAGGGTCCAACTTCGCCACCAGTTCGATGCCGGGAATCGTCACCGCACTGGCCCTGGTCACGGTCGCGATCAGCTTCGCGACTCCGCTCTACCAAACTATCTCGCTGGTGCTCGCCGCCTACGTGTTGATGTTCATGCCGCGGGCCATGGTCAACCTGCGTTCCGGTCTGGCACAGGTGCCACCCGGCATCGAGGAGGCCTCGCGCTCACTGGGCGTGTCGCCCACCTGGACGTTCCTACGCGTCACGCTGCGGCTCACCGCACCGGCTGCCGCGGCGGGCGCCTCGCTGGTATTCGTCGCCGTCGCCACCGAATTGACGGCAACCCTCCTGCTCGCTCCCACCGGAACCAACACGTTGGCGATGCGATTCTGGTCCTTGAGCAGCGAGCTCGACTACGCCGCCGCGGCGCCGTACGCGCTACTGCTCGTCGCGCTGTCAGTTCCGGTCACCCTGGTGTTGTTGGGCCAGTCGGCCAGGGCGGCCGCGCTGTGACCGCGAATGCGCTCGAGGTCACCGGTCTCACCAAGTCGTTCGGCGGCAATGCCGTGCTTCACGGCGTCGACCTAAGTGTGCCAAAGGGCACCGTCACCGCGGTCGTCGGCGCCTCCGGTTGCGGCAAGACGACCCTTCTCCGCCTCGTCGCCGGCTTCGAAACCCCCGACAGCGGAACCATTTCCATCGCCGGACGCGAGGTCGCCAGCGCCGAACGGTTCATCGCTGCGCACCGTCGCGACGTCGGCTACGTCGCCCAGGACGGTGCCCTGTTCCCGCACCTCACCGTGGGGCAGAACATCGCGTATGGGCTCACTCGCAATGCCCGCACGTCCCGCGCCCGGGTGGCTGCACTGCTCGACACCGTCCAGTTGGGCGAGTCCATGGCGCAACGTCGACCTCACGAGCTGTCCGGCGGCCAGCAGCAGCGCGTTGCACTGGCGAGGGCGCTGGCGCGCGAACCCGCGCTGATGTTGCTCGACGAGCCCTTCAGCGCGCTCGACACCGGCCTGCGGGCGTCGACCCGCGCGGCGGTCGCCCAGTTGCTGGCCGCGGCTCAGGTGACGACGCTCTTGGTAACCCACGACCAGGAAGAGGCGCTTTCCATCGCCGACCAGGTCGCCGTCATGCGCGACGGTCGATTCGCCGGTGTCGGAACTCCGCAACAGGTCTACCTCAATCCAGGAAACAAATTCACCGCCGAGTTCCTCGGCGATTGTGTGCTCCTGCCCGGCACCGTCACCGGGGGTGTCGCCGACTGCGTACTTGGCCGCCTACCCGTGCGTGACGAGGCCGCCGACGGGCCTGCCACCCTCATGCTGCGACCCGAGCAGCTGATCGCCACCACTGTGACCGACGATGGGCATGGAACGGGTGTCGGCACCGTGCTGTCCTCGGAGTTCCGCGGGCACGACGTGCTACTCGTCGTGGATCCCGGTGCAGGCGAACCGATTACCGTCCGTCAGCACAGCCTCGATCCTCCCGCGGTCGACGCCAAGGTCCGCGTCGACGTCGTCGGACCGGTAGTCGTCCTCGATCAACCGTCATGACGGCTGGCCGACTACTCGACCATCTGACTTCCCGCGGTGACGATCCGGCGCTGCTGACCGCGGACCGGCGAGTCTCCTACCGCGAACTCGCCGACGACGTCGCCGCGAGCGCCTCCGACCTCGGAAGTCAACGCAGGCTGGTACTCCTGGAGTGCCGCAACGACATCGAGACATTGGTAAGCTATCTCGGGGCCCTGGCGGGTGGTCACGTCGTCATCCCACTGCCCGCCGATGGCGATCACGCGGCGGTGATCGACACCTACGATCCCGACGTGATCGTCCGTGGCGGCAGCATGGAGCACCGCCACCGAGCTGCTCACGATCTCCATCCCGATCTGGCGCTCCTGCTGTCCACGTCCGGCAGCACGGGGTCACCGAAGCTGGTGCGGCTGTCCCGGAACAACCTGATCGCCAACGCCGAGTCCATCGCCACGTATCTCGACATCCGGGACACCGACAGGGCCGCAACGACTTTACCCATGTCGTACTGCTACGGCCTCTCCGTGATTCACAGCCATCTACTGCGTGGGGCCGGGCTCATTCTGACCGACCACTCCGTTGTCGACGACGAGTTCTGGGACCTGATGGCACGGCACCGGGGTACGACGTTCGCGGGCGTCCCCCACACCTTCGACCTGCTGCACCGCATTGGCTTCGGCGACATGCAGCTCCCGCACCTGCGGTACGTCACCCAGGCCGGCGGCCGGCTCGCCCCCGATCGGGTCCGGCGGTTCGCGCAACTCGGACGGCGCCGCGGGTGGCAACTGTTCGTGATGTACGGAGCGACCGAGGCCACCGCCCGAATGGCCTACCTTCCACCGGAACTCGCGGTCGACAATCCGCACGCGATCGGTGTGCCGATTCCCGGCGGCACGTTCGACATCGAGGTGCTGGAGGGGGAACCGGTCGACGGCATGCCCGCCGACGTCGGTGAGCTGGTCTACCGCGGCGCGGGCGTGATGATGGGCTACGCGCACGATCGCGACGACCTCGCGGCTGGACGTACGGTAGCGGCGCTTCGCACCGGTGACCTCGCTCGAAGGAACTCCAACGGCCTGTATGAAGTGGTCGGCCGCATCAGCCGCTTCGCCAAGCTGTACGGACTGCGACTCGACCTAGAACGCATCGAGGCCAGCCTGCGCGACGCCGACGTGTCCGCGATCTGCACGGAGGGCGACGGCGAACTGTTGGTCGCGGCCGCCGATCGTCCCGCCGGCTGCGACGTCGGACTCGTCGCCACGACCGCATCGGGTCTCCCTCGAGCGGCGGTCCGCGTCCTCGACGTGGACGAACTTCCCCGATTGCCCACGGGGAAACCGGATCTCCACGGCGTCCGCCAGCTGGCTGATCGCATCAGGTCGGACGATGGGGTCGCACTCGACCTTCGCGGGCTGTTCGCCGACGTGCTCCACCTCGACGCCGCGTCGATCGACGACGGGGCCAGCTTCGTCGACCTCGGTGGGAACTCGCTGTCCTATGTATCGATGTCGGTTCGCCTGGAACGCGCGATCGGTCATCTCCCCGCCGATTGGCAACGGCTGCCGCTGCGCGAGCTGGAGGCCGCCTCCAGACCGCGGCGATGGTGGGGCACGACGCTCGAGACAAGTGTCGCCCTGAGGGCGATTGCCATCGTGCTCGTCGTCGGATCGCACGCCGGGCTGTACACGCTATGGGGTGGTGCGCACGTTCTGCTGGGCATCGCCGGGTACAACTTCGGCCGCTTCTGCCTGACCCCGCTGCCGCGCCTGCAACGCGCCAGGCACCTGCGCAACACCATCGCGTGGATCGCCGTGCCCTCGGTGGCATGGGTGGCCATCGCCCTGCTCGGCACGAACGACTACACCGCGGCGAATCTGTTGTTGGCCAACAAATTCCTCGGACCCAGCGACAGCGTGACGGCGGGCAGACTGTGGTTCGTCGAGGTCGTCGTGTGGATTCTGGTGACCCTCGCGTTGGTGTGCTGGACGCCGATCGGAGACCGCCTGGAACGACGTGCGCCGTTCGCGTTCGCAATGGGGTTCCTGACTCTCGGGCTGGTGGTCCGTTTTCACGGGTTCGGGATGGGCCATGCAGCGTGGTTCACCGTGGTCGCCTTCTGGTTCTTCGCCATCGGGTGGGCGGCGTCGAAGGCCTCCACGACCCTGCAGCGCCTCGCAGTCACCCTGATGCTCGCCGTCGGCATCGTCGGTTACTTCGGCAACCCGCGCCGGGAGCTGCTTGTCTTCGTGGGACTGGCTCTGCTGATCTGGTTGCCCGCCGTGCGATGCCCGTCGATCGTCACCGTGACGGCAGGGGTTCTTGCCGAGGCGTCGCTGGTCATCTACCTGACCCACTACCAGGTCTACCCGCTGTTCGGTGAACACCGTCTTCTCGGCGTCACCTCGACACTGCTGACGGGGGTGGTCCTGACGCAACTGCTGATGATGGCGCGCAGGCGGATTCGCGTACGCGGGATTCGCCACGTCAACTCTCGGACGGCTTCTCCCGCTCCGCGATGAGGCCTTCCTGCGCCACGGTGGCCGCGATCTCGCCGTCCGCACCGACCAGGCTGCCGGTGATCACGCCTCGGCCGCGGGCCGCCGCCGGCGATCTGGTCTCCAGGAGGTTCCAGCGGTCCGCCCGCACCGGCCGGTGAAACCAGATGGAAGAATCGGTCGTGCCACTGCGGTGCGTCCGCGCCCGCATCGAGTGACCGTGCACCTGCAGCGCGGGATCGATCATGTACACGTCGCAGACGTATGCCGCGATGACGTCGTGCAGCAGCGGGTCGTCGGGGACGGGTATCTCGACCCGCCACCAGAGGCGTCGCACGAACTCCCCAGTCGACCGATCGTCGACGACGCGAATGTCGATCTCGTCCAACGGCATCGAGGGGGCAGGCCCAACTGGCCCGGTACGCGGCAAGCTCTCGGGATCCTGTGGCAAGGGAACGAGCCTGCCGTGTTCGGGACCGGGCAACGGCACGGAGAACGAGACGCTTGCGGCGGTCATCACGCGGTCGGCCTGACGAGACTCCACGCGACGGTGCGAGGCGGTCCGCCCGTCGAACACCCGCTGCACCGTGTACTCGACGTCGTCGCCCGCCTCACCGCCCCGCAGGAACTGCAGATGCATGCTGGTGGGCAACTTCGTGGACTCGACGGTGCGGGCGGCGGCCGCCAGGGTTTGGGCCATGAACTGGCCGCCGAACGAACGCTTGCCCTCGGGTCCACTGGCCGGCCCGATCCAGGAATCCTCTGATGGGCCGGGGTGGACGTCGAGCAGGCTTAGCAGTTCACTCACGCGACCGTGCCCGCGTCGGTCAGCCGATCGATCTCGCCATCGGACAACTCCAGCCATTCCCGAAGCACCTCGACGGTGTGGTCGCCCAGTGCGGGTGACGGCACTGCGGGCCGGTAGGCACCGTTGACCGCCAGCGGTAGTGCGGGAGCCAGGTATTGGCCGATTCGCGGCTGATCGAGAGTGCTGAACAGCGGGTTGTCGGTGACCTTGGGGTCGGCCGCGGTCTCGGTGAACGTGCGATAGCGCTCCCACAGGATCGACGTCGCCGAGAGGGCCGCGGTGATCTCGTCCGCGGTGTGCCCGGTGAACCACGCCGTGAACAGCCCTGTGAGCGCGTCGCGGTGCTGATACCGCTGCCCCTCGTCGGTGAAGTCCGCACCGAGTGCATCACCAAGTGCGGCAACGGCTTTCGTCGCGCCGGTAACCTCGGCCAAGTCACGGAAGTGCCGACCCGTGAGCGCAACGATCATGAAGGAGGCACCGTCGGCGCTGGTGAACGCCTGACCGTACTGGCCGTAGATCGAGTTGCCGATGCGCTCCCGCGCGACGCCGTTGACCATTGCCTCGGTCAGGAAACTGAGATTGCCCGCCGTCGCGAGCGCCACGTTCTCGAGGGGAATGCCTATGCGTTGCCCGTCGCCGGTGGCGTCGCGGTGCCGCAGTGCGGCCGTCACGGCAAGGGCTACGTAGAGCCCGCAGGTCACGTCCCAGGCGGGCAGCACGTGGTTGACCGGGTCCGCGGTCCCGGCAGGCCCGGTGACAAGGGGGAAACCCATGCCCGCGTTGACGGTGTAGTCGACGCCGGTGCCACCGTCGGCGCGACCGGACACCTCGACGTGGATGAGATCCGGTCGCAGCGCCACCAAATTATCGTACGAATGCCATTGCCGCCCAGCAACATTCGTGATCAGGATGCCACTGTCGGCGATCAGCCTCTTGATCAACTCCTGCCCTTCGGCGGAACGCACGTCGATCGCGGCGGACAGCTTGCCCTTGTTGAGCCCGGCCCAGTAGATGCTCTCGCCGTCGGCGGTCAGCGGCCAGCGATGGTAATCGGCCGCCCCTCCGACGGGGTCGACTCGAATCACCTCGGCGCCCAATTGCGCCAGGGTCATTCCGGCCAACGGCACGGCGACGAAGCTGGAGATCTCGATGATCCGCACCCCCGTCAGGGGCTGAGTGGCATCTGGTCGGTCAGCCGTCATCGAATCAAATCAGATCGACGGCGTCTGCGATGGAGTCCAGGACCCGACTCGGCCGGAACGGATACTTCTCGATGTCCGCGACCGTCGTCGACCCGGTGAGCACCAGGATCGTCTCCAGTCCGGCCTCGATGCCCGCCACGACGTCGGTGTCCATCCGGTCGCCGACCATGAAGGTGCTCTCCGAGTGCCCCTCGATGCGGTTGAGTGCGCTGCGGAACATCATCGGGTTCGGCTTGCCCACGAAGTAGGGCTCCCGTCCCGTGGCCTTGGTGATGAGCGCCGCCACCGAACCCGTCGCGGGTGTCGGTCCCTCGGCCGATGGCCCGGTGACGTCGGGGTTGGTGGCGATGAAGCGAGCCCCGCCACCGATGAGTCGGATGGCCTTGGTGATCGCCTCGAAGGAGTACGTCCGGGTCTCACCGAGGACCACGAAGTCGGGTCCGGTGTCGGTCAACGTGTAACCCACCTCGTGAAGGGCCGTCGTCAGACCTGCCTCGCCGATCACGTAGGCCGAACCGCCGGGCAGCTGATCGTGCAGGAAGGCGGCGGTCGCCAGCGCCGAGGTCCAGATCGAGGCCTCCGGGACCTCCAACCCGGATCGCAGCAGCCGGGCTGCCAGGTCTCGAGGGGTGAAGATCGAATTGTTGGTCAGCACCAGGAAGGGCCGCTTCTTCTCCACCAGTCGCTGCAGGAACTCGGTGGCACCCGGGAGCGCACGCTCCTCGTGTACCAGAACGCCATCCATGTCGGTGAGCCAGCACTGCGGTGTCTTGCGCATGCGTCCAGTGTGGCAAGTCACGGCGGCGTCGACGTCAGCGCACCACCACAGTCGACGGAATGCGCGGCGCGCCGAGCGCGTCCCGGTGCGATGGTGGTTGGCGTCCGTCTGCGTCGGTGATGCCGTAGCGCACCGCGAGCTCGGCGCCAATCAACGTCTGACCAGCCAGTTCGGCCGCGGCGGCGTCTCGCCACAGCGCGTCGATGAGGCGCCCGGTGAACTCGGGCGTCTCGGCGTGCCGGGCAGTCTTCGCCAACGCGTCCGGATGTCCGTCGAAGGCACGGCAGAATGCCTCGGTCAGCAGGATCCCCATCCAGATGGACACGGTCGTGACGCCGGTGGCCGCGAAGTCGACGGCCATGTCGGCGGCCAGCTTGTCCACCCCCGCCTTCTGCGCCCCGTACGCGGGGCCATGCATATAGCAGACCGATCCCGGCGACGAGGTGAAGGCGATGAGCCCCCGGCCCTGGGCCACCATCAGCGGTGCGGCATGCCAGGACGCGACGTAGGCCGACCGCAGACCGACGTCGAGGACGTCGGCCAGTTGGAGTGGCTTCTCCCAGAACGGCTTTGGACCGGTCAGTTCATCATGGATCGCGGCCGCGTTGTTGACGAGGAGATCCAGCCTGCCGCACTCGTCGACCACACGCTCGAACAGCGCGGCGACCTGAGCGTCATCCCGGTGGTCGACCCGGACGGGGATCTCACCGGCCGCGTCGTTTCTGGAGGCATCGACGATCGTCCGCCCGGTCAGGTAGACCCGCCAGCCGGCGTCCAGCAGCGCGGCGGCGATACCCCGGCCCGCGCCACGACTGGCGCCGGTGACGATCGCGACGGGAGCTCGATCCTCGGCCATGACGTCGACTCAGTCCGGGAGCCGCAACTCGGGCTTCTCGACCTCTTCGATGTTGACGTCCTTGAAGGTGATCACCCGCACCTGCTTGACGAAGCGGGCCGGACGGTACATGTCCCATACCCACGCGTCGGCCAGGCGCAGCTCGAAGTAGACCTCGCCGTCCGCGTTACGGGGCACCAACTCGACGCTGTTCGCGAGATAGAAGCGGCGCTCGGTCTCCACGACGTAACTGAACTGCCCCACGATGTCCTTGTATTCGCGGTACAGCGAGAGCTCCATCTCGGTTTCGTACTTCTCGAGATCTTCGGCACTCATCGGTTCAGTCGTCCTCCGGTCGGTGTTCGGTACATCTTTCCTCAGCCCAATTCGGCGCGCCGTCCGGCCTCCCGCGGGGAACCCCCGCGGGCACCAGTCTTCGCACGTTGATGAACGAATATCGGTGTTCACTGCAAGGGCCGCGCTCGGCCAGTGCCGCCGTGTGGAACGCAGTGCTGTAGCCCTTGTGTACGGCGAAGCCGTAGCCGGGATGCTGCGAGTCCATCTGCACCATGAGGCGGTCCCGACTCACCTTGGCGAGCACGCTGGCCGCGGCGATGCAGGCCGCCGCCGCGTCACCACCCACGACGGGCAGAGATGGCATCGGCAACCCGGGCACCCGGAACCCGTCACTCAGCACGTAACCCGGCCGAAGCGCCAACCCTGCCACAGCGCGTCGCATGCCTTCGATGTTGGCCACGTGAACACCGCGTCGATCCACTTCCTGCGACGGGATGAAGACGACGTGATAGGCCAGCGCGTAACGGCGTATCAGCGGAAACAACCGCTCGCGCTCACGCTCGTTGAGCTTCTTCGAGTCGTCGAGCGCCGACAGGCTCTCCAGACGGTTGGGACCGAGTACGCACGCGGCGACGACGAGCGGTCCGGCGCAGGCGCCGCGTCCCACCTCGTCCACCCCGGCCACCGGGCCGAGACCGCCGCGATACAGCGCGGATTCGATGGTGCGCAGTCCCGCAGACTTGCGGATCACGGCTCTAGGCGGCCAGGTCGCCGGCAAGTGGGCTCCTACTGCGACGTCTGCGGATTGGTGGACGATACGCTGCCCCACCGGCCAGGCGGCCACGCGATGAACCGCGCCTTGCCGATCACATTGTCGACCGGAACCGTTCCCGCCATCGGGTCACCGGTGCACAACAGGCCCTTCTGGGCATCGGCGGGGAGGTTGGTGCAGTGGGCGCGCGAGTCGGCCGAGTGAGTGCGGTTGTCGCCCATCACCCACAGCCGGTTATCGGGGACCTTCACGGGACCGAACTCGTTGCCGAGGCAGGGATAGATCTGCGGGTCCGCCATCATCGTGTTGACGTCGAGATACGGTTCGTTGAGCTTCTTGCCGTCAACCGTCAACCCCGTGTCGGCGCGACACTCGACCGTCTGTCCACCCGTGGCGATCACACGCTTGACCAGATCGTTCTCATCGGGCGGCACGAACCCGATGAACGAGAGTGCGTTCTGCATCCAGCGGATCGGGGTGCTGTCGGACCGAATCGACTTGTAGCCGATGTTCCAGGCCGGCGGCCCCTTGAAGACCACGACGTCGCCGGGCTCGGGCGCGGTGAAGTCATAGGTCACCTTGTCCACCATGATCCGGTCACCGACGCAGCCGGCACAGCCGTGCAACGTGGGCTCCATCGATTCCGAGGGGATGAGGTACGGCCGCGCGACGAAGGTCAACATCACGTAGTACAGGACGAGCGCAATGCTCAGAAGGATCGCGGCCTCGCGAACGGCTCCACGCTTCTTCTTGGGCGGATCCTCGCCACCGCCGTCGGCGTCTTCCGCTGCGTCACTGACGTCGGCGGAATGGGTGGCGTCAGAAGCGTTGGTCGCGTCGGTCACGCCATCAGAGTAGTCAGCACGGCGCTCGTCGCCGCGCTGCTCGGAGTCCAAACGTCACACCCGTCCGGCTGCGGACCTGGCGCCAATCAGCGCTTTTCCTTGATCTTGGCCTTCTTGCCCCGGAGCTCACGCAGGTAGTACAGCTTGGCGCGTCGCACGTCACCGCGGGTGACGACGTCGATGTGGTCGATGTTCGGGGAGTGCACCGGGAAGGTCCGCTCGACGCCGACGCCGTAGCTTTCCTTGCGCACCGTGAAGGTCTCGCGGACGCCGCCGCCCTGCCGACGAAGCACAACGCCCTTGAAGACCTGTACTCGCTCCTTGGAACCCTCGATGACCTTCACGTGCACGTTCACGGTGTCGCCTGGGTTGAAGGCCGGGATGTCGTCGCGCAGCGACGGCTGGTCGATGAAGTCCAGGGTGTTCATCGGTGACACTTCCTCATGGTTCGTTGTTCTCGTTAGCGGCCTTGGCATCACGTCGCTAGTACGGCGCGTGGCCAGGCCGAGGTCTTCGGGCGCATCTCGCAGCAGGCGGAGGCATGTTTCCCCCGTCGTGCGCAGACAACTGGTCAATTGTGCCAGACGGGCACCTAACCGACGAAATCGTGTCCGCACGATCCGTGAATGCGATGATCGGCTGCAGACGCGACAGCGGGCCTCAACCGCTACGCTGGCCCCGAGGGCAAGGGGTTCCACACCTTGCCGAGTTTCACCAATCCCCATAAATTATCGCTCGATCAGGGAGAACCATGTTCCGGCGGCCGTCGAAGCTGCTGACGGTCATTGCGCTTGCCGCGACCACTGCGACTGTCGCTGGGGGGTGCGGCGCCAGGGTCTACGGCACCCCTCCCGTTCCGGCTTCGCCGCCGCTCACCGTGGTCGCTCCGCTGGGCAGCATGGCGCCGTTACCCGAGGCGCCCCCCGACGAGCCGTCCGCGGCGTTCAGCGGACTGGACGCTCGCGAGCAGCAGGCCACCGCGGACGCCTCCGGCTCCGGAGCTGACATCACCGTCGCGGTCCTGGACCGCAACACCGGTCAACTCGTCACCAACGGCGCCGTCGGCACGGTAGCCATCGCGTCGGTGGTCAAGCTCTTCATTGCCGACGACCTGCTGTTGCAGGTGTCCAAGGGCCAGACGCGGCTCTCCCCCGACGATCGCGCGGCCTTCGACCGCATGCTGAGATCGTCCGACGACAGCGCCGCGGAGACCTTCTGGAATCGCAGCGGCGGAAGCGCGATCATCAACCGGGTGGTCGCTCGCTACGGCTTGTCCTCCACCCACGCACCGAACAACGGGCGGTGGTTCAACACGGTCAGCTCGGTGACCGATCTGGTGCACTACTACGACATGATGCTGGCGGGCACCGGCGGATTGCCGCCCGAACAGGCCAGCGTGATCATGTCGAACCTGGCGGCCTCCACGCCAACGGCACCCGACGGAATGGTGCCCGGCGGGGTCTACCCGCAGCGGTTCGGCATTCCCGAGGGCCTCTACGCCGAACCCGTTGCCGTGAAACAAGGCTGGATGTGCTGCGTGGGCTCCGACTGGTTGCACGTGTCCACCGGTGTGATCGGACCGGATCGGCGCTACATCATGGCGATCAGCTCGATGCAGGCCACCGACGCCGACGATGCCCGCGCGACCATCACTCAGGCGGTCAAGACCATGTTTCCCAGCGGACGCATCTAACTCAGCTCAGTAGGTCCGGCCTGCGCTCGCGGGTGCGTTGCAACGCCTGATCGCGCCGCCACGCGGCCACCTTGCCATGATCGCCGGACAGGAGAACGGGCGGCACGTCGAGTCCCCGCCAGCTGGGCGGCCTGGTATAGCTCGGCCCTTCGAGCAAGCCGTCAGAGTGTGAATCGTCCTGGTGTGACCCGGGATTGCCGAGCACGTCCGGGAGCAGGCGAACTACGGCCTCGATCATGACGAGGGTCGCCGATTCCCCGCCCGGCAGCACGTAGTCGCCGATGGACACTTCTTCGACACGCATCCTACGGGCGGCATCGTCGACCACGCGTTGGTCGACGCCCTCGTAGCGTCCACATGCGAAGACCAGATGCGCCTCACTGGTCCATCGCTGAGCGGTGGCCTGACGGAATGGGCGACCCGCCGGCGTCGGGACGACGAGAAGTGTGTCAGAGGTGCATGTTTCATCGAGGGCCTCACCCCAAACGGGCGCCTTCATGACCATCCCCGGACCACCTCCGTATGGGGAGTCATCCACCGAGTGATGCACGTCGTAGGTCCAGCGCCGCAGATCGTGAACCGCGATCTCGACGATGCCATTGGCGATCGCCTTGCCCGGCAACGACTGTCGGAGCGGATCGAGATAGTCCGGAAAGATCGTGACGACGTCAATGCGCATGACGCACCTAGATCGAGTCCAGGTCCAGCAGACCGTCGGGAGGGTCGATGTCGATGACACCGTCCTGCAGCGACACCGCCGTCACGATCGCGCCGACGAAGGGAACGAGCACCTCGGGGCCCTCGCCGTCGGCGGGCCTTACCGCCAGGATCTCTCCGGCCGCGGTGTGCAGCACCTCGGCCACGGCGCCCACCTCGCGGCCGGCCAGGGTGCGCACGCGCAGGCCCTCGAGTTGATGATCGTAGAACTCGTCGGGGTCCTCTATCGGCGGCAGGTCGGCCGTGTCGACGATGAACAGACTGCCGCGCAAGGCATCCGCGGAGTCACGGCTTGCCACGCCCTCGAGGCGAATCAGCAGGCGACCGCCGTGCTCTCGCATCGCGTCGACCACGTAGGTGCGCTCACCCTTGTCCCGAGCCCTCGCGCGCAGCGAGGTACCCGGCGCAAAGCGCTCGTGCGGATCGTCGGTGCGAACGTCGACGACGACCTCGCCGCCGATTCCGTGCGCCTTGACGACACGGCCGACGACGAGGTCCATGATCGAGTCGACTACTGGGCTTCTATTGATCCGTGTCCACCACGTCGACGCGGATGCCGCGGCCGCCGATACCGGCGACCAACGTGCGCAGCGCCGTCGCGGTGCGGCCGCCTCGGCCGATGACCTTGCCCAGGTCCTCGGGGTGCACGTGCACCTCGACGGTGCGCCCGCGGCGGTTGGTCACCATGTCGACGCGAACGTCATCCGGGTTGTCGACGATGCCGCGCACCAGGTGCTCGACGGCGTCGACGACGACAGTGCTCATTCGGCAGCGGCGTCGGCGGCGGGTGCCTCAGCAGCCGCCTCGGCGACCTCCGGCGACTCGGCCTCGTCCTTCTTGGCGGGCGCCTTCTTCTTCTTCGCCGTCGTCGCGTCGCCGGTGGGCGCATCGTCGGCGGAGGCAAGCGCGGCGTTGAACAGATCCAGCTTGCTGACCTTGGGCTCCTTGACCTTCAGCGTGCCCTCGGCGCCCGGCAGACCCTTGAACTTCTGCCAGTCACCGGTGACCTTCAGCAGCGCGAGAACGGGCTCGGTGGGCTGTGCGCCCACGCCCAACCAGTACTGCGCACGCTCTGAGTCGATCTCGATCAGGCTGGGATCTTCCTTCGGGTGGTACTTGCCGATGACTTCGATGGCCCGACCATCGCGGCGGTTGCGCGCGTCGGCGACGGAGATGCGGTACTGGGGATTGCGGATCTTGCCGAAGCGCGCGAGCTTGATTTTGACAGCCATGGTGAGGCGAATTCTCCTGTGATTGCCGCGCTTGCAATTCAGCGACTCGAGCGGATTGCCCGGTCCGGTTTTGCCTTGCGCGTGTGACCGAAGGGCGGCGCATCGCGCTGCATCGCAGCCCGAACCGTGTCGTCCGTCAGACAGCCGCTCATTGTGCCAGAGCAGGCCCTGCGAAGGAAAATCCGGCGTCAGACGATCCTGTCGAAGCACTTCGTCTCGACGCGGCGATTCATCCGCCAGCCGTCGGCCGTGCGGATGAACTCGTCGTCGTACCAAAGTCCGCAGAACAAGACCTGCCCCTCGTCACTCAACTTCATCGGGTTGAAGCAGAGGATCCGCGACTTAGCCGTGTCCCCAGCCGTGTCCCCAGCGGCGTCGCGCATCACCTTCACGTCGAAGTTGCCGATCAGATGCGAGTACGCCGGAAAGTTCGGCAGCACCTCCGAGAGCCACTTCTTCACCTCGGGAAAGTTTCCGTCGATACCGCCCATGGCGCGATAGTCGATGTACGCGTCCGGGGTGAACACCAGGTCGAGGTCGTCGAACCGACGCGTGTCGATCGCCGTCGAGTAGTCGACCAGAAGCTGTTGAATTTCGAGGCGGTCGGAGATCTCTTCCAGACTCAACATCCCTTGATTCAACACTCGTGGGCCCGGCGTCAGGGCTGCGGGACCTCCGCCGGTGGCCACGGCTCTCCCGGCGACACGTCGCCAGGCTCGGTGAAGTCACCGCGGGACAGAGGCACCCACTGCTCGCTGGGTGCAGGCTGCTTCGACGACGGGAAGTCGCGAAGCTTGCCCGAAGGCTTGGCATCCCACGTGGCGAACGTCAGCGGCGTGCGCAGCCAGCTCTCCAACAGCAGGTAGCAGGCCTCCAGCGAATCGAGGTGGCTGCGCTCCCAGCCGTGGCTGCCATCGAGCCCGAAGGCCACCAACGCGGCCCGGGTGTTGGCCCCCGCTTCGATCGCAGCGGCGGCGTCGGAGCGGTAGAACCGGAAGACGTCGCGGGCGTGGGCGATACCCCGCTCCTTGGCCAGTCGAAGCAGGTTGCGGGTCAGGTGGTAATCGAACGGGCCGTGCATGTCGGCCATGGGGATGGTGACACCTTGCTCGAGCGAATGCTGGCCGGGAGCGCAGACCGCGTTGTCGACCGAGATCAGCTCGGCGACGTCGGGCGGAAGCCCGCTGCTGGCCCCATGTCCGACCTCTTCGGTGATGGTCACCATGATCGTCGTGCGATGCGGCAGCACCACATTGTTCGCCATCACGTTGCGCGCCAGCGCCAGGGCGATGGCAACACCCGCCTTGCCGTCGAGGTGCCGCGAGACGATGAAGTCGTCCTCAGTGAGCTCCGGGCTCGTGATGAACGCGACGAAGTCACCGACGTTCAGCCCGAGGTCGACGAGGTCGTCACGGGTCGTGACCTTGCGGTCGATGCGGACCTCGACGTGCTCCCAGTCCGTCGGCTGGGTGTCGATCTCATCACCGAACGCGTGTCCGGAAGCCTTGAGCGGCATCACCGTTCCGGTGATGAACTGATCGTTGTCGTCGGTGAAGATCCGCACCCGGGCACCAGCGGCGAAGCGGGCCGAGAACGTCCCCACCGGGATCAGCTGGAGTCGTCCGTTGTCCTTCAGCTCGCGCACCATGCAGCCGATGGTGTCGGCGTGCACCACGATCGCCCGATCGGTGGTCGCCGACTTCCCGGGAAGTTCGGCGGTGAGGGCGCCGCGGCGGGTCAGGGTGAACGGGACGCCGAGGTCGTCGAAGATGCTGCCGATCAGCTGCATCACCGCGTCGGTGCGTCCGGAGGGACTGGGCGTCTGCAGCAGCGTGAGCAGTGCGTCGACCATCCACCTGCGGTCGTCCACGGGCATCCGGGCGGAAGAGGGCGCGAGGTCAGTCAAGATTGCCTTTCCGGTCTAACGAATCACCAGGTTTCCAGCCGGAAGCCTAGCGAGGGTCAGCCCCCCTCGACGGGGTCGGGCTGCCACGCCCACGGCGTCGCTGCCGTGCGGGGGAAGAGAAGGTCCACGAACGCCTGCGCGGTCGGGCGGGGTTCGTGATTGGCCAGACCTGGGCGTTCGTTCGCCTCGATGAAGGCATACTCCTCGCCCTCCACCGACGGCACCATGAGGTCGATGCCGGTGACCGGGATGCCGATCGCGTCCGCCGCGTCGATGGCAACCTTCGCCAGGGTGGGGTTCAGATCGTCGGTGACGTCCCGGATGGTTCCACCGGTGTGCAGGTTCGCGGTGCGCCGAACGGTCAGTCGTTCGTTCAGGGGCAGCACGTCGTCCAGGTTCCAGCCGGCCTCGCGCACCGTGTCCTCGGTCAGATCGTCGACGGGAATGGTGGACTCGCCGTGCGTGGCGGCCGCGCGCCGGCGGCTCTGCGCCTCGACGAGGTGGCGGATGGTGTGGTCGCCGCTGCCGACGACCTCCGGTGGGCGCCGCAGGGCCGCCGCGATGACCTTCCCGTTGATGACCACGATGCGGAGGTCCTCGCCTTCGCAGAGCTCTTCGAGCAGGACGTCGGGGTGGTGCTCGGCTGCCAACCTGATGGCTCGGTCGAGATCCTCGTGAGTGGTGACTCCGACTGTGATGCCTGCACCCTGTTCGCCGCGGGCGGGCTTGACCACGACCGAGCCCACCTTCTCGAGGAACTCGTGGTCTTCGGCGGAGAAGCTCGCGGTGCGCCCCTCCGGCACCCTGATGCCTGCCTCCGAGACAACCTTGCGGGCGACGCGTTTGTCGTCACAGCGGCTCATCGCGACGGCATTGGTGAGTTCGGACAGGGACTCGCGGGTGACCACGCTGGTGCCGCCGTGCGTGAGCTTGAGGTAGCCGCCCTTGGCGTCGAGCACGTGGACGGCGATCCCGCGCATGATCGCCTCGTCGGCGATGATCCGAGCGTACGGATTCAGTTGCGCGAGTTCCTCTTCCGACTTGGCGGGTGCGAAGAGCTTCTCGTTGATGGCGTTCTTGCGTTTGATCCCGAGCACGGGCACCCGACTGAAGCCCATTCGCTCGTACAGGGCGATGGCACCTTCGTTGTCGTGCAATACGGAGAGGTCCATCTGGGCGCGGCCCCGCCTGACGAACTCGTCGATCAGGGAACGCACCAGTAGCCCCCCGACCCCGGGACGCGACAGCGTGGGGTCGACAGCGAGGCACCACAGGCTGGACCCGTTCTCCTCGTCGCCGAAGAGCTGGGCGTGGTCGATCCCGGTGACCGTGCCGACCACGGCGCCGGTCGAATCATCGGTGACGACCAGGTACACCATGTGCGGCTGGGCCTGGCTGTTGTCCCACATGAGGTCGACGTCCGCCGGGACCATCCGACACAGCAGATAGATGTGGTTGATCGCCGCACAGTCCGCAAGGCTCGTCACCGCGCGCACCGACAGACCGGGAACCGGCGCCGGCTCGAATTCCAGCGGCTTCGTCAGGTCGATCCGGTAGGTGAAGCTCGGGTCGATGAAGAACTCCTGCGGGTGCAGGGCGACGAAGACGTGTTCCGCGTCGAGGTACATCCCGATGTCGCGACGCCCACTGCCCTCGGCGCGCAGCGCGTTACCGAACTGGTCGGGGTCGTCGTAGGTCTGACCGAAGACCAGACGCCCCCAACCCAGATCCTGGACGACGCCGACCTGCTCGTCACCGTCTGCGTCCGGCATGGCGATCACTTGACCCCGTCGACGTGGCGAGCCAGCCAAAGTTCCAGTAAGCCGATCTGCCACAACGGGTTTCCGCGCAGTGGCGTGAGATTTCCGTTGGGCTCGGCGAGGAGTCCGGCGACCGCGTCCGGTGAGAAGAGTCCGCGGTCTCGCGCCGCCGAGCCGAGCAGGGCGTCGCGGACCAGGTCGAGGTACGGCCCCTGCAGATGCTTCAGCGCGGGAACGGGAAAGTAGCCCTTCGGCCGGTCGATGACCTCGTGCGGGATGACCTTGCGAGCGGCTTCCTTCAGGACGCCCTTCCCGTCGTACGCGGTCTTCAACTCGGGCGGGCAGGTGGCGGCGAGCTCGACGAGTTCGTGGTCGAGGAACGGGACGCGGCCCTCCAGCCCCCAAGCCATCGTCATGTTGTCGACGCGCTTCACCGGGTCGTCCACGAGCATCACCGTGGTGTCGAGCCGCAACGCCCGGTCGGTCGCCGTGGCTGCCCCGGGCTGGGAGAAGTGGTCGAGCACGAACTGCCCGGCCACGTCGTCGTCGAGCCGCCAATTCGGCTGAAGAAGGCCGTCGAGCCCGGCGTGGTCGCGGTCGAAGAACGCGGTGCGATAGCGGGCGAGTGCGTCGCGCGGGTCGCTGTCTGCCGCGTGGGCCATCGGCGGGTACCAGTGATACCCCGCGAAGATCTCATCGGCGCCCTGCCCGGATTGCACCACCTTCACGTGCTTGCTGACCTCCTGAGACAGCAGATAGAACGCCACGCAGTCGTGGCTCACCATCGGCTCGCTCATGGCACCGATGGTGTCGGTCAGCGCGGGCAGCATGCGCGCGGTGTCGATGCGGATCTGGTGATGGTCGGTGCCGTAGTGACGGGCGATGACGTCGGAGTACTTGAACTCGTCGCCCTCTTCTCCACCGGCGGCCTCAAAGCCGATCGAGAAGGTCTGCAACCCATGTTGACCCGCCTCGGCGAGCAGGCCGACGATGAGGCTGGAGTCCAGACCGCCCGACAGCAGGCAGCCGACCGGGACGTCGGCGACGAGGCGCCGCTCCACGGCGGTGCGCAGCGACGCGAGGATCGCGTCCTGCCAGTCCGTCTCGGACCAGCCGGCCCGCTCGGCGGAGCGCTCGAACATGGGCGCCCAGTACGTCTCCATCGTCCGGGTGCCGTCGGGTTCGATGCGCATGATGGTGCCAGGCTCCAGCTTTCGGACGCCCTTGAGGATCGTCCGTGGCGCGGGTACGACCGAGTGGAAGCTCAGGTAATGGTTGAGCGCGACCGGATCCAGATCGGTGTCCACCCCACCGGCGGCGACCAGCGCCGGGAGCGACGAGGCGAAGCGCAGTCCACCCGTGCCGTTGCCGTCGTCGACGACGCACCAGTACAGGGGCTTGATGCCGAGGCGATCCCTGGCGAGCACGACGCGACCGGTGGTGGTTTCGGCGACCGCGAACGCGAACATGCCCTGCAGGTGGTCGACCACCCGCTCGCCCCATTCGCGGTAACCCTTCAGGATGACCTCGGTGTCGCTGTGGGAGAAGAAGCGGTAGCCCTTGCCGAGAAGCTCCTGCCTGAGCTCCGGGTAGTTGTAGATGCAGCCGTTGAACGCGACCGTGAGCCCCAGCTCGGGGTCGTGCATCGGCTGATGCCCGCTGGTGGACAGATCGATGATCGCCAGGCGACGGTGACCGAAGGCAATACCTCCGCTGGACCAGGCGCCACCGCCATCGGGCCCGCGGGGCACCATGGACTTCGTCATCGCGCCGATGGCCGCGAGATCTGCTGGTCGTCCTCTGGCGATTTCGCCGGCAATGCCACACATTGTGATCGACTCCCTCGATGGTGTCAGCGTAGACAGTAGGGGATTTGGCAGCTCTCGTCCGCGCACGACGACGTCAGCGTGGCCGTCTTTAGCCGGATTGCGTGGCCGTCAAACACCGGGGTGGTCCACGCCACTCGGACGGCAAGTAGGCTCGGCGGCCATGGTCAGGCTCCTAGGCCGCATCGCGGTGTCCATCGCAGCGCTTCTCCCGGGCTCACTGGTGATCGACACTGCTGTTGCGGCGGCCGACAGTGATGTCCAGCCGATCGTCGCGGCTCAGATTCCGAACGGCCCCGCGCCCGCCTGGATCGTCGCCGACCTCGATTCCGGCCAGATCCTGGCGGGCCGCGACGAGTACGTCACCCATCCCCCAGCCAGCACCATCAAGGTCCTTCTCGCCCTGGTGGTCCTCGACGAACTGCCGCTGGACGCGACCGTCGTGGCGAGTGAGGCCGACGCGAACGCGGAGTGCAACTGCGTAGGCGTGACGGCCGGACACGTCTATTCGGCGCGGGACCTCCTCGACGGTCTGCTGCTGGTGTCGGGCAACGATGCGGCGAACACGCTGGCCCACATGCTCGGCGGCATGGACGTCGCGGTCGGCAAGATGAACGCCAAGGCGGTCGCTCTCGGTGCCACCGGCACGCGAGCCGGATCGCCATCGGGTCTCAACGGGCCTGGCATCGACGGCTACACGACACCGCACGACCTCGCGATCATCTTCCGCGCCGCGCTCGACAACCCCGTGTTCACGTCCATCACCTCATCCCCCACCGCACCGTTCCCGGGCGACACCGGGCCCGAGACGCTGATCAACCAGGACGAGATGTTGGCTCGCTATCCGGGCATGCTCGGCGGCAAGACGGGCTTCACCGACCCCGCCCGCAAGACGTTCGTCGGGGCCGCTCAGCGCAATGGCCGACGCCTGGTGGTCGCCATGATGTACGGACTCGTCGTCGAGGGCGGGCCGACCTATTGGGATCAGGCCACCGGGCTCCTCGACTGGGGCTTCGCGCAGGACCACTCAGTCGGGATCGGCACTCTATAGCGCCCCGCCGCCCGCGAGATCGACGTTCTGCAGAGTAGTTGCGGGAGTGGGCATGCGAAACGTGGATTTCGGTGCGTTGCCTACTCCGATACCCGACGGAGACCTGATCGCGCGCTGGACGAGTCCGGCGCTCCCTACGCTCGCGTTGTGCGAAGACTGTTTGCGGCTACGGCGCTCGCCCTCGGCACAGCGCTGACCGCGACCATCGCGCCGGCCGCCCTGGCGCAACCCGCCGCCGAACCCGCGGGCGCAGTCGTCGCTCCCCCCGACGGCCCTGCTCAGGCGTGGCTGGTGGCGGATATGGACAGCGGTCGCGTCCTCGCGGCGAAGGACCCCTACGGCGCGCACGCTCCGGCGAGCACCATCAAGACACTGTTGGCCCTCGTCGTCGTCGACCATCTCAACCCGAATTCCTTCGCACGGGCCAACTCGTCGCACGACGACGTCGAATGTTCCTGTGTCGGGCTGACGCCCGGCCAGCCGTACACCACCCGCCAACTGCTCGAGGGCCTGCTGATGGTGTCGGGCAACGACGCTGCGACCATGTTGGCCGACATGCTCGGAGGGCAACGCGTCGCCGTCGCGAGGATGAACGCCAAGGCTCAGCAGTTGGGCGCCCGCAGCACCAGAGCCGGCTCGCCGTCGGGATTGGACGGGCCCGGCTGGGAGTCGGTGACCACACCACACGACCTGGCACTGATCTTCCGTGCGGCGCTGGCCAACCCGCTGATCGCCTACATCCTGCGGCAGCCGTCGGCCCAGTTCCCCGGCAAGACCATCACGGCCCAGAACGAACTACTCTCCCGCTACCCCGGCGACCTCGGCGGCAAGACGGGTTTCACCAACCTGGCGCGCAAGACGTATGTCGGTGCGGCACAACGGGGCAACCGCCGATTGGTCGTCGTGCAGATGTACGGCGCAGGCGATCTCTACGATCAGGCGATCGGCTTGTTCGACTGGGGTTTCAGCCAACCCGCCTGAGCGAGGTCAGACGGTCATCGTTTTGACCGGATGCCCGTCCAGTCCCTCGTCTCCGGAGTTGGTGTCACCGGTACCGAGGTCGCCGAAGTCCCAGTCGTCCACGGTCGAGAAGGTGGCGATCGAAGTCCTCGAATGGAGAAGTTCGCGAAGTTCGGGCGGCCTGTTCTCCGGCCGCGTCGGCAGGATGACGTGAAGCGTCTGTGGTGTGTTGTCGAGGAACTTGAGTCCGACCCCGCCGGGAGAGGAGTGCCCGACCTCGGCAAGGACTTCGTCGGTATGATCGACGAGCCGAGCTCTGAACTCGTCGCTATGCATCGCCGACGCGGCCAGCTTCAGGATGAGCTTGCTGTTGCACCGGGAATCCTGAAGAACGTTGCTGTTGAACCACTGTCGCAGAGCCTTGTCATCTTCTGTGAGAGTCGGCTCCGCTTGCCCGTCCCGGCTCCCCAGGACGGCGCCTAAGTCCATGCCTGCCCCGCCGGGCCGTGTACTACTTCCATTGGCATTTCAAGGCCCCGCGAGCAGACGCAAAGGGTCGTGACACACCGAGGCGCGCGGCACTTTTGCGTCTGCTCGCGCTGGAAAGACTCAGCGAAACACCCTGCCGCGCAGGATGATCAGGGACGGCTGGTTCAGCACCCGCGGCTCACGGGGATCGTCGGCATAGCAGACCAAATCGGCCGACGCGCCGTGCTCCAACGCGGGCCTGCCCAGCCACGCCCTCGCATCCCAGCACGCGGCGCCGAGCGCGGCCGTCGCGCTCATACCCACGGTCCTGAGGGCGTCCACCTCGTCGGCGATGCGGCCGTGCGCGACCATGCCCCCCGCGTCGGTCCCCGCATAGATGGGTACGCCCGCGTCATGCGCGGCGCCGACCCGTTGCGTGCAGGAGGCGTAGAGATCCCGCATGTGCTTGGCGTACGTCGAATACTTGGCCGCCGCGTCGGCGATGCCGGGGAAGTTCTCGATGTTGATCAGCGTCGGCACCAGCGCGGTGCCGTGCTCGAGCATCATCTCGATGACGTCGTCGGTGACGCCGGTGCCGTGCTCGATGCAGTCGATGCCCGCGTTGATCAAACCGGGCAGAGCATCCTCGCCGAACACGTGCGCGGTCACTCGGGCGCCTTCGGCGTGGGCGGCGGCGATGGCGTCGACCAAGACCTCGTCGGACCACAGTGGCGCGAGATCGCCGACGCCCCTGTCGATCCAGTCGCCGACCAGCTTCACCCAACCGTCGCCCCAGCGGGCCTGCTCCGCGACGGCGGCGGGTAGCTGGGACTCGTCCTCGACGTCGATCGGCACACCCGGCAGGTACCGCTTGGGCCGGGCCAGGTGGCGGCCGGCGCGGATGAGGCGCGGCAGGTCGTCGCGATCGTCGAGGCTCCGCGTGTCGACGGGTGAACCGGCGTCCCGCAGCAGTAGCGCACCGACGTCGCGTTCGGTCTCGGCCTGCCTGATGGCCTCGTCGAAACTTGTCGCTCCACCCGGGCCGAGGCCGACGTGACAATGCGCGTCGACGAGACCCGGCAGGATCCAGCCGCCGTCGAACACGTTGTCGGCGTTGGCAGTCCGCTCGCTGCTCAGAACGCCATCGACCACCCACCATTCGACGGGCTCCCCGTCGGGCAGGCCTCGACCGCGCAGATGCAGGCGCAAACGGCTACTTCTGGCCGGGGAACTTCAACTTGGACAGGTCGAAGTTCGCCAGGCCCGGCGGCAATTCGTCGAGACCCTTCGGCATGTTCGACAGGTCGGGGAAGCCCGCGGGCATCCCGCCGACGCCGAGCGGATTGGGCGTCTTCGGCGGGGTCGGCCCCCGATTGCCCTTCTTCTTGCCTGCCTGCTTGTTCTTGCCCTTGGCCGCCTTGCGCGATGACCCCTTGCGGGCGAACGGCATTCCCATCTGCCCGGCCATCTGCGACATCATCTTGCGCGCGTCGAAGAACCGGTCGACGAGCGAGTTCACCTCAGCCACCGCGACACCGGAACCGTTCGCAATGCGCAGCCGCCGCGAGGCGTTGATGATCTTCGGATCCGCGCGCTCGGCGGGCGTCATGCCTCGGATGATGGCCTGGACCCGGTCGAGCTGGGTGTCGTCGACGGCGGCCAGCGCCTCCTTCATCTGGCCGGCGCCGGGCAGCATGCCGAGCAGGTTGCCGATCGGACCCATCTTGCGGATCATCAGCATCTGCTCGAGGAAGTCTTCCAGCGTGAGCTCGCCGGAGCCGATCTTGGCGGCGGCTTCCTCTGCCTTCTCGGCGTCGAAGACCTGTTCGGCCTGCTCGATGAGGGTGAGCACGTCGCCCATGCCGAGGATTCGGCTGGCCATCCGGTCGGGGTGGAAGACGTCGAAGTCCTCGAGCTTCTCACCGTCGGAGGCGAAGAGGATCGGCACGCCGGTGATCTCGCGCACCGAAAGCGCGGCGCCACCACGGGCGTCGCCGTCGAGCTTGGTCAGGACGACGCCCGTGAACCCGACGCCCTCGCGGAACGCCTCCGCGGTCGTCACGGCGTCCTGGCCGATCATCGAGTCGAGGACGAACAGCACCTCGTCGGGGTTGACCGCGTCGCGGATCGCTCCCGCCTGATTCATCAGATCCTCGTCGATGCCTAGGCGGCCAGCGGTGTCGACGATCACGACGTCGAAGTGCTTGGCCTTCGCCTCGGCGAGACCGGCGGCGGCGACGGAGACGGGATCGCCGGCCTTCATCGCCGCGATGTCCTCACCGCCGGGCGAGACCCCGGGATGCGGCGCGAACACCTCCACGCCCGCACGCTGGCCAACGATCTGGAGCTGGTTGACCGCTCCGGGGCGCTGCAGATCGCAGGCCACCAGGAGCGGGGTGTGGCCCTGACCCTTGAACCACTTGGCGAGCTTGCCCGCCAGCGTCGTCTTACCGGAACCCTGCAGGCCCGCGAGCATGACGACGGTCGGCGGCGTCTTGGCATACGCCAGTTGCCGGGTCTCGCCACCGAGGATGCCGACCAGCTCGTCGTTGACGATCTTGACGACCTGCTGGGCGGGGTTCAGGGCGCCGGATACCTCCGCGCCCTTGGCACGGTCCTTCACCCGTGTGATGAAGGCGCGCACGACGGCCAGCGAGACGTCGGCCTCGAGCAAGGCCAGCCGGATCTCGCGTGCCGTGGCGTCGATGTCGGCGTCGGTGAGCCGACCCTTGCCACGCAGGCCAGAAAGGGCCCCGGTCAATCGGTCGGATAGGGATTCGAACACGTGGTTAGCCTAGCGGTCGGCCGCTCAGCTGGCCTCCGGCACCGCCTTCGCCGCGCTCGGCGTGGGGAGCACGGCGAAGAGGTCGCGCTCGAGTTCCTTACGTGCCTCCGAATGGTCCTGCGTCACGTCGCCGGTGGCGAGCGACGGCACCACGATGCCGAAGGCGTCCACTACCGAGGAACCGAGCGTGGTGACCTTTGCCCAGGCGATGTCGATGCCGTCGCGCTCGATGACCGCGGTCAGCCGGGCCAATAGCCCCGCCCGGTCCGTGCTGCGGATCTGCAGGACGAACTCGCCCGGTGACGTCCCGTCGAACCAGAGGACGCGGGGCGGCGGAGGCGCGTTGATCGGGACGGCGTCCAGGAACTCCCCCGCCCTCGCCGTATTCGTGGCGGCGGCATCACGGTCCCGACGCTCGAGCGCACCGATGACGTCGAGGTCACCTGCCAACGCCAGCACGAACTGTTCGCGCAGCAGCTCGGCGGCGGGCGGCGAGCCGAAGTGTGGCGACACCACGAACGTGTTGATGGCGACGCCCTGGTGGCTGTTGACGGACGCCGAGTGCACCCGCAGGGAGTTCAGCGCCATCACCCCCGCCGCCTTGGACAGCAGACCTCTGCGGTCGGGAGCGATCATCGCCACGTTGAAGATGTGCGGACTGTCGCCTGCGACCAGCTCGACGTGCACTCCGCGGTCCTCGGCAAGGAGGAGATGGCGTGGCTCGATCGGATCGGGTTGCGGCAGCGGCTCACCGGCCATCACCAGCCTGCAGCGGCGAACCAGGTCGCCGATGAGCGAGGCCTTCCAGTCACCCCACACGCCCGGACCGGTGGCCAGGGAATCGGCCTCCGCGAGAGCATGCAGCAGTTCGAGCAGCACCGGATCGCCGTCGAGTGCCTCGACGACTGACGCAATGATCTTGGGGTCCTGCAGGTCTCGGCGGGTCGCGGTGTCAGGGAGCAACAGGTGATAGCGAACGATCTTCGACAGCAGCGCGACGTCCGACGGCCAGAGGCCCAACCTGGTGCCGATCTGCGTCGCCAGATCGGCTCCGATGACACTGTGGTCCCCGCCGCGCCCCTTGCCGATGTCGTGTGCCAACGCACCGAGCACCAGAAGATCCGGTCGCGAGACCCGCGTGGTGAACGCGCTTGCGCGCGAGATGGTTTCGACGAGATGCCGATCGACGGTCCAGATGTGGACGATGTCGCGGGGCGGGAGGTCGCGGACGGCACCCCATTCGGGGAACAGCCTGCCCCACAGCCCTGTCCGATCCAAGGCCTCGACGGTGGCCACGGTGGCGGGACCCGCGGCCAGCATCACCAGCAGGTCCTTGAGGGCCTGCCGTGGCCACGGCGTGCGGAGTTCCGGTGCCGTCTCGGCCAATCGACTGAGAGTCGACGCCGACATCGGCAATCCGGTCGTGGCGGACGCGGCTGCGACGCGCAGGATGAGGCCTGGATCGCGCTCTGGGCGGGCATCGCGGGCCAGCATCACCTCACCGCCGTACTCGATCACGCCTTCGTCGACGGGCCTGCGTACGGGCCGCCGCAATGCGGACAATCCTCGGCGCGGCAACGCATTCGACGCAGTCCGGATGCCGGCGTCCACGTAGTAACTGATGGTGCGCGCCGCATCGCTGAGCATGCGGGCAAGGTCGAATCGGTCGCCGATGTGCAGGGCTGCGCCAATCTCGTCGGCGAACTGGGCCAGAAGCATCTCCCTGCCGCGACGCGACACCCTGTGCAACTCCGTACGCACGTTCAGGAGCGCGAGGTGCGCGTCTCCGAGCGACCCGGTGGGTGAGGCAAGCGAACGACTCGGGTATGCATCGGCCAACTGCGCGATGGCGAGCGCGTTCAGCAGCTGAACGTCACGCAACCCTCCGCGACCGTTCTTCAGGTCGGGTTCGGCGCGGTGGGCGATCTGACCGCTGCGATCCCAGCGCGACCGAGTGTGTTCGACGAGTTCTTCGAATCGGGGCGCGATACCGGTGCGCCACTGGCGTCGGGCGCCACCGACTAGGAGCGCCGATAGATCAGCGTCGCCCGCGATATGGCGGGCGTCGAGCATCGCCAGGCCCGCAGAGATGTCCTCGCCTGCGACCTGAAGCGCTTCGGCCACCGTGCGAACGCTGTGGTCGATGTGAATGTTGGCGTCCCACAACGGATACCACAGCAGTTCGGCCACTTGCGACACCACGTCGGGGGGCATGTCGTCGTGGATGAGGGTCAGGTCCAGATCGGAGAACGGCAGCAGTTCCCCTCGTCCGAGGCCGCCGGTCGCAACGATGGCGAACCCGCTGGTTGCCGTGATGCCGATTTCGGCTGCCTTAGTGGTGAGCCAGAACTCGTGTAGATCAAGCAGCGCGTCACGCAGCGCTGCGGAATCAAGTCTGTTGCCGCCGGTCAGTAGTTGTTCGGCTGCGGTCGCCAGATCCTTCGCCGGACGTGACGATCCCGCCGCGGGAGCCTCCCATCGAGAGGCCCCTGCGGCGGGATCTGGTGTGTGTTTCGTCATCTGGGCCTTCCCCGGACGTGCTAGTTATATTGCCCTTGGTGCGCGTCCGGGAGACGACGCTCAGATGACCGCTTCATCAAATGGCGTCGGATCCCCGCTCACCAGTCCGCACGCGGACCACGGTGTCGACCGGGCTGACCCACACCTTGCCGTCGCCGATCTTGCCGGTGCGGGCAGCCTGGACGATGACGTCCACGACCTTGTCGACGGCGGCATCGTCCACCACCACCTCGACCCGCACCTTGGGCACGAAGTCGACGGAATACTCCGCGCCGCGGTAGACCTCGGTGTGGCCCTTCTGGCGGCCGTAGCCCTGCACCTCGCTGACGGTCATCCCGAGGATGCCAGCCTGCTCCAGCCCGGTCTTGACATCCTCCAGGGTGAACGGCTTGACGATCGCAGTGATCAGTTTCATTTAGTCAGTTTCCTTCCGGGTCATTCCCAAGGCCCCTATGAATACTTCCCGATCACGCGAGTTCATAAGCCGTTTCCGCATGCTCGGCTTCGTCGATGCCGTTGGCCTCTTCCTCGTCGTCGAGTCGCAACCCGATGGTGAACTTCAGGAGGTAGGCCAAAATCGTGGTCACCACGAACGAGTAGATCAGCACTGCGAACGCGCCAACCACCTGCCGCCACAACTGATCAACGCCGCCGCCGTAGAAGAGACCGTTGACCGCTGCAGGCGCCGTGGCGGTGGCGAAGAAGCCGATCAGGATGGTGCCCGTGAGGCCACCGACCATGTGTACGCCGACGACGTCGAGCGAGTCGTCGAAGCCCAGCTTGAACTTCAGGCCGACCGCGAGGGCGCAGAGGCAACCGCCGATGACGCCGATCGCGAGCGCGCCATAGACATTCACCGAAGAGCAGGACGGAGTGATCACGACAAGGCCGGCGACGATACCCGAGGCGGCACCGAGCGTGGTGGCATGTCCGTCTCGGATCTTCTCCGTCAGCAGCCAGGCAAGCATGGCCGCACCGGTGGCGATCGTCGTGGTGATGAACGTGCTACCCGCGATCCCGCCGGAGCTGACCGCAGAACCCGCGTTGAACCCGTACCAGCCGAACCAGAGCAGACCGGCACCGAGCATCACGAATGGCAGGTTGTGCGGCCGCATCGGGGCGCCTGGCCAACCCCGGCGCTTGCCGAGGACCAGACACAGGGCCAAACCTGCGACACCGGAGTTGATGTGAACCGCCGTACCACCCGCGAAGTCGATTGCCTTGAGCTTGTTGGCGATCCAGCCGCCCGACTCGCCGGTGTACCCGTCGAAGGCGAACACCCAGTGCGCCACGGGGAAGTAGACGAAGGTCGCCCACAGTCCGGCGAACACGAGCCAGCTGCCGAACTTCAGGCGGTCGGCGACCGCACCGGAGACCAGGGCCACCGTGATGATCGCGAACATGAGCTGGAATGCGACGAAGACGGTCTGCGGAATCGTGCCGAAGAGCGCGATGTTCGTGGCGTCGACGGCAGCGGTACCAGTGGCCGGATCCGCGGCGACCGCGGCGACCGCGTTGCCTCCGATGAGTCCCTTCAGACCGAAGTACTGCATGGGGTTGCCCATGAAGTTGCCGACGTCGTTGCCGAACGCCATTGAGTAGCCATACAGCACCCACAGAACCGTCACGATGCCCATGGCGCTGATGCTCATCATGAGCATGTTCAAGACGCCCTTGGCGCGAACCATGCCGCCGTAGAAGAAGGCCAGTCCAGGGGTCATCAACAGCACGAGTGCGGAGCTAGCCAGCATCCATGCCGTGTCACCGGTATCCGGCACACCCATTATCGGAAATCCGTCCACTCCCAGTTTCCTCCTTCGCCCATGCCACGGTTAGTCACCGATGACCTAGGCCAAGACAATGCGCACTGGTTGTTTCGCCAATGAGCCGCCCGTGTTTCGCCCATGTGAACGGATTGGCTGATTTCGTTTCGTTGACGTTAATCGCCTCGTCAGGCCACTGGGCCCGACGGCTCAGCCAAGCAGCGCGTCGACGAACGCCGCCGGTTCGAACGGCGCGAGGTCGTCAGGCCCCTCACCGAGGCCCACCAGCTTCACCGGCACGCCCAGTTCCTGCTGCACACGAAACACGATGCCGCCCTTGGCCGTCCCATCGAGCTTCGTCAGGACGACGCCGGTGATGTCGACGACCTCTGCGAAGACCCTCGCCTGCGGCAGGCTGTTCTGGCCGATCGTGGCGTCCAGTACCAGCAACACCTCGTCGACCACCGCGCGCTTCGTGACGACCCGTTTGACCTTGCCGAGCTCGTCCATCAGGCCGGTCTTGGTGTGCAGGCGGCCCGCGGTGTCGATCACCACGACGTCGGCCCCGGTGGCGATGCCCTGATCCACGGCGTCGAAGGCCACCGACGCCGGATCGGCGCCCTCGGGACCACGCACCACCTCGGCTCCGACGCGGGACGCCCAGCTCTGCAACTGATCTGCAGCCGCCGCACGGAACGTGTCGGCCGCACCGAGGACGACCCGGCGGCCGTCGGCGACGAGGACTCGGGCGAGCTTGCCGACGGTCGTCGTCTTACCCGTTCCGTTGACGCCCACGACGAGCAGAACCGAGGGCTTGTCCGCATGTGGGAGCGCCCTGATGGAACGGTCCAGATCGGGGCGAAGCTCGTTGATGAGCACCTCGCGAAGCACCGCTCGAGCGTCTGCCTCGGACCGGATGCTGGTCGCGGCCATCCTGATTCGCAGCGCCTTGACGACGGACTCGGTGACGACGGGACCGAGGTCGGCCACCAACAGCGTGTCCTCGATCTCCTCCCAAGAGTCCTCGTCGAGGTCGCCGCCGCCGAGCAGCCCGAGCATGCTGCGACCGAGGGCGTTTTGTGACTTCGAGAGCCGTCCCCGAAGGCGTTCGAGCCTGCCGTCCGGCGGCGCGATCGGCTCGATCTCCGGCGCAGCGGGGGGCGCTTCTGGTTCGGATTCGGGTTCGGCTTCAGGTGGCGCCGCTTCGGTCTCGGGCGCCTGCGGTTCGGGCAGCTGTACATCGGAGATGGATCGTTTCGGCGCATCCCGGGGGATGCTGGCGTCGTCCCCGACGGCGGGCAGGCCCTCGACGTCCAGCAGGTCCTCCCGCCGGGCCGCGGGAGGTGGCGCGGTATCGGTCGCACTGGTGAAGGAGATCGTCGAGGACGCGGTATAGCCGCCGGACTTGTCGACCGGTTTGTCGAGGGCTGCGGCATCCTCTGGCGACGAGAGGCTGATCCGTCGTCGTCGGTAACGTACGAGACCGACGATCAGCGCAGCGACGACGAGAACGGCGACGACCGCTAGTGCGATCCACAGACCTAACAACTGACCATCAGACACGGTGTCATTGTCGCAGCACGGAGCGCCCCAGCCGAACGACCCCGACGCAGTGAGCGCATCGTTCGAGGACTTGCTCGCCCTCGGCGCCCCGGCCGACGTCACGGGATGGGGATTCTCCTGGCTCGGAGATCGCGCCACCGAGGAACACCCGCCGTGGGGATACGTGAGGCGGCTATCGGAGCGACTCGCTGGAGCCTCCTCGGCACTCGACGTCCAAACCGGCGGCGGCGAGGTGTACTGCGAAGCACTCGAACGAGGTGTCACCCGCCCTGAGGTGGCCGTGGCCACCGAGGCTTGGCCGCCCAACGTCGCCACGGCTACGCGACTGCTGCACCCACGTGGGGTGGTGGTCGCCGACCCCGACGAGCCGCCCCTGCCGTTCGCCGACGACGCGTTCGACCTGGTCACCAGCCGCAGGCTCGCCGAGCACGGCGCGCACGCGGATTGAGATCCGGCACGTCGCCGCCGTCGTCTACCTGTTTCGCAAAGTGGTGTGGTGGGTTCCCGACATCACCGTCGAGCGGTATCGCGACCGACTGTGGGCGCTGCATCAGCGGATCGAGTCGGACGGCCCGTTCATCGCGCACTCGACCAGGCACCTCGTCGAGGCACGGCAAATCACGTCGCGGTGACGAGTTCCTGACCCCGCATGCGCTGGGAGATGACGGTGGTGATGCCGTCATCGCGCATCGTGACGCCATACAGGGCGTCGGCGATCTCCATCGTCGGCTTCTGGTGGGTGATCACGATGAGCTGGGACACCTCGCGCAGCTGTTCGAACAAGCTGATGAGGCGTCGCAGGTTGACGTCGTCGAGCGCGGCCTCCACCTCGTCCATGACGTAGAAGGGTGACGGTCGGGCGCGGAAGATGGCGACGAGCATAGCCACCGCGGTCAGTGACTTCTCGCCGCCGGACAGGAGCGAGAGCCGCTTGATCTTCTTGCCCGGTGGCCTGGCCTCGACCTCGATCCCGGTGGTCAGCATGTCGTCTGGGTTGGTCAGGATGAGCCGGCCCTCGCCGCCGGGGAACAACGTCGCGAAGACCTGGGTGAACTCGCGCTCCACGTCGGCGTAGGCCTCGGTGAAGACCTGCAGGATTCGGTCGTCGACGTCGGCGATCACGTCGAGCAGGTCCTTGCGGGCCGCCTTGACGTCCTCGAGTTGCGTGGAAAGGAAGTTGTAGCGCTCCTCGAGCGCCGCAAACTCCTCAAGCGCAAGGGGGTTCACTCGGCCCAATTCGGCCAGTTCACGGTCGGCCTTCTTGGCCCGTCGCTCCTGGGCCGCACGGTCGAACGGCATCGGCGCGGGCACGACGACCTGCTCGCCACGCTCCTTCGCCTGCTCGTACTCAGCCAGCTCCAACTCCGACGGCGGAAGCGGCACGTGTGGCCCGTACTCCTCGATCAGGTCGTCGGTCGCCATGCCGAACTGTTCGAGAGCCTGTTGTTCGAGTTGCTCGATGCGAAGCGCCGCCTGCGCCTTGGCCACCTCGTCGCGATGCAATGAGTCGGTGAGCGCGGTCATCCTGGCGTTGAGTTCGTTGACCTCGTGGCGTATTCGGCTCAACGCCTCGGCTCGGTGGCTACGCTCGGCGGCCAGGCCGTCCCTGGTACGTCCCGCCACTGCTACCGCGGTGGCCAGCCGGCCTGCGACCAGGCGGCCCGATTCCGCGACCGCCGCCGCCACCGCTGCGGCATGCTCCCGCGCCACGCGTGCCCGCTGCGCGCGCAGCCGAGCCTCGCGTTCTGCCGCTGCCGCGCGGCGGAGCGAATCCGCGCGTCCGCGAACGGCATTCGCCCGCTCCTCCGCGGTACGCACCGCCAGCCGCGCCTCGAATTCGGCGGCCCTGGCGTCCTCCGCGGCCGCAACCGACTCCAAACGATCCACCGGCAGAGCGTCGAACGTTGGAACCTCCTGCGCGTTGCGCAGTCGTTCCTCGAGTGCCGTCATCTCTTCGATTGTCTTCACGCGGCCCGCTTCGAGCTCGTTGCGCTGACTGTTGAGGCGCTGCCATTCGTCTTCGCCGGCGCGGGACTCGAGACCAAGCCTGCCGAGCTGTTCGTAGATCGCCGAGATCGCGGCGTCGGATTCGTTGAGCGCCGCGAGCGCGTCCTCGGCGGCATCCTGGCGCGACGCCTGCTCGGCGAGCGCCCCGGACAGTGCCGCCGTCAGCTCCGAGACCTGCCGCTCGGAGGACGTCAACTCCGCACGCGCCTTGTCGATTTCTCCGGTGATCTCCAGCGTGCTTGGCTTGCGATCGGAGCCGCCGGTGAGCCAGCCGGCGCCGACGAGGTCTCCTTCATTGGTTACCGCCCGTAGCCGGGGATGGGAGGCGACCAGGTCCAGCGCGGCGGTCAGATCGGACACCACCACGACACCGGCGAGCATGGCCTCGACGGCACCACGAAGACGCGGGGCCGGCTCGACGAGATCTACCGCCCACCGCGCACCGTCGGGCAGGCCATCGCCGGAATCTCGCTGCGGTACCGAACCTTCGGGCCAGTCGCCGAGGACGATCGCGGCGCGGCCGCCGTCGGCCTGCTTGAGTGCCGAGACCGCTGAGCGTGCCGCGCCAAAGCTCTCGGCCGCGAGTGCATCGGCCGCCGAACCGAGAGCGGCCGCGACTGCCGCCTCGTGCCCGGCGCGCACCTGCAGCATCGTCGCCACGGAGCCGAAAAGTCCCGAGCCGTCGTGATTCTTCTGAAGCCAGGCGGCACCGTCCCTGCGGTCGAGCCCGACGGCAAGCGCATCGATGCGGGCCCGAAGCGACGCCACCTGCCGTTCGGCGGCGCGCTCGGCGGCCTGTAACTCGGAGACCCGCTCATCTGCGAGCCGCAGTGCGCTCACCGTGCGGTCGTGCTGATCGTCGAGGCCGACCTCACCGGCATCCAGGTGACCGACACGGGTCTGGACGGTCTCGAAGTCGACCCTGGACTGCTGAACCCGGATCGCAGCCTCCTCGAGGCTGACCGTCAGCCGCGCTACGCCTTCGTCGATCGACTCGACTCGGGTGCGCATGGTGTCGACCTGACCGGAGAGCCGGGCCAGGCCCTCGCGACGGTCGGCCTCAGCCCGGGCTGCCGCAAGGTGTGCACGTTCGGCCTCGGCCGCGATGCGCTCTCGCTCACTCAGTTCCGCGCGAGCCAGCTCCTGTCGGTCTCTGCACTGCGCCAGTTCGGCAAGGAGCCGCTGCTCTTGGGTAGCGACCTCGTCGGCTTGTGCATCGAGCTCGTCGGGGTCGGCGCCCTGCGACACCTCGGCTTCGGCGTCGAGCAGTTGCGCCCGGTCGCTGGCGATCCGGACGGTGGCGCTGACGCGTTCCGCGAGCGCGGACAGCCGAAACCACGTCTGCTGCGCCGCTTCCGCGCGCCCGCTCAGACCGGACACAGCGGTCTCGTGGGTGGTCAGCTCGATCGTCGCGGTCTCCAAGCGGGTGCTGGTCTCGTCGTGCTCGCGTCGCAAGGTCGTCTCGGCCTGGTTGGTGTCGTTGAACTCGCTTCGCCGGACGACCAGGTCGGCGGCGGCAAGCCGAAGCCGGGCATCGCGCAGGTCGGCCTGAATGGTCTGGGCGCGACGGGCCATCTCGGCCTGGCGTCCCAGCGGCTTGAGCTGACGGCGCAACTCGGTCGTCAGGTCGCTGAGCCGGTTGAGGTTCGCCGACATCGAGTCCAGCTTGCGGACCGCCTTCTCCTTGCGCTTGCGGTGCTTGAGCACACCCGCGGCTTCCTCGATGAACGCGCGACGATCCTCCGGCCGGGACTCGAGGATCTCGGATAGCTTTCCCTGCCCGACGATGACGTGCATCTCGCGGCCGATGCCCGAGTCCGACAGCAGTTCCTGAACGTCCATCAGTCGGCAGCTGCTGCCGTTGATCTCGTATTCGCCTGCGCCGTCGCGGAACATGCGTCGGGTGATCGAGACTTCGGAGTACTCGATGGGCAGCGCGTTGTCGGAGTTGTCGATCGTCAACGTGACCTCGGCGCGGCCCAGTGGCGCCCGCGACGACGTGCCCGCGAAGATGACGTCCTCCATCTTGCCGCCGCGCAACGTCTTGGCGCCCTGCTCCCCCATCACCCACGTCAGGGCGTCGACGACGTTCGACTTGCCCGATCCGTTGGGTCCGACGACACAGGTGATGCCCGGTTCGAAGCGAAGAGTCGTCGGCGAGGCGAAGGACTTGAAGCCCTTCAGCGTCAGACTCTTCAGATGCATGACGTGGGAGCTTACCTGCGAGGTTGCTATCGCTCGGCGAAGCCCTTGATCGGATCGCCGGGTTCAGACCAGTCGTAGACGACGGTGTCGACGCGACCCGGCGTACCCCCACCCTGTAGCAGGTCGAGCAGCCGTTGGCAGGCGGCGCGCGATCCGCGTGCGACGACGTGCACGCGACCGTCGTCCTTGTTGGCCGCGAACCCGGTCAACCCGAGTTCCAGTGCCCGCGCACGCGTCCACCAACGGAATCCGACACCCTGCACCCGACCGTGCACCCACGCGCTCAGGCGGGCATCGTTGCCTACCGGCGGAATCACTTCCGGGTGACCTCGAACGTCACCTCGGTGCCCGTCTTTAGGGTGCGGCCCACGGTGCACACCTTCTCGATCGAACGTTCGACGATGACGCGCAGCTTCCTGATCTCTTCCTCGGACAGAGCCGACAGGTCGACTTCCATGTTCTCCTCGAGCAGCGGATAGCGCTCCTGCTCGCGGTCGGCTGGACCGGACACGTGGATGGTGGCGTCGTAGTCGTCACCGAGCCGCGTGCGCAGCGCATGGTCGCTGCTCATTCCACTGCAGGCCGCGAGCGCGATCTTGAGCAGCTCGCCGGGGGTGAAGACACCCTCGACGTCTTCGGAGCCGACGAGCACCTCCGCGCCGCGGGTACTGCGGCCGGTGTATCGGCGCACGCCCGTGCGCTCGACCCAGAGCTCGGTCATCGATGTCCTTCTTCCTGTCGGCGAAACGGCATGGTGGCGGTGCGGCGTTGTCAACGCCGCGGTCGCGGCTGGCATTTCGGGCAGTAGTACGACGATCGGTTCATGAACTTGTCGCGCTGCATGATTGCACCGCAGCGCTTGCAGGGCTCACCCTCGCGACCGTAGGCGTCCAGCGACCGATCGAAGTATCCAGACTCTCCGTTGACATTCACATACAGCGAGTCGAATGACGTGCCGCCCTGACCGAGGGCATCGCGCATGACGTCGGCGGCGTGGCCGAGGATCGCGGACAAGGTGGGTTTGGTCAGCGATTCCGCGATGCGCGCCCCGTTGACCTTCGCTCGCCAGAGTGACTCGTCGGCGTAGATGTTGCCGATGCCCGATACCACCGTCTGGTCCAATAGCTGACGTTTGATCTCGGAGTGCTTGCGCCGCAACACCTTGACCACGGCTGCATCGTCGAACAGGGGATCGAGCGGATCGCGGGCGACGTGCGCGACGGGGACGGGTACCTCGGTGCCGTCCACGGTGACGAGGTCTGCGAGCATCCAGCCGCCGAAGGTGCGCTGATCGACGAAGCTCATCGCCGTACCGTCGTCGAGCAGGGTGGCCACCCGCAGGTGCTCGGTCTTCGTGACGGGCCCCAGCAGCATCTGGCCACTCATCCCGAGGTGCACCACCAGGGCGTCACCGCTGCCGAGGGTCAGCCACAGGTACTTCCCGCGCCTACCCGTTCCGGTGACGACGTTGTCGAGCAGTCGCGCCGTCAGGTCGGCGGGGCCCTCCTCGTGCCGACGGACCGCGCGGGGATGGTTCACCCGGACCGCGGTGATCTTCTTGCCGACGATGTGGGCGGCGAGCCCGCGCCGCACGACCTCGACCTCGGGTAGTTCAGGCATCCCGGGCGGGCTCGGAGTCGAGGGGCTCGGTGGAATGGAGCACCTCGAGTGCCTTGTATGCCGCAGCGGCGGCCTGCTGTTCGGCCTCCTTCTTGGAGCGACCCTCGCCGACGCCGCAATCCTCCGCGTTGACCACCGCCCGCGCGGTGAAGTGCTTGTCATGCTCGGGCCCGGTGGAGGAGATGACGTAGCTCGGCACGCCCAACCGCTGCGCTGCCGCCAACTCCTGCAGGCTGGTCTTCCAATCGAGGCCAGCGCCCAGGTTCGCGGCGGTTTCGAGGACATCGGAGAACATCCGGATAACGACGTCGCGAGCCACTTCGTGTCCGTACTGGACGTAGGTGGCGCCCAGCAGTGACTCCACCGCATCCGCGAGGAGGTTGGACTTGTGGGCGCCGCCGCTGGCCACCTCGCCGCGGCCGAGCAGGAGGTAGGCGCCGAGCCCGTCGGAGGTGAGGTTTCTGGCGATCCGGGCCAGGGCCTGGGTGTTGACCACGGCGGACTTCAGCTTGGCGAGTTCCCCCTCGCTGCGGTCGGGATACTTCGTGAAGATCTCCGCGGTCACCACCAACCCGAGCACGGCGTCGCCGAGGAATTCAAGCCGCTCGTTTGTGGGCAGACCGCCCGCCTCGTACGCGTAGCTGCGATGGGTCAGAGCCAGGGTCAGCAAATCGTCGGGCAGGTCGACGCCGAGCGCTTCGAGCAGCGGGGTGCGGTCGACCGTCACTCGCGACCCCCGGCCGCCTGATCCGGCGTCTCCTCCTCGACGGGTTTCATGGCCGCCAGCTTGGCCCACCTCGGGTCGATGACGTCGTGGTGATGTGGATCGGCGTCATTCTCGTAGTCGGCCAACGGGGCACCGCATTCCGGACACAGGCCCGGGCAGTCATCCCGGCACAGCGGTGAGAACGGCAGTTCCATCCCCACGGCGTCGATGATGGGCTGCGCGAGGTCGACGGTGTCGTCGACGACCAGGCCCACCTCGTCGTCATCGTCGGTCGTGGCCTCCGTCGTGCTGTCCGGATACGCGAATAGCTCCGTGAGGTAGATCTCGACGTCTCCGGTGACTGGCGTCAGGCACCGGGCACATTCGCCCTTCGTCGGTGCCGACACCGGACCGCTGACGAGTACGCCCTCGGACACCGACTCCAGACGCAGGTCGAGTTCGACGGGAGCGCCCTCGGGAATGGCAATGAGCTCGACGCCGATGCGGAACGGCGCCGCCACTGTTTCAGCGAACGTGATCATCGATCCGGGCCGCATCCCCAGCCGTGAGATGTCCAGCACGAAGGGCGATCGCGGACCACTTCGTCGGTCACTTGGTGCAGCGGGGTGTCTCGACTTGCCGGCCATCCGACGATCCTACGACTGACGTCCGACCGTTCCTGGCTAGGTGCGGACGGTGTCAGCGTTGGGCGTAGTCGTGGGTTCCCGCGGCAGTGCGCAGCTGATGGCGTCCACGTCCGACGGAGCGCAGGGTCCCGTTGAGGTAGTCCTCGAACTCGGCCAGCTTGCTGTCCACGTAGATGTCGCATTCGCCCCGTAGGCGATCGGCCTCGGAGTGGGCGGTGTCGATCAGTCGGGTGGCCTCGGACGTCGCGGTCTGCACGATCTCGGTCTGCGACACCAACCGCTGCTGTTCCTTGATGCCCTCCTGGACGGCCTTCTCGTAGGAGAGATTGCCGTTCTCGATGAGGCGATCGGCTTCGGCCTTCGCGCGCCCGGTGCTGGCCTCGTACTCGCGCTTGGCGGTCGACATGATGCGGTTCGCCTCCTCGCGGGCCTCACCGACCATCCGCTCGCTGTGCTGGCGCGCCTCGCCGACCATGCGATCGGCCTGGCCCTTGGCATCGGAGAGAATGCGGTCCGCTTCGCCTCGGGAGTGGTTGACCAGCGAGTCTGCCTCCGCGGTCGCCGTCGAGACCATCGAATCCGCGTGGTCCTTCGCCTCGCGCAACATCCCGTCACGGGCGTCCAGAACGTCCTGGGCGTCGTCGAGTTCGCCGGGGATGGCGTCCTTGATGTCGTCCAGCAGTTCGAGCACGTCGCCACGGGGCACCATGCAGCCGGCCGTCATCGGCACTCCGCGGGCTTCCTCGACGATCGCTCCGAGTTCGTCGAGCGCCTCAAATACTCGGTACACGGCAACACCCTCCCGGCCTTGTTGTTAGTGACCAGTGTGCCTGGTGTTACCCGTGTGACTCGGCAAGCCACGCCGGTGAGTCCTGCATTTTGCGGCGGTCTGCTTTCGCCTCGAGCGTGCGGGTGCATCCGTTGTGTTCGGCGAGTCGCGGATGAAACCGCACTGTCGCTGGGGGCCGACCGAATTCAGCGCGCGGCGAGCTTGGAATTCAACCGCTGGTTGACGGGCTCCGGCAGCAACGCTGAAACGTCACCGCCGAGCATCGCGACCTCCTTGGCGAGCGACGACGATACGAACGAGTACCGAGGCGCGGTCGCGACGAAGAACGTGTCCACACCCGCCACGTGCTTGTTCATCTGCGCCATCTGCACCTCGTATTCGAAGTCGGTGCCGGTGCGCAACCCCTTGACGATCGCGGTCAGACCTCGAGCCTTCACGAAGTCGACCACCAATCCGCTGCCGCTCTCCACTCGCAGATTCGACAGGTGCGTCGTCGACTCACGGATCAACTCGATGCGCTCCTCGGCGGTGAACATGCCCGACTTGTTGGGGTTCACCAGCACGGCGACCACGACCTCGTCGAACTGGGCTGCCGCTCGTTCGAACACGTCGACGTGACCGAGGGTCACGGGGTCGAACGAGCCTGGGCATACGGCGCCACTCATGCCGGACGACGCTACGCGATCTCGCCGAACTCTAGGCGCGTGTCGCCGTAGCGACGGTTCCGACCCGCCGTCCACCCTGGCCAGGTCAAGACGGGCGACGACGCCGGCCGCTCGACGACGGCGATCGCACCGGGGGCCAGCCAGCCACGTTCGACGAGGACGACGAGCACCGCATCCACGTCGGCCGACGACACCTCATATGGCGGATCGGCGAATACCACGTCGACCGCATGGTCGATGCCCGAAGCGAGCACCGACGTGACGCTGCCGCAGCGGACGACGGCTCCGGTAGCGCCGAGGGCTGTCGCATTGTCCTCGATGACCGAGGCCGCTCGCCGGTCGGCCTCGACGAACAACGCGGACGCGGCGCCACGCGAAAGCGCCTCCAGGCCAAGCGCTCCCGAACCCGCATAGAGGTCGAGGACCGCCACGCCATCGAAATCGAGACGCGCTGCCAACACGTTGAACAGCGACTCGCGCACCCGGTCCGTCGTGGGACGGGTGCCCCGCCCCGACCGACCCTGCGGCACCGCGATGCGGCGGCCGCCGAACCGACCGCCGACGATTCGGGTCAGTTTGATTCCCCGGTCGCTTCGCTCCTGCCCGCCGAACCTGATTCCCCGGTCGCTTCGCTCCTGCCCGCCGAACCTGATTCCCCGGTCGCTTCGCTCCTGCCCGCAAGCGGGGGGACCCCCAGCGCCGACGAGATCACGGCGAGGAGGTCGCCACCTTCTACCTGTGCGGTGGCCGATACGGCGACGCGGTCGACGGTGCCCTGCTTGGGAGCGGTGATCGCCGCTTCCATCTTCATGGCCTCGATGGTGGCGATGGTCTGGCCGGCGTCGACCTGATCGCCGGCGGCGACGTTGACGGTGACGACCCCGGCGAACGGTGCGGCGACGTGATCCGCGTTGGTTCGGTCCGCCTTCTCGGCGGCAGGCACGGTTTCGGCGATGCTCTCGTCGCGGACCACGACCGGTCGCAGTTGCCCGTTGAGAATGCACATCACGGTGCGCATGCCGCGCTCGTCGGGCTCAGAAATCGCCTCGAGCCCGATGATCAGGTCGACGCCGCGGTCGATCTGAATGCGGTGTTCGTCGCCGTGGCGTAGCCCGTACCAGAACTGGTTGGCCGATAGCCGCGAGGTGTCTCCGTAGATCTCGCGGTGCGCCTCGAATTCCTTTGTCGGACCCGGAAACAGCAGCCGGTTCAGGATCCGCTGGCGGGTCGGGCCCGGTTGGCCGAGCAGCGCCTCGTCCTGGGTGCTGAGTTCCGTGGTCGGCTTGGCGGGCGAGCGCCCCGCCAGCGCCTTGGTGCGCAGCGGCTCCGGCCAGCCACCGGGCGGGTCGCCCAGTTCGCCGCGCAGGAACCCGATGACCGAGTCGGGGATGTCGAAGCGCGCCGGATCGGCGGCGAACTCGTCGGCCGTGATACCGGCACCCACGAGGGCCAGCGCAAGGTCGCCGACGACCTTGCTCGACGGCGTGACCTTGACCAGGTGGCCGAGCACCCGGTCGGCACCGGCGTACGCGTTCTCGACGTCCTCGAACCGATTGCCGAGACCGAGTGCGATCGCCTGCTGCCGCAGATTGGACAGCTGCCCGCCGGGGATCTCGTGGCTGTACACCCGACCGGTGGGAAATGGTGGCCCGGACGCTGCAACATCGAACGGCGCGTATACCTTCCGCAGCGCCTCCCAGTACGGCTCCAGATCGCACACCGCACGCAACGACAAACCGGTGTCATAGCGGGTGTGCGCGGCCGCGGCGACGATGGAGGACAGCGACGGCTGACTCGTGGTGCCCGCCAACGGTGCCGCTGCCCCGTCGACCGCGCTGGCACCCGCCTGCCACGCCGCGGTGTAGGTCGCCAACTGACCGCCGGGCGTGTCGTGGGTGTGCACGTGCACCGGCAGGTCGAACCGGCTGCGCAACGCCGAGACCAGGGTCGTCGCCGCAGGCGCCCGCAGTAGGCCCGCCATGTCCTTGATGGCCAGGACGTGGGCGCCGGCGTCGACGATCTGCTCGGCCAGCTTCAGGTAGTAGTCCAACGTGTAGAGCGTCTCGGCCGGATCCGACAGGTCGCCGGTGTAGCTCATGGCGACTTCTGCTACGGCAGAACCGGTTTCGCGGACGGCATCGATGGCCGGGCGCATCGACTCGACGTTGTTGAGCGCGTCGAAGATCCGATAGACGTCAATGCCGGTAGCCGTTGCCTCGTGCACGAAGGCCGAGGTGACGACCTCCGGGTAGGGGGTGTAGCCAACGGTGTTGCGGCCCCGCAGCAGCATCTGCAGGCAGATGTTGGGGACCGCCTCCCGCAACGCGGCCAGCCGCTCCCACGGGTCTTCCTTCAGAAACCGAAGCGCCACATCGTAAGTCGCCCCGCCCCAACACTCGAGCGACAACAGCTCGGGAGTCATCCTCGCGATGTACGGCGCGATCGTCACCAGACCGGAGGTCCGCACCCGGGTCGCCAGCAGCGACTGGTGCGCATCGCGGAAGGTGGTGTCGGTGACGCCCACCGCAGGCGAATCCCGCAGCCACGCCGCGAAACCCTCGGGGCCCAGCTCGATGAGCCGCTGCCTACTGCCAGGTGGCGGGGGCGACTCGACGTCGTGCACGTCCACATCGGGCAGCTTGTCCTGGGGATATACCCGCTCGCGGCCGCCGTACGGCGAGTTGACGGTGACCTCGGCGAGGTAGTTCAGCATCTTCGTACCGCGGTCGGCCGAGGCGTGCGCGGTGAGCAGCGCAGGACGCTCGTCGATGAACGACGTCGTGACGCGCCCTGCGCGGAAGTCGGGATCGTCGACCACCGCCTGCAAGAACGGAATGTTCGTCGACACCCCGCGGATGCGGAATTCGGCAAGCCCACGCCTGGCACGCGTGACGGCAGTCGAGAAGTCCCGACCCCGGCACGTCATCTTGACCAGCATCGAGTCGAAGTGCGCGCCGATCTCCGCACCCAGGGTGGTGCCACCGTCCAACCGGATGCCCGCCCCGCCCGGAGACCGGTAACCGGTGATCCGGCCGGTGTCGGGCCGGAAACCCTTGGCTGGATCCTCGGTGGTGATGCGGCACTGCATGGCTGCGCCCCGCACCCGAATCGAATCCTGGCTGAGCCCCAGATCCGCCAGCGTCTCCCCCGCGGCGATGCGCAGCTGGCTCGCTACGAGGTCGACGTCGGTGATCTCCTCTGTGACGGTGTGCTCGACCTGGATGCGCGGATTCAGCTCGATGAAGACGTGGTTGCCGCGTTCGTCGAGCAGGAACTCGACGGTGCCCGCACACGAATAGCCGATCTGCCGCGCGAAGGCGACCGCGTCCCCGCAGATCTTGGTCCGCAACTCCTCTGACAGGTTCGGCGCCGGCGCGAGCTCGATCACCTTCTGATGGCGCCGCTGCACGCTGCAGTCACGCTCGAAGAGATGGATGACGTTGCCGACCTGATCGGCGAGGATCTGCACCTCGATGTGCCGCGGGTTCAGTACCGCCTGCTCGAGGTACACGCTGGCGTCGCCGAACGCCGACTCGGCCTCGCGACTAGCCGCCTCGATCGCCTCGGGCAAGGCGTCGGAATCGGTGACGCGTCGCATGCCGCGGCCACCGCCGCCGGACACCGCCTTGACGAACAACGGAAAGTCCATGTCCGCGGATGCGGCGACGAGTTCGTCGACCGACGCCGACGGCGCCGAGGACGTCAGCACTGGCAGGCCAGCTTCCCGCGCCGCGTCGATAGCCCGCGCCTTGTTCCCGGTCAGCTCCAACACGTGAGCACCGGGGCCCACGAAGGTGATGCCCGCCTCCACACACGCGGACGCGAGTTCCGGGTTCTCGGACAGGAAGCCGTATCCCGGATACACCGCATCTGCGCCTGCGTCACGCGCGACGCGGATGATCTCGTCGATCGACAGGTAGGAACGGACGGGGTGCCCCGGCTCGCCGATCTGATAGGACTCGTCGGCCTTGAGCCGGTGCGGCGAGTTGCGGTCCTCATACGGGTACACCGCAACCGTCGCGATGTTCATCTCATAGGCCGCGCGAAACGCCCGAATCGCTATCTCACCGCGGTTGGCCACCAACAGTTTGGAGATCACGCGCTACCTTAACTCGCCCCCGGCCCGCTCCGGCCTAGATCAGCGTCGACCAATAATCCCAGAAGCGGACCAAGATCAGCAGGAGCAGCGCGGTGAACCAGAGCACGACGAGCGACCAGCGCCACTGATGGACGAAGCGTCCGATCCCGCCAGATCCCTTGCCCGCCAACGGCCGAAGCGCAACCGACGAGGTCACGACGAACAACGGAATGGTGACCGCCCACACCACCATGCAGTACGGGCACAGGGCCCCGATGACGTACAGGCTCTGATAGATCAGCCAGTGCACGAAGACCACGCCGAGCAGGGTTCCGACCGCAAGGCCTGCCCATATCCATTGCGGCAGAGCAACTTTCGCGATAGCGAGCACGCCGATCACCACGACGACCGCGAACGCCGCGATGCCGATCAGAGGGTTGGGGAAACCGAATGCCGCCGCTTGCGGAGTGACCATTACCGAGCCACACGACAGCACCGGGTTGATGCTGCAGGACGGGACGTACGCGGGGTTTTGCAGCAGCTTGATCTTCTCGATCGTGAGCGTGACCGCCGCGGTCAAACCGATGACGCCGGCGACCAGGACCCACAGGGCGCTGGCCAGCGGGACCCGTCCCGACGAACCGTCTCCCGCCGGCGCGGCCGACGCGGTCTCGTCCGCAGCCGCGACGCTCACGGCGCAGCGGGGGCTGGGGCCGCGGGCTCAGGCGTGGGTGCGGGCGCCGCGGGGGCGGTGGCCAACCCTGGTACATCGCCGACGATTTCCTTGATCTTGGCCACCAGGGCGTCGGGCGTGGAGAACTTGTAGTCCTCACCGTTGATCCGCACCGTCGGCGTGCCGGTAACGGAGGTCGCGGCGGCCAGGCCGTCGACCATGTCGAGGTAGCGGGCGTTGTTGATGCAGTCCGCAACGCCGCCTGCCACGCCTGCCTGGCGCGCGGTTTCGATCAGCTGGGCGTTGGTGGGGAACGTCGTGCCGGTCTCACTCGGCTGCTGGGCGTACATCGCGGCGTGGAACCGGCGGAACGCTTGCTTGTCCGGGGTGGTGTCCTCGTCGGCGACGCAGTAGGCAGCCGCTGCCGCGCGGGACGAGTAGTTCTGGTTCGACGGCCGGTCCAGGATCGCGACCATGTAGAAGTCGGTGGCTATGGCACCGCCGTCGATCAGCTTGCTGATGGTGGGGCCGAACTGCTGCTCGAAATTGCCACAGACGGGGCAGAGGAAGTCTTCGTAGAGCGAAACCACTGCCTTCGGCTCGGTGGTCCCCTCCTTGGTGATCACGTTGCTCGTGGCCACGCGGATCGCTTTCGCCTCACCACCTGTGGGCTTGCTGCTGCCGGAGGTGACGATGTAGACCACGAGGACCACGGCGAAGATGACCACGATGGCGGTGAGCCCGACCTGGATCATCACGTTGCGCCTGCGGTCCGCAGCCTTCAGGTCGTAGCTGGGGGTCTTCTTGGATTTCGTGGCCACGGCACTAGGGTACCGGCGACCTTCAGCGGCTCCGTCAGCCCCGGCTCAGGTGTGCCCGTAGCGCCGAGACGATCTCTGCGGTGGCGGTCGCGCTGGCCCCCCCGAGCGGGAAGAAATTGGCGAAGGCGTGCACCACCGACCCGAACTGCCGGTGATCGACGGCGACGCCCGCGGCGGCGAGTGCATCCGCGTACTGATTGCCTTCGTCGCGCAATGGATCGAAGCCCCCGGTGAACACCATCGCAGCAGGCAGTTCGGAGAGATCATCGGCCAGCAACGGCGAGATCAGCGGGTCGGTGGCGCCGAGCGTGGAACCGGCCAGGTAATTGGCCCTGAACCAGTCCATGTCCTTCTTGGTCAGGAAGAAGCCGTCAGCGAAGAGGGTCTTGGACCTGGTGTCGTTGGCGAAGTCGGTAGCCGGGTAGAGCAGCATTTGCAGGGCGGGCAGGGGGACCCCATCGTTGCGCGCCAGCCGTGACACCACCGCAGAGAGGTTGCCGCCCGCACTGTCACCGCCGACGGCCACCCGGGACGCGTCGGCGCCGAGTTCGGCGGCATGCTCCAGCGCCCAGCGGTACGCGGCGTAACAGTCGTCGATGGCGGCCGGCGCGGGATGTTCCGGCGCAAGCCGGTAGTCGACCGCCAGGACGTGGACCCCGGCGTCGCGGCACATCAGCCGGCATAGTCCGTCGTGGGTGTCGAGATCGCCGACGACGAAACCGCCGCCGTGGAAGAAGACCAGCAGCGGTTCTGATCGGCCCGACGAGCGCTCGCGCGAGGAGCCGACCGGCACGGTGTTGACCGGTGTGTAGTGCCGAACCGGAATCGTGCCGGCGGGACCGGGAATAGACAGATCCCTGACCCCCACGGCGATACCCGCGTCGATCATGGCCGAGAGCTTCCGCAGCTGGGACCTGGCGACGGTGACGTCGCTGCTCGCGACCAGACCGTTGATGCCCGCCGAACTCTGCGCGGCGAGCATGAACTGCAGTGTCGTGTCGAGGGTGTTGCCATCGATCGTCACGGTGCGACGGCCGAGCAGAAGGCGCTTGACGGGGTCGGGCAGGCGCGGAAGCAGGCGCAGCATCACATCGCTGGTGGCGTTGAGCACCGCGAGCCGTCCACGACCGGGTCGACCCACCTCGTCGTGCGCAACTGCTGCGGCGGGTCCCGTGGGCGGAACTTGGACTGGCAGACTTCTCGTCATGGCTTCTCCTCCGAACCCTGCGGTTCCCTCGATCTCGCTGAACGACGGTAATTCCGTACCCGCCATCGGGTTGGGCGTTTGGCAAACCCCCGCGGGCGACACCGAGCGGGCCGTGAGTGCCGCACTGGACGCAGGCTATCGCCACGTCGACACGGCCGCGGCATACGGCAATGAAACGGAGGTGGGTCTGGCCCTTGCGGGTGCCGCTTCCTCGGGCATTACCCGCGACGACGTGTTCGTTGTGACCAAGTTGTGGAATTCCGAGCAGGGGTACGACAAGACGCTGCGGGCATTCGACGAGAGCCTGGACAAGCTGGGGGTCGACTACCTGGACCTCTACCTCGTTCACTGGCCGATGCCCATGGTGAACGCCTACGTCGACACCTTCCGGGCGTTCGCTCACCTGCGCGAACGGGGCCGCGTTCGCTCGATCGGTGTCAGCAACTTCGAGTCAGAACACCTCAAGATCCTGATCGACGAGACGGGGATCGTGCCAGCTGTCAATCAGATCGAGCTTCATCCTTTGCTTCCGCAGGCTGAGCTGCGGGAGCTGCACGCGACGCTGGGCATCGCCACGGAGGCGTGGAGCCCGTTGGGCCAGGGCTCGCTGCTGGAGCAAGCTACCGTGGTCGGCATTGCCGAGGCTCACGGCAAAACGCCAGCACAAGTTCTGATTAGGTGGCATGTCCAGCTCGGTAATATCGTCATCCCGAAATCGGTGAACCCCGCCAGGATTGCGAGCAACTTCGACGTGTTCGATTTCGAGCTCAGCGAGCAGGACATGACATCCATCGCCTCGCTCGAGGACGGCACACGGCTGGGTCCCGATCCACGAACCTTCAACTTCACAGGGTAGGTGACATGACCTCGGCGGCAGCGATTCCGAACGTGGCCCTCAACGACGACAACAGCATCCCCGCACTCGGCATAGGCGTGGGCGAGTTGACGGACGCCGAGACCGAGCGCGCTGTCTCGACCGCACTCGAGATCGGCATCCGGCTGATCGACACGGCGGCCGCCTACGGCAACGAGGCCGCGGTGGGCCGCGCCGTCGCGGCGTCGGGTGTCCCGCGGGCGGAGATCTTCGTGACCACGAAGCTGGCCACCGCCGATCAGGGCTTTCGTGCCGCCACGGATGCGTGCAATGCCAGCCTCGAACGGCTCGGCATGGACTACGTCGATGCCTATCTGATCCATTGGCCGGCGGGCGATCCCGGCGTCTACATGCACAGCTGGGGTGGTCTGATGAAGCTGCGGGAGGATGGGCTGGTCAAGTCGATCGGCGTCTGCAACTTCTCCGCCGAGGACCTGTCCAACGTCGTCGAGTTGTCATTCGTGGCGCCAACGATCAACCAGATCGAGCTGCATCCGCTGCTCAACCAGGCCGAGATGCGTGCCGCCAACGCCGAACACGACATCGTCACCGAGGCCTACGGCCCCCTCGGCGTCGGGCGCCTACTCGACAACCCGACCGTGACGTCGGTGGCCGCGGAGTACGGCAAGTCGCCCGCCCAGGTCCTGATTCGGTGGAGCCTGCAGCTCGGTAACGTCGTCATCCCCCGCTCGGCCACGCCGGATCGCATCGTCGAGAACGCAGACGTGTTCGAGTTCGAGCTCGCGTCCGAGCACATGGACGCGCTGAACGGACTCGACGAGGGCACCCGCTTCCGGCCCGACCCGGCCACCTACACCGGGCCTTAGGTCGTCGGGCAGGTCGACGCGGCGTCGCGCAGCACTACCGCGGAGCGTTGGTCGATCGGCAAGGCGTAGCCCCGCAGCACCGCGGCGAACTGCACGGCGTACTGGCACCAGAAGGCATGGTTGGGCGGCATCCAGTCGCCGGGTTCGGCGTCACCCTTGTCCTGGTTTGCCCGACCGCCGACGGCCAACAGGTTCGCCGGATCGTTGGCGAACCGTCGCCGCATCTGATCGGTCCAATCCTTGGCGCCCAGGTCCCACGCCAGCGCCAGTGGGACCAGGTGGTCGATCTGCACGGCGGCCCCGATTTGGTTGCCTCTGGTGAAGGCGACCACGTCGTTGGTGTACGGATCGTAGAGGGTGCCGGTAGCGACCGCGGTCGGGCAGCGGGTGATTGCCGTGAACGTCTTCTGGACGAGGTCGCGGTCGAGGATGTCATTACGGGTGTCACAGCCGTTGTGTCCGCCTGGCGCGGTGGTGTCGTCACTCCAGGCATCGCCGAAGGCGGCGCGGCGATAGTCGTGTCCGCGCACACGCGCCGGAACCAGGGCGATGCCGACGAGGACGTCGACACCGGGTGCGACGGTGGGCACCTCCGCGTCGGCGACGTACCGGTCGGTGCGGCCACTGGCCATCGACACCTGAACGGCGACCGCGATGGCCAGCACCACCGCCATGATCGGCCAGATGGGTCTTCTCACGCCTTGTCCAGGTATTCGACGCGCTCGCTCTCGGCGAACGGCGCAGCCAACACCGCGATTCCGCGATGTTCGAGCAGTCGGGGGTCGGCGTCGTAGACCGACTCGGCGAACGCCCGCGCTGCCTCGATGATCTCGCGGTGCTCGGCCAGTGACAGCAGTCGCAGCGTGATGGGCCTGCCGGACTGGCTGTGGCCAAGCACGTCGCCCTCCCGGCGCTCCTCGAGGTCGAGGTCGGCGAGCACGAATCCGTCCTGCGTGGAGGCGACGGCCTTGAGCCGCGCACCGGCCTTGGAGCCCTCCGGCAGGTTGGTGGCCAGCAGACACAGGCTGGGGTGCTCGCCGCGGCCGATGCGCCCGCGCAATTGGTGCAACTGGCTGATGCCGAAACGGTCGGCGTCCATGACGAACATCACCGTCGCGTTGGGCACGTCCACACCGACCTCGATGACGGTGGTGCACACCAGCACGTCGATGTCGCCCGCACGGAAGGCCATCATGGCGGCGTCCTTCTCGTCCCCGGACAACCTGCCGTGCATCAGGCCGAGCCGCATGTCTCGAAGCGGGCCGTTGCCAAGGTGCTCGAACAAGTCGACAACGGTGGCGGTCGGCGGGCCGGACTCCTTGGCGGCAGACTTCTTGCCCGAACCCTTGCCGGCGCCGTCGTTCTCGTCGATGCGGGATGCGACGACGTAGGCCTGCCTGCCGACGCGGACCTCCTCGACGATGCGCTGCCAGGCCCGCTGCACCCACGCGGGCTTCTCCCCCATGAAGATGGCGTTGGTGGCGATCGGTTGCCTGCCGCGGGGCAGCTCGCGCAGCACCGACGTCTCCAGGTCGCCGTACACCGTCAGGGCTACGGTGCGCGGGATCGGAGTCGCCGTCATCACCAGCAGATGCGGGGTGATGCCGTCAACAGCCTTGGCCCGCAGTCGATCCCGCTGCTCTACGCCAAAGCGGTGCTGCTCGTCCACGACGACCATGCCGAGATTGCCGAACTCCACCGCGTCCTGCAGGAGCGCGTGCGTGCCGATGACGATGCCCGCCTCGCCGCCTGCCACCTCGTCGCGGACCTGACGCTTCTGCTGCGCGGTCATGGAGCCGGTGAGCAACGCCACCCTCGTCGCGTGCTCAGGACCGCCTAGCTGACCTGCCATCGCGAGCGGACCGAGAACCTGCTGGATGGACCGGGCATGTTGGGCCGCAAGGACTTCCGTCGGTGCGAGCAGCGCGCACTGATAACCGGCGTCGACCATCTGCGCCATGGCCAGCAGGGAGACGATGGTCTTTCCCGATCCCACTTCACCCTGCAGCATCCGGTGCATCGGCTTGGTGTCGGCGAGTTCGGTCGACAATACGTCGAGGACCTGGTGCTGACCCGCCGTGAGCTCGAACGGCAACTGCCGTCCCAACGCCGCTGCCAGCCCGTCGCGCCGCGGCGGTGCGGACGGACCGGTCTGGCTCAGTTCGCCGTGCCTGCGTTCGACTAGAGCCCACTGCAGACCGACTGCCTCGTCGAAGGCCAGCCGTTCGCGCGCCCGCTCCCGGTCCTCTTCGCACTCGGCCAGGTGGATGGCGTGCAGCGCCTCGTCCTCCGACATCAGATTCCATTGGTGCAGAATCGATTCGGGCAGCGGATCTTCGACGGGATCCAGGACGTCGAGGACCTGCCGGACACACGCGTAGATGTCCCAGCTCTGCACCTTCGCGGACGCCGGGTAGATGGGAAAGAAGTCCCGCTCGAACGCCGAGAGCAGCACCTCACCCTCGGCTTGTTTCGACGTCTCGGCGATCTTCGCCAGCGATTTGCTGCCCTTGCCCTGACCCGTACCTTCCAAGATCAGGAACGCCGGGTGCGTCAATTGCATGGTGCCGTTGAAGAATCCGACTTCGCCGGACAGCATCAGACGGGTACCCGTGGTGAGGATCTTCTTCGAGAACTTGGCGTTGAAGAAGGTGGCCGTGACCTTGGGCTTGCGGTTGGCGAGGGTGATGATAAGGAATTCGCGCTTGGGCTGCCGATTGGTCCAGCGGACGTCGGCCTTGGCGATCGAGTCCACGAAGGTGACGTGCTCCCCTTCCTCTGGCGGCTCCCAGCCCTCGTCGAGCACCGACATGCCCTGGCTATAGCTGCGCGGGTAGTGGCGCAGCAGATCGTCAACGGTGCGGATGCCGAAATGCTCCTCGAGTGGCCCGGCAGACTTGGCGCCGATGACCCGGTCCAGGCTGTCGGTGAGCGCAACCACGTCTACTCCACCCCGATCAACAACGCGTCGCCACGATGGCCCGTGTGGTAGGTCACCAACTCGGCGCCGAGGTGATGCTGATGTACGTGGTCCTGAAGTGCGACCCCCACCGCCGGATCGACACCCGCGCCCGTCAGGACCGTGACGAGTTCACCGCCCGAGCTGAGCAGCAGGTCGATGAGACCGGCGCCCGCTGCGGTCACGTCCTTCCCGACGATCAGCACCTCGTCGCCCGAGATACCGAGGCCGTCACCCGGATTGCACGTCCCCGCCCACGTCAGTGCCTCCTCCTCTGCCACCCGCACCGACCCGCGACGGGCACCCGCGGCGGCGCGCGCCATGGTGTAGCCGTCGTCGACCGCTTGCCGGGCGGCGTCATGCACCGCCAGCGCGGCGAGGCCCTGCACCATCGAGCCCGCCGGCACCGGCACGACGTCAATGCCCCAACCGATCGCCGCGGTGCATCCGGCAACCAGTTCCTCGGCGGCGACGTAGCCGTTGGGGAGGACCATGATCTGCGCGGCGCCTGCGTCGACGAGGGCGCGCAGCAGTTGCTTGGCACTGACTGCGGCGTCCGCATCCTGACACAGCACGTGCGCACCCTCCCCCTCGAACAGTGCCTTGGCGCCATCGCCGTCGACGATCGCGAGCACCGCGCGGTCGCGGGTCCAGCCGCCCGACGGGTGCCCGCCCGCGCCGGTCAACGCGGTGATCTGGATGCGGCTGAGAGTGCCGACGTCCAGACCCGCCTCGACGGCGCCGCCCGCATCGTCGGCGTGGACGTGCACGGAATATCGGCCGCCGGTTCCCGATGCGGCGATGGTGACCGACTCGCCGAGCTGCTCGAGGCGCGACCGGATCAGTTCGAGACCCTCGTGCTCACAGTCGTCGAGGAGGTACATCACCTCGAACTGCGGCGGCGCGACGACCGAGATGTCCGCCGAGGCCGGGACGATCGCCGATGGCTCGTAGGCAACCCGGTGTGGAACGTGCCCGGTGAGGGTGGCGGTCAGCGCGTCGAGCAGGACGAGGAGCCCCCGCCCGCCCGCGTCGACCACACCAGCTTCGGCCAGCACGTCCAGCTGCTGAGGGGTCTTCTCGAGCGCGATCACCGCGGCGTCCGACGCCACCGCGACGACGTCCGCGACGTCCGTGCGGTCGTTCACCGCATGCTCGGCGGCGCCGGCGGCGGCGGCCAGGACCGAGACGATGGTTCCCGGCACGCTCTCACCGACCGAGGCGTCCGCCAGCACCACGGCGTGTCTCAGTGCGGAGGCCAGGAGTGGCCCGTCGATGTCGGCGAGCACGCCGCTGCGTTCCTCGGCGGCACCGGCGGCGGCGTCGGCCAGCCCGCGGAGGATCTGCGAGAGGATCACCCCGGAGTTCCCGCGCGCGCCCTGCAGAGCACCCTCGGCGAGCGCGGCGGCGACGTCGGCCACGTCGGCCTCGCGAAGCACTTCGGTTCTGGCGCCAGCGGCACGCATGGTGAAGAGCATGTTGGTACCGGTATCCGCATCGGCGACCGGGAACACGTTCAGCCTGTTGATCTCGTCGGTGCGCGCGATGAGGTGTGTGACGGCCGTGTGGGCCCACTCCTGCAGGGCGGTGGCGTCGAGCCGACGTGTCGACATGCCCAACCGCCTCTCCCTCGACCCAACGCGGCTACGTGCCGGTCAGCCTAGCGACTTCGCCTGACACCGCCCTGAAACAGTCGAGGCCATCGACGAGGTTCCGCACCGGTGGACGTCGTTTTGGCGATCCCAGCGGTGGCCGGTATCCTGGTCAGGTTGTCGGGTCACCCGCGTTGCGGTCGTTGGCCCCCCAGTACCGATCAAGGAGTTTCACATGGCTGCGGTTTGCGATGTCTGCGGAAAGGGCCCCGGCTTCGGCAAGTCGGTGTCGCACTCCCATCGTCGGACCAACCGCAGGTGGGATCCGAACATCCAGACGGTGCACGCCGTGTCTCGTCCCGGTGGCAACAAGAAGCGCATCAACGCGTGCACGTCGTGCATCAAGGCGGGCAAGGTAAGCCGCGGCTGATCTGCCGCTACACGCACCCTCGACTCGACACCGCGGTGAGATCACGCTGACGCGTCGAATCGAGATCTCACAGCAGACTCGGCGATACGGATCCCTAGGGCAGTCGCCAGTCGATCGGTTCGGCGCCCATCTGCGCGAGGAGTTCGTTCGCCCGGCTGAACGGCCGTGATCCGAAGAACCCACGCGACGCCGACAGCGGCGAGGGATGCACTGACTCAATGGCGGCGCAATGCGCGCCCGTCAACATCGGCTTGAGCGTCAAGGCGTCGCGCCCCCACAACACCGCGACCAATGGCTGTGGTCTGTCCACCAGAGCGCGGATTGCACATTCGGTCACGGCTTCCCAGCCCTTGCCGCGGTGTGATGCCGGGGTGCCCGCGCGGACCGTCAACACCCTGTTGAGCATCATCACGCCGCGCTCGGACCACGGCGTCAGGTCGCCTCGACTCGGCGCAGGGTGGCCCAGGTCCGTGGCGTACTCCTTGAAGATGTTGTCAAGGCTGCGCGGTAGCGGACGCACCTCGGGCGCAACCGAGAAGCTGAGCCCGACCGCGTGCCCGGGCGTCGGGTACGGATCCTGCCCGACGATGAGCACCCGCACTGCCTCGAAGGGAAAGGTGAAGGCGCGCAGCACGTTCTCCCCGGCGGGCAGATAGCGCTGTCCCGCCGCGATTTCGGACCGGAGGAATTCACCCATCTGGGCAACCTGGTCGGTGACGGGCTCGAGGGCTTTCGCCCAACCCTCCTCGACGAGTTCCGGAAGCGGGCGTGCAGTCACGAAACGTCAACGTAGTGCCCCGCGACGGCAACAAACGGTATATATGTGGTGAGTCGCACGAACATTTCCTCGCCCGGTTCCATCGGGCCGGATCTCGGTCGAGCTCTCGGGGGTGTAGACGTCAATGTGTGATTCAGCGATGTCCAGGAGGGCCGCCCTCGCAGCCGGTTCAGCCGCCGTCGGCGCAGGCCTCCTCGGCACATCGGCGCGCAGTTCGGCCAAATCCCCACAGTCCTCGGAACTCCCGAAGTCCCCTGCTGCACTGCCCGAAAATGCGCTGATCACCGTCGGCGTCGCAGCCGGTCCGCCGCCGACCCCAGACCGGTTCGGCATCTCGTCGACGTTGAAGATAGGCAGCGACCTCTACGTGATCGACTGTGGCCTCGGCTCGTTCAACGGATTCACCAATGCGGGCCTGCAATTCGGCGGCATCACGAAGTTGTTCATTACCCATCTGCATGCCGACCACATCGTCGATTACTACAGCTTCTTCCTCTCCGGTGGCAACCAAGCCAAGCCCGGCCAGCCACCTGTGCTGATTTACGGACCCGGTCCAGCCGGCGGCCTGCCCGTAAGCGAAGTCGGCAATCCGAGCCCGCCCACGGTCAACCCCACCAATCCCACTCCGGGCCTGGCCGCGATGACCGAGTCGCTGAACAACGCGTTCGCGTACACCGGCAACGTCTTGATTCGCGACCAAGGTATCCGCGACATCGAGGGCCTCATGACGGTCACCGAGATCGCGGTGCCACCAGGATCGGACTACCTCAATCGATCGCCGAACATGCAACCCTTCCCGGTGACGGAAGACGACAACGTCGCCGTCACTGCAACTCTCGTCTCGCACTACGACGTCTACCCGGCGTTTGCCTTCCGATTCGACATCAAGAAACCCGCTGTGTCGGTGACCTTCTCGGGCGACACCACCAAGTCCGACAACCTGATCCTCCTCGCCAAGGACACCGACATCTTGGTCCACGAGGCCGAGTTCAGTCTGGACGACGCCTACTGGCACAACAGGTTTCCCCCCAACTATCTGCAGAGTTCGCACACTTCGGCCGAGCAGGTCGGTGAAGTCGCGGCAGCCGCCAATGCGAAGCACGTGATTCTCAGTCACTATCAACCCGCCGATCTGCCCGACGCGCAATGGCTCGACGAAATCAAGAAGAACTACTCGGGCAAGGCCACCGTCGCGAAGGACGGCCAAGTGTTCGAGCTCTGACACCAGCACGCGGTACCAACCGGAAGGCCCACATGACAACGCAGGCAACCAATGTCGCCTTGGAGGAGCACTTCATCATCCCCTCCTTCCTCGACTACCTCTCGCGCGGAATTCCCCAGGTACCACCCGAGGTGCGCACGACATTGATCCGCAGGCTCTCGGATTTTGGCGAGGAGAGGCTGTCCGAGATGGACCGCGGCGGGGTGCGCATGGCGGTGCTCTCGATCTCCGGACCCGGAGTGCAGATCGAGCCCGATGCCGCAACGGCAACTCGACTGGCCGCCGAGGCCAATGATGCACTGGTGGAAGTCGTCGCGAACCAGCCCGATCGATACGCCGGATTCGCCCACCTGGCCATGCAGGATCCTGGCGCGGCAGCCGACGAGCTCGAGCGTTGCGTCGGCCTAGGCTTTCGCGGTGCGATGATCAACGACCACACCAACGGCGTCTATCTCGACGACACACGCCATGACGTGTTCTGGGAACGCCTGCAGGACCTCGACGTACCGCTCTACCTGCACCCCGGCGATTCATTCCAATTGCCGTACGTCTTCGACGGCGTTCCCGAGCTCGCGAAACCCACGTGGGAGTGGACGACGGAGACCGCCACCCATGCCCTACGGCTGATCGTCACCGGCGTGTTCGATCGCTTTCCGCGGGCCCAGGTGATCCTCGGCCACATGGGTGAGACCCTGCCGTACATGCTGTGGCGCCTCGACAGCCGATACCGGTTCACCTCGACCGACCGCCGGGTGCAGCGCAACCCGTCGGACTATCTGAAGGACAACTTCTCGGTGACGACGTCGGGACAATGCGATGACGTTCCGTTGCAGGCAGCTCTGGCCGCGTTGGGCGAGCGCCGAGTGATGTTCTCAGTCGACTACCCCTACGAATCCTCAGAGGTCGCGGGCCGATTCATGGATACGGCAGCAATATACGAGGAGACGCGCGGCCTCGTCGGCCACCGGAACGCAGAGGCGTTGCTCAAGCTCAAGTCCTGAATCCTAGAAGGACTGCCATCCCGTGTCGCCGGTCCACTCGGCCCCGTCGACCAGCACCCGAGCCGGTCCCTCCACCACGCGGCCGACCGTTCGCCAGCCGTCGGGGACCGCACCGGGGAACGTCGCGACGAGGGCGTGATCCTCGCCGCCGCCCAGCACCCAGGCCCACGGGTCCTCCCCCGTCGCGGTGGCCGCACCGGCGACGGCACCGTGGTCGGCAGCCAGCGCCTCCCGCAACAGATCGACGCCCACCGCGGAGGCATCGGCGAGGTGGCGGACGTCGGCGAGCAACCCGTCCGAGACGTCGGTCATCGCCGTCGCACCGGCGTCGGCCGCCATGCGCCCCTGGCCGTATGGCACGGCCGGCACCAGGTGGCTCCGGCGTAGCCCGTCGAAGTCATGAATGTCTTTGAGCCACAGTGCATATCCCGCGGCTGAACGACCGAGATCGCCAATGACGGCCACCAAGTCACCGGGCCGCGCACCGCCGAGGAGTACGGGCACCCTACCCTCGAGGTCACCGAGCGCCGTCACGGAGATCACCCATTGGGGAGCGGCCACTAGGTCGCCTCCGACGATGCTCGCGCCGAACGTGCGGGCCTCGTCCCACAGACCGTCCGAGAGTCGGAGCGCGTCGTCACCGAGCGTGGCCCCCGGTGCACCGAACGCCACGACGAACGCCGTGGTCGTCGCACCCATTGCCTCGATGTCGGCGGCATTCTGGGCGATCGCCTTCCGACCGACATCGTGCGGCGTCGACCAGTCCAGCCGGAAGTGCCGGCCCTCGACCAACATGTCGGTCGACACCACGATCCGGCCGTCCCCCGCCGTGACCACGGCCGCGTCGTCGCCGGGACCGACGAGCACGATCGGCGCGTGCAGCCGTCCCTCGACGAGCCGGTCGATCACCGTGAACTCACCGAGATCCGCGAGCGTCTCGCCGCGGTCGTCGTCAGCCATGTCACCCCTGAAATTGCGTGTCCTGAACACCGGCACGACCTGCGGTACGTTTGGCCCCTGCGGCGTGGAGTCTATGCAGTCGAAACGGAGGACAGCGCGAGTGGTTGAGGCATTCATGCTGATTCAGACCGAGGTGGGCCGCGCCGAAGTCGTGGCCAAGCAGCTGGCAGCACTGCCCGGGGTGTCGTCTTCGGAGTACGTCACCGGCCCATATGACGTGGTGATTCGCGTCGAGGCCGCCAGTGCGTCCGAGCTGGAGTCCGTCGTCGTGCCGAGCGTCCAACAGGCCATGGGCATCACACGTTCTCTGACCTGCCCGATCGCCGACGGGGTCCACACCTAGAGTTGGCGGGGTGAACGAATTCGCCCCCGACGACGAGCGTGATGGGCCCCCGCGCACTCTGTTGGTTGCGGCCATCGTCATCGCCGTGGGCGCGGTCGTCGCCGTTCTCGCCGTCGCGGCGACCCGGGAGAGCACGCCCACGCGCCAGCCGGTGGCCATCGCCGCCGCACCCGCACCCCAGGCCGACAGCGATGCCTGCCGAGCGCTGATGGCCGTTCTTCCCGACGACCTCGACGACTATCACCGCGCGCAGGCGATGGCACCCGCTCCGGCCAGCACCGCCGCGTGGGAGGCCGAGCCCGGCAGCGATCTGGTCGTGCTGCGGTGCGGGATCGACCGGCCCGACGACTTCGTCGCGAGCTCCCCGCTTCAGGGCGTCGACGACGTGAACTGGTTCCGGATCCCCGGGGAGGATCGCACGACCTGGGTCACGGTCGACCGGCCGGTCTACATCGCCCTCACCCTGCCCGCCGGCTCAGGACCCACGCCGATCCAACGGATCTCCACGGCGGTGGGGCAGTCGATGCCGGCGATCGTGCCCAATCCCGGCCCGATCCGCTAGCGCAGACCGGTCCCCCGGGCCACCGCGGTATCCACCATCGCCGCCAACAGCGTCGGGTAATCGATGCCACTGGCCGCCCACATCCGCGGGTACATCGAGATCGTGGTGAAGCCGGGCATCGTGTTGATCTCGTTGATCACCGGCCCGTCCTCGGTGAGGAAGAAGTCGACACGGGCCAACCCCTGGCAATCGATGGCCCGAAACGCCCTGACCGCCAATTGCCTTATCTCGTCGGCGATCTCATCGTCGATCTTCGCCGGAACGTCGAGCTCGGCGGCGTCTTCGAGATACTTGGTGGCGAAATCGTAGAACCCGTCTTCGCGACCGCGGACGCCGGCCACTCGGATCTCGCCGACGGTGCTGGCCTCGACGTGACCGTCGGGAAACTCGAGCACGCCGCACTCGAGTTCACGCCCTGCTACAGCGGCCTCCACGATGACCTTCGGATCGTGCTGACGTGCATACGCGATCGCGGACGCCAGCTCGTCCCAGGTCGCGACGCGGCTGACACCTATCGACGATCCGCCGCGCGCGGGTTTGACGAATACGGGGAGGCCGAGTCGCTCGCGCTCGTCCAGCGACAGCGTTTCGTCGTGCGCACGCAGCACCACCTGGTCGCCGATCGGCAGCCCCTCCGCGGCGAGGAGCTTCTTGGTGAATTCCTTGTCCATGCCCGCCGCGCTGGCCAGTACTCCGGCGCCCACATAGGGCACGCCCGCGAGTTCGAGCAGCCCCTGGATCGTGCCGTCCTCGCCATATGGTCCGTGCAGCACCGGGAACACCACGTCGACGGCGGCGAGTACGTCGCCGGGCTCGCTGCCCAGAGATAGAAGCTGGCCGCGGCGACCGGGATCCGCCGCTAGCGCGAGCTCCGTGCCCGTCGCGCCGGTCACCTCGGGCAGTCGGCCGTCGGTGATGGCGAGAGAGTCGTGTTCACCGTCGGTGAGCACCCAGGACCCGTCGGGTGTGATGCCGACGGCGACGACCTCGAAGCGCTCCGCGTCGAGGTTGCGCAGGATGCTGCCAGCGGAAACGCAGGAGATGGCGTGCTCGGAGCTGCGGCCGCCGTAGACGACGGCCACGCGGACGCGGGGGTTCGAGCGGTCAGTCACAACCTAGAGAGGCTACCGTCAGCCCAGCGCGGCCGTGACGTCGGAGATCAGGTCGTCGGTGTCCTCGATGCCCATCGACATGCGCGCGAACCCGGCAGGCACGGGATCGCCCCACCTCGCGCGCCGATCCACCGAGGTATGAAGCCCGCCGAAACTGGTGGCGGCGACGGCAAGGTCGCTGCGCTCGACGAGTCGGTGCACGGCGGCGGCGTCGGCCAGTTCGAACGCGACCAGGCCGCCGAAACGCTTCATCTGCGCACAGGCCACGTCGTGCGCGGGATCGTCGGGCAGCCCTGGGTACCGCACCGCGCGGACCGCCGGGTGATCGCGCAACGTGAAGGCCATCGCCAGTGCGTTCTGACACTGGCGCTCGAACCGCAGCCCGGCACTGCCGAGACTCCGCAACGCGAGCCAGGCCTCAAACGGACCGAGGATGGCTCCGCCCAATAGCCTTTCGCGCTCGACGGCGGCCATGAGCTCGGCGTGACAGCTTGCGGCGTATCCCGCGATCACATCACTGTGGCCCGAGAGAGCCTTCGTCGCGCTCGCCACCACCACGTCGGCGCCGAGGGAAAGGGGTTGCTGCCCAAGCGGTGTAGGCGTGGTGTTGTCAACGACGAGCGTCGCACCCCGGCCACGGCAGGTCAGCGCCAGCCGGTGCAGATCGACGACGTCGAGCGTCGGGTTGACCGGTGTCTCCGCCACGACGACGTCAGCGGACTCGGCTGCGGCGCACATGTCTGCGGCGGACACCTCGCGCACGTCGACGCCCAGCGGGGCAAGGTATTCCGCGGCATACCGGCGCACCTGGTAGTAGCCGTCGGCGGGCACGACGAGCACCGTCCCCGGTTTCGCGAGCACGCGAAGGACCGAGGTGATGGCGGCCATGCCCGATCCGAAGGACAGCGCAGAAGTGGCGCCCTCGAGGTCGGCGAGCGCGGACTCGAACTGTCGCCAGGTCGGGTTGGAGCTGCGCCCGTAGGTGTCCAGAGGCCGCGATTCGTCCTCGGACAGATGGTAGGCCGACGCAGGGAGAGGAGGCGACGTTACGGGCTGACCCGGGACATTTTGTGAGGCAGAGGCTTTGACGGTGCGAGTCGAGTCGCCATACTGTCCGCTCATGGTCACTCCGGCTTCGTGCTGCGTCCGAGCAGCAGCGCGACCGCCTGATCGACCGACAAGCCCTTGTGGCACACCCTGTTCACGGCATCGGTGAGTGGCATCTCGACGTCGTAGCTGTCTGCCAGCGCGAGTACGGACTGACACGACGTGACACCTTCTGCGACGTGACCACCAGCGTCGCGTAGGGCCGACTCCATGGTGCCGCCGCGGCCGAGATGCTCGCCGAACGCCCGGTTGCGTGACCGGGGTGACGTGCAGGTCGCGACTAGATCCCCCACTCCAGCCAGACCGGCGAGCGTGGCACCCTTGGCGCCCAACGCAATTCCCAGGCGCATGATCTCGGCGAGGCCGCGGGTGATGATCGCTGCCGCAGTGTTCTCCCCCAGGCCAACTCCTGCCGCCATGCCGCTGGCCAGCGCGATGACGTTTTTGCACGCGCCACCGATCTCGGCACCCACGACATCCGAGTTGGTGTACGGACGGAAGTACCCGGTCGAAAGGGCACGCTGCAGTGTTATGGCGCGACCCGAGTCGGTACAGGCGACCACGGTCGCCGCCGGCTGCTCGTCGAGGATCTCTCTGGCGAGGTTGGGCCCGGTGACGACGGCGACCCGGGACGGATCGACCCCGGTGACCTGAACGATCACCTGACTCATCCGCAGCAGGGTGTTCAGCTCGACGCCCTTCGCGACGCTCACCAACGTGGCGTCGCCGCCGATCTCGTCACGCCACGACTCGAGGTTGCCCCGCAGCGTTTGCGACGGCACCGCCAGTAGCACGGTGCAGGCCCCGTCGAGGGCAGAGGCGGCGTCGCTCGTGGCACGGATCGAGGCGGGGAGCTCGACGTCACCGATGTAGCGAGCGTTGCGGTGTGTGTCGTTGATCTCGTCGGCCAACTCCGCGCGGCGCGACCATAGAGTGACGTCGTTGCCCGCATCGGCGAGCACCTTCGCCAACGCCGTACCCCACGCACCAGAGCCCATCACGGCTGCCTTGACCACGGGAACAAATCTAGCCTGCTACGCGCTGGTGGCAGGATGGCAGCCATGAGCGGCACGCGCAGCCCGAGTCCCGGGGCGAGCGAAGCGACGGGGGAAGGTCCCGGGGCGAGCGAAGCGACGGGGGAAGGTCCCGGGGCGAGCGAAGCGACGGGGGAAGGTCCCAGGGCGAGCGAAGCGACGGGGGAAGGTCCCAGGGCGAGCGAAGCGACGGGGGAAGGTCCCAGGGCGAGCGAAGCGACGGGGCAGGGTCCCAGGGCGAGCGAAGCGACGGGGCAGGGTGACGTCGCGCTCATCATCGCGGTCAAACGGCTGAGCGCAGCGAAGACGCGGCTCGCCGCGGCCTTCGCGCCCGACGTCCGCGAGGACGTCGTCCTCGCCATGCTGGTCGACACCATCACCGCCGCCTCCTCCGTGGTGGCAGTCCGGTCGATCACCGTGGTGACTCCCGACTCGGTGGCCGCAAAAGTCGTCCGCGAGCTCGGTGCACGGGTCCACCTCGATCCCACCCCCGAAGGCCACCCCGACCCGCTCAACAATGCCATCTCGGTGACCGAGGCCGCGATCCGCGCCGAGACCCCGAACATCGGCGTGCTGCAAGGCGATCTGCCTGCGCTTCAACCGCGTGAACTCGCGGAGGCCATCGCACGGGCGCGACGAAGCCGGCGCGCCTTCGTCAGCGACAGGCACGGCACGGGAACGTCGGCCCTGTTCGCGTTCGGTGTGCCGCTCGCGCCCGAGTTTGGCGTGAATTCCGCACGACGACACCGGGATTCGGGCGCGGTCGAGCTGACGGGTGCGTGGCCAGGCCTGCGTTGCGACATCGACACCCCTGGCGACCTCGCGACAGCCCTGGGCCTCGGCGTCGGATCGGTCACCAAGAACACCGTGGGCGGCACCTAGCACGCCGGACCGCACATGGGGGATGATCTCCTGTGTGACCGAAGCCGAGACACGAACTGCCGACGCGAGCTGGGCATCAGATGGCAGCACGCCTGAAGCCCCGCCGGCGACCACCGCGGATGCGATCGACGTCTCCGAGCCAGAGGCGCTACCCGACGACCGCTACCTCAACCGTGAGCTGAGCTGGCTGGACTTCAACTCCAGAGTGCTTGCCCTGGCCGCCGATCCGTCGTTGGCGCTGCTGGAGCGGGCCAAGTTCCTGGCGATCTTCTCGTCGAATCTCGACGAGTTCTACATGGTCCGCGTCGCGGGCCTCAAACGCCGCGACGAGATGGGTCTTTCGGTGCGCTCGGCCGACGGGCTATCGCCGCGCGAACAGCTGCGCCGCATCGGTGAACGCACGCAGCAGCTCGCCAGCCGGCACGCTAAGGAGTTCATGGAGTCGGTGCGTCCCGCGCTGGCCGACGAGGGAATCATCGTGGTGACCTGGGCTCAGCTCGACGACGACGAACGTTCTCGCCTCTCCAAGTACTTCCACGAGCAGGTGTTCCCGGTGCTGACCCCGCTAGCGGTGGACCCTGCGCACCCGTTCCCCTTCGTCAGCGGCCTCAGCCTGAATCTGGCGGTCACAGTGCGGCAGCCAGAGGACGGCACACAGCACTTCGCCCGCGTCAAGGTGCCCGACAACGTCGACCGGTTCGTCGAATTGGGTCCTCGCGAAGGTGGCGCCGCCATTCGTTTCCTGCCGATGGAGGAGCTGATCGCGGCCTTCCTGTCGGTGCTGTTCCCTGGCTTGGAGATCGTCGAGCATCACGCCTTCCGGATCACCCGAAACGCCGACTTCGAAGTCGAGGAAGATCGCGACGAGGACCTGCTTCAGGCGCTGGAACGCGAACTCGCCCGGCGCCGCTTCGGCTCACCCGTTCGGCTCGAGGTCGCCGACGACATGACCGAGAACATGCTCGAGCTTCTGCTGCGCGAACTCGACGTCCACCCCGGGGACGTCATCGAGGTGCCTGGCCTGCTGGATCTATCGTGCCTGTGGCAGATCTACGGCGTCGACCGTCCCGAATTGAAGGACCCGCCGTTCGTTCCCGCCACGCCTCCCGCCTTCGGTGAGCGGGAGCAACCCAAGAGCATCTTCGCGACGCTTCGTGACGGTGACGTCTTGGTGCATCACCCATATGACTCCTTCTCGACGACCGTTCAGCGCTTCATCGAGCAGGCTGCCGCCGACCCGAACGTGCTCGCCATCAAGCAGACGCTGTACCGGACCTCCGGCGACTCGCCAATCGTCAGTGCCCTCATCGACGCCGCAGAGGCGGGAAAGCAAGTCGTCGCGCTGGTCGAGATCAAGGCGCGGTTCGACGAGCAGGCCAACATCAAATGGGCTCGCGCGCTGGAGCAGGCGGGCGTGCACGTGGTGTACGGGTTGATCGGTCTCAAGACCCATTGCAAGACATGTCTGGTGGTGCGCCGTGAGGGCTCGACCATTCGGCGCTACTGCCACATCGGGACCGGCAACTACAACCCCAAGACCTCGCGGCTCTACGAAGACGTGGGCCTCTTGACCGCCTCGCCGGACATCGGTGCGGACCTCACGGATCTGTTCAATTCGCTGACGGGCTATTCGCGCAAGGTGTCCTACCGCAACCTGCTGGTCGCTCCGTACGGTGTGCGCAGGGGCATCATCGAGCGGATCGAACGCGAAATCGCCGCGCACAAGGACGGCGCAGAGGCGAGGATCCGGGTGAAGGCCAACGCGTTGGTCGACGAGCAGGTCATCGATGCGTTGTACCGGGCATCGCAGGCGGGGGTGCGGGTCGAGGTCGTGGTGCGTGGGATCTGTGCGCTACGGCCGGGCGCGCCGACGTTCTCCGAGAACATCACCGTGCGATCGATTCTCGGCCGGTTTCTTGAACATTCGCGAATCATTCACTTCCGCGCCATCGATGAGTTCTGGATCGGCAGCGCCGACATGATGCATCGTAATCTCGACCGTCGCGTCGAGGTGATGGCACAGGTGAAGGATCCGCGCTTGGCAGACCAACTCAACGATGTATTCACCTCCGCCATGGATCCCACGACCAGGTGTTGGGAACTGGGTCCCGATGGACATTGGACCGCGTCGCCGCAAGAGGGCGAGACCGTACGTGACCACCAGGTGTCGATGATGGAACGTCACCGGCATCCGTGACATAACTCGCTCGACGAACGCCGGGGGGCGGATGGACGGGTTTGCCCAGTCCTCGAATGACCTGCAGGAGTTGAGGTGACGAAGAAAGCCCCGTCGGGGACCGCCAAGCCGATCTTCGCGGCCGGCGCCGTGCTGTGGCGCCACGACGAAGACGGCATGCACGGAACCACCGAACCTTTGGTGGCGGTCGTGCACCGCCCCCGATACGACGACTGGTCGCTGCCCAAGGGCAAGGTCGATCCGGGTGAAACCGAACCGGTGACCGCGGTTCGCGAGGTCTCCGAGGAAACCGGCTACGCGGCGGAATTGGGCCGACGGCTCGCCTCGGTGAGCTATCCCATTGATAGCGGCCTGAAGCACGTGCGCTATTGGGCGGCGCGCGCACTCGGTGGAGAGTTCACCCCGAACGGCGAGGTCGACGAACTGCTCTGGCTGCCGACCGCGCACGCCATGAAGCGACTTCAGTACGCCGATGACCGGAAGGTGCTGCGACGCTTCGTCAAACAGCCTGCCGACACCCGCACCGTCCTCGTCGTCCGCCACGGCACCGCGGGCAGCAAGGCCAGGTACAAGGGCGACGACCGCTCGCGACCGCTCGATAAGCACGGCCGCGCACAGGCCGAGTCACTGGTGGGACAGCTTTTGGCATTCGGCGCCAACGAGGTCCACGCCGCGCCCAGGGTGCGGTGTCAGCAGACCATTGGGCCGCTCGCGGAGGAGTTGGGTGTGCCGATCTTCGACGAGCCGACGCTGACCGAAGAGGCGTACGCGGACAGCCACGGTGCGGCCAGAAGACGCATCATGGAGATCGCCACGACTGACGGCATACCGGCGATCTGCTCTCAGGGCAAGGTGATTCCAGACCTGATCGCGTGGTGGTGCGACCGCGACGGCGTGCGGCCGGACAAGTCCCGCAACCGCAAGGGCAGCACCTGGGTCCTATCGCTAGTCGACGACAAGCTGATCGCGGCCGACCACATCGGCAGCCCGCTGGCCGCCGACCGATAGGTCACGCGAAGGCACGCCGCGGATCTGATTGATCCACGGCGTGCCTTGTACCGGAAGTAAATCCGGGGATGCTGCTACTTGCGGCCCTTCTTGGCGGGGGCCTTCTTCGCGGGTGCCTTGGTGGCGGCCTTCTTCACGGGGGCCTTGGTGGCGGCCTTCTTGGCCGGAGCGGCCTTCTTGGCCGGCGCCTTGGTGACCGCCTTCTTCACGGGCGCTGCCTTCTTGGCCGGCGCCTTCTTCGCGGGTGCCGCCTTCTTGGCCGGCGCCTTGGTGACCGCCTTCTTCACGGGCGCAGCCTTCTTGGCCGGCGCCTTCTTCGCGGGGGCTGCCGCCTTCTTGGCCGGCGCCTTGGTGGCCGCCTTCTTGGCCGGCGCCTTCGTGGCCGCCTTCTTCACTGCCTTCTTTGCCGCGGCCTTCTTGGCCGGCGCGGCGGTGGCGCCACGCTTCACGGCGGGACCTTCCGATGGGAGACGCTGTGCGCCAGACACAACCGCCTTGAACTGAGCCCCTGGACGGAATGCCGGGACGGACGTCGGCTTGACCTTGACGGTCTCGCCGGTGCGCGGGTTACGCGCAACCCTGGCGGCGCGGCGGCGCTGCTCGAACACGCCGAAGCCGGTGATGGTGACGCTGTCGCCCTTGTGGACGGCACGCACGATGGTGTCGACGACGTTCTCCACGGCGGCGGTCGCCTGCCGACGATCGGTGCCCAACTTGTCCGTGAGGACGTCGATGAGCTCTGCCTTGTTCATGCAAAACCTCCGAAGCCAGTGGCCCTCGTTGAGCCAACTGAAAGCTACGGTAAACCTTCACACCACTTATTTCCAAGAGCCACGCCCAATTTCAGGGATAGCTGGTGTCGGAATTGGCAATCAGGTTGCCCCACACCGGCGGTGGTACGACAGTCCCAAAGCGGGCTTGCTGGGAGGGATTTCACCCTCGCCAGGCGCGACTTCAGACCGGCAGCGTGCGCGGCTTCCAGCTCGGACGGTGCTGCTCGTATTCGGTGATCTCGTCCTGTTTCCGCAGCGTAAGGCCTATATCGTCAAGACCCTCGAGAAGTCGCCACGCGGTATAGTCGTCAATCTTGAACGGCAACATGACCGTTCCCGCCGTAATGCTTCGATCTTGCAGATTCACAGTGATTTCCAGCCCGGGTTGCTGCTCGATCAACTTCCACAGAAGTTCCACATCGTCTTGGGCCAATTCGGCGGCCAACAAGCCCGCCTTGCCCGAATTTCCGCGAAAGATGTCGGCGAACCTCGAGGAGATCACCACCCGGAATCCGTAATCCATGAGGGCCCAGACCGCGTGCTCGCGAGAGGAACCGGTGCCGAAGTCTGGTCCCGCCACCAGAACCGAACCCCTGTCGAAGGGCGGGAGGTTGAGGATGAACGAGGGATCGTTGCGCCAGGCGGCGAACAGTCCGTCCTCGAAACCTGTTCGGGTGACCCGCTTCAGGTATACCGCGGGGATGATCTGGTCGGTGTCGACGTTCGACCGGCGCAGCGGAACTCCGATCCCGGTGTGAGTGCGAAAAGCTTCCATGGCTGTCTCCTAGCGATTCTCGGATAGGTCGGCGGGCGAGGACAAGGTGCCGCGGACCGCCGTCGCGGCCGCCACGGCGGGCGATACGAGGTGGGTGCGTCCGCCCTTGCCCTGTCGCCCTTCGAAGTTTCGGTTCGACGTCGCGGCGCAGCGCTCCCCCGGCGCAAGCTGATCGGGGTTCATGCCCAGGCACATCGAGCACCCCGCCTGGCGCCATTCGGCGCCCGCCGCGGTGAAGATCTCACCGAGGCCTTCGGATTCGGCCTGCGCACGCACCCTCATCGATCCCGGCACCACCAGCATTCGCATTCCGTCGGCGATCGTCCTGCCTCGCAGGATGTCGGCGACGACCCTGAGGTCCTCGATGCGCCCGTTGGTGCAGGAGCCGACGAACACCGTGTCGATGGCGATGTCGCGCATCTCGGTGCCGGGCTGAAGGTCCATGTAGGCCAACGCCTTCTCAGCCGATTGCTTCTCTCCCTCGTCGAAGATCAGTTCCGGGTCGGGAACCGCCGCACTCAGCGGAACGCCCTGGCCGGGGTTGGTCCCCCACGTCACGAACGGGCTCAGCGTCGCGGCGTCGAGGTATACCTCGGTGTCGAATTCAGCCCCCTCGTCAGTGCGCAATCGACTCCAGGCCTCGATGGCCGCATCCCAGTCCGCACCCGTCGGCGCGTGCGGACGACCGCGCAGGTAATCGAAAGTCGTCTCATCCGGCGCCACCATGCCTGCGCGCGCGCCGGCCTCGATGCTCATGTTGCAGATCGTCATCCGACCCTCCATCGACAGCGCTTCGATGGCGCTGCCGCGGTATTCGATGACGTAACCCTGTCCGCCGCCGGTGCCGATCTTCGCGATCACAGCCAGGATGACGTCCTTGGCGCTGGTGCCCGCGGGCAGGACGCCATCGACGTTGACCGCCATCGTCTTGAAGGGACGCAAAGGCAGTGTCTGAGTCGCGAGCACGTGCTCGACCTCCGAGGTGCCGATACCCATTGCGAGCGCACCGAAGGCGCCGTGGGTCGAGGTGTGGCTGTCGCCGCAGACGACCGTCGTCCCGGGCTGGGTGAGGCCAAGTTGCGGTCCGATGATGTGGACGATGCCCTGCTCGGCGTCGCCCATCGGGTAGAGCCGGATGCCGAACTCGGAGCAGTTGCGCCGCAACGTCTCGACCTGGATGCGGGAGACGGGGTCGGCGATCGGCTTGTCGATGTCGATCGTTGGGACGTTGTGATCCTCGGTGGCAATCGTCAGATCCGGTCGGCGAACTGGACGGCCGGCCAACCGAAGTCCATCGAACGCCTGGGGGCTGGTGACCTCGTGGACGAGGTGCAGATCGATGTAGATGAGGTCGGGTTCGCGCGCAGCGCCTTCTCCGGAGCCGGTGGCCACGACGTGGTCGGCCCATACCTTCTCTGCCATCGTGCGTGGGGTGCCTGGGGTTCCAGTCATTTCTGTCTTTTTCTTTCTGGCGATCCGCGGAGGGCGCTGCGGATATCATGGACGTGTCTCAACATGCGGGACGGTAGTATCTCCCTATGAGACACGATAGCGGCATCGGCGTGCTCGACAAAGCGGTGGGCGTGCTGCACGTCGTGGCCGAGTCACCTTGCGGTCTCGCCGAATTGTGTGAACGCACCGCCCTGCCGCGTGCGACCGCACACCGCCTGGCCACCGGCCTGGAAGTTCATCGCCTCCTGGCCAGGGACACCGAGGGAAGATGGTGCCTAGGCCCCGCGCTGAACGAACTGGCGGGCCGAGTCGACGATCCGCTGCTCGCCGCGAGCGCTGCCGTACTGCCGCGGCTTCGCGAAATCACCGGGGAGAGCGTGCAACTCTATCGACGAGAAGGCATGTCGAGGGTCTGCGTCGTCGCCCTCGAGCCCCCAGCTGGTCTGCGCGACACCGTGCCCGTGGGCACTCGCCTACCCATGACGGCCGGATCGGGTGCCAAGGTTCTCCTGGCCTACTGTGACGCCGCGACTCAGCAAGCAGTCCTCTCGACGGCCAAGTTCACCGACCGCACACTGGCCGAGGTGCGCAAGCGGGGATGGGCGCAGAGCGCAGCAGAACGGGAGCCGGGAGTGGCGAGTGTGTCGGCGCCGGTTCGTGACTCCAGCGGCGCGGTGGTGGCCGCCGTCTCCGTCTCCGGACCGATCGACCGAATGGGAAGGCGTCCTGGCGAGCGCTGGGCCGCGGATCTACTCGCAGCCGCCGACGCACTCACCAGAAGGCTGTGACGCTCGAAGAGAGCAGAAGCCGTTCGCATCGCCTGCGAGCGCTTCGGCCGTGTGTACCCCCGATGGGATTCGAACCCACGCTACCGCCGTGAGAGGGCGGCGTCCTAGGCCGCTAGACGACGGGGGCTAGAACTGATTCCGGTTCGACAGCATAGCTCAGGTGAACAACGCCGACCTAATCACTACGCAATCACTATGCACCTACCGAAATTGGCTGGGGTACCAGGACTCGAACCTAGAATGGCGGTACCAGAAACCGCTGTGTTGCCAATTACACCATACCCCACGAGTACCCATAACCGCTGGTCACGGGCATTTCGCCGGTCGAACATCGGCTGACGAGAACCAACCGTCGCATTCATCGACCGTCGAGCACACTACCAAAGATTTCAGCCCCAAATTCACGCCGCCGCGGTGGCGTGGTCGCGAGCACGGCGGAGCCGGTCGACGGTGCGGGCGCGCCCCAGCAATTCCATCGACTCGAACAGCGGCGGGCTGACCGAGGCCCCGGTGACGGCCACCCGGATTGGACCGAAGGCCTTGCGCGGCTTGAGCTCGAGGGTGTCCAGAAGAGCGGTCTTGAGCGCAGCCTCGATGCCCTCGGTGACCCACTCCCCCACCGACTCCAGAGCGGCGAGCGTCGCGTCGAGCACCGGTACCGCCTCGGGCCGCAACTCCTTGGCCGCGGACTTCTCGTCCAGCGCATAGGAAGCCTCGTCGAGGAACTTCAACAACTCCCACGCATCGCCGAGAACGACCACGCGCGTCTGCACCAGATCGGCGGCCACCGCGAACCCGGTGTCGTCCAGTCCGGTGTCATGACCGTGAGCGACGAAGTAGTCGCGCAGGCGCACGGTGAAGTCGGCGGAGTCGAGCATGCGGATGTGTTCGGCATTGATCGCGTCGGCCTTCCTCTGGTCGAAGCGGGCGGGATTCGAGTTGACGTCCTTGACGTCGAAGGCCACCACCATCTCGTCGAGACTGAACAGGTCGTGGTCGTCGGCGATTCCCCAGCCCAGCAGCGCCAGGTAGTTCAACAACCCTTCGGGGATGAAGCCGCGGTCGCGGTGCAGGAAGATATTCGACTGGGGATCGCGCTTGGAGAGCTTCTTGTTGCCGTCACCGAGAACGCTTGGCAGATGGGCGAATGTGGGGACCCGCTCGGCAACGCCGATGCGCATCAGGGCCTGGTACAGCGCGATCTGCCGGGGAGTCGAGGGCAGGATGTCCTCACCGCGAAGCACGTGGGTGATCTTCATGAGGGCGTCGTCGACGGGGTTCACCAAGGTGTACAACGGGTCTCCGCTGCCGCGCGTGATGGCGAAGTCCGGCACCGTGCCCGACGCGAACGTCGTCGGCCCGCGCACCAGGTCGTTCCACGTGAGATCTTCGTCGGGCATCCGCAGCCGCAGTACCGGCTTGCGTCCCTCGGCGACGAATCCGGCACGCTCGGCCTCGGTCAGCGTGCGATCGTGATTGTCGTAACCCAGCTTCGGATTTCGGCCCGCTGCGACGTGACGCGCCTCGACCTCCTCGGGCGTGGAGTAGGCCTCGTATACTTCGCCCGCGGCGAGTAGGCGGGCGACGACGTCGCGGTAGATCTCAGTGCGCTCCGACTGCCGATACGGCGCGTACGGACCGCCGACCTCGGGGCCCTCGTCCCAGTCGAGACCCAGCCAGCGCAAGGCATCGAGGATGGCGGCGTAGCTCTCCGCACTGTCGCGGGCGGCATCGGTGTCCTCGACGCGGAAGACGAAAGTCCCACCCATGTGTCGGGCGTAGGCCCAGTTGAACAGCGCCGTCCGCACCAGTCCCACGTGCGGCGTACCAGTTGGAGACGGGCAGAAGCGGACTCGTACCTCAGATGTCATGACTTGCCCTTGCGCACAACGGGATTGGTCAGGGTGCCGATTCCTTCGATGGTGATGCTCACCGTGTCGCCGTCCTCGATGGGGCCGACGCCCTCGGGCGTACCGGTGAGGATCAGGTCACCCGGTAGCAAGGTCATCACGGCCGACGCCCACTCGATGATGGCGCCGATGTCGTGAATCATCAGCGACGTGTTGCTGCTCTGGCGCACTTGGCCGTTGACCTCGGTGCGGAGATCGAGATCGAATGGGTTGACGTCCGTGTCGATCCACGGGCCTACCGGACAGAAGGTGTCGTGCCCCTTGGCACGCATCCACTGTCCGTCCTTCTTCTGCTGATCGCGCGCGGACACGTCGTTGGCGATCGTGTAGCCGAGGATGTTCTCGGCGGCCTTCGACGCCGGCACGTCCTTGCACGGCCTGCCGATGACGGCGGCCAACTCCCCTTCGTGGTGCACGGGATGGGCATCCGCCGGGAGTTGGATGGGCACGTTGGGTCCGATGATCGCGGTGTTGGGCTTGAGGAAGATGACCGGATCCTCTGGCGCCTCACCGCCCATCTCGGCGGCGTGGGCGGCGTAGTTCTTACCCATGCAGACGACCTTGCTGGCCAGGATCGGCGCGAGTAGGCGGACGTCCGCCAGCGGCCACGACCGACCCGTGAAGGTGGGGTTGCCGAACGGGTGCTCGGCGATTTCGCGGGCGACGGCATCTGATGCTGGGTCGCCTTCGATGCTCACGAAGGCGACCCCGTCTGGGCTGGCAATTCGACCGAGGCGCATGTGCGACAGCCTAGTGAGCGACGATCGCCGCCCAGCGGAACGGGGTCGAGTCGGGTCGACCACCGTTGAAATAGCGCTGATGGGCGAGTTGCCCGCGATTTTCGACTGTCAGCGCCATCTCAATGGGTGACTTGCATAGTCATCTCAAAATATGGGAATCACGTTTAATATGTTGAGATCAACGTGCCACCATGGAGCGCATGACCGCCTCGACAATCGGCACTGCGCGCCGGTGGTCGATACTCGTGATCGCCCTTACCTCGACCCTGTGCGCCAACGTCTTCATCAACGGGGTTGCCTTCCTCATCCCGACCCTGCACACCGAACGCGGACTCGATCTCGCGGAGGCAGGCCTCATCTCGGCGCTGCCCAGCTTCGGCATGGTCGTCACCCTCATCGCGTGGGGCTACCTCGTCGACCGCTTCGGTGAACGCCTCGTCTTGACCGTCGGTTCGGGACTGACCGCGGCCGCTGCTTTCGCCGCCGCCTCGGTCGACTCCCTCGTCGCGGTCGGCATCTTCCTCTTCCTCGGCGGCATGGCGGCAGCGAGCAGCAATTCCGCCAGCGGGCGCCTGGTGGTCGGTTGGTTCCCCCCTGCGCAACGCGGCCTGGTCATGGGCATCCGCCAGACCGCGCAGCCATTGGGAGTCGGCCTTGGGGCGTTGGTGATTCCGCAGCTTGCCGAGTCCGCCGGCGTGACCGCAGCCCTGCTGTTCCCCGCGATCGCCTGTACTGCGGCGGCCGTGATCAGCGCGGTCGGCGTCCTCGACCCGCCACGCCCCGCACGTGCAGAGGCGCACGCCGCCGAACTCGCCAACCCCTACCGCGGATCGACAACCCTGTGGCGGATCCACGCCGTCTCGGTGCTGCTGGTCGTCCCGCAATGCGTGGTGTGGACCTTCACCCTGGTCTGGTTGATGACCGACCGCGGCTGGTCGGCGGCATCGGCGGGAGCGATGGTGACCGTCGCCCAACTCCTCGGCGCGGCGGGCAGAGTCGCCGCGGGCAGGTGGTCGGACAAGGTTGGATCGCGACTGCACCCGATCCGGACCATCGCCGTCGGCGCTGCCCTCGCGATGGGCCTGCTGGCGGTCACCGACTTGATGCACTCGCCCCTGTCGATCGCGGTGATGGTCGCCGCCTCCGTCATCACCGTGTCCGACAACGGCCTGGCCTTCACGGCGATCGCCGAACTGGCTGGCCCGTTCTGGAGCGGTCGCGCCCTCGGCACGCAGAACACCAGCCAACTGTTGACGGCTGGCATCGTGCCGCCGGTGTTCGGGGCACTGATCACCGCGGCCGGCTTCCCACTGGCGTTCGCCGTATGCGCTCTGTTCCCGTTGGTGGCACTACCGCTGGTACCGATCGACGCCGACCCGCTGCGGAGTCGGCAACCCAACAACTGACCGATGGCGAGCCATTGCGAAGACTCGGCCCGCCTGGTGCCCACCCCTCCTGGAGACGATGTCGGACGTCACCGTGTCGGCCACGGCGCGCGAGAAGAGCGTGCGCTGGCACCAGATGGCCCACGAGGCGGTGGCAGCGTCGGCCGCGGCAGGGATGAAGATCGCTCTCGGCACCGACGCCAGGCTGAGCCCCAACCACGGCACCAACCTTCAAGAGCTCGGGCTGTTGGTGCGGTTCGGTGGCCTCACGCACATGCAGGCCATCGTCGCCGGTACGCGGACGTCGGCCGAATTGTGTGGCCTCGAGCGCGAACTCGGCACTGTTGAGACCGGAAAGATCGCCGACATGGTGGTGGTCCGCGGCGATCCGCTGTCCGACATCGACGCGGTCGGAAAGCCGAAACATCCTGCTGGTCGTCAAGGACGGTGCCGTCACCGCCGCGGCCTGACGCCCGCGGCCCGTGGCAGCACGAGCAACGCCGCGGCGAGGAAGCACAGCGCCCCGAGGAAGGTGCCCAAATTCGCGAGCACCTCGTCAGCCGTGCTGCCCGACTTGTAGACGAACGCTCCGACCGCGCTGGCACCGAATGCGATACAGCCGATCATGTTGATCCACTGCGCCTGCCATTCGCGGGACTTCGGTACCCACCGTCCGACACTCGCGGTGACGGCGACGATCCCGAACGCAGCGCTGACGAGGAACGCGAGCGACCCGGTGGCATCCGGGGCCCACACCAGCCTTCGCTCGGCCAGCACCGCATGGGCCCATACCGAGGCACCGGTGCTGACGTTGAAGAGTACGGTGCCACCGAACTGCACTGCCGCCGAGAGCCATTCGGCGGAACCCTCGGGACCCGAGCGCACCAGCTGAATCCACGCCGCACTCGTGAAGAACCACGAGCCGAAGAAGCACAGGACGTTGGCCGCTCCAGCGCCGGCCGATGAGGAGAAACCGGGCGCGGTTCCCGTCGCGAAGCAGGCCGATCCGATGACGAACAGCCAACACTGATGGGTCAGCGTGACGATCTGCGGTAGGCGCGTCCTCACTCGACCGGGGCACTCTCGAGGTTCTCGGCACATCGGGCGAGTAGGTCGGCCAGTTGCCGCCTGTTGGTTACCGAAAGGCCCTGCACCATAAGCTCTTCCACGCCAACGACGGCTTGGTGACCTTCGCTCAGGTGCTTGCGCCCAGCCGGCGTCAACACCAGGGCAGTGGCGCGGCCCTGGCCCGGAACGGCCGCCGACCGAACGAGACCCGATGAGCGTAGCCCCGTCAGTAGGTCCTGCAGCGACTGCCTGGTGACGAAGCACAGCCGCGCCAACTCCGAAGCCGAGGCTTCGGGATGATCGGCCAACGCCCTCAGTGCCGCGTACTGGGCCATCGAAAGTCCCGTCGACCGCAGCGCGGCATCGCAACGGCGGCGCATCGACAGTTGAACGCGCTTCACCAGATACCCCGCGCCACCTTCGACGTCCGGATCGAACACGACAGGAACCTTACATTGAGCTACGGTCAAAGTGTAAGGAACCTGACAATAAAGGAGTTCCAGATGACCATCATCGATCGCCATGGACCCCACGCAACGCTGATCAACGTATTCACCGTCGACCCACGGCAAGCAGCCAATCTCGCTGCACTGCTTGACGAAGCGACCGAAGAGGTCATGCGACACGTTCCCGGGTTCGTGTCGGCCAACATCCACCTGAGCACCGACGGGACCCGCGTCGTCAACTACGCCCAATGGGAAACCGCCGAGGCGTATCAGGCCATGCTGGCCGACCCCGTCGCCCGCGAGCACATGGGCCGGGCCGCCGAACTGGCCACGGGTTTCGACCCGCATCTATACACCGTCGAGTCGGTGCACTCGCGTTAGTCGCGGAAGGGCCCTAGAGCAGACCCACGATGCGGTCGCCGACCTCGGAGGTCGACAGCTTCGCGTCGCCCAGGGTGGCCAGGTGTTCCGCGACGGCCGCATCGACGCGCGCCGCGGCCGCGTCTTCGCCGACGTGCGCAAGAAGGAGCGCCACCGACATGATGGCTGCGGTCGGATCGGCGATGCCCTTGCCGGCGATGTCGGGCGCACTGCCGTGCACGGGCTCGAACATGGACGGGTTGGTCCGCGTCGCATCGATGTTGCCGCTGGCGGCCAGACCGATGCCGCCGGACACCGCGGCGGCCAAGTCGGTGATGATGTCGCCAAACAGGTTGTCGGTGACGATGACGTCGAAGCGGCCTGGATCGGTCACCATGTGAATCGTCGCCGCATCGATGTGCTGATAGGCGACCTCGACGTCGGAAAAGTCGTGGCCCACTTCTTCGACAATGCGCGACCAGAGCTTGCCCGCGAACGTCAGCACGTTGGTCTTGTGCACCAGCGTCAGATGCTTGCGCCGTGTCGAGGCCCGCGCGAAGGCGTCGCGCACCACCCGCTCCACGCCGAACGCTGTGTTGAGGCTCACCTCGGTCGCCACCTCGTGTGGCGTCCCCGCGCGAATTGCGCCCCCGGTGCCCGTGTACGGGCCCTCGGTACCTTCGCGCACGACGACGAAGTCGATGTCGACGTCGCCAAGCGGGCTCGTCACACCGGGCTGCAGCTTGGAGGGCCGCAGGTTGACGTGGTGGTCGAGCTCGAACCGCATCCGCAGCAGAAGTCCCCTTTCGAGCACACCGCTGGGCACCGACGGATCGCCGATGGCACCCAACAGGATTGCGTCGTGAGCGCGAAGCTCGTCGACCAGCCCGTCGGGCATGACCTCACCCGTGGCGTGGAAGCGCCGGGCCCCAAGATCGTAGGTGGTCTTCTCGACGCCGGGCTTGACGACGTCGAGCACTTTGAGGGCCTCGTCGATGACCTCGGGTCCGATGCCGTCGCCGGCGATGACGGCCAGTTTCATGACAGATCCACGAGTTCGAGGGTCGTCGCACCGACGTCGGTACCGAGTGCCGCAAGGACATCGTCCGGTACTTGGCGGTCAAGCCTCAGCATGATCGTTGCCGCCTCGCCGTCCGCGTCCTGGCTGAGCTGGGCGGCGAGGATGTTGACCCCCGTGCCACCGAGCCGCGTGCCGATCGTGCCGAGCGCCCCCGGCTGATCGCTGTAGTTGATGATCAGGTTTACGCCCTCGGCGCGCAGGTCCAGATTGCGCCCGTTGATCTGCACCACCTTCTGCACCTGCTGCGGTCCCGACAGCGTTCCTGCCACATTGACCGTCGACCCGTCGGCGGCCACGGCGCGCACGTCGACGACGCTGCGGTGGTTGGGACTCTCGGTTGCGGTGCTGATGGCGGCTTCCACACCGCGCTCCGCCGCCAGCGACGGCGCGTTCACGAACGTCACCTGATCTTCGATGACGGCGGAGAACAGTCCGCGCAACGCGGAGAGTCGAAGTACCTCAACCTCTTCGGAGGCCAGCTCGCCCCGAACCTGGATCGACAGATTCGTCGGCAGCTCGGCGGACAGCGCACCGACGAGCAGGCCGAGTTTGCGAACCAGGTCCAGCCACGGCGCGACCTCCTCGCCGACCGCGCCACCTCCGACGTTGACGGCGTCGGGAACGAACTCACCCGCCAGCGCAAGCTTCACGCTGGCCGCGACGTCGGTGCCAGCCCGGTCCTGCGCCTCGGCCGTCGACGCCCCGAGGTGTGGGGTGACGACGACCTCCGGCAGCTCGAAGAGCGGGCTGTCCGTGCAAGGCTCGGTGGAGAAGACGTCCAGCCCGGCGCCGCGGACGTGTCCGCTGGTGATTGCGTCTGCGAGCGCGTGCTCGTCGATCAGCCCGCCGCGGGCGGCGTTGACGATGATGACGCCCGGCTTGGTCTTCGCCAGCGCCTCCTTGCCGATCAGACCCGCGGTCTCCTTGGTCTTGGGCAGGTGCACGGAGATGAAGTCGGCGCGGCTCAGCAGCTCGTCGAGCGTCAGCAGCTCGATGCCGAGCTGCGCGGCACGGGCCTGCGAGACGTAGGGGTCATAGGCCGTGATGTGCGCGCCGAAGGCCGCCAGCCGTTGAGCGACGAGCTGCCCGATTCGCCCGAGCCCGACCACTCCGACCGTCTTGCCGAAGATCTCGGTGCCGGAGAATTTCGACCGCTTCCAGGTGTGTTCTCGCAGCGTCGCATCGGCAGCGGGAATCTGGCGGGCTGCGGCGAGCATGAGTGCCAGGGCGTGCTCGGCGGCGCTATGGATGTTCGACGTCGGAGCATTGACGACCAGCACCCCCCGTGCGGTGGCGGCGTCGACGTCGACGTTGTCCAGCCCGACGCCGGCACGCGCGACGATCTTCAGCTTGGGGGCCGCCGCGATGACCTCGGCGTCCACCGTCGTCGCCGAGCGCACCAGCAGTGCGTCGGCGTCGGGGACCGCGGCCAGCAGCTTTTCCCGGTCGGGGCCGTCGACCCAGCGCACTTCGACCTGGTCTCCCAGGGCAGCGACTGTCGACTCGGCGAGTTTGTCGGCGATCAAAACAACGGGCAGGCTCACGCGAAACAGCGTAGTGGGCTCGAATTCGGACCCGGCGGGCAGGAGCGGAGCGACCCGGGGAGGATGACCCGGCGGGCAGGAGCGGAGCGACCCGGGGAGGATGACCCGGCGGGCAGGAGCGGAGCGACCCGGGGAGGATGTAGAAGTGGACGTCACCGTCGTCGGTAGTGGACCCAATGGCCTCAGCGCGGCCGTGATTTGCGCACGAGCTGGACTGTCGGTGCGCGTCGTCGAGGCACAGCCGACCGCAGGCGGTGGTGCAAGGACACGGGTTGACCCCGAGTTCTCCGGCGTCAGCCATGACATTTGCTCGGCCGTGCATCCGCTGGCGCTGGCCTCCCCGTTCTTCGCCGAGTTCGATCTGCGAGCCCGGGGGGTCCAGCTGACCGTGCCCGAGATCGCGTACGGCAATCCCCTGCCGGACAGGCCCGCCGCGATCGGGTACACCGACCTCGGCCGTACGTGCGACGAGCTCGACGACGGTACATCGTGGCGGCGCCTCCTCGGGCCGCTCACCGCAGACTGCGGCGGCGTGGTCGGTCTGATGCTCGGTGACAAGCGTTCGATTCCACCGTCGATCACGGCCGCGCTTCGCGTCGGTCCCCGGCTACTCGCCCAGGGCACCCCGCTGTGGCGCTCGCTGACCGGCGAGGATGCTCGCGCATTGTTCAGTGGCGTTGCTGCCCATACGATTTCGCAGATGCCGTCACTGGTGTCATCCGGCGCCGGACTGATGCTGGCCACTCTCGCCCATGCGGTGGGGTGGCCGATACCGGTCGGTGGGTCCCAGGCGATTCCCGACGCACTGATCGCCGACCTCATCGCCCACGGCGGGGAATTGGTTCTTGGCGAGGAGATCACCCGGCCGCCCGACGGCGTCGTCCTGTACGACACCGCACCGACCGCGCTGCTGCACATCTACGGCGATGACCTGCCGTCGAAATATGCGAAGTCGTTGCGCCGCTACCGGTTCGGACCCGGGGTCGCAAAGGTCGACTTCGTGCTGTCCGGGGAGATCCCCTGGCGTGACTCACGACTGGCGCAGGCGGCGACGCTGCACCTGGGTGGCACCCGCGGGCAGATGGCGCTCGCCGAGAAGGAGATCGCCCACGGCCGTCTTGCCGACTGGCCGATGGTGCTCGCCGCCCTGCCCCACCTCGCCGACCCCGGCCGCATCGACGCTCAGGGCCGACGTCCACTCTGGACCTACGCCCACGTGCCCGCGGGTTCGACCGTCGACATGTCCGAGGCCGTGGCGGCGGTCTTCGAACGGTTCGCACCGGGGTTCCGCGACATCGTGGTGGCTGCCCGCAGCGTGCCCGCCGCGCGTCTGGCCGACCACAACGCCAACCTGGTCGGCGGTGACATTGGTGTCGGCGGCAACAACATGTTCAGCGCACTCACCGGCCCGACCCTGCGCCTCGACCCGTGGTCGACGCCAATGCCGAAGGCCTACCTCTGCTCGTCAGCCGCACCGCCCGGCGGCGGTGTGCACGGCATGGCCGGCTACTACGCGGCTCGCACGATGCTCCGACGCGAGTTCGGCATCAGGAAGGTGCCAAACCTCGCCCCCTAGCACGCGATTTGCGGAGTTTTACCGGCGGTGATCGCCGGTGAAACTCCACAAATCACTAAGCCGTTTCGGTGATGGGCCGGTCGACCCAGCTCATCAGGTCGCGGAGCTTCTTGCCGGTGACCTCGATCGGGTGCTCGGCGTTCTCCTTGCGCAGCTTCTCGAGGCGCTTGTTGCCACCCTCGACGTTGGCGACGAGCTCCTTGACGAACGTACCGTCCTGGATGTCCTTGAGGATGGCGCGCATGCGCTCCTTGGTATCGGCGTCGATGACGCGCGGACCGGACAGGTAGCCGCCGAACTCCGCGGTGTCGGACACCGAGTAGTTCATCCGGGCGATGCCACCCTCGTACATCAGATCGACGATGAGCTTGAGCTCGTGCAGCACCTCGAAGTAGGCCATCTCGGGCGCATAGCCCGCCTCGACCATGACCTCGAAGCCGACCTTCACCAATTCCTCTGTGCCGCCGCACAACACCGCCTGCTCACCGAAGAGGTCGGTCTCGGTCTCCTCCTTGAACGTGGTCTTGATGACACCCGCGCGGGCACCGCCGATGGCCTTGGCGTAGGACAGCGCGAGCGCCTGACCCTCTCCGGTCGGGTCCTGGTCGATGGCTATCAGGCAGGGCACCCCCTTGCCGTCGACGAACTGACGGCGCACCAGGTGGCCGGGGCCCTTCGGCGCGACCATGCCGACGGTGATCTCGTCGGCGGGCTCGATCAGATCGAAGTGAATGTTCAGGCCGTGCCCGAAGAACAAGGCGTTGCCTGCCACCAGGTTCGGCTCGATGTCGTTGGTGAAGATCTCGGCCTGCGCGGTGTCCGGCGCCAGCAGCATGATCACATCGGCCCACTTGGCGACCTCGGCGGGCGTGTCGACCTCGAGGCCCTGTTCGGTGACCTTGTCGCGGGACTTCGAGCCCTCCTTGAGGCCGACCTTGACCTCGACGCCGGAATCGCGCAGCGACAGCGAATGAGCATGTCCCTGGCTGCCGTATCCGATGACGCCGACCTTTAGTCCCTGGATGATCGACAGGTCTGCGTCGTCGTCGTAGAACATCTCAACTGCCATTTTTTGATGCCACCTTGACTTTCCTTTTGTCTACTTCGTCTTCGTTGGGGTTTGTTACTTGACGCCGGAGATGCCGCGAGGACCGCGGGCAAGCGTCACCATGCCGGACTGCGCAATCTCACGAACGCCGTAGGGCTCGAGGAGCGCAAGCAACGCCCCGAGCTTCTCTTGCGTTCCGGTGGCCTCGACCACCAGCGACTCGGCCGACACGTCGACGACCTTGGCGCGGAACAGGTTCACCGCTTCGATGATCTGTCCACGGGTCGCTGCATCGGCGCGGACCTTGATCAGCGCCAGCTCGCGAGAGACCGAGTTGTCCTCGTCCTGCTCGACGATCTTGATCACGTTGATCAGCTTGTTGAGCTGCTTGGTGATCTGTTCGAGCGGGAAGTCCTCCACCGAGACGACGATCGTCATCCGGGACAGGTTCTTCTGTTCGGTGGCACCGACGGCCAGCGACTGAATGTTGAAGCCACGCCGGGAGAACAGCGAGGCCACGCGCGCGAGCACGCCGGGCTTGTCCTCGACGAGCACCGACAGGGTGTGAGTCGTGGTGCTCATCAGGCGTGCCCCTCGTTGCCCTGGTCGTCGAATAGTGGCCGAATTCCCTTGGCCGCCTGGATCTCGTCGTTGCTCATGCCCGCGGCCACCATGGGCCACACCTGGGCGTCGGCGCCAACGATGAAGTCGATCACCACGGGACGGTCGTTGATCGCCCGAGCCTGATTGATGACGTCCTCGACGTCTTCGGCACGCTCACAACGCAATCCGACACAGCCCAGCGCCTCGGCCAGCTTGAGGAAGTCGGGGATGCGGTGGCTGTGAGTCGACAGGCCCGTCTGCGAATACCGACCCTCATAGAAGAGCGTCTGCCACTGTCGCACCATGCCCAGGTTGCCGTTGTTGATGACGGCCACCTTGATGGGCGCGCCCTCGACAGCACACGTGGCCAGTTCCTGATTGGTCATCTGGAAGCAGCCGTCGCCGTCGATGGCCCACACCTCGGCCTCGGGTCGGCCGAACTTGGCACCCATCGCAGCGGGCACCGCGTAGCCCATCGTGCCGAGACCACCAGAGTTGAGCCACGTCTTCGGATTCTCGTACTTGATGAATTGCGCAGCCCACATCTGGTGCTGGCCAACGCCTGCCACGTACACCGCTTCGGGACCGGCGATTCGGCCCAGCGTTTCGATGACATACTCGGGGCTCAGGCTGCCGTCACTCTGCGGCCCGTAGCTCAGCGGGTAGGTGGACTGCACGTTGCGCAGGTACTCCCACCAGTTGTCCAGGTTCAGAGTCACCGAGTCGGTGCCATCCCGGCGCAACGCGTCGAGCAGATCGGTGATGACGTTCTTGACGTCACCGACGATCGGGACGTCGGCGTTGCGGTTCTTGCCGATCTCGGCCGGGTCGATGTCGGCGTGGATCACCTTGGCGTCGGGTGCGAACGAATCCAGCTTGCCGGTGACCCGATCGTCGAACCGGGTGCCCAGCGCGATCAGCAGGTCGCTTCTCTGCAGCGCCCCCACCGCTGCCACGGTGCCGTGCATGCCTGGCATGCCCAGGTTCTGCGGATGACTGTCGGGGAAGGCGCCGCGGGCCATCAGGGTGGTGACGACCGGGATGCCGGTCAGCTCGGCCAGATCCATCAGCTCTTCGGTGGCCTCACCGCGGATGACGCCGCCGCCGACGTACAGCACCGGCTTGCGGGACGCCGCGATGAGCTTGGCGGCCTCGCGGATCTGCCTGTTGTGCGGCTTGGTGTTCGGCTTGTAGCCGGGCAGGTCGATCTTCGGCGGCCAACTGAATGTGCACTGACCCTGAAGCACGTCCTTCGGGACGTCGACGAGCACGGCGCCGGGGCGTCCCGATTTCGCGATGTGGAATGCCTCCGCCATCACCTGGGCGATTTCGTCACCATCGCGCACCAGGAAGTTGTGCTTGGTGATGGGCATCGTGATGCCGGAGATGTCGGCTTCCTGGAAGGCGTCCGTACCGATCAGCGCACGGCCGACCTGTCCGGTGATCGCGACCACGGGGATCGAGTCCATCTGGGCGTCGGCCAGCGGGGTGACGAGGTTGGTCGCGCCGGGACCCGAGGTGGCCATCATCACGCCAACTTTGCCTGTGGCGTGGGCATACCCACTCGCGGCGTGCCCCGCACCCTGCTCGTGGCGAACCAGCACGTGCCGGAGCTTGACCGAGTCGAACAGCGGATCGTAGACCGGCAGCACGGCGCCACCGGGAATGCCGAAGATGGTGTCGACGTCGAGTTCCTCGAGCGACCGGATTACCGCTTGGGCACCCGTCATTTGCTGCGGGGCAACCTTTTTCGGCTGCTGCGCCGGCGTACTCATGCCGGCAGGCGTGCCATTGGCGCGTATGCCCGGCTCGGGTGGTCGCGTGGTTGGTGCGCTCACGGTGTCCTCTGCGTCCTCGTTGGGTCTGAAGGTGGTGGTGTTCTGGGGCAACAAAAAACCCCCGTCAGCGGATGCTGCACGAGGGTTGCGCGTCGGCTCGTAGGCTCTGACTGGTTACTCAGTCGGGGTTACGCACCAACGCGCGAACCAAGTACTACGAGAATCGAGACGGGCTTCATGACAACCGACGGTAGCCTCCGCACTGCTCAAAGGTCAAATTCCGTCGGGTCGCCCACCGGTGGAAGGATGATGCTGTGAGCTCCCCATCCGCTGCGGCCCCCTCGACACCCGTCGTCATCAGGATTTCGCCGATGGCCTACTTCGCGGTCGGCTTCCTCACACTCGGGCTACTAGCCCTGGTCTTGGCCAATCCGAGGTGGTTCACGGCACTGCTCATCATCCCGGTAGCGCTCTCCCTGGCCGTGGCCCGTTACCGCACGACCGCCGATCGGGAGACCGTGACGGCGCGCTCGCTGATCAGCAGCCGGACCGTCGTATGGGACGAGATCGACGGGCTGCGCTTCGACCGGGGCTCCTGGGCGTCAGCGCACCTCAAGGACGGCTCAGACCTGCGGCTGCCCGCGGTGACCTTCGCCACCCTTCCGCAACTGACGGCTGCCACCGACGGTCGGGTACCGAACCCCTACGAGTAGGCCCTCACGCGAGCGGGTTGGCGCCGTTTAGCAGCACCCAGATCCCGACACCCACGCCGATGCCGAGAACCAGCGCGACCGCTGAACCGACGAAGGGGCGTCTGGCCCATCCGCGACCCGCGTCGAACCCGTACTTGCCAGGCCCGGTGAGAACCAGGGCGGCGGCCAGCACCAAGAGCATGACGAGGTATTCGTGACCGTCCTGGAGGAAGAAGGCGCGGTAGCCACCGTCGGGCTGCGCTGCGACGGCCGCCAACAACGCGTTGATCAGATAGGCGACCGTTCCTGCCGCAGCCAGCGGTGTGAACAGTCCAAGCACGAGGAGTACACCCGCGCCGATCTGGCCACCGACACCGACATAGGTCAGGATGTTCGAGTACTGATAGCCCATGTCCGCGAGGGACTGCTGAAATCCGTTGAGGCCCTGCCCGCCCCACAAACCGAATGCCTTCTGAAGGCCGTGCGCGATCAGCACTGCGCCCAGCGCGACGCGAAGCAACATCAGGCCGAGGTCCTGCGTGCCTCGGCGGCCCGCGACCGTCTCGCTCACGTCGTCGGGCTCGATCTCAGTCGGCTCGGCGACGGGCGTGGGATGTCTGCCCGCCGGCTGGACGTAGGGCAACGGTTCCGGTTCGTTGAGGAGTCCGTACCCGGACTGCTCCTGACTAGGCGTGCCCGAGTCGTAGCGCGGGATGGCGGTGGTTTCGAAGTCGCCCGCATACGGGGAGGAGGATGGGACGTCGTCCTCCGGGTCGACCAGGCGTGCCGACGCAGGGCGCTCGGCGAGGTCTTCAGGTCTCTGCCAAGCGCGCGGATCGTGAGAAGTACTGGTCACGATCACCAGCGTAAGTGCTCATTACCTGCGAATCGTGGATTGGCGCGGACCTTTCGCGCTGATATTCGTTAGCCCGTGAGCGCACACCGCACCTACCGACGTGGCGCGGACCGCCCGGCGATCCGTAATCTGGCTGGCATGACTGTGCACCGGCCGACGTGGAGTGTGCTGGTGCTGGTGTGCGCGGCGTTGCTGGTCGGTTCGGGTTGCGCCCGATTCGACGACAATCAATCCCAGCCATTCACCACCGAGCCGCAGATGGCACCGCCCCCGAGCGAGGAACCACCGCCCCCGCCGCCCCTGCCCGCCCAGCCCTTTCCGAAGGAATGCGATGCGAAGGGCGTGATGCAGGGCTGCCTGGAGAGCACCAGCGGGCTCATCATGGGTCCCGACAGCAAGTCAGCGCTGGTGGCCGAGCGGACCACAGGTGCCGTCAAGGAGATCGCGACCAACGCCGAACCCAAGGTCAAGCTGGTAATACCCGTCGATCCGTCCGGGGACGGCGGCCTGATGGACATCGTGCTGTCGCCGACGTACGGGCAGGACAAGCTGATGTACGCCTACATCAGCACGCCGACCGACAACCGCGTCGTGCGTATCGCCGACGGCGACGTGCCCAAGCCGATCCTGACGGGCATCCCGAAGGGCGCGACCGGCAACATGGGGGCGCTGATCTTCACCAGTCCGACGACGCTGGAGGTTCTCACCGGCGATGCGGGCAATCCGGCCCAGGCATCCGATCCGGGTTCGCTGGCGGGCAAGCTGATCCGCATCGAACAGCCGACCACCGTGGACCAGGCGCCGCCGACGACGGCACTCAGCGGGGTCGGCGAGGCAGGCGGGCTGTGCATCGACAGCGCAGACGGTTCCCTATTCGTCACCGATCGGACACCGACCGGTGACCGACTTCAACGCATCACGAAGGATTCGGTCGTCTCGACGGTGTGGACGTGGCCGGACAAGCCGGGGATCGCGGGCTGCGTGGTCACCGACGGCACCGTCCTGGTGAACATGGTCAACACCAAGCAGACCGTCGCCGTCCGGATGGCCCCCGACACCGGTGCGGTCACCGGCGACCCCGAAGTGATCCGGCAAGACACGCACGGTCATGCCTGGGCTCTGCAGCTTTCGCCCGACGGCAACGTGTGGGGCGGCACGGTCAACAAAACCTCCGGCGACGCCGACAAGGTCGACGACGTCGTCTTCCCGCTCTTCCCGCAGGGCGGCGGGTTCCCCCGCACCAACGCCGAGAACACCTAGCGGTCAACCCATCGGCGAGGCGGCTGGTTACTAGCCCTCGACGCCGCAGGCGGCCAGCACCAGTTCCCTCACGCGTGCTGCGTCTGCCTGCCCCTTGGTGGCCTTCATCACAGCACCGACGACCGCGCCGGCCGCTTGGACTTTGCCGCCGCGGATCTTGTCGGCGATGTCGGGGTTGGCGGCCAACGCCTCGTCGACGGCAGCCTGTATCACCGAGTCGTCGCGGACGACCGCCAAGCCACGGTCGGCCATCACCCGGTCGGGTTCACCCTCGCCCGCCAAAACGCCCTCGATCACCTGGCGAGCAAGCTTGTTCGAGAGTTTGCCGTCGTCGACCAGCCTCACCACGACGGCAACCTGCGCAGGCGTGATGGGCAGGTCTGACGCGGCCACCCCTCTTTCGTTGGCCTTCTGCACCAGGAAGTTTCCCCACCAGGCCCTGGCAGCCTCACTGGAGGCACCGGCCGCGACGGTGGCGGTGACCAGATCGATGACGCCGTTGTTGACGAGGTCACGCATCACCTCGTCAGAGATGCCCCAGTCTTCCTGAATCCGGTTGCGCTGTAACCACGGAAGTTCCGGGATCGTGCCCCTCAACTGCTCGACGAGTTCCACACTGGGCGCGATCGGCTCCAGATCGGGTTCGGGGAAGTACCGGTAGTCCTCCGCGGTCTCCTTGCGGCGGCCTGCGCTGGTGTATCCGTCCTCGTGGAAGTGCCTTGTCTCCTGGATGATTTCGCTACCGGCCTCAAGAACGGCTGCCTGGCGACGCATCTCGTAGCGGACGGCCACCTCGACACTCTTGAGCGAGTTGACGTTCTTGGTCTCGGTGCGCGTACCGAACTCGGTCGCACCGATGAGCCTCAACGATAGGTTGGCGTCGCAGCGCATCGAACCCTGATCCATCCGAACGTCGGAGACGTCCAACCCGCGCAACAGATCCCGCAGGGCGGTGACGTAGGCGCGGGCGATCTCGGGGGCCCGCGCGCCCGCACCCTCGATGGGCTTGGTGACGATCTCGACGAGTGGCACGCCCGCACGATTGAAGTCGAGCAGCGAGGTTGTGGCGCCCGCGATGCGGCCGGTGGCGCTGCCGAGGTGCGTCAGCTTGCCGGTGTCCTCCTCCATGTGCGCACGTTCGATCTCCACACGCCACGTCGTGCCGTCGTCGAGCGGGACGTCAAGGTAGCCGTTGACCGCGATGGGCTCGTCATACTGGCTGATCTGGTAGTTCTTCGGCTGGTCGGGGTAGAAGTAGTTCTTCCGCGCGAAGCGACCCCACGGCGCGATCTCGCAGTTCAGCGCCAGCCCGATACGGATCGCGGACTCGACGGCGGACTTGTTCACCACCGGCAGCGACCCCGGCAGCCCGAGGCACACCGGACACACGTGGGTGTTGGGTTCGACGCCGAACTCGTTCGCGCACCCACAGAACATCTTGGTCGCCGTCGACAGTTCGACGTGGACCTCCATGCCCATCACGGGGTCGTAGCGAGCCATGACCTCGTCGTAGTCGAGTAGTTCAGCGGAGGCGACAGTCATAGGACAATTCTAGTAAGCGGCCCCCTCGACACTGCTGCCAGATTGCGATCCGGCGCAATTTCGCGATCTCACCGCAGACTCGGCGAGGGTGGCGTCGGGAGATGCGGTCTCAGCCGAAGAACTCGGCGGCGTCGTCGTAACGGCTCTGCGGCACCAGCTTCAACTGCTTGACGGCCTCCGCCAGCGGAACCCGGCCGATCTCCTGCCCGCGCAGCGAGACCATCATCCCGTACTCGCCCGAGTGAGCGGCGTCGGCCGCGTTGACACCGAACCGGGTGGCCAGCACACGGTCGTAAGAGGTCGGGGTGCCGCCGCGTTGCACGTGGCCGAGGACAGTGGTGCGCACTTCCTTCTTGATCCGCTTCTCGATCTCGATGGCCAGCTGCTGCGCGACGCCCGTGAACTTTACGTGCCCGAACTCGTCGATGCCGCCATCCCGCAACTGCATCGAGCCCTCGGCGGGCCTGGCGCCCTCGGCGACCACGCAGATGAAATGCGAGTCACCACGGACGAACCGCTGCTTGACCAGCCGGCAGACCTCTTCGACGTCGAACGGCTGCTCGGGGATCAGCGTCATGTGCGCACCGGAGGCCAGTCCGGCGTTGAGCGCGATCCATCCGGCGTGGCGGCCCATCACCTCGACGAGCATCACCCGCTGATGGGACTCGGCAGTGCTGTGGAGTCGGTCGATGGCGTCCGTGGCGACCTGCAGCGCCGTGTCGTGGCCGAACGTCACGTCGGTGCAGTCGATGTCGTTGTCGATGGTCTTCGGCACGCCGACGACCGGGACGTTCTCCTCCGACAGCCAGTGGGCCGCCGTCAGTGTGCCCTCACCGCCGATGGGGATCAGCACGTCGATGCCGTTGTCTTCCATCGTCTGCTTGATTTGATCCAGGCCGGCGCGCAGCTTGTCGGGGTTGACCCGTGCGGTGCCGAGAATGGTGCCGCCCTTGCTGAGCAACCGGTCGTTGCGGTCGTCGTTCGCGAGCTGGATGCGGCGGTCCTCCAACAGACCGCGCCACCCGTCCAGGAACCCGACGACCGAGGACTTGTACCGCACGTCGCAGGTCCGCACGACAGCCCGGATGACCGCATTCAGGCCGGGGCAGTCGCCGCCACCGGTGAGAACTCCAATCCGCATGGTGAGTATCTTCCCCCGTCAGATCGCGGTCGGCAGCGGACCGCGGGCAGCCTCGTAGGCGGCGCCCACGCGATAGAGCCTGTCGTCGGCGAGCGCAGGGGCCATGACCTGCAGACCAACTGGCAGTCCGTCGTCCCGCGACAGCCCCGAGGGCACCGACATTCCGCAGTGCCCGGCCAGGTTCAACGGCAGGGTGCAGAGGTCGAAGAGGTACATCGCGAGCGGGTCGTCGACCTTCTCCCCCAGTGGGAACGCCGTCGTCGGCGTGGCCGGCGAGATCAGAACGTCGACGCTCTCGTAGGCGCGTTCGAGGTCCCTGGCGATCAGCGTCCGCACCTTCTGCGCCTGGTTGTAATACGCGTCGTAATAGCCGGCCGACAATGCGTAGGTCCCGATCATGATGCGGCGCTTCACTTCTGGGCCGAATCCCGCGGCACGCGTCATCGCCATCACCTCTTCGGCACTGTGTGTGCCGTCATCACCGACCCGCAGCCCGTATCGCATGGCGTCGAAGCGGGCGAGGTTGCTCGACACCTCCGACGGGAGAATGAGGTAGTAAGCCGCCATCGAGTAGTCGAGGTTCGGGCAGTCGACCTCGGTGACCTCGGCGCCCAGTGCGGCGAGTTGATCGACGGCGGCGTTGAACGACTCCAGCACCCCGGGCTGGTAGCCCTCGCCGCTGCGCAGCTGCTTGACGACTCCGATGCGGACGCCGGTGAGATCGCCCACGGCGCCCGCCTTGGCCGCTGCGACGACATCGGGTATGTCGGCGTCCAGCGACGTCGAGTCGCGCGGGTCGTGTCCGGCGATCACCTGGTGCAGCAGGGCCGTGTCGAGCACGGTGCGCGCGCATGGCCCACCCTGGTCTAGCGACGACGCGCATGCGATCAGGCCGTAGCGCGAGACCGTCCCATAGGTGGGTTTGACGCCGACAGTGGCGGTCAGGGCTGCCGGCTGGCGGATGGAGCCACCCGTATCCGATCCCATGGCCAGCGGGGCTTGGAAGGCGGCGAGCGCCGCGGCGCTACCGCCGCCGGAGCCGCCGGGGACGCGTTCGACGTTCCACGGGTTGCGGGTCGGGCCATAGGCGGAGTTCTCCGTCGAGCTGCCCATGGCGAACTCGTCCATGTTGGTCTTGCCCAGGATCGGGATGCCGGCCGCGCGGAGTCGCGCGGTAACCGTCGCGTCATACGGGGAACGCCAGCCCTCGAGGATCTTCGAGCCGCACGTCGTCGGCATGTCGACCGTCGTGAACACGTCCTTGAGCGCCAGCGGCACGCCGGCCAGGGCCGACGGCAGCGCCTCCCCTGCAGCGACCGCCGCATCGATCCGGCCCGCCTCGGCCAGCGCGGCGTCACCTGCGACGTGCAGGAACGCGTGATACCGGTCGTCGGTGGCTGCGATCTGGTCGAGGTGCGCCCTGGTGACCTCGGTCGAACTCACGTCCTTGGCCGCGATTTTGGCGCCGAGCGTCGCCGCGTCGAGACGAACGAGGTCGCTCATTGCTCCTCTTCCAGAATCCGAGGCACGGCGAACCGACCGTCGACCGCGTTGGGTGCGGAGGCCAGCGCCTGCTCCTGCGTCAGGCTGGGCGCCACCACATCGGGCCGCGTCACGTTGACGTACCCAGCTCGTTCCCCGGGTCGCTGCGCCCCTGCCCGCTGAGCGAGTGGGTTGTCGGTGGCCTCGACGCCGGTGACGTCGACGGCCTGAATGGCACCGACGTGAGCCAGGATGGCGTCCAGCTGGCCGGCGAAACTGTCCAGTTCGCCGTCGGTCAGGGTGAGCCGGGCCAGACGTGCCAGGTGGGCGACGTCGTCCCGCGAGATCTGCGACACGAACACTAAGCCTAGTCACCGCGGTGGACTACGCCGCGCCGGAGCCTGCCGAGGGGGCACTGGGTCACACTTCCCGAGTCGCTCCGCTCCTGCCCTCCGTCACACTTCCCGAGTCGCTCCGCTCCTGCCCTCCGTGAAACAGTGTTGCCCGTGCCGTCATATCTGCTGCGGGTCCAGCTGGAGGACCGGCCGGGCAGCTTGGGCTCGCTCGCCGTGGCACTCGGCTCGGTGGGCGCCGACATCCTGTCCCTTGACGTCGTCGAGCGCGCGGCCGGATACGCCGTCGACGATCTGGTGGTCGAGCTTCCTCCCGGGGCGATGCCCGACATGCTCATCACGGCCGCCGAGAAGCTCAACGGCGTCTACGTCGACAGCATCCGCCCACACACCGGGTTGCTCGAAGCGCACCGCGAGTTGGAGCTGATCGATCACATCGCCGCCGCCGACGACAAGCAGGGCAAGCTTCAGGTACTCGCCGACGAGGCGCCCAAGGTGCTGCGCGTCGGCTGGTGCATGGTGCTGCGATTGGACGACCGCCATCTGGACGTCGTAGCAGGTAGTCACGGCGCACCGGAGACCGCGGCCGAATCGGCACCCTGGCTGCCCCTCGAGCACGCCGAGGCACTGGACGGCACTGCGGACTGGATACCGCAGGTGTGGCGCGACTTCGACACCACCCTGGCCGCCGCACCTCTCGGCGACCGCCACACGGCGGTCATCCTCGGCCGTCCTGGCGGGCCCGCGTTCCGCCCCTCCGAAGTGGCACGGCTGGGCTACCTCTCTGGCATCGTGGCGACGATCCTGCGCTGACCTACGAGTCAGCCTGCGTAGGTCCGCTTTCCAGCAGCTGCCGGAACCCGTCCTCGTCGAGGACCGGCACCCCGAGCTCGATCGCCTTGTCGTACTTGGAACCCGGCGCATCCCCCGCGACGACGTACGCGGTCTTCTTGGAGACAGAGCCCGCAGCCTTGCCGCCGCGCGTCAGGATCGCCTCCTTCGCCTCGTCTCGGGAGAACCCGGCGAGCGATCCGGTCACGACGACGGAAAGACCCTCCAGCGTCCGAGCAATGCTGGAGTCACGTTCGTCGTGCATCCGCACGCCCGCCGCACGCCACTTGTCGACGATCGCGCGGTGCCAGTCGACGGTGAACCAGTCGATCACCGCAGCGGCAATGGTCGGCCCGACTCCCTCACTGGCGGCGAGCTGTTCCTCGGTGGCCGCCTCGATCGCCTCAAGGCTGCCGAACTCACTCGCGAGGGCACGAGCCGCGGTCGGGCCAACGTGGCGGATGGACAGGGCCACCAGCACACGCCACAGCGGCTGCTGCTTTGCCCTCTCCAGATGCGCGAGCAGGCGTTTGCCGTTGGCTGACACCTCGCCGCCCTTGACGGTGAACAACTCCGTGCGCAGCAGGTCGTCCTCGGTCAGGTCGAAAAGGTCGCCCTCGTCGGTGATGACACCGGACTGCAGCAGGGCGATCGCGGCCTCGTAGCCCAATCCCTCGATGTCGAAGGCGCCGCGTCCGGCGACGTGGAACACCCGCTCTCGCAATTGAGCGGGGCACGTCCGCGAGTTGGGGCATCGGATGTCGGCGTCACCCTCCTTGGCGGGAGCCAGGGTGGTACCGCACTCGGGACAGGTCGTCGGCATCTCGAACTCGTGCTCGGAGCCGTCGCGCACGTCCACCACCGGTCCGAGCACCTCCGGGATGACGTCGCCTGCCTTGCGAATGACCACCGTGTCTCCGATTAGCACGCCCTTGCGCTTGACCTCCGACGCGTTGTGCAGCGTCGCGAGTCCGACCGTCGAGCCCGCGATCTTGACCGGCTCCATATATGCGAAGGGGGTGACACGACCGGTGCGGCCAACATTGACCCGGATGTCGAGCAGCTTGGTGGTGGCTTCCTCGGGCGGGTACTTGTACGCGATCGCCCAGCGGGGGGCGCGTGAGGTTGCACCGAGGCGGCGTTGGAGTGCGACGTCGTCGACTTTGACCACCAGACCATCGATTTCGTGCTCGACGTCATGGCGGTGCTCACCCCAGTAGACGACGCGTTCGGCCACCGCGTCGATGCCAGTGACGCGCGTGGTGTGCTCCGACACCGGCAGTCCCCACGCCTTCAGTGCGAGGTAGGCGCCGTGCAGGGTGGCCGGGTTGAAACCCTCCGCCCGGCCGAGGCCGTGGCAGATCATTCGCAACCGGCGGCGCGCCGTGACCGCGGGATTCTTCTGGCGCAACGAACCCGCAGCACTGTTGCGCGGGTTGGCAAACGGCGCCTTGCCCTCCTCGACGAGACCCGCGTTGAGTACTTCGAAGTCAGCCAGGCGGAAGAACACCTCGCCACGTACCTCGAGCACCTTCGGAACGGGGTACTCGTCGCTGTGCACCAAGCGTTCCGGGATGTCGTCGATGGTGCGGGCATTCAACGTCACGTCCTCGCCGGTGCGGCCGTCGCCGCGGGTGGCGGCGCGGACCAGAACGCCGTCGCGGTACACCAACGCGAGTGCCACCCCGTCGATCTTCAGCTCGCACAGGAACTCCGGGTCGGCCCCGACCTCTCCCGTCAACCGTCCAGCCCATGCGGCCAGCTCCTCGGGGTTGAACGCGTTGTCGAGACTCAACATCCGCTCGAGGTGGTCGGCCGAGCCGAAGTCGGTGGCGAAGCCTGCGCCGCCGACCAGTTGTGTCGGCGAATCGGGGGTCCGCAACTCGGGGTACTTCTCCTCGAGGGCAGTCAGCTCACCGAGCAGCCGGTCGAACTCTCCGTCGGAGACGATCGGTGCGTCCTTGACGTAGTAGCGGAACTGATGGCCGCGCACCTCATCGGCCAGCTGCTGCCACTCGCGACGGACGTCGGCGTCAGGTGAGCTCACGTGGGAAGGCTATCGGAGCTCCCCGACAAGGTCCGGACGTCGGCAGCCGATCGATATGATTCGTTTCGTGCCGCATCCGGTCATGTTCAGCGACGACGATCCCGGGCTTGCCGCATTGCGTGCCATTGCCATCGGCCTTCCCGGGGCCTACGAGAAGGTGTCGCATGGCAGGCCGGGTTTCTTCGCGACGAAGATGTTCGCCAGCTATGGCGGTAGCTCGAAGGTCACGCGTCCGCCGGGACATTCCGCGGCTGCGGGCGAGATGGTGCGCTACCCATACTCGATGCTCGTCAAGGTCGACGACGCCGAGCGTGCGGCCCTGATGCAGGACGACCGCTTCTACTACCCGGCCTACGTCGGGGGCTCGGGCTGGCTCGGCCTCGACTTCACCGCCGCCGAGGTCGACTGGGACGAGGTGCGCGAACTGGTGGACGCGTCGTTCCGGCTCGTCGCACCCACGAGGCTGATCGCGGAACTCGACCGACGTTGACAACGGCGGGCCGGGCCATGGTTCGATCGAGGGCACGATGAGTTTCTCGAGCCCCTTCCCCCAGGTCCAGATTCCCTCCACGAGCGTCTACGACTATCTGTTCGGTGACCTCGACGACGAGGATGCCGATCGCGTAGCGCTGACTGACGCCAAGTCCGGTTCCGAGACGTCGTACCGGGACATGATCTCCCGCATCGACGCCTTCGCCGGAGCGCTGGCCGACCGCGGCGTCGGCGTCGGCGACGTCGTCGGTCTGCTTGCGCCCAACAGTTCCGCGTTCGCGATCGCCTTTCACGGCATTCTCCGCGCAGGCGCGACCGCCACCACGTTGAACGCGCTCTTCACCGCCAAGGACATCGCCAAGCAACTGACCGACGCAAAGGCCACGATGCTCGTCACGGTGACACCGCTGGTGTCCCAGGCCGCCGACGGCGCCGCGTCGATCGGGTTGTCCAGCGACAGGGTCATCGTGCTCGACGGTCCCGGCGAAGAGACCGATGGTCATCCCAACGCCGAGGATCTACTCGGGTCCGGCCTGCCCGCCCCGGAGGTGACGTTCGACGCGGCCACGCACCTGGCGGCGCTGCCCTACAGTTCGGGCACGACGGGAAATCCCAAGGGCGTGATGTTGACTCATCTCAATCTCGCGGCCAACGTCGCGCAGATCCGCCCGCTGCAGGGCATGCGGGCCGACGATCGCATTCTGGCCGTGTTGCCGTTCTTCCACATCTACGGAATGACGGTGCTACTGAATGCGGCAATGCACGCTCGGGCCCGCCTGGTCATCATGCCGAGCTTCGATCTCACGGAGTTCCTCGAGAACATCCAGAAGCACAGGTGCACATACGCCTTCATCGCTCCCCCGGTAGCGGTGGCTTTGGCCAAGCATCCCCTCGTCGAACAGTACGACCTGTCCAGCCTGCGCGGCATCATGTCCGGGGCAGCGCCGCTTGACGAAGAACTCGGCAGCGCAGTCAAACAGCGACTCGGATGCCAGGTCGTCCAGGGTTACGGCATGAGCGAATTGAGCCCCGTCAGCCACGTTGCGCCGTTCGACGGAGGCAAGGAGCTAGTCGGCACCGTCGCACCCCTGAGCTCCTGCGGATGGACCGTCCCCAACGCAGTCAGCAAGATCGTCGACGTCGCCACCGGAGCTGAAATCGAGCCTCCGACATCGGGTCTCAGCGAAACGGGTGAGCTGTGGTTCAAGGGCCCGAACGTGATGACCGGGTACCTCGGCAACGACGAGGCCACTCGCGAGACCATCGACGACGAGGGTTTCCTGCACACGGGCGACGTCGCCCGCGTCGACTCGACGGGCTGCGTCTACATCGTCGACCGACTGAAGGAGCTCATCAAGTACAAGGGTTACCAGGTTCCCCCAGCCGAACTCGAAGCGGTACTGCTCACGCACCCCGGCATCGCCGACGCCGCGGTCATCGGTGTGACCGACTCCGACTCAGGTGAGGAGATCCCAAAGGCGTTCGTGGTCAAGGTGTCCGGCGCCGAGTTGACCGAAGGCGATGTGATGGACTTCGTTGCCGAGCACGTGGCCCCGTACAAGAAGGTGCGGCGGGTGGCCTTCATCGAGGCGATTCCAAAGTCCGCCTCGGGCAAGATCTTGCGAAAGGACCTGCGCACGGTCTAGGCGGCGTCCCTAGCTGCTGACCAGGTTGTTGGCCGCCCTCGCCGCGCGGGCTTGGCGGTAACCCAGACACACCCCGCCGATCGGCGCGAGGAGCAACCCGGCGAGGCCGAAGAGAGCACCTGTGGGCCAGCCCGGCTGCACCGTGCCCCAGAGCGATGCCATCGGGGTCTGCAACAGCGGCCACGGACCGGCATCCGTTGGCAGCGACGGTCGAGGTGGCGCTCCCGGCGACGGCGCTCGCGGAGCGGCGATGGCCGTCGGAGTCTGGGGTACCGGCTGCGCGGAGTTGGAGCGGGCCGGCACCACTCTGGGCTGCTGCGCCGGCGATGGTCCCGGGGACCGACCATTGCCGAAGGTCACGACCGGCACGACGATCTGCGTCGTCGACTCGCCGATCGCCCCCGGCACGGGCCCGTGGTGTCCGGCAGGCGCAGTGGAAACGCCGGGAACGATGACGAGAGCCGAGTCGACGACGGGCTCGAGGGCTGCCAGCGTCGTCGTCTCCGGTACTGCGGTCCCGCGACCTGCCGACACGGTCGTGGACCGGCCATCGCCACCGGGGGGCCTTTTCTGGCGTCTGGGTTCCCGATCCCTGCGATCGCGGACACGCTTGGCATCATCGCTTCGCCCACGTCGGGGATCGTGGGAGCCGTTTCCGTCCCCGCGCCCACCGTCTCGGGCCTGACCCGCGGACGATCTCGATGAGCCCGGATCAGCCGCGGCGACGGCGGCGCTCGGACCGCCCGCCACCACGATGGCAAGTACGGCCCCGACACCGGCCGCAACCTGCTTGATCGACTTGGCCACGGTCCTCCCTGACCGATCGGGGGTGTGACAACCTTACGCCGCGCTCGGATCCTCGGTGATCCCATCTGCGACCTTCTGTGCCAACTCGATTGCGGTCCGCGCCCACTCCGGCGTCGCTCCGGCGAGGCCACAGGCAGGTGTGACACCAATCCGATCCCGCAGTACCTCACGGGGGAAGCCGAGCCGGTCGGTGATCGTGGCAACCACCTTCGCCACCCCTTCCGGGGACGGGCGACGGTCCGGTGCCTGCACCGGAATCGCACCGAGCATGACGACGCGCCCGGACTCGACGAACTCGCCCATACCATCGAGATCCGCTGCGGTCAAGGTCGACACGTCCACCGAGATGGCAGCAAATCCGCTGCGCAGCAACGTCTTCCACGGTAGGTCCGATGCGCAACAATGCAGTGCGACGTCACCGCCGACGGTTGCCACGCACTCGTCGAGCAGGCTCTGCGCCAACGACTCGTCCACGGGATGCACTGGCGAGAAACTCGTCACTCCGGTCAGCCGCCCGGCCAGCGCAGCAGGTAGGGACGGTTCGTCGAACTGCACCACCACCGCCACCTCCAACCGGCGCGCGATCTCGGCCCGGTGCAGGGCCATGCCCTCGGCCAGGCTGCCCGCCAGATCTCGTACGGCTCCGGCGTCGGTGATCGCCCGATGGCCGTTCGCCAGTTCGAGGTGCGCCGCCAACGTGATCGGCCCCGGCGCCTGCACCTTGACGGTGCGCGATCCGCCACGCAATCCCGCCCGTTCCCACGCTTCTTCGAGGGCGTCGACGTCCTCGTCGAGCAGGCTCGCCGCCCGGCGCGCCGCCGAGCTTCGCCCAGGTGCGACGCGGTAGCCACGCGGCACCGTGTCGATACCGATGCCGACGAGCAGTGCGCCGGCGCGGCCGATCAGGTCGGCGCCCACGCCACGGGCCGGAAGCTCCACCAGGTGCGTCAGCGTGTGCAGTTCGCCCACCACCACCTCGGCAGCCTGACGCGCCGCTGTACCGGGCCAGGATCCCACGCCGCTTGCGGCGGCGAAAACGCTCACGCGGCCAACAGTATTCGATGACCGGTGAGAAGAGTTACCGTCGACCATGCCCGCATCGCACTTCAGGCCGCTGCTGGCGGTCTGCGCAGTCGCGCTGACAGTGGCCTGCACCTCTACCGTCACGGGCAGTGCCGTGCGGTCCGCGCCGGGTATCGACGACCGCTCGCGATCGCCGGTCGACGTGGACGGCGTCCTGCTCGAGCAAGCCCAGATGCGCGCGATCACCGGTGCGGGTGACGATCTGAGCGTCATCCCGACCATGGACGGCAAGTATCCGGTCGACATCGACGCATTCGCCAAGCGAGTCCCCCCTCCTTGCGCGTGGATCTTCGCCGAGACCCAGACGTTCGGGCCCGAACTGGAGGAATTTCACAAGACGACCTACCAGAACCCGCCCAAGGGTTCGCTCATCTCCCAGGGCGCTGCGGCCTACCGTGACGTCGCCACAGCACGCCGCACGTTCGACGGGCTGGTCGAACTGGTGAACGGGTGCGCATCGTCGGCGTCCGGGTACGTCGGTGAGTGGACGAGGACCGACGACTCCGTCCGCACCCGAACCAGCAGTGAGTGCGGTCGCGACTATCGACTGAAGTCGGTGGTACTCGTGGAAGTCACGTTCTGCGCGTATCCCTCATCGGTGTCCGACATCGTCATGGCCAACATCCTCGAGCGAATCCCCGGTTAGCACTGGTGGCCGGCGACCGTGATCGTCGCGCTCGCGATGACCTCGTCGCCGTCGGGATCCGGCCGGTAGAGCACCATGGTCTGGCCTGCGGCGACACCGCGCAACGGCTTACGCAGGGTGGCGACGAGGGTGTGGCCGCGAATCTCCGCCATCGCTGGCGCTAGGCCGCCGTGCGCGCGCACCTGGACGTCACATTCGACGGGTCCGTCCAGAGGCGAGCCCGACGTGAACACCGGCCGCCCACCCACCAGATGCCACACCTCGAGCTCGCTGACGTCGCCGACGTGGACCGTGCCGCTCTTGGCGTCGATCGACGTCACGTATCGGGGACGGCCGTCCGGGCCGGGACCCGCGATGCCCAGTCCCTTGCGCTGACCGATCGTGAAACCATGCACCCCGTCGTGTTCGGCCAGCACGGTGCCTCCGGCGTCGACGACCGCGCCCCGACGAATGCCGATCCTCGCACCGAGGAACGCTCGGGTGTCCCCCGAGGGAATGAAGCAGATGTCGTGACTGTCGGGCTTGTCTGCGACGGCCAGACCGCGACGAGCGGCTTCTTCGCGAATCTTCGGCTTCGGAGTGTCGCCGATCGGAAAGATGGACGTCTCTAGCTGGTGGGCGTTCAGCACGCCCAGAACGTAGGACTGATCCTTGTCGACATCGACGGCGCGGCGCAGCCGACCGTCGGACAGGCGGGCGTAATGGCCGGTGGCGAGTGCGTCGAAGCCCAACGCTAGCGCGCGTTCCGACAGCGCCGAGAACTTGACCCTCTCGTTGCACCGCACACACGGGTTGGGAGTCTCGCCGCGCGCGTAGGACGAGACGAAGTCGTCGATCACGTCCTCCTTGAAGCGGTCGGCAAAGTCCCAGACGTAGAACGGGATCCCGAGGACGTCGGCGACCCGCCGGGCATCACCGGCGTCCTCCTTCGAGCAGCAACCGCGCGAGCCGGTACGCAGCGTGCCCGGCGCCGACGACAGCGCGAGGTGAACGCCGACCACGTCGTGACCCTCGTCGACCATTCGCGCGGCAGCGACGGACGAATCGACGCCGCCACTCATCGCGACCAGGACCCGCATGTCTACTTCCGGCCCGCGCTGGCCAACGCGGCCTGCCGAGCCCGGTCCACGGCGGCAGGCAGGACGGCAAGCGCGGCGTCGACGTCGGCGTCGGTGCTGGTGTGCCCCAGCGAGAATCGCAGGGAGCCGCGCGCACTCGCCGGGTCGGCGCCCATCGCGATCAGCACGTGCGACGGTTGGGCCACTCCGGCCGTGCAGGCTGAGCCGGTGGAGCACTCGATTCCCTTGGCGTCCAACAACATCAACAACGCGTCACCCTCGCACCCACGGAAGGTGAAGTGCGTGTTGCCCGGCAGACGCGCATCGCCGTCGGCACCGTTGAGGTCGACGTCGTCCATCGACGAGAGCACTCCGTCGATCAGCCTGTCGCGCAGTGCCGATATGCGTGCGCGGTTGGCCTCGAGGCTCTCGACGGCGACTTCGGCCGCGGCGGCCATCGCGACCGTGCCCGCGACATCGGGGGTGCCGGAACGGACGTCGCGCTCCTGCCCGCCGCCGTGGAGAAGTGGTACGCAGGCCGTGTCGCGACGCAGTAGCAGGGCGCCGACGCCGGTGGGCCCGCCGAACTTGTGGGCAGCCACGGTCATCGCGGAGAGTCCGCTGGCCGCGAAGTCGACGGACAGTTGGCCGACGGCCTGAACGGCGTCGCTGTGCATCGGTACGGCGAACTCGGAGGCGATGGACGCCAACTCGGCGACCGGCATGATGGTGCCGACTTCGTTGTTGGCCCACATGACCGTCACCAGTGCGACGTCGTCGTGCTCCTCGAGCGCCTGCCGCAGCGAGGCGCTCGCGACCGATCCATCGGCGCCAACGGGCAGCCAGGTCACCTCGGCGTCCTCGTGCTCGACGAGCCACTCGACGGCATCCAGGATGGCGTGGTGTTCGACGGGGGTGGTGATGATTCTGCGCCGTTTGGGGTCCGCGTCACGACGGGCCCAGTAGATGCCCTTGACCGCGAGGTTGTCACTCTCGGTGCCGCCCGCGGTGAAGATGATCTCGGAGGGGCGGGCGCCGAGCAGTGCGGCCAACGTCTCGCGAGCCTCCTCCATCCGACGGCGGGCGGCGCGCCCGGTCGTGTGCAGCGACGATGCGTTGCCGACGGTCGCCAACGCGGCCGTCATCGCCTCGATGGCAGTGGGGTGCATCGGGGTGGTGGCAGCGTGATCGAGATAGACGGCGCTCATGGCCCGTCTAGGATACCGGCAGGCCGATGCGCCTCAGGCGACCAGCGCGTGACCGTGGGCGGTCGGGGCCTCGAGCGCCGTCTCGCCGCGTACCGCGGCCTCGCACCTCGCCATCAGATCCCGCCGATCGTCACCGGGGAGCTGCAGCGACTGCACCTGCACGTGGCACACGGTGAGACGAGCGGTGATGACCCGGCGAACCGAGGCCAACAGCGAGTCATCGCCGATGAAGGCCGGGATCGTCGATGGCTGCCCGTCGCGATGGTGGTACGTCAGGCGCAACGGCTGCACGGGTCGCCCTGCGTCGACGGCCCCCTGGAACATCGCGGGCCGGAAGCGGCCGTAGCCCACGCCACACCACGTAGTCCCCTCCGGGAACGCGACCACGGTCTGACCGGTGGACAGCCGACCGGCAACTGTGCGCACCACGTCAGGCAGCCGTCTGAGGCTGGCCCGCTCGATGGGGATCACCTTCAGCAGCCGGGCGACGACCCCCAATGCCGGCCATTCGATCAGGTCGGCCCGCGCCACGAAGGAGCCCGGCAGCACCGAGCCGATGATGAAGATGTCGACCCACGACACGTGCCCGCTGACGACCAGGACACCTCGCAAATTTCGGATCGGGCCACCCGACAGGGTGATCCGCACACCGAGGCAGCGCAGCATCAGTCGGCAGTACAGCCGTTGAATCCGAGACCGTCCCGGCAGCGGCGCGGCCAACAGCGGCATCGCGGGGAGGAGCGCCAGCGCGCAGACGATGCGAGCGGCGGTTCGCACCGCGACGACCGTAGGCCTCGACACCTGGGCGGGGTCGGTGCGCACACACGAGGAATTGCACGACGCCCTTGGAAGCCAGGGACTCTCGAGCACGGCCGTGTCTTTCCTCCGGTCGCTTCGCTCGTGCCCGCTGAAACTGCTCATCGGGCCGTCCCGCCGGACATGTCGCTCGCCTGGGACGCCGACCGCAACCGGTGCAGATAGCGGACATCGGCCTTGCCCTTGTCGAGTAGCGCCGGGAAGTCGCCAACGCCGAAGTCGGGGTCGTGCGCCGGGTCCCCGCAGACTTCCGCGCCCAGGCGGAGGTAGCCCCGCATCAGGGGTGGCACGACGACCCGAGCCGGCGGCGGGATGTCGTCGAGTCCCCTGCCGTCCACCACGACCGGTCGGCGCGGCACCACGGTGTATCGCGACGCGTGGCGCGTGCGCGTGAAGTCCCGCACGGCGCGGATCTGGGCTCCGGGCGTCTCGTCGCGACCGCCTCGTATCGGAACGGACACGCACCCGGTCACGTAGTCATACCCGTAGCGGTCCAGATAGGCGAGAATGCCTGCCCACATGAGCAGCACCACACCGCCGTTGCGATGGTCCTCCCGCACCACCGCGCGGCCCATTTCGACCAGGGAGGGCCGCAGCGAGTCGAGGGCCGTGACGTCGAACTCGGTGGCGATGTAGAGTCCGCCGGCGGCGATGGCGCCCGGCGGTGGCAACATGCGGTAGCAGCCGACGAGTTCGCCGGACCGGTCCTCCCTGACGAGGAGGTGGTCGCAGAATTCGTCGAATCGATCGGAGTCCCGTCCGTCGAAAGCGTCGACGAGCTCGAAGCCCGGTTCGGAGGTGAACACCTCGTGGCGCAGGCGCTGGGCGTCTTCGATGAGTGCGGAATCGGTCGACAACAGCAGGGTGTAGCGCGGCGTGTCCGCCGGCGCGGTCGATTGATCAGCGGCGATGAGTACGGAGGGGGTGCTCATAGCCAGCACGGTGCTTCAGCAGAACAGCGGACGAGCAATCAGAGCGTGTCGTGTCCGTGCACGCCAGGTGACGAGTTGCCGTCGGGGCCTTGTTGCTAGACGGCTTGGTCGAGCAGATGCGCAGCTGACGAATCGGAGCGGACGACGTGCAGTGCGCGTTCGGGGGCGTCGAGGCGTGAACTGGTGCGGGCGATGCGCGGTGCCCGCAACCGCAGCTGGACCTGGCCACTTGAGCGGACGACGCCGATCGGTCCGGAGCCGACGAATCGAGATACCACCGTATCCGGCAGCTGAGTGCCTGCCTTGGCCTGCCGGTAACCGAGTCGGATTCCCGCGGCGCAGGTGGACAACAGACCAAGCAGCCCTGGCAGCGCCACGGCGGCCAATGCCGTCAATGACACCGTGGCCACGACTGCGCCAATGACGTGTTTCACCGTCGAGAGCACGTCGCTCTTACCGTCGCCCTCTCGGGCGCTGGGCGCAGGCGCGTTGTCCGACGCGCCGCTAGCCACGCCCGTCGTCGTGATGTCGAGAGATGTCGCGGGCACGGGGAGAGGAGTCGCGGCGGCCCCACCTTCGACAGCGGGAAGGACGAGGAACTCGGGCAGTGCCGACCACCCAGGTTCGGTGGTCGGGGCGAGGGGGGACATGCGAACCGAAGACACACCCGCCAAAGCGCCGTTGGTAGCTATCGGTGCCGTACCTGCGACGGCGCCGACGCCGAGAAGTCCGGCGAGATCATTCGGGAGTTGCAATAGCGTCGTACTCGCGTCGCCGACGGAGGTGAGCACGGTTTGGAAGTAAGTGAACACGTCGAAAACCGGTGTCGCGGACGTGGCTAACCCCGCGACGACGGCCGGGGCCGTGAAGACGTCACTGGCCACCGTCCGGAAAGCCTTGGTGACCGGGGAAACCGCAGAGACGATCGGCCTCTTGGGGATCGCTGGTGTCGAGACGACGACGGGTTCCGGCGGCACCTCCGAGGCCGTGGCCGTGGGCGTGGGCGTGGGCGTGGAAACGGTGGGCGTGGAAACGGTGTCCGTAACGGGCACCGGAACCGCCTCCGTCACGGGCGCGGGAACTGCCTCCACCGCGGAGACGGCCGACTCGGTAGTCGGAGTGGTGGGAGCAGTGCTCCCGTACACCGTGGGGGTGCCGCCGAAGGTCGTCTTCGGAGATGCGGGAATGTTGCTCGCCCACTGGCCGGGCTCGGGGATCGAGTTCAATGCGCCCGTGACGGTCTGCACGGTGCCCTGCAGCGAATTCGTCACGACCTTGCGCATCGAGTCGGCAATCGTCGCAATCGGCCCATGAGTCGGACTAGCGGTTCCAGTCGGAGTATTAGCGGCCGAGTCGGTTCCGGTGGCAGCACCGGGATCGGTGTCAGCGACGGCAATCGCGCCACCGCTACTTGCGATCACTAGCCCGGCAGACAGCATGCAGGCGCCAGCTGCCGTGCGCATGTGCATCGAAATGGTGTTCTCCTCCCACCAGCCACCGGCCCCGTCGGTGGTTGTTCGAAGCAAGTGTTCCACAGGATTGGGGTCAGCAGTCGAAATTCTGACGTGGAATTGTCGCGACGACTTCGGCAGCAAACAGATTCATCGGGCAGCCCGCGAGGAATGGCCACCGACAGAACCTCAACTGGTCGACGCACGTCGCGCGATCGGCGATTGCTGAATGGTGTCGCCATTGCTGAAAGTGCAGCTGGCGACACCTGAAATTAAGCGGGCCGATGTCACTAATGGATGGATATTCCCAAAACTGGGAATATCCCCGACCAGCATGTCGGATCGCCCCGCCTTCTTTCGCGTGACGCAGGAAGTTTCTGGTCAAACGAAATGTAACTAATGGAGCGACGTTGCCCCTTGCCGACGTCATAATGACGACATTCGCATTGCTGCGTCGGAACGGTTCACGAGTGCCGACCTGATAGACGAGGTCGCGCACCGCTCGAGGGCCCGCCCGAGATATTCGCTGGTTTCGCGTCAGGGTGCGACGGACTCGTAGCCGCAGATGGCCTCGACCTTGTCGGCCGATGCGCTGTTCGGGTCGAACTCGTAACCCAGCCATTCCCGGGCGAGACGCCGTGCCAGCTCGAGCCCGATCACCCGCTGCCCAAAACACAGCACCTGCGCGTTGTTGGACAGCACCGACCGCTCGACCGAGAAGCCGTCGTGTGCCGTGACGGCGCGCACGCCCGGCACCTTGTTGGCGCTGATCGCCACCCCGAGCCCGGTGCCGCACACCAGGAGCGCGCGATCCGCCTTGCCGTCGGCGATCAGCCGCGCGGCCGCCACGGCGACGTGTGGGTAGGCGGTGTGCTCGTCGGAGCCGACCCCGACATCGGTGACGTCGGACACCCGGTCGTCGGCCAGCAGGTCGCCCTTGAGGGCTTCCTTGTACTCAAATCCTGCGTCGTCGCAGCCGACGACGATTCGAAGGCCCATCAGGCATCTCCCTTGCCAGTAAGCGCGAAACAATCCGCGACGGTGTGGGCGATCATCGCCAGTGACGTGGCGCCCGCGTCCGGTGTACCGACGCTGCGCTCGGCGAGCGGCCGAGCACGGCCGACCTTCGGCCGCATCTCCGCGGTGTCGCGGGCCGACTGGGTCGCCACGTCGGCGGCTGCCCGCCATCCATCCTGCCAGGCCTCGCCGTCGGCGACCCTGCGTTGCAGTTCGTCGACGAACGGCAACATCGCGTCGAGCATCGTCTTGTCGCCGGGTGAGGCACCACCGAGCTGGATCAGGGCGTCGTACCCGTCCCGCATCCCTGCGGCGACGGTCGACGAGTCCGGTCGACCGGTGTCACCCAGTCGCGAACCGACCGCGGCGAGCAGTGCACCCCAGAGCACACCGGACGTGCCACCCGCCTTGGCCGCCCATTCCTTGCCCGCTGCGGCGAGCACCGAACCTTGGCCCGCGCCCTCCTCGGCGGCCTTGGTGCCAGCGGCCTTGGCCGCGGCGGACCCCTTCACCATGCCGCGACCATGGTCGCCGTCCCCGGCGACGGCGTCGATGCGGCCCAGTTCGTCTTCGGCGTCGATGAGCATCCCAGCGATCGCATCGAGAGCTTTGACGACGAACCGTCCGCCCGAGCGCCCGTCATCGTCGGCGAGCACGGCCAGGTTGCGCGCGGGAGCCGCCGCGTCCGTGGCGGCATCGGCGCGACGTTCACCCGAATCTGATTGCGCCGCAGCACCCTTGCGGTAGGCCGGGGTGTCTGCCGGCGCGGTCCAGTACTTCTCGAGCTCGTCGTCGAGCCACATGACCGTAAGCGAGCAACCCGCCATGTCCAGGCTGGTGACCAGTTCCCCGACCTCGGGTTCGACGATCTCGAAGCCGCGCTCGCGCAATAGACGCGATGCGGTCCCCCACACCACGAACAGTTCTTCGTATTTGGTGCGCCCAAGTCCGTTGAGGATCACCGCGATCCGCTGCGACCCACCGGCGGGCTCGTCAGCGAGCACACCGTCGACCAGCGTCACTGCGAGGTCGGCGGCCGACGGCATGGGCTCGTCGCGCACACCCGGTTCGCCATGGATGCCGAGACCGACCCCCATCTGCTTGTCCGGCACGGTGAACAGCGGCGTCTCGGCACCCGGCAACGTACACCCGTCGAAGGCGACACCAAGGGTCCTGGTGGCGGCGTTGGATGCTGCCGCGACGCGGAGGACGCCGGCCATGTCCAGCCCGTCCTCCGCAGCGGCCGAAGCACACTTGAACACCGTGAAATCGCCAGCGATGCCACGCCTCTTGGCTTCCTCACCCGTCGGTGCGCTGGCGATGTCGTCGGTCACCGCGAAGTAGTGCGCGTCGATTCCCTCGCTGCGAAGCTGCGTGACGGCGAGCCCGAAGTTCATCACGTCGCCCGCGTAGTTACCCGTGGTGAGTAGGACGCCCGCGTCTCCGTGCGCCGCACGGGCCACCGACGCGGCCTCTTCGGCGGACGGCGAGGTGAAGATATTGCCGACCACCGCACCGTCGGCGAAACCCGTGCCGACGGTGCCGCAAAAGGCCGGATAGTGGCCCGAACCGCCGCCGATCACGACCGCGACCTTGCCGGGCCGCGTGTCGTGCGCGCGGACCACGCCACCGGGCACGCCCGCGACGTATGCCGCGTTGGCATCGAGAAATCCGACGAGCATGTCCTCGGTGAATCGCGCCGGATCGTTGAACAGCTTCGTCATCGCAATCGCTCTCCCGTATCGGTGTCGAAAAGGTACACCCGCTCGGGTGGAGCGCTGACGACGACTTTCTGCTCGGGTTGGTAGGTCTCCTGCGCCGGCGTCTGGACGACGATGCCCTCCTCCGCACCCGCCACCGTGCTGGTGGCCAAACCGAACTCGAGGAGGTGTTCGAAGTAGGCCACGGTGGCGCGAAGCCCTGGCCCGTCGCCTGCCGTCATCACGCAGTCCTGTGGCCGGATGCCGACCGTTACGGTGGTGCCGTCGGCGACCCCGGTCGCCGCGGATTCCAAAGTTCCGGCACCCGAGCCGATTTCGATACGAACCCGGCCGCTGGAGGATTGGCCGGACGTGACCACCCCACGCAAGGCGTTGATCTGCGGTTCGCCGACGAACTGGGCAACGAACAGATTGGCTGGATCGTCGAACACTTCGTCGGGCGTGCCGAACTGTTGCACCACGCCGGCATCCATGACCGCGAGACGATCGGCCAGCGACAGTGCCTCGACCTGATCGTGGGTCACGACGATCGTCGTGTAGCCGAATTCGCGCTGCAGCACCTTCAGTTCGCGCCGAACCCGTTGGCGGGCCGAGGCGTCGAGGTGGCTCAACGGTTCGTCGAGCAGCAGCACGGGTGGATTGCGGACCAGCGCGCGGGCCAGGGCGACGCGCTGTTTCTGACCGCTCGACAGACCCGCGGGCCGCAGGTCCATCATTCCGTCCATCTCGAGACGGCTACTGATCGCAGACACCATCTGCTCGGCGCCCTTGACCTTGCGGGCCTTCAGTCCGTAGAGCAGGTTATCGCGCACGGACATCGGCGGGTACAACGCGTAACTCTCGAATCCGACACCGATTCCGCGCTTGGACGCGGGCAGCTGCGAGATCTCCCGGTCACCAATCTTGATGGAGCCGCTCGTCACCGTCTCGAGCCCGGCGATCATTCGCAACGTGGTGGTCTTGCCGCAGCCCGACGGACCGAGCAGGGCGATCAATTCGCCGGGCGCGATGTCAAGGTTGATCCCCTTGACCGCGGCGAAGCTCTCCCGGCCCCGCGCCATGTAGGTCTTTACCAGATCTGTCAGGGTGAGGCTTTGCGCGGTGGTCGTCTTGGGATCGTCCGTCGTCGTACTCACTGTGCTGCCTCCAGAGTCTTGTCGTCCGAACTCAGTCGTGGGGTGTCGCCCTCACCTGCGTTCTTCCCCGTGTCGCTTCGCTGCGGCCCCAGGGGGGCGAACACGTGGACGTTCTCTTCGGCGACGGTCATCGACACCCGAGCACCCTCGTCCACGCCCTCGCGACCCGACGCCAGCACGATCAACTGCTCGCCACCCATGTCCACGGTCAATTCGATGTTGCGACCGAGCCTCTCCGCAAGGGTCACCGTGCCCGTCAGGTGTGCGGCGCCGGCACTACCCTGCCCGGCATCTCCGGCGACGTGAATGTCGCACGGCCGCAGCCCAACGCGGACGCGGTCGCCGCCTCGGACGTCTACCCCGGCAGGTACCGGAACGTCGAAGGCTCCGGATCCGAGTCGGATCCGTCCATCCTCGACTTCACCGTTGAGCAGGTTGATCTCCGGTTGCCCGAGCGCGCGAGCGACGAAGGTGTCGGCGGGGCGCCGCCAAATCTCCTCTGGGGTTCCGATCTGCACCAGGGCACCCTCTCGGAGCACTGCGATACGGTCACCGAGAGCCAAGGCTTCCTGGTAGTCATGGGTGACGTAGACCGTCGTGGTCTTCGACATGGCGCCGAGTTGTTTGAGTTCGGCCCGCATCGCCGCACGCAACTTCGCGTCGAGGTGGCTCAACGGTTCGTCCAGCAGGTAGATGTCGGCGGGCCGCACCAGAACCCGACCGAGCGCCACCCGCTGGCGCTGTCCGTTGGACAGCTCGCGCGGAAAACGCTTGAGCAGGTGGTTGATTCCGAGGGTGGTGGTGACCTGGTCGATGCGCTCTCGTCGCTGCGCGTCGGTGTACTTGCCGGTGCGACCCGATTTCAGGGGTGAGGCAAGGTTCTCGCTCACGGTCTTCTGCGGATACAGCGCATAGCTTTCGAAGGCCATCGCCACGTTGCGGTGATAGGGCTCGACCAGCGTGACGTCGTTGTTGCCGATCGTCACGGAGCCGCTGTCGATGTCGACCAGGCCGGCCACCGACTTCAGCGTCGTCGTCTTGCCGGCGCCGCTCGGCCCGAGGATGACGAAGAACTCGCCGTCGGCGATGTCGACCGAGAGGTCCTGCACCGCCTTGGTTTTGCCGTAGGACTTGGAGAGGCCCTTGAGCGATACGGTGGCCATCAGGCTTTCACCGCCCCGAAGGACAAGCCCCGCACCAGATATCTCTGAATGGTGAGCGCCAATATGAGTGGTGGCAGCGCTGCGATGATGGCCGCGGCGGCCGTCAGGTTGTAGTAGGCCTGCCCACCGCCACCGAGGAACTTGGTGATCGCGACCGTGACTGTGCCCGCGTTGCTGTCGGCCAGGATGAGCGGGAAGACGTAGTTGTTCCAGGCGAAGATGAAGGCCAGCAGGGCCGCGGCGGCGATGCCCGGACGCACGATCGGCAGCGCCACCATGGCGAAGGCCCGCGTGCGGGTGTAGCCGTCCAGCAACGCGGCCTGCTCGAGATCCTCTGGCAGGTCCTCGAAGTACGAGCGCAGAATCCAGACGACCAACGGCATCGTCACCAGCTGGAGGACCCAGATCATCCCGACCTTGGTGTCGAAGAGGCCGATCTGGTTGTAGATCACGAACAGCGGAACGATGACCATCAGTTCGGGGGCGAAGCGGAACGACAGCATCTGGAACATCAGGTCGTTGGAGCCCTTGTACTTCCAGCGACCCGCCGCGTAGGCCGCTGGGATACCGATCACCAACGAGACGATCACTGCACCACCGCAGTTGATCAGGCTGGTCAGCATCGCGGCCTTGAAGTCCACGCTCGTCATCTGAGTGCCCTTGTCGGACAGGACCGTGGCGAAGTTCGACCAGCTGGGGCTGAACTGGAAGTAGGTGGTGGTCTGCTCCTCGGCATTCTTCAGGGCCAGAATCACCATCCACACGATGGGGAACAGCGAGAAGATGAACCAGCCGATGAGGCCGATGTCAGCGAGGACCGACCCGACGCCGAGGCGCTTCTGGCCGGGCATCAGTTCACTGCGGGTTGGCTTGAACTTGTTGAGTGCCATGGCTTAGGACTCCGCTCCCGCAGCACGACGCTGCGCCTTGCCGAGCACGCTGACCAGGTAGCGCGCCGTGATGAACACGATGATCCAGAGAAGCAGCATGTAGGTGCTGCCCCGGGAGTAGTCGAGATTGATGATCGAGTCCTCGAACGCACCGATCTGCAGTGTGCGCGTTGCCACGCCAGGCCCACCCGCGGTGAGCACGTAGATGTGGTCGAAGACCTTGAGGTTGTCCATGAACCGGAAGATGACGGCGACCAAGATGTAGGGCCACAGCATCGGGAGCATGAGCTTGCGGAACATGTAGAACCATCCAGCACCATCGACTTCGGACGCTTCGAACGGCTCCTTGGGCAGCGAGCGCATGCCTGCCAGCACCAGGATCGCGACGAACGGTGTGAAGATCCACAGGTCGACCAGGATCACCGACCACAGCGCATGACTGCTGGACAACCAGTCGAAGGTGTTGCCAAGGCCCAGAACGTGATTGAGGATGCCGAACTGAGGGTTGAACATCAGCTTCCAGATCACGCCTGCGATGACCGGCGCGATCATCAACGGCAGTATCAGAACCTTCTCGAAGATCTTTCCGATGATCGACGAGCGGTTGAGCAGGAGCGCCAGCCCCACCCCCAGCGTGGTCTCCACCGCGGTGGCGACCACCGCGAAGATGCCGGTGGTCTTCACGCTCGACCAGAAGACCTGATCGCCGAGCACCGATTTGAAGTTCTTGAACCAAACGAAGTGCGGATCGGGGTTCACCGCAGCGTAGTTGAGGAAGGCGTAATAGGCGCCGACCGCGAACGGGTAGAGGATCCCGATGACGATCACCACGGCGGGGATCGACAGAAGGTAGGGCCGCAGTTTGCGGCGCCAGGCCGGTACCTCTGGGAGCGTGCGCCCGGAGGCCTGCGCCGGCTGCCGCGCCGAGGTCGCGGGAGCCTTTGGTGTCTGAGTTGTCATGGGTGCCCGAGCTCCTAGAGGTTGACCTTGGAGGTATTGGTCTTCGCGAGGCTGCGCAGGCGCGACGCAGCGTCGTCACCGCCGTAGATGTCCTGCAACGCCACGGCCCAGTTCTGCGTCGTGTCGAAGAACTTCTTCTGCGGGGTGAATTGGATCTTCGACTCGCCGATGACCGTCTCGAAGGTTTCGAGGTAGCCGAACTGATCGGCGGCGACCCGCTTGAACGTGCTGTCGAACACCGACTTTCGCACCGGGTCGGCGTAGGTGCCGCCCTCGACCGCCTTGTTCATCGAGTCCTTGCCGGTGGCCCACTGCATGAAAAGCCACGCGGGCAGCTTGTTGCGGGAGTTGGCGCTCATCGCCCAGCTCCAGGTCCACAGGTTCGTCTTGTAGTTCCCGTCGGGCCCGGCGGGTCCCGGGTACCACCCGAGGTTGCCCGCCTCCTTGCTGGCGCCCGGCTTGTTCTTCGGGTAGGTGGCGCTGTCGGCGTCGAAGACCATCATGGCCTTGCCGTCGCCGAGATCGCCGGTGGCATTGGGATAGTCATAGGTGGTCCACGACGTGGGTCCGGCCTTGTGCTGCATGTCGATCCACTTCTGGGTGAAGGCGATCGCCTTGTCGCTGTCCATCTCGGCGATGAGCTCCGAACCGTTGAACTTATAGTCGATCGCGCCCTCCCGGGAATACTGCGTCATGAAGCCGGGATGGATGGTGGCCCACGACTTCGAGCCGCGGGTGGAGATGCCGTAGCGGTTGTTCGGACGGTCGGTGAGGTCGACAGCCAGCTGGATGAAGTCGTCGAAATTGTCGGGCAGCTTCGTGATGCCCTTCTCGTCGAAGATTCTCTTGTTGTAGGCGACGACGTTGTTCTCGAACCCCCACGGGATGGCCCATTGCCCGCCGGTGCCCAGCGGATTGCCGAGGGTGAAATCCCATCGGGTGGAGGTGCGCAGGCCCTCGAAGATGTCCTCGAAGTCGTACTCGGCGCTGGTTGCGGAGGTGTTCTGCAGCCAGGGATTGAGATCTTCGATCCACCCCGGCGGTCCGTACTGCCAGATGAAGTAGGCACCCAGCATGAACGCGTCGTGTTTCCCGGAGCCACCGGCGAGCTCGGTGTTCAGCTTGGTGAAGTAGTCGGCTTCTGGCACCAGGTCGACATTGACGTTGATCCCGGTGAGCTCGGTGAACTCCTGCAGCAGAGGCTGATACGACAGCTGATACGGGTGCGGGGTCTGCAGGACGTTGATGGTGCTGCCTGCGGCCCTCTTCCAGTCGAAGCCACCGGTCACCTCACCCGCACCGTTCGGTGCCCCGGAGTTGCCTCCCACCCCGCAGGCACTCAGGATCGGTAGGCTCGCGGCGGCCGCTCCTGCCATGCCCAACGCGGCCAACATGTTTCGCCGCGACATCTGCGGCCCGGTAATGCGATCTCGACTCATTGTCTAGGTGTCCTTCGTGGGGGTCCTTCGGGGGATGTCTGGACTACGCCGGGATCAGGGAGACCTTGACCGATTCCTTGCCGCTGGCGACCAGATCGAGCCCCTTTTGAAATTCGCTCAACGGGAGTTGGTGGGTGCAGATCTCGTCCAGTGGAAGGACGCCGGACTCGATCATCTTGATGGCGGCGGGCCAGCAGTACGGCCCCAGATGGGCGCCGAGCACGTCGAGTTCCTTGTCGTCGCTGATGATGCTCCAGTCCACCGTGACATCGCTGCCGAAGACGCCGTACTCGACGTAGCGACCCAGCTTGCGCAGCGAGTTGAGCCCCTGCGGGACGGCGGACGGATGTCCGGTGCCCTCCAGGTAGACGTCGGCGCCGTAGCCATCGGTGAGGTCCTTGACGATCTTCTCGACGTCCTGCTCCGCGATGTTGATGGTGACGTCCGCACCGCACTTCTTGGCGAGTTCGAGTTTCTCCGGCGCCATGTCCAGCGCGATGACGTGCATCGGGTTCTTCGCGCGCGCACCGGCGATCATGCCGAGCCCGATGGGGCCGCAACCCGCGACCACGACGGTGTCCTCGAAGGTGATCTGCGCCCGCTCGACGGCGTGCAGCGAGCAGGACAACGGTTCGACGAATGCCGCGTGCGCGGGCGGGATGTCGCCGGAAATCTTGTGCACCAACGCTTCTACGGGGTAGGTCATGTAGCTGGCCATGGCGCCGGGGGTCCGGCGCTTGAAACCGTAGAGATCGTGGGGCTGACACATGTGGTACTGCCCGCGCTTGCAGAAACGGCACTCCCAACATGGCACGATCTGCTCGGACGTGACCCGGTCACCGACGGCGATACCCCAGCGGTTGGCGGCCTCGTCGTCGAGTTCGACGACGCGCCCGACGAATTCGTGGCCCGGGATGACCATCGTCTCGGTCCAGGCGGGACGATTCGCGTCACCCCAGAACTTGGCGGCTCCGTGGTAGCACTTCAGGTCGCTGGCGCAGATGCCGACCGCTTCGACCCGGATGAGCGCCTCGCCGGGCTTGCGGTGCGGAACGGCGACCTCTTCGAGTCGATAGTCGTTCGGTCCGTGGCAGACGACGGCCTGCATCTTCTCCGGAATCTGGTCGCTCATCAGCAGCTCCTTCACATGTGGCTCCGGTCACACTATCGAGCGGCTGCACATTTGTCCAGAACGAATGTTCAGAAAACTTATTTTCAGAACAGATGTGCTCGCGCTTTTGTTCGGTGACATACTGCCTGAATGTCACGGTCGGCCCCGCACACACCGGCGGTTCCGCTCGGCGACGCCGGCCCGCAAGACGGTGAGGGCAGCCACTTTCCCGCGTCGCTGCTGTACACGGCCGCACGGCTCTACTACGAGGACGATGCCACCCAGGCCGAGGTCGCCGAGCAACTCGGAACCAGCCGCGCCACGGTCAGCAGGCTGCTGGCCGAGGCGAAACGACAGGGCATCGTGAGAATCGAGGTGATTCCCCCCGCCGAGGCCCGCCCGGGCGACCTGGCCGATCGGCTGGCCCGCGCGCTCAACCTGACGTCGGTGTACCTCAGTCCGCAACTACCGGCACCAGGTACGGGCCGCACCGTCGTCGACGTGATGGGCCGCGTGCTGGCGCCCGCCGTCGGCCGCGCTCTCGGTGAGGCTGGCCTACTGCCGGGCGACGTTCTTCTGGTGTCGTCTGGACGCACGGTGTACGAGGTCGCGCAGTTCGACCTCGCGCCGCTGCCGGGCGTCGTCGTCACCCCCACCGTCGGCGGAAACGATCAACCCGAGGAGTGGTACCAGACCAACGAGATCACCCGTCTGGTCGCCAATCGTGTTGGTGGGCGCGCGAATTACCTCTTCGCTCCGGCCCTACCCGGCGTCGAGCTATACCAGTCACTTCTCAACGATCCGAGCATTCAACGCGTGCTACACCTCTGGCCTCGTGCACGTTGTGCACTGATGGGAGTTGGCGCGCCGCCGCTGACTCGATCCGACATTCCACGATTCGTACCGACGGGATCCACCTCGCTACGGGCGGCGGTCGGCGACGTGTGTTCGCGGTTCTATGACCGCGAGGGAGCACCCGTCGACTTCGAGGACGGCGAGCGGCTGATCGCAGTGGAACTTGCGGCACTGCAGCATATTCCGGTGACCATTGCGGTGGCCGTCGGCAAGGAGAAGGTCGACTCCATCATCGCGGGCGCCAAGGGCGGCTACTTCAACCACCTCGTCACCGACCCGGTGACGGCCACCGACATCCTGGCCAGCCCGGCGCTTTCCGGCTAGCTCCCCCATGAGATCCGCTTTCCGCAGGGAGGGTGCAGGCGGCGATCTGCAAAACGCGGATCTCGGCATGACGGAGAGTGGCGAGCACCGCTAGTACCCGGCTAGTCCCGATCGCCGAGCTCACCCAGCCGGTGCACCAAACTTTTGGTCGCCGGATACAGTTCGCGCCACACGCCGTACAGCTCGTCGTAGCGCGCGCGGTTATCGGGGTTGGGCATGATCTCGCGCTCGATCATCGCCCAATCGGTCTCCGGCTCAACCAGTTTCACGCCTATGGCCGCCATCAGCGCATCGCCGTAGCTGGCACCGATCGCCTGTTCGGGAACCAGTTGCGGGCGTCCGGTGATGTCGCTGACCGCCTGCGCCCAGATCGGGCTGCGCAGCCCACCGCCGACCGCCACGGTCCGCCGCCCGGTGTGCGCGTCGTCGAACTTTTCGAGGATCTGTCGAATACCAAAGCCGATACCCTCGTAGACGGCACGGAACAGGTGTCCGCGACCGTGCCGCAGCGTCAGCCCGGCAAAGAGTCCGCGAGCGTCCGGATCGAACACGGGCGTCCGCTCCCCCGCAAGATATGGCAGCGCGATCAGCCCTTCGCTGCCCGCGGGCACCGCCGACGCCTCCGCCATCAGGGTGTCCAACGATGCCCCTCCAGTGATCGTCTGAAGCCAGCCGATCATGCTGCCGGCGGTCGACGTTCCCGCCGCCAGTGCGAGCGAGCCACGCTCGATGCCCGCCGTCGTCCACAGCGCCGGATCGCTGTGGTATTCCTCGATGATCTGGACCAGGAACATGGTCGAACCGTACATCAGCATCTGATCGCCGGGACTGCGGACGCCGACCGAGAATGCCTCCGAATAGGCATCGACCGTGCCGGCCACCACGGGTGTTCCCTTCGGGACGCCGGTGGCCGCGGCGGCCTCGGCGTGCACGGCGCCGACGACCTCGCTCGGCCAGACCAGCCGGGGCAACGGAAGATGCGCGCAGATCCGCTTGGCCCACTCGGTGTTCCAGTCGAACTCGCTCGTCGCATACAGCGGGTCGCACTGGCTTGCCGTGTGGTGGTCCAGGACGTATTCGCCCGTCAACTTGGCGGCGATGTACGAGTTCGATCCATACCAACCGGTGGCCCGCGCGAAGACCTCGGGCTCGTGGCGCCGTACCCATTCCAGCTTGGGCCCGACGGCCTGACTGGACAGCAACGTCCCAGCCCGCTCGAGGATGGCGTCGGCACCGAATTCCTCTGTCAGCAAGCGGATTTCAGTGGTCGCCCTGGTGTCGACGCCATAGAGGATGGCGGGCCGCAGCGGCGTGAGGTCGTCGTCGCACAGCACCAGACAGGGACCGACGCCGCTGACGCACATCGCGGCGATCCTCGACCCCGCGGGTACCTCACCGGCGAGGCGGTTGCTGATGTCGCAGACCTCGCGCCACCACGTCGACTCGGCGTCGACCTCGGCCCAGCCGGGGCGCGGCAGGTTCATGGCGTGCGGGATGGTGGCCGAGGCGATCACGACGCCCGCAGTGTCCACCAGGACGCCCTTGCTGCTCCCGGTGCCCATGTCGATTCCGAGAAGCAGGTCCACGGCGTAACCCTACGTCCAACGCCGATACGAGTTCGGCGCGGTAACCCGCGCTCATCGCGGGTTACCGCGCCGAAGTCGCGGAGATTTGAGGTTGACTCAGCCCTTGCGAGCCTTGACTGCGTCGGTGAGCTGCGGAGTGACCTTGAACAGATCGCCCACGATGCCGTAGTCGGCGATCTCGAAGATCGGCGCTTCCTCGTCCTTGTTCACGGCGACGATCGTCTTGGACGTCTGCATGCCGGCGCGGTGTTGGATCGCTCCCGAGATGCCGAGCGCCAGATACAGCTGCGGCGACACGGTCTTGCCGGTCTGACCCACCTGGAACTGCCCCTCGTAGAAGCCGGAGTCGACGGCTGCGCGAGAGGCACCGACGGCGCCACCGAACGCGTCCGCGAGATCCTCGATGACGCTGAAGTTCTCCTTGCTACCAACACCGCGACCGCCGGCTACGACGATCTTGGCCTCGGTCAGCTCGGGCCGCGCGCTCTTCTGAGCGGGCTGGCGCGAGGTGATCTTCGTGGCGTTCTCGGCAGGTGCAGGCACCTCCACGGTCACCACTTCGCCTGCCGCTGCGATCGGCTCAGCCTCGACGGCACCCGGACGCAGTGCCAAGACCGGCCCGTCGCCCTCTGCCTTCGCCTCGGTGGTGTACGCACCGCCGAAGATGGAGTGGATGCCGATGGGTCCCTCTTTGATGCCGATGATGTCGACGAGCACACCGGAGCCGGTCTCGGCCGCGACGCGACCGGCGATCTCCTTGCCCTCCGCACTGGCGACGACCACGACGGCAACTGGCGATGCAGACTCGACCAGGGCGTTGATGACATCCACCTTCGGCGTGACGAGGTACTGCTCGACGACGTCCGATTCGGCGACGTAGATCTTGGCAGCGCCGGCGGCCTTGAGACCATCGGTCAGCTTCTCAGCGGTGCCGGGGGCACCGATTACGACGGCGGAGGGTTCCCCCAACGCGCGGGCGGCGGTGATGAGCTCCGCCGTGACGTTCTTCAGATTTCCTTCAGCGTGCTCGACGAGCACGAGTACTTCAGCCATGGTTCTCGTTCGCTCTCTAAGAAGTGTGGGTCTGGGGTTGTCCGACGGGCTCAGAGAAGTTTCTGAGCGATGAGGTAATCGGCGATCTGCTTGCCGCCCTCACCTTCGTCGGTGACCTTCTCGCCTGCCGATTTGGGCGGCTTGGGGGTCGACGACACGACGGTCGAACCGGCGTGCGCGCCACCGACCTCGTCTGCCTCGATGCCGATTCCGGCGAGCGTCAGGGTTTCGACCGGCTTCTTCTTGGCCGCCATGATGCCCTTGAAGGACGGGAAGCGGGCGTCGTCGACGATCTTCTCGCTGATGCTGACGATTGCGGGCAGGCTCGCCTCGAGTCCGAAGACACCGTCGTCGGTCTCACGCTCGCCGGTGACCTTGCCGTCGGCGATGTCGATGCTGCGCATCGCCGTGAGCTGCGGCAGGCCGAGGAACTGGGCGAGAATCGCCGGAACGGCGCCGCCGACACCATCGCTGGTCTCGTTGCCAGCGATGACCACGCCCACGTCTTCGATCTGACCGAGCGAACGGGCCAGCGCCCACGACGTCTGGACGATGTCGGAGCCGTGCAGGCCGTCGTCAACCAGGTGGTAGGCCGAGTCCGCTCCCATGGACAGCGCGCGACGGATCGCCGTCTCTGCGCTCGACGGCCCAGCGGTCAGCACGACCACGTTGTAGTCGGCGTCCGCGTGCTTCTCCTTGAGTTGCAGCGCGACCTCGACGGCCTTCTCGTTGATCTCGTCCAGAACCGGATCGCTACCAGCGCGATCAAGGGTCCAGTCACCGTCGGTGAGATGCCGATCTTCGTAATCTGGAACCTGTTTGATCAGGACCACGATGTTCGTCATGAGTGTGGTTCGTCCTCCTCGATGAGGCCGCAGCCGGCCTTGCCGTATCACGGATTGTGCGGCAATCAACGGTTACTAGCCAGTAACATGATGCGGTCCGCACTCACACCATAGCTGGTGCTATCTAACCTTCTACCCGCACCATCGGTGTCTGAACTACTGGTGAGCGAGTGACAATCGCCATAGCTGGGTTAGCCTGCGTGGGAAATGAGCACTTTTTCTCGTCCAGAGCCGTCCGAAGACGTCCTCCCCCTCACCGGAGAACGCACCGTGCCCGGACTGGCCGAGGAGAACTATTGGTTCCGCCGCCACGAGGTGGTCTATCAAAGACTGCTGGACCGCTGCGTCGGCCGCGACGTGCTCGAGGCCGGTTCCGGCGAGGGCTACGGCGCCGACCTGATCGCCAACGTGGCGCACCGGGTCATCGGGCTGGACTACGACGACTCGGCCGTGGCCCACGTACGGGCGCGCTACCCCCGCGTGGACATGCGCCAGGGCAATCTGGCCGAGCTACCACTCGAGAATGCCAGCGTCGACGTCGTGGTGAACTTCCAGGTCATCGAGCACCTCTGGGACCAGGCTCAGTTCGTCGACGAGTGCGCGCGCGTCCTTCGGCCGTCGGGGCTGCTGCTGGTGTCGACGCCCAACCGCATCACCTTCTCTCCCGGCCGCGACACCCCGATCAACCCCTTCCACACCCGCGAACTGAACGCCGCCGAGCTCACCGAACTGCTGACCGACTCCGGCTTCGCGGTCGAGGCCATGCTCGGGGTGTTCCATGGCGCCCGGTTGGCGGAACTCGACGCGCGCCACGGTGGCTCGATCATCGACGCACAGATCGCACGGGCGCTGGCGGACGCACCGTGGCCCGCCGGGCTGCTGGCCGACGTCGAGTCGGTCCGCACATCTGACTTCGACCTGCTCGATGCGAGCGACCACGACAGCCCGGACATCGATCAGAGCTTGGACCTGGTAGCCATCGCGGTGCGACGGTGACCGAGACCAGCCCCCGGTCGCTGCGCTCCAGCCCGCAGGCACGAATACCCGGACTATTCACCTTGGTGCTGCACACCCACCTACCGTGGTTGGCGCACCACGGCCGTTGGCCGGTCGGCGAGGAGTGGCTATACCAGTCGTGGGCTGCTACGTACCTACCCTTGGTGGCGCTTCTGCGAAGGCTGTCCGATGAAGGCCGCAGCCACCTGGTCACCCTCGGGATGACGCCGGTCGTCGCCGCCCAGCTCGACGATCCGTACTGCCTCGACGGCATGAACCACTGGCTCTCTAATTGGCAGCTACGTGGGCAGGAGGCAGCGGTCCGGCGCAGTGCCGGTGGCACCGGTTATGCAGCTCCGGATGCCCTGCGCGCGTTCGGCGTTCGCGAACATGAAGAAGCGGGCAAGGCCCTCGACGAATTCGCGACGGCTTGGCGCCACGGGGGCAGTCCACTGTTGCGCGAGCTCATCGACGCCGACGCGATCGAACTACTCGGCGGACCACTCGCGCATCCGTTCCAGCCGTTGCTCCACCCGCGGCTCCGTGAGTTCGCGTTGCGCGAGGGCCTTGCCGACGCGGGTCAGCGCTTCGCTCACGTCCCCGGCGGCATCTGGGCGCCCGAATGCGCCTACTCACCCGGGCTCGAGCGGGGGTACGCCGCAGCGGGGGTGACGCACTTCATGGTCGACGGCCCGACGCTGCACGGCGACACCGCGTTGGGTCGACCGGTCGGGGACTCCGACGTCGTCGCCTTCGGCCGCGACCTGAAAGTCAGCTACCGGGTGTGGTCACCCAAGTCGGGGTACCCGGGCCGCTCCGCCTACCGCGACTTCCATACCTACGACCATCTCACCGGCCTCAAGCCTGCCCGCGTCACCGGCCGCGCCGTGCCGTCGGAGGAGAAGGCACCCTATGAACCGCAACGCGCCGACCATGCCGTCGACGTTCACGTGGCCGACTTCGTGGACACGGTGCGCCGCAGGCTCGCGTCGGAATCGGCGCGCCTCGGCAGGCCCGCCCACGTCGTGGCCGCGTTCGACACCGAACTGTTCGGCCACTGGTGGCACGAGGGTCCGGTCTGGCTAGAGCGGGTGCTGCGGGCACTGCCCGAAGCCGGGATCCGCGTCGGCACGCTCTCCGACGCGATCACCGACGGCTTCATCGGCTCCCCCGTCGAATTGCCTTCCAGCTCTTGGGGCTCGGGCAAGGACTGGCAGGTATGGAATGGGGACCGGGTGACCGACTTGGTGCACCTGAACACCGAGGTTGTCGACACCGCTCTGGCTTCCGTGGACAAGGCGCTGACACAACATGCCGCGGTGGGGGCACCCACTCCCCGCGACAACGTTGCCGACCAGATCCTGCGCGAGGCATTGCTGACCGTGTCGAGCGACTGGCCGTTCATGGTCAGCAAGGACACCGCAGCCGACTACGCGCGCTATCGCGCTCACCTTCACGCCCATGCCACGCGGGAGATCGCGGACGCCTTGGCGGCGGGCCGACGCGAACACGCGGAGCGTCTGGCCGGCAACTGGAATCGCGCCGACGGACTGTTCGGCGCGCTCGATGCCCGGCGGCTCCCCCGGTGACCCCCTCGCCCCGCCGCAGGCGTGCCTGGCCGTACGGGACACGTCCTTCGGGAGTGGCACTTCGTGCACGCTCGCGCGGCCAGGGCGTGAGTGGTGAGTGGTGAGCGCCTCGTGAAGGTCCTTCTCGTCTCGTGGGAGTACCCGCCGGTCGTCATCGGCGGCCTCGGGCGCCACGTCCACCACCTCGCCACGGCGCTGGCCGACGCCGGCCACGAGGTCGTCGTACTCAGCAGGCGACCAACCGGCACCGACCCGAGTACTCACCCCTCCGGCGACGACGTCAGCGAGGGCGTGCGCGTGATCGCCGCTGCCCAGGATCCGCACGAATTCGACTTCGGCACGGACATGATGGCGTGGACGCTGGCGATGGGGCACTCGATGGTCCGTGCGGGGCTGGCACTGAAGACGCGGGAGCGACGCACCACGCCGTGGCGACCCGACGTGGTGCACGCTCATGACTGGCTGGTCGCGCACCCCGCGATCGCGCTCGCGGAACACTTCGACGTCCCACTGGTCTCGACGATCCACGCGACCGAAGCGGGACGGCACTCGGGCTGGGTGTCGGGCAAGATCAGCCGCCAGGTACACGCGGTGGAGTCTTGGCTGGTGCGCGAATCCGACTTTCTCATAACGTGTTCGGCGTCGATGGGCGAAGAGATCACCGAATTGTTCGGCCCGGGACTGGCTGAGTCACGGGTCATCCGCAACGGAATCGACGCGGGCCTGTGGCCGTACGCCCGCCGCACGGCGCGGCGGGGGCCTGCGCGGCTGCTCTACCTCGGACGCCTCGAATACGAGAAGGGCGTGCACGACGCCATTGCCGCATTGCCGCGCATCCGGCGGACACATCCGGGCACCACGCTCACCGTCGCAGGGGACGGCACCCAACTGGACTGGCTGCTCGAACAGGCACGAAAGCACAAGGTAATCAAGGCAATTGACTTCGTTGGTCGTGTCGACCACAAGGAACTGGTGGCGCTGCTACACAACTGCGACGCCGCGGTGCTGCCCAGCCACTACGAGCCGTTCGGCATCGTCGCGCTCGAGGCGGCCGCGACCGGCGCCCCGCTGGTCACCTCCAACGTCGGCGGACTCGGCGAAGCAGTACTCGACGGCGAGACGGGAAGGTCCTTCCCGCCTCGGAACATCGCCGCTCTCGCCGGTGCGGTGCGGGCTGTGCTCGACGATCCCGCAGCCGCTCAAGGTCACGCCCTTGCTGCCCGCAAACGACTCGACTCGGCGTTCGACTGGCACACGGTGGCAGCCGAAACCGCGCAGGTCTACCTTGCCGCGAAGCGCCGCGAGCGCGAACCACATCGCCGTCGCGTCATCGTCGAGCACCCACTTCCCGACCGCGGCTAGCCCGATGAGTGGAGAAGACGTTCTCGACCTGTTCCCGCCGGGAACCCACACCGACGGTGACGGCACTCTGGTGGTTGGCGGATGTCGCCTCGACGACCTCGCCGACGACTTCGGCACCCCGGTCCTGGTGGTCGACGAGGTCGCGCTGCGCCGCCGGGCGCGCGAGTATCTACACGAGTTCCGCACCCGTCGACCCTGCGCGGACGTCGCCTTTGCGTCGAAGTCGTTTCCGTGCACCGCCATTCAGCGTTTGATGACCGAGGAGGGATTGCACCTCGACGTCGCGGGCGGCGGTGAGATCATCACCGCGCTGGCCGCGGGTGCCGACGCGGCGCGACTGGTGCTGCATGGCAACGCGAAGACCGACGAGGAGCTCGAACTCGCCGTGCGCGAAGGTGTCGGGCTCGTCGTCGTCGACAACTTCGACGACATCGATCGGTTGGAGCGCATCGTGCCGCCTGGGCACACGCAACCGTGCCTGGTCCGTGTCATTCCCGGCGTCGACGCCGCGACGCATGCCTCGGTCGCCACCGGTCACACGGGATCCAAGTTCGGCCTGATGCCCGACGACGCCCGCGCCGCGATCACCCGCATTGAACGCAGCGGCGTGCTGCGCTGCGACGGTCTGCACACCCACGTCGGCTCGCAGTTGCTCAACGTCGAGCAACTGGCCGCCGCGGTTGCCCCACTGGCCGCGCTGGGCACGTTCGACGTGTACGACCTGGGCGGCGGGCTCGGCGTCCGCTACACCTACGACGAGAAGCCGCCGTCGGTGGCCGACTACGCCGAAGCCATGGCCGCCGCGGCCGACGCGCTGCTGCCGAAGGACAGCCGGATCATCGTCGAGCCGGGCCGCAGCATGGTCGCGACCAGCGCCTGCACGGTCTACCGGGTGACGACAGTGAAGCGCGGCGAGCGGACTCACGTCGCGGTCGACGGCGGCATGGGCGACAACCTGGAGGTGTCGCTGTACGGACAGCGCTTCGAGGCGACCGTCATCAATCGCGTCGGCGGTGGCGCGCACGTCGACCTCGTCGGACGTCACTGCGAGTCCGGCGACCAACTGATCGACGGTGTCGCACTGCAGGACCCGACGGTGGGCGACCTTGTTGCCGTCCCGGTCACCGGCGCCTACTGCTACACGATGTCCAACCAGTACAACGGCGCTCGTCGTATCCCCGTGGTGTTCGCGGACGGCGGGAGCGCACGCCTCGTAGTACGCCGCGACACGTGGGACGACTTGCTGGCCCGCGATGTCACCTGAGTGCGCAGAGTGCAAGCAGCGTGTCGCGTCGCGACACGCACGCTCGCGGTGTGACCCGGTACTAGCGCGACGCCTTCTTGCGCTCGATGTCGGCCAACGCGGCAGCGAGTTCGGCGCGCTGCGCCGCCGAAGTCTCCCACGCCAACTTGCGATTCTTGACCACCTTCGCGGGTGCGCCCACGGCGATCGAGAAGTCGGGGATCTCACCCTTGACCACCGCGTGCGAGCCGAGCACGCAGCCGCGCCCGACCGACGTGCCGCGCAGCACCGTCACCTTCGTGGCGACCCAGGTATCCGGGCCGATCCGCACCGGGCCCTTGATGATGCCCTGGTCCTTGATCGGCAGCTCGATACTGTCCATCCGATGGTCGAAGTCGCAGATGTAGCACCAGTCGGCCATCAGCACCGAGTCACCCAGTTCGATGTCGAGGTAGGTGTTGATGACGTTGTCACGACCGAGAACCACCTTGTCGCCGATGCGCAGCGACCCCTCGTGGCAGCGGATCGTGTTCTTGTCGCCGATGTGCACCCAGCGACCGATCTCCATGACGGAGAGCTCGGGCGTCGCCTGGATCTCGACGTCCTTGCCGAGGAAGACCATGCCCCTGGTGATCACGTGCGGGTTGGCGAGCTTGAACTTGAGAAGGCGGAAGTACCGCACCAGGTACCACGGCGAGTAGGCCTTGTTCGCGAGCACCCACTTCAGCGATGCCATCGTCACGAACTTGGCCTGCCGCGGGTCACGCAGTCGCGAACCGCGCCAACGCTTGTGAATCGGGGCGCCCCACATCGTGGTCATGGCGGCACAGCCTACTTGAGCGGTTTGCGAGGCATCCTGCCCTACGCGACATCCCCGGGTCGCTCCGCTCCTGCCCTCCGCGACATCCCGGGGTCGCTCCGCTCCGGCACTCCGAAAGGGGCTCGGGATAGTCTCGGGACTCGATGTCTGCTCCAGGGAAGACCGTGCGCCGAGTGGCAGCCGTAACGGTTGCGGTCTTCACGACGTTGATCTTGAGCGCGTGCGGCAACACCGACTCATGGGTGCAGGCACGCCCCGCAGAGGGCTGGTCCGCCCAGTACGGCAACGCCGGCAATAGCAGCTACGTTCAGGTCGACGGCTCCGGCGCGCTACGACTGGACTGGATCCGCTCGGTGAAGGGGTCCGTCGAATCGCAGGTGGCGCTGAGTTCCGGTGACTACTTGGCCGTCAACGCCCAAACGGCGGGCGGATGTTCGCTGATGGCGTGGGAGACCGACAACAGGGCACGCCAGCGCTGGTGCACCAGGCTATGGCAGGGCGGCGGCCTGTCGAGTCCGTTGTTCGACGGGTTCGACAACCTCTACGTCGGACAGCCCGGTTCGATCATGTCGTTCCCCGCGACGCAATGGTTTCGCTGGCGTCACCCGGTCATCGGCCTGCCGTGGACGCCGCGCCTGCTGTCCGAGGGTCAGCTTCTCGTGGTGACGCACCTCGGACAGGTCCTGGTCTACGACGCGCATAGCGGGGACGTCGTGGGCACGGCGCTCGATCTGGTCGAGGGCGTTGACCCCACCGACTCGCAGCGTGGCCTCGCCGACTGCCAACTCGGCAGGCCGCGGTGCCCGGTTGCCGCTGCCCCGGCTTTCTCTGCAGCGACGGGGATCGTCGTGACGACGCTGTGGGAGCCCGACGCCGCTGCCCCCGAAGTCGTCGGGCTGCGCTATCGGCCTGGCCAGACCCCGCTCCTGTCCAGGGACTGGACCAGCACCGCAGTCGGCGGCGGACCGCTCAGCAGTCCCGTCCTGTCCGGCGACGGCAACACTGTTTACGTCAACGGCCGTGATGGGCGCCTCTGGGCCCTGGACACCGCCGACGGCAGGGCCAGGTGGTCGGTACCGTTGAACTTCCAGCCGCAAACCCCCCCGTCGGTCTCACCGGACGGGCTGATCGTGTCCGGTGGCGGTCCGGACTCCACGCTGACGGCAATCAAGGACGGCGGCGACCGCGGCGAGGTGGCCTGGACCCACGACGACGTCGAGCCGCTGACGACGTCGAGCCTGGCCGGAACGACGGCCGCCTATACCGTGGTGCGCGACCGGGACGGTATGGCGCTTCTCGTGTTCGACCCCGCCGATGGGCATACGCTCAACAGCTACCCGCTGCCCGGGGCGACGGGCTATCCGGTCGGGGTATCGATTGGCCACGATCGCCGCGTAGTGGCCGCTACCAGTGACGGTAGGGTCTTCGGTTTCGCGCCTGCCTGAGTGTCAGGTGATCATGGCGTCGACGGGCCCGCGAGGGATCGCAACCTGGAGTGCCCCGGCGGCTTCGGGCAGCACCGCGCCCTGGCTGAAGAAGAAGATGAGCTGATCATTGGTGATGGCGAAGTTCTGGTAACTCGTCGGGTCGAGACCGATCTCCGTCGCGATCGCCACCGGTTGCCCCAATTGCTTGTCGACCTCGGCCTGCACCAGCGGGAAGATGATCGGAAACGGCGCGGTGCCCTCGCGGAAGAGGTTGTCGATCGTGATGGGCTTTCTCAGACCCTGATCCCAGTTGAACGTCTTGTAGAAGGTCAACGGGTGCGCGCCACCGACGCCCTGGTAGGTCTTGAACACCACGCTCTGGGTGCCGCGGGGCGGGACGGCTGAGTTGAATTCGGCTTCCGTGGTCTCCAACTCGTAGGGCATCAGTCGACCGTCCGGCATCTTGGCGACGTTCAGGAACCCGTCGCGGGTCTGCTTGACGTAGTCGAAGACCGCCTGCGCCTCGGGGTAGTCGACCGGGTAGCTGATGTTCATCGAGTATCCGGGGTCCGACGCCGAGATCTGACAGATCTGGTTGGCATCCACGATCCCGCCGAGATCGGTGCACTTCGGCGGCGCCGCGGAGACAACGCCCATGCCCGACCAACCAATCGCCGCGGCTGCCGAAACGGCTAGGGCCAGCGTGGCTATGCGCATCTATCGAGAACCCTCCACCCGTGGAGCGGCACTGCACCGCCAACCCCACATTACCTGCGGCCTCATCGCGAGGGTCGGCAAACAAAGGCCACCGCTCGGCTCGCACTGCCCGTGCCGATCCGAGTGATCACCAGTGACAGCCGTTGCGAACCTCGCAGCCGGAGCCGTGACCGCAGCACGTCGGGGTCGACGGACACCCCTCGAACCAGGATCTCCAATGCCCCCACGTCGCGGACCGCGAGCTCCTTCCGAAGGGTTCGTTCGTTGAAGCCGAGCTCGGCGATGACCTCGAATCCCCTTACCCCAGATGGCAGTTCATTTCCCGACAGGTATGCGATCGCCGGATCCAGCTGCCACAGTCCATGTCGCGCGCCGTAGTGCCGCACCAACCCGGCCCTGACCACTGCGCCATCGGGGTCGACGATCCACCTGCCGACCGCCGCGACGGGACAGTCGTCGGGTTCGGCGTCGGTGACCTCTTCAGCCCGGTCCAGGATGGTGGCTCGTCGGGTCACCCTGCGGGAGGACAGCCCCGGCGACCACAGGCATGCCTCGCGGACACCGCCGCCCAAGGACGTCACCTCGATCTCACCGTCGAAACCGAGCCGTCGCACCTCGTCGAAATCAATTCCAGGAGCGCACTTCACGACGAGGTCCCGGTCGGCGTATACCGCGAGCAGGTCATCCAGCGCGGGCGTGTAGTCGCGCGGGTGAAAGGTGCGTCGCCCCGCGCTACGTCGCGCTGGATCCGCGATCACGGTGGTGCCCCGTGTGACGGGCCGCAGGGCGTCGGCACGGCACAGCAACACCTCTGCACCCCCGTGAGCCACGTTGTGCCGAGCCATCGCTAGGCGCACCTCGTCGAGGTCACTGCCCACCACCTCGCTGGCCAGGTGCTTCAGCGCCGCGAGTTCGGTTCCCAAGGAACAGGTCACGTCGTGAACGGGCATACCCGCCAGCCTCAACGCGCGGTGTGCAGCCACCGCGCCGGCAGTGGACTGTTCCAGCGCCTCCTCGGTGAACAACCAGTTCGACGCGTCGGGAAACTTGGCCGCAGCCCTTCGCCGCAGCAACGTCGTCTCGACGAGGACGGCCGTGCGATCACCGAAGCGTGCGCGCAGTGAAGCGATGTCGGAGACGCGGCGGGCATCGGTCAGCGTCAAGCCGTCGGCGTCCGCCAACGCATGGGTGCCTTCGGCGCCACGGAGGTAGGCGACGTCGTCGAGGGTGAAGCGCAGGCCGCCCTTCAGGATTCGGAGGGGTCGACCGAAGAGTGGGGGAAAGATTGCGGCTTTACCCCGGTGACCATCACGTTGTAGAACCACCCCTTGGGCACGACGTGCCGCCATACGTTGGCGTCTACCCAGCTCAGCGACATCCAGCCAGTGAAGGCGAACTTCGCCCAACCCCAACCCAGCCGACCGGGCGGCACGGACGCCTCGAAGGTCCGGACCGGCCAGCCGAGCATCGCCGCGGTGAACTCCTCGCTGGAGGTTTGGACGTCGACCGCGCCCGCGTTGGCGGCCATCCGCTCCAGATCGCTCGGCTCGAACGTGTGCAGGTCGACGATCGCCTCCAGGGCCGCCGCACGGGAGGACTCGTCCAGCTCCTCCTGCGGACGACGCCAACCCTCAAGGCCGGGCAGCTTGGTGACGGTGGTGGCCACGCGCCAGGTCAGCGTCGACAGGTTTCGCGCGTAGACGTTGCCTGTCGTGGTCGGCTCGCCGGCGAACACGAAACGGCCGCCTGGCTTGAGAACGCGCACCACTTCGCGGAGCGAGAGCTCGACGTCGGGGATGTGGTGCAGAACGGCATGGCCGACGACCAGATCGAACGTGTCGTCGTCGAACGGGATGCCCTCGGCGTCGGCGACCTTGCCGTCGATGTCCAGCCCCAGCCCCTCACCGTTGCGGACGGCGACCTTGACCATGCCCGGCGAGAGGTCAGTCACCGAGCCACGGCGGGCCACGCCGGATTGGACGAGGTTCAGGAGGAAGAACCCGGTGCCGCAACCCAGCTCGAGCGCTCTGTCGTAAGGCAAGTCGCGTTGAATCTCGGCAGGCACGATGGCGTCGAATCGACCTCGCGCGTAGTCGATGCACCGCTGGTCATACGAGATGGACCACTTGTCGTCGTAGGTCTCGGCTTCCCAGTCGTGATAGAGCACCTGCGCCAGTTTGGTGTCGTGGCGGGCGGCCTCGACCTCCTCGGCGGTGGCGTGCGGGTTCGACACCGGAACCACATCCGGCTCGCGATCGGTACTCGTCATGAAGGGCAGCCTAACGGCCCGAGCTCATCGACAGAACGCGGCCTTCGCCGCGGCCAATGCCTGCGCCGGGACGTCGACGAAGCGCTGCGCCCACGCCACGGCGGCGTCGTACACGTGGTCCGGTGCGACCAACTGGTCGACTAGACCGAGCTCAAGCGCTTCGTGGGCGCCGGCAAAGCGTCCGCTGAACATCAGTTCCTTGGCCTTGCTGTCCCCGATCGCGCGCGCCAACCGTTCGGCGTCGGCTTCGGTGGGCGCCAAGCCATCGAGGATCTGCGTCGCGCCCCACTTGACGTTGTCGCCGCTGATGCGCCAGTCGGCGGCCAGCGCGAGGGTCAGCCCACTGCCGAGCACGTACCCGGTGATCGCCGCAACCGTTGGCTTCGGAATGGCTGCCACGGCGTCAAGTGCCCGCAGGGCGACCTGAGCCGCGACCACCACGGCATCGGCGTGGAGCGTGCTCGACTCGAACCCGTCGTCCCCCGCGGAGAAGATCTCGTGCCCACCGAAGACGATGACTGCGGCGGCGGCAGGGTGCTCGCCCAACTCGGCGGCGGTCGAGGTGATTTCCCGGTACATCTGCCGGGTCAGTGTGTTCTTCGGCGGCCGTGACAGCAGCAAGGTACCGACCCCGTCCTTGACGTGGGCGCTGACGAACTCGTTCACGTCCGTGACGCGTCGCGGCCGTGACCCTCCGGGGCGCGACGGTTGCGGGCGGCGTTGTACCTCTCGCTGTTGAAGAACTCGATGCTCCAGTCGCCGTCGCGCGCGGAGAGGTTCGGTTCGATGGGCTCGATGTGCCGTTCCGTCGCTAGAACATCGGCGACGGTGCGCCCGTTCAACGACTCGAGTTGCGTCCACGTCGGCGGGAGCAGGAAGGAGCGGCCCTCGGCGAACTCGTCGAGCCCCGCCTGCGGGGTGCTCCAGAAGGCGCGGTCGGTCTCGGAGTTGTCGCCGTCGGCCCGCTGGCCCTGCGGTAGCGCACCAACGAAGAAGAAGGTGTCGTAGCGGCGGGTGCGCTCCTCCTTGGGTGTCACCCAGTTCGCCCACGGCCACAGCAGGTCGGCCCGCAGCACCAGCTTCTCGGTGCGCAGGAAGTCGGCGAACGAGAGTGAATTGTTGGCCAACGCGGCGCGCTCGTCGCCGTAGACGGAGGCATCGCTCACGATTCCATCGGGGTCGTCGGCCGGTCCGGCGAACAGCACGCCGGATTCCTCGAACGTCTCGCGCGCCGCAGCACAGACGAGGGCCGCGGCAAGGCCGGTCTCGACATTGAGACGGCGCGCCCACCAATCCGGTTCGGGACCGAACCAGGCGATGTCGGCGCTGCGATCGCGCTCGTCGACCCCGCCGCCGGGAAACACCATGACGCCCGCCACGAAGTCCATCGCCGAGTGTCTGCGCATCAGGAAGACCTCGATCCCAGGACCGGTGTCGCGGATCAGCATGACGGTGGCCGCGGGCCTCGGGGGTAGCGGCTCCTCGACGGGTGCACCGTTCGGCTCGGTCACGTGGCCCTCCTATGCGCGGCGCGACTGCGGGTTCGGCGGGCGAAGTAGCGCCCGTCGATGACGTCGAGGGCGATCGACTGACCGAACGCCTTCGACAGATTCTCCGACGTCATCACGTCGGTCAGCAGACCGGCGGCGACGACCTTGCCCTCCGACAGGATCAGACAGTGACTAAACCCCGGCGGGATCTCCTCGACGTGATGGGTGACCAATACGGTTGCCGGGGAGTCGGGGTCCGCGGCCAGATCGGCGAGCCGGGCCACTAGTTCCTCCCGGCCGCCCAGGTCGAGTCCGGCTGCCGGCTCGTCGAGCAGCAGGAGTTCGGGGTCGGTCATCAGCGACCGCGCGATCAGTACCCGCTTGCGCTCCCCCTCCGACAACGTCCCGTAGGTACGTTCCGCGAGGTGTTCTGCGCCAAGGCTTTCCAGCATGTCGAGAGCCTGCTCGTAGTCGACGTCCTCGTACTTCTCGCGCCACCGGCCGAGTACGCCGTAGCCGGCCGAGACGACGACGTCGCGGACCACCTCATCGTCGGGTACGCGCTGGCTCAGCGCCGAAGAGCTCAGGCCGACGCGCGCCCTGAGCTCAGACATGTCGGTTCGGCCCAGTCGCTCACCGAGCACGTACGCGGTGCCCGTCGACGGATACTCCATGGCGGCGGCGATGCGCAGGAGCGATGTCTTGCCTGCACCGTTGGGGCCGATGACGACCCAGCGTTCGTCGAGCTCGACCGCCCATGTGACGGGCCCGACGAGGGTCTTACCTCCGCGCCTCAGGCTGATCTTCGCGAAGTCGATCAGCAGGTCTGGGTCGACGTCGTCTGCATCGTCTCCGGCGGCGGGCACTCGCCCATCGTAGTCAGGGAGGGTTCGGCGAAGGCCCAGCCGCTCACCGCGAGCCATCGACGCGGCGTGACGCGCAGAATCACCTGCACGAGTGGGCCGATCCCGAATGCGTAGACCAGCGTCCCGACTCCGACGGTGCCACCCAGCAGCCACCCGACGGTCAGCACGGTCGCTTCGATGAGCGTTCGCACCAACCGGACCGATCGTCCGGTCCGGCGCACCAGGCCGGTCATCAGGCCGTCGCGTGGCCCGGACCCCAGGCCGGCACCGATGTACAACACGGTGCTGACGGCGTTGAGCACCACCGCGCCGAGCATCATGGCAATGCGCACGGGTAGGCCAGCCGGCTCCGGTAGGAAGGCCAGGGAGGCGTCCACGGTGACCGCGATGACGATCACGTTGGCCACCGTGCCGATCCCCGGGCGGTTGCGCAGCGGAATCCACAACAGCAGTACCGCCACGCCGACCACGGCCGACGCGATGCCGATCGTCAGGCCGGTGCGCCCGGCCAGGCCTTGATGAAAGACGTCCCACGGATCGAGTCCCAGCCCGGCGCGCACCATGACGGCCATCGAGAAGCCGTAGCCGAGGAGTCCGACGAGGAGCGCTCCGGAGGGCAGGAGCGCGGCGACGGGGGGACGGAGCAACCCTCGTCCCAAGACGCGCTTCACGAGTGGTGGGGGAAGCGGGCGCGGATGGCGTCGAGCTCGGAGCGCATCCGGCGGGCATCGGCGTCCTCGTAGTGCGACGACCGCGGATCCGTCCGGAAGACGCGCCCCGCCTCGCGTGCCCTACGAGCCATTCGTGAGGTCCAGTGTGGTGGCATGAGTCGATATTGAGGCCATACTGGCCTTGCCATCAATATCCAGTTGCGGCAAACTGGCCTCAATGAGTGTTGAACTGGCGGGGCGAAGGCTAGATGTGGACCTTCTTGCGCGGGAACTCGGTAACTGGCGCACGTCCAGTCGCAGTGGCCCGGCCTATCAGGGGCTAGCCGATGGCCTTCGCATGCTGATCGTCGACGGCCGCCTGCCCGTCGGCGCGCAGCTGCCCAGTGAACGAGCGCTCGCCGACGCACTGCGCGTGTCTCGAACCACGGTGACCGCGGCCTACACGCAGATGCGCGAGGACGGTTACCTCAAGGGACGCCAGGGGGCGCGCAGCACCACCGCGCTGCCCGTTGCCGCACCAGCCCCGACCCCCAAACTCGCTGGAACAGCGGTGGCCAAACTCGCTGGAACAGCGGTGGCCAATCTCGCTGGAAGAGCGGTGGCCAATCTCGCCGCCGCCACCCTGGCTGCACCCGTCGCGGCTGTCGCTCAAGCATTCGAGGAGGCCGCCGCACAAGTCACTCCCTACCTGCACGACATCGGGATCGAGCTCGTCGGTGTTCGGCCCCTGCGGGAGGCCATTGCCGAAAGATACTGCGCACGAGGCCTTCCCACGGAACCCGACGAGATCATGGTGACCACCGGCGCGCTGCACGCAATTGGCCTGATCCTGGCGACCTACACGCAACCCGGTGACCGCGTGCTCGTCGAGCAGCCCACCTATCACGGCGCCCTAGCGGCGATGGCCACCAAGGGAGTTCGGCCGGTGCCCGTCGCCATGACGCCCGACGGTTGGGACCTCGATGCCATCGACGCCGCGGTGCGGCAGCTATCGCCGAATCTGGCGTATCTGATCCCGGACAACCACAATCCAACGGGCATGACCTTGCCACCGGCCGGCAGACGACGTCTTGCGCAGATCATCGCCGAAACGCGCACCCGCACGATCATCGACGAGACGATCACCGACATGTGGCTCGACGAGATGGTGCCCCCGCCCTTCGCGGCGTCGATGGCCGCACGGCGCGACCTGGTGTTGACCGTCGGCTCGATGTCGAAGTCGTACTGGGGCGGCCTGCGGATCGGGTGGATCCGCGGCGAGCGCAATGCGCTGGCCACGATCGGGGCGATGCGTCCCGCCGTCGACATGGGCACGCCGATCGTCGAACAGCTGGCTGCCGCAAGCCTTCTCGGTCTCGCCGACGACGTGCTGCCAGACCGCCGCGACACATTGCGCGTACGACGGGCTCTGCTCCTCGCCCTGCTCGATCAGCACCTCCCCGACTGGCGGCCAGACCTCAGCAAGGGCGGCATGTCGCTGTGGGTAAGGCTTCCCGCCCCCATGAGCACCGCGCTGTCCGCGGCGGCCTCCCGGATGGGCCTCGAGATTCCACCCGGCCCACGGTTCGGCGTGGATGGGACCCTTGAGCGATTCATTCGAGTGCCTTACACGCTGCCAGAGGAACAACTGACCGAGGCCGTCGAACTTCTCGCGCGCGCGTGGCGCAGTGTGACGGGCACCGGAGCCGTCGGCGTGGAATTCGCCGCGGTAGTGGTCTAACGTCCGCGCGAGCAGACGCAAACGGGCCCTCAAATGCGCCATTTCAGGGCAGTTTGCGTCTGCTCGCGGGAGGAGCCGTTAGTCCGCGGGGATGTCGACCCGTCGCAGTGTGCCGTCGACGGCGTCGGCCGCCTCGATCTCCCCGCGGGTCACGCCGAGGATGAAGAGCACCGTGTCCAGGTACGGGTGGTTCAGCGAGGCGTCGGCGACCTCGCGCAGTGCGGGCTTGGCGTTGAACGCGACGCCAAGTCCCGCCGCAGCGAGCATGTCGATGTCGTTGGCACCGTCTCCGACCGCGACGGTCTGATCCATCGGAACTCCGACCTGCTGCGCAAAGTCCCTCAGCGCCTTGGCCTTTCCCGGGCGGTCGACCACGTTGCCGATCACCCGTCCGGTCAGCTTGCCGTCGACGATCTCGAGTTCGTTGGCGGCGACGAAGTCCATCATCAGTTCGTGCGCCAGCGGCTCGATCACCTGACGGAAGCCACCCGAGACGATCCCGCAGTGAAAGCCCAGGCGGCGCAATGTCCGAATGGTCGTCCGGGCTCCCGGCGTCAGCTCGATCTGGTCGGCGACCTCATCGAGAACTTCGGCGGGCAGCCCGGCCAAGGTGGCGACCCGCTTGTGCAGCGACTCCGCGAAGTCGAGCTCGCCACGCATTGCGGCCTCGGTGACCTCCGCGACGGCGGCGAGTGCGCCCGCCCGCTCGGCCAGCATCTCGATCACCTCACCCTGGATCAGGGTCGAGTCGACGTCGAATACGATGAGCCGCTTGGCTCGTCGCGACAGGCTGTAGTCCTCGAGCGCGATGTCCACACTCTCGGCGACCGCCACCCGGGCCATGACCGTCTGCAACTGGCCGTAGGCGGCGCCCGGCGGGACGGACACCCGTAGCTCGAGGCCCGTCACCGGATAGTCCGAGACACCGCGAATGGTGTCGATGTTGACGCCGAGCGTTGCGACCTCGCGCGCCACCACCCCGAACGCCTCGGCCGTGATGGGCCTGCCCAGCACGACGATCGTGTGAGTGGAGGGCCCACGCAGCACCGGCATGTCGTCGGAGCGTTCGATGGTGACGTCCAGACCGACGCCCTGGATCGCGGCGGTCACCTCGTCCCGCAGTGCGGTGCCCGCGACGTCACCAGGACCGGCGACCAACACGGCGAGGGTTAGTCGCCCGCGGACGACGACCTGCTCGACGTTGAGGAGTTCGACCTCGTGTTTGGCCAGCACCTCGAACAGCGCCGACGTGACACCTGGTTGATCGACTCCGGTGACGGTGATGAGCACCGACACCCGTGACGTGTTCACTCCTGCGAACAGCCTTCTACTACCCGGTCAGGAACGAACCTTGACGTCGTCGAGCTCGGTGACGTCGCCGTGGCCTGGGTGCGGACCCCGGCCGACGTGGGCCTCGTCCCGCATCCGCTCCACCATGTGGGGGTAGTGCAGCTCGAATGCGGGTCGCTCCGAACGGATTCGGGGAAGCTCGGTGAAGTTGTGCCGCGGTGGCGGGCAGCTGGTCGCCCATTCGAGCGAGTTGCCGTAACCCCACGGATCGTCCACCACCACCGGCTCGCCGTAGCGCCAGCTCTTGAACACGTTCCACAGGAACGGGATCGTCGAGACGCCGAGGATGAAAGCGCCGATCGTCGAGACGATGTTCAGCGTGGTGAACCCGTCCGTCGGCAGGTAGTCCGCATAGCGGCGCGGCATGCCCTCGTCGCCCAGCCAGTGCTGCACGAGGAACGTGGTGTGGAAGCCGATGAAGGTCAGCCAGAAGTGCAGCTTGCCGAGCCTCTCGTCGAGTAGTCGGCCCGTCATCTTGGGGAACCAGAAGTAGATGCCGGCGTAGGTCGCGAACACGATGGTGCCGAACAGCACGTAGTGGAAGTGCGCGATCACGAAGTACGAGTCGGTGACGTGGAAGTCGATCGGGGGGCTCGCCAGCAATACGCCTGACAGGCCGCCGAGCAGGAAGGTGACCAGGAAGCCGACCGAGAACAGCATCGGCGTCTCGAAGCTCAACTGGCCCTTCCACATCGTGCCGATCCAGTTGAAGAACTTGATGCCCGTCGGGACGGCGATCAGGAACGTCATGAAGGAGAAGAACGGCAGGAGGACGGCGCCGGTCGCGTACATGTGGTGCGCCCAGACCGCGACCGAGAGAGCGGCGATGGCCAGGGTGGCGTAGATCAGCGTGGTGTAGCCGAAGATGGGCTTGCGGCTGAACACCGGGAAGATTTCGGAGACGATGCCGAAGAACGGCAACGCGATGATGTACACCTCGGGGTGGCCGAAGAACCAGAACAGGTGCTGCCACAACAGGACACCACCGTTGGCCGGGTCGTAGATGTGCGCGCCGAGGTGACGATCGGCGGCCAGACCGAACAGCGCCGCGGTCAGCAGCGGGAACGCCAGCAGCACCAGGATCGAGGTGACCAGGATGTTCCAGGTGAAGATCGGCATCCGGAACATCGTCATGCCCGGCGCGCGCATGCAGACCACCGTGGTGATCATGTTGACGCCACCGAGGATGGTGCCCAGGCCGCCGACGGCCAGGCCCATGATCCACAGGTCACCACCTGCGCCGGGAGAGTGGATCGCGTCGGTCAGCGGTGAGTACGCGGTCCAGCCGAAGTCGGCGGCGCCGCCGGGAGTGATGAAACCACCGATCGCGATCAGCGCGCCGAAGAGGAACAGCCAAAAGGAGAACGCGTTGAGACGCGGGAACGCCACGTCGGGCGCGCCGATCTGCAGCGGCAGCACCAGGTTGGCGAAACCGAACACGATGGGCGTCGCATAGAACAACAGCATCACCGTGCCGTGCATGGTGAACAGCTGGTTGTACTGCTCATTGGACAGGAACTGCAGGCCCGGCAGGGCGAGTTCCGCGCGCATGAACAGCGCCATGAGCCCACCGATGAGGAAGAACGCGAAGCAGGCGACGCAGTACATGATGCCGATCAACTTGTGATCGGTCGTCGTCACCAGCTTGTAGATCAGGTTGCCCTTGGGACCCATCCGGGTCGGGAACGGACGGCGTGCCTCGAGTTCTCCGATTGGGGGCGCTTCGGCTACCAACAGGTCCTCCAAAAGTCGACGGAAGCATCCCGCTGGGCCCGGCGGGGCACTGAGATGCTCGAAGGCAATCTTATCCCCCGATGCGCCCTGCGGCGCCATGGGTCCTACAAACCGTCGTAATTGGTAATATCCTCACCACCAAGGGCGCGTGACCGGGGCGAAACCGTCTTGAAGCCGATGGGATTGGTAACGTCGCCCACGTGTCGGTTCACAGCTCGCGGATGGGTCCCATCGCCGCTGCGGCCGCCGTGACGATCGCACTCGTGGCGACCTTGGCCACCGGCTGCGGTGGGTCCACGGAGAAGCCCGGCAACCCGGAAGCTGGAACGTCCGTCGTCACCAGCACGACGAGGATCGCGGGAGCTGGCGTACTGGGCAATCAGCGCCGACCCGACGAGTCCTGCGCCGCGGATCCAACGCCAGTCGACGAGGGCCCGCCGACGCGAGAAGTGCGCCACGCCGCGGGGACCACCGAGGTGCCCGCGGACCCGCAGCGCGTCGTGGTGCTCTCGGGTGACCAACTCGACGCGCTGTGCGCCCTGGGACTGCAGTCGCGCATCGTCGCCGCTGCACTGCCGGACGGATCGCCCACGCAGCCGTCGTACCTCGGCACGGTCGTGCACGACGCGCCCCCCGTAGGTCACCGAACCTCGCCCGACCTTTCGGCGATCAAGGCGGCGACACCCGACCTCATCCTGGGTTCCCAGGCGCTGACCCCGACGGCATACGGCGCTCTGTCCGCGATCGCGCCGACGGTGTTCACGGGCCCGCCCGGTCCCGGATGGCAGGACACGTTGCGCACGGTCGGTGCTGCCACCGGTCGGATCGACGCTGCCAATCAGCTGATCGACGGATTCGAGCGGGCCGCCGACAAAACCGGCGCCGACAACGACGCCACCCATTATCAGGTGTCGGTGGTCCAGTTGACCGAGGACACCTTGAAGGTCTTCGGCACCGACGACTTTCCCGCCACCGTGCTCGGCGCGGTCGGAGCGGACCGCCCTGCCACGCAGCGATTCAAGGACAAGCCCTACGACGAGATCAGCACGTCGGAGGTGTCCAAGTCGACGGACTTCTCTGCGGCCGACGGGGACATCGTCTACCTGTCGTTCGACTCCAGCGCCGCCAAGGACCGTGCTCCCGAAGTGCTCGGCAGCGATGCGTGGAAGAAACTGTCGGCGACCCGTGACAACCGCGTCTTCATCGTGAACAACGAGGTATGGCAGACGGGCGAGGGCGTCGTGGCTGCGCGCGGCATCCTCGACGACCTTCGGCTGGTCAACGCGCCCATCAACTGACGAGGCGCGCCTGACCTCGGGGACCCGCACCGGAGTGTCGCCGCCAACGATCATGCGGCGACGAGCCGAGAGAACAGATCGGGCCCAATCGTGTTCTCCGCGGATCTATCCCGTGCCCTGCAACGCCTGCTGGCCGAACTGATTCAGCTGCAGCGATCCCTCCGGCAGCACCAGCTCGCCGCTGCCGATGCGGTCACGCAGATAGGCGAATGTCTGTGCGGTCTGGGCGAAGAGATGCTCCCCGGCCTTGAGTGCCGGGCGTTCCGTGGCGTCGGGCGAGGTGAACTGCGGCAGCGGTTTGACCTCTGTGTCGTAGTCGACGTTGAAGAACAGTGGGAATGAGTACCGCTCCTCGACGACTCGACGGACGCGGTGGCTGGTCGCGACGAAGGTGCCGTTGGTCCACAGTTCGAGGAGGTCGCCGATGTTCACGACGAAGGTGCCGGGCACGGGGGGCACGTCGATCCACTCCCCTGCCCCGTTGAGCACCTCCAACCCGGGCGCCGTGGGCTTGAGCAACGTGAAGCACTCGTAGTCGGTGTGCGCGCCGATGCCGAGGCCATCCCGCGCGTCGGCGTTGTACGGGTAGTAGACGAGCCGCAGTTGACTCGGAGTCTTGGTGGCGTGCCGGGAGAAGACGTCGGGATCCTCCCCGAGGGCGACCGCGAACGCTCGCAACAGCAGGTGTCCCACTTCGAGGACCGCGTCGTAGTAGTCCGTCACCGCCTCGGCGAACCCGGGTAGGTCCGGCCAGGTGTTCGGTCCGAGCATCGGGTTGCCCGCGAGATGGTCCGCGTCGTCGGCGGGAAGATCCAACGCGGTGTCGAATGCCTCCTTGAGGTCGGGCACCTCGTTCACGGCGCTTTCAATGCCCTCTTCACCGACCGGGACGTAGCCGCGATGGCATGTGGACAGGCCGATGTAACTTCGCATCTTCTCCTCGACCGGCAGCGCGAAGAACTCCTTGGTGGCGGCGAGCATTCGGTCGAACCGCCCGTCGTCGATCCCGGATCCGCTGATGTAGAGGAAGCCGACCTCACGGGCGGCCTTGCCGATGTCGGCTGCCACCCGCTCTCGTTCGGCGCGGTCGGATGAGCGAAGTCCGCTGATGTCGACGATCGGCACCGACGTAAATGACGTCGTCTCACTCATGAGTGCACGGTCCCTTCGCTTCGTTCGATGTTCCACACTGTGTTGTTCGCCCGAACCTCGTTGTCGGACAACTTGATCGCGAGCTCCACCCATTCGGGGCCGCCGACGGGGCCGATCACCACGGCACCCGCGCCCGCCCAGCCGAACTGGTGGCCGACGCGCAGCAGCAGGCCGGCCGTACCGTCGGGTGTGCTGAGGAAGACCGCACCGCACTCGCCCGCCGAGTCCGGATCGCGCACCCAGTGCTCGGCGTAGTCCACGTGCAACCCTGTTTCGACGAGCACGTTGCCGTCCCAGTGCATCGATCCCGCGTCGGGGAACTCACCCGGGGGTTCGAGATCGACGTCGCGCTGCCATTCGAAGACGTCGGCGCGCTGGTGGAGACTGCCGGCGAAGCCGCGGGAGTCGACGTATGCGGTGATGCCCTGCAGCCAGCGCACACCTGGCTCGGTGTGGTGCGAGCCGTCGGCTTCGACGAGCAGGGTGCGCCGCCACAGTCCCGCGCAGTCGGCGATCGCAGGCACGGTCATCTAGGTCGAGACCGGGGCGAAGCGTTCGTGGAAGTGCTGAGTCATCTCGGGCCACACGTGCGGATCGTGACCGGGAATCAGCGGATAACCCTTGTCCCGGGCCAACTTCTTCAGCTTGCGGATCGGTTCGATGGTCTCCTCCGGTTCGACGCCGATGTACCCGCCGATGGCTAGTTCCTGTTCGATGTTCTCCGTGAGGTCGGCGGCGTCGAAGGCGAATACGTACCCGTTCGCACCCTCACCGCCGGTCGCGGACTCGTCGAGTTCCACCACGAAGCTCTGATGCCCTGGCGTGTGCCCATATGTCGGCACGGCAGTGATTCCCGGGGCGATCTCGGCGTCCCCGTCCGCGAGCCGCCAGTCGATGTTCGGATCGTCGAAGTCGACCCGGACGATCGCATTGCGTTCGGGCTCCGGATGATTCGATAACCCGTACTCGAGTTCGCGACGCTGGGCGTGCACCGGCACCTTGCCCGCGAACAGCTTCAGTCCTCCGGCGTGATCGTGATGGAGATGGCTGAGCCCCACGGTGTGGATGTCGTCGATGTCGATCCCGATGTCGAGCAGGGCCTCCTCGATCGGCTCACCGGGTCCCGGCAGCACCGGGCGATACTCCACGGTCGGAAAGAACCTGCGGCACAACGCCGGATCGCGGACCAGTGCGGTGTTGAACCCGGTGTCGAGCAGTACCCATCCACCGTCGGTCTGCAACAGCACCCCTGGCACGGGCTCACGCATTCGCAGCGCGGGGTCCGCTCCGTAGATTGACACCGACTTGGGCAACTCCTCCCAGCCCAGCGTCAGCAGGACGATCCTGCGGACCCCGCTCTTGCGCACCAGTCCGGTCATCAGCCAACCGAGAGCGCGGCCAGCCGCAGCGAGTTCGGATTGGTGACGACGTGCGCCTGCTCGATGCCCTTGAGCCAAGGCTGCGCGACCATGAAGTCGTTGACGTCGGCAATGTTCAGCCAGCAACCAGTCTTGACTGCCTCGAGGCCAGCCTGCGAGAACGCGTCTGGCGAAGCGTCCGGCAGTCCCTGTGCAAGTGCCTCGGTGACCGGCGGCGCCGAGCAGCCCAGGTAATTCAAGCCGCCGCTGGCATCCCAGGAGATGTGACCCCACGTGTACGGCGACGGCGCATCCGGCCACGCCAGCGCCGTGAAGATCTCCGGCGCGGACTGCCCGTCGGTGCCGATCCAGCCGTAGATCTCCGATGTCGGATACGCCTGCACCTTGGCGGTCAGACCCGCGGCCGCGAGCTGAGTCTGAATGAGGTTGCTCACCAATTGATTGTCGGGATTGCTCGAGTCGTAGCCGATCGTGACGTTCTTCTGGTCCGCGGGCAGACTGCCCGCAAGTGCTGTCAGGACCGAGGGATCATGTGGCACGGACTGTTTCGCGTACTGCTCGGCCATCATGTTGGGCGGATAGATCTGGCCCGCCACCTTGCCTCGGCCGAAGTAGGTCTGCTTGACGAGTTCGTCGACGTCGATCGCCTGAAGGACGGCCGCCCGATTCTTGGCGTCGGTCATCATCCCCTTGTGGGGGTTCACGTACAGGTAGTTCGACATCATGGTCGGCAACGAATAGTTCGCGAAGGACTTGTTGTCGAGATAGGACTGCACCGCCGAGGACGGCAGGTCGTGCAGGATCGAGGCGATCTGCCCGTTATTGAACTGCAACTGCTGCGCGGACACATCGGTGATGACGGGGATCTCGACCTTCTCGAAGTACGGCTTGGGACCCCAGTAGTCCGGGAACGCCTCGAGCGCATATCGTGATCCGACCTCGGCGGCCGTCAACGTGTACGGCCCAGTGCCCAGATCGTGGTTGGTCAGGTACCCCTGCGCATTGTCGCTACCCGCATTTTTCTTGAGACCCTCGGGGCTGAGCATCCGCGGTCCGTACGGGCAGGCGATGTAGTCGAGGAACGCAGAGTTCGGCGCCTTCAGGGTAACGGTCACGCCGTAATCACCCTGCGTGGTTACCGATTCAACGTCGGCCACCATGTAGGCAGGGCCCTGGTTGACGGCGAGCCGACGATCGAACGACGCCTTGACGGCCGCCGAGGTGAACGGGGTGCCATCGTGGAACTTCACGCCCTCTCGGAGTTTGAAGGTGAACACCTTGTTGTCCGGCGACGCCGTCCACTCGGTGGCGAGCAACGGCTCGAGTTCGACCTTGTCGGTGCCCGCCTTGTACTGCATCAGGCCTTCGTAGGTGTTGGAGGTCAACAGCAGACCCTGCCCCGCGTAGAAGACGTCAGGGTCTGGCGGCTGACCCGGGTCCTGCAGGAAGGACAGGTGCAACACCTTGTCGGTCGGGGCAGCATTAGGAGTGCTGGTGCCGGAATCCGAACCGCCGCAGCCACTGAGCGCGAGAATTGCCACTGCGGCGACAGCGGCCATGGCACGGAATCTGCTGGTCATGATGCGGCTCCTTCGAGAACGGGGGTGGTGTTGAGCTCGGCGATATCACGGAAGGCGGCGACGATCTCGTCGGTGGTACGCAACGCACCGGTCTGCAGATACTCCATGGCATCGAGCGCCGCGTCGTGCCGGTACTGCGACGATCCGCCCACGCAGTCGGTGACCACGCGAACGTAGTAGTCGCGCTGGTGGGCATCGGCGAAGGTGTAGTGCACGCAGACGTCGGTGAGACCGCCGACAAGGATCAGCGTCGATGCCCTCAATCCGCGCAGCACGATGTCGAATTCGGTGCCGATGAAGCCGGAGTAGCGCCGTTTGACGATGTGGAACTCTTGGTTGGGACCCCGCAGTTCGGGCCGCAGCGACGGCTCGAGGTCGGTGCCCGGCTGACCCTCGACGCAGTGCACGCCTTCGACGCCGTCGAGCTCCCGGCCGAAGTCGACTCCACTGGGTCGGTGCACTTCCTGAAAGAACACCACCGGCACCGCTGCAGCACGGGCGGCGGCAAGAATACGCCCGGCGCGTTCGACGCGTTCGGCGTGACCCGGCATCACGGGAATCCCCGCCTCGTCCGCCGACATGCCACCGCCCTCCTGCATGTCGATGACGACCAGAACCGGATTGCCCACGATGAGTGGCTGTTTCGGCACCTAACCCCCTATTGTGGCGATACGCGGATCGGCGGCGGCCTGCAGGAGGTCCACCGCCGTATTGATGAACACGTAGAGAGCGCCGAGCATCAGCGTGACGCCTGCGATGGCAGGAAAGTCGGCGACGGGGATGCTCTGCGCGATGTATTGCCCGATGCCTGGCCAGCCGAATACCTGCTCGACGACCAGGACGCCCGAGAACATCAGTCCCACTTGCAGACCCGTCATCGACAGCGCGGAGCCCACGGAGTTGCGCAGCACGTGTCGGGCCAGGATCTGCCCCTCCGGCAGTCCCTTGGCGCGTGCGGTTCGCGCATAGTCGCTGTCGATGTCGCCGAGAAGGCTGCTGCGTAAAACCCGCCCGATGGCGACCGCCGGGCCTATCGCGATGACGAGCGCGGGCAGGATGAGATGGTGGAAGGCGTCGGCCGCCACGTCGAAACGCCCGTGCAGCAGTCCGTCGACGGTGAGCAGACCCGTCGGACCCGTGGGCGCATTCGCGATGCCGATCCGACCGTTGGCGGGCACCCAGCCCAGTTGCTTGTAGAAGACGATCAACCCGAGGATGCCGAGCAGGAACATCGGCGCGGACGAGCCGGTGAACAGGATCGCCCGCAGCACACCCGCGCCCCGCCACTTCAGGGTCGTGCTGAAGGCCAGTAGAACGGCCAGCACCAAAGCGAACGCGAGACCGTACAGCGCCAGTTCCAACGTCGCCGGAAAGAACGTGGAGAGATCGGACGCGACACCGTGGCGAGTGCGGAACGACGTACCAAGGTCACCGGTGGCGGCACCGGTCAAGTAGTGCCAGAACTGCACCAGCACAGGCTCGTTGAGTCCGAGCGCCTGCCGCCGGGCGGCCACCGCCTCTGCCGAGGCCTGGGCGCCCAGCTGTGCCTTGACGGGGTCCATCGGCGAAATGTGTTGCAACAGGAACATCACGCCGGTGAGGGCAATCAGGATGGCGGCCATGGCGCCGAGTCGTGTTGCTATGAAGGTCTTCATCCCACTCATCGGTCCCTTCTGCTCTTCGCGCAAGCGCTCATCTCAAGCCCAATGCTCTTCGCGCAAGCGCTCATCTCAAGCCCACTGCTCTTCGCGCAAGCGCTCATCTCAAGCCCACTGCTCTTCGCGCAAGCGCTCATCTCAAGCCCACTGCTCTTCGCGCAAGCGCTCATCGGCCGCCCGACTTCATGAGGTTCCGCAAGCTGTCCCCCGCGATGTTCCCGATCAGCGCCAGCACCAGCACGCCAAGACCGGGCATGACCGGGATCCACCACTGCTGCAGGAAGTAACTCAGGTTCCGGGCCGAGTCTGCGCCCAGCTCCGGCGCGGGTGCGGACTGTCCGAGGCCGAGAAACGACAATGCGGCGAGGGTGAGGATCAACGTGCCTATGTCGAGGCTCGCGGCCACCAGCGCATTCGGGACCGCACCCGGCAGCAGGTGACGTCGCGCGAGCCGAAAGCGGCTCACCCCTGCGAGTTTCGCAGCCTCGACGTGTGGTCGGGCAGCAAGTCGCGCCACCTCACCGCGTACCAACCGTGCGTAGAACGGCCACCACACGATCGACACCGCGATCAGGGTGTGCACGAAGCCCGGCCCCAGGGCGGCGACCACGGCGATCGCCAGCACCGGTGCAGGCAGGGAAAGGAATCCGTCGGTGATGCGCATCAGGACCGAGTCGACCCAGCCGCCGGTCGCGCCCGCGATCAAGCCCACCAGTCCGCCGAACAGCAGTCCGACGGCGACCACGACCAACGCCGCGAACCAGCTCGAGCGCACGCCATACAGCACCCGGGACAGGATGTCGCGGCCGATGCTGTCACTTCCCAACAGAAATCCGTTCTTGCCCGGCGCCTGTAACGGCATGCCGACCGGGAGCAGCGGATCGTGCGGCGCCAGCAGGGGTACCGCGATGGCGATGAGCGTCACCACGAAGATCGACGAGAACCCGACCCAGTTGAGTACGGTCGAACGGGACTGCAGCGACAATCTCCGTCGCTCCCTGCCCCGGACCAACGGGACTACCGGCGCTGCCGGTGTTGCGATCGCCATCAGACCGCCCGCCTCTCGATGCACGCCACCTGGTGCGGATTGCCGGGGAATCCCTCGAGTCGAACGTCGAGTTGGTCGCCGCTGCAGGTTGCGGTGGCGATCGGACACCGAGGATGAAACGCACATCCCGTGGGCGGCGACAGTGGGCTCGCGGGTTCGCCTGGCAGGACCCGGGATTCGCGGCCGAGATCGGGGATCGAGTCGACAAGGGCCTGCGTGTAGGGATGCGCGGGGCTTCCGATGACCTGCTCTGCGGGGCCGATCTCGACGATCCGGCCCAGGTACATCACCGCGATCCGGTCCGCGACGACGCGGGCCACCGACAGGTCGTGCGTCACGAACACCACCGACATGTCGAGGCTGCGCCGTAGATCACCGATCAGGTTGAGCACCGAGGCGGCCAGCGAGACGTCGAGCGCGCTGGTCGGCTCGTCGCACAGGAGCACCGATGGCGGCACCACGGTCGCGCGCGCGAGTGACACCCGTTGGCGCTGACCACCGGAGAGTTGCCCGGCCCGTGACTTCGCCACCTCCGCCGGGAGGCCGACGCGTTCGAGCACCTCGACGACGGCGTCGCGCCGCCGCGATCGCGACATTCCCTTGCCGCTGAGCCGCTCCGAGATGAGCTCGCCGACCGATAGCCACGGGGTCAGCGACGCACCGGCGTCCTGGAACACCATCTGGGGACGTTGGCCCGCGACCAGCGCGACATCACCTGAGGTCGGGTTCTCCAGCCCGGCTATCACGCGCAGCAGCGTCGACTTGCCCGAGCCGCTCTCGCCTACTAGCGCCACCGACTCGCCGTGTGCGACGCGCAGTGAAACTCCGCGCAGTGCTTGAAGTTTGCCGCTCTGCGACGACCGGTCCAGCCATCGCTTCGACACCGCGAAGTTCTTGGTGACGTCCTGCAGCACCACCGATGGAGGCTGTTCCGGCGCTTCGTCGGATGCCGGGAAGGGCTCCGCGGTGTTGGTGGACTTGGTGCCGAGGTCGTTGGCGACTTGGTCCATCGACAGAATGCATGCGCTGGTCCGACCGGGGGCGACGGCAACGAGATCGGGCGGCGACGTCGTGCAGTCGTCGGTTGCGATCGTGCACCTGGGCTCGAACGCGCACCCGGTCAACGGAGACACCGCGCTGGGTACCGAGCCGGCGAGCGCGGCAAGCTTGCGATCCCGCGCCGTGTGGAGCGTGAGACGCGACCGCAACAGACCATGGGTGTAGGGGTGCGCGGGCTTGCCGAGGACGGCGGCGGTCGGGCCGACTTCGGCGATCCGGCCCGCGTACAGCACCGCGATGCGATCCGAGATCTGCGCGGCGACACCGAGGTCGTGGGTGATGAAGACGATGCTGCATCCGATCTCGTCGCGAAGCCGCCGAAGCAGTCGGAGCACCTGGGCCTGCACGGTGACGTCAAGAGCGGTCGTCGGTTCGTCGGCGATGATGAGGTCCGGATCGCCTGCGATGGCGATGGCGATCATCACCCGTTGCCTCAGACCGCCGGAGAGTTCGTGCGGGAAGGCACGCATCCGCCGTGTGGGTTCGGGTATGCCGACCGCGGTGAGCAGTCGCAGCGCCTCGTCGTCGCTGCCGGCGGCTTCGGCGACTTGCTTGCCGATCCGCATGGTGGGGTTGAGCGAGGTCATCGGATCCTGGAACACGGCGCCGAGATCGAGCCGCCGCACCTTGCGCACCATCTTGGCGTCACCGGAGACCATGTCGGAGCCCGCGACGGTGACGGCGCCGTCGATCTTCGCCTGATTCGGGAGCAGCCCCAGCATGCTGAATCCGAGGACGCTCTTGCCCGAACCGGATTCGCCAACCAGGCCCAGAATCTCCCCCTTCGCGATCTGCAGCGAGACCCCGCGCAGCGCATACACGTCGTGACCGTTGCGCCGGAACGTGACGCACAGGTCCTCGACGGCCGCGACGGGATCCTTGATCGGGGTCACCGACGACGTGCCAGACGGTGTGTCGACGTCGGTGATGGCAGCCCCTTCGGATACGGCGATGCCCATGTGAGAACGCTCCTGCGAAGTGTCGAGGTCGGCGGACGGCGGCACATCCATGAGCCACTCGCCTGTCACTTGACAGTTTTCCGGCCATACCAGCCCGGTGGGTGTCGCTGGCGTAACCAATCGACGGCGCACGTAACCGATGGGTATCGCGCGTTTCTGTCATGTGACAGAAACCGGCTGACATGACCGTTTCCGACCTGGCATGGTCCACGATGGGGTCATGCCTCTTGCACGGGCCGGTCGACCCCGTCATCACGACCAGAGACGCCCTGGTGTCACGGCCCGCGACGAGATCCTCGATGCCGCGGGCGAGCTCTTCACCACGTTGGGGTACGCGGGTACCTCTACCCGGTCGATCGCCGAATCGGTCGGTATTCGCCAAGCGTCGCTCTACCACTACTTCAAGACCAAGGACGACATCCTCTGCGCGCTGCTCGGTCAAACCGTCAGCCCGACATTGGCATTCATTCCGAATCTGCTTGGCGCTGAACCCGCACTGAGCGCCGCAGAGCACCTGCACGCCCTCGCCGCCTTTGACGGAGACCAATTGCTCGCCGGTCGGTGGAACCTCGGTGCCCTCTACCTGTTGCCCGAACTCCGCGATGCCCGCCTCGAACCCTTCTGGTCGGACCGAGAGCGGCTCCGACTGCACTATCTCGCGTTGAGCCAAGCTGTCGTCGAGCAGACCGGCGTCCACGGCGCCGCCGCCGGCCTACCGTTCCGGCTGGTCGAGTCGTTGGTGAACATGTGGTCGGTGCCACCTGGCGCCGAACGCGCCGAACTGTCCACCCACGTGGCGGATGCCTGCATGCGCGTCCTGGGCATTCCCGACGACGAGACCTCCACCCTCCGCGAACGGACCCGAGCGCAGATCGAGCGCTACACCCGCGTCGAATCCGACGAGACGCTGCTCAGGTAGGTCGGCCAGTCACCGTAATGGGTGATGTCCTCGCCCGCCTGCCATGCGTCGAGCGCACAACCGAACCCGACCACCTCGGTCCCGTCGGCCAACGCAACGCGTCCCAGCGACATCGGTGCGGGCAGCATCGCCAGGAAGCCGCCCAGCATCGCAGTACCCACCAGCCACAGTTCACCACCGATCGCGGCACCGTCCGCAGCACCGACACGGACCAGACCCGGCTTCGGCGGAGTGGTGTCGAGGGCCGCGAGTCGGTACACGGGCGCGGTGAATACCGGTCCGGCCCAACGGGCTCCGCGGTCCTCGAGCTGGAAGGCCAGGGGCTGCCCACGCAAATGGGCACCGACGACCAGCAGTAGCGTGGCATCGACGCCGGCACGCGTCGGCCACGGCGGCTGGATCGACCCTCCTTCGAGCGACGCGGCACCGGGACGCGCGACGGAGTCGGTCGGTGACGTGACCAGACGGGCAACGTCGATGGCCACGGCATCGGCGCCCGATCGCGCGACGACCGATACCCCGAACTGGTCCTCCCCCGCCATGCCCGACGGCACCGCCACAGCACACAAGTCCATCAGGTTGCAGAAATTGGTGTACGTGCCGAGTCGAGAGTTGACGCCGACCGGATCGGCCGCGACCTCGGCGAGGGTGGGGTGGTCGGTGGTGGTGGGTATCAGCAGCGCGTCGCACTCACCTAGCACGCCTAGCGCACTCTCGGTGAGCTCCGCGAGCAGGCGACGATCATGGAGTAGTCGTGTCGCCGATACGGCGCCCGCTGCCGAAATGATCGGCCCGACGGTCGGATCCACCTCGGAGCGGTGCGCGTCGACGAAGTCGCCGACGGCCTCGTGTCGTTCGGCGACCAGCCCACCGTCGTAGAGAAGCTGGGCAGCGGCCAGGAATGCCGACAGGTCGATCTCGTGTAGTTCCGCACCGTGCGCCTCGAGGCGGGCGCAGGACGTGCGGAAGGCATCCTGCCACTCGGCCGAAAGTGCCGGAAGATCGCGCGGTACGGCTACTTTCGGCGATTCCGGCGCGGAGAGCGGTGCATCGGGCGGGAACGCGCGCGCCCCCCCGCCCATGACGCCCATCGCGGCGTCAGCCGTGTCCAGGTCTCGCGCGAACACCGTCACGCAGTCATAGGAACGGCACGCCGGGATCACCCCGTCGGTCGGCACGACACCATAGGTCGGTTTGATGCCGACTATTCCCTGGAGCGCAGCCGGAACCCGACCCGACCCCGCGGTGTCCGTTCCGATGGCCAGATCGACTAGGCCGAGCGCGACCGCGACGGCGGACCCTGCGCTGGAGCCACCCGAGATGTGTTGTGGGCGTCGGGAATCACGGACGGCGCCGTACGGGGTGCGCGTTCCGACCAGCCCGGTGGCGAATTGATCCAGATTGGTCGTGCCGATCACCACGGCGCCCGCGGCGCGCAATCGGGCCACGACCTCGGCGTCGTCGGACGCTGGTGCCGTGGCATATGACGGGCATCCTGCGGTGGTGGGCACGCCTGCCACGTCGACGTTGTTCTTGACCGCCGCGGTCAGCCCCGCGAGGGGAAGGTCGGCACCGGCGGTGACGTCGGCGTCGACTCTTTCGGCGTCGGCCAGCGCATCGGCTCTTGCGCGCAGGAAGGTCCACACCTCCGGCCGCTCGACTGCGTCGATCGCGGCGTAGGCCTCATGCACCCGTTCGACGGCTAACATGCGCGATCCCGCTTCGCTTCTCGCTGGACGGTCATGCCGACACTCCTCTCGTCTTGCGTTCGTGGGACGCTAGGCCGCTGGAACCGACGATGACGAGCGGGGTTCCGGGATCAACCTGGTTGCCGGCCTCGACGAGTACCTGCGTGATCACACCGTCGGCGGGCGCCGTCACGACGGTCTCCATCTTCATCGCCTCCAGTGCCAGCAGCGCCTGTCCGGCGACTACGTGGTCGCCGACGGTGACGTCGACCTTCCAGACGCTCGAAGAGAACGGCGCGTCCACCCGTTCCTCGTCGTCGTCGAGCACCAGGTCGGTGGTCGTGACGGCCACTCGTGACTCAGCCCGCTCGGCGCGGTCGAACTCACCCGCGGCTGCCCACGCGGCACGTTCTGCCGCGAATGACGTTGCCTGCCTGGTGCGGAACGCGGCGATGGATTCGGCGTTGGCGGCCAGGAAGCGCTCGTGCTCGGCAAGCGAGAACGTCCCCGGCGTGATCTCGACCGAGCCGCGGCCGGCGGCCATGTCGGCGCGCAGATCGAGTAGTTCCTCCGCCGTCACGGGATACCAGGAGATCCGGTCGAAGAAGCGCAACAGCCATGGGCTGCCCGGCTGGAACGGCGCGGTGTGCCGGTACCGACTCCACACTTGAGTCGTGCGGCCGACGAACTGGTAGCCGCCAGGACCCTCCATGCCGTATATGCACAGATACGCGCCGCCGATGCCCACGGAGTTCTCCGCGGTCCAGGTCCGGGCGGGGTTGTACTTGGTGGTGACCAGCCGGTGTCGCGGATCGAGCGGGGTGGCCACCGGCGCGCCGAGGTAGACGTCCCCGAGACCCAGCGTCAGGTACTCCGCCGAGAACACCGTGTCCATGACGTCGTCCTGGCTTGCCAGGCCGTTGACCCTGCGGATGAACTCGATGTTCGACGGACACCACGGGGCGTCGTCGCGCACCCCGGAGGTGTACCGCGCGATCGCTTCTCGGGTCGCGGGATCGTCCCAGCTGAGCGGCAGCCGCACCGAGCGGCTCGGCACGACGAGCTCGGAGGTGGCGGGCAGGTCGTCCTCGAGCTCGGACAGCAGACCTAGCAACCCGTCGATCGAGAGCACGTCCGGATCGACGTGCACCTGAAGCGAACGGATGCCGGGGGTGAGATCGAGGATCCCCGGCCCGGTGTTCTCCCGCAGCCGTTCCTCGAGGGCGTGCACCCGGGCGCGGAGCGCGAGGTCGAGGACCATGTCGCCGTACTCGACCAACACGTTGTCGTCGCCACTGCGCCGGTAGGTGACGGCTGGCCCACCCCTTCCGTCTCGGCGGCCCAGCACGCCGTCGTCGCCGTCGCGCACACTTCGGCACACGGTGGGGATGGCCGCGCGCCGCGCCGCGCCGACCTCGGATCGCGACGGTGCATCGGCGGCCCGGATCGGGACGAACCGAACGGTGTTTCCCGGCCGCAGCTGCCCGAGCTTCCAGCGATCGGCGGCCACGACCGTCACCGGACAGACGAAGCCGCCGAGGCTGGGCCCATCTGGGCCGAGCAGGATCGCGGTGTCACCGGTGAAGTCAAGTGCGCCAACCGAATAGGCATTGTCGTGAATGTTCGACGGGTGCAGTCCTGCCTCGCCGCCGTCGGGGCGGGCCCACGTCGGGCGCGGGCCCTCGAGGCGCACACCCGTGCGGGCGGAGTTGAAGTGCACCACGTAACCAGCGCCGAACAGCACGTCCATGTCCTCGCGGGTGAAGAACTCGGGGGCGCCGTGCGGCCCCTCCGTGACGGCCAGTTCCCATTCGGACGGCATCGCGGGCCGGAACTCCCGGGCGACCGGAGCGGCGACTGTCGTCGACGTGGTCGGTGCGACGCGCAGCACGTCACCGACGACGAGTTGGCGTCCCGCGTGCCCACCGAAGCGACCGAGAGTGAATGTCGATGCGCTCCCGAGGTACGCAGGAACGTCGAAGCCACCGGCCACCAGAACATAGGTTCGCAGTCCAGCAGTCTCGGCCGCGCCGACGGCCAGCACACCCCCGGCGGGGACGATGATCGGTTCCCACATCGGCGCAGGCACTTCGTCGATCGTGACCAGGCACTCAGCCCCGGTGACACAGAACGTGGTCGGATGCGTCACGCGAAGCGCCGGTCCCGATGCCGTGCACTCCAGGCCAGGTGCGCCCTCGACGTTTCCCACTGCTCGGTTGCCCAGCCGGAACGACAGGTCGTCCATCGGCCCGCTCGGTGGGACGCCGACGTTCCAGAGCCCCACCCGGCCGGGTAGATCCTGGACGGTCGTCTGCAGACCGGGACGGTCGACGGTGATGCGCGGCCGCGGATCGACGACGTCGGCCAGTGTGGCGGTGCTGTGTCGTGCCGCACGCACGTCGTCTAGTTGACACGTAGCGCGCAGCAGTCCGACGTTGACCTCGATCCCGTGCAGGACGGTGGCATCCAGCGCACGCCCGAGGCGATCGAACGCCTGGTCGCGATCGTCGCCGAACGTGATCACCTTGGCCAGCAACGGATCATACGAGGAAGAGACTTCCGTGCCCGCCTCGATCCAGGTGTCGATGCGCGGAGCGGGATCCCCGGCGAGGTGACCGGGGAAGTCGACGGACACCAGGGTGCCGGTGCTCGGTCGGTAGTCGCGCGACGGGTCCTCTGCGTAGACGCGTGCCTCCACCGAATGGCCACGCACCACCACGGAGCCGATGGCGGCCCCCGGCGCGAGGTGGGCGGAGAACACGTCGACCTCGCCGCGGGCGAGCCGAAACATCCACGCCGCCAGGTCGACTCCGGTGATCGCTTCGGTGACGGGGTGCTCGACCTGCAATCGCGCGTTGACCTCGAGGAACGACGCCTCCTCCCGCCGCGGATCGTAGACGAATTCCACCGTGCCTGCGGAGCGGTAGGCAATCGAGGCGGCTAGCGCACGCGACGACGAATGAAGCTGCTCGCGAACCGCTTCCGGCAACGCGGGGGCGGGGGCCTCCTCGATTACCTTCTGGTTGCGGCGCTGCAGTGAGCAGTCCCGATCCCCGAGCGACACCACGCGTCCGGCACCGTCACCGAAGATCTGGACCTCGACGTGGCGCGCCTCGTCGACGAAGCGTTCGACGAAGACGCCTGCGGACCCGAAGCTTCGCGCGGCCAGTCGCGAGACGCGGTCGAAGGCCGACCGGAGCTCGGTGGCATCTCGGCAGACCTGCATGCCGATTCCGCCGCCACCCCCGGTCGCCTTGAGCATGACGGGATAGCCGATCTCGTCCGCGGCAGCCTGAGCCGTCGCAGCGTCGTCGAGCAGTTCGGACCCGGGGAACACGGGAACCCCTGCGGCCCTCGCAGCTGCCCGGGCGGTGTGCTTGGTGCCGAAGACGCGGAGCTGATGCGGCGTCGGTCCGACGAACGACATCCCGGCCGTTTCGACCGCGGACGCGAATTCTGCATCCTCCGAAAGGAATCCGTAGCCGGGGTGGACCATGCCCGCACCAGTCGCCGTGGCGGCGTCGAGGATCGCCTCGACCCGAAGGTAGCTCTCGCTCGGAGCGGCGGGTCCGAGGCGCACGGCATGATCGGCGAGCCGGACGTGCGGCGCGCCGCGATCGGCGTCGGAGAACACGGCGACCGTGCGCAGGCCGAGCAGCCGCGCCGACCGCACCAGTCGGACGGCGATTTCACCCCGGTTGGCGATCAGTACGCAATCGGTCACGTGACTTCATCCGGACGGGTGACGATCATGCGGACCGGCGTCGGGTCGAAGGCGTTGCACGGGTTGTTGATCTGAGGGCAGTTCGACACCAGGACGAGGGTGTCGATCTCCGCCCGAAGCGCGACCCGCTTGCCTGGAGCCGACAGCCCGTCGACGATGCCGAGTGCGCCGTCGGAATCCACTGGCACGTTCATGAACCAGTTGATGTTGCTCGCGAGGTCTCTGGCGCCGAGGCCGTGGCGGGCGCCCTCGAGCAGGAAGTTCTCCATGCAACCGTGTTGCGCCCGCGTGTGTTGTCCGTAGCGCAGTGTGTTCGATTCCTTCGAGCAGGCACCGCCGAGGGTGTCGTGGACGCCGACCTCGTCGCCGACGACGGTCATCAGCGCGGCTCCCGTATCGGCCCGCAGGACGGATCCCGTGGTCAACACGATCCGGCCCTGACTCGCGATGGTCTCCGACGCGGAATAGCGGACGGTGGTGTCGGCGGCCGAGTAGAGCAAACAGTCGACGGCCTGATTGCCTGCGAGGTCGACGATCGTCAGGATGTCCCCGGCCGCGACGACCGCAGACCAAGACGCTCGCGCGGAAACGGTCTGATCCAGGATCACGCGGCCCGCAACGAGGGCGTCGGGGCGCACCGGTGTGGTCACAGGACTCCTCGCGCGTTCAGGTCGGCGTCGGTGTTGGCGATGGCCTGGCGATGCTCCGGACGAAGCGGGCCGACCAGGTCACCGGCCGACAAGCGGTCGAGATCGCCGGGGGCCGCCCAGGCGTGCATGCGCACGGGTGAGCAGGTGAAGTCGGGCCGCGGGTCCAGCGGGTGCGCCGTGTTGGCGAGCGAGACGATCGCATCGACGTGCAGCAGCAGGTCCACGCTCGCGCCGGGCCCCGCCGAACCCTGCCATTGGAGCGCGCCGTCGGAATCCACCCGGACGCCCTTGAAGAAGGACAGCGACGGTGGCAGGTCTCGCTGGCCGAGGCCGTGCTTGAGCGCGGCGAGCAGCAACAGTTCACGGCCGGCGGGCGATGCCGACTCCGGTGCCGCAGCACCGTATCGCGCCTCGTTGCCGATGCGCGTCGTGGTGCCGGCGAGCGCATCGTGCGCGCCTGAGGTGTCGGACACCACGGTCGCCAGGACACGCCCGAATCCACCGAGCAGAGGATGGCCTGCTCCGAGGTAGGCCTGCCACGGCACTTTGACCGTATCGGCGACGTTGAGGCGCTCGTGGGGGCCGTCGGCACGGTGGATGAGAAGGTGAGCGCACGCTTCGCCGTCAAGATCCGTCAGGCGAATGCGGGTGCCACGTGCCATCACGGCGGAGGTATATCCGCCTGCCGCAACGGTTTCCGCCCACACCAGGCTCTCGACGGGAACGCCGTCGGGTGACGTGGGACTGCTCGGCGCCGGGACGTGTCGCATCAGATCGGCGGTACGCCCATGCTGAGCTCGCGCGTGGGCCCTGGCCCCCGCAGTCGTCGCGGTGTCCGCCGGATCGCCGGGGTCGACGTCTCGCACTTCGCTCGTCAACTACCGCTCCCCGATGTCGTGGCGCCGGTCGACAACCGGCATTTCTGTCAGCTGACAGTTTTCCGGTCCGCCCGGCCTCGGTGGTTGCGCCCATGTAACCGATCGAGTGAGGTCGGTTAACAACACACGTCCCGCGTGTCTGTCATGTGACAGATATCTGGTCGCAACCGGGCTCACCGGGTGTTCCACGTGCTGACCATCGTGTAGACATCAGCGCCCGAGCGGCGGATGAGATGACGGCGACCGACCCCTACGAGCTGGCCGGACTGGTGCGCTAGGACCGCACGAGCGTCGATGCCACACTCCGAGCCCCCGGCCTTTAACCTGGTACTTGTCGGCGCTAGGAACAATTCCGGCCCCGGCGCCCGTTGGCACTCCTTGGAAGCGCGACGCTGCGCTCGTTTCATGACCTTCGCTACACAATTCGGCGGAGAGTTGGCATCAGAGAAGAAGAGGGTACGTACACAACATGACCACGACTGTTTCCGCGATCGCCGCCACGTCGGCCACCGCCCCCCTGACCAAGACCACCATCGAGCGCCGCGACGTCGGCCCCCACGACGTCGCGTTCGACATCAAGTTCGCCGGTATCTGCCACTCGGACATCCACACCGTCAAGGCTGAGTGGGGCGAGCCGAACTACCCGGTCGTCGCGGGTCACGAACTTGCCGGTGTCGTCACCGAGATCGGCTCCGAGGTCACGAAGTTCAAGGTCGGCGACCACGTCGGGGTCGGATGCTTCGTCGATTCCTGTCGCGAATGCGAGCAGTGCAAGGCCGGCCTGCAGCAGTACTGCACCGGCGAGGGCGGCATGATCGGGACCTACAACGCCACCGGCAAGGACGGTACCCCGACCTACGGCGGGTACAGCCAGGCCACCGTCGTCGATGAGAACTACGTGCTGAACATCCCCGACAGCATCCCGCTGGACAAGGCGGCGCCCCTGCTGTGCGCAGGCGTGACGCTCTTCTCCCCGTTGACCCACTGGGGTGCAGGACCTGGCAAGAAGGTCGCGATCATTGGCCTCGGCGGCCTCGGTCACGTGGGCGTCAAGCTCGCTCACGCGATGGGTGCCGAAGTGACCGTGCTGAGCCAGTCGCTCAAGAAGATGGAGGACGGCCTGCGCCTTGGTGCGAACGAGTACTACGCCACCAGCGACCCAGACACCTTCACCAAGCTGGCGGGCAAGTTCGACCTGATCCTGAACACCGTGTCGGCGAATCTCGACATGGGCGCCTACATCGGCCTCCTCGCCATCGACGGCACCCTGGTCGAACTGGGCGCTCCCGAGCAGCCACTCGAAGTGCCCTTCTTCCCGCTCGCGGGTGGCCGCCGCAGCCTGTCCGGTTCGATGATCGGCGGCATCCCGGAGACCCAGGAAATGCTGGACTTCTGCGCGGAGCACGACGTCACCCCCGAGATCGAGGTCATCTCGGCGGACTACATCAACGAGGCGTACGAGCGCGTGCTCGCCAGCGACGTGCGCTACCGCTTCGTGATCGACACCGCGACGCTGTAACTTCAGACACGAAGCGGCCCAGGCCTACTCGGGGGTTCATCCCGAGGCCTGGGCCTTTTCGTCGTTCAGACCGACGCGAGCAGCGCCGGTGTTGACGTGAGCGCGCGCCTTCACCTTCGTACTACCTGGTAATTAAGGACTATCTGGGAATATCGCCCTTCGAGTTGTCGGAAGGCGTTGCGGATGCCACCATCAGCGATGGACTACAGCCTCATGGTCCCAACCTGCTTTCGAATCTGACCCCAGGAGGCCTGCGTGACTACTGATTCCGAAGCCGTCGAGTCTTCCCCCACCCGGTCGTCCGGCCTGAAGAAGGGCTCGATCGGGATGGTCGCCGTCATCTTCATGGCGGTGGCCAACGCCGCCCCGATCACCGCGATGACCGGCAACGTACCGATCGCCGTCGGATTCGGCAACGGACTGGGCGCACCCGCAGGCTTTCTGTTCGCAACGATCATCCTCACCCTCTTCGCGCTCGGTTACGTCGCGATGGCGCGGCACATCACCACCACCGGCGCGTTCTACGGCTTCATCTCCCACGGCCTCGGCCAGGTGTGGGGAATGGCCAGCGGCGTCTTGGCGACCTTCGCCTACGTCGTCTTCGAAGGTTCCCTGATCGGCGGTTGCGCATACTTCGCCAATGACGCCTTCAACACCATCTTCGGCGTGAACGTTCCCTGGCTGGTGATCGCCATCGTGGCCATCGTGGCCATCGCGGCGCTGTGCTACTTCGACATAAGCCTCACCGCGGCCATCCTCGGCGTCACGCTGACCGCGGAAGTACTCATCCTGTTCGCGCTCGCGTTCTCGGTGATCTTCTCCGGCGGCGGCCCCGACGGTCTCATGCTGAGCCAGACGGTGTTGCTCAACAACGCCTTCCAGGGCCTGCCCGCCGGTGCGTTCGGCACCGCGGCCGCCGCGGGTTCCATGGCGATCGGCCTGTTCTTCGCCTTCTGGTCTTGGGTCGGCTTCGAGACCACCGCCGTCTACGGCGAGGAATCCCGCAACCCGAAGAAGATCATTCCGAGGGCGACCATCATCGCCGTGGTGGGACTCGGACTCTTCTACACGTTCATTTCGGCGATGGTCATCGCGGGCAACGGCGCCAAGACCTCCGTCGAGACGTCGATCAGCGCATCGCCGCTCGACCTATTCTTCAACCTGGTGCAGAGCAATCTGGGCGGGGTCCTGCTGGACGTCTACAAGGGACTGCTCGTCATCGGCTCCTTCGCCTGTGCTCTGGCGTTCCACAACGCCGCATCGCGCTACCTGTTCGCACTCGGGCGCGAGATCCCGTCGCACAAGGTGAAGCGGACCATCGGCAGCACCCATCCCAAGCACGGCTCGCCCTACATCGCATCGACGATCCAAAGCGTGATCACCCTCGTGATCGTGTTGGCGTTCGCGTTCTTCACCGCGGTCCAGGTGCCCGACGCGAACGGCACCCCGGTCGACACGCCCGCCCTGGTCCCGTATGTCAACATCTACGGTCTGCTCGCGCTGATCGGCACCGCGGCGATTTTGCTGGTGCAGGCCATCTGTTCAGCCGCGGTCATCTGGTACTTCTGGGTGCGAAAGACGCACCGCGGCAATGTGATCACCACCTTGATCTGTCCGCTGATCGGTGGCGTGGCGATGCTCTACGTGGTGTGGCTGCTGTGGGACAACCGAGAGTTCGCGGCCGGGCTGGCAGCGAAGTCAGACGTGTTCAAGGTCGCGCCGTACCTGATTCTCGGAGCATTCCTGGTCGGGCTGATCTACGCGGTGTGGCTCCGTTCCGCCAAACCGGACATCTACGCCGAGATCGGGCGCACCGTCATGGAGGACACGCACGAGCGCGCCGAAGAGGCTCCCGCCCAGTAAAACGTCACCTCCCGCAAAGGATCCCCGCACGCCATTGCGTGCGGGGATCCTTTGCACTGTAGCGACGTCGGGCCGCAAGCAATCAGCCGATCGAGTTGCCCCCGTCGATGATCAGGGTGGTACCGGTGACGTACGACGCGCCGGGTGCGGCGAGGAAGGCGACGCCGGTGGCGACCTCGGCTGCCGTCGCCGACCGGCCGACCGGCGTGGCGTTGCCCGCCTCGACCTCGGAGGGCAGCTGTGCTGCCGTGGCGATCCAGCCGGGGAGCACGAGGTTCGCCGTCACCCCGCTCTTGGCGAAGTCGACGGCGACCGACCGTGTCATCCCCAGCATCGCAGCCTTGGCGGTGTGGTAACCGACATCACCGGTGTAGGCGGTGAGAACGCCGGCGGTCGAACCGATGTTGACGATCCGACCGTACCCGCGCTGGACCATGCCGGGCAGGGCCGCGCGCGTGACGAAGAAGGCACTGTCCAGGTTTCGCCGCAGAGCCAGCGCCCATTCGTCATCGGTCATTGCGTCCACCGGGTTGGGCTTCTCAGGGCTGTGCACCGATGCCAACCCGGCGTTGTTGACGAGGATGTCGAGCTTGCCGAATTCCTCCTCGGTGGCTCGAACCAAGCCCTGCGCCGCAGCGGGATCCATCAAATCGGCGACATGCGAGCGGGCGACGATTCCCTCCGACTGCAACTCGGCGGCACGCTCCGCCGCACGCCCGGTGGTCCCGGTGACCATCACCGATGCGCCCAGTTGGCCCAACAGTCGAGCAGATGCGAAGCCGATACCTAGCTCGCTACTGGACCCGGTGACGAGTGTCACCTGACCGGTGAGGTCGAACGCGGCGGGCACTGAAGTAGGCATTGCGGAAGTAGGCATTGTGTTCTTTCCGTTCGCATTTGAGCGTTCCAGCCATGTCTTGGCGGACCTCCTGCGCCAAGAGTAGGACCCCATTCCCCACGTTTCCAGGTCGTTCGTCCAATACTTGGTCGCTCGTACAAGAAAGTAACCACCATGTCATGTGGAGGAAATGCTTCGTGTCGACACTCGAGGAAGGACCACACCGGGACCGCTGAGAACCAGTCGATTGCAGGAGATCTGAGCATGAAACTCATGTCCGGCTTCACGACCGTAGCCATGACCGTGCTGCTGCTCACCAGCACGGCATGCTCGGGCTCGAGCAACAACGCAACCGACAACGCCACGCTCATGTCGTCGGTCCGCTCTCCGCTGCTCAGCGATCCACCACCGCTGGATCCCGATACGTTCTACCAACCCGAAGGTCTGCTCATCATGACCTCCGCCTATCAGGGGCTACTGCGCTACCAGCCCGAGTCGACGACCATCGAAGGCCTGTTGGCCACGAAGTGGGCAGTCTCCCCTGACGGCTTGACGTACACCTTCACGCTCCGCGACGACGTCAAGTTCTCCGACGGGACCCCGTTCGACTCTGCAGCGGCCAAGGCCAGCTTTCAACGCCGAATCGACATGGCTGCGGGTCCGGCGTACATGCTCGCCGACGTCAAGGACATGCAGACCCCTGATCCGACTACCTTCGTCGTGACCCTCACGAAGCCCGTCGCGCCGTTCCTCGACTACCTCGCCTCCCCCTACGGACCTCTGATGACCAGCCCCACGGCGGTCGCCCAGCACTCCACCAACGGCGACCACGCCTCGGCATGGCTCGCAGCGCATACCGCCGGCACCGGCCCCTACGAACTCACCGAGGCCGTGCCGGCCGATCACTACACGATGACCGCCACCAAGGATCACTGGGGCGGGGCACCGCAGATCACCAGCGTCGTCATGCCCGTCGTCAACGCCAGTGCGGTCCAACGCCTCCAACTGGACCAGGGCCAACTCGACATGATCCTGCACGGCCTGTCCAAGGGCGACTACGAAGCCGTCGCCGCCAGCCCGAACTCCGAAGTGCTGCAGCAGAACGCCCTGGTGAAGTCACTGGTCATGTTGAACCCCGACTCCAAGGTCTTCGGACCGCTCCCGGCGAGGGCGGCGCTGAGCGGCGCTCTCGACCAGACCGCCTTGACCGAAAAGGTGTTCGGCAAGCAGGGCTCGCCGTCGACGCAGTTCTACCCCACGGGAATGCTGCCCGACGGCGCCGTCCCAGACAAGCACGCGTACGAGCCATCGAAGCTGGCCGAGATCGGCGCCAAGGGTGGCGACGTGAAGATCGGGTACCCCACCGGCGACAGCAGTTTGCAGGACCTGGCCAACCAGATTCAGGTGATCTTGCAGGGTGCCGGACTGACGGCGACCGTCCAAGACTTCCCGCTGGCGCAGTTCTTCGCCCTCCCCGAACATCCCGAACAGCGACCGGATCTGTTGCTCGCCTCGTTCAATCCCGATGCCGCCCATCCCGATACGTGGTCACGGATCTATCAGTACACCGACGCGCCCGTCAACCTTCAAGGGTGCTCGGCGCCGGCCGCCGACCAACTTCTGGACGCCGGCAGCGCCGAACCCGACCAGGCCAAATCACGAGCCCTATACGTCGACGCGGCCAAGGCCTACCGCGATTCGTTGTGCTGGGTGAACCTCTCCGATCTACACAACTCCGTCGCCACCCGCAAGGGGTATTCGAACTGGCAGAGCCAGCCGGCCTGGATGTGGGATACCGACTTCTCCACCCTGAAGTACCAGGGATGACCGGTAGTGAAGGTGAACACGAAATCGGCTGACCCACCGCGCACGACCGGCAATACCGCCCGGGGTGCTCAACGACGCGTCGAGATCATCGACGCCGCCATCGAGGTGATGGCTCGGGTCGGGTTGGCGGGGCTGTCGATGCGCATGGTCGCCACCCAGGCGCAGATCCCGCTCGGCGCGCTGAGCTACTACTTTCACGACAAGTCGGATCTGGTCGCGCAAGCCTTCCAACAGCTCTCCGATCGTGAGATCGAACGGGTCGTGCAGACCGCCGAACGACTGCAGCCGACGATGTCTGCCGAGCGGCTGGCGGATCTGGTGGCGGACATGATCATCGACGGCTTCGCCACGCCGCGGGGCGCGATCGTCACCCGGTACGAACTGGTCACGGAGGCCAGCCGAGATGAGCGCCTGCGCCCCATGTTCGAAGCATGGTATGCCGCGATGGTGCCCGCACTCAGTCGCCTTTTCCGCGACTTGGGTTCACATCACCCCGAGTTGGACTCCCGCACCATCATGGCGGTGATGGCGGGGTTGGAGATCGACAACGTCTACCGGCCACTGGGTCCGGTGGACAAGCGTCGAATCCGCGCCACGCTCCGACATGCGTTTCATGCGCTCACGGCGTTGCACGAGACCAGCTGATCACTCGAATGGAAGCTCCATCCCAACAGCGAAGAAGGCGAAACTAGATGGCAGGCAGCGGATTCGGACCGGACATCACCTTCCTCGGGGTTCCCAGGTGTGATCTCGACGACGTCTCGACGTATGCCGACGCCGACATCGTCATCCTCGGCGCCCCGCTGGACGGCGGAACCACGTATCGCGCTGGTACCCGGTTCGGTCCGTCCGCCCTGCGGCAGGCCTGCTATCTCCCGCAGGACGGTTCCCGACCCAGCCTGGCCCTGAGGGTCGACGGGCTGAAGGACCTCAAGGTGTATGACGCCGGCGACGTGGCGCTCTACAGCGGAAACGTCGAGCAGGCAGTGGAATTGATCGAAGCAGACGTCTTCAAGATCTCTTCCTCCGGCGCCATTCCGATCATCCTCGGCGGGGACCACACGATCGCCTGGCCCGATCACACCGGAGTGGCGCGTCAGCATGGCTTCGGCAACGTCTCGATGATCCACTTCGACGCCCACGCCGACACCGGTGACATCGCCATGGGTTCGCTCGTCGGGCACGGGACCCCGATGCGCAGGCTGATCGAATCCGGAGCACTTCGCGGCGACCGGTTCCTGCAGCTGGGGTTACGCGGCTACTGGCCCGACGAACCAGTGCTGCAGTGGATGGCCGCCCGCGGCCTGCGCTCGTACGAGATGACGGAGATCGTGGCGCGGGGCCTGGAGACCTGTCTCACCGAGGCATTCGAGATCGCCACCTCCGATTGCGAGGGCGTCTTCCTCTCCGTCGACATCGACGTCTGCGATCCCGGCCATGCTCCCGGCACCGGAACCCCGGAGCCCGGTGGCTTCACCGCGCGCGAGCTGCTGGATGCGGTCCGCAGGATCTGCTATGAGCTACCGGTTCTCGGGGTCGACGTGGTCGAGGTCTCACCCCCCTACGATCACGCCGACATCACCGCACTATTGGGCAACCGCGTGGTGCTGGAAGTGATCTCTGCGATTGCACGTCGCCGTAAGGACAACGCTGCGGGCACCACCTGGGATCCGCGCCAGCCGCTGCTGGAAGGACGAGAGGTCGACGAGCAGCTGCGTCTGATTGCCGAGGGAGAGGAGGCGCGGCGACGCGGCGAGGGAACCGCGCGACCGCACCACCACTAGACCGTGAACACGGGGACGAACCTAGAAGTCCCAGTCGTCGTCTTCGGTGTTGACGGCCTTGCCGATGACGTAGCTGGACCCCGACCCGGAGAAGAAGTCGTGGTTCTCGTCGGCGTTCGGGCTCAATGCCGACAGGATCGCGGGGTTGACGTCGGTCTCGTCCTTGGGGAACAGCGCTTCGTAGCCCAGGTTCATCAGGGCCTTGTTGGCGTTGTAGCGAAGGAACTTCTTGACGTCCTCGGTGAGGCCGACCCCGTCGTAGAGGTCCTGGGTGTACTCGACCTCGTTGTCGTAGAGCTCGAACAGCAACTCGTATGTGTAGTCCTTCAGCTCGGCCTTGCGGGCCTCGTCGGCCAGCGCCAACCCCTTCTGGAACTTGTAGCCGATGTAGTAACCGTGCACGGCCTCGTCGCGAATGATCAGCCGGATCATGTCGGCGGTGTTGGTGAGCTTGGCGCGGCTACTCCAGTACATCGGCAGGTAGAAGCCGGAGTAGAACAGGAAGCTCTCCAGCAGCGTCGAGGCCACCTTGCGCTTGAGCGGATCGTCGCCCTTGTAGAAGTTCATGACGATCTCGGCCTTGCGCTGCAGGTTGGGGTTCTCCTCAGACCAGCGGAACGCCTCGTCGATGTCCACCGTCGAGCACAGGGTGGAAAAGATGTTGCTGTAGCTCTTGGCGTGCACCGACTCCATGAACGCGATGTTGGTGTACACCGCCTCCTCGTGCGGCGTGATCGCGTCGGGGATCAGGCTGACGGCGCCGACCGTGCCCTGGATGGTGTCCAGCAGCGTCAGGCCGGTGAAGACCCTCATCGTCAGCTGCTTCTCGTGGTCGTTCAACGTGCCCCAGGACGGGATGTCATTGGACACCGGAACCTTCTCCGGCAACCAGAAGTTGCCGGTCAGACGCTCCCAGACCTCGGCGTCCTTCTCGTCGTGAATGCGGTTCCAGTTGATGGCCGAAACTCGGTCGATCAGCTTCATTCCGTCGGACACCATTGACCCCAATTCGATGCGTGACAAGTAACTCCTTCAACACTACAACTGGGGTACGACGACGCGCCGCAACACAACAAGTTGTGTTGGCGTGTCGTGTCCCCGATACCGTCAGCGACCGCTGAACTCGTACTCGTCGGCCTTGAATCGGCGGGTCGCCAACCAGTACTGCCAGGTCATGCCGCCCCACAGCACCCGGTTGACGCCGTGGGAGTCCATGTACCAACTCCGGCAACCTCCGGTGCTCCACACCGTCTTGGCGAGATCGCCCTGCAGGCCGTCATTGAACTCGGCCTGCGCACTGCGGGTGGGCGCCACCGCCTGAGCGCGCGCCTTGTCAACGGCGGCGATCGCCTGGGCCACGTACCGGATCTGAGACTCGATCATGAACACCACCGAGTTGTGGCCGAGGCCGGTATTCGGACCGAGGAGGAAGAACAGGTTCGGCATGTCGGCGACGGCGACACCCCGGTGCGCCTCGACGCCGGTCCGATTCCAACGGTCCACCAGGTCCTCGCCCCGCGGGCCCTTGATGTCGACGTAGGAGTACGAGTCGGTGACGTGGAAACCCGTCGCGAACACCACCACGTCGACCTGATGCTCCACGCCGTCGCCGGTGACGATGCCCCTCTGCGTCATCCGCGTGATGGCTTCGGTGATCACCTGGGTCTTCGGGTCCGCGATCCCGCGGTAATAGGTGTCGGAGTTGAGGATTCGCTTGCAACCGGCGCGGTAGTTCGGCGTCAGCTTGCGGCGCAACGCCTTGTCCTTGACGGCGCGTCGGATGTTCCACTTGCCCAGGAGGGCACCGACTCTGAGCAAACCGGGCTGCTTCGTCATCCCGAAGCCCACCACCTCGTGCATCCAGTAGATGCCCACGCGCATCGCAGCTCTGGTGCCCGGCACGTTGGTGAACAGCCTTCTCACCCACGCCGGGACCGCGTTGTTGGGGCGCGGCATCACCCAGGCCGGCGTCCGTTGATACACCTGAAGTTCGGCTACGTCCTTGACGATCTCGGGCACCAACTGGATGGCACTGGCACCTGTACCAATCACGGCGACCCGCTTGCCTGCGATGTCGACCGAGTGGTCCCACTGCGCCGAGTGGAAGGACGCGCCCGCGAACTCGTCGCGCCCCTCGATCTCGGGGGTCAGCGGAATGTGCAGCGCGCCGGCCCCCGAGATGAGGAACTGCGCGATGTACTCCCGGCCGTCTTCGGTGAAGACGTGCCACCGCATCTCCGCATCGTCCCAGTGGGCGCGGTCTACGTGCGAGTTGAAGTGGACGTACCGGCGCAGTCCGTACTTCGCGGTGACACCCTTGAGATAGTCGAGGATCTCCGGCTGGAGCGACCACATGTGAGTCCAGTCGGGCTTCGGCTCGAAGGAGAAGGAGTACATGTGCGAGGGGATGTCGCAGGCGCAGCCGGGATAGGTGTTGTCGCGCCACGTGCCGCCGATCTCGTCGGCCTTCTCGAGGATGACGAAGTCGTCAGCACCGAAGCCCCGCTTTTGCAGCGCGATGGCCATGCCGAGGCCGGAGAATCCGGTGCCGATGATGACCGCGCGGGTGCGAACGGGATTCTTCTGCGCCGAAGCGGAGCCCGCCTGCTGGGCAATTGTCATGCCGACGAGGATACCTGGGAACGCGGGTACCGGATATTAGGCCACGGATTCGCGGCGGCGAACACCCTCGTGAAGAGGGAGTTCCGGATCGATCTTGATGCCGAGCAGCTCGCACGTTCCGTAGATCGAGCTCAGCATGATCGTCGTCATGTGCACCATGAACTCCTCGGGCGGCATCCGCCGAGGGCTGTCTGTGCTCGGGCCGAGCCACCATTCCGTGGCGGCCGCCGCTGAACCGAACGTCGTGAACGCAGCCAGCTCGATCGCGGAACTATCGAGCTGCATCTCGCGGAGTTCGGCGTTGAACATGGCCGCCATCGCCAACGTGATGTCACGCCCTTCGTTGAGCGCCCGAATCGTCGACTCACTTCCTTCTGCGAAGCGGCCCTGAATCAGGAACCGACATATGTTCGGATGCTCGTCGACCAGGTGAACGTACTGCTCGACGCTACGGCGTATCACCTCGCGGGCAGGGTCGGTCGATACATTGATGGCAGGAAAAATGGCCGCCCACAACATGTCTCGGAGTCGCTCGCCGATCGCCTGGAACAAGTCGGATTTGTCCGTGAAATGCCGGTAGATCTTGGGCTTCGCGGTGCCCGCCTCTTCGGCGATCTCACGTAGCGACAGCTCGGGACCCAGCTTGTCGATGGCCCGGAAGGCGGCGTCGACGATCTCGGCGCGGACCTTCTTGCGATGCTCGCGCCAACGCTCGCTGCGCGCATCGACCTTCACGCCGGGCTGGGTGCCCGACTGGGGCCGAGACGGTCTGCGCACGGGCTCACTGTACCGGCTGAGCCGTGCTGACCTGCCAAGACCGCGCCGGGGCCGTGCTTTCGGCGAGAGCAGCTCAACCCGCCCGGGTAGCATCTCTGCCGATATCCCCCGGCTATACGAGACGAGACCCATGACGCAGCGGTACGACCTGGTGATTGCGGGCGGCGGGCCTTCCGGCGCCGCCGCAGCGTGGCAGGCAGCGCAGACGGGCGCCAAGGTAGTCGTCCTGGACAAGGCCGAGTTCCCCCGCGACAAGCCGTGCGGCGACGGGCTGACGGCCCGCGCGGTCAGCTATCTGCAGAAGATGGGTCTCGCCGAAGAGGTCGACAAGTTCCACCGCGTGAACCGGGTGACGGTGTACAGCCCCTCGCAGTGGGAGCTGTCCTTCCCGACCCGTCCCGGGATGCCGAACCACGGTTACGTCGCCCCTCGCCCGCAGCTGGACACCCTGCTGCTCAAGCACGCCGAGGCCGCAGGCGCCGAGATCCGGCAGTCGTGCTAGGTGGCCGGCCCGGAACTCGACGCCAACGGCCGCGTCATCGGCGTCGTCCTCAAGGGCGGCGAGAAGGTCGTCGGTGACGCCGTCATCGCGGCCGACGGGGCCTACTCCCCCATCAAGCGCGCCCTGAAGATCGACTCCGAATACAACGGCTACTCGGCGATCGCCATCCGCGCGGAGATGCCCGCCAACAAGCCGGACTCCGACTCACTGGACATCTACCTGAATTTGAAGTTCCACGGCGACCAACTGCCGGGCTATGCCTGGGTGTTCCCATTCGGCGGCGGCCGCATCAACATCGGCCTGGGCTACGTCAATAGCTACAAGGACTGGCAGAAGATCAACGCCACCCAGTTCATGGGCGAGTTCATGCAGACGCTGCCCCGTGATTGGGGGCTGCCGCCCATCGACGAGCTCAAGAAGGACAAGTTGGTGCGAGCCTGGCGGTTGCCGATGGGCTTCACCGCCTGGCCGCCGTGGCGTCCCGGCGTGCTCTTCACCGGTGACTCGCTCGGCGCGGGCAAGCCGGCGTCGGGGGCGGGCATCTCCAAGGCACTCGAGTCGGGGCTCGCCGCGGGTGAGTGCGCGATTGCGGCGCTCCTCAACGGTGGGCCGGACGACTTCACCAACTACGGGCAGCGCATGGAGGCCGCCTGGGGCAAGGAATACCGGCGGGGCCGCTACTTCCACAAGCTCGCGGGGATCCCCGCGGTGGCGAACAACGGCATCAAGTTGATCGACAACTCGTTCTTCCGTGATCGCAGGCTCAAGGCGCTGTACAAGAAGGAACAGGGGCCTCAGCACAAGGTGAAGTAGCTAGGCGCCGTCCTGACCCACGCGGCGCGGGTGAATCTCACGACGCGACACGTGGGTTGAGCGTCGCCAGAGTCACCCTCGCGTGGTTGTCACGCGGTGAACGCGTACTGGACGTTCTCGGCGACGGGCCGGAATCCGAGCCGCCGGTAGATGCGGTTCGACACGGGGTTGGCCTTGTCGGCGAACAGCACGACGTCGCGCGCACCGTCACGCTGGGCGTGCCGGACCGCCTCGGCCGTGACTGCCGCCCCGTAACCGTGGCCTCTGTTCTCCGGCGGCGTGTACACCGGACCGATCCGCGACATTCCCAGCAGGCACCCGTGCACCCGCGCCATCGCGACCGGCACATCGTCCACCGTCCACAGCACGATGTGCCCGCCAGCACCGGCGATGTTGCTCAGCAGCCCACGACTCGCCTGGAGGTTCGACTCAGAATCGAAGGCCTCGACGAAGAACGCGTCTAGCCACCCGATGAGCAACTCGGCGTCCTCGTCCCCGGCACGCCGTGGTTCGCCTACGACGCCCTCGGGCGCGATCAGGTCTTCAAGGCGGTACAGCGTTTCGGCGAACGACGTCGAGGCACCGAGGCCGGTAGCCTCAGTCCACGCTTGACTGACTGCTTCAGCGGTAGCGGGCGTTCCGCGGACGCCGGGCAGGTCGGCCCGAATCGGGGCGACTGCGGATACAACTTCCTTCGCCAGGGTGGGCGGCAGCCCACTGACCAACAGCACCTCGTCCCGCATCTGTAGCGCCGCGCCTACCACGCCGTCGCAGTCCGAGGCGGCCAGCAATAGATGACCGGCCGGCCACGTCGACGTCCGCAGGGTGGTCAGTTCGGTGGTGAACAACACCGGGTCTCTGCGATACACCCAGCGCGCCACCGCGCCGAAGCCATCCGGCGACGCGTACAGGTGAACGTTCATGCCTACGAGGGTGATCGACTCGGCCGCCGATTTCCACTGATTTATTGGCCCCACCGAGTGTGCAGCTTCTCAACACCGCCACTCGCGCTTTGCAAGGGGAACCCACACGCTCGGCGCGCATTCGGGGAATAGCCAACGAAGCCTCAGTGCCGACCGCGTTGGGCACGGTCCTGCTTGCTGGCGACCTTTCCCGCCGCCTCCCTCGCGGCGATGCGGGCGGCCTGCTTGGCGAGGGTCTTCTCCCGTGCAGTGCGCTTCGGCGCCGACTCGGACCGCCCACGCGACGAACTGGGTTTGCGACCCCGCACGATTCCGATGAACTCCTCGACCAGTGCAGGCTGCTGCCCCTCGGGGACGGCGAGCGCCACGGGGCAGGTGGGTGCGTCGGCGATCGGGCGATACACGAGGTCCTTGCGGTGGTGCAGCCGCGCCAGCGACTGCGGAACGATGAGCGCGCCGATCCCAGCAGCAACGAGTTCGGTTGCGTCCCTGGTGGTCTCGGGCCGGTGATCGACCCGGACGCCGGGGACGGCCGCCCAGGCGACGACGTCGTCGAGTGGGATCAGGATTGGTTCGCCGTCGAGGTCCGCGATGGTGACCGTGTCGGCGGCGCTCAGCAGGTGATCGGTCGGCGCCATGACCACCGTCATCTCCTCGTACAGGGGGATGACGGCCACCCCGGTCGGGTCGACCGGCGGCCGGAGCAGCGCCACGTCGATCGCGCCCGCCCGCAACGCGTCGGCCGCATCTGCCGCGGCGACGGCCTGCAAGTGCAGCCGGACGTCGGGTTGGCGCTGCGCCCAGGTACGAGCCCACTTCGCGGGCGTCACGCCGGGGACGTACCCCACTGTGAGCGAGGGCAGCGAGGATGAAGCCACCGCATCAGGCTACCGATACGCTGGTCCCATGAGCAGGCCGAACGCACAGTCCATGAAACCCGCCACCGCGGCGAAGAAGCTGGACGTGTATCTGCCCGCGACCCCTGCGGAGTTTCAAGAGAACCCGATCACCCGCGCCGAGCTCGCCGACCTGCAGGCGGATCCGCCGCAGTGGCTCAAGGACCTCCGCAAGAACGGGCCACACCCGAAGAACCTCGTGGCAACCAAGCTCGGGGTGTCGATCGCCGGTCTCGCGCGCAGCGGCATCACCGATGCGCTCACCACCGAGCAGATCACTCAGCTGCTCGAGGACAAGCCCGAGTGGCTCGTCGCGGAACGCGAGAGCTACCAGAGCGTGCTTCGCGAGGAGCGACGCGTGAAGGCGCTGCACGCGGACCAGACTCGCGAAAGCTGATCCGAATGGCTAGTTAGTGCACGGTTTTTCGCCATCGGCGTGCACTATCTGGCCACTCGACGTCGCGCCCTACAGCATGCAGCTGACGCAACCCTCCACCTCAGTGCCCTCCAGGGCCATCTGCCGCAGGCGGATGTAGTACAACGTCTTGATGCCCTTGCGCCAGGCGTAGATCTGCGCCTTGTTGACGTCGCGCGTGCTGGCGGTGTCCTTGAAGAACAGCGTCAGGCTCAGTCCCTGATCAACGTGCTGGGTGGCCGCGGCGTACGTGTCGATGATCTTCTCGTAGCCGATCTCGTACGCGTCTTCGTAGAACTCCAGGTTGTCGTTGGTCAGATACGGCGCCGGGTAGTACGCGCGGCCGATCTTGCCTTCCTTGCGGATCTCGATCCGAGACGCCACCGGGTGGATCGACGAGGTGGAGTAGTTGATGTAGGAGATCGACCCGGTCGGCGGGACGGCCTGCAGATTCTGGTTGTAGATGCCGTACTGCTGCACCGACTCCTTCAGCCGTACCCAATCCTCCTGCGTCGGGATGCGGATGTCCGCTTGCGCGAACAACTCCCGCACGCGTTCGGTGGCCGGCTCCCACACCTGCTCGGTGTACTTGTCGAAGAACTCCCCCGACGCGTACTTCGACTTCTCGAAACCGCCGAAGCGCGTACCGCGTTCGATCGCGATGCGATTGCTCGCCCGCAGCGCGTGATAGAGCACGGCGTAGAAGTAGATGTTGGTGAAGTCGATGCCCTCTTCGGAGCCGTACATGATTCGCTCGCGGGCCAGGTAGCCGTGCAGGTTCATCTGCCCGAGCCCGATCGCGTGAGAGTCGTTGTTGCCCTGCTCGATCGACGGCACCGACCAGATGTGGGTCTGATCGCTCACCGCCGTCAGGCCGCGGATCGCCACCTCGATGGTCTGCGCGAAGTCCGGCGAGTCCATGGTCTTGGCGATGTTGAGCGAGCCGAGGTTGCACGAGATGTCCTTGCCCACCTTGGCGTAGGTCAGGTCCTCGTTGAACAGCGACGGCGTCGACACCTGCAGGATCTCCGAGCACAGGTTGCTGTGGGTGATCTTGCCCGCGATGGGGTTCGCCCGGTTCACCGTGTCCTCGTACATGATGTACGGGTAGCCGGACTCGAACTGCAGCTCGGCCAACGTCTGGAAGAACTCGCGCGCCTTGATCTTGGTCTTGCGGATGCGCGCGTCGTCGACCATCTCGTAGTACTTCTCGGTGATGGAGATGTCCGCGAACGGCACTCCGTAGACACGTTCGACGTCATACGGCGAGAAGAGGTACATGTCCTCGTTCTTCTTCGCCAGCTCGAACGTGATGTCCGGGATCACCACACCGAGCGAGAGCGTCTTGATGCGGATCTTCTCGTCGGCGTTCTCACGCTTGGTGTCGAGGAACCGGTAGATATCGGGATGATGCGCCTGCAGGTACACCGCGCCAGCGCCCTGGCGCGCACCCAGCTGGTTGGCGTACGAGAACGAATCCTCGAGCAGCTTCATGATCGGGATGACGCCCGAGCTCTGGTTCTCGATGTTCTTGATCGGTGCGCCGTGCTCGCGAATGTTGCTGAGCAGCAACGCGACTCCACCGCCGCGCTTGGACAACTGGAGTGCGGAGTTGATGGAGCGCCCGATCGACTCCATGTTGTCCTCGATGCGCAGCAGGAAGCAGCTGACGGGCTCGCCGCGCTGCTTCTTGCCCGAGTTGAGGAACGTGGGCGTGGCCGGCTGGAAACGACCGTCGATGATCTCGTCGACGAGCTTCTCGGCCAGCATCGTGTCGCCCGCGGCCAGCGTGAGCGACACCATGACGACGCGGTCCTCGAAGCGTTCGAGGTAGCGCTTCCCGTCGAAAGTCTTCAGCGTGTAGGACGTGTAGTACTTGAACGCGCCGAGGAATGTCGGGAAGCGGAACTTCTTGGCGTATGCGCGATCCAGCAGCGTCTTGACGAAGTTACGGGAGTACTGGTCGAGCACCTCGCGCTCGTAGTAATCCTCCTTGACCAGGTAGTCGAGCTTCTCGTCCTGGTTGTGGAAGAACACCGTGTTCTGGTTGACGTGCTGCAGGAAGTACTGGTTGGCGGCTTCCCGGTCCTTGTCGAACTGAATCTTCCCGTCAGCGTCGTAGAGATTCAGCATCGCGTTCAGCGCGTGGTAGTCCGTCTCCCCTGGCAGCGCATGCGCGCCGGAGGTCACGTGTTCTGTAGCTGTGGCGGTTGGGGACACGGCTGATCCTTCCAAAACTCGGTGAGGCCCTCACGAACGGCGAGTACGTCGTCCGTGGTGCCCATTAATTCGAAGCGATAGAGGTACGGCACGCCGCACTTTCGGGAGACGACGTCACCCGCATAGCCAAATTCGGCGCCGAAGTTGGAGTTGCCCGCGGCGATGACGCCGCGTAGCAATGAGCGGTTGTTCTCGTTGTTCAGGAAGGCGATGACCTGCTTGGGGACGTATCCTCCGGCTTCGATGTCGGGGCCGTTCGCGTGTCCGCCGCCGTAGGTCGGCAGCACCAACACATAGGGCTCGTCGACCTCGATGCGTGCGCGCAGCGGAATCCGAGTGGCGGGCATCTCGAGCTTCTCGACGAAGCGGTGGGTGTTCTCCGAGACGCTGGAGAAGTAGACGAGATTGCCCATCACACTCTCCCTTCTGTCCGCCGGGTTCCCGCTTACGCCGTGACTGCGACCGCTCCGGACAGCGACTTGATGCGGTCCGGACGGAAGCCCGACCAGTGGTCGTTGCCTGCCACGACGACGGGCGCCTGGAGGTAGCCAAGCGCCATGACGTAGTCACGCGCCTCGGCGTCCAGGCTGATGTCGACCTTCTCGTAGGCGACGCCCTGCTTGTCGAGCGCCTTGTACGTGGCGTTGCACTGCACACACGCGGGCTTGGTGTAGACGGTGACGGTCATCTTCGGCGTGGCTCCTCTTCGAAGTCTGGTCTGACTGGCTGGTCTGACTGGCTACTGCTATCCCCTGAAGTTCAGCAGCCCGCAGACCCGTGGAATTCCTGCCGTCCGAAGCAGTCTGACCGGCGGTTGTCTGACCCGATGTGCCGGTTTCGAGAGCTCCGGCCGACCTCCGAAATGTGGGGCCTGTCGGTCTGCAAGACACTACACCTAGTGTCCGACAATCAGTAGAGATACAAGATGTTCTGAACGACATTGATGGAATTCCCTGGTCGTAAGCCCACGAACTGGACTTTTCTCGGCGTGTCGCACGTCACAGACAACACGTGTCGCGCGTGCCCAACAGAGGTACCATCACCCACCGACAGAGCTCTCCCGCCATCGCGTGACAGCAAAGCCGCCGACGGCCCCCATCAGGGCTCGTCGACGGCTTGGCGACGTGCGGTCTCAGCTGACCTCGGCGACCAACTTCTCGACCACTTCGCGAACCTGCTGGACGACGTCGGCATTCTCTCTCGGGTGCTTGCCATCGAAGACCTTGGCGGGTACCGAGAGCTTGACGTCCTCGATCACCCGTGGCCCCGCGATGCCGAACGACTTGCGCGTTTCGTCGTGCCCCCAGACGCCGCCGTACTGGCCGAGTGCCGTCCCCACCACCGCTAGGGGCTTGCCCTTGAGCGCTCCGTTGCCGAAGGGCCGCGACAGCCAGTCGATCGCGTTCTTCAGCACGCCGGGAATGCTGCCGTTGTACTCGGGCGTCACGACCAGAGCGGCGTCCGCTTCCTCCGCGGCCAGGCGCAGCGCCTGTACTGGCTCGGCGACCCCTTCGCCGTCGACGTCCTCGTTGTAGAACGGCAATTCGCCAAGCCGGTCGAAGAGCTGCAGCGACACTCCCGCCGGAGCTGACTCGGCCGCCACCTCGGCCAACTGACGGTTCAACGACGCTGCGCGAAGGCTGCCCACCAGTACCAGTATCTTTACGTCCGCCATGCTCCTCGAGCCCCTTCCGGTCGCTTCGTCCCGATCCTCTCACAGGGTAACCGGACCATGGTCCGATTCATTCCTGCTGAGCTAAAGTGCAGGCATGAGCACTGGTGACGGGCTGGTCGGGCTATCGGTCACCGATTCTGCGCCGACGGAGCGTGGCGACGCCGCGCGCAATCGCGCACTACTGTTGACGGCTGCCCGCCGGCTCATCGACGAGCATGGCGCCGACACCGTGACGATGGACGACGTCGCCGCCGCCGCCGGCGTCGGCAAGGGCACCCTGTTCCGACGCTTCGGCAGCCGGGCCGGTCTCATGATCGTGCTCCTCGACGAGGCCGAGAAGGCCGAGCAGCAAGCGTTCATGTTCGGCCCGCCGCCGCTCGGACCCGGGGTGCCACCTCTGGAGCGACTGCTGGCCTACGGGCACGAGCGCTTGCGGTTCGCCTGGGATCACCGCGTCCTGCTCTCCGACGCCAACAGTGATCCGCAGACGCGTTTCAACCCACCGGCCACCCTGCACCGCACCCATGTCCGGATGTTGCTCGAGGCAGCGGGCACGACGGGCGATCTCGACGCTCAGACCGATGCACTGCTGGCACTACTCGACGCCGACTACGTCACCCATCAGGTCGACGATCTGGGCCGCAGCCTCCAACAGCAGGGTGATGCGTGGGAGAGCTTGGCGCGCAAGCTCTGCGGAACGTGACGCCATGTGGGTATTGCACGTCGACCTCGATCAGTTTCTCGCATCGGTCGAACTCCGACGGCGTCCCGAACTCGTCGGCCTGCCCGTAATCGTCGGAGGCAACGGTGACCCAGCCGAGCCGCGCAAGGTGGTGACCTGCGCTTCCTACGAAGCGCGCACATACGGCGTGCACGCAGGCATGCCGCTACGCGTCGCCGCCCGCAAGTGCCCAGAGGCGACGTTTCTGGCATCGGACCCGACGGCCTATGACGAGGCGTCCGATGAGGTGATGGCCGTGCTTCGCGATCTCGGTCATCCGCTCGAGGTGTGGGGGTGGGACGAGGCTTACCTCGGCGCCGACGTGGCGGACCCCTTCGAGTTGGCCCAACGCATCCGGCACGTCGTCGAGGCCGAGACGGGACTCTCGTGTTCGGTCGGGATCAGTGACAACAAGCAGCGCGCCAAGGTGGCGACCGGCTTCGGCAAGCCGGCGGGGGTATACCGCCTCGACGACGACAACTGGATGACGGTCATGGGTGATCGCGATGTCGGCGAATTGTGGGGCGTCGGACCAAAGACAGCCAAACGGCTTGCCGGACTTGACATCACCACAGTCGGCGACTTGGCTGCAACCGACTCCGAGGTACTCGTGTCCACCTTCGGCCCCAGGACCGGACTGTGGATCCTGTTGCTGGCCAAGGGCGGCGGCGACTCGAACGTCAGCGCCGAGCCGTGGGTGGCGAGATCGCGTAGTCACGTGATCACCTTCGCCGAGGATCTCACCCAAAGGCACGAGATGGACGCGGCGATCACCGACCTCACGCGCAGGACGCTCGCCGAGGTCGTCGAACAGGACCGGACGGTGACCCGCGTCGCCGTGACCGTCCGCACCAAGACGTTCTTCACCAGAACCAAGATCCGCAAGCTCACCACTGCAGGAACCGACGAGTCCGCCGTCGTCGACACCGCTCTGTCGGTCTTTGATCAGTTCGAGTTGGATCGCCCGGTGCGACTGCTCGGCGTCCGATTGGAACTGGCCATGCCGACGGCTGCTGCTCCCACTGTCGTCGAGGGCACCTAGCCTCGGGAGCATGTTGCACACCGTCGCAATTCGCGGCTACCGGTCGATGCGCGAGGTCGTCGTTCCGCTCACGGGTCTGACCATCGTCACCGGCGCCAACGGCACCGGCAAGTCATCGGTGTACCGCGCGTTGAAACTCCTTGCCGACTGCGGCCGCGGGGAGGTGATCGGCTCGCTGGCACGTGAGGGTGGGCTCGAGTCAGTGCTATGGGCGGGCCCAGAGAGCACTGGCGGCGCGCGCCGCACCGGGACCACCCAGGGCACCACACGGGTTCGCCCCGTGGCGCTGGAACTCGGCTTCGCCTCAGATGATTTCGGCTATCTGATCGATCTCGGTCTACCGCAGTTCGCGGGTCCCGGATCGTTCTTCGCGCGTGACCCGGAGATCAAGCGGGAGATGGTGTTCGCCGGTCCGCGGCTTCGTCCGAGCGCATCGCTGGTACGTCGCATTGGCGAGTACGCCGAGGTCGCCGACGACTCGGGTGGCGGCTTCACCGAACTGACCCGCGCACTTCCCGTCTACCGCAGTGTGCTCGCTGAGTACGCCCTGCCCGAGCTCGCCGCCGTGCGAGATCGACTGCGCGACTGGCGGTTCTACGACGGCTTTCGGGTCGACTCCGACGCACCGGCGCGCACGCCTCGCGTCGGCACCCGCACGCCCGTGCTGTCCGACGACGGCGGCGACCTGGCCGCTGCCGTTCAGACGATCGTGGAGGCGGGGTCCGACGATCTGCCCCGGGCGGTGGCCGACGCCTTCGACGGTGCCGAGGTCTCAGTCGCGGTCCACGACGGGATCTTCGAGCTGCAGCTGCATCAGAGGGGAATGCTGCGGCCGCTTCGCGCCGCCGAACTATCCGATGGCACCTTGCGTTTCCTCCTCTGGGCGGCGGCCTTGTCGAGCCCTCGACCTCCCTCACTCGTGGTACTCAACGAACCAGAGACGTCCCTGCACCCCGACCTACTGGCACCGCTGGCGACGATGATCCGCGTGGCCTCAGCTGGCAGTCAAGTCGTGGTCGTCACGCATTCACGGGCGATGCGCGAGCATCTCGACTCCGAGGACTCCAGCGAGATCGAGCTAACCAAGGAGTGGGGCGAGACTCGGGTCGTCGACCAGACGATGCTCACCGCACCGCCGTGGGACTGGGGCAAGCGGTAGTGCTCAAGGAGTCTTGGACGGCCGCAGCGCGCGGGTGAAGATGACGTTGACCCGCCGCATCGCGACGCTGTAGGGCCACCACGCGACCCGCTTGAACGCGTACAGCGCGCGGATGTCGTGAGACGTGTAGATCAGGAATCGGTTTCGGGAAACGCCGCGAAGCATCTTGTCGGCTGCCACCTCCGGAGTGACGGCGTGCCCACTGAACCTGTCGATCCACTTGCGCACCTGCGGGTGATCACGGTCTGCGCCCGCGATCTCGACGGAGTCGACCAATGGCGTCCGCACCGCACCGGGCACCACCACGGACACCCCGATGCCGTGCCGGGCGAGATCGAAGCGCAGCACCTCGCTGACACCGAGCAGACCGAACTTGCTCGCGCTGTAGGCCGCATGCCAGGGAAGCGCCACCAGGCCGGCCGCCGACGAGACATTGACCAGGCTCCCGCCGCGGCCCGCCGCGACCATGGGCGGCACGAACGATTCGATGACGTGGATGGGTCCCATCAGGTTGATTGCGACCATCGACTCCCAGTGTCGGTGACTCAGATGGCTCACCGTGCCCCATGCGGACACTCCCGCGATGTTCATCACGACGTCCATCGCCGGGGTGGTGCCCCCGATCGCATCGTGAATGTCGGCGGCAAAGGCCGCCACCGCGTCGTAGTCCGAGATGTCGAGCGCACGATGAGCCGGAACCGACGCGCCAAGGGCACGCGCGTCGGCGACCGTCTGGGCGAGACCCTCGGCATTGCGGTCGGTGAGGAACAATTCGGCGCCTTCGGCGGCCAGCTTCAGTGCCGTCGAACGGCCGATTCCGCTCGCGGCACCCGTGAGGAAACACCGTTTGCCTGCATACCCCTGCGCCATGAGGCCGACCCTACCGACAGGTCAGGTGCCGGAGACGCGCCCGCCACCCCACAGCGCGTTCAGCCACAGTCGCTCGAGCACCGCAACGGCGCGGGCCGGATCGTCGTGCCTGCCCACGAAGGCACTGTCATTGGACAAGGTCATTGCGGTCGTCGCGATGAGCGTGCGGACCAGTGCCGGCAGATCCTCGGAAATCGGACGCGCGCCTGCGTCCTGACCGACGAGACCCACGATCTTGTAGATCAAGGCGTCCGCGAAGTCGTTCATCAAGTCTCGCAGCTGCGCATCGGTGTTCTGCGCCAACGTGCAGGCCCTCATGACCGGATCGTTGTGCGCGAACACCGCCGCCGCGCTACCAACCATGCGCTTGGCGAACTCCGACGGCGTCTCCCCCCGCTCGCGCGGCGCGAAGTCATGGGTGAGCTTGTCGAGTTCGGCCATTGCGTCGGCGACGACGACGGCAAGCACGGCGTACTTCGAGTCGAAGTAAAAGTAGAAGCCCGACCTGGCGACGCCCGCGCGCTCGCTGATCACGCTGACGGACAGGTCCGAGAAGGCCTTGACCTCGAGCAGCTCGCGCACCGCGCCGACGATCGCGTCACGCTGGCGGTCGCCACGGCTGCGGCGGGCCTCGCTGGGGACGGATTCGGCACTCATCACCGACAACCTTTGCATCGACGACACGGCAGAGCAAAACTTGACATGCGTCAAGTGTGGACTACAGGATGGTCGCATTGAGTGAGTTCGACCACACACATCCCCAGCCCAGGAGATTGCCGATGGCGACCATCAGCACGCCCGACTACCTGATCGATCAGGCCAAACGGCGGTTTACGCCGTCCATCAACAACTTTCCCGGCATGGGCACCCTGGAACGCAGGCTACTGCGCACCGAGTTCCCGCAGAGAGCGTTGGCTCAGCCACCGGCGGACAGCGACCTGAAGCCGGTGATGGGTGACAAGGGGCTGCCGGTGCTCGGCCACATGGTCGAGATGTTCCGTGGCGGACCCGAATTCTTGATGCACCTTTACAACACCAAGGGTCCGGTGTCGTTCGCAGATTCACCGGTGCTGCCCGCGGTGACGGCACTTGGTCCCGATGCCGCCCAGGCGCTTTACTCCAACCGCAACAAGGAGTATTCGCAACAGATGTGGACCCAGGTCATCGGACCGTTCTTCCATCGCGGGTTGATGCTGCTGGACTTCGACGAGCACATGTTCCATCGGCGGATCATGCAGGAGGCGTTCGTCCGCACCCGGCTGGTCGGTTACACCGAGCAGGTCGACACCGTCGTCTCGAAGGTGATCGCGAACGACTGGGTCGCCAACGATCCTCGTTTTCTGCTGTACCCCGCGATGAAGCAGATGACCCTCGACATCGCGTCGATGGTGTTCATGGGTCACGAGCCGGGCACCGACCACGAACTGGTGACCAAGGTAAACAACGCCTTCACCACGACGGTGCGCGCGGGCAACGCGATCATCCGCACCGGCGTGCCGCCGTTCACCTGGTGGCGCGGCCTGCAGGCCCGCAAGCTCCTTGAGAACTACTTCGAAGCCCGGGTCAGTGAGAAGCGCGGCTCGGAGGGCAACGACCTCTTGTCGGTGCTCTGTCGTACCGAGGACGAGGACGGCAACACGTTCTCCGACGCCGACATCGTCAACCACATGATCTTCCTGATGATGGCCGCGCATGACACCTCGACCTCGACGGCGACCACGATGGCCTACTACCTCGCCGAGAATCCCGAATGGCAGGACCGCTGCCGCGACGAGTCCGACCGCCTCGGCGACGGCCCCGTGGACATCGAATCGCTGGAGAAACTCGAATCACTCGACCTCGTCATGAACGAGTCGATGCGACTGGTCAGCCCCGTGCAGTGGGCCATGCGGCGCACTGTGCGTGACACGGAGCTATTGGGCCACTACATACCGTCGGGCACGAACGTCGTCACGTACCCGGGGATGACCCACCGGTTACCCGAGATCTGGACTGACCCAATGACGTTCGACCCCGAGCGATTCGCCGAACCGCGAAGCGAGCACAAGACGCATCGCTTCGGATTCACGCCGTTCGGTGGCGGCTCGCACAAGTGCATTGGCATGTTGTTCGGTCAACTCGAGGTGAAGACGATCATGCACCGGCTGCTGCGCAAGTATCGGCTGGAGCCCGCGCATCCCGGTCGCACCCAGGTGTGGGACTACGGCGGCATGCCCGTGCCCATGGACGGCATGCCGATCGTCCTGCGCACACTGCGCTGAGGTGGTGTCAAAGGAGACCGCCGCCCGCGCCAGCGTGATCGGATTGTCGGCGACGCGCATCGGCATCGGCGCGCTGGCCTGGATCAGGCCGGTGACCACCGCACGCCTGTTCGGCATGCGTGGTGCCGCTCAGGCCGAATCTGCCTATCTGTGGCGGCTTTTCGGAGTGCGCGACGTCGTGGTGGGTGCCGCGACACTGCGTGCGCCGGAAGACGAGCGGTTGGCGTGGGTGGCATTGGGGCTGGCGTGTGACACCGCCGACGGGGCCGCCGCAGTAGTCGGTAGGCGCGACGGTTCGCTGCCGCCGTCGACGGCGGCGCTGGTCGCCGCCCCGGCCGCGGCCGTGGGCCTTGGCGTATGGCTCCTACGCGCGGGACTGCGCTAGCCGGTTCGCACACGCGACCACCGCGCGCAACGCCGACTGCGTGGGGTCCTCCGCCCAGCCCATCGCCCACTCGTCGCGGAGACCGTCGGATCCACGGATGAAGGTCGCCGTGTTGCCGTCGGCGTGCCGCTGGTGAAACGCCGCTATCTCGACGGGGATGCCCCTGTCGTGGAGCATCGCGGTCAGGGCGCCGACGGGTCCGCTGGCCGCTGCGGTGGACGTGCCGATCCGATCACCGACGGCGATCGTCGCCTGATAGTTGCGTGCCTGGGGACCCAGCCGGGTGGCGGGCCGATCGGCGTCAGTGCACTGCCAGTATCCGAGCCGCACCGGCCCTGATGCCGGCGCGTACCTGGCGAGGAATGCGTCGTTGGACATTGAAACAGCCTCCTCGCGCAACGCCCGAGGCAGCGGCCCGTCGAATTGGGCTGCAAAGGAAGGCGTTGCGCCAATGGTGGATTGCGGCGCTGAAGGGGATGACATGTGGCCGGTCTTCTCTTGTCAGAGGAATTGACCGACGGTGTAGCAACGACCCACAGCGAGGGGTCGGTCTGAGTCAGACCCCGCTGTGGGTTGCTACTACGAGTCGCTTCGGCACGAGGGACACGGTAGTAGCCCAAGGCCGGGGCGTGCAACCCGATTTATCGCCGGATTGCCCAAAGGCGATTGTCGGGGCTAGGGTGAATTGAGAATTCATTCAATTCATCAATCAGGGGTGCCCGGTGCCGCAACACGTGTCCTACGGAGCGGAGCGGCCCGAGAGGCCCCTCTACGAAATCAAGGCCAATCTGTTCAAGGCACTTGCGCATCCGGCACGGATCAGGACGCTGGAGATCCTGTCGGCGAGCGACCATCCGATACCGGTCAGCGAGATCCTGGCGGCAACGGGCATCGAGCCGACTCTCCTCTCCCAACACCTCGCCGTTCTCAAGCGGCACCACGTGGTGCTCGGTCGTCGGGTGGCGAACGCCGTGTACTACCAGCTCGCCCACCCGAGGATCTCGGAGCTTCTCCTGATCGCCCGCGCCTTCCTGGCTGACAATCTCGAGGCGAGCAGGCACCAGCTAGAGGCATTCGACGCCCTTCCGCCCCTCGGTACGTCCTGATGACGAGCGGCGCTGCCCAGGCGGTGAAGAGACTGCTGCCACACCGCTCCGATTACAGCGAGCTACCCAGGTCGTGGCGCCGCGACGTGCTTGCCGGCGCCACCGTCGGCGTGGTTGCACTGCCGCTGGCGCTGGCGTTCGGCATCAGCTCGGGGGTGGGCGCGGCGGCCGGTCTGATCACCGCGGTGGTGGCAGGCCTGGTGGCCGCGGTGTTCGGGGGTTCGAACGTCCAGGTTTCCGGCCCGACCGGAGCCATGGCGGTGGTGCTCGCCCCCATCGTGATCCAATACGGCTTGGGCAGCATCGCGCTGGTGACCGTCTTGGCCGGGGTGATCGTGGTGGCCGCCGGAGCCACCGGTCTCGGGCGGGCAGTCACGTTCATCCCCTGGCCGGTGATCGAGGGCTTCACGCTCGGTATCGCGATCATCATCTTCCTGCAGCAGATTCCCGCGGCATTGGGGCACGGCGCCGTGGCGGGCCGGAGTCCGCTGTTGGCGGCGTGGGAGGTGATGCGCCACACCGACTGGGCTGTCGCGGGCACGACTCTGGCCGTCGCAGCGCTGGCCGCGGCACTGATGATCGGCTTGCCTCGGATACACCGCGGCATCCCGGAATCCTTGACGGCGGTGCTGGCCGCAACGCTGTTGGTGGTATTCGCACATCTGCCCGTCGCTCGCATCGGCGAGCTTCCCTCGAATCTGCCGACCCCGGTATTGCCGGACGCCGATCTCGGTGCGTTGAAGGCGCTGTTCGGCGCGGCGCTGGCGATCGCCGCACTTGCCGCCATCGAATCATTGCTGTCGGCGCGCGTCGCCGCGACGATGTCGTCGACCGGCCCCTACGACCCCAACCGCGAACTGGTCGGTCAGGGTATGGCGTCGGTGGCGTCGGGACTGTTCGGCGGCATGCCCGCGACGGGGGCGATTGCGCGCACCGCGGTCAACGTTCGGTCCGGCGGTGTCACCCGGGTCTCCGCGATCGTGCACTCGCTGCTGCTGCTCTGCGTCGTCTACTTCGCGACCGGTCCGGTGTCGGCGATACCGCTGTGCGCGCTTTCCGCCGTGCTGATGGTCACGTCGTTCCGCATGATCTCTCGGACGACGGTCGCCAGGATCGTGCGCTCGACCCGATCGGACGCCCTCACGTTCGCCCTCACTGCGATCGTCACCGTGTGCTTCGATCTCATCGAGGCGGTGGAGATCGGGATCGTGGTCGCGGCGGTGTTCACGTTGCGTTCCGTGGCACGCCGCAGCAGCGTCACACGCGAGAGCCTGCCCGGACCAACGCTTCCCGGCGACGAGAGAATTGCACTCTTGCGACTGGATGGGGCGATGTTCTTCGGTGTCGCCGAACGGATCTCGAATGCCATCACCGACGCCGACCGACCCGAGGTGTCGGTGGTGATCATCCGAATGTCCAGTTTGGGCATGCTCGATGCGACAGGGGCGAACACCCTGGCCCAGATCGCGCAGGAGCTGGAGTCCCGCGGCATCACCGTCATCATCAAGGGCGTCCAGGCCGAGCACCTGGAACTATTGACCAATGTCGGCGTCATCGATTCCCTCCGGCACGAAAACCATCTGATCGACTCGCTCGACGTCGCGATTGCGCATGCCCGCAGCCACGTCGTCGCGGCACCCGCGCGCTGAGACACGACGCACGGCAAGCACATCGGAGTCCCATAGGCTCTTGCCGACATGACTTGGTGGGATGCGGCACTTCTCTTCGTCGCCGGAATCGGCGGTGGCCTGGTGGGCAGCATCGCCGGGCTGGCCTCGCTCACCACCTATCCCGCTCTTCTCCTGATCGGGCTGCCTCCGGTCACGGCGAACGTGACCAACACCGTGGCCCTCGTGTTCAACGGCGTCGGATCGGTGTCGGCCTCGCTGCCCGAGCTGCGCGGCCAGCGCTCCATACTGAAGCGTCTGGTGCCTGCGGCGCTGGTCGGAGGCGCAGCGGGTGCCGAGCTTCTGTTGGCGATCCCGGCCGAGGGATTCGAGAACATCGTGCCAGTCCTGCTGGCGGCGTCGGCCGTCTTGATCGCCATACCCCAGCGGGAGCGAGTCGCGGGAGCCCCACGCGGGGCGGTCCGGATCCTCGTCGAGAGTGTCGCGGTTCTGGCGATCTGCGTATACGGCGGCTTCTTTGGTGCGGCGGCCGGGGTGCTGATGCTCGCGCTGTTCCTGCGCACCGGCGGTGAGTCATTGGCTCACGCGAACGCCACCAAGAACGTCGTCCTCGGCGTGGCTAATGGTGTCGCCGCAATGATCTTCATCGCGTTCGCCCCGATCCACTGGTGGGCCGTGGCCCCGCTGGGCGCCGGTTGTCTACTGGGCTCGCGGCTCGGGCCGGCAATCGTCCGACGTGCGCCCGCAACGCCGCTGCGACTGATGATCGCCGCAGCAGGCTTGGCACTCGCCGTGAAACTCGGTGTCGATACCTACCTTTAGACGGCCAGCTAGACGAACGGGTCGTCGCCGCGGGTCACCCTGGTGCCCAACTCGATCAGAGACATCGCCGACGCGTGCAGGCGTTGGGCCGCCTCCCGATCGGCCTGACCGGCGAGGTAGCGCGACCACGTGCCCTCGATCACGACTCCCAGCTTGAAGCACGCCAACGCCTTGAACCACCCGAGCTGGGACGTCCGCCGACCACCGGCAGCCGTGTATGCCTCGAGTAGTTCGCTGCGAGTCGCAAGGCCACCGAGGGCCGCCAGTTCTGAGCCGGCGTCGATGGTATTGGGTTCGGACGGCCAGCAGACCAGCATCCAGCCGAGGTCGAGAAGCGGGTCGCCGACGGTGCACATCTCCCAGTCGATGAGGGCCGCGAGTTCGGGTCGGTCGCGGCGCAGCAGCACGTTGTTCAGATGGGCGTCGCCATGCATGATGCCGGGTTCGCCGTCGTCGGGCCGGTTCCCTTCAAGCCACTCCGCCAACGGCCCCACTCCAGGCAGCGAACCCGGGGCATAGGCCTCATGCCCATAGCTCGCGAGGAGGCCCATAAACTGTGGAACTTGGCGCGCCAGAAACGATCCCGGTCTTCTGATCGCCGCAAGCGGGCTCCCCTCCCATGCCACGTCGCCCAGTTGTGCGACACCGGCGGCGTAGGCCAGTCCGACGTCGTGGCGCATCAGGGGGTCATCGATGTATGCCTGGGCGGTCTCATTGCCCGGATTGAAGCCGTCGACATCCTCCATGAGATAGAACACCACGCCGAGCACGTCGAGATCTTCACAACCCGCGATGAACTCCGGATGTGGGACCGGCGTGCCCGCCAGCGTCGTCAGGACCGCGATCTCGCGCAGCATCGTCTTGTCACTCGTCGGTCGGGGATGCTCCGGCGGGCGCCGCAGCACCATCGGCCGACCGTCGATGCGCAGGCGCACCACGATGTTCTGGCTGCCACCCGTCAGCGGTTCGACGTCGCTCACCTGCGCGCCCAGGCCCGTCTCGCGTACCCAGCCCCGTAGCGCTTTCTGGTCGTCGTCTGTCAGGGTCGGTTGTTCACGACCTCCCGTTGCTTCGCTCGCCTTGCCGGGGACGTCATCAGCCATGGCAGACATCGTCGCGCCCCCGCCGCCGAGCCGCCGGAGGTTCCGCCGAAGTCGTTGCCGATCAGTTCTTTCCGGGCCCCATCGAGGCCGCGCTCGCTGCCATCATGAGCTGCGCCGCGTCGTTGCGCGGCAACGACGTCAACATCTGCATGCCCGCGCGCATGGTCTCGCCGACCACGTGTGTCGGACCGTTGCCGAGGTTTTCGAAGGCCTCGGCGATGACGTCGTCGACGGTGGCCGCGTTCGTCGGTGGCGCGTCACCGGTGGCCGTGCCGAGGTCGCGCTCCAGACGCCGCAACGCGGGCGGGTCGGTCTTCCCGAGAATCAGGCCGAGCACGTCGACACACGATCGGTGGCGACGATCGCCGCCCCGGTCTTCAATCAACTGGGCTGTGTCGCAATGATTCTCGCCGTCCATCCGCTGCACCCCCAGACCCCGGCCGACGTTGGCGCCATTGGACGACTGACCGCGTTGGCCACTGACATCGGCACCTAGACCGCCGAGGCGTTGCCTCCCTTGACTCGGTCGGCGGCGAATGCCGCTCCCTGACTTGTCAATCCGCTTTCGACGTAAAGGCTGTGCGCGGCACGGTCGTCGCCAGGTGAGCACACGGGGTCGGCGCCGTTGCACAGATCGATGGTCTTCACGCCGTACAGCGGGCTCAGCGCGGTGAGCGGACCACCGAAGCGATTCAAGGGATTGCCGAACACGGCCACGGCGGCCACGTGATTCGCCACCTCGGCGGGCATTGGCTGGCCCAAGCCGAACAGCCTGCTCGGATCCCCGGTGATGCCGTCGATCACGGCGGCACCCTGCGAGTAGCCGCCGAGCACGATCTTGGTACCCGGGCAGGCTGCGACCGTGGCTTGGACGTGGGCGCTGGCATCCGCGGCGCCGGCCGTGGCCTCCATGAAGTCGTAGGACGCCGGGTACGCAACGGCATACGTGCTGACGGACTTGCCCCTGAGGTCGCTCTTGAGGGAGTCCACGAACGCTTGGCCCTCGCGGCCCAGTCCGGCGGGTTCGTCGGTCCCGCGGGCAAACACCACTTCCACGTCCGAGCATCCTGGGGCGGCCGACGCGGTCGGTGTGCCCAAGCCGATCGCACTGGCCGCGATCAGTCCCCCGGTGGCTACGCCCGCCAACAGTGCATGTGTCTTCAGCTGAACGGACATGGTCGTGCTCCTATGCCTATTGCGGATGCTGCGATTGCTTAGACAAACTCAACAACAGCAGAGCGCATTCCACTCTGATGACATTGCCCGAAAATGTGAGCGAAGACTCAGTGCTTCTTGGCGACTAGCACCGGGTATTGCACCCAAAGCTCGACGACCCGGCCCGTACGTCGTCGCCAACAAGGGGGAGGTCGGCGTCGAGGGCCGTGATCCGCTACCCGTGTGACGACTAGACCTGGTAGGAGAGGCAGGCTTGCGCCCCGTCGACAACGCCCTCCCGGAACGCTCTGGTTCTGTCGAAGCCCGCCCCCTGGCGGTCGACGTCGCCGGCGCCGCGGAACAGGAGTAGCGCCTTGATTCCCTCGTCGAGATCACCCGGCGAGATGTGGAAACTGCTGGTTGCCTCGCGATTGAAGAGGATGACGCTCGCCGTGTAGGCACCCGCCAAGCAGTCGCCACGGGCAGTAGAGGTCTTCTCGTCGGAGTCGTCACCGAGCCGATTGAGTGCGGCCAGTCCCCACTGAGTGGCGAGCAGGGTCGCGAAGGCGTAGTCCCCGCCCTGGTCGTAGATCGCCGGCATGGCGTCCTCATTGTCCCAACCGACGTAATCGTCTGGCACGCAATAGAAAAGCACGTACCCCTCGGCGGACTGGCCACCACAATCCGGGGGGCTCGACGGGGCGAAGGGCTGCTGAGGCTTCAGGGGTGTCCAGGCTTGGCCGTCGGTCAGTTCGGGGTAGACCTGGCTCCAGTAGTCCTCGAGGTCGTACGGCACACCATTTGCAATGGAGTCGTATGGCGCCTGGCCCCCGCTGGCCGCGTCCTGCTCATCGTTGAAGGGAAGCTCGAGCACCATTGGGTCGCCGTCCTTGTAGCCCTTGCACTTTTCGACCCCGTTGTCATAGCCGTCCTGGAAGGCGCTGACCCGGTCGAACCCGCTGCCGTGCGCAGACGGGTCCTGGACGTTGGTTCCTGGACTGTCGCGTAGGTCGAGGATGCCCGCCAGCGATTTGTCGAGATCGGCGCTCTTCACCTCGAACACGCCGTCGTCCTGAGCATGTTTGGACCATCCACCGGCGAAGCAGTCAGCCTGCAACTCCGAGCTGACCGTCAACTCGTTTTGGTCGAAGAATCCCGAGCGCTGCTGAATAGCGTGGCCGAACTCGTGCGCCAGCACGATGGGGATGACGAAGTCCCCGTACTTCTTCTGCAGCTCCGGCAGGAGCCCGGAGGCGTCCCAGGCCACCGAGTCATCGATCTTGCAGTAGAAAGCGTTGCCCGCGACGTCAGCGTAACTGGACGCACATTTCGGCCCGTTCTCAGAATCTGGCGTCAGTGCGAACAGCCCACCGTCGACGGGCTTGTAATCCTCGTTGTAGAGCTTCGGGAATTGGTCAGCCCAGAAGCTCTGCAGGTCGGCGATCGCGTCGATGGCCAACTTGTTCACCGGCGTGTCCGGGTCGCCTTCGATCTTGACGTTGCTGCTGTCGGGCTTCTTCGCTCCCGTCGGCGTGGGCACCTCTGGCTTCACGCCTCCACCGCACCCCGCGAGCAGTAGCACCACAGCAAACACAGACCACGCACGTTTACGCATGCGCAGACCATAGCGACGGCGATTGGAAAAGGCTTGGAAAGCGGACTGGTCAGTCCAGCAGTCGCCGCGAGACATTGGTCGTGACGAGGTCGAGCAACTCATCGGCGCGCCCTGCCATGATGGTGCGGATCGCGTACAGGGAGAAGCCCTTCGCCTGTTCGACGCTGATCGCGGGCGGGATGGAGAGCTCCTGACGGGCGGTCACCACGTCGACGACGGCGGGACCATCGTGGGCGAAGGCGTCCGTCAGGGCTTGCTCCAACTCGCCGGGATGCTCCACCCTTCGTCCGAACGCGCCCAGCGCACGCCCCACGGCGGCGAAGTCAGGATTGACGAGCTCGGTGCCGAAGTTGACTATGCCCGCCGCCTTCATCTCGAGCTCGACGAAGTTCAGCGACGAGTTGTTGAACACGATCACCTTGACCGGCAATCGGTTCTGAAGCAGCGTGATGAGCTCGCCGAACAGCATGGTCAGCCCGCCGTCGCCGGCGAAGGCGACCACCTGCCTGCCCGGAAACGCCGTCTGCGCGCCGATCGCGTGGGGTAGCGCGCAAGCCATGGTGCCGTGGTTGAACGAACCGACCAGTCTTCGTCTGCCGTTCATCGTGAGGTACCTGGCCGCCCACACCACTGGCGACCCGACGTCCACGGTGAACACCGCATCGTCCGAGGCCAGCCGATCGGCAAGTCCCGCAACGTATTCCGGGCGGATGGGCGTCTTGTCGCGATCGTTGACCGCCAAACCGTCCATCGTCTTGCGGGTCTTCGCGTAATGGCGCAACGCACGGTCGAGGTGCGCGCGCGATGGCTTCTGATTGAGCAGCGGCTGCAGCGCCGCCAGCGTGTCGGCCACGGTCCCGACCAGTCCAAGGTCGATCGGCGTGCGGCGGCCCAGGTTTCGGCCGCGAACGTCGACCTGGACGATGCGGGCGTGCTCCGGATAGAACTGCTGATACGGAAAATCGGTGCCCAGCATCAGCAGGGTATCCGCTTCCTTGATCGCCTTGTACCCGGAGGCGAACCCGAGCAGTCCGGTCATGCCGACGTCATAGGGGTTGTCGTACTCGATGAACTCCTTGCCGCGCAGGGCATGGACGATGGGCGCGTTGAGCGTGCCTGCGAGGCGGAGCAGGGCGTCGTGGGCGCCCGCGACGCCGGCCCCGCCGAGAATGGTGACACGTTCGGACGTGTTGAGGATGTCGGCGGCCCGGCGCAGTCCCTCGTCGTCGGGCCGCATCACCGACCGGGTGGGCAGGATCGGCTTGGTGAGCCAACCGGAGTCGACCGCGGGTGCGAGGAAGATCTCGCCGGGCACCACGACGACGGCGACGCCGTTCTCCTCGACCGCGGCGCGCATCGCCATCTCGATGATGCGCGGCGCCATCTCCGGTGTGCTGACCAATTCGCAGTAGACGCTGCATTCAGCGAAAAGATCCTGTGGGTGCGTCTCCTGGAAGTACTCCGAGCCGATCTCGCTGCGAGGGATGTGGGCGGCGATCGCCAAGACCGGGACGCGGGAGCGTTGGGCGTCGAAGAGACCATTGATGAGGTGCAAATTGCCCGGTCCGCAGCTGCCGGCGCAGACCGCCATCTGACCGGTGAGGGCGGCGTCGGCGGCCGCGGCGAACGCCGCCGTTTCCTCGTGGCGGACGTGTTCCCATGTCACGTCGTCGGAGCGGCGGATGGCGTCGGTGAACCCATTGAGGCTGTCGCCGGGCAACCCGTACACACGGCGCACTCCGCTTCGCGTCAGCGCGGCGATGATCTGAGTTGCGACGGTTGCCATGCGGCCACTCCCCCTGCGATTCCGGCGCGAAAACGTTCGCGTGGCGACGGTTTTCGCGCCGAAATCACCCTACGTCGGGGGCTACTTGGGCGCGAAGCGTTGGCCGGCGTCCAAGCGGATGCACTGACCGTTGAGCATCGGGTTCTCCACGATCGCGGTCACCAGCTTGGCGTACTCCTCGGGCTTGCCGAGTCGCTTCGGGAACGCCGCATCCTTGGTCAGGGCACTGGCGAACTCGGCGGGGATGCCCTTGGTGAGGCCAGTGGCGAACAAGCTCGGCGCGATGGCCAGCACCCTGATGCCCAAGCTGCCCAGATCGCGCGCCATGGTCAGGCACATCCCGGCGATGGCGGCCTTGGACGCGGTGTACGCAACCTGCCCGATCTGTCCCTCGAACGCGGCGATGGACGCCGTATTGATGATGACGCCGCGCTCCTCGGCCTCTCCCCCATCTTCGGGGTCGACGGGTTCCTGCTGGCTCATCTGCCACGCGGCGAGCCTGCTGATGTTGAACGTGCCGATCAGATTGAGGTCGACGCTCGCCCGGAAGGAGTCCAGCGGATGCGGACCGGTCTTGCTGATGGTGCGCTCGCCGATGCCGCCACCAGCGGTGGTCACGATGATGTTCAGACCGCCGAGTCCGTCGACCGCCTGCGCCAGCACCTTTTCCGTGCCGTCGAAGTCGGTCACGTCGACCTCGTGGAAGGCCGCACCGATACCTGCGGCGACGGCCTTGCCGTCGGACTGCGGCCGGTCCAGAATCGCGACGCTCGCGCCACGTGTGGCGAGTGACTCCGCGGTGGCACGTCCGAACCCCGACGCGCCGCCCACGACGATCGCCTTCTTGCCCGAGATCTCCATGTAGCTCCCTTTCGCTGCGGCACATTCCACATTGAGGCCAAACTGTAAAGCAACTTAACCGACGTCACTTTCCTGTAAGCCCTTTGGGTGGGGAAGTGGGTACGTTGGCGTCATGGCCGATACGGCTACCCGCCCGGAAACACCCAGCGACCTTCGTCCGAGCGGACTGACGGGTCTGGCCGCCGCGGCGGTAGCACTCGGCGTGGCTCAATTGAGCGCGGTGCCCTTCGGCCCGCACGCCGACTCCAGAACCGCAATCGGCTCGGCGGTCATCGACCTGACGCCAGGCCCGGTCAAGGAATCGGCGATCAAGCTGTTCGGCACGTCTGACAAGTTGGCGCTGTCCATCCTCGTGTTGGTGGTCATCGCGGTGATCGCCGCGCTCACCGCGCAGCGCGAGACCCGTCGCAGACCCGTTGGCAGCGTCGCAATCGTGGTCGCCGGCGTGCTCGGCTGCGCGGCAGTTCTGAGCCGGGCGGGTGCAACGCCGATCGACGTGGTCCCGACCGTCATCGGCACGGTATGTGGTGTCCTGGTGCTGCGGTTGCTGGTGTCCGACCGCTTCGGCAAGAAGGCACCCCAGGCCGATGCGTCCTCGACCGACTCGCCCGATCGCAGCCGGCGGCAGTCGTTGGTGGCGCTCGGGTTCATCGGCGCGGGGGCCGTCGCGGGGGTCGCGGGTGCGGTGCTCAACCGGCTGAACTCGTCGGTATCGGGCGACCGCACCGCCTTCACCCTGCCGTCCGCGGGTAAATCCGTGCCCGTTGCACCGCCTCCTTCGGTCCAGCCGCCGGGGGTGGCGTTGCCACCATTCATCACCCCGAACGCGGACTTCTACCGCATCGACACCGCGTTGAGCGTGCCGCAGCTCAGCCGGGCGAACTGGCGTCTGAGGATTCACGGCATGGTGGATCGAGAGGTTTCGCTGAGTTTCGAGGACCTGCAACGGTTCGAAGTCGTCGAGCGAGTCGTCACTTTGACGTGCGTCTCCAATCCCGTCGGCGGTGACCTGATCTCCAATGCCAAGTGGACCGGCTATCGGATGCGAGATCTGTTGGCCGGGGCAGGCATCCACTCCGATGCCGACATGGTGATGTCGACGTCGATCGACGGGTTCACCGCCGGCACGCCGGTCGAGGCGCTCACCGACCAGCGTGACGCAATATTGGCGATCGGCATGAACGATGCTCCGCTGCCCATAGAACACGGCTATCCGGCCCGTCTCGTCGTGCCCGGTTTATACGGTTATGTCTCTGCGACCAAGTGGGTTACCGATCTGGAGCTGACCCGCTTCGATCGCGCCGAGGCCTACTGGACGCGTCTCGGGTGGGCGGCCCGCGGACCCATCAAGACGGAGTCGAAGATCGAGGTCCCGAAGAGTGGTCAGGTCGTGCCGCGCGGCCCTGTCACCTTTGGCGGCGTGGCCTGGGCGCAACTCCGGGGCATCAACGCCGTCGAGGTGCGCATCGACGAAGGCCCCTGGCAGCAGGCGCAGCTCGGCGCGAGCTACTCGAAGGACACCTGGCGGCTGTGGAGCTTCCCCTGGCAGGCCAATGACTCGGGTGCACATACGGTTTCGGTGCGAGCGACGGACGGCACGGGAACCGTGCAAACCTCGGACGAGGCCGACGTCGTGCCCGACGGGGCGACCGGCTGGCACACCGTCTCGTTCGACGTCGCCTGACGCCGAGCAGCGCCCTCAGACCGGGACCCGACGGTTGGTGACAACCGAAGCCAGGACGGCTGCGGCCATCAGCACCGCACCGAGACGGATCCAGCCCTCGCTGGCGTCGCCGCGAATCGTTTCGTAACCGATCTGCTCCTGCAGGGTCGAGTACACCTGCTTGAGCTGAGCCAGGCTCCCGGCGTGAAAAGTCTGACCGCCGGTGATGTCGGTGATCTGTTGCAGCGTCGCGTCGTCGACGGGCACCGCGATCTGCTGCCCGTTGATGTCGACGACGCCGTCCGGGGTACCGAACGAGATCGTCGAGATGGCGACCCCCTGGTCCTTGGCAGCGCGGGCCGCGGTGTACGCGCCCCGGGGGTCGTCGGGATTTCGCGGCATGGTCTCCGCACCGTCGGATTCCAGCACGATGTGTGCGGGGGCCGGGGCGTCGCCGCCCCCCATCACGGCATCGACGCTGGCGATGGCCTGCAGCGCGGTGAAGATACCCTCGCCGGTCGCGGTGCGCTCCTCCGGCGTTAGGTTGTCAATTGCCGTCTTCGTTGCGGCGCGGTTGGTCGTCGGCGACACCAGAAGCGTTGCGCTGCCGCCAAATGCGACCAGCCCCAGGTTGATTCCCGGCGTCAACTCGTCGGCGAACTGCTTGCCCGCCTCCTTGGCGGCCTCCAGTCGGCTGGGTGCGACGTCGGTGGCGACCATCGACTCGGACACGTCGATCACCAGCATCACGACCGCTCGGCTCCGAGGGATCCGGACGTCGTGGGTCGGCGCCGCCAACGCGATCGCCAGCAGCGCGAGTGCGGTCACCAACAGGACCGCGGGGACGTGGCACCACCTCCGCCTGCTCGCGGAGGGCGCCACCCTCTGCAGCACGTCCATGTTCGCGAACCGCAGGACGCGGCGATGCCGGGCGAATTGGAGGATCACGTACACCGCGGCGAGCGCGAGGACGACCACCAGATACAGGAAGTACCAGGCGTGGGCGAAGCCCGACAGTGCCAGCGGGCCGAGCAAGGGGACCGTCACGTCGGCAGCCGACGGTTGATCGCCAGGGCGAGGACGCCAGCGATGGTCACGGTGAACACTGCCAGGCGCAGCCAGCCCTCGGCGGCCGGCCCTGGCATCACCTGGTAGCCGATCTGTTCCCGTACCGAGTCGTAGCTTCGGTTCAGCTGATCGACGTTGGTGGCGGTGTAGGTCTGGCCGCCCGACAGTTGCGCAATCTGGGTCATCGTGTCCTTGCCGACGGGGACCGGTAGTCGTTGGTTGTTCAGATCGACGTAGCCGTCCGCGGTGCCGAATGCGATGGTCGAGATGGGTACGCCCTGGTCCCTGGCATATCGGGCCGCCGTGTACGCGCCGCGCGGATTGCGGGGGTCGCCGGGCACGTTCTCGTCGCCGTCGGACAGCAACACGATGCGCGCGGGTGGGGGCGAGGTGTCGCCGTCGCTGCTCAGCACCGACCCGACCGTGGCGATGGATTGCAGCGCGGTGAAGATGGCTTCTCCGGTCGCGGTCCGGTCGGCCGTCTGCAGCTTGTCCAGGGCGTCGATCGTGGCCTGGTGGTTGGGATTCGGCGCGACCAGCAGGTCTGCGTTGCCCGCGAACGCCACCAGGCCAAGGTTGATTCCACGTGTCAGGTTGCCCGCGAACTGCTTGGCGGCCTGCTGTGCGGCAGCCAGTCGGGTGGGGTCGACGTCGGAGGCCCGCATGGACTGCGACACGTCCACGACGAGCATGATGACGGCGCGGTTCCGTGGGATCTTGACGTCGCGGGTGGGCCCGGCCAGGGCGACCATCAGCAGGACCAGGCCGACGAGCGTCAGGGCGAACGGCAGGTGGCGCCAGCGCACCGGTATCGAGCCGGACGAGTCACCAACGAACAGCGCTACCCGGCGCCGACGTCTAGTCTGCGCCGCGGCGTAGAGCACCAGCAGCGCAAGCGGCACCAGCCCGAACAGGAACAGCCAGCGGTGCTCGAACCCTGTCCAGGTGATCGCCCCAATCACGGGCAAGGTCAACACGGTCGCCCTTCGGGATCGGGAGGTGATCGATGTAGCTGCGAGTGTGGCTACGCTTCCTGACCGTTGACTGCCATGTTCCTTGGACGGGGATGTCACCACGTCCGACCTTCATGATGTCCGACCTTCATGATGTCCGACCTTCATGATGTCCGACCTTCATGCCAGGCTGGTCACGTGCTGCTCGTCGCCGTCGCCACCACATCCGCGGAGGTCGGTGCCGTCCCGGCCCGCTCGGCCAAGATCGCTCGTATCGCGAAACTGCTGACCGCCGCTGCCGTGGAGGGCGATCCCGAACTGGTGGCCGTCGTGGTCGCCTGGCTCTCGGGTGATCTTCCGCAGCGCCAGATCGGCGTCGGCTGGGCCGCTCTGCGCACGCTGCCGCCTGCGTCCGCGGAGCCATCGCTCACGGTGTCGGACGTCCACGCCACGTTCACCGAGATCGGACGGGTCTCGGGCAAGGGTTCGCAGGCCCGCCGGTCCGAGTTGCTGAACGCGTTGTTCGCCACGTCCACCGAGGTCGAGCAGGCGTTCCTGCGCCGTCTGCTCAGCGGCGAGCTGCGCCAGGGCGCGCTCGTCGGCGTGATGGCCGATGCCGTCGCCAAGGCCGCCGACGTTCCCGCCGTCGAGGTCCGGCGGGCCGCCATGCTCGGCGGCGACTTGCCGACAGTGGCGGCCGCGGCGTTGACCGACGGCAGGGCCGCCCTCGCGGAGTTCACGCTGCGGGTCGGGCGTCCGGTGGGCCCCATGCTGGCGCAGACGGCCACCGACGTGGACGATGCACTCGAAAAGCTTGGCGGGACAGCGGTCTTCGAGGCGAAGCTCGACGGCGCCCGAGTTCAGATTCATCGCGCCGGCGACACCGTGTCGATCTACACCCGCAGCCTCGATGACGTCACCGTGCGCCTTCCCGAGGTGGTCGAGGCCGCACTCGCACTCCCGGTCCAAGACCTCATCGCCGACGCCGAGGCCATTGCACTGCGACCCGACGGTCGGCCCCACCGCTTCCAGGTGACGGCGTCCCGGTTCGGACGCGGCGGCGGCAAGGGCGGGCGGGACCGAACGGCCGACGTCGAGACCGCGAGGGCCGCCCAACCGCTGTCGGTGTTCTTCTTCGACCTGTTGCACGTCGACGGCGCCGATCTCCTCGACCTGCCGACGACGGACCGCCTCGCCGCCCTCGATCGGATCGTGCCCGCCACGCAGCGCGTCGACCGCGCGCTCACCTCCGACGGCGAGGTCGCAGCGGCCTTCCTCAAGACGACTCTGCAGGCCGGACACGAAGGGGTGATGGCGAAGTCGACCACTGCACCGTATGAGGCGGGGCGCCGCGGAGCCGGCTGGCTCAAGGTCAAACCCGTGCACACCCTTGACCTCGTCGTGCTGGCGGTGGAGTGGGGCTCGGGCAGACGCACCGGCAAGCTGTCCAACATCCACCTCGGCGCGCGCGACCCCGCCAACGGCGGATTCGTCATGTTGGGCAAGACGTTCAAGGGCATGACCGACGAGATGCTGGCCTGGCAGACCGATCGTTTCCTCGAGCTGGCGGACGTTCCCACCGACGGCTCGGGCCGAATTGCCGGCTTCTCCGGCGGTGTGGTGCGGCTGCGACCCGAACAGGTGGTCGAGATCGCCCTCGACGGAGTCCAGACGTCCACCCGTTATCCCGGTGGCATGGCGCTGCGCTTCGCGCGTGTACTGCGCTACCGCGACGACAAGGCACCTTCGGAGGCCGACACCATCGACACCGTGCGCACCCTCTACGAGAGCTGACCGAATGGCGGCGTTTCCGCCAACCGGCACTGCCCTCGGTGAAAGGATCGGACCCATGGCTATATCCCCGGTACCAGCGGTACCCGCCGCCGCCGCACGTTTGGAAGAAACCGACGGCGACATCACCTATGTCCGCACCGACGCCGACCTACCGCCGGTGGCGATCATCGACCGGTCTCCGATCACCACGAAGCACAAGATCGTCTTCGCCGTCATCGCACTCCTCGGGGCCGTTGCCTGGGCGGTGATCGCCTTCTTCCGTGGTGAGACGATCAGCGCCGTCTGGTTCGTCGTCGCAGCGGTCTGCACCTACGTCATCGGATACCGCTTCTACGCGCGCCTCATCGAGATGAAGATCGTCATGCCGCGCGACGCCGATGCCACCCCGGCCGAGGTTTTCGACAACGGCACCGACTACATGCCGACCGACCGGCGAGTCCTGTTCGGCCATCACTTCGCCGCGATCGCCGGCGCCGGTCCACTGGTCGGGCCGGTGCTCGCCATGCAGATGGGCTATCTGCCCGGCACCATCTGGATCATCGTGGGCGCGCTGGTGGCGGGCTGCGTGCAGGACTATCTGGTGCTGTCGATCTCGGTCCGGCGCCGCGGCCGCTCCCTCGGCCAGATGGCCCGCGACGAGTTGGGCACGATCGGCGGCATCGCCGCGATCGTCGGTGTGCTGGTGATCATGGTGATACTGCTTGCGGTGCTCGCGCTCGTGGTCGTCAACGCCCTCGCCGAGAGCCCCTGGGGTGTGTTCTCCATAGCGATGACCATCCCCATCGCCCTCTTCATGGGTCTGTACCTGCGGTTCCTGCGGCCGGGGCGGGTGTCGGAGGTCTCGCTGATCGGTGTCGTGCTGTTGCTGCTGGCCGTGATCTCCGGCGGCTGGGTTGCCGAAACCGCTTGGGGCGCCGACTGGTTCACCCTCTCGAAGGTGACGCTGTCGTGGTGCATCATCATCTACGGCCTTGCCGCCTCGGTGCTGCCCGTCTGGCTGTTACTGGCGCCGCGTGACTATCTGTCGACGTTCATGAAGGTCGGCACCATCGTCCTCCTGGCCATCGGCATCCTGGTGGCCCAGCCAATCATGGAGGCGCCGGCCGTCTCCACGTTCGCCTCGAGTGGCACCGGACCGGTCTTCGCGGGCTCGCTGTTCCCGTTCCTGTTCATCACGATCGCCTGCGGTGCACTGTCCGGCTTTCACGCGCTCATCTCGTCGGGCACCACGCCCAAGCTGCTGGAGAAGGAAAGCCAGATGCGGCTGATCGGCTATGGCGGCATGCTGACCGAGTCGTTCGTCGCGATCATGGCGCTGATCACCGCCGCCATCATCAACCAGCACCTGTACTTCACGATGAACGCCCCCGCAGCCTCGACGGGCACCACCGCGCAAACTGCAGCTGACTACGTCAACGGTCTCGGACTATCGGGGTCGCCGATCACCGGCGACGAGATCGACGCCGCGGCCGCTGGCGTCGGGGAGCAGTCGATCGTCGCCCGCTCGGGTGGGGCACCGACGCTGGCCTTCGGCATGTCGGAGGTGTTGCACCAGGTCTTCGGCGGCACGGGCCTCAAGGCGTTCTGGTACCACTTCGCGATCATGTTCGAGGCGCTTTTCATCTTGACGACCGTGGACGCAGGCACCCGGGTGGCGCGGTTCATGCTGTCCGACGGGCTTGCCAATCTCGGTGGGCCGCTGACGAAGCTGCGCAATCCGAGCTGGCGCATCGGCGCGTGGGGCTGCAGCATCATCGTGGTCGCCGCATGGGGCAGCATCCTGCTGATGGGCGTCAGCGATCCGCTCGGTGGCATCAACACGCTGTTCCCGCTGTTCGGCATCGCCAACCAGCTGCTGGCCGCCATCGCACTCACTCTGGTCACCGTCGTGATCATCAAGCGCGGACTGCTGAAATGGGCCTGGATACCTGGTATTCCCCTGCTGTGGGACCTCATTGTCACGATGACGGCGTCGTGGCAGAAGATCTTCTCCGGCGATCCGAGGGTCGGCTACTGGACCCAGCACTTCCAGTACAGCGATGCCAGGGATGCGGGCAAGACCGCGTTCGGCGCGGCGAAGAACGCGGATGCGCTCGACGCCGTGATCCGCAACACCTTCATTCAGGGCACCCTGTCGATCGTGTTCGCCGTACTCGTCGTGATCGTATTCGCGGCCGGGGTCGTCGTGGGGCTCAAGACGATCCGAGGAACCGGGCGCCCGCTGAGTGAGGAAGAGCCCGTGCCGTCGCGGATCTTCGCACCATCGGGCATGATCCCGACCGCCGCCGAGAAGGAGGTGCAAAAGCAATGGGACGCGTTACCGAAATCGCAGGCCAGATCCGTTGGTACTGGAGCTCATTGATGGGCGACAACCACTATCAGCGCTACGTCACCCACCGCGGCCGGACGCACCCCGGCGAGCCCGTGATGTCCGAGCGGGAGTACTGGCGGATGCGGTACCGCACTGCCGAAGTCGAACCGCGCTGCTGCTGAACACTTCTCGCGCGAGGGCGGGCCTGTTCCGAAGGTAGCTCCTAGACCACTTCGTAGCGGATCGGCAGATGCTTGAGGCCACCGACGAAGATCGTCGCCGTGCGCTCGGGTTCACCGGTCGATCTGCTCGCCCAGGCGAAGTGCTCCGGGCAGGTCCCCACCGTCGCCGCGGTCCTCGGCCCGTCGGCGGGGCACGGTGCGCTGGTGGCCCCGGTGTGCGACTTCAGGATCATGAGTCGTCAGGGAGCGATCTTCACCGCGGGTCCACGGTGGTGAAGGAGTCGACGGGAGAGGAGATCTCGAAGGAGGATCTCGGCGGTCCGAAGGTCGCGCTGCAGCGCGGGGTCATCCACAACGTCGGCGAGGACGACGAGGCCGTAATCGACGACATTCGTCGATAGCTGTCCTACTTCCCGTCGAGCGCCTGGTCCTATCCGCCCGCGCTCACTGCTGACGTATCGACGACACCACGGCCGACCCCCGAACTGCTCGACCTCGTCTCGCGTGACAACCGCCGCGTGTACCACATGGGCGCCGTGCTGAACGTGGTCTTCGACCACCCGGACTGGTTCGAGGTTCAGCCGCGATTCGGTCGGGCCATCATCTGCGGACTGGCACGCCTGGGTGGACATCCCGTGGCGGTGGTGGCCAACCAACCGCAGGTGATGGCGGGCTCGATCGACGCGGATGCCGCCGACGAGGCCGCACACTTCATCATGGTCGCCGACTCCTTCCACCTTCCGATCGTGTTCCTTGCGGACAACTCCGGCATGCTGCCCGGCAGCCGTTCGGAGCAGAGCGGCGTATTGCACTCGGGTGCAGGGATGTTCGCGGCACAGACCGCCGCCACCACGCTCAAGCTGCACCTCACCTTGCGCAAGCCCTACGGGTTCGGGTCGATGGCGATGTCCCTGTTGGGATTCGACGCCCAGGTGGCGACGTACGCCCATCCCGGCGCGACGATGGGCGCGATGAGCGCCGCAGCGTTGACCCGCGCCACTCACGCCGAGGACGATCTGAGCAACGTGCTGCGCGAGGCCGAACTCGAGGCGTCGTATCGCTCGGCCGAGCACCTCGGCTTCGACGAACTGATCGATCCCCGCGAGACGCGTGACGCGCTGCTGGCCGGCCTACTGCGCGGGTTGTCGAGCAGACAGGCGGCCGCCGAACCGGTCACCCGCACCGCGATCCTGCCGTGACGTCGCTGCGGGACGCCCTTCCAGGTGCATGGGAGTTGGTGTCGTTCGTCGCGCGCGACACCGCCACCGGCGAAGATCGCCATCCACTGGGCACCGCACCGCGAGGCCTGATCCTCTATACCGCGGATGGCTACATGTCGGCACAGCTCGCCACCTCGGAGATGGCCGAGTACGTCGCCTACGGCGGGCCGTTCTTCGTCGACGAGGAGACCTCGACTCTCCACCACGACGTCTCCACGTCGATGATGCCGGAGCTGTTGGCGCAGCCGCAGTTTCGACGGGCGAGCATCGACGGTGACCTCTTGACGCTGTCCGCCACCACCACGGACCGGGACGGCGCCACGACGCATTCTCGCCTGATCTGGCGGCGGGCCTAGGACGCCCGGTACTCCGCGACGATCGGCTCGAGCTCGTCGGGCGTGGCACCGTGCATGATCACCGCGTCGGCGCCGTAGTCGAACTCCTTGCGGATCCGATTGACGCACTGCTGCGCCGTGCCCGTGGCCGATGGCTCGAGCCACTCCTCGGGGATCAGCGTCGCGATGTGTTCGATCTGTTCGGCCGTTGCCTTGTGGTCGATGCCGCCGGGGACCGACGACACCACGGGATCCTCCCGGAAACGTTGCAGCACAGCCGGATCCCAGACGTTCGTGTTCACCAGCAGGTCACCGTAGCCCTGAAGATAGGTGGCGAGGCGGGCGACGGTCTTCTTCAGTCGCAGTTCCTCGGGCAGGTGGTCACCGACGGTGGCGAAGCACGACCACACCTTGACGGCGTCCGGGTCGCGACCTGCCTTCTCGGCCGCCTCCTTCACGATCTTCACGCTGCGCTGCAGCGTCTCCGGGGTGAAGTACGTGTGCAGGATGACGTCGTCGAACTCGCGTCCGCCCAGCGCGAGCGTCTGCGGGCCGAACGCCACCAGCCCCAACCGGATGTCCTCGTCGAAGTCGGGATCGAGAAACAGCACCTGGTATTTGCCGATCGGCCCGTCGTGGTTGAACACCACCTCGCCGTGCCAGAGCTTGCGCATGACCTGCGCGAAATCCTCCATCTGGGCGGTCGTGACCGAGGGCACGCCGAAAGCCTGGTACATCGCGGCGATCCCGCGACCGATGCCGAGGGTGAAGCGCCCACCGGACAGCCGGTGCATGGTGGTGGCCCAGGATCCAGTGATCAATGGGTGGCGGGTGTTGTGATTGGTGGCGGCAGTGGCGATCTGCATCCGACTGGTGACGGCGCAGGCAGCACCCGTAAGCGACGAAGCCTCCTTGACGTTCCAGCGCTCGGAGATGAACACCGTGCCGAAGCCGAGTTCCTCGCCGCGTCGGGCCTCGTCCATCAGCGACGCCGGACCCTCACCCCCGGCGCCGGCCAGCAGGTAGTAGCCGAGTTCGTCGAGGATCCGTTCGCTCATGACCACGCTCCTAGTTTGTAGCCGCAGTTCCAGACTTCGACGATCTGACCATTGACGACGCGGAACACCTCGATGCTCGCGACCTTGACCTCGTTGTCGTCCTTGGCCATCGTCGAATCCCACACCATCGCGACGTGCTCCCCGTCGCCCCCATCGATGACGATGTTGAGGTCGAACCGCAGCGAGTCCATCTCGGCCCACGTGTCGGTGACCCGCTTGAGCGCCTCCGCTCGCGTCAGAGTGTGCGATTCACCGACGTCGTGCCGGATCATGGTGTCGGCGATCAACTCGTCGGCCAGTTCGAACCTCCTGGCGTTCCACAGTTCGAGGTTGTAGGCCTCCACCACTTCTCGCGCAGTCCGCACCGAACTAGTCATCGAACACCTCCGCTGCGCGAATCCACCAGCACCTCCCGTCGAGGCAGTAGACGACGAACGCCTAAGTTAGTTGTCGGTCGTCTAATATGCAAGGGTGCCCTCCCCCAGTCGCGGCCTGACCCAGCCCCAGCGAGTGGAGATCTCGGGTCGCCGACTGATTGCGGCCGCTGCCGAACTCATCACCGAGAAGGGTTGGGAAGCAACCACTGCCGCTGAGATCGGCCGCCGTGCCGGTTACAGCAGGGCGATGGTTCACGCCAGATATGGCAGCAAGGACGCGATCCTCGACTCGCTGTTCCGCACGACGTACGAGGCGCAGTTCGACACCACCCCCGAACACGGTGCCAACGGGTTGCAGCAGGCGCTCGGGCACTTCAACCGCATCATCGGCCTGTACACCGAGGACCGCGAGTTTCTCCGGGCGATGTTCGTGTTGACGTTCGAGGCGGTGAAGTCCACGTCCCCGATTCGACCGCGCATGCAGGAGTGGCTGACCAAGGGTGCCGAGACGGTCGAGACCGGACTGCGGGCCGGCGTGCGCGACGGTTCGGTACGCAGGGGCCTCGACATCGAATCGGCTGTCACCGACATCAGCACCGCCGGTCTCGGCATCGCCTATCACTGGATCGTGTTCTCGGATGCCCATCCGCTCGACGTCGGGCTGAATGCCGTGCGCAGGAGAATCATTGGGGACTACGGAGCGGGTTCTCCCGCGGGGCTACCACGGTCCTCTCGAGCTCCCTGAACGCTGCCGCGGTTCTCCGGGCGCGTGACGACGGGAAGAACTACGACGCCATCCTTGGCGACGAGTAACGTGTCTTACCGAGGCCGAGCATGTACTGCGCGATCATGTTTCGAAACACCTCCAGCGTCCCGCCATAGATGCCGACCAGTGGAGCGAAGCGGTACTCGTACTCGGCGGCACCGTCGTCGACCTGACCATCGGCGTCGACTGGGAGCGCGGCGGCGGCTCCCAGGATGTCCATCAGGTCCGGTGACACGTCGCGCATCGCCTGAGCGAGCGCGACCCGGCCGTAGATGTTCGGTGTGCTGATCGCCACCTCCATGCGGGCGATGCTGCGCCCGAGGCGATAGGCGATCGACCGGTCGTCGACGGGCTGTGAACGTTGGGATCCGGCGTGCCGACGATGTCCGCAGCCGGTACTTGTCGTCGACGCGGACGTCGCCGTAGTTAACGATGTTGGTGCGGTCACCGTCGACGGTGCGGATGCCCTGGATCTCGATCCCCGGCAGGTGCAGCGGTACCAGGAACATGGTGAGGCTCTCGTGTTTCAGTGCATCGGGATCGGTGTTGGTGATCAGGAAGACGTACTGGCAGTTGTGGGCGCCGGTGGTGAACATCTTCGAGCCGTTGATCACCCAGGAGTCGCCGTCGCGCACCGCGCGGGTCCTGCACGTCGCGATGTCAGAGCCGCCGTCGGGCTCGGTGTAGCCGAGCCACAACCGCACGCGACCGCTCAGGACGCCGGGCAGCACCTCGTCCCGAACCTCCGGTGTGGCGAACTTGGCGACTGACTTGGCGATCATCGACGTCGTCCCCGCGGTCACCCACGGTACGTGTTGGCGTCGCTTCTCCAGTTTCCATAGCCGCGTGCGCAACCGGTTGAAACCGCCTTCGGCCTCCGAGTTCCATTCACCCGCGAGGTATCCGGCGGCGCCGAGGGCGAGGTGGACGCCTTCGTCGAAATTGTCCCCCGTCTCGCGATCGCGCGTCAGCACGTCGTGGGTGACCTGGCTCGACAGAAGCGCGCGTGCCTCGTCCAGGAAGTCCTGGTCCTCGTCGCACAGTTCGATGCGGGAGAAGTCCACGACGCCCCCTATCGGCCTTCGCGGGCGGCGACGATCTGGGCGACCTGGATCGCGGTCGCGCCCGGGTCACCGCCTGCCAGCGGCCACCCCCTGGCCCTGACCAGGTACGCCGTGGCCGCAGCCTCCGCCGAAACTCCCAGTCCGCCTTGGACGTGGACCGCCATCGTGGCAGCCTTGGCTGCTTCCTCGGCCATGAACACGAATGCCGAGGGGCCCAACTCGGGCCGCTCGTCGGGCTCGTTGTCCAGGTACCAGGCGGCTCGCCTCGCCAGCGCCCGCCCGCCCTGCACGGTGATGGCCATGTTCGCCAGCGGATGCGAGATGCCTTGCAGCGTCGAGATCGGCACCCCGAGGGTGTAACGGCTCTTGGCGAATTCAGCCGCGATCGTCATCGTCTCCTCGACGAGTCCGGTCAACGCGCCGGCGGTGAGCAGTCGCCATTCATCCAGTGCACGTTGGTAACTCGCGACGGCAGTGGGTCCGCTGCCGAGTACACTGCGGCTGTCCGCGCTGGCGGGGTCGACCCATGCCATCGGCAACTTCCCGATGTTGTCCACGCGCGCAGGCCTGGTGTCGAACGTCAGCAGGACGACGTCGTCTCCGTCGCGCACGACGATGTGGTCGGCGATCGACCCAGCCGCGATCAGCCGGGGACCCGACGGGCTGCCGATCGCGGCGTCGATACCGACGATCTGCTCACCGGTGACGATCTGGCCGCCATCGTCGAGAGCTCCGAGCCGCGCCAACACCCTGGCTGCGCAGACGTGGTCGATCCACGGCACCGGCGCGAGTGAACGACCCAGTTCCTCAGCGACGAGAACGAGATCGACGAGGGTGGCTCCGTCACCGCCGACAGATTCCGGTAGCCCCATCGTCGTTGCGCCCGTGGCGCACAACCGTTCCCACAGACTCTTGTCGAAACCGCTCGCCTCAGCTGCCCTGACCACTTCGATGGAACAGTTGGTCCTGAAGAACTTCTGGTAGGCGGACTGCAGGTCGGTCTGATCCTCGGAGAGGCTGTAGTCCTCTCTGCGCAATACGTACCGGTCCATGTTCACTCCTCGTGCGTGCCGAAGAAGAACGCTTCGGCGTTGTTGTGGAGATAGTTCTCCTTTGCCTCCGACGGCAGATCCAGGGCGAGCGCCTCAGGCACCACGCGGCTCATCCGAAGGACCGGAGAGTCGGACGCGAAGATCACCTTCTTCGGCCCACGGGTACGCATGTAGTGAAGAAGACTGTCCGGCAGGCGTTTCGGCGACCAGGCCGACGTCATCAGGCGCATATTCTCGTACTTCATCAGCAACCGTATTGCCACCTCCCACCACGGATCGGCGCCGTGGATCATGCACAGCTTCAGCTCGGGAAAGCGCACGCACACCCGGTCGAGGTGAATGGGGTTCTGCACTTCGCCGGGTATGGGAGGTCCGGGGAGACCGGTGTTGACGCAGAGCGCCAAACCCATCTCGGCACACTTCGTATATAGCGGGTAGTAGACGGAGTCGCTCGGCGGATACTGCCCATAACCCGAGAAGCTAGGCCCCACAACGGTATACGCAACCGGCAGATCCTTCACGACCGCGGTCAGCTCTCTCAGCGACGGCATCGGCCGCAGTAGGTTCACCCCGCCCATCGCCAGGGTGAACCTGTCGGGTCTGGCCTCGACGAACTTGCGCGCCGTCACCGACGGCTTGGCCAGGCTGTCCATCAGGATCGCCTTGGTGACACCGTGTGCGTCCATCTCCTCGAGCAGTTCACCGAGGTCGACGGGGTCGAACACCGACTTCGGGCCCTTGAAGTAGTCCTCCCGCACCCTCGTCATGAAGGCCGGTTGCTCGTCGGCCTCACCGAAGTGCACGTTGACCAAGCAGTCGATGGCGTTCACGTAGGCATCCTCCACTCCCCCATGTCTAGACCGAGGCCGCCACGCCCGCGGGCAGGTGTGGAGTCAACCGGGGTCGGTAGTGATCGGCCAGAAGGTGCAAGGCATTGTCGCGCATGACCTTCCGCGTGTCGCCTGCGCTAAACTCCGGGAACTGGGGAATGTCGGCTGTGAACGTGATGGGATCCGCGAGGCCCTCACCGTGCGGCCAGTCCTTCGCCGCCGTCGCCGACGTACACGACTGAATCACCACATGGGGGTTGACCGCGCGCGCTTCGGTGATCGCCACCTCGAGCAAACGCTTGCGCTCATCGAGCGTCAGCGCCCAAAATTCCGCCAACCCACTCGTACACCAGAGCATTTCGTGGCTGAGAGCACCAACGCAGTGGCGCACGAAGGTGCGGTAGGCCTCCCAGTCGATGTCGTCGCCATCGGTTCCACAGAAGGGGGTGTAGAGCGAGTCGCCGATACCGCGTAGACCGTGTCGAGCCCAGTCGCGCGCTTCCTTCGCCGTCGCCATCTCCTCGCTCCCTTGCGTTGGGTGAAGCCCTCAGGGGAAGTCGGACCCGACGAAGGTAGTGCCGCCTTCGCCGCCAAGATCGACGGCGGAGCCCGTTGCGCGAAGGTCAGGAACCAGTCCAGTTCGGCGCGCGCTTCTCCGCGAAAGCCGTCGCACCCTCCATCGCGTCCTTCGACGCGAACACCGGCAGAATCAGTTCCTGCTGCTTCTTCCACATCTCGGCCTCGCTCCAGCCGGCCGACTTGACGATGACCTCCTTGGTCACCGCCACCGCCAATGGGCCGTTGGCCGAAATGCGTTCGGCGAGAGCCAGTGCGCCCGCGAGCGCTTCGCCCGGTTCGGTGAGGACGTTCACGAAGCCCCAACCGGCCGCCTGTTCGGCGGTGAAGCTCTCACCGGTCAGCGCCAGTTCGAGGGCCTTCTGGTAGGGAATCCGGTGCGGAAGTCGCAGCAACCCGCCGCCCGCGGCCACCAAGCCACGCTTGACCTCGGGAATGCCGAACTTGGCGACCTTCGACGCGACGACCAGATCTGTCGCCAGCACGATCTCGGTGCCGCCGGCGAGGGCGTAGCCCTCGACGGCTGCGATTACCGGCTTGCGGGGTGGCCGCTCGGTGAAACCGATGCCCCGTCCGGGGATCGACGGAACCTCGCCCGCCATGAACGCCTTGAGATCCATTCCGGCGCAGAAGTTTCCGCCGGCACCGGTCACGATCGCCACCGACAGCTCAGGGCTGTCATCCAGCTCGTCCATCGCGTCGGCGAGGCCCTGCGCGACCGCCAGATTGAAGGCGTTGCGCGCCTCCGGTCGATTGATCGTGATGACCAGCGTGCGCCCCTGGCGCTCGGTCAGAACTTCGTCGGCCACATTGCCCCTCTTGCTCATTGCAAAGATATCGATACCCGCCTACCCGGTGAAACCTACTATAGGCATTTCGATAGGCTCCGACGGGGGAAACGCGCTGCCCGCCAGGGGTCCCCACCGGCGCGGCGAACCGCAATCGAATGCCTACCGGTAAGGTCCACGGTAGTGTTCGCGAGGTCGACTCGCATCCGTCGTCGATGCGCGGGATGCGCTGCCGGCAGGTTGCGTTCCGCCCAACCCGCCCGAGTGATCCGTTGGAGGTGCCCAGGTGGCCAAACAAGTGACCGCCGAAAAGCGTCAACGACGCGAGCGCGGCTCCATCAACCCCGACGACATCATCAAGGGTGCTTTCGAACTGGCCGAGTCGGTCGGGATCGACAACCTCAGTATGCCGTTGCTGGGCAAGCATCTGGGCGTTGGCGTGACGAGCATCTACTGGTACTTCCGCAAGAAGGACGATCTGCTCAATGCCATGACCGACCGCGCGTTGAGGCAGTATGTGTTCGCCACCCCGTACGTCGAAGCCAAGGACTGGCGCGAGACGTTGGGCAATCACGCCCGCATCATGCGAAAGACGTTCCTGGGCAATCCAATTCTGTGCGACCTCATCCTGATTCGTTCGGCGCTCAGTCCGCGGGCGGCAAAGGTCGGCGTCGCCGCCGTCGAGAAGGCGATCGGGGACTTGGTCCAGGCCGGACTGTCCCCTGAGGACGCCTTCAACACGTACTCCGCAATGTCGGTTCACGTCCGCGGATCGGTTGTGCTGCGGCGTCTCTCCGACAAGAATCGATCGGCGGAGGACGCACCCGGCGACTTCGCCGAGGTCATGGTCATCGACCCCGAGACGACGCCGCTGCTGGCCCAGGTGACCGACGAAGCCCACCGGATCGGCGTGTCCGACGACAACAACTTCGACTACGGCCTCGCTTGCATCTTGGACCACGCCGAACGGTTGATCGACGAGAAGTCGGCTCCCGCGCCGCGCCGCAAGACGACCACCCCGCGGCGCAAGGCCGGAACCCGCTGAGGCCGGTGGTCCTCAGACCTCCACTACGACGGCGCCACCCTGGCCGCCACCGGCGCACATCGCCGCCACGCCGATACCGCCACCTCTACGCTGAAGTTCGTAGATCAGCGTCGTCACCATCCGGGCGCCGGACGCGGCAATCGGATGACCGAGGCTGCAGCCGCTGCCCGAGAAGTTCACCAATTCCTCGTCGAGCCCGTACTGCTTGCAGGCCGCGATGGGGACCGATGCGAACGCTTCGTTGATCTCCCAGAGTGCGACGTCCGACGGCTTAAGGCCGGCGCGGTCGAGCACCTTGCCGATGACCTTGACCGCGCCGAGGCCGGTGTCGCGGGGCGGAACGCCCGCGGCGCCCCATGCCTTCACGGTGGCCATCTCCGACAGCCCGTGGGCCGCGGCGTAGTCGTGATCGACCACGGCGACGGCAGCACACGCATCGTTGGTCCCACTGGCGTTGCCCGCCGTGATCGAGAAGCCCTCGATCTCGGGGTGCAGGACCTTGAGCCCGGCGAGCTTCTCCGCGGTGGTGTCGCGTCGCGGATGCTCGTCGACGCTGAACTCGACCACGGAACCGTCGGGCATCTCGATCTTCAGCGGGATGATCTCGGCGAGGAACTTGCCTGCATCCATGGCGGCGATGGCGCGCTGATGCGAGCGGGCCGCCCACGCGTCCATCTCCTCACGGGTGATGCCCATGGCCTGAGCGGTGTTCCACCCGACCGTGATCGACATGTCCTTGGCGGGCGCGTCCGGCGTTTCGACGTGAGTGGGCGGCATCCACCGCTCCTCGAACTTCAGCTCCGGTCCGGGGATGCGCCAGTTCGTCAGGGGCGTCATCGAGAGTGACTGCACGCCGCCGGCGATCAGCACGCGTTCCATTCCCGAGCCGATCTGCGCTGACGCATTGCCAATCGCAGTGAGGCTGCCCGCGCAGTGCCGGTTGACGGATTGGCCGGGCACGTGCGACAGGCCCGTCGCGTCGGCCGCATAGCGGGCGAGGTCACCGCCGCCGTAGTGCGATTCGGCGAAGATGATGTCGTCGATGTCGGCCGGATCGATGCCGGACCTGCGGACGACCTCGGGGAGAACCGTCGTGATCAGCGTCTCGGGTGGCGTGTTGACCAGTGTGCCCTTGAAGGACCGACCGATCGCGGTCCGGACGGCTCCGACGATGACGGGTGTTGGCATATCTCACGACCTTGGGCTTTGGCGTTGATGACTTTACAAAAGTAACAGAGATTGTATCGCTAATGCGAAGTGACGGAGGTCACTCCAACGCAGCGGTCTTCGGATCGATCCGGCGGCGGGGAGGCGCCGAAGATCGAGTTCAACCAGACGGTCGCGGCGCCGTCCATCAGCTGCTGTCTGCTCAGGGATCCGCCGAGGGCGAGACGTTCCAACAGCCGGTCGTTGAACTCGAGGAGCACCGACGCCAGCACCTCGGCGTCCAACCCGTCCGGCGCCCGCCCCGCCGACCGGTCGGCACGGATCATGGCGGCGACCGACTCCACGAACGACTCGCGCGCGTCGTCCCAGATGTCGCGGACCATCGCATTCGAACCGCGCGCCTCGAGCACGGCCCTAATGAGCTGCCGATGTTCCTCACACATCGAGAAGAACCCCTCGAGCATGGAGTAGATCCGTTGCCGCGGTGGATCGGACGCCGCGGTGAAGGCGTCGTTCACGGCGAACGTGGCGTCCAGGATGCGCTCCATCAGCGCCGCGACGGCCGCACCCTTGTTCTCGAAGTAGAAGTAGAACGCCGAGCGGGTCAGGCCCGCCTGCTTGGAGATCTCGGCGATGTTGATGGCATCCAGGCTGGACTCCTGCAGCCAGCGATCCAGCGCATCGAGGATGGCTTCGCGGCGATGGTCGCTGCGCTGCGGCGGGCGACGATCGGTCTGCGACCTCATCTCGGCGCCAGTCCTTGCGCGCGCTCGATGCCAGCGGGCAGTTCCCTGTCGGTGGAATGGTGCGGTCGGTCCACCGCCGGGACGTTAGCAGCGGGTTTGACGTACGGCAATGAATTCTGACGTCTGTCAAATGGCGTTCTCGGCGGGTGGGTCGGCAGCTGCGATGACCCCGCGTTCGACGAGATGCTCGGTCAGCGGTGCCACGCCGATGGTGAAGTGCTCGGCCATCGCCATCCGCGCCCGACCGGGGTCGCGACGTTCGAACGCAGCGATGACACGGCGATGGTCCGTGGTCGACTGCTTCGGCCATCCCGACAGCGTCGGGAAGACCGACTCGGGCGCGTACCGCGTGATACCGGACATGAACTGGGTCAGCTTCGGCGACCCTGCGACCACGTTGATCAGCCGGTGGAATTCATGGTTCAGCCGCACGGTGCGCTCGAGATCGCCTCCGCCGTAAGCGTCTTCGAGTTCGTCCTGGATGACGCGGAGCGCCGAGAGTTCCTCGTCGGTGATGTTCTCCGCGGCACGCGCGGCGAGTTCTCCTCCGATGAACGCCTGCACGTTCGCAACGTCGGCCATGTCTTGCGCCGTGAGCTCGAGCACCATGAAACCACGCCGCGGCTGCTGCACCAGAAGCCCCTCGGCGCCAAGGTTCAGCAGGGCCTCGCGGACGGGCGTCACGCTGATGCCGAGTTCTACCGCGAGTTGATCGAGCCGCAGATACTCCCCCGCGCGGTACGTACCGTCGAAGATCCGCCTACGCACGTAGCGGGCGACGTCGTCGGAGAGCTGCGGTCGGGCCGCGAACTCGGGATCAGAGCTTGTACTCACGCAACAGGCTCTTGCTGATGATCGTCTTCTGAATCTCGCTGGTGCCCTCGCCGATCAGCAGGAACGGAGCGTCGCGCATCAGCCGCTCGATCTCGTACTCCTTCGAGTAACCGTATCCGCCGTGGATGCGGAAGCTCTGTTCGGTGACTTCCGAGCAGTATTCGCTGGCGAGGTATTTCGCCATCCCCGCGGCGACGTCGTTGCGCTCTCCCGAGTCCTTCAGGCGTGCCGCGTTGACCATCATCAAGTGCGCGGCCTCGACCTTGGTCGCCATCTCCGCCAGCTGGAAGGCGATCGCCTGATGCTCGGCGATGGGCTTGCCGAACGTGCTGCGTTGTTGCGCATAACGAATCGCGAGCTCGAACGCCCGGATGCCCACCCCGCAGGCGCGGGCGGACACGTTGACCCGGCCCACCTCCACGCCGTCCATCATCTGGAAGAAGCCCTGCCCCGGGGCCTCGCCCAACACGTCGGCCGCCGCGGCCTGGTAGCCGTCGAAGATCAACTCGGTGGTGTCGATCCCCTTGTAACCCAGCTTGTCCAGCTTGCCCGGAATGGTCAGACCGGGTAGCACCTCGCCGAAGCCGGCCGGCTTCTCGATCAGGAATGAGGTGAGATTGCGGTGCGGCTTGTCCGCTCCCTCATCGGTTTTCACCAACGCAGCCACCAGGGTCGAGCTGCCGCCATTCGTCAGCCACATCTTCTGCCCCGTGATGGCGTAGCCGTCGTCGTTGCGCACGGCCCTGGTGCGGATCGCCGCGACGTCGGAGCCCAGCTCCGGCTCGGACATCGAGAATGCGCCGCGCACCTCACCGGTCGCCATCCGCGGCAGGAACCTTTCCTTCTGCTCGTCGGTGCCGTGCTGGCGAATCATGTACGCCACGATGAAGTGCGTATTGATGACACCCGACACGCTCATCCACCCGCGTGCGAGCTCCTCTACGCACAGCGCGTACGTCAGCAGCGACTCCCCCAGCCCGCCGTACTGCTCGGGGATCATCAACCCGAACAGGCCCATGTCGCACATCTTGTCGACGATCGCCTGCGGGTAGGCATCCGCGTGCTCGAGTTCCTGGGCGTGCGGGATCACATCCTTGTCCACGAATTGCCGCACCGTCGCGACGATCTCGGTTTGGACCTCGGTGAGCCCGGCCGTCTGAGCAAGTCTGGTCACTGATCTACCTTCTCGAAGACGGCCGCCAGCCCCTGGCCGCCACCGATGCACATGGTCTCCAGCCCGTAACGGCCATCGCGCCGATGCAATTCACGTGCCAGCGTCGCCAGCATTCGGCCGCCGGTGGCACTCACTGGATGACCGAGCGAGATGCCGGAACCCTGTACGTTCGTGCGCTCCATATCGGTCTCGGTGAACTTCCACTCCCGCATCACCGCCAAGGCCTGCGCGGCGAACGCCTCATTCAGTTCGATGAGATCGATGTCGGAGAGTGAGAGGTCCGCCTTGGCCAGGGCCAACTCGCTCGCAGGCACCGGGCCGATGCCCATGATGTTCGGCGGCACGCCCGCCACGCCCCAGGACACCAGCCGCACCAGCGGCCTCAATCCCAGCTCGGCAGCCTTCTCGGCGGTGGCCACGATGCACATCGACGCCGCATCGTTCTGCCCACTGGCGTTGCCCGCCGTCACGGTGGCGTCCGGATCATGCTGTCCCAGAATGGGTTTGAGCCTGCCAAGAGACTCCACGGAGGTATCCGCACGGGGATGCTCGTCGGTGTCGATGACGGCCTCGCCCTGGCGGCTGCTCACGGTGACCGGAATGATCTGATCGGCCACCAGCCCGTTCTTCTGTGCGGCCACGGCCCGACGATGCGAGGTGACCGCCAACTCGTCCTGCTCTTCGCGTGGAATTCCGTACTGCCTGCGCAGGTTCTCGGCGGTTTCGATCATGCCGCCGGGTATCGGATGGTCGCGGCCGCCCGCCGTGGTCCGCCCGCGGTTCAGCGCATCATGCACCGTGATCCCGCCCCGGGAACCGCCCCACCGCATGTCGGTCGAGTGAAACACCACGTTGCTCATGGATTCCGCGCCGCCTGCGACGACGAGGTCGTTCTGCCCGGCGCCCACCTGCATGCAGGCCTGGATGACGGCCTGCAACCCCGATCCGCAGCGTCGATCGATCTGCATGCCGGGCACGGTCACCGGCAGGCCCGCGTCGAGCGCGACCACACGGCCGATCGCAGGGGCCTCCATACTCGGGTAGCAGTGCCCGAGGATCACGTCCTCGACGTCATCCGGCGCGACGCCCGTGCGCGTCAACAACCCGCGCATCGCCGCGACGCCCAGTTCCACGGCGGTCAGGGACGTGAACATGCCGCCGTAACGGCCGATTGGCGTACGGACGGGTTCGCAGATTACCGCTTCAACCATCAGATGTGCCTGCCGCCAGTTACTTCGAGCACCGTCCCGGTCATGTACGACGACAGGTCCGAGGCGAGAAAGAGCGCGACCTTCGCTACCTCCTCAGGCTCACCGGCGCGGGCCATCGGAATCTCGGCCAGTTTGGCGTCCCAGATCCGTTGCGGCATGGCCTCCGTCATCGCCGAGCGGATCAGTCCCGGTTGAATGGCGTTGATCCGCACGCCGAGATGTGCGACCTCCTTGGCCGCCGCCTTGGTCAGGCCGACGATGCCCGCCTTGGCTGCGGAATAGTTGGTCTGACCGATGAGGCCCACCTTGCCAGAGATCGACGAGATGTTGACGATCGCCCCGCTCTTGTTCTCCCGCATGACGTCTGCGGCCTTGCGGGTGCCGTTCCAGGTGCCCTTGAGGTGCACGGAGATCACCTGATCGAACTGCTCCTCGGTCATCTTGCGCATGGTGGCGTCCCGCGTGATACCCGCGTTGTTGACCATCACGTCGAGGCTCCCGAACGTGTCCACCGCCGCCGCGATGAGTGCCTCGACCTCGGCGGCGTTCGTCACGTCGCACCGCACCGCCGTGGCCACCTCGTGTCCGCCCAGCTTCTCGACCGCGGCCTCGGTGGCCGCCAGGTCGAGATCACCGAGCACCACCCGTGCACCCTCGGCGACATAGCACTCGGCGATCGCGAAGCCGATTCCCTGTGCGCCGCCGGTGACCACCGCGGTCCGTCCCTGGAGCAATGGCATCTGATACCCGTCCTTCCTCGCGTCCGATCCAACATAAAATATGATATTTCTCGTATCAAACCATCCCCTCCCCGTCAGGAGAAGCCCGGCCATGACAGATCACACCCTCGGCACTCAGGTGAGTGATCGGGACTTTCGGGACATCCTCGACGCGACGCGCGACTTCGTCCGCTCGGTGGTGATGCCGCGCGAGTTGGAGATCATGAACGGCAATGCGGTGCCCGACGACATCCGCGATCAGGCGAAGAAGATGGGGCTCTTCGGCTACGCGATCCCGCAGGAGTGGGGCGGGCTCGGCCTGAACATCGCCCAAGACGTCGAGATGGCCCTGGAGTTCGGGTACACGACGCTCGCCCTGCGCTCGATGTTCGGCACCAACAACGGGATCGCCGGTCAGGTTCTGGTCGGATTCGGCACGGATGACCAGAAGGCCCGCTGGCTGGAGGGGATCGCGTCGGGCGATGTCGTCGCATCGTTCGCGCTTACCGAGCCGGGCGCCGGATCGAATCCAGCGGGGTTGCGCACCAAGGCAGTTCGCGACAGCGATGGAACGTGGGTGATCACCGGGCGCAAGCAGTACATCACCAACGCGCCGACGGCCAACCTCTTCATCGTCTTCGCCCGCACCCGCCCCGCCGATGCGGACGGCCCCGGCATCGCGGTGTTCCTCGTCCCCGCCGATGCAGCCGGCGTGGAGGTGGGGGCCAAGGACGCCAAGATGGGCCAGGAGGGCGCCTGGACCTCCGACGTCAACCTCGACGAAGTGCGGGTCGGCGATGATGCGCTGATCGGCGGTGCCGTGGACGTGGGGTACCGAGCCGCGATGACGTCACTGGCCCGCGGACGGATCCACATCGCCGCGCTATCGGTGGGCGCCGCCCAGCGCGCACTCGACGAGTCGGTGAGCTATGCCGCCGCGGCGACTCAGGGCGGCACGCCAATCGGCGGTTTCCAACTCGTCCAGGCGATGATCGCCGATATGCAGACCGGGGTCATGGCCGGTCGCGCGCTGGTCCGCGACGCCGCACGGATGTGGCTGACCGACGAGGATCGCCGGATAGCCCCATCGACGGCGAAGCTGTTCTGCACCGAAATGGTCGGCAAGGTGGCCGATCTCGCGGTTCAAGTCCACGGCGGAGCCGGTTACATGCGCGACGTGCCCGTCGAGAGGATCTATCGCGACGTCCGGCTACTCCGGCTCTACGAGGGCACCAGCGAGATCCAGCGGCTCATCATCGGCGGCGGCCTCGTCAAGGCGGCCCAGCGGAGGGGCTAGCCGCCCCCAGAATCACGTCTCCGGAATCACGCAAGGTAGCGGACGATCGACTCCGCCACCGCGGCCGGCTTCGCGGAGTCCTCGATCTCGACGGTGATCATCGTGGTCGCCTGCACCGCCCCATCGAGTTGGTTGATCGCGGTGATTTCGCCCCGAGCGCGAATCTTCGCGCCCACCTTCACCGGTGTGATGAACCGAACCTTGTTATAGCCGTAGTTGACTGCCAGCGCGATGTTGTCGACCCGGTACAGCTGATGGGAGAAGTGCGGCAGCAGCGACAGCGTGAGCAAACCGTGGGCGATCGTCGCACCGAACGGTCCTTCGGCAGCCCGTTCGGGGTCGACGTGGATCCACTGGTGGTCGTCGGTGGCCTCGGCGAAGAGGTCCACCCGGTCTTGGCTGATCTCCATCCAGTCCGTGGGTCCGTGTTGGCTGCCGAGTGCCGCCGCAAACTCATTTAGATCGCTGAAAACCTTCACGCTCGCTCCTCTCAATGAACCTTGATCACCGAATGCGCCCAGACGTGCACCGTAATCGTCGAGTGGCCAAAACAATGACAGCCATGGGCATTAATTTGCCTGGGACTGGGCAGCCATTCGCCACCGAACGTAGCAGATGACAACAAGCTGCATCGATGAAAATAATCAACATTGCCGTAACTCGCCCGCGGTTAGCCGGTCATCGTGGCAGGTAGGCGGGTGATCGTGATAATTCAGAAAACATTCGAAGCCTAGCTGGGATTGAATCGCCGTGGGACTGATACTTATTTCGCACGACTTATCACCCCCCTGAAATGACCGCGGCCAGCGACGACTTCACCGACTCACCGGCTGCCCTATGAATGAGGCTTAAATGCACCCCCAGCCGATCGAATTCGGATTCCCTCCTGACGGCGGACTCGCAGAGAACATCAGCTGGTGGGACGCCGAGGCAGACTGCATGATGGTGGTGTCACGGCCCGACGTGGATCGCGACCTGTGGGAGGAGTACCTCCGTGGCGCGGAGCGAAGCTACCGGCGCCACGGCGTCGAACGGGCCATCGACGTTGCCGCCATCGCGGACGGTTCGGACACCGCAATGTTCTGGGCAACCCTCGACTCGTCAGGACGGGTCATCGGCGGACTTCGCGCCAAGGGGCCCCTCGCCTCGGCCGACGACTCCCACGCGACGATCGAGTGGTCGGGACAGCCGGGACTTCCCGCCGTGCGCAAGATGATCAACGATCGCGTGCCCTTCGGCGTCCTCGAAATGAAGACGGCGTGGACCACCGACGACCGGGACAGCGCGCGACGCTTGTCGTATGCGTTGGCGCGCACCATCTTTCATGCGATGGCGTTATTGGACGTCCAGTTCGGCGTGGCGACCTGCGCTCCTCACGTGCTCGAGCGGTGGCGCACGTCGGGAGCCGTGGTGGCACCCATTGCCGCGACACCGTATCCGGATGAGCGATACCGCACGAAGATGATGTGGTGGGACCGGCGTACCTTCGCCAATCATGCAGCACCAGAACAACTCCCGAAAATCTTTGATGAGATGCGAATCGCCGCCACGCAGGCCGAGTCTCAGCACGTCAGCCGCGCGGCCGCGCTGTGACGGCAATAGACGCCGCCTCTGACAGCGCCGCCCAGATTCTCGATGCCGCGGTGGGCCAGGACGCGCGACGACTGGCCGAGCTGCAGACCGACCCGAGGATCGAGTTCGTCGACTCGTGGGCTGCCCAGAGCGCCGCGCTCAACCGGCTTGGTCCGAATGTCGACGCCGAAGTCCTCGAGGAGTCACCTCGGTTCGCCTACTACCCGTGGCGTCGCGCGGTGGTAAAGATCATCGGCCCGCGGTCGTTTCGCCGGCTCCGATTGGATCGCAACCGGAATCTGATCACGGCCGATGAGCAGGATCGTCTCGGGCGGTTGCACGTCGGCGTCATCGGACTCAGTGCGGGCCACGTCATCGCACACACGCTCGCCTTGCAGGGCCTCTGTGGCGAGATGCGGCTCGCCGACTACGACGAACTGGACCTTTCCAACCTGAACCGAGTGCCGGCCGGCGTGTTCGATCTAGGCCTCAACAAGGCCACCGCCGCGGCCCGCAGAATCGCCGAGGTGGACCCGTACCTGACGGTCCGGACCTTCCGCTCCGGGGTGACCGCGGACGATATCGACGAATTCCTCGAAGGCCTCGACGTCGTGGTCGAGGAATGCGACTCAATCGACCTCAAGGTCGGTATACGACGATCGGCGCGGACGCACCGGCTGCCAGTCCTGATGGCGACCAGTGATCGTGGACTCATCGATGTCGAACGGTTCGACCTCGAACCCGACCGTCCGATCTTTCACGGCCTGCTCGGCGACGTCGACCCAGAGACGTTGGCGGACTTGAGTGCTAGTGACAAGGTCCCGTACGTGCTCCGACTCATAGAGGTCGGTGGACTGTCGTCGCGGGCCGCGGCATCCCTTCTCGAGGTGGGTCATGCAGTCGTCACGTGGCCTCAGCTGGCCGGTGACGTGACGCTCGGCGCAGGCCCCGTCGCGGAGGCCGTCCGCAGAATCGGCCTTGGCGAAGATCTGTCGTCGGGCCGCATTCGCCTGGACGTCGGCGCGGCGCTCGACCGGATCGCAACGCCCAGCCAAGCGCCCGCGCTCGTAGGTGTCGACACCGATCGCACCCCAGCGGCGTCCGCGGAGTCCGACGATCTCATCGCCTCCATGGTGAACGCTGCGGTGCGCGCACCGTCGGGCGGCAACGTCCAGCCATGGACCATCGACGCGTTGCCCGACGGGGTCGCCATCGCCCTGGACCCCGATCGCACGTCGACCATCGACGTCGGGCGGCGCGGAAGTGCCGTGGCGTTGGGCGCCGCCGCATACAACGCCCGGGTGGCGGCAGCCGCACACGGTGCCGTGAGCCAGGTCGACTTCGTTGAGGCAGCCAGCCCGTGCCCGCTGACGGCCCGGATACGACTGACCGAGGGCATCGACGACAACCTGGCTCCGTCGTACGACGCGATGTTACGTCGCGAGACCAACCGCAACCGCGGCAACGGCGCGGCGCTGCCCCCGGACGTCGGCGATCGTCTCATCGAGACCGCACAACGAGAAGGCGCAAGACTGCAATTGATTACGTCCCGTGCCGACATCGACGAAATCGCCGGCATCTTCGCCGCCGCCGACCGCATCCGCTATCTGACCGCCAGACTGCACGAGGAGATGATCTCGGAGCTTAGATGGCCGGGCGATGAGGACCCGGATACGGGCATCGACGTCCTTAGCCTGGAGCTGGGCCCCACAGGCGATGTCGCCCTGGAGATCCTGCGTCGGGCCGACGTGATGGCGGAGTTGGCGGTCTGGGACGGCGGGACGGTTCTCGGCGACGACACCGCCGCGGGACTCACCGCTAGCTCGGCAGTAGCGGTCCTCTGCGTACCAGGCCACGACCTCGTCGACTACGCACGCGGCGGATCGGCGGTCGAGGCGACGTGGATTGCCGCACAGGAGCTTGGCTTGGCCGTGGCGCCGATCTCGCCCCCCTTCCTCTACGCCTTGAACGACGAGGAATTGGTGGACGTCTCGCCGAAGCACGCCGAGGAATTGGCGGAACTGCGATCGCGGTTCTGCACGGTGACGGGGACCGCCGGTAACGCCCAGGAGGCCCTCGTCCTGGTACTGCGCCTGTCGATCGCGTCACCCAGCACGGTCCGGAGCCGCCGACGGAGAGTCAATATATGCTCCTCACCGCTACCCTAAGTCAGTGCCCGAACAAACGCCGCCGTTGAGCTTGGACCGGCTGGTAACCACAGTCGCCGGCCAGCTCATGGCGACGAACGCGGCCACCTCGGTCAGCGTGTCTCAACGAGTGCTTGCTCTCCTGGTCGAGTATTTCGACGTCGACGTCAGCTTTCTGCGCTATAACGACCATTCCATCCGCGCGTCAATCCTGATCGCCGAGTGGCCACCGCGCATGGACATCCCCGATCCCGACCCGCTCAAGGTTGTCTACTTCGAGGACGCGGATCCCGTTTTCGCGTTTGCAGAGACCGCGAAGAAGCCGATGGTGTTCCGTCCCGATGACGAGGATTACCAGAAACGGATCGAGGAGGGTCGCAGGATTCCCCAGACCTCAATGGCGGGGACGCCGTTGGTGTCGGGTGATCTCACGACAGGCGTGCTCGGCTTCGTGAAGATCGGCGACCGGGAGTGGAAGCCCGCCGAACTCAACGCGCTCGAGGCCATTGCGTCGTTGTTCGCCCAGGTTCAGGCCCGCGTGCAGGCAGAGGAGCGTCTGCGTTACCTCGCCGAACACGACGATCTCACGGGTCTTCAGAATCGGCGCGCACTGATCGACCATCTCGACGCCAGACTTAAGGCCGGCCGTCCCGGTCCCGTGTCGGCGCTGTACCTGGACCTCGATCGCCTCAAGACCATCAACGACTACCTCGGCCACAACGTCGGCGACTGGTTCATCCGGGTGCTCGCTGAGCGACTCCAAGGGGAATCCGGGGATTCGAGCCTCATCGCGCGGCTCGGGGGCGACGAGTTCGTCGTGATCCCCGGCGCGCCGATGTCGAGCGTCGACGCCGAACAGCTCGCAAAGCGGCTCCTTGGACTGCTCCGCGAGCGCGTGGTGATCGACGGGGAGATGTTGACAAGAACCGTCAGCATCGGTGTCGGTCTGGGCACCCCCGGCCGCGACACCACCTCGGACCTGCTCCGCCGCGCCGACCAGGCCGTTCTCACCGCCAAGGGCGCCGGCGGCAACCAGATCGCGGTGTTCTCCGACGAGATGGCGCTGCGGACCGACTACCAGAACGACATCGAACTGCATCTTCGAGACGTCATCGAGAACGGTGCGTTGTTCTTGCAGTACCTCCCCGAGATCGACATGCGCACCGGCGAAGTGTTGGCCACCGAGGCGCTGGTGCGATGGAACCATCCCACCCGAGGTCTGGTCTCACCCGCGGTGTTCATCGCCGTCGCCGAATCGATCAACCTGGCAGGCGAGTTAGGTCGCTGGGTGTTGCGCACCGCCTGTGAGGAGTTCGCTCGGTGGCGGGCGCTCGGCGTCGCGGCCGGAATCGTCCTGCGGGTCAACGTGTCACCCGTCCAACTGGTGACGGACGGTTTCGTGGAGTCGGTGGCCGCGGTCATGCGCGAGTTCGACCTCGAGCGTGGCTCACTGTGCCTGGAGATCACCGAAACCGTCGTCGTGCAAGACATCGAGACCACCAGCGTCACACTGGCGGGTCTGCGGGACGTCGGCGTACTGCTCGCCATCGACGACTTCGGGACCGGTTTCAGCGTCCTGTCCCATCTGAAGGCACTACCGGTCGACGTACTCAAGATCGACCGGAGTTTCGTCGCAGACCTCGGCTCAAACCCCGACGATCTCGCGATCGTACGGGCCGTCATCGCACTCGCCGAGGCCTTCGAATTGGAACTCGTCGCCGAGGGCGTGGAAACGGAGATCGCTGCGACGACGCTGCTACACCACGGCTGTCACCGCGCGCAGGGGTTTCTGCTGTCTCGGCCGCTGATCGGCGAGGACATGGCCTCGCTACTGGCCAAAGGTCGGGTACCCGTGCACTTTTCCGCAGCGCCAACCCTCTAGGGACGGCTGCCGAGCGTCGTGCAGACCGTTGCGTAGTTGGCGCCGTGAACCGGTGCATATCGGTCGGGGTGGCGCCGCAGGCTCTGTTGCCAGCAGTTCGACGCGGCCGAATCGGCTCGCGGTCCGACCGACGACGCACACCTGCAGCCGACTACCCGCGGCCCACGCGGCGCCATCATCGACCACTGGGGCGTGATCTCCGGGCGCAAGGGTGACACCTGCCCTCGTCCGCACCGCACAGGGTCCGTCCGAAGTCGCCAGCACCACGCCGACGATCACGCCCTCTTCGAACACGATCCGCTCCAGCGTGTTGGCGGCGCGAACCTCGATGTCACGTTCCAGCGCCTCCGCGCTCACCCACCGGTGCAGCGCATTCTCATCGAAGCCGGCCGTTACTTCCATCGCGCCAATGGACTGCACCTCGATGGACTCACCATCATCGGAGCGCATCGTGATCGATTGACAGTCCCACATGCTGGTGTTCAGCAAGCCATACGGGGAGGTGACGCACTGCGCAGCCCATGCGGTCAACCGTGATCCCACGAAAGTTTCGACCCGCCCGAACGCCTCGTCACGCGATAGATTGCGCGCGACGCGACGAGGCACCGGCATGTCTCGAACGACATCCGATTCGGAGAGTCCCTCCGAGATCGCCGCCAGGAATGCGTTGGTCTCGACGTCGACCGTGTCGCGACTCAGCCAATTCCGCTTCGCACCGACACGTTCGCGCAATGCCCCCGGCGCCGCGTCAGAGCGACACGCAGGAGTAGCAGCGTCGGCAACCAGCACCTCGCCACCTGCGTCCACCGTCGCAATGGCGTTCACCAGGCCACCGATACCTGCGCCGATGACCGCAATGTCGACTTCGATATCCCACATTGGCGTCAAATACCCCGCGATAACTTGTCGAATAATTCATGGGTTGCCCTCGGCGTCCCCTCGCGCTCTGCGCGAAGAAGCGCCCACCCGGCACGAGCTGGGATCAACCGACCGCCATTGCCCGGCGCGCGGAAGGCCTGCGCCAGGCTGGGATTGTTCACGATCGGTACTTTACATACTTTTGGAATGAAATGCAGTACTCGGTCACGAGGAACTCTCGAGCAAAATTGGCTACCTAAGTGACCAGACGCCATGGCAACTCGTCGGCACGCCCGTGGACTCGCCCGGCCACCGAAGAACGAATGTGAACTACGACACCTGCGGAGACGCGTCTGAATAGGTATTCGAACAGGTATCTGAATAGGTATGCGAAGGAGTTCCCCGACCCGAGCCGCGATGACGGGTCGCTCTGCTGCTGACTTCGTGGCGCCTCCGCAACCGGCAGACGAGTAATGTCGACGCGCCGAGCGGTTCACCGCTGGGGATTTCGACGCAGTTCTCGTGCTTGCCCTAACGGGGTTCGCGCGCCCGGACCGACTTCCTCACCTGCGGGACTTCACGGACCGGGCGGTCGGTACTCGCGAACGAGAATGCCGCGCCCTGGGTGTCGACGAACTATGATGCCGCATAACGACCGCCACCTGGATGGTTCGACGGAGGTACTGGAAAATGGTGCGCCAGGCTCGATCCGAGGCGACACGTAGGAAGATCGTCGACTCCGCGGTCGACCTGATCAACGAGATCGGTTACCCCGCGGCCGGCCTGGGCGACATCATCGAACGCGCCGAGTTGACCAAGGGCGCTCTGTATTACCACTTCGATTCCAAGGAAGCTCTCGCGACCGCGATCATCGAGGAGGGCTCGGAGAGTCTGCTCGGCGCGTTTCGCGCGGCGTGCAGTTCTGGCTCCCCCGCCATGGAGAAGATCATCAGCGGGTCCTTCGTCGTGACCGACGTGCTGGGCAGCGACCGAGTCGCGTGCGCGAGCGCTCGGCTACTTCGCACCTTTGGCGGTTTCAACCCGGCAGCAAAGAAGATCTTCCAGATGCTCCTCGACGACATGGTGGAGCGCATGGAGATTGCCAGCGCGGAGGGCGATCTTCGTTCCTCGGTGGACGCGCAGACGACCAGCGCTGCCCTGGTCGGAGGGATGCTGGGTGCCGAGCTACTGTCGAGCGCCTTGACTGACGGCACAGACCTCCGCGCGCGGATCGCCCGGACGTGGGAGTTGCACCTGCCGGGAATCATCGCCGACGAGTCGCTGAACCACTACCGCGAGTTCCTGGCCCTGGCCGCTGATCGCCAGAACCTGCCCCAGTGACCCGTTGATGACCGCAGTTGGGTAACTAGGTTTACTGTCTCCAATACCGGCATCGAACGACGGGGGACGATAGTGGACCTGGTGTGGTCGCCGACCGACATCGCATTTCGCGATGAGGTGCGCACCTTCCTCGATGAGAAGCTGACACCGGAACTTCGACGGTCCGGCCGCTTGATGACCAGCGTCTACAGCGACCATGGCGCGAGCCTCGAATGGCAGCGGATCCTGCACGAACGCGGTTGGGCGGCACCGGCGTGGCCGCTCGAGCATGGTGGTTGTGACTGGAGCCTCACCCGGCACTACGTGTTCAGCCGCGAGTCCACCCTCGCGGGGGCTCCGTCATTGTCGCCCATGGGAATTCGGATGGTTGCACACGCGATCGTCAAGTACGGCACGCAGAACCAGAAGGACTACTTCCTCTCACGAATCCTCACCGGCGAGGTGTTCTTCTGTCAGGGCTATTCCGAGCCGGAGGCAGGGTCCGACCTCGCCGCCCTGTCCATGGCCGCGGTCGACGACGGCGACGATCTGGTATGCACCGGCAGCAAGATCTGGACGACTCATGCTCGGGAGGCGAACTGGATGTTCGGTTTGGTCCGTACGTCGCGTGCCGCGAAGAAGCAGCAGGGCATCACGTTCGTGCTCATCGACATGACCTCGCCTGGCATCCAGATCCGACCGCTCGTCATGACGTCCGGCGAGGAGATTCAGAACCAGGTCTTCTTCGACGAGGTGCGCGTTCCGAAGACCAATGTCATCGGTGACGTCGACGATGGCTGGACGGTCGCCAAGTACCTGCTCGAGTTCGAGCGGGGCGGCGGCGCCAGTGCGCCCGCACTTCAGGTGATGGCCGAGGAGGTTACCGCCGCCGCAACGGCCCAACCGGGTCCTGACGGGGGTCGCCTCATGACTGTCCGGCCTTCTCGCGGAAGCTCGCTGACGCCCGCATCCGCACCGATGTGCTGGAGATTCTCGAATACCGAGTGTTGGCTGCCCTGGCGGGCGGCGGCCACCCCGGCCCGGCGTCATCGATGCTCAAGATCCTCACGACCGAACTCAGTCAGACCCTCACCGAACTGAGCATGGAGGCCGCCGGCCCACGTGGCCGGGCCTATCAACCTCACGCGACCCGACCGGGCGGGCCGATCGCCGAGTACGAGCCGCCGCCCGACGACTACGTCAGCGGACAACCGTGGCAAGCCGTTGCTCCCCTCCGGTACTTCAACGATCGCGCTGGATCGATATACGCGGGAAGCAACGAAATTCAACGCAACATCCTTGCCAAGGCAGCGCTGGGCCTTTAAGTGGACTTCAGACTCTCCAACGAACAAGAGATGCTTCGCACGGGCCTCACCAAGTTCCTCGCGGCGCGCTACGACCTCAACCGCAGCCGCGCTGCCGCCAAGACCGGAGACGGTTGGCAGCCCGAGATCTGGCGGGCGTTCGCGGACGAACTAGGCATTCTGGGCGCTGCACTCACCGAGGATGCGGGCGGCATCGGTGGCGGACCCGTGGAGGTCATGGTGATCGCGGAGGCGCTCGGCTACGCCTTGGTCATCGAACCCTTCGTGGACACCGCGGTGGTCGCCGCGGGCCTCCTCAGCAGGGCCGGAGGCGACAGGGCCGCCGAGGTTCTCCAGCGCATCGCCGCCGGCCAGGCGATCGTTGCCCTCGCTGCCGCCGAGGAGCAGTCGGGCGAGCACTGGCTAGACGTGGCGACCACGGCCCACTGCGACGGCACGGGCTGGGTGCTGCGGGGATCGAAGATGATGGTCATCAGCGCTCCACTCGCGACGCACCTTCTGATCAGCGCGCGCTCGGAGAACGGGGTGTCACTGTTCCTCGTCGACGTCGACGGGCATGCGGACGGGGTCGACTCAGGCCTCCGCATGCACGGCTATCGCACGGTCGACGATCGTCGCGCAGCGGACTTGGTTCTCACCGACCTGCGAGTGCCCGCGGACGCGCTGCTCGGCCGCGAGGGTGAGGCCTGGCCTTCGCTCGCCCAGGCCCGCGACGAAGGCGCCGCCGCCGTGTGCGCAGAGGCCGTCGGCGCCATGCGGCGAGTGCTCGCCGACACCGTCGAATACTGCAAGCAACGCCAGTAGTTCGGTCAATCCATCGGCAGCTTCCAGGCGTTGCAGCACCGCATGGTCGACATGCACATGGAGCTCGAACAGTCCGTGGCGGCGGTCTACCTAGCGGTGCTGAACCTCGACGCGGACGCCACTACGCGGGCTCGCGCGGTGTCGGCGGCCAAGGCGACGATCGGGAGGGCCGCCAGGTTCGTCGGGCAGAACGCCGTGCAGCTGCACGGCGGGATGGGCATGACCGAAGAGCTCAGAGTCGGGCACTACTTCAAGCGGCTCACGGCCGTGCAGTACGAGTTCGGATCGACCGACCACCACGTGACGCGCTACGCCGAGCTCACTCGCGGATGAGTTCCCGGCGTGACCGCTCCCCACGAGCATTCTCTGCCCGTCAGCTCGCGGACGTCATGTGTTCGCCCAGCGGCCCAAAGCCGACATCACGAGCTGGACAAGTGTCTATTTTCTTGAACCTGCACGATCAGTGAGGCATCGGACAGAACCACGTTCCTCAGCGCCGTACCCGCAAAAATTGCTATGTGAGAGCCGAGTACGGCCAACGATTGCCAACCACCGCCCCGTCCGATAACCTGGACACATGTCCAGCTCAGCGGTGACACACGTCACCCGACTGCGGGACCCTCACTCGCAGCGGACGCTGACGTGCCGTCGCGTCTTTGGCGCGGCCGCAGCGATGCTGGACGACTGTGCGCGGCCCGACGTCTCGGTCCCGGCGCTCGCCGCGCGTGCCAGGATCGCGCCGGCCGCACTACGCGCACACTTCCCGTCGATGGATGCGATGTATGCCGAGTTGTACCTCGCCCGCGTCATCGAACTCCCGCTCGTCGTCGACCAGACGGCGAGCATCCAGGCTCGGGTGAGCGGGCAGCTGTGCGCGATCACCCTCATCATGGCCGACGAGACCCGCTTGGCAGTCGCGTGCACACAGGCGCTGTTGCGCAATGACGATGCGGCCATCACGCGGGTTCAGTCGCTGATAGCTGCGGAGGTACGCCGGCGACTGTCCGCTGCACTGGGCACCGGCGCGTGGCCGGAGGTTTTGGCCACCTTGGAGACGGTGTTCTGGGGCGCGCTTCTACAAGTTCAGTCGAGTGCCTTCACCTACCGCACCATGGCCAATCGACTCGACGTGATGGTGTCGCTGATCCTGCCGGAGGGTTGAGCATCAACCGTTCAGAGCACGAGGTGACGTGTCCCCTGTGCGAAGCGATGTGCGGGCTGACGGTACGAGTGTCCGGGAACGTGGTCCAGTCCGTGCGCGGCAACCGCGACGACGTCTGGTCGCTAGGTCATTCGTGCCCAAAAGGTGTGTCGCTGGGGCAGCTACACCACGATCCGGACCGGCTCAGACTACCAATGGTGAAGCGACCCAACGGTGATCACGTGACGGTTTCGTGGGATGACGCACTCGCCGAATCGGAGCGGGTGTTGCGTCCGGTGATCGATCGGCATGGCGCTCGAGCGCTGACGGTTTACTTGGGCAATCCCGTCGCCCACAACATCGGACTCAGCCTGTACGTCGGCGCGCTCGTGGGCTTCGGTCAGGCGGCAGGAATGCAGGCGTACTACACGCCGGGCACCGTCGATCAGTGGCCACTGAATGTCGTCAGCGCCCTGCTGTTCGGAGGCATGTGGAACGGACCCATTCCCGACCTTGACCACACCGATCACCTGCTCATCCTCGGCGCCAACCCTTCAGCTTCCCAGGGTTCGATGCTGTCGACCCCGGATGTCATGCGGTCACTGCGTGCGATCGCCGGACGAGGCAAGGTCGTAGTCGTAGACCCCCGCCGAACTCGGACTGCCGAGCGGGCGAGCGAATGGGTGCCCATCCGCCCAGGCACCGACGCCCTGTTGCTGTTCGCAATCTTGCATTCGTTGAACGAGAACGGCTGGATCTCTCGTCCCGAACATCTCCGCGATCGCGTCAGTGGACTGGACGACGTGATCGCGCTCGCCGCGTCGTTCACACCGGAACGGGTAGCGGGAACCACCGGGATCGACGCGATGACCATTCGCCGAATGGCCCGCGAGCTCGCGCACGCCGACAATCCGGTGCTATACAGCAGGATTGGTGCCTGTACCCAGGAGTTCGGCACCCTGGCCACTTGGCTGGTCTTCGTCATCAACGTCGCGGTCGGCGCGCTGGACCGCCGCGGTGGCGCGCTCTTCCCACGGCCCGCAGCGTGGTCCCAGATGTTCATGAAGCCTCCCGACCAGCCCGCCGACGGCTGGCAGTTCGGCCGGTACCACAGCCGCGTACGTTGCGCCCCCGAGGTGTTCGGACAGTTTCCGATCAGCTGCCTCGCGGAGGAGATCGACACCCCGGGCGACGGCCAGATTCACGCCCTCATCACCGTCGCGGGAAACCCGGTCATCTCAGCCCCGGGCAGTCGTCGGTTGACGTCCGCCCTCGGCATGCTCGACGCCATGATCTCGGTGGACAGCTGGCTGAACGAAACCACCCGCCACGCCGACGTCATCCTGCCGGGACTCTCACCCTTGGAGCGGCCGCACTCCGACGATCTGTATTGGGCGTATTCCACTGCTTCGTGCCTGAAGTGGTCCGACGCGGTGTTCGAACCCTCCCCCGACCGGCCCACCGAATGGGAGCTGCTTCTCAGACTCGGGGGATCATTCTTCGGCACTGCGGTGTCCGACGTCGACGTGCCCGCCTTGGACGATCTGTACGTCGGCGGTTTGATCGCTACTGCGTGCACCCAGTCGAACACGCCGTTGACGGGGCGTGATCCCGCCCGTGCCTTCGCCGCACTCGCCGACCGCGGCCCCGCGCGGCTGGTCGATCTCGGAATCAGGCTCGGCCCGTGGGGTGACGGCCTCGGTGAACGGCCCGACGGACTGACACTGCAGGCAGTTCGTCAGCATCCCAACGGCTTACGATTGGAGGAGCTCGCAGGCGGCCGGATCGCGGAGATCGTCACCACGCCCTCGGGGAAGGTCGAGCTGTTCCACCCACACCTGGCTGATGACGTCGCGCGGTTGGCCGCCCGGATCGACCGCCGGACGCCGGAGTTCCTGCTGACGAGCCGTCGTCATCTGCGTTCCAACAACTCGTGGTTGCACAATGTCCCGGCGTTGATGCGGGGAACGGAACGCTGCACCCTGTTGATTCACCCGGTCGATGCGGCGCGAATCGGTGTCGGCACTGGCGAGCTCGCGCAGATCACCACGTCGGAGGGTGCCCTGTCCGTCGCCGCGGAAGTCAGCGATGAGGTCATGCCAGGGGTCGTCTGCCTGCCGCACGGATGGGGTCACGGCGTCGCGGGAACCCGGTTGGACACCGCCAACGCACATCCCGGAGTGAACTCCAACCTCCTCAACCCACCGGGCCTGATCGATGTCCCGAGCAATACCCAAGTGGTGAACGGTGTTCCGTGTTCAGTCAGAGCGAAGGAGGGCAACGGCCATGGGCCTGAAGGGTGAGGCCGCCATCGTCGGGTACACCGAGCTACCCGCCACCAAGCGTCCGACCGGACCGCCGGAGTTCAATCTGGAGCAGTGGGCTCGCCTCGCGGCGTCGACGCTTGCTGACGCCGGTCTGGACGCCGGGGACGTGGACGGGATCTGCACGGGGTACCTCCAGGAGTCGATGATCTTCGTCCCGTCGACCATCATCGAATACCTCGGCATCCGAGCCAATTTCGCCGAGCTCGTCGATCTCGGCGGTGCCAGTTCGGCCGCGATGGTGTGGCGTGCGGCCGCAGCGATCGAACTCGGCATCTGCAACGCCGTGCTGTGCGTCGTCCCGGCAGCGCAACTGACGCCCGTCTCGGAGAAGAAGCCGGTCGACTTCGGTGACATGCTGTACTTCGGGGCGTCCAGCAACCGGTACGGCTCACCTCAGGCCGAATTCGAGATCCCCTACGGCAACCTCGGCCAGAACGGGCCGTACGGCCAGGTGGCTACCCTCTACGCGGCGACCTACGGATACGACGAGCGCGCGATGGCCAAGATCCCCGTCGACCAGCGAGTGAACGCCAATCACACACCCGGAGCCATCTTCTCGGACAAGCCGTTGACCGTTGACGACGTTCTCGCCAGCCCAGTGATCGCCTCGCCGTTGCACATGTTGGAGATAGTGATGCCGGTGCTGGGCGGGGCCGCCGTACTGGTCGCCAACGCCGACCTGGCTCAGCGGAGTCGCAACCGACCCGTCTGGGTCAAGGGATTTGGCGAGCGCGTGCCGTACAAGACGCCGACCTACGCCGAGGAACTCCTGCAGACCCCCATGATCAGAGCAGCCGAATCAGCCTTCGGCATGGCCGGTCTCGGGCCGTCGGACATGGACATGGTCTCGATCTACGACTGCTACACGATCACCGCGTTGCTCAGCCTCGAAGACGCCGGCTTCTGCCCGAAGGGCAAGGGGCTTCAGTTCGTCTCGGAGCACGACCTGACATTCCGCGGCGACTTCCCGATGAACACCGCGGGCGGCCAACTGGGCTACGGCCAGGCCGGCACCGCGGGCGGGATGCACCACGTCTGCGATGCCACCCGGCAGATCATGGGGCGCGCCGGCGAAGCGCAGGTCGGCGACTGCAATCGGGCCTTCGTCTCCGGAAACGGCGGCATCCTCTCCGAGCAGACCACACTGGTCCTGGAGGGTGACTAGACCATGAGTGCCAAGTCCAACTCATTTCCGAAGCCGATGCCGATCCCCACGCCCACCACGAAGCCGTTCTGGGATGCGTTGAGCGAGCACAAGATCCGCATTCAGTACTCGCCCTCGTCACGTCGCTACGTGTTCTATCCGCGGATCCTCGCCCCTGGGACCCTGGCCGACGACCTGGAATGGCGCGAGATCAGCGGTGCCGGCTCGCTCCACACGTTCACGGTCAGCCATCGCGCGGTGTCCCCACACTTCGCCGATGACGTGCCGCAGATCCTCGCGGTGGTGCAGTGGGACGAGGGACCGCGGTTCTCCACCGAGATCGTCAACGCCGAACCCGACGCCGTCCGGGTCGGTATGCGAGTGCGCCCCGTGTTCACCGACTATCCCGATGACGGCGTGACGATGCTCCGCTACGAGCCGGCGTCGGCGTAGAGCGCTTTCAGGCCGTCTTCGAGGCGATGAGCTTGTCCAGTGCCGCCTTCGCCCGTGGGTTGATGGCGGAAACGTCGGCGCCCGGTTTGTCGCTGTAGCCGTCACCGCGAACGGCGATGATCGGGTCTTCCACGTCGCGGTAGTACCCCATCGCATACGCGCCCTGCTGATACCCGATCAGCCTCAGCATGTCGTCGTCGAGATTCTTCGCGACGTCCGGAGGGCAGGCCAGATACTGATTTTCCTCCTGCCGCACCCACCCCACCGCGTAGTTGATATTGATCGCCTTGCGGACCCGGTCGGAGCGGTTCGCGCCGCCGCTATGCCAGATCTTCCCGGAGTACAGCAGGACGGAGCCACGCGACATCTCCGCCTGGAGGCAGTCGGCATCGGTGAACTCCGTTGGCGCACCGTGCAGATGGCTGCCGGGGACGATGCGCGTCGCCCCCATTTCTGTCGTGTAGTCCGACAGTGCCCACAGGGTGTTGCACTGCACGTGATAGTCCGGGGGGAAGGGGAAGTAGTCCCAGGCGTTCTCGTCCTGGTGCAGTCCCTGGGCCTTCTCGCCGGGATAGATGGAGATCACCTGAGTGAGCATCAACTGGTAGGCGCTCGCATGATCGAGGAAGGCACGGACTGCCCCGAGAATCGTCGGGTGTCGAATCAGCTCGTGCGACAGCGGCGAGCGAGCGACCAATGCACCGGTGCGCCTGGTCATCGTGCCCAGATGCGCCTCCGACCCGACGGGGCTGGCGTCGACGAAGGGGTCTAGCTCGGCTTCGAGCGCGTCCATCAGCTGGGGCGAGACCAGGTCGTCGATGATCACGTAGCTGTCGCGGCGTAGTGCCTCCACGACCCGTTCGAGGGGCACCGTGGCCGGGAGGTGGTTCAGGGTCGTCACATCGAAACATTCTGAACGGGCCGCTGTTTCCACCGCTCGTTGGCGAGTAAACGCACCGTAACTCTTGTCGAGGCTGGCCGGCTGATCAGGCCTTGGCGAGCTGCTTCTGCTCGTAGAGTCGCGCCCACTCCTTGCGCGGCCGGATAGAGACGTCGACGTCGGTGGCCTTTGCCCGCAGTGCTGCGACGGTGGCCTGGTCCTTCGGCGTGCGCGTGAAGGGGTCCCATCCGAAGAACCGGCAGGAGTTCTCCCAGGTGATCTTGTTGATGTCGGCGTCGTCGGCGCCGGCGCCGTTGAGCTCGGCGAGCACCTGTTCGGGCGCGTCGGGCCAGAAGCAGTCCGAATGCGGGTAGTCGCACTCCCACGCGATGATGTCGATCCCGATCTCGTGCCGCAGCTTCAGCGATGTCTTGTCGGTGACGTAGCAGGCAAGCGAGTGCTCGCGGAACACGTCGCTGGGCAGCTTGTCCCCGAAGTCGCGCCGCAGCCACTTCTGATTGGTGTAGTGCCGGTCGCTACGGTCCAGGTAGAACGGGATCCAACCGATGCCGCCCTCGGAGAACGCGAACTTCAGATCCGGGTACTTGCGCATTGCGGGACCCCACAGCAGGTCTTGGGCGCACATCGCCGACACCTGGGTCGCCAGGATGATGAGGTTGTCGATCGGGGCGTTCGGCGCCATGCTGATCGCCCCGAAGCCGGTGCCGATGTGCAGGCACATCACCACGTTCTCCTCCGACAGCGTCCGGAACACCGGGCCCCAGTAGTCGTCGTCGTGATAGCTCGGCAGACCTTCCAGATGCGGCAATTCCGGCATCGTCACCGCGCGGCAGCCCTTGGCCGCGACCCGGCGGATCTCGGCACACATCGCCTCGGGATTCCACGTCGGCAACACGGCGATCGGGATGAAGCGGTCCGGATAGGAGCCGGCCCACTCATCGATGTGCCAGTCGTTGTAGGCCGACACCATGACCAGGGTGACGTCCTCGCGATGCTGGTTGAGGTGCCGCGCCGAAAAGCCGGTGAACGTCGGGAAGCACATCGACGCGAGGATCCCGTTGCGGTTCATGTCGCGTACGCGCTCGTGGACGTCGTAGACGCCGGGCCGCATCTCGGCGAAGCCCGCGGGGTCCCGTCCCCACTCCTCGGCGGGCCACGACACCACGGCATTGAGCCCACTGACACCCTGTGGCCTGCCCTGATACATCCACTGATCGACGCCCTTGTCGTCGGTGACGACGATCGGTGCCTCGGACTTGTACTTGGCGGGCACGTGGTTGAGGAACATGTCGGGCGGTTCCACGACGTGGTCGTCGATGCTGACCAGGATCAGGTCGTCAGTCTTCATCCTCAACTAGTACCCTCGAATCTCGTGACCGTCTCTGCACGTTCGGACAGAGGTTTAGCCGTATCGGCCAGGATCGCTCGGCCCGTCATCGAGCTGCGTCGCGGTGGTCAAGCCATGGCGGGCAGTTACCTCTACGAGGGCGACGGGCTGATCACCGGATGGCACTCCCACGAGGTCCATCAAATCGAGTACGCGATGCACGGCGTCGTCGAGGTCGAGACCGACTCCGCGCACTATCTGCTCCCGCCGCAGCAAGCCGCGTGGATCCCCGTCGGCCTGGAACACCAAGCCGTGATGAACGCCGACGTGAAGACCGTCGCGGTGATGTTCGCCCCCGAGCTCATCTCCGACGCGGGCGGTCGGGCCCGCATCATCGCGGTGTCGCCGTTGATCCGCGAGATGATGATCTACGCGCTCCGCTGGCCGATCGACCGACACGCAGGCTCCGCGGAGGACGAAGGGATATCCGACGGCTTCTTTCGAACACTCGCCCAATTGGTGTCCGAGGCGCTGGATCACGAGGCGCCGCTGAGTCTTCCGACGTCCGAGCACCCCATCGTCGCCGCCGCATTGGCGTACACGAAGCAGCACCTCGCCTCGGTGAGCGCAGACGACGTGAGCCGAGAGGTGTCGGTGTCCGAACGCACGCTGCGGCGCCTCTTTCAGGACACTCTCGGGATATCCTGGCGCACTTACCTTCTGCACGCCAGAATGCTGCGCGCCATGGCCCTGCTGGCAGCCCCGGGGCAGTCGGTGCAGGCAACCTCGTCGGCAGTCGGCTTCGAGAGCCTGAGTTCCTTCACCCGGTCCTTCACCCAGTTCTGCGGCGAAACGCCGAGCGGCTACCGCAAACGGGTTGCGGGCGAGCAGGTATGACGGTCGTCATTCCCCGACCGGGGGGATGAACAATCCGTCGCGCAGCAGCGAGTCCGTTGCGTTCTGCCACCGCTGAAGCTGCGCGGGTGTCGTGAAGGGCTGCGGCAGATGGCGATCGACGTGCACACGCAGGCTGACGGCGCCCAACGCCAGCACCAGCCCGTTGATGACCGCCCAGGTCAGATCGATGTCAGCACGAGTCTCGCCGCGTTCCGCGCGGTGACGCCACCTCGTCATGCCCACGTCCATCAAGGCGTCGAAGAGAGTCGTCCCCAGCGGGCTGCCGTCGACGAGTGCGCGGCCGATGTATCCCGCGGCGTCGGGCTCTTCGGCGATGATGCGGGTCACCCTGCTACCGATGTCCGCCACCGAGTCCGCCGGCAAGTCGGGGACGGGCTGCGACATCTGCGCGATGACCAACGCCAGAACGTAATCGTCGACGGCCTTGATTAGACCTGCCTTGGTCGCAAAGTGGTGCTGTACCAATCCCAGGGAGACCCCAGCCGCCGTCGCGACCGCCCGCAGAGTCGTCGCCGCCGTCCCATGGAGGGCGAAGCTCGCCAACGCTGCGCGACGGATCCGCTCGACGGTCGACAGCTCGTCGTGTCCCTGACGGTCGGGCTTCGACGAGGCGGTCGTCTCAGACATCACGTCGGTCGTCACTCGCCGAGAATAGCAATACGGCTGTATCGTTGCGGCGATACAGCCGTATTGTCCGAGGGCGACACAAGACGAAGGGACTCGACATGCACGACGATGGACGACCCATCGCCGCAGCTCAGCGTCACGAAACTGGCGGCGGTGCCGGTACGACGGTGCTCGATGACCCCTCGACGTTCGCGTGCGCAAGCGATCCTGACCGCTGGACTACCGTCCCGGATGAGGGTGCCAAGGCGCTGTGCCGCGCCTGCCCCCACCGCTGGCGGTGCGCCAGGGAGGCATGTAGGACGCCGAGTGCGGAGGGCCTGTGGGCCGGTGTCTTGATCCCCGAAGCGGGGCGTGGTCGCAAGTTCGCGCTGAAGCAGCTTCGTTCCCTGGCCGACCGCGACTGCTCCCCGATCAGGGCGCGACCGTAGTGGGCATGTCGGCGCAGATATCCTGGCGGCGACATGACGTCCGCGCGCATCGATCTGATCCACGAATTGGTGTCCTCGGCGGCGCTAGCGACACCTGATCGCAGGGCGATCATCGCGTCCGACGGCGCTGCCCCGACCTTCGCCGAGTTCGACCGACAGGTCAGTTCGGTCGCAGCCTGGATCGCCGCGCGGACCCGGCGTGGGGACCGGGTCGCAGTCATCGCCGACAACGGCGCGCCCTACGCCCGGCTCTACTACGCGGCCCCCCGCTGTGGGCGCATCCTCTCGCTCATCAATCAGCGTCTGAATCCGCGGGAGCAGTACGCCCAGCTGACCTCGGCCGAGCCGACCATCCTCCTCGGCGACGCACACTATCTGGCCCCGCTATCCGTTGTCGTGCAACAGATCCCGTCGCTAGCGCACGTACTGTCATTCGACGATCCGCAATGGCAACGTGTGGAACATGCTTCGGCCGCGTTCGGGGATTCGGTCGATGCCGACGAGCCCGCGTGGCTGTTGTTCACCAGCGGGTCGACCGGAACTCCGAAGGGCGTACTTCACACTCACCGCTCGATCACCACGGCGGTGCACGGCACGGTCGCAGGCCGGTCGGTGCGCACGGACGGGGTTTACCTCCTGCCGTTTCCGATGTGTCACGTCGCGGGATACAACATGCTGGTCCACCACTCGGTCCACTCCACGGTGCTACCCGTTGCAGCCTTCCGCCCCGAAGCCTTCGCTGAAGCCGTCAACCGGTACGGCGTGACGTCGTGTTCCCTGGCGCCGACGATGCTGCACTCCCTGCTCGCCCACCTCGAGGAGACGGGAACCGAGCTGCCCACGCTGCGTGACGTCGCCTACGGGTCCGCCGCGATACCGGCCGACCTACTGCGCCGGGCGCTCGCGCGGCTCGACGTCGCCTTCCATCAGGGCTACGGCATGACCGAAACCGGTGGCAACGTCTGCTTCCTCGGGCCTGCCGAACACCGCGCCGGCGCGGAAGGCGATACGTCGATCCTCGCCACCGCGGGTACGCCGCACGACGAGGTGCACATCCGCGTGGCTCCCGCAGACAACGGCATCGGCGAGATTCTGATTCGCGGTGCTCAGGTCGCCGCTTCGTACTGGCCGAGCGGAGCATCGACGACCGTCGACGGCTGGTTGCCCACCGGCGACGTCGGTCGCATTGACGATGCGGGACGGCTGGTCGTGCTCGATCGACTGAAGGACGTCATCATCACCGGCGGAGAGAACGTCTCCTCGCGGGAGGTCGAAGACGTGCTGTCGAGCCATCCGGACATTGAGCAGGTGGCCGTGGTGGGCGTTCCCGACGAGTTCTGGGGTGAGGCGATCTGTGCCGTCGTCGTCGCGTTGCGGGGCCACCAACCCTCGGTGGAGACGATCGACGCCCATGTCCGAGCCCGCGTGGCCGGCTTCAAACGCCCACGCCACGTCTTGTTCGTCGATGCGCTGCCGCTGACCAGCAACGGCAAGGTGGCCAAGGACGCCGTGCGGCGGTATGCCCGCGCCGAGACCGAAACGGCCTGACTCACGCACCGAGCGCGACGGGGAACACCTCGTAGGTTCCGCTGAATCCCTTGAACTCGACGACCTCCGCGCCCTCAACGGCGATTCCATCGGCAGGCCCGATCGCGTCACGCACGACAGCACTGATCAGGATCTCGCCGCCATCGGCGTGCCCGGCGATCCGTGCCGCCATCGCGACGTTGAGACCGAACAGGTCATCGCCTCGCCGCACCGACGATCCCATGTGAATCCCCATGCGCACCTTGATGTCCTGCCAACGATCCGGGTTTCCGGCGAGTTCTCGCTGCACGTCTGCGCAACAGCGCAGAGCATTCTCGGGATCACCGAAGGCGAGCATGAAACCATCGCCTTGATTCTTCACGACGTGACCGCGGTGCTCGTCGACCGACGAACGGACGAGTTGCTCGTGACGCTGAAGCAGCTTGACCCACTCACGATCGCCCAGCGCCTCGTTGCGCTCAGTGGATCCCTCGATGTCGGAGAATACGACGACGACGTTTCCATTGGCCGCCAACCGCGCGAGATCGGGTCGCTCTACGCTGGCCCATCCCGCCAGGTCCTCGATCGAGTTGCGTACGGTCGCACCAATTCCCTTGGCGCGCAACATCTCGGCGGTCCGCCAGGTCTTTCTGATCGCGAACGGTGCAAGGCCACGCGGCCTGCGGCGCCTCGTGGGCCGATCGCGTCGCGCGCGTTCTAGCCTCCGCCGGGCATCCGAGAGCTTCCTGGACGTGACGATGAGCAGGATCATCAGCGTGATGACGGCTACGACCGAGACGCCGAGCAGGATCGACAGAACCGGTTGCGTCACTGCGGCATGGAGGCGAAGACCACGCGCCTTGAGTCGTCGGAACTGTCACGGGCGAAAGTCGATGCCATGTAGGCAATTCTGCACGACCGCACACCACGGCATGCGTCTGGCTGATATCACCAGCTCCCGCGCCGATCACCGGCGTCGCGACTCCCATCTGTTCAGCGGAGGTGAGAGCATTCGGCGCCACCGCGCCAATAGTGGGTGCCCGTGCCCGTGCCCCGTCACCGAATACCCAATGCGGTCGCCATGGGTCTTCGGCACCAGGCCGCGTATTGACTAGAGCGCGGGCGGCCTCGAAACCAATCATCAAAGGTGCCATCATCCGTGAAAGACATTGCGCAGCATGGGCAGTGGTCCCAGAGTGACCGTGACGACGTCGCCCGTGTGGAGAAAGTTACTGGTGACGAGTCCAATACCCGCAGGCGAACCGGTGAGGATGACGTCCCCTGGCTGCAGCGCGTGATCACGGGAGATGATCTCGATGAGTTCGGGTACCGAGAAGACCATCTGGCTGGAATCGTCCGACTGACGCACCGTGCCGTTGACGGAAAGCCTGATCGAGATCGGTCCCGCATGCGCGGCGTCCGTGAGCAGACCAGGACCGAGTGGTTTGAACCCGGGAAGCATCTTGCCTGCGGTGAGGTCACCGGTGCCGAGCGCAAGGCGCTGCAGATCGCGGGCCGAAACATCGTTGGCCGCCGTGATCCCTGCCACGACGTTCCACGCGTTCCTCGCGACCACACCCGAGGCCGACGCTCCGAGCACCACCGCCAACTCGGCTTCATAGTCGATTTCGTGGGGGTTGCTGGATGGGATACGGATGCTTGAGTCAGGGTCGGCCAGGGCGGCTCCGCTGGCGGCGACGGCGTAGACGGGACGCTTGGGTGTCGGTACCCCGAGCTCGGCGAGATGTGAGTGGTAATTGAGACCAACGTGGAACAAGCGGGTTGGCCGCACTGGGGCCACGAACCGGACATCCGCGAGCGGCACGCGGTCGATGGCGGGCGCGTGCTCGAGCTCTGAAAGCGATTGCGTGACGATGAGTTCGTTCAAACTGTCGCAGCCGCCGAGGACTTCGAGCATCGCGCCGGCGCGGCGGGCGACCGCACCACCGAGGTCGAACAGCTGCGTCATGCCCGGACCGGCCACGGGGACGAGATGGAACGCGAGCGAAGGCGCCACCCTTGATCGGCCCGGACCCACTCGTCGACGAAGTCGGCCACCGTCGCGCTGGCGGTCGTATCTCCTGTGTAGAGCCGATACGCCGTGACGACATAGGCGACCGTGGCCGTTGTCGTGTGATCCTCGATGAGCCGGAGGTTGGAGACCCGGAAGTTGGAGACGCAGTGGCGCGTGACGTAATCCGCGTTGGCTCTGGACTGGAGAAAGTCGTCATAAGCGGCGCCGGCGATGATCGTGTGCGGGAGCATCAAAGAGAAGTCGTCAGTTGTGCTCACACTCTCGGCGGCACCGTTGTCGAGGGCGTGAAAACCCGCTATGAGCAGTTCGTAGAGCTCGTCATGATGCCCCGACGAACACGTCACGGCACTCACTCCGCCAATCCGAGGTGCGGCCAGATCGGGCGGACGATGTCGAGTACGTCGCCCAGCAGCTCGGCGGATGCCGTTCCGGCGAGCTCGGCCGATGTGGCCGTCGCGACGATCCGGCGACGGTAGAAGTCCAATGAGGCGGCCCAGACGGTGGCCGCGAGATACGGTGCCGGATCCGTGGTCGGGTCGGTGCCGAGCCGCCTGGCGATGGCGTTCGCCAGTGCGTCGACCATGCGTTCGCGATAAACGGACGATAGCGACCGCAGCGCGGACGACGACTCGGTCAGCTTGCCCCGCAAGAACTCCAACTCGACATCGAGCAACCGTCGACTTCCTAGCTCGACCATCGCGCAAGGGATTGCTTCGAGCAGCGGTTCGTCCGCTGGACGCACGTCGAGAGCAGAGCCGATGCCATCGGCGAAATCCGCCATGTCGGTGAAGAGCACGGCTTCCTTGGAGCCGAAGTGGCGGAAGAAGGTCGAGGCATCCAGATCGGCGCTCTCTGCGATGTCGACCACGGTGACGTCGTCATAACCCCTGGTGTCGAACAGTGAGAGAGCAGCTGCTACCAGCGTCTGCCGGGTCTCCCGTCGTTTGCGCTCCCGCCGCCCAATCGGTGGCGTAGGCATTTCGTCTGCTGAGTCAGTCACGACAACTCCTCGAATCCGTCACTCAGAACGCGAGTTTCACGTCGGTGACACCGACCGTGAACTCCCGGGTGGTGCCGACCCCGCGGGCCAGCAGGGGTGCCGCGCGCTTGCCGAGCAGCGGCAGGACACGCTCCATCATGAACTGCGCCGACTTCGTCTCGAGGTTGAGCACCTTCGAGCCACGCTCCTGCAGAGCTTGGATGCGCGCAATCTCCGGCACGCGCTCGGTGGCGACCGCGCGGGCCGCCGCATCGATGATCGCCAGATTCGGCTCTCCCTTCAGAAGCAGCGGGCCGAGCAGATTGGCCACCACGACCGCGTCACGCAGCGCCATGTTGATGCCCTGGCCACCTACGGCGGACATGGGATGGGCAGCGTCACCAATGATGAGCAGGCCCGGCACGTACCAGTCGGCGAGATGGTGGGACACGATCTTGAAGAATGCGGCGTCGATGCCATTCCCGATCGCCCGCAGGTGATCCGCGAAATTCCCGGGTACATGGCTGCACATGGCATCCAACCAGGCGATGCCGCCGTCACGTCGCAACTCTGCGGAGCGGCCCTTGGCGAAGGCCCATCCGTATTGGTGTACGCCGTCGGGGTGTGGGTGGGTGAAGGCCGTTCCGTTCCGCTGGAGGAACTGATAGCCGACACGAGGATCGACGTCCGCCGGCGGGGGCGCCTTGAACCAGATCATGTCGTAGCCTCCGCCATGGTCGGCGGATATCTGCAGACCCGATGCGCGCCGCAGCACCGAGGATCGACCGTCTGCCGCGACGACCAGGTCACCGCTGTAGGTGATCCGTTCACCACGATGGGTCGCGGAGACTCCGACGACGCGGTCACGGTCACGAATCACCCCTCGAACCGTCGTCTGCGGCACGAAGGTGAAGTTCGGGTACGCGGCGGCTTCGCGGACGATCTCGGCGAGCAATGCGGGTTGGGATACCAGCAGGTGATCTTGTTCGTCATCCGGGTCCCCCGCGTGCATGGTGAAGAGTTCTCGGCCGTTGACGAACACGGTGGCTCCGCTGGGCGCCAGCGTCGGAACCGACGCGAGCGCCGCACCCAAGCCCATTTGTTCGAGGGCCCTGCGGCCGGACAGGTTGAGCCACTCGCCGCGGAACTCACGCGTGAAGTCGTCATGCCGTTCCAGCAGCGTGACCGGCACACCGCGGCTGGCCAGCACCAGGGCCAGTGCCGATCCTCCCGGTCCGGCACCGCAGATGATGACTCGCCCCGACTCGATGTCCATGTCTCCACAAATACGGCAAGTCGCATGTTTCTGCAAGTGACTTGCATAATGCGGATAGCATGGTCTGTGCCACCCCTTCCCCGGCAGCCAAGGAGCCCTGATGTCCGTTCGTACGATTCGCACCGACACCCCCACGCCCGTCACCCTGGCGCACGTCGTCCTGCGAACGGCGCAACTCGACGCGAAGATCGACTTCTACGAGCAGCTCGTCGGCATGAGGACGAATTACCGAAACGCGAGCGGCGCCGCCCTGTCTCACGACGGGGAACATCACCGGATCGCGCTGATGGCCGTCCCGCCAAGCGAACCGAACTCGCTGGCCCCCGGCTTGGAACACCTGGCATTCAAGATGCGCTCGCTCGGTGAACTTCTCGGCAACTACCGACGTTTGAAAACCGCAGGCCTCGTGCCCCTTGTGACCATTCACCATGGCGGAACCCTGTCCGCCTACTACCTGGACCCCGACGGCCTGCAGGTGGAAACGTTCATCGACACCCAGATCGCCGACCTGAGCATCGAAGACATGTCCAGCGACCGCTTCGCCGCGAACCCGGTCGGCGTTCCCGTCGACCTTGACGAACTTACTGACCGCTTCGTGGCGGGCGAGCCGATCGCCGCCCTGCTCGAGCAACCCCCACTGCGGGAAGGTCAGCTCGACGAACTCGTCACCACGATCACGTCAACTCGCGGTCCTCGGTCCGCCTGACGCCGTCGGAGCTACGACGAGACGGCGCAGCTTCCACGGTCGGCTCTCACCGGACCCGATGCCGATGGTCGGATGTCGAAGTCGAATATCGCGGTGGGCAGGTACAGCGAGCAGCAGGCGTTCGGGATGTCGACCACACCGCTGACGCGGCCTTCGATGGGTGCGGCGCCGAGCAGTAGGTACGCCTGGGCACCCGAGTAGCCGAACTTCTGCAGATACGTCACGGCATTCAAGCATGCGTTGCGATAGGCGACCGTTGCGTCGTTGTAGAGCTGGGTGTCGGTGTCGTGGTCGACACCGATGCCGATGAAGGTGAGAAACTCCGAATAGCGAGGCTCGACGTTGCCCGGCATGAAGATCGGATTGGTCGTCACGCCATAGGTTTCCATGCCGCCCTTGATGAGGTCGACGTGGAAGTCGATGAACCCGCCCATCTCGATGGCACCGCAGAACGTGATCTCGCCGTCGCCCTGACTGAAGTGCAGATCGCCTCCGGAGAACAGCGCGCCGGGCACGTGGACGGGATAGAAGACCCGAGAGCCGCGGGTGAAGTTCTTGATGTCGTGGTTACCGCCGTTCTCCCGGGCGGGCACGGTACGGGCGCCGTCGCGACCGATCGCCGCCAGGGTCTCGCCGGAAGCCGTGCCGCCGAGGACCGCTTCCTCTAGCGGCGGCAGCGCGAGCGCGGGAATCCGGTCTGGGTCGGTCGCGATCAACGCACGTTCTCGAGAGTTCCAGCGCGCCAACAGTTCCGGCGACGGTGCGGTGCCGAACAACCCCGGGTGGGTGATGCCGGTGAACTCGATACCCGGGAGGTGACGCGACGAGCACTTCTGCCCGGCGAAGTCCCAGATCGCCTTGTAGGCGTCGGGAAAGTAATCGGTGAGGAATCCCCCGCCGTTCTCCTTGGCGAAGATCCCGGTGTATCCCCAGCCCTGCCCGGGAAGGTCGCCGACCTCCTGCGGCACCGGTCCTAGGTCCAGGATGTCGACGACCAGAAGGTCACCGGGTTCGGCGCCCTCGACGTAGATCGGACCGGACAGCATGTGGGCATGGGACAGGTCGACGTCGCGAACATCGTTGGCGGAGTCGTTGTTTCCGATCTGGCCGTCGGTCCACTCCCGGCACTCGACCCGGATCGACTGTCCCGGCCGTACGCGCGTGGCCGGTGGAATGTCCGGATGCCAGCGGTTGTGTCCAGGCACCGTCTGATCGCGCATCGAACGAGCCTGGTCGACGGTGAACACGACGTCGGGCATGACGAACTCCTTGCGGTCAGGGACGAGGCAATTTGGCGTGCCGCGGATCTCGGGTGATGGGTGTCGGTCGACGCGAACGTCCGGGCACACTGGAGACGATCGTCGGGTTCTCAGCGCTTCGTGCACCGGTGTCCAACGCGCGACGCACCCCGGGGTCGAGTGAACGTAGGCCTGGCGTACCGAACGTCCGCGTGGCCGGCTGCCCACAGTCGGGGCACGGCGTCACCTTGGCCGTTTCGGCCATTGCGCGCACCACGTCGAACTCCCCGCAGGGTGAACATCGGTAGCCGTAGGTTGGCAAGACTCACTCCTCCGCGAACGCTTTGGGGGTCGAGTCCATTGCAGCACGTCACCAGTAAGACCGCATCCCGGAGGTAAAAGTCGTTGCGATGCAGCTAAATTCGCGATTACACCGCTATCTGACACCGCGCAGCAGTTTGCCGGGCCTGGCACCGGTGTCGACACCGTGGAGTCGGGTGACGACCCCGCCCACCACGGTAGCGTCGTATCCCCTGGCTCCCTGGATGAGACGACGCCCGCCGGCAGGCAGGTCGTATGCCATTCGGGGCACCTCGAGTTGCAGCGCGTCCATGTCGATCACGTTGACGTCGGCCTTCTTGCCCACGGCGATCACCCCGCGATCACCGAGACCGAACAGTGTCGCGGTGTCCAGGGTCTGCTTTCGCACCATGTACTCCAGGGAGAACCGCGGCCCCCGGCTGCGATCGCGGGCCCAGTGGGTCAGCAGGTAAGTCGGGTATGACGCATCGCAGATCAGACCGCAGTGCGCACCGCCATCGGACAGGCCCGACACCGCCGCCCGGTGGGAGATCATGTCGTAGATCGCGTCGTGGTTGCCCTCGGCGTAGTTGAAGAACGGCAGCATCAACAACGCCGTCCCGTTCGACTCGAGCATCAGGTCATACATCGTCGCCAGCGGATCCTCGCCTCGAGTCCGGGCGATCGCCCCCACGGTCTTGTCGGGAGTGGGCTCGTAGTCGGGCGGGTCGCCGATCGCGTACAGGCTGTCGATGCTGTGCTGGATCATCGCGAACAGCCCGTCGAACATCGGCACCGCCTGGGCGGGCAGATCCGTTTCGGACAGAATCGCCCCGCGCACGGCGGGCTCCGCCAGACGTTCCGCGAGTTCCTCGCGCCCCAGTTCGGCCTTGAGCTTGCGGAACGTGGGGCGATGGTCGAATGCGTGGTAGCCCGGGAAGCCGAACAGCATGCCGAAGGGTCGGGCTGCGAACTGCGGATGCACCCTGATTCCGTCGTCCACGGCGGCGCCGGCAAGGTCCAACTGCTTGCGCCACTGATCTGGCTTGCCCTGGGTCTGCACCATGGCGAAGGAGACCGGACGATCGATTTCGGCGGCCAGCCGGATCATCCAGTCGACCTCGCCGAGAAGCGCATCCGGGTGCTCCCCCGCCGTACCGTCTGGCGCCACCTCGAAGACCGCCTGGCCGCCGGCCGCCATCGCACGACCGAGACCGAATAATTCGTCCGCCGCTGCGTAAGTACCGGGGACGACCTCCCCGTCGAGGGCGCGATGGCCTTCGGTGCGCGACGTGGAGAAGCCCAACGCCCCCGCTTCCACGGCCTCTTGAACGATCCGCGCCATCGCGGCGATGTCATCCGCCGTCGCCGGCTCGTTGCGTGCCCCGCGCTCGCCCATTGCGTAACCGCGCACCGCGCCATGGGCGATCTGCACTCCGAAGTCAACGGCCAGATCGCGTTTCTCGACCGTATCCAGATACTCCGGAAAGCTCTCCCAGCCCCACGTGATGCCCTCGGCCAGTGCACTGCCCGGAATGTCCTCGACGCCTTCCATCAGCTCGATCAGCCACTGCTCCCGACCGGGCCGCACCGGGGCGAACCCCACGCCGCAGTTGCCACTGACCACCGTAGTGACACCGTGCAGGCTGGACGGCTCCAGCGTGCCGTCCCAGCTGACCTGGCCGTCGTAGTGGGTGTGGATGTCCACGAAACCCGGGGTGACGACCCGACCCGTCGCATCGATCGTCCGCTCAGCGTCACCGTTCAGTCCCGTATCGTTGCCATCCCGACGGCGGACTTCCACGATGCGTCCGTCCTTGACGCCGATGTCCGCGCGGTACCGGTCACCGCCGGTGCCGTCGATGACGGTCCCACCGGTGATCGTCAGGTCATACATGGGGTCTCCTCGCCCTAGCGGCCGCAATTCCTTCCTCATCACTACTCCGAGCGTGCGACCCGCGGGCTCGAATCCATAGGGTCGATTCTGCGGGTAGGACACCAGGAACGTCCCCCGCACGTCACGCCGATGAAACCCGTGACGTCTACCTTGTGAACAACTGGTGGCCGTCAGGCCAATCTTGGGAGGCACCGTCTTCGGGAAGTACGTCGGTTACGTGAGCCGCGACGACCCGCTGCACGGGTTTCTCGGTGGCATCGCGCGCGACCAACTGGGCGTACACGAACGTTCACCCGTCTTCCGCGCGTTCCGCCTGAACGGCAGCAACGAGGTGTACGGCTACGAGGAGAAGCACAGCTCCGCGAAGATCATCTGCAAGTTCTACGGGCGCCGATATGGATGGGACCGGGACAAGGCCGTCTGGACAGCGCTCCAGGAGTACGAGAGTCTGCAACGGTTGCGATGATTCGACCTCGTCGGATCGCCGCATCACGTGATTCGGCCGCTGGGCCTCGACCGGGACATCAATTGCGTGCTGGCCCTTGAGTTCTACGCGGGAGAGCAGTTCAGTCAGGCGATCGCCCGCTCGATCTACCAGAGAGACGACGCGCACCTGTTCTGGCGGCTCAAGGCTCTAGGCTTCTTCCTCGCGACCCTGCACAACCGGAGTGCGAACGGCCGAACCGTCGACTTCGACGCCGACTGCCACTACTTCGAGCAGGTCGTCGACCGGCTCAGGCGCACGGACCGAATCGGAACCTGGGACGTCGACGAGTTGCTGTGGCTACAGGAACTCTGGAACGACCGACCGACGATGTGGCAGGACCGGCAGGTCTGGTTGCACGGTGACGCCACTCCTGCCAACATCCTGTTCGGTCACGGCCTGGACGTCGCCGCCATCGACTTGGAACGAACGAAGCGCGGCGACCGGATGTTCGACGTCGGGCGGGTGGCGGGCGAGATACAGCATGCATTCATGACCGCGACCGGCGATCGACGCAGGGCGGAGCCGTTCATCGGTCACTTCCTCTGGGAGTACAGCTGTCACTTTCCCGACCGGTACGCGGCCTTCGCGTCGATCACCTCTCGGCTGCCCTATTTCATGGCGTTGAATCTTCTGCGCATCGCCCGCAACGACTACGTGTCCGCCGACTATCGGGCCAAGCTGGTGCGGCAGTCCAAGCGCCTGCTCCAGGCCAGCTAGCCTCTCTCGGCATGAAGCTGACCGGAGTGGAGGCCGTCGCCTTCGACGTCAACGGGACACTCGTCGACATCCGCACCGAGGAGCACCGCGAGGATGCGTTCCGCGCCGTCGGCCACTACCTGAACTATCAGGGGATACACCTGAGGCGGCAGGCCATCCACGACATGTACTTCGCCCGACTCAAGCAACAGCAGCGCGACAGCCCTGAGGAATTTCCCGAGTTCGATGCGGTGGCAATCTGGGGATCGATCGTCGTCGATCACGCGACCGACTACACCCACGCGTTGCCACCCGACCGGATCGCCGCCCTGCCGCAGACGTTGGCAGAGCTGTACCGGGGGGTGTCACGACACAAGCTCAAGCGGTACCCCCACGTGCGATCCACGCTCGGGGCACTATGCGATCGATATCCGCTCGCCGTCGTCAGCGACGGCCAGAAGGCTTACGCGCGTGCGGAACTGCACAAGGTCGACTTGACGCAGTACTTCGGCCCGATCGTGGTGTCTGGCGAGCACGGATTCCGCAAGCCCGACCGTCGACTCTTCCAGTACGCACTCGACGCCATGGGCGTACCCGCCGAGAAGACGGTCTACGTCGGCAACGACATGTACCGCGACGTCTACGGCGCGCGCGAGATGGGCATGCGCACGGTGATGTTCGACTCGGATCAAGGCACCAAGGTGCACCAGGACTGCAGGCCCGACTTCACCATCACCGATCATCGGGACCTGTTGGCCATCCTCGGCGGGTAATCCGCAGCCACATCGAACGGGGGACGGCAATACTGGCAGCGTGTTGATCGGTGTGATCGCGGCATTGCTGGCCTGCTTCGGCTATGGGACGGCAACCGTCCTGCAGTCCTACGGCGCGCGCGGCGCTGCCGCCGCGGATGCCGAGCGTGGAATCACCGACTCCTCGACCGGCTCGGGTGCGCCGTCGTTGAGGGCCACCATCCGCGCCGCGCTGGCACCGGCGTTCATTGCCGGGATGGCTCTCGACGTCATCGGTTTCGTCGGCAGCGTCGTCTCGGCGCGGCTGATTCCACTCTTCCTGGCGCAGACGATCATGAGTGCCAACCTCGTCGTGACGGCCGTACTCGGCGTCGTCGTTCTCGGAGTCCGGCTTCGCTCACGCGATTGGGTGGCGATCGCGGTGGTCGTCATATCGCTGTGCGTGCTGGGATTCACCTCGGGCACCATCGGCGAAGACACCTCTGGGCCGGCCGTGCACTGGGGCGTGCTGGTCTTCGCGATCGCGATGCTGATCGCCGGCATCGGCCTGCTCCGTCTGCTCGGCGCCCGCGGTGCCGTTGCCGCCGGACTCGTCGCTGGCGTGCTCTTCGGGGCCATGGCGGTCGCGGTGCGAGTGGTAGACGGAATCGATCCGTTCCATCCGGCCGTCGTACTGGTCGATCCGGCGGCGTGGGCGGTGGTGCTCGCTGGAGTCGGCGGTTTCTACCTGTTCACCGTTGCGTTGCAGATCGGTTCGGTGACCGGCGCGTCTGCCGCTCTGGTAGCGGGAGAGACGGTGATTCCCGGAATCGTCGGCGTGGTGTTGCTCGGTGACACGTCGGCGCCCGGGCTGGGCTGGCTGGTTGCCCTCGCGTTTGCAGGTGCGGTCGTAGGTGCGGTCGCGGTCGCGTTGTTCGGTGCCGCCGAGAACACCGAGGCTCAACCTAACGCCAAGACCGGATGACTTTGCGGATCGCAGAATCACTTGGTCTGCCGATGATTGACCGGATCAGGCGATCACGCGTGACTGAATTCGACGCCGCCTGTGCATCTCTTATCGATTACGAGGAGTTCCATCGGAGCAGTCAAGGAATACCAGCCAGGGAGATAAACATTTCTTTGCCGATACCGGACCCGGACCAGCCCAGGAGGTGACCGGAATGCCTCCTCATACCCGATGCAAGAAAGGCGAAGAAGTGTCGGTCAGCGCTTAGTGCGCGGCTTCGAACGCTTCGAAAACCTCGGCCTTGATTCGCCCTCGGTCTGACACGTCATGACCGTTTGCTCGTGCCCATTCGCGAACGGCGGTCAGCTGCTCCTTTGATGCCTTTCCGTTGCTGCTCACCTTGGTTCGGGTGGCGCGTGCACCCGTAACCTTCATCGCCGCATCGACGTAAGGCTTGAGCGCCTTTTCAAGCTTGGCGACATTGGCTTCTGAAAGGTCGATTTGGTAGGACGAACCCCGAAGCGAGAACTCGACCCGCTCACCAGCGCCATCGGTAATGTCGGAACCGTCGATATCATCGATCAGTTGACGAAGAATGCGTTCAGCCACGTCGAGCTCCCTTGCGATGCAATTTAATGATGACACCGTACCAGCGGTATCGCCCGATCCATGACACGGATATTCACGAGGCCCAACCACCTCCTGGTATATCTCGAGACACGCCGACCCCGTTAGCACGTGTTTCGGCGCATTCTTTTCTTGATGCTGACGAATGGGGTCGACGTCATCCGGTCGGAGGAAGAATGGCTCGGTGCTCATTGACGCGGAATCGCGCTTCCTCGACGCCTCATTCCTCGAAGATCGTCGGCAGCTCGGAGGCGCGCCCGGTGAACGTGGGGTCGCGCTTCTCGAGGAACGCTGCAACGCCTTCCCTTCCGTCGCCGATCGAGGTGTAGAACATCGCCAGCGAGTCCGACAGATGCGCTTCCAACGGTTCCGACGCCGCGCCGTTTCGGTACAGCAGCTGCTTGGCCAGGCCCAGCGCCACCGGCGAGCGATCGACGACGAATGACCGGGCCAACTCGTATGCCGCAGGCAGTAGATCGTCGGGTTCGTGCAGGGAACGCACCAGCCGGCCGGCGTGGGCGACCTCCGCAGTGAGGATGTCCGCGGCGTACACCCACTCCAGCGCGGTCTGAATCCCGACGATTCTGGGCAGAAAGAAGCTCGAGCACGCCTCAGGGACGATGCCGAGCCGGCCGAACACGAAGCCGATGCGGGCTGTGGTCGATGCGAGCCGGATGTCCATCGCCAGAGTCATCGTCGCGCCGATCCCCACCGCCGCGCCGTTGATGGCGGCGATCACCGGTTTGGGTAATGCATGGATGGCCAGCGTGAGTCGCCCGCCGGTGTCCCGGATGCCGTCGTGATACGGCGCCTCGGTCAGATGCGCCCGAAGTTGGGTCGGCGTCGGGCGGATCGACTCGTCGAGCCCGAACACGTTGCCGCCGGCCGACAAATCCATACCTGCACAGAACGCCTTGCCGGTGCCGGTCACCACCACCGCCTTGACGGCGTCCTCGCGCGCCTCGTGCAGGAAGACGTCTTCGAGCTCGCGCGCCATCGTGACGTTGAAGGCGTTGAGGGCGTCGGGGCGGTGCAACGTCAGCGTGGCGATGCCGTCTTCATCGACGTTCCATAGCAGCGTCTCGTAGCTCATCGGACAACCCTTCCATTGAAGACGGCCGTCGAGAAGGCCCGGGACACGAACCATTTTCCGTACGGGCACCGTCGATCTGACGCGGGCCCACACTCAACGTCCCCGGACCGCGTCGTCGAGCAGGACCTGGGCGGCCTTGCGAGCGTACGTCCACGGTTCGGGTTCATTCAGCGAGGTCGACAATGCGGCTGCGCCCTCGTACAAGACGGCTAGTTGATTGCCGAGAAGCCTGGCGTTGGCTGCGCCGGCCCCGCGGGCGAGGGCAACCAACCCGTCGACGTAGCTGCGCTTGTGCGCCTCGACGATGTCGTGAACCTCGGGCATGCCGTCGGCGGCTTCGACGGCCGCGTTGTGAAACGGGCAGCCACGCATCGTGCCACCTGCCGGCGGAGCCTCGAAGAGTGCCAGGATGCGAGCCCTGGGACTGCGCTTGGCCAGGCCGGGATCGGGGTGGACGGGATCGCCGACACCCTGCTGAAGGTAGCGAAGATACTCTTCGACTATGGCTGACTTACTCGGAAAGTGTTGGTAAAGGGTGCGTTTCGAGACCGATGCTTCCGCGGCGAGCCGTTCGACACCGGTGGCGTTGATGCCTTCCCGATAAAAGAGCCTGTTTGCGGCGTCGAGTATTCGTTGGCGCGCGCCCCGCCCGCCGCGCCCAGTAGCCGGTTGCGCCTCAGAGTGCATGCCCACCACCGTAGTATACCGATCGGTTTACTTCTGGTGGAGACTCGCGTACGGTCGACGGCGATGTACACCAATCGGTGTACATGTAACGATGAACCTACTCGGCCCAACCGGTATACCGATGCGCGGAATTCAGGAGAACGACATGACCTCACTACGCGACCAGACCGTCCTCGTCACCGGCGCCAATCGCGGCATGGGCCGCGAGTACGTCACGCAATTGCTCGATCGCGGGGTGGCCAAGGTCTACGCCGCAGCACGCGACACAGGACAGCTCGACACGACCGACCCGCGGGTCGTCGCGCTCGCGCTCGACGTCACGGATGCGCAGTCGGTGGCCTCGGCGGCGGACGCCGCACGCGACGTGAGCGTGCTGATCAACAACGCCGGCATCGTCCGCGGAGCGTCGGTTTTGGATCGGGACACCTCGAAACTGCGAGAGGAGTTGGAGACCAACCTCTTCGGGCCGCTGGCACTGGCTTCAGCCTTCGCCGATCAGATCGCCGCCAAGGGCGGGACGATCGTGAACGTCGCATCGGTACTCGCCTGGCTGCCCATCGGGGCAAGTTACGGCGTCTCGAAAGCGGCGGTGTGGAGCGCCACCGACTCGATGCGTCTCGAACTCAACCCCCGTGGCGTGCAGGTCGTGGGCGTCTACGTGGGACTGGTCGACACCGACATGGCGTCGTCGTATTCCGGCAGCCCCAAGTCCAACCCCGCCGACGTAGTCCGTCAAGTACTCGACGGGATCGAGGCCGGCGCTGACGAGGTCCTCGCCGACGACATGACCCGCAACGTACGGGCCGAGATGAACAAGCCGATTCGGGAGCGGTCGCTGAGCTGACGACCGTCCAGTAGCGGGTGTGTCAGGCTCGATGCCATGATCGTCGCATTCAGCCTGACCCCCTCCGCCGGTGACGAGACCGGTGGCGTCCACGACGCCGTGGCGGAAGCCATCCGCATCGTCCGTGCATCCGGACTACCCAACGAGACCAACGCGATGTTCACCAACGTCGAAGGTGAGTGGGACGAGGTGATGGCCGTCGTCAAGCAGGCGGTGGACGCCGTTACCGCCGTCTCACCCCGCGTCGGCCTGGTGCTCAAGGCCGACATCCGGCCCGGTTACACGGGTCAACTCAGCGCCAAGGTGCAGCGCGTGGAAGACGCACTCGACCGCTAGCGGTATTGGCCGGGTCCGGCCACCATCAACACCGTCATGCCTTCATCATCTCCAAGAACCCCGGCCAGTCCGGAAATAGGGCGCGGTCGACGATTTCGATGCGCACGCCTGCGGAATCCAGGAAGTACGCGAACGTCGACACCTCCTCTCCGCTCGGCCTGGCCTCCAGGATGAAACCCGCCTCCGCCAATCCCTTGGCGGCTGAGGCGAGGTCATCGACCCAGTACCCGAGGTGATGAACCGCTCCGCTCGTCGACGCGGTCCATAAGGTTCCTGGCACTTCTTGAATCACTTCGAGATGAGGCGCCTGGATCGAGTACACGAACGAGAACGGCACCTCGATCTCACCCGCGGCGGTCGTCACCACCAACGACGCCTCGACCGGCCTGGTCCAGGTGTAGCCACTGGCTGCGCTCAAACGCCTTGTCGCGGCGACCATGTCGGGCACCACCAGACCCGCGTGATAGTTGTCGGTGATGGACAGCGCTGCTCTGGTCACGCGTTCGTCTCCAATTCGACGTCGACGGCGTCGAGGTCCTCGGCGAACGCCGGCGCGAGTTCGTCCACCGTCAATCCATACTGGTCGAGATGGTAGGAGTCGACCCCCATCAGGTACTGCAGGCGGTGGCGCTTGACCTAGTGGGCCCAGCACCACTCGGACGGCTCATTCACAGCTCCGCCCGGCACAATGCCCCGAATACTCGTTGCGGCGTACGGTCCCGTATCGTACTGTCAACCTAGTTGACCTAAGGACCTTCTGGCGGCGAGGAGATTTGCCACCGTACGCATGTTCCGCTCGTCGAAAGGGCCACGCTTGCCGCGGTTTTCGATCGGACGCCAACTGAGCCGTCGCTGGATGTTGCTGGTGGCGGTGGTGGTCGTCGCGGTGGCGGGTTTCACGGTGTACCGCGTCCACGGCATCTTCGCCTCCCAGGACGTCACGTCCACCCCCGGCGCCGGGGCCAATGAGATCGTTCCCTTCAACCCGAAGCACGTGGTCCTGGAGGTATTCGGCCCGCCGGGCACGGTGGCAACCATTTCCTATTTGGACGTCAACGCCCAGCCGCAGCGCGCGGACGACGTGACGCTGCCGTGGGCCTACGACACGACCACCACTCAACCGTCGGTCTTCGTCAACGTCTCCGCCCAGGGCGACAGCGATTCGATCGGCTGCAGGATCAAGATCGACGACGTGGTCAAGGACGAAAGAACGGTGAACACCTTGAACGCCTACACCTACTGCCTGGACAAGTCCGGATGACCACCCATCACGCCGAGCAGCTGTCGAGGACCGACCGGGTAGGGCAGACCATCCGGCGGTTCTCAGCTCTGATCGTGCTGTTCTGGCTCGGCCTGGCCGTAGTCACGAACGTCTTCGTGCCGCAGCTGGAGAAGGTAGCCGAAGCGCACAACGTGTCGCTGAGTCCCCAGGATGCGCCGTCGTTGCAAGCGAGCAAGCGCATCGGCAAGGTGTTCCAGGAGTACGACTCCGACAGCGCGGCGATGATCGTCCTCGAGGGCGACCAGCCGCTCGGCGCCGATGCGCACCGCTACTACGACGGCTTGGTTGACAAGCTCTCCCAGGATACGAAGCACGTCGAGCACGTTCAGAACTTCTGGGGGGACCCGCTCACGGCGGCCGGCTCGCAGAGCGCCGACGGCAAGGCTGCGTTGCTTCAGGTCAATCTCGCGGGCAACCAGGGCGAAACGTTGTCCAACGAGTCCGTCGACTCGATCCGCAACATCGTGAATCAATCCTCGCCGCCGCCGGGGGTGAAGGCCTACGTCACCGGCGCCGCGCCCCTGGTCACCGATCAGTTCGAGGTGGGCAGGCAAGGCACCCTGAAGACCACGCTGATCACGCTCGGGGTGATCGCACTCATGCTGTTCTTCATCTACCGTCGTCTCACCACGGTGTTCCTGGTGCTCTTCACCGTCATGATCGAGCTGACCGCGTCCCGTGGAGTCGTCGCCGTACTGGCGAACGCAGGCATCATCGAGCTGTCGACGTACTCGACCAACCTGCTGACGTTGTTGGTCATCGCAGCCGGCACGGATTACGCGATCTTCATCCTGGGCCGCTTCCACGAAGCGCGGCACGTCGGTGAGGACCGGGTAACCGCCTTCGGAACGATGTACCGGGGAACCTCGCACATCATCCTCGGTTCTGGCTTGACGATTGCCGGTGCGGTGTTCTGTCTGACCTTCACCCGGCTCCCCTATTTTTCGAGCCTGGGCATCCCGGCGGCAACCGGCGTCCTCGTTGCGGTGGTGGCAGCCCTGACCCTGGCGCCGGCCTTGCTGTCGATCGGCAGGCACTTCGGACTGTTCGAACCCGCCCGCCCGATGCGCACTCAGGGCTGGCGGCGCATCGGGACGGCCGTCGTCCGCTGGCCAGGACCCATCCTGGTGGCAACGATCGCCTTGGCTCTCATCGGACTTCTCGCCCTGCCGGCATACAAGACGAGTTACGACGCCCGCCCTTATCTACCCGCCACCGCCCCGGCCAACATCGGCTACGCGGCGGCCGAGCGCCACTTCTCCCAGGCCCGGCTCAATCCCGAACTGCTGATGATCGAGGCTGACCACGACCTGCGCAATCCCACCGACATGATTCTGCTCGAGCGGGTCGCGAAGGCCGTCTTCCACACCGACGGCATCGCCCAGGTGCAGTCGATCACGAGGCCGTTGGGCACCCCCTTGGACCACACGTCGATTCCATTCCAGATCAGCGCGGGAAACTCGGCGCAAATCGAGAACCTGCCGTTTCAGCAAGCCCGTGCCGCCGACCTGCTCAAACAAGTGAACGTGATCGACGATTCCATCAACGTCCTGCGCCGACAGTATTCGCTGCAGCAGCAGTCCAGTTCGATCACCGACGAGCAGGCCAAGGCATTCGCGCAGACGGTCGCCACGGCACAGGACCTGCGGGACAAGATCGCCAACTTCGACGACTTCTTCCGGCCGCTGCGCAGTTACTTCTACTGGGAGCCACACTGTTTCGACATTCCGGTGTGCGCTGCGTTGAGATCTATCTTCGACGCGCTCGACGGAATCGACGCCCTGACCGATCAACTGGGCGACGTTGCGGGGAGCATCGCCAAGCTGGATGCGTTACAGCCGAAACTGCTCGCCCTCATCCCGCCGCAGATCTCGAGCCAGCAGACCAACCGCGACCTGACGATGACGAACTACGCCACCAACTCGGGCATCAACGACCAGTCAGCGGCGGCACTGCAGAACTCCACCGCCCTTGGCAAGGCCTATGACGCGTCGAAGACCGATGATTCCTTCTACCTTCCGCCGGAAGCGTTCACCAACCCCGAATTCATCCGGGGGTTGAAGCTATTCCTCTCGCCGGACGGGAAGGCGGCGCAGATGATCATCACCCACGAGGGCGATCCCGCCACCCCCGAAGGCATTTCGCACATAGAGGGCATCCGGCACTCGGCGCAGGAGGCCGTCAAGGGCACGCCCCTGGCGGGATCGAAGATCTACCTCGCCGGTACTGCGGCCACCTACAAGGACATTCAGGACGGCGCTAAATACGACCTCGTGATCGCGGCCATCGCGGCGATGAGCCTGATCCTCCTGATCATGATGTTCATCACCCGCTCTCTGGTGGCGGCGTTCGTCATCGTCGGCACCGTGGCACTGTCGCTGGGCGCCTCGTTCGGGCTTTCGGTGCTGATTTGGCAGGACCTTCTCGGCATCCCGCTGTACTGGATCGTGTTGGCGCTGGCCATCATTCTGCTGTTGGCGGTGGGGTCGGACTACAACCTGTTGCTGATCTCACGGTTCCAGGAGGAGATCGGCGCAGGCTTGAACACGGGCATCATCCGAGCGATGGCCGGTTCCGGCGCGGTGGTGACCGCCGCCGGTCTGGTCTTCGCGGCCACGATGGCATCCTTCGTGTTCGCCGACCTGCGGATTCTCGGTCAGATCGGGACGACGATCGCCCTCGGTCTACTGTTCGACACGTTGATCGTGCGGTCGTTCATGACCCCGTCCATCGCCGCCCTGCTCGGGCGCTGGTTCTGGTGGCCACAGAGGGTGCGGCCCCGCCCCGCCAGCCGGATGCTACAGCCGTACGGATCACGCGCCGCGGTTCGTCAACTGCTCCTGTGGGAGGACGACGACCCGGCGGTCAGTTCCGAATCCAGGCCACGCAGCTAGGCGGCAGCCGGCTCCTCGGACGATTGCGGCTCCGTCACGGTCACGTCCCGCAACGTTCCCTGGAGCCGCGCGACCTTGCGCAACTGAACAGCCATGTTGATGGAGGTCAGCATGGGAATCCCCCCGATGAACGTTCGGAAGGAGGGGTTCCCACCCTGCACGTGCAGCTCGTAGAGGCAACCCACCACATAGAAGAATCCCGTGCAGAACAGCGTGGCGGGGATCGCCAGTGCCAACGGTGATCGTGCGTCGGAAACCAGCTCGGTCGCATACTCGAATTCATCCTGCGAAATCGGTTCGCGCTTGCGCAGTTTCGCGAGAATTGCCTTGTGGGCACCCACCACTTCGCCAAGAGCCGCGGGGGTTCGGTTCTCCAGCCGCCTGATGTACACGAACACACAACCGGCGAACGCCAATCCCATCACCGCGGCAAGAATAGTGAGATCACCCCACACACCGAGATTCACCTTGTCACTCCTTGCCTGCGCCGTCATTGCGTCGCATCGCGCCCAAGTATCTAGTGCCTCTAAGAACGCTACCTCAACCAACCGGTGTTCCCGACGGCAGAGAAGCGGATTGTGATCACCGAGGTTCGGGTGTCGTCACCCCCTGGGTGGGGTATGTCCACTCTCCACCACGAATGAGGAGCCAGATATCCGATGCCAACCGACCAGCCAGCTGCCAACACCGATGACGGCAGCGGGTCGCTCGAGAAACGCGGCGCGGCCCTCGTCGTCGGGGCTACCGGGATCGTGGGGCAAGCGCTCGGCCGTCAATTGGTCGATGCCGGTTGGCACACCTACGGGCTGTCGCGCAGTCCGCGTAACACCATGCCCGGGGTGACACCGGTGGCTGCCGATCTCCTGGAACCGGTTGCCCTCGGCGAGGCCCTCGGCGACGTCGACCCCGAGATCGTATTCATCACCGCCTGGATGAAGCGGGACACCGAGGCAGAGAACATCGACGTCAACAGCGCGACGGTCCGCAACGTCCTGGCAGCGGTCGGAGCCAAGGGTTCGGTACGCCACGTGGGGCTCTTGACGGGTCTCAAGCACTACCTGGGGCCGTTCGACGACTATGCGACCGGCGAGATGCCCGACACTCCATTCCACGAAGACGAGCCGCGGCTGGACAGCCCGAACTTCTACTACGCACAAGAGGACGAGTTGTTCGCCGCTGCGGCGCACCACGACTTCACGTGGAGTGTGCACCGCGCGCACACGATCTTCGGCTTCGCGGTCGGGAATGCAATGAACATGGCACTCACCCTCGGCGTCTACGCAGAGATCTGCCGGGAAACCGGGACCCCCTTCGTCTTTCCCGGTTCGAAGACACAATGGAACGGCCTGACGGATGTCACGGACGCCGATCTCCTCGGCGAGCAAATGATCTGGGCGGCAACGCATCCCCACGGTCGGGATCAAGCATTCAACATCGTCAACGGAGACGTCTTCAGGTGGCGATGGCTGTGGCCGCAGATAGCCGACACGTTCGGCGTCGAACCCGTCGGCTTCGAGGGCACGCCACGTCCGCTCGATCGACGAATGGAGGATGCTCCCCGGGTATGGCGCACGATCGCCGAACGCCACGGTCTCGCCGAGCCCGACGTGACCCGGCTGGCCTCGTGGTGGCACACCGAGGGTGACCTCGGACGAAACATCGAGTGTCTGACCGACATGAACAAGAGCAAGGAAGCCGGCTTCATGGGGTTTCGCTCGACTCCGGCGAGCTTCGCCGACAAGATTCGCCGTTACCGGGAGGCCAACCTCCTGCCCGACCGAGCGTGACAAATCTCGCGGGTCCGACCTCGCGAGCTGTACCCGTCGTGTAACGCCTGGGTCGGCCATGACGATATTAGTGCGACGTTTGTATCCGGTGGCGCGGGCGCTGCACGCTCCCTCTCGCGTGGTGGAGTGTGCAGCGCGGGTACCCAGCGTGAGCCGATCGCAGGCCCGGTCTTCGGGCCACCGGTGGCGAACCGTCGACGATCTGAGGTCTGCTCGGGGGTTGCCCTTCGCGCCGTCCGAACGATGTCGGCAATCGAGCTGCGTGAGGCAGATGGGAATGTGATCGCGGTGAAGGCGAGAACGAGCGCGGCCTCTAGTCGGCGATGCTCGAGGTCCGGACCAGGACGATGCGATGACCCCTCACGAGTTGGCCACGGCCCCGAGGTCGACGCCCGGCGCCCTGGCGAGCCCAAAACGCGATGACCGTCCCACGGCAGCTGTCCGATCGCTACGAACTCGGGGAAATCCTTGGGTTCGGGGGCATGTCGGAGGTTCACCTCGGCCGCGATGTGCGGTTGCACCGCACCGTCGCCATCAAGTTGCTACGAGCGGATCTGGCCCGAGACCCCGATTGCTATCTGCGATTCCGTCGAGAGGCGCAACACGCTGCGGCACTTAATCATCCAGCGATCGTTGCCGTGTACGACACGGGCACGATCGAGGCGGCCGATGGCTTGCTGCCCTACATCGTCATGGAGTACGTCGACGGCGTCACGCTGCGTGACATCGTGCACGAACACGGGCCGGTAGCGCCTCGTCGCGCCATCGAGATCATCGCCGACGTGTGTCAGGCGCTGAACTTCAGCCACCAGCACGGCACCATCCACCGCGACGTCAAGCCCGCCAACATCATGATCAGTAAGACGGGTGCGGTGAAGGTGATGGACTTCGGCATTGCCCGCGCGTTGACCGACACCGGCAACAGGCTCACCCAGACCGCCGCCATTCTCGGTACCGCACACTATCTTTCGCCGGAACAGGCTCGCGGCGAAACGGTCGACGCCCGCTCCGACGTGTACTCGTTGGGCTGTGTCCTGTACGAGATGCTCACCGGCGAAGCACCTTTCGTCGGTGACTCCCCCCTCGCGGTCGCTTACAAGCAAGTGCGCGAGGATCCCGCGCCGCCCTCGCGCCGTCTCAGTGGCATCTCGCCGGAGTTGGATGCCGTGGTACTCCACGCCCTTGCCAAGAATCCCGAAAACCGCTATCAGAGCGCCGCTGAGATGCGCGCGGACTTGATCCTCGTCCACGGCGGGCAGGCTCCCGACGCACCAAAAGTGTTGACGGACGCCGAAACCAGCGAGCTGGTTTCCGCGTCGCCGCTTCTTGGCCAATGGCAGACGAGCGCGCACGTCGGCACGGGAGGCGGGGACGCCTCTCCAGGGTCCGGAAGGGGCCGTCGGCTGCGTCTGTGGTTAGCCGTGATCGCCGTGCTCACGGCGTTGACCGTCGTACTCACGACGGCGATGAACTCGTTCGGCAACGGTACTCATTCGGTCCGCGTGCCAGACGTCCACGGTCAGACCCAGCAGGACGCTATCGCATCGCTGCAGAACGTCGGATTCGAGATCCGCGGCCCCGTGGCGAAATCAGATCCCACGGTCCCGGATGGCCACGTCATCGACACCGACCCGGCCGCGCACACCGCCCTGGCCGGCGGTGACGCGGTCACGATCAACGTGTCCGCGGGACCCCCGCAGCGCGAAGTGCCTAGTTGCTCGAACCTGACCGCCGACGACTGCATTCGCTCGCTCGCCGACTCCGGCTTCGGCCGCACCCGACAGATGCCCATCGCCTCCGCGACCGTGCCGCCGAACCAGGTGATCAGGACCAATCCGGCGGCCGGTCGCCTCTCTGTGCTCGTCGACGAGGTCACCGTCGAGGTCAGCACCGGACCAGAGACGAGGCGCGTGCCGGACGTATCAGGACAGAGCGTCGATGAGGCCACCGCCAACCTGAAGGCCGCCGGCTTCGACGTCGTCCTTCGCGGCGCCGTGGACAGCACCCGCCCGCTGGGCTACGTCATCTCGACTGATCCCTCTGCAGGGGTCAGCCTTTCGATCCGGTCGGCGATCGTGCTGAGAGTCTCGCGGGGCAATCAGTTCTCCATGCCGAACCTCGTCGGGATGACCTACGTGGAGATGGTCCCCTACCTGAAGGGGCTCGGCCACGTGGGACCACTGCTCAACGGAGGCGACGTGCCCGGCGCTGACGAGGACCAGAATCGAGTCGTCCAGCAGGCTCCTTCGACGGGCAGCGCCATCAACCGCGATGGCACCGTCACCGTGCGCTACGGGTCCTGACCCATCCATCCGTCCACTCGTCGCGGGCAGGTGCCCCATTAGGTCAGTGGCGCCGGGTGGGTCTCCCACCCGAATGCTGGCCTCGACGACGCGTCCAGTTGCTCTCCGATTCGGCTGTGCAACAGCGCAGCCCAGGTGCGCATGCCGTCTATCGGCCCGCGTGTCGCGGGCCCGCGATCGGCGGAAGGTCCGTGTTGCGATTCCAGTAGATCGATGATGCGACGGCACCTGGCCGCCTCGACCATCAATTCGACGCGAGGGGTGCCTGCGAGTCGATCTTCGGGCCAACGGCTGTAGAACTGCGCCGACTGATTGAGGAGCAGGATGAGCTCCGGCGTGGATCGACGCATCAGGTGGCCGGCCACCTTGGCGGCGGTACCGCCGAGCACGAGTACGGCGAGGAGAGAGCTGAGCGTCACGACCCAATTGCCGATGCCGCCGACTCCCGAGGGCGACATTTCACCGCCGACGTCGAGGCGTGGCGCAACGGCGCCCAAGATCTGACCGACGAGCACCGGCGGTTGCATGGGCGAATTCTAGTGCCGTTCCCCTGGCTGGGGGGCAGTTTCCTCGACCACGGTCACGGCATGGATCCGCGTCGAGCGCCTTGGTGGGAGTGGGGTCGGCGGCGGGGCGGACCGCTGCGACCAAAACCACTAAGGTGGAGCGCTTTTCGCCGGGCGTGCTATGTCGGTGGGGGTCAGGACGACGCGGGGTAGAGCTGGCCGACGGCGAACTCGGCAGCCTGGTCGGCCATCCCATTGGTCTTGTAGGAGCTGTGAGCGGATCGATCGAGGCCCCCTGGGAAGCAGACCGGGTCTCCGGTGGCGCACAGCTGCAGGGTCTTGGCCGCATACAGCTGCCCGATGGCGATCGGCGGCGCACTGTGGTCGACGAGGTCGAGAAACCAGCGGTCTGGCGTGCCGAACAGCACCACCGCCTCGACGTGTGGGGCGATCGCAGCGGGCATTGGCCCGGCGCCGTCGGGCAGCGCGATTCCCACCGGAACGGTGTCGAAGGTGGTGTACGCGGCCGCAGCAGCGCCTTGAGAGTAACCACCGAGCACGATCTTGGTGGTCGGGCAGTTGGCCGCCATCGACTCGATCTCGTGGCTGGCGTCCACGACGCCGTCGGCGGCCTCGCTGAAGTTCAAGGATGCGGGATAGTCGACGCCGTAGACCTGCACCGACTTACCAGGCAGGCGGACGTTGAGCGCATCGACGAATGCTTGGCCGGTCACACCGACACCTGGTGCCTCGAATGTTCCGCGAGCGAAGACCACCTCCACGTCCGGGCACGAGGCGCCCGGGGCGGCTGTTCCGAGCCCGGGAGCTGCTTCCGCCAAGCCCATCGCCTGCGGCCCCATCACCGCCGCGGCGGCCACGGCGGCGGCACCGAGCCAGCGGAGCGCTGTCGACGGGGAGATGGCATTGGTTCCGGCGTAGTCCTTCATGGTGGTTCCTTCCAGGAAGCTCGTGACTTGTTGTGACAAGACTCCCGCGAACGGTGGGGTGGGACATCGCCACAGGCATCCACCACCGCCGACCGCTGGCAAGAATACCCATCTACCTGCTAGCGGGTACGGCAAGGGTTCGCCACCACCAAAGTCACTATTTCGCAACGGGTTTCGAGCAGAGGTTCGCACACAGACGGCGACGTGTCCGGCCAGCGATGACTTTGCCGTCACTCGCGGGTCTACCTGTCGACCGCGACCACACCACTCATCGGGAGCAAGGCATGGGCCTCATTCACATCGAGCTGTTCGCAACCCTCGACCTCATCGGGCAGGCGCCTGGCGGCCCTGAAGAGGACCCGGTGGGGTTCCCGTTCGGCGGGTGGCAAGCACCCTTGATGGACGAGGTCGCCGGCGCGCAGGTGGGTGCCGCGTATGAGGGCACGGACGCGCCTGCTGGGCCGACGGACCTATGACATCTTCGCGGCCTATTGGCCGAATAAGGAGGGCGGCGAGGATGACGAGATCGCCACGCTGTTCAATCGCGTCCCGAAGTACGTGGCATCCCGCGGCAAACCCGACCTCTCATGGGTCGGATCTACTCAACTCGGTTCCGACCTGGCTGGTGCGGTACGCGAGATCCGTGACCGGCACGAGCACGTGAAGGTCGTCGGGAGCCTGAACCTGGTGCAAACCCTGTTGCGCGAGAAGCTCTTCGACCGCCTCGACCTCTGGGTGCACCCGATCGTGCTCGGCGTCGGCAAGAAGGTGTTCGACGGCGGCGCAGTGCCCACGAACCTCACCCTCCTACAACCGCCCGCAGCCGGTCCGAAGGGCACGGTATATCTGCGCTACGGACTCGCCGACGGCACCCCCGCGATGGGTGACATGGGCGCACCCGATCGCGGTGCCGGGCGAGACACCTGAGGTACCCCGGCAGGGCGGGGTGTGACGAGACGCCTACCGCCCGCGGCCGCACCTCGACGTTGGCCTATTCAGGGAATGCCGATTCCGGTGTCCGCCTGATCGCCGTCCGCTGTGCTCGGCCAGGCCAGAATGCGTTCAGCGGCGTCGAGCCGGTCGGTGCGTGCGCGCGCAGCGTGTGCGTCGATGTGCCCTCGAGCTTCTTCAGGGGTATAGCCGCGTCCGATGAGAACCCCGACCGCCTGATTGACGAGTGACGCCCCCACCAGCGTCGTCCCCGACGTCGACGGGGCGGGGATGGCCAAGTGCTGGTCCAGGACGAAGTCGCTCACCGGACTCTTCGTGAGCCACGCCAGGTCAGCGGCAAGATCGACGAACGCTCCGGGTGATCTTGCGTAGAGAGTGACGGTGACCGCAAATCGACCCCCACGTTCACCAGGACCTGGTACGACCACGTGCAGCGATGTGTGGACATCCTCTGCCGCAACTCCGTCGGCGAGCACGGTGAAGGCGAAGGCGGGCTCACTGCGCGCCACCAGGACGCTCAAACCCAGGTAGGTCGCGACTGCGTTCGCGGCATACTGCATCAACGACTGCAGACTGTGCGCGACGTCCGCGCCGGGTTCTTCCAGTGCCGCGGTCAGGATTTCGAGCTCGGCAGCCAGGGCAGCAGTATTCGACACGAGGTGCGTACTCCGCTGGGCGCTCCCGAGCGCGGATCGAGCCTACCGAGGCCGAACAGAGCGAGTCGCCTTGCACGGTGGGAAGATACGGGACGCAGGTCAGGACCTGCGTCGTTGGTGTTCCCCTAGACCAACCTACTCGCTTGCCTCGCGTGTTGACAGTTCGGCCCAGCCTGACCTCGTGTCGTCGCAGCGAGCATCCCATACCAGGATCGGGAATGGCCCAGGGGGTGTAGCGTCACCGCTAGCAGAGAAATGCTGCCAGTTCGGGAATGGGTCGCGCCGTCCGCCGCAGAACCCAAGGGGCACTAGCCCCGAATCCCGACACTTCGGTGATCGTCTGTCCCCGTGGGATCACCATGATGGCTCCGCCAGCCCAATTAACCGTTTCTGCCCGCACCGCAGTCGAGGCGTCACCGTCTGGCAGCGCGCCACTATTGCCGCCCGACGATTTCGAGGCGGGCCCATGGGAGGGCCGCGACGTACGGTTGAGCAGTCGTCGATTGCACTCGATGGTTGCCGTCATCAGCGCAGAGGGTGACATCGATGCCTCCAACGCCGAAGCCGTCACCGAATACACACTCCAGCAAGCAACCAGTTGTCGAGGGCTGATCTTTGACTTGATCGGCCTCAACTTCTTTGCAGCCGAGGGCTTCTCGGCTCTGCACCGCATCTCGGTGAACTGCGCCCGCAGCTCGACGATCTGGACGATTGTGCCAGGTGTTGCCGCTTCCCGGGTACTCGCAATCTGCGACCCGGAAAGCTCGCTACCCCGGGCCGACACCATCAGCGCAGCGCTGCTCATGTGTACGGACCAGCTGCTGCTCCGTCGCCCAGGGCACCCATGGCGATAGCCAACTCAACCGAGTACGCCCACTTGAGCGGCGAGGACGTCGAAGCCCTTGCCGTGGAGCTGGAGGCGATTCGTCTCGACGTCGAGGTGTCACGCGGCGCGAACGACAGAGCCTACATCTGTCGCGCGATAGCCGGTCAGCGCTGCCTCGACGTCGCCGCGCGGCTGATCATCGGCGGCAGCCGCGGCAAAATCGGATGGACGCTGGGGACCGTCGCGCTCGCGGCGGCGAAGAGCATCGAGAACATGGAGCTCGCCCACAACATCGGCCACGGCCAGTGGGATTGGATGAACGATCCCGAGATCCATTCCACCAGCTGGGAGTGGGACATGGTCGGGGTGTCCTCGCAGTGGCGCTACTCCCACAACTACCGCCACCACGTATTCACCAATGTCGTGGGCGTCGACGACGACCTCGGCTACGGCGTCCTACGCGTCACCCAGGACCAGCGGTGGAGGCCCGCCAATCTGTTACAACCGCTGCGACATCTGTTGTTGGCGGCCGCCTTCGAATGGGGAGTCGCGCTGCAGAACCTGGATTCGGAGCGAGACCGGGTGGCGACACCCGCGCAGAAGTCGGCCGACACCAGGGCACTGCTCGCCAAGGTCGGGAGGCAGATGACCAAGGACTATCTCCTATTTCCTGCATTGGGTCTGACGCGCTGGCGGCGTGTCCTGTGCGCCAATGCAATAGCCAATCTGTTGCGCAATCTCTGGGCGTACTCGGTCATCTGTTGCGGGCACTTCGCCGATGGGGCCGAGACATTCGATCCGGTCACTCTGGAGAACGAGACGAAGCCCGAGTGGTACCTGCGGCAAATGTTGGGCAGCGCAAACTTTCGCGCGGGTCCGGTGTTGGCCTTCATGAGCGGCAATCTCTGCTATCAGATCGAACACCACCTGTATCCCGATCTGCCGAGCAATCGCTACGCGGCGATCGCACGCCGGGTGCAGGCAGTCTGTGCCACCTACGACCTGCCGTACACCACCGGCCCAATGGCACGTCAGTACCTGTTCGTGATGAGAACGATCCTGAAGCTGACACTTCCGGACCGAGCCGATGAGTGCCTCAACGAGGCCGCGCCTCTTGAGGTTCGACCTACTGCGGCGTAGTACCGAGCTCTTCATGGGGCTTTTCGGCTTTTGTCGCGACGACTGCAGCGGATGTCACCGTAGATCGCGAGCAGTGACGGACATCCGGCGACGCTCGACCACTTCGGCCAGGCCTCACCGACGAATCGCGTCAGTCCGCCAACCCGAACGGATGCGCGGGACCCGAGGCCGCGATTTCGAGAAGTCGGTTGTATTTCGCGACGCGCTCCCCCCGCGCCGGGGCACCGGATTTGAGCTGACCACATCCCGAGCCGACGGCAAGGTCGGCGATGAACGTATCGTCAGTTTCGCCCGACCGATGCGAGATCATCGCGGCATACCTTGATTCACGGCATACCCTGAGCGCCTCCAGCGTCTCGGACACAGTTCCGACCTGATTCACCTTGATCAGGGCGGCGTTGCCGATGCCGGCCGCGACGGCCTCCGCGATCAAGCCGGGGTTGGTGACGAAATTGTCGTCGCCGACGAGTTGCACCCGCTCACCAAGGGTTTGGGTGAGCTTCTGCCAGCCCGCGGTGTCGGTCTCACCCAGACCGTCCTCGATGCTCCAGACGGGGAACTTGTCGATCATCTCCGCGTAGCGATCGATCATGTCCTCACTCGACAACGACTCGCCGCCAACCAGGTAGCGGCCATCGCGGTGAAACTCGCTCGAGGCCGGATCGAGGGCGATCGCGACGCCGTCGCGCCCAGTGGTGTAGCCCGCATCCTCGATCGCCTGCACTAGCAACGCCAAAACATCTTCGGGCCTTGCGATTTCGGGTGCGAAGCCACCCTCATCCCCCAGCCCGGTCTCGAAACCACGCTCGGCCAGTAGCGCACGCAGTCGTTGATACACCTCGACTCCGGCACGGATCGCTTCGGGTAGCGACGGCGCACCGATCGGGGCGATCATGAACTCCTGGAAGTCGAGCTCGTTCGCGGCGTGCATACCACCGTTGACCACGTTGAAGTGAGGCACCGGTAGCCGTGGAATCACTCCGTCTGGAGTGAGCCACCGCCACAGTGATTGCTCCGCTTCGAGTGCAAATGCCTGGGCTGCCGCAATCGACGCACCTACGATCGCGTTCGCACCCAACCGCGACTTGTTCGCCGTGCCGTCCAACGCCCGAAGAGTGTCGTCGACCTGGTCGAGCGAGGAGAACGAACGACCGGTCAAGGCTTCCGCTATCGGTCCATTGACATGTGCGACCGCCTGCTGCACGCCCTGACCTGAGTACCGGCTCACGTCGTGGTCCCGAAGCTCCACCGCCTCGCGGGCGCCGGTCGACGCACCCGAAGGCACACCCGCGCGCACCGTGCGACCGTCCGGAAGGGTGCCCTGCACCCGCAGTGTGGGTCGGCTCCGCGAGTCGAGAATCTCGATCGCGGACATCGACGAAAAGCGCACAGTCATCTGAACCCTCTAATTCATGGCCGACCCGGCCGTGCGTAGGTGCCAACACCAAGAGGTGACCTACACATCGTTCCTCGCGAGGCCGACGCCGCATAGTGCCATTGGTCCCATGTTCACGGCCAACCCGATCTGACGTTGGCTGAACTGCGTTGTCCCGCATACATCCTGCCGCGCGCGAAGGCGCGTCGGTCCCAGCGTTCCCGATGATCGAAGGGGTAGGTGGTGGTAGCCTTTGGCTGCACCAGACGCCATTGCCAGCGCTGCAAGAAGTGCAACGTTGGAAGGTCGACCCCCGGACTCCCGGCCGCCGATCGGTAGCCGAGACGAGGCATCGAGAACCACGATGCCGGGAAGACCCACATGAAAATTGACGTTGACGGTCCAGCCACGACTACCGCGGCAGCGAATGTGGCTTCGATGTTCTTCGACCGCGTCCAGCTGTCGGCGAATCGAGAAGCCTTCCGCTACCTCGTTGCTGGCCAATGGGTTTCGGCGTCATGGCGGCAGACCGCGGACCGCGTGGAAGAACTGACCGCCGGGCTGCTGGCGCTCGGCATCGACATGGAGCAGCGCGTCGGCATCACGTCGAGCACGCGCTACGAGTGGATCCTGGCCGATCTGGCCATCATGTGTTCGGGTGCTGCCACCACGACGGTCTACTCCAGCACCAACGCGAGAGACAGCGCTTTCATCCTTGCCGACTCGGAATGCAGAATCGTGTTCGCCGAGGACCCCGGGCAACTGGCGAAGCTGAGGGAACACCGCGGCGAGCTGCCCAACCTCACCAAGGTGGTGCTGTTCGACGGACCCGGCGACGGCGACTGGGTGATCACCCTGGCGGACCTGGCCAAGCTGGGTAACGAGTATCTGGTGACGCACCCTTCGGCAGCACAGACCCGGATGAAGAAGATCACCCCGAATCAATTGGCGACGTTGATCTATACCTCGGGAACCACCGGACGACCGAAGGGCGTACGGTTGTCGCACTCCTCCTGGGTGTACGAGGCGACGTCGGTCGCCAGACTAAACTTCCTCGACGAGGATGATCTCCAATTGCTCTGGCTGCCAATGGCTCATGCGTTCGGCAAGGTCCTGATCACCACTCAGCTGGCGTGCGGTTTCGCCACCGCGATCGACGGGCGCGTCGACAAGATCGTCGACAACCTGGCGGTGGTCAAGCCGACGTTCATGGGTGCGGCACCAAGGATCTTCGAGAAGGCACACGCCCGCATCGTGACCGCCGCACAAGCCAAGGGGGGCCTTCGGGCCTGGCTGTTCGCGGCGGCGTTCTCGGCTGGGCTCGCCGCGGACCGTCGACGGCTTGCGGGCCGGCGCGTTCCGCTGCCGATGTTGCTGCTCTCCGGCGTGTGGGACCGCTTGGTGTTCAGCAAGGTGCGCGAGGTGTTCGGTGGGCGCATCCGGTTCTTCGTCTCCGGGGCGGCTCCGTTGAACCGCGACATCGGCGAGTGGTTCCACGCCGCGGGCCTTCTGATCGTCGAAGGCTACGGTATGACCGAGTGCACAGCCGGCGCGTGCATCAACCGACCCGATCACTACAAGATGGGCAGTGTGGGCCTACCGTTCGACGGCACGTCAATCCGGATCAGCGACGACGGCGAAATCCAGATCCGTGGCGGGTGTGTGATGGACGGCTATCACAATCTGCCCGACGAGTCGGCCAAGGCCTTCACCGAAGACGGGTGGCTGCGTACCGGCGACGTGGGCAGAATCGATTCCGAGGGGTTCCTCACGGTGACCGGCCGAACCAAGGAGATCTTCAAGACCTCCAACGGCAAGTACATCGCCCCACCGGCAATCGAAGCGAAGTTCATGGCGATCTGTCCCTATGCCAGCCAGTTCATGGTGTTCGGGGAAGCCCACAGCTACTGCGTGGCACTGATCGCCTTGGACGCCGACCTCCTGTCTGCGTGGGCCAGCGGGCACGGACTCGACGGCCTCGCCTACGGCGAATTGGTGAAAGCGCCCGCAGTGCGGGAGTTGGTCGACGGATACATCGTCACGCTCAACGCCGGACTCAACCGATGGGAAACCATCAAGAAGTGGCAACTACTGGACCACGACCTGTCCATCGAACGCGGCGAGCTGACACCGTCGTTGAAGGTCAAACGTGGCGCGGTCGCCGAGCAGAACAAGCAGGTCCTCGAGGCCCTCTACGGCTGACCACTAACGGCACGCGCCCTCGCGGCTGCTACGGAAGCGGGATCGGGTCGAGCGGGTTGCCCGGCGAGATCGCCGAACAATTCTGCGGCGCGGGCTGTCCGGCGAAGCGGTCGTTTATCCAATTGATTGCGTGCACCAGCCAGATCCCGACGGTAGTGAGGTGGCTGAGCGAGTCATACTGCTCGTAGTGGACGGCTGTACCTTCGGCGCAGTAGGTGCGAGCAAGCGTGCGTACGTCACCGGCGATCATGACGCCGTCGCCGGGTCCTATGCCCGGCGTGTCGCCGGGCGTCCATTCCAGCTCGCCGTTGGCACCCTGACCGATGAACAGCGGAATGGTCGGCGTCCCGCCGGTGCCCATGATCAGCCTGTTGGCCAGCTTGACGAATAGTGGCAGGCTCTCGGGAGTCGGGTACGCGGGAACTACGAGATCACTCCACGTCAACCGCCAATAAGTTTGGCGGGCAAGCACACTCACGATGGACGTGGCTTGCATGTCATGATAGAGCCGCTGCCCGCGGGCGGTGAGATACGGCGTGAAGTCGACATCGAACGCGCGCGAAATGCCGATGAGCGCCATCGGCATCACGCCCGCCCAGAAATAGGTCCCCTCGATGTAACGCAGGTTGTGCGCCGGGTGCACGAGCAGACCGCCGATGGCCGCGCCGATCATGCGGCCGTTGACATCGGATGCGTACGTCGGGGCCAGCTCGGCAGCCCACTCGCTCGCAATCGCACCGCCGGAGTAGCCGAGTAACGCAACCTTCGCCTCGCTGGGCAGCCCCACGGTCGACGAACGGAACGCGGCACGCAGCGAGTCGAGAGTGTTCATGCCGTATTCGGGGCCCGCGGCGAAGTCGGCCCGCTGGCCCTCGGTGTCGGGAACGATGACCGTGCATCCCTGGGCGAGGAACAAGCCGAACACCGCCAGCTCGACATTGGGCACGACGCCGCCGAGGGTCAAACCGCCCGAAATCGCATACGACGGTTGGTCATTGCGATTGAGCGAGTCATAGGCGGATTGGTACGAGATCACCTTCGTCTTGTCGCGCTGGCCCAGCGGCTGAATGACCGAGGTGACGTTGACGGACGGTGCGCCGGTTTGGGCCGTCGAACGGTACAGCAATTGCGTGGTCTTCAGCGCCGTCGGGATGCCCAGGATGTGATACGAGATGCTGCGTGTCGCCAACACGGTTCCCGGCGCGAGGTCCTTCAACGGCGTGTCGCCCGCGTAGGTATAGAACGGGTCGTCCTTCGGCTGCGGCACCACTGCCTGAGCGGGCGCGCCGATCGGCAGCGCGGCACTCCGGTCCGGGTACCAGCCGCGGGCTGGCAATGGCACGGTCATTCGCTCCCCCACTCGTGACACACACGTTTCCGCGACCGTTGTTCCGACACGGTGGCCAGCGCCGGCGCCCATGGAATCCATCGACCCCCGGCCGCCGCGCACTCGGTCGCGACCGACTGGCGGTTATCCTAATTCCTGGAAAAGGGGTCGGCCGCGAAATCACCTCCGCCCGAGAACGATCAACTCGCGACGTAGATCGTATTGGTCGAGTGCCCGCCGGTCAGCGGGTTGGCGAAGCGGACGACGGATGCCTCGGACCGGTCGAAGACCTGGGCGAGGACCGCCTCGAAGTCAGGGTCCGGCGGATCATCGGACCACATCGCGAAGACTCCGCCGGGATGCAGGTGCGCGACGAGTTTTCCCAATCCCGCAGGCGTGTAGAACGCGGAGTGGCTCGGGTGCAGGACGTGTCGCGGCGTGTGATCGATGTCGAGCAAGATGGCGTGGAAACGGCGGCCCGGCGCCTCCGGATCGAAACCAGCGGTGCTGTCGGCCATGGCAAAGAAGTCGCCGCGTCGCAGGCGGACCCGCGGATCCGATACCAGTCCGGCGGTGTCGGGAAGCAACGCACGCCGATGCCAACCGATGACCTCCTCGAGCGCTTCCACCACGACGAGCGAATGAATGCGCGGATCCTCGAGCGCCGTCTGCGCGGTGTAGCCGAGCCCCAATCCCCCCACGACGACATCGAGGTCGGCATCGACCGCCTGGGCCAGGCCGAGGCGAGCGAGCGCCACCTCAGCCACGGTGAACAGGCTTGACATCAGGAACTCATCGCCCAGCTTGACTTCGTACACCTCTACGTTCAGCGTCGGCTCGATCCGCCGACGCAGGCTGATGACCCCCATGGCGGTCTCGCACCAGTCGAGCACCTCGAAGCGTGCACTCACGACGCACCACCGACCCGCCCGCAACATCAATTCACCGAGAACAGCCCGGCAGCTGAATCATATAGATCTGTCATTCTTCGCCTACCCCGGCGAGCGAACCGGAACCCACAATTCACACCCTCGCGCCACCACAGACGCCGCCGTCGTCTTGCAGCATCTCGCCGACAACTGGTGCGCTAGGCAGAATTCGCCGATGGCACACGCTCGAGTCCGGTGATGGGGAACTGTTTGCGTCAACGACGTCGTCAGACCGCCGAAGTCACCCTGCCGTTCAGGCGATTCTGATGAACTTGTTGCAGGAAGCGCCCGATCGCGGCCACCACCGGTGCCGTGCGCACACCGTCGATGAGGTCGAAACCGTGACCCACGCCGGGTAGTTCGATGTAGCCGACCGTGGCTTCGGACACTGACCGCAGTCGGTCGACGAACGCCCGCGCCTCCCCGACGGGAATGAGGCGGTCGTCGCTACCGTGTACCGCCAAGAACGGCGGGGCGAGGGAATGAACGCGTTCGGTTGGCGACGCCGCGCGAAAAATCCCAGGATGGCGGGCCTGTGACCGCTTGACGACGACTCGCTCGAGGAACTCCATGAAGCGGTCGCGCTCCTTCGAGGCGCGGTCCTGCCAGTCATAGACTCCGTACACGCTGACGATTGCATCCACTGACGTGTCGGCATCGGCCGAAAGTTCAGCCTGCCACTGCGGGTCGTTTGCCGTCAGCCCCGCCAACGTGGCCAGGTGGCCACCGGCCGAACACCCGGCGACGGCAACGAAATCGGGGTCGCCGCCAAACCGCTGAGCGTTGGCCCGAGCCCACGCGATCGCAGCTTTGACGTCGGTCATTTGACGGGGCCAGCGATGTCGCGGGCTCGTCCGGTACTGGATGGACAGGCACACCCACCCTCGCCGCGCGAGATGTGCCATCAACGCATGGCCTTGCAACGTCCGGCTGCCGAACACCCAGGCTCCGCCGGGAACGAAGACGAGTACCGGCCTCGGCTTCTGCAGCGTGTCGTCGTCATTACTCCGCCACACGTCCAGCAGCTGGCTCGGGTGATCGCCATAGCACACGGATGAGCGGTACACGTACCGTCTCTGCCCGGCTGCCTTCCACAGCGGCGCCGGCTCGCGATGCGAGGGCCACGGTTGGACGAGCTGTTCCGCGGCGATCACTGTCTCCAACGCCGCCGTGAGCACGCTCGGGGTCAGCGCCTGGTTGGCCTGTCGCCGCTCGGCGCGGTCGAGGCTAAACCGGGCCTGGGCGACACCCGCGGCGAGGCCCGACACGTAGCGGCGACCGCCCACGCCGAGCGCGGCGAAGCCTCCGAGTACCTCCAGATGGCGCCCGATCAGAGGTACCGACGCCGACGCACCGCTGAGCGCGATCACGTAGTCCCCCGGCTTGGCACTGGCTACCCACCTGCCGTAGGAACACGCCATCCTGGCGGCCTGCGCACCGTGCGATCTGAGCATCCGCTCAGCGTACGGGCCGTCGGCCCATGAGTCAGCGCGAATCGGCCATGCCGTAAGAGTTTTCAGATCTATCGTCGTGTCAGGGCAGTAGTCGTGTCAGAGCTGTCGTCGTGATGCTGAACGGAGAATCTGGTGGAGCAACTGAGCTGGACTGATGACATGATGCTGCGGGCTGAGCGGCCCGAAACCCCCATGCAGATCCAGATGCTCCTCATCTACGACCAGACGACGGCCCCCGGGGGGAGGGTCACCTTCAAACGCATCCTCGAGGAGATCGACGCGCGGCTCCATCTCGCGCCGACCTTCCGGCGGCGACTGACCGAACTGCCCGGTGGGTTACATATGCCGTACTGGGTCGACGATCCAGACTTCGATCTCGAGTACCACGTCCGGCACATTGCCCTTCCGCAACCCGGCGACTGGCGCCAACTCTGCATCCAGATCGCGCGCATCCACGGACGCCAGCTCGACCTGCGCCGACCACCGTGGGAGATGACGGTGATCGAGGGGCTGAACGCCGTCCCCGGAGTACCGAAGGGATCGTTCGCCATCTCGCTCAAGTTGCACCACTGCGTCGTCGACGGCATGGAGAGCGTCGAGCTTATGGCGGCGATGCACGATCTCGCCGCCGACGGACCGCGCCCTGCGTCGCCGGCACGCCGGTTCGAGCCCGGTCCGCTTCCGTCGACGTCGGACCTGGTCGCTCGCACGGCGACCAACATCGCGCTGTATCCATTGCGGGCGAGCAGGGTGCTGCTTCCGACCGCATTCAACGCAATTCGTCAGTTGCACAGCCTGCCCGGCGCGCTGGCGTCGGGCGTGGCCGCGACGCTCTCCCCGGGAAGTGCGTCTATTTTCACCCCCTCCACCCGGTTCAACGGACCGGCAACTCCGCATCGGGTGTTCGAGGCTCGGTTCCACGACCTTGCCGATTTCAAGCGCATCAAGGGTTGTGTACCCAAGGCCACGATCAACGACGTGACACTCGCCTACGTCGGGGGCGCGCTTCGGCATTACCTCTCGGGCCACGACGAACTGCCCGACGAGAATCTCGCGGCGGCGTGCCCGGCATCCATTCGCTCTTCCGATGAGCGCGGCGCAGGCGGCAATAGGCTATTCGGCAGGTTGCACACGCTTGGCACTTCGATTGCCGACCCACTCGAGCGGCTTGCGACGATCGTCGAAGAGACCTCCGCGTCCCGGGAGAATGCCGACTCCGCAGGCAATTCTCGGTTTTTGGACCTCGTGGGGGTGGTGCCCACCGCACTGCTCGGACTGACCGTGAAGGCGGCAATCGTCATGCCATTCTCGGCCCCCACCGTCGCCACCACCACGGTGAGCAACGTGCCGGGCCCGAAGGAACCGATCTACTTCGCGGGTGCACGACTGCAGCGCGTCACCGGACTCGGCCCGCTGATCGGGGGCATGAACCTCTTCCACGTCGTGGCGAGCTACAACGGAGGCATCTCGATCGGCGCGACCGCAGACCGGAGCGCACTACCCGACCCTGCGCGCTACGCCGAATGCATGCAGACTTCCTTCGACGAATTGCTAGGCGCTGCCCGTCAAGCGAAACAGCATCAGGCGCAGGCTACGACACGGATGTAAATGTCATGTGCAGCGACGAGAGCCCACGCATGATGAAGGTCGCAGGTGTACGTCCGTCCATCGGCGGGTCCGTGCGCTGACTCGTCAATCCGGATGTCGGCCATCCGATCCAGGAACCGATTGAAGGAGATCTGCGCCTCCGACCGCGCGAGCGGCGCGCCTGGACAAGAGTGCCGACCTCGACCGAAGGCGACCTGCTCCCGCACGTTGCGGCGATCGTGCTGGAATTCATGAGGGTTGTCGAACTTTCGCGGATCGCGATTGCTCACCCCTGGGAGCATCGTCAGGATTGTTCCGGCCGGGATGTCCACGTCCCCAATGCTTGTCGTCTTGCTCGCGACACGCAAGTAGCTCATCACGGCGCTCTCTGTGCGCAGCGCCTCTTCGAGGAAGCTGGGAATCAGCGCGCGATCGTCGCGAAGCGCCTGCTGGATGTCGGGCCGCTCCCCCATCACCCGCATGCCGGTGCTGAACAGTTTCGTCGTCGTCTCCACGCCCGCAGCGAACAGGAACATGGCAGGCTTCCTCTGCGGAGCGATATCCGCTCAGCGACTCCACCACGGCGACGAGCCACCGCATCTGGGTTCGTCACGATGGTGAGCGTCGATTGATCGCCCTGGCCGATCAGTGTCTGAACGGATTGCCCCTTTTTCGATGGCGCCGGCAAGGCGCACGCTTCAAAGCGACAGAGAATGACCCGCGGCCGCAGGAGCCCTCGTGATCACAGCATCGATGACCACCCACACGGCGTTTTCGTCCGAAGTCTCCCGACCGTCGAAGGTCAATGCCCACATCCCCTGGGCCGCCTTGATTCTCATCGGTGCGATCGGCGGGATCCTCTCGGGGTTGTTCGCGATCGGCGGCGCCATCGTGATGGTGCCGCTACTGGTATGGCGGGCCGGCATGGATCAACGGTTAGCCGCAGCCACCTCGCTGGTGGCGATCATCCCCACCGCGATCGTCAGTTCGGCGACCTACCTCGTCCACGCCGACGTCGACATCATGGCCGCAGCGTTGATCTCAGTCGGCGCGATCGGCGGCGCGATCATCGGCAGCCGCCTCCTGCGGCGGCTCCCCCTGGAGTGGCTGCGCTGGTTCTTCATTGCATTCATCCTCCTCATCGCCGCCCACATGTTGATCGCCGTCCCCGAACCGGGCCACGCACTGGCTCTTTCACCCCTGGTCGTCATCGGCTACCTGATTCTCGGTGTCTTCACCGGCGTGGCCTCGGGCCTGTTCGGCATCGGTGGCGCCATCATCACCGTGCCCCTGCTCGGTTCGGTGTTCGCGGTGAGTGCCGTGATTGCCAAGGGCACGGCTCTGCTGGTCAGCATCCCGACCAGCCTCGCCGGCACCATCAGCAACCGCCACGGCAGCAGCTCCGTCGACGTCCGCGCCGGATTGATCCTCGGGGTCACCGCGGCCGTGACGTCGGTGCCCGCGGTAAATCTCGCCGTCGCCCTACCCCCCTCGGTATCCGCAATGACGTTCGCCGCTCTACTGATCGCGATCGCACTACAACTGACCATCAAGGCCGTTCGCGCACGGCACACCGACTAACCGACATGAGCACACACCCCACCCCGGAGGATGTGTGGCAGCATCCCGAGCGCATCCCCGGCTACAGCTACGGCACGAGCAGCGCGACCCCATCTCCGCTCACCCTCGATGACTTGATGAAACTCAAGGCCGCGGTGGGCCTCACCGACTCAGACGATGCGGTTCTTCGACCGGCGGGCGAGGTGCTGACCCCGCGGGCCGCCGAGATGGTCGACGCCTGGCGAAGCCAGGTCGGTCAGCATCCATTCCTGGCGCGCTACTCGGCGCACCCAGACGGATCGCCGAACCCCGAATACGCAGCGGCCTCCACGCTTCGATTCGACCGCTGGGTCATCGACGCCTGCACCCGTCCCCTGGACCAAGCCTGGCTGGACCAACAGCACGAGATCGGATTGTGCCACAACCGAGCAAAGAAGAATCAGACAGATCACGCGGACTCCGTCGACCACATCCCACTGAGGTACCTCCTCGCGTTCACCGCAGTCATCATCGTCACCGCTCGGAACTTCTTGGCCGACGAGCGATCCTCACCCGAGCACGTCGACGAGATGCACGCTGCATTCACGAAGTCGGTGATGCTCCACGTGACGGTGTGGACCAGGGCCTACACCAGCAGCACCCAGTGGTGATGCCCTGTCTCACCGCACTCGGCTTGCCTTCGACTTCGGCGCCACGATCATCTTGATCGGGCTGAAGATGCATGAAGGCGTTGGTGATTCGACAGGACAGAATGGCGGCGATCTCAGACCGGCGACATCTTGACGGCGACGAAGCTCATGCCGTTCGCAGGTATCACCTTCCTCTGATTCAGCCGTCGCGGCAGGCCTGCTTGCCAGCAACGGTGGCGTCACCGATCCGGCGGCACACGCAGAAGTGACACGTTTCGGCGCGGCGGTGGTCGCCTCGACGCCCAAGACGTAAGCGATCCGGATGGCGGCCGTCTTCATGATGTCGCGGCCATCATGTGGAACACGACCGACGGGATGCCGCGGTGACTGGTCGGGCTCAGCTACCTGGTCGCGATCGGCCTTCTGATCGCGGCCGACGTGTCGATGTGTCTGACGTTGGCGTTCCCTGGCGGGTTATTCAGTCAGTCGCGCTAGAGCCGGAAGGCCACGGCGACCAGCGCAAGGCCACCGAGGCAGGCGATGAATCCGGCCATGAGGCCCGCGATCGAATATGGCATCGGCCCGGCTTCGGCCTCGAGCGCCTTCATCTGCTGGCGATTCTGAATCCAGGCCAATGCCAAGCCCGTCAAGCCCACCACGATCATGACCATCCCGATGATCCACGGACTTAAGATCGGTTCACGACGCCGCTCACTCGTCGCCAGATACTCGAAGAACTTGTAGATCGTGAAGCCAAAGGCGATCAGGGACATGCTCGTTCGAATCCACGCCATCAGGGTGCGTTCCTGAGCCAGCCGGGTCCGTTGCAGAGCGAGTCGGGTGGATGCGTCGAGGGGTTGGTCTGCCATGGCTCCCGTTCGGCCGTTGAGGTGAGGCGGGTGGAGGAGGGAACTCAACGGCTGCCGAGCCCTGCCACCGTCACAGCCGACCATGCCACGAGAGGAATTGCTGAGTCGTCAATCCTTCAAAGTGCTGACGGGGGGCAACTGTCCTAGCGGCGCGAGGGTTAGCGCCGTTGATGCCATGGCCACGACGGCGCAGGACGAGATCGTCCACGCTCACGTCGAGGAAGCGGTCGCCCATGGCGCGACCGTCGCGGTCGGCGGTAAGCCCACCGGCGACGAAACGTTCTTCGAGCCCACCGTCCTGCTCGGCGTCGACCACTCGATGACGTGCATGCTCGAGGAAACCTTCGGACCGGAGACGTCGCTCGCGGCGAGTCCATCTCCAGGCGACTCGAATTCGGCGGAGTCAACATCAACGACGCCTGTTCGAACCTGTTCTGTTTCCCGCTGCCCCACGGCGGTTGGAAGAATTCCGGGCTCGGCTCACGGCTGGGTGGACCCCAGGGCATTCGGAAGTACTGCCGTCAGCAGTCGATCACGACGCCACGCATTCCGACGATGACCAACGAGGTGCTCTGGTACCCCTATTCCGCTCGGCGAGGTAGGGCAGTGGCAGCGCTACGTCGATTGTTGGTGGCCCGCGACCTCCGACGCCGGCTACGGCGTCGGCGCGCCTAGACGAAGTAGAGATCTGGCATCTGGCGCCACGCTTCCAGCAATCGCTTCTCTTCGGCACTCCCATGACCCGGCTTGCTGGCAGCAGCACCGAGCATCGAGTTCACCACCACCATCGCGAAGTCCGGGAACCGTTGGTGCGCAGCGCGCTTCTCACCGAGCAGCGCCTTGCAGAGATCGAAGTTCGCACGGCTGAATTCCCGTTCCAACGGTTTGAGGTATTCCCTCATGTCCGGGTCGTGCCGGGCAGCGATCAGCAATTCCAGCGACGCCCCACCGAGTGGGCCGGCAACCACGTCCCAGAGCAGCACAGCCCAATCCTCACTAGCCGACGCCTGGGCAGCTCGCAGCCGCACTTCACCGACCTTCGTGGCATAGAGGTGACGCGCTGCAGCACTGATCAATTCCCCTCGAGACCCGTAGTAGTGCAACAGAACTCCGCGGGACAGACCGGATTGCTTCTGCACCTCCAGCGTCGTCGTTGCCACGTAGCCACGCTCGATCAGGATCGCTACGCACGCGTCCAGCAGCTTGCGCTGCGCGGCTTGGCGTCGATCACTCTGGCTGACGCGAGCCCGGGGGGCCCCGGTCGAATTCCGTGCTGCAGTCACCGAGACCTCCTGACGTGGTGCGGCAAAGTTGACACTCTACCCAAATCACCTAGTCTTTCGATAGTAGTCATGTCTGACTACTTTATACGGCCCAAGCGCCTGAAGGGGATCGATGTGACGACCGGTCCGCTGCGTGGAGTCAACGTTCTCGAGATAGCCAGTATCGGCCCGGGACCGTTTCTGCGGAATGCTGCTCGCCGATCTGGGCGCCGACGTCGTCCGCGTCGACCAAGCCGGCGGCCCCCCGCAGATTCCGCTCACCCTCGTCGCGACTTCGCAGGTGGCAGTTTGTATCTGCTGGTCGGCACGTTGGCCGCACTCGATCGAGCTCGGCGCAGCGGCCACGGTCAGGTCGTCGATGCGGCGATCATCGACGGCACCGCCCATCCGATGACGATGATCTACAACGTGTACGCGTCGGGAATCTGGTCCGACGAGCGCGGCTCCAATCTCCGCGTTGGGGCACGCCGTTCTACGGCGTATATCGGACTGCGGATGCCGAGTACATGGCTGTCGGGGCGTTGGAACCTCACCGGCGCCACGATTCTCGCGTACCCCGACATCGATCGACAGCTCGCCGTGTACACCCGGTCAACACACCGAGGAGGTGCTGGCCGAATGGCTGACCTGACACAACTCCCAGCGGCTTTTCGTGTGGATCCACCAAACCCGTCATTGCGGACCAGTTTCCCTACGTTGCGGGCCTGCTCCGGTAAGGTCGGTTTCGAGCGTGAGCCTGCGCCCCGAAACGTCTGATTAGAGGAGCTGGATTCGTGGCCGACCAGAAGAAGCCCAACATCGTGGTGATCATGGCCGACGACGTGGGCACCTGGAACTTGAGTGCCTACCACCGCGGCATGATGGGCGGCTCGACACCCAACATCGACCGGATCGCCCGCGACGGCGCCCTCTTCACTGACTACTACGGCCAACAATCCTGCACCGCCGGACGCGCCGCCTTCATCACCGGCCAAAGTCCCTTCCGGACCGGGCTTTTGAAGGTCGGCATGCCCGCCGCCAAACAGGGCATCCAGGACTCCGACCCGACCATCGCGGAGTTGTTGAAGCCGCACGGCTACGTGTCGGCCCAGATCGGCAAGAACCACCTCGGCGACCGCAACGAGTACCTCCCGACCGTGCACGGATTCGACGAGTTCTACGGCATCCTCTACCACCTCAACGCCATGGAAGAGCCCTACGACAACGAATACCCGAAGCTAGAAGGCTTCCACGACCGCTTCGGTCCGCGAAACATCCTCGACACCAAGGCTACTGACGTCGACGACCCCACCGAGCACCCCCGCTGGGGCAGGATCGGCAAGCAGAGCATCGAAGACGGCGGCCCCCTGCCCCCGCACCCCGGCATGGATGACACCGCCAAGACCAACATGGAGGACGTCGACGCCGAGATCACCCGGCGTTCCCTGGACTTCATCGACCGCTCCGTGGCCGCGGACACGCCTTTCTTTTTGTGGCACAACGCCACCCGCTGCCACGTCTGGACCCATCTCTCACCTGAATGGGACGGCAAGAGCGGGTACGGCCTGTTCGCCGACGCCATGATGGAACTCGACTGGGAAGTCGGCCAGATCCTCGACAAACTCGACGAACTCGGCATCGCCGACGACACCATCGTGCTGTTCACCAGCGACAACGGCGCCGAAGTCTTCAGCTGGCCCGACGGCGGCAACCACCCGTTCCGCGGCGAGAAGGGCAGCACCTACGAAGGCGGCTTCCGCGTCCCCATGGTCGCCAAATGGCCCGGTGTCATCGAACCCGGCACCATCGTGAACGAGATCATGGCCCACGAAGACTGGCTGCCCACGATCCTCGCCGCCGCCGGCGCACCCGAGACCAAAGACCAGCTCCTCACCGGGCTCGAAGCCGGCGAGAAGACCTTCACTGTCCACCTCGACGGCTACGACTTCACGCCCTACTTCAAGGGGGAGGCCGAGCAGGGTCCACGCCGGGAGTTCTTCTACTTCAGCGACAACGCCGACCTGATGGCCGTGCGCTACAACGCCTGGAAACTCAACTTCAAGACCATCGTCGGCAACCTCTTCACCGGCAAGGAAGACTCCACCAACGTCCCAGTCGTGACCAACCTGCGCCAAGACCCCTGGGAGCGCTACCAGACCGAGGGCATGCTCTACGGCCGCTGGTGGGGCGAGAAACTCTGGACCATGGTTCCCGCCATCACGATCGTCGGCGAATTCCTCGCTACCTTCCAGAAATATCCACCCAGCCAAGCCTCCGGCACCCTCAGCGTCGACAAGGCCCTCGCCATGCTCCAAGACGGCACCCACAAGAACTGAGCTGGGCTGCAAGACCGCCGATTTGCGCCACTAATCTGAGGAGAAAACAATGATCCACGGCCATCGATTAATCCGGGGGCCCGCCGCCGCAGCAGCTGTCGTCTTCGCCCTTGCCACCGTTCCCGGCGCGATCGCTACCATCGCGCCGAGCGGCACTGCTCGCGCGGACGTGTGCGCCTCGGCCAACGGTCAGCGCGTGTACGCCAGCGGGTGCGTCGACGTCGCCGGAGCGGTCGACTACTACGCTCCCCCACCGGTGTACTACGCCCCACTTCCGCAGGACTTCGACGCGTTCCCCAACGTCACCACTTGCGTGGGTGCGACCGGACGACGCGGAAACGTCACCGTAAGCGGCTGCAACTAGCCAGCATTGACGGCTCGGCCGATGCGCCCATCAAGACCCGAAGACCGGGTTTCAATCGGCGAGCGTTGCTCTTGACAGAGTCGCTCGGGCGGCGCAGATTAGAGTAGTCCCGCCGCCGTGAGGCGCCGCGCTTCGGCTTCGACGTCGTAGTCCAGCGACCAGAGCAGGTCGGCCACCGTGCCGCGCAACTTCTCCTCTCGGTCCGGAGTGTCGCCGCTGTCATAGACAAGACCGCCGTTGCGGGAGTTGAGTTGCACCTGGCCGCTTCGCTCGCGACGCAGCACCTCGTATCGCGTCAGGGCCTCGCCGACGTCGTTCGGCCCAGCTCCGTCGAGCACGGTTGCCAACGCCACCGCGTCCTCGATGGACTGATTGGCCCCCTGGCCCATGTGAGGCAACATCGAGTGTGCGGCGTCGCCGAGAAGAGTGAGGCGCCCGTTGCTCCACCGTGGCAGCGGCTCGCGGTCATATAAGCCCCAGCGGAAGGTCGCGTCGACGTTGCTGGCTATGTTCCGCACCATCGGATTCCAGTCGGCGAACTCCCGCGCCAACTCTGCAGGATCCCCTGGAGCCGACCAAGACTCACGCATCTCGTCGTCGCTGGGAACGAAGCCGACGAAGTTGATCAGTTGCCCACCGCGCAAGGTGAAGACCAGGAAGTGCTTGCCCTCCCCCATGTACATCGAGGACACCGTCCCTGGGTAATCCGGAACGCGGTTGGCCGGGACGGTGCCACGGTAGGCGACGCTGCCGGAGAACACGGGATCGCCGGCCTCGACGACGTATGACTGCAGGGCCGAATGAATGCCATCTGCTGCCACGACGAGATCGGCCTCGGCGTAACCACCGTCGGCGAACTCCACGGTGGCGACGTCGGCGTCCTGGCGGAAGCCAACGGTTCGAAGGCCGGTGGATACGGCACCGTCGGGAAGGTTGTCGGTGAGCATGGCGATCAGGTCGGGCCGGTACATTCCCAGCACCCTGCCGTTCATCTCCTGCTCGGTGAGCACGCGTCCGTCGAAGTCATTGAACCGCCATTGCGTCCAGCGCGGGCCGTACTCCCGTAGCGGGCCTTCGAGCCCGAGACGCTCCAACAGGCGAATGCTGTTGCTCCCTATCGCAACACCCGCACCAACCTCGCCGAGTTGCCGAGCTTGCTCGTAGACGTGAACGTCGATTCCTCGGTGACTCAGCGCGCTGGCGGTGGCCAGACCACCGATTCCCGCCCCGACCACTGCCACCCGCAATGCGCTCATGATGCACAGCCTTTCCACAGTATTAATGTACCGATCGGCACACGATTGACTGTACGCGTACCGAACGGTACGGTCAACTTGTGCCCAGAACCCCCGATCCCGTCAAACGCGAAGACTTGTTGGCCGCGGTGGTCGAGTACCTCGAGAGCCATGGAGTCAACGACCTGTCGCTGGCCCCGATGGCCGAGGCATTGGGGACCAGCAAACGCATGTTGCTCTACTACTTCGGTGACCGAAGAGGCCTGCTGGAACAGGCACTGGACGCCAGCCGACCCAAGGCGGGGAACATCTTCCGGGACGTCACCACTGCGGACGGCCTGGAACGCGCGTCCATGACCCTATGGCGCGCACTGACACGGGGCGAGCAACAACGCAGTGTCAGAATGCTGCTGCAGGTCCTCAGCCTCGCCACGACGGAGCCGGACACCTACGGTGACTTCGCCAAGACCGCCATCGCCTTGATGCTCGACCCCATCACGGCTGCGTTCCGATCGACTGGCTTCACGGCGAAGGACTCCGCCGCCCGGGCAACTCTCATCGTTTCGGGCCTGCGGGGACTGTGCCAGGACCTACTGATCAGTGGTGACCGAGCACGCGTCGACACCGCCGCCCGGCTAATGATCAACGCAGCGGTCCGGACCGTGGACCGCTGACTACAGACCGTCACATGTACCGCCCGCCGGTCACTTCGGACACCGTCCCCGTCATGTACGAGGACAGGTCCGACGCGTAGAACAAAGCGACGGAAGCGATTTCGTCGGGCTCACCGGCCCGCCCCATGGGAACCTCGGCAAGTTTCTGCTCCCACACGTGGGCAGGCATGGCCTCGGTCATGGCCGTGCGGATCAGACCCGGTTGGATCACGTTGACGCGAACACCCAGGTGGGCAACCTCTTTGGCCGCAGCCTTGGACAACCCGACGATGCCGGCCTTCGCCGCTGAATAGTTAGTCTGTCCCACGAAGCCGACCTTGCCGGAGATGGACGACATGTTGATGATCGACCCGCCGCCGGAGTCCCGCATGATGCCCGCGGCGCGGCGGGTTCCGTTCCAGCAGCCACGCAGGTGGACGGTGATGACGTCGTCGAACTGCTGCTCGGTCATCTTGCGCATCGTGGCGTCCCGGGTGATGCCCGCGTTGTTCACCATGACGTTCACCGGACCGAATGCCGCGGCCGTGGCCTCGAGCAAGGCCACGACATCGGAATCGGAGGCGACGTCGCAGCCGACGCCGATGGCATCGGCGTTGAGGGAGGCGGCCGCCTCCTTGGCCTTCGCTTCGTCCAGGTCCCCGATGACGATGCGGGCGCTGTTGGCGGCGAATCGGGTGGCGATCGCTAGTCCGATGCCTTGCGCGCCTCCCGTGATGACGGCGGTACGGCCAGTGAGCATGTCAGATCCTTTCATCAACGCGGCAGCGGTTGGAATTGTTCGGCTTGACGGGCAACGCCAGCCGAGAGGGCATCCTCGACGGCATCCGAATCCAGCCCGGCTTCCACGAGGAGCGCATGCGTGTGCTGGCCGAGCGCGGGCACGTCATCCATGCGCGCCTCGACGTCGGCAAATGTCGCCGGCGGCAGCAGTGCTTCGGTCGGCCCGTGCTCGGTGTCGACGGTGCGCCAGCGATCTCGCTGCCGCAGTTGCGGGTGTTCGACCACCTGGTCGAGATACTTCACCTGCGCGGCAGGTACGCCGGCAGCCGCTAGGCGGACGTCGAGCTCAGCGGCCGTCCAGCGCTTCGTTCGAGACGCGACGACGGCGTCGCACTCGTGGCGGTTGCGCACGCGGTCCACGTTGGTGACGAATCGTGGGTCGTCGGCAAGCTCCGGCGCCCCGAATACCTCGGTGACCAGTGACCGCCAGCCAAGATCGTTCTGCACGCCGATGAGGACTTGACCGTCGCTGGTCGGGTAGGCGTCGTAGGGAGCAATGGAGCTGTGGCTCAGACCCATTCGCGGCGGCTGGGCACCGGTGTGCATCTGCGTGTACAGCGCGTGGCCCATCCATTCGACCGTGGCGTCGAGCATCGCCACGTCGATGGTGGCGCCCTCGCCGGTGCGGCAGCGTCGCAGCAATGCGGCGAGGACGGCCTGTGAGGCGTACATGCCTGCGGCGATGTCGGAGGTCGGTATGCCGGTCTTCACCGGGGTCTCAGGGGTCCCGGTGATCGAGATCAGACCGGCCTCGGCTTGGATCAGCATGTCGTAGGCCTTGCGCTGCTCCAGTGGTCCGCCCCTGCCGAAGCCCGACATGTTGACCACGATCAGTTCTGTTCTGGTGGAACGTAGTTCGTCCGCACCAAGGCCCAGCCGTTCGACCGCGCCCGGCGCGAGATTCTGCAGGAACACGTCAGCTTCGTTGATGAGACTGCGGACGATGCCGCGGCCCTGCTCGGACTTGAGGTCGACGGCCAAGGATTCCTTGCCACGGTTGAGCCAGACGAAGTGCGCGCCGGTGCCGTGCACGACGTGGTCGTACCCGCGGGCGAGATCGCCGCCGTCGATGCGTTCCACCTTGATGACCCGCGCTCCGAGGTCGGCGAGGCTGCGGGTGGCCAGTGGTGCGGCGACCGCCTGCTCGATCGCGACGACCGTCATGCCCTCGAGTGGCAAGCTCACGAGGCGCTCCGCTGCGCCTGCCGGACCAGTCCACCTCCGATGATGAGGCGCTGGATCTCGCTGGTGCCCTCGTAGAGCCGCATCAACCGAACGTCACGATAGATGCGTTCGACGGCCACCTCGCGCATGTACCCGGCACCCCCGTGCACCTGGACTGCCAAATCGGCGTTCTTGCCTGCCATTTCGGTGCAGAACAGCTTGGCGGCCGACGGCGCAATGCGCCGGTCCTCTCCGGTGACGTAGAGACGTGCGGCTTCCCGTGCCAGCGCACGCCCGGCGAGCACACCCGTCTGTTGATCGGCAATCATCGCCTGGACCAGTTGGAAGTCGCCGATGGGTGTGCCGCCCTGGGTGGCCGTCGCCGCGTAGGCGACCGATTCGTCGAGTGCACGCTGCGCGCTGCCGACGGCCAAGGCCGCCATGTGGATGCGGCCGCGCGCGAGTGACGTCATCGCCGCCCGGTAGCCGATGTCACCGTCGCCGCCGACGAGTGCTTCCGGCCCAACGCGCACATCGGTGAACGCGACGTCGGCGGTGCGGGAGCCCTCCTGACCCATCTTGGCGTCCTTGCTGCCCACCGTGATTCCGGCCGCGTCGCCGGGGACGAGGAACACCGCGATGCCGGTGCTGGTCGCCGAAGCCCTTGCCGTGCGGGCGAAGACGACGAACAGGCCTGCTTCGGTCGCGTTGGTGATGTACTGCTTGGTGCCATTGATGATCCAGCCGTCACCGTCGGGTTTCGCGGCGGTCTTGAGGCCGGCGGGGTTGGACCCGGCGCCCGGTTCAGTCAGCGCGAACGACGCTACGACGTCGCCGGAGGCGATGCCGGGTAGCCACCGAGCCTTCTGCTCGTCGGTGCCGAACCCGACGAGTACCTGACCGGCGATGCCGTTGTTGGTGCCGAACATCGAGCGCAGGGATAGGGACGTGTAGCCGAGTTCCATCGCGAACTCAGCGTCCTGCACCAGGTCGAGGCCTAGGCCGCCCCACTCCTGGGGGATGGCATAACCGAACAACCCCATGTCAGCGGCCTGCGCGCGCAGATCGGCTGGGATGGCGTCGGTGGACATGATCTCCAGCTCGCGCGGCATCACCTTGGTGTGCACGAAGACGGAGAGCTGCTTGAGTACGTCGCTGAACACGTCATCGGGGACGTCGGGATTGCCGGTGTACATGAGATCACTATGGTCCTGGCTATTACCGCTAGTCCAATACCTAATTCGTCGCTGTGTATTACCGTGAGCGCAATAATTCGGAGGTGCGTTCGTGGACATCAATGAGATTCGCTCGTTCTTGGCGGTGGCGGAGGAGTTGCACTTCGGCCGTGCCGCGGAGCGCCTACACGTCGCGCAGCCGCCGCTGAGCCGGACGATCAAGCAGTTGGAGCGCGAGCTCGGGACCACGTTGTTCGATCGGAACACCCGATCCGTTCGGCTAACGTCCTCGGGTCAGGCGCTGGTCGAGCCGGCCAAGGAAGTGCTCGACGCCTTGCGTCGCGCAAGGGCGGCAGTCGCTTCCGCCGACGACGGTGAGGTCGGCACGGTGCGCATCGCCTTCGCAGGCGTATCGACGCACCCTCTGGTGGCACGACTGGCGAGAGTGGTCCGCTCTCAGCGCCCGGGGATCGTGCTGGAGATGTCGAGTCAGAACTTCGCGCAGCCGGTGATGAGGCGTCTGGTCGCCGGCGAAACCGACGTCGCGCTCGGACGGTGGGACGTCATCCCCGCCGAGATCCAGGCCAAGGTCGTCATGCGCGACTCGCTGGTGGTAGCCGTACCCGACACGCACGCTCTCGCCGGAGCCCACCGACTTTCGATCTCCCAGCTGTCCTCCGACGCCTTCGTCTCGCTGCCCCCGTACGAAGGTTCGGTGCTCCCCGACCGGTTGCGACGGCTCGCACGGGCCAACGGCTTCGTCCCGGACATCGTCCAGATAGCCCCCGACACTCAGACGGCCCTGGCACTAGTCAGCGCCCAGGTCGGTTGCCATCTGACCCTGGCATCGGTCGCGGGGAACGTCGCCGACCCGCACGTGATGTTCATTCCGCTGGACGAGCCTGTTCCCGAGGACAACGACGTGCATCTCCGCGCGGCCTGGCGTCGTGACGATCGAAGCCCCGCGTTGCGCGCCGTGATGCACGAGTTGTTGACACTGAACGATGAAACTGCGCAAGCGGATTGATCGCTCAGAGCGAGTTCTCGCCCGCATCCAGACCGAGCTGACGCAACCGCCGGTAAAGCGTCGTCCGCCCCATGCCCAGGAGCTCGGCGGCTTCGGACTTGTTGCCCGAGGCCGCGTCGAGCGCCTTGATGATCGCCTCGCGCTCCGCGGCCTCCAGGAGAGTCAAATGACGCCGCGGAGGCGCCTGCTGCAAGTGCATCGGCAGGTGCTTGCGCTCGATCACCGACGACGGCACCTGCTTGATCAACGCCGTTAGGGTCTGGACGAGCTCGGTCATGTTGCCCGGCCAGTTCCACTGCACGAACGACTGCAGCGCAGCCGGCGACATGGTGTGGCGGCCGCCGGGGTCGATGCGCTCGAGGGCCTGCCTGACGAGCCCGGGGATGCGCTCGGGTGTCGCCACCAAGGGCTGCGCCTCTGCCGCGCAACCGATTACGTCGAGATGAGCCCGAACGCCGGCGGCGCAGCGGTCACGGTCCGCGGTGACGAGCAGCGTGCTGGTGCGCTCCCCCGCCGTCGACGCCGCCTCGTGCTCGGCGAGGAGTTCGGCCAGCCGATCGCCATCGGTCGCGGCGATGTTCTCGGCGCGTCGCAGCAGGACGTCGGTCCCGCTCCCGAGAAGCTCGCGAACTCGGGTCCACGCGACGTCCACGCCTTCACCGACGAGGACGTGTTCGACCTCGTGCTCGGTCGTAGACGCGCGGCGCAGAGACTCCGCGATGGTCGCCCGACCGGACCCGCCAGGGCCCACGACGACCAAAACCGCTCGCATGGGCTTTGACTGCAGCGCAACGACGTCGGCACCCCGTCGGAACTGACGCGACGAATCCACCGTCCGGCCGGGAGCCAGGTCCAGATCGGCGAAGTGCAGAACGAAGTGCACCCGGGGCCCGTCCATCACGCGACGCGCCATCACCTCCACCATGGTGTCGTCCGGCTGCAACCGCAACGTGTTCGACACCGCCCAGTCGTGGCTGTTCAGCAGTTCCCACAACATCACGTGGGACGTGACGCCGATGTACGGCAGGCCAGGCGTGTTGGCCAGAATCGATTCGCTGTCCATGACCACGGTCGGACGCTGCGAATTGGTGAAGCGCGTGAACGACATCGCCAGCGCCAGGTCCTGCGGACGGGCGGAGCTCCGGAGGCGTTCCTCGATCTGCTGGCCGATCTCCCGGGTGAGCGACAACATGAGCGCATTGGCAGTCTCGATGGGGCCGCCGAGTGAGATGGATCCAATCACCGAACCCGACGGCGTACACACCGGAGCGGCCGCGCACGCCAGGGTGGCCAGGGCGTCGTTGTAGTGCTGACTACCCGCGATGAAGAGGGCCCGCTTCTCCACCATCGACGTGCCGAGGCCGTTGGTTCCGATCGAGTCCTCGGAGTAGTCGAACCCCTCTGCGGCATGTACCTCGTCCAGCCGCCGCCGCGCAGCGCTGTCGCCGGCGCGGCGGGCCACGATCGCGCCGGCACGGTCACTGAGGAACAGAGACGCTCCGGTGTCGGCCAGATGCGACTGCCAGCGGTCGAGTACCGGGTCTGCGGCACGGCACAGGATGGAGTCGGTGTCGATCTCGGCGAAGCGCTCAGCCGGACGGGCGCCGTCGGCACTGTTGCCGATCGATCGTCGCCAGCTCCGGACGATGAGATCGGGGACGACGCCGTCGGTGCGCACGTCGCCGAGCAGTCCGACACGGATCAGTTCCTGCCGCGCTCGCCGCACCTCGTCGGACATGCCACCTGCTCCCTCGCCCTGCCCTACCCAATCTTTCCCCGATTATTGCCCACGCGGTATCAATCCCAGTGGGGCCGTTATCGGAGTGGTGTTCCAAATCGGAACACCGCAGGTAGTGGTGTCTCCGCACACCATGGTGCCAGGGAAGTGAACTGCACCACACCGGTGCTGACGAACCAAGGAGCACTCTCATGGCTGCAACTGGCACGGAGACCATCCGCCGACTCGACGTCCTCGTCGTCGGCGCCGGATTCGGTGGCATCTACATGCTGCACAAGCTACGTAACGAACTGGGCCTCGACGCCGTCGCGCTCGACAAGGCAGGCGGGGTGGGCGGCACCTGGTACTGGAACAAGTACCCGGGTGCCCTGTCGGACTCTGAGGGCTTCGTCTACCAGTACTCCTTCGACCGCGACCTCTACGCCCAGACACCGTGGAAGACGAAGTACGTACGGCAACCCGAGATCCTCGGGTACCTCAACGGCGTCGTGGACCGCTACGACTTGCGCGAGCACATCTCCTTGGAGACCGCGATGACCGATGCGTCGTTCGACGAGGTCGCCGGCATCTGGACCGTCCACACCGACCGCGGCATCACCTTCGAGTGCCGCTTCCTCGTCAACGGTCTCGGGCTCCTGTCCGCCACCAATGTCCCCGATTTCCCCGGGATGAACGACTTCGAGGGTCGCCTCGTGCATACCGGCGCCTGGCCCGAAGATCTGGACCTGACCGGGAAGCGCGTCGGCGTCATCGGCAATGGCTCTACGGGCAACCAGGTGATAACCGCGACCGCGCCCATCGTCGGACAGCTCACCTCGTTTCAACGCACACCGCAGTACAGCGTTCCGACCGGAAACTACGAACTGAACCCGGCCGAACTTCGTTCGCACCGCGACGATTTCGACGCCAACTGGGATCAGGTGCACAACTCCAGTGTCGCCATGGGTTTCGAGGAAAGCTCGATCGAGACGTTCAGCGTGAGCGCCGAGGAGCGGGAACGCATCTTCGAGGCCGCCTGGAACAAGGGCGGCGGATTCTGGTTCATGTTCGGCACGTTCTGTGACATCGCCACGAACGAGGCCGCCAACGAGGAAGCGGCGAGCTTCATCCGCCGCAAGATCGCCGAGATCGTCAAGGATCCGGAGACCCGGCGCAAGCTGATGCCCGCCGGTCTGCACGCCCGACGCCCGCTGTGTGACTCCGGCTTCTACGAAACCTTCAACCGCCCCAACGTCTCGATGGTGAACCTGAAGGAAACGCCGATCACCCACGTGACCGAGAAGGGCATCGTCACCGCCGACGGCACGTTGCACGAACTCGACGTGCTGATCTGCGCCACCGGATTCGATGCCGTCGATGGCAACTATCGACGCGTCGATGTCCGTGGCCGCAACGGCCAGAGTTTGAGCGACCACTGGGCTGATGGACCGACCAGCTACCTCGGGGTGGCGACCACTGGGTTCCCCAACATGTTCATGATCCTGGGGCCGAACGGACCCTTTACCAATCTGCCGCCAACCATCGAAACCCAGGTCGAGTGGATCGCCGAAGCCATCCGGCACGTGTCGAGCACCGACGCGGGCTGGCTCGAGGTCAAGCCGGACGTCGAGACCGCGTGGACGGACACGTGCGGTGAGATCGCCGACCAGACGCTGTTCCCGCGCGCTGCGTCGTGGATCTTCGGTGCCAACATCCCCGGCAAGAAGCGCACGGTGATGTTCTACCTCGGCGGGATGAAGGAGTTTCGGTCCATCTCCTCTGCTGAGATCGCATCCGGCTACCCGAGTTTCATGTCCAGCGCAGACGTTCTCGCGGAGGCGTGACGATGGCGAGCAAGTATGCCAGCGTCAATCCGGCTACGGGCGAGCTCGTCCAAGGCTTCGAGACGATCTCCGACGCCGACGCCGACGATGCGCTGACCCGAGCGTACGAGGCCTACCTCGACTGGCGCACCGTCGACCTCAAGGAGCGCGCCGCGGTCGTTGGCCGGGTCGCGGATCTGTTCCGCCAGAACGCCACCGAGCTAGCAGAGCTGATGACCCTGGAGATGGGCAAACCCGTCACCCAGGCACGAGGCGAGATCGAATTGTCGGCCGCGATCTTCGAGTACTACGCCACCAAGGGCCCCGATCTGCTCACCGACGAAATCCTCGACATCGCTGGCGCAGGCCGGGCCATCGTCCGCACCGCGCCGATCGGAGCCGTGCTCGGCATCATGCCGTGGAACTTTCCCTACTACCAGGCAGCACGCTTTGTGGCACCGAACCTATTGCTGGGCAACACTATCCTGCTCAAGCACGCGGCGAACTGTCCTCAGCAGGCGCTGCGCCTCGCCGAGATGATCGACACGGCGGGCGCTCCGACCGGGGTGTACCAAAACGTCTTCGCCACCACCGACCAGGTAGCGACGATGATCGCCAGCCCACAACTGCAGGGTGTTTCGCTGACCGGCTCCGAGCGGGCCGGCAGTGCGGTCGGCGAGCTCGCTGGCCGGCACATGAAGAAGGCCGTGCTGGAACTTGGTGGTTCGGACCCATTCATCGTGCTACCCGGCGCCAACGTCGACGACGCGACGTCGGCCGCCGTGGCAGGCCGGTTCGGCAACGCCGGTCAGGTGTGCACGTCATCGAAGCGGATGATCGTCGAATCGTCGGTGTTCGACGAGTTCCTGGCGGGATTCGTCGCCAAGTCCGGCCAGTGGCAGCTCGGCGACCCGACACGTGCGGACACCAAGCTGGGGCCGATGGCGTCGTTGGCTGCCCGCACCGATCTCGTCGAGCAAGTCGAGGACGCCGTGGCCAAGGGTGCGACGGTTCACCTCGGCGGCCAGGTACCCGACGGTCCCGGCGCCTTCTACCCCGCTACCGTGCTCACCGGCGTCACTCCCGAGATGCGCGCCTACCGCGAGGAGCTATTCGGACCGGTAGCCGTTCTCTACCAGGTCGATTCGGTCGACGCGGCAATCGAGCTGGCCAACGACTCGCCCTATGGGCTGGGCAGTGCGGTTTTCACCGGTGACCTCGAGCAGGCCGACGACGTCGCCAACCGGCTCGACGTCGGCATGGTGGGGCTCAACACCACCGTCAAGAGCGCACCCGACCTGCCGTTCGGCGGGGTGAAGAACTCCGGCATAGGCCGCGAACTCGGGCGCTTCGGCCTCGACGAGTTCGCCAACAAGAAGCTCGTCCGAATCGTCTAGAAGCAGGAGAACATCATGCACGCCGCCATGTACTACGGAAACCACAAGCTCGAAATCGAAGACGTACCCGAGCCCACCCCCGGCGAGGGGCAGGTGAAGGTGCGCGTCAGCCGCAACGGCATCTGCGGCACCGACCTGCACGAGTACTACGACGGGCCGATCTTCATCCCGCCCGATCAGCCACATCCATTGACGGGCAAGGCGATGCCGCTGATCATCGGCCACGAATTCTCCGGCGTCGTAACCGAAGTTGGCACCGGTGCGATCAATGTCGCCGAGGGTGACCGGGTCGCGATCGAACCCATCTACCGATGCGGTCACTGCCGGCCATGCAAGGCCGGCCAGTACAACCTCTGCACCACGATCGGCTTCCACGGCTTGATGTCCGACGGCGGCATGGCCGAATACACGGTGGTTCCGGTCGATCAGATCCACGCTTTGCCCGACGACATTCCCCTGGAGATGGGGGCGCTCGTCGAGCCCATGTCGGTGGCTTATCACGCCGCGGTCCTTGGCGAGGTCACCGACCAGAGCCGGGCGTTGATCTACGGCGCAGGCCCCATCGGTATCGGGTTGTGGTTCGCATTGCGCGGGATGGGTCTGACCGAGATCGACGTCGTCGAGCCATCCCCCATCCGGCGACATTCGATCGAGGCGCTCGGCGCATGCACACTCGACCCGACCACCGTGGACGTAGCGGAGCTCATCGCGGACCGCACCAACGGTGACGGGGTCGATGCAGCGTTCGACGCCGCGGGAGTCGCGCCGGCGATCGAGTCGGCGCTGAACTGCATCGGCGAGCGGCGGCCACTGATCAGCGTCGCGATCTACGAGAAGCCCCTCACCACCCCGCTGATCAATCTGGTGCTCCGGGAACGCCGCATCCAGGGCACCATCTGCTACACCGGCGACGACTACCGCGCCGTCATCGCCCTGATGGCCAAGGGCCACTACGACACCACCGGCTGGGTCGACACCATTCCCATGAGCCAGGTCGTGGAGCAGGGCTTCGAGGAGCTCCGCGCCGGACGCAAGATGAAGCTCCTCGTCGATCCAACTTCCTGAACCATCAACACCTTTCACACACTTCAAGGAGAATAATGACCGTTGCACACGTTACCGGCGCCGCCCGCGGCATCGGAAAGGTGATCGCCCTACGGCTCGCCCAGGACGGGCACGACGTCGCCGTCTCCGACCTACCGTCGATGAAGAGCGAGCTCGACGTCACTCAGAAGGAACTGGCCGACAACGGAGTTCGGGCTCTGGCCCTGACCGGTGACGTCTCTCAACCTGATTCGGTGCACCGCCTCGTCGCAGACACAGCCGCAGAGCTCGGGTCCCTGGATGTGTTCGTCGCCAATGCCGGCATCGCCCAGACCAAGGCGCTTCTCGACGTCACCCCGGAGGAGTACGACAAGGTGCACGCCGTCAACGGCCGCGGCGTCTTCCTCTGCTACACCGAAGCTGCCAGGCAGATGATCAAGCAGGGCACCGGCGGAAAGATCATCGGCGCCTGCTCCATCGCCGGACACAAGGGCTTTCCCCTTCTCGGCGTGTACAGCTCGTCGAAGTTCGCCGTTCGGGCGTTGACCCAGTCGGCAGCGCAGGAATGGGCGGAACACGGCATCACCGTCAACGCCTACTGCCCAGGCATCGTCGACACGAACATGTGGGTCGAGGTCGACCGCGACCTCGGCGCCATCAACAACGTCGGCGAAGGCGAGTCGATGAGGGCCATGGCGCAGGGCATCACGCTGGGCCGCGTCGCTACCGGGGAGGACGTCGCCGCCTACGTGTCCTACCTCGCCGGACCCGACTCCAACTACATGACCGGCCAATCCGTCCTCATCGACGGCGGAATGCTCTTCACCTAACCCGTTCCACCCGGCTCGGCTCAATGCAAGGAGGCATCATGACCACAAACGAAATGACCACGAACGAACTGCCCGAGATCCCGACCTTTGGACTCTGGTACGACTACCGCAACCCCGCGCAGTGGAAGACACCGGCCGGCGAGCTCTACCGGCGCAGCATCGACCAGGCGGTGTGGGCCGAGCAGCTGGGCTTCGGCTCAGTCTGGTTGAGCGAGCACCACTTCGCCGAGGACGACTACGCGTCATCGCCACTGATGATGGCCGCCACGTTGGCTGCGCGCACCTCCACCATGCGCATCGGCACCAACATCATCGTCGCTGGATTGCACAACCCGGCCCGCCTGGCAGAGGACGCCACCGCCCTGTCGTTGCTGTCCGACAATCGATTCGAACTCGGTGTCGGACTGGGCTACCGCGACCTGGAGTTCAGCGGGTTCGGTCGCAACGTCAAGAACCGACCCAGCCTCCTCGAGGACGCGATCGCCATCATCCGGCAAGCGTGGACGGGTAGCTCAGAAGGCTATGAAGGCAAACGGCTTTCGCTTCCGGCCCTGCCCGTCACCCCGGTGCCCGAGCTCGCACCCCGCCTGCTGGTCGGCGCTCAGTCACCCGTTGGCATCGACCGCGCCGCGCGGGCCGGGGACGGCGTCATCACGCTATCCAACGACCACTGCCAGGTCTACCTCGACGCGCTGGAGCGGCACGGCCGTGACGTTGCCCAAGGCCGGATCTATGCCAGCCAGTGGACGATCATCGCCGAGGATCCCGAGCGGGTCTGGTCCCAGGTCAGCGAGAACGTGCTCTATCAGATGAACAAGTACATCGAGTGGGGCTCGTTCGAAGGACCCGATCAACCAGCGCAGTACGCCAACTCGCAACAGGTTCTCGACGCCGGCGCGTACCGACTGATGGACGCGTCCATGGCGGTCGAGGAGCTCGTCACGCTGGCCTCCGACTACCCACAGATCCGCGACTTTCACTACTGGGCGCAATTCCCGGGCGAGTCCGTCGATTCCGGCTCCGAGCGAATTCAGTACATGGCGGATAACGTGATTCCAGCGGTGACTCAGCGGCTCGCCAGCCGTACCGAATGCGCTGCCGCGGTGGCGGGGTGAGCGCTGCACGTTCGAGATGGAACGCCTAGCGAAACAGGGGTTAGGCGTCACCGGTCAGGTTCACGGTCATACCGGTGGTAGGTAGCCGACATCGCACGTTCCGGGTCGAGGCGGCCGAGGATGGCTTCGGCGATGGTCGCGAGCTGACCCACCTGTTCGGCGGTCAGTGCGTCGATGACGTTGTCCCGCACGGCGGCCGTGTGTCCGGGCGCCGCCTCGCGCACCTTGCGCCAGCCGGAGTCCGTCAGCCGCGCATTGGTGGCTCTCAGGTTCTCCGCACACGGAAGACGTTCGACCAGACCCCGATCCTCGAGCCGCCTAACCACGTGAGATAGTCTTGGCGGCGTCGAATTGGTCTGCGCTGCAAGTTCACTCATTCGCAGGGTGCGCCTTGGCGCCTCGGACAGCATCGCGAGAACGAAGTATTCGAAGTGCATCAGCCCCGCGTCGCGACGCAGCTGAGCGTCCAGGACGTTCGGCAGCAGCTCCAGAATCGACGCCAACCGCACCCACGCCGCTTGCTCGCATCGATCCAACCCACTCGGTTTCACTTCACCATCATCCCACATTGTATTGTAGCTACAACCATCTTCTGTTACGGTCATGGTTGTAGCTACAACCCACTGGGGCACCGCCACTCGAAGGGCACATCATGACCGTCTCGCCCGTTCGTCTGAACCACGCGGTGCTCTTCGTAGCTGACGTCGATCGGTCCGTGCGCTTCTACACCGACGTGTTCGGCATGGAACTCGTTAATCGTGAACCACGTCTCAACGGTGCATTCCTGCGCTTGCCGCGGTCCGGGAATCATCACGATCTCGGGCTGTTCGGCGTGACCGGCGCCATTCCCCAGTCACGACGGTCCGTTGGTCTGTATCACCTGGGGTGGCAGCTCGACACCATGAACGAGTTGGCCGAGATCCGCCAGATCCTGCTCGACGCCGGCGCGTACACCGGCGAGTCGAGCCATGGCGCAACCAAGAGCGTCTACGGCGCCGATCCCGACGGCAACCAGTTCGAGATGATGTGGATGCTGCCCCGCGACCAGTGGGGCGGCTACGAGAGTTCGGCTGTCGTGGAACGCATGGACCTCGCCAAGGATGTCGAGACCTGGTCGGGTACGCGGACCGCCGGGGTACTCGTGCGCAAAAGTCCCCTGGGCAACGCCGCCCGATCATCCGCCCTGAACGCATTCAAGGAGAACTGACCAATGACCAGTCCCATGCACAACCTCGGTGCCCGTCTCAGCCCGTACGCGCCGGTGGTTCTCAGCCTCTTCCGCGTGGTGTTCGGATTGCTGTTCCTCTGCCACGCCACCTCGCACCTGTTCGGCTGGCCGGTCCCCGGACAGCAGGCGCCGGTGGGCGTCTGGCCATTCTTCTACGCAGGCGTGCTCGAGTTGGTCACGTCGCTGCTGATCATCTTCGGGTTGTTCACCCGCATCGCCGCCTTCATCGCCTCGGGCGTGATGGCCTTCGCATTCTTCACCCAGCACCTGCCGACCGGCGTCATCCCGATGACCAACGGTGGCGAGCTCGCGGTCCTCTACTGCTTCGCCTTCTTCCTGCTGGTCTTCGCGGGCGGCGGCTCCCTCGCCATCGACACGCGCCTGCACAGCGCGCGAGGACTCGCACGGACGCGCACGGCGTAAGTCGCAACGAGTCGCGGGGTTTCGTCATGACCTCGACCATGCGTGCCATCGTGCTCGACGCGGGCAGCCCACCCGAAGCCGTGATGATCCGCGCCCTGCCCGTGCCCGAACCCGCCGACGGGTGGGTGCTGATCACCGTCAAGGCATTCGGGTTGAATCGTTCGGAACTGCACACTCGCCTTGGTCTGGCAGAAGGAGTGACGTTCCCGGCGACCGTTGATTACTCGCTCTCGCCCCCGAAGCGGAATCTACGCCCACTGATCTCGATGGGCACGATGCGGATGAAGCGATCCTTGACCGTCGTGGTCCACGGCAGCACCTGCCCACGTTCAGCTTCGACTAACTCTGAGGCCCCCAGCACGTAGGCCCGTCCCTTGACGATGACACTCCAGCCCTCCTCGACGTTATAACCGTCGGCTTCGAATGCAACATACTCATTCAACATCGCGTGCAAGAGTTTCGTGCCCTCGGCGGTACGAAGCAGAATAGTGTGCTGCTGGACGGCGAAGTTGACCGGAAAGATCTCTGGCCGGTCTGCAACACTCGTAGCCAGCCGACCCAAGGCGACGCTGCCTAGCAAGTTCCAGCTGTCCTGATCTGTCAACGCGTCGACCGGGTCTGCGTCGAAGGTGGTCATGTTTGGTCCTATCCCTCTGTGAAATATCCGCGAACTGCCCACTAGCGCCGAGGGCGTTGTGTCCAAGCTAAATCAGTTACCTCCCGCCCGTATCGAGGCTTGGGTCACCTAGGACCGGGCACAAAGTCCCTTCACCCTGACCCCCACTCTCCCAGGAGCGGGCAGAGACCGTGAACAGGCTGTTCAGCAGGCCCGAAGCGATGTTGTGGGCGTAGTCAGGCGCGCAACTTTCGTCAGCGGTGTCGTCAACTATGTGGTCAAATTCAAGCGGATATCTTCCAGGGCCCAAGCCGCTACGGTGCGACTCGTTGGCTTCAATCACTCTTGAGCCATAGGTGATTCGGCGGTCAAGTTCATGATCGCGAAGGACACCTGAGCTGTCGCGGCGAACTGTCCGCCCGGCTAATCGGGCACGTCCACCCTGCCGCACCACACGCAGCGGCTCCGTTGATGCGTACATGCAATCCCTTACGTCGGCTGTTCCACGCGGCTTCTCACGCGTTCGATCACTCGAGCCACCCGATCGGGCGCCTCCAGCGGTGCGAGATGCCCGGTGTCGTCGAGAACGGTGAATGGAGCGCGCAACAGCGTGGCCAGCATCTGCTGGCGGTCCAGGTCGGGTTCTGCGTCACCGCAAATCACTTCGGCTGGACAACGCATCGCGTTCAATCGTTCAGATGCATCCCATCGCGTGATGGCACGCAGCGCGGCGCAGACCGCAGGCACGCCAGACTGCACCATGGTCTCGACGAAGTCGGTCTTCAGGTCGGGATCGCGGGCAGTCCGGGAGGGCGCGAAGAGCCTCTCCGCGAATTCAGCAGCAACGGTGCGGATCCCGCGGACCTCGATGTCGGCGGCGAGGGATTCGTTGTGCGCGGCGACGGTTGGCGTCGTTCCGGGAATGGTGCTCACCAAAACCAAGCCGAGAACCCGCGAGGGATCGAGGAGTGCTGCTTCTTGGGCAAGCATGCCGCCGAAGGAATGGCCTGCGATCACATGCGATCCGGGATGGCGGCGCAGCAACTCGCGGGCGACGTCTGCCACCGATTGCCCGGATCGGACGCTTACCTCCAGGGCGAAGGCCTGTCGACGCACAGCTGGCGCGAGTTCGTCGAGCACCCTACTCCAGGAGCGCGCTCGGCCGCCGACACCATGGATCAGCAGGATGCTCACGCGGACGTCACATCGCTTCGAGGCCGGCGATCAACACGTCGAGACCCTGCTCGAAGCGGGTCTCAGGCGCGACGTCCAGCCCGTGCGGCAGCCCGTCAAGCGCCTGCTCGAAGGACACCGAGCCCGTGACGAAGATCATCAGGAGAAGCCGGGCCGACTCCCGCCGAGACGCCGGCACGCCGGCATCAACCACCAGCTGTTGTATGAGCGTATCGACCTGTAGTGCAGCGCCTTTCGCAGGCTGTGTCTGCAGCAGATCTGCGATTCCGTCGATTCTCAGCATCGCCGTTCGTGCGCTGCGCGCAAAGACTCTGATCCGCTGCTGCCACGAACCCGAGACCGGTAGCTCAACCGAGGCAAGAGTGGCCTCGGCGACGAGGTTGAGGAGCTCGGCCTTGCCGTCCACGTAGCGATACATCGCCGTGGTCGACAAGCCGAGCTCGGTCGCGAGTGAACGAACGGTGACACTGCGAACACCACTTCTTTCGGCGACGCGCACCGCCGCTGCGACGACGATGCTGCGGTCGAGTTCGCCGTATCGAAGTGACTTGATACGCGCGTCGCGAAAGGCTTCAGAAACCATGGGGGTCCGATCTAGTCAGTGAACTTGGGCATGACGTGCTCGGCGAAGAGGCGCATCGAGCGCAGGACGTGTCTCTGAGTCACCCCGCCGACACCCATCCAGGGAACGACGTTGCGGACACCGGCATCGCGCAGCACTGCCATGTGATCGGCCATCCCTTCGGGATCGGTGAACAACAACGCATCTGACGTCATCGCGTTCCAGTCGGCGTCGTCGATCTCCGTCGGCGCCACGGGGTGGTCGTAGTAGTGCTCGCGCCACTCCGAGGGCGACGGCACCGGGGTGCGCAGCGCCGCCAGTCGTGCGTTGTGCCATTCGAAGGGCCGCTTCGAGATGTCCCGTGCTTCGTCAACAGTCGGCGCCACCATGGCGTAGACGAGCACGAAGGCTCTGTCCAGCAGTCGTTCGACCTCGTCGTCACGAAGAGGAGAGGCGTGCAGGGCGGCGACGTACTCCTCGAAGGCCGCCGCGGTCTTGGCGACTGGCCCGAACGGCTGAGACAGGCCGAGGGGCAGGCCTCGGCGGATGGTTTCCTCGATGGGAGTGGTCGCGCCGACCCCGTAGATCAGGATCTCGTTGGCCGGGCGCTGCGGAGGCGGGAATGTGCGCACGGGCGGAAACGAATAGTGTTCACCGTCGAAGCCGCTCGGGCCGTCGGTCCACGTGTTCAAGATGATGTCGAGCGCCTCGGCGAACATCGGCTTCGTGGCATCCTCCGCGACACCGAATGCCACGTTCTGCGGGAGTTGATACCCCCGTCCCACACAGATGTCGACTCGACCACCGCTGACTAGGTCGAGCATTGCGGCGCGTTCGGCGAATCGCAGAGGGTGGGTCAGCGATAGGTTGACCACCGCCGTGCCGACGCGCACCCGCGACGTCACTCCGACGACGTACCCGGCGAGGTCGAGCGCATCCGGAGATATGCAGTAGTCGAAGAAGTGTTGCTCGGGCAGCCAAACACTCTGGTAGCCAAGCTCTTCGGCATACTTTATGCGTTCGAACTCCTCGGCGTAGACTTGCGCCACGGTGCGGCCGGGGGGAAGTTGAAACGCGTGGTTCGTTCCGAATCTCATCAGATCGCCAGACCCTTCCACCATGCGAGGACGTCGTCGTCCCCGCTGACCGTCAGCGATCCGATCGGCACCCGGTTCCACATCCACAGCAGCAGTTCGGAGGCGATCGCCGTGAGTTCCACCCGGGGTACGCCCGGATCTCGGTCATCGCCTGCAGGAATCAGCGACAACGTGCGTGACTGCTCGATGTCGGTCGGCGACAGCAGCACCGCGGTAACCGGCGGCGGTTGGGCGACTCCGAGCAGCATCAAGGGCAGGAACTCCTCGGCAAATTCATCGATTCCATCGACTGCCAGCGCGGCATCCATCGTCTCGGGTCGGACACCGAGTGCAGTCTCGGCATCCGCGAGGTGAATGGCGATCTCCACTGCTTGCTTTCGCCGCCACCAGCCGCTGCCCAACGCTCCGCGGATCGGGGTCCAGACCTGCTCGTCCGGCGCGGTCGCCGACAGTACCGCCAACAACTCGGCGAATGACTCCCGAGTCCACTCCAGCAGATCTTCACGACCCGAAGGACCCGGCGGCAGGATCCGCTCCTGAGCCGCCAGTCCCGACGACACACATATGGTCACCCACCTGTTCGCACCGGAGACATGCTCGAGCAGGTCCCTCAAGGTCCAGTCTGGGCAGGTAACAACGGGCAGCGCGAGATCCAAGTCGGCGGCGATGCCCAACAACGCTTTTCCGTTCACCTCGATCGACTTCAGATAGTCATAGCCGAGTTGGTTCGTGACCTGGCCGCGTGGCGAGGTCACCGAAGGACCCGCACCGGGACGTGGGACAGGCCAGTGACGTTGATCATCACCACGGGCCGAAGACCAGAGTCGACTTGGACGTCGTCACTGCATTCCTCCCTGGTTCGACACCTGTTGCAACATCGGTGCGCCGGCCGACTGCAATCCTCTTAGTGCTCGCGATTGCACGGCGGCGCGGAACTCCTCCAACTGACCTGGCCAAGGCCCCGGCGCACCGGTCGCCATCAAGGCGTGCCCCTTGAACACGGCGGCAGCTCGGCTGAGCACGTACAGCGCCGGAGAGACGGTGTCGAGTTCGTGCATGCACTTGTCGCCCCAGAGGACGACGTCGCTCCCGCGCTCCACCGCGGCCAGCACCATACCCCGAACGCAGGCGTCGTTGGAGTACAGGTCGGCCGCCACGGCCAGCACAGGCGGTCGAGCAAGGAGTTCCATTGCCAAACAGGAGGTTTCGAGCCGCTGTACGCGACATCCAAGAATCTGCAACGATCGAGTGTCGGTCAGATCGGCCACAAATGCTGTGACGTCCCAACCAGACATGGCGCGGTCGAACAGCCATCCGCCCACCATCGACACGACGTCGAACGCGTCGAGGCCGAGCACGTGCACTGTGTAGCGATCGCTGGGCTCCTCAATCGAGTGCGCCCAAAGTCCTTGCCGAGAAATCGGACCAACGCCTCGTCGATCTCTCACCATCCTGCACGTCCCTGACACGCCATTCATCAAAATTTACAGCGTTAACTTCTGCCCCCGGCAAGAGTGGTCGGCAATGGGTCGCCACCTCTCGGAGGTGCTCACCAATATCCGTCAAGCTGGCAAGGGCTGCGCTCCACGAACGAGGCCGCCCGGTCGGTTGTCGGTGAGTTCTCCCTCGGCGACGATGGTTTCGCCGAGCACCAAGGTCTCGACGTAGCCGTCGGATCGTTGGATGAGACGTCCGGCCCCGGCGGGCAGGTCTTCGACGCGCTCCGGGTAGTGCAGACCGAGGTTGTCCAGATCAATGAGGTTGACGTCGGCTCGCCTGCCCGGTGCCAGCACCCCGCGGTCACCGAGCCCGTAGAAGTCGGCCGGATCGCCCGTGAGTCGGTGCACGGCTGTTTCGAGCGGGATGCGAGGGCCCCGGGTTCGGTCGCGGACCCAGTAGGACATCAGGTAGGTCGTCATGCTGGCGTCGCAGATGATGCCGCAATGCGCTCCTCCGTCCCCCAATCCCTGCAGACTCACGGGATCGGACATCATGTCGTGGAGGTGGTCGTAGTTGTTTCCCGCGTAGTTCAGTAGCGGAAGTAGGAGGAACTCTCGGCCCTCGGCGCCGAGCAGAACGTCGTAGGTAACCTCCCAGGGGTCACGGTGCTCCCTCTCCGCGATTGCCGCGATGCTGTCCTCTGCCGACGGCTCGTAGTCGAGTGCGTCACCCAGTGGGTAGAGGCGCTTGAACGTGTGACGGTTGAGCTGATCGGCGGAGTGCGCGTCGCCGACGTCTGGTGTCTCCGCCAGAATCCTGGCCTTCACGTCTGGGTTGCGAAGCGCTCGAACGCGCTCTGACAGCGGCAGATTCATCAGTGACCGATACATCGGCCGGTGGCGGAACGGATTCATCCGCGACTGGTGGCCCATCAGCATCCCGAAGGCACGGCTGGCCACCTGTGGCCTGACGTTGGCTCCCGCCATGTTGGCCGTGCGGACCGACGCGAACCAGCGCTGCCAGTCGTGCGGATCCTGTTCGTTGACCATCGCAAGGAACGTCAGCGGGATCTTGAATTGCGCGCCCAGGCGACCGATCCAGTCAATCTCGGCGTCGATGGAATGGCGTTGGTCACCGCCCATCTCACCACCGACACCGGCCGGAACGACCTGCAGGACACCGTTTCCCGCCGCGGCGATGGCGGCCATCAATGCCGCGAGTTCGTCCTCCTCGGAAAACGTGCCAGGAACGTGCTCACCCGAGGCGCTGCGGTGCCCCGCAGTCCGGCCGAAGGACAGACCCACCGCGCCGGCACGGATGCCATCGGCGACGGCGCGACTCATCGCGGTGATGTCGTCGCCGGTCGGGGCCTCCAACGCCCGCTCGCCCATCACGTAGGCCCGCAGGGCCGCGTGGGGAAGCTGCGCAGCTACGTCTACGGCGCGCGGCATCCGTTCCAGCGCGTCAAGGTACTCACCGAAGGTTTCCCACTCCCACGTGATGCCCTCGGTCAGCGCGCTGCCCGGAATGTCCTCGACGCCCTCCATCAGCTCGATGAGCCAGTCGTGACGATCGGGCCGCACCGGCGCGAAGCCGATGCCACAATTCCCCATGACGGCGGTGGTGACTCCATGCCAGCACGAGGGTGTCAGATGGGGATCCCACGTGGCCTGGCCGTCGAAGTGGGTGTGGACGTCGACGAATCCCGGTGTGACAGCGAGACCGTCGGCCTCTATCGTGCGTCGCGCAGAGCCGTCCACCCGGCCGACCTCCACGATGATCCCGTCCTGCACGGCGACGTCGGCCGTCACGGCTGCCGATCCCGTGCCGTCGACGACCGTGCCGCCGCGAATGATGAGGTCGTAAGTCATGAGAGTCTCCTCGTTTGTCCCGCGTAGGCCAGGGCGTGTTCGTAGGTCGACAGGTTGTCGGCGGAGATCTTGGCGTGCACAGGGCCTTCGAGGAGCGCGCGTAGCACGGGGTTGTAGACGTGATAGGTCTCGTGGAAGGTCAGCAGCGTGGTGCCGTCGGTCTGCTCTTCGAGTCTGTGGTAACCCTCCGCGCGAGACCAGAGCGGCTTGCTGATCGAGACGTAGCGCGATACCTCGTCGATCCGCGCCTCGGTGACGGTCTCCCAGGACCTGGCCTTTCCGCCGGACAACAGGTAGCGGGGAACGTCGAATACACAGGTGCGGACGAGGCCCTGCCCCGCTTCGTCTCCCTCGTTGAGGATCTCGATGCTGCCCGCGGGATATTCGATGACGCGTGGCAGGGTGGAGCCCTTCGGCGGACGTGGATGCAGTACCCGCCACACCTTGTGCGCCGGAGCTGCCACCGCGAACCTGGCTGTGTAGGAATGCATTTAGCTCGATCTCCAGGTATTCCACGACGTGATCATGTCCACCACGTCCGTCCTGCAGGCACCGCGTCGGAGTCGCGTGGACCAGATTGAATCTTCGAGGCGAAATTGATACACCGCAAAATTTACACCGTTAACTTCAGTCAAACAAGGCAACGGGGTTTCGGCACAGCCTCCTCAAGTTTTACGGGGAAGACCTCGGGGTCAATGCGCTCGACGACCGTCCGTCTGAGTGGTGGCGGTACCGATGAGTTGAGCCATCATGTGAGTGTTGCGCGTCCCATCAAGAGCGGCCGGACGATTGGGGGCATGCCTCGCCATGCGACGTTGTAGGCGACGACGGTGAAGCCGCAGGCGCCCATCAGGTCCGCGGTCGAGCGGTTGCACACGCAGCCACCAGCAAAACGGCGCCAGGGTTCGCGCAGTCTGTCCTGCCATGCAGCGAGCCGCTGCGAGTTCGAACGCACGTGCTCGATGAACAGCACCTGCCCGCCCGGGCGCAGCACGCGAGCGATCTCGCGGAGCGCGCGTTCAGGGTCGTCCACGGTGCACAAGACGAGTGTCGTGACGACGGTGTCCACCGATGCGTCGGCCAGCGGTAGACGTTCCGCAGGCGCGTCGATGACCCGCGCGACGCAGCCGGAATGCTCCAGCCGGCGTACGAGTCGCCGTCGCATCCCGGGCTCGGGCTCACTGAGCACCAAGCGACCACCGACGTCGTCGGGATAATGCGGGATGTTCAGTCCAGTCCCGGCGCCGATCTCGAGAACCGACCCGCTCGCGTCGTGGAGCAGTTTGCTTCGCAGCAGGCGCATTCCGGCCCGTTCGCCCCACCAGAGGAACGGATCGTAGATCCGGGCCATGAGCTGTAGCCACGCAGCCGACGACCGGCTAGTTGCGTGTTCGGCACACGGTTCGATGCTGGGGGTTTCGGTCATATTGCCAAACTACGAAGCGGCGTGAGGCGCGCGCATCGCTCAGTCCGGCCACCGTCTGAAGATGGCCGTTTCCGGCCAGCTACACGAGGCCTAGTCGCGCGGCCTCCGCGACGGCGGCCGTGCGCGAGGTGCGACCGAGCTTGCGACGAATGTTCGCGACGTGGCGGTGAACGGTGTGCGGGCTCAACACCAGTTGCTCCGCTATCTCGCGATCGCCGAGGCCCCGTGCCACGAGAGCGAGAATCTCCCGCTCGCGATCAGACAATAGGACCGGCTCCGATGCGCTCGCACGGAGCGCTACTAGTTCGTTGGGTGCCAACGCTTCCCGGCAGGCACGGACGACCGAATCGACGTCACCATGCCAAGGAAAGTGCGCGCTGCCCGACAGCGGGATGAATGTCGCACCGGGTATCGCGGCCGCCACCTCACGTCCGCACCGGTACGGCACGGCGCGATCGTCACGACGATGCACGACGGTCGTCGGCCGGTTGACCAGGGGAAGGCACTTGCGAACGTCGAGGCGATAGACGAGATCCAACACGTCGGCTGCGGTCTCGGCGGTAGCCGACTCCCGCTGCAATCGTGCGAACCGCTCCTGCTCCGCGGCATCGCCACCGCCGAGGAAGATGTCGCTGAGTATTCGGGCACCCAGTCCCCAATGCGCGCGCACCGCCGCCAAGATCGCCGATGCCACGCCAGGGGGAGTCAGCTCGGCGCCGTCGCAGTAGGACCCGTACAACACCAAACGCTCGACGCGCTCGGGAAACTCGGCGGCAAATGCCACCGCGACACAACTTCCCGACGAACCACCAACCAGCGACACGCCCTCAAGCTCGAGCTCGTCGAAAAGCATGCGCAGCGTCGCGACCTCCGAGTCGAGGGTCAGATCGGAGTCTTGAACCAAGCGATCCGACATCCCGACACCAAGCCGGTCGTAGCGGATCAGCGTGTAACCGTCGGCCACGCCCTCCCAGAACCGCCGAAAGTCGGCGCTCCGCCAGTCAAGTTCGAGGTGACTCACCCACCACGCAGGAGCGACGAGCGGAGGACCGTCTCCGCGAATCTCGTATGCCACGCGACGGTCGCCAATAGGAAGGAACCTGATCGCGGACTTGCCCTCCACGCCGCGAGCCTACAACCGCTCCGGACGGGAAGGCGCAACTTCTCGGCATTATCGCACATCACGTCTCCAGCGCGCCCGAGCGCCTCGAGTGGTGCGGCGCACTCGATTTCACAGGGTCGAACGGGACTGCCGGTTGATGACGCCGACATTTGGCATTCAACGGGGTGGAGCTAAGGGGATTCCAACCCCTGACCCCTACACTGCCAGGAGCGGGCAGGCGCACTGAACAGGCTGTTTAGCAGGTGTGAAACGCCGCTGTGGGCGTAGTTGGGAGAGCAACTGTCGTCAGCGTTGTCGTCGGAATTGTGGTCAACGCGCGGCCCGGCCCGTTTCCAGGCTGACGGCGACTTCGCCCGGCCGGCAGGGTTGCAAAATGCCAACCAGCTGATTGAGTCAGCTGCAGCGCACGCCGTCGTCTCCACCGAGGAAGTCGTCGACGCCATGGCGGCGGCCGCCGAGAAATCCGACCTGCAACCGTAGTGGGTCGGGTGTCCTGGGTGGCGGCGTCTACGGGAGCGGGTTGTCGTCGTTGTCCGTTCCCGAGTGAGCGTGGCCGACGTCGTGTCCGCCGGGAACGGAGACGCAGCCGGCCGTGCAGTCCTGCATCACGATGGGCTTGGTCTGCCCCTGGACGAGCCGGTACTTCCAGGTCGTCTCGATGACGGTGGCATCGGCGGGAATCGAGCCACGATCACTCACGTCGCAGTACAGCGCTCGCTCGGTGCTGTCGCAGGTCTCCAGGAGCAGCTCGCGCTCGGACAGCCCGAGCGGGTTGCGGATCAGCTTGACGCCGAATCGCTCGGTCTTGTCGTGCGCCTGAAGTCGCTCGACGATCCCCGCAAGCACGGCCTCGTCGTGCGCGTTCAGGGGCGACGTGCAGCCGAGGTCTGCCGGTTCGGAGAACTCCATGCCGATGACGCCGACGCCCGCGACGGTCTCGTCGAATCGGAACGCCGTCGCGTACAGCGAGTCACCAGGAAACTCGGATCTGTCGATCAGCGTCGTCTCCGTCCGGCGTGGCTGGGCGATCGTGCGCTCCACGAAGACCTCACCCGGCGCGGGCTCGAGGTGCTTGTGTAGCAACCACATTGCGAATCGCTCACCGGCATCGCTGTCAACGAGGTACTGGCCCAGCTCCTCCAGGCAGGCCCGGTCGTCCCCGGTCAGATGCCCCACGTCGGTCGCATCCATGTCGCGCAACCCGATGTAGTCCTCAACGCCATGATCTCGCACCGTCAGCATCACTGATCTCCTGATTCACTGGAATTTCGAAGAGCTCGTCCCTGGCCAAACGTTAACAGGCAGAGCGGCATTCGGGGAGGCATTCATGAGGTGTCACCCCGCTGAACGTTCGATGAACCAAAGGCGACCGGAAGGTTTCGTCATCTGTACTGGATGCGATGTAGATCAGCGTAAACCCCTCCGAGAGCGATTAATTCGTCGTGTCTGCCGTCCTCGGCCACGACGCCATCCTTGATGACGAGGATGCGGTCGGCGCTGCGGATCGTGCTCAGCCGGTGGGCGATGATGATGACGGTCCGACCCTTCATGAGCCGCTGCAGTCCGTCGATCACCGCCTCCTCGGACTCGGCGTCCAGCGCCGCGGTCGGCTCGTCGAGAATCAGAATCGGGCTGTCGCGGATGAAGGCGCGGGCAATCCCGATGCGTTGGCGCTGGCCCCCTGACAGGGTGTGCCCGCGTTCACCGACCGGGCTGTCGTAACCGCCGGGCATGCGCATGATGAATTCATCGGCGTTGGCAAGCCTTGCCGCCGTGACGATCTCGGCATCGGTCGCCTCCGGGCGCCCAAAGGCGATGTTGTCGCGCACCGTGCCACGAAACAGCACCGTGTCCTGCAGCACGAACCCGATCTGGCGACGCAACGGATGCAATTGATAGTGACAGATGTCGACACCGTCGATCCGGATGGTGCCGGCGTCGGTGTCCCGGAATCGTGGGACCAGGCTGACGACGGTCGACTTGCCGCCCCCGGTAGGCCCGACGATCCCCACCAACTGCCCCGGCGAGATCCGGAAACTGATATCCCGCAACACCGGCACATCCGGGTCGTAACCGAAGGCCACGTGCTCGAACTCGATCTCACCGGCGAACCGCGGCGGGTCGATGGCATCGGAGCGCTCGGGAACCACGTAGTCGGCCTCCAGTATCGCCCTGATCCGCTCGAACCCCACCGAGACCTGAGCTATCGAGTTGGTCATGACGGCGACGTCGCGTACCGGCTGAAAGAACTTGGCGAGATAGGCAAGGAAGACGGTCAGCGTGCCGACCGTCGTCACGCCGGTGAGCACCAGCACCGAACCCCTCCACAGCACCAGAGCGGTGCACACCGCGACGGCAAGGCCGACTACCGGCGAGAGCAGCGAGGAGACCCGCCGCGCCTTGAGCCACGCCGTCACCGTGTCATTGCTTGCCTGCACGAGATGCTGCTCCTGGAGGTCCTGGCGGTCGAAGGCCTGGATGACCTCGATTCCCTCGAGGCCCTGCTGCAGAGTCGAGGTCAGATCGGCCTGGCGCGTGCGGACCTCGCGGGTCGCATTCTTGATCAGTCCGTTGACACGGAACACGAACAGCGCCAGAAACGGCAGCACCGTCACGGCGATCAGCGCGAAGTCCCACCGCAGAGCGAACATCACCACGACCATCCCCAAGATCGTGAATGTATCGGTGATCAGATTCAGGGTGGACACCGACGCGAAACTCTGGATTGTCTGAACGTCAGTCATGATCGTGCTGAGAACGGCGCCGACCCGGTTGTGGTCGAAGAAGCCGAGCGAAAAGAGCTGCAACCGGTGAAAGATTCGTACCCGCAGGTCGTTGGCGACCCACTGGCCCAGACTCTCGGTGAAGTAGTTGGCGACGTAGAACGCCACCCCGGCGATGGCGGCGATCACCACCGTAGCAATGCCGGCGGCCGCCGCGAGGTGAACCTTGGTGTCGCCGCCCATCATCGGCACCATCCAGGCCACCCACGCAGGCGCCGCGTGGTCCCCCACGACGTCGTCGATGATGACCTTCAACGGCCAGGGCGCGGCGAGTCCCATGATCGTCTGCACCAGCATCGCAGCCAGGATGATCGCAAGCCTTCCCCGGTACGGTCCCAGCAGTTCGCGAATCAGGCGCGTCATGGCGGCCGCTTTCTCTTCACGGGCAATCCGTTGCGAACGTTAGCAGTGCCGGTGGTCGGTCGAGTTTCGATGTTGTTCAACACGAGGGTCGATACTCATCGCACACAGACCTGGCGCCGTAGGACGCCACCGCACCGGAGGCTGATCCGTTGGAAGACTTCACACCGTCGATCGACTGGGGTCACGAGATCGTCCACTCAGTGCAGTGGATCCTTTGCGCCTGGTTGGCCTGTGCCGTAACCACTGCGCTACTGGTGACGCTTCTGATCCGTCGCACCACTTGGGGACAACGGTTTTGGCGGATCACCAAGGACTACTTCACCGGTGCAACGTGCGGTCCGGTGTGGGGCCTGTTGGCACTGATGCTGTTGTCGGTGGTCATCGAGGTACGCATCCAGGTTCTGCTCAGCTACTACTCGAATGACGTCTTCTCGGCTCTGCAGGTGGCATTTCAGGGTGCGGCCTCAAACGACGCCGCGCATCGCGCCTCGGGCATGCACGGCTTCTGGATGGCAATCGCGATCTTCTGCATCCTGGCGAGTGCCCACCTCGTGCGGATCGTGCTCGACACCTATCTCGCGCAGTTCTTCATCATCCGCTGGAGGGTGTGGTTGACCGATCGCCTCACGACGAAGTGGCTGGCAGGCCGTGCCTACTACCGCGACCGCTTCAGCCCGACACCCATCGACAACCCTGACCAGCGTATCCAACAGGACATCGACGCCTTCACCACCGGAGTCGGCGCGGGACCGAACGTTCCGAACTATTACTCGACCAGCATCCTGCTCTTCGGCGCGGTCGAGTCGTTGATCTCGGTGGCGTCGTTCACCGTCATCCTGTGGCACCTCTCGGGAACACTGACACTGTTCGGCGTCGCCATCCCCAAGGCGCTCTTCTTCGTCGTACTCGCATATGTCGTGATCGTCACGGCCATCGCATTCCGGATCGGTCGCCCATTGATCGGGCTGAGCTTCCGCAACGAGCAAACCAATGCGGCGTTCCGATATGCGTTGGTGCGCTTGCGTGAAAGCGCGGAGGCGGTGGCCTTCTACCGTGGTGAACGAGCCGAACGCGAACAGCTCACTGTGCGCTTCACCGCCGTCATCGCCAACTACCGGCGGTACGTGCGGCGGACGGTCGGGCTCGTCGCGTGGAACTTCTCCGCGACGCAGGCCGTCTCACCGCTGCCACTTCTGCTGCAGGCGCCACGGCTGTTCGCGGGCACCATCAAGCTGGGCGACGTGACCCAGTCTGGAACCGCGTTCGGAAAAATCCAGAGTGGACTGTCCTTCTTCCGCAACGCCTACAGCCAGTTCGCCAGCTACAACGCCGTCATCAATCGTCTGCACGGGCTCGTGGAGGCCAGCGAACACGCCCAGCTACTGCCCTCACTGGCGTCTCAACCAAGCCTGGACGGATCGGTCGAACTGGTCGGCGTCGAGGTGCGCACGCCGAGCGGTGAACGGCTGATCGATCCGATCGACGTCACCCTGCGGCACGGCGAATCGATGGTGATCACCGGCGCCTCCGGTAGCGGCAAGACCTCGTTGCTCCGCAGCCTCGCCGAACTGTGGCCTGCGACTGCCGGGACGTGGTATCGGCCCGCGGGTGAGAACGAGACCATGTTCGTCTCGCAACTGCCCTACGTGCCGCTCGGCACTTTGCGCGCCGCGGTGTCCTATCCGGCCAGCGCGGGCGAATTCGATGATGACACGTTGCGGGGGGTCCTCATGCGGGTGTCTTTGGCACATCTGCGCGACCGCCTCGACGAGGAGCAGGATTGGGCCAAGGTGATCTCCCCCGGTGAGCAACAACGGATGGCGTTCGCCCGGATCCTACTTGCCAGACCAAAAGTGGTCTTCCTCGATGAGGCGACCTCGGCGCTCGACGAAGGCCTGGAGTTCGCCCTCTACATGCTGCTGCGCAACGAATTACCAGACCTCATCGTGGTCAGCGTCGGTCACCATCGATCCATCGAGCAGCACCATCAGCGCAACCTCGAACTCCTCGGCAGTGGCGCCTGGAGGCTTGGGCCTACCAAGATCTGACGGTGTACTGATCGAATCCTGCCTCCGCGGCGAACAGATTCCGACGAGCGCCGTCACGCCACCGTCTGATGCTGCGTCTAGCGAGTTGGCAGTGCTGGCGGACGCTCACGTATCCGCCCCCATCGCACGGCGGCTCATCCGGATCATCAGCCGGACCAGCACCCCTCGCGGGATCGGATTGATGAGCCGGGCGCCACGCCGAATCTGCTTACCGGCCATGCACGTTGGCTTCTTACCGAGACTCTCGAAGGCAGCGCTGACGACCTCTTCGGGAGCAGTCGCACCGGGGACGGGTTCGTCAGGGCCTGCGAGCCCACGTGCCTCGCGCAGGCGGCGCAGCGAAGGGGTGTCGGTCTCGCCGAGCACGACACCGAGTGCGTCAACGCCCTTGTCCCGCAGCTCCGCCCACAAAGCCTCGGCGAAGATCATGTCGAACGCCTTGGTCGCCCCGTAGGTGGCCATGTTCGGTGCGCCAACGAATGCCGCCCCGGAGCTGAGGATCACGATGCCACCGCGCCCTCGCTCGACCATCGCGCGCCCGTAGTGGTGACTCAATTGCATCGGAATCAGGCAGTTGCGCTGGAGCATTGCCTCGGCGGTGGTGATCGAATTCTCGAGGAACGGTGCGAAGTCGGCATCGGCGCCTGCACAGTAGACCAGCAGTCCGATCTCGAGATCAGCCGTGGCCGAGATGATCGATTCCTTCGCATCGGCCGCGCTGAGGTCGATGACGACTACGCGGGTTGCGGCGCCGGTACGGCTGTGGATTCCATCCGCGACGTCGTTGAGCACTTCTGCCCGACGGGCGAGGAGGACGACGTTGATGCCGTGGCTGGCGATGGTCTCCGCGAAGGCGGCGCCCACTCCGTCGGATGCACCGGCAATGAGTGCCCACGGTCCGTACCTCGCCTTGTCGACTGTCACCTTCTTCACGTCAACCGTGGCCTAGTCGGATGCCGACGTCGGGTGCACGACGACGCGAGGAGGCCCCTGCCCCTTGCGCAGCTGCTCCAACGCTTCTGGTACTTCGTCGAGGCCAATGACCTTGCCGATGGCGGGAAGCGGATCCAGCCGGCCCTCGGCGACGGCGTCGAGCGTGCCATACCAATCCTGCGGGTGCGGGCCGCCGCCGAACTGCATGGCCAGTCCCTGGTGCATGGCGGCGGGGATCACCATCGCGTCGGTGCCGGTCCAGCTACCCGCGGCGAAGATGCGCGTACCGAACTCAGGAGTCGATGATGTTCTGGATCAACCCGGGGGCGCCGGCGCATTCGAAGATCACCTGGGGCCAGGTGGCGTTGGAGCTCTGGGCAAGTTCCCGCCACACGTCATACGGTGACCGCTCCGCAGGGTTTACCAAAACCGTCGCGCCGAACGTCTTCGCGTACTGCAGGCGGGCCGGGCTGTAGTCGGCGACGATGATGTGTTCCATGCCACGGGACTTCAATGCCACGATGGCGGACAGGCCGATGGCGCCGGCGCCGATGACGAGCGGCAGCTCCCCGGGTGCGATGCCGGAGATGCGGACGTAGTACTCGCCGACGGCGAAGGCGTCGACCACGGCGACCGCGTCATCAGGAATGCCCTCGGGGACTCCGCGACTCATCATCTCCGAGACCCGCATCAACGCCCCGAATGCGCCAGGCGCGTCCGGGTCGTGCCCGATGACATGCGGCTGGCCGGTACCCAGCAACAGCGGCATGCTGGTGACGCGGGTGCCGATCGGGAAACTCACCGAGCCGCCGGGTCCGTGACCGACGACCTCACCGATGAATTCATGCCCCATGATGGTGTCGCGGTAGGCGTCCCAGACGAACCGGGGCGCGCTATTGGGGTGATCCACGTAGTGCACGTCGGACGCGCACAGCGCAGCGCTGAGCGGACGGATCAGCAGCTCCCCCGGCCCGGCCACCGGGTCTTCGGTCTCCCGGACCTCTAACTCGTTGTTCCGCAGGACGACTGCGCGCATGATTCCTCCGCTAAGGCTCTATGGCCATCAGTGTTCGGCCAGCTCGATCGTCGTCAATGCGTGCCTCCGGCGGTCATCATCCGGGACATGTGCACGGTGCGGTGACTGATGCGCCAGCCATCGGCGGTTCGGATCAGGACGTCGTCGTAGTGACCAATCGCGTCGATCCAACTCTTCGTGTCGCCGGGAGTAGCGATGAGGACAGCGTGCACGTAAGAGCGTGAGGTGGCTCGGTCCGGATCACCCTCTGCGCCAACGTCGATCGCGAAGTTGGACAAGCGATGGTGGGTGGTGCCCATGGCGTCGTGTGACGCGAACATGAAGTCGGTCAGCGCATCGATGCCGACGAACCGTCCGATGTCACCATAATCGGCTATCGCGTCGGAGGTCCAGCAGGTGCGAAATAGGTCCCAGTCCCGTTGATCGATGCCGGTCGCGTAGCGAACGAGCACCTCACTGATCTGTGCCTGGTCTTCACGTAGCCCATCCATGCGGACCGACGTTAGACATTATGTTGACCACGGTCAACATCTTGAAAGCCGAGGTCCGTACACCTAGGGTGCTGACATGCGGCCCGACAGCGCAAGGCCATCTGCTGATCCTGGTCAGCGTCGCGCCGCCTTGAAGCAGAAGCGTTCGCACGCGACGCAACGGTCCCTGGTGCACGCCGCAGTCGCGCTGTGGCGTACCAACGGGTACGCAAGCACGACCGTCGCCGACATCTGCCGTGCTGCCGGAGTGTCGAAATCGCTGTTCTTCTTTTACTTTCCGCGCAAGGAAGACCTCCTGGCCGAGATGGGCGTCATCTCGACTCAGACGGCGCACCGGGTTGCCCACGAGCTGCTGAAGCAGGGTCCGTCCTACGAGATGGCCGAAGTCATTACCGCAGTGTTGGCGAGCCTGGAGCAACAGATTCGGCGCAACCCGCCTGATCTGATCGTCGAGATCATCCTCGAGGGTTACCGACAAGAACACCGGATCCTCATGAGCGGACAGCTTCGGGATGACGCCCCGTACATGTTCGCCGAGCTATTCCAGCAGGCCCAAGCAGACGGAAAGCTAACCGCCGATGTCGACGTGTGGCATCTGGCAGGGCTGGCGCAATCGATCGTCACCGAGGGCGCGCGCCATTGGGCCGCGGGCGCCTACGGCGAAAAGTCACTGATCGATGTCGTCGGTGGTGACATCGCTCTACTCGTCGCCGGTTGCACTGCGCGGTGAGAAGACCTGGGTCATCATCGCAACCGCTTGCTGCGGCGCAACACCAATGGTTAGCCGCGATTTTCGCTACGCCAACGGCAACGAGCACCGTCACCGTGAAGTAACCACCAGGGTGTCGCCGACCACCGCTACCGGTGGGCCGTTGACGATGCGGGACCTGATCGGCCAAGAGCTACGGACCACCCAGCCCGCAATTCCTCTACCCGTACGCGGGATAGCGGTTTTCCCAAGTGCCGAGTTGCTCTCCGCGATGGCCACGTGAGATTCCGGTATCGCGGCCGAGCAGCATCGTGGCCCCGCTGACACCGTCGTAGCGTTCCCAGGGCTCCTCCCCACGAACGAAATTGAGCCACAGCGCCTGAACTGTTTCGGACATCTGGCGAGCCGAATCGTCGTTACCAGCCAGCGCAGGTGCAGCATCCAGGTTGCCGAATAGCAAGGGCAGGCACGAATCGTGACAGGCCCCTAGCCCGGCCCGCGGCGATGGCCACCGCAGTTCGTAACGAAACACTGGGTTGCCGCGCTCGGCGTGCGCCCGGACGAACTGCTCGGTGGGCGCGGTGAAGTGATAGTCGGTGACGAGCGCGCTGGCGACATCGCGAAGCGTGAGTTGATCGACGCGGTACGCCGCCACCACGGCGTCGGCGTCGAGGGAATCCCCGGCGAGTGTCTGTGCCCTGTCCCGCACGTACTGCTCGGTGAAGACGCCATCGTCGAGCGCCGCGTCGAAGATCCGCCACTCGTCGCGCGTAGTCCCGGCGAGGATGGGGATCGCTGGCATGGCGCACGACCGCGCGGCCACCAACGGATGCTCCTCGATCACGTCGCCGTCGATGCAAGGATGGAACGGGCCCTGCGGCGGAACGAATCCGGGTTCGACGTCGCGCTGGGCGGCAAGGATTTCCGCGACATCCGGTTCTTCTGCGCGCACGAGGGCCTCGGTAGAGATGAGCTGCTCGGCCACGGCCGAGGCAGCCGTCGTAGACCGGACACGCTCCAAGCCGCCGCTCTGCAGGATCGCGCGGTCGAAGAGGTCGCACCCCCCGGCGAGTAAGGCCGAAACCGCGATCGCACCGGAGGACTGCCCCGCAACCGTGATTGCGCTGGGGTCGCCGCCGAACGCGCCGATCTGCTCGCGCACCCACTGCAGCGCGTGCCTCTGGTCGCGCAGAGTCAGGTTGGTGGAGTCGGCTCCGTGCCAGTCAGGAGCGTAGAGCGCGCCCAACACACCGAGCCGGAAGTTCATCGTCACCACCACGACGTCGCCGTGCCGGGCGAGTCGCGAACCGTCCAGCAGCGGGGCGGATCCATGCCCCTGCGTCTGCCCGCCGCCGTGCAGGAAGACCAGTACGGGTCGGCGGCTGTCGTCGGCCGCGGGCGTCCAGATGTTGAGCGTGAGACAGTCCTCGCTCATGGTGAGGCCCCGCTTGGCCAGCCGCTCAGGCGAGACGTCCTGCGGAGCTATCGGCCCGAACACGACCGCCTCGCGCAGGCCTGCCCAGCTGATCACGGGTTGCGTTGGGCGCCAACGACGCTCACCCGTCGGCGCCGCTGCGTACGGTACCCCGCGAAAGACGACAATGCCCGTACTTGCATCGCCGCGCAGTGCCCCGTAGGAGGTGCGCGCGACGGCAGTCACGGGCGCTCTGTCAGGGGGTACTCGCTCGCCATCTCACCGTCGAGCACCCGGGTCAGAAAGTCGCGGCCCCTGAAGCTCACCACTTCGACACGGAGCCCGCTGTGCGGGTCGCGCAAGAACGCGACGCCGGCACCCGTGCGCTCCAATTCCCAACCGTCGTCCTGCAGCCGCGCGACGTCGTCGCGCCAGCGCTGTGCGTAGTAGCCCACATGGTGCGGGCCGCCGAGCTTCGGCTCCGCGAAGATCGAATCGGCGGCGGCGACCACTTCGATCAGCTCCAGGTACGGCGGGCCTGAAACGGAGAACGCGATGCGTACGGTCTGGTCGTCAGCGGACCCGTCCGGACGGGCGAAGCCGCTACGCATCTCGAACGGTGGCGCCCACGTGATCTGCATGGCGCCGGCCAGCGACTGCATGGCCCGCAACAGATCGGGGACGAGGTGGCCCACGTGGTAGACGTTGTCGAAGGCCGACGCGGCGAGCGTCTCGAGTTTCGGGTCCATGTCAGATCTTGTACCTGCGGCGGATGGCGTCGAACCGTGCGTGCAGTTGGGCGGCCCGCTCCTCGGGTGTGACGCGCCGAGTAGTGGCCGGCAGGACGGTGTCCAGCTCAGCCCGGGTGACGACCGTGGTGCTGACCGCGGGCAGCTGCCGACTCCCGATGACGCGCATCGTGAGGTAGCCCTCACTGAAACTTTGGGTGTCGATCCAGTTGTGCACGCCGGGGTCGTTGTGCGCCATCACCATTCGCACGCGGCCGTCGGAGTCGATCGCCGATCGGCTCGGCGTATGGCTCACCGGCCGATACAGGTAGTCCATGCTGTTCCAGAACGCCCCCATGTTGGTCAGCATCCAGAACTCCCCGTCATCGGCGAACTCGAAGATCAACGCTTCGTCCGGCTCGAGACGCCAGGGCATGGTGACGATGAGGCGGCCGCGGCGCGCATCGCGTTGCTCCGCCGTGCCGGTGAAGCGCGCACCGGGAAACACGTTGGGTTGGGGTTCGCCGAAAAGCGAACCGATTTCGAGTTCGCGGTCCGGCCAATCCGTCATCGTCCCGGTGAGAAAGTCGCCGGCCCACTGCATCGACGCGATGAGATCCTGCGGTGTAGGCACTGGACGTGGCTCATTCATGTCGATGCGCTCGATGCTGAATTGCGCCGAGCGCTCCGCCCAGGTGTCGAAGCCCTGCCGTATGAAGAGTTTGCGCGACCCCGGTGTGGTCGGCAGCCAATTTCTCTCTCGCCATACACCACCGACGTAGAGGACGAAGTTGCCATCGGGCTCGGTGGCCAGGTCATCGCCGGTGATGTTCGCCTCCGGGGTGTCGCCGAAGGGCTCATGCAGGTTCGGGTGATCGGCGCCGTAGTACACGTCCTTCTCGGGTCGCGGCCCTTGGACGGTGAAGTTGATGAACCGCGCCGTGCCCCGGTCGCCCGCGATCCGGTATGCCGATGCGCCGTCGATCCACGCCTGCAGATAGACGAAGTCGGCGTTGTCGCCGCCGAGTTTGCGACTCGGCCCGCAGAACGGGTGGATCATCGGATAGCGGGTGTCCTTGGTCTCCAGAGCGAGTTCGTAGGCCTGCCCGAGATTCTGAGTCAGGTAGCGAAAGGCGTCGGCGCGCTCCAGGGCATCCGCCGGCGAGGTGTTCTTGAAGGCGAGATCGCCGGCGGCCTTGAGCCGGTCGCAGAATTCGTGCCACGCCGCGCGCAGTGCCTCGTCGTCCTCGCAGTCACCGAAGGCCATCATCGCCTCGTCTCGATGTCGATGCCGAATCGCTGGCGGTAGGAGGCGAATTCGTCGTGCAGCTGCTGCACGGGAACCGGTAGAACGTCGGCGGAGTAGGTGAACTTGCCGTGTCGATCGCTGCGGTTGGTGTCGAGGTAGTCGCGCATCCTCTTCTCGGCTTCAGCCGGCAAGGGCAGTCCGGCGAAGTCGTAGAAGCCGCCGATCGTGACGACCGGGTCGGTGACGAAGTCTCGGTAGCGGACGTGGTGGATGCGCGGGTCGTCGACGAGCGGGTCGGTGAGGTAGGCGTGGAAGTTGGCCCGCGACCCCTCGATCGTGCGTCGGCGTACTGATTCCAGTCCAACGTCCCGGCAAGGCTCTCGTTGATTTGCCCGAAGGCCACGATCTGCGAGGCGAGCACCTGCACGGGGTCGCGATGTACCCAGACTATGCGTGCGTCGGGGTAGGTGTCGAAGAGCGCTCGCAAACGCCGGCCGTGAAATCCCTTGAGCACCCACCGCTTCGGCGGGCGGGCATATTGAACGTGCTGCAGCATCATGCGGTGAAGGACTGCGCGTGGTGGTCGGCAGAGATCGCCTGGATCGACTGCATCTCTAATGGAACTCGCCACCAGGCGCTCGGGTTCGTCGCGCGGAAGTCGAACGCCCACGCGCGTTCACACTCGGGCAGCCCGGCACCGAGTAGATCGTTGTAGGGGTGGCTGACGATCCACGGCGGGATGCGGTCGAGGATCTCCCGCCAGTCGGCATCGGCCCGAGCTCGGCGCGGATCGTCGACGAGGGCGGGGCCGGGCGGTGGTGACGGGTACATGACCTCCCAGAACCGCAGCGCCCGCGAGTCCTCGTCCTCGTACTCGGCGAGCAGGGCATGCAGCAGCGTCGTCCCCGACCGCGGCTCGCCGGTGGCGAAGAGCGGGGCCGTAATTCGTTCTGCGACAGGCGGCAGACGGGCGTGGTCCGCAACGAAGTGCAAGCGGCTGGTCAACAGTCCGCGGATCGTGCGTGCGGCTGCGCGCGAACTCGTGGCGTCGAGTTCGGCGGCGTTCAGCCTGTCGACGACCAGGCCCACGCGCACGGGCAGGGTGTGATCACCGAAGTCGGTCAACCCCGTCGATTCCCGCGCGTCGGCGATGAGGACGTCCCCGTCCAAGAGGGTCATGGCGCGCTTCCCGGGAGCTGCAGCAGTGCGTCCTCGACCTCGCGAACCTTGCGTGCCGACTCGGAGGCGTAAGCCTGCCCGGCCATTCCGCTGTAGTCGAGCACCGACACGACCCGGGCACCCGCGTCGCCGAACTCGGCGACCTGCTCGGAGACCTGCTTCGGCGTGCCATGCGGAACGACCGACAGGATCGCGGCCGGGTCGACCTGCTCGAAGAGCCGGAGCAGTCTGTCACGGGTCAGCACGCGCGGATCGATGTCCTGGATCCCGCGCCAGTGCTCCCCCATCGGATGGCGGTGACCGGTGGCGGCCAATGCGTCAGCCGTCAGTTGCAGCACCAGCGACCTCACCAGCGGTCGTTGCACGATCTCGCGCAGTTCGTCGGGCTCGCCGATGAGGCACACGACCATCTTCGCCGGCGTGATCGCCTGCGGGTCCCTTCCGGCCCGTTCGGCCGCCTCCCGGATGCGCGCCAGCTGCTTGCCATAGGTCTCGGGCCCGGCGCTGCCCGTCGGCCACCAGCCGTCGCCGAGTTCGCCGACCAGTCGCAGCATGCGGGGGCCGTTGGCCCCGATCCAGATCGGCGGCGGGCCGGAGTGGTGAAGCTCGGCGTCCAGTCGAGCGTGCTCCAGCGTGAAGAACTGTCCGGCGAAGTCCATCGGACCGTCGGTGCTCCAGAGCATCCGAATCAGCCGGACCGCCTCGGCGAACCGGCTCACCGTGCAATCGTCGTCGAAGCCGTACGGCGCCAGGTTCTCGCGCTCGCCGGCACCAAGTCCCAGGATGAACCGGCCGTTCGAGAGATGACTCAGGGTCAGTGCCGACTGGGCCAGCATCACCGGGTGGCGGCGGACTGTGTCGAGAACGCTGGTGGCGAGCCGAGTGCGTGTCGTGCGAGCCGCGACGGCACCGGCGATGGTCAGGGCGTCCAGGTAGCGGTGCGGCGACGGCGACACCTCGGCGAGTTCGGTGAACTCGGGCGTCCAGATCGAGTCCGGCCAGAAGCTCACGAGGTGATCGGGCAGCCAAAGAGAGTGGTATCGGCCATCATCGAGGGCGTTCAGCCCACTGAGGTCGAGTGGCAGGGTCGTCCGAAAGAACGAGGCCAGCTCCAAGGGCATGTAGCGGAAGCTACCGGAGGATGGCGGCTATGTCAGCCGATTGCTGTGCATCTGCTCAGCACTGCTGGCCACGAGGGATTGGCCATCCCCCCATCCGCTATTTCGCTTGGCGGAAATAAGCTTCAACCGTGCCGCTGAGCTTGACGACCATGGGATTACCGCGACGATCCTTGGCGGTGGGAACTTCGACGCGCACCCAACCCTCGGCCACGTCGTATTCAAGAACATTGGTTTTCTCGACGCCATTGAAGCGAATACCCACGTCGCGGCGGAGCACCTCTTCGCTATAGAAAGCGCTACCTGGATCAATGGAGAGGTGATTTGGTGGCACGTCGGTGATCTGGTCCTCGGACATGATGGCCTTCGTTAAATGCTGCGTCGGTCGTGGGTTGATTCACTGAGAACGTAGGTGACTCTAATCGCGCGACCGCTTCCCTGAACTGCCCGTGTCCGAGTAGACCTCAGGGGATGCCAACCCCTGCACTCAATTCGGTGAGAAACAGACCTGAACAGCAGCGCCGTCGACGGATTCGTCGGGACGGTCGTGATCTTCGACTTGGGTTTCCTCAGTAACCGATGACGCGACTCAGGGCGAACCCATGTCTCGACTCATCACAGGGTCGAGCTAAGGGGATTCGAACCCTTCCTGCGGAAATGGGCTCTGAGCTGCAGCGGATGTGATTTGTCGTTGTTACGCGGCGCTTGGGCGAGCTGCGGGTATGTCTCGGTGTGCTACGTGACGTAATAATGCGGGTGGCTCATTACCAAATCAGAAGGCAGGCGTTTCACGGTCCCAGCGGGCGATCATCTCAATGCCATGACGTCACGCGGGTCTTGACGCTCAGGTGCGGGCCGGCGGCCGTCGCACGGCGCCTTCCGGCGCATGAGCGATGGCGAGTAACGCGTGGGCTGGCTGGTTGTCGACCAACAGCCAACGGTGACGCAGCGAGGCCGGATGCCCCAGCAGATCGCCGGGGTGAAGCCGAACCGTCGGGAGTCCCTCCACCTCGACGTCGAGCACACCGCTGACGAGATACACGGCGAGATCTCCGGCCAGCTGGAACCATTCCTCGATGTACTGATCCGGCTCGATCCGGTAGTCAATGATCTCTAGCGGGTTGCTCGGCTGCAACAGCAGTGCGCGGCCCGTTGCGGCATCCGGCCGGTTGGCAACGGGGATGCTGCGGCCCTCCCCCGACCGCACGACGGTGACCTGCGAGGTGGCCGGGGCGGGAAGCAGTGCACCCGGCAACACGTCGAGCGCCTCGGCCAGGCGATACGTCGTGACCATCGACGGCGCGCTGACCCCGCGCTCGATCTGGCTCAGGAACGGCTGGCTCACCCCGGATCGCCGCGCCAGTTCCCGCATCGAGAGCCCTGACTTCTCACGCAGTGCCTTGACGGTCTGACCTATCAGCGAGTTGAGGGTGCCCTCGTCGGGCGGCAGTGACATTTAACACTCCTTTAACGCAGGGAAACGTTGAGGACATTCAAATGGTGGACTTTGATTGCTTAGAACATTCAACACAGCCCGCTGAGCCTGAAAGCGTCACTACATGTCCCTACCTATGAACACGACTTTAACCGAGGAATCCGACGGAGTGATCGCTGAAAGCAATCGCGTCGGATGGAAAAACGAGGGATCGACCTCATCCCGTTGAACGAGCGTCGCGGCACGCCACGGCAGATCGGGCTGATGTGGAGCGGCGTGGTGCTCAACGTCCAGGTCGTCGTCTACGGCGCACTGCTGGTGGCTTCGGCGGCATCGCCACGTTCGCCATCAACCGGTCGGCGTTCGGGCGACACGGCAACAGGCCCATCGCGTTCTTCAACTAGATCATGCAACTGGGCGACGAGGTCCAGGACCTCGTGCTGAAGATCCTGGCCGCAAAGGCGCTCTTCGCGCTCGGCGGGGTGGCACTGTCGACCACCGCCACCGTCACCGTCGCGCTGGGACTGGCCACCATCTCCTAATCGCCCAGCCAGAGACTGCAGGAAGGACTTTCATGTCAACCGCCCACACCGTCGACGGACTACTCGAAATCCCCACCATCGACGTCAGCGCCTACCGCACGGTGAATTCAACTGCCCATCAACGCGACTCCATCGCCAACGAAGTAGACCGTGCCGCGCGCACCGTCGGGTTCATGCAAATCATCGGACACGGCATCCCAGAGGCCACCCTCACCGGTTTCACCTCCGCGACCGACGCCTTCTTCGCCCTCGATGGCGAGGCGAAATCGGCCTACCGGTGCCCGCCGTCCGTCAACCGCGGCTACACCCCACCGAAGTCGGAGGCGTTGGCGAACAGCCTCGGCATCATCAGCGCCGCCGACCTCTTCGAAGCGTTCAACATCGGCAGCCAAGCCAGCGACCATCCGGACCTGGCACTGTCGGCGGCCGACTATCCGGAGAACGTCTGGCCGGGCGAAGTCGCCGACTTCGCCAGTGCCGTCGGTGACTGGTTCGACGCGGCCGGCAGGGTCGCCCGCCTCATGGTGAGGATATTCGGTCGTGCACTGGGCGTCGGTGAAGACGGCCTCACCGGATACACCGATCACTCCGTCGATCTTTTGCGGATGATCAACTATCGGCTGCCGTCCGCCGACATCGAACTCGAACCCGACCAACTGGGGATGGGCGCGCACACCGACTACGGGATCGTCACCGTCTTGTGGGCCGACGCTGTCCCCGGACTGGAAATCCTCGGCGCCGACGCAACCTGGCATCCAGTGCAGCCCTCCCCTGGCGCCCTGCTCGTCAATCTCGGTGATGCGCTCGCACGGTGGACCAACGACCGATGGATCTCCACCATGCACCGCGTCGCCGCACCCAGAGTCAACGGCACCCTCGTTCCGCGCCGATCCGCCGCGTACTTCCACGACGGCAACATCGACGCCGTCATCGCGCCTCTGCCGACCTGCGTCAGCAGCGACCGGCCAGCCCTCTATGAACCCGTGACCATCCAGGAACACCTACGTGCCAAACTCGCCGGATCCCGCAGTCGCGTGCTCAACCCGAGTGCGGACCGCGAGGCAGCCCGACTGCACACCGCGGCCGGTCTTAGCTCCGGATGAGGTCGGTACTCTCGCGGCTACTCGACTGCGTCCGAGGCCAGGCCGGCAGCGCCATCACTGACATCAAGCCTCGTCGAGCAATTGTTCATCATGTCGACCCTGGCGGCTACGTTCGCGATCGCGCGGCCGGTGTCGAGGGTGAAGCGATTCGCGGCCAACTACTTGCCCTCGTATGCCGTCGGCATCCTGTGCCCAGCTCAATCTGGCAGTTGCGTAACTCGGCGGCAGGTTACCAACCGCCACCGGGCTAACCGCGGTTGTCTCCTCAATCACGATGCGAACCTGCAGGTCCGATCTTGCGAGCATGGGGGATGGACCAGCGACTGACGCGTCAGAATTCGATCTCGACGGTGTCGGAGGCGGGACGTGCTTGACACCCGAGGACGATGCCGTCGGCGATGTCCTCCTCGTCCAGCGCGCCGTGGCTGTCCATGTCGACGCGGCCACTCACCAGCACGCACTGGCAGGTTCCGCAATCGCCCTCCCGGCAGGAGTACGGCGCGTCGATCGCGTTCTCGATGAGGAGGTCGATCAAGGTGCGCGTCGGCGACCGCGGCAGCTCGTAGCGTTGACCGTCGAGCGTGACGGTCACCACGCAGCGGGCCTCGGCATCGTTTGCGGGATCATTCGTAGTGACGTCCACGGCGGCCGCATCCGAGATGTCGGGCTCGGTGAACGGGTCCCCCGACAGAGATACGAAGTTCTCGATGTGGATCCTCGCGCGTGGCGTTCCAAAACCTTCGAGGGCATGCCGGGCAGCTTTCATGAACGGTGTTGGCCCACAGATGAATACGTCGAAGGCATGAAATGGTTCCAGGAGCGCTGCAAGGGTGGCTTGCCGGGGCAATCCCTGCACGGCTTCGAGCCAGTGGATCACGGTGATGCGATCGGGATGCTCGTCGACCAGGTCGCGTAGCGCGGCGGCAAAGATCACCGATTCGGCGTCCCGGTTGGCGTAAACCAGCACGATGCGACCCCCCGGCCCGGCCAGGGCCGACTTGGCGATGGAGAGCATCGGGGTGATGCCGCTGCCCGCGGCCAGCAGCAGCAGATCACCGTCGACTTTGGTGGGGGTGAACACCCCGTTCGGCGGCAGGCACTGAATCTGATCGCCGACGCTGACGTTGTCGCACAACCAGTTGGATGCGTAACCGTCGGCCGTGCGCTTGACCGTAACGGCGAGATGGTCGTCCGTGCTTGGTGAGCTCGATAGCGAGTAGCACCGGGCGACGAACCCGGTGCGCTCGCTCGGTACCCGCAGAGTGAGGAACTGCCCTGGGAGGTAAAGGCATTCGCTCGCGAGCGGGTCGAACACGATGGTGACCGCGTCGGCCGTCTCAGCGACGACGTCGGCGACGGTGAGGTTCCACGTCAGGACGGGCACCGGGGTCCTCTCCGTTCTGGCCGCCCCGCGGCACGCGACGACCGTTCATGTTGGGGCCAAGGATCGCCGGGGTAACGGCGCTCACCGAGTGCTGGCGCTCAAGGCCACGCCCGGGTTGGCGGCGTCGGGTAGAAACTGCGGGTCAACGTGCGATCATGCCGGCACGGCGACCATATCAACATATAGTTGACTGTTTATAGGCAGGGTGACGAAGGAGGACGGGACACGCGCTGCGCTCGTGGACGGCGCATAGCCGCTCAACCCACGTCATGCCGGGGGCGCCGGGCTTAGACGGGCGGGTACGCCGGCGGCGGATAGACCCCCCGCAGTCCCCACGGCAAGAAGTTGAAGAAGTACTCGATCTCATCGCTGGCGTCGTAATCAGGACTTGGATCCATGTGCACATCCCTTGCAGGTCGCCGACAGTGGCTCTACCACTGTATCGCCGCAGCCGGTTAATGCAATAACTGTTTAACTATTTATGCTCACGCCTACCCGTGTGTGCCCAAGGCGGTGGAGCACCTGATCGCCGCTCGCGGCAGAAGGACGACATGTCGTTTTCTGGGCAGACCATGTTCATCTCGGGCGCCAGCCGGGGCATCGGCCTGCCATCGCCAAGAAGCTCGCCGCCGACGGCGCCAGCGTCGCCCTGGTCGCCAAGACCGCCGAGCCCCAACCACAGCTGGACGGCACCGTGTACAGCGCCGCCAAGGAGATCGAAGACGCCGGCGGGCGCGCGCTGCCCATCGTCGGCGACATCCGCGATGGCGAGTCCGTCGAGGCGGCGGTAGCCGCAGCAGTCGAACAATTCGGCGCCATCGACATCTGCGTGAACAATGCCTCCGCCATCAATCTGGGCTCGATCACCGAGGTCCCACTGAAGAGGTTCGACGTGATGAACGGCCTCCAGGTGCGCGGCACCTACGCGGTATCGCAGGCGTGCATCCCACACATGTTGGGCCGTGACAACCCGCACATCCTGACGCTCTCACCGCTGATTCGGCTGGTATCGGGCTGGCTCAAGCCGACCGCGTACATGATGGTGAAGGTCGGAATGACCCTGTGCGCGTTAGGCATCGCCGAGCAGCCACGCGCGGACGGGATCGGCCCAGGGACGTCAGAATGTCCGATCTCGTCTTTGTTTCGCCAAAAACGATTAATAGTTTACTGTTTAGACCACTACAGGTACAGAGGAGGTCACGCCCAGCGTGCGGATCATCGTCGCCGACGACGACGTCGGGAGGCTCGCCCTCTCACGAGTGGGTCAAGCCCAAGCCGTGCACACCATCGGACGAGGCCCGGCCCTGGGAGCTGTCCGAACAGCTGACCGAGGGCGAGTGGTTGGCCGCCGCCGGGTGACCGCTCCATCCGAAAGGTGCTTCCGTGACAGCAGATACCGAGTACTTGCGACCCCAGATGCGACTCACACCCAGCCCCAGCGCCGAGTCGCATGCGTTCTGGACCGGCGGCCGAAACGGTGAGTTACTGATCACCCGCTGCCATGGCTGCGGGCACTTCTTCCATCCGCCAGGACCTGCGTGCTGGCGTTGCCGCAGCATGGACGTCGCACCGGAGCCGGTGTCGGGCAAGGCCACCGTTGCCGCGTACACGGTCAACCGCCAGAAGTGGATCCCGGGCTTCGAGCCGCCCTACGTGGTGGCCATGGTTGAGTTGGACGACGAACCCGACGTCCGCCTGATCACGAACGTGGTCGACATCCCCTTTCACGGTGGCAAGTTCGACGTTCGGGTCGGTCTGCCCGTCGAGGTCTTCTTCGAGGACTGGACTGGGCTGTCGGGCGAGGAGGACAGCAGGGTCTGGATTCCGCTGTTCCGACCCGTTCTGGCTACGAACGCCTGAACGGCGGAGCATCGGGCTCACTAAGCTGAGGTGATCGCAAACTCGCTTAGCCGGAGGCGCTTTCGCCAAGCTCGATGATGCACAGTCCCGATGGCGGGTTCGGACGTCCACCTGATCGGCTGTGATCCGCAGTCCGGACTGCTCGGCCAGGTTTGTCTCCCCCTACTTACGGACCCGGCACAGACTCCGCCGGTGCACCGACTGCGCCAACCCGGCCGACGGGATGGTCATCGACGTCGAATCCGGGGCCCTGGGACCGCCGCGGCGACGCCATCCGCGAAATCGACGATAAATTGCTATGTAGTGAACTTGGTTACCTATGTCTGGATCCAATTGGTCCACTGATCTGACGTCGTCACGCCTGCCGCCGGCGGGAAGCACCGCACACCACGAGGCGCTGACGACGGGGCACGACCTCGTGGAGCCTGCTCCACCAGCGGCACATGGAAGGGCAACGATGCTCCTCGTCGCGCCCGGACTCGTCCCACCAGCCACCCTCGCCCGAGGGAAACCGTCAGGCTCATCGCAGGAAGCGTTGCGTTCATCGTGATCCTCGGCATCATCGTGGCCTTGACGCAGGGCATCGTCATCACGGTGTGACGTCACGCCTGGCGTACACCTCGGCCAGGAACTGCTCGACCGCCACCGCGGCGTGCGCGGCACGTGCCGAACCGAAGACGTCGAAAGCGTGTTGAGCGAGTGGCAATTCGGCGTACACGACAGGCTGGTTGCTCGCGGCGCGTAGCCGGGCGACGAAGCTTCGTGCCTGGTCGACCGGAATGAACGAGTCGCTGCGACCGTGCAGCACGAAGAAGGGCGGAGCACCGGGACCGACGTGCGTGATCGGTGACGCATCGGAGTAGACGTCCGGCGCGTCGTGGCGCCGTCGTTTGACGACGAGGCGCTCCAAGAAGGGCACCATGATCGGATGCAGCGCACCGTCGGTCCGGGTGAAGTCGTAGACGCCATAGAACGGCACCGCCGCCTGCACGGAGGTGTCTGCGTCCTCGAACCCGGGCTGCAGCCGGGACTCGTTCCCCGTAAGCGCTGCGAGTGCCGACAGATGGCCACCCGCCGATCCGCCCGTGATGGCGACGAAATCCGGATCTCCGCCGTAGTCGGCGATGTGGGTCTTCACCCACGCTATCGCCTGCTTGACGTCGACGATGTGAGCGGGCCACACGTGGCGCGGGCTGAGTCGGTAATTGATCGCCACGCAGACCCAGCCGAGTTCGGTGAGATGACTCATCAAAGGATGAGCTTGTCCGCGCTTGTTTCCCGAACTCCATGCACCACCGGGTACCTGCACCAGTACCGGAGCCCTTGCGCTGCGATCGAGATCCGGTCGCCGCCAGATGTCGAGGTGGTTGGCGGCGCCATGGACTCCATAGGAGATGTCGGAATCATGCGCGTAGTCGCGGTACACCCGCGCCATGCGAATGACGCCGGGCGTCTTGGCCATGCCCTCGTGCGACGTCGGCCGCTGCCACAGCCCAGCCGAGTCAGTGCGCCGTTCCGCGCCGAGTCCGTGATCAAGCGCGGCGGCCAGCGGTACGTCGGCCCGCCTGCCCACCTGATTCAACCCGAGCAACCCGAGACACGAAGCGGCCCAAAGCAGTCTGGACACTCGTCGGGTTCGCGGTGGCGCCAGGCTCGACAATGGGACCACTACCGCGGTCTGCGACACCAAGATCTGCAGAGGCAACTCGGTGGTGAAAACACCCGAGGAAAACGCGAGCAGCGAGGAATAGCCGCGGTTGGACAGCGGGCGGTATCCGTTGACGGTGTTCACCGCCGCCACGACCGCCGCGACGGCCACCGCCCACCGGCGCCCCGCGCGGACCCTCTTCACAAGCGAAATGGTCATCCACCTCTCTTAGGCCTCGGCCACGGCGGGTCGCCGACGGAGTCAGCGCCGAGGAACCCGATCGTCCCATTCATGTCCTTCTCCGTCGCTCGCAACGACGCCAGCCGGTGACGTCGCGTCCGATTAGGCCCGGGCGAACACGGCCGTGCCACGTCACCGCCTCGCCTCGCCTTGACCGGGCATCGGTAAAAGTCCAAGTCCTGAGTGGCTTTCGGGCCTCTGCACGATCGGATACACCCGGAGTAACTTCTCGACTGCCTTCCGGACGAGCTCGGGCTCGGCGCCGATCCTGGCGCGGTCGGACCAGCGCTGCGGTGACGACCGGGTTCGAAGTTGTTGCGGTGGTTGAAGATGAACACCGCCGGCCGGTGTGCGGTGAGGTTTTCTACGCCGAGTACCTCGAGCGCGCGCGGGTTCATCTGACGGGCTCTGACCAGCGTGCGGCGCGAGTGGGGACAGAGGCCGGTGCGGCGGCGGCGCGCGGTGGGGGTCCTTCCAGGGCGAGTACTTCGTCGAAGCCGGCCCGCAAGTAGTCCGCGAAGAGGTCGGGATCGGTTACCGAGGCGCGGTCGTAGCGGATGGTCACCGTGCAGAGCCCCGCGCGGGACACCATGACCACCATCATCGCGACCCCGGGTAGCGGCCCAAGACCGTACTGGCGCAGTACTTTCGCGCCGGCCAGGTAGGTGTCTCCGGTGTACCCGGGGACGTTGCTGGCTTGGACGTCGGGGACGCTGATCGAGTCGGTGATCGAGTCGATGACCGGTTGGGGCAGCAGACTCAACACTGGCGCGATAGCGCCAAGCATCCCGAGTGCGGGTTCGTCGCGCCGGGACCGCATCTGCGCACGGATGTCCTGTATGCGTAGGACCGCATCGACTTCACCGACCGGCGCTGCGAGTGTGACTCCAGCGAACCGGTTGCCCCCCGCGGCGTCGTCGTCGGTGCGGACGCTGACCGGAACGGTCATCGGCAGCGTGTCGATGGGCACGCCGAGCGCGTCGTGGTATCGGCGCAACATGCCGCACAGCGCGGCCAGGTAGGCGTCGTTGAGAGATCCACCGGCGGCCTTCGCTGCTGCGCGCAGGTCGGCAAAGTCGACGTCGATGGCTTCTGACCGGGTCGCCAGGCCCCGCCGGCGCAGCAGCGGTGACGTCGGCGCGGCCGAACCCATGATGCGCATGCCCGAGCGGAGATAGTCCAGCGCCCCAGCGATCGTGGGCACCGGATCGCGCGCAACCCGTGCGGCCGCGGCCACGGCAGTCCCAGCTGCCGCCCGCAGACCAGCCGCGAGTGCCCCTGGTAGACCGTTGATGCCCGAGACGGTGAGTTCGTTGGCCGAGAGGTCCTGCGGTATTGGTATCCGCGCGGCGGGCCGCGGCGCTGGATCGCGTTGACCGTCGTAGATTTCGGCGAACATCTCCAACCCTCCGAGACCGTCGGTGACGGCGTGACTCATGTGCGAAAGAACTGCGGCCCGCCCATCGGAGACGCCTTCGACCAGTGTCACCGTCCACAGCGGCCGGGAAATGTCCATCGGTGACTGCAACATCACCTCCGCCAGGTCGAACACCTCGCGCAACGTCCCGGGCTCCGGAACCCGGACGCGGCGGACGTGATAGTTCAGGTCGAAGTCGGGGTCGACGACCCAGCGGGGTCTGGCGGTGGGCACTATCGGCATGACGACCTTCTGACGCAACCGCGCCACTGTGCGCGAAGCACGGTCGAAACATCCCTGGAACCGCGCCCACTCGGGCGCCCGGTCCACCAGTTCGATGCTCATCATCCCCGAGCGGGTCCGTGGGTTGGCTTCACCGCGGTGCAGTAGTTGATCGAATGCGTCCATCCGGTCGTCGTCCGGGGGGGTCATCACGTACCGCCTTGCCGTAGTAGTGGGCAAGCCTGGTCGCGGCAGGCCCAATTGTGTTGGGATGATTGCTATCCGAACGTTTCCTGCAGTGCTCGCACCAGAAACTGGTCGGCGTGCTGGGCGCCTAGGAGTCTGCCGGTCTGATCGATCGGAGACAGTGGGGGCGGTGTCGCTGAAACGGCATCGTCGCCGGGACTTCGGTGCAATGGGTGCAGCGGGAAGGCCATCGCAGTCAACGCGTAACCGTAGAGCACCGCGGGTGGAAGCTCGGCGGCCAGCCAGTGACCCAGCCAGGCGGCGGCTTGCGGTGGCCCGCGCATAGCCAACGACCACCCGCGGCAGGCGTCACCGGGACGCCCGGCCAGCTGCATGGTGGTGTGAAGCGCTGATCGTGATCGGGAACACGCTGCCATCACGCACGTGCCTGGTTCCGCGATCGACAGCCCCGCAAGCCCATATGGGTTCCGTTCTTGAACAAGGGTGTTCTCCTCCCATCGGCCCGGGTGGGGACGTAGACGTGCCCCGGTGACCGTGCTCGAATCAGGTGACGAGTGCCGAGTACTTCTTCACCAACTCCTGTTTGTAGAGCTTGCCGGCGTCCGTCCGCGGCAGCTGGGCCTCGAACGAGATGGTTCGCGGACACTTGAAGTGCGCCAACCGGTCCCGCAGCCATGCCAGCAACTCCTCGGCGAACTCCGCGGTGGCGTCAGCTGAGTCAACGGTCTGCACGACACCCTTGACACTTTGACCCATCCCCTCGTCGGGAATGCCGAAGACTGCTGCATCAAGGACCTTCGGGTGAGTGATCAGGAGGTCTTCGGCTTCCTGGGGGTAGATGTTGACTCCCCCGGAAATGATCATGTGGTGCCGACGGTCGGTCAGGAACAGGAAGCCCTCATCGTCGAGGTAACCGATGTCACCTACCGTCACCCAGCCATGGGAGTCGCGTGACGCAGCGGTCTTGGCCTCGTCTTTTAGGTACTCGAAGGAGTAACCCCCACCGAAGAAGATTTCACCGGCCTGGCCCGGTTCCACCTCCACACCCTGCTCATCGAGGATGTGTGCCTCGCCGACGAGGGGCCGGCCGACGGAGCCGGGTCGCTGCAGCCATTCCTCGGCGCGGATGAATGACGCCCCGGTGCCCTCAGAAGAGGCGTAGTACTCGTCGACGATTGGGCCCCACCAGTCGATCATCTGCTTCTTGATGTCGACCGGGCACGGCGCCGCCGCATGCACGACCCGCTGCAGACTGGACACGTCATAGGAGTTACGCACGGTCCCAGGAAGTTTCAGCATCCGAACGAACATCGCCGGCACGAACTGGCCATGCGTCACCCGGTACTTCTGAATGGCGTCCAAGGCCGATTCCGCGTGGAACTTCTCCATCACCACCGTGGTGCCACCCATCGACTGCACCGCCATCGACCAGAACGACGGAGCCGTATGGTACAGCGGCGCAGGGCTCAGGTAGATCGCATCACGGTTCAGCCCAATCGCCGTTAACAGCGGCATCAGCATGTTGCTCGCCTCGCCAGGTGCCACGTGCTGCAAGGGTCGTTTGATGCCCTTCGGGCGCCCAGTCGTACCCGAGGAGTATTGCAGCAGATCGCCCTCCTGTTCGCTGGCGATCGGTGTTTCCGGCTGATCGGCCACGCACTCCGGGTAGCGCTGCCACCCCGCCAAATCGGCGTCGGCAATCATCAACAGTTCCGGCAGCCCGCCGAGAAGATGTTCGGCGAGGCCGTCGCACACCTTGACTAGCCCGCGGGAGCCAATGATCGCCTTGGCGCTGCTGTTGTCGACGATGTACGCCGCCTCCGGTGAGGTGAGGTGAGTGTTGATCAGCGCGTAGTACAGCCCGCTACGACGCGCCGCCCACATGATCGCGTGGAGATGCTCGTTGTTCTCCATCAGTACGGCGATCGCGTCGCCCTGCCGAAGGCCCGCGTCCAAGAAGTAGTGGGCCAACCGGTTGGCCCGAATCTCCAACTCCATGAAGGAGAGGCGGACGCCCGAGGGGTGCAGGATGATCGCCGGTTTGGCGTCGTCGTTTCCGGGATCGACCCACTCGCGAATCTGCATGCTGCCCCTCTGCGGACTTGTTGCCAGTTATGAACGCCGCGAGGGTCATTCGACTCCCGCCCCACGTACCATGCGCGTGGAGCCGCACACGGCGAACCGGGCACCGGCCCACCTGTATGACAGCTTGTTTGGCCACGACGCCGACGAGCCAGCACCCTAACTATATATAGTTATATGTATAAAGCAATTACCCCGGTGTGCCACGATCACGCGAGAGGAAGACCATCGATGCCGCGCAGGCCTTCAACGGTTCACGGCTTGCACCCGCGACTGCCGACGGAAGCGAGTCGTGCGCGAGGCCGAGACACTTGAATCGTCAAGAACATGAACTAGATTCAGGGCGTCATCCGCTGGTTTCCACACGGCGGGGCGGCAGGACGTGACGGTCGACGCCGGCCCTCCGAAGGGCAACGTCCTCAATGCCTGGTCCGAGCCGAGGAGTCGTCCAATTGCGCGCCGCGAGGAGCCGATTCCGTGCTCACAGCCACAGATACATCCCGGCCAAGACACACCACAGGGCGATGCAGTAGCACTCGAACGCTGTGCGCAGCACGAATGGGGCGTGCCTCAGCTCCATGAAATCGAGGCCGACGTAGCGCACCTTCACCATGGCGACCCCGAGAACGACGATCGCGACGAGCGAACCGGTTCCGTGTTCGGAGCCAACCGCCCACGACGCCAGGGTGGCCAGGACGAGAGCAGCCCATACCACCGTGGACCGAGCACGAAACAGTGCAGGAACCATCGTCAACTCACCAGGTAGAGAAGCGGAAACAGAACGATCCACAACAGGTCGACGAGGTGCCAGAAGCACGCGCCGCCCTCGGTCAGCGCCATCCTGGTGGCGCTAAGTTCAGCCTGGCGGGTTTGCGTTAGCAGCACGATCAGGACCACGATGCCGATCAACACGTGGAACAGGTGCAGGCCCGTCAGGATGAAGTAGTACATGTAGAAGGCGTTCTGCTGCGGACTGTGGCCCTCGCTGACCTTCGCGGTGTACTCGACGGCCTTGAGCCCAACGAACGTCAGCCCGCATACCAGCGCGCCGACCAGCAGCCACCGCGCGGCCAGCCGCTCCGACGAGCGGAACGCGCGGAGCGCGGTCACGACGAACAGTGAACTCGTCAGCAGGACAAGCGTATTCGTCAGTCCAATTCCGATACTGAGCGTCCGGCGTGACTCGTCGAAGAGTTCGGGCGCCTGGGCGCGCTGGTACATGAACGTCGTAAAGAATGCTCCGAACACCAGCATGTCGCCGAACAGGAAGATCCAGACGCCAGGCTCGCCGGGGATTCTGCGCTGACCAGAGGTGGCCGGCGGCAGCGCCCGGCGAGGCGTCGCAGCCATCCCGGGTGCCGCCTGGCTCACGCCGCCGGTTCCCACTCGCGCTCGGTGCCCTTCACGACCCGTTCGGCGGCCTCGACATCGACGGCCTTGACGAGCATGAACGTCGTGACGATCCACCAAAGGCTGAACACCGTCAGTGGTATCCAGAAGGCGAAGATGCCGTTCCACGCCAGCGGTCCCGACTTGAACAGGTAGATGACACAACCAGGCACTCCGAGGACGGCGTACCAGACGCAGAAGTAGCCGTACCAGCGTGGGAAGCTCGGCCGCTCGCGCTTGTCCATGAAGACGGCGAATGCCAGAATCACCACCTGGAAGATCAGTGGGCCGACCACTCCGACGAAGATGAACCAGAACACGTCGCTGAGCGCCTGTGTCACATCGGGATTGCGCTCGGGACGGTATGCGGCCGCCATTCCAACGACAGAGCACAGAATGAATCCGAACGGGAACGTCACGCTCATCATCACCTGGGTGAGCGACATGACGCCCCAGTAGCCCTCGATACGGCGCACCTGGCGCGACAACAGCGCCAGGTAAGGGGTGAAGAACACCGAGAACAACGTCATGGCCGCAAGGCCGACGCGAATGCGCAGTCCGTGCTCGGAATAGATCTTGGCGATCTGCTCGGCGCTGGCGCTCGGATCCATCGGCGGGATGAGGCCGGCGACTGCGACGAACAGCACCATGAAGCCGAACAGCATCCCCAGGCCCAACCAGGCGGCGCCCTTCTCGATCTTGACGTGCATGCGCGCTCCTCTAGCTTTGGCCACCGCGGTGTGAGACGAGTGTCACGTTAGTCGGCCGAAGTGACTTTAGTCAACCATTGATCAACTAAGTTTGCGCTCGCGCGAGACGCGCAATTCGCAGGCGGCGCGGTACATCTCGCGACGCGTGAGCGCCGCGACGTTCGCCGGTGGGTAGCCGCACCGTCCCGCCTGGCCGTGGTGCGGGTGAGTCCAACACGCCTGAGCCGGAACATGAGCCGGAGATCAAGACCCTGCCGACGCGTTTTGCTCGTCCGCGCTACTGGCGGTGGGCCCCGCCAGGGCACGGCAGAATTCCAGTTTGTTGCCGTCGGGGTCGTAGAACCACAGGAACGCGGCGCTGCGGCCCGCGCGCACACCGTCCGCATCGGTCGGAAATCCGTCGACGACCTCATTGTCTCTGAAGTGGGCACCGCGGCTTTCGAGGACGCGGCGCAGGTCCGAAAGCGGCCTCTTCGTCATGAAGACCAGGGTTGGCGGATGGTGTTCCTTGCCGCAGGGGACGTCCGGGCCCCGTGCATCGCTGAGGAACACAGTCATACCGGCGAGCACGAACACGGCATAGGACGTGTTGTCCCCGGCGACGTTGGTGTCCGTGCCGCAACGAACGGGCCCGGTACCGAAGACGCGCGTGTACCAGCGGACCGCGACGTCCAGATCGGTGACGTGAAGCGTGAGTAGGGCTTTGGCGTGGTCGAGGAGATCCCCGGTCGAGCCATGATCGCGGGTCACCGTCGTCAGGCCATGCTGACGGACTTGACGCGCAGGAACTCGTCGAGCCCTTGGCGCCCGCCTTCCTTGCCCATCCCGCTGATCCCGATCCCACCGAATGGCCTGTTCGCGAGCAGGTTGGCGGCCCCGTTGATGAGCACCTCACCGGTCTCGAGTTCCTCGGCCACCCGGTGAGCGCGCCGGAGGTTGGTGGTGAAGATGTAGCCGGACAACCCATACGGAGTGCTGTTGGCGATCTCGATCGCCTGGTCGTCACCGTCGAACGGAATGATGGACAGCACCGGCCCGAACACCTCGGTCTGCGCCAGCTCGGAGGCCGGATCGACGTCCGCGAAAACCGTTGGCTCGAGGTAGAAACCGTCCGCGAGGTCGCCTCCGACCCGGCCACCGCCGGTGATCAGTCGCGCGCCGTCCGCGCGGGCGCGGTCGATGAGGCCCATGATTCGGTTCAGGGACTGCTCGCTGACGATCGGCCCGGCAATCGTCCCCTCTGCGAAGGGATTGCCCACCTTCATGAACCCGGCGTAGGTGCGCACCCGTTCGATGACCTCGTCGTAGACCGACCTCTCCACGATCATCCGGGTGGGGAAGGCGCAGCCCTGCCCGCTGAGGATGCCCACCGACATCATGGTTCCCATGCCGCAGGCGGCATCGAGGTCGCCGTCGGCGAAGACGATGTTGCCCGACTTGCCGCCGAGCTCCAGCACCGCGGGTTTGATCAGATCGGCGCAGGACCGCAGGATCTTTCGCGCCGTGGCCGGGCCGCCGGTGAAGCTGACCTTCTTCACCAGGGGGTGCTCGACGAGCGCCGCACCTGCCTCGGGTCCGCCCGTGACCACGTTGATGACGCCGTCGGGGATGCCGGCCTCCGCCGCGAGATCCGTGAAGAGCCCTGCGGTGAAGGGGGTGAGTTCCGACGGTTTGACCACGACGGTGTTCCCGGCGGCCAGTGCGGCCGGGACCTTCATGGCCAGCGAGACGAGCGGCCCGTTCCAGGTGATGATGGCGCCGATCACTCCCCACGGCTGCGCGAGCGTATAGCTGAATTCGCCGTTGGCGCGATGTGATCCGATCACGTCGCTGGTGATCTTGTCCGCCCAGCCGGCGTAGTAGCGGGTCCAGTCCACGGCAACCGGGATCATTGCCGCCGCGGCCGCGACGGGTGCGCCGTTGTCGAGAGCGGCCAGTCGCGCAAAGTCCGCCGCGTGCTCTTCGATGAGGTCTCCCAGCCGCGTCAACATCCGGCGGCGCTCGGTGGGCTTGGTGCATCGCCACGTCAGGTAGGCCTGGTGCGCGACCTGCACGGCCCGTTCGACCTCGGCGACACCGGCCAGCGGAACGTCGACGTCGTGTCGGCCGGTGGCGGGATCGATGTGCTGATGTACGCCACCGGAGGCGACCGTGAGCCGTTCGGCGCCGATGCGCAGTTCGACCACCGGGCGGTCGACCTCTACTGAACTCGTCATCGTCGGGTTCCTCTCGGGATCGTCAACGGACGGCGAAGCCGGCGTCGAGTGGCCAGGCGGTGCCGGTGATGAACTTCGCTTCCTCGGAGACCAGGAACGCCACCGCGTTCGCGATGTCCTCCGGCATGAGGATCTGGATCGGCAGCGCGTTCTGCATCTGGGCCAGCACCGGGTCGTTGGCCTCGAACATCGCCCCCATCGCCTCGTTCATCACCATGCCGGTGGCGACGCCCGTTGGATGGATGGTGTTGACTCGAATGGAGTACTGCGCCAGCTCGTTCGCCAACACCTGCATCAGGCCGACCAGTCCGCGCTTGGCCGCGGCATATGCCTGACCACCCGCGCGATCGGTGCCGGTGGCCCTGATTCCGGAGCTCGACGAGGTGATCACGATCGATCCTCCCCGGCCGCCGTCGATCAATGCGGCGGTCGACGCCTCCACGGTGTTCCAGACGCCGATCAAGTTCACGTCGACGATGTCGCGGAACGTCTGCCGCCGGTCACCGCCGACATTCAATCGAATCACGCCGGCGTTGGCGATGACGATGTCGAGGCGTCCAAACTCGGCGAGTCCGTCGGCGACGACCTGCTCGACCGCGTCGCCGTCGCGCACGTCGGCCTGGCGGGCCACGATGCGTCCGCCCTCCTTCTCGACGAGCTTTACGGTCTCCTCGAGATCGTCCGGACTCGCGTTCGGATAGTCCATGGACTCGATGTCACGGCAGATGTCCAGCGCGATGACGTCCGCCCCGTCGGCGGCCAGTCGCACCGCGTGGGCGCGACCCTGGCCGCGAGCGGCCCCGGTGATGAAGGCTACTTTGCCATCCAGTTTTCCCACGTTTCCAGCTCCTTGAAATTGGTTCCCGACACGGTCGGTGTGAATGTTCTTCTGCTAGAGCGTTTCCGCAGGCTCTTCGACGTCTGCACGGAAGATGGGCAGCAGCCATCCATCGGTTATCGGCAAATAGTCAACGCGCACAGACATTCCGATGGTGACGTCGGCGGGTGCCACGTCGACGATGTTGGAGATCAGCCGGGCGCCGGGCGCGTCGGGCAGATCCAGCACCGCGGGCACCAGGATGGCATCGCTCGGCCAACTCGGTGATCGTCTTGGGCAGCGACCCGCCACGCTTGTAGTACGGTGTGGCGCCGATGCCGACGATCGCAACGTCGCGCAATCCGGTTGTGGCGGAAGTAGTCACGCGCTCAGAGCCTTTCGGCCGGGGTGTTGATGGGTCCTCCCAGGGGTCGCTTACTCAGTGATGATGCCAGCTGATCAAGCCGAAGTCGACCATTTCTAATACATTCGCATTATTCTATTTCTGGATGGGGCGGCGCCGGTAGTACTGTGGCGGACCGGGAGGACCAATGACGGAGCTGGGAACCGAGTCGGCCACCGGTGCGCGACGCCGCAACGCCTCCGGCCAATCGACCCGGGTGATGCTGATGGAGGTCGCCGAGCGACTGTTCGCGACCCGCGGCATCGATGCCGTCACGCTGCGGGAGATCCAGCAGGCCGCAGGACAGTCGAACACCTCGGTCATCCGCTACCACTTCGGCTCCCGCGACGGGTTGATCCGTGCGCTCATCTCCTACCGCCAGGAGTCGCTGGGGGCCGACCGGCAGGAGATGCTCGAGGCGATGCGCGAGCAGGGCAAGGAGGCCGACCCCCGCGCGGTGGTGTGGCTGCTGGTGCGGCCACTGGCCAACAGCATCTCCAATGGCGAGATGTTCGTGGCCTTCCTCGCCCGACTCGTCGAAGATCCACGGGCCCGCAACGAGTACTGGCCGGATCACGTGGACAACGAATGGACCCACGAGAAGCTGGAGGAACTGGTCGACGCATCGCTACAGGACCTGCCCGAGCGGATTCGGCGTGGCCGGACGTTCCAGCTGTACATCAGCCTCATCAACGTGTTGGCGGCGTCTGCACGCGCCGGGCACGGGCTCGGCGAGGCGCAACTACACAACTACGTCGACACCTGGGTCGGAATGCTGACCGCGCCGGTCTCGTATGAGACCCGCGCACTGATGGCCGAGCACGACGGCACCTAGCCGCTAGCCCCACCACCGCAGACATTGTTAATGTCAATGCATTAGTCTCGGTCCATGACGAGGCGGATGACCGACGAACCCACGCCCCGGGGCGGCTTCCCGCAGATCCGGGCCTGGCACGGCTCGAATCTGCACAATCCGGGCGGAGGCGTCGAATACGGCGACATGGTCGCCGCGCTGCGGGACTTCCTCGATGCCGTGGCAGCCGCAGGCCCCGATACCGCGACGACCGTGCACCTGACGCAGGATCTGCGCGCGTGGATCGGTCGATTGGCCGAGTTTGCGGTCCCAGAGGGTAGGCAGCTCTGGGCGCGGCGCCTCGACCTGCCGGGTCACGGACAGACCATGGCGCCCAGCTTCGTCGTGGTCTCGGGAGATCAGCACAGCGTCCACGGCACCGTCACGTTCGGTCGCTACTTCCTCGGCGGCGGCGGCGCCGCGCACGGTGGGGCCGTGCCCCTGCTGTTCGACGAGGTGTTGGGCCAGCTGGCGAACTCCGGAGATCGACCCCCGTCGCGAACGGCCTACCTGCACACGGACTACCGGTCGATCACGCCCATCGGCGAGGAGCTCGAGGTCCGGGGTTGGTTCGTCAGCGAGCAGGGACGCAAACGGATTCTCCGGGCGGAAATAACCCACGGCGAGACACTCTGCGCCGAGGCCGAGGGGCTGTTCATCGCCCTGCGCCCCGAGCAACCCTGAGCAGCCCGGCACTGGAGCGTGGTGAGACGGTCACCCAGAGCGTTTGCGGAGATCGTCATCGAGCAGTGCGAACCCGGATGCAACCTTGACACCGGTGTCCAACTAGACCTACGTTGTGAAACCAGTCAACCGATTAACGAGTTGGCTATATCGCTCACTCGGGCGGCGTGGTGCCGGCGTCGGCTCGATCCAGAGTCTGCAACGTAGCGGAAGGCTCCCTCCAGATGCGCATCGAAGACCAGATCCTGATCAGCGTCGACGATCACGTCGTCGAGCCACCGACGATGTCGAACTTCTACCGGGACCACGTCCCCGCCGCCTACAAGTCGCGTGTTCCCAAGGTGGTGCGGCGCGCCGACGGTACCGACGCCTGGCTCGTCGAGGGTGTCGAAATCTCGACGTTCGGGCTCAATGCCGTACAGGGCCGGCCGGCCGCGGACTGGGGACGCGATCCCCACAACTTCGACGAAGTCCGTCCATCCTGTTACGACGTGCACGAACGGGTCCGAGACATGGATGCCAACGGCGTGCTGGCCAGCCTCAACTTCTCCTCGTGGCCGGGACTCGGCGGTCAGTTCTTCGCCCAGCAGGGCTGTGACGCTGATTTCGTCAAGGTGATGATCCGCGCCTACAACGACTGGCACGTTCACGAGTGGTGTGGTTCGTATCCGGGCCGATTCATTCCGCTCGCCCTGTCGGGTTTCACGGCGGGGGCAGACTTCGTCGCCGAGGAGATCCACCGGATGGCCGAAGTCGGCGTACGCGCGGTCTCGATGCATCCCGAGCCGCATAGGTTCGGCGCCCCGGACTACCACGGCGACGAGTGGGATCCGGTGTGGCGGGCATGCGAGGACACGGGTACGGTCGCCGTGTTCCACTTCGGCGCCTTCCCCAAATTCATGCCGCGGTCGCCGTTTTCGGTGATTTCGCACTCCATGGGATTCTCCACGGCGCTGTTCGCCGTCGAGTTGCTGTGGTCGCCGGTGCTGCGCAAGTTCCCGAAGGCGCGCTTCGCTCTCGCCGAGGGCGGGGCCGGCTGGGTGCCGTACTTCCTGGAGAAGGCTGACTTCGTCTACGAACACCACAAGGCGTGGACCCACGAGGACTTCGGGGACATCAAGCCCAGCGATGCGTTCCGCCGCTCGGTGCTGACCTGCTTCATCGACGACGTGGTGGGACTGCGGAACCGGGAAGCCATCGGTCCGAGCACCATCGCCTGGGAATGCGACTTCCCGCATTCGGACTCCACCTGGCCGTTGGGTCCCGAGTCCGCGATGGCGGGATTCGAGGCGGCCGGACTGAACGACGACGAGATCGACATGTTCACCTGGCGCAACGCCTCGCAGTGGTACGGATTCGACCCGTTCGAGCATCGCGACCGCGCAGACTGCACCGTCGGCGCCCTGCGCGCCAACGCCCTCGACGTCGACACCACACCCCATGATTATGGCGAGGCACGGGTGACCGACAGGGCGGTCGCCGCCGGCGCCGGGGGCTTCCTCGAGTCGATCACCGAGGCCGACGAAGCACGGGTGTAGTCGCGATGGACACCATGGTCGAAGCATCCGGGGTCAGCTACGACCCCTACGACGCCGAGCTCGACGTCGACCCGTATCCGATGTTCCGTCGGCTGCGGGACGAGGCGCCGCTGTACCGCAACGAGCAGTACGACTTCTACGCGCTGAGCCGATTCGCCGACGTGAAGAGCGCCAGCACGGAGTGGGACACCTACCGGTCGGGCAGGGGCAGCGTGCTGGAGATGCTCAAGAGTGGGGTGCCGGTGCCACCCGGGTTCATCCTGTTCGAGGATCCGCCGGCCCATGATCTTCATCGCAGCCTGCTGGCGCGGGTTTTCACGCCCCGTCGGGTTGCCGAGATCGAGCCGAAGGTACGGGCGTTCTGCGCGGCCACGCTGGACCCGATGGTCGCGCACGGTGGCTTCGACTTCGTCACCGACCTGGGTGCTGAAGTCCCCATGCGGACCATCGGGATGATGCTCGGCATGGCCGAGGCCGACCAGGTCACGAACCGCCAGCGCGTCGATGACGGCTTCCGACAGAACTCCGAGCAGCCGGCCGAGGATCGCAGCGCGTGGATCATGGCGGCGCTCGACCCGGAGACGTTCGGCGCCTACATCGATCGTCGGACGAAGAATCCGTCCGACGATCTGATGACCGATCTGATCAACGCGACCTATACCGACACCGACGGCGTCGAGAAGCACCTCGACAAGGCGACGATCATGACCTATGTGGGATTGCTTGCAGCTGCGGGCAACGAGACGACGGTGCGGCTGATCGGTTGGGCCGGCAAGGTGCTGGCCGAGAACCCCGACCAGCGGCGTGAACTCGCCGCCGATCCGAGCTTGATTCCCGCCGCCATCGAGGAACTGCTGCGGTACGAGGCGCCCTCACCGGTGCAGGCCCGCTACGTGTCCCGTGACGTCGAACACTACGGCGTCACGGTGCCGGAGGGCAGCGCGATGCTGCTGCTCACCGCGTCGGCCAATCGTGACGAGCGAGTGTTCGCCGACCCGGACCGCTTTGACATCCACCGCAGGACCAAGAACCAGATCGCGTTCGGGTACGGCATCCACTTCTGCCTCGGCGCGCACCTCGCGCGACTCGAGGCGCGCGTCGCGCTCGAAGAGGTGCTGAAACGCTTCCCGGAGTGGGACGTCGACTGGGACAACGCGGTTCAGGCGCACACGTCGACGGTTCGCGGGTGGGAGAAGTTACCCGTCGTCGCGAGCTGAGGCAACGTCGATGAGGGTCATCGTCACCGGGGCCAACAGCGGCGTCGGCAAGGCGACCGCGGCGGCGCTGGCCGCGGCCGGTCATCAGGTCGTGCTGGCGTGTCGCTCCGTGACCAAGGGTGAGGCTGCGGCCGGTGAGATGAGCGGTGAGGTCACGGTCGCCAAGCTCGACCTGGCCGACCTTTCCAGCGTGCGCGAGTTCGCCGATTCGGTCGATGCCGTCGACGTGCTGATCAACAACGCCGGTGTACTCGGCCTGCCCCTGACGCGCACCGCGGATGGCTTCGAAGCGCACATCGGCACCAACCACCTCGGCCACTTCGCCCTGACCTGCCTGCTCGCCGATCGCATCGAAGACCGCGTCGTGACCGTCACCAGCAGCATGTACGCACTGGCCCGCGCACGTATCGACGACCTCAACTGGGAACGCCGTACGTACAACAAGTGGTCGGCGTACTCGGAATCCAAACTCGCCAACATCCTCTTCACCCAGGAACTGGCCCGGCGGGGCATCACCGCACACCTCAGCGACCCCGGGGTCTGCGACAGCGCCATCACCGCGCACAGCTCCGGTGTCTTTCGACTCGTGGTCAAGTACCTTCAGCCACATGTCGCTCAGCCCGCCGGGGTCGCCGCACGATCAACCGTGTCGGCGGCTACCGAACAGTTTTCCGGCACAACCTATCTCGCGCCGCGGGGACTGCTGCATCAATGGGGCAAACCGACGGCGGTGAAGCTGAGCAAGAAGGCCCGCGATCCAGAGGTCGCCCGCCAGCTGTGGGAACTGTCCGCCGAACTCACCGGCTGTGATCTGCCCGCGGCACGGAAGCCCGGCTGATCACGAAGCCCCAAGCGCGGTTCCGAAGAACTTCGCGCTGCGCCTCTGCATCGACACTCCCGTCCGATCCCGGAACAGCCACCGACCGTCCGCTTGCCGTGCCACCACGTCCCGGTAGCGGCCCGCAAGCACGACGAGCGCGTGGCCGTTCTCGTCGCGTTCGATGACCGTGAAATCGCTCTCCACCGCCGCGGTGTCGTCGTCGACGAACTCGATGACGGGGTTGGACGAGATGTGCGTCCGAAGCGGGGGGTCCATGAGCCGGCCGGGATCACGCCAGCTGGGTCGATCCTTCGTCATGCCGTGGTCACGAAGGAACTTCTCGATCGCGGAGAGCCCGACGTGCTCGCCGCCCATCACGCGGTAGACGGCGTCGGACTCGAAAACGGTCAACATGCCGCTCAGGTCGAGATCGTCGTCGTAACGCATGTAGTGCTCGAGGAGCCGACGAATGTCGAACTCATCATCTCGCCTAACCTGCACCAGCGTGACCATCCATCTGCGTTAGGGGTTTCGCGCGAAACGACTTTCACCGGAATTTAGCAAACTTGGACATTCTTGTCCAGGTTGTCGTCCTGAGGTCCGGGCAGGTCTGCGTGCGCCTGCCGAGCGACGAGTGAGCAGCGCATATGATGCCCATGAGCCTTCCCGACCCTTGCTGTACCACGAACGAGCCGACCGGAGTCCCGTGAAACGCACGACACGCCCACTGCCTGCCCCGGCCACACGCGACGTCGGGTGGGCGGCGGGGCCTCGCGCCGACAAGACACGCAGGGCCATTCTCGATACCGCGAACCGGCTGTTCCTGGAGTCGGGTTACAGCTGTGTCCGGGTCGAGGACATCGCCAGCGCGGCCGAGATATCTCGCTCGCTGTTCTACATCTACTTTCCGTCGAAGCGAGATGTCTTCTTGGCGATCGGGATTGACTCGATCGCAGCCGGTACCAAGGTGCTTGACGTGCTCGACACCATCTCGGAGAACTACGACGACGACGATCTCCGGGAATGGATCGGAACCTATCTGGAATATCTGGAGCACTTCGGCGCATTCATCCGCAGTTGGGACGAGGCGATGGCCAACGACCAGGAACTGCAACGTGACAGCCAACGCAGGACCGAGCGCTTCTGTCGTCGAATGGGTTTGGCGTTGGACCGGCTCCGCGGCGCTTCGGTGGGAGATCCGACACTACAAGGCTTGGCGCTGAGGTCCACGATCGACGGCGTCTGGTATTTCTGGCGGGTGAGCGACCTCCCCCACGAACGCGACGAGATCGTCGCCGTGCTCGTCGTGGCGTTGAAGTCAGCCATCAGTCGGTGACGGCGTATGTGCTTCCGAGTTCGGCTCGCAGGTCGACCTTGCGGATCTTGCCCGACGCCGTTCGAGGAAAGTCGTCGACGATCCGAATCTCCTCGGGCCACTTGCGGGTTGCCAAGCCCAAGCTCCTCAGATGCTCCCGCATCCGGGGCATAGTCAGGTCGTCTGCTGCGGCGCGGACCCGAACGAAAGCGCATGCCCGCTCGCCCATTCTGTCGTCGGGGCCGGCAACCACGGCGACTTCGGCCACCCCGGGCAGTTGACTGAGTAGTTCCTCGACCTCGACGGCGCTGATGTTTTCGCCACCGCGGATGATGACGTCCTTCTTCCGGTCGGTGATCGTCAGATAGCCCTGGTCATCGAGAGCGCCGACGTCACCGGTGGAGAACCAGCCGTCTGCATCGATCGCATCGCGGGTGGCGGTGGCGTCGAGGTAACCCGAGAACATGTCGGGGCCACGGGTCTGAATCTCACCGGGCACGCCGGAACCGCATACTGCTCCGGATGCATCGACCGCTCGGAGATCGACACCCAGCAGGGCCTGGCCCACTGTCGCGACCTGGTGACACGCGGCATCCACCGACGCGGTCGCTGTGACCGATGGATGCTCGGTGCTGCCATAGGCCTTGATCACGGATATCCCGAGTTCCGTCGCGCGCCGTACCAAGCTCTGGGGCACCGGTGAACCACCCTGAACCACTTCGCCCATCAGGTCGGCGTGTGCGGAGGTGAAGTGTGGGTCATCGAGAAGGCTCGTCAGGAAGAGCGGCGATCCGCTCCCCGCGGAGAGGCCTTCGGCCGCCATCGCCCGCAGCACAGCCGTCGGATTCCACGAGTCGGTGACATACAACGGTTTCCCCGTCATCACGGGGTGAAGCGACGTGAAGAGCATTCCGCCGACGTGTGATGCCGGAAGACCCATGAGCTGGGGCCGGCGGGGACGTACGTAGTCGGTCATGTGATGGTGGAGCTCGAACACGAGCGCCCGATGCGACAGCAGCACTCCCTTCGGGGAGGACCCGGTACCCGACGTGTACGCGATCGCGGCAGTGGCCGCCGGATCGACCACGGCCACTTGGCCAAGTGGTACCCCGTCGATGAAGTCGTTAAAGTCGAACGCCCACTTGGGTGCCCGACCACCCACGACGACGACACATTCCAACGCAGGTGTCGTTGCACGCACGTCGTCGACCTCGCTGACGACATCGCGGGCGCCGACCCTGTCGGCCACGATGAGAACCTTCGCAGCGGCTTGGGTAAGCGCGAACCGCAGCTCCCGGTGGCCGTAGAAGTGCGGGATCGGAAGGACCACGGCACCTGCGAGCAACGCTCCGTAGAAGGCCGCGAAGGCTTCGGCCCAGTTGGGCAACGCAATGGCGACGACATCCCCCGGATTCACACCGCGCCTGAGCAGCGCCGCCGAAACCCGCCGCGCCGCCACGTCGAGATCCCCGACAGCTCCCGTCCACGGCCGCACCGCGGAATGGATCTTGACCGGAATGGCAGCATGCGTGACCAGCGACTCGGCCAGCAGGCTGGTCAACGATGCGCGACCCCACCACCCCCGGCGGACGTACGCCTCGCACAACCCTGCTGGAGGACGGATTCCGACCGGACCCGGGTACGGGTCAGTGAACTGCTGCGGCACCGGTCAACTGGAGGATCTCGCGAAGGTTGTCCCGCGCCATCAGGCGGACGTCGGATGCGTCCACCCCGTCGAGGCGTTCGACGTACTCCGCAGGCTCGGCAACACCTTCGGGATGCGGAAAGTCCGATCCCAGACAAATGCTCCGGGCACCGATCAAGTCGACCAGATCCGGTACCGACTCTTCGTGGAACGGCGACACGAAGATGTGTTCCTTGAAGATCTCGCTCGGGCGCCCGTTGACGCGACCGCCCAGCCACGGACCACTGCGGCCCATGCCCTTCATCTTGTCCATCACCGTCAATAGATATGGCACCCAGACCGAACCGTTCTCTACGCTCATCATCCGCAGCTTCGGGAAGCGGCCGAAGAGGTTGTGCAGAATCATCGCCGCGAACGTGTCCATGATGGGCCGGTCGCCGTAGAACATGGTCCACTGCAGGGCGGACTTCTCGTGCGGCACCGGATTGGCCGCTTCGCTGAAGTCGGTGGAGTAGAACTCGGTATAGCCGGATTCGGCGATGTGCAGGCCCACCATGACGCCGGCCTCCTCGACCCGCGCCCAGAAGGGGTCGAACATCGGGTGTGCCGGGGAGTGACCGTGAGCGTGGCCCGGCACCATGCCGATGACCCGAGCCCCCCTGTTCAGAACGTATTCGAGTTCGGCGACGGCGCGGTCGGGATCGGCCAACGACAACATCGGGGCGCCGAAGATTCGTCCTTCGTATGCGTAACCCCAGTCCTCGTCGATCCATCGATTGAACGCGTGCAGGTTGGCGTACAGCGCAGGGACGTCGTGGCGCAGGTGATGTTCGACCCCGACGCCCAGCGTTGGGTAGAGAACTGATGCCTCCACGCCTTGCTCGATCATCTTCTCCAGACGCTCGGGCCGTGAGACCCACTCGGGGCGCATCGCCTCGTAGACACCGGATTCCGCCAGCGTCGACCCGTTCTTGACGGCCCGCATCATCTCCCGCAGGCCACCGGGACGCATCGCCTGGTGGAAGAACCCGTCGGGCACCACTTCGATGATCTTGTCACCGACCCTGATGTCCTCGCCGCCGTCGGCGCGCGAGGTCACCTGAACGGCGCGGTCACGGAACTCCGGTTCGATGAATCGGGTGAACGCATCTCGCGGCTCGTAATAGTGGGTGTCGCAATCGACGATCTGGTAGTCCAGAGCCACGTCCAACCTCCTGAAGTCTGGAACGCCGTCAACGTTCGAGCCGCCGAGTCTCGCAATCCAGTATTGGCGTACTTGGACACGGATGTCAATGTGACGAAGCGAGCGGTCAAATGTCCTTTGAATCAACCGATGGCGAATCACGACTTTTGACGATGATGTCGAGTCGAGGACGTAGCGCACCCGGCCCACGGCATGCCCTCAGCGGATGAAGTTCTCGGCGAACGCCTCGATGTAGTCGACGGAGGCCTCGGGACTGGAGGCATCGACGTGGACGACTGCCCAGGTGGCGCCCTTGCACTCCAACTCCGCAAGGCCGTCGACCACCGCCGAGACGGCACCGGCATCGCTCAGATCCACCAGGTGCTGCTCGATTTGGACGTCGACCGTCGAAGGGTCGCGTCCGGCCGCTTCGAGTTGGGCTCCGAGTTCGCACACCGCAGCACCGAACTCGATGACGTCTGTCAACGCCTGAGTCCCGATGCTCGACGCGACCGTCGGCGGAGCGATCAGTGGCATCCACCCGCTGCCGTACTCGACCACCCGGCGCCGCGCGGCCACACTGTTGCCGCCGATCCAGATCGGGGGGTGCGGTTTCTGCACCGGCGACTGTGTCCACACCGGTCCGACCGCGGCGAAATCGGCACCCCTGACCGGCTCCTCGGGAGCCGTCCAGATGGCGCTCAGCGCCGCCAACGATTCGTCGAGCAGCCGTCCGCGCCGCTCGAACTCGACGCCCACCGCCGAGAACTCCGATCGCAGATACCCCACCCCCGCCCCGACGATGAGCCGACCCCCGGACACGACGTCTATGCTGGCGAGCGCCTTTGCCGCCATGTAGGGGTTGCGGAACGGCAAGACCATCAGATTCGTCATCAGCGTGATGGTCTCGGTGAGACCGGCCATGAACGACAGCGCGGCGACGGGGTCCAAGGTGTCGTGTCCGCCGTTTCGTCGCCACTTGACCGACGGTGCCGGATGCTCGCTGACCGCCACCGCTCCGAAACCCGCCGCCTCGGCGCGCCTGACGATCGTCCGAATCGCGTCCGGAGTCAGGAAGGCTTCGGACGCGCTGGCGAACTCACTCGGATACTCCAGAGTGAACTTCATCCGTGCCGCTCGGACTCGACGGCAGCGGGTGTGGCGGACCAGTGGGCGAGAAGGGCCTCGATCGTGGTCAGCTGACCCAGCATCGCCATGGTGTTCTTGAGTACCTGCTCGCCATAACCAACGGGTGTACCGACGACGGCATCACGGGGCACGACCAACTGAAAACCTGCCTCCACCAGATCACCCGCGGTATGCGGCAACGCCAAATTCAGCGAAACACCAGTCAACACAACGGTCTTCACTGCGAGTCCGCAGAGCACTGGAATCAACTCCGTCGCCGAGGTGGGGAACAAGCCGTGACGTCGCGGTACCACCATGTCGCTGTCAGCCAGCAAGTCCGAAATCACCCGTGTGGCGGATACGCCCGGCGCCCAACCGGCAGTTGCCGGAGCGCTCACCCGCCAGATCCGAGCTGGACCGGGATCAGCTCCCGGATACAGGCCCTCCAGGGTGGCGTGCACCACGCCGACCCCGGCAGCGCGCGCTCCAGTCAGAAGCCCGGCGAGGCGCTCGACGAGATCACCGCAATCCTCGGCCAGCGCCGGCAGAATCGACTCCCCACCGATCACACCGTTCTGGCACTCCACGCACAGCACCACGGTGCTGCCGGGATCACCCAACCACGCAGTCGACTTTGCATCCATGTCCCGACCTTTCGTTGCGACCGCTCCAAGCGGTGCGGATCAGCGGATCCGCGGTTGATATCGATGAGTGAATACGGTCCCTGGGCCGTGAAGAAATGGATCCTCGGCTTCGTCGAGGTCTGGGGAGATTTCGCGCATGACGATGAAGTCGGTGGACAGCCACCCGCGCCGTATGTAGGGGCCGAAGCTGAGGAGTCCACGCGGGCCACCGTTGGCCGCGGGCAGAAACTTCACCCTTTCCAGCCCCGCCTTGAATCCTTCCGGCGACAACGGAAACGTCTTGGACACGGCGTGCGCGATGACGTGGGCGAAGTCGTAGTTGATCAGTGACCACATGTTCGCAGGCCGATAACCGTAGCGAGCCTCGATCCTGGACAGAACGGCCTGACCGACCAGGTTCTCCTCGTCGTACTGATCGCAGCCGATCCAGCCGCGGATCGAGGCCATTCCTCGTGGAATGAACTGCGCGGTCATGAAGGAGGTCGTCATCACCCGTAGCGGATCCCAGCCCAGCGCCTCGAACGCCGTGTTGAGGTACGTCGCCGAGATGCCGAAACCGCAGTAGATGACGGCATCGGCGCCGGCGGCCTTGAGCCGTGTCGCGACGGCCAACAGATCGGTCTCCGTCTGCTGTATGCCGAACTCGGCAATGACCTCGATACCGTCAAATTCGCAGGCCTCACGCATGAACTGACGAAATTCGTTGCCGATGGCCGACTTGTCGTAAACCACTGCCGCAGACTCCACGCCCTTGTTGCCCAGGAAGTTGGTCACCAGGTAGGGGTCCTCGGGGAGCGAGCCGTTGTTGATGGTGAAACACCACTCGCCGTACCACCTGTCCGTACCGGTCATCGACAAGCTGGCTACGTGGCCCGCCTCCTCGACGTGACTGCGCAGAGCTATCGCGTTCTCCGACGCCCATGGCCCGTAGATGCCGATGACGCCCTCGTCCTTGAGCTCCTGCCAGGCCCGCACCACGTCGTGGGCGGAGCCTCCGCGGGCAATTCCTTCTGCTTCGCGCACCACCAGCTCGATCGGCCGGTCTAACAGGCCCTTCTCCAACGCCTCGTCGAATGCAAGATTCATCGCGTCGTACATGACCTTGTTTGCGCTGTCGCTGATGACGAAGTCGATCAGGACTCCAATCTTGGTGGTGTTCATGGGAGTCCTTGCGTCGCGGTACGTCACCGATGGCTGCTCGACCGGTGTCGCGCGGGGGCCTGCCGAATGGACTTCACGCCTCCGACTTCAGGAACCTTACGTAAACATCCGTGTCCAAGTCTAGAGGTCCTGCGTTCTGGCATGGCCCCGCTCACTCCTGCGGTCGCCAGCGCTGGTAAGCCGCCGCTCTCACACAGTTGGTCGACGACCGTCCTCGAGTAGCGAACCGCTGAGAACGACTTACCGGCAATCCGATTACGGCTTGCGGCATGGACGTCAGCGCATCGCTGGACCCGCCCGTCACAGTCGACCGTCGATTCGAAGCTCAGGATGGACCCAGTCGGGTGAGGTCCGCTGCTTGAACGCCCGGAAGCCCTCCCGCGCCTCTGGACCGAACATGCTGGCATTCATTCCGATCCGGTCGAACAGGCCCAGGTAGTTGTCCAGACTGGCCTTCACCACGCCGCGAGCCGCCGGGGCGGTCCGGCAGCATTGTGCGAGAAGCTCTTTGGCAACGTCGATCAGATCGTCGTGCGACACCAGCCTCGCCACCATGCCCCAGTCCAGCGCCTCGTCGGCGGTCAGCGTCCGACCGGTGAACATCAGATCCCTCGTGCGGACCGGTCCGATCAGACGTGCCAGCACCTGGCTGTAGTACGTGTCCGCGATGCCACGGAACAGCTCGGGCACGCGGAAGGTCGCGCGGTCACTGACCACCGCGAGGTCGCTGCACAGGGCGATCTGCAGTCCGCCGCCCTGACAGAGCCCGTTGACCGCCGACACCACCGGCTTCGCCGACTGCCGCAGTAGATCGAACGGCGTCACGTCCATCCCCATGGTGGCGGCGAAGTCCATCCAGTCGTCCCCGGCAGTCTTACCCAGGTCGCCGCCGGGGGCGAAGACGTCGCCGGTGCCGGTGATCATTAGACCCGCCAGATCGGGATCGGCGTTCACCCGGCTGATCGCATACCGGATGCCGAAGTACATCGCCGGCGTCATCGCATTGCGCGCCTGCGGGCGGTCCAGAGTGCAGATTGCGAAGGGCCCTTCGCGTGTGAATGTCAGGAAGGGGGTGCCCAACCAGTCCCCATCGGGTGCACGCGGACCGTCGTTGCGGTTGTCGGACATGGATATTCCTTCCAGAACGTCGATGTGTCTGCTCACGCTTAAATTAGCCAAACAGTTGTATGATTCCAAACCTCCGGCGTAACATCCTCGACGTGGCACGCGTCACACCACCATGGCCGTCGCGCTCACAGCCGAAGTAACCCCGACGCATCGAGTGTGTGGGTTGTCGTCGAAGACTCAACGAAATCTCGACGACAACCCACGCACTCGGCGGCAATTTTTCACCGGAGGCAAGCAAAATGGGTTCACTCGACGGTCGCGTCGTCTTCATCACCGGAGCAGCCCGCGGACAGGGCCGCTCGCATGCAGTGATGTGCGCCGAGGAAGGCGCCGACATCGTCGGCGTGGACATCTGCGAGAACCTCGACATCGTGCCCTACGACCTGGGTACGGCCGATGATCTGGAGGAGACGGCACGCCTGGTGGAGAAGACCGGCAGGCAAATGCTGACCCGCAAGGCCGACGTCCGGGACCTCGCCGCGCTGCAGGCGGCCTTCGATGCCGGCGTCGCCGAGTTCGGCCACGTCGACACCGTGATCGCCAATGCCGGCGTAATCCTGACCAACCTCGACGAGCGCGACGCGTCGGAGGCACTTCGGGTAGGCATCGACATCATGCAATTCGGGGTGTGGAATGCCTTCCAGGTCGCGATCCCGCACCTCAAGGAACGCGGGCAAGGCGGCAACCTCATTGCCACCAGCTCGATGGCCGCACTGCTCGACCTCACCGACGGTCGCGGCGGCTCGGATGCCTACCTCATGGCCAAGGTCGCGATCGTCGGACTGGTTCGGGCATACGCCAATCTGCTTGCCCCCGAGCGCATCCGCGTCAACGCGGTGGCGCCGACAAACTGTGCGACGCCGATGATCACCGAGAACCCGGCGCTGTTCAAGGTGATCGAGGCGTATCCCCATCTGGCCAGCTCCATGCAGACCGCGCTGCCCGATCTTCCGTTGATCGAGCCCCGTGACGTCTCCAACGCCATCATCTTCCTCATCAGCGACGCGGGCCGCTCGTTCACCGGCAGCCTGTTGAAAGTGGACGCGGGCATGGACGTGCGGCGCTGACCAGTGCCCGGGGACGGACCGATCCTGGCCGCGCCGAAAGGACTGTGCAGGTCCGATGACGGTGGTCACAATCAATAGTCCACTGTTGGTTGACTAACACGTGATTCCGGGTTTAGGTTCAGCAGGTAAGGCGTCGGACAACCTCGGAGGCAACGGTGACCAGAACAAGACGACCAGCGAAGACTGACATCACCCTCGACGAGGAGCTCAGCTATCGCAACGCGATGAGCCCGCCGCACTTCACCGGCAAGCACCTCCTCGAGGACAACGGCTTCCTGCTCACCGGAGAGACCGACGAGCACGACGTCTTCGCCATCAGCATGATCTTCAACGTCGACGGAACCGAATGGGGCGGGAAGCCCGCGACGATGCGTCAGACCAACTTCATGGCGATCCCCAAGTCGCAACGCGGAAAGGGCTTGACGGACAACGACTACATCGGCGTCCGCTCCGACCCGGTGAAATCGCTCAACCTCAGCGTGGACGCCGACGACACCCAGGTGAGCTGGTCCATCGGTGACCTGACGATGGTCGCCGAACCCCCGTACTGGACCCTGAAGGGTGAACACGCCGGAGTCGACTTCGACGTCACCATGGGCGGTTTGCAAGACGCCTCGCGATTCCTTGGCGATTTCAAGGAACTCGACCAGAACGGCAAGGCCGGCGTCGAACTGCCCTGCTGGCTGGAAGGCGACCTGACCGTCGACGGAGTCAAGTACGAACTCCAGAACGGCATCGCGATGCACGAGAAGGTCATCATCGGCGACGCCTGGGTGCAAGGAGAGGCCCTGCGGCGCCGCACCAACCACTACTGGATGTGGGTCCTCAGCGAGGACGTCCGGGTCTTCAGCTACGTCAAGGAAGCGACCGGGGTGACCTTCGGCCACGCCGATGTCGGCGAGGCCACGGACTGGTTCGGTCCGGGTCAGATCACCATCGACGAACTCGACCACTGGGTGGACCCGCGCACCGGCATTCAAATCCCCTCCCGGTTCGCCGTCGCCATGCAGTCACCCGAGAGCACCGTGAGTCTCACCGTCGAGGCCTATGGTCGCTTCATGTATACCTACTGCCTGGCCGGCGGGAACATCACCTACCACGGGCTGATCTGCCGGGCCAACGGCACCATCGTCTCCGGCGATACCACCACCGAGATCGTCGACGTGGTGACCTACCTCGAAAACGGCATCTACCCCACCCCCCTTCCGGTCAACTGAAGCCGGCTCGCGGTACTGACGAAGGAGTCATCATGTCCAGAAAACGCGTCATCGCTTGGGGTACAGGTCCTGTCGGCATGACGGGCCTGCGCGCGCTCATCGACCATCCCGAATACGAACTGGTCGGCCTCCACGCCTGGGCCGACCACAAGATCGGCCTCGACGCCGGTGACATTGCCGGGCTTGCGCCCACCGGCATCATCGCCACCGACGACACGTCGGCACTGCTCGCATTGGGCGCCGACTGCCTGGCGTACTTCGGCAACTATGCCTCACGCGAAGCCGAATGCGTCGCCGACGTGATTCCCTTTCTCGAAGCCGGCACCAACGTCGTGACCCCAGCGCTGATGGATCTGATCGCCCCGCAGCACGGACGGCCGGAGTTCGTCGGACCCATTGCCGCCGCCTGTGAGCGGGGCGGGGCCTCGGCGTTCTGCGGCGGCACCGACCCCGGGTTCATGACCATCGGGCACCTGTTCGGCCTGCTGAGCGGTGCCGGACGAATCGACAGCGTGCACGTGGCCGAGATCTGCGACCTCAACGGCTACGGCAGCTACGACCAAGTCTCGGCATGGGGGTTCAACCACCCGATGGACTACCGGGCGCCGATGTTCTACGGCGACGTGGGCACCGGATGGCACGAGAGCACCGTGCGGGGCATCGCGGACTACCTGGGCATCGAACTCGATGAGATCACTTCAACCGTCGAAAATGCCTGCGTCGACCAAGATTACGATGCGGCCTGGGGTCGCGGACTGGCGGGCACCATCGCTGCGGTGCGCTGGACGGTCACAGGGATTTCAGGCGGATCCCCGGTGATCTACTACAAGAAGGTCGAGCGCACCCATCCCGACGCGGCACCCGACTGGGAGCACGCGCTCAACGGCGCCCAGGCCGGGTACCAGATCGTGGTCAACGGTGATCCCAGTTTCGAGACCGCCATTGCGCTCAGCCTCTACGACGGATGTGCCATTACCGCGCTGCACCCGATCAACGCCATCAACGCGGTCTGTGCCGCCGAGCCGGGAATTCTCGGCCAGCTCGACCTTCCGCACTTCTACTCGAAGGCAATCCGCAAGAACGCGGCGGTGCTGACGGGCTGACGATCGGGCTCCCTCGAGGAAGACGATCATGGACTTGGGATTGCAAGACGCCGCGGTCGCCGTCACGGGAGGTACCGCGGGAATGGGTCGGGCGATCGCTGAGTGCTACGCCCGCGATGGCGCCCGGGTCGTGGTCCTGGCCAGGACTGAATCCGCCATCGACGAGACCGTGACGATGTTGCAATCCGTCGGCAGCCCAGACCCTTTCGGTGTGGCGACGGATCTCTCTCGGCCGGACACCGTCGAGGCCGCGTTCGACGAGATCGCGTCGCGGTGGGGCGTACTCAACGTGCTGGTGAACACCGTCGGTGCCGGCGCGAGCATCGCCGGGACGTTCGACGATATCGACGACGCCAGGTGGGGCGAAGCGTTCGACCTGATGACGATGGGAGCGGTACGGACGTGCCGGGCGGCGCTGCCGTTGCTACGCAAGGCGCCGTGGGCCAGGATCGTGAACCTGTCTGCGGGCTCCGTGCAACGTCAATCGCCGAGATTGATGGCCTACACCGCAGGCAAAGCCGCACTGACCAGCCTGACGAAGAACCTGTCGCAGACCCTTGCACCCGAGGGGATCCTGGTCAACACCGTGTCACCGGGTACCTTCATAACCACCCAGATCCACGAGTTTCTCGCTGATGAAATCGCCACGCGCGGTGTCGATCCGGATGATGACGTCGAGATCGCGGCGGTCTTGCAGGACATGTTCGGCCATGCCTTGGGCCAACTGGGCAGGGCTGGCCTGCCCGAAGAGATTGCGCCGATCGTCACCCTGCTGGGCTCTCGCCGCAACAGCTACACCACCGGTGCCGACGTGAACGTCGACGGCGGCTCGGATTTCAGATGACCCCGGTATCGCATTGCATCGAAAGTTGAGGAATTCACCCATGACGACGTCAGTCGAAGGTCAATTCACGGGCAAGGCAGGCCTCGTCACGGGAGCCTCGGCGGGAATCGGTGAAGCGGCTGCGCGAATGTTCGCCGACCGAGGTGCGGCCGTGACACTGGTCGACATCGACGTCGACGCCGGGCGACGCATCGTCGCCGAGATCGAGGCCGGCGGAGGGACTGCGCGGTTCGAGGGATGCGACCTCACCGATCCCGAGGCCGTCAAGCGCATGGTCGACGGCGCCGCCAAAGCCTACGGTCGCCTGGACTTCGCGTTCAACAACGCCGGGATCACCGGTTCGGTCCATCCAACGGCCGACGTGCCGCTCGAGGAGTGGGAAAAGGTGATCAAGCTCGACTTGACGTCGGTCTTCTACTGCATGAAGTACGAGATTCCGCATTTGGTCGCAGGCGGTGGAGGTGCGATCGTCAATACCTCCTCGGACGCTGGAACGCAGGCGGTGGCCGGCATCGCTGCCTATGTGGCGGCCAAGCACGCCGTCGTCGGCCTCACCAAGTCCGCAGCCATGGAGTACGCGGCGCACGGTGTGCGCATCAACGCGATCTGCCCCGGTGCGACGAAGACCCGGATGATGGCCGAATGGTTCGCCGCGAGTCCGGATGCCGAGGCGGCGGCGACGAGGTCGATTCCCCTGGGCCGCCTGGCTGAGGTCGACGAGATCGCCGAGGCAGTGCTGTGGTTGTGCTCGGATGCGGCGCACTACGCCATCGGCATGGCGATGGCGCTGGACGGCGGCCTGACACTTGGTCCGGCCCACCCGACCGGCTGAGCCGTGGATGAGAACGCCGTGGATGAGAAAACTGCCGGGTCCATCCCGGCCCAGCGACACGACCACCATTACAGTGGGTTGCCGTGACGACGGCACGCCGAGGACCGCGAGTGCGCCGGGGCAGCGCCCCCGGCCTACTCCGCGATGCTGCGCGCGAGGTCTTCGCCGAACGCGGCTACCGGGCCACGACGCGCGAGATCGCCGAACGCGCCGGAGTGTCGCACGAACTGATCTTCCGGTATTTCGAATCCAAGGAGAAGCTGCTCTTCGACGCCGTCGTGACACCGCTATTGGACGCGGTCGAGGGTCTGCAGAAGAGTTGGGTGGCCGACAACAGCCTGCACTCGCTGAGCACTGAAGACCTGGCGTATCGCTTCACCGAGCAGCTGTATAACTTCCTCTCACAGAATCAGTCGATATCGCGCGCGATGGTCCATCTCTTCACAGAGGGGTCGACCGAGGGCGAAGTGGAGCACCTGCGGGTACGGATCGCCGACACCCTTGCGTCCATGCTGACGCCCGTGGAGCAGTACCTCTCGAACGCAGGTATGCGGAACACGGCACCCGCTCTTCAGCTGCGGATGATGATGCTCCTGATCGGAGTAACGGCCAACTTCCTCACTGGTACCTACCGTGACGACGACGAAGTTCCGGACCGGGCCGAAATCATCGAGGAACTGGCTCATTTCGTCTACAACGGACTACGTAACGCATAGCGGCCTGAGACGTTGGTTGAGTGTGACGGCAAGCACGAGTGCGTGCCGTGCACCGGTGGGCCACTATAGTTAGTACCGCTAACCGACGAAGGGCGAGTGATGAATCGATTGAGCGGCAAGATCATTCTGGTGACCGGCGCGGGACGAGGCCTGGGACGCAGCCACGCCATCCGACTGGCAGAAGAGGGCGCTGACCTGATCCTGGTCGACATCTGCGCGCCGATAGCCGGTGTGGCGTATCCGATGAGCTCGGCGGAGGATTTGACGGCTACCGCGAAAGAGGTTGAGGCCCTGGGTCGGCGCGTCCACAGCGCGCCGGCCGACATCCGGGATCGGGCACAATTGGAAGCCGCCGTCGATGCCGGCGTCGCCGAACTGGGCGGTCTAGACGGTTCAGTCGCCAACGCCGGTGTGCTCACCAGCGGAACCTGGGACACCGTCACCGATGAGGACTGGCGCGTCGTGTTGGACACCAACTTGACCGGCACGTGGAACACGTGTCGTGCCGCCATTCCGCATCTGCTGGAGCGTGGCGGCGGCAGCATGGTGAACATCAGCTCCGCGGCGGGAATCAAAGGCAACCCGCTGCACACGCCGTACACCGCGAGCAAGCACGGCGTGGTCGGCCTGAGCCTGGCGCTGGCCAATGAACTTGCTGCGCAATCTATCCGAGTGAACACGGTCCATCCCACCGGAGTGCACACCGGGATCGAAGCCGCAGCGCTGGTGGAGCTGCTGTCCACCAAGCGACAGGATCTCGCGGCGACATTCCAGAACGCGCTGCCCGTGGAGACGATTGAGGCGGTCGACGTCAGCAACGCCGTGCTCTACCTCCTCTCGGACGAAGCCCGCTTCGTCACGGGCACCGCACTCAAAGTCGATGCCGGAGTGACGATCCGGTGACGACTTCGGCACCGACCAGCGACGCCGAGCAACGCTGATCGACTTCGGGTTTATGGACGTGCCTGGTCACGGCTGGGCGGACTAACTTGCCGAGGGCTTCCTTCGCGATCGCCAGGGCGGTGCTCGCTGCAGGAAAGCCTGCGTAGCCACTGCAGTGGTAGATCACCTCGGCTATCTCGTCTTCGGTGAGTCCGTTGCGCAGGGCGATCGGGAAGTGCACCTCCAGCTCGCTGGTCGCACGAAGCGCAACGAGAACGCCGAGGGTCACCAAGCTGCGTGACCGCCGGTCCAAGCCCTCGCGGGTCCAGAGCCCGCCGAAGACGTTGTCCAACGTCAGTTCGGCCAGCTCACCGCCGAACTCGCCGTTCTGCAGATCAGCCTCCACGTCGGGGAACGCATCTGGGAGCAGTTCGCGGAAGACCTCGAGCCCCTTTTCACGCACGTCCGTCATCTGTCGTCCTTTCATTGGGTTCGTCACAGCATCGACTCGCAGCCAGCATCGGCGCGGACGCCGCAACCAGAGCTTTCGCAGCCCGCAGATCGCGGAACATGTTGACCCCCGAAGCGCCAACGACTGTGCCCTTCCTGCTGTAGAGCGCAATGACCCGTCGCTCTCGAGCGCTGCTGCTGATCACCAGGAGGTCGTCGGCGAGCCGTGGCAGTCCGGAGATTCCGAACTTCAAGCTCACGCGGCCCGAGAACCCCTCGCGCCGAGGCGCTTCGGCTACGCCAAGTCCCGCGGCACCGGCTCCGACGATCACGACGGACATGGGGCACGTGATCACGACGCGGCCACCTCGACTTGGCGCAGCACGACCGGAAGTAACCCGAGGGAGCTTCCGCCGTCCACCGGCAGGATGACCCCGGTGATGAACGCGTCGTCGGAGGCGAGGAACAGCGCAGCATGCGCGACGTCCCACGCGGTCCCCTGGTGACCCATCGGGATCATCGCCTCTCGGCTGGCCGCAATCACCTCGCGGGCTGCCGTGTCGCGCGGACGACGTCGTCGACACCGAGAGGTGTGTCCGCCGTGCCCGGGGCGATGCCGTTGACGCGCACTCCCCGACTGGCATATTCCATTGCCAACGAGCATGACGACCTCCTCAATTGGCTAACAATCGTTAGGTTACAACCGTTAGACAATCTAAGCGACTGAGCCCGCAGTGACGTCTGACACGCGCCAGCTTCTGCGCGGGCCGAGAGAGATCAGCCTGCGGCTGAGGCGATCTCGGCAATGAACGCGTCGACGAATGCCTTGAGGCCCTGGCCGTGATGGGCGGCTTCGAGGGTGCGGCGATCCATGCGCCCTTGCACGTGAACCCAATTCAGTGGCCGACTCGGCAACCAATCAATCAAGCGCCGTCCGCTCGGTCACTGCTCACGCAGCATCGTCATCAACGCCCGGGCGTCTGCGACACTGCGCAGCAGATCGTTCAGATGCGTACACGTGGTAGTGCCGGTGAGCTCTTTGCGGACTCGAACGTGCAAGTCGGACAGCGACATACCGACGATGCGGGTGGCGCTGTCGACGGCGCCCGGGCATTCCTGCCAGGGCAGCACTCGAGGCACCGCCGCGGCACGCTCGATCCGCCCTGACTCGGGGTCCACGGTGACTGCCAGCGTGTATTCGTGAATGATGGTTTCCTGGCCGTCGCCGCGTACGTAGGTGTCGCGGAACATGGCGTCGACGGCAATGTTCGCGCCGTCGTCGACGGCGGAGACGTCGAGTCGCCGCCGACGGCGCATCCCGTGGATGGGCAAGGGGGCCATCTCGTGCCAGGCCAGCGAATCCTCGGGACCCTGCAGTTCCGGAGCATCGGGCCCGGTGACGACGACGGGGTCACCGTCTTCGAACATGGTCATCAGTAACCCGCCGGTGACGAAACCCGCGCACTGATCTGCCACCGGCAGATAGCCCGAACCGTGGACGTCGCCCAACGCGCCGGAGGCCGACAGTGCATGGCCGGAGATCAGGGTGGCAACGGGAATGTCGTCGATGAGCGTGTAGAGGAGGTCACGCTGCTTGCGTAGGTCGGGTGCGACTTCGTCAGCGGCGGAACGGAATCCGCTCATCGCTGGTGCGCCCACCAGGCGGGACAGACCGGCCACCGGTGGATCCGTCTCGACGTGGCGGATGACCCGGGACACCAACTCCACGGTCGCGGTGAGCCCGACATGGCGCAGCTCGATGGCAGATCCGTCGGCAGCCGTTGCGAGGTCCCGGCCGATACCAGTCAGATAGACGGGATCCAGCGTCCCCGCATTGCGGGTCATGTCGATCGAAGTGGTGCGACGCACCGAGCGAGGCCGTCGCGCAGGGGTGCGGTCGGTGGGTGCATGAATGCCGTGCAGGGGATGCAGGGCAAAGGTTGGCGTTCCCAGGTCGGTCACGGCCATGGTGTCACGCCGACGAAGACACTAGGGCTACCAACGCAACGGAAGGCCGGTCAGCGCATAGACATTCGCCGGCCACTCGATCTGCGGGTTGGCGCCCGGCTGAATCTCGAACTCGGGAATGCGCTTGAGCCACTGCTTGATCACCAGCGTGAGTTCCATCCGGGCCAGGTGCGAGCCAAGGCAGCGGTGCGGCCCGCCACCGAAGCCCCAGTGGCGGTGCAGCTTGCCGTCCATCACCACGTCGTCGGTCGACGTGTCGTCGCTACCGTCCCGATTGACCAGGGCGACACAAAGTTTCACCGGCGTATCAGCCGGCAGCACGATTCCCCCCACCGTGATCGGCGTGGTTGTCACCCGTGGCATGAAGGGCGCCGCCGGTTCCAACCGGATGACGTCTTCGATGAACACCTTGACCTGCTCGGGGTCAGCTCGTAGCTGCGCTTGTAGTTCTGGGTTGCGCGCCAGCCGCCACAGTGCGAAACCGATTGCTGCCGTCACGGTATCGAGGCCGGCTAGCACGAAGAGATAGCTCAGCCCCATGATCTCGGCGTCGTTGAGTGCCCCATCGCCTGTCATCAGCTGCGAGAGGATGTCGGGACCGGGGTTCTCGCGACGGTGGTTGATGGCCTCGGTGAGGTAACCGAACAACTCGAGGGCGGGCGTGAGATCGGCGCCCTCAGTGGTGGGCTTGTCGCTCAACTCGATCACCGCGTCCTTCCACGCAACCAATTTGTCCCGGTCGGCCAGGGGCAGACCGTACAACGTGAGGAAGACCTGGGACGGATATGGGACGGCGACGTCGGTCACGACGTCACACTCGCCCTTGGCGGCGACGTTGTCGATGATGTCGATTGCCTGTCCCCGCAACGAGTCGAGCATGCCGCTCAACGCGTTTGGACTGAAGAACGGCTGGAGGATCTTCCGATAGCGGGTGTGGTCTGGCGGGTCGATCGAGATGGGCACCAGCGGCAATGGGCTTCCGAGCATGTCGAAGGCCTTCTTCGACGAGTACACCTCCGGCGTGCGCAGCGCATGCAGGACGTCCTCGCGGCGCGTGAGGTGGTACCACCCGTTTACCAAGACGACGGGCCCGACGTCTCGGAGCGCGTCACACCCCGCCTTCCGGTCGAACCTCATGTCGAGGGACGCCATGTCGATCTCCGGGACGCCGAGGGCGTCGATGCCAATCTGGTCGATGACTGTCATGCGAACAGCTCCCTTGCTTCGTCGCTCATATCAAACCGTAATACCTATACCTATTTAAACCCATCCCGCTGAGTATGTCAGGGTCTTGCGTGTAGTGCGTCACAGATTTCGAGCGAGATTTCAGGCGGCTGAGCCTTTTTCGAGCTCTAAGCCCTAGACCGACCACGACCAACGGCGCCGATCCTCGCCCGCCAATAGCCTGCCGAATCGCAGACCGGGGAAGTGCGAGGACGTCGCGTGCACGGTAGAACCCTCGAGCTCGTTGCGGAGCACGGCCTTGGACCGCTTGGCCATGGCCGGATCGATGTCAGCCATGATCGCCCAATCGTCATCGACGAGCTCCAGCGGACAGTGGATGACGTCGCCGAGAATCATCGCCCGATCCTCACCCGATGACACCACCGCGATGCTGCTGCCCGGCGTGTGTCCCGGCAGCCAGCGCAAGTCGATGCCGGGTGCGATGGTGCGATCGGAATCCCAGGGGTGAATCTGGTCGTGCACCGGACCCATGCGCTCCTTGGTGGATTCGACGCCGAGCATAATCTTGAACGTCGTCTCGTCCGGCGCGGTGTCGGTGAGGAAGAAGTCGACGTCGGCCTGGTGTGCCCACAACTTCGCCTTCGGGAAGAACGGCATCCCCTCGCGTGCCACCCAACCCATGTGATCGGGGTGAAGGTGCGACAGCACGACATCGGTGATCTCGTCCGGTCGTACTCCGGCCTTGACCAGGTTCTCACCGAGCAGTCCATGCTCCAGGCTTTGCTTGGACAGCATGTCGAGGAACCACGTGACCTGTGCCTCAGGCGCGCCCTTCGAACGAAAGAACTCGGCCACCATGTCCAACGAGAGCCCCGACGGCGAGGTTGGTCCCTCGGAGTGATCACCGTTGTCCTGCAAGCAGTTTGGCGCCGACGGCCCGAGGCCCGCATCGATCAGCACCACCTGATCGCCGGTGCGGACCAGGAACGCACCGAGCGAGGCCGACATCCTGCCGCCCGGCAACAGGTAGTCACTGTGCTCTGCGAGTATTTCCGGGCCCATCTCGGTGACCCCCGGCGGGAGCGGCGTGATCCACTCGCCGTCGAGGATCTGCACGATTTCGAGCTCGCCGACCTTCAGGGAACCGGTTCCCACAGCGGACATGTCATCGCCCGATCATGTAGTTGCCCGAGCCGGCCAGATGCGCACCGTCCACGGCGATTTCGGCACCGTTGACGTACGACGCGTAGTCCGACAGCAGCCAGGCGGCGACCTGCGCATCCTCCGAAGGCCTGCCCATCCGGCCTTGCGGAATCGTCTTGAGGATCGGTTCGAGCAGACCTTCGTAGGCCGTATCCGCTCGCTCCTGGCCCAGGATGCCGCCCGTGGAGAGCATGTTGATCCGGATGTTGTCCTTCGCGTAGGTGGCGGCCGCCACCTTGGTCAGACCGATGATCGCCGCCTGAGACGACGCCGCGAACGGCGCCGGCACGAACGCGTGATGGGCCACGACGGAGCCGTTGTTCACGATTGCGCCGCCGCCATTCGCGATCATCACGGGGATCGTGTACTTGAGCGTGAGAAAGGTGCCGTGGATCTTGACGTCGTGGACGGCCTTCCAATCCTCGTAGTCCACGTCACAGAACGCCACCTTGGCGGTATCGATACCGGCGTTGTTGAAGAGTCCGTCGATCCGGCCGAAGGCCGACACGGTCTCCTCGACGAGGTGCTTGACCTGATCTTCCTTCGTGACATCGCATTCCACGCCGATCGCGCGGCCTCCCATCGATTCGATCTCGTCGGCCATGTCCTTGACGATGGCGCCACGTCGCGCACACAGCGCTACGGTGGCACCAGCGCGGGCAAAGCCGTAGGCGGCGGACTTGCCGATGCCCTGGCTCGTTCCGGTGATGATGATGACCTTGTCCTGCAACGTGCCATCGGGAACGAACGGATCAATGTCGTCAAGCGTTCTCTTGGTCATGGATTTCGCCTTTCGGGTTGGTTCGTTGAGAGGTCAACGAAGCTGGATGGGCCGGAAGACTGGTTGCTGCCAGCCATCGGAGATGGGGGCGAAGTCGACGGTGACGCTCATGCCGATGTGGACCTCGTCGGGGTCCACGTCGATCAGCGAGCAGACCAGGCGTGCGCCGGGGGCGTCGGGCAGATCCAACACGGCCGGCACCAAGGTGATGTCGGGGATGCCAGGATATCCGCGCACGACCGAGAAGGTGAACACCGTTGCCAGCCCGCTCAATTCAGGCCAGTCCACATTGGTGGAACGGCATGCCGGGCAAAACGGGGTGGGAGGCAACCGGAAGGTTCCACAACTCCCGCATTGAGGCGCGACCAGGCGACCCTCTTTGGCAGCTTCCCAGAACGGCAGGGTGGAGGAATCGGTGCTGATGTGTACGGCCTCTGGCGGCAGCGCAACTGCTTTGTCGGTCATCACGCTGCCCCGAGGATCAGTCCGCTTACGGGGATGGTGGCAGGGCCTCCGGTGACCAGCGCCAGCTCGGCTCCGTCGACCTGGTTGATCGCGGTTCCGCGCATTTGTTCCACTCCTTCGACGATGTGGGTCATGCCGATGATGTAAGCCTCCGAGAGTTGGCCACCGTGGGTGTTGACCGGCAGCGAGCCACCGTCGTACCGGATCGCTCCGGATTCCACGAATGCGCCGCCTTCGCCCTTGCCGCAGAAGCCGTAGTCCTCGAGCTGCATGATCACCATCGGGGTGAAGTGGTCGTAGATCAGGGCGACGTCGATGTCGGACGGCCCGACGCCCGCGCGTTCGTAGAGTCGCTTGGCGACCGGGGCATGCCCGGAGGACGCGAACGTCTCCTGGGGCATGCCCATCCACGCGAAGCCTCGTCCCCAATCCTTGTGCCCGCCATGAGCGGCGGCGATCACCGGGACGGGTTTCTGCTTGAGGTCCTTGGCCCGCTCGGCAGTGGTGGTCACCACCGCCACCGCGCCGTCGGTCTCAAGACAGAAGTCGAAAAGGCACAACGGTTCTGCGATCATGCGGGCAGCGAAGTAGTCGTCCAGCGTGATCGGATCGCGCTTGAGCGCCTTGGGCCGGTTCGCGGCGTTGAGGCGCTGAGATATCGCGATCTCGGCGAAGGCTTCCCGCCGGGTTCCGTAGTCGTACATGTGGCGCCGCGTCAGCACCGACATCAACTGACCCGGCCCGTACAGCCCGGCAGGCTGCAGGAAGGAGATCAGCGGGTCGGGGGCCAACGCCCCGTACACCTCACCGAGACGTTGTTTGGCCTGCTGCAGCGCCATCACGGTGACCACGTAGGTGGCGTCCCCGGCCACCAACGCCGCCCGAGCCAGCCCGATGGAACCCGCCGAGCCACCACCGCCCGTCGTGAGGGCCGCGGTGAAGGTGACCTCGGGAATGCCGAGCGTCTCCATGAACGTGGCGGTGTCCAATGTTCCGCCGTAACCAGCAGTAGCGCCTGCGTAATACGCGAATCCGTCCAGCGCCGTGACGTCCAGGCCGGCGTCGTCACAGGCCGCGATGATTGCGGCTCCCGCAAGCTCCATGGTGGTGCGCGGAAGTGATTCACTGCGTCGGTAGTACGGGGTGGCACCCACTCCGACGATCGCGACATCGCCTGCGGTCATGAGATCTTCATCGATCGTGTCCTGTCGTCGTCGACTGTTAGTTCAGATGGCCGGTGTGGCGGCGAGCGGCGTCGAGTCCCTCTTCGCGACTGGGCGCCTCGAATTCCCACTGATCGCACGAGCACGCCACCCAGTAGGTTCCGTCATCGTTCGGAATGACCGACTGCGCAACGCATTTACCCGAGTTGGCTGCCTCCTGCATGAATTCGAGCGGAGAATCGTGCATTACCTCGCTAGGCATCGACGAACCCCTCGTCAGCCGACGGCCGCGGTCAGCGCGTTCGGCAGCGCCGGAACGTCGGGGAACAATTCACTGAAGGCGCCGACGGTGATGCGCTGCTTGATGACCGGATCCACGTCGTCGAACAGGTGGTGCAGCGTCTCCTGCGTGTGGCCGTAGGTGCCCTCCATGTGCGGGTAGTCGCTGCCCCACATGACGTTGTGGTAGCCCATCGAGGTAGCCGCGGCCACCGCAGAGCTGTCGTGCTGGAACGACGCGTACACCTGCGAGTAGATGATCTCGCGCGGTGATCGATTCAGCTTGGGCCGCACGGCCATTGCGTGCTGTCGGTAGCCCTCCTCGATACGGTCTGCGATGAACGGCACCCAGGTGGCGCCGCCCTCGGAGACCAGGACCTTCAGATCGGGGTGGCGGTCCAGCGCCCCGCAGGCAACGAGTTTCATGACGGCGCGCTGGCCACCGAACGTCGTTTCCGTGTAGTTGAGCAGTGCGCCGCCGGGGCCGCGGTAGATGATGCCCATCGACCCACCCTTGGACAGGTCGATCGGGTCGGTGCCGATGTGGAAGGCGATGACCATCCTGGCGGCTTCGGCGGCCGCCCAGAACGGCTCCCACTCGTCGCGGTTGTAGTCCTTCTGGAGTGGATGCGGCGTGACCGGCATGAACACGGCGCGGTAGCCCAGCTCGGCGCAGCGCTCCAGCTCGACGACCGCATCGCCGATGTCGAGGGTCGACACCTGAGCGGTGGCGACGAGTCGAGGCTGGGGCTTGTCGATGGTTTCCCACGCCCAGTCGTTGCTGACCCGCAGCGCTTCGCGGAGCACCTCTGGGGTCCGGAAGGACGAGCTCCACATTCCGAGGGACGGGAACACCAATTCGCCCCAAATGCCCTCCTGGTCAAGATCGATCATCCGCAGATCGACGTCGCCGGAACCCGGCGCGCGGGTGGACAGCGCCTCGAACTGCTTGGCCGCCGAGGTGGGCAGCTTGCGGCGGAACGACATTCCGTCGATGTGGACGGTCTCCCATTCACCGTCGGGGTCCTTCTCGGCGCGGGGTACGAGCTCAGCCAGTCGGGCCGGCAGGTTGTCCTGCCACAGGGTGTCGGGCTCCAGGAAGTGTGAATCTCCCGAATTCGCCCAGATCTTCTCCATGATGTGTCCTTCTCTCGGACCCGTTCGACAGGGCCATCGCGTCTCATTGAAAAACCGATTTTCACCAGTCTGTGCGCGCCTGATGCAGATGTCAACCACCGATTTACTGTATCCGGGGTCCTAATCGCCAGCGGATTCCTAGATAAGACCCGCAGCCAGCCCCGCTGGACCTGCGCCCTTGCGATCCACGTCACACGTCGCCTATCGTGTCGTGAAACAGCGATTTTCACTGGCTATGCCGTACCGCTCCTGCGGCACCTCGACCTCGAAGGAACCCGTCATGACTCCGACCGGACCCATCCAGCCGCCGCTCGCCGGCATCTGCGTGATCGACATCGAGTGCACTCTGCCCGGCGCGATGGCAACGCAATTCCTCGCCGACTGCGGCGCAGAGGTGATCATGGTGGAGCCTCCCGGCGGATCGCCGCTACGCCAGTTGGCCGCCTGGCCCATGCTCGGCCGTGGCAAGCGCAGCATCGAGCTCGATTTGACCAGCGAGGCCGGCCGCCAGTCCCTGCTCGACCTGATCGGCGACGCCGACGTCACGGTGGAAACCACCCGACCCGGACACAGCCGCACCGGCCTCGGCGATGGCGAACTGCACGAACGCTTCCCGACGCTGATCGCCTCGTCCATCACCGGCTGGGGGTCATCGGGACCGTGGCGTGACCTCAAGGGGTACGAAGCCCTGGTGATGGCCAAGGCCGGCCTGATGAATGCGACGCGGCGGATGCAGAACCCGCCCCGGCCAGGGTTCATCTCGGTGCCTTACGCCAGTTACGGCGCCGCCCACACCACGATTCACGGCATTCTGTCCGCGCTCTATGAGCGCGAGGGCAGCGGGCTGGGTCAACGCGTGGAATCCGATCTGCTGCGCGGCGTTTCGGCGATCGACACCTGGAATTGGTTCGGCGAACTGGTCTACCTGAGATGGCCCGACGCCTACGAGGGCATCGAAGCCTGGAGCGAGGACGGGACACCGCGCGCCCCGATGCTGCTCGCGCTGCTTGCCGCGCCGACCAAGGACGGTCACTGGCTGCAGTTCGCGCAGGTCTCCCCCAGCTTGTTCGGTGCCATGCTCGACGAATTCGGGGTGCTGCCGCTACTGGCCGACCCGAAGTGGGAGGGCTTCCCCGAACTCAAGACCCTCGACCTGTGGCGCGAATTCTGGGGCATCCTGATCGACAAGGTGCGGATGAGGACGCTGGCCGAGTGGCAACAGGTGTTCATCGATCGTCCCGACATCAGCGCCGAGATCTTCCGCCAGGGACCCGACGTCCTGGACCATCCCCAATTGGTCCACGAGGGACGCGTGATCACCATCGACGACGCGGTGCTCGGACCAGTCCGGCAACCCAGCACCTTGATTCACCACAACGAGGCGCCGCTGCTGAAGCCGACACCGGCACCCGCGCTGAACGACTACGCGAAGCCCGCACATCGGCAACCCGCGCGGGCGGCAGATCATCTCCCCGCGGGCTCTACCGAGCCGCCGCTGCGCGGTGTCACCGTCCTCGAATTCGGCGAGATGTTCGCCTCGCCATACGGCTCGTCACTGCTGGCCGACCTCGGCGCCCGAGTCATCAAGGTCGAAAGCATGGAGGGTGACGGCATCCGCAACCTGTTGCCGTTCCCGGAAGCCTCTGGCGCAAAGGTCATGCAGGGCAAGGAAAGTGTGCAGATCGATCTGCACACCGAGGAAGGGCGAGGCATCGTCCACGAGCTCGTGAAGCACGCCGACATCGTCACCCAGTCCTTCCGAGCGGGCGCCGCCGAGCGCTTCGGCATCGACGAGCCGACCCTGCGTGCGATCAATTCGGAGTTGGTCTATCTCAGCGCGCCCGGTTACGGCACGTCCGGACCCTTCGCGAATCGGCCGGCCTACGCACCCTCCATCGGCGCGGCCGCCGGCCTGGCATTGACCAACGTGCCCGACGCCGCCGACGCCACCGGCACCATCGACGCAATCATGGCCGCGGCTCCCCGCCTCACCACCGGTACCGCCACCCCCGAGGTCCAGGGCGACGGCCTCGCCGCCCTCTGCGTCGCCTCGGCGATGCTGGTAGGGCTGCTGGCGCACCGTCGCCACGGCAGCGCATGCGATTTCACCACCACGATGATCGCGTCGATGACCCACGTACTCGTCGATTGGGTGATCGATTACCCCGACCGACCCTTGGCACCACGGGTCGATGCCGACGGTGCGGGATACGGCGCGCTGTACCGCCAGTACGAGTCGTCCGACGGGTGGGTCTTCCTGGCCGCGCCCGGCGACATGGAATGGGAACCACTCGCCGACACTCTTCGGAACTACGTGGACCTCAAGGGCGATGCGCGCTTCGCAACGCCCGCACTGCGGGTCGAAAATGATCGGGAACTACAGGACGCGTTGACTACGGTGTTCGCCAAAGAGCCTGCGGCGCAATGGGAACAGACCCTCACCGAAGGCAACGTCGGCTGCGTGGAAGTCCACCTGGGAGCACCGAGCCGTCAGCTCCAATGTGTCGACGAACTGGTCGTCGAGTACACCGCGACGGCGATGAGCCCGATCTTCGACGAACACCTCAGGCTCGGACCGGTGGTCAAGTTGTCCCGCTCGCATACCGACCCCCGGGGCGGCTGCTCTGCCGGTCAGCACACCACCGCCGTACTCACCGAGTTTGGTTACGAGGAGGCCGAACTGACCACCTTGCGCAGTAACGGCATCATCGTCAGCAGCTGATCGAGGTGTCCCGTGAGGTAGCTTCTTCGGATCGTGAACTCCGAAGAGGTGAGGGCGTGACCGACCGAACCGCCGAACGCGAACAGATCGTCGCCGAGGCCTACCGCAGCCTCGACAAGAACGGTGGCACGGCGCTGTCCGTCACCGAGATCCTCGCCAACACCGGCCTATCCACCCGCGCGTTCTATCGGCACTTCAAGACCCGCGACGAACTGCTCCTAGTGATGTTGCGCCGAGACCGCGAGCGCGTCCTGACCGAACTGCGCACGGTGGTGACCGAGGCCGACGGTCCCGTCGACGCCCTCACCCGCTGGGTCGACGCGATGTTCGCGCTGCTCGCAGACCCTCGCCGCAAGCGCCGCGTCCTGACCTTCTATTCCGAAGAGATGCAACGCACCCGTGGATACCACCAGGAGCTCGACAGATTCGAGGCAACGCAGCACGTACTGCTCGCCCAGATCATCGAAGACGGCCGTCGCACCGGTGCATTTCCGGCCGCCGACCCTGGACCCGATGCCCGGTCCGCGCTGGCGTCGATCGAAGCCGGATTCACCGAGCAGGCCCGACGGTCCACCGGCGCGGACCCTCGGGAGACCGCCGCTCAGATTCTCAGGTTCATCCTGCGGGCCCTCGGCTACCGCGCGGCCAACTCCGGCACGCCATCCTGACTGCTCACCCTCGTCGCACCAGGATCCCCACTGTGTAATATCGATAACTATATAGCTTATTACGGGTAGGCAAGGCGATCGGGTAGGAGTCGGCATGTACGTGGCACATTTTCGCAGCGATATGCGCCGCCCAAACGCCCCGCTGGCGATGCTTGGGCACGAAACGCGGAGCCCTGTGCACGGCCGTGCCGCCGAGCGCATCCTGCGAGCGGCGACTGAAGCAGTCGCCGATCGCGGTCTCGACGGATTGAGCATGGAGGACGTTGCGCTGCGGGCGGGATGTTCCCGGGCGACCGTGTATCGCCGCGTGGGCGGCAAGGAGGCCCTACGCGACGCGGTGCTCGACCAAGCGATCGACCGGATCACCGCGGCAGTGGCCCACGCGGTCGATCACCTCGACGGCGATGAGCGCGTCGCCCATACGATCGTCGCGTCGTTGGACATCATCCGTACCGATGCAGTCTCCGCTGCCCTACTCACTGGCCCTGCTACCGGGGAGAGCGTCGACAGCGCGCTCATCACCCGATTCAACGACGTCGCGGCCGAACTGGCTGGACTGGACCCGAGCGATGCCATTGGCTGTGAGCTGATCACGCGGGTAACCCTGTCCCTGCTGTGCTGGCCGGCCGCCGACCGCCGCACCGAACTGGCGGTGATTCGACGCTACGTCGTCAATGGCCGATCCGAGACCGCGAGACCGGGGCCGTAGCCAGCCTTCTTTGGCAGAAGAGCTTCCAACCACGAGAAGATCAAGGAATCCCGTAGTGAGTAGATCAGCACTGGCCATCACCGAGGAACACAACGAACTCGCCGCGGCCGCGTTCGGGGCGCTGTCCCGCGTCAAGAGCAGAGCCTCAGCTCGCGCCACCCTTGACGGAGGGTCGACTCGACCTGCAGAGATCTGGTCAGCAGCAGCTGAATTGGGTTGGAACGGCCTCGCAATCAGCGAGGAGTTCGGCGGCTCGGGCTTCGGCATCGAAGAACTGGCCATCGTCCTCGAGGCTCAAGGCCATGAACTGTGCCCGGGTCCGTTCCTGCCTACGGTCGCTGCATCTCTCGTCATCGATCGCTGCGGCACGGATTCTCTTCGCTCTCAATTGCTTCCGGGTCTCTCCGACGGCAGCGCGGTCGGTGCGCTCGGGCTGGCCGGCAATGTGGTGATCGGTTCGGATCTCATCGCCAGCGGAGAGTGCCCGGCCGTTCTGGGCGCACCCGACGCCCATGTTCTGGTGATCGTCGCCGGTGACGACGTGGTCGTGCTCGACGCCAAGGCCGACGGTGTGACAGTCACTGCACTGCCCGGTCTCGACACCACCCGCAGCGTCGGCACGGTGGTACTAAGCGGTGCCGCTCTCGATGAGCACCGGGTGTTGCGTGGAGCGTCGAACCGCGCCAGAACCGTATGGCGCATCCTGGCATCCGCCGAGGCGGTCGGCTCCAGCTGGGCCTGCCTGGAAATGGCGAACGACTACGCGAAGGTACGTGAGCAGTTCGGCCGCACCATTGGGACGTTCCAGGCGGTCAAGCACCATCTCGCCAACATGCTGATCAACGCCGAGCAGACCACCGCCGCGACGTGGGACGCCGCGCGCGCCGACGACCTCGACAGTGTTTGGTTCGCTGGCGCCGTCGCCGCGTCACACGCGATCCGGACTCAGGTCTTCAACGCCCAGAAGAACATTCAGCTCCACGGGGGCGTCGGCTACACCTGGGAGCACGACGCGCACCTGTATCTGCGCAGGGCCCGCATGCTGGCCACGCTCACCAGCGACGGTGGCGACCCGTTGCTCGACATCGTCGCTGCCCAACGCAGCGGGCTGGCCCACGGCGCCTCGTTCGCCCTGCCGGAGGCAGCTCAGGACTACCGCGCGCAGGCCCGGGAAGTGTTGGCGAAGATGGCCACGCTGCCCGCCGACGCACGGCGCAACTTCCTGGCCGACTCCGGATACCTCGTCCCCCACTGGCCCAAGCCGTGGGGAAGGCAGGCCGACGCCATCGAGCAGTTGGTGCTCGAGGAGGAATTCAGCGGGGTCGATCTGCCCGAAATGGGCATCACCGGTTGGGTGATGCTCACCATCGCCCAAGCCGGCACCGACGATCAGCGCGAGCGCTGGGTCGACGACGTTCTGCGTGGCAAAGTCAACTGGTGCCAACTGTTCTCCGAGCCGGGCGCCGGTTCGGATGCTGCCGCGGTCCGCACCTCGGCCACGCGGGTCGATGGTGGCTGGCGCGTCACCGGCCAGAAGGTGTGGACCAGCCTGGCGCACGAATGCCAGTGGGGCCTCGCCACGGTGCGCACCGACACCGATGCGCCGAAGCACTCCGCTGTCACCATGATGGCCATCGACCTGAGCGCACCGGGCGTGACAGTCAAGCCGCTGCGTGAAATCACCGGCGATGCTCTGTTCAACGAGGTCTTCTTCGACGACGTCTTCGTGCCCGACGCGGACGTGGTGGGTGACGAGGGCCGCGGGTGGCTGGTTGCTCGCGCCACCCTGGGCAACGAGCGGGTATCGATCGGCGGAGGCTCCGGCGCCACCGGGATCACCTCCACCGACCTGGTCAAACTCCTCGACGGTGCGCCCAGCGAAGTGGCTGCCAGCTGGTCGCGTCAAGTCGGTGAAGTGATCGCCGAGACCCACACGCTACGGCTGTTGAACATGCGGCAGGCCAGCCGGGCGATCGTCGGCGCCTCGGCCGGCGCCGAGGCCAACGTCACCAAGTTGTTGACCGCCGAGAACTCCCAACACCTCACCGAACTGGCGTTGGACTTGGCGGGCACCGCCGCGGTGATCGGGCAGAAACCGGAACTCACGTCGTCCTATCTGTACGCCCGGTGCCTGACCATCGCTGGCGGAACGTCGGAGATCATGCGCAACACCATCGCCGAACGCCTTCTCGGACTACCGCGCGATCCCCTTTCCAAGTGAGCCCATGCTGTCTGGACGCCGGGGGCTGCTTGACCCCATGGCGTCACTGGGCGGAATCGCTGCTCCCTAGTGCATCTCGACGCCGGCACGACCCTCTGGCGCAAGATCGCTAACCAGGTGCACCAGGTGGGCGACGCAGATGCGACCATGCGGGTGCTTACCCGATCGACCGAGGAGCGTGCGTGACCGAGCAGATCGAACTGAGCACGATCAAGTTCCGCGTGAGCGATCACGTGGCCATCGGCGCGTTGAACGGTATCGTGGCCGGCGGCGCCATGTACTTCGTCAACGAGCGCGACTTCTCGATCTGCGGCGACACCGCCACCTTCTTCGACCCGCATGCCAACGCCGGCATCGTCTCCGCACACGAGCCGATGGGCATGCTTGCCCTCGGCCTCCCCTATGGCGAGGTGATGCGCTGGGCCCTACTGGGCAGCGAGGAGCGGATGTCCGCCCGAACCGCGCTGCGGATCGGCATCGTCACCGAGGTCGTGCCCGAGGACGAATTGCGCTCGCGCGCCGTGGAACTGGCCACCGAGATCGCGGCGCAGACCGAACGGCGTTCAGGGCACCGTCCTCGCGATGTGGGAGGCCCGCGATCTGACCCCCAGTTCCGCCGCCCGTCACGGCAAGTCTTACACGGACGTCGGCAACGCCGGTGCGGCCTCCGATTCGCTCAGCAACAGGAAACATCCGCGAACCCGATGAGCAGTGATGGCGACGCCATCGCCCGATCACTGGTGAGTAGGAGCCGAGAGTGCGCTACAACCTGATGTTCCCGATGCGGGCGGTCAAGCACTGGAACCGCTGGTGCGAGGGCGCCGGTATCGGTGAGGTCGCACGGCTGGTGGAAGAGGCCGGCTTCGAGGGATTCTCGATGTCCGAGCACCCGTACCCGGACAAGGAGTGGTTGGCCAATGGTGGGCACCATGCCTTCGACCCGTTCGTGTCGCTGAGCTTCGCCGCTGCCGCCACCACGCGGATCCGGCTGATGACCTACCTCCTGGTGTCGGGTTATCGGAACCCGTACCTGACCGCCAAGGCGGCGGCCAGTCTCGACCTGCTGTCCGGTGGTCGGTTCACGTTGGGGACCGGCGCCGGCTACCTGAAATCCGAGTTCAAGGCCCTGGGAGCTGATTTCGACCGCCGCGGCGCGCTGCTCGACGAGGCGATCGCGGCGTGGAAGGCGACCTGGGCCGGTGTCGACCACGACGGACCGGAGTTCGGGGTGAGCGGTCACGTCGCACTTCCGCCGCCACTGACCGTCGACGGACCCCCGCTCTGGATCGGCGGCAACGGAAAGGCCGCACAACGCCGCGTCGTCGAGGTGGCCGACGGCTGGATGCCGATGGCCGCGTCCGGTGAGATGGCCGCGATCACCCGGGCCCGTCCCCTCGAGGACGTCGACACCCTCGGCGAGTGGATCGGGACCGTCAACCAGCGGCGCGCCGAAGCGGGCCGGGGGCCTGCCGACGTCGCGTTCGTACCCTTCGAGGCCGACCTGCTCGAGAGCGGCGACTGCTCGGCCTTCTGTGCCGCCGTACAACCACGGTTGGAGGGCTACGCCGACGCCGGCGTCACCTGGATCACGATCGAGCCGGCAAGTAGGAGCCTCACCGACTTCCGCGCCGACCTCGACGTAGTGGAGTCCCAGCTCCTCCACCCTTGAGGGGTTGATCGCGATGGCACTGCCCGACCTCGTGCTCGTCCACGGTGGCGAGCACTCTGGCAACTGCTGGGATTTCGTCGTTGCCGAACTACACCGTCGGGCACCGGAATTGCGCGTCTTGGCCGTCGACCTGCCCGGGCGGGGGCGAACGCCCGGCGATCTCGCGACCGCCACCATCGGCGAGTGGGTGGCTTCCGTCGTCGCCGACGTCGAGGCGGCGGGTCTAGGTGAGGTCGTGATCGTCGGGCATTCGATGGCCGGCGTGACGGTACCCGGAGTAGTAGCACGGCTCGGCTCATCCCGGGTACGGGAGATGATCCTCGCCGCCGCGTTCGTGCCACCCCATGGCCTGTCCATTGCGGACAAGCTCGGCGGGCCACTGGCGGCGCTCGCCAGGTACGCCGCGAAGGGCGGGAAGCCGATGAAGATCCCCCGCGTGGTGACGCAGTACGCGTTTTGCAACGGCATGACACGGGAGCAACGCCGTCTGACGATGTCGAGATTGTGTACAGAGTCGGCGCGGATACCCGGCGAACCGGTGGACCGCAGCGGATTCCCCAACGACGTGCCGCGCACGTGGATCCTGACCACCCGAGACCGGGCCCTGTCGGTCAAGTCGCAGCACGCCAGCATCGCCGCACTCGGCGGGGTTCAGCACGTGATTGCCGTGCAGGCCTGCCACGAATTGATGTTTAGTCATCCCGCACGCCTCGCCCAGATCCTGCTCGAGCGATGCCGGTTGCACGCGAAATAGGTTCGCCCGAAAAGCAACTCGACACACCACGGTCATCCGTGCGAATCTCCTCGGCAAGCCGAAGTGGCGCATCGAGCATGACGTAGGTCGAACCGGTCTGACTGCCAGCCAGGCCAATCGTAAGCGCTCCGGTCAGTCGTCCTCGATGACGAGGGCCAGTTCGGGGCAGGCAGCCACCCCGTCCTTGGTGATCTGCTCGTCGCCGGGCCGCACGTCGTGCGCTTCGAGGATCGAATAGCCCGAATCATCGATCGGGAACAGGTCCGGGTCCACGGCGTAGCACTGTGCGTGGCCCACACACTTCGATTGCTCTAGACGAACCTTCATCCGACCTCCTCAACTCGAGCGCGCTCCTGCGCGGGCCCGTCCTACGCGGGCCGCATAAGACTAAAGGATTAACTATTTATGTCGCATCCCTTTCGCAGCGCCCGTTGCCATACCCGGTGCCGAGCAGACCTGACCGCGCCCGCCCAGCAGTCGTCAGACGGCGATCAGTCGACGCTCATCGGCGGACACCCGAGGGAAGCTGAGCATCCGGCGGGCGTTCTCCTCGACGATCAGCGAGCACTCGCCATCGGGCACGTCGGCCAGCACCTCGGCGGCCCGCTTGCGCGAGTTCGGCCAGTTGGAATCACTATGGGGAAAGTCGATTTCGAGCATGATCCGGTCGATGCCGACCGCGTGGCGATTCTTCAAGCCGTGCTCGTCGTCGATGAAGCAGCCCCAGAAGTGCTTGCGGAAGAGCTCGGACGGCCGGTCGTCGAACGCGATGTCCTGGTAGTAGCGGTGCCGCTCCCAGACGTAGTCGGAGCGCTCCAGGATGTAGGGCACCCAGCCGATGCCGCCCTCGGCCAGCGAGATCTGCAGGTTGGGGAACTGCTGCAGCTTGCCGGAGAACAACAGGTCCACGGTGCTCCACATCAGGTTGGTCGAGAAGAGCGTGATCGCCACCGCGAACGGGGCGTCCGGCATCACCATCTCCCCGGGGACCGGCTTCATCGAGGAGAACGAGAAGCCGGGCACGTAGGCGCCCGAGCCGAAGTGCAGTGAGACGGGCATGTTCGCGTCGGCGCACACCTGCCACAGCGGATCCCAGTGCTCCGAGTGGAACGACGGAAGGCCAAGGGGCACCGGGCTGTCCGGGAAGGAGATCGTGCGGGCGCCCTTGGCAGCGGCCCGCTCGGCTTCGGCCACGCAGGCGTCGATGTCCCAGGTCGGCAGGATGGCCAGCGGGACGTATCGGGCGGGTGCGGTCGCGCACCACTCGTCGATGTAGAAGTCGTTCCACGCCTTCACGCAGTGCAGCGCGAGTTCCTTGTCCTTGGCGCGGTGAAAGGTTCCACCACCGAAGCCCGGGAAGGACGGAAAGCACAGCGCGGCTTGCACGCCGTCGAGGTCCATGTCGGCGATCCGGGCGACCGGGTCGTAACAGCCAGGGATCATGTCCTCGTAGCGCACGGGGTCCATGCCCCACTCCTCCGGCGGCTTTCCCGCGACCGCGTTCAAGCCGATCGTCGGGAAGATCTGGCCGTCGTAGCTCCAGAGGTGCTTGCCGTCCTTCTCGATGATCCGGGGGCCCTCTTCGCGGAACTTCTCTGGCAGGCGGTCCTGCCACACCCGTGGGTGTTCGACCAGGTGGTCATCGACGGAGACGATCTGGTGATGGTCCTGAAGCGGCACGATGCTCCTTCGCTCCTGACTCTGCATCCCAGTTTCTGACGGAGAGTCTTGTTTTCTGACGGTTCATCTCACACACTATATGACGTACGCCACACACGTCTAGACGTCGAGAGGCACGCCATGACCAGCGTTGACGGACCTGCTGACAACAGCCCGCGGGACAAGGTCGACGAAGACGACCACGATCTCCTGACCTTCGGGGAAGCGGGTGAACGTCTGCGGCTCGAGATCGCCGCCGCCGCCGCGGACGTCGAGCGGCTGCGCCAGTCCGGGACCGCCGACGAGCTCGCCAGGGCCGACGCCCGACACGAGGCCCTGCGGTCGGCTGCGGCACGCAACAGCGCACAACCCATCAACGACGCCAACTTCGAGAAGTTCTTCGGCTATCCGGGCAAGGCCAAGCGCAACCTGCCGGGACCGTCGCAGACGTGAGCGCCCCATCGGCGGGGGTTCATCGGGATACTTGTCCGGTGGCATCGACTCCGGACAAGACGCGCCGCCCGGGGTATGCGCCCGCTGCGAACGTCGGCGTCGGCCGCCGCGGCCTGCACACGCGCGACCGGATCCTCACCTGCGCGGCGGACGTGTTCCTGGTAAACGGCTTCCACGGCACCTCACTCGACACGATCGCCAAGGCGGCGAGCGCCTCGCGCGCCACCGTCTACCAGTACTTCGCGGGCAAGGAGGAGATCTTCCGCGAGCTCAGTGTGTCGGCCGAACGCGACGTCCTCGACCACGCCGACCGGCTCGGTGACCTGAGCCCGACGCACGACGGGATCGAAGCCCTGCACGGCTGGCTGGCGCAGTGGGCCGACCTCTACGACAGCCATGCGGCGGTGTTCGCGGAGTACCCCGGCATCGGAACCGAGTTGTCGGTCATCGAGGTCGGCACGGTCGCCGAGACGTTCGCGGAGGCGGTCACCATCCGGGTCCGCGGAGCCGCCGTGGAGGGGCTGGACCCCGACGACGCCGCCGCCGCACTGATGCGGATTCCGCACATGGTGCACCTCTACCGGTACCGGGCGATGTTCTCGCTGCCGGCTCGCGACGTCGTGACGTCGTCACTGACCGTCGCGCTCCAACTCATGCTGTTCCCCGACACCCCCGATGACGTGCTCAGCGCAGTCTTACCGCCGAACCGCCCCGAACCGGCCGGTCCGCTGCCCGAGGCCGACCCGCGGCCGGCTGCGACCGCCACCGGGTTGGCGCCCATCGCACTGGACGTGCTGTCGGTCAGCTCGGCGCTCTTCGCCGAATGCGGCTACTACGCCGTCGGGATGGAGCAGATTGCGGCGGCCGCCGCAGTCAGCCGCGCCACCCTGTACCGGTACTTCAGCACCAAGGTCGAGATTCTGGCCGAACTGACCCGCAAGGCGGTCGACGAAATCGAGGTCCAATCCGCCGTACTGCCAGGACTGGAGGCGGACTCGCTGGCCCGGTGGATGCTGGGCTACGTTCGATTTCACCGCGACTACGGCGGCGTCATCCGGGCGTGGTTGGACGGCACGGTGGCCGAGCAGCTCTCCGACGCGGAGGTCGGACACGGTATCGGCGCGGTCCACCGCGCGGTGCTCGCCCTGCTGGACACCGTCGACCTGCCTGCCCGCATCGACGTTCGGGTGGCGAGCACGGTGTTCCTCGCCGTGTTGGGCCGGATGACCGAGGCGACGGCGGCTGCGGAGTCGGGCACCGACGAGCGCGCCGCCGACCTCATGGCGACCCTGTTGAGGCGTTCGATCCTGCGGTCGCTGTAGCTCAGCCGGCCGCTACGCCCACGTCGGCGCGCAGTCGCTTCTTGTCCACCTTGCCACTGGCCAGCACCGGGAGTTCGGCCACCAGCACCAGTCGGCGCGGCACCTTGTAGCCGGCCAGGCTCCGACGCACGTGCTGCTGAACGGCTTTCAGCGTCGGCGATGCACCAGCCAACGGAACGATGACCGCGCAGACCGCCTCGCCCCACTTCTCGTCGGGCACTCCGACCACCGCGCAGGCGGCCACCCCGTCGATGGCGGTGATGGCGTCCTCGACCTCGGGTGAGTAGACGTTCTCCCCGCCGGTGATGATGACGTCCTTCTTGCGGTCCACCAGATACAGCAGACCGCGCGTGTCCAGACGACCGACGTCGCCGGTGCGACACCACCCGTCGCGCAGCGTCGCCTCGGTCGCCGCCACGTCGTCCAGGTAGCCACGGAACATCGAATTCGATCGCACGACGATCTCGCCGGCCTTCCCCGATGCCACATCGCGTCCGTCCTCGTCGAGGATGCGGATCTGCGTGCCGGGAAACGGGAAACCCACTGAGCGCAAACGTTCCTCGGCGTCCGGGCCGTCGAGGGTGTGCAGTTCGCGCGGCAGCCCGGACGCGATCACCTCGGTCTGTCCGTACAGGTTGAGGAAGCCGGCGTTGGGAAGCGCAGAAATCGCCCGCTGCAGTGTCTTCGTAGTCATCGGTGCAGCCGAATAGACAACGGTGCGAACCGATTTCACTGCAGAGCCGTCACCGACCTCGTCGAGAAGCGACTTCAGCATGACCGGCGCCAGATGCAACACCGTGATGGCCTCGTCCGCGATCAACCGCACCGCTTCGGCCGGATCGAACTGCTGCTGGAGCACCACCGTCCCACCCCGCGCGTGCAGGCCGCCGACGATCGCGAGCGCCCCGACGTGGAACATCGGCATGTTGATCAGGCCACGGTCGTTGCTGCCGCTGCGCATTTCGTTGTTCATCGTGAAGGCGATGGCGCGCATCTCCCGCTGCCCGACGACGCAGCACTTGGACGCTCCGGTGGTGCCGCTGGTGAAGAGCAAATAAGCAATATCGTCGGGGGTGGCCACCAACTCCGGGTCACCACTTCGCCCGCCCTTGAGGAACTGCTCATAGCCGATCGTCCCCGTCGGAGGCTCACCACCGATGACCACCAGCATTGGCGCCGAGGGCAACTCCGCCACGACAGCGCTGACCGCCGGGGCGAATTCGTCCGTGGCGAAGACGATCGATGGTGCCACCCGGCGGACCACGTCGGCCATCTCCGGCGGCGAGAGCCGAAAGTTGATGGTGGCCATGATGATTCCGCTGATCTGGGTGGCCGCGTTCAGCTCCCCGAATTCGATGCCGTTGCGGCTCAGCACCGCAACCCGGTCCTGGTGGCGAACCCCGGCGTCCACCATTGCCGACACGAGTCTCACGGCCCGTGCACGCAACTGAGCATGGCTCACCGTGCGGTCGCCGTGCCGGTAGGCGACCACCTCACCGAAGCGCACCGCGTTGTCGGTGACGATGTCGCCGAGCGTCAGGTCGCCGGCCGCGTTGGCCGACATCATCGGCCCCCCGGCCGCGCCGCGGTGATCATGGTTCGCACGCTACGACGACAACGTCCACATTCGGCGCCTGCCCCACAGGCCTCGGCGATCTGCTGGGACGTAGACGCCCCGGCAGCGATCACGTCCGCGACGGTCTGCGAGGTCACAGCCCTGCACAGGCAGACATACATACCTCGGTTCACCCGCCCGGTTCGATCGTCAATACGTCCATGAGCCTGCCCACGAACAGCGGCGGATAGGGACTGCCCACGGGATCGCTCATCCAATCAGCGGCAGTGTCCGGGTGTGCGATCCACCGACGGGCCTGCGTGTCGTCGTCGAACTCGTGCAGGAAGAGCATTTCCCGCGGATCGTCGAGCGCGTGGTACGTCCACAACTTCCGGACACCTGCGCTCCTGAAGCGGTCGATCGCATCATGGGCGCGCATGACGACCTCGGCTACGGACTCCACCCCGGCGAACGCCGCGACCACGATGCCCGGCGGGACCGCGGGCGACGTCTCCAGGTCCATCTTCTCGACGATCTCCCCGGCGAACACCATCGGAAAGTCCTCGACGCCGGCAATGTCGAACCATTCGCGGATCGCCGGCGAGAGCATCAGTTCGGCAACGGGCTCCCGTTGTCGTACGCCAATCGTGACCAGCACCCAGCCCGCCCGTTCCGTCGAGACGTACACCACGGCGTGGTGCGCACCGATGGCGGCAAGCTGGGACTTCCGCACACCGATCTGCGCCCACATGCGCCGTGGATCGGTTACTCGATAGACCGAGGCAAGGACCACCGAGTGAACGCCATCAGGTTCCATTGAGGTCCATCTCCGCAGTCCGGGTCATCGACTGCTCAGCAACATCGAGCCGGCTACTGGTCCGCCGCCCACCCCGACGGCTACCACCTCGGGTGTCGTCGGCGCCTGCCGGTCCCCGCCTTCACCCCACATCTGGATGCACGCCTCATGTAGGAAGCCCATGCCGTGCAGCCGTCCGCCCGACAGTTGGCCTCCGCTGGTGTTGATGGGCAGCGACCCGTCCAGGGCGATGCGGGAGCCGTCGCCCAGGAACTCACCGACCTTGCCGTGGTCGCAGAAACCCAACGCCTCCAACCACATCACGGTGAGGAACGAGAAGCCGTCATACAACTGGGCCATGTCGACGTCGGTCGGGGTCAGCGTGGTGTACTCCCAGAGGCTGGCCGCCGAGTCGTGCGCCGCCATGGTGGTGATGTCGGCGCGCTGGTCCCAGGTGGCGCGCTCGAACATGCCCGGCCCGACGGACTCCACCGTCAGCGGGTGCCGTGGCAGGCCGCTCGCGGCGTCCCGCCGTGACACGATCACCGCGGTCGCGCCGTCGCACGGCACGTCGCAGTCGTAGAGGCAGAGCGGCTCAGAGATCATCCGGGCGCCAAGGTAGTCGTCCATCGTCATCGGCTCGCGGTACACCGCGTCGGGGTTGAGCCCGGCGTTGGTGCGGGCGTTGATCGCGATGCGACCGAGATCCTCACGCGTCAACCCGAAGTCGTACATGTAGCGCTGCGCGGGCATCGCCAACCAGTTCGCCGCCGAGAGCGCCCCGAACGGCGCCGTCCACTCCAGGTGCGGAGGTAGCTCGCCACCACCGAACAGCACCCCGGCCCGTCCACCCCCGGCCTGCTGCGCCGCCGTGGATTCCCACACCGAGCGATACACGACGACGTGGTTGGCCAACCCCAGACTGACCGCCATGCACGCCTCGATCGCCGGGCCGATCTGGCCTGCGGTCTCCGTCGCCGAGATGTACCAGCGCGAGCGCAGCCCCAGCGCGTTGCGGACATCCTGGACGTTCGCACCGGAGAACCCGGCGTCGGGTACGCCCGGGCCCGGGTAGCTGGCAATGCCGTCGACGTCGTCGACGCTGAGCCCCGCGTCCTCGATCGCGCGCAGCACCGCCTCGAGCGTGAGGTCCAGCCCCGTCCGGCCCAACCGGCGGCCGACCTGCGACTTGCCCGCCCCGGTGAGGACGGCCCTTCCCTCGAACGGACCGCCGGTCATCAGAAGATGAACCTAGCAATGAGTTCGGCAACCGCGGCGGGTTTCTCCGCCCCGTCGATCTCGACGGTGTGGCGCACGGTCAGGTTGACCGTGCTGTCGCCGACCGGCACGGCGTCGGCGAGGTAGGACCGGACGCGGATCCGGCTGCCCGCCGTGACCGCGGACAGGAAGCGAACCTTGTTCAGGCCGTAGTTGATGCCCATCTTCGCGTTCTCGATGCGGTAGTTGTCCTTGCTCACACCCGGGATGAGCGACAGCGTCAGGAAGCCGTGGGCAATCGTTGCGCCATAGGGGCTCTCCGCCTTCGCCTTGTCGACGTCGACGTGGATCCACTGATGATCCATCGTGACGTCGGCGAACTGGTTGATGCGCTCCTGGTCGACGACCACCCATCGGCTGACACCCAGTTCCTGCCCTATCGTCGCCACCGCGTCGTCCACGGACGTGATCACCTTCGCCATCTCTGCTCCCGTCGTCACCAACCCGAAAAACCGATATCTATTTAACGGTATAGACTGAGCGCGCCCGTCGGGCAACCAGCCCGCCACGGCCGACGACCTTGGGAGACACATGGCCTCGACGACACATTCCCCGTCGCTTCGCTCGCCCCAGACCTCGCGCGCGGCGATCATCGCCGCGGCACGCACCCCGATCGGAACGGCACGCCGCGGAACCCTGGCCAACGTGCCGGCGACCGAGCTGGCCAAACCGGTAGTCACGGCCGTCATCGAACGCTCCGGGCTGGACCCGGCCGAGTTCGACGACCTGGTGCTGGCCGAGAGCATGCAGGGTGGCGGCGACGGCGCCCGATACATCGCGGTGGCCCTCGGCCTGCTCGACATCCCCGGGCTAGCCGTCAACCGCCAGTGCGCGTCGAGCCTCTCGGCGATCGCGGTGGGGGCCGGGCAGATCGCCGCCGGCATGAGCCACGCCATCCTGGCGGGCGGCATGGAGTCGCTGTCCACCGGTCCGATCCTGCAGAAGCGCAAGCTGTTCAGCACCGGCAAGTCGGCCGATGACTACGAGCAGTGGTTCCCCGAGTCGCATCCGCCGACCGCCGAGGCGCCCGCGATGGACATGTCCATCACCGTCGCGCACAACTGCAACGTCCAGTACGGGATCACCCGCGAAGACCAGGACGAGTGGGCGCTGCGCAGCCATCAGCGTGCGATCAAGGCCATCGACGCCGGATCGTTCGTCGATGAGATCATCCCCGTCCAGGTACCCCAGGCAGATGGCAGCACCATCACCTTCGCCCAGGACGAGCACCCGCGCCGAGGCAGTTCGATGGAGTCGCTGGCCGGGCTGAAGGTGCTACACCCCGAGATCGAGGGTTTCTCGGTGACCGCCGGAAACTCGTCGGGCATCAACGATGCCGCGGCCGTCGTCGCGCTGGCTTCTCCCGACACCCGCCAGGACGTGCTGGCCAACGTGCTGTCCTGGACGCAGGTTGGGCTGGACCCGACCCGCACCGGCAGCGGACCGATCAAGGCCATCCCCAAGGCGCTGGAACTCGCCGGGCGCAAGCTCGAGGACGTCGCCCTCTTCGAGATCAACGAGGCCTTCGCCGCGCAGGCCGTCGCGTGCGCCCGAGAGCTCGGGCTCGACGAGGAGATCGTCAACGTCTACGGCTCCGGTATCAGCCTCGGCCATCCGATCGCAGCGACCGGCGCCCGGATGGTCACCTCCGCGATCTACGAATTACGAAGGCGCGGTGGCGGAATCGGCGTGCTGTCCATGTGCGCAGGCGGCGGCATGGGTGCCGCGATGGTCATCGAGGTGGCCTGAGATGACCGCACTGATCACCGAGGGACTGTTCCGGGTCGACGGCGACGACCGGGCGGTATTGTTCGCGTCGCGCAGGCGGTCGTCGGGCGTGATCAAGTTCCCCGCCGAACGAGCCATTCTCTTCGACGGCGACCCCGACATTCAGGGCGACATCGAAGCGGTCGAGTTATCCACCGAGGGAACGCTTTACACCTACACCACCCAGGAGTTCGTGCCGCCGCTGCCGTACAAGGGCAATCGCGACCCGAAAAGCTTCACGCCGTACGTGGTGGGCTTCGTCGAGTTGGCGGAGGGCGTCCTGGTGGAGACGTTGATCGTCGGCGCGACCGCCGAAGAATTGCGTATCGGCCAGCACCTGGTGTCGACCACCACGACGCTGCAGCCCTCCGATGGCGAGGCGGTCCTGACGTTCGCATTCCGCCCGGCGGACTAAGCCCAGCGTCCATGGCGTGACGGACGTGGGCTCGCCTGCGCCGAACGTGCACCCTCGCCGACTTTGCCGCCGGAACCTTCGCAGCGGCGTCACACTGGGCGGCGCGAGAGCAGCGCGGGTCCGACGGTGGGGATCATCGCGACGATCATCTCGGCGAGCACCGCGATCATCTCGTCGCGGTCGACGCTGGTCGTCTGCCGGTGCACCGTGTGCCAGGCCTGGTCGAGCAGGCCCCTCACCGCGACGCCGATGACGTCCGGCGAGTGCTGCCCGGCGCCGGCGATGGCCTGACCCAACTTCCACGAGGCACGGGTCACCATGCGGTCGCGCGACACTCGAAAGGCGTCGTCGTCCGGCACCGAGAACGTCTACCCCATCGAAGTGGAGACCACGCTCGCCACCCACCCCGACGTACCCCGACGTACGGGCAGCGACTGGCAGCCTTCGTCGTACTCGGCGAAGGCGCCACGGCCACCCCGGAGGCACTCAAGGCCCACGTCCGCGAGAACCTCGCGAACTACACGGTGCCCAGGGACATCACGGTGCTCGCCGAACTGCCACGCAGCAGTACCGGCAAGATCCTCCGGCGCGAACTCACGAACTCCGCAAGCCCGGCGCAGGCTCGCCGTAGACCGGTGGCCTCTCAGTCGCTGGCAGGCAGTGGCTTGGCTTCCTTGATCACCAGGGCGATCACGCCCACGCTCAGCGATCCCGTCCCTGCCTTGGTGACGAGCACCTCGGCACCGCCGTCATCGACGTAGCGCTTGCCCATCGCCGTGCCGCCGGCGAAGTCCGGATCCGGCGCAACGTCACCCGACGTGCTCGAACCCACCGCCACCATCGGCTGCCCGCCGCAGCGCAGATCGTCGAGGCTTTCGGCAGCCTTTACGACGATGACCTGCGTATCGCAGACCTGGCTCTGCAACCGAGTGCCATTCTTGATCATGTTGCGTCCCTTTACTTGTCGGCGTTTGCGTCGCGAAGATCTTCGATTATCTCGCGACGAAGCAGCTTGCCCGTCGCGTTGGTCGGCAGTACGTCCCGAAAGACCACCCGGTCCGGGGTGCGCGACCCCCGCAACACCCGCCGAACGTGCTCACGCAGCTCGTCGGCATCCGGATCGGTTCCGGCAGCCGGGACCACCACGGCGACGATGGCTTGGCCCCAGTGCGGATCGGGAACACCGACGACCGCGACCTCGTGCACGTGCGGGTGCTCGACGAGGACGTCTTCGAGCTCCGCGGGTGCGATGTTCTCGCCACCGCGAATGATGGTGTCATCCGAGCGCCCGGTGATGAACAGATATCCCGCCTCGTCGAGCGTCGCGACATCCCTGGTCGGGAACCAGCCATTGGCGTCTAGCACCGAACCGATGCCGGTGTACCTACCGGAAACCTGCTCACCCCTGACGAATAACTCACCCGTCTCGCCAGGGCCGAGCACCTTGCCGTCCTCGTCGCGAATCTCCAACTCGATACCCGGCACCGGCTGGCCCACCGACCCGAGCCGCTTGGCCACGACGTCATCGCTGTTGCCGTGCGCCGCACGGTGGTCGTCGGGAGTAAGCACCGCGATCGTCGAGCTGGTCTCGGTCAGTCCGTAGGCGTTCACGAATCCAACCTCGGGTAGCAGTTCGAGCGCTTTGCGCACCAACGGAAGTCCTACCTTGGAGCCGCCGTAGGCCAGGTTGCGCAGCGACGGCAGTGGGGTCGGCTGTCGCTCCAACACGGTGATGATCCGGTCGAGCATGGTGGGGACCACCGTCGCAGTCGTCACCTTCTCCTCGGCGATCAATCGCACCCACTCCGCGGCCTCGAAAGTGGCCAGATAGACCATCTTTCGGCCCGCATACAGATTCGAGATCGCCGCATTGACGCCGGCGATGTGGTACGGCGGCACGCAGATCAGTGCCGCGTCGGTGGCGTGGGCTGAATCGAACTCGACGGTGCCCGTGATGTAGCTGGTCAGATTGCCGTGGGACAGCTCGACGGCCTTCGGCTTCGACGTCGTGCCGGAGGTGAAGAGCACGATCGCGACGTCGTCGGGATCGGCGAACTCCGCGACGGGCTCGGCGGTCCGTGCCGCCGCCACGAACTGTGCGGAGGTCATGATGTGTTTGCCCAGACCCTTGATCATGTCGCCGTAGCGGTCGTCGACGATCACCAGCGGATCCGGCAATCGTTCCACCAGTTCCTGGATTCCCTCGGCGCTCAATCGATAGTTGATCGGTGTGTACGGCACTGCGGCACGCGCCGCGGCAAAGATCAGCAACGGCTGCATGACCCCACCGGCACCGACGTAGGCGACGTGCTCCGCCCCCGAGGCGGCGATCAGCCCCGCTCCGCCGTCAGCCAGTGCGCTGAGTTCACGGGTGGTGATCCGATTGTCGCCGTCCACCAGTGCAACCCGGTCCGGGTCACCCGAAGCGGCCATCTCCAACAGTAGCGAGATACTCAAGAGCTCCTCAGCCTTCGTGTGCGCGAAAAATGCCGTCCGAACGCCACCACGCGGCGGCACTGCAGATTCTAGACCCCAGCCCGTGTAATCCGATATATAGTTATAGGGTTACAGCCATCTAAGTCAACGCCTACTCCTGCCGCAGGCAGGGAACCGCAGTGACAACCGCCGGAAGGATCGCCATGAGCAGCACTCCCGAGATCGCCATCATCGGGGTCGGACTTCATCCGTTCGGACGGTACGCGGACCGATCAGCACTGGAGATGGGCGCAGTCGCAATCAGCAGGGCATTGCGGGATGCGGGCGTGCACTGGTCCGACGTAGGCAGTCTGTATGCGGGCAGCCTCGAAGTGTCCAACCCGGAGGCGGTCACTGGACTTGCCGGGATGACCGGCATTCCCGCCCGGGCCACCCTGAGCGGCTGCGCCACCGGCAATTCACTGCTGACGCTGGCTGCTCGCGACGTGCAACTTGGCGAGGCCGACATCGCCGTCGGAGTGGGGCTGGACAAGCATCCTCGCGGGGCCTTCGGCGCCGATCCTTCGGTGTCGGGGTTGCCCCAGTGGTACGGCGATCAGGGCATGTTCCTGACCACCCATTACTTCGGCACCAAGATCATGCGTTACATGCACGACCACGGCATCAGCGAGGAGACCCTGGCCCGGGTCGCCGCAAAGAACATGGAAAACGGTGAGCTGACACCGCACGCGTGGCGCCGCAAGGCCATGAGCATCGAGGCGATTCTCGAGTCGCCGGTCGTCAATGCACCGCTGCGCCAGTACATGTATTGCAACCCGAACGAGGGTGCCGCCGCAGTGGTGGTGTGCCGTGCCGACAAGGCCAAGCAGTACACCGACACCCCGATCTACCTGCGCTCGACCGCGCTGCGCAGCCGCCGTGAGGGTGCCTACGAGCTCCTTCGCACGTCGATCGAGATGCCCATCCGGCCCGGCACGACCTCCGAGGCTGCCCACGCCGCCTACGAGTCGGCGGGCGTCGGCCCGGAGGACATCGACGTCGCGCAACTGCAGGACACCGACGCCGGTTCGGAGATCATCCACATGGCCGAGACCGGCCTCTGCAAGGACGGCGAGCAGGAGGCGCTGCTCGCCGACGGCGCCACCAAGATCGGTGGCCGGCTGCCGGTCAACACCGACGGTGGCCTGCTCGCCAACGGCGAGCCAGTCGGCGCATCCGGCCTTCGCCAGATCTACGAGCTGGTGCAGCAGTTGCGCGGTACCGCGGGTGACCGTCAGGTGCCCGGCGATCCGCGGGTCGGACTCGCGCAGCTCTACGGGGCACCCGGTACCGCCGCCGTCGCCATCCTCTCCAGGTAGCCCGACCAAGGAGCAGACCCCAGACCAGCTGAAGACCTGTCACTCGACAAGGTCAACAGCAGGAACACGCACCGTACAATTAGTTATATATTTAGCACTTAGAGCCAGAAGGGAGGCAGGCGGTGATGGTCAGATGCCCGGAGTCGCTTCGCTCTCCCCCGCCCGCTGGCACCATCGCCGATCTGCTGGACGAGGGCGCCGCCTGCCGTCCGGATCGTCCACTGCTGCTGGACGTCTCGGGCGCGACGTTGACGTTGAGCGAGGTCGCCGCGCTGTCGACGGCGGCCACGCGTTGGCTGTGGGACGTCGGCGTTCGGCCGGGGATGACGGTCGCCTGGCAGCTGCCCTCGGACGTCAAAGCAGCGGTGGTGATGCTGGCGCTCGCCCGCACGCCCGTCGTCCAAGCACCGGTACTGCACCTCTACCGGGCCCGTGAGGTGCGTACCGCGATCGAGGTCGCCGGAGCCGACATCCTCCTGGTCGACGAGTCGACGGTCGCCAATACGCCGGCCGGGGTGCGCACCGTCATCGTGCCCGCCGACATCGTCGAGCAGTTACAGACGTCGATGCGCTCACCGCACCCTGAACTGGCGCGCCCGCCTACCGCGACAGAAGCGAGCTGGGTGTACTTCACCTCCGGCACCACGGGCCGACCGAAGGGCGTGCGCCATACCGACGCCACGTTGCTCAGCGCCGCACGCGGTTACGTCGCACACATCGGGCTGGGCAGCCATCCGCGGGAGGTCGGCAACATCGCCTTCCCCATCGCACACGTCGGCGGCATGGTGTACCTCGCCGCTGCGCTACTCGGCGACTTCCCGGTGCTGCTGGTGCCCAAGGTCACCGCCGACGACCTGCCGCGGCTGATCGCCGAGCACTGCGTCACGGTGTCCGGCGCCAGTACGGCGCTTTATCAGATGCTTCTAGCTGCCCAAATGGCCTCGCCGACAACCGAATTGCTCATGCCGTCGCTGCGGATGTTGATTGGCGGTGGCGCGCCGTGCCCGCCCCAGGTACACCGGCGCGTGCGCCAGCACTTGAAGATCCCCATCGTGCACGCCTATGGAATGACCGAGGCGCCCACGATTTGCGTTAGCGAGTCCACCGACACCGACGAGCAGCTGGCCCAGACCACCGGCCGACCGATCCCGGGTTCGGAGGTCCGGATCGGTGCGAGCGGCGAGATCGAGCTGCGCGGCGACAATCTGACGCCGGGCTACCTGAACTCTGCGCAGTGGGAGCACGCCGTGACCAGTGACGGCTGGTTCCGTAGCGGTGACCGCGGCCACCTACGTGCCGACGGCCGCATCGTGGTCACCGGCCGGACGAAGGACCTCATCATCCGCAAGGGCGAGAACATCGCACCCGATGAGATCGAGAGCGAACTGCTGGCCCACCCACTCGTCGACCAGATCGCGGTACTCGGGCAGCCGGACGACCTGCGCGGCGAGCTGGTCTGCGCGGTGGTGAGGCGGTCGCAACGTCATCGCGACGTCACCCTCGACGAGCTCTGCACGTTCCTCGATGGACGAGGACTGATGAAGCAGAAGTGGCCGGAGCGGTTGGTCGTCGTCGACGACTTTCCGCTGACCGGCCTGGGCAAGGTCGCCAAGTCGGAGCTAGCCAGACGAATAGCAGGAGGAACCCGTTGACGACGTTGACAGAGGACGAACGCCACGAGCTCGCGCAGTCCGTGCGCTCGGTCTGTGAGCGGCTGTCGCCCGAAGAGCGGGTGCGCAGCGTCGCCTACGGCGAAGGTGGCGGCGAGAGTTCCGGATTCGACACGGCGCTGTGGGACGTGCTCTGCAACCAGGTCGGGGTGGCCGCCATCGCGCTGCCCGAGCACTTGGGCGGCGCGGGTTACGGCGCGTCCGCACTGGGCGTGGTCGCGCAAGAACTGGGCCGCGCGCTGGCCCCGGTGCCCTTCACGAGCTCGGTGGTGCTGGCCACGGGCCTGCTTCTGGACCTCACCGAGCACGACCCGGACGCCGACAAACGGTTCACGGAACTGGTCGAAGGACGCCGCACCGCCGCGGCGGCCCTGACCGGGGAAGGCGGGCTGTGGCGTCGCTCCGCAGTGACGCTGAGCGCCACCCCGAACGGCGAGGGGTGGTGCATCGACGGCACGGTCCGCCACGTCATGGGCGGCACTGCCGCCGACGACCTCGTCGTCGTCGCCACGACGGACGACGGTGAACCTGCGGTGTTCCTGCTCGACCCCACCGCGGACGGCGTCGTGACCGAGGCCGAACGGGTGCTCGACGGCACCAGACCGATGGCCACCATCACCTTGACCGCGGCGCCCGCGGCGCGAATCTCCGGCGAAGGCTCCATCGATGCCGTCATCGAACGCAACGTCGAGGTGACGCTGGCCGTGTTGTCCGCCGAACAGGTCGGCGCCTGCGAGCGGGTGCTCGAGATCGCCACCGCCTACGCCTGCACGCGCGAGCAGTTCGGCAAGCCGATCGGCAGCTTCCAGGCCATCAAGCACAAATGCGCCGACATGTTGGTCGATCTCGAGTGGGCGCGGTCGGCGTCACGGGCTGCGCTGGAGGCCCTCGATGGCTCGGGCGACAGCAGCGCGGCGGGTGAGTCGAGCTGGCGCGCCAGCATGGCCAAGGCGGTGTGCTCCGAGGCTCTACGCGACGCGGTGAGCGCCAATGTCCAGATCCATGGTGGCATCGGCTTCACCTGGGAGGACCCCGCCCACCTCTACTTCAGGAGGGCGCGGACCGACGAGGTGGTGCTCGGGGCTCCTGCCCAGCACTGGGACCGACTGGCGACGCTGGCCAAGCTGGCCTGAGACCGATGACCAAAAGCATTGACTACCAACAAACATGGGGTGAGTGACATCGAAGACATCGAGGCCCTGCGGGCCGAGATCCGTTCATTTCTCGAGAACGCCGAGAAACCGACCGGGTTGCGCAACTACGGGCCGACGCCGACCGATGCGGACGTCGGGCCGGGCCGAGCCTGGCACAAGTACCTCGCCGAGCACGATCTCGTGTGCCTGCACTGGCCGGTCGAATACGGCGGCCGGGACGCCTCCGTGGCGCTACAGGCGGTCTTCGCCGACGAGTGCGCCCGCGCCGGTGTCCCGCGGCAACTCGGGATCACGGCGATCGACCTGGCCGGCCCGGTGTTGATCACGTTCGGCACCGATGCACAGAAGGCCCAGTACCTGGAGCCGATCCGCCTGGGCGACGACGTCTGGACGCAGCTCTTCTCCGAGCCGGGCGCGGGCTCGGATCTGGCCGGCGTGCGGACCAAGGCGGAGAAGACCGCCGGCGGCTGGCTCGTCAACGGCCAGAAGGTGTGGAGTTCGGCAGCGAACTCGGCCAGGTACGGCCTGTTGCTGGCCAGAACCGGGCCCGAAAGCCACCGCGGCCTGAGCATGTTCATCGTGCCGATGGATGCCGCAGGGGTAACGGTGCGACCGCTTACCCAACTCGACGGCGAGAGCAAGTTCAACGAGGTGTTCTTCGATGCCGTCGAGCTCACCGACGACGCGCTGATCGGCGAGGCAGGCCAAGGCTGGACGATCGCCATGGTGACGCTGGGTCGCGAACGGCTGACGCTGGGCTCCCAGGCGGTGTCGATGTTCAAGCTGCACGAGCAGATGATGCAGGCCGCACGCGACCGTAACCTCCTCGATCCCGTGCTGAGTCGGTCGATGACCAAGCTGTGGAGTCGCATGTGGCTGCTGCGCTTCACCTGGCAGCGGGCCATCGAGGCCGGCGACACCGGATCATCGGCATTTTCGGTGCTCAAGCTGATGACTTCGGAGACCGACCGCGCCCTCGGCGACATGGCCACGGAAGTGCTCGGCACCGATGCCTGCGTCGATCCCGGTGACGATTCCGACGCCGCCCCACTGGTCCACGCGATGCTCGTCGGCCGGGCGCAGACCATCTTGGGCGGAACCAGCGAGATCCAGCGCAACATTCTGGGTGAGCGGGTTCTGGGCTTGCCGAAATGAGCGCTTGCGCGAAGAGTCGAGGGTCCAGTTGAGCTCTCTGACAACGCAGGCCGGTCTGGCGGCGACGCTGCGCGAGGTGTTGCGGCCCGGGATCACCGTGGCGATGGGCGACGGTGTCGGGGCGGTGCGCACCCTGGACGACGGCGCATCGGTCGGCGCGGCACTCAGTGCGGCAGCCCGCGACGTCGACTCGGTACGATTGGTGCTCGGCTGGCTGCCCGCACCCGTGGCCGGACTGGCGGCAGACGCCTTCGGCGAGGTCGCAGCGCTGATGCCCGGTTGGGGTGTCCGTGACGTACTACGCACGCCGACAGCACGTTTCGTCCCCACCCGAGTCTCGGCCTTCGGCGCACTGCTCTCCGGGGCTCTGCGGCCCGACCTGCTGATCACCCGTCTCGTCGAACGCGACGGCGAACTGCACTTCGGCACCGAGGTGTCCTGGCAGCGTGAACTCATGGCTGCCGGAGTGCCCGTCCTGGCGATCGTCGACCGCACGGCGCCGATGGCCAGCGCCCTGCCTGCGCTGAATGGCGCCCAAGTCACGGTGGTCGGCCGCACCGTCGACGGTCCGGTCCGGCTGGCCCCGAAGGCACCCGAGGCGGTGCACGACGCCCTCGCCGACGCCGTGCTGAGGTTCGTCCCAGCCGGGGCCCGGCTGCAATACGGGCCCGGCCAGTTGGGCACCGCGCTGCTCAACCGCACGACGGTGCCGCTGCAGATCGACACCGGACTGCTGACCGACGCCGTCGTCGATCTCGAACGGCGCGGAATGTTGGCCGGCACACCGTCGGCGACCTACCTGATGGGCAGCGACATCCTCTACGACTGGGCGGACGACAAGCGCATTCTGCGCGGCATCGATTACACGCATGACCTCAGCCGGCTATCGCGCGGCGAGCCATTCATCGCGGTGAACACCGCCATCGAGATCGACCCCTATGGCCAGATCAACGTCGAGGGCGTCGGCGACAAGGTGGTCGGCGGCATCGGGGGGCACCCCGACTACTGCGCCGCGGGTGCGATGAGCCGCGGCGGGTTGTCGATCATCGCCGTACCGTCGGTGACCAATGGCCGCTCCCCCCTGGTGGAGCAATTGAGCCGCCCCGCATCCACACCCGCCCACGACGTCGACGTGATCGTCACGGAGTCCGGCCAGGCCGACCTGCGCGGAGCCGACTGGTCGCAGCGGCGACACGCGATCACTCAATTGTTCTCACGATGAAGGAGATGACGAGAGATGCCTGACGCTGCGTTGACCGGCAAGGTCGTCCTGGTGACCGGAGGCGGACGGGGCATCGGCCGTGGACACTGCCTCGAGCTGGCCCGACAGGGTGCAGCCGTCGTCGTGAACGACCCCGGTGTCGGCCGGGACGGTTCCAGCGGTGACGGGGCGGGCCCCGCGGCCGATGTCGTCGCCGAGATCGAAGCGGCCGGCGGCAAGGCGGTCGCCCACACCGGTTCGGTGTCGACGTGGGAGGACGTCGCCGACATGATCACGACCGCCGTCGACACCTTCGGCTCGCTGACCGGTGTGGTGAACAACGCTGGCATTCTGCGTGATTCGTTGGTCGCCGCCTCTACCGAGGCCGACTGGGACGCCGTCATCGCCGTACATCTCAAGGGCACCTTCGCCGTGACCAAGCACGCCTGTGAGTACTGGCGGGCACAGTTCAAGGCAGGCAACCCGATTGACGCGCACATCGTCAACACGGTCTCCGGTGCAGGTTTGTGGGGCAATGTCGGCCAGAGTGCCTACGGTGCCGCCAAAGCCGCGATCGCCAACCTGACGGTGGTCACCGCGCTGGAGGCACAGCGTTACGGCGTTGCCGTCAACGCTATTTCGCCGTTGGCAATGTCGCGGATGACCGCCGACGTCTTCGGCGGTCGGGCTGATGATCCCGCGCTGGATCCCGCCCGCAGCTCCGCGGTGGTGGCCTGGTTGCAATCCGCACAATCGTCCTGGCTGACCGGGCAGATCCTGCGCATCAACGGCGACAAGCTCACCCGCATCGAGGGTTTCACCGAAGCACCCGGCGCATATCACGCGAAAGATGGTGTTTCACTGTTGTTCTCGGAGATCGGTCAAGCGGTGAGCTGGCTGTACGGGACCTCACCGCGAGGGCTCGCTGGGCGGTAATACCCCTTTGCGCCGAAACTGCAACTGGCGCGAACACATGCGAGTAGCCTGCACGGTGGCTTCAGTCTCGTAATGCGCTTACGGTTTCCAGCCGCGGGCCACCATCGCCGAGCGAGTCCGGGCGATGACGTCGCCATCGCGATCTTCCTTGATGACGCGGGTAACGTCCCAGCCCAGGCGTTGGAGTATCGGCCAAACTCTGAGGTCCTTCACGTACTGCACGCGGTCCGTGCGGTGTTGATCCCCGTCGTACTCGGCGGCGACCTTGAACTCCTCCCACCCCATGTCGAGGGTGCGGACGTGTCGGCCGCGTTCATCGACGACGGGAATCTGCGTGGTGGGTGTGGGAAAGCCGGCGTCGATGAACAACAGGCGCAGCCGAGTTTCCCTCGGCGACATCGCGCCACCGTCGACCAGCGGGAGCAGCTCCCGCAAACGGCGCACCCCGCGGGCGCCTGGGTAGCGCTTGTCCAACAACATCACGTCCTCGACGGAGAACGGCCGCGCACGCATCAACGCGTCGAGTCTCGCGAGAGCCTGACCGCGCTCGAGGTGTCGGCCGAGGTCGAACGCAGTCCGCGCGGGGGTGGTCACAGCACGCTTCCCAATACGCATCGTCTCGTCGTCGGCGGTGGTCTCGTTCCTCGCCACGATGCCCCGCGGAGGATGGGTGTAGTTCAGCAGCAGCTCGATGGGGACGTCATCGTCGACCCACTCCGCACCATGCAACGTCGATGCAGCGACACCCGTGATGACGGCCCTTCTCCTCGACCACAGCCACGCTCCGTGGGTGCGGTCGAGGACCGTGGCGGCATGCCGTTTCGGAACATAGACGTCGCGAAAGATCGGCTGATACCAGCGCCGCAATGCGTACTCGGTGAGGTCACCTCCTGCAATCGCCTCGGTGCCCCGAAAGATGTCTCCCATGCGCCCACGCTGGCACGGAACACCGACACGTCACCGAAACTGCAACTACTGCGGGAAAGATCGAGTAATGGGCGCGGTGGTTTCAGTCTCGGCGGGTGAAGAAGCTCAACGGCCGCTCGACGAACTCGAACACTACGCCGTCGGGAGAGCGAAGGAACGAGATGTAGAGCCCCTCGATCTTCGTCCCCGGCAACGGGCACCACACGGGTTCGCCCATCACCTCGACGGCGTCCGGCACCAAACTCATGGCCTTCTCGGTGTTCTCCACCCGCAAGGCGCACCGGTAGAGACCCTGGCGGTTGCCGCCCCACGGCACCGGTTCCTCACGACTGGTGTCCGGATGCTGCACGACGGAGAGGCTGAACTGATGGCCATCCTCGGCGAGCGAATACCTCGCCACGACGCATTCGACCGGGTCACTCGACCCGCCGGGTGCGAGTTGCTCACCGGCCACCTTGGCCGGATTCGGCGCCTCCACCTCGGTGAAGCCGATCGCTATGAGGAAATCACCCGTCTTCACCGCGTCGATCGCGGCAATGCGAATGCCCGCGAACAACGCACCCGGCTTTTCGCTTGGGGCTTCGGCGATTTCGATGACGACGCCGTCCGGGTCGATCGCAAGCACTGATCTGGTGCCCGAGATCAGACCATCGACGCTCTCGCTCACCGCGTTACCACCGTCGCGCAATCGTGCGACGGCGGAGTCGAGGTCTGCCACGGTGAGCAACACCGACCGGATGCCCGGGCGAGTGGGATCGCTGCTCGGATCGCGTATCAGCCCCGGGCTGTCGAACTCGATGGCCTCCAACGCGCAGCCGCCACGGCCACCACGTGAATCGTAGAGAAATGATGTCTCACAAAAGGTTTCGCCACCTTCGATACCGAGGATCGTGCCATCGGTAGCCACTTTCCGGTCGGTGCGCATCCTGGCGGCGAGGCCGAGATGACCTGCGTACACATGCTCGGTGGCGTCCAGCGATTCGCAGTTGAGGTTGACGTGCAGGAAGCGTCGCGCGAGGTCCTCTGACACCACTACATCACGACCGAGTTGATCTTGAAGTCGATGATCTCGTCCTCGCTGAAGCCCAACTCCGCCAACAGTACGTCGGTGTGTTCCCCGTGTTCGGGAGCGCGATCCAGGTCCAACGGCGTTTCGTCGAACTGGACCGGGCTGGCCGCAAGAGCGAACTCGATGTCACTGGTGTTGGTCGCCCGCGGCAGGTAACCGTTCGCGATGACCTGGGGGTCGGAGTGCACCTCGTGGGCGGTCCGCAGCACGTCCCATACGCCTTCGAAGCCGGCGAAGGCCTTCTCCCAGTGTGCGAGATCGCGAGAGCCAATCGTTTTGCGCAGCTCCACAATGCAGTCGGCGCGATTCTGGAAACGCACGCCCGCGCTCGCGTAGAGCGGGTCGGTGATCAGATCAGTCCGGTCGAGTCGGGTGCAGAAATCCGTCCAGAACCGGTCGGACTGCAGCAACACGAACGCGATGAACCGCTCGTCCTTGGTCTTGTACATGCTGGCGACCGGGTTGGGCATCTCAGCGAGGTTGAACTTGGGGATGTCTTGGCCCGTGACGCCTGCGCCCACGATGTCGGGACCCAGCTGCCAGATCGCGGCGCCGAGCAACGAGACGTCGACCACCGATGGCTCGCCCGTACGCTCGCGCTTCAGCAGCGCCCCTGCGATACCGGCGGCAATGCACAACCCGCCGTAGGAATCGCCGAACGCCGGCCGCTGGATGGGTGGATAGCTGCCGTCGCCCGCCGAGTAGGCATCGGCAATGCCGCCCCGCGCCCAGGAGGCGGCGAGGTCGAACCCGCCCTGCGCAGCCAGCTCGCCCTTGGAGCCGTAACCATGGCCGCGGGCGTAGATGATCTTCGGGTTGCGGGCACGGACCTGGTCGACGTCGATTCCCATCCGTGCACGCGAGTCGGGCAGCAGGTTGGTCAGAAACACATCAGCGGTCTCGACGATCTTCATCAGCAGCTCGAGGCCATCGGGCGTGCGGGTGTCGATGGCGACACTCCGCTTGCCCCGGTTCGGTTGCTCGACGAAGTGGTTGACCCCGCCTGCCCCGGAGACGATGCCCGAGCTGATCAACCCGCGCTGCGGGTCACCCGTCTCGGGATGCTCGATCTTGATGACGTCGGCGCCCCAGTCGGCCAGCACCGCGCCTGCGGCGGGCACGAACGTCCACGCCGCGACCTCGACGACGCGGATTCCGTTGAGAATGTCGGTCATAGGGGGTAACCGATCGTCTTTGTCTGCAGGTGTTGCTCGAAGCCCTCGATGCCGTTCTGCCTTCCGATACCGCTCATCTTGTAGCCACCAAACGGCGCATCTGCGCCGTAGTACATTCCGCTGTTGATCATCAAGGAGCCCGTCCGGATGCGACGAGCGACCGCCATCGCGCGCGCATCGGAGCCCATCACCGCACCACCGAGCCCATAACTGGAGTTGTTGGCCAACTCCACGGCACCGTCGTCGCCACCGTCGTACGGCGTGATCGACAGCACCGGACCAAATACCTCCTCCTGGAAGATCGTGTGATCCGGCGCGACATCGGCCACCACCGTCGGGGCGACGAAGTAACCGCGGTCCAAACCCTCGGGGGCACCACCGCCAACGGTGACCCGGCCGCCGTCGCGCTTGGCGATCTCGATGTAGTTCAGCACCCGCGCGCGCTGCTTGGCCGACACCAGCGGCCCACAGAATGTGTTCGGATCGGCCGGATCACCCACCGTCAGCGACCCGAACGTCGCCGTCGCCACCTCCACGGCCTGATCATAATGACTGCGCGGCACCAACATCCGAGTATTCAACGCGCAACCCTGACCCGAATGCATCAGCGCACCCAGACAACCCGGTAACGCCATGTCCATGTCGGCGTCATCCAAGATGAGGTAAGCCGACTTGCCGCCGAGCTCGAGCATGTTGCGCTTCATCGTCTCTGCCGACAGCCGCTGGATCAGCTGGCCCACCGCGGTCGAACCGGTGAACGAGATCATGTCGACGCGCGGATCAGTCACCAGCCGCTGAGCGACGTCGTTGTCCGAGGCGGTCACGATGTTCACCACACCGGCGGGGATGTCGGTCTTCTCGGCGATGATCCGGCCCCAGCGCAACGCGCTCCACGGCGTCTCGATCGCCGCCTTGAGCACCATCGTGTTGCCGGTGGCCAGGATTTGGCCCACCTTGTTGCTGATGATCTCGAACGGAAAGTTCCACGGCGTAATCGCTCCGACCACACCGATGGCTTCCTTGACCACGACGCGGTGGTACGGGGTGCCCAATTTGGCGTCCTGCGCGAGCATCCGCTCCCACCCAAAGGTCGAGATGAGCTCCGCGGGGTATCGGATGGCATCAGCCAGCGGCCACTCCAGCTGAGCGATGTAAGTCATCCCGACCGTCGCACCGACCTCGGCGATCAACTCGGCGCGGATCTGTTCCTTCTCGTCCTGCAGCGCGTCGTGCAGCTGCATCAGACAGCGTTGACGGAACTCGTGATTGGTGGCCCAATCAGTACCGTCGAAGGCACGCCGCGCGGCGGCGATGGCCTCGTCCATGTCCGGCGCACCAGCATCCGAGCAGACCCCCAGCACCTCTTCGGTCGCCGGGTTGACGTTGTCGACAGTCTTGGCGCCCGCCGACTCCCGCAACCGGCCGTCGATGTACAAGCGGGTTTCGGGGTTGAAGTCGACGGTGGCGGTGGCGATGGGTGAAGCCGTCATTGGCGGTCCCTCTCACAGAAGTGGCGGTGTGCGTTACTGTACCGTGTTATAGATAACTGTTTAGCGGATTAGGTCGAGCGGCCGAATCCTCGCGTCCACGAAGGGGGAACGGGTTGTCCGCCCCTGTCGACAGCGCCGCCGTGGCCTGTCTCCGCCGAGACGAGTATGTCTCCCAGGTGGCCACGTACCGCCACGAATTCCGCACCTGGCTCCGCGAACTGGACTGGGCCGACGAGTGGCGCACCGCCGCCTTCGACAACGTCGAGGACGAACTGGTCTTTCACTCCACGATTCTGGCGCGGCTCTATGAGGCAGGCTGGAACCGGTACGGCTGGCCCGAGGATGCGGGTGGGTTCGGCGGGACGGAAGTCCACCGGGCCGCCTACTTCGAGGAGTTGGCTGCGGCGATGCTGCCCGTGCCCGAGCAACATTGGACGCTCGAGGTGATCGGACCCGCCACCTACAGGTACGCGCCGCACCTGGCAGCCGAGTACCTGCCGAACTATCTGCGGGGTGCCGAATGGTGGGGGCAGTGCTTCTCGGAGCCGGAATCGGGTAGCGATCTGGCCGGCCTGCGGTGCCGGGCAGCCGACGACGGCGACGGCGGCTTCGTACTCAACGGGCAGAAGATCTGGACCAGCCAAGGCCCGACGGCCACCCGTTTCATGGTGCTGGCGCGAACTGGCACACCCGAGAGCAGGCATCGCGGTCTGAGCACGTTCCTGGTCGACGCCGACACACCAGGTGTCACCGTCCGTCCGATCGCGCTGGCCAGTGGCCGCCGCGAACTGGCGGAGGTGTTCTTCGACGATGTTCGCATCCCTCGTGAGCGAGCGATCGGTGACGTCGGCGGCGGCTGGGCTGTCGTCATGTACCTGATGCAGTACGAACGCGGCATGTACGGCTACGCAGTACTGACCACCGCACTGACCGAGTTGGGCCGGCTGCGCGCCGAGATGGTCGTCCACGGCGCATCGCCGGCCAACCGTGAACGCTTCGCGCAGATCTACGTAGCGGTGGTGGCTGCCCAGGCACGGGCCGCAAAGACGGTGCGCGCACTCGCGGCGAACCAGATGGTCGGACCGGAGAGCAGCATCGACAAACTGCTCTTCGCCAAAGCCGAGAAGGACATCAACGACCTGGTGCTCGACGTGCGGCGGGGATGGATGCTGACCGGCGTTGGCGCCGACGGCGACAAAGAACTCGATACCGCCAGGGCGAAGTGGTGGTACACCCGCGCCGCGACCATCATGGGCGGCAGTGCCGAGGTCCAGCGCAGCATCATCGCCGACCATCTTCTAGGACTGCCCAAGGAGAAACGGTGAGCACCGACGAATCGTGGCCGATGATCGAGGAGGCCGTCTTCCGGCTGTTCGACGAGTTGGCCGCCAAGAATCCCGGCGAACACGTCGCGATCGGACCCCCACTCGAAGAGCTCGGCTGGTCCGACATCGAGGCCGAGTACCCGATTGAGGCCTGCGAGTTACTCTTTCGCGCGCAGGGCCGATCGCTGGCCCACACCGACTGCCTCGAGAGGGTGGTGTTGGCCGAACTTTCGGCGCTGCTGCCCGATCCGGTTGACGGCATCGTATTCCCGAGTCCGGTCGACGGTTACGACCCCGGCTCGAACGAGGGCAGCGTCACCGGCATCGTGCTTGGCCCGCTCGGCACCGAGGCGACTCGTCGGCTGGTCGTGCCAGTGGCGGGTCCGATGGGCACGGTATCCCTCGGGGTCGTGGACGTCGACGTCCTGACCGGCACCCGCATGAATACCTTCGACTCGTCGTCGTACTGGACCCGCGTTGAAGGTCCGCTCGACGGTCCGCTTGTGGACGCCTCGACCGAATGGAGTAGCGCGATCGCCGCAGCGCACAGGGCACTGGCCACCGAACTGGTCGCGCTCGCCGATGAAGCGCTTCGGATGGCGGTCGACCAGGTATCGAGCCGACACCAATTCGGTTCGCCCATCGGCTCCTTCCAATCACCGCGGCATCTCCTGGCCGACGCCAAGGCCCACCTCGAGGGCGCTCGGGCTCTCCTCGGTGATACGTGGCGGTACGGCGGACGCTTGTCGGCCCAGACCGCCAAAGCCGCGGCCGGTCGAGCGCACCGGACGGTGTCCGACGCCGCCATGCAGGTCTGCGGCGCAATCGGACTCACCATCGAGCACGACCTGCACCGGTACGTGTCACGGGGGTTCCAGATCGACTCACTGTGCGGCTCGTACCAGCAACTCGAGGCACGCCTCGCCGACCACCTGTTCGACGACTACTCCCCCGGCCGCGCGCTTCCCGCGATCGTCGCCTGGGCCGATTAGAGAAGGAAACGCATGCGCCGCAACATCTTCGAAGAGGTCCACGACGACTTCCGCAACACCGCAAGGACGTTCTTCGAGCGCGAATGCGTCCCGCACACCGAGAAGTGGGAGAAGGACGGCAAGGTCAGCCGCGAGGCGTGGCTAGCCGCGGGTGCCGCCGGTCTGATCGGCTGGGAGTTCGACGAGAAGTACGGCGGCCTGGGCGTCAAGGACTTCCGGTTCAACCAGATCATCTCCGAGGAGATGTTCATGACCGGGGCCGTCGGTATCGGACTGGGCGTGCAGAACGACATCCTGATGCCCTACATGCAGAACCTCACCACCGACGAGCAGAAGGAGCGGTGGCTACCGAAGTTCGTCAGCGGCGAATACATCGGCTCGATCGCGATGTCCGAACCGGCCGCCGGATCGGACCTCGGGGGCATCAAGACCTCGGCCCGCGACGAGGGCGACCACTGGGTCGTCAACGGCTCCAAGACGTTCATCAGCAATGGGCTGCAATCCAAGCTGGTGCTCACCGCCGTCAAGACCGATCCGTCCGAACGCCACAAGGGCATCAGCCTGCTGATGATCGAAGACGGCATGGAGGGCTTCAGCCGCGGCCGCAAGCTCGACAAGATCGGTCAGTACTCCGCTGACACCGCCGAACTGTTCTTCGAGGACGTCAAGGTGCCTAAGGAGAACCTGGTCGGCGAACTCAACCGGGGTTTCTACCATCTGGTCGGCAACTTGGCGAGCGAGCGGGTCGGCGTCGCCTGTTACGCGTTGCCCGCGGCACGAAAGGCGTTGGACCTGACCAAGGCCTATGCTCTGGAGCGCACGGCGTTCGGTCAGCCGATCGGCAAGTTCCAGGTCAATCGGCACTTTCTCGCTGAGATGCAGACCAAGCTGGACGCCGCACAAACCTACCTCGATCAGTGCGTGCTGTCGGTCAACGACGGCACCCTCAAGGACGAGGACGCCGCCGGACTGAAGTGGTGGACCTCCGAGGTGCAGTGGGAGATCATCGACCGCTGCCTGCAGATGCACGGGGGTTACGGCTACATCAACGAATACGAGATCGCCAGGCTGTGGCGTGATTCGCGGGTGCAGCGCCTGTACGCCGGAACCACTGAGATCATGAAGGACCTCATGGGACGAGCGATGGGTTACTGACCCACGCCCGGCCCCCGGACATGACAATGCTCACGTAATCCGCGTTGGGTAGGCGTCTCATCCGGGTCAACGGCGGCCAGTCAATTAACCTAATTAGCAAAACGTTTATCTGAACTTTCGAACACCAGCGGCAGAGGGGACACCATGGAGGTCACGAGTCTTCGGGAACCGAAGATGGCCGATCGCGTTGCCGCGGTCCTGCGCAAGATGTTCATTCGCGGCGAGATTCCGCTGGGCACCATGCTTCCGCCGGAATCGGAACTCATGGAACGCTTCGGGGTTTCCCGGCCGACCTTGCGCGAAGCGTTTCGCGTGCTGGAATCCGAATCCCTGATCCAGGTGCAGCGCGGTGTCAAGGGTGGCGCACGCGTGACCAGTCCGACGCGTGAAACCCTCGCGCGTTACGCCGGGCTCATCCTCGAGTACGACGGCGTCACGCTCAAGGACGTCTTCGACGCGCGCGCCACCCTGGAGACGCCCATGGTGGTGCAGCTGGCCAAGGACCACGACCCCAAGGTCATCGCCGAACTGGAGCGGATCGTGGCCAGGGAGGCCGACGTGCACGGCGCGGAGGGCGTTGACGCGCGAACCGACTTCCATGCCGCAATCGCCAGGTTGTCGGGCAACAAGACGTTGCAGATCGTCAGCGAGATGCTGCACCACATCATCGAGAAGGCCAACCGTTCACTGCAGCCCACCAGAGGCACGAAGGCCGAACAGGCCGAACGACGTTCGGGCAAGGCCCACCGTCTGCTGCTCGACTTGATCAAGGCCGGCGAGGCCGAGAAGGCCGGTGAACTTTGGAGCCGACACCTCAAGGGCGCCGAGGAATACGTGCTGGCCGGATCGGAACTCTCGACCGTCGTCGACCTGTTGGAGTGATGGGCACCGACGAGTGGTTCAACGAGCACGATCTCGAAACACCCGACTCGATCCAGGTCCGGTTCGGCCTGTCTTACGTCGAATCCGACCCCGCCGCTGCGACCGCGGCGATCACGATGCCGATGTCGTGCTACCGAAACCCGCTCACCGGCGCGCCCACGATCGGACCGCTGGCGATCCTGGTCGACGCCGCCGCGGGAATCGTCAATCACTACCGTCGGCGACCCGGCCAGTGGACGGTGTCCAGTGAGCTGTCGATGGACGTGTGCCTCGACGGCCTTGGCGAACTCGATGGCCCGGTACTGGCCACGGCCCACGCATTCCGCCCCATGGGGACCACTTCGCTCGGTATCTGCACCCTGACCTACGACGGAATCGTGATCGGCGGCGGCACCGTGCGCTCCGTCTTCGTCAAGGCCGAGGCCCGAGCGTCCGGGTGGCCGGCAGAGACCTTGAGCCTCGTGGCAGCGACGCCGATCGCCGACCGCATGGCCGTGCACGTCGCGCCCGATGCGGTCGGCCACGTCCTCGTGCAGCGCGTCGACCCCAATCTGAACAACGAACTCGACATCGTGCATGGCGGCGTCGCGGCGGCCGGTCTGGAACTCGCCGCGTCGGCGGCGATCAACGAGGGGCGCGCCAATGTCCCTTTGCAGACCGCCTCGCTTCGGGTGAACTTCCTGCGCCCGTTCTTCGCGGGTGCCCAATCGCGTTACGAGGGAACGACATTGCGCGTGGGCCGCAGCACCGGGCTCGGGGAGGCCCGGGCCATCGGTGACGACGGCAAGGTGGCGCTCACCGGACGGGTAACCGCTTACCGCTGAGGCGGGTTGACCTTGGCGCCGGTCGACTCGAGGTTCGTCATGACCTCAAACCACGCCGCGCTCGATGAGGTCATCGATGTCCTCCCCAGGAAGCCGAGAACCTCCGTCAGGATCTCGCGGGTATGTTCCCACATGCTCGTCCGGACCAATGCCGAGGTGTCGCGGCACCGGGGCATCAGCATGCTGCTGGTCCCCCTGGTCCAACCGGGCGTCGAGGTGCCGCCCATCACCATGGCCACCGGAAGCGACGCCTTAAACGAGGCCTTCTTCATCGGCGCCCGCACGAAGGCCGAGAACGTCGTGCTCGGAGTGGATCAGGGCAAGGAGACCGCCATGGCGCTACTCGGCTTGGAGCGCGGCGACGAAGCCGCCACCAATCCGATCCCCTTTCGCGCCGAGGTCGACTGACTGATCGCGTTGGTGGATGAAAAGGGCTTCGCCGGCGACGAAGTCGTCAGGGATCGGGTTGCCAGGGCGTACACGAAGGCCGAGATCATGGGCTACCTGGGCAAGCGCATTCTGACAGGGTGGCTTCGGGGCGACACCCCTGGCACGGAAGCCTCGGTGTCGAAGCTCTATTGGAGCGAGCACCACCGCGACGTCACCGATCTGGCAATGACGCTGCTGGGTCCAGCTGCCTTGGTCACCGAGGGTCGGCCGCCGCTGCGTCACTTCCGCACCGACGATCCGGGCGCATCGAACTCGACTGCGTCGTGGTCGCACACCTGGTTGACGGCCGTGTCGGGCACGATCTACGCAGGCACCTCCGAGGTGCAGCGCAACATCCTCGCTGAGCACGCGCTGGGGTTGCCACGCGAGCCACGGGTTTGACGGCCAGGTCAGTCTCCAAAATTGGGTAGTCGACGCTTGCGGAATCGCCCGGACTGCACTCAATTGGTTGAAAAATGGATCCGGTAGCAGCTTTACGCGTATAGATTGCATGGATGCCTAGTCCCGTGCGGTGCCCTCGCGCCCTGACTGATATCGACGCGGAGTGGCTGACCGAAGCGCTGCAACAACGCTATCCGGGCGTGGAGGTGGTCGCGACGAGTGTCGTCGACATGACCCAGGGCACCTCGACGAGGATGCGCCTGCGTGCAAGCTATGCCGATAATGGAGCCGCAACCCCGCCTGAGGCCCTGTTCGCGAAAAGCGCTTTCGAGAACGACTTTCGAGACATGATGACGTCGGCAGGCATTTACGAAGCCGAAGTTCGTGCATTCACCGAGTTGCTCCCCAAGGTAGAAGCACGGACCCCTGCGCTCTACGCGTCCGCGGTCGACGAGACCGACGGTCAGTTTCTGCTCATCATGGAAGACCTCGTCGAAGCTGGCATTCGGTGGCACCCGCCGGGCGGCCCGATCAGTGTCGACGACGCGTCGAAGGTGCTCGCGGGGATGGCCACCTGGCACGCCCCCTTCTGGGATGACCCAGCGCTCGACGCACATAAGTGGTTGCAGACACCACAGCAGAGTTCGGCACAGGACACCACCAAGATGTTCGTCAAATTTGGGATTCAAATTCTCAAGGAGAACTGGGCCGACTCGATCCCGGCCGTCGTGCGCGATGCGGACGATCTCGAGTCTGCCTTCTTCGCAATGATGGCGTCGAGTTCGGCAGCTCCCCGAACGCTGCTGCACGGCGACCCGCACCTTGGAAATCTAGGTCTGATCGATGGTGACCCTGTCTTTCTCGATTGGCAGGTGATCCGCCGCGGTAACGCGGCCCTGGATCTCTCGTACTTTCTAACGATGAGCCTTGACATCGAGGATCGCCGCGCACACGAACAGGCACTCCTCCGTGAGTATCTGGACCGACGCACTACTCTGGGCGGAGGCGAACAGGACTTTGATGCGCTATGGGCCAGTTACCGTGCGCAGGGCCTCTACGGACTGCTGGTCTGGGCGGCCACGCCGGAGGTCATGCAGCCAAGTACGGTCTCTGGTCCGTACGTGACGCGGGCGCTCGCCGCTCTAGAAGACCTTGACACGCTGCGAACAATTCGGGCGCTGTAACTGGTCGTCGCTTGTCGTTGAACGCTTCCTGGCCTTCGAGCGATTCTCCATGACGTGGGCGACCTCGCCCGCGGCCGTCACTCAGACGACGTCGGCTATCGACACCACAGCTCGTCGTTCTCATTGTCGTTCAGCCGATCCCGGCGATACGATTCGGGTCGTCCGGGCTGGGCACGCCGACGATTCCAGCTCTGACGGTGAGGTCGGCGATCGGAATCCCCGGCTTGTCGGGCAGGTCGGGCCCCGTCAAACCCATCTTCGACTCGTCCGAGATCCGCGAGGTGCCGCAACGCAAAGGGTGCGCTGACCAGCTGCTCCAACGCGACCACGGTGACACCGTACAACGGGCCGCCCATTTAGCTGGTCAATCCGTCAATCCGTCAATCCTCAATCCGTCAGTACGTCCGCAGGCCCATGGCGCGGGCGATGCCGTTGCGCTGGATCTGGCTGGTGCCTGACGGCGATGGCCAGCGACTGGAAGGGTCCAGCACACCGAATATGGCTACGAGGCACCCACGACCGGTCAGTGTCGACGGTCCGGGGATGGGTGGCGAGGCCACGGCGGCCGGCGGGATGCATGCCGCCATGCACGCCTGTGCAGCACTGGTACCTGCCAAGACCACCGGCGAGGGAGCCTTCATCGACGTCGCAGCCAGCAATGCCACGCTGGTCACGCCTGGCTACCGGTCACACGGCAGCGCAACGACTCTCGCGTCACCGACCGAAGCGGATCTGCTGAACGCTTCGAGGGCGAGCTGTCGGGCGCACGCTACCAGTTCTACCGAACCAAGGACGACAACTCATCCTCTTCGGCTGCATCGAACAGCGTTTCTGGACTGCTTTCTGCAGTCTGGTCGAACGCACCGACCTCGTCGACCGCGGCGATGAGGGTGGCACCGAGGACCTCCTCTGGGGCGCCGAAGACACGCAGCTGCGGCCCGACCTCCAGAACGTCTTCGCCATGCGAACGCTCGCCGAATGGACCCAGCTCGACGCGGACGCCGGCCTGCCAATCTCACCGGCCCACCAATCGTTGGCCGACGTCCCCTCTGACCCGCAGATCGCCGCCCAACGCATATTCATCGACGGAAACCATCCCGTAGCAGGTGAATTCAGCTACGTACGCAGTGCGGCACGGGTCGACGGACAGGACTACCGGGTGCGGCGCCACGCCCCAGCTCTCGGCGAACACACTCAAGAGCTCCTCGGGGAGCCGGGCCTAGGTGGGTAGGCCCGGTCGCATCACGGATCGCGCTGGCTATACGATTCAATAGCTAAACATATAGCTATACCGAGAATACGACGAAGGGGTCGAAAATGCGGGACGCAGTGATCGTTGCGGCAGCACGGACGCCGATCGGCAAGCGAAACGGCGGCCTCGCCGGTGTCCATGCAGTCGACCTCTCGGCAGAGGTTCTCAACGCCCTCGTCACGAGTGCGGGACTGGATCCCGCACTCGTCGACGACGTCCACTGGGGCAACGTCCTCAGCGTCGGCCAGCAGTCGGGCAACATCGGCAGGATGGCGGTGCTCGCCGCCGGCTGGCCGGAATCCGTGCCGGGCTTCACCATCGACCGGCAGTGCGGATCTTCGCAGCAAGCCATTTCGACCGCGTCCGCCACGGTGGTCTCAGGACAGGCGGACATCATCATCGCCGGCGGAGTCGAGATGATGTCGGCCGTCCCGATGGGGGCGTCGACCGTCGAGGGCACCGGCGACATGGGCGGTTCGGCCGTTAGCCGCTACGACCAGGCGCTGACGGCGCCTGGCTTCAACGGTCGCTTCAACCAGGGCGCCGGCGCCGAACTGATCGCCAGCGAGTACGGCCTGTCCCGGACCCAGCTCGACGAGTATTCGATCCGCTCCCACGAACTCGCCGCGAAAGCCCAGGACGACGGCCTCTTCAATGGAGAGATCATCGCCATCACAACCGCTTCCGGCGTCGTCTCCGCCGACGAGGGCATCCGTCGAGGCTCCACGGTCGAGAAGCTCGCCACCCTGCGGGCGCCGTTCGTCGAGAACGGCTGCATCACCGCGGGCAACGCCTCCCAGATCTCCGATGGCGCTGCAGCCGTCCTCATCACGACGTCCGAGCGCGCCGCCGAGCTGGGGCTCACCCCGATCGCTCGCGTCCACACTGCCGTGGTCACCGGCGACGACCCGGTGAAGATGCTGACCGGGCCGATCCCCGCCACCGCGCTGGCGTTGAAGCGCTCCGGACTGACCATCGACGACATCGACTACTTCGAGGTGAACGAGGCCTTCGCGTCCGTCCCCCTGGCCTGGCAAGCGGCCACCGGCGCGGCCCTCGATCGTCTCAATCCGGTCGGCGGCGCCATCGCCCTCGGTCACCCGCTTGGGTGCTCGGGAGCCCGGTTGGCGACCACGCTGGTCAATCAGCTGCAACGCACTGGGGCCCGCTACGGCCTGCAAACCATGTGCGAAGGCGGCGGCACTGCCAACGCAACCATCTACGAACGACTCGGCTGATCATGGCTTCGTCGAAAGGTTTCGTCGACCAGGTCGCCGGTCTCCTCGGGACGTTGAAGACCCTGACCCGGGCCGGGCTCATCGCACCGCTGCGGCCGGACAAATACGTGCGGATCGTGGACGCCGTTCGCCGCGAGGGGATGTCGGCGACCACCGGCTTCGCGATGGCGGCGGCGCGGTGCCCGGACCGTCTCGGCCTGATCGACGAGATCGGCACCCTGACCTGGCAGCAACTGGAGGACCGCGCAGATGCTCTCGCGGCTGCCCTGCAAGCCCTTCCCGGCGGCGAACCGTCCGTCGTAGGCATCATGTGCCGCAACCACCGCGGTTTCGTCTCGTCCTTGGTCGCTGCCAACAAGATCGGCGCCGACGTCCTGCTGCTGAACACGTCGTTCGCGGGTCCGGCCCTGGCCGACGTGGTGGTCCGCGAGGGTGTGGACGTCGTGATTTACGACGACGAGTTCACGATCGCGGTCGACAAGGCGCTCACAGACGACGCCGCGACCGACGGCCCCGCGTGTGTGCGCATCCTCGGCTGGACCGATGACCCCGACGCGCACGACCGGACGGTCGAGAAGCTGATCGTATTCCATGCTGGAGGGCGTCCGGCGAAGTCCGACCGCACGGCCAAGTTGATACTTCTGACCTCCGGGACGACCGGTGCCCCGAAGGGTGCGCAGCGATCTGGTGGCGGGATCGCCGACGTCAAATCGATCCTGGATCGCACACCGTGGCGCGCCGAGGAGACGACGGTGATCGCCGCACCGATGTTCCACGCCTGGGGGTTCGGGCAGTTGGCCCTCGCGGGGATGCTGGCCTGCACGGTGGTCACTCGACGAAAGTTCGATCCGGAGGCCACGCTGGACCTGATTGATCGCCATCGAGCGACCGGCCTGGCGGTCGTGCCGGTGATGTTCGATCGCATCATGGATCTTCCCGACGAGGTCCGAAACAAGTACAGCTGCAAGACCCTGCGCTTCGCAAGCGCATCGGGCTCGAGGATGCGGCCGGACGTCGTCACGTCCTTCATGGATCAATTCGGCGACGTCATCTACAACAATTACAACGCAACCGAGGCGGGCATGATCGCCACGGCGACGCCCACGGACCTGCGGGCCGCCCCCGATACCGCGGGGAAACCTGCAGTGGGCACGCAAATCCGAATCCTCGACGCAGACTTACACGAGGTCGAGGTCGGCGAGACCGGCCAGATCTACGTGCACAACACCACCCAGTTCGACGGGTACACCTCGGGGAAGACGAAGGACTTCCACGACGGCTTCATGGCCTCCGGCGATGTCGGCTACGTGGACGACGCCGGTCGGCTGTTCGTAATCGGCCGGGACGACGAGATGATCGTCTCGGGCGGCGAGAACGTCTACCCCATCGAAGTGGAGAAGACGCTCGCCACGCACCCCGACGTGGCCGAGGCCGCCGTGCTCGGCGTCGACGACGAGAAGTACGGCCAACGCCTCGTCGCATTCGTGGTGTTGCGCAACGGGTCGTCGGCCGACGCCGGCGTCCTCAAGCAGCACGTGCGGGACCACCTCGCCAACTACAAGGTGCCTCGCGACGTCACCGTACTCGACGAGCTACCCCGCGGCACCACGGGGAAGATCGTCCGCGAGGACCTGCACGCATTGCTCGCCGATCACGCCGATGGATAGCTAGAGCTTTCGTGAACTCCATCAGCAGCTGGTTCCTATACAGGTAAGGTCGCGTCCATGGACTTGACGCGCTACGCCGTACAGTCACGCTCGAGCATCTGCTCGCGGGTGCGGTGGTTTCGGCACGCCAGGGCCATGGACTACGTCGTCGCTGCGGGTGATTCCTACGCCTCGATCCCGTTGGTGGGACGCCACTTGGAACCGTTCGGTGCCTTGGCCGCCGTCGGCGCGCTCGGGTACCGCCATGCACCGGAGATGATGTCCGCCGCGTGGCGCAAGCGGCTCGCGCGCGAAACGCTCGAACTGCGGCAACTCGAGCGTCGCCGGACTCACACCCAAGCAGAAGAGGCATTGCGCGGCGTCATTCCAGACGCCGACCTCGACATCAACTGGCCCAGGGCCGAGCGAACCGCTCCGATGTGGAAGGCGGCCGAGCACCGCCGTCGCCACCTCTACCGACGAGGGGTGCGTTACGGCGATGCGCCCACGCAGGTCCTCGACGTGTGGCGACGCAAGGAACTTCCGGACGGCCCAGTGCCGGTGCTCGTCTTCGTGCCGGGAGGCGCGTGGATTCATGGAGGCCGCATTCTGCAGGGCTACGCACTGATGTCACACCTGGCCGAACTCGGCTGGATCTGTCTGTCGGTCGAGTACCGGGTGGCGCCTCACCATCCGTGGCCGCGTCACATCCAGGACGTCAAGGCTGCGATCGCGTGGGCCCGAGCCAACGTCGACCACGTCGGCGGCGACCGCAACTTCGTGGCGATCGCAGGCACCTCGGCCGGTGGGCACCTCGCTGCGTTGGCGGGACTCACCCCGTCCGATCCTACCTTCGAGACCGAATTGACCGCTGGTGCCGACACTTCCGTAGATGCCGTCGTCGGCATCTACGGCCGGTACGACTGGGAGGACCAGTCGACGCCCGACCGCAAGCGGTTCATCGAGTTTCTCGAGAGCGTCGTGGTCAAGCGGCGCATCACTCGCCATCCCGATATCTATCGGGCCGCCTCCCCCATCGCTCGCGTCCACCGGGATGCACCGCCCTTCATGGTCGTGCACGGCACCGCGGACGGGTTGATCCCCGTCGCGCAAGCTCAGGAGTTCGTCGAGAAGCTACGCGCGACCTCCACCCAGCCCGTGGCTTACCTGGAACTGCGCGGAGCGCACCATGGATTTGACATGACCGACGGTGCCCGCACGGCCTCGGCGGCAACCGCAATCGGGCTCTTCCTCAACGCAATTCACCGAGATCGCACAGTGCATCCGGTCGAGTACGCCGGGCACGCCCGGCGATGAAGCGGCTGTCCGGCTGGGACGCGATGATGCTGTACAGCGAGACGCCGAACATTCACATGCACACCATCAAGGTGGCAGTCGTCGACGCGGCGGGCTTCGACGGCGACTACAGCTTCGAGCTCTTCGAGCGGACCGTACGCAAGCGCCTGCCCGGCCTCGACCCGCTCCGCTATCAACTGGTGGACATTCCCTTCAAGTTCCACCATCCGATGTGGCTCGAGAACGTGCCGGTCGATCTGGACTTTCACGTCCGGCGGGCTCGGGTTCGCAGCCCGGGCGGCCGACGGGAACTCAACCAGCTCATCGGAGAGCTCGCGAGCACGCCCCTGGATCGGTCCCGCCCGTTGTGGGAGTTCCACTTCGTCGAGGGCATGGCCCACGATCGGTTCGCGGTGATCTGTAAGCTCCACCACGCGCTGGCCGACGGAGTGGCGTCCTCCAACCTGCTGGCCAAGGCGATGGACCCACGACCCTTCGCTAGCGATGACGAACGTCCCTACCAACCCGACTCACGGCCGTCGACCAGTGAGATGTTGCGCGAGGCCGGACGCGACCACGTGCGACAGATCGCCAGACTCCCCCGCCTGGTCAAGAACACCGCAGGAGGCGTATCGCGGATCCGTCGCCGCTCCAACGAGCGCGACCGAAATCCCGCGCTGGCGCGAAATTTTCGTCCACCCGAGACCTTCATCAACCACGTGGTCTCGCCCACCCGCACCTTCGCGACCGCGACCCTCGCCATGGCCGACGTCAAGGAGACCAAGAACGCGCTGGGCATCACGATCAACGATCTGGTGCTGGCCATGGCGGCCGGGGGCTTGCGCGAACTGAGGCTTCGCTACGAGGGAAAATCCGACCAACCGATCATCACCTCGGTCGCCGCGGCTACCGACACCTCGCCAGACCGCATCACGGGCAACCGACTCAGCGGCATCTTCGTCTCGCTGCCGGTAGACGTCGACGACCCAGGCGAACGGGTCCATCTCACCAAGGTCGGCTCGGGGATAGCCAAGGAGAAGTACCAATTGCTGGGCCCCGAGATACCCGGACGGTGGTCCGCGTATCTCCCGCCACCGTTCGCGCCCTTCGCATTTCGCCGGATGGCTGCCAGTAGTGCACAGAACAAGCTGTTCAACCTACCGATCTCCAACGTTCCGGGGCCTCGTGAACGCGGCAGCATCTCCGGCGCGCCGATGACCGAGATCTACTCCGTCGGCCCGCTGATGGCCGGCGCGGGAATCAACATCACCGTGTGGAGCTACGCCGATCAGCTGAACATCTCGGTACTCGCCGACGACGTCACCGTCCGGGATCCCCATGAAGTGACCGAGGCGATGGTCCGTGCCTTCATCGAGATTCGTTCAGTAGCAGATCTTTCCATCCAACTCACGGTGATCGAGACGGCAATGGCGCCGGCCTAGACCTTGACAGCGAGGAATTGACATGACAATCGAGGAGACCGGGTCGTCCCCCGTAACGCAGTGGGACCCTGTGCTGACCAAGCGGTTCATGACGCTGGTCCGGCCCATCGCCAAGGGCTGGTTTCGGTCCGAGGTGCAGGGTCTGGACTCCTTCCCCGCCGGCGGCGCGTTGGTGGTGTCCAACCACTCCGGCGGACTGATCGCGGTCGACGTCCCCGTGTTCGCCATCGACTTCTACGACACGTTCGGCTATGTCCGCCCGGTGTTCACCCTGAGCCACGACCTGCTCTTCCAGGGGCCGCAGACGCAACTGCTCGAGGGCACCGGATTCATTCGGGCCACGAGGGACAACGCTGCCGCGGCACTTCGTGCGGGAGGTGTCGTCGTGGTGTTTCCCGGCGGCGACTACGACGCCTATCGGCCCACGGCGGTAGCCAATACGGTGGACTTCAACGGCCGCACCGGGTACGTGAAGACCGCACTGATTGCCGGGGTGCCCATCGTTCCGATGGTTTCCATCGGTGGGCAGGAGAACCAGATCTATCTCAGTCGGGGCGGTTGGCTGGCGCGTCGGTTGGGGCTGAAGAAGTTGATCCGGTCCGACATCCTGCCCATCACTCTGGGCTTTCCGTTCGGCCTCAGCATGCTGCTGCCGGTGAACCTGCCCCTGCCGACGAAGATCGTCACCAAGACACTCGAACCGATCGACGTGGTCGAGCAGTTCGGGGTGGACGCGGATCCCGCCGTCGTCGACGCCTACGTCCGTTCGGTGATGCAGAAGGCGCTGGACGAGTTGGCCTCAGCGCGTAGGTTTCCCGTCCTCGGTTGAACAGGGCCTGGGGCCGTCGAGTGCACGCTTGTGTACGCGAAATGGGAGTAACGCCATCAACAAGCGTGCGCTCGGCGAGCGTTAGTCGCTGGGCTTGTCGGCTGGTTTGTCATCAGTCTTTTCAGCGGGCTTGTCGGCAGTCTTGCCGTCGCCGGCCACCGACTTGACGGTGTCATGCACACTGTCCTGGCACGTCCTTCTCGATCTACTCATGGCCATCCGTGACGATCTTGTCGAGGCCTTGGGTGCCCTTCTCGACGCCGTCGACGGGGGCGTGACGGGCTCAGCGGGCTGGGAAGCCGGTTTGGGGGCGTCGTCGACGTCGGTGTCGACGTCGGTGTCGACATCGGTCTTGACATCCTTGTCCACCAAGACCTTCGCGGCGCTCCGAGCCGCAGGAGCAGGCATCTGCGTAACCGAGGGGACCGCAATGCTGGCGGCGCTGACCGCGCTGCTGGTGAGCCCGGATAGATCGGCGATCCCGCCGAGGGGGCTCACCGCTTTGGCTGCGCCGGGCAGTCCCGTTGAGGTGACGAGCAGGTTGGCCAGTACGGCCAACGGATTGACGACGGGTGTACTGCTGACGATCCCGCCGGCGATCGCCTTCTGAATACCCGACGCGAGCTGGACCGAGAGCTCGCCCGGCACCTGTCCCCAGTCGATGCCGGAGGGTAGCGAGCCGAACGGCGTGATCACGTTGCCCTGATCAAGCGCGCGGTCGTATATCGGAATGCCCTTGACGACAGTGCGTTTCACAGCCGTATAGCCGAGGTTCGTCAGGGTGGTGAGCGCCGGCTCCAGCGCGGTGGCGATCGGATTGTTCAGGTTCGCGCCGGTGAACAGGATGATGACGTCGATCGGCAGCTTGACCGGTTCGAGTAAGGACAGGGCGTTGTTGACCGGAACGGTGAGATACAGGTTCGGGGCAAGCGGGCCGCTGGTGTTCGCAAAGGCCGCAGCGAGTTGCCTCTCAACTGGCAGTCGAGCACCTGGGTGAGGCTTGCGGCCGTGATTCCGCGCAGGAGGTATGTCGGGAACAGCAGTGCGGCAGCCGAATTCGCGACCGAGACCGGATTCGGCCAGGCGGGCACGTCGGATAGCGGGTGGTACTCGACCGTGCCGTCGATCTTGACCGGAATCAGGTTGGCATCGCCGAGCACGATGCCGGTGTTGCCGACCGGGATGCTAAGTCCGATGCCATCGGAACTGCTGCTCGCCTCGGCGTCGGGCGTGACGGTGTCGATGCCGAGCAGTCCGGCCTGCGGGTAGAAGCGCGCGAACAGTCCGCCGTTCGCGCAACCGGGGTTGCGCAGCAGGATCATCGGGATCGTGAGACTGCCGGCCAGAGGGTCGGTGCCCACGTTGTTCGCACCGCCGGGCTGGTTGGCCAATTCCACGACGATCTGCGGCTAGGCCTGACCCGCGGCGAACGCGCCAAGCCCAAAGTCGGTGACGATGGGGATGCGCACGTCAACCGCGCCGGCATCACCGAAGATCCCCTGGACGGTCAGGATCAATGGATCCAGGATGAGCTTGTCGGCGTCCGTAACGCCGGGCCGCCCCCTTAACGCCTGAAGCAGGGCCACCGGACCGATGCCGACGTAATGCCGGTCTCGGGGTCGACGCCGAGGCACTCGAGTAATCCGGCCAGGTTGACGTTGTTGAGAAAGGCCGTTTTCCAGCTGCGCCCCGTACGTCTGGAACGCCTCGTCCCCGCGCGGTCCGAGACCGAAGGTGAGATCGGGGATCGGCGCCGGGTCGGGTGCTTCCGGCGCAAACAGCATGGGCGGCAGACCCGACGAACCCGGCGTCGTTGCTGAGTTTGCCAGTGGCAACGGTGCTGCGCCGATCGCCAATGCCGTGACGGTTGCGGTGGCAATGCCCAGGGTGGCGGTCCGGCTGCGCGAGCGCGCTTGTGACGTGTGGACGCCATGTGAGCATTCCTTCCCCCGAGACTCCCAGGCTAATTTCGGAAGGCTATGCACACGGTTCGAACGAGGTGCGATAGCTGAAACAATATTCAGCTCAGTAAAGAGAACGTTTCTGACCTAGCTGATAATTGCGGCCGGGCATTCCCGCATCGTCGATGCACGGCTGACCCCCAGCGCGGGTTTGAGTGCCCAATTCGGGTACTAGCCAAGCCCGATCAGGGTGGCGATGCGCTCCCGGTGGTGTGACGGCCAGCCGAATAATGCCTCAGAGCTCTTCGCCCGCTTGAAGTACAGATGCGCCGGGTGTTCCCACGTGAACCCAATCCCGCCGTGCATCTGAATGCACTCGGCCGCCACGTGATAGAACGCCCGCGAGCAGTACACCTTGGCTATCGCCGCGGCCACCGGCGCGTCGTCCGCCCCGGCCGCCACCGCCGTGCTCGCGTAGGCGGCTGCCGACCGGGCCGACTCGACCTCGACCAAAAGGTCCGCACAACGGTGCTTGATCGCTTGGAACGAGCCGATCGGTCGACCGAACTGCTGACGCATGTTGACGTACGCCACGGTCATGTCCAGTGCGGCCTGCGCACCGCCGACCTGCTCGCACGCCAGCGCCGCCAACGCCTGGTCATAGACGCCCGCCAGCGCCTCCCACCCGGCTCCGTCCTCTCCGAGCAGCGTCGCCGGCGTGTGGTCGAAGCTCACCCGCGCGAGCCTGCGAGTCTGATCCATCGAATCCAGTGGGTCGACCGTCATACCGTCGGCACCGGACTCGACGGCGAACAACGAGATACCGGCTGTGCTGCGGGCGGCGACGATGATCAACCCGGCCTGCCCACCGTCCAGCACGTACGGCTTCGTTCCGGACAGTCGCCAGTCGGCGCCGGCAGTCTCGGCGACCGTGGTGACGTCAGCCGGATCCCAGTGCAGCAGCGCCTCTGACACCGCGACCGTCGCGATCAGCTCACCCACCGCGATTCGCCCCAGATACTCCTGAGCCTGCGGACCACCGACGGCGAGCAGGGCGCTGGTGGCCAGAACGGCCGTCGACATCAGCGGGGCGGGAAACAGGGCTCGGCCCGCCTCCTCCATCACGATCGCGAGTTCGTCGAAGCCGTAGCCGGCACCACCCATGTCCTCGGGAATGGCCAGGGCCTGAACACCGATCTGCTCGGCCGCCATCTGCCAGGCCTTCGCGTCGTAGCCGTCGGGGCCGTCCATCACCGCACGTACGGCTTCTTCACTGGAGTACCTGGCGAGGAACGCCTTCATCACCTCGCGGAGGGACTCCTGCTCGTCGGTGGTGATCAATGCCATCGTTGACTCCTCGTGTCTTTCGGCATCAGCGGGGTAAGCCGAGCACGCGCTCGGCGATGATGTTGCGCTGGATTTCGGACGTCCCGCCGTAGATGGTTTCGGCTCGGCTGAGCAGGAACAGTTTTCGCGCCCAGGCGGACTCGCCCTGAGCGTCGAAGACGGACTCCGGGCCTAGGATCTCGACGGCCAGCTCGCCCAGCCGCTGATGATGGGTGGACGCGAACAGCTTGCTCGCGGCGGCGGCCGCCGCCGTCGCCTTGCCTGCGGCTCCACCACGCGGGTCGAGCAGGTCGGACACGACGCGCATATTGGTCGACCGCATGACGTGCACGCCGATCACCGCGTCGACGAGGCGCTGCCGGATCCGGGGGTCGTCGCGCGCGCCGGTTCGCTTGGCTGCCTCGACGAGATCGTTCACTTCGCGCTCCACCGCCAATTGCATCGGCATCAGAGCACTTCCGCGTTCCATGCCCAACGTGGCCATCACCACCGACCACCCGTTACCGATGCCGCCGACCACCATGTCGTCGCCGGTACGGGCGTCGTTGAAGAAGCACTCGCTGAATTCGAGTGACCGCGTGACGTTCTCGATCGGCCGGACCTCGACGCCGGGCTGCGCGACGGGGATGAGCAATAGGGAGAGTCCGCGGTGCCGCAGCGAGACATCCGGATCGGTGCGGCACAGCACGTAGAGCCAATCCGCCCGATCACCGAAGGTCGTCCACACCTTCTGGCCATCGACGTGCCAGCCATCGTCGTCGAGTCGTGCCTTGGTACGCACCGACGCGAGATCGGAGCCCGCCCCTGGCTCAGAGAAGCCTTGGCCCCACATCTCCTCCACGGCAAGAATTCTGGGCAGGAACCGTTGCTTCTGCTCGTCGGAGCCAAACGCCAGCAGCGTCGGGCCCAGCAGTTCCAGGGCCTGGGTGTTCACCCGGGCCGGGGCCGCCGCACGCGCGTACTCGTACTCGAAGACGATCTCCTCGGCCAAGCCGAGGCCTCGGCCGCCGTACTCCTTCGGCCAGGTCAGGCCCAGCCAATTGCCCGCGGCGAGTTCGTGTTCCCACGCGACCCGAACGTCCCAGGCGGTGTCGTCGGTGGGACTGCCGACACCGAGGTGCTCGGCGAACTCACCGACCAGGTGCTCGGCCAGCCAGGTGCGAACCTCGTCCCGGAACTCGGGATCACCTGCACTCATCAGAAGTGCAACGGAGAGTAGGGCCCAAAGGCGGGTGGACGCTTCTCGGTCAGGCTTGCCGTGCCCTCGGCGAAGTCGGGCTGCTCCTTCGCCAACTTGAGCAGGTACTGCGCGCGAATACGGGCCGCCTCCAACGTGGTCTCGCTGTCCCGCCAGATCTGCGACTTGATCATTGCCATCGCGACGGAGGACACGTTCGTCGCCAACTCGTGGGCGAACACCATGGCATCATCGACGACGTGACCGTCATCCGAGAGTCGTTGTACCACTCCGAGTTCGGCTGCCTCTTCGGCAAGGAACACCCGCCCGGTCGCCAGCAGGTCGAACGCGTGCGCGGGACCGACCAGCCGGGTGAGGATCCAGGCGGTGGCGTCCTCCGCGGGTAGGCCGCGTTTAGCAAAGGCCGTGCTGAACTTGGCGCCCCTAGCTGCGAATCGGTAGTCGAACATCAACGCCTGCGCCATGCCGATACCCGCGCACGACCCGTTGATCGCGCCGATGACGGGCTTGGGAATGGTGGTGGCATGAGTCTGCGGTCGCCGGTTGGACGTGTACGCCGAACCCGACGTCAGGCCGGCGAGCACGGCGGGATCCAGTCCCGGCACGAAGGACGCGCCCGCACCGGTCACCACGATGACCCGCACGTTCGCGTCGGCAGCCGCTCGGTCGAGGGCGTCGTAGAACTCGGTCTCCATCTGTGCCGTCCACATATTCCGCCGGTCCGGGCGGCTCAGCGTCAGCAGCGCCGCACCCTGCGGGTCGACGTCGTACAGCACGGTGTCGGTCATCTTCTATCACTCATCAAAGCTCCAGCCACGGTCGGTATCAGGTAGCAAAATGTGCTTGGACAGCGTGAATTCGGGCGCTCGACGCTCGAGAAAGGAGGCCACTCCCTCGCCCGAATCGGACTGGCGGCCAAACCAGCGGAAAGTCTCCCACTCGCGGTAGAACGCGGCCTCGCGGTCGGTTTCGCCAAGGAGTTCGTAGGCCAGTTGCTTCGTCACCCCGACCGCGGCCGGGGCCGTCGTCGTCGCGATCTCGGCCGCGATGGCCAGCGCCCGATCGAGCACCTGATCGCCGGGTAGCGCTTCGGCCGCCAGCCCGTACTGGTGCGCGTCGGCACCGGAGAAGATCCGCCCGGTCAGCAGCAGGTCGGTGGCCCGACCGAATCCGACGAGCCGCGGTAGCAGCCACAGCGAGTTCTGTTCGGGGATCAGGCCGCGCCGGGTGAAGACGAAGCCGTACTTCGCCGTTTCGTTGACGATCCGGATGTCCCACTGCACGGGGAAGGTGAGGCCGATGCCGACGGCCGATCCGTTGAGCGCGCCGATGATTGGTGTCCGCAGCTGCCACGGTCGCGGGCGCGCACCCATCTCCGTCCGCGCCGCCTGGTGCCGTTCGTCGTCGAAGGCGAAGTTGGCGCCACCGGGTTCCATGTCGGCGCCGGTGGAGAAATGTCGTCCGCGGCCGGTGACGACGATGGCGCGGATCACCTCGTCGGCGTCGAGGTCGTGGAGCCGACGATGGAGCTCGATCTGCATCGCCGAGGTGAACGCGTTGCCGCGGTCGGGCCGGTCCAGCCAGATCACGCCGGTCGCGCCGTCCCGCTCGACGGTGATCCCGTCAGGCACGGGGCTTACCGGAGCCGTCCGAATTGGGCCGTGCCTTCGCGACCAGGTCCGGGATCACCGAGCCGAGTTCGTCTGCCGCCCAACGGGCTTCCTGCTCGACACCAGGGCCGGCCATCCATGTTTCGGCAACGGAGATCGTCCCGCCCTTGACGTTGAAGACCCGGCCGGTGATCTCCGCGGCCTCCCCCGAGGCCAGCCACACGACCAGCGGCGAGATGTTGGCCGGGGAGCCGGCGTCGAAACCGGTCGTCTCCTCGATCTCCTTGAGACGCGCGACGTAGGTTTCCAGCCCCTGCGTCATCTGGGTCAGGGCGCTCGGTGCGATGGCGTTGACGGTGATACCCATCCGACTCAGTTCGTCGGCCAGAATCACGGTGAACGAGGCGATGGCAGCCTTGGCCGCACCGTAGTTGGACTGGCCGGGGTTGCCGTACAGGCCGGACGGCGAGGACGTGTTGACCACCCGCGGATGGGAGACCGGGTCGCCGGCCTTGTGCTTCTCGCGCCAGTAGGCCACCGCGTGCTTGGTCGGGGCGAACGTCCCGCGCAGGTGGACCCGGATCACCGCATCCCACATGTCGATGTCCATGTTCACGAACATCTTGTCCCGCAGGATGCCTGCGTTGTTGACGAGCACGTGGAGGTCACCGAAGGTGTCCAAGGCCGTGTCGACGAGACGTTTGGCGCCATCCCAGTCGGAGATGTCGTCGGTGTTGGCGACGGCTTCACCGCCGGCGGCGACGATCTCGTCGACGACGGCCTGGGCCGGGCCGACGTCGTTGACGACGACCTTGGCGCCGTGCCTGGCGAATTCCAGTGCGTGCTCGCGCCCGATCCCACCAGCAGCACCGGTGATCACCGCAACGCGGCCGTCATGCAAACGCATTCTTACTCCTTCAGTTTGGGCGGCCGAAGACGCTCAGCGCATTCGCGCCGAGGTAGCCGGTCCGGCTCTCCCCGGTCAGCGACAGGGCGCGGCCCTCGGTGATCGTGCGGTCGAACGGCAGGATCGGGTAGTCCGACGCCCACATCAGCTTGCGGGGGTTGCGCTTCTGCGCGAACTTCAGGATGTCCTCGGAGACGTACTTGGGCGCCCAACCCGCGGTCATGGCATAGACGTTGGGATGCTTGATCAGCATCGCGACGGTCTCGGAAATCCACGGGTCACCGAGGTGACTCATCACGATGACCAACTCCGGAAACGCCAGCGCCACTTCATCGACCAGGATGGTGCGCTGCAGCTTGGCGGGTTTCATCGGGCCAGGAACCCCGACGTTGATCGACACGACGGCGCCCTCGTCGCAGGCCGCGGTGTACAGCGGATACGCCAGCTTGTCGTCGATGGCGATGCCGGTGAACATCGGGATCATCCGGACACACTTGATCCCATACTCCTGCACGGCGATTCGCACATGCCGCGACGCTTCGTAACCGAGTCGCGGATCGATGCCGACCGAGGTCACGAACCGTCCGGGGTACTCCTTCTGGAAGACGGCCAAGCGCTCACACGTTTCACGAAGCACCGCCTCCCCGGTCTTGGTGCCATGCACGAAGGGCGGGGTGATGTCGCGGGGCGCCTTCGACAGCACGCCACCGGAGATGCCGAGCCGGTCCATCTCGGCGACGACGTCGGCCATCGTCTCGCCGCCCTCGTACGCGCTGTTGCCGCGTTTGAAGCGCGCCACCACCGACGGATCCGGCGTCACCTCACCGGGTAGGTAGGGCAGGTTGATCCACGCGTCGAAGACCTCGGCGTCCTCTGTTTCGGTCACGGTAAGACTCCCTATCGCCCGCGGTACTGCGGGGCTCGCTTGTCCTTCATCGCCTGCAGCGCCTCGGCGGCATCCTCGGTGGCCGCGACCACCGCGAAGTGCGAGGAGACGAGGTCGAGCGCGGTGCGCAGGTCGGTGTTGGCGGACTGGTAGGTGGCTCGCTTGATCATCCGCACGGTGACGGGGGCGTGGTCGGCGATCGAACGAGCGAAACGGGCGGTCTCCTCCGCGAGCAGTTCTGGCGCGGCAATCCTGTTGACCAGCCCGATGCGCATCGCTTCCTCGGCGTCGACGGAGTCACCGGTGAGCAGGAGTTCCAGCGCCTTTGCGGTGCCCACGATCCTGGGCAGGTAGTAGGACCCGCCGTCACCTGGCGTAAGGCCCACCTTCACGTACCCCTCGAACACCCTGGCCGACGTCGACATGATGCGCATATCGCACATCAGCGCCATGTCGAGGCCGGCGCCAACGGCCACGCCGTTGATGGCGGCGATGACGGGTTTGTCGAGGTCTTCGAGTGCAAAGGCGATCCGGTGGATCTCCTCGTGCAGTTGCGACTTGCGCTCCAGTGGCGTGAGGTTTGGGTCGGCGTTGGAGATGGCGCTCAGGTCCACTCCGGAGCAAAAGGCACGATCACCTGCCCCCGTCAACACGATCACCCGGACGTCGTCATTGGTCCTGGCGTCGCGCAGCAGCCGTTCCCACTCGTGAATCATCGGGAAGGTGAACGCGTTTCGACTGTCCGGTCGATTCAGCGTGATGGTCCCGACGCCATCCTGAACCGACCACAGGAGCTCGTCCACCCGCATCCTCTCGTCGTTGATCGTGAAACCGAATGTCTCAAGGCGCTCGTCTATATCGGTAACTGATTGTACTATACATGTATGGTCGCACCGATGGACGAGATCTCGGAGCTCCCCCTGTCCGATGCCGACGTGGAGTTTCGCGACGAAGTTCGCACCTGGCTCACCGAGCACCTGGTCGGCGAGTTCCGCAACCAGACACACCGTGGCGGTCCGGACGATGACGACAACTGGGAGCTCCGCAGGGCGTGGGAGGCCGAGCTGGCATCGGGCGGCTGGTTGGGCCTGAGTTGGCCCCGTCAGTACGGCGGGCGGGAGGCCACCCTGTCCCAAGAGATCGTGTTCGCCTTCGAGTACGCGCGCGCAGGAGCGCCGCCGCGGGCGGCCTTCCACGGCGAGACGCTGATGGCGCCGGCCGCCCTGACCCACGGCACGGAGGAACAGAAGCAGCGACTGCTGCCGCCGATGGCGCGAGCCGAAGTGGTTTGGTGCCAGGGCTATTCCGAGCCCGAAGCCGGTTCCGACCTGGCCAACGTCGCCTGCCGAGCGCGCCGTGACGGTGACGACTGGGTGGTGTCCGGGCAGAAGATCTGGACCACGTTCGCCCAGCACGCCGACTGGATCTTCGCCATCGTCCGCACCGAGCCAGGTTCGGTGCGCCATGCCGGCCTGTCGTACATGCTGATCCCACTCGACCAACCGGGCGTCGAGGTGACGCCGATCCGCACGATGCTCGGCGACAGCGGATTCAACAGCGTCTTCCTCGACGACGCGCGGACGTCGGCCGACAACGTGATCGGGGCCCCGGGAACGGGGTGGTCCGCCGCGATGACCACGCTCGGGCACGAGCGGGCGACCTCGGTGCTGAACTACCAGTTCTCCTTCGTCCGTGAGATGCGCGAACTCCGCGCATTGGCCAAGCAACGTGGTGCGACCGAGGACGTGCTGCTGCGGGATCGCCTGGTCGACGCCTACATCGGGCTGGAGATCATGGGCTACAACAACACTCGAACGTTGGCCCGCGCGCTCACTGACGGTGAGTTCGGGCCGGAGGCGTCGATCGGCAAGTACTACTGGTCGCGGTGGCACCAGTCGTTCACCGAACTCGCCATGGACGTCCTGGGTCCGGACGCCCTTCTCGGCACCGCCTGGGAGACCGGCCCCGATCAGGTGTCGACCGGCCTGCGCCGCGCCTTCGTCCGGGCCCGCGCCGAGACCATCTACGCCGGAACCAGTGAGATCCAGAAGAACATCATCAGCGAGCGTGTGCTCGGCATGCCGCGCGAGCCGAAACCGGCCCGCTAATGGGCGGTCCACTTGCGGGCGTCCGGGTACTCGATCTGAGCCGGATTCTGGCTGCGCCCTTCGCCACTCAACTCCTCGGCGACCTTGGCGCCGACGTGATCAAGGTCGAGCGGCCCGAAACCGGCGACGACGCCCGCCAGTACGGTCCACCATTTCTCGACGAGCCCGGTGGTGCGGAGTCCGGCTTCTACCTCAGCGCCAACCGCAACAAGCGGTCGATCACCGTCGATCATGCCTCCACGTCGGGTGCCGACCTGATCCGCGAGCTAGCGGCGAAATCCGACGTGCTGGTGGAGAACTACCGCCACGGCGTGCTGGACAAGTACGGCCTCGGCTACCAGTCGATGGCCGAGGTCAACCCGCGACTCGTCTACTGCTCGGTGACGGGCTTCGGCCAGGACGGTCCGTATGCCGACCGCGCCGGCTACGACGGCGTCTTCCAAGCGATGAGCGGCATGATGAGCGTCTCGGGCATTCCCGACGGCGAACCCGGCGCGGGACCCATGAAGGTCGGGGTCTCGATGGTGGACATCCTGACCGGCTTGTATGCCTCGACCGCCATCCTCGCGGCCCTTCGCAATCGCGACAACGTCACCGGGCGTGGCCAATTCATCGATCTCGCCCTCCTCGACTGTGGGGTGGCCGCACTGTCGCACTACGCCCAGAACTTCCTGGTCTCCGGGGTCGCCGCGCCCCGTCGGGGCAACGGTGGGTTCGGCGGCATTCCGTCGCAGGCCTTCGCCTGCGAGGACGGTGAGATCTTCGTCGTCGCCAGCACGGCGGGCCAGTGGTCGGCACTGGCGAAGGCGCTCGGCAGACCCAACCTCGTCGACGATTCCCGCTTCGCGACGGTGTCGGCTCGCATCGCCAACCGCGATCTCGTCCTACAGACACTCGACGCCATCTTCGCCAACGGCTCCGTGTCCCACTGGGTCGCCACCCTCGAGGCGGCCGACGTCCCGGTCAGCCCGGTGAACACGATGGAGGCGGTGTTCGCCAACCCGCAGGTTCAGCACCGCGGTCTGCGCACCACGATCGAGCACCCGACCGCCGGGCCCATCGACCTGATCGCCAGCCCGATCCGGAACCCGGATGCCCCGACGACGACGTACACCCCGCCACCGCTTCTAGGTGAGCACACCGACGACATCTTGACCCAGCTCCTCGGCAAGACCTCGGACGAGATAGCCCAGCTTCGCGCCAGCGGAGCTATCTGACAAGAGATTGGATGAGAACCTAATGGTGACAACGTATTCCGGCCCCGCCGTCGAGCTCGGCTCGACGGGTAGCTTCAATCACGCCGCCCTGGCCTCCGGACGCAGATTCGACGCGGCGGAGTTCCTCTCCGACGAGCCGATCCTCGGGTTGCAGCGCGAGGCCGGTTACATGTGGGGAACCCTTCGCGACGACGACGGCGTGCTGTACTCTGTAATGCGCCGCATTGCTCCCGCCGGGGCTGCGCAGGGTGACGGAAAGTCCCTCGGCGGTAAGCTTCTCGTCGTCTCCAGCGGCACCGAGAAGGGGCAGCTCCAGCTGCGGCGGGAACCGCGCGGTGCTGCCGACAGCAACGACGTCAAACGACACCCGCATGGTGAGGACGCCGTCCGACTGGCGTCTGCCGACCGCGCACCCGGGCGGAAGATGGAACTGGTGCTGTCCGAGAACGAATTCTCCTATACCGAGGAGGACATTCTCGACGTCACCGGCCAGATCGTGGTTCCGCCCCTGCAGTGGTACGTGCCGGGGCAGGAGGCTTCGCTGCTCTACATCAGCCACACCTGGCTCGTCGACGGCCAACTGTTGGGCAAGCCGGTGCGCGGCTTCCTCTTCTGGGAGGAAGCGTGGATGCCACCCGGTGGTCAGCTGTACGTCAACCGGGATCCGCTGCTGGCCGCTGAGTATCTGACCTGGTACTCGTGGGCGAACAAGTGGGACGACGGCACCTTCGAGGTGGGCCACTTCCTGTTCGGGCAGGGCGACTTCCACGTCGGCGTGGTCGCCGACAGCGCCGGGAACGTCAGCTCGGCTCGCACGATGGATGCCGTCATCACGCGGGCCGACGACGGCTACTGGCATGACGGCATCAACTACGAGATCGACGGCGTGCGGTGGGTATGCGAGCCCGATCCCGAAGGCCGGATGCAGGGCCTCGGCAAGATGCCCAACCCCCAGCAGGAGGGCTTCATGCACCGAGTCGACGACACCCGGATTCCCGAGATCCACATGGCCTGGGGCGAATCCGTTCCCGGAGCAGGCGAGCGACGGCGGACGCGCCAACGGTGACATTCGCGGGACTCCTCGACGACGCGGCGACCCGCTGGCCGGACCGCACCGCGCTGACCTTCGAGGGTGAGCGCTGGTCCTTCGAACGGCTTCACTGTCGCGTCACCCTGGCGGCGGCGAATCTCGCCGCCGCCGGCGTCGGCGAAGGCACGCGGGTACTGGTGCTACTGGAGAACGGCCCGGAATACCTCATCGCCCAGTACGCACTGGCCCGGTTGGGCGCGGCCTTCGTCACGCCCAACCCGTACTGGACCCAGCCCGAACTCGTCCGTGCTGCAGAGGCAGCGCAGGCCCACACCGCGATCTACGCTCCACGATTCGCCGACGTGATCAGCGGGTTGAGCGTTGCGATACCGGTCGACTCCCTGGCCGACGCGCGGTCTGAGTCGGCACCAGCGTCGGTCGACGCGCCGGGCGCGGCACGCTACCTGCCGTTCTCGTCGGGCACGACGGGATTGCCGAAGGCCGTCGTGCACACCGACGAAAGCCTCTGTGGTGCAATCCAACAGCTGGCCTACCACTTGGGCCTCAGCGAGATCGATCGGCTGCAGGTCGCGTTGCCCCTCTGCCACATCTTCGGTACGACCATGACAGCTGCTGCGCTCAGCGTCGGCGCCGAGCTCACGCTGTTTCGGCGCTTCGACCTCGACGAGTCGCTGAGGCACCTCGTGTATAACCGCGTGACGATCTGGCCGATGGCCGGTGCGGTGGCCCACGAGTTGGCCGCACGGCCCGACCTCGATGCGAAGACGTTCGCCTCGCTGCGCTTCTTCATGTGGGGAGGAAGCGCCGTGCCACGCGAACTGGCGCAACGCATCTCCAGCCAGACCGGTGTCGGATTCCTCTGCTCATACGGCATGACCGAAGCCATGATGGTCGCCTTCAATCCGGTTCACGACGAGCACCGTTGGTCGATCGACTCGCCCGGCTTCGCCACGATGGGTACCGAGCTCCGTCTCGACGCCGGCGGCGAACTCGAAGTCCGCGGACTCAGCGTGGCGTCCGGTTACGCAGGGTCCGACTCCGACGCCTTCACCCGGGACGGCTGGTTCCGTACCGGCGACGTCGCTACCATCTCCCCGGACGGCCGACTGCGGATCGTGGACCGGATCAAGGACATGATCAAGGTGTCGGGCTTTCAGGTCGCACCCGCCGAGGTGGAACTGGTCCTGGTGGAGCATCCGGGAGTCCACGACGCCGGCGTCGTCGGGCAACCGGACGACCGGGCAGGCCACGTGCCGATCGCCTACGTGGTCTGCGACCCGGATGTGACTGCCATGCAACTGGATTCGTGGTCTCAGACGCGACTGGCGAGCTACAAGCGTCCGCACGGCTACCACCTCGTCGACGAGCTGCCACGCACCGCCGCAGGCAAGCTACAGCGCGCCGAACTACGCCGGTGGCACACCGACGGCGTAAATCAACTCAACACCTCGACCAACGCCGCGTCGGATTGACCGACCATGAACCGTTCGACGGCCTCGAGGTGAAGACGCCAATGTCGTTGCGCCACAGATCGATCACCCACCTGCAGGAGCTTGACCAGCTTCCGGTAGGCGCGTTGGGCGGTCTTGTTGACGTTCCGCTCGAATCCTGGTTCGTGCGAGGCGATGAACAGCGCGTTGTGGGTGTCGACGATCTCGAAGAGCATCCGCGCCAGCACGGCCAACGTGGTGTTGCCTGCGCTTTCGACGACCGTGAGGTGAAAGCGGAGGCTGTAGTCGGCGAACGCTTCCTCATCGTCCACGATGCCGTCGCCGTTCGAGACGAGATCATCGAGCGGTCGAATGGCCCTCTTGGTCTTGATCATGCCGACGGCCGACACCTCGATCTCGGTGCGAGCCTGGTAGACGTCGCTGAGCGGGGTGCCCTGGTACTGCAGGAGCGTGCCGGTGTACCGCGCGGCCATCGACCCGTCGGGAGCCAACACCTTCGCCCCGCCCCGAGGCCCACGCACCACGGTGAGGATGGACTCGGCCTCGAGGATGCGGAACGCTTCGCGCAACGTCGGCCGGGACACCCCGAACTCCGCCATCAGACTGGCCTCACTCGGCAACCTATGACCAGGCGTCAGATCGCCGGTGACGATCCGACGCCGCAGGTTCGCCGCGATGAGCGCGCTGGCCTTGGGCACGGACACCACCGACGAGCTACGGCTTGGGACGGCACCTCGGGGGTACATATCGATAAATCATATAGCTGATCGGCGCGATCAGCCGAAGATGTCGATGACCCTGTCGGCGCCGCCCGCATCACGAACCCGGGCGGCGGTGGCCCGGATGTGCCTGCCCCACAGAGCTTCCGCCTCTTCCGCGTCTCGACTGGCGACGAGGTCGACGAATCTACTGTGTGCACGCGCACCGGCCGCGACGGCCGGTCCGTGAACCTCCGATCGCGTGCCGGTCAGATACCGACTGGTGGCGGCATCGATGATCTCTCGGACGATCGCGCACAGCACCTGCAGCGTTGCGTTTCCGGCCAACTCGATCACAACGCGATGAAAGTCGTTCTCGCGCTGCAGGAGAAGTCGGGAATCGACGACGCCAGTGTCCGGCGTTGCGGCTTTACGCAGTTGCTCAAGCTGCTCCGGAGTGCGTCGGCGCGCCAGCATCGCCGCACACGGACCCTCGAGCGCGACCGCCGCCTCGAAGAGGTCCGCCGTCGTCGCCCCGCGGTATTCCAGCACCGTTGCCGCGTAGCCGGCAGCCGTCTCGACCCGGGGCACGCTGACCTGGATTCCGCCATGTGCGCCACGGCGCACCGTGACCAGGGACTCCGATTCCAGAATCCTGATGGCTTGACGCAGCGTGGGTTTCGAAACTCCCAGCTCGACCAATAGGTCATCCTCACTGGGCAGTGCGTCGCCCTCGGCGAGCAGGCCGAGAATGATGCGTCGCCGCAGGGTGGCCACCGCAACCTCCGCCGCCTTGGGGACGGTGGGTCCGGTCATTGCTTCACAGTAGCCAAACGTGTTCAGTACGACTGCATGCGGACGAACGCCGCGGCGACCAGGCAATCGTCCCATCCGGCGTCGCGAAGTTCGACCCGGCAGCCGACGGTCTCGGTGTCGACCGCACTGAACACGGGCGTGGCGACGAAGGGCCCAATCCTTCCAGGCGCCACCATCGTCATACTCAGGCAATCGACTGACAACTTGTCGGTGCCCAGTGTCTCGGCCGCCTGCTCCAGCGCCACCGCTTCAGCGACGACCAGCATCGGGGCATGGTGCAGGCGCTCGCCGCCGACGTCCTGCAACCGCGGAATCTCCAGCAGCCCATCGAACCGTCGCCGAGCCGAGTACGCGTGCCACAGCGGCGGCAGTGCACCGGTCCCCGACACCTCGCCGGCCGGTTCGGGGAAACAGAACCGCTGCGGCGTCGTCCCTACGACCGCCCAGTTCGCCGAGCCGAAGCCGATCTGACGCTCCGAGTCGTCGGCATCGCTGATCCGTGCCTCGGTGAACAGCTGCGTGCGCGCCTCGGCGGTGATCGCCCCAGCCAGCAGTACCCGTTCCACGTCGAGTGCGCAGTCGACGATGGTCACGTCGACCTGCGTCACAGCCCGCACGTGCATGGACTCCACGTTGACGACCGCGGCGTCTAGCATCGCAATGGCCAAGGGGGCCGCCGTGACAGCACCGGCCGGTGTGCGCAGGTCCTCTCGCAGCCGCAGCACGTTGTGCGCGTGAGTCCGGTCGACCACCTGCGGGCTGGAGCCTAGGTAGGCGTAGCTCATCAGCACGCCCCGGCTGGGCGCCCAGTCGCCTCGGGGGTCCGGGGCAGTGTGGTCGGCTTCGGTGGAGCCGCTCATGATTCACTCCTCGTGCGCAGGCTCCGCCGCAGGATCTTACCGGTCGCGGTCTTCGGAATCACGTCGACGATCTCCACTTCGCGCGGGTACTTGTAGGCGGCCATCCGCGCCCGGCAGAAGTCGATCAACTCTTGCGGCTGCACCGAAAACCCCTCGCGCAGAGACACATAGGCCTTGACGGTCTCGCCACGATACGGATCGGGCAGACCGACCACACCGGCCTCGAGGACCGCATCGCAGGAGTACAGCACGTCTTCCACCTCGCGCGGCCACACCTTGTAACCACTAGCCACGATCATGTCCTTTTTGCGGTCGACCAGGTAGTACCAGCCGTCGTCGTCGACATAGCCGACGTCGCCGGTCAGCAGCCAGCCGTTCCGGATCGCCGCGGCGGTCTCGGCCTCGTTGCGCCAGTAGCCTCCGACGACCTGCGGTCCACGCACCGCCAGTTCGCCGAGTTGCCCGACAGGGACCGCCGCACCGGCCTCGTCGACGACGCGCACCTCTGCACTGAGGACCGGCACGCCGACCGACAGCGCCTCGGTCTCCGTACCGACCGGAGCCCTGGCTTCCATGGGCACGCTGAGCGCTGGCGAGGTGGTCTCTGTCATTCCGTACACGTTGTGGACGTACACGCCGAACTGACTCTCGAACCGGTCGACCGTGGCTGCCGGGATCGGGGCGCCGCCCGAGGCGATCTTCGTCAACGACGACAACGCGTCGGCGGTTACCTCCGCTGAGTTGGCCAGCGCGATGAAGACGGTGATGGCGCCGACAGTGAACGTCGTTCGGTACCTGCGGATCATGTCCACCGTGACACCGACGTCGAAACGGTAGGACAGCACCAAAGCCGCACGGGCCGCGATGGCGGCCGCGATGTGACCGGACAATCCGGTGACGTGGAATAGCGGAGCGACACCGAGAACGACGTCTCCCGAGTCAAGGCGGAACCAGTCGCGGTAGGCGGTCCCGCCAGTCGCCACGTTCCGATGGGTGTTCATCGCGCCCTTCGGCGCTCCGGTGGTGCCGGAGGTGTAGGTGATGACGGCGACGTCTTCCGTACCGATCTCAACCGGATCTGGAACTCCACCGTCATGTTGGGCAACAAGGGTTTTCAGGTCTTCGGTGCCGGCCGGTGTCGGGATGCGCCCCGTGGGAAGTACGCGCGTATCGCCACTGGTTTGGAAGTCCAACGCACTCGTGGTGATCACCCGGCGAACAGACGACGCCGCCAACGTCCCCGCAAGCTCCTCCGAGTACAGCTCCCTCAACGACAGGAACGTGCTCGGCGTCGAATCGGCGATCAGCTTGGCGATCTCGCGCGGAGTCAGCATCGGGTTGATCGCTACCGCGATGCCGCCGAGCTTCCACGCGGCGAGCAAGGCGACGACGTACTGCGGGACGTTTTGCGTATACAGCGCTAGGCGGTCGCCATGGGTGAAACCACCCTCGGCCAGTCCCACGGCCAGCGCATCGGACACCCGGTCTACGTCGGCTGCCGACAACACCTCGTCGAAGTACGCCAGCAGTGGGCTGGCCGGCGCCTTGGCGACGGTGCTGCGGAACATGTTCAGAACGGTGTCGGTGGACACGTACTCAGCCCGTGTGCAGAGTGAGGCCTTGGGCGTTGAAGAAGAATCCGCCCGCGGTGATCAATGCCCGACGGGCGTCGGACACCTGCCGGTCGCCGGCCACGCCCTGGAGTTGGTGCACGGCCTCGCGGACGTGGCCGGAACCCTGGGTGGCACCTTCGGACAGCGACCCTCCGTGGGGATTGATCGGGATGCGGCCGTTGATCAGCGCGCGTCCCGACTCCTGATCCCAGTGCTCACGCAGGAAGTCGCCCGCCTCGCCCGGCTTGCACCAGCCTGCGTTCTCGATCCAGTTCAGCGTGATGGGAGTGAACCCGTCGTAGGGGAAGTAGACGTCGATGTCGTCGATCCAGAAGTCGCCCTTGCGTTTCAGGGTGTCCACGACGACTTGCTGACCGTGGTGGCGCAGGCTGACGGTCTGGTCTTCCTCGTTGTGTGCGACCTGGCCGAGAACGGCCGCGTTGATCAGCACCGGCGGCAGCGGGAGATCGCGGGCCCGCTCAGCCGTCGTGACGATGAAGGCGTCGGCCCCGTCGACCGGCACGTCCATGTCGAGGATGCGCAGCGGCCACCGAATCATGCGGGCGGCGAGATAGTCGTCCATCGTGATCGGATCACGCTTCGCCGCAGCCGGATTGCGCGCGGCGTTGGTGCGGTCGTTGATGGCGACGAGCCCGAAGTCTTCACTGTTCGCGCCGAACTCGTGCATGTAGCGGGCAGCCCAGGCGGTGTAACCCACGGCGTTCGCGACGGATTCGGGGCCGGGATGCGGGTCGAGCAAACCAGGTGTCGCGATGCGGCGAAACGGATCCTTGAGCGACGAACTGGTGTTCCACGCCGAGCGGTAGGCGGCGTGGTAGACCAACGCGACCTCGCAGAGCCCGCTGTGGACGGCTGCTGCCGCGGTCGCGAAGTGGTCGACCATCGGGATGGCGGGGTTGCCCGACCAGGTGAGCTCGGGAATGCCGAGCGTTGACTGCAGGATCTCGACGTTTGGCCAACTGCCGCACATCCCGTCGATGTCGGCAGCGGTCAGACCGCACTTGCGGATGACGTCGATGCAGGCCTCTGCGGCCAGCGACGTCTGACTGCGCTCGAGATTGGTCGCGACGAAACCGGTGGTCGATGCGCCCGCGATCGCCACCTGGTCCTTCATCGGGTTTCTCGTCGAACGGCTCACGCGTCAGCCCCCGTCAGGACGAAGACGGGCATCGGCGAGCCAGCACGGTCCCGCCAGTCCAGGCGCACCGCCTTGCCGATCTGAATGTCGCCGTTGTCGGCATCCGCGACGGTCGCGGTAAAACGCAGTCCCACTTGTTCTTCCAACTCCACGGTGACCACCGGGTACGGCGTCGAGTAGTCGACACCGGGCGCGGGCGGACCCTGGTACAGGAACACGTTCATGAAGATCGCACCGTTGCCGCTGACCGGCAATGGCGTGACGTTCCATGACCAGCATTCCGGGCACATCGGCTTCGGCGGCGCGTGCCAGAGTCGGCAGTCGTCGCAGCGATTGACCAGTAATTCTCGGCGTAGGCGTCCGCGATAGTGCGCAGCGTTGTCATGGGTGATCGGTTCACCCGGAAAGCGCTGCACCAGTTCATCGTTGGACAGTTGATCAGCCACCATCGCGCAACCCCTCCTTGCCGCACCGAGTGTGCGTCTCACGACGTTTTCGGGCGATTTTCGTCGTGACGTTCACACTCGGCGAAAAGCGAGCGGCATTAGACGATACCGCTGCTGAGTTTCATGCCGTTCTCGCGCAGGAAGGCCCGCTTGATCGTCTCGTCGAGGCCGTCGACCTTGTTCCAGAAGTCGGCGGGTTCGCGCAATCCCTCGGCGTGCGGCCAGTCCGATCCCATCAGCAAGGTTTCGGTGGAGTCGAGCTTCTCGATGAGGCCGATGGTGTCGTCCTCCGGGTACGGCACCACCCGGACGTGCTTCTTGAAGATGGTGCTGGGTCGTTCCGTGAGCTGACCCCCCAGCCACGGACCGCCGCGAGCCATCCCGCGACTCTTGTCCATGTGCCGGATGAAGTGCGGTACCCACTCGGCACCGAACTCACTCACCAGGACCTTGATGTTGGGGAAGCGTCCGAAGACGTTGTCGAAGATCAGCGCCGACAAGGTATCGGTGATGGGGCGTTCGCCATAGGTGTTCTGCCACTGCCACGCCGAGAACTGGAACGGTGGCTTCAATTGCCAACCCCAGTGCGACGCAACCTGATCCTGGTAGTGGAACTCGGAGATGTGATAGCAGACCACGGCGCGCGCCTCGTTGATCCGCGACCAGATCGGGTCGAAGTAGGGATCGCCGGGTGAGCGGCCGTAGGCCGGACCCGCGGGCAGGACGATGAAACGCGCACCGGCATTCAGAACGCGTTCGAGTTCCTCGACGGCGCGGTCGAGGTCACGGAACGACAGCATCGCCGGGGCGTAGATCCGGTCCTGGTGCGCAAAGCCCCAGTCCTCGTCGATCCACTTGTTGAACGACTCGAGGTTGTCGTAGAGCGGGTCGATTCCAGTGAGGTACTGCTCGGCGAACAGGGCCCAGCCACCCGGGTACATGATCGTCCGCTCGATCTGCTGTTCGGTGAGCTGTTTGAGTCGCGCGTCCTTGTCCAGGTACTCGGGCTGCATCGGCTCGTAGAAGCGGTCGGCGTCGGTCGCATCACCAGACGCACGTTGCTTCAGCATCTCGACCAGGGATCCCGGTACGTATGCCTGATCCATGTCGTTCTCGAGCGCGGTGACGATCCGGTCGTTGGCCAACAACATCTTGCGGCCGCTCGGCGCGATGATGGTGCGTACCGCGGTATCCATCTTCGCCTTCGGCATGAACCGCGAGAAGCAGTCCTCCGCTTCATAGGAATGCTGGTCGAAATCGGTCAGCTGATACGGAAGCTCGCCGACGCTGTTCTCGATGAGTGCCACGATGAAGTCCTTTCCTTGCCTCTGACTATACATGTATAGCTGGCGGTGTAGAACGGTTTGGGGAAATTCCGAGTTCGACCTACTGACCAGTAAATTTCGGCGGCCGCCGCGCAAGGAACGCCGCCTTGCCCTCGGCAGCGTCGGCGCTGGGACCAACCCAGAGGACGGCCTGCTGCGCATCGCCGAGAGACGAGTCGAGCGTGCTTTCCAGCCCGCGTCGCATCATGGTCTTCACGGCACGAAGGGCCAGCGGCGCAGCAACCGCCAACCGACCGGCGATCTCGAGCGTCCGGGCCTCCAAGTCCTCGTCGGGGACGACCGCGGTGGCCAGGCCCAGCGCGAGTGCGGTCGCGGAGTCGTAGACCTGTGACAACGCCACCATGCGAAACGCCTTGTCGTAGCCCATTGCGCGAGGGAACAGCCAAGCGCCGCCTTCGTCGGGTAGCAGACCCGCTCGCCCGCTGGTGTCGCCGAGTCGGGCGCTCTGCGCGACGATTCGCAGGTCGCAGGCCAACGCGAAGGTCAGACCCCCGTTGACGGCGATTCCGTTGACCGCACAGCACTGCCTTGTCGAGCTTGTGCAGCGCCGCGACGATGGCGTGGGAGTCTTCGCGCAGTTCCCGCGCGGCCGATCTGCTTGGTCAGGTCGTCGGCGAAGCCAGCATCGGGTGACACGTCGCCGCCGGTGCAGAAGCCACGACCGGTGCCGGTCAGGATGAGGACGCGCAGCGAGTCGTCGAGGCGCAGCCGACGGATCCCCTCCAGGATCTCGGCACACATCCGCGGCGTATAGGCGCCGAGCCGGTCGGGACGATTGATCCGGATGCGCGCGATGCCGTGGCCGACTGTTTCGAAGACGGCGTGTGGTTGGTCGCTCATACCCGCACTCCCCGTCATCCTGAATCAACCCGGATGGGCCACATCGCTGTGTGAAGTTCTTCACAAACCTATGAGCTATACATGTACAGTACGGCTCAGCCCCAGTGAAGCCTAGCGGCCTGGAATCAGCCCGCAGAACATCGAACGTGATGGAGTGACTATGACAACCAGTGTGAGTCTCGAGGGTCGGCTATTCATCGACGGAGAGTTCCAGGAGTCGTCCTCCGGCCGCCGTTATGACGTCATCAATCCGGCCGACGAGTCGGTGGTGGCGAGCGCGGCCGACGCAGGAGCCGAGGACGTCACCCGCGCGGTCGACGCCGCGGTCAAGGCGATCGACACCACCGATTGGAGCACGAATCACGCGTTCCGCCGGAAGGTGCTGCAGCAGTTCCAGGAAGCGCTTCGCAGCGAATCCGAACTGATCAAGCACGTCCTGGTCTCCGAAGCAGGCACGCCGTCGATTGTTCACGGCACCCACGTCGACGCCATGATCGACGACATGAGCTACTTCAACGGGCTCATCGACACCTGGCGGTGGGAGCGCGACCTTCCGCCGTACGAACTGCTGGGCATGCAGAGCAATCGGCGGGTCCGCTACGAACCGTTCGGCGTCGTCGGCGCGATCACGCCGTGGAACGCGCCCTTCATGACCAACATCTGGAAGGTCGGCCATGCTTTGGCGACCGGCAACGCGGTGGTGCTGAAGAGCGCGCCTGACACCCCCCTGACCGGCGCCCTGATGGCACGCATTGCGGCGGACAAGACGGAGATCCCGGCCGGCATCTTCAATGCCATCAGCTCGGCCGACAAGGCGATCGCCGGTGAGGCCCTGACCACCGACCGGCGGGTGGGGCTCCTGCACTTCACCGGTTCGGCCGCAGTGGGACAGCGGATCGCCCAGAACGCCGCCGTCGGGATCCGGCACGTGGTGCTCGAACTCGGCGGCAAGTCCGCCAACGTGCTGCTGCCCGACGCCGACCTGGACATGGCGTGCGGCTTGGGTGTCGCCATGTGCATGAACAGCAGCGGGCAGGGTTGCGCCCTGGCCACCCGGATGGTCGTCCACGCCGACATCTACGACGAGGTCGTCGGACGCCTGCAGGCCTTCGTCAGCGCGTTGCCCTGGGGTGACCCGACCGATCCGGGCAACCTGGTCGGCCCGATCATCCGGCTGGAACAGCTGGAGCGCATGGAAGGGTTGGTCAATCGTGCAGCCGAAGCCGGCGGCCGAATCGTGGCCGGCGGCAAGCGAGGTGACCGCGGCGGCAAGGGTTTCTGGTTCGAGCCGACCGTCATCGCCGACGTCGACGAGAACTCCGAGATCGCACAGACCGAGGTCTTCGGACCGGTGCTCTCCGTGATCCGCTACGAGGGCGACGACGACGAGGCCGTGCGGGTGGCCAACAACAGCGAGTACGGGCTCTCCGGCTACGTCCAGTCCCGTGACGAGGACCGCGCCTGGAAGGTCGCCAATCGGTTGAAGGCAGGCACGGTCAACATCAACAACTCGTTCTACCTCTCCCCCGACGCCCCGTTCGGCGGCTACGGGATCAGCGGCCGCGGGGTCGAACACGGCGAGGACGGCTTCCGGGAGTATTTGCAGGCCAAGACAATTGCCAGCCCGGCCAAGAACTGAGGAGCACGTCCGATGAGGCTAGAAGACAAGGTCGTCGTCATCACCGGATCTGGCTCCGGCTTGGGCCGGGACGCAGCTCTGCTGTTCGCGTCCGAGGGCGCCACGGTCGTCACCAGCGATCTGGTCCCCGGCCGGGCGCAGGCGGTGGCCAAGGAGGTTGAAGCCGCCGGCGGCACGTCGCACGGGCTCGACGCCGACGTGCGCGTGGAGGCCGACATCGAGCGACTGGTGAGCGAGGCGGTGGACACGTTCGGCCGCATCGACGTGATGTGGGCCAACGCAGGCATCCCCGAACCCGGGTTCGGCATGAAGGGATTCATCGACTCGGAGCTGGACGACTGGAACAACATCTTCAGCGTCAACGCGACGGGGATCTACCTGGCGTGGAAGCATGCCGCCAAGTGGATGGTGACCAACAAGCGGCCGGGCAATCTGCTCGCGACGACGTCGGCGTCGGCGTTCGTTGCCTACCCGGGGTTCCCGATGTACACCGCGTCGAAGGCGGCGGCAAACGGACTGGTCCGCTCGGCCGCAATGGAACTTGGCAAATTCGGTATCCGCGCGAATGCGTTGTGCCCCACGCATGGCATGTCGGTCAACTTCGCCCTGCCGCCCGAGGCCGACGTGCTCGGAAAGTCCTACGAGGAGATGTCTCCGTGGGACCCCGACAACCGGGCCATGCCGCTTCGGCTCGACCGACCCCCGGTGATCCGGGACAACGCCTACCTTGCGTTGTTCCTGGCATCCGAGGAGTCCGCCTACATGTCCGGGCAGACGATTCAATCCGCCGATGGTGGAACCTTCGCCCGCACGTCGATCGTCTTCCCGACCGACACCGGCGAGAGCGGCGACATCACCTCCGGCGCGATTCCCGACGAACTGCGCAACCAGATCGATCGGTGACGGACAGCCCCTTGGCGCCCCGATTTCCCAGCCGTACCCGTAAAGTCAGGTGACGAGAAGAGTCGGATCGCAGGGAACGGGGCGGATGGCCAGCAAGAAGTCAGTCAGCGTTCGCGCTCCGCTGGACCGTGCGCGCATTGCGGCTACCGCCATGGAGATGATCGACGAAGTCGGCGTCGACAAGCTCACGATGCGTGCAGTCGCGGCCCGCCTCGACGTCTCGGCGATGGCGCTGTATCACCACGTCGAGGACAAGGACGAGCTACTACGCCTGGTCGGTGACGTCGTCCTCGGGCGAATCGAGTTGCCCGACCCGAACTCCGGTGACTGGCGCGAGCTGTTCACGTCGGTGTCGATGGCGGCGGTCGACGCGCTGCTCGAGGTGCCCGGTCTGAGTTCGGTTCTCCTGTCATCGAAGATGCTGCCCAACGCCCGTCGGCTGGTGAAGTTCTGCATCCAGCAGTTCGAACGGGGCGGTCTGAGTCATGCTGCCGCGCAGGAGGTCTACGCGGGCGTCCAGACCCTCGTCCTTGGACGGCTCTTGATCGAGGAGAATGCCAACTTTCGCGTCAGCCCCACGCCACATCCCGACGACGAGATCCGCGATTACATCGTGACGCTGCGGTCACGGGCCAGTTTCTACGGCGCCATGGCTGCGCTGGCGGAACGACGGGTTCAGTCGACGGCCTAGACTGCGCACGCAAGGTTGTGTCGACCGATCGCGGAGGTGCCAGATGTCCCTGATCACCCTCGAGGAACATTTCGCTTGGGATCCGCCAGCGCCGGAAACGTCGTAGCCACCTGGCTGCAGTCGAACAATCCGGTGGCGTACTAAAGGTTGTACGACCGGGGTCCGTTGCGTCTCGAGCAAATGGACTCCGCTGAAATCGATTTCTAGATCCTCTCGCTGTTCGATCCGGGCGTTCAGGCGCCAGGCCGTAGAACGCAGCGGCCGCTTCGACGCTGTTGGGGAGCTGAAAGGCCACCGGGTCGGCAGGACCAAGGCCGCGTGAGCGCAAGGCCGCCGCCAACCGAAGGGCCAGCTCGGAGACGTCGGCGATCGTGCCGCGCCACGGTCGGTCCAGGGAGTGCACCTGGAAGCGACGTGTGGCCGACGCAGTCAGCGCGTCGGTGAGCACCGAGGGCATCAACCGACCGTCCCACCAGCCCTGGCTTCGGTAGTGCTCGCTCAACTCCGACGACGTGGGCACGGTCGTCCAGGTCTTCGTCAAGGAAACACCGCCGGTGATATACACGTAAAGCCAATACTCGCACCATACCGGCGAGCGACGTGCCACCGAGAGGGAACTGACGATGGCATCCACCGACGCGGAGCCCCTGTACGGCCTGCCCGACGACCTCGTCGTCACCGCCGAGGGCCCGATCCGCATCGTCACCCTCAACCGGCCCGACGCTCTCAACGGTGCCACCCTGGTGTTGCACCAGGCACTCGCACGGGTCCGGACCGACATCGCCGAGGACGCCGATGCCCGGGTGGTGATCCTGACTGGCAGTGGCAACGCCTTCAGTGCCGGTGGCGACTTCGGGTACATGCAGGACAACATCGATGATGCCGAGATGCGCAGGCAGACCATGTTGGAGGCCCGCGCCATCGTCCGCGGCATCGTCCGGCTCCCGATTCCGGTGATCGCAGCCGTGAACGGGCCTGCCGTCGGTCTGGGCTGCAGCCTCGCGGTGCTCTCGGATCTGGTGCTGTTGTCGGACGGGAGCTTTCTGGCCGATCCGCATCTGCGGATGGGTCTGGTGACAGGTGACGGTGGAATGGCGTGGCCGGCGCTGATGGGGCTCTCGCGCGCTAAGGAGTACCTGTTCCTCGGTCAGAAGATTTTGCCGGACAAGGCGGTTGAGTTGGGGCTGGCCAGTCGGGTGGTCCCCGCCGCCGACCTGATGCCCGAGGCGATGGCGTTGGCGAACCGTCTCGTGAAGGTGCCGCAGGCCGCGCTGCGGGACACCAAGCTTGGGCTCAACTCCTACATCGGGGCGCAGTTGGAGAATGCGTTCGAAAAGGCATTCCAAGGCGAGGAGGCGAGCATGGGGTCACCGGAGCACGCCGCCGCAGTGGCGGCTGCACGTACGAAGTCGTGAGCGAAACGACTCAGCGAGATTGAAGCCACGCTGCGAACGTGCGAGTGGCCACCCGCGTGGCTTCAATCTCGCGACTGCAGGGTGTCGCGTAACTGGTACTTCTGCACCTTGCCCGACGCGGTGCGAGGAAACGCGTCGACCACGCGCAGCTCCTCCGGCCACTTCGGCTTGGCCATCCCAATTCCGGCCAGATGGGACGTGATGTCGGCCAGAGTGGGCGCAGTGGGTCCGCTGGCCGTGACGAAGGCGATGGATCGCTCGCCGGTCTTCGGGTCCGGCACCCCCACCACAGCGACCTCTGCCACCCCGTCGCACGTCAGCAGGGCGTTCTCGACCTCGGCGGGCGAGATGTTGTAGCCGTTGCGGTGATGAGGTCCTTGGCCCGCCCGGTGATCGCGAGATGGCCTGCCGTGTCGAGGATTCCGAGGTCACCGGTGGCCAACCAACCGTCCGCGTCGAAGGAGCCGACGTTCTCCCGCGCGTCGAGATAGCCTGCGCTGCGGTCGGGACCCCGGCTGTGAATCTCGCCTTCGACGCCCGGCGGTGCCGACGTCCCGTCGGGCAATTTGACGATCACCTCGACCCCGGGGAGCACCCTGCCGTCCGTCATTCGGAGCTGCTCGGCACTGTCGGAGATCACGCCGCTGCTGATGGTCGGATGCTCGGTCGAGCCGTAGGACCGCAGCACGGTGATGCCACGGCGGGACGCTTTGTCCACCAACGCCTCCGAGACGATGGAGCCACCGAGGACGACGTAGCCCATGCGCTCGGCGATCTCGTCCGTGAAGGCGGAATGGTCGATGAGGGCCGAGAGGAAGACGGCCGCCCCACCGCCTGGTGAGAGACGTTCGCGTCCGCAGACGTCGAGGATGAAGTCGATGTCGAAGGTGTCGACGTAGTTGATCGCGTCGCCGCGGTGAAGTGGCGCCAGAAGTCCCATCGTCATCCCGGCGGCGTGGGCGATCGGCGATGCGATGATCTGTGGCGTCGCGCCCCGCGGAACCATCACCCCCAGATGAAGGCGAACCTCAGCCCCGAGCGAGCGGTGCGTGTGCACAACCGCTTTCGACCGGCCGGAGGTGCCCGAGGTGAACGCGAACATGCAGGGGTCGTCGGGGCTGATGTCGGCGACGGTGTTCACGGGCTCGGCGGCAATCAGATCGTCGAAGGCGATCGCGTCGGGAACCGGCGCGCTGCCACAGAGGACGACGGTCGTCAGCCCCGGCATCTCGACTCGCGAATCGCGGAGTTCTTCGAGGTAGTTCCGGCTGCCATGCCGGGCCGTCGTGACGAGTACCGAGGCCTGCACGGTGTTGACGATGTCGACGAGTTCCCTGCGACTGTAGAACCCGGCCACCGGAACCAGTACGGCACCAAGAGCCGTCAGCGCCAGGAAGGTCGCAGCCGCCTCCACCGAGTTGGGCAGTTGGTAGACCACCCGATCGCCCGACCGAACGCCGAGCGTCCGCAAGCCTGCAGCGAATCGCCGCGAGAGAAGGTCGAGCTGCTGAAACGTCAACGCCCGCGGCGCGGTCTTCGACCACACCCGCAACGTCTGATGCGGGTTGGCTCGCAGGTAACCGGTGAGAAGGTCACCCAGAGTTGAGTCGTCCCAGAATCCTTCGTCGAGATACCGCCGGCGGAGGTCGTCCGGAATGTTCGCCCTGACGGCGTCGCCGGGCACTCGATCAGGCCGGGGCAGTGATGACGTTGAGCTCCTCGAACTTGGTGATATCGCCGTCGCTGTAGCCCAACTCGGCCAGGATCGACCTGTTGTGCTGGCCGCGCACGCAGGGTGGCGCGACGCGAGCCGGCGTCTCGGAGAACGCAATCGGCGGCGCGGCGCGAATGATCTCACCGTAGAGCGGGTGCTCGACGGCCACGGTCAACCCGGTTTCCCGCAGGACCGGGTCGAACGACGTGAAGACCGGCTGGCCCAGAAGGTTCACGTCAACACAACCCACCCGGGCCGCGCTCAGGGTCGACTCCCACTCCGCCGCAGGCTTCTGCTTGAAGGCCTTGCCAAGCAGGTCCACCAGCTCGTCGTCGTGTTCGGCGCGTGCTGTCGCAGAGACGAAGCGATCGTCGGCATCGAGGCCAAGGGTCTCGAGCAACGTCGCGAACTCCGCATCGGAGCGCACCGCCAGCGACACCCAGCTGCCACTGGCGGCTTCGTATAGCCGGTCCAACGCACTTGTGCCGTAGTAGTCGCTGTCGCACAACGGAGTTGGCGGCTTACCCTCGTAGCTGCAGAAGTCGTCGGAGTAGGCCCAGGCATTGCCGCCGATCATCGAGGTACCGACGAACTGGCCCTCCCCCGTCCGCTGCTGGTGGTAGAGACCGAGGGACAGCGCCGCGAGGACGGCGAGCGCTGCATTGCTGTCGCCGTCGACGAGCTGGTTGAGGTGCGGCATGACGACTGCCTGCAACTCCAGCACACTAAAGCCTTCGCTCTGCGCCGGATCGGTCCAGTAGCCGACCTGACGGCCAAAGCTGCCTGCGACGGACTGCGCCGCCTGCGCGTACAGCGCGCGGTGGGCGTACGGCCCGTCGGTGCCGTACCCGGCCGCATGGACGTAGAGCAGGCGCGGGTTCAGCGCCTTGAGCTCGTCATAGCCGAGGCCCATCTTGTCGGCGACACCGGACCGGAAGCCGGTCAGGAAGGCGTCCGCCTTCGCGATGATCGCCTGCGCGATCGCACGCCCCTCCGCGGTTCGCAGGTCGACTGAGATGCTCTCCTTGCCCGCCGTGGTCTTGGTGCTGGCGACCTCGGGACCGAACGAGTTGCGGTGCGGGTCTCCGTTGCGGTCTTCGATCTTGATGACGCGGGCGCCCAGCGCCGCCAGCATCGCCGTCCCGTACGGCATGGCGTAGAAGTAGCCGAACTCGACCACGGTGATGCCAGCGAACGGATGCTCCGGAGCTGCCTCGCCACCCTTCGGGAAGTCATGCGCAACAAGGGGTCCCGTGCTTACACCGAGCTCAGGCGCTGACCGCTCGATGACGATCGGCGTCTTGGCGAAGTGCCCGACCGGGCCGACCTGGCGCACTGGCCCCAAATTGAGATCCTCGACGACGATCACGTCACCGTTGTGCACGATCTGTGGATGCTCGAGCCCCTCCTCGCTGGTCACCGCGACCTCGAACGCGATGTCGGGGCTGGCCTGCAGCAAGGGAAGCCAGTGGTCGAAGTCCTCGGCCCGGAACGCCTCCATCAGGAGGTCTTCCCACTCCTGGGCGTCGTCGGGGTTGGCGAAGCTCGGCAGGCCGCTGAAGCGTGGATCCTTCGCGACGACGTCACCGACGCCTGCGACCTCGCAGAGTGCCTTGCCCTGATGCGGCAACATCGTCGAGGTCTGGATGAAGCGGCCGTCACGCGTGGCCAGGAGGACGCCGAAGCGACTCGCTCCGGTCATGGAACGTGAATCCCCGCTGGTGGATTCGCCCTTCTTGGCCATCAACTGCACGATCGTCGAGACGAAGTAGTCGATCGGGTCGAGTCCGGCCACCAACGTGGAGTCGAGCGCCTGTCCCCGACCGGTCTTCTCCCGCACCAACAGTGCGCCGATGATGCCTGCGACGGACTGCATCGCTGCGCCGTAGCTGGCCCACGGGACCGGGAACATGATCGGGCCGTCTCGGTGACCCCAGCTGCCGCGGGCCCACAGTCCGGCCTTCGCGGCCACCAAGGAGTCGTAGGCCTTGAGACCCGAGTAGGGACCGGACTTGCCAAACCCGGTGATGGACAGATGAATCAGGGCCGGGTTGAGGGCCCGCAACGCGTCCGCTCCGATGCCCCATCCGTCGGTGGTGCCCGGGGCGAATCCTTCGATGACGACGTCGGCGGCGCGGGCGAGTTCCCTGAGCTCTTCTTGACCGTCCGCGGTTCGCAGATCGGCGATGAGGCTGTCCTTGCCGCGGTTCCACACCAGGAAGCCGCTGGGATTCTCGGTGCGCAACCGGTCCCCGTCGGGTGGCTCGACCTTGATGACCCGGGCCCCGGCGTCAGCCAGCACCACTCCGGCGATCGAGGCGGCGGCGCTGCCCGAGCCGAGCTCGAGCACGTTCAAGCCTTCGAGAATGCGGTTCATCTCCGTGCCTCCTCGGCGTCGTGCATGTGATCCGCCCTCAGGCGGATGCTCCGTTGTGCGGTTCGAAGGCGATCGGCAGGTACGTCACATTGCGAACCGAGATGTTGTCGTAGACGAGCTCTTCGCCGTCGGCGATGGAGTACTCGGGGATCCGAGCCAGGAGTTCCTCCACCGCAAGTCGCATCTCCAGACGCGCGAGATGCGATCCCAGACAGCGGTGCAGGCCGCTGGCGAACACGATGTGGTTGGCGCGCCGCCCGAAGTTGACGGTCATCGGATCGTCGAAGGCGTTGGGGTCGACGTTGGCGGCGGCCCACAGCGGGTACATCGCTTCACCTTTGTTGATGACGAGGCCGTCACCCAGGTCGATGTCCTCTTGATCGGCGTACCTCATGCCGCCGGGGACTGGCGACTCGAAGCGCATGATCTCCTCCACTGCCGCCGGAATCAGCGACTTGTCCTCGACCAGACGTCGGCGCTCCTCCGGGTGCTGGGCCAACCAAGCGAAGGTGCACGACATGGACGAGGTGACGGTGTCGAGGCCGGCGAACATGAAGAGGAACAGGATGTTCAGAAGTTCTAGATCGGTCAGAGGCTCGCCCTCGACTTCGGAGTGCAGGAGCTGCGCGATGATGTCGTCGGCCGGTTCGGTCTCCGCGCGGCGGGTGGCAAGGAAGTTGGCGAAGTACTCCAACAACTTTCCGCCCGCGACAGCCATGTTGGCGTTCATCTCCTCGAGCGTCTCCCCCTGCGGGTGGATCACGCCGTCTTTGAACTCCAGGAAGAAGTCGAGGTCCTTCACCGGCGCACCAAGCAGTCGCAGGAAGGTCAGGCACGGCAGCGGGAGGCAGAACTGCTTCGCGAGATCGGCCCTACCGGTCGCAGCGAACTTGTCAATCAGTTCCGCCGCAAGGGTCCGCACCGAGTCCTCAAGTCGTGCAATCTGTTTCGGGGCGAACATGGGGTCGAGGAGTCGTCGCCACTTCTTGTGCTCGCTGCCGTCGATCTCCAGCGGAATCAAGGCGCCGTCATTGCCGAAGCTACCGCCACGCCCACCCGTTCCAGTGACCGCGGGGTGCCGATTGATCGCGACGATGTCGGCCATCCGGTACAGGTGGACCACGCCTTCAATGCGCTCTGCGCGCACGTTCTTCGCCTTGTCGTAATAGACCGCCTGCGGATTGGCCATGGCCTTGACCGATTGCGAGAAGGGCGCGATTCTCGGGTCGAACCGGGTGAGTTGCTCCATGTTCCTTCACTCCCAACGACTGTGACGACCGACACTGTACATGTAAAGTTGAAGCTATCATATTGAGTTGCCCAGATGCCGCCAACGACGGCCGATCTCCTACTCGATCACACCTTCGTGGCACCCATGTCGATGGTGAGCTGTGTGCCCGTCACCGCCCGCGATAGGTCCGACGCCAGGTAGACCACCCCATCGGAGATGTCATCGGGTTGGGCCAGGGGAAGTCCGGGCAGCGCACTCGCAAACGACATTCCGTAGTGGGGATGCTCGGTGAACAGCTTGGCCATATTCGCGTCCTCAGCGGCCATCGGGGTGGCGACACCCCACGGGTGAATGGAGTTGACCCGGATGCCGTACTCGCCGAGTTCGATGGCCGCGGTCTTGGTCAACCCAACGACGCCGTGCTTGGCTGCGCTGTAATGCGCCTGTCCAGGAAGCGCTTTGATGCCCGATACCGAGCTGATGGTGATGATCGACCCGCCGTTGCCGGCGTCGATCATGAGCGGGGCGGCTGCCTTCAACGTCCGCCAGACTCCAGTCAGGTTGACGTCGATCAACGTCTGCCACTGATCGTCGGACATCTCCCAGAAGCGACCCCAACTGACGATGCCTGCATTGGCCACCACCACGTCGAGGCGTCCGCCGAAGGCATCCACACCTTCGGCCAGGGTGGCGGCCATGCCGTCGGAGTCCCGGACGTCCACGGCGCGCGCCAGGATCTCCCGGCCTTCAGCCCTCACCAATTCGACGGTCTCGTCGAGGTCGGCCCGGGTCGCCGGCGGGTAGCCGTTGTCCGGCGACACGTCGGCCGCGATGTCGATCCCGATGATCGATGCACCCTCCCGAGCCAGTCGCACCGCATGACTGCGCCCCTGTCCGCGGGCGGCACCGGTGACGAAGGCGACCCGGCCCTCCAAAAGACCCATGCTCAGCCCTCCCCAGTTCCCTGCTCGGCCAACCACTTCTCGTGCCGGGCGAAATGCGATGGGTCGCGGGCGATCCAGATCCCGGTGGCCGTCGCCAGCACGCTCCTGCTCGGCAGCAATAGAAGCTCACCGGAGATGAACCACTTGGAGCCGTCGATCTTGTCGATCCACGCGCGCGCGACCAAGGGGCGTTCGACCGGGACGGGCTTCTTGAAGTTGACGGTCAGTGTCGCGGTCACGGTCATTTGTTCGTGCAACAGCGGCACGTGGCCGAGCATCTCGTCCATCGTCGCGGCGGTCCACCCACCGTGGGCCACGTTGGGCCCACCTTCCTGGTCGCGCGGGCAGGTGACCTCGAAGTGTGCGACGTCGTCATCTGCGAGCCACTCGCGTCCCACGCCGAGGCGGCATTCGCGAGACGGGCGGCACGCGCCGCACAACGTCACCCCGCCATCGCTCATCGGCCGTCCAATGGAGTCCGACCCGATCCACGCCAGTAGATCGGCGTCGTCCTGTGTCATCGGTTAGCCCCAACCATGTCGGATTGCCCACTCCATAGTCGGAACTATACGCTGTACGGTGGCAAGCATCGGCGAGTTCTGCGAAGGAGTTCTGAAATGAAACGCGAGATCTTCGAACCCGAGCACGACGAGTTCCGTGCCACGGCGCGCGCGTTCTTCGACAAGCAGTGCGCACCGCACACGGAGAAGTGGGAACGCGACGGCATCACCGACCGGTCGGTGTGGCTCAAGGCAGGTGACACCGGATTGCTCGGGTGGGAGGCGCCCGAGGAGTTCGGCGGCCAGGACATCGCCGACTTCCGGTTCAACGCCATCATGACCGAGGAGTACTACGCATCAGGCAGCGCGGGCGTCGGGTTCGGACTGCAAAACGACATCATGGCCTCCTATCTGGTGCACATGACCACCGAGGAGCAGAGGAAGCGCTGGCTGCCCGGGTTCGTCTCCGGCGAGATCATTGCGGCAGTGGCGATGTCGGAACCCGGAGCGGGCTCGGATCTGGCCTCGATCAAGACCACCGCGATCCGCGACGGCGACGACTACGTCATCAACGGCTCGAAAACCTTTATCAGCAGCGGGATCCTGGCCGACCTTGTCGTGACGGCCGTCAAGACCGATCCCACCGCTGGCTACAAGGGCGTCAGCCTGATCGCCGTCGAGGCGGGTACGCCCGGATTCACCAAGGGCCGCAAGCTCGACAAGATCGGAGCGCGTTCGGCCGACACCGCCGAACTGTCCTACACCGACGTCCGGGTTCCCACAACCAACCTCATCGGCGAGGAGAACCGTGGCTTCTACCACCTGATGCGCAACCTTCCCGCGGAACGTCTCGGCATCGCCATTCACGCGGTCGCCCAGGCCCGGCGGGCGCTGGACCTTACGAAGGCATATGCCCTGGACCGCAAGGCCTTTGGGCAGCCGATCGGCACGTTCCAGGTCAACCGCCACGCCATCGCCGACATGTCCGTCCTTCTCGACGTCATGCAGATCTACGTCGACCGCTGCATCACGGCCGTCAACGCCGGCGAGCTGACCGCCGAAGAGGCTGCCGGCGCCAAGCTTTGGGCCACGGAGCAGCAGTGGTTGATCATCGACCGTTGCCTGCAACTGCACGGAGGCTACGGTTACATCAACGAGTACGAGATTGCCAGGCTGTGGCGCGACGCCCGGGTGCAGCGCATCTACGGCGGTACCAGCGAGATCATGCGTGACCTGATCGGGCGCAAGCTAGGGTACTAGAACTTCCGGGGCTCGTTCACCGCAGCGATTCGCCCCACCGGTGCAACCTGTTCCACAGCACATTCCGGGAACTCGCAAAGTTGTGCATGTGCGCCATGCGATCGACGACGCATACGGTGACGTGATCCGCACCGGGGTACGACGCCGGTTCGGTGTGCGCGTCCGGGCACACGTCGCGTTCACCGACTCCGATGAAGACCGGAACCGTCAGAGCCGCCGCCTCTTTCGCCACGACGCCGGGGGCAAGCATCGAGGCCGCAGCCGGCGGGATCGTGGCACTGCCCCACGGTGGGACACTGTCTGTGCGAAACGGAAAACCCCCGCGCAGGTCTTTGTGACGGATGGCGGGATCGACGTCGTCGAAGTGAAAGCTCCACGAGAAGACGTCGACACTGCCGATCTGTCCGGCTTCATCGACGATCCCAGCCATGTCCGTCCTCCCACGTTCCACTGCCGAGACGTGCACCCCGCCCGACGGACTCGGCAAGACGGTGTGTGCTGCGCTATACCCGAGCACGGCGAGGGCGTCGAACGGTCGGTATAGGGCTTGGGCGACGATCGATACGCAACCCCCCATGGACTGGCCGATCCCGATGACGAACGGAACCGCTGTCGGTCCCAGTGAATCCGCAAGCTCGCCAGATCTGAGCGCCGAGACGATGTGTTGGGATGCCGCGGCGTTGGCCCGTCCCATTACCTCGAACGACAACAGCGTCGGGTCCGGCAGAGAACTCTCGCCGACGCCAAGGTGATCGATCGCAGCGAAGACCCACCCCCTGCTGACGTGATACTCCGCCTGGCTGTAGCTCCCGTGCCACTGAATGTCCCAGTACCCGCGCGAGTACCCGCCACCGGGAAACGCGACGGCCAGGGTTTGGCTCTCTACGGCGTCGGCCGGAACGATGACAGTGGCCGCGACGATAGCTTCGGGCAGGCCAACCGCATCGGATACGTCGATCCGGAGCTGGTGCCTGCTCACCCCACTGCGTGTCGGCATGTGCATCCTCACTTCATGACTCGTACACAAACATCGATGTATATAGGCCAATCTAAACACATCTCTAGACAAGAGATACGCTTTTGGGGTAAAACAATCGATGTATCTATCGGAAAGGGGTGCGATGACCGAACTCACGACACGCGGCACCCTCGGTGGTCAGATCGCACGTCAGATCGAGCACGACATTCGAATCAACGGCTGGCGCGAGGGACATTTGATCGGCTCCGAAGCCGAACTGATCTCGCAGCACGGCGTCGGGGTGGCGGCCGTGCGCGAGGCCGTCCGCATCCTGGAGGCACGCGGGTTGGCACGCACTCGGCGCGGACCCGGTGGCGGATTGTTGGTGACGGCGCCCGACAGACGGTTGGTGACCGACGCCGCCCGCAGACATCTAGAGCACGCGGGAGTCGATCGTGCCGAATTGTTCGAGGTATGGCTGGCGCTCGAGCAGGTCGCGGTCACGAAACTTGCGACGAGCATCGATATCGCTGGTGCGCAGCGACTTCGGGCGGTCCTTCGCAAGGAGGACGAGCGCCAGCTCGCCGAGGCGTGGGAGGACCTGCCCAACATTCATCTCGAGATCGCCCAGCTTGCCGGCAACCGCGCACTCGAGCTGTTCATCGAAGTGCTTACCGAGATGTCGCTCAATCAGTACGGCACTCACACGAACCCGCGCACCATGGTGCGGTGGCTGCACGCCAGGCACGTGGAGCTGGTTGAGGCCATCATCGCCGGTGATGCGCCCATGGCGGCGCTTCATCTACGCAGACTCACCGAGCAGCTCGCAAGCCCAGATGACATGTCCATCAACTAGATTCGCTAGATAGCGAGGTTCACCATGGCAAAACCCGCCCTGTCGATGAAGCCAACCGGTTGGTTCCAGGTCGCGTGGTCCGCTGAGATAGAGACCGGCCAGATTCACCGAATGAAGTACTTCGGTCACGATCTCGTAGCATGGCGGGGCGAGGACGGCGCGGTGACCGTCATGAACGCGTACTGCGAGCACCTCGGCGCTCACCTCGGCTTCGGTGGCCGCGTCGAGGGTGACCGGATCATCTGCCCGTTCCACGGCTGGGAGTGGAATCAGCAGGGTCGCAACGTCTGTATCCCCTATCAGGATCGCCCGAACCGGGGACGCAGGATCCCGACGTTCCCTGCCGTCGAACGCAATGAAAGTGTCTACATCTGGCACGATCTCGAGGGTCGTGCCCCCTACTTCGACATGCCGGACATCTTCGACGCGTACGACGACGGCCGTAGCTCTGCGGACTACTACCTCGCCTACCCCGAGGGGATCCTGCACCACGAGCGGCTCGAACTGCATCCTCAGTACGTGATGGAGAACGGCGTCGACTACGCCCACTTCAAGTTCGTCCATCGTGCCGCGCACGTGCCGGAATTCACCCGCCAGGAGTTCGACGGGCCCGTCGCCTACGCCGACTTCGAGATGCTCTTCGGCGGCACCAAGGAATCCACCGTGCTGACACCCAACGGTGCCATGGTCGGCGGCGTGCAGGCCATCAACGTCGGCATCGGCGTCGGTTTCGCCAAGTTCTGGGGACCCGACAACATGCGGACGATCGTCACCGTCACACCGGTCGACGACGAGACCGCCGACATCCGGTCGACGGTGTGGTTGGACCGGCTGCCCGGTGACACCAGCGCGCACCAGCCGGCTTCCCTTGAACGCCGCATGCGGATGGCCAACAACCAGTACCTGGCCGATCTCAACATCTGGCGACACCAGCGCTACACCGATCCACCCGCGCTGGCCACCGCAGAAGGTAAGGGCTTCAGTGCAATTCGCCGCTGGGCCATGCAGTTCTATCCACTCGGTGAACCTGGTAGCGCGAGCATGCCCGAGTTGCAGACGGCGGGCACCGATGCGGGGCCCGAGGTTCCGGAGAACGAGGCCGTCCGTTCGAGCGCTGCGCTCGACTAGTGGAAGGAACGTCATGCACCACGTGAAGCTAAGCGATCCGGCCGATCGCACCGTCGACCGGATCCTGCGCGCGCAAGCGGAGATGGTCGGCGACGATGAGTTCCTCGTCGAGGAGAACACCCGTCATACCTACGCGGCGGTGGACGACCTCGCCGATCGGCACGCGAGCGGGTACGCCGAACTCGGCATCGGCGCAGGCGACACCGTCGCCCTGCTGATGCACAACAGCGTCGACATGGCGGTGACGTCGTTCGGCGTCAACCGCCTCGGCGCCGTCTGGTCGGCGATCAGTCCCGAGTACCGCGGCGAATGGTTGGGCGAACTGCTCAACAGTGTGGGTTCACCGGTCCTGGTACTCGACGACGAGCTGTGGTCCTCCGTTGCTGCACTGCCGGTTATACCGTTTCGGCACTTGGTGATTCGTGGTTCTAGCCAGCAAGCCCGGTCCGAGGCGCCGGCCGGGGTTGCGGTCCACGACTTCGATGACCTCGCGCGCGGCCATGCCATTCGACACGACTCGAAGGCCTATTACGGCGATACCAACGCCATTCTGTGGACGTCGGGGACGACCGGGCGGTCAAAGGGCGTCATGCAATCCCACAACGTCTGGATCACCTATGCGCAGCGGCACAACGAGATCTACCGCGACGGTGTCAGGGAGGGCGAGCGCTTCTACGGCTGTATCCCGATGTACAACTCGGGCGGCTGGATCATGAACGTGTACCCGGCGCTTCTCACCGGTGTGCCGGCGTGCATCGACAAACGATTCTCGGTGTCGGACTACTGGAACCGGCTGCGCTACTTCGACGCTCACCACACCATCCTGCTGGGCACCATGCCGCTGTATCTAGCCCAACAACCCGCGTGTGACGACGACACCGAGAATCCACTCCGCACGGCCTGCATCAACCCGCTGCCGCGAAATCTTCCCGAGTTCATGGCACGGTTCGGCCTCGAGAGGGTCGGTTCGGGATTCGGGCAGAGCGAGATCATGGGCGCCACCCTCTACAGCTCCGACTGGCCACTCAAGCCTGGGTCATCCGGATTCGTCCGGGACGACGATCCGGTGGAGACGCGACTTCTCGACGCAGACGATAATGAGGTGGGCGAGAACGAGGTCGGCGAGATCTGTGTCCGCCCCCGAGCGCCCTTCGCTATCTTCAACGGGTACTTCAACGAACCCGAGAAGACCATCGAAGCGTTCCGCAACCTGTGGTACCACACCGGTGACCTGGCGCGCCGCGACGCCGACGGCGAGTTGTTCTTCGCCGACCGCAAGAAGGACTCCCTAAGGCACAAGGGCCGCAACATCAACAGCTTCGAGGTCGAGCACATCGCGCGACAGTTTCCCGGCGTCACCGACGTGGCGGCAGTCGGCGTGACGCTCACCGAGATGGATCACGAGGAAGAACTGCGAATCTGCCTGCTGCTCGGTGACGGCGCCACGGTGGACCGGTTGGAGTTCTGCAAGTTCATGGACGCCAAAGCGCCCTACTACTTCGTCCCCCGCTATGTCGACGTGCTCGACGCCTTTCCGCTCACTCCCACCGGCAAGGTTCAGAAGTTCAAGATCCGCGAGCGGGGTATTGATGCCGCCACCTGGGACCGACTCGAGCACGCCGCCGACTGGAGTCCGACGCGCTGACGACATGGCAATTGCATGGACCTCACCGAATGGAACCAATCCATGACTCTGCTCGACGGTATCCGCGTCATCGAATCTGCGGTACTGCTCAATGGCGATACCGTCGGAATGTACCTCGGAGATCTCGGAGCCGACGTCATCAAGATCGAGTCTCCGCCCGGTGGGGACTATCTGCGCTACTTCCTCGGACAGATCACCCCCGGCAACAGCGTGCCGCATTTGCAGGTCAACAAGAACAAGCGCAGCGTCTTCGTCGACTTGAAGAGCCCGCTCGGAATCGCGCTGTTTTGGCGCCTACTCGACACCGCCGACGTATTCATCGACGGCAACCGCCCAGGCGTTTGCGACCGTCTCGGCATCGGCTACGAGGCGCAGCGCCAACGGGTTCCGCAAATCGTCTACGTACAACACACCGGGTTCGGCTCCGGAGGACCGTACGCAAAGATTCCGCCGCACGGAATGATGATGGGCGCCTTGGCCGGAGCGCATCCGCTTCAGGTGGGCGACGACGGCCTCGTCCACCAACGGCAGGTGAGCGTCGACGGTCCCGAGATGGGCGGTGAGGCGACGGCGGCCGGCGGCGTGCACGCGGCGATGCACGCATGCGCGGCGTTGGTCCGTGCCAAGACCACCGGGGAGGGAGCGTTCATCGACGTCGCCGCCAGCGATGCCACCCTGGTCAACGCATGGCTCCCGGTCACGTTACAGCGCAACGACTCCCGTATCACCGATAACAGTGGAATGGCGCAGCGGGCAGAGGGCGAATTGTCAGGTGCGCGATATCAGTTCTATCGCACGAGCGATGACAGGCTCCTCCTCTTCGGATGCATCGAACAGCGCTTTTGGGTCGTGTTCTGCGATCGGGTCGAACGTCCCGATCTCATCGCCCGCGGTAACGGGGGCGGCACCAACGACGTTGGTTGGGGCGGTGACGACGTCGATCTACGGCACGAACTCCAGGACGTCTTCGCGACGAGAACGCTGGCCGAGTGGACGCAACTCGGTGCCGAAGCCGGATTGCCGATCTCACCGGCACATCAAACGCTGTCCGACGTTGCCGGCGATCCGCAGATCATGGCCCGGCGCGTCTTCGTCGAGGGAAGCCATCCGGTCGCAGGTGAGTTCAGCTACGTCGGCAGTGCGGCAAGAATCGACGGGCAGGACTACCGGGTGCGGCGTCACGCTCCGGCGCCGGGCGAGCACACCCGTGAAGTACTCGACGAACTGGGCATCGATCCGACGGGATTCAGTCCGTAGAGTTCACCGGGTCGAGATGGTGCGGATACACCTCGGCCCAGGTGTGTGCAAAGACCAACTCACGGTCATCCCGGTCGCGCTGGAACACTCCCTCGGCCCACAGCGGGGTCGTCTCCCGCGGACCCGGGAGGGGCACTCGCCCACCGCCTTCGACGGGCGGACGCCACCTCCACGTTCCATCGGCGCCAAAGTCCAGCTCGACAGTGAACGTGTCACCATCGGACGTGGCCGTCCCTGTCGGCCGATCCGCGAACACGTGCTTACCATCCGAGGAGATGACTACCCCGAATTGCCAACCCCGCGTGCCGACGCAAACAGAGCCGAACTCAAAACTACCGTCGGCGTAGCGATTCGCGAACGCGACCCAGGCGCCTTGCAGTTCACGCTTGTGGCGGCTGAGCATCCACCCCTTGCCGCTACTCAGGTAGACCTGCTCATGCATAACCACGCCAGTGTCGATCGGCTGGCGGTCGAAGGTGCCACCGGTAACGTCGAAGGCACGGGCGAAGTATCCCAGAGGCTCGTCGGCATCAGGGGTGACGAACTGCAAAGCCGTTGGCTGCAGCCGCAACCGAAGGTCAGCATCCGCGTCGACCCATCGGCCGTCCTCACCGTCGGTCGTGAACGAGAAGGACGGCGGCGTGCCTGGTTGATGGATCCCCCACTGCCCGTCAAGATCGCCGATCTCGCAGAGGCCGCTGTATCCACGCGACTTGCGGAATACCATGTCCTCACCGATCGGGGCCTCGTAAGTGAGAAACCGGCCGGCCATCTCGTTCACGAAGTGCCTGATCAGCAGGAAGCGCTGATTGCCAACCTGGATGGCTCCCCATACGTGTTGACCCGCCACGGGTAATCCCATGATCGGTCGCTCGTATACCCCAGGGCCCCAGTGACTGTCGGTGGCGCCGACCAAGGTGCGGTAGTCGAAGGAGCCGCGCAAGCTCATGTCGCGACTCCCGAGTCCGCCATGAGTGGTGCGAGGTCCACGCAGATTGTCTGCATGTGGCGCATCACCATGTCCTCGGGCATTCCCGCGATGGACACCCAGAAGAACACGGTCTCCACGGGCAGACCGTGCGTGACCTCGCGCACCTGCGACGCCACGTTCTGAGGGGTGTCCACCACGAGTCCATGGAACCCCGTCGTCAGACCCTTCTGCCGAATCCGCTCGGCGTCGACGGGCTTGGGTGCCGGCTGATCCGTACCGTCTACCATGTGGATCCGATACGAATCTGCCTGCCAGGAAACGTGTTTGGCTACCGCCGGCCAGTCCCGCTCGGGGTCGTCGGTGATGAAAGCGCTGAGTGCTCCAGCCATCCGCGCCGCGGCCGGATCGTGGCCACCCGCGATCAGCCCTTCGCGGTAGGGGTCGAGCAGTGCACCGTTGACCGACAGCAGGCCCTCCCCCAGCATCCCGGCCCGACGCGCACCCTTGGGTCCTTGGTAGCCAAGCCAGATCGGAATCGAATCCTGCAGGGGCGGGGGCTTGAGCGCTCCCGACGCCCACAACGCCCGCATCTCCCGCACTCGGCCGTCGGTACGGTCGTAGCGACCAATCAGTGACTCTTCGTACAGATCAAACTCTGGCTTCCGATACCCGGTCCCCAGCCCGAGGTCCAGCCGACCGCCGCTGACGAGGTCGACGACGGTTGCCTCCTCGGCAATCTGGGCGGCACGGCGGATCGGCGCCACCATCACGGCGGTGCCAAGGCGCGCCTGTCGGGTGCGGGCAGCCACCGCTGCCGCGAAGGTCAGCGGCTGATTCAGGTACCCGTCGATGAAGAGGTGATGCTCGGAGAACCACAGCGACCCGATGCCCAGCCGGTCGGCTTCCTCACACACTTCCATGGTGAATCCGTAGAGCCGCCGCCAGTCTTGCTGCCAGCCTGGCGGGTTGCGCAGGTCGAAGTACAGCCCGACCTTCATCGGATCGTAAATTCCAGATTCAAGGCGCTTGCCGGTTGCAGCGCGCCACTGAGGAAGTCGGGCCGGGCAAACGTCCGAGGTATCAGCCTGCGACGTGAGAATCGCCAACCCTCGTCCAGCCTCACGGCTTCGTCCTCGTACCAGCCAAGGAAGAGGAACGGTTGAGAGTCTCGTTCGCGGCGCGCCCATTCGGTGATCGGCGTGCGCGCCTGCGCGCGGTCGCCGTCGACCCGAACGAGCCCGACGTGCACCGTCTGGAAGACCATCTCGAGAGTCGCCACCGTCGACGAAATGGTCGCCTCGATGGCCGGGCGCCCGATCGCCGGTTCGGTGGTGGGTGTCTCGAGGCGGCCATCCTGCGCGTAGACCTGCACCGCCGCGGTAACGTCTCCCCGACTGACGCAATCGGCGTAGGTCACCGCCAGTTGTTGGACGGCGAAGCAGTCGTCGGCATTCATGGAAGATCTCCTTGATCGTGTGTGAGTGATTGGCGCAAACTGGCGATCATCTCGTCCATTGCACGCGCGAAGTGTTTCCGATCGCTTGGTTTCTGGGGCCGACCGCCCAGGGAGACTCGAGCACCCAACCACAGCCACGTCACCGACCGGAGGACGTGCTGGGCGTCCGCCGACGAGATTCCGTGGGCCAACAGTAGTCGGACGAGGTCGGATCGAACCTGCTTGGAGACCGCCGAGTTCGGGGCTCGTCGCATGACGACGGTGTCGAGCCCTGGGTAGTCGTCGAGCAACTCCTGGATGCCAATGGTGTGCGTGGTGATGGCCACCCACGGATCCTCGACGTCACCGCGCAGGGACGGTGCTTGGCGTAGGACGTCGTCTGCCACCAGATCGAGAAGCTCGTCACGATTGCGCACGTGGTTGTAGCACGCCCCCACCGAAACCTGAAGTTCCGCAGTCAAAGTTCGCATCGTGAGTGCATCGGCCCCTCTAATGCGCGCGATCCACGACGCGGCGGCGACGATCGACTCTTGATCCAATCTGTCCGCACGATTCTGCGGTCGCCCAGCCACCGTCTCATCATGAACACTGTTCATGATGGGTGTCAAGCGTCCGCTCGGTTTGCCCCAGCATGCTCACCAAATCGTCGACCAAGACCGAATCATCAACGCGGGTCAAGACGTACTCGCGCGCGAAGCCCGCAGCCGTGTGAATGACCTTGCCGGTGACGTGTCGCGACCTCTCGCGACACAGCGCGACGGCGACCCGGGCGATCTGGTCGGGAGACAAGTCCAGGCCAGGGGGAATCCCGGCCTCGTCGAGGTAGGGCTTCGACATTCGAGTCAGCGCACCGGGAGAGAGGGCATTCACTGTGATACCGAACTCCGCCCCTTGGCGCGCCGCCGCCATCGTGATTCCCCACACCGACGACTTGGCTGCGGCGTAGGCCATGCCAGCCGCCATGCTGGTGGACAGCGCCGCCTCGGACGTCGTGTTGATGATGCGCCCACGTCGTTGGGCGGACATGATCGGGAATGCCGCACGGATGGTCCCGATGGTGCCGACCACGTGAACGTCCAGCATGCGCCTGAGCTCGGCCTCAGGAAGCGTGGCCACATCCATTGTCGTACTGATGATTCCGGCGTTGTTGACCAGAATGTCTAGCTGGCCGAATTCATTGACGGCGCGTTCGACCAGCGTCGCAGCCCCGGTGAAGTCGGACACATCGGACACGTCGTGGACGGCATGTCCGCCCGCGGCCCGAATCGTGGCGGCCACGCATTCCGCGACGCCGAAATCGGGGTTAGCACCCCCCAGATCCACCCCGGTGTCGTTCACCACGACCGTCGCACCCGCGGCGGCAAACGCAGCGGCGTGAGCGGCGCCGATCCCGCGTCCGGCACCGGTGATCAGCGCGACCCGGCCGGCCAGTTCCCCGCGCGGCGTCAATTCACCTGTTCCACTTCGTCTTGTCGACGGTATAGAGGTAGGGCAGGACGAACATCGGCGACAGATAGAACAGGTTGAACAACCACCAGCCCATGCCGAATTCGGACGTGGCCATGCGCTCGGAGAAGTTCTGACTCAGAGCCATGGTGTAGCCGACCCAGGGGAACAGGTAGAGCCAGCCGGAGATCTTCATGAAGTGCAGGCCATTAGAGAATTCATGGTCCTACCTCGTTCGTCGCGGCGGCGCTGTCGCGACATTCGGCGATGTTCTGCTTGAGCCCGCCCAGGAGCACATCGAGAGCCAGGGCGAAGGTGTCCATGTCGGCGTCGTTGCGGGCCCGACCCCGCACCGCGACCCGTGCCCCCAACCACAGATACGTCACGGCGCGATAGACACGCAGCGCCTCGTCGAGGGTGAGGCCCTCCGCCTGCAAGGCAGTGATTCCTTCGCGACGAAGTTCGTTGGCGGTAGGAGAGTTTGGCGAGTGGGCGATGACGACCTCATCCAGCCCCGGATACAGATCGACGAGTGCTTGGAGGCCAAGCACCTGTGCCCGCAGGGCCAGCCAGCCGTCGCCGACTTCGGGCGAGACGGGTGGCGCCTGGCGCAGGATCTTCTCGACGACCAGTGCGATCAAGGCCTCACGACCGGCGACGTGCTTGTACAACGCACCCACGGAGACTTGAAGTTCGGCGCTGACCGACCGCATCGTCAACGAGTCCATGTCGCGCTGCGCAACCTGCAGGGCGGCACTGACGATCGCAGCCTCGTCGAGACGCTCGGTGCGTACCTTCGGTCGCCCGGCCATACGCCGTATAGTAAACGACGTTCATCTTGCTGGTCAAGCATGTAGCGAGATAGCGAAGCGTCGGAAGTGATTCTGACGACGCAAAACTCATGTTTTGCGTCGCCAGATTCACAGTCGAGCCCGAAGGCGGTGAAGTCCCTAGCGGTTGAGATTCACCCGCTTGTCGTCGGCCATCGTCGGCACCGTGAACAGCTCCTCGAAGGTGCCGCGCAACACGCGATCCTGGATGCGGGGGTCGACGTGGTCGAACAGGTCGTGCAGCGTCTGCTGCGTGTGCCCGTAGGTGCCCTCGAGGTGCGGGTAGTCGTCGCCCCACATGACGTTGTTGTAGCCGGTGTCCTCGATGATCTGCACGGCGCTCACGTCGTGCTGGAAGGACGCGTAGACCTGGCTGCGGACGATCTCGCTGGGCAGCCTGCTCAGCCTGGGCCGCACGAACATTCCGTGCTGGCGGTACGCCTCGTCCATCCGGTCGCCGACGGCCGGCACCCAGCCCGCGCCGCCCTCGGCGATCAGCACTTTCAACTCGGGGTAGCGGTCCAGCGCACCGCTGGCCACCAGGTGGGTCACCACACGCATGCCCGGATACGTAGTCTCCATGTAGTTGACCACGGCACCACCGGGTCCGCGGTAGACGACCGTCTCACCGCCGGTACCGATGTGGAAGGCCAACCGCATGTTGCACTCCGCGGCCGCAGCCCACAACGGCTCCCAGATGTCGAGCCCCCAGTCCATGTCCTTGGGCATCGTGCAGGGCAGGAAGATCGACTGGAAACCGCGGCCAGCGGCCCACTCCAGTTCAGCAGCAGCATCTTTCGGATCGACCAGCGGAACGCACGCCGGCGTGAAGATCCGGTCCTGCTGCGCCATCAGATCGTCGATGGCCCACTCGTTCCAGGCGCGGGTGCACGCCTGGGACAACACGGGGTCCTCGATATCGCACATCCAGAAACCGGTCGAGGGGAAGGCCAACTGGCTCCATACGCCCTCCTGATCGAGGTCTTGGAGGCGAATCTTCAGGTCCTTGAAGCCAGGGGGACGCATCGCGTCCATGAAGTCATTGAGTTGGCGGCTCTTCTGCTTGCCGTCGACGAAGATCAGCTCGTACTTTTCGCCGCGCTCGGTACGGGGCGCGCGGTCGGCCAAGTTCTTCGGCAACCGGGACGTCCACAGATCGTCGGGCTCCATGGCGTGCGAGTCACCGGAATGCGCCCAGATCTTCGTCAGCTCGGCCTCGGGTGCGCCGGCCGGCCGTTCTTGCGCTTGAGTCATGTCAGCACTCCTTCGAGTGAGAGGTCCCCGCGGGGCTTGGCGCTGAGTTTACACTGTAACGTTAGGGCATGCACACGGCTTTCGAGAAGCGTGACGCCACCGTTCCACCGAGGAGGTCCCGGCGATGAATAGTCCAACAGCGCAGGTCGCATTCGACGAACTACTCACGGCCGACACCCTGTCTGCATTGATGCGCTCCACCTGGACCTGGGACGACCGGGCCCTTCGCCGCGATCTGGCCATCCTGCTGGTCGACCTCGACGCCGTCCGCGCGGCGGCACCGGACCAGAACACCGCTCAGGTGGACACGCTTCGGGCGCGCGCCCATGCATCAGCGGCGCGTTTCGTCGCCGCCGTATTGGGACCGAAACTCGTCGCCGACACCGGTAATCCACTCCGCCCCAGCTTCCTCGCCGAGGCGGTCGATCCAGCCCGGTTCGAACGAGCCGCGGCGACGTCGTTCGCGGACGCGCGCAAGGCGGCGTCGGAGTACGTCACGGAACACACCCGTGAGCTCGACTACCCTGCTGAGACCGAGTGGTTGGGCTTGGTGGCATCAGACGGCGCCAAGGGCCTGAGCCGGGCGATGCGTGGATACGGCAACTCCTCCAGCGCCTCGCCCTTCTTCGGAAGCATCGGGCTGGCCTGGCAGACGCTACGCGCCGTCATCGGCGATTCGACGATCGCCGACGAATACGCGGAAGGGCTTCTGTCGGGTCGTCTTTCAGCCACTCTCGCTGCCGCCGAGCAGACGGGGTCGTGGGATCCTGCGATGGTCAAGACCCGCGTCACCGAGACCGCCGAGGGGTGGCAGATCACCGGCATCAAACAATTCGTGCCCGCCACCGAGGGCGCCGACGTATACCTGGTGATCGCGCGATCGACTGCGGGACCGTCCCTGTTCGCGGTGCCGAGTTCTGCGCCGGGACTGAGCGTCACCCACCTGGACGTGATCGATCCGACAAGGCAGTTAGCGCAGCTCGAACTCTCGAGCACGCCTGCGACCCTCCTGGGCACCGAGGGCGCCGGCGGCCGTTTGATGCTGAGGGCGATCGACCTCGCGACGACCGCTCTCGCAGCGGAGCAGGTAGGCGTGATCGAGAAGGCGATGAGCCTGCTCGCTCGGCGTTCCGCCGACCTCACCGATGCGCCGACCTCCGAGACCAGAGTGGCCGAGGTGACGCTGGACCACGTTGCCGCCGCAGCGCTGTGGCGCCGCGCCCTGGCCGAGGATGCCGCGGGCTCGGCGGGATCCTCTGCTGCCGCCGCAGCGGCACACGTCGGATGCTCCGCTGCCGCCGTGCGCGCGGCCACCGCCGCCGCCGAACTCTTGGGTCCCTCCGACGAGACCGATGCCATCCTGCGGAGGGCGCTATCAGGCAGCCTGCTGTTCGGCGGCCCAGCGCTGTCGCACGAGCGCCTGCTCGAACGTCTCGGGATCTGAGCCCCGATCTGACGGTGTCGTCGCGCTACGATGAGCCCCCTGACTCACCAGCGACGAACGGAGCCCGGCTATGCCTCGCAGCGAGGCGTCCTCCCCGTCGACTCCGCTCAAGCGCGGCAAACCACCGAACCTGACCGAGAACGAGATCGTCGACGCGGCGCTCGACGTCATCCGTGCCGAGGGCCTCGAGGCACTGTCGATGCGACGCCTGTCGCGCGAACTCGGTCGATCGGCGATGGCGCCCTACTGGTACGTCGCCGACAAACAGCAGCTACTCGATCTCGTTGCGCGCGAGGTACTTTCGGAAGTCGACCTACCGAAACCCGAATCGGGCCCCTGGGAGGACCGGCTCAGGGCGGTCGTCGAGGCCATCGACGCCAGGCTTCGACAACACCCCGGCATCGCCGAGATCCTTTTCGCGCGAATGCAAAGCACGGACAGGCGCCTGATCCACGGCATCATGGCGATCCTGCTGGACGCCGGGTTCTCCGATACCGACGTCGTGCTGGGCTACGCCATGATCCACACCTATCTGTTCGGCCGCTACCAGGTCGTCATGCGCGCGGACTGGGAGGAGCCCGAAGAGATGGACGACACGCTCGCCCGCCTCATGCCCCTGATCCCCGGACTTGGCGGTCGCGACTTCTTCCGCTTCGGCGTGGACACCATCATCGATGGCCTGCGCGTCCGCCTCGCCGCAACGGGCAACGGCTAGCGGCGGAACGCACGACTTGGCCCAACGTCGATCGTTCTTTACAAATGTTGGCCCCATCGGGGTGGTGAACCTTCCGGCTGGGTGGGGCGCGGTGTGTCGTCACCAATATTGGCCCCAACTTCATCCAGCTCGTTCCCGTCGCACGTCATCCCCGTCGGCCGTCAGGAAGGCCGGTCAGGATGCGGTCACGCGTGATTGTTCGAACGGATCAGGACCACCGTCTCGAGGACCTGTCGATCCGTGAGTCGGCGGATCATCATGGCACGCAACCCAACGGTGCGCCAAGCCCTCGACGTCGCGGTCCCACCGCGACCTCAGATGTATCTGTCGCGCCCCCGACCGGATCAAACTGCCTGACTGGTGGTGGGCCGGATCAAGGACGCCCGCTTCCCCGACGCACTGTTCCCGGCAGGACGGTATCACCGGTTCCTAACCAACACCGACTTGCCCCTCGAAGCGGTCAACATCACCCACCGTCAACACACCAACATCGAAACCGTATCCGCCGACCTGATCGACGAGCCACTGGCGCCTATCATCTCGGGACGCTTCGCTGCGAACTCCGCCTGGACCCAGCGATCGCCCACAACCTCCAGCAAACCGCCGGCGCGCTGGCCGGTGCACTCCATTCCCCACGCCCGCGGATCGACGCTACGACGCTACGACGCTACGACGCAATATCGTCAACATCCCGGGGGCCGTGACCGTGCGCCGACGCTGAACTACACGACGCCGACGGATGGGAACCGCGGATGAACAGCCAGACGCTCGGCTCGATCAGACCTTGGTAGCACCCGTGTCGATGGTGAGTTAATGCGACTGCCCGGGAAGCGCTTTGATGCCGGCGACCGAACTGATCGTAATGATAGACCCGCCGTTGCCTGCCTCGATCATGCGTGGGGTGGAAACCTTCAGCGTGCGCCATACCCCGGTCAGATTCACGTCGATCATGTTCTGCCACTGGTCATCCGACAATTCCCAGAAGCGTGCCCAGTTGACGATGCTCGCGTTGGCCACCACGACATCGAGCAAGCGCCGAATGCAGCGGCCCCCTCGGCCAGGATGGCGTCCATGCCGACGGCGTCGCGAACGTCCAACGCACGCGCGATGATCGGCTGACCTTCCGCCTCTACCAGCGCAACCGTGTCGTCGAGATCGGCTTGAGTCGTGTCGGTTCTCAAAGATTATGGCGGAACCCGACTCCCCTACCTGCAGGTTTGCAGAGTTCTCACCAAAATGGCGGACGCCTTTTTCTCATCTTTGTGGCGGATCCTATAACCAGACGGTTGTGCTGATTTCAGGCGCAGACCTGCCGACAGTTAGTCGTCGGCCGACGAGTTCGCCCGCCGTGCCGGTGGCAACCGTCTGGAGACTGGAACAGGGCTCGACATTACCGAACTGCCCTGTTGACGCGGTGTCGCGCTTGCTCGGCGTGGGGTCCCGATCCGGCCGCGCTCAGTTGCAGCCTCCTGCGATGCAGCGCGTGGTTTCAGGCGATGTCATCGACACCTTTTCAAGATTGTGTCATCCTTCGGGACACCGAGTCCCATCCTAGGGCGTCATATTAATCGCTGACGGGCGCGGACAACCAGTTCGGGAGGTCTCGTCAAAAGACTGCTAGGCCCAGAGCTGGTGTGACACGAAAGACACAGCCGCACAACGTATCTCACATTCAACGCCATGTCTGATCGTCATTATCCATGGAAGTAGTCCGCACATTGCATCAGATGAATCAGCATCCTCGGCTGACACTGCGCAGTGAATGTGAGTATCCGTCGCGCGTTGGCGATCTCTAGCGGACGGCGATTGGGAGGGTCAGGTCGCGCTCGAGGGGTGCGAAGTAGGCATCGATCCTTTCAGGCGTCACGTCCGACAACGAAGTCGGTGACCAAATGGGCGTGCGGTCCTTATCGACGAGCAGCGCTCGGATGCCCTCGACAAGGTCGTGCGACCTAAGCGCCGCACAAGATGTCCGGAACTCCTGCCGCAGGACCGCTTCCAATGAGTTGAGCTCACCGGCGCGGCGCACGGCCTCCAGTGTCACTGCCAGTGCGATCGGGGACCGGCTGGCGATCAGGTTGGCGGCGTCGATCGGCGGGCCGGCATCATGGCTGCGGAGGGCCGCGAGGACCTCGGTCACGGTTTCGTGAGCGTAGCAGTCGTCGATCCAATGCCGTTGCGCGACCAGCGGACTGGGCGGTGGCTCGATCGCTTGCGCGGAGAGCGCGGCGGCGGGGCCGTCGGACACCACGGCGGCCGTGAAGGCAGCGAGCACGTCGTGCGGCACGAAATGGTCGGCGAACCCCATCGCGATTGCATCGGCGCCCGAGAAGGGAGCGCCGGTTAGCGCGGCGTGCACACCGAGTAACCCCGGTGTGCGCGCGAGCAGGTACGTGCCGCCGACGTCGGGAATGAAGCCGATGCCGACCTCGGGCATGCCCATCTTGGTCGTGTCGGTCACGACCCGGATTCCGGCGTGCGCGCTGACGCCGACCCCGCCGCCCAAGACGATTCCGTCCATCACGGCCACGTACGGCTTCGGGTAGCGCGCGATGCGGGCGTTGAGCACGTACTCGTCGTGCCAGAACGCTCGCGTCTCGGCGCCGCCGACTTGTGCGTCGTGATAGATCGCGACGACGTCGCCGCCCGCGCAGAGCCCGCGCTCGCCGGCGCCAGTGAGGAGCACGGCGTGCACCGCGTCGTCGTATTCCCAGTCGTCAAGTGCCTTCGCCAACCCAGCCACCATGCCGTTGGTGAGTGAGTTGATGGCCTTCGGGCGATTCAACACCACGCGGCCGACGTTCCCGTCGACTCGGGTGAGTATGTGATCGAATTCGATGGTCACGCAGTTACCTCGTATTTGGCCGGTTGTGCGGGTCGATAGCTGTTGCGGATGAGTTCGATGACGGCGCTGAAGTCCTTGTCGGCGTGGTCGGTGTTGTACTTGGCGTAGATTTCGGCGGCGTGTGTGCCGAGTGGGGCGGTGGAACCGGTCGAGTCGATGGCCGCCATCGCCAGCCCGAGGTCCTTGTGCATCAGCGCCGTCGCGAAGCCCGGCTTGAAGTCGTTGTTGGCCGGCGATGTCGGAACCGGTCCGGGCACTGGGCAATTGGTGTGTACCGACCAGCAGTTACCGGTGGCGCCGGTGATCACGTCGAACAGCGACTGCGCCGAGAGGCCGAGCTTCTCGGCAAGGACGAACGCCTCGCCGACGGCGATCTGCTGCACGGCCAGCACCATGTTGTTGCACAGTTTCGCGCTCTGGCCGTTGCCCGACCCACCGCAGTGAATGATCTTGCCCGCCATCGGTTCGAGCACCGGCCGTGCCCGCTCGACGGCGTCGTCGGTTCCGCCGACCATGAACGCCAGCGTGCCCGCCGTCGCGCCCTTGACCCCGCCCGAGACCGGTGCGTCGATTTGGGCGAAGCCGAGCTCTATCGCCTGGGCGTTGATGGCCCGTGCGTCGTCGACGGAGATCGTCGAGGTGTCGATGAACAGCGCTCCCGGCTTCGCGGCGGGGAGTACCTCGCCATAGCAGGCCGTGACGACGGCGCCGTTGGGCAGCGAGGTGATGACCACGTCCGCATCGGCGACCGCTTCAGCAGCGGTGCCGAACACTTCGGTGCCCTTGGCTTCTGCCGCAGCCTTCAGGTCGGCCACCGGATCGAAGCCGCGCACGGCGAACCCGCCCGCGACGAGATTGGCCGCCATCGGGCCGCCCATGTTGCCCAGTCCCAGAAACGCGATCGTCGTCATGTTTTCTCCTAAGCGGACGCCCGCGTCCGGGCGGCTTCGGCCCGGCCGATGACGACCCGCATGATTTCGTTGGTTCCCTCCAGGATCCGATGCACCCGCAGATCGCGGACGATCTTCTCCAACCCGTACTCGCTCAGATAGCCGTAGCCGCCGTGAAGTTGCAGCGCCCGGTCGGCGACGTCATAGCAGGCGTCCGTCACGTGGAGTTTCGCCATCGCACACAGCTCGACCTTCTCAGGATGGTCGCCGTCGAGAGCCGAAGCCGCCCGCCACAACATCATTCGTGACGACTCCAACGCCGTCGCCATATCGGCAAGGGCAAAGCGAATGGTCGGCTCGTCAAGCAGACTGGCACCGAACGCCTCCCGATCCCGGACATACGCCGCGGCCTTCTGATACGCCGCTCCGGCTCCGCCGAGCGAGCAGGCCGCGATGTTGATCCGGCCGCCGTTGAGCCCGTTCATCGCGACGCCGAACCCGCCGCCCTCACCCTCCGTGCCGCCGAGCATGGCGTCCGCGGGTACCCGGACACCCTCCATGATCACCTGCGCGGTGGGCTGACCGTTCCAGCCCATCTTGTGTTCCTGCGCACCGAAACTCAATCCAGCGGAACCGTTTTCGACGATGAACGCCGAGATGCCACGCGGACCCCGCGCGCCGGTGCGGGCCATCACGACGTACACGTCCGACGAGCCTGCTCCGGAGATGAACTGTTTGACCCCGTCGAGGACGTAGCCGTCCCCGTCACGCACTGCCTTGGTCCGCAGCGCGGCCGCATCCGAGCCCGCCGACGGCTCGGTCAGGCAGTAGCTGGCCACAGCCTCCATCGACGCCAACCGGGGCACCCACGCCTTGCGTTGTTCTCCGGTGCCATAGCGGTCGACCATCCACGCGCACATGTTGTGAATCGACAGGAATGCTGCCGTCGACGGATCCGCCATCGCCAACTTCTCGAAGATCCGCACCGCATCCAGTCGTCGCAGACCACTGCCGCCGACGTCCTCGCTGCAGTACATCGCCGCCATGCCCAACTCGGCGGCCTCGCGCAGCACGTCGAGCGGGAAGTGCTTGGTGGCGTCCCACTCCAATGCGAAAGGCGCGATCCGCTTCTCGGCGAACTCCGCCGCCGTATCGGCGATCGCCCGCTCGTCGTCGTCGAGCCCAAAATAGTGCTGCGTAGTCACGATGCCGGGCCTACGTCATCGTCGGAATCGAGAACTCGGCGCCATCCTTGATGCCCGAGGGCCAGCGCTGAGTGACCGTCTTGACCTTGGTGTAGAAGATGATCGACGCCGGTCCGTGCTGGTTGAGGTCACCGAAACCGGACCGCTTCCAGCCACCGAAGCTGTGGTACGCGACCGGAACCGGGATCGGTACGTTGACCCCGACCATGCCGACCTGCACCCGGGAGACGAAGTCGCGGGCGGTGTCGCCGTCGCGGGTGAAGATCGCCACCCCGTTGCCGTACTCGTGCTCCGACGGCAGCGCGAGAGCTTCTTCGTAGCTGTCGGCCCGCACGATGCACAGCACCGGGCCGAAGATCTCGTCGGTGTAGATCGACATATCCTTGGTGACGTGATCGAACAGGGTGGGCCCGATGAAGTAGCCGCCCTCCAGGCTGGCCTCACCGAAGGTCAGATCGTCGCTGCCACGCTCACGGCCATCGACCACGGCCTCCGCGCCCGCCTCGATCCCCTGAGCGATGTAGTCCTTGACCCGCGCGAGCGCCGCCGAAGTGACCAGCGGGCCGTAGTCGGACTTGGGATCGAGGCTGTGGCCAACCCGCAATTGGTTGACCCGCTCGACGAGCTTATTTCGAAGCCGCCGCGCCGTCGCCTCGCCCACCGGCACTGCCACGCTGATCGCCATGCAGCGCTCGCCTGCGCTGCCGTAGCCCGCGCCAATCAGGGCGTCGACAGCCTGATCGAGATCGGCATCGGGCATCACGATCATGTGGTTCTTCGCACCACCGAAGCATTGCGCGCGTTTACCGTTGGCCGCCGCCGTCGAGTAGATGTACTGGGCGATGTCGGAGCTGCCGACGAAGCCGACGGCCGCGATGTCGGGGTGATGCAGGATCACGTCAACGGCCTCCTTGTCACCGTGCACGACCTGGAACACCCCGGCGGGCAGACCCGCCTCGAGGAAGAGTTCGCCGAGCCGCACCGGAACGGACGGGTCGCGCTCACTGGGCTTGAGGATGAAGGCGTTGCCGCAGGCCAGCGCCGGACCGGCCTTCCACAGCGGGATCATCGCGGGGAAGTTGAACGGCGTGATGCCCGCAACCACGCCTAGGGGCTGGCGCAACGAGTAGACGTCGATGCCGCCACCCGCGCCCTCGGTGTAGTCACCCTTCAGCAGATGCGGAATGCCGATGGCGAACTCGATGACCTCGACGCCACGCTGAATGTCGCCCAGCGAATCGGCGACGTTCTTGCCGTGCTCCAGCGACAACAGTTCGGCCAGCTCGTTGGCGTTCTCATTGACCAACGCGACGAACTTCATCATCACCCGCGCCCGACGCTGCGGATTGAAGGCCGCCCACACTTTCTGCGCCTCCACCGCGACCGCCACGGCCGCGTCCACGTCAGCCGCGGAAGCCAAAACAACCTGCGCCCGCACCTCCCCGGTGCTGGGGTTCAGGACATCAGCAGTGCGGGTGGACTTTCCCGAACTGCGAGCTCCGTCGATGAAGTGCTGAATTCGTGTGGTCATGGCATCCCTCTCGATGATTCTTTACTAGGGCATCCTAGTATCCGTTTTTGGTTTGTCCAAATCAATGGACTGACCAATAAGAAGGTGGGCTGACCGGATGAAACACAAGTGCCCCAAGCGCTTGGCTGTCGCCGGCAGCCATCATTCCAAGTGGTCAGGGCGGCGGGCGGTAGCCCGCTGCCGAGTTTCGCAGCTGCCAAATTTGGGTGGGACACAGGATCCCGACTGCGTAGGACACCACGTAGTTAGCCGATTGCTCGTCGTTGGGAAAGACGTCTCGTTTGACATCGCGCATCACATCGGTGTGGGAGACACCGCGACTGACTTCGTCACAGATGCCAAAGCCGTATCCGATGGCGTCGTTCCTCGGAAAGTCGAAATGACGTCGCACCACGACGTTGTAGGTGTACTCCACCTCCGGCCCAGGGACAGCAACTGCTTGCGGCGCAGTGAGAAGGCCGATTACCGGCACCACGAATCCCATTCCAGCAACGATGCTTCTGCCAAGCCGATTCTTGATCATGGACTCAGACCCCTCACATAGCCTCGTGGACGCAAACCGTCAGCTGTCGTATTCGACGTCGTCCGATCGCCGAAAGCCGCTGGGTCGCGTCGATCAGTCGGCACCCTATGAGCCCGACTGCCAAACCGATCGCAACCGATGTGCGAACATTCCTGCGTTGATCTGACGTCACTGACGTCGACCGCCGTATGGGTTGAGCCGACATAGGGCTCGAAATCGGCTGCTAGCTGCATTCCGGAATAGCCGCCCAGCCAATCACGCAGGGCCGCTGCAAGATCGGAGGAAAGTGCGGCATCATTCCGCATGCAGATCCCCACGAGCGTCATCAGAGCGTTCTCCAGATCGCCGGCGCCGATCTTGACCCAGAGCCACGTCCGGTCGTTGGGCGCCAGATGCGGCGCGGCGACATTCATCATGGCCCAAGCCAGCGAGCGCTGCTCGAAACGATTCACGTACATGGTGAATCCGCGGGTACGTGCGACGTCGGGCGCGAATCCCGCGTCCGCTCTGCAGCCGGTCTAGCGACCCGGTCGCAATCTGGCTGCATCTCCGACAGCATCTTCTCGATGACTCTCGTTGTCATCGCACTGAGTCCTGGCCAACGACGGGAAGAAGGTTTGTGTCCCGATCCGGAAGGCGATGCCTCCGTAAAGGTTGGATGCGATCGAGGTCCTCGCGGATGGCGGTCTGGGCCGCAAGCGGCAGGGTGTGCATGATGTCGCGCACGCGAGCCTGCCGGCGGGCCACTGCCTGACGCACGGGCACCCTCGGAGTTGCGTTGACCTGTGGTGGCACGCCCTCGACCTCCTCGGTACCGCCGTCGTGATGACCGGCGTCGATGAGGGCCTGCTCCTCGGCCATCGTCGACTCGTCCCTTCTCCTCCGACATACCGATTTAACCGATACGACGACCGTTGAGGAACTGCTTGACCACCGGCTCCTCGGAAGTCAACAACACCTCACGGGGACCGAACATCACCAAGTGCTTGCGGAACAACATGCCCATGTTGTCCGGCACCGTGCGGGCGATGTTGATGTTGTGCGTCACGATCAGGATGGTGCAGTCGATCTGCGCGTTGATGTCGATCAACAGCTGCGACAGGTACGCGGTACGGACCGGGTCCAGACCGGAGTCCGGCTCGTCGCACAGGATGATCTGCGGGTCAAGCACCAGCGAGCGGGCCAGCCCGGCACGCTTGCGCATACCGCCGGAGATCTCACCGGGGAACTTCGTCTCGTCACCGGTCAGACCGACCAGGTCGAGCTTCTCCATCACGATCTGACGGATCTCGGATTCCTTCTCCTTCGTGTGCTCACGAAGGAGGAACGCAGTGTTGTTGTACAGCGACATCGAGCCGAACAGCGCGCCGTCCTGGAACATCACGCCGAACAGCGTGCGGATCTCATAGAGCTTCTTGGCAGAGCACTCGATGATGTTGGTGCCGTCAACGATGATCTTGCCGCGCTCGGGACGCAAGAAACCGATCAACGACTTCAGGAACACCGACTTGCCGGTACCCGACGGGCCCAGCAGCACGCTGACCTCACCGTCAGGGATATCGGAGGACTTGGTCAGCCCTTCGACCTGAATACCGATACCCATGAGTGAAATCCCTTCGTACGAGGCCAGGTTGGTATGCGGTCTAGACGCAGCCAGCGGCGCAGGGGTCGGGCCGCAGCAGGCTCTCGGGTAGCGGCGCGGCGGGATCCACCGGCGGCTGGTCCTGAGTCAGATCAATGTTGTGGTCCAAGTCCGGAGCGATTGGCACGAGCCGGCAAAACAGACTGAACGCGAATTGACAGGGATCGTTGTCTGGATCGGCAGCGGCCGGGGCGGCCATGGCGACGGGAGCAACAGCGAGCAGAATCGCGGTCGCGAGGATGCCGATTCGGCGTGTCACCGAGGAGATGTTCACAGTCGATCTCCTATCCGAGGGTGGCGGCCAAGTCAGCGGACATTGCCGTTAGTTGCGGTCCCCAGGTACCCCAGTCGTGTTGTCCCCCGGCAGGAAAGTCAAAGTGACCGTTGTTACCGCCGACAGCGCGATAGTGCTGATAGAAGCTACGGCTACTTCCTTGCGCCTGATCGCAGTAGTCGATCATCGCTGCAGCGTCGTTACAGGACGGCGTCGATGGGCTGAACACCCACAGTCGAGTGTTGTTGTCGGCCAATAACTGTATGTGCACGTCTGGGTCGTGCCACTTCCATCGGCCGAGCTGAGCTGCTCCCCACATGGCTTGGGTGTCGACCCCACCGAATTGGGCCAGCCCGGCGGTAATCGCACCGTTCATCGTGGTCGCCGAAGGGGTGAGGAAGCCCGACATCGATCCTGCGTAGCGGTATCGGTCGGGATGGAACGCCGCCAAGGTCAGCGACGCGGTGCCACCCTGTGCGGCTCCGACGATGCCATTTCCACCAGGAGCCAGTCCCTTGTTTGCGGCCAGCCAGTTTGGTAACTCATTGGCCAAGAACGTCTCCCACTGCCTCGACCCGTCGGCTTCCCAGTTCGTGTACATGCTCCATGCCCCGCCCGCTGGTGCGACCACCGAAATACCCTTGCTCGCAAGGGTGTTGAATGCTCCCACGCCAACCCAGTTGCTGACGTCGGGCCCGCCGTCGAAGGCGTCGAGTAGCACGACGGCGTGCCGACCACCCGCTTGGAATGCCACCGGAATGTCGCGGCCCATGGCTGCAGAGGGCACCATCAGCGTTTCAACCGCAGCGGCTCTCGCCTCGACGGCGTTCCATAGGCACAGAGCTAGTAGCGCGACCAACGCCGTGCGCAGGAGTCTGATGGGCGATCGAACGGGATGCTTCATGACTTTTTGACGTGCCTTGGCTAGACCGGCGGGTAAGCCGGCGGCGGATAGACACCTCTCAGCGCCCAAGGAAAAGCGTTGAAGAAGAACTTGATTTCATCGCTGGCGTCGTAGGCGGGGTTCGGGTCCATTTCCAGACACTCCTCAATCTCGGTTGTCGTTACTCAGTGTCAAGGGGTTTCATTGGGGCTTGCCGTAGACGGCGACGAGCACGCTGCGATCCAGGCTGTTGGCCGACCACACTCCCATCTGGCTGTAGGCGCAGTTGGACATGATCGACATGTCAACAGGGTCGTAGTACCACTGATTGATGACGTCGACGCCGTTGATGGCGAGGGCGGGATTGATCGCCACGGTCTGAGCCACCTCGCCCTGATAACCTGCCGCGAGGGCTCGTGTCTGGGGGGTCGAACCGTCTGAGCCGAGGTCGCCGTCGAGGGCGCGGTTGTTCAGGACGTCATTGGCGTGCCACTGGGCGGCGAGTTGTAGTTGCGGATTGATCTTGACGTCGTTGGTGCAGCCAGCCTGGTGTTGCACGGTATAGACGTTGGATACGACACCGTCGTTGAGCCGCTTGTTGTTCGGCACCAGAGTGTTGTTGTCGTTGTCGGCGTGCGCGGTCGGGGCCACCAGCAGCAGTGCCGCAGCGATGGCCGAAACCGTCAGTGTCGGAATGCTGTTCCGCATCGTGGAGTCCTCATCTCTGGCAGGTGGATACTTGATGGTCGCGGGTCACACGGGGTCGAATTGCGAAATGAGCCAACGGTTGTCGACCTTGTCGAGAGTGACTCGAACAGTGGAGGTCGAGCTGGTGGGCACGCCTTGACCTACCGTGATCGTCTGGTTGACGAACAACAGCGCAACGGCATGGCTGTCCGACGCCGAGATCGACGCCGCGGCGGGAATGGTCGCCGTCGCCACGATCTGCTTCTGCTGAGCACCGGGAATGATGACCTCGTGCGTCAGTGAGGTGTAGGCGTCGAGGAACTGACCCGTCATTCGACTCTTCGCGGCGTCAAGGTCCTTTTCGACGGTGTCGGGACGATACGACAGCAGTGCGACGGTGCCGTCGGTGGCAGCGCGTACGGACTCCGTGCCCGCGACTTGGTCCTGCTGCACCGTCACGGTCTGCCACCTGAGGTATCCGGCCGCCAGCGTCAGCAACACCGCCAGCCCGGGCAGGACCGCATAGGTCACCGTTGACCTCCACCCAATCCGCCGCCGAACTCTCGACGGTGCCGGTTGGTCGCGGTCGTCAACCTCTGTTGCCTCAACTGAATCGCCCTGGCTCACATCGACGTTCGGGGTGACGGACTCACTCGACGAATCGCCGTCGATGATGGCCCCTTCGATCTTCTCGTCAGCGTCGTCTTCGACGTCGCTGTCGGGACGGGTGGACTTGAGTAGTTTCATGGCACGAACTCCACACGAGAGACCTTCATCTGATCATCGACCTTCTGAACTGAGATGCGCATGCGCCACGCTCGCGGGACCGGCTCCGAGCCGGTCGCGCTGGATACCTTCACTGAAACCGCAACCAGCGCTTGAGCTTCCGTTGCGGAATAGGATTCCAAGGCGGCTTCGGTCACGGTGCCAACCGATACCGACTGGGCCTGTTTGACGACTTCGACGAACGGCGACGAACGCTGGGCGAAGTCGTCATGGAACTCCCCGGCCGCACTGTCCATGATCCGCTTCACATCGTCGTCCGCGTGCCGCCAGTCAATCGTGGTGAGATTCAGCGCAGCTTGGCGCGCGGCTTGGACAAACTGATCATTCTCGTTCTGGGCCTGCCGCGACTGATATGACTGAAATCCGATCCAGCCGAACAGCGCTGAAAGCGCAACAACGACGATTAGTCCCAATACCATGGGGTCTCGAACGGCCGACCAGCGTTTGCGCTTCCCAGGCGTCCCCGGTCCGGCGTCGTCTTCGGCGGCATCGACGGCGTCCTCAGCCTCCCCGATGTCGTCGTCGGCTTCGGTCACGGCCTCGGCATCGGCCTCGACGGGCGCCGTCATGGTGTCGGAGGAAGCAACATCGATTGCCATGTTTTGTCCTTCGGTCCGGTTTGAGCAAGGTCTGCTTGGGTGTATCGGCGACCATCGGGTCCGAAGTACGAACCCGTAGCCGGGTCGTAGTAAGCAACGGCTATGGGTAGTGGTGGTCCGCCCGGTGTCCCCGGCCGCAGCTGGGGCACGCCCTGCCCAGAAAGTGTTGCGTTGGGGTCGCCCTTCCAGTTGTATCCGTCGTTGAGCGGGACGAAGGATTCATTGCTCTCACACTCCTTCACCGTCGCTGCGCGCTTGCCGGGCACCGTCTCGCACGGGAGGTTGCGCGCACCACGCACGTTGAACGGCGAGTCCTGCGGCACACGGCAATAGAGGTCACCGGGAGGATGCTCCGGATAGTCCTGCAGCGCAGCGGTGCGCATCTGCTGGGTCGGTAGGAAACCGGTGGTGCAAGGGGGCGGCAGGTTGACGTTGAGGTTGAAGCTCAGATAAATGCCCTTGTAATCCTGTTTGGTGTTGACGTTGGCGGCGTAGGCTCCCTGCTCGACGGCCATCAACTGAGGCAGCAGCACGAGGATTTGTTCGATGTTGTCGTGATAGGTGAGCCCCACCTGGGCGACGCTGACGAGGTTGGCCAGCAATACCGGCAGGGTGGGTTGTAGCCGCTCGACGAGTTGTCGAGCCTCACCCAATGCCGGTCCGCCTTGGTCGATGACACCAGCGAGATCGCCGTCGTGAACTTGCAGTTCGCGTGTCACCGTCGCCACATGCGAAGCCCAGCTCTGGATCGCGTCCGACGTATTGGTTTGCGTGTCCAAGACCGGCTTGGCGTTGTCGATGAGGGCGAGCATGGGATCCAAGTTCTGCCGAGCGTCGATCGACAGATTGGTGGCACCATCGACGATCTTGGTCAGCTCGGGGCCGAGCCCGCCGACCGCCGTGTACGACTCGTCGACCACGGTCTTCAGGTCGTTGCGCGGGATCGCCTGCAGACCCGTCTTCACGGCGTCGAGGACGTCGTTGATGTTCTGTGGCACTGAAGTGTCCTTCAGCGGGATCACGTCGCCGTTCTTCAACAGTGGTGCAGAGCCATTGCGAGGCAACAACTCCACGTATTGTTCGCCGATGGCCGATTGACTGTGCACCTCGGCCTCGAGGTCACTGGGAACGGGGATGTCCGAGTTGAGCGACAACTGGGCAACCACACCGGAGTCGTCGAGGTGCACCGACTCCACCTTGCCGATTTCGCTGCCCCGGTAGGTGACGTTGCTACTCTCGTACAGCCCACCGGTCACCGGCAATCTCATCGAGACCGTGTAGCGACCGATGCCCAAAAGCTTTGCCGGCAACCTCATGTAGTTCGTGCTCATCAAAGTCAACGCGACCAGTGCCAGCACCGTGAAGATGGCCAGCTGGATGCGTGCTTGGCGGTTTAGGTGCACGTCAGCGTCCCTGGTCCATGTGATACGGCGCGGTGAGAGGATTACTGACGTTGCCGGGGCCCCCAGCCATGCACGGGCTGGGGAACTGACCAATGGTTCTGCCCCACTGCAATTCCAGCCACGTCAGGTCGCATTCCCATCGTGTGCCGGTGAAGAGGCCAGCATCGATTCGACTCAAGGTCAGATCGATGACGGCGGTCAGGTTGGTGTAGTCGCCTCGTTGGAACTTCTCGATGTTGGCGTTAGGGAACGGATACGTCGGTATCAGCCCAAGCGACTTGGTCAGACTGGGGCCAGCATTCGCCAGCGATTCGAGCACCGGGCCGACCTGCTCGAGCTCCTTCACGAGATTTTCCTTGCTCTGGTTGACCGTGTCGGTGGTCAACGCGCTGAACTTGCCCAGCTGATCCGCGGCCTCGACCAGGTCGTCGCGCTGCTTGTTGAGCACTGCCAGCGCATCGGGAATCGTCGCGATCGCACGGTCGAGAACCGGCTTTTGTGCAGCGAACTTGCCCACCAGGTTGTTGAGGCTGTCGGTAGCCGCGATGATGTCGGAACTCTGGTCGTTGAGATTGGTTGCGAACCTCTCAGACTGCTCAATCAGGCTCCGCAGGTCGCCCTCGCGACCGCGGAAGGCTGTACTCAGTGCCTCGGTGATGTCGCCGGCTTGACCGACACCACCGCCGTTGAGGACCAGCGACAGTGCGGCCAGCGTCTGCTCCGGGGTGGGAAAGGCCCCTGCCCGCGACAGCGGAATCACCGAGCCCTCGTGCAGTCTTCCTTGAGGTGGCTCATCGGTCGGTGGTGCCAGCTCAATGTGCAATGAACCGAAGATCGTGGTCAGCCCGACCTTGGCCGAGGCGTTCGCCGGCAGGTTGACATCGCGATTCAGGCTCATCGAGACAAGCGCGTGCCCGTCTTGCAATACGATATTGGACACGTGGCCGACCGTCACGTCGCCAACACGCACACGTGTATTTGGCTGAATGTTGCTGACATCGGGCATTTGCGCCTGCACGACGTAGGAGCCGTCTTCCCTGCCTTCGGTGCCGGGCAACGAAAGCGAGTTCACCCCCTGCCAACCGCACCCAGGCAGCGATCCGATGAGTAGCAGCGTCGTCAGGGTCGCTGCCGCGCGGCGATACCAGGAGATCTTCACGAGCCACCTCCAGGTGGAGTCATCATGCCGGTCAAACCAGCCGTGGGATCGGTGGACACGGTGGGCACCGATGCCTCGGCTGGCAGCGGAGCACCCGGTGTCTCGGTTGGCGGTGCATTCGGCGCGGGCGGAACGAAATCGGGTCTCATCCAATCCTCGCTGTAGGTCACCTCATTCGGTCGTGCTTGTGCACCGACGAGCAGGTTTTCTCCTATGGGAGGGAAGTTGATCTGCCGGTTCTTGATGATCGGCGCCAGGTACTGCACGCACAGCTTCGACGCCTGTTCGGCACCCAGCCGAGAGGCGGCCTGAATGGCGCCGCAGAGGAATGACACCGGGTTGGCGAAATTGTTGATCGACAATGCCCCGGTCAACGATCCATTGGACGGTTCGTAGATGTTGTTGAAGTTCACCGCAGCGGTCGGGAGGACGTGCAACGCCTGTTTCAGGTCGTCGAGACTGGCGGTCACCGCAGTGGAGATGGATGAAAGCTTGTCGGCGGCAACGCCGATCGGCTCACGGTTCTCCGCAACGAAGCTCTTCACATCGCCGACGACTGAATTGAGGTCTTGCACCGCGTGCCCCACCTCGTTCGGGTCGTCGGCCAACAGTCCCGAAACCTGTGCGAGGTTGACGTTCAATTGACCGAGCAGGTCGCCGCTGTCGTGTAGCGCAGTCACCAGCGTCGACAGATTCTTGATCGTCCCGAAGATGTCCTTGCTGTGATCGCCCAACGCGGACACGGTCTGCGACAGTTTGATGACGGTGTCGCGAATGCTGGGGCCCTGCCCCCGCAAGTTATCAGCAGCCGTGTGGATCAACGCGCCGAGCGTGCTGACCCCCCCGGGCTTGGTGGGTTGGAGCAACTTGGTCAGCTTTTCCAGCTGCGCGCGAATGTCGTCCCACTCCACCGGCACCGCGGTGCGGTCCTGCGGGATGACCGCGCCACCATCCATCACCGGGCCACTGGTGTATGGCGGCGTGAGCTGGATGGCCCGGCCGGTCACCAACTGCGGGGAAAGGATTACGGCATTGACCTCGGCTGGCACCTTGTGGTCGTTGTCGAACCAGAAGGTGATCTTGGTGCGCGTCGCCTCCGGCTCGATCTTGTCGACCCTGCCGACGTTGACGCCTCGGATGCGCACGTCGTCACCCACGAACAAGCCCGTGCTGTTGTCGAAGTATCCGACGACCATCGTCTTGCCGATGTGGTCGCTGACCTTCTGCACGACGAAGAACCCGGCGACGAGCACCGCGATCAAGACGGCCGCCAACGCCACCCGTGGGTTGCGGATCGACGTACTCATGGTTGGCCTCCCGTTACCAGGGGTTCACCCGGAGCTGGCACGAAAACCGGCGACGGCGTGGGCTCGGGCGTCGACCGCACGCCCGATGGGTCCAACGGGGGCGGTCCTGGTGGCGGCCCACCCGGTGGCGGGGCAGGCAACGGCTCGCGATACGGGTAGCAACCGGTAGGGCCGGGTGTCGGCAGCCCAGGCTGCCCACACCCCTGATCGCCTGGTTTACCTGTGATTGCGTCGGGCAGGTTCAGGTTGGGGTCGCCGCCCTGGCCGGTCCTCGGGTAGGGCATCGGGAGCGGTGGCGTGCCCGGCTGGCCTACCTGCGGGTCGGTGCGTTCAGATGGCAGCAACACGCTTGGATCGAGTCCCAGATCGGAGAAGGCCGCATCGACGAACGGTTGCACGAACTGACCGGGCAACAGATTGACCACGTAGGCCTTGAAGAAGGGACCCGAGCCCACCGATTCCCCGAGCTGCAACGCGTAGGTGCTGAGCCCCTTGACAGCCTCTTGGATTCGCTCCTTGCGGTTGTCCACGATCGTCAATACACCGTTGAGCTTGTCCAGCGCCGGCTTCAACTGCTCGCGGTTCTCGGCGATGAAACCCTTCAGCTGGCGAGAAACAGCCGAAATGTTTCCGGAAAGCTGGTCTAGCGCGGCACTTTGACTGCGCAACTGCGACAACAGTGCGTTCGTGTCGCGAATGAGGCTAACGATCTGGTCAGTGCGTTCAGCCAGCACGCCGGTGGCCTTGCTTGCGTCGTCGAGCAGGCTGCGAAGCTGTTCGTCGCGGGAGTTGAGCGTGTTGGCGAATCGCGCCACGCCTTGCACCGCATCGTGAAGGTGCGTCGGAGTATCGGTGAACGTCTTCGCGAGGGCGGACAGCGAGTCGGATAACTGGTCGGTGTCGAGTCCGCTGATCGTGTTCGCCAATTCACCCAGCGCATCGGGCAATTGATAGGGCGACGTCGTCCGCTGCAGCGGGATCGCACCGTCGAGCTGACCGTTGCCATGCGGCACCACGTCGAGTTCCTTGGTGCCCAGCAGGCCCTTGGTCTTGATCCCGGCCTCAGTCCGGTCTCCCATGTGAAGGTCGTCGGGCACGGTGAACGTGACCAGCACACCGGGTCCCTCGAGCTCGATGGAGGAGACCTTGCCTACCGGATAGCCCGAGACCTGCACGATCGCGCCGGTGAACAGTCCACCGGCGTCGACGAAGTACGCCGAGTACTCCTTGTCCTGGTTGATGAACGGCAGATACTGATTGCCGAGCGATGCGGCCACGATGAGAATCACCGCCAACATGCCGACGACGCCGATGATGAGCGGATTGCGTTGAGAGAAAGGTTTATTCCTCATTTTGGAGCGCACCGTCCTGTGCTCTGGCCGGCCACCTTGACGAAGACGGGCTGCCCTCCCTTGCCATTGAGCTTCAGCACGACGTCGCAGAAGTAGAAACTGAAGTAGTCGCCGTACATTCCCTGTCGGTTGAGCATCCGGTATTTGTCCGGCAACTCATTGAGGATCTTGTCGAAGTACTCGTGGTCGACGAGCACATTCGCTGCGACGCGGTCCGTTTCGTGAACGACCTTCTGGATGGGCTGACGGGTTCGCGCCAACAAGTCGGTGATCGATCCAGTGGCGGCGTTGGTGTAGGCGACCGCATTGGCGATGTCGGTCTTGCGTTCGGCCAATCCGTGGACCAGTTCCGAAAGGTTCGTGACGGCCTTGTCCAGTTGGTCGCTTTGACCACCAAGCGACCCGAGCACGACGTTCAAATTGTCGACCACCTGGCCGATGAGTACGTCACGATCGGCCAAGGTGTTGGTGGCCGCCGCGGCTTGGCTGAGGAACGACGCGATCGTTGGCCCCTCGCCTTGGACGGCTTGCAGCAGTTGACCGCTCAAGTCGTTGACCTGTTTCGGATCCAGCGCTCGGAACAGCGGCCGGAAGCCGCCTGTCACCGCATCGAGGTCCAGGGCACGTTGAGTGCGCTCCACTGGGATCGTCTGTCCAGGATTCAGCTTCGTCCCGTTTCCCGCGCTCTCGACCAACGCCATGAAGCGGCCACCAATGAGGTCGTCGTAACGCACCTCGGCCCGCGTTGCATCCGTCAAGACGGCGACCTTGTCGGCAGTGAACGCGACCCGCACCGTCGCGTCTGGATTGACCGCGATCTGCTCGACCTTGCCGACCTCCACACCCGCGACACGGACCATGTCGCCCTCACGCAGGCCAGACACGTTGGTGAATTGCGCGGTGTAGGCGTTCTTGTCGCCACCGAAACGGAACTGCGCGAACACCACGATAGTCGCGGCCAAGGCGAACGCACAGACCGTCAGGAAGATGCCGAGCCGCCAGATGATGCCCTTCAGGTTCTTGATCATGGTGTTCCTCCTTCCTTTGGTAAGACGTCGCGCGTCACGGCCGGCCGTTCTGATCAGGTGGTGCCACGGTGGGTGCCGGCGGCGGCGCCTGGTCCGATGGTGGGACTGCCTCGGCGGTGGGTGCCGGTGGCACTCCGGGCCAGAGCGGGACACCGCCCGGCCCGTACAGGGCGGCGCCGTACGGCGGCGCCCCCGGGTAGGGCTGCGGACCTGGCGCCGGCCCCGGCAGACACTGACGGATGCTCGGCGGCTGCGGAATGCCGCGGGTGACCGGCAGGTAGTCGGCGTAGCACGGGCTGCCTATGCCCGGGTTGGGACGGATGTCCACGCCGGTGCCCCATCCGGTGTTGGTAACCAGCTGTCGCACCGGGAAGTTCTTCGTTACGTCGGGCAGAGAGCCGCATCCCGGCTTCCCTCCCGGCCCACCCTTGGCGCCGTTGATCGGCAGGTTGTCGGGGTACGCATAGGCGTCGTTACCCGGCAGTAGAGCGACGTCGACGAGAAAGGACCGCCCGTCGCCTCCCCAGATGCCCTTGCCGTGCTCGATGAGCCAATCTGCGCCCTGGAACACGCATGTGTACGTCGGGCTGTACTTGTTCAGCAGTCGCGTCGTCGGCTCGAGGCCGTTGATCGCACCAACGAAGTTGTCCTTACTCGAAGCGAGCAGGTTCGTTCCACCCCGTGCAAAGCCGACGGCGTTCAGCAACAAGGCATCAAGCGCGTTCTGGTGATCGACGACCGTGGAACTGGTAGTGGAAACGGAGTCGAGGACGGTGACGATGTCGTTGGCCGCCGCGTTGTACGTGTCGCTGAAGTTCTTGAGTGAGCGAATGTCCTCGCGAAAGACGTCGCTGCGGGAGTTGAGCGCTGTCAAAACCTCGTTGAGATCGGTGGTGGCCTGCCCCATCCGCTCGCCCTTGCCGCGCACCGCGTCGGCGACCGCTGTCAAGACCGAGTTGAGCTTGACCGGGTCGATCATCTTGAGCAGATCGGAGACGTTCTCGAAGACGGTGTTGATCTCAGTCGTCACATTCGTCGATTTCAATACGGCGCCGGCGGCGAGACGTTGCGCCGTGGGCTGCTCGGGCGGGGTCAGTTCCACGAACTTCGCACCGAAGATGGTGGTGACGGCGATCTTCGCCTCGACGTTGGCTGGAATATAACGAGTCTGGTCGCGGTCGATGTCCAGTTTCAGCTCAGCGCCACCCCGTCCCCCGCCGGAGATCCCGACGACACGGCCGACGTCGACTCCGCGCATTTTCACCATGGCACCGGTCTCGAGTACTAGCCCCGACCGATCGGAGGTCAGTGTCACGGGCACGACCGAACGGAACGTACCCATGAACGACGTCACGGTGGCGAAAAGCAATGCCGCAACGGCCAGCAGAAGGAAGGCCGGCCACCACCGGGTCGGGATGCGTTGCTCTCCGCGTGCAGGATTCACGTGTCACCCAGCCAGATGGAAGTTGCCGGACTGCCCGTAGACGGCCAGGGTGACTGCCATGAGAACGATCGCGCCGACCACCATGGAGGCACGTACCGCGCGACCGACGGCTTCGCCCACACCGGCTGGACCGCCGCTCGCGGTGTAGCCGTAGTAGGTGCAGATCAGCATGACTACGACGATCATCACGATCGTCTGCGTGAACGAGATCACCAAGTCGCGGGTGTTAAGGAAGGTGTAGAAGTAATGGTCGTAGACACCCCCCGCCTGCCCGTAAACGGCCGTGGTGCCGAATCGGGCGGCGAGGAAGCCAGCCATCAACGCCACTGCGTAGAGCGGGATCACGACGATGGTCCCTGCGAGCACGCGGGTGGCGGCAAGGTACGTCACGCTGCGGATGCCGATGACCTCTAGGGCATCGACCTCCTCGTTGATCTTCATCGCACCCATCTGGGCGGTGGCACCGGCGCCGATGGTGGCCGTCAGCGTCACCTGCGCGGTCCCGGGGATGATGAGTCGCGGGATGAAGAAGGCTGAAGCGAATCCGGTGAAGGCCTCCACGCCCACGGATTGGAACTGGGTATAGCCCTGGGCCGCGACGATCGCACCGGTGGACATCGTCATGAAGGCGACGATTACGATGGTCCCCCCAACTGTCGCGAGAGACCCCGAGCCCAAACCCATTTGAGCGATCAGCCGAAAGAGTTCAGGTCGATAATTGATGGCCGCGTCGGGGATACGCGCGAGGGTCATGAAATAGAAGTAGGTCTGTTCAGCCACGCTGTCCCACCCACCGACGACCTTGGCCCGCAGTCTGGCCAAGCGTGGACGTTGCGGCGCCGGCGCAGATCCGGCAGCAATCCCTGTCATGATCCGTCCGATCTCATTGCAGCGTGAATTGGACACCGATGGCGGTGACGATGATGTTGATGGTGAATAGCACCATGAAGGCGAAGACCACCGTTTCGTTCACGGCGTTGCCAACTCCGGCCGGGCCGCCTCCTACCGAAATCCCCTTGTAGCAAGCGATTAGCCCCGCCCCGAGACCGAACAGAAATGCCTTGATGATCGACACGATGACGTCACCGAGCCCGGTCACCACCGTCATTCCCGCAACGAACACGCCAGCCGAGACGTTCAGCGCAAAGACGCAGAAGAAGAACGACGCCACCATGCCCACCAACACCACAAGACCCATGAGGGCGACGGACACCGTAGTGGCCGCCAGCACGCGCGGAATGATCAGCGCCTGAATTGGATCGATTCCCATGACCCGTTGCGCGTCCAACTCCTCGCGAATCGTGCGTGCGCCAAGATCGGCACACATGGCAGTGGCGGCGGCGCCCGCTGTCACCAGAACCGTGACGATGGGCCCGATTTGATTGACATTGAAGAACGCGGCGCCGGCGCCGGAGAAGTCTGCAGCGCCGAACTCGCTCAACAGAATGTTGAAGATGAAGGTGTTTATTATCGCGTAGGGGATGATCATCATCACGGCGGGCAGCATCGAGACCCTGGCCACGAACCACGACTGCGACAGGTACTCACGCCACGCCAGCGGCGTGGTGAAGATGCCCACGAAAACGTCCAGGGTCATGCCGAAGAAGCCCCCGATTGCGCGGATGGGCTTCGCGATCGGCGCAGCGGTCAGCAGCATGGCGGGTGCGCCAAAGAATCGATGCCGCGTCCTATGCCGCGCCCAAAGGATGGGTCCCGCAACACCGCCGAACGATTTCTATCGGGAACAGACGGACCCGACGCGGGAGCTGGATCCGAGACGGACACTCCAGCCACCAAGCAAGGACGGGCAAGTCTCACATGTACTCCCAAGTGCCGTTCGGCTATTTAGCGTCAAGCTGTTTCGGTCCCGGATACGGGGCAAGTGGCCGGCACCTCGACCAGGCCTAGCGATTCCCGTGTGACTGCTGACACATAGAACCACCCCACGAGCTGTCGGCATCATCCCCTGAAGGGGTAAAGTCGCTACCCCTAACGGGGTGCGTACAGCGGGTATACATATTGACGTTCGCGCTGGTAGCTGCGATCGATGACGCTTTCGGCCGTAAGTACTCGAAGAGCCCAGCAACGAAGGTCAGGTGACCGGGGTGCGCCGTACTGGCAGCCGCTGGCGACGTCTTCGATTGCGAACGCAGGGGTTTCGCCGCCGACCGACGCCGAGTCGTCACCGTCGAGATCTGCTCGACATCCGCTAGCTCGGCTCCTCGTCGAGTTCTATCGCATCCCGATCGTCGGTCTCGGCCAACGCCTCCGCATAGGCGCGCACGTGACTGCGCATTCGCCGCAAAGCGACGACGCCATCGCGTCCCCGAATGGCCGAGGTGATCGCCGAATGCGCCCGCACGGTGACACCGCGCACGTCGTCGTCGATAAACGCCGCGTTCTCGGTACCGGCATGGAGCGCTTGCGAAAGTGCCGTCATGAAACCGATCAGCAGTTCGTTGTGGCTTGCGACCGCCACTCCAACGTGCCACTCGAGATTGGCGCGCAGAAACCGTTCGAGATCGCTGCCGGCCTGCTGCATCGCGACATTGGCCCGTTCGAGTTCGGCGAGGTCCTGGTCGGTGCGCATGAGGACGGCAAGATGTGCACAAAATGGCTCGATTGCTTCACGCGTCTCCATCAGATCGACCAGCCTGATCCGGCGACCTCGGATGAGCATGGACACCGAGTTCGCAATCGAGGTCGTACTGGGCCGCTGCACGAAGGCACCCCCGGCGCGGCCGGCCTTCACCCGGAGCAGGTTCTGCACCTCGAGGATGCGCAGTGCCTCGCGGACGGTGGCCCGACTCATCTGCGTCTGCCGCACCAGTTCGCGTTCCGCCGGCAGCGGTGAACCCTCGGCGAGATCCCCGCTGAGGATGCGTTCACGCAACTGGTCGGCGAGCACATCCGGCGCCTTCGGAACGCTAACCGGGTCCAAGCGGATCACCGAGCGCGATGACCGGGGAACCGAATTCGACGCTTCCACTGAACGCCCCTTAGGGATTATGGTCAGACCGAACATACCATTAGGACTGCCGCCCGGTGGTCCCAAATCGGTCGGATGCAACGCCGAGAGGGCACGTCGATGCACTGGGAACTTTCCGAAGAGCAGAAGTTGTTCACCGAATCGCTGGCCGACTGGTTACGCGAGCGCGCGGACACCGACGTGCTGCGCAAGTGGCTCGATAGCGGCGACTCGTCGTCGTTCCAGCACGCCTTCCGCGCCGACGGATGGGCTGGAGTCGGATTCGACGAAGCCATCGGAGGTGAGGGGGGCGGTGTGCTCGAGCTCGCGCTGACCTCGCGCGAGTTGGGTCGCGGCGCGGCCCCCTCGTCCGCTTGGCTACAAACGGCCATCCTGGCCCCTGCGATCGCCGAAGATCCTGACCTCATTAGGACGTCACTAGGCGGGAAGTCGTTGATTGCGCTTGCCACTCCGGCCGACCGGCTACCCGGCCAGATGACGGTGCAGTGCGATCATGGTCTCTTGACAGGCCGGATCCCGCTGGTCCTTGCAGCCGCCGAAGCGACTGCGTTGGTCGTGCCAGTGCGCCGCCGGGACGATGTCGGGCTGTGGTTGATCGACACTGCGACCGAAGGCGTCACGATCACGCCGCGTCATCTGCTGGATCGGTCCCGTAGCGCCGCCGACGTCACCCTTGACGGAGTCGCCGGACGCGAACTCGACATGGACACCGCCGTCAAGTTGGACGAGATCATCACGCGCGCAGCCATACTCGTCGCGGCTGACGCGCTTGGCTCGGCCGAGCGCATGCTGGCGTTGACTGTCGACTATAGCAAGCAGCGCAAGCAGTTTGGCCGGCCCATAGGCGCGTTCCAGGCAGTCAAGCACGCCGCGGCCCAGATGCTCGTAACGGTCGAATCGTCCACGTCCATCGTCTTCTATGCCGCTCAATCTGCGCAAGACTCGCTGCCCGAATGTGCCTTGCACGCAGCCGTCGCCAAGGCGCAGGTGACGCGCGGGGTTGCGGAACTCGCCGACACAGCGCTGACATTGCACGGCGCGATTGGGTTCACCTGGGAGCACGATTTACAGCTCTTCTACAAACGCGTCAAGCTCGACCGCGCGTTGTTCGGCGCGCCGGCGGTGTGGAACGAGCGGATTGCGGCCGCACTTCCGCTGCTGCCCGCAGCTATATAAGGCGATGATGGACTAGATTTTTGGTCAGACCATTGATATGGTTTTAGCAATTCTCGACATTTTGCGCAACGGAGGGCACAGTGGAATTCGACCTGAACGAGGACCAGCAGACCATCCGTGCGGCGGTGGCGGAGCTGGCTGGCAAGTTCGACGATCACTACTGGATGACCAAGGATCACGCCCACGAATTCCCCACCGAGTTCTATGACGCCTTCGCCGAGGGCGGCTGGCTCGGAATCACCACCCCCGAGGAGTACGGCGGACACGGCTACGGGATCACCGAGGCATCGATCCTGCTCGAAGAGGTCGCCGCCAGTGGTGCGGGCATGAACGGCGCGAGTTCGATACACATGTCAATCTTCGGAATGCACCCCGTCATCGTCCACGGTTCCGAGGAACTCAAGGCACGTACTCTGCCGCGAATCGTCACCGGTGAGTTGCACGTCTGTTTCGGTGTAACCGAGCCCGGCGCGGGCCTGGATACCACGAAGATCACCACTTTCGCTCAGCGGGATGGCGACCGCTACATCGTCAACGGCCGAAAAGTATGGATCTCCAAAGCCGTTGAGTCCGAGAAGATTCTGCTTCTCACGCGCACCACCAAGTTCGAAGACTCCAAGCGCAAGACGGACGGACTGACCCTCTTCCTCACCGATCTCGACCGGGACAAGGTCGACATCAGACCCATCCCCAAGATGGGCCGCAATGCCGTCACCTCGAATGAACTGTTCATCGACGACTTGTCGATCCCCGTAGAGGACCGTGTAGGCGAAGAGGGCGAAGGCTTCAGGTACATCCTCGATGGGCTCAACCCCGAACGGTGCCTCATTGCCGCGGAGGCCTTGGGAATTGGGCGCGCCGCTCTCCGTGCAGCGGTGCGCTACGGCAACGAGCGCGAAGTGTTCGGTCGGCCGATCGGCATGAACCAGGGCATCCAGTTTCCACTTGCCGATTCGCTGGCTCGACTGGACGCCGCGGAGTTGGTGCTGCGCAAGGCCACGTGGCTGTACGACGCGGGCAAGCCGTGCGCGCGTGAGGCCAACATGGCGAAGTACCTGTGCGCCGACGCAGGATTCGACGCCGCCGACCGAGCGCTTCAAACCCATGGTGGCATGGGGTATTCCGAGGAATATCACGTAGCACGCTACTTCAGGGAAGCACGCTTGACGCGGATTGCACCGATCAGCCAGGAAATGATCCTGAACTACCTTGGCTCCCATGTCCTGGGCCTACCGAGGAGCTACTGATGTCCCGACCTCACGACGTTTTTCGGCTTGACGGCCGCTCGGCGCTGGTCACCGGCGCGGGCAGCGGTGTCGGACAAGCGATCGCCCGTGCCTTCGCTCACGCGGGGGCCGCCGTGTTGGCCACGGACCTCGACAAGGACGCCGCTGTGGCCACGGCCGCATCCATCGAAGCGACCGGCGGAACGGCACGACCCTTTGAGCTCGACGTTCGGGACGCGCAGGCGGCGGGCGAAGCCGCCGCAGCGGCAGCCGAATTGGCCGATGGGAACTTACACATTCTGGTCAACAACGCGGGTGCGATCGCTCCGGCGATGTTCGGCGATCTCTCCGAGGAAGCATTTCGGCGCATCGTGGACATCCACCTCACCGGCTCCTTCATCTGCAGCAAGGCCGCGCTGAGTCACCTCCCCACCGACGGCACCGGCCGCATCATCAACGTCACCTCTGCAGCCGGCCTGACCGGAACGATCGGTCAAGCGAATTACGGTGCCGCCAAGGCGGGGATCGTCGGGTTGACCAAGTCGCTGGCGCGCGAGTTGGCGCGCCAATCGATCACGGTCAACGCGGTCGCGCCTCTGGCGGCCACCGCCATGACCGAAAGCATTCGAAACAACGAGAAATTGGCTGCCAAGACCCTCGCGCGAATACCCCTGGGCCGCTGGGCGTCTCCGGATGAGATCGCTCCAACATTCGTCTTCCTGGCCTCCGACGCCGCGTCCTACATCACGGGGCAGGTCCTCCCCGTCGATGGCGGGACGGTGATCTGATGGCTCATCAGATCACGGGTCCGTTCGCGACGACGGGTCGCGAGGTGTACATCGTCGAGGCGGTGCGTACCCCGACGGGCAAGTCGCACCCGGAGCGCGGTTGGTACCGCGACGTACATCCCAACACCATGCTCGCCGCGTGCTATCGAGAACTGTTGTCCCGCTCCGAGTTGGACCCGGCTTCGGTAGAGGACCTGGTCATCGGCTGTACCGCGCCGTTCGGCGAACAGTCCCGCAACATCGCGCGCAACGCGTGGTTGCAGGCGGGCTACCCACCCGAAGTCCCGGCGACCACGCTCGACCGACGCTGCGGATCGGCTCAAACTGCGGTGGAAATGGCAGCGGCCCTGGTTGCCTCGGGCACCCATGACGTCGTCATCGCGGGCGGCGTCGAGCATATGGGCCATGTCCCCATCGACTCCCCGGTCAAGATCTCCGAACTGTACGGCGACCCATGGACGAGCGAATTGCGCGACCGCTACGCCTTCGTGCACCAAGGCGAGAGTGCCGAGCTGATCGCCGATCGCTGGCAGCTGGATCGCGAAGACCTCGATGTCTTTGCCGCGCAGTCGCATCAGCGTGCCGCCAAGGCCATCGCAGACGGCCGCTTCGCCGCCGAGATGATCCCGTTGACGCTCGACGGTCACATCCGCGACTCCGATCAGTGTGTGCGGCCGGACACCACAGTAGACAGCCTGGCCGCGCTCAAGCCGGCGTTCCGTAAGGACGGCGGTCGCGTCACGGCCGGCTCGTCGTCGCCCATCAGCGACGGAGCGGCAGCGGTGCTGCTGTGCTCTGGCGACGCCGTGCGCCGCCACGAACTACGCGCCCGCGCGCGAATCGTGGACCAAACCACCGTCGGTGTCGATCCGATCATCATGCTCACCGGTCCCATTCCTGCCACCCAGCGACTGTTGGCCCGTAACGGGCTCACGATGGACGACATCGACCTGTTCGAGGTCAACGAGGCGTTCTCCTCGGTCGTCTTGGCTTGGCAACGTGAATTCCAAGCCGACATCGATCGGGTCAACGTCAACGGAGGCGCCATCGCGCTTGGCCACGCAGTCGGCGCGACGGGAGCCCGCCTGATCGCCACCCTCGTCGCCGAACTCGACCGACGCGACGGCGATCTCGGCCTCGTCACCATGTGCTGCGGCGGCGGACTCGGCACAGGCACCCTCATTCAACGGGTACCTGCGTGATCGATTTGAGCGCCTACCTTCACGCCGGAGACGGCGTGTGGTGGGGCCAGGCTGCCGCAGAGCCGCGGCCCTTGGTGGACGCCCTCATCACCCAGAGCCCTCGCATCGGGCCGCTTCGCGTCTTCACTGGCCTGAGTTGGAACGACCAACTCGTGCACAGCATTCCAGTAGGCGTTTCGATGGTGTCCTACGGAGGACTCGGCGAACTTCGTCAGCTCGGCAAGGCGGGCAAACTCGACATTATACCATGCCACTATTCGGCGCTGCCCCGCCTGTTCGCCGAGCGACTTCTTCCGTGCGACGTCGGGCTGGTCCAGGTGTCGCCGCCGGATGCTGACGGAATGTGCTCACTGGGAATCGGTGTCGACTACGTCGCCGACGCGATCCACCACACACCAGTGCTCATCGCCGAGATCAACGCCAGGATGCCGGCGACGATCGGCACGCCGCGGATACCGCTCGAGCGATTCGCTGCGACCATCAACACCGATCGGCCCTTGCTCGAGGATCAGGTCCGGGCACCTGGCGAAGCTGAGCGTGCCATCGCTGCGCACATCGCGCAGCTCGTCGACGACGGTGACACCCTTCAGCTCGGCGTGGGATCCCTCGGCATCGCCACCCTGGAGGCACTCGACGGGCACGAGGATCTCGGCGTACACAGCGGAATGATCACTGATGCGATGCTGGGGCTCATCGACAAGGGTGTGATCACCGGTGCGCGCAAGGAGATCGACACCGGCCTGACCGTCGTGGGCACTGCCCTCGGCTCAGCCGCGACCTACCGGCGCGTCGGCGAGATCCCGGCACGCTTCCTGCCGACCAGCTACACCCATGCCCCGCAAGTGCTTTCCCAGCTGCGTTCGCTGGTATCGGTGAACTACGCGGTGGAAGTAGACCTGACCGGGCAGGTCGGTGCAGAGGTGAGCAACGGCGTCTACATCGGGGCCGTCGGCGGCCAGGTCGACTTCGCTCGTGCGGCCGCGCTGACCGGCAAGCACTCCATCGTCGCGTTGCGCGCGACCTCTCGCGGAACCTCGACCATCAAGCCGATCTTGGAGGGCGGCGCCGTCAGTACCGCCCGCTCTGACGTCGACGTCGTCGTCACCGAGTACGGCACCGCCCATCTCCGGGGGTGCGGTCTCGCCGAACGGGCGCGCCGCCTGAATGCCATCGCCGCCCCCCAGTTTCGTGACCGGCTCGACGACGAAAGGAAGGCCGTATGAACGCGCTACCGGCACATGTCGACATCCGGGAGGTCGGACCTCGCGACGGGTTTCAGAACGAACCCGAAACGATTTCCACCGCAGCCAAGATCGATCTCATCAATCGACTGGCGCGCACCGGACTCCGCCGCATCGAGGTGGCAAGCTTCGTCCGGCCCGACGTCATCCCGCAGCTCTCCGACGGCGTCGAGGTCCTCCAGGGGATCGACGTGCCGGACGACGTGTCGCTGATGGTCCTGGTGCCCAACAGCAAGGGCCTGGACAATGCGTTGCGCATTCGCGAAACCTTCTCGGAGGTCGCGATCTTCGTCTCCGCCTCGGAGACCCACAACAAGCGCAACGTGAATAGGACGATCGCTGAGTCGATGGCCGACAACGAGATCATCGCCAAGCGCATCGTGGCCGAAGACCTGCGCTGTGCCGCGGTGATCGCCACCTCCTACGGGTGTCCCTTCGAAGGCACGGTCCCTCTTCGGCATACGCTCGACATCGCCGAACAGTTCGCCGCCGCCGGAGCCGTGGAAATCGGCTTCGGCGACACCACAGGCATGGCGAACCCGGCCTACGTCGGCGAGTTCTTCACCGCAGCTCTCGAACGCCTCCCCGGCGTCGAGGTCACCGCGCACTTCCACAACACCCGTGGACAGGGACTGGCCAACGCCTACGCCGCTCTTCAGGTGGGTTGCACCAGCTTCGAGTCCAGCTTCGGTGAGCTCGGCGGATGCCCGGTGCCGGCCGGATCGACGGGCAACATCGCCTCCGAGGACTTGATCAGCATGTTCCACGAGATGGGTGTGGCCACCGGAGTTGACCTCGATGCCGTCATCGACGCAGCCCGCGCCGCCCAAACCGTTCTGGGCAGGAAGCTGACCAGCCACTCGATCATCGCCGGCCCCATCGACTGGAGCCCGACGGCGGACGCCCCGTCCTGCCGATAGCCGTACAACAAGGAGAATCAACATGAGCAACCGCGTCGCATTCGTCACGGGCGGAGCCCAAGGCATCGGCCAAGGAATCTCGGAAGCCCTTGGCGCGGGCGGATTCCGAGTCGCAGTGGCCGACCTCAACGTCGAGGCGGCCGAGGCCACCGCTCGCGCCATCACCGCCGCGGGCGGCGAGGCCATCGCCGTACGCGTCGACGTCACCGACACCGCGTCGGTTCAGGGAGCGGTCAAGACCGTCGAAACCGAGCTCGGCGATATCGAGATCGTCGTCAACAACGCCGGTTGGGACGACTTCATGCCGTTCCTTCAAACCTCCGAAGACTTCTGGGACAAGATCCTCGACATCAACTTCAAGGGCGCACTGCGCGTGATCCACACCGTGGTGCCCGGAATGGTCGAACGCGGATATGGCCGCGTGATCAACATTGGATCCGACGCCGGACGCGTCGGATCGTCCCTGGAGGCGGTCTACTCCGGCGCCAAGGGAGGCATCATCGCCTTCACCAAGACGCTGGCCCGCGAAGTCGCGACCAACGGGGTCACCGTCAACACCGTCTGCCCTGGCCCAACCGACACCCCTGCGCTGCGCAAGTTCGCGGACAGCTCAGGTCAAGAAGCCGACAAGGTCATCGGCGGAATGACCCGATCGGTGCCAATGAAGCGGCTGGCGCTACCAGCCGACATCGCCGGCGCCGTGGCGTTCTTCGCATCCGAATCCGCTGGATACATCACGGGCCAAACGCTGTCAGTCAGCGGCGGCCTGACCATGGCCTGACCACATCCGCTCGCTTTACTCCTGGAGGAACACCAATGACGCTGTCCCACAATGGAACACCGGTGACGCTGCGTATCGCAGATACCGTCGTCGAGATTATCCTGACCCGCCCACCGGCCAACGCGCTGGGCCCTGCAATCATCGACGGACTCAACCGAGGTCTCGACGCTGCCGACGCGTCGCCGGCCAAGGTCATCGTCGTGTCCTCAGCGGTGCCCGGCTTCTTCGCCGCCGGAGCCGACATCAAGCACATGTCCTCCGTGGACGCCGAGTCCTTCACCGCCTACGGCGACCGGCTACGGGCAGCCGTCGAGCGGTTGGCGGCCCATCCTGCGGTGTCGATTGCGGCCATCGATGGCCTCGCCCTCGGCGGCGGGCTCGAATTGGCGATGGCGTGCACGATGCGGATCGCTGCCGCCGGGTCGCGCCTGGGCCTGCCGGAGGTGAACCTCGGGCTGATCCCCGGCGCTGGCGGCACTCAGCGGTTGCCCCGTCTGGTCGGCCGCGGTCGCGCGCTGGACATCATGCTCAACGCGCGGCATGTCGATGCCGAGGAGGCCCACGCCATCGGGCTGGTCGACAGGCTGGTGCCCGCCGGTACCGCTGCCACCGCAGCCCGCGAGCTCGCCGAGACACTGAACCGGTCGTCGGCACCCGCTCTCCGAGCGGTCGTACGGACTGTCGACGCCGCGTACGACCAGCCCCTGGCCGACGGGCTGAACTTCGAGCGCGCTCAGATTCAGGGACTATTCGAGGACGGTGAAGCCGTCGAGGGCATTCACGCCTTCCTCGGCAAACGTGCCCCCGAATTCGCCTAGCCCAGTGACGATCTCATGAGTTCAGCAACGTCATCCGAGCCGACACCGTCGGCGTCGTACGGGATCAATGCCTTCGGCTACGGGAGGGGTCCCCAACGGTTCGACGCGATGGCGGCGTTGGCTCGGAAGGCAGAAGCGGCCGGCTGCACGGCGGTGTGGACCAGCGAGCTGTACAGCCGGTCGGCAACCGTACCGATGGCGGTACTCGCGCAGGCGACCGAGCGCGTCGCCATCGGCTCCAACATCGCCTATGGTGTCGGCCGGTCACCGCTGATCTGGGCGGCCGAAGCGCGCGACCTCGACGAGCTCTCCGGAGGCCGCCTCATCCTCGGACTCGGAAACGGCACGCCCACGATGATGACCAACTGGCACGGCGTCGACGGGTCCTCTCCCGCGGCCCGCATGGCCGAGCTGATCACCGTACTGCGCAAACTCTGGCGCCTGCACGACGGGCCCGTGCACCACGACGGCGCCTTCTATACCGTTCACGTCAGCCCCGGCAACGACATGGCACCGCCGCTGCGCGACCGGCTGCCGATCTGGATCGCTGGTGTCAACCCTCTGATGATCCGCACCGCGGGTCGAACCGCCGACGGACTCATCGGCCATCCGATGTTCACCCGCCAATATGTCGAGCACGTCGTACGCCCCGAGTTGGCCTGCGGAGCCGAAGCCGCCGACCGATCCGCCGACGACATCGCGGTCATGGGTATCCGGATGTGCTCGATCGACGACGACGAAGAGGCGGCCCGGCGCCGTGCCGCGTATGCCATCGGGCAGTATGCGGCGTCGCGAATCTACGACCGATTGTTCGCTGTGCACGGATGGTCGGCCGCCCAAGCCGCCATCCGCGAGGCCGCACGCGAACGTGACGCGGCGGCGGTGATCGCAGCGGTACCGGACGCGGCGATCGACGCCATTGCCATTGCATGCACACCACGCGACTTCTCCGACCGCCTCCGCGAAGCGGCCGTCGGATTCGATCACGTCGACGCCACCGTCCCCCCGTGGGGTCTCACCGACGAACAGACGCTCGAGGGCACCGAGTGCATCGTCAACGGTATCGGCACCCTGCTGCAGCCGTCCGTCCCACCACAGCCCACCACCCGAGAAACGGAGTCCGTGTCGTGATCGACCTCGACCTGCGCTATCAGACCATCCTGCTCGACGCCCCTGCCGAAGGGGTACTTCAGCTCACCTTGAATCGGCCCGACCGATACAACGCCATGACCGTCACCATGTTCGACGAGCTCGAGACCGCGGCTCGCGCCATCAGCGTCGACCGCGACGTTCGGGTACTGGTCATCACCGGTGCCGGCAAGGCATTCTGCGCCGGATACGACCTCGACGACGCTGAAGAACTGCCGTCTCTGTCGGCGTTGGGCATGCTCGACCGCCAAGAACAGGCAGCACGCGCGCTGAGTGCAATCCGTGCCGTCCCCGTCCCGGTCATCGCCGCGATCAACGGTCCCGCCGCGGGCGGCGGCATGTCCCTGACGCTGATGGCCGACATCCGCCTCGGATCTCCGGCGGCAAAGTTCAACGCCGCGTTCGTGCGCATCGGACTGTCGGCCGGCGACCTGGGCACGTCCTGGCTTCTGCCCCGGCTGATCGGCCCGTCCGTCGCGGCCGAAATCGGGTTCACCGGCCGCGTGGTCGGCGCCGAGGAAGCCGAAAGGCTCGGCCTGCTCAACACTCTGACCGCCGACGACGACCTGCTCGAACGCACGTTGGCAATGGCACGCCAGATCTGCGCCAATTCACCCGGCGGCATCCGGATGTCTAAGCGCGCGCTACAGGCCAACATGGAGATCTCCTCGTTCGCCGCCGCGCTGGAACTCGAGAATCGCGGGCAGGCCCTCCTCACCCGGTGCGAGGACATGACCGAAGCGCTTGATGCGTTCAAGGCCAAGCGCACCCCCATCTTCTCCGGGCGGTGACGATGACCGCGACCACACCCGCCCGGTGGAACCGGGTACAGCGCCGCCCGCTGCCAGAGGTCCTGGCCGAACTGCGCACCGCACGCACCCTGGCCTTCGACGAACCTCGCCCCGGCATCGTCGTGATGTCAGTAAACCGTCCCCAACGCGGAAACTCCCAGACCATCGAGATGTTCGGCGAAATCGCTTGGGCTGCAGCGACATTGAAGCATACATCGCCACGAGTGCTCATTCTCGCCGGCGCCGGCGGCAAGGCGTTCTGCACCGGCTTCGATCTCGACGAGGTCAGCGTCATCGCCGAACTATCGGTCGCCGATTTCACCGATCTGGTCGAAACTGCCGCCGCCGGCTCGGTGGGCATGCGAGCGCTCCCCTATCCGGTCATCGCCGCCGTCAGCGGGCCTGCCGCCGGGGGCGGACTGTCGCTGGCGCTAGCCGCAGACATCCGCGTCGCCGACTCGACTGCCAGCTTCAGCGCCGGATTCGTTCGCATCGGGCTGTCGATCGGCGAACTGGGCACGTCATGGAATTTGGTGCGGTTGATCGGGCCGGGCCGCGCCGCCGAGCTCGCCTTCACCGGACGGACGGTGCGCGCCGAGGAAGCGGTTCGCATCGGCCTCGCTGATCGACTGACCACCGACACGACTGCGCTCGACGCGGCCCTCGAATTGGCTAGTACTATCGCCGCCGCCTCGGAGGAGGGCGTCCGCGCGACGAAGAACGCGTTCGTACGCAACATGGAGAACACGTCGTTTCGGGCAGCCGTGGAGATCGACACCCGCGGTCAGACGTTGGCCGTGCAGGCAGGCTGGCTGCAATGACCGCGATCGGTCACGCCGGACTCGGTGCTGCCGACGATTTGCGCCATCGTTCCGTGGCGGGCGAACGTACCCGCGACAGCCTCTTCTGGCAGCTGACCATGCCCGAGCATCAGCTGGGCCTACAGGTTTACCTCTACCTCTCCGGGTCCGGAAAGGCCGGATACAACGTCTGTGTCTGGGGACCCGAACCTCGGCCACTGGTGTCGCACCAACACAGCGGAAAAATACCCGACCACGCCGACCTCGACGAATTCTCCTTCGGCGGACTGACGCTCACCCAGCCTCAACTGCGCAAGTCGTGCACGCTGACCTATCACCATGACGACGTGCACATCGAATACGAGTTCACCGGCATCCACGACGCGTTCAGCTACCACGCCAATCCCGATGGGCTGCCAGCCTGGTTTGCCGTCAACCGAATCGAACAGACGGGGCGAGTCCGCGGTGGCGTCGAGGTCGCCGGGCGAAGCATCGCCTGGGACGACCAGATGGGCCACCGTGATCATTCCTGGGGCGTGCGTGATTGGGGTGTGCCCCAGCATTGGAAGTGGCTGGTCGCCTACACCGATTCGGGACGCGTGATAAACGGATGGATCTGGATTGCTCAGGGCGAGTGGGGATTCGCCGGTTACGTGGTGCGCGACGGCGTAACGCTGCCCGTGCACCACATCGAACACCATGCCGAATACGACGAACAGATGCGACAGCGGGCGTTGCGGGCCACTTTCGTCGATGTCGAGGGATCCCGCTCGGAGCTCCAACTCGACGTGTTCGGCGTCATCGAGCTGCCCACCCACGATCGGCTACAAACGGTGATTCGCGAGGGCGCCTGTAGCGCGGTGATCGACGGTGAGTCCGGTGCTGGCCAGTTCGAGACGCATTGGCAGGGAGGCTATCTCGACTACCTGACGAATCGACGTTCCTGATGTGGGCCTGGTCGGCCAACGAACTCGAGGCGCTAGGGCGCTTCCTGAGCGATCGCGGAGTGTGCGACGCGGTCGTGACCGCCACCGCAATCGGCGACGGACATTCGAACCTGACGTTCCTCGTTTCCGACGGGCACTCTCGCATCGTGGTGCGCCGGCCCCCGCCTCCTCCGCTGCCGACGGGCGCCAACGACGTGCTGCGCGAGGCACGATTCATGACCGCCCTCGCCGATACCGACGTCCCGGTTCCCCGGGTGCTGGCCACCGCTGCCGCCGGAGATCTGCTCGACGTGCCGGTCGTGGTCATGGAGTTCGTCGATGGTGCCGTCATCACGGAGGAGACGCCAGCAGCATCCGACGACGTTGCGCTACGACGCCGCATTGGGGAGTCGCTCGTTGACACCCTCGCCGCGTTGCACACGGTGCGTTGGCGCGACGCCGGGCTCGACGGAATCGGCAAGCCAGAGCGTTTCAACGAACGGCAATTGCGGCTCGTGCGGTCGTTGATCTCCACTGGCGATGGCGTGCCACCGTCTTTTGCAGACCTCGGTCAGTGGCTCGACGCCCACTTACCCGCTGAATCGGGAACATCCGTCGTGCACAACGACTTTAGGATTGGCAATACCGTCGTCGACGTTACCGAGGGCAAAATTGCCGCGGTGCTCGACTGGGAACTCGCCAGCATCGGCGACCCCCTTGCCGACCTAGGCTACCTACTTGCCTGTTACCCGGCCGCCGGTGAGCCAATCGTGCCCACCGCGGCGATGGGCACGGCGCTGCTCGAGTCCGGCTACCCCGATCGCACCGCGCTGCTCGATCGCTACGCCGACCGCACGGGCGCCGACGTTTCGGGTGTCAATTGGTATGCCGCACTGGCCATGTACAAGCTCGCGGCGCTCTACGAGTACAGTCACCGCCGATTCAACAACGGTGTCGGTGACCCCTACTACGCCGACCCGCAATTGGTGGCCTCGTTTCTCGAGGCGGGCGAGGTCCTTACCGGCGTCGAAGCCTGAAGCCCGCAGTCAGACCGATCGCGCAGCCTTGGCTGCCGCCGAGGAAGCCTTGCTGCGCTCGCGGGCATCGATCCAGTCCTGATCGGACATCGCCGTCAACCCGGCGAAGGTGTTTGGCCCGGCTAGTCGCTGTCCGCCGTCCATGACGATGGTCTCGCCGGTCAGGTAGTCGCATGCGTCGGAGAAGGCGAAGATCGTGAGGTTCGCCAGTTCGTCGATGGTTCCACTGCGGCCCAACGGAATCTGGTCCACCTGCGTCGCCCCCACCGAACTCTTGTCCGTGGGATTGAGCATTTCCCAGGCGTACTCCGTCGGGATCGGACCAGGCGCGAACGCGTTGACCCTGATTCCGTAACGCCCCCACTCGACCGCTAGCGACATCGTCATCGCGTTCACGGCGGCCTTGGCCATCGCGGACGGCACGACGAAGGCCGACCCGCTCCAAATCCAGGTGGTGAGGTTCGACAGAATCGTGCCCGTGAGCCCGGCGTCGATCCAGCGTCTGCCGATGGCAACGGTCGTGTTGAAGGAGCCGGTCATTACCGTCGAGGTCACCGCCTCGAACGCTCGCTGACTCAGCGTCGCCGTCGGTGCGATGAAGTTGGCCGCCGCATTGTTCAACAGCCCGGTGAGAGGGCCGTGACAGGTCCAGATCTGCTCGATCGCGGCGTCCACCGACGCCGAATCCCTGACGTCTACGGTCTGATAGTGCACGGGCGCCCCCGACCCGCGGCCGATTTCCACGGCGGCCTCGGCCAGTACCGATTCCCGGCGTCCCCAGATGTGAATCTCGGCACCGTGGTCGGCCAAGCGGGCTCCGACTCCTCGGCCCAGTCCGGTGCCACCGCCCGTGATCAGAATTCGCTTGTCCGCCAACACCTCGGGAGAAAAGATGTCGCGCTTCGTTGCGCTCATGAACCGTACCTCTCGTCGTGCTAGAGCCCGTAGCTCTTGCCTATGATTTCGCGTTGAATAGCGTTGGCACCGCCATAGATCGGCGGTGCCAATGCCTTGCGAACCTGCATCTCCATGCCGAATTCCACGGCGTAACCGTTGCCACCCATCAGCTGCATGCCTTGCAGTGCAACGGCTTTTGCGACTTCGGTGCACTTGAGCTTGGCCATCGAGCCCTCTCGGGCCAAGCTATCCTCCAGGCCCGCGTCGATCTGTTGAGCAACGTGATAGACGAAGGCGCGGCAGTGTTCGATCTCGGTGGCCAAGTCGGCGATGGCGTGACGCACTGCCTGAAAGGATCCGAGCGACTTGCCGAACTGCTCGCGGGTACTGACATAGGCGATGGTGTCCTCCAGCGAACGGCGTGCTGCGCCAAGGGACATCGCGGCGATGATCAATCGCTCGACGTTCAGCCCACGCATCAGCCGGTGCCAGGCATCGCCGACACCGCCTACGACGTTGGCGACGGGGATCAAGACGTCGGTGAAGAAGACGTCGTTGACGGTGTGACCATCCATGGTCTGGATGGGTCGCACGTCCAGGCCGGCAACGTCGGTCGAGGTGTACATCAGCGTCAGACCCTCGTGCTTGCCGAGGCTGGAGTCGGTTCGCGTCAGCAGCAGAATGTGGTCGGCCAGGTGTGCTGCGGTGATCCACGTCTTCTGACCGTTGACCACGAATCGGTCCCCGTCGAGCACGGCCCGGGTAGCCACGCCACTGAGGTCGGACCCGGCGCCGGGCTCGGACAAGGCGATGGCCTCGAAGCGTCCGCTACAAAGGTTGCCCAGTACCTCCTTCTTCTGTTGCTCCTCGCCGTGTCGGAGATAGGTTTGCGCCGCGGTCAGACCTGTGCCGTAGGCGTGGATCGGCGCCTGTCCGCGCGCGGTCTCCTCCAAGAAGATGCACTCCTCGACCATGCCGGCGCCCCCGCCCCCGTACTCCTCCGGCAACGACACACCCAACCAACCCAGCTTTGCCAACTGCGTCAACAGTTGCGGACTGTTGGACAACCGACCTCCGTCGGTGAGATCCGCGCGCTGCCGTGCGGTTCCGCAGTTCGCCGCACAGAACCCCTCGATCGCTGCGGCGAACTCCAGCTGCTGCGCGGTGAACATGTGCGGGACTCCTTCATATTTGGTCGGACCATACCAATGATCGGTGAATTGGTACAGAGGCCTCACTGCCCGCGGCTGCTCGTCAGTCGCCTAACCGATACTCGTCGGCAATGTCCGCCGGGTCAGCGGCGTTCTCGCGCTCCCGTAGGGCTGCACGACGAATCTTGCCCGAGATGGTCTTGGGCAAATCTAGGAACTGAATGCGCCGGATGCGTTGATAGGGCGCCAGATTGCCATGCGAGTGCGCGAATATCGCCGCAGCGGTCTCGGCATTGGAGGGCCACCCGGCGGCCAGGCCGACGTATGCCTTGGGCACGGCCAGACGCGTCGCATCCGGGGCGGGTACCACCGCCGCCTCGGCGACGGCTGCATGTTCGAGCAGAACGCTCTCCAGTTCGAACGGCGAGATCTTGTAGTCGGATGCCTTGAACACGTCGTCGGTACGACCGACGAAGCTGACGTAGCCCTCGTCATCGACGGAGGCGACGTCACCGGTGTGGAAGAACCCGCCCGCCGTAATCGTGTCGGTTCGCTCGCCGTCGTCGACGTAGCCCGTCATGAGGTTCACCGGCCGCGGATCCATCGGCAGGCAGATCTCGCCCTCGGCTGCAGGGGCGGCAGTGACCGGATCGACGATGTGCATCACCACCCCCGGCAGCGGACGACCCATTGACCCCGGCTTGACCGGCGCGCCGGGGGTGTTACCGATCAGGGCAGTGGTCTCAGTTTGCCCGAATCCATCGCGAATGGTCAGCCCCCAACAATCTCGAACCTGGGCGATCACCTCCGGATTGAGCGGCTCCCCCGCTCCGACCGCTTCGGCCAGTGCCGCGGGTCGCTCGCCAAGGTCGGCCTGAATGATCATCCGCCACACCGTCGGTGGCGCACACAGCGACGTCACGTCCGACTCGCGCAACACCGTCAGAAAACTCTGGGCATCGAAACGGGTGTAGTTATAGACCACGATCGTCGACTCGGCGATCCACGGCGCGAAGAACGAACTCCACGCGTGCTTCGCCCATCCAGGGGAGCTGACGTTGAGATGAACGTCACCCGGCTGCAAGCCGGGGAAGTACATGGTCGACAAGTGGCCCATCGGATAGGAGACGTGTGTGTGTCCAACGAGTTTGGGTCGGCTGGTAGTACCGGAGGTGAAGTAGAGCAGGAGCAAGTCCTCGGCGCGAGTGTGCACGGCCGTGAACCCATCCATGCGCTCCGCCAGCGCGTACTGCTGCCAGCCCTGCGGTGCCTCGCCGACCGCGAAACGGCCTACGTGCAAACCGATCTCGGCGAACTTGCCGGTCTAGTCGGCGTTGGTCACGACGTGGCCAACGGCAGCTCGGCCAACACGGTCGGCGATGTCGTGGGGGCCCAACGCCGTCGTGGCGGGAACGATCACGGCACCGAGTTTCATGATCGCCAACATCGATTCCCAGAGCTCGACCTGGTTGCCCAACATGACCATCACCCGATCACCGGGCACGACGCCAGCCATAGACAGCGTGGCGGCGAGGCGGTCCGAACGCTGAGCCATCTCGTCGAATGACAGCTCCCGAAACGAACCGTCCTGCTCGACGATGCGCAGTGCAGGCTGGGTGTCACCGCGAGCGATGCGATCAAACCAGTCCAACGCCCAGTTGAAACGGTCGCCAAGCTGCGGCCACTGGAACCCGGACACCGCTTCGTGGTAATCCTCGCGGTGGCGCAGGAGGAAGTCGCGTGCAGCGCGGTAGCGTACGTGGGCGTCGTTGCCGTCGTAGTTCATCGGCAGATAGGTCCTCTCGGTGCGGGAATCGGGAAATGATGCTGGGATCTGTAAAGCTCGACTGAGTTCGGACCAATGCCCTTGGGTGCGGTGAAGGAGATATGTGTATGGCTGCAGGCGACCCTGTGCCGCGTTCGTCTCGCGCCGAGCGCGTCGCCGCAGACTTGGAACACGAGATCCTGAGTTCCCGCTTGCCCGTCGGCGCCCACCTTGGACGTCGCTCGGAGCTCATGGACCGATTCGGCATCAGCCCGACGGTCATGAGCGAGACGCTGCGGATACTGCGTGACCGTGATCTCGTCTTGGTCCGGCCCGGCCCCGGCGGCGGCATCACCGTGGCCAGCGCACATCCGCAGGTCCGCGTCGGGGCGCTCGACATGTCGTTTCAGGCGTCGAACCCGCACCCGCTCGATCTCTTCGAGGCACGGTTGTACCTCGAATTCGGCTTGACCAAGGCCGCGTTCGAGCGCGCCACCAGAGAGGACGTTGCTGCGATGCGGGAGGCGATCGCCACCATGCGGTCCAGCACCGACGCCGCGCCGTACTTCGATGCCGTGCTCGCCTTTCACGGCGTCGTCGCCGCCGCCGCGCACATCCCCGTGTTGGAGGGCATGCACCAACTCGTCGTCACCAGCATCAAGGCGGTGCTGACCCGCGTGGTGTTCGCTGAGGATCACGAGCGGCTGCTCGCCCGCAGCCTGCACGTGCACGATGACATCGTGGCGGCCATCGCTCTCCACGATCAGCCATCCTTCGTCGCGGCGATCAACCGGCACGACGAGGACCTCATCCGGGGCGATGATCCCGATCGCACTCCCCTCACCCCGCAGCATCCATAGCTGCTGTAGACGCCCGACCGACTGCACCGTCGTCTCCCGTTCTTGCCGTGTCCACGGGGACTTCCGCGGGCTACTTCACATGTGACGCAGACCATTATGCATACATGTCTTGAAACAAGCATGCACATTAGGTACGGTCAGGCCAATGGCCATTAAATTATGGTCAGACCGACGATCTCAATCGGCAGAAACGTTGAAGGGAGGAACGTCATCAACACCGCCCACGGACACCCCGGCCTGATCGACGTTCACACCCACGCCATCGACCCCGCACTGCCCGACCTCAGCACTACCTATCCCCAGGATCGGTGGCCGCGCGTAGACCAGATCAGCGAGACCGACGCAACGCTCGTATTCGGCGGCTCGGCGTATCGCAAAATCGACCATCGGTGTTGGTCACCACGCGCCCGCATCGCAGACATGGACCGTGACGGCGTTGCGCTGCAGGTACTCTCACCGATACCGGTGACGTTCTGTTACGAAGCCTCCGCCGCCGGTGCGGCCGAGCTCGCGGCCAGTCAGAACGACTTCTTCGCACGTCTGGTCACCGACCACCCCCTCCGTTTCGCCGCGCTGGGCGGGGTTGCGCTGCAGGATCCCGATCGCGCCATCGACGAACTCCGTCGATGTGTGCGCCAGCTCGGGTTCCTCGGAGTCGAGATCGCCACCCAGGTCAACGGCACCGAGCTTGCCGACCCGTGCCTCGATGAGTTCTTCGCCGTGGCACATGAACTCGACGCACTGATCCTCGTTCATCCCAGTGACCAAGATCTGACGCCGCGGCTACCCGGACTTCGATTGAGCTTCGGCGCCGGCATGCCGCTAGAGACCACTATCGCCGCAGCCGGACTCGTGGGCAGTGGTGCATTGACCCGTCGCCCCTACGTCCGGCTATGCCTGGCGCACGGTGCGGGCGCGCTGCCAGCCGTCATCGGGCGCCTCGACAAGGGTGCGATGATGGCAGGCCTAGACCCCGGATCTGCCGATCGGCCCCGTACCGTTGCGCGCCAACTCTGGTGCGACAGCATCACATACGACCGCCTGGCTCTCGACGCCGCTATTGCTCTGTTCGGCGAGGACCACGTCGTCTTCGGCTCCGACTATCCGTTCCCGGCGATGCCCAAACCCCTCGACGACGTCGTGGCACAGCTTCCCATCGAGCTCTTCCGCAAGATATCCCGCACCAATCTGGAGAATCACCATGGCGCACTTCCTCGGTCTGGGCCTCACCCACTACCCGTTGCTGGCCGGCACTGACGAGCACATGGCAGACCTGTTGAAGTGGACCATGTCCGATCCCGACATCCCGGCATCGGCCAAGGATTCGACCAATTGGCCGACCTCGATGCGATGCGAATGGGCCAACGACGGCGGGCTGGCCGCCGCCAGCACACACCGAAAGCGGCTGCGGGAGAATCTTGCTCGGTGCCGCCAGGCGCTGGACGACTTCGCGCCCGACGTGGTCGTGGTGTGGGGCGACGACCAGTACGAGAACTTCCGGGAAGAGGTCGTTCCGCCGTTCTGCATCTTGGCATACGGTGACGTCGAGGTCCCGCCGTTCGAATTGATGGCCGAACGCGGGAGCCCCAACCCCTGGGGGCTGCCCGACGACACCACGATCACCCTGCACGGCCAGGCGGACACCGCTCGATGGCTCGCCGACCGCCTGATCGGCGCCCATTTCGACATGGCCTACTCCTATCGCAAACGGGAGCACGCCCACTTCCCCCATGCGATCGTCAACACCCAGCTGTTCCTCGACTACGACGACGCTGGCGCCCGATTCCCCTACCCGATGGTTCCGATCACGGTCAACTGCTACGGCCAGCACGCCATTGCCCGGCGCGGCGGACTCGCCCGCTTCGCCGACATCGCCGCCGAACGCCTCGACCCGGTCGGCCCGACCCCGGCCCGCTGCTTCGCCCTCGGACGCGCGGTGGCACGCGCCTTCGCCGACACCGATCAACGCGTCGCGCTGATCGCCTCGTCGAGCTGGTCGCATGCGTTCCTCACGGACAAGACATGGCACATCACTCCCGATACCGCCGCCGACCAACGGCTCTACGACCTGTTCACCGCCGGGGACTTCGACCGATGGCAAGCCACGCCCACCCACGACATCGTCGATTCCGGACAGCACGAAATGCTCAATTGGTTCTGCCTGACCGGAGCCACCGAGGAACTGGGACTTCGGCTGGACTGGTCGGATCTGGTCACCACCGACGTCTTCAACTCCAACAAGTGCTTTGCCGTGTTCGAAGAAGGAGCTCGCCCATGACCACGTCCACCACAGTGATCTCGAAGCGCATCGAAGCCGCGGGCATCACCACCGCCTATCTAGAGGCCGGATCCGGTGATCCGGTCGTGATGCTGCACGGCTCCGGTCCGGGAGTATCCGCAACGGCGAACTGGCAGTACAACATTCCTTCGCTTGCAGCCCGGTTCCACGTGCTCGCCCCCGACATCGTCGGATTCGGAGAGACCAGCCGTCCCGATGACGTCGTGTACTCGCTGCGCACCTGGACCGATCACGTATGGGCCTTCCTCGACGCCCACGACATCGGGCGGACAGCAGTGGTCGGCAATTCGCTCGGAGGACGTATCGCCCTGCAGATGGCCACCGATAGCCCCGAACGCATCAGCCGCATGGTGCTCATGGGCTCACCCGGCGTCGGGATGACTCCCACCGATGGACTCGCTGCGCTGCGTGCCTACGAGCCGTCCCACGACGCGATGCGCTCGCTGCTGCGCACCTACTTCGCCGTCGACCCCGCGCTGATCACGGAGGAGCTGGTCGCGATCCGCTATCAGGCGAGCATCGCCAACGGCGCCTTCGAGGCCTACAGCGCCATGTTCTCCGATCCTCGTCATCGGGGGTCCGAACTCGGCATCACCGCCGACGAGGTGCGCGCGATCACCACACCCGCACTGCTGGTGCATGGGCGCGAGGACAGGGTGGTGCCGTTGGCGGTCTCACAGACCATGCTCGGCCTACTGCCGAACGCCGACCTTCACGTCTTCAGCCATTGTGGGCACTGGACCCAGATCGAACGCGCCGAAGAATTCTCGGCCCTCGTCGCGGATTACCTGTGGCGCTCGTGAGCACCGGTACCGACATCAGGCCGCCGTCCACCGTGACCGATACCGCGGTTCGGCCGCTGGTCGTCGACGACACGGCCTCGCACACCTTCCGGGTGCATCGATCGGCGATGACCTCCCCGGAGGTCCACCGCGCCGAGATCGAGCGCATCTTCTCCACGTCGTGGCTGTACGTCGGCCACGAATCCGAGATCCCCGAGCCCGGAGACTTCGTCCGGCGTCCGCTCGCCGGACGCCCGGTATTCATGGTGCGCGGAGCCAAGACGGGAAACATCAACGTCTTCCACAACACCTGCACGCATCGCGGCGCACTGGTGTGCCGCCAAGATGCCGGCAACGCCAAGGCGTTCGCCTGCTTCTACCACGCCTGGACCTTCGACACCGAAGGACAACTCAAGGGTGTCCCCGACCGTGACGCCTACGCCGACGGTGTGGACTTCGCCGGGCTAGGACTCAAGGCGCTCGCGCGCGTCGCGTCCTACCGGGGTTTCGTATTCGGCAGCTTCAATCCCGACATCGTCGACCTCGAGACTTACCTCGCCGACGCCAAGGCCTACCTCGACCTGGTCATCGACGGATGCGGCGGTGACGTCGAGATCGTCAGGGGCACAAACGAATACAGCTTCGACGCCAACTGGAAGTTGTTGGTGGAGAACAGCATCGACGGCTACCATGCGCAATCGACGCACGACACGTACTTCAAGTACCTTGCCTCGATCGGCACCGACCTGCACGGGGGCGTCAGCGGTCGCGCCGTCCCACTAGGCAATGGGCACGCGGTGATCGAGTACACCGCCCCGTGGGGACGCCCGGTGGCCAAGTGGGAACCCCTGTTCGGCGACGAGGCCCGCCACGAAATCGACCGTCTGCGTGCAGAACTGGAGCAACGCCACGGCAAGGAACGTGCTCACCTGATGTGCGAGATGAACCGCAATCTGCTCATCTACCCGAACCTGATCGTCAACGACATCATGGCCGTCACCGTGCGCACCTTCTTCCCACCCGCCCCGGGCGCGGTCGACGTCACCGCCTGGCAACTGGCCCCGCGCAACGAACTGGCCAGTCTGCGGCAGCGTCGACTGGACAGCTTCCTGACCTTCCTGGGCCCCGGCGGATTCGCCACCCCCGACGACCTGGAGGCGCTCGAATCCTGCCAGCGCGGTTACGAGGGCGGCGGCGTGGAATGGAACGACATCTCCCGCGGCATGGGTCGCGGGCCGATGGCCAACGACGAGGAACAGATGCGAGAGTTCTGGCGACGTTGGCAACTGCAGATGGGCTCTACCGCCGACCGGGCGGCACGGCGATGATCCCGACCATCAACACCTCGTCCACCATCACGCGCGCCATCGTCGAGGAGTTCCTCTATGCGGAGGCCGAAATGCTGGACACGTGGCGGCTGGACGAATGGCTAGAGCTGTTCGCCGCCGACGCCAAGTACGAGGTGCCCTGCAATGACGCGCTCGACGGCGATCCCAGCCGGGACATGATGCTCATCGACGACGACCTCACACGGTTGAAAGCCAGGGTGACCCGGCTCAACAGTCGCCGAGCGCATCGGGAGTACCCCCACTCGCGCACCAACCATCAGATCTTCAACGTGCGCATCGATTCCGATCCACGAGCGGAAGTCACCGCGGAAATCGTTGTAGCGGCGTCATTTACCGTCTGGCGATTTCGGGGTGGAGTGACCCGCTGCTACGTGGGCCAGTACCACTACAAGCTTCGGTCATCGGAAACCGGCCTACGAATCGCCCGCAAACGGATCAACCTCGACATGACCGATTTGCGATCGGTCTCCGACGTGGCCATCATCCTGTGACCGCGCGCCTGCAGGACCGCACCGCCGTCGTCACGGGCGCGGACTCGGGCATCGGCCTCGGCATCGTCGACCGGCTCACCGGCGAGGGCGCTCGAGTGTTCGTCGCCACCCGCGAACCCGACGCACTCGGCGATCTCCTCGAACGAGTCGGGGTGACGGGGGGCCGCGCCGGCGACCTAGGAGAGCCCGATGTCGCCGAGGCGCTCGTGGCGGCTGCAGTCGCGGCGATGGGCCACGTCGACGTCCTGGTCAACAACGCAGGTGGCGGCGTAATCCGACCGACCATGGAGCACACCGAGGACACACTGCGCGCCACCATCGACAACAATCTTTGGACTGCGATCCGTTGCGTGCGTGCGGTATTGCCGCACATGGTCGACCGCCGACACGGACGCGTCATCAACATCGGTGCGGACTCCGTCCGCACCGGTTTGATGGATCACGCGATGTACAACGCCGCCAAGGGTGGCGTGCACGCCATGGTCACCGGCCTGGCACGCGAATTCGCCGACGCGGGGATCACCGCCAACACCGTCGCACCGTGCTACGTGCGCACCCCTCAGTTGGCCGAATTGCTCGATTCCGGGCAAGCGCCGCCGCGGCTGAGCGAAGTGATCGCACAGGGCACGGACATCGTGCCGATAGGACGCCCCGGCGACCCATCCGAGGTGGCCGCCGCGGTGGCCTTTCTCGCCGCCGAGGACAGCCGCTTCATCACCGGACAGACGATCTACGTCAACGGCGGCGCCAGCATGGGCTGACGCCCACCGATTACGACCAGACCACTTGCTTACGAAGGGAATTCGAGTCATGACGTCGACCACCACCGCCACCCGCGAAGCCGCGGAACGGTTGATCGCCGCAACCGAGGCCCCGCGCCAGTGCGAACCCGTGCGTGATGTCCTCGGCGTCGACGACGTCGCCGCGGCCTACACCGTGCAACGATTGCTCACCGATCACGCCATCGCCAACGGTCGGCGCGTCGTCGGGCACAAGATCGGGCTCACGTCACTTGCGGTGCAGCGACAACTCGGTGTCGATCAACCCGACTCGGGCGTTCTGTTCGAGGACATGCGTGTCGGGCCAGGCACGGTGGTAGCGCACGGACGGTTGTTGCAACCCAAGGTCGAAGCGGAGATCGCGTTCATCCTCGCTGAAGATCTCGACGGCGACCTCACCGACGATCGGTTGCGGGCCGCCATCCTGGTGGCCAAGCCGGCGATCGAGATCGTCGACTCCAGGGTGCGTGACTGGTCGATCACCATCGTCGACACCATTGCCGACAACGGGTCATCGGCACTGTTCGTGCTTGGCGGCGACGCGGTGTCATCGACGGACGTCGACTTCGAGAACGTGTCGATGCGCATGTCCGCGGACGGTGTCGAGGTGTCTTCCGGACGGGGCTCGGACTGCTTGGGAAGCCCACTCAACGCGCTGCGCTGGCTGGCCCGTACCGCCGCAGGCAACGGCACGCCGCTGCGCGCCGGTCACGTCGTGCTCTCCGGCGCGCTGGGCCCCATGGTCGCGGTCAACCCCGGCAGCACGTACGTCGCCGACATCGAAGGCATCGGCGCGGTCTCCGTTGCCTTCGCAGGATCAGCGTCATGACCCCCGTCAAGGTGGCCGTGATCGGATCCGGCAACATCGGGACCGATTTGATGATGAAGGTGCAACGCCTGTCGTCCGTACTGGAGATGGGAGCGATGGTTGGCATCGATCCCAACTCCGACGGTCTCAACCGAGCTGCCCGACTTGGCGTTCCCACGACCGCCGGTGGCGTCGAGGGACTGTTGGCGATGCCGACATTCGACGAGATCGGTCTTGTTTTCGATGCGACCTCGGCATCCGCACACGTGCACAACGCCCGACTGCTTGCCCCGCACCGAAAGCCGTTGGTAGACCTGACCCCGGCTGCGATCGGCCCCTTCGTGGTCCCCGCGGTAAACCTCGACGAACACCTCGACCAGGACAACCTCAACATGGTGACCTGCGGAGGACAGGCCACCATTCCCGTGGTGGCTGCGATCTCGCGGATCAGCGAGGTGCTCTACGCCGAGATCGTCGCCTCCATCGCCTCCCGCTCGGCCGGGCCGGGCACTCGCGCCAATATTGATGAGTTCACTGAAACCACCTCCCGCGCAATGCAAGTCGTCGGGGGAGCCCGCCGATCGAAGGCCATCATCGTGCTCAACCCAGCCGAACCACCGATGATCATGCGGGACACCGTGCACTGTCTCATCGCCGACGCCGATCCCCGCGAGGTCGAGGAGTCGGTACTCGCCATGGTCGACCAGGTCGCGAGCTACGTCCCTGGTTACCGGCTCAAACAGCGAGTTCAGTTTCGTCGCATCGGCGCTGAGGATTTCGCCAACAACCTCGTCGACGACCAAGTCGCCCGACCTCAGTGGCAGGTGACGGTCTACCTACAGGTCGAAGGAGCCGCCCACTATCTACCCGCCTACGCCGGCAACCTCGACATCATGACCTCGGCCGCCGTGCGGGTCGGCGAACGGCTTGCTTCACGACATCTGAGTAGGTTGACATGACCGAGATCTACGTCCAAGACGTCACCCTTCGGGACGGCATGCACGCCGTCCGTCACCGATTGTCCGTCGATCAGCTACGCCGCATCGCCGCGGCACTTGACGCCGCAGGCGTGGCCGCCATCGAGGTTGCCCACGGCGATGGGCTCGCCGGCACCAGTCTCACCTACGGCCCGGCAAGCAACTCCGACGCCGAATGGATCACCGCCGCGGCCGAAGTGGTCACCCGCGCCACGCTGACGACCCTGCTCCTGCCCGGGATCGGCACCATCCACGACCTGGTGGCAGCTCACGACCTCGGTGTGACCTCGGTCCGCATCGCCACTCACGCCACCGAAGCCGACATCGCCGACCAGCACATCGGCAAAGCCCGCGACCTCGGCATGGACGTCAGCGGGTTCCTGATGATGTCTCACATGGCTACCCCCGACGACTCGGCCGGTCAAGCCAAGCGCATGCAGGACGCCGGAGCACACTGCGTCTACGTCACCGATTCCGGCGGCAGGCTGACCACGCGTGACGTGCGCGACCGAGTCCACGCCTACCGCGAAATCCTTGAACCCGATACCCAGATCGGCATTCACGCCCACGAGAATCTCTCGCTCTCGGTCGCCAACTCGGTGGCCGCCGTCGAGGAAGGCGGTTACCGGGTCGATGCGTCCCTTTGCGGGCACGGCGCCGGTGCGGGCAACTGCCCCATCGAGCCGTTCGTCGCCGTGGCAGATCTGCTCGGGTGGACGCACGGATGCGACCTGTTTGCCCTCCAAGACGCCGCCGAGTCACTCGTCCGTCCCCTTCAAGACCGTCCCGTGCGCGTAGACCGCGAAACGTTGACGCTCGGGTACGCCGGCGTTTACTCCAGCTTCCTGCGCCACGCCGAAGGTGCCGCCAGCACCCACGGACTCGACGTCCGGGAGATCCTTCTCGAGGTCGGCCGTCGCAGACTCGTCGGAGGACAGGAAGACATGATCGAAGACATCGCGCTGGACCTGCTGGCGAACGTCGGAACGTGAACCATTGCCCACCTACCCGCACCGCCACCGAGGTCCGTATCACCCCTCGTCGGTAGCTCCATGCCTCGTTGGAGAGACGAAGATCGCTCTTTCGGAGGACGCCTAGTTCGCTGGCTTCGCCGAGACTTGGAGACCCATGCCAGGTCATGAGGTGCTGCAATGACTACTCGTCCCGAAGGCCCCGATTTCGCGATTGACGATCTAGGGCCGTGCGAAGTCGCCTCGCCGTTGCGTGGCACGTCGTTCATCGACGTCTCCAAACGCGTGCTCTTCCGTGGCGACGTTCATGAACTCCGCGAACAGTTCGACGCGGGCATCGATCCAGCGGGATTCGAGTACGCAGGACCACGCGAGCGGATCTTCTTCGATCCCGAGTCGGTACGCTGCGGAATCGTCACCTGCGGCGGACTGTGTCCCGGCCTCAACGACGTGATCCGCTCGATCGTGTTCTGCCTTCACGGCAAGTACGGAATCGATCGCGTCTCAGGCTTCCGGTTCGGGTACGCCGGACTCGTTGAACGGGACGCTGTGACGCCAATAGAACTGACGCCGCGCCGGGTCAGCCAGATCCACGAGGTCGGCGGGACCGTGTTGGGATCATCGCGCGGGCCACAGCCTGCCGGCGACATCGTCGACACACTCGAGCGGCTGGGCATCCAACTGTTGTTCACCGTCGGTGGCGACGGGACGCTGCGGGGAGCTCATGCCATCGTCGAGGAGGTACGACGCCGCTCGCTCGACATCGCCGTGGTAGCGGTGCCAAAGACCATCGACAACGACATCTCTTACATCGACACGTCATTTGGATTCGACACCGCGGTCGAGGCGGCGCGCCAGGCGACCCGAGCGGCATACGTGGAAGCCTCGTGCCATCGAAATGGCATCGGCCTGGTCAAGCTGATGGGCCGGGATTCCGGATTCATCGCAAGCTTCGCTGCACTGGCCGATTCACAAGTCGGTGTGTGCTTGATCCCCGAGGTCGACTTCACCGTCGATGGGCTCGTCCACGCTGCAGCCGAGCGGATCGAACGAGACGGGTACGTAGTCATAGTGGTGGCGGAGGGCGCCGGACAGGAGTTGCTGGCAGGACCAACGTCATTGGACGCCTCCGGCAATCGGCGCCACGCCGACATTGGTAGCTACCTTCGGGATGCGATCCCCGAATCCTTCCGAGCGCGCGGGACGACGGTGAGCTTGAAGTACATCGACCCGAGCTACATGATTCGCAGCCTGCCTGCAAATGCCCGTGACGCCAATTTGTGCCTACGCCTTGGGCATGCCGCAGTTCACGCAGGCATGGCGGGCAAGACCGACGTCGTCGTGGGCTCCTGGCGACGGCGGTTGACCCATGTGCCCATTGCCCAGGCGATCTCGTCGCGCAAGAAAGTGGACATCGACGGCTACCTCTGGCAGACGGTGCTGTCGGTGACCGGCCAACCCGCCGATTTGTGCTCCACCGTCGTCACGGGTTAGCCGCCCGACGAAATGTGCCCCGTTGGGGGGACTCGACATCGTCGCCTGGCGGCGAAGATGCTGGTGTATGACCACCGTTCAGCGTCAACCTCGCGTCGTCGTCCTCGGGGGCGGGTCGTGGGGCACCACGGTCGCTTCCATCTGCGCACGTCGCAGCCCGACTCTGCAATGGGTGCGATCCGAGGCAACCGCCGTCGACATCAATACCCGCCATCGAAATACTCGGTACCTCAGCAACCACGTCGAACTCTCGCCGACGCTCGAGGCAACAACTGGCTTCGCCGAGGCGGCTCACACCGCCGACGTCATCGTGATGGCCGTGCCGTCGCACGGGTTCCGGTCCGTTCTTACCGAGTTGGCCAAGGAACTTCGGCCATGGGTGCCCGTCGTGTCGTTGGTCAAGGGGCTCGAGCTGGGCACCAACTACCGCATGTCGCAGATCGTGGACGAGGTCCTGCCGGGCCATCCGGCCGGAATCCTCGCGGGACCGAACATCGCCAGGGAGGTCGCCGAGGGCCAGGCTGCGGCAGCGGTTTTGGCGATGCCCGATCAACACGTGGCCGCCAACCTCGCGCAATTGTTTCGCACTCGACGATTTCGCATCTACACCACCGATGACGTCGTGGGGGTCGAGATGGCAGGGGCACTGAAGAACGTCTACGCGATCGCCGTCGGAATGGGCAATTCGGTCGGCATCGGCGAGAACACACGCGCAATGGTGATCGCCCGCGCCGTACGCGAAATGGCGAAGCTGGGTGAGGCGATGGGTGGGCATCGCGACACCTTCGCAGGATTGGCCGGCATGGGCGACCTCATCGTCACCTGCACCAGCGAACGCAGCCGTAATCGCTACGTCGGAGAACAACTAGGTGCCGGAGTGCCAGTAGATGACATCGTGAAGTCCATGAATCACGTCGCGGAAGGAATCAAGGCCGCCAGCGTCATCATGGAACTCGCAAAACGCTACGGCCTCCCGATGCCCATCGCTCGCGAAGTAGACAACGTGCTCAGCCGCCGTTCCTCTGCAGAGGACGCCTATCGAGGTCTCGCAGCCGAGAAGCCCGGCCACGAAGTGCACGGCACGGGATTCTGAGGTTTGTCGATGATGTCGCGTGAAGTGTGAGGTTCAGCGGCGAGACGCTTCGCAGCGACATCGCAGAGATCCCAACCATGACAGGAGTTTCCGATGACGTCGCATGATGATCCCGGTAGGACCAGGCACATGCCGACGAGCAGGAGTCCTGAGATGGCGCCCTCTTCCTTCAGCGTGTCTGCAGGCGACGGGCGCCCCTTGGCCGCGCATCACTGGACGCCACCCCCCGGCGAGGCACCCGTTGGAGTCGTCGTCCTGATCCACGGCATGGGCGAGCACATCAGGCGTTACGACCACGTCGCGGAGGCTCTCGACGTTGCCGGATTCGACGTCTACGGATATGACCATCGTGGCCACGGGCAGTCTCGACGACCCGACGAAGCCCCTGGAAACCTCGGCCCCCAGGGGTGGGCCGGGCTCATCGGTGACATCGGCTTGGTTGTCGCCGAGGCGAGATCACGCCATCCGGACCTGCCGCTGACACTCGTCGCGCACAGCATGGGTTCCTTTGCCGTTCAGCAGTTCCTGCTCACCAGGGGCGGCGAGGTCGACGCCGTCGCCCTGACCGGAACGGCTGCGCTCGACCTGCTCGAACCGCTGTTCGACCTGTCCTCTGACATCGACTTGTCGGCATTCAACGCGCCGTTCGCGCCAGCCCGAACCGACTTCGATTGGCTCTCTCGTGACGAGGCCGCCGTCGACGCGTACATCAGCGACCCGGATTGCGGGAGCGGAATCGACGCTCAGTCGGCCCAAGACATGTTCGTCGGTGCCCGTCAACTAGCCGACCCGACGCGGGTGGCGCTGATCCCGGCCGCACTGCCCATCTACGTGGCCGTCGGGTCGATGGATCCGGTCAACGGCGGGCTGACGCTGCTGTGGCCGCTGGTGGACCGACTACGCGCAGCGGGTGTCGACGATGTCACCGTCCGCGTCTACGACGACGCGCGTCACGAACTGTTCAACGAGACCAACCGGACCGCGGTGCTGGACGACCTGGTGCAGTGGGCCCGGCAGATGGCCGCAAACCTGCCGGCGAACGCGATCGACGCATCAGTGGCTGGCACGACCGACGAAGGAGAACGATGAGGTCCTGCGCCTCGTCGACGATCCGGCTCACCAGTTCGACGACAGTGGGTATGTCATGAATCAGCCCCATGGACGTGCCTATCCACCAGATGTCGGGATCGAGATCCCCCGTCTCGCCGCTGGCAGTTACGGCGAATCTGTCAGGGCTATTTCAGTATCAGCGACTTCGCTGGCGCATTAGGTTAGATGCTCGATCCATGGTTGCGGCAGTTCGGGCAGATCCGCCACGGCGGCCAGTTCGTCGGTGTCTGGGTTCCACTGATTTCGGCCGACCGAATCGGGGCAATTCCGGGTGGAAACCACAAATTCGCTTCCCCGCTGGGATGGACTGACGGCCGGGACCCCAAAGGAGAGAGCAAGGTACGCCCTTTCGGGGGACGCCCGCGAGTGCCGGTCGATGGAAGGTGTAGGTACTAAAACCGCGGGATTCAAGCGTCGACCCCTTGCACACGATGAACTATAGGAGCAGACCGGATGACAACTCATGCCCCGCCTGACACGTCGTCGGCCGTACGCGACTTGTCGCCCTATCCGACCGACTACAGGTCGTGGAAGCTTCTGGCGTGGTGCGGGCCGGTCTTCCTGACCGCGTTCTTCTGCATGTGGGGCCTGCTGGCCCGCAATATACCGCCGTTCTCACCGAACGCGACGCCGGACGAGGTATGGCAGCACTACGCGGACCTCAGGCTGCCGGTCATGATCGGGATGAGCGTCTGCCTCACGATGTCCGCCTTCTACATGGCGTGGAGCGTGGCGATCGCCCGGGTGATGGAACGCATCGAGGGTCCGGGCGGCATATTCTCCAAGCTCGAAATGATGGGCGGCACGATTACCTGCGCGCCCCTCATGGTGGCTTGCGCGATCTGGCTCACCGCGGCCCACGAGATCCACAACATCGATCCCGGCATCGCACACCTGCTCTACTGGATGGGCTGGCTTCTGATCGACTTGGCGTACTTCGTCACGTCATTCCAGATCGCCGCCGTCAGCATGGTGTTCATGCGTGACAAGCGGGAGAAGAAGCTGGTCCCAGCGGGCGTCGTCTGGTGGGGCTGGATCACCTTCGCGTCATTCTTTGTGGTCAGTGCCATCCCGTTCGTCACGACCGGGCCACTCGCCTTCAACGGCGTGATCAGCTTCTGGATCGCGTTCTTCACCTGGTTCTTCTGGATTCCGAGCCTGTCCTACTTCATCATCAAGGCCATCCCGCGGCTAAAGGCCGAGGACGAGTCCGCCGGTCGCCTGAACGCTTAGTTCGTTTGGCGTGGAGGCAGTCACGAGAGACCGTGTGAAACTCAGGCGCCTTCCCGGTGTGGACGGCATCTGGGTCTTCATCGGCGCGGACTCCGTCATCTTCGCGATCCTGTTCCTGAGCTTCATGCAGGATCGACTCAAAAACCCGGCCATCTTCGAGGCCTCCCGGCAGACGCTCAACCTCAACTTGGGTGGCATCGACACGCTGATACTCCTGACCAGCTCCTGGTCGGTGGCCCTAGCTGTGCAGGCCATGAAGCGAGATCAGATCGACCGAGAGCCCCGCCTCCTGCTCGGGGGAGCCATCACCGGTGTGATGTTCGTGGTGTCCAAGTCGATCGAGTACTTCCAGAAGTTCGCCCACGGCATCAACCCGGGCACCAACCCCTTCTACATGTGGTACTTCACGCTGACCGGGATTCACCTCATACACGTTGTGGTGGGCACCAGCCTGCTGACTTATCTGTGGGTCAGGTCGCGGCGCGGGACCTACGACCACCTGCACCGGGCCGTGCCGGAAAGCGTGGCGTCGTACTGGCACCTGGTCGACCTGTTGTGGATCGTGCTGTTCCCCCTGCTATACCTCATGAAGGCAGCCTGATGTCGGTATTGCGCGAGCGGGTCACCTGGGTGTGGCTGGGCCTAGTGGTGCTGACCTGCGTGACGACCTGGGGGCTGTCCAAGGATCTGTTCAGTCCCGCCATCGCGGTAGTCGGGACCTTTCTGATCGCAGCGGTGAAGGTCAGGTACGTCGTGCTGGACTTCATGGAGCTACGAAACGCGCCGATCCCGGTGCGTGTCGCCTTCGAGGCGTGGCCTGTCGTCGTCTCGGCAATCATCTTGGGTTTCTGGTTCGCGACATCGTAATGGCCTAAACGGCACCGGATAGATCTGTGCAGCAACACAATCGACATCATCTGACACTAAGTGAGCAATCACTAGAAGTAGCGCGGGAAGGCGCTGAAGTCGGGGGCACGCTTGTCGAGAAACGCATCGCGTCCCTCGACGGCCTCATCGGTCATGTAGGCCAACCGCGTGGCTTCTCCGGCGAACAGCTGCTGGCCCACCAGCCCGTCATCGATCATGTTGAAGCAGTACTTCAACATCCGCTGCGCCTGCGGGGATTTCGCGTTGATCGCTGCCGCCCACTGCAGCGCGACCACCTCGAGATCGGCGTGGTCGACGACCTCGTTGACCGCCCCCATGCGATGCATCTGCTCGGCGTCGTAAGGGCGGCCCAGAAAGAAGATCTCTCGGGCAAACTTCTGCCCGACCTGGCGGGCCAGGTACGCGCTACCGTATCCGCCGTCGAAGCTGCCTACGTCGGCATCGGTCTGCTTGAACCGGGCATGTTCCCGGCTGGCCAGCGTCAGATCGCAGGTTGAGTGCAGACTGTGGCCGCCGCCAGCGGCCCAGCCATTGACGACGCAGATCACCACCTTGGGCATGAACCGGATCAACCGCTGCACCTCGAGGATGTGAAGGCGGCCCGCCCGAGCGGGATCAACGGTTTCGGCGGTGTCGCCGGTGGCGTACTGATATCCGGTTCGACCGCGGATGCGCTGATCCCCACCGGAGCAAAAAGCCCAGACCCCGTCCTTCGGCGAAGGTCCGTTGCCGGTCAGCAGAACCACTCCAACGCCTGGGGACACGCGGGCGTGGTCGAGAACCCGGAAGAGTTCGTCGACGCTGTGCGGGCGAAAGGCGTTGCGAACCTCGGGGCGGTCGAATGCGACACGCAGGTGGGCTGCAGCACTCCGTCGGCCACATGCTGGTGATACGTGACATCGGTGAGGTCGAAGCCTGGTACCCGTTGCCACTGGGAGACGTCGAATGGATTGTCGCTCAACGTTGCCCACCGCGATGACGGGTCGACGGCTTCGCCTCGTCGAGGTAGAGCGCGATAGCCTCGGCTCGGTTGACGGCACCGATCTTGCGCAGAATCCGCTTGACGTGCGTCTTCACCGTTTCGATGGTGATGACGAGGGTCTCGGCGATGTCGGCATTGGACGCGCCGAGCACGAGCCGTTCGAAAACGTCGTGCTCTCGATCGGATAGCGTGGCCGTCAACGCCGAATCTATTGGCAACATTGGGATTTCGTCACCAGCCTGCTCGTCGAAGTCAAAGTTGATGGCTGCGAAGGCGATGCGGTCGGCCTGCTCTGCGAGCCGTTCCGCGGCCTGCGCGATCGATGCGTGCTGACGTTGGAGGCGTTCGGCGTTCAGGATCTTCTCGTAGAGCAGCGAGTACGCCGCAGCGAACGCGTCGAGTACGTCGGCCTCGCCGATGGCGATTGCTCGCCCGCGCGGCTTGGTGACGTGTAGCAGTGCCACCACCCGTGACTTCGCCAGAATTGGTGCCACCAGATAGTTGCCTGTGCCGAGCAGTTCGCGATACCCGGATTCCGACGACACCGCGGCATCAGTCGCTTCGACGGTTTCCTGCGTGTGAATGCACTCTCGTTCAGAGGTGCAGTGCCGCCGCGGGACCACGGTGGGCCCGCCGATACCGCGCTCGGACTCCTCCACGACGAAGCCATCAGCCTCGACGAAGGACAACAGTGCCTGATCGAACCCCATTGTCTCACAAAGGGACACACGTGCTTGGCGGCCGAGCCGCTGCAGAGACTCGGCCTTACGCATCCGTCGGATGCCGTCGGTCAGCGATCGCACGACGTCCGCGTGAGCGGCGGCACGGGCCTTATGCGCATCCACCTGCGCCTGCAGGAACGCGGTCAGTACAGCCCGATGTGTCGCCAATGGCTCGAGTCCATCGTGCTCCGGTTCGCGTGCGAGCATGAGGTCGGTCACCCGCGCGGCCATCGCGATCGCGTCGTCGAGCGTGGAAGAGGGTGCCGCTGGGAGGACGCCTGCGAACTCACACAACTGGTACGCCAAAGCATTGAGCTCATCGACGTGCAGATCGTCGCTCATCGGCCCGCACCCACGGCTACCAGGCCGGAGTAAACCGCCACCGCCGCTGCTCGGCTGGGCGTTCTTAGCTTCTTGGCGATGTGCTTGAGGTGCGATTTGACGGTGCCTTCGGAGATAACGAGACACCGCGCGATTTGGCCGTTTGTAGCCCCAGTCGCGACGTGTTCCATAATCTCCCGCTCCCGGGGAGTCAAAGTGGAGATGTCGGGTTGCAGTTGGGTGGACCGGCGCACGCCCTCACCTGGCTCCGACGCGCGCATTGGCCGATCATTGCCGACTACCTGGTCGAGCAGGTCGTCGACGCGTGCACAGAGATTGCTCACCTCGCTGCGCTGTAAGGCTGACTTTTCCTCCAACACGGCACTCTCGAAGGCGACGGACAGGCACTCTGCAAAGGCCTCCAACTGATCGAGATGGTCGGCGGTCGGCGACCCGTATCCTCCCGGACGGTCGGCGTGAAGCATGCCTATCACCCTGCCCTGCACGACGATGGGCGTGGCTACATACCCGAAACACCCTGACACCGCGACGATCGCCTTAAACGTGCGTTTGTCACTGGTCGGCGACGTCACCAGCGCTCCGCAACGCTTCCTCACCATCTCAGTCTCCAGCGGAGCGACCGCCAGCTGGAATTGTGCACCGTCGACGTACTCCAGGAACCGTTGCGACTCCGTGTCGGCCGCCGCGCCGTCAATATGAAGATGTCGCGGCAACCACAGCGACCCGCGCACCTTCGAGATCATGGCCCGCTGGAACGACATCTGTTGGCTGAGCACCACCGGTGCGGCCTGCATCATGTCGCTCGGCGAAAGCCCCCGCAGCTCCTTCAAAGCGCTCCGGACCTCGGACAATGCCCCCGCGCGACGCGATAAGTCCTCATCGAGCACCGCGCACTGGACCCGCAGAACCTCGATCAGTTGGGCTGACGCGCTTGCCGACCGGTCGGGCCGGTCCTCGGTGACCACCACGGCCTCCAGGCGGCGCCGCAGATCCTCCAGCTCCGCGACCGATCCCAGCGGTGGTTCGCGCATCGGCAACTCGAGGTGGTCGCACGCCGCGGCGACGGTCGACTGAGCCTGTTCGACTAACCGGACACCGGTCACGTCGGACTCCATACAGAAACGTGACAACGTCACCGCGCCTCCCTAATTTGGCATCGAATGGCTGATTCGGTCGAACCATTGAACCAAACCCTAGCCGAAGTGTCGCCCTGCTCACACTGATTGCGCAAAGCGACCGAAGTCTCAGCGTGGCCGTAAATGTTCTTCCGCCTTGCTCGGCGATGTCATCAAATGGTTCTATGGTCAGGCCGAAAGGAGCAACGACGTGCACGCCGTGGTGATATCTGAGTTCGGATCCGCAGACGTGTTGCGCCCAGGCCCGTTCCCCGAACCGAAGCCGCGTCCGGGATGGGTCACGATCGCATTGCATGCCAGCGCATTGAATTGGCACGACGTGCTCGTCCGCAAGGGTTTCTATGAGTCACCGCGACCCCATGTCATCGGTGCCGACGGTGCGGGGGTGCGCACGGACACCGGCGAGGAGGTCGTGTTGTTGCCCTCGTTGCACTGGGGCGAACGCGACGACGCCCCCGCCGCCGACTGGGAGATTCTGGGCGACCGAACCCCTGGAACCTATGCAGAGTTGGTCAGCGTGCCCGCCGACTGCGTGGCACCCAAACCGAGGGGTTTCAGCTGGGCGCAGGCGGCAGCGTTGCCCCTGACCGGCGTCACCACCCACCGCGCGCTCTTCGCCCGTGGGCGGCTCCGCGCTGGCGAGTCAATGCTCGTCGTCGGTGCCGGTGGCGGGGTTGCCACCATGGCCGTCGCCTTGGCCACCGCCGTCGGAGCCAACGTGACCGTCACGTCCTCGGCGCAGACGCGGATCGACCTCGCTGTCGCCGAAGGGGCATCCGGTGGGGTACTGCATACCGACGCGGATTGGCCTGAACACGCCCGCAGCATGACTCCCGGCCACGGCGGATTCGACCTGGTACTCGATCCCGTCGGCCGCTGGCGAGAATCAGTGCGCGTGCTGCGCCCCGGCGGTCGACTGGTCGCCCTCGGAGCCAATGCCGCAGAGACCGCTCTCATCGACATCCGCCGCTTCTACTTCGGCCAATTCGATCTGCTCGGCACCACCATGGGCAGCGAAAGGGACTTCGCGGCATTGCTCGAAACCCTAGAGCGATACCCCGTGCGCCCGCCGGTAATCGACCGCGAGTTTCCTCTCGACCAGGCCGCCGAGGCTCATCGCTATCTCGAGCACGGACGCACTTTCGGCAAATGCATTCTTACGCAGTAGGAGACGCCATGACCGCCCCACGCGATCTAGTCGCATACCGGCTCGAACCCACCGCCTCCGATCCGGCGGCGATGATCGCCTACCTGACGCTCGACGACCCCGACCGACGCAACGCGCTCTCTGATTCGCTATTGGACGAACTGTTGGACGCTGTGTCGCGCGCCGCAGCGGATACCGCCGTCCGGGTAATCGTGCTCATATCGTCGCACGAACGAGTGTTCTCTTCGGGAGGAAACCTCGCCGCGTTCGCCGATAGTCGACCTCCCATCACCAAGTACGCCGGTTTGTCGCGCTTTCCCACCCTGTTCCGCACCCTCACCAGCATCGACAAGCCGGTCGTCTGCGCCGCCAACGGTGACGTCCTGGCCGGAGCGTTGGGCATCGCGCTGGCCTGCGATCTGATCATCGCCAAGTCCTCCATCCGGCTCGGCTGTCCGGAGATCTCGGTGGGTGCCTTCCCCTTCATGATTTCGGCTTTGATCTTTCGCGCCACCGGCAGACTCGTGGCCAACGACCTGATGATGACCGGCCGACTGATCAGCGCCGCGGAGGCCCAGACCTTCGGCCTAGTGAATGAAGTCGTGCCGGACGACGACTTCGACGGCCGATTGCGTGAATTCGTCGACGGGATCGCGGCCCGTTCCCCCTTGCTGATGGGCCTGGGCAAGCGCGCGCTGGCGGCCACCCGTGACATGAGCCTGGACGCCGCCTTGGACTACCTCCAAGCACAACTCGCGTTGGCCTTCACCACCGACGACCTTGTTGAAGGCGTCACGGCGTTCAAGGAGAAGCGAACCCCGCACTGGCGCAACTCCTGAGTCGCGCAACTCCTGACTACCGCATATCCCCCCTTCGAGTGACGCGAGCATCGGTCTGACCATTCTAGTATCGGTGTAGTTTACCGAGCGTGCAGGCGTCAGGCTCGTTCAGCGAACCCAATCCTCGAGGAGCAGCGCGATGAAGCCAAGCCCTTACACCGAACGCTTTAGTCGCCACGAAATCGACGAGTACTACCGCACGGGCATGTGGTCGACCGACACCTTCCATGATCTGCTGGCCCGCCGCGCCACCGAGCAACCCGACAAGGTCTTCGCCACTGACGGTTCGCGCTCGCTGACCTACCGGGAGTTGCTCGACGCCGTCGAGCGACTGGCGATTGGTTTGCACCGTCGCGGCTGGCGCGCCGGGGACACGGCGGCCGTCCAGCTGCCGAACTGGGTCGAATTCATCCAAGTGCTGGCGGCCTTGTCGCGTCTTGGCGTGATTGCAGTGCCGATCATGCCGATCTATCGCCGTGACGAAGTCGGCTACGTCCTGTCCAATGCCGGGGTCAAGGCAGTGTTTTGCCCCGCCACGTTCAAGAAGTTCGACTACCTGGACATGTATCGCGCTCTGCGCACCGACAATCCGGACCTCACTATCGTCGTAACCCGGCCCGACGATGCCGCCAAGGCCATCGCCGCAGCCGACGACAACATCTTCGTCCTAGAGGAACTCGAGGTCGCCGACGGCTCCGCCGCAGAACTCGACGCACCGCCGCGATCCGACGACCCCTTCGTCATCGTGTACACCTCGGGCACCACGTCGCGGCCCAAGGGCTGCGTGCATACGTTCAACACCTACTGCTCGGGGTCGCGCGCGCTCACCGAGCCGTTCGGATACTCTGCCTCCGACGTTCAGTTCGGACCATCGCCGATTGCCCACACCACCGGCCTAGTCACGTCTGTGCTGTTGCCGATGTTGGCAGGGGCCTCCACTCACCTGATGGCCGAATGGGACCCGCTGCGCGGCATCGAGGAGATCCAGCGCTTCAAGTGCACGGCCACGGTGACAGCCACCACATTCCTGCACACCCTGCTTGGCGTCTACGACTCCGATCGTCACGATCTGTCGGCGCTGCGCCTCTGGACCTGCGCAGGCGCGCCGATTCCCACCGCCGTCGTGGAGGAGGCGAGCGCCACCTTGCCCAACCTGCGGGTGCTAAGCCTCTACGGACGCAGCGAGAACCTCGTCACCACCACGTGCTCGGTCAGCGACGACGTGTCTCGCGCCCTCACCTCCGATGGGAGATCAATGCCCGGGGCCGAGGTGAGAGTCGTCGACGACAACGGCGTCCCGGTCGCCCCCGGGGTGCAGGGCGACATCGCCTACCGCGGGCCCTCACACATGGTCGAGTACCTGGCCAACCCAACGGAGACCGAAAAGCTCTTCACCCCTGACGGCTTCTCCCGGTCAGGCGACCTCGGCGTGATGACCGTAGACGGCTACGTCCGCGTCACCGGCAGGACGAAGGACATCGTGATCCGAGGGGGCATGAACATCAGCGTGCGGGAGATCGAAGAACTTCTCGCTCACCGAGACGATTTGCAGGCGACCTCAGTCGTGGGAATGCCCGACGAGCGACTCGGTGAACGAGTCTGCTGCTATCTGGTCACCGCCGAGGGACACGCCGCGCCGACCGTCAAGGAGCTGCGCGACTACCTCGTGGGGCACGGCATGGCCATCCAGAAGACCCCAGAACGAGTGGTCGTCGTGGACGCCTTGCCGATGACCGCCACCGGCAAGGTGCTCAAGCAAGAGTTACGCAAGGACATCGCCGATCGTCTCCTCGCGGAGACCGACGCCGCCGCACCGGTTGCAGGCTCACGCTGATGAAACTCACGGATAGCGCCGAGGAAGCAGAATTCCGGGCCAACGCGAGAACGTGGCTGCAGGACAACCTGCCTCTCGACGGACCCGAGCCGTCGCGAATGGAAGACAAGGCCGACTACTGGCGCGCCTGGCAGCGCCTCCTCTACGACGCCGGTTACGCCGGGTTGTCCTGGCCCGAGCACTACGGAGGGCAGGGCGCCGACGCCAAGCTGCGTGCGGTGTTCAACGAGGAACTCGACCGAGCTTCCGCACCCGAACGACTCAACATCATCGGCGAGGATTTCGCTGGACCGACCATCATCGAGTTCGGCACCCCGCAGCAGCACGAACGCTACCTACGACCCATCCTGACCGGCGAACACATCTGGTGTCAGCTCTTCTCCGAACCCGAAGCCGGCTCGGACCTAGCCTCGCTGCGAACGACTGCCAGCAAGGTCGACGGCGGCTGGCGCATCCAGGGGCAGAAGATCTGGACCAGTCGCGCCCAAGTGGCCGCGCACGCAATCCTGTTGGCCCGCACGGGTGGTGGGCCGCGCCACCACGGAATCACCTACTTCCTGGTCGACATGAAAGACCCTGGGATCGATGTGCGTCCACTGGCACACATGCTGGGCGAAGCCGAGTTCAACGAGGTCTTCCTCGACGACGTATTCGTCTCCGACGACGACGTGCTTGGCGAAGTCGACGGCGGCTGGAAGGTCGCCATGGGAACACTGGCATTCGAGCGCGTCGCGATCGCGACCGGGCGCGTCAACACGACTGCCGCAGTCGCCGACCTGATCAGTCAGATTGCCGGCCGGACCGACGTCGACGGCGTACCTCTGGGCAGCGACCCATTGGTGCGCCAACGCATCGCCGATCTCTACGGCCGCTCACTCGTGCACTACCTCATCGGCCAACGGGTCATCACCGGCGCAGCAGGCGACGGGCCACCCGGGCCGGTCACCTCGATCGGCAAGCTCTACTTTTGCCCATTGGTGGAGGACATCGCCGACTTCGGTTTGACACTCGGCGATCTCGGAGGACAGTTCGCTCTCGCCGACGACGACAGCGACACCGCCGATCCCGAGCAGCAGCGCTGGCTGCGGCTTGCCTATCAGGCCCGCGGCACCGCGATCGCGGGCGGGTCGACGTTCATTCAGCGCAACATCGTCGCCGAGCGAATCCTCGGCATGCCGAAGAATTGAGAGCACGATTACGGTGACGACCTATCAGTGGAATCCGACGCCCGAGCGCATCGCGACAGCCAACGTGACCAGGTTGGCTCTGCGCCACGGGTTGTCCGACATCAGCGAATTGAGGAGACGGTCGGTCGCCGACGTCGAGTGGTACTGGGACGCTGCAGTCAACGATCTGGAACTTCGATTCCGTCAGCCCTATCAGCAGGTGTTGAACCTCGAGCGTGGGATCGAACGTCCGGACTGGTTCGTCGGCGGAACCCTGAACATCGTCGATAGCTGTCTGCGTCGTTGGCGCGACGACGATCCAAACCGCATCGCGGTCATCCACGAAGACGAGGCGGGCCGCGTCCGCGAAATGTCCTATGGTCAGCTGGCGGACGAGGTCGCCCGTGCCGCCCAAGGTCTGCGGGACCTTGGTCTCGGCGCCGGCGACGCCGTCGCGATTTATTTGCCCATGATTCCCGAAGCAGTCGTCGCCTGCCACGCGGTGGCGGCCATCGGCGCGGTGCTGGTTCCGTTGTTCTCGGGGTTCGCCTCATCCGCCATCGCCTCGCGGTTGGCAGACGCCGACGCCAAGGCAGTCATCGTGGCCGACACGACGATCCGGCGCGGCCGTCCGCTGGATCTGTTGCCGCAACTGGACGCGGCGCTCACCACGTGTGCCACGGTCGAGCACGTCATCATCGTCCCGAACGGTCCTCGAGGCGAACTGGGTCAGCCGCCCGCCTATCTTGGCCGGCGCCAAGTGCTGTGGTCGCAATTGACATGCCGCGACGCGCCGCTGGAGCCGGTCGAGGTCGACGCGATGCATCCTCTGATGCTCGGCTATACCTCGGGCACAACCGGCAAACCAAAGGGTGCGGTGCACACTCACGCCGGCTTCCTGGTCAAGACGGCTACCGAGGTGGCTTACTCATTCGACGTCAAAGCGGGCGAGGTGTTCTGCTGGATCACCGACATGGGCTGGATCATGGGACCTCTTTCGGTGTTCGGCACCCACGCCAACGGTGCCGCGCTGATGCTCTACGAGGGATCGCCCGATCGACCCGATTCGAGCCGCCTGTGGTCACTGGTCCAACGACACCGCATCACCATGCTCGGAGTCTCGCCGACGTTGATCAGGTCGCTGCGCTCGGCGCAGTCAGTCGGCGACCGGCCAGACCTCTCGTCCGTGCAAGTGATCGGGTCAACCGGGGAACCATGGGATGAGGCGTCCTACGACTGGCTGGCACGCGAAGTATTCGGCGAGCGGGTGCCCATCATCAACTTCTCCGGCGGCACGGAAGTGGGCGGTTCATTCCTGGCGCCGTACCCTGTCGAGCCAATCCGCAGTTGCTCACTGGGTGGTCCCTCGCTGGGGATGGACGTCGACGTCGTCGACGGTTCGGGCGAATCAGTGCGAGGCCGGGTCGGCGAGCTGGTCTGCCGCCAGCCGTGGCCATCGATGACCCGCGGCGTGTGGAAGGACGACGAGCGCTACTTGAGCGCCTACTGGACACAAATTCCCGGCATGTGGACCCATGGCGACTTTGCACTAGTCGTCGACGGTCAGTGGTTCGTCTTGGGCCGCTCCGACGACGTGATGAACGTCGCCGGCAAGCGACTTGCGCCTGCCGAGGTCGAGTCGGTGATGATCACCCATCCGGCCGTGGCCGAGGCGGCCGCCGTTGGCGTTCCAGACGACATGAAGGGCGAAGCGGTGTGGGCCTTTTGGGTACCCCGCACCGCGCAGGACAGTCTGTCAGATGACGAACCATCCGATGACCAGATCAGCGCCGAACTCGCAAGCCTGGTGGGTCGCGAGCTGGGCAAACCGTTCACCCCGGCCCGAGTATTGCGGGTCGCCGCGCTGCCCAAGACCCGGTCGGCCAAAATCATGCGCCGGGCGATCCGGAGCGCCGCCATGGGTGTGGATCCCGGCGACTTGTCCGGAGCGGAGAACCCCGAAGCCGTCGAGGACCTCCGGCGCCTCGTCACCGGTCACGGCGCCGCGCTGGACGCATAGCGACGAATCAGCGATCGATGGTGATGGCATCGCGATCGTCGACCGCGAGCGCCGCCTTGGCGTAGCTGTGCACATGGCGGCTCATGCGACGGGCCGCGGCTTCAGCATCTCGAGCGCGGATCGCGTTCGTCACCGAACGGTGGGCGCGCACGGTCACGGCGCGGACGTTGTCGTCGACGAACGCCGCGTTCTCGGTGCCGGTGTAGATGGCCCGCGACAGCGCCGTCATGAATCCGATCAATAGTTCGTTGCGGCCCGCGGACGCGACGCCGACGTGCCAATCGAGATTGGCTTGGAGGAAGGCGGTAAGGTCGGCCGCCGGATCGGCCAGTGCTTCATTGGCCTGGTCGAGGGCCGCCAAATCGGCCTCGGTGCGATTACGAGCGGCCAATTCCGCGCAGAACGGCTCCAGCGCCTCGCGAGTCTGAAATAGATCGGCGAGCTTGATCTGTTGACCGCGGATCATCATGCTGACCGTATTCGCCATCGAGTTCGTGGTGGGGCGCTGCACGAACGCGCCCCCGGAGCGACCGGCCCGAACGCGAATGAGATTCTGCACTTCCAAGATGCGCAACGCCTCACGGACCGTTGCCCGGCTCATTTGCGTTTGCTTGACCAACTCACGCTCGGCCGGCAGTACGGTGCCTTCGGGCAGTTCTCCGCTGAGGATCCGTTCGCGCAAGTCCTTGGCCAACACGTCAGAGGCCTTGGGCACGTCCATCGGTGTGAGCTTGACGTTGGATCGCGCCGATGTTGCGTCGGCAAGTGTCACCGGATACTCCGTCGTTTCGGTACATCAGTCATATTGTCGAATGGTAAGACCCAATGTACCGGGGACCACAGCAGTTGGCCGAACGGCTCGCTCGCGGTGAGGGCTAGAACACCATTCGAGCAATGACGTCTGCGACGGCCGCAGGCTTCTGACCTGCGTCGATCTCTATGGTCTGACGAAACGTCAGGTCGACGGTGGCGTCGTCAACCTTGACCGCATCGACGAGCACCGAGCGCAACCGCACGCGTTTACCCACCACCACTGGAGCAAGGAAACGAACCTTGTTCAGGCCGTAATTGATTCCCATCTTCGCGTTCTCGACGCGATAGTTTTCCCTGCTCAACGCCGGGATCATCGATAGCGTTAGGAAGCCATGGGCAATCGGGGCACCGAAGTCGCTCTCCCTCGTAGCCCGTTCTACGTCGACGTGAATCCACTGATCGTCGCCAGTCGTCTCAGCGAAGGTGTCCACGCGGTCCTGGTCGACGACGGTCCACTGAGACACGCCCATTTCCTGACCGACAGCGGCAATCGCCTCGTCTATGGACGCGAGAACTCGCACGGCGACTCACCCCTTGATTCGATGCTCACCTGCGCGCGTGACGCGCGCCCGAAGGCGGCCCTGATCAGGAAACAGCCCGGTCCTACCAACATCAAACCGGCGGCCACCATTGCCCATTGGTCCAACACGTAGCCCGCCAGCGCCAGCGATAGACCCAGGTAAGCATTCAGCCACGCGGTGACCCATGCCGCCGGTGGAAGCCCACCATCCTCGTAGTCTCGGACCCCTGGCCCGCCTATGGACATTACGTGACCCCGGTTCATTGTCCGCGGTAGGGCGCGAAGTCGGGGGCACGCTTCTCGTTGAACGCGGTGATGCCCTCAACCGCCTCATCGGTGTCGCCGAACAATTTCAAGCTGGTGTACGCCATCTGCCCCAGCGACGCGAATTGCTCGGTGTCGGTGTTGAAGGACTGCTTGAGGACCTTCAGCGACGTCGGCGAGAGCTGCAGGATCTCGTCAGCCCAGGCGCGCACCTCGGCTTTCAGCGCGTCGCCGGGCACCACCTTGTTGACGAGTCCCCACTTCTCGGCTTGTTCCGCGGAGTAACGCCGGCATAGGAACCAGATCTCACGCGCACGCTTCTCCCCGACCACCCGGGCCAGGTAACCAGTGCCGAATCCCGCATCGAAGGAACCCACTCGGGGCCCGTTCTGGCCGAATACCGCGGTGTCGGCAGCGATCGTGAGGTCACAAAGCACGTGCAGGACGTGGCCGCCCCCGATGGCGAAACCGTTGACCGCGGCGATGACGGGCTTGGGTACGTCGCGGATCACGCGGTGCAGCGAATCGACCTCGAAAAGCCCAGTCTCCGAGGGCCCGTAGTCGCCGGTCTCGGCGCGTTGCTTCTGATCGCCGCCGGTGCAAAAGGCCTTCTCCCCAGCACCAGTCAGGCAGATCACGCCGACGTCGGGGCTACCCCAGGCAGTCTTGAAGGCGCGGATCAGTTCGTCGAGGGTGCGGGCTCGAAATGCGTTGTACCGCTCGGGCCTGTTGATGGTGATCCACGCCAAGCCGTTGTCGACCTCGTAGGTAATATCTGTGAATTCGGTCATCGGAATGCCTCTCGTCGTTGAAGGCCAGGCTTGTCCGGTGTCCCGGATTATGGTCTGACCATAATACCAAAGATGGGATCCACGTCAACTCGCCGACCCCGCCAAGTCGTGAGGATTGCCCATCGCGACCAGATCAATGATCGATCGCTGCAATGCGTCGAGTTCCTCGACGAAGCGGCCACGGCGTTCGGCGAGCTCGGTCGCCGCGATGTCGGCGTCGACAAGCCCGCGGTGACGCGCGAGTTTCATTGCGGTACTGAACATTTCCCCCGACACCGACTCCTCGGTCACCCGGTGCTGCAGCGCCCATTGTTGGCCAAGCCGCAGGCTCTGTTTCAGGAGCAGACGCTCATCGACCTCGCGGCCTGGGGCCAGCGTGACCAACTCCTCGGCCACCACCCGGTACGCATCGACGAACGGCCGCAGCACGAGCTGAGCGAGTAGCAGATCGCTTCCGTGTAGACAGCGAGCGGCATCTTCGCGGTCCAACGGAGCGTCGCGGTCGTGACCTTTGCCAGTCATGATTGCGAATTCCTGCCACAGCTCGTCGGCGAATTCCTCTCTGCCAGCGAAGAAGAACTCGAACTTGAGTAGCTCACGCAGTTCGAGCGCCTTCTCCCACGCGGTTTTGTTGTTCGACCCCGGCGTCTGTACCAACGCCAGCACGGCAAGCTCGGCGATGGCCCGCACTACCAGCACGTGGATCGCGCTGTTGCGATACACCGCGGCGATGAGGTGCTGTTCGTTGCCGATCCCCCACACCGTCTCCGGGCCACCCGAATAGCCCGTCAACACCCCGGATGTAACCAGATCCTGCAACGTGCGCGACACCGTAGCGCGGTCGGTGAGGTCGGCTCCGCCGGCGATCGGCCACCCACGTGCGTCCAGATACCGCGCCAACGGAGCAGCGGTGGCACAGACTTCATCCAAGGTCAGGGCTCGATCGGCTCCCAGCATCGCCACGCAGACCGCAGCCGTCGCCGTCACCGGCGTAATGCGGTTGATGCGGTGGCATACGTCCAGTGCGACGCGTTCGAGAACCTGCTTGTCATTGAGCCCAGCCGCGCGCGCCACCGCCAGCCGCTCGTAGAGCGGCACCGGCTCCCCGAAGTTGATGTAGATGCAGCCGAGCCGATGCCGCAAACCACGTGCATAACTGACCAGCCAGCGGATGTTCTCGGGCCGTTTCGGCAGACCCCGCGACTCCGATGCCATCAGCTTCACTTCGTGTAACGGCAACTGGTCGAACAGAATCGACACCGGCACGATCACCGTCTTCTCGCCCTCGACCGATTCGACCGCGTCCGTGACGTAGCGCAATAGCCCGTACCGCGGCGCGCGGAGCTTGCCGGTGCGCGTACGGCCCCCCTCGATCGACCACACCATGTTGTGTCCACCGGTCACCATGCGCCCCACCACCGCTCGCAGTGCAAATCGGTACACGGGGATGTCCCCCGTCGCGCGCCGCACCGGAATGAAGCCGTTACGCCGCGCCAGTGTTCCCATCGGAAAGAAGTTGAGATTGGCGCCGGCCAACCCGAAGGTGGGAGAAATGCCTTCCTTGATCAGTCTCGGCGGAAAGGAGAACTGGTCGAGATAGGAGCGGTGCGAGATCAGGAAGACCAGTGTGTGGTCACGGTCGAGGGCCCGTAGGGCCGACATCTGGTCGGCGTCGGTTACCACTTGGAAGCCGCGAACCAACCAGGCCGCCAGCCCATGCCACGCCCAGACCACGATCGGCACGTGGGTAGCCGCCATCTCGCGGATGTAGACGGCGGCCTCCGTACGCACGTCATCGACATCCCGGTTCAGTTGAACCGCCAATTGGGCGGTGGCATCCCGAAATTCCTGGGAGTCGATCATTACCGCGGCCTCCGGTGGTCCGTCTCGGCGCGGTCGCAGCGCCGCCCAACGCAGCCTCATCCGATCGCCTTGGGCCGATGTAGCGACTGCGACCAGCGTTCGCCAGCCGCGGTACCGGGCCAATCGTCGAGGGTGTCCACGTAGAGTTGGCGCATCCGCGGCACCCACTCGTCGAGATCGGCCTTCGTCCAGTCCGTCGTCTGCAGCGGCTCGTGGACGACCACCTGAATGGTGCCCTCTTGCACCACCTTTGCATTGCGCCACATGATTTCGCCGGCATTGCGAATGACGATCGGCACTATCGGCACGCCCGCGTCGCGCGCGAGGTGGAACCCGCCCTTCTTGAAACTTCCGATGCGGGGGCTCAAGGACCGAGTGCCCTCCGGCGACATGGCGATCGACACTCCAGCGCGCAACTTGTCGATCGCTGGTTGGAGCGCCGACACGGCCTTGGCGGTATCAGTGCGATCCAGGAACGCGACGTCGGCCAAGTCCAACAGTGGTCCGAGCACCGGGATCTGCTTGAGTTCGGCCTTGGCGACGACCGTGAACCCGCGCTGCACCACCCGCGAGGTCACCAACGCATCGACCAGGGTGCTTTGGTGATTGATGAAGAACACCGCGGGGCGGCGCGCAGCGTGGTGCTCTCCGACGATGTCGAATTCGATGTTGCCCAGTTGCCCGGCCAGTCGTCCGAACATCGAGGTCGTGACGTCGACGCCGCCGCGGCTGTCGTTGGTCAACACACCGACGACCGTGCCGACGCCCACCGAGGCAGCGAACCCCCCGATCAACGCGGCCGTTCGGACGACGGCCAGCGGGTGGAATCTGCCACGCTTCGTGGGCAACGAGACGATTGGCCACCCACGCTCCTCCGCGTGACGGCGTAAGGCCGGCGACGGGTTGACCGCATGCGGGACTCCAACCCCGTCGAGGAAGGGAACATCCTCGTCACCGTTGGCGTAGCCATGGCATCTCTTGAGCGAGATGCGTTGACCGCGGGCGAATTCGACGACAGCAGCGAGCTTGCCCGGGCCCCATGGCGGACGACCAGCGATGTCACCCGTCAGCACACCGTCTGCGGCCTGTAGCTCGGTGCACAACACATGTTCGATGCCGAGTTCGCGGGCCATCGGTGCGATCTGCATGCGGGTGGCAGATGACGCGATCACGACGGTATGTCCCATGTTTTGGTGCGCACGCACCAATCGCCATGTGCCCTGAAACAACGCTCCCGCGATCTCCTGAGTGAATAGTTGCTCACCGAGTTCGGCCAGATCGTCCTCGGTTCGCCCGGTCCATGCACGGATCCCGTGCTGCAGTAGCTCGCTGAATCCGTCCTCGTCGAGGGGGCCCCCCAACGCGGCCCGCACCGTCCGCACGAACTCGTCGGGTCCTAGCTCGAAGTTGCGGGCCCGGTGCTCCAAGAGCGCGCTCGCCGAGTACCCCTGGATGAGCGTGCCGTCGAAGTCAAAGAAGGCGGCTATCTTCGGACCAGTGGGGCCGGACTTGATGCGCTCGACGAGTTCGTCTACGCCAACCAACCGTGGCGCGGTCGCGTTGTTCGCCATCTCGTTCGCCTCTTCCCCGCCGTGATCGATGTGCGACGCCGCTACAAAAATGGCAGGCTCCGTTCGCTGCGCCAATGAAATGCGGACGAGATACCTCTCCCGCGGGACCAAGAACCGCTCGATGTGGTGACGCCAGGTCCCACCTCCGTCGGCAACACTCGCTTGATAGCGGCACCGTTGCAGCTCCTGCGACACTTCCCACTCGTCGGGTCCGTATGCCGCCATTCGGAGAAGGGTCAGCGCGTGCAGATCTCAGCGGCAGTGATCGAAGAAGTCGGCGGACCATTCGTGATCGCCGACGTCGAATTGCAGGATCCCGCACCCGACGAAGTGCTGGTTCAGATTGCGGGAGTAGGCCTGTGCCACACCGACATCGCCGTCAAAGAGGGTCATCTTCCCTTTCCGTTGCCTGGCATCCTCGGCCACGAGGGAAGCGGGACCGTGGTTGCGGTTGGCACCCGTGTCGACTCCCTGGGCGTCGGCGATCGGGTGGCCATCAGCTTCTTCAGTTGCGCCGAATGCCCACGCTGCACGCGCGGTGAACCCGCCTACTGTTACAAATTCCTGGAGTCCAACTTCGGTGGCGCTCGCACCGACGGATCGTCGGGGATCAGTCGCGGCGGCAATGCGCTGGGAGCCAACTTCTTCGGCCAGTCGTCGCTCGCGACGCACGCGCTGGCCCACGAGCGCAACGTCGTCAAACTCCCGGATAGCGCCCCGCTCGAACTCGTGGGCCCACTCGGATGCGGCGTTCAGACCGGTGCGGGTGCGATCATGAATTCACTTGACGTGGAGCCGGGATCCACGGTGGTGATCGCCGGTGGTGGCTCAGTTGGTCTGTCGGCGTTGTTGGCCGCGGTGGTGCGAGAGGCCAAGGCCACGATCGTGGTCGAACCGCACGCGGCACGCCGGACCCTGGCCACCGAACTGGGTGCCACCTACGTCATCGACCCCGCTGCGGGATCCCTCACCGAGCAGATTCGCGAGATCGCCCCCGCCGGGGTCGACTACGCCCTGGACACCACCGCGCTCACACGAGTCGTTGAGCAACTGTTGGAGTCGCTGGGCGTCCGCGGAGCGCTGGGCCTGCTCGCCGTACCCGCGGATCCCACCGCCAGGTTCGACGTCGGACTCTTCCAGCCACCTCTGCTGGGCCTGACCATCCGCGGCATCGTAGAAGGCGATTCGGACCCGAAACTCTTCATCCCCGAGCTGCTTGCCCTGCACGAGGAGGGCAAGTTCCCATTCGACCGACTGATCACCACGATGCCCCTGGCGAAGATCAACGACGCGGTGGCCGCCCTGCATCATGGCGAAGCCGTCAAGGTCGTGTTGACGCCCTGACGACGGAGACGACACCCTCATGACCATCCATTCGCGCCTGTGGTACCTGGCCGTCCCCGGTGTCGCCATCGTGGCCGGGACCGTCATCGCCGTGCGAGTGACGAAGAACCGGCTCACCGACAATCGGACGGTCTCCGCAGCACTGGAACTGACGTCACATCACCGCGGCGGGAACGGATCCCCGCTCCTGTTGCTTCATGGCGTCGGCTCCATCTGGCGGGCCTGGTCGCCGGTGCTGCCATACCTCGACGAGCACCACGACGTCATCGTCCCCACGCTGGCGGGGCACGGTGGAGCCGCGGCGCTCGATCCCCTGCACCCACCGTCCATCAACGCCCTGGCCGACTCCATCGAAGCCCAGCTCGACGAGCTGGGCATTGATCGGTTGCATATCGCGGGCAACTCGCTGGGCGGATGGCTGGGCATTGAGCTCGCACGGCGCGGCCGAGCTCTGTCGTTGGTGCTCTTCAGTCCGGCGGGGGCGTGGCGATCACAGCGGAGCATCGAGATGCGCTCCGCAGCAATTGGATTCAGCGTGGGTGCACTGTCCCGCTACTCCGCCAGAGCTGACCTGCTGTCAACCAATGCAGCGCTGCGCTGGCTGATGGTAGCTCCTCAGGTCGCCTATCCCAGTCGCTTTCCCGCCGACATCTTGGCGGCCTCCATCCGCGCCAGCGCCATGTCGCCCGTCGTCGCGCCATTGTTACGCGAGATCATCCGCGGCCAGGTCGAGCCGCTTCCTGCTGACCGCGACTACCCCGTGCGGCTGGTGTGGGGCAATGAGGATCGCGTGCTGCCATACGCCGGATTCGGCGAGCCAATGTTGCGCCGCCTCCCCGGCGCCGAACTCGTCCGCGTCGCCGGCTTTGGACACGTCCCGATGACCGACGACCCGGCGCGCGTCGCCCGACTCATCCTTGACGTGACCTCCATCGTGGAAGACAACCTGCACGCTGAACAGACGGGATCAGATGGCTGACAACGACGACGCACGCCTTCAATGGGGCGGCGGTCAGAACCTCAGTGCGTGGGAAGCAATGATGTGGCGCGCCGACGGTGACCATCGAACTCGCTCCACCGGGGTCGTCGTCGAACTGCTCGACACCGAACCCGACTGGGAGCGCCTCGTCGCAGCGCACGACCGGGTCACCCGTGAGGTCCCGCGGCTCAGGGAGCGCATCGTCGAGCCACCCCTGCCGCTGATCGCGCCCGCATGGTCGCCGGACCCTCGTTTCGACCTGGACTACCATTTGCAGCGCGTCCGGCTGCCCGGTGACGGAACCGACGCCGAACTATACGCTCTGGCAGCGCAATTCGGCGTGCGGCCGCTCGATACGACGCGCCCCCCATGGGAGGCATTGCTGGTGGTCGGCCTGACCGGTGGCCGCGCGGCCTACCTGTTCAAACCGCACCACTGCCTCAGCGACGGAATCGGGCTGTTGCAGTTACTCGAGCTGACCCACGGGCACGGTCGGCACCCCGATGCACCGACGAAGTCACCTGACCCCGCGCCACGGCCTGAACAGACGCCCGCACGGCTGCTCGTCAACGAGTTGACCGGCAAAGTACTCAACGCGCCCGCAGACGTGCTGCGCGGTGCTGCCGGCGTCGCCGGCCAGCTTCTCCAGGATCCGGTCGGATTCACCACCGACGCGGCGAAGTTCGCGGCGTCGCTGCGGCGCGTCCTGACGCCCGCGCCGGCCCCCCACTCTCCCGCTTTGGCCGGCGATGGCGCCGGTTACAGCCTTCGCACCTTGGACATCGTGTTCGACGATCTCAAGGCGGCCGGGCGTGCCGCGGGCGGTTCGGTCAACGATGCGTTCCTTGCGGGTTTGCTCGGCGGCGTTCGCCGATATCACGAGAAGCTGTCGCTGAGCATCGACCTCCTCCCGATGGCGATTCCCGTGAGCATGCGCACCGACGCCGATCCGTTGGGCGCCAACAGATTCGCGGGTGCGCGTTTCGTTGCACCCGTGGGCGAAAGCGACCCCGCGAAGCGGATCGGCATCATTCACCGCTTCATCGGCGAAGCACGAATGGAGCCGGCGTTGGGATTCCTCGACCTCGTCTCCCCGACGCTTAGCCGCCTTCCGTCGGCGCTACTGACCTTCATCGCAGGCGAGCTCACCGGTACCTCCGACCTCCAGGCCTCCAACCTCGGAGCGATCGCACGACCGTTGTACCTCGCGGGCGCCAGGGTCACCCGGGTCTATCCCATGGGTCCGCGCCCTGGTATCGGTGCGATGGTGACCATGGTGACGTACGACGGAACATGCTGCATCGCCGTCAACTTCGACCCCGAGGCAATCTCCGACCCCCAGCTGTTCGCGGCCTGTCTCACCGACGGCTTCGAAGAAGTCCTCGCCCTGGCGCGCTGACGGCGTCAGCCATCGTGTGGCTGCTCCACAGCGATCCGGCCGCTCGCACGACCGGGATCGAGCCCGGCTTCGTGCTGCCGCGGGCGCGTTCGACCCGTCGGACCTCCCATGCGTTCCGCGCCCGCCAAGTGCGGATGTGGCTCGTAGGGGTACTTCTCACCCCAACGCGAGAGCGAGGTACCCCCTTCCTGGTGACGCGCGCCGGGCGCGGCGGAGTGAGACTTGAGTCACCCGTTGAACCTGTTCGCGGCAGCGCAGCTGCAGGGGAACAGCCCAAGGAAATCAAACCATCGCAGGAGGAAACGCCGATGACAACTGTCGAGGACACCGGGACAGCCACCATTCCCGACGAGATCGCCCGACAGATCGTGCTCCCCGAGGGACACGGCGACCTCGATGCGCTGCACGAGGCCTACAAGTGGGTGCGCAACAACGCACCTCTCGCTCAGGCGCGCGTCGAGGGCTTCGATCCGCTCTGGCTCGTCAGCAAGCACGCCGACTTGCAGGAAGTGGAGAGCCAGCCGGCGATCTTCAGCGCCGGCGGCGGCCCGGACGATCGCGGCGGCAACAATCCGATCCTGCAGAACCAAGCCGGAGACGAATTCATGAAGGGACTGATCGGCGGTCACCTGCGCATCATGGATGCGCTGCCGTACATGGACCCTCCTGAGCACACCGACATCAAGCTCATCACCAACGAATGGTTTCGTCCGACGCAGCTACAGAAGTGGATCGAGCAGATCACCGATCTCGCCAAGGCCTCGGCTGACAAGCTCCAGGGGTTGTCCGAGCGCGGTGAGATCGACATTCTCGACGACTGGGCGTTGGGCTTCCCGTTGCACGTGATGATGACCTTGTTCGGCGTGCCTGCCGAGGACGAGGCAAAGATGATGAAGCTCACCCAGGAGTTCTTCGGCACGGCCGATCCCGAACATCAGCGCGAAGACGTCGAAGCGGTCACGCCAGAGGCGATGGCCCAGCAGTTCGCAGCATCCTTCCAGGACTTCTGCACCTACTTCGACGGACTGTGCGAAGACCGCCGCGCCAATCCCCGTGAAGACCTGGCCACCATCGTGGCCACCGCGAAGGGGCCCGACGGCGAGTACCTGCCCAAGTCCTACTCCTACGGCTACTACATGGCAATCGCCACCGCCGGACACGACACCACCTCGGCGACCCTGGCGGGAACGCTGAAATTGCTGTCCGAGCATCCAGACGTGTTCGCGCGGGTGAAGGCCGACCCGAAGTTGATTCCCAATCTCGTCCTGGAGGCCTTGAGGATCGTCGCACCGGTCAAACATTTCACTCGCCGCGCGGAGCAGGACTACACCTTGCGCGGGCAGACCATCAAGAAGGGCGACCGGCTGATGCTGCTCTTCCAGTCGGGCAACCGCGACGAGGACGTCTTCGACCGGCCTTATGAGTTCGACATCGACCGGAAACCGAACAAGCAGATCGCCTTCGGACACGGGGTGCACATGTGCATCGGGCAGCACCTATCGAAGCTGGAACTGAAGATCATGCTTGAGGAGTTGCTGCCGCGCATTGAAGCGATAGAGCTACTCGGGCCCGGTCAATACACCCAGACCAATTTCGTCGGCGGGCTCAAGCATCTGCCGGCCAAGCTCACTTTCTCCTAAGCGGCAGGGACGTCCAATGACAACAATCGACACCACGAACTCCATCGACTACGGGCAGCTCTACATCGGCGGGGCGTGGAGCGCGCCGGCCGGGACTGACGTCATCGAGGTTCGATCGCCTATCACCGAGGAACGCATCGGCGTGGTTCCGCGGGGCAACGAGGCCGACGTCGACGCCGCGGTCGCCGCGGCCCGCGCCGCGTTCGACGATCCCGAGGGGTGGGGCAACTGGCCCGCCGCACGCCGCGCGGAGATCCTCGAACGCTTCGCCGCGGAACTCGAGGCGAGAGGTGAGGAGACGGCCCGGCGCGTCACGTTGCAGAACGGGATGCCGATCTGGTTGGCCCAGCAGTTCGAAGCGGGCTTCCCGCCGTTGTTGCTGCGCTACTACAGCGGCCTGGTGACGGCGGCAGACGGCGAGGAAATCCGTCAGGGCATGCTCGGTGGAACCGCTCTGGTCTCCAAGCAACCCGTGGGTGTCGTGGCTGCGATCGTGCCCTGGAATGTTCCGCAGGCCATCACCTTCCTCAAGTTGGCGCCAGCGCTGGCAGCCGGGTGCACCATCGTGCTCAAGCCCGCCGAAGAGACGGTGCTCGATGCCTTCCTGGTGGCCGAGGCAGCGGCAGCGGCCGGGTTGCCCCCCGGCGTGCTCAACGTCGTGCCCGGCGGCCGCGAAGTCGGCGCCTACCTCGTCGAGCATCCCGGCGTCGACAAGGTCTCGTTCACCGGTTCCACTGCAGCGGGGCGTTGGATCGCCGAGGCATGTGGTCGGCTACTGCGCCCCGTCACGCTCGAACTCGGGGGCAAGTCTGCGGCCGTGGTGCTCGACGACGTCGATCTGGCCGCCTCGATGGAGGCGTTCTTCGGCGCAACGCTGCTCAACAACGGACAGATCTGCTGGCTCAATACCCGCATCCTTGCGCCACGCTCTCGGTACGGCGAGATCGTCGACGCAATCAGCGACTTGGCGAAATCGTTGACCATTGGCGACCCGCTCGACCCGAACACCAAGATCGGGCCGCTCGTGTCGGAGCGCCAGCGGGAACGTGTCGAGGGCTACATCGCCAAGGGCAAGAGCGAAGGCGGCAGGATCACCGCCGGCGGGACGCGACCGGCCGGCTTCGATCGAGGATGGTTCCTCGAGCCGACCATCTTCGCTGACGTCGACAACTCCGCGACGATCTCGCGCGAGGAGATCTTCGGGCCGGTCCTGTCGGTGATCCCCTACGCCGACGACGCCGAGGCGGTCGCGATCGCCAACGACAGCATCTACGGTCTGGGCGGCAGCGTCTGGTCATCTGATCCCGACCGCGCAGCCAACATCGCCCGCCGGGTCCGCTCGGGCACCGTCGGGGTCAACCACTACGTCAACGACCCCGTCGCCCCCTTCGGCGGGATCAAGCAGAGCGGCTTGGGGCGCGAACTGGGTCCGGAGGGCCTCAGCCCGTTCCAGGTTCACAAGACGATCTATTTGCCGCCCCCGGCTGGCGGCGTGCAGTGACCCGCGTTCAAGGCTGAGTTCGGAACCCCAGATCGGAGTAAAGTAACCGATGTCCGCTTCGACGGCCGCCAACGTTCATGAGTTCACCGCCGAACTCATTGTGCGGCAACGCATCACGCCGGCTGAAGGGATCGTGCTCCTGGATCTGGCCCATCCCGATGACGAGGATCTGCCGCGGTGGGAACCCGGAGCCCATGTCGACTTGATGCTCGCAGACGGGCTGATCCGCCAGTACTCGTTGTGCGGTGACCCGTCGGAGCCCGGCATTTGGCGCGTCGGCATACTCTTGGATCCGAACAGTCGCGGTGGATCACGGTTCGTCCACGACAATCTGCGCGAAGGTGTGAGCGTCCGAGTTCGCGGGCCGCGCAACCACTTTCCACTCGTCGATGCACCCCGATACCGCTTCATAGCCGGCGGAATCGGCATCACCCCCATCGCGGCGATGCTGGAGGCTGCGCATCGCGACGGCCACGACTGGACGCTGCTATACGGCGGCCGCACGAAAGCGTCGATGGCCTTCGCAGACGAACTCGCCGAACGCTTTCCCGACCGCGTCACCATCTGGCCCCAAGAAGAGCGCGGACTGCTCGACCTCGAGACCTTGCTCAAGGAACCCGACGATTCCACGCTGATCTACTGCTGCGGCCCGGAACCCTTGCTCAACGCGGTCGAACAGAATTGCGTGGGTTGGCAACCAGGCGCCCTTCACATCGAGCGATTCGCCGCCAAGACCGTCGCCCCCGACGAGGAGGCGTCACTCGCACGCATCGAGGTCGTGTGCCAACGAAGCGGTACGACCCTTGAGGTGGCACCCGACCAGACGATCCTGGACGTTCTCGAGGAAGCAGGGATCCCGATCATGGCGAGCTGCTACGAGGGCATCTGCGGTACCTGCGAGGCGCGGGTGCTGGACGGCAGCCCGGATCACCGCGATTCGATGCTCAGCGACGCGGAGAAGGCGGCAGGTGAGGTCATGTTGGTCTGTGTCTCGCGTTCTCTTACCGAGCGATTGGTACTCGACCTGTGAGCAACTATCCCAAGAAGTGCTGGTACGTCGCAGCCACCAGCGATGAGTTCGGCGACGCACCGTTGCAGCGGCGCCTGCTCGACGTCGACGTCGTGCTCTGGCGCGCCGCCGACGGACAACCCATTGCGTTCGAGAATCGCTGCGCCCACCGGGCGTTCCCGCTGTCCAATGGCGAGATCGTCGGCGATTTGCTGGTGTGCGGCTACCACGGGTGCACCTACGACAGATCCGGTGCGTGCGTGCGCATCCCTTCGCAGCCGCAGGTTCCCGCCGGGATGAACGTCAAGGCGTTCCACCTCGTCGAGGAGCCCCCGTTCGTGTGGATCTGGCTCGGACCGCCCGGCACCTCAGCGGGATCGCGACCGCCCCGGTCACCGTGGATCAATCAGCCTGGCTGGTCGACGTTCGCCGACGCGTGGGGTGTGGCCGCCAACTACCTGATGGTGCACGAACACTATCTGGATTTCAGTTATGCGCCGGTCGTACACCGCTCCGATCTGCCTCCGGGCCTGGACAGCATGCCAGCCTTCAACTCCGTCGAGGTGACCGAGACCACTGTCTCCTATGAGCGCATCTTGCAGGAACTTCCGTTGGCCGATTGGCAATCGGGCGCTACCGGGCTCGACGGAAGCATCGCCTACAAGCACCGCGAGAGTGGCACCTTCGTCTCCCCTGCGATGCACCGCCAACACTGGAACATCGAGGCCTCCGACGGGACGATGTACACCACGACCCGTACCCACGCGCTGACACCCGAATCCCCAAACTCAACGCACGTGTTCATGCAATCGTCGAGGAACTACAACCTCGACGACGACCAAGCGACCAAGCGGCTGACGTCCTTTCTCGCCGAGGTTGCTCAACGGGACAAGTCCGTCCTGGAAATGGCGGCCGGCCACTCGGGCTACGACGGGTGGCGAGGCGGCGTGGAATTCCAGGCCGATGCCGCGGCGCTGCGCGCCCGCCGCATCGTGGCGGTCATGCTTTCGAAAGAGGCTGGCCGTTCTGCGATACGCCCCGGCCTGGCGCCCAAGAGTCGAGCCGATTCGCTCAGCCCCTAACGTTAAAACGCCCATCGCGTCGGAGAGATCTGCGTGGCGCCGATGCTCTACACGTCACGATTCATTGATTCACACTTCTGCGACGCGTTTCCGTGTGCTCAACCGGATTTGGAACTGGGCGACGTCGGCGCCTTTCCTGCCCGAATGGGGCATCGCCACCTTCCCGGCGGGGGGACGCGTTGTGCTACAGCGCGATCTAGAGTTCCAACCACCTGACGACGAGGTGCGCAAAAACTTTCTTTGCCAGGGCATTTCAGTTAGCTCCTACACATGAGGAAAATCGATGACTGCATCTACCTCTACCAATATTCGCCATGGATTCTATGTCGTCGCCGGCATAACGGCACTACTCACGACATGGCCGCATGCCTTCGACTGGATGGCACGTGGAGGAAACATCCTCAACCCGGTCCAGTTCTTCGGAGACGCAATTGCCGCCGGCGGTACCGCAGCGTTTCTCAGTATTGACATGGCAGTCGCCTGGGTGGTCTTCATGGTATGGGCCGTCACCGACAGCAAGCGCATTGGGGCAGGACAAAAATGGGGTTGGGCTTTCGTCGCACTGTCCTACATCGGGGTTTCGATGGCGTTCCCCTTTTACCTAGTTTTTAGGGAACGCTATATCGCCAAGCACGAGCCTGCCGTTTCGCTCGCAGAAGTGCACTAGAACTCCAGAGCCTCTACGGCTTTCGCAAAGTGCACACCGCCGTTCAGTGCGTGAATCGCGAGCACGACGAGCAACGAGCTGGTCAGCAGGATGCGCGTGTTGAGCCCGCCCAGAGCGACGTTCGAAGTCAACCGCGACGATTCAAAGTCGGCGTTCTGCATGCGTTCCTGCATGAACATTCCGAACAGGAGCGCGAACACCAAGGCATCCGCATCGATCAGTATCCATACGCCGTCCAGGCCACGAAGACGCTTCGGTGGGGCATCGCGTGCGTTAGTGCTTCGCATCCAGGCACACGCTTCACACCGGTGGCGTGCGATCAGAGTCCACTAACCCTGCGGCGTTGATCGTCGGACTCAAGACTCGCCCTGCACCACCTCCGTGCATCACACCAAAAGTGCAAGTTTGGTGTCCACATCGGTGCACGGACCCGTTGCAGCCGATCGTCGATTGCCTCGGCTGTGCGCGGAGAATCCCCACTTGGGGGGATTCGCAACTCTCCTGAGAACCCTAATGTCCAGCAGGCGAGGGTGCGCACTCCGCCGCCCATAGGAGGCCTCACGGTGAACGCGACAGCGCGGACGTCCTTGCGAATCGGGTTGTGGTGCAACTGGATATTCGTTGCTCTTACCGCGATCGGCTGGCTCGGTATCGCTCACTTCTTCGCCCCAGCCCGCGCGGACCTCGGTCTGGAGGCCACCAAGGTCTGGTTCACCGAGTCACACCGCTGGGCCATCATCATCGGTTGCACCCTGTTCTATATTGCCGCGGGAATCCTCACGCCTGGTTCGATCGCGTTCGGCATCATGCTCTCTCGGATCGAGGGACGCTGGCCTCTGTGGTCCCTTTCCACCGCGGTGACCGGAGTCTTCATCTCCCTGATCGTCTTCCTCAATGCGTGCGCCTGGATCGTGGCTGCCTACCGACCTGAAACCGGCGCCGACGTGATCCAGGCGTGGTCGGATTGGGCCTGGATGGCCTTCCTACTCGGATGGATCTACCTGGCGATCGAGATGTTCGCCTCAGCCGCAGTGGAACTCATGGACAAGCGAGGAAAGCCGATGGTGCCCCGTTGGCTGACCTGGCTCACCCTCGCGGGCGGCTTGACGCTCTTCTTCGCGGCGGGACCGGCATTTTTCAAGAGTGGCCCCTTCGCGTATCACGGACTGCTGGCCTTCTACCTGCCCGTGGCAATCTGGGGCTCATACCTTTGCTTGACGACGTGGTTCATGATGAAGGAGCTCGACCGAGATGAACAGGTCCCTGACCGCGCCGAGCGAGGTGAAGAAGACGCGAACACGTTATGAAGCCGGGCATTCGGCCGACCTAGCAAAACCCCCAAGCGCTGAGAGAGCCTCCTTTCAACCGTCGCGCCGCTGCGCGGCCCCTGCTCCAAATCAGCAAATCGAGACCAGAATGGTCTGACCATCGCTATCTTTGCCACATGCGAATAATTGCCGTTCTCATTGTCATTGGCCTATTCGCTTGGACTTGACTTCGGCGCAGTCGCTCGAGCCGACGAGAGCCAGTATGCGGAGTTCTACACGCCGCCCGATCCACTACCGGTGGGTCGTCCCGGAGACGTCATTAGATCGGCACCGTCCCGATTAGTGCTCGAACCCTCCGGCCAGCTGGGTGTTTACCTTGCCACTGGAACACGAATCATGTATCTCAGCAACGACACTCATGATCGGCCGAACGTCGTGACGGGAATATACTTCGAACCCGAAAACCCATGGCCCGGCAGCGGCCCCCGCCCGCTGATCTCACTTGTGGTGGGGACCTACGGTCAAGGCGATCAGTGTGCACCCTCGTGTCTGTTCAACCAGGGCATTCACTATTCGACAGGGTTCGACCTCATGTACGGCTACGAGCAGGGATTCGTTGCGACGATGGTCGCGCGCGGGTTCGCCGTCGTCGTCACCGACTACGAGGGATTGGGCACTCCAGGGGTGCACACCTATCTCAACCGTGCGGCTGAGGCTCACGCTGTCCTGGACGCCGCGCGAGCAGCGATGCAGCTGCCCGGTACGTCTCTCGATCCTCATGGGCCGGTAACCCTTTGGGGCTACTCCCAGGGCGGCGGCGCGTCAGCGGCGGCCTTCGAGTTGGCGCCCAACTACGCGCCCGAACTCGATATCGTCGGAGCGTGGTGTCGCTTGCCAGGGTGATGGGGCCACCTGATTGCCAGGGGGATGGGGCCACCGTGGCGCGTTATTGAGGATGCTCGTCGGCGTGGTTTGGGTCAAGCCGGCCGCGGTCGCGTTGGCGGTAGGACGGTCCTTCGATGACGAGGGTGTGGGCGTTGGCGGTCAGTCGGTCGATGGCTGATTGGGCCAGTAGCGTGTCGGCGGTCATGGTCAGCCATTCGGCGGGCTCCCGGTTGGAGGTCACTATGGTCGTCTTGGCGCGGTGGCGTTCGACGATGATCTCGTAGAAGTCGCTGGTTTCGGTGGCGTCGAGGGGACGCAGGGCGAAGTCATCGATGATGAGGACGTCGATGGCGGCCAGTCGGCGGATTTCGGCGTCGACGGTGTTGTCGAGGCGGGCGGCGCGTAGCCGGGTGAATAGTTTGTCGGATCGGGCGAACAGTACGGACCTGCGTCGGCGAATTGCCATGTGCCCCAGTGCTGTTGCCAAGTGCGTCTTGCCGACTCCAACGGGCCCGAGGATGATCGCGGACTGCGCGGCGTCGAGGAACGTCAGCGAGGTCAGGTCACCGAGCAGGGTGCGGTCATAGCGCAGGTCCTCTTGTGCGGTCCAGGTGTCGAAATGCATGGTCGGGTCGAGGCCGGCTTTGGCCGCTCGTAGCGCCGCTGAACGGGATTCACGTCGGGATACCTCGTCAGCCAGTAGCGTTTCGAGGAATCCGATGTGGCTGAGTTTGTGTTGGCGTGCCAGCGCGGCGCGTTCGGGCAGAGTATGGGCCAGAGCACCGAGCTTGAGGGCTTTGAGCAGGCGGAGCAGATCAACGCCGACCGGATCGGCAGGTGCGCGGTGGGTGGTCACTTCAGTAGGTCCCTTCGGGATCGGCGTCGACTACGACGGTCAATGATGTTGATTTGGAGCTGAATTCGGATGGATCACGGGAGAAGCGGGTGGCTGACTGCCCTACCGCCCGGGGCAGTGCCGGGGTTGCGCTCTCGGTGGCGCGTTCCAGCATGGAGGCGATCTTGTTGACCGAGACGACGTCGAGGTCCAGTGAGAGTGCACAGGCTCGATCGACGCGGTCGGCACCGTAGCGGCGCACCAGCCCTTGGAGCCGGTAGACGGTGCGCATCCGGGTCCAGGGCAGCGGATCATCCAAGATGCGTTCGGCGTAGATCCCGATGTTGGGTCCGTGTGCAGCACACACCGCGATCAACCCCTTCAGGTCCCGCAGCGCGTAGCCGACCTTGTGCTCGGGCAGATCATTTCGGTCGGTGCTGCGGCCACCTGGCGGTTGGCGGGGGTGGACCTTCACCAGCGTGCCGCGGTGATAGAACTTCACCAGCTCACTGTCGGCACGGACGTCCAACGTGATGCCGATCCACTGCTCGGGCAACGAGTACAGCGCTTTGCCGACCTCGGCGTGGAAGTCGCGGTGCACCTTGACGCCCTTGAACACCGGCACGTCATAGACGCCCGGCATCGCCAGCAGCAGCGGCAGTTCTTCGGCGGTGAACACCTCCACCGGCCGTGCACAGGTGGTGCCGTGGATGCGGGTCCCCGCCGTACGCTCACACCACGCGGTCGCGGCCTGCTGCGCCAGCTCGAGACTAGTGAATGTTTCACCATCCCAGAAGTTTCGGCGCACATACTGCACCGCGCGTTCCACTCGCGGCTTGTCCTTCGGGGAACGGATCCGGGCCGGGTCGGTGAGGAACCCGACATGACCGGCGTAGTCGAGCCACCCCTGGGAGAATCGAGGATTGATGGCATCCGCGGCGGTGATCACCGGTGTCAAGTTGTCCGGGATCAGCACCGCGAATACGCCGCCGAAGAACTCCCACGCCTCCTGACATCCGGCGATCACTGCCGCCAGGGTCTGCGAATAGGACAGCCACACGAACATGTGTCGGCTGTAGACGGCGGTGAATATCAACGCATGCACCTTGCGGCGCCGACCGTCGCCTGTATCGGTGAGCATCCCCAGGTAGCCGAAATCGATCTGGCACTCCACCCCCGGGTCGCCATCGGCGACTCGCACCGTGGTGTTCTTGCGGCCGAAACCGCAACGCTCACTGGCGAATCGGTTCAACGTCCGGTACGGGACCACACACCCCCGGCGATCCAGCAGCGTCTGGATCTTGGTGATCGTCAACGGCCGTTGCTCACCATCGCCGGCCACCCACGTGGTGATCTGCTCCTCGAACGCCATCAACTGTTCCCACGCCGCGCCGTGACCATCCGGGCGCACCGGGCGCACCGCTTCGGCCACCATCCCAATCAACCCGTCATCGACCGCGCTGACATCGTCGTCTCGGCGCAGCCCGGCTGCTTGGGCGGCCTCCACGTAGCGCCGCACCGTTTTGCGGTCCACGCCGCAATGTGCGGCGATCCTGCGGTACCCCGGCGCCGGTAACCCCGCCACCCCAGCCACACCCGCAGCACTTCCCTGATCTCGTTCACACTGACCTCCCGAAAAGCCATGCCCGCCGCCTCCGTGACTTGAGCCATCACGGCGATCGAACGGGCAAACGAAGAGACCACCGACGCAACGCGCCGGTGGTCCCATAACTGGCAATCCAGGTGGTCCCATCATCCTGGCAAAATCAGGTCAAACTGGGCCCAAGCTCATGGCAAACGACACGTGGGCCGGTGCGCCACCAGCCGACCCAGCGGCCGTCATGCCCGCCGCCGACGGCAGCATCCTGGCCGGCGCCATCGGATACGTCCTCAACAGCATGATCGCTGCCTACCCCGAGACCGAACAGATGATCAGAGACTCACTCACCTTGCGAGGCCACGAGATGGTCGACAAGACCAAGGAGCAATGCACTTTTCAAACGCTGGCCGACTTCGGCTTTAGGCATCTCCAGCCGTACTTCAACGAGCCGTTGGACGAACTGGGCAAACGCGAACCGCTGAAGTCCGCATTCGCCGAACAACGCATTGGGCGACTGCGCCCCACCACGCCGGGTCAAGTCCAAGGACGTGGTGTATGAGGTCGTCGTGTGATTCTTCGAGTTGATGGTTCAGGCGGTGAGTGCCGCGGTGGTGGCCTCCTGTTCGGTCGGGGTGTCGTGGATGGCTTGTGATTTGCTCAGGACGTCCAGGCCGAGGTAGCGGCGGGATTCGGCCCATTCGTCGTGTTGTTCGGCCAGGACGGCGCCCACGAGGCGGATCAGCGCGTTGCGGTCGGGGAAGATGCCGACGACGTCGGTGCGCCGCCGAATTTCCTTGTTGAGTCGCTCCTGGGGGTTGTTGGACCAGATCTGGCGCCAGATCTGTTTGGGGAACGCGGTGAACGCCAGCAGATCCGCGCGGGCGGCCTCCAGGTGGTCGGCGACCTTGGGAAGCTTGTCGGCGAGGGCGTCGACGATCCGATCATATTGACTGGCAACCGATTCCTTGTCGGGCTGGTCGAACACTGAATGCAGCAGGGTGCGTACCCACGGCCATGAACTCTTGGGAGTCTTCGCCATCAGGTTGGTCGTGTAGTGCGTACGGCAGCGCTGCCAGGCCGCCCCGGGCAGCGTCGCCCCGATCGCGGCCACGAGCCCAGCGTGGGCGTCGCTGGTGACCAGTTTGACCCCGGACAGGCCGCGGGCAGTCAGCGACCGCCAGAACGTCAACCAGCCCGCCCCGTCCTCGGCGGTACTGACGTCGATGCCCAGGATCTCGCGGTAACCCTCGGCGTTGACTCCGACCGCGATCAGCGCGTGGACGTTCACGACCCGGCCCTGTTCACGGACCTTGAGGACCAGGGCGTCGGCGGCGACGAACGTGTACGGGCCGGCATCCAAGGGCCGGGTGCGGAACGCCTCGACCGCTACGTCGAGTTCCTTGGCCATCACCGACACCTGCGACTTCGACAGGCTGGTGATGCCCAAGGTCTCGACCAGCTTGTCCATCCGCCGCGTGGAGACCCCCAGCAGATAGCAGGTGGCCACCACCGTGGTCAGTGCCCGCTCAGCCCGTTTACGCCGTTCAAGCAGCCAGTCCGGGAAGTAGGATCCTTGCCGTAGCTTGGGGATCGCGAGATCCAATGATCCCGTACGGGTGTCGAATTGGCGGTGACGATAGCCGTTGCGGGAGTTGGTGCGCTCAGCACTGCGCTCGCCGTAGCCGGCGCCGCACAGCGCGTCGGCTTCGGCGCCCATCAGAGTGTGGATGAACGTGGCCAGCAGCTCGCGCAGCACATCGGGGTGGCAGGTGGTGAGTCGATCGGCCAACACGGCCGGCAAGTCGATATCGTGGGCAGCGGTCATCGCGTGTGTTCCTTCTTTGCTCGAGTGACTTTGGACGGTCCCTCGAAGAATCACGCGATGACCTTCAATCACTCGGCTACGACACGCCGGTACCGCTGATCAGGTCCGACTCGTACACCACTCTGCTGGACGCAACCCCACGCCGGTGTTCATCGATCACAATCGGTTCGACGGAGTGGTTCCTTTGGGTACCCGCGCATCAGCTTGCTTTGGACTGGTGTGCCAAGGGCGCTAACGTTCAATTCTTCACCAACGAACAGCCGCCCCTCATGAACAAGCTTGCGGTCAATCACGGGCTCGCTCAACTCGTCGACGGCGAACGCGGCATGCAGTGGATCGCCGACCGATTCAACGACCTGCCGACGACCACCCCTAATTGCGGCGAGCTGTGAACCGGTACTGCAATCACCGCCGCGGTCCGCGCCAAGAATCTGCTGAATCCCCTGCACCGGTGCATATTCGGTCACGCGCGAAGACGGCACCGTCCTCGTCGACTAGCGCCACGTCATGGTGGGCCTCGGCCCAATTGACCCCGCATGTCAGTTTCACCTTCACCAAGTCGCCGTTCGATGACCAGGCGCAGAACGCCGGGCGATCTGGATACCGTGCTCAGTGAGCACGCGGCAGACATCGCATGTACCTCAAAAGTCAACAGGCGACGTCGTTCGCGGGCGCCAGTGCGGGTGTGAATGCCTTGTCCGGGTCGTAGGTCTGGCGGGTCTGCAGACAGTGGTGCAGCATGCCGATGTACCGGTTGGCCAGATGGCGGGACGCGGCGGTATGGCTGTCGCCGCGGCGTCGCCGGCGGTCGTAGTGTGCTCGGGCCTCGGTGGAGTGCAGGATCAACGGCAACGCCCACATGTAGGCTGCCTGGTTGAGTCGTTTGTTGCGCACCCGGCGCAGGCCGATGTAGGTCTTGGTGCCGCTGGCTCGGGTGACTGGTGCGGTGCCGGCATAGGCCTTTAGGCCACGCGCTGTTGCGAAACGTGTTCGATCATCACCGATTTCGCCGAGAAGGCGGGCACCAAGCACCGCGCCGAGTCCAGGGAAGCTGACCAGGATGGGGGCGTCGGGGTGATGCGCAAACGCCGCGGTCAGTGACGCCTCCAACGTGGCAACGTTCTCCGCGACGGTGGCCAGCGACTTGGCGTAGGTGTGTGCTTGTTGTCCCATGGCGGCTTCCACCACCTCCGGGTGGCGCAGATGAGGGGCACGCAGGCCGGCAACGATCCGGTGAGCTTCGGCGTCCACGCCGCGTCGACGGCCACCCCGGCGTAACGCCGCGGCCACCGTGGAGGGCCGCAGAGTGGCCGCCGCGGCTGGCGTCGCCGCCAAACCGAGTACGGTGCGGGCACCCATGGTGGTCAGATCGGCGAATGTCTTTAGGAACGCCGGAAAGTATTGGCGCAGCAGTGAACGCGTCTTGTTCACGATCTGCTGGCGATCCCAGATCGCGTCCTGATGAGCACGGGCGAGTACCCGCACCGCGTGAGCACCGTCGCTGTCGTCCGGCAGGCGTCGATGATTGTCTCCGTCGGTGCGCAAGATGTTGGCCAACACGATGGCATCACCGGCATCGCTCTTGGCGCGGCTGGGCGAGTACCGATCGCGGTATCGCGACACGGCCAGCGGATTGATGGTGAACACCTGCGCTTCGGCGGCTCGTAACGCCGACACCAGCAGCCCCTGCGCCGTTTCGATCGCGATCGGCAACCCACGCAGCCCATCAGGGCGCAGCTCAGTGATCATCTCCACCAGGCGACCGAACCCCGCCACGTCGTCACCAATGCGTTCTTTACACACGATCCGTCCCGCATCGTCGACTACAGAGACATCGTGATGCCCTTCAGCCCAATCGATTCCACACCACAACCCAGCCATCGGACTTCTCCCAACCCTCGACCCTGCGTGCGCCGGACGGCCACACGCTATGCCGAACCCGGAAGGTTGAAACGGCGCTCTAATGAACAGGCCTCGGCGGGCCACCATCGCATCAGCCGTAGGACACACCTCCACGACCGGCAAACGTCGCGCACTGCCCACAGGACTGCACGTCCACATCGGCGAAAGCGATCACCCACCAGCGGTCCACCACATCCAAACCGTGCCCTCCACCGCCCCATAGGTACGGGAGCCGCGCCGGGCCACGCCCCGGTCTGCCGCAAAAGAGCTTTTGCTCGGATCGGAGCCAGGGGTCCGGGCCCAAGCGCGGCTACCGGTTTCATTAGATCGGAGCGACCCCGAAACAGTCCTTGTTCTCGGCGATGAACGCGCAGACCGAACTGCTGCACGACTACTTCCCCGCGGACGTGAGCCTCATCCAGCCATTCGCCAGCGGACCTGTCGGCCGTTGGAGACGAACTCAACCACCGGCCCCGGATGGTCCTCCAAAACCGTTGCCCCACCTACCTATTCGCTGCCCTCCCAACGTCCAATAGTCAGTCAGTGTTGCGCTCCTGATTCTTCGAACTCATCGGGACACTTCGAACACCGCGGCCAGCCACTCGCCGCCGATGCACACGGTCTGCACGGCGAAACACACTTGACGGCTGCTGCGCAGGCTTCTGCTGGAGTTGCTCACCCAAACCGCGCGTGAACAACGTGTTCCTAAGACCACCCAACCCCCGTCGACACGTAAGCGGCCGGAATCGCTGGCATCTTCAACGGACCGAGCGGCCACCCTTCCCAGGACGTCCGCCGACCCTCACGGCGGGCCCTCAAGTACCGGTGCACGGCGAGCCGCGCCGCGCACATCCACGCCAAGGTCATTTCGTTACTGTGACATATTCTGATCCAAACAGTCTGTCACGCCACCGTTTTCGACTCACTTCGCACTCGACGGCACGGCACGCCCGAGTCGACGACTGAGCTCGGCCGTCAATGCACATCCTTCAGGTGACGTAAATAGGTAGATGAAATGTTCTGCATGCCATCAGGATCATGGCCACGCTCAGCGGCCGTCGTCGCCAGCGTGACTGCGCGATCGGTGCTGTAGGTATAACTGCTGTTCGACAACGGCGCCTTGCCAAACTCCAACCACTCGATGAGATCTCGAACGGCCTGCTGGACGAGGCCCTCGTAGTCGATGAGCTGGGACATGATTTTTGGGGTGGCTGGTGGCGGCCAGTGTGGATGCGCGGACGTGCTGCGCGTGCTCGACAAACCACATCGGCAATTGCTCGTCGACGTCTGAACCCAGCTTGTCCCGCAAACGCTCGGCATAGTGGACGGCCCCGCATGGAAAGGTGCCCGATCAAGCATGTTCTGCACGACGATCATATTCTTGTTGCCCACGTCACAAGTGTGCGAAGTCGCGAAGAGCTTCTCCAGGAACGCTCCCCTCCCGCAACCTTGCGGCGATCACCCAATCGACACTCACCGCGAACGGCGACCACGACCGCATCGTTCCCACCGCGCTCTCCAGGGACTGACATCGTCTGATCGCCGGTTCGACGCTTACTATTCTATCCGAACTCGGCGCGAAGGAGAATCTTCCAGTACTATGACGAGTTTGCCTCCACCGCAATCCAATTGCTCGAACAATGAACAGTCGGCCGCACCTTTTCGGCATGAACAGTCGAGGGATCGCGGCGACGACTGGAGGACAGGGCCGCCGCGCAGCGGATGGTCAGACCTTGGTAGCACCCATGTCGATCGTGAGTTGGGTACCCGTCACCGCTCTGGATAAGTCCGAGGCCAGGTACACCACTCCGTCGGAGATGTCATTCGGCTCGGCCAATGCCAATGACGGCAAGGCGCTCGCATACGACATCCCGTAGTTGGGATGGTCGGTGAACACCTTCTCCATTAGCGGGTCTTCTAGCGCCATTGCCGTGGCAACACCCCAGGGGTGTATCGAATTGACCCGGATGCCGTACTCGCCGAGCTCGACCGCTGCGGACTTGGTCAGTCCGACGACCCCGTGCTTCGATGCGCTGTAATGCGACTGCCCGGGTAGCGATTTGATGCCTGCAACCGAACTGATCGTGATAATCGACCCACCGTTACCCGCTCCGATCATCGGCGGGGCGGAAGCCCTCAGCGTGCGCCACACACCGGTGAGATTGATGTCGATCATTGTCTGCCACTGGCCTTCCGACAGCTCCCAGAAGCGGCCCCAGTTGACGATGCCGGCGTTGGCCACCACCACGTCGAGGCGGCCGCCGAACTCAGCGATCCCTTCGGCCAGGATGGCGTCCATGCCGTCGGAGTCGCGAACGTCGACCGCACGCGCCAATATCGGCTGCCCCTCCGCCGCTACGAGGGCGACGGTCTCGTCGAGATCAGCCGGGGTCGCCGGCGGGTAGCCGGTATCGATCGACACCTCCGCGGCGACATCGATCGCAATAATTGATGCTCCCTCACGTGCGAGCCGGACCGCATGACTACGCCCCTGCCCGCGCGCAGCGCCCGTGACGAAGGCAACTCTGCCGTCCAACAAGCCCATGGTGCTCCTTCTCAATCACGACGGCAGTACCCTCCGCCACAGTCTTATTCGATAGCTGGATCGCCGCTTGGAGTCTGGCGGTCGAGCGAGCCGGAATCCTGCTCGGCAAGCCACTCCGCGTGCCGGGCGAAATGCGAATAGTCCCGGGCAACCCAGATTCCCGTCGCCGTGGCGAGCCCGCTCCGTCCGGGCAGCAGCAGGAGCTCACCGGAGATGAACCACCTCGATCCTTCGATCTTGTCGATCCACGCGCGTCCAGCTAGCGGTCGTTCGACCGGGACCGGCTTGCGGAAGTTGACGGTCAACGTGGCGGTGACCGACATCTGCTCGTGCATCAACGGCACGTGCCCCAGCATCTCGTCCATGGCCGCAGCGGTCCAACCGCCGTGCGCAACGTTGGGCCCGCCCTCCTGATCGCGCGGACAGCTGAGCTCGAAAACCGAGACTTCGCCGTCCAACCATTCCCGGCGCACTCCCAATCGACATTGCTTCGACTCCCAGCAGGCACCGCATAGTGTGACTTCCCCTTCGGTCGCCGACCGCGTCACGGAGTCTGACCCGATCCACGCCAACGGATCGGGGGATACGTCTCCAGGCGTCATCAACTACTTCCGTTCCACGCCAACCGGGCTCTCGGCCAACGCATTCCAGACCTTGCTCAGCAGAACATGGGGTTCGAACGGCATCGGCTCCTGCTCGGCTTCGCCGACCACCGTTGGCGTGTATCCGCGGCGGTCGCCGAAGATGTTGAGCATGTAGCAGCCCTCGGGCCCGGCTTTCTCTGGGCCGTACACCGAGCCCTTCTCCTGTAAGCGAATGTCCCCTGGGTGGTACCAACGGGTTCCAACCTGGAGTGAGCCACGCAGGATGAGCGACATGTAGTGCGTCTTGTGATAGTGCACCGGGAACGTGTAGTTCGCCGTGACCTCCATCGGGAAGACGGCCGGTTCATCGTCACCGTCTCCCAGGAAGAAACCGGCGAAACGCGTTCCGTCCTCGAGTGTGGTGAATTCGGGATCGTCGAGGTTGGTCTCGTAACGCCCGCGAGCTCTGCGTTCCATTGTGTGCTCCTTACTGTTCATCGTGATATTGCTGGGGTGCTTGCAGATTCATTTGAAGGCCTCTCTGAGCCGGTACTTCTGGACCTTGCCCGAGGCAGTGGTCGGGAATTCCTCGACGGCACGCCAGATCCGCGGGACCTTGAACCCCGCCAAGGAGCCCCGCGCGAATGTCTCCAGTTCGTCCCAGGTCGGCGAAGCGCCGGCACGGAACCTGACCGCTGCTCCAATCTGTTCGCCCCATCGGGTGTCCGGCACCCCAAGGACGGCGACGTCGCTGATCGCGGGGTGCGCCAGCAGAACGTTCTCCACCTCCGGTGGGTACACGTTCTCTCCACCCCGGATGATCACGTCGCGAATCCGACCACGGATGGTGAGCACGCCGTCGGGTGCCATCGAGCACAGGTCCCCGGTGTGCAGCCAACCACTGGCATCTAGGGCTGTCGCGGTCTGCCCCGGGTCGTCCAGATACTCCGTCATCGTCAGCGACGACCGAATCAGCAGTTCTCCCGACTCGCCGAAGGGCACGGTCTCGTCAGTCCCGTCGGCACCCGGCCGCACGATTCGCGCCTCTCGGTGCAGACCGGGCCGCCCAATCGTGAGTGCCTTCGTCTCGTCGGAATCCGTCAACCTGGTCTGCACCGCGGACGGCGCCTCGGACTGTCCGTAGGCGTTCACGATCTGAGCACCGAACGCTTCCTCGACCCGGCGGATCAACGCGGGCGCGACGGTGGAACCGCCCGTCTGCAGGAGCTTCAAGGCACTCAGATCCCGATCGGCGAACGACGGGTGGTCGAGCATCCCCAGCAGCATCGTCGGCACGGCCCCAATCACGTTGGCACGCGTCTGTTCCAGCATCTCGAGGAACTCGCCTGCCTCGAAGCTCGGCATCAACACCATCGTCCCGGCATTCGCCAGAACGGTGAGGAGCACGCATACCGAGCCACCGACGTGATGCATCGGCATTGGGTTGCACCACACCGGCCCATCGCACAGACCAAGCAGCGGACCTGTCAGGACACCGATGTTCAGTGCCGCCCGATGAGTAAGCACGGCGGCCTTGGGCGTACCGGTCGTACCCGAGGTGTACTGAACCAGCAGCGGCTGATCGGGACTGACAACGGGCATCGCGGCCGTCGGCGATGACTGCAAGGACGCCTGGCAGGTTGCCAGGTCACATACCGCTCGAACCCGTGGGCTGATCACGGACGCGGCCCGCTCCAGCAACGGCTCACCGCGAAAATCCCTGACTGTGAAGAGCACAACGCACGCCGATCGGTCCAGCAGATCGGCCACCTCTGGATCGGTCAACGCCGGATTCAGTGGCACCAGAACGAGTCCGGCGAGTGCCGCAGCGTATTCGACGATGACCCACTCAGTGCTGTTCGGGGCCCAGATCCCAATACGTTCACCCGGGGTGGCGATGGAGAGCAGCCCGTGCGCCATGGCGTCGGCTGCTGCGTACAACTCGGCATAAGCGGTCGACACCGTTGCCCCGTTCGGTGTCCGGTCGACGATCGCCGGACGCTCTCCCACGGAGCCAGCCAGACGACGCAGCATCGCTCCCACCGGCTCGTCGGCCAACGGATGAGAAGTGTCGGCGGGCCAGTGCGATACCGACGAATGCGTGGACGTGATACCTGCCCTCTCGCTTACGAAACTCTGATCCACCGGCCGCCTCACACTCCGAGGGCGCTAGCAGAGCCGAGATCGACGACCGCACAGGCCAACCGCCCCAGGGTGATCGCAGTGGTCTCTTCGGGTTGGAACTCCTCCCGGTTCGTCAGCCAGGCAAAGTACCCGTACGGCATGTGCGTGCGGTAGTGATGCCACATCTCGTCGAGACTCGGCGGCGCACCGACGCCCTCCGCGACAAGCACGCCGAGATAGTCCGACAGCAGCTGCTTCTCGGCCGAACGCCGGACATCGGGTTCGAGCGATGATCCCAGGAGGTACGCGACGTCGAACGCCGGTGATCCGCGTCGGGCGGTCTGCCAGTCGCACAGGCCCACCGCCCCGCTCTCGAGATAGACGTTGCCGATGTGGGTGTCGCCATGCAACAGCGTTTGTGGTCCCTCGCGCGCGACCCCTATGAACGCCCAGAACAGGTCGATGCTGCGTTGTGCGTCGTTGAGTTCAGCAGGTACCACGGCCTTGCGGAGCGGTTTGCTCAGGTACGCTCCGACGATCGCCGCGTCCTGCATGTGAAAGTAGCTGTGTGACTTGCTTTCTGGGTCCGCGAGCTGTTCGAGCCAGCCGGCAGAGTCGAGCCAGGGGCTGTTCCAGCGACTGGCGTGCAGGAGCGCGAGGTTCTCCATGCCGGATGCCGCCTCGTCGAGCGTCAGGGGCACGGCGGCGGCACCAAACCGGACGGTGGGACGACTGAGGTCCTCGATGAGGATCGCGCCGTAGCACTCTTCGGCGTCGAGGTCGGCCCAATACACCTCGGGCGCGCGAACTCTGCTGTTCTGAGCTTCATCACGGAAGTACCGGGCTTCCGCTGCGTAGATGCCGACCTGCGCCAGGAGGGGGGCGTGGTCCCCCATGCCTGCCTTGAGGCACATTCGGCTGGGCAACGACGTTGGTCCGGCGTAGGTGATCGACAGCACGATCTTGGTAGCCGTGCCACCGATGACATCGACGACATCGACGGCAGCGACCTCGCAGCGGAGTACGTCGGACAGCCAATCGGCGGTGACGTCATCTACGCTCTGCGGGATCACGGTTCGGCCGGCCGCTGAAACGCTGGTCATTGCGACGATGCCCTGCGTCGGCCCGGCGTGAAATGAGCTGGTACGGCGTCGTATCCGAAGGCGACGGAGATGTCCTCGTGCACCTTTAGCTGCGATTCGTCGATCACGTAGTCGGGCATGCGCTGCAAGATCTGTTGAACCATCACCTTCATCTCCAGTCGCGCCAGGTGCGAACCGAGGCAGCGGTGGATGCCGCGGCCAAAGGTCAAGTGGCGGTTGGTGGTGCGTCGCAAGTCGATTTCATCGGGTCGGTCGAACTCGCGTTCGTCGAAGTTCCCCGAGGCGAACATCATGAGTACCCGGTCGCCGGCCGCAATCGCCTGCCCACCGACCTCGGCCGGCTCTCGTGCGGTCCGCTTGAACCCCTGGATGGGGCAGGTATACCGCAAGAACTCCTCGATGGCCGAGGTCCAGAGGCGATCGTCGTTGGCGGCTGCGCTGAGTTCCTTGCGCACCTCGGGTCTGCGATGCAGCTCGACGAGCGTGCTGGACACCGCATTGGTCGTGGTGTCGAGACCCGCGAAGATCATCTGCCCCAACAGGCTGAGCATCTCGAAATCGTTGATCGGTTCGTCATCGATCTCGATCTGCGTGATGGCGGTAATGATGTCGTCACGCGGATGTTCCTTGCGGTCGACCAGCGCGGCGTAGAGGCCCGCGATGTCGAGTGAGCCGACGTCCGGCCCGTACTCACTCGGTTCGGCGAACTGTTTCAACACGGTGTCGGAGTACGCCTTCCACCCCTCGACGGGCAGACCCAACCAGTCCAGCACCACCACCGCCGGTACCGGAGCGCAGAAGTCGACCATCAGGTCGCACTGACCGGATTCGATGACGTCGTCGATGAAGTCATCGGCGACGGAGCGAATGAAATCTTCGCGCTTTCGCACCATGGCGGGCGAGAAGAGCGGCTCGAGCTTGCGTCGCATCGGTGTATGCGCAGGAGGGTCGTACATGACGATGGGCAGCATGCCCTTGCCCGAATCGAATCGCTCCTTACGTTCGTCTTCGGTGGCGAAATCGGAGGGGTCCGGGATCAGAATGCCCAGCGCCGACGCGAAGTTGGCGGCATCCTTGGACACTCGATCGATGTCTTCATGGCGGGTCGCGACCCAGAATCCGCCGTACTGGTCCGACCACTGCACGGGACACTTGTCTCGCAGCTCGCGGTACACCTGCTGCGGCACCCCGTCGTGAGCGAGCTCGGGATCGTGAGGGTTGAACCCCGTGGTCATTCGGACCACCAGATCACTGATCACGGTAGGCGCGTCTTGAGTTGTCATGTGGCTCCTTCGCATGGTTTGGGAGGTCTGGGCCGGGGGTTGATTAAGTGCGCCAGGGTGTGCCGAACTGTTCTCGGTAGGTGACCGACGCGGCAGGATTGCGGCGGGGCTTCGCGAGCGCCCGAGCAGGGCGGCCGATGTACACGGCCGCCATCGGCGTCATTGTGTCTGGCAGGGCGAGACGTTGACGAACCCCGTCCACGCCGAACAGCGTCAACCCGGTTGTGAGGAGGGAGCCGTAGCCGAGGTCGCCGGCTGCCAGCAACAGATTCTGGACGGCGGGGTAAATCGAGGCGGCCAAGTAGACGTCATGCACTTTCTCGGTGTCGGCGCAGACCACCACTACGACCGTTGCGGCGGCGAGACCCCCTCGAGCAAAGCCGTGCTCGAGATCGTCAACGAGACTCTTTTCCAGCGTCTGCCGGACGAGGTCCTTCCCGCCGGCGTTCCACATCTCGGTCCACCACGCCGCCAGCTCCGCTCTGGCCTCGGCATCACGCACCACCACGAACGCCCACGGTTGGGTGTTCTCCGCGCTCGGCGCGTGAACCGCCGCCTCCAGCATCCGCCCGAGATCCTCGTCGGACACCTCGCCGTCCGGATCGAATCGCCGACAGGCGCGCTGAGCGCCGATCACACCGAAGAGGTCACCCACGACGGACCTCGCAGGCTAGTGAATGCTCTGTTGCGCGCCCTGGAGCTGCCATCGCTCAGGCCCCTCTTGCCGACGGTTGAGCGGCTACAGCGGCATACGCACCGCTCACTATCCTGCTAATCGACACGCGGAGAAAGGCAGCCAACAACCAGCCGGTGCCAGGCACCAGCGGTTCGAACGCTCCCGTCCACACCAGGTGCGTGCCCCCGTCGACGGGATCGAGGCGGACCTCGCCGCGGTAGTCCCGGACCGGGAGCCCACGCGTCGCGGTGTAGCGCTGGTAATGCGGCGGTGAGGCTTCGAGAATCTCTTCATCGACGAGGATGAACTTAATTCCGCCCATGCGGCGAACGGCTCCCGCGCCCAACGGATCAGGATCACCATGTTGGACGAGCTCCGAGTGGTTGACCATGGAAGCCCAGTCCTTCCAATTCGGTACATCGGCGAGCAGGTTGTAGATGCTGGCCGGCGGTGCCGACACCATGCGTTCCACCCGGAATCCTGATGTCATGTCTGCCACTGCCCATCCGTTGAGGTCGACGCCGCAGCGAGGTCCATGGACTTCGTGACAATCATGTGTTGGGCTGCGCGCCAACCGAAGACGAACGAGGCGCCGATGCTGGCGCCGGCGCCCGGGTAGGTCCGGCCCATCACCGATGCCGTGCAGTTACCGGTTGCGTAGAGTCCGGGAATCACCTGACCATCGGTGTCCTGGACGCGGGCGTCTTCGTCAGTGAGTAAGCCACCGCAGGTACCCACGTCACCGGGATACACAGCGACCGCGTAGAACGGGGGTTTGTCGACCGGCCCTAGGCACGGGTTTGGCTTCTGCCGTGGGTCGCCGTAGTAGCGGTCGTAGGCGCGTTCGCCCTTGTGGAAGTCCGGGTCGATGCCCTTGACGGCGTTCGAGTTGAAGTTCTCCACCGTCGTCCGCAAGGACGTCGGATCGATCTTGCACAGCCGTGCCAACTCTTCGATGCTGTTGGCCTTCTTCATGTACCCGCTGGAGATCCAGTTACGCGGTGTGAACCCGCCCGGCGTCAGCCCCCAGAGGTATCGGGATCGGTGGTGCGCGTCCATGATCCACCAACTCGGGATGGCGGGCACCGTCTTGTTTCGCTCGTACATGGTGCGCCCGACCTCCATGTAGGACGCGCCCTCGTTCACGTAGCGGAAGCCCCCTCGGTCGACCATGATGCCGTGTGGTTTCGCCCGCTCGTAGACGATGTAGAGGGGAGATCCGTCCGGAAGGACCGACGTCGGGATCCACCATGCCTCGTCCATCAGATCGACTGCGGCGCCACGCATCATCGCGGCCTGGATGACCTCACCGGTGTCACCTGGATTGGCAACGGTCCACGCCGTCGATGCTGGGGATCGCCCGAATTCCTTGCGCATGGTTTCGTTGTGGGAGAACCCGCCGCTGTTGAGCAGAACACCGCACCGGGCGCGGACACGGACGAGCTTGCCGTGCCGCTCGGCGACCACCCCCACCGCTCGGCCCTCCGCGAGGACGATGTCGACCACCGGGGTTCCTGTCCAGATAGGTATCTCAGCGCGGATCGCGGCCAACATCATCCAGCCCTGGAGCGCTGCACCAGACCCTCGGACCTCCCGCCGAGATAGTTTCGCTGCGGCATATCGGCCAGCCACCTTCGCCACGGTCCAGGCTCCCCGGAGCGTGCGATTGGCCACGGTCGCGCGAGCCACTTCGGAGGTGCGCAAGGGAATCGGGGGCAGCGTCTCGCTTATTCGGAACTTTTCCAGCCATGGCCCGAGCAGATCCGGCGAGAACAGCTCGGTCTCGATCGACCTGCCTCGCGCCTTGCCGCCGGGGCGATCGTCGTAGTAGTCGCTGTAGCCTTCACAGTGGCGGAACGGAACCCCCTGGTGCGCAAGGAATTCGACCATCGGCTCAATAGCGGCGAGGAACGCCTCGGTGCGCTGCGGTGACGTCGACGGCCCCTCGTCGCCGACGACTGCGGCGAAATAGCGGAGAGCGTCGTCATGGCTGTCCACCACTCCGGCGGCACGCGAGACCGGATTGTCGGGCAACCACAGGATGCCACCGGACATCGCAGTGGAACCACCAACCACGTCGGCCTTCTCGATGATCAGGGTCTGGAGCCCCGCGTGATCGGCAGCCAGTACCGCGCACATCGAGCCGCCACCGCTGCCAACCACGACGCAATCGGTGACGACATCCCATTCGCTCTCGACCATTGGCTGGCTCACTGGGCGCCACCGGTCGGTTCGATCTCCGCGACGAGGGTGCCGACCGGATACGTCTCGCCCTCCTCGCCGACCAACCGGACCGTACCGGCAGCAGGCGACTCGATGTCGACCTGAGTCTTGTCGGTTTCCACGACATACAGCAGCGAGCCGACCTCGACGACTTCGCCGTCCTCGACCAACCACTCGCTCAAGGTTCTTTCACTCATCGACATGCCGAGTTTGGGGATGCTTATCGCGACGGTCATCGTCAACTCACCGCCTTGCGGATCGCACCCTCGATATCCGCGGCCTTGTAGAGGTATTCATTCTCCAACACCTTCGCGAACGGGACCGGGCTGTTGCGCGAGGCCACCCGCTTGGTGGGCGCCAGCAGCTCGCCGTGAAGCTCCTCGCCAATCCGAGCTGACACCTGGGCCCCGACACCGAACTGCTCGATCGCCTCGTGCACGATGACGGCGCGTTTGGTCTTGCCGACCGAATTCAGGACCGTCGTCTCGTCGAGCGGTGAAATCGTCCGGAGATCGACGATTTCGACGTTGATGCCCTCGCCGGCCAGCGATTCGGCAATCAGCACGATGTCCGCGATCGGCCGACCGTAGGAGATCACCGAGACATCCGAACCTTCGCGCAGGACATTGGCCTTCCCCAACGGAATTCGTAGGCCAGGTTCGGGAGCGGGGCCGGGTGTCCAGTACTGCGGCATGCATTCGACGAAGACGCATGGGTCGTCGTCCAGGATGCAGGACAGCAGCAGCCCCTTGACTTCGGCCGGTGAGGACCCGGTCACCACCTTCAGTCCCGGGACGTGCGCCAGCCACGCTTCGAGCATGTCGGAGTGTTGACCGCCCGAGCCCATCCCGGCACCGCTCATCGTTCGAATGGTCAACGGGACGCTGGTCTGACCACCGGACATGAAGCGGATCTTGGCAGCGTGGTTGACGATCTGATCCATTGCGACCGTGATGAAGTTCATCAGCATGATCTCGGCGACGGGCCGCATGCCGGCAATGGCTGCGCCGACCGCTGCCCCGGCGATGGCTTGCTCGCTGATGGGCGTGCTGCGGACGCGGTTCACTCCGTACTTGGTCGACAACCCGGTAGTGACCTGGGCGACGCCGCCTCCTTCCCGGTCGGCAATGTCCTCCCCGAGTAGGAAGACCGAATCATCTAGTCCCAGCGCCTCATCCATCGCGAGGTTGGAGGCCTGCGCGAAATTGATCGTGGTGGGCGTGCTCATACTCCGACCTCCGTGGCGTAGATGTCGCGACCGATCTCGGCAAGTTCCGGATCTGGGCTGTCTATGGCGAACTGCAGGGCATCCTGTATTTCGGACTCGGAAGCCGATTCGATTGCTGATAGGTCGGACTCGGACGCGTGGCCGCCAGCTATCAGTGCTGCCCGCAGAGCCGGCACCGGGTCACGACCCAGGAAGTCGTCGTAGATGCCTTGGTCGATATAGCTACTGTCGTCGCCGTAGAAGTGGCCCATGAATCGGAAGGTCTTTGCCTCCAACAGGGTTGGCCCTCGACCGGACCGCGCGCATTCGATCGCGTCGCGGGCGGCGAGGAACATCGCCGTGGGATCGTTGCCATCGACGGTGACGCCCGGCATCTGGTAGCTCTGTGCCCGGTCGGCGACCGTGCGGCTCGTGGTGCCGTTGGCGTATGTGGTGTGTTCGGCGTAACCGTTATTCTGACAAAGGAACACGATCGGGAGCTTCCACAGCGACGCCATGTTCAACGACTCGTGGAACGCCCCGATGTTGGTGGCGCCGTCACCGAAGTTCACCACCGTGACCCGACCGTCATCGCGGATCTGCGAGGCCAGCGCCAAGCCGTTGGCGATGGGCAGCCCGCTGCCGACCACCCCGGTGGTCAACATGATTCCCGACTCCGGATGTGTGATGTGCATAGATCCGCCCTTGCCCTTGCAGGCCCCGGTGGACTTGCCGAACAGCTCGGCGAACAGCAACCGCAGCGGAAGTCCCTTGGCAATCTGGTCGTGAGCACCGCGGTAGGTCGTCACGACGTAGTCCTCGGGTCGCAGACTCAGCGCGGTAGCTGCTGCGACGATCTCCTGACCCCGTGGGGAGTAGTACGAGATGGCCAGTGCGCCCGAACCCAGCAGGCTGCGGATCCGTTCGTCGGTCTGCTTGATCAACGTCGCCTTGGCGTAGACGGTGAGCAAGGTTTCCGCGGTGACGTCACTCATGGGCTGCTCCCTGGCTCTTGGCGGTGCCGAGGTACTCGTGCAGTACCCGGTGAAAGTTCGAGATCGGCTTCTCTTGAATCGGGTTGGTGCGCGACCCGGCGAACCCACGCGACTTCATGCCCTGCTGGACGGCATCCATGTTCTGGAAGTCTTGCGGCAGGATCCGGCCCCAGTCGTCGTGATCCCGCCAGTCCGAGTAGAACTCGCGATTGAGGACTGGCTCCGCCCCCGGTGCATACCGAGCCAACGACCACACGTCGAAGATGCAGCTGTCTGGGTCATCACCGTTTGGCCGCGCCCGGTACCAAAGGCTTCCGTCCATGTAGGGCAGCACGATCAGGTTCGGGAACATGTGCCAGTCGATGCCTGCCCGGACGATGTTCTCGAAGGTCAACCCGTCCGGCCAACCCGCCCCATCCTCGATGGCCGCGTCGCGCTGGAACGACATCAGCTGCATCAGGACGTTGGTCGGCTCGGTGCCTTCGGGGACGTCCGACAGCAGCCGCTGGGCCGCTTCGACGTCACGCGTCGAATAGATCGCACGCAGGTCCTGCTCCATCATCTTCATGAAGTCGATCAATCCGCCGCGAAGATCATCGGGGACGTCGCCTCCTAGTCTGCGCGAAGGGAATCCCAGTGGCCGGTTGTCAGGTGGATAGGTGAACATGGAGTGCTTGCCGAAGGATTCGCTGACGGTCCAATCGTCGTTGTACCGCAACAGTTGAGGGTGCGTTGCTTGGACGTGATAGCCCTCGTTGAACGCCTCCAGCGCGACTTTCCAATTGCATGGCAGGACAACCGTTTTCGACCAGCGATAGCGCATCTGGTCGAAGTCATAGTTATCGAAGATGTCCGGAACGGGATCCAGGTACTCGCGAAGCGGCACCGGGTCAGCCTCCATGGTGACGAAGACGAACCCGCCCCAGGTGTCACACTTCACGTCTTTGAGTCGGATGTCTCTGTCCTGCAACACGGCACCGTAATCATCGCGGTCGACAACCTCGCGCGGGCTGCCATCGAGGTCCCACCGCCAGCCGTGAAATCTGCAGAAGAAGTTTTTGGCGTTGCCGCACCCTTCGGTCAACTTTCGACCACGGTGCTGGCACACGTTGTAGTACGCCACGATCGTGTCGGAGTCGAGACGCGAAACGATGATCGACTCGTCAGCCACCTCGTAGGTCACGAAGTCTCCCGTGTTCGGGATCTCCTCGACCCGACATGCCACCTGCCACACCCGCGGCCACAATAGGTCCTTCTCCAACCGCAGATACTCCGGCGAGAAGTAAGCCTCCTTGGGGACGAAGTCATCCCGGACAGTGGCACTGCTCAGAGGCGACGCCTGGGCTGCGGTCGACGAAGGTACAAGCGCGGTGGACTGCTCGGGCGGGACCACAATTGACTCCTCAAGTGACGCACGTCATAACTCCCTAGATAGTGGATGGTGTCTTAAGCCAGCCACCCTTGTCAACACCCCACGGCTGGCGATCACTTCTTCCGCTTCCTGTGAGACAGTGCACGAGAGGTCGATCGGAGGCGAACCGTGGTTGCGAGAAGTGATCCGGGTGCCCGCACCCGCCGAAGCAGCAGCGAGATTCGCGCTCTCATCCTCACTGCGGCGCGAGACGTGTTCTCCGAACGCGGCTACGCAGGTGCCTCGACCCGCGAACTGGCCGCCAGGGCGGGAGTTGCCGAACATTTGCTCTTCCGAAACTTCGGCACGAAGGCCAAGTTGTTCGAAGAGGCGGTGTTCGTGCCCTTCGAGGCGTTCATCAGCGCCTATTCCCGAGTGTGGTCATCGCGGGACGCCGACGGACCGATGACTGACATTGCCCTCGAGTACGTTGCTGGTCTGTACGACTTTCTGCATGCGAACCGATTGATGATCTCGGTGCTGCTGGCCACCAGGGCCCACGAACCCGAGTTCGACATGCGTCTGCAGCAGTTGTTCGGCCAGATGGAAGTGATGATCAACGAAGGCATCACCGAACGTCACTTCCCTGGGGTGGATCCGGCACTGGCCGCGCGTCTGACCTTCGGCTTGGTGCTGTCCGCTGCCGTGCACCAGGAGGTGCTGTTTCCGCTCGGCCCCCCGACGACGCGCGAAGAACTACTGTCCGAGCTCACCCAATACATGCTGCATGGTTTGGCCCACCGCGGCGAATGATGCACCATAGGGCCGCGCCTACGCTCTCAGCGGCTCAGGATCGTCACAGCCGAGGCGCCGGGTGCTCCGTAAAGGTGGGTATAGCCCACCCGCGGGTCGCCACCAACCTGCCGATCACCGGCGCGGCCTTGCAGCTGCAGCACGATCTCACGGATCTGACGCAGGCCAGAGGCACCGATGGGTTCACCGTTGGCGATCAGACCGCCATCGGTGTTGACCGGCAGCCGGCCACCGATCTCGGTGGCGCCGTCAGCGATCCACTTCTCCTGATCACCGTCGGCGCAGAAACCGTTCTCCGCCATGTGAATCAGCTCGGAGCCGGCATCGGTATCCTGCAGTTGGGCCACGTCGACGTCATCGGGTCCGATGCCCGCCGTCTCGTAGGCCGCCGTCGACGCATCGACGGTCGGGCTCGGGGCCGTTTCCAACGGCAATGACGGACTCTGCAGTTCGAACGCACCGTAGCGGCGGCTCCGCAACTCCGCCGCGCGCACGAATACTGGTGTCTTGGTGTACTTGTGCGCAAGATCGCCGCGGCACAGCACCAAGGCCGCGGCGCCTTCGCACGGTCCGCAGTACATCGACCGGGTCAGCGGGTAGTTGACCACCAGGTCGTTCAGGATCGAATCGACAGACGCCGGCTTGCGGCGCCAGGCATGCGGCGTGATGGATCCGTTGTGCAGATTCTTGGCGGCGATCTTCGCAACGGTCTCCGCCGAGATGCCGTGCAGTCCCATGTATCGATTGATCTTGGTGCCGAAGAAGTGCGTGGTCAGAAACAGACCGGTCTGGCCGTACCACGCGGGCAAGCCCACCACGGACGGGTCGGCTGCGAACGCACCGCGGGGATGCTTGTCGAAGCCGATGGCCATCGCGATGTCGGCCTCGCCGTTGCGGATGGCGGCCGCGGCCATCTGTATCGAGGTGCCGCCGGTAGCGCACCCATTGAACACCCCGCGCACTGGAATACCGGTCAGCCCAAGCCAACCGGTGATCGCATCGGGATTGGACACCTCGTAGCTGCCCACGAATGCGGTCTGTACCGCCGACCATTCGGTACCGGCGTCCGCCAGGGCGTCCTTGGCTGCGTCGGCACCCATCTCGAGGGCCAGCTTGTCGCCATGCCTGCCGAACGGATGAAGCCCGGTTCCGATGATCGCTACGTCATTGCTCATCGGGACACCTCGTCTGAAACTGGGGCAAACGCGTAAGTCAGCACTTCAGTGCCGTCCTCTCGGGTGGTGTACGGGACGATCCGCAGTTCCATCTCCTGGCCGATGATCAGCTTGGCCGGGTCGGGTTCGGTGAACCGGGCTTGAATGAGAAGTTCTCCCGGCAGTTCGACGTAGCCCAGCGCGAAGGGCTGGAACGTCTCTGCGGTGTCGTTTCCGTCATACGGCGGCGAAGGTGGTCGGAACTGCTGAGTGGTGAACGCCCACAGCGTTCCCCGCGTGGCGAGTAGTCGCTCGGGTTCACCGGCACGCGCCGGAAACGAGATCACGCCGTCGAGTTCCGAGCCGATCAGCTGAGGGGAGTCCGATGGCCAGGTGAAGAGGCCCTCGGTAACCGGTACCTGCCGTGCTGACGTCATCTATGACCCTTCATTCCACTACCGATGCGCTCGACTGTACATGTATAGCTGAGCCAGCTGGGCCAGTTCAAGTGGCTAGAACAGATCGCCGCCGACCGCCGACGCCGTCGTACCGTTCTTCTGCTGGGCGGCCAGGATGTTTCTGCCGATGCGCCAGCGGTGCACCTCGTCGGGTCCGTCGACCAAGTGCTGCATCCGGACCTCGGCATACCAGGCCGCCAACGGCGTGTCCATGGTGTAGCCGAGGGCACCGTGGATCTGCACCGACGTGTCCACGACCTTGCTGAGCATGTCGGCGACGAAGTTCTTGGCGATCGAATTCTCTTGGCCGATGTCGAGGCCGTTCTCCATGCGATACGCGATGTGCAGGATCATCAACCGGGCGATGTAGAGGTCGCGCCCACAATCGGCGAGCATCCATTGCACGCCTTGGCGTTCGCCAACCTTCTTGCCGAACGTTTCGCGATTGTTGGCGTATTCGGCGGCGAGGTCGAGGGCCGCTTGCGCGCGGGCGATGCTCCACATGCCATGCCGGAGCCTGCCGTATCCAAGACGGTGTTGTCCGGTCGCGAAGCCACCACCCTGCTCGCCGAGCAGGTTCGCGTGCGGGACCCGTACGTTGACCAGTTCGATCTCGGCATGCCCGGTGACGAACTCGTCCTCGAAACGGTGATCGACGGCATCGTGCAACGTCGGTATGTCCCGGACGATTCGGAAACCGTCAGCGGGCAGTTCGAGGAGGAAGGTGCTGAACTGCCGGTGCCGGTGGGCATCGGGATCGGTCTTCGCCATGACCAGGACGAGATCCGACCGACTGGCGCCGCTGGTGAACCACTTCTCACCGTTGAGGATCCAGTCGTCGCCGTCACGCACGGCCGTGGTCTGCATGCCGGTGGCGTCTGATCCGGCCGCACGTTCGGTCATCGCGAAGCAGATCCGCCGATCGGCGTTGATCAGCGGTTTGAGGTAGCGCTCCTTCTGCTCGTCGCTGCCGAGTTCGAGGAGGGTGAGCATGGTGGCGTCCTGCGGACCCATGCAGTTCATCGCCCATGCCGCGAGATGTGATCGCCCGACCTCGACCTGGACGATGGCGTTGGCAAGGTGACCGAGGCCCATTCCGCCCCACTCCTTGGGGATGAAGGGGCACCACAAACCGGCGGCCCGTGCCCTCGGTTGCAGTTCTCCGACGATGTCCATATAGGGCCGGGACCCGACCTGCGCTTCGGCCGGCAGCACGTCGTCGTCGATGAATCTAGCTACCCGCGTGCGTAGTTCGACGATCTCGACGGGAACGGTGAAGTCGATCAAGTGCTGGGCTCCTGTCCTTCGGTCAGCTGGTTTGGCGGTAGGAACCGCCGTCGACACGGACCAGTTCTCCAGTCACGAAGGCCGACGCATCGCTGGCCAGCCACAGTGCGGTGCCGGTGAAGTCGTCCGGGGTGCCCATGCGGCCCAACGGAACTCCGTCGACCGCCCGTCGGATCATCTCCGGCGGCCACGTCTTGGCGATGTCGGTGGCGATGGCGCCAGGAAGAATCGCATTCGACCGCACGGTGGGTCCGAACGCGTCGGCCAGACCGATGGTCAGCGCGTTCAGACCGGCCTTCGCGCACGCGTAGACGAGTTCGTTGGCATTGGGCCGCAGGGAGCCGATGGTGCTCACGTTGATGATGCTGCCGCCAGCCCCCTGCGCCATCCTCGACCCGATCACCGAGCTCAACCGGAATGGGCCCTTGAGATTTACCGAGGACACCTTGTCGTAGTACTCCTCGGTCACCGATGCGAGATCGGGGTACAGCGGCGACATCCCGGCGCTGTTCACCAGAATATCGCAGCGGCCGAACATCCCATAGACGCTGTCTGCCAACGCATCACAAGCCACCCAGTGGCCGACGTGACAGGTGATCGGTTCGGCGCGCTGACCCGTAGACGCCCTGATCTCCGTAGCCGCAGCCTCACATGCGTCGAGCTTTCGACTGTCGATCACCACCGAGGCGCCGGCTTCGGCGAACCCCTGCGCAATCGAACGTCCGATGCCTCGGCTGCCACACGTGACAACGGCGAGGCGGCCGGTCAGATCGAACACGTTCACATAACCCTCATTGCCGTGACGCGGCGGGCGGTGTGATCGAGGCAGCGATCGTAGTCCTGCGCCTTGTGCAGGAACGACGTACCGAGCCGCTCGTTCGGCAGGATCAGGAACGTCTCCTCAGCCAAGCCCCGGATGGTGATGTCGGCGACTTCTTCGGGGGTTTGGATGAGGCCTACCTGCGCCCGGATGCGCTCGTCCTCTTCGTTGGCGGCCGGTAGCGCGAGTTGAGGAGTCGCAACCGCCGTCGGACAGAGACACGACACCCCGATCCCGTTGTGCCGGTGGTTGATCGACAACCACTCGGCGAACCCGATGCCTGCATGCTTGGTGACTGTGTAGGACAACGGTGAAGGTCCGGTGATGAGGCCAGCGGCAGAGAGCACCTGCAGAAAATACCCACCGCCCCTTCCCTCCATAAGCGGCACGAGTTTCGTGGCCGCCCAGATGTGCGACATCAAATTGATGTTGATTGCCGACTCCCACAGGGCATCCGGCGTCTCGGCCAGACCGCTGCTGCCATCGCCACCGAAGATCGCTGCGTTCGAACAGAACAGATCGATGGGCCCGATCACGTCTTCGATGGTGTCGATCGCCGAATCCAGTTGCTCGCGGACGCCGACGTCGCACGTGAATGCTCGCCCACCGATGGCGGCGGCGACTGACCGTACGGTCTCCGCGTTGAGATCGAGTACGACGACTCGAGCGCCGTCATCGGCGAACCGCTTCGCCAGGGCTGCCCCTAAACCCTGTCCACCACCCGTGACCGCGATTTTCCCAGTCACCTTCACGCGTTGGAGTTCCCTTCGTCGAGCTGATCCCAACCCGTCGCCAAGACGTGGAACGCCCGCTCGAGGTAGGTGGCGGGATCCTTCTTGCTGTCGGAGGTGACCCACTCATTCCACGCATGGGCCGCAACCGCGACCAGCGCCACTACGATGACCCGGGAACGGTCTTCCCGGATGCGCCTCGGCAACAAGGTCATTCGCAGCGTGAGTAATTCGGCGAGCTCGGCGTCTGCTTCAGCAAGCACCACCCGCACCCTCGCCTGCAACATCGGCGCGTCGTTGAGCAGTCGGCCCCGCTCACGTGCCTTCTCACGGCGATCGGCCGGTGCCGTCGACGTCTCGATGAAGGCATTCGTCAGGGCCTTCACGGGACCCTCGTCAGCGGGACGCAGTCTGACGGCATCGTGTAGTCGCCGCCTCAGTTGCCGTTCGTACTGCAGAACGATCTCGTCCTTGGTCGCGAAGTAGCGGAAGAAGGTTCGCTGCGACATGTTGGCCGCGGCCGCGATGTCGTCTACCGACACGCCGTCGAAGCCCCGGGCCAGGAACAGGCGGATCGCGATCTCGCTCACCTCCTCACGCATGAGCCGGGCCCTTCGGGCCACGATCGTTTCAGCGTCGGTAACGTCGCTCGTCATACCCGCTCCCCCGTCGCGAACTTGTTGGCGTAGTCGATCACACGGTCGACCATGGCCGCCCAATCGTGCCTCGCGGCCTCGTCTCCGGCCTGGTGCGCACGTGCGGTTCGGCCCTCGAGAATCGCGGCGAGCTTGAACAGCGCGAGAGCCTGGTAATACGGCAGGGACCGCAGGTCCCGGCCTGAACGCTCCTCGAAACTCTTCGCCATCTCGGCGCGGGTGGGTAAGCCGGCGCGATGCGCAGGTATGCCATCCCCGATGTCCCACTGCCCGATCGCGGGTACCTCTCCGGGTTCGGTCCAGCGCGCCAGTAGGTGCGCAATGTCCATGATCGGGTCACCGACGGTGCCGGTGTCCCAGTCGATGACGGCAGCCAACCGCGTGGTCACTTGCGGCGACGCCATTACGTTGAAGGGGCTGTAGTCCCCGTGCATCAGACCGACGCCGTACTCGGTCGGCCGACTCGTCTCGAGCCAGTTGCTGAGCGTGTCCAGCCCTGGGATGTCACGCGTCCGGTAACCCTCGATTTGCCCGTTCCACCGCGCGACCTGACGCTCGAGGAATCCATCGGGCTTGCCCAGACCATCCAGCCCCCGGGCCCGCCAGTCCACGTTGCCGAGTGACGCGACGGCATCGACCATCGCGAAGGCTAAATCCCTTCTAGCAGAGGCCTGGTCGTACGGGGCAGCCAGAATCCCGACCGGTGTGAACCCGTCGACCCGACCCATGATCAAGAAGGATCCGCCGGTGGGCGTATCGCTACCGGAGCCGAGGACCAGCGGGGTGGGATGCGGTACGTCGGTGCCCTCGAGGGCGATGAGGATCCGCCATTCCCGTTCATGTCGGAGGCTCCCGGCGCATTGACGACGGCAGGCGGACAACGAAGCACGAACTGGTGGTCACCGCGGCGCAGCCAGTACAGCGCCGTTCGCGACACCGGTGCCCTGCCCCATCCGCTCGAGCGTCAGGGGCTTCCCGAATGCGGGCAGTCGCTCCCCGATCCAGTCGTCGAGGGATCTTTCGTCGATCGATCGATCGTCGGTGCCCAACATGCGCCTTACGCTGTCAGGTATGCGGGTGACTGTCAACAATGCTGACTCATGCCAGGTGGCTCTTGATCAGTACAGGCGCCAACCTCCGCCATTCCTCCAGCGGCACCGTCTCCAGGTCGTCCCGGTCAGTCATCACCTGGATGCAGACGTGGTCGGCGCCAGCATCGCGGTGCTCCTGAACCCTTGCGGCGATGGCCGTTTCGTCACCCCAGGCGACAATCGCATCAACTAGCCGATCGCTTCCCGGGGCCACCACGTCGGCGTCCGTGAAACCCGAGCGCCGCCAGTTGTTGACGTAGTTCGGCAGCCCGAAGTAGTGACCCATGTTCTTGCGAGCGATCGTCCGAGCGCGGTCGGGATCGGTCTCGAGGACCACGCCCTGTTCAGGGGCGAGCAGTTTCCCGGGCCCGAGAATTTCCCGGGCGGTGGCGGTGTGGTCGGGGGTGACGAGGTAGGGGTGCGCACCCGCGGTTCGGTCTCTGGCCAGTTCCAACATCTTCGGCCCGAGCGCAGCCAACACCCGGGCGTCGACCGGCAGTGCAGGCGTGGCGGCGTCCAACTCGTCGAGGTAGGCCGCCGTCTTCGCCAACGGCTTGCGAAACATCCCCGGGTCCAGCACCTGATCGATGAGCGGCGCGTGGCTGACGCCGAGGCCAAGGAGCACCCGGTGTCCGTGCTCGGCGACGAGTTCGTGATAACGCCTGGCACTTTCGGCAGCGTCCTGCATCCAGATGTTGAGGATGCCGCTGGCTACCGCCAGCTTTCGGGTGCTGCACAACAGGTTGGCCATCGCGCCGAACAGGTCGCCACCGGTATCGGGGATCCACACGGCGGAGTAGCCCAGGGCTTCGATTTCGGCGGCCGAGTCGGCAGCAAGGGCCGGGTCGCCATAGCGCAGCGCCATCTCCCACACACCCGTGCCTGCCAGTGTCGAACGATCTTCGTTCATAGGTCCTCTTTACACGTATAGTCCGAATGGTGAGTACGGATCAGAAGGCTCCGGTCCTGAACCAGACCAAGCTATCGCTGCTGGTCGACCGGGTTGCACTTGAGGTGTCCGATGGACGACTACCCAGTGCGCAGGTCGCCGTCGGGCACCATGGCAAACTGGTCGCCTTCGAGACCTTCGGCGACGCCGACCCGACGACGCGATACCGCCTGCAATCGGTGAGCAGACCGTTCGTGGCCGGGGTGTTGTGGAAGGTCGTCGACGAGAACGACCTCGACATCACCGCACCCGTGTCGACGTGGATTCCCGGCTTCTGTGAGGACATCACCCTGGAGGACGTCGCCACCCACCGCGCCGGGTTGGCGTACGCGCCGCTGGGCGCCAAGCGGATGGGTACCCGGCAATCCCGCCTTGAGGCGATGGCCCGCTGGCAGCCGGACCCGGAGACGCGCGGCCACATTCAGTTCGCCCTGACCTCGACGGGCTGGGTCGTCTGGGAGATCGTGGAGGCCGTCACCGGCCTCTCTCTGCCGGACTACCTCGCACAGCGCATCGCCACCCCGCTCAGACTGACGGTGCAGGACGCGGTTCCGATCGAGGAACAGGGGGACGTCGCGCCGATGGTGCTGCTCGGCGACGGCGCGGATGAACTCGACGTGTGGGGCCCGTGGTACCTCGAATCAGCGGAAGTGCTTGAGCGGGGCGAACCTTCGCACAGCATCGTCGGCACCGCCGCCGACGTCGCCATGCACTACCAGGGCATGCTGCACTCCGATGTCTGGTCACGGGAAGCGGTCGCCGAGGGCATCCGGGAGCGCTTCCGGGAACCCGCCTACGGCCCGCTCGAGCACGGTGGCACCGACCATCCGATTTCGATGGGGCTGTTCGTCACCGTGCGCGGCGAGACCTGGCAGCAGGGCTGGATGCCCGCCACTGGATCGCCGGAGACGTTCGGCCATGGCGGCGCACCCTGCCAGCAATCGTTCTGCGACCCGGTGACGGGCGTGAGCTTTGCATTCCTGACCAACGGCTACCCGGCGTCGGGCTACGCACTGGACCGATGGGGCAAGAACCTCTCGGCGGTATTACTCGACCTCGCAGGTGATTTGGCCTAGCGGGCCACTCGAAGGAAAGGCAGTTCCGTGCGGACATTCAGCTCGGCAGACGACATCACCGCGGCAGTCGGAGAAGAACTCGGGGTCAGCGATTGGGTGACGGTCACCCAGGAGCGCGTGAACCAGTTCGCCGAGGCCACCGGTGATCATCAGTGGATCCACGTGGACCCGGAGCGCGCGACGCGGGAGTCGCCGTTCGGCGGACCCATCGCCCACGGCTATCTGAGCCTGTCGCTGCTGCCGATGCTCGGCTGGCAGATCTACACCGTCGCGAACGCGAAGCTCGGCATCAACTACGGATCGAACAAGGTGCGCTTCCCAGCCCCGGTGCCCGTCGGCTCGCGGGTCCGGCTGCGGTCATCGCTACAGAGTGCCGACGTCCTCGGTGATGGCTCGATTCAGATGGTGGTCAAGCAGACACTCGAGATCGAGGACCACCCGAAGCCTGCCGTCGTCGCCGAGACCATCACTCGAGTCGGCTTTTGACCGCCACCGCAGAGGCGGTCATCGTCGCCACCGCCCGCACCCCCATCGGACGTGCCTTCAAGGGCTCACTGGTCGACGAACGCGCAGACGACCTGTGCGTCGCCGCAATCACTGCCGCCATCGCGCAGGTCCCCCAGCTCTCCCCCGACTCCATCAACGACCTCATCGTCGGCTGCGGCGCCCCCGGTGGCGAACAGGGTTTCAACGTGGCCCGCGTCGTCGCCGTGCTCCTCGGGTGGGATCGGGTTCCGGCTACGACCGTCACTCGATACTGTGCCTCCAGCCTGCAAGCGATCCGCATGGCGATGCATGCGATACGCGCGGGCGAAGGGCACGCCTTCGTCGTCGCCGGGGTGGAAACGGTCTCACGATCGCGGCGCGGAACGAGTGACAGCCCGCCGGTCGAGGACGGTCGAGATCCGCGCGACCGAACGGCCAACCCGTGGCTGAACCCGCGCTTCGCCGTGGCGCAGGCGCGCACCAGATCCCCTGCCGGTGGCGAGGAGTCGGCTTGGACCGACCCACGGCTGGTCGACGAACTGCCCGATGTGTACATCGCCATGGGCCAGACGGCGGAGAACGTCGCCGAACTCGAAGGCGTGAGCCGTGCCGATCAGGACGCGTTCGCGGCTCTGTCGCAACAACGTTGTGAGGCGGCCGGCGAGTCGGGCTTCTGGGATCGCGAGATCACCCCGTTCACGTCTTCCGACGGCACCGTCGTGAGCCGCGACGACTGTCCGCGCTACGGCACGACCGAACAGGCATTGGCCGGCCTCAAGCCGGTGTTTCGGCCGAATGGCACCGTCACGGCAGGAAATGCCTGTCCGCTCAACGACGGCGCTGCTGCGGTCATCATCATGAGCGACGTCCGCGCCAAGGAGCTCGGGATCACTCCGCTCGCGCGGGTCGCCGGGACGGGTGTGACGGCACTGTCACCGGAGATCATGGGACTCGGTCCGGTCGACGCCACTCGGCAGGCGCTTCAGCACGCTGGGCTGACGCTCGACGACGTGGACCAGTTCGAGATCAACGAGGCCTTCGCGGCGCAAGTAGTCGCCAGTCAACGGCAGCTGGGCATCGACATCGACAAGCTCAACGTCAACGGCGGGGCCATCGCCGTCGGGCATCCGTTCGGGATGACCGGAGCCAGAATCGCCACCACACTCATCAATTCACTGAGTTGGCATGATGCCGAGATCGGGGTCGAGACCATGTGCGTCGGCGGCGGGCAAGGCATGGCCATGATTCTGCAACGTCTTTCGGACTAATCGATCGCCGCGTCGTCAGGCCCGGTATCCGTCGATGCCGGCCCGCGCAATGACCAGCCCCGAAATAACCGACTTGGACGACATCTTCAGGAGCGCAGCCGCGAGTTCTACGATGTCGTCGACCGTGATCATCGAGTCCGGCGGGATGCGGTCGTGCACCCATCCGGACATGTCGGTGTCGACGTAGCCGGGGGCTATCGCGGTCGCGAGCACTCCACGGCCCGACTCTTCGACGTTGAGGGTCTTGATCATGGAGAGCAACGCCGCCTTGGTGGCGCCGTACGCCGCTAGTCCGGGCTCGGAGTAGACGCCGGTGATCGACGCGAGCGCCAGCACTTTCACGCCCCGCTCCGGATCTGCAGCGGCAGTCGCCCGTAGCAGCGGAAGTGCGCGCTGCACTATTGCCATTGGCGCCTTCAGATTTACGGCAACCATCTTGTCCAACCGCCGCAGCGGCATCTCCGCAATGGAGCCGGATACCCCCATGCCCGCGTTGAGGATTGCCGCGTTCAACGCTCCGTACCGCTCGGCGTGCGAATCGACGATCGCCTCGACGGCAGCAGAATCGGCCATGTCCGCCGGGACCACCAACACCTCGGATGCACCAGCGCCACGCAGTTCGTCGGCGGTCGCCTCGAGGCGGTCGACGTCACGGGCCGCGACGGTGAGACCCCAACCGCCCGCGGCCAATCGGAGGGCGATGCCGCGACCGATCCCCCGTGACGCACCGGTCACCAAAGCCGATCTAGTCATCGCGCCTCCTCCAGCGTTCGCCTGGCATCCGACACGGCACGCTTGGCGATGGCCCACCGATGCACTTCGGACGGACCGTCATAGATGCGGAACGGTCTGACTTCGCGGAACAACCGACTGAGTGGCAGGTCGGCCGAGACGCCAAGTCCCCCAAACATCTGCACTGCGTTGTCGACGATGCGGAAGATCGCCTCTGCCGCGAAGGTTTTTGCGATCGACGTTGCGTTGCTGGCGTGGCCACCCTCATCGAGTTCCCAGCATGCCCGGATCAGAAGGGCGCGCGTCGCGGCAATGTCGATCTCGTTGTCGGCGATCATCTTCTGGATCATGCCGAGGTCTCCGAGCCGACCACCGAACCCGGACCGTTCGGCGACATGGGCGACCGCCAATTCATGACCGCGGCGGGCAGCACCGAGCCAGCGCATCACGTGCGTCATTCGAGCAGGCCCCAGTCGCACCTGGGCGTAGGCGAAGCCCTGATCGACTTCGCCGAGAACCCGGACATCCGGGACGAAAACGTCGTCGAAGTTGACCTCGCAATGGCCGCCGATCATGGCCCGATCCAAGGTGTTCAGGTGTCGGCCCACGGTCAGACCCGGTACGCCGGCGGGCGACAGGAACATGGTGGCGCCGCCCCGGTCGCCCGGCTCACCCGAGGTCCGCGCGAAGATGATGAAGAAGGCCGCGCCGTCCGCCCCCGTGATGAAGTGCTTGCGCCCGTTGATCTTCCACCCACCGGGTACTTGCGTTGCCCGACTGCGCAGCGCCGACGGGTCTGACCCTGCCCCGGGCGCGGGTTCGGTCATGGCGAACGCCGACCGCGCCTCCCCGCGCGCCAGCGGCGCGAGATAGCGCTCCTTCTGTTCGGCGCTGGCGATGTGGGCCAGAAGGTGAACGTTGCCCTCGTCCGGTGCGGCGATGTTCAGCGCGAGCGGCCCGAACAGCGAGTAGCCCGCCTCCTCGAAAACCGTTGCACGCTCAGCCATGTTCAGGCCGAGACCGCCGTACTCGACCGGGGCGTGGGGAGCGAACACGCCGGCATCGCGGGCAGCACTCTGAAGATCGACGCGCAGTTCGTCGCCTCCTGCGGCACTGATGTCCCCGTCGTACTCATCCTCGATGGGAAGCACGACGGTCTTCGTGAATGCCTTCGTGCGCTCGGCTAGGGCCGTCACGTCGTCGGCGTGGGCCAGATTGATGCTCACCACGCAACTGTACGCCATAAAGTTGACGGCCCCAAAGGCGGCCCTAGCGTCGAGGTCGGGGGTAGTCGATGCTCAACCGGCCACGAATTGCGGGGGAAGATACGACGCCGATCGGACCGTGCCGCCCGGGTAGGTCGGCGAATCACCGGGAGGCACGCGGTACTCGGAGATCCGGCCGTGAAACTCCTCCAATGCGCACCTGAGTTCCATCCGCGCGAGGTGCGACCCCAGACACCGATGCGCTCCACTGGCGAACGCGAGGTGCCGGTTGGCCTTGCGATCCAGCTTCGTCGTCGGCCGACTGCGCGACGTGGTGGTGTGCGGAGGTTTCAACATCTACCCCGCCCAAGTCGAGGCGGCACTCAATGCACTACCCGCCGTTGCTGAGCGGCCGTGACCGGCATCCCCGACGACCGCCTTAGCGAAGTCCCCGTCGCCGCAGTGATTCTCACTCCAGGCGCCGACTCAACCTCCGATGACCTACGCACGGAACTGCGAAGCGCGCTCGCCGCGTACGAACTGCCCCGCAAGATCACGATCGTGGCAAGCATCCCACGGTTCGACACCGGCAAGGTCGACCGGGCGGGGATCGCCCGACTGTTCGAGGAGCCGTCCGCATGAGGGTCCTCGAACTCACCGATGAGGCGTTCAGGTCCGAACTGCGGGAATGGTTCTTGCGCAACCCTGCACCCGAAGCGTTGGACGCGTCGATAGGGCTGAGCCACGACTACGACGCCGAAGCCGTTGCGCAACAACGCGACTGGCAGAAACGACTTGCCCAGGCTGGCCTATCGGGTGTGGCATGGCCGCCGGAGTACGGCGGTCGTGGCGCCTCGCCCATGCAGCAGCTGATCTTCCACGAGGAGCACCAGCGGGCGGGGGGACGGGGCGGCGAGCTCTTCTTCGTCGGGGTATCACATGCCGGTCCCACCTTGATCGCATACGGCACCGATGCGCAACGCCGTCGATGGCTACCTGGAATTCTGAACGGCGACATACTATTTGCCCAATGCTTCTCGGAACCTGGAGCCGCATCCGACCTGGCCGCCATCACGACACGTGCCGTCGTCGACGGTGACCATCTCGTCGTCACGGGTGAAAAGCGTTGGAGTACCCGGGCCCAGCACGCCGACCGCTGCGAACTCCTGGTCCGCAGCGACGCAGGCGACCGGTACGGCGGACTCACCTATCTGATGGCGGATCTACGAACGCCAGGAATCACCATCCGGCCCACCCGGACGGTCACCGGCGCAGCAGAATTCGCCGAGGTCTTCTTCGACGGGGCACGGATTCCACTGGACAGCGTGGTCGGCGAGATCGGCGGCGGCTGGGCGGTCGCGACGACGACCCTGATGTTCGAGCGCAGTACGGCATTCGCGGCGATGATCGTCGGACTGCAGAATCTGATCACACGGTCGGCAGCCTGCTGTGCCGATGACCCGGTCCTCGCGCAGCAGCTGTCCGAGCTGAGTGACGACGTGTTCGCCGTCCGTGCGCTGCTCTATCGCTGTGTAGCCGAGCAGCAGGCGTCCGGTCAACCGAGTCCGGCGAGCGGCGCGCTCAAGCTCATCGCCACCGAACTCAACCATCGGGTGCGCCGATTCGCGGCCCTGGCCGGCACCGATGGGGTCGTGGGATACCTGGAGTCCTTCGGCCTGAGGATCGGCGGCGGGACGTCGGAGATCCAACGAAACATTCGTGCCGAGCGGGTGCTCGGGTTGCCGAGAGAGCCGCGTCCGTAACTGTCGACACCGTCATCCTCGATGAGTTCGAGGCGATCGCTAGGATCGGAAACTACTGTGACTAAACAGCTTTACGGCGTATGCTCATGTCGTGATCGCGACGATTCAAATCGAACCACGTTGGACCGACCTCGATCCGGTGGGCCACGTCAACAACAGTGTCTTCCTGGTCTACGCCGAGGAGGCCCGAAATCGCTTCATACACGCGATTCTTCCCACGGCGTGGGGCTCGATGGTCGTCGTCCATAGCGCCATTGACTATCACCACCCGATCGAACTGCACGACCGGCTCGAGGTCACTTCTGCCATCGAGAAGATCGGCACGACCTCGTTCACCACGGTCAACGTCATCAGCACGGCGACACACAGGTGCGCCACGGTGCGCAACGTTCAAGCTGTGCTCAACGAGGATCGTTCGAGTGCGCGACCCTGGACCGCCGACGAGCGCGCAGCTCTCGAGAAGCTCCTCAGCACGGGAAAGCAAGACCCGATCTGAACCGCTACTTCTTGGAGCGCGACCGAAAGGCGGCGACGCGTTCCTTGAACTCGGGCGTGGAGAAGGAGATCAGTTCCTCCGCGAGTGCGTACTCGAGCACACCCTGCGCGGCGCGGCTAAGGTGCATGTTCAAGGCCACCTTCGAGGACCGAAGTGCCTGCGGCGGAAGGGCGGCCAGCCGCTCGCCGAGCGCCAACGCCTCGTCCAGGACGGTGTCGTCGCTGACCACCTTGGTGACCAGATTCAGCTTCTCCGCGATCGGCGCGGTGATTCGATCACCGAGCAGGACGAACTCCTTGGCCTTCATCATGCCGACCAGCAGTGGCAGCATCGCGGCACCACCGTCCCCGGCCGTCAGTCCGATGGCGACGTGCGGGTCGGCCAGATAGCTGCTCTCCCCCATCACCAGCAGGTCGGACAGCAGGGCGATCGAACAGCCCAGACCGACGGCGGGTCCGTTGACCGCGGACACCAATGGCTTGGGGAAGTTGATCACCTCGAGGAAGACCGTTCGGGCCTCGTGGATCTGGAACGTCCGCGCCGCCTGGTCGGAGATGAGTCGCCCGAACATCACCATGTCGCCACCGGCCGAGAAGGCCTTGCCGACGCCGGTGGTCACGACGGCTTTCACGTCGTCGTCGGCGTCGAGCACCTTCCAGATGGTGGCGAACGCGTGGTGCACCTCTTCGGTGACGGCGTTCAGCGCCTCGGGCCGATTGATGCTGATCACGTGAACGTTGCCGCGCTTGGAGACCAGCAGCCACGGGGCGAACTGCTCGTAGCCGGCCAACGTGGTGATTTCGGTTGTCGTCATGTCAGCTCTTCTCGTTGGACAGGATGGTCACTGCGGACACCGCGGTCGGTCCACCGATGTTGTGGGCCAACGCTACTCGCGCGCCGTCGACCTGGTTCTCGGATTCACCGCGAAGCTGGTTGAACAATTCGTAGCACTGCGCCACGCCGGTGGCACCCGGCGGGTGCCCCTTGGCCTTCAATCCCCCACTCGGGTTCACCGGCATCGATCCACCGACGTAGTGCTCACGGCCCTCGACGAGTTTGTAGGCCTCGAAGCGTTCGGCAAACCCGAGGTCCTCGTAGCTGATCAGTTCAACCCCGGTGAAGCAGTCGTGCACCTCGGCGACGTCGATGTCGCGGGGCGTCACGCCGGCCATGGCCATCGCGGCCTTGGCTGCCTTCACCGTGGGCGGGAAGGTCGTCATGTCGGTCTTGTGCTGGTGCATCACGCGATCCATCCCCAGACCCACCCCGCGCACCCACACCGGGCGGTCGGTATAGCGGTCCACCACGTCTTCGGCCACCAGGATGACGGCGGCGGCGCCATCGCTCTGGGGCGTGCAGTCGTACAATCCGAACGGATCCACCACAATCGGGGCCGCCAAGGCCTGCTCGACGGTGATCTCGTAGCGCAGTTGAGCTTTCGGGTTGTTCAGCGCATGGAAGTGGTTCTTCACCGCGACCATCGCCATGTGTTCCTTGGTGGCCGGCGACTCGTGCAGGTACCGGTTGACGTGCAGTGCAAAGTTGGCCGGCGCCACCAGGCCGAGCGGATAGTCCCAGGCGTTGTCCCGGGTCATCGCCGCCCAGTCCCAGAACGTGCTGCTCGACGCGGTCTCGCGCACCTTGTCCGCTCCCACGACGAGCACGACGTCGTAGGCGCCGGACGCTATCGCCAGCGTGGCGTTGCGAATCGCGTCATTACCAGTGGCACAGGCATTTTCGACGCGGGTCACCGGGATGTCGACTAGGTCGAGGGTATCGGCCAGGATGCCGGACGGAAACCCGTCGGTGGTCGACAGCTCCCCGAACCACGCCGCCTGAATTTCGGACTTCTTGATGCCCTTGTCGACGTTGGCGACGCACTCGGCGTAGGCCATCGGGATCAGGTCCTTGATGCCCAGGTCGAAGTGCTCGCCGAAGGGCGTCATGCCCGCCCCGACCATCGCGACTCTTCTCATGCGTCAATCCCTTCAGTCGGGGCTGGGTAGAACGCGTAGCCGTAGTCCGGCACGCCTGCTCGGTCGGCGATCTTGCGCAGCACCACCGAGCCGGCCTGACCGATGGCAGCCTCACCCGCGGGTACGCCAGTGACCTTGAGCAGCACTCGGACGGGGCTCCCGTCGAGTTGCACGACGGCGATCGAGTACGGACTTGGTAGGTCGGGAACCGGTATCTGGATGGTCGTCTGCGTGTACACGGTTCCGGTGCGCGGCAATGGTTCCAGCCGGTAGTCGGTGACCAACCCGCCGTCGTCATCGACCCTGGCCCGGGGCGGGAACTGCGGCGCGGTGTCGATGCCGGGCCGCTCCTCGAATACCGCCGCCTCCCAGCGCAATTTGGGCTCGAACGCGCGGGCGTAGGCGGGCAATGAAATCGGGATGCCGTTGCCGTCGGCAGTGCGGAACTTGGGCAGCTCACGGGCAGGCACCTCATGCCGTGTCACCGCGGGGGCGGCCGACAACGTCACTTCCGCCGCCGTCACGCTGGACTGTTCGATCGCCAGCAGCAGGCCACGCTGGCCGCCTCCTTCGACGAGCGAGGCCAGGACACGAATGACGCCCGACGCCGACGAGACCGGATCTTCGATCGCACCCTTGGTCACGACGTCACCACCCAGTTCCTTCGCCTTCACACCAACGACGGCGACAACGGTCTGCGAGCTCGTCAAACCCAGCTTTGCGACGGTCGACTTCACCCCGATCTCCCTTTGCAGCCGTGGGTCTCCGTAGATGTGGCGGGTGCCGTCCTCGCCACGGACCGTGGTGGGCAGGCTGCGGGTCTGACGGGCCACCGGCCCCAGCGTCGCGCCTGCCGCACCGATCAGGACGGCGCCCGCTGCGGCGATCGTCGCGGAGTCGTCGGCGGCCAGCACCAAGGTCCCCTCGGCGGCGCCGAGAATCTGGTCGAGCACCGCAGGCGCACCGCCCAGCACTTCGCTCACGGCCACGTCGGCCGGCAGCGACAGCGCGGCCAGGAGTACCGCGCCGTTACCGCCCTCCAGCAGCGGAAAGTCACGCGAGACCAGGACGACGCGACGTGCGGTCGCCTCCGGGTCTGCAGCCCGGCCAGCGGCCACCGCCATCGTTAGCGCATCCTCGTCGGGCCCCTTGACCCGTCGGTCGCGCACGGTCCAGGGCGGCAGGTACGTGCCGATCGAGACGACCTGAGTCATGGAGCCTCGCTTTGGTCGATGGCGAAGTGGCGCACGCCAATGGTGTACGGCGTGACGTCACGCCACTAATGAGCTATATAGTTATAGCATTCAAGTCCACAACGAAGTGACGATGGAAGGTTTGACCAGACGTGAGTGATCCCGATCGACGAACGCTGAAAGGTCGCGTCGTCATCGTGACCGGTGCCAGCCGGGGCATCGGTGGCGCCATCGCCGTTCGAGCCGCTGAAGACGGTGCATCCGTCGCACTGCTGGCCAAGACGGACAGGCCCAACCCCAAGATCGCGGGCACGCTGGCCGAGACCGCAGAGGCAGTCGAACGTGCAGGCGGACGAGCGCTTGCGGTGGCCTGTGACGTGCGCGACGCCGACGCGGTCGCGGCGGCGATCCAGGGGGTCGCGGAGGCATTCGGCAGCATCGACGTGGTCGTCAACAATGCGGGTGCGCTCGATCTGCGGCCGACGGCCAAGCTGCCGCCGAAGAGCCTGCGCAAACTGTTGGAGATCAACGTCGAGGCGCCGTTCGCGGTGGTGCAGGCGGCCCTGCCGTATCTGCTCCGGTCCGACCATGCGCACATCGTCAACGTGTCGCCGCCGTTGAACCTCGAACCGGCGTGGGTCGGCGCCCACGTAGGCCACACCGTAGGCAAGTACGCCGAGAGCCTGCTGACGCTGGGGTGGTCGGCGGAGTTCGCGGCCGTTCCGATCGCGGTGAACTCGCTGTGGCCCTCAACTACCGTCGCAAGCACTGGGATGATGGTCGCCATGGGCGAGGACGCGGTTCGCGCCCAGGCGCGTAGTCCGCAGATCATGGCGGACGCCGCGCACGCGTTGGTGACCCGGCCCGCAGCCACGTGCACGGGTCACTTCTACACCGACGAGGAGATACTGGCTGAGGAGGGGATCCACGATCTCACCGCGTACCGACTCGCTGCCCGCGACGAGGATCTGACTCCCAACTTCTATCTTCCCAACATCCCACTACCACAGATCAGGACACCGAGGTGACTCTCCTATGAGCGAATACGACGCACTGTGCGTCAACGATGCCGACCTGTCCAAGCTGCGCACGTCGATCCGCGAGTTTCTCGCTGCCGACCAAGCCGAGTTCGGCTGGAAGTCCGAAGTTGATTCGTGGCTCAGCGAGTGGGATGAGGCGTTCAGCGCCCGCCTCGCAGACGCCGGCTTCATCGGCCTGACCATCCCGCAGGAGTACGGCGGTCATGGGCTCGGCCACTTGCACCGGTACGTGGTGACCGAGGAGTTGCTGGCCGTGGGCGCACCGGTTGCGGCGCACTGGATCGCCGACCGGCAGGTCGCCCCGGGACTCTTGGCCTACGGCAACGAGGAGCAACGACAGCGGCTTCTCCCGCAGATCGCCGCAGGCAGGTACTACTCGTCGATCGGCATGAGCGAACCGGGCGCAGGCTCGGACCTCGCCGCCGTGTCGACCAAGGCGACCAAGACCGACGACGGCTGGTTGATCAACGGCCGCAAGGTGTGGACGAGCGGCGCGCATCACGCGCATCAGGCGGTGGTTCTCGCCCGCACCAGCCCACTCGACCCCGAACATCGGCATGCCGGCTTCAGCCAGTTCATCGTGATGCTGGATTCGCCCGGCATCATCATCGACCCGATCGTGCTGACGTCCGGTGAGGCCCATTTCAACGAGATCGTCTTCGAAGACGTCTTCGTCCCCGAGGCCAACGTGTTGGGCGAGATCGGCAACGGCTGGCACCAGGTGACCGCTGAGCTCTCATTCGAACGAAGCGGCCCGGAGCGAATCCTGTCCACGGCGCCGCTGATCACCGCGGCGGTGCGCATCCTCGCCGACCGCGGCGACGACCTCGACGACCGCACCGCAGGGGCGGTCGGCGACCTGCTCGCCCGCCTCATCTCGCTGCGACAACTGTCGGTCTCCGTCGCCCGCGCGCTCACCGACGGCAAGGACGCCGCCAACCAGGCGGCGCTCGTCAAGGACCTCGGCACGACGTTCGAGCAGGACTCGGTGGAACTGGTCGCCGACCTGCTCGACTTCGCCGACACTCAGGATCCACCCGACCTTCGCTTGCGCGCGATGCTAGCGACCGCCCGGGTACACAAACCGATGTTCACACTGCGCGGCGGGACCAATGAGGTGTTGCGCGGCGTGATCGCTCGCGGGATGGGATTGCGATGAGCCCGGTAACGGCCCTTGCGGGAGGCGTCTTCGGCGTCGGCGCCGTCGATGACAACAGCGACCTGCGCGACCTCGTCGACGACATCGGCAGCAAGTCCTTCGCCGCGAGGCAAGGTCATCGCGGACGTCCGGACGAGTTCGACGAGCCGCTCTGGACGCAGCTCGAGGAGACCGGTCTGACCCGACTGACCAGCACGCCCGATCTGGGAGCGGGGCCGGTCGAACTCGCCATCGTGCTGCGCGGCATCGCCCGGCACGCCGGTGCGGTACCGGTCGCCGAGACAGACCTGCTGGGGGCCTGGCTGGCCGAGGCGGCACGTTTGGCGGTGCCCGGCACCGGGCCGTTGACCGTCGCGATCGCCCACGCCCACATCGCCAATGGTCGATTGGTCGGCACGGCACACGACGTTCCGTGGACGCGCGCGGCGACGGCCAACGGCGGACTGGTGCTCGCGGCCCGCACCGGCGACGGACTGTACGTCGGCCTGCTCGTCGACCCGAACATCACCGATCGCCAGAACCTTGCCGGCGAGCCTCGCGACAGCGTCGCCTTCGACGTCGACGCCAAGCAGTTCACCAGGCTCGACGCCGAGGTGGGTGACCAACTGATCCGACGGGGGGCGTGGGCCCGCTGCGTGCAGACAGTCGGAACACTCGATGCCGCCGCGGAGCTGGCGGTCGCTCACACGCAGGAGCGGGTGCAGTTCGGCAGGTCGTTGAGCAAGTTCCAGTCGGTTCAGCACTCGCTGTCGCAGCTGGCCGGCGAAATCGAGCGCGCCCGCGCAGCGGTGACATTGGCCGTTGCGGCCGCCGCCGAGCACGGATTCGACAGTGCGCAAAACGATTACGCCGTCGCGGTCGCCAAGGTGGTGGTCGGCAGGGCGACCAACCCGGTCACCTCGATCGCTCACCAATTGCACGGCGCGATTGGAGTGACCATCGAGCATCAGTTGTGGCTGTCGACGATGCGGGCACTCAGCTGGATTGACGAGTTCGGCGGCACCGGGCATTACGCGCGACGCCTCGGCCGAGCAGCAACCGCTGCCAGCCGCTCCGAGGGCGGCGTGTGGGACCTGCTCATCGGCAATGACCTACGCGGCTGGGGATAGTCCTCCACCGAAACAGAATCAACATGATCGACGACCGGACAACGAAGGAGAACTAGTGACCGTAGCGGCATTCGAGGGAGCCTCAGCCATCGTCAGCGGCGGGGCAGGTGGTCTCGGCGAGGCGACAGTACGTCGGCTCCACGCCGAGGGTCTCGGTGTTGTGATCGCCGATCTGGCCGCCGACAAGGGCAAGGCGCTGGCCGACGAGCTGGGCAGCCGGGCATTGTTCGCCAGCACCGACGTGACGAGCGAGGAGAGCGTCCTCGGGGCGATCGAGCAGGCCAACCAGCTCGGTCAGCTTCGTTACGCGGTGGTCGCGCACGGCGGTTACGGTGTTGCGCAACGGATCGTCCAACGAGACGGCAGCGCTGCCGACTTCGGTGGGTTCACCAAGACGATCGATCTGTATCTCAATGGCACCTACAACATGGCACGGCTGGTGGCCGCCTCCGTCGCCGCCGCGGAACCCCTGGACAGTGGGGAGCGGGGGGCGCTGGTGCTCACGGCATCGATCGCCGGCTACGAGGGGCAGATCGGTCAGAGTGCCTACGCTGCAGCGAAAGCCGGCGTGATCGGGTTGACCATTGCCGCCGCGCGCGACCTCAGCTCGGTGGGCATTCGGGTCAATACCATCGCGCCGGGCACGATGAAGACGCCGATCATGGAGTCGGTCGGAGAGGAGGCCATCGCCAAATTCGCCGCCAACGTCCCGTTCCCGAAGCGTCTCGGGACGCCGGACGAATACGCCGATGCCGCAACGTTCCTGCTCACCAACGGCTACGTCAACGGCGAGGTCATGCGTCTCGACGGCGCACAGCGTTTCACCCCGAAGTAGTTTTCGCGTGCTCGCCTACAGGCGGCCGTCGGTCTGAAGTTCGGGGTGCACCAACATCGACGACTGCGCCGACTGCCCCTTCCTGACGACTAGGAGAAACCGTGACAACCGTTGATGTTCCCGAACTTTCCTTCGTAGGTCTGCCGATGACCGCAGACCGAGGCGTCGGATGGAAGGCTGTCCGCGATGCCGGTCGAGTGGTTTTGATCGACGGCTGGTACTACATATCTCATCGCGAGGATGTGCTCGCCGCGCTACGCAATCCGCAATTGTTCTCCTCCAAGAAGGCCTTCGACGTCTTGGGCAGCCCAATTCCCCTGGTGCCCATCGCCTTCGATCCACCTGACCACACCCGGTTCCGTAAGATCCTGCAGCCGTTCTTCAGCCCGCACACCCTCAAGGCGATGTTGCCCTCCCTTCAGACGCAGGCACTCGACATCGTGGGCGAGATCGCCAAGAGGGACGAGTGCGAAGTCGTTGCGGACATCGCGATTCCGTATCCATCACAGGTGTTCCTGACATTGTTCGGTTTGCCGCTGGAAGATCTCGACCGTCTCGTCGTCTGGAAGGACTCCGTCATCGCGCTGGCGGACGCACCGTCCCTCGAGGGCGCCGACCTCACCCCCGCCCTGGAATTGGTCGCCTATCTGGCCGAGGCGATCAACGCGCGGCGAGCCAACCCCGGGCCGGACATCCTGTCCCAGGTAGTCAGCGGAGAGGATCCCCTCGACGACGCCGAGGTGATGGGCCTGGCCTTTCTGTTCGTACTCGCCGGGTTGGACACCGTCACCGCGGCGATGAGCACCGCGCTGCTGGAACTCGCCCGCAATCCGGAACTCCGGGCCACGCTGCGCGAGGACCCCGAGCAGATGAGCGTGTTCATCGAGGAAATCGTCCGGTTGGAGCCACCCGCACCGATGCTGCCCCGGGTTACCACCGCCGAGGTCGCCATCGGCGACGTCACACTGCCCGCCGATACCATGGTGCGGCTGTGCGTGGCGCGATCAACCGTGACGACAGTGACGAGATCTCCACCAACGCCGTGGTGATGGACGGAAAGGTGCACCGGCACTGGGGCTTCGGAGGCGGTCCGCACCGCTGCCTCGGGTCGCACCTGGCCCGTATGGAGCTCACGCTCGTGCTCGACGAGTGGCTCAAGCGCATTCCCGAGTTCTCGATGGAAGCGGGCTATGAACCGCACATCGTCTTCCCCGCCCAGACCTTCGCCTTAAAACGCGTGCCTCTGAAACTGGGGTGACTGCTACGCGGTCGGCGAGAACTTGACCACCAGCGTCTGCTTGTACAGCTTGCCCGCGTCGGTGCGGGGCAGCTGCGGTTCGAACGAGATGGAGCGCGGACACTTGCAGTGCGCCAACCGATCTCGTAGCCATCCGAGCAGCTCCGCAGCGAACTCGCCGGTGTTGTCGGCTGGGTCGACCGTCTGCACAGCACCCTTGACCGACTGGCCGCCCATCTCGTCGTCGGGAATGCCGAACACCGCCGCGTCGAGCACCTTGGGATGGGTGATCAGAAGGTCCTCGGCCTCCTGCGGGTAGATGTTCACGCCACCCGAAATGATCATGTGCTGGCGACGGTCGGAGAGATACAGATAACCGTCGTCGTCGAGGTAGCCAATGTCACCGACAGTCGCCCGTCCGTGTGCCTCGCGGGCGGCCGCGGTCTTCGCCTCGTCCCTGAGGTATTCGAACGGATGCCCTCCCTCGTAGTAGATCTCGCCGGGCTACCCGGGTGGCAACTCTCGACCGTCCTCGTCGAGAATATGCGGAACACCGACGAGCGGCCTGCCGACCGAACCCGGGTGCGCCACCCAGTCCTCGGCGCGGATGAACGAGGCGCCGACCGCTTCGGACGAGGCGTAGTACTCGTCGATGATCGGCCCCCACCAGTCGATCATCTGCCGCTTGATGTCGACCGGGCATGGAGCCGCCGCATGAACTACCCGCTGCAAGCTCGAAACGTCGTACGAGTTGCGAACCGATTCAGGGAGTTTGAGCATCCGAACGAACGTGGCGGGAACTAACTGACCATGGGTGATGCCGTAGCGCTGAATGCAGTCGAGCGCGCCCTCGGGGTCGAACTTCTCCAGCACGACCGTGGTGCCGCCCAGCGACTGCACCGCCATCGACCAGAACGAGGGTGCGGTCTGATAGAGCGGCGCGGGGCTCAGATAGACCGATTCGCCGGTGATCCCGACGGCACCCAGCAGCGGCATCAACATGTTGGGTGCGTCCGCCGGAGCAACGTGCGGGAGGTCGCGCCGGATGCCCTTGGGCCGTCCGGTGGTCCCCGAAGAGTACTGCAGCAGGTCGCCTTCGATCTCTTCGTCGATCGGTGTCGAGGGCTGGTCCGCAACGCAATCCGGGTAACGCGCCCACCCTTCCAGGTCGTCATCGGCCAGCATCAGCGACGGGGGCATGCCATCGGGCAGACGCTCGAGCAGGCCCTCGCAGACCACCCGTGTCTCGCTCGAACCGATGATCGCCTTGGCGCCGCTGTTGGACACGATGTACGCAGCTTCGGCGGGCCGTCAGATGGGTGTTGACCATCGCGTGGTACAGACCGCTGCGACGGGCCGCCCATATGACGGCGTGGACGTGCCGGTTGTTCTCGAGGATCGCCGCGACGGTGTCACCTTTCCGCAGACCGGCAGCGCGCCACTAGTGCGCCAGTCGATTGGCACGCTCCTCGAGCTCGCCGAACTCGATCACCGTGCCCGCCGAGGCAAGGATCACCGCGGCCCTGCCGGAGGGGACATGGTCGCGGATCTGCATGGGCTCCAGTCTACTGTCGACTGATTCTCTACACGGCGAATCCCGTTAACGCATATGACTTTACGGTGCTGGGAACTCATCTGCGGTGGTAGGCGTGCCAGAGAGATCTTGCCGGACACCTCACCAAGCTCGACGAGCTGATGCTGGTCACCGAATGGGCCTAGTCCAGCGCCCGCCACAGTAGGTCGGTAGCGGCCGCCAACACGGTCGAGCGCGACATGGAGGCAATGTCGTTGTGGCGGACCATCTGCCAGGACTGCTCGAGCATGGCCATCACGACCAGGCCGGTCGCGGCCGGGTCGACGTCGACCGCCGATGGCGACATCTTCACGATGCGCTCTCCCAGGGTGGTCGCCGTGCGACGGCGCGACCTGGCCACGGCTGCACGGAACACGGGGTCGGTGGGCATGTCGTCGGTGGAACGATTGACGAAGGCCCCGTTGCGGTCGAGGTAGGAGAAGTAGCCCTCGACCCATTCCGCGAGCTCCCCACGCGATGGGGGTATCGGAAGATCGCCGAACGCCTCGGCGACCTCCAGCACCTGCCGGTAGGTTTCCGTACCGAGTTCGATGAACAGTTCGGTCTTGTCTGAGAAGTAGTAGTAGAAGCCGGCCCGGTTGACGTCCGCCAGATCCGTGATGTCGCGGATCGTGACACCGGAGAACCCCTTGCGCGCAAAGGCGATCCGTGCGGCGTCGAGAATCGACTCACGGGTTCGGTCGGACTTGCGCAGCAGAGAGGACCCGTCAGACGCCATGCGAGACGGGTTCCCCGACGGGCTCCGGCTCGGGGTAGAAGCTGCTGGCCCACTGCCTCAGTGCACGGAACCCGGCGGCTTCGGAGCCGGCCAGACCGGGGCGGTCGAGGTACTCCTGGTGTTCCCAGATGCGGATGTCGTCGGGCAGGGCCAGCTTGGCCGAGGACAGCCGCGCCTCGAAATCACCGGGGCCCGCCGACGCCTCGGCACTGATCCAGTAGCCGGCGAAGATGTCGGACGTGGTGTCATCGACCGGGGTTGCGCAAATCGAGATGACGCGAACTCCGTCGCGCATCTGCTCGCCGTTGAAGGCGACACCGATTCCGGACCAGTAGATCTCGATCGTGTTCATGGTGTCGCCGTCACGGTCGACGCCCTCGAGCCACCGCTTGCCGAAGCCGACCTTGGCCACCCAGGTCGACTCATTGGTGTGCTCGCGCAACACCACTGGGCTGATGGGGGTGTTGTGGACGAAGCGGAAGTGGTGGGGATCCACGGCGTTCTCCGCAATCACCTGCGGATGCACCTTCACCTTCTCGAAACGCGTCCGACAATCCTCGTCGAACGGGTGGAATTCCTGTTCCCGCACATGGCTTCCGAGCACCTCGAGCGCCTCCGGTGCCTCCCATAGCGGCGGTCGACCGTCGGCGTCGTGCCAGATGTAGATGGAGTCGTTGAGCTCGGCCACTGGATACGAGCGCACGCGGCGGCCGCGGTTGGGCCTGGGCTCGTACGGAATGCGTACGTTGCGGCCGTCGCCGTTCCACACCCAGCCGTGAAATGGGCACTGAATTCCGCCCTCGACGACGCAGCCGCCGTGCGCGAGGCTTGCGCCGAGGTGCTGACAATGGCCGTCGAGCACCTTGGCCTGACCGTCTAACTCACGGAACAGTACGAGATCCCGCGCGAAGTAGTGCATGGGCTGCACGTCACCGATGGCGACGTCGGCGCTCCACGCGACCTGAAACCATCCGGTGGGCAGCATGCTCGGAAGTGTCGTGCTGAGAGTTGTCGTAGGCATCGCCAGTCCTTTCGCTATGACGACCCCAACATACTCATTTTCGACATATTTGTCGAAAAACTGAGAAAACTTGGATCGGCGACGGCCGGGACCCGACCTTGCGGCGCAGGCCGAGGCGGCAGGCGCAAGCGCTTTCTGCGCAGGCGAATTCGCCGACTTGAGCGCGTACGTGACAACAACCGACATGGCGCGCAACACGTCCACTGCGATGGTGGGCCCAGGCATCGCCTACGCGTTCGCCCGATCGCGGTTCGACCACGCGGCCGCCGTACGGCACCTCTTGAGGGCTTCGTCGGGTCGGGTGTTCTTCGGGCTTGGGGCGGGCACGTCGCGGATGAACAGGGACTGGTTCGGCGTCGACGCCGCTCATCCCGCCCCACGCATGGCCGAGCTGATCGAGGTGATCAGGGCCTATCTGGTTGCCGAGAACGGCGAACCCATCCGATACAGCGGTGAGTACTACAACATCGACGCCGACATCCCGGCGCCCGTCCTCGGCAGGCTCTACGTGCCCATCCTGATCGGAGCATTCAACAAGATCATGGTGCGGACGGCGGGACGGGTGGCCGATGGCGTGCTCGGACACGGGCGCTTCACCGATCGCTGGTGGACCGAGGTCGTGGAACCCGAACTGTGCCGCGGTGCTGCATCGATTGGACGCGATGCCGACCGGCTACGGCGCTGGGGGTGGCTGATCACCGCCATCGACGACGAGGACCCGCAGCGCGCCATCCGGGATGCGAAGCTGCAGGTCGCCTTCTATCTGACCATGCGGACCTACGACTCGCTCGTCGAGCTGCACTGCTGGCAGGATGAGGTTGCGGCGATCCGCGCGGCGTTCCGCAGCGGCCCGGCCGGAGACGATCGCCGAACACGTCACCGCCGACATGCCGTGGTCGATCGCGATAAGCGGGGACGCCGGGCAGGCACGGGAAATGCTCACGGCCCGCAAGCGGTTACCCGATCTCGCCTTCTCGTCACCACCCAGCTTCCTGGTGGGACGCAAACGACGGGCTTGATACGACACCGCCGCGATCGAGCTCATGTCTCAACAGAGGTGACACGCTGCAAGATGGTTTACTGAGTATTACATCTGAGCTGCCCAGGAGGTCGCGGTGTCCCGCCAGGAGTTCCTCGCACCGATGATCACGCCCCAGGTGACTTCGGGGGTCGTTCGGTCGCCGAAGACTGCAGAGCTGGTGGCGCAGACCCTGCGGAAGATGATCGTCGACGGGCAGTTGACGGACGGTGACTTCCTGCCGTTCGAGGCAGATCTGATGACCCACTTCCAGGTGAGTCGACCGACGCTGCGAGAAGCAGTGCGCGTGCTGGAGTCCGATCGACTGGTGGAGGTGCGGCGCGGTTCGCGGACCGGTGCCAAGGTACGCGTCCCCGGGCCCGAGATCGTCGCCCGACCGGCCGCTCTGCTACTGGCGATCTCCGGGACGACGCTGGGTGACGTGATGACGGCCCGGATCGGCATCGAACCGCACGCCGCGCGACTGCTCGCTGAGGACGGCTCCGCGGCCGCGCACGAGGAACTGCGCCGCCTGGTCTCCGAGATTCCCCAGGCGCGGGAGGCGGGCCGCCTGGCACAGGCGTCGGCCGAGCTGCACCGTCGCCTGGTGGAACTGTCGGGAAACGCCACCCTGGCGATGATCGCCGGAATGCTGCACGAGATCACCGAGCGTCACACCACCGCGGCGATCCTCGGCGAACAGAACGTGGTACCCAAGGCGCAGTACGACAGGTTGCTGCGTTCCTATGGCAGGCTCGCCGATCTGGTCTCGGACGGCAAAGGCATTGAGGCCGAGGCGCATTGGCGCCGTCACATGGAGAGAGCCAGCGCGGCACTGGTCAGGGGCTACGAGCGGAGATGCTGGACGGCGACGAGCACAAGCAGTGGCGGCGCCAGCTCCGTCCGCTCCTTCCCCCGGCGCGGTGGAGCGCATGGAATCGACTGTGCGGCAACGCGCGATCGACCTCATCGATGAGCTGGCGGCCCGCGGCTCCTGCGACTTCATGGCCGACTTCGCGACACGGTTTCCGACCACCATCTTCCTCGAGATGATGGGGCTCCCGGTCTCCGAGCTCGACGAATATGCGCAGATGCTCGAGAGTGGAAGCCAGTTGGGGTTGGAGAGCCTTCCGCTGGTGTGGGACGTCTGATGCGCAAGCCGCTCGACGGAGTCCGGGTGCTCGAGGTGGCACAGTTCACCTACGTGCCGTCCGCGGGTGCCGTGCTCGCGACCGGGGTGCCGAGGTCGTCAAGTTCGAGCATCCCGTAACCGGGCACGCGCAACGTGGACTGGTCAAGGTCCTCGGTGCGGCGGCGTCCAAGCCCGGGTCCTCCTTCGCCCCGATCATGGAAGCGCCCAACCGCGGAAAGCGAAGCGTCGGAATGGCGCTCGACAACTCCGAGGTGCGACCGGAGTTCGACGAACTGCTCCGCCGCAGCGGTTCAGCTCACTGGAATCGATGGCCGCACATGCCGACATCGCCTACGGCATCGTGCACGACGCCATCGCCGCCCTGAGCTTCGCCGACTGCAGGGCTGCGCTGGGCAAGGGCACCGGGCAGTGGGCGCCGGTGCAGGACGCGTGGGAGCTGGCGCACGACGAAGGCCTGACCGCCAACGGGCGCATCGCCAACATCGTTGATGCCGAGGGAAACCCGCAACAGTTGGTCGCCAACCCGGTGAAGTTCGACGACGACCCAGCCGACCTCGTGCGCGCCCCTCGGTTCGCCGAGCACACCGACGACGTCCTGCGCGAACTGGGAGTCGACGACGACCGACTCATAGGGCTCAAGATTGCCGGTGCGATCACGTAATCTCGGCTCTGTGACTGCCGTCGACATGACCGCTGCCGACGACGGCACCGTCAAGGACCGACTGATCAGGGCGGCCGACACCGAGATAGCATCGCGTGGCATCAACGCGGTGCAGATGGAAGTGGTCGCCAAGATCGCTGGCGTCTCGCGGGCGACGGCGTTCCGGCAGCTCGGCAGTGTTTCGGAGATGCTGGTGCAGGTCGCGCGACTACGTGCCCGTCGGCATACGGCGGCCGTGGCGACGCTGATGACGACGAAGACCGGCGTCTTCGCAAAGCTCGAGACAGCGTTGGTCTACACGGCGCGGGAACTGCCGTCGGACCCGTCGATCGCCGCCCTGATCGCTCAACACTCGGAGTCGGTGCACGACCCGCGCGTGCACCAGGTCGCCGTGGAGGCGATAGGGCCGGTGCTGGACGAAGGCCAGCGAAGTGGGCAGGTGCGCACCGACATCGGGATCGGGATCGGGGAGATGGTCGACTTCCTAGTCGAGCAGACCTATCGCGCCGCCGAGGAGATCGGTCGGTCCGACGACGAGACGCGGCGACGCTTCCGCCACTTCATCATTCCGGCTCTGGCCGCGACGAACGGCTCGGGTGGAGAACACCTTTCCCGCACCATGGAGGTCGAACAAGCGGTCGACGAGGCGTTGGAGGCCTTGAGCAATCTCGCCGATCAGCTGCGCCGCGACCGCTCAGAATAACCGCCCGCGCCGGGTATCACTCGACCTCGCGGCCTAGTGGCCGGCGAGCGCCTGTTGCATCCGGGCGATCTGCGCTTGGTACGAGCCGACGAGCTGCCTTGCCGTCGCCACGGCGTCGACGTTCGCGCCGTGCGCGGTCTCCGCCTCGGCCGTCGCCGCCGCGCCCTGCTGGTGCTCGATCATCGACGGCAGCCACAGTGCGTCGAACTCCGGGCCCCTCAACGACTTCAAGCGGGCCATCGTGGCATCGTCGATCACACCCGCCACCGGGTTGCCCTGTGTGCTCTGATCGGGGCTGGTGTCAGAGTCCGCGTTCCATTGCACCAGGAACACCTTCACCATCTCGAGGTTCGGACGCTGCGCGGCATCGATGTCGGCCGCGAGCGCAACGAGATTCGGATCAGTGGAGCGCTCGGACACGAGGTCGGTCAGTTCCGTGCTCTGCTCATAGGACGTGATCATGGCGTTCGCAAAGGCGACGTCGTCCGTGTTGAAACCGGCGGGCGCACCGGTGATGGCCGGCTGATCCGTCGACCTCGGCGCTTGGTCCGGCGCATCGACGCCCCCGCACGCGCTCACCACGACGGCGATGAACAGAACCAATAATCCAGTGGCATAGGACTTCATCTCACTTGCGAGCCTAGTATCTCGCAAAGCAACCACCTAGGCTGTCATCATGAAGCGTGGCACACCGCTAATCGCCGTGATCGTTGCCGGCACTGCCTTCGGCGTCATCACGCAGACGCCGGCACCACTGGCGCATGCCGCTCCAGCACCCGAGGTGGAGTACACCTATGACGTGGTGGCGCGTAGACACTACGCCTTTCCGAACAATGACGCCATCGGCTACGGCTACGGGATCTGCGACAAGGTGCGCAACGGCGAGGCCTACCCACAGATCATGGGTGACGTGAAGAGCGACGTCCTTCCGAACGACGAGTTTGCGGCGAATTACCTTGTCTCGTATGCCGTCGGCATCCTGTGCCCCGCGGAGATCTGGCAATTGCGAAACTCGGCAGCAGGCTACCAACCACCACCGGGCTAACCGATGAGCACCGGCGAAAGCTTAATACATCTACCTCATTCGAGTTGAACGAAGTAAAGTCTCGGCAAACACAGTTCCTACGAACACCGGAAGGTGGGCCATGACACCCACGATGACGACTCGGCGCCGAGCGCTCATCTTGTCAAGTCTGTTGGCGGTTGCGGCCGGGACAGTCGCGATGCCCACCGCCCACGCCGACAACAAGAGGCTCAACAGCAGTGTCTTCGGAAACATCTACACCGCCCAGAAACAGAACGGCTGTCCCACAGATCCCCGACTGGACGGGCGCCTCGTCGACGCCGCTCAGCGACAGACGTTGGACCTGCTGAACAATCACGACATCAACGGCGATATCGGTACGGACGGCTCGACACCTCAAGACCGGGCGCAAGCTGCAGGGTTCGCCGGCCAAGTCGCCGAGACCGTGGCGATCAATCAGTCGCTCGCCATCAACGGCATCGACATCCTCGGTCAGTGGTGGTGGGACCCGCCTTCGCGTGCCGCCATGCAGGACTGCAGCCATACCGCGATCGGGGTGTGGTCGGAGAACAGCTTGGACCGCAGTGTGGTCGTCGCCGTCTACGGCACTCCGGCCTGATCAAGGGGCGCCAAGCCTTACAACGTCGCCGCGTACGGACCGAGGGACACGCACGACTCATCGGCCGTTGGAAAGACACTCCCGCAACCCCGCCCGGTTGACTGATACGTGGCACCCGGGCGGTACGGGGCGAAGTAGGCCCGCACGGGGTCGAAGTAGGGGTGGGTCGCGCACTGCGGCCTCGAACCGCCCTGCATTTCGACACACACGGTGATCGAGTTCGGGGATATTCTCCCCGTGCACGGGCCGGGCGTGAGCGTTGCGGTCACCATGTCCGTCCCGGAAACCTTGACGACGGTCGGCGATGCAAGAGTGTAAGCACACGAAGCCTGGGTCGTCGGGTCCGGAGTTGCCTGTGCGACAGCAAGATTGAGACCAGCCATCGCCACGGCAATCGTCACGGGCAGAACCGTCATCCGTACAGCACTGGCCATTGAATTCACTTCAGCGCCTTCCCTTGATGTTCACCGACATAGCCGAGATCCGCGTCAGACGGGGTCGAACTGGGAGATGAGCCAACGCCCGTCGACCTTGTCCAACGTCACCCGCACGGTGGACGCCAGGTCGGTGGGCGCCCCGGACCCCACGGTCGTCGTCTGATTGACGAACACCAGTGCCACGGCGTGATCCACGCTCGCCGACACCGAAGAGGCTGCAGGCACCGTGGCGACCGCCGTGATCTGCTGCTGCTTGGCGCCGGGGATCACCACGTCATTGGTTAGCGAGGTGTACGACTTCCGGAACTCCCCGGTGAGCCGATCACGGGCCTCGATGAGTTGCTTGTCCACATCGGCCGGCGTGTAGGACAGCAACGCGACCGTCGAATCACGCGCAACCTGTACCGATTCCGCACCCGCGATCTGCGAATCGCGGTTCCTGGTGTCCAGCCACTTCAGATAGCCCGCACCCATGAACAAGACCAACGCGAGGGCCGGTATCAGCCCATAGGTCACGACGCGCTTCCAATCAACCTGGTGTGGAGGGTCTTTCGGTGCCGAGTCGGCGTCGACGGCCGCCTCGGGGTCGGCGACGTTCAGCGTGTCCTGGTCGTGGTCCAGGGGCGTCGTCGTCATCTCGGAAACCTGCTCGTCGTCTGGACTGTCATCGCCGGCCTCCGTCGTCCCCGTGATCACGGCACGAATTGCACATTGGACACCTTGGCCTGATCGCCGACCCGCTGGAGGTCCATCCGCATCCGCCACGCGCGCGGTCGTTGTTCGGCTGCACCGCCACTGGTGGTCTGGACCGAGACCGCGACGAGAACCTGGGCCTGATCACCCGATTCGGACTCGACGCCGGCTTCGGTCACCGTGCCCACGGACTTCGACTTCGCCTGCTTCACCACCTCGACGAAGGGTTGGGACCGCTTGGAGAAGTCGTCGTAGAAGGTCCCGGTCGCCGAATCCAGGATGCGCTGAATGTCGGAGTCGGCTTCCTGCCAGTCGATCGTGGTCAGATTCACCGCGCCCTGACGTGCGACCCCCAGGAAGAGGTTGGTCCGATCCTCGATCTGCTGTGATTGAAACGCCCGGTACCCCAGAAAGCCCGTCAGCGCGACCGCCACGACGACTATCACCAGACCGACCAGCATCGCCACGCTCGCCGACGACATCCGTTTCACGTCGGACGGGCTCTCCTCCTCGGCTTCGGCTTCATGGTCGAGCGTGTCGAGATCGTCGGTAGCGCTCTCCGCGATGGAGTCGGCCCCATTCGCGGCGTCGCTCAGTTCGTCTTCGGCGGCAGCATCATGCTTTGCCATGTTTGCTCCTCTGGTGCATTCCTGGCCAAGTTGGCCTGCGTGTAGACCTTGCCATCCGGCCCGACGTACGTCCCGGTCGCGGGGTCGTACTGGGCAACCGCGATCGGCGGTGGCGGTAACGCCTCGGGCTGCGGCGGCGCGCCGTCGGGCACCGGTGCCGCGGGCGGGGGCGCGTCGGCGGCATACCCGGGCGGGATCGGTTCGCCGGGTTCGAACTGCGGAACCGATTGACCGGTCAACGTCGCGTTGGGGTCACCCTTGAAGCTGAATCCGTCGTTCAACGGCACGTACGGTTGGTCGCTCTCGCACAGCTTCACCGACGCCGCACGCTTGCCCGGCCGGGTCTCGCACGGATAGTTCTTCGCGCCGCGCACGTTGTTCGGCCCGTCCTGCGGCGTCCGGCAGTACAGGAGACCCTTCGGAAAGTCGGGATAGTCGGTCTTCGCGGCCGAGCGCATCTGGCTGGGAGGCAGGAACCCCGTCGTACAGGGTTTGGGCAGGTTGATGTTCAGGTTGAAGCTCAGGAACGCGCCCTTGTAATCCGGTTTGGTGTCTCGGTTGGGCACTCCTGTGCCCTGAATGATCTGGACGCCTTGCGGGAGCAGGACGAGGAGCTGCTCCAGGTTGGCCCGGTAGGCAACGCCCACATCGGCAAGGCTTACCAGGTTCGACAACAAAATCGGCAGCGACGGCTGCAGGCGGTCGAACAGGGCGCGTACCTCGTCGGCGGCTGCCGGCGCGTTCTGTAGCACCCCGCTAACCGCCCCGTCGTTGTTCTTCAGCGAAGTGGTGACAGCGGCCAGATGAGCTGCCCAGGCTTGCACCGAGTCAGCGGTGTCGGTCTGGGTGTCGAGGATGGGCCCGACGTTGTCGACGACGTTGGTCAGCTCGTTGAGGTTCTTCTTCGAGTCTGTTGCCAGGTTGGCACCGCCCTGGATGAATCGACCGATGTCGGGTCCGAGTCCGGCGAATGCGGTGTAGGCCTCGTCGATCGTGGTCTTGAGGTTGTCGCGCGGGATGGCCTGCAACCCACGATTGGTCGCATCCAGCAACGCATTGATGTCCGGCGGCGCAGAGGTGTCCCCGCTGCGGATGGTGTCGCCCTGTTTCAGAGGTGCGGACGTGTCGTTCTTCGGCAGCAACTGGACGTACTGCTCACCGACCGCCGAGACACTATGCACCTCGGCAACGAGGTCCGACGGGATCTTGACGTCGGAGTCGAGAGACAACTCGGCCTGCACACCGGTATCGGTGAGGGTGACGTTCTCGATCAGCCCGACCTCGGTGCCGCGGTAGGTGACGTTGCCCCGCTTGTAGAGCCCACTGGCCTCGGGGAGCTCGAGGGTGACGGTGTACCGCCCGATGCCGAAGAATAGGCTCGGCACCTGAATGTATCCAAAGGCCATTATCGTCAATCCGACCAGCGACACCACGAGGAAGATGCTCAGCTGGATGACGGTTCGCCGGGTGATGTACATGTCACGGCCCCTGATTGAAGTGGTAGGGAACGATCAGTGGGTTGCGTGCGGTGTAGGGACTGGGCATTTGTCCGATGGTCCGGCCCCACTGCATTTCGAGCTCGGTCAGCTCGCCTTCGAAGCGGGTGCCGGTCAGGAGACTTGCGTCGAGACGGCTCAGTGTCAGGTCGATGACTGCAGTCAGGTTGGCGAAGTCGCCGCGGAGCCACTTCGACAGGGTCGGCCTCGGGAACGGAAAGGTCGAGAAGAAGTCCAGCGACCGCGTCAGTGCCGGACCGGCATCAGCCAGCGACTGCAGCACGGGCCCAAGGTCTTTCAACTCCTTGACCAGGTTATCCTTGGTCTGATTGACCGAGTCGGCAGCCAGGGCGGCGAACTTTCCCAGCGAGTCCACCGCGTCCACGAAGGTCTGCCGCTCGTCGTTGAGCACCTTGAGGGCGTCCGGGATGGTCTTTAGTGCCCTGTCGATCACCGGCTTCTGGGCCGCGAGCTGCACGACCAGATTGTTGAGGCTGTCGGTGGCGGCGATGATGTCGCCGGTCTGATCGTTGAGATAGGTGACGAACGTATCGAGTTGCCCGATGAGACTGCGGAGGTCGCCCTCGCGGCCCATGAACGCCGTGCTCAACGTCCGGGTGATCTCCTGGATGTCACCGATGCCGCCACCGTTCAGCAACACCGACACCGCGGCCAGCGTCTGCTCCGTCGAGGGTACCGCGCTCCCCGAAGAAAGCGGTATCAGCGAGCCGTCGTGCAGCTTGCCCTCTGCAGGAACGTCTTTCGGTGGAGCCAGCTCCACGTGCAGCGATCCCAGCAAGCTGGTCTGCCCCAAAGTGGCGGTGGCGTTGGCGGGCAGGTCGACGTCGGAGTTGAGCGACATCGTCAGCAGGGCATTCCAGCCCTGGCGTTCGATCTTGGTGACTTTGCCGACGGTGACGTCACCGACGCGCACCCGCGAGTTTCGCTCGATGTTGTCGACGTCGGGCAACTGCACCTGGATGGTGTAGGCCCCGGGTCCACTTCCCTCTGTCCCCGGCAGGGGCAGCGAGTTGGCGCCCTGCCAGCCCGCGCAACCCGACAGACCCATCACGATGGCCGCCGCCGTCGCGACGACCGTCATCCGGATGCCACATCGCCACGCGCGCTTCATGATCCACCTCCCGCAGGCACCATCAGCCCTGGCAGGCCAGCGGTCGGATCGGTCTGTACCGGCGCCAGAGATGGTAACGGATCCGGCACTCGGGCCTGGACGAACGGCGGATCGCCGTGATAGGGATCGGCGGGCTCACCGAACGTGGTAAACGGGGCACCTGCCGGCGGCAGCGGACCGGACGCCGGTGGTGGCGCCGTCGGATCGCCAGGTAGCGGAACCACAGGAACCTCAGCGGGGAGCGCTCCGCCCGGCGCCGAACCCGGCGGCGGGATGTAGTCCGGACGCATCCAGTCCTCGCTGTAGGTCACCTCATTGGGGCGGGCCGATTCTCCGACGAAGAGATTCTCCCCGAGCGGGAAGCTGTTGATCTGCCGGTTCTTGAGGATCGGCGCCAGATACTGCACGCACAGCTTCGCCGACTGCTCGGCACCCAGCCTGGACGCCGCCTGCACTGCGCCACAGATGAATTGGAGCGGGTTGGCGAAGATGTTGGTCGCGAGATTACCCGTGAGGGCACCCTGAGACGGTTGGTAGATATTGAGGAAGTTGGAGAAGGCCGGTGCGCCGACGTGGATCACCTGCTTGATGTCGTCCAGGCTCTGAACCAGCGTGGTCGACACCGAAGCGAGCTTGTCCGACGTAGTGCCGAGGGACTCGCGGTTGTCGGCGACGAAGCTCCGCACGTCACCGACGACGTTGTTGAGGTCGGCGATGGCATTCCCGAGTTCGTTCGGATCGTTGGACAGCAGGCCCGTCACCGCAGCCAGATTCTGATTCAGGCTGCGCAAGAGATCCTGACTGCTCTGGAGGGCGTCCACCAGTATGGAGAGGTTCTTGACGGTGGTGAAGAGGTCATCACTGTGATCGCCAAGGGCCGAAAACGCCTGCGACAGCTTGATGATCGTGTCGCGGATATTGGCACCCTGACCGCGCAGATTGTCTGCGGCTGTGTTGACGAATGCACCGAGCGTACTGACGCCGCCGGGCTCCGTCGGCTGCAGTGTCTCGGTCAAGCGTTGTAACTGGACCTTGAAATCGTCGAAATCGATCGGGACCGCGGTGCGATCCTCGGGGATCACCGCCTTGTCCCGCATCTCGGGTCCGCTCGTGAATGCGGGCGTGAGCTGGATCGCACGCACGCTGACGATCGACGGCGACAGCACGACCGCCATGACATCGGCAGGCACCTGGAACTTCTCGTCGTACCAGAAGCTCATTTTGACCCGTTGCGGCTCTGGCTCGATCTTCTCGATCTTGCCGACGGGCACACCGAGAATGCGCACCTCGTCGCCGACGAAGATGCCATTGCTGTTGGCGAAGTAGCCGACCACGTGGACGCGGTTGGCACCCGTGCTCGAGGTCGTGACCGTGAAGAGGCCGCCCACCAGCAGCACCGCCAGCACTACCGCCAGTGTTATCCGGGTGTAGCGCGGCGCCTTCATCCCTCACCTCCGGCGGTCGGTCCCGGGGCGGGGCCGGTGCCCTGTACGGGCGTGGATGGTGCAGCGGGAACGGCACCTGGGGCAGGTAAGTCGACAGGGGCCTGTGGTGGGTTCGCCGACTGCTGCTCGGGGGGAGCCAGCGCGGGCGGACCCGGTGGCGGTCCGCCGGGGGGTGGTGCCGGCAACGGCTCCCGGTACGGGTAGCGGCCGGGGGACTGAACGGGCAGGTTGGGATCCTGATTGCCCGTGATCGCGTCGGGGAGGAACAGGTTCGGCTCGCCACCCTGACCGGTCCGGGGGAACGGCACCGGCAGCGGCGGCGTCCCCGGTTGGCCGACTTGCGGGTCCGTAATGTCTGTCGGGGCAAGCACACTGGGATCGAGACCGAGATCGGAGAAGGCGGCGTCGATGAACGGCTGCACGAACTGGCCGGGAAGGAGGTTTGCGACATAGGCCTGGAAGAACGGCCCGGAGGACACCGACTCACCCAGCGAGGTCGCATAGTGGACGAGCCCCTTGATCGATTTCTGCACTTCCGCCTTGCGGTTGTCGACGATGGCCAGAACACCGTTGAGCTTGTCCAGGGACGGCCTCAGCGTGCTGCGGTTGTCGCCGATGAAACCCTTGATCTGCGTCGCGACGGCGGACAGGTTGGCCGAGATCTGATCCAGCGCAGCACTTTGACTCTGCAACTGAACCAGCAGGGCATTCGTGTCCCTGACGAGGCCGACGATCTGGTCGCTGCGTTCGGCGAGGACCCCCGTCGCCTTGTTGGCGTTGGACAGCAGCTTTCGGAGTTCGGAGTCCCTCTTGTCGAGGGTGTCGGAGAACCGGGCAATACCCGCCACTGCCACCCGCAGCGACGGCGGCGTTTCGGAGAAGGTATTGGCCAGGACAGCCAGCGAGTCCGAGACCTGACGGGTGTCGAGACCGCTGATGGCGGACGTCAGGTCACCTAGCGCATCGGGAAGTTGGTAGGGCGAGCGCGTGCGATCCATCGCGATCGGCGCCGACTGCTCACCGTCACCGCGCGGCGTAACTTCGAGGACCTTCGCGCCGAGCAGGCTCTTCGTCTTGATCGCAGCCTCGGTCCGGTCACCCAGGTGAATGTCATCGTTGACCTTGAAGGTAACCAAGACTCGAGGCCCGTCGAGTTCGACGCTCTTCACCTGTCCTACCCGGAAGCCCGAAACCTGTACGGGCGCCATGGGAATCAATCCACCGGCCTCGGCGAAGTACGCGGAGTACTCGGTGGTCTGGTCGACGAACGGCAGCTTGTCGTAGTTGAGCGCCGTCGTGATGAGGACGGCGGTGACGCCGATGCCGATGGCACCGATGACGAACGGGTTGCGCTCAGCGAAGGTCTTCATCGTGGCGTGCACCTGCCGCTGTCCTGGCCGGCCAGTTTCACGTACACCGGTTGTCCTCCCTTGCCGTTGAGCTTCAGGGCGATGTCGCACAGGTAGAAGGAGAAGAAGTCTCCATACAGCCCCTGGCGCCCGATGACCTGGTAGGCATCCGGCAGCGTCGCCAACAGGTTGTCCAGGAAGTCCTTGTCCGCGACCACGTTGCCCGCCGTCCGGTCCAACTCGGTCACCACCTTCTTCGCTGGCGGCCTGGCTTGTGCCAACAGGTCGGCGATGCCGCCGGCCGCATTGTTCGCGTAGGCAACCGTGTTGCTTAGGTCCTGTTTGCGGTCAGCGAGCGTCTTGACCAGCCCCGACAACGAATCAACGGCCTTGGCGAACTGCGTGCTCTGATCACCGAGCGAGCCAAGCACCGAATCGAGGTTGACGATCACCTGCCCTATGAGCTGATCACGGTCGGCCAGGGTATTGGTCAGTGCCGCAGTCTGATTGAAGAACGACGCCAAGGTCGCGCCCTGCCCCTGAAAGGCCGCGATGAGCTGGCCGGTCAGCGCGTTGACCTGGTCGGGATCCAGCGCCCGGAACAGCGGCCGGAAACCGCCGATCAGGGCATCCAGGTCCAACGCGGGCGACGTCTGGGCCAAGGGGATCGTGTCCCCCGGGTTGAGTCGCTTTGTCGCACCGGCGCCCTCCTCGAGGGCCAGATAGCGGCCACCGATCAGGTTGTCATAGCGGATGACCGCGCGACTTCCCTGGGTCAGCACCACCGAGTCGTCCGCGTTGAACTCGACGAGCGCGGTGGTATCCGGCTGGATCGAGATGTTCGTGACCTTGCCGACCTCGACACCCGCAATGCGGACGAACTGGTCGATTTCGAGGCCGGTCACGTTGGTGAACAAGGCACCGTAGGTCTTCTCCGACTGGAACCGGAGTTGCCCGAAGATCGCGAACATCGCGAAGATCCCGAAGGCGCAGACCGTGATGAAGATGGCCAGGCGCCAGATCGCACCGCCCAAGTTGTCCTTCACGGTCGATGCCCTCCTGCTGGTCGAGTCCCTGCGTGTCGAGTCCCTGACTGCGCGGCAGTCACGGTGAGGGAACCGCCGGCACCGGAATGGGGAACGCCGGCGTCGGTTGCACATCCGCGGGGAACGGAACGTAGAACGGTTCCGATCCGGGCGGCGGTGGGCCAACTTCACGTGGCGCACCCGGCGGCGGGGCCGGCGGCAGACCCGGGTACAGCGGTGTGCCGTCCGGCGCGTACTGCTGCGCACCGTAGGCCGGGGCACCCGGGTAGGGAATCGGTCCGGGAGCAGGTCCACCGCGCTGGTTGCGGATGCTCGGCGGTTCGGGAGTGCCGCGGGTGGCCGGCAAGTAATTGGCGTAGCCGGGGAAGCCGATGCCCGGATTGGGCCGGTTGTCCAGACCGGTGCCGTAGCCCGTGTTGGTGATCAGGTTGCGGACGGGCCAGTTCTTCGCGACGTCCGGACCCGAGCCACACCCGGGCTTGCCACCCGGCCCACCCTTGGCACCGTTCAACGGCAGATTCTCCGGATACTTGTACGGGTCGTCGCCGGCGAGCAGCGCGACGTCGAGGATCACTGACTTGCCGTTCGAGCCACCGGCGACGTCTTCGAAGCCGGTGTCGATGACGCCCTTGCCTCCGAGCAGCACGCAGGTGAGCTCTGGGTTGTACTTCATCAAGAGACGAGTGGTCGGCTCGAGTTTATTGACGCTCTTGACCAGGTTGTCCTTGCTCGCCCCGAGAAGATCGATGCCCGAGTTGGACAGCCCGGACAGGTTCAGGAGCAACGAATCCAGCTGCTTGGCGTTGTCGACGATGGTCGTGCTGGTGGTACTGGCCGCGTCGAGCACGGTCACGATGTTCTGTGCCGCAGCCGCATAGGTATCACTGAAACCCTTGAGCGACTGGAAGTCCCGTCGCACCGTCTCGGAGCGCGGGTTGAGCTGCAGAAGGACTTCGTTGCCGTCCGAGATCGCTTGGCCCAGCGTGTCACCCTGCCCGCGAAGGCCTTCGGCAAGAGCCGACAGCACACCGTTCAACTTGGCCGGGTCGATCTGCTTCAGCACCCCGGTCAGATTCTGGAACACCGTGTTGACCTCGGTGCTGACGTTCTCCGACTGAATGACCGCGCCCCTGGCAAGCCGCGCACTGCTCGGATTCTCGGGGTAGATGAGGTCCACGTACTTGGCCCCGAACGCGGTGGTCGCCCGGATCCGGGCCTCGACGTTGGCCGGAACGTACTTCAGCTGGTCCTGGTCGAGCTCGAGCGTGAGGCTGACCGCGTTGCGACCTGACTGGATGTTCTTGACCTGGCCGATTTGGACACCGCGCAACTTCACCTTCGCGCCGTCCTCCATCACCAGACCGGAGCGGTCCGAGGTGAGCGTCACCGGTGTGTAGGACTTCAAGCTGCCGTTGAACATCGCCAAGGTGAGCAGGATCATGCCGACGATGAGCACCAGGAGGATCAACGTCCACCATCCTGGCTTCAACCAGCCTTCACTTCGTGAGGATTCCATAGTCCTAACCCGAAAGGTTGAAGCCGCCGGACCGGCCGTAGATCGCAAGGGACACGAACAAGGTCACGAAGACCGCGGCGACGAGCGACGTTCGCACGGCCCGACCCACCGCCTCACCGACGCCGGCGGGTCCGCCGCTGGCGTTGAACCCGTAGTAGGTGTGCACCAGCATGACGACGATCGCCATCGAAATCGCCTGCAGGAATGAGTAAATTAGGTCATAGGGGTTCAGAAAGGTGTTGAAGTAGTGGTCGTACACACCCGTCGACTGGCCGTAGATGAACGTGTCCCCGATCCGGGTGGACAGGAAAGCTGTCAGCACCGCGATGCAGTACAGCGGGATGACGACGATCACGCCGGCCGCCACCCGGGTTGACGCCAGGTAGGCGACCGAACGGATGCCCATCACCTCGAGCGCATCGATCTCCTCGCTGATCCGCATCGCTCCGAGCTGCGCCGTTGCGCCGGCTCCGATCGTCGCGGCGAGGCCGATGCCGGATACCAGGGGCGCCACCAACCGCACGTTGAGGAATGCCGAGGTGAAGCCGGCCAGCGCATCGACGCCGACTTCCTGGAGCTGGGTGTAGCCCTGGATGGCGATCAGCGTTCCGGCCGAGAACGTCAGGAACCCGACGATGACAATGGTTCCACCGATGATCGCCAACGCACCATTGCCCAGACTCATCTGTGCGATGAGTCGGATCAACTCGCTCTGGTACTTCACGAATGCGTCGCCCAGACCCTTGATGGTCTGCGCGTAGAACTGGGTCTGCCGCCCGACCTGGTTCCACTGATCGGCCACGCCACCGAAAGTTTTGCGTAAGCGCGGATACTGCGTGCTCGCGGTCATCTGCTCACCTTCCGAACGTCGCCTTGACCGCGACGCCGGTGGCGATCACGTTGAGGACGAACAGAGCCATGAACGTGAAAACCACCGTCTCGTTGACGGCGTCGCCGACGCCTTGCGCGCCGCCGCCGACGGAGATGCCCTTGTAGCAGCCGATGAGGCCTGCGGCGAGACCGAAGATCGCGGCCTTGATGAGGGCGATGATGACCTCGGTCGGCCCGACCAGAAGGGTGAGTCCTGCGGCGAACGCGCCCGGGGTGACGTTCTGGAAGTACACCGCGAAGAAGAAGCTGCCGATGATGCCCACCAACGTCACCAACGAGGCCAGCATCAACGAGACGAGCGTCGCGGCGAGGACGCGGGGAACCACCAGTGCCTGAACGGGATTGATGCCCAGCACGCGAAGGGCGTCGAGCTCCTCGCGGATGGTGCGGGCACCGAGGTCGGCGCAGATCGCCGTGGCCCCCGCACCCGCGATCACCAGCACCGTCACGATTGGACCGATCTGAGTCACCGCGCCAAGTGCCGCGCCGGTGCCGGAGAAGTCGGCGGCGCCGATCTCGACGAGCAGGATGTTGATCGTGAAGGTCGTGAGGACTGTGAAGGGGATCGCCAGCATCACGGTGGGGAACAACGACACCCGCGCGATGAACCAGGTCTGAAGCAGGAACTCGCGCCATGCCCACGGCGGCTTGAACAAGAAGACCACCACGTCAAGGCACATGGCGAAGAAGTCGCCCAAGGCCCGCACGGGTTTGGATGCGGCACTGGTTCCTAACAACCTGGGGCCGCCATCCATAGTCCACGTTCCTTCATGTAAGACGGGTCCCTTCGCGAATCACTACTTAATGGCCGGCATAGGCGATGTGATTCAACCCACAACAAGCCGTCGAGGAACCGTACACCACCGTTTTCGGCCCTAGCAACAGATTCCGTTATCGCGTCCGAGTCGGTCTGGATTTCCGATGGGATTTGCTCGAATCAATTGCGACAGATCGGACACGAACGTCTCACCCGAGACGTGGCGTTCTTACTCCACCGGCCATCGACACGCCCTGGCGTTGGCGGTAAGCCCGGTGAGAACCCTGTCTTCGCAGTTGAGGAACGGTATCGGTCGACCTCGCCGCATCCGGCGGCACGCAATCCCCGGATCGACTTTCGGTATGGTCCCGGCGCGCTAGCCATAGCCGGGCGAGACGTTGCTGTATCACCCCCGGCGGGGAGCCCTTTGACATAAACTCCATGCAATACAGTACGACATTGATGAACGATTCTCGATTGCTGTTTAATGCCTACTGCTGAATTCGAATTCGTCCTCGGCTTCAAAAAGCGGATTCGCTATTCCTCAAATCCAGGAATGACAAACAACACGTTGATCAAATGCACGCAACTGAATTTGCACGGTCCGACGGTTCACAGCGTGCGCACCCCCTGGCCTGTGCGCGGGATTCGGCCAGCCGACTACCGACCGCTCAACACGACTCAGACCTGAGCAGACGATGAACGGTGACTGATGCGCGTCCCCTCGGCCGAGCCGACTGTGGTTACGCCAAACCCGGCGGATACCGCATCCCATGGCGGTGGCACGGCCGTGCGCGGATCCAATAGAACGTTCGGATGGAAACCGCCGGACGACGTCGCAAATCAGTATTAGTTAATTATCTATCTGTTTAGCGATTTTGGTCCATTGCGAGTCCAACAATCAACCTCCGACGAAGCGGCATCACCCGATTGATAAATGAATTCCCCCGCCGCGGGAGTTGCTCGCGCGCGGTGCACGAGCACGAAATGCACCGGCGTCCATGACGTCACTCCTTCCGCCGGCGACCGAGGTTCAGGCTGGTGCGAGGGGGACGCCGGAGATCTCGGCCGGGCTCGGGCCGCGAAGAAGAGGGCGCAGGCTGCAGCGGTTGGATTGGGTGCAGCTAGATGCTTCGCAGCGGCTGGCCGCGGAAGGCTTAGGGGCAGAGGAGGGCGGCCCGCACGCCGGGCACCCGTCCGACAGGTCGTGGGGCCGATGGTCGGTTCATCAATTCAGGGCCGTTCGTGTGGGTCACGCCCACCCGAGTGGCGCGGATGCCCGCTGCCACCGAGACGCCGCGTTCGCCCCTGGAAAATGCGCGCGCCTAGACGACCTCGCGGCAGCGTGGGACCATCAGCAGCTCGCCTTGATGGAGAACGATCCCGGCGTGCGCATGCTGGGATCGTCCGCGTTGAACCCATCGGCGGTACCCGCGATCGTGAACGTTCGGCCGAGCAGGCTGACGGTTGCGTCGCCTCCCAAGCTCTGCCAGTAGCTTCCGGTGAAGCCAGCGAGATTACGGATGTCGACCGACTTGGCTTCAAGCTTGTCTGCGTTGTCGACGACGACCGTCGTCCCAGCTGCGTTGTCACCGGTCGTGATGGTCGTCATCGACTGAATGAACGCGCAATCGACCGCCTCTGAGGTGGCGAGTTTCTGACCATTCACCGTCACTTCTGCAGTACCGGCCGGGATGGTTCCGGCGCGGGGTGGCGCCGCAGGCGGCGTCGAGCATCCCACGGCGAAGTTGCCAATGATCAGTGGGACGACCGCGAGGACCGTCAGTCGGATGTTCACGAACCAACCTCGAATTCTCCGCGCGCCCACGCGGCCGCCGGACGCTGATCACAATGTAGCGCCGCAAGCACTGTCCAGCAGGCGATTCCGGATGTACCGGTGACTACCACGATTTCGATAGGTGGTCGGATCGCAGCCTCGGCGGCCACGGTCGGCGACATCCGCCGACACATCGACTGACAGCACCCCCGATGCCCGCGGCGGTTCGGTCCGAGCGATCAACCCGCACCTTGTCAGACACCCTCGAACAGGCTGTAATATATATAACTATATTGCTTTTCTCTCCACGTTCCGAGAGGTACTTCGCAGAAAGGGGCGCACCATGCCGGTGGCACCCGTGCGCGATGAGCGCGCTCAGCCCGCCGAAATCCAATTTCCTCGGCAATTGGATCTCGCAGGGCGACGACAGGAGCCACACCTGGCGATGCTTCGCTACCGAACGGAGAACGGCGGGCCGTCGCGTGTCGTCGAACGAATTCTCGAAGCGGCGACGCAAGCCGTCGCCGACAACGGCTTCGACGGACTGAGCATGGACGACATCGCGGTGCGGGCGGGCTGCTCACGGGCGACGGTGTATCGCCGGATGGGCGGCAAGGAAGCCCTGCGCGACGCGGTGCTCGACGAGGCGATAGACCGGATCAACGCCTCAGTGGCAGGGTCTGTGGTTGACCTTGACGGCGAGGAGCGCCTGGTCCGAGCAATCGTCGCATCGTTGGACACGATCCGTACGGATCCGGTGTCGGCTGCCCTGCTGACGGGACCGGCCACTGTGGGGAGCGTGAGCAGCGCACTGATCACCCAGGTTACGGACAGCATCGCCCTGCTGTCGGGTATCGACGTCGACGACGGCGTCGGCTGTGAACTAATCGCACGCGTGACGCTCTCGCTGCTCTGCTGGCCGGGCGCAGATAGCGGTACCGAGTTGGCGATGATCCGCCGGTACGTCTTCGGCGCCGGGTAACACGACCGGCGTTCCGCGTCTAGACCCTCGCGGGGTCCCCCGCCAACGGTCTAGAGCACGCAGCGGACACCTCGCCCCCGACGGTGGCTAGGCATCGACCTCAGTCGGGTGAAGCCTTTCTAGCCGCATCCGGTTGGACAAATCTGGGCCGGCGGCACGTCTTCCGGACTCTGCCCAGAATGTGGCATCTCGGGCAGAGCCTGCCCATTGAGGGACCCCGGACCCTGGGTGAGGTCAATGTCGTGGTCGAGACCGGGCGCGATCGGCAGGAATCGACACAGGATCGTCACGGAGAGTGGGCACTGGTCGTCGGAGGGATCGGCACCTGCGGGCGCCGCCGCACCGAGGGTCGCACCGAGCACCCCCACCGCGACGATCACTGCCCTCTTCTTGGTGATGACCATCGCTGCAGCCTAACCCAAAATAGTTATATGTTTGTTGACTTCACCCAACTCGGAGCCAACCGCGCTCAGTCAATCAAGGCTGTACCAAGGTGTCGCATCAGACGCCGTCCGACTCGATAACTTCTCCACCCGTCATCCGGTTCGCCGGACGCGGCGTGTGCAGAACTCCGCCGAGGAGCAACGACGACGGCCCGGTGCGGGGCCAGACCGCTGGGAAAAGTAGCGTCGCACTTTTGTAACCACCACTGTCGCAGAGGGTTTCAGCTCGATTACCACTGCGGCTGCCACCTTGGCGAGAATCAGACGCCGCCAAGGGCAGCGACTCTGGCCGCCGATCCCGGCGTCGGTGATGATCACCCGGCGGATGGCGCGGTCTTTGGCCACGGATGTGTCGAGCTGGCAAGCTCTGCGGACGTCGCCGCGCATTTGACTTCCAACGGAAGTCGAAGATCGACCTTTGGTCGTGGTTCACCTGGTTGGGGCAACTCGCTGCACCCAGACTCGTACCCGGTCGACAGCTCTCGCAAGTGCTCTGCGATCTTGACCGACGAGGGCCGCCGGGTTCTCCGGCCATTCCGACACATGCGCCAGATTCGGCATTATGACTGCCTACGACGTCGCGGCCCTGCTGCTGCTCTGATGTCAGGTGAACTGTTACGTCGACGGAATCGCGATGTCTTCGATTGGGCGCAGCCGATCCAGGCGGGGAACTTGCAAGAGCACTACTTCCGACCTGCCTGCAAGGCACTGTGATCATGCTTCCGTCCTGGTCAGGGGAAGATCACCAAAGGTCCCGGCTCGCGGGTAGCGGGAATCGCCTTGGCTTACAAGCTGATCGACGCCGCACAAGCCCGTTGGCGTGCGGTCAACGCCCCGCACCTGGTAGCCCTGGTCCGTGCCGGCGCGGTGTTCCACTAGGGAAGGCCGCTCGAAACGGCCCATCGACATCACACCCGCTGAACCAGACAATTCAACCAAATCCGCGGTTGTTTGAAACAGCAGACAGTGTCCGCCGTCCGGGTCGTTGAATGGTGTTGCTGGCACGTCAGGCTTGGACGTTGACGGTGGCCATCATGCCGAGGTCTTCGTGGTCGAGGATGTGGCAGTGGTAGACGCTGCGTCCGGCGAATCTGGTGAAGGGAATGCGTAGTCGGACCCAGCCGTTGGCGGGAATCAGTACGACGTCTTGGGGTATCCCCAGCGGCGGGGCGTCGTCACTGCTGGCCAGGACGGTGAACGGCCACACGTGAAGATGGAACGGGTGCGCGAGCGGGGTGGTGTTGGTGACGGTCCATTCCTCGATCGAACCGAGCGTGGTGGTCTGATCGTCTCGGTTGGGGTCGAACGTGCGCCGGTCGATCGTGAAGGAGGCGCCTTCGCCGTTCGGGCCGCCCATGTTCATCTCGAATTCGATTTGACGTCGGGCGACGACGACTCCGGGAGTGGGGGTTTCGGCGGGCAGGGCGTCGGGCAACGGCGTCGGGGCGGCCGGTCTTCCGTCGACGTTCATGATGGCCAGAGTGGCCGCTCCGCTCGTGACGTTTTGTGATCCCATGCTGCCGCGTTCGAACGGCTCGGCGCTGAGTTCGTAGCGCCCCACGGCGGAGGGACGGACGAGGACGTCGATGCGGTTACCCGGTCCGAGCAACACCTGGTCCTTGGCGATCGGGGTGGATAGGTAGGTGCCGTCGTGGGCGATCTGGTGCAACTGATGGTCCTGAAGGCGGATCGCCAGGACCCGGGCTACGCAGGAGTTGATGATCCGCCAGCGCTGCATGGCGTCGGGGACGGCGGTGATCGTGGGCTGATACTGCCCATTGACCAGGACCAGGTTGCCCTGGCGGCCATGGTTTCGTTCCATGACGCTGGGATGTGCGACGTCACCGTTGTCTTCGAGGGTGATGTCGGTGACCTGCAGCACCCGGTCAGCCTCAGCCGGCAGCTCTGGTTCCTGCCCGGGTGCTTCGACGAGCAGCGCGCCGAGCAGACCGCCGAAGATCTGGTTGGCCACCATGCCGTGGTGGTGTGGGTGATACCAGTAGGTCCCGGCCGGATGATCGGGCGGAATCTGAAAGAGATAGTCGAACGACGTGCCCGGTTCAACGGCCAGGAACGGGTTGTCACTGTTGCCCAACGGGGACACCCGCAATCCGTGAGTGTGCAAGTTGGTGGGTTCGTCGAGGTTGTTGATCAAGCGCACGGCGAGTTCGTCTCCGGGGCGCACTCGCAGCGTCGGACCCGGCGAGCTTCCGTTGTATGCCAGCGCGTGCGTATCGCGACCCGCGATGTGAGCCCCCATGGCCGCCGTGAGTTCTACCTGCAAACGTCCGTCGCGGCTATCCAACAGCGGCGGTTGTATCAGTTCGGCACCGAGTGCGGCGACCGCGCCGGCTCCGGTCCCGGCGTCCCCGGTCCCGGCCAACCAAACGGTCGCACCGCCGGCCACGGCCACCGCTCCGAGCCCCCCGAGCGCGATGGCGCGGCGGCGACTGATCGGGACGGGCGCCACGTCAGATCCTAACGCAGAGAGAGGTATTCACGGTCGTCCTCGCTTCGATCGAGAGTCGGTGACGATAGTGCCGGCTAATATGCACCGCTTGGCAGAGCGTAACAACGCCATCGCCCTCCTGCCTGCCCAATCGCTCGCCGCCGATCCCGGATTCGGTGGTCGAACGAGACGGGATGAGCTGGGCGGGTGGTGGATGATGGCGAGCAGAGGTCGGCGGACCGCGGGGCGCACCAGCCGACGAGGCAGGAACGGAGACAGTGACATGGCAATGATCACCACTGGGTTCGGATTCGGGTCGACGACCGATGAGGTCCTCGACGGTGTGGACCTGACTGGCCAGCGGGCGGTGGTGACGGGCGCGACCAGTGGCCTGGGCGTCGAGACGGCGCGGGCGTTGGGGGCCGCAGGTGCCGAGGTGACCCTGGCGGTCCGCAGACCCGAGGTCGGGGAGCAGGTGGCGGCCGATCTTCGGCGCGCCACCGGCAACGACGCCATTGGTGTCAAGCGGTTGGATCTGGCCGATCAGTCCTCGGTCGCCGCGTTCGCCGAGCAGTGGCAGGGCCCGCTGCACATCTTGGTCAACAACGCCGGCGTGATGGCGATCCCCGAGCTGACCCGGACCCCGGAGGGTTGGGAGATGCAGTTCGCCAGCAACTACCTTGGCCACTTCGCCCTGGTACTCGGATTGCACAGCGCGTTGGTGTCGGCGACCGGCGCCCGGGTGGTATCGGTGAGCTCCACGGGGCACCTCTTCTCGCCCGTGGTGTTCGATGACCTGCATTTCCGGTTCCGCCCGTACGACCCATGGGCGGCGTACGGTCAGTCGAAGACCGCGAACATCCTTCTCGCGGTGGAGATCACCCGCCGGTGGGCTGATGACGGCGTGGTGGCCAACGCCTTGAATCCAGGCGCGATTGCAACCGGATTGCAGCAGCACACCGGCGGGCTGCAAACCCCGGAGGAGTTCCGCAAGACCGTGCCGCAGGGCGCCTCGACCGCGGTGCTTCTCGCCGCGTCCCCTCTAGTCGATGGGGTGGGTGGACGCTACTTCGAGAACAACAATGAAGCGCCCATCGTCAGTGAGCGTGCCGCGAGCCTCGGGCGTGCGGGAGGCGTCGCCGGCTACGCCCTCGATCCGGACAACGCTGCGCGGCTGTGGGAGGCGTCGGTCGAGCTGATCGGACACCGCCGACGATCCGCCGATCCGACGTTGCCTTAAAGTCGGCGTATGGAGCTGCGTCAGCTTGAGGCGTTCGTCGCCGTGGCGACCGAGCTGCATTTCGGGCGCGCCGCGCAGCGGCTGCACATGGGCCAGCCAACACTGAGCGAGCTGGTGCGCCGGTTGGAACGCGAGATCGGCACCCCACTGTTGACGCGCACTACCCGCCGGGTCGCCTTGACCGGTGCAGGGGTGGAGCTATTGGGCAGGGCCAAGGTCATTCTCGACGACGTCGCGGCGGCTAAGGCAGCGGCGCGTCGCGTCGCACACGGCGATGCGGGAACCGTCCGATTGGGCATCACCCCGCCGGTCGCACCGGTGTTGGCGCCACATCTGCGTGACGCATTGGAGTCGAAGGCTAGCGAGGTCGAACTCCGCATGGCGCGGATGTGGCTGCCGGATCTTGCTCGCGCCGTTGCCGACGGCACCATCGACGTGGCAATCACCTGCGGCCTGGTGACCGATCCGCCCGGGGTGGTCAGCGAAGTGTTCTGCGGTGAGCCACTCTTCGTGGGTTTGCGTAGCGATCATCGCCTCGCCGACCGCGACACCGTGGCGTTGACCGACCTGGCGCGTGACCGGCTGGGTATTCCCAGCGATGCGTTGTTCCCGGCGTGGGCGCTGGCCCAACGCCAAGCGTTGGACGCCGCTGGCGTCTCACCGACCACCGTGGTGCTCGATGCGACCGACCTGTCCGGTACCTCGTGGCCCGCGCAGCGCGACGTCGACTGGATTCTGATGATCGCGTCCCTGACCGGTGCGCCAGCGGGCACGACGGTGCGGCCGGTCGCGCCTGCTCATCTGGTTCCCTACACGTTGCAGTGGAATCCTGACCGGGCGCAGACCGCGGCGGTCGCCCGTTTCGTACATCTAGCGCTGACGGTCGACCCCCCACCTGGATGGCTCACCCAACCGGGCCACCTCCGGCACGACGTCCCGGCGCACTTCGCCGCCTCGACCCGTCGGCGGCCGCCGTCCGAGGATTGATCGCCACCGCCGATCACTGTGAGCGCTGACTGCATCTTTTTCTGTGTCGCACGATGACGCAGCCTAGAGGAACAGTCACCTCGATCGCAGGAGCAATCATGACCACGAACTCGACGGCGCCGGCCTGGGATATCTCTCTGCACGGTCCCGCACCCAGCGGGCATACTGCCGGTATGATCTGTGAAGCGGATTCATCTGTGCCGAAATGTGATTCGGGTCCCCTTGGCCGGATATGGTTCGTCATCGGTGAACTCGCCACGATGTGGAGATCTCGTCGCGGGGCGAACGTCGGACCGACATCCGGGACGCTTGCCGGGAGTGGGCGATGAGCGTGCTCAGCGCCGTGCAGGGCGGCCTGTACGAGGCGTTCTCCATGTTTTGGGAAACCCTCTGGGCCCTCGTGTTGGGGTTCGGGCTCTCGGGCGCGGTGCAGGCTTTCGTGTCTCGTGGACAGATGCAGGCCGCACTTGGTGATCACCGCCCAGGCACCGTCAGCAAGGCCGGATTCCTGGGAATGGTGTCCTCGTCGTGTTCGTATGCTGCTGCGGCGCTGGCGAAGTCGCTGTTCGCACGTGGGGCCGACTTCACCTCATCGATGGCGTTCATGTTCGCCTCCACCAACCTGGTGGTGGAGCTGGGCATCGTGCTGTGGTTGCTGATCGGCTGGCAGTTCGCCTTGGCCGAGTTCGTCGGCGGCGCCATGATGATTGCGATACTGGCCGTGGTGCTGCCCAGAGTCATCCCGCCCGCGTGGATCGAGAATGCCCGCGCTGGCCTCACCGCCGGTGCGAAAGACGCTGCGAGCCAGGAGCACGACCACAGCCACGGCGAGGCGGTACATGACCACCGCTGGCAGCGGGTGCGGACCCGGGCCGGTTGGTCGGACGCCGCTGGGTACACGATCAGCGACCTGACGATGCTGCGCAAGGAACTGGTAATCGGTTTTCTGGTCGCGGGGTTCGCCACCACCCTGGTGCCCACCTCGGTGTGGCAGTCACTGTTCCTCACCGGGCATGGATTCTGGTCCTCACTGGAGAACGCGGTACTCGGACCGCTGCTGGCGATCCTGGCGTTCGTGTGCTCGATCGGGAACGTGCCGCTGGCAGCCGCATTGTGGGTGGGCGGGATCAGCTTCGGCGGAGTGATCTCGTTCGTCTTCGCCGACCTGATCACGCTCCCGCTGCCCCTGCGTGTCAGGGTGAGTTGAGTCCACTGGTTCAGAGCAAATCAGCCTGACGCAGGGCGAGATACGGATTGACTACACGATGATCAGTTCCACGATTTCGGCCGTGAATGACAATGAACGGATGGATCCGACGCACCCCCGAGCCGACGGACCGCGGCGACGCCGCGCGTTCACCGCGGATGACAAGCTTGCATACCTCTCGGCCTACGAGCAGGCATGCGAGCACGGAGAAGGTGGCGCGTACTTGCGGCGGGAGGGCTTGTATTCATCGTTGATCAGCGAGTGGCGCAAGCA